>NZ_CP109479.1 GCF_036227485.1 Streptomyces sp. NBC_01451
CCATAGCGCTTCGCGCTATGCAAGCGAACAACCGTGCTGCGCACGATTGTTACGCCCCCGCTCCGCGTGAGCGCCAAGACCCTCACTGCGTGAGGCTCCATCAACTTGCCTGCTCCGCAGGCGAGTTGGGCTCGTTCCGCTGCGCTCCACGAGCCGCGACCGCGATGCGGCCGGCGCCTCGCGCGGGCCCGATCCGGGGCCTCCGCTGCGCTCCAGCCCCAACAGTCCACGCCCCACGGGGAACCGTAGGGAAAAGCGGCAACAGTAAGGGAGGTGAGGTGACGGAGTGTCGGGCCGGTAGCGGGATCCAAGGGCGGTGATTCGTTCGAGTGATGGCCAGTTGGCTAAAGTGCTTCACTTTAAAGTACTAGATAGACTCTGGACTCAGCAGGGAGAACAAATTTCGCGAGGAATAGCAACTCACATTCCGACTGCCGCTTTCCAAAGGAAGCTCAGATGCGGAATTCTAAATTGGGCGCGCGGAGGTATCAGGAGCCAAACGCCCCCCGGGTCGGAGGGCGGAACCGACCTCCGGCACCAGCCCCTCCTCGTTGCTACTCGATCTAGCTCGATTCGATTTCACTGCGTGTAGCATTGCGAGCCCCATTAAGCTCACCCTCTACCCAACGGAGTCCTATTCGGGTCTGCGGAATGAGATGATAGAATTCAACATTCCGTTGTTTCATTTGTGATCTAACCTCGTCGTGAGCAGCATAAACGATTATTGATCCGCCCGGGTTCAAAGATGCGGGAAGGGAGGCAGACCGCGCCGAATCTATGCTGGCTCCCCACTCAATATCCAAGTAGTGATAAAACTCCTCTCGCCACTTCTTTCGGTAGCGCAGTCTGACCTCCTGAATGTCGACCGCTTGCCGTCCTCGATTAGCAACAGTGATTGCGTAGGCGCCTTGGAAAGCGGGGTCTGACCAACTCCCAGATCCGTGCCGAATCTCTTCAAGCTGTACTTGGATTCGAGGCCCTGATTGAAGCCAAGAAACTATTTGCCAGCCAAGCGCCAGCGTTGCAACGACTAACGCGAGCCCGGCAATGAGTGGAGTTGTCATTCTAGAATGCTAGCAAAAAAATTTAAGATCTTTGTCGAAATGAGCCGGAAGAGGAAGTATCGCCGCTCTTGAAACCGGGGAGTTTCGCGAAGTTGCCACCCTCTCACTGGCAGCCAGGACAAGTTCTCCGCTCAACAAGTGCAACGCTCAGGCGAAAGATCGGATGAAGATGACAGTGAAGGAACTCCGCCCCCACCAGCGAGAGGCCGTGGGCGCCGTGCTGCGTGCGCTCGACCTACCTGCTCGCTCACTGGTGCCCGAGCAGGGTCTTCGTACGCAGGTACTCATGGCCACTGGGTCCGGCAAAACGCTGGTAGCCACCCACAGCGCGGAAGAGCTCCACGCGGGCCGTGTTCTGGTGATCGTGCCCTCGCTGGATCTGCTCGCCCAAACCGAGGCCGCGTGGCGTGAGGGAGGCCGCAGGGGCCCGATGATCGGGGTCTCGTCCCTGCGGGGTGAGGAGGTGTCCTTCCCCAACACCACGGACGTGGACGAGCTGGTGGAGTGGACGAGGGGCCTGGACAAGGTCACCGTGTACGCCACGTACGCCTCGCTCGGTCTGGGCACGCTGGAGCGGGCGCACGCCGCCGGCCTTTCGGCCTGGGATCTGATCGTCGTGGACGAGGCGCACCGGTGTTCGGGCCGGATCGGGAAGCCGTGGGCGGTCGTGCACGACAACCAGAAGATCCCGTCCCTGCGCCGGCTGTACATGACGGCCACGCCCCGGGTGTGGCAGCTCGGGGACGAGGACCAGGACAGCGCGCCCGGCGAACTGGTGGCGAGCATGGAAGACGACCCCAACTCCCCCTTCGGCAGCCGGTGTTTCAGCCTGACGCTGTCGGAGGCGATCGACCGGGGGATCTGTGCGCCGTACCAGGTGGTGTGTGTGGACATCACCGACACGCAGTTCCAGGCCGCCATGCTGCTGGGTGCCGAGGGCCGTTCTGACGAGATGCGCGGTGCGCGTCTCGCTGCTCTGCAGACGGCGTTGGTGAAGGCGTCAGCGGAAGAGGCCTTCAAGCGCACGCTCACGTTCCATCACGTCGTGAAGGAGGCCGAAGCCTTCTCCACCGGGGTCCCGGACGTGGCGGCGCAGCTGCATGACGACGATCCGGAGTTGTACCCGTCGACGGTGTGGGCGGACTGGCTGTGCGGCGATCACAAGCCGCTGCACCGTCGGCGGGTGCTCGGGGAGTTCGCCGACCTCATCGCCACCGACGGCACGGTGGCGGAGAAGGCGTTCCTCAGCTCGGTGAAGGTGCTGGGCGAGGGCGTCGACACCCGGAACTGTGACTCCGTGTACTTCGCCGACGTGCGCGGCTCGATGCCCGATCTGGTCCAGGCCGTGGGCCGGGCGCTGCGGATGCAGCCGGGCGAGGGCAAGATGGCCAGCTTGGTCGTGCCGGTGCTCCTGGGTCCTGGGGAGACGGCGGACAACATGCTCACGAGCCGGGCGTTCGGCGGGCTGGCGAAGCTGCTGGAGGCGCTGCGGGCGCACGACGCCCGGATCGTGGAGCAGCTCGCTGAGCAGCAGGCCCCGAGCCGCTACAAGCCCGTCCAGAAGGACGCCAAGGCCAGGCAGGGCGGCGAGAACGGGTCCGGTGGTCCGTCAGCTCCGGCGAAGGCGCTGTTGAAGTTCTCCACGCCGCGTGACCCGGCCGCGCTGGCCGCGTTCATCAACCTGCGGGTCCTCAACCCCGAGCACGAGCACTGGCGGCGCGGCATCGAGGCCGCCGTGCTGTACGCGGGCGAGGCCGGCGATCTGAAGGTGCCGTTCACGTACCGGGTGCCGAAGGGGCCCGAGGCAGTGGCGACGGGATGGCCGGCCTCGCTGGCCAACTTCCCCCTGGGGCAGTGGATCGCAGACGCCCGGCGTTTCTACGCCCGTGGGGACATGGACACCGACCGCGTCCAGCAGCTGGAGAAGCTGGGCATGGTGTGGTCGCACTTCGACGTCGCCTGGGAGGAAGGTCTGTCCGCCGCCCGTGGGTGGGCTGCCGAGAACGGGCACCTCCTGGCCCCGCTGGACGCCACCCACCAGGGCGCGAAGGTAGGCATCTGGCTCAAGAACGCCCGGGCTGCTACCCGGAAGGCTGCCGAGATCGAACGGCGGCGTGCCGAAGGGCTGCCTGTCGGTTCAGTTGCCGGCGCACTGTCGGAGGACCGGCGCGAGCAGCTGGAGGAGATCGACGCCTCGTGGTGCCCGGCCTGGCCCGTGGAATGGCAACGCGCCTTCCACCTCACCCGCCTACACCTGGACGAAGGCGGCGTACTGCCGACCGAGCCGGGTGACGTCCTGCGCCAGGGTGAGGACCTCGGGCGGTGGGTGCGCGCCCAGCGCCTGGGCTGGGACAAGCTCACCGCCGTGCAGCAGTGGATGTGTGAGCAGGTCCTCGGGATCGAGCCCGCGACCGAGGACGAGAAGCCCAAGGCGCGCCGTACCCAGGCCGACAAGTGGACCGCCAACCTGGCCGCCGCCACCCAGTACTACGAGCGTGAAGGCCATCTGATCGTCCCCCGCAAGCACATGGAGACAGTGCTCTCCGAAGAGGGATGGGAACTGCAGTTCCGCCTTGGAGCCTGGATCAGCAACCAGCGCTCCCGCGCGGCGACGCTCTCGCAGGAGCGGATCGAACAGTTGTCCTCGATCAGCATGCGCTGGACGTAGCGCCGCGTCACAAGACCCGCCGATTCCCCCATAACTCTGGTGTAGGGCACCAACTGCCTCTTCGGGGCCCGGGCCAAGTGTTCGGGCCTCTGGCATGCCCGCAACTTTCTCTCCGGCCGCTGCTGTCCGTGCTCCGTTCCGGCACCAGGGGGTGAAGTCCGTTACGCACGACGGCACGAGACGGCCGCTCAGTTCGCACCGTGGTCGAAAGGGTGCCGGGGCAATGCCAAGGGATATCTGTGCGACGCTGGTTCTACACCTCACACAGGTACGCCACCTGGTGAGGGCGGGCCGTCCGCGCGGCTTCCCCACGCGGACGATGCCACCACAGGTGTCCGCCACCCAGCCCGCTCTCACATCGCGGAGAACCGCGTGAAGATCCCTACGCCCATAGCTGCTGTCGGCTCCGGCCTGGGCACCACCGCCGTCGGCATGCCCTGGCCGATTGTGGTCCTGTGTGTCTGCGCCAACATGGTCCCGTCCGTCCTCGACTATCTGGCTCACCGGTACCGAACGCGGCGCCAGTTCGACTTCGCGGACAAGCTTCTGGAGACGACGAGCAGTCTCCCGGTGCGGAACCGTGCCGAGCTGACCCGCGATCTCACCCAGGTCGTCGCCCAGAACTCCTGCACGACTTCACCGGCCGGCCCGGACGGGCCTGCCCCAACTCCACTCACCGTCCTCGACAACCCGCCATGACTGATTGACCGCCGTGGCCGGGCGGGACAGGACCCGCTGGCCGCCCCCGCTCGGGCACCCCGCACCCCCCGCACCCCTCGGTCCCCTACGAGTGCAGTGGTTTAATGCCCTGTCGGTACGCCCCTCTCTCCGGGCCTCGGAGCAGGTTGAGGTAGGCGCGGCGCGGGCCAGGTGGGATCCCAGCGCCAGTCGCCCCAGGTGCCGACGTCCGCGAAGGGACCGGAGCGCTCCTCGATCATCGCGAGGACCTGGGTGCGGGCGTCGTCCACGGCCTGGTGCTCGGGGTCGGTGATGATGCCGAGCCGTCGCACGTGCGCGTACTCGTCTTCGTCCTTCCACTGCCACAGGCTCAGGTCGGGGTCGACGACCAGGTCCACGGTCAGGTCGAAGGTGTCGAACCCGTCCGTCCTGCGACAGGTGGGGTGTTCGAAGTTCACATACCAGTTCCGCATCCCGGCGAGTGTGTAGAAGGCGTTGATGCTGAACCATGCGGTCGGCGGCTTCCACAGCAGCAGCTCGGTTTCCTGCCACCGCCTGTCCTCGAGTTCCCACTCCCCCGCCGCTATCGCCTCGAACGCCTCCGTACTCACCGAACGGTCCCCGTCGGAACGGGCCTTGGCATACAGGGCGGGCCAGCGGGCCTCCGCTCCCGGCACACAAGCGGTCACCAGAGCCTCACCCGTGTCGGAGACGACACGCAGCGCCTGCTCGCTCCACACCCGCCCACTGCGGTACACGTCGCGCCGTACGACCGTCTGCCCCGTCTCGAAGCCGCGCACCCGGTTCCTCCTCCGTCCCGGCCGGGGCCCCTCGCACAGCAGCTCCAGCGTGGTCGCCACCATCAGAAGGGTGGCTCGTCGGCGTACCCGCCCGTCGACGGGGCGGATGAAGGCGGGGTGGTGGCCCACGGGTCATCCGGATTCGCCTGCGAGGGAGTGCCGCCCCACCCTCCGGTCGTTGCAGGCGGAGTACCGCCCCACCCTCCAGACGACCGCGACGGCGGAACCGCTGACGGGGTGGGAGGTAGCTCGGGCTGGACCTCGTCGATGTCGTCGTAGAGGAGCTGACGCAAGTGCTGCCGACAGGTGGTCGGATCGCCGTCATCGTTCCAGTCGCCGGGCTCCTGCCATCGCCTGCGGTCCGGATCCTGATTGCCCATCTCGCACAGGGCGCGCAGGACCGCGTCGACCCGCTCCCACCTGGCGATCGACTCTCCGCGCAGAAGCCGACGGATCGTCTCCCGGCTGACGGGAAAGGCATCGGTCATGGACCGGGTGGTCGCCGCGACGCGGGCGAGTGTAGGACGGCCGGCTTCGGTGTAGTGGAAGAACAGCTCTGCCACGAATGCTCGCCTGGTTCCGGGAGGCAGTTCGTCAGGACCGGGCATGCGCATCATCTGAGGCATCCGCCAACTCTGGCACGTCCAGGCCTCCTTCGACCTGTAAAAACCCGTACTGGCTAGGCATGACACCCCATATAGGCATGTGATGCCCCGTGTTGGGGTCATGAGGACTTGCAGTAACTCGCTTTGATGTCGTTTCAACTCGGGTGGACTTGTTTCGACAACTAGCTGTTTCCGCTGGTCAGAGCATGTTCGGAGGTGGTTTTGTTGCTCTCGTCCACCCCACGAGACCTCAAAAATCTCAAGGAGTGGACAACGGCACAGTCGTCGCCGGAAACGGCGACGGCCCCCTGGGGCACAGGGAGCCGTCTGCAGAAGACCGAACATCCCCAATGAAGGAGAAGCCCATGTCCAAGCCCGAGAGTAAGGGCAACAGCCCGGACCCGGAACCCCTCCCACCCCGGTGGATCCGGCGAGCCCGGCGGCTGCGGAACGAGGCAGGGCTGCACCTGCTCCGAGGCGCCGCCACCGCGGTCGGCGGCGCCGTCGTCGCGTACGGCGGCCTCTGGATCCAGTCGCGCTGACAACGGCCGGACAGACCCGAGCATGGCCGGCGGCAGCCTGTGCGGTCGTCGGCCCCCGAATGGTGGCCCTCAGCCTCCCAGAGCAGGGACCGCGTAGACCGGCTGCCCGGCGGCCAGCTCCGGCCCGCTACGGCCCGGCTGTCAAAACCCCTTTCGGTGGCCGGGCTTTCATCTGTCCGGGCGGTAATGCCGCAGAACCCGCACCGGTCCGTCGCTCGGCCCGGCAGACTGCCGCCATGCCCCGCACCAAGCAGACCGTGCAGTCCTACCCGCCCGGCAGGAAGTGGACCTGGTCCAGCCACCAGAGCGGCCACACCTGGACTGAGGAACTGGTCCTCTACCCCGAGGTGGACGGCAGCAGCATGTCGGACGACTACCTGCCCGATGAGGCCACCGCCACGGAGTTGTGGCGTACGTGGGTGGACCGGTACGCCGTCACCTACCACCCGGAGGATCCGGATCGATACCGGCTGGGTGAGGTGCCGATCTACTGGTCCGTCACCCTGCCCACGGTGACCGGGGTGTTCGAAGCGGCCCCACACACGGCCAGCGTGCTGTCCGAGGACTTCCTCACCCACTACACGCACCCCACCGCCGCCGACACCGGGGAGCGGCTGAACTGGGCGCGGCTGCCGGTCCTGGACCGCAGGTGGAATGCCACTGTGGCGGACAAAGGCGGCTTCATCCAGGAGGCCACCGGGTGGAAGCCGGCCGCGCTGCAACCGACGATGGACTATCTCCGTATCGGGGCAGCAGCCGGCCTGTACGTCCCCGATGTGTCCTGACCGGAGCCGACGGCCTTCAGGGAAGCCCATTGAGCGAGCAGCGTTCCGCTGATCCGGGCAAGTTGTACACGTGCAGCCGGCAGGCGTCCGCCGTGTCCCCACGGAGGAGTTCGGGGACGTCGGGCACTGCGGTATCGGGGGCACAGCGTGTCGGCCCGCGCTGCCGTACCCGTGGTGCGGGGCCAACGACCCGCATGTGAAACCGGGGCCGCCCGTTGTCCCGTGTACACGATCCGGTCGCCCGTACGGGAACCTGGGGAAGCCCTTGGATCAGGTGCTCACCTCGGTGATGGCGTCCGCGATCAGGACGGGCAGGTGGTTGATCGCCCGTTCCAAGAGCCGCTCGATCGGGACCGTGTGCGGGCTGGCATCGACGTTGATGTGCTTGCCCCAGGCCGCGGGCTCGTAGCGGGCAAGCATGGACAGCGTGTACAGCACGGCCCACCAGGCCATCAGCGGGTGTAGATCCCGCTTCATCGAGCCCAGGACCGGCAGGAAATACCGGCCCCCGGCGTAGCCGCGGGCCAAGGCCCTCAGGTGGGCCTGCCGCTCGGCCATGGTCGCCATCCCGTCGAACCCCGTGCCCACGCCCTCTGGTATCAGCCAGTTCATCGACAGCTGGCCTCCACCGTGGTCGTAACGGACGTAGTTCGGAAGCGCCGCCGCTCCCACATTCGAGTAGCTCTCGTGCTGGGCGACAGCCGGGTACGCAGTCAGAAAGTCGGCCAGCGCCTCACGGGTGCCGGCCTTGACGATCCGGTCGGGAATGTTGCACACGAACACGCTGAGCAAGGAGTGGTCGCCTTCGTCGACGCTGGCCTCGCTTGTGTGCAGCGGGGTGAGCCGGTCCCTGCTGGTGAGCGGGTAGTTGAGGTTCGGGGGCAGCAGGTCCCAGACGTCCTCCAGGCGCAGCGGGTCCATCTCCCACACCGGTGAGTCGAGGACCTTGCTGACCTTCACGAAGCTGCCCTGGGTGCCGGGAAGATCGGTGCGGATCTCGATGTCGGGGAACGGCTCGTGGAACGTCTTGCTCGTAATCCCGTGGGTGTTGAGGCGCCAGTCCTCGCCCTTAAGAGACCAGGCGGCGGCCGTGATGGCGCGGCCAGCCTGGCTGAGGCCGTAGAAGGTCAGGATCGGGCTCGTGGCCGGTCCCACGACGGCGGCGGCACGGAACAGCTGCTGAGCCTGTTCCAGGGCTGCCGAGTACGTCTTGCGGCGGGAGCCGGTATTGGCTCGGGCCGGCGGATTGGAGCGGCTGGCCCGCAGCCGCTCCCACGCCTCATCGGCGTCGAAATCGCTGTACATGGCCACGGACGCTACTGGCTTCCGGGTTGACCGCGCGGGTGAATTTGTGGGGATCACACGAGGTCCAGCACAGTCGGCAGGATCAGAGGGTAGCCAGCGCACTGATGAAGGACTGGAGCCAATCGAGATCGGCCTGCACCGCAGGCCCCTTGATTGCCTCACGCTTGATGCGCTGAGGCCTCTCGAGCCTCGTCAGGTCTCCCTCATGAACGATCATGTTGCGACGAAAGGAAATCTCATCAAGGCGTGCCTTGAGGTCCGCCGGCTTGGCAGCGGGCTGCATAGCGGCGGCCAGATTCCGCCAGACGTCCTTCTTGTCCAGCAGCTTCAGACCCTTCTCGATCTGGCCGGACCCCTGGAAGGTCATGGTCAGCAACTGCTCGTTCAGTGCGTTGCGGGCCTGCACCTGCGGCCGGTTCGCGATGCCGTTCTTGCGGGCCGCCACGGAGCCGTCTGCCATGGCGAGCATCTTGCCGAACGTGACGGGGACCTTCCTAAGTTCCTTGGGGAGGGGATGGGCGAAGGACACACTGCGGATCGCCCAGTGCATGTAGGTGTCCAAGGCAGCGACACCGAGGGCGAGCGACGTCCGCCGAATGTCCTCACGGACCAGATCTGCCAGGTTTGGCGCGTCGAGAGCGAGCAGGCCCCGGGCTCGAGCGAGTACGTCGTTGGCGGCATCGAGCGCGGTCATGGGCATAGGCCGATCCTAGAGCGCAACTATGTTGGCAACTCGGTCAGCAGACGCGTAGAAAGGCGGCAGCCGGTCCGATCACACCGGGCCCGAACTTGTCGCGGACCCGGGCGGACGTTCTGTTGAGCTGCCGGACATCCCGGGGGCTGGCGATGAGCTTGAGGACTACGTCGCCGCGCTGTTCCAGGCTTCGGGTCACTACGTGGAGAAGCAGATCGTGGAGTCTGATCCCGCGGACCTCCTGGAGCTCGACATCGTCACCACGGACTACGCGCATGAAGAGGCCGCGCGACGGCTGGTCGAGGTCAAGGGCGGGGGCTGGGGCTGGGGCTACACCGAACTCTTCAAGGTCGTCGGCTGGATGCGGTACCTGAAGATTCCTCGTAGCGCCTTCTTCATCACCCGGTGGGACGATCGAGCGACCGCGCCACGTCGAATGGCGCCGTTGGGGCTGGACGTCGTCTGCTTCGAGGACTTCAACACCGCTCCGGAGCACTTCACCGAGAAGGGCTTCGGAACGTTCACAGAGCCAGAACTTATCGATCTGTGGCGTCACTCCTACGGCGTCGAGCGCAAGTTCGTCAAGTTCATCCATAGGAAGGCCAAGGCGGGTGGCGAGGGGGCCCGGTCGGCAAAGACCTACCACCGGCAGATCAACAACGGCACCTTCTTCGCGCGGGCCCCGGAAGAGTCCCTGGCGATGTTGTACGAGGCGTACGGCGAGCACCCGAAGCTGACCCGCGGCTACGCCGATGAACTCGATGGAGGGACGTTCGACCCGCAGTCGGAAACTGCCAGCAGCGTGAGCTACAAGAGCATGCTTGAGGGGAAGCGCCCTGAACTACAGGCCTGCGCGTACCTTGAGCACCGCGCCCGGCTGTCGATCTTGAAGTCGGCCGTCGACTACGCGCTTGCGCATCCGGACGGCGCGCCGGAGTTCAGAATGTCGGAGGACCGAAATGTTTTCATCTTCCAAGGGCTGACCTATCACACTCTGCCAGCGACGTTCCACAGCGGCATGGCCTGGCTGGGTGAACAACCGAACTTCTGTCGCTACGCGACCTTCTGGCAGCAGTTGCTCTGGGGGTGGGGCGGGTTCTACCTCGATGATCGGGAAGAGCAGGAGTTCGAGTGGATGTCGAGGTACTCCGGCATCCCGGCCGATGAGATCCCGACGGCGCTTGAGGCATTCGACCGCTTCTTCCCCATCCCCGGCGGCTGGTTCGTTACGGCCGGGGAGACCGACGTTCGCATGGTCAAGATGGTGCCCTGGATCTTCCAGGGGATCGGCGCCCACCACCGCCGTGTTCAGTACAAGCTGAGCAAGGAGTCCGGTTTCCCTGAGCTGAACCCGAGCTCCCGATACACCAGCAGCGACCTCGCCAAGCACGTCAACTGCACCGTCGACTTCCTGCTCGATCAGTAGGACGCCAAGCGGTGAAGCCGACAACGAACGAGGGCAGGTCGTCGCGGGCAGGACAGCATCGGGGTTCTTGGTGGAAGGGATCCGGTGTGACGTGGACACCGCCGGAGCCGATGCTGAGCACTCCCGTACCCAAGCCTGATCTGTTGCCGGGCTGGGCGGGCGAGCAGAAGTGGGATGGGTTCCGGGCGTTGGTCTCCGTGGATGCGGGCCGGGCGGTGCTGCGCTCCAGGCGCGGCACCGAGATGAGTCCGGCGTGTCCGGAGGTCGTAGCCGGGGCCGTGCAGCTGCCGGACGCGACCGCGCTGGACGGCGTTATGTGACCTGATGCTGTGTCTCAGGTCGGGATGTCTCGCTGGGCTCCGGAGCGGCTGCCTGAGGGTGGCTACTGGATGTCGCTGGGGGAATCGATGATTTGGCCGTCATCGTCGGTGGTCTGTTCGACGTCGGCGCTGCGGGCGGAGACGGGGGACCCGGTGATGGTTCCGCCCCGGGTCGCGGTCTGTTCGATAACGGCTCCGTCGCGGCCGGTAGCTCCAGATGCCTCGATGCGGCCGTTGTGGTCGGCACGGATGCGGTGCCGGGACCGGCTGGTGGGCGGGCCGCTGGCGAGTGCCAGGAGCGCCAGCCAGGCTCCGGCTGCGGCGAGAACGGCCAGGGCTGCGGCCCAGGTCCAACTCCACTGATCAGTGATCTGGTTGGTGACCACGCCGGTCGCGATCGTGGTGAGGGCGCCTCCGACTGCCACGGTCTTCTGCATCGTTGTCGCCATGGTGGCCTTCCGCCTCGTGCCGTCGCCGTCGAGCTGTCAGAAGGTCGCTCTCCTGACGGTTCACCCTCTGCAGCGTCTGGCTTTATGTCAGATTAGCGGCGTAGGAGCTGTTCGGGTGGAGAGATGCGCGGTCGGGGTGAGCATGGGGGATGTCGGGGAGCTATTCACCGACCGTGAGGCAGCGCTGAGGGCTGTTGACGCCCTGGTGGCCGAAGGCGGTACAGGACGGATCCTGATGCTGACGGGTGTATCGGGGATGGGCAAGTCCACCGTGCTGGCTCGCCTGGTTGCGCGGCCGCCGGACCGCTGGGCGTGCGCGGTGGTCGACGCCGAAGTGCTGGTGTCGGGGATGGTGGTACGGGCCGAGGGCGGGGAGGAGGCCGCGCTAGAGCTGCTGCGCCTGGTCGGTGGCCGGTTGGCCGAGGTGGCGCCGTGGTGGCGCAGGCGCTGGCTGCGGCGGAAGGCGGCGGCGATCGGTGGCGTGCGGCCGTGGCGGGTCAATGTGCGGCAATGGGCCGGGTTCGGTGGCAGTATCAGCCACTCCCCTGTGCAGGTGTCCGCCGGTGCCCTCACGCAGGGCGAGCGGCGCGGGCAGTGGACCGGCCAGTTGGCGGAGGTGGCCCGCGCTGTGCGGCGGCGCCAGCTGGTGCTGCTGGTCGACACCAGCGAGCTGCTGGCCTACTTCGACGACGTCACCGCCGAGCAACCCCGCCCCGGGCGCCCCTACGGTGTCGCCAGTTGGTTCGTCACCGTCCTTGAGGAGTTGCTGGACCAGATGCCGGGACTTCGTGTGGTGCTTGCTGGCACCACCGCCCCCGCGTCGGTCGCAGCCGACAACCGTGACTGCGGCCGGATCGTCCGGGTGGAGCTGGAGCCGTGGGCGCCCGAGGACACCGGCAGGTACCTCGCCCGCCGTGGCCTGTCCGTCGATGCCCAGGCCGCAGTGGCGGTGACTGGTGCTGCGGGAGGGCTTCCCGTCGAGATCAGCTGGCTCATGGACATCCTCACCGGACAGCTCACCGACGGCCACGACCCGGCGTCTTCGTTCGGAGAGCTGGTCGCCGGCCTGGCCGAGCGGGCAGGTCCGGCTCGCAGGGCATGGCTGCGCAGCCACGTACTGGAGCGGATCAGCGACGGCACCTTGCACCTGCTGCACGCCGCCGCCGTCCTGGAAGTATTCACCCCTGACGCCCTGCTGGCCGTGGCACGCGACGGCGACTCGAACGGTGCGGCGAACAGGGAGGCCTTCGCCCGCCTAGAGCACAGCTCCTACATCCGTTCCCTGGACGCAGGTGCCGGTCAGTGGCGGGTGCACACCGTTCTGCGCGGCTGGCTCCTGGAGGCCGCGCGCGATCACGACGCACGGCAACCGCTGCCCGAACGCATCCTTCCGGCCCTGCACCGCGCGGCCGCCGAGTACCACGAAGCCCTCGCCACAAACGACCGGTGGTCCTTGCGCGCTGCCCACCACCGCTTCGCCACCGGCGATAACCGGCACAGTGCCGTGTGGACCGCCCACCTGACCCGCGCACTGGGCACCCAACCACTGGACACTCTGCGGATCCAGGAGCTGGCCGACGCCGCCCTAGTAGGACTCCGTTAGGTTGCTCTGGCTCTTGGGTTTGGGCTGGTGGCGGAGGTTCTGGGCAGGGGGCGGTGGCAGGTGGTGCAGGTGCCGGTCCAGCAGTTCAGCAGGTCCTGGATGGTGTCGAGGATCTGGTAGAGGGTGAGTCCGCTGTATCGGCTTTTGGGGCCAGGCGCTGTTCGGTGAGGAAGGCGTGGGCGGCGGTGACCAGGGTGACGTGGTGGTGCCACCCTGCCCAGGAACGTCCTTCGAAGTGGTCCAGGCCGAGGCCGTGCTTGAGTTCCCGGTAGTCGTGCTCGATGCGCCAGCGGATCTTGGCGAGGCGGACCAGTTCGGCCACCGGGGTGCCGGCGGGCAGGTTCGACAGCCAGTAGTCGGTGGGTGCTTCGGCGCCTTCGGGCCATTCGGCCAGCAGCGTGACCTCGGGCAGGACACCGTCCCACGAGCCCTCCTGCGCGCTCGCGGCGGCCTGGGCCAGACGGCGGGCCCTGACTCCGGCCGGCCGCACCCGCAGTGCCAGGAAGCGTGAGCGCATCGGTCCGCGGGAGCCTTCCCGCCAGGTCACCTCGGTGAACGCCTCGCGCCCGTGACCAGCGGCCAGAACGGACACGGAGGACGGCTTGTCCCGGTAGCGGGGCTGCGGCTTGCGGCCGTTGCCCGACCACGGCGGCGTGACCGGCTCGGCGTCGCAGCAGTGGACGGTGACATCCGAACGGACTGCCACGACATATCCGATGCCCCGGCTGTCCAGGCCGTCGCGGAAGTCGGCGTTCTGCCCGTAGCCGGCGTCGGCCACCACCACCGGCGGCACCAGACCCCACCCGGCCAGCTCATCGAGGGTGTCCAGGGCCAGGCGCCACTTCTCCCGGTGCCCGACCTCATCGGGCACCTGGCAGCGACGCCGGCGTTCGGTATCGCTGTCCCACTCCTTCGGCAGGAACAGCCGCCACTGAAGCGGGACGGAGGCGGTATCGGTGACCGCGTGCACGCTGACCGCCACCTGACAGTTCGCCTGTTTGCCCAGGGCCCCGCAGTACTGATGGGCCACGGCGACCGACATCTTCCCGTCCTTGGGAAACGACACGTCGTCGATGGCCCAGGCATCCGGGCCGATCAGCGGCACTATCCGCTGCGCGATCCGCCGCCGCACCGGCACCGGATCCCAGGTCGACTGGTTCACGAACTGCTGCAGGTTCTGCTCGTTGCCGTCCGGCAGCCGCGCAGCCATGGCCTGGATGGACTTGCGGCGGCCGTCCACCATCAGTCCCCGCAGATAACAGTCACCCTTGGCCCGCTGGTCCTTCCGCGGCACCGAAGAGAACACATCAGCCACGAACAACGCCAACTTCGCCCGAGCACGGTTCACTTCATGTGCGTCCACACACCCACCATGCCGCTGAACACCACCGACAGAAAGACCTAACGGAGTCCTACTAGCCGTCCCTGACCCCTCGGACACGCTGTCCGCGGTCTTCGCGGACGCTCACCTCGCCACCAGCCTGCTGGACTTCCATCGCGCCCAATATCTCTCCGCGCAACACCACGCCGAACAGGCTCTCGCCCTCTATGGGTCCCTTGACGGCTACAGTGAGGCGGTCCACACAGCGGCTCGCCTCGCCGGCCACGCCGCCTGGAAGCGGCCCCGCTACCAGGACTCCGTCACCCACTGGACCACCGCAACCACACCGCACACGCACGGGTCAGACGCGTTGGAGGGAACTCAGTGTGGAACAACCGCCAGAGGCGACAGCTATGCGCTCCGGGCGGCTCTCGCTGAAGCGGTGCTGGCAACCGGCGACGCACCCCGGGCCCGCACACTCATCGCAGCACTCCCCGCGGCATCTCCCGCTGCCCAGCTCGGCCCCATCACGAACGAGGCCCTCGGCGAGGTGGGCACTGGCACGCTCGCAGCCGCAGTCGCGGAGGCGCTGTCCGCGTACTTGCTGCCCGGCGCCCTGCCTGGCGACATGCTCCTCCTGCGTACCCGTACCGCTTACGCTCTGGACGACCACGACGAGGCTGCCGCCTATGCTCTCCACGTCCTGGAGCAGTCGAAGACCAGCGACCATCACACAGCCCTCGCTCACAACGTCCTAGCCCTCATCGCTTACAACTCCTGGGATTTAGAGCAGGCCCGCCAACACATTCGCCAAGGCCTCACCGCAGCCCGCCGCTGCCCCGACCAGAGTTGTCTGGTCCGACTTCTTCTGACCGATGCCGACCTCGCCGACCGCCGCTCAATGTGGGCACTACCGGGCATCAAACGTCAGTCGCCCATTCCACAGGTCACTGTTGCTGCGACACCCGCCGCGCCGACGACCAGCATGTCTCTCACACAGCGCACCGAATCAGCCCACCAGCGCGAACTCGCCGCCAGGCAACGTACCGCTGCGGAGAGTCTCGCCACTCAGCTCAACGACTCTCAGTTGCACGCACAGGCCATCGCTGCCCGTGATCCAGTAGCCGCCCTCACCGTCTACCGTGCTATTGGCGACCTGCATGGGGAAGCCGCCGCCCTGGGGTTGATGGCGGATGTCGCTGGCGAACGCGGCGACCTCGACCAGGTCGAGGAACTCGCCAACCAGGCCCTCACCCTCTACCGCACGCTCGGCAACCGGCGCAGAGAAGCCGACACCCAGGAGACCCTGGCAAGCGCCGCTTATCTGCGCAACGACCCAGACCGGGTCGAGGAACTCGCCAACCAGGCCCTCACCCTCTACCGCACGCTCGGCAACCGGCGCGGAGAAGCCAACGTCCTGGGGCTCCTCGCAGACGCCGCCCTCCAGCGCACCGACCTCAACAGGGTCGAGGAACTCGCCAACCAGGCCCTCACCCTCTACCGCACTCTCGGCAACCGGCGCGGAGAAGCCAACACCCTTGGGGTCCTGGCGAGCGCCGCCCTCCAGCGCACCGACCCCGACCTGGTCGAGGAACTCGCCAACCAGGCCCTCGCTCTCCACCGCGTCCTCGGCAACCGGCGTGAAGAAGCCAACACCCTTGGAATCCTGGCGGACGCCGCCCGCCAGCGCGGCGTCCCCAGCCTCGTCGAGGAACTCGCCAACCAGGCCCTCGCTCTCCACCGCACTCTCGGCAACCGGCGCGGAGAAGCCACCGCCCTGCATCTCCTGGCGGACGCCGCCCGCCAGCGCGGCGATACGAGGACCGCGCGCCACACCCTCGCAGAGGCAGCCGCGCTGTACGAGCAGATCGGGATGGTCCAGCAGGCGGCTTCATGCCGCCAGGAGCTACAACGGTGGTGACACAGGAGATGCACAACTCCGCCCGCTACATGGGCTTGGCATGAGACACGAGCGGCAACTCACATAGACGGCGAGCTGATCGTTTGGGACGCCGCGGGCCGCCTCGCGTTCGAGCGGCTGCAGAACCGGCTTGCCCGGCGCGGGGCCGGGGCGGCCCTGGCGGCAGAGGAGTGGCCGGCCCACTTCGTCGCCTTCGACATCCTGGCCCACCCTGCGGCAGGCCTCCCCGACCTGCGGCCGCGTCCGTACTCGGAGCGGCGCCAGGTCCTCCTGGACGTGCTCGCCGACGTCGGTCCGCCGATCGTGCCGGTGTGGTCGACCACCGACCGGGACGGGGCCCTGCTCTGGTACGAGGCGCTCGAAGGGACCGGTGCGGAGGGGATCGTGGCGAAGCCGCTCCGGTCGGCGTACAGGGCGGGCCGCGTGTGGTCAAAGATCAGACACGCGGACACGGTCGACGCCACCGTGGTCGGTTTCACCGGCACCCCCCGGCATCCGAAGGCGCTCGCCGTACGGCTGCCTGACGGACGCATCGCGCTGTCCCAGCGGCTGACCACGGCGCTCGCCTCCGTCGTCGCCCCGCACCTGGTCCCCCAGTCCGGGCGGGCGGTCCCGACGGCCGGCGACTCCTACACCCCCGCCACCGGTGATGTGGTGGTGGAGGTCGTGGCGGGCACGACCCGGCACGCGGTCGTGACCGTGGTCCGGCTGCGCTGACCGGTGACCATGTGGATCGGCAGCCGAGGGAAACTCTGATCGGGGGGAGAGGGCTACTTGGCAGAATCCGGTGTGTGGGAACAGCACAGCACACATCGCGGCAGCACCTCGTATCCCAGGTCCTGCTCAAAGAGTTCACGATGCCCGAGCCGAAGGACAGTAGCCAGCAGCTGCTCCCGTTCGACCTGCACAACCCCGGACACGTACACAAGCGGATGCCCCCCAGCCGATGCGGCTGGGTCGAGAACTTCGTCGCCGTCGACTCCCCATTCATCGAAGCACTGTGGAACAACGTGGAGAGGCGCGTACGTGCGGCGCTTGCCGCCGTGCACGCCGGCACTCCGTTCGCCGACCCGCTTCACGTGGACGTGCTGCGCGACCTCATCGTGCTCCACAACGTCCGGTCGCTCCACTACCGCGATGTGCATACCGACTCGGTCGAGCGGGCCCGAACGCACCTGGTCGCCAAGGTGATCACCCAGTATCCGGAGCAGCTGCGCCTCGAGGCACTGCGCGAGACGGGCCTGTACCTGTCCGGCCCGGCTGCCCTGGGCGCCTTCGCCGAACGTCTCATCGAACGGTCCCCGACTATGCGCGACCGCGAGAGCGGCAAGCTCTTCCGCACCAGCATCGAGGACACCTTCCACAAAATGCGGGACCTGGCGTCGACGCGGCGGCTGGAGGTGATCACGCCCGAGACGGGCCAGTTCCTGATCGGCGACAACCCGGCCCTGACCCTGTCCATGAAGGGAAGCCGCACCATGTACGGCATGGCGTTCCTTGACGCCCAGACCCTCGTACTTCCCATCGGCCCACGGCACATGCTGTCCTTGGGCGCCGAGGACGTCATGCTCACCGCTTCCCAGTCCTTCGTCGACCGCCTCAACGCCCTGCAGATCCACGCCGCCCACCGCTACGTCTACATGCACCCCGCGAGCGGCCTGGAACCGTTCGTGGAACGACGTGCACAGCGACGACTGGCCGGAGACCGGACCACCTGACAGGCGATCGTCATTGCTGTACCTCTGCGAGGGCCAGCGGCGGCGTGTCAGCCTGCGCATCCGAGCCGACCGGCTGATTCAAGTCCAGGTAGCAGCGCAGCCGTACACCGGGCTGGCCGACGTCGTGCGTCGTGCGCTCCGCTGACGACGTCGCCCACCGGTCGGCGAGCAGCTGCTGGAAGGCGAGCGCGGTGGCGTCGTCGGCGGCTGCGACGTCGACGACGACCAAGCCGGGCCTGCTGACGTGTACCTCGTTGATCGGGTCCATGTACGCCACTACGCCCGGATGTCCGGGAAGGTTCCGGCGGCCCGGCGCCTTCACCCGACCGGGTAGTACCGGGCACGACAGCCACGGACCGGTGCCAGCGACACTGGACGATCAGCCAGATACGAGAACGGCCTGGCTGACGCGCATGAACTCCAGGTAGGCGAGCTTCATCTCCTGCCCGTCCTCAGCCACCATCTCCGCCCAGTCCGCGCGCATAGTATCTGCGGGCCGGTCTGCCAGTTCCTCGCTCGCGAACCGGAGCGTGCTCACGAACCGCTCTGTCATGCGCCGCAGGGTGCCACCCGCGAGCTGGACGGAGTCAGGCCCCAAGAGCGCCAAGTGGCTGCACGCGGTGAGGAGTTTGAACAAGGCTTCCGCGTAGGCCTGCAACGACGCCTCATCCAGCACCGTGCCCGCTTCGAGCTGCTCACGCCGCCGGATGGACTCGACATTGAAGACGGCGTACATGTCCATCACCTGCAGACATGCCTTCTGCCGCTCCTGACGAACCCATTGCTCTTGTGCCAGAGCAGCCTGGTCGCGAACCTGAGCCCGTACGGCGGCCGCGTTCACCTCTGCGCCGATCCGAGCCCCACGTACTGCGGCACGCCCACCAGCAAGAGCACCGACGACCGCGCCAACAAGCCCGGCGATGCCTGCGACAACCGCTGCCCACCCTTGATCCACGCGTTCGAACCTGTCAGAGGCCCGGGGCCCCAGGAGGCGTTTCACCTAACACTGGCCGCATCACTATCAGCGCGGTGGCCACTTCCAGCCGTGGAGGTCAGGGGCTGGGGCCGCCCCCGCCCGCCGCGCCCCAGCCTCCGAGGAAGCTGGACAGGGCGCGGCGTTGCTGATCCTCGCGAGCAACCTCTTCGGTATCCATCCCCAGACCGCGCACCGGTGGGCTCTGTTCGCGCAGGACAGCTGGGCGGACTACCTCGCGGCCTGCGAAGCCACTACCGAATAGCACAGGGCCCGGAGGGCCGACGCACAGTTGCAGAAGCAGGCTGACATCGGTTCAGGGCACCAGGCGTAGCAGGGCGGCGGTCATGGCGATCAGCGTCTCGGCCTGCTCTCGGGTGTAGGTGAAGGTCTTGGTGACCGCGTCCGCGTGCACCGCGCCGCTTGCCTGGTCGTCGATGGCGGAGCGAATGATTGCCCATCGTTCGTCCTGAGCGCGCTGCTTTCTGTCCTTCGCAAACCCGGGCCAGTTCCACCCGCAGTGCAGTTCGATGTACTCCAGCGCCTGACGCACTTTGAGGATCGCTGCGTCGATCTCTTCCGGGCCGCCGCCGAGTTGGCGTTGGGCAGCGCGCAGGAGGATCACGGCCTCCTGCCGGGGGTCGTCCTCGGCGGGAAAGGGCACTGCCATCTCCACTGCCAGCGACTTGCCCAGTCCGGCCAGTTGGTCGCGCCAGCGGCTGGCCGCGACCGAGATGTAAAGCGTGGACTGCCCGGCGCCCGGGTACAGGCCGGCCGCTGCCTGCGGCAGCACTGCTTCAATTTCCAGCTTGAGGTTCAGATCATTGGACCGGCCCTGTTCGAGGGCGATCACCTGGGCGCTGGTAAGGAGGTAGCGCAAGGTCGCGTGACGTACCTCTCCCGGGGTGAAGGGGAGGTGGCAGACGGCTGAGCCGAGCCAGTCGTTGTGGCCGCCAGCCGATACGGCAAACAGGTTCGTGGGCAGGATCATCAGCCGTCCGGCCTTCTCCGGCTGCGGGGTCTGGACCGCGAGCGTCAGCTTGAGACTGTGGGTGCCCGCCGCTTTCTCGATCGTCAGACTGTTGTCGACGAGGGACACCGCCGCTGTCCCCAGTTCGGTGTCGAACCCGATCCGATCCATCCCAACATCCTTCCGTGCAGTCCGTAGTGCCCCGATTGTGACTGCCCGTTCGGTTGTCCGCCGCACGTTTTTGCGCGATCCGGCACAATGCCCGTACGCCCCGGGGCATGGTCGACAGCCTCTGGGAGTATCGAGGCTGGTCGGATCGCCTCTCAGGCTTGCAGGAGGACCTCATGGCGAACTCGTCCCAGCGTGGCCGGAACCTGGTCAGCCTGTACCTGTTCATCGACACCAACACCCTGATCGGCGCCCTCCACCGGAACACCGCAGCCGATGAGGCGGCCAGGGAGTTGTTCCGTCTCTGGGAGACGGGTTGGATCGGGTTGGCGCGCACGGACACGATGGACACGGAGCGCTTCGAGGGCCAGGACGCCGAGACCCGGGCCCAGCGAGAGGAAGAGGCCGCTGATCTCCCTGAAGCCCTCGGCCCGTTTGTCTTCGATCATTCCCGCTTCGATGCCTCGGTGTTCGCTTCCGGCGAGGACACGACCCGCGTCGAAGACGTCTTCGCGATCGTCTTCCCGACGAAGGTCGTGTCGACAGCGAGGAAGAACGAGGTCCGCGACGCCATGCACGTGGCCACAGCAGCCCGCTACGGGGGCCACGCGTTCGTCACCAACGACGGGGCCCTACTCAGGAAGGACCGTGAGATCGCCGAGCTGCTGGGCATAAGAGTCTGGTCCCCTGAGCAGGCGCTGACGGAAGTCAAGAGCAGGGTGGTGGCCCGCCGTCGGCTCCATGAACTCGAACCCGACAGAGGGCCGTTGCCTGCCGACTAGTTGTGCTATCCCACGAGGGCGCTGATCACCACAGTTGTCTTGTCGCCGCGGTGGCCTGCCGCGTCCGGTTGAGCGGTGCCTCGGAGCCAGGCCGCCCCCGGAGCCGAGGGCGGTCGCGTCGTCGGCTGCGGCAATGTCGACGACCAGCTGGCCCGCTTCCGCCACGTGTACTTCCTGGATCGGATCCATGCCCGGCATGACGATCCGGCAGACGCCGGGGTTCCGGCAGCCGGGTGGATTCATCCCAACGAGTACGGCCCCGGATCGCGGTCTCGCCCTGTCCGCGTGCGACCGGGTCAGGAGCGTGCGGTAGGTGTGGCTGGCAGCAGTGCCGCGGCCTCGCGGACGGTGGTCTGGAGAGAGTCGTGGACACTCACGTCCGGCCGGGCGTGCCGCAGTTGTTCCAGGACGTCCGGGCGGCGCGGGATATGGGTGCTGACGCACTGCCCTGGGCCGAACGGGAAGCACGTGACACCGCGAGAGAAGTCCAAGGGCTCAGGGCACGCGACGCATAGTCCAGAGTCGGGGGAACCGTAGTGACCTGGAATGCACGGCCGAGGTGCGCCCAGGCCATTGGTGTCCGTCCGTGGCGCACGGGGCCGGATACGACATTCTCAGGTGGCCGATCGGCAGCCAGGTCGGGAGAACTGGTGGCAGAGGGTGGGTGACGAGCGGATGATGCGCGTCTATGGGGATGCGGGGGCGCTGGGGCGTCCGGGTAGCGATCACGTTGTGCGTGACGGCCGGGGTGTGGCTGCTGGTGACGGCGCTGCGCGACGGGTGGGGTGGCGCGGACCCTTTGGCAAGTGTGTTCGACTCCGTGGCGGGGCTGGCCGCTTTGGTGCTCTCTCTGCGGGCAGTTCCCGCGCCCCGGCCACTCGTGGCCCGGCCGGCTCCGCCGGAGGTACCGGAATGGTGGGTGGACCGGGACGAGGCCGACGCGGTCATCCGGGCGGTGCGTGACAGCACCCGCCGGTGGCGGGGCGGCGGGTCGGTGGCGATTACGGCTGGGCTGCACGGGGCGGGCGGATTCGGCAAGACCACTCTGGCGAAGTACGTTGCCGCGCAGCGGTCGGTACAACGGCGCTTCCCTGGCGGCGTTCATCTGATCACGATCGGGCGGGACGTACGGGGGCGTGCGGCCGTTGCCGCGAAGGTCGCCGAGGAGACCCGCCTGATCACCGGCGACACCGTCGAGACCGGCTCGGACCCCGAGCGTGCCGGAGACCGCCTCGGCGGCTTGCTCGCGCAGCGCCCCCGCACCCTCCTGGTGATCGACGACGTGTGGGAGTACGAGCAGCTTGCCCCGTTTCTCCGCGGAGCCCAACGGTCATGCGTGCGGCTAGTCACCACCCGCAGATCCGACGTACTTCCTGCTGGGGCAGTTCGGATCGAAGTCGACCGCATGGCCGAACAACAGGCTCGGCGTCTGCTCGCCCACCGCCTGCCCGTCCTGCCCCGACGGGATGTGATGGAGGCTCTGGTGGAGGCGACCGGGCGGTGGGCTCTGCTGCTGGGCATCGCCAACAAGTTCATCGCCGAACAGACGGCAACCGGCGCCGACCCCACAACGGCGGCGAGAACGCTCCTGGAACGGCTGCGCGCCGGCGGGCCAGCCGTTCAGGATCCCGAGGCCACGCTCGATCTCAATGATCCCGACCGCCGCAACACCGCCGTCAGCGCCAGCATCAAGGCTGCCACCACTCTCCTCCAACCCGGTGACGCCGAGGACCGCTTCACCGAACTCGGTGTCTTCGCCGAGGACGAGGCAGTGCCCATGGTTCTGGTGACAGCCCTCTGGGGGGCCACCAGCGGCCGGGACGAAGCGGCCACGCGGTCGCTGTGCAAACAGATGGCCGACCTGTCCCTCCTCCAGATCGACACCACAGTGCCCGGCGGATCCCTCACCCTCCACGACGTCATCCGCGACTACCTGCGTGCCCAGCTCGGCACTAATGGACTACAGGCCGCCAACACCGTCCTGCTCGATGCCCTCGCCCCGAGCCTGCCACCCACCGACGATGGCGTGGCGTGGTGGCAGACCACTATCGGCTATCTCCAGGACCATCTCATCGAGCATCTCCTTGATGCCGGACGCACGACTCAGGCTCAAACAACAGCGGGAGACTTCCGGTGGATGCGCGCCCGACTGCATCAGCGCGGTCCCACTGCACCCTGGCGCGACCTCGACCGCATCGGCCTCCCTGCCCGCACGCTGGCCCGGCAACTGGCTTGCGCCGCCCACCTGCTGGCCCCGACCGACCCGCCCCACGCCCTCGACGCGATCTTGCGCAGTCGCATCACCGACGCCCCCCCACTGGCCCACCGCTCCACTGCCCGCAGGGCCACCTGGCCTCATCAACCGCTGGCCGCCCCCAGACCTGCCCCACCCTGCCCTGCTCCGCACCCTGACCGGCCACACCGACATGGTGAATGCGGTGGCCTTCAGCCCCGACAGCACCCGGCTCGTTACCGCCAGCAATGATCGGACCGTGCGGATCTGGGACCCGGCCACCGGACGAGAACTCCGCACCCTGACCGGCCACACCAACGGAGTGAATGCGGTGGCCTTCAGCCCCAACAGCACCTGGCTCGCCACCGCGGCCTTCGACTGGACCGTGCGGATCTGGGACCCCACCACCGGACGAGAACTCCGCACCCTGACCGGCCACACCAACGGAGTGAATGCGGTGGCCTTCAGCCCCAACAGCACCTGGCTCGCCACCGCGGCCTTCGACTGGACCGTGCGGATCTGGGACCCCACCACCGGACGAGAACTCCGCACCCTGACCGGCCACACCAACGGAGTGAATGCGGTGGCCTTCAGCCCCAACAGCACCTGGCTCGCCACCGCCAGCAACGATGGAACCGTGCGGATCTGGGACCCCACCATCCTTGAGGTGCTGCAGACGCCCCGCGCCCGAACCGGCCCCGCACATTCGATGGCGTTCAGCCCCGACGGCACCTGGCTCGCCACCGCCAGCTTCGATCAGACCGTGCGGATGTGCGACCCGGCCACCGGACGAGAACTCCGCACCCTGACCGGCCACACCGACGGCGTGAATTCGGTGGCCTTCAGCCCCGACGGCACATGGCTCGCCACCACCAGCAACGATCGGACCGTGCGGATCTGGGACCCCACCACCGGACGAGAACTCCACACGCTGACCAGCAACACCGACACGGTGAATGCGTTGGCGTTCAGCCCCGACAGCACCCGGCTCGCCACCGCCGCCTTCAACGGAACTGTGCGGATCTGGGACCCGGCCACCGGCCGAGAACTCCGCACCCTGACCGGCCACACCGACATGGTGAATTCGTTGGCGTTCAGCCCCGATGGCGCCTGGCTCGCCACCGCCAGCTTCGATCGGACCGTGCGGATCTGGGACCCCACCACCGGCACCGCCTCACGCACCCTGACTGGCCACACCGACGGCGTGAATTCGGTGGCCTTCAGCCCCGACGGCACATGGCTCGCCACCGCCAGCTTCGATCGGACCGTGCGGATCTGGGACCCGGCCACCAGCCGAGAACTCCGCACCCTGATCAGCCACACCAACGTAATGAATTCGGTGGCCTTCAGCCCCGACAGCGCCTGGCTCGCCACCACCAGCTACGACGGCACCGTACAGGTCTGGAGCCCCGACACAGGCTTGGTGCTGACCATGATTCGCACTGACAGCCACTTGTTCTGTTGTTCCTGGACTCCCGACGGGCGTGCACTGCTTGTGGGCGGAGTGGAAGGGCTTTTTGGTTACAACCTTTACCCGGGCTCCCCTGCCGGGTGATCCACCGCGCCTTCGGTACGCGGGCGTATCGGCCCTCACTAGGCTCTCAGCCTGCGTACCGAAACTCTGGCGGATAGCGAGGCGGCACAGCCACCGACTCACATGGCTGCGCTATTCGCACCTCTTCATTCCTTTGGTTCTGATGTGCGATGTCCGTGCCGCCGGAGGTCCCGCTCAGGCTCGGAGTTCGGTTCGAAGCAACCATCGGGGTCGAGTCCAGGGAAGCCGACGACGGCGATCGCGTCCAGCAGTTCCCGTACGAGCGCCTGGGCATCGGGACTACCGGAAGGGTAGGCGCGCAGCACGGGGGCCAGCCTCCAGGCGCCGAGTTCCGGGTGCGGGCGCAGCATCTGCTCGATGGACTCGATACTCAGGACGCCGCCGGCGGCCAGGCCGTCCAGGCCTCTGTCGGTGCTCGCCTGTGCGGACAGGATCCGTGTCCGGTGTTCCTCGGTCGCCTCCGGCTTCCACCGGCCGTGCACGTAGTCGGCGGTCAGGGCGTCGGCCAGGAGCTGCAGTTCATCCGTCTCACCGGTCAGCGTACGAATTCAGGGAGCAGGCTGGGCTGCCGCCCCTGATCTCCGATGTTGTCCGCCAGCGCCCGCTCGCCTTGTGCGCGTTCGGCCGCCCGCGAGGAGGAGCCGCCCTCTCAGAGAACGGAGTCGTCAGGTCCTGCGTGGACGGGCTGCCCATACGTCGTCATTGGCGATCCCTGACCTGAGAGCCCGGCGCGCGTACCGCCTCGCCAAGAACGACGTCGGCTCAGCGGCCCGGTTCGCGGCGTGCAGGCTCGTGGTCAGTTCCTCAAGACGCTGGCGTGCCGTGTCGTACTCCAGCGTGGCCAGGTCAACGCAGAGCATCTGCTGACTGCCGTCCCGCACTTCGACGTAGGCGTTGCCGGACACAGTGCACTGCGCCGCGTGCTGGTCCGGGGCCAGCAGGCTCGTCGCCCCTCCGATGACCGCGGCCAGAAGGGCGCCCACACCGGCTATGCGCGCACCGATGACATCGGCTACGGCCGACACGCCTGCCGTGGCACCCACCGCGGCCGCCAGCACCGACAGCCAGCGATGTGTGTGGCGCCAGATCATGGAAGCTGCGAACTGATGGTGCGCACTGTGCAAGGCCCGCTCCCACAATCGTTCACACTCCCCCGCAATGGCGCGCACTTCATCGGGGATGTCCCAAAGATCAAAGGGGACGGGATGCCCATGCCGGTCCGCCTGTTCAGCCATGATCCCCCCGAGACGCGCGCAAGCCCTCTGCCGGTAGGTCGCAGTGTGACCGTCTGCCTGCTCTGCCACCAGCCCGCCCACCAACGCGGCAGGCCGTAGCCGGTCCGCGCCCATCAGGGACTGTCGCCGCCCCAGTCCCAGCGGGCCGGGTCGCCGGGGCGCGGGTCGTACAACGCCCTCCCACCGGGGCCGAAGTGCCCCAGCTCGGTCTGGAGGGAGACACCGGTGTCGATCTCATCCTGCCTCCAGCCGGTGATGTCGAGCAGCAGCCCGTCCAGCGGCCCGCCGACCAGTTCGGCGTAGGCGCGGCCGGGGCGGGGACCTGGGTGAGGGTCGTCTGCATCGTGACCGTAGACCCGGCCGCGCAGCAGCTGCTCGTCATCGCTGTCCATACCGTCCAGCCTCGCAGCCGCCACTGACAACGCAGTCTTGACGACTGACGTGTGAGTGGTCAGCCGTTGGCGAGGGCCGAAGCGCCCATGATCTCGAAGATCTGCGGGACTCGCGCCCACCATAAGAAGGGAGTTCAGCACAGCGACGCGAAGGACCCCTCGCACGGACCTTGGCGCGTGGTTCGGCGGTGGGGACCTGCTCGCGGCAGGGCCCGCACGCGGTGAGCGTGCTTGCCTCGTACGGCGGTGGCGGGCAGAACCCGCAGTCCGGGCCGTGGACACGCAGTACACGCACGACGGGTCGCGCCCGGTCCGCTCGGGTCCGAACTGCCAGTACTGCAAGGTGAGTTCCAGCCGCCACCGGTCTCCGCCTCAGTACGGGTCGCCGCTCGCGGTCACCGGCATGGGCAGGCACAGCGCCCCGGGCAGGCCAGGAAGGCTGGCAGCCATCAGATGCGTCCCGTACGGCAGCCCGTCGACATCGGCGTCCAGATAGGCCCGCGGCCTCTCGTACGGCCGGCGGATGCCGTCGTCGACCTTTCAGCATCCAGCACTGAACGGTGATCTGCTCGCGGGCGGGGCCGAGGGCGAGCTTCAGCCGCGTGCTCTCGTCTTCCACGTGCAGCGGCAGTCGGGGTGTCGGCCACTGGTCGACGGGCACCGGCGGCTGCGCCAGGACCAGCCTCAGCCGCTCCTACACACAGCAGTACCTGCACACCGCGAGGTCCGCGAGCCGGAGATGAAGAAGTACCGCATCGGCCCCTCCTGTCCGCCGCGCACGGCTTCTCCGGCTGGTCGGTGCCGAGGTAGTGGCGGGCTACCCGGCTGCCGTCGGGGAGCTCGGTCTACTCGAACACGTTCGGTCCCTTGCCGTACGCAGTCGCGGTCCGCACCGGAGGCGGCCATTTTGGGGACAGGGGACCCCTCCGGCGAGAAGGTCGGTAGCTCGTTCTGCTCGGAGACGACCTTGCCGTCCACGAGTTCGCGAACGGCGAGTTGCCGAAGACTCCGGCGGGCCCACGAGAGTGAGCCCGCCGTCGCGTCAGCGGCGGGTCTCCCACCACAGGATCAGCAGGGACACCGTGCCGCTGCCAAGCCGGTTGGCCGCGCCCTGCAGGAACTCGCCCGAGACGATGTGTCCCTGCTGGACGATCCATTTCCGCAGGCGGCGCATGGTGTCGATCCGTCGCCTGACCCAGCGGAACGGGTGCTTGCGCTCGTCTTTCGCGTTACTCTCGTCCATACGGAGTTCCTCTCGTTACAGGCGTGCTGGAACACCGCGCAAGGAGCCCTCCCAACTCAGAGGCCTAGGAAACCTGTTGGGACGCAGGGGCTCCTTTTGCGCGTTCAGTGAGTTTATCGACGGCTGCTTGAAATGATTGTCGACTTGGCGTCATCGTGTGGCTGGAACCATACGAATGCTCAGCGGCGGGTGAAGTCGTGCAGTCGGTCGGCGAGTTGCTGGTCGGGGCGCCGGACGATGATGCACGAGCCGGACTTCTCGGTGGCGAGGCGGTCGACCTCCATTTCGAGGCCCCCGGTGGGCGGGCTGGTGAGGCTGGAGCCGGTTCGCCGTACGTACATCGCGACGGCTTCCAGGGTGGCGAGGAAGTCGCTGTCGGGGGCTTCGGAGTCGAGGACGTCGTGGGTGACCTCGTGAAGCCAGTGCCGTGCCTCGCGAGTCTCACCGAGGGCGAGGTGGTGCAGGTGCAGGCAGTAGGCGGCGGCACGGTGGCCGGCCCCGGCGGCGAGCTGCCACCAGAACTGGGCGCTCTCGCGGTGGTCGGTGAGGTGGAGCAGGCACGCGAAGATGAGGGCGCCGTCGACGTCCAGCTGGTCCGCGGTCACTTCGTCGGGTTCCTGGGCGAGGCGGTCGACATGGTCGGCTGCGTCGGGCCGGTTGAGGATCCAGCGGCACACCACCGACAGCCGCTGGCCGGCCTCCGCGGCGCGGATCATGTCCGGGTTCGGCGTCGGTGACGCGGTGGCCGCGTCGGCGGCGAGGCGGCGGAGCGCGGCGCCGACGTCGAAGCCCTCGTGCCGCGTGGTGGGCAGGCGCGCGTCGGCCAGGAGGGCGTCGATGGTGGTGCTCACTGTCCCGGTCCTTTCTTGGTCTTGCTGGGCGTGGCGGGCAGGCGCAGTTGGACGCGCAGGCGTTCCTTGCCCTTGCGGCCGTGGTAGTCGACGGTGCGGGTGTCCAGGCCCATGTACCGGGCGATCCGCTTGGTGGGGTAGCCGAGCAGGTGACGCAGGACGATCACGGTGAACTGCCGGGTCGGCAGGTCCAGGATCGCCTCGTACACGCGGTTGGCGTTGCTGCTGAGCTCCATCTGGCTGCGGACCGCTTCCAGGTTCTTCGCTATGGGGCCGTTGATGAGGAACGCCGGCGGACGTCCGTCTGCTTCGAGGCGGCGGGTGACGCCCCGGTGGAGCACGGCCAGGGTCTGCTGTTCGAGGTCGCCCTGCTGCAGAAGATCGTCCCAGCCGCCCAGGATGGTCAGGAAGACGTGGTGGACCACCCGTTCGGCGACCCGGCGGCTGCCCAGGTGGATCTCCGCGAAGTCGTGGAAGAACTCCTGATGGCCCAGGTAGAAGGCCTCGAAGTCGAGGGGCAGGTCGGGAGGGGCCAGGACGGGCTGGCCGTGGCCGCCGTCCTGGGGCGATACGTCAGTGGTGACGTCGCCGTTGCCCATACGGTCCTCCATGCGATGCGGGCACCGGACTCTCCGTCGAGGCCGGTGGGATCCAGCGCGGGCCAACTTGCCCGCGCAAGGGACCAGTTGGATTGGGCCCTCACGCACCACAATCTCTACTTTCCGGGCCTGAAACTCATACACCCCTCGAAAATCGTCACTCACCGATCTTGACCGTAAGCGGAACGTGAGTTCTCTTATCGCACAGACGTTCTATACAGGCGCTATGAGCTGGGAAAACAGAGCCATGCGGAGAGGTTCACTGTTCAAGAACCGCCTGGTTCGTGTCAGAGGTCACACTCTGCTCCCTTCTGTACAGACATCCACCGACGCGCCCCCGTCACTCGCGGCCTCCGATGTGGCAGAACCGATCCACCGTCACCCGATCGAGGGGCGCGCGATGGTGACAGTGAAACGCGCCTGGCACCACCGGTCTTCCGGCCGGCCGCCTCACCGCCTGCGTGACTTACCGATCCGTACGGGTGAGCCAGGGCGGATCACCGCGCGGCATACGGGACCCGCCCGCTACGAAGATCACGAACCGTCTGTGATCTTCGAGAGGAAGCCCCTCGTGCGCCTCACCCGCTCACATGCCGCTGCCGCCGCACTCGCTGTCCTGCTCTCCCCCGCCACCGCTCACGCAGTCGGCCCCGGCGACACCGTCGCCCTGCCCGTACGCGACGCCCTCCACGCCCTGACCATCCAGACCGAGAACCGCACCGGATACGAACGCTCGAAGTTCCGCCACTGGGTCGACGCCGACCGCGACTCGTGCAACACGAGGCAGGAGGTGTTGCTGGAGGAAGCCGTCACCGCACCCGTCCAGGACGCCAACTGCGTGCTGACCGGCGGGTCCTGGTACTCCCCGTACGACGACACGTACTTCACCCAGGCCCGCGCCCTCGACATCGACCACCTGGTCCCGCTCGCCGAATCCTGGGACTCCGGCGCCTCCACGTGGACAACGGCCGAACGCCAGGCCTACGCCAACGACCTCGGAGACGCCCGCGCCCTGATCGCGGTCTCCGCCACCACCAACCGCAGCAAATCCGACCAGGACCCCGCCACCTGGCAGCCCCCGGCAGCCGACTACCGCTGCACGTACGCCACCGACTGGATCGCCGTCAAAACCCGCTGGGGCCTGACCGTCGACCCCGCCGAACAGACCGCGCTCACCGAGGCCCTCGCCGGCTGCCCGAACAGCCCGATCGAGGTCACCCACGCCCGCTGACCCATCCTCGCCAGTCAGGTGCGAGCCCGGCCCCTTGCCCGGCGCGTCATGTGATGTGCCGGGGGGGCCGGTACATGTGGCCGTCCCATTGGCGTTGCGGCTGTCACTGTGGATATCGGACTTCCGCTGAAACGCCGCGCGCAACAAGTGCACGCCGACCAGAGAGTTGAGTGCTGTCGCTTCCGCCCCGGATGTATGGCAAAGGCTTTACGGAGAGCTTGTCAGAGCTTTCGGTGCCCGGCCGTGCGCCTATCCGTCGACTTCAGACGGGCAGATGATGCAGATGGGAGCAGCGACTGCCCATCTGCCGCAGGTTGTTCGGGTTCGCGAGGCAGAAAACGGAGAATAAGCCCAAGACAGGGAATGATCAAAGATGAGCAGTGGGGCGATCCTCAATCTAACCGCAATTGCTATATCGATCACTGCCGTCATCACCTCAGTATGGTTTGGCCTCAGGCAACTACGGATTTCCAGGGAAGCGAACCACATCCCTGTAATAGCGGAGCTACTTGGCGGATTTCGTGACGTTGATCTCTGTGATCACTATGTCTACGTGTGCACTAAACTCCGAGAGGAGCACTCGCCCGACTTGGGAATAAGTGGCCTCCCGCGCCCCGCCAGGAAAGCCATCTATGATATTGCCTACTTTCTCCAGACGTTCGCCGGGATGAGCTCCCTGGGTATCGTCAAGGAAGAACAAGTAGTGGCAATGCTCCACCGGAGAATTTCACGGGCCTGGAGTGCAATGAAACCCTACGTCGAAAAAGAGCGTGAGGTTGGAGCGGCAGGGCCTTATCTTATGGTTTTGCTCGAAGAATTCGCGGCGCGAACAGATGGTGACGGAGATCAGGCCGTCCAAGCCTTACTTGAACGTACTCGCAACGGGCAGACGTCCCACCTCATCTAATTCTGTGCGCGCTTTGATCCGCCAAGGAGGAAACGGCATGACGAGCGCTCTCGCGGGTGCGTCGCCGCCACCAGTACATTCCCCGTGGCCGGGCGACCGAGGGGGAGACGATGAGCGAGCGCGGCGCATTGCGGGGTCTGCGGGTCCTGATGTGGGTGGTGATCGCGGTTGAGGTGCCGGTGTGGCTGGTGTGGCTGGTCCAGGTCGGCTACCAGGCCGGGCAGCATCTGCCCCGCGGCGACGTCGCGCGGTGGGCGCCGCCCGTGCTGCTGCCGCCGGCGACCGTGCTGTTCTGCGTGGCGGCGGGCTTGACGTGGTGGCCGGCACCCGTTCGTCGCTGCGGGAGCGGTGGATCGTCGTGTCGCTGGTGTTCGTCGCCGTCTTCTCAGTGTTCTGCGGGGTGGCCTCGGTCGACGACCCGTCGGTGTCGGTGGGCCTGCTGAGCGCCGCCGTGACCGCGCTCGGCATGATCGGGCTGTTCTTCATCCCGGCCGCCGCCTCCCGCCAGTTGCCGGACGTCATCCGTCGGCGCTCCCGCCGTACGGACACGGCCCCGGGTGAGGCGGACCCGCAGTAGGCCCGGCCGTCCGACTGCCCGGGGCGCCGTGCGGCGGGCATGCTGCGCTTTCCGACTCCGACTCTCCGGCTCCGACTCCGTCGACGCCCGCGCGGTGTCTGACGGAGGGCTGAGCCACGCGATGGTGGAGCTGCTGCTGGAGTTCGCCGGTAGCGCGATGAAGCCGGACGACACCGGGAAGGCGCTGACCCGGATGGAGACGCTGCACGCCGCGACGTACAAGGACTTGCAACAGGCCCGCAAGAGGCTGGCCGAACGGGAGGCCGCCGACGGCTGACCCGGCGGCATGTGACAAGGAGTCCCGAACCGGCGCGCGGTTCGGGGCTCACCTGCGTGCGGCGCAAGTTACGGGGTTGAGAGCGAGTCCTGCCCGGGAATTCGGTCGGCGACTGCGAGAATGCACGCAGAGGCAGCGGATGCTGGTTGTGGGCCGGTCGTGCCTGTCTGTCGCCTGGCCATAGCCGGGTTGGACCTTGCGAGGTTCCATGTCCCTCAGCGAGTTCGTCGAGGTGTACTGCACCACCGGACAGCTGATCACCGTCATCCTCACCCTCCTCAACGGCCGCCGCGGTGGTGGTGGCAGCTGACACTGTCGTAGACCCTCGGGAGCCGTCAGCTCGCAGGGAGGGCCCGCAGTCGGCTGCGGGCCCTCCACGAGGTCAGCGGCGGGTCTCCCACCACAGGATCAGCAGCGTCACGGCGCCGCTGCCCAGCTTGTAGGCGACGCCTTGCAGGAAGTGGTGGTGAACGCCGTGTCTACGGCTCCCGTTCCATTTCCGCAGGTGAGTGCTGATGGACGAGAGCCATCTGTCTACACGGCGTGGGTGCTTCGGATCTGAATTCGCGCTAGGCTCGGTCATGCGGTTCCTTGCGTTAGCGTGCGTTTAGGGACACCGCGAGAGGAGCCCTCCCAACTCAGAGGCCTGAGAAACCCGTTGGGACCCAGGGCTCCTTTCGCGTTCTGCGGAGTCTATCGGCGAGAAGCTGATCGGTGTAGTTATTCATGCGGGAATACGCGCACCAGGCAACACTCTGCCTACCTTCTCGCGCACCAGCGATACATCCAGACCAGAAAATCCGCAGCTCACAGGCGTGCATGTGATCCCCGTCACCATCAAGCAGCGAAGCGACATTCGCCGGTCTTCCCTCCTGCGAGAAGCGCAGAAAAACGCAGGCCTCCTGCGAGAAGCGCAGGAAAACACGGGCTCCAATGCGCTCCAACCTAATCCATTGCATTCCATTGCATCGCGATGAGATGAAATGAAATGGATTACAGACGGTTACGGCAGGAGTGCCGGGCTTTAGGTCGTCTCGGGAGCCGAGGCCTCACGGTCTGCTCCTCGCAGGAATGTGAAGCGACTCGTCCCCGGCAGCTCCGATGCCGGGGACGAGTCGCTTGTGATGGAGCCTGGGTTACAGCACGATCCGGATGTGCTCCACGTCGGTGAACTCGACGCTGAGGCCGCCCGCCCGGGTGTTGTTGTTCCGGAAGTACATCTCCGCAAGCCCTTCGGCGGCGATGCGCTGGAGCTGCTGTTCGGTGGCGCCGGTGTCGCGGGCTTCGAAGAGGCGGTCCGCCCAGCGCGGGGGCAGGGCCTGGGTGATGTCGCGGATGCGTGCGTCGTCGGTCGTGCCGGGGGCGGCGGTGAAGCCGAATCTCGCGCGGGTGGAGACGACCAGGCCGCCCGTGGACGCGGCCTTCTTCTTGGCCTTCGCTCGGATCTGGGGCTGCCACCGCTTCTTGACCTCACGCTCGATGCGCTCGCGGAGGTCGTGGCGGGGCCGTTTGAACTTGCCCGCGACGTATCGCTCCACGGTGCGCTGGGACACTCCGAGTGCCTGCGCGGCGGCTTTGGTGCCCTTGAGCTGCTTGACCAGGTATTTCATCTGCGTCTGGGCGCTTTGCGGGGTGCGGCGGGTGAACGCCCCTTCCAGGGCCTGGTCGAGGCTGTCGCCGAGGGAGTCGGTCATGGTCGGTTACTCCCCTTCTCCGGCGGTCGGGTCGTTCTTGATGAGGTTGGCGATGTTGAACACCGCGCCGGCTTCCTCGAACTGGGCTTCCGCCCACAGCACGGTCTGGGTGCCCTGGTGCTTGACCATCCCCGGCGAGACCCCGAGCCGGAACGTGCCCGGCACCGGTTTGCCCTCTTCCGTGTAGGGCAGGACGTCCAGCGGGGACGGGCCTGGGGAGGGGTAGACGATGGCGTCGGTGCCGATCGCAACCGGGTACAGGTCGGCTGTGGCGGCGGTCTTCATCAGCTTGCGGTGGATGCCGACCCGCTGGCTCGCGAGCACGGCGGCCCGGATGTCCGGGCGCCACGTCTCCCGCTTGAGTGCCGGCCACGGCTCGTAGTACGGCACCTGCCCGCGGTTGCGCTGGCGCAGTTTGCCGATGCCGCCCTTCGCGGTCGCCTTGATCGCCTTCGCGAGCAGCGCCATCGTCGGGTCGGTGCTCTTGGAGCAGGCCATCGCATCGAGGAACTCGTGGCCGCTCATCGCGGTGGTGACTCCGAGGTCGGCCATCACCGTCACGTAGGCGTCGCGCAGCCGGTTGTACCAGGGGTCCAGGTAACGGCCGGACTGGAGCCGCACGTACGCCTCGATCGGCGCGACCTCGAAGCCGAGCTCCACCGCGTACGCGACGGTGGGGGTGGCGTACCAGGCCGGGCCGACCGGGCGGTCGCCCTTCGGCGTGAACGGCGAGGGGAGCCGGTCTGCGTCGACGGTGCGCCCGTTGACCTTTACGCGGGCCAGGTCGACGTGGGAGAGGTCGACCAGCCACGAGCCGGGCAGCTTCGGGTCGAACGCCGGACGGTTCGTCAGGTGGGTGGGGCCGTCCAGGCCCACGGTGAGGCTGTTGGCGGCCGCCGCGAACGACATATTGATGTCGACGGCGACCAGGTACGGATTCCGGCACTCGTCATCGGTCAGCGGCCGGCACCAGTCGTACGGCTCCTCCATCAGCATCTGGTCCGGGGTCCGCATGTGATGGCGCTCGAACCGGCCCTTCAGGACCGGGTGCTCGTCCGGGACTTCGCACTCCACGACGTCGTACACCGCGGTGAGCGCGTCTGCGTTGAACGCCCGCTCGAAGTTCCCGGTGGTCTCGTCCTTCTCCGCACGGGTCGGCGGGCGCAGCGCGGTCATCAGCTCCAGGCCGGTCGTCGACGCGGTGCCGCGCGGCGTGATCACCAGCTGTGCGTACGTGCCGAGATACCGGGCGAGGTCGGCGGGGTGCATGGACGGGATCTGCGGGTCGTCCTTGTGGTCCCACTCCCTGGCGTCAAGCGCGTTCCACGAGGGGATGCACACCTGCACGCAGCGGCGCCGGGAGCCCTCCGGGTCCCGGTAGATCCGCGCCCACGGCCCGAACCCGAGCTGGGTGAGCTGGAGTTCGGCCTTCTTGATCTGCTTGATCACCTTGTGGCTGTCCGGGAGCCGGCCCGCGCGCCGGTCCTCATCCGACAGGGCGGCGGGCAGGCCGTAGCGCTCCAGCGCCGACGGGGTGAGGACCAGGACCGGGTCGGCGTCACGGCCGTTGCGGTGCAGCCGGGCCTGACCGAGCTTCGCCTCGGCAAGCGTCCAGTCCACCAGCGCCGGCAGCGACTTGGCGGGCACGTCCAGGACCAGGCCGCCGACGCAGTACGCCGACACCTGCCCGTCCTCGCAGTCGACGACCGCCAGCGGGCCGTTCTCGAAGCGCGGGTCGACCACGGCCGCCGTTGAAGTGGTGGCCTTCGCGGCCCTCTTCGCGCCCGGGCGCCGCGACGTCGACGACGGCCTGGCGGTGCTCGTTGCCGGGCGGGCGGGCGCCTTCGGGGCGATCGGCGCCGACGGAGCCGGGGCGGGCGCGGCGGTGAACGTCTTGGGGACGGAAGGTTCGGGTGCCGCTTCGCTGTCGGGGGCGGGGAAACGCGCGGCGAGCCCTTTGAGCAGCTGGGCGTAGGCAGTGCGCTGCGGCGGGCGCGGTTCGGTCTTGCCGGTCTCCCAGTTCCCCACCGCCTCCCGGCGGGTGCCAAGGGCCTGGGCGATCTGGGTCTGACTCAGCTCAGCAGCCTCGCGCAGCCGCTTGCGCTCAGCGGGCGGTGGCAGGTCATTCTGGTCGACCTGGTTCAGCAGCGCATCGACAGCGCTGAGCAGCTCGTTCTCAGTGGGCACAGGGCTCACCTCCATTAGACACCCTAGATCAATCGCGCATTAGGTCGCTCGTTAAATCGCGCATTGGATCGCTCAATTTTGAGAGGTGGTGTGCAGCTCGTCGCCGGCCAGCCCCGCTCCGCAGCTGGCCGATCGTCTCGCTGGCAGGCAACAACCTGCGGTCCCCACGGCTGCATGGGCCTCGGGGACGCAATCCCGCTGGTGACTGGCTGATCAACGCCCTGACACGGCCGCGGCTGAGGTGGCAGGGTCGGTGAGATTCCAGACGGCAGATGAGGGGGCTCCGTGGACCGCAGTCTTGACGACGACGCGTCCAGCCGCATGAACGATGCTGAGGAGTACCTCAGCGCCGAACAACGGAGAGTGGCAGCCACGGAAAGGTCCAAGCTGCGCGATCTCCGGCACGAAGTGAAGCAAGCGGATCGGGAACTGGCCCGCCGCACGACGGCCGTCCAGATCGGATTGCTGGCGCTGATCGTTGCCGGTGTCTCCCTGCTGACAGGTCTGGGCTGGGCCGTCCTGGCCTGGGACTCCCCCGCGACGCTTCTCCGCATCGCCATCATCTGCGGCACACTCATACTGATCGCTGTGGCAGTCGTAATCGTGACTGTGCCGCGCCGGGGCCCACGCCTGGCCGACCTGATGAACGCAGTTGACACCAAGCGCGAGGAACTGCGGTTCCTCAGCTCCCTCTACTACCCGACGCTGAAGGAACGGCGCAGCCTCTACCGCGAGGATGTTGTCGGGGTCATCGAGCAGCACCGGGCAGACAGCCGCAAGTACCGGCTCGTCCACAACGCGCTGCAGAACCTCATCATGATCGGCTCCGCAGCCACGACGACCGTTGCAGCCCTGGACACCGGTAACAAGCTGACCTGGCAGAACGTCACGATCGTCGCCATCGGCTTCACCGTCACGCTGTCAGCCGCCTTCACCGGCTACTACAAGTACCGCGAGCGCAGCTACTTCCTGCTGCAGACCGCCGACGCCATCGAAGAAGAGGCCAACGCCGTCACTCTCGGCATCGGCCCCTACAAAGACTTCGGCCCAAACCAGGAGCAGCAGGCGCTGAAGCTGTTCACCCAGCGCGTCGAAGACCACCGCAACGAGCAGCGCCGCCGACAGCAGCAGCTGGACCAGCCCGCCGACCAAGCCCCACCAGCGGGGGCGTCACCGCCAGCCTGACGACAGGCTCACCCCCGAGCCGGGAAACGCGAACGGCCCGCCGCTTCGGGGGAAAACGGCGGGCCGGACTGACCCTCACGGTTGCCACACCCGTTGGCGCGGTGCACGCCGGAACAGTGACATCGCGGCCGCCCGGGTTTTGGCGCCGGGCAACGCAAAAGGCCCGCCCTGTGCGCGGACGGGCCTTTTGATCGAGCGCCGGGCAGGCCTTGCACCTGCATTTCCCCGCAGGAAGCGGGGCGTCTTTCCTTGGACCACCAACGCGCAACCAGCCGCCCTTAGTTGCGGCGGCCAGTTCAAGATCAAGTCTAGCGGATACGATCAGGGCTTTGCCCACAAGAACGCCGTTGGCTTCGTTCGCCTCATCGCAGAGGGCGCGTGCCGTGGGTTCAGGGCCGCGGTGCCTGCTGGTCGCCGCGATCTGTCCGGACGCCTTACGTGGAGACGTCGAGAGGCTGTCGGCGAAGCCCATATCGGACCCGGCACTTCGATGGCTGCACGGGCCCGCGGTCACCGCTCAAGCGCGATTCAGGCTGCGTAGGCATCGGCTCCCGAGAAGTGCGTCCAAGTAGCGAGGCGTGCGCGACGCAGCGGATGCTACACAGTGGTGTTCAGATACGGGCGAGCGGCCTGAGAGAACTCCTCCCGCGCCCGTAGCACCGCGGAGAGATCTGTGTTCCAGTCGAACGGGGCAAGCGGTGGAAGCCTCGTCCATCCCCCACAACACATGTGCAGGTTCACACAGGCTCTTTCCACTCTGTGTGCCGCGATAGCGACCTCGTCCGGACCGTAAAGGTCGAGCACGGCGAGGGTGGCCCGCATCTGCCTCAGGGTCTCATCGATGGCAGTCTCGACCTTCGCTTCGGCCCGCCGAGTACGGATCTTCTCCCAAAGGCTTCTCCGCCTACCCAGCAGCTCTCTCCAAGAGTGGAGCTTGAACGCTTGATCTGTCATGCCCAGGGTCAGAGCCAGGAACTCGAAGCATGCAGACCCTCTGCCACTCCGTACCCACTGCTTGTGAGCGATGTCCGCCTGATGCCTAGCTGCTGTGCGGGATGCGTCCGCCTGTGCTCGGGCGCTGCGGGCTTGCGCAAGCGCTCCTGCAAACGCGAACCCCCCACCGATCGCGGCTCCACCTAACGCAGCCATGACCTCGTTCATGTTGAACGATGTTGCCGCATCCTGGACCTTCTTGTCCTCGATCCAGGAGAGGGCGGCGGCCAACTCGGGCCGCTCGTCGCCGCAGGTGCCGGCGAGGCGGGCGCTGGAGCGGGACGACGCGAGTGTTGAGCGGTGGCGGAGCGAGGTGTGGGAGACGGTAAAGCCACTGCGGCGGCCCAGCACGCCTAGATCTGCTTCGAGGACGAGGCAGGACAGGGGCTGAGGCCGCCGAAGGCGGCACACGTGGGCACCGTGCGGCCGGACACCGCAGGTGCGGGTGCGTGACGCGAACCGGGGACGGGTCTCTGTGGCGGGACTGGTCTGCTACAGGAGCGGCGAACGATCGCGTCTGATCTACCGGTTGCACGTGTACCGGGGGCGGAAGGGTGAGGCGAAGAACTTCGGATGGCAGGACTACCGTGACCTGATCGTCGTGGCGCACAACCAGCTCAAGGCCCCCGCGGTCTGGGTCTGGGACAATCTCAACGTCCATCTGTTCGACGAGCTCGCGCTGTTCTTCGTGGAGAACGAGGAGTGGCTGACGGTGTTCCAGTTGCCGTCGTACGCTCCTGAGCTCAATCCGCAGGAGGGCATCTGATCACTGGTCAAGCGCGGTCTGGCCGACTTCGCCGCCGCCAACCTCGACCACCTGGCCCGCGTCATGAAGCGCAAACTCAAGAAGATCCAGTACCGTCCGGAACTGATCGACGGCTGCCTCACCGAGACCGGACTGATCATGAGTGCCGGATGATCGACCGGCCCGCCACTGCGAGTTCAACCGCAGTACTTCCTCCAGCAGACCGCCGACGCCATCGAGCAAGAGGCCAACGCCGTCACCCTCGGCATCGGCCCCTACAGCGAGTTCGGTCCCGACGGGGAAGACGAGGCGCTGAAGAAGTTCACCCAGCGCGTCGAAGACCACCGCAACGAGCAGCGCCGCCGCCAGCAGCAGCTGGACCCGCCCTCCGACCAGGCCGGCCCCTCCAGCCAGCCGCCGGCGGCCTGACCCGCTCTCAGCTCCGCAGCGGCGTTTCGTGTCTCCCCTAAACCAGGGGGGCACGTCGGTTGGCTGGACCGGCGTGACGGCGTCGCCCTCACTCACCGAGAAGAGCCTGGCCCGCCGCTACGGGGGGAAGCGACGGGCCAGATGACCGCCACGGTCTCATACGCACCGACCCCGGAACGCCGTCTCTGGCTGAAGTCGCCGCTGCGCAAGGGCGGGTGGCTGCCCGACCGCCCTCACCGCGCCTCAGCCGAGGCCGAGCTTGCTGAGCGCGGTGGTCCAGTCGGTGACGATGGCCTTCTGCGCGGCGGCGAGGGTGACCGTGCCCTTGCAGACCGCGGTGTGCAGCTTCGTCTCCACCGGGTCCTTCAGGTTGTTGACCCCGGAGCCCTTCTTGTGACCGGGGTCGGCGGGCTCCACCCACAGGTTGCGGTAGTCGTTGGGGTCACCGCCGAGCTGGAGGCTGATGAGGTGGTCGTACTCGGCATCGCTCATACGGCCGGTGAAGCCGTAGGAGGCGGCGTTCAGCTTCTTCTCCTTGCCCGTGACGTACGTGGAGGGGCGGATGCTGGAGGTGTAGCCGCCCTTGCGGCAGATCGTCGACTTCAGATTCGACTGCGTGACCGCCGGAGAGATGGCGCCCGGCGTGCACGTGGGGTCCTCGAGCGGCTCGCCCTTGAGGTAGCGGTAGTGGCAGGTGCCCGCGGCGGGCTGCTTCTGCACGGTGTATGTCTTCTGCGGGCCCGCCCCCACCGCGATCGCCTGTCCTGGCCTCCCGCCCTGGGCACTCGCGCCCGACGGACCGGCAGCCGGATTCGCGCTTGCCGACGCGTCCGAGACCGAGGTGCCGAGCGAAGTAGGTGAGCAGCCTGCGAGCATCAGGCAGCTGAACAGCACGGCCGACGCCACGCGGCGGGTGGAATGCATGATGACCCCTCACGGTCAGGCGGGAACTGAGCAGATGCTGCCCTACCCGACTGCCGCCCTACCGCGCGGGGGTACAGCGCGCAGTGGCCGCACCGCCGGCTGAGACCGCGGCTCCGGTCACGCGCTCGGGAACTACGAGGCGGTTGGCGTGGTGCGCTGGACGTGCAGGGGCGGCGGTAGCGGAAGCCGGAGCCCCGCCATCCCCCGGATGTTCAGTTCGCCGGTCTCTGCCCGGTGCAGCAGTTCGCCCGCGTTCTTCAGCGCCATGACGACCCGGGTGCGCAGGCGGGGGTGGAACGGCATGGCGAGCGGGACGAGGGCGGCGATGGCGGCCGGGTTGGGGATCGAGCTGTTGCGCAGCTCGCCGACGACCCGATTGAAGGCGTAGCCGAGCTTGGGCGGCAGCTGGACGTGGGAGCGCTGCAGTGAGGACAGCAGCAGTGCCAGCATGTCCTCGTACGCGGTGCGCAGGGCGTTGATGCTGTCGTACGACACGATGTCGGCGGCGAACAGCCCGCGGCCGCGCTCGAGGCGTTCGAGGATGGCTTTGAGCATCTTCAGGTCGATGTCGCCGGCATACCGCAGGGGCCGGTCCACCCGGGCCAGCAGCTTGCCGCCTTCCACGCCTTCCCTCCAGGAGAAGCTGCTCAGGAGGTGGAACCACGCCTCCTGGCTCCGCAGGGAGTGGACGCCGCAGCCGATGAGGATCTGGTAGAGGATCTTCGCCTTCAGCGGGCGTGCTCCGCGCAGGACGGCCCCGTACGTGACATGGGAATAGCCGGGCGCCTGTTGGGCCAGGGTGCGGTGGCTGAGCCCGTTGAAGTCCAGCAGCGTCTTCAGGAGCTCGCGCAGCTGGGCTTCGTCGACGGCGTGCGGCGGGGTGAGGTTGCCGGTGCGCTCCCAGCGGCTCAGTGCCTCGCGGCAGAGATCGCCGGAGAAGCCGGCGGCGGCCAGGCGCAGGCTTTCCCAGCGCGCGCTCCAGCTCTCGGGGTTGCCGCCGCAGGCCAGGATGTAGCCGTTGACGGTTGCCCAGGTGGGGAGCTTCTTGCCCGCGTGGGCGTTGGACAGCGTCGCGGTGGACAGCCCGCTGTGTTCGGCCATCATCGCCAGCGGCGGGTCACCGGCCTCCTTGCGCAGCGCCTGGAGGTCGCGTGCGAAGGCCACCAGTGGGTCGTTGGTGTGGGGCAGTTGCTTCATGGGACGGGCCACGGCGTCCATCTCCTTCCCGAGCCCGGAACAGGACCGGGGCCCGTCGGTGAGACGGGCCCCGGCAGGGCATCGGGTCAGAGCAGACGCTGACGCAGTTCGGCGGCCAGGAGACCGCCGGCCCCCAGGATGGCGAGGGCCTCCTCCAGCTTCATCCCGCGGGCGAGCAGGACGAACAGCGCGGCCAGGAGTATGACCAGCAGGAGTAAGGAGGCCAGCGGCGAGGACTTGGCAGTGCTCGCCGGGGTGTGCGCGCACGGCCCGTTCTGCTCAGCAGGAACGGGCTCAGGAAGCAGGAACGACAAGGAAGTTGACTCCCAACAGGAGGCGGATGGTCAGCTAGCGGTCCGGAACTTGGTGCTCAAGTGCCTTGCAGGGCACGGGACTTGACTCACGCCAGTAGTTGCAGCCACAGGTGTCAGCGAATCCCACGTTACCCACGCTTACGCCTGACAATGCCGATTCAGTTCCCATTGGAGGCAGACCATAAATAAAGCGCCGACCTGTTATTTAAAGGTCGGAACGGAATTTTTCAAAGGATGGTTCGCCATCGGATTTAACAACCCGCGAATCTGCCTCATCAGTGCAGGTCAAGCGGGATGGCGCTTGGACAGGGGAAAGTGTCTGCCTACAGCTCTTGGCCGAGGTCAATTATCCCCCCATTCTTGAACTCGTTCCCACGTGCGCGACGCGCGCGGCCCGCGGGCCGCGCATGCGCGTACAGGAGAGGCGCAGGTCCAACGGTCCGGACACGCACCGCAGAACGCAGGAGGCCCCGTTGCAGCGGGGCACCTCCGCAAGGTGGCACGGCCAACAGGTCAGCCACTGGACTTCCTTCCGCCCGACGATGACGACTCTCGCGGGCTGAAGGGCGTACGGCAAGAGGGCAGGGCCCGGCGGATTCCGCCGGGCCCTGCCGCATGCTCAGAGCGGCTCCATCGTCGCGCCTGCGGTCGTGTTCTCAGGCGTCGGGACGGTGTGGGGCGCCGAAGTCCTGGTCGGTGAACGTCCCGAGCAGAGGCTTGGCAGCGATAGGACGGGCGTGGGGTTCTCCGCACACCGGGCCGTACTCACTGTCGGGCGTGACCCAGACGCCGGTCCACCGCGGGTGGCGGTCGGTGATGGGTTCGCCGCAATCCACGCAGAGCACGACTGGGACACCGTGCTTGCGCAGCAGGCCGGCAAGTTCGGTCCGCTGGAGCTCGGGGACGTGGTCGTAGTAGCCAAGCCAGCCGACCATGGTCTGGGAGGTGTTCCACGCGGCGGCATCGCGGGTGTCCTCCCAGGTGGTGTCCGGGCCGACCGGGTGGACAAGACGCCACCCGAACACCGGCATGCCCGGCCCGTTCGGTTCCGGCTCCTCACGGAAGGACTGCAGAACAGCGGCGGTGTAGCCGGGACGAACCTTGCGGATCTCAGCCTCCAGGACCGGCCGGACCGACTCACTGGCCACGGCATGGAGTTGGGGTGTCCGCCCGGCGGCGGGAGGACGTCATGATCCGGGTCCAGGCCGCGGGGCACCTTGCCATACTGGCGGCCGGGGGGTGCGGGATGGCAGAACAGCGACCGTCGCGGCAGGAGCTGATCCGGCGTCGTCGCCGGAGCGGTTTCGTGGGCCGGCACGGGGAGATGAACGCGTTCCGGGAGAACCTGGTCCGGGATCCGGAAGGCGACGACTACCAGTTCCTTCTCCACGTGCGCGGCAACGCCGGTGTGGGCAAGACCTCGCTGGTCCGGCAGTGGGAGGCGGTCGCCCTCGAACAGTGCGCGACCACGGTCTACCTCGACGACAGTGTGCACAGCGCCGTGGAGGCGATGGAGGAGATCGGTGAGCGGCTGGGCCGTCAGGGCCTGGAGCTGCGCCGGTTCGACAAGCTGCTGGCGACGTTCCGCCAGCGCCACCACGAGACGCAGTCGGCGCGGGACACCCAGATGCCCGCGGAAGACGGTAGTGCCGCGCAACCGCTCGCGGCCTCGCTCTCAGGGTCGGTCGCCGCGCAGGTGGGTCTCGTCGGCCTCGGAATGGTGCCGGTCGTGGGGGCGCTCGCCGGCGCGGTCGATCCGCAGCAGGTAGCCCAGGGCGCGGACCGGCTGCGGGCCGCGCTCGGCGCACGGCTGCGATCCCACGACGACGTACGGCTCGTCATGGACCCTGTGCGCGGCCTGACCCCGGTGTTCCTTCAGGACCTGGCCGAGGTGGCGCGGCGGCGGCCACGGGTGGTGCTGTTCTTCGACGTGTACGAGCGGACAGGACCGGTGCTGGACGAGTGGCTGCGCGACATCGCCTTTGGCGAGGTGCACGGCGTACTGCCGGCGAACGTCCAGATCGTGCTGTCCGGACAGGGCCGTCTGGATGCCCGGAGCTGGGGCGACTGGCTCGACCTGGTCACGGAGGTGCCGCTGGAGGTGTTCACCGAGGAGGAGGCGCGAGCGCTTCTGGCACTGCGGGGCGTCACCGACGAACGGGTCGTCGAGGTCGTGCTGCGCCTGTCGGGCAGACTCCCCGTACTGGTCCACACGTTGGCGCAGGCCGGGCCCGACTCGGCCCATACTGTGGGCGACCCGTCAGGGACGGCGGTGGAGCGGTTCTTGAAATGGGAGACGGATCCCCCGCGTCGGGCCGCCGCCCTTGCTTTGGCTCTGCCTCTACAGTTCGACGAGGACGTCTACCGTGCCGTTGCCCCGCCTGAGGCCGCCGAGCAGTACTCCTGGGTGCGCCGACTCGCCTTCGTCACCGACCAGGCCGGGCGGTGCCGCTATCACGACGTCGTACGCGCTCCCATGCTGCGGCTGCAGCGCACCCAGTCACCCGCCCGCTGGCATGCCGCGCACGACCTGCTCGCGGAGACCTTCCACACCTGGCGGGCGCAGCGGGAGGAGGTGGTGCCGACTGCGGAACGTTGGGGCGACACGGTCTGGCGCGAGCACCGGTCGAACGAGACCTACCACCGCCTGTGCGCCGATCCGCGCCGCGCTCTGCCGGAAGCACTCACGGAGGCCGTCCGTGCCTGCGAGCACGGGAGCGGCACGGCCCGGCGCTGGGCGCAGCTGCTCGCTCAGGCCGCAACGGACAGCGCGGACGAGGGCCTGGCCGAATGGGGAGACCGGCTGACCGCCGCGTCCCGGGACGACGCCTCGGCCGTCATGGCCGTCCTTGACGCACTGCTCGCTTACTCCGGTATGGACACCGCGGGACAACTGCGCACCCGAATAGTCCGGGGGCGTCTCCACCGGCGCGCCGAGCGGTACGGACAGGCGCTCGCCGACTTCACCGCGGCGTTGGTCCTGGAGCCGCAGCACGCTGACGCCCTGGTGGGGCGGGCCCTCATCCACCAGCAGATGGGGAACGCCGACGACGCCCTTGCCGACATGGACGAGGCGATTCGCGCTCACCCCGGCGGCGCCTGGAACCACGTGTATCGGGGGCGCGTCCACCTGACGGCCGGGCACCGCACCGAAGCGCTCGCCGATTTCAACCGGGCAGTCGAACTCGACGCCGAGCAGGACTGGGCCCTCGCCAGCCGCGCCGAACTCCACCGCGCTCAGGGGCGATACCAGGAGGCGCTGGCGGATCTGGACCGCGCGCTCGGCATCGATCCGGAGTACACCTGGGCCTACGCGGAGCGGTCGCGATGCCTGAGTCAATTGGAGCGGTGGGACGAAGCGGTCCACGACATGGCGCGAGCAGCCGACCTGGACTCCGGATCGGGGTGGTACCGTGCCCAACTCGCTGGCCTGCTCCTCGATGTCGGACGGCACGCGGAGGCATTTCAGGAGGTCGACCGCGCCCTAACTGCCCCGGACGAGGACGGCCTACGCGGCCGAGCCTGGCCGTACACCTTCAGAGCCTGGGCACTGCACGGCCTGGGCCGCGACACCGAAGCCCTGTCCGACCTCGACCACGCGATCTCCCTCGACGACGCGTATGAGCTCGCCTTCGCGATGCGCGGATGGCTGCTGTGGGAGGCGGGGCGGCTCGCCGAAGCGGAACAGGACTTCGACCAGGCCCTGTCCGAGCACCCGCAATGGCCGTGGTGCCTGGCGGGCCGCAGCATGGTCCGCTTGTACGCGCAGCGGTACGAAGACGCTGTCAACGACCTCACTCGGGCTTTCAATATCCAGTTCGGCATCGCGGAGGCGGAAGGAAAGATCGCCCGGCCCCTCGTTGAACTGCTGCGGGAGCATCTTCCGACGAACCGCGCCCCCCTCACGGCCACGATCAGACTCGCAGCGCTCCTCAGCCACCAGATCCAGTGGCCAGGTCTGACCCACCAAGCAGGCTCCGTCCTCGCCCTGCGCCCCAGCCCTCGGCTGCTGACCGGCGGCTTCCGACTGCTGCGCCGCGTCACCACCGCCCTCAACGACCCACCCGAAGGCGCGGACACCCAGCGGACCGCCTGGTCACTGAGGCTCCTGTCCCCCATTCTCCGCATCCTGGAGCCCCGGGGAGCTCCGACGGGGTCTGTGCGACCGACTAGCGATGGACACGCGACTGCCGTCGGCGGATCGGACACAGCTTCAGAGTCAAGATCAGAAGCTGCGTCGTAACCTTTCCCTCAGGTCAGGGCCGTGTGAGGTCAGTACGTCCGCTGCTTGCCGTTCGGTTTGACCTCGATGGACGGAGAAGCGAACGGCAGGCAGCAGCAGAGAGGCCCCTCGCACGCAGCCCCGAAGGAGCTGCGCGCGAGGGGCCTGATGATCCAGGACGTGGAGGGACCCGAGGGGTGGCTTGCTGGCCACCATAGTGACAAGCCATCTGCGCCTGTTGAGTACCGCAGCTTCCCCGGCTCTACTCCTGAACGAGGTCGTAGACAGCCCGTTGATGGTCGGTTTTGATGATGAGCCCGTCTGCGCACAGGTCGCGCAGGATCTGCCGGACCCTTTTCTCCGCTGCCTGTTGGTCTTCCCACGCGTGACCGTGGTCGCCCAGAGCCTGGATGGCGCGCTGCGGATCCCAGGTGCCACCGAGGGCGCGAATCGCCTGGGCGAGGACATGCCGGTCGGGATGATCCTTCTTGCGGTGGTTGGCGATGCTGGCAGGGGCGCCGCTGTAGTTACAGTCGGCGCACTTCTCCCACGAGCAGTCCGGATCGGTGACGGCGGCGTAGCGGACGGAATGGTGCGAGCCGAAGCCGTGGGCGTGGAGCAGTTGAGCGACGGACCCGTCGTACTTGAGGGCCATGAGCGCGGCTTCGGCGATCTTGTCGTGGCCGGCGGCGAAGAACTTGCCTAGGCCGACGTCCTTCCCGCAGCCGCACCAGCACTTGCCGGTCGGGATGAGACGAGGCTTCTCATTGCTTGACATAAAGCCAAGGTAGCAATCCTTGGATTGAAGCCAAGATATAAATCCAAGGATAGCATCCAAGGATTGCGTCGAAAAGCAAGCGTACAGCCGCAAGCTGGCTTCATGCACAGCAGGGTCAGCAGCGCGCGTCGCCGGGGGGCAAGCAGGCTGGTCAGCTGAACGTCCGCGCTACTTCAAGCCGTCCCCTGAGGCGATCTCTGACTCCGGCTTCTTATGCCGGGACTTGGCCATCAGCAGGGAGGCGCCCTGCTGCCTACTCAAGCGTGGCCGGGGTTGGGGCGGAGCTACCGGCTGGGGAGCAGTCCCTCCCCTCACCACGGCGCCGACCGATCTGATCAACGCGACCCGGGCCAGGTCAACCCCGGACACTTCGCCGCCGTTCGGAGCAGCAGGCCGACGCCCGTTGGGCCGACGGCGAGTCGGCCGCCCGCGAACGTTGGCACGCCCTGGTCACCGCCCGGCGCTGCCTCCTCAGCACCAGGCGACAGGCAGCCGCGCGGCTGCCTCGGACTGCACCTGTTGGCCGACTAAAGCTTGCGGAGCCCGCTGAGAGCCCGTTCGAGCAGACTTACGGCAGGGGCGCTACCGGCCTCGGCGGCCTGCGGCTGGTGAACATCGACGATTCCTGCTTCCGCAAGATCAGCTACAAGGATGCGGGCAACTCCAAGAGGCACATCGGTGAGCGCCGCGATCTCAGCGACCGACCTGATCTCCTGGCACAGTCGGCAGATCCTCTGGTGTTCAGGCAGCATCCCCGCCCACTGGTGAGGTTCAGCAGCGGTGGAGACGAGCGCCTCGATGGCCAGGAGGTAGCGCGGCCGGGTACGTCCGCCGGTCATCACGGATGGCGCGAGCGAACGTTGTTCGTCTACTGCTCCCACGACTGCTGCCGCACCGGAACGGGCGGGGTACACGTCGGTACCAGCTGATCCACCGCCTCGCAGGTTCTGCAGGCGAGGGCGGTCGCCGTGCCGGTGAAGACGCCGGTTCGTCTCACGGCCCGCATCCGCAGTGTCCTCGGCAGGGAATGCAGATGGCCGGCCCGCTGCCGCTTCCTCGGCTTCGGCCCGTCGGCGAGCTTCGGCGGTGACCCGTTCGAGCGCAGCCGAAAGGGTCTCCGGTGCGGAATACTGTTCGACGAGCCGGTCGTAGGCGGCATCCTGATCGGCCGGCTTGGACGCGCCGATGGGTGTCGGATCCATCTTCATGCCTCCCTGTCCATCCGGATCGCGCTTCTCAGGGTCCGGCGCGCGTGGGCGAGGTTGGCCCTCGCCTGCGCCGGGGTGCACCCCAGGACTTCGGCGATCTCCGAAGGAGTCATGTCAACCAGTGTCAGCGTCATGACTTCCTGCTGCCTTCGGGGCAGAGCCGCGATTGCGGTTCCTGCGACCAGAGCGAGCTCCGCCGCGACCAGGTCCTGCGTCGACCCGCGGTCAACGAGTTCCCTCTCCGACAGCCCGGCCTGCTGATTCCCCGCCAGTTGGCAAGCCACCCGGAACGCGACGGTTCGGACCCATGCCTGAGGGGCCTGCACCTTCCCCCAGTGCTGGACCAGCCTGGTCATAGCCTCGGCAGCAGCGTCTTGCGCGATGACCTCGGCGAAACCGCGGTGGGCGACCAGCATGGCGATCACCCGGGGATAGTGACTCTCGAAGAACGCCGTGAAACCGTCGGACTCACTGTCCACTCCGATCGCCTCTCCGGCCCGGACGCGAATCGCACCCGTTCCTGCGCTTCACGACGACAATCAGCAGGACCAGTAAAGCCGAAGTGAGCGTGACTGCCACTGAATTGGTGGTCACGTACAGAGTCCCGAGACCTCCCAGAACGGTGTTGATCAACAACACCAAGCTGGCTGTTTCGCTGTGTCCCGAGCCTGCGGTCGGTTCGGGAACCGGATCCGGCTGCTCGGGGAGCTGCGGGTGGCTTTCCGTCATACCTACCTAGAGCCTGCGGAGACCACTCGCGCGAAAAGTGAAGTGAGTCACATGGAGGTCGGGGTCTGCGCGTGCCAGGTGACCGAATGTGGACTACCTGGTGGCCGATCGTCCTGGGACGGTGCTCAACGCCATAGTCTCGGCCGAAGCGGTTGGCCTCCGCCGCGTACCCGGACAGCCGGTTACAGCCAGCAGCAGGGCTTCTCCGGCACCGATGACGGCGCTACCCAGCTCACTGACCAGCCTCACCAGCGTCTCTGTCTGCACGTCAACTCGCCTGCCGGGCCGGCTCGTGGCTCTGGGTATGAGAGCGGAGGGAACGCTCGTGCTCTTTGTGTGCGCGGTCCTCTTCCTTCCTCCTCTTCAGTCAGCGGGAACGGGTCGCTGCTGGGGGGTTGCGTTTCCCCAGTACGGCGGAGTCTGCGAGCATCTCGCCTCCCTGCCCGGCTACCGGCCACCCCCGCCCGTCCGTCGCCCGCGGCCGGTCCTGATACGCAACGTCTGACGGAGCGGCACCTGGCCGGGCCTGCAGAACGCGAACGGCCCGCCGTTTCGGGGGAAAACGGCGGGCCGTACTGACCGCCACGGTGCCACACCCCCGAGCGCATCGCACGCCGGAACAGGGAAATCGCAGCCGCCCGGGTTCTCCCGCCGGGCAACGAACGGGGCCCGTCCGGTGTACGGACGGGCCCCATATATCGAGCGCCGGGCAGGCCTTGCACCTGCATTTCCCCGCAGGAAGCGGGGCGTCTTGCCTTGGACCACCAACGCGCAACCAGCCATCCTAAGTTGCGGCGACCAGCTCAAGATCAAGTTTAGCGTATGCGGCCGGCTCTCCGTCCCCAGGAAGGCCTCAAACCGGCCCGCTGTCGCCGGACCGGAGTCCCACGGAAAGAGAAGAACCACACGTGCCACAGGATCAGCGCGGGGCTTCGGCGCTGCCGCCGTGGCGGACCCGTTCCAGGATCTGTTCGTGGAGAGCAGCCAGGCTCTGCGGCGGCGCGGGGACGGGGCTGCCTGTGAGGGTGTACCACTCGTCTGCGTCCGTGTACTGGATGGCGATGTGGGCGCGTCCGTCGTCAAGGAGGCGGGTGGTGATGGTGAGGTCGCCGGTGATGACACCGACCTCGTCCGTCATCGCACCGCCGGGACCGGCCTTCACCTTGCTGACGATCTGCTCCGGCGGTGAGGGGTGTGCGCTCATGAGGAGCAGGTACCCAGCATGTCGGTGATCGTGGTCTTCTCGTTCTCGGTCACCGACAGTCCGTAGGTGGACTTCACCGACACCCAGGCGCGGGCGTAGGTGCACCAGTACGTTTTGGACGGCGGCTGCCACTCGTCCGGGCCCTGGTCGCCCTTCGACCGGTTCGAGGCGGCGGAGACGGCCAGCAGCTGCGAGTGCGTCAGATCGTTCGCGAACGCCTTCCGCTTCTCCTGCGTCCGCGTGTTGGCGCCGACTGGCGGGCAGCGTCAGGCGTTCGCCAGCGGCACCATGTGGTCGATGTCGAGATCCGAGGCGTCCGTGAACGCCTTGTCGTCGTACACGCTCACCCACCGGCCGGACACCGCCCGGCATTCGCCGTCCCGCTTGACGTCCGCGCCGTCGCGTTCCAGCACTGTCTCGCGGGTGTCGCAGGACTCCCCCTGCGAGGCCCAGTGGGGGAACTTGGCGCGGCTGTAACCAGACATCGAGCCGTTCGGCGCCACCTTCAGCCCGGCCAACTCGGTACGGGTTTGTTCAGCCGACGGCACGCCCGGCAACGTGCCCGTGCCGGCCTCGCCGCCCGGTGCCCCGGCCGAGGCCGAGGCCGACGGTTTGGCGTCGCTCGGCTGAGGTGCCGCCGGATCGTCGATGGCCGTGCAGCCGGCCACCGCGAATACGGTCACGGCCGCCAAGCCCCGCCCCCACCAGTACTGCTGACGCCCCATGACCTGTTGATTCCTCCCGCCGGGGACCATACGGGCCGCAGCGTACCCGCCCAGTACCACCCGCCCGGTCACTGCAGCGCACCGCTCACCCCTACGAGGTGAGCGGTGGTGGCTGACGGTCGGGTGAGCCGTACATCCGTGAGAAGAGGGGCGGCCAATCCGGGCAAGCCACAAGTGGCAGAAGCGTGAAAGCCACACCCGACGCCCCTGGGCGGGTCAACCATACGAGGGGCTCACCACGTCCCGCAGAACAACGTAGGGAAGCGTGACGCTTCCGCGACCGCTTCCCTACGGGCAACATCAGGCAGCAGACTCACCTCACGGCCTTCGTCGGGGTCACGTGCACCTTGGTCGGAGCACATGATCAGACGAAGGCCGCCCCCACGTCCGGCGAACTCCCAGGTGAGGACTCAGTTCGAGACGCCGTTCGAGACGCCGTTCGAGACCGGAAGAAAAAGAAAGCTCAGTACAGCTTGTTCACCGCCGTGACGGTCGTGGCCTTGAAGTCGGCCACCTGGGCGTGCTGGAAGGTGCCCATCCGGCCCCACCGGACGACCGTCACGGTGGCGCCGTCGCGGCCGACCGAGAAGAGGCCGATGTCGGAGGAGCCCCAGGCGGAGGCTGTGTGGATGCCGTAGACGTCGGCGCCCTCCTCGACGTTCAGCCGGCCGTAGTACTTCTGCGTCGCCGTGATGTCCGGGTCCTGCTGCATGAGCTTCTTCGCGCAGCCGGCCAGGTCCTTGCGCAGCAGCGCCGCGAAGTCCTTCGCCCACTGTTCGCTGCGCCCCTCGACCGTGAGCTGCTGGGCGTTGGTGTCGTACTCCGTCCAGTACTCCCGGTGCGTGGTGGTGGACGGCAGCGCGTCGCCCACGCACATCGGCAGCGGGTCGGGCTGGCCGGCCGTGACCGCTCCGGCGTACCACGGCGAGGACGGGTAGGGCGGCAGGTCGGCCGGCTCCAGGAACCGGGGCGTGTCGGAGGCCGGCGTGGTGGCGGCGGCCGGGACAGCGGCTGCGGCGACACCGGCCACGGCCGCCAGCGCGGCCACGGTGGTACGGATGCCTCGGGTACGGATCTGCATGGTCTCCCCCATTGGTTCCCCGGTCGAATGCGCGGGCTTGCGCCCTTGCCCCCCGTACGACCCACCACCACCCGTGACGGTTGCCCTGTACGTCCGCTACGGATCCGTCCCGATTGTCACCGTCCTGCCACCGGGTTCGAGGCCGGTGAACTCCCACTCCCGCCCGTGGTCGGCTCAGGTCAGCAACCGCAGCAAGAGTGACCAGGAACCCGCCACCTGGCAGCCACCGGCAGCCGGCTACCGGTGCGCGTACGCCACTGATCGGATCGCCATCAAGACCCGCTGGAGGCTGAGCGCCGACCCGGTCGAGTAGACGGCTCTCGCAGACATCCTCACCAACTGTCCGAACAGCCCGATCGAGGTCGTCCACGCACGCTGAACAGTCCTGTGGGGTAGCGGCTTGTGTGCTGCTACCCCACAAAGACTGACCTGAAATTCCGTATAGAAAATATTCACCCCTGCCAGAAAAAGGCATAAATAAAGTCGAGCCACAGCTCGACGTCAAGAAAAATAAAGGGGGTTTTCTAATTCCGCTTACCCCTTTCAGTCGGTGTCGCAATTTCTGGAATTTCGGAATTCTGTGGAATCTCACTCCGAATGGTGATTGTCGTCGGGTTTACATTGATATTGAATTCACTGGAGCATGCGGAGAGGGTGAGCAGGCTCCCCGCTAGGGCGATTGTGACCGCCAGGACCTTCAGCCAGGTCGTTCCGCGGTTGATGCGCGCCGCTTCAAGTCCAAGCTCCGCTGCTGCCCTGGACTCCCACATCCTCCACCGCGGGGCTTGTCCGCAGTTGCCGGAGTTACAAAGTTGCTGGTCAGGGCTCTCACTGCCCGACTTCTTGCTGAAATTTACCTTATACATAATTTCTCACTCTCCAATTGTAAATTTACATAAATGTCCCTTTTTTGGACAAAAAGGAACCCGGTGCGAGCCTCTTGGCTCGTTCCGGGCTGAATACGCCTGGGTGTGCGCGGCTAGCGCTAAGTTCCGTGTTTCAACATGCCTCCATAATACCAGGAAAACTGGGGGAGTGGAAGAGCGTCGGACCGCCACTGCGGTGCGCCGCAGTTTGTGTGCAGGTGAAGTCTGGCTGCTTTATTTTGGCGCGCATTGAACAAGGATTAGATTACCCAGATCTGTCCTCCTGTCAAGGTCTGCGGTGGGTGGAGCCATTTACCGGAAGCAGGTTCGAGATTCGGTCCAGCCCTATTTCTGGATTTGGCCGGAGCGGGGGTGCAGGATTCCTCACCATGTTCGCCGCCATGCTGTCCCTGACGGCGAACGTCATCGGCGCCCAGGTGCCCCACGCCGCCGAGAATCTGCTCCCGGCATCCATAGGTCCCTTCGGGGCGGCGAACCAGGACAGGTGGCGTGATGGGCCTCTTGTCGGGATCTGGTGTGTGGGCTGACCATGCGTTACAAACGGTCAGGTGAGCCGTGACGGAGTGAGGACCCATGTCCACGGGAACGGGTGGGGACTACTGCGCGGACAAGGCGCTGCCCAGCGTGTTCAAGCACGAGTTGCTGACACGATCGACGTGCTGGGCGTCGGCGCCCCGCTCACCTACGACATCAAGGACGACGACCCGCACTCGCAGACCTACGAGAAGGTGGATAACTGGCAGAAATGGTTCGACGTGATGTGGGATCTGCTTGCCAAGTGAGTACTTCGGAGCGAAGTGGTCGCGTTCCCGCCGGGTTGAGCGTTCGAGCCTGCTGTGGCGGGGGCGGGTTTCGAGGGCAAGCCGCGCCGGTGTCCATCCCCGCCAGAGGCCACCTTCCAAGGCCGGCTACAGGGTGCAACACTGCCTGGGTGGATGACAGGGCACGCTACGAGGCTCAACTGGACACGCTGATCGCCCTCATCACCTACATGGCCCTCACGAGATGGCGGAGCCGCTCTCCCAACGGCCTTTCAAAGGATCTTGGGTTAGCTGAGGACGTTGTCACCTGCGCGTTGAACGGATTTCCCGGCCTGTTTCGCCAGAGCGCCGACTTCTATCCGACTGACGCTGGACCCCAACACTCCTTCACCCTGCACGCGCGCTATGCACGACGCCGCCCACGGGGTGCAGACCCTGCCTTGAACCAACCAGCCGGTGCACATAACACGGCATCGCTCAGCGACCCCGAGCCCACTCAGGATGGGACGGGCGAGGAACTGGATGCTGAAACGCTCCGCGCGCTCCTGGACTACGTGACCGAACGCGCAAGGGCCGAGCGTGACACCCGCTTCCATACCCAATCGATTCGGTGGCTGCTAGCAGCAGCCACCGTGGCCGCCCTCGCCAGTTTGGCGGCAGCGGTCATCCAGACCCTCCAATGAATGGACGTTGACCGCGCAGGTCGGCGACCTACCGGAGCTTTCTTCAGGCGATTCCGTCGCGTCGTACGGACGTCGATGTCCAGGAGGTGCCGTTCCGCGAAGGCGGCAGCGGCTCCTTGCATGAACCAGGCTGGGGCGTGGCCGGGCCGACCACAGGGCGCCGGCCACGTCTGCCCCGTGGAGCGACGGGACGCCCCGGTGCCGTCGCGGATGACCCGTGATCCGGTAAAGGCGGTCTGGGCCAGGCTGCAAGTGGTCTGCCCAGAGTCTGGGTATTCGGCCTCGCCGGTGGAGTGATGCCTACGCGTCCCTGTCCCCGGCTCGCGGTGGTGGTGACAGGAATGCGGCAGGGTGGTCCTCGATCCAGGACAGGCCTCCGATGTCGAGGCGGTGGCGGGTGCGGGTGACGGCGACGTAAGCGAGGCGGGCTTCGCCGTCGTCGATCGGGCCGGGCACCGGACGGCCGGTGTCGTCCAGTTGGTCGCTGTCCTTGGGTGGGGTGAAGTCGTCGGCGATTCTCACGCGGGGCCATTCGCGGCCCTTGGCTTTGTGTGCGGTGGAGACGGTGACCTGGGCCTGTTGCTCGGGGACGAGTTGGGCGACGGCGGAGAGGATGGCGTCGGTTCCGTGGGTGTCGACGAGGTCGACGAGTGGCTGCAGATCGCGTCCGGCCGGGTCGTGGGCTGCGTAGTCCTGCAGGTCCCCCCAGGAGGGGAACAGGACCAGTTCGGGATGGGTGGTGCGGCGTCCGTCTTTCAGGTCGTGGGCGGCCAGGGCAAGGGCGCGCAGGCTGTCTCCTCCCCCGACCAGGGCCACGCGGTGTCCGGTGGTCAGCAGGTCCATGACCTGGGCGATGGCGCCGACGTTGGTGCGGCACAGCACGGCGTCTGGCTGGGTGAGGGGGCCGAGTTCGGTGGGCACGGTCTCGGTGCCGGTGAGGCGGAGGGGGGCGTCGGCGATGGCCAGCCACCGGTTGGCCTCGTCAGCGAGGCGGGGGCCGAAACGGAAGGACTGGGAGAGCGCGAGCAGGGTGCCGTCGAAGCCGGTCATGACGTCTTTGGCGCCGCGCCAGTCGTAGATGGCCTGTGCGGAGTCGCCGACCATGACCAGCTGGGTGTGGTCGCGTTGGTCGAGGAAGATCTGTTCGACGACGGGGTTGGTGTCCTGGGCCTCGTCGAGGAGGAGGAAGTCGGTGGCGATTTTCGGGGCGGTGAGGGCCCAGATTTTCAGGTAGTGGTCGTGGTCGAAGCGGACCGCGCCGTCGTCGGGGTGCTGGAGGTCGGCCCAGGCCTTGCGGGCGAAGGGGACGATGTGAGCGGCGAGTTGGGCGTGCAGGTCGCGGTCGTCCAGGCCGCGCAGGTGGGGGACGTGGTGGCGGGTGATGGCGGGATCGGCGGTGTGGCAGAAGCGGGCTACCGTCCGCAGCGCGGCGTTGGAGAGCGTTCGTTGTGACAGGTCGCGTTCGCCGATCCGGATGCTCTTGGTGATGCCGAGAGCCTGTCCGGTCTGCCAGGCCGGGCGGCGGGGTGCGCCCAGGCGGCGGGTGTAGTGGTGGCCGATGGCAGCGTAGGCGAGGGCGTGGGCGGTCTTGCAGGTGACGGTGGGCGGGAAGCGGGTGCGCGCGTCCTGGGCGATGGCCCGGTTGTAGGCGAGATAGCGGCCGCGACGCCGGGTGGCGTGAGCGAGCTGGGCCAGCGTGGTGGTCTTACCGGTGCCCGCGCCGGCCTGCAGTGCCAGGTGATCGCCGGCGTGAAAGGCGTCGGCCGCGGCTTGCTGTTCGTCGGTGGGGGTCAGCACGGCGTGGCTCCGGAGGTACGGGTGAGGGCGCGGCCAAGGGCTGTGAGGAGGTGGGGTGCGGTGGTGTGGGTGAGCAGGTTGTGGACTGCGTGGTCGAGGCGCTCGACCTCCTCGCCGGCGTGTCGGGCCAGGGCCCGCTGGAGGGCCAGTTCCAGGAAGAGGCGGGGTGGTTGTCCCGCTCTGTCGGCGGCGGCCTGGAGAACAGCGTGCGTGGCGGGCGGGAAGTCGACGTTGAGGAGGATCTTGCCGTCCGCGTCGGGGTAGTGCGTGGTGATCACGTCGATGGGCAGCAGTCCGCCGGTCTGGTGACGCAGTCGGTTGAGTGCCTTTCCCGGGGTTTTGGCAGGCACAACAGCCAGGAGGTGGGTGGCGTCGTGGTTGGCCGCGAGCGGCATCGCGCGAGCGGCCCGGTGAAGTTCAGTCGGGGTGAGGGACCGGGTCAGGGTGATGTCCAGTGCGTGGTACGGCATCGTCACCCCTTCCCGTGATGGCCGGGCGCGGTGTGGGACAGGCGGGTGCGGATGTGCGCTGCGTGGAGGAGGGGGTCGAAGACCTGCCATCCGGCGAGGGCGAGGTCGGCGGCGCCCGGATGGGCGGCGTGGGCGGGGCAGCGCTGGGTGCGCCAGCGCATCTGCTCGGCGTAGGGCAGGCGGCTGAGGTCGTAGACGGCCATCAGGGTGGCGGGCAGGGTGAGTTGGCCGCGCTGCGGGCTCGCGGGGAGCAGCGTCCATAGGCCTTGGGGGGTGTTGGGGGCGAGGACGGGCTCCGGGCAGCGGTGGCGGTGTCGGGTCTGTGCCACACATCGGATGCCCTCGACGGGGGTCTCGGCGAGGTAGCGGCCCAGCAGCAGTTGCACGACGGACCGGGCGGGGCTGCCGGCGGGCGGCGCGCAGACGGCGGCCGGGGCCGGGGTGAAGGCGCCGGTGTCGATGAGGCGGCGGGTGCGGACGGCGAGTTGGCGGCGTACCGCCTGGAGGTGCGGTCCGGTCGGGGTGGTGGGGGTGCGGTCCGGGCAGAGCACCGTGTGCGGGATGCGGCACCAGGCGCTGCCGTCGCCGTGGGGGTGGGCGATGCCGCTGCTCAGGTGCCAGCGGCAGGATTCAGGGACATGGGCGGCGGTCAGTTCGGCGGGGTGCAGGGCGATGGGCCGCTGGTCGGTGCGCTGGTAGAAGTCGATGCGGTTGCCGCACCGGCGGCAGCGGCCGCTCTGGCCGGCGCGCAGCAGGCGGCTGGGGCTGGTGGCGGCCACGCGCAGCGGACGGCGCGTCGGTGTGGTGCGGGGGCTGCCGTCCCAGGGGCAGCCGGTGGAGAGGGTGTTGGGGTGCATGGCGGGGACCGTGCCAGGCGACACCCCGCGATGACGGGGACGGACCGGGCCGTGTCCCCCAGGCGGCCCAGCGGCATCGAACGCGTAAGCCAGTCACCGTGTGAAGGTTCGATGCGTGCTCGCCGGTTCGGGTGAATCACAGAGCGGTGGGCGAGCAGGAGCAGCGTGGTCAGGAGTCCGGGGTGCCGGGTGGGGTGTGGTTGTCGCAGATGGGGCCCAGCAGGTGGTCGATCGGCACGTCGAAGGCGTGGGCGAGGGCGTGCCAGGTGGTGACGCTGCCGGTGGTGCGGCCGTGTTCGAGGTCGATGAGGGTGCGCCTGGCCAGGCCGCTGCGGGCGGCGAGTTCGTCGAAGGTCCAGCCGCGCGTGTCCCTCAGCCGCGCCAGCGTCACGCGCAGCGCAGTGAGGTCGGGGTCGGGCGGCAAGATCGTCACCCCACCATCCGACGGTGCAGACCCCTGCCCTGTCAGTGCGGGTTCCTGCACTATCGGTGCAGGTGGACGCCGGACGGCTCGACACTGCGGGAGGGCAGGGATCTGCACTACGGTGCGGCCGACTCCCGCTCTTGTCCTGGGAGGGCACGGCACCTGGACAGCACGGATTCGGATGGGGGCAACGGGCCGATGCGGCTTGCCAGCACGCACGCCACGGTGCAGCGCACCTGGACGGTGGAACTGCGCCCACTACCGGGCGGGCCGGCTCTGGCCTGTCCTCGCTGCACTCTGCACGGCCACCCCGTGCAGGCCGCCTCCGCCCGGTCCGCGGCCCTGACCCATCTGGCCCGCCACGCCCGTACTGACGCCCTGCCGGGGCATCTGCGTACCTGCCAGTGCCGGGCACGCGGATGCCAGTGGCATCCCCGCCACCGCGGCTGCGCAGGACCGGTACTCCTCGCCCTCACCCGCGACCGCAGCGGCCGCACCTGGCGTCTCGCCGACGCCTGCGCCGCCTGCGCGGCCGCCACCAGTCACACCGCCGTCGTCCCCGCCACCCTCCTCACCCCACGCCCTCCCGGACACGTCCAGTGCCGACCCGAGCCGCCGGGCGGCCCGGCCGAACGCACCCGCGTGAAGGAGATGCTCACCTACCTGGCAGCCGCGCTCCCACAGTTCACCTCCCCCGCCGCCCGCCTGCTCGCCCTCCAGTGCGCCCTACGCTCCGACACCCACGGCCACGTCCGACTGCCCGACGGTCTACTGCGCGGCATGCGACTGTACGGCCGCAACGAACTATGGGAAGAGCTGGAACACACACGCTGGCTACACCGCACAGCCGGCAAGCACCCGCGCACGCAGGCACAGCTGCTGGACGCGGCGGTCCTCTCCCAGCAACCGGGCGGCCAAGCCCGGGCCCGCGCCGCGCACTGGGCCCTGCACCCCACTCCCCTGGCGTCGCCAACCCGACGGCCTGCGGCTCTGCAGCTGACCGCACTGACCCTGGCCTCGCACACCTCAGGAGGCGCCGACAGTACCGACATGGAGGTGCTCGCCCGCATGTGCGGACACTCACCCCACCAGACCGCCGAGCTCCTCGACCGCCTGACCACATCACGCACACTCACCGCCTGGCACCACAACCGCGAAACCGACGAAGTCTTCTGGCACCTGCCCCCACAGCACACCACAGCACGGCCCGGCGAGCATCGAACGCACTGACTATGGTGCATGGACAACAAGTGCGGCTGAGCGCAGGACATCGCCCGGGCGGAACAACTGGCTCCGCCCGCCCGTACCATCGCTACACGGGGACAGACTGCACCAGGTGCGGCCACCCATGACTCAATCAAGCCCTACCGCCCAGCCCAGGCGCCTGCTCCGGGGGTTTGCTTCAGCCCGAGGCCGCGCCCCGAGGAAAGGCCAGCATCATGCCTGACACCCAGACCGCCACCACCGAACTGACGTCTCATTACACGGCCCAGGTGGCAGGCGACCTTGACCGCAACGCCAAGGAGCAGGACCGCATCGGCGCGGAAATCGACGCACTGCAGGAACAACTGCTCGCCCTGCAACACGACCACACCGTGCTGACGAGCATGCAAAAGGCACTTGGCACCACGGACACCGTCACCCAGCCCGCTCCCGATGCGGCCGCAGCACCCTCGGTACCGCGGCAGAAGACCACCGCGCAGCCCGATGCGGGCAAGCGGGTACGGGCGAAGAAGACTGTCGCTGCGCAAGGCGGCGAGGCGGTCAAGAAGCCGGCCGCCAAGAAGCCCGAGGCCGCAGCCAAGGCGACGGCAGCGAAGGCGGTCCAGCCCACCCTCGTCGAGCTGATCCGCCGCCACCTCACCGAGCAGAGCGAACCCCGCTCCGCAGCGGAGATCGCCACCGCACTCGGCCAGGCCCACCCCGACCGGAATATCAAGACCACCGTCGTGCGCACCACGGTCGAGGGACTCGTCGCCAAGAGCCACGTCCAGCGCACCAAGCAGGGCAGCTCCGTCTACTACACCACCACCGACGCCCAGAAGCCGACCACACCCGCAACGGCCCCGGCCGAGCACCAGCCCGAGACCAGCTGATCACCGGGGGTGCCTTACTGGGCACACCAGGACCACTGCCAGCCGACAGCGGAGATCATCAGTCGCAGACGGAGTTTTTGGCCTCCTCAAATCATGCGACGCGCAGAGGAAGAGGAAAGGGACAGCGTGCACAACGACCCCGACTCCGTCGCGTCGTTGCTGCGAGCGAGGTACAGGCGACGGCTGCCTTCCCGTCTCGACGACCTGACCGGACCCGAGCGCGGAGGGTGGAACTGCCGCTGCACATCGCGTGGTCCGGGCTGCGCACCCTCGATCTGGACCGGCCGCGCCAGCGCATGAGCCTGTACAGAACGGTGCTCGCCGAAGGCATGCGCGACGACCTGTGCCGCTTCCTCAACCGGGACATTCTGCTTGAGCTGTGGCCGGTGCTCCACAGGCTCACCAGCAGGGCCGTCAAGGACGTATGGGAGGAGGCATTCCCCGAACTGCGGCCGTAGCCGCCGTAGTCGATGTTCCCCGTCTGCGCGGTGGCGCTTCTCAGCCGTTGTCTGGCGCCGGTCGCGCGGCCTGCAGTCCGCATGACGGGTTGTCACTATGCTGCGGCCAGAGAGGACCGGCCCACAGAGGGGATCATCGGGGGATGCAGGATCCAGGCCGTCTTCCGGCGCCTGACGACACGGGCTCGGCAACCGAGGAGCGTTTCACCTACCAGGCGCAGGCCACGCTCCGTGGGGTGTTGGAGATGCTGGCGGGTGGCGGAGTGGTCCACGTGACGTGCGAACATTTCGAGGATGTCCTGGTCGCCCGGGCCGGCGGCACGGTGGCGGGCGACGTGGCGCTGTGGGACTTCCAGCAGATCAAGTCCCGCGAGAAGCAGGATAGTTGGACCTTGTCCAAGGTGCTTCGGAGCAAGGCTCTGGCAAGCCTTCTGCGCACCCATCGCGCCCTGCGGGAGCACAGGGACCTGCCGTACGTCCTGACGCTCGGTGTGGAGGGTCCGCTGAGCTCCGAGGCGGATGTGCGGGCAATCGCGCGGGGACAGGGAGGCGACAGCGCAGAGCGGCTGGGCAGGATCGCCAAGTACCTCGATGCGGACGCTGCCGAGACTGCGGAGTTCCTGCGGCTGGTACGCATCGAGGAACTGCCGGACCGTTACGAGCTGGAGCGCCGCAACCGCGATGTGCTCTTCGAGCTGACCCCGCATCTACGGGTCGGGGAAGTCGAGGTGCTGCACGCGGATCTCCTCAACCGGGTCAGGCTCGCGATGGGCGGGAGCCTGGGACCGCGTTGGCAGGCGCTGGTGACACAGCTCGATGTACCGAAGGCGGTCCTGCGCAAACGCCTGACGCCGCAGAAGCTCCGCGACGTCGCGCTGCGTCTGACCCGCCCGGACCTGGCCGACTACGTGCGCGCAAGCCGGCTCGCAGCACAAACACATCCCTATCCTGAGGCCGGGCAGGCAGGCGTGCCGTCGCTGAGTTCCGTCTATGTGCCGCAGCGCCTGCACCGGATCGACTCGGAAAACGGGCAACAGTACGGCAGTCCGGCAGATCAGTCTCCCGGCGATGTTGCCGACGCCTCCGCGCTCTTGGGACGCGCACCCGTGTGCCTGGTGCTTGCCGGCCCGGGCGGCGGGAAGTCCAGCCTCCTGCGCGCGGTGCAGGCCGACTCGGCCGAACGCTGGCTGGCCCGCGAGGACCAGCAACTGCTCGGGGTGACCGTGCCAGCCACAGCGCTGCTCGGCTCTCCCCTGCCAAATGCTCTGGCGGCAGCGGCAACCACACAGCTGGCCGCTTTCGCACTGCAGCGGACGCTGTCCGACGAGTTCTTCCTCAGCAGGCCCGCCCCGGGCGCCCGCTGGCTCGTGCTGGTCGACGGACTCGATGAGATCACCGACCGGCACGACCGGCAGAACCTCCTGCGCACCCTGGCCAGCTTCGCCGCCGAGCCCGACCCCCTGTACCGGTTCGTCGTGGCCACCCGGCCGCTTCCCGGGAAGGATCTCCGCATCCTGGGTCACGGCGTGCCCCGCTACCAGGTGGTGCCCTTCTCCCGCAGCCAACTGTCCAGCGCGGCCCAACGCGTCCTGGACGGCTTGGGTGTACCCAACTCCCGGGACGCGGCAGGCCGGTTCGTCCGCGTGCTGGACGACGCGCACCTGACCGGTTTCGCCCGCACTCCGCTCATGGCGACGATGTTGTGCCAGCTCTATGCCGCCCATCCCGGTCAGTCGCTGCCGGCCACCCGGGGGGCGCTGTACGCGAGGTTCACCGACCTGCTGCACCGCCGTATGAGCGGCAGGGGCCTGTCGGGAGTGCGGAGCCAGACCGAAGCCGCCCTTGCGCGTTTCGGCCTCACGGCCGTGTCTCGGGCCCATGACCTGCTTGATCAACTGGCGGACACGATCGACAGCCTGGCGTATGACCATCGCAGCGGCAGCGTAACGTCCTGGGTTGGCGCGCTGGCCGCCATGGGCAGCGCGCGGCGCCCCCGCGCCGTTCCGGAGGACGACTGGAACGGTTTCCTGGCCTCGGTCCTGGAGCGCAGCGGGCTGCTCACTCGTTCCGGGGACGGTTTCGCCTTCCTCCACCAGACCCTTCAGGAGTACTGCGCTGCCCGCCACCTCGCGCGCACCCCTTCTGCCCATGCCCGTGAGCTCGGCCGGCTGCTCGGCCCCTGGGAGGAGGACGGGGGGACGACCCCGTGGGGTGCGCCGTTGGACACCGCCTCCTACATCGGGTTTCTCATCGACCCCGGAACCGCCCCGCCCACCGATCCCGCCACCTCCCTCAGGGCCCTGGCGGTGCCCGACAACATCCGCGGGTGCCTGCTGATAGCCACCCAGCTGTCCCTGGGCACCCTGCTCGCCGACACGTGGAAACCACTGGTCCAGACGGCTGCACAGGCCATGGCAACAGCGAGCGCGGATGACGACCGTGACGCCACCTCACGCGTCTGGGCGGCGAGCGTGCTGGCGGAACTGAACCTCCAGGACGGCACCACCGCGCTCGAGACACTGGTGGACGATCGACTGTTGGACGAGGAGTTCAACGAGGACCCGCACAGCCCGGACTTCAGCGACCGTCTCCTGGCTGCCAGGTCCTTGCTGGAACTGGACCCGGTGCGTGGGAGAGATGCCTGCCACCGGCTCGTCCGCGACTCTCACCTGTACGACTCCGTCCGGGTACGAGCCGCTGACATACTCCTGTCTGCCGGGGACGAGCGCGCCCGCCCGGCCTTGGAGTACCTCGCTGGAGCGGACATCCTTTTCGACGACCGCCTCGACGCGGCGAACCGGCTCGCCCCCCTGGACCCTGACGCGGCAGTTCACGCACTGCACACCCTGATCGGCGACTACCGGGGCGACCCGGACTGGCTCGACTGGTGCAAGACCGCCGCCCAGGCACTGACCGATCTGGGCGACCCACGCGGCCGGCAGATCATCGGTGAGCTCTCAACCGACCTCTGACACCCGTACCGGCTCCGAGAAAGCCGCATCCTGCTCAGGACGATCGGCGGACGGACGAAGGGGCATCCGGGATCCAGCTCTCGCCGGACGCCACGATGTGGATGGCCCGGGCGGGCCGGCAAAGTCACCGAACTGCCGTGGCCTGCAACATACGCTGGCCATCGTGGGCATCTGATCGGCCCTATGGCCGCCCGGTTCGTCGCCGCAATTCATGCCTGCCGACCTTGCGATGGCGGCGAAGGCAGGGTGCAGTCGAGGGTGAAGGCTGCGACGGGGACACTCTTGAGGGCTTGCTGTGTATGGGCCTGTTTTTGCTGGTGCTGGTCAACTGACGCGAGCGTGTGATGGGTTGCGGGGCAGGATCGCCGCTTGGTGGCCGACCAACGGTCGCAGTCGAAGTAGCCGGTCAGCAGGATGCCTGCCGTGCGAGGGGTGTTCAGGTAGCGGTCGACTAGTTGGTGTTCCAAGGCTGTGGGCAGCGTGCTGTTCCAGCAGCCTTTGCACTCGATCACCAGTCTGACCGGGTCGTGTCCGCTGTCTGGCGGGGCTGGGACCTCGATCTGGATGTCGGTGCGGCGGCCAGCCAGACCCGGTCGGTCGAGCTGGACTTCACGATTGACGACCACACGGTAGCCGCCGATGTCCTGCAGGAGGAACGCGGCAAGGATGTCGCTGAGGTCTTCCTCCCAACAGGGCCACCACTCGGCTTGTGCCGCAGAGAACTCCGAGCGGTTCCACAGGGCGATGCTCAGGCCGTTGGGACGATGCAGAGCGTGTTGGAAGCGGCCGAGAGCCTCCAGCACGAGCGCCAGGAGGTGTCCTTCGTCAGTAACCCAGCGGCGTTGGTGCGATTCGGCAAGTGCCCTGAGCTGAGGGGGCGTTACCGGGGCGTGCAGGGATTGCGCGGCGGTGGTTGCGGTCTGCCGGGCGAGGTGGCGTAGACGCCACAGTCCTGTCTGGGAGGCCAGACGGTGCAGCTGGTGGGCAGCTTGCGGCGTGTTCTTGGCCTGGAGGAGCGGTGGAATGGATCGGATCAGCTCGCCGAAGTGGTCCTCGCCGATCCAGCCGGAGCGCAAGGGCGGGTCCAGAGCTTCCGCTGGAGCATGTCGGGCGAGCGCGAGGTATAGCTCGGCGAGGGCTTCCTCGGTCAGGTCGGCCAGCTGGTGCGGCTGCGTGTAGTGGTGCACGGGGCGCTGGCCGAGTTGGTCGATATAGGACCGGGCGAGTATCTCGTTGTGCAGATGTTTGTGCACGAGCGGCCACAGTTTCGGCAGTGCCGGACAGTACACAAGGATCTGCGCTGCCATGAGCCATCGGGTCAGGGTTTCGGGTGTCATGGCCGAGTTCGAAGGATCGAGGTCGAGGGTCGCCTGCAGGCGCGCGTAGGCGCTGGGGTGGCCGGTGAAGGCCAGGGCGCTGGTGACGCCCTGCCAGTGTTCAGGGTCGCGGTCTGGGTGGTCGGCCCAGACGGCGAGAGCGTCGACGGCGTCCTGCTGCGTGTGGGCGCCGAGGCGGCGGGCCAGGTCGTGTGTGGTGGCGGCGTCCGTGTGGGGATCGCGGAGCACCTCGTCAAGCAGGGTGATCAGGGCGGGGCCGGCTTGTTCAGCGCAGTAGAGCAGGAAGGTATTCCGGACGGCTTCGCCAGGGGATGTGTAAGCGTTCGTGGTGGCCAGGGCGAGAGCCCAGCTGGCCCAGTGGGCAGGGGGCGTCGAGGGGAGTTCGTCCGGGGTTCCCAGTACGGCGAGAGCACTGAGCTCCAGCATCAGGCGCGGATTGGCGCGCCCGCCATAGGCCAGCAGGTGCGATGGCAGGGGCGGCGCGGTCGTCAGCACCTGCCGAGCAGCAGCCCGCAGCTCCGCATCGAGGTCGCTGCCCTGCCCCGGACGGGACGGGGCGTGGTGCGCCCACAGGAGCAGCGGATCCTCCCACAGGCGAGAAGGCTCGGCTCCGTCGTGGGTGCATCTCATCTGGTCGATGACGGTGCCCCAGGTATGGCGGACATTCTCGGAGGTGGCGGTGTGGACGGCGGCAAGCGCTTCGCGCAGCCGTGTCTCGCTGTAGACGCGGCTCTCGTCGCGAGTGGTGTCGGCTTCTTGGCGGGGTTCTGGGTCGGGGGCCGGAGCCCAACGCTCGGTGATCTGCCGGAGGGCGGGATGGGCTCGGCAGGCTGCTTCTACCAGAGCTTGCAGATCAGGGTCGGCCGGTGGGGTGATGGATACGACCAGCCGGGCTAGTGCGGGTGGCACGTCAGCGAGTTGTTCCCAGTGCCCCATCCAGTAGAACGCGTCGTCGTAGGTGGTCAGGCCGCCACGTGGCACCGCGCTCCAGACGCGGAAGAAGTCTTGCTCGCCGAGGTGGGTGAGAAGGTGGAGTGTCAGGGCGCGGCGCAGGCTGTGCTGGGCGCGCAAGGCGTCGCCCAAGGCCTCGTGTTCGGTGCGTCCTTCAAGGCCGTACAGCAGATCGCTGTGGTTGGCCAGCGCGAGGAGCGCCTCACCGATGACGGTCTCGGGATGAGGCAGTCCAGGAAGCCCGTCGATACCGGCCAGGGTGACCGCGCGACTGATCAGGCTGGTGGCCAGGACAATGCTGTGCCCCGGTAGTGGCCGCTGAATCGTGTCGCGGGCCCACAGCAGAGCCTCCCCGGTCTGGGCTGCGGTCAGCTGGGCAGGGATTTCCGAGCGCAGCACCCACGCGCGGCCGTAGTAGTCGGCAGCCGGATCGCGAAAGAGGTCGAGCAGTTCTCGCAGGGACAGATGGCTGGGCCACAATCGATAGAGAGCGGCAGCGACAACTTCCGGTGAAGGGTCATCGGCCGCCACTTGCCTGACCCGTTCCACTGTCGGGACATCCGCGGGACGGAAGTCGGCGACGGCCCGTAGGGCAAGGGCGCGTAGCTCCTCGGGCAGGCTGGTGGTCCCGGCGACCTGCAGCAGGGCATCCGTCAGCTCTGGATGAGGACAGAATCGGGCCACTTGCAGCGCGGTGTACACCACCAGCGTGTCCGCGTCCGGCCGCAGGCGGGACAGAAGCTGCTGCGACAGTCCGGGGTGTTCGAGGCGGTGCAGCGTCGTATGGTCGATGTCGATCGTGTCGTCTTGTTGGACCAGGCTGAAGATGGCTTCGACGACCCGGGCCCGGTCGGCGGCCGGCCGTGCGGGCAGATCGGCCAGGAGCAGCACCCGCGGATCGTCGCGCAGGAGGTTTTCGAAGAGGGTGCTGTCGGTGCCGCTGCGCCAGGCGGCCACTTCGCGGTGGGCCGGGTAGATGTGCCGCGCTGCGCCGTCTCCGACCCACAGCAATCCGTCCTGGGCGGGCGGGTCAAGCTGGTGGGCTTGCAAATATTGGGCTGCCAGGAATTCCTGGTAGCTGCGGTGCGCGAAGGTCCACCGCAACAGGCCGACAGGATCGAACAGATGAGACTCGGTCAGTCGGCGCAGTTCGTCGGTCGTGCACGGGACCTGCCCGTCCAGCAGGCCGGGCTCATGTCCTCCTTCCAGTTCGGCCAGGGTGATTTCCCCGCGGTCGGAGGGGTGCGGGGAGGTATCGCTCAGCACGTTGTGTGCGCCGAACTGCATCGTCGCCGCGACGCGGGCGGCAACCGGCAGCAGACGCTGCCCCGTGGGCTGAGCCCGCAGTTCACGGACGTCGGCCGGGCGTCGGGTCTCGGAACACAAGAGCACGCAGGCCTGCTCGTAGGCGTCTGCCGCAGTGGCAGGCAGCGTCCCGTTGACACGGTGATGTTCGAGCAGCTGCAAGAGGGTGACGGGAGTCCTGGACAACTGCGACAGGCCCCGCTCGCGCAGCACGGTGCCGAAGACATCAGCGTCCAGACCGTAGTCTTCAGCGGCGACGGCAACATCGTGGTCGCTGAGCGGAGCCAGGATCATGTGCCGCACCTGAAGTGGCGACTGCCAGTGCCTGGTGAGTGTGTCCTGCAGGACGTCGGGCCAGCGCCCCGTGCGGCAGCTGAACCGCAGCCTCATATTGCTTCGCTGGTCCACGGCGAGTGAGTCGATCCAGTCGGCGATCAGCCCGCCCAGGGCAGGCAGGACGTTCAAGCCCTCGTCGACACTGTCCAGGAATACCCACCACTCCCCCGCCTCCTGGGCAGCGGACGTGGCAGCCAGTGCTGTCACGACCTGGGACTGTGTCTGGTGCCGCCCCAGGTTCACCCACCGCGTCTTGGCACGCGCAGCCTCCAGGGTCTGATACTCCTGCACAAGCGCCACTGACTTGCCCGCGCCCCGCTCTCCGAACAGGGCGAGCACCGGCACGTCCCGTAGCTCCTCCAGCCGCCGACCGTGGTCCCCTTCCGCGGCAGGCGCGCTGCTCCAGTCTCGGCCGGGTGTCCAATCTCCCAGCGACACCATCTGCCGCGCCCAGGGGTAGACCACTTTGGACAATGCTGCTGCCGTCACAGCTTCAAAGCGTAGAGGGACGCACTGACATCGCCGGTAACGGCGCTGGTTGACCATCGTCGAGAAGCCGCCGTACGGGGTCACGGATCGCGACCTCCGCCGTCGGTAGGACAGGCAAAGCCGAGCGGCCGATCCTCTTCATGTTTGGCGTCACGGCCTTCAGACAGACGAGGCCCCAACTCCTCCCCAGCGGACTCGGAGTACGAATTACGGCCCGGCAGCACGCTGCTGGAGGTGGCACCGGACTTCTGGCGGAGGCTGGCCGTGGAGGTCTCCGTGACCGAACCCCTGCCCTGGCAAATCTGGGCACCCCGCCTGAAGTTCTGGCTTTTCCGCAGAAACGGTACGCCAGCACCGGCCAACGCCCAGTTGAAGTAGCCGGGCTCTCGGTTGCCGCCATAGGGGCCGAGTCGGGGAGGGCGCACCGTGGGTCCGGTCTCCCAAAACTGCAGCAGGTAATCAGCGTCATTCAAGGTAGGCGTTGGGGTAGCGGGCGAAGCCGGTGGGTTTCTGCCAGGTGATCAGTTCGTCGTCGAAGCGAATGCGTCCGGCGGGACATCGCGCTCCAGGGCGCGGGGTAGGTGGAGCCGGTGACCATGCGGGGACGCTGGGCGAAGGCACCGATGCCGTACAGGAGGATCGAGCGCACCGCGCGGGAGGCGAGGTGAGCGGCGCGGACCTGCCGGGCATCTACAGTGCCCTCGTCGACAAGCAGGGCATATCGCCGCAGTCAGCGCACTGATGAACCTGTTCGCCCTCACCGATGAACAGGGCAAAGCCGCCACTGCCCGCATCGTACTGACCTACCCCAACCAGTAAGCGGTATGACGCCGAACTCAGGCCTTGCGCAGAGCTCGCGCTGCAGTGGCGATGTCGCGGCGCGCGGGCCTGTGTCCGTGAAGAAGTCTTCTCGGCGAGGAGTGCGGGCTTCCCCGTTGGCGGAGCGGATGCAGTGGCGGTCCCGGACCAGATGCCTGGCCGGCTACAGTGGACGCCATTTCAATATTCACTAAAGCGAATCTTTGAGCAAAAATCCAGTTCTTCAGGTCGACTTCCACCGCCAGCCGCCGGACGAAGCTCCGATCCTGTCGACGGATCGACGACGGGTCGACCTTTACGGCCCGAGCAGTCACCGCGGATTCGACGGGGCACCTGGGGCGTCGTTCCCTCCGCTCGTCGTTGACTGGCCCTGCCGGGGATCCGACCGGGATCGCCGCACGGGTCTCTCCGCCAGCCGCCCTCCTCTTGAACGGCAGCCCACGGAACATCCCGGAGAAGGTGTTCGCGCCTGCAGTCGACATCGGCGACAGCGCTGGGCGGGCAGACCCCCACCGCCCAGCGCGCTCGCGCACGCGGGGATGCGTCGCGGGCGTCGCCACATCCGGAGACACCTAACGTGCACCGGGCGCCCTCTACCAGACCGCCGCCGGTGGGACAGGATCCATAGGCCAGCCCAAGTCGTCTGAGATCAGGACTCATTATCCCTAATGCTCGTTTGACCCAGCGTCACGACATGCCTAACCTGACACCGAAGCGTTCTTTCGACGGATCGGAGCGATCGTGCAAGCCTCCATGGGCGTGGGTGACGCCGACGCGGTCCGTCTGTTGCCGGCACACACACGGCCGCCGGCTCATGCACCCTTCACGGGACTGCCCGCGATGACGATGCCGCAGGTGAAGCGGGCTCAAGGATGAACGATGTCTCTTGGCGGCGCGGAGAGAAACGCGATGGCCGGCTTCTCCAGTCCTTCGCCTGCTGCCCTGCGGATCATCCCCGGCGCCGTGCGTGCGATCAGCCCTGGGCCCATGAGGTGCAGACCTACTTCCGCCGCGACGCGATCACGTCGTGCAACCAGCACGAAGCCGTCTACGACCAGCGCCTGCTCCTCGTCCTGGACGGAACGGACCTTGTCGGGGCGGCCGTGCACGCGCTGACCGAAGCCGACGATCCGGCCGGCTTTCGCGAGCGGGCGCTTGTCGCTTATGCGGTAGGTGTCGATCACCAGGGAAAGTCGCTGTCCGACGGCCGCCGCGCGTCCACGGCGGTCCTAGAGGCCGTCTTCATGGACATCGTCTCGCGTCACGTGGAGGAACAGGTCGTCTTCCTCCACGCCTCGGTCCACCCGGCCAACGAGGCCTCTCGCACCGTTCTCAGCCGCCACGGCATCCAGCGCCGCAGCACCAACGGCGACTACCTGGTCCACTCCACCCGCATCCGCTGACCGGCATCGGCCAGCCCTTCTCCGGGAACCCGCCGCCCTCTCAGTCGGGCACGCCCGCGCCAGAACGGTTCCGCCGACCTGGGCGAGCCCTAACCCCTAAAGACCCATCGCCATGTCGCTCAACAGGTCGAATCTCGCCTTCAGAGCGCCAAGGTGATCGCCGCCCGTCCCTCCCGACAGCTCCAGGGGAGAAGATCCCGGAGAGTGCGACGGCGTGGGCGGACCCGGACGGGTGGCCTGCCGTGCCTCTATCCGATGCCCCACGAACCGGAGTTCGGTCGGGGCGCCGCATGGCCGCCCGGACGGAGTCGGTCTGCTACACACCGCGGCATGCGAAGACCGCGCGCCAGGTTTTCGCGGGGCGCACCCGCCGGTACGTGGTGACGTCCGCCGTCGAGGTGTACGAGTACACGGTGGCCCCAGCGGCCGAGGGCGTCATGGATCCGCACGGCAGCCGTCGACCACAACCTCCCCTGGGGCGACCCGGAGTTCCTCGACGCGCATGACGGCGAGGGCGAGCGGCAGGCCGAGGCCGTGTTCGCACCCGACCCGCTCGTTCCCCATGTGACCGTGCGCGTCACCCATGCCCTCGGAGGTGACGACGACTTCACCGACCGCCTGGAGCACTACGCCGAGCCCATCCGCACAAGCGAGGCGACCGCCGCGCCGTCAACCACCCGGCGACCTACATCCATGTCGTTTGCCGTCCGCACCCAGCCACGGCCAGCCCCTGCCGAACGGGCATACTCGCATCACGAGCGACCAAGGGGAACCACCCAAGCGACAACAATATTTGCTATTGCATTTCTCATTGCAACTATTGACTCTCACCCCTTGGAGCCAGGCTGCGAACGATACGCCGCCACCCTCCCCGCCGGTCCGGCAGTCAGCGCAGCCCAGGAGGACAGGCGGGAAACGAACGGGCAGCCGATCCCCGACCCGCCTCGCGACGCTCAACATCAGCCCTACACCACCACAGGCAACCCCCAGGAGCACGAGATGGCCCATAGGCACCCGCCAGGGTCTCGACTTCGACGGGACGACGCTCCTACGGCTCAGCCCGTCCACGTCAGCCGGATTGGGGCCCGCCTCCACCGATGGGCACCTTCATAGACAGCCATCCCCATCATCGAGGATGACCTGCACTTCACACGGCGGATCCGCTTCGGGCAGGTAGCGGAGGCGGGATTCCGGTGGCGCCACAATCAGATGGGCAACCGATCCTCCACCACCCGCGCCAGCCGGTACAGCAGACGTGGACGATGCTCACCCCGCACAGCCCTCACCCCGCAGGCCGGCAGAACAGTGCGCAGGGGCAGCGCCAACTCTGCCCACGAGGCATGCAGTCCCAGAATGCGCATGCGCTCCCCGGGTTCGCCGCCAATCGCTCGTCGACCTGCCCGATGCGTGATCAGGACAACCCTCAGCAGTGACGGCATTCCCCCTTCTCGTTACCTGACGCTCCAGCCCACATGACAAAAGCGCAGTTCATCGCTGGTGCACACTGCAGAGAGAGACAAACGGCAGGCCGCAGATGCGGTTGACCAAACGCCCGGAATACACTTACTGTGACACCGAAGCGTTTTTTCGACGGATCGGGGTGGTGTCCATGCAACCACATACGAGCGTGCTCTTCGCGACGGTCGGCTGCGTGATGCTGTTCGTCGGCTGCGTGATGCTGTTCGTCGGCTGTGTGATGTCGTTCCTGGTCGCGCAAGCACTCCCGGAGAGATCTCTCCGGGTCGCACCGCGCACGTTCCGGCACTCCTTGCCCCTGAGGAGGCACCTTTCCATCAGAGAGGAGCGGCTGTGCAAGTCCTTGCCGACATGACCGAAGCAGCCCCGGTCCGCCCATGGCCTGTAGCAAGCTGGATAGGCGTACTGAACGCATACAGCCCCGTCGGGGAGCCGACAGAAGCCCGGCTGCGGACGTTGCGCCGCAATCACGTCGTCTCCGAAGGGGTCCAGGAAGCCGTCCATGAAGCTGGCGGCCGACTCGGCGGCAAAGTATCCCTGTTCTGCGAACTGAACATCGACGCTGCAGTGCTCTCACGGCGGGGAGACAGCACATCGGCTGACCTCTACCGAAATGCGTCCACGGCTCTCGAGGGACGCTTGAGGCAACTCCTCACAGAGCACCGCGTGCGACCGGCGGAACTTGTACGTCCATCCGAGCCGCGAAGCCGCGCGGCGTGGCATGTTCTGCATACGTTCAGTGACGCGGTCACCGATGCACGCGCTGGCCTGCCCCCGGTTCCCGACGAGGACGTAGTTCCTGGAGTCCTGGCCGCACAAGTCGGCAAGTGGGTGCGCTTTGTGACTGGCGAAGGCTCCTCGCACTATGACCTTCCCTGGGACATGGTCCGTGCCGCTGGTCTATCGATAGGCGATCCAGCCGTCTTTTGCCGCGAGCTGCTGCCCAACAGCAATGTCATCCTTCGGCTGCGCGCAGGACTGCGGCTGGAGCCAAGCAATCTTCTGGGTGCTTCAGATGAGGGGACCAGCCCACTGGAGCGTCGCGCGCGACAGCCAGTGGATCCTGCAATGCGTGCAGCACTCCTTGAGACGCTTGCCGCTGATGAGCCACTCGTAAAGCGCATCACAGGATGAAGGGCTCCCTCTCCGGCCTTGCGGAGCGACACAGCCGGAGAGGCTGCCCGCTTGCCACTCCACAGAGGGCTCTCCCTCACCACAGTGCTGACCGAGTACCCGCGACAGCACGGCAGGCCACAACTCCCACGGGATCTCCGACCCTATACCCGACCAGCGGAAACGCAGTCCTCAAGTCCGGAAAGACAACAGCTTCTTACCTGACCGCCTGCCGGACAGCCCGCTTCATGAAAGCGCGAGGTTAGGCCAGTGCTGTGCGGACAGCGCGGGCCATGGCTTCCTGGCGCAGGTACCGCCGGGCCGCGTGAGGGTCGTCACCGTTGTCGACCTGAATGTCTTGGACGCCTGTGGCTTTGCCTGACAGCCCCTGTCCAGCGGTGATGGGGTCCTTGGGGTCAAAAATATTCACCCAGGTGATAGAGGCCGGTAGCTGGAACTCACTGGTGACATCGAGGTGTCGCTTGACGGGGGGCCAATTGAGAGGGCTTCCACAGGTGATCAGGGTCCCCACGCCGCCACCGTTGGCGCCGGGCGCGGGGATCTCGCCCCTTTGGGACATGTCGTAGATGATTACGCTGCCCAGGGAGTGAGCGATCACCAGCCGCACGTCCGAGTCGGTGAGGGAGCCCACGATGCGCTGGCGCGCCTGCTCGGCCGCGGTCGGATTGTGGAGGTAGCCGTAAAGCTCGCGGATGCGCGTCACGATGGTCTCGCCCGCACCGCGCCCCCACTTGCCGTCCAGTCCTGCGAGCCATTGTGTAATCCGCGGCCGGACCCTGGGCGGAACGCCCAGGGTGCCGTCGGGCTCGGGCAGGTCCAGGTCGGGAGCGTATTCCTCCAGAGTCTCGACAACGAAGTTGATCTCGTTCGGGTCGGTCAAGTCGTCCAGGCCCGGCTGGCTCAGTTGGAACCGCTTCGTCTTGGGAAAGACGTCGCCGTAATAGGGAGTGAGCAGCCCTGGCACGTGAGCGGCTGCGCCGAAGTAACGGGTGATGCCGTAAGCGAGTGCCGTGCGCCAGTCGGTGCCCAGCTTGAGGGCGTTGGTGTCCCACTGACGAATGCCATGCACACCGACGATCTGAATGCTGCTCACTACTCCCCCATCGTGCACGTGACTGAGCTATCAATGGTATTGATGCGGCGCCCAACGTGTACCTGTTTTGGTTCCCGCCGCCCGTGCGGGACCGAGTGCCAGGGTCGTACAGTACGGAGATTGATCCCTGTGCAGAAGGAATGGGATGAGCGGCACGCCTTGTAATCGTCGGCGTCTGATCGTGATCGCTGTCAGCGACTACGGAGAGAATGACGAGTCATTCAAGAAGGCGATCGAGCAGCAGGTCGCCGTCGTGGCTGGCTGGTGGACCTCGACTGAGCTTGAACCGGACCGCCGTTTCGAGGTGGAGACGCCGCCGCAGAAGCTCTTGTCGCTGCGTCAGGTACGGGCGTTTCTACACGACAGCGATCTTGCCGAAGCCGACGATGACGACGCACTGGTCATCTATATCACCGGTCATGGCGAGCGGGGCGTGTCAGGTCGCCACTACCTTCGCCTCGCGCTGACCGAGGACGAACGGCTCCCCGGTACGGCGTTGACGACAAGCGAAGTAATCAGCGCAGCCCTGAGCAGCCGTTCCAGGCACGCCCTGATCATGGTGGACTCGTGCTTCTCGGGGACCTTGCGCAGTGAACTGAACAACCTTCTGGACGACCTCGGAAAGTCGCGGCGTCGACTCAACTCACTGGCGGTGGTCACGGCAGGGGACTTCGAGGACAGCCCCAACGTCGGCTCCTTCACCGAGCTAATCCAGCGTGCCCTGGCCAAGGTCGCGGACGAGCCGGCGGGCTTCGCTGATCCCTACCTGTCCTTTGATCAGTGGGAGGGCCTGCTTCAGGAGGCTCACGAAGAGCAGACGGGGTCTGCCGAGCCGTTGTGGGTGTGGCCGACCAGGCTCACCCAAGACCCGAGCCCGTGCCTGCCCAACCCACGCTACCGGTCCGACCAGCCCCTGTTCAGCCCAGCCCTGCAGGAGCTGTCAGTCCCGGCCGCTCTCTCCACGACCTACTGGCAGGACCGGGCGTCCGGCCGCGCCAGCAACGAGGACACCGGCTGGTACTTCAGAGGCCGTGCGGAGGCGATGCGGACGCTGTCCGGGTTCCTGCACGAGGGCGTGGGAACGCTGGTGGTCACCGGCGCCGCAGGCTCGGGAAAGTCGGCCCTGCTGGCGCGGCTGGTGACACTGACTGACCGGCTGTTCCTGGAGAACCCCCGGTACGCGGAACTGGCAGGAGAGGTCGCGCCGCAGGACCGCCCGGCGGTCGGCACGATCGACGCAGCCGTGCTCGCGCGCGGGAAGACTTCGCTCGACCTCCTGACCGATCTGCTCCAGACGTCGGGCGCAGCCCCGCCGCTCCCAGGGGAGGCTCCCCTCAAGGTGCTGCTCGACCACATTGAGCAGTTGGCGGACGGGCGTCCGGTGACGGTGGTCATCGACGGCCTGGACGAGGCTCAGGAGCCAGGAGCATGCCTGAGCGATGTTGTACTGCCGCTCGCACGTCTGCGCGACCACCGAGGCGTAGGGCTAACACGTCTCCTCCTGGGGATGCGCAGCTCCCCGACTTTCGGGAGCGCGGCCGAGCGCTTGCAGGACGGGCGCGCCGATGCGCTATTGGACACACTTCAGCGCGCCCTCGCCGATGATCGCGAGCCGGTGCCAACTCTGCTGCTGCGCACCGACGGCCCGGACTGCGAAGAGGACATCGCCGCCTACGCCGAGGCACTGCTGCTGGCCGGCCCCTCCGACGCGTACCGCGACCCGGCCACGGCGCGGGCCACGGCGGCCTCGATCGCTTCCGCGACGGTCCCCTCCTTCTTGGATGCGCGCCTGGCCGCTGACCAGTTACGCAACATCAGCGAAATCCAGAACCTGCAGGCACAGCGCTGGCAGGCCCGGCTGGCTTCCGGCACGGTCGCGCTATTGCGTGAGGATCTGCGTGACGTGGCCCTCAGCGGGGGGGGTGTCGGCGGATGTGCTGCTGGCCGCGCTTCGGGCGACCGCCTTCGCGTTCGGCGCGGGTCTGCCATGGGACAAAGTGTGGCCAGCCGCGGCCCGGGCTCTTCTGCCTGACGGCACGGAAGCGGACAGGGAGACGCTGGACGCGGCGATTCGCCTGATCAGGTCGAGTCGGCTCGACGGATACCTCGCCCGCGGCGAAGAAGACGGCCGCACCGTCTACCGGCCGGTTCACCAGCGCGTCACCGAGGAATTGCAGTCTTCGCCCAGGTCGTTCGCACTCTCGGCGCCGGGCTCAGCTTTGGTGCAGGTCGGCTCCCGCGCGCGCCGCGCGCGCCGGCGTATCGCGGAGGCGAGCCACCAGCGCATCACCCAGGTTCTCGCTCAGCTGGTCAGATCCGGCCGCCAAGAGACAGCGCATCCGTACATCCGGCGATACTTGGTCGCCCATGCCGATGCGGGTCATATGCTGCGGGACGAATGGCTACCCGTGCAACTGCTCAGCCAGGAGACATCGTTGACGTTGCGGTCCCGGCTGGGACTGCCGCTCCCTGCCGACAGTCCTTCACAGTCGTATCTGGCCGCAGCCGCTTTGATCGAGCCCTACATCACTTCATCGGTCGACTCGGGCTCGCGCGCTAGTAGCATCAATTTCCACATGTCGGCCTTTGGGCGGACCCGCCGTCTGGGACCGGGGACCGGGCCTGCAGTGCCCCAGAGCGTTTCGTGGGAGGCCGCGACCAATGTGTTGGCCTCGCCGCCGGGCGCCATCAAGACGCTGACACCCCTCGAACTCAACGACGGCAGAACGCTCCTGGCGGCGGGGACCAAGCACAGTGTGCACATCTGGGATGTTGCCTCGGGTCATCATCTCGTCGACCTTGACACCGGGATGGCGTTGGGGATGCGCCCGATCCGCGGCCGCAGCGGACGAGTGTTCCTCGCCGTCGCAGGCGTGCGGGGCGCTGCTGTGTACGATCCCCTGTCCGGTCTCCAGGTCGCCGGTACAGAGGACCTGCACCCTGTAATGGATCTGCAGGTACTGGCGGACGGGGACCAGCGCTGGCGTCTGCTGCTCCATACTCGCGACCAAGGCCTGCAACTGTGGCTGCCGGATCTCGGCTCACGCTTGCAGGCTCTCCCCAGAAGTGGCTTCCAGAGCGTAGTCATCCGCGATCACGACGGGCGCTGGCTCATCGTCCATAAGACCCGGACAGACTTCCGCGTGAGCGGTCTCGATGAGCCGTACGTCGGACCCAACCCCGGCCTGCCGCCAGACCGCCTGCTGCGGCTTATCCCCCGCGAGGGGGCAGCTGACCTGCTGATGGCTTATGGGGCGGGGCGAGGTGCGCTCCTCTGGGATCCACAGAGCGGCCATGTCAGCCAGATGTCAGGCGTTCCGCGGCACGTTCACTCGGTCCCTGACCGTGATGGGCCAACGTCGCTGGCAGGACTGAACGACGGCGGCTTGGCCGTCATCTGGCAGCAGCAGGGAGCTGACTGGCGTCCAGCCGCAGCAATGCGGGTCGGCCCCGTACACGCCGTGACAGCGCTGCCGAGCCGTCACGGCAGTTGGCGGCTGGCAACCGCCGGCGAGGACGGCATCCGGCTGTGGGAGCAACCAAAGGGCTCACGCCCAGCCAGTGACCAGATCCCAGCGAGGCGGCCCCGAGTCGATCGCGATGTGCGAGCCATCAGCCTCGGTTCGCTTGTCTATGGCGGCGAGCAGGCCTGGGCTCTCGGCACGATCGAGGGCGTGCAGCTCCTACGACGCGCCGACCTGCGGCTCATCCACCAACTAGGCGGCCGTCCCCCGGTCTACGACGTCTTCCCAGCTACCCCCGAACGAAACTCCGACCTTCTGGCGGTACGGACCGAGACCGCGATCGAAGTCTGGGACATTGCCAGCAACGAGATCACCTTGACTGTGCCGGTCGACCAACGGGCCCGGGCGTGTGCCGTCGAGCTCCGGCCCGATCCGCCCCACCACCTGACGGGCGGGCCCGCTTTGTGCGTGTCCACGCCGCAGGAAGGTCTGCGCGTGCACCAACTGCTCCCAGACACGACGCTCCCCGAGTGTTCCTTTGGCCTCTCGTCACGGATCACAAGTCTTGCTCCGGTGCCTTCTGAGGACCGCACACTCGTGGCGATCGGGGCCAGTCGATGGGTCTACGTATGGAACCTCGACCGCGACGCGGCGACGGCCCGGCTCAGCACAGGCACCCCGGCCCCCGTTGAAAGCTTGTGCACGCTCAACAGCCCGGACGGCCTTCTCCTCGCCGCCGCGAGCAGAGACGCGATTCATGTCTGGCACACCTCCGACTGGCGTCCGGTGGCAACCATCACCGCACTCGGCACGAAGAGGCTCAGCTACCTGGTCGGTAAGGACGGTGCCTCGCTGCTAGCGTCAGGCGATGGCCACAGCATCCGCATCTGGGATCCATGGACCGGCGCACCAGTCCATACTCTCCTCACGGCTGCGTCGGTCTACGCCCTCGCGGGCAATGAGAAAGATGGCACCCTGGCCTTCGGCGGCCCGGCCGGCTTTGCCGTCGTGGACTTTAGCGCCCTCGCACCCTAACCTTGATCTTTCTTGACGGTCCGCCGACTCCGTCGGCGGACCGTTTCGCTTTCTGTGGCTGATGGTGGGCAGGCCGACAGCGCGAGTGCCGCGTCGGGTGGGCGCCGGGTTCCACTGCTCCGGTGTGGTGGTGCGGGTCGTCGGGGTGGTCGGTGTGGCTGGTCAGCCGGGGCTCGGCAGGGCCTTGAGCCGGTCGATTGCCCGGGTGATCTCGTCGGTCCATAGCACCAGCCTGCACCTTCGGGCACTGGCGGAAGTGTTCGCCTTTACCCAGGCGGAGGGCGTCGAGCGACGTCTGTAGGTCCCCGAGGTGCAGGTCCGCAGGCTGCCTGCCGGGCCGGAGCGGATGGCCTGCCTTCGAGGCCAGCGAGAAGAGGCTGAACACGATGAAGGCCACTGCTATCGCCGCGACCAGCTGGGTCGCGCGCTATGGGGAGGTATTCTGCGGGCCCGTACGAATGCAGTAGCAGGAACCGTGATCCCGAACCTTTGTCGCGTGCGGCGGCCACAACAACGCATCGCCAGCTAACGTCGCCCGAGTCAGAAGCCAGCCTGCGCCAACGGCCTGTCCCTTTTCCCCGGCCGCAGCTTCGGGCCTACTTGTAACTCCCTCGTGCTACACGCGGGCCACTGGCGCTCAATCGACACTTGCTGCCATGCTTTTCGCCAATGGCGGCTAGCTTTCTCATGCCGACTGCCACTCAGGGGAGGGGGCAAGGTGCGAGGGCGTGTGCTGGGAATGGCCGTACTTGCCGGGACGGGAACAGTGCTTGCTGCGTTCTTGGGACTGGCAGCCAACAAGGCCACATCGGATGAACAATGGCCCGGACCACTCGATCTCTTACGGCAGCATCCATGGCCCTGGGTCGGTGTTTTGATAATCCTGTCGATTGCCGGGATGACGGTGACCGTGCGGATTCAGGAGGAGCCTACGGCAAACTGCGCTGACCCACCTGCACCACCCGTGATTCCGGGCTGGTTCGTGGACCGTTCCGAAGTCCACGAGACAGTGCGGGCGGTGTGTCGGGGCGGACGATCCGTGGCTATCACGACCTCTCTGTGGGGCGCGGGAGGGTTTGGAAAGACGACCCTCGCCACAGCGGTATGTGCGAACACGCGCGTCCAGCGGCACTTTCGCTCTCGCGTCTACATCGTGACGATCGGGCGCGATGTGCGCGGCCGCGCGGCGATTGCATCCAAAGTGGCAGAGGTTACCCGATTTGTCACTGGAGACCAGACCGCCTTCGAAGACCCGGACTTGGCGGGCTCGCACCTCGGTCGCCTACTCGACAGGCAGCCAAGGACTCTTGTGTTCCTGGACGATGTCTGGGAGGAGGCGCAGCTTCGTCCCTTCCTCCTCGGTGGTGAGCGTTGCGTGCGTCTGGTCACCACGCGCAACCCGGAACTGATCTCTCCTGATGCGCCGCGGATCCACGTGGACCAGATGTCGCTTGAACAGGCTTTTGCCGTGCTGACCTGGAACCTACCGCCTCTCCCGGCCGTTCTGGCATCGGATCTATTGCAGGCGACTGGTCGTTGGGCCCTGCTTCTACGCCTGACCAATCGGCTGATCGCCGAACAGGTTGCCACCGCGGTCGGTGTCACACAAGCGGCTACCGAAGTCCTGGAACAGCTGCGGTCCCAGGGGCCGAATGCCTTCGCAGATCCGGACATGCCCTGGGACCTAGATGATCCTCAGATGCGCAGTCGAGCTGTCCGGGCTTCCATCGAGGCTGCCACCACCCGACTCCCTTCCGGAGGGGATCGGCGATTCGCCGAGTTGGGCATATTCGCCGAGGACGAAAGCATCCCTGTCCCCCTCGTCATTCTGCTCTGGAAGACCACTGGTGGACTGACCGAGCAGAAGTCCCGCTCTCTCTGCCGGAAGATGGAACGACTGTCCCTCCTGACTATCACTCCTGTGGACGACGGCCGGATCCGTCTCCACGATGTCATCCGGGACTACCTGCGCAGCGAGCTCGGCGACAGTGCACTGACCGACGTGAACGCACAACTGCTAGACGCGGTCGGTGACACGCTCCCCCAGGCCTCACCGCTCACTCCGGCAACCCTGGCGCCTGAACGGGCCTGGTGGGAAAACAAAGACGGATACCTCCGAGACCATCTCATCTCCCATCTCCTTGCGGCTGGCCGCGATACTCAGGCGCTGTCCGTAGCCGGGGACCTTCGCTGGATCGAATCGCGCCTCGTCTCCCGGGGCGCCAACGCCCCCCAAGGCGACCTCGCACGCATTCCCGTCGCCCGCGCTCAGGCCCTGGCCTACGACCTCACGCTCGTGGCCCACCTTCTGACTCCCACAACGCCCTCTAAGGCTGTCATCGCAGTGCTGCACAGCCGCCTGCCGCCTCACTCCCAGTGGCGCGACCAGATCACAGCCCGCCAACAAGATCCGGCACTGCGCCCACTCTTGGCAAACCGATGGCCGCCCCCGGACTACGCAGGCACCCGGCTCCACCACCCCGACCGCGCCAAGCCCGTCGAGGCGGTGGCCATCTCTGCCGACAACACGTGGCTCGCTACCGGGGGTTTCGACCGATCAGTACGAATCTGGCACCCTTCCACAGGCAACTGCATCGCGCTCGGTGACCACTACGCTGCCATCGATCCAACCCGCCGGAGAGGTCACGCAAGCACCGTTCGCGCTGTAGCAATCGCCCGTAGCGGAACCTGGCTCGCCACGTCGAGCGACGACAACAGTGTGCGTATCTGGGACCCAGGCAGCGGAGACGTCTCTGCGGTTCTGCGTCACACCAGCGCAGTAAGGGCCGTAGCCATTGCGCCGCATAGCGCGTGGCTCGCCACGACAAGCGACGATCAGACGGCTCGGGTCTGGGACCGGAGCACACAAAGCATTCGCAGTGCCTTCAACGGCCATGCTGGCGCGGTGCGTTCAGTTGCGATCTCACCTGACGCTACATGGGTGGCCACCGGAGGCGACGACGCAACCGTACAGATCTGGGACCCGTCCAGCGGAGAGGTATCCCTGGTCCTCGGCGGCCACACGGGCGCCGTACGGTCCGTGGCGATCTCACCCGACGGTGCATGGATGGCATCGGGCAGCGAGGACACGACCGTCAAGATTTGGGACCCGCGCAGTGGACAACTCTCCGCGAACCTGGAGGGCCACTCTGGCGCCGTGCGGTCCGTTGCCATCTCACCCAGTGGCACCTGGATCGCGACCGCAAGCGATGACTGGTCCGTGCGTATCTGGGACGTAGCCTCAGAGTCTCTTATCTCACTACAGCGCGCCAACAGGCCATTCCATAGCTGTGCTTGGGGTTCAGAGGGACTCGTGGTTGCCGGCGGAGCCTTGGGTCTCTACCTCTTTTCTCTCCTCACCTGACGAGCATCAAGGGTGTGACGCCTGCCACGGCTGGCCGCGGCTGCTGCCCTTCGAGCCTGCCGCGGCCCGAGGGCAAGCAGTGCGACGAGTACCCCTTCGCCTCGACCTGGGAGGGGGCCAAGACCAGCGGCAGTTACAGTCGGCGATGATCACGGCACCGCAGAACGAAGGCGGCGGCCGGGCTCTGGGCAGCTTCTACTTGTACAACCGCATCATCGAGAAGGACCGGTTCCTGGTATGTATGGGGGTTTCCCCTGGTCGTGAACACCTTGGACACTGGATCTATGAAGTTCCAGAGATCAGGAGTTCCCGTTGGGGACCTACAAGTACTCGGCTGAGTTCCGGGCCGACGCCGTCGCGCTGTACCGCGCCAGCCCGGGGCGTCCGGTGACGGCCGTAGCCAAGGATCTGGGCGTGAACCACGAGACGCTGCGCCCGTGGATCAAGGCCGCCCGAGGAGTCCGAAACGCCGTCAGTGCGGGCTGAGGCGGACAAGGACGCCGAGATCGCTGCCCTGCGCGGGCAGGTGCGCGAGCTGGAACTGGAGCGCGAGATCCTGCGCCGGGCGGCCAAGTATTTCGCGGGCGAGACCAGCTGGCGAGCCGCTTCCAGTTCGTCGATGACCATCGCGACACCTTCGAGGTGAAGCGGCTGTGCAGGGTCGTGGAAGTCTCGCGCTCCGGCTACTACCGGTGGCGGGCCGCCACCGGCGCCCGCGTCGAGCGGGCTCTCGGCGATGCCGAGCTGACCGGGAAGATCCGCGAGATCCACACCGAATGGGACGGCACCTGCGGCTCCCCGCGCATCACCGCCGAGCTGCGGGCCGAGGGCTGACGGGTCAACCACAAGCGCGTGATGCGCGAGGCCGGCATCGTCGGCGTGCACCTGCGCAAGAAGGTCACCACCACCGTGCCCGCCCCGCACGCGGCCCAGGTCCCCGACCTCCTGCAGCGTGACTTCACCGCGAGCGACCCGAACACCAATTACGTCGGCGATGGCCAATTCCTCTACCTGGCAACGGTGTTGGACCTCCGTTCAAAGCGCCTGGCGGGCTGGGCGATCGCCGATCACACGCGCACCGAGCTGGTCACCGACGCGCCCGAAGCCGCCGCCCGCACCCGCTGCGGCGACCTGGCCGGGGCGGTCTTACGGCGGCAACGGAGCCCAGTACGCCTCGCAGGACTTCGCGAACGCATGCCGCAAATTCCGCGTGATCCGCTCTCGCGGAGCGGTCGGGACAAGTGCGGACAACGCCGCTGCGGAGAGCTTCAACGCGGCCCTGAAGCGGGAGACCCTGCAGGGACGGAAACGCTGGCCAGGAGTACGCAAGGCCCGCCTCGCAGTCTTCCGCTGGATCACCTGCTGCAACACCAGGCGAAGGCATTCAGCGATCGGCCAGGTCAGCCCGATCGCCTTCGAACAACGAACGGTTACGCTGACCTCTGCCGCATAGCAAACGGTGTCCACGGCTCAGGGGAAGCCCCGTATGTGCGGGGTGACGTTCTTGCCGGCCAGGACAGGGCATTGCTCCGCAGCCGCGGGCAGGTACTTGCGGAGGAGGTCGGCAACGGCATTCGGCTCACGGCGAAGGGATGAGCAACTTGGACGCGTGCCGCGCGATGGGCGTCAAGGGCACGACCTGCTACCGATGGAGCTACGAGTGGAAGGGCATCAACGGCACCCGCCGGCTTCCCGCGTGCGAGGTGCATGACACGCCTTTTCTGCCGCAGAACCCTCGAAGCCGTACCTGGCCTGAAGAGATTCGCGATCACGCGCCAAGACGTCTCCGTCGCCTGAGGGCGGGGCTAGTACGCTGACGGTGTACCGGACCGAGAGCTTGTGGAACAACCCTGTTGGGTTGTGGGGCACCTCATGGGGGCCGGCGCCGTATGCGTCGCTCAACCCGTGGTGAACCGCCAGGGTATGACCGAAATTCATCCAGAGGTCGGTGGCGTGACGTGGTGGCGAAGGTGCCCGAGTCACGTCGAGGAAGAAGGTTCCCTCGTCTGGTGGGATTGAAGTCCACTGGCCGTTGCGTGGCACGTCGATGTAGCGGTTCAGTCCCCGGCGGTCGTTCTGGAACTTCGTGAGGCTGGCGAGCATCTGAAGGGTGCCTTGGCCGTCTGCGGCCTTGACCTCGTCGATGGTGATTTTGAGTGTGCGGTACGGCGACTTCACGTGTTCCGGCACCACCATGCGGTGCAGGATCTTGCTGAACGCGATGTGGCCGGCTGCGTTGGGGTGGGCGGTACCCTCAGCGTCGCCCTGCGTCCTCAGCGAGGTTTCCAAGCTGGTGAACCAACTCGGGGTCGCGCAGTAGGCATGCGGAAGGAAGTCGTGCTCCAGACGGTCCACGAAGTTCCACCGGTACCCCATACGGTCGAGCATCGTTGCCATGTTCTCGATGTGGCGGTTGAGTTGGTTGCCATAGACATTCATCTCGCTTTCCTCCACCTCGTCGATCCCTATGCCCGGTTCCCCGAGCAGTCCGCACCCCCCGCCCTCGAAGACTTCGCCCGGGTAGTCGTTGATGTAGACCTCCCTGGCGTCTGGAAGCTCGCGTTTGATGGCAACCGCAAGGTTGAGGTACTTCACGGGGAGGGTATTGATCGCTTCCGCGATCCCGCCTTTCGTCACGCACTTCTCGGAGTCGCGAGAGAGGTTGTTGTTGAACGCGCAGCGCCCGATGATGGAGCTGAAGTCCAGGTCGTTGATCCCGGCTGAGAGCAGCAAGGAATCAATGGGCCGGGGGTCGCCGTCAGAGTTGGGACCGAACAGACTCGCCACCGCGCCCACCTGCCCGAGCACCTTTTCGTCTGGCCGAGGGATGAGGTCGGCTACCGTCGCGCCCGAGCAGGCGACACTGACGAAGGTCACAGATGTCTTGGGATCCGCGTCCTCGAATGCCTTGGCCGCCTGTGACGGTCCGCTCTTGGCCGACCGGTGACAGCGCCGGTCCTTCCACACGGCGGCTCGCTTCGTGACGACATGTGCGGGCGGCCAAGCGAAGTCGGGGTCGAAGGAATACGACCCAGGGACGTCGGGGGTGCCCTCGCCCGATGCTAGCGAGTCCCCCATCGACACGATCAGATAGTCGCGGATGCCCACGTTCATGCTGACGGATGCGCTCACGCCGTCAGCCGCCCCCCAGTCGGTGTGCAAGGTCAGGGTCGCCTTGTACAGGCCCTGGGCCGGTAAGATCTTGGGGATCTGGAGTCGGCACGACGTGCTGTTGAATGTCCGCTGCCAGGGCTTGCCCGTCTGGCGAACTGTGAACGTGTATTTCTGGATCCGACGCACAGCGGTCGACGCGCAGCCGTCGAGGTTCAGGCCCCACGAGTTAGGCTTCACGATTCCCTGATCGTAGGTCGCGCTGGTCTCGTTGTAGGCTGCCCAGCTGTCTTCGAACCGACGCGGAACACTCCAATCGAGGACTGGCTTGGCGGTCGAGTCGAAGATGAGGTCGCCCGGGGGGTCGTCGGGCGTGCACGACGACAAGGCGGGTACAGCGAGGGCGGTGGTTGCGGCGAGAGCGACCCAGCGTGCCCACCTGAGTGGTTGGTCCGTTGGATGGGTTTCTCGCCTCTTGCGGATAGTGGTTTTGAGCACGAGGTCCTCCGTCAGCGGGTGGTGTGCGGTGGCCGTCTCGGCCTGGACCGGTGTGGCGGCGTCAGGCAAGACCTAGGTGGTGAAACCAGGGACGACCGGTGGGATGGTCGCCAGGGTCCGTGGAACGTGCGCCGAGGCCGGGGCCGCACCTGCTGCGGACGATGTCGTCGCTCTCCGCGTCCTTCGTGGCCAAGCTGTCTTCGCTGCCGCTGTGACCGCTGCCGGATGTAACCGGCGGTACGGCGTTGCTCGGATTGCGGCTGCGCAGGCGGCTGTGATGGCGCGGCGTGTTACCAGGCGGATGTGCTTCATGGCCCCCCACGGGGTTTGGACACGGCGTGGATCTGCCGCGCCCACGGTGGTACAGCAGCCACATTGCAGTCCCGGTGTCCTGGGCCGCATGGGGCGAACGTCCCGGACGCTCGGGCACCTTGGCCGGCGCTGGCTCGGTTCAGTCGAATGGGAGGGTGAGACCCGCGTTACGGGCCTGCTGTCCGGCCTGAGCACGGTCGCGGGCAGGGAGCTTGGCCAAGATGGCCGAGACGTGATTGCGCGCCGTCTTGCCACTGATCCCCAACCGCTGAGCAATGGCCTGGTTGGAGCAGTTGGTGGCCAGCAGGGCGAGCACCTGGTGCTCTCGGTCGGTCAGTTGGGGGAACGGTTGGCGCCGTAGGTGGTCTGAGGACAGACGGGCTCGTATCCGGTCGCTCAGCCTCGGGTCGAAGAACATCGCACCGCGGGCAACGGTGCGCACTGCCTCCAAGATGGTGGCCGGCTCGGCGTGCTTGGACAGGTAGCCCAAGGCGCCAGCGTGCATCGCAGCGGTCAGCCGTTGGTCATCCTCATGAGCTGTGAGGATCAGCACCCGGACCGGCGGCTCCAGGCGGTGGAGCTGTCGGGCCGTCTCGATGCCGTCCTGGTCAGGCATCTCGATGTCCAAGACGGCAACGTCGGGACGGTGTTCCAAGGCTGCCTGCGCGGCCTGCAGGCCCGTGCGGACAGTCGCCACCACCCGCATGTCCTCGGTGGCCGAAAGTCGGGCGGCGAGCCCGTCGAGGAACACGGGATGGTCCTCAGCGATCAAGACGGTTATCGGCCTGGTGTTCATGGCGCCTGCCGGGTGAGGGGGTCTGGCGGTGGGCACGGCAGGGCTGCCTGCACGATGGTGCCGCCGCCGCGCCGGCCGTGGATGGTGCATCGCCCGCCTAGTTCCTCGGCGCGTTCGCGCATCGACCGCAGCCCAAATCCCCGGTCGCGGTCGTCGATCGTGTCCGGGAACCCGACACCGTCATCGATCACGTCTAGGTGCAGCCGCGGCGTTTCCTCACCGAGCGCCGACGGACGGGGCAGGTCGGGCGTGGCGGTGACGGTGATGCGCACCAGGCATCTCGATGCGTGCGCGTGGCGGATGCAGTTGGCCATTGCCTCTAGCGCGATGTGATACGCCGCGACTTCGACGGCGGCCGGCAGCCCGACGGCCTGAGCAGGGCCTTCCACCTCTAGGCGCACCGTGTCGGCAGCATCTGCCGACAGGTCGTGCGCCTTGACACGTATTGCCCCCATGAGGCCGAGGGAGTCCAGCGCGGGAGGCCGCAAGCCCTCGACCAGCAGACGCAGGTCGTGTGCGGCGGCACGCATGCCGGCCGCGCTCTCGCACAGCAGACGGTGGGCGCGCTCGAAGCGATCCTGCTCGACGTGGTGCGAGACCAGCATGCTCGCGTCCTCATCAGCTGGCGGCACGGAGGCGGCGTGGCCGCGCCAACTGTCGAGCAAGGCGAGGGCTGCCTCGGTCTTCAAGGACAGCCCGGTCAGCGTAGGGCTGAGCCCGTCGTGGAGATCTCGGCGCAGCCGTCGGCGTTCGTCCTCGCGAGTGGCAACGGCAGCGGTGCGCGAGCGCAACACCTCATCATGCAGAGCCACTGCCTGCACGGCTGGGCCGAGTTGCGCGGCCACTTCGCCTAAGAGAGTGAGATCAGATGCGGACAGCGGCTCGTCGACCTCGCGGGCCGAGACGGCCAGGCGGCCCACGGTGCGGCCGTGGTGATACATCAGCTGGCTGTAGTAGGCGCCAACCGGGGTGCCCAGGTGCTCAGCGGTGCGAAAGCCGCCCGGCGCGGTCGGATCGGCGAACTCGACGGCTGCGTAGGGCAGCTGTAATGCCCGGGTGACGGCAGCCACCACATGAGGCAGCGCCTGTTGGGGAGACGGAATCTGGGCCAACGCTCGGCCCAGCGCACGCAGTGCCTCAGCAGGTTGCTCCCGTCCACCGAACAACCGTTGAGCGGCACCGCGGCGGATCGCTTCGCGTAACGGCAAGGCAAGCAGCGCTACCGACACCGCTGCGGCAGCGGCGACGGTGGTGTCGGACGCCGCCGTAGTTGCTGCCGCTACGGTGACCGACATGTAACAGCCGAACAGCATGGCCGCCAGGACGGTGTAAGCCACGGCTCGGCTGACGAAGCGCTCGATGGCGTACAGGTGATAGCGGAGTATCGCAACGACGATTCCGACTAGGATGGGCAGGCCAGCCAAGCCGACCCACGCGATGGTGGTGGGCCGGTGGCCGACGACGATGTCGGGGACGAGCCACAGCGCGAACAAGCCCAGTCCGGACAGCAGCCCGCCACCGAGCACCCAGCGAAGGGGACGGCGGCGCTCGGGTCCCGCCTGGCGGTAGACGCGCAGCGCGAGGTATCCGGCCACGATCCAGCATGCGACGGTGATGGCTTCCTGCCCAGCGTGGATCAGCCCGATCGCCGGCATCCCCGACGGGCCCAGGACCAGTACACTCCCGGTCCAGCTGGCGAGCAGTAGCAACGGCCCGCCGTAGGCGGCGGCGCGAAGCCAGCGATAGTTGCCCGACCAGTGAGTTCGCAGGGGAACCAGGGCAAGGGCCACCATGGATCCCCAGGCGAGCGACCCGCCGCCGACGGTTGCGATGTGGTACAGCCAAAACAGTGGACTCCCAGTCGCCACATCCAGCGCTGACATCCCGACCGCTGGCCCGGCGATCAACCACGCGAACGTGCCGGCGAATCCGAGAAGCAAGGGGGCTCCCGTGGGGGCTGTCGGCCGACGGGCACGCAACCATAAGGCCAGCACACCCAGAAAGCTCAGATAAATCAGAGGCCCGGAGAAGGTGATCAGCTGCCTACCCAATGGCGGACGAGCTAAGGACAGTTCTACCTCCGTCGGCGCTCCGTCCCGCAACAGCTCATAGTGCAGCACCGTGCCGGAACGCAGTGGCTGATCTGGCACCGAGCCCAAGCCTTCGGCCAGGGAGTATCCCTCGATTGCGATGACCACGTCGTCGTTTCTGATCTGTTCCGCGTGGGAAAACCATTGGCCCACCACAAGCCCTGCAGGCAGCCAATCGGCGCGCGAATACCGCACATCTGTTCCATCGCATGGAGTATCCAAACGGAGGGCGAAGCCCCAGCAGCCCAAGGCGACAAGGGCTCCTGCCAGCACCGTGGCGGATGGAACCCGGGAAGGCAGCGCGAAAAAATTTAGCGCCCGCACGCTCACATGATGAAGCTGTCAGCATGCCGCCGCAACACCCCTACAGACGTGCGTACTTAGGTAGCCACGCCGCGCCGATCAAGTTCAAGGTGAAGAGCCTCCCGTAGAAAGCCGAGCGTAGCTGCAACGACCGATCCGTCAGCCACCGTCAGTGGCCCGGACGAACTCCCCCACCTGCTCCGCGGTCAACTGCCCCGGAGCCAGCCCGTTGCGTTCCAGCCAGCGGCTCAGGTCCGCCAGTACGTAGGCATGATCCTGAGAGGACCGCGGCGTGAACCCGCGCCGCACCAACTCCAACCGGAACGGATGAACCGACAGGGCCAGCGGCCCCGCCACCCGCACCGGATACCGACCATCCGTCGCCACCGAGGAGATCCCCCGCCATCATGTTCACTCCCGAGGAACAAACCGCACTCGCCGCCCACGCTGCCGCTTTGAATCTCTCCGCCACTGAGTACATCCGGCAGACGGTGGCCGACCGAGCTCTGTCCTGGCACCGTGAGCAGGACACCTTCCGTGCGATCGCGCAGCGGCGCGGCTGTACCGTCGAGGAGCTGCTGCAGCGCGGTTCCCTCACCGACGACAGCCTCTGAGCAGTTCCAGCAGCACCCACCACGTCTGGTGCTGGTAGCCCAGCGCGCCGGCCGCAGCACTGTGCGCAGGCTCACCCATACAGCCGCCCCCTCCCCCGGATCCTGCACGGCACCGGATCGCTTGCCGTGTCCGGGAGCCTCCTGCACGACGGCCCGGCCGGAGTGCGGGCACCGCAGCACATTGCCGGAACCGAGCCGAAGAAGGTCTGGTTCTCGGGCATTTCGGTATACCGGCAGGCCACCGAGGAATGGTGCTGCCGTGCGCTGCATCCCGCGAACGGACGGATGACAGCTCTGGGGCCTCCTGCCTCGTGAGAAGGTCAGCGGTTGGATGTTCCTGCACACTCGTGCGTGCGTGCCGGACAGGCGCACGGAACAGGGAAGAAGACGGAGCACGGGTGTACGTCACACGGGTACGGCTCACTGACATCAGGGGCTTCAGCGGCAGCCGGGCCGTAGACCTGAGGCTGCCGGGGCGCGGCGGCTGGATCGTCCTGGCCGGCCGCAACGGCTCCGGCAAGTCGGCCCTGCTGCAGACCGTCGCTCTGGCGCTGTGCGGCCCGCAGACCGCACTGGCCCTGAATGCGGGGGTGGCGGGCATGGTCTCGCGTGAGGCTTCCAGCGGCCAGGCCGTGGTGGATGTCCAGGTCGACGCGGAGGCCGATGAGTTCACTGGTCTGGAGAGGGACGGGGACCTGCCGCGAGAGCTCCGACTGGGCCTGATGTGGAAGGCTCTGCCGGCCAGGCCCCGTGGGCCGGGGCATCGGCCGACGAGCATGCTGACGCCAGGTCTCAGCGATGCCGAGGCCGTCGAGAGCGGTCCGTGGTCGCCTGCCGCCTCAGGATGGTTCTGCGCCGGGTACGGGCCGTTCCGGCGGCTGTCAGGGGGCCTGTCCGGCGGATACGCCCGCGATGATCTAGTGGCCAGCCACCTGGCCACGCTCTTCCACGAGGACGCTGCCCTGGGTGAGAGCGTGGGGTGGGTGATCGATCTCCATCACCGGTCGCTGGAGGAACGGACAGACGACGCCAGCACGGATCCGGGTCCCGCCGCACGGCTGCTGGACATCGTGCTGAACCTGCTCAGTGACGGCCTCATGCCGAACGAGCTGCAGGTCAACGGGGTTTCGGCCGACGGGCTGTGGGTGTCGACCAGCGACGATGATGTCGGCTTCGCACTGCGCGCGATGAGTGACGGCTACCGGACGGTGGCCGCCCTGGTCCTGGACATCGCGCGGCACATTCACGAAGCGTACGGCCAGCTGGATGTGCAGCAGGACGAGGACGGGCGCGTCACCGTCCTGCAGCCGGGCGTGGTGTTGATCGACGAGGTAGAAAATCATCTGCACGTGAGCTGGCAGCAGCGGATCGGGCACTGGCTGCGCGCGCACTTCCCCAACATCCAGTTCATCGTCACCAGTCACAGCCCCTACATCTGCCAGGCCGCCGACGAGGACGCGCTGATCCGTCTGCCCGGCTGGGACGAGAACGAGCCGCCCGCCGTGGTGGATAAGGATCTCTACCGGCGGGTCGTCTTCGGCAGCGCGGACGACGCGGTGCTCTCCGAACTGTTCGGCCTGGACACTCTCTACTCCGGCCGCGCCGAGGAACACCGCCGCCGGCTGGTGGAACTGGAACGCAAGGTGTACGCCGCCACCGCCTCGGAGGCAGAGGTAGCCGAGTACCGGGAACTGAGCCGTCTGCTGACCAGCTCCGTGCAGAGCAGGGTGGCAGAAGTCGCCGCACGGCTGGAGCCGGAGCCGGAACGGTGATTCCGCTCCAGCACGTGCCCGCCTGGTGCATCAACAACCGGGCGATCGGTGTCGTCCCAGCGGTGTCAGTCATAGGGCGGGCGCTCAGGGACGCTTCGTCAGTCATCTGATGGGGAGAGCAACCGGTCGCGCAGTGCCACTGCGGCCTGCTTTACCTCGGCTGGCTGTTGCTCGTTGCAGAGCCGGTCGAGCTGGACGAAGAATGCGCGTGTCTCGTCTTCGGACGAGGCCGTCGGTTCTTCGTGCAGGGGGCCAGACGAGGCGTTACCCGTCTCGAAGTGGGGATCTGCTTCCTGGGGCGGTGCAGGCGGAGCAGTTTGTTGACCTTCCTGCGGCAGTTGACCGTAGATAAGTTCACGGATTGCATCCTCGATGCTGACGTCGGCTGTGCCACCTTCGGCGACGCGTTCTACACAGCCCAGGAGCAGGGCCAGTGCCGCTGTGCCGAAGATGCAGCGTTCCTTTGATGTATCGATGCCGACCAAGGCAGGATTGCCGATTTGGCGCAGCGCGTACCCGGATGCCAAGGCAGCGAGCATTCCAGCGAAATCGTCCAGGGTCACGTCGGGACGCAGTCGTAGTCCGCGAGCGAGGAACATCTCCTGGTACACCTGCTTCCAGGGTTCCATAGCGCCCTGGTGGTTTGCTGCCAGAGCCTCCTGGATCACCTCGTCGCCCTCGGCTGCGGCCGTGGCGACGAGCTCGAGGCGGAACGTCGGCCCGTCGACGACAGTAGTCAGATCGTAGTAGCACAACCGATGAGCTGCCTCGACGAACTCCGGCCCCTCAAGGAGTCGTTCGGTGTCAGGGCCGATCCGCGAGTCGTATAGCGCCGGCTCGTGAAGCGACCACAGTCCAAAGCTGAGCAGGTCGGCGATGTAGTCCGAGTGTGACCTCCAACTGCACCGAAGAGTGGCGGTAGACCCCACGCGAGGGAAGGGCGCCGGATTGTTGGCCAGTTCGGCCACGATCGCTCGCTGGGACAGAAAGCTCAAAAGAGGACGTCCAAGAGAGTTGTCATCTTCTGGATCGTTGAGCACTCTCTGCGCGCCGGGCCCCAGGTGGCGTCGAATCAACTGCATGCCGGCGAGCACGTAGGCGGCGGTCACCGGATCGTTGGCCAGTCTCTTCCTGCTGAAGGGTGTGCGCCGGTTCATCCGGCGCAGCACACCAGAGAGGTCTTGGTTGTAGGGGTAGGACAGGTGGTCCTTGAGAGTTCGTTCCTGTTCCATGCGGCCATCGTCGCGGCAAGCAGCGCTGCGCAATAGCGCGCAGGTGCGCGGTAATCGGCGCGCCCCCGCGCCCGCGCCTGCTCAACAGCGCCGACGCAACGCGCCCGGTGTGCGCAGCAATCGAATCGCCTACAAAAGTTCATACAACCGGGACGATACGAAGCCAGCAGGGGGCTAGCGATGCTTGATCCGACCACCTCAGACTCTCCGCCTCCACACCGAAGGGACATCCTCGCCTGGACAGTGTTCATCACCGCTGTGTCGAACCTGATCAATGCAATCCACGGATGGTGGTAGATGGGTCGTGACCGGCTCGCCGAAGACGCCCTCTTAGGGCGCGGGCGGGAGAGTGTCGGGCTGGCTATCGCGGCCACGATGGCCGGTCTTTCGATGGCTCCAGTAACTGCGCCACCAGTGGAGGCGGTGGACAGACTCCTGCGGAATGAGGGACTGGAGTGCGGACTGGACTAGGACGACGAGCAGGCTTGTGAGGGCGAGGGCGAGAACCATGGGCCAGGGTGCACCGGCGAGACTAACGGTCAGGACTCCGACGCTGGAAAGGCCCGCGCCCGCTAGAGCGGGCACACGGCTGGGGCGTGCCGGGGTAGGGGCCTGCGGAGCATGGGACGGAACGGGCATGGTGGGCTCCTGTAGCCGGTATCGATCGGGGGTAACCCACCGTTCAAGTTGCGATATTGACGCAGAACGAGATCGGGAATAGGTCCCAGGAGAAAGTAGCGGCGCATGCGAAGGCGAGGCCGCCGCGCTTGACGCTTTTCGGGACCGATGCGCCGCTGTGGCGGTACATCAGTGCGGTTGCCGGCGCGACGAGAAGGCCAACCAGAAGCGCGGTCAACATGGGCCCGGCTTCAGGGCCTGTGTTCCCGAGCGTTTCCACCTGGGCGTGAGTGTCTGCTAATCCAATGGTGAGATGCGAACTCATCACGACTCCCTGGCCCTTGGGCCCGTGCGGCGTCATGGAACCGCAAAGGCGTATAGGAGGAGAGGTCAGCACGTCTCCGTCCGCTCTGCACCGGACGTTTGGCCGTTCTGCCGTGAGCTCCCTGGTCAGGCGCTAAGTTCTGTTTCTCCGACTCGGGCGACTCGGCCCGACTCGTGCCGTGCCAGGCAAGGAGTTGCGGGTGGCGCGTTCTCAAGAGCCGACCGGGCAGGGCCCGTTCACGGAGGCTCTCGCCAGGCTGTACGGACTCGCAGGCGAGCCGACGACGAAGGGTCTGGAGGCGGTGACGAGGGTCAGTGCCACCACTATCGAGGGGTGGTTGAAGGAAGGGCGTACGCCGCGAAACAGGACAGTCGCCCTGAACGTCGTCAAAGCGCTCCTCCAACGCGGCGGCCAGCGGGTTCCTTTAGAGATGCGGCTGGACGAGTTCTGGTTGGATCGGCTGCGCGAGCAGAAGAAGAGGGGGGCATCGCCGAGCACTCAGAGGAAGGGCGGCCCGGCTGCGGCCGGGTCAGCGACTGGCGTGACCCAGTCGGCCGTGCCTGCCGACGCGGTCGACGCCGCCGTGTCCGATACGGACCCGGCTGGCCGCCGGCCTCGGTGGTCCCGCCCGAGAGGGATTGTGGTGGGAATAGCACTCGTCGCACTGGTTGCGGGGGGAGCTGTGGGCGCGTACGAGATGTCCCGTGCGTCGGCGGGTGACGGCTGGCAGTCGTCCGCAGACGACTCTCCGAGTGGCAGGCAGTCAACCGCGCCCCTGACCTTCGTGGCTGACTCCCCGAGCTGGCAATGCGGCGACGCAGTTGTGGTTCCTGGGACGATCGGTGCATCACAGATGGTGCCCGGTCCCCGGCCGGCTGACGGCGTCTCGGCCTCGAAGACGGGCCTGGGCTTCACGGTCCAGGGCAAGGAAGGACAGACCGTAACCCTCCTCGGTCTGGCTGTGGAGGTCGTCTCCAAGCACGAGCCGTTACGAGGGAGCCGGGTGCCCGTGGTGTGCCAGGGCGACCCACCGAACCGCAACCTCTCCGTGAACCTCGACCAGGCACGTCCTCAGGTGGTCAAAGCCGCCGCCCGTGCAGGCGACGGGGGCAGTGCGTCCGACACTGGCTGGCCGTACACCGTGAGCGGCAGCGACCCGGAGCACTTCGTCGTGCAACCGTCCACCCACGCGCACGACGTGACCTTCACACTGCGGCTGCAGTGGGCATGGAACGGGAAACGGGGCGAGCTTCGTATCGACGACCAGGGCAAGCCCTTCCGTACGACGGCCGACCGGAACGCGACGTGGCTGTGTCCGGACTCAACCAGCACCCGCCTCGTGCGGCTGACGGATGGGAAGACATGCGCCTCCTGAACCATCGCCTCGCCACGGCACACAGCGCCTTCGCCTGCCTGGCCGCGCTGTGCCTTCTCTCGGCGTGCACCGAGTCCGGTTCCGACAAGCCCCGGCCTCTATCGAAAGCGCCGGTCTGGCTGAACGTCCCCGAGGCCGAACTCCCGGCGGACTTCGTCGACTTCTACCCGTCGTCCATGTCCTCGTCCAGCAAGGCCCTCTTCGCCGCGAGCGGCTATCTGCCCATCACCTCACTCGATGTGCCCCAGAAGGTATTCGCCAGTCGGGACGGCGTCGGATGGCGGGACCGTACGCCGGAGGGGATGAGTACGGCGGCCACCGTCCAGTCCCTCGCAGCCTACGGATCGACCACCTGGCTCCTGGGCGGCAGCGGGTTCTCGACTGCCCGCGCGGCGCTCTGGACCACAGACAACGACGGGTCGTCGTGGAAGAGCCCCATGTTGTTGCCCCGGTCCCCGGACACGGAGATACCCGTGGCGGTGGCGGCCGGAGAGAGGGGGGCCCTGGTGGTCACCAAGGTGACACCCGGCAGAGCCAAGCCCGACGAGCAGCAGGCAAGTCTGCGAGTGCGGCTGGTGGAGAAGACCGGGCACCCCACCACACTGTTCGAGACACCCTGCGGTGGCCACGAGGGCGACGAGGCGAAGGCGGAGGTGCTCGTCGCCGATGACGCCTTCCATCTACTGACGAACTGCACCACCGGTGACTTCCAGCCCGCGGACCAGCTCTTCACGTCCCATGACGGAGGCAGATGGAAGAAGGAGCCCTTGCCGGACAACGGGAACGAGTTCGGCCACCTGGCGCGCAATGGCGACACCATGGTGCTGACTGGTGGCCTGGCCGACGACGACGTCGAGCACACCACCGAGCCTCGCACGTGGTACAGACAGGGCAATGACAGGTGGCATACCGGCGCGCCGCTCGACGTGGGACGTCTGCCGGACGCCGGCGTCGTCCCCCGCAAGGACCAGGAAATGCTCGCCGTCACACCGGCAGGCAGCGGCTTCGTCGCTGTCGGGTCCGCCCGCGCGGCCGACAACTCCGCGGTCGGCGCCCTCTGGTTCTCCGCCGACGGAAAGAAGTGGATCAAACAACCGACCCGGGCCAACGGGTTCGACAACCTGAGATCGCTGGCAACACTCACCGTATGGAAGGAGAACGTCGTGGTTCTCGGTTCCCGCCGGGCCTGGGAGACCTCCGACCCCGCACATGCTCGTATCTGGATCGGTGACCTCGCCCGCAGTTCCCGCAACCCATCCCCGTCGGCCTCGCGTCGACCACTGGCACAGTTCGTCGGGACCTGGACCTGGTCCGGCGCCAGCATCACCATCAGGGCCGACGGCTCATTCTCCTACCGCTATCTGACCATGGTGCAGTGCTCCGAGCACGCCCCTCCCTGTGACAAGGGCACCGAAATGGGAGGCGGGGCCTCCGGGACCCTTCACGAGGGCCGCACCGCCGACAAAGCCTCCGGCACGGTGGTCGACGCACTCCCGAACGACCCGGCGGGCTCCTCCATCACGATCACCCGTGAGCCCTATATGGCCATCGACATCACCATCAACAAGAGGGGATACGGCCTGTTCTGTGAGCCGGGCGTGCACCGCTGCTCCGGCCATGTGGGCTCAGGGTGAAGGCCTTCCTTGGGAAGCCGCGCCCTGTGCACGAGGGCTGAGCACTCAACTCCGCTGCCCGGTCTAGAGTTCACGGCTGTAGCCTGGTCCCGACCGCGCTCTGGACGGGCCCGGGCTACCTGCCGCGCGAGCGGCGCCCGAAGAACGCCCCGCGCAGCAGATCTCGCGTGCATCGATGCCCGCCCGCTAGGCCCAATGCCGTTGCTTTATGGGTCCCGCGTGCTCACCTACCCAGCCTGCGCTCCTCACGCGATGCACCATGAGCGGCCGCCCGGCACAGCGCCGCTTGCCAGCTGCCAGCATGCCGCCCAGCACCATCACATGCTTCAGGCGGCATCCTGCAAAGCGCTAAATGGCTTTCCTCAGCTACCAATGAGCCTTCTCGCATTCCGCCTGCCAATCCCGCTTTTTTCCGCCGGTTCGTCTGTGTCCGTCAGATTCCGCGAACGTCGTCCGCTGGTGCTGGTGGCCGACGCGACGCACCCGACCGCCTGGTTGCTCCCTCCGCGAACAGGCCCGGAAGAGCGCGCAGGGCTCTAGCCGTCACGCCACCGACGATCGGCGGGATCCCAGGTGCCAATGGGCTCGCTCCCCAGCAACGGGGGGAGGAACTCGGCGGCGGCCGTTTCTGCAGCCTCCCAGGTCGCACAGTCCTTGAGGCCGCTCACGTCACGGGCAGCCCGGGGATAGCCAGTCCGCCAGGACGGGTGCGGTGTCTTGAAGGAGTCAGGCAGCTCGAGACGGACTTTGCCCCTGGCGATCCGCCGGGCGGCCTCTGTGCGGAGCGCGTGGCGCGCCTGTACGCCGTCGACCACTTCACGCTGGCTGATCAGCAACAGGTCCGCCAGGTCGCGGAACCGGCTTGAGGGGATGGTGCCGTGCCACTCGTACATGGCGCAGATCTTGTCGGCCAGATGATCGACCACAGGGTACAGACGCACCTCTGGCCAGTCGTCGGGCCAGGGCATCGGTACCGCCGGCTCGATACGGCGCACCTGGGGAATGGCCGTGGGGGTGCGCCCGACTACCAGGTCTACTCGGATGGATTCGGATTTGCGGGGCCCCAATTGAACTATGAAGGCCTGGTTGGCGCCGCCTTCCTCGTCGCCGTGCATGGTCAGCCCGGTGGGAACGAATGTGAGATGGTCCCCCAGGTCCACAGCTGCCGCAGCCTTCAGAGCCTGGACTGCCTCCTCGATGCTCGCCTCGCTGTCCGCACGCAGGATGTCGATGTCCTTGCTCAGGCGGGCGTCAGTGGAGTAGCGCAGCAGCAGCGCCTGCCCACCCTTGATCATCCAGCCGTCCGGGTCGGCGACGAAGACGCGCGCCGCCAGCCGCTGGAAGAAGAACGCACGGCGCAGCGCCCCGACGTCTTTGGCGTTTTTCGCATGCTTCTTGGCGTGGTGCTTGAGCGCGGTATCCAGCGCTCCCGGAGTGGCATAGCCATCGTTCATCGTGCTCCTCGCCGGGCCGTCTTCGGAGGAACCGACCCTACGGGCGCGGGCCCGGCAGGGTCAGTCAGCTTCTTCTTCATCGTGCTTGGCCCTCTCAAGCGCCCGCGGCCGGGGCGTTGTCTGCTCCAGCACAGGCCGCCATACGTCCAGGCCCTTCAGAGGCTGGCCCAGACCGCTCGAAGCTTTCAGGAAACGCAGGGCAGGCGAGTTCTGCAGGATCTTCTCCACCGCGCTCTGCCCCTGCAGTACGGACTGACGGCCAGCCGAGTCCTGCAGGATCTTCTCCAGGGGCGTCGACCCGAGCCTCTGCAGAACCTTCTCCAGCGCAGTCGGCTGAGCAGCCATCGACCGCAGCAGGGACTGACGATCGGCCACGTCTTGCAGAATCTTCTCCAGGGGCGTCGAGCCGAGCCTCTGCAGGATCTTCTCCACCGCGCTCTGCCCCTGCAGTACGGACTGACGGCCAGCCGAGTCCTGCAGGATCTTCTCCAGGGGCGTCGACCCGAGCCTCTGCAGAACCTTCTCCAGCGCAGTCGGCTGAGCAGCCATCGACCGCAGCAGGGACTGACGATCGGCCACAGGCATGTTCTGCAGGACCTTCTCCAGCGCGGCCGAGGCGTCCAGTTCTTCCAGTGCGCTCAGGGCGGAGGCGAAGCCTGCTGCGACGGCCTGTTCGGTTTCGTGGCGGCGCAGGCTGCGGCCTGCCTGCTGGCACAGGGCCTGCAGCAGTTCCTCCCCCGAGGCAGTGGCGGGAAGGCCGTAGCCGCGGACGAAGGGAACCACGCGGTCGGCAAGGTGGTCGACGTCGATCAGGCCTCTGCGGTCGGCATCTGCGATCACTGTGCCGATGTGCGCGCCGTCTGCACGCGAGCGCAGCAGATCGGCAATAGTCCGCTCGGCCGTGGTGACCGGCAGTCCGTCCACCACGGTGACGTCGTCGGCCTCCAGCGCCAGGCGGTGCAGCAGCACACTGTCGTCCCGGGTGGTGCGCCGTATCGGGACAATCAGCTCCACCCTGTCGGCGGGAAGATCGCCCAGTCCGTGGAGCTCGCAGGCGGACGCGTGGGAAACGACGCCCGCCCACTTCTGCGCACTGCTGCGCTGCCAGGCCGGCGTCTTGGGGTCCAGTCGCAGCCAGGCCACCTTGGTCTCCAGATGCTCCGGCGGAGCCCCGGCCGCAATCCGGTAGACCCCGCGCCCGACGCTCTCCAGCAGGCCCGCGCGCTCCAGCCGCAGCAGATGCACCCCCTGGACACCGTCCAGCTTCGCCTGGGCAGCAGTCACCAGCCCCCACTGGTCGGAGGCCCTCTCCCCTAGCTTCCTCAGCACGTCAGCCTGATTCATGCAGCAATTATTACACCTTTCAGCAGCGTTGTTTACATCAATTCTGCAAATTTCGCTGCACTGACACCGGAAGGGTTGTAACTTTCGCTGGCATTGCCGGTCCTCACTGTTCCGCTTCACGTGGCCTACCGGCATGGCCGCTGCCACTTACCCGAATGCCGCATCGCGAAGAAGGCCCCCGCCTCTGACGATCGCGGCCTGCGCTCAGGGCCAGGTCCGGGGCGCAGCCCCAGACCGGGGCGTACGTGGCGTAACTGCGGCCCGGTGGACGGAGATTTGCAGGGCCCAGACGTCGCTGATGTGCTCACCACTGACGACGCGTCCCAGCAGGGCGGCGCGTGCGACGGCGGGAGCGCGTCAGCGATTCCTCGCCAGTAGGCACGGTCTGGTGTTCGGCGCTGGTGGCGGCGGGGTGCGCAGCGGCTTGCTGTGCCGGCGACCGGGCGCTGGCAGCCGTGGAACGGCGCGCAGCAGACGAGACGAGATCAGGCATGCGCCCTCCTCGCGAAGGGCCAGGACCGCGCTCCCGCGGGGGGCAAGGTAGGACAAACTGAGAGGCCGTTTCGTCGTGAGAGCCCGACCGTGAAAAGGCCCAGGGCCGCACATCCCACCAGGGCGAAGGAGAACGAAAGGGATGTGCGGGCTACCAGCAAACCCATCGACAACGGACCGAGGGAGTACGCCACGAAACTGACCGCTCCCACCCAGGCGAGCGCGAATCCCGAACGGCCGGGGAGTAGTCTGCCCGCCGCCGAGTAGCCGAGCGGCGCGACCGGTGACTCGAAGAACCCGTACAGCCCCAGGGCGGCAATGGCAACGAGACCCGAGGGTGTGAAAACGAGTACGGCCACGGAGGAAGCCATGCCGCAGGACGCCGCGACCAGCACCCAGCACCCAGCACCCGTATGTCGGGGCCGCCTGGTTGCTCGACGCGCCCGAGCTCGTCACGCCCGCCGGGGTCGTCGGGACCCGGCCCGACGGGGAGTTCAGCTGGATCGAGGCGCGGGCCGAGTGGGCGGCATCACGGACGTTCCACCAGAAGGCACCGTCGCCGAGGTCGACGATCTTGCCGTCCAGGCCCAGGGAGAGTGGATCTACGCCTGGGCCTAGAAGGACGAGGCCACCGGTGCCGCGGCCCTCCAGCTCACCGCCGCACTGGGACGTGCCCTGAACCTTGTCCAGGGCTCCGGCTCCCAGATCCTCACGGCTCCGCAGCCGGGGGGGATGGGTGGAGATCGGCGGCCGGGTGGCCCTGGAGCGCTGAGGCCCTATGGACGGCTCCGGCGGTTCCCGGCACTGTGGCCGGAGCAGTCGGAGGGGGAGGGTGGAGCGTGGCGTTCTTTCTGCTGAGCTCGGCGGTGGTGCTGCTCGCGCTGGTGTGGTGGTGGGCCGGGCGGTTTCCCTGTTCCTGGGACGTGCTGCGAGCTGCCCGGGGCGCGGAAGGGCGCGAGACCCGGCAGCGTCTGCGCACTGCCTGGGACGAGCTGCGTGAGGGGCGCCGGAAGAGCGCGCAGATCACGGAAGAAGCGCGGGCTCAGGTCGAGAAGGCCAAGGCGGACGCCGACAACGGCCTGCGCCCGTGGGACGAGCGCTTCCAGAACCTGAGCACTGAACGGGAGGCCCGGCTGAAGCAGGCCGGGGAGTGCGGCGACCCGGTGGGTGCACCCCTTGAGAGGTCCGAACAACACCTGGAGCGGCTCCAGTTGCACCAGCACGCCCTGCTGCCCTGGAAGACGGTGACGTCGGAGGAGGGGGAGGTTCGGGAAGAGGACGGCGAACCGCTGGCACTGTACGGCCTGCGCGTCGAGATCGACTCGCTCTCCCACCACCTTGTTCTCCGTGTGACCCTGCCCCGGGACAGGAACCCCGTGCGGGAGTGGCTCTATCCGAATGAGAAGCACTGGGAGGCTGCTCTCCATGCCTTCGTCGTCAAGGTCCGTGACCAGCAGGAGCGGGACGAGGTGTTCCGCGAGGAGCTGCGGTCCCGCGTTGCCGGGATCGACGACGAGATGCGGCAGGTCGAGACTCGGCGAGCCAAAGTCGCCGAGGAGAACGGTCGGATGATCGCCGACGCGGATGCGAACCTGCGTTCGGCCTCCGACCGGGCCGCGGCCGTCCTGGAGAAGGCGTACGACGCCTGGGAGAAAGAGGCCCACCGACGACCCCGGCGGTGACCCGGGCCGGGTTCCGCCAGATTTCCGGTTGCCGCATGTGACGGGTGACGCATCCGACGCTGACATGATGGTGTCTTCGATGATGCGCCACGGCGACTCCGAGACGCCAAGCAGGGTGCCGTGGTTCACACCGGCAGAAGCGCCAACAGCGGAACAAGACGGGGCAGTTGACCGTTCATCTACATGTGGCTGCGGAGGGGACAGTGTCCCCGGGCCTCACCCCTAGCCCATGGGGACGATCATCCGGCTGAAGCCCCATGGAGCACCCCGCCGAGAGGCGACCGCCCTCCGCACGCCACGCCACGGCCCCGGCTGGTCTCCCCCGTCCAGCCGAGGCCCGTTGATCCCGATGAAGTCCAGGATCTCGTCCATCCAGCCAGGCAGGACGTAGCCCATCCCCCGTCAACCCCCCTCAAAACTACGGCCACTTCACGCACACCAACCCAAAGCGCACGCCCCCGTCACCCTAACCGGCGGCTCGCCTGCGGATCACCCCCGGCCACACGGCTGCGACCATGCGCGGGCGTCCTCCATCCCTTGGAGCGCACACTGCGGGCCTTCAATGCCGTCCGGGACTGCTGCATACCGGTGGCAAACGAGCGGCTCGTTGGGTCTTCAAGGATGCGGGCGCGGCTTCAGTCGGTATGGCGTTGGGTGGGGTCGAGGCGGCTGAGGATGGCCCGCACGAAGTCCCGGCTGTAGGGAGGAAGGGGTGTGGCCGTGCCGTGTGGAGTGGGCGGGTGCGGCGGATCTGCGGAACCGGGCCCCTTCGCGTGGGTGCTGCCGTATTCGTCCCAGAGCAGGTAGCTGATTTTGGCCCACTGGCGGAAGTTGCCGTGGCAGGCCACGTCGTCGATCCAGAGCAGTTCGTCTGCGGGTACGTCCGCCCACAGCGGGTGGTACTCGGGGATGACGGTGAGGACTTCGGTGGGTGTGAGGGGCTTGTAGCGTTGCCAGATGAGGATGCGGGAGTCCAGCGCCGGACGGTTCTTGATCTTCTGGTAGCAGGTTTCGGCTCCGACCAGGACGACGGCGAGGCGGGTGTCCTCGTCGTCCCAGAGCTCGCGGATGAATTCGAAGGCCCGGGTGTCGAGCCACTGGGCTTCGTCGACGACCAGGACGCGGGGGGTCTCGGACAGGGTTTCCTTGAGGATGGCTTCGCAGCGGGTGCTGTTGAGGGGGGCTTCGCCGGGCAGGCCGAGCTTTTTGTACAGGGCGGCGCGCAGGGCCTGGATTTTGGCGGAGCCGACTTTGATGCGCAGCGTGGTGTGGGGGGCGAGGTCGTCGAGGTGGCTGTTGACGGCGAAGGTCTTGCCCAGGCCGACGCCGCCGTGGACGCACATGATGGCGCCCTTGCCGGCGTCGGCGTTGAGGGTGGTGACGAGGTTGGCGTAGGTCTCTGCGCTGGCGTTGGTCAGCATGGCGCGGGCGCCGGGCAGGCCCATGTAGTGGTAGCCGGAGCCGGTGGTCGGCTGGCTGTCGGGCGTGGTGGTCATGGAGCGTCCTGGGGCTCGGGGGCGGGCAGGGGCTTGGTCCAGCGGGTGGAGTCGGGCTTGGGCCGGTTGAGGAGGTCGGGTCGGGACTCGGCGTGGAGGTCTGCTTCTGGTGTCTGTAGCTGGCGTAGCTGGGCGGTTGCTTGGCTGGCGGTGAGCCGGTTGAGGGGCTCGGGCGTGGCGGCGACACTGGTGGCGGCGTAGCGGGGTTTGGCGTTCTTGCGGGCCCGGCGGGCTTTGGCGGCGTAGCGGTCGGCTTCGCGGCGGCGGGCGTTGCGCAGGGCGCGGGATTGTCGGGGGCTCATCTCGTCGCTGCGGAAGGCGGCGCCGCGGTAGGTGAGGGTGTCGGCGTCGTAGAGCTCGATGCGGTGGTAGTGGTGTGGTTCGTGGCGCAGGCGGACCATCTCGCCTGCGCTGCCGTGGCCGTGCATCCAGTCGCCGACGTAGTAGGCGCTGTTCCAGCGGACGCCTTTGCTGGTGATCTTCCGGGGTGGGCCGCCGTCTTTGAGGGTGTAGGTGTGCAGGTCTTCGGGGTCGAGGGTGTCGATGGGGGTCAGGTCGGCGTGCCAGGCCTGGGCGGGGGTGCGCCGGTGGAGGCGGGCGATGGTGTGGTCGTTGTTCCACCAGTCCACCCAGTTCAGGACGATGGTGATGAAGGTTTCGTAGTCGAGGAGTTCGTCCAGGGCCCACAGGGGTGGCCGCGGCGGTCGCGGCGGCTTCGGGGGGTGTGTGCGTAGCCGGGCAGGCCCTTGAACAGCATGTGCTTGGCGGCGCCGTTGACGGCTTCGACGGTGCCTTTGAGGTGGGGGCTGTAGGGCGGCAGGACGATTATTTCGGTGCCGAACTTCTGGAAGGCCTCGGTTACGCATTTGCCCAGGAAGTCACGGCCGCGGTCGACTCTCAGTTTGCGGGGGATGCCGCCGAAGGGCCGGTGGTGATCGGTGTGGAGGATGGCGTCGCGGGCGGCGGCCAGGATGGCGTCCTGGCTGGGCTGGTGGGGGGTGATGGCCACGCCGCAGATGACGGCGGTGGCGTGGTCGATGAACCAGGTGATCCAGGGTTTGGTTCGGCGTCCGTCGACGTTGACGAAGACACTGGCTTCGACGTGGTCGGTCTCCCAGACGTCGTTGCGGTTGCCGCGCGGGCGCAGGGCGTGGACGTCGTGTCGGCGGCGTGCTGCTTCGCCGTTCTTGAGGGCGGCGCGTTGCCCGGCGCTGAGTTCGCGGTTGACGGCGCGGTAGAAGGTGGCCTGGGAGGCCCGGGGCGGGGTGCCGAGGTGACCGTGAGCGACGAGTGCGAGGTAGGCGCTCGCCACGTTGCCGTGCCATTGGACCAGGGCTTCGTGCATGGCCGGGGTGAGGGCGAAGTGGGGGCGGCCTTGGGGGGTGTAGGTGCCGTGGTGGGAGTCGGCGTTGTCGATCCAGCGACGCACGGTGCGCCAGTGGACGGTGAAGGCGGCGGCGACGGTACGCACGTCGTGGTGGGTCAGGCGGTCGGCGACGCGCAGGCGCAGCAGGCGGCGTACGGCGGCGGCGCGCAGGGTGGTGGTGTCGTAGGGGCCATCGGGTGATGGTGTGGCGGGCACGGGGGTTTCCTTGAGGGCGGCGGACGTCGGGGGCTGGTGGGTCAGGCGGGGGCGAGGCTGAGCAGTCCGGCGCCGTACGGTTTGCCGCGGCCGATGCCGGCGAGCAGGGCGTGGCACAACTGGCTGGGGTCGGTGATGGTGGCGACGCCGTCGAAGCGGGTCAGGACGTGACGGAAGACGTGCGGGGCACTGTCGCTGGTCTGTTTTTTCGTGGAGGGGCTGCGGAAGGCGCCGACGGGGGTGAGGTCGGTGCTGGTCGGGGCCAGGCCTGCGTGAGCGGCTTTGCGCTGCCACCAGGCGAGGGCGTCGTCGCCGTACAGGGGGATGTCCTTGTGGCGGGGTCGGGTGTCGAAGAAGGGGTCGCCGTCGAGGACTTTGTGGCGGGTGCTGGCGTTGGCGGTGATGCGGTAGCGCACGCTTGTGCCGGTGGCCAGGGCTTGGAACATGGGGGTGAGGTCGCGGGTTTCGGTGGTGCCGTAGGCGTGGGGCAGGCGGCTGAAGTCGGGCGACAGCTGGGACTGGATGAGCAGAGTGGGCGGGGTGTGGTGGGTGGCCTGTTCCAGACGGAAGAGGAGTCCGGCCTTGTGGCGGGGGCTGTCGCCCAGGCCTTCGGGGGCCAGCAGCATGACGGTCTTGTGGAGGCTGGTGGAGCGGGCCAGGTCGCGGCGTACGTCGCGGCTGTTGCGGTTGAGACGGATGCGGGTCAGCGTCACGGTGGCGGGTGTGGTCGCCAGGGGCGGGGTCATGGGGTGTCCTGCTGGATGTAGGCGGTCAGTGCTTCGATCGGGGGATGGGAAGCGGCCAGGGTGGCGGGGAGCTGTTCGGTGGTGCGCCATACGCGGCGGGTGTGGTGGAAGCGCCGGGTGGGGGTGAAATCGACTGGGACATCGGCGAGTTCCCGGTGGACGTCGGCGGCGGGCACGTGGGCGGGCGGCGCCTCCCACACGAAGTCGACCGGCACGGTGTCCTGCCGGGGCGGGGGGCCGGCTGCGAGGCTGAGCGGCACCCGGTGCAGGAGTTCTGCTACGGGATCAGGGTGCGGTGTGCGCAGGAGGAGGGGCTCGTCGAGGATGCAGGCGCGGCGGCCCAGGTAGAGGGCGAAGGCAGGCTGTTCGAGCCGTTCGGTGATCTCTTCCAGGAGCCGGTCGGGGCCGCGGACGGCGACGGTGAAGACGGCGTCGGCCAGGTAGACGCGATGGCTGATGAAGGTGGATGCCTTCTGGGCGCGGTGCTCTCCACTGCTGGTGTGCAGGCCTTCTTTGTGGGGGCGGCCGCCGCCGGCGGTGTGGTAGTCGGTGTGCCGGTGGCCGGGCCGGTCGATGCGGACGGTGAAGACCAGGTCGGTGTACGGAATGGCGCCGGTGCCCGGATCGGGGGCGAGGGCTTCTTCTCGGGAGCGTCCATCGGCGGCGGCGAACATGCCGATGAGCGCGGAACGGGTGGGGAAACCGACTGTGTCGCGGTAGCGGAAGGCTGCGTGTTCCCCGAACGACATCAGCGGAGCGGCCAGGCGCAGCAGGATGCCGTTCACGCGACGGCCAGGGAGGCGGCGGGCTGGGCGGCGGCCTCGGTCAGCGCGTCGGTGAGTTCCTCGAAGGAGGCGTGGGGGGTGCCGAGGTGGTCGACCGGGGTGTTCTGGTAAGTGGCGTAGCCGTGGGCGATGCGGCGCCGGCTGCCCAGTAGTCGGCCCAGGGCGTCGGCGTGGGTGGACAGTGCCTGGACGGCGGGGAGGGTGTAGCCGCCGCCGGGGGCTGGTTTGACGGGCTGTTCGAAGGCGGCGGCGTAGGAGACCGGGCGGCGCTCACGGACGGCGTAGTGGACCAGGTGCGGCAGGGTGTGGGGGGCGGTGGACGTTTTTTTCGCCTGGGGAATGCTCTCGATGAACATCTCGGTGAACAGGGCCAGCAGCCGCAGCGCCTGGTCGTGGTCGCCGCCCAGGTTGCGGATGAGTTCGGTGAGGTTGACGGTGGCGTAGCGGTAGAGGATGCCGGTGGTGAAGAAGCTGGTCTGCAGGTGTGCGCTGCCCGCTTCACCGGGGGCGGACCAGTCCTCGACGGCGGTGAAGTAGTCGGGCTGCGGGTCGCTTTGGTGCACTGTGAAGGCGTGGGCCATCTGTACGGCGCCGTCGACGTGGGCGTCGGGGAGTTCGGCGAGCATGCGGCCGAACAGGTTGATGGTGGCGGTGCGCCGCCGGATCAGTGCGGCGACCGTGCGGGTGGGCAGGACGGCGGGCACTGCGCTGTCCTTGGCCTTGCGTCTGCCGTTGGGCTTGGGAGCGGCTGCTGCGGCGGCGGCAGCGGCCTGTTGTTGTGCGAGGGTCTCTTCCAGCTGCGGGCGGTGCTCGTGGCACAGCTGCACCATGTCGGAGCGGACATCGCGCGGCAGGTAGAGGAGGGCCGAGGTGATGCCGCCCTGTTGTTCTTCGGTCTTGAGGCCTTCTTTGGTGGCCGAGCGGACGATCTGGGCTCCGGCGAAGGCGGCCAGGTCCTGGGGCCAGCCGGCCTCGCGCAGTGCGTCGGCCACGCGCAGGGGCAGGTTGCGGGTGCGGGCGGCGTGTTCGTCGAGTTCCGCCTCCATCGGGAGGCGGATGGCTCGCTTCCAGGACTGGGAGGAGACCATGGCGCGCATCGCGCCGCCGAACACCAGGGTCTTGGGTTCGTTGTCCTCCCCACGGTTGAGGAGGGAGGCGGGCACGGGTTGCAGGGCGTGCAGGTCGATGTAGCGGGCGGGCGCGTAGGCGGCCATGTCAGTCCTCCTGGGACACGAGACGGTCAAGGGTTTGGAAGTAGGACTCGCGCCAGCGGTCGGCGATGTGCAGCTGGTCGTAGTCCCACCGGGCGAGGTCTTCCAGCAGGACGGCGAAGTCGAGGCGGGCTGCGTCGCGGTTGGCCAGGCGGGAGGTGAGTCTCCACAGCAGGGGGTGCAGCAGCGGGGAGGACAGTCTGGTGAGGATCTTGACCTGGTCGTCCATGCGGTGTTGTTTGAAGCCGTGCCGGGCCACGGCGATGGCGAGGCTGGAGCCGAGATCCGGGCGGGCCCGCCAGTGCCGCACCGCTGTCCTCTCCCCTGCCACCGGGCCGCCTGCAGGGCTGCTGCCCGGGACAGGTGTGTGGGCTGGTTCGTCCAGCGGACTGTCGCTTTCCGCAGCCGGCAGGCGAGCGGCCTCGGTCGTGCTGTCGTCGGGGGCGGGGACGGCGAACTCCGGGGTGTAGAGGCCGTCTTCGTGGACCAGGTGGCGCTGCATGGCGATCAGGCTGGCGACGGTGTAGTGGGCGCGGCGGGCTCCGTAGCGGGAGACGCGGGCCACGAGGTACTGCTGCATGCGTGCCCCGCATTCCTCCAGGGGGCGTCCTCGTCCGGAGGCGAGGTCGGAGCGGATGCTGTTGGTGGCGCACAGGTCGAGGACCGCGGCGACGAAGTCGTCGTAGTGCTCGCGGCGTTGCGCGGTGGTGAGGGTGGGCGGCAACGGGGTCTCCGGCATCAGGGGGCAGGGCGCGGCGGGCGGCGGCCTGGCGGAAGGTGTCAGGTGGCGCGGCGCCGGGCGGCGGCTGGCCGGCGGCGCAGTGTGGCCACTGCTGTGGCGATGGCTGGTGCGGCGCGGAAGTGCTGGGAGATCGCGGGGCGGGCGGCTTCCCGCAGGGCGGCGGCGGCTTCGGCGGCGAACGCCGCCCGCGCATCGCGTTCCGGGGTCTCAATAAGGTTCCAGAAGACGGTCTCGGCGCGTGGCCAGTACGCGGCACGGACCCGCTTCGTCCAGGGGGGAAGCCTCTTGGGCGGACGGGAGCCGCGGGGGGACGCCCCGGGGGGTGTGGTGACGGTCCGCCAGGCGTCTCTGGAGACCTTGTCCAGCAGGACGCCGATGGCCTCGGCTTCCTTGCGGCATTCGGCGACCCGCTCGGCCGCGGCGGCATCGTGCTCCTGCATCCAGGGCCAGATCGGCGGGGTCAGGGCCGTGTACCAGGTGCGATTGGTGGTCCAGCCGTCCTGGTCGAAGCCGTGTACGCGGACGCGGAGTTGGGCGCGCAGATCGGCCGGAAGGTCGTTGAGGGTGGTGAAGGCTTCGGGGCGCTGGACGGCTGAGTCTTCGTCGCCGGCGAGCAGTAGGGCGTCCAGGTCGCGCCACAGGGCCCGGTCGGCGTCCGCGCTGCGGGGCTGGTGCCGCCGGGTGACAGGTTGACCCGGGTTGTCGTGATGGACGAGGAAGGGGTCGGTGGCGAGGAGTTTGGTCTGGGTGGCCCAGGTCAGGTAGGCGTCGGTGACCTGTCGGCCGTCCGCGGAGGGGATGAGGAGGATGGCGTGGCGGGAGCGGCCGGTCAGCAGCCGTCCGGGCCAGGTCACCGGCGGGGGTGCAGCCAGCGGGTCGGGCAGGTCGGGCTCTTCCCACGGGCAGTGGTCCTGGGCGCCGGGCCAGTCCTCGTCCGGTTTGGGCAGGCCGGCGAGGAGGGTTTCGTACAGGGTGCGGCCCAAAGGGTGGAAGGAGAGCGTGGTGCGCAGCGGCCCGGCTTTGGCACTGCCTTGGTCCTGGCCGTCGACGGTGCGGACGGAGCACTGGCCGACGGCGCCGTAGTAGTGGTGGATGAGCATGTGCCACAGGGCCTGCTCGCTGGGCACCGGCTGGGGGTCGGTGTCGGCGTGCGGACTCAGCCAGGCCAGGTTGTTGCCCTCCGGGCGGCCGAAGACCAGTTTGTTGACCCCGGCGCGCTTCTTGCATTGGACGGCCAGCCGCGGGTCCTGCAGGAAGGGGCGCACGGGGTCGAACAGATCCCAGACGTAGGCGGCGAAATAGCGGTGGACCGTGTCGGCGTCGAAGCCGTCGGGTTCCTTCAGCAGCCTGCGGCGGCGGGCCGCCCACTCCCCCGCGCCCATCTCCGGATCGTCCAGCCCGGTGACCCGGGCGGTGATGGCGATGAGGACGCGCAGCACGGCGGACGCCGCCGGTGGCAGGGGAAGGGCCAGGTCCTCGATCTCGTGGGCGCGCAGCAGTACGTCGCGCCAGCCAAGGAATTCCTGGTGCCCGTCGAGGAAGAGGACCGGAATGCAGGGTTCTTTGTCGGTTGCGTAGAGAGGTTCGGGCATAGGGAAGCTCCAAATGCCAGACAGGGAGGAAAGGGGAAGAGAAAGAGGGAAGGAGCGTGAGCGGGCCTCCTGCTGACGGCACGCCAGGACGCGGCGCTGTGCCGGGGCAGCGGCAGGCAAAAGTTACGAGCCCGGCTCAGGAGGCATGCGGCCAGGTCAAGCCATGCCCACAGGGTCGGAGTTGCTTCGCGCCGGGCACCAGGGGGTGCAGTGCTCAACGTCGCAGAAGCACAGGAGGGGGTCACGAAGAAGCGGTCGAACGTATGTCCGTCTTCGTGTTTCTCATAGTAGTCACAGAAGCGGATCTCCTCGAACCACTCTGACCCTTATTCAATTACCGGCCAGTTACTCTTTTTTCGGCTTTCCGAATCGACTGCTTTCGATGGCGGCAGGATTTGTCGTGCACCGGCCAGTAAATGGTCCGCCGATGTCGCGGTAAAGGGCTGGGGGTCATTCGCCGTGCTCGGCCACCAGTCCCAGCACGGGGTCGAGGCGCAGGGTGTTGCGGCCGAAGCGCACGCCCGCGCCGGGGTCCGTGGCGTCGTGCGGCAGCAGGACGAGGTCGGCGAGCAGGGCGTGCTTCTTCCACAGGGCGGGGGCGTGGTGTTCGCGGCGGCGCTCGGCGACCCAGGCGGCGGGGACAGGCAGGGTGTGCTGAAGAATGGTGCGGATCATCGCGGTGGTGGGCTCGCGGTCCAGGGACAGCAACCGGGTGCCGGCCGGATCGAGGGCGAGGCGGCCTTCGGGGGTGCGGTAGAGGGGCAGGAGGCGCCGCGGCATGGCGCCCAGCCGGGTGGCGGCCTCGCGGGCATGCAGGCGTTGGCGGTGCAGGTCGGCGAGCGAGAGCGTGTCCCGCCAGGTGGGGACGAGGTGGAGGGCGCTGAGGTGTTCCTCGCCGCGGCGCCTGCTCTGGTAGGCGGTGTGATGCTGTGTGAGGTCGGGGCTGGTGCGGGCGAGTTCGGCGGCGCCGGCGTGAACGGTTTCGACCAGGTGCTGGACGTCGTCGGGCAGCGTGAGAGTGAGGGTGCGCTGAGGCAGGCCGGAGAGGCGGCCTGCAGCGGCGTGCGTGAAGAGGGCCGGTTCCAGGGTGCGCCAGGCGGCCGGGATCAGGGTGCGGCCCCGGTGGTCGGTGGGCTGCAGGATGCTGAGGCGAGGCACCCCTTGCCGGCGCAGCCAGGCGGGCCTGCGGTCCGCGCCCGCCCCCCACAAGTTCTCGAACCGCCACAGCCGGCCCAGGCGTTGCAGCAGCTTCTCGAGGGAGGCGAGGTCACTGACAAGGACGTCGACGTCGATGTCGAGACTCATGTCGAGGAGGCTGGTGGTGACGATGACCAGGCGGGCGGGGCGCTCGCCGGCGGAGCCGAGCCGGTCGCGGATCAGGCGGGTGAGGGCCTCGCGCTGATGGCCGGGCAGGCGTGCGTGCAACAGCAGCAGTTGGCCCTCCGGCCCGCCGGGCCAGGGCAGGGTGTCGTGGAGGTGCTGGTAGGCGGCCTGGGCGTCGGCCATGGTCGCGCACGCCACCGCCGCGCATCCCCCGCCCTGGACAACGGGGGCGATCTCGGCGCTGATGCGCTCCAGCCGGCTCTCCCGCGCCGGGGCGTCGTCGGGGTCGGTGTACGACGAATGGCGCACCGGGTACAGGCGCAGGGAAGCGGTCCGGCGGTGCCGTTGGGCGTGGGCCTCGCCCGCGTGCGGGTCCATACGGGTCAGGGAGGCGTCGGCGGCCGCGGCGAACAGCCAGCCCGGGTAGGCGGGTGCGCAGTCCAGACCGGCGGTGCTGCTGGGCCGGTGGCCTGCGCCGGCGAGGTAGCTGCGCACCAGGTCGGTGCTGACGCGGGCCGGCATCGTGGCGGAGAGCAGGACGACTGGGCAGCCCAGTGCGCCCAGCCAGTGCAGCAGCCGCCCCAGTAGCTGCTGCATGAACGGGGTCAGGGCGTGGGCCTCGTCGACGATGACGGTCCGCCCGGACAGGGCCAGCATGCGCAGCGCGCTGAAACGGACCGGGAGCGCCGCCATGAGGGCCTGGTCGTGGGTGGCGACGGTGAACTGCGCCAGCAGTGCCCGGTCCCAGCCCCGCAGCCAGCCGTCCGGTACGGTCACCCGCTCCTCAGGGCGCTGTGCCCCGTCCGGGCCTCCCCGGCCGTCGGGCTCCTCGGGCCAGAATTCGTCGGTGGTGGAGGCCTCGTCAGCGGCGATCTGGCGGTCGGAGTAGGCGGAGTTGTTCCAGCTGTGGCTGTACACCAGGGAGACCGGAGCCCGCTCGGGGCGGTGCGCGGCCACGTACCGCTCAAGGATCTCGTAGGAGGCGTCCGCGGTGGCGGTGGTGGGCAGCAGCCACACGATGCCGGCGGTGGCGCCGTCGGCGTTGAAGATGCGTGCGGCTTCCAGGCCGGTCACGGTCTTCCCGCCGCCGGTGGCATCGGTGACCACCACGATGCCCGGCCCCTTCTCCCCCACCACCTTGGTGAGCTGCCTGATCAGGGAGGCCTGCAGGTCGTTCGGCGCGGTCAGACCGCGGTGGGCCTGGGCGAAGGGCGCCGGAGGGAGTGTGACGCGGGCCAGACCGGACCCGTCGAGCAGGGCCGGGGCGTCCTTGACGGCCTGCGCGTAGTGCTCGCCGGCGCTGAAGGCGGGTGCTTGCGCCTTCAGCAGCCAGTAGTGGCGCTGGCTGGCCAGCCGGTCCGCGATCACTCCGACCCCGGTGATCAGTACCGCGGCCGGCACCGACACCCGCGAGGGCACCATGGTGGCGCCGGTCAGATGACGCACCAGGGCGAAGTAGCGGCGGCGCAGATCCTGCCACGCGGGGCCTCCCAGAACGAGGTTGACCCGGGACGCTCTGGCCGCACCGTCAATGTCGAGCTGCAGGAACCGGCCGTGGTGCCCGCCCAGCATCTGCGTCACCAGCACCCCCGCACTGTCCGATGTGTCCGCCTCGTAGCCGGCCTCCGCCAGCAGCTGCAGCACACTGTGCATGGAGGCCCGCTCGTGCGGCATGCTCCGCCAGCCTTGAGTGTCCGCCCGCAGCACCTCACTCACTCGTGCCCAGGGATGCGCCTCCCGCTCCTGGAAAGATGTCAACTTTCCCAGATCATGCAAACCGGCGAAAAACATCACCAGGCACCGGGCCTCCGCCACCGTCACGCTCAGCCCGTCGGCGATCAGCCGCCGCTGACCACGCGTCAGGAACCGGTCCCACACCTCACCGGCGACCGCCGCCACATCCAGCAGATGGAACAGCAGCGGATACACCGCCAGAACCCCCCGGTCGAACTTCCCCCACGGCGTCAAGTCGATCCCGTCGAACCGGGCATCCTCCCGGACTCCCACAACCACTCCCCACACCCAACTACCCCACCGTAAAGGGGTGTTGACACCATCCTGCCGCATCCGATCACCAATTTCCGCAGGCCGCCTCCCGGAACTGCCAAAGCGGGAGGCGGTGCTGCTCTCCCGCGTAGGAAGGCGTACGCCCATGGGCCCACCGTCCGTCGGACAGATACCACGGACGACTGCGGAACACACCGGCAGATATCCCGGCCCGGCCGGACGCCACAAGCTCGCCATATTGCCCAACCGGCCCGGTACCGCAGCGTCTTGTGAAGTGGGGACAGTTGAAAATGGTCTCCCCCATTCCGCGTGGGCCGTGCTCAACTGCCAGCCCGGCAGTTCGGTGCCGCCGTGGAAGCCGCATCCCGGCACGACCACCACACCGGACCCGGTAAAGTGAATAAAAACTGCCCCTCGGGTCAGAGAACCAGCAGGCCAGCAAGGGTCCTCCCCGCACGCGTGGGGGTCTGTCCGAGGTATCGGTCGACCTTGCCGCACTGGCAGAATCCTCCCCACCTGCGTGGGGGTTTGCCCTACAACCGGAAGCTCTACCGCCAAGACTGGATGCATTCCCCACGTGCGGTGGGGGTCCAGGGAGTTGATAGTGCCGAAGGTACGCTCGACACACCCCCATACACATGGGGGTCCGTCCTTCACCCAACAGGGCCGCTCCACCGGCTTCCTGCGCTCCCCACGCATGTGGGGGTCTGCCGTTCCGGGGCTGGGCGCACTTGACCGCCCAAGGGCATTCCTCCCCGCGGACATGAGAGTCAGTCGTTCCCTGGTGCAGCAGGACCGTACTGAAGCACATTTCCCCATATCCGTGGGGGTCTGTCCATGTCTTCCGGTTTTTCTCTAGGTTGGAGGAAGCCTTCCCCACATGCGTGGGGGTCCGTCGTAGCCGCCGGTGCGCCGGTACAGTTCGACGGCACCCTCCCCAAAGATGTGGGGGTCTTCCGCACGCGGCGTTCATCGGGCAGTACCCGGTAGCTCCCTCCCCATAGATGTGGGGGTGTTTCGCGGATACCGCGGTCGGTGACGGCACGCCAACGATGGCCCCACCTCACGTGGGGGTAAGTCCCGGCCAGCCACCGCGCATTCGCCACTACCGTCTTCCCCACACACGTGGGGGTCAGTCCTTCTGCCAGATGAAGATGCGCGATGCCAGCATGTCCTCCCCATGCGGGTGGGGGTCTGCCCAGCTCCTCGCGGCTGCCGAGGAAGTAGTTGCCGTCTTCCCCACGTACGTGGGGGTTCGTCGGTGAATTGCGCACACCCGGTCCAGCCCACCTTGGCTCCCCACATGCGTGGGGGTCAGCCTTCGGTGGTGAGAGTCTTTGCAGTGGCGGCAGGCTTCTCCTCCCGTACGGACCGCCCAGAGGGCGGAATCTTCCCCACATACGTGGGGGTCCGTCCGAGGTCGTCGACCTGGACGACGACGCACTCTCGTCTTCCCCACACGCGTGGGGGTCCGTCCGGCACGAACGCGCACACGCCGACCATGGCGAGGCCTTCCCCACACGCGTGGGGGTCTGTCCTACCGCGCTCTGCGCACAGGCCAGCTCACTGAGCCTTCCCCACACGCGTGGGGGTCGGTCTGGCTGATGGATATGGTCCTGGTGAATCCAAGGCCCCACACACGTGGAGGTCTCTCCGCGACCGAGGCCCGTACGGAGCTCTTCACCCTGCCTTCCCCACACGCGTGGGGGTCTTTCGGTGAACTGGGCCCACCCGATCCAGCCCACCGCGTTCGACGTCACCGTCGCCTTCCCCGCGCACGTGGGGGTCTGTCCGCGAATTGGGTGACGATGGGTTCAGTCTGGAAACGCTCCCCGGCCCCGTGGGGGCTGCCGGCTTGCTACCCGGAGGCCGGTGGGGTCTCTTCGAAGCGATGGCCGGCGGCGTTCCTCCACCGCCGCGAGGAGGCAGGCGACTGGGCATTACGTGAGCCGCTCAGGGTTCGGTAAACGTCAGGGCCTGTGCGTCGAGGTCGAGTTCGAGGTGGCCGCCGCCGTGTTTGCGCAGCTGCCGCCAGGCTGCGTAGCCGGTCATGATGGCTTTTTCCCAGTCGGCGGCGCGCAGGACACTGACTTCGAGGTGGGCAGTCATGTGGTCGATGGTGATCAGTAGTTCGTGGTCGACGTGGCGGAGGTTTTCGAAGTAGTGGTGGCGGCTGGCGTAGGAGAAAACCAAGGCGCTGATGCCTTCTTCGATGGCGATGGCGCGGCCGCCGTCTTCGGCTTCGTCGATGCCGGGGCGGCTGCGGCGCTTGCGGTCGAGCAGGAAGCGGCTGACGGGTGACCAGCCCAGGACGGCTGCGTGGGCGAGGTGGAAGGCGTCATGGAAGCGGTAGTCGTCCTCAATGTGGCTGGCGCTGGTCAGTGGATCGCCGGCGGGGGTTCCGTCTTCGCGGGCGAGGGTGATGACGGTGCGACCGTCGGGCTGGGGAGTGGGGGTGAAGGTGACGGTGGTGCGCCGGGGCAGCTGTTCGTGGGCGGGGTAGTCGGCGTCGAAGTGGGGGCGTTGGTCGTTTGGGGTGGTGCGCCAGCGGTCTTTGGTTTTCTCCAGGCTTGCGGCGGCGATGTCCTCGAGGTCGAGGCCGAGCAGGTGGGCGAGGGTGGCTGTGTACCAGAGGACGTCGCCGAGTTCCTCGCGTAGTTGCTGTTTTGAGGGTCCTGCGTCGGCTCCGTCGCGCAGGCGTTTTTTGTAGGCGGTGATCACTGAGCCTGTTTCGCCGACGAGGCCGAGCAGGGGTATCAGGACGGGGTCGGTGCCGTCGGTGGGGGGTTGCAGGGTTTTGAGGGCTGCTTGCTGATAGCGGGCGAGATGCACACGCACTCCCATGAAGGATCTTCCAACAAGTCTGTCGGATTTCCCGACATCGCTCTACAGTAGGTCACGTCGGGCTGCCTGTCCGGGAGTTGAGTGAAAGGGGGGAATCCAGAGCATGCCGTCGCAGAGCGTCCAGGAGATCGTGGACATCGTGGTCGATTTCCTTGCCGAGTACCAGGACAGGCCGGTCCAGGAGGTGTACGAGGAACTGGCGGCCCGGGGGCAGGACTTGCCGATCGACTCCGTACTGATCATGGAGATACTGGCGCGCGTCGAGGAGCACTTCGGTGTTCGTGTACCTGCCGACGCCAAGGCCGGGCGTTCTTTGCGTTCGGTCTGGGCGTTCGCCGAGACCGTGTACGACACCATGCAGCAGGCCAAGGAGCACCAGCCATGAACGACAACGCCCCCTTCTCCGCCGATGACGCCGGCCAGCGCGCTCGTCTGGGCCAGCGACTCAAAGGCACGCGCGAGTATCTCGGGCTGTCGCAGCAGCAGGTCGCCGAGCGCACCGGCATCGTGCGCTCGGCCGTCAGTGACATCGAGCGCGGACTGCGCAAGGTGGAGGTGATGGAGCTGCAGAAACTCGCCCGTCTCTACCGGCTGCCGGCCTCCTACTTCCTGGACGAGGAGGAGTCGGCCGACGCCGGAGAACACGCGCTGGCCGGACTTCCCCGCACCGCGAAGCCCTTGAGCGAAGGCGACCGCATCGAGGTGGCGAAGTTCGTCCAGTACCTGCAGGCCCGGCGCCAGGCCGAGGAAGACCAGCCGGGCCTGACGCCCCGGGCCCGGGAGGGGGGTGCGTGAGCTGGAACAACGCGCACGGCGCCGCGATGATCGCGGCCGCCCAGGCCCATGAGGCCCTGGGCACGAGCAACGACGGATACATCGACGTCTTCGGCGCGCTGGGCCGCGCCGGGGTGGAGGTGGTGGGACGCAGACTGGGCGGTCTGCTCGGTCTGTACATAGACCGGTACGCCGGCGGGCCGGCGTGCCTGCTCAACACGGGCCTGGAAGAAGTGAGCATGCGGCACACCGCCGCGCACGAGCTGGGCCACCACCGGATGGGGCATGGCAGCAGCATCGACCATGAGGAGCAGTCATCGGGGCGCTGGGGTGAGGGGTGGCCGCAGCATGAGAAGGAAGCCGAGGCCTTCGCCTCCTGGTTCCTGATGCCCCGCCCGGCCGCCCGTGCCGCGCTGGTCCGCTGCGGCCTCACACGCCCCGGCTCCCCGCTGGACGCGTATCGGACGGCCCGCTGGCTAGGCGCGCCGTATGCCACCACAGTGCGCCACCTGGTGCGGCTGAAGATGATCGACCGGCCTACCGAGGCGGTGTGGCTCAAGCCCTCCCCCGCTGCCCTCAAGGCGGACCTCACCGGCGGGCTGCCGGTCGGACCGCGCGCGCACGTCCACGTCCTGGCGCCCGCCGCGCACGACGCCCTGCTGCATGTGGCCGCTGGAGACTGCCTGCTGCTGGACATCTCCTCCGCAGCCTTCGAGCACCTGCCCGCCGGGCTGTCTCTCACCCCGCCGGACACCGGTAGCCAGATGCCCCTGCTGGACCTGTTCCCCGCCCCGCAGCAGCCCAGGGCCGTATGGGTGAGCGAGGACATGACGAGCGACACGGTCGTGACCGCCACGGCCCATGCCGGTGAGCTGTTCCGGGTGACACTGCGGCGCACGCCCGGCCGCGAGGGCTCCGACGCCTTCTGGTCCTGAACGCCGCCTCTTTGCCGATAAAGGAGCGAGCCGATGCACACGATCACCGTCGACGCCACGGACGTCTCCCGTGCCTGGCTGGAAGCCTGCACCCGCCTGTCGGAGATCCCGGGCAACAAGGCCTTCCACACCATGGTCCGGATCGCCCGCCCCCTGCACGAGGACCCCCATCTGCGGGCCGAACTCGACCGGCTGCGCGCCGCCCGCACCACCAAACCCCTGTATCCCATCGACACGGTCGTCAACACGCTCTTCCCCACCGCACTCGCCGCGACCTGCACCACTCACGACGAGCTCACCGCCCGCTACCGGGCCCTGTATCCGCGGCTGCAGGAAATCCACCGCAACGTCCACGGCACCTACTTCGGCCGGCTCGTCTCCTATCCCGGCACCCCCGACAAGCCGCAGCCGGTCGACCAGCTCGCCCGGGTCATCAGGCGCCTGGACAAACTGCGCACCTCGGCGAAGTGGAGCGCGGTCTACGAGGCCGGCACCGCCCATGTCGCAGACGATGACGCGAGCGAGTGGGAGGAGGACGAGCCGGCGCAGAGCGCCGCCGGGTCCGAAGCCGTGATCCGAGCGGCCTCGCTCGACACACAGACACTGGATTTCCCCTGCCTGAGCCACTGTTCCTTCCAGCTCGACAGCGCCACCAACACCGTGCACCTGGCCGCCTACTACCGCAGCCACTACATGTTCGACCGTGCCTACGGAAACTACCTCGCCCTGGGCCACCTCTGCGCCTGGGTCGCCCGGCATGCCAACCTCACACCCGGCACGGTGAGCGTCATGTCCGGCTGCGCCCGGCTGGACTGCACTAAATCAGAACTCGGCGCACTCCAGGATGCCTTGACCACACCACTGTTCGGGCTGGGTGCCTGAGCGGGCACCCGGCACCGGCCCGCAGCGCCCGTCTCTAGGCGTTCAGGCCCCACTTGGGCGGGAACCAGGCCCGTACCGGAGCAGCGTCCTGGCGGTAGACCTGCTTGATACGGCTGCGGCCGCTGATACCGGCGATGTCCGGGTGGGCAACACGCGCGTACTTGTCGACCTCGCAGAACAGGTTCTGGCAGTCGATCAGCTGCAGCGGCCGCCCCCCCAGCCCGGTGAAGGACAGCCCCAGACGGGCGAAATGCTCGTCCTGGGAAGCAGCCATGTAGCGGATGACCTCGGCCTCGATGCCATCGGCTGCCGGACCGAAGCATTTACGGATGCCGTCACGCGCTCCCGGCCCGGGAACCACGAAGTCCATCTCCGAAAACGTCAGCTGCGGAGCGTAGTTGAGGTCGATGGTGAACTGGTAGGCGAGGAACGGGCCGAGTGCCGGGTAGCCGAGCAGTACCTCGTAGGCCTCCCGCATCGTCGATGCCCCCGCAACGCGCTCCGGGGCGCCGGTCGTCATCATCCTCTCCAGCAGCCGCAGATGATTGCGGTGCTTGCGGCTCTCCCCCAGCTGCGGCGGCGGAACGATGTAGGCGGCCGAGTACAGCCGCTCCCCCCGCGCGAAGACCGCTGAGAGCACCCGGTCGTACGCGTCGAAGGCATAGCTGCCCCAGCGCACCTCGCCCAGTTCGCGGTTGAGCAGCCGCCAGGTGGACTCCTTGTTGAAGACCTTGAACAGCAGGGTGCGGAAGAACACGTCCTCCCAGTCCTGCGACCCCTGGTAGATCACGTCCGTGATCAGGACCTGGCTGACGCGGTCGGCAGCCCGGTAGCAGTTGGTGAACCGGTGCCCGGCCAGGATCGGATCGTGGGTCCACGGCCGCGCCCGGCCCTCCAGGCGCGCCTCATAGACCGCCTGCCGGGCGGCGGCGAACCGCCAATAGGTGTCGAACACCGGCGTCGGCCGCAGTTCCCGCCCCGCCACCCGCAGCATCTCCGGCACCGTGTCCCGGCCATCGATCGTCTGACGGTCTTGCAGCAACGTCACCATGTGCGCAATATATATTTGTTATAGGTCAGCTGTCACCGAGGGGGAGCCATGGAGTTGCTGCACCATCAGCAGCAGCGCCGTACGACCTCGGTGCAGTGGCCCGAGGACGTCGACCGTCGTCTGAACATCCTGGTCCGCGCCGCCACGGCGGCCGGCGAACGCACCTCACGCGCCGAGTTGCTGGCCGCCCTGGTGACCACTGCCGAAGCCCAGCCCGAGCAACTGGCCCTCCTGCTGCACCGCTACCGGGGCCTGCCCGAGGACGCTCTGGCCGACGACGCCGGCCGCAACGACCTCCCCCACGTCCGCACCCCCGGCCCGCGACGTACCACACCCACCTGAACGATCGGCTTCACAGAAGGTCACCGAGGAGGATCCCCGTCCGGGAATCGGCAGGGCATCGACGGCAGACAGGGGTGGAGATGAACGGGCAGCCGCAGGGAGCAAACAGCGGACGCCCTGACGGCCGGGAGGCAGATCACACGACTCTGCGTCTACGGGCAGCCACCCGGGCCCTGCGGATGCACCTTGACGACCTGTCAGCGGTATTCCACTTCGACGGGGCGGGCGACCAGTTCCTAGCCGAGTCGGCATTCCCTTTCGCTCGGTGGCGTTACGCGTGCGCGGACTCGCTGCTCGGCTCGGGAACGGGCAGTAACCCGTAACCAGGTCCGGGGGTGATCCAATGTTTGCCACAGGTCCGGCAGGAGTTTGGTCATGGCCTCGTGGGCGGCGTCGGCCGCTTCGTAGGCGGTGGCACCCTGGTGCATCAGGAACACCGTGACCGCGCTCATCTCCCGTGTGTAGAAGGCATTGAAGTCATCGCGCCGGATGAGGGCAGGCTTCGGCGGGGCCTCTGCGGCCGTAGCACGGACAGGCGGGGGCGACTGTTCGATGGTCATGTCGCGCATCACCTCGCGGGCCGGGCGGCAGCCGTGCTGCCGATCAAAATATCGACGTCGTGATGCGCCGTCTTCTCGATGAGGCGGCTGCCCGGCGGCAGCGACCGGGCGCGTTCCGACAGCCCTTGCTGGTGGAGCTCCACACGCCGGATCTGCGCGCGGAGCCTGATCCAACGATGGCCAAGGCGCAGAATGTACACGCTCGCGGCGACTCCCGCCGCGGCCGTTGCCGTCAAGGGATCCATACCCCACCCCCGGTTTCCACGGCGGCGTCCGTCACGCCGCGCTCCCCTCTATAAGCAAGGAGAGCGCCTCGTTGTGACATAGGGCCAAGAGCCTGTGGTCCGCCAAGACCACTCCCCCGGCACGCCGAACAACTGCTCGGTATCTACGCCAACACCCCCTCACCGGCACAGCCAGCCCGTGTAAAGTAAGCAAAAAATAGTCTGTCGATCTTCAAGCCCGCTGGCCAGTAAGAGCCTTCCCCACACATCTGGGGGTCTCTCCTATCCACAGGCCTCCATTCCCAAGATCGGCCCGCCTTCCCCACACACCTGGGGGTCTCTCGCTCTACCAAGGCGGTGACTACATGATCCGGGTGCCTTCCCCACACACGTGGGGGTCTCTCCTTCTGGATCATGATCACGACGACGAGGACGATGTCTTCCCCACCTGGGTGGGGGTCTACTGATGATCTCGGCGTCATGTCGCCGGACGGTCGACGAGATTCCCAGCTCAGAGACTCCGCGTCGCGCGACATCACGCACGGAATCTCAGTAACACTACGGACGAACCGTCGGAGCACCATGCTTACGTGCTCCCACTCGGTCCCAGCCCTCAGCAGGACGGTGATAGCCGATCGGCCAGCCGACGGACACAGCAACCTGCAATGCCCGGTCACAGCGCTCGGGTTCATTCACCCAGCGACGGTCCTTGAGGATCAGACTTCTCGGCCACCACGCACGGCTCTCACCTAGCAAGGTCAAAGCACAAAACGGCAGGTCAGAGAGCCACTCCTATGGCCTTCTCATCTCAGTGCGCTGGGAATTCTCACGCGATGTCACCAAGACTTCTCACTTGATGTCACCAACTCTGCGCTTCGACCAGTAGAGATGCATGACATCCAGCTGAGAACCACCGGTGACACCAAAATGAGAAGTCGCAGCGGGCCGCCGCTCTTCTGATCGGCAGCATCCTGGTCCTGCTGCCCACCAGTTCGGCTCTGGCGTCCGACGCGCAGGCCGCGCCGGACACCACCGCATCCCGCGTCCCCGGCCAAGTGACAAAAGCCCCGCAGGTCACCGAAGCCGAACAAGCCTCGGCGTCCGCCGCGGGTACGTCAGCGTCCCGCACGTCGTACACGGTGCGCGAGACGCGGCCCGCGGAGAGTCTGTGGGGCATCGCCGAGCGGGAGTTGGGGGACGGTGAGCGGTGGCGGGAGATCGCCGGCCTGAACGAGGGCCGGACCATGACGGACGGCCAAGTCTTCCGCGCGAACAGCTTTCTGCAGCCCGGCTGGCAGCTGGAGATGCCCGCTACCTCCGGTGCCGCGGGAGGTGTTCGTCCGCAGTCGGGTGACAGCGCTGCGGCTGCCGGGGAGCACACCGCGCACGTGGTCACGGTCCAGCCGGGCGACTTCCTGTCGAAGATCGCGCAGGAGGAGCTCGGGGACGGTGACGCGTGGCCGCAGCTGTTCGAGGCCAGCCGGGGCACGCGGCAGCCGGGCGGCCTGCCCGCCATCGCCGACCCGGACGTCATCTACGCGGGGCAGCAGGTCACGGTGCCTGGTGTCCAGCCCGACGGGCCGTCCAATGATCGCGACCAGGGCGATGAGCGGGCCCGCCAGGAGACCGCTCCCCCGGCACCCCACAAGCCCGATGCCGGGCAGGAGCCGGGCGGCGGCAACGGGGAAGAGCAGGCGCCCGTACCGAGCCTGACCACCGCGCCCGCACCAGAGTCGTCAGCCCCCAGCACACCAGCGAGCCGTCCGGCCCAGCAGCCCGGACAGGAGCAGGCGTTGCCTTCTACACCGGCTTCCGTGACGCCCCGGCCCGGTGCCAGCGTCTCGTCCTCTACAGCGCCCCCTTCGACGGCGGAATCGTCCGGCTCTGGCGCATCCTCTGCGACCACGGCGTCCGAGCCCCCTGCGACGGCTCCGGCCAGTAGCCCGCTGAACCTGCGCACGGTTTTCGGCGCCGGCGCGCTCTTGGCCGCCGCCATCACCGGCGCCCTCGCCCTGCGTAGGACGCTGCAGCGCCGACGCCGCAAACCCGGCGAGAAGATCGCCATCGCATCGGAAACTTCTCCGGCCGAGGCCCAGTTGGCGGCCACCGCCGAGCCGAGCGGAGCGGCCCGCCTCGACATCGCTCTGCGGACCCTGGCCCACCAGCTGTCCCCACAGCCTGCGGACCCTGTCCTGCCTCCCCCGCCGCTGCGGGCGGCCCGGCCATCGGCAGCACCGAAACGGACAGCCTGCTCCTGCTCAACCTCGCGCACGTGCCCGCGCTGCTCCTGGACGGCAACCCGGTCCACATCACCGAGGTGTGCACGTCACTTGCTCTGGAGATCGGGATGAGCCCGTGGGCGAGCGACGTCGAGGTCGTCACCATCGGGTTCGGCGAGGACCTGCCGCAGCTGCTGCCCACCACACGGATCGCCCACATGCGCAAGGCCACCCACGCGCTGCGTGATCTGAGCGAACGGCTGCTGGAAGCACACCAGCTGCCCGAAACCCGGCATCAGCCGTATCTGCTGTTGTGCGCGTCCCCCCTGGACGCGGACACCGCCTGGCAGTTCGCCGAGGTCATCGACAAGTCCGGCAGCGTCCCCGTCACGCTGATCGCACCCGCCAGTTCAGCAGCCTCCCACTTCCCCGACGCGGAGATCCTCAACGCGTCCCTCAGCCGGCCGCAGAACCTCAACCACGCCGGCACCGCCATCACGGTGCAGCGCCTGGAACACGCCGCGTACGTTCAGATCACCACGGCGCTGAAGGTGTCCGGGCAGCCGCCCCACCCGGCCGAAGGCCCCTGGCAGGAGGTCCCGGACGAGCCCGACGGGATGCGGCAGTGCGAACAGCCCGCGCCGCAGCAGCCCACCCCCGCTGCCGCACGTCCCTCACCGACAGCGGTGACAGACGTACGCGGCGGGGTGTTCCCGGCCCTGCTCGCCGCCACCACAGATCCGTCCGGACTGCGCCTCCTGCCGGCCGCCACGACACCGTCGGAGGCCGGCGCCGCGCCTGGCCGCGACGGCCAAGCAGCACCCCCGGCAGCCGGACAGGCCCCTGCCAGCGAGAAGACCACGGCGGCCGACGACGACAAGGACTCCAGCGAGGACGGCATGAGGCCGGAGGCCGAACAGCGCCAGGCACATGACCTGCACGCGCCGGAGATCCGCGTCCTGGGCCCGGTCGAGGTGACCGGCGTGGACAGCACCGGCCACGGTCCCCGCATGGCCCAGCTCGCCGCCCTGCTGTTCTTCCGGCCCGGGCGCAGCGCGGACGCGCTGTGCTCCGACATGGACCCCGCCAGCCCCTGGTCGTCCAGCACCCTCAACGCCCGGCTGCAAGGCCTGCGCCGCTCCCTGGGCAACGATCCCGCCGGCCACCCCTATGTGCCGCGCCGCCGTTCCGGCGACGACCCCTACCGGCTGGCCCCCGGCGTGCGCTGCGACTGGAACCGCTTCCTGCAGCTCACCGAACGCGCCCTGCCACTGGGGCCGGCGGGACTGACCGACCTGGAGAAAGCACTGACACTGGTACGGGGCCGCCCCTTCGGGGGAAAACCCCTGCCCTGGGCCGAGCCCAACCAACAGGAAATGATCACACGCATCATCGACGTCGCGCACACCGTGGCCACCCACCGCACCCCCGCAGGCCCCCACCACGACCTCAGCACGGCCCGCCAGGCCATCGCGACCGCCCTCGACGTCGACGACACCGCAGAGCTGCTCTACCGGGACTGGCTGCGGATCGAGCACGCGGCCGGCAACCGGCAGGGCCTGCACACCGCCATCACCCGCGTACAGCAGATCAACCGGGCGCTGGACTGTTCAATGGAGGCGGCCACCGAGCATCTCATCAACGAACTCCTCACACCGGCCCGTCCCACCCCCGTCGAGAACGTATGAGCATCGCCCGGCTCCCCCAGGACACCGCGCCGCAGCCCCGCCGGCCCTCCAGGCACAGCGGGCCGGACCCGGATGCCGGACCGCTTCCCGCCGCGCCCGCAGCACAGACCGAGCCGTCACCCGCGCACACCGGGCTCTGATCGGCGTGGCCGTCGCCGGTGCGGTCGTCATCGCCGGGATCGGCTTCGCGGGTTCGTACGCCGCCGTCCGCGAACTGGCCCTCACGAAGGGCTTCGGCACCTTCGCGTACGTCTTCCCGATCGGCATCGACGCGGGCATCTGCGTCCTGCTCGCCCTGGACCTCCTCCTCACCTGGATCCGGATCCCGTTCCCGCTCCTGCGCCAGACGGCATGGCTGCTGACCATGGCGACGATCGCGTTCAACGGCGCGGCGGCCTGGCCCGACCCGCTGGGCGTGGGCATGCACGCCGTCATCCCGGTGCTGTTCGTGGTCTCGGTGGAGGCCGCCCGGCACGCCATCGGCCGCATCGCGGACATCACCGCCGACAAGCACATGGAAGGCGTCCGCCTCACCCGCTGGCTCCTGGCCCCCCTCCCCACGTTCCTCCTCTGGCGCCGCATGAAGCTGTGGGAACTGCGCTCCTACGACCAGGTCATCAAGCTGGAGCAGGAACGTCTCGTCTACCAGGCCCGCCTCCACGCCCGCTTCGGCCGCGGCTGGCGCCGCAAGGCCCCGGTGGCATCCCTGATGCCCCTGCGCCTGGCCCGCTACGGCATCCCCCTCACAGAGAGCGCCCCCTCGGGCCTCGCCGCGGCGGGCATCGGGCCCGTACTGCCGCCCCCCGCCCCGCAGTCGGCAGACGCGCCCGCGAGCAGTCGGACCCCCGAGGCGGCACCGGCCGTACGCAACGAGACGGCACCTGCCGGCGAACAGCGTCCAGACCTGGATGACAACGAACCCCCCGAGCAGCCGGAACATGTTCAACACCCGGGGCCGGACGCAAGCCTGTGGTCCGACGATCTGCTACAAGAGGGCGGCTACGACCCCGGATACGACCTGGAGGAGTACACCCACGGAGACGAGGAATGGGAGTGGGATGAAGAACCGCCTGCCCTGCACACCTCTCCGCATCAAGCGGCTTTCAGCTCCAATTCCCCGGCCCCGGAAGCCGCAGAAGCACTCCGCCCCGGACACTCCGCAGACGCCGTGCCTCCTCCGCGAAATGTGCAGGCCCCGCGTTCCGGCCAGGAAACAGAACCCAACACCGTGATTCCGCCGGGCGAGTTGACGCCTGATAAGAAGACAACACCCCCTCCGCGCAGCCTCACGCCTGTCGACCGCTACTACCTGGCCTGGCAGGACCTCCAGCAACAGCACAAGACAGAGCCAGACGCGACCGAGCTGTCGGCGTATCTCGCCAGCCAGGGGATCCTGGACCGCGAAAACCAGCCCCTCAGAGCAAAGACACTGGCCCGCTACTTCCTTCAGTTCCGGATCTACACCATCTGGGCCCAGCACCGAGCCATCGATGACCATCCAGCCCCCGACCGCGTCGCCAAGGACCTCGCGCAGCACGGCATCACAGCGCAGTACAAACAGCCCATCCACACACACGACCTCGAAAAACACCACAGCAACTTCGAACGCCGCTGGCAAGCCCTCCACCGTCAAGGAACGTTCTGATCCAGGCAAGCGTGGCCTGATCGTTCCGTTTAATGACAGTGAGGTCACCCCCGTGCCAAGGCCGGGTGTGTCACTTTTACACTCCCCCGGTGCCCCGTGCTTCCGCTGCCCGGGGTCTGCCATGCCGTCCTGGCAAAGCCCCGGACGTGAATCGCATACCAACCAACGTCCCCAGTCGCGTACACCGTTGTGCACGAAGTCGTGCACCAACTCTTCGATGGGGACGGCTTGCGGTCAGCGGTTGCCCGTCCAAACGATCCGGTCGGCGAAGCCGCCCCGCTCACTCGCCTTGGTCTCACGGATCTTCTCCATCTGATCCGCGCCGACCCCCAGGTCCGCAGCGAGCGCGCGCACGACCTCCAGCACGTCCGCGAGTTCCTCCGGCGCCGAGTCCTTATCCGCCCCAAGGAACTCGGCGACCTCCTCGCCGAGCTTGTCCCTCAGCCGACTGCGGTGTTCCTCCCGGCCAGCTGTATAGGTGACCGGCTCGGCCCCGGCTTCCCGGATGATCTGCGGAATCCGGTCCCGCACCAACTTGCCGTGCCTGCTGTAAGGCTCCACCCATGCTCTCCCGCGCCGTCTTCGTGAGGCGGTCGCCGGACGCCGCCCCTTCATGCCGCCGCAGCCTAGAGAAGTCGTCTCACAACTCGCCACGCGAACCGCCAATCCCACCCGTTCGGAGTGCCGATCTGCAAACCGCTTGCACAGCCTGAGAGTTGACCACCACGGCGCTCCGCAGGGTGGTGACCTTCCCCTAAACCCCGCGGGGCCCGCAGAAGGAGGACAACAGACATGGCTACCGCCCTGGAGACCCCCGCTCCTGCACCGGCCGCCGGACCGGAGTCGTCCCCGTTCACGGACCCGCACTCGCACATCACCCCGGAGCTGTGGAACAAACAGGTCGCGCTCCTGATGCGCGACTACCCCTACGACGACGTCATGGCCACACGCGTCCTCGGCCAGGCGTACGCGTACATGCTCACCGCCATGGCCAGCCGCGGCAGGGGACAGGCAATAGGCCCCGGTCACATCGTCGACATCGGCGTCCACACGGTCATCCTGGACACCGTGGCGTACGCCGAGCTGTGCGACCGGTACAACGATGGCGTGTTCCTGCACCACGTGCCGCTCGTCGGCATGAAGACCGACAGGTCGGTCGTGCGCACCGCGCACCAGATCGCGGCGCACGGCTTCGAGGTCGACCTCCCGCTGTGGCAGGCGGACGCCGCCAAGTGCAGTCCCTGCCACCCGGGCAGCGACAGCCACTGCCCCACACCCCTGGCGGGCCCGCTCTTGCGGGGGCGGGCCCGACCGTTGCCCGTACAGCGGCCGGGCCCGCCCTGCGGGTGAATCGGGCGGGATAGCCTCGGCGATCACTCAACGCCCGCCAGGATGGGGCCGTGACGCTCTCCCCGTCCTCAACGGCCGCCGCAGACAGCCCGCACGCCATCGTGGACCGCTTCCACTGGGACTGGTACCAGCGCGCGGAACCCGGTCCGGAACTCCTCCGCGACCTCACGGACAAGGCCGTGGTGGAACTCGGCGCCGGCTCCGGGCGACAGGCCGCCTACCTCGCCCACACCCACCAGCCCGCCCGCGTGGTGGCCGTCGACCACGACCCCGCCCAGCACGCTCGCGGCCGTGAACGCTTCGGGAACATCTCCCGCCTCGACCTGGTCCATGCCGACGCAGCCACGTACATGGCCCAGCACCCCGGCGCGTTCGATGTCGCGTACTGCGTCTTCGGCGCCCTGGATTTCACCGACCCCCACACCCTGCTGCCGGCGATCGCCGAAGGACTGCGGCCCGGCGGACTGCTCGTCTTCTCCACCCTCGCGCACCACCGCAACGGCCACCCTCCCGCGACGGAGCCCCGGCCCGCCGAGATCTCCACCCGCCGGCCGGACGGCACACCGGCCACCATGCTGCGCTGGGTCCTCGACACCCCGGTATGGCACAAGCTCTGCGACGAACACGGCTTCGACACCACCCACACCGACGCCATCCACGACCCGGGCAGTGCGAACGAACCACCCATCGCCACAAGCGTGTTCCGTGCCGTACGACGAAGAACAGCCTAAAGTCACGCCCGTCGGACCGAGGGGATATCGACGCCCCTCTACTGGCGCATCGGGTCCCGCACCATCGTCGCGAAGCCCTCGCTTGTACGGCACGGGGCCTCGAAACGCCGCCGTGGGCTGCAAGACCCCGATCGGCAGCGGAACTTCAGCCCAGAGGAACCTTCGCAAAGGATTCCCACTCGTACATCTGATTGTCTCGGTGGATCAGGATGAGCTCTGCGGTGGTGATGCGAGCCTGCGCCGGCGTGAGGTTGAGGTCAGCGAGAATCCGCGCGACCGGCTCAGCGGGCCCGTCTCCGGCGCTGTAGGCCACCGAGACATGTGGTGTGAAGCCCTCAGCCTTCTCGGGGACCTCACCGAGAACGTCCCCGATGGCTTTTCGGATGGCGTTTCTGACAGCTCGGGCAGGGCCGTCGGGGTGGACATGCAGGAGCACTGCCTCGGAGTCCAGTACCGCTGGCCCGATCTGGACGTCGAAAGCCGGAACGGCGGCCAGACGAGTGTGGGCTGCATCCACGATGCTGTGGACATCCTGCTCCTTGGTGTCACCGACGAAGCCGATGCCTTGCATCGTCAGGTGCAGCCATTGGTCGGGGATTGCGGTCAGAGTGTCTCCGAGAGGTGCGAGTGCGGAACGGTACTCGGCGGCGAGCCGGTGCACGTCGTCCTGGCCTTCGAATGTTAGGTGCCAGGTATAGAAACGGCGGCCCACGGTCCAGCCCGGCCGCCACCACCAGTGGTTCCGCATGGTCTCGGGTTGAGTCGTCATGTCTGAAATCAAATCAGGCAGAGCCTTCCCCTGGCGAGAGTGCCAGATGCCGTGGAGCGGAGTCCACGCAGAACTCTTCGAGAGCTTGACGCAGCCCGACAGCAGCGGTGCCGCTGGTGCGGGGGTGCCCGATACTCACGCACAGTTCATTGAGCCGGCGGGTGACGGGCTCCAGGCGGTGGTCCGGCGGAAGTGCGAGGACAGGTACGAGGGCTTCGAGGGCGCCGTCGGCTTCGCCATTCGCGAGGTGGGCCGCGGCTCGGCTGATGTGGATCTGCGCCTCGGTGCCGTACGCCCTAACTGGCTGTACAGCCAAGAGTGCGAGGGCGTTGTCTGCGGATCTCAGGGCATCGGCGGGGCGCCCGATACGCAGCTGGACGGCGGCGGCATAGTTCTCCTGCCGTGCGGGCTGACAGGCGAAGATGCCCCCGATCTCGTCTCCGCCGCTCATAGCGGCGCGCGCCTGTTCGGCATGGAAAAGCGCCGCCAAGGCCTTGTCCTGGGCACCCAGTTCGGACCAGGCATCAGCTTCCTGGCAGGCGAGGAGCACTGCCACCGAGCCAGTTGTGCGGTAGGTGGCGCCGTGACGGGCGAAGTTGATCGCTTCCCGTAGGCGTCCGTCCCAGAAGGCCACCTTCGAGCGCGTCGAAAGCACCCAAGCGCGTAGGTCGTTGTGCCCTCCGAGCTCAGCGCACAGCCACGCCGTGCGGCCTTGAGTATCCGCATCGCGCAACTGTCCCAAGTCGGAGGACATCCATGCCAGGAGCCCGCAGAGGTAACCGGCCGCGACGTACAGGTCAGTCGACTGGCGGGGGTACTGGTGGCCTTCGAGGAGAGCGAAGACGCGATCGCGTAATGCTCGGGTTCGGACGAAGAGCGCGATGGGCTCGGACGTGAGGTAGTCCGAGGCGAGCGCCCGTGCTTCGGCCATCAGTTGCTCAAGGGCGATGTCGCCGACGTTTGTGGCCTCCGCCCATTGCGCCCACGTGGCGGACTCATCGGCGGCGAGACGGACGAGGTCGGTCCCGGTCGGCGCAGGCGGGGGAACGGCAGACGACAGGGCCGGCGTCTCGACGGTTGTTGGACGATGGGCGAGCAGGTGTAAGTCCCCTTTGGGGAGCGCGTGCCGGTCCTCCAGGTCCAACAAGTCCGCCACGCGGCACGAGAAGGCTTCTGCCATGGCGAAGAGGACCGAGAGACTAGGACGGCGTGAGGAAGGGCCTGGCCACTTCTCCCACTTGCCCACAAGGGATGCGTCAGCGGCGACGGATTCACCGGGGCGTCCGATACTCGCCTGAGTGATTCGATCCGCTGCCTCCTGAAGCGTCCAGCCGTGGGAATGCCGCCACGCTTCTCTGGGACGCATCCTGAAGCGGGTGCGCATCTCGATAGCGATATCCGCGAGGGGGCATCCGACGGCAACCATGCCTTGCCGGAGGGCCTCCCGGTCTGCCTTGGAACCGGGCTTCAAAGGGGAGTTCATGGGCGTGCTCCCTGTGCAGTGTGGTGGCCTAACGGTAACTGCGGCATCGCTCGATTTGGTGGGCGTGACCTGGAACATCAGGTAGCGACAGCCCAACTGGTTGTCTAGAAAGTGGGATTGTCCCTGGTCGGCGTAGAGGCGCGTGTCCAGAAAAGTTGGTCACGGGCGCCCGTGACGACAACTGCCTTGATTGGAACGGTAGGGGTACCGCATTCGAGGCGCTCAAGAACACGGATGGCAACACCTCAAGGTGAGGCCTGATGCCTGTTTTCTCGGCCCAAGCGTTGACGGATTCGGAATAGCAGGCCCACACCTACGTCGTGTCCGCCGAACCAAGGAGCTCCCTCCCGTGAAGCCGGAGAAGCAGCGCATCGCAGTCTTCCTCGTCAAGGTACGGGGGATGGAACGGTTGATCCCCGCCGCCGTGGCTTGCCACGTCGAGCGAGTGGTGACGTGTCAGGCGTCCGGAGCCTCCGGATATACGGAGGGTTCGGCATGACACCGACTGCGACCATTGTCCGGACGGAGCCCCGAATCCCTCCTAGCCTCCGCGTGTACACCGGATTTGATATGTCCTTTGCCCGCGGAAGTGGCTCCACGGCCGGCGCCATCGCGATAGCTGACAGAGCTGTGCCATCTCGGGTACGCCTCATCATCCGGGCCGGGCTGAAGTACTGGCGCCTGCCCGACCTCACTGAGTCTGCCGAGCTACTGGCTACCGAACTGGTCACCAACGCGTTCAAGCACGGCTGCGGTGATGTCGGGGTACGCCTGTACCTCACGGCTAGTCACCTCCTGATCGAGGTGAGGGATGGGTCTCACGACCTTCCCGTGCTGGGCAACGCCGCTCTCGACGATGAGGACGGCCGTGGCCTGTTCCTCGTTGCCTCCATCGCCGACGACTGGGGCGTCAGCCTCGACGGTACGACGACCTGGTGCTCCCTCCCCTTCTGAGGAGGAACGAGCCGACCGCTTGTCCCTCTTCTTGCCCTCTTGCTGGAACGGACTGTTGAGGAATCCCATGTCTGACCGCGTGTCTCCCGCTCGGCAGGTCACGCACCGCCGTAGACGGGGCCGCCGCCCCCGTGTGGATCGCTACCTCCTCGATGAGGTCGCCGGTGTGCTGGTCGCGCCGCTGGTGTGCATCGTTGGCGTGTGGAGCGTGTCCGTTCTGGCCGCGTGGGGGTTCCGGTTCACGTTCACCCAGTTTGCGAGCGCTCTGGGTGGCGGCGTGCTCATCGCGGCGCTCGTCGGCGTCATCCGGGTACAGGCGGTGGCGGCCTCTCTCCAGGGCCATCGCGACGCCGAGTTCCAGCGGGTCGCGGAGGCCGCGCATGCCGCTGAGCAGACCATGGTCTGGACGGCACATGAGCTGTGCCGGGGTGCCCGGCCCCCGCTCCCGGAGGATCCGCAGGCGGCGGGCGGCGACATGCTCGACAAGGTCATCGAGCTGATCGGGAACCTGAAGACGCAGGGGGCGGGCTCCCTGATACGGGTGCATGACGAGTCTCAGGCGGCGGTGCTGGTGGAGATGCATCGGACTTTGTCCCGGCGCCAGCACAGTCTGATCGGCGAGATGCTGGAGAATCTGAGCGGCCTGCAGAACGCGACCGAGGACCCGGAACTCCTTGACTGGAGCTTCAAGATCGACCATCTCGCGATGCGGCTGCGCCGCATGGTGGAGAGCGTCTCCGTGGTGCTGGGCAGTCAGTACCTTCGCGAGATGCGCGCTCCCGTCGAGGTCGTCACGGTGCTGCGCGGCACGAAGTCCGAGGTGGTCAGGTATCCGCGCGTCAAGATCGCGGTGGGTGAAGTCGGTGACGCGTTCGCGCTGCCGGCGCATGTGCATCCCGATGTGGCGCATCTGCTCGCCGAGCTGATCGACAACGGTCTGGAGCACTCCGATCCGGCGACCCATGTCGTCGTCCGTGCGCAGCAGGTGGCGCACGGTCTGCTGGTCGAGGTCGAGGACAAGGCGACTTTGCTGATGGAGCCGGAGCAGCGGGAGATGCTGAATCGTCTCCTGGCGCACCCCGGGCAGGCGGATGTCGCGGGCCAGGTCCGGGCGGGGCGCCTGGGTCTGATCACCAGTGCGAAGATTGCCGAGAAGTACGGCCTGTCGGTGTGGCTGACGATGAACCCGATGGGCGGGACCACCGCCCACGTCTTGGTTCCGGCCCGCTACCTCGTCCCGGTCACCCCTGCTGTCGCCGCCGTCACGATCTCTGCGGCGCCGGAGCCGGTTGCCGCTTCGCAGCCCGAGCGGACGGGCGCCGTAGAGCAGTTCGTCCGTCCGGCGCAGGGCAGCCCTCCCGTGAACGCGGGCGGCGCAGGCGATACGGCTCCGTTGCCGAAGCGCAGGCGTGTGCGCAGACCCGTTGCCGGCACCGCTGCGCAGGCTGAAGTGCCGGCCCAGGCCGCGAATCCCCGTGCCGGGGGCGACTGGCGGACGGGCCTGCGCGCCGGGCTGGGCGCCGAGCCCGCCCCTGGCGCGCCCCCGATCAGCCAGCCCTGACCTTGTACTTCCCCGCAACTTCGCATGGAGCGAATCGACGATGACTTACGACATGACCGGTGCAGTGGCCCCCGCGGCTTCCCCCGATGCGGTCAAGGGGCAGATGACGCGCCTGCTCGACGACTTCGTGGCGGGCACGGTCGGTGTCAGCCACGCCTTGCTGGGCTCACGCGACGGCTTGAAGCAGGTGTTCTCCTCTCACATGGACCCCGACTGGGCCGACGAACTGGCCGCCACGTTCTCGGGAATGTCGGGGCTGGCCAAGGGCGTCACCGGGCCCACGGGCAAGCAGGTGCCGGCGCAGCAGATCCTGCTGGAACGGGAAGACGTCATGTTCCTCGTCACCAATGCCGGCGTCGGCAGCACGTTCCACCAGAGCGGGAAGACTGTCGCCACGGTGCTGGTCGTGCTGGTCGCCACGGACGCGAACATCGGCGCCGTCGCGTTCGAGATCGGGCGGCTGGTGTCACGGTTCGCGCCGTTCATGACCACGCTCGTCCGTGACCGGGATGCCGATGGTGAGGCTGCGTCATGACCTCCCGGCCACCACAGGAGCCCTTACCCAGGGCTGGAGACGACACGTCGGGCATCGTCCGGCTCTACACGCTGACCGACGGCCGCACCCGTCCCCGACACCACCTGAACCTCCAGACCGTGCTCGGACCCGGCCGCCGTCAGCCCGCTCCCGGGCTCTCGCCGGAAAGCGCCCAGATCATCGGACTGTGCCGCCAACGGCGGCGTCCCCTCGCGGAAGTGGCCGGCACCACCGGTGTGCACGTCACCGCGGTGAAGATTCTCGTCTCCGACCTGATCGATGCGGGCGCCCTGATGGTGCCCGTCCCGCAGACGCCGGGCGACCGCTCCGACCTTCAGCTCCTGGAATCCCTCAGCGCCTTCCTCAAGACCAAGTTCCCCGACGCGGTAGCGAAGGCCGGGTGACACCTGTGACGCAGTTCCCTCAGCCTGCCGGGCGCACAGCCCTGAAGCTGGTTGTCGCCGGAGGATTCGGCGTCGGCAAGACCACCGCGATCGGCGCCATCAGCGACATCAAGCCGTTGAGAACCGAAGAAGTCCTCACCGCGCACAGCGCGGCCACCGACAGTCTGGACGGTGTCGAGGCCAAGACGACCACGACGGTCGCCTTCGATTTCGGCCGTGTCGGCTGGGACGACCCTGAACACCTGGAGCTGTACCTCTTCGGCACTCCGGGACAGCCGCGGTTCTGGAACCTGTGGCACGACCTCTCCGCGGGGGCCTTCGGCGCCGTGGTCCTGGCCGACACCCGCCGCCTGGAGAGCAGCTACCCGGCAGCCGACTTCTTCGAACAGCTCGGCCTGCCCTTCGTCATCGCCGTCAACCGCTTCCCCGGGGCTGCCCCGCGCACCCTGCCCGAGATCCGCGAAGCCTTCGACGTAGGCGACAACATCCCCGTGATCTTCTGCGATGCCCGCAACCCCCATTCCGTGGCCGGCGTCCTGCTCACCCTGATCAGACACGCACTGGCCCTGGCCACCGACGACTCAGCCCTCTTGGACGCGAGATGACCTCCACCCCCAGCCACCCGAGCCCCGCTCCGCACGTCCCGGCGCTCCACGCCGTGCACCACCGGATCGAGACCTTCACCGACGACCCGCAGACCGAAGCCGCCCAGATGGCCACCCGCCTGACCAGGTTCGAGCAGCTGGGCATCGGGACGGAGGGCGTCGAGGTACTGGACGAGATCGCCCACGACATGGGCGAGCGTGCCGACTTCCTCTACGCCATGGTGAACGCGTTCGGCGCGCAGCAGACCTTTCTCGGCCTGCGCAACCCGCCCCGCGACGCCGGCTATCCCATCGTGGGCCGCACCATGAGCCGCAGTCACGGATGGTGCCCCGAGGTCGTCCGGCGCAAGCTGTCGCTGCCTCTGCCGAATGTGGCCGCCTCCCCGCGGTTCGCCAGCAACCTCGTCGTCGACGCCATCGGCATCCAGAGCTACTTCGGCAGCCCCGTCATCGACGCGCACACCGGCCTCGCCCTGCTCACGGTCTGCATCATCGACCCCGAACCGCGCACCCTCCATGACGCGAGACGGGTCCTGGCCATCGTCAAGGACACCGCGCGCACCGCAGCCGACACGCTCCAGATCGTCACCCCGCCTGCCCCCTGACGTAGCAACTGCCCGCGCACCCCCGCGTGCAGCCGGCCTCAGCCGTCATGTGAGCCCATCAGGGAAAGGGGACGTTCATGTCCGCATCCAGCACACCCCGCGCGCCCCGCGTGCTCGACACGTTCCTCACCCCCCGCCACCAGGCCCTGTGGGAGGACGTCGACGCCTTCGCCGACGAGGAGATCCGCCCCCGGGTGACCCACATGGAAAGCGCCCGCTATGTCGACCGGAAGGTGGCCCGGCTCCTGGCCGCCCGCGGCTGGTTCGGCGTCACCGTGCCCAAGGCGTACGGCGGCATGCAGGCCGGGCATGTGGCCAAGTCCATCCTCATCCACCGCCTTGCCCGGGTATCCGCCGCCGCCGCGGCGATCCTCCAGGCCAGCCTGATCCCCGTCGCCGCCCTGCTCCACTTCGGCACCGAACGACAGCGTGCGGAACTCCTCCCGGGCGTCGCCGACGGCAGCGTGCTGCTGTCGATCGCCGTCACCGAACCCGACCAGGGCGGCCACATCGGCGGCATGACCACCACAGCCGAGTGGGACGGCAAAGCGTGGATCCTCACCGGCACGAAGGCACACATCGGGAACAGCCAGATCGCCGACATCCATGTCGTGGTCGCCCGTACCGCACCGCCCGGCACCCGCACCTCCCAGGCCCTGACCGCCTTCCTCGTCGCCGGCGAGCGCAGAGGCGTCTGCGCCAACCGGTACGTCGGCGCGTTCGGCCTGCGCGGCTTCGGCTTCGGCGGGCTCGGATTCGACCGCGTACGCCTCCCCCCGGAGAACGTTCTCGGCGAGGTCGGAGGGGGCCTGGCCGTCGCCCAGTCCAGCAGCATCCTCTACGGACGGCCCAACCTCACGGCCCTCTCCCTCGGCCTGCACGAAGCGGCCCTCGACCTCACCACCCGGTACACCGCCAGCCGGCCCCGCTACCAGGGAACGCTCTGCGACATCGGCGTCGTACGCGACCGTGTCGGCGCGATGACGGCCCGCCTGCACACCGCCCGGATCCTCACCTACCACGCCGTCGACATGCTCGACCACGGCACGGACTGCGACGACCAGCTCATCACCGCCAAGACCTTCGGCCACGAAGCGGCCCGCGACTCCGGCCGGGACGCGATGGAACTGCACGGCGCGAACAGCCTCGACACCTCCGGCGAGATCTCCCGGGTCTTCCGTGACATGCAGACCACCTACGCACCCGCCGGCACCGGCGAAGTCCAGCGCCTGCGCCTGGCCCAAGCCGCCCTGCGCGAGCACAGACCCAGACCCGCCCCCCAGGACGAGACAGGGCACATTCCGTGGTCGGTGCGCTTCGCCGACCACCTGCGGCACATCGAGCCCGACCCGACAGCCGTCTGACAACCCCCGCGCACGGCACCCCCGTGAAATCCGCATCACCGTGCGCGGGCCCCTTGCCGTCGAGCGGGAATGGGGGTTCCCCGCCCGACGACAGGACACCAGCACCCTTCGCTCCCCCGGGCCCGTGACGGCCGGGGGGGGCGGGCCAAGAGCCAAGCGGCCCGGCCCGGCCCGGCACAACCCATCACTTCTGGACAGGACCCATGGTGCCGACCTGCATGAACGTCTTTGTGCCCGGCCGCCTCCGGCCGACGCCTCCGGTTCCGCGTCCGCCTGATACATCCACTGCGCCCGCCTTCCCGCGCTGCTCCGTCCGAGTCGACGCACAGCAGCCGCCTCCGCTGCCGGGATCGGGCGACGGTTCAGCGACCCACAACTGCCTCACCGTGCGGGACGGCATCCAGACCTCCGGACCTGGCCGGGCAGACCGCGCAGCTTGTTCACCGGGGGGCGCCGACGGTGACGGACGGCATGGCGTTCCTGCACCGCGACGGCAACGCCCCCGTCCTGTACGAACTCCCCGCCGGGGCCCGCCGCTTCGGCGGCTGCGTCCAGCAGCGCGGCGGGACGGCCAAAAATGGGGCTGGTCCACCGGCCGTCCGCCGCCTGTGCGGCAGACACCTCCCGCATGCCGGCCGCCGTGCCCCCCGAGCCGGACCTCCACCGCCTCCCCGGACTCCTGGGCGAGGGGCACCTGGTGACGGCCTGCGTCGCCAAGAAGACCCGCCCGCCCGCACACGATCCGGAGCGGCGCGGCGGCCACCGCGTCCTGGCCATCGGCCACACGGACGGGACAGGTCGTCTTGCGCACCCCGTCCCAGACACCATCCCCCAGACCCTGGCCCCGGTCCTGTCCCTGGACCGCTTCGGGGACTTCTTCGCCGGACGCGGTGTCCGGCCCGACCTGCGCCGCACCGTACGGCTGCCGGCTGCCCGGCCCTCCACGGCCCGCCCGGCAGCGTCCCAACCCACCACCTGAGCAGGGAGAATCGCGTTGCATCCCATGTCCTTGACCAGCATCGCCGCCGTCGTCGGCGGCCGGCTCGCCAATGTCCTCGACCGCAAGGCCCAGGTCACGCAGCCCGCCCGCGTCGACTCCCGCGAGATCGTCCCCGGAGCCTTGTTCGTCGCGCTGAAGGGCCAGTACACCGATGGCCATGACTACGTCGAGGCCGCCATCGCAGGCGGTGCGGTCGCGGCCCTCGTCACCCGGCCCGTGGGCTTCCCCGCGATCGTCGTCGAGGATGTCCTGACCGCGTTCGCACGCCTCGGCCGCGCCCTCCTCCACGACCCCCTGGCCACCGCCACGGTGGTGGCCGTCACCGGCTCGGCCGGCAAGACAAGCACGAAGGACTTCATCGCCCAGGTGCTGCCCGGCACCGTGGTCTGCACCCCGCAGTCCTTCAACAACGAGACCGGCCTGCCGCTGACCATCACCCTGGGCGACAAGACCACCGACTACCTCGTCCTGGAGATGGGAGCCCGCCACATCGGCGACATCCGGGACCTCACCTGGATCGCCCCGCCGGACATCAGCGTCATCACCAACGTCGGCACCGCACACCTCGGCGAGTTCGGCAGCCGGCAGAACATCGCCCAGGCCACGGGCGAGATCGTCGAAGCCCTCCAGCCCGACGGACTCGCCGTCCTGAACGCCGACGACGACTTCACCGCAGCCATCCGCCTGCGCACCCGGGGCAGGGTCGTCACCTACGGGCTGAGCGAACAGGCCACCGTCCGCGCCGTCGACGTCACCACCGACGGTCAGGGCCGGGCCTCCTACACCCTCACCGCCCCCGAGGGCAGCGCCCCCGTCCACCTCCAGTCCGCCGGCGACGTACAGGTTCCCAACAGCCTGGCCGCCGCCGCCGTCGCCCGCGAAGCCGGACTCCGCGTGCAGGAGAGCGCCGCACGCCTGTCCCAGGCCCTCCCGCGCTCCCGGTGGCGGATGGAGACGACCACCCGCGCCGACGGCGTCACGATCGTCAACGACGCCTACAACGCCAACCCCCACTCGATGCGCCACGCCCTGAACGCACTCGCCTCCATGACCGGCGGACGCGACCAGCGCTCCATCGCCGTCCTGGGCCGGATGAACGAACTCGGCGACGACGCGCGCACCTCCCACGAGGAGATCGGCCGCCACGCCGCCGAACGGGACCTGGACCAGATCATCCTGGTGGGAGAGGACGAAGCCGGATGGATGCAGGACGGCGTGCGCAGCAGCGGCGGGACAGCCCTCCACCTGCCCGACCAGGACACCGCCCTGGACCTGTTGCGCAACACCCTGCGCTCCGGCGACGTCGTCCTGATCAAAGCCGGCCGGGACGTCCAGCTGCAGCAGCTCGCCGACGCGCTGCTCCAGCCCAGCCCCCATCCCACCGGCGCCTAGGCCGCGGCGGGGGCCAGCGCGGCCCGCAGCAGCGGCCCCGACTCGACGATGTCACCGGTCCCCATCAGGATCACCACATCACCCGACCGCGCCCCATCGGCAGCGGACACCACGGCCTGCGCCCGGTCGGGCACCACATGCCCCGCGCTGCCGCCCGCACCGGTGATGCGGGCGGCCAGCGCCTCCAGCGCCCCGGCGACGACGCCCTGACCACTGTCCGTCAGCACCACCCGGTCACAGCCGGCCAGCGCCTTCGCGAAGGCATCGCCGAACATGTCCAGCCGGGCCTGGCCAGGCGACTGGAACACCACGATCACCCGGCCGCCGGCCTCCACCAGGCAGCGCGCGGCAGCCAGATCCACGCCCACCTCGTCGGGATGATGGGCGTAGGAGTCGAAGACCAGCACCCCGGCCGCCTCCCCCGACAGCGTCATACGCCGCCGCACACCGTCGAAGCAGCCCAGGGCCTCCACGGCCAGGTCGCCCTCCTGGCCCAGGGTGTGCAGGGTGGCGACGGCCGCGGCGGCGTTCAGGAGCTGGTGGACGCCGGGCACCCGCAGCACGAGATCGAACTCCCTACCCCGCGGACCGTGCAGCACCGCCGTGGTGCTCCCGCCCGTACTGACCGCCTCACTCACCCGCCAGTCCGCGGACGACGAGAGGCCGAACGTCACCCTCCGGGGCCCGTCCCCCCGCGCGGCCAGCCGGGAGGCGAGTTCCCGGCATCCGGGATCGTCGGCGCTCAGCACCAGCGTGCCGTGCACGTCCAGACCGGTACGGACACACCGCTCGTAGGCGCCGACGTGGTCGACCGCCGCGGCATAGTTCTCCACGTGGCCGTGCCCGATGCTCGTGATCACCGCCACGCCCATCCGCACACCGATATGAGTGCGGTCCGACTCGTCGACCTCCGCGACGAAGAAACCACCCCTGCCCGCACATCCGCCACTGCCCGGCACATCAAGGTCGCCACCCAGCACGTACGAGGGCTCCTGCCCCATGCGGGCGAGCGAGAACGCCAGCATCCCCGACGTACTTGTCCTCCCGTGCGTCCCCAGCACCGCCACCACCGCACGGTCGGCCGCCATCAACGCGTTCAGCACCGCCGACCGGTGCACCAGCGGGATACCGCGCCGGCGCGCCTGTGCGATCTCGGGATGGTCCTCACCCACTCCATGCGTGAACACGACCGCGGTCGCGTCCGCCGGGACCTGCCCGGCCGCGTGCCCGGTGTGCACCACCACACCACAGCGGACCAGTTCCTCCAGCCCCTCCGACACCCGGACATCACTGCCCGACACCATGTATCCCCGCTCGGCACACACCCGCGCCACCGGCAGCATGCCCAGGCCGCCGATCCCCACGAAATACGGGCGCCTCACATCCACCGGACCACCGGCCGGCACCGTCGGCGTGATCGTAGGGACTGCGGCTTCCGCCATGACACACCCTCCTCCAAGGCGGCCCCAGCCACCTCACCAAGCACCACACGCCCACCTGGTGGAAGGCACACCACCACCGTCCCGCCCGGCCCCCCACACCGTCTACGACCCGCGGTGCTGCGAACCCCTCCGCAACACGATCACGCCCCCCTGCCAGCCCACACCACCCGGACGGCACACACTGAAAAACCCGAACTACACCCTCGCACTCGCCCTCGCCCAGGCAGGCTGGAACAACAGCGAAACCGCCCGCCGCATCAACCACCGGGCCGAACAAACAGGACAACGCGGCATCGCCGTCGACCGCTCCCGGGTCAGCCGATGGATCCGCCACGGCGAAAAACCCCGCCACCCCGTCCCCGAACTCCTCGCCACCCTCCTGACCGAACACCTCACCCAGCCCTACACACCGCGACTACTCGGCATCGCTGCGGACCACAGCCTCCACATCTCCATAGGAGAAACCCAACACCACACCCTCCAAGCCAAAGCCGCAGCCGCGAACATGCCAGCCGAGGACTACGCCCGCGCACTCCTCCACACCGCACTCTCCGATACCTGAACAGCCACCGAACCCGACCCCCGCGCCCCCCCACAGGATGTTCCCCAGCCTCCGCCTCACGCCCGACAGGACCCCTCCCAACTCCCGCACACACTCACGACTTCGCGGCCCGGCACGCACAGCACAGCCAGCGGTGCCGGCGTACACGTCGACGTGGCTCTGGGAAGTGGCTCTGGCAGAGGTACAAGCGAGCGTGGTCTCGGAGACGCCCGGCACCACCATGGAGACCATCACCGTGTTGTTCTCCGTGGTCGCCTTCGTGTTCTACGGCACCGAGGCGGTCTTCGGGCTCAAGACGGCGCCTCGAGGCTGCAGTCGACCCTCGCTCGCTCTCCACCGGCATCTGTCTGCCTCACGGGCCTCGCCAATCGGATCCCACCCCCCGGTCCGCTGCGGTGCCCGGCGTGTCAGGAATCTGGGCGCAGCGAGAGCAGCGGGAAGCGATCTCGTTGCGGTGCGCTGTTGTTGTGTGGTAGCTGACGTCGCTGACCTGCGAAATGTCACAAGTCCTGGGACTGGACGCTTAAGGGGGTAATACGGCGCCTCGGGAGGCGCCGACGACTTGGGGAGTTCGTATGGAGCCCGTGACGATCACCGCAGGGTTCGCCGCTGCGGCCGGAGCGCTGCGGCTGGTGTACACCTGGATGAGCGCGCGTTCGTGCTGGCGCCGTGTGGAGAGGGAGATCCGCAGGGCTGAGCAGCAGCGGGAGACTCCGATCGACACGATCGGCCATCTGCCGCCCGGCAGCGAGATCACGGAGATTCTGCCCGACGGTCGGCGCGTGACCATCAAACTCCCGCGCGGCGAGGCAGCCTGACATGAGCGAACTACCGGCTCCGGCCGGGCACACCGGGCCGCGCCCTCAGCAGGTGCGGTCCTTCGTGCCGTCCCCCGCCGTGCACCGTGAGGACTTCGACACCTTCTACGTTGCCGAGAAGAAGCTCTTGACCAAGTTTCTGATGTATCAGGGCGCGAGCGAGTTCGAGGCCGACGACGCCGCGCACCAAGCTCTCCTCGCCGTGCTTCCTGATCTCTGGACGAGATTGGAGTATCCCGGGGCCTATCTGCGTACGGCGGCCCTGCGGTTCTACTGGCGGCAAAACGACCGGCGGGAGCAGTCCACCGGCGAGGTACCAGATATGCCTGGCGGCATCTGCCCCGTCGCCAAGCTGGCGCTGTCCGAGGAGAGCCGCACCGTCATTGACGCCATTCGTCAGCTGCCGCCCGCACAGCGAGATGTCCTCGCCTGGTCATTGGACGGTTTCACCGCCGAAGAGATCGCGGCCGCGCTCAGGCGGACTCCCGCTGCCGTACGACAGAACCTGCACCGCGCCCGACGTCAGCTAAAGATCAATCTCGGCCTTGAGGAGGGAGAGACCCGTGAGTGACTTCCCGCATGACCTGGACGACGACCGTACTGCGGCTGACGACCGGCTGGACCAGATCCTGGCGTCCACCGACGCCGAGCTCCTGGAGGCCATCAGCGTCGCTCAGACCGGGCGACACTCCCCTGGCGGCCCCGGCATCGCTCGGGTCTCGCCCCGCCGGCTGATGCCGTCGGATGGGCTGCCGTGGCAGAGGGACGGGGCCGGCCACTGCGACAACAACCCTGTAACGCGAGCCCTGCTTTCCCTGGAGGCCCTTTCTGCGCAATTGGATGCCTTCTCCAGGCACTTCGTAGCTGACGGCATGGCGGCCGCCTCCGGCACGGCATATGCCATGAACGAGGTCGCTCAGTTGTCCAGGCTCCTGAAGCTCAGGGCCTTGACCAGGGAAGAAGCACTGCGCCGACTCGATCTCGTAGGGAAAGTTTTGGATCTTGTCTCCGGGTATGAAAGCGCCCGGACGTTTGCGAGTGTCAATGCAGCATGGGCGCAGGCCCGGGAAGCGGTTTTGGTCCTCTTCCATCACTCCGACGACCATGAGGAATGCCCTGTTTCCTCGCCGCGCTGATCGCCGAGTTGCGCTCGGGGCTACTGGCACAGACGGATCCATCGGCCTGCGTGCAGAGCCCGTGTGGCCTGCGGCGCTCTCCCGGGCGGTCGCGGACGCGGGGGCTGAACCGGAGACAGGGCACGCCGCCGGCCAGGAGGCCCGCGGCGTGTTCTTCTCCGAGACGACCGTGCCGTCCGCGAGTTCACGAACGGCGGGTTCCGGAAGACCATTCGGGCCCACCGGCGGGAGACCCGCCGCCGGCGCCAGCGGCGGGTCTCCCGCCACAGGATGAGCAGGGTCACCGCGCAGGTGCTGGCAGAGCCGCCGGCCGCGCAGGCAGCACCAGAAGTAGGAGCGCACGATGGGCTGGAACCCAAGGAAACGCCGGCACCGCACGGCATTGGCATGATGGCGGTGCCGCCGTGGCGGGAGGACCTGGTTGCTCAGGCGTTGCCGGACGTGTACCGGGACATCGTCGAGATCGTCGCAGACGCTCCCAATCCGCTGCAGGCCAAACAGACCGAGCCGCGGATCGGACCGGAAGCCACCACAGCGAAGACCGACGGGACCCGGGGGAAACTGAAGCGTCTGGTGGAGCGGGGCTGGCTGGACGAGGACCCGCCGCCGGGACGGTTCACCCCCGCCCGCCATGACGGGGACGCCCGCCGCGCCAACTCCCCGTGACCAAAGAGCTCCTCTGCGTAGATCCGGAAGTACCAACCGAACGAACCGCAAGAAGAACCGAAAAAGAGCCCCAGACGAAACCCCACGACACCTTGCCCGGGCCAGATGCGCATGCCGCCACCCGCAATGCCCCCGAACGCCTCGCCACAACGCCGGCCGGCGACCCGGCGCGGGGCACGGCCCATCACGAGCTGGAAGGACTGCCCGAACAGCAAGAACGCGCATTGCTGCGCCAGTTGATGCAGCATCTCACTTCAACGACCCCAACCCACATCCGGCAGTGACGGACAGCCACGGAACAGACCCCTGGTTGAACCGCGTAAGCACTCCCCCGGAACCTCACTTCCCACCCAGAACGAACACACCACCCGAACACCAGCCACCCACCCGGGCCGGACACATCACGAACACCATCCAACATCACCTTCCATCACCACCCGACGTGAGCCAGAACGGTTGAAGTGACCCACCCCGGAGGTGCGGTACATCACCGCACGCTCACGCAACTCCAGCGAGTGCTTTCCGGGAGCGGCCATGGCCGGTGTTCCTCTCGTCAGAACCGTCTGCCCCTCTGTCAGCACACTCCGTATCTCGGGGGGGAACCTGATGCCGGCCGCCCGCGACGAGCAGGGTGCTGGGGAGGCCTGAGAGGGGGCAGCCCCCTCTCAGGCCTCCTGCCGGACTCCGCGTGTCAGGGCTCAGGGGCTACCGCTGGTTGATGGGCAGTGCCAGGTCGGTGACCTGGAACTTCTTCGGGAAGGCGCCGCTGTCGGTGGCCTTGCCGTTCAGCAGGTTGACGCGGTACAGACGGGAGGTCCCCGTGGTCTTGATGACCGCGTAGCCCTGGTTGGTCCCGGTGGCCGGGTCGTAGTAGATGTCGAAGCCGGCGTCGGGGTCCGCGTCGGTTCCGAGGCTGCCGGCGGGCGCGAGGGTGCCGGTGTTGGCCGGGGACTGCACCGAGACCCGGTCGGCCATCGTATCCAGGTCGAACAGGGTCGTCGCGGTCGCCGTGCTGAGGTCGTTGTTGGTGTAGGCGGCGCCGGTCACGCCGATGGCGGTGGACGGCGGGGTGGTGGGGTTGGTGAGGGTGGCGTCGACGGTGGTGGCCAGCGGGGCGGCCGGGTCGTCCATGTTGTGCCGCAGGTTCTGCCCGCTGCCGGAGACGACCCGCAGCCGGTTGGCGGCCGGGTTGAAATCGACCCCGAACGCGGTCCCGGACAGGGCGACCGTCAGCTGCGACACCTTCATCGCTTGCGCGTTGCGGGTACTGAAGGTGTAGATGCCGCCCCGGTCACCGACTCCGTACAGCTTTCCGTTCTGCACCCGGAAATCGATCCCCACCAGCCTGGTGTCCCCGGACAGTCCCCAGACCCTGCCCAGCGACCAGACGCCCGCGGGACGACGGACATCGAACACGACCAGCCGCTGATCACTCGTGAGACCGATCGCCGACAACCCGGCCTGCTTGACTCCAGCCGCGGTGTCGCCGGCCGCGAGCGCCGGCCCGGCACACGAAGCGGCCACCAGCAGACCGGCCACAGCGATGATGCGTTTACGCATGTTCACTCCCAGATTCACACGCCTCGAACAGGACCGCCGAGGTCTCTGAAAGCAATCCGTCACCACCACCACCACGGACAGGCGCCAGCACCGAAAACCACCCGGACAGCCCACCCCACAGCACCCCACCAACCCACCAACCCACCAACCCGACAACCCGACAACCGTGAGGCGTGCCACGCCAACACCCCCGACCCACGTCCGGCGGTGACGGAAGGTGACATTTTCGCTGGTTGTCGTGATGTGACCGGCTCGGGCTGGAGGCCGACACCCGGGCCATGGGTTCACCCCCGGGCAGGAAGCGAGGTCCTGGGTGAGCACCCGCGCCGCTCAACCAGACGTTCTTTCCCTGACCATCCGTGACCACCGTAGGGGAGACAGGCCCCCCCTTTTTCGGTTCACGCGCTGTCGGCGGGCAGCGGCGGGTAGTCGGTGTAGCCGTGGTGGTCGCCGCCGTAGAAGGTCGCCGGATCGGGGGTGTTGTAGGGGCCGCCGGCCGCGAGGCGGGCGGGCAGGTCGGGGTTGGCCAGGAACAGCGCACCGAAGGCGATGATGTCCGCGGTGCCGTCCGCGATGTGAGCGAGTGCGCCAGGGCCGGTGGTGGCGGGGTGGGTGAAGGGGTTGAGGATGAACGCCGTCGGCCAGTCCTTGCGCAGCCGGGCGGTCAGGTCGCGGTCCGGGCTCTCGACCAGGTGCAGGTAGGCGAGGTCCAGCCGGGCGAGTCCTGCGGTCAGGGTGGTGTAGGTGTCCAGCACGCCTGCCGGGCCGGTCTCGGCGATGTCGTTGTAGGGGTTGCCGGGGGAGATACGGAAGCCGGTGCGGTGGCCGCCGATCGCCTCCGCGACGGCCCGGGCGACCTCGATGCCGAAGCGGGCCCGGCCTGCGGCGGCGCCTCCCCAGCGGTCGGTGCGCAGATTGGTGTTGGGGGCGAGGAACTGGTGGATCAGGTAGACGTTCGCCCCGTGGATCTCCACGCCGTCGAAGCCGGCGGCGATCGCGTGGCGCGCGGCGTCGGCGTAGTCGGCGATCGTCCGGGCGATGCCGTCGGGGTCCAGTTCCTTCGGCGTGACGTAGTCCTGGGGGCCCTGGTAGGTGAACACCTGGCCCGCCGCCGTAACCGGGGAGGGGGCGACGGGCAGGAGTCCGTCGGGCAGCAGGCTGGGGTGGCTGATCCGGCCGGTGTGCATCAGCTGCGCGAAGATCGTGCCGCCCTGGGCGTGGACGGCGTCGGTCACCTTCCGCCAGGCGTCGACCTGCGCCGCGGAGTGCAGGCCGGGGGTGTTGGTGTAGCCCTGGCCGCCGGCCGAGGGCTGGATGCCCTCGGTGATGATCAGGCCGGCGCTCGCGCGCTGGGCGTAGTAGGTGGCCATCAGCTCCGTTGCCGTGGCGGCGGGTGCATCGGCGCGGCTGCGGGTCATCGGTGCCATCGCGATGCGGTTGGCGAGCGTCCTGCCGCTCAGGCCGATCGGGTCGAACGCGGTGGTCATGGCAGCTTCCTTTTCCTTTGAAGAACGGGTCAGGGGGCGGGACGAGGCAGGCGGCAGCACGGTCCAGCGGGCTGCCGGGGAACTGGTGATCGACAGAACAGAGACCTCAGCAGTCCTCATGCCGCTGGTCAGAGGCGCTTTCTGCTGTGCCGTTCACCAGTCGGACAGCCTGCTTCGGGTAAGCGCGGGGCTAGTTGAGCGGGACGTCCGCGACGGCCTTGAGGTGGCTGAACGTCTCCAGGGAGTACCGGCCGTGGTAGCGGCCCATGCCGCTTTCGCCGACGCCGCCGAAAGGCAGGCCGGGCATGAGCAGTTGCATCACCGGCTGGCCCCAGGCGATGCCGCCGGAGGACGTCTCGTTCACGAGGCGCGACTTGACGGCCTCGGAAGTGGTGAAGGCGTAGAGGGCGAGGGGCTTGTCGCGTTCGTTGATGAAGGCGATGGCGGCATCGAGGTCTTCGACTTCGACGACGGGGAGGATCGGACCGAAGATCTCCTCCTGCATGACGGGCGATGCGGGGTCGACATCGGTGAGCACGGTCGGCGCGATGAACAGGTCGTCGCGGTCGTGCCGGCCGCCCACCGCCGCCCGGCCGGAGTCCAGCAGAGCGGTGAGCCGGTCGAAGTGCCGCTCGTTGATGATCCGGCCGAAGCCGGCCGCGGTCTGCGGAGTGGAGCCGAACTGGGCGTCGACCGCCGCACGCAGAGCGGGAACCAGTGCGGCGGCGGTGGCCGGATCCGCCAGAACGTAGTCAGGGGCTATGCACTGCTGCCCCGCGTTGCCGAACTTGGCGCCGACCAGCCGCTTCGCGGTCTCCTCCACATCGGCGTCCGGCGCCACGACGACCGGCGACTTGCCCCCGAGCTCCAGCGTGACGGGGGTGAGGTTCTTGGCCGCCGCTGCCATGACGATCCGGCCGACCGTCCCATTGCCGGTGTAGAAGATCTGGTCGAAACGCTGCGCCAGGAGGGCCGTGGTCTCCTCGGCGCCTCCCTCGACCACAGTGAGCACATCGGCGTCGAAGTACTGGCGCAGGAGGCGCGAAGCGAGAGCCGAGGTGTGCACCGACATCTCACTCGGCTTGGCCACCACGGTATTCCCGGCGGCCAGCGCACCGATGATGGGGTCGATGAGCAGGTGCAGCGGGAAATTCCACGGAACGATCACCAGCACGACCCCGAGCGGGTCGTACGTGGTGTAGGCCGTGGTCGTGGGACCGAAACGGGCGGGAACCTCCACCGGGCGAGGCTGAAGCCAGCCTTCGAGGTTCGCCAGTGCCTCGTCGATGTCGGCAACGGTGAAGTCGATCTCCTGCGTCTTCGCCTCGGCAGCGTTCTTCCTCAGATCCGCCCAGAGCGCATCGATCAGCTCCTGCTCGTTCTCCACCAGCAGCGCCCGCAGCCGCCGCAACTGGTCGACACGCCAGTCCAACGGACGGGTGACGCCGGTGTTGAACGTCGCCCGAAGGCGGCCCACCACCTGCGCGGCCGTCTCGCTCCGGTACGTCCTCGACTCGATCCCCTGTACTGCGCTCATGGGATGTACTCCGTTCCTGATCCAGTCCACGCCCCGGCCGTCTTCCAGCCGGGCACAGTGGCCAGCGTCCTGGACGATCCGGCATCCACCCAGGCCACGGCCCTGCGTACGTGCGCGATGCCTACCACTGGCCGGGTCAGGAAGGTGTGCGTACGACCGGAGATACTCACGACATGGACGAACACCCCGAACCGGTGCACGAGCTGGCCGCCGGCACTCTGGACCCGCGTGCCGAACTCAGTGAGTTCCTGCGCACCCGACGCGCCCGGCTCAAGCCCGAAGACGTAGGACTGCCGGACTACGGGCGATACCGGCGCGTACCGGGCCTGCGCCGCGAAGAGCTCGCACAGCTGGCCGGAGTGTCCGTGGCGTACTACACACGCCTGGAACAGGGCAACGGGCAGCATGTATCACCCGAAGTCCTCGACGCCATCGCCCGCGCCCTCAGACTGAGCGACGCCGAGCACACCCACCTCACGCACCTCGCGAAGCCGAAACAGCACAAGAAGCCGGCCGGCCGCGCCCAGCAGGTGCGAGGTCCCCTGCAAACACTGCTGGACACCATGGACGGAGTTCCTGCCATCCTCGTGGGGCGCCGCTCGGACATCCTCGCCTGGAACCCGATGGCCGCAGCAGTCTTCGGCGACTTTGGCGAACTGCCGCCCAGGGAGCAGAACTGGGCACGGCTGGTCTTCCTGAAGCCCGAGTACCGCACCCTGTTCACAGACTGGGAGCACAAAGCAAGCGACGTCGTCTCCCAGCTGCGCATGGACGCCGGCTCCCACCCCAACGACCCCCGACTGTCCGCGCTGGTGGGCGAACTCTCCGTCAAGAGCGAGGAGTTCCGGCGGCTGTGGGCCACCCACGACGTCAAAGAAAAATGCCACGGCATCCAACGCCTGCACCACCCGCTGGTCGGCGCACTCGACCTCCGCCTCGAATCATTCCACCAGGCCGACGCCCACGAACACATGCTCGTGACCTACCACGCCGAACCGAACACCCCCTCCGCGGAGGCTCTGCGACTGCTGGCCAGCTGGGGCACAGGCGCCACCCGGGCGGGAACAGGCACACCATCACCACACACGGCTTGATCAACTCCCCTTGATGCCCACACTGCCCAGGGCGCCGCCTCCGAAGACCCGCCGACGGACACCCTCCCCACACAGACCAAGAGTGCGATGCAGACCGGCGTTCTCCCCTCCCCCACCAACCCAGACCAGCAAGCCACAGGCAACCGCGACGGCGACGGCGACGGCGACGGCGACGGCGACGGCGACGGCGACGGCGACGGCGACGGCGACGGCGACGGCAGGGAGTACCGGATACAGGACGGCCCACGCGGCACGGGCCTGCCGCCGCGGGACAGCAGAAAAACACAGCCGCCACTGCACAGGACACCGCTTCCGACAGCCAGCCGGCGGACAGCCTCCCCATACAGACCAAGAACACAGCACAGACCGGTGCTCTCCCCTCCCCCCACCAACCCAGGTCGGTAAGAAGCCGTATTCCTATCGATCATGAGGTCGGTTCTGATCGAACAGGGTGCCTGGGCGGGTGATCTTGGCCAGGTGGATGCATGAGTACAGGGCCTCCTGGTAGCTCGGGGTTGCGACGCCACTCGAGTACCAGGAGGCCCTGTTGTTCCAGTCTTGCGTGACGGTCCTCGTCCCGTCCAACTCCCGCGTGTCGTCGTGTGATTGCCTCGCGCACCGGTTCGGGAACGCGGGCGACCGTCCGAACAGGGTGCGGCGGTATCCGTCGGACATGACGGATGCAGAGTGGACGGTGGTGCGGGATGCGCTGCCGGTGCCGGCCTGGCTGGAGGGCCGGGGCGGGCAACCGGAGGGCTACTGCCACCGGCAGATGTTGGATGCGGTCTTCTACGTCACCGACAACGGGATCAAGTGGCGCTCGGTTCCCGCCGACTTCCCCGCTTGGGATCGCGTCTATGCCTTCTTCCGCAGGTGGCGGGAGAACGGCCTGGTCGGGGAGCTGCACGACCGGCTGCGTGGCAAGGTCCGTACGGCCGAGGGCCGACAGGTGGAGCCGACTGCGGCGATCATCGACTCGCAGTCGGTCAAGGGTGCCGCGTCGGTGCCCGCCAACTCACGCGGCTACGACGGCGGAAAGAAGATCAACGGCAGGCGCCGACACGTCATCACGGACAGCCTCGGCCTGCTGTTGATGGTCCTGGTGACCGCCGCGGATGTCACCGACCGCCGGGCCGCCCGCATGATGCTGCCCCGGCTGCGGACACGGTTCCGAAAGGTCAGCTTGATGTGGGCCGACGGCGGCTACACCGGCCAACTGGTGGACTGGGCACGGGAGAAACTCCAGCTCACCCTGCAGATCGTCAAGCGCAGTGACGACATGACCGGGTTCGTGGTGCTGCCGAGACGGTGGGTGGTGGAGCGAAGCCTGGGGTGGTTGTTGCGCACGAGGCGTCTGGCCCGGGACTACGAGACGCTGCCCGCCAGCAGCGAGGCGTTCATCTACTTCTCGGCGAGCATGCTCATGGCCCGGCGTCTGGCCCGCACCGCCGCCACTGGCCAGACGGTCAGGACGCCGCGTCGGGAACAGACGCTCGCGGCATGAACCGGCCCGACGGCGTGAGGGTCAGCCAGTCCCGCTCGACCAGCCGCTTCGCCTTCGACCGCACCCCCTCGATCTTCGCCGGCACCAACTCCAGCCCGAGCCGGGCCGTCAACTCCTTCGCCATCAACCCCGCCCCGCCAACGTGGAGTTCGGCCTCCAGCAGTTCCACGATCCGCCGGTAGTCCGGCGCGAGCGCCTCCGCCGTCGCGCCTTCCCGCCGCCGCGGCACGATCGACCCAGCAACCGGCGCCCCGCCCTTCGCCGCCGGTGCCTTTGACGTCGTGTCCCGCGGATCCACAACGGGCTCCTCGATCACCATCCCGGGAGCGGCCAGAGCCTCGGCCAGCTCGCCCCGGGCGATCACCCGCCGTTCCAGCACTGCCTCGGCCTCGCCGAGCTCCGCCAGAACCCGGTCCGCTTCCGCCCGGAGCTCCTCCACCCGCACCCGGGCAGCGGTCTCACGTTCCTCCAACAAGCCCATCACCGAAGCCACCGGGCGCCTCCTTGCCGTCCCCCGACGAACAGAACGGCCCAAGCCTCCCGCGGGCACACCGAAACCATGCCTGAGCAGCGGGAACTCAAAGCTCACGCCCGGAAAGACAACGGCTTCTCAGATAATTCTCGGGAAGACCAGAGCCAGGCATTCGTCGGGTCAGCGCTCGTTCTCCAAAGCCGCGTTCAATCCGTAGGCGCCCGCTTGCGACAGCCTGTCGATGACGTCCAGGCATCGAATCCGTTGAGGCCGCGGGCTTTGGCGGTAGAGGCGGAGGACCGCCGAGACCAGGTAGTGGCCGTCCGCTGCTCGGTGGGTTCTCAGATCGCCGAGATCCCTGCCCGCGTGCTGGACGATGCGCTCGCAGGCGTCAATAGCCACGGCGGGAAGGGGGCCGGTGTGGTCGTAGAGAGCGAAGGCCAGATGTTCGAGGTGGTCGGGGAACGCGTCGCTGTCGAGGAAAGCCCTGACGAGTTCGTCGGCTTGCGCAGGAAGCAGGTCGAATGCCTGCCGCATGCCCTGAGAGGCGTTCTTTCGCACGTCGGGAACTACGTCGTTGAACAGCGGGACAAGGTGCGGGTAGTGGTCGATGTTGTCGGCGAAGACTGCTGCCGCCCCACGGCGGGCGAGGGCGTTGAGTTCGTGCGTGCTGTTGGGGAGGTCTGGGGTGAGGCATCCCTGGATGGTGGCAACAGCCCAGGACTGGCCGGCGAGTTCGGCCGTATCGCCCGGCCCTTGGAGGGCCCGGGCGAGGTGGGCAGCGAAACGTGAGGATTCACGGACCAGTGTGTTGATGAGCAGCCGTTGGGTGGTGGAGGCGTTGTAGACGTTGGCGTCCTGGTGGTTCAGGAGTTGCTCGGTGGTGTCCAGCGCAATCTGAGGGTCGTGCTTCATCAGGGCCAGCACAGCCTGGGCGGCACAGACTCGAACAGCGAGCACAGAGTCGTTGGCGAGGCGGGTGACCAGGGGCGTCAAGGCGTGCAGGTGCTCACTGCCGTGGAAGAGCAGGGCGGCAACGGTGAGCGCTGCCTGGCCGCGGGTGGCGTTCATGCCGGCGGTCAGCAGATCCGTTCGGGTTCCCTTGGCATCGGCGTCGCGGATGTCCTGCTCGGGGTGGGGATCCGTGGTGTAGCTGTCGAGGGCCGGCAGCGAAGCAGCAGTGAAGTTTTGCGGAGCCGACTGCAGGGCGCGGCACAATGTGGGCGCGGCGGCGGGGCCGAGGGTCTGGTGGGTGTGGAGAGCCAACTGCTCCCAGCGGTCGGCGTCCAGGTGAGGCGTGACCGCCTCCACAATCGCGCACAAGTAGGCGGCTGGTGCGTCCGAGCCAAGTGTGAAGGCGAAGTTGGTAAAGCGCTCGGGTTCCTGTTGCGCGCGGCGGCTCAGCGTCTGGGCCAGTTCGTGAGCGCCCCCTTGAGGAGGCCAGGGTCGTTCGGGTTGGGGCTGGGCGTACTTGTCCAGGGCTCGGTGCCACTGTTCGTCGGTCATGTGCCGGGCCGCATGGTCACTGATCGGCGAGCCGACGAACCCCGTCTGGACTGGTGTCGGTGGCGACGGGACCTGGCCAGGGAACTTGCGTTCCCATTCGTCGAGTCGGTGGCGTCCCGCGTCACTACGGCGCGAGGGACAGATCGCCGACAGCAGTTCGTACTGGCTCCAGCCCCAGGCGCTGCGCTGCCCTTTCTGCCGTCGGTGTTCCCACGCCGGGTAGAAGTCGAGCAGCATCGCAGTCAGACGCTCCAACGTCTCGTCACTGCAATGGGGCGTGGTTGCCTCGATGAGTTCACGCGAGGCCCAGCGCGCGCTGCCCACCCAGCCCAGGCGCAGGTTGCGTTCATCGTTCAGGAGCCAGGCGATCGCCTCGTCTGCCTGGTTCATGACGGCGTAGACACGGCAGGCGAGGAAGCGCAGTTCTTGAACCGGTGAGGGAGTCAGTTGCTGCAAGGCGTCCGCAGCGGCAGCCGGGGATTTGGCAGCCAGGGAGCGCAGTGCTGCGTCGAGGGCGGCCAGCAGCGCAGCGTCGACGCCGTGGCCACCCACAAGGCGGTGAGCCCAACGGCCGCTGGGGGCGTGGCTATCGGTGCGCCCCGTGCTGCCTGCCGTAGCCACGTCGATGACAAAGGGCAGGACCTGGCTCACGTAGGCTTCCGGCTCGGCCTCCGCGATGCGGGAGAGGACCGTATCGGCAACCTGCGAATGCGTTGACAAGTGCCCGGATTCGAAGGGGTCACCGGAGCCATCGGCGCGCGTTCGGACAAGGTGACGCCGCAGATAGGCACCTACAAGACGCGCAGCGGGAGCGGGAGCAGTCTCGGCCAAGCCGTAGGGGAGTGACCAGAAGTCACTGTTCACCGCGATGGGTCCACGCGCCTCATCCGCATGTCCGCTCTCGATCAGGTCGACGGCGAGGTCGATGAGGCCGGGTGTGAGCGCCCACTCAATCAGCCGCAGAAGCCGCTGTCCCCACTGTGGCGTGGTGCCCACATACGGTCGCACCAGCTCCGCAACACGCTCGGGTCGGTGGCGCGCGACGGCCAGCAGTTCAGGGAACGCAGCATCGGCACTCTGCGGCGCGCCCAGCCAGCGTTCCCACCTCTGATCGTGGTCGGCGGCGTCGAACCACTGCGGCAGGGCGAGTAGGCCTCGTACCTTGCCCGCCACAGGAGCCTGAGTCCAAGCGACCGGTTCGATGGCCTGCCAGTCCGGCAGAGCGGCATCGAGCTGTCCGAGGACCGCGATGATCACATCATGCAGGTGCAGGCGGATCCGGTCGGAGCCCAGGAGCCGGGCCGCTGTGGTGCGGAAACGTTCACGGTCCGTGCCAGCAAGGTGCTCGAGGATCTGCCGGGTCTGGGCGCGACGGAACAGGTACTGACCTGAACTGGCCAGAAAATCGTGGATGTCCTCCCCGGTGGAGATGAAGGACCGGGCGAAGAGGAAATCGAAGTACGTCTCGTGGAAGAACCCGATCTGTTCCCCGTCGCGCACCAGCACACCGTGCGATTCGAGCACCTTGATGTGCTGGCGGGCGAAACCGTCGAGGAGAGCCACGGGTGCCTGGAGCGTTTCCCGTTCGCTCATGGACGCGCACAGCGTGCCCGTGATCCCCTGCCAGTCCAGCACGGCGGCCTGTCGCTCGATCTCCTCGCGCCGTTCATCGGTGTAGCGCGCGTACAGCTCCTGCAAAGTCCGGTACGAAGCGGCCCGTGCGGAGGGCGACAGCCGGCTGAAGATCGACAGGTGCAACGGAGTTCGCAGCAACTCCAGCGTCACCAGCCCCAGGCTGTCGGGATCCGTCCCGTTGGCGGACAGGACAGCCCGCACCTGTTCCAGGTCCAGGACGCTGAGGGGGAACCGGACTGCCCGGGCGGGGTCCGCGACCAGACGGGACAGCCTCCGGTCGTTGTCGATATCGACGGTGCGTGCTACGAGGAGCACCTTGACGTTCGGAGCGATGACCAGCTGCGCAAGTACGTCTTCCACGGCCTCGTAGGCGTCCGACATCCTTCCGTTGTAGGTGCTGACCGCATCCAGCTGGTCAATCACCAACAGCGCCGGCGCTTCGTCCGCGACCCCAGCCAGCAGCACCGCCGGCGAGTCCGGCAGGGTCATCCTGGTCCCCAGATCCTTGGCCGTCTGCACGCTCGCGTCGGCGCCGTCCATCCGGACCGCGGCCGTCGGCCATCCCTGCTCGGTCAGCCGGACCAGGACGTCGGTGACGACCGCTGACTTACCCAGGCCAGCGCCGCCCTCGCAGACCACGATCTGCGGGCCGTCCTCGGCCATCAGGCGCTGATACAACTGCTCCACGTGCGGGCGGGCCGCCATCCCGAACGCAGGCTCGTCCCGCCGCACGCGCCGCACAAAGCGCTCGACGGTCCCGGCCAGCGCCGTGAACGTTCCGGTGTCACCGGCCAGCAGGCGTGGGCGTACTCCCGGCACGGTCAAAAGGTGGCTGCGGATCTGGGAGCCGGTGAGGCGCTGGTGCAGGTGCTCGTCGAGATAGCCACGCAGCTGCTTGACGATCACTTCCGGATCGCCGACGAACAGCAGCTCATACTCGGAGGCCACCAGGCGGCGCAGCGCCTCCGGCGAGTAGTGCTCCACGTGCACGGCCTGCAGATACCGCCAGCCGACCTCCCGGCCGACCGGCACCTCGTTCACAGACCAGTTCCCGAGCACCTGTACGAACTGGGGAAGCTGGGCCTTGGTGATGATGCCCTCGAACTCGGCGAGTGTTTCGGCGGCCCGGGCCCGCTGGGCAAGATCGTGCAGTTCAGGAGCCCCTGTGGACAGTACGAGGCGCACCTTCTTGCCCTCCGCGAGATGTCCCGTGACCGCCTTGAGGATCTTCCCCGCAGCATCCAGGGTCCACGGCCCCTTCGAGGGGACGTCCTTCACCTGTTCGCACCACGTGCCGTCGTCCGCCTCGAACTCGAACTCGATCCCGGCGCCCGCCGGCCCCGGGGGCTCCAGACGAATCCGTGACGCCCGCCCCCGCAGCAACTCCGCCACCCGCAGCGCGGTCCACCAGTCCTCGTACCGGTTACCCGCCTTGTCCGCAGCCCCACCCGCCAGCCCCACCCAGCCTCACTCCCCCACGACATCCCATCGGTTCTCACCCTTTCGGGAACCGCGCCACGCGACCCTACTCCCACCCACCGACAGCCACGCAAACCATTACAAAATGAACAGATCATGACCCTCTACGGCTGCAGGCTCCACCACACCAAACGTGCCTACCGGACAGCCCTCCCTGAGATAAAAGGTCTACGCGCTCACGACGAAGAGGCAATCAAATTGCTGGCGATCCCCCAGGAGCCGCAGAAGGACGTCGCGCAACCGTCCCAGCACATCGGTACGCCGCACGAGGAAGGCGAGGACGAATCCCGCCTGCTGCTCCGTTTCGCCGCTCCGCGTGACCCGGTGATGGTCGCGGACTGGGTGTCCTTCAACGTCATCGACACCGAACGCCAGGACTGGGCCCGCGGCTGGGCGAAGCTGAAGACGTACGTCGAGCGGGTCGGGAACGCCCGCGTGCCGTACGGTCGATCGGCTTCAGCGGCTGTTCGTCTATGGCCTGCTCGACTATGACATCTTCACCGTGGTCGACGACCGCGCCCTGCTGGTGATGGAGCAGGCGCTGCGCGAGCGGTTTCTCCAGTGGTACGCCGGAGCGGTCCCCTTCGAGGACGCCAACGGCTTGGAGTCTCCAAGAACCGAGGCCGTAGGCACCTACGACGACGTCCTCGCCGCGGTGAAGAAGCTGGGCAGGAGGAACCGGCAGAGGTCACGGCAACAGCCTTCGCCGCATTGGCAGTTGAAGGTCGGCAGCACGCTGATTGACTTCAATGGCATGCTCGCCGGGCTGCGGACCTGGGCGCGAGCGGCTGGTCTGCTGCGTGGTCAGCGCACGCGTGGCATCGAGCATGCGATGTCGAATCTACGCAACGCTGTCGCCCACCCGACCGGTTACCACCGCACGATGCCCGTGGAGACGGCGCGGACCCTGCATGACCTGGCAGAGCTCATCAACCAGCTGTGGGGATACCCGACTCCTGGCGGGCGCCTCTACCCCGCCCCGGTGGAACGCGACATCGTCGTCATGGCCTGGAACGACGAGGGAAGCGTCCACATGGCCCAGGCCGATGCCCTGCGCGACGACACGGGTGCCGACGGATACCTCTACCTCCTGATCCGCAGCGTTTCCCGCCCCGGGAGCCGGTACGAGGACGCACACTGGGCGGCGTTCGACGCCCGGTTCGAGACAACGCAGTTCCCCGCTGACTACCTCTGGGGGCCCGGAAGCCGCAGCGACGCCCTGGCCTGGCTAGATACAGAGCAACCGAAGGGGGATTCCGTCGACTACGTCGACCGCGTCTTCATGCTCCGCGAACACGACGGCCAGCTGTACCCGCCGATGCACCCGGAAGTGGCCGCCAGCCTCACCGAAGCAGAACGACACGGCACCTGGCACACGGTGCGGGCCGACTTCCCTGAACACGCCTTCGCGCATGTACGGGGCCTCAACGGCAGCCCTGATGCACACGCCCGGACCGGCGACTGCAGAAACTGCCCTGCTCATCAGCTCGGCAGCGGCAGCCACGAACAGGCCTTGCGGGCTGCCGAAGACGCCATCGGTGTCATCGTCCCCCGGCGGCCGCCCGCCGTTGGTATCCCTGACTCGTTTTTCTGGCCGCACAGATTCTGAGATCACGGGGAACTGATGAGAGGACTCATTGATCGACGACCCGTGGTCCGCGCCTCCCGCCCAGGGCCGTTCCAAAGTCCTGCCGGGTGGATGAAAGTGCTGGTCACGGCGTGGCACTCAAGGGCGCAAGACCTCAAGTTCGTCCGCGCGACGGTGGTCCTTGGGGCGGCCGAGGGAACGGCGCATGAGGATCAGGTCGTCCAGGTCGGCGTAGAGGATGGCGAAGCCCGCCGGATCGTGGGCGTTGACCGCCCGGACGAGGCAGGGTGCGACGTCCATGTCGCCCCAGGGCAGGTCGGGCGTGCACAGGTCGCCGCTGGCACCCATGACCTGGTAGTCCACCTGAGGCCGGTTCAGGTCGGGCAGGTCCGCGCAGCCCGTGGCGGTCAGGGCCTCACGCAGGGCGTGCGCCTGTGCGGGCGTACCGTCCCACAGCAGGTCGAGGTCGCCGGTCAGTTCTGCTGAGCCGTGCATGATGCCGGCCACCTGGCCGATGACCACCGCACCTGAACCGGCCTCGTGAAGAGCCCGAAGGAACGGGAACGGATCGAAGCCGAGGGCACCGTCCGTGGCGAACGTACCGACCCTGTCATCGGCTTCCTCCGGGCCACGCCCCGTTGCGGGACGTTCCCGGGTAGCGGCCTCAATACGCCGAACGGCCTGACGAAGTCGCAGAACAGCAGTCTCATTCACCCCACTCATTCAACCGCACGCGTAGCCTGAGCCGTTCCGTTGCCGGTCACGGGGCCACCCCGAGGAGGTCGAGGGGACGGGTGAAGGGCTCGTAGGACATCTCGCGGAGGCCCGCGGCGATGCTGGTGTGACCGTGCTCGCGGAGCCTGTTGATGGCGAGGTTGCGCAGGGTAGCCATGTTCTCCGGCCCATACCCGGTCCGGATCTGGGAAGCGTCCTCGGCGAACGTCGTGTCCCTCACGTGATGGACGGCCTCAATACCCCACTGCGACCTGGCGATACGGCCGATGAACTGCGGTGATGCCTCACGTGCCGTCATATCCGTGATCGCGTAGACGATCTGCCGGGTGACCTTGCCACTCTTCACGTTGGTGCGGTGCCGCAGGATCTTCACCGCCTGGACCACGTGGGGAAAGTCCAGACCGAGGCCGGTGACGGTGAGCGTGCGCACCGAGCGGGTCTCACGCCGCCCGTGGCCGCGTCCACGGTCGTAGCGGCGGGCGGTCACCTCCTGCCACGGCAGGGCCCTGACCGCTGCGTGCAAGTTCGGCTGGTTGCACTTGACCACCAGCAGGTAGTGCGCCTTCTTCACTTCCACCAGCCATTTCGCGTGCTCGCGCTGGGTGTGCAGGGCGTCCGCGGTCACCACGGTGCCGGTCAGGTCGAACGGGGCCAGCAGGGCGGTGAACGTGGAGATCTCGTTGGTCTTGTCCGGCACCCGCAGCTGGCTGACTACACGGCCGGTGGCCGTGACTGCGGACAGCAGGTGGGCCGCGAGCGCGGTATCGGTACGCGAGCCGCGGGCGCTCTTGCCGTCCACCGCCACCGCCGGTGCGCCGGTCGGGGCCTCGCCCATCAGATCGGCCAGGCCGCCCGGGCAGACGGTGGAGACGATCCTCCGGATCGTCGACCCGCTCGGCGCGATCCGCACGTTCAGCGAGGTCAGCAGGCGTGCACCGAGGCGGGCCAGGGTCTGCTGCGGGGCGCTGCGGGCCCACTGCCCGATCGCCGCATACGAGCGTGCGCCCGCCGCCACCGCCGACGCGGCGATCAGCAGCACCGCCACGAACGGGTGACGCACACCCCGGCGACGGCGCGGGTCCGGCAGCCTGACCAGCCGCTCCGCTAGCGACAACCCCGAACATCCCGCCAGCGACGGCGACTTCACGAGACAGACGGTGGCAGACTGGCGGCACATCGAGGCTCCGGTTCTGGACGACGACTCGCAAGGTCATCCGTCCACAACGGGAGCCTCGATCTGTTCGTAGCGGCACCCGTCGACATCGTCACCACGCCGTGACCAGCGCCTTCACCGACTCAACCGACTTTGGAACGCCCCTGGCCTCCCGCCGCGCGGCTTCGCGACGGTATTCTCGCTCGGCTGCAAATGCCGCTGCTGCTGACGGCTAGACGATGGCGGGCACTTGACCGCGCGGGTAGGGCTCCAGGCCCTCCCTCCTGAGCCGAAGGCGAAGGACTGGAGCGACCTTCGTCAGGTTCGGGGTCGCCTCACCGGGGTGCGGACAACGGTGGCGCAGATGGCGTTCATCCCGGCGTGTCAACTGCCCCCTCTTCCTCGGGTGGTTCATCCGCGATGATCGCCCGGAGCACCACGAGGGCGGCCTGGAGGACCAGGGCGATCCGGTGCCGGGGCGGGCGGCGGTCTGCCAGGTCGTGAAGGATCTCGTTGCGCAGATTCATGCCTTCGTTCGGATCGGCGAGCAGAAGGCGGAAGACGGTCGGCCAGGGTGCTTCGAAGCCGGCGCCTTCCATGCTGGCGATGAGCGCACCGAGTTGGCTGACCTGGCCGGGGCGATCTCCTTGAGCATGCTGGATGACCGGGATGTCCGTGGCCTTCAGGTGACGGCGCAGCAGGCCCTCGATGCGGACGAGGGCGAGTTCGAGGGCGACGTCATCGTCGTACTCGAAGTAGGCCTGGAATGCGCGGGTGAGACCGCGCATCCGGTCGGGCGGGGCGACCGGGAGCCGTACGAAGAGGGCGAGGAGGTCATCGAAGGTGGGGGCGAAGCGTTCCTGGATTCGGTCGAACTGGGCCTGCAGCTGAAGGCCGTGCAGGTCCAGGACGAGAGTACGGGTGTCGGTGCCGACCGGTCTTGAGCTGGCCTTGGTAAGGGGTGTGGTGACGACGGGGCCGTTCATGTTGATTCTTGCTGTCGGGAGACGCAGAAGGCCCTGAAACGTGTCCTCGGGGATGGACGTGTCCGCGGCCTCCGGCAACAGAGGCGTGGCTGCGGCGAGTGTCCTGAAGGCCTCACCGAGGTCGGCGGCAGCGTCGATGGTCGTGATGGCGGGGGTGAAATAGTCGGCGGGGATCTGTATCGGGATGCCGATCCGCGTCAGGTCGAGGTCGTCGCGAGTGAGGCGCTGCTGCTGGCGACGGATCTGCTCCAGTGCCTCGGCGAGGCCCATTTTCTGGGCGTAGGCCGCAGCTTCCTCGAGGCACATCAGCTTGGCCACGCCGCCGAACCGCTCGGCGTGGCTGGTGTAGGAGTCAATGATGCGCTGGTCGATCGCGGCGCGTTCGTGGGACGCCGCCATCTGCCGAAGATCGGTCAAGAACCGTACGAGCACGTGGAGATCGGAACGGTATACGTCCGCGGCTCGCTCCAGCAGCGGACGCACCCTGTCGTGGTACTCCCGGTGATCGAGCAGCGGCTCGGTCAACGCCGCGACGACGCCCGGGCCCGGATCGTCCCAACCCAGCGCGGTGTCGGTGAGGTCGAGCATCTCGGTGACGACGTCCGCGAGCACCGGCTGCCTGGTCGAGGCGGCCAGCGCGTAGGCCGCGACGAGTCCGTCGGCGGCCTGCATCCGGCCGATCGAGGCGAGCGTGCCCGTCCCGTCCAGAAGGACGGGGACCGCCAGGCGGTACGCCTCAACCGCCGCACGCAGGTGATCGATGGGGCGCTCGCCATGGCGTGCCGCCCACAAGAGGCGGTGCAGTCGTGCGCGTACAGCCGGATGGTGGGCCGCCTGCGCATACACCGCCCACATCTCGCGTACGTCCTGCGGGATCTGGCGCACCTCACGCGGCCACGGTGCCTCTCCGGATCCCTGGTACTCACCACGGAACGTGCCGTCGGGCCGGGTGAAGAAGAGCAGCGCGGCACGCAGCGCCTCCAGGTGCCGGATCTCCGCCTCGGACCAGTTCTCCCGGTCAGCCGCGACCGCCAGCCCCCCGGCCACGATCGAGTGCGACGGGTACGAGACCGACGACGCGGCGTCCAGCGCCGCGAGCACGGAGCTGTGCACGTCCGTCATCGTTCGTTCCTGTCTTCCGTTCCGGAGACTCCGGACATCGTGGGTGCGGAGTCCTCGCGTGGAAGGACGGTGTAGATGAACGTGGCGCAGTAGTCGAAGCCGGACAACTCGGTGTTGACCCGGTGGTAGGGGCCGCTGCTCTTCATGAAGATGTGGACATCCCTGCGCGCGGAGACGTCCGTACTGCTGACGCGCCAGACGACGTCGAGGTCCCGCCCCGTGTAGTGGGGGTTGTCTGCCTCGCGGGTCGGAAGGACCCACCACGTGAGGTCACGGCCCTGAGGGTCGGTGCCGCGGCACCGGAAGGTGATCGTGTCGCCTGGGTGCAGAACCACTCCGGTCCGGAGCGAGACCCCGTGCTCCATGGGGTCCGCCGGGAAGTTGTCGATGCAGTTCCCGAGGCTGTCGGTGACGCTGTCGATCCGCGCGAAGTAGTCCCCGGTCGGGTCCTGGGTGCTCATGTAGATGGTTACCCTGTTCCGGATCTCGCCGGCGATGCCGCTCAGGAGTTCCTCTTCGAAGGGAAGCAGGTCCCGGCTGTGGGCCACGGAGTTGCGCAGCGCTTCGAAGCGGCTGAGCAGCCCCAACGTCTCGTTCTGATTGCCCAGCGCAGGCTTGAAGTCTGCCCAGTACTTCTTCAGCAGGGCGAGGATGTCGAAGAACTGGGCGTACGCGAGCTCGCTGCTTGGAACCGAAGCAACCCCGCGTCGTGTGCGGCGGCCGGCCTCTTCATCCCGGACACCCCGGATCTTGACCGCCCGCTCCTCGGGGAAGACCTGGGAGACCCAGTCCTTGCCCAGCTTCTTGGCCAACACCGTAGAGATCAGGCTCCGCAACGCCTGCTCACACGTCGCCAGCGCCTCCGCCGGCTGCATCTGTGGCATCGGTGCCTCCACCCCGTGTGACCTCAGGACCATCATCCTCCCGAAGACGCGCGCCTCCCGTCACCGGGTTATCCCCGCGCGGCTCCCGGGCGCTCCGCGATCTCCCGTATCCGGCGATGCCTGATGGCCGTCGCGGCGGCACGGTCCTGCCACCACCTCGTTAACCAGCGGTTGGCCGAACGGTAGTTGCCGATGGCGACCGTAGGGTGCGGGCATGGCCTACACGTCGCTTCACCGCTCCACCGGAGCCCAACCCGGCCCTGTGACCGCCGGGATGCTCGACCAAGCTGCCGCGATCGAGCTCGGCGAAGCCGAGGATCTCGATTGGAAGCGGGATGCCGACGAGGTGAAGGACAACCGCGAGCACGCCAAGGATTTCGCCGCCCTGGCCAACAGTCAGGGCGGGATCATTGTGACTGGCGTCGCTGAGACCGGCACCGGCGGCGCGGGCACGGTCGTCGGAGTCGACGACGCCCGAGCGCAGGCCCTGGCCGACCGGTTCCGCGGGGTCGCCAACTCGATGGTGCGGCCCTTCATCCCCGCCTTCACCGTCTACACCGTGGCGTTGCCCTCCGCCCCGGGCCGTTCGGTGGTCGTCGTCCAGGTGCCGCGCAGCCCGGAGGCCCCGCACCTGGTGCCCTGGGACAAGGACAGCTGGCGCTACCCCAAGCGAGTCGGCTCCGAGACGGTCTGGCTGGGCGAGTCCGAGATGGAGGCCGCGTATCGTCGGCGGTTCGCGGCCCGACGGGATGCCGAGGCGCACCTGAAGGAGCTCGCCGAGCGCCTCGACCCGCACCTGGCGGGAGAGGCCCGGCGTGTGTGGGTGGTCGTGACCGCCGTCTGCTCGGTACCGGCCCCGTACGACACCGCACCGGTCCTCGACACCAGGTCGGCCGACCCCGGCATGACCGAGATCTTCAAGGCCCTGCCCGAGAGCGGCGGCGCCAGCCTCTTGCGGTACCGGCTGTCCCAACTCGCCCCGCGGGTCGGCCTGCGGCGCGCGGTCTTCACCGAGTCCCGCCCCTACACCGGCCAGTGTGACCGCGCCTACATCGAACTGCACCACGACGGCTCCTTCGCCGGCGCCCTCCAGGCCACGTCCGCGCTCCAGACCGGGCCCACCCTGCTGCCCCGGCTCGACTTCGAGAGCACGGTCCGCGACCTAGTGACCGCCGCCACCGTCCACGCCCACCGGCGCGGAGGCGACGGCATGCTGCAATTCCTTGCCACCGCCGTTACCGAAAGCGGCGTGTTGGCGCTCGCCAACCGCGGCGGCCAGTACGACGAGCAAGTCGACGGAAGCCTCGCCGTCCGCCCCGAGCCCGTGCTCACCGAGGCGCCGCTCCAGGACCTCGCCGCCTCACCGGCCAACCGCCGTACGACGGCGAACCGTCTGCTGCTGGACCTCACCCACCAGTTCGCCGTCGAGGACCTGCTCGCCCCCTGACCGGCCGAACGGCCTTCTCCGGCGGTCACTCGTCGTGACGGCGGACGGGCGCCGACCACGGTGCACAGTGACACGCCGCTGTTCGCCGGTGTCGTGCCGGGCACGGACGGCCCATTGTCAGACCCTGCCGGTAGCGTCATGGGTGTCACAGGACTTGGCTCGCGCCGAAAGAGCCCTGGACGTGCGGACTTTGCTTGGCGGCTGCCGCATCCCAGGGCTCTCGGCGCGTCCCGGGTCCCCCACCCCTCGTGTACGGGCAGTAGGAGAAACCCTTGACTAGCATCTTTGAAGCTACAGCACAGGTCGGACAATCCCTCCGACCTGCGGAAACGGACACGAATGCCGTTGCCGGGCCCGGCCGGGCACTCGATCCCGGCGCCACTGTCGGACCGGTGGAGATGCCGGCTGCCCGATGACCGTGTTCCCCATCACCACCGGCCTGTTGCTCGTTCTCATGGTGTCGGCGGTCGTGGGCGCCTCCGTATTCCTCTCCACGAAGAAGAGCAGTACCGCAGTCCAGCCCTCCGGGGACCTGGGCATGGCGATCGGCTCGGCCGCGACCGTTGCGATGTTCCTCGTGACAATCGGGCTGGCGTCGGCGCCCCCGAGTCCGGCTGATCCGCCTGCCGGAGGCGCCGTCCCCACGTGTTCGTCCCTTTCTCCCGGGTGCTGAAGGGCGCCTTTCAGGTCTCCCCTTGTCGCCGGGGTCGGCGGTCGTACGACCGCCGACCCCGCACAACCGGCATTCCGCAGAGCACGATGTCGACGCCGAAGGAGACGTTCGCGCCCCTCGCGCCCCGTCCAGGCTGCGCGGCTCGGTTCAGGTACTGCGCAGCCGAGTGACCGTCACCACGGCGTGCCGGGTCGTCCCGGCCAGGACCTCAACTACCACCCCGGGATCAGACACGGAGTAGGTCTCCCCTCCGGTGTGTTTAGTTCGGACCGGTCCGCTGGTCGCGAGGCGCGCTGCGACCTGGGCGGCGAGCGGCGCCTTCAGCGCCTGGGTGAGCGCGATACGTCCGTCGGGGAGGCGGACCGCGAGCGACCGTGGCCGCGTGGCCGGTCCGGTGTAGCCGACGACGTCGGCCTCCACGGTCTCGGCATGACGGATCTTCTTCCACACGCGCCCGGCTCTGAATACCGAGGTGGCGGGCTTGCAGACGATGCCCTCGACGCCCTGCTCCCGGAGTTGTTGGTACCAGGCCATCGCCACGTCGGGGTCGTCCGTCATCGGGACGGCCTGGATCGGCGGCTGGACGTCGTACTCGTGGAGCAGGTCCAGGAGAAGGGCACGGCGCATGTCGTAGGGACGGGCGCGGACGTCGCCGAGCTCCGGATGCAGAAGGATGTCCCACGCCGAAGCACGCAGGTTCGCAGATTCTGAGACGGGGCCGCAGGCGAACCCGTGCGCCGATCTGCTCATTGCATCGGGTTAGGTAGTGAGTTTGCTGCGGGCCCTGTGACGGGAAGTGCCTGGAGCGGCCAGAGGCGACCCCATTTGCAGCCTGCCCGAACGCGAAGGACGGCCGGGTGGTGGTCTCAACGTCCGTAGCGGACACCAGCGACCTGGTTCATCCAAACTGCTGCGCCCTGCGCCCTACCTGCAGAACCTCGCTAAGAAATGATCGATTCACTAGGAAGACCGCAATCGGAGTTAGGTGCCTGAGGGTTGACGGGGAGTGAGGCGAGGCGGAGATTGGAGGCAATGCGGCTTCTTGAAGATTTCTTTACATGATCCTCGAGTGGCAGCCGGAGGCGAATTAGAGGCGGCAGCAGACATGGACGATACGAGCTCGACGGCTGAGTTCAGTCGCTTAGCGATCAACAAGACACGGGTGTCTACTCGCCGCACTTCTGAGGGCTTGCTGCTGTTCCATGCTCCATCCGCACGCGTGGTCCGACTTGAGGCAGACGGTGAGAAGATCTGGACCAAGATAGAGTCAGGAATTGACAGTATCACCCAGCTTGTGAATGAATATCAAATAGAAGCTGGAGTGACCGCCGAGGCGGCCGCGTTTAAGATTGTCGGTTTTCTCGATGAACTCCGCTCCGAAGATTTCGTGCAATTTTCCATGCCAGAGCAGACTGTGGCTCCTCTTCTGGACGTGACGATAGATAGCCCGACGCCGCTCGAATTTCAGAAGGCAGCCGCGGAGGACGATGTAGCCTTGCAGGCGCGGGGTAAATCCGAGGTGACGCTCCGAGTAGCACGGCCCAGTCTGACGCTGGCCGAGATCGCCAAGCTGGCGACGGCTGAACTCGGTGCACGCATCGGTATCGTCCATCGGCTCAAAATACTGGATCTAGAACCAGGTGAGCTTTCTGGTCGCGTCGCGAGTAAGCTTGCCACTCAAAATGTTGCGCCAGAAAGTGGCCGAGACCGCAGGTTCCTAGAGCTTGAGAATCCTGCTTCGAACCTATCGCTCGCCGATCTGCAGGACCAGCAGCTCAGGAAATCGAGCATGCAGAGGAGAGTCAGCCGTCGAATCATCGTGATCGTCGTCATAACCGACGGCCCGATCATCATCATTGTGATCGATGACGGCCCTGGGCCCACTTTCGGGCGCAGTAGGAACGCCTGCAAGACGGTCTGTGTGTGAGGAGCGTCGATGCCTGCTAACACCCCCCCACCGCCAGACGTACCGATACACGTCCAGATTGAGGTCACCTGGCGCTGCAACTGGCGTTGTGTTCATTGCTACCAAGACGATCATTATGTCGAGCGGTTCTCCACTCTGGATCTTCGCTCCTTGTTTGGTCAGCTGGCGCGGGCCGGGGCGATGCATTTGATCATTACTGGCGGAGAGCCGCTAGTGCGAAAGGACATTCTTGATGTCCTTCAGGCTGCGCGTGACGAGGGATTTACGATCACTCTCTATACTAACGGACACCGGATCGACGCTCCCCTTGCGCAACGGTTGAGTGAACTGATCGGTGTTGCTGAGCTGAGCATCTTGGCGGGGGATGATGACGTTCACGACCACCTTACTCGGGTCCGCGGATCGGCACGGCGCGCCTGGCGAGCAGTCGACCTGCTCCTAGAACATGGCGTAAGCGTCGCGCTCAAGACCCCGGTCCTTCGGCCAGCGTATGGGACGCTACGGAAGATTGAATTTAAGGCAATTGCACGGGGGCTGACATGGACTGCAGGTCCAGAGATCAGCCCTAGCTATGCGGGAGCGAGTTTCCCCCTTGCCTACCGCCTAAATAATGAAGAGATAGCGACCTTCTATCGGGACTATCCGCAGTTTAGTCGTAACGCTAGAGATAACCTGGATCCTGGCCGTCGCAATGGAATGTGCTTGGCGGGGCGTAACTACTGTTTTATCGATGCCCTCGGGAACGTGTACCCGTGCTTGAATTTCAAAGGCCCAAGCGACGTACTTGAAAGCCGCGGGCAAGTGGCTAGGGCAAAACTCGGGAATGTTGCGTCCCAGGCATTTGAAGAGATCTGGAAGCGAAGTGATTTCGCAAGAGAGATCCGAACGACGCAGCGTTCCGATTTCACGCCATGCGGCAGTTGCCAGACCTCCGAAGATTGCTCGCCGTGCATGGCGATGAACTACGGCGAGTATGGGGACATTTACACGACTTCTGGTCGGGTCGAAATCCTCCATGGGGCGACGGAGGCAGTTGTGGAACCGGAACACCGGCGCCTACTTCCAGTGACTCCTGTCGAGCGGTAGAGCGCTGCCGGCCACGGGGTGGTAGGCCACCGCACTCGAACCAGGTGTTGTTCACCGGCAGTAGCGCCACCAGGACAGCCCGCTGGTCGCGTGTGAACGACGGCGACGGTTCCGTCAACGTCTCCTACCGGAAGCAGATGGTGGCGTGCGGTGTCGCCCGGTCAGCGGATCCGGGGCAGGGCCTTGTCCGGGTGTGCGGCGTGGACGTACTTCACGGCGATGCTGGGGTGGATGCCGAAGAGGCGGACGAGGTGGACCGGATCGGCGGTCTGTCGGGCCTCGTCCAGGATGCGGTCGGCCCACACCTGCCGTGGCAGTAACCCGATCTGGTCGAACGCGGCCCGCATCGCGCAATAGCTGATCTGCGGAGAGGCCGGGTGCCGGTAGGTCTGGGAGGTGATGAGCAGGTGCGGGTTGGTGGCCTGGGGCCAGCGGCGGCGGCGCTCGCGCAGCCAGTCGGCCGCCAGGTCGGTGCTCAGGCCGTCGAGGTAGACGAGGTGGATGCCTTCACCCCGGCGCACCGCCAGTGTCCGGCGGGCGAGGTCGGGGTCGGCCAGGTCGAGCCGGGCGACCTCCACGGCACGCACGGCGTGGATGGCGACCAGACCGACGATGAGGCGCGCGGCGGGACCACCCAGCCGGTCCAGGGCCCCGGCCAGCCGATCGCTGGACAAGGGCCGCGGCAGGTGTACTCCAGCGGGCAGCTGCAGCCCGGCCGTGGGGTTGAGGAAGATCAGCCGCTCCTGCTTCAGGGCTCGGAAAATGCTGCGCAGCACGCTGAGCAGCCCGCGGGCCACGTTGCCCTGATGGCGGGCGAGTTCGCTCGTGATGTGATCGGCAGTGACCTGCCGCAGGTCCAGCCCGGCCGCCGTCCACGAAGTCAGGGTCGGCCAGGCGATGCGCAGGTAGCGACGGATGCGCCGGAATCCGGCGGGGGCGTGCCGGTAGCGGCCTTGACCGCGCAACACCCGCACCCAGGTGCTCAGCTGGTCGGACATCGGAGCGGGAAGCTCAGCAATCCGCGTGTGCAGGGCCTGCTCGTCGTACCGGTCGCGCCGTTCCTGACCCAAGTCCGCTATGTGCGGGAGTACTTGGTGCTGGACATCGGTGAGCAGCTGCGCGGGTGTCTCGGAGAGTTCGTCCGCCTCCAGCAGCGCGTGCGCGTGGAGGAAGGAGATCACGCGGCGCGTGGCGGCGGTTCCGGCCGCAACCGTCCCGGCCAGGGAACGTACGTCCCGCTCGGGGATCGGCACGTGCGGCCCCAGCCGGGCCAGCAGAGTATGCAAGACCACGGCCGCACCGGCCGGCACGTTGCGTTTGTCGGCGAGCCAGGACCGCGGGTAGGCGGAGGTGAAGGTATCCAGTAGCTCCTGCGCCGGAGCTGGCAGTGGGGACATCGGGGGCAGCGCGAGGACGCGGGTGCGCTGCTTGCGCTGCCAGGTCCGCGGCATCGAGAACAGACAAAGCTGCCCCGGTCCTACCGGCATAGCCACCGTCTGTCCCTCTGGGGAGGGCGTCGTGCCGGGCCTGGCGCGTGAACGGGAGGCTGGGCCGGACCGATTGTGCACGACGAAGCCCAGCTCCCCGGCCCGCCGCTTGAGCTGGTGCGCGAGCGGTCCGGCGAAGGTGAGTTGTGTGAAGGACACCGCCGCCGACTCGGCGCCGACTTCGCGCACGTAGGTCAGGCAGGCGCGGCACATGCCCTCCTCCGTGTGCAGCGGCAGATCGTCCCGTCGGCATCTCGGACATCGGTCCACCCGGTAGCGCTCACGGTTGTTCCGCCATTCGCGACAGCCGCGGCACCGGGTTGCCGTAACGCCCCAGCACGCACAGTCCGCGCAGGACCGCACCGGCCAGGCCGGCGGGGGCTGGGCCGTGCGCGGTCTCAACATCCCTGCCTGCGCGAGCAGTTCAGCGGCGGCAGCTTTCAACGGTAACTGCACCTGATCGAGCATCTCCTGCGCGATCAGTTCCTCCCCCTCGGCATCCCGGATTGCCAGCGCACACCTGATCAGCCGCAGCACCATCTTTGGCCACGTCCCGGTCAGCCCCGCGTTCGCCGCCCGCTGCCCGGCGAGCGCCTGCAGGAACTCCTCCTCCGGCCACGTGCGGTCGCTGATACGCCGGGCATCGCTCCGCTCCAGGCGCCGCCGGGCCGGAAACAACGTCAGTTGCCCGCGCATCACCGCGGGACAGATCCTGGGGTCGTCGACCAGTTGCCGCGCCTCGTGCGGCCCCAGATATGGAGCGGCCGCACCTCGGGGACGCGGCAGGTTCCGTGCACCCTGTTGCCTCAGACCCAGCACGTAGACGTGCAGTTGGGTCGGCCCCGGGTAGACGGCCTCGATGCCGGCCCGGATCTCCTCCCGCACCGCGATCACGCACGGACGGCACAGTCCGTCACCGTCCACAGCCCCGACCCGGCAGCAGCGCGGGCACCGCGCCGTACGCCGGTTCTCCAGCCAGCCACGACAACTCCAGCACAGTCCGTCCCACAGACGCGACACGCCCCAGTCCAGGCAGAGCCCACACTGCCGCACCCTCACTGCGTCCCCCACCGTCAGTTCGGCGGCCGCAGCCGACGCGGGCCGTCCCGGCGCGGCACCGGCCGCACCGGCCCCTCCTCGTCGCCGACCGCGCGCTCCTGCTCCTCCTGGCCCCCGGCGGCAGCCACCGGCTCGGCCTCCATCAGGTCGGCCACTGTGCATCCCAGCGTCGCGCAGATCTTGTCCAGGTCGTCCAGCCGTACCGTCACCGGAGTGCCGCCCCACAGGGCGGCGACCTTGCTCAGCGACGGCGTGAACCCCACCTTCGCGAACGCCGCCTGCAGGTCGACCGGCCGCCAGATGTCGCGCTTGGCGGCCGCCCAGCGCAGATTCCACTTCACCTCAGACTCCCCCTATCCGCGACCAGCCGCTGCCCGGCCCGCGCCGCCGACTGCCGCCAGCGGTCCGCCTGCTCGGGATCGGCCTGGGCCGTTGCTAATGGTGGAGTCGGGTATTGGAACTGCCTGAATGCCTCCCGGTCAAACCCTCAGGCGGTTGCCCCGTGAGGGGCGAAACGCACCAGGATGAGGGAGGCTTCGTCGGGGATTTCGGCGTAAGCGGCCTCCACCATGTACCGCTCCGGAGCGAGCGCGATGTGAAGGTGTTCTTCACTCTCGATCTCCGTGTGGTCGTGGACTGAGTCGAAGAGGACCAGCGGCTCCTGGACGGTCCACTCGACGCGAGAGTCCCAGACCACCTGTGGAAGGAGCTCCGCCACGGCTGGGGAGTAGTCGACGTCGGGGTCGCCTGCGATCTGACGGACAAGGAGACTGTGCTCGGGGAGGAACGTAGTGGCTGCGGGATCGTCGCCAAGCACGAGTGCCTGTGTGGGGCCTACTTCGATGATGCCGATGAGGTCCTCGACTGAGCAGGCGCGACCGTAGTCCCCTTCGTCATCAGGGTAGGTGGGCGGGGAGCCGGTCCAGTACTGGCATGCCGATTCCGGGATCATGATCAGGGGCCCGCCCATTGAAGTGACCCAGGTGTGTGACATTGCGATCTCCGTTCAGCTGGTAAGGATGAGGGTCATGAGTTGTTGCGTCGGCTGATCTCGGCTGCGTAGGCGGCCCAGTCTCCGGCGGCGGCTCGCTGCCATTTGACGGCGACGGTGATGTCGATGCCGAGGGTGCGGGCGAGGACTGCGGCGGGCAGTTCGGTGGCGAGCTGGAACAGTGCGGTCGAGCGGGCTTCCGCGAGCCGGATGCCGAATTTGCGGAGCCTCTCGCCCATGGCCCAGGCGCTGATTGGTCGGCCGGGCTGGCCGCCGGGGAAAAGCCAGGGTGACTCTGTCCGGCCGAGGACGGCATGGCTGCAGCGGGCCGCGACCTGTAGTCGGGCCAGGTCAGCGACGGGTGCGGGAAGCTCGACCGGAACGGCGCCGAGGTGGATGTGAACGGCTCCGTCCTTCTCCTCGATGTGGCCGACGGTGAGGCGAGAGATCGCCGCGGGCCACTGGGCATAGAGGAGCAACAGGAGTCCTGCCAGGCGGTCTTCGGGCTTGAGAGTGTCGTCGTGCAGCAGGCGACGGGCGGTTTCCCAGCGAGCCTCGTCGTCCATTGCCTGGGAGGGGCCGTTCCATCGCTCGGCAGGGAAGCTGAGATTGCGGGTGATCTTCTGGGAAAGGGCCCATCGCACGAAGTGTCCTGCCTCCCGGCGATGGCGGGCATCGTCGCTGGTCATCCAGCGTTCAAGGTCGGTCTGACGACAGGTAGAAAGGGTCAGATTCTGCTCCTCGAGCCAGTCCAGGAGATGAACGGCCGCTCGGAGATGTTGCCGTGCGCCCGAGAGCTGGTAGTGCGTGATCTCCTTGCCGCGGCTGCGTCGGCGAAGCCGGCGCAGGAGGTGCCATGTTGCGTATCGGTGCAGGATTTTCCGTCCCTCGGTCGTCGCGTGGGAGGTGACGAGGTCCTTCACGTGCCGTTCGAGACGGACCATCTGCTCGTCCCGCCGGGGCAGGACTCCGGTGGCGACGAGGACGCTGCGGATGTGCTCGACGACCTTGCCTTCAGGGAGCTCGTCGAGGGCCGCATGGGTGAGAGACCGGCGGCCGGAGCCAAGATCGGACAGGACGGTGGAGACGATGCCCTTGGAGAGCCAGCGCATCGCGGTGCCGGCCCGCTCGGTGTCGGCCAGGGCGTCGTGAAGGGACTGGAGCTTCGGGTTGATGGAACCTGTGTCATCGGCGAGGAGTTCGTGGAGCCGCTGCTTGAGGGTGCAGCGCGGGCACGGTCCCGGCGCGTGCAGCCGTTCGGCTTGTCCGCAGGTGGGACAGGGGCGCCAGAGCTCGGCGTCCGGCGTGGTGCAGGGGCCGCAGACGGGGGCGTCGGCGGTGCCGGAGTGAATGCCGCGCATTCGTCCGCAGACGGTGCAGTGGCCTTGGCGCCTGTCACAGCCGCCGCAGCGGGGCAGGCCGGTGAGCTTCGAGAGCATGCAGGGTGCGGTGCGGCCGCAGACCGAGCAAAGCAGGATGGGCAGGGGACGGCAGTTCGGGCAGATCGGCCCGTCCGCGGTGCGGGTGCTGACCATGCGTGACTCACCGCAGACGATGCAGGTCTCCAGGTTCGCAGGGTCCTTGACCAGGCAGCTCGGACACAGCGGTCGCCCCTCGGCGTCGCGGGTGGCCGGCTCACGCCGGGCACCACAGCGTACGCATTCTTCGAAACGGGACTTGGCGATGCAGTTGCGGCAGACCCGCTGCCCGTCGAGCGGCTTGTCGATGCGGACCACCCGGTGGCAGCGAGGGCAGGCGGGCCGGACGATCCCGGCGACACCGGCCTCGTGCAGCAGGTCGATGAACCGCAGGATGGCACGATGCGGCGCCAGATAGCCCTCCCCGGTCAGCAGACGAGGGTTCTCCTCCAAGGCCCAGACCACTCTCTGGCGATAGTGAGGACGGCCGGGTGCCGATCGGCGGAGGGCGTCGGCGACCGCACCACGGTCGGCGCCCGGGGCGATCGCGGTGATCAGTTCGTGGACGACCGCGGCTGGATCACGGTCGTCGTTGTCGGGACACATCGAACAGCGCGGCAGGCCCTTGCGGTCCCGGAAGCTGACGCGTCGGACGTTTCCGCAGACGGTGTACTCGGCTCTCTCCTGTCCGCAGACCGAGCAGTACCAGTCCTGGCCTCTGCGCTGGAGGGTTCGCAACTGCTTGCCGCACTCCACGCAGACCGGCGCCGCGATCGCCGAGGCGCCGACCTTGCGGAGCTCGATGAGCAGATCACCGATCGCCCGGGGTGCCGGGGACCGGCCGTCGGTCAGGACGGCGGACCGCATCGCCAGGGCCCTGGCCACCTGGCGCGACTTCGCTCGGCCGCCCGCGACTGCGGTGACCACGGCCCGGATCCTCTCGGCGCCGAGGTCCTTCTCGACATCGGTGACGAGGTCTGTGATCAGGCCGATCGGGTCCGTGACGGCGCGATCAAGCAGGTCACCCGTGCTCAAGGCCGGTCAACTCCTCTGATCCGAGCTCGCTTGGGACGCAGTCCGCCGAGCCCCTCCGCGTCGGGTGCCGAGCCGCTGGCGGCTGCCTTCTTCGGCTTCTTCACGGCCCCGGCCGCCGCGATCGGCTCGATGAGGTCGTCCATGGTGCAGTCGAGGATGTCGAGCAGGGCCATGAGGATCTTCAGGCTCAGCCGCTCCGGTCGCTCGACGACGAGCCGGTAGACCTGGCTCGTGGACAGCGTGATGCTTCGCTCCTTCAGTGGCGGGAGGAGGTCGGTGGTGGAGAACATCCCGCGGTCGGCCATGACTTTGCGCAGGTGCCAGTGGTAGTCGAGCTTGGCGGCCATCGCCGGATCCCTCCTGTCAGGCCCCGGCGAACGCCGGGGCCAGTGCCTTGTGCAGGGAAGTGTTCATGAAGTCGTCGCTGACGTGCGTGTAGATGGCCAGGGAGCTGTCGCACTCGTGGCCGACCTGCTGCTGGATGAAGCGCCGGTCCACCCCGTCCTCGGTCAGGTGTGTGACGTACGAATGCCGCAGACTGTGCGGGGTCAGCTCTTTCGTCAGCCCGAGAGCGTCGCGGTATGCCTCGAACCGGTCGTTGATCGAGCCGGGCTGCAGGCGGCCACCGCGCTCGGTGATCCACAGAGCCGGATGATCGGGGAACCCGAAGCGCGGCCGGACGTTCTCGACGTAGTCGGCGACCGCCTCGACAGCCCAGTCCATCACCGACAGCACATTCCGCCGACGCGGCGGCTGGCCCTTCTTCGCCTTGCCGTAGCGGACGTTGAGCGTGCCGTACCGGCCGAACTGGCGGGCCTGCGGGTTGCGTCCGAAGTCGACCACATCGAGCTTGGACGTCTCAGTCCGCCGAAGTCCCCACCCGTAGATCACCTTGAAGAGGGTGGCGTCGCGGTAGGCCGCGAGGACTCCCTTGCGTTTCGCCCGTACGGCTCGTTCGACTTGGTCGTCGGCGTAGTCGAGGAAGAGCTGCAGCTCTTCCCGCGTGAAGGGCCTCGCCTCCGGGTCGCCCTCGTAATCCTGCAGGTGAGGGAGGGTATTCCACTCATGGCAGATCGCCACCGGGAAGGTGCCGAAGGCTTCCTCGCAGACCGGGACCCAGCCGTAGCGGGCGTCAATGAGGAGCTCGGTGAACAGCCGGACGATACCCTGGTAGCTGCGGACCGTGGACGGCGCCAAGTGCTTCTCGCTCGTCAACGAGGCGGACCACTCGTCCAGGTGGGCGGGTGTCCATCGCCACGGGTACTCGTTCGTGAAGTCCAGAAACCGGCGGATCAGCCGTTCCCTCGGGTCGATCGTGTCGTACTTCAGCCCTCGCGACTTCTGCTGAGCCCGCCAACCCCGCAGCATCGCGTCGAACATCGCGTCCTCGGGGCGAAGCTGGACCACCCCGGAGACGAGCTCCAGTTGAGCCGCCCCGGCCAGGGCCACCTTGCGTTGATGCACCACTCCAGACCCTCCCTTCTGGAGGGCAGATCATGCATCAGAAGGGATCAGCTCGGCAACATGCCTGCTCAGGAAGCCAGTCCATAGACCCTACGAACTCGTTCCACTTCCCGCATCGACCAGGCCACCTGCAGCTTCTCACCCGCCTGATGCAATTCCCGAGGGTTCAGGTAATTGACCGTCGTAGTCGTCCAGATATGTCCGAGCATCCGCTGCACCTCCCACAACGTCATGCCGCGCTCGTAGTTGTGGGTGGCGCACGCATGCCGCAGCAGATGCGGGAACAACTCCGGCACGGGCCCCGGCAGATACAGCCGCGACGCCGACTTCAGCGACCGCCGGAACGTCGCCGGGACGATGGCCGGCGCGATCGGAAGGTTCAGCGCTGCCACCGGCTTCGGCAGCCGCTCGGAGGGAAACAGTGGCGCCGCCGGATGCTCCGGGTCGTCCTGGAACAGGCCGCGGACCTCCTCCACGTACCACCACAGCAGCTCGCGGCCCTCCTCGAACAGGAATGCCTCCCGCGGCCTCGGACCGGACCCGCGGGCTCCCTTGCCCTGGACCACATATCGGCCCCAGCGGCCCGACTCCCAGTGCACGTCCCCGAGCGTTACGCCACACAGCTCCGCAGCCCGCACCCGGGACACGTAGGCGATCTTCGCCATCACATAGTCCCGGCATGCCACCGCCTCCTTACGGGCCTGCGGCAAAGCATTCCGCCACGCGGTGAAGAACTCCCGCATCGCCCGCTGCGAAGGAGGCACCCGCAACCCGAAGTCGCCGCGGTGACGGGGCCGGTTGAACGGGTCGACCGGAGACTCGACGACCGCCCCGAACAGACGATGGACCTCCCCGGCGTACCGCTGCTCCAGGAACGCGAAGTACGCGTCGATCTTGCTGATCTTCGCAAGGACCGTCGACCGGGCACGCTTGCCCGGACCAGCGAAGTAGCGGTCCAACGCGGCCGGCGTGAGCTGCCACGGCACGACGTCGTAGTGCTCGCATAGCTCGATCACCGGCTTGACCAGCTGGTCAATCGACGACGGCATCAACCCTGCCGCATCCCGCGCCCACTGGTACTCCGCGAGCGTGTCGAAGAAGTACGACCGCTCGTCCCGCTGCCCCGAACGGTTCCGGTAGGTATGGAGAGAGAAGACCTCCGCCAGGCCGACCGCATCGCGTCCAGGGGTCAGGGAACGGGTTTCGGATTCCCCCATGAACCCGCAGATTACGAGTGCCACTCGCAGAATCTGCGAGTGATTGCGGGAATCTCACACCCTTGAGGGACGACTCGAACACGGGTCTCCTACCTGCTGACTTCGCCCGATCGTGCCCCTGGTCCCCACTCAGGAACCCGTGCGTACTCCAGTTGCGAAATGGGCGGGGAGATCCTCGGCGAGGCGGCGGGCGCGGGTGGGTGTGGAGGCGGCTCTCGACTGCGCGGCCGCGAAATCGATCTTCCCGCCCGTATAGATCACGGCTTCGCCGTCCAGGACGGTGTTCGGCGGGAGCATGTCGAGTCCCGCGAGCGCGAGATCCATCCACACGGGCGTGACGTCCCTGCCTGACCGAGCCTGTAGACGGACCGTGGTCTCCTCTCTCCACATCACCGTCCGGTGACCGTCCAGTTTGGGCTCGTAGCGCCAGTTCGTCCCGACCGGGAGGGTCGGGACGAACTCGGCGAGTGCAACGGCGACGGGGAAGTCCACACGATCAGACTCCGGCCCCCGCGGCCGTCGCGCATGCGGACGAGCACTACCGGAGGAGGGACATCACCGCCTTCACAGCCAGCGTGAGCGGCGTGTCCTGGGCGGCCAGCGCGGTGCCGTAGGCGATCGCGACGTGCTCGATGGTCTTCAGCGCGGCGGACAGGACGCGGGCCTGGTGCTCGGTGAGTTCGTCGCCGGCGTCGACCGCGAGCGAGGTGAGGACGATCACCGCGATGCCGACGATGCCGGCGAGCAGCGCGAGGTTGAGGAGCAGCTGGGGCATTCCTTCCTTTCTGAGGCCTGGCGACAGTCGCCGGCTTCACCCCTTCCGCCGAGTTGCAGAGCGTTTTACAGGATCGGATCGCCAAGTGAGACGCATGTCACACGAACGGTGTCGGGCCGCCGATTCAAGGGCCTCCCACTTCTTGCGGTCGCTGCTGGGTGTGGAACACCATCACGCCACTCGTTCGCACACTTGTGCGATTTCCAATATTGTGGATACCTGGAGAGGTCACAGGTCAGGGAGGGACACGCGAGAAATCGGAGGTGAGAGGCGTGGATTTACTCATCTGCGCGTCGCCTCCGGGTACTCCGCCCGATACGGCGCCTCCCTCCCCGGTGCCCTCGTGCAGCGCGCCGCCGAGCGCGGGATGACGACGCTCGCGCTGACCGACCGGGACACCGTCGCGGGCACGGTCCGCTTCGCCAAGGCGGCTACGGCCGCCGGCATCCGACCTGTCCTCGGTGTCGACGTCGCCGTCGCCCCCACCGTCCCGCCCGACCCGACAGCCAGCCGGCCGCGTACGCCCGTTCGCGGCGGCGCCCACGTGGTGGAGCCGTCGTTGCGGATCACTCTGCTCGCGCAGTCCGCGGCCGGGTGGGCGCGGCTGTGCCGCCTGGTGTCCGCCGCGCACGCCGAGGCCGACAGCACGGCGCCGGTCGTGTCCTGGCACACACTGCGCGCGTACGCCGACCGGGACCTGGTGGTGTTGCTCGGTCCGTCCTCCGAGCCGGTGCGGGCTCTGTCTGCCGGCCGTCCCGACGTCGCCGGGCAACTGCTCGCACCGTGGCGGGAATTGGCCGGCGAGCGGCTGCGGCTGGAGACTGTGTTTCTGGAGCGGCAGGGAACCGGCGCCGGTTCGCTGCGGCTGGCCGCGCGCACCCTTGGCCTGGGGGACCAGCACGGCGTCCGCGTGATTCTTTCGAACGCGGTCCGCTACGCCGACCCCGAGCAGCACCGTCTGGCCGACGTACTCGACGCGGCCCGGCTGCTGAGGCCCATCGACCGTCGCCAGCTGGACGGCAAGGAGCGGTGGTTGAAGGACCCGGCGGCCATGACGGCGGTGGCCGAGCGGATCGCCCTGGCCGTCGGTGACGATTCCGCCCGCGCCGTACGCCTGTTGGCCGAGACGGAGGCCACCGGCCAGTCCTGCACCCTCACCCCGGCCGACCTCGGCCTGGGCAGGCCGCACGTTCCCGAGCCGTCCGTCGTGGGCGCGGGCCCGGAGGCCGGCTCGGCGCTCCGGCTGCTGCGCCAGCGGTGCGAGGCGGGGATGGTCGCCCGCGGCCTGGACCGTGACGAGCGCGCCGTACGGCAGCTCGACTACGAACTAGGAGTCATCGGCTGGCTCGCCGGGTTCGAGGCGTACTTCCTCGCCGTGGCCCAGGTGGTCGCCGATACCCGGGCGCTGGGAATCCGGGTCGCCGCCCGCGGATCCGGAGCCGGGAGCATGGTCAACCACGCCTTGTTCATCGCTACGGCCAACCCTCTTGATCACCACCTCTTGTTCGAGCGGTTCGTCAACGAGCGTCGTACGACGCTGCCCGACATCGACCTCGATGTCGAGTCCGAGCGGCGCCTGGAGGTGTACGACGCGATCATCGCCCGGTTCGGGCGGGAGCGGACCGCGGTCACCGGTATGCCCGAGACGTACCGGGCGAGGCACGCCCTTCGTGACGTCGGGCTTGCCCTCGGGATTCCGCCCCAGGTCGTGGGCGAGATCGCCAAGAGTTTTCCGCACATCAGGGCCAAGGACATCCGTGGCGCCCTGGCCGAGCTGCCGGAACTGCGGCAACTCGCCTCCCGGGTAAAGGAGTTCGGACCACTGTGGGAGCTCGCCGAAGGCCTGGATGCGCTGCCCCGCGGCTACGCCATGCACCCCTGCGGGGTGATCCTGTCCGACGTGAGCCTGCTCGACAGGTTGCCGGTGCAGCCGACCCCGGCCGGCTACCCGATGGTGCAGGCGGACAAGGAAGACATCGAGCTTGGCGGCTACGGCCTCCTGAAGCTGGACGTCCTGGGCGTCCGGATGCAGAGCGCGATGGCGCACGCGGTCGCGGAGATCCACCGGGCCACCGGGCGGGTCCTCGATCTCGACAACCCCGACCACGTCGACCTCAACGACCGGCTGGCCTTCGAGCTCATCCAGGCCTCCGATTCGATTGGCCTATACCAATTGGAGTCGCCGGGCCAGCAAGATCTTTTGTCCCGGCTGCAGCCCCGCCACATGCAGGACGTCATCGCCGACATCTCGCTGTTCCGGCCAGGACCTGTGAGCGGGCGAATGCCCGAACTTTTCATCGCGGCCCGGCACGGCGCTGCGCCGCGCTACGCGCACCCCGATCTGGAACCGATCCTGTCGGACACGTACGGCGTGACCATCTGGCACGAGCAGATCATCGCGACGTTCGCACAGCTGACCGGCTGCGATCGCGCTGCCGGCGAGTACGCACGCCGCGCGCTCGCCGACGCCGACCGGATCCCCCGCGTCGAGGAGTGGTTCCGCCGTACGGCCGGTGAACGCGGTTACAGCACGGCCGTGCTGGACGAGGTCTGGGAGACGATCTCCAGCCACGGAGCATATGGATTTTGCCGCGCCCATGCTGTCGCATTTGCTGTTCCTGCACTTCAGAGTGCCTTTTTGAAGGCCCGGTTTCCGGCGTTCCTGTACGCCGGGCTCCTGGAGTACGACCCCGGGATGTGGCCGCGACGGGTGATCGTGTCCGATGCCCGCCGCCACGGTGTGCCGATCCTGCCGGTCGACGTCAACCACTCCCACGCGGCGCACGTGGTCGAACAGACCGAGCAGGGCTGGGGCGTGCGTCTTGCCTTCTCCACCGTCAAAGGGATCAGCGAGGGCGAGGTCTCGCGCCTCGTGGCCGGCCAGCCCTACACCGGTCTGCAGGACCTGTGGCTGCGTGCCCGCCCGTCCCTGCCGATCACGCAGCGTCTGATCCGGATCGGCGCGCTCGGTCCGCCCCCGGGCGACCTCACCCGGCGAGATCTCCTGCTGCAGGCGACCGAACTCCACCGGCAGTCCCGCGCACGCACCGCGACCGACGGCCAACTACCGCTCGGCGGCGAGCTGGTGACCTCCACCCCGAGCGGGCTGCCCGAGATGACCAACCGGGACAAGCTCGGCGCGGAACTGGACACGCTCCAGATCGACGTCACCCATCACCTGATGGAGCACCACCACCGGCTGCTGATCGAGCTCGGCGCTACCACCGCCGCGCACCTGCGCGGCATGATCCCCGGACAGAAGGTCCTGGTCGCCGGAGTCCGCGCCTCCACCCAGACCCCACCGATCCAGTCCGGCAAGAGGATCATCTTCGTGACCCTGGAGGACGGCACCGGCCTAGTCGATCTCGCCTTCCTCGAGAGTTCCCACGAGGCCTGCGCGCACACCGTGTTCCACTCCGGTCTGCTGCTCGTACGCGGCACCGTCGAATCCCGCGGCACGCGCCGTACGGTGCTCGGCGAGATGGCCTGGGACCTGGACAAGGTGGCCGCCGCCCGCCGCGACCACGGCCCCCAAGCCGCCCTCGACCTGCTCGACCGCACCGACCCCGCCCCCACCCCGGCCCAACCGGCAGAACCACAGCGCACCCTTGCCGACGGCACCGCGGGCGCCCGCCTCCACCCGTATGCCGACCTCCAGCCCGCCGGCACCCGTTCCGCAGACCTGCGTCGGCTGGGTCCTTTTGACCGGAGTCACGGAAGCGCGGGTTGATCACGATGAGCGGGCGCTACATCCTCCACCTCCGCTTCGCCGGTCCGGACGGCGATGACGCCAAACTCCCTCACGGGCTACGCCGCTTGCTGGAGAGCGTCACGCCCCGCGTGCAGATGATCGAGCAGGACTCGGCTGCGCTCGACCTCACTGGAGCGATCCCGTACTGGAAGCGGGATGCCCGCGGCCTGACCGAGCTGGTCCAGCTGCGTGCGCTCGCCCACTTCGGCCTGCGCAGTTCGGCAGGGTGCGCCCCCAACCGGATGCTCGCCGCCATGGCCTGTGCCCTCACCCCTCCCGGGCAGCGCACCGTCGTCGACAACCCCCCCCCCCCCCGAGGCGATCGCCGCCTTCCTGCGACCACGTCGGGTCCACGAGCTGCCCGGTGTGGGCGCACGGACCGCCACGACGCTCGGCGAGTACGGTCTGCACACCGTCGGCGACGTCGCCGACATCCCCCAGCTCACGCTGCAACGTCTGCTCGGCGCCCGGGCCGGCCGCGCCCTCCACGAGCGCGCCCAGGGCCGCGACACCCAGGTCGTCAATCCCACCCCGACCCCAGCGAGCATCAGCAGCGAGCACCACTTTGACCGCGACGAACTCGACCCAGCTGCCCACCGGCGCGCCCTGCTCGCCCTCGGTACCCGTCTCCGCGCCTCCGGCCAGATCGCGAGCGGGCTGACCTGCACCATCCACTACTCCGACCGGAGCTCCACCCGCCGCAGCCGTGTCCTGTCCGAAGCGACTCAGCACACCGTGCTCCTGGCCCGCGCGGCGTACGCGGTCTACGAATCCCTCGGGCTCCAGCGTGCGCGGGTGCGGAGCATCGCGCTGCGTGCCGACGCTTTTCGGCCCGCCGGCGCGGCCACCCGTCAGCTCACCCTCGACGTGAGCGACGACAAGCCCCTCGCGATCGAAGCCGTTACCGATCGTGCCCGTGCCCGTTACGGGCACCCGGTGCTCTACCCCGCCGCCCTCGCCGCCACGCCCGCTCTCGGTCGTCGCCGTGCTGCCGGGCAAGGGCCCGGGCCGGAAAAGCCCTGACTGCCTGGCCAGCCATCACACGGCTTACTCCCGCTCATCGCGTTCCGGCGGCTCTGTGCCTCGAAAGTCGATGTCGTCGCCTTCCTGCGGCACTGGGAACCAATGGATGTGGTCCTGAGATGCCAGAGTCCTCTCCAGCCTGGTGAGATGGGTAAGCCGGTGTGCGAGTGTGGTCAGAGCAGTTCTGTGCGCGATCTTCGCCAGGCCGGGCGTCTGCCTGGCCTGCTCCAACTGCTTCGCCAGCACCGTGGCAGGCGGGGCAGACGCGCGGAACTCCGACGCACCGGGAGCACGCGTGGCCTGACTGCGCAGGATGGTTGGCCGTGAGTCCGTGTTCGTTGTACTCGCGAGGACGCGAGTCTCCCAAACACACCCGACGATCTCCATACGGTGCGTCGTGTCCAGGACGGCGGGACCGCTGAGAATCCACCGCACCGTCGCAGCGCACCAGACGTGGTCTCCGATGCGGTACGCACTCAGCTCGCCCACGCTGCTGAACGCGACGGTGGGAACACCGGCCCAGCCCAGCATCTGCACCGGCTCGGTGGTGACGATTTCGAACTCGGCGCTTCCGAGGTCTTCCGCGAGGAAGGCCATCGCCCCCTCGAACTTGGGCCCGCCACCGAACCAGACCTTCTCCTGCGACACGGCCATCAACCGAAAGGCATCGGCGCTGATCGCCTTGAGGTTCTCCAGATTCGAGAAATCCGCGCGCACTTCCTCCTCGTCGACCTCGGCCGCCACCGTGAACCTCTTCAAGACCTCGCCAAGGGAGGTGAGGTGTACGAACCGGTCCTCTAGCCCTTCCAAGTCCTTTGCCATCAGCGGTGGGTACTCCGTACCTTCCCCGAAGTCCTTCGTGTTCTTGCTGACGAAGTAGACCTTCTCTTCGGGGTGGGCCCGCGCATACTCGACGGCCGTCAGCCAGATCGCAGCATCCCGGCCTCCCGTCTTCACTTTGTCGCGCTCGTTGACGACGATGGCCTTGCAGGGCGGGAGGACGTTCGCCTCCCGGAACGTTGCCTCGCGCAGCGCGGTCTCGCTCGTCGGGATCTCGTCGACGATCTCAAGGTACTGGTCCCGCCAATGCTGCTGAAAACGCTCCAGGTCGAGCGGCGGGAGATGAGTGACAACCCGCCACGGGGTGGCCTTCCTGAAGCTCTCCACGGCCTCTGTGACGGCCTCGTGCTTCTCCCGGTACGGCACTGTCCGGTGTGACGCCAGTTCTTCCAGGACGACCCACGGCACTCCGACGGATTCGACTTCTGCGGTGCGGATCGTCTTCAGGAGTTCCGCGCTGACGCTGTCGAGCTTGAAGCTCCGCAGGATGTTTGTGTCCAGGATGATCAAGGCGTGCGGCTCCGTGTCCCTCAATGCTCAGTACGGTCCAAGAGTCCCAGGCCGCGAAGAGGTCCGCACCGGATATCCCGAGAAGCAGCTCGCGCCTGGCGAGTCGCCTTGACGAGAGCAACTCTCTGGCCTGGTCCGCCTGATCCGCCGGCGGGCATTCAGGCCCCTTTGACGATGATGCGTCCTGTCTCGTCGGTCCAGGCCTGGAGCCGCAGCGTCTGGTCGTGGGAGGCAGTGCCGCCGACCCCGACCGCCATTCCAGCTGCGCCGACCGCGCCGCCGGCGGTGGCCGTCGCGGCACCTCCCGTGAGGACAGCCACTCCTGCCACGATCATGGGGATACCGATGACGGCGCCGATAATCGTGAGCGTCAGAAGCACCCCGAAGACGATCATTCCGATCCCGCCCAGCACGCCCAGGAGACCGGCCCCGCCCACCGCCGCACCGGCCGCGACGCCGGTCGCACCTGATGCATTAACTTGTCAATCGGGAGCCGGGAATCCGGCACCCGTGACAGCCGCCGACCAGTACGGAGTCCGCGCATGGGCAACGACGAGCCGCCGCCGTACCAGGTGGTCGCAAGCGACCTGCGGCGTCGACTCACGGAGGGCGAGTGGGAGGCCGGTGCGCGGCTGCCCTCCCGGGCGCAGCTCGCTCAGCACTACGGTGTGGGCGCCAACGTGATGCAAAGGGCCACGGAGCGCCTCATCATCGAAGGCCTCCTTGAGGGCCGTACGGGGTCAGGAACCTACGTGGCGCCTCCCCGCGAGCGGCGCCGGATGATCCGCTTCCGGCACCGCGAACGCCGCGGTGGCAGTCCTTTCCGCGCTGACATGTACGAGATCGGCAGCAACGGAACCTGGGAGGCCTCCTCCGAGGCCCGCGTGCCCGCCCCGGAGAACGTCGCCCGGCGCCTCGGCATTGAGCTTGGCGACCCGACCGTGCACACGACGTACGAGTTCCTCGCCGACGGCAAACCCGCCCAACTCTCCCTGAGTTGGGAGCCCATGGCCATCACCAGCGGCACACCCATCCTGCTTCCCGAGATGGGCCCGCTCGCCGGCAAGGGCGTGGTCGAGCGGATGCGCTCCATCGGCGTCGACATCGAGACCTGGGTAGAGATCCCGCGGCCAGCCCGCGCCACCCCACAACAGGCTGCGCTGCTCGGTCTCACCGCCGGCGACCTGGTTCTAACGATCGAGCGGACGTACTACGCCCCCGACGGCCGCGCGGTGGAAACCGCCGACATCATCGTTTCGGACCGTGCCTGGGAGGTGACCTACGAGTTCGCCGTCGACCCGCCTGCTGACGAGGCCCGGTAGCGCGATCCCGGCATGCAGCACGAACAGGATGCCCTGGAACACCAGCCGATCAGGATGCCGCTTCCGCCCGGGATGGCAAGCTCGGCGCTCCACCTTTGGCAGCAGCGGCTCGACCACCGCCCATAACTCGTCATCGACTTCCCACGGCTTCGGCCGAGCCACCCCGCACCCCCGGATCAATGGTCCCGGAGTGATCCAACCACCTCGAAGATCATTTCGTTAGGAGTTCTAAGAGGTCAGCGGCCCGCGTGTGCATCTCTTCGCGGCGCCTGCGTTGCTCGGCGGTCAAACTGCCCCGTCCGGATACCGCATGCTTCCGAGCTACCAGCCAAGACGGGCTCTGTCACCAGGTCCGACGAAGACTCAGACGCTAAAGCACCAAGGTCAGTAAGGTCCTGTCCGGGGGTGGCGGATGCGCGGAGCTGTCAAAGGGGTGCTGCTGGCCAGCGGTTCGGCCGTGTTGGCCATCCTGATCTCACTGGCCGCCAACGCGGCGACCGGGTCGGCCCCTTGGCCGATCCTGGACTGGCTGCGTCGCTATGCCTGGTGGTGGGTGGTCGGCCTGACGGGCGCGACCGTACTGGTGGCGGGCGTGGCGGCCTGGCGGCAGGAGCGCTCCGCCGTGGTGGCCGGGGACCCGCCTCCTCCCCCGGCCGTACCGGTCCCGGACTGGGTGGTTGACCGCGGCGAGGCCCGGCAGGCCGTTGCGGCGGTCTGCGCCCCCCGCCCGGGCACCGTGGGCATCACCATTTCGCTCGAGGGCGCCGGCGGCTTCGGCAAGACCACGCTCGCCAGAGTCGTCGCGGCCGACCGAAAGGTCCGCCGCCGCTTCAAAGGCCGGGTGTACACGGTCACCATCGGCCGGGACGTCCGCGGGCGGTCGGCGATCGCCGCCAAGGTGGCCGAGGTGACCCGGTTCGTCACCGGCGACACCCAGACCTACGAAGATCCGCGCCACGCCGGCGAGCACCTCGGGCGACTTATGGAGCAGAGGCCGCACACCCTGCTGGTACTAGACGATGTGTGGGAAGCCGAGCAGCTCGCCCCGTTCCTGATCGGCCGCCGGAACTGCGTACGGCTGGTGACCACCCGGGTGCCCGGACTGCTGCCCGAGGGCTCGGTCCCGCTGCAGGTTGACGAGATGTCCCCCGAGCAGGCGCGGGCGGTCCTGACCCGGGAGCTGCCAACGCTGCCCGCCGAGACCGTCGAGGGACTGCTGTGTGTCACCGGCCGCTGGGCACTACTGCTGCGGCTGACCAACCGGCTGATCGTCGGCCAGGTGGCCACCGGCGCGGACCCCGCGGCCACGGCCGCCGAGGCGCTGCGCGCCTTGCGTGAGGGCGGGCCCGCCGCCGTGGACGGACTGATACCCGGCGCGCCCGTACAGCCCTTGGACCTGGACGATCCGGCGCGACGTGCGCAGGCGGTACGAGCCACGGTGGAAGCGGCCACCGGGCTGCTGCCGACGGGCGGGGCACGGCGGCTGGCCGAGCTGGCCGTGTTCGTGGAGGACGATGCCATTCCGGTGCCGTTGGTCGTCCGATTGTGGGCGGCCACGGGCGGGCTCACGGAGCTGCAGACGCGGAACCTGTGCGGGCAGTTGAACGGGCTCTCGCTGGTCTCCGGCGAACCGGCGGACGGAGGCCGGCTTGGCCTCCACGACGTGCTCCGCGACTTCCTCCGCGAGGAGGTGGGCCCTGAAGAGCTGCGCCGACTGCACCGGGTGCTGGTGGACGCGGCACTGCCGCCCGGCACGCACGCGTGGCAGCTGACCGACGGCTATCTACTGGACCACCTGGTTGAGCACCTGCTGTCCTGCGGGCAGGACGATCGCGCCCTGGAGATCGCCGGCGACCTGCGCTGGGTCGAGCGCCGCCTGCACCAGCGCGGGCCCGCCGGGCCCTGGGGAGACCTGGCCCGGATCCCGGGCCCCGACGCGGCGGCCCTGGCCCGCGACATCAACCGGGCCGCGCACATCCTGGGCCCCGTTGAGCCAGCCGGGGCCCTGCGCAACATCCTGCACGATCGGCTGGGGCAGCTCCCGCAGTGGAGAATGCAGGTGCAGCGCCTCCAGGCCGGTGCGGAGCCCGCGCTGCTGGCCCGGCTGCCGCAGCCCGACCTGCCGGACCCTGCACTGCTGCGCACTCTGATGGGGCACAGTGCTCAGGTCAGCTCACTGGAGATCTCCGCCGACGGCGCGACGCTCACCAGCACGGATGTGAGGGGGGCAAAACGACGGTGGGACCGGGACAGCGGCGCACAGCTGCCCAGTGTTGACACCGGCTCAGCCCCTTGGCCTCGGCTCATCGTGCGCTCACATGCGTGGTACGCAACCGCTGGGAGCACTGGCGCGGTACAGATCATCGACTCGCCCTCCGGAGCGCACCGCACCGCGCTCTCGGGGCACGTCGGGGAAATCAGTGCGCTCGCTCTCGCTCCGGACGGCTCCTGGCTCGCCGCGGCGGGCGAGGACCACCTGATCCGCCTGTGGGACACCGCTACGTGGACCTGCCGAGCGGTCCTGGAGGGCCACACCGGCCCGGTCACGGCCATCGGGATCGCCCCGGACAGCAGCTTCCTCGTCAGCGCCTGCCGGAGCGGGGACCTTTGGTGGTGGCGGTCAAGCGACCCCTTCGACTCAGGGGTCATCACCACCGCGGCCGGTCGGGTGCAGGTGATCATCGTGGCACCGGACGGCAGTTGGTTCGCCGACGGCGGGGAGCAAGGCATGGTCCGTTTCTTCGACCTGATCTCGTGCCGCTGTACGGCCATCCTCTTGGCCCACGTGGGAGATGTCCGGGCGCTGGTGATCGCGCCCGACGGGAGCTGGGTGGCCAGCGGCGGGGCGGACGGTGTGATCCGCCTGTGGGAGACCCTGGCCGCCCGCAACGAGCTCCCGGACGACCGCTGGACGTACCCGGTGGCGGGAGTGGCCGCCTCCCCGGATGGTGCCCTGTTGGCCTCGGTGGGCCACGACGCCACCGTGCGCTTCTGGGCAACGGAATCCGGGGAGCACGTGCACACCTTCGCCGGGGAGCACGGCATGGCCACCTGCGCGGTGGCCTGGGGCCCCGACGGCTCGTGGGTGGCCAGCGCCAGCGCGAACGGCATCGTGGTGGTCCGCGAGGTAGCCACCGGTCAGCTACGGGCCCGCTGCGAGCTCGCGTCTGCGGCCGCGCTGGCAGTCTCCCCGGACGGCGTCTGGTTGGCGGTAGCGGGCGAGGACGACGCGGTCCGGCTGTGGGAACCTGCCACCGGGACCATCCGCCTGGGCCACTTTCCCCACCCTGTGCGGACACCGGCCTTCCGCTCGCTGCTCTTGGGCGGCCATGAGCAGGACCTGACGACATGGATCGAGGGCGGCACCCGGGCTCTGATCGCCGCGCACGCAGGGCTGGTGCATGCGCTCGCGTTCTCCCCCGACGGCCAGTGGCTGGCCACGGCCGGCAAGGACTCCACCGTACGGATCTGGGCCCGCGGCGCGCAGCAGGCGACCACTGCGGTGCGCACCGAGGCGCCGGTGCACTCGCTTGCGTTCACCCCCGACGGCCGGACCCTGGCCGCCGGGGGTGAACGCGGGCTGTACGTCTACGACTTCCGGCCCTGAATCAGCCCGGCTGCCAGTGCTTGCTGGAGGGCGGAGCCCGTGGCGGGCTGTTGGGTGGAGAGGGCGCCGTCCTCCGCTGAGGCGGTGGTGATGTGTGTGAGGAGGAGGCCGCACTCCTTCGCGCTGATGGTGTGGCCGCCACCGGGGAGGGACTTCGCAACGATTCACCCGAGCTGAAGTCAGTAACGACGGCGAGCCCGCTTCTCGCCTCGGCAGCTGAGGGCGAATCCCTGTTCCTTGGCGAGGACCTCATGGGGGCGACGCCGTGTGCGCCTTCAATCCCGTCTACGCACAGGGAATGACCGTGGCCGTGATGGAAGCAGTCGTCCTCGACGCCATGCTCACAACGACCCGCACGCTCGACGGCTTCCCACGCCGATTCCAATGCAAGATTGCCCAAATCGCCGCCTGGCTATGGTTCCTGGCCGCCCTCTCCGACCGCGCATGGCAGCCAGATCGTGCCACCCCACGACTCGTCCGCGCCGGCCAGTGGTACTTGAACCGCTGGCAGCAACTCATCCCCAACAATTCGACGCTGTTCATCCACTACGTCCGGATGATGAATATGCTCTCCAGCCCGGCCGCACTACTCCACCCCGCACTCCTGCTGAAGATTCTCTTCCAGTCCCGGTGCCTGGCGCCGTCCCATGCGCGGCCTACACCAGGACCGTCACCACCGCCGCTACCACGGTGACCGCGGAGAACGCGACTATGGCAGTCCGGCCGGTCCGGGAGGGCAGCAGACCGGCGACCTGTTCACGCCTCGCCGTATCGCGCTGATCGTCGAACGCAGGTGCCAGCCAGTAGGTGCCCAGCAAGGCCGCAAGGGGCGCAGCGTCGCCACCGCAATCATCCACGGCCTGGCTAACGACTGATCAAGGAATCGGAAACAGCCGCAGCTCGCGACCCGGGCGAAGAAGCGCGCCGGCACGCTCGCGACGAGGGTTGTTCAGCCAGCTGATCCCGTACCGGACGGACGGGAGGCTCCGGAAAGGTCTGCCATGACAGCCCGGAGTCTCCCGTCCCGCTTACCCACCGGGCAACCGGACGGCCCCGGACCGAACGCCGGAACGGACCTGGGACCAGCGGCACACGCGTGCATCGCGTCACTGGTCCAACGGCCCTCCCGAGGGAAAGACACGGATGCGACCGGAGCCCTTCTCCCGCAGCTGAACCGGTGGTCATGCGCTCGCTCCGAAGAGGTCGGCCAGCATCCCGGCTGCGCTCTCGGGCGCGCGCACGCTCAACTGAAGGGCATCGGGGGCCAGGTGCAGGGTGAAGTCGAAGAAGGCGCAGCAGCCCTGCTCGGCCGCGGGCTGCCCGGCGAACTCGGCGTCCGGCCGGAAGGACAGCCGCAGCCCGTCGTTGATCCCTTCACGCTGCTCGGCCTTCGCGGTGAGCGTGCGCCACTGCTCGGTACGCCCACAGCCGCAGTTTCGCGTCCTTCTCGTCGCCGGTGGCGAGGGTGCGGCCGTCGGGGGACCAAGCGACGGAGGACAGGCCAGTGTGGTTTGCGGTGCGGGTGGAGATTGTTTTGTGCGTGGTCAGGTTCCACAGCAGCACTTTGCCGTGATCGTTGACGGAGGCGACGACGTTGTTGTCCTTCGGGTCGAAGGCCACCCCCGTCACGGATACCGCCGTGCCTTGTGTCGGATCGTGCAAGGTGAACATCGCCTTGCCCGCGACCATGTCCCAGAGCCTGACTGTGCCGTCGGGGCTGCCGCTGGCGAGCTTGTGTCCGTCCGGACTGAACGCCACGGTGGACACCTTTTCGGTGTGTCCTTCCCAGCTGTACCGGAACTTACGTTTGGCAACATCCCACATCTGTATGGCCTTGTCGGAACCTCCTGCGGCGAGCGTTTTGCCGTCGGGGCTGAACGCCACGTCGCAAAAGCACCGACTCCACCAGTTCCCCTGGAGGGTGGTCAGCGTGGGGAGGGCCTTGCCTGTGGCCGTGTTCCACAACCGGAGTGTGCCGTCCGAGCCGCCGGTCGCGAGTAACTTGCCGTCAGGGCTGAGCGCGACGCTGAACCGCCCTTGTTTAGTGCCGGGCTTCGTCGTGGCGAGGCTCTTCCCGGCGGGCAGACGCCAAACCTGTGCGGTGGGGGCTGAGCCGAAGCCATTGGTGGCTCCGACAGCAAGGGTCGTTCCGTCGCGGCTGAATGCCACACTGCTGACGCCGTCGCTGGTGGTGGTGAGCGGCGTGAGCGGCCTGCGGGTCTTGAGATCCCATCGCCGGACGGCGGGGTCACCGGAGCCGACGGCGGCGAGGGATGTGCCGTCCGGGCTGAACGCCAGGTCGTCGACGGAACCTTCAACGGTTTTGTCGGGGCTCAGGCTGAGGACGGCGGCAGGCTGTTCCAACAGGGTGCTGGCGGAGCCGGAAGAGGCGCTTCTGCCGGGAGCGCCGTGCAGGATCCCTGGGCCGATCTGGAGGACAGCTACGGCTGCCGCGACAACCAGGACCGTCGCGGCCGCAGTGATGGTCCTGGCACGACGGGTGCGCGGAATGAAACGTGACCCCCAAGGAGGAATGGAGGCGGGAGCCTCGAGACTCCGTGCGGGCGGTGGCGCAGACAGTGTCCTGTGTTGTTCGGGCGCAGTGTCCGGCGAGCCCGATTGCAGGGCTCGCACGCGCTCGGCGGCGGCGGTCGAGACGAGTTCTCTGTCGGCGCCGGTCAGACGCTGAAGCTCCTCAAAGGCAGTGGCACGTACCAGTGCATTACCGACACGGTGGAGATGGGTGAGGCCGTCGAGGGCGCCGAGTTGATCGGTGGAGTGGGGGCTGTCGAGGGCGCGGCGCAGGTGGGCGGGCAGCGTCCAGTTGATGTTCCTTGCGATGACGATGCGGCCCTCTACGTTGTCCTGTTTCTTGGGCCGTTGTTGCGGCATCTCCTCCACGACACGGTCGTGGACGTAGTTGTAGAGCTCATCAAGGGTGATGTCGCCGTCCCCATCGAGGTCGGCGCTGCCCTCGCGGAGGCCTTGGACGAGGTAGCGGGTGAACACTGACTGCGCCGCCTGCCCTTGCACCCGGTTTCCTTCCCACGAGTACTGGGTCGCGTCCGACGCGGTCAGCACGGTACGGCCGCGGCCCTGGAAGCGCTCCAGTGTCTGCACCGTGGTGTCGGCTTTGGGGGTCCAGCCGTCCGGGAACGCCCCGCTGTAGCAGCAGTCGAGGATCAGCACCTTCCGCCAGGAGGCGCACCTCTCCATGGCCCGGTTGATCTGCTCGGCCGACAGCGCGGTGTCCGCCAGGGCGTTGCGGCTCGTGTCGGCCATCGCCAGATACAGCCGGCCGTCGTCGTCCTTGATCCCATGCCCGGTGAAGTACAGCAGGGTCAAATCGTCGGCGCGCCGGTCACGGTAGAAGTCAGCGATGGCCCTGCCGACGACATGATGTGGCTTGTTGACCAGGGGGGTGACCTCGAACCCGGCGATGGCCGGATCCCGCAGCACCGCGCCGAGTGCCTCGGCGTCGTGGGCCGGCGCGGTCAGCTGCTGCAGCCCACCGTCCTCGTACTCGTAGGTGGCGATGAGGAGCGCCAGGCGGCGACCCATACCTATTCGCCCGTGTGGCGACGGATGTAGGCGTCGATCAGGTCGCGCCGCTCGGCGTCGGAGGCCCGCTCCAGCTCGATCGTGTCGCCGTCGATGGTCAGTGAGACGCGATGCCGCGCGGACGAGCGGGCCAACCAATCGCGTACGGTCTCGATGAGCGCCGCGAGCACCCCGCCGGAGGCACTCAACGCCACCACGATGGCTCCGACAGTGACGGCATCGGTGCCCTTCGCCGCATCAGGAACCGGTGTGCTGGGGCCAGGACGAATCGATTCGATGTCCAGATCGGCAACTTCGGCCTTCAGGAGGCGGGGCACCCGCTCCGCCGCCTCCGGATCCAGCTGGGGATCGGGCGCCACGACAAGCAGTACCTCCATCGCATCGTCCGCCTGCCTGTCCGCTGGCCGGCCAGTCTTCGAAGCATCGTTCTGCATGCGTCCGCCCCCGTGGCTTTTGTCGCGATCCGAATCTCACAGTGTGGCGTCAACCGACCACGAACGGCAGCCAGTCGGAGCTACTGACCGAGTCCAAGAACTCCGGCCCGCCCATTACTGAGAGGCCGGCAATCAGGTCCATCTCGGAACGCTCGACACCTCGACCCTATGTCGGGTTGCGACAATGCTGGTGAAGGCTATGTCGGGTGCCGATGCAGGGTGTAGCTTCAGCGCATGGACTTCAAGCTCACGCCCGCCGTGGTGAGGATCCTCCAGGCCTTCCTCACCGCTCCACAGACTCCCCGCTACGGCATGCAGCTGATGGAGGCCGCCAAGGTCTCCAGCGGCTCGCTCTATCCGGCACTGACCCGGCTGGAGCGGGCCGGATGGATCGTCGGCGCGGACGAGGACATTGACCCCAGGACGGAAGGGCGTCCCGCCCGCCGCTATTACACGATGACCGGCGAGGGCGCGCGTACCGCCCGCCTCGAACTCGCCGAGCTCAGCGAGCAGATGCGCCCGCCGGCCCCGACGCCGGACTGGGCTGCCGGTACCAATCCGCAAGGAGCCTGAAGTTCGTGGACACGTTAACGACAGCGAGCCTGCTGCTCGCTTCGGCAGCTGAGGGCGAAACCTTGTTCCTCGGCGAGGACCTCGTGGGATGGCGTACCGCGCTCATCGCAGCTGTAGCCGCTGCGGTTGTCTACGAGTTGGCCATGACCGTGACGCGCCGCGTCACCTTGCGCCTGCCGTTTCTGATTCTGTATCTCACCCGGATCGACATGTCTCACGATGTGTGGAAGCGCCTTCACCGCGAGTGGGTGGCCGAACTTCACTCCGTGCTCGGCGACCGCAGCACCCCCTGGACCAAGCAGTTCCTCGACGGCCTGCGTTTCGCCGTCCCCTTGGCACTCGGAGGCGCCCGCCTCGCCGCCCGGGCCGACGCGGAGACATCGCCCAGGCGCCGCCTCGCCGCGCAACCGGACTATGCGCTGGCGCGCCTGGCAGGTGCCGTCTGTGGGTGCCTCCTGGTTCTGGTGGCGTGGTCACTGCCGCTGTCGGCTCCGGCCCAGGGAGGACTCCTGATCGGTTTCGGCCTTGTCCCCCTCCTTGCGTGGGGATCCACGTCCGCAGTGCTCTGGTTCAGGCTCCGGCGGCGTTTGCGCGCCGCCGACCCTTGTCACGAGCCGGAACGAAGCGCGTAGATCCTTTCAGACCGCTCCTCGCCCCTCACTCCGGGCGCCGGTCCGGGCGCGGCAGCGGCCATCGCAGAAGGGTGTAGTTCCCCTTGAGGGACGTCCCTGATCACGCGGTTGAGTCAGCGGTGCAAGACTTCCTGTGCTGCTCGTCCGCGGCGGACGTCCCTGAACAGGACGTGGCCCGAGCCCGCTGGCTCCGAGCAGTGCGGACCGTGTAGGTCGAGGTCCTCAAGTTCCGCGGGGAGAGCGAAGTGCGGCCCGACATATGCCGGGTCGAAGGTGAAGTTCACTCTCGTGCCGCTGCCTTGTGGTGGATGAAACGCTTGGGGGGCGATGCGAGGCTGGATGCCGGTGTGGACTTGGCGCAACCCGCGCCCTGCGCACCACATCTCAACAGTCACCTGCCCGGACAGCGTGGCAGCAGCGGCCAACAACCACCACTCGGGCCCAAGGAGGGAGCCGAAGTATCCGAGGACGGGAGCACCGGGGTCATGCCAGGCGTGCGGCTGGTCCATGGATATCGTGAAGCTCCTGTCGCTGGTGATCTCGAGGAGACCACGCAGTGTGTGCTCCCCGGCAACGCTTGTCGCTGGATGAAGCACATGGCGGCCCACCGCGCAGAGCAAGTTGGCCGGCAGCTTCGGATTTCCGGATCCCACCCCGAAGTACATACCCGGCCGTCTGCGCACGGCGGCATCGAACTCGAGCATCTCGATGTCGGCCGCGTCATACGAATGGTCCGTCACGACCACACGCTATCGGCCTGGCAGGCCCAACTGAAGGTGCACTCGAAGGCGGAAGTGCCTCGGGAGACCTACAGGTGGGACGGGAGTATCGGCTACTTTGACGGGTCGGTCCGTTCGCTCAGCGTCATGTCAGGCCGTGAGTTCGTAGTTGTGCTGGTCGGGGGTGGGGTAGAGACGTTCGTGCTCGCGGGCGAGGTGATATCGCCAGTAGGCGTCGAAGTCGCCGTTGTCGATGAGAGCGCGGAGCTTGAGGACGGCTTCGGCGCCGGTCAGGCCCCAGCGGCTGCCGGTGATGTCGAGGCGGTCGCCGATCAAGTGGCGGCAGGCGCCTTCGATCGGGCCGGTGGCGATCGGCCAGCCCGCGCTGAGCGCGGTGTCGTAACGGAGGTGGTCGAGGTGCCCGGTGAGGTAGCGGACACAGGCGTCGGCTCCCTCGCGCCGGGTTGCGCGCAGCCCTGTCTGATCGGCCTGAGCGGTGATCTCGGCGGCGGCGCGGGCGGCCTGGCCGTGGAGGATCGTGGTGAGGTGACCGGCGACCCAGGCTTCGACTTCGGGCGTGCCCACCTTGTGGAAGCAGTGTGCCGCGCCCCAGACGTACTCGGCCACGTGGACGAAGTCGAGCAGGACGTGCACCTCGAGTTGGCGCCGGCCGGCTTCGGTCTGGATCAACTCGAGCTGGTGACGGGCCCCGTCGACAAGCACCACCCAGTTGCGCAGATGGTCCCGGTCACGGGCTTGGGCCTGGTCGAACGCGGCGGCGATCACGTGCTCGGGCGGATGAATGAGGGAGGCGGTGAGCCACTTGTGGTCTGCCTTCGGCCCGGGACGAGGTGATCGCAGCGTGCCACGTCCCTCGGGCGGAGCGATCACATCGTGGAGCCTGCGCGGAGCGGGATCGGTGTCGAAGACGCAGGCCAGGGTGGCCATTCGTTTGCGGTGTGGCTTCTCGCCCGGAGCAAGCCGGGTGCGCAGAGCGCGCCTGTTCCTCTGGTGCGCTTTGAGCGTCGCGGGCCGCAGAGCCTCGGGGCGCATCACGACGCCCTTGCCATCGACCTGAAGGACGAGCGCGGTGGCGGCGGTCGACGGGAGAGGGATCTTGTGCTGGTAGAAGGCGTCGATGTCGGCTGCCGCGGCGACGACGAGCTGCTCGGCCTGCCGCTTTCCCAGGACTTTCCCGCAGCTGCGGTCGATCGCCTCTTTGGCCTGGTCGTAAGAGCCGCGGACGGCTTCGAGGACGGCGAGGCGACGCAGGCCGTGGGAGTGCAGGTGCGCGGGCAGCGAGAGCTCCGCGTCGGCCGGGTGCACGCTGGTTTGGCCCTTGCCCCGCCAGGCGCACCGCGTCACGGCGACCGTGCCGAACACGCAGGCCAGCAAGCGGGAGTGACCCACCTCGCGATGTGGGCGGATCTGCCCGTCCGCACCACGGACCGCCCTGTCTTCTGTCTGCCTAATCTGTTCCCGCTCCCGTTTCTCCCGCAGGTCGAGGTGGCCCTGGAACAGCAGCCGCAGCAGTTCACGGCCTTGAAGCTTGACCAGGTCTTCGAGTTCGTGATGGGACAGCGCGGCCGACTCCGGGCCGGCCAACGCGCCTTTCAGGCAGTCGAAGGCCCTTGTCGCGGCAGTGAATGGATCGATGGCATCGAAGGCGTCGTAGGGTTCCACCGGCTCTTCTTTCTGCGGCTTCGGTTTGGTGTGGTACCTCCGAAGTTAGAGAGAAGAGCCTTTATCGTTCCGCGAGTTCGCCGATTTCCCGCCCGGCGCCGGGTGAGCGGGGGTGAACCGTCCGGGCTGGTCCTCGACCAGCCAGCCCCGTTCCACCAGCCGTTTCAGCTTCCCCCGCGTCCCTTCGATCTTCGCGGTCACCGCGGGCAGCCCGATCCGGGGCACAATCTGCTTGGCCTGCATCGGCCCCGACGCGTCCGCGATCACCTCCACGATGTCCCGGTACACATCCGGCAGGACGTCCGTCGTGAGACCTTCCCGCCAGTGCGGCACCATGATCGCCCCCACCACCCGCACTTCGGGCTCCACCGGTGCCTCCGCCGCCGCCGGCTCCCGCAACGGCGCAGTCTCGGCCACGTCCTGCCCGGACAGCTCGGTGAGCACCTGGGCCACCGTCTCTCGCGTCACCCGCAGCCGCGACCACACCTCACGCTCACCCGCCAGCCGTGAGGTCAACTCTGCTATCTCCGCCTCGAGTTCCTCCACCCGGACACGGGCAGCCGCCTCCCGCGTCTCCAACTCCTCGATCAACGACACCATCGACGCCCCCCTACTTCACTCGCCACAGTAGAAGGACACCTACCCCGCCCACACCGTCAACCAGCGTTCTCCCAGCTCAATGGCTTCCCTGGAGGAGAGCTACGCCCAAAGGATTTCGCCTGGTATTCCACCCAGTCCCACATCGGCCATTGCCCATCAGGATCTGCCGCCTGCTGGGTGCCGATCATGGCGAGCAACGAGAGTTGCTTCCGCTCGAGTTGTACTTCCGTCAGGTCGTGCACGGACATGTTGTCGATGTCCCCCGATGAGGCGATGTGGTGATACCTAGGGACGCTAGCGGACGAAGGCATAGGTCCCCACCATCAGGGCACGCGGGTCACCGCACCGGAGGTGAACCACTGCACCAGTGTCGCCGCAGCGTGGACACCAGCACGGGCGGCTTCCAGGGTTTCCGGCACCGTGCCTCCCTGCCCACCGTGCCGGGAGGTCTGCCCCTCCCACAGCGCACGCATCATCGCCTCGGCCGGGGCAGTCGAGCCGGCTCCCAGCGTGGTGGTGAACTTGGTCGACGCATCGCGGATCACGCGCAGCATGGTGCCGAGTGTCGCCTTGCTGTTGTTCGGTTCCACGACGGCGTGTGCGGCGGACTCGACTGCCTTGATCGCCTCGCTGTACGCCCGTACCGGGTCTGGGTGCAGCCCGTACGCGGCTTGCCAGGAGAGCGTCAGGTGCTCGGCCGCGGAACCCGCGTCCGAGGCGGTCGATGCGTCGGCGATCGTCTGGCTCACCGCGTCGCGGACGGTAGGGACGACGCGTTCTTCCAACCCGTTGCCCGCGTCATCGACTCGGTAGGCCGATCCCGCAGCGTCCAGCATTCGGGCCAGGCGCCCCTCGAAGTCTCCTCCGAGTTCCAGCTCCACATCGTCCTCGGGCTGCTCCCATCCGAGGATGACGTCCACGACATCGAGGAGGTCCATGCCGTCTGCGCCGACCAACGCGTCATAGGCGCTCTGGCCAGGAAGCAGCGCCATCCGCAGCCGCAGGCAAGCCTCCACCGCGTACTCGTCGTCCTGCGAAAAGTGCATTGCCACCCACTGCTGCAGTGCTCCGACAAGATGGCGGGGAACACCGTCGTAGGGGGCGTAGTCGTAAGGCTCGTTGTGGCCTATCCGAACCGAGAAGGGCGGCCGTGCCAGGGTCATGGTCCGTGAGCGTACTGCTCAGCAAGGGCAGCAGAGGACAGGTTTTCCGGCGTCCAACAACCCCTCGAGCCCCAGGCTCCTTGACCAGCGTCAAAGAGTCGTCAAGCCGCTTCACGGTCCGGTTCGTCGCGACCACAGCGGCTGCGTGCTGCGCGGCCCGCGCGGGCGCGGAGCGTGCTAACGGTCCAACGGATCAGCGCAACCAGGAGGGTCGCGGCGACGCTTCCCAGGAACTCCGGTAACGCATCAGCAAGTAGGTGCACTGGGGAAAGCTCCTTCGTGGTTACGAACGGTGCATAACCACGGTGGGCCCTGAAACGGCCTCTGCCCCCTAGAAATTCTAGGGGTACTTTCCCTCCCAAACCATCTCTCTGTCAGGCATTTGATATTTACTCTGATCTAGGCGGCCCGACGTGGCCCGCGATTTCCGGTGCGCGCCGTCAGTGCGCGGCGGCCTCGTGGTCGACCTGGAGGAGCAGCAGGTCATAGACCGGGCCGCCGGGCTCGTTGCGGTACGGACCCGCATACGTGTACCCGAGGCGGTCGTACAAGGTCCGGCCGGAGGTGTTGTCCGGGCGGACCAGCAGCGAGGCGTAGTCGGGATTGACGGCCTTGATCAGCTCTGTGTGAAGGCGGGAGCCGATGCCCTGGGACTGCCGGGCAGGGGTGACGGCGAGTTCGCACAGGCCCATGAGGCGGCCCGCGCGGACGTGCTCCGGGATCTCGGGGAGCAGCTCGGGGCCGTACCAGTACTCGGGTGTGCACGGGAAGGCGTAGCCGAACCCGACCATGGTTCCGCTCGCGTAGGCCGCGACCAGCGTGAAGCCCTCGTGTCGGAGGTGACTCGTGACCTGGCGGCGCAGCGCAGCGGCGGACAGTCCGTCGGTGGAGGCGCCGGGGGTGTCGACGAGTTCGGGGTGGGCGTCGGACCAGATGTCGGCGATGGTGTCGAGCAGTGGCGGGACCTGGCCGGGGCCGTAGGTGCGGATCACGACGTCTGTGCGGGTGCTGGTCACGCCCGTCCTCCTCCGGTGGCGGTGGTGGTGCGGTATTCCTCTATCCAGGACGCGACCGCGGGGACGCGGCCGTGTCGCTGGAGTGCGCCGGCGACGTTGTGCAGGGACTGCAGCAGCCGGTCGGAGCGCACTTCGGGGAGGAACGCGAGGACCCGGCCCGCGGCCTCAGCAGCTGCCTCTGGCTCGGGACGGTCCCTCACCGCATGTTGGATGGCGACGTCGGCCGTGTACAAGGCCCTGTTTCTGGCGAAGGCATCGCCGTGCAGGAGAACGGCCTGTTCAGCGCCAGAGGCGGCGCGTTCATGCTGGCCGAGGTCCGCGCGGGCGAGGCATTCCAGGCCCGCAAGCTCGCCCGGTGCGTAGAAGCTGAGCCAGGGCGGGTCGGCGTCGGCGGGGCCCTGGGCGTAGAGGGTGTGGGCGCGGACGATCGCTTTGTCGGTGGCGGTGGCGTCGCCCATCAGCGCCCAGCCGCCGGCCTCGCGCATGTTGAACAGGGACAGCAGCCGCGGGGAGCCGAGGTTGCGGGCCACGGCCTGTGCACCCTGCGCGGCGGAAATCGCCTCACGGGGCCGGCCCGAGGCTTTTGCCAGTAAGGACAGGCAGCCGAAGGCGTGCGCCTCGAGTTCCGGGTCGTCGGCGATCCTCGCTGCGGCGAGGGCCTCGCCGTACAGGCTGTGGGCGTCGCCTGCGCGGCCGGAGTCGTAGAAGAGCCACCCGGCGGCGATCGACAGGGCGCCGGTCGCTGAGCGCAGCTTGGACTCGGTGCGGCTGGTGTAGGTGCCGGACTGGAGCCACTGGTAGGCGGTGTGCAGTGCCTCGGACGCGGCCTGGCGCAGCGGGGCGGAGCCGTGGTCGTGGTCGTGCGCGTACAGCGTGGTCACGGCCGCTTTGACGGCGCGCACCTCGCTGGCTCCGATCTTCCCCGACGCCTGCCTGTCCGCGCCCAGGGGAAGAGCCAGGATCACGCCCGCGCCGTCGAACAGGAAGGCGCGTCGTTCCACCGAATCCTCCTGCAGCCCGTACGGCCTTGCGGCGGGCAGTACGGGCAGTGCTGGTGCGGGCAAGCGGAAGCCGAGGTCGGCCATGCTCCGCCCGCCGGTCATCGTGGTCAGGATGCGCTGGTAGACGGCGCGGGGACAGGCAACTCTCCCGTCTTCCCAGTCCGCCACCAGCCGTGATCCGCAGGCGACGTTCTCGCCCATCGCCATGCCAACCTTGTTGACCTTCTTGGCGAACTCATCGCGGCTCATCTGGAATTCGAGTTCGCGGACAGCGCGCAGCCGGGTGTTGGGAACGGGCTTGCGGCGGTCGGCCATCGAGGCTCCGGGTCCGTGCGTCGGACGGGTGCGGCGACCGTACCGCTCCCGTCCTTTCCCCTGCCCAGACCTTGGCCATAGTTCACCCGTCCCGGGCCGACTTACATCGTTCTTTCATCGGTCCGCCGTCGCACCGCGATGCGCACTGCTGCTTGCGTGGACAGTGACGTGACGACTGATCAGGGAGACCGAGATGGCGAACGCTTCCGCCGGAGATACGGCCAAGGCCAAGAAGCCCGCCACCCCGACCTGGCACGAGCTAGCCGCGGTCACCGACGCCAAGCGCAGGCTGTGGCTACGGAGCCAGAGCCGCACCGGCTGGGCAGTGTGCGGCCGGGAGTGGGACGCGGTGGCCGTCGAACCGATGGCGGCCGGGCTGGACGCACTCGCCTCCATGCGCGCGGGCACCCGGCGCGGCTACCAGGTCCTCGCCGACCATCTCAGCGACCGGCTGTACGTCGCGGTGCCGGCCGACACCGGCCACGCCGCACGACGGCACGCCCGCCGCCGACTGGATCAGCCACCCGCACGGCGACAAACCGCCGGCACTCGTTGCGCCCGACCGGTTCGCCGCCCACCTCCGGGAACTCACCTCACCCGCCCATGCGAAGGCGTCTGCCTCATGAACGGCCACACGGTTCTGTACGACCCCGAAGGCCGGATCGACGGCGAGCTGCCGCTCGATCGCGAGACGCACGAGCGCGTGGTCCGGGCGGTGCTCACGTGGTCCGATCCGGCGGCCCTGCGGCCCGACGACTACGAACAGGTCGGGCTGCTGCTCGCCGGGGCCGCCCACGCGGTCGCCGCCGATGTCCGCGCGTGCGCAGGCAGGCTGCCCGGCGACGACGGCCGGCGCCTGCTCGCTGAGATCGTGCTGGGCGAGGCTGACGGCCGCCTGTCGCAGCGGTCCCGGAACCTGCACGGGGTCAAGAACAAGGCCCGCCTGCTGCGGGCGCTGTACGAGAGGCTGGACCGGCTCCAGGACGCCGCGCTCGCCGTGGAGACGGCCGCCGTGGTCTCCCCCTGATCGTCGCCCGGCGCCGCACCCCCCGTCGGCTCCGGGCGACCACCACGAAGCCCCCGGCAACCGCTTTGCGCCAGCGATCGCAGGGGGCTTCTACTCGGCAGACCTCGCATGCCGGCTACCACGGGCGGTGGAGCTGAGTGCGTTCGGCGGCGAGCTGGATGATGAGATCGGCGTCGTTGGCGGGCAGGGGGCGGCTGAGACGGTGCGAGACGTCACGGTGAAGGCGTACCGCGGCGCTGTCCCCGTCAGCGGCGAGGAGAGTCGACCACAGAGGGGCGTCGGGGGCGGTGTCACTCTCCACGAGCGCCAGCAGTTCCACCTTGTCCTCGTGGTCGAGGCGGCCCAGTTGGTGCAGGCCGGTCTTCTGCTGGATTTCTGACCAGGTGGTGGTGCGTTGCTCGCGGGCTGCCTTCTTCAACGCACCGCGGATGGCCGGAGCGAGATTCTGCGCCTTCTCCACGCGGGCCTGGAGGGCGGAGCGTTCTTCGGCCTTCTGCCTCTCGGCTTCGCGCCTCTCTGCTCTCTCGGCCCATTCGCGCTCCGCCGCTGCGCGCCGCTCTGCCCTCTCGCGGTCCTCGGCTTCGCGCCTGGCGGTCCTCGCCTGCTCCCGGGCCTCTCGCTCCTGCTCCCGAACACGCCGGGCGCGGGCCTCGACGGCAGCAACGGTCTCCCTTTCCTGTGCCGAGGCGTCAGGGTCCTTCATCAGTTCAACGGCCTGCCGGTACAGCTCGGTGGTCGGCTGTTCCTGCAGCCGTTCCACGACAGTGCGCCGAAGTCGTGCGCGCTCTTCCAGCCAGCGCTCGCCGCGGCTCAGAGCGATGCGCAGCCGTGCCGCTTCGTGCGGTTCCTGGTCGGCGTCCAGGAGCCGCCGGATGACCTCCACCGCGGGCAGGATTCGCCGTGGATGGCTACGCAGGGCGATCTCGAGACGAAGCAGCGCCCGCCGGATGGGTTCGGGCTGCCGGGTGACGGGCGCGGTGCGCGCGGCGGAGGGGGTGACGGTCACTATCGCCCGCTTCACCGGAGCGGTCACCTGCTGCGCCGCAGGGGCCGGCGCGCGGACGGCGACGGGCCTGGTCTTGTTGAGCAGGTTCTTGGGGGTCGGGACGATGTCGTCCAGGCTGCCCCAGGTGGTGCCCTCGCCGGGGACCTCGGTGCCGAACTGCATGGTGCGGCCGCCCCCGGGGCGGTCGTCGAAGCGGATCCGGTGGACATAGCCGCGCCGGGCAAGCACGCCCGGGGTCATGTGTACGCCGGGCCCCAGGATGGTCTCCCACGCGTCGTTGTCCCTGTCGACGGGCCGGTTGCGGTCGAGGTGGACCAGGAGTGAGCGCCCGTCCTCCAAGCGGATCATCACAGCGGACCCGCGAGGCTCAGGGTAGGTGAACTCGGCAGCGATGCCGAGCTCACGCAGCCAGGACGCCAAGTGGGCCTTGGCGAAGAGATGGTCGGCGCTGTCCTTGCCGCGTTCCTTGCGCCCGCACCTATGGTCGGAGTCGCCACTTCTGTAGTGAGCGAAGTGACAGATCTTGGCAGTGCACCGCCTGGTCATCAGCTGACGGCCACAGCCGCCCTCGAACATGGTGCCGCACCAGATGGTGACGTTCCCGTTCTCACGCCAGAAGGCATCCAGCTCTTCAGGAGTGTCGGGACACAGGGCCGGATCGTCAGAGTCCGGGCTGTTGAAGACCGCGGTACGGATGAGGCGCCTGTCCATCCTGCTCCCGTTGCTTCAGGTGAGTGACTTCTCATCATTGTGCTCCTGGGCACTGACAGTGCCGTAGGACAAGGCGATGCCCCGCTGCCCAGGAGCACATGGTCCGGGCCGATTCGTGACGGCGAAGTCGCTGCGTCGTTGAACAGGGCGACTCCATAGCGCCGGGCCCCGGGGATGGCTGAACTCCCCCGGGGCCCGTGGCGTCTCCCGGGCCGGTCAGGAGACGCCGGATGCCCGCCCCAGGGCCTCGATGTCGGTCAGGGTCAGCACCTGCGTCTGGTGGACGATGTCGCCGCGCTGAACGACGTGGACGCGGCCTCGGTTCGGGCGGCTGCGGTCCTTGGGGGCGGGGCCGGCGGCCGGGGCGAGCCTGCGCCAGGTGCCGGTGGGGACCTGTCCCAGGATGACGGTGGAGAACTGCTCGCGGCCTTCCAGCTCGAGGGCGCTGAGGGTGGGGTGGCCGTCGAAGAGCACGTTCATGCGGACCCTGGCGTCGGCGGACAGGACGTCGGTCAGCGCGGTGAAGGCCGGGGACACCCTCGGGTCGCCCGGTCGGCGGACCGTCTCCCAGTGGCGGGCCAGCTTCCGCAGGGTGGCGTCTCCGTTCTCGAACACGACGACCAGGCGCAGCAGTCCGACGTCGCTGCCGTGGCGGTCGGCGATGTCGATGCGGCGCCGGAGTTCGTGGGCGAGGCCGACCAGGGCGTCGTGGATGTCGTCGACGTCGGCCCGGTAGGTCACCGTCGGCAGCTCGCGCGCCCATGGCTGGGAGATCCGCTTCATGTCGAGGACCAGGGCGTGAGCGCCGTGGTGCAGGAACTGGGCGGTGAGGGTGCGCAGGATCGTTGAGCTGCCGCCCCCGCCGCACGTGGAGACCAGGACGTGCGCCGCGTAGTCCAGGTCGACGGTGACCGGCTGCCCGTCGGTGCCGACGCCGATCAGCGCCACCGAGGCGGGCAGGGATTCCAGCGTCTCGCGCACGGGGGCGGTGAGACGGAGCAGGTCCGGGATCTTCTTCGTCATGATGGGCTGTTCCTTCCAGAGGGGGCGCCTGGCGAACGGGGTGTTCTCCAGGCCGGGACTGGACCGTGGTGGTCAGTCCAGGTCGGTGGTGCCGACGGCAGCTCGGGGCCGGTTGCGTGCCCAGCGCTTGAGGTCGCCGACGCGGTAGAGGAGTTCGGCGCCGCGCTTGTCGACCGGGCCGGGGAAGGTCCGGTCGTTGGCGCGGGCGTAGCGCAGGGCGGCGACGGTGATCTCCGGCAGGTGGTGTTCATGGGCCTCGCGCAGCCCCACCGCCTGGTCGTCGTCGACCACGGCCGGGGCCGTCGGCGACGTCGCCGACGGGGTGGTGTCGGCCGGGCCGGCGGCCGCAGTTTGGGATGCGGGGAGAGCGGGCTGTGCGACCGTCTCCGGGCCGCCGGTCAGGGTTGGCGGTACGTCGTCCACGGCGGCAGTGGCGGGGCCATCGGCGGCCTTGTGGAGCTGTACGGGGGCGGGTTGGGGCGGGACCGCCGACCGTGTCTTCTTCGTGGTGGGTGGCGGGCCGGTGGTGGCCCACTCGCGGGCTTCGGCGTCGGTGAAGAACAGCACCTGCGTCTCGCTCGCGGTGCCGCCGATGACGACCTGGGCGCGGCCGGGGTGCTTGCCAGAAGCCGTCACCTGCGCTCGAAAAGGACGCTAAAACGATCAACCTGTGGATAGATTCCGCCGCCGGAGCGTCAGGTTGTGGAAACTTTTCGGCGCCAGAACGGACGACCCGACCGGGGATGACACCGGGTCCCGGGGGTGCGAGACGCTGCCCGCGCGTCCGCGCGGGTGACGGCCTCGAGGCAGGGGCCGGCGCAAGCCGCTGGTACTGCTGGTGTCGGCCGAAGAGGGTGGCCTACAGAAGTAGTCGGCGCCCGGGAGTTTCCGCGTCGGCTCATTGACCCGCAGGTCAGCGCCTCGCGAGACGACACCAGGCGAGAACCATGAGGCGCCTCGTAGAGCGCCTCATGAGGCGCCTCGCACGACGTCTTGTAGAGCGCCTCGTACGGCGCCTCGTAGGGCGCCTTGAAGAACAGCCCCGTCCCGGGCCGCTCTGCTCAGCCGATCAGCGGCGGCGCAGTTCCTCGGACCAGTCCTGGAGCGGTCCGGCGAGGGTGAGGTTGTCCCCGCGGCTCACGGCGGCCGGTGCTACTCGGTGGTGTGCTCGGGGTCGGGGAGTTCCGGCGGGAAGCGGGGGCGGCCGTCCATGGTGGGGCGATGAACGAACTCCGACCCGGTGACACGGGCGGATGGCTACGACCGAGTGAAGCGGCCCCACTCCAAGCCCTTTGAGCAGCCTGCCAGGTGGGGCCACTTCTCCCGGACATCGGTTTCCCGACCAAGGGGCTGGGGCCAGAGGACCCGGTCGTAGCCAGGCGGACCCGCCCGAAGCGACGAGCAGATTGCTCCGAGGAAGGTGCCTGCGTCCCGTACGGAGGTCAGGCCGCTACTTCTCCTCTTGCTTCCAGTTCGGGGTCGGCTGCTGCTTGTTCGCCAGATACGGGATGCAGAGCAGGAGAGCGAGATACCCCAGGGCGAGGAGCACGGCTGCAGCCTTGTCCACGACGATGAGGTAGTTACCGAACAGCTCGGAGACTCTGATGAACGGCATGGCGGGCTCTTCTCGACAGCCCCGAGAAGACCAGAGTACGACTGTATCCACGCAGATGGGAGGCTTCATCACCTGTCTCTGAATGCAGTTCGCTTCCTAGAACCTCACCCCCCGCCCGCAGGCACTGAGGGAGGTCTCGACTTTTGTTCCCAAACCCAACATCTTGCGTCACTCATGACTCCGGCCCGGCGAACCTGCCGTTTCGCCACCCGCCTTCAAACCGGGTGATTCCCTCACCAGCTCCGCCTGGCCCGGTCTCCTCGTCTCTGCGCTGCCGGTCGCCGCAGTGGTTGGCCAGGTGGTGAAGTCGCGCATCGAGCAGCGCGGCCAAACCGAGCGGACGGCCATCGAGCAGCGCGGCGAGACCGTACGGGCAGTCATCGCTGCCGAGGTCGAACGCGAGCGGATCCGTCGGCCCCAGCTTCCGCCCCGGGACGGCGACGCCTCCTGAATGCGCCCCGCCCGACCGGCAGCACGGTCGGTCCGGGCAGCGCCATGGCCGGGCCAGGCGCGGCGGCCCCGCCCGGCGCGCAACCGGCGAGCGCGCCCCGGTCCCCAGCAGCGTCCGCGCCGCCCATCCCGCCCTCCCTCACCCCTCAACTCCAGCCAGGGACAGGGGCAAAGCGGCCGCAACGGGGATGTCAGCACCCCGACCACACCCGTAAGGCAGGGGTGACCTGCACAGATGCGGCGACGTCGACAAGCCGAGCGCAGGAGAAGACGCAAGAGATCGTGGAGGAGAAGGCGCACGGATTGGTGCAGGAGATGGTGCCGCGCGGCAGACCGGACCACGGTTCGAACAGCAGTACCTTTGGCGCGTGGCAGCCTCGTACGACTTCCCCCAGGACCTGACCGACGCGCAGGACGAACTCCGTCAGCTCCGCGCTGAACTGCGCACCCTCTACCAGCGGGTGCCGTGGTCGGCCGAACCACAGGACGCGTGGGAGACGCACGGGAACGCCTGGCGGCAGGCGTCCCGCCCCGCTTCCCCCGGCTGGGACCCCCAGGACGCGGCGGAGATCGCCCGGCTACGGGCGCGGGAGCTCGAACTCGCCACGGCGATCGTCACGCACGCGTACTGGCGCGGGTTCACCGCGGCCGACGTCCTCGCGGCCCGTACCGCGCTCAAGCACCACACGCCGGAGATGGCCGACGCCGCCGGCTGACCGCCGACCGCCCGCTCAGCCGCTCGGCCGTCGCGCGCACGACCAGGTCCAGGACATCGTCCAGGGCCAGGCATAAGGCCCGCCCGTCCTCGGACTCCGCGCGGCTGGGGGAGTCCGGCACGGCGGCGCACCGCGCCGCGACCGCAGCGAGTCGCCCGTGCGTGACCTCCGGGCCGGCCGCGCGCAACCCTGCCCGTACGGCCTGGGCACTGGCCCCGCCTTCGGCCTGCATCGTGTTCGCCAGCACCCGCTCGTACTCATCCGGCCGCCAGGTCCGCGCTTCGAGATCGCCGCGCAGCTCGTTCAGTGCGGCCAGTACCGCCTCCATGGTCGACATGCCGGGACCCTACTCGGTCGGGTGAAGACGGCCCGATCGCAGAACCTTTTCGGGCGCCGGAGCGTAATGCCGTACATGGGGCCGATCAGCAAAGTGCATGTGGAACAGCCGGGGTTGGCCGTGGTAGAGATCGCGGCGTGCGACGACCAGACCGCCTTCGCCGTCCAGGAGCTGCTCGCCGAACGGTGGGCGACCTCAACGGCAGACCGTACGACCCGGGATCCGGGGCAGCCCGGCGTCCGGCTGCTCTGCTACCTGGACGTACGCCAGGACCTCAACGCGTAGCGCTGTGGCGGCGCCGCCCCGCTGGCCAGCCGTGGTCACCGTCACGGTCGGCCGGCTCCAGTTGGAGCCACTGGTAAGCCGCCGTCCGGGATGGGGCCAGAATCACCGCCATGTCAGACAACACCAACTTCTGGGACGCCTGGGGCGCAATCGGCAACACGCTAGCCTTCGGCGCTGTTGTGTGGCAGGGATACCTCACACGCGGAGCGCTGAAGGTCAGCCAGCTCATGACCGCCGACGCCATCCGCAGCCGGCTCGACTCCCAGGCCCCGGCAATCACCCTCAAGCTCAGTCCCCCGCCGTGGGAGCCACTGGCGGCAACCAGCACGGGGATGCCACACAACCCCTGGCCGAACGGGCACACCTGGCACTTCCCCGCGGAGCAGGACGGCTCCAACCGTCTCGTGCTGCAGCAGGTCCTGGTCCTGGAGAACCTCAGCGACCGGCGCGTGCAGGCACGGTTCGTCGGCGACCTGGTCGTAGCCAATGAGGACAGGCGGCCCACCGCCGCCGGCGTCATCGTCCTGGAACCCGGCGAGACAAGCCGGGACGTCTACCTGCAACGCGAATTCACCATCAAGGAACTCTCGGAGAACTTCCACGCGAGGCAGGCCGGGCAGGAACTGCCGCACAAGGTGCTCGGCACGGTGACCGTTGAGGACGACCGTGACAACGGGAGTACGGATCGCTGGGACCTGGTGCTGACCGGCTGTCCGGTCCAGCCGGTCCCCGACCGGGACGGCCTGTGGAGGATCGAGCCGTGGCACATGACCGAGGGGTCGGGACTGCGCACCCTGGACTACGACCTGCTGCCGTCACGGCAGCGCATTCACTGGGTCTCACGCGCCAGGGGGATCCAACTCCCCGCTCCGGAGGGTGCGTAGCGGCACATCACCCGCCGGCCTGCCGTGGTCGGGCTCATGGGGCGACGGTCAGGGTGTCAGGGCGTGTCGCCGGAGTAGTAGAAGCGGCAGCTGACACCGGGACCGGGTGTGCGGGACTCGCCCGGGCGCGGGTCGTACAGCGACCGGCCGCCGGGGAACTGCCCGAGCTCGGTGGACAGGGCCGCCCCGTCGTCGACTTCCACGGTCCGCCATCCGTGGATGTCCAGCAGCAGGCCGTCCAGCGGTCCGCCGACCAGTTCGGCGTAGGTCCGGTGCGGGAGCGGGCCGGGGTTGGGGTCGTCGTGGTCGTGGCCTTCTCTGAACTACGAGATGAGGCCGACAACCGAGGATCGGTCGTCGGCCCCTTCAAAGCTCAGAGTTCCGACACGTCGCTTGTGCGGGCGGCGATCTGGTTCGGCGAGCCGAAGAAGGAAATAGGGCCGCGGCCGTCGGCGCAACGCAGATAGCCTGCGCGAATGAAGCGGATTCAGCGGGCTGCTGGCGCGGTCGTCGGCTCAGCGGTGGGGGACGCTCTGGGTGGCCCTTTCGAGTTCGGTCCCCAAGGAGCGTTCTCCGCGCGGTTTCCCGCGCCTGGTGCCGGTGGCGAGATGAGCGGAGGCGGCGGCTGGGACCCCGGCGAGGCCACTGACGACACGCAGATGGCCGTCCTGGTCGCGGAGTCGCTGCTGGAGCGAGGTGGCCTGGATCTGCCGGACATCTTCGCCCGCTTCCAGCGGTGGGCAGCATCAGAACCGAAGGACATCGGCTTGCAAACCGAAGACGTCCTGACCAACGGCATGCCCTGGGACCTCGCCGCCGCGATCCATTTCCAGGTCAACCAGCGAGCAGCGGGAAACGGCTCCTTGATGCGGGCATCGACCTCCGCGGTCCACTTCGCGGCCGCCGGCCAAGAAGCCACCATGGACGCGGCCCGCCACATCGCTGCCCTCACTCACGGGGACCGCGCGGCCTGGGAAGGCACCGCGATCTTCCACGAACTCATCCGAGTCACGTTCGAGGACACCGACCCCCTCACCGCGATCCCGGACACCCTGGCTCTTGTCCACCCCGACCACCGCGGCCGCTACGCCACAGTCCTCGCGCCCGACTGGCACCCCGATCAGGCCACCGAGTTCAACGGTGCCGTCTGGCCCTGCCTGGGCTCCGCCGTCTGGGCCCTACGCACTACCACCAGCTTCGAAGACGCGATTCGCGCAGCGATCGACCTGGGCGGTGACACGGACACCGTCGCCGCAGTGACCGGCGGCCTCGCGGGGGCGTATTACGGGCTGGATGCAATCCCCGCCCACTGGACACAGCCGCTCCATGTCCCCCTCCCAGGCTTCGACGGACGAGTGCTGCACCTGACAGACCTGCTCCACCTTGCACACCGCCTCGGAGAGGGACTGTCGATGCGACAGGTGTGATAGCCCGCATAGATGGCGAGGCCGTCGTCTCGCATCAGACGACGGCTAATCGTCGTCCCCTTTGAGAGCCCGATCGGCAGTCGGCCGCCCGGATCAAGGATTCGTTCCTTCGACCGTTCGAGCGATGAGTTGATTGAATGTCGGAACTCCCAGGAAGACAGGTGAGTCCTTCCGTTCCTGACGGGCATCGAGTTGTGCGATCTTCTCTTCAGCGGCGGCCAGGCTGGTGGAGAGACCTTCGACTTCACCAAGCCAGCCTTCCCGTTCAGCTTCCGCGATCCGTTCTCCCAGGTTGTCGCGGATCTCGATGAGGCGGGGTCTCTCGGTCGGGGAGACGATCAGGACGGGGCAGCGGACACACGCTTCTCTGAACTATCGGTAGCGGGTGCGGATTACGTCTCGTCGGGGCCGATTGCGGCGTTCAGCGCGCGCAGAGCGTCGTCGTATTGGCGACGGTCGAACTGGAACGGACCGAATGCCGTGTACTCGCGGGTCTTGCGATGGGGTTGCTCAAAGGAGTCCCAGATCACGGAGTCGGTCGTCGCGGTGATGCGGGCCATGAGGGGCCAGCATCCCCATTCGCCGCATTCACAACCGAGAACGGGTGTTTTCGGCCCCATCGCGTTGGTGGACCGTCCGAGGAAGTGATCCTGCATCGGGCCGAACCGGAAGAACTCCGGAATCAGACCGCCGTAGGCGTCGCCTGCGGGCTGCATCCCGGCGGCGATCTCGAACCCGTCGACCAGCTCGGTGAGGGGTGCTCCGTCGATGCGGGGGACGATCACGAGCGGGCCGCCATCGCCACGGTGTTGGCAGTCGAACCGGATGTCATTGCTGGTCATCCAGTGATTGTGTCAGCGAAGCCGTTCCCTCCACCTGTGTAATTTGAGCTGGGGCTATGCGTGGCATGCCGAGGTCGATCGCCGTACCGCCAGAAGCTCGTCGGTCCATGTGAACGAGCTTGTCTTCGGCGCCGCCAAGGCTGACCCTGAGCCCTTCGACCTCCCCGAGCCAGCCCTCGCGCTCGGCCTCGGCGATGCGGGCGACGAGGTTGTCGCGGATCTCCTCCAACCGGCCGCGCTGGGCCGGGTCCGGCCGGAGAAGCGAGCAACGAACGCAAGCGTGTTCATGAATACAAGGCCTTGAAAAGGCGCGACCGCAGGTGCCGATGGAGACCTTGCGCTTCTCGAAGTGCGCGAGGAAAGCGTCCCATTCCTCCTCGGTCGGCGTCCGATACTCTTCGCTGGGTCGACTGGCCCGGCGACGGGCGATGAAGGCGCGGTGAGCCTCGATGGTCTCGGCCGGGTAGATCGCCTTGTAGCCCATCGTCGTGTCAAGACTCCGATGCCCGCAGAGCACTTGCGCGATGTGCGGTGGCAGGCCGTTCATGATGGCTTCGGTCACGAAGATCCTGCGGAAGTCGTGCGGGGAGAAGACGAGCGGTTCGCCGCCGGCATCGGTCAGGCCCGTGGTGGCCAGCGTGTTGATCAGAAGCTTGCGGAGCGCGGTCGGAGTGAAAGCGCGGTGTTCGGTGCCGATATCGCGTTGGAACAGCAGCGGCATCGGCGGGTTCCAGACCCGCTCGTGGACGTCGTAGGAGGTCACCAACGGGATCGCGCGGCTGCTTCCCCGCAGGCGGCGGATGATGGTGGAGAGGATGTCCGCCAGTTCCGGGCTGACCAGCAGGAGCCGTTCGCTGTCGGTCTTGGAGGGGGCGACCTGCAGCAGGGGCACGACTTCGCCGGTGCTGGGGAGCCGGTATTCGGTGATGCTGTGGTGGGTCAGTTCCAGGAGTTCCTCGTTGCGGATGCCGGTCAAGCGCAGGACCTCGATCACGGCGAAGGCCCAGAAGGCTTCGTTCTCCTCGTATGTGAGGTTCCGGCGCCGCCCGGTCGAGGTCTCCTCGGCCCAGATCAGGTGCCCGGCGGCCTTGGGCGCGACTGCTCTGCGCAAAGCCCCGGCGGTGTCGGGGATCAAATCCCCGGGCCGAGTGTGCTCGGTGGCAGCCAGTAGTTCGGCTGCGGCGCGTCGCCTGCGGTCGACGGTGTCGGCCAGCACCGGCAGGACGGGAAGCCGTTCGCGGGTGCGCTGGTCCATCCGGGCCTTGCGGTGTTTGCGGTCCTTGGCCTTGCTGATCTCCTCGTCGCTGATCGGGCAGGGCACCACCCACCGCGCCCAGCGGGCCGGCTCTTCCGCAGCCCAATGGGCGATGTCCAGATAGAAGGCGCGGACGCGGATGAGCTCGTCCTTGGCGTTCAGCCGGGGGCTGGCGGTCTCGGCGGCGGTGCCGTCCGGACCGATCGTGGTGCGTTTCTTGGTGGCGATGTCTGTCTTCCAGGCCCGGGCGAGTGGTGGTGGCAGGCGCAGGGAGTCGATGCCCGGTGATAGCACTTCGATCCGGGTCCAGAACAGCCCGGCCAGCGTCCGCGACACTGCGTCCAGGCTGGTGTAGTCCAACGACGGCTGCCGTTCGCGCAGGTAGTCCACGATCAGGTCGCGGACCGGGCGGCACCGGATCGGATAGCGATCCACGAGTTCTTCGATGCTCAGCTGGCCGGCCGCAAGTCCGAACGCCCGGATCGTGGCCGGGGCGTCCTCAGGGAAGACACCCAAGGCCCGCAGCCGAAGGTAGAAGTCGACCTTGCGCTGACCCCCGCGGACATGGACCCGACGCAGGGTGTCGACCAGCTCCACGCAGTCGCCGACGGTGATGTCAGCAATCGAGCCGCCCTTGCAGGCCAGGAGCAACGCGATCCGAGTCGCCGCGATGGTGGCCTCCCCCCGGGCGCTGACCGGCCCGGACTCGGCCAGCTGTGCCAGCCGTGCGAACCCTTCGGGGTCGCGGACCTCGGCCATGACCGGCGCCAGGTGCTTGTGGGTGCGGGTGAGCATCCAGGCTAGGTCGGGACGGATGACGTCGCCGCAGGCCAGCATCAGCAGCCCGGAGGTCAGGTCAACGCGCTCATACGACGGTGACGGCCCGCTCTGGCGCAAGAATCGCAGCGGGAGATCCGTCCAGTCAGCGCCGGGGATGTCCTCGGCGCGGCTGGCCTTCCACCGCTGCTGCCAGGTATCTCCGGGGAGGCTGGACATCCAGCGCAGAAGTTTGGTGACCCCGCGCCGCCGCCCGGCCCGGGTGGCGTTGGCCGCTGGCAAGAACGGTGGCGCCGTCAGCCGCCGCAGCACCTCGTCCGCCGACTGCGCTGTCGTCGGCCACCGTGCCTCTGCGGAGCGGGGCGAGAACCGTTCCCGCAGTACGTTGTTCCGTGCTCGGGCCTGTTCAACTGTTGCATTTGCGGTCTGCAGTTGTCGGCGGGTCGAGTGCTTCGTGGTGGTGGTCATGAAGACCGCCCGAACAGCACATCCAAGGCTTCCGGGTTGTAGCCGGGTGCGGGAGGCGGCGGCACCGGCTCGGTTTGCCGGTCTGCCTGCCGGGCGTGGTGGGCCAGCACCTCGGCGCCGACCTCGTCCTGGCGCGGCGCGAGGTAGATCTCGGTCGTGGTCAGATGCGCGTGTCCGAGGACCCACTGCACGTCGGTCAGCGTCAACGCCGGGTCGCGCACCATGCGGGCGGCGGCGCTGTGGCGAAGGTCGTGAAGGGTCCAGTCCGCGCCGAAGGTTGCGTTTACCCGCTCGAACATGCGGTGGGCGCCGTGGTAGGTCAGCGGCTGAAACGGACGCCGTAGCGTCCACCACACTGGCTGTGTCCGACCCCTCGGCACCAGTCCGTGCAGCTCCTGCTGGTAGAGCCGCAGCCATACGAACGCATCTGCCGAGGCCGGCACCTGCTGCCGTGCTCGGGAGCCCTTCCGCACAACGCTGATCAGCTGCTGCCCTGGGTCGATGTCGCACTGCCGGACGCCGATCAGCTCCGAGGCCCGGACTCCGCTGGAGATCCAAAACGCGATCATTGCCCGGTCCCGGTTCGACCGCAGCGCCGCGAACAGCGAGTTGAACCACTCGTCCGGGATCGAGCGCGCAATCCGGCGCGGAACCGTGGGCCGGTAGCGGCCGGTCCGCTCTGGCGCCCAGGCTTCCATCGGGTTGTGGTGTGCGTGTGCGCGGCCGGAACGACGCGCCAGGTCCAGCGGGAACGGGTTGAGCAACGGCCCGGATCCGGCATCACGGTGCAGGTCGTAGAACTTGCGCAGCACCGTCTCGCTGTGGGCGACGGTCGACGGGGCATAGCCGAGCCCAGGGCTCGTCTTCCCGGTCACGGGGTTCGGGGTGCCGATGGTGCGGGCTGGCCGCCGCTTGGCCGCGGTTGCTCGCGGCTTGACCGTCAGCTGGATCCAGCGGCTGAAATCCCGAGCGTCCACGCGTGTCGCTCGATCCCAAGGCACTTCGACCGCGTACAGGAACCGCCACCAGCGCAGCAGGTCCATGCCGTAGGAGCGGACGGTCGCCGCCGCCTTCCCGGCTGCGAGCAGTTCCTGGAAAAACACCGCGACTGGCGCCACGACCGCGCCGTCGGCGTCGACGAGCCGGTAGGGCTCGTACCGGTCGCCGGTCTCCGCCAGCCGACCCCACGGAGGAACGGCCAACCTCGATAGATCCCGCTCGGGCACACGATCGTTCATCACGACCGCAGACCGTACTGGGCCGCAACCTCACCTGTGCCCTGAACTGCACAATCAACCTGGTTCGTTCAGTCAACGGGGCATGCTCATGAACGCAGTCGCTTCCGTATGCTCGTCCGCAGTCTCCGAGAGCGAGTTTGCGGCGCTCGAAGTGGCCGAGGAACTGCTGCCACTCGTCTGGTGTCACTGCTCGGTATTCCTCGGTCGGTCGGAGTGCACGGCGGCGGCTGATGAACGCTTGGTGCGCTTCGATCGCGTCCTTGGGGTAGATCGCGGCGTAGCCCATCGTTGTGTTGATGTTGCTGTGACCTGCAATTACTTGCGTGATGTGAGGAGGCAAGCCGTTGAGGATGGCATCTGTGATGAAGATTCGCCGGAAGTCATGGGGCTCGAACGTCAGGGGGGTGCCTGCGGCGTCAGTGAGCCCGGATGCTGCAAGTGTCTCGTTGAGCCCGTCGCGGATCGTGTTGTCGGAGATCCTGCGGTCCTCGCCGCTCATGTTCCACTGGTAGAGCAGCGGCATTGGTGGATTCCAAGTTCGCTCGTGGGAGTCGTAGTTGGCGATGACCGGGACGGTGCCGTCAGCTCCGCGGACTCGTGAGATGACGGTGCTGAGGACGTCGGCGAGTTAGAAGTGACCAGCAGCAGCCGCTCTTGATCGGTCTTCGACGGGGCAATCTGCAGGAGCGGGATGACCTCTCCGGTGGTGGGCAGTTTGTAGCTGATGATGCTGTGGTGGCCGAGTTCCCGAAGTTCTTCGATCCGGATTCCGGTGTGCCGCAAGATCTCGATCGTCGCCCAGGCCCAGAAGGCCCGCTTCTCTTCGCTGCCCAGTTCGCGACGTCGGCCCTGTTCATCTCGGACAGAAACAGGTCTGCCATCGAGCCGTGTCGACTTGCGGGGGACGGTGAAGCTCTCGCCAAGCACTGTGAACGTGGAGGCCAGCGGCGCAACGTTCAGGGCGTCGAGCCGAGCCCTCGCCTCGTTCAGTCTGCGTTCGGCGACGCGGATCAGAACGGGCAGGACCGGGAGGCGTTCGCGGGTGCGTTGGTCGGAGCGAGACTTCTGCCGCTGCTCCAGCTTCTTGACTGAGCACTCGGCTTCGCTGATGGGGGCCGGTGAGGCCCACGGGCCCCAGCGTTCCGGCTCTTCGAGTGCCCATTGCCCGATGTCCAGGTAGAACGCCCTGACGATTTGCTTGATTGCCGGGGCAGTCACTCTGGGCTCGGTGACCTCAACTCGGGTGCCGTCTGGCTGTCGGCGCAGGACGGTTTTCGTCGCGATGCGAGCCTTCCAGGCCGTGCTCACTTCGGCGCTCAGTCGCAGTGAGTCGATGCCCGGGTGATGCTTTTCGAGGTCGGACCAGAACAGACCTGCGAGGACGGCTGACAGGTGCCGGAGCGAGCTGTAGTCGAGCGTGGCCTGACGTTCGGTGATGTAGTCGACCAGGAGGTCACGGACCGGCTGGCATTTCAGCTGGTAGCGGTCGACCAGCATCCCTGGGGTGACTTGGCCGGATCGCCGGGCGAAGCTGATCAACGTTTCTGGTGCATCGGAGGGGAATCGCCCCTGCTCTCTGAGCCAGTGATAGGCCAGCCGAACACCACGGGTTTCGTTGGTCCCGCTCGCTGCTGCCTGCATCGCGAGGAAGTCGCCGACGGTGATGTCCTCGATGGTGCCTCCGTAGGCCACCATGATGCGCACGATCGCCTTGAGGGCCTCGGCTGTGGCTCTCGCGCCGCCGTCTATCGGAATCCCAGCCGCTTCGAGGCGGGCAAATCCTTCAGGGTCGCGGCATGCCCGGATGGCCGGCCGAAGGGTGCGTGAAATGGTCCCGAGAAGCCATGCCAGATCGGGGCGGATGGCATCCGCGCAGATCAGCAGTTGCATACCAGCTTGGATTTCGGGTGTCTTGGGCTTCCCTGCGCCGCTGGTCCGGGCCCACTCCTGGGCAAATACGTACCACTGATCCGGCGTAGTCGCGGCTGGCGTTGCCAGCCATCGCTGCTGCCAGGTGTCCCCTGGTTGGGTTGCCAGCCAGCTCAACAGAACGCGGGCACCTCTTCGCCGCCTCCTGCGGGTGAGTTCGGGGCCGGGCAGTGCAAGCTCAAGATCTTGAAGCCGGTCAGCGAGGGCGTCACGGCTCAAGTACGTCTCGGGCCAGGCCGCGGGGCGCGTCCGTGCGGGGAATCGTCGGAACAGATCAGCCGCCTCGGCACCGACAAGGGAATGCGACTTGCGGCTGGCCTGCGCGGCGGGGCTCGCGTCCGCGAGGGTCGTCAGCATCAGCGAGGTCCTCCGAACAACACGTTGAGGGATTCCGGGTTGTAGGCCGACGCCGAAGGGGCCGGGGGAGGGTTCTTGCGCCTGAGCTCCAGGCGGGCGAAGTGAGCGAGACCGGCGGTGATGACCTCGTCCTTGCTGGGGTTGAGGTACTTCTGCAAGGTCGTCTGGTACTTGTGGGCGAGGATGTGCTGGACGTAGACCAGTGACATCTCCGGGTCCTCGGTCATCCGGAATGTCGCGGTGTGCCGTAGGTCGTGGAGGGTCCAGTTCGATCCCAGAAGCTCGTTGGCCCGGACGAACATGGCGCGTGCCGCGTGGTAGTTCAGCGTTCGCCAAGGGCGCCGTAGCGTCCACCACAGCGGCTCGCCGCGGCCTCGAGGGACGCCCTTCCTCCAGGCTTCTTCCTGATAGAGCCGAAGCCAGACGAACGCGTCCGGTGATGCGGGCAGCTGCTGGTAGTTCTTGGTGCCCTTGCGGATGACGCCGATGAGCTGCTGCCCGGGAAGCGCGTCTCGCCCCTGCGAGGTCAGGAGTTCGCTGGCGCGGGCGCCGGTGGAAACCCAGAAGGCCAGCAGAGCCCGGTCACGGTGCGAGCGCAGGCCCGCGAAGACCTCGGTGTACTTGTCGTCCGGTATTCGGCGCGGGATCCGCTCCGGAACGGTGGGGCGGTAGCGACCCTTCCGTGCGTTTTTGAACTCGTCCATCGGGTTGTGGTGGGCGTTCGCCCGGCCCTTGCGACGCGAGCGGTCCAGAGGGAAGGGATTGATCAGCAGTGAACCGGAGTTGGCTTCCAGGTGGAAGTCGTAGAACGTCCGCAGCACGGTCTCGCAGTGGGCCTGTGTGCTCTTAGCGTACTTCTTCCCGACGGTTGTCTTGCCGGTCACCGGGTTCGGTGTCCCGGGTGAAGGCTTGTCTGTCGGGCGAGCCGGCGGGTTCGCGTCCGGTCTTCCGCGGTGGCGCCAGTGCACGCGAACCGGCTTGTCTGCCAGTTGCATCCACAGCATGAAGTCGCGGGCATCCGTCCGGGTCGCCCTGTCCCACTCGATGCCGAGGACCCACAGGAACCGCCACCACCGCAGCAGATCATTCCCGTACGACCGCAGAGTCGTGGCGGGGGTGTGGCTCGCGAGCAGATCCGTGAAGTACAGCTCGACAGGCTGGACTGGACCGCCGGCGGGGTCCAGGAGTCGGTACGGCTCCCACGGATCACCCGTCTCGTACAGCTTGCCGATCTCAGGCAGTACGAACGTCGACAGATCCCTCCCGGGACCTCTTGTTTCAGGCACCCCGGGAAGCTAGCAGACAAGGCTCCTGACCTGCGAAAACATCTATCTTAGTTCAGTCAACGAGCCGTAGACCCGGCCGCGCAGCAGCTGCTCGTCTCCGTTCATCCGGCCAGCCTCCCAGCCCCTACTGACAACGGAGGTACGGGTGGCGTGCCCGGGCCTGGGTGGAGGCCGGGCACGCCGTGCTCACCGCGCCTTCGGCAATGCGTCCAGAGAGCAGCGCTCCTCTCCCGCGTGGCGGCCGGCCACGCGCCACACCGGCTCAGCGGGGCCGTGCTGGGTCAGCTGCGCCAGGGTCGTGGTCGCCACGATGCTCCGGTAGTTGACGCTTGAGACGCGGCGGGCTCGCTCGTGGAAGGCGGCCTCCCTCGTTGCCGGGGCCGCGCGGCGCGCAGCCGGGGCGAAGACGAACAGCAGCGGCGGGAAGGGCCGGTCCATGGACGGCCCGCTGTAGGTCTCCTGCCAGTGACTGCGCGGGGCCCGGGCGGCGTTGCCGCGTCCGCTCGCGGGTGCGTTGCGGTAGGCGTCGTAGCGCTCCAGCTTGGCGACCAGGCGGGCATAGGACATCGTACGGTCGATCTCCACGAACGCACTGGAGCCGTCGGCCAGGAGCACCACGCCGTCGGGCACCAGGTTCCCGGCCGGAGTGGGGTGGGCGACTTCCACCTGCCAGTCGGAGAAATGGGCCGCCTGCGCCTCGTGGAAGGCGACGGCGGTGTCGACCAGGGCGAGGCCGTGCTCACGCAGACCCGTCTTGCTGGCGGCGATGCGCTTCCCGGTGGTCCGGCCGGCCCGGTGGGCGAGTTCGCCGGACGCGGCGGCTTCGGCGAGACCGGCCGGGGTGCAGTACCAGTAGCTCTGCTGTTTGCGGTGGGTCCGGCCGACCAGGGCCGGGGATTCGGCGAGCAGGTTGCGCAGCGCCCGCCGGACGTGGTCGGTGTCCTGCTGGTGCGACAGCAGCAGCGCCTTGAGCTGGCGGGGCGTGGCCAGCCGCAGCTGGGCGAGGGTGAGCAGGACCTCGCCGCGGATCTCCGCGCCGGCCTTCGCCGCCGTCTTCCGGGCCCGGGACGCTTCTCCAGGTACATCAGTACTGGGAGAAGAGGAGTTGCAACCGGCCGGGGCAGGCGAATCGGGGGTCTGGTCAGCAACGACCGTCAGGCGGCGGCCTGGGGCTGCGGGGCTGGGAGCGGGGCTTGCCGCAGGGCCCGGAGCGGGGCTCGCCGTCGCAGCAGTGTTCGCCGGAGCCGCCGGAGTGTGCGGGGTGGGTGCGGTGGTCATCGTGTCCTCGGGATTCTCCGGCCGCGCGCGGCTGGATCGGTGACAGGTCCGGCCCGCACGCACGAGGCGTACGGGCCCAAGCCACCGTGAGGAAGCACCCCTTGTCCGCGGTCTGTTCATCCCGGCCCGCAGCGTCCGTTATGACCCTTGACCACCCCTGGACCGGATGGTTTGTCCGTGGCCGATGCCACACCGCCGCGGCATCGGGGCGGCGGAGTCGGGAAGTGCACAGCGCTCAGGGGCCAGGGTCTTTGAGAAGTGCCGAAGTGGGCGGTTCGCCTGCTGAGAGCCGGATGTGACGGCTTGTCGGCTTCTGGCGGCGGTGCCCCTGGACGCAGAACAGGCATGGCCGCTGGTGATCATGTGGGTGTCGAGTCCGTATGAGCACCGAGCGAGTCCATGCCTGCGCACCCATCTTCCCGCATGCCGTCATGCCTTCAGCAACTGGGGGAAGCCTCCGGTCCAGTCCCGCTGGAGACAGTCGCTGACCTGCGGAGTTATCTGGCCACGGTGCCTGACCCGCGGGCCCGCCGCGGCATCCGTCACCCATGGACGGCCCTGCTCACCGCTGCGGCCGCCGCCGTTCTGGCCGGCGCCGCCTCGATCACGGCGATCGGCGAGTGGGTCACCGACGCGCCGCAGCGCGTCCTGGCCCTGCTCGAGTTCCGGCCCGACCCGCTGACCGGTCTGATCCGCCCGCCCCATGCCACGACCATCCGCCTCGTCCTGGCCACCGCGGACGGAGACGCCCTCGACCGCGCCATCGGACACTTCCTCCAGGAACGCCAGACCCCAGCCCCGGGACGAAAGGTCATCGCCGTCGACGGCAAGACACTCCGCGGCTCCCGCAGCGCAAAGCGGACGGCCATCGTCCTGATCGCCGCCATGACCCATAGCGGCCAGGTCCTCGCCCAACGACAGATCGACAGGAAAAGCAACGAGATCCCAGCCTTCGCCCCGCTCCTGGACAGCATCGACCTGACCGACGCTGTGATCACCGCCGACGCCCTGCACACCCAGCACGACCACGCCTCCTACCTGCACGAACGCAGGGCTCACTACCTGGCCGTCATCAAGCGGAACCACCCCGGACTGCATGAGCGGGTCCGCCGTCTTCCCTGGCGCGACATCCGCCTGGACCACGCCGAGCGCACCCGGGCCCACCACCGCGACGAGATCCGCCGTCTGAAGACAGCCGCGTTCGCCCACATCGACTATCCCCACGCACGCCAGGCCCTCCAAGTCGTGCGCTGGAGAAGGGACATGGGCACGGGCAGACTAACGATCGAACGGATCTACCTGGTCACGAGCCTGCCGCCCGGCGCGGCCGACGGCAGCGAACTCGCGGCCTGGATCCGCGGCCACTGGCGCATCGAGAACCAGCTGCACCACGTCCGCGACCGCACCTTCCACGAGGACGCCTCACATATCCGCACCCGCCACCTACCCCGCGTCATGGCCGGCCTGCGCAACCTCGCCATAGGCGTCCACCGTCAGGACGGCCACACCAACATCGCAGCCGCCCTTCGCCACACCGCCCGAAACCACCTGAGGCCCCTCACCACCCTCGGCCTGACATGACGAACCCGGACACAAGATCACTTCTCAAAGACCCTGGCTCAGGGGCTGCCCGACTGGGTCACGCCCTGCGCGAGTTGGCCGACCACGTCGAAGACAGTCTGGCCGAACGCGGTAGGGGCGATCAGCACGCCGAAGACCAGCACGATGACGACGGTCAGCTTCTCGTCGTTACGGCTGCGGGCCTGCGTACGCCGCCCCAGCCGCAAGACGATGATGACCGCCAGCAGCACCGCCACGTTCATCGTCAGAACCACCGACCAGCCCTCCCCGTCGTATGAACGTCCCAGCACACCTGTAGCCGGAACCACTCCACACGGTGGGTCGATTACTGATCGTTGGCGGCAAAACGCTTCTGCCCGACTGGATTTCCGGCCTTGACCAGCCCGTACAACCGCGCACCGCCCACACGCGGCGCGGCACCCACCGGGCGCGCGGCGCGTTGCGTCGTGCACGACGCAACGCACTCCCCCACCAGCGGCGCGCACCGGTGCGGTTGCCTCCCTGTCCGGTGCGCACGAGGCAGGTCCCTCCTGCGCGGCGCGCGCACCGCCGTTCGGGAGAGCGCACCGCACCGCGCACCAGCTCACCCAGCCTGAAGGGCCAAGAGCGGGTGCGGGAGGGAGAGTTCTCCCTTCGGTGCACAGCATCGCGCACGCAAAAGGGGATGATGCGGGCGGTAGTGGCTTCACCGATGAGTCGTAGCCCCACCCAACAACGAGTTCTGGCCCCACTTCCTGATCTTCAAGGCCGGAAGTAACAACGAGAGTTGGCCCCACCTTCAGACCGTTCTGCCGCCTCTCTCGCGCTGGTCTGACGTGAGAGTCTTGGCCGTTGACGAAGGGGTGGCGGTATGGCGGAGACGGCAGACCAAGGTGGCCGGACGGTCCTGGAGACGCTGGAGCGGGGCCAGGTCTGCAAAGGGGCGGTGTCGTCCATCGAGAGGTTCGGCGCGTTCGTCGACATCGGAGGCTTCCACGGACTGGTGAACACAGCCGAGTTGACCTGGGCTCATCACTTCGAGGCGGTGTCGGACATCGTGGAGGTCGGGCAGGAGGTCACCATCGTGGTCCTGGACGTCGATGTCGAGCGGGAACGGGCTTCCTTCTCGCTGAAGGCGCTTTATCCGGATCCGCTTGATGAGTTCGCTCGCGTTCAGCTCGGTCGCGTGATTCCGGGCCGGGTGGAGAGGGTCGTGAGGATCGGAGCGTTTGTGCAAGTCCACGAGAATTTCGCGGGACTGGTTCCGATCCATGAGCTCGCAGAGCGGGATGCGGATCAGCCTGAGAGCGTCTTGCAGATTGATGATGAGGTCATGGTCGAAGTCGCTGGGATCAACCTGCATAGACGCCGGATCCTGCTGTCCCTCCGCTCGTGATGGGGGCCAACCGAACCTCACAGACGGGGCCAGTACCCACTGTTAGAGGTCGTTTCTTTTGGTGTGCGTGAGGGCTGGCTGCTGGCGAGTGGTGGGCGTGGCCGTGGCTGGTGTCACCTGCGTGGAGCAATGCTCAAGACCTAATAGCAGTGCACGGTGACGGGTGACCCCTACTCAAGACCTGGAGCTGGACTCCTCTCCACAGGCAGAGGGCCCCGTCACCGTGTATCTGCCGGAGTACGTCGCACATCTCCACGATGACGTCATGATCGTGACCTGAGCCGTCCGTACGGCCACCTCTCCCTCACCACGCGAGCCGCCGAGCTCCTTCCAGAGACCGGGGACCGTGCGGGGAGCTGGGGCTGCGAACTGCTCATCGGATGTCGGGCCATCGAGCCCTCCTATTAGGTCGCGGCGCGCCCTGCGCAGGCTCACACACCAGGACGAGCACGAAGCGTAGGGAGCCGGAGTTGACGATCACCTGCGGGATCGACTGGGCGGAAGACCACCACGACGTGGCGCTGGTCGACGAGACGGGAAAGCTGTTCGCCAAGCAGCGCATCAAGGACGACGCAGACGGCTTCCGCCAGCTGCTTGCCCTGCTCGCAGAAGCCGGTGACTGCGCTGAAGCCCCGATACCGGTCGCGGTGGAGACCGCCCGCGGTCTGGTGTTCGCCTGCCTGCGCACCACCGGCCGTAAGGTGTACTCGATCAACCCGATGGCGGTGGCACGCTACCGCGAGCGGCACCGCAGTGCCCGCGCGAAGTCCGACCACGCCGACGCAATGACGCTGGCCAATATCCTGCGGACCGACGCCGACGTGCACCGGCCGCTGCCCGCCGACTCAGAACTGGTCCGGGCGATCGCCGTCCTCGCCCGCGCCCAGCAGGACACGGTGTGGAACCGCGCCCAGCTCAACAACCAGCTGCGCTCGCACCTCAAGCAGTACTACCCGGCGGCCCTCGCGGCGTTCGCCGTCCGCGGCGTCGGCCTGGACTCCCGGGAAGCACGCGCGGTCCTCGCCGCGGCACCCGACCCGGACACGGCCGCCCGCCTGACCCGTGCCCAGCTGCGGGCCGCCCTGCGCAGATCCGGACGACAGCGGAACATCGAGGTCTGGGTGGAACGGCTGCGCACCATTTTCACCGGCGACTACCTGCACCAGCCGCCGCTCGTTGAACGGGCGATGGGGCGCCAAACTCTCGCGCTGGTCGCCCAGTTGGATGCCGCCTGCCGGGCAGCCGACGACCTCGCCGAGGCTGCGGCCGAGGCGTTCGCCGGGCATCCGGACGCCGAAATCCTGGGCAGCTTCCCCGGGATCGGGCCGCTCACCGGCGCACGTGTCCTGGCCGAGATCGGTGACGACCGCACCCGCTTCGCCGACGCCCGCGCCCTGAAGGCGTATGCCGGCTCGGCGCCAGTCACCATCGCCAGCGGCAAGAGCCACCTCGTGCGCCACCGCCGGGTGAAGAATCAGCGCCTGGCCGCCGCAGGCTACGTATGGATCTTCGGCGCACTGCCCTCCCCACAGGTCAAGGCCGAATACGACCGCCGCCGGGACCTCGGCGACCGGCACACCGCCGCCATGCGCAACGTCTTCAACCGCTTCCTGGGATGCCTCCACCACTGCCTGCAGACAGGGCAGAAGTTCGATCCCGGCAAGGCGTTCCCCGCCACGTCCACGGCGCCGGTGACGCTCGCGGCTTGACTCCTTAGCAAGCTCGGATGTCTGTGGATCGGTGTCGGGGAGGCAACGCGAAGGGCGTACCTTCCCGAATGATCCTGTGATGGTCATCGAGTAGGCCGACGTTGGCGCGTCGGTCGGGAAGGCACGCCCGTGCTCACGGTAGTCAATGCTGACGGTTCCACGCCAAACGGCTCCTTGATCGACGAGATCGTCCGCGAGGGCGCCCGGCGGATGCTGGCCGCCGCGCTGGAAGCCGAAGTCAACAGCTACATAGCCGAGTTGGCTGGTGAACGGGACGGCGACGGTCGCCGCTTGGTCGTGCGCAACGGCTACCACCAGCCGAGGAAGGTCACCACGGCTGCCGGGACGGTCGAGGTGCGGGCCCCGCGCGTGAACGATAAGCGCGTCGATGACACGACGGGTGAGCGCAAGCGGTTCTCCTCGGCGATCCTGCCGCCCTGGTGCCGCAAGTCCCCGAAGATCAGTGAGGTGCTGCCGCTGCTCTACCTAATCCGTAGCTAAGGGCGGTCCGACGAGGCGAGTAATCCGGCGGATTGTTCGAGTGGTGGTGGCCGTGTGGGTGCAAGCGGTCGGCTTGGCCCATGAGGCCTTCGGACAGACGGGGCACGCCTCGGGTACCTCACCGGCCGCCACCACGGACCGCGGGATACAAGTCGGCAGGACTGTGGGCATACGCCGGGGCGGGCGCCCACATTCCACGAAGACGTTCCGGGTGTTGGCGCACGCTGGCGCTGGGCGGACGCCTTTGCTCTACCTGGCCGTGATGCCTCCGTGCAGAGCGGCGACGCCCAGCGTCACCGTGCGTCAACACCACTCGAAAGATCACTCGTTGGAGTTTGTGGTGCGAGCCCGCTCCGCGGTGACCTCTTGTGAAGCCCGAGCCACTGAGCTCCGGCATAGACCGAGGCCCGCGGACCGAGCTGGTGCCACGAACAGCTACTGAGGTGGCGGACCAGCCGTGAAGGCTGAGTCCTGGGATTAGGTCGCTGCGTGGCCCGCATGAGCTCGTGAACAGACGTAAATAGCACGGCGAAGGGGAAGACTTGATCTACTGCGGCATCGACTGGGCCGAGCGCACCCATGACGTCGCCCTAGTCGACGACAGCGGCCAGCTGCTCGCCAAGCGGCATATCACCGACGACGCGGCCGGCTACAAAATCCTGCTGGACCTGCTTGCCGACTACGGCGACAGTGAGGAGAACCCGATCCCGGTCGCGATCGAAACCTCCCGCGGCCTGCTGGTTGCGGTGCTGCGAGCTGGCAAACGGAAGGTGTTCGCGATCAATCCGATGGCCGCTTCCCGCTACCGCGACCGGCACGCCGTCTCCCGCAAGAAGTCCGATCCCGGCGACGCCCTGGTCCTGGCGAACATCCTGCGCACCGACATGCACGCCCACCGCCCGCTGCCGCAGGATAGTGACCTTGCCCGCGCCGTCGCGGTTCTCGCTCGCGCTCAGCAGGACGCCGTCTGGAACCGCCAGCAGATCGCAAACCAGCTCCGCTCCCTGCTGCGTGAGTACTACCCCGCTGCCCTGGCGGCCGTGGAGCCGTGGAAGAAGGGCCTGTGCCGGCCCGAAGCCCACGAACTCCTCCGCCTCGCTCCTACTCCGACGCGAGCCGCAAGGCTGACTCGCACGCAGCTCCAGGCCACCCTCAGGCGCGCCGGCCGCCAGCGCGGCATCGAGGCGGAAGCTGACCGGCTTCGCAATGTCTTCCGAGCCGACTGGGCTCACCAGCCACCGATGGTCGAGGACGCACTCGGCAGGCAGATGCTCGCCCTCCTGATCCAGTTGGAAGCCGCTTCCAAAGCCGCCAACGACCTCGAGGAAGCGGTGGACGAAGCGTTCCCTCAGCACCCGGACGCGGAGATCATCCTCAGCTTCCCCGGCCTCGGCGTCCAGCTCGGCGCCCGGGTGCTGGCCGAGATCGGAGACGACCGCCAACGCTTCGCGGACGCCCGCGGGTTGAAGGCCTACGCGGGCGCCTCACCCATCACCCGGGCCTCCGGCAAGAAGTCGAACGTCACTCGACGGTGGGTGAAGAACGACCGCCTGAACCATGCCGGCTACCTGTGGGCCTTCTCCGCCATTTCCGCCTCATCCGGTGCCAAAGCCCACTACCGCAGACGTCGCGACGACCACGGTGACTGGCACGCAGCCGCCCAGCGGAACCTCTTCAATCGCATGCTCGGGCAGCTCTACCACTGCCTCCAGCACCATGAGCTGTTCGACGAACCCACCGCCTTCCCCGCCTCAGCCTCTGCGGTCGCGCAGGTGGCCTGAACGCGGGAATCTCACAGAAGTCCGGCGGCCCGCCGAAGCTTCGCCCGGCTTTCCGGGTTGATCAGGCCCTCCGGCAGCATCGCCACCACACTCGCGTGTTGCGCGAACACGGCCCTGCACTGCTCGCGCTCGGGATGATCGCTGTCGCTGCCGAACCACAGCGCCATGGCCTCGTTGCCGGAATCGATCGGCTCCGAGTAGTCGGCGACGGTGACCAGACAAGCCAGCAGTCCGGACCGCTCAGGAACCTGCGGGTCGCCTGCGAGACGAAGCAAGAACGCCAGGACTTCCGGCATGGCCGGGTTCATCTCGGCGATGCTGAACATGGTGTTGGTGAGCACACGCTCGGCCTCGGCCCCGGCAGACTGATCGAGAAGGCCGTACAGCAGGACCGGGATCGCGGCAGGGCACCCGGAAAACTCTGACCAGCGGACCTTCGCACACCCGTGGAGGGCAGGATGCCCACGGCCGGCATCCGCTGCCTGCGGATACTCGTGGAGAAATCGAGCGATCGCAGCCTCCTTGGCGGCCACATCCATCCTGCACACTATCTGTCCCCCGTCCCGCCGACATGAGTCCCAAGCTCCTCGTCAACTGCACTCTTGCGCGACCGGAGATCCGCACGCAAGCCACGACAGCGAGCCGAGAGTGTTCGATTCCCCAAACACCCACACCAGCTCGGCTTGACGAGTTAGGCGCCTGAGGTGTCTGCACGGCCTGTCCTCCGGCGACTTCGTGCCCGCGCTGGAGCAGTTCCTCGGCTCCTCGGCCGGCCTCTCGCCCGCCACCGTGACGCGGCTGACCGCCCAATGGCAGGCCGACCACACTGCATTCCAGGACCGCGATCTGTCCGCCACGGACTACGTGTACGTCTGGGCAGACGGCGTCCACCTGCGCATCCGCCTGGAGGAGGCGAAGGCCGCGGTCCTGGTGCTGATGGGGGTACGCGCGGACGGCACGAAGGAGCTGATCGCGATGACCGACGGCTACCGCGAGTCGTCCGAGGCATGGGCGGGCCTGCTGCGGGACTGCGCCCGTCGGGGCATGCGGGCTCCGGTCCTGGCCGTCGGCGACGGCGCTCTCGGCTTCTGGAACGCGCTGAGCGAGGTCTTCCCCGACACCCGCCATCAAAGGTGCTGGGTTCACAAAACCGCCAACGTTTTGGACGCGCTGCCGAAGTCAGCCCAGCCCGCGGCCAAGCGCGCGATCCAGGAGATCTACAACGCAGAGGACAAGGAGCACGCGGCCCGAGCCGTCCGCGACTTCGAACGGGCCTACAGGGCCAAGTACCCCAAAGTCGTCAAGCGGATCACGGACGACGAGGACGAACTCCTGGCGTTCTTCGACTTCCCCGCCGAGCACTGGATCCATCTGCGGACCACGGATGTAATCGTCAAGCAGCGCAGGTCACAGACTCGGGTTCGCTGCGCCTGGTATGGCGGGCAGGCGTGGATTGCCGGCCGGGCGCTGGGTCTGCCAGTGGGCGGCCAGCACGGCGTAGGCGCGCTCGGCCTGTTCGGCGATCTCGCGTTCCTGGCGCCGCAGGTCTTTGTTGTTGTAGTCGTAGCCCGGGCCGCGCCGCGCGATCCGGCGTTCGGCCCCGGCCGTCAACTCGAGCTTGCGTCGTTTGAAGGCGACGAGGCTGGGGCGGGCGAAGGCGTAGTCCTGGTCCTTGGTCACCAGGTGCCAGGCGATGACCGCGATCTTGCGAGCGACCGCCACGATCGCGATCTGCATGCCGCGTCGGGCCTTGATCCGCTGGTGCAGGGCGCGCAGCGGGCCCGGGGAACGCAGTGCGGCGAATGCGGCCTGCACCAGCATCCCGCGGGCCTTGCCGCATCCGGCCTTGGTGATGCGCCCGTGGTGGGCCGGCGCCCCGCCGGACTGGCGCACCCGCGGGTTCAGGCCGAGGTAGGACACCAGCTTGTCCGCGCTGGTGAAACGCTGGAAGTCGCCGACCGCGGCCAGCAGCGTGACCGCGGTCATCGCGTCCACTCCCGGAATGGTCATCAAACGCTTGACGACCGGGTCGTCGAGCGCTTCTACGGCCAGGCGCCGTTCTACCGCCGCGAGCTCCTGGCCGTAGAAGTCGAGCTGGCGCAGCAGCGCATCGACGGTCTCGCGCTCGTCGACCGGGAGTGGCTGGTGCTCGAGCCAGGCCCGGCCGCGGGTGCCGAACAGGTCCGTTACTGGCGGGTGCGGCAGCATATTGCGGTGCAGTACCGCTTGGACCTGGTTCTTGACCTGGATGCGGCCGCGCACCAACTGTGCGCGATGGGAACTGAGGCGCCGCAACATCCTGGTGCGCTCGTCCGGCAGCCAGGTACCCGGCAGGAAGTCGGCGGCCAGCAGCTGCGCCAGGATGCGCGCGTCGACCTTGTCGGTCTTGACCTTCGCCTCGGCGATCGCCCGGGTCTTGACCGGGTTGGAGATCACCACCTTCGCCACGTGCGGTTCCAGGAGCACAGCCACCGCCGTCGCGTTGCCGGTGGCCTCCAGTGCCACTTGGTCATCCCGGCGCAGGTTCGCGGCGAACTCCCGCATCGCCTGCGGCCGACACCCCACCCGGCCCCAGTCCGTCACGAATCCGTCCTCGACCACCGCGACCTGCGCGAAGTCGCGGTGGATATCGAGCCCGATGAACCGTCCCATCATCAACCTCCACACAGGAGATGCACCCGGTACGGGGATCAGCTGGGCGAAACGACACCTACGGAATCGCGCTCACGACGCAGCCAGGCAAGTCGCAGGGGCGGCCAACTACTAAGGCGGGCTCACAGCCCATCGTTCAAGATCGGCCTGCCCATGCTGATTCCCCGGGCACCCCTAGTCCTGACGGTCGCACCGTATAACCAGACCGAAGCCCGGTCACCAGGACACGGACAGCGGCACCCACGAACTTTCATACCTGGTACCAACCCGATCGAGTCCACCTTCGCCACCGTGCGCCTGCGGACCAAGGTCACCAAGGGCGCCGGCTCCCGCGCGGCCGGACTGGCCATGGTCTTCAAGCTCATCGAGTCCGCTCAGGCCCGCTGGCGAGCCGTGAACGCGCCCCACCTCGTTGCCCTTGTCCGTGCCGGAGCCCGTTTCGAACGTGGTCAGCTGGATGAGCGCGAGGAGCGGGCAGCCTGATGGACACCCCCGATCCGTTGACCGACGAGGAACTCGCCGAGATCGAGGAGCTTGCCGGTGCTGCGACTCCCGGCCCCTGGCACGTGCGCCAGCTGGACGACGACTTTGCCATGAGCCTCGTCGCCATCAGTACTGTCCCCGACACCGGGGCCGGCGAACGCTGGCCAGACTTCGACCACCGCCAGATCGTGGCCGCCACCCTGGTCCAGCAGCCACGATATGTCGACGTCGCGGACGAACGCTGGGACGAGAACGCCAACTTCATCGCCAACGCCCGCCAGGACATTCCCCGCCTGATCGCCGAGATCCGACGTCTCCGCCGCCTCCTCGAAGCCAAGGATCAGAAGCCCGAGGAAGGCTGAAGCGCACCACCACCGATCCACAGGAATTGACAATTACTCCCGTGTGGCGCCCCGTCCACGACCCCGACCGGCAAGTCCGCTGGACGGAGTCCGGGCACCGGCCCACCTGACGTACGGCCGCCGCAGACGACACGGCACGGGTCTGTACTTCGCCCGCAGACCCTGCGTAGCAAAGTAGTCGGCCACCAGGCCAGCGCGTATCCGGCCCTTGTCGACCTGGTCAGGAGCGTGACCTAACGCCAACTGTTAACCAGCCGAGGCCATATGAGGGGCACTACGAGAAGCACTACGAGAGACACCAAGAAGGGCGCCAAGAAGGGCAATACGAGAAGCAACCAGCCGTGGCCGTGGCTGGACGCGGCACAACCGGAGGCGTGGTCGGGGCAACCACGCTGCCGAACATGTGGCGGCTCCCGCGCTCCGCCGGAATCCGGGCGGGTGACCAGTACGCGTTAGTTGCACTCCGGCACGTTGAAATCCGTGCTGTGGTTTGACTCGCCGGGTTTGTCACCGTTCATGAACGAGTTGGCGGGTGCGTAGTACTGACTGCTCCACGGCTTAGAAGCGATGAGGTACCAGTAGCCGTCAGGCAGGACGCTGTCCATGCTGGGCGCGTACCTACGACACACCACGTCGACCTTCTGCCACGCTCCAACGTTCGTGCCCGTGATCGACAGCCGTGTCGGATCCTTGTAGGTACGCGCGCCACGGCTCCCTGCCTGTTCCTCGAAGGTTTTCCCCTTGAGAGGGGACGAACTGACAGTTGGTGTCGTGCCCAATGACCCGCCCGCCGTGCCGGGCGTGCTTGTGGTCGTCTTGCTTCCCTTGGAGTCGCCCTTGGGATCATCATCGTCAATCAGACCGAACAGCCCCGTCACCACGGCGGCAATAACCACGGCCAACCCTGCGATCACGGCTCCTGCGATGGCGACCTGATTCGGCGTTAAGGACGAGCCTGGTCCCGGCGGAGGCTGTGGATTGGGAGGAGGGTTCTGACCGGAACCCGAAGAGGAGCCGATCGGACGTGCCGGATACAGGGCTCCATCCGATGCAAGAATCCTGTCCCTGCCGTCGGTCATAACCCCGGAATCGATCTCCTGGTTGATCTCATACCAGAACGAGCTGGCGTCCATAAATTCAGGCACACGATCCTTCGGGTATCCGGCCCGCCCGAGTAATTGCCGGGCTTTACGCGGCTCGTTGTAGCGCTGCGCGAGCCCCTGCAGTTCCCCGTCGGTGAATCCTGCCAACACCCCTCCTCAGCTCAGGTTCCCGGCAGTCATCGCCGGCGTGCTGCCATCACAGCAAGCGATCACGTCCCCTCCCGATGGCGGCACTCAGCTTAGCGAGGCCCTCAGACACACAGGCATAACTGGCACCAATTAGTCAAAACAATCTCTAGCGAACGAAACCAGTCAGAGCTACCTTCATGCCTCCAGGCGGCTCTCGGTCATCCCGCGCACCGCAGGCACCATGCCCAGTCAGCCAGCCCTTCTGGAAGTCCTCGAAGGCCTGCGTGAGGTGGTCGTTGAGCAGTGCCTGCGTCGCCCCGGGCCCCCACCGGCGGCCGCAGGCGTCGTAAGCGTTCGTTGCTGAGATACCCAACACCTTCACTCCGATCACCGCGGGCGGAACCGTAAGTGCTCGTTTTCCAGACTGCGGCGGAGCGGGACACTGGAGGCGTGTCACGAGGACTCGGGCGAGTGCAGCGGGCCGTGCTGGCGTACGTGCGCAGCGAGCCCGGCGGCCTCAGCACCGTCGACGGCACCTCGCTGGCCGCCTCGGTCACCGGCCTCGCCCGCATCGTCTACGAAGTCGAGCAGCCGACCGACGCCCAGCGCGCCGCCGTACGGCGAGCCGTTCGCAGTCTGGAGGCCGGCGGCCAAGTCGAGGTCCGCCGCCTGCGCGTCGGCCGCACCTACACCCAGCAGCGCGCCCACCCGCGCTTCTGGCCGCCGCGCTACGACCGGCGCCTGGCGATGTGCACGGGCAAGGACGACTGCCCGGGGTGCGCGGCGGGCGACCGGCCGTCGACGTACTTCACCGCGGATGTCGTGGCGATGTTCATCGAGCACTTCGGCAGCCTCGCCGAGGGCGACCGGCAGCTGTGGCGGGCGACCGGGCACGGCTGGCACCTGTACCCCGTCCCGCTGCCCCGGCCCGCGGACGACTACCGCACGTACGAAGTCGAGATCACCGAACTGTGCGTACGGCGGGCCCTGACCGCCGAAGAGCACGCCGAGGCCGAACAGCGTGCACAGGCCTTCATCCGGCCCTACACCGACGCCATCCGCGCCGCACTCCGGGGCCGCTGACCGGCCCCGGCATTCTGCCGAAGCCCGCCCACCGAGCGGGCGGTTTCCGCTCCCTGGTCCCGCTCGCCGTACCCCTGCCGTACACGGCGGAGCGGGCATAGCGTGGAGGGCATGACCAGCGGCGGCAGGCAGCGACGGGACGGTTCGGCCAAACGCGTCCAGTTGACAAGCGGGGACCACGGCGGACCGAAGGACAAGAAGAAGAACCGGCGCAAGACCACCAGCCCGTCAGGAACCGCCGCCCGCGCCGCAGTCCTGCGCGAGGTGAACCGATTCCGACAGGCCATCCAGGACGCCGAACAGCGCCGGACAGCCCGCCAGTCCTCCCAGGCCCAAGACCCACCGGTACCGCCCGGCACAGAACCCGGCCCTCAGGGCCGCGCCGCGCCACCACCGGCCAAGGAGGCCTGAGGGCGGGCAGAGCACGAGCCTGGTGCTCCCTACCCGAACGGCGATCAGCCGACCAGCGACCCGATCGTCGCGTCCGCGCAGGTGGCTGTGGCAGGCGAAGGTCAGGAAACGCGCAGGAGCGTGGCGGCCGGGCCGATCGAGCCGGGCCCGAACTTGTCACGGATACGGTCACTGACCATTTCGGCGACCAGCCGGTCCTCGCGCTCCTTGTCGAGACTGATCTGCTGGGCGACCTGGTCGGCGCCGACCAGGTCCTCGCCCCGGAGAACGAGACCGGTGAGACGGCCCCGCTGGAGGCCCGCAGCATCGATGAGCCGGTACGCCACAGTCCTGAGGTCGTCATCATGCGCCGAAGCCTCCGGCAAGCGGCGTGCCTTCTCCCACGACGGGCCACCGGCGAACTTCTGCGTCAGGGCCAGGCCGCGGGCCACCTGCCCGCGCCGGCGCAGCAGCAGCCCGAGCTGGACGACCAGTTCGAGGAGCGCCGCGCGGACCTCGGCTCCGTCCAGGGTCTACCGAGGAAACCGGTGACTGACGCTCGTAGAGGTGGGCAGGGACCGTGGGGCGACTGGGCGGGGGTCGATGCCGCGGGCGCGGTCGGCGGCCAGGCGTCCGGCACGGCCTCCGAGAATGCGCTGCACGGTGGCCGGCGACAGGGAGGCGAGCAGGCCCACGCAGTCCACGCCATATCCCCGCAGGACAGCCGCGTGGTGGGGGCCGATGCCGTGCAGGGCGTCGACAGGAAGCGGTCCCAGCCAGTGGGCGACCTGGCCGGGGTCGATCGCGAGGACGCCGCCAGGCTGGCTGATCTGCTGGGAGGCGGTGGCCGCGACCGTGATCGTCGGCCCGACCCCGACCCGCACGTCGACACCCAGCAGCGCCACGCTCCGCAATCGCACAACATCACCAAGCCTCGCGGCGTCGACACCCTGGTAGCGCAACGCGCCCTTCGCCTCCACCAGCGCCGCGGACGGAGGCAGCGCCTGAACGACCGAGAAGAGCTCCCCCAGCAGTTCCAGGACCTGCCGGAAAACGTCCTCGGGTAGACGGTCGGGGCAGCGCACATGCATCACACTCGACACCTCCCGCACGTGAACTCCCGCCCTCATGACATCCACCTCCTCCACTCACGCTATCGAACTAATATTCGAACACGCGAGGCCGCGGCGCGCCCCTCGGCTGTGATGGAGCACGACAGTTTGCGATCGTATTGCCGGTGACTCTCTGTAGGTGTGACAGGTCGAGCTGGGTGTCACCTGGTCGCGATACCTGTCACCGGCGCCAGCACGGCGAGCTGTCATCATGCCGAGATGGCCCACGACATAGTGTTCTTCCTCGCTCCCGACGATGAGACTGCCGCTGCGACGCGCCTGCGGGGACCTAGTCGGGCCTTTGAGTCTGTGACCTGCCGTTTCATTGAGCCAGACAGCGCCATCGCCGAGTGGGACATGTACTTCGAAGAGCCCTCGGCCGAGGTCCCGCCGCTTGAGCAGCTCCTTGGGTGGTCGTGGCCGGAGTGGGTCACCGCCCCCTTGAACGATGGCGTTGAGGTGTTCGCTCTGCCGCAGCGGTTGACCCGGGCGTTGGCCAGCGCCAGCTCCGCCGAACTGGAGGAGTTGGCAGGTCGCTGGACCACGAGGCTCAAATCTACCGACGGGGACGATATGACCGACGATGATCTATTGGCGGTCCTGCAGGGAGTTGCCCGGCTCGCGACGTCGGCGGTGAGCACGGGTGGTGGCCTCTACAGCTGGAGCTTCTGACCGTCCGGTGGAACCCCTTCGGGCAGTGGAATCGCCGTCCGCTGGGTGACAACTGGGCTGACACCGCCCTTGCCGTGATCCTGCTCGTTTCCGCGGTCAAGCTCGCCCGTCACGAGTGAACGCCTCCGTCACTGGTGAGCAATTTCGAATAGTTTCGGCGATCCCGCCACAGCACATGCCGTGGCTGCTTCTCTGGATGCATGGCTTCTGCGACCAGGCCGGTGGTTCGGTCCGACTCATGCGGCCTGGACATGCTGATCGTGGAGCATGCGGGTGACGAAACGGCACCGGACCGGCTGACCCTGTCCGAGGGCTGGCAGCGGCGATGGATCACGTCGTGGCGGGTCGGCGGCATGGCCGGTGAGCGACATGGGCTCGGCGCCCGTCGGCTCGTCGTCTCCGGTTCGCGGATTCACCTGGAGAGCGAGGCAGGGACACCGGCCGGGGCTGCAGTTCATGGTTCTGAACCTCGTGGCCACCGTCATCTCGGCAGCATGGCCGCACCACCCCGAAGTGTCCGCGCCCACCGGACTGCTCGATGCCTCCAGTAGCCACCACGACGCGCAACAAGAGCTCATCGAGAGCCGCGAACCGCAGATCAAGGGCCCGCCTCGGCTCGACACGTCCTGGAGGATCACCCCGCAGTCTGCGCCGGCCACGGCCGCCCTGCTGACCATGGCCACACACTCCGTGCGCCTGCCCGCCGGTCACCTCAGAGAACAACTCACCGCGCTGCTGCAGCACACCCCAGGCCGGAATCACCCACGCTGGGGCGGCGCCTTGGAGGCGACCTCCCTCCAACGCTGCTCGCCCCCACTTCGCCTGGTGTCGGCGTACGCCTGAACGTGCTCAACCCCGTACAGGTGAACGTGCTCAGTTGGTGATGGCTGACCACGGGCTCTCGCCAGTCCGCTATAGATGGTTGACGGCACCGGGCGGTCAGGCCACTTCTCATGCCACCTTGATGACAACCTTGCCCGCAGCGTGGCCGTTCTCGACGGAGGCGAGTGCGGCCAGGGCGTCGGAGAGCGGATGGACCGCAGTGATCACGGGTGCGAGAACTCCGTCGAGGGCCAGCCTGGCGGACCGCTCCAGACTCTCCCGGTCGAGGCGCCGCTCGATGAAACGCCCACCGAGATCGGGCACGGACATATCACCCACGGCGATGACGTTGCGGGGATCCCGGGCCAGCGGAGCGACCGTCCGCAGCGAGGCGCCTCCGACCAGGTCGACGATCCCGTCGAAGCCGTCCGGAACCAGCTCGCGTGCCGCGGCGACGACGTCCCCGGCGGTGTAGTCGATGAACCGCACCCCGATGGCCTCGGCCTGCTCGCGCTTGGCGGTACTCCCGGTGCCGATCACACGCAACTCGCGCCCGATGGCCAGCCGGGCGACGACGAGGCCGACCCCACCCCCGACCCCGTTGACCAAGACCGTGGCACCGGCCGGGAGGCCAAGCTGGTCGAGCACGTCCACCGCGGTCGTCCCGGTCACGGGCAGTGTTGCCGCCACGGTCGCGGACAGGCCAGCCGGGATGCGCGCGGTGTTCGGCGCGGACAGCACCGTCGTCTCGGCGTAGGTGCCGCCACCAGTGAGTGCGAAGCCGAAGACCGCGTCACCCACCTCGAACCCGTCGACGTCCTCGCCCCGGGCGAGAACGGTTCCCGCTGCCTCCATCCCCAGCACAAGGGGAAACGGACGCCCGCCGTCGAGCCCGGGGACCAGACCCGAGCGCAGCATATGGTCGAGGGGATTCACGCCAGCCACGTCGACCCGGATCAGCACCTCGCCGCGACCGGGGACGGGATCGGGACGATCGAAGAACTCCTGCACCTCGGGCCCGCCATACCTGCCGAAACCCCACGCCTGCCCCATCTTCTGCCGCCTCCCATGTGACCGACCCGGTGATTCCGGGCTCTGCAGCCATCCTCACCTCTCACATCGATGTCAGGGGCAAGTGACTGAGACGCAGGTCACAGCATCAGGCCAACCGTGCCGCCGGCTCCGGCGACGCGGACAGCTCCGCCCGGTGCCGGCTGTTGGCCCTGATCAGCACGTCGAGCGCATCCCGGGTCTCGATCAGGTGCGCGATGTCGGCGTCGATCCGGTCGCGCTCGCGCATCATCGCCGTGAACGTCTCCTCGGCGACGCCCAGGTCACCCGGGACGTCCACACACGGCAGCACAGTCGCGATCACCCGGCTGGACATACCCGCGTCGAACAGCTGTCGGATGAGCGACACGCGCTGGACCGCCGCAGCGGAATAGTGACGCTGCCCGGTATCGGAGCGTGAGCTGGTCAGCAGGCCCTGCTCTTCGTAGTACCGCAATGAGCGCGGACTCACGCCCGTGCGCGTGGACAACTCGCCGATCCGCATTCCTGAGAGCCTACGCTCGCGTGCTCCAGGTCCAGACCGCCGACGAGTCATGCCGGCCCCCGTTGCGGGAGTTGCCGCTGCCCCGGCCGACAGTATCGTGGCGTTCGTAGCCGAGGTGATCGGTAATCTCGCCTTCCAGGGCAGACTCCAGGACCCGCTTGGTCAACTGCTGCAGCAGCCCGCCCTGCCCGGTCAGCTGCAGCCCCTCCGACCGGGCCCACTCCACCAGCATCGCGACCAGCTGCTCATCGGACACGGGCGCAGGCTGACCGAACAGGGTGCTCTCGACAGGTTCCACGGTCTCCAACTCCACCGCGGTGTCAGTCACTTGACGTCTCTCCCATGATCGTCGGATCCGCCGTTAGATTTACACTCCCGAGGTATCCACCAGCACGCCGGAGTCGGACATCGCAGCGACCATCTGCTCGTCGACCGTGCTGGGTTCGGGGCGCCAATGCACATGTACCCATCGCCTGCCTTGCAGGTTGTCGGCAAGCGACTTTCGAAGGTAGCTGAAGGTGGCCCCCCGTTATGTTCTTCGCGGTCCTGCAAGAGGGCCGCTGGCCTCCGGGCCCGGCATGACTGTGTCCCCCTGTCGAAGGCATGACCTGGGGGGTGGTGTCACCGGGCCCGGGAGGTGCCGTCAGAGACGCTGATGAGAGGTCCGGCCACCACCCGGTCCGGCGCAATGCCGGACAGCTCGCGGGCGGCAGGTCTGCATAACGTGGATGCGCGCGTACGACACCGATGCCGAGGCCGGCACGTTCAACACCCCGGGAAGGGCGCGATGTTCGACACCGAAGACGTGGGCGTGTTCCTCGGCCTGGACGTCGGCAAGAGCAACCATCACGGCCACGGGCTGACCCCGGCCGGGAAGAAGGTCTTCGACAAGCAGTTGCCCAACAGCGAGCCGAAACTGCGGGCCGTGTTCGACAAACTGGCCGCGAAGTTCGGCACCGTCCTGGTGATCGTGGACCAGCCCGCATCCATCGGAGCCCTGCCGCTCACGGTCGCCCGGGACGCGGGCTGCAAGGTCGCCTACCTGCCCGGACTTGCGATGCGGCGGATCGCCGACCTGTATCCGGGCGAGGCGAAGACCGATGCGAAGGACGCCGCGGTCATCGCGGATGCGGCCCGCACCATGCCGCACACCCTGCGCTCGCTGGAACTCACCGACGAGATCACCGCCGAACTGACCGTCCTCGTCGGCTTCGACCAGGACCTCGCGGCCGAGGCCACCCGCACGTCCAACCGGATACGCGGCCTGCTCACCCAGTTCCACCCGTCGCTGGAGCGCGTTCTGGGCCCCCGCCTCGACCACCAGGCCGTCACCTGGCTCCTGGAGCGCTACGGCTCGCCCGCCGCACTGTGCAAAGCCGGCCGCCGCAGGCTCGTCGAGCTCATCCGGCCCAGGGCCCCGCGCATGGCCCAGCGGCTGATCGACGACATCTTCGACGCGTTGGACGAACAGACCGTCGTGGTCCCGGGGACCGGCACCCTCGACATCGTGATTCCCTCCCTGGCCGCATCGCTCGCCGCCGTCCACGCACAGCGCCGGGCCCTGGAGGCCCAGATCGGGCAGCTGCTGGAGGCTCACCCTCTTTCCCCGGTCCTGACCTCGATTCCGGGGGTCGCGGTCAGGACCGCCGCAGTACTGCTGGTCACCGTCGGCGACGGCACCAGCTTCCCCACCGCCGCCCACCTGGCCTCCTACGCCGGCCTCGCCCCGACGACGAAGTCGTCGGGCACCTCCATCCACGGCGAACACGCCCCCAGAGGCGGCAACCGGCAGCTCAAACGGGCGATGTTCCTGTCCGCCTTCGCCGCCCTGCACGATCCCGCCTCCCGCACCTACTACGACAAGTGCCGGGCCCGCGGGAAGACCCACACGCAGGCTCTCCTCCGCCTCGCCCGCCAACGCATCAGCGTCCTGTTCGCCATGCTCCGCGACGGCACCTTCTACGAATCCCGCACGCCCGCGGACGTCGAGCTCGCCGCATGACCCCAGCAAGACCGAATTACCCCAAACCCGACAGGGACGCCTTGACGAAGTACATAGAGGCACCCCCCCACGTTTCCGGATCCTCTCCCAGATCGCCGGACGTGCCCCCTTGCCAGCGACCGACGACCGACATATGGTCGTACGACCGTAAGGCATACGATCGTAATTCCAATCCAAGGGAGTCTGCCATGGCGACAACTCGGCAGGTGGCGCTCGTGACAGGGGCCTCATCGGGGATCGGCAAGGAGACGGCCCGCGCCTTCGCCGCGGCGGGTTTCCAGGTGATCGGCACCGGCCGCAGGACTTCCGGACTCACCCCGCCCGCCGGTGTGACGTACCTAGATCTCGACGTCGGCAGTGACGACTCGGCCACCGCCGCGGTCGGAGAGGTGATCCACCGGTACGGACGCATCGACGTCCTGGTCAACAACGCGGGTATCGGCTCGGCGGGCGCCGTCGAGGAGAACTCCGTCACCCAGGCCCAGAACGTCCTGAACATCAACGTCCTCGGCGTCATCCGCATGACGAAGGCCGTCCTGCCGCATATGCGCGCCCAGGGCGGCGGACGCATCATCAACATCTCGTCCGTCCTCGGGGTCGCCCCCCAGCCCTTCATGGCCCTCTATGTCGCCGCGAAGCACGCGATCGAGGGCTACTCCGAGTCGCTGGACCACGAGGTCCGCGAGCACGGCGTGCGGGTCCTCCTCGTGCAGCCCGCCTACACCAAGACCAGCTTCGACACCAACGCCGCACAGCCCGACACCCCGCTACCTCTGTACGCGGAGCGACGGCGCGACTTCGACAGGATGATCGCGGATGCGATGAAGGCCGGCGACGACCCCGCCGCCGTCGCCAAGGTGATAGTCACCGCGGCCACCGACAAGAAGCCGAAGCTGCGCTACACCGCCGGAACGCTGGCCGCACGCGTCACCACGGCTCGCCGCCTCGTCCCCGCCGGAACGTTCGACAAGCAGATCCGCAAGAGCAACCACCTGCCCACCTGACACCCCGGCCCGGTTTCAAAGGCGCCGATGGCATCCAGGTCCGGCTTCAGGGGCGCTGATTCCGCCCGAACGCCTCCGATGTACTCGAAGGTCCATCGATCAGTCACTCGTTGATTCACCGAGGAGAGTCATGCAGCAACACCGCCGGCACACGGTCCGGCGCAGTGCATCGAGCACACGGCGATTTCTGAAGAGGAACGTCGGCATCGCGCTGGCGGTCACCGCGACCGCGGCCGTCCTGGTCTCGGCGCCGTCCGCGTCCGCAGGGACAAGACCCTCGTATCGCGGATCCTTTGTCACCGACATACGGACCGTGGCGGAGTTCGACTTCGCCGCAGGCGAGATCCCCGAGAACATCACCGCCAACCCCGACGGCTCGGTGACGCTGTCGATGCTCGGCAGTTGCGCGGTGTGCGAGCGCACCCACGGGCCGCAGTTGATGAGTATCTCCCCGTCCGGAGAGCGCACGGTGCTCGCCACCGGGCAGGTGGGCGAGGCGATCAGCGGCAACACCCGTGGCAGTGACGGCACCGTCTACTACAGCGTGTGGGCACCGGGCAACGCGGCCCGCAACGGCGTGTACAACCTGCTTCCGGACGGTACCCCTCAGCGCATCGCCGCCCTGCCCGCCGACTCGGGCCCCAACGGGCTGGCCGTCGACCCGGCCGGACGCACCCTCTACATCGCCGACAGCCTCAAGGGCATCATCTGGTCCGTTCCCGTCTCGGGCGGATCGGCGACCCCGTGGCTGACCGACGCCGCTCTCGCGCCGGTGCCCACCGAAACCCTGCCGATCGGAGCCAACGGGCTCAGGTTCCACAACGGCGCGCTGTGGGTCAGCAACTTCAACAAGGGCACACTGCTGCGGGTACCGGTCACCGCCACCGGCACGGCCGGTCACATCCGCCAGGTCACGGGCGGCCTGCCCAACATCGACGATCTCAGCTTCCTGACCCCCTGGTCCGATGTGGTGTTCGCGGCGCAGAACGGCTCCTCCTCGAACAACGGTCCGGACAGGGTCGTGGTCATCTACCCCAACGGCACCTACAAGCCCGTCCTGACCAGCGCGGACGGTCTCGCCTCGCCCTCCGCGACCGCGGTCCGCGGCGACCGGCTGTACATCACCGACGGCGGGGTCCCCGCGCCCCACGACCCGAAGCTGCAGACCGCCAGGATCAACCTCCCCGCTCTCCTCGCAGGCGCGGCCCACTGACCCGACCAGCACGGCAGCCGGGGCGCAGGCCCCGGCTGCGACGGAAGAGCACACCATGCGGTACGCGAAAGAGCACAAGCAGGAGACAAGGCAGCGGATCATCACGACGGCCGGCCGCCGGCTCAAGCTCGACGGCATCGACGGCTTCGGAGTCGCGACGCTCATGAAGGACGCGGGCCTGACCAACGGCACCTTCTACGCCTACTTCACGTCCAAGGAGGAACTCGTCGCCACCACGGTGGCCGACCAGTTGCGCGCGCAGCACGAAAACATCGTCGCGCAGGCGGCACCCGGCCGGGCCGGACTCGAAGAGGTCGTGCGCTGGTACTTCTCCACCGGGCATCGTGACAGCATCGACGACGGCTGCCCCAACGCCGCCCTGCTCGACGAGATCGCACGCTCCACGGATCCCACCCGGCAGGCGTACACCGACGGCGCTCTGGTCCTCATCGACGGCTTCGCCGCACGCCTGGCACCCCATGACCCGCCGTCGGCGCGTCTGAAGTCACTCAGCCTCCTAGGCATGATGGCCGGGACCCTGCAACTCTCCCGTGCCCTGACCGACCGGCGACTCGCCGACCAACTCCTCGAACAGGGCATCCGCAACGCCCTGGCACTGCTGGATGCCGAGCAGCACGACCGCTCGCTTCAGTCAGTGACATGTCTTCCACGTCCGAGGGGGGTGAATCCGGATGATCCCGGCCCGGCGTGACTCCGGTCAACTCCCTCCCGCTACGCCCGGCCTGAGTACCACCGGCGCAGGAGCGAGGCCTGACCGACTCCGCGTTTCCCTCGGCAGCGCTCCGCCGAGGTCCCGGTACGGGGCCTTTCGTCTTACCCGGTGACAGCGCCACCGCCACAACGCCCGATTCCGAACCGGTGGGAACGACTGGGCCGCTCACACCCGGCATCACCTGGATCGCCTCGCCCGTGCCCACAGCGATGCCCCGGACACGAGGCGGTCACATGACCACGGCTCATCGCCTGCCGTCCTGGATTCCTCGACCGATCGACCGTCCCCTTCTCTCCCTCCGGAGTTCTCCGTGTTCATCGCCTATGTCGTCCTCGCCGTCGCACTGTCCCTGCTGCTGGTCTCCAGTGCCCGTTCCGACATCACCCGCGACCCGAAGGTCACGGAGCAGCTCAAGGCGGTCGGGGTGCCCGACAGCTGGTTCCTGCCGCTCGGCCTCGTCAAGATCGCGGGCGCTCTGGGGCTGGTCTCCGGCATCGTCTACCGGCCGTTGGGCATCGCGGCGGCGATCGGGGTCGTCCTGTACTTCCTGGGCGCCGTGATAACGCACCTCCGTGCAGGCGACATGAAGGGAGTCGGCACCCCGACCGTCATCATGCTCGTTGCCGTGGCGCCGATCGTGCTGGGGTTCGCGACGCTCTGACCGTGCTCCACGGTCGCGATCGGACCGGCGCGTATGCGGGGGCGGACACGCTCAGGGCAGCGGCGGCCGTCCGCCGAGCGACGCACGTCGCCAGTTGGGGGTGCGGTCCTTGTCGACCAGGGCCGCGCGGACGCCCTCCAGGAAGTCCGGCGTACGGATGGTCGTGCGCGTGAGGAGCAGTTCGGCGGCGAGGCACTCGCGCAGCGTGTACTGCCTGCCCCGGGCCAGCAGGGCGTGGGTGATCTCCAGGCTCTGCGGTGAGGCGGACTCCAGTGCGGCCGACGCGGCTGCCGCCCAGGGGGTGTCGAGGCGGCGCAGGCGTTTCTCGATCTCACCGAGGGTCGGCGCGCCGAACGCCCAGTCCACGTCCCCGCGTGCCGCCGCCAGCCCGCCGCCCGTCACCGGGGAACGGCCGGCGAGGCGTTTCAGTACGACGTCCACCGGGTCGCCGGGGTTGTCGGCCAGTGCGTCCCCGACCGCGTCGAGCCCGTCGGCGGGGACGAAGTGCGTGGCCAGCCCCGCGTACAGCGCGTCGGCCGCGTCGAGCCGGTGCCCGGTCAGTCCCAGATACATGCCGATCGCGCCGGGCAGCCTCGGCAGGAAGTAGCTGGCCCCGACGTCCGGGAAGAACCCGATCCCGGTCTCCGGCATCGCCAGCACCGCGCGCTCGGTGACGACGCGGAAGCCGCCGTGGACGGACAGACCGAGACCGCCGCCCATGCACAGGCCGTCGATCAGCGACACGACCGGCACGGGATACTCGGCGATCCGGGCGTTGAGCCGGTACTCGGAGGCGAAGAACCGTTCACTGGCCCCGGCGTCCCCGGCGAGGCTGTGCTCGCGGATCGTACGGATGTCTCCGCCGGCGCAGAATGAACCGTTCCGGGTTCGATAGAGATCTCAGATTATGGTTGTGGCCTGGGGTTTCGTGGATTCCCTGTAGTGGTTGGTTTCGTACTCGACGGGCGGAACGTGCCCTATCTCACCGTGGAGCCGGCGGTGGTTGTACCAGTCGACCCACTCTGCGGTGGCCAACTCGACCTGGGAGAGCGACTTCCAGGGCCGTCGGGGCTTGATCAGCTCGGTCTTGAACAGGCCGATCGTGCTCTCCATCAGGGCATTGGCATTCACCGTCGAATGCGCTCGTTCCCCGCGTTGACGATGGATGCGTGCGGTTGATCCATCCGTTTCATCCCAGGGGCGGTGAGGCTTTCGAGTTCCTCGAGCGGCTCAACTCGTGGCGCGGGGATGTGGTGTTGGTCCTGGACGGGCAGGGCCGCAGGTGTTCGTTCCCGCTGGAGTGGACCGATATGGCGCCGGTGGATACGTTTGTCGCGGCGGCCAGCGGTGGTTGTCCGTATCGGACCGGGGATCTGGTCGAGTTGGCGGATCTGGTGGCCGGGCTGCTCTCTGGCGGCCTGATCGGTGTCGGGGAGATGACGCCGTGATCGTCGTGGGATTGAGGCCGCTGCCGGGGAAGCTCGCAGGTGCCACTGGGGGCGTGCGGAGGCTCGGGACGGTCCGTGACCTGCTTCTTCCGCTTCTCTGCTCGGCCTTCGCGCTCTTGGCCCCGGTGGTGGGCGGTCTGATTCTGGTGACATCGGGATCGACGGGGAGGCGCGATGAGCCAGCCGGCAGGCAAGAAGGCGGCACTGAAGGAGTTCCGGGCGCTCAATCCGCGGCCCAACGCGGTGACCGACGAGGACTTCACGTCGTGTCCGTTCCTGGATCCGGACGATGTGGTGCAGGTCAAGTACGAGATGGTGCGGCGGGTGAGGGTGGACAAGGTGCCCGTGGCGCAAGCCGCTGCGGCCTTCGGGTTCTGCCGGCAGACCTTCTATGTGATCGCCGCCGCGCTGGACGCGGGCGGGCCGGCCGCGCTGGTGCCGGGCAAGCCCGGCCCGAAGGGACCGCGCAAGCTCACCGAGGAGGTCATGGAGTTCATCGAACAACTCCGGTCCGGCGATGCCTCGTTGCGGCCGGCCCGGCTGGCGGAAGCGGTCTTGGAACGGTTCGGGATCACAGTTCATCCGCGGTCGGTGGAGAAAGCCCTGGCCAGGCGGCGCGAGCCACGCTCTGCGGAGGAAGCCCATCACTGCTGGTGAGGCGGTGTCCCGGGCAGGCCAGGCCGAAATGGCCCAGCGGTATGAGGACCTGCGGGCCGCGGTCCTCGGCGGTGTCGATGGGGGATCCCGGCACGGCTGGGCGGTGCTGGCCCGCTCCGGCATGGCCGCCTGGATCAAGGCAGTCGCCCCAATCCCCGTGTCGTCGCAGGCCGTTCGGCATCGGCCGCCGGCGCCGGCCGCGGTGGCGGGCGAGTTGGTGGAGGTGCTGGCGCGCATGGCGTGGACGGCGGCCGGAGGCTGTCGCAGCGGATGACCACAGCGACGCGGCGAGGAGGGCGCGGTGAGCATCGAGCAGAGCGGGAAGGTCACGGCGGAGCATCTGCGGCGGGACGCGTATCTGTATGTGCGCCAGTCCTCGCTCAAGCAGGTCGTCAACAACAGCGAGTCCACCCAGCGTCAGTACGCTCTTCGCGGCCGGGCCGTCGCGCTGGGCTGGGAGGACTCCCAGATCATCGTGATCGACTCCGATCAGGGCCGCTCCGGGGCCTCGACGGCGGGCCGGGACGGCTTCCAGCACCTGGTCGCCGAGGTCTCCATGGGGCATGCCGGGATCGTCCTCGGGCTCGAGGTGTCCCGCCTGGCCAGGAACAACACCGACTGGCACCGGCTGCTGGAGATCTGTGCGCTGTCCGGGACGCTGATCCTGGACGAGGACGGACTATACGATCCGCGGACCTTCAACGACCGGCTCGTGCTGGGCCTGAAGGGCACCATGTCGGAGGCCGAACTCCACCTGCTGGCAGCCCGGTTGCGGGGCGGACAGCTGGCCAAGGCCCGCCGCGGCGAGCTGAAGCAGGGCCTGCCGGTCGGCTATGTCCACGACTATGCCGACCGGATCGTCAAGGATCCCGATGCTTCGGTGCGGGCCGTCGTCGAGCACGTTGTGGACCTCTTCGCGGCCACCGGCTCGGCCCGCCAGGTCGTCAAAGCCTTCGCCGCAGACCGTCTCACTTTCCCCTCGCGTATCCGCACCGGTCCCCGCAAGGGCGAGCTGGTCTGGGGCCCGCTCAAGCACTGGCAGGTCCTCAATGTCCTCCACAACCCTCTCTATGCAGGGGCGTTCTGCTACGGACGACGCAAAGTCGAGCGCAGTGCGGACGGCAGGACCCACATCCGGCTGCTGCCGCGCGAGCAGTGGGACACCCTCATCCAAGACCACCACGAGGGCTATGTGACCTTCGCCCGGTGGGAGTCGAACCAGACCACACTCGCCGCGCAGGCCGCCTCCCGCGGCCTGGAGCGGACCGCGACCGCACCGCGGGAAGGGCCCGCGCTGCTGCAGGGCCTGGTGATCTGCGGCCGCTGCGGCCGGCGCATGACCATCGCCTATCACCTGCGCCAAGGCCGCGAGGTCTCCGACTACCGGTGCATGACCCACGCCATCCAAAACGGCGGCACGGTCTGCCAGCGCATCCCCGGTCCCGGCGTCGAACAGGCCGTCGCCACCCTGCTGTTGGAGGAGCTAACCCCGCTCGCTGTCGAGGCCGCCCTGAAGGTCACCGACCGCCTTGCCGCCCAGGCCGCCGAGACCGACCGGCTCCGATCCACCCACCTCCAACGCGCTCAGCACCGCGCCGACCTGGCCAAACGACGCTATCTCGCGGTCGATCCCGACAACCGTCTGGTCGCCGACAGCCTGGAAGCGGACTGGAACGCGGCCCTGCGCGAGGTCGCCGTGGCCCGCAAGGACATCGAACACGCCCGCACTGAAGCCGAACCCGTCAACGAGGCACTGCGGGAGAAACTGGCCCACCTCGCCGGTGACGTGCACCGGCTCTGGCACGATCCGGGCACCCCGATGCGGGAACGCAAACGCATCGCCCGCCTGCTCATCACGGACGTCACCCTCACCAAGGCCGTGCGGATCACCGCCCAGGTCCGGCTGTCCGGTGGCCGCCACCACACCCTCGACCTGCCCCTCCCGCTGGGCGGCGGGAAACTGTGGCAGACCCCGAAGCCCGTCGTCGCCGCCATCGACACCCTCCTCGAGGACCACACCGACGCGGAGATCGCCAACATCCTCAACCAGCGCGGCCTGACCAGCGGCAAGGGAATGTCCTTCCACCGGCTCCTGGTCCGCGACATCCGCCAGGACTACCAGCTCACCAGCCGCTTCGACCGGCTGCGGGACCGTGGCCTGCTGACCGCCCACGAACTCGCCGAACTCCTCGGCGTCAGCGTTCCCACCGTCTGGAAGTGGCACCGGGCCGGACTGCTCGAGGGCGAGAAGTACAACGACAAAAACGCCTGTCTCTACCCCCACCCGGGGCCCAATCCGCCCCGCATCCAGCAAGGTGTACGCCTCGACCACCGCCGACCAGCAACAACGACCTCAAAGTGAACCCGATAGGAGAAGAGGAGCAGTGTGATGACAAGTGCTTGTCGTAGGCGTCGCCGACCGATCCGATCGAGGCGGCGATGCCGGCGGCGTCCAGGTGCCCGGCGAGCCGGAAACTCGTATATTGAGACCCGGCATCCGAGTGGTGGATCAACTCGCCTGGCTGAACTGGGTGTTGGTCGCGGTCACGTTGCCACACGGCCATCTGCAGGGCGTCCAGGACGAAGACCGTTTCCTTCATGGTGGCCGCGGACCAGCCGACGATCCGGCGGGAGAACGTGTCCGCGACGAAGGCGACGTAGCCGGCTCCGGCCCAGGTCTTCACGTGGGTGAAGTCCGCGACCCAGCAGCGGTTCGGGGCCTTGGCGACGAAGTCGCGGTCCAGCAGGTCCGGCGCCCGTCCGGCCTGCCCGCCGGGCAGCGTGGTGATCACCTTCTTGCCGCGGACTGCGCCGGTGATGCCGAGTTCGCGCATGAGGCGCTCGACGGTGCAGCGGGCCACGTCATGTCCCTGCCGGTTCAGTTCGCGCCAGATCTTCCGCGCCCCGTAGACGCGGTAGTTGGACGTGCGGACCTCCTGGATGCGCTCTTTGAGTTCCTCGTCGCGCACGGAACGGGCGGAGGGAGCGTCGAGGCGTTTTTTGTGGGCGTAGAAGGTGGAAGGGGCGATCTTGCAGTCGTGCTCGGTGAGCGTCCTGCAGATCGGCTCGACGCCGCCGAAGCGGTCCCGGTGCTCGTCGATGAACGCTACGAGCGTGTGTGTGGCCGGTCGAGCTCGGCCGCGAAGAAACTCGCCTTAGATTCAACCGGTCAAGGCAACGCTCTCGGCCGGGGTGCGGAATCCCAGGCACTTGCGCGGACGGTTGTTGAGCTTCGTCGCGATGGCGTCGAGGTCGTCCTGGCTGAACGCCGACAGGTTTGTGCCTTTGGGGAGGTACTGCCGGAGCAGCTTGTTGGTGTTCTCCTTCTTCAACGCCTTGAGCTGGGCGGACTCCTCCGTCGTCGTCCCCGGACGTGTCCCCGTATCGATCTCGTGCTGCTTCACCCAGTTCCGCAGCGTCTCGCGGGAATCGAGTCTCCATTCGAACCGGGGCGGTTCACTCCTTGATCAGGCCCTTGAGATCCGTGTCCCGCAGATAGGGGTGTTCACGAATGCCTCTGACGTGGGGCGCCGCGGTCGCTTGAAGATTGCTTCCCGGCTCACTGGAGATCGTTTCCCGGAATCGTGCCGCCAGACGGCGGTTTCGTACGCGTCCGGCGGTCACCTCGATGCTCTACGCCTCGTCGGCGACCACGAACCGGGCCGGCCCCACACTCACCTCCGCGAGCTCGACGCGCAACCCATCAATGTCCTGGTGGGCCGGTCGCGCTTGGAGCAATGCGGTCAGGGCCAGGCGCAGGCCGTCCTCGTCGCCCACGGGGTGTGTCCGCATCAGGCTCCATGGTCTGTGGTCCTGGGCGAGGACGAACTGCACGTCCCACCGGCTGCGGGCGATCTCGATGGGGTCGACGACCGTGCAGCGGAAGGTCACCGTGACGGGGAAGTCCCAGTCACTGCCGGACGCCGTCACCTCCCAGCGGGCGGACACACGCCTGTCGGGGCAGACATCGACCAGGGTCAGGGCGGTGCACCGCGCGGGATCGGCCGTCTCGGTCGTGTACGTTCCGTCGACGACGTGCACGAGAACCTGACCGGGCCCGGCGATCAGCGGATGGCGCCGCTCGCGCCACGCGCTCAACCGCCACCGGGGCCGCAGCTCGCGGTGGCGGACGATCGGGTAACGGCCTGTCATGCGGACCACCTCCTTGCCTTGCTCAGTACTGCAGGGCCGTTGCCACGTCCTGTCCGATGCGTTCGACGGCGGTGAGGTCGAGCCCGTAGTGCACATAGCGGCCGTGGCGCTCCACCTGGACGAGGCCCAGGTCGCGCAGGGTGCGCAGATGCCGCGCAACCTGCGGGCGGGTCATCGACAGCCGGTCCGCCAGGTCGGCGGTGGTCATCGCCTGACGTGCAATGAGGCGGCACAGGCGTATCCGACGCGGATCGGTGAGTGCCAGCATGCGGCTGCGCGCCAGGGTGACGCCGATCTGAGGGGCGTCGACGGGAAAGTGCACGACGGGGGGCAGTCCGGGCTCGTCCTTCACCAGCAGGTGCGGGGCGCCGTACCAGGTAGGGATCAGCAGCAGCGGTGTACGGGCGGGGCTGACCACCGCGTGGTGCACCTTGTCGAGGACGACCCTGGCGGGGCTGTCCAGGCGGGCGCTGGACGGGCTGAGCGAGAGGAGGGCCGCCTCGGGTCCCTCGTCCGCGAGCCGTCGGCGCATCTGGTGTGCGGCCCGGGACAGGACGGGCTCGGTATGCGTCCACAGCTCGTCGAAGTAGACGCGGCGGCACAGGTCGAGGAAGCCGAGGAGGTCGGCGCGTAGGGCCTGCGGGTCGCGCAGCAGGTCCTCGGCGAGGGCAGAGTGCGGATCCGGCAGCGCGGACGCGGCCTGGCGCAGCGCACGCGCCTGTGCCTGGTCGTGGAGCACCCTGCCGAAGCGGTAGGCCCGGTAGCCGCTGACGCAGGTGTACGCCATGAGCTCGGCGAACCGGTCCACCGCGAGCTCCGCCGGCGGTGTGGGAAGCCCTGGATAGAACCCCCGCCAGCGCAGCGCCGTCCACAGCGGGGCGAACCGTCCGAGTCCAGCCCTGAAGGCGGCCGGCGCGGCAGAGGTGGTCCGCCGGGCCCAGTCGGCGTGCTCGGTGTGGTGGGCGTGTCCGGTGAGCACGTGCAGGCTGGCGGCCAGTTCGGCGAGTGGGGACACGGTGACCGTGAACCGGTCGCAGGCGGCGCCTTCCAGCACGATCACAACCGACATGGGCGGGAGTGTACGGCGGCCTCACGCCGCCACCCCCTCGAATTCGGCCCGCGCGGCGACGAGTACCTCCGGTTCCGTGAGGAGTGCGGCGACGACGTCGGCGAGCGCGGTCGCGGCGACCTGCGTGCGATCGTGAGCCAGGGGCGTCGCCGCGGCTTCTCGCATCGAATCCGAGTGGGCGGGTGTACCGGGGTCGGCGATCTGGACGTAGGGGTGGATGACCGGCATCAGCTGCGAGAGGTTGCCGATGTCGGAGGACCCGGCGGGGCTGTCGGGGTCGTAGGGCCCTATGTCCACGCCGAGCGTCCGTACCGCGTCGGCGAACCGCTCCGCGAGAATGGCGTTGTTGCGCCGCTCCGCGTACAGGGGCCCGGTCTCGGAGACCTCTACCTGGGTCTGCGTGGCGAGCGCGGCCCCCGCCGCGGCGGCCCGCACCCGTTCCACCAGGGCCTCGGCCGACGCGGCCGTACGGTCCCGGACGTACAGATCGACCGCGGCCCGCGCGGGGACCACGTTGGGCGCCTGACCGCCGTCGACGACGATGCCGTGCAGCCGGGCACTCGGCGGAACGAACTGCCGCAGCGCATCAAGGGCGTTGAGGAACAACTGGGCGGCGGCCAGCGCGCTGCGCCCCTGCCACGGCGAGACCGATGCGTGCGCGCTCACCCCGGTGAACGCGACCCGCAGGTGCGCCGCCGCGAGCCCGGGCCGACCGGCCAGCCAACGGTCCCCCGGATGGAACATCACCGCCGCGTCCACCCCGTCGAAGACCCCCGCATCGGCCAGACGCACCTTGCCCGCGCCGCCCATCTCCTCACCCGGGGTGCCGATCACGGCGACCGTGCCCGGATGCGCGGGCAGCGCCCGTACGACGGCCAGGGCCGCCGCCACCCCGCCGGCCGCGATGAGGTTGTGACCGCAGCCGTGGCCGACACCGGGCAGCGCGTCGTACTCCGCGAGCACGGCGACGCAAGGCCCCGGGCGGCTGCCCGCGTGCAGGGCCACGAAAGCGGTGTCGAGGCCGCCCGCGGGCACGGTCACCACGAAGCCCTCCTCGGCGAGCCAGCGGGTCAGCACCTGCCGGGCGTGGAACTCGGCGAACTTCAGCTCGGGACGCGCGTGGATGGACAGGCTGACGGCGTCCATGCGGGGCCGCAGCACGGCCAGTTCCGCGGACAACGCTTTCACCGAGGGCGCTTTCAAGGACGACATGGGAACTCCCCTCGTACGACGTACGGAGTGACGTGCTGTCAGGCACGAGATGAGACTGCGGCCGGGCATGCACGAGTGGTCGCCGATTACCGCGTCCCAGGCAACCCTCGCCGACCGGACGAACAGCTGGGTACCTATGGAAACGGTGCAGCCGAGCCGTGCGACACCCCGATCGTCGCGATCGGCGGCGGGGGCACGGTTCGCGGTGGTCACAACCGGGAGGGGATCCGACGAGGCGTACGGAAGCGGCCAAGCAGTTGGGCGGGTTCGCGCGGGAGCACCGCACCGATGGCGCGCGACGCCTGCGACAAGCGGGCAGCTGGCTGGGAGTCGGGGCGGTGGGCACAGCCTTCGGGGTGCCGGTGGCGATCGCCTCGGTGGGCACCACCGAGGGGGCCCGCAGGTGGCGGGGCTACTGCTCGGGGCCGGCCTGGCGGGGTGGGGGCTGGGGATCTGGCGCCTGGTGCAGGCGTTCCGCACCCGGGAGCAGTGCTTCGACAGGTGAACCGCGCGGTGGACGACCGTCGCCAGCCCCTGACGCCGCCAACCCATACGACGCCAGCCACATCCAGATACTGGAGGGGCGGGAAGCCATTCGGAAGCGGCCGGGGATGTACATCGGCTCGACAAGCGAACGCGGCCTGCACCAGACGGTGTTCGATGTCGTCGGCCGGGCGGTGAACGAAGTCCTGGCCGGCCGCGCCAGCGCCGTCGACGTCACGCTCACACCCGACGGTGGCGTACGTGTCGCCGACGACGGGCCGGGGGTCCCCGTCGAGGCCGCCGGGGACCCCGGCGGTCCCGGCCTCGAAACCCTACTGACCCAAATGCACCCCGGGGAGGAGCCAGGCGGCCGCCGCGCTGTGGCCATGAGCCTCTTCGGCGTTGGGCCCTGCGTCACCAACGCCCTGTCGAGCCGCCTGACAGCCGAGGTGCGGCGCGAGGGGGTCCACTGGGTCCAGGAGTACGCGCGCGGCGTCGCACTCACCTCACCCACCAGCGCAGGACCGGCGACCAGAAGCGGGACCATCATCGCCTTCTGGCCCGACACCGACATCTTCGAGACGACGGAGTGCTCCTTCGACGTGCTGGCCGAGCGCTTCAGGGAACTGGCTTTCCTCAACCGGGGTCTGGACATCTCGCTGACCGACGAACGCACCCCGGGCGCCTCCCGATCGGTGCGGTGCCGGTTCCCGGGCGGGGCCAGGGACTTCGTAGCCTTCCTCGACGAGCAGGCGGGAGCACCCGTTCACCCGGACGTCATCGGCTTCGAGCGGGAGGACCCTCGGCTCGCCGGGACGGTCGAGGTGGCCCTGCGCTGGCGTAGCTCCCACGACGAGCGGCTCAAGAGCTACGCCAACAGCGAGCCCACACCCTACGGCGGCACGCACACGGCAGGATTCCGCGAGGGAGTGGCGGCCGCGGTCAACGCGCACGTGCGGGAGCGGCGGCTCCTGACGGAAACAGCCCCCGCCCCCGATCTCAACGTCGACCAGATCAGCGACGGCCTGACGGCGGTCGTGTCGGTGAAGCTGGACCGGCCCGAGTTCTCGGGCTCCAAACGCGGCGTGCTGGGCGGCGCCGCAGTGCGCGCCAGCGTCGCCGAGGCCGTACGGGAATACCTCGCCACATGGTTGGAGAGGCACCCAGAGCAGGCCGCAGCCATCATCGGCCGGATCACCCAGGACGCCGGCCAGGACTGAGGAGCCTCGAACCAACCCCGCCGGTTTTCCCGGGAAGGGAGCCGGCAGGGGCGGTCGAGGTGGAGTGCATCCGACGGCCAGCCATTCGCGTCACCCGTCCGGTCGACGCGCGCGCACCAACGAAGTCACCAAGTAGCCGCCCTGGAGCTTTGGGGTGGACATCTGTCGGCGCCCTGCCGCGAGTGCCCGGCCACGTCACTCTCCGGGCACGGCTGCAGGGCGATAAACCTCCAGAACGACTGCGGTCCCGGCCACGGTTCGGTCCTCGTGCATCGTGATCTGCTGGCCGGGTTGGACGTGCGTCCAATGGGCGGGAGTGAGGGGCACGAGGCGAACCGCAGCCTGCCCGCCGGGCTCCAGAACGGGCATGCTCTCAACCCAGAGCGCGGCGATGCTGACCGCACGTTCACCTGTGGGCGAGAGGTCTCCGATGTCCCACATGGGTCGCAGAACCCCGGCGCCGGAGATTACTGTCGTGCGTCGGCCCTCGCCAGCCGGGCGGAGCTTCAGATCTGCTCGGATCACGCCATTGCGGATCTCGGAGCACCGCCAATGGCACCAGGCCGCGCTCCGCTCAAGCCGGAGCTGCTCAGCCGCCTCGGCGAGCTTCTCCCAAAACGCCAGAGGGATCGAGCGACCGTCCCCGAGTTCCTCCAGCAGGCCCAGAGCGATCTCCCACTCGTCATGGGCGAGGTAGTCCCAGATGTCTCGCACCGTGATGTCGTTGTCGGTGGCAGTCTCTTCCGGGACCAACAGGAAGGCTGATTCGAGCAGCTCAGGGACATCCATGCACTCATTGTCAACCATATGCAGGAGCGTGTCGGCGCTCGTCCACCCGTAGTTCAGAGAAGGCGCGCAGCACATCATCTGGCGACGCACCGGCACCCACGACATCCTCACCGGGCCCTGACAAGTCGGTTGAGCAATGGCTGCTGGGCTCGGCCGGGTTACAGCAGGCTGGGCTGCTGCCATTCGGTGCCGAGGACGTGGTGGTCGAGGAAGTTGAGGAATGTCTCGTACCACAGGCGCGTGTGGTTCGGCTTGAGGATCCAGTGGTTCTCGTCGGGGAAGTAGAGGTACTTCGCGGGGACTTCGTGCCGCTGCAGTTCCTGGAAGAGCGTGGCGCCCTGCCCGACGGGCACGCGGTAGTCCTTGGCACCGTGGATGACCAGCATCGGGGTGCGGATCTTCGCGACGTCCAGGTGCGGCGAGTCGGCTTCGTACCGCTCGGGGCGGGTCAGCGGGTCGCCGAAGATCCGCTGGAAGTACCAGGGCACATCGGTGTCGCCCTGGAACATCCGCAGGTCCCACAGACCTGCATGGCTGATGATCGCCTTGAACCGGTCCGTGCGGGTGGCGACCCGGTTCGCCATGTATCCGCCGTACGAGCCGCCGGCGAGCGCCGTACGTGAGGCATCGATGTCGTCGCGGGCCTCGGTCGCGTCGGTCAACGCGATCACATCCGTGTAGGGGCGCCCGCCCCACTGCCCCCAGCCGCGCCGGTGGTTGATCTGCCCGTAGCCGGTCGACAGAGCCGGATCCGGCAGCAGCACCGCATAGCCGCGCGCGGCGAACGGCCACGGGTTCCACCGCCAGGTCCAGCCGTTCCAGCTGAACTGCGGTCCGCCATGGACAGCGACGAGCAGCGGTGCGGGCCGCTGGGCGGACGCGCCCTCGGGCAGCACGAGCCAGCCGCGCAGCACGAACCCGTCGTCCGCCTCAGCGTGCACCTCGGTGAGCGTGCCGGGCAGCTTCCCGACGCCACCCGGGGCGGGCAGCCCGGCCGGGGTCTGGTCGACGATGTCGGCGTCGATCCGGACGGGCGTCGGCGGCGCGTCGACCGCGTGGCGCAGGGCGTAGAGCGTCCGCCCGTCGGGGGCCACGGCCAGCGACCCGTACGCACCCGAAGCGGTGAGACGTGTGATGCCACCGTCCGGGTCACGCCGGAAGACGGGCGCGTGCCCCTGCTCGTCGGACGTGAAGAAGAGCGTGTCGTCCACCGGTGAACAGGCCACGTCGACGGGCCAGTTGTCGAACCCGGGCAGCAGGTCCCGCACCGCGCCGTCGGCCAGGTCGATCCGGACGAGAGTCGCTTCCCAGGGATCGTCGTACGTCGGGTAGCGCATCCGGGAGCACACGAGGGACGAGCCGTCGTGGGTGAACCGTGGTGCCTCGTAGAGATGCTCCAGATCGCCGACGACGTGGATCTCCTCACCGCTCGCCGCGTCGGCCACCACCACGATGGTGCGATGTTCGTCCGGGACCCGCCCGGGCACGAACCGGCGGTACGCCACCCGTGTGCCGTCCGGCGACAACGCCGCATCCCCCGGATCCTCCAGACCGATCCCCTGCCCACCGGCGACGACCGGCTCCCCGTCAACACCGGCACAGACAAAGGTGTGCGGCTCCGCCGGGCCGAGGTCGTGGTCCCAGGCACGGGTCGGCCCGGCCTCATACAAGATCGCGGTGACCTTCGCGTCCTTTCGCGCCGCGTACAGCCTGCCGTGCGCCTCGGCGTCGGCGGCACCCGGCAGCAGCCCCGCGGTATGGCACAGCGCACCGGAGTTACGGGCGACGGTGACCGCGGCGATCCCGCCCGGGTGCCGGGCCACGACGACGGCCTCCCCGCGCGGCGGCAGCGCCCACAGCCCGGGGCCCTCGTCCTCCTCGCCGTCCGCAGCGGCTCGTCCGGACAGGAAGTACAGCGTCCCGTCCGGACCGAACACCGGCCCCGACTCACCCTTGTCGGACCGGGTCAGCCGCAGCGCGTCGCGCTCCCCTGCCGGATCGATCTCCCACAGACCGGACACGAACCGCGTCCCGTCCCCCGACAACGACTGCACGGCGGCGACGAGACGAGTGCCATCGACGGACAGGGCAAGGGAGTTGACGCGGGGACAGGCGACGAGGGCGGACAGGTCACGGAAGGTGGACGGACCACCTGAGGACTCGATCATGCGAGCGATTGTCGCCCGTGTACGTTACGGACGGCCAGGGAGTATGACGTAGAGCGCCTATCTGTCAGCAGCCCTTCCCGCATCACCGCACGTACTAGTAGGACTCCGTTAGGTCTTTCTGTCGGTGGTGTTCAGCGGCATGGTGGGTGTGTGGACGCACATGAAGTGAACCGTGCTCGGGCGAAGTTGGCGTTGTTCGTGGCTGATGTGTTCTCTTCGGTGCCGCGGAAGGACCAGCGGGCCAAGGGTGACTGTTATCTGCGGGGACTGATGGTGGACGGCCGCCGCAAGTCCATCCAGGCCATGGCTGCGCGGCTGCCGGACGGCAACGAGCAGAACCTGCAGCAGTTCGTGAACCAGTCGACCTGGGATCCGGTGCCGGTGCGGCGGCGGATCGCGCAGCGGATGGTGCCGCTGATCGGCCCGGATGCCTGGGCCATCGACGACGTGTCGTTTCCCAAGGACGGGAAGATGTCGGTCGCCGTGGCCCATCAGTACTGCGGGGCCCTGGGCAAACAGGCGAACTGTCAGGTGGCGGTCAGCGTGCACGCGGTCACCGATACCGCCTCCGTCCCGCTTCAGTGGCGGCTGTTCCTGCCGAAGGAGTGGGACAGCGATACCGAACGCCGGCGTCGCTGTCAGGTGCCCGATGAGGTCGGGCACCGGGAGAAGTGGCGCCTGGCCCTGGACACCCTCGATGAGCTGGCCGGGTGGGGTCTGGTGCCGCCGGTGGTGGTGGCCGACGCCGGCTACGGGCAGAACGCCGACTTCCGCGACGGCCTGGACAGCCGGGGCATCGGCTATGTCGTGGCAGTCCGTTCGGATGTCACCGTCCACTGCTGCGACGCCGAGCCGGTCACGCCGCCGTGGTCGGGCAACGGCCGCAAGCCGCAGCCCCGCTACCGGGACAAGCCGTCCTCCGTGTCCGTTCTGGCCGCTGGTCACGGGCGCGAGGCGTTCACCGAGGTCACCTGGCGGGAAGGCTCCCGCGGACCGATGCGCTCACGCTTCCTGGCACTGCGGGTGCGGCCGGCCGGAGTCAGGGCCCGCCGTCTGGCCCAGGCCGCCGCCACCGCGCAGGAGGGCTCGTGGGACGGTGTCCTGCCCGAGGTCACGCTGCTGGCCGAATGGCCCGAAGACGCCGAAGCACCCACCGACTACTGGCTGTCGAACCTGCCCGCCGGCACCCCGGTGGCCGAACTGGTCCGCCTGGCCAAGATCCGCTGACGCATCGAGATGTGTCAACCACAGTGCACTCATAAATGGGAACTGGCTGTTTGATCGTCGTCTTCGGCCGGGATTCGGGGCTCGGTGTCGGTCCAGCGGAGTCGGGTGTACCAGCCGGGCGGGCGGGTGCGTCGCTCGCGGAGTTCGGCGAGTTCGGTGGGTCCGGCGTGGAGGATCCACCGGTAGGGGCGCCGGGACTCCTTGCGGGCGTTCACCCAGCCGCGGTAGATCCACGAATAGAGGGTGACTGCGGGCATGTCGAGTTCGGTGGCGAGGTCTTCCAGCCACCACTCATCGTGACCGGGTGCCTCGCCGGGTGGCGGGGCCAGTCGGGTGCGGGCGGGTGGCGACAGGCAGCCGAGTTCGCGCAGGATCTCCTTGACCGCGCTGGCGCTGATCCGGTCTCCGCGTCCGCGGGCCGGGCGGAAGCCCTCCGCGTGCAGGCGCCGGGCGATCGCCTCGGCGCGGTGTCCCTGCGCGGCCAGCTCGAGGACACGTTCCTTGATCTGCGGGAAGTAGCTGAGCTGTTGCAGGAGGGCGACGGGGCGGGCGGTCTCGCCCGTGGTTGTCCTCCCGCCGGCCCAGGTGATGGTGACGGTGACCCGTTCGCTCGTGCCCAGCACGGTGACGGTGACCTGCTCCACGACCGCGCGGATGATCTCTTTGCGGTCGAGGGCTGTGGTCGTCGCAGCACTCCACAGGCCCTTGATGTCGTCGGCCAGCGCGGTGATGGCCTGCTGCTCGGCGGCGGTGAGGGTGCCTGGACGGGTGAGTGTGAAGCGGTCGTACTCCTCCTGCAGGGTCTGCTGGGCGGCAAGGACCTGCTCCCAGTCCTTTTCCAACTGCCTTACGACCAGGCGGTTCTCGGGCTCAGCGAGGCGGTAACAGCGCCGGGCCCGGTCGGCGTTGATCGCGGCGCGTTCCAGCCGCTGGGACCAGATTCTCTCCAGCTCGGCCCGCTCGGCCAGGACCTGCTCGGCCGCGCGTAAGGAGACCTCCAGCGCGGCCGGGGCCAGCGCGGCCAGGACAAGAGCGGTGACGAAGGCATTCACGCAGGCCCCGTTCAGTGCCTGGCAGCGCTCCCCGGAGCCGTAGTCGGTCATCTGCCGGGCACACACGTAGTCGGGGCGGGTGCTGCCCGCGTGCTGGTGGTAGCGCACGGTCATGCGCTTGCCGCAGCGGCCGCACCGCACCAGCCCGGCCAGCAGCGCGGGGCCGCCGCGGACCGTGCCGGGGGTCTCGGCCCGGGCGGCGTTGGCCGCGAGCCGGGCCAGGTTGGCCCGGTACTGCTCGATGGTGAGGTAGGCGGGCAGCGCGTCGGGGATGAACACCAGCCACTCGTCCTCACCGCGCACCACCCTGCCGGTGGAGGGGCGCCCCGGTTGCTGCCTGCGGTGCTCGACCCTGCGGCGCCCGTAGGCGTAGATCCCGGCATAGACCGGACTGTGCAGCATGCACTGCAGCGTCATCCGGTTCGGCCGCCGCCACTCCAGCTCGCCCTTGTCGGGGCCCCTGCGCAACCGGACGGGCAGTTCGATCCCGTGCTCGACCAGCCAGCGCAGCACCGCATGCAGGGTGCCGAGCTCGGCGAACTTGCTGAACACCAGCCGCACCACGGTCTGTGCCTGCTCATCCGGGTCGAGAACTGCCTCGCCGGACGGTCGGCGCACATAGCCGATCGGCAGCGGCACTGCCAGGTCTCCGCGGCGGGCCTTGTTCACCCGCCCGGCCTGCATGCGCTGCTTGATCAGATGGAGTTCGGCCTCGGCCATCGTCCCCTTCAGCCCCAGCAGCAACCGGTCATTGTGCTCCGCCGGGTCATAGACCCCGTCGGTGTCCGCCAGCAGCGCACCGGACAGGGCGCACAACTCGATGAGTTGGTACCAGTCCTTCCCCGATCGTGCCAGGCGGGACATCTCGATGCCCAGTACCAGCCCGACATGATCCAGCCCGATCTCGGTGACCAGGCGCTGGAACCCCGAGCGTCCGACCGTACTTGCCCCGGAACGGCCCAGGTCCTCATCGATCACCACCACCCGCGAGGCGGGCCAGCCCAGCGAGGTCGCCCTGTCCACCAGCGCGTACTGCAACCGGGTCGACTCCTGGTGATCCGTAACCTGTTGCATGCTCGACTGCCGCACATACACGACCGCGAGCCTGGTCAGCTGCCGGTCGCTCACCTTGCTCCCCGACCGCTCCCACGGCATCAGCGCCGTCATGACCGGTCCGCCTCACCGCTCGGCGACGGTGCAGCTTCCGCCTTCGGCAGAGCCCGGCCCGCCAACACGGCCAGCCGTCGCACTACCAGCAGCCGGTTCACCTCCGGCAGCCCCGCCCACACCTCCTCGCCCAGGCCCTGACGGGCCAGGCTCTGGGGCAGCCGCCCCCTGCGTCGTCCACGACGACTCGCTCTCCTCTTCACCCTGCCGAGCCCGCAGCCGCTCGACCACCGCGACCAGCCGCAACAGCCCCTCACGCCCGATTACCGGCACATCACCTACTTGATACCCATTCATAGGTGCAGTGTGCTTGGCAGATTGAGCACGACTACCGCGAACTCAAGCACGGCCTCGGCCTGGACCACTTCGAAGGACGTTCCTGGGCAGGGTGGCATCACCACGTCACCCTGGTCACCGCCGCCCACGCCTTCCTCACCGAACAGCGCCTGGCCCCAAAAGCCGATACAGCGGACTCACCCTCTACCAGATCCTCGACACCATCCAGGACCTCCTGAACTGCTGGACCGGCACCTGCACCACCTGCCACCGCCCCCTGCCCAGAACCTCCGCCACCAGCCCAAACCCAAGAGCCAGAACAACCTAACGGAGTCCTACTAGCGCCGTAATCACTTTCCGCTGGCGGCGACGCACCCCCACCGCCCTGACCACATGATCCCACTCGCGGTGAGCTGGTGGTCCGGCTCCGACACTTGGACCACCGCCAAGGGCGAGGCGTTCGCCAACGTCCTCGCCCACTCCCAGCCGATCGCCGTCTCCGCAGTGTCGAATAGCACGAAGGGCAATAAGTGCTCCGATGCGCTGTCCCACCGTCTACCAAGGCTTCAGGCAGATGCAACTCGGCCGCGGAGTCTCGGCATCCGGATTGCCCCCCATTACAACTGCATCACGACTTTCACCGCAAAGGCGAAGTGGCATCACGCGCGTAACGGGTTAATTTCCCGATATGTCCCGATGTGTTGATAAGTGAATCCATCGAAGGGTGGCGGCCGGGCGCGGTCGCCACAACGCCGGCCATCGACGTCAAGTCCGCCAGTGCGACCCATGATCACTTTTCGGTCACAGTAAGAGGCGGGTGATCTTTTACCTTAAGCTTACTGTGATCTCATCGCGTCACCCGTGGCGCACTCGGCGTCACGGCGTGATGACAGGGGTGGGTTTTGAGGCTCAAGGGGAGACGGGTCCCGGGCTCAAGGGGGCGGGCGAGACCGCCGGGCGGCTCGCTGAAACGAACCGCTCTGATGGTTGCCGCAGTGCTGGCGGCGGAGACGGCGCTGGTGTCGCTGCAGTCGGGTGCGGTCTTCGCCGCCGACTCCGGGACCGCCGAAACGACGTCGGCCTCGGGCCAGACGAAGCCGCTGGCGTCGTCGGCGGATTCGGTGGCGGCGGCGTTGCTGATGGCCCGGTCGCAGGGCCGCAGGGTCGAGGTGCTGTCGGAGCGGGCGGCGGACTCGACGACGTACGCGCTGCCGTCGGGCGAGCTGCAGACGGAGACGTTCGCCGGCCCGGTCCGGGTACGGCAGGACGGCGTCTGGAAGGACATCGACACGTCGCTGTCCGACACCGGGGCCAGCCTCACCCCGGAGGCCACGGTCGCCGACATCACCGTCTCGAACGGCGGGGACACGGCGCTGGCCTCGGTGTCGAAGGGGGAGACGTCCTTCGGGATGGGCTGGGAGGACAAGCTCCCCACCCCGACGGTCACCGACAACACCGCCTCCTACGACCTGGGGGACGGCCAGACCCTGACGGTCAGCGCGCTCGCGCAGGGCTTCTCCCAGAACGTGATCCTCGACCAGGCCCCGGACAGCGCGGTCTCGTACCGGATCCCGCTGCACCTGGACGGACTGACGCTGTCCCAGGCCGACTCCGGCCACCTGCTGCTCAAGGACGACGGTGGCAGGCTGGTCGCCGAGGCCCCGGCGCCGATGATGTGGGACTCCAGCAGAAACGATTCCTCGGGTGAATCCGATCACCAGGCCCGGGTGACCACCGAGGTCGAGACGGCGTCGGACGGCACCCAGACCCTGGTCCTGACCCCGGACGCGGACTTCCTCGCCGACCCGGCCCTCACCTACCCGGTGACGGTCGACCCGACCTCCACCCTCGCGGTCACCACCGACACGTGGATCCAGACCCCGACCTACCCCGACTCCCAGGTCTCCTCGACGGAGCTGAAGTCGGGCACCTACAACGCCGGTACCGACAAGGCGCGTTCGTACCTGAAGTTCGACGTGTCGAAGTTCGCTGGCAAGCACATCACCGACACCAACTTCGCCCTCTACAGCTACTACTCCTCGACCTGCTCCAGAGAGGGAGCGGGCACCACCGTCCGCCGCATCACCTCCACCTGGTCGTCCACTTCTCTTACGTGGGAAACCCGGCCGTCGTCGTCCGGGACCGGCGCGGTGAACAACCTGGTGCCGCGCGGCTACTCCTCGGACTGCCCGGCCGCGTGGTCCAACTGGGACATCGACACCATCGTCCAGGCCTGGGCCGACGGCGCCACCAACTACGGCCTCATGGTCTATGGCACCAGCGAGACCGACTCCACCACCTGGCGCCGCTTCCGCTCCGCGAACTACACGACCACCGGCTACGCGCCGAAGCTGACGGTGACCTACAACTCCTACCCCGCGAAGCCGAGTTCGACGGCCATCGCGCCGTCCCAGGTCAACGCCTACAGCGGCTACCGGTACGTCACTTCCCTGACCCCTACCCTCTCGGCGAAGGTGACCGACCCCGACGGCTCCAGCACCAAGGGCCAGTTCGAGATCACGGCGGACCCGACGTACGCGGACACCACGTACTCCTACACCGGCACGTCCGCGTCAGTGGCGTCAGGATCGACGGCGAAACTGACCGTCCCCTCGGCCAGCGCGCTCCCGGCGGCCAAGCACCTGCGTTACCGTGTGCGCGCCTACGACGGCACGGACTATGGCTCCTGGACCGGCTACACCACGTTCACCATGAACACGGACAAGCCCGGGCCGGCGACCGTCTCGTGTGCCACGTACGCACAGAACGGCTGGACGGCCAAGGCGAGTTCGGCGGTGTCCTGCACGCTCAACACGACGTCCACGGACGGTGCCGGCTTCCAGTGGGGCCTGGACGACTCATCCCTGCCGAACAAGAAACTCGACACCACCGACGGCACCGGCGGCGACGCACAGACCATCAGCATCAACCCGGCCGACGGCTGGCACACGCTGTACGCGCGGACGATCGACGCCGGTGGCAACCTGTCGACGGCAACCACCGCCTACTCGTTCGGAGTCAGCGCCGACGGAGGCGGGATCCTGTCCCCGGCAGACGGTGACACCACCGCCCGCCGACTGACCCTCGCCGCCGACGGCCTCAGCTACACGGGAGTGACCTGGCAGTACCGGCGCGGTGAGACGGACTCCTGGCACATCGTGCCGATCGGCGACGTGACCGCCTCCGGCAGCGCGGTGTCCGCCTGGCCGGTCGGCACCGCCACCAAGCTGGTGTGGAACACCGTCAACTCGCTGTCCGAGGACGGTGTGATCGAGCTTCGTGCCGTCTTCACCAACAGCACCACCACCGGCTATTCGCAGACCGTCGAGGTCACACTCGACCGCGATGCCGGTACCGCGCCCAGTGCCCCGGTGGGACCAGGTTCCGTTAACCAGCTGACCGGTGACTTCACCCTGTCGGCCACCGACGCCTCAGTGTTCGACGCGTCGGTGAGCCGGGTCTTCTCCTCCCGCTCGAACAACGCCGACACCGAAGGCCAGGCGGCCATCTTCGGTCCCGGGTGGACGTCGTCCGTCACCGCCGAGTCGAGCGACTACACGCAGATCCGCGAGACCTCCGACTCCTCTGTCGAGCTTCTGGCCGGTGACGGCAGCGCGATCGCGTTCACGGAGACGAGTAGCGGCGGCTGGGAGCCGGAGATCGGTGCCGAGTCCCTGACGCTGACCTACTCGACGAGCACGAAGACCTACACGCTGACCGACACCGGCTCCAACACCACGGTGTTCGCCAAGGCCGACGACGCCTCGCCGACGTGGACGCTCTACTCGTCCGCGTCGGCGGTCGACGATTCGACGGTCACCGTCTTCTCGACAACAGTGGACGTCGCAGGCAAGAAGCTGGCCCGTCCGAGGTACGTGGTCTCACCGACGAGCGCGGTGACTGCGACGACCTGCCAGACGACACCTTCCACCAAGGGCTGCCGGGTACTGGAGTTCGTCTACGCGACGGCCACCACCGCCACCTCCGGCGCGCTCGGCGACTACACGGACCAGGTCAAGGCAGTGAAGCTGTGGGCCACCAACCCGGGTGCCTCCGCCGCGACCGCCGAAACCCTGACGTCCTACTCATACGATGCCTCCGGGTACCTGCGCGGTGTATGGGATCCGCAGATCAGTCCCGCGCTGAAGACGGAGTACACCTATGGCTCCGACGGCCGGGTCGCCACTTTGACCGAGCCCGGTCAATCGGCGTGGACCTTCACCTACGGCAACGCGGGCAGCGCCGCCGCGGCCGGTGCGGGCATGCTGCTCCAGGCATCCCGCCCCGAGCTCACCGAGGGATCGAACAGCGAGGTCTCCGGCACCGCCGTGACCAGTGTCGTCTACGACGTACCGCTGTCCGGCAGCAAGGCACCGTACAAGATGGACACCGACACGGTGGGATCCTGGGCCCAGGACGAGGCTCCGACGGACGCCACAGCCGTCTTTCCGCCCGGCTCGACCCAGGTCTCCCACAGTGGAGTCGACCTGGCCGCCGATGCCTACGGCAAGGCGATGATCACCTATATCAACGCCAACGGCGAGGAGACCAACACCGCGAGCCCCGGAGGCGCCCTCACAGCCACCAGCTATGACGAGTTCGGGAACACGGTCACCGAGCTGACGGCCGAGAACCGTGCGCTCTCCCTGGGCACGGCGAGCGGCGCGGCGGACACGCTCGCATCTCTCGGTCTGGCGGACCTGCTGCCGGCCGAACGGGCCCGGCAACTCGCCGCCGTCTCCGTGTACTCCACCGACGGTGAGCGTCTGCTGCACGAGTACGGCCCGCTCCACGAGGTCACCCTGACCACAGATCTCGCCGGTGCTACCGTCCTGCCCGCAGGTACGGTCGTCACCGCCCGCACCCACAAGTCGTACACCTACGACGAGAACCGTCCCGCCGGCGCCGAGATATCCGACCTGGTCACCACCACCAAGGTCGGTGCCTTCGTCGACGGCTATGCCACCGACGGCGACATCCGCACGCGGACGGCCAGCTACGACTGGGCCACGGGGCAGACGACGGCGACCGGCGGCGACGACACTACCGGCATGGTCACGACCTACAGCACCAACGGGAAGGTGGCGACCACCCGCACTGCGGGTTCCAGTGGCTCGGACGCGGTGACCATCCAGTACGAGTACTACACAGCCGACGGTACGGGCACCTGCGGAGGCCGTCCCGAATGGGTGGGCCTGGCCTGCCGGACCACTCCTGCCGCCACCATCACTGGCGGTGGCAGCAACCCGAGCGAAGCGGTCACCACGGTCTTCACCTACGACCGCTGGACCCAGTTGGCCACGAAGTCCGTCACGGCCAACGGACAGACCCGCACGACCACGATCACCAAGGACAGCGCGGGACGACCGGTCACGACGTCCATCACCGGAGGCATCGGACAGAGCGTGCCCTCGGCGACGATCACCTACAACACGGCCAACGGACAGATGGCCACACGGACCTCGGGCGGGCAGACCATCGCCTATGTCTACGACGCCCTGGGCCGTCCGACGTCCTACAACGACGGTGCGGGCAACATCACCACCACCGCCTACGACGTCCTTGACCGGCCGGTGAAGGTCACCGACTCGGTTCCGTCCAGCACAACGTTCTCGTACGACACTTCGGGGAACCGCACGGGCCTGACGGACTCGGTCGCCGGGACATTCACCGCCTCCTACAACGCGGACGGCACTCTCACCGCCCAGACCCTGCCCGGCGGCTACACGCTCGCCATCAGCACGGACACCTCGGGCAACGAAACCGACCGCTCCTACACCGACGCCCAGGGCAGCACCGTCCTCTCGGATAGCGCCCGGTACACCATCCACGGTGAGCAGACCGGCCACACCCAGACCGACGGTTCCACCACCGACACGGCCTACAGCTACGACGGTGCAGGCCGTCTCGTCAAGGCCGCCGACACCACCGCCACCGGTTGCACCACTCGCGCCTACACACTCAACGTGAGCAGCAACCGCACGGCGCTGGCCACCACCACCGACGACTGCGACAGCGCCGACGCTGTGACCGGCACCGTCTCGCACTCCTACGACAGTGCCGACCGGATGATCGCCAACGGAATCGTATACGACGCATTCGGCCGCACCACGGCCAGCGGCGACAGTGCATTCACGTACTTCGTCAATGACCTCGTGCAGAGCGAGACCGTCGGCACCAGCCGCAAGACCTGGTCTCTGGACGGGGCAGGGCGACTGGCCGTGACCACGAACCAGTCCCAGGCGACCGACGGGTCCTGGACGACAACGGGCGCCGTCACCAACCACTACGGCTGCGAATGCGACAGCCCCAGTTGGAGCAAGTCCTCGGCCGGTGCCGTCAGCCGCAACGTCTCCGACGCGACCGGTGGCCTCGGCGCCGTCAGCACGGCGAGCGGAAACGTGGTTCTCCAGCTGGCCAACCTGCACGGAGATGTCACGGTCCAGCTTCCGTTGGACACCGCCGTGTCACCGACCGTGCAGCACTACGACGAGTACGGCAACGCACTCGACGGCACCGTCTCGGCCGCTTACGGCTGGCTGGGCACCTACCAACGCGACAGCTCGACTCTCAGCGGGATCACCCTCATGGGCGTGCGACTGTACGACCCCGCCACCGGCCGCTTCCTCCAAGCCGACCCGGTCTACGGAGGCAACGACAACAGCTACGAGTACTGCCGCGGAAACCCCGTCTCCTGCACGGACCTGACTGGCGCGTACTCATACTCGTACTCCTACCTCATTGGTAGCTACTTCAGTTCCGCCAAGACGGTCTTCAAGTGGATCAGCACCAATTTCTGGGTGTTCCCACTCACGGGATGTGGCGCCACGCTCAACCGGGGCGAGCGATGCAATCTCAAGCCGGTGCTGGGCCCAGTGAAGGTGGAGAAACTCACCTCGACCTACTTCCAGTTCCTCTCTTTGAAAGGGCACTTCGAGGGCCCTGGCAAGAGACTCCGGTTCACCTTCACGAAGAGCTGGGGCGTAGTGTCCATGAAGGTCAAGGCTTGGGGGCCGGACAGAACCAAGTGCGACAACAACAAGTTCTGCTCCACGACAAACAAGATCGCCGCCAGGACGGGGTTCGCAGTGTTCGCGATCAATATCGCTTTCTATACCACTTTGTACGGAGTGTGGTAGGAGGTCATGAAAACGGCAATTGAGAACTCAGTCCGTACGCAACTTCGCACCCATCCCTGGACACCGCTGCACACGCTGGTCATCACGGCAGTGGCGGCTGTCCCCTGGCTCGTGGCGGTGCTCCCGCTCACGCTGAACGGCATACAGCAGGTACAGGAGTCCGGCGACGCCCAAAGCGGTTCAGTCGGATTGGGCATCGCCATGCTAGTCCTGGCTGCACTCCCCGTCGTCACCTCGCTACTGATGGTGACAGTCGGGCTGATCATCCGTCTCCAACTTCGCAAAATCGTCCATTTCGCCGCAGCGACCCTGTTCTTCGGCGGGCTGGCTTCCTTCCTGTTCGCCGCCCTGCTAGCCATGGCGTAGGTGACCAGCGGTAACGAATAGCCCGCGGTAAGCAGTAACGAAGACAGGGGCGGCCCTCCGGACAATCGGAGGGCCGCCCCTGTTCATGACCGAACAGGGGCGTCGCCCAAGACCCGGGCCAGCCATTCGTCCAGCGCGGCCGGTGAGGTGCCGGACCAGCCCAGATGAGCGTCCGGACGGATCAGCATGGTCTTCCGCCCGTGCTCTGGTGACAGGAAGGCGGCGACAGCACCGCCTCCGCCCAGCCTTCGACGTGCGATATCCACGAATACCTGTGTCCGCGTGTCCGCACCGGGAGCGACAAGGGCCCAGCCTGGGCATAGCTCGGCGTGCAGACGAGTCCGCGTACCGTCTTCCCGGACGCACTGCAGGTCCGGCACTCGGTCACCGGCACACGAACCGGCCGCGGCCCATGGAAACGTCAGCCGCCCCGCCAAAGGACCTGTGCGATAACTGACCCTGAGCTGCGAGGACTTCTCCCAGAGCAGCCGCTGTACGACCGGCCGGTTCAGCAGCGGTACCAGAACGTGATCGCGTACGGCCTGGGCCAGCGGGCTCTCCCCTACGACCAGGCGAGTGACACGGCTCGTGGCCCCCACTACTTCCCGCGCCACAGGCCGCCGTTCGGCCTCGTACGTGTCCAGCAGACCGCTCCCGGCCCGACCCGAAACGACCAGGGCGAGCTTCCACGCCAGGTTCTCGGCGTCCCCCAGCCCGGTGTTCATACCCTGCCCTCCAAAGGGACTGTGCACGTGCGCCGCATCCCCGGCCAGCAGGATCCGGCCGCGACGGTAGCCGGTGGCCAGGCGGCGCTGGACACGGAACGCGGACGTCCACAGGACATCCCACGCCATGGCAGGTTCAACACGGGCATGATCCCGCAGCGCGCTGCCCAGCACAGCAGACACCTGATCAGGATCGACAACGCCCGCTCCCCCTGCGGGTGCCGAAGCCACAAGGCGCCACACGTCGTTCCCCGGCAGCGGGAAGACTCCGAGCATCTCGTCCTTGCGCAGCCACCCCGACACCGTGTCCCTGCGCAGAGGCAACGCCGCCCGCACATCCGCCAGCAGGAAACCCTCCGCCACGGATGCCCCGGGGAACTCGATGCCCGCCACTTTGCGCACCCTGCTGTGCGCGCCGTCACAGCCGACGAGCCACCGTGTGCGAACTGACCTGTCGGTCAGGTGCACAGTCACGCCGTTCCGATCCTGATCGGCACCGAGAAGTTCCTGCCCCCACTCCACGGCGACGCCCAGTTCACCCAGCCGGCGCCGCAGCCGAGCCTCCACCTCTGCCTGCGAGTTGACCAACACTGGACGGCTCACCAACTTCGCGTGTTCGCCGACCCTCAAGCGCGCCAGGCACCTCCCGTTAACGTGCGTGACGACCTCCGCCACACGGACCGACTGCTCCGGCAACCCGTCCAAGGCGCCAAGCCGATCGAGGACTTCCGAGCCTCGCGGCTGCAACCCCAGCGCCCGCGAAGTCACTGACGGATGCTCCGCTTTGTCAATCACCTCGACCGATACCCCCGCCGCGCGTAGACCACACGCCAGCGCGAGTCCCGTCGGACCCGCACCCACCACCACAACCGTCGGAGTCGCCACGCCAACCCGCCTTCCCATCTCCCCGCACAATGCAGCGGTGTTGGTACCCCTATTTGGTGCAGCAGCGATGCAAGCCATCCTCGCCACTGGATAGGTTCCGGATTCAGCCACACCCAATGGCCGTGCCGTCAAACCTTCTTGAACACCAGGTCCACGTTCCGATCCCTCACGTCAGTCTCCCGACAGATCCATCCGTTCTCCCGTGCTCACCCTGCTAAAGGTTGTCCCGTGAATGATCTCCGATGCGGTCGAAGTGTTGCGACCTCGGGTGGTCGGGGCCGCCTAGCCCGCGAGAGTGAGGGTCCGCCAGCGAACTGGTGGACCCTCACCCTCGTTCAGAACGGTGACACGTTCACGAATAGCGCAAGGTTGGAATGACGCTCCCCGCCAGTCGGCGCCTCCACGTGGACAACGGCCGAACGCCAGGCCTACGCCAACGACCTCGGAGACGCCCGCGCCCTGATCGCGGTCTCCGCCACCACCAACCGGTCCAAGTCCGACCAGGACCCCGCCACCTGGCAGCCCCCAGCGGTCGGCTACCGCTGCACCTACGCCGCCGACTGGATCACCGTCAAAACCCGCTGGAGCTTGACGATCGACCCCGCCGAACAGAAGACGCTCACCGACATCCTCTCCAGCTGTCCGAACAGCCCGATCGAGGTCACCCTCGCCCGCTGACCCGGCCCTCCTCAGGAAAATGCGTCCGGTTCGGCGGGCCGACGCGAGGAGAATCGTGTGTATGGTCCGTTCGTCCAGATTCCCCATCTCCGACCACGAGTACGTCCAGCGGGTCCGCCGTCACCCGCCCGGCTCCCTGCAGCCCCTGATCGCACAGGTGAGCTCGCTGCTGCCGACGAAGGTCGACTGGCAGCAGGACTGGGTGAGGCTGAACCGGCACCGGAGCATCAAGGGGCTGCACCGGCCGTGGGCGTTCGCCGACGCCGCATGGGTGTCACTGACCCGTGGGAACGAGCATCGGCAGCGGCTTGCGGCCATGGACGACCTAGAGGAGATCCTTGCCCAGTACGTGGCGCTGGACGACCTCTACCGGCACTTGCCGGTCGGTGATCGGATGTCGGGACTTCTGCTGCGGGTGGCCGGGCAGCAGTTCACCTGGCAGGAGGACGACTTCTCCGAGCTTGCCCGCAGTGTGGCCATGTTGGTCCAGACGGAGCCGACGAAACCGCTGAAGGCCCTCGTCGACGGCTGGGAGCAGGAGGTGCTGGGCTGCCCCGTCTCGGACTACGTGTGGCTGGGGCAGCTGCTGTTCACCGCGGCGACCTACTGGCAGGGCCGGGTCGACCTGGACTGGGTGCCCGAGAACGAGCTCGCCGTGTTCACGGAGCTTACGAGCCGCGCCGCCGTGGAGGCCGTCCTCGAACGGCACTTCGCCACGGGGGCAGAGGAGGAACGCGCCCGTGCTGCCGCAGGACTGATCTCATCCGACCCGCTGATGCGGAGGTACACGCCCAACCCGCTGCGCTCCAGGCCCCTGGTGAGGGGTTTCGGGTGCGACTACCTGATCCCGGTGACGCCCGCGGCGCTGGGCAAGGTCAGCCCGATGGGCCTCTACTACACAGGGATGGAGCACTTCGGCCCCGGCAGCAAGGCCTTCGAGCTGTTCGCGGGAGACCTGGGCGAGCTGTTCGAACAGTACGTGGGCCGGCATCTGCGGCTGCTCCCGGATGCCGAGGTCCATCACGAGATCGCCTACGGCAAGGGCGGCGGCCAGAACAGCGTCGACTGGATCGTGGTCCTGCCCGGCCTCGTGCTGCTGCTGGACGCCAAGGCGGCCCGGCCCACCGCAGGCCTGCGGCTCGGGCCGCAGGAGACGTTCGGCGAAGAGCTGAATCAGAAGCTGGGCAAGGCCATCGGGAAGCAGATCCCGAACACCGCGAAGCTCATCCGGGAGCGGCACCCGAAGTTCGCCCACATCCCCCACGACCGGCCGATGTTCGGCATCGTGATGACGATGGAGCCGTACCACCTGGTCAACACCCCCGAGTTCCGGCACGTCCTGCCGACCTCGGACGTGCCGACGGTGGTGGCCTCGGCAAGCGAACTGGAGGACGCGGTCGTCGCGACGGACCCCACGCTGGAGGAGGCAGTCCTGGCCCGGATCGAGCAGCCACCTCCCGCCGGATGGTCCCTGCGGGCCCTCGCCGACGGACGGCCCATCATCAATCGCCGCCGGAGTCGGCCTGGACGCCCCGCACAGGCCGCGATTGCACGAGCTACGACACACATTCGCCGTTCGCACCCTGCTGCACTGGTATCGCACCGAGGACAACATTCAGGCGAAGATCCCGTCGCTGTCGACCTATATGGGACACCGCGAACCGGCCTGCACCTACTGGTATCTGTCGGCGGCCCCGGAACTGCTCGCACTGGCCGCCGCCCGCCGCGACGGCGTCCGGAAAGCGGCTCGCCCATGACCCTGATCGCCCCCACCCTGCAGGCGTTCTTCACCGACCGCCTCGCCCGCCAGCGCCAGGCCAGCCCCCGCACCATTGCCGCCTACCGCGACGCGCTCCGCCTCCTGCTCACCTTCGTACAGCAGCGGACCGACACCGCTCCGGCGAAGCTGGACTGGAACGACCTTGACGCGGACGTGATCTCCGCGTTCCTGAACCACCTGGAGGACGAGCGCGGCAACAGCACCCGAACCCGCAACGTCCGCCTGACCGCGATCCGCTCCCTGTTCTCCTACGCCGCCCTCCAGCACCCCGAACATGCCCTGCTCATCCAGCGGGTCCTGGATATCCCGCCGAAACGGTTCGACAAGAGGACCATCACGTTCCTGACCGGCCAGGAGGTCGAGGCGCTGCTGGCGGCACCGGATCCGAAACACTGGGAAGGACGGAGGGACAAGGCCATGCTGGCCCTGGCCGTCCAGACCGGCCTGCGCGTCTCCGAACTCACGAGCCTGAACTTGGACGACATCACCCTGGGCGACGGCGCCGCCGTCCGTTGCGAGGGGAAGGGACGCAAACAGCGCACCGTCCCGCTCGACCGCCCGGTTCAGAACCTGCTGGGCTCCTGGCTGAACGAACGCGCCGGCCACGGCGGCGACCCCTTGTTCTGCACCCGCACCGGGCGGCGCCTCAGCCGCGACGCCGTCGCACAGCGCCTGAGCACCCACGCGAAGGTCGCCGCGCAAGCCCGCCCATCCCTGCAGGACAAGAGCATCCACCCGCACGTCCTGCGGCACAGTTGCGCCATGTCGCTGCTGCAGGCCGGCGTCGACACCACCGTCATCGCACTCTGGCTCGGCCACGCCGGCGTCCGCTCCACCGACGCCTACGTCCACGCCGACATGACCATCAAGGAGAAGGCCCTGGCCCTGACCACACCGGTCACCGCCCGACCAGGCCGCTACCAACCCAGCGACAAGGTCCTCGCTTTCCTCGACCGCCTGTGACACCGATGCACGGCTCGGATGAACGGCCCGACGCCATGAGGGTCAGTCCTCCCACGGCCACAGGCTGAAGCGCCACCATCGACCGCGCGGTGAAACGGTGTGTCTCAGGGCCGGGTGATCGAGGATTCTGCGGTCCAGGCGCCCGACGATGCGGACGAGCTCGCGCGCGGACTTCGGAGGCAAAGCATGTATGGCGACCTCCAGGAGGTCTCGCCATTCACCTGGCTCCGGCGGACAGCAGGACGGTTCACCACAGCCCGTGAGAACGAGAGGCGAACGCCGTCGCGGGGTATGCGCCAGCACACTCCAGGCAGCCAGGGCTTTGCCAAGGTCACCGGGCGAGAAGCGAGTTCGCTCCAAGCGGATGATCTCGGCCTGCGCCGAGCCAGAGAGCTGACCGATTTTCGAATATCGCCCGCGCTCAACCGGGAACCTCCGGCGGTCTGAGCGCAGGTCAGAAGGACGCCTACGCGGCATGGTCCTTTCGATGCACTGTCATGGCATCAGTGTGTCAGAAGCTGAGCAGCGCTGGCAGCCGCCGTCCATCCTCAACTATGCCGAACCGAGCAACCCCCACCGTGGTTGCGGCCAGTCACAGTGGCACCCTGCTCGGCATAGTCGCGGGCTCGGCATAGGTCGATCTATGCCGACATCCGCATAGGTCGACGACATCGGCCTGCTGCCGGTCGGGGAAGACGCCGCCGAGGCGTTCTACCGCATCATCGACGCCGCCTACGAACGCCGGTCCATCGCGGTGACCAGCAACATCCACCCCTCAGGCTTCGACACGATCATGCCGAAGACCCTCGCGGGCGCGAGCACCGACCGCCTCATGCACCACGCTCACCTCGTGACCACCACCGGCGACTCACACCGCCTCGCCGAGGCCCTCGCCGGGAAGGGAGTGGTCCCCTTGAACTGACCCCCACCCCCAGGAACACCACTGGCCACACACCTGGGTTTCTGATGGCCACCAGCCTGGACACCCAACGGCCACCCACCTGGGCATCTCAATGACCGTTGACAGCGAGTTCGGCGATGGCCTTTCGGGCGGCGGCCAACTCCGCGAGACGCGCTTCAGTCTCGGCGAGTGTGCGCCGGTCAAGCAATCTTCCTCCTGACAAGCGCGGACAGGGTTTTCAGCAGACGCAGGCTCGCGGCGGGGGTTGCGAGGAAAGGTCATGCGCCTCACAGAGCAGCGCGGGAATCGGGGGAGGCGCTGCTGAGGGCTGCGAGAAGGTCATCGGCCCGAGGGTCTTCGAGTTCGGACAGTGCTATGGCCGCCTGCACCCTGTGGTCATGGCTTAGGGCTGGGTCAAGGGCCAGGGCGGTGAGGGCATCGGGGCCGCGTGGGTCGCCCAGAGAGGCCAACGCGGAGGCCGCCCACACCTGACCGGAGTCGTCCCGGGCGCCGTCGCGGGCGTATACCGCCAGGAGATCGGTGCCGCGTCGATCACCGAGTGCAGCGAGCTCTCCGGTGGCCATCAGACGGCCCGAGATCTGAAGACCGTGGGTCAGCGCCCACAGCGGGTCCACGGCGTCCAGGTAGCCGAGGCTAAACAGCCACCGTCCCATGGAGGAGTAACTCGCGTCATCAAGTGCGGGGTCGTGCGCCAGATGCCAGTAGGTGTCCGCTGCCGACGGATCACCCATTTTGGCCAGCGACTCGGCTGCCTCCATACGCGTCCCGGAGTCGAGGTCCTGGTCGTGGGCGAGAGCCCGCAAGGTGGCCGAGGCGCGTTCGTCGCGGAGACTGACCAGAGCACGGGCCGCCTGCAGGTTGGAGATCCCGAACAGACCGGGCACGGTGGCGAGGTGCACCAGGAGGTCGGCGGCTTCGGCGTCGCCGAGCTCGGCCAGTACTGCAGCCGCCCACACTCGGCTCCCAGTGTCATGGTCGGGCGTGCGGGCGATCTCCCCGAGCTCATACGCGGCATGGGCGTCGCCGAGCCAGGTCAGTGCCGAAGCCGCCCATATACGGTCCTTGACGTCAAGTCCGGTACCACGCAACAGGCGCCGCAGAGTCTCGCGGGCGAGGGATGGGATGTCAGGAGGCAGATGGGTGCCCAGCTGTACCTGCGCAGCGATGAAAGCGCAGCCAGCAATGCCGGACCGCTTGGCCAGACGCCGTAGCAGGCGAGCCAACTCCTTGGGCGTGCCGTCCCGTTGCCCGAGATCGAGCACGAAGCCGACGAGGGGGCCGTCCGCTTCAGGCGGTCTCCAGAACTTGAGCCCCCAGATCCGTGGTCGGAAGCCCGGTACACGGGTCAGCAGCCCATATCGGGCCGGTCGGTTGAGTGTCCTGAATGTTCGGGCCGTTGCCGCCCTGTCCCGGGTCGCATGGCAGGCGGCGAAGTACTCCAGTAGCGTCCGATGGAGGAAGACGGCATCCCCGTCACGCACGGTCACCAAGCCGGTGCCGCGCAGGCTTTCCTCCAGGAATGTCTCCCATACGTCCAGAGGAACGGCTTTCGGTCGCGCGGCTTCCGGCTGGGCGGCGAGCAGATCGATCGCGCGGGTTTTGTTGCCGTCGTGCTGGGCCGAGGCCAGGTAGGCGACCAACTCGGGCAGGTGGTCGAGGGTTCGTTCCGCTGCGTTCAGGGCCGCCTGCCCCTGGTCTTGGGCCTGCAGAGCGGCCTGGGTGCGTGCCCGAAGGCCGCCAGCGCGCTGGCGTTTGTGCAACAGATCGACGAAGGCCTGGTAGATACGCCCGCGGCTGTCCGGGAGCTGGCGGTCGGGATCGACGGTGTACAGCTGGCACAACATAGTGGCCATCAACGGCGTCCGAGCCAGCTCCTCAAGGTCGCGTCGCTGCAACTGCTTACTGAAGTCCGCGGCGGCGACCCGTGGTTCGGGCAGGTTTTGGGAGGTGAACCACTGCTCGACGAACCGACCGAGGTCCTCGGTGGTGAAGGGCAGCAGCTCGTAACGCGCCGGAGTCCAGCTGCTGGAGGTGCTCTGCCCCAGTGCGCCGGGGGCCAGCGGTCGCATGGTTCCCACAAACCGATAGGGCGAACTGGGGATTTTCGACAGGGCGCCGAGCATGGTGACGACCTCGGCCCGGGAATGGTCTGCCATCTCGTCCAGGCCGTCGATCAGCACGAGCCAATCGACCCCGCGCAACGGCCTGGTGGCGAAGAACTCTCCCGGCCAGCTTTCCGTAAGGCCTGCCGTACGCAGTTCCTTGGTCACACCGGCCGCGACGGCGTCGGGAAACGCGAGAGGCGCGGCCAGATCGGCGGCCCGTACGAGCACCGGTATGTACAGGCCTGGATGCCCTGCTCGCCACCGCTCGGCCAGGCTGATGAGCCCCGTGCGCAGCAGAGTGGACTTCCCGCCTCCCGGGCCGGCGACCACGAGGGCGTCGCCCCCGTTCTCCAGGATTTCCTGCGCCAGTACGGTCCCTGGTGGATCGGCCTGCCCGAGCGGCGACCGGACTGCAGCTCCGGCTTCCGCCGGTGCCGGTGCGGCCTGAGCTCGCTGGCGCAGGTGAACCGCGGCAGGTGGCGGGGGCGGTACGCCGGGCAGTGCGCCCGGATACGAATGCTCGCGAGTCGCCCGGACCGCCATGTCCAGGTAGACGCGCAGTCGCGGCCCGGGATACCGCCAGCCGCCGAGACGTATCTGGTCGTCATCGAGCGCGTCCAGCCAAGCGATGTTACAGGTGGGGTCGGACTGGACCTGCGTGAGCTGTGGCAGTGCGGACAGCAGATCGCCGGCTGACACCATGTGGGCGCTGCCGGCCTTGTCGGACGAGCACAGCAGCCCGCACACCGCTCCGGTGCGGCGGTTGAGCACCGCGCTGCCGCTGTAGCCGCCACCCACCGGCGTACCGAACACCCGCTGCGGCTGCCAGTCCACGCCCAGCGGACGGCCGTTCTTGTCCACGGCACGCAGCCGGGAGGCGCCCTGCACGGTGAGCAGCGCCGACTGACCCGCCCGGAACATGCCCGCCGGATATCCGAACGTCCATACCCAGTCACCGACGTCGATCAGGTCGGACACCAGCACATGCGGCAGACCCATGTCGTCGGGGGCACGCAGGAACGCCAAGTCCATGTCCCCCGGACGCCGACGTACATACCACTCCGGCACCGGCTCCAGGAGGAACTCGGAGCCGTCGACCGTACGGGCCCGTACAAAATCGGGCAGTTCCTCAAAATGATCGGCGACCACGTGGGCGCACGTGATGACGGTTCCCGGGGCGATGAGGAAACCCGTTCCCTCGATCGTGACCTTCCCGCCGGGCGAGCGCACCTCCAGAGCGAGTGTGGCCGCGCGCAGCAGGTCCTCCAATGTACCCATGGCCACCTCAGGGTGCTGACTTCTCCCATTCGAGCCCGACCGTGATCATCGATGTCGCCGATGCCTTTCCGATCACAGCGACGAACTGGCCCGACTCAACCAGCACCTCGCAACCGAACTGCACGCTGACCCGCGAGGCGTCGGTGCTGCGCAGCCTGCCTGCGATCTCCTGCGCGAACCCCGCGAGACCATCAAGGAGTTGCTCCAGCTTCGGCTCGCCCCGGCGCCGGCCCGAGATCTCCTCCTCGCCGCCTTCCAGATCCACCGATCTGGCTTGACTCGCCGACAGATACACCCGCTGCCAGCCCGCCTCCACCGCGACCAACTCGGCACCATCCCGGCCCGCCGAAGTCTGACTCACCTCATCCACGCCCGCAGCCCCCTTCCCGGCACCACCACACTCACACCGCCCTCCCCACCGTACTGGCGCTCAATGGAGTCGGCACCGCTCCTTTGGCAAGGGACAGTGGGGATCAGAGGTTCGCCACGTGATCAGAAACGTAGGCGCACAGGACACGAGGCTCCGCTGCTAGCGGGCGTCAAGTCCGACCTTCCCTGGGAGGCCCCTACCAGAAACGAACTTAACGCCCCCTCACAGCGGCTGGCCAACGGCGCACGGTCACGATGCACCGACAACATCACCGGCCCGCGCGACACGTTCCGCGCCGCCGACAGCACCCCTCGACTACCGCCCGCCGCACCCCGGGACCCCGGCCAGGTCAAGCTCGCCGACCCCATGCCCTCGCCTCTGGACCTGGCTTGCCCCACCGATGCAACCAATGCCTTCCAGCCACGAGAGGGACTAACCGGCCAGTGCCAATCCATCTGCTTTCGACCGCCACTACCGGCCGCCCAGTACCACTGAGCAATCAACGCTCGCAGTGAGCAGATCCCAGAAACCCGCAGATCACCCCAGTTCAACCAACGCAACCCCACATCCTACTCGCAAGTAACTTCTCACGCGTCCCGCTCATCAAACTGAGCAATGCGCAGGTCGACCTCGAAGAGCTGCTCACCCCCAAGAGGGCCGCAACAGATCGAATAGCCGTCGACAGGCCGGGCAGGCCACCTTGCCCGGCCCCCGTTACTGCTTGGTCTTAGCGGCGAGTCGTGTACATGTGCAGGATGTCGCCCATGGGCTCCAGCGTGCCGTCCGGCTTCTTCCGGAAGCCGGGGCCCGAGTTGAAGCGCAGCGTGGGTCCGCGCCTTCTCAGATGGACCTTGTCGAGCGCGGCGTGCCGGTCCGGGTGCCCGACGACGACCTGCTCGCAGCTGTCCGCAAGGTCCTGGTTGCAGCTGTTCACGCGGCTGAGCCTGACCTCTTCCGCGGATGTGCCGTGGCTGGGGACGAGGACGAGCTGGGCCGTGGGGCTGACCGGGAACCTGACCTCGTCAGCATTCTCCAGGCCGAACCCTTCGTAGGCGTCCCTCGGAGTCTCGGGACGCCAGAGGACAAGGGGCGTGTCGGAGGTGAGAAAGATCGGCTTGCTGCTGGTCTCAAGTCGCCAATGCCGGGCACGGTACTGCGGGATGCACACCCAGACAGAGCTGAAGGTCACGGCGACCGCTTCGTCGTGAGTGGGGTCGTTGCCGCCGTTCATCGCCCGTGTGCCGTGGTAGTAGTCGAAGGCGCCCTGGGCTTCGGCTTCCCGTGGCGGGTGACCGAGATGCTTACGTGTGAGGTACTTGGCCATGAGCGCCAGGTCGACCTCCCGACCGTCCGCGTAGAGGGTGACGTTGCGCCCGAAGAGCGGGCCCGTGCGCTTCCTCGGGGTCCTGGCCATCTGCACAGCCAGGTAGAGGCAGAGCAGTTCGCGGTCGTCGGTCCCGGCAGCCGGTGGCATCCCCGTCTGGTCGATCCGGCGCAGGGCCTCGAGTGCCTGCCCTTCCAGGCCGCTGAGCTCGTGTTCGATGGTCGTGGAGGGCATGCCGTTCTCGTCCGTGATCGTGTAGAAGCCAGTCTCGGCAGCGACGTTCTTGACGTTGGCGAGGTGCGTCTTCGGAGGGCACCGGCGCCTCACTCTGACCATGTCGCCTCGCCCGAATCGTGCCAGATAGCTCTGAGGCACGTAGTGGTGGAGTTTCGGCACAGACACGTCAGGTGCTCACCTCAGTGATGGTGTCCGCGATCAGAACGGGCAAGTGGTTGATGGCGCGTTCCAGAAGCCGTTCGATCGGGACCGCGTACTTGCTGGTGTCGACGTTGATGAGCGTGCCCCAGGTCGCGGGTTCGTAGCGGGCGAGCATGGACAGCGTGTACAGCACGGCCCACCAGGCCATCAGCGGGTGCAGTTCCCGCTTCATCGAGCCCAGGACGGGTAGGAAGTACCGGCTCCCGGCGTAGCTGCGGGTCAGGGTCCGCAGGTGGGCCAACCGTTCGACTCCGGTCGCATTTCCGTCAAATCCCGTGCCCACGCCCTCGGGCATGAGCCAGTTCATCCTGAGTTCGCCGCCGCCGTGGTTGTAGCGGGTGTAGTCCGGAGGTGCCTCCGGCCCGAGGCTGAGGGTGCGGGTGGTCACGTAGCTCTCGTGCTGGGCGACGGTCGGGTACGAGGTGAGGAAGTCGACCAGCGCCTCGCGGGTGCCTGCGTCGATGACCCGGTCGGGGAGATCGCACACGGGGACGCTCAGCAGGGAGTGCTCGTGCGTGCCGACGCCGACGTCATCCCCGACCGTGTACAGCGGGGTGAGCCGCTTCCTGGTGGTGAGCGGGTAACGGAGGTTCGGCGGCAGCAGGTCCCAGACGTCTTCCAGGCGCAGCGGGTCCATCTCCCACACCGGTGAGTCGAGGACCTCGCTGACCTTCACGAAGCTGCCCTGGGTGCCGGACGGATCGGTTCGGATCTCGATGTCGGGGAAGGGCAGGTGGAACCCTGTGGTCTTGATCCCGTGGGTGTCGAGGCGCCAGTCCCCGCCCTTGAGGGACCAGGCGGCGGCCGTGATGGCACGCCCGGCCTGGCTGAGGCCGTAAAAGGCCAGGATCGGGCTCGTAGCGGGGCCCACGACGGAAGCGGCGTGGAACAGCTGCTGAGCCTGTTCCAGGGCTGCCGAGTACGTCTTGCGGCGGGATCCGGTGTCGGCTCTGGCGGGTGGATCGGAGCGGCTGGCCCGCAGCCGCTCCCACGCCTCATCGGCGTCGAGATCGCTGTGCATGACCGGGACGCTACTCGCTGCCGAGTTGACCGCGCGGGTGAATTTGTGGGGATCACACGAGGTCCAGCGCAGTTGGCAGGATCAGAGGGTATCCAGCGCACTGATGAAGGACTGGAGCCAATCTAGATCGGCCTGCACCGCAGGCCCCTTGATTGCCTCACGCTTGATGCGCGGCCTCGCGGACGGTGGCTTGGAGACAATCGTGGACGCTCACGTCCGGCCGGGCGTGCCGCAGTTGTTGCACGACGTCCAGGTGGCGCGGGTAGTCGGGATCGGCGCCGACCGCGAGGCGGGTGAGGCAGGCGGCGTGGGCTCCCAGTTCGTACAGGGCGATGGTCTGGACGGCTTCGGCGCAGAACCAGAAGAGGATCACGTCGGCGACGCGGAGAAGCTCGTACTCCCAGACCGTCTGCTCCCGTGCCGCCGCCACCTCGCCGGCCGGGAAGTCATCGCGGCGCGGGTTGAGGACGACGGCCGGGGAGCCGATCGCGTCCAGCTGGATTACTGGCCGTCGCTACCAGTTCGAGCACCCGGTGATGCCGCCGCCCGAAGACCGACGGGGCGTCGCCGTCGTAGCGCGCGGGGGCCTCGATGTAGCGCAGCGTCCGGGGCGTCAGCAACGGGAAGCCGTCGACGGCAATCGCGTCCAGCAGCTCCCGTACGAGCGCCCGGGCATCGGGGCTCCCACCGGGGTAGGCGCGCAGCACGGGAACCAGCCTCCACGCACCGAGCTCCGGGTGCGGGCGCAGCATCTGCTCGAGGGACTCGACACTCAGGACGCCTCCGGCCGCCAGGCCGTCCAGGCCTCCGTCGGTGCTCGCCTGCGTGGACAGGATCCGCGCGCGGTGTTCCTCGGCCGCCCCCGACCGTGCACGTAGTCGGCGGTCAAGGCGTCGGCCAGGAGCTGCAGTTCATCCGTCAAAGCGGCCAGCATACGAAGGCAGGAAACAAGCTGGGCTGCCGCCCCTCGCCTCCGCTGATGTCCGCCAGCACCCGCTCGCGCCGTGCGCGCTCGGCCGCCCACCCGTGGAAGCCGCCGCCCCAGGAGAACGGAGTCGTCAGGTCCTGCGTGGACGGGCTGCCCATACGTCATCATTGGCGATCCCTGACCTGGGAGCCGCGTGTCACCGGAGAAGTCCGCCAAGAACAAAGTTGCTGCCTGGAGTCACAGGAACCCCTGGAGCATCACTTATGGCTAACGCCTAAGGATTAGCAGCTCAGCCTCATCTGAATGGCCAGAGAGTTGACCAGCTTCGCGGATTTGCTCGATCGTCATTGAGCTGGCCAATTCGATCGCGTCATGAATTCCATCTCCATTTCCACGATCAAGCGGAGTCAAAAGCCAGCGAACTGCCTGAACCAGGTCAACAGCAGTTCCAACACCATCCCGATAGCGCCGCGCCGCTACGAGCATCGCAGGGACATGTGAAGATTTAGCCGCCCTGACGTACCATTGCAAAGATTCGCCATCGAGGCCTTTTTTCGCGCACTGGTCTCCCAGCACGGCACATGCCTCTGGAATTCCTAGTTCTCCGGCCATCTGCAGCCACTTTGCGAATTCTCGGAAGTTCTTCCCAGCCCCATGACCGCGATAATAGTTAACCGCAAGATTGAAGGCCGCATAGCCGTCGCCCGCCTCGGCGGCAGCACGGTACAAATCGTTGGCCCTGCCCGGGTCGGCGGCCGTACCCACCCCTCCGGCAAGGACGAACCCCAGCTCCCTCATCCCTTCAACGACACCCCCTCCAGCAGCCGTCTCCAGCAATGAGGCCGCGCGGGAAAGCTGTTCGCCACGCTCCAGAAGCAGGCCTGCCACCAGGACCTTCGCGTCGAGATCTCCCTGGTCGGCCAGGATCTCCAGTCGGGGCTGGAGTCCCCGAGCCCTGTCCCGGCCCTCCGTCGAACCCCTGCGCTTGGCATGGAAATACCAGTTGCCCGCAGAGATGAGATCTCCAGTAGCCGTGGCCTGATCACCGCGTGCCAAGAGTTCCTGGATCGAAATCCCTTCAGGGAATACATGCCAATTCAACACCGCTTCACCCACGGACATCTCCTCATGATCAGCGGCACAGCCGCCTCTAGAGTGTGGAGGTGATCCTACCCCACGGACCACCTCCACAAATCCACATATCACATAAACTAGCCCTTCCAGGGTGGATAGTCGTACGCCATCCACGACCCATCCGGTGCAAATACGTTGATGGATGTCGGGTCGGACACATGCAGATGAATTCCCAGCTGGACGGCCCTTTCCTGGAACCAGGCAATACAGTTGTCGCACATGTCTCGACTGACAGAGATCGAGATACCGGGACGCAGAGTCGAAGCCTGCTTCTCGGCATGGGACAGGTAGTAAGCGCCGGGTCCTCCAGAATTATCGAAGAAGAACGGTGTGCGCTCTGTCGGCATTGCCGCGTGCACCTGTTCGGGCATCGCCCTCCCGTAACCGTCGGGGATGTCCGTGGCGAAACCGCTGGCCGCCTGAATGTCTCCGGCTTCCGCTGCCGTCTTGCTGCTCAGATCCACGGAAGTAGCGAATGAGACATCATCGGGATGAGGAGCCGCGCGGAGGGCAGCGGCTGTCGGGCAACCCGTGTTGTGCACAAGAACCGGCACACTTCCGGCGAGCACGTAGTACGTGTGCAGTTCCTGGACCGTGAGGTTCCAGCGGTTCGCCGTACCGGGTGTGATCCGGGTCCTGACGACGGAGGCGTGAGCGTTGTCGACCGTGTTGAGGGCGTCTTTGGGGCGGAGTTCGCCGGCTGGCTTCCAGGTGTGGGTGGTGTCGTCCCAGAAGGGGTGGTTGGCCGTAGTGTGGAGGGTTGCGGTGTGGCCGTCCTTGTCGCGGACGGTGACGTCGAGGAGGTCCGTGTCGTGGTTGATCCAGATGTGCTGAACGGTGCGACCGCTCTGGTGCTTGCCCGTTCTGGGGTCGGCCGACTCGACCTTGTCACCGGTCTTGATCTTGCCGATGGCCTTGGTCTTGCCGCCTGCCATGAGGACCGGCGTCTCCGGCGAGAAGCTGCACTGCGAGCGAGCCGTGGTGCCCGAGTTGCCCGTGCCGGGTTTGTCCGGGGTGGCCGCCGACTTGCTCGATGCCGCCGCCTCGCTCTGGGAGTCGGACTTTCTGGGCGCTGCCGCGTTGGTGCCGGCGGAGTCCTTGGTGGATTCCCTTCCCGCGCCCGAGGCGGCGGCCGCGTCGCCCGAGCCGCTGCCGGCGTCGTGCGGTGCGGCGTCGGCGGAGGCCTTCGGGGCCTTGCCGGCCCCGCCGGCACCGGCCACTGCGGGTGGTGAGTCCGCTTCCTCTCCGCTTATGGGTTCACCTCCGCCGCAGCCCATGGCCATGCAGTCCGCGCCGCCGGCCAGACCGCCGACCGCTCCGATCGCCTCGCCCGCTGCCATGAGACATGCGGGGGCCGCGACCACGGTCTCGGCGCAGGCGGCGACTGCGACGACGACCACCACGACCACGGCGACGACGACGACGACGGTCGCGATCTTCTCGGCGACCGGCAGTGCCTTCTTGAAGTAGTGCCCCGCGCATCCGAAGAAGCCCGAGCAGCCGCCGCTGCTGTGCTTCTTCGTGCCGCTGGAGGAGGTGGTGGAGGCGTACGCCTTGTCGTTGGCGGCAGCGCACTTGGCGTCGCAGCCTCCTCCGCCGCCGTCCATCGGGGCCAGCATCAGACCGTTCGGGTCGGAGCCGCTGGCCGGGTTGTCTCCGGCGTAGGCGTAGCCGCCCATCTGGTTGGGGTCGCCGGCCTCGAAGACCGGGTCGGGGCTGAGGAAGCGGCCCAGTACGGGGTCGTAGTCGCGGGCGCCCAGCAGGTCGAGGCCGGTCACGGGGTCGGTGGGCTGGCCGAGGAAGCCGTGGTTCTCGTCGGCTGCCACCCAGGAGCCGGGCTTGGTGCCGCGGGGGTTGCCGAAGGGGTCGTAGGAGCGGCGGGTGACGGCCAGGGTGGAGGCGTCGACGGCGGTGACGGCGGTGCCCTGGCCGTTGGCGACCTGGTAGGTGACGGAGCCGGTGCTGGAGCGGGTGACGGTGGTGCCGTCGGGGCCGGTGATGTTGCGCAGGCCGGTCCAGGTCTTGGCGGAGACGTTGAGGGTGATCTGCTCGGCGCCGCCGAAGAGGTAGAGGACGCGGGTCTTGTCGGTGCCGTCGACGGCGGCGGTCTGTTCGAGCAGGTCGCCCTGGGCGTCGTAGAGGTACTTGCTGGTGTTGGTGTGGGTGCCGGAGGTCGTCGCGACGGTGGCGGTGCGGCCTTCGGCGTCGTAGGTGAAGGTCTGGCTCTGGCCAGCCGGGATGGCGCCGGTGGCCGCGTCGGTCCAGGTCTGGCCGCTGCCGCCGCAGGTGGCGAGGGTCAGCTGGGTGCCGGTGGTGGCGGAGGCGGCCGGGTCGGTCAGGCACATCGCGGGGTTGGCGTTGCTGACCAGGGTGCCGGTGGTGGTGGCCTTCCACTTCTGGGTGGCGTCGGTCTTGCAGGTGTCGATCACCACGAGGGTGCCGCTAGTGGTGGCGTTGCCTGTGGTGTCCAGGCACATGCCGAGGACCTTCACGGTGCCGTCGGTGCCGATGGTCCACTTCTGGCTGGTGGCGCCGCCGCAGGTGTTGATCTGCACCTTGGCTCCGGCGGTGGTGGAGCCGCCCGCGTCCTCGACGCACCGCCTGCCGCCGCCGGTGATGGTGAAGGAGCTGGTCAGCGGGCCGGTGGTGGTCACCTTCCGGCTGATGGTGTCGCCGGCGTTCGCGTTGGCGTAGGTGGGGTCGGTGTAGGTGGAGGCGATGGTCGCCGTACCGGAGAGGTTGGTGAGGGTCGCCGTTCCCGCCTGGTCGGGCAGCGTCGCGGGCGCCGTGCCGTTGGTGCCGGGGTAAGTGATGGCCTGCGTGGTGTCGTTGAGGGCGTTGCCGCTGGTGTCGTGGTTGACGGTGCCGGTGCGGTCGCCGAGCTGGTCGTAGGTGTAGGTCTGCCAGTACGGGGCCGGGCCGCCGACAGTGGTGGTCTTGATGGGGGACGTGGTGGTGGTCTGCACCCGTGCGGTGGTGCAGCCACCGACCGCGCCGGGCGTGAACGCGCTCGGGTCGGTGATCCCCGCGGTGTCCGTCCATGCGGCGGTCAGCCGCTGGAAGGAGTCGTAGGTGAAGCACTGGGTGTCGTGGGTGGTGTTGTCCTGCAGGTCGTCGATCGCGGTGAGTTCGCCGGCCTGGTTGTAGCGCAGGTTGCTGACGTCCAGGGCGGTCGTCGAGGTCTGCAGCATGCTGCTGGTCTGCGTAGTGCGGCCCGTCGTCACGTCGTACTGGGCGAAGGTCGCCAGTTCCTTGCCGGTGTGGCCGTAGTTCGCCTGGAGCACGCGTCCGAAGGCATCGTGGACGGTGGTGTCGAGGTAGGCGGGGGTGTTGGCGGAGTTGATGAAACCGCCGATGCCGTCGAGGTTGCCCTGCTGCGTGTAGCCGAAGTCGATGTCCTCGGCCGGCAGGTGACCGTCCGCCTGGTAGTGCGTGGTGGACAGCAGGCCAATGGTGTCGGTGTAGCGGTTGGTGGCGGTGTAGGTGACGCTGCCGGAGGTGGGGGCGCTGGACTGGCCCGCGGCGGCGAAGCCGTCGGACGACGGGACGGTCAGCGTGGTGCCCAGCGGCTGGTAGGCCGTGTTGTAGTCGGTGACGGCCTGGGTGTACGCGGCTCCCGAGGCGCCGCCGACGTAGCGGGTGGAGGAGGTGAGGTAGCCCTTCTCCAGCGTGTCGTAAACGTGGGAGACCAGCAGCTTGGACTGGTCGGGGCTGGCCGACCAGGCAGCGGCGTACTCGGCGGTGGGGCGGTTGTCCCAGTCGTAGGTGTAGGACCGTGCCTGGCCTCGGGAGTCGGTGGTCTGCAGCAGGTTGCCGGCGACGTCGTACTTGTCGAACGTGGTCTTGCCGGTGTTCGGGTCGGTCTGGGTCAGCTTCTGGCCGAGCAGGTTGTAGGTGTAGGACCAGGTGTTGCCCGCGTTGTCCTTGATCGAGTCGACCTGGCCAGCCGGGGTGTAGGTGTACTTGGTGGTGGTGTTCGCGGCGGCGACGGCGGCCGCGGTGCCCTGCTTCCACAGCACGGTGGTGCCGTTGGAGGCGACGACGGCGGCCGTGGAGTCGTTGCGGACCTGGAAGGTGGCGCCGGTGGTCGCGGTCAGGCCGGTGGTCCACAGCTGGGCCGCGGCCGTGCTGGAGATCACCAGGTTGCCGTCGGTGCCGAACCTGGCCCAGGCGCCGGCGTGGCCGGAGGTGCCCGAGGACCACAGGGTCGCGCCGGTCGCCAGGGCGGACAGGACGAGGTTGCCGTCGGACTGCATCGTCAGGCGCACACTGTCGGAGGTCAGCGACGTGCCCGAGGGAATCACCGAGCCGCCCGTCAGAGTGACGGTGGAGCCGGTGTTCTTCACGACCGTGCTGGTGGTCTGGCCGACGGCGTTGGTGAAGGAGGCGGTGGAGCGGCCTCCGGCCGGCGCGGTGGTGTCGACCTCGTCGGCGCCGGGGTAGCCGGTGGAGCTGTGCCACTGCTCGACGGCCTGGTGCCAGAGGGTCTCCTTCAGGGGCCGGCCCTCACCGTCGTAGGTGGTGGTGGTCTCGGAGGGGATCTGGTTCTCGTTCGCCGCGTACAGCGTGGTGGAGGGGAAGTTGTCCGGCTCCGAGTAGGGCGCGTAGGTGGCGACCTGCCAGCCGTGGGAGTCGTAGAAGGTGTCGGAGACGACCCGGCCCGAGTTGGAGTCGCCCATGGCGGTGGCCTGGGTCTGGCGGGGCTGGAGCATGCCGTCGTAGATCTGGATGGAGGTGGCGTACGTGCCGTCGTCGCGCAGCGTCTTCGACGTGACGGATGTCGGGGCGCCGGGCTGGGTGACGGTGCCGCCCGGTGCGGGGACGGCTCCGGGGTCGATGGAGTACGCGAAGGTACGGTCCGCGCTCTGGCCCGCGGACTTGTCCCGGCCGGGCAGCCAGACCGCGGTGCGTCGGCCGAGCGCGTCGTAGGTCATGTCGGTCGTGCGGCCGTTGGCGTCGACGCTCTCCAGCGTGGCGCCGCGCAGGGCGTCGAGCGTGGAGGTGACCTTCCAGTTCTTGCTGTTGGTGGAGGTCTCGCCGGTGGCATTGGTGTTGCCGCCCGCGCTGCTCCACGGGGGGCTGAAGTCGGTGTGCGTCTTCTGCCCGGTGGCATCGTAGGAGTCGGTGACGCGGCCGGCTCCGTCGTAGCTCATGGCCGAGGTGGTCAGCCAGTTCTCGGTCGTGCCGGTGTAGCCGGTGGCGGTCTGCGTCGCGGTGGACTCGCCGGAGGCGGAGACGCTTCCGAAGGTGCCCAGCTGGGCGGGGGTGCCGTCGCCGAGGTAATAGATCTTCTTGTCCGTCAGCAGGTTGCTCGCGCCCGGCGCGGTGGAGCAGTCACCGGCGACCGAGGTGACCCGGTCGGGGTAGGCCAGCATCATCGTGTTCGACGACGGCGGGTCGGCGTACGTCGTGGTGGCGCACTTCTCCTGCTTGGGGTCGACGCCGTCGCCGTGCGCGTTGACGGTGGACAGCCGCCCCTGGCTGTCGTACGTGGTGTCGGTCCTGGTGTGCCGCCAGGTGTTGTCGGCGAGGAGCTCGTACTGCAGGGAACTGCTGGCCTTGATGCGGTGCGCGGTGAGGTCGGGCAGGGTGGAGGTGTCGGGCCTGGTCCCGCCGGGGTTGTCGTCCTGGGTCCATGCCGTCCACGGTGTCTGGGCGGCGGAGGCCGTGGTGGTGAAGGTGAACGGGCCGTTGACACTGACCGTGTCGGCTTTGCCGCCGGCCTGGGTGTAGCCGGTGTCCTGGAAGTCGGTGCCGGCCAGTTGGTCGGTGTCGGTGACACTGAGGACCGTGTTGCCGTCGACCTTGGCGTCGACGGTGACGGAGCGGCGGGTGCCGTCGGCCTTGTAGTCGCCGTCCATGCCCTGCAGATAGGTGGTGGTCTGCTGGGTGACGGGTTCGGGGGCCTGCCCGGTCTGCACGGTGACGGTGCGGAAGCCGCGGAACTGGTCCCACGTGCGGTACTGGTCGTCGGTCAGCGCGTCGTCGTCGCGGTGCCAGGCCGGGCCCGAGTAGCTGTAGTGGGAGATCTGGGCTTCCGAGCCGGCCGGGTTGTTCTGGGCGTCCGGCTTGTACTGGCCGGCGATCGTGAGGTCGGACGTGACGACGCTGTCGACCGTGACCTTGTTGAACCAGTCCGCGATCGGCTTCGAGGCGCCGGGAACCGTCCAGTAGACGGGGTAGCAGGACTCGGTGTTGCTGTCGGCGTGGGCGATCGACAGCGTCTTGCCCTTGCAGGGCTGCGAGTTGTACTCGACGGCGACGGACTCGCCGGTCTCCGTCTGGATGCTGGAGATCCGCGGCCGGTACAGCGGGGGCGCGGACGGGGAGTCGTCGTCGACCCGGTTGTCGATCTCGGTGCCGGTGAACGACACCTGGTTTAGCGCGATGTCGCTGTTGCCGTTGCCGAAGGTGCCCTTGCCGGTGTGGCGCAGGGACTGCAGCCACATCACGGCCTGCAGCATTCCGGCGTCCTTGGGGTCCACGGTGGTACCGGAGACCGGGTCGACGGTGCCGCCCGCGTCCGAGTAGACCTGGCCCAGCTGGTAGGCGTCGACCGCGGTGAGCTGGTCGGTGGCCTTCACATGGACCTTGGTGGTGATGGAGTCCAGCCGGGTCGTGGTCCAGAAGCTGGGGCCGGCGGTGACGCACACGTCGGTGGGGACGGTGGTGGCGCCGTCGGGCATCTTGGTCTTGTCAGTGGAGTCGCAGTGCAGGTCCCACGGCACGTCCGGCCAGTGGGTGGCGGTGTTGTCCTTGAGGTTGCCGGCCGAGCAGTCGGTGAAACTGCTGGTGGTCTGGCAGCGCTGGGCCAGCCCGAAGTCGACCTCGGCGGCCGGGGTGCGGCCCGCCTGCTCGTCGTCCAGCGTGTAGCCGTACGAGATCAGCGTCAGCGCGCCGCCGCGGGTGTAGGAGGTGAGGGTTCCGGTGTCGTCCGGGTCATCGGTCGCGGCCGCCTGACCGCCGCCGAGGTCGTAGTAGTTGGATTCGGCGGTGTAGTCGTAGCGCTGCACGAACCCGTCCGGCGCCACGACGAAGTCGAGGTTCCAGCGCCAGCCCTCGGGCTTGTCGCACCGCGACGCCTTGCCCTTGGCGTCGTCGTGGCAGGGGTCGGTGGAGCGCGGGTGCAGGACAGGGACGCCCCAGGCGGAGTGCGTGGAGGGGTCGGCCGGGTCGGCGGACAGGGTGGCGCCGGTGCCGGGGTCCTTCGGCGAGTGGTCGGCGCCGAAGTAGGCGGCCGTGCCGTCCGTGGTCAGCACCCGGTAGTAGACGCCGTCGTGCAGCCCGTTGGCCGCGCCGGACAGCTCCTGCACGACCGTGCCGTCGTCACCCTGGATGCGCCACTGGCGGATCTCACCGGCCACCCCGGAGTCGACGCCGTCGGGCACCAGGACTCCGGAGTGGGAGCCGAAGGAGAGCATGGCGTTGTCCCCGCCCCAGCACTCGTCCGCCGAGCCCTTGACGAGCTTCTTGCCGTCGGAGTCGGGCAGCGAGCCGCAGCTGCGGTAGCGCCGCTCGACATAGCCGACCTGGTAGCTCCAGCCGTCGCCGACCCAGGAGGCCTGGGAGTTGCGGGCGGTGGTCTCCCCGTCGACGGACTGGGAGTCGTAACCCAGGCCCACCGAGGGCGCGTTGCCGCCGATCGCGGCCGGCACGGAGATCGGGTAGGAGTACGTGAAGGAGCCGGTGGCCGATGCCTGCCAGGTACCGGCGGCCGACAACTGCGTGGCGCCGTAGTCGCCCTGGGAGCCGGAGGCGCCTGAGGTCACGGCAAGGGCCGTGGTGCCGGAGGCGTCTGACGCGCTCAGCGGGGCCACGCGCTCCGACATGGCTTCCGGGCCGTTCGCGCTTCCGGATGGTTCGGGAGATGCGCTGCTGCTGTCAGTGGGCTCCGGGGATTCGGGGCTGGGGGCCGCCGTTGGGGTGCTGGTGCCGGTGGTGTCCGGGGACGGCGAGGGGGTGTCCGAGGCATCGCCGCCGGAAGCCGAGCCGGACGCGGAGGCGGAGGGGGAGCCTATCGTGACCGTCGCCGTCAACTGCTCGGCGGACGCCCGGTTGGTGAACTTCAGCGGCGTGGCCTTCTGGCACTCCGCCCGCTCCGGGGTGGTCAGCGCGCAGCCGGGCAGTTGCACCAGCCGCAGCCGGGAGCCGTAACCGCCGCCGTACGCGCGGGCGATCGACGAGTAGTCGATGACCACCTTGACCCGGCCACGGGCGGACGCCGTGCCGGAGGGGGTGATGCCCAGGAGCATGCCGTTGGCGCCGGTGCGCAGCGTCTGGCTGTGGGACGCGGTCTGCACCCGCACGGAGTCGACGCCGTGCGCGGTGTCGGCGGGCGCGACCCAGACGGGCAGTGAACCCGCCTTCACCAGCTTGGAAATGGACGGTGACTCGGGCTTGGACTTGGACTTGGACTGAGTCTCGGTCCGCGGGCCGAGGTCGACAACGGCGGTAGCGGCCTTGGGCCAATCGGCCGCCTGCGCCCGATACGTATCCGGCGCCTTGTACCCCTTGGGATGCCGGGAGGTCTTCGGCTGCAGAAGGTGCGCCCCCACGACCTGGGCCGCCGGAAGCTTCTTGGGGTGCCACACCTTGCCGTCGAACGAGAAGCCGCCGTGGTGGCCGAAGCCGTCGTCCGCGTGGCCGGCCAGGAAGCCCGGGGTGCCGAAGCCGCCGGCTATGGCTACCGGCACCAGCAGCGCGAGTAGCGCGATCGGAATGGTCCACAGCCCCAGTCCGCCGAAGAATCGCCGGTGCCACGTGCCCGTGAACCAGCGCCGTCTGCCACTCACGCGCAAAACCCCCAAGAGATGCCCGTTCGAGGGCCACCGCACAGTCGGATCACAGATCAGTGACCGACCCGGAGATTAGGTACCGCCATGATCACGACTCAAGACCCTTTGCCATTTCAAAGGCAAGAACATGCATGTATATGGCAGATGCTGTGTATTTTCTGTACCGGAATTGATCAATCACCCGATCTCCATGGCAATCGGGCCTCCCCCACCCCGCTGCCCGCGAACCGAAGGACGCCCGACAGGTGTTGAGACCACCGATACGCACCGGCCGCAGACGCACTGCTCCCGCCGGCAGACTGGTCCTGTTCGCCACCGCCCTCAGCCTGGCGGCGGCCCTCCCGGTCCTCCCGGCTGTCCCGGCCGTCGCCGACGACTCCGCGCCCGCCCCGTCCGACCCGCTGCTGACGGCCCGGGCGGAGGCCCTCTCCACCGGAAAGACCGTCCCGATCGACGCACTGACCACCGACGTCTCCACCACCGAAGCCCTGCCGGACGGCACCTTCACCAACACCACCAGCGCCCTGCCCACCCGGGTCTTCAAGGACGGCGCCTGGACCCCGGTGGACGCCACCCTGATCACCGACGACCACGGCGGATACGCCCCCAGGGCCACACCGAACGGCGTCACCGTCTCAGGCGGTGGCTCGGGCCCACTGGTCACCCTCACCCACGCCGACGGCTCCAGCATGGCCCTGACCCTGCCGTTCCGCCTGCCCGCACCGACCGTCAGCGACGACACCGCCCTATACTCCTCGGTGCTGCCCGGTGTCGACCTCTCGGTGTCCGTCACCGACCAGGGCGGTTTCAGCGATGTCCTGGTCGTCCATGACGCGGACGCTGCCGCCAACCCCCAACTACAGCGGCTCAAGCTGGCGGTGGACGCCCACGACCTCACGCTGGCCACCACCGACTCCGACAGCATGCAGGCAACGACCACCGACGGCGGCCTCGCCTACGTCAGCCCGCAGCCGTTGATGTGGGACTCCTCGTCCACTCCCGCCCAGCTCGGCGGACCGGTGGCCGACCTGACGTCCTCGGTGAACGGCCCCGGTCCGGAGGCCGACACCAAGCCGGTCGCCATGACCGCCACCAGCAAAGCCATGACGCTGACCCCGGACGCGGGCATGCTCACCGACCCGGACACCAGCTATCCGGTGTACATCGACCCCTACACCAACCCGGTCTCCTCCACCGCCGGCCACTACACCGAGATCTACTCCAGCTCCACCTGCGACAACTCGCCGCAGTACGACAAGGCGCAGACCAACGGCCAGGGGGTCGGATACCAGCGCTGGGGCGGCGCCTGCGGAGTCGGCCTGGAGCGTTCCTACTGGACGATCGACACCAGCAAACTGCACTCGTCGTTCGTGATCCGCGACGCCGTCGTGAACGTCGCCACCAGGTACGCGGCAAGCTTCAACTGCAGCCAGAACCAGCCGCTCACGCTCCACACCACCAACGCGATCACCTCCAGCACCGACTGGCTGTCCCGGCCCAGCGTCCACGACGACAACAACTCCTTCCCGCCGGTGACGGACACGGTGCCCAGCGGCTCCAACTCCGGCAGTTCGTGCAGCAACAGCACCGCCGCCTTCCACGTCAAGGTCCAGGCACAGCGGATCGCCGACCAGGAAGGCAACGGCTACGACGCGGACGGCACCTTCGGCGACGGCACCGACGCCTGGACCATCGGCCTGTACGGCAACGAGTCGCAGACCTCGTCGAACGACGACTACCTGCGCCTGTCGACCACGCTGACCCTCACCACCAACTTCGACATCCCGCCGGGCGTGCCCACCGGCCTGCACACCGCCCCGCCCGCCACCGGCGCCTCGGCCGCCTGCACCACCAGCGGGGTGGGCTGGATCGGCGCCACCACCTACTCGGACGCCGGCAGCGACATCACCCTGCACTCCACCGTCACCAGCCAGATATCCGGTGAGAAGGTCAGGGCGCACTACTACGTCTGGGACCGCTCGATCGACCCCGACGGCGACGGCAACGGCACCGCCCTCTCGACCCCGGACAGCGGCTGGCTCGCCTCCGGCACCGACGCGGCGATGAAGATCGGCGCCACCCTCAAGGACGGCCACCAGTACGGCTGGGACGTCTACGCCGAGGACGACTCGTCCGACCAGCACATGACCTCAGGCAAGTCCGACCACTGCTGGTTCGCCACCGACTTCACCGCACCGCTCACCCCGGACATCACCGGCAACCCCGCCTTCCCACCGGTCGGCACCGCGCGTACGGGCGACCCCGTCTACCCGGACCCGAGCAAACCCATCCCCTTCACCGTGACCGACACCGATTCCCCTGCCGCCGACGACAGTTGCCGGCCGGGCCCCTGCAAGTCCAGCGGCATGAATTCCTTCCTGTGGCAGCTCGACTCGCCGCCCACCGACGCCGACGGCCAACCACCCGTCGCGATCACCGGCACCGACAGTCAGGGCCGCTCCACCGCCACCCTCCCCGTCAAGATCCGCGACTGGGGCGTGCACACCCTGTACGTGGCCGGCGTGGACAAGGCCGGCAACATCTCCACCAGCCCCGCCGGTTACACCTTCACCGTGCCGTGGGACCCCGCGACCAAGATCAAGCCGGGTGACATCACCGGCGACGGCGTACCCGATCTGCTCGCCACCACCAAGACCGGCGACCTCGACCTCGTCCCCGGCAACCAGGATCCCGCCCAGGCCGTGTCCCCGGTCCACAGCGACCCGGTCGTCACCGACACCCCGCCGGACGTCACCGGCCCCATCACCGTCTCCACCCCGGCGGACTCCCCCGACGGCACCGGTTGGAACAACTACCTCATCGCCCACCGCGGCAACCTGCACGGTGCCAACGGCGACGACCTGTGGGCGTACAACAAGACCAGCAAGAACCTCTACGTCGTCAAGAACGACCTCGACCCCCTCGACGACGCGACCTTCCCCAGAAAGCCCTGGTCCGCCCTCGGCGGCTTCGTCGGCAGGCGGTTCGACCGCGTGGTCAAGGACGCCTGCGCGCAGAGCGACGTCGTCGCGGACGACACCCGCTGCCGCGGCACCGACTACAACAGCACGAGCTGGAACATCAGCCAGCTCATCGCCCCCGGCAACGTCTTCGGCAACACCGACGACTACCCCGCCGTCATCACCGTCGAGAACAAGGAACTCTGGATCTACCAGTCCGACGGCGGCTACCACCTGAAGAACCCGATCCTGCTCGGCGACGGTGACTGGACCACCCAGACCCTCATCGCGGCAGGCACCTTCAAGGGCAAGCCGGTCCTGTGGTCCCGTGACAACGCCACCGGCCAGCTGTACAGCTACCCGATCGCCGTCGACCCGACCACTCTGGTCCCGGCGCTGCTCCATCCGAACGTGCGCACCAGTCTCGGCCTCACCCTGCCGCCGGCCCTCTACCCGATGGTCGCCTCCCCCGGCGACGTCAACAGCCCGGTCCAGGTGGGCGACACGCACCCCGGCGCCCCGGACGGCAATCCCGACCTCTACGCCGTCGGACCCTTCGGCCAGCTCGTCGAGTACAACTACCGCCAGAGCCCGGCCCTGATCTCGCCGCCCACCTACGACTTCGCCGCACCGGTCTCCCTGGGTTCGGTCACGGACACCGCCACCCACTGGTGGAAACTCGCCGAAGGCAGCGGCTCCACCACCACCGACAGCACCGGCACACTCAACGCCACGCTGTCCGGCGGCTACTCCTGGACCACCGACACCACCCGCGGCAGCGCGGTGACCCTCAACGGCAGCACCGGCTACGGCAGTACGACCGGCCCGGCCCTCGACACCTCCAAGAGCTTCACCGTCTCCGCCTGGGCCAAGCTCAACTCCCTCACCGCCAACAGCACTTTCGTCTCCCAGAACGGCACCACCAACAACGGCTTCCAGCTGTACTACTCCTCCGGCGCCCAGGTCTGGGCGTTCGGCCGGCACAGCACCGACACCGACGGCGCCGTCTGGCGAGCGACCTACGGCGGCAAACCGGTCCTCGGTCGCTGGACCCACCTCGTCGGCATCTACGACGCCTCGGCCAAGGAGGTCCGCCTGTACGTCGACGGAAAACTCGCGGCCACCAAGGACTGGACCTACACACCCTGGAACGCCACCGGCCCCCTGCAGCTCGGCCGGAAACTCTCCTCCGGCTCCTACGGCGAATTCACCAACGGCGCGATCAGCGATGTCCGCGTCTATCCCACCGCCCTGCCCCCGGCCGACGCCGCCGCGAGCGGTGACCTGCCCAAAGTTGCTCAACTCGACTGACGATCCGCCATCTCCCGCGTACCCGCACCCGGAGCCTCCAGGTGCGGGTACGCCCGTTGCGGCCCGCCCCGGACAACTCGCGGCATCGAAGAGGCACGTCCCTGACCGCCGTAGCGCCGGGGAGCCAGCACCGTCCGCACCGACGCCCCGGATCCGCGGCTGGGCAGCAGGCACACAGGAAGAGCCGCATAGTCGATCGGCGGCAGGGGAACGGGCACGACACCGTGCGGCTCGCGGTGGTCGTCGGGGCGCTCGGTGTGATCTTCGGCGACACCGGGACCAGCCCGCTCCACACCCTGCAGACGGTGTTCAACCCGGACGACCCGCACCCCGTACCGGTCACCACGGACAACACGTCCGGGGTGATGTCGCTGGTGTTTCTGGAGGCGACCGAGCGCCACCGCCACCGCGGGCGCCTATGCAAACGCCGGCCTTCGGTCCGGCACATGGAACTCGCCCACGGAGCGCACTGCTTTGAGCTGGAGTGCTGGTGGCACGGCGAGACGTGGACGAAGGACGTCACGGTGCCCGAGACCGTGGCGCTCGTACGGGACTTCGTCGACCAGGCGCTCACCGGCGCGCAGCCGGGCGCTGCAGTACTGGCCGCGCGTGCCGCCTCGGACACGACGTCGCCTGTGTGAACATCCGGCGCGGATACGCCAGCCGCCCCGGACCAAGTAGTCCCGGGCCGCCGCGCTAAAGCTGGGAGCGCGGCGGCGGGGGCGGGCGCCGGAATCCTGGTGCGGGCCGTTCGCACCCGCGCGTACGCTGACAGTGCCGCAGGCGTGACCGTCTCCTCCGCCCGGCCAACTCTCAAGGACTTCACGTGAGTACGTCATTCCCCTTCCTGCAGGACTGGATGGACAAGACCCCGCAGGACCACCCGCTGGCCGACCTGATCACCGAGGCTACCGGGAACAGCCCAGCGGACAGCTTCGCCTCCGCCACCGTCACGGCCTTCGAGAACATCATCGAGGCCCTGGAGACGGCGCGGCCGGAACGTCGCGCCGGCGTACGCCGCGACTTCCGCAACGCCCGCACCTTCGACGACGACCTGCTGATCGTGCGGGCCGAAATGCTCGCTGGAGCCAAACTCGCGCGCGCCGGGATCCCCTTCGACTTCGGCCGGCGCAACGGTGCCACCGATCCGGATCTGGTGTTGCGCGAGATGAACCTGGGCATCGAGGTCAAGGCCCGTCGTCTGGACGGCCTGCGAGAACTGCACGACGAACTCAAGACCGCCCTCGCTGACATCGACCCGCCGGTCCTGGTACACCTCATGCCCGACTCCCAGCCGCTCACCATCAAGCCCGACAAGCGGGCCGAGGTGGTCGCAGAAACAGTCCAGCGGGTGCGCAGCGGGAACCTGGGCACCGCGGTCACGGTGATACACCAGCCATGGTCGGCTCGCACGCGACTCCGGCTCAGCCTCGGGATCTACCAGGCTGACGACTTGCCGAACGGCTCGCTGGTCGCCGTTACGAACGGCTTCTGGGACAGCGAGCCGGGCCCTCACCTGACGGACGTGGAGAGCGAGGTACGGCTCGCCCTGCAGGACGAGCAGAAGATCCGGCAGGCCAAGTCCATGCCAACGATCCTCCTGGTCGACGCGGCCCGCACCGGTTCCGCCTACATCCGCTCGCCGAAGATCTGGGCGCGGCGCCTGGAGACGCTACTGCCCGACACCACCCCGTTCGTCGGCGCCGCCGTGATGGTCCCGACGATCGAGGACCCCGACGTCGGCATCTCCCTCGGGGTGCGCGCGAACCTGTCCGACCAGGACCGTGCCGCCGTGGACGAACTGACCCGTCGCCTCGGACTCACCAGAGTGTGACGCGGCCAACCCCGGTACTGGTAGCCGAGGCGACGGGACACCGTTGAACCGATCGCGTGCATGAACGTCCGATCCCCTGCGGATACGCAAGCGAGCCCGGACCAACTGGTCCGGGCTCGTAGGCTGTTCCGGCAACGGCCTCTAAAGATCGAATTCCAAGTGCTCGATGTCCGTGAGGCGCACCTCTTCCAACTGGCCGGCGCGGCGGCCGTTGTCCTGGAAGTACACCTCCTTGAGCGCTTCGGCGGCGATCTCCTTGAGCCGCTGGTCGCTCTCGCCGGCCTCCTGGGCTTCGAAGAGTCGGGCGGCGTAGACGAGGTGGAAGGCGCCGCTGCGGTGGCGCAGGGCGTGGGCGGTGTAGTGGACCACCTCCGCCGGCGTGAGGACCTTCAGATCGCCGAAGACGTAGTACAGCGGAGTCGGGGCGTGGGCCGCGGTGAAGAAGAGACCGGCGGTCACGGTGTCCCTGCTGACGGCGTAGCGGTCGGAGTCGGTGCTGGACATACGGTCCTTGGCGTCGATGGTGATCAGGTCGGCGCCGCGGGCGGCGATCAGGTCGGGCCCTGCACGGAGAGCGAAACACCAGGCAGGGCCGGGTGTATCCGATCTTCAAATGCCCTTGATGAGGATGCGCCCCGTCTCGTCGGTCCATGCCTGCAGGCGCAGCGTGCGGTCGTGGGCAGAGGCGCCGCTGATTCCGACCGCCATGCCGGCAGCGCCAGCCGCGCCTCCAGCGGTGGCGGCAACGGTGCCGCCGGTGAAGACGGCCGCCCCAGCGGCGATCATGGGGATGCCCACGATGGCACCGATGATCGTGAGAGTCAGAAGCACACCGAAGACGATCATGCCGATGCCCACCAGAGTTCCGACCAGACCTGCCCCGCCCACCGCTGCACCGGCGGCGACACCGGTCACGCCCACGCTGATGGCTGCTCCACCGTCGGCGGGCTGAACCCGGGCCAGCAGCACGGCCCCGGGCCTGCGGTGGGCCTCGGTCCATCCCCGTGCCGCCATGTAGCCGACGAACCGCGTCAGTTCGGCTTGCCTCTGTTCGCGATTGATCGGTCTGCCATATCCGGGGAACACCACCCGGGCCGGGACCTGCTCGCCCCACTGGGCCGTCTTCCACAGCGCGGTGCTCTCTGCCCCCTGCGTCCGGGGGTTCTGCGTGCGGTCACTCATGGCTCTGCCTCTGCCCGGACCACCCTTCAGCCCCCAGTACACACCCGCCCTCTGGAGTTCGCTCGGCAGCAAGAGCCCCGCACGCACGGGCGCTGCCCGATTCATCAAGCCCTGTTCGATTCGAACGATCTGGCTCGAATTCGAGTCACTTCACTGAGGGGCGGTGACTGCCGAGAACGACTGGGGCCTCTCCCAGCGGCCCATCCTCGATCCACAACCGATGTGCCGCCAAGATGGTGCGCAGGGTTTGGTTCATCGCGGCCTGCTGCGCGTCGCACACGTCGGCCCGGAGGTGGAGCACGGCCGCCGCGTCCTGCTGCCACAGCACGCGCAGCGCACGATTGTTGCCTGGTGCCGGGGCCAGAGCCACCCCGGTCTCCTCACCGTCCGCGGCCGCCTCGATGTTGTACGGGGGCAGGCCAACCAACAGCACAGCCTCCAGCACCGCCCGTGCCAGTTCCTCCTGGTGCTCGGTAAACGTCTCACCTCCCAGCACTGCCAGGTCTGCGAAGTAACGCGCCTGCACCCGGTAGTCCCCGCCCAGAGGATTCATCCCGTCGCCTCCCTCGCCGTTGCCCTGCCCAATGTGGCGGAACGGGCAGCCTGTCGCGCGGCGTTCGGCAGTAAAGGCCGCGCTCAGCAGGTGGGCCGCCGCGCGCCCTTGGGCTCGGACGTTCAGGCGGCGCAGGAAGGACTGTCTGGGCTCGAACCTCGTTCAGGAGTCGGCCGACTCCTGGCGCAGCAGGTCGGGGCGGGCTTCAGCAAGGTCGAAGGCACGCTTGAGGCCCTCCAGGAGGGCGGGCTCGATCCAGTAGATACGCCTGCGGTCGTCCCGCTCCAGCAGGTTGGACCGGTTGTCGGGGCCGACCCGGCGCCCTACCGCGCGGATGCTGGTGAGCGTGCCGCCGATCCGCCTCGGATCGATCGGCGTCTCGGGGTGCACGGCGAAGTGGTCCTGGACGTCGTCGTAGGAGGCGGTGCCGCCCACTTCGACCAAGCGGCGCAGCACAGCCCGGGCACCACAGCGGCGACGGTGTCGAAGAGCATCCGCTCCGTCCAGCCCTGCCCGAGCTCCTCCCCGCTCAGGCTTTCGGGCCCGGCCGGGGCACCGCCGCGGGGGCGTCGGGCCAGTTGCTCGCCACGGCGGCGGGGTTGAGGCCGTAGGCGGCCTGCACGGCCGCGATCGCCTGTTCATAGGTACCGGCCTATGTGCCTATCGTCAGCTGCACACCCTCCCTTGTACCGGAGCCGTGGTCGCGGCCGGGATGCCCTCCAGGAAGCGGATGCCTCGCTTGGGAAAGTCTTCGGGAGACCGGGTCCGCCGGGCTCAGCCGACGCGGCGGAGACGGCCGACCGGGGTGGGTGCCACGCCGAGGTGTTCAAGCAGAAGCCCTTCCCTGGTGGACCAGGGGCAGATCTCGACGCTCCTGGCTCCGCAGGCTTCCATGAGCGCCTGGGCGATCAGGGCTCCGGCCAGGGACTGCTCGGCACGATGCCGGGAAATACCCGGCAGCTTGGAACGGCGGGACGGTGCCGCGTCGGCCAGCAAGGAAACTGCCGCGTGCAGTCGGGGCAGAGTCAGCCGCCGCCGTGTGCGGGGTGCCCTGCTCCGGGCAGCGGCAAGCCGGGCAAGTTGGTCGAAGGTCTTGGAACAGGCCAGCACCCGCACTCCCGGCTGCGCTTGCGGCAGACCGGGGACGTCTTCCAGGGACCGGCGGAGGTGCTCAAGAATTTCTGCCAGGGATCGTCGGGACGGCACTGTGCCGCCGGGAAGCCAGTCCCGGGTGATCCTGCGTGCGCCCAGCGGCAGCGAGTGGACGACGCGGGGCTGGTCCCCGGTGCCGGAGGCGATCTCCACGGTGCCACCGCCGATGTCCAGAACCAGCAACTGCCCGGCCGTCGGACCCGCCCACTGGCGGGCGGCCACATAGGCCAGCCGCGCCTCCTCTTCGCCGGGCAGCACGCGCAGGCGTGTGCCGGTGGCGCGGGCCACGCGCGCGATGACCTCGTCGCGGTTGGGCGCGTCCCGGATGACGGAGGTCGCGAACGCGAACACCGCCGGCCCGCGCGGACGCGGGTCGGCGGCGACGGCCTCGGCCACCGCCCGCTCGACACTCTTCATACCGGCCTTGTCCAGACGGCCCTTGTGGTCGAGGGTCTCGTGCAGGCTCAGCCGCACCTTGCGGGAGAAGACTGGCTCCAGCACCGCACCCGGACGCCGCTGTACCACCGTCAGCAGAGCACTGTGGCACCCGACATCGAGCACCCCTGCCTGCCGCATCCCATCGCCTCCCCTGGTCCCGCACTCGACCCAACCGGTTCCTTCCCGACTTCCGGCACCCTCGACGAGGGCACGCCTGAATTCCGGGCCAGCGTGCAAGCATATCGTCACCACGCGTGCACCCTCCGCCCCGGACCGCCGCCCGGGGCTTGTCCCACCCACCCATTTCTCTCCTTCCTGCTGCGGGCGTGGACTGAGACGTAGAGGTGATGTAGGCCTCCCGACCACGACCGGATCTCGCGGTGAACTGCGCGTTTGCAGGCAGGCCGGTGAGGAGGTGTGGAAAGTTGTGGGCCGGCTTGTTGTCGGGGATGTGGGCCTGGTCGACAGCAGTGTTGTCGCTTGGTGACCGTGGTCGGGCCTGCGCGGTCGGCCCGCTGGGCGGGGCCGGCTGCTGGCCTGTCCGGCGCGGCGCGCCGCGCCGGACAGGAAGCGGGCGGACCTTGATGATCAGCGGGATGTGGGTGGTCGGGACCGGCTGGTGCTGACGGTACTGGTCCAGTACCGGATGGCCACCACCGAGCAGAGGCACTGGGTCGCGCCCGGGGTGCAGATCGAGCAGGCGCGGCGGCGGCTGGCCCACCCGGGCACCGGAGATCGGCAGCCACATTACGCAGCCCTGCCCGTGGGCGGACACGCTTCCATCAGCGATCAACCGGTGCCGCCGGACCGGTGACAGCACCCCCCGGATCATCAAGGACAGGGGCAACGAGTCATACCGGCCCCGAAGGCCACGAACCCGAACCGGGCTCTACGAAGAAAGCAATGGGCAGACGGCGACGGGCTATCGAGCCTGAGTGTGCTGGACGACGTGCTCAGCGCTCCAGTGCCTGATGTATCTGTCTGTACGTCACCTTGTGCCGGACACGGGTGGACAGGCGCTGGAGCTCAGGATGGCCCAGGTGGTGCGGTAGGCGGGCCAGGGCGCGTACGGCAGCGCCGGTCAACGGGGTCCTCAGGGGTGGTCGCTCGACCAGGGCGCCAAGGGTGCGGATCGACTCGGGGTGCGGTGGAAGCAGGGAGAGCAGCCAGGTGAGGCCGACGAGTGCGGACAGGTTGTACGGGTCGTAGTCGCCGTCGCTGCCACCTCCGCCGTCGGCGGCAAGCTCCAGCCAGGGTGCCACCGTGTGACGGACTTGTTCAAGGTCGAGGGGGTCGACGAGGCCGAGCGCGCGGCGGTCCCAGGTTCGGGTTGGACGCCCCATCGGCGCGTGCAGAGCGTGCTCCACGAGGGCGTGCCAGGGCTCGCCCAGCGTGGGCAGTTCGGTAAGGACGTGGTCGGCCCAGGAGTCACCGGGGTTGAGCACGGGCCCGTGAAGCCGGCCGAGTACGGGCTCCATGCACTCCGGCCGCCAGCCCTCCTTCGCGGAGCGGCGCAGCAGACCGATCACCTCGCCGGGAAGATGCCGGCTCGCGTTGAGCAGAGCGTGGCTGCATGTCCACATCTCGTCGTCCGTCTGGGAGTACCAGAACCGACGTGCCTTGTCCCTCAGCAGAGCCTCCCACGCCTCGCACCAGGAGCTGTCGGCGAAGCCGCTCGCGACAGCAGCGAGCAGCACCAGCCCGCGCTTGTGGGCATCGGGACCGCCCTGCGTCGTCGCCATGTCCTCGACGAACAACCGGGCCAGCGCCTTGCGGTCGGCCTCCGGCAGGCCGCGCAGAACGGTCATCACACCGAACCCCTCGTCCTGCCAGCCTGCGGGAAAGAGCAGGGCGCGTGACAGCACGGTCAGGTCGCCCCTGCCGGCCAGCTCCCAGATGTACTCCACCCGTTCACGAGGCTCCCACGGTGACGTCTCCAGATCCATGGCACCGACCGTAAGGCCTTCCACTGACAACACGGGAAGTACAGCCCGAAAGCATCCCAACGACGCGAGCCCGCTTGCCTGGTGTGAACAGGCAATCCCATGACAGCCAGCCATCCTCGCGATTGGCACCCAAGGGCGCAGCTTGGTCACCCGATGACAACCATGATCACTACCGCTGCGCAACGTGAGCAGCGACAGCCATCCCGTCCTTGCTGACGCCCATCCAATGCCAGCACCGCACCCATTCACAGCCGAGAGGTGGCCCGCCGCGCTCGCGAACTTCCCCCTGGGTCAGTGGATCGCCGACAACCGGCGCTTCTACGCCCGCGGGGACACGGACGCAGACCGTGTCGAGCACTTGGAGAAGCTGGGCATGGTGTGGTCGCACTTCGACGTCGCGTGGGAGGAGGGCCTGTCCGCCGCCCGCGGCTGGGCTGCCGAGAACGGGCACCTTCTGGCCCCGCTGGACGCCACCCATCAGGGGGCGAAGGTGGGGATCTTCCTGAAGAACGCGCAGGCCGCCGCCCGGAAGGCGATCGAGATCGAGCAGCGGCGTGCCGAGGGTCTGCCGGTCGGGTCGGTGGCCGGCGCCCTGTCGGAGGACCGGCGCGAGCACCTTGAGGAGATCGACCCCGCATGGTGCCCGACGTGGCCCGTGGAGTGGCAGCGGGCGTTCCACCTCACCCGGCAGCACCTGGACGAAGGCGGCAAGCTGCCGACTGAGCCCGGCGTGGTCGTGCGCCAAGGCGAGGACCTCGGACGGTGGGTGCGCCTTCAGCGGCTCGGCTTCGACAAGCTCACCGCCGTGCAGCAGTGGATGTGCAAGCAAGTCCTCGGGATCACACCCGCGACCGAGGACGAGAAGCCCAAGCCGCGCAGTACGCAGGCCGACAAGTGGGCGCTCAACTTCGCCGCCGCCAAGCAGTTCTTCGAGCGCGAGGGCCACCTCCACGTACCGCGGAAGCACGTGGAGACGATCATGATCAGCAGCGACGGTGAGAGCCAGGAGCAGCGGGACATCAAGCTCGGAGCATGGATCGGCAACCAGCACACCCGCGCCGCCACGCTGCCCTCGGAGCGGATGGAGCAGTTGTCCGCCATCGGGATGCGGTGGACGTAGACGTTGGCAGTTCGGGGCGCGGCATCTACCTCAGGCAGATGTCGCGTTGTGCTGTTGTGCGAGGGAGGATCTAGGCGCGCTGGCCGCGGACAGCGGGGCCGGGCCGGGCGATCCTGTCGAGCCTCGCTGCCGTCGGGTCAGCCGAAGTCGAGCGCCTCCTGTGCGAAGCCAACCGGCACCGGGCGTGGCGGGGACGGTGGTGCCTCGTCCAGACGTGGGACAAGCTCATCGAGCGCCTTCCGGACCCGTCAGGTACTGCTGGACACGGCGGCGGGCTGTCTGCACTGGGTTTCCACCGTCTTCGCTTTGCAAGATCCAGGTCCGGGAGAGGAAGTAGTCAGGATGGCGGATGGTGGTGAGCGTTCTGCCATCTGGCTGGAGGCGGTGCTGGGTGAAGCCCTCCAGGGCGCCGTCTGAGAGGGGTGTGAGGGTCCACGGATTGTGCAGTACGTGGAAGCCCTCGCTGAAGGTCTCGTGGTCCTGTGGCCCGTAGTCACCGATGACGTAGCCGACGGGCACGGACGCGTTCGGGTCAGGGTCATACTCGAGGCCGACGCGGGCTATGGCCACGTCTTCTGGCCCGTAGCCGCGTTCGGTTCCCATGCGGACGAACTTCGACACGGTGGCGCTGTTGGTGAAGATCACAGCGGCTAGGCGCTCGGCTTCGGGTTGGGCGAACAGACCACTCGGAATGGTCTTCTGCTTGTGGCGGTGTTCGGTGACGACCTGAGAGTTCAGCACGAGTGAGCCGTGGTCGTCGCCGGGTGGGGATGTCCCGGATCCCGTAGAGGTAGGTCGCCAGAGAGCTGGTGGTGTGGATCAGGGCGCTGGGGCTATGGAAGGACTGCACGGCGATCACGAAGGGGATGCCGTTGACGTGCGGCTTCTCCCAGTAGGCGTGACCCTGCGCATCGCGGTGTTCGAGCTTGCGGCGCAGGGCTTTGCCGATCTGCATGGTGAACTCCTTGGTCTTCTTCCATGTCGTCGGGGATGAGCCGACGTACTGCAGCGGCGATGTCTTCGTCGTCGTCCTTCTCTCCGCCCTGGGGCGGGTTGGTGGTCGTTGCTTCGATGGCCACGGGGGTGTCGCCGATCGTCAGGAAGTCCGGGGCGGGGCTGGTGCGGTCCAGTTCCTTGCCCTGTTCGCGCAGGGCGGCGAAGAGGGCAAGCTCGAAGACACGAGCGGAGAAGCCTGCGGTCTGAAACTCGCGGACGAAGCTGTGATCGACGTCGGGAAAGTCGGCGAACGTCTCGTCCATGAGGCGGCGCGCGGATGCGTATGCGTGGGCTCCGCTGAAGTCGCGGAACTCGCGGCTGACCTTTTCCGGCGTCATCTTCCGGGCGAGGTCGAACAGGCTTCGGGTCATCATCGGCCTCCAACGCGCCGGTTGGGCAGGGGTGAGGGTGGCGGATGCCGCCGGAATCGGCCGGCTGGTGGCGCCGCCCCAGTGGTGGCGTTGGACCAGCCAAGCAGAGCTTGGCTGGAGCCTCGTGTGGCCGGGGGCACTACGGCAGGTCTTCCAGACCAGCAAGCAGGGCTGCGGCGGCAGTGACAGCCGCGACGGCGTCGGCTCGGGTCCAGGTGAAGTTCTCGGTGGTGCCCGCGTCATCGTGCGGGGCGCCGCTGAAGAGATTGAAGGCGCTCTGGATGAACACCGCCCAGCGCTTTTCCTGGTCCCGGTCTGCCGGCTTCTTCTTCAACGCCTCCATGTTGACCTTGTGGGTGTCGCAGGCCCCGCGTACAGGATGGAGGGCCGCTCGGGCGAGGGCGACGGCGTGCTCGTACCGTCCGTCACGGATCGCGGTCTTCGCCTCGCGGATCCGTCGTGCGCCAGCGGCCCGGGCCTCCACGGTGGTGATCGGGATGAGGACGTCGACGAAGGCTCCGGCATCGAGCTGAGTGAGGGAGATGCTCCACGTCGCGTGCGGGATGCGGATGATCTCCTGGCTCTGGGCGACGGGCCAGTTCTTCGCGTCGGCCAGGGTGATCAGGGTGAGGTCGGCGAGCAGGACCAGGTCGGGCGCCTTCGGCGGCGACGTAGCACGCGCTCGGGCGGCCCACGAACTTCTCACCCAGTGGCGAAGGCAGAACCCTCAGTTCCGACGCTAACGGATAGTCCAACAGGCCGGTCACAGAGCACAGGAGAACCCCGGTCGAGTGCGACCGGGGTCGCGCGTGCGGCGACGTACAACGGCCGCACCGCAGTGGCCGCACCGCCCGGTCCGCCTCCTGTCAGTGCGGGAGTACGCCAGCAGGCAGCCGATGTCCCAGGCACGCAGGCTGACGGTAGGGAGTGGCCAGGGAACGTCGCCCTGGCCCGACCCGTGACGCAGCTGCCACCGGGACCGTGGGCTTACGAGATCAAGTTATGGACAGGGTTCTGTGCTGTCCGTTGTCCGAGAGGACAACTGCGGGTAGGGGGTAGTCCGCGACCAGGGCCCGATCCGGCCGCCATGCCAGGAACACCAGACAGGCCAGGGTGTATGAAGGAGTGAGAGTGCACACGACTTCGGTAGGGCACCCCATGGTTCGTCAGACGCGATACTGCAACCCCACCACACCGGACATCACGGATTCACCCTGAGTAACCCGACATCAACACGCAGAAGCAACGTCACCAGGGCTTACAGAAGGACCAAGACAGTCCCCTGTCTGGGCGGCATCCTCGTCTGCCGCTGATGAGGAAACGCCGAAGGGGCCCGGCCGGCGAACCGGTCGAACCCCATCGTGCTGCCCCTGACCTGCGATGGTGCACCGATCGCCGATCATGGAGAGCTGGCTGTACGTCAGGCCTGCTTGGTCTCCTAGTAATGGGCCAGGTTGGTGACCTGCGGGGATTCTCCCTGTGGGGCGCTGACCTGGCTTTTTGACGATTGGTGGCGATGGGGTGCGACGGTCTTGAGCGGGTGTCTTGCGGACTGTGTGCGGACTGCTGGAACTCCGTGCGGGGTCGCGTCCGACTCCGGAGTCCACCGAGGAGGAGTCCACCGAGGGCGAACGCGAGGGCGCCGGGGTGGCTACCGCGGTGCAGCCCGGCGGGCCCGTGGTCTGGCAGGATCGGTGGTATTTGGCGACGTCGCCGCGGAGGAGGTCGGAATGGTCACTGTGATCGATGCGGAGCAGTGGCCCGCGGCCGCTCGGCCCGCGCGGTGGCAGGACGCGCTCTGCGACCTTTACGCACCCCTCTGGTTCACCCCGCTGGGGTCGGCCGTGCGCGGCCGGATCACGGTGGGCGAGGTCGACCGGCTCCGGGTCACACACTCGATAATGGGGGCCTCGACATTGCGCTCCCGGCCGGTGCGTGGTCGCGCGGCCGCGCCGGTGACCGTGGTCGTCTCCCTCGCCGGGAGCACGACTCTGCGCCAGGGCGGGCGGGAGACGCACCTGATGCCCGGCGACCTCGCCCTGATCGACCCAGGCCGCGAGTGCACGGTCCTGTTCGCCGAAGACGCCCGGTCGACCACGGTGTCCTTGCCGGCCGGTCTGCTCGGCTTGACCCCCGAGCGCGTCTCCGCCGTGTCCGCCACCCGTGTCGCCGCGTCTGATCCGGCGGCGGCGACGACCGTGGGCATGTTGAAGCCGCTGGTCGACGGGCTGGGCGTGCTCACCCGGCGGCAGGAGGAGCGGGTCGCCGACGCGCTGGCCCACCTGCTCGGTGCGTCGCTGACCCCTCTGGTTGAACAGCTCCCGCAGCCGGACCGGGTGACCGGGCTGCGTCACAGCGCCCTGGACTACGTCGAGCGCCATCTCGGCGATCCGGGCCTGGGACCGGTCACCGTCGCCGCCCACCACCACGTGTCCGTCCGGCAGCTCCAGCGCGCTTTCGAGGAGGCCGGCCAGACGCTGACCGCCGTGATCCGCGCGCGCAGGCTGGCTGCCGCCCGGGCCGCCCTCGCCGATCCGGAGCGGGCCGAGGAGACGATCACGGACATCGCCGTCCAGTACGGGATGACCGACCTCGCCGGGTTCAGCAGGCGCTTCCACGCCGCGTTCGGCGTCGCGCCCCGTGATTTCCGTCGGCGGTGCCTGGGCCGCTCCCCGGAGATCGCCGCGGGCTGACTGTCGCGAATTGACAAGCCGCGCGACGCGTGCGGACAAGACTCCCGTCGTCGCAGGCCGGACACTTGTTGGCAGGTCGCGCGCCGTCGGCGCGCGCTCGACGAGGAGGCACGCGCGTGCAGAGTGACCCTGCCCTGGGCCCATGCGATCGGCTCAGCGCGTGAGCCCGGGTGGCACCGTGTAGATGTGTCGATACGACCCCGGCTCCTTCGATCGGTCCCAGGTACCGCTCTGAGTCGCGGCATGGCTCGGGACGGTAGGGATCGGCCTCCAATGAATGCCGTGCCTCGCCCGGAGGCACGATGAGCCCGTGAAGGTCACGACATGAAGGTCATGAAGAAGTCGCACGCCTGTGTCCGCCTGGAGAAGGACGGTCAGATCCTCGTCCTCGACCCCGGGGTCTTCAGCGAGGCGGACGCTGCCGTCGGCGCGAACGCGATCCTCATCACGCACGAGCACCCCGACCACTTCGACGAGGAGCGGCTGCGGGCGGCTCTGGAGGCCAACCCGGCCGCCGAGATCTGGACGCTGCGGTCGGTCGCCGAGCAGGTCTCCGCGGCCTTCCCCGGACGGGTGCACACCGTCGGCCACGGCGACACCTTCACTGCCGCCGGCTTCGACGTCCAGGTCCACGGTGAGTGGCACGCGGAGATCCACCCCGACGTTCCGCCCATGACCAACGTCGGTTACCTCATCGACGGCGGCAAGGTTTTCCACCCCGGTGATGCCCTCACCGTCCCCAACCACGTGGTCGAGACGCTGATGCTCCCCGTCATGCCGCCCTGGGGCAAGATCGCGGAGGTCATCGACTACGTCCGCGAGGTGAAGCCCCAGCGGGCCTTCGACATCCACGACGCCCTTGTCACCGACCTCGCCCGCCCGATCTACGACAGCACGCTCGCCGCCCTCGTCGGCGCGGAGCACCTGCGGCTGGTGTCGGGGGAAAGTACGGCTCTGTGAGTGTCAGTACCGCCGCGCAGTACTGTAATCGTCACGGTTGTGCAGTCACGCGACTCCGAACCTGGCCATCGCGGACCGGCAGGTATCCGGGGTACGTCCGTGGCGTCCAGTACGCACCCTGAACGCCGGATGGCCCCGGCCGGGCGAACGACCGGGGCCCCGGTCCTCGCATCGGATGAGGTCAAGACCGTGACCTCGGGATCTGTCGGGCGCGTGCGGGCAGCGGCAGGACAGCGGCGCCCTGGCGCAGGGCGTCGTTTTCGAGCGAGAGCTGCCGGATGGCCTCTTCATACAGAGCCAGGGTGCGGCGCAGGTCCGTGTTCTCCTGCCGCAGCCGCTGCAGGTTCGCCTCCCTGCGGTCGCTGGTCTTCGTCGCGGGCGGCGGGGGGAGTGTAAATCTAACGGCCCTGGCTCACTTCCGGTGGTAGCAGGCAGTGATGCTCGTTACCCGTAGCGATCTACCCAGCTCAGGTTGCACGTCGACTCGGAGCCATGAGTTCACCAAAGGCAAGACAACGAGGTCCCGCGCGGGCATCCGCGCGTCCCCACCAGGCGTTCCTCTGATGACTTTCCGTCACCACCGGAAGTGAGCCAGGGCCAATCTAACGGCGGATCTGACGATCATGGGAGAGACGTCAAGTGACTGACACCGCCGTGGAGTTGGAGACCGTGGAGCCTGTTCTCCCGCACCACCGCGCCAGCGAGCACGGCCCGGTCGTAGCTCAGCCGGAGGCGGGGTACCTCCCACTCCCCCGCGCCCTGGTCCGTCCGGGGCGCAGCCGGCTCGCCGGAGTCGGCGGAGGGCTGCCGGCCCGGGTCGGGCACGGGAGTTGGTGGGCGGGGCCGGGCGGGGAGGTCAGCCAGGGCCCACCGTGCGGTGTAGAGGCGGTAGTCCGACAGCAGACCGAGCGTGGTCTTCGGCTCGCTGATGTCCAGGCAGTGCGTGGAGATGGCGGCAGCCACGATCAGATCATCCAGGCCGGGGTCGCGGCGGCGGCCGCGCAGGACGAGGGCGAGGTGGCGGCGGGCTTCGGCGAACAGGTGCCGGCGGTGGAAGCGGCCGCCGTCGTTCATCACGAACACCGTCGCGGTGACGTCGACGGCCGCCAGGGCGACGTCGACCACGGCGGCGACCCGGGCCCGGATCGCCGCCACCGTGGCACGGGCGTACTCGAGGAGGGAGTTGATGATGTCGACGGCCACCCCGGAGGTGAGGATCGCGCTCGTCTTCCACCGCTCGCGCAGCTGCGCGAGCGGCTGGGTCTTCTGCTTGGGCGGGCGGGTCTTGCGGGCGGCCATCCCGTTCAGTTTGGCGCGGGCCCGTTCGGAGACCACGGGCAGGAACTTCAGCTCACCGTTGTCGTCGACGGCGGTGACGTACTCGTGCTCCAGGTCCTCGAGACAGGCGGCGATCTGGTCACTGCGCCGGGCGGTCCAGCGGATCAGCTCGTGCGGCACCCCGGCAATCTCCATCACGGGCCGGCGCCCCGGGGTGACGGTGCGCGGCTCGGTCGCCAGCCCCAGCACCTCGCAGACCTCCGCGGCCACGAGCTCGTTGTAGAGCCAGCACGCCCCAGGATCAATCGCGGGTCAGCCCGTTAGAACTCGCTGTCGATGCCGGTGACGATCGCCGCGCCCAGCGGGGCGTCCTCCTCGCTGAAACCGCTGTCGCGCAGCGCCGTGGAGACCAGCCGTACCGCTTCGCTCTCGGCCCCGGACTGGTCCGCGGCCTCGACCTCGACCCGGGCCGCGAACATGCCGTCCTCGTCGACCGTCAGCAGGCTCAGCTCCTCGCTCTCACCCAGGCCGGTGTTCTTCGGGTCCTGGGGTCGGAGGCTGCGCTCGACGGCGGAGCAGGTGTCCTCGGAGATTCCGTGGACGAACGTGCCGGGCACGGTGATGACGAACGTGGTCACAGGGACTCCTTCCGCGGGTCCGCCGGGCGCCGGGTTCCGCGCGCGGCGGACGGGACATGGCCCGTACGGACCGGGGTGCGGGCGGCCAGAAGCACGACGCCAAATCGGTCGGTACATGCCCCGGCATCGCGTGCCCTCCTGACGTTCGTCCGCTGGTTCCCGGCTCGTACTCGATGCGACTGCCCCACCTACGGCCGGGAATGCCGACCTCGTCCTCTCTCCGTTTCCGGGGCACTGTCACCGAGGTGCCGTCCGCTACCACCTCGAACCGGGCGGTGATAGCCCCAACGGGACGCTCTGGAGCGCTGCCCCGTTGCACGCTGGGGTCAGCGAGAGGGGAACCGGCGCCGGAAGCGGGTCACGCGGGGATGGTGCGGGCGGCCGGTGTCGCAGCGCGAGCCGGGCGCGGCACTGGAGCCGGATGCGGCGGGCACCGTTGAGGACCGAGACGGTGAAGGCCGGCATGGTTGCCTCGCCCGCTACGAAGATCACAACCTGTTCGTGATCCTCGCGGGGAAGCCCCTCGTGCGCCCCACCCGCCTACCGCCAGCGCCGCCGCCGTGTTCTCCAAAAACTCCTCCAACGCGTTCTTGAAGTCGGCGACCGCTCGCGCGGTCGCCTTCAGGTACTCGGGGTCACAGGCTGCGTCCATGGCGGTGATCCTCACATGGGCAACCGCGCACCCAACAGTGTCCGCCCGGGGTGCGGTGGCAGCGTCGAGCGCCGGCACGGGTGTGGTGACATGGCTGGCGTCGCCGAAGAGCAGGAAGGCGATGGCGGCGGCGATCCCGTCGGGTTCGCCGATGCGCTGCAGGCGGAAGCCGCGTCGGAGGGTAGGTCCGTGGTGGTTCAGCTTGTCGGCCGGCGCACGGCTGAGGCAGTCGGCGAGCGGCCCAGATGTCGTCCCGCCCATGTCCTTGCTCTTCCTGCGTGGATGTTCACGCTACGCACTGTCGTCGATGTGCAGCGTCCAGCGAAACGTGAAGCCGCTGTGGGATCCGAGCCGGGTGGCAAGTCCGCGCAGTGAAATGCCGTCGTTCCGCTGTCGACGTCGCTCACGCGGGGACAACCATTTGTTGACGTCACGAGTCTTCGTCGGTGATCACGTTGTGATCGTACTGACGAGGAGACCATCATCACCGCCATACGTAAGACCTTGACTGCCACCGCAGTTGTCGGCGCCGTCCTGGCGGGTTCCGCAGCCTGCGGCACCGTGGAGCAGCTCACCGCCGGGAAGAAGCTCGACGAGGCCGTCGAAAAGCTCGCCAAGGAGAAGACGATCTCCTTCGAGCTCGATCTCGACACGGACGCCCGGAGTCTGAAGGCGCTGGACGCCTCGATGGATCCGGAGCCCGGTGAGGAGATGCCCACCGCGATCGCCGACCTGTTCAGTGGCGCGAAGGTCAGTGTCACCGTGCAGTCGAAAAAGCCGATCGGGGAGTCTGGGGAGAAGGACTACGTCGGCATGGCGCTGAAGATCAGCAACAAGGACGGTGACATCACCGAGTACCGGATCCTCGGTGACTACACGTACATCCGCTCCGACGTGAACGCCCTCGGCAAGGCGATGGGCTTTCCCGTGCCGTCGGTGAAGGACCTTCCCCCGGAGGCGAGCGGGCTCAAGAAGGTACTCGAGGGCGAGTGGGTGAAGATCAACAACAAGGAGATGGAGCAGACCGCCGCCGAGATGGGAGCGGAGCCCGGTGCGACGCCCGCGCCAGAGTCCACCCTCGACGCCAAGGCGCAAAAGCAGATACTGGAGGCGCTGCGCGAGACCGTCGCCCGCGAGGTCGACTTCAAGACCGCCGGAGACAAGGACGGTTCCGAGCACATCACCGCCACCGCTCCGTTCCGTACGCTGATCACGGAGTTCCTCGGCGAGATCCGTCCGCTCGCGAAGAACTTGCCGCCGGGCATGGAACTGCCCAGGGTCGAGGACCTCAAGGACGCCCCGAACGCCAAGGTCACAGCCGACTTCACCCTCAAGAACGGAGAGCTGACCGAGGTCTCCGTCGACCTCGCAAAGCTGGCCAAGAACGCGAAGGTCAAGAAGCTGGGCCTGGTGGTGCGGATGAGCGAGGGCCAGAAGCCCACGGCTCCGGCCGGCGCCACCGAGCTGAACATGGACGAGATCCTGGGCGGGTTCGGCACCACGATGATGGACGAGGGGGCCTTCCTCGAGAACGCGGCGTAGACACGCGCCAGGTCACGCCTCGGGTCAGGCGGGCGAGGGGTGTTGCGAACGCGCTGCGGCGAGCCCCTCGTTGGCACAAAAAATTGTGAATGTGGCGGAGCTGTGGGCGGCGAGGGGCACTGTCAGCTTTGACGCACCGTCAGATGATCAAGAAGGTGATTTGTAGTCTCCACCTCCGATTCCGCGAATGAAGCGCCGAATCGGCCTGCCATAGGGAGGATCTGGCGGGGGTTCTCCTTCTTGATCATCTGACACCCAGTCAAAGTTGGCAGTGCCGCGCGAGTGGCTGGAACACCTCGCCGCCTGGTTCGAGGCCTACCCGCTGGACCTCAGCGCCATCGAAGACCAGCGGATCCTGTGGGAACGCGCGGCGCGGAACCTGATTCTGCAGGTCGTCGACCGCACGGGGTGCGGCAGCGGCTGGCACAACCACTGCCGCCAGGTGCTCGCCTGGTTCCTCGACCGCTGGGGAGTCGCGGTGGAGGTAGCCAAGGGCCTGGTCGAGGAGGCGGTCGGTGGACGATTCCACAACTGGACGGGCCCTGACACGGTGGTCATCGGCGACGTCGCTGAGCAGCTCGCTCGCTCTCTACAGCCGGGCTGCGGCGGTACTCGAGCAGCCGTCCAGGCTCAGGACCACTTGCAGCGCTGGCTCGCGATCCGCGCGTCGGTGCCGTGGCACGAGATCCCGGATGCCGGCGCGGACGGACCAGTGGCCGACCTTCGCGACCGTCCCGCGGAGGACATCCGGGCCTTCGACGGCGCCATCGACCCTGCTCGGGCCGAAGGCCGGCTCCGCGCCCTCGAACTGCTCCGGGCCGACGCGGCACGCGGAGCGCGGCTCGACTTCGCGTTGCTCAGCACATGGCATCAGCACGTCCTGGGTTCTCCGCAGCCGCCGCCATTCCGCACCTCCTCCGCATTCGCCAAGGGCGGCCGGGAGCGTTACGGCCTCGGACCGGACACACCCGCCCGCTTCGACACCAGCCTGGCCGAGAGCGCAGCCACCGCCCGCGCCGCCCGCACCTACCTCGACGTCTGTTTCTTCCACCCCTTCGACGACGGCAACGCCCGGTCCGCCCTTCTCGCCCTAGTCTTCGTGCTGGCCCGCGAGGGCGTCGCACTCGGTTCAGTCGGCCTTCTGCGCCGCGTCACCTTCGAGGCCGACCACCCTCAGGACCCACTGACCCTCATCCGCTATATCAACATCCACCTTGCGGAGATCCGCGGCAGCGCCACCGACCCGACCGTCTCGGCACCGGGGTGAGCACTCGAGTCGGCGAACGCCCACGGATCCGGATGAGCCAGAGACTCGGCCGGACCACGTAAACACGCGCGAAGCGAAATGGCGATGCCGACTCCTGGCCTGCGCAGGCAGGATCTCTCCATGTCGACCGATGTCAGCGGAATGATCGAATGCCGGCCGGGTGCCCGCCTATGGGGCCCTGACGACGAGGACTCCGTATGGGAAATCGGCCTCGATCTCTTCCTCCCCCTCAACAGGGGCAATGCCTACGACGGCCTGGCCTGCCTCTTCGGAGTCCGAAACTCCTTCGGCTTCCGTCCCTTGTCGGAGGATCGCGGCTTCCCGGACGACGCCTCTGACGGGCTGCGAGGTGAGTTGGCCGGCTACGGCGGCCCCCACAATGCGCACGGGACAAGCTGGCTGACCTGGGCCGAGCTGGACACCACGGACTGGCAGGAGACCGACGCCTCAGGCACACGAACCCGCGCCTCAGCTGCAGAGATCGACACCGACTGGGGCCGGGTCTGGAGCGTCGTGCGCATCCTCAGCGAGGTCCATGGGACCGAGAACGTACGCCTTGTCGTCTGGTTCCACTGACTCGTGGCTTCGTACCTGGTTGGCCAGACTGGCCAACTGCGGCGCTCAGTCACAAGCCCTTTGACCTGCGACTTCAAGTTGGCGGAGGCTCATTGCGGTGTGAGAGGAGATGCCGAACAGGCGCATCAGGTAAAGCGGGTCGTCGACCTCGAATGCCTCGTCGCGGATCCGGTCCCGCCGCAGCGTCGGCATCGTGAGTCCGGTGGGCCGGAAGATGGCGGTGAACGCTGTGCCGATGGGCGAGTGAGTGGTGTCCACCGCGGTCCATCGATCTATCAGCAGATGGTCACGCTCCAACCCGCGCACCGATTGGAGCTTTGAAAGGACCTGTGCGCGAGTTCGCCGCTCTGGCACTCGGACGGATTCGGTCGTACGAGTCAAGGGTGAAGGCCACCAGTTCGGCCGGTCAGGGCCCTTTCGCGCTGTCAGACTCCCGGGAGGGAACGCGCCGGTGGGGCGTGGGCGAGGCGGGAGCAGCGAGGCAGCGTGGGCGTGACCGAACGCGGCATGTCCGGTCGTGCCGCTCCGGACGGGCAGGGCCGGGCGTGACGGACCACTGCGTGCCGCGCGCACGCGCGGTAACGGAGGACCCGCCGGGCGGGCGACAGCGCGACGGCGGACCAGGCGGGCATCGGCGGGACGAGGGGGCGGCGCGTGCGGGGCCGCGGCACGTGGCCTGCGTGATGGACGGCAACGGCCGTTGGGCGCAGCGGCGTTCACTTCCCCGTACGGCGGGTCACCGGGCCGCGGAGACCACCGTCATCGACGTCATCGAGGCGGCCCGGGCCGTCGGCGTGGAGTGGCTCAGCCTGTACGCCTTCTCCACCGAGAACTGGAACCGCCCTGGCACCGAGGTCGAATTCCTGATGCGCCTGGTGCGACGGGTTGTGCGCAAGCACGCGCCGCTGCTGCTCGCGCGCGGCATCCGCTGCCGATTCCTCGGGGTCACCGACCCGCGCATCCCCCGTGAACTGGCCCAGGACTTCGACGACTTGGCGGTACTGACCGCCGGCAACCGGGGGATGACGCTGACCGTCGCCTTCGACCACGGCGGGCGCCAGGACATCGTCGAGGCCGCAAGGTCGCTGATCCGCAGCGGGACGCCCGCCGACGAGGTTACCGAGCAGCTTTTCGCGGGCCACCTGCCTTTCCCCGACACCCCCGATGTGGATCTGGTCATCCGCACCTCCGGTGAGCAGCGCATCTCCAACTTCATGCTCTGGCAGGTCGCCTACGCCGAGTGGGTCTTCCCCGAGGTGCTCTGGCCGGACTTCCGGGCTCCCGACTTCCTCGCCTGCCTGCACACCTACCGGCGCCGCGACCGCCGCTTCGGCGGCGTGCCCGCCCGGACGAACGGAGACCCATCATGACCACGGAAACCACGGGAAGGGCCGACGAGGCATCCTTGTTCGGCCCGGAATCGCAGTTCAGCGCCTTCTTCGACGACCCGCGCTGGGCGCTGGCCATGATCCGCGCCACCGTGCTGGAGGCCGCTCACCCGCAGATCGGCGCCGCCCTAGCCGACAACTCCACCTTCGTCGCCCACCCCTGGCGTCGGCTGCGCAACACCTTCCTCAGCATGCGGCGCATGTTCGGCACCGACCCGGCGGAACGGGAACGGGAGGCCGCCCGGCTCAACCGGCTGCACGCCCGCATGAGCGGCTCCGACTCCCGCGGCCGCGCCTACGACGCGATGGACCGCGCGACCCGCGCCTGGGTGGTCGCCACCCTCTTCGAGAGCGGCGTCACCATGTGCCGGCTGAGTGGCCAGCCGCTCGACCAGGACACGATGGAGCGGATGTACGCCGAGTACCGTGCGTTCCTCGCCGCGCTCGACGGCGACGCCGCAGAACTCCCCGAGGACCTGAACGACTTCTGGCGATACTTCGACCGGGTCGTCGAAAACGAGCTGGAGAACACCGAGGCGGCCCGCGTCATCCTCTACCGGCTCTTCGACCACCTGCCCGCCCCTGCGCTGCTCGACGGCGCGCCGACCCTGTGGGCGGCCGGCCGCGCCGTGGTCGGTCCGCTCCTCGGCGCGATCACCGTCGCCTCGCTCCCCGAGCCCTACCGGCGCCGGGCCGGCCTACCCGAGATGCCCGGCGCCCCAACCCTCATGCAAGGCGCCTACCTCGCCGCCGGACTCGCCCGATTCCTGCCCGAAGGCTGGATCAACGCCGAAAGCATCATCGAAGCCCTCTCCCTCTCACCCGACAGCGACGACCCCCGCGCCCGCACCGTAACCGCCCTGCGCGCCCGCATGAAGCGGGCATCGGCCCTGCTCCGCCTCCTCACACCGCTGAGCGGCGACACCAACCCCGACCCGGCACCTACGGCGGGCACAGAAGACAACCGACGCTCGGCGGACGACTTCTTCCGCCGAGTGCTGGACCAGACCGGCGACGGCCACCTCGACTGGCCCGACCTCGCCGCCATGGCACGCGAACTCTCCACCCGCCTCGACCTGGACGAACCCGAGGAGACCCGGCTCTACGACGCCTTCGCCGCCTGGTGGCGCGAGCTCCAGGCCGCCCTCGACACGGACGGCGACGGCCGCGTCAGCGCCGACGAGTACGCCGCCGCCGTCCCCTCCCTCGCCGGACCCGCGCTCATCCGCGTTGCCGAGGTCCTCTTCGACGCCACCGACAAGGACGGCAACGGGACTATCGACGCGGACGAATACCGAACCCTCTTCCGCACCGCCTTCCACCGCGACCTCACCACCACCCACGGCGCCTACGGCCGCAGCGCCTTCGTGGGCGACTTCCTCTCCTTCATGGCGGGCCGCCGCACGGGCACCCCGTACGACCCCCTCCTCGCAGACGCCTAGTAGGACTCCGTTAGGTTGCTCTGGCTCTTGGGTTTGGGCTGGTGGCGGAGGTTCTGGGCAGGGGGCGGTGGCAGGTGGTGCAGGTGCCGGTCCAGCAGTTCAGCAGGTCCTGGATGGTGTCGAGGATCTGGTAGAGGGTGAGTCCGCTGTATCGGCTTTTGGGGCCAGGCGCTGTTCGGTGAGGAAGGCGTGGGCGGCGGTGACCAGGGTGACGTGGTGGTGCCACCCTGCCCAGGAACGTCCTTCGAAGTGGTCCAGGCCGAGGCCGTGCTTGAGTTCCCGGTAGTCGTGCTCGATGCGCCAGCGGATCTTGGCGAGGCGGACCAGTTCGGCCACCGGGGTGCCGGCGGGCAGGTTCGACAGCCAGTAGTCGGTGGGTGCTTCGGCGTCTTCGGGCCATTCGGCCAGCAGCGTGACCTCGGGCAGGACACCGTCCCACGAGCCCTCCTGCGCGGTGGCGGCGGCCTGGGCCAGACGGCGGGCCCTGACTCCGGCCGGCCGCACCCGCAGTGCCAGGAAGCGTGAGCGCATCGGTCCGCGGGAGCCTTCCCGCCAGGTCACCTCGGTGAACGCCTCGCGCCCGTGACCAGCGGCCAGAACGGACACGGAGGACGGCTTGTCCCGGTAGCGGGGCTGCGGCTTGCGGCCGTTGCCCGACCACGGCGGCGTGACCGGCTCGGCGTCGCAGCAGTGGACGGTGACATCCGAACGGACTGCCACGACATATCCGATGCCCCGGCTGTCCAGGCCGTCGCGGAAGTCGGCGTTCTGCCCGTAGCCGGCGTCGGCCACCACCACCGGCGGCACCAGACCCCACCCGGCCAGCTCATCGAGGGTGTCCAGGGCCAGGCGCCACTTCTCCCGGTGCCCGACCTCATCGGGCACCTGGCAGCGACGCCGGCGTTCGGTATCGCTGTCCCACTCCTTCGGCAGGAACAGCCGCCACTGAAGCGGGACGGAGGCGGTATCGGTGACCGCGTGCACGCTGACCGCCACCTGACAGTTCGCCTGTTTGCCCAGGGCCCCGCAGTACTGATGGGCCACGGCGACCGACATCTTCCCGTCCTTGGGAAACGACACGTCGTCGATGGCCCAGGCATCCGGGCCGATCAGCGGCACTATCCGCTGCGCGATCCGCCGCCGCACCGGCACCGGATCCCAGGTCGACTGGTTCACGAACTGCTGCAGGTTCTGCTCGTTGCCGTCCGGCAGCCGCGCAGCCATGGCCTGGATGGACTTGCGGCGGCCGTCCACCATCAGTCCCCGCAGATAACAGTCACCCTTGGCCCGCTGGTCCTTCCGCGGCACCGAAGAGAACACATCAGCCACGAACAACGCCAACTTCGCCCGAGCACGGTTCACTTCATGTGCGTCCACACACCCACCATGCCGCTGAACACCACCGACAGAAAGACCTAACGGAGTCCTACTAGAAGGTCGATGAAGATCTTGGTGAGGGGCTGTCCGGCCGTCAGGCCGGACAGCCCTCCGGTCATGTACCGGCCGGCCTCCTCGGTGGAGGGAAAATGAGGTCGGGTGCCCGGTAAGCCGATGACTCTTTGATGCCGGTGAGTTCGACCGACAGGATGGCGATGGGGATCTGCTAGCGGACTTCGGTTTGCGCCACGGCTTCGGCCCGGAGCGCGCGTGTCAGACTCAGCGACTTCCCGGATCCCTCCGGGCACCCGTCCGATCGGTACACGTGGGAGGGATACCGCGGTGGCCAGGCAGGACGTGAAGGATGAAGTCATCTATCTACGGGCGGCGAGGCTGGACCTGGGCAAGCGGTTCCTGGTGGCTTGCGTGCGCACCCCGGGCGGGGACCCGGTCGCTGGAGACGCAGCGGTTCGAGACCACCGCGGCCGAGATCCGGCAGCTGCTGGCGTGGCTGCTCGAGCTCCGGGGGGAGGTGGTGGTCCTGGAGGCCGCCTCGGGCTACTGGCGGCACCTCTACTACACGCTGCAGCCGCAGCTGAACCTGATGTTGGTCAACCCCGCCCGCCTCAAGGGCATCCGGGGCCGCAAGAGCGACTCCAGCGACGCGTCCTTCCTGGCCCGGGCCGGCGCGTCGGGGATGGTGATGGGCTCGCTCGTGCCCCGGCGCGAGATTCGCGAGCTGCGTGATCTGACGCGGTGTCGCACCGCGGTGATCACGGCCCGGGGCCGGGAGGCCCAGCGGCTGGAGAAGGAACTAGAGGACACCGGGCTGAAGCTGTCCTCAGTGATCAGCGACATCACCGGGGCCACCGGACGGGCCATCATCAACGCCTTGGTCCAGGGGAGCGTGACCCGGGGACGCTGGCCGACCTCGCCGTGCGCCGGGCCCGCAGCAAGATCCCGGCCCTGATCGAGGCACTGGAGGGCACCTTCACCGAGCACCACGCCTTTATGTGCCGCCACTACCTCGACGAGCTCGACCACCTGACCGCGGTGGTCGAGTATGTCGACGCCCGCATCGCCGCGCTCCTGGCCCGTCTGAGCAGGGACCAGGACGTGGACCGCCTCGACACCATCCCCGGTATCGGCCGCGCCGCCGCCTAGATCATCATCGCCGAGACCGGCGGCGACATGGCCCAGTTCACCACCGCCGGACACCTCGCCTCCTGGATCGGGGTCTGCCCAGGAATGAACGAATCCGCCGGCGTCAACAAGTCCGGCCGTACCCGGTCGGGCAACAGCAGCCTCAAGCGCATACTCGGCGTCGCCGCAATGGCCGTGAACCGTAACAAGGAAACCTATCTCAGCACGTACTACCGGCGCGTCGCTTCGCGCCGCGGCAGCCTACGGGCCCTGGTCGCGGTCATGCACAAGCTCGCCATCGCGATCTGGCACATCCTGCACGACAAGACCGACTACCACGACCTGGGAGCCGACTACTTCACCCGCCGCGACCCCGAACGCACCATGCACCGCATCACCCGACAGGCCAGCGCACTCGGCTTCACCGTCCGCTTCGACCCCATCCAAGCCGCATGAACACACGCCAGCCGCTACCTCGCTGAACTGGGCTCATCTCTCATTTTCGGACCAGAGTCCAAGCTGAGGGCCGCGGACAAACATTCGGCCCTGCATCTCAGTCTCTCGCGGTACTCGATCGGCGGCGACTTGAACGGCCGATGATCGACAACGAGGGAGCGGAGCGCGACACATGAACCGGCCCGGGTTGCGCACGACAGGTGCGCGCGACCCGGGCCGGTTCGCCGTCCGCCCGGGCAATGCCCGCGGCGGCGACCGCCACTCGTCAGCTGATCGGAGTCAGCTGCCAGAGCTCGGAATCGGCCCCGTTGTCGGTGTTCTGGAGCGTGCTCGCTCCGGAGTCGGTCGAGGCTCCGGAGACGTCCAACGGGAGCCCGCTGCGCACGTTGACCAGCTTGACGTAGCCGCCGTCGGCGTCGATCACCTTCCACAGGTGGTCGTCGTGGCCGTTGTCGTCCCATTGCACGGCGGGGGCGCCCGCATCGCCGGAGCCGCCGGCGATGCCGAGCAGCAGGCCGCTGTTGACGTTCTTGAGCTTGTACTGGCCGTTGCCGGCGGAGATCAGCCGCCACTGCTGGTTGGCGGTGGCGTCCGCGGTCTGCTGCATGACCCCAGCGTTGTACTCGGTGGAGGCGCCGTCGATCCCCAGGTCGAGGTTGCTTTTCTTGTTGACGATCTGCATCGCCGGGGCCGTCTGGCCGGCGATGGTGACCTGGTCGGGGTAGGCGGCCACCAGTGGGTCGGTGACCGAGGAGGGGGCGTCGGTGTTCACCACGATCCGGTCGCTCATCCCGTCGTAGTGGGCGGCGGCGTAGTAGAACTTCGAGCCGTCCGGCTCGATCTGCGCGACGGCGGCGGCGATGACCTTCTGGACCTGCGCGGCGGTGAACTTGGCGCTGCGGGTGGTGGCCGGGGTGGGCCAACTGGTCGAGGTGTCGCCGTTGGAGTCGATCCAGTGCTGCGGGATCTGCAGGTTGTTGATGTCACCGGTGTAGTCGGACGGGAAGATGATCGTCGGGCCGCTGTTCGGGTCCTGGAAGGCGGACAGGGCGCAGTTGTAGTCGGCCATGGCCTGCAACTGGTCGCTCGCCGTGGTCGCGCCGCGGTTGGACGTGAGCGAGGTCTGCGGCGCGCACGTGGCGGGCGGGGTGTTCGCGGACGGGCCCTGGATGACGACCTGGTCGGGGTACTGGGCGGCCAGCGGGTCGGTGATGGACGAGGGGGCGTCGGTCTGCGTGATCACCCGGTCGCTCGTGCCGTCGTAGGTGACGGCCAGGGAGTAGGTGGTGTCGCCGTTGGGCTGGATGGCGGTGGCGACCGCGTTCTGCACGCTGTTGACCTGGTCCTGCGTGAACTTGGCGCTTTTGGCGGTCGCGGGGGTGGGCCAACTGGTCGGGGTGTTGCCGTTGGAGTCGGTCCAGTCGCTCGGGTGTTTCAGGTTGTGGATGTCACCGGTGTAGTCGGACGGGAAGATGATCGTCGGGCCGTTGTTCGGGTCCTCGAACGCGGTCAGGCCGCCGTTGTAGCCCGCGAGTTCCTGAACCTCCTCCCAGTCGGCGCCTGGGGGCGGTGGCGGTGTCAGCGTGTGCGGGCGCGGTCGGCAGCAGTGACCCGCTCGCCAGCAGAAGCGACAGGAGGGCGAGCAGGGCGGAGCCCGGCCGCTCCCGCAGCACGGAGCGCGTGCGGTGCGGCGCCGGCGATGCGTTTTCCGACATGGTCTTCCTTGGGTCCGAGGGGAGGGCGATCACGGCGGCGTCCGCGTGGCCGGTTGTGTCGAGAGTCGAGCCGGTTTCAGCCATTGTTACCGTCCCTGCACCGGTTGATCGCTTCGCAGCCGCGGGTATACGGGTTCGCCGCGATCCCGGGCGTGCCGAGGTCGGTGTTCCTGCCGAATTGGGCGCTCGGGTCGGAGCCCGGGTCGTAGGTGATCTGCGCCTGGACATGGGCGGGATTGCCCATGAAGCGGTCGTACGAGAACGACTGAGTCCTGAAGTCGATCCTGCCGTTGTTGAGACGCGCCCTCATGCGGTACACGCGCACACCGATGACCGCGGTGTTCGGGATGCGGTGGATGTACGCCCACTCCTGCTGGCTCGCGTAGCGAGACAGCGCGGCGTCTCCGCGCACCTGGTCGGGGATGTACAGGGCGTTTCGCGCCATCGTGGAATCGATGACGTACACGTAGGTGTCCGCCTCCACCCAGCCGTTGGCGCAGTTATTGGTCCGCCACAAACCCAGCCCCGGAATGGGAGACCACTGCGCGATCGGGCGGCCGAGCCGGCACGCGGGCTGCGCCGCCGCCGAGTCGAGATTGCGGCCACCCTGGCTGCGGGCGAAGACTTCCGACTCCGACAGTGACGCGCTCGTGGAGATGTAGCCGCTACTGGCGCTGTTGCCGCCTTGCACGTGGCGCCGGATGTTGTAGTCGCCGCCGACCGCCGTGAAGCCGTTGTTGAAGATCTCGTACGGCGCCCGCGAGTCCCCGCGGTACACCTGGGTCGGCAACTGCCGTTCGCTGACGGTGTCGTTGTTGGAAACGTTGGAACACGAGGAGGAGTTGCCGAAGCCGCTCGGGCAGTTGCTCCACCCTGCCGCGTGCGCCGGGCTGGTCGAGACGACGGCCTGGGTCAGGATGATCGCGACGGCGGCGAGGAGCGCCGCGAGTGCTGATATCCGGTAGCGCATCCGCCGCATGGGCAGAAGCGTTTCTGCTCGATTGAACATGAGCTCTCCGTGTCGGGGAGTGGTTGCGGCCGTGCCACTGCACGCGCCGGTTGGAGTGCGAGATCGTCCTCACGCGTTATCGCGCTTTCCACCTGTGTGGATGGCATCGAAAATGCAGGTGAAGGGCAGGCCGGAACAATGGGGGACGCACCGAATGGGTAGGCGGCCGTCCTAGGATGGGTAGGGCCGATGACGCTGGCCGCCCCGGCGGCCACTGCGGGTGACCGGATAGGGGCGTCCCGTGAAGGACGGTGGTGGTGTGGCGATTCAGCAGGGATCTCAGGGGCTTGGCCGGGGCTTCGTGTTCGTCGGTCGCCGCCACGAACTCGACCTGCTGCTCGCCGCTATCCGGCAGCCACCGGCCGTGGTGATGGTCGAGGGCGACGCCGGCATGGGCAAGTCCCGGCTGGTACGCGAAGCCACCACGATCCTGAAGTCGGAAGGGTGGCGGGTGATGACAGGCTTCTGCCACCCGCTGCGTGAGCCCCTGCCGTACGGGCCGGTGATCGACGCGCTCGGCAAGATCGGTCCGTGGCTGCCGGACGCCGCCCTGCCGCCGACCGCCGGCGCCCTGGCCCCGCTGCTCCCGGACCTGGCCGACCGCCTACCGCCGGCGCCGGCAAAGCCGCAGGGCCCGGGCGCAGCGCGCCACCAGATGATCCAGGCCGTCCGCTCCGTGGTCGACGCGGTCGGGCGGGTGGTCCTGGTCGTCGAGGACCTGCACTGGGTCGACGACGCCACCCGCGAACTGCTGCTGCTGCTCGCCCGCGACCTGCCCGACCAGTTCGCGCTGGTGGTCACCTACCGGGCCGAGGACCTGCCGCCAGGGGCCGCGGCCTTGGGCGCTGCCTACCGCCCGCCACCCTGCGCCAGCGGCACGGTGATCCGGCTGTCGCCGCTGACCAGGACCGACGTGGCCGAACTGGCCGGTGCCGCGCTCGGCGCCCAGGCCACGCCCGAGCTGTGCGCGGCGCTCCATGGCCGCAGTGAGGGCCTGCCGCTGGTCGCCGAGGAAGACCTGATCACGCTACGGGACCAGGCGCGCCCGGACGTCGGGGAACTGGAGCGGACCGAGGTGCCGGGCAGTCTGCGGGAAGCGGTCACCGAGCGTCTGACATCGCTGTCACAGGCCGGGACGGCGGTCGTGGACGCGGCGGCCGTACTGGGAGTGCCCGCCTCCGAGGCGCTGCTCGCCGAGGTCGCGGGACTGGACGGCGACACGGCCGCCGGAGCTCTGACAGAGGCGCTGCGGGCAGCGGTGCTGCGCGAGACCGACACCGGCCAGTACGCCTTCCGCCACGTGCTGGCCCAGCAGGTCGCCTACCGGCAGATCCTCGGGCCGCGCCGGGTCCGCCTGCACCGGCGTGCCATCGACGAACTCCAGACGCACGACCCGCTGCCGCTGGTGCAGATCGCGCACCACACGCTCGCCGCCGGCGACCGGCAGGGCTGGCTCGATCGCACCGAGCAGGCCGCTGAACAGGCCGTCGCGCTGGGCGACACCGGCACCGCGAGCACGCTCCTGCACCAGATCCTGGCCCGGTCTGGAGCGGACACCGAGCGACGTTCCCGGGCCGCGCTCACGCTCGCCCGTATCGTCAACTACGGCGTCGACTACGCGGCGACCGTCCGCGAGCTGCGCGCCGTACTGGCCGATTCGCTGCTGCCTGCGGCCACCCGGGGCGAGATCCGTCTGGGACTCGGTATGACCATGCTCAACATCGACCGCGACGCCGCCGGCTTCCGCGAGCTCGAACACGCCGTTGACGAGCTGGCCACCCTCCCGCACAAGGCGGTGAAGGCGATGATCGCGCTGGCCCTGAACGACCTCGACGGCGCCGCCACGCAGGGGTGGACATGGCTCGGCCGGGCCGAACGGGTCGTGGCGGACGGCGCCGACGAGACGAGCCGGATGGCGGTCCGGATCACCCGGCTGCTGCTGATGGTCAGAGACGGCGATCCCGCCGTCTGGCCGTTGGTGGACCGGCTGCCGCGGCGCGGCGACGGCGTGGTACTGAGCCAGACCGTTTTCGCGCTGTACAACCTCACCGAGCTGGCCATCCAGCTGGGCCACGACCGGCGGGCCCGCGCCCTCCTGGTCGAGATGAGGGACCTGGCAGGCGGCGCGGACGGTCGGCCGTTCGAGGGTCTCGTCCACGCCCAGGAGCTGCGCGTCGACCGGTTGGTCTGCCGCTGGGCCGGCCTGGACGCCGAGTACGCCGCCCTGAAACGTGCCCACCCCGACATGAGACAGGCCGACGTCGACCGACTGCTGTACCAGGGACACCGTGCCCTCGCCCAGGGCCGGTGCTCCCGGGCCCTCGAACACTTCGTCGCCGCCGCCGAGCGGGGAAGCACCGTGTACTCGGTGGACGTCAGAATGTGGATCGCCGCAGCCCTCACGGCTGTCCGGCTCGTCCAGCGCGACCCGCAGGCGGCCTGGGCGACTGCCGAACCGGCGTTGTCGACGTTGCGTGGACTCGGTTCCTGGACGCGGACCTTCGGCCTGCTTCCCGTCGCGGTCGAGGCTGCGTTAGCCTGCGGGCACCACGGGGCGGCCGAACGTCTCGTGACGGACGCCGAGTCGGGTGTCCGCGACCGGGACGCGCCGGCTGCCCTGGCAGAACTGGACCTGGCCCAGGGGCTGCTGCTTCTCCGCGCCACCGGACCGACCGCAACCCCCGAGCGGGTGAAAGCCGCCGAGCACTTCGCCGAGTCGCAGCGGAGGTGGCAGGAGATCGGCCGCCCCTACGAGGTGGCCAAGGCCGCGGAACACCGGGGCGACGCGCTGACGTGCGCCGAACCGGAGGACGCGGCCGGACACCTGGCCGAGGCCCTGCGCACCTACACCGATCTGGGCGCGACCGGTGACGCCGCGCGCTGCCAACACCGCCTGCGTGAAATCGGCGTGGCGGCGGTGGGGCGCCGTGGCCGGCGCGGCTACGGGAGCGAACTGTCGCCCCGGGAACTGGAGGTCGCGGAGCTGCTGGCGGGCGGCGCCACCAACCAGGACATCGCCGAGACCCTGTTCCTGTCCCCGCGCACCGTCGAGAAACACGTGGCCCGGGTGCTGACGAAGCTCGGCAGGTCGAGGAAGGACGTCCACACCGCCCCGCCGGACTCCCCCGCCTGACACTTGGAGGGGGGCTTGTTGGTGTGCAGACGTGCGTGCGGTGTGCGTGCCTGCGGCGGGCCGTCGACCAGGACGGCATGGTGCTGGACATCCTCTTGCAGAACCGCCCGGACAAAGGCTGCGTGTGGACGATCGCGTATTTTCGCGATCGTCGACACGTCCCGCTCCTCGTACAGCACCTCGGCGGACCAGCCGGGCAGTGGCCGGCCCATCGAACCGGGCGGCACCGGCGTTCGGACGGCGTCGGCCCAGGCAGGCGCGACGACCATGCCGTGTTGGGTCTGCCCGTAGTGGTCGCGCACGGGCACGCCGAGGGCCTGTTCCGACCAGGCGACGACCTCGGGGGTGAGCGGCTCCCCGGCGGAGGAGGCCCGCCGCAGCCGTACCCCGTCCGGGACCGGGTCGGGAGCGGCCCGCAGGCTGCGGTAGACCGTCGGCGCGGCCGCGAAGTTGGTGACACCGAACGCCGCCATGACCTGCCAGGTCAGGCCCGGGCCGAAGCCGGCGTGCAGCAGCAGGCTGCGGCGTCCGGCCGCCAGCGGACCGAGGATCGCGTAGTAGAGGCCGTACGCCCAGCCCGGGTCGGCGGCGTTCCAGAACACGTCGTCCTCGCGCACGTCGAGGCCGAACTCCAGATACGCCTGGAACGACGCCAGCGCCCGGACGGGAACCGGCACGCCCTGGGGGGTGCCGGTGGTGCCCGAGGTGAACAACAGGACCAGCGGAGCGTCCGGCCCCGTCGCGACCGGGCGGCCCTGCGGCTCGTCACCGGAGTACCGGGAGAGCAGTTCGCCGAAGGACAGCTGCGCACCCTCGGGGGCGCCTGCGGCGACCACGGTCAGCCAGGGGGCACTGCGTTGACGGAACTGGGCCCGTCCTGTTGGGGTGGCGAGACGGGCCGCCATGTCCTGCTGGCCGGCAGGGGCCCGCTGACGGCTCCCCGGCTGTTCGCCGGGACTCGCATGGCATCGCGTACAACCGCCGACTCCGCATCGCTCCTGGTGGACGGACGACTCGGGTGCGTGTACGCCCGTCAACAGCGGACCCGAACCGGTGGCGAGGAAAACACACCTCAGGTGCCCGCATCGGACGACATCGGCATCCATGCGGAGAGTCGCAGTGTCCCGGGTTCCTGTTACCGGCCTGGTTCGGTACCAACGTGCCGTGCAGATCCAGTACGAGTTGTCCGTGATGTGCGAGATGCCCTTTCGATCGGAGCCCGAACCGCGTTCGTGGCCTCTGGGGCCGATATCGCTTGTTGCCCCTGTCGTTGACGGTCCGGGGCTGTCGCTCGCCCCGACTGCACCGGGTGGTCGCCCATGGAGGCGTGTCCGCCGAGGGGCGCGCGTCCTTGCCGGGTTCGGCGACAACGACGCGTTCTCCACCACCACCCGGGTTCAGGCGCCGTCGCCCGCGCGACGGTGCCCCAACACTCCGGGCGGCGCCGACCGGTGACCCGGGCCGGATTCACTCGTTTGACGCAACGGAAGGTCACACCCCACCCGGAAAGGATCCTCCTCATGCACCTTCGCCCGTTCCGGCTCCGCACCAAGGACGCCGGGCTCCGCGTACTGGACGCCGAGTCGGTCCTCCTGGAGCAGTACGGGGACCTCGTACGTCTGGCCCATCTCGTTCTTCCCGCGTCGCTCGGCCGACATCGCCGGGTGCTGCTGGCGCACTCCTTGGTGCAGGGCGCCCTGCCCGGCGCGCGGACCGGCCCGGTCGAACGGTCGTTGTGCGTGGCGGTGTTGCAGGGCGCTCTGGCGCACGGACGCCGTCCGCGTCTGTGGCCCCGGCTCCCCTTCGTCGTGGGGCTGCGACTGTTCCCGCGTTCAGGCGGGGCTGCGGAACTCGCCTTGGCGCAGCGGCTGTCGGGGGTGTCGGCCGCCGGGCGCGCCGCGTTCGTCCTGTGCGTGGCGCACGCGCTGCCCGATGCCGTCGTGCACGACCTGCTCAAGGACGCCGGTGTCGCCGACCCGGCTGCCGCAGTGCGTGCCGCGCGGACGGTGGAGACGGGTCTCGGGGAGTCGGCCGCCACGCTGCTGGTGGCGCAGGAGTTCGATGCCTGTGCCCTCCAGGCGGGCCCCACCGATCTGGTGGGCCGCCGGAGGCGGGCCCGGCTGGGCCTGGGGGTCGCGGCCGTCGCCGTGGTGACCTCGGGGGTGCTCGTGGCGACCGCCGCCGGTGGCGCGGCTCCCCCGGCGGACCGGTCCGCGCCGGTGGCGGCCGGGGGCGCCGGGCCCGCGGCGGACCTGGTGCGGGCGCCGGCCGGGCTGTGGGACAACACCTCGCGCGTCGACTTCACCGCGTGGCCGGCCCGGGGTCCCCGGGTACGTGACGAAGCCCTGCTGGGCCGCGCCCTGGCGTCGTGGACGCACAGGTCCGCCGGGACCCGGGTCGTCCTCGCCGCCGCCACGACCGCGAACCCGCCGGTGTCCGCGCCGCAGTTGCTGTACGCGGGCGAGGTCGACGGCCGTGCCGTGGTGCTGCTGTACGACGGCCGGCGCCTCGCCCGCTACAGCGAACCCGGTTCCTCGGGGCGGGCACCAGAGCTGAATCTCGCCCGGGTCGACGACGCGGACGTGACGACGGCCGCGGCCGTCACGCTGGGCGCCGATGACGGCCACGCGCGCTATGTCCTGGCGCCTTGGGTCGCCGAGGCGCAGACCCGGGACCTGACGCGGCCCGAGGTGCTCGGCCGGCCGCTGCACGTGACGGCGGACGGTGTCACCGATCCGGTGCCGGTCGTTCCGGCGGCGGACCGCTGCGGCAGCCGTCCGGTGCTGCAACTGCGGTCCTCCGCGCGGATCGCCGAGCGGCACGCCTTCCTGCTCGCCGGGCTGGGAGACCTGTCCCCGGTTCATCTGACCTACACCCCGCTGCCCGGGCGCGGGACGCCTCCCGCCCGGCAGCCCCGGGAGGCCACCGGTACGGCGGCGCTGCTGGCCTGGGCCCACCAGGCGTGTTCCCTGGAATCGCCGGGGAGCACCGGTGTACGGGCCGTCAATGTCTGGGACTTCGCCGAGCAGGAGCTGCCCGACGGTGGCGGGCGCGCCGTGTGGAGCTGTGCCCGCGCGGACGGCTGGCGGGGGTCGGGGGAGGTGACCGTGTCGTTCCGGACGAGCCGGGACGCGGCCGGCGCACCGGCCCGCGCGGTCGCCCGGGCGCAGGCGACCGCCGCGTGCAGCCGGTTCGGCCAGCACGTCGTGGCCGCCCGGGGCTGGCGTTCACCGAAGAACCGCTGGTTCGTGCTGGCCGCGGGCAGCCGTGCCGTGGTCCGGCTCTCGGTGAGCGGGGACGTGTCCGCCGTCAAGGGGGCGCGGACACTCGCGGTGCCCGCGTCCCAGGAGCCGCGTGTCGTCGTACGAGCGCGGCTGAACACGGGTGAGGAGCTGGGCGGCATCGGTTCCCGCTGACCCGTCAGTCCGTCCGGGAACGCCTTGGCGCCCGGCCACCAGGCGACGGCGCCGAGGTCGCGGACCAGGGCGGGCACCAGCAGGGAGCGTACGAGCAGCGTGTCGAGCAGCACCCCGAAGGCGACGATGAAGGCCATCTGCACCAGGAAGGCCAGCGGGATCACCCCGAGGACGGCGAAGGCCGCGGCGAGTACCACCCTGGCCGAGGTGATCACTCCCCCGGTGCCGACCAGTCCGCACAGCACGCCCTCACGTACGCCATGCCGGGGTCTGTACGGTCTTCGGCTCTGGCTCGTAGTCGGGATGCTATTGGCACGCTGATCCCCGTCACTCCTCTCCCCGTCGTCCGGCTGAGGCACCGAAAGTTCCAGCACCACGGTCTGCGTCAAAGCCTTGTCACCTTGTTGGGTGGGTAGAGCCTGACTGAGGTTCCCCTCCTACTGTGGAGACCGTGAACGGAGGGATAGTTGGGGTCATGGCATCCAAGAAGCGCCTCTGCGATGCGGCGTTCCGCGAGGGGGCGGTACGGATCGTGATGGAGACCGGGAAGTCGATCCCGGAGGTGGCCGTGGATCTGGGCATCCGTTCCGGGACACTGCACAGCTGGGTGTCGCGGGCGAGGCGTGACGGGTCACCGTCGTCGGACCGGCGGGTGGCCGAGGCGTCGCCCGGTGGTCGGCTGCGGAAGAGTGAGCGCGCGGAGCTGGAGCGGCTGCGGGCCGAGGCCAGGGAGAAGGACAAGCGCATCCGCGAGCTGGCGATGGCGTGATGTGCGCAAGCGATTCGTGGCCTTGTGGGTGAAGTAGCTGACGCGGACCCGGCCGTGGCGGTCGGGGTGATCAGCAGCTGCCAGGCCGAGCAGAAGATTCCGTACCGCACCGCATGTCGGGCACTTGGGGTGTCGGAGTCGTGGTTCTACAAGTGGCGCGACCGCCCGCCCACGGCGCGGGAGATGCGCCGGCAGCGTCTGGCGGAGGAGATCGAGGAGATCTTCCGCGGCTCGGGCGGCACCTACGGCTCGCCCAAGGTGTTCATCGAGCTGATCCGCCGGGGCTGGCGGGTGTCGGTGAACACCGTCGCCGAGCTCATGGCCGAACTCGACCTGGCCGGACGGAAGATCCGAAGGCGCCGGGGCCTGACCCGGCCCGGGCAGCGGGCGACGGCCCCGGACTTCGTGCGCCGGGACTTCACCGCCGAGGAACCGGACCTTGTCTGGGCGGGCGACATGACCGGGATCGACACCGGCGAAGGCAAGCTCTACCTCGCCACCGTCATCGATCTGTTCTCACGGCGGCTGCTCGGCTACGCGATGGGCGTCCGTCACGACGCCGAGCTGGTGGTGGCCTCACTCAACATGGCCGCGGCCAACCGGTGTCGCAACGACTGGTTGAACTCGCCGAGTACTGCTCGCGGCGCTTTCGCCGAGCCTGCCGGCGACCGGGAGTGACCCACTCCATGGGCAGAGTCGGATCTTGTTTCGACTGTGAGGATGATCAGGTGCCGCTTCGGGCGGTGGCCTGACCCGTGTTTCGACTGGCGTTGTTGCCTTTGCGTTGATCTGTCGGCCACTGCTTGGAGCGGTACTCGCTGCCGCCGGGCAGGGGACGTGTCCCGATAGGGGCCTTCGCGACAGGCACCGTCACAGTCTTGACCGCCCCGGCCCGGCGACGGCCACCCGCACCCAAGGCGATCAGGAGACAGGCGACCTTGCCCAGCATCACGCAGTCCGCTGCCCCGTGTCACATCCCGGCCGACGCCGCCGGGGAAGTCCTGCTCGGCGTCGACACCCACAAGGACGTACACGCCGCGGCCGTCATCACCACGCTCGGCGCCACTTTGGACGGCCGCACCTTCCCCGCGACTGCTGAGGGCTATCGCCAACTCGTTTCCTGGGCCCGCTCGTTCGGCATGCTGCGGCGCGCCGGCATCGAGTGCACCGGCTCCTACGGAGCCGCTCTGACACGGCACCTGCGCACCGAAGGCATCGAGGTGACCGAGGTCAACCAGCCCGACAGGGCCGCCCGACGGCGCCACGGCAAGACCGACGCCATCGATGCCGAAGCCGCCGCTCGCGCCGTGCTGTCCGGCCGGGCCACGGCCACAGCGAAGACGAGCGACGGCCCGGTGGAGATGCTGCGGCTGTTCAAACTGGCCAAAGGGTCCGCGATCAAGTCCCGTACCCAGGCCATCAACCAGCTCAAGAGCGTCCTGGTCTGCGCGGACGCGGAACTTCGCGAGTCCCTGGCCGGGCTGAGCAACCCGAAGCTGTTCCAGCAGTGCGCCGCCCTCACGGGGTCGGAGGTCTTTGGGCCGGCAGGGGCCGCGCGGCACACCTTGAGACTGCTGGCCCGCCGCATCCAGAGCCTGACCGAGGAGATCACCGAGCTCACCGGGCGGATAACCGAAGCGATCACGGCGAGCACTCCTGGACTGCTCGAGGTGAACGGCGTCGGCCCGGACAGCGCCGCGACCCTGCTCATCGCTGCCGGGGACAACCCTGAACGCCTCGGCAACGAAGCATCCTTCGCCGCCTTGTGCGGCACCAGCCCCGTCGAGGCATCCTCCGGCAAGACCCAGCGCCGCCGGCTCAACCGAGGCGGTGACCGCCAGGCCAACGCCGCCCTCTTCCGGATCATCCTCAGTCGCCTGCGCTGGGAAAGCCGCACCCAGGAGTACATGCGCCGACGCCTCGCCGAGGGCAAGTCCCGCCGTGAGATCATCCGCTGCCTCAAACGCTACGTCGCACGAGAGATCTACCGAATCATCGTCCCCAAGGCCACCGTGGGAGAGCGCACGGAACCAGCCCGAGATGCCGCTTGACATCCATAGGGGCATCAACGCCGTGAGCGAGGCGTTCAGCAGCGTGCTCAAGGTCGAGTACGTCCACCGGCACACCTTCGCCACCCGCACCGAGGCCCGGATCAGGATCGCCACCTGGATCACCGACTTCTACAACACCAGGCGACTACACAGCGTATGCGGATTCATGAGCCCGATCGACTACGAACGCGAGCACCGAGCCACCCTCGCCGAGGGACTGGCCGCATAGATCGTCTCCACACTGCGAGGGGATTGACAGTCTACAAGCGCCCCTCCCCGGGACCTGCAGATGTCCAGAACGTTGCATCGGCGCCACCGGTGACACCAACGGCCTGCCGAAACCCCAGGACTTCCAGGGCCCGTCAATCCGACTCTTTACAGATGTGGGCCGACGTGAAGTCGCCCTACCATTTGCCTCCAGGCACCTCGGTCGTCGGCCGCTGTGACCGCCGATGCACTTGGTGCCGCACCGACCAGGCCCGGACCGACCAGCCGGCCTCGCCGGGGCATCCATGTCCACGCACTCATCACTCATCCACGGGGGAACACCATGTCCATGCGCATCCGAACGAGCGCTCTGACCGCACTCGCCGTCGCCACCCTCGCGGCGGGCACCGTCCTGACGGCACCGGCCGCAGGCGCAGCGCCGAAGGCCGCCACTCCGACGTTCCTGTCGGCGTCCCAGCTGCCGCCGCACCCAACGTCGTCCTGGACCGCCGGGCCGGTCACTGAGGGGTTCCCGGAGGCACTCGGCTCCTGCGTGAGCACGGAAGGTGTGCTCGACTACGACTACCGGCACCGGGAGTTCCGGACCGACCTGGAGACCAGCGCCGTACAGTTGACCGTCGTGACGGGCTCACCCGCTCTGGCCAAGGCCCTGGCGAAGCACTACGACGACCTGATCCGCACCTGCGCCGACCGCATCGAGAAGTCCTCGCCCGACATCAAGGCCGAGGGCCGGGACTACGGCACCCTGCCGGTCGAGGAGGGCGCCCGCGTCCGCGGCCTGCACACCGAGACATCCTGGGGCGCCACCGACATCACCCTGCTGTCCGTCGGACGGGACGACAAGACCGTCACCGTCGTTCAGTGGGGACAGATGGGCGACTTCGACAACGCGCCCGTAGCCGCCTTCAAGAAGACCACGACCACGGCCGTCAACAAGCTGTACTGACCGGGCGGCCACCGGAAAGGTACGGAGCCGTCCTCCCGCCACGGGGGTCGGAAGGACGGCCCGTACTGGTCAAGCCCCGGGGGCAGGGGCCGTCGTGCTTAGAGAGCCCGGCGGTAGGTGTGGCGAATGGCCGTGTGACGACCCGAAGGCAGGACAGGCACGAGCCTGGGTGATCATGGAGTTCTTGACGCTCAGTGATCACCGGAGGGCTCGTGCCTGTCCTGCCACCATGCCTGCTCGAACCCCTGTGGGACCAGTTCGCAGCGCTGCTGCCCGAGCATGTCGATACCCATCCGCGTCGATACCCATCCGCTCGGCTGCCACAACCCGCGCATCCCGGACCGGATTGTCTTCGAGCGCGTCATCGCCGCCCTGGTGCACGGCTCCGGATACGAACGGATCGCCGACCGCCAGTGCTCCGACCGCACCATCCGACGCCGCGTCAAGTACTGGTCACAGCTGGGCATGGCCGAGCAGGTCCACGGGCTGGCCGTGCAGGCGTACGACCGCATGATCGGCCTCCAACTCCATGAGCTGTCCGTCGACGGGTGCATCACCAAGGCTCCCTGCGGCGGCGAGAGAGCCGGACGCTCCCCGGTCGACCGGGGCAAGCAGGGCCTGAAGCGCTCAGTGGCCACCGAAGCCCGCGGCGTCCCGATCGGTCTCGTCTCGGCCGGGGCCAACCGTCATGACTCCCCGCTGCTCGTGCCCACCCTGGAGGCCGCGAAGAAGCAGATCGGTGTGTTTCCCGAGCAGGTCAACGTCAACTTGGACCGGGGCTACGACAGTGACAAGACCCGAGCCGCGCTCGAGGAACTGGGCTTCACCGGCGAGATCGCCCGCAAGGGCGTGCCGGCACCGATCCAGGCCGGCAAGAGGTGGGTCGTGGAGCGGAGCCACGCATGGATGAACGGCTTCGGCAAGCTCCGCCGCTGCACCGATAAGCGCCAGTGCGCTGTGGACGTCTACCTCTGCCTGTCCGCCACAATCGTCACGCTCCGCATGCTCATCCGCCGCGCGACCCCGCTCTACCGCTGGGACGGACGGCCCACCACCAAGAGACTCACGTGACGCCTGCTGACGGGCGTCCGTCTGCGTCGGGCGGACAAGCACTGTCGCACGCCTGGGGAAGGCGCGCTGCTCAACGAGGGCAGGGCCGGCCCGCGCTCCTGGCTGTGGAGGCTGTGGTGATGATGGCGTCGAGCCGGTCCCGGGTTTTCACCAGGGTGCTGACCTGCGTATCGATGCGGTCCCGCTCGGCCGACAGCCGGTCGAGCAGCGCGGGGGTCACGTCACCGGTCTCGACGCACGGCAGCAGTTCCAGGATCGCCCTGCTCGGCAGCCCTGCGGAGTACAGCTGCTGAATCAGCTGGACGCGGTCGACCGCGCTGTCCGGGTACTGCCGCTGGCCGCTGGGGCTGCGCGCCGAGGCCAGCAGGTCCTGCTCTTCGTAGTAGCGCAGTGCCCGCACGCTCACGCCCACCCTTGAGGCCAGCTCACCGATGCGCATCGACGCCCCCTCCATGACCTGGATCACATTCCTTGCCTCTGACGTCAACGTCAGGTTCTAGCGTAGCTCGTGAACAGCCCGGACAGGAATCACCTCACCACTGCCAGGAGACTCCCCATGAAGATCACCGGTTCCGTCGCCCTCGTCACCGGCGCCAACCGCGGCATCGGCAGGCACTTCGCCCAACAGCTCCTGCACCGGGGCGCCACCAAGGTCTACGCGACCGCGCGCGCACCCCACCTCGTCGACCTCCCCGGTGTGGAGGTACTGCGGCTCGACATCACCGATCCGGCTTCGGTCGCCGCCGCGGCGGGCGCGGCCTCGGACGTCACCCTCCTGATCAACAATGCCGGCGTCTTCACCCAGCAGAACCTCGTCACCGGGGACCCCGAGAAGATCCGGCTGGAGATGGACACCAACTACTTCGGCACCCTCAACGTGGTCCGGGCGTTCACTCCCGTCCTGGCCGCCAACGGCGGTGGGGCCATCCTCAACGTCCTGTCGGCGATGTCCTGGCTCGCCTACGACGGGGCCAACGCCTACAGCGCGTCGAAGGCGGCGGCGTGGAGCCTCACCAACGGCATCCGCCTCGAACTCGCGGGCCAGGGAACCGCGGTGACGGGCCTGCACCTGGCCAGCACCGACACCGACATGATGGCCGGGTGGGACGTGGAGAAGAACGACCCCGCCGATGTCGTGCGCGCCGCCCTCGACGGTATCGAGGCCGGGAAGATGGAGATCCTCGCCGACAACAACTGCGTCCAGCTCAAGGCGGCCCTGTCCGCCGACCCGAGCGTGCTCTATCCGCAGGCGGTTCCCGCCGCCTGACCCTTCGGCAGCCGCCCGCCCGGCCAGGCTTCAGCCGACGTTCGAGGATCTAGGGATCAGCCGGGCGCGGCCATGCGTACTCGTCACGCTCCGCACGCGCGTCCGCCGCGCTACCGATGGGACACCTACCCACCACCAGAAGACTCAAGTGACGCCTACCGCCGGGCTCTCTTAGAGGTCCTAACAAAGGCGTTGGACGTGTCGGTGGGTGATGAGGCAGGTGGCGAGGCCGAGGAAGGCTTCGTGGATGTCGTCGCGTCGTTCCCAGCGGATCCGTAGGCGGCGGAATCCGTGCAGCCAGGCGATCGTGCGCTCGACCACATAGCGGAAGATGCCCAGGCCGGAGCCGTGTTCAACGCCTCGTTCGGCGATGACCGGGCGGATGCCGCGCTGCCACAGCAGGCGGCGGTACTTGTCGTGGTCGTAGCCGCGGTCGGCGAGGAGCGCGTCGGGTCTGTGTCGGGACCTGCCGACGACACCGGCCACCGCCGGAACCTTGTCCAGCAGCGGCAGCAACTGCGTGACGTCGTTGCGGTTTCCGCCGGTCAGCGACACCGCGAGCGGGATGCCCTGCCCGTCGGTGAGGACATGGTGCTTACTGCCCGGCCGTGCACGGTCGACCGGGCTGGGCCCGCTTTTGGGCCGCGCCGCGCCGCCCTGACGTGGGAGGAGTCGATCACCGCCCGCGACCAGTCCAGCTTCCCCGCGGCCCGCAGCTTCTTCAGCAGCACCAGGTGCAGTTCGTCCCACACGCCGGCCTCGTTCCACGCGGCCAGCCGCCGCCAGCACGTCATCCCCGACCCGAAGCCCAACTCCTGAGGCAGGTACTCCCACTGGATGCCCGTATGCAGCACGAACAAGATCCCGCACAGCGCCTGCCGGTCCGGCACCCGAGGGCGGCCCTCCACCAACTTCGGCCCCGGCCGGGGCAGCAACGGCTCGATGAGCGACCACAGTTCATCCGACACGATCCATGGCCGCGACTGTCGTTTCCCCACGACCAGACCAACGACCACCCAAGCTGAAAGTCACATGATCAACAACTTCTGTTAGGACCTCTTAAGGCCAAGTTCCCCTGGCACCCCGCCCAGGGGGACCGCCTCCCCTGCCCGGCCCGACACGTCGCCGCTCCGGCCATCGCATCGGGCCGTGTTCCGGGCCTCAGCAGTTCACCAGCGGTTTGTCGCCTTCACGCGCACAGCGGCTGGGTGCCCTTGATGTAGGCGCTCCCGCCGCCCATGTCCTTCCAGAAGACCGCGCACCACAGGTCACCGTTCGCCAGGCCCATGCGCTGGCGCGGACTGCCCATGTCGTACGCGGTCATCCCGGACCAGGCCACGTGCAGCGGCAGCTCCACGACCCCATCGGTCGGGCCGTGCAACTCGTCGAGCGACTCCGGCAGACGCCCCCGGAACTTCTCCCGGTACAACGCGAGATCCTCGGCTTCCGCACCCGCGAGATTCCTCGACGCGGGTGCCGGGTGCTGTGAACTGGAAGACATGTCGTCATTACGGCGGTCGGCGAAGTCGCCTGGGGCATGATGCGCGAGCTGGCGTCCGGAATGGCGGTCGTGAACCCATGCAGGGTGAGCCGGTTGCGGCAGCGTGTTCTTCCCAGACCAGGGCGAGACGGTTCTGCGCGTCGGCCACTTGTCGCAACAGGACCCGGGCGACGGCGCGATCACCGGTGTCCACGGCGGTGACCCCCACACTCAGCAGCACACCGAACGTGTCCACCACGACGTGCCGCTCGCGACCCCTATCTTGAGCTGGCCGATCTCGTGGCCCGCTGACCGACACCGATGTGTGGTGAACGGTGTCGTCTTCGAGCTGGTCGATCATGCGGTCGAGGTTCTCGGCGACCTGCCCGTTCATCTCCGCGACGCGGGCGTGCGCGCAGGTCTTCGCGGTGTCGATGGGTGTCAGGGCGGGAGTGGCCGTCCTGTGCGACACCGACGACTGCTTCGCCGTCCACTTGGTGGTGGCGACCGGCGACGCCGAAGACACGCGCTCCGCCTCCGAGGTCGCGCCCTGGCGCAAGACGCTGCCCAGGGCACGGAGTGGGTGGTCAGCAGGTGCTGTCGGCGTGGCCGACCCGGAGCTCGACCACGCCGACAGCCGTCAGGTCAGGGGCACAGGCCACGGTCCGAGCTGTAGTAGATGTCGATCGAACCGCTCCACGTCATGCAGAGGCCAGGCTTGGGCAGGTCCTTGTACACCGGGCCGGCGAAGGTCGTGTAGGAGCCGGCGTCCCTCGCCGGGGTGCTGCTGGTCGGCCAGGTGTCCAGGGTGACCTCCATGAACACGCGGGCACCGGGCTTGCTGCGCACCGTGACCGCGCACCACTGCTTGTCCGCGGAACTGTAGGCCACGTAGGTGGTGGCCGCCACGGTGGTCTGCGAGGACTTGATCGGAGTCGAGGTGAAGACCTCGTACCCCGTCCCGCACGCCCCGTTGTGGGCACCGCCAGTGGCGGCCGAGGCCGGCGCGGTCGCGGCGAGCGTGCCGCCCAGCGCCAGGATGGCAACGGCGCCGGCGGTGGCCACCTTGTGCTGGATCGAGTTCATGGTGTTCCCCCTGCTGATGTCATGGCAGGACAGCCGGTCGTTGCCGTCCACGCAGAGTGAGACCGCACAGGCCCACTGACAGTTGTGGCCTTTCTGGTCGCAGACCTGTCAGCGCTGTCACAAGGGCCGTTACGCCCACCCAAACCCAGGACATTGACGGCACTTTGACCACACCACAACCACGACAAGCCACTACTGCTGCAGCTGCGACTCACCCGCTACTCCCCCGAGTACGCCACAAGACGGAACGCTCACGACTGACTGGGCCACCCACCCAGCGACGCGACACACTGCCGACGCGCACAGGACCCGCCCGTCGGCCACTGGGTCCCAGACGAAGACGAACTCGCCTCGGACCAGTAGAAGGTGCGCAACGAGGTCATCGGCCAACACCGCCCCGGCGCGCCGCAGTTGCGTGAGGCGGCGGCTGTCCGGTCGAGGTCACACAACCGCGGGCGATACAGCGCCCGGTCCGCTCCGCGTCTCGGCCACCTCCACCGGCCGGTCCCCCTCCTCGTCGTCCGCCGCAGTACCGTAGCCCCGCCCGCCACCACCCCAGGCCGACAATCGGCAATCCGCCACAACCACCCCTCCGACCAGCCGCTCCCCCACCACATACCGGCCACCGACAACGGACGAGGCGGAGTGAGGACGGAGAGTGGGGGCGAGGCGGCGCGGGAGGAGGTCGGAGGAGGCGGGACTGCGGATGCCCTCTCGCCGACGGCCTGGGGCCGGAGCGGTCCGCGTCGTCCCCGAGACACATGCACGGTACCGCTGGTACCATGGATACCATGCCGGATGCCAAAGCAGCGATGAACCTGCGCTTCCCCGACCCTGCGCAACGAGCCGCCATCGCGGCAGCGGCCCGCCAAGCGGGGGTCAGCATGCAGGAGTACATCCTCTCCGCCGCCTACGACCGTGCGACCGCCGTGGAACGGCGGTTCCTGGACGGTTTCCAGGCGTCCATGGCCCGCAGCGGCGCGGCTTTCGCAGCCGAGCCCAGCAGTCTGGACCCCGATGCCGAGCAGCGGGCAGCCGAGCAGGAAGCGCAGCGGGAACTGGGGCAGCACCAGGAGCGGGGCCACGCCGCGTGACCCCACCGGAACCGCCGCTCCACCCGCTCGACGTCACGTTCCTGCTGCACGCCGCCGAGCTGCTCGACGGTGACCCGCAAGTCGACGACTTCGGACCGCTGTATGCCGCTGTCGCCCGGGTCAATGCCCGGGCGATGGAGCACGACATCTACGGATCTCTGTATCTCAAGGCCGGCGCGCTGCTGCAGACCCTGGCGAAACTGCCGTGCCTGGAGCACTCCAACGAGGCTTTCGCCTGGCATGCGACCGAGGCCTACATGATCCTCAACGCGCGCGAGCTCGACTACCCGCCCAAAGCGGCCGTCGCGCTCGTGCAAGACGCCGCCTCCGGGGCGCTCGGCGTCGCCCGGATCGCCCGCCAGCTCCGCGACTGGGCCGCCACCTGATCCCGACGACGTTGCGACGTGGCTTCGTAGGTAGGCACGGGCTCTGGTCCCATTCTTGCAGCGCGGTTACTGCTCGTGGCCGATCGGTCCCAGGGTTTCCGCGATCCGGTGGACTTCGTGGCGCCAGAGAGCAGCGTCGGCACTGTCCACCCAGCCGGTCAGCAGTTCCGATCCGTCGTGGAGTAGACACTGCAGAGCGAGCACGGCTGACGAGCGGAGAGCCAACGGAAGCTGCGGCAGAGGTTCTCTGGGTCCGTCATCAGGGTCGATCACCATCCCGCTGCCCGGGATCGTGCTGGCAACGAGCGCCGCGGCGACCACCGCTTCGGCTCCGTCGCCGCCATCCACGCGTGCTCCGGAATCCGTGACTCGCCGGAAGGCTCGTTCGAGCACTTCGATGACCTTCTGAGAAGTCAGTCCTTCCAGGTCATTGACGAAGTCTGCAGCGAGATCGCTGTCGAACGGGCCGGTTCCCCACGTTCCCATGCGCGGCTCCTGGTATCGCTCTCGCGGACGAAGCCAGCATTCCAGCAGGCACTGACATCAAACGCTCAGGTGGCCAGGACGACTCGTTTGCGAAGCACAGCGAATCCCGCACGGCCGAACATGTGACGCTTGAGCATTTTGATCCGGTTGGCATGGCTCTCTACGACGCCGGAGTTCCAGGCAGAGTGAGACTGGCAGTGACGGCGTCGCGGTCGAGCAGGAGGTGATGCGCAAAGTGGCGGAGGCCGGGCAGCTCAGTAGTGGCGCCGACTGCTTCGATCCATGCGGGAATGACCGTGGCGAGCGAGCGTGTCGCGGATCCCGGTCAGCCGCTCCTGACTCGCCGCCACGTCCTCGTCGGCGTGTTCCTCGATGCGCCAGCCAGTGTGCTCGGTGGTGATCATGAGGGAAGGCTGCGGATGTCGACCCTCGCTGGGGCTACGTCCCGTACGCGGCTCGCTGCGGCCGGCTCTGAAAGGCCGTCGCCGGTGCCTCACCCGGCACCGATCGGGCCGCACATCAGGTTGCCGGGTTCGGCGGGGTCGTCGCTGGTCCAGAACTGGGTCCACAGCGCGGCGAACTCGGAGCGGGTGAGGTATCCGTCGGTGTCCTGGTCGAGCAGGTCGAAGGCACCACCGGTCTCCACGGGCCGTCCGTGCCAGGTGTCGACGAGCCGCTGGTGCTCCTCGCGCGAGATGCGCCCGTCGGCGTTCTCGTCGACCGCGTCGAAGATGGTGTCGGCGGTGGCGGTGACGGCCTCGGGAACGGTCGGCAGCAGGTCCACCATCGCGAGGAGGTCGTCCATGTCGATCCTGCCGTCCCGGTCCCTGTCCACGGTCTCCGACAGATGCTGCCACCAGCCCTTCAGCACGCCGTCCACGCGCGCCGCCAATTCCGATCCCTCTCTCACCCGTGGCAGCCGACCCCAGCGGTCTGCCAGGGCCACGAAGTCCGCCTCCTCCAGATAGCCGTTGCCGTCCGCGTCGAACGCCTCGAACATGGCCTGGAGCTTGGTCCGCTGGAACTCGCTGGACATCACATGCCTCCTCAGTCGCAGTGCTGAGGACATGCTTTCCGCGGCCGGCCGCCCCGCAACGGCGCTCGCGCTCACTGCGGCGGGTACCCGCGCGCCCACGAGCCCGCCCTGTGCGCCGGGCGCCGGTTTGACCGCGTCGGATGGAGAACCGTTCCCCGGCACCTGTCCATGCCCGCCGGGGCCGCCGCCGATTCCGTACCCTGGCGGCATGCGCATGCGCCCCACCCTGAGCTGGATCCCCGCGGCGGCGGACCTGCTGCCGGGCACCACCGACCTGGAGCCGGTCGTCGACGCGCTGAGCTCCGGCGGTGTGCTGGTGCTCAGCGGCGCGGGCATCTCCACGGAGTCAGGCATCCCCGACTACCGGGGCGAGGGCGGGAGCCTGAGCCGGCACACCCCGATGACCTACCAGGACTTCACCGGGAGCGCGCACGCGCGGCGCCGGTACTGGGCGCGCAGCCATCTCGGCTGGCGCACCTTCGGGCGTGCCCGCCCCAACGCGGGACACCTGGCGGTGGCCGCCTTCGCCCGGGACGCCCGCATCTCGGGCGTGATCACCCAGAACGTCGACGGCCTGCACCAAGCCGCCGGCAGCGAAGGCGTCGTGGAACTCCACGGCAGCCTGGACCGGGTCGTGTGCATCTCCTGCCGCGCCATCAGCCCGCGCAGTGAACTCGCCCGGCGCCTGGAGGCCGAAAATCCGGGCTTCGATCCGGTTGCCGCCGGGATCAACCCGGACGGTGACGCAGACCTCACGGACGTGCAGGTCGGGGACTTCCGCGTCGCGCCGTGCCTCGGTTGCGGAGGTGTCCTCAAACCGGATGTGGTGTTCTTCGGGGAGGCGGTTCCGTCGCAGCGCGTCGAGCACTGCCGGCGGCTGGTCCGCGAGTCGACTGCGCTGCTGGTCCTCGGCTCGTCGCTGACGGTGATGTCAGGGCTGCGGTTCGTCCGTCAGGCGTCGAAGGAGGGCAAGCCGGTGCTGATCGTCAACCGGGACCCCACCCGGGGCGACCCGCATGCCCGCACCCGGGTCGCGCTGCCGCTGGGAACAGCCCTGACGAGCGTCGCCGACCGGCTCGGCATCCCGGTCGGCGGACCGGCGGAGTGAACTGTTGCCTGGCGGGAGACGTCATACATGGCAGCCGCTGATCGCTTCCCGTCGTGCTGTTGATCGTTTCCCGGGCGAGGATGCTCAGTCCCACCAGAAGTCCCAAAGCCGATCTGCGACCCCACCGGTCGGATCGCGGGCCAGGGCATCGGCGACGCCGTGACCCGGGCCGCCGCCCGTCGCCGACCTGACGCGGGCCTACAACCAGTCTCGGCAACACTTGCCCTACGCCAGCAACAGGAGCTCACAGTGGCTCTTCATCGGCCGTCAGCTCGGACAGCCGATGAACCCGGTCAGCCTGCACGTCCATCTGCGTGAGATCGGCGTCCCTCCACAGCGCGGCAGGACCTCCGCGATCCGTCAGCTCGTCCTCCAAGCCCCGGCCCCCGTCATCGCGAGAGCACTCGGCTACCACGACAAGACCGCCACCCGCCTGGTGACTGAAGCCGGCGGAACCTGGAGCCGATACGCTGCTGGTGATCACTCGCGGTCACCGCTGGGAGCGGTTCGGTCGTTGTCTCACACGACCGAAGCCCGGAAAGGATCAGTGGGAATGATCTCCGCCTCGTCGAAGAGCTGCTCCAACGCCTCATGACCCTGATGCCTGCGGAACTCGATTTCGGCGGCCGTCACAGGCAAGGTCCACAGGATGCGCGCCTGCCCCCCGGGCAGCGGACAGTGTTCAAGGTCAGGTCCGTGGAGATAGGGCAGGCTGATCAGCAGGTGGTCGCAGTTCGAGCCCGGCACCCATGATTCACCGATCGGCATACTGTGCTCCAGGTCGAGCTGATGCCCACCGCAGTGGTAGTGCGTGATCATGGCCATGAGGTCGATGAACCGCTTGTCGCGGACGTGGGCGGTCATGACGAACTCAAGCCCGTGACCGTCCTTCTCCATCGCGGCCCAGCACCCGGCGGTCACATAGGCCCAGCTACAGCTGCGTGGACCGGGGCCGACAACGAGAACCCGCAGGTCGGGCAGGACCTCGCGCCGTTCCGGCCACAGGTCGCAGACGACGACCTCAACGGAATGCCCCTCGAAGAACGCACGGACATGTGACTCAACGGCCTCCACGGCCAGCAGCCTCGCATCACTCACCGCGCGATCATGCCAGACCCAATCAACCGGCCCGACTTCTCACCCAGCCTCATGATCCGTGGGCCTCAACCGCGAATACGCGACACCTCAACATGCGCGCCTACCAGTCTCAACCCCAAGGAGGCCCATGGGCCTGCTCGTCGGCTTCGGGGTACGCCTCACGCTTGGCGTGCTCGGCGAGGGTCCGGATGCGGGCCAGGCGTCGAGTGGTTCGAGATCGTGGGCAGGATCGCCCTCCTCCTCGATGCCGCAGTCGTCGTACAGCCAGACAGATGCAGGCACCTGGCGTTCCGGGAACCTGCCCGTGACGGTAGTCCATGGACACCGAGCGGGATGTGCTGTGGACCGCCAGAGACCGCAGGCGCTATTCGCTGCGCCGCTGGCTCACCCTGTTCGGGGTCGTGCTGGTCGGGGTTTGCGGATGGCCGATGACCAAGGCGTCGGCCGACACGGCGCGTGGTCTGATCGACATGGGATGGATCGTTATCGTCGGCGTTGCCGTGGTGGTCCCGGCAGGCATCGCACTCTGGATCTGCGACCGGCGCCGCGTCCTCGACGTCCACGCTGACGATGAACTTCGCCTCGGCCTGGTCAACGGACGCGTCGTCCACCTCGACCCAGCCGCAGTCCGGGCAGATCCGGATGACCTGGCGGTTGTCGTCCTGTGGCAGCTTCGGCACCGCGAAACTGCTCTTGGTCACTGATCAGCTGCTTGGCTACCACGGACGCTACGACCTGATCGACACCGAGAGGCTGCAACCCCTGATCGCCTCCTGGGAACAGCGATGTCCGGGCATCGAGGCGACCGTGAAAACGCTGGCTCCCTACTCCGCGTCGAATCCACCAAATGAACGGACAGGACGGGTTTTCCGAGATCTTGTCGCCGGAGACCCGACGTCCACGACTGCGTGTCTTCGGTCGGTGTCGGCTTACTGTTCAGGCGTACGCCGACACCCTTGTCTTCGTAAAGCCCCAAGCAGCCAGGGACAAGTATCCCAGGCACCCATATATGTACGTTAGAGGGGCTGCCGATGGGCCTGCCTCCCGCACGACTTCCCGCCGCAGCAGGGTTTTTGCGGCTACCTAGCCGGGCGGCAGAAGGACGGTGTCCTCGCCCGGTTCAACGGGACGATCTCCCGTTCCTCAGACCCAGGCACGCGTGCCGGTTCAGCCTGATACGGGGTGGGGGCCGAGGGCGACGTCGTCACCCCACACCATGACGGCCGCTCCGGCCGTGGACACCGAGCCGATCCCGAACAGGACGACGACGTCGCCCGTCTTGATTCTGCCCGTGCTGGCCGCTTCGAACAGGTTGGCGGTCGTCAGGACCGGGCCGATGTTCGCATAGGTGCCGAAGGTGCTGACGGTCTTCGCCGGATCGACGCCCAATGCCCTGGCGCAGAACGCGGCGAACCAGGCGACCGGCGTGTTGACGACGAGGAAGTCGACGTCGTCGATCGTATACCCGGCCTTGTCGAGTGCGCCGCGAACGCAGGTCGTGAGCTGTTGCTCGGCGTTGTCCCGCATGATCCTGCCTGCGGCGGTGTTCTCCATCCGCATCCTGATCCTCGGCGTCCGGATATGGTCATCGACCTCCATCAGGAACTCCGCGGCGCCGCACGTCTCCTGCGTGCCGATGACCTTCGACGAGATGATCCCCCGACCGGTCGGGCAGCGCTCGATGAGCAGCGCCCCGCACCCGTCGCCCAGGAACCATGACAGGGTGCTGCTCGGGTCGACGTTTCTGGACGACGTGATCGACGTGATGAGGGCGATCCGCTCGTAGTCGCCAGCTCGTACCAGCGCCGTGGCGGTCTGCAGGCCGACCACCACGGAGTTGCACGCAGACTCGAAATTCCATGCGGGCACGCGGAGTCCCAGCCGTGCGGTCAGGTGGGCGGCGTTCTGTGGTCCGAGGGTGTCGGGCAGCCATGAGTGGACCATGACCGCGTCCAGTTCAGCGGGGTCGATACCCCGCGCGCGGCAGAGCCCCTGCAGCGCCCTCTGCTCCAGATCCATGGCTGTCTCTTCCGCCGCGATCACCCGCCGTTCCCGTGCGCCGCGGAACGTATCGGACAGGTACGGCCTGCGCTCGATGTCGAAAGCGTTGTCCGATTCAGTCCCGTCGCTGGAGGCCACCACACGGAGATAGATTCCGTTGTCCTTGTTGGCCACCAGTTCGGGGTGGTTCCGCTCCCAGAAGTCGTTGCGGCGGACATGGGTCGGAAACTCCAGGGCGATCGCCGATATACCGGCTCCGGTGCTGGTCAAGGGCGTACTCCTTACTCGGTGCCGACTGGTGCGGATGGTCGGGGGCGTATCGCTGGCTCAGGTGGTGGCCAGCGAGGCGCTCGGAAGGAAAGGCCGACTGATTCGTTGCGGTCCCGGAAGGGACCCGGCTCGTCGCGGTCGATACTCACGCAGATCACCTGCGGGCCCGGATCGTGTTCAGCGGCGCGTCTCGCCTGGTCGAGTGCGATCGGGATCTGGTCGGGGACCCGGACGGGCCAGGCTCGCGCACCCAGGCTCTCGGCCAGCCCGACCAGGTTCGGGCCGCCCAACCCGAAGTCCTCATCGGTGGTGCGCATGGTGTCGGGGAATGAATGGACCATGCCTTGCCGCACCATATTGAAGGCGTTGTCGTCGAGCACCACCCAGATGGCCCCGACCCTCAGCCGGGCCGCGGTGGCGATCTCCGTGGCGTTCATCAGGAACCCGCCGTCGCCGGTGATCGTCACGCAGGTCGCCTCCGGCCGGGCGAGCTTGGCGCCGATCACAGCGGCGCTGGCCCAGCCCATGCTCGCCATCCCCAGCGGGCAGTGCACCTGCGACGGCGGATCGACCGCCACCCGCTGCGTGAACCACCCGGTGCTGTTCCCTATGTCGACGAACACCAGCGCCTCCGGGATACCCGCCGTCCAGCGCTGGAGGTGGTGCATCAGGGCCTGCGGTGTGACCGGCACAGCACCGAGTTCGGCGACCGAGGCCTCGGCGACGACATCCGGCAGGTCCTCGAGCGCATCACGTCGACGGCGCAACGGCTCTTGGTGGGGCCGGTGAGTGGCAGACGCGTCCGCCACCGCCAGCACTGCACGCAAGAACTGCCCCGCGTCGGCGTGCACTGCGTGGTCCACCGCGTAGGCCCGGCCGATCTTCGCCGGGTCTGCATCGACCTGCACCAGCGCCCGTGTTCCCCGCACTGCGGGAGACCAATTGGCGCTCGCCCATTCCCCGAGGCCACTGCCAATCACTACGACCACGTCAGGAGGGTTCCGCGTCAGGTAGGCGTGCGCTCGGCGGGAACCACCGACCCCCATCACACCCAGGGCCTGCGGATGGGTTTCGGGAAAAAGCCCTTTGCCCTTCATCGTGGTCGCGGTCGGAACGGCGAACCGCTCGGCAAACCCCGCGAGCGCCTTGCCCAGGCCGGGATCGGATCTGAGGGCTTCGCGTGCCCCGTTTCCCAGCACCAGCATGGGACGTTCGGCGGCCAACAGCGCCCGCGCGACCTGGGCGACTCCGCCGAGAAGGATCGTTTCGCACGGCAACGATGACTTCCCGCCGAACTCCCCGGAATCGACATCCTCGGTGAAAAGGTCGACGGGAACGCTCAGGTGCGCGGCTCCGCGAGGGGCGGTCAACGCTTGACGCACAGCGTTGTCGACCAGCTGCGGGGCGGAGTGGGAGTTGCCGATCTCCCTGCTGTACTTGGCGCACCGCCCCAACGCGCCGACCACGTCCACCCCGTCCTCGGCCCCCTCCTGGAAGCCTCCGCGCCCGTGATGACTTCGGGCCACCGCGCCGCTGATCAGGAGTACCGGTGAACCGTCTGCCTGGGCGACCGCCAGGTGGGGCAGGGCGTTCAACGCTCCGGGCCCGCTGGTCACCAGGGCGACACCCAGCCTGCCGGTCGCGCGGGCATAGCCGTCCGCCATGGCCACTGCTCCCGACTCGTGCCGCGCTACAACCAGCCGCAGGTCAACGTCGGTGAGGGTTCGATCCAGCAATGGACCGATGGCGCTTCCGGGGACACAGAACAACGTGTCGACGCTGCTGTGTTTCAACACCTGGAGCAAGTGGTCGGAAAACAACCTTTTGCCGCTTCCGGCCAGATGGGAGCCAACCTCGGAAAACATGGCGTAACACCAACTCTTCCATTCGGACAGGCCGGATGCGTACTGTTCCACAGGAGCACGGCCGTTTCAAGATCTTGAAGTGAACCGCCGGGAGGGACCGTAAAGCGACCGGTGATAGGCCCTCTCGTGCCCGACTGCGCCTCGTTGAAGCCACGCGACGCGTCGTAGATGTCAGCCTCGATGACGACCACGAAGAAGCTCGTCACGCCTTAGTACTGCAACGGTGCTTGCCGTGACTGCTGGCCAGTTCGGTCGTTGGTGTGGTTATGGGTGGGGACCTTGCTGGTGTCAGGTTGTGGGCGGGTGAACTGGACGCTCTGCATGAACGGTTCGTGCACCGATTCAGCCGGGAGGAGCCGCGTCAGTCGGCGCTGGCGTACATGCGCGGGCTGATAGCACCGCTGCAGCGGAAGAACGGGTGGACGCTGGCGGAGGAAGCGGGGCATGCGGGTCCCGATCGCATCCACCGGCTGCTGAACCGGATCGAGTGGGACGCCGACGAGGTCCTGGACGACGTGCGCGACTACGTCGTCGAACACCTCGGAGACCGCGAGGCCGTCCTGATCGTGGATGACACCGGCTTTCTGAAGAAGGGCATCCGCTCGGCCGGGGTGCAACGGCAGTACTCCGGCACCGCCGGCCGCACCGAGAACAGCCAGATCGGGGTGTTCCTCGCCTACGCCACAGAGCGCGGACGCACGCTCATCGACCGGCGGTTGTATCTGCCCACGTCCTGGACGGACGACCGGGAACGGTGCCGCCGGGCGGGCATCGACGACACGGTCGCCTTCGAGACGAAGGTGGCCATGGCCAAGGCGATGGTCCGCCGGGCCATCGCCGACCGGATCCCGTTCGGATGGGTGACAGCCGATGCCGCCTACGGCTACAGCAAGGGCTGGCGGTTCGAGCTGGAACAGGCGGATGTCTTCCACGTCATGGCCACAACGAGGCACGACACCGTCGTCACCCGCTGGTCCATCGACCACCCCGTCCACGATCTGTTCCCCGGCCTGCCGCGGCAGAAATGGAAACGCCGTTCCTGCGGCGCGGGAGCCCATGGCCGGCGGATCTACGACTGGGCCCGCGTCGAAGTGAGGCCCTGGCACCGCGAGGACCGCCGGCACTGGGTTCTCGCCCGCCGCAGCGTCAGCAGACCCGAAGAGATCTCCTACTACATCGTCTACTGCCCGGCCCAGACCACGCTGGACGAGTTGATCCGTATTGCGGGCAGCCGCTGGGCGGTCGAGGAGTGCTTCCAGACCGCGAAGCAGGAATGCGGCCTGGACGACTACCAGGTCCGCCGCTACCCCGGCTGGCACCGCCACATGACCCTGGCCATGGCCGCCCACGCCTGCCTCACCGTCCTGCGGGCCCGCCAGCTGGACACGGACAAAGCAGAAACGGATCCTCCCACCTCATCCACCTCAGCCTCGCCGAGATCCGACGACTGATCACCCGCCTCACCAACCGCCAGCCCACACCGGTCGACCACATCCTGCACTGGTCAACCTGGCGCCGGAGGCGACAACGACAGGCCCGCGTCAGTCACTACAAACGACGCGGACACAGCCCATGACAACTGCCCAGCAATCAGAACAAGCACCGTTGCAGTATTAGCTTGGCGTTTATCGCTTGCGGTCGAACGGAGCCTCGAACTTGCTGATGCTTTCGGCTGAGTGCCTGACGTGAGAGCGGCCGTCGCCTGATCCTGTGCTGCGTCACAGAGGCACTTGACCAGCACGAAAGCCGTAACGATGAGTCTGCTGCAGAGGGATGCCCCGCGGGATGCGTTTGCCGAACTGTCATGCTTCCGGACGGAGTTCTATGCCTGCCTGCCCCAGCGACCCGACGCCCTGTTCGAGCTGAGTGACACCTTGCTGTGTGCGGACGGCCCGGTCAGGACGTTGGTCGAGCTGTCCCCGACGCCTGAGCATCACCGTGGGCATGGTGCGTTGTACGGCGGGCTGAACCGCGGGCATCTGGATCCGTCTCGGCTACGCAGGGCACTGGCAGGGCTGCCGCTTCCCCGGACGGCGGAAAGGCGGCTTGTGGGAGCAACTGGCTGCGGCCGGATGCGAATACCAGCCCGGACCGACTGTTCTGCCACATATACGGTCGAGGCAGGGGCTCGGCCCAGATGATCCCCGGCTGGCCCTACTCCTTCGTTGGCGGTCGACAGCGCTGTCGTGCTGTCCGCTGTAGGAGTTCCTCCCGACGGCTGTTGCTCATCGCACCTGGTCGTATCGGCCGAGGAATAGGAACTGCCCGCCCCTTGCCTGGTAGAGGAAGCTTGCGTTCTCCTGTTTCAGGTGGTGCGAGGGATTCTCGGTGAAGCGGATCGGTTTGGCCACGCCGTCGTGGGCGGTGCGGAAGAGGCGTTCGGCGACCTGGCCGGGCTCGATCTCCGCGCCGCCCCCGAGCGCGCCGAGGGTGCGGGCGATCAGCCCGACGGCGTCGTACGCCTCGGCGGCCCAGCGGTCGGGTGCCCGGCCGTAGCGTTTTAGGTACGCGGTGGTGAACGCCGTGGCGGCCTTGGTGCCGGCCGATTGCGGTTCGGTGTACGGGGCTTCGAACATCCACCCCTCGGCCGCATCACCTGCCTCCGTGAGGAAGTCCGGTCGCATGACGGGCTCGAATCCCATGCGTGGACCGGTGAATCCGGCCGCTGCCAGGGCACTGGCACAGGCTGCGGCCCGGCTCGGGGAGGTCCCGGCGTGAACGATGGCCTGAGGGTCGGTGGCCAGGGCCTCGGTGACGGCCGGGCGGAAGTCGTCGGTGTCGGCCGCGACGGGGTGGATGGTGGCCGTGCCCTCGCTGGGTGGTGCCTCGGCGATGTAGTGGCTGATGTTCCAGGCTGTCTCTCCCGCGGCCCGGTCCTCGATGACTGCGGTACGGCGCGTGGAACGCACATGTGTCAGGTAGACGATGACCGGCAGGGCGCGCTCGGAACCTGATGCCCTGGTCGTGCACAGTGTGCGCCGCAGGGCTGCGGTGGACAGTCCGGCGTCGTCGGCGTCGACCGACACGAGTACGAACGGTGTCCTCGCGGCAGCGTAGAGCGGGCCCGCGGCGCGGGCGGCGGCGGCCGTGGTGGGGCCGATGACCGCGCGGACGGCGGGGCGGGCGAGCAGGCTGCGGGCCGCGTCCTTCGCCCGTGCCGTCTCGCCCCGGTCGTCGTACGTGGACAGGGTGAGGCGGAAGGAGGCGTCCGCGCGTGCGTTGTGGATGGCGACGGCGAGGCGGACCCCCCGCTCCTGCGCGGTTCCGGTGCTCTTCTGAGGCCCGGTCAGGTCGGCGTGAAAGCCGATCGTGTGCGTCGGCACCTTGCGGGGCGAGCCGGCCGTCGCCGTGGTGTCCCGCCGGCTCAGCAGTACGGCGGCGCCGGTGCCCGAAGCCGCAACCGCCGCCACGCCGATCGCGAGAACGCGGCGGCGGGGCAGCCTCTGTACCGACTCCGGGCGCGATGGCCCCGGGGCGATCGGGGCCGATGGGCGCGGCGGCGGGTTGAGGGCGCGAGCGGAACGGTCGGCCACCAGCCGCAGCACCTCGGGCGGCAGCCAGTCACCCGGCCCATGGGGCGGGGTGTCCCCGCGCGTGGCGGCCCTCTCCGTTCCGCCCAGCGCCCGGCCGGTCTGACTGCTCATCACCTCAAGTGCTTCACCGAGTTCGGCGGCCGTGGGCCGGTGCCCGGGGGGCTTGGCAAGGCAGCCGGTGACTGCCGCGTGTACCGGTGGCGGGAGGAAACGGTCGAGGCCGGTCAGATCGGGCTCCTCGTGGACGGTGCGGTAGAGAATCGCCGCCGCCTCACCGGTGCCGAACGGCCGTCGGCCCGTGGCCGCGTACGCGAGCACGCAGCCGAGGGAGAAGACGTCGCTGGGCGGTCCTGACTCGCTCTCGTGGGCCCGGGCCTGTTCGGGGGAGAGATACCCGGGGGTGCCGATGATCGCGTCGGGGGCGGTCAGGGCCGTGGTGCCGGTGCCCTGTGCGATGCCGAAGTCGATCAACCGGGGGCCGTCGCGGGTGAGCAGGATGTTGCCGGGTTTGACGTCGCGGTGGACCATGCCCGCCGCGTGCACCTCGGCCAGCGCCCGGGCCAGCCGTGCGCCGAGTGCGACGACGGTGTGCGCGGGGAGCGGGCCGTGTCCGTCGACCGCCTCTGCCAGCGATGGGCCGGGCACGAAGGCGGTGGCGAGCCACGGCTCGCGCGCCTCGGTGTCGGCGGCCGTCACCGGCACCACCCACCGTGCGGTGAGCCCGGTGGCCAGCCGTACCTCGCGGCGGAAGCGAGCCCGGAAGGCGGGATCAGCGGCGTGCTCGGCGCGGATCATCTTCACGGCGACGAGTGCCCCGTCGGCGGTGCGGGCCAGATAGACCGTGCCCATGCCGCCGGCCCCGAGCCGGGCGAGCAGCCGGTACCCGCCGAGAGTCTCGGGGTCCTCGGACCGCAGCGCGCGCATTCCCTGTTCCCGCCGCCGTCAGGACGTGGGCAGGGTGCCGACGTAAGCGAACCGGCCGCCGTCGACGCGGTAGTGGTGGACCTGCTGCATGGTGAGTTCTCTGCTCTCGTCGAACGCGTACGTCGTGGTCAGGCCCTTGAAGCTGGCCTTGGTGAGGGCCTCGGTGACCTGGGCGCGGCTGGGGCGTCGGCCGCCGTCCGTGGCCAGGGCGGCGAGCCGGTCGACGACCAGGCGGGCGGTGTCATACGCCTCCGGGGCCCAGATGTCCGGTGCGCTGCCGTATCGCTCACGGTAGGCGGTGGCGAAGGCACGTACGGGGACGGCGTCCGGGCTGATGTACGGGGTCAGGGCCTGCCAGCCGTCCGCCGCGTCACCCGCCGTGGTGACGAAGGACTCGGTGGCCGTGGGCGCGTCCAGGAACCGCGGTCCCGTGAAGCCCCGTTCGGCCAGGGTGCGGGCGACCGTGGCGGCGCGCTCGGGGGTGCCGGTGCAGAAGAAGCCGTCGATGCCGCGGGCGAGCATGTCGGCGACCACCACCGACGCGTCCGTCGCGGCGGCGGGCACGACCCTGGAGTACAGGTCGACCTGGCGGACACGGGCCGTGTCGCGGACGATCTGCGCGGACTCCATGCCGGTGATCCGCCCCGCTCGGTCGATCAGCAGCCCCGGGCGGCCAGAACCCTGGGCGGCGAGGGTGAGGACAGCGTTGTAGACGGTGTACGCGGCCATGGGTGCGGTCCGGAAATAGCCCTGCGGCTCGGCCAGCAGGGCCGACGCCCCGGCGGTGAAGGAGAGCTCGGACACGGTCAGCACCGGCAGCCCGGCGCCCTCGTAGACCTCCAGGGCAGCCTGCGTCGAGGCGTAGCCGGTGGGGCCGAGGACGGCGAGAACATCGGCGTCGCCGGTCAGTTGCCGGGCCGCCCGCTGCGCCCGTGCCGCCTCACCCCGGTCGTCCACAGCCTGGAGAGTGAGGGTGAACGGCTTGTCCTTGCGGGAGTTGAACTGCTCCACGGCCAGCCGGGCGGCGCGCTCCTGTGCCGTCCCGGCCGCCTTCTGCGGTCCGCTCAGGTCGGCGTGGACGCCCAGGACCCAGGGCGGCTCTGTGGACCGAGCCGCCGGATCCCGCTCGTCGTCACTCCCCAGCGCCGCCCACAGGGCCGCGCCGCCGCCCGCCGCGAACAGGGCCGCGCCGCCCGCGGCCAGTGCCAGGACCCGGCGGCGCCCCGGCCGTGCGTGCTCGGCGTCGGCGGAGATCCCGGTGGGTTCGATGCCGGGCAGGGCCAGCATCTCGGCGGACCGGTCGGCGACCATGGCGACCACCGCGTCCGGCAGCCAGTCGATGGAGTCGGCCGGGGCGTCCTCCACAAGTTCTGTGTCCGCCTCTGCCGCCGTGGGCCGCGCCGCGGGCTCCTTGGCCAGGCACCGCTGAAGCAACGCGCGCAGTTCGGCGTCGTCGACGCCGTCAAGTTCCGGTGTGTCGTGGACGGTGCGGTACAGCAGCGCGTCCGCCGTGCCGGTGCCGAACGGAAGCCGGCCGGTGGCCGCGTACGCCAGCACGCAGCCGAGGGAGAACACATCGCTGGCCGGGCCGACCTCCCGGGCCCGCGCCTGCTCGGGGGAGAGGAATCCGGGCGTGCCCACCACCACACTGTCCGCGGTCAGTTCGGATTCCCCGGCAGCCGTGGGCCGCGCGATGCCGAAGTCGATCAGCCGGGGGCCGTCGAGGGCGAGCAGGATGTTGCCGGGTTTGACGTCCCGGTGCACCAGACCGGCGTCGTGCACCGCGGCCAGGGCCCGCGCCAGGACCTTGCCCAGGATCCGCACCGCGCGCGTCGGGAGTGGCCCACAGGCCGCGACCGCCTCGGCCAGCGACGGACCCGGCACGAACGCCGTGGCCAGCCACGGCGCCTCGGCCTCCGTGTCCGCGCCCAGCACCGGTACCACCCACGGGCTGTCCACCCGGCCGGCGGAGGTCGCCTCGCGGCGGAACCGGGCCCGGAACTCCGCCTGTTCGGCGTACTCCGGCTGGATCACCTTCACTGCGGCCAGGTCCCCGGCCTCGGTACGGGCCAGGTAGACCACGCCCATGCCGCCCGCGCCCAGCCGTCCCAGCAGTCGGTGGCCGCCGAGGCGGGACGGATCGGAAGTAAGCAGCCGCTCCATCACGCACCCCCGTTCGTACCCGGTGTCGACGCGCCGGTGCCGGGCGAGGTGCCAGGCGCCGGCGAGGAGGACCCGGACCCGGCGGGGCGCCCGATCTCCACCTGTGCCCGCACCAGCATCCTGGGCAGGGCGCCCTGGACCAAGGGCAGGAGTTCGTCCGCCTGGCGTCCCTGGCCGCCGCACACGGAGGTACTGACCACCACGGGGCCCAGCGTGGCCTGGTCCCACCGGTACGGATACGGCCCGCCGCGGGTGTCACTCACGCACAGGCCCGTCTCCCCCAGCGACTCATCGCTGTAGCTGTTGTTGGCCTCGCCCCACGCGTACGCGGTCGAGGTCAGTTCCGCCAGCCGCTCTCCCGGTCGCAGGAACTGCTCCTCGCAGTCGAGCGCCTCTTCCAGCATCCCCGCCTGTTCCCAGGCCGCGTCCAGCACTGTGCGGTGCACGGTGACCGTGGCCGACAGCCGCACCGGACCTTTGCCGTCCCCGGCGGGCACCTCGAAATGCCGGGTCAGCGTGGCCAGTACGTCCGCCGGCAGTTCCTCCAACTGCCAGGCGCAGCCGTCGCCGAGCACCGCCCAGCGGCTGGGGTCGCTCTCGTACGGTGTCGCCCGCTCCACCCCCGGCCCAAACAGCTCCGGGCCGGCGATCACTTTCCCGACCAGCGCCCGCGCCTGGTCCGCCGTTCCCGGCTCCTTGGCGGGATCCGTCCCGACGGTCGGCGAGGCCGTCGGCACCCTGTCGTCGCCTGTACTCGTGTCCGCGGAGGCCCCAGCCTTCGTGTCGCCGCCGCTTCCGCTCGCAGTGGTGCTTTCCTCCGGCATCGCCCGGTCGGCGGGGCTGTCCCCGCCGCTCCCGCCGTCCGTGCAGCCGGCCATCAGTAACCCGCACATCACCCAGGTCCCGCAGATGTGCCGGGCTCTCGCATACGCCACAATCCCGCCCCTTGTCCCGTGCTCATCCGGTGCTCGCCGTACCGCGCGTCGTCGGGGAACTACCGATCTGACGTCAGCCCCGCGTCTGTACCGATGCCCCTGGGGTACCCGGCGGTTCCCTGGCTTCCGGTGCTGGTCTCGTGGGCGAGGACGACTTGTGGAACCGATCGGATCGTAACCGGTTCAAGAACGCGTGAGACTCAACACGCAGTGAATGCAAGGCAGTTGGGGTGGATCGGAGAGAGCTCGCACCGTCTGCCCAACCGCGCCGGGGTCGGTCATGCCGAAGGCGACGTCACCGGAGCGACGGGGAGCAGGGTGTACGGAATCGCGGCAGGACCCGAGGGGTGGCAGGCCCGGGACAGCTGCGCGGACAGGGTGGAGGGGGCTGCTCCCGGGATTACGGTGCGTTGGACGGATCCGGACCGGGCGGCCGCCAACACCGCGGGACGGGTGACATCCGGCCAGCGGGCGATGATCATCGGCGACTCGCGCAGTCCGCACTTCTGGTGGCTCCTCCAAACCGCCGGCGGCGCGATCCTGGTCGTCGCCGGAGTGATCGCGACTGTGCTGGCCACAGCGCACCCGGAGGCGGCCGCCCGGCACACCGAGGCCGCCGGTGTCCTGAACCTGGTCACCCAACTCGCCACTTTCGTGTGCGTGCTCCTCATCCCCGGGATGACGATCATGTATAGGGAAATGACGTGGGCTCAGGGCCTGCAACGGGGCGAGGTGCGCCGCACACACCGCCAGCGGCTCCGCCTGAGGACCGCCGCGCTGGCCCCTCCGCGGATCGCCTGCGCGATCGGCCGGATCGAAGGGGAGGAACAAGGCTCGTGAAACGGCGCGACCGGATCTACCGCAGGTTGTGCGAGGCCGAAGAAGTCTCGCAGATCGGCTGGACGCCGAACGTCCCCATGTACTGGCCGATATAGGCGACCTTCAACCTCATACGCCTTGACGCCTGGTGGAACAGGCATCCTTTGGACCCCACGCGCGTCAGCCACCTCGCCCGGCTCGACCCCCTCCTCGCCGTGTGACCCCGAAAAAGCCAGCAGCATCGGTGACAGCGTTCTTACCAGCACGACGGCCGTGGGTTCAGCGCGACTGAGGGACTTTCACCGGGAACCCACGGCGTCTTCTGCACGTGCGCTCGGAAGTACGGTGGGTTCGTCGTCGCTGACTTCAGTGAGCGGGGCAGGTACCTGCGACAGCTGCCACTCATCGACGCTCAGCGATCGCGGGGGCGCCCGATTCGGCAGGGCTTTTTCGCACTGATGCAAATCCCTTGAGCAGCCTGACAGTTGACGCCGTAGTCTCCCCGGGTGACTACCGTTTCCGTCGAAGATCTCGCACGTGCATGCAAATCTGTCGGTGCCCTGATCGCCGAGGTCCGCCCCGAGCAGTGGAAGGAACCGACGCCGTGCACGGAATGGAACGTGCGCGAGGTGGTGGCCCACCTGGTCGCCATGGATCTGGTGTTCGCAGCCATGATCGAGGGTGGCCCGATGCCCGAGCGCCGTGCAGACCTCCTCGGTGACGACCCGGTTGGAGCCTACCGGTCCTCCAGCGCTTCACTGCTGGCTGCTTTCTCCCGTCCCGGGGTGCTTGACCGGAGTTATCGCGGACCCTTGGGGAGCGCCACGGGCGCCGAGCGCTTGCAGATCCGCCTCTACGACCTGCTCGCTCACAGTTGGGACCTTGCCCAGGCCACCGGAATCCCTGTCCTGCTTCCCGAAGACCTTGCCGAGCAGAGCCTGGCGTTCGTTCAGGTCCAGTTCTCCGCTCAGTCCCGAACGGGACGATTCGCCGAGCCGCAACCCGTCGAGGAGACCGCTCCGGCCATCGATCGGCTTGCCGCGTTTCTCGGCCGGCCGGTCCCACCTCAGCTGTGAGACTGATCGATGGCAACTGATCGCCCCCGAGCGCCTGATGGGCAGGATATTGATTCGTTCCCGGCGCCCCGGGGGCCGCGCTGAGGAAGACGCCCGGCTCGATGCCGCCGGCTCGTACCCGTCCGGCGAAGAACCTCCTGACGAAGACCCGGACCCCGCCCTCAGCCAGGTCCTGCTGCGGCCCTGCCTCCCGGCTCTGTGCATTCCCGAGCTGGCAGAGCTGCCCAACCCGCAGGTCACGGCACGCAGAACCCTGCACCACATCGCCCACCGCGTCCGCGACAACCCGCGCCTGGCCGACCTCGCCACCGAGCAACTGCACGCGGCCACCGACGCTCTCGTGAACCGCGGCCATCTGCTCAGCCCGCCCGACAGGCAAGCCGACGACCACGGCTCTGATGGCCGCGTCCTGAGGCTCGCCGAGAACCTGGCCCTCCTCAGCGCCGACCCCGGCCACCTCGCAGGCTCCTGCGCTCAGCTTGCCTCCCTGGATCCGCCGGCCGTTGTCTCCCCCGCGCCGAGCCGGACCCTGATCCGCCGCATCGCCAACATCGACCCCGACCGCCCGGCCGGCCCGGCTCCTGGCACGCCACTCGGAGCACCGACCGGTCCAGGTCCTGGCCGCCGTCGCCGCCAACCCGCACACTCCGCACAGCGCCGTCACCGACGCCCTGAACGTGCTGCGCCCTGCCGAACTGGCCTGGATCGCCGAGAACGTCGAAGGCCCCGACTGGTTCCTGAACGCGGCCGCCGCCGTCCCGGCCGCCGCGGACGAAGACGACGGGGTGCTGCGGCTGCTCAGCGACGACGAACTCGACCAACACCCCGACCCGGCGTCCGTCCCGCAGTCCTGGCTCGACTCCCCCGCCGCCGTCGCCGATGAGTACTTCTCCCGCTCCGAGGTCTACCGGGCAGTCGTCGCCTCGCGCCACCGCACCCTGGAGCACCTGTTCCAGATCCCCGCCGACGAGCTCAAGGCGGTGCTCGACGCCTGCCCAGAGCTGGAGCAAACTCACGACCTCGTCCGCGACCTCGCGCAGATACTCGCCCGGCGCACGGGTGCTGACCTGCCGGACTGGACCAGCTCCGCCCGCGACGCGCAACTGCCCGGGATCACCGGCTTCGCCCGCGGACTGATCGCCGACCTCGAAGCCGTGAGCGCCGGGCTGACCGTGCACTGGAGCTCCGGGGGCACCGAAGGTGCTGTGAAGCGCATCAAGAAGATCAAGAGACAGCTGTACGGTCGTGCCGGATTCGACCTGCTCCGCAAAATGACGCGGGGCGGTGCGGGTGGTGACGTCCAGGCCGCCGTCGTGGGGCCGGATACGAACGGCCCGGTGCCCCCACGTGCACCCAGCCCGCCGTACCTCGTCCATCGCTGGTCACTACCCGGCGTGGGCGAGGTCCACCAGCTTCTCGAAGAAGAACTCATGCTTCAGGAACGACACGTCGTACTCGTGCCCCGGATTCGGCGGGATCAACTGAGCCGCCTGGATGAGGCGCCAGCCGTCCCGCAGGGCGGCCACGCCCGTCTCGTAGGGAGGCTCGTCGTTGTCGCCCGTGGTGGGGGACGTGCGGCCGGTGCCGTCGTACAGCGACCAGCCGACGATCGGGGAGTCCAGGGCGGACGTGGCCAGATACAGCACCAGCACCTGCTGGCGGAGCACGGAGGCGGTCGGAGTGGGAGCGGAGGTGATCGTGCTCATGCGGAAACCTCCTGCGGTCGGTTGGTGACGCGGGTGACCCAGTGGTCGAGGTCGAAGTCCTCGTCGCCGGTGAGCGCCCGCCACAGCAGGACTCGGTTGTAGATCTCCAGACGGCCGGTCGCCTGCTCGTACCAGGGGAAGACGGTGTTCAGCTTCTCCGCGACGCGCGGGTCCGCCAGGTCCGAGGTGTCCCACAGAGACCGCTGCCGTACCGTCGGATTGAAGCGGATCTTGAACATGTAGCGGTGAGTGTCGCCGTCGTTGCGCCGTCCGCCGTGCCAGAGGCCGTGGTGCAGAAACACCACCGTGCCCGCCGGGCAGACCAGTCGACTCTGGCCGAGCAGGTTCTGGTACCGGCCGGTGTCGCTCTCGTTCGTACGCCGCAGATGGCTGCCGGGCACGCTGAGCGTGCCGCCCATCTCCAGCGTCACCTGCTGCGGGTAGTACATCAACTGCACGTCGAACGCATCGGGCCGTACGTCGATGATCGCGTCCCCGTGGAGCGGCTGTGCTCCCCCCTCGTGCGGCTCGCGGATGTGCACGGCATGGTGGTCGATGTCCGGATCGGGTCCGACAAGACTGCGCAACGCGCCGGCTACCTGGGGCAATTCGACGAGGCGCCGCATGAAGGACGCCTCGGGATAGGCCTCGGGGACCGGCGTGCCGTACCGCACCGGCGGGATGCCGGCGCCGAAGACCTTCATGGCCTCGGCGTTCATCTCCGCGGGTACCACCGCGTCCATACGCAGCGAGCCGTGGGCGACGAAGTGCGCCATCTGCACCGAGCTGAGCAGGTGCTCTCTGGTTGTCGTCATGTCCACCACAGTAGGGAACCAGCTGCGTCGGGCGCGTGGTTCCCGCTCACCACCACTGGTAGTTTCTCACCGTGCTTGAGGTCGTGGTCCGTCTCGACGAGCCGCCCGTCGCGGCGAACGTCGGCGTCCACGGCCCGGCCGGGCGCACCGACGTCTTCCACCTACCCGACCTGTGGCAGTTGCACCTGTATCGGCATGAGGCCGACCTCGCCGTCGACGGCCTGCCTCACGTAGTCCGCCCCGGCCGGGTCAGCCTCGTACCGCCCGGCGCGTCCGTCCGGTACCCGCTCCCGGGGCCGCTCCGAGCACGTAAGACCTCGCTCGCCGGGCAATGCGCAGCCACTCGGGTGGCGGACATGGCGGGGGAAGGGATGCGAGGTGACGTGGACGCTTCCGGAACCGATGCTGACCACTCCCGTGCCCGGGCCGGATCGGCGGCCGGGCTGGGCGGGAGAGCCGAAGTTATGGACCGGGTTTGCCATTGCCCGTTGTCCATGGCCCAAGTCAGGACGATGAAGGGCGGCTGGCCCACTCGCACGGATCGCCGCACTCGTCGGTGTCGGGGTCGGTGGACTGATCGCCTCCGTCAGTGCCCTGTCCGTCGGCTCATCTCTCTTCAGACGTCTACTAGTCACCGACACCCCCGCCGCACTTGAGCAGCGGGGGGCGCATGTTGGACTGACCTGGCCGTCACCCCGTACTTGTCGCACGGCGCCGGGGTCCGCGCTGCGGCCGAAGACCCGTGTTTCACAGGTCTTGGAGCTTGTCGACGGGGACGGGACCGCCGGTGGTGACGGACTGGACGGCGGCGAGGGCGATGGCCAGGGCAGCGCGTGCGTCCTCGCCGGTGGCGGAGGGGGTGCGCTCGGTGCGGACGCTGTCGGCGAAGTCGGCGAGTTCGGCCACATAGGCGTCGTGGAAGAGGTGCTGGTCGTAGGTGACGCACTCGGCGGCGACGCCGTCCGGGCCGTATGCGGTCAGGTGGGTGCGGCGGACGTCGCCCATGGTGAGCATCCCGGCCGAGCCGAGGATCTCGGCGCGTACGTCGTAGCCGTAGACGGCCTGGAAGCTGGCCTCGGCGGTGGCGAGGGCGCCGCTGTCGAAGCGGATGGTGACGACGGCGGTGTCGAGCAGGCCGCGGTCCTTGAAGTCGGGGCGGATCAGGGCGTCCGCCATGGCGAAGACCTCGACGGGTTCGGCACCGGGATTGAGGTAACGCAGGACGTCGAAGTCATGGATGAGGGTCTCGAGGAAGATCGTCCACGGCGGTATGCGGGCCGGGTCGGCCAGAGCGGGGTCGCGGGTGAGCGAGCGCAACAGCTGCGGTGTGCCGATGGCGCCGGCGGCGATCTTCTCGTGGGCGGCCCTGAAGCCCGCGTCGTAGCGGCGGTTGAAGCCCACCTGGAGGGGCACGCCCGCATCCGCGGCGGCCGCGATGGCGCGGTCGGCCTCGGCGAGGGTGACCGCCATCGGCTTCTCGCAGTAGACCGCCTTGCCCGCCTTGGCGGCCGCCTCGACCAGGTCGGCGTGGGTACGGGCCGGGGTGGCGATCACCACCGCGTCGATGTGCGGGTCGGCGAGCAGTTCACCGATGTCGGTGTAGGCGGTGGCGCAGCCGAGCCGGTCGCCCAGGCTCCGCGCGGCGCCCGGGGTGGGGTCGGCGATGGCGGCGAGCCGGACGCCCGGGAGGCGGTGGGCGAGGGTCTCGGCGTGGAACGAACCCATCCGTCCGGCGCCGAGGAGGCCGACGGCGAGAGGCTGCTGGGTGGTCATGCGGGTGCTCCGTACGTCGTCGTCAGGGTAGGTACAGGCGGTGGAGACAGTCAGACGGTGAAGGCGGAGCGGAAGCGCTCCAGAGCGAGCTCGCTGTCGCCGGAGGCCCACGCCTCCAGCGCGACCGTGCCCTCGTAGCCGAGGCCAGCCAGGGCGCGGGCGACGGCTGGGTAGTTGATCTCCCCGGTTCCTGGTTCGCGGCGGCCGGGGACGTCGGCCACCTGGATCTCGCCGATCAGGCCCAGGGCATGGGCCCTGCGGACCAGCTCGATCAGATTCCCCTCGCCGATCTGGGCGTGGTAGAGGTCCAGGTTCATCCGCAGCCCGGGCCGGTCCACGGCCGCGACCAGGGCCAGGGTGTCGGCGGCCGTCGCGAACGGCACCCCGGGGTGGTCGACGGCGGTGTTGAGGTTCTCCAGGGTGAAGACGACCCCGGCGCTCTCGCCCAGCTCGGCGAGGCGGGTGAGCGTGCGGTGGGCGGCGATCCACATCTCTCCGGTGGCCTCACCGGTCACCGGCACCACCGGCAGGCCCTGGCCGTCCAGTCCGGTGCCGTGCAGGTTCAGGCGCGGGCAGCCCAGTTGCTCGGCCGCCTTGAGTGACTCCTCGGCGGTGCTCAGGAGTTCGGCCGCGCCCTCCTCGTCGGTCAGACTGCCGCGGATGTATCCGGTCATGGAGGAGAAGTCGGCCGGGGTCCGGGCCAGAGCGGCAAGGTCGTGCCGGGTCCAGTCCCAGATCTCGACCTGGAAACCGGCGTCATGGATGCGCCGTGCCCGCTCGCCGATCGGCAGATCCAGGAAGATCATCTCGGCGCAGGCCGCCAGTGTGTACATCGCCACGTACCTCTCTCCGCGACTTCGGGCTAGAACGTTCAAGGAACTAGAACGTTCTATAACTCCGTGGAGCAGCAGTACGCCAGCTGTCGCCCTCCCCTGTCAAGGCTCCGGTGGCCCGTGAAAGCTAGAACGTTCTATAGTCTCCTCCGTAGGAGACGAATCCGACCAGGGAGGACGGGTTGCCGGCGACCCCAGCGGTCCCCAACGCAAAGCGACCGACGCTCGCCGACGTGGCGTCACGGGCAGGGGTGTCCACGGCGCTGGTCTCCATCGTGATGCGCGGCGCGAAGGGAGCCGGCGAAGCCACCCGCGAGCGCGTCCTTCAGGCCGCGCGGGAGATCGGATACCGACCCGACGCACGGGCCCGGCTGCTCCGCAGCCACCGCTCCCATCTGCTCGGGGTGCAGTTCGGCCTCCAGCATCCGTTCCACTCCGACCTGGTGGAGGGCATCTACGCGGCGGCCGAACCGGCCGGGTACCAGATCGCGCTGAGCGCCGTGGCCGCCGGGCGCGGCGAGCAGCGCGCCGTCGAGACACTGCTCGACGACCGCTGCGAGGCGCTGATCCTGCTCGGCCCGCAGGCCCCCGCCGCGCGGCTGGCAGAACTCGCCGGGCGACTGCCGGTCGTCTCCGTGGCCCGCCGGCTACGGCCGTCCGTCCCGGGCCTGGAAGTCGTACGGACCGCCGACGACGAGGGAGCCCGCCAGGCGGTGGACCACCTCGTCGCTCTGGGCCACCGCGACATCGCCCACATCGACGGCGGCCGGGCACCGGGCGCAGCCGACCGGCGGCGCGGCTACCGCACCGCCATGAACCGCCACGGCCTGGGCGAACACATCCGCGTTCTCCCCGGCGGTCTCACTGAGGAGGAAGGCGCCGAGGCCGCCCGAACCCTGTCGGCCACCCGCCCGCGCCCCACCGCCGTACTGGCCTTCAACGACCGCTGCGCGACCGGCGTACTCGACCTCTTCCTCCGCTCCGGCGTCGCGGTCCCCGGCGACATCTCCGTCGTCGGGTTCGACGACAGCCATCTCGCCCGCCTGGCCCACATCGACCTCACCACCGTCGGACAGGACATCGCACGCCTCGCCGGCCTCGCCGTCGGCCGGGCCGTCGCACGCCTGGAGGGCGCGGAGATCCCCGCCGGGGAACAAGTCATCACCCCCCGCCTCGTCGTCCGGGGAACATCCGCCCCGCCCCGCTGAAGGCAGATCCCGGGGTGCGAGGCCCGTGTGTTCCACGGCGACGACGCCGGCCACACCGAGAAGTACCGGTTCGACTCGACGTCGTACATGCCGACCCGCCTGACCAGGAACGGCTGCCCCTCGGCCACACGCATCCCGCGGCCACATCAACTCGGCGAGTGAAGTGCACCCGCCATGTCGGTCACTGGATGGCGGGTGCACATCACCCGCCATCCAGCGACCGACATGGCGCCGGACGATATCCCCCGGACGGCTCAACAGCGCATAACCGAAGTGGGACCCCGTCTGCCCGTCGGGGATGTCGAGTTGCATCAGCAGGTCGTTCGCGAAGATCTTCCAGCCCTGGACGAGGTACGTGTCCCGGTCCGTGGCGTACAGGGTCGGGCAGTCGCCCACGGTGGAGTTCTAGCCAAGAAACCGTAGCCGCATGGCGGTCTCCCGTCTGCTGCCTTGCACTGGTTTGTGCGATATCTCGATGGTCGAGGGCCTGTTCGAGGCCGTCAATCCACTCGCTGCAAACTCGCGCAATCTTCTTGGGAGTTGGACGGCAGTCGTTCTACGTTCGTTCTCGAACCCAACCCCGCGCAGGCGGCATCGAGGGGAGAAGCGTGGTGGTGAGGGTGACCGAGGAACCCAAGGCCGGCGTCGACAGCTTGCCCATCGATGTTGAGTCGATCTCGGGCATCACGGATGACGCGCTGAAGATGGAGCTGAGCACGTCGACCCGAGAAGACATCGACTTCAAGACGACGAGGGTCATCGGTCTCGTGAGTCTGCTCCTGGCCGAAGAACTGGGCGCGAACGACGATGACGAAGTCATGGACCTACTCCGGCAGGCATACAAGCTGCTGGACCTGACCAACCGCCCCGGCAGACAGACGCCGAGCTTCACTGCCTTCTTCTTCATGCGTGACGTAGCCAACCTCACCCGCCGCCTGACGTGGGTCTACGTCGAGAGGAACGGCGGGACACCACAGCGACTCAGAAAGAGCGTCCTGGTATCGGAGACGAGGTCGAGTACAGGCCCGGATGTCGAGCGATCGTGACAGACGTCAGGCATGGCGTGCTCATCCTCCGAGCCGCGGCCCGTTCCGAATGGCCGGCCGACAACCCGGACCAGCTCGTGGCGACGCGGACTCGGCAGGAGCGCGCCGAGGCCGGAGCATGACCCGTCGTCGATGGGGTCAGAGGCACCTGTCTGTTCTGTCGCCGCTCCGATCAGCTAGTGAGGCATGGAAGCATCCCGCGTCGCCCGCGGTGGGTGTGAGCGCACGGTCTCAGTCTGCTGTGGGGTGTTGCCATCACCCCACTCGGCCCTGTTGAAGGGCCCGCACGCGGAGCGTCCACCTCCGGTGGCAGGCAGGCGACCACGAGCAAAGCGGTCGCAACTGCCACGCCCGTGAGATCCACCGTGCCAAGAGGCCTGGGTGCAGCAGCGCTCGCGCAAATCCCCTGACGGGGCGGCGGGCGACGGTGCTGCCCTCCGCCTGGCCGAGACGGAGGATGCCGGAGCGGCCCCGGTGGTTCAGCAGGCTGCTGTGGCTGCGTTGGTGTGCAGGGGCGCGTCGGTGCGGGCCATGATGTTCTGGGTGGTGACACCGGGGGCGGTTTCCACCAGGGCGAGGCCGTTGGGGGTGACGTCGAGGACGCCGAGATCGGTGATGATCCGGTGGACGCAACGTTCGCCGGTCAGCGGCAGGGTGCACTCCCCGACTATCTTGGGGGTGCCGTCCTTGGCGGTGTGCTCCATCAGGACGATGACGCGGCGGGCGCCGTGGACGAGGTCCATCGCGCCGCCCATGCCCTTGACCATCTTGCCGGGGATCATCCAGTTGGCCAGGTCACCCGCGGCGGAGACCTGCATCGCGCCGAGGACAGCGGTGTCGATGTGCCCGCCTCGGATCATGCCGAAGGACAGCGCGGAGTCGAAGAAGGAGGCGCCGGGCAGGACGGTGACAGTCTCCTTGCCCGCGTTGATCAGGTCGGGGTCGACAGCGTGCTCGTCGGGGTAGCGGCCGGTGCCGAGGATGCCGTTCTCGGAGTGCAGGACGACGTGCACGCCGGGTGGGAGGTGGCCGGGGATCAGCGTGGGCAGGCCGATGCCGAGGTTGACGTAGGAGCCGTCGGTGAGTTCGGCGGCGGCGCGGGCGGCCATCTGGTCGCGGGTCCAGCTCATGCTCGTACGGTCCTCTTCTCTATCTGCTTGTCGGTGGCCTCGGCGGGGGTCAGTCGCACGATCCGCTGAACGAAGATTCCCGGCAGGTGGATCTCGCCGGGGTTCAACTCGCCCGGTTCCACCAGCTCTTCGACCTCGGCTACGGTGACACGCCCGGCCACCGCGGCGAGCGGGTTGAAGTTGGCGGCCGCCTTGCGGAAGACCAGGTTGCCGTGACGGTCACCGCGCCAGGCCCGTACGAGTGCGAAGTCCGTTGTGATGCCGTGCTCCAGGACGTGCGGACGGCCGCGGAAGTCGCGGGTCTCCTTGGCCGGGGAGGCGACGACGACCGAGCCGTCGGGGGCGTATCGCCAGGGCAGGCCGCCCTTGGCGACCTGCGTCCCCACGCCCGCCGGGGTGTAGAAGGCCGGGATGCCCGCACCGCCCGCGCGCAGGCGTTCGGCGAGGGTGCCCTGCGGCACCAGTTCCACCTCCAGTTCGCCGGCCAGGTACTGGCGGGCGAACTCCTTGTTCTCACCGACGTACGATCCCGTGACGCGGGCGATGCGGCCGGCGGCCAGCAGTACGCCCAGGCCGCGGCCGTCGACGCCGCAGTTGTTCGACACGACCTTCAGACCTGAGGCGCCCTGCTCGTGCAGCGCCCGGATCAGGACTTCTGGCACGCCGCTGAGACCGAATCCGCCGACGGCCAGTACCGCACCGTCGGGAATGTCGGCGACCGCCTGGGCGGCGCCGGAACTGACCTTGTTCATAGGGTAATTGCCTTTCAGCCGGCTGCACCGGGGAGTACGGACGACCAGCCGCCGTCGACGACGAGGTTGGCGCCGGTGATGTGACGCCTCGTCGGAGGCGAGGAAGACGGCGGCGTTGACCACCTCGTCGGGCAGGCCGACACGGCCGATCGGGATGTGACGGGCGATGGTGCGCATGGGGTGGTCGTCCGCGAGCAGGTCGCCGCGGGTGGCCTCGGTGTCGATCATTCCCGGGCTGACGCAGTTGGCGCGCACGCCGTACGGGGCTCCCTCAGCGGCGAGTTGGCGGGTCAGGGCGATCACGGCGCCCTTGGACGCGGAGTGCGCGGTACGCCGGTTGGTGAGGGAGCCGGTGAGGCCGGCCGTCGAGCCGACGGTGAGGACGCAGCCGCGGCTGCGGATCAGGTGCGGCCAGGCGACATGCGCGGCCAGCCACACCGAGTCGAGCTCGGCGCGCATCGTGAAGGTGAAGTCCTCGTACGACTGGGTATCGACGGCTCCGAAGCGGACGGCGCCGGCATTGGCGTAGAGGACGTCGATGCCGCCGAACGCGTCCACGGCCTCCTCCACCCAGGCCCGGACGGAGTCCTCGTCGGTGACGTCCAGCGGGGCAGGCGTGAGTGCCGTGCCGCCTGCCTGTGCGACGAGCCGCTGGGTTTCCAGCGCCGCCTCGTGCAGCAGGTCGCCGCCGACGACGATCGCGCCCTCCGCCGCGAAGCGCAGCGCCGCGGCCCGGCCCTGCCCGCGAGCCGTCCCGGAGATCAGGGCGACCTTGCCTTCGAGCCGCCTCACGTCGTCTCCGGGCGCAGTGCTTCCGAGATGGACTTGACGCCGCCGTGCGCGGTCAGGCCGCCGTCGACCGGGATCTCCACGCCGGTGATGAAGGAGGCATGCTCGGAGAGCAGGAACACCACCAGCGGGGCGACCTCGGCCACGGTGCCGGTGCGGCCGAGCGGGGTCTCGCGGATGTTCGCCTCGCGGAAGGCGGGGTGGGCGGAGGCGGTCATCTCCGTGTCGATGAAGCCGGGGTGAATGGTGTTCACACGGATCCCTCGCGGGCCGAGCTCTGTGGCGGCGGCCTTCGACAGGCCGCGCAGCGCCCACTTGCTGGACGTGTAGGCGACCGGGTAATGGCCGGTGAGCGCCGCGGAGGAGCCGACGTTGACGATGGACGAGCCGGGCGGCATCAGCGGGACGAGGTGCTGGATGCCCAGCAGGGGGCCGGTGACGTTGACGGTGTGGACGCGGGCGAAGTCCTCCGGCCGTACGTCACCGAGGCGGGCGCGCCAGGTGATGCCCGCGTTGTTGACCAGACCGTCGACTCGGCCGTACGACTCCCGCAGTTCCGCGGCCAGTGAGGCCCAGTCGTCCTCGCTGGTGACATCGAGACGTCGGCAGTCGCCGACCGGCTCGGCGTCGGTGGCGATGACGTGGGCTCCTTCGCGGAACAGGGCCTCGGCCTCGGCGGCACCCTGACCGCGGGCCGCGCCGGTGACGACGACGACCTTGCCGAGGAGCGTCTTGGAGTGCGGGTCGTTCACGGCCGCTCCCGGGTGCGGCGGCGGGCGGTCGGCAGCGGCACGGGATCTTTGCCTGAGACCACGGTGTTGGAGACGGTTCCGATGCCCTCGACGGTGAGCGTGACGGTGTCGCCGGGCTTCAGTGGCGGCGGGGACTGCTCACCTCGTACGCCCCACAGCTCCGCCAGGCAGCCGCCGTTGCCGCAGGTGCCCGAGCCGAGGAGGTCGCCGGGGCGGACGACGGTGCCGCGTGAGGCGTAGGCGACCATCTCTTCGAAGGTCCAGCTCATGTTGGACAGCAGATCCTTGCCGACGACCTCGCCGTTGACCGAGGCGGTCAGCCCGAGCCGCAGGAAGCCGTCGGCATCCCTGTACGGCTCCAGCTCGTCGGCGGTGACCAGGTACGGCCCGAGGGTGGCGGCCGTGTCCTTGCCCTTGCACGGGCCGAGCCGGACCTGCATCTCGCGGGACTGCAGATCGCGTGCGGACCAGTCGTTGAAGATCGTGTAGCCGATGATGTGGTCGCGGGCCTGTTCAGGGGTGAGGTCGCGGCCCGTACGGCCGATGACCGCGGCGACCTCCAGCTCGAAGTCGAGCACGTGGCTGCCCGGCGGCACCGGCACGTCGTCGTGGGCGCCGATGATCGCGTACGGATTGGTGAAGTAGAAGGTGGGTGCGTCGTACCACGCCTCGGGCACCCCGGCGACGCCGTCCACGGCTCGACGTACACCTTCGACGTGTTCCTCGAACGTGACGAAGTCCCGCACGGTGGGCGGCTCCAGCGGCGGGAGCAGGCGCACCTCGGACACATGGGGTCCCGCCGGGACGTCGAGGGCCGCGGCGCCCATGTCGAGCAGGGCGTGGAGGCCGTCCCCGGAGCGGAGCAGCTCCATGAACGAGCGCACCCCTGGTATCGGGTACAGGGTGCCGTCCTCCTCGACGGCGGCGACCCGGCGCTGGTCGTGTTGTTCGTAGGCGGCGAAACGCATGGCGGCTCCAGGATCCGACGGTGGTCGGGACATCGGGGACCGGGGGCGCGGTGTGGGAGTCAGGGCAGTTGACAGGGCCACCGCGCCCCCGGGACTCGGGGGATCAGACCGGCGGGGCGACGAACACGCCGCGGTCGACGTCGTTGAACGACTCCTTGGCGACCATCTCGTTCATCGGGTTGGCCGTGCCCCACTGGTCGGCGACATCCGGCTGGGAGAAGTCGTAGACGTGCGGGTGCCAGGTGTCCTCGTCGAGGAGCTCCAGCTCGGTGGTGTACTCGACGGTGTTGCCGTGCGGGTCGAGGAAATAGGTGAACGTGTTGTCGCCCGCCGTGTGCCGGCCGGGGCCCCAGAGCTTCGTGAAGCCGGCCCGGATGACGCGGCCGGAGCCGCGCATGTACTCGTCGATGCCGCGCATCTCGAAGGAGATGTGGTGCAGGGCGGTGTGCGGGCCCTTGGCGATGGCCATGGAGTGGTGCTGGTTGGAGATCCGCATGAAGTGCATGGCCTCGCCGATGTGCGGCGAGGTGAGGGTGTCGGAGAGGCGGAAGCCGAGGTGGGTCTCGTACCACTCACGGGTCTTGTTCAGATCCGGCGAGTTGAGGACGACATGGCTCAGCTTGACCGGGATCGACTCCTTCTCCTCGATCCTGCGGTGCTGGCGCACCTCGACATCGGCGGAGACCTCGATGGTGCGGCCGTCGACGTCGAAGAAACGGAAGCCGTAACCGCCGCCGGGCGTTTCCACCTTGCCCGGCTGGGTGACCAACTGCACGCCACCGGCGAGGAGTTGCTCGGCGAGCGTGTCGACGTCGGCCGGGTTCGCCGCGCCGTAGGACACGAGGTCGAGGCGCTTCTCGTCGGCCTTGCGCAGCCGCACGACGTACTGCTCCGGGCTGCCCTCGGCGGCCAGGAAGGAGATCCCGGAGTCCTCGGCGACCTTGGTCAGGCCCCAGACGCCGGCGTAGAAGTCGAGTTGCTTGTCGTAGTCGGGCACGGCGAGGTCGACGTGTCGCAGGTGGGTGAGCAGACGCATGGTGTCAGTTCCTCCGGAAGAGGGCGGTCGCGTTGCCGCCGCGTACGGCGTGGAAGTCGGCGTCGGGCAGGTCGGCGGCGCGCAGTGCGCCGACCGGGTCCTCGGTGCCCATGTCGAAGGGGAAGTCGGAGCCGAGCAGCACGCGATCGGATCCGGCGACCCGGATCAACTCCCGCAGCACGTGCGGGTCGTGGACCAGGGAGTCGAACCAGATCCGCTTCAGGTAGCTGCTGGGCAGGTGCGCGCAGTCGGCGCCGGCGTCGGAGCGGGCCGACCAGGCGTGGTCGGAGCGGCCGATGTGGGTGGGCAGATAGCCACCGCCGTGCGCCGCGATCACCTTCAGCCCGGGATGGCGGTCCAGGACGCCGGAGAAGATCAGGTGGGAGAGCGCGACGGCGTTCTCGGTGGGCTGTCCGACGGTGTTGGACAGGTACCACTGGTCCAACCGCTCGTCGAGGGTGCAGCCGAACGGGTGCAGGAAGAGAATCGCGTCCGTCTCCTCGGCTCGCCGCCAGAGTGCCTCGTAGGCCGGGTCGGACAGCTCGCGCCCTGGCGCGTGGCTGGAGATCTCCACGCCCAGTAGCCCCTGCTCCAAGGCGTGTTCGAGAGCATGGACGGCCTGGGCCGGGTGCTGGAGGGGGACGAGGCCGAGACCCTTCAGCCGGGCGGGGGCCTGGGCACAGTGCGCGGCCGTCGCCTCGTTGGCCAGCCGGTAGAGCTTCTCGGCCGTGCCCTCGTCCGCCCAGTAGTGGTAGTGCGACGGCGACGGACTGACCAGCTGGACGTCGACGCCCTGCCGGTCCATGGCAGCCAGTCGTACAGCGACGTCGGTGAGTCGCGGGATGCGCTCGCGCACCATGGGCCCGCCGACGGCGAGCGCGGCGGGTCCGTTGCGGCGGGCGTCCAGAGCCCTGGCCTCGGCCAGACCGGGGAGGTCGGCCACAAGGTCCTCGACCTCCGGGAGCAAGACGTGCGCGTGGACGTCGACGGTCGGGGATCGGTGCGCGTCTCCACTCGCCGAGGAGTGGAGGCCGTGCGGCGGGTGGGCGGTCACGGCAGCTCCTTGAGCATCGTCATCGTGCGACCGAACAGGCCGGGGACATCGGCGTCGCGCACGCCGTCCAGCTGCCACTGTCCGAGCTGGACGGACGCCTCGACGACGGCCCGTACCCGTGGGATGCGGCGGTCGTAGTACTCCTGGAACAGCTCGTCGCCCCAGGCCTTGTCGCCGGCGAGCAGCTCTGCGAGGACGAGGGCGTCCTCCAGGGACATGGCAGCGCCCTGGGCGAGGGTGGGTGGGCAGCAATGGGCGGCGTCGCCGACCAGGACCACCCGGCCGCGATGCCATGAGCCCTCGACCAACAGCTTGTCGAACCAGGTGTAGTTGACCCGTTCCGGGTCGGTGATGTGCGGAGTGATCTCGGCCCAGAAACCGCCGTACCCCTGCGCGAGCCTGCGCATCTCGTCCGCGTACGAGGCCGGAGCGATGGAAGCGCGGTCGCGGCACTTCTCGACGACGTAGGCGTAGATGGTGTTCTCGCTGGTGGGACAGTAACCGGCGATATAGGCCGGGCCGCCGTAGGCGAGGTCCGTACGCACCATGCCCGTGGGCCGCGGCGCGGCTGTGCGCCAGATCGCCATGCCGGTCGGCTCGGGTTTGTCCGTGATGCCGATCGCGTCGCGGGTGGCCGAGTTGAGACCGTCGGCAGCGATCACCAGGTCATAGCGGCCGGTAGTGCCGTCGCTGAAGCGCACCGAAACCCCGCTGGCGTCCTGCTCCAGAGTCTCGACGGTGGCGCCCAGGCGCACGTCGGCGCCACAGGCCCGGACGGCGTCGATGAGGATCCGCTGCAGCTGGGGTCGCTGCATGCCGAGGGTGGCGGGCAGGTCGTCGCCACCGGTCTGGAAGTCCTCTGCCTGGTGGAGCAGGGTGCCGTCGGGCGCGATGACACCGAGGGAGCCGAAGGCGAAGCCCGATTCCTCGACCTGCTCCCAGACACCGAGTTCGCGCAGGACGCGCAGGGCGTTGCCCTGGAGGGTGATGCCGGACCCGGTGGTGGCGTTCCAGTCGGGCCTGGCCTCTATCAGGTCGACGGCAAGGCCGGCGCGACGCAGGAGAACGGTGACGGCATTACCGGAGGCGCCGCCGCCGATGACAAGGACTCTGCGGGGTGTACTCAAGGGGGAACTCCTTTGTTCCGCCGGTTACTTGACGGCGATCGGGTTGACCGGGGAGCCAACGGCACCGGTGATGGGGAGAGGCGCGGCGGTGAGCCAGAACTCGTACACGCCGTCGTCGGAACAGTCCGCGGCGAGGGCGTCGAGGTCCCACATCTCGCCTATCAGCAGGCCCATGTTGGGGATCACGACCTGGTGCAGCGGCTGGAAGGCGTGGTCGAACTCGTTGGGGCGGACCTCGAAACCCCAGGTGTCGGTGGCTATCGCGGCGATGTCGCTGCCGTGCAGCCATCCGGCGGTGGTGAACGACAGGCCGGGCGCGGGACCGCCCGCGTAGTCGCCCCAGCCGTCCCGCCGGGCGCGGGCGAGATGCCCGGTGCGGACCACGACGATGTCGCCGCGGCCGACGCTCACCCCGTGGGCCTCGGCGGTCGCGGTGAGGTGTTCCTCGGTGATGGCGAACCCGTCGGGCAACTCACCCTGCTCGCCGACCACGTGGCCCACGTCCAGGAGTACACCGCGGCCGGCGACGTACGGTGCCATGTGCTCGATACCGGTGACCTGGTCGCCGGCGCAGGTGACGACCTTCTCGGCCGCCCGTCCGTTCCACGCCTTGCCGTGGTCGAAGATGTGGCCGAGCCCGTCCCACTGGGTGGAGCACTGCAACGGCATGCTGATCACGTCGTCGGCGCCGCCGATGCCGTGCGGGAAGCCCTGATCGGCCAGGACCGCGTCGGTGCCGGTGTCGAGCATGGTGTGCACCGGGTTGGTGCGCCGCCGCCAGCCCTTCTGCGGGCCGTTCATGTCGAACCGCTGCGACAGCGAGAAGCTCACTCCGCGTCGGACCAAGGCGGCACCCTCACGCCGCTTGTCCTCGGTGAGCAGGTTGAGGGTGCCCAGGACGTCGTCCTCGCCCCAGCGCCCCCAGTTGGAGTACGCCTTGGCGGCCTCGGCGATCGCGCCCTCCGGGTCGCGGCGGTCCAGGCTCACGCCGTTCCCGCTCACGCCGTTCCCTCCGCGACACAGCGGGTGCGCTGCACGCCCAGACCCGTGATGGAACCCTCCATGACGTCACCGTCACGCAGCAGGCGCCCCCAGTGGATGCCGTTGCCGGCCGGGCTGCCGGTCAACACCAGGTCGCCGGGCAGGAGTTGAGCGGTCTGCGAGGCGTACGACACCAGCCGCGCGACCCCGAAGAGCATGTCCTTGGTGGACTCGTCCTGCATGGTCTCGCCGTTCAACGTGAGCGTGACCCGCAGGTCACCGGTGTCCGCGATCGACTCGGCCGGCACCAGCCACGGACCGAGCGGCGTGAAACCGGGAGCGTTCTTGCTGCGCAGCCAGTCGGTGCCGATGGCCTTCATGTCCCGGCGGAACACGGTGGCGCGGTCGGTGAGGTCGTTGGCGATGGTGTACCCGGCGACGTGCTCCAGGGCCTCCTCGACCGTCACCCGGTAAGCGGGCCTGGCGATGACGGCCGCCAACTCCAGCTCCCAGTCCGGCTTTTCGGCCCAGGCGGGCAGGACCACGTCGTCGTAGGGGCCCGTGATCGCGCTCGGCAGACCGATAAAGACGTACGGCAGGTCCTCGGCGGCCCGGCGGTCCATGACTGCGGCGATCTCCTCGCGCGCCTCCTCGACCGTGCGCGGGTCGTCGGGAGAGCGGTGGGCGACCTCCAGGTCGATCACGTGCTGCCGGTAGTTGGCGCCGGACTGGAAGATCTGCCGCGGCTCGATGGGGGCGTGCACGCGCAGGCCCTCCAGCGGATGCCGGCCGAAGGTGTCGTCGTCCGCCAGGGTGCGCAGGAGGGGAAGGGTCTCCTCCCATCGCTCCACCACGGCGCGCAGATCCGACGGCGCCCAGTCCAGGGCGCTGCGCAGATCGAGTACCCGGTCTTCGACCAGGAGGCCGGGAAAGGGCTCCCCGCCCTGGGCGGAGAAGGTGCCGAGCGCGAACGGACCGGCAGGTTGCGCGAACATTGCCATCAGATTTCCTCCTGCTGGGTTGCGGTCTACTCTGGCCCCGATCGGCCGATCACGGAAATAAATTCTGTGGATGCGTCGAATCCATGCCATGGATGACTCTCGCTGCTAGGTGGTTGCCCGGTGAACCTGTCCCGACTCGATCTCAATCTGGTCCTCGCCCTTCGCGCGCTGCTGGAGGAACGCAATGTCACCCGGGCCGGGGAGCGCATCGGCCTCAGCCAGCCGGCCATGAGCGCCGCGCTGTCCAGGCTGCGCCGCCATTTCGACGACGAATTGCTCGCCCGGACCGGCAACGCCTACGAACTGACTCCGCTCGGCGCCGCCCTGCGCGACCGCAGCGCCACCGCGTGCGACCTCCTGGAGCGGGTCTTCGCCAGCCAGGCCGACTTCGACCCGGCCGCGGAGAGCCGGGAGTTCACCCTCCTCGCCTCCGACTACGGGGCGGCCGTGTTCGGCGCCGCACTCGCCCGCACCCTGCACGAGGAGGCGCCCGGCATCCGGCTCACCTTCCAGCACCCGGCACCGTCCGTCGTGGAGAACACCGCGGCAGTACTGAGCAGCGTCGACGGACTGCTGATGCCGCACGGCGTCATCGACGGCTTCCCCACCGTCGACCTCCACCAGGACCGCTGGCTGTGCCTGGTCGCCGACGATCACCCCGAGGTCGGTGACGCACTCACCCTGGACCAGCTGGGGCATCTGCCCTGGGCCGTCTACCAGCGCCCTTATGACGCCCCGGCGGCCCGCCAGCTCAGCATGATAGGGATCAGTCCCCGGGTGGAGGTGTCCGTGCAGACCTTCCAGCTGCTGCCGCCCATGGTCGAGGGCACCCGCCGGGTCGCGATGATCCAGGAGCGCCTGGCGCGCAAGGCGGTCCGCTCCGCCGCGGTGCGCGTCCTGCCCTGCCCCTTCGAGGCCGTACCGGTACAGGAGGCGATGTGGTGGCACCCGGTGCACACCCAGGACGCGGGCCACATCTGGCTGCGACAGAAGGCCGCGGAGGTCGGCGCGACACTCGCGGGCAACGGCTTGGCGGGGGCCTGAGCGCGCCGTAAGGGGCGCGGGGAACTGCGCGACCGGCCCCAATGGCGCCGCAGGCGAGCGACAGCCACGTGGCACCCACAGCGGAGCATTCAGCCTCTGGACCAGCCATCACGCCAACTGCTGCGGCAACGGCCGGGGATCGACGGCGCCCGCGCGGCGGCGGGCCGCCCACAGCCCCGCCGCGACGAGGGCGGCGGCCAGCCCCAGCAGGCCCACCGCACCGGCGAGAGTGCCGACCGCCGACTCCCCGGCGAGCAGCACCAGCGGGCAGACGAACTCGCCGCCGAAGAAGGCCGCCGTCCAGAGCCCCGTCCCACGCCCCCGGTCCTCGAACGACAGCCGGGACATCGCACTGGTCAGGAGGGCCGGCAGCAGCATGCCGGTGCCCACACAGTTGACCACCGCCCCGATCACCAGCAGCGGTGCGCTGCCCGCGAGGAACATCACTCCGAAGCCGACCGCGCAGACCGCGAGAACGGCGGGCAGCATCGGGTCGGGAGAACGCCTGAGCCGGGCGAAGGTGACCGCTCCACCCACGGTGGAGGCACTGGCGACCGCGGTGGCCAGTCCGATCACGCCGGGGCTCTCCACCCCGAGGTCGTCGAGCAGGTACGCCATCTCCACCGGGACGGTGTAGAAGACCATCGCCCCGAAGAAGGTGAGGGCGCTGATGCCCGCCAACTGCCGCCAGGGGAACGCGCGGCGGACCATCGCCTCGGTCGGGGCCTCGTCGCCGGCCGCGCGAGCCGCGTGGACCGCCGGACTCGGCAGCACGACGGCCATCAGCGGGGCCAGCACCAGGCTCACGGCGTACACCCAGAACGGCGCACGCCAGCCCGCCGATCCGGCGGCGCCGCCGATCACGAAGAAGACGGTGGCCGACGCCGAGGCGCACATGGTCTGCAGGGCGAGGTACTTCACCCGCTGCCGACCGGAGTAGTAGTCGCCGATCAGCGTCGTGCAGCAGGTCATGATCGCCGCCTCGGCGACCCCGACCAGGGCCCGGCTTGCGATGATCCCACCCAGCGAGTCCAACCAGAGCGGTGCCGTGCCGAACAGCGCGTACAGGACGGTCGCCACGACCAGCAGGCGCTTGCGGCCCACCCGGTCCACGATCACACCGGCGAACGGAGCCAGCAGCGCCAGGGCCAGCGCCGGAACGGTCAGCGCCAGGGGCACCAGCGCCTTGGCCCCCGACACCGACGCGAAGTGGTCCTGCATCCTTGGCAGCACCGGGGCGATCAGCACCGCCCCCAGGATCGGCAGGCAGCTGCCCGCCATCAGAAGGGTCACCCGCAGCAGATGGGCCGAGCCCGACACAGCGACGGCTGACGGAGTGGGGACATCGATCGCAACGGGAAGCTGCGGGCGCACGGAACCGGGCATGGGGACTCCAGGGGACGGTGTAAAGGAGCGGGCATGCCTCACAGGCGCCGACGACGCACGGCATGCTGGGGAGTTCACACGCCGGCGGTATCCGGACAGCGGCGTGCGGTAGCGACGACTATGAGGGCGCCACGGCGCCGGTGCCATCCCCAGCACGATCCGAATCCCGTATTCGGACTATCCACGCTGTGGATGAGATGGGCAACCGCCACGCAGACAGAAGACGCGCATGAGTGTCTCTGCGCGCGAACAGCAGCGTCCCCGAGCTCGGTCGTCCCCCAACTCGGCCATCCCGGCCCCCGGGAACACAGCCCGCAGCGTCTGAGCCCGCAGTCGGCAGTCGGCAGTCGGCAGTCGGCAGTCGGCACGGTCGCGCCCGCCGGGCGGCGTCAGCGGACAGGCAGCAGCAGGACGCGCCGACAGGCGGCGACAGCGACCACCACGTTCCCGAGAGCGACCACGACAGCCGCCAAGAGAAGCCCAGCGACCACCAGGCCCAGCACGTCAACGGCCAGCCCGCGCTTGCGGCCCGGTACCTTCTTCGAGGCGTCCCGCCCGGTCGTGGCCGCGGGCACTCCCGCGGCGGCATGGAGACTCTGCGTGTCGAGCACCACCAGGCTCGGGTCGGCTAATCGCCCCCGGCCCTCACGCAGCAGGTCGTGGATGACCTCGTCAGTGCCGTCGTCGCGCCACTTATAGAAGTAGTACTTCACCGCGCCGGGCGGCGGCAGGTCGTGCGGCAGATATTCCCACTGGCAGCCGGTACGGGACTGGTACAGGAGCGCGGCGACACCGAAACAGACATCAGCTCACGTACCGCCCTCTGAGGTCGCGCCCGTCGGCATCGAGCGATTGTCAATAGTTGTGGATCATTTCGCTTCTTGACCATTCGTAGGGCTGGTGACCTCCAGTTGTTGGCGCAGACGCCTGATTTCAGCGACGAGGCGGGGTACGGTGCCGCGGGCGGCCGCGATGAAGTGCGCGTTCTCGTCCCATCGCTCATCGACGGCATCGACGTAGCGGGGTTGTTGGATGAGGGTCGCCGCCACGATTTCGCGGTGGTCGAAGCCCGGCCACCGCTCGCCGAGGCCGGTGTCTCGCCGTGCCGCGAGCGCCGTTGGAGGCCGAACTGGCTGCCTCGCACGGCCGGAACGCCTGGAGGCTGCGGCTGGACACCGGCCAGGTCGCGAAGGAGGTCGAGACCGTGCCGCCCTGTGCCTGAGGCCCACGGGCATCCGGCATCAGGTATCGCGATCTTCAAGGCGTGGTGGCGTCCGGGAGATCCGGCTGCACCGGTTGCTCGGGCCGACGCTCCGGTGCCGTCAACACGCTGAGCACCATTGTGAGGCCGCCGCCGGGTGTGTCCTCGGCGGCCAGGGTGCCGCCCATGGCCTCGGTGAAGCCGCGTGCCACCGCCAGTCCCAGGCCGACCCCAGCACCGCGAGGGGAGTCGCCGTGGCGCTGGAAGGGTTCGAAGATGCGGTCCTTGGCCTCGTCGGGGACGCCCGGCCCGCGGTCCACCACACGCACCTCGACCCGGTCCGCGATGGCACTCGCCGACACCAGGACCTTCTCCTCCTCCGGGCTGTACTTGACGGCGTTCTCCACGACGTTGGCGACGGCCCGCTCCAACAGCCCCCGGTCCACGTGGACCATGGGCAGCGTCTCCGGGATGTCCAGCTCGACGCTGTCCTCCGGTACTCCGCCGAGCGCCATCGGCACCACCTCGTCGAGGTCGGTCTCACGGATGATGGGGGTGACCGTGCCGGTCTGCAGGCGGGACATGTCCAACAGGTTGCCCACGAGTTGGTCGAGGCGGTCGGCGCCATCCTCTATGGCCTCCAGCAGATCCGCCTGGTCCTCCTCCGACCAGTCGACGTCCTCAGAGCGCAGGGAGGTGACGGCAGCCTTGATCCCGGCCAGCGGGGTACGGAGGTCATGACTGACGGCTGCCAGCAAAGCCGTGCGGATGCGGTTGCCCTCGGCCAGTTCCTTGGCCTGGTCGGCCTCGCGCTGGAGTCGGCTCCGGTCCAGGACGACGACGGCCTGGGCGGCGAACGCGGCGAGCACCCGGCGATCGGCGGCCGGCAGGACCCGCCCCGACAGGGCCAGGGAGATATGGTCACCGATCGGAACGTCGACGTCCGCGTTGTCGGGGTTCTCCGCGGGCCGGGGCCCCACGCTGCCCGCGCAGGTCCAGGGATCGAGTTCGCCGGTCCGCTCCAGCAGCGCCGCCGACTCCATGCCGAAGGTCTCCCGCACCCGCTCCAGCAGCGCCTCCAGGCTGTTCTCGCCACGCAGCACGCTGCCCGCGAGGAAGGACAAGATCTCGGACTCCGCGCGAAGCCTGGCTGCCTGATGGGTCCGCCGGGCGGCGAGGTCCACCACGGACGCCACCGACACGGCGACCCCCACGAAGATGGCGATGGCGACGATGTTCTTCGGGTCGGCGATCGTCAGGGTGTGTACGGGCGAGGTGAAGTACCAGTTGAGCAGCAGAGAGCCCACGACCGCCGAGGCCAGCGCCGGGAAGAGGCCGCCGAGGAGTGCTGCCGCCACCGTCAGGGTGAGGAACAGCAGCATGTCGTTGGCGAGACCCACATTTGGAGTGACGCTGGTCAGCAGGAGGGTAAGCAGGGCGGGGCCGAGCACGCCGACGAGCCAACCCCAGATGATCCGCGACCGGCCGAGCCGCGCTCCCCGGGCCACCTGGAGCCCACGCCCCTTGCCCGCCTCGTCGTGTGTGATCAGGTGGACGTCCAGGTCGGGGCCGGACTCGCGGGCCACCGTGGCGCCGACGCCGGGGCCGAAGACGTACTGCCAGCTCCTGCGCCGGGAGACACCCATCACGATCTGGGTCGCGTTGACCCCGCGGGAGAAGTCCAGCAGAGCCACCGAGACGTCTTCGCCGACGACATGGTGGAAGGTGCCGCCCAGATCCTCCACCAGGGTGCGCTGCACGGCCAGTTCCTTCGGCGAGGCGGCGGTGAGGCCGTCGCTGCGGGAGATGTAGACGGCCATCACCTCACCGCCGGCACCCTTCTCCGCCAGGCGCGCGGCCCGGCGGAGAAGAGTCCGTCCTTCGGGCCCGCCGGTCAGACCCACCACGATCCGCTCCCGCGACCCCCAGATCGTCGACACCTGGTGCTCACTGCGGTACTCGGTCAGGTACTCGTCGACCCGGTCCGCCACCCACAGCAGCGCCAGTTCTCGGAGAGCGGTCAGGTTGCCCGGCCGGAAGTAGTTGGACAGAGCCGCGTCGACCTTGTCCGACTTGTAGATGTTGCCGTGAGCCATACGGCGGCGCAGCGCCTGCGGGGACATGTCGACCAGCTCGATCTGGTCGGCCCGCCGTACGACCTCGTCCGGCACGGTCTCCCGCTGCCGTACACCGGTGATCGACTCGACGACGTCGCCCAGCGACTCCAGATGCTGGATGTTGACGGTGGAGACGACATCGATCCCGGCCGCGAGCAGTTCCTCCACGTCCTGCCAGCGCTTGTCGTTGCGGGAGCCAGGTATGTTCGTGTGCGCGAGCTCGTCCACCAGCGCCACCTGCGGCCGGCGCGTCAGTACCGCGTCGACGTCCATCTCGGTAAAGGTGGCGCCCCGGTACTCGATCTCCTTACGGGAGATCTGTTCCAGGCCGTGCAGCATCACCTCGGTGCGCGGCCGGTGGTGGTGCTCCACGAAGGCCACCGCGCAGTCGGTGCCCCGCTCGACGCGTCGGTGCGCCTCGGAGAGCATCGCGTAGGTCTTGCCGACGCCGGGTGCCGCGCCGAGGTAGATCCGGAGCTTGCCGCGTGCCATGTCATCGTCATCCCTCGTAGCGGTAGCCCATGCCGGGCTCGGTGATCAGATAGCGGGGGTGGGAGGGGTCCTTCTCCAGTTTCCGGCGGAGCTGGGCCATATAGACCCGCAGGTAGTTGGTCTTGTTGCCGTTCGTGACCCCCCAGACCTCCTGGAGCAGGTACCTCTGGCTGACCAGCCGGCCGGGGTTGGTGATCAGGATCTCCAGCAGGTGCCATTCGGTCGGGGTCAGCCTCACGTCGCGGCCACTCCGTACGACCTTCTTGGCGAGCAGGTCGACGGTGAACTCGTCGGTCTCCACCAGTGAAGCCTCGGGAACGAGTGGCGCGTCCTCTGTGCGCCGGACGGCTGCCCGCAGGCGGGCCAGGAGTTCGTCCATGCTGAAGGGCTTGGTGATGTAGTCGTCGGCGCCGGCGTCGAGGGCGGCGACCTTCTCATCCGACGCCTGCCGGGCGGAGAGCACCAGGATCGGTACGCGGGTCCAGCCACGCAGTGCCCTGATGACATCGACGCCGTCCATGTCGGGCAGGCCCAGGTCGAGCATCACCACGTCGGGCTGACGTGTGGCTGCCAGCCGGAGGGCCGTGGTGCCGTCGGGCGCCGCGTCGACCCCGTACTGGCGTGCCTGCAGATTGATCACGAGGGCCCGTACCAGTTGCGGGTCGTCCTCCACCACCAACACCCTGGTCATGGGTGTACGCCTTTCGTTTCGTACGGGCGTTCATGAAGTCCGGAAGCATCACGGGAGCCAGGAGCATCACAAGCGGCGTCATGGCGGCGGGAGTCGGCGGAGCCAGGACGTCTTCCCGGCCGCCGACTCCCGCACGGATCATCGCGTCACGGCATCAGCTCTGCTTCGCCACGAGTTCCTTGAGCCCGATGTTGAGTTCGAGGACGTTGACCCGCGGCTCGCCGATGAAGCCGAGGGTGCGGCCGTCGGTGTGGTCGTCGACCAGCTTCTGCACCTGGACGACGGACAGGCCGTTGTGCTCGGCGATCCGGTGGACCTGGAGGTCGGCGTAGGCCGGGGAGATGTCCGGGTCCAGGCCGGAGCCGGAGGACGTGACGGCGTCGGCGGGTACGTCGGAGGGCTTGACCGTGTAGCCGACGGTCGAGTTGTCCTTGACGACGGCGGCCTTGGCGGCGGTCACCCAGTCGATGAGGTCCTTGTTGTCGCCGGAGCGGTTGGTCGCGCCGGAGAGGATCAGCTTGTACTGGGTGTTGACGCTGTTGCTGCCGAGGCCGTTCTGCGGGCGGCCCTGGAACCACTTCAGGTCGGGGGCGGGGGTCTCCTCGCCCTTCTTCAACGGCAGGTTGTACGACTGCCCGATCAGGGACGAGCCGACAACCTTGCCCTCCGACTTGATCTCCGAGCCGTTCGCCTTGTCGTTGAACAGCCCCTGAGCGATGCCGGTGACCACCAGCGGATAGACGACACCCGTGACCAGGGTCAGCACGAGGAGGGCGCGCAGTCCCGCTCCCAGCAACCGGGCCGTGTTCGTAACCGAGTTGTTCATGGGATCAGCCGATTCCGGGGATGAGGGAGATGAGCAGGTCGATGATCTTGATGCCGATGAAGGGGGCGATCAGGCCGCCGATGCCGTAGATCCCGAGGTTGCGGCGGAGCATCCGGTCCGCGCTCATCGGCTTGTACCGCACACCCCGCAGCGCGAGCGGCACCAGCGCGATGATGATCAGCGCGTTGAAGACGACCGCGGAGAGGATCGCGGAGTCGGGTGAGGACAGGTGCATGATGTTGAGCCTGTCCAGGCCCGGGTAGACGGCCGCGAACAGCGCCGGGATGATCGCGAAGTACTTCGCGACGTCGTTGGCGATGGAGAACGTCGTCAACGCACCCCGGGTGATGAGGAGTTGCTTGCCGATCTCGACGATCTCGATCAGCTTCGTCGGGTTCGAGTCGAGGTCGACCATGTTGCCGGCCTCCTTCGCCGCCGACGTACCCGTGTTCATGGCCACGCCGACGTCCGCCTGGGCGAGCGCGGGCGCGTCGTTCGTCCCGTCACCCGTCATCGCGACCAGCTTGCCGCCCGCCTGCTCGCGCTTGATGAGGGCCATCTTGTCCTCGGGGGTGGCCTCGGCGAGGAAGTCGTCGACGCCCGCCTCCTCGGCGATGGCCTTGGCGGTCAGCGGGTTGTCGCCCGTGATCATGACGGTCTTGATGCCCATGCGGCGCAGCTCGTCGAACCGCTCCCGCATGCCCTCCTTGACGACGTCCTTGAGGTGGATGACGCCCAGCACCCGTGCTCCGGCGGTGTCCTCGACGGCCACGAGCAGCGGCGTGCCGCCCGCCTCGGAGATCCGGTCGGTGAGCGCGCCGGCGTCCTCGGACACCGCACCCCCCTGCTCCTTCACCCAGGCCACGACCGAACCGGCCGCGCCCTTGCGGATCCTCCGTCCCTCGACGTCCACGCCCGACATCCGGGTCTGGGCGGTGAAGGCGATCCACTCGGCACCGGCCAGCTCACCCTGGTGGCGTTCGCGCAGCCCGTACCTCTCCTTCGCCAGCACGACGATGGACCGCCCCTCGGGCGTCTCGTCGGCCAGCGAGGACAGCTGGGCGGCGTCCGCGACCTCGGCCTCCGTCGTCCCCGCCACCGGCACGAACTGCGACGCCTGCCGGTTGCCGAGCGTGATGGTGCCCGTCTTGTCCAGCAGCAGGGTGGAGACGTCACCGGCGGCCTCGACCGCCCGGCCCGACATGGCCAGCACGTTGCGCTGCACCAGCCGGTCCATGCCCGCGATGCCGATCGCGGAGAGCAGCGCGCCGATGGTGGTCGGGATGAGGCAGACCAGCAGCGCCACCAGCACGACCATCGTCAGATGGGTGCCCGCGTAGTCCGCGAGCGGCGGCAGAGTGGCCACCGCGAGCAGGAAGACGATGGTCAGCGAGGCGAGCAGGATGTTCAGCGCGATCTCGTTCGGCGTCTTCTGCCGGGCCGCGCCCTCGACCAGGCTGATCATGCGGTCGATGAAGGTCTCACCGGGCTTCGTCGTGATCTTGACGACGATCCGGTCGGACAGCACCTTCGTCCCGCCGGTCACGGCCGAGCGGTCGCCGCCCGACTCCCGGATGACCGGCGCCGACTCCCCGGTGATGGCCGACTCGTCGACGGACGCCACACCCTCGACGACGTCGCCGTCCCCGGGGATGATGTCACCGGCCTCGCAGACGACACGGTCACCGATGCGCAGCTCGGTGCCGGGCACCTGCTCCTCGCCGTCCTTGACGAGCCGCCGCGCGATCGTGTCGGTCTTGGCCTTGCGCAGCGTGTCCGCCTGGGCCTTGCCGCGTCCCTCGGCGACCGCCTCCGCCAGGTTGGCGAAGATCACGGTCAGCCAGAGCCAGGCGCTGATGGTCCAGCCGAACCAGTCCCCCGGGTCCTTGAAGGAGAACACCGTCGTCAGCACGGACCCGACGAGGACCACGAACATCACGGGCGACTTGACCATCACCCGCGGGTCGAGCTTGCGGCAGGCGTCCGGCAGCGACTTGAGCAACTGCCCGGGGTCGAAGACACCCGCGCCGACCTTGCCTTCGTCCTTGTGGCCGGTCGGCACATCGCTGTGCGGCGCCCGGGTCGGGGTGGCTGTGGACATCGTGTCCTCGTGCTTCTCTGTGCGGGTGGTCATGACGCCAGCCCCTCGGCCAGCGGCCCCAGCGCCAGCGCCGGGAAGTAGGTCAGACCGGTGATGATGAGGATCGCGCCCACCAGCAGACCCGTGAACAGGGGTTTCTCGGTCCGCAGGGTGCCCGCGGTGACCGGCACCGGCTGCTGCTCGGCCAGCGATCCGGCCAGCGCGAGGACGAACACCATCGGCAGGAAGCGGCCCAGGAGCATGGCCAGCCCCAGTGTGGTGTTGAACCACTGGGTGTCCGCGTTCAGCCCGGCGAAGGCCGAGCCGTTGTTGTTCGACGCGGAGGTGTAGGCGTACAGGATCTCGGAGAAGCCGTGCGCCCCGCTGTTGGTCATCGAGTTGCCGGGCGTCGGCAACGCCATCGCCGCCGCCGTGAAGACGAGCACCAGGGCCGGGGTGATCAGGATGTAGCAGGCCGCGAACTTGATCTCACGGGTGCCGATCTTCTTGCCGAGGTACTCGGGCGTACGGCCGACCATGAGCCCGGCGATGAACACCGCGATGACCGCCATGACCAGCATGCCGTAGAGGCCGGAGCCGGTGCCGCCGGGCGCGATCTCGCCCAGCATCATGCCGAGCATGGTGATGCCGCCGCCGAGCCCGGTGAACGAGGAGTGGAAGGAGTCCACCGCCCCCGTGGACGTCAGCGTCGTCGACACCGCGAAGATGGACGAGGCACCGACCCCGAACCGGGTCTCCTTGCCCTCCATCGCGCCCCCGGCGATCTGCAGCGCCGGCCCGTGGTGGGCGAACTCGCTCCACATCATCAGGGCGACGAAGCCGACCCAGATGGTGGCCATGGTCGCGAGGATCGCGTAACCCTGCCGGACCGAGCCGACCATGACCCCGAAGGTGCGGGTCAGCGAGAACGGGATCACCAGCAGCAGGAAGATCTCCAGCAGGTTGGTGAACGGCGTCGGGTTCTCGAAGGGATGCGCGGAGTTGGCGTTGAAGTAGCCGCCGCCGTTGGTGCCGATCTCCTTGATGGCCTCCTGCGAGGCGACCGCGCCCCCGTTCCACTGCTGCGAGCCGCCCATGAACTGGCCGACCTCGTGAATGCCGGAGAAGTTCTGGATCACGCCGCACGCGACCAGCACGACCGCGACGACGAGGGAGAACGGCAGCAGGATGCGTACGACACCACGCACCAGGTCCGACCAGAAGTTGCCCAGCTCACCGGTACGCGAACGGGCGAACCCGCGCACGAGGGCCACCGCGACGGCGATGCCGACGGCCGCGGAGACGAAGTTCTGCACGGCCAGACCGGCGGTCTGCACGACGTGGCCCATGGCCTGCTCGCCGTAGTAGGACTGCCAGTTGGTGTTGGTCACGAAGGACACGGCGGTGTTGAACGCCTGGTCCGGGTCGATCGAGGAGAAGCCCAGCGAGCCGGGCAGGACGCCCTGGAGCCGCTGGAGCAGGTAGAGGAACAGGACGCTCACGGCCGAGAACGCGAGGACTCCGCGCAGGTAGGCGGGCCAGCGCATCTCCGTGTCCGGGTCGGCGCCGATGCCCTTGTAGATCCACTTCTCGACACGCCAGTGCCGGTCGGAGGAGTAGACCCCGGCCATGTAGTTGCCGAGCGGGATGTAGGCGAGTGCCAGTGCCCCTATGAGGGCGAGCAACTGGAGCACGCCGGCGAGTACGGGACCCATGACGTGACTCAGAACCTCTCCGGGAAGATCAGGGCGAGGACGAGATAGCCCAGCAGGGCGACGGCCACGACGAGGCCGACGACGTTCTCGGCGGTCACAGCTTCGTCACCCCCTTGGCGGCGAGAGCCACCAGCGCGAACACCGCGATCGTGGTGACGACGAAGGCCAGATCGGCCATCGAGAACTCCTGGAGTGAGGTTCTGCGAACAGGGACGATTAGAGGAAAGCGTCTCTTTGGCCGGATCGGACCGCACCTTGACGGCTCCCTTACGGCGGCGCCCACGGCTTTGACGGGACTCTTACGGCGGCGATCAGTACCGTTGTGGCGGTCGGTGATCCGGCTCACAGGAGCCGGAAGCGGAGCCGGCAGATCACCGCGTCCGTCTCCCGCCGCACGGCGTGCGCGACGACTCCGCCCCGCTGGTTCTGCAGCAGCCGCTGCCACAGCCGCTCCGGTTCCGTCTCCGGGATCAGGACGGTGACGCGGGTGCCCGGCTCGGCGGCGGCCACCTCACGGACGTAGGCGGCTATCGGGCGGCCCAGACTGCGCCGCTCGCTGGTCACCCGGACGAGGGGCACACCCGGGTCCCACTGGGCCCAGGACCGTTCCAGGGCATGCAGCGCGGCCCGGTCCTCGGGATCCGGACAGCACACGGTGACCGCGCGGACCTCGTCGCCGAGGGAGGAGGCGGCCGTGAGCGCCTCCGACGTCAGCCTGGACAGGGACGAGACGGGCACGATCACCAGCGAGCGCTCACGGTGCGGGGCCTCGGGTATACGGCCCAGGCCGAGCCGTTCGCCGATCCGGCCATAGGCGCGGTGCACGGTCTCGAAGGCGGCCACCAGCAGCGGCAGGGCGATCACGATCAGCCACGCGCCCTCGGTGAACTTCTCCACCGTGACGACGACGGTCGCGACGCCGGTGAGCAGCGCGCCGAAGCCGTTGAGCGCCGTCCTTGCCTGCCATCCCCTCCCCCGCTCCCGGCGCCAGTGGAGGACCATGCCCACCTGGGCGACCGTGAACCCGACGAACACGCCGATCGCGAAGAGCGGGACCAGGGTGTTGGTGTCGCCGCCGGAGAACACCAGCAGCGCGGCCGAGACGGAGGCCAGCGCCAGGACGCCGTGCCGGTGGACCTGGCGGTCGGCCTTGAGGGCGAAGACGTGCGGCGCGTAGTTGTCCCGGGCGAGCAGTTTCAGCAGCACCGGAAGCCCGCCGAAGGACGTGTTCGCCGACAGGGCCAGCAGGATCATCGTCGCGAACTGGATGACGTAGAAGGCCCCGTTGTGGCCGAGGGAGGCGTCCGCGAGCTGGGCGAGGACGGTGACTCCCTCGACCGGCTGGAGGTGGAAGCGGCCGATGAGCACCGACAGTCCGATGAGCATCAGGCCGAGGACGGCGCCGAGGGCGACCTCCGCCCGCTGGGCCCGCTTGACGCGCGGGACGCGGAAGGAAGGCACGGCGTTGGCGAGTGCCTCCACACCCGTCAGCGCGGCACAACCGGAGGCGAAGGCCTTCAGCAGGAGCAGCGCCCCCACGGCCGAGGCGTTGGCGGCGACCACCGAGGCATGACCGGCCGCGGTCACCGTACTGACCGGCTCGGACCGGAACAGCCCGACGGCGATGACGACGAGGATCGAGCCGACGAAGACGACCGTCGGCACGATGAACACCCTTGCCGACTCCACGATCCCGCGCAGATTGACCGCCGTGATCAGGGCGAGAACGGCCAGGCACAGCCACAGCCGGTCGTCGTAGAGGGCCGGGAACGCCGACGTCAGGGCCGCCACACCGGCGGTGACGGCCACCGCGACGTTCAGGACGTAGTCCAGCACCAGCGAGGCCGCCGCCACCAGGCTCGTACGCGCCCCCAGGTGGGTCCTGGCCACCGCGTAGGAACCGCCGCCGTCCGGGAAGGCCGCGATCACCTGGCGGTAGGAGGCGACCAGCACCCCCAGCAGACCGGCGATCGCCAGCGTCACCGGCAGCGTGAAACCGAGCCCGTGCGCACCGGCGGCGGCCAGGACGAGGACGATCGCCTCGGGACCGTACGCCACCGACGCCATCGCGTCCAGCGACAGAGCGGCGAGACCGGTGACGGCCGTCAGCCGGTGGCGCTCACCGGTATCAGGCGGCTCCTCGCCGGCCGGGACGGCGTTCGGCTCGGTGGTCAGAACGGACATGGACACGGACTCCTTCTTACCCCTGCCGCGTACGGGAGCTGAGAGGTGCGCGGCTGCGTCCAGTCTCTGTCCGTTTCCGCTACATCCGGCGGTTCCTTGCGGCTTCCTCACGCCCAGCGGCCCGGCCCTGACGGAACCTTGACGGGCGGGTGAAGCGGACGGATTCCGGGGTCTCCGTCGGTGCTCGCGCGTCACCGGGTCGGCGCTGGAGTGCGGAAGTGACCTCCTCGCCCGTGAACTCGCCGTCACCGTCCAGCGAAGACGACCGCGACAGGGCCGTGCGGCGGCTGCGGGAGCCGTACGCCGAAGGGCACATCGCGCACGAGGAGTTGGACGTACGCCTCGACCAGGTGCTCACCGCCAGGGCGGACAGCGAACGCCTTTCGGCCCTGTCCTCACTCCCCGCCGCGAAGGCGGACCCCGCCGCCACGATCACCGCCGCCGGACGGATCAAGCGCGTCGGCTCATGGCGGGTGCCCCGGTTCCTCAAGGTCGCGTCCGCGTACGGCGGTGTGCGCCTGGACCTGTCCCGGGCGGTGATCGAGCATCCGGTGGTCGACATCGAGCTGCGGCTCGGCACCGGCAGGGCAAGAATCACGGTGCCGCGCGACGCGATCGTCGACTACGAGGATCTGCGGACCGGGTGGAAGGACACGCGGCACGGGCCCCGGCGCGACTCCCGACCCGGCGGGCCGACGATCCGGATCTCCGGGACCATGGAGTACGGACGGCCGAGGATCCGCCACGCCCGGCGCTGACTCCGCCACGGTCACCGGCCGCCGCAGGCCCGCACTCCCCCACACGGCCCAGTACACAGCCGCTCCACCGCAACAGCCGTTCACCGAGGTGCCACCGGCGTTGCCACGGCCGGTCTTGACGCAAGCTTGACGCCGACCTGTGATCCACACCTCCGCCCCGACGTCACTCTCTGCATACGCTGGTGCCGCCGTCCGCGTGATGGCCGATGCCCCACGCCGAGCCGCACACCGGGAGAGCACGCCGATGGCCACCACCGAACACCCGCCGCCGAGCCGTCTGCGGACGTGGATGCTCCAGGGCCTGTCCGACATGGGCAGAAGCGGTGGCCTCACGGGCCCGCACGCCCAGCCCGAGCCCGCGCACAAGGGCCAACGGTGGTGGCGGGTGATGTGCCTGACCGGCGTCGACTACTTCTCAACCCTCGGTTACCAGCCCGGCATCGCGGCCCTCGCGGCCGGTCTCCTCTCCCCCGTCGCGACCATCGTGCTCGTCGTGGTCACCCTGGCGGGCGCCCTGCCGGTCTACCGCCGTGTCGCCGAGGAGAGCCCGCACGGTGAGGGCTCCATCGCGATGCTGGAACGGCTGCTGTCCTTCTGGCAGGGCAAGCTGTTCGTCCTGACCCTGCTGGGCTTCGCCGCCACCGACTTCCTCATCACCATCACGCTCTCGGCCGCCGACGCCTCGACCCACCTGGTCGAGAACCCGCACCTGACCAACGCCCTGCACGACAAGCAGGTGCTGATCACCATGATCCTCGTCGCCCTGCTCGGCGCGGTCTTCCTCAAGGGCTTCCTGGAGGCCATCGGCGTCGCGGTGGCCCTGGTCGCCGTCTACCTGGGGCTGAACGTCGTGGTGGTCGCCGTGGGCCTGTGGCACGTCATCACCGAGGGTCACGTCATCACCGACTGGTCCAGTGCCCTGACCGCCGAACACGGCAACGTCTTCGTCATGGTCGGCGTGGCGCTGATCGTCTTCCCCAAGCTCGCGCTCGGCCTGTCCGGTTTCGAGACCGGCGTCGCGGTGATGCCGCACGTCAAGGGCGACGACAGCGACACGGAGGAGAGCCCGAAGGGCCGCATACGGGAGACGAAGAAGCTGCTGACCGCCGCCGCGGTCGTCATGAGCGTGTTCCTGATCGCCACCAGCTTCATCACCACCCTGCTGATCCCGGAGAAGGAGTTCGAGTCCGGCGGCAAGGCCAACGGCCGTGCCCTGGCCTACCTGTCCCACGAGTACCTGGGCAACGCCTTCGGCACGGCCTACGACGTGTCGACGATCGCGATCCTGTGGTTCGCGGGCGCCTCCGCGATGGCCGGCCTGCTCAACCTGATGCCCCGCTACCTGCCCCGCTACGGCATGGCCCCGCACTGGGCACGGGCCGTACGCCCGATGGTCATCGTCTTCACACTCATCGCCTTCCTCGTCACCTGGATCTTCGACGCGGACGTGGACAAGCAGGGCGGCGCGTACGCCACCGGCGTGCTCGTGCTGATCAGCTCGGCGGCGATCGCCGTGACCATCGCCGCCCGCAAGGCCGGCCAGCGCGGCTGGACGATCGGATTCGCCGTCATCTCGGCGATGTTCCTCTACGTCACCGTCGTGAACGTCATCGAGCGCCCCGACGGCGTCAAGATCGGCGCCTGCTTCATCGCCGGCATCATCCTGGTCTCGCTGCTGTCCCGGCTGGCCCGCGCCTTCGAACTCCGCGTCACCAGCCTGACCCTCGACCCGATGGCGGAACGATTCATCCGGGACATGGCCAGCCGCAAGATCCGGCTCATCGCCAACGAGCCCGACCAGCGCGACAAGGCCGAGTACCGCGACAAGATCGAGCAGATCCGGGCCGACAACGACATGCCCGAGCAGGAGGACTTCGTCTTCGTCGAGGTGACGGTCACCGACCCCTCCGAGTTCGAGGCGGGCCTGACGGTGCGCGGCGAGGTGCTGCACAACCGCTACCGCGTCCTGACCCTGGAGTCCGCGTCCATCCCCAACGCCCTCGCCGCGCTGCTCCTGCACGTCCGCGACGAGACGGGCCGTATCCCGCACATCTACTTCGAGTGGACCGAGGGCGGTCCCTTCGCCAACTTCCTGCGCTTCTTCCTCTTCGGACAGGGCGAGGTCGCCCCCGTCACCCGAGAAGTCCTGCGCGAGGCGGAACCGGACCGCGCCCGCCGTCCCCGCGTCCACACCGGCTGACCCGGGCGCTCCCATCAGGCTTCCGTCAGGGTTCGCGCGTGCGGCATCAGGGTCCGGTCGGCGACCACCGCCCGGCCGCGCACAGCCGTCTGGCGTCAGCCGCACGGCACCCTGGCCGCGGCGCCGTCACCGGCCTGACCGGACCCCGGCCGGGAACCTCGGCACGGGACGGCGGTGCGCACCCGCACCGCCGGTGAACACATGGCCCGGCTGGGACTCGGCCCGATCGGCAGCCTCACTCCTCGGCCCCGACCTCCGCCAAGAGCCTGCCGCACTGTTTCCGGGAGGACCTCACCCTCCTCGCAGCCACCCTGCCGAAGGGCCGATACCCGGAGGTGGCCGCACCTGCCGAGGTTCGCGCCGACCGCCTGCCCGTCCGGCCGACGCGCCGGAGACACACCTCAATGCCCCGCGCCCCCGGGACACCTGTCCCCGCCTCGCGAACAGCCCCGTACAGAGAGGTCGCCCACGATGACCGAGCACGGCCCGAACACCCAGTCCGCCCAGTCCGCCCTGTCCTCGCTACGGGACCGGGCGGCGCAGGGTGTCCCCGGTGCGGTCGAGGAGCTGACCGGACTCGCCGCCGAACTCGGCGACATGAACGAACTGCGCCGTCTCGCGGACGCGGGCCACGCCGACGCGACCGACGAGCTCATCCAACTCGCGTCGGAGCGGGGCGACCTCGCGGAGCTTCGGCGCCTGGCGGACGGGGGCAACGCCACGGCCACCGACCAGCTGATCGAACTCGCCACCGAGCTGGACGACTTGGCCGAGCTGCGGCGCCTGGCCGACCGCGGCAATGTCACCGCGGCCGAGCAGCTCGCGGAACTGACCGCCGAGTGACCTGTACCCGAGCCTGCCGGCAGCGGCCTCGCCCGAGGACGGCACCCCCGCCGGACACCTTGAACAGGCGGGCCGGTACCTCGCACCGGCCCGCCCGGGCAATCGCCCAGCGGCGGGGCAGGAACCCGTAGGCCTCAGCGGTCGGCCTGTCGAGCCTCGCGGATGCACGTGTCGAGGATGTCGACGGCCGTGTCGACGTCGTCGTCGCTGTGGTCCGCCATGGCCTGTAGACGGAAGCGCGCTGCGTCGGAGGCGACCGCGGGCTGCTCGACGAGATGCGCGACGAGCCCGGCCCGGGCGATGAGGCCGGAAGCCGTACGGCCGGTGGGCGTGTCGCCGATGAGGACCGGCACGACCGGGCAGACCACGTCGCCCATGACCTCCAGGCCCCGCGCCGTCAGCCCCGCGCGCAGCCGGGTGGCGACGGCCTCGACCGCCCTCCTCCGCCGGGCGCCCTCCGGCGAGGTCACCACGGACAGGGCGGCCAGGGCCACCGCGGTCTGTACGGGGGTGATGGCGCTGGAGAAGGTCTGCGGGCCGCCGAACATCCGCACGTACTCCCGCGCCGAGGCGGACGGCGTGGCCAGGAAGCCGCCGGTGGTGGCGAACGTCTTCGAGAAGGCGCCGACGACGAAGTCGACCTCTCCGAGGATGCCGTGCACCTCCGGCTGACCGCCGCCGTGTTCGCCCATGGCGCCGAAGTCGTGGGCGACGTCGACCATCAGCTGGGCGCCGTACTCGCGGCAGATGCCGAGGAGTCCGGCCAGGTGCGGGGTGTCGGAGTCCATGGAGAACACGCCCTCGGTGACGACGAGGACGGCGTTGGTGGTGTCGGTCGCACGGATCCCGGCCAGTTGCCGCCGCACGGCGTCGTTGTCGAGGTGCCGGAAGAACCGCACCTTCGCCCCGCCGGCGGCGGCGCCCTGGCGCAGCGAGTCGTGGGACAGACTGTCGAGCAGGACGTGGTCACGGCGGTGCGTCAACGACCGGATGGTGCCGAAGCCGGCCGCCCAGCCGGTCGGGAAGAGCGCCACGTGGTCGGTGCGCAGGGCCTCGCCCAGTCCGGCCTCCAGTGCCTTGCTGATCGGGGTGGCGCCGCCCAGGGCTGGGGAACCCGCGGTGAGCGGGCCGTAGTCGCGCAGGGCCTGGTGCGCGGCGTCGAGGACGGCCGGGTGCGCCGTGAGGGACAGGTAGTCCTGACCGCCGAAGTTGGGGCCACGGGTGACCACTCCGGTGTCGGACACGACGGTGGCCCGGGTGCTCAGGCGGGTGTCGTAGCGGCGGAAGTACGGCCACAGGTCGGCCTGTTGGCGGTCGAGCTGCCAGGCGAGGTAGGCGTCGTTGCGGGTGCCCAGGTCGGGCCCGGACACCGTGCGGAAACGCATGATGTCCTTCTCACGGGCATCGGTCCGCCGGCTCCCGAGCGGCCCGGCCGCAGGGGTTGTGATGCCGGGCACAGTGGTCGTCATGGTCGTCGTCTCCTCGGGACGGGCTGGTGAGCCCGCTGCGTGGGGGTGCGCCCCGATCAGGGGCTGCTACGACGCTACGACCGGAATGCCGGACAACTCCTGGCCGCTGACGGTCCCTTGATCTGCGGGACGCCTTTCCTGACGCCGGTTTGACGCGCCCGGTGGCTCGGTCGCCGCGCCTGCCGGTCGCCGCGCCTGCTTGTTGCCGGGCCGGGCGCGCCGAGGGGAACGACGGTGCCGCAGTGTCGCAGTCTCCCGTGGCTCCGACGGGGCTGCTTTGCGGTGAAGAATGGCGAAGTATCGATTCGGCGAACGATTGTGAGCAATGTGGAGGAGGTGTGCGCTTGATGTGATTGAATCAAGCGGAACTTGGCCAAATGGCTTGATCTGCTTGCCCGGCTGTCCCTGCCCTGCTTCTCCGGCTGGACCGCCGTGCGCCGTGGTCATGTCCGTCCGAGGCCGGGCGGGCGCGTGCGTCACTCCGAGTCGACGGTGCCGCCCGCCCTCGCACGTGAAGGGAACTCGTATGACCGCCACCGTCTCCAACTTTCACTACGGTGCCGTGACCCCGGTGGCCGCCTACCTGATGGCCTGCCTCGGCGCGGCGCTCGGGCTGCGGTGCACGACGCGGTCGCTGCGGCGCCCCCACCGAAGAGCCGGCTGGCTGGCGCTGGGTGCCGTATCGATCGGCTGCGGCATCTGGACCATGCACTTCATCGCCATGATCGGGTTCAGCGTCCAGGGCGCCCTGGTCAGTTACGACCCGACGAAAACACTCCTCAGTCTCGCGGTCGCGATCGCCGTCGTCGCCGTCGGCGTCTTCCTCGTCGGCTACCGGGGCGGTTCACCGGCGAACCTGGGCATGGCGGGCACGATCACCGGTATCGGGGTCGCGGCCATGCACTACCTCGGCATGGCCGCCATCCACACCAACGGCGGCCTCCACTACGACGCGGGAACCGTGGCGCTGTCCGTCGCGATCGCCGTCGCCGCCGCCACCGCGGCTCTGTGGGCGGCCGTCTCCATCCACCGACTCTGGGCGAGCCTCGGAGCGAGCCTGGTCATGGGCGTGGCCGTGACCGGTATGCACTACACGGGCATGGCCGCGGTCTCCGTCCACCTCACCGGCGAGTCCGCCGTCTCCCAGTCGTCCACCAGCCTGATGTCGTTCCTCCTGGCCATGCTCGCCGGCCCGCTCACCGTGCTCCTGATCGCCGGCGCGATCGTCATGTTCGACCCGGACATGATGCTCGGCGACGACGAATGGGACCGGCCGGCGTACACGCCCTACGACTCCGGTGACAGCTTTCCCGTACAGCAGTCCGCGCAGCATCCCGCCCAGCCGCCGCAGCGCTACGGCTCCTGAGGACCGGTCCGGAACGGTCCGCTCCCCCGCAGAGTTGCTCGCCGACATCTCCATCGACTCCACCGTCCTCGCCCGGTCGATGAGCCACATCGCCTTCGCCCACCACGGCCGGCCTCGGCAGTACCGCCCTCATGCTCCTCAGCGCACTTCACCAACGCCCCGGCCAGACCGTCGGCGAGCTCGTCGGCACCTACCCTCCGGCGCCCGGCCGAGCACGGCCTTGCCTGTCGAACCGGCACACCGGTCAACGGGACCGTCACCGTCCCACGGGGAGGCGTCGCCGTGATCCACGAGCCCCGCTGATCCACCTGCCGGTGGTGGCCGGACTCAGTCCCGGGCCCGCCAGGAGCAGGCCGCCGTTCCTCCGACCGGTACGGGAACGCTCAGCACCGCGCCCGAGGCCGCGGTCGGGTTCTTCACCCCGTAGCGGGCCGTGGTGACGAAGAGGCGGTTGCCGCCGGGAGGCAGGCACACCGATGTGGGGTGCGGGGCGGGCACGGTCAGGGTGTGGAGCAGGTGGCCGTCGGGGTGGTAGCGGCGGACGGTGCCGGCACCCCACATCGCGACCCACAGGCAGCCCTCCTCGTCGACGGTCATCCCGTCGGGGCTGCCTTCGCCGTCGCGCAGCCGGGCGAAGGTCTCCGGACTGCCGGAGAGGTCGCCCGAGACGGGGTCGACCCGGCAGCGCAGGATGGTGCCGACCGCCGTGTCGGCGAGGTACAGGGTCGTGCCGTCGGCGGTGAACGCCGGGCCGTTGGCGATGGTCAGGCCGTCGAGGACGCGTACGACCGTGCCGTCGGGGTCCGTCCGGTAGAGCGAGCCCGCGCCGGGGGTGCCGTCGTACGCCATGCTGCCGGCCCAGAAGCGGCCCGCGGGGTCCGCGACACCGTCGTTCATACGGCTGGGAACAGGGGTGCGGTCCTCGGGGCGGTCCAGCCATTGCAGTGCGCCGTCGGCGGCGAGCAGCGCGATGCCGGTGCCCGCCGCGGCGATCCACGCCCCGGGCCGGTCCCCCACCGGCGCGACGGCACCCAACGGCACGTCCAGCCGGGCCAGTCGGCGCGGGGCCGCCGACTCGGTGCCGTCGCGGAGTTCGAAGAGGCCGCCGCCGAGTAGGTCGACGTACACATACCGGCCGTCGACCCAGCGCCCGCCCTCGGCGAGTTCGTACCCGCCGTCCACAAGAACCGCGGCCGATGCTGCCTTTGCTGTCATGTTCGGTCTCCTGGTCAGCGGATGGTCGTGCCGTCGGGCTCGTCGAACAGGCCGAGTTCGTCCCGCGTCGGCAGGCCCTCCCAGTCACCCCGGGTGGCGACGGCGAAGGCCGCGGTGGTGACCGCCCGGTGCAGCCGGGCGGGGATGTCCGCGCCGTCCAGGAGGCCGGAGAGGTATCCGGCCACGAAGGCGTCGCCCGCGCCGACCAGGTCGACGGCGTCGACCTCTCGCGCGGCACGGTCGGTTGCGCCGTCGGCGGTGAAGACCGTCGCGCCGCGGGCGCCCCGCTTGACGACCACCTCGGTGACGCCCGCCGCCAGCACGCCGCGCACGGCCTCGGACTCGCCCGCACCGGGCACTTCCCGCACCAGCGGCAACTCGTCCTCGGAGGCGATGAGAAGGTCCGTATGGTCCAGGATCGGTCGCAGCGCGCTGCGGGCACGCTCGGACGTCCACAGCCGGGAGCGGTAGTTGACGTCGAGGCATACGGTGACACCGCTCTCGCGGGCGGCCCTGGCTGCGGCCAGGACCGCCTCGGCCGCCGAGGGACCGAGCGCCGGCGTGATGCCGGTCAGATGCAGAACGCGGGACCCGGGGACCAGCGCGAGCAGTACGTCGTCCGGTGCGACGGCCGAACCGGCAGAACCCGCCCGGTAGTAACTGACTCGGGTCAGCGTTCCCAGACGAGGTTCGGTCAGCAGCAGTCCGGTGGGCCGGCCGGTGTCGTCGGTGACCGCGTGGTCGGTGTCGACACCCTCGGCCCGCAGCGTGCGCAGGACCAGCGCGCCGAGTTCGTCCGCACCGACGCGGCCGGCCCAGCGCACCCGGTGGCCGAGCCGGGCGAGGCCGATCGCGACATTCGACTCGGCTCCGGCGACGGACAGGCCGAGGCTGCCGCCGAGCCGCAGCGCCCCGTGGGCCCGGAGCGCCGCCATGGTCTCGCCGAAGGTCACGACCTCGGGTGGAGCCATGGTCGTCACGGCGTCCCACCTGTCGCCACCTTGCGGAACTCGGCCGCGCGGGAACGGAGTCGGTCCAGGTCGCCGCCGTCGGCCGCGTCGCCGACGAGGGGTGAGCCGACGCCGACTGCCAGGGCGCCCCGGTCGAGGTAGTCGCGGGCGGCCTGTGCGTCCACTCCGCCGACGGGCACGAAGGACACCTCGGGGAAGGGATCGCGCAGGGCCTTCAGATATCCCGGGCCGCCGAAGGAGGCGGGGAAGAGTTTGATCGCGGCGGCGCCGCGCGCGAGGGCGGCCTCGATCTCGGTCGGTGTCAGGGCGCCCATCAGCACGGGGACGCCGTACGCCTCCAGGCCGTCGACCAGTGCCGGGGTGACGAGGTACGACGCGCCGGCGTCGACCGCGCGGGCGGCGTCCTCGGCCGAGCGCACGGTGCCTGCGCCGAGGAGTGCGCCGGGGCCGAGTCCGGCGCGCGCCTGCCGGATCACGGTCAGGGCGTCGGTGGTGGTCAGCGAGACCTCGACGGCCGCGATGCCCTCCTCGGCGAGGGTGCGTACGGTGCTCAGGGCCGCGGCGGGATCCTTGCCTCGGACGATCGCCAGCAGGCGGTGGGTTCGGAGCGATTCCACCAGGTTCATGGGAGCGGGCTCTCCTTGCGCGCGGGGTGCGGGGAACGGGGCCTGGTGGTGGTCACCACTCGGTGAACGCCCCGTCGGGGCCACGCCATACGGGGTTGCGCCACCGGTGTCCGGTCTCGGCGGCGTGGCGTACCGCCTTCTCGTCGATCTCGACGCCGAGACCTGGGCGGGTGGTCGCGACCGCGTAGCCGTCCTGGAACCGGAAGGGTTCGGGGTCCATCACGTACTCCAGCAGGTCGGAACCCTGGTTGTAGTGGATGCCCATGCTCTGTTCCTGGATGAGGAAGTTCGGTACGGAGAAGGCGATCTGGAGGCTCGCCGCCAGGGCGATCGGGCCGAGCGGGCAGTGCGGGGCCATGACGACGTCGTACATCTCGGCCAGGGCCGCGATGCGGCGGACCTCGGAGATGCCGCCGGCGTGCGACAGGTCGGGCTGGGCGACGGCGATGCCGCTGGCCAGTACGTCGCGGAAGTCCCAGCGGGAGTAGAGACGTTCGCCGGTGGCGAGCGGAATGCTCGTGGACTCCACCAGGCCGCGCAGGTTGCCGGAGTGTTCCGGCGCGACGGGCTCCTCGACGAACAGCGGGTGCAGCGGCTCCAGTTGGGGAAGCAGACGGCGCGCCATGGCGGTGGAGGCACGGCCGTGGAAGTCGACGGCGATGTCCCGCTCGTCGCCCAGCACCTCACGGACGGCAGCGACGCGCGCGACGACCTCGGCGGTGCGCGCCGGGGTGTCGATGGCGGCGAGTTCGGCGGAGCCGTTCATCTTGACGGCGGTGAAGCCCGCCTTCATCTGTTCCTCGGCCAGCTCCGCGACGTCGCCGGGGCGGTCCCCGCCGATCCAGGCGTACATACGGACGCGGTCGCGGACCGGGCCGCCGAGGAGGCGGTGCACCGGGACGCCGTAGGTCTTGCCGGCGATGTCCCACAGGGCCTGGTCGATGCCGGCGACGGCGCTGGAGAGGATGGGGCCGCCCCGGTAGAAGCCGCCCTTGGTGAGTACCTGCCAGTGGTCCTCGATGCACAGCGGGTCGCGGCCGACGAGATGGTCGGCCAGTTCGTGGACCGCGGCGCGTACGGTCTCGGCGCGGCCCTCGATGACGGGCTCGCCCCAGCCGGTGACGCCCTCGTCGGTGGCGACACGCAGGAACAGCCAGCGCGGAGCCACCAGGAACGTCTCAAGTCCGGTTATCTTCAAGGAACTTCCTTCGGAAGCGTGTCGGTCGCGACGTCCTGGTCGGTCCGCGCCCTTACGGCCGCCAGATCGTCGGTGGCCTGTGCCAGGAGGGACTCGACGGCCGCCACGGCCGCGTCCGGATCGCCCGCTTCGACAGCGTCGACCAGTTCCTGGTGCACGGGGATGGAGTCGGAGAAGTGCTGGGCGCCGTGCACGATCCGGTCGCGCACACGCAGGCCGGCTTCGATGACGACCTCCATCCGGCTGAGCAGTTCGTTGTGGGCGGCGTCCAGGAGGGCACGGTGGAAGGCGAGGTCCGCCTCGACCATCGCCGCCGCGTCCGTGCCCGCCGCGGCCATCGCGTCCAGTGCCCGCCGCATCGCGTCCAGGTCGGCCGGGGTACGGCGGAGCGCCGCGAGCCGGGCGCCGGCGGGCTCGACGATCGCGCGGACCTCGGCGAGGTCCTCCAGGAAGCCGTCGGTCGGAGCGCTGCTGCCCTGCCAGCGCAGCAGGTCGCTGTCGAGCAGGTTCCAGTCGGCGCGGGGCCGGATGGTCGTACCGCGTTTCTGCCGTGACTCCAGCAGGCCCTTGGAGGCGAGTACGCGCATCGCCTCGCGGACCACGGTCTTGCTGACGCCCAGCTCTGTCTCGAAGTTGACCGGGTCCACCACGGAGCCCGGAGGGTAGTCGCCGCGGATGATGCGTCGGCCCAGCTCCTCAACCGCCTGGCCGTGCAGCCCCCTACCGGGATGGATCACCGTGTTCTCCGTTTCCGTCTCGGTCCCGCGCGCTCAGGCCGCACACGCCCCACCGCAGGGTGCGCGCCGCTCACGAGGACTCCTTCATGACGCTCCATCCTCCATCAACCACCAGGCTGGCTCCGGTCACGTAGGAGGCATCCGCCGACGCCAGGAAGGCGACGGCGGCTGCGACCTCCTCCGGCTGCCCGAAACGCCTCGCCGCCGTGGCGGCCACACTGCGCGCCCGGTCGGCCTCCGGGATGCCGTCCCAGGCCGCGGTGAGGATGGGGCCGGGCAGGACGGTGTTCACCCGGATGTCCGGACCGTACTCGACGGCCAGCTGCCGTCCCAGTGAGCACAGCGCGCCCTTCGCGGCGGCGTAGGCGGCGTGGTTCGGCAGCCCGATGACCGCGTGCACCGAGGAGGTGAGCACGACGGAGCCCCGGGCTTCGCGCAGCATGGCCGCGAAGGTCTTCATCGCCCGCCAGGCGGGCTTGAGCAGTACGGCCATCTGACCGTCCCACTCGGCCTCGCTCAGTTCGTGGGCGGGCTTGTCGACCTGGGCGAAGGCGTTGCTGTGCAGGACGTCCAGCCGTCCGTGGTGCTGCTCGACGTGGCGGGCCAGGTGCTCCCAGTCGGCGGCGGAGGTGACGTCGCAGCGTACGTACTCCGCGCGGCCTCCCTGGCCGGTGATGGCTGCCGCGACCTCCTTGCCCGCGGTGTCGTCCACGTCCGTGACCACAACCAGGGCTCCCTCGGCCGCGAGTCGGTGGGCCGTGGCCGCGCCGATCCCGTGCGCGGCGCCGGTGATCACCGCCACGCGCCCGCTCATCCTGCGGCATTCCGTCATCGCGTGTGTCTCCCCTCGTGGCTGTCTACGCACCCACCATAGCTGTTTCAATTAATTATGAATATATCTTGACGGGGTGGCGGCGCCGATCCAAGACTGACCGGCATGCACCAGGCGCCTCCCGTACGAAGCCAGGAAAGGGACCTCCTCCCATGAGCCGCACCACACGCCTCCGCAGAAGCCGGGGCACACTCGCAGTCACCCTTGCCACCGCCTCCCTGCTGATCTCCGCCTGCGGGGGTTCGACGGGTTCGAAGGACCCCGCGGTCCAGGCACCTGTCAAGCCCGGCCAGAAGGTCGACCTGCGCTTCTGGTCGTGGGTTCCGGGTGTCGACAAGGCGGTCGACAAGTGGAACGCCACCCACCCGGACATCCAGGTCAAACTGGAGAAGATCCCGGCGGGCAGCAGCGGCGGCTACGCCAAGATGCGCGCCGCGCTCAAGAGCGGCAACGCCCCCGACCTGGCACAGGTGGAGTACCAGGAGATCCCCTCGTTCCTGCTGGAGAACGGCCTGGTGAACCTGTCCCGGTACGGCGCGGACAAGGACCGGTCGAAGTTCGTGGACTGGCAGTGGCAGCAGGGAGTCTTCGACAAGTCTGTCTACGCGATCCCCCAGGCGTCCGGTCCGATGGGCCTGTTCTACCGCTCCGACCTGTTCAAGAAGTGGGGAATCGAGCCGCCCGCCACCTGGGACGAGTTCGCCCAGGCCGCGCAGAAGATCCACGACGCCGACCCGAAGGCCTACATCAGCACCTTTCCCGCCGGCAACTCCGCCTGGTTCACCGCGCTCGCCTGGCAGGCCGGCGCCAAGTGGTTCGGCGTGAACGGCGACACCTGGTCGGTGAACATCGACTCCCCGCAGACACTCAAGGTCGCCGCCTTCTGGGACGACCTGCGCAGCAAGAAAGTGATCAAGACCGAACCCGACTTCGCCAACGGCTGGTACAAGGACCTGCAGACCGGTGGCATCACCTCGTGGGTCAGTGCCCAGTGGGGCGACGCCATCATCAGCGGAAACGCTCCACAGACCACCGGCAAATGGGCGGTCGCACCCATGCCACAGTGGACAAAGGGCTCGAACGTGTCCGCGAACTGGGGAGGATCCTCCACAGCTGTCCTCAAGGGCGCGGGGCACATCCCCGAGGCCCTGAAGTTCGCCGAATGGCTCAACACCGACCCCGCGAGCGTCGACCTGCTGCTCCAGGGCGGTTACGGCTGGCCCGCGGCGGCCGACGGGTACAAGGGCTCCTCACTGGACAAGCCGTCACCGTTCTTCGGAGGCCAGAAGTACAACGAGGTCTTCGCCCAGGCGGACAAGAGCATCGACACCTCGTGGAAGTGGATACCGACGATCGACGCCACCTACCAGCACCTCAACGACGGCTTCCAGGCCGCCCTGGCCGGCAAGGGCACATTCATCTCCGCGGTCCAGCAGGCGCAGAAGCAGACCGTCGAGGACCTGAAGAGGAAGGGCCTGAAGGTCTCCACCGGCAAGTGACCACCTCCGGAGGGCGCGACACGGCCGCCGCCGTTCTCCCCTCCGGACTCCAGAAAGAGCCCTCATGGCTACCCGCGCACCCCGCCGCCGCAGAAACCTGGCGCCCTTCGCCTTCGTCGCGCCGTTCCTCCTGCTGTTCCTCCTGGCCTTCGCCCTCCCCATCGGCTACGCCGTGTACCAGAGCGTCATGGACGTCGAGTACACCGGAGCCCTGGGACTCGGCGGCAGCCATACCGTCTTCGTAGCGCTGCGCAACTACTCCGACGCGTTGTCCGATCACGCCTTTCTGCGCAGCGTCGGTCGCGTACTGCTGTTCGCGGCCGTCCAGGTGCCCGTGATGGTCGCGCTGTCCGCCGGGCTCGCACTGCTGCTGGACAGCGCCTCGGCCAGAGGCGTGCGGTTCTTCCGCGCCGCCTTCTTCCTGCCCTACGGCGTTCCCGGCGTCATCGCGTCGATCCTGTGGGGATTCCTGTACGTACCGGGAGTCAGCCCCCTCGTGGACGGCATGCGCCACCTGGGCGTGTCGGTCGACCTGCTCGGCGGAGACACGGTTCTGTGGTCCATCGCGAACATCGTCACCTGGGAGTTCGCCGGCTACAACATCCTGGTTCTCGTCGCCCAGTTGCGTACCGTCCCCGCGGAACTGTACGAGGCCGCCCGCATCGACGGCGCCAGTGCGTGGGCGACGGTCCGGTACGTCAAACTGCCGCTGCTGCGCCCGGCGCTGATCCTCACCACGGTCTTCACCATCATCGGCACGCTGCAACTGTTCGCGGAACCGCTGGTGCTCAAGCCCGTCTCGTCGAGCATCGACAGCGCCTACACACCCAACCTCAGCGCCTACAACGAGGCGTTCACCAACGACAACTACCACCTCGCCGCCGCCGAGGCAGTGCTGCTCGCGCTCACCGCGTTCGTGCTCTCCTTCGGTTTTCTGCGGCTGATCAACAAGAGAGGTGGGGACGCGTGAGTCTCCAGACACCGGCCCGCACCGTCCCGACAGGGGGCGGGACGCCGGCCTCGGACGACGGCACGACGCCGCGCGGCGGCATCACCGGGGTCACCACGCGCAGCCGCATCCTGGTCACCGGCCTGCTCGTGGCAGCCGCCGGGTACTTCCTGCTCCCGGTGTACTGGCTGGCCGTGGCGTCCACCAAGTCCACCGGCGACCTGTTCGGCAGCTTCGGGTTGTGGTTCTCCCATCCCCAGTTCCTGAGCAATCTGCACGAGGTGGTCACCTACGACGACGCGATCTACCTGCGCTGGGCCGCCAACAGCCTGCTGTACGCGGGCGTCGGCGCAGCTGTGGCGACGCTTCTGGCCGCGATGTCCGGCTACGCGCTGGCCAAGTTCTCCTTCACCGGCCGCGACACGATCTTCAACATCGTGCTGGGTGGCGTTCTGATCCCCGCCACGGCGCTGGCGCTGCCCATGTACCTGCTGTTCAGCAAGGCAGGCCTGGCCAACACCTACTGGGCCGTACTACTGCCGAGCTTCGTCAGTCCCTTCGGCGTGTACCTCTGCCGGATCTACGCCGCTGCATCCATACCGGACGAACTGCTGGAGGCAGCGCGCATCGACGGCGCGGGAGAGGTCCGCATCTTCACGGTCGTCGCTCTGCGCATCATGACCCCCGCCCTGGTGACGATCTTCCTGTTCCAGTTCGTCGGCATCTGGAACAACTACTTCCTGCCGCTGGTCATGCTCTCCGACTCCAAGCTGTACCCCATCACCCTCGGCCTGACGTCGTGGCAGTCCTTCGCCGACCGCCAACCGCAGCTCTATCAGCTGACCGTCGGCGGTGCCTTCGTCTCCGTAGTCCCGCTGATGATCGCCATGGTCGCCCTGCAGCGCTTCTGGCGCAGCGGTCTGACCGAGGGCAGCGTGAAGGGCTGACGTCGCCGGACCGGACCGGACCGGACGGCCGTGCCCGTCGCGGCGGACGGAGTCGCCGTCCCGCTCCGGGCTTGAGCCGATGTGGGGAAGGCGACGAACCCCTCAGACCACGGGCCCGACCGCCACCTGCCGGGCCGTACTGATCATCCGGTCGGCGGCACGTTGCTCTCGGTCCGCTCGACGGCTGAGGGGGGAGGGGCGGTCCGCCCCTCCCCCCTCAGCCGCTCGACGCTCAACGACCGCCCGGTATCGCCGCCTTCCGGAAGACGTCGTAGACCAGCTTGGGCCGCTCCTCCGCGAACGTCAGCAGGCCCATAACGGAGATCCCGTTGTAGTCCTGGTTGTAGCCGGCCCGCTCCTTGTAGTCCTTGAGCACCCAGTAGGTGAACCCGGCGACGAACGCGCCGCGCGCGGTCACTTGTGCCCAGTGCGCGCTGAAGCTCGCCGCCTGCCACTCCTCCGCACCCTGCGTGGTGTCGGGGCCGCGGGTGCCTGCCACGGCCCAGGTGCCGTTCTCGGTGATCAGGATGGGCTTGTCGGGGTACTTCGCGTGGACCGCGTCGAGCGTGGGGCCGAGGTCGGAGTCCTTGCCGTAGAAGTAGCCGAAGTACTCGTTGAACCCGATCACGTCGGCGAGGTCGAAGGCGGGGTCGTTGCTGGTGTTGGAGGCCCAGGTCACGGGGCGGGAAGTGAGGTCGACCGTCTTCACGGCCGCCTTGAGGTCGGCGAGCCAGGCCCGGTAGACGGGCGCGCCGGCGGCGTCGATCTCCGACTCGTTCTGGAGTCCCCAGAGGATCACCGAGGGGTGGTTGTGCTGGTTCCACGCCATGGTCAGGGCCAAGGCGCGGGCGAGGCCGTAGCGCTCGGTCTGCAGCTTCTCCTGGGCGGTGTTGAGCCACATGGTGTCGATGTCGTCCATCACCAGCACACCGTGTTCGTCCGCCCAGTCGTAGACGTAGGGGTGGCGGTTGTAGACGCAGTTGCGGATGAAGTTGGCGCCCACTGCCGTGATGTGGCCCAGTTCGCGGTCGTACTCGGCGGGCGTCATCGCCCTGCCGTGCGCGGCCGTCTCCTCGTGCCAGTTGAGCCCCTTGAGGAACAGGGGCGTGCCGTTCATCCTCAACTGCGCCTTGCCAACGGTCAGTTCACGCATGCCGTAGATGGTGGACAGCGTGTCGACCCGCGGGCCGGAGTGCCTCCCGGCGGTCAGGGTGGCGCGGGCGGTGAGCATGTGGGGCGAAGTCGGGCTCCATCGCGGGGCACCGGGTACGCGGAGCACGACCCGTACGACGCCCACCGACCGGGCCGCGATCCGGGCCGCGACCACAGCGGGCCGGCCGCCGCTTTCCCGGCCGGGATCGAGTGTGAGCCGGCCGTCGAAGTCGGAGGTCCCGTGGTTCTCGACGACCGCGTGCACTTCAAGGCGCCCATCGGCGGCGGACACGAGCAGTTTGGCGAGGGTGACCTGCGGGACCGCCTCGATCCAGGCCGAGCGGGTCAGTCCCGCGTAGGGCCAGTAGTCAACGGGCTTGTACGGGAGTTCGTGGTCGTCGGAGACCGGTTGAGGGGCCGCGGCCGTGTAGTCGGTGTAGCTCGCCCGGCGGAAGACCCGCACGGCGATCGTCTGGCGCGTACCGGGCTTCAGCGCCCCCGCGACCGGCAGCGCGAAGGGCGAGTTGGCTCCTTCGTGCTTGCCGAGGTGCGTGCCGTCGATCCAGACCTCGGCGCTGTATCCGGCGGCCAGGAAGGCGATGCGCACGTGCCGCGCACGCCAGGACGCCGGTATGTCGACGGTGGTGCGGTACCAGGCGTAGCCGTCGTTGAATGCCGTGCCCTCGCCGAAGGGGGAGCCCTCCGAGCCGAATCCGGGCGTGTCCAGCAGGTCCCAGGCCGCCGGAACATCTATGCGGCCCCACCCCCTGTCGTCGTGACGCGGGGACTGCCAGCCCTCGCCGAGCCCCTGACCGGCCGGATCGAAGCGGAAGCGCCACCGCTTGTCCAGGGACAGGTAGTCGCGCGTGGGCTCATGGGTGCGCCAGCCGTCGAAGGCCGGGAGCACCGTGCCGTACTGGAAGACGACGTTGGTGCCGCCGACGTCCCGCACATGGGTGCCGGAGGGCTCGGTGGCCGGGTGGGTGTCGAGCACCGCGCCGTTCGCGTCGGCCGCTCGCGCCGTCTCCGGCCAGGCCGGAAGGGCGACGAAGGCGGCGGCTCCGAGCGCCGTGACGACGGTGCGCCGGGAGGGATGGATGGATTCGGTCATGACGGGCGGCTCCTTGAGGCACTTACGTGTTCGTCCGCCCCACAGCCTGGACAAGTCGGCCACCCTCGTCAAGGATTATTCATAAATAATGAATTGAGTTAGCGTGGTGCCGTCGAGCCGCCGACGGCACCTCTCCGAACACGAACGACGGGTGACCCCATGACCACCGCATCGCAGCAAGCCACCGCTCCCGAGACATCCGGCCGACTGGCCATCACCCTGTGGGACTTCAGCTGGTACACCCAGGCCGGACCCGGTGAGCCCTTCGCCGACCTCGACCGCGCCTTCGCCGAGACGGTGGACCGGGGCTTCAACACAGTGCGGATCTGCGCCATGCCCTTCCTGCTGTTCTCCGGACGCGTCCCTGCCCCCGAATCCCTCCAGGTCCGGGGCCTGGGCAAGCAGTTCGGGCAGCGCACCCGCTGGTACGACGTGCGCGGCGGCTACGCGCTGGACGGCCGCCGGCGCCTCGCCGAGCTGTTCGAGGCAGCCGCCCGCCATGGCTGCAAGGTGATCGTCTCGTCGTGGGAGTACCAGCAGTCCCCCAGCTTCGCCGACACCGACGCCTGGCACCGCGCCCTGGCCGCGGTCCCCGGCCCGGACCGCGCCGAGGCGGTGGCCGAAGCCCTCGCCGACCTGCTGGACTTCCTCACCGAGCGCGGACTGGTCGACCAGGTCGCCTACGTAGAAGTGCACAACGAGGTCGACAACTGCGACCTGGTACCGGCCGACGGCACCCCCGGCCACTACGCCCGGCTGCGCGGTCCCCTCGAACGCGCCGTGAAACTGCTGCAGGCCCGCCACCCCGCCGTCCCCGTCACCTACTCACTGGGCGAGCCCTGGCCCGACGAACTCGACGACCTGCCCGAGCAGGCCCAGATCGCCCACTTCCACTTCTACGTCTACGGCGTCCTCGGCGCCCTCTACGAGGCGGTGGGACTCGGCCACGGCACCGAGGCGGCGCCCGAGACCGCCTCCTGGCCGACCCCCGAACTGGCCGCCATGCTGCTTCCCGACGCGCCCGACTTCGCCGACTACCAGCCGGACGAACCCTGGCGCCTGGCCGCCACGGGCATCCCGCGCGAACTGTTCTACGCGCACGACTGGGTGGACCCCGGTCGCTGGGACCTGTGGCTTTACGAGAACTATCCGACGCACCGGCAGGCCATGCGGGACACGCTGGCCGGGTGGGTCGACTCCGTCGCCGACTTCGCCCGCCACCGCGGCATCCCCGCCGTCCTCGGCGAAGGCGTCGTGGGCTACACCCCGCGCCTGACACGCTTCGAGGAGGACGCCGTCGGCAAGGACATCGCCGAGTTCGTCGTAGACCGCTGCCTCGCGGCCGGCTTCCACGGCGTCGTCCTGACCTCCAACGCCGCTCCGCACCACCCCACGTGGCACACCGACCAGGACTGGATGCGCCGGGTCAACTCCCGTATCACCGCGGGCTGAACGGGACTCGAAGGCGCCCCGCAGTCCCTCCTCGCGTCGCGGCGGCGCCGACCCGCACGTCATCACGTCGGCCGGTCAGCCGAGTCCGTCGGCTCCCACGGTCACGGCGGACTCGTCCAGCACGGCGTCGGAAAGGGGCTGCGGGCTCCCGTCGAGGCCGAGACCCGGGGTGGCCTCCTCGTACCAGGACTCCCTGACGACGCTGCCACGGAAGCCGCGGCGACGGTCGTCGTGGACGTTCCAGCGGTACGTCACGGGCTGTTTGCGGTTCGGTCCGAGACGGGACACCGGCCAGGCCAGGCCCGGCTGCCGCTCGTGCACGCGCCTGTCAGTGCGCCGCCGCCGATCGCGACTCAGGTGGTGATCGGCGGCGTGGCCCCGTCTCGTCCCGTCAGGTGCCCAGTGCCGCGAGTACCACGGACTTGGCCTCCTCCTGGATCCGGTGCAGGTGGTCCGGGCCGAGGAAGGACTCCGCGTAGATCTTGTAGACGTCCTCGGTGCCCGAAGGCCGGGCCGCGAACCAGGCGTTGGCGGTGGCGACCTTGATCCCGCCGAGGGCGGCGCCGTTGCCGGGGGCCTCGGTGAGCACCTTGGTGACCGGCTCGCCGGCGAGGGTGTCGGCGGTGACCTGGCTCGGGGACAGCTTGGCGAGCAGTGCCTTCTCCTCGCGGGAGGCCGGGGCGTCGACGCGCGCGTAGGCGGGGGCACCGAAGCGGTCGGTGAGCTGCGCGTAGTGCTGCGACGGGGTGCTGCCCGTCACTGCCGTGATCTCGGAGGCGAGCAGGGCCAGGACGATGCCGTCCTTGTCGGTGGTCCACACCGAGCCGTCGCGGCGCAGGAAGGACGCGCCCGCCGACTCCTCGCCGCCGAAGCCGAGCGTTCCGTCGGACAGCCCGTCCACGAACCACTTGAATCCGACGGGGACTTCGACCAGTTGCCGGCCGACGTCCGCCGCGACCCGGTCGATCATGCTGGACGACACCAGCGTCTTGCCGATCCCGGCGTCGGCGGGCCACTGCTCCCGGTGCGAGAACAGGTACGAGATCGCCACGGCCAGATAGTGGTTCGGGTTCATCAGGCCGCCGTCCGGCGTGACGATGCCGTGCCGGTCGGCGTCGGCGTCGTTGCCGGTGGCGATGTCGAACCGGTCGCGCTGCTCGATGAGTGAGGCCATGGCGTACGGCGAGGAGCAGTCCATGCGGATCTTGCCGTCCCAGTCCAGCGTCATGAAGCGCCAGGTGGGGTCGGCGAGCGGGTTGACCACCGTCAGGTCGAGCCGGTGCTGTTCGGCGATACGGCCCCAGTAGGCGACCGAGGCCCCGCCCAGCGGATCGGCGCCGATGCGCACACCGGCGGACCGGATCGCCTCCAGGTCCAGCACGTTCGGCAGGTCGGCGACATAGGCGCCGAGGAAATCGTGGCGGCCCGTGCCGGGCGCGGCCAGGGCGCGCGCGTAGGGAATGCGTCGTACGTCCTTCAGGCCGCCGGTGATGATCTCGTTGGCGCGGTCCTGGATCCAGGAGGTCGCGTCGGAGCCGGCGGGGCCGCCGTTCGGCGGGTTGTACTTGAAACCGCCGTCGGCGGGCGGGTTGTGCGACGGGGTCACCACCACGCCGTCCGCGAGGCCGGAGCTGCGGCTGCGGTTGTGGGTGAGGATGGCGTGCGAGACGGCCGGGGTGGGCGTGTAGCCGTCGGTCTGGTCGATGAGCACGGTCACGTCGTTGGCGGCGAACACCTCCAGTGCCGTGATCCGCGCGGGCTCGGACAGGGCGTGGGTGTCGGCGCCCAGGAAGAGGGGGCCGTCGGTGCCCTGCGCGGCGCGGTACTCGCAGATGGCCTGGCTGGTGGCCGCGATGTGGTCCTCGTTGAACGCCGTCGCGAGGGACGAGCCGCGGTGTCCCGAGGTGCCGAAGGCCACCCGCTGCCCGGGCTCGGCCGGGTCGGGATGCAGCGCGTAGTACGCCGTGACCAGGCGGGCCACATCGATGAGGTCCTGGGGTTCGGCGACCTGTCCCGCTCGCGCGTCCTGCATTTCCCGCTCCTCCGCAAGGGTCGACCGTTGAGTACGTGCCCCATTCTCCCCCGTCCGGCCCGCCGGGACGCCCAACGGGCGGCCGTTGTGGCCCGTGCCCGGCGGGTGCGACGATGCCCCTCGGCGAAGCACATCGGCGAATGAGGGGACACCGACGTGAGTCACGAGGACCAACGGCCGCCTGCCGCTGTGCTGTTCGACGCTCTGGGTCCCGACTACGAGAAGGCGTTCGCCCATGCGCCGGCGCACCTGGCCGCGCTGGACTGGCTGATCGAGCGGCTGCCGCCCGCCGCGCGAACACTGGACGTGGGCAGCGGCACCGGACGGCCCACCGCCGCCGCGCTCATCGCGGCAGGGCACACGGTGCTGGGTGTCGACGTCTCCCCCGTCATGGTCGAGATCGCCACCCGTCAGGTCCCGGAGGCCGAGTTCCGCTGTGGCGACATCCGGGAACTCCCGCTCGACGCGGACTCGTTCGACGGCGTGTGCGTGTTCTTCTCGCTGCTTCAGATGACCCGCGCCGAGCAGTCGGCCCTGACGCGGCGGCTGGCCCTGGCCCTGAGGCCCGGCGGGCATCTGGTCATGGCCACCGTGCCCGTGGACGTGGAGGACCTCGAAGTGGTCTTCATGGGGCGGCCGGTCCGCGCCACCAGCTTCGCCTCGGAGGACTTCGTCGGGATGGCGGAGGCCGCGGGGCTGACGGTGCTGGCCCGGCACAGCAGCGTCTTCACCCCGGACCACCCCAGTGCCGAGCCCGAACCCCACCTCTTTCTGCACTGCCGCCGCGACGCGACCGGGCACTGACGCACAGGCACTCTCCGCACCGGAAGGTCACCGGCCTTCATCTGTCGGCACGGCCCACGGCGGGCCGGCGACCACGCCGGCCCGCCGCTGTCGGTGTCCACCTCGGCCGCCGACCGCGACGGCTACGGCTACGGCAACCCGCGCACCACGTACTTGCCTACGGACAGGAGGCAGGACGCTGGGCCGAAGCGGTGCGCCCAGGTGCGCCCCCGCGTACGGGCGAACGCTCCGACGTGAAAGGCATCCTGTCCGCGATCAGCGCACCCCCGAGCCGGCAGGCGTCCCGCTGCGGGCGGGACGGGTCGTCCCCGCACGCCTCAGGGGTGGTCGGGACCGCTCTACCTGGTGAAGATGGCGCCGCTCCTGAAGGAGTCGCCGCTGCCGCTGGACCGGTAGTGCCAGCCACCGACGGTCAGGTGCGAGCCGGAGGACACCACGGAGCTGACGCCGAGGGGGAACTGCGGATCGTTCTCGGGCAGGCCCAGCGACCGCCAGCCCTGGGCGGACGTCCAGGTCAGACCGACGGCCGCGTCGTCGTTGCCGCCCACGACGGCGATCCCGCCGTTCGGCCGCAGGGTCACAGCCTGCAGCGAGAAGGTGCCCGCGGGCAGGGGCACCTGGGTCCACGACCTGCCGTCCCAGTGCAGGGCCAGGCCCGCCGGGCGCTGCTTGTCGGTGTCGCGGGACCATCCGACGGCCCAGACGTCCGTCGGTGTGCGGGCGGCGATGTCGAAGAGGACCGCCGAGTCGGGGAACGCCGGGGTGGGTGTCCGGGTCCACCGGTGGCCGTCCCAGTGCACGGCGACGGACTGACCGGTGTCGTAGTCCACGCCGACGATCCAGACGTCGTTCGGTGCCACCTCCGTGACCTGGTTCAGGCCCCAGTTCGCCGACCCCGGGATCTGCACGGACCGCCACCGTCGGCCGTCCCAGTGCTGGACGACCGGTACATCGGTGAAGGTGTCCTCGGTGTAGCCCTGGCCCACCGCCCAGGCGTCGCGGCCGGAGACCGCACTCACCGACAGCAGACTTGCGTTGACTGTTCCTGAAGGCAGACCTGTGTCGGCGGTCAGTTGCCAGGCGCCCGCCACATAGCGGCCGACCAGCACACCTCCGCCGTCCGGTCCCTGGTCACCGACGAAGAACGCCGAGCCGTCCGCCGCGGTGGCGATGTCGTTGATTCTGCTGTCCCACGTGTTGGCGCCCCGCAGCGCCGTCTGCTTCCACACCCCGCCTCTGGCGAGGTCACGCTCGTACATGGTGGGCACGAACCGGATGGAACCGTCGTCGGGATTCTCCACGACCTCGGCGCCGCCGGCCCACGTCTTCGACGGGCTCGGCTGGGCCACGGTCATCACCGAGACCTGGCCCGTCGACGTCTCCACCCAGGCCCCGCCGTCGCCGGGCTCGGCCGTGGCGGTTCCGCTGATCACCATCGTGATCGCCCCGACTGCCGCCAGCTGCCCCGCGATCCTTCGTTTGGCCTTCACTGTGTTCTCTCCCGTTCCGGAGGAACCGCTCCCCCATATGTATTGATGCGAAGGGGGGTGCGTTCTGTTTCACGTGCGCCCGTCCGGCTGCCGACGCGCCTTCAGTTCCCGCTTGCCGGCAATCGACGTGCACGAAAGTCACCTCTGCGCGCGCAGGCCTGGACCAATGCCGCGCAACCCTCCACGATGACGGTGCCATGACAATGCGTCACGCATACCTCTGGAGAGTGACCGTGCCCCGAACCTTCGTCAGGGCCAGGGCCGCACTGGTCGCCGTAGTCCTCGTCGTGGCCCTGGCGCCCGCGGCCCAGGCGGCAGCCGGGCAGGAACCCGGCGCCGAGGCGGAAGCACCATCTGAAGCCGCCGTGTCCGCGGCGACTTGGACGCCGCCGCTCAGCACCCGGGGCCGCTGGATCGTCGACGCGAACGGCGACCGCTTCAAGCTGCGGTCCGGCAACTGGCACGGAGCCAGCGGCACCTGGAACGGCTCGGGAAGCGCGGACGACGACGCCGACCATCACGCGGGAGAGAACTCCGGCAGGATGCCGCTCGGACTGGACCGTGCCCCCATCGCCGAGATCATCGCCGGTTTCCAGGAGATCGAGATCAACAGCGTCCGGCTGCCCTTCTCCAACGAGATGGTCCACGACAGCCGTCCCGTCACGGACGGTTCCGTGGCCGCCAATCCCTCCCTGCGCGGCAGGACCCCACTACAGGTGTACGACGTGGTGGTACGCGAACTCACCGCCGCAGGGCTCGCGGTGATCCTCAACAACCACACCAACACCACTCGTTGGTGCTGCGGGGTCGACGGCAACGAACGCTGGAACGCGAGCCAGTCCGCCGGGACCTGGGAGAGCGACTGGCTCTTCATGGCCCGCCGCTACCGGAACAACCAGCGCGTCGTCGGCGCCGACCTCTACAACGAGGTGCGCCGCAACATCCTGGACGACCCCAACTGGGGGCTCGGTGACGACCACGACTGGTTCGCCGCCTCGCAGCGCCTCGGTGACCGCATCCTCACAGAGGCCGACCCCGATCTCCTCATCATCGTGGAGGGCATCAACTGGACCGGCATCCCCGTCGACGGACTCCCCCACGAACGCCCCACCCTGGCGCCCGTACGCCGCCTCTCGCACACGCTCGTCGACTCCGGCAAACTCGTGTATTCCGCTCACTTCTACGACTACACCGGCCCGAACCACAGCGGCGCCACCGGCACGGGCGAGACCAGCGACCCCCGCTACCGCGACCTGAGCCCCGCCGAACTCACCAAGGTACTGGACCGCCAGGCCTTCTTCGTGAGCTCGGAGACGAACACGCACTTCACCGCGCCTGTCTGGATCAGCGAGTTCGGTGTCGGCGGCCGGGACGAGACCGGCGACAAGCAGCGGGCCTGGTTCGCGAACTTCGTCGACCAACTGATCCGCACCGACGCCGACTTCGCGTACTGGCCGCTCGTCGGCTGGCACGAGAACCGCAAGGGCAACGGCTGGGCCCTGCTGCACTGGGACGCCGAGGGACACCGCATGGGTGTCTACGACGGCGACGACTGGCGGGCCGCCGCCTGGACCAGGCTCATCTCGGCCCAGGGCCGCACCGGCCCGGTGCCGCCCGTGGCGGACTGGTCGATGCTCAGCCCCGATCACGGCGACTTCGTCGAGTCGCGGCGGATACGGGCCCTGCCCGACTGGGATTCCGGCGCCCGGAAGGCCGTGTGCCCCGACGGACAGCGACTGCTCGGCCTCAGTCACACCGGCAACCGGGGCCTGTGCTCGGACGTGTCCGCAGGCCCCTTGTGGGACCCGGCCGGCGGACATGTGGTGGTCGTGGACGAGCGGTATGTCGGGCCGGGCAACGACTGGGCGTCCGGCTACACCAAACTCCAGTGCGCCGACGGCCACTTCCTGACCGGGTACAGCGTCCGCGGTTCGGCCGTCTCGGCCGCCCTGTGCGTGGCCGCTCCGGCGGGCAGGCTCGGCACAGCGGGCCGCACCGTCTGGTTCGACCGGGGCGACAACAGGGGCACGGCCGGCAAGGGCGGCGACTTCGCGCAGGGCCACTACAAGGGCCAGTGCGCGGACGACGAGTACGCGGCCGGGATCGCGTACACGGCTCGGGTGGGTTCGGCACGGACTCCGGACGCCCTGTACTGCCGAAGGCTGGGCTGACCGGCCGTCGGATGCGGCTCCCGGGAGTGCCGACGTACTCGGCGGCAGGCCCGACCACCGCGACCCGCTGCCTGCCGGGGACCAGCGGGCCGTCGGTGACACCATGCTGATCGGCGTCTCCCGCTCGCACGGGGGTGCCCTGGTCCTCGGTCTGTGACGACGATCGCGTCCAGCGACGACCAGGGCACCCCCGTGCCCCTCCGCTCGCGCACTACCCCGGCTGGTCCGGGGAGGCCCTTACGAAGGATCCGCGTCGGCCCGTGCACCCGGTTCCGGACCGGAACCGGGGTGACGGTCCTGGTGGCGCGGTGTTCAGTACTGCTCGGTCTCCACGAAACCGCCGTCCGCGTCGTTGTCCGCACCGAAGGCGTCGGCGGCGGCGGTCGGGTTGAATCCGGGCGGGCTGTCCTTCAGGGCCAGGCCCATGTCGGCCAGCTTCGCCTTGACCTCGTCGATGGACTTCGCACCGAAGTTGCGGATGTCCAGCAGGTCGGCCTCGGAGCGGGCGACGAGCTCGCCCACGGAGTGGACGCCCTCACGCTTGAGGCAGTTGTAGGAGCGGACGGTGAGGTCGAGCTCCTCGATCGGCAGCACCAGGTCGGCCGCGAGGGCGGCGTCCGTGGGGGACGGGCCCATGTCGATGCCCTCGGCGTCGATGTTGAGCTCGCGGGCGAGTCCGAACAGCTCGACGAGCGTCTTACCGGCCGACGCCATGGCGTCACGGGGACGCATGGCCTGCTTGGTCTCGATGTCGACGATCAGCTTGTCGAAGTCGGTGCGCTGCTCGACACGCGTGGCCTCGACCTTGTACGTGACCTTCAGGACCGGCGAGTAGATCGAGTCGACCGGGATACGCCCGATCTCCTGACCCACCTGCTTGTTCTGCACGGCGGAGACGTAGCCGCGACCGCGCTCGACGGTCAGCTCCATCTCCAGCTTGCCCTTGCCGTTGAGCGTGGCGAGGACGAGGTCGGGGTTGTGCACCTCGACGCCGGCCGGCGGCGCGATGTCGGCGGCGGTGACGAGGCCGGGACCCTGCTTGCGCAGGTACATCACGACAGGCTCGTCCTGCTCCGAGGAGACGACCAGCTGCTTGATGTTGAGGATGAGGTCGGTGACGTCCTCCTTGACGCCCGGCACGGTGGTGAACTCGTGCAGGACACCGTCGACGCGGATAGACGTGACCGCCGCACCCGGGATCGAGGAGAGGAGCGTACGACGCAGAGAGTTCCCGAGGGTGTAGCCGAAGCCCGGCTCCAGCGGCTCGATGACGAACCGGGAGCGGAACTCGTCGACGACTTCTTCGGTCAGGGATGGACGCTGAGCAATCAGCACGGGGTGTTGCCTCCAGTGGTTTGGCGCCCGCTATGTGACGCCGTAGACATAGGAAGGGTACGGGCGCCGAGGGCCTCGCTGTCTCCACAGCGGCCGAACGGCCCGTGTCCTGATCCGGCAGATCGACGTCGAACGTCCCTTCCGGCCGCCACGCGCAGGGCGTTCCGGGCCGTGGCAGAACAGCCGCCGAAGGCGGCCCACGGCACGAATTCCCTGTTCAGGGTGTTGCTGTCGTCGTACCGGAAGACGGCAGGGCCGCCCGGAAAGCGGACGGACACCCACCGGCCCAACAGCTCCGGCGTTCCCCGACGAGCCGGAGTCACGAAATTGACCGGATGCCGCCTCCGTTTCCATGGGGGCGCGCAGGCGACCGCACTCAGGTCCTGGTCCTGGCCCGGCGGGCCGCGCACACCGGAAGAATTCGGGCATCCAGCAGAAACGGCGCGCAGATGTGTCGTACGACGGCCGAACACCGAACGCATCTGCGCAGGAGTGTCACACAGGCTGCACACACGCTCTCGAAAGCGTCGCTACGTTTGCTCCCGGCTCGCTCACCCGTGCGAACGCGAATACAGGAAGACCGTAGATGGACTACTGCTCCACGTGCTGTCGGCATCTCAACGGCGCCCTGGTGTGCCCCGGGTGCGGCGCCTACGCCCCGGACATCGCTCCCCTCGCCGACGGAACGCCCGCACCGGCAACCGCGGTGGACGCGACACCACGGCAGGTCCCCGTCCACCTGTGGAACGACCCGGACGCCGGCGCCGAGAGCGACGGCCGGACGCCGCAGGAGCATCCGTACGACGACCCGGACGTCCCCTCCTCCCCCGCGCCGAACGGCCGGGCGGCACGGCGCCGTCAGCGGGAACGCTGGAAGAAGACGCAGCGCAGGGCCCTGGTCGCCACCGCGGTCGCCCTGGTCGGCGGAGGCATGACCGTCTCCTCGATGAGCCGCCAGACCCCGGACCGGACGCAGGCGGCCTCCGCGCCGGACAGGGTGCCGATGGGGATCGCGGAGGATCAGGTCACGGAGCCCACTCCCGTCCCCTCGACGCCTGGCGACACGTACCGGGCCGGGCACCCCTCCTCCGCCGTCCGGTCCGCCACGACGAACTCGCCGCACGAACAGGCCGCCGTGACGCCCCGGGCCACGCCGGTCGGCCAGGTGGTCCACCAGAAGAGCGTCACGGTTCCGCTGTCGGCGGTGACGGGCTCGACCGAGTCGCAGGCGGGCTCCACCGTGTCCGATGCCACAGCCGACAACACCACGCAGGCCACGGACTCGCCGACGACCTCAGCCACCGACAGCACCAGCACATCCGGCACGGACACGTCGTCGGCGACGCCGTCGCCCTCCGAGTCCTCCTCGACGTCCTCGTCTTCCTCGTCGTCCTCAGAGCTGTGCCTGCTCGGGGTGCTGTGCATCAGCTGATCACGTGCGCCGGAAGGCGCGCCCCGGGCGCCGGGCGGCGCCGGTGGGCTACGGCCAGCCCGCTCCCGGCACGGCGACCTGGAGGGTGAGCACCTGACCGGTGCCCGGCGCCACCGGCTCGAGCTCGGTCATGCCCTGCCATTGCGCTGCCACGATGAACAGGGTCATGCCGTCGGGACCGCCCAGCGCGCAGGCGAAGCAGCCGCGGTCCAGCGTCACGGTCTGCAGGACCGTCCCGCCCACGCCGACGCGCACGCACCGCCGGTTGGGGACGTCGGCGTACCAGACGGCGTTCTGCGCGTCGACGCAGATGCCGTCCGGGGTGCCCTGCCCGAGGTCGGCCCAGACGCGTCGGTTGGACAGGGTGCCGTCCATGCCGATGTCGAAGGCCACCAGGTGGTGGCGGTAGGAGTCCGCGACGATCAGGGTGGAGTTGTCGGGGGTGACCGCCATGCCGTTGGGAAACGCGATGTCGTCGGCGACCTGGCGCACGGAGCCGTCGGGTGTGGCCAGGTGGACGAAACCCGGCCTGACCTCCTCGCCCGCCATCGGGTTGAAGCCTGCGCGGTTGACGTAGGCGTTGCCGCGACCGTCCACCACGATGTCGTTCCAGCCGGGCCGGCCGAGGTCCGCGTGAGTGACCAGGGTGCCGTCCGGCTCTCGGCGCAGCAGCAGCCCGTCGGGGGACGAGACGATCACCAGACGGCCGTCGGGGAGCCAGGCGGTGCACAGCGGCAACGACGCCACCCGGGCGATCACTTCGCCGTGGCCGGCGAGGTCGACCGAGATGACCTCGCCGGCGGACCAGTCGGAGAAGTACAGGCGGTCGCCGTGCCAGCGCGGGGACTCCACCAGGCCCCTGCCGGTGAGCAGTGTCCGTACCCCGGCCATTCTCATCACAGCCCTTCGCATCGGCCGGCCCGGCGCCGGCGCCTCACCATCCATACGAACACCGGGTGGCCGCATCGGCAGGCTCCCCGGTGTGCGGGGCTGGGAAGTCGGCCGCGGGGGCGGTCCACCGCGGCCGACTTCCGGCCGTACGACGGTCAGCCGATGCGGTGCACCCGCTGGGTGGTCAGCTCGTAGCGGGCGCCGACGATGGTCAGGGCGCCGGAGTCCACCTTTGCGGCGAGGTCGGGTTCCGCCGCGAGCCGGGACCGTATGAGCCGGATGTTGGCGTCGATCGTCGCGTCGACGCGCGCGTCGCCCGTCTTGCTGTGATCGATGGCGGGCCTGATCTGGTCGGCCAGGTACTGGATGTGGGCGGGCAGTGCCTCGCCCGACTCGTCCGCCTGGACCGTCGCCTTCACCGCTCCGCACGACTGGTGGCCGAGCACCATGAGCAGGGGGATCCCCAGTTCGAGCACGCCGTACGCGAGGCTGCCGAGCACGGCCTCGTCGAGGACCTGGCCGCCGCTCCGTATGGTCATCAGGTCGCCGAGGCCCTGGTCGAAGACCATTTCCGGAGGCACCCGGGAGTCGATGCAGCCGAGGACGAGCGCGAACGGGTGCTGACTGGTCGTCAGCGCCTGCCTGACGGCGGGAGACTCGTCGGGATGCTGCTGGCGGAAGGTGCGCCAGCGGCGGTTGCCCGCGGCCAGCTCTCGCAGAGCCTCCTCGGCGGTGGTGGGCCGCTTGCGCGGAGCGGCGGTGGGGGGTGCGGCGACCGCGGGTTCGGCGCCGATGGCCAGGCCCGCGCCGAGAACGGCGGTCCCGGTGAGCGCGGCGCGCAGGAGTGAGCGCCGGGCGGGGGGTGTCGCGCCGGAGACCGGAGCGACGGGTGCCGTCCGCTGCGGCTGGACGGCACTGTGGGGTGTTGGGTCAGAGTTCACGGAAGGGAACGTATGTCCGGCTCGATGCCCCCCTGTTCGGGTTGCCGATTCATGATCAAACGTTGATCAGTTCTTGGCGTCTCCGAGGGAGTTCCTTGGCCGGGGACAGGGCCACAGACCCGGGGTTGCCGCCAACAACCTTGCGACGCAACCGCGTTGACCAGGTTCCAGTGGCTCCACTTCCCCCCTCTTGACAGGTGGCCACCTCTGGCCCAGTGTTGCGGATCGACATGTAGAACGCAATATATTGCATATGGCAGGAGGATCCGTGGACACCGCTCACCCCCGTCCAGGCAGCCCCGACACCCAGCGGCACCCCCGGCCGAACCGGCGCCCGGAGTCGGTCAGGAAGGTGGGCCGGATCGCCGGCAAGGCCATCCTCTGCTTCGAACTCGTCACCACCGTGATCCTGGTCATCGCGGTGGGCCTGGCCAGGTTCGCGGACATCGGCAAGAGCGCACCCGTGCGGGGCGCCGACGCCGAGGACCTGGACGGTCTGAGCCGGGGCATCGACTTCCACGAGCTACTGCTGCACGCCGTACCGAAGAACATCTTCGCCGCGTTTGGGGAGGGCAACCTGCTCGGAGCGATCGTCTTCGCCCTCCTATCGGCCTGCCCGCCGAAGGCATCGCCCTGCTGCTCGGCGTGGACTTCATCGTCGACATGGCCCGCACCGGCGTGAACGTCATCGGCAACTCGCTCGCCGCCGCCGTCGACAGTTCCGAGAAGCGGCGCGAGGCCAAGCTCGCCCATCGCGGCAACGGCAGCGGCACTCCCCACCTCCCTGCCACGCACGAGCACACGCCCCTGCGGAAGGAAACCGCGCAGTGAACACCCCCACGCCCACCCCCGCTCCCGAACCCGCCCCGGTCTCCGCCCCCGAGATCATCGGCATCCTGGGCGGGATGGGCCCGGCGGCCACCGCCGACTTCTACACCAAGCTCGTCTCGGCCACGCCCGGCTCCAGCGACCAGGACCACCTCCGGACGGTCATCTGGTCCGACCCCACCATCCCCGACCGCACCGAGGCCCTCCTCGGCGACGGACCCGACCCCACACCCTGGCTCCTCGACGGCAGCCGCGTCCTGCGCGAGGCCGGCGCCACCGTCATCGCCATCCCCTGCAACACCGCGCACGCCTTCGTCCCCCGCATCGCCGACCATGTCGGTCTGCCCATCGTCCACATGATCGGCGAGGTCGCCGGGCACCTCAGCACCCTGAGCCCCCGCATCCGCACCGCCGGTCTGCTCGCCACCACCGGAACCGTCCGCGCGGACCTGTACCAGGAGTGGCTGGACCACTTCGGCATCCGTCTCGTCCTGCCCGACGGCAACAGCCAGGACCATGAGGTCATGGCCGCCATCCACGCGGTGAAGGCGGGCACCCACGACGCCGCGACGACCGCGCTCCTGGCCCGCGCCGCCCGGCGCCTCACCCGGCGGGGCGCACAGGCGGTCATCGCGGGCTGCACCGAGATCCCCCTCGGCCTTCCCGCCGACGCCGTCGACGTCCCTCTCGTCGACCCGGCTCTCGTCCTGGCCCACGCCCTGGTCCGCCGGGCCGGCGCCAAAGCAGCAGCCGCCTAGGGCGGCTTACAGGGCCGATGTACTGTACGCAATATGTCACTCGACAGCCCTGTCTCCCGCCGTCTCCTCAGCGACGAGGTCTTCCACCGACTGCGCGACTCCATCGTGCGCGGGGAGCTGGTCCCCGGCGAGAAGGTCAAGGACGGTGAGCTCGCCGAGCGCCTCGGGCTCAGCCGCACCCCGGTACGCGAGGCGCTCGCCCGCCTCACCGACATCGGCCTGGTCGAGTCGAAACCCGGCGTCTACACCCGCATCACCACCCTCAACCGCCGCGACGCGGAGAAGACCCTCGCCGTGCTGCGCACCCTCGACCGGCTCGCCATCGAGACAGCGGTGCCCGTCATGACCCGGCAGGACCTCCAGCGCATGCGCGAGGCGAACCGCGACTTCGCACGGGCCGTCGCCGCCAACGACACCACCACCGCACTCGCCGCCGACGACCGCTTCCACGCCGTCCCCACCGAGGCCGCGGACAACCCCATGCTCAGCCGGATCGTCGAACAGCTCCACCCCCAGATCCACCGCATCCTCTACCGCAAGTTCTCCACCCTCCTCGGCGGCCGCAACACGATCGAACACCACGATCAGCTCATCGACGTCTGCGCCGGCGGCGACGCCCGCGCCGCCGCCGAACTCTCCGCGCACCACTGGTCCGAACTCGGCGGCCACATCAACCAGCTCTTCGACACCGACCAGTTCACCGAGGCAGCCGCCCCCTGAAGCGGCCGTCCGGTCCAGGGGCTGACCGAGCCGCCCGAAGCCGCACCGCGCCGACGGAGACAACTCGGCGCGGTGCGGCGGTCTTCGCGAGGTCGGGTCACCGGGCGTTGAAGCGGTACGACCCCACCCCTGCCCGGTAGACCTTGTAGCCCGCACCGCCCGACGTGTCGTCCCGTACGAAGGTGACGCCCCGCGGCGCGGTGACGGGCCTGTCCTGGGTGGGGACCCAGATCTCGGCGTCCATGTTGTACGGGACGGTGACCGCGAGGTCGATCCTGCCGTCCGAGCGGCGGCGCCACTCCGAGGACACCTGGCCGCGCACGGTGGCAGCTCGGCGAACAGGCTGCTGTTGCCGTAGTACGTGTACAGCCATGGGGACGAACCTCGGCAGCCGGCCGGTGGCGATCTGCGTGTCGGGGAAGTTGCGCGGGTAGTTGGTGAGGACGGTGTTGACGCCCCAGGTGAGGGGCTCGGACTCGGAGCCGGCCATGGCGTGTGGTCATGCCGTACCGGCCCCGTCCGACTTCGGCGGCGACGACGTTCTCCCGATCGGCCCGCAGCAGAGCGGTGACGTCGAAGGGGTCGTACAGGTCAGTGCGTTCGCAGGTGCTGTGGTCGGTCGCGAACCCGACCGCCGTCGGCATCAACTCCGGTTCTCCGCGGGCCTGGACGCGGTGCCGGACGCGGCGAACACGCCGCGGTGGACCGACCACGCACCGGACCACGTGTGAACCCCGGCTTCGGTACCACGGTTCCCAGCGCCGACCAGGGACCCTTGGTCCCCGATCGGCACCGCTCGGCCCGTGCCGACCCCGCCCGGCCCGGGCCACCGTGGAGACATTGCGACAAGGTCCGCACAGTGATGAACCGATGAACCGATGTATCGACGAAGCGAGGTAGCCATGACCGGACTCACCGCCAACAACAGCATCGTGGTGGGCGTCGACGGGTCCGAGGCCTCCCTGGCCGCTTTGCGCTGGGCCGCCGAACAGGCTCGCGTGCTGCGCGCGGAGGTGGTCGCCGTGCACGCCTGGGAGCCGTGCGGAACCGGCCTGGCCCCGTACGCCCCCGTGTCCGCGCGTCCGACCGCTGACGAGCAGCGTGACCAGGCCGCCGAAGTCCTCGCCTCGACGGTTCGTACGGCCTTCGGGGCGCGAATCGACCGTCCTGTACGGGCCGTTCTGATCGAGGGCCCACCCGCGCGAGTGCTGCTCCAGCAGGCGCGCGGCGCTCTGCTGCTCGCCCTGGGACGCAAGGCTCACCGGCAGCAGGGACTGCCCGCGATCGGCACGGTCGGCCGCGAATGCCTGCGGAACGCGACGCTGCCGGTGGTCGCGGTGCCCGTCGCCCACCGGCCCGTGACACCGGTCAGGAGCGCCTGGACGCCCGTTCCCACCAGGAGCGGAGTCGCGTAGGGGCGCCGCCGGCTGCAGGAGGCGGCGGGACCAGTGGTCCTGTCGTCCTGCGCCCTGCGCCCTGCGCCCTGGGTCCTGGGTCCTGGGTCCTGCTGACCGTCTCGCCCTGTCCGCCGGAATCAGGGTCCACTCGGCATGACAGGACTCTCGGACAACTCGGCACTCACTGCCTCCTCGGAGCCAACAGTGGACAGATTCGGCCGACGAACGGCCAGTAAGCGACATGCACGGACGGACAGGGAGTGGATGCGCTGGGATGACCCGAACCATCACGGAACCATTGAAAGCGGCCGGGTGAGGCGTACATGCGCGACTTTGTCGAGGCGGAGTCAGCACAGGCGGCAGGAGTCCGCCGTCCGGATGTGTGTCCCTGCGGCCCAGTGGTTCGCGAGGGCGGGCCGGGGGAGGCGGAGGAGCGGTTCCGCGGGCTGCTCGAAGCCGCGCCCGACGCCATGGTCATCGTCGACGACACCGGAACCATCAGACTGGTGAACGCCCAGACCGAGGCCCTGTTCGGCTACCAGCGTGCGGAGTTGCTCGGTCGTCCGGTCGAGGTACTGGTGCCGCACCGTTTCCGAGGCCACCACACCCGGCATCGCGACGGCTACGCGGCCAACCGGCAGGTACGTCCGATGGGCGCCGGTCTCGAACTGCACGGGCTCCGCAAGGACGGCACCGAGTTCCCCGTGGAGATCAGCCTCAGTCCGCTGGAGACCGCCGACGGGCTGCTCATGTCCGCCGCCGTCCGCGACGTCAGCGACCGCAGGGCCGCCGAGGCGCGGATCAACGAACTCGCCGCGATCGTCGAGTCGTCCCAGGACGCCATCCTCGCCAAGACCCTCGACGGGCACATCACCTACTGGAACGCCGCCGCGCACCGGCTCTACGGCTACTCGGCCGAGGAGGTCATCGGCCGGCACGTGACCCTGCTCGCCCCGCCGGGGGCACGGGACGAGATCAGCTTCCTCCTGGAGCGCCTGCGCCACGGAGAGAAGGTCGAGCACTTCGAGACGCTGCGCCTCACCAGGGCCGGTGTGCTGCTGGACGTCGACGTCACGCTGTGGCCGAACCGGGACGCCCATGGCACGGTGGTCGGCGCCTGCGCCATCGTGCGGGACATCAGCGACCGCAAGCGCGCGGAGGCCGAACTCACCACCCTGTACGAGCAGCAGCGCCACATCGCCCTGACCCTGCAACGCAGCCTCATGGGCACCCCGCCGGCCATCCCCGGCCTGGCAACGGCCAGCCGCTACCGGCCCGCGACCCAGGGCGCGGGTGTGGGCGGCGACTGGTTCGATCTGGTGCCTCTGGGCGCCGGCCGTGTCGGCGTCCTGATCGGTGACGTGATGGGCCGGGGTCTGGAAGCTGCCGCGGTCATGGGCCAGTTACGGTCGGCCGCGCACGCGCTCGCAAAGACCGACATGCAGCCCCGCCAGCTCATGCAGGCCCTCGACGCGGTCGTCGCCGACCTCGCCGTGCCCGACCAGCTCGTCACCTGCTGCTACCTGGTCATCGCGCCGGACGCCGGATCCGTGACCGTCTGCTCCGCCGGCCATCTGCCGGTCCTCGTCGTCGGCCCCGGCGAGGGTGTCCGCAGCCTTCCCGCACCCGTCAACGCACCGCTCGGCGTCGGCGGCATCCTCTACCAGCAGTCCTGTGAGGCCGTCCCGCCCGGCGCGACCCTCGTCCTCTACACGGACGGTCTCGTCGAAACCCCGGGCAGCGACATCGAGGACAAGGTCGACGAACTCACGGCCGTCCTCGACAAGTTCTTCACGGACAATCCCTGTCTGGAGACCGCCGCCGACCATGTGCTCGCCGCCCTGCTTCCCGACCCGGAGAGCCACAACGACGACGTCACCCTGCTGTTCGCCCAGCTCCCGGCCGCGCCACTGACCACCCTCACCACCGGACTTCCCGCCATCGCGACGTCCGTACCCGCGGGGCGCGCGTTCCTCCACAAGGCTCTCGTCTCCTGGGGCTGCGCCGCAGCGGCGGACAACGCCCTCCTGCTGCTCTCCGAAACCCTGACCAACGCCGTGCTGCACGCCGAGGGCCCCATCGGCCTGCATCTGACCCGCACCGCCTCCGACCTCACCGTCGAGGTCAGCGACCACAGCCCCCAGCTCCCCCAGCCCCGCCTGGCGACCGCGGACGACGAGTCCGGACGTGGCCTGCTCCTCGTCCGCGCTCTCGCCGACAACTGGGGAGTCCGTCCCACCGACGAGGGCAAGACCACATGGTTCACCCTCAAACTGTGAGACCGGCACGCCCCGGACCGTGACCGAGCCGCTCTCGGCAGTCCCCTGGGCAGTCCCCTCGTCGAACCGGGCCGTATGACCGTCGCTTCGCAGTCCTCCGTCGACACCAGCAGGCCCGACGCCGTTCCGACATCTCCCGGACCGGGGTTCCAGCAGCCCCGCCCGGCCTCCCCCCACCGGAGGCCGAGCGGGCCGCCGGGGGTCACCGTTTCACCGGTGACCCCGGTCAACCCCGCCGGACACGGCGCGCCCCTCGGCGGTCCGCTCGCTGCGCGTCGGCACGCTGCGGGCGGCCGCCGCCGGCCCTCCCCGGTGCCCCGCCGGCCGTGCCCACGCGGTCTCGTGGCTCTCCACGGGGATGAACGCTAGGCGGCCCCCCGTGCGTGCACCCTGGGCCGAACGGCCCTGTCCCCTACCCATCCGGCCCTGCGGGGAACGCACCCACCCACCGCACCGGAGGCACCCCTAATGGGGACCACTGCTCCGGGGCGGGCCGGGCCGGACGGGGCGTCGGCCCCACGGCGTCAGTGGCCGTCGCGCCCGAGCCGGTCCTGGGCCTGGGTGGCGATGACAGCGGCCTGGATGCGCCGCTCCACACCGAGCTTCGCCAGCAGCCGGGAGATGTGGTTCTTCACCGTCTTCTCGGCCAGGAAGAGCCGCTGACCGATCTGACGGTTGGTCAGCCCCTCACCGATCAGGGCCAGGATCTCCCGCTCCCGGTCGGTCAGGCCCGGCAGTGCCTCCGGTTCCTCCTGCGGCTGCCGGCCCTCGCGGAGACGGGTCATCAGCTTGGAGGTGGCGCTCGGATCGAGCAGGGACTGCCCCCGGGCCACCGTCCGCACGGCCGACACCAGGTCGGATCCCCGGATCTGTTTCAGCACGTATCCGGACGCTCCGGCCATGATCGAGTCGAGGAGGGCCTCCTCGTCGTCGAACGAGGTCAGCATGAGGCAGGCCAGCTCCGGCATCCGCGAGCGCAGTTCCCGGCACACGGTCACCCCGTCGCCGTCGGGCAGGCGGACGTCCAGGACGGCCACCTGCGGGCGCAGTGCGGGGACACGCACCAGGGCCTGCTCCACCGTGCCGGCCTCGCCGACCACGGTGATGTCCGGCTCGTCGTTCAGCAGGTCGCGCACCCCTCGCCGTACCACCTCGTGGTCGTCCAGCAGGAAGACCCGGGTCGCGCCGTCGGTTCCGGGCCGCTCGCCGTCCGTCATCAGATGCTCCTCGTCACGCCCCCGCCCCGATGCCCGCCCGAGCACGGAATCGGCCTCCTCACCCACGATCCTTCTCGCCCCGGGGCCGAAAGGCCAGGGCCGGTCGGCCCTGATTCCCGCCGTGTCACGACCGGCATCCGCCCAGTTCCGTACGGCTGCGCCGGGCCGCGCCGACGAAAGCCGAGGCCGGCGGCCCCGGGCCAAACGGACCCGTCCGGCCCCGCTCAGGGGCCGAACGGCCCTGGCGCACGGATCACGGGCGCCGTTCCAATGGCCTGATCGCCCCTTCCCGTGGCCGACTCGGACAGCGTCCCGCACGTCATCGCAGGACCACAGCCACCCCGTCCTCGAAGGGACCCGAAGACGCCGCACCGGAGAGCCGAAGAGTGAGTGCCGAATCCAGACGGAGGCGTGCCATGCGCCCCAGCCACACCGGGCCGAGCCAGGTCGGCCCCCGCCAGAGCATCGCGCTCGACGGCACCGAGGCGCTGCGGCTGCTCGGCAGTGTGTCCCTGGGCAGGATCGTCTTCACCCAGCACGCGTTGCCGTCCATCCGCCCGGTCAACCATGTGCTGGTCGACGGTGACATCGTCATCCGCACCCATGAGGGCGCGGCCCTGACCCGCCGGGCCGGCAGTGCCGGCGTGGTCGTCGCCTACGAGGCGGACGCCATCGATCCGGACACACACCTCGGCTGGAGCGTGGTGGTCACCGGCTACGCCCATCTGGTGACCGATCCGACCGAACTGGCCCGCTACCAGGCCCTGTTGCATCCGTGGGTGCAACAGTCGATGGATCACGCGGTCCGCGTTCACCCCGATCTGGTCACCGGAATCCGGCTCACCGCGGTGGAGCAGCGCACCGAGACCTGAGCACGGTGCGGTGCCGGTTCCGGTGCGGTGCGCTGCGGTCCGCGGGTCACGCGCGAGCGCTCGTTCGTTCCGCTGCGGAGCCGGTCGTCAGGTGGGCACCACGACCACGGGGCAGTGGGACCTGTGCAACAGGACGTGGGTCACCGACCCCACACGCGAACCGAGCCGGCCGGTGCGGCGGTGGGCACCGATGACCACGACGGATGCCTCGCGGGTGGCCTCCAGCAGTGCGCGCGCAGGACCGGTGCGGACCGTGCGGACCTCGGTGCCCACTCCGGGGTACTGCTCCTCCAGCCGGGACGTGGTGAAACGCGGCACGGCCTCCTCGGCACGTCCCTGCCGGGCGAGCCGCTCCTGCCCTGGGCTCGTCGCGGGCACGAGCGACGGCAGCTCCGGGGTGACCGGCCGGTGGGTCCAGGAGTGCAGAACACGCAGCCGGGCACCGCGCCGCTGCGCCTCCTGGAACGCGAAGGCGGCCACGTCCGCGTCGGTGTCGCCCGCCAGCCCGAGCAACACCTGACCCTCGCAGGGGTGATCACCGCGGACGACCAGCAGCGGGCCGTGCACACGGGCGGCCAGGCGCGCGCTCACCGAGCCGAACAGCAGGCCCGTGAGACCACCGAGGCCACGAGTGCCGACGACGGTCAGCGCCGCGGTCTCGCTCTCGCGTGCCAGCGCCCGTACGGCACCACCCGTCGGGGCGGTCGTCACGACCGGCAGACCGGGGTGACGCTCGCGGACCCGTTCGGCGGCCGATGCCAGGACCGGTCCGGCCTCGTCCCGGTCGGACACGGCGTACACGACACGCAGGGCGGCTCCGCGGCGAACCGCTTCGTCCGCGGCCCAGTCCAGCGCGCGAACGGCGACGAGCGAACCGTCCACTCCGACGACCACATCATGGAGAGTCATTGTCATGTTTCCCTTCAGTGCCGTGCTTGAGGTGCTTGGGGTGATCCGGGCGCCGGGAGTGCTCGGGGTGCTCCGCCGGAAGGGGATGCCGGAGGGCTCGTCCGCGGTGGACGGGTCCGCCGGGCCGGCCGGGCGCCGGGGCGGCTATACGGACGATGCTCGTCGTCCGGCTCCGTCGGGGGCAGGGGCCGACCGAGTCCGTCGGGCGAGCCGTACGTCCCGTCGTCGTGGGCCGTACGGCCCACGGAGCCGGAGTCCGCCCGGGAGGGCAACGGCCTTGAAGCGACAGCTGTCCGACGACCCGTCAGGGCGTGAGGTCGACGCCGTACATGGTCCGTCCGCCGATGAGTGCCCGTCCGGTCACCAGTTCGGGCTCGATCCGGACGAAGACCTCCTCGGGCGAGGGCGCCCAGGAGTGCGGGCCGGTCCGGGTCAGCCGCTGGTGCTCGACGGGGTCGGTCACCACGGCGGCCGAGCCGGTGACGACGACGCTCCAGCCGGAGTGGGTGGCCGCGTCGACCTCGTCGGCCTCGAAGGCGACCACCGCCCCGTCGATCGCCCGCACCAGTTCCGAGTCCGCGGAGGTGCGCAGCAGCACCGCGTCGTCGTGGTCCAGGCCGAAGTTGACCGGGAGGACCGCGGGCAGGGCCTGGCGCGTGTGGACGATACGGCCGACAGGTGTCCTGGCCAGCAGGCGCAGGCACTCCAGCCTCTCGAGTTCACGGAATCCGTCGTTGGGATACATCAGCCAGTCCGTCTCTCGCCGGGTGCGGCGGTCTTGCCGGGAGGGTCCATCGTGCGCCGGGCGGGAGCCGGGAGTGAGGGGCCATCGGTCCCGGCCGATCCGGAGAACGGCCCCCGGCACAGGACCCGCGGTCCGTACCGGGCACGGACGCGGACCTCCACGCCGCCCGGCAGTGGACATGCGGGGTGCGCGGTTCGTCGCCGGTCAGTACGGTGCTGCTGTCCTGGTGTTCGCCCTGGGCATCGCGACTCCCCGGGTCATCGGCTCGGGTCCCGGACGGTGGAGGCTGCATGGCCGGCAAGAAGACGACGACGCTTCCGCGCAAGGTGTACGAGCCGGAGCTGCTGCGCCTGCAGACGGAGCTGGTGAAGCTGCAGGAGTGGGTACGGGCGGAGGGCGCCCGGCTGGTGGTCGTGTTCGAGGGCCGGGACGCGGCGGGCAAGGGTGGCACCATCAAGCGTGTCGCGGAACACCTCAATCCACGGGTGGCCCGGATCGCGGCGCTGCCGAAGCCGACCGAGCGGGAGCGCACGCAGTGGTACTTCCAGCGGTACGTCGAGCAGTTGCCGGCGGCCGGGGAGATCGTGCTGTTCGACCGCAGTTGGTACAACCGGGCAGGTGTCGAGCATGTGATGGGCTTCTGCACGAAGGAGGAGCACCAGCTCTTCCTCCGGCAGTGCCCGATCTTCGAGCGGATGCTGGGCGAGGCCGGCATCCTGCTGCGCAAGTACTGGTTCTCGGTGAGCGACGCGGTGCAGCAGGAGCGGTTCCGCCAGCGCCTCGTCGACCCGACCCGGCGCTGGAAGCTCTCGCCGATGGACCTGGAGTCGATCACCCGCTGGGAGGCGTACTCCCGGGCCAAGGACGAGATGCTGGTCCACACCGACATCGCCGAGGCACCCTGGTACGTCGTCGAGAGCGACGACAAGCGCCGGGCGCGGCTGAACATGATCGCCCACCTGCTGAGCACGCTTCCCTACCACGAGGTCCCGCCGCCGGTGCTGGAGCTGCCGCACCGGCCGCCGTCGACCGGGTACGAGCGTCCGCCGCGCGATCTTCAGACGTACGTCCCCGATCATGCGGCGGGTCTCTGAAGCGTCCACGCCGGGCATGCTCTTCACTCCTGGATGTGGGGTGGCGGAGACCTTTCGGCCCCCGCCACTCCTCCCGCGGTCAACGCAACCAGTGGTTGCGGTCGACGAACGGGAGCCTGACCGAGGCCCTGCCGAGACCCCAGGTGACGCCCGCACCGACGGCCACTCGGCTCCGACGGTGATCCCTTCAGGGACGGTCGGAGCATGGCCTGACACCATCCACTGTCGCGGCACCAGGCGGGCACCACAGGATGCCGAAGGGCCATGACCGCGGGGCCGAACGGCTTCGCCCACAGGGCCTGTTGGCTGCGGGACGCCTGTCTGCGGGCATTTCACGGCGCCCGGTCCTCGCGGTCCTCCGCCCGTCCGTGGATCATGAGGTCATTCGGCAGAAGGAGGCCCATGTCCCAGAGCCCGGGCAGACCCGTTCCCGCGTGGCGCCGTCCCGTGCCGGGGCTCCACGCGCTCCTCGGCTACCGGCGGGCCTGGCTGCGCGGCGATCTGCTGGCCGGGGTGACGGTGGCCGCGTATCTCGTGCCGCAGGTGATGGCGTACGCGGGTGTGGCCGGGCTGCCGCCGGTCGCCGGGCTGTGGGCGATCCTGCCCGCGCTCGCCCTGTACGCCCTGTTCGGCTCCTCGCGTCTGCTGTCGGTCGGGCCCGAGTCGACGACAGCGCTGATGACGGCGACCGTGGTCGGTCCGCTGGCCGCGGGAGACCCCGGTCGTTACGCCACACTGGCCGCCACCCTCGCGGTCTCGGTGGGACTGCTGTGTGTCGTGGCGTGGGCGGTGCGGCTGGGCTTCGTCGCGGACCTGCTCTCCCGGCCGGTCCTGGTCGGCTACCTGGCGGGCGTGGCACTGATCATGATCGTGGACCAGTTGCCCAAGCTCACCGGCGTCAGCACCACGGGCTCCGCCTTCTTTCCCCAACTGTGGTCCTTCGTAAGCCACTTGTCGAAGGTTCACCTGGCCACGCTGCTGTTCGCGGTGATCCTGCTCGCCTTCGTCCTCACCGTGGCCCGTTTCTTCCCCGCCGTGCCCGGCCCCCTGCTGGCCGTGGTCCTCGCCACGACGGCCGTGGCCGTCCTCGGTCTCGACGACCGACACGGGATCAAGGTGATCGGCGAGGTCCCGGCGGGGCTGCCCGGCCTGGCCGCCCCCGACCTGACCGAGCTGCCGCATCTGGTGCTGCCCGCCCTCGGTGTCCTTCTCGTCGGCTACACCGACTTCATCCTCACCGCGCGGGCCTTCACCGGCCGCACCGCCGACGACGACGGCCCCGGCCTCGACGCCAACCAGGAACTGCTCGCCCTGGGCGCGGCCAACCTCGGTGCCGGGGCGGTGCACGGTTTCCCGGTCAGCAGCAGCGCCAGCCGCACCGCGCTCGCCTCCTCGGCCGGCGCCCGCTCCCAGGCGTACTCCCTGGTCGCCGCCGCTGTCGTGCTCGCCGTCCTGCTCTTCCTCAGTCCCCTGCTGACCCGTACGCCCTCGGTCGTGCTGGGCGCGCTCGTCGTCTACGCGGCCCTGCGGATGATCGACCTGGCCGGCTTCCGGCGGCTGGCGGCCTTCCGGCGCCGTGAGCTGCTGCTGGCGCTCGGCTGCCTGACCGGCGTGCTGGCCCTGGACATCCTGTACGGGGTACTGGTCGCCGTCGGTCTGTCGGTCGCCGAGCTGCTGTCCCGGGTCGCGCGCCCGCACGACGCGGTCGAGGGGGTGGTGCCCGGGGTGGCCGGCATGCACGACGTGGACGACTACCCGCAGGCCCGCACGATCCCGGGGCTGCTGGTCTACCGCTACGACTCGCCCCTCTTCTTCGCCAACGCGGAGAACTTCCACCGCCGGGCCCTCTCCTCCGTGGACGAACAGGAGGACCCCGTCCGCTGGTTCGTCCTCAACGCGGAGGCCAATGTGGAGGTCGACATCACCGCCCTGGACGCCGTCGACGCGCTGCGCCTCGAACTGACCCGCCGGGGCATCGTCTTCGCCCTCGCCCGCGTCAAGCAGGACCTCCGCCACGATCTGGACGCGTACGGCCTGACGGAGTCCGTCGGCGCCTGCCTCATCTTCCCCACCCTGCCGACGGCCGTGGCCGCGTACCGCGAGTGGGAACGGGCCCAGTAGGCCGCGAGTCCCCGGCCGTACGCCACCGACATCCGCGTCGGGCCCGCGTGGCCCGGTGGTGGGGCCGATCGGCCCATGGCTCGGACCGGCCCTCCGGACGAGTCTGGAGGGAGGCAGGTTCGTCAGCACGCCCCGGAGGTCCCGCCATGAACACTCCTCCCACCCCCAGCATGCTGCGGGCGCTGCCCGCCGAGCACCGCGACCGGCTGATGCAGGTCGCCCGTGAGGTGTCGTTCCCGCAAGGAGTCCGGCTCTTCGAGGAGGGCGGACGCGCCGACCGGTTCTGGATCATCCGCACCGGAACCGTCGACCTCGACATGCGCGTGCCCGGCCGGCGGGCGGCCGTCATCGAGAGCATCGGCCACAACGAACTCGTCGGCTGGTCCTGGCTGTTCCCGCCGCACACCTGGCAGTTGGGCGCCTCGACGACCACGCCGGTGCGCGCGTTCGAGTTCGACGCGACGGCGGTCCGCTCGATGTGCCGGGACGACCCGGCGCTGGGCCGGTCGGTGTCCGACTGGGTGGGCAGCGTCCTCGCCCACCGGCTGCGCGCCGCCCGTACCCGCCTCCTGGACCTGTACGCCCCCTACGGCAGCGGCAGCCTCCTGTGACCGCGCCCCGGGAAGCCCGACAACCTACGGAGCACACCATGCACGGCACCCCGCACACCGTGAGTGACGTGATGACCCGCACCGTCGCCACCGTCGTCCGCGAGGCGCGCTTCAAGGAGATCGTGCGGACGATGCAGGAGTGGCGGATCAGCGCCCTGCCCGTGCTGGACGGCGAGGGCCGCGTCGTCGGCGTCGTCTCCGAGGCCGATCTCCTGCCCAAGGAGGAGTTCCGCGACAGCGACCCCGACCGGCGCACGCAGCTGAGCCGCCTGTCCGACCTGGCCAAGGCGGGCGGGGTGACCGCCGGGGAACTGATGTCCGCGCCGGCCGTCACCGTCCGCGCGGACACCACGCTCGCCCAGGCCGCTCGCACCATGGCCCATGGCCGGGTGAAGCGGCTGCCCGTGGTCGACGCACTGGGCATGCTGGAGGGCGTCGTCAGTCGGGCCGACCTGCTCAAGGTGTTCCTGCGGGCCGACGAGGACATCGCGGAGGAGGTCCGCCGGGAAGTGGTGTCGTACCTCTTCCCGGCGCCGGCGTCCGACGTACGGGTGGAAGTACGGGACGGAGCCGTGAAACTCCGCGGCCGAGTCCATGACACGGGTCTGGTCCCCGTCGCCGCCCGGCTCGCCAGGGCCGTCGAGGGAGTCGTCGACGTCGACTTCGAACTCACCGTGCACTCCCCCGCCACGGACTCCACGAAGCCGCCCGCCACGTCCCCGAAACGACCCGCCGCCCCGTCGGCGTAGGGCGGGAGGTGCTTGTGATGCCCCCTGCGACTCTCGACGTCCCCACCCTGGAGAAGCTGATCTCCGCGGCGGTGGCCGCCCCCTCGATCCACAACACACAGCCCTGGCGGTTCCGGCTCGACCCGGACATGGTGACGCTGGAGATCCGTGCCTCGACGAACCGGGTCCTGCGTCACATCGATCCGACGGGACGTGCGCTGCACCTCTCCGTGGGCTGCGCCGTCCTCAACCTGCGGGTGGCCGTCGCACACTTCGGCTGGGAACCGGTGACCCGGCTGCTGCCCAGCCCGGAGGAACCCGAACTGCTCGCGACCGTGCGGCTCGGCGGCACCACCGCCGCGTCCTCGACACCCCACCTGTACGACATGCTGTGGCGTCGGCACAGCAGCCGTTTCCCGTTCTCCGAGCAGCCGCCGCCCAGCGCAGTGCTGAGCGAACTCGCCGAAGCCGCCCACACGGAGGGCGCCGTGCTGACCCGTCCCGGCAGGAGTGAGACGGACCGCCTGCTGCGCCTGCTGCGCGAGGCGGAGCACCGCAACTCCGTCGACGCCGACCGGGCTTCGGAGAGCCGCCGCTGGGTGCACGAACCGAACGAGGCGGCGCTCGGCATGCCTCCCGCGACCCTGGGACCGCAGGACGCCAGAGAGCAGCTCCCGATGCGTGACTTCGGCGCCCACCGGCACCCTGGCGTGCTGACCGCCCGCCCGTTCGAGCAGCGCCCGTCGATCACCGTGCTCTCCACGGCGCACGACCGGCGAGCCGACTGGCTGCGCGCGGGCCAGGCCCTCGAACGCGTCCTGCTGGTGGCCACCGCCCACGGACTGCGCGCGTCGCTCCTGCACCAGGCGCTGGAGTGGCCCGACCTGCGCCGGAAACTCGTACGCGTGCCCGGCGGCGAGTCACGCGCCCATGCGCAGATGGTGCTTCGCCTCGGGTACGGGCCGGAGGGGCCTCCGTCTCCTCGGCGCACGGCGCGGCAGACCCTGTCCCAGGGTGAACCGTGGGCCTCCCGCTGAATCAGTCCTGGGCGGGCAACACCCTGGTCACCCTGCCCTTGGTGTCCGCCTCCAGAAAGCCGGAGCCGTAGTCGCCGGTCAGGTAGACGGCCATGCCGGCTGGCGAGTCCCGGAGGTCGTTGGGCAGCCTCACCATCAGGTAGCGGTTCTCGGGATCGTCGACGTTCAGCTTCCTGTCCGCCTCCTTCAGGAGCGCGGGGACCTTGTCCCAGTCGAAGGCGTCGAGACCGATCGGCCGGTCGCCGCCGAGGAGAGAACCCTTGATGATGTCTTTCTGGACGCCCTCGCCCGGGCGGTAGGTGTAGGAGTCGTACTTGGTGTCGCTGCCGTTGACCATCAACCGGGCGATGGCGTACTCCTCGTACACGGTGAAGTCGCAGAACCTGTTCCGGCCGGTCTCGCTCTCGAACGCCTTGATGACGGTGCGGATGCCGTCCGGGGTGAGCAGCGTGGTGGTTCGGGCCGCCTCGGACCGCTGGGCCGCCGGGGCGGTCGAGGTCTGCGACACGGTCGGCTGCGGGGCCGGTGTGGACGTCGAGGCGCCCGCGCCCCTGTCACCCGAGTCGCCTCCGAGAGGCAGCAGCCACCACAGGAGGACGGCGGCGAGCGAGGTTCCCGAGACGACGGACAGACCCCTGAGGCCGGGGCCGCGTCGGCGTGCCGCCGGTGCCGGTGCGGTCGCCGGCCGGAGCGTGATCGGCCCGGGGAGGACCGGCGGCGGCCCGAACCCGGCCGGAACGGCCGCGGGGACCGCGTCGGCGGGGGTGGAGGCAGGGGCGGGGAGCCCAGGAGCAGCCGGCGCGACCGGGTACCCGCCGGACGCGACGAACCCGGCGGGCGCGGCGGAGGTGAGCGGATCCGGTTGTGCCGCGGGGGCGGACGGCGGGCCCAGCGGGTAGGAGGTGGGCTCTTCCCACGAGGCCGTGGAACCGGCCGGAGCCGATTCGGCCTCGGCCAGCCTCCGGTCCAGTACCGCTGCGGACGGCCGCGCCGCCGGGTCCCGCACGAGGACGCTCATCAGGACCTCGCCGAGGGCGCCGGCCCGCACCGGAGGCGGCACGTCCTCGTGGAGGACCGCGGCGAGGGTGGCCAGGGTGGTGCCCCGGCGCAGCGGATGGTGGCCCTCCACGGCGGTGTACAGCATCATCGCCAGCGACCACAGGTCGGAGGCGGCTCCGCCCTCGTGCCCCGAGATGCGCTCGGGTGCCATGAAGTCGGCCGTACCGATGATGGAGCCCGTGGCGGTGAGGCTGGTCGCCTCGCGGATCGCGGCGATGCCGAAGTCGGTGAGCACCGGACGCCCGTCCGGCCGCAGGAGTACGTTGGCGGGCTTGACGTCCCGGTGCTCGATACCGGCCTCGTGCGCCGCGGCGAGCGCGGCCAGCACGCCCCGGCCGGTCCGCGCCGCCTCGGCCGGAGCCATCGGCGCCCGGGCCAGCCGGTCGGCCAGCGAACCCCCGCTGACCAGTTCCATCACGATCCACGGGTAGGTGCCCTCACCGCCGTCGACGATGTGGTGGATGGTGACGACGTTCGGATGGTCGATCCGGGCCAGGGCCCTGGCCTCACGCAGCACCCGCTCACGCAGCATGCGCGCGCCCTCGGGGTCGTACTCGGCCAGGTCCCGGTCGGGCGGGCGGACCTCCTTGACCGCCACCAGCCTGTGGAGCACCACGTCCCTGGCCCGCCAGACGGTCCCCATCCCGCCTCCGCCGAGACGCGCCTCCAACTCGAAGCGCCCGTCGACGACCCGCCGCCCGGTGCCTCTGTCTGCCTCACTCATGGACGGGAGCCTAGACGCCGCCACGGACACCGTTCGAACGGCGCCCGCCGTCACCTGCGGCAGATCGCGGCGCGCCCGGACTCAACTGCCGTACGGACGAATGCCGTCGGGCCGCCACGCGCGTGTCGGAGCCTGCTCGCCCAGGTCCGTACCGCCGTCATGGCCGGGTCTTCAGCCGATGCGCGTTCCCGCGCCGCCGACCCGGACACACGGGTCGCCCGCGCGCAGTGTCACCGTGAGTTCGCCGGGGCGGCCCAGGTCCTCGCCCTGGCGCAGGGTGAGAACGGTGTCCTCGGGGACCAGGCCGAGGTCACGGGCGTACGCCCCGAACGCGGCGGCTGCCGCGCCGGTCGCCGGGTCCTCGACGACGCCGCCGACGGGGAACGGGTCACGGACGTGGAAGACGGTGGCCGACTCCCGCCACACCAACTGGACCGTGGTCAGGTCCAGGCGGTGCATCAGGGTTTCGAGACGCTCGAAGTCGTACGCGAGATCCGCGAGGCGGGCGCGCGTGGCCGCCGCGAGCACGAGATGGCGGGCGCCGGCGAAGGCGATACGGGGCGGGAAGGCCGGGTCGAGATCGGCGGCCGGCCAGTCGAGCGCGGCCAGTGCCTCCGTGAGGTCGGTGTCGGTGACCTCCTCGATCTTCGGCTCGACACTGGTGAGCGTGGCGCGGAGCGTGCCGCCCTCCTCGGCCACCAGCACCGGCACGGTGCCGGCGCGCGTCGCGAACACCAGCTCACCGGGGCCCCGGCGCTCGGCGAGGGCGACGGCGGTCGCCACGGTCGCGTGCCCGCAGAACGGCACCTCGGCCCTGGGGCTGAAGTAGCGGATGGTGTACGCCCTGCCCTCCTCGCCACCCACGTCCTCCGGCGGCGCGGTCAGGAACGCGGACTCCGAGTATCCGAGGTCGGCGGCGATGGCCAGCATGTCGCCGTCGTCCAGTGCGGTGGCGTCCAGTACGACGCCGGCGGGGTTTCCGCCGTCGGGGGAGGTGGAGAAGGCGGTGTAGCGCAACACCTCGGGCCTCGGCGTGTTCGTCGTCATGCTCGTGGCAACACGGTGCGGGGCCATGGCTGTTCCCGGACACCGGCGGCGAGTGACGGGGACACTCCCAGGTCGCGGGCGCGGGCGGCGCGGAGCGTCACACCGCCTCCGCGTCGAAGGCGACTTCGAGCTCGCGCCTCAGCCGGTACAGTCCGCGCCGTGCGTGGCTCTTGACGGTGCCCAGCGGCCAGCCCGTGCGCTCGGCGATCTGGCTCTGGCTCAGGTCCTCGTAGAAGGCGAGCCGCAGCACCCGCTGCTGGGCCGAGGCCAGCTTGGCGAATTCGGCGCGCACCACCAGCCGGTCCAGGGCACCCTCCAACCGCTCGTCTGCGGGATCGGCCCGCACCGGCCAGGAGTCCACCGCGGCGACCAGTCGGCTGCGGCGGGTGCGTGCGGCGAGCGCGTCGGCGATCCGGTGCCTGGCGATTCCCACGATCCACCCGACGAGCGGACCGCGTTCCGGGCGGTAGCCCCGCCGGCCGGACCACACGCCGAGGAAGACCTGCTGGGTGACGTCCTCGGCCTCCTTCACGTCTCCCAGGGACCGCCAGGCAAGGGTGTGCACCAGCGCCGACCAGCGCCGGTACACGGCCGCAAGGCACGCTTCGTCGCCCGCGAGAAAGCCCCGGACCAGTTCCTCGTCGTCCGGCTGCCCGGTGGGCGGGGCGGCCGGAGCGGCACACTCGGACATGTTCATGACGGTGACTCCTTGCACGGAACGGATCCGGCGTCGCGATCCGGCGTACGACGGTTCTGTCATCGTCCGAGTCCGGGCACACGGCATCAACTCGCATCGATTCTGCGTCGTATAACGGGTCGAGGTCGTAGAGTCGGCCCATGGACGGCATCACGGGCGACAGCGCGGCGGATCGCTCCGGTGCGGCGCCCCAGGATGCCGCGACAGGTCTCACCACCGGCGCACTGGCCCGCCGGCTGGGCGTGTCGCCCACCACGCTGCGCTCCTGGGACCACCGCTACGGCATCGGTCCCGCGATCCGCCCCGACGGCCGGCACCGCCGATGGGCTCCGCACGACGTGGCCGTACTGGAGACGATGTGCCGGCTCACGTCCGCCGGTGTACCCCCCGCGGAGGCGGCCCGCGCCGCGCGCGAGACCGCGCCCGGCGCCCCGGGTGAGAGCCGGGCGCCCGCCGCCGTGCCGGAACCGGCACCCGGCGCCGCCTCCCGCGCGGCGGGCCCGCTTCCCCTGGGCGACGTGCGCCGGGAGTGCAAAGGGCTCGCCCGCGCCGCCGTACGACTCGACGCACCCGCCGTGGAGCAGCAGCTGGCCACGGCGGTCGGCACGCACGGTCTCGTGGTCGCCTGGCAGGAGGTGATGCTGCCGACGCTGCACGCCGTGGGCCGCAAATGGGCTTCGTCCGGGGACCGCTACGTCGAGGTGGAGCACCTCCTGTCCTGGCACGTCTCCACCACCCTGCGCCGCCTTGCCCGCCCCGCGGCCGACTCCGGCCGCACTTCGGCGCCCGGACCGGTGGTCCTGGCCTGTATGCCCGAGGAGCAGCACACGCTGGCACTGGAGGCGCTCCACACCGGTCTGGGCGAACGGGGACTGCCCACCCGGATGTTCGGATCCGCGGTTCCCGCGGAGGCGCTGCTCGCGGCGGTCGACCGGCTCGGCCCGGTGGCCGTCGTCCTGTGGGCGCAGTCCCGCTCCACGGCGAGCCTGCCACTGGCCCGGCGCGTCGCGGGCGCCCGGTGGGGCGTGAAGGGCGCCCGCCGCAGTCCCGTAGTGGTGCCGTGCGGGCCCGGCTGGCTCGGCCGGGCCGACCCGGGGATGCCCCGGCCCGCGTCTCTGAAGGACGCCATGGACACCCTGGAGGCCCTGTACATACAGGGCCGGTGAGGTCACCTGGGTGGTGGGGCGACGACCCGGTCGAGACCACGGGCCCGCTTGAAGCGGTCGAGCCCGTCCGACAGGCCGACGATCGGGTCCGGATAGTCGACGGCTGCGCGGTCCAGGCCGCGCAGTTTCCACGGCTCGTGCACCACCGCTCCCGGCAGGGACCGCAGTTCGGGCACCCAGCGGCGCACGTACGCGCCGTCGGGGTCGTACCGCTTGGCCTGGGTGACGGGGTTGAGGACCCGGTTGGGCCGTGAGTCGGTCCCGGTACCGGCCATCCACTGCCAGTTGAGCTGGTTGTTGGTGACATCGCCGTCCACCAGCAGGTCCAGGAAATACCGGGCTCCGACGCGCCAGTCGACGTACAGCGTCTTGGCGAGGAAGCTCGCGGTCAGCAGGCGCCCCCGGTTGTGCATCCAGCCCTCGTGGCGCAACTGGCGCATCGCGGCGTCGACGATCGGGTATCCGGTGCGGCCCTCCTTCCAGGCCTCGACGTCCTCCCGGGCTTCCGGCTCCGAGCGCCAACGGTCGTTCCTGGTGCGGTAGTCGCGGACGGCGGCACCCGGGCGGGCCGCGAGCACCTGACGGTGGAAGTCGCGCCAGGCGAGCTGCCGTACGAAGGCGTCGGCGCCCGGTCCGCCCGCCCGGCGGGCCCGGTGGACGAGTTCGACGGCGGAGAGGGTCCCGAAGTGCAGATGCGGGGAGAGCCGGGAGGTGACATCGCCCGCCAGGTCGTCGTGCCCCTCCTCGTACGTCGCGACCCCGGCTCGCAGCCACGCGCCGAGCCGGGCGCGCCCTTCGGTCTCGCCGCCGGCGGCGAGCCCTGCCGAGAGTCCGGGCAGTCCGCTCCGGGACGGCAGGGGCTCGGAGCGGATGTCCTCCGGAACCCGCACCGTGCGCGGTGCCGCGAGCGGCTCCCGCAGAGACTGCTGCGACCAGTGCCGGAAGTACGGCGTGAAGACGGCGAAGTGGTCCGAGGAGGCCGGGACCACGGCACCCGGGGCGACGGCGACGGTCACCGTGTCGTGCACGTGCAGGCGCACACCGTCCGCCTCCAGGGCGCGGCGCAGCCGGTCCTCCCGTCGGCGGGCGTGAGCGCTGACGTCGGCCGCCATGTGCACCTCGTCGGCGCCCGCCTCGGCCGCGACCCGGCACACCTCGCCGGCAAGGTCGCCGTGGCGCACGACCAGCCGTCCGCCCCGCTCGCGCAGACCGGCGTCGAGGTCGCGCAGACAGTCGGCGAGGAAGGCCAGCCGGTTGGGGACGGCGAACCCGGCGCTGTCCACCGCCGGGTCACGTACGAACAGCGGGACGATTCCCCGCCCTCCTTCCAGGGCCGCCCGCAGCGGCGGATGGTCGTGCAGACGCAGGTCGGAGGTGAGCAGGACGACTGAGACGTTCATGCTGATCACTTCCGGGGGCGGGCCCGGTCCGGATGCGCCCCGGACGGAAGTCCTGTCGCCGACGGCAGCCGCCCGCGCCTTCTCGCGGCCCCACTCGACGAACGACGCCGCTCCTGTCGGCGTGAGTCAGGCGCCGGTGCCAGGCCCGCCCGCGTTCCCGGTCCGCCTCACGCATCCGAGGTGAGCCGGATCAGCAGCACGGCGGGCGTACGCGGCAGCGACACCCGCAGTCCGTTCCCGTCCGCGTCCCAGACCGCCGAACCGGCGGCGGGAGCGGACGGGTGCAGGATCTCCGCACGTACCTCCCGGCCCGTCAGGTGCCCCACCGGCAAGTGGAGTTCCGGCTCGCCGCCGCGGCGCCACACCGAGAGGTAGGACGTACGGTCACCCGGCACGCGCATGCCCAGGGCCAGCCACTCGTCCGTCCATCCCGGCAGACCGAGCGGCCAGAACGGCACGGCCTGGGTGAGATCGCCGCGGAGTGTCCTGTACACGGCCACCGCGTCCCGCACGAGGCCGAGCTGGTGCTCCGACATCCGGTCCAGATGGCCGGAGAGATGGATCCGGCCGAGCAGCGCCCCGCCCAGGGTGAAGGTGATCAGGTCGTCGTCGAACCCCGGCTGCGGGTAGGCCCAGACGGCGCCCTGCTCGGGCGGGACGGCCGTCGGCGCGGCGGCGGCGATCGGCGGGCAGAGCAGGGGGTCCTGCTGGTCGCTGGTGGACTGGAGCTGGGCGACGGCCAGTGTGGCCCCGTCCATCCGCATCCCGCCCGAGGCGCAGTTCTCGATCACCAGCCCCGGGTGCCGGTCCAGCACCTCCGAGAGCCAGTCCAGGTACGCCTGGGCGTGGCCGAGCAGCCCGGCTCCGGGCGCGATGTCCCCGGGGGCGCAGGTTCCCGGGTCGACCACGATGTTGTAGTCCAGCTTGAGGTAGCCGACGCCCCAGTCGCCGACGATGCGGTCGACGGTCTTGTCGAGGTGCGCGCGGGCGGCCGGATGCCGCAGGTCCAGCTGGTGGCGGCCCTGTTCGGTGATGCGTACGCCGTCCCGCTGGAAGAAGGCCTCCGGCGGGAGTTCGGACGCGACGGGGCTGCGCACACCCACGACCTCCGGCTCCAGCCACAGGCCGGGCACCATGCCGCGCTCCCTGATCCGGTCCAGGACCGCCCGGATTCCGCCGTCGGGGAAGCGTCGCGGTGAGGGCAGCCACTCCCCGACGCTGTCCCACCAGCCCTCGGTGCTGTCGTCGTACCAGCCGGAGTCGACGCAGAAGTACTCCGATCCGGCCCTGGCGGCGGCGTCGATCAGCGGCAGCAGTTTCTCCGTCGTCGGGTCGCCCATCAGGGTGTTCATGTAGTCGTTGAAGACGACCGGCAGGGTGGTGTGGTCGGGGTGCGGGCGGCGTACGGCACGGCGGTACGAGGTCAGGGCGGCGAAGGCGTCGTCAAGGCCGGACCCGAGAGCCAGGACGCCGGGCACGGTGGTGAGTCCGGCGCCGGGCGCGAGCCGGACGCGCCACTGGTGTTCCGCGTCCGTGGGTCCGTTCAGCGCCAGATACGTGCCGTGGTCGCGCTCGCCCAGGTCCCAGCGCCAGCCGGCCGGGGACTCGACCTGCCACAGCCAGGTCCGGTCGCCGTCGCGTTCGGTGAGGGCGCCCATGGCGAGGTGCCCGTCGGTGGGCCAGCTGCCGCGTCCGGTCAGGGTCAGCGCCGCCCGGCTGTCGTGCTGGTGGACGTCGACGTGGATGTCGCTGACGGTGTCGCGCAGCGGCTCGGTGTGCCATCGGCACTCCGCGAGCCAGTCGTTGCGGGCGCGGTGGATGTCGAGGCGGTCGGGGGAAGGGAGGGCGCCGAGCAGCAGACTGCTGACGGACTGGACGACGAGGGGCTCCTGTCCCCCGTTGCGGAGGCGGACGCGGGAGCGCAGCACGGGCACTCCGAGGGGTGAGGACAGCTCGACGAAGACGGTCAGCGCGCTGACGGGATCGTGGAGTTCGACGGTCAGGTACGTCCAGCCGCCGGCTTCCCGGGCGGTGTGCCGCAGATGTCGCAGCCCGGCGCCGAAGGCCGTTCCGGTGAATCGGGGGCCCGACCAGCCGCTGCCGTGACCGAGCGCGGTGAGTTCCACGAGGTGGAGGGGGGCTTCAGGGCCGGGTACGGACGCCGGAGCCGCTGCGGGAGTCCTCCCGTGCGGCGGGGGCGGGGAGTCGGGTCGGGTCAGCCGGACCAGCCGCAGGACCTCGTCGGCGCCGGTGGCGAACTCGGCCTCCAGGGCGCGGTGACCCCAGACGAAGTGCTGCTCAGTGGTGGTGCGGGGGGCCGTGCCCGCCGTGTCCGACGTACCGGTCAACGTCTTCCCCTCCCGATGGCGCCTGCGCCGACGGTCTGATTCCGCCGCGTGAATCGACGGTTACGGTCTCTTGACGACCCTCATGTGACCGGTCACAATCCTGGCATGAATGTGACCGGTCACACAAGACGCTCAGTGAGCATCCGGGATGTCGCCACCGCGGCCGGAGTCTCCTACCAGACCGTCTCCCGGGTGATCAACGACCACCCCAGCGTCAAGCCGTCGACCCGCGACAGGGTGCTCGCCGCCATCGACGAACTGGGCTTCCGGCGCAACTCCACCGCGCTCGCTCTCGCCAGCGGACGCAGCCGTGCCGTGACCGTGCTCACCTCCAACACCACGCACTACGGCTACGCCTCGATCCTCCAGGGCATCGAGGAGGCCGCCCGCGCCGCCGCGTACAGCGTCGGCGTCGGTGTCCTCGAATCGACCGACGCGGCCGACGAGGCCGCCATCGCCGGCCAGGTGCGGCGGGCCGCGGACTCGGGCGGCGGACTGATCGTGATCGCATACGATCCGGCCGGTGTACGGGCCCTGGGCGCCGTTCCCCCCGAGCTGCCGGTCGTCGGCGTCGTCGAGACCCCCGCCAGCCCGCCCGGCGACGACCGTCCCTGGGTGTGGGCCGACGACCGCGAGGCCGCCTACGAGGCGACCCGCCATCTGCTCTCGCTCGGCCACGAGACCGTGCACTACGTCGCCATCCCCTCCAGCACCCGCCGCACCAGCGCCCGGACGACCGGCTGGCAGCAGGCGCTCCGGGAGGCCGGAGCGCCGGAGCCCCGTCCGCTGCAAGGGAGTTGGGGCCCCGCGGGCGGTTACGCGGCGGGCCTCAAGCTCGCGGGGAAAACCGACGTCACCGCGATCCTGTGCGGCAACGACGACCTCGCCCTCGGGGTGATCCGCGCCCTCCACGAGGCGGGCCGCTCCGTCCCCGGCGAGGTGAGCGTGGCCGGGTTCGACGACGCCCCGCACTCCGCCTATCTCACCCCGTCGCTGACGACCGTACGCCTGGACTTCACCGGCCTCGGCCGGTCCGCGTTCGCCCTGCTGCACGGCGTGCTGGAGGAGTCCGCGCAGATCGCCCCGCACCCCGTCTCCGTACCGGAACTGGTGGTGCGGGAGAGCTCGGGACCACCGCCCGCCCGCGGGTGAGATCAGCTCCCGCTCCGCCGGTCACCTCTTCTCCCCCGCTTCCCCTCTCCCCTTCTCCCCCTCTTCGCTTCCCCCGCTTGTTCCGCCCGCTCGCACCTTCTCAGCCGGACCGCTGCCCGATCCGCCCACCTGAGCCCGTTCGCGAAAGGCACATCATGACGAGAAGAGCCCTCCCAGCGCTGGCGTTCATATGCGCCGCCGCCCTGTCCGTCACCGCATGCAGCGACCCCACCGCCGGGGACTCCGGTTCCTCCGCCGACTCCGGCGCCGAGCAGACGAAGGTCGATCCGACCGCCCGCCTCGACGGCGTGAAGCTGACCATGTGGACCGCGCAGAACACCCTCAACGCGCCCAAGCAGGTCATCGACGCCTTCGAGAAGGCCACCGGGGCCGAGGTCGAGACGCAGGCGATCCCCGACCTGTACGAGCAGAACGTGCCGACCAAGCTCGCCTCCGGCGACAGGCCCGACCTGATGTTCTGGCAGCCGTCCATCTCCACACTGCCCTTCATCCAGCCGAAGCAGAACCTCCTCACCCTCGACGGGGAGGAGTGGGTGCCGAAGCTGGGCGACACCGAGAAGTCGCTCGGCGTGATCGACGGCAAGCGGTACGCGGCGATCGTCACCAGCCCCGCCATGCTCGGCGTCTACTACAACAAGGACGTCTTCAGGAAGGCCGGGCTGAGCGAGGCCGATTTCCCCAAGTCGTACGACGAGTTGCTGGCCCTCGGGAAGACCGTCACGGAGCGGACCGACGCGGCCGGCTTCTACGAGGCCGGTGGCGACAAGTGGCCGCTGCAGTGGCAGATGCAGGTCCAGCTCACCGACCTCGACAAGCAGTGGTGGGCCGACCTCAACCGGAACAAGGTGAAGTGGACCGACCCGGTCGTCGTCGGCGCCATCAAGAAGTACAAGGAGAAGCTGCTCGACGCCGGACTCGCGCAGAAGAACTACAGGACCGGCACCTTCACCGGGCAGGCCGACTCCCTCTGGAAGGGCGAGTCGGGCATGGTCCTCAACGTCACCTCGTTCCAGAGCCAGTTGCAGGCCAAGTACTCCACGGCCGAGATCGACAAGAGGATCGGCTGGTTCCCGGTCGCCAACTCCTCCGCCACCGGCCTGTACTCGCCCGACCAGACCAACGGCGTCGTCGCCTTCAGGACGGGTGACGAGAAACGGCAGAACGCCTCCCGGCAGTTCCTGGCCTTCTGGCTCGGCCCTGACTACGCGGACTACATCAAGACGATGAAGATCCCGTCCGTCGAGCCGTCCGTACCGACCCCCGCCGGTCTCCCCGAGGCGTCGATGGCGCAGGTCAAGGCGCTGCCCACGGCCATCGGTGTCTTCCAGGCCAAGGCGATCGTCGCGCCCGACACCCACCTGTACCTCGCCGACATGCTCTACGGCAAGAAGAGTCCGCAGCAGGTCGCGCAGGCGATCCAGGACCAGTTCGCGCAGGTGGCCAAGGCCCAGGCCGCGCCCGGCTTCTAGTCGCCCTCCGCAACGGCCTCCGGACCGACCGACTGGCAAGGACTTCCCGATGGCGGACACGGCCATACGCACGCGCACGCAGAAACCGGTGCCCGCCAAGGGCCGGGCGGGAAAGGCGGGACGGCTGCCCCGCGCCGCCGTCCATCACCCCTGGTGGTTCGCCCTTCCCGCGATCGTCGTCTTCGCGGCCTTCTTCCTGGTGCCGAATCTGCTCAACTTCTACTACCCGTTCACCAACTGGTCCTCGTACCACCCGGACATCGCGTTCACCGGCCTCGACAACTTCACGACCATCGCCCAGGACGGCTCACTCCTGCGGGCCATCCGCACGACCCTGCTCTACGCCCTGCTGGCAGCTGTCTTCCAGAACGGCTTCGGGCTCGGTCTGGCCCTGCTGCTGGAGGCGGACACCCGGTTCAACCGGTTCTTCCGTGCCGTCTTCTTCCTGCCCGTGCTCATCTCCGCGCTCGCCACCGGCTACGTCTTCCAGTCCCTGTTCAACCAGGACGGCGCCGTCAACGGCCTGCTGGGCACGGACATCCCGTGGCTCGGCTCGACGACCTGGACGCTGTTCCTGGTCACCGTCGTCCACGGCTGGAAGTGGATGGGCCTGTCCATGCTGATCTATCTCGCCGGACTCAAGGGCATCCCGGGCGAGATGCTGGAGGCCGCGAAGTGCGACGGCGCCGGGCCGTGGCGGACTTTCTGGTCGGTGCGCTGGCCGATGCTGGCGCCCGCCCTCACCTTCAACGTCACCACGGCGCTGATCGGCTCGATGAACACCTTCGACATCGTGCAGGCCACGACCGGCGGCGGGCCCGCGGGCTCCACGGAGGTCTTCAACATCTACATGTTCCGGATCTTCGGACAGGGCCTGTACGCCCAGGCCTCCGCGATGAGCCTCGTCCTCTTCCTGGTCGTGGTCGCCGTCGCGATCCCCCTCGTCATCGGACTGCGCCGAAGGGAGCAGTTGCTGTGAGCACCGCCGCGAGTCCCGTATCCGCCGCGGATCCCTCGTGCGCCGTACGTCGCGCGTCCGCCGTCAACCCCGCCTGGCGGTACGGCCGTCCGGCGCTCGTCCTGCTGCTCGCGGGGCTCGCCGTCGGCGTACCGCTGTGGCTGGTCGCCGTCACCTCCGCCAAGCCTCAGGCCGAGGCGATCACCCCGAACCTGGACCTGCCACGGCACTGGCAGCCGGGCAGCAACTACGAAGAGGCCGTCAGCCAGGGCGAGATGCTGCACGGCTTCCTCAACTCCCTGCTGGTCGTGGTGCCTTCGGTCGCCCTGGTGCTGATCCTCGGGGCCGGCGCCGCCTGGGTCTTCGCCCGCCGCAAGTCGAAGCTGGTCGCGGCGGCGTACGCGCTCTGCATCAGCGGACTGCTGCTGCCGCCCGCCGTCATCACCGTCGTGATGGAGCTGCGGCAGCTGGGCCTGGCGGGCACCCGGCCCGGGATGATCGCCGTGTACACCGGGATGTACCTGTCCACGTCGGTCTTCTTCATGACCGGCTTCATCCGGGCCATCCCCGTGGAGCTGGAGGAGGCCGCGCGGATGGACGGCGCGTCGCCGCTGCGGATCTTCCGGCAGATCATCCTGCCGCTGCTCAGGCCGGTCATCGCCACCGCGACGATCATGGTGATGCTCTACGCCTGGAGCGACGTCTTCTACGCCTTCTTCGTCCTCGGCGGCGGAGACAGGGCGACCCTGCCGCTCAACCTCTACAAGGTCGCCAGCGCCCAGCTGTACCTCAACAACTGGCATCTCGTCTTCGCGTACGTCGTGGTGATGAGCCTGCCCATGGTCGCCATCTTCCTGGTGGCCCAGCGAAAGATCGTGTCCGGAATCACCAGTGGAGCAGTCAAATGACCGGAGGTCCCTCAGCGTGAGCACCCGCACCCCCACGCGAGCCCGCACGAGATCACGTACCGCAACCATCCTTGCCACAGCCGTACTTGGAGCAGCCGCCATGGCAGGCACCCTCCCCACCGCTGGGCCCGCGGCAGCGGCCGACCCCCAGCGCGTCACCGTCGACCTCGCCGCGTCCGAAGGCCCGGTGATGCGGGGCGCCAACGGCACCCTGTACGGGCTCAGCGACGACGGCGTGCCCAGTGACGCCATGCTGGCTCCCCTGAAGATCACCAGCATCTCGCAGAAGCCGGAGGGCGGCGCCCAGCATCCCAACGGGGACGCGCTCACCGTCTCGAAGTCGTTCTTCCGCAACGGCGGCGGCGAGATCAACGTGATGATGCAGGACATCTACGCGAAGTGGCCGTACGAGGACCTCGGCATCGAGGACTATCTCCCCAAGGTCGACAAGATCGTCAAGGAGGTGGCCGCCGACCCGAACAGCGAGCACTTCGTCTACATCCCCTTCAACGAGCCCGACCAGATCTGGTACAACCTCGGCACCTCCGACCAGGCGCAGTACGAGATCAACCGCGACCGGTTCTTCAGGGACTGGAAGACGGTGTACGAGCGCATCCGCGCGATCGACCCGAACGCCAGGATCGCCGGGCCGAACGAATCCGGCTACCACACGCGTCTGCTGACCGACTTCCTCGCCTTCGCCGAGCGGGAGAACGTCCTGCCCCAGATCATGACCTGGCACGAGCTGGACTCCAGCTCGCTGAAGAACTTCCAGGGGAACTACGACAACTACCGCTCCATCGAGCGCGGTCTCGGCATCGCACCCCTGAAGATCAACATCGATGAGTACGCCAACCGCCGCGACCTGTCTGTTCCGGGCCAACTCGCCCAGTGGGTCGCGATGTTCGAGCGCAACAAGGTGTACGCCAACCAGGCCTACTGGGACGCGGCCGGCAACCTCGACGGCAATGTCGTCCGCAGCAACATCCCCAACGGCGGCTGGTGGTACTTCCGTTGGTACGCGGGACTGACCGGTGACACGGTCAGGGTGACCCCGCCGCACGCCAACACCGTCGACACCCTCCAGGGTCTGGCCTCCTACGACAGGAAGCGCCGCCAGGCACAGGTCCTGCTGGGCGGCTCGGCCGGTGACGCGGACGTCGTCGTACAGAACGTCTCCCGGTCCGCCTTCGGCCGCACGGTCACGGCGACCGTCGCCGAGGCCGCCTGGTCCGGCTACGAGGGACAGCACGCAGCACCCCGCGTCCTCGCCCGGACGAAGGTGAAGGTCGCGGCCGACGGCACGGTGACCGTCCCGCTGCGCGGCCTGCACAAGATGTCCGCGTACCGGATCGTCCTCATCCCCGGCGGCTCCGGCACCCCGGCCGCCGTGTCCGTCCCCTGGTCGGCGTCGTACGAGGCCGAGGACGCGGCCATCACCGACGGCAGGGTCTACACCCAGGGCACGGTCAGCAACGCCAACGGCTACGCGGCCTCCGGGACGAAGGACGTCGGCTCGCTGAACCAGGCCACCAGCAAGGTCGACTTCACGGTGGACGTGCCCAAGGCCGGCACCTACGACCTGGCGATCCTCTACGGCAACCAGTCCGGGACGCCCGCCACACAGCAGCTCTCGGTCGACGGCAGGGACCCTGTCACGGTCTCCTATCCCTCCACCGAGAACTGGACCTACCGCGCCAAGAAGGACGTCACCGTAGACCTCCCGGCCGGCGAGCACGTCCTGACGCTGGCCAAGGGCGACACCGAGGTCACCCTCGACCGCATCGACCTGACCGCCCGTACCTCCGCCGTGCCCTCGGCGTCGTACGAGGCCACGCTCGCCGACATCAGCGGCCGGCCGTCCTTCGACTACTCCTCGTCCGCCGGGGTCGGCACCGGCTCCCTGGTCCTGCGCCCCGGCGACAGGGCGGTCTTCGACGCCTACGCGCCGCGCGACGGCTACTACTCGGTGGTGCCGCGAGCCTCGGCGCCGGTACGGCTGGAGGTGCACGGCCAGAAGGTGACGGCGGTACCCGGCAAGGCCCTGCGGCTGTACCTGGTGGCGGGCAACAACCGCATCGCGATGACGGCCAAGGCCGCCTCCGTCCGCTCCCTCGACGTCTCGGGCAACGGCTCGACGTCCGGCGTCCTCTCCTACGAGGGAGCCTCGGCCACCCTCGCGGGCGGCGCCGAGCTCGTCGACTCGGTCCACGCCTCCGCCGGTTCCTACATCGGCTGGCTCGGCAACAGCGCCACCAGCACCGCCGAGTTCACGGTGGACGCGCCCCGGCCGGGCCGCTACATGCTGGTCATCAGCTACGCGCACAACGAGCGCCGCGACAACGGCCACTCGTACAACACGGACATCATGTCCCGTACGGCGGACCTCACGGTGGGGACGGGCGCGCCCCGGACGGTCACCTTCAAGAACACCTGGGGCTGGGACGACTACTGGACGGTGGGCGTCCCCGTCGACCTGAAGGCGGGCTCCAACAAGGTGACGTTCGCGAACGCGAGCTCGTGGGCCCCGAACATCGACCGGATCGAACTGGGCCGGGTCATCGGCTGACCGGCGCACTCCCGCACAGGGCCGGGCCGGATCCCGACGGGGATCCGGCCCGGCCCCACGACCCGGCTACGGACGGGTGGCCAGGGGGTTCAGGAACGTCAGCACGGAGGCGGCCTCCTCGATCAGCGGGGTCAGGGCAGCGTTGAAGGGGCCGCCGTAGGGGGCGTTCAGGTGCGCCTGGAAGGCTTCCTCGTCCCGGTACACCTCGAAGACCCAGAAGGCACGCGGGGCGTTTGCCCTGGTGTAGACGTCGAAGATGATGTTGCCCTCCTCCTGGCGGACGCTTCGGGCGTAGTCCCCGATCAGACGGGCGACCTCGTCCTGTGCTCCCTCGCGGGCGGTGAACTCGGCAAGCAGGGTCTTCTTCATGGTCTCGCGTCCTTGTCAGTGGGTGGCATCAGATGTGGGCACGGAATCCGCGTGGTGCGTCAGCTCGTTCCGCCACGGTGGGTTGGGACCGGCCACCGAGCAGGTCAGGGCCGCGACCCGGGCGCCGAACCGGCAGGCCTCGGCGACCTCGTCGAGCCCGAGCCCGGTCAGTCGGCCACCGAGGAGTCCGCCGGCGCCGAGGTGGTGCAGCAGGCCGGCGGTGAAGGAGTCCCCCGCGCCGACCGTGTCGACGACCCGCGTGGCAACCGCCGGCACCCGCAGGCGCTCGCCGTCGAGTGAGGCCAGCGCGCCCCCGGCGCCGAGCGTGATCACGACGAGCCGTACGCCCGCGGCGTGCCAGCTGTCGCACGCCTCCTCGGGCGCGGTGCCCGGCAGGAGGAGTTCCAGGTCGTCCTCGCTCAGCCGGAGGATGTCGGCGAGTGCGCACCAGTGCGGCAGCCGGGCGCGGTAGACCTCGGGGTGGACCAGCAGCGGCCGGACGTTGGGGTCGATGCTGATGGTGGCCCGCCCGGCCGCCGCCGCCAGGAACTCCTCCACCACCGCTGCGCCGGGCTCCCGGACCAGCGCCAGCGAACCGGTGTGCACACAGGCCGTTCCGGAGAGATCCACTCCGGCCAGTTCCGCCGGCGTCCACTGCCAGTCGGCCGTGTTCTGCGCGTGGAACGAGAACGCGGCCTGCCCGGTGGCGTCCAGTTCCGCCACGGCCAGTGTGCTGGGTTCGGCGGCTGCGACGGCGTACGACAGGTCTACGCCGGACGCCTCCAGGCGGGCCCGGAACAGACGGCCGAACACGTCGCCGGACAGCCGGGCGAGGAAGCGGGCCGGTGTGCCGAGGCGGGCCAGGGAAACCGCCGTGTTCGCAGGTCCGCCGCCCGCCAGCACCCGCAGAGCGAGTTCGTTCGAGGCGCTTGCCGCAGGCTCGGCGAAGGCGTCCGCGACGCACTCTCCCAGAACAGTGATCTGACGCGGGCTCATGGGCTGCTCTCTCTCGGAATGGCTCGGAACGCCTCGGAACGCCTCGGAACGCCTCGGAACGGCTCGGCGCGGGGAGGGCTGACGGGGGCGTTGCCGATTTGTGACGGGTAGAAGGCATTGACGTTGCCGGGATCCGGAGTCCATCATCCTGGCCAGGCAGTGTCAACGATGACATAAGTCAACGATGACACCCCGGGCGGCACGCTCCGATCCCAGCCCCGTGCTGCCCGCTATCCCTCAGGAGTCGATCATGTCTCGCACCACTCGCCTGTCCTCGTCCCTCCTCAGAGCCGCCGCGGTCACGGGCGTCGCGGCACTCACCCTGACGGCCTGCGGGTCCGGCTCCGGATCGGACTCGTCGAGCTCCGGATCGGGCGAGGTCAAGGTCGGTCTGATCACCAAGACCGACACCAACCCGTTCTTCGTCAAGATGAAGGAGGGCGCGGAGAAAGCCGCCAAGGAGAACGGCGCCCAACTGTCCACCGCTGCGGGCAAGTTCGACGGGGACAACGCCGGCCAGGTCACCGCCATCGAGAACATGGTCGCCGCCGGGGTGAAGGGCATCCTGATCACCCCCAGCGACTCCAAGGCGATCGTGCCCGCGATCGAGAAGGCCCGCGCCAAGGGCGTACTGGTGATCGCCCTGGACACCCCGACCGAGCCGGAGAGCGCGGTCGACGCCCTGTTCGCCACCGACAACCTCAAGGCCGGTGAGCTGATCGGCGAGTACGCCAAGGCGGCGATGAAGGGCAGGACGGCGAAGATAGCCGCGCTCGACCTCGCGCCGGGCGTCTCCGTGGGTGTTCAGCGCCACGACGGTTTCCTCAAGGGCTTCGGCGCCACCGAGAAGGACGTCGCGTGCGCCCAGGACACCGGCGGCGACCAGGCCAAGGGCCAGACGGCGATGGAGAACTGTCTCCAGAAGGAGCCCGACATCAACGTCGTCTACACCATCAACGAGCCCGCGGCCCTGGGCGCGTACACGGCGCTGAAGGCGAAGGGCCGGGAGAAGGACGTCCTGATCGTCTCCGTCGACGGCGGCTGCACCGGCACCCAGGCCGTCAAGGACGGCAAGATCGCCGCGACCTCGCAGCAGTACCCGCTGAAGATGGCCGCCGAGGGCGTCAAGGCAGTCGTCTCGTTCGCCAAGGACGGCAAGAAGGCGTCCGGTTACACCGACACCGGCGTCACGCTGATCAGCGACAAGGCGCAGGACGGGGTGGACTCGAAGGACACCGGGTACGGGCTGGAGAACTGCTGGGGCTGAGCGGGGCGCTCCGCTGGGGCGCTCCGCTGGGGCGCTCCGCTGAGGGGCGCGGTGGTTTGCTGCGGGCCCGGTGGGGGCTGGTCGCGCAGTTCCCCGCGCCCCTGAAGGCGCCCCTGCGGGGCGGCCTTCAGCTCCGGGCGGCCTTCATCCGAACCGCAGGCGCCCCCGCCGCACAGCTCCCCCGTCCGCCGACAAGGACATCTGTCTTCCGACAAGGACTTCGCATGACAGCCACGACCACGCCGTACTCCGAGCTCAAGGCGCCGACCGCGGCCCGCAGACTGCTCACGGCGCCGACCACCGGACCCCTGGCCGCCCTCCTCCTGGCCTGCGCCTTCTTCTCCTTCTCGACCGACCAGTTCCTGACCGGCGGGAACTTCTCGCTGATCGTTCAGCAGGTCATGGTCGTCGGCACCCTCGCCATCGGGCAGACCCTGATCATCCTCACCGCGGGCATCGACCTCTCGTGCGGCGCCGTGATGGCGTTCGGCAGCATCGTGATCGCCAAGATGGCGGCCGAGGGCTCGCTGCCCCCGCTCCTCGCCATCGCCCTGGGCCTGGTGGTCTGCGGCGGGTTCGGGCTGCTCAACGGGCTGTTGGTGCAGAAGATCCCGCTGCCGCCGTTCATCGTCACCCTCGGCATGCTCAACGTGGCGTTCGCGCTGACCCACATCTACTCCGAGGAGCAGACGGTCACCAACCTGCCGGGCCCGCTGACCGCCCTCGGGGAGACCTTCCCGCTGGGCCACACGGACATCACCTACGGCTCCCTCGTCACCATCGCCCTGTTCCTCCTGCTCGCCTACTCGCTGAGCAACACCGGCTGGGGCCGGCACGTCTACGCCCTGGGCAACAGCGCCGAGGCCGCCCGGCTCAACGGCATCCGCACCTCGCGCCTCACCATCGGCATCTACACCGTGGCCGGCCTGCTGTACGGCATCGCCGCCCTGCTGCTCATCTCCCGCACCGGGGTCGGCGATCCACAGGCCGGGCAGACCGACAACCTCGACAGCATCACCGCCGTGGTCCTCGGCGGCACCAGCCTCTTCGGCGGACGCGGCTCGGTCCTGGGCACCTTCATCGGTGTCCTCATCGTCGGTGTGTTCCGCAACGGCCTCCAGCTGATGGGGGTCGCCTCCATCTACCAGACCCTGATCACCGGCGTCCTGGTGATCCTCGCGGTGACCGTCGACCAGCTCTCCCGGAAGAAGGCCCGATGACCGCCACCTCCTCCCCCGCGCCCGTGCTGCAGGCCCGCGGCCTGTTCAAGCGGTACGGCCAGGTCACCGCCATCGACGGCGCCGACTTCGACCTGCTCCCCGGCGAGGTCCTCGCGGTCATCGGCGACAACGGCGCCGGCAAGACCAGCCTCATCAAGGCGCTCACCGGCGCGATCGTCCCGGACGCGGGCGAGATACGCCTCAACGGCGAACCCATCACCTTCTCCGGGCCCCAGAGCGCACGCGCCCACGGCATCGAGACGGTGTACCAGGACCTCGCCGTGGCCGCCTCGATGGACATCGCCTCGAACGTGTTCCTCGGACGGGAACTGCGCCGACCGGGCGTCCTGGGCAGTGTCTTCCGCATGCTCGACAAGAAGCGCATGCGCCAGGAGGCGGCCGAGCACATGGCCGACCTGAAGATCGGCCTGCGTTCACTGACGCAGTCGGTGGAGACCCTCTCCGGCGGACAGCGCCAGGCCGTCGCGGTCGCCCGTTCCGTCGCCTGGGCCAGCAGCGTCGTCGTCATGGACGAACCCACCGCCGCCCTCGGCGTCAAGGAGTCCGGCCAGGTTCTCGACCTGATCCGCCGGGTCCGGGACAAGGGCATGCCCGTCGTTCTGATCAGCCACAACATGCCGCACGTCTTCGAGATCGCCGACCGGATCCACGTACACCGCCTCGGCCGGCGCGCCGCCGTGATCAAGCCCTCCGACTACTCCATGGCGGAGGTCGTCGCCATCATGACCGGCGCTCTCACCGTCGACGAGGCCGGAGATACTGTCGTAGCGGATTCGGAGGCCGCCAAGGCCGCCGGAGTCCAGGCCACCTGACAGCTCAACACCGCTCTCGCAGTTTCCGGCCGAGGCCGCGGCCGGAACCGGGAGCCCTCAGGAGACGGTTTCCTCCATGGCAGCGAACCGCCGCCCCACCCTGGCCGACGTCGCCCGCGAAGTCGGCGTCAGCGCGAAGACGGTCTCCCGTGTCCTCAACGAGGACGGACCCGCCTCCGCGCAGACCAGGGAACAGGTACTGGCCGCAGTGGCCAGACTCGGCTTCCAGCCGAACCTGATGGCCCGCAACATCCGCGTCGGCGGGCCGGACACCACCATCGGCCTGGTCATTCCCGACCTCGCCAACCCCTTCTTCGGAGCGGTCGCCCGCGCCATCGAGGACACCGTCCGCGAACGCGGACTGACCCTGCTCATGGGCTCCTCCGCGGACGCCCCCGATCGTGAACGCGCCCTGACGGACAAGTTCCTGGCCCGCCGCGTCAGCATCCTGATCGTCGTGCCGTCCGTCGGCGCCGACCACTCCCACCTCAAGTCCCACCGTACGGCGGGACTGCCCGTGATCTTCCTCGACCGGCCCGGAGTCGGTCTCGCCACGGACAGCATCGTCAGCTCAAACCGGGCCGGCGCCCACGACGGCGTCGCCCACCTCGTCGCCCACGGACACCGGCGCATCGGCTTCGTCGGCGACCTGCCCCTGAAGCTGTACACCCGCCGTGAACGGCTGGCCGGCTACCGCTCGGCGCTCGACGAAGCCGGCATCCCCTACGACCGCTCACTCGTGACCAACGCCCACGACCAACAGGGCGCCGAAACCGCGACCGCCGGGCTCCTCGGCCTGGCCGATCCCCCCACCGCCCTGTTCGCCGGGAACAACATCATGGCCCTGGGCACGGTCGCCGAACTCGCCCGCAGAAAGCGCAAGGACGTCGCCGTCGTCGCCTTCGACGAGGTGGCGCTCGCCGAGGCCCTCGAACCGGCTCTGACCGTCGTCGCCCAGGACGCGGAGGAACTCGGCAGGGCGGCGGCGACCACCGCCCTGACCCGGCTCGACGGCGACCGCACCCGCGCCCGCACCGTCACCGTCCCCACCCGTCTCGTCGTCCGGGGCTCGGGCGAACTCCCCGCCCCCTCGATGCAGGCGGTACTCACCGGGAGTTGACGCCGGCAGCGCCACGGTGGCGCTCCCCGCGCGGAACGCCACCGGACCTTGCTGCCCGGCTGCCGGCGCACCATCTCCATGACGTCCGTATGGGCCTGGTTCCGCCAGGCCCATACGGACGTCAGTCGGAGGGCCGCGCCCCCTGCTCCGACATGATGCCGAGCCGTTCCGCCAGTTCGTGGGCCCCGACGCCGAACGTCTCCCGGATCCGTATGCCGTCGGGACCGACGTCGAAGACGCCGTGGTCGGTGTAGACGCGGCTGACGCAGCCGATACCGGTGAGCGGGTAGGTGCACCGCGGTACGAGCTTCGGCTCGTCGGAGCGGGTGAAGAGCGTCATCATCACGTAGACGTCCTTGGCGCCGATGGCGAGGTCCATGGCGCCGCCGACGGCGGGGATGTCGTCGGGCCCACCGGTGGTCCAGTTGGCGAGGTCGCCGTCGAAGGCGACCTGGTACGCGCCGAGGACACAGACGTCGAGGTGTCCGCCGCGCATCATGGCGAAGGAGTCGGCGTGGTGGAAGTACGCCGCCCCCGGCAGCTCGGTCACCGGGACCTTGCCCGCGTTGGTCAGGTCGGGGTCGACCTCGTCGTCCTCGGCCTTCGGGCCCATGTTGAGCATGCCGTTCTCGGTGTGCAGCACCACCCCGGAGTCGGCGGGCAGATGGTCGGCGATCTTGGTGGGCTGTCCGATACCGAGGTTGACGAAGGCGCCTGCCGGGATGTCGCGGGCGATGACCGCTGCCAGTTCCCCCATCGAGAGCCGATGGTCGGCGCTCCTCGGCACCTCCGCGTACGACCGGCCGGTCGAAGTGGTGGTCATCGTGCCCCCTGGACGGTGTAGCGACGGGCCGCCACCTGGACGATGCGGTCGACGTAGATGGACGGGGTGACGACGGCCTCGGGGTCGAGCTTTCCGGGCTCGACGACCTCGTCGACCTGGACGATGGTCGTCGTCGCGGCCGTGGCCATGACCGGCCCGAAGTTACGGGCGGTCTTCCGGTAGACGAGGTTGCCCATCGCGTCGGCGACATGCGCGCCGATCAGCGCGTAGTCGCCCTTGATGGGGTACTCCAGCAGGTACTTCCGGCCGTCGATCTCCCGCTCCTCCTTGCCCTCGGCCAGTGGAGTGCCGACCGCGGTCGGGCAGTAGAACGCGCCGATGCCGGCGCCCGCCGCGCGCATCCGCTCGGCGAGGTTGCCCTGCGGCACCACCTCCAGCTCGATCTTTCCCGCGCGGTAGAGGCCGTCGAAGACCCAGGAGTCGGCCTGGCGCGGAAAGGAGCAGAGCACCTTGCGCACCCGGCCTGCGGCCAGCAGGGCGGCCAGCCCGACCTCGCCGTTTCCCGCGTTGTTGGACACGATCGTGAGGTCCTTCGCCCCCTGCCGGATGAGCGCGTCGATCAGGTCGAACGGCATCCCGGCCAGACCGAAGCCACCGACGAGGACGGTCGCCCCGTCCTCGATCCCGGCGACCGCGGCGTCGGCGCTCTCGACGATCTCCGCCCGGCTCACCGGCCCGCCTCCGTGACACCGCAGTTCTCGAGCACGACGGCCAGCCCCTGGCCGACGCCGATGCAGATCGCGGCGACGCCGTAACGCCGCTTCGTCACGCGCAGCACCTTGGCCAGCGTGGCGAGGACGCGACCGCCCGAGGCTCCCAGCGGGTGCCCGATCGCGATGGCGCCGCCCTTCTGGTTGACGATGGCGGGGTCGATCTTCCACGCGTCGAGACAGGCGAGCGACTGTACGGCGAAGGCCTCGTTGAGCTCGACCGCGCCCACCTGGTCCCAGCCGATCCCGGCCCGGGCGAGCGCGCGGTTCGCCGCCTCGACCGGGGCGTAGCCGAAGGCCTGCGGTTCCAGCGCCATCACTCCCCGGCCGGCGATACGGGCGATCGGGTCGGCCCCGATGGCCGCCGCTGCCCTCTCGCTGCCCAGCAGCACCGCGGAGGCTCCGTCGTTGAGCGGACTGGCGTTGCCCGCGGTGATGGTGCCGCCCTGCTCCGGCGTACGGAAGACCGGCTTGAGCCCGGCCAGCACCTCGGGTGTGGACCCGGCCCGGATGCCCTCGTCGCGCGTCAGGCCGACGCCCTCGACCGGCGCCACCAGACCGTCGTAGAAGCCCGACTCCCAAGCCAGGTCGGCCAGTTGGTGCGAGCGGGCGGCGAACTCGTCCTGCCGCTCGCGGGAGATGCCGAAGCGCTCCCGGAGCCGCTCGTTGGCCTCACCGAGGCTGACCGTCCACTCCTTCGGCATCCGAGGATTGACCAGCCGCCAGCCGAGCGTGGTCGATACCGCGGTGACGTCGCCGACCGGGAAGGGTTTCGCCGACTTGGGCAGCACCCACGGCGCACGCGTCATGGACTCCACGCCGCCGGTCAGCACCACCTCGGCGTCGCCGGACTCGATCGTCCGGCTGGCCGTCATCGCCGCGTCGAGGCTCGAACCGCACAGCCGGTTGACGGTGGTGCCGGGCACGCTCACCGGGAGCCCGGCGAGCAGCGCGGCCATGCGGCCGACGTTGCGGTTCTCCTCCCCGGCGCCGTTGGCGTTGCCCCACACCACGTCGTCGATGGCGGCAGGGTCGAGACCCGGCACCGTCGCGAGCGTCGAGGTGATCGCGGCGGCGGCGAGGTCGTCGGGACGGACACCGGCCAGCGCGCCGTTGAAACGGCCGAACGGCGTCCGCGTCGCGGCGTACAGATAAGCACTCATGGCACCGACGGTAGTCCCGAGCTGCGATATTCTGAAGTACACATATCCAAGCTGATTGATATGGGTGGCATATGGATCTGCGTCATCTCCGGTACTTCGTGGCGGTGGCCGAGGAGCGTCACTTCGGGCGCGCCGCCGAGCGACTCCACATGGCCCAGCCGCCGCTGTCCCAGCAGATCCGCCAGCTGGAGGGCGAGCTCGGGGTCCAGCTGCTCCACCGCACCACCCGCCGGGTCGACCTCACCGAGGCCGGGCGGGCCTACCTGGAGCGGGCGCGCGCGATCCTCGCCGGCGTCGAAGAGGCCACCCATCACGCGCGGCTCGTCGCCGCCGGCTCGGTGGGCCACCTCGCGATCGGATGCGTGGGTTCGGCGACGTACAGCCTCCTGCCCGCGCTCTCGCGGCGGCTCGCGGAGGAGCTTCCCGGCGTGGAGTTCTCCTTCCGCGGCGAGATGCTCGCGCCCGGCCAGGTGGAGGCGCTGCGTACCGGCGCGATCGACGTCGCGCTGCTGCGGCCTCCGGCGGCCGACCTCTCGCTCACCGTGCACACGCTGCGCCGGGACCGGCTCGTGGTCGCCGTACCGGTCGACCACGCCCTCGCCCGCCGGTCACGACTGCGCGTCACGGACCTGGCCGGTGCCGACCTGATCGTGCACTCCGCCGACCGCCGGTCGGTGATGTACGACGTCGTGCTGGGCCTTCTGCGCGACGCGGGCGTGGAGCCGCGCATCCGCCACGAGGTCGGCGAGACCTCGACACTGGTCACGCTCGTGGCGGGCGGCCTCGGTGTCGCGGTCGTGCCCGAGCCGGTGACCGCGCTGGCCCTCGACGGCGTCACCTACCTGCCGCTGACCGGAGCCGACGCCCGCGTCGAGCTGGCCGTCGCCCACCGCGCCGACCGCGCCGAGCCGCACCTGGCACGCACCGTGGGGATCATCCGGGCGATGTTCTGAGGCGCCCGCGGAACTCCGGCTCACCCACCCGTGCGGGCGCGCCTGCGCGACGATCCTCGCGACGGCGTCGACGGCCCGCTGCGCGATGGGGTCGTCCGTCGCGCCGCCCGTCGTGTCACCCGCCCCGCCGATCCCGGCGGCGCCGACGACCTCCCCTCGGCCGTCACGATCGGCACGCCGCAGGCGACCGGCAGCAGGTCGGCGCCGAACAGAGGCGGGGGGCGCCAACCGCGTCCCGGGCGACGCGGCGCAGGCCGCGAACCTGGCCGTGGAGACACTGCTCACGGCCGGGCTACGAGGGCCCTGCCCCCACCTCAACGCCCGGCAGGCTGGTGGGCCGGGTGCGGAGCACCTCCTCGACGGAGGAGAGGGCGAAACGTACCGCGCCGGTGATGACGGCCTCGTCGCCCAGGGCGGACAGTCGCCACTGGGGCAGGTCGACCAGCAGGCTGCCGGCTTCCTCCTCGGCGGCCGTCAGGAGGAGCTCCGCCGCCGGAAGCAGACCGGGGACGGCGAAGAGGCTGGTGCCGAGGACGACCAGCGCCGGGTCGAGCGCGAGCAGCACGGGGGCGATGCCCGCGGCCAGCCTCCGCCCGTACGACGTGATGCCCGCGACCGCTTCCGGGTCTCCCGAGGCGGCGCCCCGGACGATGTCGGCGCCCGCCCGGTCCGGGGCCGCGGTGTCCGGGACCAGCGGTTCGAGGCCGGGCTGCGGGGAGGTGCTGCCCGGGAAGCGGATGAAGCCGATCTCCCCGGCCGCGCCCCGGTGTCCGCGCAGCAGGCGTCCGCCGGTGATGACTCCGGCACCGAGGCGTTCACCGAGCAGGACGAAGACCATCTCGTCGGCGGCGCCGCCGACTCCGCGCCACTGCTCGCCGAGTGCGGCGAGATTGGCGTCGTTCTCCACGGCGACCGGGCAGCCGAGGGCGTCACCGAGGACGGTGACGATGTCCGCCTCGGCCCAGCCCCTGAGGTTGTCGGCCTGCCGGACCCGGGTGTTGCCGCGGTTCACCAGGCCGGGGGTGCCCACCGTGGCGGCCCACACGCGCCGGGCGTCGGCTCCCGTACGGTCAATGGCCCGCTGCACCACGGCGGTTACCGCGCGGGCGCGGGCCTGGCCGCCGAGGTCGGCACGCACCGTCTTGCGTTCGACGGCCACCGTCCGGCCGTCGAGGTCGGCCACGCAGGCGCTCACCGACCGGGCCCGTACGTCCACGCCGACGACGAAACCCGCGTGCGGGCGGAAGCGGAACCGGCGGGCCGGGCGGCCGGGCGACCGCTGCCCCCGGGCGGAGACGGCCGGGGCGACCTCGATGAGACCGCAGTCGGTGAGTTCCTCGACGATCGCCTCGACTGTCGGGCGGGAGAGCCTGGTCGCCTCGGCGAGCGCGGCGAGCCGGGGGTGCGGGTCGGTCGAGCGGACGGCGGCGAGGACGGCTGCCGCGTTCGTGGCACGCAGGTCCGCGACGCCCACCACGGCGGGCAGTTCACGCCCGGGCGAGGGCGGCTGCGGCAGTCCCCCGAGCGGCCACCACGGCTGCGGGCCGGGTGCCGTGGACGGTGAACGGTCCCTGGACGTGGCCAATGATCAACCTCCTGTGAAGCGGTACGACGGGACCGGCGCGGGCCGCCCCGACGATAACAATCCAGCCATGGGTCCTTGACGCGTGCCGGACCCGCTCTGATTATAAAACGCAACTGCGTTATCGAACTACGGCGCGTTCCATCCCCCGCGTCCTCTCCCCTCGCGCCCTCCTTCCCCGGCTCCCCACAGTCCCGTCATGTCTGTCCTGTGATGCCCAGGAGACCTCATGAGCCCCAGCCCGTCGTCCCTGTCCAGACGTACGTTCCTCGCGGCCACCGGCGCTTTCGGCGCCGCGGCGCTCACCGCGTGCAGTGATCTGACCCCGGGCGCCTCGTCGTCCGACAAGAGCAGCACCGGCCCGGTCTCCACAGCCGTGCCGGCCGACAAGATCACGCTGGTGGTCGCCGACGCCGACGACACCACCATGACCCCGGGCCTCCTCGCGGCCTTCCGTGAACAGCACCCCAACATCAGCGTCAAGCGCCAGTACACCGGCTGGGACGACTACCTCAAGAGCATCAACACCACGATGTCCGCCGACAGCGCCCCCGACATCGCCCAGTTCACCTCGGGCATGCAGAACCTCGTCCCCGGACGCCTGCTGCTGAAGGTCGGCGAGTACGGCAAGGCGTACGGCTGGGCGGGGAAGTTCCCCGGCCTGGACCAGATCACCCTCACCCCGGACGGCAAGACCGTCGGCACCGGTGACCTCTACGGCGTCGGGGCGGGACTGTCGTTCGAAGGCGTCTACTACAACAAGGCCAAGGCGAAGAAGCTGGGCCTGACCGGTCCCCCGGCCACGCTGGAGGAACTGGAGGCCCTGTTCGCCAAGGCCAAGAACGCCGGTGAGACCGCGCTCGTCGCCGGCAACCTCGACGGCGGCCTCAACCATCCCTTCAACGTGCTGCTCTCGGCGTACCTGACACCGAAGGACCGGGAGGCCTGGGCCTACGGCCACAAGGGCGCCACCATCGTCCTGCCCGAGGCGAAGACGGCGGCCGAGACACTTCTGCGCTGGGTGGACAAGGGGTATGTCACCCCGAAGGTCAACGGCGTCAGCGACAACGACGCCACCGCCGCGTTCGCCAAGGGCGAGGGTGTCTTCCGGATCAGCGGGAACTGGGCCGCCGCGGCGGTGTCCAAGGGGCTGGGCGAACAGGCCGGCTACTTCAACATGCCGCCCGTCACCGCCGGAGGGAAGGTACGCACGACCGGCGCCGGCGTCTACTACTGCGTGTCCAGCAAGTCGAGGAACGCTGCCGCAGCCGCCGCGTTCCTCGACTTCGCCGCCGGCGCGCAGGCCGCCGCCGTCACCGCCAAGGCGGGCTTCATGGCTCCCGACGCGGGTGCCATGCCGAGCCAGAGCGGGCTGATCGGCGACGTCCAGCAGGGCTGGCAGACGGTCGTCACGGACGCCGGACTCCAGCCGTTCATCCAGAACTCCTCCACCCCGACCATGGGCGACACGCTCACCACCCAGCTGCAATTGCTCGTCGGCGGCAAGGCCACTCCGGAGAAGTTCCTGGCCGGGCTCCAGACGGACTACGAGAACTACCACAAGTGACCACTGCCCACCGCCGACCGGCCGATCCCGCCCGTGCTTCCGCCGCCCCGGGCCCGACGAAGCGCGGGCCGGACCGTGCCCCGAGCGACGGCCGCCGTACGGCACGCTCCGGCCACCGCCGAAGGCGGGCCGTGGCGTCGCTCTACCTGCTGCCGGCCCTGCTGCCCTACACGCTCTTCGCCGTACTGCCGGCCCTGCACACCGCCTACCTCTCCCTGTTCGACTGGGACGGGGTGACCCTCCCGTCCTTCGTCGGGCTCGACAACTACCGCCGTATCGCCGACGATCCCCAACTGCGCGCCGCCGCCTGGCACGCCGGTGCGCTGATCCTGTTCTTCTCCGTGCTGCCGATCTGCGTGGGCCTGGTCGCGGCGGCGATCGTGTCCCGGCGGGCCGGGCGTCGGGGCACCGGCCTGGTCCGCACGGTGCTGTTCCTGCCCCAGGTCGTCCCGCTGGTCGCGGTCGGCATCCTGTGGCGCTGGGTGTACGCCGAGGACGGCATCCTCAACCAGGCGCTGCGGGCGGTCGGTCTGGGCGGGCTGGCCGACGCCTGGCTCGGCAGCTTCACCTGGGCCCTGCCGGCCGTGGGGCTGATCGGGACCTGGGTCGTCTCGGGCCTGTGCATGGTCCTGTTCCTGTCCGGGACCCAGCGCATCGACCAGGAGATCTACGAGGCGGCACGGATGGACGGGGCGGGCCCGGTGAGGGAGTTCGTGTCGATCACCGTCCCGCTGCTGCGACCGGAGTTCGCGGTGGCGCTGTCCATCACCGTGATCGCGGCCCTGTCCAGCTTCGACCTCATCTACATCACCACCGGAGGAGGGCCGGGCAACAGCACCGTCGTCCCCGGGATCCTCATCTACCGGCTGGCCTTCGGGGGCGGCGGCGTCGGGGTGGCCAGCGCGCTGGCGGTCGTCCTGACGGCCGTCATCTCGGTCGCCGTCCTGGTGATCAACCGGCTTTCCAGGGAGGCACCGTGACATCAGTGACCTCAGTGACCTCACCGGCGAGAGCGGTCGCGGGACGGTTCGCGGCACCCGTCGTCCTCGCGGTCTTCATGGCCGTCGTCCTCGTGCCGTTCGCCTCCCTGCTGCTGGCGGCACTTCAGCCGGCGGGCGCCCCGCTGACCGGTTTCGCCCTCCCGGACGGACTGCATCTGGAGAACTTCTCCCGCGCCTGGTCCGCCGCGGGGTTCGGCACGCTGCTGCGGTCGAGCGTGGTGATCGCGGTGTGCGTCGTACCGGCCGCGGTGGTGTGCGCGACGCTGGCCGGATACGCGCTGGCGACGCTGGACGTCCCGGGCCGGGGACGGTTCTACGCCTATCTGCTGCTCGGCCTGTCCATCCCCACCGAGGGCACCGTCATCCCGCTGTACTACGACCTGCGCGCCGTCGGCCTGACGAACACGGTGCCGGGGCTGGCGCTCGCGGAGATCGGCGCGTTCATGCCGTTCGGGGTGTTCTGGATGCGCGCCCACTTCGCGACCATGCCGCGCAGTCTCATCGAGGCGGCACGGCTGGACGGTGCCTCGTCGTGGGCGACGCTCTGGCGGATCCTGCTGCCCAGCTCCCGTCCGGCGGTGACCACGCTGGGCGTCCTGTACTTCGTCTGGAGCTGGAACCAGTTCCTGCTCCCCCTCATCCTGATCCAGGACCCGTCCCGCCGTACGGCCCCCGCCGGACTCGGCTTCTTCACCGGGCAGTTCGGCGTCGACGTACCGCTGCTCGCCGCCGCCACCCTGATCGTGATCGCCCCGGTGGTGCTGGTCTACCTGTTCTTCCAGCGGCACTTCATCAGTGGCGTGCTCAGCGGCGCCCTCAAGGGCTGACCGCACACTCGGCTAGGAGGTCGGAGATTTCCATGGCAGAACTCGAAGTCGCGCTGATCGGCGCGGGCGGCATCGCCCGCACTCATCTGCCCGCGTGGACCGCCCTGGGCGCACGGGTCCGCCTCTACGCGCCCGACGGCCGGGCCCCCGCCCTGGCCCGCGAGTTCGGCGCGACGTCCGTGGGCTCCCTGCGCGAGGCGATCACCGGGGCCGGTGTGGTGGACGTGTGCACCCCGACCGACACCCACCGGGAGATCACGCTGGCCGCCGTCGGGGCCGGGGCCCACGTCCTGTGCGAGAAGCCGCTGTCGCTCGGCGCCGCCGAGGCCGGGGAGATGGCCGACGCGGCGGAGGCGGCGGGGGTACGGCTGTACCCGGGCCATGTCGTGCGCTTCTTCCCCGCGTACGCCCGGCTGCGCGACCTGGTAGCGGGGGGCGCCCTGGGCCGGGTGGCCGTCGCCCGGTTCACCCGTACCGGCCGATATCCCACCTGGAGCGGCTGGTTCGCCGATCCGGCGCGTTCCGGCGGGATCCTGACCGACCAGATGATCCACGACATGGACATCGCCCGCTGGCTCTTCGGCGACGTCGTCCGGGTCCACGCCCGGCAGCAGGGGCATGTCACCGCCCCGGCCCCGGAGGGGGCGGTCGCCACCGGCACCGCCGTGCTCACCCACGCGGACGGCACCATCACGCAGGTGGTGGGGGTGTGGGGGCCGCCGGGCACGCCGTTCCGCACGACGTTCCACGTGTCGGGCACCGGCGGGACCCTCCAGCACGACTCCCGGGCCCATCCGGACCTGCGGATCACCGGTGCCGGGGCCGACGGCCCGGCGGAGGGCATACCGGCCGGGGACTTCGGGGAGTCGCCGTACCTCACCCAGATCCGTGAGTTCGCCGAGGCGTTCGCGGGCGGCCCGGAACCAAGGGTGAGCGGCCGGGACGGCGTGGCGGCCGTCCGCATCGCCGAGGCGGCGGCCGAGTCCGCACGCACCGGACAGGCCGTGGAACTCGCCCCGCTGACAACCACCGCAGCCGCCGTCTCCACGGAGGGGATCGACCAGTGAGAGTCGCCGTACTGTCCTTCGCCCATGTCCACGCCGCGACCTACATCAGGCTGCTGCGCGACCGCGACGGCATCGAACTGGTCACCGCGGACCCCGACGCCCCGCCCGGCGACCCGACCCGCGGCCGGGACCTCGCCGAGCGGCTCGGCGCCGCCTACGCCGACACCTGGGACGCGGTGTTCGCGCTGCGCCCCGACGCCGTCGTGGTCACCAGCGAGAACGCCCGCCACCGGCACCTGGTCGAACGGGCCGCCGCGGTCGGCGCACACGTGCTGTGCGAAAAGCCCCTCGCGACGACGGAGGCGGACGCGCAGGCCATGATCGACGTCTGCGCACAAGCCGGGGTGCGGTTGATGACCGCCTATCCCGTGCGGTTCAGCCCCGCGTTCACCGCCCTGCGCCGCGCGCTGGCCGACGGTTCGCTCGGCGGGCTGATCAGCGTCCACGGCGCCAACAACGGCTCGAACCCGGCCCGTTCGCACCCCTGGTTCGCCGACCCCGAACTGGCGGGCGGCGGAGCGCTGGCCGATCACACCGTCCATATCGCCGACCTCGTGGACGCGCTGCTGGGGGGCGAGCAGGCGGCGGAGGTGTACGCCCAGGCGAACAGCGTCCTCGACGACGGCGGCCCCACGCCGGACGTGGAGACCGCGGGGCTGGTCAGCATCCGGTATCCCGGCGGGCTGGTCGCCGCCGTGGACGCCAGTTGGAGTCATCCGCCGGACCACCCGACCTGGGGCGGGCTCACCATGACCTGCGTCGCCGAGAAGGCGATCGTGGAGTTCGACGCCTTCCCCCCGCTGCTGGGCGGATTCGACTCCGCCACCGGCCGCGGCCGTTGGGAGGCGGGCGGGGCGGATCTGGACGCGGCCATGCTCGACGAGTTCCTCGACGCCGTAGGCAACGGACGGCGGCCGTCCCCCGACGGCGAGGCGGGCCTGCGCACCCTGCGGATCGTGCTGGCCGCCTACGAGTCGCTGCGGACCGGCCGGCCGGTGGCGCTCCCGGCGAGGTAGAGCCGACGCCTCGCGCGGTCAGGTCCGGGCCGCGCCGCGCAGGATGTCGTGCATGGAACCCATTCCGTACTTGTCCTCCCGGCTGGAGAGTTCCGCCACCTCGCGCAGGATCGGCCCGAGGTCGATCCCCGCCGTCCGCGCGTCCGCGCACAGGTCGCGCAGCGAGAGCAGCTCGTCACGCGTGTCGGAGCCCTGGTCGACGGCGGACATGTGCAGCAGTCGCTGCCGGAAGCCTTCGGGGGTGGGTTCTACGGGCAGGTGGGTGGCCCAACGGAAGGAGGTGTAGCGGGAGAAGAGCCCGCGTACGGACGCGCGAAGTGCCTCGTCGCCCTGTGCGTAGACGGCGATCAGGGCCCGCAGCACCGACTCGGCCTCCGCCCGGACACCCGCCTCGTCCATCGGGGCCGGCCCCTGCCGCATTCCCGTCACCCAGTCGGGATCGCTGATGTCCACCGGCCGCTCCGCGATGGGCCGGACGGCCTCGTCGACCAGTGCGACCCGTTCCTCGATCTCCTCGATCCCGGTCGGCTGTTCCATGCGCGGCTCTCCCAACGGGCCCCTCAGCGTTCGGTCTTCTGCAGCGCCGGCTCGGGTGTCCGGTCCTCGATCCGGGCGTCCGTGTCGGCGCTCCGGTGTTTCGCCAGCTGGATCTGTTCGTAGACGTGGGCACGCAGTTCGGCGAACCGGGGGCTGGAGCGGGTGTGCAACTGGTCGCGTTCGTCGGGGAGGTCGATGGTGAGATCCTCCTGCACGACGGTCGGCGACGCTGACAGGACGACGGTGCGCTGGCCGAGGTACACGGCCTCGTCGATGTCGTGGGTGACGAACAGGACGGTGACCCCCAGCTCCTGCCACAGGTGCCGGATGAGGTCCTCCAGTTCGGCCCGGGTCTGGGCGTCGACGGCCGCGAAGGGCTCGTCCATGAGCAGTACCTTCGGTTCGAAGGCCACGGCGCGGGCGATGGCGACGCGCTGCTGCATTCCGCCCGACAGCTGCCAGGGGTAGGCCTGGCGGGCGTCGGCGAGGCCCACGACTTCGAGTGCGTGGTCCACCAGTTCCCGGGTCCGCGCCTTGCCGAGCTTCTTGCGGCGCAGCGGCAGGGCGACGTTGTCGCGGACGTTCATCCAGGCGAACAGGGAGCGGCCGTACTCCTGGAAGACGACCGCCATCCCTGGCGGGGGCCCGACGACCGGGCGCCCTTCCAGGAGTACTTCGCCGTCGGTGGGGGCGAGCAGTCCCGCCATGCACTTCAGCAACGTCGTCTTGCCGCATCCCGACGGCCCGACCAGGCAGACGAGTTCACCGGCACCGATATGGAACGTCAGGTTCCGCAGGGCTTCGACATTGCGGTTCCGTCCGGTGTAGATCTTCTGCAGGTTGCGTACGTCGAGCATCGACGGCTCCGTTTCAGGGGTTGCGCTGGGCGCGGCGCAGGCCGTGGTACCAGGCCAGGACCCGGTTCTCGGCGAACCGGAAGAGCAGGGAGAGAAGGAAGCCGAGGATGCCGAGGAGCAGGACGCCGCTCCACATCTCAGGGATGGCGAACGAGCGCTGGAACTGCACGATGGTGAAGCCCAGTCCGTTGCTGGCGGCGAACATCTCGCTGATGACCATGAGGATGATGCCGATCGACAGCGCCTGGCGCATGCCGGTGACGATCTGCGGGCTCGCCGCGCGCAGCACCAGGTGCCGCAGCCGTGCGATGCCGGTGATGCCGTAGGACCGGCAGGTGTCGCTGAGCACCTCGTCCACGGCGCGGACGCCTTCGACGGTGTTGAGCAGGATCGGCCACACGCATCCGCTGACGATGACGATCACCTTCATGGTGTCGCCGATGCCCGCGAACAGCATGATCACCGGCACGAGGACGGGCGGCGGGATGGCCCGGAAGAGTTCCAGGACCGGCTCCAGGACGTCCCGTACGACCCGCCGCATACCGACCAGCAGGCCGAGCCCCACTCCGACCACCACGGCGAGGAGATAGCCGGCCGTGAGGCGCAGAAGGCTCGGGACGACGTCGGACAGCAGCCGCTCCCCCGTCCAGACCTTCCCGAAGGCCTCCAGGATGGCGGACAGGGGCGGGACGTAGAAGTCGGTGCTGTCGGCGGTGGCGAACCACCACACGCCGAAGAGGACGGCGGGCAGGCCCAGCAGGAGCAGGGCGCGTCGCAGAACGGTGAGGACGGTCATACGGCCACCTCCGTGCGTACGGACTGGTGCCAGTGCAGTACCCGCCGCTCGACCGCTCGCGCGACCAGGTTGACGGCGACGCCCAGCAGCCCGGTGACCAGGACCAGGGCGTAGACCCGCGGCACGGCTCCGGACGTCTGAGCGACGGCGATCTCGCGGCCGAGGCCGGGCGCGCCGATGACGAGTTCGGCGGTGACGGCGAGGATGAGCGCCACGGTGGCGGCCAGCCGTACGCCCGTCATCACGTACGGCAGGGCGGTGGGCCACATGACGTGGCGCAGGCGTCCCCAGGTGCCGAGCCGATAGCTGCGGGCGGTGTCGTCCGCGACCGGGTCGACGTCCTGGACGCCGGCCAGGACCTGGACGATCACCTGCCAGAAGGAGGCATAGACCACGAGCAGCAGCTTGGACCTGAGGTCGGTGCCGTAGAGCAGGACGGCGATGGGGATCAGGGCGACGGACGGGATGGGGCGGAGGAACTCGATGGTGGAGGCGGTGACCGCGCGCAGTACGGGTACGGAGCCGATCACCAGACCGGCCACCACGCCCGCGACGACGGAGACGGCCAGGCCCAGGCCCCAGCCGGTGAGGGTGTCGCCGAGCGCGGTCCAGAACTCCTGCTCGGCGAGCAGGTGCCACAGCGCGCGGACGGTCACCGAGGCCGGGGGCAGATAGTCCGCCGACACCAGGCCGGTGTGCGGCAGCACTTCGAGCACCGCGACGAGCCCGGCGACGCCGGCCAGGCCGCGCAGCGGGGCGACCGCCCGCTCCGGCAGCCGTCGGGCGGGGGTTCCGCCGGAACCGGGACTGCTCCCGGTTCCGGCGGAGCCCGTCACGTCGGTGGTGACGGCGGCGCGGGTCATGAGAACAGGGCGTTCAGGTCGGGCTTCTTGCCGTCGAAGAGGCCGTCCTGCTCACCGAGGGAGGCGAGCTTCTCCAGCGAGGCCATGTCGACCTCCGCCGGCCAGTCGGGCAGCGTGACCTTGTTCAGGACATCGCCGCTGAGCTTGGTGTAGGTGGTGAGGATCTGGCGTGCCTCGTCGGGGTGGTCGGAGGCGTACTTGAGCGACTCGCTCATGGCCGCGGCGAACTTCTTGACCAGGTCGGGCTTCTGCTTCACGAGCTGGGTGGAGGTGAAGTAGGTCGCCACGGTGAGCTTCGGGTCCGTCTCGGCGAACGGTGAGGCGACGACGCGGGCACCCTGCGCCTTGGCGATCGTCATCGCGGGATCGCCCATCCAGGCGGCGTCCACCTGCCCGCCGTCCAGCGCGGCCGGCATCTGGTCGAACGGCATTTCGACGAACTTGACCTTCGACGGGTCGCCGCCGGCCAGCCGGACCGACTCACGCACCGTGGTCGACCCGATGTTCTGCAGGGTGTTGACGGCGACCGTGTGCCCGGCAAGGTCCTTGGCCGACTTGATCGAGCTGTCCTTCTTGACGGCCACACCGGTGACGTCCGCCCCGACCTTGCCGTTGGAGGCCGCTCCGTTGACCACGGACTTGATCGGTACGCCCTTGACCTGGGCGATCATCAGCGACGTGGTGTTGCTGAACCCGAACTGGAACTGATCGCTCACCACACCGGGAATGATCGCCGCGCCGCCCTGGGCGCTCACCATCTCCAGTTCGATGCCCTGGCTGCTGAAGAACCCCTTCTTCTGGCCCAGGTAGAGCGGGGCCACGTCGATGATGGGGATGATGCCGACCTTGACCTGCGTGGTCTTGTCGCCGCCGGAGGACGACGACCCGCTGTCTGCCGGGTCCGACGACCCGCATCCGGCCGCGCCGACGATCGTGATCACTACTGCGGCAAGCCCGAGAATGCGCCTTTGCATGGGCCTCTCCTGACGGAAGCAACGCTGGATGGGTGAATGCCCCGAGATGACGGAACGAGTCGCGCGGACCTGCGACCCGAATGTTGTGCACTTTCTTGACGGCCGCAATGTACACACCTATGTTCGCGATGTCAGCACTCAGGACAAGAGAGGCCCCGACAACTTCGACAAGCACGGCCACCGCCAACGAGGCACAGCCGAAAGGGAGTTCCGACCGTGCAGCCCCGTACGCGAATCCGTGGCCCCGTCGGCCCGACGTCGCCGTGATCTCGCCCATACCCCCTGACACCGGGGGCCCGCCGGGCGGCCGTAACCTTTCCGACGTGCACGACGAGAACATCCAGGCCGCGGAGGAACCCCCCGCCGGACCGCAGCCGCGCCCCCAGTCGCTCCTGTTCACCCTGTTCGGCAGCTACGTCCTGGAGGACGGACTCGGACACGTGTACTCGGGCAGCATCATCGATGTGCTCGCCCGCGCCGGAGTCGGCGAACACGCCGTCAGGTCCACCCTCACCCGCATGGTCAACCGGGGGCTGCTCCAGCGACAGCGCCAGGGACGCAGGATGTACTTCGGCCTGACCGCCCAGACGGAACAGATCCTCCAGGACGGCAGTCGACGCCTCTGGCACACCGGAGCCGTCAACGAGGACTGGGACGGCACCTGGACCCTGCTGGGCTTCTCACTGCCCGAGTCCTGGCAGCGCCAGCGGCACGATCTGCGCTCCCGGCTCACCTGGTCGGGCTTCGGCGCCCTGTACAGCGGGCTGTGGATCGCCCCCGGCGACGTCGACGCCTCCCCGCTCGTCTCCGAGCTCGGGCTCGCCGCCCACGTCAAGATCTTCCATGCCTCGGCCGACGACGCCACCGACATCGGCCTGATGATCCGTGACACCTGGGACCTGGACAGCGTCGGCGCCCGGTACGCCGACTTCGACGAGCGCTGGTCCACCTGGCCCGGCACCGGTTCCGACGACCCGCTCGGTGTCCGGCTGCGCGTGATCAGTGAATGGCTGGACACCATCCGCACGGACCCACGGCTCCCCGCCGGCCACCTGCCTCCCGACTGGCCGGCCCGCTCCGCCCAGGCGACCTTCCACCGCATCGCGGAACAGACCGAGGCCCCCGCCCGCCGGATGGCCGCCGAACTCCTGGAAACCACACCGGTACAGGTGCCCTGAACCGGGCGCCGACGCACCGGTGCCGTCCCGGAGCGGGGGCAGGCGCGGGGTGGTCGGCTTCCAGGTACCGGCTGCGGCCCGCTGTCACCGGCTTCCCCCGCATCGCCCGTCGGCGCCGCCACCCCCGGCCCGCGACCTGCCGGCCCCTGAACAACACACGTCCGCCGCCCCGCGGCCCGCCGGCCGGTCCGGGCTTCCGGTCATGTCTGCCGCAACGGCTCGTACATGTCAGCTCCTATCCCGAACGTCCAGGCCACTCCCTCGCGGGCCGTGCGGGTCGTCGGCGGCACCCGCAGCCAGTAGGTGCGGCTCGTACCGTCCGGTTCCGGTGTGGAGTTGACGACCTCGACCATGACCACGTCCTCGTCGCCGACGAGTGCGATCCGCCACAGCACGCCCGTCTCGTCGCGGTGGACGGGCTTCGCGCCCGACTCGTCCAGGTACCGGTCGTAGCCGTAGTACTCCAGCATCACCCGGCGGAGTTCGGCGTTCTCCTCGCCACGGATCCGCTCCGGGCTCAGTGCGGTCAGCTCGTCCAGGAAATCCCGTGGCACGGGCATGCCGCGCCAGGCGTACAGCTCGAACCCGTCCGCGTAGCCGAGGGCCGGGCCGTCGCCTCGGTCCAGGCGTCCGGCTTCGTCGCGGTGCAGGGTGAGCGGGCGTTCGCTGACGATCGCCGTCCCCTCGTAGGGCCACCACCAGCCCGCGTCGCGCGCCACTGCGGCGAGGCCCGCCAGGGGGCTGTCGTCGCCGGACTCGAACGCGCACAGCCAGGCCGCGTCGTGCTGTCCCAGCGCGGCGTCCAGAAGCAGCAGGCGGACCTGTGTCTCCTCCTGGCGGTCGGCGGCGAGTTCCTCGACGATTCCCGCCCGCACCCGGTCGACCAGGGTGCGGGTCGACTCCCACAGGCTCGCTCCGGTGGCCCGCCAGTGCCCGCTCCACCGCTCGGGCCCCAACCGCGCGTGCAGCCGGGCCCGTTCGGCCGCCCAGGGCCTGCCCAGCACGGCGTCGCGGACACCGGCTCCGAGAGGGCCGAGCGCCGAACCGTCCGGGTGAGCGGCCGTCATGAGCATCCGCACCGCCTCGCGGGGCGAGCGCGCCCACAGGATGCGGTCGGGTTCCGCCAGCCCCGCGCTCCGGTAGGCGAGCCGGACGCCTTCCTCGGCCGCCGCCCGGTCCCCCGGTCCCGTCGCTGCCGCCGCCGCCCGCCAACTGACCTGATCCTTCAACGCCGTTCCTCTCCCCAGTACTGTGCCGGACCGCATCCCCGTGCCGCCCGGCCCTGCGTTTCCCCCGCTGGCCCGCTCCCCCCGGTGCTGTCAGTCGGCGACGACGCGCACCGAACCCGGGATGTACTCCCGCTGCCGGATCACCCGGTACCAGCCCTTCGGGAGTGAGATCGCCGCGTGCTCCTCGTGGACGACACGCGCGCCCTCGGGCACGTGCAGCAGCATCGGCCCGAACACCCCGGCCTCCCGGATCAGGCGCCCCGGACCGGCCACCGCATGGGCGTGCCCGGTGACTTCACCGAGGGCCAGGACGAGTCTGCCGCGGCCGTCACGCGGTTCGGACGCCGCGTCCACCGCGTACTCCGGCACCGCTCCCTCGGCCAGCGCCACGATCAGAACGTCTCCTTGCCGGTACATGGGTCTCCCTCCCGTTCGCGGCACGCCGTGTGCCATGGAACGACCGTAGGGGCGGGCACTGACATCGATGCTGATGCTCAGGTTCCGACGGCCGGGCCACGCCGCCGTTACCGGGCACGACGTGTGGTCATCTGCGTCTCGGCGCACGGCCGTTGGACCGTGGGGAGGCCCCTGTCCGCGGCGTTGTCAGTGCCGCTTGGTAGAACTCCTCTACCTGGATGCGGTCGGCGCGCACACCAGGACCAGCACCACGACAGCCGATCCACCGGTCTCAGCATCAGGGAGCAGGCACGCATGACACTCGGTAGCCACCTCGGGGAACTCCACGGCCTCCCGGCCTTCACCTTTCCCGACGCCGGTGACACATCGGCGGACATGTCCGCGCTCCCGTCGCCCGAGTCCGTCGCCTGGCGCATCGCCGTGGACTCCTACGATGCCAAGGAGCAGTGGGAGGATGCCTTCGCCCGCTTCCTGGAGGCCGTCGACACCCGGCGGGTCCGCGCACTGATCGTCGGCGCGTGGAGCGACGTGTACGACAACGCCCCCGACGCCGTGATCGGGGCGCTGGTGGCGGCCCGCGACCAGCTCCCCGGCCTGCGCAGCCTGTTCCTGGCCGACATCCTGTCCGAGGAGTGCGAGATCTCCTGGATCAACCAGGGCGACGTCACTCCCCTCCTGGAAGCCTTTCCCGACCTGGAGGAGTTCGGAGTCCGCGGGGGCAACGAGCTGGTCTTCCCCGCCGTCCGTCACGAGCGGCTGCGCAAGCTGACCGTGGAGACCGGCGGCATGCCCGTCGAGGTGGTGCGCGGCATCGCGGCCAGCGATCTGCCCGCCCTCGTCGAACTCGACCTGTGGCTGGGGACGTCCGAGTACGGGGGCGATGCGGACGTGGCAGATCTGGAACCCTTCTTCGCGGGCACCAGGCTGCCGAGTCTGACGCGCCTCGGTCTGCGCAACAGCGAGATCCAGGACGCCGTCTGTACGGCGCTCGCGTCCGCGCCGGTGGTGGCCCGTCTTGAGGTGCTCGACGTCTCGATGGGCGTGCTCACCGACGACGGCGCCACGGCGCTGCTGACCGGTCAGCCGTTGACGCATCTGAAGAAGCTCGACCTGCACCACAACTACCTCAGTGAGGCGCTGCGTACACGGTTGCTCCAGACGCTGGAGCCCGCCGGTGTGGAGGTCGACGCCGATCCCGAGGACGCCGAGTCCGACGAGGACGACGACGGCGAGGTCTGGCGTTTCGTCTCGGTGGGCGAGTAGCACACCGGCGTCCGGACCAGGGAACCAAGGCAGGTAGGGGGATGGGGAGCGGCATGCGGTACACGGAGGCGGGGAGCGCCTCACCGAGGTGGGCGGTGGTCGCCAACGGGGACAACCGCCGGGTGGGCCTGTTCGCCGCGGCCACCGAGGCCGCCGGTCACGGCACGCCTCGCGTGGTCGAGTGGCGTGACGTGCTGCGCGAGGGGGGACACGACTTCGCCGACGACGAGCTCGTCCGTCTCGACTCTCCCGGGGAGAGCGCCGAGGTGGACGCCCTGCTGCGCGGTGTGGACGATCCGACGCGGGTCGAGGGGTCCGCGCTCTGGTACGGGCGGTTCCTGGAGTGTGTGGCCTCGCTGCGCGGTGGGCGACGGCTCGACGACCCGGTGGACCTGGCCGTGATGTTCGACAAACGGCTGTGTCACGAGCGGCTCCTGCGGGCGGGCGTGCCGGTGCCGCCGTCGCCCACCTCCGGGGGCGGGGTACCGGTGCGGGACTGGGCGGACGTACGGGGTCTCATGGAGGAGGCGGGCCTGCGGCGGGTCTTCGTCAAGCTCGCGCACGGTTCCTCCGCGTCCGGTGTGCTGGCGATCGAGACGACCGCGTCGGGCCGCATCCGCGCGACCACGTCCGTGGAGCGGGCCGAGGAGGGCCGGCTCCACAACTCCCTGCGCGTGCGCCGCTACACCGAGGAGCGGGAGATCGCCGCGATCGTCGACACGCTCGCCGGGGACGGACTGCACATCGAGCGGTGGCTGCCGAAGGCGTCGCTCGGCGGCCGGTCGGCGGATCTCCGCGTCGTGGTCGTGGGCGGCCGGGCCACCCACGCCGTGGTCCGCACCAGCCGTTCCCCGCTGACGAATCTGCATCTGGGCGGAGCGCGCGGCGACCTGGCGGCCGTCCGGGCGCTGGCCGGCGACCGGTGGGCAGCGGCCCTCGAAACGAGTGAGCGGGCCGCTGCCTGCTTCCCCGGCACCCTGTGTGTCGGTGTCGATCTGCTGCCGGCGGTCGGCTGGCGCCGTTTCGCCGTCGGCGAGGTCAACGCGTTCGGTGACCTGCTCCCCCGTCTCACCGGCCTCCCCGGCAGCGGGGCGGAGGGCCTGGACACGTACGCCGCGCAGGTCGCCGCGGCCGTCTCCTTCTCCCCCGGCCGCCTTCCCGGGACACCGGAGCCTCCCGCACCGCCCGCGGCATCACCCGTACGACCGCACGAGCTGCCGAGGAACACCCATGCCATCGTCTGAGCCGCTTCCCGCGCCGGCCGCCGTGCCGGACATGAACCAGGTGGTGGGCCGCGACGACCTGCTGCTGCTCACCCTGGACACCCTCCGCCACGACGTGGCCGTCGAACTCGCCGCCGCCGGACGGCTGCCCAACCTGACCGCGCACCTGCCGGGCGGCACCTGGGAGAAGCGGCACGCGCCCGGGAGTTTCACCTACGCCTCCCACCAGGCGATGTTCGCGGGTTTCCTGCCCACTCCGGCGGCGCCCGGACCGCATCCGCGGCTGTTCGCGGCCCGGTTCGCGGGCAGTGAGACGACGGCGGACGGCACGTACGTCTTCGACACCCCGGACCTGGTGTCCGGCCTGGCCGCGCACGGCTACCGCACGGTGTGCATCGGCGGTGTCGGCTTCTTCAACAAGCAGGGCGCCCTGGGCGACGTGCTGCCCGGGTTCTTCCAGGAGAGCCACTGGGAGCCGGAGTTCTCGGTGGCCTCACCGACCTCCTTCGAGGCGCAGGTGGCACGCGCCGAGCAGACGGTGTCCGAACTGCCTCCGGAGCAGCGGCTGTTCCTCTTCCTGAACGCCTCCGCGCTGCACCAGCCGAACTGGTTCCACCTCCCCGGCGCGACCCGCGAGGCGGGCGACAGCCGGCTCACCCATGCCGCCGCGCTGGAGTACATCGACCGTCACGTGGGGCGGCTGTTCACGGCGATGAGTTCGCGCCGCCGCTGCTTCGCCATCGTCTGTTCCGACCACGGCACCGCCTACGGGGACGACGGCCACACCGGTCACCGCCTCGGTCACGAATCCGTGTGGACCGTGCCCTACGGCCACTTCTTCCTGGAGCCGTCCGCATGACCATGACCGTCACCTCGCCGGACACCTCCGTCCGCCTTCCACGGCCGTACCAGAGCTATACGTACGCGTACCCGCACAAGACCGCCTACCGGCCGCTCACGCCCGGGCCCCGGCTCGCGGACCTGTGGGCCGGCGAGTCCCGCCAGGCCCTGTCCCTGTACCTGCACATCCCGTTCTGCGAGGTCCGCTGCGGTTTCTGCAACCTGTTCACCCGGATCGGCGCGCCGGACGGTCTGACGGGCCGCTACCTGGACGCCCTGCAACGGCAGGCGGCCGCCGTCCGTGAGGCGCTGGGTGACGCGCAGCCCCCGCGGTTCGCCAACGCGGCGTTCGGCGGCGGCACCCCGACCTTCCTGGAGGCGGCGGAGCTGGAGCGGCTGTGCGACATCGCCGAGCGCGAGACGGGCGTGGATCTGCGGGCCGTCCCGCTCTCCGTGGAGGCGTCTCCGTCCACAGCCACGGCCGACCGGCTGGCCGTGCTGGTCGAGCGGGGCGCCACCCGCCTCAGCCTCGGCGTGCAGAGCTTCGTCGAGGAGGAGGCGCGGGCCGCCGTACGCCCACAGCACAGGTCCGACGTCGAGGCGGCACTGACGCGTATCCGCGAGGCCGGCGTGCCCGTCCTCAACATCGACCTGATCTACGGCATCGACGGGCAGACGGCGGCCAGTTGGCGCTACTCCCTCGACGCGGCCCTCGCCTGGCGTCCCGAGGAGATCTACCTGTACCCCCTCTACATCCGCCCGCTCACCGGTCTCGGCCGCCACACCGACCCGCTCGCAGCCGACCACGAGTGGGACGAGCAACGCCTGCGCCGCTACCGGGAGGGCCGCGACCATCTCCTCTCCCAGGGCTACGAGCAGGTGTCGATGCGCATGTTCCGGCGCTCGGACGCGCCGCCGCAGGGCCCGGACGACTACGCCTGCCAGACCGACGGCATGATCGGCCTGGGCTGCGGCGCCCGCTCGTACACCTCCCGGCTGCACTACTCCTTCGACTACGCGGTGTCGATGCGGGAGATACGCGGCATCATCGACGACTACACGGCCACCGAGGACTTCTCCCGCGCGCTGCACGGGCGCCGGGTCGACGAGGACGAGGCACGGCGCCGTCATCTGCTGCAGTCGCTGCTCCAGGCCGAGGGCCTGCCCGTCGCGGAGTACCGGCTGCGGTTCGGCTCGGACCCGTACGACGACTTCCCCGCCGAGCTGGATCTCCTGGCCGCCCGGGACTGGCTCGACGGCGACCGGCCGGAGCGGCTGCGCCTGTCCGCCGAGGGGCTGGCCCACTCGGACGCCATCGGGCCCGAGTTCTTCTCACCGGACGTGCGCGACGCCATGGCCGCCTACGAGACGAAGTGAGAGACACCCGGTGGATCTGACACTGCTGTACCGCGGTCCGCTCTCCTCCTGCGACTACGACTGCCCCTACTGCCCGTTCGCGAAGCGCCGCGACACCACGGCGCAACTGCGCGCCGACCGCGCTGCGCTGGAACGGTTCACGGCGTGGGCGTGCGAACAGCGGGAGGACCGGCTGTCGGTCCTCTTCACCCCGTGGGGCGAGGGCCTGGTCCGCTCCTGGTACCGGCGCGCTCTCGTGACACTCTCGCACCAGCCGCACATCCGCCGGGTCGCGATCCAGACCAACCTGAGCTGCCGCACCGACTGGCTCGCGGAAGCGGACCGCGACACCGTCGCCCTGTGGTGCACCTACCATCCCGGGCAGACGCCCTACGAACGGTTCCTGGCCAGGACGTACGAGCTGACCGCCCTCGGGGTCCGCTTCAGCGTCGGCATCGTCGGTGTCCCTGACCATCTGGAGCACGCGCGACGACTGCGTGCCGAACTGCCGGAGCACGTCTACCTGTGGGTGAACGCGGCCGAAGGGCACACCTACACGGACGAGCAGGCCGGTGAGTGGAGTGAGCTGGACCGGCTCTTCCCGCTCAGCCGCCACCCGCACCGCTCGGCGGGCCTGCCGTGCCGCACGGGTGAGTCGGTGCTCTCGGTGGACGGTGAGGGCACGGTGCGCCGCTGTCACTTCGTCCGCGCGGAGCTGGGAAATCTGTACGACGGTTCCTACCGTGCGGCGCTACGTCCGCGGGCCTGTCCGTCGGAGGTGTGCGACTGCCACATCGGATACGTGCACCTGGAGACGCTGCCGTTGTACGACGTGTTCGCGGGCGGTGTCCTGGAGCGGATTCCGCGGGCCCTCCCCGACCGGCCGCTCCTGCCGCTGGTCCCGTCCGAACGAGGTGGCGTCGGCGCGGCTGCCATGGCAGGGTCGCCTGAGTCGTGAACGTGCTGTTGCTGAGAGGAAGTTCGTGGACACGCAGACCTGGGACGCACTGGCCGCCTCGATGAGGAACGCGTACATCGCGGGCCCGGGCGAGGGGGCGGTGCCCCGGCCGGTCATCATGCCGCTGGTCCGCGGTGAACTGGTCGGCCTGATCTGGCTGCGTCCCGTCGAGACCGGCAAGGACGCGCTCACCGGCATCGCCCAGCTGTCGAACATCGCCGCGGCGGCCGGTGCGGACGAGGTCGTCCTCGCCTGGGAGACCCAGGACGTCGCCGCCGCCTGCGAGTTGCCGGTCACCGACCCGACGCCGTGCCTGAACCTGGTGCACGCCACGAAGGACTCCCATACCCTGCACCGCTTCCCCTACGCCGAGCAGGCCGCCGAGGGCCGCGCCTCGATCGAGCCGCGATGGCTCCCCGCGCCCGAACCCCAGCCGGGCGGCGAACTGATCCCCCCGGTCCGGGCGGCGGTCGACTACTCCTTCATCCCGCTCGAAATCGACCACCCCTCCCCCTTCGGCGTCACCGTGGTCCTGATGGAGGAGGACGGCTACAGCGTGCGTCTGACCGAGGCGTTCGCCCTCTGACGACCGGTCGGCGGCCCGACCGGACCATCCTCGCCCCCTCCCGAAGGACGGACCGTCGTATGACCGAGAAGACCGCAACGCCCGAACCGGCGGAACACCGCAACATCGACACGTCGGTTCCACACTCGGCACGCATCTGGAACTACTGGCTGGGCGGGACGGACAACCACCCCGTCGACAGGGCGGCCGGTGACGCCTACACGGACGTCTTCCCCGGCATCGTCACCATCGCCCGCAGCAGCCGCGCCTTTCTGGCCCGCAACATCACCTACCTGGTCGCCGAGGCAGGCATACGGCAGTTCCTGGACGTCGGGACCGGTCTGCCGAGCGCCGACAACACCCACCAGGTCGCGCAGCGCTTCGCCCCCACCGCCCGGATCGTCTACGTCGACAAGGACCCGACGGTCCTCGCCCACGCCCGCACGCTGCTCCGCTCCACACCGGAGGGAGCGACCGCGTACATCGACGCCGACCTGCTGGACACCGACCGCATCCTCGACGCCGCCGCGCAGACCCTCGACCTGTCCCGGCCGACCGCGCTGATCCTCAGCAACATCCTCGGCCACGTGGCCACCCACGAGCAGGCCCGCTCGATCGTCACCTCGCTGATGAGCGCGCTGCCCTCCGGCAGCCACCTCTCCGTCAACGACGGCTCAGCAGGCGTCGACCCTGTCTTCGAGCAGGCCCAGGCCGCCTACAACGAGAGTGGCGCGGTCCCCTACAACCTGCGCACCGTCGAGGAGATCACGTCCTACTTCGACGGCCTGGAACTCCTCGACCCGGGCGTCGTCCCGGTCCCCTTCTGGCGCCCGGACCCCACAGCCCCCGCCCCCCAGGTCATCGGCGAACACGGCGGCCTCGCCCGCAAGCCGTGACCCGCACCGGCCGGTTCGCGCTCAGGAGACGACCTTCGCGAGGTGAGCGGGAATCCATGAGAGGAGACCGCGGTCTGTCAGTACCCTGGCGCGGTGATGACCAACACGCTCTTGTCGAGAGCCGTGAGCGGCGCCGCCGACCCGCCCCTGCTTCCTCTGCCGGACCGGGTCTCAGGAATTCTGTCCCAGCTGGGAAGTCCGCCGCGGCTGGCGGCGCACCTGCGAGCTGTCCACGATGTCGCGCACCAACTGGTCGGCTGGCTGGAACAGCACTGCCCCGCCCTGATCTTCGACCGTGAGGCGGTGCTTTTCGGGGCAGCCACTCACGACGTGGGAAAGACGGTGCACCTCGGCGAGCTCTCCGGGCCCGGATCGGCTCACGAGGAGGCCGGGCGGACTCTTCTGCTGGGCCACGGCATCAGCCCGGACCTGGCGCGCTTCGCCGCGACTCACGCGTCATGGGCGGACGCGCGTGTCGGCCCGGAGGACTTGCTGGTCAGCCTTGCCGACAAGATCTGGAAGAACAAGCGTGTCCCTGACCTGGAGGATCTCGTCGTGGCCCGGCTGACCGAAGCCAGTGGCCGACCGGAGTGGGAAGAGTTCATCGCACTGGACGAAGTCCTCGCCCACATCGGCGACGGGGCCGACCGGCGCCTGGCGTTCCAGGCATCGTTTCCGATCTGCAGCTGAGGGACTCCTGGTCGCTCTTCGACCGCCGCGTCCCGGACACCGTCGCGTCCGAGTTCGCGCGGGGTGGCAAAGCGGCGAGAGGGTGTCCCCTCCCACCTCCGCGTCAGCGGCCCTTGCGGACCCTGGCCGCCGCTCGGGCTTCCGCGGTCCTGCGGGCCTCGGCGGCCTTGCGGGACTCCTTGGCGGGGCGGCCCGGGCGGGTGCCGATGCCGCGGAAGGGCGCGTTGCCTGTGGTGGTCTTCGTCTCGGTCGGCGGGCGCTTCGCGCCGGTGATGGCGGTCAGCTTCTCCTCGCCGGAGCGCACCTGTGCGACCGTCGGGCGAATCCCGGCGTCGGACATCATCCGGTTCACGTCGCGCCGCTGGTTGGGGGTGACCAGGGTGACCACCTTCCCGGACTCCCCCGCACGCGCCGTGCGCCCGCCACGGTGCAGGTAGTCCTTGGCGTCGGCCGGCGGGTCGACGTTGACGACGAGGTCGAGGGCGTCGATGTGAATGCCCCGCGCGGCGACGTTGGTGGCCACCAGCACGGTGATCTCACCGTGCTTGAACTGACCGAGCGTGTGGGTGCGCTGCGGCTGCGACTTCCCGCTGTGCAGGGCGCCGGCCCGCACCCCGCTGGCCCGCAGGTGACGGGTGAACTGGTCCACGCCCGTCTTGGTGTCCAGGAACATCAGCACCCGGCCGTCCCGCGCGGCGATCTCGGTCGCGGTGGCGTACTTGTCCGCGGCGTGGATGTTCAGGACGTGGTGCTCCATCGTGGTGACCGAGCCCGCCGCCCGGTCGACCGTGGCGAGCACCGGGTCGTGCAGGTGGTCGCGCACCAGCTGGTCGACGTTGCGGTCGAGTGTCGCCGAGAACAGCAGCCGCTGTCCGTCGGAGGGGAGCTGGTCCATGATGTCCGACACCTGGGGAAGGAACCCCAGGTCGCACATCTGGTCCGCCTCGTCCAGCACCGTGATCCGCACGTGGTTCAGGACGCAGTCCCGGCGCGACACCAGGTCGGTCAGCCGTCCCGGGGTCGCGATGACCACCTCGGCGCCGGTCCGCAGCTCCGCCTGCTGCCGGTTGATCGACAGCCCGCCGACCACCGTCGCCAGTCGTACGTTCAGTGTCCGCGCGTACGGTGCCAGCGCGTCGCCCACCTGCTGCGCGAGTTCCCGGGTCGGCACCAGCACCAGTGCGAGGGGCCGCTTGGACTCGGCACGCCGGCCCGCCGTACGGACGAGCAGCGCGAGTCCGAAGGCGAGCGTCTTGCCGGAGCCGGTCCGCGCACGGCCCAGGACATCACGGCCGGCCAGCGCGTTGGGCAGCGTCGCCGCCTGGATCGGGAAGGGCTCCGTGACCCCGAGGCCTGTCATCGTCTCCACGAGCTCCGACGGCAGCCCGAGCGCGTCGAAGGACTCGGCCGGCGGCAGACCCTGGGACACCGTCTTCGGGGTGGAGATCTCACCCTGCGACAGCGCAGCCTGCTGGGGCTTGCCTGCACGGGAGTGTCCGGGGCCCGACGGTTTGGCGTTCATGAGGAACCTTCCTGGTCTGACGCCTGCAACACGCCGGGGCCCGTACCCCTTGGTACGGGCCCCGGCCGTGTCGAAGCGTGACCCCATTTTATCAGCGGCGGCACCCCGATTCAGATGCTCGGGTACTGAATGCGTTCGTATTCCTCTATTGGACCTCGGGGCGTCGGCGAGCAAGGCTGGAGCGCGCACCCTTACTTCGCGACACCCGGAAGAGGTCACGAGCACATGCACACTCGACGCATCGGTGACGTGGAGGTCAGCGCGATCGGTCTGGGCGGGATGCCCATGTCGATCGAGGGGCGGCCGGACGAGGCCCGTTCCCTCGCCACCATCCACGCCGCGCTCGACGCGGGCCTGACACTGATCGACACCGCGGACGCCTACCACCGGGGCGCCGACGAGGTCGGCCACAACGAGACGCTCATCGCCAAGGCGCTCGCCTCCCACGAGCGCGGCCCGGACGTCCTGGTCGCCACCAAGGGCGGACATCTGCGTCCCGGTGACGGCAGCTGGACCCTGGACGGCTCCCCCGCGCACATCAAGGAGGCGTGCGAAGCCTCGCTGCGTCGCCTGGGCGTGGAGGCCATCGGGCTGTACCAGTTCCACCGCCCCGACCCGAAGGTCCCGTACGCGGAGTCGGTCGGCGCGGTCCGGGACCTGCTGGACGAGGGCAAGATCCGCATGGCCGGCATCTCCAACGCCGACCCGGACCAGATCCGGCTGGCGAACGAGATCCTCGGCGGACGTCTCGTCGCCGTGCAGAACCAGTTCTCCCCGGCCTTCCGGTCCAGCGAACCGGAACTGCGGCTGTGCGACGAGCTGGGCATCGCGTTCCTGCCCTGGAGCCCGCTCGGCGGTATCTCCCGGGCCGGTGCCCTCGGGTCGGCGTACGCGCCCTTCGCCCGGATCGCCGCGGCCCACGGTGTCAGCCCGCAGCGTGTGTGCCTGGCCTGGATGCTCGCCAAGTCACCGGTGGTCGTGCCGATCCCCGGCGCCAGCCGCCCGGAGACGATCCGCGACTCCGCCGCCGCTGTGGACCTGGTGCTCTCCGCCGAGGAGTCGGCCGAACTCGACGCCGTCTGAGATCTCCTGGGCGCCCGGCCATCCGCGCCGGGCGCCTCTGCCGTTGCCGGCCGCGTCCCACCGATTTCCGCCGGATCCCCCGTCGACGTCCGGCACCCCGCCTTGACACTGCTTTGAACAACCGGACGCCCGCTCATGTCCAACGGGACCCTAGAGTCTCCCCCGGCCTCCAAGTGAGCGCCACGCAATCGACTCACCGCACACGGGGGGATCGGCGTGAGACGTCGATGGGTGAAAGTACTGCTGATCACGGTCGTGGTGCTCGCCGCGCTGTTCACAGCCGCGGACCGCACGGCCGTCCACTACGCGGACAAGGAAGTGACACAGCTCGCCAAGGAGAAGTACGGCTACGGCAACACCACCGACGGCCACGTGGACGTGGCGATCGAGGGCTTTCCCTTCCTGACCCAGGCGGCCGGCGAGGAATTCGGTCATGTGGCGCTGACGGCGAGCCGGTTCAGCATCGACACCACGACCAACACCCAGGGCGGCTATCTGCACGTCGACCGTCTCCGCCTGGACCTGCGTGATGTGAGTGTGACGTCACTGACAGCGCGCAGCGCCGAAGCGAACCTCGCCACCGGCACGCTGACCCTCTCGTACGAGGAACTGTCCGGTGTGCTGACGCGGCTCGCGGGCGACGGCGGCCCGTTGCAGGTCTCCCGGGCGCCGGGATCGAGCGGCCAGGCGGCGCGTGTCAGGGTCTCGGGCACGGTCGGCGGGACGGCCCTGAACACCACGGGAACACTCCTCGCGCAGGGCACAGAGCTTTCCCTGACGGTCCCTGGTGTCGAAAGGGCCGGATACGTCTGGCGGGTCGGTCTCCCGGAGGGCGTCGGCTTCGAGTCGGCCCGCGCCACCGCCGACGGCGTCGAGATCGGACTCGTCGGTCACCAGGTGACACTCGGCTCATCGCGCTTCGGAGGGTGAGGCGACCGGCGCGGGAGGGAACCGACGGAGTGCCGCGCTACGGAAGCAGGCCCGCCCGGCGGGCCGCAGTGACGGCTTCGAGCCGGGTGCTGGTGCCGCCGAGTTTGCGCATCACCGAACGCAGATAGCCCTTCACTGTCTCCAGGCCGATCTCGAGCCGCTCGGAGATCTCCAGGTTGGTGCAGCCCGCGGCGACCGCGACCAGGACGTCCAGTTCGCGCGGCGACAGACGCGGCGTCGGCCCGTGCGGCACGCGCTCGGAGCAACAGCCCGACTCCAGCAGGCAACACACCTCGTGGAAACGGTCCTTGAGGTGGCCCTCGCCGAGGGTAGCCGTCAGCTCCAGCAGCTCGGTGTGGACTTCGTGCACCTGTTCCAAGGCCACCGTGTCACGGGGCGAGGCACGGTTCTGTGCGGCCCGGGCCTCCGAGAGGAGCCGGTGCGCGTGCTCGTGGGTCGCGAGGAACTGTTCCAGGTCGCGTGCCGCCTCCGTCACCGCGGTCAGTACGCGGTCGCCCAGCCGTACCGCGTCACGCGACCCCACGAAGAGCGCGGCTCGTACCGTGGTGCCGACGATCACGGGTGCCGCCGCCATCGCCCGTACCTCCTCCGCAGCGACGAAGGAGTCGTACTCATGGCTGACCTGCTGCGCCGCCCGATAGTCGCTCACCGCGGCCAGGCGACGTGTCGTCAGCACCTTGCCGATCAGTCCGGCGTCCGCCGGCACAGGGAACCCCCGGCGGCAGGACGACTTCACACCGCTGGTCTCGCCGATCTGCAGCAACTCCGGGCCGACGACCCAGGCCGCACCCGCCACAGGCATACCGCTGTCCCTGCGCATCGCCAGCACCGCGGCACGGGCAGCGGCGGCCTCCGCACTGTCTTCCGCCGGCATCACGACCCGGTCGACTCCTTTTGCTCACGGCGGCCACCCGCCGCTCCTTGTGCGTCGGGGAACTGCTCGGCCGCTCCCCCCTGCCGCCAGGAGAACCTTTCTGCAAGCCGCCCTTTGGCGTCAAGTTCCTTGCTGGAAAGCAGAATTGACCATTCGTCAGCTTCGAGTGGCGTGGCGCGACCGCACTCCGGGCCCTGCACCGCACAGCAGAAATGGCGTGGTTTCCACATGTTCGTAAGGGTTCTTGAGGAGCAGCCTCCTCCACTTGTCCCCTCAACCGGGGGTAGCTGGGCGGGACGGTTTACCTCAAGGTGGTGCCAGTAGAAGGCCGCTTCCCGGTCCACAGAACGGGATGTACAGCCGTTTGCCCCCTCACCCGGGCCGCGCGCACCCCACCCCGCAGCGCGAGGCCGCCGGGTGCACCCGGCGGCTCCGAGCCCGCACGCCCAGAGAGGAACCCCCATGGTCTTCTCCCCCTCACCGCGTCCCGCCGATCTCGGAGAAAGCGCTGTCGGTCCCACCCGGAGGACCGCGGCACACGAGGACGAACGCGAGACCGGCGACGCCCTGGGCAGACCGGGAGAACTGGGCGCCGAGGGTCTCGCGACGATCGGGCCGCGGGCCCTGCGGCCAAGGGTCACGCCCCTGCCCGTGGCCTCGCAGACCATCGGCCGCTGACCCAGGCGCCGCGGAAACACCCCCATCTTCGTCTGGCGGTACATGTGACACCTACCGAACCGAGCAACTCACCCGCGACAAAAGCTGGTTGGACGGACGGGGCGCGGGACCGGCAGGACCTGCGCCGGCTCGTCGACACCTACGCGTCCGCCCTGGACCGGCAGAACCCGAAGCTGTTCGCTTCACTGTTCGACGAGGACGGCGAACTGGTCCTGAACCCCCCGGCAGGCACCGACCGTCCGCCCCTCGTCCTCGCCGGGCGGGACGGCTGGGCGCGCGTGCTGTCCGCGCTGGCGCCGTGCGTCGTCACCACACACTTCGTCGGCAGCCACACGGTCCGGCTGGCCGGGGACAGCGCCTCGGGAGAGACCGACTGCCTCGCGCACGAGATGTACGCCGCCGACGCCGACGCCGCCAGACTGCGCGTGCGCTCCATCCGCTTCCGCGACTCCTACCGGCGTACGACGGGAGCCTGGCGCTTCACCCGCCGGGAACTGACCGTCGACTGGACCGAGGACCGCGTCCTCACACCCCCCACCGGCCGCTGACCCCGCGCAGCAAGGCACGTCGGGAGCAGACTGGGCTCCCGCGCAGACCGAGGAAAACGTATGACAGTGAATCCACCCCCCGTTTCGGACGACGACCGTCAACTCAGGCGGGCCATCGACTCGTTACGGCACACGACCGGCGTCGATCTCACCTTCGGCGGCGTCGTGACCAGAGGACGGCACGCCCAGCTCACCGAGTTCGCCGGGAACTCGACCAGAGCCCTCATGGGGTTGACCCTCGGGTTCGGCATGGGGCTGGGCGGCAAGGCGGTGGCGCTGCACCGCCCCATCGCGGTCAACGACTACGCGAACTCCAAGCGGATCAGCCATCACTACGACCTGATGGTCGCCGCGGAGGGCATACGTGCCGTCGTCGCGGCCCCCGTAGTGGTGAACCGGACGGTGCGGGCGGTGATGTACGGCGCGGTCCGCCAGTCCGTCGGGCTGGGCGACCGGACGGTCGACGCCGTCATGGACACCGCCCGCGCACTGGAGCAGAACCTGGCGGTGCGCGACGAGGTGGCGCACCGCCTCGGCCGTCTCGACGAGCCCGGGGTGGCCGCCGACCGAGCACCGGAGCCGGCCTCCCCTCAGTGGGAGACGATTCGCGAGGCATACGCCGAACTGCGGGTTCTCGCCCAGCACCTCACGGACAGCGACCTGCGCGACCGGGTCGCCGCGCTGAGTGACAGGCTGGCCGACGCCGGAGCCCCCGCCGCCCGGCGCTCCACCGACCCGGTCCTCTCCTCACGGGAACTCGACGTCCTTTCGTGCGTCGCCCTGGGGCGGACCAACACCGACGTGGCGAGCGAACTCGGTCTCCGGGCCGAGACGGTCAAGAGCTATCTGCGCAGCGCGATGCGCCGGCTGGGATGCCATTCACGCCTGGAGGCGGTCATGACCGCCCGCCGCCTGGGTCTACTGCCCTGAGGGCGGAAACAGCCAGGGCCGGAAGCTGTCTCCGGGTTCCGGAACGTTCTGGAGCCGTCCAGCCGCCCGGGGGCCGCCCAGCGGCGACTGGACGGCTTCAGAAGGCGCCGGAACCCGTGGCACGCGGCAGGCACGGTTCAGGAGTTGAGGGCTTCCTCGCGGAGCCCCTCCAGGACGGCGAGCCGGTCCTCCCGCTCGATGCGCGCGGTGGTCGAGCGGTCGGGGCAGCAGCGCATGAACATGTTGGTGAAGTGCGTGCCGTAGTGGATGAACTCGTCCGACCCGGATGCGTCCAGGGGGCGCGCGACGGCCCGGAACGACGGTTCATGGAAGTACGCCATGGTGAATCGCTCGCGGTCGGCCAGGCGCACCTTGTGCGGAGTCGAGAGAAGGGTGGTGAAGATCTCCGAGCCGTCCTTCTCCCCGGCTGTCTCCTCCTCACCGGATGCGGCATATCCGCTGTGGGTGAGGTCGGAGACGTACCGGGCCTTCTCCTTGAGCGGGCGGCCGACAAAGGCCCTGGACGCGTCCAGGGCTCGTACGGTGGCGGCATCCTGGTCGGGAGTGGCCTGGATCTGGAAGATACCGTCGACCTGCGAGGCCGCGATGAGCGCCCGGCCGAGTAACCGGTCGGCGTCACCGCCTCCGACGGTCGGGGGCAGTGGGAAGGTCTGCGGTTCGGTCATGTCCCCCACCATGAACCGGACGCACACGATCCACCACCCCCTTCTGAGGGGGCCGGGCCGACAACGGACACACCGGCGACAGAGCACCGACGACAGGACTCACGACATGATCATTTTTGGCACCAAGGGATACCTGTACCAGCTGGCGATACTCACGCTGGTGTGCGGCCACTGCGGGAATCCCTCCGCACACGCGCTCCGGAAACGCGTCACCAAGTTCACACTGTTCTTCGTGCCCCTGTTCCCCTTCTCGACGAAGTACACGACCCAGTGCACCTTCTGCGGTGCGGAGCAGAAGGTGACCAAGGAACAGGCGGAACAGATGCAGGGCGTCGGCGGCGCTGTCGGTGGCCGTACCGACACGCCGCCGCAGCAGTCCTACCGGCCCTGAGCAGAGGCGCCCGGGGTCGTCATCGTGTCGCGTGCCGGATACGGCGCAGCATCAGGAATCCGGCGATGAGGAGAAGCGCTCCGATTGCGGCCGGCCACAGCTGGGTTCCCGTGTCGGCGAGGTCGCCGGTGACCGCCTGGGGTTCGGTCTGCGGTTCGGTCTGCGGGGCGGTGACGTCACCGTTGCCGTTGCCTTCGTCCGCGGTCGCCTCGCCGCCCGTCCGGCCGTCGGAGTCGTCCGTCGGCGAGGCGGCCGACTCGGCGCGCTGGGTGGCCGGCGGTGACGTGTAGGCCCTGGGCTCCGCCTCGACGGGCTCCTTCGTGGGAGTGGCGCTCGCCGGGTCCGGCGCCTGCGTACCCGGGAGGGACGACGGAGAAGCCGACGGCTCCGGGGTCTCGTCCCCGCCCGGGGTGACCGTGGGGTCCGCGGTCGGCTCGTCGGTCCCGCCGGACGACGGGTCGGGGGTCGGCGCGGGGGTGTTTCCCGGGTCCTCGCCGTTCGAGGATCCGGCGCCGCACTGCCGACCGGTGTTTATGCAGTCGACCATCTCCCGCATCAGGTCCTCGTCGAAGACGTTGATGAAGTCGCCGTGGTCAGTGACCGGCTTGTGCAGCTGCTCGGGGAAGGAGTCGACCGCGAACAGTGGCACCGTACGGCCGCCGTCCTGGAGGCTCGGCGCGTCGACGTCGTAGACGATGCGCTGCACCAGCTGCGGAATCGGCTGGAAGTCGTTCGCGCAGTTCCCGGCGGCGTCGGCGAAGGCCACATGGGTGCGGTGGTTGGCGCTGTCGATGTTCCTGCCGTCCCAGCAGCTCTGGAACCTGAACGTGCGCACCACGTCGCTGCCCTGGGGGCACAGCGGGTACTTGTCCTTGAGCTGCCGGTCCTCGAACCCGGTGCAGCTCCACGAGGCGTTGACGTTGGCGTTGCCGTTGACGAACGCCTTGGCGTCGCCGGTGATGATGCGCAGCAGCTTGGGCATGGCCACGACCTGGCCGCGCGGGTTGCCCACGAACGTCATCGTGACCTGGCTGGGCGTGACGATCTCACCGGCGTTGCCCTCGATGCCGCCGCCGGGCGACTGGGCGTCCTGTTCCTGCGCACCGTTCTGCAGGCGCAGTACGGGCCAGAAGTAGGAGGATCTGTCGCCCTGGTCCACGCAGCTGGTCTGCGCCGCGGCCAGGTCGTCGTTGCTCGCGAACGCGTCGTTGGACTGGTTGCCGACGTAGTCGTGGAAGTGGTGTGCGCCGTTGGAGACGGCGGGGGCCACGATGACGTTGTCCGAGTTGAACAGGCCGTTCGCGTTCACACCGCAGCTGGTGGCGAAGGTGCCGCGGGAGGCGTTGTCCTCCGGGGACGGGAACCGGACGTTGGGCTGGACGGTGGTGATGTCCGCGAAGTCGGCGGCGACCGGTCCGTTCCCGGCCTGGCCGCCGTTGCCGCCCTGCTGGTCCTCCTGGCCGCCCTGGTCGTCACCCTGGCCGTCGCCCTGGCCATCGCCCTGGTCCTGACCGTTCTGACCGTCCTGATTGCCCTGACCGTCCTGGCTGTCGCCGTTCTGGTCCTGCCACTGCCCGGCCTGATTGCCGGAGGCGCGGAACTCGCAGGCCGCCAGGTTCTCGATGCCCTGCGGGCGGTCTCCCACCCGGTCGATGGCGATCGCGATCCGTTCGATGGTCGCGGCCCGCTTCTCCTTGAGCGGACTCATGATCGCGGAGTCGGCGAAGCCGCTGTCCTGCTGCATCGCCTGCGTCGATTCCTGCAGCCGCTGGTAGGCCTCGGCTATCTGCTGGTCCAGGGCGGCGAGTTCGCTGTCGACCTCCGACCGCGCCTCGTCCGGTACGAAGGCCAACTGGTCGCCGACATCAGGGCAGTCGATCGTGGCGGCTCCCGAGGAGAGTGTCCGGTCGGTCCGGCTCTGCTGAGCCGAATCGCCGCCGAGACCTCCTTCGGTGGCCGAGGCGTACACGTTCCCCACGACCAGTCCACCTCCGCCCAGCATCAGGGCGACCGCCGCAAAGGTGGCGCGGCGGGGGCCTGTCGGGCGTCTGCGCGTGTTACGTCCCACGGAAGTACTCCGCTTCCTGGCCGATTCGACATGGAAATGTCCCCAGTGCCATACGCGGGCGGACCCTCGGGCGTTCAAGCGCCACGCGGATTCATAGAAACCTCTAAGGAAGCAGGGTGCTCAGGGGTGGACCCGAAGCCCATAAGTCCACTTTATGAGCTCATAACCCCGACCCCCGTACCAGCTTAGGCTTGCCTTAGTTTAGGCTCCCTTTGAAGATCTCTTGTCCTCGCTCGAAGGGAACCTGATCATGCCTCGCCCACTGCGGGTGGCCATTGTCGGAGCCGGCCCCGCCGGGATCTACGCCGCCGACGCGTTGCTGAAGTCCGCAGTGGCCGCGGAGCCCGGCGTGTCCATCGACCTCTTCGAGCGGATGCCGGCCCCGTTCGGGCTGATCCGGTACGGGGTGGCCCCCGACCACCCGCGCATCAAGGGCATCATCACGGCCCTGCACCAGGTGCTCGACAAGCCGCAGATCCGTCTCTTCGGCAATGTCGACTACCCGGGCGACATCAACCTCGACGACCTGCGCGCCTTCTACGACGCGGTGATCTTCTCCACGGGGGCCACGGCCGACCGCTCCCTCGACATACCCGGCGTCGAGCTGGACGGCTCGTACGGGGCCGCGGACTTCGTCTCCTGGTACGACGGACACCCGGACGTGCCGCGCACGTGGCCGCTCGACGCGGAGAAGGTCGCGGTCCTCGGGGTCGGCAACGTCGCGCTCGACGTGGCGCGGATCCTCGCCAAGACCGCGGACGAGCTGCTGCCGACCGAGATCCCGCCGAACGTCCACGAGGGGCTCAGGGCCAACAAGGCGCTCGAAGTCCACGTCTTCGGCCGACGTGGCCCGGCGCAGGCCAAGTTCAGCCCGATGGAACTGCGCGAGCTGGACCACTCCCCCAACATCGAGGTCATCGTCGACCCCGAGGACATCGACTACGACGACGGCTCGATCGCGACCCGGCGCGGCAACAAGCAGGCCGACATGGTCGCCAAGACGCTGGAGAACTGGGCCATCCGGGACACCGGCGACCGGCCCCACAAACTGTTCCTGCACTTCTTCGAGTCGCCCACCGAGATCCTCGGCGAGGACGGCAGGGTCGTCGGTCTGCGTACGGAGCGGACCGCGCTCGACGGCACCGGCAACGTCAAGGGCACCGGCGCCTTCAAGGACTGGGACGTGAGCGCGGTCTACCGTGCCGTGGGCTACCTTTCCGACAAGCTGCCCAAGCTGCCCTGGGACGTCGAGTCGGGCACCGTCCCCGACCAGGGCGGCCGGGTGCTCGAGGAGACCGGCGAGCACCTCACGTCGATGTACGTCACCGGCTGGATCCGGCGCGGCCCTGTCGGGCTGATCGGCCACACGAAGGGCGACGCCAACGAGACCGTCGCCAATCTGCTGGACGACTACGCCAACGGCCGCCTGCCCGAGCCGGCGTCGCCCACCCCGGAGGCCGTGGACGCGTTCCTCGGCGAGCGGGACGTCCGTTTCACCACCTGGGAGGGCTGGTACCGGCTGGACGCCGCGGAGAAGGCCCTGGGAGAGCCCCAGGGACGCGAGCGCGTGAAGCTCGTCGAGCGCGAGGACATGCTCCGGGCCAGCGAGGCGTAGGCAGGGCCGCAACACGACGAAGGCCCGGCTCGCGGTACCCCGCGAGCCGGGCCTTCGTCGTCCCTCATCTGGGCTTGTCCAGACGGACGACCGGATCCGGGCCACCGGTCGGAACGGATTCGGTCCGCCCTCCGATGCCGAACTCCCGTGCCTGGTTGCGCATGCTGCGCAGCGCCAGCAGGAGTACGCCGATGTCGTCGAGGTAGACGGGATCGGGCACGAGGTCGGTCGGCAGCACCAGGTAGGCGACCGCGCCCCAGAAGACCCAGCGCGAACCCGTCGGCAGACCGGCGCGGCGCAGATCCCGGCGGGTGCGGACCAGCCGGACCAGCAGGGTCGCCGCCACCGCCAGTACGGCCACTGCCAGGACCCCGACGATCACCATCACTGTCGTGGTGGAATCCATCACCCCTCCGTTGTTGCGTGCCTGCCCCTGCTCCGGCCTTCCTGCCCTTCGGCTTCCCCTTCACCACGTCTCCACACCGGGGCCGCCGCACCTCTCTCGTCCGGCACATTTGAGACAGTCCGCGTCAGGAATAGTACGGACCTTATCCGGCTGCGGCGGATTCCCGCAGGCCGCGCGGGACGGCAAAGCGCCGCCGAAGAGCGCTAATGAGCCAGTACTCAATAGTAATTCACAGCGAGTTGATTGTTCCTGAGCGCCGCTGCCATAATCCGCTTCCTGACCCGTCGTCACCCCCCGGCGGGGCCCCCGGGGCTGACACAAAACTCCCCGACGCTCCGAACCGGAATTCACTCGGCGCTACGTCCGGATTCACGATTCCCCCACCAAGTCCGCACAAGAACGCGACTCCGGCGTTTTCCGTCACCTCGGGTGAGCTGGAAGATCGACGGCTCGCAAGAGTTGGATGCGCGACATAATGCAGCGAAGAAGGTGCGTTTATGTCCAATTATTTCACGCGGCCGGACGAGCCGCCCGCATACAGCCGCACGAACACCGACCCCACTCCGGGACGGGCGATTCACGGTCATCCTGAATTTATGTCACTTCGGAACGGGTACCGCCGCTTCGCCGTACTGTCGACGGCGCTCGCCGTCGGCGGATTCCTGCTGTACGTCCTGTTGTCGAACTTCGCGCCCGGCATCATGAATCAGCCGCTCGCCGGTCATCTCACCCTCGGACTCGCGCTCGGACTGGGGCAGTTCCTGGTCATGGCGGTGACCGCCTGGCGCTACGTACGGCGCATGCGCACCCACTTCGATCCGGTCGCCCGCGGGCTGCGCGCGCAGTTGGAGCAGAACCGGCCAGGGCAGCACCGTCCGGCCGAACAGGCCGGGGCGCGTCCGCAGAACACGAGGGAGTACCGCACGTGGTGACCATCGGTGCCGGTGTCGTCGACCCGTTCAGCCGGCAACTGACCTTCGTACTGTTCCTGTCGGTCGTCGTCGTCACACTGTTCGCCGCGCTCCTGATCGCCCCGCAGCGCGACGAGGTCGCCGAGTTCTATCTCGGCAACCGGCAGATGTCCCCGCTGCGCAACGGGCTGGCGATGTGCGGGGACTACCTCTCGGCCGCGACCCTGCTGGGCAGTACCGGACTGGTCGCCCTCACCGGCTACGACGGACTGTTGTACCTGTGCGGCACGACGGTCGCCTGGATGATGGTGCTCCTGGTGATCGCCGAACCCCTGCGCAACTCCGGCAGGTTCACCCTCGGGGACACCCTGGCCCTGCGCCTGCCCCAGGGCGGACGGGCGGTCCGGCTCGCGCTCTCCATCTGCACCCTGACCATCTGCTGCCTCTATCTGGTGGCTCAACTCGTGGGCAGTGTCGCCCTGTTGACCCAGTTCACCGGCGTGCCCAGCACCACCACGCGCACCCTGTGCGTCGTCGTCATCGGCACCATCGTCATCGTGTACGCCTCACTCGGCGGCATGCCCGGCGCGACGTTCATCCAGATCGTCAAGGCCGTGATGCTGATATCCGGCGTCGCGGTCACGGCCGTCATGGTGCTGCACCGCTTCGACTGGAACTTCAACGCGCTGCTGGAGGCCGCCACCGAGAACAGCGGCATCGGACAGCGGTTCCTTGAGCCCGGACTGCGCTACGGCGCCAGCACCACCAGCAAACTCGACTTCCTCAGCCTCCAGTTGGCCATCGTGCTCGGTCTCGCCGCGCTCCCCCACGTGATGATGCGGCTGCTCGCCCCGCGCTCCACCAACGTCCTGCGCTCCTCGGTCGTGTGGGCGGCGGGCCTGGTCGGATTCGTCTGCCTGGCCGCCGGCATCCTCGGCCTGGGCGCCACCGCCCTCGTGGGCCGCGAGTCGATCATCGACACCGACCCGAAGGGCGACGCGGCCGTCCTGCTGCTCGCCCAGTCCATCGGCGGCGGGATACTCACCGCACTCCTGTCCTGCCTCGCCTTCGTCACGCTGCTCGCGGTCGCGGCCGGTCTCACCCTCGCGGCGGCCTCGTCCCTCGCCCACGACCTGTACGGCGAGGTCATCCGCAAGGGACGCGCCACCCAGGCCGAGGAACTGGGCGCGGCCCGGCTGGCGGCGGTGCTCATCGGCGTGCTGGGGATGGCGCTGGCCCTGCTGTCGTGGGAGACCAACGTCTCGACGCTCGCCTTCCTCGCTTTCGCCATCGCCGCGTCCGCCCTGCTGCCGACGCTCCTCTACAGCCTGTTCTGGCGCCGTTTCAACTCCCGTGGCGCGCTGCTCAGTCTGTGCGGAGGGCTGGTCTGCTCGGTGCTCCTGGTCGTGTTCTCACCGGTGGTCTCGTCGACCTCCTCCTCGATCTATCCGTCGGTGGACTTCGCCTGGTTCCCGTTGCAGAACCCCGGCATCGTCTCCATCCCGGCCGGCTTCCTCCTCGGCTGGCTCGGCACAGTCCTGACACGTCGTCAGGAGACATCCGCGTACGAGGAGTTCGAGGTCCGCGCGCTCGTCGGCGCCGGGGCCGACACCGAATAGGGGGTACCGAGTAGGGCGTACGGTTCCCACGGCGCGGCCGGCTCCCCTGGAGGCCGGCCGCGTCGGCGCCGAGGCGTCGGCGGACCCCCGGGGCAGGTCAGACAGGGCGGTGCGCGACCACGGCGAACATCGTCACCGACATGTGCAGCGCGCCCCGCTCCGCGGCCTCGGTCAGCGCCGCGTAGAGGCGGTCGCGCTGCTCCTCGGTCATCAGTCCGCGCCGCACGGTCGACTCGCCCAGCATGCGCACCAGGGGCCAGGGCACCGCCGTGTTGTCCTGGAGCAGCGCCTGCGAGCCCCGGTCGTCGATGACCAGCCCCGCGGCGGACAACTGATCCGGGAGCCGGCGTCCGGAGTGCGGGTTGGCCGCCGCGGCGAGGGTTCCCGCCATGAGGGCGGCCACCGCGTCGGGGTCACCGGGGTGCAGGAGGGCGGTCGCCCAGTCCGAGTCGATGAGCACCACGCGTCCGCCGGGGCGCAGGACCCGCGCGATCTCACCGACGGCCTTGTCCGGCTCGGACAGGTGCTGCAGGACCCGCTCGCACCAGACCACGTCCACCGTGGCGTCCGGCAGGGGGAGGGCGAGCGCGTCGCCGTCCAGGAAGCGGGACGTGCTGCCGGCCGCCGCCGCCCGCTGCTCGGCGACCTCGCGCAGTGCCGGGTTCGCCTCGATGCCCACCGCGTCGCCGGACGGGCCGACAGCCGCCGCCAGGACCAGGGTCTGCGAGCCCGTACCACTGCCGACGTCGATCACATGTTCGCCCGGACGCGGGTCCAGCGCGTTCTGCGCCCAGGCACGCAGCCGTCGTACGCCGTCGGCCCCGTCCTGGGCGTCCAGACCGGCCACGAGACGTCCGACGTCAGCCGTGGAGAAGTTGCGTGCGTGAAACTCCGAGGTGGGCCGTGCGTGCGGTGTTTCCCCCATGCGCCCCACTCTAGGAGCCGGGTCACGCACGGACCACCGGCAGGGTCACTTCCGGCCCGAGCCTCCGCTGCCGAAGGAGCCTCTGCTGCCGGGCGACCAGCGCGGGCGGGTCTGGTCGTCGCCGCGCTTCGTGCCGGAGGCATCGAGGTTGTGCGGATCGAGCCGGTCACTGTCCTCGGAGGTGTGCGGCACCTCGTTGGGCTCGCGCATCTCCCGCTCCTCGTGCACCGGCCCGGTCTCCGGCAGCGTGGGCTGCTCGTCCGGCCTGGGCGGGGGCAGTTCCGCCTCCTTGGCCTTCACTCCCAGCCGGACGGCCCAGATCAGCAGGGCCACCACGATCAGGCCACCGGCGAAGGCGGCGATCACATTGAGTACGTTGCTCGATGCGGCGAGCACCTGTCCCGCGTCTGCTGCTTCTGCCGTGTTCATGGCCCCCGAGTGCCCCTGTACCGGCCGGCTACTCACACTGCCCACCCACGACGGCTGCACTTGGCTGCCTGGCCAGGCACGGCACGAGGGTTCTCTCCCGGTCGGTCAACCGCTCGCCGTCCGATCGCCGGCAAGGGCCTGCGCGAGTTCGGTGACGCGACGGCATAAGCTCGTTGAATGGCAAGGTACTTCGACGTCCATCCCGACAACCCGCAGCCCCGCACGATCAGCCAGGTCGCCGACAGCATCCGCTCCGGCGCGCTGATCGCGTACCCGACGGACTCCTGCTTCGCGCTGGGGTGCCAGCTCGGCAGCCGTGACGGCATCGACCGCATCCGGTCGATCCGGCAGCTCGACGACCGTCACCACTTCACCCTCGTGTGCCAGAACTTCGCGCAGCTCGGCCAGTTCGTACAGGTCGACAACGACGTGTTCCGGGCCGTGAAGGCGTCCACGCCGGGCAGCTACACGTTCATTCTCCCGGCGACGCGCGAGGTGCCGCGCAAGCTGCTGCATCCGAAGAAGAAGACCGTCGGCGTGCGCATCCCCGACCACACGGTCGTGCAGGCCCTGCTGGCCGAACTGGGCGAGCCCCTGCTGTCCAGCACCCTGCTGCTCCCCGACGAGAAGGAGCCGCTGACGCAGGGCTGGGAGATCAAGGAGCGGCTCGACCACGTCGTGGACGCGGTCGTCGACTCCGGGGACTGCGGCACGGAGCCCACGACGGTCATCGACTTCTCCAGCGGCGAGGCCGAGATCGTGCGCCGGGGCGCGGGAGACACGTCACGGTTCGAGTGAGGGCCCCCGAACGCGGCCCGGCCCGACACCGGTGCGGGGTGCGCTCGGGGCGCGGGCTGTGCATGGTGGTAGGAGGTCCGGTCGAGCAAGGAGACGTCATGCCGATCCAGCACTCCGATTCGTCCTCACCCTCGCCCGCCGACGACACCACGACCCCCGACGTCCTGCTGCACACCGGTGCGGAGCACGGCGCGTCGGCCGAGGATCTGGTGCTGGCGACGGGCCGTGACCTCACTCCGCGCAGCCTGGCGTGGGCGGAGCGCAAGCTGGCGGAGGAGGGTACCGCGGCTCTGGACAAGCTGCTGCCCTGACGGCCGGCCGCGCCCACGGGAGGGAGCCGCGGAGCGACACGGCCCCGCCTGCCTTCAGCGCGCCTGCCGGCCGTGCCGCACGGTCAAGGGCTCGAAGGTGATCGTCGTTCGGGTGCCGTCCTCGGTCCACCGCACCTCGACCGCAGCGTCGGTCACCTCCACACCGGCGACGACCCGCTCGGGTACGACGGGTTCCGGGTCGGCCGTGAGGACTGCCAGGGCCACGTGCAGTGAGGTACCGGACGTCTCACCGGTCAGTCGGGGGACGAGGGCCCAGCGGGTGTAGGCGGTGCCCTGCGGGGCCCGTGCCTCCGCCGCGTCGGGCGTCCACCCGTACAGGCCGTGCAGTGCCGACGTCGCCTCCTCCTCGGGACCCGTCGCCCAGCCCGTGTGCGTGACGTGGGCGCCGGCCGGGGCTCCGATCACACGGTGGACGCGCAGTTCGTGGCGGCCTCGTACCACGGTGACGCTCTCCACCTTCAGCCCGGGCACCATGGGCGGCCCGGCGGTGAAGACGGGGCGGTGCCAGGAGGCTGCCCAGCCCCAGCCGTCCCCGTGGCCCGCGCCCAGCGGGTGGATACGGCGGCGCACACTGCCCCGGCCGTCCATCTCCACGGAGAGATGATTGTCGGCGATGTTGGCGAGGGCGGTCGGACCGGAGTGAGTCGAGTAGGCCTGGCGGCCGTAGTGCGGGTCGTCCTCGGCCGCCGTCTCGCCCTCGTGCGGGCGGACGTGGTCGCTGCCGTGGTTGTGCAGTCGTACGATCCCGTCCGCGCGGGTCGACTGCACCAGCAGCCCCGGTGCGGGCAGCGCGAGCACCCGGTCGCCCTCCTCGACGGGCGCGGGCTCCTCCCGGGCCGTCCACAGCGGGGCGTCGGCGGGGGCGAGCAGGGAGACGAAGGCCTTCGAGGCCCAGTACGGGGACGCCGGACCCGAATAGGTCTGCAAGGTGGCCTGGTGCGGGCCGTGCCAGCCGAGGGTCAGGAGGCCGTCCCCGGTCAGGGCGCCCCGGTCCAGGAAGTGGCGGAGGCTGCCGCTGATCAGACGGCGGCTCGTGCCCGGGGTGAGCGGGGTGTGGCCGGTGAGGGCGCCGAGGCCGACGGCTGCGGAGGCGGCGAAGCGGTACGACAGTGAGCGGCCGAAGTGGATCGGGGCGCCGTCTCCGCCGAACATCAGGGCGAAGCCGTCGAGGTGTTCGCGCAGACGGGGGCCGTACAGGGCGGACAGTTCCCGGTCGTCGCCGAGGTGGGCGTCGAGGACCGGGTACAGGTGCAGGGCCCAGCCGTTGTAGTGGTCGAACGCCCGGCCGTCACCGTCCGCGTACCAGCCGTCGCCCCGGTACCAGGTCTCCATCAGCTCCAGCGCCCGCTCACGAGCCCTGGCCGTCTCCGCGTCGCCGCGCCCCACGGACTCCAGGAAACCGGCGACGGTGTACGGGAAGAGGTACCAGTTGTTCGGCGCGGGCGAGTGCCGCAGCGAGCCGCGCAGCCAGTGCTCCGCCCGGTCCTGTACGGCGGAGTCGAGCCGTTTCCACAGCCAGGGTGCCGTCAGCCTGAGGCCGAGGGCCACGGAGGCCGACTCGACCATCGGCTGGCCCTGCACGTCGTGGTCGAGGATGAGCGGCCAGGACTCGGTGTCCGCGCGGCCGGGCGTGAGGGTGCCCGCCGTGAGGCCCTGGGCGTACCGGTCGAGCCAGCCGTGCGGGTCGTCTCCGCCCGCTCCCGCGACGCGGAAGGCGGCGGCGAGGAAGGTGCGGGCATAGCCTTCGAGGCCGTCGGAGCGCACACCCGAGCGCGACGGGGCGCCGGGCAGGTCGAGCAGGGCGCCACCGGGGGTGCTCCAGCGCCAGGCGGCAGCCAGCAACCCGTCCGCCACGGCCTCCCAGTGGGCACGGGTGTAGCCGGTGTACGGACTCGACTCGCGTTCCTCGGGCGGGAAGGGGAACGGGATGCCCCCACTGCTGATACGGGTCGTGCTGCTCATGCGAGGAAGGCCAGCCTTTCGCGTCGTACGGGATGGCGGAATCCCGCGCCTGATGCCCAGTTCTCCGTCTCGGCGACGGCGAGGTCGGCAAGGCGGCGCCACTCGTTGCCCTGGGAACCGGCGAGGTGGGGGGTCAGGAGGGCGTCCGGGCAGTTCCACAACGGGTGCCCAGGCGGCAGGACTTCGGGGTCGGTGACATCGAGGACGGCGCGGATGCGGCGCTCGCGGACCGCGTCGGTGAGGGCGTCCTGGTCGACGACGCCGCCCCGGGCGGTGTTGATGAACACGGCGCCGGGGCGCATGGCGTCGAGCAGGGTGCGGCTCACCAGGCCCTGGGTGGTGGGCAGCAGCGGAGTGTGCAGGCTGACCGTGTCGGAGCGGGCGAACAGGGCATCCAACTCGACGCGCTCCACGCCGAGTTCGGCTACGTCCGCGTCGGTGACGTACGGGTCGTACAGGAGGATGTCGAAGTCGTGGGGGCGAAGCAGTTCGATGACCCGGCGGCCGATCAGGGAGGCGGAGACGATGCCCACGGTCCGGCGGTAGTTGCCGATCGCGTGGGAGGTGCGCAGCCAGTCGTCGCGGTTGCGGGTGGCGGCGTAGGCGTGGGCCCGTTCCAGGACCTGTTTGCCGGTGAGCAGGATCATCGCGAGGGTGTACTCGGCGACCGGCAGGGCGTTGGCCGCGGCGGCGGACGACACCTCGATGCCGCGCTCCCAGCAGGCGTCGGTGACATGCGGCCGGACGCTGCCCGCCGTGTGCACGACCGCCCGCAGCCGGGGCGCCGCCGCGAGGACGCCGGCGTCCAGTACGGGGCAGCCCCAGCCGGTGACGAGGAGATCGACGTCGGCGAGGGTCTCGCGTGCGCGCTCGGTGCCGAAGTCGTCGAGGACCGGGAGCGGGGCGAGGTCACAGACGGCGGCGAGGGCCTCCAGTGAGGCGGGGCCGAGAACGGCGGTCGCGGCGTCCTCGGACATGGCGAGGGCGGCACGGGGTCGGAAGCCGGGGCCCGGCGAGGACACGGTCATACGGGGTCGGTTGCTCCTTGGTGGTCGGGAACTCCGGTGCACGAGCCGCTACTTGACGGGACCTGCGGTGGGACCGCCGGGCCGGAGGCGTCGCGGCTGGGCGCAGGCGAGGACGAGGGGAACGACCGCGAGCAACGATCCGTTTCGCGTGGCCGCCCTGACCGCCGGACGGGATCTGCGCTTCGTCATACGGGAATCCTGATCGGCACGGGCGAAACGGTCAAGAGAGCGATCAGAGGAAAACAAAGCGGTCATACGCTCACTCGGTACCGGGCACGGACACCGGGGAGATCAGCGCCCGCGTCGACCCGCGCACCTTCAGTTCCGGCAGCAGTTCGATCCGCCGCACCGGTCCCGCCCCGCTGCCGCGCGGATCCCGCAGCCGGTGCAGAAGCAGTTCGGCCGCGGCCCGGCCCACCTCGCCCTTGGGCGGGGACACGGCGGTGAGGGGGGTACTGCCGAGGGCGGCCACGACGTCGTCGTACGCGACGACCGAGCAGTCCTCCGGTACCCGGACACCGTGCGCGGCCAGGTCCTGGACCAGCATCAGCGCGTCAACGTCACCGTGCAGCACGCACGCCGTGGCGTCCAGTTCGCGCAGCACGGCGGGCAGGTCGACGGCCGGACGGTCCGCGCCGGCCAGGTGGTCGGGGCCCGCGTCGGGCGAACTGAGCGTGAGGGTCCAGGCGTCGAGTTCGGGATGGGCTCCGGCGATCCCGGTGAGGGCGGCGCGCAGGGCTCGCGCGGTGGGGCTGTCGTCGCGGGTGGCGAGGACGATCCTGCGGTGGCCGAGGGCCACCAGGTGCTCGACGGCGAGATGGGCGCCGTACCAGTGGTCGGAGCAGACGGAGTCCAGGGCGTGCAGCGCGCTGCCGGGGCGGGGCCTGCGCTCCATCAGGACGGTCGGCACGCCGAGCCCGCACAGCCATTTCGCGTCGGCCTCCTCGGCGGCGAGGGTGCGCCAGCGGGGGGCGATCAGCACACCCCGGGCACCGTCCGCCAACGCCCGCTCCACCAGGGGCTGTTCCGCCCCGGCGACCTGCGGGGCGATGTGCAGGGCGATGCGTACGCCGGCCTCCTCCAGGACCGGTCGGGCACCGTGCAGGGTCTCGTACAGGTAGGAGTGACGGGCGGGTACGACCAGGACGACGGTGTCACCGTCCCCGGACACCGTGGCCGGCTCGGGCCGGGCGTCCGGTACGGGGAGGGTGGACCGGGCGATGCCGTGACCGCGCCGGAGCCTGCCCTCGCGGGCGAGTTCCTCCACGTCCCGGCGGACGGTGACCACCGAGACCTCCAGCTCGGCCGCGAGGTCGGTCACCCGGGCGGCGCCGCGCGCCTGCACCGCGGCCAGGATCCGCTGCCGCCTGAGTTCCACCGGCTCACGCATACGGTTCGCTCCCTCAGGTCCGGGCGCACCGGGGTACCCGCGCACGGAATGTTCGTTTGAACGCTTTCCGCGCAGCATAGCGATCAGCGGGCCGAACAGCAGTACCACCACCGGAACCAGGGATTCCGGCCGAGTCCCATCCCTTTTCGACCGATCTTGACCATCAGTCAAACAAAATTCACCGAGTACTCGCGGTAACTGCTTGCTTTGCTCGCACTTGAGGCGAGAATTTCACCCCTAAACGTATTGCGCCTCAGGGGGACTTGGCATATGCAAGGAACAATTGACGGATTCAGTTACGGGTTCGTCACACCTGTGGCCGCCTACATAATGGCCTGCCTGGGGAGCGCACTGGGGTTGCGCTGCGTGGTCAGATCGCTGCTCAACGAGGACTCCTGGAAGCCGGGTTGGCTGGCGCTGGGGGCGGCGGCCATCGGGTGCGGAATCTGGACCATGCACTTCATCGCGATGATCGGCTTCCAGGTCGAGGAGACCGCGGTCCGCTACGACACCGGGCTGACGGTCATCAGCCTCGCCGTCGCGATCGTCGTCGTCGGCGTCGGCGTGTTCGTCGTCGGTTATCGCGGCGCGACACCCGCGGCGCTCTCCGCCGCCGGCATCGTGACCGGTCTCGGCGTCGCCGCGATGCACTACCTCGGTATGGCGGCTCTCCATCTGAACGGCACGATCGACTACGACGCGGTGACCGTGGGGCTCTCCGTGGTGATCGCCATCGTCGCCGCAACCGCCGCGCTGTGGGCTGCCGTCTCGATCCGGGGCTTCCTGACCAGCCTCGGGGCCAGCCTGGTGATGGGTGTCGCCGTCAGCGGAATGCACTACACGGGCATGGCCGCCGTCAGCGTGCATCTGCACGAGACGTCCGGCAACACATGGGCGGGCGACGCACCGACCTCACTGCTGCTGCCGATGCTGATCGGCCCCGTCATCTTCCTGCTGCTCGCCGCGGTCGTGGTGATGTTCGACCCGCTGCTGGTGCTGGGCGACGGGGAGTGGGGCGGGAAGAGCCCCCGCCCGCAGCCCGCGCGGGAGACGCCACAGATACCGCCGCAGTCGGCGGCCCAGGGCACAGCACAGCCCGCTCCCGGCTGGCAGCGGACACCGGTCAAGACCCGCTCGGATCTTCGCCTGTAGGACATTGCTACGGTGCCCCGATGGTCGACTCCTCACGGACCCACTCCTCCCGCGACACCCCGGAGGGCGCCGGCTGGGACCTCGAAACCCCGGGCGCCTACCGGGAGTTGATGCCGAGTCGGGTCGAGAAGCTCTCGTGGGTCAACCCCCGGACACTGTGGCCCGCCCGCAACGGTGTGCTGGCCTCCTGGTTCGGCGACCCCACGGGCCGTACCCGGAGCCGCTGGGCCGGACAACGGACCGCCGCAGGCGCTCCCGCCGACAAGGTGATCCGGCGCAACGACCCGGACCGCTTCTCCTTCATGGTCATCGGCGACACGGGTGAGGGCGACGCGCCCCAGTACGCGGTGGTCCCGGGCTTTCTGACGGCAGGCCGGGACACGGCGTTCACCGTGCTCGCCAGTGACGTGATCTATCCCGTCGGGGCGACCGACGACTACGGCACCAAGTTCTTCCGTCCCTACCGGGACTACCCGGCGCCCGTCTACGCGATACCGGGCAACCACGACTGGTACGAGGACCTCAACGGGTTCATGCGCGTGTTCTGCGACGCCCCGCCCCTCCCCGCCGAGCCCGCGCCCCGCCCGCTCACCCCCGCCTGGCTGCGCTCGCTCCTGTGGCACCGGCCGAGCCCCGTCGACGAGCAACGCCTCGCCGAGGCCGCCAAGTTCCGCTCGACACCGGCCCAACTGGCCGTCCAGCCCGGCCCGTACTGGGCGATCGACGCCGGACCGGTGCGCGTCATAGGCATCGACACCGGTCTGCTGGGGACGCTCGACGCCGAGCAGGGCCGCTGGCTGCGCGAAGTGTCCGAGGGGCCGGTCCCGAAGATCCTCGTCACCGGCTCGCCCCTGTACGTGGACGGCGAGCACCACCCCTGCCCGATCGACGGCGGCGGCACGGTCGACGACCTGGTCCGCGATCCGGAGCGGAACTTCGTGGCCGCGATAGGCGGCGACATCCACAACTACCAGCGCTATCCGGTGACCGTGCCCGGCCGAGCCAGCCCGACCGTCCGGACCATCCAGTACATAGTCTCGGGCGGGGGCGGTGCGTTCATGCACGCCACCCACACCATCGAGCGCGTCTCGGTCGCCGGCGTCACCGAGGACGACTTCCGCTGCTATCCGCTGCGCGGCGACTCGCTGGCCTTCTACAGCAGGATCTACGGCCGACGGCTGCACCTGCGCCGCTTCTTCACCCTCACCGAGGCCGAGGCGAAGGCCGTGATCGCCGAGCGCCTGGGCATCCGGCCGACGCGCGCCCCGGGCGCCCCCGTCCGTCTCACCTGGCGCATCCGGCTGGTCGCCGGTCTGCTGGGCACGGCCCGCCGTCCCGGCCGCACCCGGCGTGTGCGGCTCCCGGTCCGGAAGGCGTACACGCAGCTGTTCTCGCCCGGTTCGGCGACGTACAGCCCGCCGTTCTTCAAGAGCTTCCTGCGTCTCGACGTGTCCCCCGAGGAGATCCGGCTGCGCTGCTTCGCCGCGACCGGCCAGCTCAGGCAGGAGCTGGATCCGCCGGTGGAGGACGAGGTGGTCATTCCGCTGATCCGGCCGACTGACACAATCGACGAAGCGTGAACGTCCGTACGACGATCGTTGGAGGAGCTCGTGCCGTCCCCCTCACAGCCACTGCGCAAGCTGGGCTTTCTCACCATCGGTCTGTTCGACGGGGACGACCCGCGGGCGGGGCACGAGTCGACGCTGGAGATCATCGAGCTGGGTGAGCGGCTGGGCTTCGACAGCGCGTGGCTGCGCCACCGCCATCTCCAGTACGGGATCTCCTCCCCCGTGGCCGTCCTCGCGGCGGCCTCGCAGCGTACCCGCCGTATCGAACTGGGCACCGCGGTCACCCCGTTGGGCTGGGAGAACCCGCTGCGGCTGGCGGAGGACTGGGCGACCGTCGACATCCTCTCCGGGGGCCGGCTCAACCCGGGTCTGAGTGTGGGCCCGCCGATGAACTACGACCACGTCAAGGACGCCCTGTACCCCGACACGGCGGACGCCGAGGACTTCAGCTACCAGCGGGTCGAGCGGCTGCTGGACCACGTACGCGGGAAGGCTGCCAGCGACTTCAGCGGGGTGCAGGGGTTCGAGGTGTTCTCGGACCGGGTGCAGCCCCATTCCCCGGGGCTCGGCAGCCGGCTGTGGTACGGCGGCGGGAGTGTGCGGTCGGCGCGGTGGGCCGGTGAGCACGGTATGAACTTCCTGACCAGCAGTGTCGTCAAGGCCGAGGGCGACGAGGAGTCGCCCGACTTCGCCGAGATCCAGCTCGCGGGCGTCCGGGCCTTCCGGGCCCACCACCCGGACGGCGACCGGGCCCGCGTCTCCCAGGGCCTCGTGGTGATCCCCACCGACAGCGCCTCGCCCGAGCAGCGCGCGAAGTACGAGGAGTACGCGGCGAAGCGGCTGCCGCGGACCGCGGCCCCGCAGGGTCCGGCACGGCTGATGTTCGCGCCGGACCTCGTCGGCACATCGGCCGAGATCGCAGAACGCCTGTACGCGCACGTCGCGTTCCAGGAGATCGACGAGGTGGCCTTCGCGCTGCCGTTCACCTTCGACCACGAGGACTACGTCCAGATCCTCACGGACATCGCGACCCGTCTCGGTCCCGCACTGGGCTGGCAGCCGGCCACCGGCTGAGGTCCCTGCGGGACCCTCACCACCGCCCGGGTTCGGTGCCGGTGACCGCCTCCGACCGCCTGCCGTCCACTCCGGCCGGGACGTCGCCGGTCAGCATCACGCGGTGCATGACCCGGGGGTGGCCGAGGTGGGCGTTGTCGCTGGGGGCGAGATGGATGGTGGCCCGGTTGTCCCAGAAGGCGACGCTGCCGGGCTCCCAGCGGAACCGGACCGTGTACTCGGGCCTGGTCGCCTGTTCGAGGAGCATCTCCAGCAGCAGCCGGCTCTCCGCGCGGGAGACGCCCACGATCTGTTCCAGGTAGTAGCCGTTGACGAACAGCACCCGCTCCTCCGTCTCCGGGTGGACCCGCACCAGCGGGTGCACCGAGGCGACCTGGTGGTCCAGCAGATGTCGCAGATACGCGTCGTCGCCGGGCCGCGCCTGGTAGCCGACGCCGAGCCGGTGCTCGGCGCTGAGACCGTCCACGAACTCCCGCACGGGCGCGGAGAGTCCGGCGTACGCTGCGGCCAGGTTGGCCCAGGTGGTGTCACCTCCGTAGGGCGGTACGGTCTCGGCGCGCAGGATCGTCGCGGCGGGCGGGTCGACACGGGCGCCGTGGTCGCAGTGCCAGCCGCGCAGCAGTGAGTGGCGGCGTCGCTCCAGCCACTCGGCGTGCTCCATGCCGTAGCGTCCGCCCAGCTCCAGCCGGTCGGCGGTCGTCTCGATCTCCGGGAAGTCGGGCGGTGAGGCGCCGCCGCGGCGGCCGAGGACGACCGGCTCGCCGAACCGGCGGGCGAAGGCGATGTGCCCGGCGTGGTCCAGCCGCTGGCCGCGGAAGAACACCACCTTCCAGCGCAGGACGGCCGCCCTGATCGCGGCGACCACGGCGGCGTCGAGGGGCTCGGTCAGGTCGACGCCCGATATCTCGGCGCCGATGTGCCCGGCGACAGGCCGCACCTCCACCCCGGCGGCGTTCGCCTCCCCCGGCTCCTGGGCGGTCGGCGGAGCTTCGCCGTTCGTGGCCCGGTCCGTCCTCATGCACACTCCGATCGTGGGTTCGTCCTGTCGGTCCCGCCTGTGGACGTGCCAGTATCCAGCAGGCCCGACGACGGGGCACATCGCTGCGCCGGACGCCCGGTACACCCGCCTGCGTGCCCCTCGTGGCCGGTCTCGCGACTGCCCACGAGGCTTCGGCGCGGCGGGTACAGCTGGAACACTGTGACGATGACCGCTGCCGCGTCCGGTGTCCCCGAACCCAGTGCCTTTGTCCGGCGGTTGCCCGTCGGGGAGCGGCTGCCGCTGTCCGAGGACCCGGTCACCGCATGGGAGACCTTCCCCTTCGAGTCGTCCGAGGGAGAACTGCGGGTCAAGCCGTTGTTGCCTCCCGTGCTGCCCGAGCCGGATCGCGACGGCGAGGCGGGGCCCGAGGACTGCGCGGTCTGCCGCAAGCCCGTGACCGACGCGCTCTGGGCGGACGAGCACTGGCGGCTGGACGCGTTCGGCGAGGCACGTCTGCCCGCCGTCGTGCTGTTGCAGCCACGCGGCCACTACGACCTGGCCGAGCTGCCCGCCGCCCGGTCGGCCGAGCTGGGCCCGCTGTTGCAGCGCGCCGAGCAGGCCGTCCTGGCTGTGGACGGCGTCGCACGGGTGCACGTCAACCGGTGGGGCGACGGCGGGGCCCACCTCCACTTCTGGCTGCTCGCCCGCCCTGCCGGCCTTACCCAGTTGCGCGGCATGCTCCTCCCTCTGTGGGAGGAGCTCCTGCCCCCGGTACCTGAGTCGGAACGGCTGCGGGCCCATCGGCTGATCGCCGCGGCGCTGGCAGCCGAGGGCGGGACGGCGTACGTGGGGTAGGGCGGGTTACGCGCCCACCCCCGCCATCCGCCACCCTTCCGTCCGGTCGCGCTGGGAGACCGCCTCGGCCGTGGCCATGACCAGCGGGGCCAGTCGGGACGGCTGGAGAATGTGCGGCGGGCCCACCACGCCCACCGACGCCACCACCGTGCCGCGCGCGTTGCGCACCGGGGCCGCGAGCGCTCCCCGGCCCTCGCGCAAGGTGCCGCACACCATCGCGTAACCTTCGCGTCTTATCTTGCTCAGGTGATTTCGCAACGTGGTGCCGTCGGTGATGGTGGCGGGGGTGTACGCGCGCAACGGGCCGGCACAGATCTCGTCCTGCAGAACGACTCCGGCGTACGCCAGCAGGACCAGGCCCGCGGCGGTGGTGTGCAGGGGGAGCCGGCAGCCCGGGTCGCCCCAGAAGGCCGTCAGACCGGGGTCGTTGGAGAGGAAGGACAGGCAGACGCTCTCCGTTCCGTCACGCAGGGCGAGAACGGCCGCGCCGCCCGCCTGGCCGTGGAGTTCCACGAGGTGGGACTGCGCGGCCTCGGCCAGTCCCGCGTAGCGGGGGGCCAGCGTCGCCGTCTCCCACAGTCTCAGGCCGATGCTGTAACCGCCTTCTTCTCCTCGTTCCAGTGCGCCCCAGCCATGGAGCTTGTTGACGATGCGATGAACCGTGGCGACCGGAAGACCGGATCGCCGGCTGATGTCGCTCAGCGTCAGAGTGCGGTTGTCGCGGTCGAACACGCTGAGGATGCTGAGCGTCCGGTCGACAACCGAGCGCTCGGGGGCGCCGGAGGGGGTGGTCATCCCGTCAACTTCCCTTCACCTGCACATCATGTGGGGATGGTTACTCGTGCATGCGCCAGAAGTGATCTGGCAACGGGCGGCCACATCTATCATTGATTTTTAAAGAAGCTTGAGAAAGGTCGATTCCGGAACGCTCATGGTCGATTTCGCTTCGTTACCGATTCCTGTGATCCCGTACACCCCCCTCCGCAGACCGGGGATCGGCATGGCCGTGACCTCGCTCAGCGAGGTGCGCACGAAGGTCTGCCTAGACTTCGCCACCGCCCCCCACCGGTTCGCTTACCACCAGATCATGCTGGTCGGGTCGGGAACCGGAGACTTCACGATCGACTCCACGCACTACTCGTGCACGGTGGGCTCCCTGCTGTGGATCAGGCCGAACCAGGTGATCCAGTTCGCGTCGGCGACGAACATGGAAGCCCGCCTCGTCATGTTCACGGAGACCTTCCCCCTGCGGCTGCGCGCTCACCTGGGCATGCTCGACGACGTGCTGCGCCCCTGCCACTGGCAGCTCCGCGACGACGAGCTGGCCACCTTCCGACGCGTGCTCGCCCTGATGCAGGAGGAGTTCGAGCGGCCCGACCAGGGGCTCGGCGAGGACATCCTCAAGCATCTGCTGGCGGTCACCCTGATGCACATCGACCAGATGTGCCGCGGCCAGCACACAGACCGTTCGACGGCCGAGGCCCCCACGGGCGAGAACGGCGAGCTGTTCCTGCGTTTCCGGCGCGAACTGGAGGCCTCCTACCGCAGGACCCGCCTGGTCGAGGACTACGCCGCCGCGCTCAACTGCACGCCCCGCACCCTGTCCCGGGCCTGCCGCACGGTCGCCGGCACCTCGACCAAGGACCTGATAGACGCCCGCGTCGCCCTGGAGGCGAAGCGCCTGCTGGTCCACACGGACCTGCCCGTCGGCAGCATCGCCCGCCAGCTCGGGTTCACCGAAGTCACGAACTTCGGCAAGTTCTTCGTACGGCGCGTGAATATGACACCTGGCACATTCCGGCGCGGCGACGATTCACAGAATTAACGCCGACCGCGGTTTCCGGCCACAACTTGACTTGCCGGTAACATTTTCCGCCTCGCGTTCTACGCCCGTAAACCACGATTTCTTTCCACTCTCCGGAAGAGTGGTTGTCCAAGATTCAGTCAACTGGCAAGACTGTGGCCTGCACGGTTCGGGCGGCCACTCCCGAACGCCGCTCCTTTCGTGCGGAGCAGCATGTCCGAAGCAGGAGACCGGATTCCTGCCACACCCATCTACTGACGGGTTGTTCTCTGCCGCACGCGGTGAAATAGCTCACAGAAACACTGCCGTCTATCTCGACCCATTTCCGCACCGGCCCGCCGATCCACGCCGGCTCGGAACAGTGCGCTCCCGAATCGGGCCCCGAAGGGCCCTTTCGAGCGGAAGCGTTCACCATCGATTCGCGCCCCGGGCCCCCAACCGAGCGCGCCACAGGGAAGGACGACACACCATGGCCGTAGTGACCGCTCGTGAGGCCCAGGACTGGCTGATCGAGAAGATCGCCCACCGGATGAGCGTCCCCTCGGGCGAGATCTCACCCGAGGTGTACTTCGACGAACTCGACCTCGACTCGACCGAGGCACTGATCCTCGCCGGCGAGATGGAGAACTGGCTCGGCTTCGAGCTGAGCACGACGACACTCTGGTACCACCCGACCGTCAAGGACCTGGCGGCCTACATAGCCGAGGAGTGCGGCCGTCGTGCGGCCGCCGCGTAAGGGTCCGCCGCCGGTCGCCCGCCCCTTCCGCACCGCCGCGTCCGCCGGGCACACGGTGTACGTCGTCCATCCGGGCGCCCTCGCCGCCCAGGTGTACGAGGGGCTCGCGGACGCACTGCCGGACGGCACCGGCCTCACCGTGCTCGACCTGGGCGCGGTCCCCGAGTACGCGGACGCGGCGCTCACCGGAGGCCGGGCCGCGACCACCGTGGCGGACCTGGCGGCACTGCTGCTGGCCGCGCTGGAGCGGTCGCGCGAGGAGAACGGCGTCACCGCGGAGGGGAGCTGGAGCCTGGCCGGCTGGTCCTTCGGCGGGGTGCTCGCCCTGGCGATGACCGGGCTGATGTCCGCCGGACGACTGCCCGGGCGCCTGGTGCTCCTCGACAGCATCGCCCCCGTCGAGGAGTACAAGCAGCCCGACGACGCCCTGCGGCCGGACCTGCTGCTCAGTTGGTTCGCCATGTACCTGGGTGCCAAGCGGGGCCGGCCGGTGCCGCTCGACATGGACCGGCTGGCCGGGTGCGGGACCGACGAGGGGCTGACGGCCGTCCTCGACGCCGCGACCGCCACCGGGGCACTGCTGCCCGACACCCCGCTGCCGGGCCTGCGCAAGCTCTACGACACGTACGTCGACGGCCTGTTGCGCAACAACCGGCTGACCGCACCGCACCGCCCGGGACCAGCACCGCTGCCCCTGCTGCTGGTGCAGGCGGAACGCAGCCTGGTCCCGGCCGACCCGACACTCGGCTGGCGCCCACTGGCCCCGCACGGCCTCACCACGTACCGCTGTCCCGGCGACCACTACACGATGCTCGCCAGGCCGGACTCCCTCAGCGTGATCGCACCGCTGCTCCAGGCGTCCTGACCGGCACGTTCCCGCCGTATTCGCCTCTTCCGCTCTCCCCCTCCCCCTCCCCTGCCCTCCCCCTCCCCTCCCCGCTTCTCTTTCCCTTCTCTCTTTCTGCCTTTCCGCCCCGATTCCTTCTCTCGTGCGTCATGTGCCGTTCCTCCGAACCGCTGCGGGGCGAGCGTCCCCCGCCGTCCGACCAAGAGAGCCTCCCGTGAACGCTTCGCACCCTTCCGAACTCGACCGCCGGCTGGCCCGCGACCCCATCGCGATCGTCGGGTTGTCCGCCCTGTACCCCAAGTCGCCCGACGTGCGGGCCTTCTGGGACAACGTGGTCTCCGCCGCCGACTGCATCGAGGACGTGCCCGAGACCCACTGGAGTGTGGCCGAGCACTACGACGCCGACCCCTCCGCGCCCGACAAGACGTACTCGAAGCGGGGCGGCTTCATCCCGCCCGTCCCCTTCAACCCGCTGGAATTCGGCCTGCCGCCCAACACCCTCGAAGTCACCGACGTGCTCCAGCTGTTGAGCCTGGTCGTCGCTCGCGATCTGCTCCGCGACGCGGGCTCCGACCAGCAGTGGTACGACGCCTCACGGACCGGGGTCGTGCTCGGGGTGACCGGCGCCAACCAGCTCACCCAGCCGCTGTCGGCACGGCTCCAGACGCCCGTCATCAAGGAGGTCGTACGCAGTTGCGGCCTTTCGGAGCGGGACGCCGACGAGATCGCGGAGAAGTTCAAGCTGGCGTTCGCACCGTGGGAGGAGAACTCCTTCCCCGGCATGCTGGGCAACGTCGTGGCCGGACGGATCGCCAACCGCCTCGACCTGGGCGGCACCAACATGACCATCGACGCGGCCTGCGCCAGTTCGCTGGGCGCGGTGAAGGCCGCGGTCAGTGAACTGCTGGAGCGGCGCTCGGACATGATGCTGGTGGGGGGCTGCGACGCCGAGAACACCATCTTCATGTACCTGTGCTTCAGCAAGACGCCCGCGTTCTCCAAGGCCGGCCGGATCCGTCCGTTCGACGCCGACGCGGACGGCACCCTCATCGGTGAGGGCATCGGCATGCTGGCGCTGCGCCGCCTCTCGGACGCCGAGCGGGACGGCAACCGGATCTACGCGGTGATCCGCGGCATCGGTTCGTCGAGCGACGGCCGGTTCAAGTCCATCTACGCCCCGCGCAAGGAAGGCCAGATGGCCGCCCTGCGCCGCGCGTACGAGGACGCCGACTGCTCCCCGGCGTCGGTCGAACTGTTCGAGGCGCACGGCACGGGTACGGCGGTCGGCGAGGCCACCGAACTGTCGGCTCTGTCGGCGGTGGTGTCGGAGCACACCGAGGAGCGGCAGTTCGCGGCGGTCGGCAGTGTGAAGTCGCAGATCGGCCACACCAAGGCGGCGGCCGGCGCGGCCGGCATGATCAAGCTGGCGCTCGCCCTGCACCACAGACTGTTGCCGCCCACCATCAACGTGGACGCCCCGAATCCGGCGCTCGACTGGCCCGCGAGCCCGTTCTACGTCAGCACCCAGACCCGCCCGTGGATCCGTGACCCGCGCCGGGAGCAACGCCGGGCAGGTGTCTCCTCGTTCGGGTTCGGCGGCACCAACTTCCACCTGGTGCTGGAGGAACACGGCGACGGGGACGACCTGCGGGTGATGTTCCCTGTGAGCCAGGTATACGCATGGCATGAACCTGACATGAATGCCCTGATACGGGCCCTGTCGGAGGGCGGGCGGCCACGGTCCGAACCGGCCCCCTCATCCCATCCACGGCTCTCCCTGGTGGCCCGCACCGAGGACGAACTCGCCGAGCTGCGCGCCCTCGCCGCGGCCGAACTGCGGGCCAGGGGCGAGGCCGACTCCTGGGCGCACCCCAAGGGGATCTACTTCCGCCGGTCCGCCGCCCCCACCGGAAAGGTGGCCGCGCTCTTCGCGGGACAGGGCAGCCAGTACGTCTCCCCCGGCCGGACCGCGGTCCTCGCGCTGCCCCCGCTGCGGGCGGCCTTCGACCGGGCCAACGCGGCCTTCGGGGATCATGAACTCCCCCTGTCCCGGGTCGCGTTCCCGCCGCCCGCCTTCGACGGGGCGACGCGCGCGGCCCAGGAGAGCGAGCTGCGCCGCACGGAGTACGCCCAGCCCGCCATCGGCGCGCTGGCAGCCGGGCACTTCCGGTATCTGGCCGAACTGGGCTTCGACGCCGACGGGTTCCTCGGCCACAGCTTCGGTGAACTGGCGGCGCTGTGGGCGGCCGGCGCGATCGACGACCACACGTACTTCGCGCTGGCCCGGGCCCGGGGCGCCGCGATGGCACCGCCCGCCGAGCCCGGCTTCGACCCCGGGGCGATGGCCGCGGTGACCGCCTCCGCCGGGCAGCTGGAGCAACTCCTGGCCGAACACCCCGGGTTGGCCGTCTGCAACCGCAACGCGCCGGACCAGGTGGTGGTCGGCGGTGCCACCGACGCCGTCGAGCGGCTGGTGGAGGCCTCGAACGCGAACGGCGTACGGGCGACTCGGCTCCCGGTGTCGGCTGCCTTCCACACGCCGTTCGTCGCCCACGCCGTGGAAGCTTTCGGCCGCCGCGTCGCCGACGCGCGCATCGTCGAACCACGGCGTCCGGTCTTCGCCAACTCCCCCGGCGCCGCCTACGGTCCGGACCCCGACGCCAACCGGCGGACGCTGGTGGAACAGCTCGTCAAGCCGGTGCAGTTCGCCGACCGGGTCGAGGAGATGTACGCGGCGGGCTTCCGTACGTTCGTCGAGTTCGGTCCCAAGGGAGTGCTGACCCAGCTGGTCCACCGCATCCTCGGCGAGCGCGAGCACTTCGCGGTCCAGCTCGACCCGGGCAGCGGCGGGGACGCCGACACCGCGTTGAAGCGGGCGGTGGCCCAACTCCTCGTACTCGGGCTCCCGTTGGGCACGGCCGACCGCTATGTCTCGCCGCCGCTCGCCGCCGAGCCGGCCAAGGGCATGACGGTGCCGCTCAACGGCATCAACCATGTGCCGCAGGCCCGCCGCGACGCGTACCGGAAGGCACTGGAGAACGGCTACCGGGTGACAGGTGCGAGCGGGGCCGCCGATGCGGGTGCCGCGCGTCCCGGCCAGGAGGCCGTCCCCGTGCCGCGTACCGCCGTCACACGCGTTCCCGAGACGGCGCCGCTTCCCTCGACCGCGCCCGTGTCCACCTCGGCCACGGTCGCCGTACGACCGGCCCCCCACCCGTTGGCGCCCGCCGCGCCGCCTGTTCCCGCCGCCCACATCACGGAGAGCGAGCCTGTGGAAGAACACGACCGGACACCCGCCCCCGACCGGCTCTCCGGACTGATCGCCGACCACCTGGCCCTGCACGACGACTATCTCAACGGCCAGTTGAACAGCGCCCAGCGCCTGATGGGCATCCTGGAGCGGGCCGGCGAGCAGGGCAGGGTCGATGCGGTGATCCCCGGCGTGGCCACGGTGAAGGAACACGGGCTGGCCATCGGGCGCACGCATCTGCGAGCCAACGAGATCCTGCGGGACCTCGCGTCGATGGAGCTCGGCACGCTGGCACCGGCGGCTCCGGCCGCGCCGACCGCTCCGGTGACTCCGGCCGCGCCCGCGGCGCCTGCCGGGCCGCCCGCGGCTCCGGTGGCGGCTGCCGTCGCACCCCCGGCCACCCCTGCGCCCGTCGCGCTGCCGGCCCCCGCGCCTCTCCCGGCCCCCGCGCCCGTCGCGGCCCCGGACGCCTCCGAGCCCCCGTCGGCCCACGTCACGGCGGACGAGGTGGCGGCGGCTCTCCTCGACGTGGTGTCACAGAAGACCGGCTACCCGGCCGAGATGCTCGAACTCGGCATGGACGTGGAGGCTGACTTGGGCATCGACTCCATCAAACGCGTCGAGATCATGGGTGTACTCCAGGAACGCTTCCCGAGCCCCACCCCCGTCGGACCCGAACAACTCGCCGAACTGCGCACGTTGCACGAGATCGTGAACTTCGTGCTCAGTCTCGGTGGTTCGCGCGGCACGGCTCCCCGGGTCCAGCAGGTCACGGTTGCCACCGCGACCACCTCCCCTCGGGCCGCGATCGGCGCGAAGGACGTGGCGGACGTACTGCTCGGTGTCGTGTCGGACAAGACCGGCTACCCCGCGGAGATGCTCGACCTCGGCATGGACGTGGAGGCCGACCTCGGCATCGACTCCATCAAACGCGTCGAAATCATGGGCGTACTCCAGGAACAGTTCCCCAGCCCCACCCCCGTCGGACCCGAACAACTCGCCGAACTCCGCACATTGAACGAGATCGTCGGCTTCATGCTCAGTCTGAACGGCGGTTCGGAGTCTGCGGCCTCGACTCCGGTGGCTGTCAGGGCTCCGGAGGGCGGCGCGGCCCCCGCTGTCGACGGTGACGCCGTGCGCGGGGCCCTGCTCGGTGTCGTGGCGGCCAAGACCGGCTACCCGGCCGAGATGCTCGACCTCGGCATGGACGTGGAGGCCGACCTCGGCATCGACTCCATCAAACGCGTCGAAATCATGGGCGTACTCCAGGAACAGTTCCCCAGCCCCACCCCCGTCGGACCCGAACAACTCGCCGAACTACGGACATTGGGCGACATCGTGGCCTTCGTCGCCGGGCTGTCCGGGGCCCCGTCCGGTCCGGCCATCTCCGCTGGCCCCGCCGCGGGTTCCCCGGAGCGGGAGCCGGGTTCCGGAGCGGCGCCCGTCGCCGTGCCGGCCGCCCTCGGCCGTGGTCAGGCGTCGCTCGCCGGGCTGCCGACGCCCGACCGGCTCGTCGGCGCCTACCCGCTGGGGGCCGCCGCCGTGGTCGTCGACGACGGCAGTGAGGTCGCCGAGGCCACGGCGGCACGGCTCGTCGCGACCGGCTGGCGGGTGCGTGTTCTGCGGCTGCCGGGTGTCGCCCCACGGATCACCGGGGCGGTGGACCTTCCTCTCGGCGGCTGGGGTGCGAGCGAACTCGCGGCCGGATTCGCGGAGTCGGGCGGCGAGCGGGTGCATCTCGTGCTCGCGTTCGCGGCCGCCGGTGAACTGCCCTGGGCCGAGGGCGTGCGGAGGCTGGCACACACCCTGCTGATCGCCAAGCACGCGGTCGGCCCGCTCACCGAGGCCGCCGCGGGCGGTCACCGGGCCGCGTTCGTCACGGTCACCCGGCTCGACGGAGTCTTCGGGCTCGGTGGGGTGAGCGAGGACGCGGTGCCTGCCGGCGGTGTCGGCGGACTGGTCAAGACGCTGGCCGTGGAGGCGCCCGAGCTGTACTGCCGGGCCGTCGATCTCGCCCCCGCGCTGAACTCCGCGGACGCGGCGGAACTGGTCCTGGAGGAGGTGTACGACGCGGCCTCCGGCCCGGTCCAGGTGGGCCGCGACGGTACCCGCCGGGTCGCCCTCACCCTCGAACCCACCCCGCGCCCCGCCTCCGGCGAGGGAGTGGGCCCGGCCGGGACGTCCCCTGCCCTCACCTCGGACGACCTGCTCGTCGTGACCGGCGGCGGACGCGGGATCACCGCCCGCTGCACGGTGGCCCTGGCCGCCGCACACCGCCCCGGCCTGCTGCTGCTCGGCCGCACCGCGCTCGGCGAGGAGCCGGAGTGGGCGCGTGGACTGGCCGACGCGGCGGCGCTCAAGGCGGCGGCCGTGGACCAGTTGAAGCTGGCGGGCGAGAAGCCGACGCCGAAGCGGGTCGAGCAGCTGTACCAGGCCGTGACCGGTGAGCGCGAGGTCCGTTCGACACTCGCGGAGATCCGGGCGGCGGGCAGCGAGGTCGAGTACGTGGCGGTGGACATCGGCGACGCCGCCGCGACCGCCACCGCGCTGGCCCCGTACCGGGAGCGCGTGACGGGAGTGGTGCACGGTGCCGGTGTGCTCGCGGACCAGCTGATCTCCGCGAAGAAGGCGGCCGAGATCGACCGGGTCTTCTCGGTCAAGCTGGGCGGCCTGCGCTCGGTGGTGGCCGCGCTGCCCGCCGAGCGGTTGCGGCACGTGGTGCTGTTCTCCTCGGTCGCGGGGTTCTTCGGCAACCGGGGGCAGTCGGACTACGCGATGGCCAACGAGGTGCTCAACACCTGGGCCGCCGCCTTCCGGCGCAGCCGTCCGGAGGCGCATGTGACCGCCCTCAACTGGGGTGCCTGGGACAGCGGCATGGTGTCGCCGCAGATCAAGGCCGTGTTCGAGGAGCGGGGCATCCCGCTCATCCCGGTGGGGACCGGAACCCTGATGTTCACCGAGCAGTTCGGCCCCGAGAGGGCCGGCGACGTGGTCACGGTTCTCGGGCCGACCACTCCCCTGTCGGCTCGCGAGCACATCGCGCCCACGTCACCGGCCGTACTGGAACGGGATCTCGCCGGCCTGGTCACCGATCCGCTCGTCGCGGACCATGTGATCGGTGACGTACCGGTGCTGCCCGCCGCCGCCGCCCTCGGCTGGGCCGCGGGCGCGGTGGAACGGCTGACCGGCGGCGTCGTCGCGCAGGTCCGGGACTTCGCGGTCCACAAGGGCGTGGTCTTCGACGGCGGCAGCGCCGCGGGAGGCTTCGGCGGGCCCTTCCAGCTCTCCGTCGACCCGACGCCCGACGGCGCCGAGGCCGACGTGGCGATCCGTTCGACCGGCGCCGACGGCACCGTACGGCCGCACTACGCGGCCCGGGTGATCCTGGGCGACGCCGGCGGCGAGGCCCCGCGCCGGGTGGCCGGGCTGCCCGCACTGGGCGGCGGCAGCGACGCGCAGGTGTTCTACGCCGACGGCACGCTCTTCCACGGGGAGTCCCTGCGCGGGCTGCGGCGGGTGCTGACCTCGGGTGAGACCCGGTTGGTCATGGAGTGCGCGCTGGCCGAACACCGGCCGGCGGGCGGGGCGTTCGGGACGGGCCGGTACGCGCCGGGCACCGCCGATCTGCTGCTCCAGGCCGCGCTGGTGTGGATGCGGCTGCACCGTGACACCGCGAGCCTGCCGATGGGGGTGGCGCGGGTCGATCTGTACGAGGCGCTGCCGGACGGGGAGCCGTTCGTCGTGGTGGTGGAGCCGGAACCGGCCACTGTGAACGGCAACGGGAACGGGAACCGTACGTCCGCTGCGCTCACAGTGACGGCGTGCGCTCCCGACGGCCGGGTGTTGACCCGGTTCACAGGAGTTTCCCTTGTGTCCACCCCGCAGCTGGCCGCCAAGTTCGCGAGCCGCTGAGCCGACGACCGGACCGGTGGTCACCCCGGCGGCGGGCCCCACGGCCCCCGCCGGGCCCCCGGCACCCTGGAGGGAACAGCTTCAATGAGCAGCAAGTTCGCGATCGTCGGGATCTCCTGCCTCTTCCCCGGGGCGGACACTCCCGGCGCGTTCTGGGACAACCTCCGCGCCGGCGTCGACAGCCGCACGGAGGGCGGCCCCGAGATCTTCGGCCCTGCCGTTCCCGGGCCGGCCGCCGGCCGTGAGGGGACCCCGGATCCCGATCACGCCATCACCTGCGTCCGGGGCGGTTTCGTCACCGGCTTCGAGTTCGACCCCACCGGCTTCCTCCTCCGCCCCGAGGACCTCGCCGGTCTCGACCGGGTCTTCCACTGGTCGCTGCACGTGGCCCGCGAGGCACTGCGGGACAGCGGTCACAGTGACCGCCCCGAACTGCTGGCCCGCACCGGTCTGGTGGTCGGCGACTACTCCTTCCCCACCCCGGCCTCGGCCCGCATCAGCCTGCCCCTCGTCCACGAAGCCGTGCTGGAGGGTCTGCGCGGATCCGGCGCCCCCGCACCCGCGCCCGGCCCGCTGCTCGACCCGGCGTCCGTGTCCCCGGCGGACGCCCGGGTGAGCGGCGCCCCCGCCCGGCTCGCGGCCACCGCCCTCGGCCTCGGCGGCCCCCGCTACGCCCTCGACGCCGCCTGCTCCTCGGCCCTGTACGCGCTGAAGCTGGCCTGCGACCATCTCGCCGCCGGCCAGGCCGACCTGGTGCTGGCGGGCGGAGTGTGCGCGCCCGACCCGACGCTCATCCACCTCTCCTTCTCCGACCTGCACGCCTATCCGCAGAACGGCGTCAGCCAGCCCTTCGACGCCCGCTCCACCGGCATCCTCACCGGTCAGGGCGCCGGCATGGTCGCCGTCCGCAGGCTCGCCGACGCGATCGCCGACGGCGACCACGTCTACGCGGTGATCGACGGCATCGGCCTGTCGAACGACGGCGCCGGCCGCCATCTCCTCCTACCGAATGCCGCGGGACAGCTCAGTTCGTACGAACTCGCCTACGCCCAGGCCGGTTTCGGGCCCGAGCAGGTGGACTACCTGGAGTGCCACGCCACCGGGACGCCCGTCGGGGACGGCACTGAGGCGGAGTCGGTCGCCGCCTGGTTCGGGACGCGGGGCACGGTCCCGCCGCTCGGCTCGGTGAAGGGCAACCTCGGTCATCTGCTGACCGTGGCCGGGCTGAGCAGTCTTCTCAAGGTGATCCTGTCGATGGCGCACGGGCATCTCCCGCCGACGATCGGCATCGACGAGCCGCTCAGCACACCGGCCGCGGGCGAAGTGCCCGTCGTACGCACGGGGCGCGACTGGCCCGACCGCGGGCCGGGGCCACGCCGGGCGGCGGTCTCCGCGTTCGGGTTCGGCGGCACGAACGCCCATGTCGTCCTCTCCCGGACGCCGGACGCCCTGGAAGCCGGGGAGGCGGAGCCCGTCGTACCCCCCGCCCTGGACGTCGTCGGCCTCGGCGCGCACTTCGGCACCCTCGCCGACGTCACCGCCCTCGAACGCTCCCTGCACGACGGCACCGACGCCTTCCAGCCGCTGCCCGAACACCGCTGGCGCGGCCTGGAGGACACGACCGGCGGCACGCTGGAGCGGGCGGGGCTGCACCGGGCGGCGCTGCCCGAGGGCGGGTTCGTGGACCGGATCGAACTCGATCCGGCCGACAACCGCATCCCCCCGGCCGACCTGCGCAACTACAACCTCCAGCACGCCCTGATGTCGAAGGTCGCCGACGAGGCGCTGCGCGACGCGGGGTACGACCGGACGGTGCCGCCGGGCCGCAAGGCTCCCGAGCCGCGCCGGATCGCGGTGGTCGTGGCCATGGAGATCGAGCCGAGTGCCCATCTGCACCTGGCCCGTTACGGGCTCGGCGACTTCCTGCGCCGCGCGTACGACGACGCCGGACTCAAGCTGACGGAGGAGCAGTTCGCCGCGCTCGCCGCCGTCGCACGGGAAGGCGTCCACGAGCCGATCGTCGCCAACGAGGTGCTCAGCTACATCGGCAACATCATGGCCAGCCGGATCTCCTCCCTCTGGAACCTCACCGGGCCGTCCTTCACCGTTTCGTCGGACGGCGCGGGCACCGCCGAGGCGCTCCAGATCGCCCAACTCCTGCTGCTGGACGAGAGTGTCGAAGCGGTGCTGGTCGGCGCGGTGGATCTCGCGGCCTCGCCGGAGAACCTGCTGCTGCGCGACGACAAGCCGGTGTCCGGGGCGGGCCTGAGCTTCGGCGAGGGGCAGCGCGGCCGGCGCATCGGCGAGGGCGCGGGTGCCGTCGTCGTCACGCGTCCCGGCGCGGCCCCGGACGAACGGCGGGCGTACGCGCGGATCGACTCCGTGGCCGTACGGCACGCCGCACCCGTCGCCGGCACGCTGCCGGAGGCGGACGCGGACACCCTCGCGCTGGCCGCCGGGGACGCGCTGGCCGCGGCCGGCATCGGCCCGGCCGACGTCGGTTACGTCGAGGCCCACGCGGGCGGCACTCCGGCGCAGGACGCGGCCGAACTGGCGGCGCTGGCCGTGGTGTACCCGGCGGGCTCCGGCACGGTCGCGCTGGGCAGCGCCAAGGCTCAGCTCGGCGACACCCGGACCGCCGCCGCGATGGCGGGCCTGCTGCGTGCCGTGCTGTGCCTGCACCACGCCCATGTCCCCGGCGCGCCCGGCTGGCGCAGGCCCGCACCGGAGCTGGCCGGCCACTTCGCGGCCTCGGCGTTCCATGTGCCGGAGGCGTCCCGGCCCTGGCTGCGCGTCGCGCAGGGTGTACGCCGGTACGCGGCCGTCAGCGCCATCGGTTCGGACGGCGCCCACGCCCATGTCGTCCTGTCCGCCGACCGCACCCGGGGCGACGTGGCTGCCGCCGACTGGCGCAAGGCCGGCGGTCCGGTGCTGCTGCCCCTCGGCGCACCGGACCTCGACGGGCTGCTCGCCGAGGTGGACCGCCATCTGACACTGCTCGCCGAGGGTGCCGATCCGTACCGGCTGGGCCGGGCCGCCGCCGAACAGCTGCCGGGCAGCGCGCTGCGTGTCGTCCTGGTCGGCCGGGACTCCGAACAGCTGCGCGCGCAGCTGGAGTCGGCGGCGCGCGACCTGCCGGGCGCGGCTGCGAAGGGCGAGGAGTGGACGACCCCGGCGGGGAGTTGCTTCGCGCCGCGGCCGATCGGTCCCGAGGGGAAGGTGGCTCTGGTCTATCCGGGTGCGTTCAACTCGTACCCGGGCCTGGGCCAGGACTTCTTCCGCGTCTTCCCGTCCCTGCTCGACAGCTTCGAGGCCGAGGCCTCCGATCCGGACCGGCTCTTCCGCGCCGCCCAGCTCTACCCGCGCACCCAAGTCACGCCTGAGCGTCGGGACTTGATGGCCCTGGAGGGCCGGCTCGGCGAGGACATCCCGTTCATGCTCGCCACCGGCACCACCTTCGCGATCCTCTACACCGACCTGGTGCGCGACCTGCTCGGCGTGCGGGCGCACGGCGCGTTCGGCTACAGCCTGGGCGAGAGCAGCATGCTGTTCGCCACCGGCGGCTGGCGGCGCTCAGCGCGCCGGGACGACCGGATCAGCGCCACTCCCCTGTTCCGCGACCGGCTGTCCGGGCCTCGCCGTACCGTCCGTGAGCTGTGGCGACTCGGGGAGGACACCCCGGACGAGGCCGTGTGGGGCAGCTTCGTGCTGCTGGAGTCGGCGGACCGGATCACGGACGCGCTCTCCCGCGCCGGCACCCCCTACGACAGGGTTTTCCTGACCCACGTCAACACCCCGCGCGAGGCGGTGATCGCGGGCGACCCGGCTCAATGCCGTTCCCTGATAGCGGAGTTGGACTGCCCGTCGGCCCGCTCGCCGGTCGGCTCGGTGATGCACTGCCCGGTCGTGGACGGGGAGCTGGCCGGCCTCGCCGAACTCAACGACCATCCGACCGGCTCCCCCGGCGGCCTCGACCTGCTGAGCGCCTACGACTACGACCGCGTGCCCGGGCTGGAGCGGTCGGAGGTGGCCCGGCGGATCGCGCGGACCCTGCGCGCCACGATCGACTTCCCGCGCCTGGTGCGTACCGCGTACGACCGTGGCTACCGCTACTTCGTCGAGGTCGGTCCGGGGGCCACCTGCACCCGCTGGGTGCACGACACCCTCGGCGACGCCGAGCACGTGGCGATGCCGGTGGACCGGCGCGGCGTCCCCGCCGCCCGTTCCGTGGCCCAACTGGCGGCCCGGCTCGCCGCGCACGGGCTGCCGGTGGACCTTGCGGCACTGCTCGGCCCGGACCCCGTGCCGGCCGCCCGACCGGCGCTGCTGCGGGTGCCGGTCGGCGGCGGCGCATCCATCCCGGCGGGCATCACGGCGCGGGTGGCGGCGGCCTCGCAGGTCGTCGCCGGCGCTGCGCGGCCCGAGCCCGCACATGTCGGCGCGGCTGCCGCGTACGGCTCGACAGAGCTTGCTTCCACGGCAGTTGACGTCAAGGACACCCAACCCGCCCGTGCGGCGGCAGACTTGGAGGTACCCGCCCCGATGCCCGCCGACCCGAGCCTCGACGACGTCGAGGTCATCACCTTCGACGGCGAACCGCTCGCCTTCGTGCCCTGGGCGGAACCGGCCGCGCCGACTCCGGCACCGGCCCACAGGCACCTCGTACCCAGCACCCCCGGCACACCGCCCCCGGCCCATGCCCCTACCGCTGCCTCTACCCCTGCCCCGCCCTCCGGGTGGTCGTCGGGAAACGCCGCCGCCGATCTCGTACGGGAGATACGGCAGCAGATGGTGGCCACGCACTCGGTGGTGATGGAGACACAGCGTGTCCTCCAGGAGAACACCCTGGCCCGTACGGAGGCGCTGCTCGAAGCGGCCTTCGCGCCCGCGCCCGCCGCAGCGCCCACCACCCCGCCGCCCGCGCTCCCCAGCGGCCCGCCGCCCCCCGCCGCCATCGAAGCCGCACCCCAGGCCACCCCGCCCGCCAGGGCGCCGGGTGTCATCTGGGACGAGGAACAGCTGCTCGCCTTCGCCACCGGCCGGATCACGGACGTGTTCGGCCCCGACTTCGCGGACATCGACGGGTACGCGAAGCGCGTCCGGCTGCCCGCACCCCCGTACCACTTCGTCACCCGCGTCACCGGCCTCCGGGCGGAGACCGGTGTCTACGAACCCTCGTTCATCCGCACCGAGTACGACGTGCCGAAGGATGCCTGGTACGCGGTGGACGGCGGGGTGCCGCCGGCCGTGGCCATCGAGGCGGGACAGTGCGACCTGCTGCTCATCAGCTATCTCGGCATCGACTTCCGCAACAAGGGCGAGCGGGTCTACCGGCTCCTCGACAGCACCCTCGTCTTCCACGGCGACCTGCCGAGGACCGGCCAGACCCTGCGCTACGACATCTCCATCAACCGTTTCGTCCGCCAGGGCGACACCACCCTCTTCTTCTTCAGCTACCTCTGCTACGCCGACGGCGAGCTGATCCTCGAACTCAAGGACGCCAGCGCCGGGTTCTTCACACAGGCCGAACTCGACACGCCGTTGGGTGTCGTCGTCACCGAGCGGGACCGGAAACGGCGCGCCGCCCTGACCAGGACCACTTTCAAGCCGCTGGCCGACACCGGGAAGAACCGGCTCAGCGCCGCCGACCTGGAGTTGCTGGCAGCGGGGAAGCCGGGCGAGGTGTTCGGGCCGCACCACGCCCAGGACGCCGGCCTCAACCCGGCACTGCGGCTGCCCGACGCGCGGCTGCGCATGGTCGACGAGATCGTCATCGACCGTACGGGCGGGCCGCGCGGAATCGGCGCGATCACCGCGCACAAGCGGCTGGACCCGGACGCCTGGTACTTCGAGTGCCACTTCCCCGACGATCCGGTGCTGGCCGGGTCGATGGTGGCGGAGGGCGCCGTCCAGACCCTCCAGGCGTATCTGCTCCACCAGGGCATGCACCTGGTGCTGCCCGACGCCCGCTTCCAGACCATCGTCGGGCTGGAGACCGAGGTGCAGGTGCGCGGCCAGATCACGCCGCAGCACCGGGAGATCCGCTACGAGATCGAGATCATGGAGCTGACGCTGCTGCCGCGTCCCTCCGTCGTCGCCGACATCCTCGTGTACCTGGGCGACAAGGCGGTGATCCGGATGCGCAACTTCGGCATCCAGATCCGCGAGAAGGACGGCACGCCCTACCGCGCCGGACCCGGCGGCATCCCGGAGTTCCTCGGCCGCCGCAACCGCGCCGGCGAGCCCGCGCTGATCAACGAACTCCACCTGGCGCACGCCGCGAAGGGCGACCTCGGTACGGCGATGGGCCCCGAGTTCGACGTGTACAAGGACAGCCGGGCCCCGTACATCCCCAACGGGGACTTCCAGTTCGTGGACCGCATCATGCAACTAACCGGTACGCGCGGTGAGTTGAAGCCGGGTGCGGAGATGGTGACGGAGTACGACTCCCCGGCGGACGCCTGGTACTACCGCGAGAACGCGCATCCCCATCTGCCCAACTGCGTGCTGATGGAGACCTCGCTCCAGGCGGCCATCCTCAACGGCTACTACCTGGGCGCCACCCTGAAGCAGCCGGAGACCGAGTACTCGATCCGCAACCTCGACGGAAAGGCGACGTACGTCAAGGACATCGACCTGCGCGGCCGGACCATCCGCCACCACTCCACCCTGCTGATGACAAGTGCCGTGTCGGGTGCGGTACTTCAGAACTTCAGGTACGAACTCTCGGCAGACGGCGAGGTCTTCTACACCGGCGAGTCGCTGTTCGGATACTTCAGCGAGGCCGCGCTCACCAACCAGGTGGGCCTGGACAACGGAACGTACGTCGCACCCTGGATCGAGCAGGAGAAACCGGCCGCCTCCCGCATCCGCCGCATCGAACTCCCCGACGAGGCAACGGCGTTCACCGACCCGACCGGTGGCCGGCTGCACCTGCCCGGCGGTCACTACCACCTCGTCGACCATGTCGACCTGGTCGCGGACGGCGGCAGGCACGGCGCCGGATACCTCCACGGCTACCGCCAGGTCCGGCCCGACGAGTGGTACTTCGACTGCCACTTCCACCGCGATCCGGTGATGCCCGGTTCGCTCGGCGTGGAGGCGATTCTCCAGGGTCTTCGCCTGTTCGTCCTGGAGCAGGGCCTCGCCGAGGGGATCGAGAACCCCCGGTTCGGTCTCGCCGTGGACGTGCCGACGAGCTGGAAGTACCGGGGCCAGATCCTTCGCCACGACGGGGAGTTGCGCTTCGACGTCCACGTCAAGGAGGTCCGCCGGAACGGTGAGCGGCTCGTGGTGATCGCGGACGCCGACCTGTGGAAGCCGGGGCTGCGCATCTACGAACTCACCGACGTGGCCATCGAGGTCAGCCCCGACACCACCCGCGACCGGGCCTGACCGGCTCAGAGGAGACGACCCCGACCATGCACACCCAGACCACTCCTCTGCGGTGGTACGGAGACGCCAGCCCCGGCACCGACCCGGCCGGCATCTACCAGTCCCTCGCCGACCTCGACCGGCCCGCCTTCGTCGTCCGCACACCGACCGGCATCGGAGCCGTCTCCGGCGGCCGGGCGACTCCGGGCGAGGGTTTCCCCCTCCTGGCCGCCGCCGGCCCACTGCCTCCGCGCACGCTCGGCTCCCCGGCGTTCCTGGCCGCGCACGGCGTCCGGTACGCCTACATGGCGGGCGCGATGGCGGGCGGTATCGCCTCGGCCGACCTGGTGATCGCCCTGGCCCGGGAGGGATTCCTCGCCTCGTACGGGGCGGCCGGGCTGCTGCCCGAGACCATCGAGAAGGCGCTCACCCGGTTCGCCGCCGAGATCCCGGGACTGCCGTACGCCGTCAACCTGATCCACAGCCCGAGCGAGGAGCGCCTGGAGCGGGAGGCGGTGGAGCTGTTCCTGCGGTACGGGGTGCGGTGTGTGGAGGCGTCGGCGTTCATGAGCCTCAGCCCGCACGTGGTGCGCTATCGCCTGGCCGGCCTGCGCCGCGGCCCGTCCGGGGAGGTCGTCGCCGCGCACCGCCTCATCGCGAAGATCTCCCGCCCCGAGACGGCGGAACGCTTCATGCGCCCCGCTCCGGCCGCCGTGGTGAGCGCCCTCCACTCCCAGGGGCTGATCACCGCCGAACAGGCGGACCTGGCGAAGTACGTCCCGATGGCCGACGACATCACGGTCGAGGGCGACTCGGGCGGCCACACCGACCGCCGCCCGCTCACCGCCCTGCTGCCGACGATCCTCCGGCTGCGGGACACCGTCCAGCACGACCACCGCTACCCGACCCCGATCCGGGTGGGCGCGGCGGGCGGCCTCGGCTGTCCCTCCTCCGTCGCGGCGGCGTTCACCATGGGTGCCGCCTATGTCGTCACCGGCTCGGTCAACCAGTCGTGCGTGGAGTCGGGCGCGTCGAAACCGACCAAGGAACTGCTGGCGGACGCGGGCATCGCGGACTGCGAGATGGCGCCGGCCGCCGACATGTTCGAAATGGGCGTGGAACTCCAGGTGTTGAAGAAGGGCACCCTGTTCCCGATGCGCGCCAAGCGCCTGTACGAGCTGTACCAGAGGTACGACGGGCTGGAAGCGCTGCCCGACAGCGAGCGCGCCCGGCTGGAGACCCAGATCATCCGCCGCCCGCTGGAGGACGTCTGGCAGGAGTGCGTCGGCTACTTCGGCCGCCGTGATCCCGAGCAGCTGGCCCGCGCCGCCGAGAACCCGAAGCGTCGGATGGCGCTGGTGTTCCGCTGGTACCTCGGCATGGCGTCCCGCTGGTCGACGGTCGGCGACCCGGACCGTGTACTCGACTACCAGGTGTGGTGCGGCCCGGCGATGGGCGCGTTCAACGACTGGGTCACCGCCAGCTATCTCAAGGCCCCGGGCAATCGCCGGGTCGCGGACGTGGCCCACCACCTGATGCGCGGCGCCGCGTTCCACACCCGCCTGGCCCACCTTCGCGTCTCCGGCGTACGGATCCCGGCGTCGGCGGCCGACTACCGGCCCGTTCCCCTGGAACCGCCGGCGGAGCTGGAGGAGACACGATGAGCGCGCCGACCGCCGGAGACATCGAGCGGCTCCTGGGTGATCCGTACGACGCGGACAACCCGTACGGATTCGCGGCAGCCGTCCGCCGGGACGAACAGGACGCGTTCCCGGACGAGTTGTGCGCCGCGCTGCGCGAGGCGGGCTTCCACCTCAACCACCTGCCGACGGAGTGGGGCGGCCGGTTCGAGTCCTTCGAGCACAGCATGGTCCTGGTCCGCACCGCCGCCCGCCGGGATCTGAACATCATGCCGGGCACCATGTTCGGCATCACCGCGGCGACCTGCCTGGCGCTGCACGGCTCGCCCGAGCAGCAGAAGCATGTGGCGGAGATCCTCGGCAGGGGCGGTGCGGTGGGCTTCGCCCTGTCGGAGGCCGACCACGGAAGCGACCTGCTGGCCAACACCGTCCGCCTCGAACCCGTGCTGGACGGCTGGGAGTTGACGGGCGAGAAGTGGATGGTGGGCCTCGGCCTCCGCTGCGAGGCGCTGTACCTGGTGGCACGGACGGGCGGGCGGGGACCGGGCGCCTTCACGGCGGTGCTGCTCGACCTGACGGGGGACGTCGGGCGCAGCCCGGCCGTTCCCACCTCGGGCATGCGCGGCATCGACTTCGCCCACCTCCGCTTCGACCGTCTCCCGGTCCCGGCCGAGGCGTTGGTGGGCGGCGAGGGCCAGGCGCTGGAGTCCGTCATGAAGGCCCAGCAGGTGGTCCGGGTGATGAGCATGGCCGGCAGCCTCGGCTGCGCGGACACGGCTCTGCGCCTCACTCTGGACTTCGCGTCGGCACGCCGGGTCGGCCGCACGACGGTTGGCGAGTCGCCCTATCCGAGACGGGAGTTGGCGGTCGCATCGGCCGCGCTCCTGGCGTCGGACGTCACAGCGCTGACCGCCGCCCGGGGTATCCATGTGTTCCCGGAGGTGTTCAGTGTCTGGGGATGCGCCGCCAAGCACGTGGTCGCGGAGAGCACCGAGGACCTGATCCGCCGTTGTGCCACGGTCCTGGCGACACGCTCGGTACTCCGTACGGAGGGCCCGGGCGACGGCCTGTTCCAGAAACTCCAGCGGGACGCGGCCGTCGTGAGGGTCGTGGACACCAGCACCCTGGCCAACCTGCGCGCATACGCGGCCCAACTCCCGACGCTGGTCCAGGGCAACGGCCCCAGGGGCGCGGAGAACTGCGCGACAGGCCACAGCGGCGCGGCAGCAGCCACCACACCGCGCTCCCCAGGGCGAACAGGCACCGACCTCATACGCAAGGCCTTCGACCTCACCGAACCGCTTCCCCCATACGCCCCCGAACACCTGGACCTCACCGCCCGAGGCAACTCCCCCATAACAACCGCCCTGTTCGACATCGCACCCCAGGCAGCAACCACCCTCACCACCCAGGGCGACCGAACAACCGCCGCCCTGACAACCCGCCTCACCAGCGCCCTCACCCAACTCGCCGAGGACACAGCGACCGCCGACCGGGACACCGGCCTGGTGGACGCAGCGGACCGGTTCGCCCACCTCTACGCCGCCGCCTGCTGCCTGCTCCTCTGGTGGGCCAACCCCGACCGCCCCCTGTTCGGCGCGGAACCCGGCGACACCCGCTGGCTCGCCGCCTGTCTCGCGTACCTCCTCGCCCGGGCGGACGGCGCCGACCCACGCCGGGAGGCCCCCGCCCTCCTCCCAGCCCTGGACATCACCACGGACCTGCACACCCGTAACCGGCTCTTCTGCGCGCACCCCGAACAACTCGCACCGCACCCCGAACCCGCCGCCGACCACTGACCGTTGGGAGACCCCGTGCCGAAGTCGGACCTCACGGAGCTGGCCGGGCGGCTTGAACGCCACCTGGGCGATCCGCACGACCCCGCGAGCCGCATGCCGTACACCCGCGTCCTCGAATACGACGAACGCGAGGACTACCCCTACGAGTTCGTGAACCTCCTCCAGCGCTGGGGCGCGCTGGACCACTCGCTCCCCCGCGCCCAGGGCGGCAAGGCGGGCGACGTGGAGATCGGCTTCAACCTGATGCGGCTGATCGCCCGCCGGGACCCGACCACCGCGACCGCGTTCATCATCACCAGCCTCAGTTTCATGCCGGCCTGGGTCGCCGGCACCGACGCCCAGAAGCGGGCCATGGTGGAGTCCGTCCAGCGCGGCAACCGCTACGCCTGGGGCCTGTCCGAGCGGCGGCACGGCAGTGATCTGCTCGCCAACGAGATGACCGCCGAGAAGACGGACGGCGGCTATCTCCTCACCGGGGAGAAGTGGCTGATCGGCAACGGCCGGGTCGCCGACGGGCTCAGCATCCACGCCCGTACCGACCCCCGGGGCGGCCCCGGCGGCTACTCCGTCTTCGTCCTCGACAAACGGCAGACCCCCGCCGGGACGGTGGACGAGCTGCCGCGCGAGCGCATGCACGGACTGCGCGGGCTCGACATGAGCGGTTTCCGGCTGGACCGGGTCTTCGTACCGGACTCCGCGCTCCTCGGCCGTGAGGGACAGGGCCTGGAGATCGCCCTCAAGACCTCGCAGACGGCCCGCGCCCTCATCAGCGGCATCGCCCTGTCGGCCGTGGACACGGGGCTGCGGGTCACGCTCGACTTCACCGAGGGCCGGACGGTCTTCGGCCGTACGGTCAGCGATGTCCCCTACTCCCGCCGCCAGTTGGTGGAGTGCTTCGCGGATCTGATGGTCGCCGACGCGGTCAGTCTGGGCGCGGTGCGGGCCCTGCAGGTCGTGCCGGAGCAGACCAGCGTGTGGTCGTCGGTCGTCAAGTACTTCGTGCCGACACTCCTGGAACGCACCTTCGCCCAGCTGAACGTCGTACTCGGAGCCCGCTTCTATCTCCGCGACCATCCGCACTACGCGATCCACCAGAAGATGCTGCGTGACCTGCCCGTCGCCAACTTCGCCGACGGCAACACCGTCGTGAACCTCAAGAACATCGCGCTCCAGCTCGACGGACTGCTCACCACGGCCGCCACCGCCGACCGGACACTGCGCGACGAGGCCGGCGAACGCGCGGCCGTCCTCTTCGGCATCGACCGCGAGCTGCCGCTGTACCGGCCCTGGGACCAGGAGTTGTACAGCCGGGGCCGGGACGACGCCCTCCTGGCCGCGCCCGCCGCGCTCGTCCGGCTGCGCCGGCTGGCCGAGGAGGCCAAGCGCGACGAGCGCGACCGGCTGACCCGGGCGGCGGACACGGCGGAGCAACTCCTCGCCGGAGCCGACTCGTTGCGCGAGCGCGTCACCTCCCTCAAGGTGTCGCTGGGCCGCGACTACGGCCAGTCCGCCGAACTCTTCGACCTGGCCAAGGAGTACTGCCTCCTGCACGCAGCCGCCGCCTGCGTGCACACCTACGTCCACTCCGCCGCCGCGTTCGAGGACCCGTTGCCCAGCGGCGCGCTGCTCCTGCTCCAACTGGAGCGTGTACGAAGGCACTTGCGTCCTCACGAAGCCGTCACCGACGCCGCTGTGGTCGACGACGTGATGCGGGTGCTGCGACATCTGCACCGGGAGAACCGGCTGTTCTCGTACTGGCAGTTCCCGCTCGCCGAGCGCGGTGACCTGCCCGCCGCCGGGCTCTGACCGGAGGGCCGGATGCAGATACCCGACCGTCATCTGTGGCTGCTGCCGGACTCGGCCGCCGAGACGTTCATCGCCCGCACGGGCGGCCCGGCCCTGCTCGACGCGGCCGAGCGCGAGCGGTGCGAGCGCGTCCTCGCACCGCCCGAACGGCGTCGCCGGTTGGCCGCCCGGCTGCTGGCCCGGCATGCGCTCAGCTCCCGTAGCGGCAGGCCGCTCGCCTCCTGGCGTTTCCGCACCGCTGCGGACGGCAGACCGGAACCCGAGCCGTCCCCGGAGCACAAGCTGCGCTTCAACCTCACCCACACGGACGGCCTGACCGCCTGTGTGGTGACCGACGGCGGCCGGGCCTGCGGAGTGGACGCCGAACGCTCACCGGCGGGCCCCGACGCGGTCGCGCACCTTCCCCGCTTCTTCGCCGACCGGGAGCGCACGGAACTGGCGGCCGTCCCCGACTCCGTACGCCCCGGCCACGTCGCCGCCTACTGGGTGCTCAAGGAGGCATACCTCAAGGCCCTCGGCACCGGCCTGCGCCGGGACCTGTCCACGATCGCCTTCACCGGCCTGACCGGCGGCACCATCCGCCTGTACGACACCGGCGAACCCGAGCCGGCGCGTGAGCGCTGGCACTTCGACCTGATCCACCCGGGCCCCGGTCATGTGGTGGCCGTCGCCGCCGAAGAGGGCACACCGGGCGGCCTGGTCACCACCACGCTCACCCACTGACTCCAAGGAGCACTCGATGTCCGCCAAGCCCAGCATCGCCGTCGTCGGCGGTGGCGTCGCCGGCCTCTCCGCCGCCTACGCCCTGCGCGAGCACGCCGAGATCACCCTGTTCGAACGAGAGGACCACTACGGGGGCCACGCCAACACCGTCGAGGTCGAGGACGCGGGCCGGGTCCTGGGCATCGACACCGCGTTCGTCGTCTTCAACCGCCCCGCCTACCCCAACCTCAGCGGCTTCTTCGACGAACTGGGCGTGGAGGCCAAGCAGTTGCTCAGCGGCTTCAACTTCTTCGACCTGACCGAGGGCACGCAGTACGGCAGCGAGGAGATGGACCTGCCGGAGGAGGAGGTGCGCGCCCGCTATCCCGAGGCGTTCCAGACCATCTGGCGCGAGGCCCGCCGGTTCCACGAGGAGGGCCGCCGGGACTTCTTCCGCAAGCGCACCGACATGCCGATGGGTGAGTACCTCGACCGGGGCGGCTACAGCCAGGAGTTCCGGTACGGCTACTTCATCCTGCTGTGCAGCGCGGTGTGGTCGGTGCCCGCCGAGCTGGTCTGGGAGATGCCGGCCACGACCGTGATCGCGTTCTTCATGGCCCACGACGAGACAGGGCTCGGCGGCCGTCGCGTGGACTGGCGGACCGTGGGCGGCGGTTCGATCTCGTACGTCCGCAAGGTGCTCGCGGCGATCGACCCGAAGGTGCGGCTGTCCGAGCCGGTGACCGGGATCCACCAGGACGAGGACGGGGTCACCGTGCGGACCGCGGGCGGCTCCGAGCGCTTCGACCACGTGGTGCTCGCCACCCACGCCGATGTGACCCGCGCCCTGCTGGAGAACCCCACCGACCGCCAACGCGAGCTGCTCGCGCCGCTGCGCTACAACGCCTCCACGGTGATCCTGCACACCGATCCGTCCGTGATGCCGGCCGACCGGTCCCGGTGGGAGGCGTGGAACTACGGGAAGGTGACGATGGACGGGCAGCCGCGCACGTACGTGGCCTACTACATGAACAAGCTGCACGGCTTCGAGTCGGAGACCGACTACTTCGTCACCCTCGACTGCCCGCTGCCGGTCGCCGAGGAGAGCGTCATCCGCACCTTCCACTACGAGCACCCGGTCCTCGACATGGCCATGCGCCGCGCCCAGCAGACCGTCTACGAGGTCAACGAAGGGCCACGGGTCAAGCTGTGCGGCTCGTACTTCCACTCCAAGCAGCAGTACCACGACCAGATCGGCTCGCACGAGGCCGCGTTCTCCGCCGGGAAGGAGGCGGCGGCCCAGTTGCTGCGCGAACTGGGGCGGTAGACCGGGTCAGCTGTCCGCCCGGTCCACTTCGTCCGTCCGGTCAACCCTGTTCGCCCCGTCCGCGTGCCGCCGGGCCGACTCGTTCTGCTGGGCCATGCGCCGCAGCGCCATGAGCGCGGGTTCCAGGAGGACGGTGAGCAGGAGCGCGCGTTCGGCGACCTCCAACGGGTCCTCGATTCCGTCCAGTTGGTCGAGGTCGAGGACCGCGGTCTCCTCGGCCAGCCGGGCGTACGGCAGGAGCACCCGCCGGTCCAGCGGCGATCCGAGGGTCCGCAGCGAGGCGAGGGTGTCGGCCAGGGTGACGCGAGCGGGGGCGGACTTGTGCACATCCCAGCCCAACTCCTCGATCAGCGCGTCTACTTCGGCTGGTTCCGGGGCGTCCGCCTCGGTCTCGTCGGCCAGCCGGATCGCCCCCAGCGTGAGCCCCAGGAGGCGGTGGGTGTCCGCCGTGTGCTCGGCGAGCGCACCCAGCACCTCCCGGGTGGTGCTGACGGACAGGCCGCGTACGCCGATCAGCGCGCGGATCAGCCGGAGTCTGCGCAGGTGGTTCTCGTCGTACTCGGCCTGCGTCGCCGACAGCTGACGACCGGCCGGGAGGAGACCTTCGCGGAGGTAGTACTTGATCGTCGTGACAGAGACGCCACTGAGGCGGCTCAGCTCGGACATGCGCATCGGTCGGGCTCCGCTCTGGTCATTGGATACCTCTACTGTCTAACATGGATAGTGGAGGTATCCAAGAGAGCCTCTGCTTCACCCTGCCTCTCAGAAGAAGGCCGCAGCCATGCCCACCCTGCCCTGGACCACTGTCAACGAGCCCGCTCCGGACACGACGGCGTTCGTCATGGCGTCCCGCCTGGAAGTCCGCTCCCTGCGCGACGTCCCCCGCTTCTTCCTGCGGTCCCTCGCCGCGTGGAAGCAGGTGAAGAGCGCGCCGGGCGCGTACGGCGCCTCGCTGATCGCCGAGCCGCTGAAGCGCACGTTCTGGACGCTGTCGGCCTGGGAGGACAAGCAGGCCCTCTACACATACGCACGGACCGAGCCCCACAAGTCGGTCATGACCGGCCTGCGCTCCACGATGAACCGCTCGGTCTTCACCTTCTGGGAGACGCCGGCAGCCGGCCTGCCCATCGACTGGTCGGACGCGCGCGACCGGCTGTCGGCCCAGGAACGCTCGGACGCCGACGGCAACTCGCCGACCGCCTGACACAACCCGCCGGCTTCGGCCGCACTGCCGGACCGCTGGCTCGCTGGCTCGCTGGCTCGCTGGCTCGCTGGACTACTGGATCACCGGACTGCTGGACCACTGGACTGCTGGACCACTGGATCAATGGATCAATGGATCAGCCACTCCCCCTAGGAGATTCCCCCGCCATGACGCTGTCCGAAGAGAACCCGGTCGTGGAGGACGCGGCCGACGCGCCGCCGGCCACGGGCCGGCGTGTGCCGCTGTGGGTCGCGATCGTCGCGTGCAGCGTGCCCATGTTCATGGTCGCGCTGGACAACCTGGTCGTCTCGACCGCCCTGCACACGCTGGCCGTCGATCTGGAGGCGAACACCCAGCAGCTCCAGTGGTTCGTCAACGCGTACGTCCTCAGTTTCGCCTGTCTCCTGATGACGGGGGCCGCACTCGGTGACCGGTTCGGCCGACGCTCGGTCTTCGTGATCGGCATCGTCGTCTTCACGCTGGCCTCGGTCGGCTGCGGTCTCGCCGACACAAGCGCGCAGCTGATCACGTTCCGTACCGTGCAGGGCTTCGGCGCCGCGGCCGTGATGCCGCTGTCGCTGACCCTGCTGTCGCAGGCCGTCCCGGACCGGCTGCGCGGGCTGGCGCTCGGACTGTGGTCGGGCGTGAGCGGCCTGGCCGTCGCGATGGGCCCCGTGGTGGGCGGCGCGGTGGTCGAAGGACTGGACTGGCGGTGGATCTTCTGGATCAACGTGCCGGTGGGCGTCGTCGCCGTGCCCCTGATCCTGCTGACGCTCCGCGAGAGCAGGCTGCCGGAAGCCAGGCTCGACCTGGTCGGCATGGTGCTGGCCGCCGCCGGCCTGTTCGCACTGGTGTGGGGCATCGTGAACGGCGAGACGGACGGCTGGACCTCGGCCGAGGTGCTCGGCGCGTTCGCCGCGAGCGCGGTGCTGCTGGCCGTGTTCGTCCGCTGGGAGGCCCGGGTCCCGCAGCCGATGCTGCCGCTGTCCTTCTACAAGGTGCGGGCGTTCACCCTCACCAACATCGTCTCCGCGGCCATGTACTTCGGTGTCTTCGGGTCGCTCTTCCTGCTCGCCCAGTACCTCCAGATCGTGCCGCCGCGTTCGCCGCTGGAGGCCGGGGTCCGCACACTGGCGTGGACGCTGATGCCGATGTTCGTCGCGCCCGTCGCGGGCCTGCTCACCGACAAGGTGGGCGGCGGCAGGCTGATGGCGCTGGGCCTCTTCCTCCAGGGCGTGGGGCTCGGCTGGATCAACCTGGTCGCGGACACCGACACCGGGTACTCGTCCCTGGTCGGGCCGATGATCGTGGCCGGTATCGGCATGGGCTTCGTGTTCGCGCCGACGGCGGCGGTCGTGCTGGGCTCGGTCAGCCGCGAACACGCGGGCAAGGCCTCCGGCGCCAACACCACCGTCCGGGAGATCGGCGGGGCGCTCGGTATCGCCGTACTGAGCACCGTGTTCGTGGCGCACGGCAGCACGGGGTCGCCGCAGCAGTTCGTGGACGGGCTGCACCCCGCGGTGTGGGTCGGCGTCGTCGTGGTGTTCGCGGGCGCGCTGTGCGCGCTGGGGATTCCGCGCCGGCCCCGGCCGGACACGGACAAGGCGGTGGAGACGGAGATCCCGGCCGAGCCAGTGGCCGAGCGAGCCTGAGATCCCGCCCCGCTCCGACGCCGGTGACTGCCCCTGCCTGACGGCCGGGCGGTCACCGGCGTTTCCTGCTCAGCGGGCGCCGCTCCCCTCTTTCCGCAGGCCGTTCCGCCGCTCTAAGATCACGCTGACCTGTCATGACGCGCTCACGCTCTCGCCATCGAGGGGACGCCCACCATGCGCAACCTGCTTCGCACCGCCACGGCCGGAGCCTTAACGGTCACCGCGGTCCTCGCCTGCGGCACCGCCCACGCCACGCCGCCCGGGCCCGGAGTGTCGGGCCGGATACTCGCCCAGACCACCATCGGCGACACCGACTACACCCTGCGGGAGATCACCATCCCCGCAGGCCAGGCCACCGGCTGGCACTACCACGACGGCCCCCTCTACGGCCTCGTCAAGCAGGGCACCCTCAGCCACTTCGACTCCACCTGCGAGTCCGACGGCGTGTATCCGCAGGGCAGCACCATCAGCGAGCCGGCCGGTCCCGGGAACATCCACCTGGGCCGGAATCTCGGCAGCACGCCGGTCGTACTCGACGTCCTGTACGTACTGCCGCACGGCTCGCCCTTCTCGGAGGACGCGGCGAACCCCGGGTGCGACTTCCAGTGACCGGCCGATGAACCCGCGCTGTCCCCCTTCGGCCGGATCACTCGGCCGGTAGCGGCTGCTCCGCCCAGATCGTCTTGCCGGCACCTGTCTGGCGGCTGCCCCAGCGCTGGGTGAGCTGGGCGACGAGCAGCAGGCCACGGCCGCCCTCGTCGTAGACGTGCGCGCGGCGCAGGTGCGGTGAGGTGGAGCTGCCGTCGGAGACCTCGACGATGAGGGCACGGTCGCGGATCAGCCGGAGCTGGATGGGCGGTTCGCCGTACCGGATGGCGTTGGTGACCAGTTCGCTGACGACGAGTTCGGTGACGAAGGCCTCCTCCTCCAGCCCCCAGGCGGTCAGTTGTTCCATGGCGGCCTGGCGGGTGACGGCCACGTGCGCGGGGTCGGGCGGGACGTCCCAGGTGGCCACCCGCCCGGCGCCCAGCGCGTGCGTACGGGCGAGCAGCAGGGCCACGTCGTCGCCTGGCTGCTCAGGCAGCACGGCCTTGAGCACCGCGTCGCACACGGCGTCGAGCGAGGCGCCGGGCAGGTTCAGCGCGCGGCAGAGCTCGGCGGTGGCGTGGTCGATGTCCCGGTCTCGGTCCTCGATCAGGCCGTCCGTGTAGAGGGCGAGGAGTGAGCCCTCGGGCAGTTTCAGCTCGGTCGACTCGAAGGGCAGGCCGCCGACACCGAGCGGCGGTCCCGCGGTGACCTCGATCAGCTCGGCGACGCCGCCTGGCGGTACGACGGCCGGCGGCGGGTGTCCGGCGGAGGCGAGGGTGAGCCGGCGCGAGACCGGGTCGTAGACGGCGTAGAGGCAGGTGGCGCCCAGTTCGGCGACGTCGGCACCGTCCTCCTCGTCGGCCAGGTGGGTGACCAGGTCGTCGAGGTGGGTGAGGAGTTCGTCCGGCGGCAGATCGACGTCCGCGAGGGTCCGTACGGCCGTACGGAGCCGTCCCATGGTCGCGGAGGACTGGATGCCGTGCCCGACGACGTCGCCGACGCAGAGGGCGACCCGGCTGCCGGACAGCGGGATGACGTCGAACCAGTCGCCGCCGATGCCGGCCACCGATCCGCAGGGCAGGTAGCGGTGGGCGACCTCGACGGCCGCCTGGCCGGGCAGCCCCCGGGGCAGGAGTCTGTGCTGGAGGGCGAGCGCGGTGGTGCGCTCCCGGGCGAACCGGCGGGCGTTGTCGACACAGACGGCGGCGCGGCTGGCCAGTTCCTCGGCGAGGACGACGTCGTCCTCGGTGTAGGGGTCGGGGCATCCGATGCGCAGGAAGACCGCGACGCCCAGTGTGGTGCCGCGGGCCCGCAGCGGCACGGTCACCATGGAGTGGACGCCCTTGCGGTACGGGCGGCCGACGGGCTCGCGGGCGTTGCGTTCGGCCACCCATTCGTCGAACGCCTGCTCGCCGACCCGCCCGAGTACCGCCCGGCCCTCCGCGATCGCCCGAACGGGCGGGGTGAACGGCGGGTAGGTGTCCTTCGCGCCCAGCGGAATGACGGCCTCCGGAGTGCCCTCGGTGACGGAGCCGTGGGCGACCCGGTGCAGTACGACCTCGTCGGCCTGCGCGTCCGTGGGTTCGTCGGCGCCGAGCACCCAGTCGAGCAGGTCGACGCTGACGAAGTCGGCGAACCGGGGCACGACGAGTTCGACGAGTTCCTCGGCGGTGCGGACGACGTCGAGGGTGGTCCCGATGGTCGTGGCCGCCTCGTTGAGCAGGGCGAGCCGCCGTCGCGCCCAGTGCTGTTCGCTGCTGTCGAACGCGGCGATGCCCACCGAGACGACGGCCCCCAGGTCGTCTCGCACCGGCCACATCTCAAGGGTCCACGCGTGTTCCCGGCCGTCGTCCGCGTCCTTGCCGAAGGTCTCGTAGCGTACGGGGACGCCCGTGCGGGTGACCTCGCGCAGGTTGAGCAGGAATCCCTCGCTGATCCGGTCGTCGGGCACGATGTTCCCGTCCCCGTAGAACTGCCCGATCAGGGTCTGTTCCTCGATCCCCATCAGGTCGCAGGCGGCGTCGTTGAGCCACGTGTAGCGCTGGTTGGTGTCGAAGGCGGACATCGACACGGAGGCCTGCCGGACGGTCCTCTCCAGCAGGGCCGGCGCCTGCGCCTGCGCGTCCCTCTGCGGCTCGGGCGCCACCGGTTCGGGGAGGGCGGTGACGACGAATCCCCGCGCCCGGCCGTCCTCGCCCAGTACGGCGCAGGCGCTGACGGCGAGTTCGACGCGGTGGCCGTCCCGGTGGCGGAGCGCCACCACGCCGGCCAGTTCGGTCATCGCCGTCGGCGTCGGGCCCTCGGCGAGGAGTCCGGCGGCCGGGCGTCCGACGACGGCCTCGGCCGTGTGCCCCGTCAACCGCCGGGCGCCCTCGCTCCATCCCGTCACCATGCCTCGGGCATCGATGATCACCGCGGCGGCGACTTGTTTCATACGCCCCAGGATGGTCCCTGGGCCCCGGGGCATCAACCCAGATGCCCCACACCGGCAAGGCAATCCCGGCCGACCGCCCGCTGCGGGCGGCCAGGAGACAGCCGAGCCGGGCGTCAGCCCCTGTGGGCGCGGAGTGCGGCGAGGGCGCGGTCCGCGTGGGTGTTCATCCGCAGCTCGCTCGTCACCACCTCCAGGACGGTCCGGTCCTGGGCTATGACGAAGGTGACCCGTTTGGTGGGCATCATCGAGAACCCACGCTTGACGCCGAACAGCTCACGGACCGTCCCGTCGGCGTCCGACAACAGCGGCATGCCGAGCGTGTGGCTCTGCGCGAACTCCTGCTGACGGTCGACCGAGTCCCCGCTGATGCCGACCGGCCGCGCGCCGACGGCGGCGAACTCGGCGGCCAGGTCGCGGAAGTGGCAGGCCTCGGCCGTGCAGCCGGGGGTCAGGGCCGCGGGGTAGAAGAAGAGGACGATCGGCCCGTCGACGAGCAGCTCCGACAGTCGACGCGGCGCTCCGCTCTCGTCCGGCAGCTCGAAGTCCTCGATCTTGTCGCCGACGCTCACCTTTGTCATGACCGGCCCTCTCCGTTCTTCGCGACACTGCGTGCCCACAGGACGAGCGGCACCTGGAGCGGCAGCCGCCCGATCGCCCCGGCCCGCAGGGCGGCGGGCCGGTTGCGCCAGTCGACGGCCATCTTCACGTTGGCCGGGAACACCCCGACGAAGAAGCCCGCCGTGACCAGCGCGGCGACCCGCCGGGTCCGCGGCAGCGCGACCCCGGCCGCCAGTGCGATTTCGACGGCGCCGCTGGCGTACGTCCAGGTCCTGGGTGTGCCCGGCAGCGAGCGCGGCACGATCGCGTCGAACGTGCGAGGTGCGACGAAGTGGGTGACGCCCGCGGCGGCCAGCAGACCGGCGAGCAGCAGGGGTGAGCGTTGGGACCGGGGCACGCTTCCTCCTCGGATGGTGTGCCGGGCGATCCTACTGGACGGTAAATCCAGTTCGAGAGTCGGGTGTTCGACTGCCTTCCGCGGTCAGGACGTGGGGTCGCCGGAGTCCGCGAGCGTTTCCAGCCACTGCTGGAGGAGCGCCGCCTCGACCGTGGTGAGTCGCTGCGGCGGTTCGGCGCGCAGCCGGGCCGCGAGGGTGGCCGCCGCGGCCGGTACCGCGCTTCCCCGGCCGCTGTCACCTGGTTCGCCGGTGCCGGCGGGGCAGGTGACGGAGTCGATCACCGAGTCGCGCAGGCGGGCGGCGAACCGGATGTCCGGGTACTGCTCGGGCCTGGTGAGCACGGACAGGGCGGCACCGACGTTCGCCGCCATGACGACCCGGGTGGCGGCTTCCGGTGGAACGGTCAGCAGCCCGGCCGCCGCACACCGCTCCAGCACGCCGTGCAGCAGGGCGTGGGCCTCCTGCGCGGCGGCGGGGGGCGTGGTGAGCTCGGGCGAGTACATCAGGCGGTAGTGGTTCGGGTGGTCCAGTGCGAACCGCATGTGGTTGTCCCAGCCGCGCTTGAGGTCGGCGACCGGGTCGGCACTGGGCCGGGCGGCGCGCTTGGACGCGAGGTACTGCTCGAACCCCCGGTCGACCACTGCGGCGAGCAGCCCCGCCTTGTCGCCGAAGAGCCGGTAGAGCATCGGCGCCCCCACGCCCGCGGCCTCGCACACGGCACGCGTCGACACATCGGCGACCGACGCCCGGGCCAGCAGCTCCGCGGCGGCGTCCAGGATCTTCTCTCTCGCGTCCATGACTTCACGGTACGACATTCGTAGCGACGTTACGAGTACCCCTTAACATCGCTACGATTCGGTGGTACCGTCGATACGAATCGACCGTAGCGCCGCTACGTCGGATGACGAAGGGATCCGTCATGACCACTCGGACCAGCACCACCCCGTCCGGCACGCCCGGCACCGGCCCGCGCGTCGCTGTCGTGACCGGCGGCTCGCGGGGAATAGGGCGCCAGGTGGCCCGGCAGCTCGCCACCGACGGATTCGCCGTTGTGGTCGGCTACGCGGGCAACAAGGAGGCCGCCGAGGACGCCGTGCACACCATCGTGGACGCCGGCGGCACCGCGCTCTCCGCCCGCGCCGATGTCGCCGACGAGACCGACGTGAGCGCCCTGTTCGACCTCGCGGAGAGCACCTACGGCGGTGTCGACGCCGTCGTCCACGCGGCCGGCCGGATGGCGCTGTCCCCGATAGCCGAACTCGACCTGGACGAGCTCGACGCCGTCCACCGCACCAACATCCGGGGCACGTTCGTAGTCGACCGGGAGGCGGCGCGCCGGCTGCGGCCGGGCGGAGCACTCGTCAACTTCTCCACGTCGGTCCTCGGCCTGTCCTTCCCGGGCTACGGCGCCTACGCGGCCAGCAAGGGCGCCGTCGAGGCCCTCACGCTGATCCTCGCCCGGGAGATGCGCGGCCGGGACATCACCGTCAACGCCGTCGCGCCCGGCCCGACGGCCACCGACCTGTTCCTCGACGGGAAGGACGAGGAGACCGTCGCCCGCCTGGCCGCCCAGCCGCCTCTGGAACGCCTGGGCACCCCTCAGGACATCGCCTCGGTGGTGTCCTTCCTGGTCGGCCCGACCGGCCACTGGGTCAACGGCCAGGTACTGCGTGCGAACGGGGGCATCGCCTGAGCCTCCGCGGACAACAGCCGCCCACGCGCGGCCTCCGACGCCGATGCCCGCACCGCGTCACCGACCGGGCGGTGCCGTCGTTCTCCAGGCTCCGGGGGACACACTGCTCGCGGGACACGGAAAGGGAGCGGCGAGGAATGAGCACGGCGGCTGCGGAGCAGGACACCGGTGACCGGGACGGCAAGGGAGGCCCGGTTCACCGACGGGAGTTCCTGAAGGCCGCGAGCGGTACGGCGCTCGCGGCGGCCGGCGTCGGCGCCGCCCCACCCCCGGCCACCGCCCGTACCGTGGCCCCCACGATCGGGTCCACCATGCCGTCACTCACCTTCGACGACCCCGCCGTCCAGCGCCGTCTGGGCAGGCTCTACGCGTCCGCGCTGGCGGACGTGTCCGACCGCAACACCATCACGGCGGATCCGGCGGTCCACGACAAGGCCGGGCTGCTCACCGACCCGCCCGGCACCGTCGTAGGAGCCGGGGCCGGCTATCCGGCACCGCAGCGGTGGACCCGGGACGCGGCCGTCAACGCGTGGAGCGCGGCCTCCCTGCTGGCGCCGGACCTCGGGCGCAACACCCTCTGGTCCGTGGTGGACCGCGGGCCGGGCGGACTCGTCGTACAGCAGGACAACCAGTGGTGGGACCAGGTCGTATGGATCGTGGCCGCCTGGCACCACTACCTGGTCACCGGCGACGGGGACTTCCTGACCAGGGCGCACGAGACGGCCGTCCACACGATGGAGGCGCGCGAGAAGCACAGTTTCAACAGTGCGTACGGGCTCTTCCGGGGGCCGGGGTTCATGAACGACGGGATCTCCGGATATCCCGATCCGCCCTGGACCGCGGGTGTCCGTTCGTCCTTCGTCCTCGACCATCCGCACGCAGCGGACCTGATGTGCCTGTCGACGAACTGCCTTTACTTCGGTGCCCGGTCGGCGCTGGCGGCCATGGCCGACGCACTGGGCAACCCGGCGGAGGCGGCATCGTGGCGTGCGACGGCCGAGCGGCTGCGCTCCGCGGTCGACCGGCATCTGTGGCGACCGGACGCGGGCACGTACGCGTATCTCGTGCACGGTGCCGGTCCGTCCGCCGGCCGCGTCGACACTTCTCAGGAGGGCGCCGGGCTCGCTCTGGCCCTGCTGCTGGGCGTGGCCGACGAGCGGCGGGCGCGGCAGATCCTGGACGGCGCCCACTGGCAGCCCCACGGCATCGTCAACGTCTGGCCGCACTTCGCCCGGTTCGGCGCCGGCCGTCCCGGGCGGCACAACGTGATGGTCTGGCCGATGGTGCACGGCCTGTACGGGCTCGCCGCGGCCGGCGCCGGCCGGCCCGAACCGTTCGCACGCGCCGTCGAGACCTTCGCGGACCTCGTCACCGGCAGCGGGGACGATTTCTACGAGGTGTACGACTCGGTGAGCGGGAGGGTCGACGGGGGCTGGCAGAGCGGTGCGAGCGGCAGAGCCGAGCACTTCGTCTCGCAGCCGCATCAGACCTGGTCTGCGACCGCGTATCTGCGCCTCGTCCACGAGGGGCTGGTCGGCCTGGAGCACTCGCCGGACGCGGTGCGGCTGAGACCTTGCCTGCCTCGGCGGTGGGGGCCGGTCCGGCTGCGCGGGCTGCGCTGGCGGGGCCTGACCCTGGACATCGCACTGACCGGCGCGGGCAACCGGGTGCGCTCCTGCACGGTGGACGGCCGGCCTGGCGCCCCGGTTCTCGCCGCGACCGAAACCGGTCGGCGTACGGTCGAGCTGGTGCTCGACGGGGAGTGACCTTTCGCACCGCGGGCGCGGTGCGAAACGGCACGAGGTGCTGCGTCAGACGCTGGGGAGGGGCTCGACGACGTCCGCCTCGCCTTCATCGTCGAGGGAGTAGGAGAGGAAGTCGTCCACCATGCGGTGGAACAGGCCCGCGAGCTGCTGAAGTTCCTCGGCGGACCAGTTGCCGAGGGCCATCTGCATACCGCGGCGGCTCGCCTCCCGGACGCGCTCGACGGCCTCCTCTCCCGTCGCGGTCAGCTCGATGCGCTGGGCGCGACGGTCGTCCGGATCGGGTACGCGGGTGACGTATCCGGCCTTCTGGAGCTGCTGCACCTGGCGGGTGACGTGGGAGGCCTCGACCGCCAGCCGGTTGGCGAGCTCCCCGGGGCGCATCGGTTCGGAGTCGGCGATCTGCCGAAGGAGCGCGGTGGCGGCCCGGTCGAGCGGCACTCCGGCGATCGCCATCAGACGGTCGTGCTGCCTGGCACGGCTGAGCAGATAGGAGATGCGGGTGAGAGCTCGCTCGATCTCTGCCACATCCTTCGGGGCGGGAGCGGTCTTGGGTGGCGGTGTGGACATACCCTCAAGTTTACCATCTCGTTGCGTAACTCAAGTAAATTCAGCCATCGGCCCCACCGTCGCCCTCCCGACCGTCCGGGGCCCGGGACGGTCGACCGAGAAGTGTCGCGCGCCCGGAGTTCGGTGAGAACCGGTCGGGAACCGTCCCGCTCACGGCGTCAGGGCGCCGAGCCAGTAGCCGAACCCTCGACGGGTGTGGATCAGCGCCGGCGCCTCCTGGTTCACCTTGCGTCGCAGCCGGGAGACAAGCTGCTCGATCGCGTTTCCGCCCCGGTACTCACCCCAGACGTGCCGGGCGATCCGCTCCTTCGACAGCACCTTCCCGGAGTTGACCAGCAGGTGGCGCAGCAGCCGGTACTCCGCCGGAGTCAGATCGAGCGGACGCGACCCGCGGCGCGCCTCACAGGTGGCGTCGTCCAGGGCCAGATCTCCGTACGACAGCGCTCTCAGCTGCGGTGCGGGGCTGGAGCCGCGCAACAGCACCTGCACGCGGACCAGGACTTCGGAGATACGGAACGGCGTGGTCACGTAGTCCCGGCCGACCGGGCCCATCGCCGACAGCAAGGCACCCAGGGAGTCGGGAGCCGCCAGGAAGAGGACCGCCGGGCGGGCACCGGTGACGCGATGCCGCCGCGCCAGTACGTCCAGGTCCGGCAGCGCCAGGTCGAGCACCACCAGGTCGAACCGGAAGCCCCCGAGCCTGGTCAGCGCCTCGGCCCCGGAGCACGCCGTGGTGACCAGGTAGCCCGCCAACTCCAGTGTCGTCGACAGCAGTTCGGTGACCACGGGATCGCGGGCTATGACCAGGATGTGCTGCCCGCGATCCTCGACCGGCGCCGGTTTCTCACAGATGCCCGCCTTGGAAAGACCGTTCATATGGGATCCACGCTTCACGTCTCAACGGCTGCGCGAGCCACCGCGACCGGCCGTCCCGGTGACATGGGACGGCACGGCGAGCGGGGGTACGCATTGCGCCGCCCGGTGCGGTCAGGGGGTGTGGTGCGGTACGGCGGCCTCGCGGCCGTCGCTCGCGTCGATGGCGGAGAGCACGTCGTCGACCATCCGGTCCACGAAGGCGGTCAGGCGCCGGAGTTCATGAGGTGACCACCCTTCCAGAGCCCTCCGCATGTTGCGGCAACTGACCTCCCGGATACGGACGACCGCCTCCTCGCCCGCCGTGGTGAGCCGGATGCGCTGCGCACGGCGGTCGTCGGGGTCGGGTACGCGGGTGACGTATCCGGCCTTCTGGAGCTGCTGCACCTGGCGGGTGACGTGGGAGGCCTCGACCGCCAGCCGGTTGGCCAGCTCCCCCAGACGCAGGGGTTCGGAGTCGGCGATCTGCCGCAGGAGCACGACGGCGGAGCGCTCCAGGGGAACACCGGCCAGTTCCCTCAATCGGCCGTGCTGCCGGGCATGGTAGGCCAGGTGAGCGATCCGGTTGAGATTCCGGTCGATCTCGGCAACGTCCGTCGCGGCTGACGCGAGGACTTCCGCTGACGGTGGTGTGGGCATGCCCGCCACCCTAGCATTTTGCTTGCGTGACTCAAGCAAAACAGTTCACTCCCCTTCCGTGTTCGACACCGTTCGACATTAGCTTGCTTGACTCAAGTAATTCACATGTGCTTGCCTGACTCAAGCAAAACGGAGTCCGTCGCCGTCGGCAATACCCCTGCGGCCCCACGGACCCCTCGCACCGCGACCGCAGGAGTTCCCATGACCCGCACCACCTGACCACCACCCCGGTGACCGTCCAGGTCACCGAAGCCCGCGCGGCGAAGAGCCGCGGGCACCCGGACCGGGGCCGCCTTGAGCGGAGGAGGCCCCGCCGCGCCGAACCCGTGGGGACGGGGCCCGGCGCGCCCCTCGGACTCGGCCTCGGACAACTCCCCCCGTCCGGCGCCGAGTCCGAGGACACCCCACCCCCGGTTCGACGGCGACTCCTCGTGACCACTGGGCAGCCCCCGGCCCACTCCCCCGGCGCACGAGGCCGACAGCACCGCCGAGACCGCTCCGCTCACCGCCCACCACCGTCCCCCGGGCCACGCGCCCCCGAAGCGAGCAGTGCCGGCCGGACCGGCCCCAGGAGACGGAAGGCAGGACACCCCGATGAGGACCTACGGACGAGCCGGACTGGCCGGGGCGGTCGCGTGCGGCGTGCTGGTCACGGTGATCGCCGTCGGACGCGACGACGGCGATCCGGCGCCGCCACAGGGCCCGTATGTGGCACTGGGCGATTCCTACACCTCGGGCCCGGGGATTCCCGCCCAGGCCACCAACCCCGCGGGCTGCGACCGTTCCGACCGGAACTACCCCTCCCTGGTCGCGCGGCAACTGGCTCTGGAAACAGCCGACTTCCGCGACATGAGCTGCAGCGGCGCGAAGATCGCCGACCTCTCCTCGGCCCAGTCCACGGACAACGGCGTCAACCCGGCCCAGCTGTCCGCACTCACCACGAGGACCGGACTGGTCACCATCGGCATGGGCGGCAACGACATCGGTTTCGCCGCCACGGTCCAGGAGTGCGTCAAGAAGGGCGTCGTCTATCGGCTGACGGGCAGCGGCAGGTTCAGCGGCAACGACGCGCCCTGCCGGCGGGAGTACGTCTCCGACGGCGCCGACAAGGTGGCGCGGCGGATCGACGCGGCGGGCGAGCGGCTGACCGGCGCGCTCGCCGAGGTGAAGCGCCGTGCGCCGCGGGCCGAGGTGTACGTCGTCGGCTATCCGGCGATCCTGCCGTCCGAGGGGAAGCGCTGCGACGACGACATGACCCTCGCTCCCGGGGACGTGCGGTTCCTCGACGCCAAGGAACGTCAGCTCAACAGCACGCTCCGGAAGCGGGCCGAGGCCGCCGGGGCGGTGTACGTCGACACCTACGGGCCGTCCGTCGGCCGTGACGCCTGCGCGGCTCGGGAGACCCGCTGGATCGAGCCGCTGATGCCGGCGGCGGACGCGGCCCCGGTTCACCCCAACGAGCGAGGCGAACGCGGGATGGCCGACGCCGTACTGCGCGCCCTGAAGGCGTCGGGATGAGCACCCATGTCTCATGAAGCGGACAAGTACCGCAAGACGCCCAGGCGCCGGGAACCCGGTCGCGACGCACCTGGAGCGGAGCGTCCGGGCCGACTCGACCGGCCAGGGCCACCGGCGCCCCCGACATCCGGGCCGGTTCCGGCCCGGACACCGACCGCGGCCTGACGGCCGCACCCGGATCCCCCACCCAACCGAGCATCAACTTCGTTACTCAGAAGGCGAGTTACTCATGTCCACCACCATGAAGTCCGTACACACCGCGAAGGACAAGGTCGAGGTCGTCGAGGTCGAACGCCCCGTACCAGGCCCCAAGGACGCCCTCATGCGCATCCGGGCCTGCGGCATCTGCGGTACCGACACCTTCTTCCTCCACCTCGGTGGCATGCCGACCGCGGACGGCACCATGCGCGCCATCCCACTGGGCCACGAGCCCGCCGGTGAGATCGTCGAACTCGGCGCGGAAGTACGGGACCTGAAGGTCGGCGACCGTGTTGTCGTCAACCCGCAGGGCGTGTCGTCCGGCATCATCGGCTGCGGCGGCGCACACGGCGCGATGAGCCAGTACCTGCTCCTCGACGACTGCGAGGTCGGCAGGACGGTCGCCGTCTTCCCCGACACCGTCCCCTTCGACGTCGCCTCCCTGAACGAGCCCATGGCGGTGGCCCGGCACTGCGTCAACCGCTCCGAAGCCACCCCCGAGGACACCGTCGTCGTCTTCGGTGCCGGACCCATCGGCCTCGGCGCCACCATCTGGCTCAAGCTCCGCGGCGTCAAGCACGTCGTCGTCGCCGACGTCATCCCCGAACGCCTGGAGACCGCCCTCGCCATCGGCGCCGACGCCGTCATCAACTCCCGCACCGAGAACGTCACCGAGCGGTTGACGGAACTCCACGGGCAGTCCGCCAACGCCCTCGGCCAGCCCCGCCCCGGCACCGACATCTACATCGACGCCGCCGGTGTCGCCGCCGTCTTCAACACCACCGTCGAGTCCGCCAAGTGGGGCGCGAAGCTCGTCATGGTCGCCGTGCAGAAGAAGTCCGACCAGATCGACCTGGGCGGCATGCTCCGCAGCGAACTCACCCTGATCGCCTCCCAGGGCTACCCCACGGAGATCTTCGAGGTCACCCCCGAACTCGTCGAGCACCACGAAACCTTCGCCAGGCTCATCAGCCACCGCATCCCCTTCGCCGACGTCGACACCGCCTTCGACCTCGCCCTCACCCCGGGCGCCGCCGAAAAGGTCGTCGTCACCTTCGACGAGTAGGACGAGCGGGCGGGGCGGGGCCCGGGAAACGCCTCCCCGGACCCCGCCCCGCCCGCGGTCCCGGCGGTCACCGCTCGGCAGACAGTCCGTGGGCCCCGTAGACCGCCACCGCAGTTCCCCGAGGCGGCCGGATACGGACTGAGCCTCACCCTCATGACCGACGTCCGGCAGCCCGTCCTGGTCTCCCGCGAGATCGGGGCGGGTGCCGGACTCTTCTACGGTGCGATGCCCGCGCTCGTCGTGGCGGCGGCGCCCAGCGTGAGGGCAGGGGTCGTGCCGGCCAGGAAGACCACCTCGTTCGGCGGTGTGCCGCTGCCCTCCGGGAACGGGTTCCGGGTGGCCGTGGCGGCCGTGGGCTTCGGTGCCGGGGCCGCGTGGCGGGCTGTCGGCATCGCGCTCCTCCTGTCCCGCAGGCAGGCGGTCGTACCTTCCGTGGAGTCGGCGCCGGGGCTCCCGGTGGTCTCCGTGCCGGTTGCGAACTCCCCGGGCGAAGCGACCGGTTCGTACCGAGAGGGCGGTCCCGAGGGTCTATCGTGTCGGCATGTCCGTCCCTGAACTGATCCGAATCGTCTCCCGCGACTCGCCCATGGCACTGGCCCAGGTGGAACGGGTACGTGCCGAACTGGCCGTCGTACATCCGCGGGTGCGCACCGAGGTCGTCCCTGTGAAGACGACCGGCGACAAGTGGATGGGCGATCTGTCCATGGTCGAGGGCAAGGGGGCGTTCACCAAGGAGGTCGACGCCGCGCTGCTGGCCGGCGAGGCCGATCTCGCGGTGCACTGCGTCAAGGACGTGCCGGCCGACCGGCCGCTCCCCGCAGGCACGATGTTCGCCGCGTTCCTCAAGCGGGACGACATCCGTGACGCCCTGATCCACCCGGGTGGCCGCACCCTCGACGAGTTGCCGGACGGCACCCGGATCGGTACGTCCTCGGTGCGCCGGATCGCCCAACTGGCCGCGTCCCATCCGCACCTGGAGTGCGTGCCGTTCCGCGGCAACGCCAACCGGCGGCTGGAGAAGCTCGCGGCCGGGGAGGCCGACGCGCTGCTCCTCGCCGTGTCCGGTCTGGAGCGCATCGGCCGGATGGACGTGGTCAGCGAGATCCTCTCCCCCGAGGCGATGATGCCGCCGATCGGCGCGGGCATCCTCGCCCTCCAGTGCCGCGAGGGCGACACCGAGCTGATCGACGCGGTCAGCGGCCTCGGTGACCCGGACACGCATCGGGAGGCGACGGCCGAGCGCATGTTCCTGCACGTTCTCCAGGGGCACTGCAACAGCCCGATCGCCGGGTACGCGAAGGTGGCCCGCAACGGTGAACTGTCCCTGCGCGCCTGCGTGTTCACCCCGGACGGCAAGGTCCAGCTCAACGCCCACGAATGGGCGGGCCGACTCGACCCGGCCACACTGGGCACGTCCGTGGCCGTGGCGCTGCTGCGGCAGGGCGCGCGCGAGCTGATCGACGACATCGCGCACTGAGAACCGGCGAACGGAAGCCGAGTCCTTTGGGGATCACCCGAACCACGAGAGCCCCCGGCCGTCACCGCCGAAGGGCTATCTGACCGTACCCATCCGACCGTTGAGTTTTCCGGTCAGCAGGCTCGAAGCCGGAGGGCCTGGAAGCGGCTGCGGCCCCTCGGCACGGGGTCCGCACCCGCGCGGTGCCTCACCCGGTGCGGACACGCCGCGCTCAGCGCCTGGCGGCCGCGCGCCGCGCCAGGACGGCGGCCCGGCGCTCGTCGAACCGGGTCGCCTGCGCGTCCAGTGAACCGAGGAACTCGCCCAGCTCCTGCTGGGCCTTGAGCCCCTCGGGCCCGAGGCCGGTCAGGCGCAGGACCTTGAGGTGCCGCAGCACCGGCTGGAGGACGTCGTCGTGGTGGACGCGCAGGTTGTAGACCCCGCCCAGGGCGATCTCGACGGCGGCGCGTTCGAAGCCCGGCAGGCCGTGGCCGGGCATCCGGAAGCCGCTCACCACGTCGGCGACGGCGTGCAAGGCCTGGTCGGGGGCGATCTCCAGGGCGGCCCCCAGCAGGTTGCGGTAGAAAACCATGTGCAGGTTCTCGTCGGTGGCGATGCGCGCCAGCAGGCGGTCGCAGACCGGATCGCCCGAGCTGTGCCCGGTATTGCGGTGCGAGATGCGGGTGACCAGTTCCTGGAAGGCGACGTACGCCACGGTGTGGAGCGGCGAGTGCCGGTTGTCGGAGACGAATCCGGCGGACATGTGGGTCATGCGGGCCCGCTCCAGTGCCGCCGGGTCCACGGCGCGGGACGCCACCAGGTAGTCCCGCATGGCCATGGAGTGCCGGGCCTCCTCCGCCGTCCACCGATGCACCCAGGTGCCCCAGGCGCCGTCACGCCCGAACAGGGTGGCGATCTCGTGGTGGTAACTGGGCAGGTTGTCCTCGGTGAGCAGGTTCACCACCATCGCGACCTTGCCCATCGCGGTCAGCGGAGACTGCTCCGGCACCCAGGGCTCACCGCCCAGGACCCCGTCGAAGTCCCGGCCTCGGCTCCACGGGACGTACTCGTGGGGCATCCACTCCTTGAACACCCCCAGGTGGCGGTTGAGTTCGCGCTCGACCACCTCCTCCAGCGCGTGGAGGAGCTGCGCGTCCGTCCACGTGGTGCGGCGGGTGGAAGGGGACCCTAGGGGGGCGGCAGCCATGGAGGAACCGGCCTTTCGCTGCGGGGATGAACCTACGGTTCCGTAAGTTATGAGGCCGCGCCGTGGTTCCGCAGGGGCCGTTTGGCCCTACTTGCGCGTACGGGCGCGGAGGCCGGCGCGTACCGGGTGCTCCGTCCCCGCTCCCGTCTGAGGTGCCTGTCGAGTCGGCACGGAGCGTGGTGCCCGGGTTGCCACTGGTCCGTTGCTCCGTGCCGCGTGTCCGTTCCCGCTTGCGGCGCCTCTGGATGCGGAACCCTCGGAAGGGGCTTTCCCCCAGGCCGGGAGGCGGGTGTTTTCGCAGGTCACGCAAGTCACTTGAAGAACAACCGCCCCGCCCTCGACGAAAGAGACAGGGGCGCCCCTTCAGCGACCTGGTCAGGGGGTCCCCGACGCGGCGTACGACGAAGGAGCCCGCCGTTTCGAGGAGCGGGAGTCGGCGCAGCTCATCACGCTCCTCCTCATGGTTGATGTCCGGAACCGGATGAACGTCACCACCCGCAGGACGCCCGGCACGGAGCAGTCGGTCTCCGTAGCCACCCGGCTCGTACGCTGGCTTCCGTGGAAGCACACACGAACACCGGCCTCGTCTCCTCGCCCGCCTCACCTCTGCGGGTGTTCATCCTGGATGACCACGAGGTGGTGCGCCGAGGGGTGCGCGACCTGCTGGAGGCCGAGCCGGACATCGTCGTGGCCGGCGAGGCGGCGAGTGCCCGGGAGGCGCTCGCCCGGGTGCCCGCGGTCCGCCCGCATGTCGCGGTGCTGGACGTGCGGCTCGGCGAGGCCGGCAACGGGGACCACGCGGGGGTCGAGGTGTGCCGGGAGCTGCGGGCCCGGATGCCCGAACTGGCCTGTCTGATGCTGACCTCGTTCGACGACGACGAGGCGTTGTTCGACGCCATCATGGCGGGCGCGGCCGGCTATGTGCTCAAGCGGATCGACGGTTCCGACCTGGTGGCCGCCGTCCGTACGGTGGCGGGGGGAGAGTCCATGCTGGATCCCCGGGCGGCCTCGCGGGTGATGACGCGGCTGCGCGACCCCCGGCCGGAACCCGAAGCCCCGTACGTCTCACCCGAGTTGGAGCGGCTTTCGCCGCGCGAGCAGGAGATCCTGGAGCTGATCGGCGAGGGGCTGACGAACCGCCAGATCGCCGAGCGGCTGTTCCTCGCGGAGAAGACGATCAAGAACCGGGTGTCGTCCATCCTGGCCAAACTGGGCGTGGGCCGCCGCATCCAGGCAGCGATGCTGGCCGAAAAGCTGCGGGAGCAGCGGCGGCCCGAGCGGTAGACCGGCGCTCCGTCAGTCGGCGGGCAGCGGCACCCGCCACACGAGCCGGGTGCCGCCCTGTGCCGGGGACTCGACGGTCAGCGTCCCGCCGTACTGCGCGGCGCGGGAGCGCAGGTTGGCCAGTCCGCCGGTGTGCTGGGCGGCGCCCATACCCACTCCGTTGTCCGTCACCGCGAGAGTGAGGACATCCCCGGCCGTCGGCACGGTCAGGACGACGTCCGCCCGGCGGGCGCGTGCGTGCCGGGCGATATTGCTGAGGGCTTCGGCGGTCACCGCCAGGACGTGTTCGGCCACCTCGGCGGGGACGGTGGAGTCCACCGGTCCGTCGATCCGAAGAACCGGGCTGAAGCCGAGGGACTGGGCGGCCAGCCGGGCGGTTTCAGGCATCCGGCGGCGCAGCCCCGGACCGCCGCGGTCGTCCCCGGCCGAGCGCAGCTCGAAGATGGTGGAGCGGATGATCTGGACGGTGGTGTCCAGATCCCCTACCGCCCGGGAGACCCGCTCGGCGGCGTCGGGGCTCTCGATCATGCGGATGGCGCTCTGCAGCGTCATGCCGGTGGCGAAGAGCCGCTGGATCGCCAGGTCGTGCAGGTCGCGGGCGATGCGGTCGCGTTCGTGCAGCACGGCCAGCTCCTCGGACTCGGCGCGGCGCCGCGCCAGTTCCAGGGCGATCGCGGCCTGGTCGGAGAACCGGGAGACCAAGGCGACCTCGGTGTCGTCGAAGGCCGGGCGACCCGCACGCCGGCTCAGGCGCAGTGCGCCGCAGGCCGAGGCGTCCAGCGGCAACGGTACGGCCACCATGGGGCCGTACCCCTGCGGATCGCCGCTCTCGTGGCCGAGCGCATGCGCCCGCAGGTCGCCACCGGCGTCCGCGGTGGTCGCGGGTTCATCGGCACCGGCGGCCGGGCCGACCAGCGACCCGTGTGCGGGAAGGACCGCTCCTTCGACGTGCTCGGCGTCATGGCCGTACGCCACCTCCACCGTGAGCCGGGCACCGTCCGCCTCTGCCGGGAGCAGTACGGCGGTCAGGTCGGCGTCGGCCACCTCGCACGCCCTGCGGGCGATCAGGCGGAGCACCTCGCGGGCGGCGGTTCCGGCGAACAGACTGCGGGTGATCTCACTGAGCGCCTCCAGCCAGCGTTCCCGGCGTCGGCTGTCGTGGTAAAGGCGTGCGTTGTCGACGGCGACCCCGGCCGCGTTGGCCAGCGTCGCCAGCACGGCCTCGTCCTCGGAGTCGAACCCCGTGCCCCCGCGCTTCTCGGTCAGGTAGAGGTTGCCGAACACCTCGCCCCGGACACGGACAGGCACCCCCAGGAACGTCCGCATCGGCGGATGGTGCTCGGGAAAGCCGAAACTGGCCGGGTGGCGGGTCAGATCTGTGAGACGCAGGGCAACCGGATTGCGGATCAGCTCGCCGAGGATGCCGCGCCCGCAGGGGGCCTGGCCGATGCGGGCCGCGAGGTCGTCGGCGATGCCGACCGGCAGGAACTGCGACAGTCGCTGCCCGTCGCCGATCACACCGAGGGCGCCGTACTCGGCGTCGGTAAGAGTGACCGCCGCATCCACGATGCTGCTTAGAACCTGGGGCAGCTCCAGGCCGCGGCCGATGTTCGTGACGGCGTCGAGGAGGCTGTGCATCCGCTCCGGTACGTCGAGTCTCCGCTGTGACGGCGCGGAGTTCGGGGGTGGCGATTCGGGCATTCCTGACGCTCCTGAACCAGTCGGTGCGCAGCAGCGTACGACCGTGGCGCGGGGTGCGGAGCGCCCGGCCGCCAGGCGGCACGAAGAGGGGACGTTGGACCCTATGTGCGGCCTTCCGCAGGGGCCGTTCGACCCTATCCGGACCCCGTCCCCCACCGACGATCATGTGGCAGCGGCCGGGAAGGGCCAGGTTCATTTCCGCACTCCTGGTGCTTCCCGGCTCGTCGACGACATGAACAGCAGGGGAGGACGCCGTCCGGTGGACGAGACAGAGCATGCGAGGACCACGCGGCCACGTGCCATGGCCGCCGTGGCAGACGAGGCATCCAGACCTGCGGTGCGGCCCGCGGCCCGGCCGTCGTGGACGGACTGGCTGACGACCACCGACCACAAGAAGATCGGCACGATGTACCTGGTCACCGCGTTCGTGTTCTTCATCGTGGGCGGCGTGATGGCGCTGCTGATGCGCGCGGAGCTGGCCCGGCCCGGGCTGCAGGTCATGTCGAACGAGCAGTTCAACCAGGCGTTCACGATGCACGGCTCGATCATGCTGCTGATGTTCGCGATGCCCCTGTTCACCGGTTTCGCCAACTGGATCATGCCGCTGCAGATCGGCGCCCCGGACGTCGCCTTCCCCCGGCTGAACATGCTGGCCTACTGGCTCTTCCTGTTCGGCTCCTCGATCGCGGCCTTCGGCTTCCTCACCCCGGGCGGGGCCGCCGACTTCGGCTGGTTCCTCTACGCCCCGCTGTCGGACGCCGTGCACTCACCCGGCCTGGGCGCCGACCTGTGGATCATGGGCGTCGCGCTGTCCGGATTCGGCTCGATCCTGGGCGCGGTCAACTTCATCACCACCATCATCTGCATGCGTGCGCCGGGCATGACCATGTTCCGCATGCCGATCTTCGTGTGGAACGTGCTGTTGACCGCCGTACTGATCCTGATCATCTTTCCGGTCCTGGCGGCGGCGTTGTTCGCGCTGGAATGCGACCGCAAGTTCGGCAGCCATGTCTTCGACGCGGCGAACGGCGGGGCGCTGCTGTGGCAGCACCTGTTCTGGTTCTTCGGCCATCCTGAGGTGTACGTGCTCGCGCTGCCGTTCTTCGGCATCGTCTCCGAGGTGATCCCGGTCTTCTCCCGCAAGCCGATGTTCGGCTACATGGGCCTGATCGGCGCCACGATCGCGATCGCCGGTCTGTCCGTGACGGTATGGGCGCACCACATGTACGTCACCGGTGGCGTGCTGCTGCCGTTCTTCTCCTTCATGACGCTCCTCATCGCCGTGCCGACCGGCGTGAAGTTCTTCAACTGGATCGGAACCATGTGGAAGGGGAGCCTGTCGTTCGAGACCCCGATGCTGTGGGCGACCGGCTTCCTGATCACCTTCACCTTCGGCGGTCTGACCGGTGTGATCCTGGCCTCGCCGCCGATGGACTTCCATCTCTCCGATTCGTACTTCGTCGTGGCCCACTTCCACTACACCGTCTTCGGCACGGTCGTGTACGCGATGTTCGCGGGCTTCCACTTCTGGTGGCCGAAGATGACCGGCAAGATACTCGACGAACGTCTTGGCAAGATCACGTTCTGGACGCTCACCATCGGCTTCCACACCACGTTCCTGGTCCAGCACTGGCTGGGTGCCGAGGGCATGCCCCGCCGCTACGCCGACTATCTGGCCGCGGACGGCTTCACCGCCCTGAACACGATCTCGACGATGGGTTCGTTCCTGCTGGGCCTGTCGATCCTGCCGTTCATCTACAACGCGTGGAAGACCGCCAAGTACGGAAAGAAGGTCGACGTCGACGACCCCTGGGGCTACGGCCGCTCCCTGGAGTGGGCGACCTCCTGCCCGCCGCCTCGGCACAACTTCGTGTCCCTGCCGCGGATCCGGTCCGAGTCCCCGGCGTTCGACCTGCATCATCCGGAGATCGTCGCGCTCGAGGCGGCGGAGTAGGCCATGGCCCAGCCCGTCCTGGCCCTGGGCGCCACGATGGTGACCGCGTCCGGCTGCGTCTGGTACCTCCCGGCCCTCGCAGACCTGCGCGCGGGCACCGACCGTCCGGCCTCCCGCCGTACTGCGGCGGCGGCCTGCCTCACCGGCTGGACGACGCTCGCGGGCATCGCCGTGCTTCTCTTCGTCGGCGTGATCTGGCAGGCGGCATGCGTCGTGGCGGTGGCGGGTGCGGCCGTCACGGCTGTGCTGCGGATCCGTGCCGCCGCACAGCACCACCAGGAGGTACGGGAGATGGCCCGTCGCTGGGCGGTGTTGGACGCCGGCCTGCCCCAGCACGGCCGGAGACACGACCTCTCCCCATACGTTGTCGCCGCCCTCCTCGGCTGCGGTCTGGTGGCCGCCGTGGTCACCGCGGCCGTCGCGATGACAACAGGATCCGACGGCGGCGGGAGCTGAGCGACAGCCGTCGCCCCGGCCGCCGTCGGCCTGGCTCTCACCATCGCGATCACGTTCACGCGCACGGTCCCCCGTCGCACCCCGACGGGCCGAGCGCGGCCCCTGCGCTAGAAGATGTCGGCGCCCCGGGAGCGAACGGAGACACAGCCTGCAGACGGGCGCGAATAACTCCTGTCCACACGTGAGCAACTCGCCGACATCGCCTCCACTCCGGTACCGGATCGCGTCCGCTGGAGGACAGGCTCACCACCGCCGACGGGCCGGAACTCGACCCTCCGCCTGGCCCGGACAGTCCTGGACAAGAGCAGTCTCCCAACGGCATCGCCTCCGCCGATCCGACCCTCGCGGCACCCGACTCTCCTCATCCTTCGGGCGGGGGGGTGCCCCTATCTCTTCGGTCAAGCCGTCTGGGCGTCCGCGGGAGTCCCCGGTGCGAGCTTCAGTTGTCCGTGGCTGTGTCGGCCCCGGTGTATTCGTAGATCCAGCCGGCGGGAGCATCGGGGGAACGGACGGGTGTGTAGATGTGCCAGGCGGCAGGGTTCCAGGGTCCCTGTACCCGGCCGCCACGAGCACGGAGGCGTGAAGGTGGAAGCGCGTCTTGATCGAGCTGGACGATCTTGGTCTGTCCGTTGAACGGGCCACCGGTCAGCTTGATGCCGACGGTGTTGTTGACCACTTCGCCAGCCAGCCAGCGGCGGATGACTTGCATGTGCTCGGAATCCTCGGCCCCCATCTCCGAAGCTGATCACGCACCTGTCCGGAGGACAAGGAGGTCTCAAGTCGCCGCGGCGGCCTGGGGTTCGCAGAAGGTGCCGTCGCGGAGCATTGCGGAGAGGACGTCGGCCCGGCGCCTGGCGAGGCAGAGCAGGGCCTGGGTGTGGTGCTTGCCCTGAGTGATCTTCTAGTCGTACTAGGCCCGCGATGCCGGGTCGCCCAAGGCGGCGAAGACGGAGAGGAAGAATGCTCGTTTGAGCTGCTTGTTTCCTCTGTGGGAGGGCTGTTCGCCGCGGATCGACGACCCGGAACTGCGGGTCGTCGGCGCGAGTCCGGCGTAGGTGGCGAGGTGGCCTGCGGTCGGGAAGGTGCTGCCGTCGCCGACCTCGATCAGGATCCGTGCTCCGGTCCTGACGCCGATGCCCCGCATGGACGTCAGGACCTTCGAAAGAGGGTGAGCCTCCAGGAGTTCCTCGATCCGAGCGGCCAGCAGCTTGCGCTGGTCAAGGACGGCCGTCAGGGACCCGGCCAGGCTTGGGACGATCAGCGCGGCCGCCTCGGTCCCCGGAACGACGACGGTCTGCTCGTCCAGGGCGGCGAAGATCTCCTCGACCAGCCGCTCGGCCATCCTCGACGAATGGGCCTACGCGCGGCCCTACAGGCCCCGAGGCCGAACGACGCGACACCTACCCACAGTGGCTCCACACCTACAATCACCACCGCGGACACACCGCGCTCGAAGGCCAGCCACCCGCGTCCCCAACCTCACGGGACAGTACACCTAGCACCCGCTCCAGCGACGGATGGATCTGGGGTCAGCAGTCCGTGAAGCCGGTTCGCGACCCGGGTTGCCCCGCCGGCCAGGTCGTCGTCGAAGCCCACCATCTCCAGCTCGGCGATCGTCTCGTCCTCGCCGTCGATGGCCCGCAGCGTGTGGGGCATGGCGCGGGAGGCGTCCGCGATGATGAACGCGTCCCTCGCGCCGGTCTTCGCCTCACCGGGGTAGAGGTCGGCGATCCGCCGCATCGTCAGTCCGGGCAGGTAGGCGACCGGGCAGCCCATGTCCCTCGCGACCGCCAGCGGCAGGGCTCCGATTGAGGCCGGCTGGTCGACCACGACCAGCACCGTTCCGCGCTTGGCCTGCAACTTTGCGAACAGTTCGCGGAGCTTGGGCTCGGTGTTGGGCAGGCGCTTGTCGAACGTCTTCTTCCCGGCCGGCGTGACGGCAGTGGCGTGGTGTTCGCCCTTGCCGACGTCCAGGCCGAGGAAGACGTCGATGTCGCCGGTGTCGATCACGTGCAGGCCCCTCCATCACGCTTTCGTCCGGCCCTGCCAGGGCACCGAGCTGTCACATCCACGTTACGGAGAGCTCTTCCGACTCGGGTGAAGCCGGTGCTCAAGCCCCTCATCAGTGGTCGAGCGTCGTGCGGCCCCGGGCGGCCAGGTGTCACAGGAACCATTGAAGGCAACCACCCCCAAGCCATACCCGGGGCCACTGGATCCTCCGGACCGTACGACAGCCCGTCCGACCCATCAACAACGTAGGACCACCCCCCGGATCATCCACAACAGGAGGGGCAAGTCATGCCAGAACCGAAGGCCGGAGGCCCCATTGCGGAACCACGAAAACGGTAACGGGGGGAGAGACCCCAGTTGCGCACGAGGCGGGCAGGCTCGCACACCTCGACACCGGCCACCCAGCGTCGCCGCCCGCCAGTTCCGGCTGGTGACCTCCCGCCCACGCCGCGCTGCCCTCAACGATGACGCCGTACGGTCCATTTCCACGCAGGCGGGGATAGCTCCTTATCGACGTACAGGTTGCTGCCGTAGAAGCAGAGGCCCCGTACATGCGGGGATAGCTCCCACCCCCAGGCAAACACGATCAAGGGCTACGAGTCGGCCCCGCGCAGGCTGGGCTTGCTCCCGTCCCCCGCGCCGCAGAACAAACACCGCGCACGGAACGCGGTGAGGGTCGACAGCCCTCCGCGCACCCTGAATGACCTTCGTGCCGTTTCCTGTACGGGCCGTTTCTCGTCGCCCCACGGTTGGCGGCTACGCCGTGATCCAAGGGCCGCCCAGCACCCTGCTCATCGTCCGTCACTCGGACACCCAGCTACAGGCAGTCCGTAGACCGAGCAGCCGACGGGGTATGTCGGCTGCTCTCGGCCATACCCCGAGGAAGCCGAGAGGCACTGGGGGCGACTTCCTGGTGCGATCTGGGGCCGATTTCAGTACGGGCCGTTTCTCCCTCACGCCGACCGGCCACGTCGGCAACGGCACGATCCAGGCGAGCCCCGTCGCCACCACACCGCGCCTACCCTGCTGCGCCCCTGGGCAGAGTGGATGGAACGGTGCCGGAGCGGCCCCTTCCGGTTTCCTCGCGTCCAGCCGGCGTCCAGAATCCAGTACCCAACCAGCCGCAGGAGCCATATACCGCAAGGTTCAACCGCTACGAACTGGAACATCCGTGCAGGCCAGTGGACGTTCACACTATCAACACCGGCAATCAGGCCGAACTCACGAGCAGCAGATTCGGCCCGTTCAGGCAAAGTTGACGCTCCGACACCCGCAAATGAACGTTTCCGCAGGTCAGAGCCCTGCGCAGGTGGGACGGGTGGGACTCGAACCCACGGCCGACGGATTATGAGTCCTTTGAGGATCTTGGCAGTCCTTGCCGATCAACGCTCTTCCTTGATTTTTTCGCAGGTCAGACAGGTTTATCCATGTAGGAGTTCCGCAGTCCTTGTCAGTCTGTTCTTTTCCTTGCGGCCTCAACTCGGCCTCAATGGGGCCCAGCAGGATCGCGCCTACTCAAGGACGGGAACCGAACCTGCCCGCAGCGAATTCCCTTTCCGGCGTTGCTGGACACCAGATGGGTCTTGGTTTGAACACCCGGCGGGACCAAGGTACTTGGCCAGCCTGTGAAAGGCCTTGGCATCGGGCTGTGCGGGTGCCGCCCCGGTCGGGACGTACAGCCGGGGCCTGCCACGAAATCGCGTCCGCCGAGCCGTTACGTGCCGCTGCGACGTCGAGACCGTGGCGAAGCCCAGCGCGCCGACCAGTGCGATCGTGACGGCCGCGAGAACCTTGTTGTGCGGGATGAGCGTGAAGGGCGCAGAGCGATCGGCTTTCTCCGCCTCGTCCGGCGTCACATCGACGTCCTGCTGGCCATGGCCCGCGACGGTCACCTGCCACGAACCCGGAATCCCACTGACCGTTTGACGAAAATCAGACATCCGTTCCCGGTTGCGATTGCCGCGGCATCCTCAGGCCTTCGGTCGGTCCGGTGCGTAGAGCGCCTCGATGTCCGCCGCGAACTTGGTGACCACGTATCCGCGCCGCACTTTCTGCGAGTGTGTCAGTTCCTCACCGACGACGAACGCTCGGCTCAGGATGCGGAATCTCCTGATGCTCTCGGCCGCGGACACCGTCCGGTTGGCCTCGTCCACAGCGGCCTGGATGGCCGACCTGAGTTCCGGGTCGTGGCGGATTTCCTTGATGTCGGCCGCTCGCGGCCGGCCGTGTTCGAGCTTCCACCGGGTGAGGAATTCGGGGTCGAGGGTGATGAGCGCACCGATGTAGGGCCGTTGGTCGCCGACGAGCACGCACTGGTCGATCAGCCAGTGGGCCCGGAGCCGGTCCTCCAGCGGAGCGGGGGCGACATTCTTACCGACGGCGGTGATGATGAGGTCCTTCTTGCGGCCGGTGATGGTCAGATACCCGTCGTCCAACTCGCCCACGTCACCGGTGCGGAACCAGCCGTCGGAGTCGAACGCCTCGTCCGTGGCCTGCTTGTCGTGCAGGTAGCCACCGAAGACGTTCGGGCCCTTCACGAGCACTTCGTCCCCGGGACCGATGCGTACCGCGCAGCCGGGCAGCGGGCGGCCGACGCTGCCGACACGCTGGGCGGCCGGGAGGTTGAGGGTCACTCCTGAGGTGGTTTCGGTCAGCCCCCAGCCCTCCAGGACGGTGACTCCGGCGCCGCGCCAGAAGTGCCCGAGGCGGGCTCCCAGGGGCGCGCCGCCGCTGCACGCGTAGGCGACCCGTCCCCCCAGCGCGGCCCGCAGCTTCCTGAACACCAGCCGGTCGAACACCCGGCGCCTGCCGCGCAGCCACAGGCCGGGACCGCCGTGGTCCAGGGACTTGCTGTAAGCGACAGCGGTGGCTTCGGCGGCACGGAACAATCTCGCGTGCCCGCCCTCCACGGCCGTGCGCTGAGCGGTGTTGCGCAGTTTCTCGAACACCCGCGGGACGGCCAGCAGCAACGTGGGCCGGTAGGACCGCAGTTCGGTGGGGAGGTTCTTGAGGTCGCTGGTGTGCGCGACCTGCGCGCCGTTGTGCACGGCGGCGAGCCCGACGACCCGCGCCAGAACGTGCGCCGGCGGCAGGAACATCAGGATCATGGTGTGTTCGGTCAGGACCTTCTCCCCGATCCCGTCGGCGAGGGCGACGTTGCGCACCTCGGCGACCAGATTGCCGTGGCTGATCAGGCAGCCTCTGGGCGTGCCGGTCGTGCCGGAGGTGTAGACGATGGTCGCCAGCCCGTCGGCGCCGACCGCACGCCGCCGCCGCTCGACCCGTTCCGGGGGGACCGATCGGCCCAGCTCGACGAGGTGCCCGAGCCCCTCGTCCATCCGCCACACCTGGCCCACCGCTGCCACCCCGGCCTCGGCCAGGACGCGTTCCCGCCCCTCGTCCTCGACGAACGCGGCCACGGCACCGCTGTCGCGCAGGATCCACGCGACCTGCACCGGGGACGAGGTCTCGTACACGGGCACGCTGACCGCCGCCGCGGTCCAGATCGCGAAGTCGCACAGCATCCATTCGTAGCGGGAAGCCGCCATCAGCGCGATCCGGTCGCCCGGCGCGATCCCGGTCGCCATCAAGCCCGCGGCCAGCGCCCGGACCTCGTCGGCGAACTCCCTGGAGGTAACAGTCCGCCAGACACCGTCGACCTTGCGGGCGAACGCCTCGCGGTCGGGGCGGTGAAGGGCGTTGTCGACAATGTCGTCGGTCGCGTTCATGTGAGGCGACGTCACGTACTTCGCCGGGGTGCGCCACGCCCCCGAGTCCGATGGCTCCTCCATACCCCCATACTGCGGCTCCGGTGAGCCCCCGCAAGGGGACCAACGGCACCGTGCGGGGGCTCACCGGCCCAAGACGAACCGAGGACGGACATCCCACGATGGAGTCACCTCGCGGGGGAAGGATTTCCGCGCCGACAGGGCGGTCCTGCGGACACGGAGCACCGATGACTCTTCCACCCCATCCCGCCGACGTACCACCGGGCTACCCGCTCGCGTACGAACGCGAACTGCGGCTCAGTGACGGCCGACGCGCCGCGATCCGGCCGATCGTGCCGTCCGACGCACCGGCCCTGGCCGCGGCGATCCGGTCGGCGGACGCCGAAACACTGCGCCGACGTTTCCTGGGCGGTCCGCCACGCCTCACACCGGAACTGCTGACCCGGCTCACGACGCTGGACTACAACCTCCGATTCGCCCTCGTCGCCGCGGAAGCTGCCTCCGGAAAGGGCATCGGCATCGCACGCTACGAGCAGGTGGCCGACGGTGTCGCGGAGGTCGCCGTCGCGGTGGACCCGGCCTGGCGCCGGGTCGGGCTGGCGACCGCGCTGGTCGAACTCCTGGCCCAGGCGGCGCTGGAACGGCGCATCCACACCTTCAGCGCCTCCTACATCGCCGAGAACCGCCCGGTGGCGGCGCTGTTGTCCCTCGCCGACCTCACCGGTGCCTGCGCGGTCGGACAGGGACTGGCCGAGTCAGAGGTCGAACTGGACCGCGGCAGCGTCATCGCGGCCGTGCGCGCGTTGGACACGGACCAGGACACGCCCGCGGGATCCGGCGGTGTCAGGCACCTGCGATGACAGCGAAACCCGCCTGCTCAAGGACGGAAGTCAGCAGTCATGACGCCACGCGTCGAACACGTGCACACGGCGGAAATCACGGACTCCCACACCCGGCCGCCCGTGTCGAAGCCCCTGCGCCGCCAAGTCCGGGCAGACCACGGCTCCGTTCCCATGCCCACGTGCGGGGACGCCGACTCGCCGACGCACAGGCGCCGACCGATGAACCACCTGGCCTTTCCGCCACCTTTTGACATGAATAGTCTCTATCGAGGGTGACACGATGAATCAGCAGCTCCTGGCCAAGACGTTCGTCGAGTTGGCGGACAACCTGGTCGCCGACTTCGACCTGACCGACTTCCTGCGCCTGCTCACCGACCGCTGTGCGGCGATACTCGGCGCCGACGCGGCCGGTGCACTGCTCGCGGAACGTCACGGTGAACTGCGGGTGATCGGCGCCTCGGACGAACGGGTGCGTCTGCTGGAGCTGTTCCAGCTGCAGAGCGACGAGGGCCCCTGCCTGGAGTGCTACCGCACCGGCACCCCGGTGCTCGTCCCCGACCTGACCCGGGAGGTCGAGGACTGGCCGCGGTTCGCCAGCGCCGCCAAGCGCAGCGGCTTCTCCGCCGTCCAGGCGCTGCCGATGCGGCTGCGGGACGAGGTCGTCGGCGCCCTGAACCTGTTCCGTGCCGAGCCCGGCCCCTTCGACCCGACGGGCACACTCATCGCGCAGGCGCTGGCCGACGCGGCCACCATCAGCCTCCTGCAACAACGCTCCATCCACCGCAGCAACGTCCTCAACGAACAGCTCCAGACCGCGCTGAACAGCCGCGTACTGATCGAACAGGCCAAGGGCAAACTCGCCGAACGTCAGAACATCGACATGGAACAGGCCTTCACCGCCCTGCGCGGCTACGCCCGCTCCCACAACCGACGCCTCTCCGACGTGGCCCGGGCCTTCATCGACGACTCCGAATTCCTACCCGGCCTGACCGTCGGACCCACTCCGCGCCACAGTCGACGCGCCACCGTGGGCACAGGTGCGGGTGATCAGGCGGTGCAGGTGCATCTGGGAGACACCGCCCGTGCTCCCCAACGGGCCCTGCCGGGAAGCCGATCCGGGACTATGCTGGTGTAGAGACGTCCCGAACCTCAGCGCAGCACCGCCCATCGGCCGCGATGACGCTCCCGTCACATCTGCCGGTCTCCTGAAACGGAGGCATCTCATGCACACCCAGCGGCAACGACACGAACCCGAAGGCCCAGAGCGTCTCGGCCTCGACACAGTGCGGTTGCGCCGGCTGAACCGCTGGCAGGCCGAGGGCCTGCGGGAGGACCTGGCGGATCTGTACGTGGAGTCCTCCGACGCCGAGTCCGGTGAGGAGTTCCACGACCGGCAGAAGTTCCTGCAGCGTCTGGCGGAAGACGTGAAACTGCCGGGATTCGACATGCTGGTCGCCGAGGCGGAGACCCTGACTGGGTCCGTCTGCGGTTTCTCCGTGCCACGCGACGGGTCCTGGTGGCAGGGCTTCGATGGACCACTGCCGCAGAACCTGGAGCAACTGACCGCGTCCGGGCATGTGTTCGCGATCCTGGAGACCGTCGTCCATCCGCACCAGCACGCCCGCGGGCTCGCCCGCCGGATGCAGGAGCGCCTGCTCACCGACCACCAGGCCTCGCTGGGCGTCACGCTGGTGGATCAGTCCGCCCGGTGGACCCTCGCCGTCCTCAAGGGCTGGGGCTGGCAGGACGTGGGGCGGATCGAGCGCCTGCCCGGCCCGACGACCTTCCGCGTACTGGTTCTTCCTCTCGGCGAGCGCACGGAGGACCATCCGGACGGCCTCGCCCACAACGACCGCACCCAACGGCCCGAGTAGCCGGCCTCAGCGGCCGGAATCGGCGCGTGCGGAGTCAGGGAGGTGACCGGATCGCCGTCCTGGCTGCCCGCGCGGTCGCGGGATTCGGCCATGGTGCGGCAGACGGCCGCGGACTTCGTACGCCTTGCTTCCGAGGTCTTCCGCATGCGCCGGGCGCGATCACCCGTGTCGTTCGGCGTGAGTGGCCGAAGGGACGGCTGGGGTGGCGGAATCTGATTCCGTGTCCCCCGTGGGCCGTGTCGTTGTGGTTTTCTGGCGGGACGTCGGCTTCGGCCCCTACCCAGGGGCCGACGCACGTGAGCGAGGCGATCCCGAGTACATGATGCGGGAACGTGCCCGCCGAGCCGACGAGCTGACGCGCCCTGCCCCCGCGTGTGCCCTGTGGTGAGAGAAGGGTTCCCTCACATGCCGGTTCTGCGCGCACTGACGCCGTCGGCCCGCTTGCTCGCCGCTCTTCTCGGCTTCGCCGACCGGGGCGGCGGCCGTGTGCCGACGGTGGCGGGCCGGATCGCGGGTGCTCTCGTGAGCCCGCTTGCGAGTCCCCTCGCTCCGGACGACTACCTCGGCCTGATCGACCCGCTGCTGTCCGCCCGCCATCCCGCGGGCCGGGTGGTCGCCGTGCGGCCGGAGTGCGGCGGGGCGGCCACGCTGGAGATCCGTCCCGGGCGCGGCTGGGCGGGACACCGGGCCGGGCAGTACCTGCCGGTGGGGGTGGAGATCGACGGCGTACGGCACTGGCGTACGTACTCGATCACCTCACCTCCCGAGGCGCCGGGAAGGACCCTGACGATCACAGTCAAGGAGCAACCCGGCGGCCGGGTCTCCCCCCATCTCGTACACCGAACCCGGCCCGGCACGGTGCTCCGACTGGGCCCCGCACAGGGCGAGTTCACGCTGCCGGAGGGTACGCTGCCGCCGCGGATACTCATGGTGACGGCAGGCAGCGGCATCACCCCGGTGGCGGGGATGCTGCGCACGCTGGCACGCCGGCGCCTTCCCGGGCCCGCCCCCGACGTCGTACTCCTGCACAGCGCGCCCGGCCCGGACGAGTTCCTCTTCCGTGCCGAACTGACCGGGCTGGCGGCCCGGTTGCCCTGGCTGAGCATCCACACGCGGTACACCCGTACCGCGGGCCGACTGGCCCCGGAGCACATGGGCGTGCTCTGTCCGGACCGCTACGACCGGGAGACCTGGGCCTGCGGTCCGGACGGACTGCTCGACGCCCTGGAGCGGCACTGGGCGGCGGCCGGGGCCGGTGAGCGGCTGCGTGTGGAGCGTTTCCGGCTGACACCCGTGCTGCCGCCCGGCTCCGAAGCGCCGGGCGGCCGGGTCCGGTTCGAGCGCAGCGGTGTCGAGGCCGAGGCATCCGCGGCCGTACCCCTCCTGGAGGCCGGGGAGGCGGCAGGGGTGGCGATGCCGTACGGCTGCCGCCGGGGTATCTGTTTCGGCTGCCTCGTCCCACTGCTCCACGGTCGTGTCTGTGATCTGCGGACCGGTGAACTGCACGGTGAACCGGGCGAGTTGATCCAGACCTGCATCAACGGTGCGGCAGGTCCGCTCGCCCTCGATCTCTAGGCCCTCGAAGGAGCCTTCGATGTCCGCAACTGCCGTACCTGTCATCCCCCTTGAGTCGTTCGAAGATCAAACGGAGCTGCTCGCAAGGGAGTTGGACCGGATCCGCGCCGAGGTCGTCGCCGCACGCGGCGCGAAGGACGCCCGCTACATCCATACCGTGATCGCCACCCAACGCGGCCTGGAGGCCGGCGGCCGTGCCGCCCTCGCCGTCTCCCTCTTTCCGCCCGCCTGGCTCGCGGGCACCGCGATGCTGACCACCGCCAAGATCCTGGAGAACATGGAGCTGGGCCACAACATCCTGCACGGTCAGTGGGACTGGATGGGCGACCCGGCGATCCACTCCACGGCCTGGGAGTGGGACTTCCTCACCTCCGCCGACGCCTGGAAGCACACCCACAACCACCTGCACCACACATACACCAACGTCGTCGGCCTCGACCGGGACCTCGGTTACACCATCCTGCGCATGAGCCCGGACCAGCCCTGGCACCCGGTACACCTCCTCCAGCCGCTGTACACCGCCCTGCTCGCCCCCGTCTTCGAGTGGGGCATCGCCCTCTACGACCTGGAGGCGGACGCCGTGCCGTCAGGCCGCAAGAGCGTGCGGGCCTTCCTCGGCGACCTTGGCCGCCTGGCCCGGAAGGCCGTGCGCCAGGCAGCCAAGGACTACGTCCTCTTCCCCCTGCTCGCGGGCCCGTCCGCAGTGCCCTGCCTGGTCGGCAACGTCACCGCGAACGGGCTCCGCAACATCTGGGCGCACACCGTGATCTTCTGCGGCCACTTCCCGGGTGACGTCCAGACCTTCGCGTACGAGGAGGAGCAGCTCGACGGCGAGACGCGCGGCCAGTGGTACCTGCGCCAGATCCAGGGCTCGGCGAACATCGAGGGCGGTTTCCTCCTCCACCTCCTCACCGGCAACCTGAGCCACCAGATCGAGCACCACGCCTTCCCCGACCTGCCCAGCAACCGCTACGCCGAACTCTCCTCGCAGGTGCGCGAGATCTGTGCCCGACACGGGATCACGTACGTGAGCGGGCCGTTGTGGCGCCAGTACGCGTCCATGTGGGGCCGAGTACTACGTCACTCCGTGCCGGGCGGATCTCGTGGAGTCTCACCGCGAGCGGCCTGATCCAAGAGGCGGAGCTCTCCCGGACCGCGACCGAAGCCGACTGGGACCCGGCCCAGGAGCGAGTCCGGGACGGGACTGCGAAGGCGGTCGGGACACCTGTCGAGCGGCCCTTCGCAGCCCCGCGCAGCCCTTGGCAACGGGGCACCAACGAGAACACCAACAAGCTGCTCCGGCAGTACCTGCCCAAAGGCACGAACCTGTCGACGTTCAGCCAAGACGGCCTCGACGCCATCGCGACGAAGCTCAACAACCGTCCGCGCAAGTGCCTGGGATTCCGCACGCCAACCGAGAGTGTTGCCTTGACCGGTTGAATCTAAGGCGGCTTTGCGGAGGATCTCGTTGTCCTCCTTCAGCCGGGCGTTCTCCCGCCGCAGGCGCCTGAGTTCCTCTTGTTCGTCGGCGCTCATACTGGAATCACCCCCGCTGTCCAGCGTCCGGGAACGCCGGGTGGCGTCCTCGCGGACCCACTTCCGCAGGGTTTCCAGATGGATGCCCAGGCCCCGGGCGATGTCGGTGAGAGTGCGGTCCTTCGAGGAACGCACGAGATCGACCGCGTCCCGTTTGAACTCGTCCGGGAAATTCCTTCGCTTTACCACCATGGATCCCTTCTCCTGGATGACGAAACATCCAGCGTCCAGGTGTCGGAGTCTCGGGGGTCACTCCACCCGCGACCGACTCCCTCCACACCCTCGGGGAACGAGGAAGGACCTCCATGATCAGGGACCGTGCCCCCTCGGCCGGCGGGTCCGTGTCGGCAGCCGACCGCCTGCCGGGCAGCAGGGGAGGCAGCCCTCGGGCAGGAAACCGCGGGCGAACTGCCGTACAGCGCAAGAAACTTCTGATACCAGTGGCGACGTGCCTGGGCGTGATGATGACGTCCCTGCTCATCACCGCCTCGGTCTCGGCGCTGTCGGCGATCCAGGCCGACCTGCACGTCGGCCCGAGCGCACTGATCTGGATCCTCAGCGCGTACACGCTGGCCGTGGCCAGCCTGGTGCGGTCGGCCGGAACGCTGGGCAATCTCCTCGGCCGCAAGCGGATGTTCTGCGTCGGTGTGGCGGTGTTGATCGCGGGAGGACTGCTCGCCACGACCGCCGACACCACCGCCACGGTGATCGCCGCGCAGCTGGTCGTCGGCCTCGGCGGCGCGCTGATCCTGCCCAACAGCCTGGCCATCCTCGGCACGGCATTCACCGACCCGCTGTCGTTGCCTTCCGGCCGCGCAAGCCGTGGGCCAGATGCGGCAGCCCTGAGCAAAGAGCCCGACCCGCCCCGACGCTGAGCGGCCCGTGTGTGCCGTCGCGGCCAGGTCGGCGGCACTACAACCGAGAGGCTCGGGCAGCTCATCGGGGCCGTTTCCCTGCGCTCACGCCCCTCGTCGGACGCGCTCGCCACAAGGCCCAGATCCGGAAAATCATCACATCACAGTCTCGAACTCGCCGAGACGGTGGTCGGATAGAAGCTCCACCGACACTTTTTCGATACCCGTCGGCCTCAGGACGGCCTCAACTACGGTTCTGTCGCCGCGCAACCGCCCGGAACAGAGCTCAGCAGAGGCGCGTTGGCGCACATCTATGCAGGTCAGTGAAGCAACGGTCGACGGAGGCCACGCTGGCTCGCGAAGTCACGAGCAGCGGATTGAGCCCGTCCGGCGGCAGCGTTGTCAGCACGCCGGTTCGGGTCGGCCGGTCGCTCAGGTGGGTTCCGTCTGGCCCTTCTGGTCCCGCTGTTCCCTCAGGTTCCGCTGCTCCTTGAGGAAGTCGCTCACCTGGTGGGCCACGCCGTCCCGGACCGTGCCGTGGTGTGCGCCGGCGCCGGTGAAGTCCTCGGGCAGGCCGATCCCGCCCGCCCAGAGGTGCCGGCCGGTCCACTCCTCCTCGACCCGCAGCTGGATCTGTACGTCGACCTGCGCGAGGGAGGCTTCCGGGCCGGCCGCGTACAGGACGGCCGTGGCGCGGCGCAGCGGGTGGACGTCGAAGCCCTCGATGAACTGCGAGCTCCGCCAGTCGATGAAGGCACCCTCACCGTCGGGGCCGAGCCGGATGTCGATCTGGCCGTCCTCCAGGTGGACGCCGAAACGCCGGTTGCCGCGGTTCTCGACCGTCGCCCGGAGGCTGAAGTAGGTCAGTCCCTCGGCTGCGTCGTCGCGCCCGCGCGGCGGTTCGGCCGCCACCAGACGGTGGACGCGGACACGCAGGCCGGCATGCTCGTCGTACTCGTGCCAGTCCCCGACCACGTTCGGCTCGTGCACAGTCCACCTCTCGACCTCGGATGGCTGCTTCCTATCCTTGTGCCCGGCGCACAGTCAAATGAGCGGAATGCGCTGTGGCCAGCGAATTCTTCCCCTTGATCACTGATCAAGCGGTGTGCAGCGGAAATCCGGCGAAGGCCCGTCCCACACCAGGTGGGCGCGTGCCGCACATCACGTTCGGGTGCATGGTCGTGACCTGCGTTCAGCGGGCCAGCCTGCCCAGGAGTGAGGAGGCCGCGACGATGCCGAGGACGGCGGCGAGCAGCAGGACTCCGAAGTCGACGGCGAGGTCGGCCGGGGTGCCGAGGAGGAGACCGCGCAGGGCGTTCACCTGATAGCTCAGGGGGTTGATCCTGCTGACCGTCTGGAGCCAGCCCGGCATCACGCTGACGGGGTAGAGGGCGTTGGAGCCGAAGAAGAGCGGCATGGTGATGGCCTGCCCTATGCCCATGAGCCGGTCGCGGGTGAGCACGATCCCGGCGATCGTCATCGACAGGCACGAGAAGAAGGCGGAGCCGAGGACGACCGCCGCCGCGACTCCGAGCAGCCTGAGCGGGTTCCAGGTCAGGGCCACGCCGAGCAGGGCGGCTATGACGATCACGACGACGGCCTGGATCAGCGCCTTCACGCCCGCCGCGAAGGCCTTGCCGGTGACGAGGGCCGCGCGTGGGGTCGGGGTGACGAGGAGTTTGGTGAGGATGCCGGCATCCCGTTCCCAGATGATCATGATGCCGTAGAAGATGGCGATGAACATCGCGGACTGGGCGATGATCCCGGGCGCCAGATAGTCGAGGTAGGGGATGCCGCCGGTGGGAATCGCTTTGATCCGGGTGAAGGTCTCGCCGAAGATCAGCAGCCAGAGAGCGGGCTGGACGGCCCTGGTGTACAGCTCGGTGCGGTCGTGGCGGAGTTTCTGCAGTTCGACGGCGCACATCGCGCCGACCCGGGCGGGCAGCAGCCGCCAGCCCGTTCTGGGCCGGGGCGGTACGAGCAGCAGGTTCGGGGCGGCGGGTTCAGCCGACGCGGGAAGCGGTGCGGCGGGTGCTGCGGACATCGCGGAAGTCTCCTGACCGGTCGTCGAGGCCACTGTCGGCGACGTCCCGGAAGACGTCCTCCAGCGTGGGCGGCGGGGCGGTGTCGGACGCGCCCTCGGCCCGGCGCCGTTCGCCGAGGCCCGCCCGGAGTTCGTCGGGGGTGCCGAGGGCGCGGATGCGGCCGTGGTGCATCAGGGCGACGCGGTCGCAGTACTGGTCGGCCTCGTCCATGTAGTGCGTGGTCACCAGGACGGTCATACCGGTGGCGGCGCGCACGGCGTCGATGTGTTCCCACACGCCGGTCCTCGCGATGGGGTCCAGCCCGATCGTCGGTTCGTCGAGGATGAGCAGCCGGGGCGCGCTGACCAGCGCCTGGGCGAGTTCGAGCCGACGCACCATGCCACCGGAGTACGTCTTGGCGAGCCGGTCGGCCGCGTCGGTGAGGCCGACCGCCGCGAGGGCCTGGCCGACCCGCTCGGCGCGTTCCCGGCGCGGGACGTCGAAGACCCGGGCGAACAGGACGACGTTCTCGCGCCCGGTGAGCCCGGAGTCGGCGGACAGCTGCTGCGGCACGTATCCGAGCAGCCGCCGCACCGCCATCCGGTCCCGGGCGGCGTCATGACCGAAGACGCCGACCGTGCCGACGGGTACCGGCAGGAGTGTGGTGACGCAGCGGATCGCCGTGGTCTTCCCCGCGCCGTTGGGCCCGAGGAGCCCGAACACCTCGCCCTCCCGCACGGCGAGATCGAGTCCGTCGACGGCCCTGGTCCCGCCGAAGGCGTACACAAGACCGGTGCAGCTGACGGCGTCGGGGCCCTTCGTGATCCTTGCGGACGTCACGTCTCCTCCGTTTCCTCGCTCAGGTTCCGGGCCAGTTTCCGCAAGGCCGGGAGTGCGGCCCGCAGGGCTTCCCGGTCGGCGTCGTCGAGGCGGGACACCTGCCGCCGTACGAGGGCCGTGCGCCGTTGCCGCCACTCCCCGAGACGGGCCTCGGCCGCCGGGGTGAGCAGCAGCCGGGCGGCCCGCCGGTCGGCCGGGTCCGTGCCGCGGATCAGATAGCCGGCTCCGACCAGCTGGTTCACCAGCGTGGACACGGAGTTCCCCGCCAGGTACAGCTCCTTGGCCGCTTCGGAGATGCCGATGCCGGGACGGCCCTCGACCAGGCGCAGCAGTTCGACCTCGGCGCCCCGCAGCCGGGGCATGCTCGTCCCGCCGCGCAGTCGGCGCCTGATCAGCCGCTGCACCCCGACGAGGGTGTCGGCCAGTTCGTCCGCGAAGGTCACTGGTTCCACACATCGATATTAGCTCTGAGTCAGAGGTAAAGAGCCATCTGGAGGGAATGGAAGAGTCAAGAACATGCATGCGTCATGTACCTTGTGGTGAATTCGCATGGAAAGCAGCCGAGAGCAGCGAGTCACTTTTTATGTCGATTTGTTTTCATGTCGACCGGAACGGGAACTCGTCAGACAGTGCTTCGGACTGGAGGCACGCCCGTGGGAACCGGTTCGCCGGATCTCGGCCGACCTCCGTCCGGTCCGTGAGCGCACCCTCCCCCGGTGTCTGTCCAACAGCACCAGTGCGAAGAAGGTGCGCGCGATGCTTGTCGCCACCAGATCGAAGCAACATCCGCATGACGACGCCCCCGACACGGCCGCCGACTTCGAGCGGCTCGCCCGGCTGCCCGAGGGTCCCGAACGCCAAGCCCTCCGGGACGACCTCGTACGGGCCTGGTTGCCCATGTCGGAGCGGATCGCGGTCCGCTTCCGGGGGCGCGGAGAGTCCCTGGAGGATCTCTACCAGGTCGCGGCCGTCGGACTCGTCAAGGCGGTCGACCACTACGACCCCGAGCGCGGCACCGCCTTCGAGGCCTACGCCGTACCCACTGTCACCGGCGAGATCAAGCGCCACTTCCGCGACCACCTGTGGGCGCTGCATGTGCCGCGGAGGGTCCAGGACCTGCGCAATCGGGTGCGCACCGCCTCCAGGGAACTGTCCGCCACCATCTCGGGGCGGCCACCGACCGTCGCCGAGATCGCCGCTCACGCACAACTGAGCGAGAGCGAGGTGCGTACCGGCATGGAGGCCCTGGAGTGCTTCTCCGTGCTCTCGTTGGAGGCGGAGCTGCCGCGCACCGACGGGTACGCGCTCACCGACACCGTCGGCAGGACCGACCCCGGTTTCGACCTGATCGTCGACCGAACGGCCGTGGGTCCGTGTCTTCGGGCTCTGCCCGAACGTGAGCGGACCATCCTCTATCTGCGGTTCTTCGGCGGGATGACACAGAGCCGGATCGCGTCGCAGCTGAGCATCTCACAGATGCACGTCTCCCGGTTGCTCAGCACCTGCTGCGCACGCATACGCGAGGAACTGAACGAGGATCAGAACGAGGAACAGCACACAAAGCAGGGCAAGGAATCGTCCGCCGGTCCGCCCGTCGAACACGCCGGGGGGAGGCGGACACGGCACGGGGACATCCTCGCCGGTGCCCGCTGAGGGCCCGCCCTCCCGGGACCGGCTCCGCAGGTGCCGAAAGACCCGATCGGGGTAGTCGACAGGCACCGGGACGGGGTTCGGTCGGAGACTGGTGCCCGACCGGTGCCTGCCGGTCGACGAAGTCAGGACATGAGTGCCATGAACCACCCGACACATCCCCGCGGCGCGACGGACGTCGTCTCCTCGACCCGTTCCGTGTTCGGCGCACCCTGCTGGGTGAGTCTGACCAGCCGCGACACCCGGGCCACCGAGGCGTTCTACAGCGCCGTACTGGGCTGGAGGTGGCGTTCGGCCCGCCTGGGCGACCGCTTCCGGGTCGCACTGGCGGACGGCACGCCGGTCGCGGGGATCGCCGCGGTGGCCTCCGTCTGGCAGATGGTGGTCGCCTGGACCCCGTACTTCGCCGTACCGAGCGCGGACGACGCGGTGGCGCGGGTCCGCGAGCGCGGAGGTACGGCGGCGGTCGGGCCGCTCTCCTTCCCGCCCGGCCGGGCAGCCCTGCTGGCCGACCGCGACGGGGCGATCTTCGGGATCTGGGAGGGTGAGCTGCTCGCCGGCTGGGAGGCCTGGCGTCGGGCGGCCCCGACATTCGTGCGGCTGCACACCCGCGACGCGTTCGACGCGGCCATCTTCTACGGCGAGATCCTGGAGTGGGCGTCGGACCGGCCGGGCAGCTGCCAGGTCCACTACGAGGGCGACGAGGTCGTGCTGCGCAGCCGGGGGGACGTGGTGGCCCGCATCGTCTCGGGCGCGCTGGAGGCGGCGCCCGACCCCACCGTCCGGCCGCACTGGCAGGTCCACTTCGCGGTCGAGGACGTGGCGGCCTGCGTCGGGGCCGCGCAGGACAACGGCGGCAGCGTCCTGCGGTACGACTCCGGTTCCGTGCCGTACGAGGCGGTGCTGCGCGATCCGGACGGGGCGCAGTTCACGGTGACGGCGCGCCTCCCCCGCTGAGCCCGCGGGCCGCCCTACGCGTTCACGAGAGCACCCGGTGCCCTGTCTGCCGAGCCCGCTCGGGGTACCTGGCGCACCTCCCGCAGGGTCGGTGCGGGCGGGACCGGGAGCCGGGGAACGCCTTCGCAGGCCAGGGCACGGCGTGAGAACCAGACGACCTTGGCACCGGTACCGGTGGCACAGCAGCCCCAGCCGTCGCTCACCGCGGCGATCCACGCCAGGCAGTCGCCGAGTTCCTGTTCCAGGCGCAGGTCGCGGTCGTTCCCGGCGATGGCGGTGATGAGGTGCTGGCCGTTCCACCACATCTCGATCACCGCCTGCTTGTCGGTCGCGTGCTCGTCGATGGCGCGCAACAGCGATTCCGTGCCGTGGCAGACGGACCCGGCAAGGTGCTCCAGGCCCCAGAGCCGGAGGTGGGCGGCCAGGATGCGGCCCACCTGCCCGACCCGTTCGGGACAGACCTCCACGTCGAGGTGGTAGTAGCAGGACTCTGCGGTCTTCATCTTCGTTGGCTCCTCACGGCGGGCCCACGTTCCTCCACGCTCTGCGGGGCCGGGCCCCGAACGCGAAGCGTGAGCACTGTTCGCTTCTGAGTCAGCTCCAGAGTGGAAGCGCTAGTCCATTCGTGCAACACGAGCACCACCAGCGGTGATTGAAGATCCAACAAGACGATGGGTCGTCGCCCATGCACCATGAGTGAAGGTCTCGCCGTAGGAACGCAGAAGCAGTGAGTCACGAGGAAGGGGACCAGCACCATGCTGTTGCCCGCCAAAGCCGAGGTCGCCCGACAGCTGGACAGGTACCGGGCGTGGGAGCGCGTCATGCTCGCGGCCCCGTCCGACCGTTCGGCGCGGGACAGTTTCGAGGACTCGGGCTACACCCTGTGCGTGCTGATGGGGAAACGGTGCGCCCGGGAGGCCGTGCACGCCGCCGAGCGCTATCTCCGCACGAGCCTGGTCGCCTACCTGCGGGAGCAGGCCGGATGGGCCCACGGCGACCGTTTCACCGGGCACACCGCCCCTGCGGTCCAGCGCTCCACTGCGGGGGGATAGCGCCACCCCTCCCGGACACCTTCGAGGACGCTCCCGCCAAGGACCGGGACCCCGAGTGGTTCGAACGCGCCGTCTTCCACTGGTTCCGACTGCCCCCGGTCATCCCGAGCACTGCCAGAAGACCGTGAGTGCGTGCCCGTGAACGGACCTGGGCCTCGGGCAAGCGGGGTGATTCGCGGAAAACGACTTCCGAAACCTCCACGCGGAAAACGACTTCACAGTTCCCGGCAACAAAGCCCGTCACCTGAGCTAGATTCGTTCACCGTCGATAACTCCACTGGTCGGCGCGGTCACAATCAGTACGATCCAGGAGCAGCGCATGCGCGACTTCGCCCTCGCTCCCCCCACCACCACCGCACCGCTGACGGGCGGCCTCGCCGACAGCGTCTTCGACACGGCGCTCCGCGAACCGAACCTGCCGCAGCTCTCGCGCCGCCACGACCCGGCCGAACAGGTCTGGACCCAGGTGACGGCCGCCGAACTGCGGGACGAGGTCGTCGACCTGGCCAAGGGATTCATCGCCTCCGGCATCTCACCGGGCCACCGCGTGGCCATCATGGCCCGCACCCGCTACGAGTGGACGGTGCTCTGCTACGCGCTCTGGGCGGTGGGCGCCGAGGTCGTGCCGATCTATCCGACCTCTTCGCGCGACCAGGTCGCCTGGATCCTCGCGGACTCGCAGTGCAGTGCCATCGTCGTCGAGGACGAACAGGGCCTCATGACCGTCGGCTCGGTGTGCACCTCGCTGCCCCTGCTGCGCAACGTGTGGCAGCTCGACGACGGGGCCCTGTCCCAACTCGTCGAACTGGGACGGCCGGTGCCGACGACCACGGTCGACTCGATGCGCCGGATCGTGCTCCCCGACTCGGCCGCGGTGGTCGCCTACACGTCCGGCACCACCGGGCATCCCCGCGGCTGCGCCCTGAGCCACCGCAGCCTGGCCAGCCCCTGCGACACCCTCCTCGCGGGCTGGAGACACACGGCGGCGCCGCCCGGCGTACAGCCCACGGTCCTCGCCTTCCTGCCCTTCTCGCACGTGTACGGCCTGATGATCCAGGGCCTGTGCCTGCGCGGCGGCCTGCTGATGGGCCATGAACCCGACCTGAGCGGGGAGGCGCTGTCGGCGGCGCTGCTCTCCTTCCGGCCGACGTATCTGTACGCGGTGCCGTCCGTGTTCGAGAAGATCTACAAGAACTTCCTGCGCGCCGCCCAGAAGGCGGGCCGGGGCGCCCTGTTCGAGCGGGCCGTCGGTACCGCACGGGACTTCGCGACTGCCGTCGAGCGGCAGCGACTGGGCACGGGCTCCGGCCCCGGTTTCGACCTGCGGCTCCAACACGCCCTCTACGAACGGACGGTGTACCGCAAACTCCGTGCCGCCCTCGGCGGACGGGTGTGCGGCGCGGTGTCCGGCGGCTCGCCCCTCAACCGCGAACTCGCCCTGTTCTACTCGGGTATCGGCATCCTCGTCCACGACGGCTACGGCCTCACCGAGACCAGCGGCGGCGTCACCGCGCAGCCCGTGGGCCGGGAGAAGTTCGGGACGGTCGGGCAGCCCCTGCCCGGCACCGAGATCCGGGTCGCCGCGGACGGGGAGATCCTGGTGTACGGCGCCTCCGTCTTCCAGGGGTACGTCAACGACGACGCCGGAACCCGGGAGGCGCTGCGGGGCGGCTGGCTGGCGACCGGGGACATCGGGCGGCTGGACACGGAGGGGTATCTGACGATCACCGGGCGCAAGAAGGACATCATCATCACCAGCAGCGGCAAGAGCGTCGCTCCGGCCGCCCTGGAGCAGCGGCTGCGGATGCATCCGCTGGTGCACCAGGCGGTGATCGTGGGCGACAACCGGCCGTGCGTGGGCGCCCTGATCACCCTCGACCCGGACTTTCTCGCCCACTGGCGCGCGTCGCTGGCCCTTCAGGAGGACACGCCGCACCGCCAGGCCCGCGAGGAGAACGCCCTGCGGGAGGAGATCGGCCGGGCCGTCGCCGCCGCCAACAGCACGGTGTCGCGGTCCGAGTCGATCCGGGTGTTCCGGGTCCTCGCGGAGCCCTTCGCCCTCAGCAACGGCCTGCTGACCCCCTCGATGAAACTGCGCCGGGACGACATCGTGCGGCACTACGCCTTCGAGATCGACGCGATGTACCAGGCCAGGACGCGCTCTCCCCGGCCGAACGCGGCGGCGGAGGAACTCGCGCACTGGGACGACTCGGACAACGTGTTCCGCTGAGCACAGGGCGCGTACGCGGCGTTGACCCTGGTTGACGGTACGGCGGACGGAACCGCAGAGTGATCTCCGTATCGGCCTCCCGTACGGATTGGACCCTGCCGTGACCAGTACCGCCGCACCGTGGTCGCACCCGCCCGTCAAGGTCGGGCTCGTCGGGGCCGGCCCCTGGGCGCGGGGGGTGCACGCGCGCGTGCTGGCCGCCGGGCCCGAGACCGAGCTCGCCGGGGTCTGGGCGCGCCGCCCCGAGGCGGCCCAGGAGACGGCGGCGCCGTACGGGGCCCCGGTCGCCGCCCGGTTCGAGGAACTGCTCGACTCCTGCGAGGCGGTGGCGTTCGCCGTACCGCCCGCCGTTCAGGCCGAGCTCGCCGTGCGTGCCGCGAAGGCGGGCAAGGCCGTGCTGCTGGAGAAGCCGATCGCCGAGGATCTCGGGGCGGCCCGGCAGCTGGTGGACGCGATCGGCGAGGCCGGGGTCGTCTCTCAGGTCACCCTGACGAACCGCTACCACCCCGAGACGCGCCGGTTCCTGGAGGCGGCCCTCGGTGCGGACGTGCTCGGCGCGCGGGCGTGCTTCCTCAGCGACGCCTTCCTGAGCGGTGCGTTCGCGACCCCCTGGCGGCTCGAACACGGCGCGCTACTCGATCTGGGGCCGCATGTCCTGGACCTGCTCGACGCGTCCGTGGGGCGGATCGCACGAGTACGCGGGACCGGGGATCCGCGCCGCTGGATCGAGCTCACCTGTGAGCACGAGAACGGCGCGGTGAGCCAGGCTTCCCTGTCCGGTTCGGTCAACGTGGCGCAGGGTGTCGCCCGCGTCGAACTCTACGGTTCCGGACCGGAGTTGATCTTCGACAGTTCCGAACTCGACCACGAGGAGAGTTGGCCCGTGCTGCGCCGCGAGTTCGCGACCGCGGTACGCGCCGGTGTCTCCGGCGAGCTCGACGCCCGTCGTGGCCTTCGGTTGCAGACGCTGATCGCCCAGGCGTCCGAGGGCTGAGCCCCCGAAGCCGGGCGTGACGTGGATCACGCCCGGCGCGGGAGTGGATGCGGAACAACGCGGAGGGGTCGGCCGTTCTTGTCTACGTGGCTGCGGAGGGGACAGTGTCCCCGGGCCTCACCTATAGCCCATGGGGAAGATCGTTCGGCTGAAGCCCCATGGAGCCTTTCGCCGCGAGGCGACCGCCCTCCGCGTGTCACCACCTACGGCCCTGGCTGGTCTCCCCCGTCCAGCCAGGGCCTTCTTCTGTCAAAAAGCAGATTCATGCCTGCCGCCGAGGTGCCCTGCGTGTCCGCAACGGCTGAAATGGATGGAGGGGAAGCCGCCGGAGCCGGACAGTGCGCCGCCGCGCCGGACGTCTCCCCCTCCGGATCGCCGGCGAGGAGCCCTGCTCATGACCAAAGCGACAAAGCTGCTGACCGCCCTGCCCCCGCCCCGCCGTGAGCGCCTGCTCTCGCTCGCAACGGAGGTGTCCTTCCCCGAGGACTTCAGGATCTTCGAGGCGGGCGACACCGCCGACCGCTTCTGGGTCGTCCGCTCAGGTGCGGTCTCCCTGGTCCAGCAGGTGACGCCGGTGCAGCGGGTGACGGTGGCCAGTCTGGGCGCGGGCGACCTGCTCGGCTGGTCCTGGCTCTTCCCGCCCCACCGGTGGGACTTCGGCGCCGAGGCCTTCAGCCCCGTACGCGCCTACGAGTTCGACGCGGCGTCGGTACTCGAACTCTGCGAGGAGGACCCGGCCCTCGGGCTGCAACTGGTGCGGATCATCGCCGAGATCCTCGCCCATCGGCTGGAGCTGACCCGGGGCAGGCTGATGGAGCACTTCTCCGTGCACAAGCGGGCGCCCGGCCGGTGAAGGCCGGTCCGGTCACCGGACGACGTAGCGGCGCAGCGCAGGCATCGCGGCCGTCAGGGCCAGGGTGACGGCGACGACCAGGAGTCCGCCGCCGGCGACGGCAGCGCGGGGGCCCAGGACGGACGCCGTCGTGCCGTGCAGCAGGTCGGCCAGGCGGGGACCGCCCACCACGACCACGGTGAAGACGCCCTGCATCCGGCCGCGCATCTCGTCGGTCGCCGCCGACAGCAGGATCGCCACCCGGAAGACGCTGGAGACCATGTCGGCCACCCCGGCGGCGACCAGGAACGCCACCGCCACCCACAGGCTGGTGCTCAGCCCGAAGCCCGTGATCGCCAGCCCCCAGGCCACGACCGCGCCGATCACCATCCAGCCGTGCCGGCGCGCCCGCGAGAACGTCCCGGAGAACAGGCCGCCGACGACCGCGCCCACGGGGATCGCCGCGAACATCAGGCCGAGGGCGAGTCCCTCCCCGTAAGGGGCGTACGTCTGGGCGGCCAGTTGCGGGAACAGGGCGCGGGGCATGCCGAAGACCATGGCGACGATGTCCGCGAGGAAGGAGAGCAGGAGCACCTTGTGCAGGGCGATGTAGCGGAACCCGGCCACGATCTCGCGTGCGCCCGCCTTCCGGGAGGCCGTCGGCCCCGGCGGGAGCGCGGGCAGCCGTACGACGGACCACAGGGTGACGCACAGGGCGAGCGCGTCGATCAGATACAGCTCGGCGAGGCCGACGACGGGTATGAGGGTGCCGGCGAGCAGGGGTCCCGCGACCAGACCGGTCTGCATGACGGTCGTGCCGAGGGCGTTGGCGGCGGCGAGTTCCTCCTCGGGGACCAGCTGGGCGACGACGGCGCTGCGGGCCGGTGAGTTCAGGCCGAAGAACGCCTGCTGGAGGGCGAGCAGGACCATCAGGGTCGCCACCGAGCCGAGGCCGACGAGGGCCTGGATCCAGAACAGCAGCGAGGTGACGGCGATGCCGGTGTTGGTGATGAGCAGGAGTTTGCGGCGGTCCATGCTGTCGGCGATCGCGCCGCCCCACAGGGCGAACACGACGAGGGGCAGGAGTCCGGCCAGGCTCGCGTAGCCGACCCAGGCGGAGGAGCCGGTGATGTCGTAGATCTGCTTGGGCACGGCGACGGCGGTGAGCTGGCTACCGACGGCGGTGACGGCGGTCGAGGACCACAGGCGGCGGTAGGCGGGGCGGCGCAGGGGACGGGTGTCCATGGTCCAGCGGCGCCCGCGCGGGCGGGGCTCGTCGGCGGGCGCGGTCGGCCGGGGCTCCGAGTCGTTGCCGGTACTGCTGTTGCTGGGGTCCACGGGTGTCCTGGTTGTCGGCTACATCCGATCGGCTCAGCTTTCCTTATCACAAGTACTGGCGGGGCCTTCCGCGGCGAGCGTCCCGGCGGCGCTCTCCAGCAGCATGTCGAGGGCCGTCGGATAGGCACTGGCGACCATGCGGGCGGCGAGCAGCGGGGCCGCTTCGGCGATCCGGGGGTGGGTGCTGCGCGGCAGGCGGGCGTAGGTCGAGCGCCACATGTCCTCGTCGGCGGTGAGGCTGGCGCGCGGCAGGGCCAGCGAAGCGGCGTCGAGGGCGGCGAAGGCCAGCGTCTGGTCGATGAAGGCGTGGTAGATCCGTACCGTCTGCGGCAGCGGGAAGCCGGCCGTGCGCAGGACGTCGAGGATCGCCTCGTCGGCGGCCAGCTCGTTGGCGCGGCCCGTGACACGGCTGGCGGTCAGGACGGCGGCCTGCGGGTGGGTGACGTACACGGTGTGGATGCGCAGCCCGACGGCGCGCAGGTCCGCCTGCCACTCCCCCGTCGGCCGCCAGCCGTGCAGCGCCTGGCCGATGAGCGCGTCGCCGATGGCGAGGGTCAGGTCGTCCATGCCGCGGAAGTAGCGGTAGAGGGTGCTGGGGTCGGCGTCCAGGGCCAGGCCCAGGCGGCGGGCGGTGAGACCGGTGCTGCCGTGTTCGCGGAGCATGCGCAGGGCGGTGTCGACGATCAGCTGCTCGGACAGCACGGTGCCGCTCCTGGTGGGACGGCGGCGCCGCCGTTTCTCCTCCGGCACGACCTGCTTCGGCACGGCCACCCCTTCCACTCTTATGCCAACGCCATTGACCTTAGCCGACGGCAAGGCGTTGGATCGGCGGACAACGGCATCGGAACCTTCGCAAAAAGGGAGTTTTGCCATGCGTGTGCTGCTCGTGGGCGCCGGCGGTGTGGGGACCGCGATCACCCGGATCGCCGCCCGGCGCTCCTTCTTCGACCTGATGGTCGTGTCCGACTACGACCCGGCGCGGGCCGAGGCCGCTGTCGCCGCGCTCGGCGGCGGGGAGCGGTTCGTGGCGGAGCGGGTCGACGCCTCAGACGAGACGGCGGTGGCGGAGCTGCTGGCCAGGCACGGATGCGATGTGCTGCTCAACGCGACCGACCCGCGCTTCGTGATGCCGCTGTTCCGCGCCGCCCGCGCGGCCGGGGTCACCTACCTCGACATGGCGATGTCCCTGTCGCGCCCGCACGCCGAGCGGCCGTACGCGGAGTGCGGGGTCAAGCTCGGCGACGAACAGTTCGCGGCGGCGGACGAGTGGGCGCAGGCGGGTGCGCTGGCCCTGGTCGGCATGGGGGTGGAGCCGGGCATGTCCGATGTGTTCGCCCGGTACGCGGCCGACGAACTCTTCGACGAGATCGAGGAGATCGGCATCCGCGACGGCGCGAACCTCACCGTCGACGGCTACGACTTCGCGCCGTCCTTCAGTATCTGGACGACGATCGAGGAGTGCCTCAACCCGCCGGTCGTCTACGAGTCCGGCCGGGGCTGGTTCACCACGGAGCCCTTCAGCGAGCCGGAGGTGTTCGACTTCCCCGAGGGCATCGGCCCGGTGGAGTGTGTGAACGTCGAGCACGAGGAGGTGCTGCTCGTGCCGCGCTGGATCGACGCGCGCCGCGTCACCTTCAAGTACGGCCTGGGCGAGGAGTTCATCCAGACCCTCAGGACGCTGCACCTGCTGGGCCTGGACCGCACCGACCCGGTGACCGTCCCGGGCTCCACCGGCCCGGTCGCCGTGTCGCCCCGGGACGTCGTCGCCGCTTGTCTGCCCGACCCGGCGACGCTGGGCGAGCGCATGCACGGCAAGACGTGCGCGGGCACGTGGGTCAGGGGTACGAAGGACGGGGCGCCGCGCGAGGTGTACCTGTACCACGTGATCGACAACCAGTGGTCCATGGCGGAGTACGGCTCCCAGGCGGTGGTGTGGCAGACGGCCGTCAATCCGGTCGTCGCCCTGGAACTCGTCGCCACCGGCGCCTGGTCCGGCTCGGGTGTCCTCGGCCCGGAGGCGTTCCCGGCCCGCCCCTTCCTGGAGTTGCTGACCGCGTACGGCTCGCCGTGGGGCATGCGCGAGCAGTGAGGTGCCCGCCCCGGGCCGCAGCCCGGGGAGTCGGGCGGTTCAGCGGTTCAGCGGCTCTACGGAGCGGAGGGCTTGCCCTTCGTGCCGATCCAGGTCAGGAACAGCTGGTCCAGGTCCTTGCCGGAGACCCGCTCGGCGAGGGCGGTGAACTGGGCGGTCGTACCGTGCCCGTCCCGGTGGTCGGTGGCCCAGGTGCGCAGGATCTTGAAGAAGGCGGGGTCGCCGACCGCCTTGCGGAGCTTGTGCAGGGCCATGGCACCGCGGTCGTAGACGGGCCTGCCGAAGATGTTCGCGCCGCTGCCCGGGTCGGCGGGCGGGAACGACCACAGGTCGTCGTTCGCGGCCGTGGCGTACAGGTCGTCGAAGGTCTTCTGGGCGCTCGGGCCGCCGTGCTGTTCCGCGTACAGCCACTCGGTGTAGGTCGCGAAGCCCTCGTTGAGCCAGATGTCCTTCCAGGTGGTGAGGGCGACGGAGTCGCCGAACCACTGGTGGGCGCTCTCGTGGACCAGGGTGCTCAGATCGGGGGCCTGGTCGTACACGGGACGGGTCTGTGTCTCCAGCGCGAAGCCGACCTGCGGGGCACGGTCGACGATGGCTCCGGCGGCCTTGTACGGGTAGGGGCCGAAGAGCTTGGCCTCCCAGTCCAGGACGGACGGGAGCTTCTTCAGCACGGGCGCCGCGTCGGCGGCCTCGCGCGGATCGACGGCGTTGTAGACCTTGATGCCGCCGCGGGTGGTGTACTGCTCGACCTTGAACCTCCCGACCGTGGCCGTGGCCAGGTAGGCGGCCATCGGCTCGGACTGGCGCCAGCGGAAGGTGGACTTGCCGCCCGCGGTCCTCTGGCTCAGGAGGACGCCGTTGGCGACGGCGGTGCGCCCCTGCGGGACCGTGATCGTGAAGTCGTACGAGGCCTTGTCCTTGGGATGGTTGTTGCCGGGGAACCAGCTCATGGAGCCCTGCGGCTCACCGGCGACGAACACGCCGTCGTCGGTGGCGATCCAGCCGTCCTTCGAGCCGTCCGGGTCCGTGACCGCCTTGGGGACACCGCTGTAGGTGACGGCGACCTGGAAGGTCTGGTTCTTGTTCAGGGCGTGGCGCGGGCTGACGATCAGTTCCTGGCCGGAGCGCCGGAAACCCGCCTTCACGCGGTCGACGGTGAGGGCGGTGACCTTCAGGCCGCTGAGGTCGAGGTTGAAGCGGGTCAGCTTCTGGGTGGCGCGGACGGTGAGTACGGCCTTGCCGTCGAGGCGGCGGCTCACGGGGTCGTAGCGGAGGTTCAGGTCGTAGTGGGCGACGTGGTAGCCGCCGTTTCCGGACAGCGGGAAGTACGGGTCTCCGACACCAGAGGTGCCTGTCGTCGCGGCTCCCGCGGGTGCGGCGGCGGCCAGCAGGGCCGCGAGGGCGACGGGCACGGTCGCGACGACGGCGTCACGACGGAGGACTGCGGTGCGGGTGCCTGCGTACTTCCTGGGGGGTCTCACGCGAACTCCTACGATATGAGGTGTGATCATCTTCAGGGTTTTCACCCTAAAGGCGCCACCGCGCGAATTCCTCCTTCTTCTGGTCAAGTTGCGAGCCCCGACGGGCGAACGCATCATTCTTTCGGTCACCGCACCCGCACCCCACTCAGCCGGAGGCCACCGTGACCGTCCGTGTCCGTCGCGTCTACGAACCTCCCGAGCCGGACGACGGTGTACGCGTCCTGGTCGACCGGCTGTGGCCGCGCGGCCTGTCCAAGGACGCGGCGCAGGTCCACGAGTGGCCGAAAGCCCTCACCCCGTCGACCGAGCTGCGCCGCTGGTACCACTCCCAGGAGGACCCGGCCGACACCTACGAGGAGTTCCGGCGGCGGTACGAGGCGGAGCTGGCCGCGCCCGAGGCGGCCGAACCCCTGCACGCGCTGCGTGAGCTGGCCGCCAAGGGCCCGACGACGCTCGTCACCGCCGCCAGGGCCCCTGAGCAGAGCCATGCCTCCGTGCTGGCCGGACTGCTGACGTCCGGCCGGGAACCCTAGGCCGTCGCCCGTGCAGCCGCCCGGCCCGCCGCACGGCCCGAGAAGAGGCAGCCGCCGAGGAAGGTGCCCTCCAGGGCGTTGTAGCCGTGCACGCCGCCACCGCCGAAGCCGGCGACCTCACCGGCCGCGTACAGCCCCTCGACGGGCTCGCCCGTCGCACCCAGCGCGCGCGAGTCGAGGTCCGTCTGGATGCCGCCGAGGGTCTTGCGGGTGAGGGTGTGGAGCTTGACGCCGATGAGCGGGCCGGCCTCCGGGTCGAGGATGCGGTGCGGGGAGGCGGTGCGACCGAGCCGGTCGCCGATGTAGCGGCGGGAGTTGCGGATGCCCTGGACCTGCGCGTCCTTGCTGTACGGGTTGGCGATCTGGAGGTCGCGGGCCTCGATCTGGCGCCGCACCTGGGCCACGTCCAGCAGCGGCTTGTCGGTCAGCTCGTTCATCTTGCCGATGAGCTGGTCGAGGTTGTCGGCGACCACGAAGTCCGCGCCGTGCTTCACGAAGTCGGCCACCGGGCCGGGGGCGCCCTTGCCGAGGATGCGCTCCTTGAGGAACGCCTTGCGGTCCTTGGCGGTGATGTCGGGGTTCTGCTCGGAGCCCGACAGGGCGAACTCCTTCTCGATGATCCGCTGGGTGAGGATGAACCAGGAGTGGTCGTGCTCGGCGATGTCCTCGGTGGTGCGCAGGTACTTGAGGGTGCCGAGGGTGTCGTAGCCGGGCAGGCAGGGCTCGGGGAGGCGGCGGCCGAGCGCGTCGAACCACATGGAGGACGGGCCGGGCAGGATGCGGATGCCGTGGCCGGGCCAGATCGGGCTCCAGTTCTGGATGCCCTCGGTGTAGTGCCACATGCGGTCCCGGTTGACCAGCCGGACGCCGGCCCGGGCGCTGATGTCGAGCATCCGCCCGTCGACGTAGGCGGGCACGCCGGTGACCATGCCGGCCGGTGCCGTGCCGAGCCGCTCGGGCCAGTACTGGCGCACGATGTCGTGGTTGGCGCCGATGCCGCCGGTGGTGACGATCACGGCTTGGGCGGTGAGTTCGAAGTCGCCGATCCGGTCGCGGTTGGAGGCCACTCCGCGCGGCGAGGTGTCCTCGGCGAGGACCGTGCCGCGTACGCCGCGCACGGCGCCCTCCGTGACGACGAGCTCGTCGACCTGGTGACGGTGGTAGAAGGTCAGCAGCCCGGCCCGGGACGCCTCCTTGGCGCTGAGCACGAAGGGTTCGACGACTCCGGTGCCGGTGCCCCAGGAGACGTGGAAGCGGGGTACGGAGTTGCCGTGTCCGTGGGCGCGCAGGTCGCCGCGTTCCGCCCAGCCGACCGTCGGCAGGAACGAGATGCCGTGCCCGGCGAGCCAGGAGCGCTTCTCCCCCGCCGCGAACTCGACGTAGGCGCGCGCCCACTTCACCGCCCAGGAGTCCTCGTCGTCGACGCGGTCGAACTGGGCGCTGCCCTGCCAGTCGCTCCAGGCGAGGTCGAAGGAGTCCTTGATGCCGACCCGCCGCTGCTCCGGGGAGTCGACGAGGAACAGCCCGCCGAACGACCAGAAGGCCTGCCCGCCGAGGTTGGCGGCGTTCTCCTGGTCGACCAGCGCGACCCGTCGGCCCTTGCTGGTCAGCTCGTGTGCCGCGACCAGTCCGGCGAGGCCGGCTCCGACGACGATGACGTCCGCATCCATGGCGACCGTTCCCTTTCTCATCCGCCGCTGCGCGCGGCCGGGTTGTCGCTGCCGTCGGTGAGCAGTGCGGTGAGCAGCTGCTTGAGCCACGCGCGTGCGTGCTCGACGTCCTTGTCCAGCAGCAGTTGGGTCGTGACCCCGTCGTACGCGGCGATCACCGCGTGGGCGGCGCCCTCGGTGTCGCCGAGTACGGCGGGCAGTTCGGTGTGTCCGGTGGCGCGGGCGAGCCGGTCCGCGACGGCCCGCCGCAGCCGCTCACGGTGTTCCAGGAGGGTCCGGGCGACGGCGGGGTCCCGGGCCGCGTGGACCAGGAAGTCGGTCTTGACGAGCAGCCAGTCCAGGTCGAGCAGCAGGACCTCGGTGACCCGGTCGACGGCCGCGGGTACGTCGAGATCGGGACCGTCCAGGGCGAGCGCGCCCGCGACCTGGTCGGCGATCAGGCCGGCCCGCTCCCCGTAGAGGGCGAAGAACAGCTCGTCCAGGCTGTCGAAGTTGGAGTAGAAGGCGCCTCTGCTGTAGCCGGCGGCCTCGCAGACCTCCTCGATCGAGACCCGCCCGAACCCCTTCGCGGCGAACACCGCGAACGCGGCCTCCAGCAGATTGGCGCGCGTCCGCACGCGCCGCTTGGTCACCCGCCCCGTCGTCCCCTCGACCGCCATGTCCGGCCCTCCGTTCGATACAGGAATGTATCCGATGCATCGATGTATCCAAAGGGCTGGAAGGGACGGGATTTCGCCACTGACCCAATAGGAACACGTATTCGAATCTGGGAGTATGCTGGTGCCATGGCCGCGCATCTCCAAGGTTCCCTCTTCGACCAGACCGACGAAATCCGGCTCGGCACCCTGGCCGGAATGCGGCGCACCCCGCTGCGCCACGGCGCCTGGATCGACGAACTGCCCGGCTGGCTCCACGGAGCGGACGCCCTGTTCGGACAGCTGGCGGCCGAGGTCCCCTGGCGGGCCGAGCGCCGGCAGATGTACGACCACGTCGTGGACGTCCCCCGGCTGCTGGCCTTCTACGGCGAGGCGGACGCGCTGCCGCACCCGGTGCTGGCCCGGGCGCGGGACACGCTCGGCGCGCACTACGCCACCGAACTCGGGGAGCCGTTCACGACAGCCGGGCTCTGCCACTACCGGGACGGGCGGGACAGCGTCGCCTGGCACGGGGACCGGATCGGGCGCGGTGCGCGCGAGGACACCATGGTCGCGATCCTCTCCGTGGGCGCACCGCGCGACCTGCTGCTGCGGCCGGTGCGCGGGGGCGGGACGGTACGGCGTCCGCTGGGACACGGGGACCTGATCGTGATGGGCGGCTCCTGCCAGCGCACCTGGGAGCACTCCGTACCCAAGAGCGCGCGGGCCGCCGGGCCCCGGATCAGCGTCCAGTTCCGGCCGCGCGGGGTGCAGTGAGCCACCGGACCGTACGCCCCGTCGCGATCCACTCCGCCGCCGTCTGATTTGCTGTGCGTCATCCGGCAGCGAACTGCAGAACGGGAAGATCATGCGGGCAGACGTCCAGCGAGTCGCCGATGGCATTTACCTCGTACACGGAAGCAACACCAACTGGGTGATCCTCACCGAGGGGGACGCCGCCACCCTGATCGACACCGGATACCCCGGCGACCGGCAGCTGGTCCTCGACTCGCTCGCGCAGGTGGGCAGTTCACCGGAGGCCGTCGCGGCGATACTCGTCACGCACGCCCACAACGACCACATCGGCTCGGCCGAGTACCTGCGCTCCGTGTACGGCACGCCGGTGCTGACGCACGAGGCCGAAGTGCCGCACGCGCGCCGGGACTTCCTGCACCAGGTGACCGTCGGGGACGTACTCAGGAACGGGTGGCGGCCGGGTGTGCTCCCCTGGGCCGTGCACGCGATCCGCTCCGGCGGCACCACCCAGGTGCCGGTCGCCGAACCACAGCCGTTCCCGGAGGTGCTCGACCTGCCGGGCGGGCCCGTCCCCGTCCACACCCCGGGGCACACCGACGGCCACTGCGCCTTCCACCTTCCGGACGCCGGGGTCGTGGTCTCCGGCGACGCCCTGGTCAGCGGACACCCGACCGCCCGGCTCAAGGGCCCGCAGCTGCTGCCCGACATGTTCCACCGTGAACGCGAGCGCGCGGTGGCCTCGCTGGACCTGCTGGAAAAGCTCCCGGCCGATGTCCTGCTGCCCGGCCACGGGCCCGTTCACCACGGCAGCGTGCGGGCGGCTGCCCGGCAGGCGCGGGAGCGGGCCCTGTGAGGCGGCGCTCTACAGTGAGGTGACGATCACCAGCGGAACGAGAACGAACGAGAACGGTCAGGCCATGGCATTGCAGATCAGCGCCACCAATCCCGAGCACCCCGCACTCCTGCTCGAACTGCCGTGGCACCTCCCCCTGGAAGAGTGGCCCGACCGCTATCTCGTCCCGCTGCCGCGCGGCATCTCCCGGCACGTCGTGCGCTACGCGCGCGCCGGCGACGAGGTGATCGCCGTCAAGGAGCTGGCGGAACGCCCCGCCCTGCGCGAGTACGAGCTGCTGCGGGACCTCGACCGGCTCGGCATCCCGGCCGTCGACCCCCTCGCCGTGGTCACCGGCCGGGCCACCGACGAGGGCGGCGCCCTGGAGCCGGTGCTGATCACCCGGCACCTCGGCGGCTCCATGCCGTACCGCTCGATGTTCGAGACGACGATGCGCCCGGCCACCATGCACCGTCTAATGGACGCGCTGGCCGTCCTGTTGGTCCGGCTCCACCTGGCCGGGTTCGCCTGGGGCGACTGCTCCCTGTCCAACACCCTGTTCCGGCGTGACGCGGGCGCGTACGCCGCGTACCTGGTCGACGCCGAGACGGGCGATCTGCACCCGCAGCTCAGCAACGGCCAGCGCGAGTACGACCTGGACCTCGCCCGGGTGAACATCAGCGGTGAACTGCTGGACCTGGAGGCGTCCGGGGCGCTGCACCCCTCCGTGGACCCGATCGAGTTCGGCATGGAGATCTGCGCCCGCTACCAGCGGCTGTGGCAGGAGCTGACCCGCACCTCCGTGTACCCGGCGGGCAAGTACCACTTCATCGAGCGCCGCATCCGGCGCCTGAACGAGCTCGGTTTCGACGTGGCCGAGATGCAGATCGAGCACTCCTCGAACGGCGACACGGTGACCTTCGTGCCCAAGGTCGTCGACGCCGGGCACCACCAGCGGCAGTTGCTGCGGCTGACCGGGCTCGACACCGAGGAGAACCAGGCACGGCGCCTCCTCAGCGACCTGGAGAGCTGGATGGCCACCCAGGACGACTACGAGCCCGGCGACCCCCTCGGCGCCAGCCCGGAGGTGCTCGCGCACCGCTGGGTACGGGAGGTGTTCCGGCCGACCGTGCGGGAGGTGCCGCGCGAACTGCGCGGCAACGTGGACCCCGCCGAGATCTACCACCAGCTCCTGGAACACCGCTGGTTCCTCTCCGAGCGGGCGCAGCACGACATCGGCCTGGACACGGCGGTCAAGGACTACATCGCCAACATCCTGCCCAAGGCCCGGCAGTCGCTGCCCCTGCCGACGGACGAGGAGACAGAGGCGGCGCCGCCCGGCTGAGTCACTCGTGCGGGACGACGGCCACCGGACAGTGCGCGTGGTGCAGCACACCGTGGGCGACCGAGCCGATCCGCGCACCCACGGCCGAGCGGCGGGCACGCCGCCCGACGACCAGGAGCTGCGCCCGCGCGGCCACCGACAGCAGCACCTCCCCCGCGCTGCCCATCTCCACGTGCTCGGTGACAGGTACCTCGGGGAAGCGCTCGCGCCACGGTTCCAGGGCAGCGGCCAGCGCGTTCTTCTCGTACGGTTCCAGGCCCCCGGCCTCGTCGAGGAGCTTCAGCGAACCCGGGCTGTACGCGAACACCGGCGGCAGACTCCACGCGCGCACGGCACGCACACCGGCGCCACGAGCCGCCGCGGCCTCGAAGGCGAACCGCAGGGCCGGCGCGCTCTCCTCCGGGTCGCCCTCCTGCCCCACGACGACCTCACGGCCCGCGGCCTCGCCGGAGGCCAGGTCCTCCGCGCGGACGAGGACGACGGGCCGCGTGGACTCGGCGATCACATGCTGTCCGACGGAGCCGAGCAGGAACCCGACGACGGCACCGTGCCCGCGGGAGCCGAGCACCAGCATCTCGGCCTCCGCCGCGGCCTCGGCGAGCGAGTGCGCCGCGTTCCCCTCGACCACGTCGACGGTGACGGCCAGCTCCGGATGGCGTTCGGCCACGCCGCGCGCGGCCTCGTCCACACCGTCCCGCACCCACTGGTCGTGGGTCTCCCGGGTCCCGGCCCCGAACGCCTGGTCAGGCACCAGCTCCCAGGCGTGCACCACGCGCAGCGCGAGGTTGCGGCGTACGGCCTCCCGGGCCGCCCACGCCAGCGCTGCGTGACTCTCGGGCGTTCCGTCCACCCCTGCCGTGATCGGGCGCGTCATAACGGTTCCCTCCGTGTCGTGATCATGCATACCGGACCCAGTCTTCACTAACCTGTGCCCATGACCTTGCAGTGGGAACAAGTGATCGTGGACGCAGCGGACCCGGCCGCACTGGGGCACTGGTGGGCCGAGGCCCTCGGCTGGGCCGTCGTGGACGACTCCCCCGAGGAGTACGAGATCCGGCCGACGCCGGATCAGATGCCCGGCCTGCTGTTCGTACGGGTCCCGGAGGCGAAGTCCGTCAAGAACCGGCTGCATCTCGACTTCCGGCCCGACGACCGCCAGGCCGAGGTCGACCGTCTGCTGGCCCTCGGCGCGCGCCACGCGGACATCGGCCAGGGGGAGCAGTCCTGGACCACGCTCCTGGACCCGGAGGGCAACGAGTTCTGCGTGCTCGGCGCGCGTCAGGGCTGAGCGTCGGAGCCGACCGGAGCGAAGCTCGGCGATCGAACATACGATGGGTCGAGGCGGCGCGGCACCGGGCTGACGCCGCCCGGTGACTCCGACCGCTCGGGGTGGGAGACGTATGGCACAGGCCGCGGACGCGACGCGGACGGTCATCATGACCGTGGCTACTACGCAGGGGAAATGACGTCGCTCGTGTGACTCTCCAGCGGCCGACCGATGATCCGGGTCACCTAACACCTCGCGGCTCCCGTCGCGGCGCCTTGTTGTCGTGGACGCGCAGTCTTTCGAAGTGCCGGTGCGGAGCTGGTCGTACCAGCCAAGCCTGCCGCAGCGGTTCCTGCGCTGCTTGGGCAATCATCTGGACGGGATCTGCAGTACCTCGGAAATCGAACCACTCACGGCCCAGGACTCTCGCAGCGAAGTGCTCGTGCAGACGATCCTCCAGCCGGCCGCCGCCAGTTGAGGTCCAGCGCTGCGCTTGCCGAATACCTCCTCCACTCTGCTCAGGCGGCATGTCGATACTCGTGGAGGGTGCCGCCCAGTCGCGCTCGCCGGCCGGTGCGCCGAGGCGGTGGTACGGGCGGAGCGCCCGCGGTTCGCTCAGTTCAGGCGCCACTGCTGGTCGGCGCCGCCGTTGCAGTTCCACAGTCCGACCTTGGTGCCCACGGTGGTCGCGCTGCCGGTGGCGTCCAGGCACTGTGTGCCGCCGAACAGCCGCGGGCCGCAGACAGCGTCCTTGGGCACGCGAAGTCCCTGCCGTGCAGGGTGATCAGCGCGATCCAGCTCGACCGGGGCGGCGCCGGTTCGCTCCGGCGTACAACCTCAGCCCCGGGTGCGCTGTCTAACGGGTAATCAGAAACCCACGGCACCACTCCCGCGAAGGGGCTGCTCGGCATGCGTACACGGAGAAGGATCGCCACCGCGACAACCACCGCCCTCACCCTCACCCTTGTCCTGGGCGCAGCCGCGCTCACGGCTCCCGCCGTCCAGGCGGCCACTCCGGACGCGGGTACGCTGCGCGACGTCGCGGGCAACGGCGAGCGCGACCTCTGGTTCAAGGACGAGGCCGGTCAGACGAACCGGCTGACGGTCTCGATGAGGTTCGAGAGCCGCGACGGTGGGAACGACGCCTACTACATCCTCACCTTCCGCGACCGCGCGCCCATCGCCATCGACAGCAGTGCGGCCGAAAACTACGAGTGCGTGTACCCGTCGGCGACCGACCGCACGGTCGCCCGCTGCGCGGTCCACGTCCCGGTGGGCACCGACTTCACCGACGACTACTACATCGACCTGGGCAACGGCAACGACACCGTGTCGATCGCCGCCGACAACTACGCGTACAGCACGATCTACGGCGGCAAGGGCAACGACGTGCTGGTGGGCAACAGCCAGACCGAGCTCTACGGCCAGGACGGCAACGACCGCACCGTCGGCGGGGGCGAACAGCGGGGCAACGGAGCGCGCGGCGGAGCCGGGAACGACGTCCTGACCGGGTGCTCCGCGTGCTACGGCGACGCCGGCAACGACTCGCTCACCGGCGACGCCACCAGCAACCGACTGGACGGCGGCGACGGCAACGACATCCTGCGCGGAAATTCAGGCGCCGACAACCTCTACGGCGGCAGGGGCAACGACCGCCTGTACGGCGACCGGGGCAACGACGTCCTGTGGGGCAACAGCGGCAACGACGTCCTGCACGGCGGTCCGGGCAACGACAGGCTCTCGGGCGGCCCCGGCAACGACAAGGTGTATCAGAACTAGCAGAAAGACCGGGCGTTCCCGGCCACGGCATGCGCCGCCACTTACGACCCGAGACGCTCCTGACCAGGTCGATTGCAGTCCGCGGTGTGGCCGCCGGTTCCCGAGCCCCAGCCATGAGTAATGGTTGGGGCCCTGCTCAACGGCTGTTCGGACGAACTGTCGCTATCGAGGCCGCGTCCCTTGCACAAAGCGCGTCACGCCGGCGACGACGGGGGCCGTTGCGGGGTGGCTGGAGTGGACGATCTTTGCGGTCACGTGTCTCTGCCTGTCCGGAGGGGGATCTGGCGCAGCGATCACCGTTGGAGCAGCATCCGAACAGAGTCCGCTGCGGTGGCCTTCATCGCAGAGCGACGGGGGTGCACGGCGGCAGCCTCACAGGTGGTGCCTCAGGGAAGTCCGGACGGTACGGAGATTCGGCGATCTTGCCCTGCTCGTACTGCCCGGTGCCGGGTGGTTCCTGTGGCAGACGTAGCCGCTCACGAGCCGGGAGGAGGCAACTCTCACGTCGGCATGGCCGACTGCCGCAGGAGCACTCGCGATCACGGCAGCGGCTGCAAGGTCCGCTCTCTCGCCTGTGGCCGGTCGGCACTGCCCTCACGATGACCCTCACCACCGCCAAAGCCGTAGCCGCCGCGGCCTGCTTCATCGGCCGGGACCTGCTGGGCGCCCGATCCGTCAAGCCCCAGCGGCGGCTCAGCACGTCGACCCTGTTCGACCTGGTCACGCCCGCCTTCGGCGTACTGGCTGGATCAGGGGCGCTGGTGGCTCTGGTGATCGCCTACCCGCAGGTACTCACGTGCTGCCCTGATCGCCGTTGCCGTCGCCATGGCCCCTCCCCGTCACGTACGGTCGTTCCATGGCACCTGAGAGGTCTACCGTAGGTGTAATCATGACCGTGGACGACGACCCCGGGGTGTCCCGGGCCGTCGCCCGTGACCTGCGGCGGCGCTACGGCGAGTCGTACCGCATCGTGCGCGCGGAGTCCGGGGAGTCCGCGCTGGACGCGCTGCGGGAGCTGAAGCTGCGGGGTGATCTGGTGGCGGTGATCCTGGCCGACTACCGGATGCCGCAGATGAACGGCATCGAGTTCCTCGAACAGGCCCTGGACGTCTATCCGGGCGCGCGGCGCGTGCTGCTCACCGCGTACGCGGACACCAACGCGGCGATCGACGCGATCAACGTCGTCGACCTCGACCACTATCTGCTCAAGCCCTGGGATCCGCCCGAGGAGAAGCTCTATCCCGTCATCGACGATCTCCTGGAGGCCTGGCGGTGCAGTGACTTCAGGCCGGTGCCGAGCACCAAGGTGGTCGGGCACCGGTGGTCGGCCCGCTCGTCGGACGTACGGGAGTTCCTGGCCCGCAACCAGGTGCCGTACCGCTGGTACTCCACCGAGGAGCCCGAGGGGCAGCGGCTGCTCGCGGCCTGCGGTCAGGACGGGCAGCGGCTGCCGGTGGTGATCACGGCGGACGGTACGGCGCTCGTCGAGCCGGAGGTGCCGGAGCTGGCCGCTCAGGTGGGGCTGGCGACGACGCCCACGGCCGACTTCTACGACCTCGTCGTCATCGGCGGCGGGCCCGCCGGACTGGGCGCCGCCGTGTACGGGGCCTCGGAGGGCCTGCGGACGGTGCTGGTGGAACGGTCGGCGACCGGCGGGCAGGCCGGGCAGAGTTCGCGGATCGAGAACTACCTGGGCTTCCCGGACGGGGTGTCCGGCGCCCAGCTCACCGACCGGGCGCGGCGCCAGGCCACGAAGTTCGGCGCCGAGATCCTCTCCGCGCGCGAGGTGACCGGCCTTGAGGTGAGCGGCTCGGCGCGGCTCGTGCGGTTCTCGGACGGGTCGGCGATCGCCGCGCACAGCGTGATCCTGGCGACCGGTGTGTCGTACCGGCAGTTGGAGGCTCCGGGGGCCGTCGAGCTGTCGGGCTGCGGGGTGTTCTACGGATCCGCGCTGACCGAGGCAGCCGGCTGCCAGGGCCACGACGTGTACATCGTCGGCGGCGCCAACTCGGCCGGGCAGGCGGCGATGTACCTGTCCAGGGGCGCCAAGTCGGTCACGCTGCTGGTGCGCGGCGCGGATCTCACCGCGTCGATGTCGCACTATCTGATCCAGCAGATCGCCGAGTCGCCGAACATCTCGGTGCGGGCCGGCACGGTCGTCGAGGCCGCGCACGGCGGCGACCACCTGGAGCAGCTGACGTTGCGCGACACGGCGAGCGGGGAGACCGAACTGGTCGACGCGCAGTGGCTGTTCGTGTTCATCGGCGCGGCCCCGCTGACCGACTGGCTGGACGGCACGGTGCTGCGGGACGAGCGCGGGTTCATCCTCGCCGGGCCCGATCTGACCGCCGACGGGCGGCCACCGGCGGACTGGGAGCTGGACCGGCCGCCTTACCACCTGGAGACCAACATCCCCGGCGTGTTCGTCGCCGGGGACGCGCGCGCGGAGTCCGCCAAGCGGGTCGCGTCCGCCGTCGGAGAGGGAGCCATGGCCGTGATGCTCGTACACCGGTATCTGGAGCAGTCGTGAGCGGCCGGCTGATGCCGTGCAGCCCCGCGGAGATCGGGTCGCTGTTCCTGTTCGAGAAGCTGACCGCCGAGCAGCTCGGCAGACTGTGCTGCGAGGGAAGGGTCGAACTGTTCGACCCGGGGCCGGTGTTCGCCGAGGGTGACCCGGCCACCTGCTTCTACGTGATGATCGAGGGCACGCTCGTCATGTCGCGCCGGGTGGGCGGCGACGACGTCGAGGTGAACCGCACGTCCCAGCCCGGGGTGTACACGGGAGCGATGCAGGCGTACCTCAAGGAAGGGACGCCGCAGAAGTACAAGAGCTCGATGCGTGTCACCGAGCCGACGCGGTTCTTCGTGCTGCCCAGCGGGACGTTCGCGGCCATCATGCAGGAGTGGTTCCCGATGGCGGTCCACCTCCTGGAAGGGCTGTTCTTCGGTACACAGACCGCGCAGCGGGCCATCGGGCAGCGCGAACGGCTGCTCGCGCTGGGCTCGTTGTCCGCCGGGCTGACGCATGAGCTCAACAACCCGGCCGCCGCAGCGGTACGGGCCACGTCGTCGTTGCGCGACCGGGTGGCCCATATGCGGCAGAAGCTCGGGATCATCGCCTCGGGCCCCTACCACCGCGACGCCCTGAAGTCGCTGGTCGACATCCAGGAGCGCACGGCCGAGCGGGTCGCCAAGGCGCAGTCGCTGAGCCCGCTGGAAGCGTCCGACCGGGAGGACGAGGTCGCCGACTGGCTCGACGACCACGGCATCCAGGGCGGCTGGCAGATCGCGCCGACCTTCGTGCAGGGCGGCCTCGACGTCGACTGGCTGGAGCAGGTCGCGGCGGCCGTCGACGAGGAGATCCTCCAGGCTGCCATCGGATGGCTCAACTACACGGTCGAGACCGAGCTGCTGATGTCCGAGATCGAGGACTCCACCACACGCATCTCCCACCTCGTCGACGCGGCCAAGCAGTACTCGCAGCTGGACCGCGCCCCCTACCAGGTCGCCGACGTGCACGAACTCCTCGACAGCACGCTGCTGATGCTGTCGGGGAAGATGGGTTCGCGCGTCAGGGTCGTGAAGGACTACGACGGTTCACTGCCGAGGATCCCGGCCTACCCCGCCGAGCTCAACCAGGTGTGGACCAACCTGATCGACAACGCGGTCTCCGCCATCAACAGCTCGGGCGGGGAAGGCACGTTGACCGTACGGACGGCGGCGGTGCACGACCGGCTCCTGGTGGAGTTCCGCGACACGGGCCCGGGTGTGCCCGCGGAGATCAAGGGCCGGATCTTCGACCCGTTCTTCACCACCAAGCCGGTGGGCGAGGGCACGGGGCTGGGGCTCGACATCTCCTGGCGGATCGTCGTCAACAAGCACCACGGTGATCTGAAGGTGGAGTCCGTGCCCGGCGACACCCGCTTCCAGGTGCTGCTCCCCCTCACCGCCGCCGACCCCGATACCGCCCCCGACCCGGCCGAGGCATCCGACCCGGCCCAGGAGCCGTCATGACCAAGGACACCGGAATCGACCCCAGCGTCCCGCCCAGCGGTGCCGGATGCGTCGAGTGCGACGCCGTCGGCGGCTGGTGGTTCCATCTGCGGCGCTGCGCGCAGTGCGGCCACATCGGCTGCTGCGACGACTCGCCCGCCAAGCACGCCACCGGCCACTTCCGGGACACCGGTCATCCGGTGATCCGCAGTTACGAGCCGGGCGAGGCCTGGTTCTGGAACTTCGAGACGTCCGAACTGTTCGAGGACGGCCCGCCGCTCGCTCCCCCGTCCGCCCATCCGGCCGACCAGCCCGCCCCGGGACCCGCCGGACGCGTCCCGGCGAACTGGGCGCAGACGCTGCGCTGAGACCTGGCCGGCCCACGCTGTCAGTGGTGCGTGCCAGGATTGATGCGTGCCGCAGAACCTGTTCGACACCCCGCTCATCGGCCGCGACGACGAACTGACCCGTCTCTCGGCCGTACTGGATCGTGCCCGTGTCCGTGAGCCGCGTGCCGTGCTCATCGCCGGGGACGCGGGGGTGGGCAAGACGCGGGTGCTGGCGGAGGCCGCCGGGCGGGCCGCGGACCAGGGGATGACCGTGCTGACGGGGCACTGTGTCGATCTCGGTGACGTCGGTCTGCCGTATATGCCGTTCACCGAGATCCTGGGGGTGCTGGCGGCCGACGGGCGGTTCGCGGAGGCGTTCACCGCCCATCCCGTGGTCGGGCGGCTGCTCGGTGGCGGCGCGGAGGACGGGGAGCGGGACGCCGGTGGGCGGCTGCGGCTGTTCGAGGGCATGGCCGGGCTGCTGGCCGCCGTCACCGAGGTCGCTCCACTGCTGCTCGTGCTGGAGGACCTGCACTGGGCCGACCAGTCCTCCCGGGATCTGCTGCGGTTCCTGCTCAGCCGGGGTGTGCTCCAGGGGCCCACGGGCGGTTCGCCCGGCCACCGGCTCGCGGTGTTCGCGTCGTACCGCGCGGACGATCTGCATCGCCGCCATCCGCTGCGCCCGCTCCTCGCCGAGCTGGTGCGGCTGCCCGCCGTGGAGCGGCTGGAGCTGCGGCCGATGGCCGACGCCGAGGTGGCCCGGCTGGTGCGTGCCCTGGGGGCGGGGCCGCTGCCCGACGCGACCGTCCGCCGGATCGTCGAGCGTGCCGAGGGCAACGCGTTCTACGCGGAGGAGCTGCTCGCGGCCACCGACGCGGAGTCGGGCGGCGTGCCCAGCGGGCTCGCCGACGTTCTCCTCATCCGCTTCGAACAGCTCTCCGACACGGCCCAGCAGGTGCTGCGTACGGCCGCGGTCGCCGGACGGCGTGTCGAACACGAGCTGCTGAGCGACGCCGTCCGGCTGCCGGAGGACGAGCTGGAGTCGGCACTGCGCGAGGCGGTCGGCCGACAGCTCCTCGTCCCCGGTGAGGGCGACACGTACTCCTTCCGGCACGCGCTCGCCCGTGAGGCGGTCTACGCCGATCTGCTGCCGGGCGAGCGGTCGCGGCTGCACGGGGCGTTCGCGCGGCTCCTGACGGGGCGGGGCCGGCCCGCCGAGAGTGCGGCGGAGCGCGCCCACCACTACCGGGAGAGCCACGACCTGGCGGAGGCCCTGGCGGCATCGCTGGAGGCCGCCGATCACGCCCACCGCGTCGGCGCGCCCGCCGAGGAGCTGCGGCATCTGGAAGCCGTCCTCGACATCTGGCCCGCGGTCGAGGCGGCTGCCCGTCCCACGGGCGACGGCCTGGACACGGTGACGCTGATGCTGCGGGCGTCCGCCGCCGCGGCGCACGCCGGGGACTCGCACCGCGCGGTGTCGCTCACCAGGGCCGCGCTCGCCGGAGTCGGCCAGGACACGGACACCGAACTCGCGGCGCGTGTCCGCTACACGCTCGCCGACAACCTGATGAGCATCGACCATCTGTCGGCCGCGTTCGCGTACAGCAGCGAGGCGCTCGCCCTGATCCCGGCCGAGCCCCCGTCGCGGACCTGGGTGTGGGCGGCGGCCACCCATGTCATGGCGGCACGGCAGATGGGCGACAGCGACACCGCGCTGCGGGTAGCCCGGCAGGCCCTCTCCGTCGCCGAGGAGTTGCAGGCCACCGACGCGCAGGCCGACCTCATGATCTCCGTGGCCGCGCTCGAAGCAGGGGGCCGTCGCACGCCGGAGGGCCGCGAGAAGCTCCGGGAGGCCCGCGAACTGGCCCGGCGGGCGGCCTGTTCGCCGGTGGAGATGCGGGCGCTGTTCAATCTCGCGATCGGCTGCTTCGAGTCCGGTCTGCTGGAGGAGAGCCTGCCGTGGCTGTCCGAGGGCCTGGACCGGGCCCGCCGCGCCGGTCTCCTCTCCTCGCCCTATCCCCTGGAGATGCGCTACCTCCAGTCCGTGGTGCTGTACACGCTCGGCCGTTGGGACGAGTGCGCCCTCGCGGCGGCGGCCGACACCGAGGTGCTTCCCGCAGCAGGCGGTTTCGTGGCGGGGCCCTCGCTGTACGTGGCACTGGCCCGCGGTGACCTGGGCGCCGCCGACCGCGCCCGGGCTCTCCTGGACGGCCCGTTCGACTGGATGGCCACGCTGGTCGCGGGCATCGTGCTCACGGACGCCGCCGCCCTCGCGGGGGACCCGGAGGCGGCCGTGGAGCGTGTGCACAGCACGGTGAAGGCGCTCACCGACGACGCCGGGTCGCTTCCGGAGGTCGCGGTCCGGCTCGCCGCCCTCGCCCTGGCCGCCGTCGCCGACACGGCCGTCCAGCTGCGCCGCTCCGGCGACGAGGCGGGGACACAACGCTGGACGGACACGGCGACGGAGCTGCTGGAGCTGGCCCGGTCCCGGGCGACGCACGGCCGCGACGGCGCCCCGCAGGGCCCGGAGGGTCTGGCCTGGCTGGCCCGCGCCGAGGCGGAGTGGGCACGCGCGACGGCCGGTCCCGAAACCGAGGCCTGGGAGCGGGCGGTCACGGCGTTCGGCTTCGGCGAGGTCTACGAACAGGCGCGCTGCAGAAGGCGGTTCGCAGAGGCACTGCTGGCGGACGACCGCCGTGAGGAGGCGGTCGCCCAGGCCCGCGCGGCCCGTGAGACGGCGGTACGTCTGGGTGCGGCGCCCCTGCTCCGCGAGGTGGACGCCCTGATCCGCCGCGGGCGTCTCACGGCACCGTCCGTCGCCGATGATCCCGGGGCCGCCTCCACACCCCTCACCGCCCGCGAGCGGGACGTCCTGCGGCTGCTCGCCCTCGGCCGCAGCAATCGTCAGATCGGCGAGGAACTGTTCATCAGCGGCAAGACGGCCAGCGTGCACGTCTCCAACATCCTGGCGAAGGTGGGCGCGGCGAGCCGAGGGGAGGCGGTGGCGGTCGCCTACCGGGAGGGGCTGATCCCCTCGGCCTCGAAGACGTCGGCCACGGTGGAGCCGACACCGGACTCGCGCTGACCGCCGGGTTCTGCCCCGGCCGGCCACTACTGACCGGCTACTGATCGGCTCTGACGAACGACCGGATCGCCGTCGCCGCCGCCCCGCGTGCCCATTCCTCGAAGGGCAGCGGCCGGGTCACCAGGTCGCAGCGGGCGGCGGAGCCGAAGGCGGTGGCGGTGAACGCGTCGCGGATCTGCCCGGCGAACAGCTCGTACGCGGCCAGCCCCTCCCCGGAGATGATCACGCGCTCGGGTCCGAGCAGATTGGCCAAGGTGGCGATGCCCCGCCCGATCGCCTCACCGGCCCGCGCGTACACCTCCCGCGCTCCGGGGTGGCCCGCGCGGGCCAGGGCGACGGCCTCGGCGCTGTCGGTGACCGAGGTTCCCGTGGCCCGCCGGACCCGGGTGACGATCTCCGCGTCGCCCGCGAACGCCTGCAGGCAGCCGCGCTTGCCGCAGTGGCAGGGCGGCCCCGCCGGGTCGACGACGACGTGCCCGATCTCTCCGGCAACGCCGTGCGCCCCCGCGACCACACGCCCGTGGACCACCAGCCCGCAGCCGATGCCCGCGCCGACGGTCAGCACGGCGAAGTCGGACAGCCCCACCCCGGCGCCGAACCACTGCTCGGCGACGGTGAGCGCCCGCACGTCGTTGTCGAGCGTGACGGGCAGCCCCGTGGTCATGGCGGCGAGTTCGGCGAGCGGCACATCACGCCACCCCAGGAACGGCGAGTAGCGTACGGCTCCTCCGGCGCGGTCGACCTCTCCGGCGACGGCGATTCCGCAGCCCAGCACCGGCACCCCGAAGCCGTCCGCCTCGGTGAGCAGCTCCCCCACCAGCTCGGCCACGGAGGCCAGCACCGCCTTGGGGGCGCTGCCGGTCAGCGGTATGTCCCGGGCGACCCGGACGCGACAGCACAGGTCCGTGAGCACACCGAAGATCTCTCCGCCGGTGATCTTGATGCCGATGAACAGCGCCCGGCCCCCGTCGACACGTACCAGGTTCGCGGGGCGCCCCAGGACAGGACGGGTCCCGACATCCGCGTCCTCGACCAGGTAGCCGGCGTCGAGCAGCGGGCGGACCGCCTTCGTGACGGCGGCGGCGGACAGCCCCGCCCGCCGGGCCGCGTCCACGCGGGTGAGGGGGCCGTGGGACAGGACCGTGGTGAAGATCTGCGAGGCGGCCGGCGTGCGGGCCGGAAACACCTCGGCACGGATGGTCGGGGGCATGGCCCGGAACCTAGATCGCTTATTTTCCCCTGTCAATGAAAGAAGCACCGATGAGACGAACCACCTCCACAACGGCATCTAGACTTGCGAAACGCCGACACAGGCATCCCATTGACACATGATCCATGGTTTCGCCCGGATTCCCCGGGCAACGCCAGTTGCACGAACGTGAGGCACCATGCCGCTGATCTCCCACTCCCCGGACACCGGGGTCTGGCTGCTGACCACACCGCGCACGTCGTACGCGCTGCGGATCGACGAGACCGGCGCGCCGTGTCATCTCGCGTGGGGGCCGCGGCTGACCCTGGCGGAGGCGGGCGCGCTGGTCGCTCCGGCACAGGACATGACGAGCAGCTTCGAGGGCCGGCCCCCGGTCGGGGAGGAACTCCCCGTCGACGGCGGCACCCGCTACGGCCCGCCCTCCCTCCAGGTCCGGTACGCGGACTCCTCCCGCGGCTTCGAATGGGTGCCGACCGGCCACCGGATCCTCGAACCGGCGCCCGGGGTGAGCGAGTTGGTGCTGGAGTTCCGCGACCGCCTGTACCCCCTCGACGTCGCGCTGCACTACACGGTCCGCGCCGACACGGACGTCGTCGAGCGGCGGACCGTGGTGCGCAACGCCGGTGACGAACAGGTCGACCTGCTGCGCGCCGACTCGGCCGCCTGGACGCTGCCGCCCCTGCGCGACTACCGGCTCAGCCATGTCACCGGCCAGTGGTCGGCAGAGAGCCAGCTGCGTCGCGACACACTGCCGTTCGGCGAGACGGTGCTGACCAGCCGGCGCGGCATCACCAGCCATCACGCCAACCCGTGGGTGATGCTCGACGCGGGCGAGGCGACGGAGGAGCACGGCCGGGTGTGGAGCGCGGCCCTTGCCTGGAGCGGGAGTTGGCGCATCACCGCGCAGCGCACCCCCGACGGGCTGGCCGGTTTCACCGGGGGCGTCGGCCACGAGGGGACGAGCGTTCCGCTCGCGCCGGGCGAGGAGTTCGCCACGCCGGTGTTCGCCGGGCTGTGCACGGACGGCGGGTTCGGGGCGGCGAGCCGTGCCTGGCACTCGTACACGACGACCCATGTGCTGCCTCGGGCGCGGGAGTTGGCGCCGGTGCTCTACAACTCGTGGGAGGCCACCGGGTTCGACGTCGACGAGGCGAGCCAGAAGGCGCTGGCCGAGCGGGCCGCGCTGCTGGGGGTCGAGCTGTACGTCGTCGACGACGGCTGGTTCGGGGCGCGGCGCAGCGACCGGGCGGGGCTGGGCGACTGGACGCCGACTCCGGAGCGCTTCCCCGAGGGGCTGGGGCCGCTGGCCGACTCCGTGCACCGGCTCGGGATGCGGTTCGGGATCTGGGTCGAGCCGGAGATGGTCAATCCGGACAGCGCGCTGTACCGCGAGCACCCCGACTGGGTGCTGCACGTTCCCGGCCGGGCCCGTACCGAGATGCGCAACCAGCTCGTCCTGAACTTCGCCCGGGACGAGGTGGCGGACTGGGCGTACGGCTGGCTGACCCGGCTGGTCGGGGACCACGGGGTCGACTTCCTCAAGTGGGACATGAACCGCGCCTTCGGCGAGTCGGGCTGGCCGGGGCAGCGGGACGGCAACGACCGGCTGTGGACGCGGTACGTGGCGAACCTGTACGGCGTCATCGACCGGCTGCGCGCCGACCATCCCGGGCTGCGGGTGGAGACGTGCAGTGGTGGCGGGGGCCGGGTCGACCTCGGGATCCTCTCCCGTACGGACCAGGCGTGGACGTCCGACAACACGGACGCCGTGGACCGGCTGGTGATTCAGCACGGCTTCGGGCAGGTGTATCCGGCGCGTGCCATGTCGGCGTGGGTGACCGACGTGCCCAATCAGCTCACGGCGCGTTCGGTGCCGCTGCGGTTCCGTTTCCACTCGGCGATGTGCGGGCTGCTCGGCGTCGGCGGTGACCTGACGCGCTGGTCCGAGGAGGAGCTCGCGGAGGGTGCGGCGCTGGTCGCCGAGTACAAGAAGGTGCGGCATCTGGTGCAGCACGGCGAGCTGCACCGGCTGTCGGCGCCGCTCGGGGAGGAGCCGACGGTCGTCCAGTACGTCGGTGAGGACGCGGGCGAGGCCCTGGTACTGGGCTTCCGGTACGGCCCTCGGCACGGTCTCCCGGGGATTCCGGTGCGGCTGCGGGGCCTGACGCCCGGCGCCCGGTACCGGGACGCGCACACGGGTGCCGTCCACCACGCGAACGTGCTGGCCGAGTACGGGATGCGGCTCGATCTCGCGCCCGGCGACTGGTCCAGCGCGGCCGTGCACCTGGTGCGCGTACAGGAGGAGTAGGCGGCCTGTTCCCCGGCCGGCCGTCGTCGGCCGGGGAACCGCGGCGCCCTCGCCGGGCGTTACAGGGGCAACGCCCCACGGGGCACGAACCACGACCGGCGAATTCCAGGGCGGGCACGATGAGCGAGATGGTCCCCGGAGGCAACACGCCCCTCCCCGGCGGCACCCTCACGCTCCGGGTGCCGGGCCCCTTCGACGTGAGCGCGCTCGTGACGGACGACGGCGGCAAGGTCGGCGGTGACACGGACTTCGTGTTCTACAACCAGCCGACGGCACCGGGAGCCCGGCTGCACGGCGACACCCTCACCGTCGACCCGGCGGCCCTGCGCCCCGGCGCCACCCGCGTGACGGTGGTCGTCAGCGCCGCCGACCCGGGCACGGCGCTGGGCGCGCTGCCCGCGCCGACACTCCACGTCACCGGTCCCGGCGGCCGCCCGCTCGCCCGGTTCACTCCGCCGCGCCCGCAGCGGGAGACGGTGCTGCTGCTGGCGGAGCTGTACCGGCGCGGCGCGGACTGGAAGCTGCGCGCGCTGGGCCAGGGTTACGCGGACGGGCTGGCGGGCCTCGCCCGGGACTTCGGGGTGGACGTCGCGGACGACGCCTCCTCCGTCTCGACCACGGCCTCGACCTCGGCCGGGTACGGCTCGCCGGTCCCGGTGGCGGACCGGTCCTCGCGCACGCCGTCCCGCTGGGCCGATGCCGCCTCGCGGCTGTCGGGTGCGGCCTCTCGTCTGTCGGACGCGGCGGCTTCGCGCCGGCCCCGGCCGACGGGCGCCCCGTCACCGGCCGGCACTGCCGGATCGGCTCACCCGACCGCCGTGTCCGCCGCCGGCGCACGGCCGGGGTCGGCGGCCCCCGCCGCCCTCGCCGGAACACCGGGCCCGCTCGCCCCCGCCGGTGGCTTTCTCGCCCTCGTCAACTCCGCCCGGGCCGCTGCCGGTTCCCCGCCCGTCGCCCTCGACCCGCGGCTCAGCGCCGCCGCTCAGGCGCACGCCACCGACATGGCCTCGGCCGGCCGCCTCGGCACCGAGAGCCGGGACGGCACGTCCGTCCACCAGCGCGTCACCGCCACCGGGTACACGTATCTGACCGTCGGCGAGCACCTGGTCTCCGGTCCCCGTACGCCCGAGGAGTTCGTCGACTACTGCCTGCGTACCGAGCAGGCCCGGCGCACCCTGCGCGACCCGGCGTTCACCCAGGTGGGCCTGGCGTACGTCACCGGGTCCCGCACGGGTGACACGTACTGGACAGCCCTCTGGGCCCGGCCCCTCCTGCCCGGAGACCTGGCGCGAACAGCCGTCGAGGTCACGGACCTCACCAACCGGGAGCGGGCCCGGGCCGGGCTGCCGCCGCTGGCCGCCGACGCCCTGCTCACCCGTGCCGCGCAGGCGCACAGTACGGACATGGTGGTCCGCGCGTTCTACTCGCACACCGGGCCCGACGGCAGCCAGCCGTGGGACCGGGCCGCCGCGGCGGGGTCCTCCCGGCGGACGATCGGCGAGAACATCGCGTGCGGGCAGCGGTCCGCCGCCGAGGTCGTCGAGGGTTGGATGAACAGCCCCGGGCACCGTGCCAACATCCTCAAGCGGGAGTTCACGCACATAGGCATCGGATTCGCGGGTGGCGGCAAGGCGGGCACGTACTGGACCCAGCTCTTCGGCGCCTGATCGCCCCCTCCTGCGGTCCGCGCCCGCCTACGGCTTGCGGGCGACGCCGCCCAGGGCGATCACCTCGCCGGTCGCGGCGGCCGCCCCGGGTTCCGGGCGCCAGTCGGTGATGGGGACGACGCCAGGGGCAAGCAGCTCCAGGCCGTCGAAGAAACCGGCGAGCTGCCGCGGGCTCCTCAGGCAGTAGGGAGCGGCCCCGCTCTCGTTGTAGAGGCGGGTGGCCTCGGCGTTGGCCTTGTTGGTGTCCACGCTGTCGTTGAAGGCGAGGAAACTGCCCGACGGCAGCGCGTCCATCAGCGCGCGGACGATGGCCCGCGCCTCCTCGTAGTCGGCGATGTGCCCGCTGACCTGCATCAGTGTGAGGGCGACCGGTCGGCTGAGGTCCAGGGTCCGCGCCGCTTCCCGGAGGACGGCGTCGGGGTCGTGCAGGTCGGCGTCGACGTAGTCGGTCACGCCCTCGGGGGAGCTGGTGAGCAGTGCCTCGGCGTGGGTCAGGACGAGGGGGTCGTTGTCCACGTAGACGATGCGGGCGTCGGGGGCCACCCGCTGGGCGATCTCGTGGGTGTTGTCCGCCGTGGGCAGGCCGGTGCCGATGTCGAGGAACTGCCGGATCCCGGCCTCCCCCGCCAGTAGGCGCACGGCGCGGCCGAGGAAGGCGCGGGAGTCGCCGGCGAGGTCGGTGATGCCGGGGAAGATCTCACGGAAGGCGTCGCCGGCCTCGTGGTCGACCGGGTAGTTGTCCTTGCCGCCGAGCCAGTAGTTCCAGATCCGGGCCGAGTGCGGCACCGTCGTGTCGATCTTCTCCGGCGTCCGTGCGCCGGGGGCGGACGAGTCCTGCGTCACCGGGCAACCTCCTTGTGGGGAACCGTCGTTGACCCTGCGCTACAACGTAGCGCCGACGGCACCGCCGCCGCCGGACCGTCGGGACACAAAGGGCCCTCCGGCCTCCTTTGGCCGGGTTCTGTCCTTTCCGCGCGTTCTCCTGGCGGAACGCCCACCCTCCGGGACACGATGCCCGCATGAAGGGTGACCTGTTTTCCAGTGAGTACATGGTGCAGCCGGCCACAGCGCCCGGTATGACCGCCGAGAACGCCAAGTCCATCAAGTACGCGGTCAACGGCGAGATGTTCGCGCGGCAGGGCTCGATGATCGCCTTCCGCGGGGACCTCCGGTTCGAGCGCAAGGGGCAGGGTGTCGGCGGCATGCTGAAGCGCGCGGTCACGGGTGAGGGGCTGCCCCTGATGGCGGTGCGCGGCCAGGGTGAGGCGTGGTTCGCGCACGAGGCACAGAACTGTTTCATCGTCGGGATCGACCCTGGTGACGTCTTCACGGTCAACGGCCGCAACGTCCTGTGTTTCGACGCGTCGCTGAGCTACGAGATCAAGACGGTGAAGGGGGCGGGTATCAGTGGCGGCGGCCTGTTCAACAGCGTTTTCACCGGGCAGGGACTGCTGGGGCTGGTCTGCGAGGGCAATCCGCTGGTGATCCCGGTGTCGCCGCAGTATCCGGTGTACGTCGACACGGACGCGGTCGTGGGCTGGACCGCCAGCCTCCAGACGTCGCTGCACCGGTCGCAGTCCATCGGCTCGATGATCCGCGGCGGTTCCGGCGAGGCGGCCCAACTGATGCTCCAGGGCGAGGGGTTCGTCGTCGTGCGGCCCAGCGAGGCGACTCCGCAGAAGGCCCAGCAGCACTGAGGGCGACCGTGAACTCGCGTCCCGGAACGTGATCTGCGTCGCACAGGCAACCTCACCGCCGTCGCCCCCGTCTTGATCCACGAGACCTACGACAACATGGCGCCGCCCCGGCCCGACCGGCCGGGGCGAACTTTCGGCGCACTATACACACCATGTATACGCTGGGCGTATACCGAAAGGGATGCATGTACGGCAAGGCATTCGCCCCGGAGTACCAGGGCGCCCTCACCAGCCTCTCGGTGAACTCCTCCCTGGTCGACGTACTCGCCGCGGGCACCGAGCAGTTGGCGGCGGCCGAGCGGACCGGGCGGCGCGGTGAGGCCGCCCGGTCCGGACTCGCGGTCGCGGAGGCGCACCGGCGGCTGGGACAGGTGGGCGACGCCGACCGGGCCTGGAAGGCGAGTTACCGCGCGGCCCGGGCGGATGGGGACACCGCGGCGATGGCGTGGGCGCTGTGGAGCGGCGGCACGCTGGCCCGCCAGCGCGGCGCGTTCGCGCTGGCCCGGCGGCTGCTGGGGCTCGCTGCCGAACTGGGCGAACGCGGCGACGACATCGTCGTACGCGGATACTCGCTCGCGGGGCTGGCCGAGACCGGCCGTATCCAGGGCGACTACGAGGCGGTCGGCCGGCTGCACGAGCAGTTGCTCGCCGAGGCGCGCAGGCGCGGTGAGGCGCGGCACACGGTGTGGGCGCTGGAGGGCATCGCACAGATGCACCGCAACACCGGCTCGTACGACACCGCGTACGCCATGTTCGAGGAGGCCGCCGAGATCTCCGCGCGGGCCGACGACCGGCGTGGGCACGCCTGGGCGTTGCGCGGGCTCGCCGACATCGTGTCCGTGCGCGACGGGGACACCGAACGCGCCCTCGCCCTGCTCTCGGAGGCGGAGAAGAGCTGCACGGCGATGAACCTGTCGAGCGCGCTGGCCTACAACCACAAGATGCGCGGCAACGTCTACTACCGCGCCGGGCGTTACGCCGAGGCCCGCGACCTGTACGTCCGGGCCCTGGCGGAGTTCCGCGCCATGAGCGAGCCGCGCGGCGAGGCGCTGTCCCGCCTGGGACTCGCCAAGTCCCTGGCCCGCCTGGGCCGCGACCGCGCCGAGACGGCCGCCGAACTGGCCGAACTGGCCCGCGAGCTGGAGCGCATCGGACTGCGGCACGCCCGCGCGATGGTGGCGCGGGCACAGGACGAACTCGGCCTCGGCACGGACGCGGAGGCCGCACGATGACACCGCGGGCCTCCCAGGTCCTGGCACCGGCAGCGCCGTCCGTGCCCCGGATCCTCGACCGGTGCCGTGACCTGGTGCGTCCGGCACTCACCGAGGCCGTCGGACGGCTGCATCCCTGGCTGGGCGAGATGGCCGCGTACTCCTTCGGCTGGTGCGAGGTGGGCGGTGCGCCCGTCGACGCGTCCGGCGGCAAGGGCGTACGCCAGGCGCTGGCCGTGCTCGGTGCGGAGGCGGCCGGGGCGCCCGTGGCGTCGGGGATCGCGGCGGCCGTGGCGGTGGAACTGGTGCACACCTTCTCCCTGCTGCACGACGACATCATGGACGGCGACCCGACCAGGCGCCGCCGCGCCACGGTGTGGAAGGCGTACGGCACCGGCCCGGCCGTCCTCGCGGGCGACGCGCTGTTCGCGCTGGCCGTGGAGACCCTCGCGCGGACCCCGGGCGGCCCGGCGGGAATGCGGCTGCTGTCGGCCGCTCTCACGGACGTCGTGTCCGGGCAGGCCGACGACCTGCTGTTCGCCGACCGCCCATGGACCGGGCCCGAGCGGGTGCGGCCCGAGGAGTACCGGACGATGGCCGAACGCAAGACGGGCGCGCTGCTCGGCTGCGCGCTCTCGCTGGGAGCCGCGCTGGGCGGCGCCCCGCCGGCCACCACGGCCGCGCTGGAGCGGGTGGGGCGGCACGCCGGGACCGCCTTCCAGATGGTCGACGACGTGCTGGGCATCTGGGGCGACCCGGCCGTCACCGGCAAGCCCGTCCACGGCGATCTCCGGGAGCGCAAGAAGTCGTACCCGGTACTGGCGGCGCTCGACGCGCCGGTCCCGGCCGCCCGGCGGCTCGCCGCACTGCTGGAGTCGGTCGACGCCCCCGACGAGGATCTCGCGCGACGGGCGGCGGCACTCGTCATGGAATCCGGCGGGCGCACGGCGGCCCTCGCCCAGGCCCGTCGGCACCTCACGGCGGTCGAGCACGGCCTGACCGATCCGCCCCTGGCAGGGCCTGCGGTCGACCAACTCCGGACACTGCTGGGCTTCCTGGCGCGCCGCGAGCTCTGAGGCGGGCGGGCGGGGATCCGGCGCGGAGATCGTGTACGGGGCGCCGCCTCAAGGCCGGTGAATGCCCCCATTTCTTCGCACACCTGCTCCCCGCAGATGAATAAAAGGAGAATCGGTCCCGGGAGTTGCGGAATATTTGAACAGACCCCGTCGCACCCCTCGTACCACTGGGAAAGGTGAGAGCCAGGTGTTCAGCGAGGGATGGCCATGGTCAAGGCGCACGTCTCCACACACGAGTTGGTGGCCGGAAGGTACCGACTCCTCGATGTCGTCGATCGCGAAACGAACCGGGTCTCCTGGTACGGCGAGGACACCGCAGCCGAGCGCCCGGTCGTCCTCACCCAGATACAGCTCCCGCCCGACCCACGCGAGCAGACCGCCCGCCGGGCCATCGCCCGGGTGACGCGCGCGTCCGAGATCCTCGGGCTGGTGCTGCCCGGCCGGGTGGCCGTCGTGATCGACGTCGTCGAGGAGTTCGGCACCCTGTGGACGGTAGCCCAGTGGATCGACGGCACACCGCTCAGTGAACTCCTCGAACGGCAGGGCACGTTCAACTACGTGCGGGCGGCGCGCATCGCCCTCGAAGTCCTCGACGCGCTGGAGGCCGCGCACCGCGAGGGCATCGTGCACGCCGAACTCAGCCCCGGCCAGGTGTTCGTGCGGGACCAGGGCCCGGTCGTGGTGACCGGCTTCGGCCTGGCGGGCGCCACGTCCGCGTCCCGGGTCGGCGCGCCCTCGTACGCCTCACCCGAACAGGCCCACGGCGCGCGCGCCGACCCGTCGGACGACCTGTGGGCGCTCGGCGCGCTCCTCTACGCGATGGCCGAGGGACGGCCGCCCTTCCGTGACCGGGGGCGGCCCGACGCCACGCTCAAGGCGGTCGACCGGCTGCCGCTGCGCAGCCCGGTGCGCGCCGGCCCCCTCACCCAGGTCATCCAGGGGCTGCTGCGCAAGAACGCCCGGGAACGGCTGACCGCTCCGGTGGCACGGGACGCCCTGCTCCGCGTGATCAGGGACGAACCCGACACCTCGGACGAAGCGGTGCCTTCGATACGGCTGCGCGGCGGCGGTGCCGCCGTCGCCGCACGGCGCGCAGGCCGGAGCCTGAACAGACGCGGTCCCCGCAGGATCGTCCTCGTCGGTGCCGCGCTGGCCGCCGTCACCGTCGCCGTCCTCGCGACGACGGACAACCTGCCCGGCATCGACGCCTCGGCGTCCGGCGCGGACACCACCCCGCCGGTCGTCGCCCCGATTCCGTCCCTGCCCGCCACCGGCGGGAACACCGCCCTCCCCGACGAGACCCTCGTACCGAGCGCCACTCCCTCAGTACCGCCCTCACCGGCGCCCTCGAAGCCACCGGCCACGTCTGCCGCGCCCACCCCCGCTCCCTCGGCTACCTCCGGTACCGCCGAGGCGCTGCCCGCCGGGTTCCGGGTGTACAACGCCCCGGAGGGGTTCTCCGTCGCCCTCCCCCAGGGGTGGAAGCGGCTGAGCGAGGACGTCTCCCCCGGAAACGTCGCCTACCGCATCGTGTTCGGCGCCGACGACGACCCGCGGACCCTGACCATCACCTACAGCCAACGGCTCCGCTCCGACCCCGTGGCCGTGTGGCGCGACGACGTCGAACCCGGTCTGATCCGGGCGGACATCGGCTTCCAGCGGATCGGCGAGATCCGGGCGACGACGTACCGGGGCCGGAGCGGGGCCGACATGGAGTGGCTGTCCGATTTCGAGGGCACCCGGATACGTACACTCGGCCGGGGCTTCCTCACCGGCGAGACCACGGGCTTCTCGCTGCGGTGGACGACGCCGGCGGCCGACTGGAACGACACCGCCAACAGGCAGGCGCTGGACGCCTTTTTCCGTACCTTCAGAGAGTGAACCGCGTTCAGCCATGGGCGGGGACACGTGTCCACCACCGGGTGTACGGACTCGGTGACGGGCCGGGACCGGGGTCGGGCCCGGTCTGTCAAAGCATCGCCAATGCCCCCATATAGGCTGCCTGTCTGCACCTTCGCAGTCCGTCCAGCCCACCCGGGAGAGTCACCTGTGACCGTAGCGATCGCCCCGTCCGAAACGTCGGAGATGCCTGAGCCTGCCGAGACACCCGAGGTGTCCCCCGTGTCCCCCGTGTCCTCCGTGTCCGAGGAGTTCGACGGGTCCGAGTGGTCCGAGCCGTCCGCCGAGCCCGACGGGAGCGTCGACGCGGCCCTCGACGCCGCCGAGGTGTCTCCCCTCGTGACGCGCGACGCTCAGGAGTTCGGGGCCTACGCGCGGACCGGGGGCTGGGCCTTCGGGCTGAAGGTGGCGCGGAGTGTGCGGCCCGGTGGCCAGCCCGCCGGTGAGACCCCGAAAGTGTCCGCCAAGGAGTTCGCCGCTCTCGCCGACTGCTCGCCCGAGCGCGTCATGCGCTACTACAAGGCGTGGGACAAGGCCGCCGACGACGGTGTCGTCCCGCACTTCGAGGCGCTGGCCCCGGGCGCGGAGGTCGAACTCCCCGGCGCCGACCTGTGGCTCACCTACTACAGCTCCCGTTCCAGCGCCGGTTCGGAGCGCGGCGCCGCCATCACCGAGGCAGCCGAGGCGGAGGGCATCCGGCCGACCAAGGCCCTGGAGGTCGCGGAGAACCCCACCGCGCTGCGGGCGGCGATCATGGCCGACCCCTCGACGGCCCGCGCGGCCCGGCACGCACTGCTCGACCGGATCAAGGAAGACCCGGATCTCCAGGCCGAGTTGGCGCGCGACATCGTCCGCACCGACGACCTCAAGAAGGCAGTGGCCTCCGAGTCCCGGTCGGCGGACCGGGTCGGATACGTCCGCCAGATCGCCGAGTCCGGCCAGGTCAGGACGCCCGCCGGGCAGACCATCGAAGCGCCCGTCGACCTGCGCCAGGAGGCCGAACGGCATCTGTCGCTCCTCGACGAGCTCGACGAGGACGAGGACACCGGCGAGTGGGCGAGCGAGGCCTACGACACCCTCAAGAACCTTGTCGTCGAGGCCGTCGAGGCCGACCCCGAACTGCGCGTCCAGGAACGGCGGACGAAGTTCTACAGCAGCCTGACGAAGGCCACGAAGGCGTTCGAGGAGCTGACCTTCGACGACGTCCAGGAGTTCGCCGAGGACGACATGGTCCAGCAGCTGGAGGAGCTCCAGGAGGCCATCGCCTCGTGCATCACGGCGCTGCGCGGAGCCCGCACCCCGTCCGCGTGACACCTGAGGACACGGGCACCCCGAGCTGAGTACGCCTACTCATGCCCGGGGCCGGAACGCTCCGCCACGATGATGCTCCCACCACAAGGAGCGTTCCGATGCCCGCAGTCGACAACATCCCGCGCACCCTCCCGACGGTCACCGACGCCCCGCGGCGGCACCTTCCGGTGCTGCTCGCCGGGCTGGTGGCCGTCGCGCTCGCCGTCTCGGTGTGGCAGCCGCACGACCTGATGACCTGGTTCCTGGAGACGGTCTGGATCCTGATCGGGCTGCCCGTGCTCGTCCTGACCTGGCGGCGCTTCCCGCTCACGAACCTCCTGTGCTGTCTGCTCGCGCTGCACGCGCTCGTCCTGATGGTCGGCGGCCACTACACCTACGCGCAGGTCCCGCTGGGCGACTGGGCGCGCGACACGTTCGGCCTCGACCGCAACCCGTACGACCGGCTCGGCCACCTCATGCAGGGCTTCGTGCCGGCCCTGCTCGTACGGGAGCTGCTGAGCCGTACGTCGCCGCTGCGCGGCAGCCGCTGGCTCGCGCCACTGACCGTGTGCGCCTGTCTGGCCTTCAGCGCCTTGTTCGAGATGTTCGAATGGGCGGCGGCGGTGATCGGCGGCGCGGCGGCCGACGACTTCCTGGCCACGCAGGGCGACGTGTGGGACACGCAGTGGGACATGTTCTGCGCGCTGATCGGGGCGACCCTCTCGCTGCTCCTGCTGAGCCGCCTCCACGACCGACAGCTCGCGGCGGTTCGCGCTCAGTCCGTCGTGTAGCGGTAACGCGTCCACATCGGGAGCACGAACCAGCAGGCCAGGTACCAGGCGGCGATCCCCGCGACCAGCCAGGGCACGTACCCGTCGTGGGTGGCCACCCTGAGGACCAGCAGGAGCGCGGAGATCATGGTGGCGAACAGCAGTACCAGACCGGCGAAGGTCAGGCGTGAGGCCCAGCGCACCGCCTGGGGTTTCACCTGGCGGCCGGAGACGATCCGGTGCAGGGCGACCGGGCCGATCAGGGCGCCGGTGGCGGCGGCACCCAGGACGACGGTGATGATGTAGATCGTGTGCTCCGTGTCGCCCAGCTGCTCGTACCTCGGAGTGAACACGACGGTCAGCAGGAAGCCGAACAGGATCTGCACACCCGTCTGGGCGACCCGGACCTCCTGGATGAGCTCGCCCCACTTGCGGTCGGCCCGCTCCTCCTCGGTCTCGTCCCGTCCCCGGTCGACCGTGCCGACCTCGCCCTCGGTGTCCGCCATGATTCCTCCCGGCATCCGCGTCCGCACTCAACTGTCCGGATCCGGGTTCCCCGTGGAGCCGGATTCGATCAGTTCACGGCCGTCCGGTTCGGCCGATCGACGATGCGGTTACCCGAGGTGCACCAGTGACCACGTGGAAAGGGAGGTCCGACCATGTCCGGTACGCAGCTCCCCCTCACGGTAAGCGGCGGCAGCAACGCGGACCGGTACGTTCACCACCCGCGACCGGGGCAGTGTCTCCGGCGACCAGGAACAGGAACGGCAGCTGCTCCTGGAGCCGTGACACGCGTACGCCGGTCCGCTACCAGCGGGTCTCCACCTGCGCCTTGATCCGGCGGTCGTAGAGGTCCCGGATCGCGGTGAGCGTCTCCTGCGACAGCGGCGGCAGAGCGGCGGCCGCCGCGTTGGCCCGGGCCTGCTCGGCCGAGCGGGCGCCCGGGATCACCGTGGTCACGCCGGGCTGCTGGAGGATCCAGCGCAGGGCCAGCTGGGCCGGGGTGTATCCCTCCGGGGCCAGGGCGGAGAACTCGGCCGCCGCCTCGACGCCGGTCGCGTAGTCGACACCGGAGAAGGTCTCGCCCTGGTCGAAGGACTCGCCGTGCCGGTTGTAGGTGCGGTGGTCGTTCTCGGGGAACACCGTGTCCTTGGTGTACTTGCCCGACAGCAGGCCCGAGGCGAGCGGGACCCGGGCGATGATCCCGACGCCCGCCTTCTCGGCGGCCGGGAGCACCTCGGCGAGGGGCTTCATACGGAACGCGTTGAGGATGATCTGCACGCTGGTCACGCCCGGGCGGGCGATCGCGGTGAGCGCCTCCTCGCAGGTCTCCACGCTGACGCCGTACCGCGCGATGCGCCCCTCCTCGACCAGGGTGTCCAGGGCGTCGAAGACCTCGTCGGAGGAGTAGACCGGGGTCGGCGGGCAGTGCAGCTGGACCAGGTCGATCCGGTCGACGCCCAGGTTGCGCCGCGAACGGTCGTTCCAGGCGCGGAAGTTGTCGATGACGTAGTTCTCCGGGATCTGGTCGACCCGGCGGCCCATCTTGGTCGCGACCAGTACGTCCAGCTCGGGCCTGCCGCGCAGGAAGGCGGCGATGGTCTGTTCGCTGCGCCCGTCGCCGTACACGTCGGCGGTGTCGAAGAAGGTCACTCCCGACTCGACCGCCGCGTCCAGTACCGCGAGGGCGTCCTTGTCCTCCACGTCGCCCCAGTCCGCGCCCAGCTGCCACGTTCCGAGGCCGATGACCGACGCCCGCTGACCCGACCTACCGATTACACGCTCGTCCATGGCGTCAGTCTGTCATCAGTCCGCAGGTCCGGGCGGCCGGGGCCCACCCGGACCCCGTCAAACCAGCAAGCCTTCACTTCACCCGCACGAGTGAATTGATGAATGAGGCAACTATTCGAGATCCGTCACCCTCTAGCGTGACCGGGTGACTGATCACCTGGCGCGATCCGCTGGTTCCGACACCCCCGAGGACGACAGCTCCGCGTGGACCCGGCGCGGTTTCCTGCTCGGCGCGGCCTCCCTCACCCTGGTGGCGATCGCCGCCGACCCGGCCGTCGCCGCCGCCGAACTTCCCGACTTCCCGGCGGCCGTCACGCCCTACCGCTCCGGCTACCGCAACTGGGTCGGCGAGATCACCGCCGACGGACTGTGGGCCTGCGCGCCGGCCGGCCCCGCCGAGGTGGTCGACGTCGTCAACTGGGCCTGGCGGCACGGCTGGACGGTCCGCGCCAGAGGCTCCGCGCACGGCTGGTCGCCCCTGACGATCACCGCCGGTACGGAGTCCGAAGCGCCCGTGCTGCTCATCGACACCGCTCCCCGTCTCACCGGTCTGGCCCTGGAGTCCACCGGCCCGGCCGCCGTGCGCGCGGGCACCGGAGTCACCCTGGAGGCCCTGCTCACCTACCTGGAACAGCGGGGCCTCGGGGTCACGGCCGCGCCCGCACCCGGTGACCTCACCCTGGGCGGCGCGCTGGCCGTCGACGCACACGGCACCGCCGTACCGGCCGCCGGAGAGACGCGGCTGCCCGGACACACGTACGGCTCGCTCAGCAACCTCGTGCTGTCGCTGACGGCGGTCGTGTGGGACGAGGGCTCCGGCTCCTACGTCCTGCGCACATTCGACCGCGACGAGGCGGACTGCGCGGCGCTCCTCACCCATCTCGGCCGGTCCCTGGTCGTCGAGGTCGTGCTGCGGGTGGGGGCGAACAGCAATCTGCGCTGCGTCAGCCGTACGGACATTCCGGCGGCCGAGCTCTTCGCGGCGCCCGGCACCGATTCCGGTGGGCGGACCTTCGCGAGCTTCCTGGACGAGGCGGGGCGGGTGGAGACGATCTGGTTCGCCTTCACCGAGTTCCCCTGGCTGAAGGTGTGGAGCGTCGCGCCGACCAGGCCGCTGACCTCGCGGCGCGTGACGTCGCCGTACAACTACCCGTTCTCCGACAACGTCCCGACCCTGGTGGCCGACCTCGTCGGGCGGATCCTGTCCGACGGGGCCTGGTATATGGCACCGGTGCTCGGCAACGCGCAGCTGGACGTGGCCGCTCTCGGGCTCGTGACGACCCTGTCGGCGGACATCTGGGGTCCGTCGAAGAACACGCTGCTGTACGTCAGGCCCACGACTCTGCGGGTCACGGCGAACGGCTACGCGGTGCTGACCAGCCGGGCCCAGGTACAGCGCGTCATCGCCGAGTTCACCGCCTTCTACCGGGAACGCCTCGCCGCGTACGCCGCGTCGGGCCGCTTCCCGGTCAACGGAACGGTCGAGATCCGTGCCACCGGACTCGACCGTCCCGGCGACTGCGACTCGGCGGGCGCCCGTGCCCCGCTGCTGTCCGCGCTGCGACCGGTCGACGGGCGTCCCGAGTGGGACACCGCCGTCTGGCTGGACGTGCTGACGCTGCCGGGGACGCCGTACGCGGAGGCGTTCTTCCGCGAACTCGAACAGTTCCTGCTCGCGACCTACGACGGCGGCCACGCGCTGACCAGGGTCGAGTGGTCCAAGGGGTGGGCGTACACGGACACGGCCGGGTGGAGCGACGAGGAGGTCATCGGCACCGCGGTACCGGCCTCCTACGGGGACACCGTGTGGCAGGAGGCGGTCGGCACCCTGGACCGGCTCGACCCGCACGGCGTGTTCGGGAACGCGTTCCTGGACCGGCTGCTGCGCTGAGGAGCGGCGGCCGGCTCTCCGTCAAGGGGTGAGCAGTGCCTGCACATTGGGCGCGTACCGGTCCACGATGTCGTCGATCGTCGCCTCCCTCAGATGCGTTCCGCGGGCGATGCCGTACATGACGCCGAGGCCGAGCAGGGTGGCGACGGCCAGTTCGGCGCGCAGGCCCGGATCGGGGCCGTGGAGGCGGCCGGCTAGGCGGTCGCTCACCTGGGTGCGGAAGTTGGCTCGCATGACGTCGCCCCGGTCGCCCTGGAAGGGGGCGAACACGATCCGCAGGACGGGGTCGGCGCCCCGCTCGGTCTGGCCGGTGAGGAGATGGCGGACCATGTGGCGGCCGAGGTCGTCCAGGGGTGCGTCGAGAAGGGCGTCGGCGTCCTCGTCGAAGGACATGACGCCGGCGAAGAGGGCGTCCTTGTTGCCGAAGTACTTGAGGATCAACGGCGGGCTGACACCGGCGCGTTCGGCGACCGCCTTGAGTGTGATGTCCGCCTGGGCGTAGCGGGCGAGGAGGTGCCGGGCGGCGCGCAGGATGGCGGCCCTGGTCTGCTCGGCGTCCCGGCGCGGGGCGGAGGCAGGGGCCGGCTCGGTGTCCGGGGCGGTCGGCGGTGGTGTGCGCACGCTGCTCATGCTCCCTCCATCGCCTCGTCCCGCGCACCCGGCGTGCGGCCACGGGCGCGCCGGGTGTCCCCGGTGACCGGCTCGCCGGGGATGGCCAGGGCCGCCGTGCAGGCCAGCAGGGCGACGACGCCCGCCATCCCGAAGGCCAACAGGTAGCCGTGCAGGGTGGGCACCGGGATGCCGCCGACCGCACTGGTGTGGCGGACCAGCACGGCGACGACGGCGGCGCTGCACATGGCCTGGCCGATCGTGCGCATCAGGACGTTGACGCCGTTGGCGGAGGCCGTCTGGCCGGGCGGTACGGCCCCCAGGATCAGCATGGGCAGCGCCGAGTACGCGAAGGTGGTGCCCATGCCGACGACGGCGGCGCCCACGATGATCATCCACAGGTCGCGGCTGTCCGCGATGCGCACCACATAGCCGAGCGCCATGACCGCCGTGCCGACGGTCAGGGTGACGCGCGGCCCGTACGCCGCCGAGACGCGGGCCGAGATCGGCGAGAACACCAGCATGACGATGCCCCCGGGCAGCAGGACGAGGCCTGTCTCGACGATGGACAGGCCGAGCCCGTATCCGGTCGCCCCGGGCGCCTGGACCAGTTGGGCCGTCACCAGGGAGTTGGAGTAGAAGGCGAAACCGGTCAGCAGGGCGGCGACATGGGACAGGCCGACCCGGGGCCGGGACACCAGCCGCAGGTCCACCAGGGGCTGCCGGGTGCGCAGTTGGTGCCACCACCACAGGCCGAGCACCGTGACGGCGGCGAGGAACAGCCCCAGGACGCGCGGACTGCCCCACCCCCACTCGCCGCCCTCGACGATGCCGAGGAGCAGACACACCAGCCCGGCGGCCAGTCCCAGCGCGCCCACGACGTCGAACCGTCCCGGTTCCCGGACGGAGGACTCGCGCACCGCCCACCACACCGCCGTCACACCCGTCAGGCCGAGCCCCGCGGTCGCCCAGAACATGACGTGCCAGTTCGCGTACTGGACGATCAGCGCGGCGAGCGGCAGCCCCAGCGCGGCGCCGATCCCGACGGTGGCGCTCATCAGCGCGACCGCGCTTCCCGTGCGCTCCGGCGGGAGTTCGTCGCGCAGGATGCTGATCGAAAGGGGGAAGACGGCGGACGCGGCGCCCTGCAGGGCGCGTGCCGTGATGAGTACTCCGATGTCGGAGGACAGGGCGCACATGACCGAGCCGAGGACCATCAGCCCCAGGGCCCCGATCAGGACCCGCCGTTTGCCGTACATGTCGCCGGCGCGGCCCAGCACCGGGGTGAGAACGGCGCCGGAGAGCAGGGTCGCGGTCACCATCCAGGAGACCGCGCCGGGTGAGGCGCCGGTCAGCCGGGGCAGGTCGGGCAGCAGCGGGACGACCACGGTCTGCATGACCGCCATGAGCATCCCGCCGAACGCCAGCGCCGGAACGGTCATCCGGTCGCGCAGGGGCCGCGGGGCGGACGTCCCGCGTGGGGCGGGTATCGGTACGGGCTGGTCCATCGGCACTCCAGCGGCCGGCCGCTCTGCGCGACAAAAAGGCGGTGAATGGCGATTCACCATAGCGGTGAATCACCATTCACCCAACAGCACCGGCCGTGGCCGGGCTATTTGCCGGAGGCCCCGTCCCCGGTACGGGAGGCCAGCACGCGCGTCTGCGCGGTCCGGGCGAGCTTCGGGCCGAGCCATCGCTTGAACCGGCGCAGCGCTTCGAGGCGCCCCGCCGCCCGGTCGATGCCGTAGTACAGCTGGGGCGGCACATAGGGCAGCAGGGGCGAGTGGCGCTGGCCGAGCAGGGCGAACATCCGGGCCGGGGGCAGCCGGATGTAGCGGGGCAGGTTCTCGTACCACTGGGCGCTGTAGCGGGCCGCGCTCTGGATGGAGAGCAGTTCCGACTTGCGCCGCTCCTCGTAGGCGGTGAGGGCCGCGGGGAGGTCGGGGTGCGTGTGGAGGGCGTCGGCGAGGACGAGGGCGTCCTCCAGGGCAAGAGTGGTGCCGGCGCCGATGGAGTAGTGCGTGGTGTGGGCGGCGTCGCCGAGCAGGACGAGGTTGCCGTGGTGCCAGGAACGGTTGGTGAGGGTGCGGAAGTTCAGCCACTGGGCGGCGCCATCGTCGGCCGAGCGGCCGATCAGGGGGTGGCCGTCCAGCAGGTCTCCGAAGAGCTTCTCCAGCACGGCCAGACCGTCGGCCTCGTTCGCCCGGTCGAGACCGAGCCCGCTCCAGGTCTCGGGGGAGCACTCGACGACGCAGGTGCTGTGGTCCTGGCTGTAGCCGTAGCCGTAGCACCAGATCCAGCCGTGCTCCGTCTCCTTGAAGCCGAAGGTGAAGGCGTCGAACACCTTGGTGGTGCCGAGCCAGATGTACCGGTTGCGGCCGGCCCTCAGGTTGGCGCCGAAGTGTTCGGTGTGCTGTTCGCGCAGCGAGCTGTTGACGCCGTCGGCCGCCACGACGAGGTCGGCGCCGTCCAGAGCGCCGATGTCGGTGATCCCGTGCTCGAACTCCAGCCGTACACCGAGCTGTCGGGCCCGGTCGGCGAGGATGTCGAGGAGCTTGTGGCGGCCGATGCCGAAGCCCTCGTCGCCCGGGTGCCGGGTCGCGCTGTCGCCCACGTGGGCGACCCCGTGGTTCCAGGACACCGAGGCGTCACCGATGGCCCGCGCGGACTCGGGGTCGTGCTCGTGGAGCTTGTCGAGCAGTCCGCGCCAGTAGGTGACGCCCCAGCCGTAGGTCGAGCCCGCCGGGTCACGCTCGTACACGGTGATGTCGTGGGACGGATCCCGCAGCTTCAGCAGGATCGAGAGATACAGGCCGGCGGGCCCGCCTCCGACACAGGCGACCTTCACACACACCCCTAGCGATTACGGAAGGTGGTCAGTTCGCGTCGGAGAGTAGCAGGATGTGGATGCGCCGAAACGCCGTCCGGCATGGGACGGAGGTTGCGGCCCGGTCCGCTCAGACCTCGGCCGTACGGCACTCCGGGTGGCCCCAGCCCTGCGCGTTCTTGGCGATGGTCTCGCCGGCCGCGTAGGCCCGTCCGCAGACGCAGCGGCCGGGGAACTTCGCCTTGAGGGTGCGGCTGGAGTTGCCGCTCCGCGCCTTGGGCGTCTTCGTACCGGACGTCTTCGTGCCGGACGTCTTCGGGGCCGAGGAGCGGTGGGTGTCGGGTGAGGCCGGAGGTTCCGGGGAGCCGAGGTCGCTGCCTGCCGACAGCTGCGCGATCGCGGCCTGGCTGGCGGCACGGTCGGCGAAGTCGTTGAGCTTGTCGCCGTCGACCTGGTGGGCGGGCACGTAGCGGAACTCGACCGAGCGGCCGTCGAGCAGTTCGTCGATACGGACGACGAGTTCCTGGTTGGCGACCGGCTTGCCCGCGGCCGTCTTCCAGCCCTTGCGCTTCCAGGCGGGCAGCCAGGTGGTGACTGCCTTCATGGCGTACTGGGAGTCCATCCGGATCTCCAGCGGCACGTCCGGCGCGATGGCCCTCAACAGTCTTTCCAGCGCGGTGAGTTCGGCGACGTTGTTGGTGGCCCGGCCGAGTGGCCCGGCCTCCCAGCGAGTGGGGCTCTCCGAGCCGTCGGCCACCACCCAGGCCCAGCCCGCCGGTCCCGGATTCCCCTTCGAAGCCCCGTCGCACGCGGCCACCACACGTTCACGCATGCGCTCGATCATGCCATGCGCGCGACGGGCTCCCGGCCCCTGTCGGCCGCCTCCCTCAGCCCACGTCCGCCGACTTGGGCATCTCGCCCGCCGTCGTCGTGACGTCGATGACGGAGAAGTTGGCGCCCTGCGGATCGCTCAGCGCGGCGAACCGGCCGAACGGGCTGTCCATGGGACCGAAGCGCAGCACGGCGCCGAGCTTGGTGGCCGTGGCGACGGCGTCGTCGCAGTTGCCGACGGTGAAGTACACGTTGATGTACGGCGGCACCTCGGGCGGGAAGTCGTCCGTCATCCGCATCCGGCCGAGGACGGTGTCGTCGCCCAGGTTGTACATGCGGAAGTCCATGGCGTCGTCCTGCATCTGCTTGGCCGAGTAGCCGAAGACGGTCTGGAAGAAGGTGTCCGACTTCTCGGTCTCGCGTGTGAAGACCTCGGCCCAGCAGTACGCGCCGGGCTGTTCCGGTCCTGCCTCGAAGCCCTCGTGGACACCGCCCTGCCAGACGCCGAAGGCAACACCGCTGGGGTCGCGGGCCAGGCACATCGTGCCGAACTCGCCCACCTGCATCGGCTCCATCAGCAGTTCGCCGCCGTTGTCGCGGATCTTCGCGGCGGTGGCGGCGGCGTCCGGCGAGGCGAGGTACAGGCACCACGCCGACTGCCCTTCCTGCCCGGGCATCGGCGGGACGACGGCGGCGACCGCCTTGCCGTCGGCGTACGCCTGGGTGTAGTTGCCGTACTCCGACGACGACTCGCCGAAGGTCCAGCCCAGCACCTCACCGTAGAAGCTCTTGGCTCCCTCGACGTCACTGAACATCGCGTCGGCCCAGCAGGGGGTTCCCTCACGTTGCACGGCCATGGCTCCGGCCTCTCCGGTCTCGTCGAACTCGTCGGGTGGTCCGGATCCTCACGCTAGCCAGGCTTGGTCCGGGACGCGCGTCGAGCGGCCCAGGCTGTTACAGACGGCCCCGTAGGGGGCGCGGGGAACTGCGCGACAAGCCACGGCGGACCCGCAGCCAACAAACAACGCACAAGGCACGGCAAAAACGCACCTCTGCGGTCTGATAATTTCATCGACGCTCGTCTCTCCTCGGCCCCCACAACCTCCAGGTGTCCCGATGTCCGCTGCAGGGGTGCGTCGCCCAGCGACGCGGCACGCCAGCAGCGTCCCGCACCTGCTGGGTGTCCTGGTCCTCGTCCTCGCGACGTTCGCGTTCTCCTGCGCGGGCGCCCTGCCCTCGCCGGACACCGGGCCCGCTCGGCCGACGTCGGCGCACGCCGTGCACATCGCCGACCCGGACCCCTGCCAGGAGGGCCCGCACCACGGCTGTCACGCCCCCGGGCACCACGGCGTCCTCAACCACGCACCGCTCATCGGCGCGGACCGGGCCGCCGCGCTGGACCAGACCAGCACCGCCCCCGCCCGGCTGCCGCTCGGCCCGTCGCGGATCCCGGGCGCCGCCCGCCCTCCCGATCTCCACGAACTGCAACTGCTCAGGGTCTAGGCCGTGACCGGGCCCGCGTCTTCCTCGGGCCGATCCGCTCAGCCACGACCATCACCCCAGCTTGCAGTGCCGTGCCCGCGGACGGGCACGGCACGGAGAAGGACATCCCATGGGTACATCCAACGCCAAGGCGAAGACCGCGGCCCGCCGCGCCCACATGGAGGAGCTGCGCAAGGCCGAGCAGGCCCGTGAGCGCCGGATGCGTCTGCTCACCCTCGGCGCGACCGCCGTCATACTCGTCGGCCTGGCCGGCGGCGGCTGGTTCCTCGTCGACTCGGCCCAGGACAAGGAAGCTGCGGAGGCAGCGGCGAAAGCGGCCCCGATATCGGGTGTGAAGAGCTGGTCCAAGCTCACCCAGAACCACGTCTCCGAGCCCGTCACCTACAAGATGAGCCCGCCCGTGGGCGGCGACCACAACCAGGTGTGGGTGAACTGCGACCGGCAGGTCTACACCAAGGTGGTCCCCAACGAGAACGCGGTGCACGCCCTCGAACACGGTGCCGTCTGGATCACCTACAACGACAAGGCGGCCAAGGCGGACGTCGAGACACTCTCCGAGAAGGTGACCAACACGTCGTACACCTTCATGAGCCCGTACGAGGACCAGTCGTCGCCGATCGTGCTGAGCGCCTGGGAGCACCAGCTCAAGGTGGACAAGGCGTCGGACCCGCGGGTCGCCGAGTTCCTCAACAAGTACGTCCAGGGCGAGCAGACGCCCGAGCCCGGTGCCGCGTGCACCAACGGGATGACGCCGTGAACTGAGCGTCGGCGGCGGGGCCTTCGCGCCGGACGGCCCCGCGCCGGCGCCCGCGTTTCCGTTCCGTCGAAAATCGGTGGACCGCGGGCCCGGCGGCGGCTGGGATGGTCGGCATGTGTGCCCTGAAGATGCATGCGGACGAGGTGGAGATCGATGCCTCCCTGGTCCGGCGCCTGATCGCCCGGCAGTTCCCCGAGTGGGCCGGGCTGCCGGTCGAGCGGCTGGAGTCCGCCGGGACCGAGAACGCCATGTTCCGGCTCGGCGGGGACCTGGTGGTCCGGCTGCCGAGGCATCCCGGAGCGGTGGGCAGCATCGAGCACGAGCAGCGCTGGCTGTCCCTGCTGGGGCCGCGGCTGCCGGTCGCCGTACCCGAGCCGCTCGGCCGGGGCGGCGCCGACGACGGGTTCCCGTGGCCGTGGTCCGTGTACGGCTGGCTGGACGGCCGGAATCCCGCGGTCGACGCCCTGGAGGCTCCCGGCACACTGGCCGGGGAACTCGCCGGCTTCGTCCGCGCGCTGCGCCGCGTCGAGGCCGCGAACGGCCCGTCCCACTACCGGGCCGTTCCCCTGTCGGCGCGGGACACGGCCACGCGCGCGGCCCTCGCCCGGTTGGGAGGGACCGTGGACACCGAGGCGGTGACGGCCCTGTGGGAGGACGCCCTACGGGCTCCCGAGCACACCGGACCGCCGGTCTGGGCACACGCGGACCTCTCACCGGGCAACGTACTGGTCGCCGAGGGGCGGCTGAGTGCCGTGATCGACTTCGGCTGTACCGGGGTCGGCGATCCGGCCGTCGATCTGATCGTGGCCTGGAACCTGCTGCCCGCCGGCGTCCGTGACATCTTCCGCGAGGCGGTCGGCGCCGACGACGCCGAGTGGGCGCGCGGGCGCGGCTGGGCGCTGTCGATCTCGCTGATCCAGCTGCCGTACTACCGGGACACGAATCCGGTGCTCGCGGCGAACTCCCGCCACGTGATCAGGGAGCTCCTGGCCGAGCACGGCGACCGGCGGGCCTGAGCCGCCCGGGGCGGGGGCGGCTCGGCACCGGCCGGGTCCGCCTACTCCCCCGCGTACGCCTGCTTCAGGGCCGCGATGTCCAGCTTGCCCATCGCGTACATGGCCTTGGTGGTGCGGACGGCCTTCTCCGGGTCCGGGTCGCTGATCATCTCGATCAGGCCGTCCGGGATGACCTGCCAGGACAGTCCGTACTTGTCCTTGAGCCATCCGCAGGGGCCGCCCTCGCCGCCACCCTCGGTGAGCTTCGCCCAGTAGTGGTCGACCTCCTGCTGGTCGGCGCAGAAGATCTGGAAGGAGACGGCCTCGCTGAACTTGAACTGCGGGCCGCCGTTCAGGGCGACGAACTTCTGGCCGTTGGCCACGAAGTCGACGGCCAGGACGCCGCCGGCGGGCGCGGGGCCGGCCTCGTTGTAGTAGCCGGTCCTGCCGAGGGACGAGTTCTTGAAGACCGAGACGTAGAAGTGGGCGGCTTCCTCGGCCTGGCCGTCGAACCAGAGACACGTGGTGAATCCGTCGGTGGTCATGGGACACCTCCTGGAGCGGGAACGCTGTCACCTCTTTCGACCGATCCTGGTGCGGAAACTCATCGGTGGCGCGACGAGTTGTTCCCCTGCCCCCTCTCGGCGGCGACGCCGCGTCTCACCGGCCGGTCGGTGAACCGACGAACCGGTCAGCCGGTCACTGGCCCACCCGGCCGTCGATGCACTCGCGCAGGAGGTCGGCGTGGCCGCAGTGCCGCGCGTACTCGTTGACGTGCGCCGCCAGGACGTCACGGAGCTGCAGCTGCCCGCCGTGCTCGGCGCCCAGGTCGGAGAAGCCGGCGTTCGTGGTGCCGAGGTCGGCGACGCCCGCGACGAAACGGTCGGTGAGTTCCGTCTCCGTCCGCCACTGCTTCCAGGCGGCCTCCACGACCGCCGGGTCGGCGACCGCGCCGTTCCAGTCGCCGTCGCGGTCGTCGTCGGTGCGGTACAGCTTGGGGACGTCCTCATTGGCCATCACCCGGCGAAAGTGCCGTTCGTCCTCGGTGAGGTGGCGAATCAGTCCGAGCAGGGACATCGTGGACGGCGGTACCGAGCGCCGGGCCATCTGTTCGGCGTCGAGACCGGCGCACTTCATTTCGACGGTCAGCCGGTAGTGGCGCAGGCCCTCGACCAGCGTGCCGCGTTCGTCGACGATCTCGGTGTCCGTCTCGCGCGGGTCGTCGTCCGGGTCGACCCACATGTCGTCGTAGACGGTCGCGACCGTCCAGCGGGTCGCCGTTGCTTCGGGGTCGTGCGCGCGCGAATCCATGCGGGCATGGTCGCGCGCGTCGACAGCGCCCGCCACCGATTATCGGGCCCGGTGCTCCCCCGCGGCCCTCTCGCTACGCCTGGTCTGCCTGGTGCACGATCTGGATCAGGTTGCCGCAGGTGTCGTCCAGCACCGCGATGGTGACCGGGCCCATCTCGGTCGGCTCCTGCGTGAATCGCACGCCCAGCCCGCGCAGCCGGTCGTACTCCGCGTGCACGTCGTCCACGGCGAAGGCGGTGGCCGGAATCCCGTCCTTGGCCAGCGCGTCCCTGTACGGCTTCACCGCGGGATGGCCGGAGGGTTCCAGCAGCAGCTCGGTTCCGTCGGGGTCCTCGGGCGAGACCACGGTCAGCCACCGGTCCGCGCCCAACGGGACCTCGGTCTTCTTCACGAAGCCCAGGACGTCCGTGTAGAAGCGCAGGGCCTTGTCCTGGTCGTCGACGAAGACGCTGGTCAGGTGGATTCTCATGGTGTGCCCTCTGATTCGTACGAGTCCGACGAGGTCGATTGTGGCCCCGGCGCCCGGCGTCCCGCGGCCTCTCCGCGATGCGGCGCCCCATTGACTCGCCGGGCCGGTACAGGCGACGATCCCGCCCGGAGAGCGCCACGGAGGCCTCCCCCACCCTCCCCCGCGGGGCCCGCGACCGCCGTGAGGCCGACGTCACAGTTCGGCCGAGGTCAAGGTCACAGCCTGGCGCTCTGCTGCGGCCGGACCTCTCTGCCCTAGCATCCGGGCATGACAGTCCTGCCCAACGACGGGCTCTCACTGGCCGCCGAGTTCCCCTCCACGACCCATGAACAGTGGCAGCGCCTGGTGGAAGGCGTCCTGCGCAAATCGGGCAAGGAGGTCTCCGCCGCGACAGCCGAGGACGCGCTGTCCACCGCGCTGGAGGACGGACTCACCGTCCGCCCCCTCTACACGGCGCACGACGAGGCCCCCGAGTCCGGCTTCCCCGGCTTCGCCCCCTTCGTACGCGGCGGGCGCCCCGAGGGGAACACCGCCGGGGGCTGGGACGTACGGCAGCGGCACGCGACCCTCGTCGGTGACCCGGTGCTCGCGGACCTGGAGAACGGCGTCACCTCGCTCTGGCTGGCCGTCGGTCCCGACGCGATCCCGGTGTCTTCGCTCGCGCGGGCCCTCGACGGCGTCTATCTCGACCTGGCGCCCGTCGTTCTCGACGCCGGACAGGAAGTCGAGCCCGCGGCGCGGGAGTTGCTGCGGCTGTACGAGGAGCGGGGTGTCGCCAAGGAGGCGGCGCGCGGCAATCTCGGCGGCGACCCGCTGGGCCACGAGGCCCGCACCGGTGAGGAGTTGCCCTTCGCGCCGGTCGTCGCCCTCGCGCGGCTGTGCGCCGAGGAGTACCCGGGGCTGCGCGCGCTGACCGTGGACGCACTGCCGTACCACGAGGCCGGCGGCTCGGCCGCGCAGGAGCTGGGCGCGTCCCTGGCGACCGGCGTCGCCTGCCTGCGGGAGCTGACCGAGGCCGGGCTGTCCGTCGAACAGGCCTGTGCACAGCTGGAGTTCCGGTACGCGGCCACCGCCGACCAGTTCCTCACGATCGCCAAGCTGCGCGCTGCCCGGCGGCTGTGGTCCCGGGTCGCCGAGGTGTCCGGGGCACCGGCGGCCGGAGCGCAGGTGCAGCACGCCGTGACCTCGCCGGTGATGATGTCGCGGCGGGACCCGTGGGTGAACATGCTGCGCACGACGGTCGCGACGCTGGCCGCCGGGGTCGGCGGCGCCGACTCGGTCACCGTGCTCCCCTTCGACCACGCGCTGGGCCTGCCGGACGCGTTCGCACGCCGGATCGCCCGCAACACCTCGACGATCCTGGTCGAGGAGTCGCATCTGGCCCGGGTGATCGACCCGGCGGGCGGCTCCTGGTACGTGGAGCGGCTCACCGACGAACTCGCCCACGCGGGCTGGGAGTTCTTCCAGTGGATCGAGGGCCTGGGCGGTCCCGGTCCCGCCCTCCGCTCGGGCCGGCTCGGTGAGGCGCTGGCCGTCACCTGGGCGGCCCGCTCGGCCAAGCTGGCCAAGCGGCGCGAGCCGATCACCGGGGTCAGCGAGTTCCCGAACCTCGCCGAGCGCCTCCCGGACCGCGAGCCGGCGCCCGTACCGCCGTCCGGCGGACTTCCCCGGGTACGGCGCGACGAGGCGTACGAGGCGCTGCGCGCCCGCTCCGACGCCCACCTCGCCGCCACCGGATCCCGGCCGCGCGTCTTCCTGGCGGCCATCGGCCCGGCCGCCGCCCACAGCGCGCGGACGGCCTTCGTCTCGAACCTCTTCCAGGCGGGCGGCATCGAGCCCGTCACGGAGGGCACCTTCGAGGACAGCGGCGCCACCGAGGCCTGCCTCTGCTCCAGTGACACGCTGTACGAGGAGCGGGCGGCGGCCGTCGCGGCGGAGCTGAAGGCCGCCGGTGCCTCGCACGTGTTCCTCGCCGGCCGTCCCGGGCAGTACACCGATGTCGACGCGTACGTCTTCGCGGGCTGCGACGCCGTCGCCGTACTCACCGCCACCCTCGACCGCATGGGAGCGTCCTGATGGGAATCCCCGACTTCTCCGGAATCGAACTGGGGACCCCGACCGCCCACGCCGGCGCCGACGACTGGCGTACGGCCGTCAAGGCGACCACCGGCTCGGACGGGGCCTTCTGGGAGACCCCGGAGGGCATCGCGGTCAAGCCGCTCTACACGGGCAGTGACCTGGAGGGCCTGGACTTCCTCTCGACGTACCCGGGTGCCGCCCCCTATCTGCGCGGCCCGTACCCGACGATGTACGTCAACCAGCCGTGGACGATCCGCCAGTACGCGGGTTTCTCCACCGCCGAGGAATCGAACGCCTTCTACCGCCGGAACCTCGCCGCCGGCCAGAAGGGCCTGTCCGTCGCCTTCGACCTGCCCACGCACCGGGGTTACGACAGCGACCACCCGCGGGTGACCGGTGACGTCGGCATGGCGGGCGTGGCGATCGACTCGATCTACGACATGCGCCAGCTCTTCGACGGCATCCCGCTGGACAGGATGACCGTGTCGATGACGATGAACGGCGCGGTGCTGCCCGTCCTCGCGCTGTACATCGTCGCGGCCGAGGAACAGGGCGTACCGCCCGAGAAGCTGGCCGGGACCATCCAGAACGACATCCTCAAGGAGTTCATGGTCCGCAACACCTACATCTATCCGCCGAAGCCGTCGATGCGGATCATCTCCGACATCTTCGCGTACACCTCGCAGCGGATGCCCCGCTACAACTCCATCTCGATCTCGGGCTATCACATCCAGGAGGCGGGTGCGACGGCCGACCTGGAGCTGGCGTACACGCTCGCGGACGGGGTCGAGTACATCCGGGCGGGGCGGGACGCCGGGATGGACGTGGACGCGTTCGCGCCCCGGCTCTCCTTCTTCTGGGCGATCGGCATGAACTTCTTCATGGAGATCGCCAAGCTGCGCGCGGCGCGCCTGCTCTGGGCGAAGCTGGTACGGCAGTTCGACCCGCAGAACGCCAAGTCCCTCTCCCTGCGCACCCATTCGCAGACCTCGGGCTGGTCGCTGACCGCGCAGGACGTGTTCAACAACGTGACGCGTACGGCCGTGGAGGCGATGGCCGCGACACAGGGCCACACCCAGTCGCTGCACACCAACGCCCTGGACGAGGCCCTCGCGCTGCCCACGGACTTCTCGGCGCGCATCGCCCGCAACACCCAGCTGCTGATCCAGCAGGAGTCGGGCACGACCCGGGTCATCGACCCGTGGGGCGGCAGCGCGTACGTGGAGAAACTGACGTACGACCTCGCGCGCCGCGCCTGGCAGCACATCGAGGAGGTCGAGGCGGCGGGCGGCATGGCGCAGGCCATCGACGCGGGCATCCCCAAACTGCGCATCGAGGAGGCCTCGGCGCGCACCCAGGCCCGCATCGACTCGGGGCGCCAGCCGGTGATCGGCGTCAACAAGTACCGCGTGGAGACCGACGAGCAGATCGACGTCCTCAAGGTCGACAACTCCTCCGTACGCACCCAGCAGATCGAGAAGCTGCGGCGGCTGCGCGCGGAGCGCGACGAGCGGGCCTGCCAGGACGCGCTGGACGCGCTGACCCGGGCGGCGGGCGGTGAGGGCAACCTGCTGGAGCTGGCGGTGAACGCCGCCCGCGCGATGGCGACGGTCGGGGAGATCTCCGACGCGCTGGAGAAGGTGTACGGGCGGCACGCGGGGCAGATCCGTACGATCGCGGGCGTGTACCGCAACGAGGCAGGCGAGTCCCCGTCCGTCGACCGCACCCGGGCGCTGGTGGACGCCTTCGAGGAGGCCGAGGGGCGCCGGCCGCGCATCCTGGTCGCCAAGATGGGCCAGGACGGCCACGACCGCGGCCAGAAGGTGATCGCCACCGCATTCGCCGACCTCGGTTTCGACGTCGACGTCGGCCCGCTGTTCCAGACGCCGGGCGAGGTGGCCCGGCAGGCGGTGGAGGCGGACGTCCACATCGTCGGGGTGTCCTCGCTGGCCGCCGGACACCTCACCCTCGTGCCGGCGCTGCGCGAGGAGCTGGCGGCCGAGGGCCGCCAGGACATCATGATCGTCGTCGGCGGGGTGATCCCGCCGCAGGACGTGCCGACCCTCCTGGAGATGGGCGCGGCGGCCGTGTTCCCGCCCGGGACGGTGATCCCGGACGCGGCGTACGACCTCGTCCAGCGGCTCTCGGCCGACCTCGGGCACGACCTGTGATCGATCTCGACGCGTACGTCAAGGGCGTGCTCGACGGGAAGCGGGCGATCGTCGCGCGGGCCATCACGCTCGTCGAGTCGACCCGGCCCCAGCACCGGGCGCTGGCGCAGGAGTTGCTGACCGCGCTGCTCCCGCACAGCGGCCGGGCCCGGCGGATCGGGGTCAGCGGGGTGCCGGGGGTCGGGAAGTCGACGTTCATCGACGCGTTCGGCACGATGCTGACCGGGCTCGGGCACCGGGTGGCGGTGCTCGCGGTCGATCCGTCGTCCAGCCGTACGGGTGGCTCGATCCTGGGCGACAAGACCCGGATGGAGCACCTGGCCGTGGACCCGGCGGCCTTCATCCGGCCCTCCCCCACCGCGGGCACGCTGGGCGGGGTCGCCAAGGCGACGCGCGAGTCGATCGTGGTGATGGAGGCGGCGGGCTACGACGTGGTGCTGGTGGAGACGGTCGGCGTCGGCCAGTCCGAGACCGCCGTCGCGAACATGGTCGACTCGTTCCTGCTCCTGACACTGGCCCGCACCGGCGACCAGTTGCAGGGCATCAAGAAGGGCGTCCTGGAGCTCGCGGACGTGCTCGCCGTCAACAAGGCGGACGGTCCGCACGAGCGTGACGCGCAGGCAGCCGCCCGGGAGTTGGCGGGCGCCCTGCGGCTGATGCACGGCAGGGACGCGGCCTGGACACCGCCCGTGCTGACGTGCAGTGCCCGCGAGTCGACCGGCCTGGACACCGTCTGGGACCGCCTGGAACAGCACCGCGTCCTGCTCGACTCGACCGGCCGCCTCGCCGCCAAACGCCGTGACCAGCAGGTCGACTGGACCTGGACGATGGTCCGCGACGAACTGCTGGGCCGTCTGCACACCGACGAGGCGGTACGCGCCGTCGCCCCCGGCCTCGAACAGCAGGTCAGGGAAGGCAAGTTGACGGCCACCCTCGCCGCCGAGCGCATCCTGGAGGCATTCGGCGGCGAGTGACAACCGGCCCGGGGCCGCCGGGCACGGGTGCGGGCCCGCCCCGCCCCCGTCGCCGGGCCCGCGGCCGGATCAACAGGGATACCCCCAGGCACGGGCCAGGTCGCGCAACGCCTCCGGGACGTCCTCGGCGTCCGGCAGCGGCCTGGCCCGCTGGATCTTCCCGGACTTGATGTTCTCGCTCCAGTCACCGATGAACGGCACGAAGGGGCCGTGATCACCCTTGCGGTAGTCGAGCATCGTCGGCGTCCAGGGCACACCGAGATACCCGCAGATCTCCCGGGTGACCGCCTCGGGCCGCTCCGTCAGGTCCTCGTAGCGGACCGTGAGGCCGGTCAGCCCGTTCCGGGCCGCCTCGACCGCCTCGACGTACATGCGCACCTCCCGTACGGTCGCGCCGAGGTCGCGGTCGGGACGGTTGTTGATCAGGGAGGTGACCATCGACGCGGGGTGACGCAGCAGGAAGATGTACCGGGCCTTCGGCCAGCCCTCCGCCAGCCGCTCCCAGAAGCCCGCGTTGCCGGGTGTCTTGTCCACGATGATCTGCTTGCCGCTGCGCACGAGTTCCCGGTGCATGATGCGGTCCCACAGCAGGAACTCCAACTCTTTCCGGTCGAGGTCGAGTTGGGCCATGGCCTTGCCGGTGTACGGCTTGGTGAGGTCGACCGCGAGGGTGCGCAGGTGCATCTCGTGCGGCGCCCGCATCTGCGGATGGCTGTTGAGCAGGACCCGCAGGAGCGTGGAGCCGGAGCGCACGGAGGAGATCACGAACACCGGGTCCGGGACGAGCCGGTGGGCCGACTGCGGCACAGGTGGCTCCGCGAACTGCCGTACCCGCCGCCTCAACCCGCGGGCCACTCGGCGTACTTCCGGACCGACCAGGACCATGACCGTGCCTCCTCGACCCCCGGTGTGCGGAACCCCAACCCCCCATTGGGTACTTGACCATCCTGTGACCAACGCCTGGGACCTCCGTGGGAAAGGAATGAGAAATTCCTGAGACCCGGTCCCTGCCCGGCCACGGCATGGTTGATGATGGGCGGATCATGACCATGCTCCGTACGCCGACGACGCACTCCGCGCCACTGCCCGTGTTCCGGGCCGCGGTGTTCGCCGTCGTCGGCACGGTGCTCGGGGTCAGCGCGCATCATCTGGTCACCGGGGGACCCGCCCCGTGGCGGTCGAGCGTGGCGGCGGCGGTGCTGCTGCTCGCCCTGGGGCTGGTCGGCACCCGGCGCCCGCGTTCGCTCGCCGCGGTGGTGGTGACGAGCGCGGCGGCGCAGACCGGACTGCATGTGTGGCTGTCGGCCGCCCACTCACGCCACCCGGCGATGACGGCCACGGCCATGCCCGGGCATCATGCGATGCCCGCCCACGGGACCTGGCCCGAGGGGTCGCACCACTCGGCCGCGATGACGGTCCTGCATGCCGTGGCCGCCGTACTCGTCGCCGTGCTGCTGCACCGCGCGGACGCGGCCTGCTGGTCGCTGGCACGCGGCCTGACCGGGGCCGTCGAAGCGGTGCTGACGCGGATCGCCACCGTACGGGCTCTGCTCGACGGCCGGCCGGCGCCGACCCGGCGCGGATCGCGGGTGCGCCGCCCACCCGGGACGGAGCCACCGCCGCTCAGGGGCGCGCTCCTCACGGACGTGGTGGTACGGCGGGGGCCTCCGCCGGGGTGGCCCGCTCTCGCCAACTGACCCTGCCGGAACGGTCCGACGCAGGTCGGACGCTCCGTGCCACCGCACGCCCGGAAAGACCCGGAGACACACATGTTCACTGCCCCCACCCAGCACGGCACCGCGCGGCGTCTGACCCTCGCGGTCGCCGCTGCCGGCACCCTCGTCCTTCTCACCGCCGGGCCCGCCGCCGCCCACGTGGAGGTCGAGTCCGACAAGGCCCAGGCTCTCGCGGAGAACGTCGAGATCTCCTTCGACGCGGAGGCCGAGTCCGACACCGCGGGGATCGCCGCGGTCCGGGTGATCCTGCCCAAGGGCATCGCGCCCGGCGACGTGACCTACGGCGAGGGCCCCAAGGGCTGGAAGTTCACGACCGCCGACGACGGCTACACGATCAAGGGCCCGGCGCTGAAGGCCGGTGTGAACGCCGAGTACTCCATCGTCGTACGGCAGCTCCCCGACGTGAAGGAACTCGCCTTCAAGTCGTTGCAGACCTACAGCGACGGCAAGATCGACCGCTGGATCGAACTGGACGAGAACAGTGAGCAGCCCGCGCCGGTGCTCAAGCTGAAGGCCGCGGCGCCGGGTGCGAAGCCGGTCAGCCCGTCGCCGACCGAGACGGCGTCCGAGTCGCCGTCCGCGTCTCCGTCGGCGTCCGCGTCGGCATCTCCGTCCGTGTCGCCGACACCCACGGCCGAGGCGACGGAGGCGACGAGCGACGACGGCGGGATGTCCGCGGGTGCCTGGATCGGCATCGGGGCGGCCGTGGTCGTGGCGGCGGGTGCGGTGTTCTATGCCGTACGACGCCGGGGTGGCGCCCAGGAGTAACAGGCGACAACGGGCAAGGCCGACACAGCCCGGACCCCCGGTGTTTCAGCCCGCCCGGCGGTCGAGGACGAGCGCGTTCAGCGCGAACGGGGGTCCGGGGGCGGCACCCCCAGGGCCGGGTCAGCGGCGGGGCGACCCTCAGTCGTGCGGCGCCTTACCGCTGACCCGGTGGTCGGCGTGGCTCAGCGCCTCCATCACCAGGCGCCGCAGATGCCCGTCCCGCAGGCTGTAGTGGACGTGCCGCCCCTCGCGCCGCGTCTCCACCAGGCCCGCCAGGCGCAGCTTCGCCAGATGCTGGCTGACCGCCGTCCGCGACGCCTCGCACCGCTCCGTCAGCGAGCCGACGTCCGACTCGCCCTGCGCGAGCAGCCACAGCAGATGCAGCCGGGTGGCGTCGGACAGCAGCGCGAACACCTCGGTCGCCTCCGCGAGACGCGCGCTGTCCGGGGCACGCAGGTGCGTGTCGGCCGCAGTTGGGAGAGTCTCGCGAGCTGGCATGACCTCAGCGTAGAGGCAGGACGGACCCGTCGAGGTTGTCGGCGTACCGATTCCCGCATCGACATGTGCACAGGTGCGCACCTATGGCTACAGTGGAGCCGGACCGCGCCCGCTCCCCGACCGGCCAAGGGATCGCCGCATGCTCTCCGTGCTCCGCAACCGCACCTACCGCCGCCTCCTCGGCGCCCAGATCGTCGCCCTGACCGGCACCGGCCTGGCGACGGTCGCCCTCGCCCTGCTCGCCTACGACCTCGCCGGCACCGACGCCGGATCGGTGCTCGGCACGGCGCTCGCCGTCAAGATGGTGGCGTACGTGGCGATCGCACCGGCCGTCGCCGCGGTCGCCGACCGGCTGCCGCGACGCGCGCTGCTGGTCGGGGCGGACCTCGCACGGGCCGGGGCCGCACTGCTGCTGCCGTTCGTGGACCAGGTGTGGCAGGTGTACGTCCTGATCTTCCTGCTCCAGGCCGCGTCGGCCACGTTCACTCCCACCTTCCAGGCCGTCGTACCGGACGTGCTGCCCGCCGAACGCGACTACACCCGGGCCCTGTCCCTGTCCCGGCTCGCCTACGACCTGGAGAGCCTCTTCAGCCCGGCCCTCGCCGCCGCGCTGCTGTCGCTGATCACCTACAACTGGCTGTTCCTGGGCACGGTGGCCGGTTTCCTGGCCTCGGCCGCCCTGGTCGCCTCCGCCGTACTGCCCGGGCCCGCCAGGTCCAGTCCCCTCGCCAGCTCCAGTCCCACCGACTCCACAACCGCCTCCGCCCCACCGACCGGCAGCGTCCGTACGAGGGCGACCGCGGGCCTCCGTCTCTTCCTCGCCGTCCCGCAGTTGCGCGCCCTGCTCGCCCTGGATCTGGCGGTGGCCGCCGCGAGCGCCATGGTCACCGTCAACACCGTGGTGTACGTCCGCGACCTGCTCGGCCGGAGCGCCGGCGACCTGCCGCCGGCGCTCGGCGCGTTCGGTGCGGGCTCGATGGTCGTGGCGCTGCTCCTGCCCCGGGTGCTCGACCGTGTGCCGGACCGTGCGGTGATGCTGCGGGGAGCGCTGCTGCTCACCCCGGTCTTCGTCGTTCTCGGCGCCATCACCGAGGCGGGCGGCGGCAGTTGGCGCTGGCCCGCGCTGCTGGCCGCCTGGGCGGCGTTCGGTGCCGCCTGCTCGATGGTGCTCACCCCTACCGGGCGGCTGATCCGCCGGGCAGTGCCCGCGGAGGCGCGCACCTCCGCGTTCGCGGCGCAGTTCTCCCTCTCGCACAGCTGCTGGCTGCTCACGTACCCGCTGGCCGGATGGCTCGGCGCGACGGCCGGGTTCCGGTCGGCGGTCCTCGCCCTGGGCGCCGTCGCCCTGGCCGCCGCGCTGCTCGCCGTACGCCTGTGGCCGGCCGGGGGGCCGGCGCCGGTGGAGCACGAGCACGCCGGTCTTCCCGCCTGGCACCCGCATCTGGCCGACGCGCGCCGGGTCGGCGGCGGCTGGCGGCACAGCCACCACCCGCTCCTCGACGGCCTGCACGCCCACGGCTGACCGTGCCCCGTCCGGTGTCAGCCGGCCGCCAGCCACGGCTGCGGATCGGCGTAGTAGCCGTCGTAGATCACCTCGAAGTGCAGGTGGGGGCCGGTGGACAGGCCGGTGGAGCCGACCCGGCCGATCGGGGTGCCGCCGGACACGGTCTGTCCGACGGTGACGTCGAACGCGGACAGATGGCTGTACGTCGTCTCCAGGCGCTTGCCCTCGATCGTGCCGTGGTCGATGACGATGCGGTTGCCGTAGGCCCTGGTCAGGGCCGCGAAGACCACCCGGCCCTGGCGGGCGGCGTAGACCTGTGCTCCCTGGGGCGCGCCGAAGTCCACGCCTGTATGGAGTTTGGTCACACCGGTGAGGGGGTGCTGACGTGACCCGTAGGGGGAGGTGACGACGAGGGTGCCGACGGGGGCGGCCAGGATCGCGTTCGCGGGTCCGCCGCCGGCCGGGGGCTCCCGGTCGAACGCCTCGTAGCGCGGGAGCAGTTCCCTGATCTCGGCGAGGTAGGTCCGGGCTCCGGCGGGCACGCGTCCGGCTTCGGTGACCTCGCGGATGCCCACGGCGTACGCGGCGAGGGTGAGGTCGACCAGTTCGCCGTTGACGGTGCCTTCGGTTCTGAGGTCCGTGATCTTCCGGGCGAGGGAGCAGTCCTGTCGGCCGAGCGCCATGATCGCGTCGGCCTCGTCGCGCGGCGAGGCGGTTCCGTTGCCGTCGTCGTCCCTGCCCCAGGTCCGCCACTGTGCGGCAGTGAATCCGGCGATGCCCTGCTCGCCCGAGAGCTCGCCGGTGTCGTCGCGCCAGCCGGTGAGCTGGTCGATCTGGGCGGCGAGCACGGACGGTGCGACGACGGTGCAGGCGGCGGCCCTGCGCAGCCACGGTCCGTAGGTGTCGTTGACGCCGCCCGCCGCGCTCTGCTCCGGATCCGTGTCCGAGGTCCCGTCCCCGGGCAGACCGCCCGTCAGGGCGAGGAAGCCGGCGACCACGGAGAGGGTGGCCAGGCACGGGAGCACCATCAGGGTGAAGAACCCCGGACCGCTTCGACGGGGGCGCTCCTCGGGCCGTTCGTGTTGCGGCGGCGGGGCGGTGGTAGCAGGGACCGTGTCGTCCCGGTCCACGGCGGGCGGCGCCCCGTGCCGTGGTGTCCCGACGGCGTTGTCGTCGCTCACTCAACCGGCCGTTGCGGGGAGTTCTTCGTTCTCACGTCCGGACGCTAGCGCCGGGTCGATCTGACGTCAGCGGCCCCCGGGGCAGGGTCCGGGGCAGGGGCGGGGCGCCCTCAGGGGCAGACCCGCCGCGTCGGCGCGTCCAGCCCCCACCGGACCGCACCGCTCGTCCGGCGGAGCGTTCAGCAGCAACCGGCGTCCTCGCGGCCGGTGTCGACGTCCAGTCGGCAGAAGCACGACGCCCGGACCGGGACGTCCGCCAGGGCGAGCGCGATCTTCAGCTGCTGGGCCACGATCCGCGCCTCCCCTTCCCGGCCCAGACGGACGAGGCACTCGTGGAACCCGTGCAGGGACCACACGTTGCCCGGATGCTGCACGGCGCGCGGAAGGGTCTCGTCGAGGCCGAGATCGGCACGGTAGACGGCCTCCGCCTCGGCGACCCGCCCCTGTTCGAGGAGCAGGGCGCCGTAGGCGTGCCGGGTGGGCTGCATCCAGCCCCAGGGCTCGTCGTAGGGGAGGTTGTCGTCCAGTTCGATCGAGCGCTCCAGCGCGGCGAAGGCGGCCTCGTGGTTGCCCTTGCGGTACTCCAGTTCGCCGTCGAGCATCGCCGACGCGACGGCGAGGATGTCGGAGCAGGTGTTGTTGAACAGCATCCGGGTCTCCGGGATCCGGGCGAGCGCCGCACGGAACAGTTCGCGCTCGGCCTCGGCGTCGGCGATCCGGCCGGTGGCGGAGAGTGCGACCCCGCGGGCGTACCGGAGCATGGCCGTCGTCACGCAGTACAGCGACGGATCGGCGGGCAGCGGCAGTTCGAGGATGTCCGGCCAGCGGCCGAATCGGATCAGCACATGGACGCGCATGGCGAGGAAGCCCTCCAGCCAGTCGGCCATGGGCGGGCTCTGCACCCGCAGGAGTTCCTCCGGGACGGCGGCCTCCAGTCGCGCGGCGGCTTCGAGCGCGGTCCTGGACTGCCCCAGGAACATCGCGCCGTAGATCCTGAAGTGGTGGTTGTGCGCCCGGTAGAGGGTGTAGAAGTTCATCGCGCCGGACCGCTCACGGAACTTCTCGTCGGCGACGATCGCCGTGCCGTTGTCCGCCACCACCCGCCGGTAGTCGCCGCAGAGGACGTCGAGGTGTGTGGGCATGTGCTGCAGGTGGCCGGCGTCCGGGACCAGGCCGCGCAGCCGGTCCGCGGCGGGCAGGGCGGTCTCCGGGGCGGCGGACATCTCCATCAGGTGGATGTAGAGGTGCAGGAGGCCCGGGTGGCGCGAGCCGGCCTCGGTCGCCATCGCCCGCTCCAGGACGGCCTTCGCGGTGAGGGTGCGGGCGCCCTCGGCCGGTTCGCCCGTGCGTACGTTCCACAGCTGCCAGGGAGTCAGGTTCATCAGCGCGTCGGCGTACAGCGCGGCGATGTCGAGGTCGTCGGGGGCGAGTTCGTACGCCGTCCGCATGCCGTCCGCGTAGGGCTCGTTCCACACCGAGCAGTCCTCGACGGCCTCCGCCTGCGGGTAGCGGGCCCGCAGCGCGCCGATCAGGGCCTGTTCGGCGGGGGTGGCACCGGCCGCCTTCCGCTGCGCGAGTTCGACGGCCGCGTGGGTGCGGGCTACGGTCCGTGCGAGGTCCTCGCCGTCGAAGAACTCCCAGGGTTTGTTGTAGTTCGGGCCGAGCGCGTACGCGATGCCCCAGTGGGCCATGGCACAGCCGGGGTCCGCCGCGGCGGCGGCCTCGAAACAGGCGACGGCCTCCTCGTGATGGAAGCCGTACGTCCACACCAGGCCCCGGTCGAACCACCTCTGGGCCTCGGCGGACGAGGTCGTCACCGGCCGCCCGTGGGTACCGAGGTCGTAGTCGTAGTGATCCATGTCCGTGTCTCTCGCTCCCTGAGGCCTGTCCCGCGAGACTAGGGGCCGCCGCCGGCCCGCGTCAGCACCCGGTCCGGCGCCTCCCTCGCCGGCCGCGAAGAGCCCGGCCATAAGATCACCCTCGTAGGCGCGAACGATGTTGACGGCTCGTGTGCCCGTCAATGTCCGTGCGGGGCAAGGGAAGTGAACGAGAGGAACCGACGTGAGTGAGCAGGGCAGCACGTCAGAGGGACGCGGCCGGCTGGACACCTCGGTGGCCCACAACGCGCGGGTGTGGAACTACTGGATCGGCGGCAAGGACAACTACATGGTCGACCAGGGGGTCGGTGACCACATCGACGCCATGTTCCCGCTGATCCGCAGCGTGGCCCGCGCCGACCGCGCCTTCCTCGGGCGGGCCGTGAGCTTCCTGGTCGCCGAGCGGGGCGTGCGGCAGTTCCTGGACATCGGGACAGGGCTGCCGACGGTGGACAACACCCATGAGATCGCCCAGCGCCTCGCGCCCGAGTCACGGATCGTGTACGTCGACAACGACCCGATCGTGCTCGCGCACGCCCGTACGCTGCTGACCGGCACGCCTGAGGGGGCCACGGACTACATCGACGCGGACATCCACCGCCCCGACTCCATCATCCGGCGCGCCTCGGAGACCCTCGACTTCGGGCGTCCCGTCGCCGTCATGATGCTCGGCATCCTGAATTTCGTGCTCGACACGGGGCAGGCGCAGGACATCGTGCGCCGGATCATGGCGTCGGTGCCCTCGGGAAGTTATCTGGTCCTCACTCATCCGACGACCGACTCGGACCTCGACGGCGAGGGGAACATCGAGGCGATGAAGTTCTGGAACGAGAACGCCACCCCGCCGATCACCGCGCGTCCACGAGCCGAGGTCGCCGCCTTCTTCGACGGCCTGGACCTGCTCGACCCGGGGCTCGTGTCCTGCGCGCAGTGGCGCCCGGAGAGCGACCCCGCAGCCACTCTTCCGCAATTCGGAGCCGTCGCCGTGAAGCCCTGACCGACAAAAAAGGGACAGGGATTCCACAGACTCTTTTCGGACGCGCATTCATATGCTGTCGGCGATAATCGGCGTATGAGTACGACAACGTCTGAACTACTGGCCGCGTCGAGCGATCTACTCAACGTAACGGCCGCATTTGTCGCGGGCCTGTTCATCGCTGGTGCACTGATCTGGGCCTTCTGGTTCGGCATGCGGGTCCGGGACCGGGAATCCGCCCGGCCCCGCCCCGACGAACAACCCAAGCTCCCGCCTTACGGTCCCGTGCACGAGATCCGCGAAATGAGAGAGCCCGACGAGATGCCGCGCGCGGCTCAGGAGCGGGAGCGGCTCATGCCGCACGACCTCCATCACGCGTCGACGAAGCGGCGGGAGGACCAGCAGCGGGGACGCTGGGATCCCGGTTCCAGCGGTTCCTTCGGCAGCGGCGGCCTGGGACGCCACTGACCCGCCCCCGGACCTGCTCCCCGCGAGCCGCAACCCGCGCGTGCGGCTCACGGCTCGCGAAATGCTGCCCGGACGCAGTTGCCGACAACGTGAGGCAACCATTCACTCGTTCGATTCGTATAACTCCTTGGAGGCGGGGCAAGCGAGACGGGACAGTTGTATTACCGGAGCTCCACCATCCACTTGACCGACGTCGTCGCCGATCGAGGAGAAGCGATGCAGCTGTTCGTCCTGAACTACGCGCGCCCAGCTGAGCAGTTGGAGGTGAGCACTCCGTACAGCTACGACTGCGGACTGCAGTTGAATGTGTTGCCGGGCGGGCGGATTGCCGCTCACGACCATGCGGTGATGCGCGAATTCGGGTCCACCACGTCAACTGCCGGTTCCAAGACACACTTCGACGACTGACGTGGACCTGACGCGATGACGGTCCTGGTTCTGACGTCCGAGGAGGATGTGACGGCGGATCTCGTGGTGGCCCGGCTGAACGGCGCCGGCATTCCCGTGGTCCGGCTCGATCCCGCCGATCTGCCCGGCGAGGTCGCCCTGTCCGGCGAGTACGTGAACGGCGCTTTCCGCGGGCACCTCTCCGCCGGTGGCAGGGTGGTGAGCATGGAGGGGCTGCGGTCCGTCTGGGTGCGCAGGCCCGGTGTTCCCGGGGCGCGGGCCGCCGCGCCGTCCGGCTGGCTCACCGAGGAGGCCTCACAGGCCCTCTACGGCATGCTCCGGGGGGCCGGTGTGCGCTGGATGAACCATCCCGACGCGGCCGTCCGGGCCCGCCACAAGCCCTGGCAGCTGCATCTCGCGCAGCGCAGCCGACTGCACGTACCGGCCACGCTGATCACCACGTTCCCGCAGGCCGCCCGGGACTTCGCGCGGCGTTTTCCCGACCTGGTCGTCAAGCCCGTCTCCGGATCGCATCCGCAGGAGCCGCCCAGAGTGGTGCCGACGAGCCGGGTGGCACCCGATGTCGACTTCACGCCCGTCGCCTTCGGGCCCACCCTGCTTCAACACCGGATCGACAAGCGGGCGGACATCCGCCTGACGGCGGTCGGCGACCGCATCCTCGCCGCCCGCAAGACCGTCTCGCCCGACGCGCATCCCGACGACATCGATGTCCGCTTCGCGCCCTCGGACGAGCCGTGGCGGCCCGTCGACGTGCCGCCCGCCGTCACCGAAGCCGTGCACCGGTATCTGCGGGGGGCCGAACTCGCCTATGGGGCCTTCGACTTCGCGGAGGATCTCGACGGCGTCTGGTGGTTCCTCGAATGCAACCAGTCGGGCCAGTTCGGCTTCGTGGAGATGGACACCGGGCAGCCGATAGCCCAGTGCGTCGCCGACTGGCTGGCCGGGGAAGGGCCACAGACTCCGCCGCATCCCCAGGGCCCCCGCGACTCGCACGGCTCCATGCGCACGGCTCCCTGAGAGGCCGGCCGGGCCGACCGCACTCAACTGTTAATGGGATCCATTTTCATGTAGCGTCCTGTCTCGCTTGCCAACCGAGGAGGACTCCCATGGCCGTTCCCAAGCGGAAGATGTCCCGCAGCAACACCCGTCACCGCCGCGCCCAGTGGAAGGCGACCACGACCCAGCTGGTGCCGGTCGCCGTCGACGGGGTCGAGCACATGGTCCCGCAGCGGCTGGTCAAGGCGTACGAACGCGGCCTGATCCAGCCCTGACCGCGCCCTCCCGGCCCCGGCCTCAGCTGTTCCAGCTCTCGTCGTACGGGTCGCGCGGGGTCGGGACCGGCCTGGCCTCGGCGATGTCGAAGAACGGGATGCGTCCCTTGTTCACCGGGTCCTTGGTCTGCCGATCGGTGTAGGTGCCGGTGAGTTCGAGCCAGGTGTCCGGCTGCAGCACCGGGGGGACGTGGCCGGTCAGCCCGACCTTGACCGGCTGGGCGTCCGCAGCGCAGCAGTTGAGGGCCATCCGCACGAGGTACGGGGTGCCCTTGCCGTCCAGTGCGACGAACCCGGTGATCGCGATCCGCCGGTTCCCCAGCGAGCGTCCGTGGTCGTAGGCCGCGCGTCCCGCGTAGTCGACCAGACTGAGGCGGACGGGATCGCCGGAGGGCAGGGGCGGATAGGCCAGCGGCGCCTGGAGGGCCGTACCCGTGCGCAGGGCGCTGTAGGAGCCCAGGGCGGGCGGGGCCACCAGGATCAGCGCGAACAGGGGAAGCACCAGAAGCCAGGAGACGCGCGGTTCACGGTGGACGTGACCTTCCTGGTCGTCCGCGTGCGTCTCCTCACCGTGTCCGTGGACTGCGCTCCCGGAGCCGGCTGTTGAGCTCTTCCGCTCGTACCAGACCGTCGCCAGCGCGGCCACCATCAGCACGACTCCCGCGCCGACGACCATCGGCTGGAGCCCTGCCTTGACGTAGCGCAGGTAGAGGTCGGTGGTACCGGCGTGCACCATCGCTCCGCCGACCAGGAACAGGACGACCGCCTGTGCCTGCCGGTTCACAGGAGCACCGCCCCGACGAGGACGGCCGACGCCACGGCCATGACGAAGGTGGCCGGTGCGAAGCGCAGCGCGAACCCGCGGCCGAAGGTCGCCGTCTGCATGGCGAAGAGCTTCAGGTCGATCATCGGGCCGACCACCAGGAACGCCAGCCTGGCCGTGAGCGAGAACTGGGTCAGGGACGCGGCGACGAACGCGTCCGCCTCCGAGCAGATCGACAGCAGCACCGCGAGGACGGCGAGCGCGAGCACCGACACCACCGGGTTGTCCGCGGCGAGACCGAGCCAGCTCGCCGGCACCACGGCCTTCAGGGTGGCGGCGGCCATCGCGCCGACGACCAGGAAGCCGCCCGCGTGCATCACGTCGTGCCGTACGGAGCTCCAGAACGCGGCGCCCCTGCCGAGGCCGCCGTCCGACGGGTGGGCAGGCGGGCGCAGCCAGTCGGTGCGGCCGAGCCGCTGCCAGAGCCAGCCCATCGCGCACGCCACGAGCAGGCTCGCGACGAACCGGGCGACGACCATCTCCGGCCTGCCGGGGAACGCGATGGCGGTCGCGGTCAGCACGATCGGGTTGATCGCCGGGGCGGAGAGCAGGAACGCGAGCGCCGCCGCGGGGGCGACACCCCGCCGCACCAGCGCGCCGGCCACCGGCACCGACGCGCACTCGCAGCCGGGCAGGATCGCTCCGGCCATCCCCGCGACCGGCACCGCGAGGGCGGGCCTGCCGGGCAGGGCACGGACGAAGAACGACGGCGGCACGAACACCGCGAGCATCGCCGACAGCAGCACACCGAGGACGAGGAAGGGCAGGGCCTGTACCACGACGGCGACGAACACCGTCATCCAGCTCTGCATCACGGGCGCGGACACCCCCCGGCGGATCGGCCCCTGGAGGGCGACCACCAGGATCAGCAGCATGGTCAGGACGAGCGGCGAGCTGAACTGCCAGCCCTGCTGCTCGCCGGTCGCACCGTCCTTCGCGCCGCCCTTCGCCTCGTCGGGCGGCGCCTCCGTGTCGCGGTGGCCGGCCCCGGGCGGGGCCGCTTTGGTGATGCTCACGGGTGAGGTACCTCCGGGCGTGGCTGTGCAGCGTGCGTGCGTTCCCTACCACTTCAGTACGCCTGGACGGGCACGGTTGCTCATTTTGCGAGATCGGGGAACGAGCTAGGTTGGCGCGTATGCAGTCCTACACCATTGGTCAGGCCGCCCGTCTGCTGGGCGTGAGCCCCGACACCGCGAGGCGGTGGGCGGATGCGGGCCGGGTGAAGACCCACCGCGACGAGGGTGGGCGGCGGCTGATCGACGGACGGGATCTGGCCGCCTTCTCGATCGAGCTGGCCAACTCCGGTCCGGGCACCGGCTCCGGCGAGGAGGAGCCGTCGTACACCTCCGCCCGCAACGCCTTCTCCGGCATCGTCACCGCCGTGAAGCTGGGCGACGTCGCCGCACAGGTCGAGATCCAGGCGGGTCCGCACCGGCTGGTGTCGCTGCTGACCCGGGAGGCGGTGGAGGAGCTGGGCCTTGAGGTCGGTGTGGAGGCGACGGCCCGGGTGAAGTCGACGAGCGTGCACATCGACCGGACCTGAGCCGGGCGCGGTTCCCCGCGCGCACGGGACGCGCGGAGGGCCGGAAATAATCGGTGGCCCTGCCGACGACGCCTGGCTACGGTCGCGGCATGGTGGAGACCTCCGGCACGTGTACCGACCGGTTCGCCCCCGTACGGGAGGCGTTGGCTGCCTCGCTCGACGACAAGGACGTGGGCGCGTCCGTGGCGGTGTTCCTCGACGGCGAACCGGTGGCCGACCTGTGGGGCGGCCACACCGACGAGGCCCATACCGTGCCGTGGGAGCGCGACACGCTCACCAACACGTGGTCCACGACGAAGACGATGACGGCGCTGTGCGCCCTGGTCCTCGCCGACCGGGGCGAACTCGACCTGGACGCGCCGGTCGCCCGCTACTGGCCCGAGTTCGCCGCGAACGGCAAGGACGACGTCCTCGTACGGCACCTGCTGGGCCACACGGCGGGCCTGCCCACCTGGGACGAGCCGATGACCGTCGAGGACCTCTACGACTGGCCGACCGCCACCGCCCGTCTCGCCGCCCAGGCCCCGGCCTGGAAGCCCGGCACCGAGGGCGGTTACCACGCCGTCACCTACGGCTATCTCGTCGGCGAGGTGGTCCGCCGGGTCACCGGCCGCACGCTCGGTACCTTCTTCGCCGAGGAGATCGCCGGGCCGCTGGGCGCCGACTTCCACATCGGGCTGCCCGCCGAGCACGACCACCGCGTCGCGCCCGTGATCACCCCGCCCGAGCGGGTGCTCGACCCGGACGCGGCCCTGCCTCGCGACCGCCCCGGCAACCCGTACGTCCCGTCCACCACCGCCAACACCGAGGCCTGGCGGCGCGCCGAGATCCCCGCCGCGAACGGCCACGGCAACGCCCGCTCGGTCGCCGCCGTCCAGTCGGTGCTGTCCTGCGGCGGCACCGCACGAGGCGTACGGCTGCTGTCGGAGGCGGGCTGTGAACGCGTCATGGAGGAACAGTTCGCCGGAACGGACTCGATCCTGGGCGTGCCCATGCGCTGGGGCCTGGGGTACGGCCTGAACAACGGCCGGCTCCCCAACCCCCGCACGTGTTTCTGGGGTGGCTGGGGCGGTTCGATGGTCCTGGTCGACCTGGACGCGCGCCTGACGGTGGCGTACGTCATGAACCGCATGATCGACGCGGACGGCCTCGGCGACGACCGGGCCTTCCTGATGCTGGCGGCGGCCTACGAAGGACTGTCCGGGTGAGAGACTCGGCCGCGTGGAACGCCCCCTCTCCTCCCCCGCGCCCGCTTTCGACGAACTCCTCGGCCGGGCCCGGGCGCTGGTCCGGGACGACCGGCGCGCGGTGCTCGGTATCGCCGGGAGTCCCGGCGCGGGCAAGACGACGCTCGCGGAACGGCTCGTCGGCGCGCTGAACGGCGACGGCGATCCCTGGGTCGCCCATGTGCCGATGGACGGGTTCCATCTCGCCGACGTCGAGCTGGTACGGCTGGGCCTGCGGGACCGCAAGGGCGCGCCGGAGACGTTCGACGCGGCGGGGTACGCGGCACTCCTGCGGCGGCTTCGTGAGGACAACAAGGGGGCGGGCGGCGGAGAGACCGTCTACGCGCCGGGGTTCGAACGGGTGCTGGAGCAGCCGATCGCCGGTGCGATCCCGGTGTTTCCGTCCGCGCGTCTTGTCGTCACCGAGGGCAACTACCTTCTCCTGGCGGAGGGTTCGTGGGCACGGGTGCGGTCCCAGCTCGACGAGGTGTGGTTCTGCGAGCTGGACGAGGGTGAGCGCGTCCGCAGGCTCGTCGCCCGGCACGAGGAGTTCGGCAAGGACCACGACACGGCCGTCGCGTGGGTGCGGGGCACGGACCAGCGCAACGCCGACCTGGTCGCCGCGACCCGGGACCGGGCGGACCTGGTGGTACCGGGGGCGATGCGCTACCGGGTTGCCCGGTGACACGACGAGGCCGAGCAGCGCGCGGGTGAGCCGCTCGGCCTCGTACGTCCTGCGCGGTCCTGCTCAGCCTGCCCGGCCGACGAGTGTCGGCTCCGGTTCACCGTGGGCCTCGCCCGCCACTTCGTCGATCACGGCGGTGAACGCCTCGGTGCGCACCCGCGGGCCTTTCGGCGTGACCTCGATGGACGGCTCGAACCCGGCACCGCCGTCACCGCCGTACCGTACGGCGAAGACGCTCAGCCCCTCCGGTGCGCCGGGCGCCGGGTCGGCCTCCAGTGCCGTGGAGCCGACCGGGTGGCGCCGGCCCTCGTCGGGGTTGCCGTAGCCGCGCGGGTCGGCGGTGAGAGCGAAGGCCGCCTGCTCCTCGGTCGTCTCCGCGCGGGCGTCGAAGCGGTCCGCGCCCCCGGGCCGAAGAAGGTCGCCTCAATCCGTCGGCGCCCGTAGCCGCGCGCCAACTCGACCCGTTCCACGCGCTGTTCGTCGGCGACGAGCCCCTCGGCCGCGTCCAGGACGTTCACCGCCCGGAGCAGCGCCCACACCGTGCTCGGCCAGTCGCCGATGGGGTGGGCGCCGGACTCCAGCACGTAACGGGCTTACGGGAGACCGGAGTCGCGGGTCCGCAGATTCGGGTAGCCGGGGTTGTCCTCGGTGCGGACCCGCTCGCGGAGGGGGAAGGCGAGGCTGCGGGCCACCGCCTCCGGCAGGCGCGGGTCCTTGTCGCGCTGCCGGGCCAGGGCCGGCAGCGAGGTGACGCCGAGGTAGGTGTCGTCGACGCAGTCGGGGTGTTCGGGGTTGCCGTCGCGGGTGAGGCGAGTGAGCGCCTCACCCGCGACGGCGGTCAGGACGGCGTCGTGGTCCGCCGGAGTCGCCGGCAGATCGTGCAACGCCCTTCGTCGGTGCGGGAGATGCAAGGCCCTGAGCCCATCGTGCCCGGGGTGGCCATGGCGTGGTCCTTCGGAGTCATCCGACAGGTGCGGGCCTGCGGGCGCGCAGCGCGACGGTCAGTGTGTGCGGACCGAGTCCCCCGATGTAGACGCGGTTCCCGGTCGTCGCGTCGGTGCCGCCCGCCACGGTGTAGTCCTGGCCCGGGTCGTAGCGCAGTACGTCGCTCCGGTCCGGTCCGGCGAGCGGTTCGCCCGCCTCGATGCCGGCCTCGACCCGGATCTCGTCGTCGCCGACCCGGTAGGTCATCGGGCCGCTCGTCAGGGACCAGCGTCCGTCGCCGATCGGTTCGGCGCCCTCCAGCACTCCGCCCGGGCGGAAGGTCAGTTCGAGGGCCCAGGGCACCCGTGGTCCGCTGATGTCGATCCGCAGGTCGGCACCGTCCTCCCGCAGGTCCGCCTCGATGCGGGTCGTGTGCGAGACCTCGTCCCGAGGCCGGTCCGGGAAGGCCATCGAGGCCGAGAAGCGCCCGTCGTCCACCAGCCGGTAGACGCCGTCGTCCCGCCTCTCGTCCTTCGGGAGCGGCTGGTAGTAGGCGGCGTTGAGCGTCTGGGTGAGCCGGTAGCTGTTGTCGGCGGGCTGTTCCATGCCGGCGGCGCGGAACGGGCCCAGATCGAAGAACCCCCGCGAGAGACGGACCGCGTCGAGGACGGCGTCCCCGGCGAACAGGCGCAGGAAGGTGGGGTTGCAGGCGAGGCCCGATCGGATGCGCCGGTGCTCGGGCACGTCGGAGCCGCCGTACACCACCGTGTGCGCGGTGGCCGAGGCGCGTGCGGCGAGGCGTGCGGTGGTGAGGTGGCTGTCGCGCGGGAGGGTCTCCGGGGCCGGGGCCGGCAGGGGGCGGCACAGGTCCGGGGTGAGGAGGGTCTCGGCGAGCAGGTCGGGGTCGTCGATCCCGTCTGCTTCCGCCAGCCGCGCCGCGCGGGCGAAGTCGCCCCGGCCGGTGCGGATCGCGAGCAGCCGGTAGTGCGGCAGGTAGGGCGCCAGCGGGAACCGGTCCTTCTGGTCCTGCCGTCGCGAGTGGACGGTCTCCACCGTGCCGTCGGGCCTGATGAGGTCCAGGGTGGTGGCCAGGTTGTGTTCGACGGCGTCCAGCAGGTCGGTGCGGCCGAGGACCTCGGCCAGCAGGAGCAGCGACGGATTGGAGACGTGGGCCGCGTAGTTGGCACTGCGTTCCGAGTACAGGCCGTCCGCGTCGATGTCGACGCCCTCGGCGAGCCACTCCTCGACGCGGTCGAGGAGCCGGTCGTCCGGGAACGACCGGTGCAGCCGGGCCAGCGCCGCGCTCAGCTCCCAGCGGTGGTTCGGGGTGTGGACCCCGCCGGTGAGGAGGCTGCCGGTGGCGGCACCGGCGATCTCGGCGAGGGCGGCCGTGACGTCGCGCAGTTCCGGCCCGGCGCCCGCGGCGAGGACGTGCGCGTCGCACACGTCGTTGACGGTGAAGCCGGAGTCCGGGGGTGACTGCACGTTGTCGCCGCCGGCGAAGAGACCGGTGCCGGTCTGTGTGGCCCGCAGGGCGCGGAGGTGGGTCGTCGCGGCGGCGACAGCCTCCTCGCTGCCGTGCAGTGCCGAGTCCGGCGAACGGTAGGCCGCGATCAGGGTCTTCACCCGCCGCGCCAGACCACGGTGCGGCACACCGGCGGGTTCCTCGTCGGGACGGGCCGCCAGGGGGGCGGCCTGCCGGTCGGCGGCGCGGGCCACCGACCGGACGAACTCGTGGTCGAGCGGGGTGGGCAAGGTCAGTCCTTCAGTCCGGCGTTGATGTCGGCGCCCATGACGTAGCGCTGGAAGACAAGGAAGACGAGGATCAGCGGGATCATGGAGATGACCGAGGCGCCGAGCAGTACCGACCAGTTGATGTTCTGCGCGCCGACGATGCTCTGGATGCCGATCTGCACGGTGAACTTGTTGGGGTCGTTGAGCATCAGCAGCGGCCAGATGTAGTCGTTCCAGCGCCACTGGAAGGACAGGATGGCGAGGGTCAGCATGATGGGCCGGGAGATCGGCACCATGATCCGCGCGAAGATCGCCAGCTCACGTGCGCCGTCGATGCGCGCGGCTTCCACGAGTTCGTCGGGAACCGTCAGGAAGAACTGGCGGAACATGAAGCAGCCGGTCGCGGTGAGCACGGCCGGGAGGATGATGCCGGCGAACGAGTTGTAGAGGCCGAGATTGCGGACCACCAGGAACTCGGGGGCGAGCATGACCTCGCCCGGCAGCATCGTGGTGGCCAGGATGCAGATGAAGAACGCCTTGAGCCATCGGTTGTCGTACTTGGCCAGCGCGTACCCGGTGCAGCAGCTGACGCCCACCGTGAGGATCGTCGTGATCACGCACACGATGGCCGTGTTGATGAAGTACTGGGAGAAGTTGGCGCTGTCCCACGCCGCCTTGAAGCCCGACAGGGTGGGGTCGCGCGGAACCAGCGTCAGCGGATAGGAGAACAGGTCGCTGGACGGCTTGAAGGAGCTGAGGATGAACCACAGCACCGGAAACCCGTACAGGCACGCCATGATCCACAGCAGTGTCGTCGGGGCGATCGCCCGTCGGAGGCCGCCGCCGGCCGCCCCGCGGGGCCGCTTCTTGACGGTGGGCCGTTTGGCGTCGGCGTCGAGCGGGCGCGGCATGTCTGTGGTTGTCATCGGTTCTCCACCCGCCGGTTGACGATCAGCTGGACGATCGCGACGGCCATCAGGATGAGCATGAGCACGAACGACGCGGCGCTCGCGTAGCCGATCTGGCCCCGTTTGAAGCCAGTCTCGTAGATGTACTGGACGAGCAGGTTGTTCGAAGTGCCGGGGCCGCCGTTGTTGAGGGCGACGAACACCGGGTACTCCTTCATCGCGTTGATCGTGTTGAGCAGGATCACGATGAACGAGGTGGGCGCGATGCTCGGCAGCGTGATGCTGAAGAACTGACGCCAGGGGCCGGCGCCGTCGAGCGAGGCGGCCTCGTAGTAGGACACCGGTACGTTCTTGATCGCCGCGATGAACAGCAGCATCGAGAAGCCCGTCCAGGCCCAGGACGCCGCGAACACCACGACCAGCAGCGACAGGTCCGCGTCCGACTGCCACGGAACGGCGCCGCCGCCGAACTTCTCGATGACGTAGTTGACCAGTCCGAAGTTCTCACCGAACATCCACCGCCACAGGACACCCACGACGATGGGCGACAGCAGCCACGGGATGAAGAAGATGACGCGCGCGACCGACCCGCCCTTGGCGTTCTTGCTCACCACCAGGTTGGCGGCGAGCAGCGAGACCACGAAGTTCAGCGGTACGAAGAGCACGGCGTACAGCAGCGTCCGGCTCAGCGCGTCGTAGAACGTGGAGTCCCCGAACAGGTTGTGGTAGTTGTCCAGTCCGATGTACTGGAACGCCCCCACTCCCGTGTAGTTCGTGAACGAGTAGACGAGCCCGATCACCGCCGGCCAGACGAAGAACAGCGAGAAGAGCACGACATTGGCCGCGATGAGGACGAGCGGCGCAAGCGTGTACTTACTGCGTCTCCTGGACGGGCTCGGCCGGCTCGCGGACACGTCCGGGGCGCGTTTTGTCATCTTCCTGACTCCGTGCTGGTGGAATGGATTCCGGTGGCTCACACCATGAGCCCGGCATTGCGCGGGCGCCCGGGGCGGGCGGCGGCGTCTCGACCCCGCCGCCCGCCCTCCGGCCTGCGATCAGCCGCCGACCTGCTGGTTGTAGCCGGCCACGATGTTCTCCAGGGCCTTGTCGGCCGACTGCTGGCCGTTGATCGCCTTGCCGAGTTCCGTCTTGGTCGGGTCCTCGGTGAGGCTCTTGCCCTTCAGCACCCAGTTCGTCTGCGCGCCGCTGAAGTAGCCGGAGATCGGGGCGTAGAGCGGGATCGACTCGTTGTACAGCTTGAACGCCGCCTGCGCCGCCTCGGACTTGAAGGGGTACGTCGGGTTCAGACCGCTCTCGACCGGCAGGAACCCGGAAGCCTCGCACAGCGCCTGGTAGTGGGCGGGCTCGTACAGCCACGACAGGAACTTCGTCGCGGCGGTGGCCGCGTCGGCGTTGTTGTTGAAGCCCACCGTCAGGCCGCCGCTGTTGACGTCACTGGCCTGCACCGGCTGGGCGGGGGTCGGGACGCTCGCCCACTCGAACTTCTTGATGCTCTCGGCGAAGGCGGGCACCTGCCACACACCGGACCAGTAGGCGACGACGTCACCGCTCTGGAACATGGCGGACGGGTCGGCGCCGCTGGTCCACACCGACTTCGGCATGGTCTTGTCGTCGTTCCATCCGACGAAGGTGTTCACGGCCTTCTTGGTCGCCGCGTCCACCGAGAACTTGCCGGAGTCGTCCGCGTGGACGTACTGGCCGCCCATCTCGTAGACCATGGCACGGAGCCGGGACGGCGACTGGTCGAACGTCAGGGAGTACTTGGCCTTGGTCTTCTCGCGGACCTCGTCCGCCGCCTTGATGAAGTCGTCCCAGGTCCAGGTCTTCGCGGGCGAGGTCGGGAAGGAGACGCCGGCCTTCTCGAAGAGCGTCTTGTTGATGAACATGCCGGACGCGGTGACGTCCGAGGGGATGGCCAGCACCTTCCCGGACGAGTCCTTCGCCAGGAAGTTGGCGTTGATCTTGTTGGTCGCGTTGTTGGCGATCGCCTTGAGGTCGATCAGCTTGCTCGACCAGATCGGGTCCAGCGCCGGCACGGCCGCCACGTCGGGCAGGGAGTTCGCCTGCGCGGCGTTGTGCAGCTTCGTCGTGTAGCCGTCGTAGGGGATGTTGACGAGCTTGACGTTGACGCCGGCTTCCTTCTTGTACTGCGCCACCATCTTCTTCCAGCCCGCGTCCTGCCCCGGAACCGTGGAGATCCAGAACGTCAGCGACTTGGACGTACCGCCCGAGTCGGACCCCCCGCCGCAGGCGGAGAGCAGCAGGGCACCTGCCGTGGCAACGGCAGCGAGGGGAGCCAGGCGGCGCATACCGCCGCGGCCGAGTCGGCGGGAGCGCCGCACACCCACAGTGGTCATCTTCGATCCCTTTTTTTCGGTAGGGGACAGAGCACGGCGCCGATCAAGGCGGCACGGGTGCAGTTTGCAGGAAAGGTTGCCTTCCGGGGGCGCAGCCTCGCCCGGCCGCGTCGTCCACGCGGGGCGGGATCCCCGGCCGTTCTGGCCGTCACCGCACGGGCACGCCCTCGTGCGGTTGCCGTACGTCGAGTACGGGCGGGAGGCTCGCCCCAAGCCGGCGTCCCGGCCGACTTAGAAAGCGCTTGTCCGGACATTGGCAGACCGAGTCCGAAACCGTCAATCCTTCTTCCCCGCCGCCTCGGTCACGGTTTGGACTCCTCTCGCGACGGCGAGCCGCGCCGCGCCCACCACGGTGCCGAGATCACCCACCTGGCTGCTGACCACTTCGGTGGGCCAGCTCAGCCGCTCCAGCTCCGCCCGGACACCGGGCAGGAGCTGCGGAAACGCGCCGGTGCTGCCGCCCAGGACGAGCAGCCCGGGGTCCAGTACGGCGGTCACCGCGGCGGCCAGCCGGCCCACGTCCACCGCGTGCCGGTCGACGATCGCGCGGGCCGCGGCGGCGCCCTGTCCCGCCAGCAGGAACAGCCGTTCGGCGGTACGGGGGCACGAACCGTCGGATTCCGGCCACGCCTCGGCGGCCCGGCGCAGCAGGGAGCGGGCGCCGATGTACTCCTCCAGGGCCTCCTGCCGGGGCTCCACGTGGTCGTCCCAGGGGTAGGGCAGCCGGGCGAGCTCTCCGGCGGCCCCGTTGGCCCCGGGCAGCACCTGGCCCCCCACCACGATGCCGAGACCGATACCGACACCGATCCGCAGATAGCCGAAGGTGTGCCGGCCGCGCGCCGCGCCCTCGTGCAGCTCGGCGAGCGCGGCGCAGTTGACGTTGTTCTCCAGGTGGACGGGCACCCCGGGCGGCAGCGCCACGGCCACCGCGTCGAAGACGGGTCCCGCCTTGGCGGTCGCCGGACGCGCGGTGCCCTCCTCGGCGCGCGCGGTGACGTCACCGACGGCCACGACGATGGTGCGCAGCGGAGCGTCGGGAGGGAGCGCGGACAGCGCTTCGCGCACCACGTCGGCGGGCTCCTCGCGGGAGCCGGTGGCCTCGGCGAGCAGGGTGCCGTCCAGGGCGCAGCCGCGCACCCGGGTCAGGGCGGGGCCGAGGTCGACGGCGAGTACCGAGCCGGCGGCGGGGCCGAGTCCGTATACGGCGGCGGAACGGCCGGTACCGCCGGAGGCGACGCCCGAGTGGGCGGCGAGCCCGGCGCTCTCCAGCTCCACCACGGCGGAGGACACGGTCGGCTTCGACAGGCCGGCCAGACTCGCGAGCTGCGGCCGGGTGGCCGTGCCCGCCCCGGCCAGCACGGCGAACACCGCGCTCGCGCTCTCGGTCAGGCGGGGGGCCTTCGCCACGTCGTGTTCCACAGTCTCCCCAAGGTCGAAGGCCGCGCTCCCCCGTCGGCTCGATGTCGTGGGATGCGGCGATGGGACGCCCTGGTATGGCGGTTTCCCGCCGCGTTCCGGCCCGGTCGGGCCACCGCCGCGGTCGAGTCCGCGATACCTCTTGACACGCACTGTACTTCGTTAGTTAACTTCCTAACGAATGTCACGGTACTCGCCTGCCGTGCCCGCTCAGAGGCCCGTCCCGGGGCTTCCCTAGCTCTTCTGTACATCAGGTTTTCCCTGTTCCAGGCACGGTTCGCCCACCGTCGCAGCCACAGCGCAACGACGAAAGAGGATCCGTGCAGGACTCCCCCTTCCCGCGCCCGCTCGTCGTGGGCATCGACGTGGGCGGCACCAAGACGCACCTGCGCGCCTGCGCCGGGGACGATCCGGTCGCCGACCACGTGCGTTCGAGCAGCGGCTGGCGGCCACACGACCCGGTGGCCGCCGCCGACCGGCTGTGCGCCCTGATCGACGAGGCGCTGCCCTCGGGCGACCGTCCCTCCTCGGTGGCCGTCGGCGCCCACGCCTGTGAGACGCCCCGGCAGTGCGAGGAGATCCGCTCCCTCCTTCAGGCACGTCTCGGTGTGCCGTGTCTGGTCGTCGGCGACGCCGAACTGCTGGTCCCCGCGGCCGGACTGGACAAGGGTGTCGGGCTGGTCGCCGGCACCGGCTCGGTGGCCGTGGGACGGCGCGCCGACGGCACTCTCGTACAGGTCGGCGGCTGGGGCGCGGTGCTCGGTGACGAAGGAGGGGCCGCCGGTCTCGTGCGCGAGGCGGCGCGGGCCGTCTGGGCCGCCCATGACCGGGGCGAGGCGCCCGACCGGCTCGCCGAGGGGCTCATCTCCGCGTTCGGGGTGAGTGAAGTCCCCGCGCTGGGCGCGGCGTTGGAGAGCGCCACGGATGTCTCAGCGGAGTGGGGACGACACGCTCCCGTGGTGTTCGAGGCCGCCGCGAGCGGTTCCCTGATCGCCGGTGAGGTGATCGCCGAGGGAGGCCGTTCGCTCGCCTCGCTCGTGGTGCGGCTCGCCGGACGCGGGGTCCCCGTTGACGACGTGGTGGTCTCCGGCGGTACGGTGCTCGCCCAACCCGCCCTGCACGACGCGCTGTTGGCGTCACTTGCCATACTCGTCCCCGGCGCCCGGCTGTGGCCGTTGCGGGTGCCGCCGGTCGAAGGGGCCGTGGCACTGGCTCGTTCACTCGCATGACAGTTCGTGGCCGTCTCACGGTCGCCGGATCATGGGCATCGATACATGCTCCGGCCGTAGATCTTCGCTCGTACTCCTCGTACTGTGCACTTCCCCCTCCAGAAACACACAACACGCAGGCCTCATAAACCTCATGTGCCCCATGCGCATCTGAGGCACCGCTGTCCGCACGTCGTCACCCGGCCGCAGGGCCGAAGAACTCAAGAGAGGCATCGCATGCCGTCAGCAGCCGGGCACCACGCCACCCCGTCGGCCCGTGGCCGTGAACTCGCGGTCGACAGACGCGGGTTCCTCCGTACCTCCCTCGGCGCGTCGGCCGGTATCCTCGCCGCGCCGACCGCGGTCAGCTGGCTGACCGCGGCCGACGCGAAGGCCGCCACCACGCCTCTCGCGGTGACGGCCGAGACAAACACCGCCGCCACTCCTCTGCCGTTCGTCGACGACTACAGCACGAACATCGTCGCCAACTCGACGCCCGAGACCAACGCGGTCGTCCGCGCCCTGGAGGGCTTCGCGAAGGTGTGGAAGACCGGCGACGCCTGGAACACGGGCACGCCGCTGCAGCCCGCGGTCCTGCGCGCCAACGTGCGGTACAGCATCCAGCTCACGGGGCTGCGCACGGAGGCCCAGGCGCGGGAGGCGTTCGTCTACGACCGGCAGCACCAGAGCTACGCCATGATCAACGGCCTCGGCCCGCTGGCGGAGTTGTACCGTTCTGGCGCCAAGGCGGTCACCTCGATCACCTCGGCCCCGCACAGCATCCCGGCGGCGAAGATCAGCGACGCCGTCCCGGCCGACGCGCCCGCGGGCTCCGCCCTGGGCGCCGGCTCGTACGACTCGGACCTCGGCCTGGTGGCCAAGCTCGTCGACACCGTGCGCGGCGACTTCACCTCCAGCAACCCCGCCAAGTTCAGCTACCAGTACCCGCGGCCGTGGCGGATGAACGAGGACAGCCAGGTCGTCGACACCGGACAGGTCGACGGACTCGGCTACCCGGTCTACGACTCCGACGTCGTCGTCGTGACGCAGCTGCTGCGGCAGCGCAGCGACGCCCCGGCCGAGGACGGCGGTTTCCCCAGCGGCCACACCAACGCCTTCCACCTGGCGGCCCTGGCGTACGCGTACGCGGTCCCGGAGCGCTTCCAGGAGATCGTGACCCGCGCCTTCGAGCTGAGCCACACCCGGATCATGTCCGGCATGCACTCCACGGTCGACGTCATCGGCGGCCGGATCATGGCCACCGCGCTGGCCGCCGCCGTGCTGTACAAGCCGGAGAACACCGCGCTCAAGGCCGCCGCTCGCAAGCAGGCCGCCGAGTACTTCCAGGCCAAGACGGGCACGACCGCCGACACGCTGTTCGCGTACGCGCACTCCGACGCAGGCGACAAGTACGCCGACCGGGCCGCGAACCTCGCCCTGGTCACGCCCAAACTGACGTACGTCCTGAACCGGCAGGGCCGCTCGACGCCGCTGACCGTGCCGAAGGGCGCCGAGGTGCTGCTGGAGACGCGGCTTCCCTACCTGACGGCCGACCAGCGCCGGGCGGTGCTGCGCTCGACCGCGCTGCCCTCCGGGTACGTCCTGCTCGACGGGTTCGAGCAGTGGGGGCGCCTCAACCTGTTCGCCGCGGCGGACGGTTACGGCTCCTTCGAGTCCGACGTGACCGTCACGCTCGACGCGGCTGCCCACGGCCTCGGTGCGGCCGACGCCTGGCGCAACGACATCGACGGCCGGGGCCGGCTGACGAAGACCGGCACCGGCAAGCTCACGCTGACCGGCCGGAACACCTACACCGGCGGGACGGTCCTCAAGGCCGGCACGCTGGTCTCGGCCTCGCCCCAGGCGCTGGGCCGCGGCGACGTCCGTGTGCAGGCCGGGACCCTGCGGGTGACCGAGCAGGTGCAGCTGCACGGCGCGTACGTCCAGGACGCGGGAACGCTGGCGGTCACGCTGAGCAAGGACCGTCACAAGGCGGCCGTGACGGTCGCCCGACAGGTGCAACTGGGGAAGAACGGCGTCCTGTCGCTGACCCTCGACGCCAAGAACCCGCCGGCCGTGGGCAGCGTCGTCCCCGTCATAGGCGCTTCGGCGTTCCATGGCCGCTTCGCCCGTGTCGTGGTGAACTCGGACAAGATCCGCGCCGTAACCGTCTACACGGCAAAGGGCTTGTCGGTACGACTCCTGAAGCGGTAACGCACGCCGCGGGGCGGGAGCTGATGCGAGAGTAGGGCCATGGCCCGGCTCCGGATCACTCCCGCCACCGCGCGGTCGGCGTCGTCGCGGGGCGGACGATGACGCGCGATCGGTACACGCTTCTCGACCCCAGGACTCCCCCGCACGCGGGGAGCCCGCCCGGCTCCGAGGCTCCGGGGGAGGTGCTCCCCGGTGCCGCTCCCGCCGCACCGGCGACCCCGGCCGGACGCGCGCGCCCGCTCGCCCGTCTCGGACGCCATCGCCGTCTGCTGGTCCCGCTCGCCGTGGCCGTCCTGCTCCTCCAGATGGCCGTGGTGATGGTCACGACAGCGGTGGAACAGACGCCCACCATCGACGAGCCCGTGTACGTCGGCACGGCGGCCGTCTATCTCCACGAGCACAGCCTGCGTCTCAACCCCGAGCATCCGCCGCTGGGCAAGCTGCTCATCGCGGCCGGTGTGGCGGCGGCCGACCCGCACTTCGACCGGGGCTACTCCGGCGACCAGAGTCACGTGGGCCGTCATCTTCTCTACGAGTCCGGCAACGACCCCTGGCGGCTGATGCTGTGGGCCCGTCTGCCGGTGATCGCGCTGACGCTGCTCTTCGGGCTGGTGGTGTTCGCCTTCGGCCGTGAACTCTGCGGCACGGTGGGCGGGTTGGGGGCACTCACCCTGTACGCGTTCTCGCCGGACGTCATCGCGCACGGCTCGCTGGCAACCCTCGACGTACCGGCGGCCGGGTTCGTGCTGACGTCTGTGTGGCTGCTGTGGCGGGCGAGGTGGCGGCCCCGGCTGTATCTGCCGCTCGCCGGGGCGGCGCTCGGGGCGGCCGTGGCCACCAAGATGAACACCCTCGCCGCCGTCCCCGTACTGCTCCTGCTGGCCGGTCTGTCGGTGTGGAGCGCCCGGCGCACGACGGTTCCGGGAGCGCGGCTGAAGGTTCTCGTACGCGCCGTCGCAGGCGCGGCCCTGGTGGCTCTGGTCGCGGTGGCCGTCGTATGGGCGGCGTACCTGGCCGTCGATCCCCGGCTGCGCTGGACGCCGTCCGCCGGCGAGGTACCGGTCGTGCACGGACTTCGGGGGCGACTCACCGGTCTGCTGCCCTTCCCGGAGGCCTACCGCGACGGAACGCGGATGCAGTTCGGCCTGGAGAACGCGCACTGGGAGGGCTTCCTCTTCGGGCGGCACTACGCGGGTTCCCTCTGGTACTACCTGCCGGCCGCACTCCTGGTGAAGACACCGCTCGGCATGCTGGCACTGTGGGCGGCGGGCACGGTCACGGTCTTGACGGCACGTCAGCTCCGGCCCGTCGCACCCTACTTGCTGCTTCCGGCGGCGGTACTGCTGGCCGCGGCCATGGACGGGCAGCGGGACTTCGGGGTGCGGTACGCCATCTTCGTGCCGATGTTCGGAGCGGTGGCGGCTGCCGGCGTGCTCGCGCTGCGGCGGCGCTGGGTGCCGGTCGTGGCGGCGGGGCTGCTGGCGTTCGTGGCGGTCAGTTCGCTGCGGACGTTCCCGTTCTATCTGCCGTACTCCAACGAGGCGTTCGGCTCGACGGCGAAGACGCACGAACGGCTGCACGACTCCAACGTCGACTGGGGCCAGGACCTGGGGCGGCTCGCGGACCGGCTGCGGGACCGGTACACGGGTCAGCGGGTCTGGCTGGTCTACAAGGGCAGCGGTGTGCCGTCGTACTACGGCATCCACGCGTCCGATCCGCGCCGACAGCCCGAACGGAAGGTGCGCGGAGTGCTGGTGGTGTCGGACTCGTCGGTCGCCAAGGCACGGGGACCGCTCGCGCGGCTGATCCACAGCAGCCACGAGGTCGACGAGGTCGGCCACTCGATCACGATCTTCCGCCGGTGAACGGTGAGCTATGTTGAGTCGCTGTGGGAGACGAACGAGGCACATCGGTGCCATCGCCGCAGCAGGCTCGCGCCCAGGCGTCCGCGATCACCTCGGGGAAGACGGCCCCGGAGGTGGAGGCGGCGCCGGCCTCCCGGCTGCGGGAGCTGTTCGACGGGCCGCGGCTCTCCCCCGGACAGCGGCGCATCGCGCAGTACCTGATCGAGCACATCACCGAGGCCGCGTTCCTGTCGATCACGGACCTCGCGGACCGGGTGGGCGTGAGCCAGCCGTCGGTGACCCGGTTCGCGGCGGCCGTCGGCTTCAGCGGCTACCCCGCGCTGCGCGAGAGGCTCCAGGCCATCGCGCTCAGCACCCTCGCGAGCGCGCCGGGCACGGCGGAGGAGAACCGGAGCAACGAACTCCAGGCGGCCGTGGACGCCGAGATCGCGAACCTGGAGAACCTGCGGCGGGACTTCGCCGACCCCGACCGGGTGATCGAGGTCGGCCGGAGCCTGTCGCGCTCGACCCCGCTGACCGTGCTCGGCCTGCGCATCTCCGGGTCGCTGGCCGAGTACTTCGCCTACGCCGCCCGCCGTATCCATCCCGACGTACGGCTGGTGACCCGGGGCGGCAGCGTCGCCTACGACGCGCTTCTGCAGTCGCGGGAGGCCGGGGGCACCTGGGTACTGGCCTTCTCGATGCCCCGGCACGCCCAGGAGACGCTCACCGCGGTGCGGGTGGCCCGGCGGGCCGGACTGCGGGTGGCCCTGATCACCGACCTGGCCCTCGGCCCGCTGGCCGACGAGGCCGACATCACCTTCGCCACCGGCACGGGTTCCCGGCTGGTGTTCGACTCGTACGCCGGGCCCGTGGTGCTCTCGGCGGCACTGCTCCAGGCCATGACGGACGCCGACCCGGAGCGGACCCAGGGGCGCCTGGAGGAGTACGAGCAGAGCGCCGACCTGCACCAGTTCTTTCTCCGGGACTGAATCCGTCGCCTGCGCCACCAACGCCTCCTGCGTGCACGTATGGGCGTTCATCCCGTTTTGTGCATGAATTTTTTTATACTTCTTGCAAACCGGACGGCATATATAAATACTGCTCACGGATCGCGTCCCGACGGGACTCCGGGACACGTTCCACGCCTGTGCACCCGCTGCCGCCGTCTCCTACCCGCGTCGGCGCCGTGGGTGTCCGGACGGGTGTCGCCTGCGCGAACGCCCGTTGCGGCCCCGGCCATCCCCTGGGCCGGGGCCGCTGAATCCCGTCGCATCACCCTGTCGACGCCGCACTCCCGGAAGCGATGACCATGCCCCTGATGACCACGATGTCCACGCGGACCAGCCCGGACTGGCCCTGTCAGGTCAAGATCCCCGGCAGCTACGACTGGGAGCGCTCGGCGGTCAAGTGGCTTCGCGAGCTGGTGCCGACGCGCTACGCGGGCTACCCCACGCTGATCCGCCACCCCGTCCTGCTGGCCCGCCACGCGCACATCCAGGTCCAGCACGAGATCCGTGTCGCCCGCACCGCCCTCCAGACGGCCCGCGCGGATCTGCCCGGCCTCGGTCTGAGCGAGTCGGTCATCGAGCACACGATCAAGATGTACGCCGCCGAGGTGCTCCAGCTCCAGCACATCGCCCGCAGCATCCGCGCGGTCACCCAGGCCCTGGTCGACACCCACGCCGCCCGCTGAGGCCCGCCCGACTGCCAGGTCGGCCGTCCTTCCCTCCGTCACCGGTGTGTTCAGGACCCCGTGCGGGATTCCAGGTCCTTGCGCGTGTCGTCGCCGTAGACGCCCGACTCGTCGCCGCGGATGCCGTACCAGAGCTGGAAGCGGGCCACGGCCTCGGTGAGGGCCGTGTCGTAATTGCCGCTCGTGGCGCCGTGGGTGTAGACGTCCGGGATGCGCAGCAGACGTTCCTGCAGGTCGGTCACCTCCGGGCCGCTGGCCCCCTCGCGCAGGGTGCCCGGGCCGTCCGGGTCCGCCGCGACGGGCGCCGACGGAGCGGGGGCGGTGGTCGGGGGGACCGAGGGCGTCGGCCGGACCTCATCGCCCTCGGCGCTGCCCGGAAGCAGCAGCGCCGATCCGAAGCCGACCAGGGCCGCCGCGCCGACGGCGACCACGACAGCGGCCCGGCGCAGGTTCGGGCCGAATCCGAAGCCCCTGTCGTCGCGTTCCCGCCGGGCGGCCCGCCGCCGACGGGAGACGGGGGGCAACTCCTGCGTCGTGTCCTCGGCGCCGGGCGTCGGCCGGGGCGCGGGCCTGGGCCTGGGTGCGGGCCGGGGCAGGGGTACGGATTCGTAGCCCTCCGGCATTCCGGACATCGCTTCCTCGTGCTCCCGCATGAGCTGCGCCAGTGCCTCGGTGCGGCGACGGCGCACCACGCGGGTCGGCTCCAGGGGGCGGCGGCCTTCCGGCCGGCCCGGTGCGGGCGGTGTAGACACTCGGCTTCCCTTCCCAGCGTTCTCCTGCGTACGGACTTCGCACGGGGCCGTGCACGGCGATGCCACCGGCTCCGTGAAGTGATACGCGTTCAGATGCCACCGGGTTCAGTGCGACGGGCGGAGGTTGCCGGACGCCCGGCGTCCGGTACCGCCGTCGCCCAGGCCGGACCGCTCGACGAAGTGGTCCAGGTGGTCCGGGGCCGGGCGCAGCAGGCCGTCGCGGACGGCGAGGGCGGTGGCCTCTGCGCGGGAGGCGGCGCCGGTCTTGCGGAGCAGATGTTCGATGTGGCTGTGCACGGTCCGCGGGGACAGGAACAGGGCCTGCGCGATGGCCTGGTTGGTCTGCCCGGTGGCGGCCCGCGTGAGCACTTCCAGCTCGCGCGGGCTGAGCCCGTACGGCAGTTCTGTCGGCGTCTCGTGGACCAGTACCGCCTCCGCCGGACCGGTCAGCCCCGGGGCAGTGGTGTGCCGGTGCAGGGAGACGCGGTACCAGGTGCCGTCGAGTTGCCACAGCAGCCGCAGCCGTCGGCCGCCCGTCCCGGCGAAGGCGCGCAGCAGGGGACGGAACTCGTCGTCCGCCGCGACGCGGGCGTGCCCCCACCCCGGCAGGCCGACGCTGCCGCCCTCGGCGACAAGGCTCGCCGCGCCCTCGGCAGGCAGTCCGTGCAGGTCGCCGGTGTGTGCCGTCGGGTCGACCAGCGCTCCGAGCGCGGGGATGACGGAGGCGAGGAGGCGGCGGGCCTCGGTGTCGTAGGCGTCCGCGTCGCGGGTCGAGAGGTTGATCAGGCCGACGAGGCGTCCGTCGTGCCGGAGTGCCCCGGTCATCGCGTCGCGCAGGCCGGCCGGGCGGACCCGCTCGGCGTAGAACCAGCCGTGCCGGAAGCGCTGGCAGGGGTCGTCGGCGTCCTCGGAGATGGAGGGCGGCACATCCTGGCGGACGACGTTGCGGTACCAGGGGGTGTCGACGAACTCCGCGGCCATCGCCTGCGAGTTCTCGGCGGTGTAGCCGATGCCGGCGACCTGGACGTGCTCGCCGGTCAGCGGGTCGATGGACAGCAGCGTCGCCACGTCGAGGGGCAGGGCACGGCGGAGTTCCTCCAGCGCCTGGGAGCACGCCGAGACGGTGTCGCGCTCGCGCGTGAGCATGCCGATGCGGGTGGCCGCCGCGATCTGGTGGTGGCTGAGCATGCGCGCCTCCGGGAGCTGCCCGGGAGTCATCCAGCAGCAAAGTCGTTTGGCCCCTAACGCTAGGGCCGCGCCCCGTGCCGGGCAAGACGTTCGCCCCGACGTGACCGTATCGCTGCCGACCGGACCGCCGGTTCGGATCACGGTCGGAAGGTGGTCGGGAGGCGGTCAGGACGGGGCCTGGACGGAGTCGGTATTTGTACGGATGGTGCGACGGGACGCGGGGGTCTTTTCTGTTCGGCACGGCCGGTCCTCCCGACCGGCAGCCTCACGAACCTCTTGCCGCACCCCTCGCAGCCCGCCCCCCGACGGGCCCGTCCCCTGGGAGAGCACCGCCATGACCACAACCCCGTCCGCCGGTTCCGCGACCTCGCGCAGACAGTTCCTCGCCTGGTCCGGCACGGCCCTCGCCCTCGCCGCCGCCGGCTGTTCGGCACCCGGCAGCGACACGGCGTCGTCGGGGCAGAAGGCCGCCGCCGCCAAGGCGTCCGGTGAGCCCCTGACGAAGATCGGCCTGGACTACCCGTTCACCCAACTCCCGCTCTACGCCACGCTGGTGAAGCTCTCCACGGCCGCCGCGAAGAAGCACGGGGTCTCCCTGCTGACGACCAGCGACGGCAGCAGCCCCGACACCCAGGCGACCAACCTCAACACCTGGGTCGCCCGCAAGACGCCCGCGATCGTCTCGTTCCCCATGGTGTTCGAGGCCACCGAAACCATCGCCAAGGCCGCGCTGGACGCCGGCCTGATCTGGGTGACGTACGGCGGCACGCTGGAGAACCAGAGTGCCGACATCCGGTTCAGCTTCCGGGAGGGCGGCGCCCTGCTCGGCGAGGCGGCGGCCAAGTGGGCGCTGGAGAACCTCGGCGGCAAGGGCAAGATCGCCTTCCTGACCGACAGCACGATCGAACTGGGCCGCGAGCGCACCAAGGGCATGGTCGACGCCTTCACCAAACTCGCGCCGGGCGTCGACGTCGTCGCCCAGGAACAGGCCATCGACCCGGACACGGGCCTGACCAGGACCAAGGCCATCCTGGCCAAGCACCCCGACCTCAATCTGGTCCTCGGTGTCACGGACGCGTCCGCGTACGGCGGGTACAAGGCGCTGGAGCAGACGGGTCGGGCGAAGGACGACGCGAAGACGTTCGTCGGCGGGCAGGACGGGGCGGCGCCCTCGCTCATCGCGATCAAGCAGGGCACCTTCTACCGCGCCTCGGCCGCGCTCGCCCCGCAGGACATCGCGAACGCCATCGTGGACGTGCCGCTCGCGGTCGCCGCGGGCAAGGCCGACCCCGGCGTGGAGGTACCGATCACGCTCGTCGGCCCCCGGGACACGGCGAAGATCGACGCGCTGCTCGCCCAGAACGGCTAGGGGGCCGTCATGACGGAGGTGAGTCTCCGGATCCGCGGACTGACCAAGTCCTTCGGCGGGGTCCGGGCCCTGGACGGCGTGGACCTGACCGTGCCGATGGGACAGGTCCACGCCCTGCTCGGGCACAACGGCGCCGGCAAGTCCACGCTCATCAAGTGCCTGGGCGGGGCCTACCCGCCGGACGCGGGCACGATCGAGGTCGGCGGGCGGGCGTACGAGCGGCTGAGCCCGCGCGAGTCGATCGCGGCGGGTGTGGCGATCATCTTCCAGACGCTGAGCGTGGTCGACGCGCTCACCGTCTCCGAGAACATCTTCCTCGGCCAGGAGTGGACGCGGTACGGCCGGATCGACCGCCGCGCCCAGGAAGAGGTCGCCGCCGGACTCCTGGAACGCGTGGCGGCGACCTGCTCACCACGCGACCGGGTGGGCGAACTCCCCATGGGGCAGCGCCAGTTGGTCGAGATCGCCAAGGCGCTCAGCCGCAGCGCCTCCGTCCTGGTCCTCGACGAGCCGACCGCCGCCCTGTCCACCGCCGAGAGCGACGCCCTGGCCGAACGGGTCGAGGATTTGCGCACCCAGGGACTGGCCATCGTCTACGTCACCCACCTGCTGGCGGAGGTCGAGCGCCTCGCCGACGCGGTGACCGTCCTGCGGGACGGCCTGGTCGCCCATCACGCGGTGGGGGCGGGACAGCGCCGACGGGACCTGGTCGCCGCCATCGCCGGACGACCGGCCGAGCCTCCCGCCCGGACTGGTGACGGGACCCACGCCGAGACCCGTGTCGAGACGAGACCGATCGGCGCCGGGTCCCCCAGTCACCGTCCCCGCACCGACACCGACACCACACCCCGCGTCGCGGCCTCCCCCGCCGGTTCAGCGGCGCGGGGTGTGGGCTCCTCCTCCGGCGGCCTGGTCCTGGAGGGCCTGCGCGGCCCCGGTTTCGGACCCGTCACCCTCACCGTGGGCAGCGGTGAACGCGTCGGGCTGTACGGCCTCATCGGTTCCGGCCGTACGCGCGTCCTGGAGACCCTGTACGGCAGGCGCCGCGCATCCGGCGGCACCGTGCGGGTCGGTGACCGAACCGTCGCCGCCGCCCGGCCCGGCGACGCGCTGGCCGCCGGGATCGCCCTCGTTCCGGCGGACCGGCGCAGACAGGGGCTGTTCCCGACGCTGGGTGCCCGGGACAACGCGCTGCTTCCGGCGGTGCGCCCGCTGTCCCGGTACGGCGTACGGGCTCTCGGCGCCGAACGGCGGGTGTTCGACGCGCTGGCCAGTGAGGTGGGTCTGCGACCGGCGCGGCCCCGGCTGCCGGCGTCCTCGTTCTCCGGCGGCAACCAGCAGAAGCTGGTCCTCGGCCGGTGGATCAACGACACCCGGGACATCCGCGTGCTGCTCCTCGACGAGCCGACCCAGGGCGTCGACGTGGGCGCCCGGCAGGAGATCTACCGGGTCGTGCGCTCCCTCGCCGACGACCGGGGCACGGCCGTGCTGTTCGCGTCCAGCGACCCGGAGGAGATCGTCGCCCTCGCCGACCGCTGTCTGGTCGTCGCCGGGGGCCGGGTCGTCGGCGAACTGTCCGGAGCCGGGCTCACGGAGGAGGCCCTGCTGTCGGCCGTGCACGACGCCTCCGGCCCCTTCTCCCCCTCCGAAGAATCCGATGGATCCGACATCCCGGACGGCGCGTCCGCACGTCAGCGGTCCGTCCCCGCCGAAGGAGCAGTATGACCACCGCCGACTCCGTCCTCGTGCGCCCGCGCGCCCTCGCCGCGGGCGGTCTCGGTACCGTGCGACGGCATCCGCTGATCCTGGTCCTGGCCGTGATGGTGCTGGTGTTCCAGGTGTCGACGGGGAGTTTCCTCGACCCGGCCAATCTGCGCGGCATCGCCACCGACGCGGCCACCCTCGCCATCGTCGCCGTTCCCCTTGCCCTGTTGGTGATCAGCGGGTATCTCGATCTGTCCGTCGGTTCGACGCTCGCCCTGGGCGGACTGGTCGCGGGCCGACTGGCCGGGCAGGGGCAGTCTCCGGTCGTCGCCGTGCTGGGCGGGCTGGCCGCCGGGGCGGTGGTCGGGGCGGTGAACGGCGTGCTGTGCTGCTACTTCGGGCTGTCGGCGTTCATCGTGACGCTGGGCATGCTGACCGCCGTACGCGGGTTCGCGCAGCAGCTCTTCCCGCTGCCGCTCAGCGGGTTCGGCGCCGGGTTCGCGTGGCTCGGCGGGTCGCGGATCGCGGGGATCGCGGCGCCGGTCGTCATCGCCGCGTTCGTGCTGGTCGCGGGCGCCCTGTTCCTGGCGTTCACGCCGGCCGGGCGGCATGTCTTCGCGATCGGCGTCAACCGGGAGGCCGCGTATCTGTCCGGTATCAGCATCCGGCGTACGCCCTTCGCGCTCTTCGTCGTCACCGGGGTGGCCGCCGCGCTGGCCGGGGCGATCAAGGCGTCGGTGCTGGACAGCGCGGTCGCCGGTACTTCGGGGGCCGGGTTCGAACTGACGGTGCTGACGGCCGTACTGCTGGGCGGGGTCGCGCTGACCGGCGGTTCGGGATCGGTTCTCGGGGTGCTGCTCGGCGTGCTGTTCCTCGGCAGCCTGCAGAACGGGCTGACACTGCTCGACGTGCCCACCTTCTGGCAGCAGATGGCCCAGGGGACCGCGCTGGTGGCGGGCGCCGCGCTCGCCCACTTCGCGCCCCGGTCGGCCGGGTCGTCGGCCCGGTGAACCCTTCCGCCGACCAGTCGACCGTGAACACGGTCAACACCAGCCGGGCCGCCAACACCATCAACACCGTGAACCCTGTGAACCCTGCGAACTCCGTGAACTCCGTGAACTCCGTGAAAGAGGTTTCCGCGTGAGCGACAACGCTCCCACCCTGATCCTGACCGGCGGTCAGGTCCTCACCGTCGACGGGGACTTCACCGTGGCGGAAGGCGTCGCCGTGCGCGGTCGGGACATCGTCGCCGTCGGGACCGACGCCGAGATGCGCGCCCTCGCCGGCCCGGACACCCGCGTCGTCGAACTGGGCGGGCGTACGGTTCTGCCCGGCATCAACGACTCGCATCTGCACGGGGCCGCGTACGGGATGACGAAGCCGCCCTTCGCCCTCGACGTCGGCCATCCCACGGTCGGGTCGATCGCCGACATCGTCGGTGTCGTCGAGCGGGCGGTGCGGGAGGCGCGGGACGGCGAGTGGGTGGTCGGGCTCGGCTGGGACCCCGGGTATCTGGCGGAGTGTCTCGCCGATCCGCGGCGGCTTCCGCACCGCGCGGACCTGGACGCTGTCGCACCGGACCACCCCGTGTGTCTGACCGACTTCTCCTCGCACATGGCGTGGCTCAACAGTGCGGCGCTGCGTGCGTGCGGGATCGACGCGGACAGCGCGGCGCCGGGCGGCGGCGTGATCGACCTCGGCCTCGACGGGCAGCCCACCGGCATCCTGCGCGAGGCCGCCCAGGGGCTCGTGCAGGCCGGCCTCCCCTCCCCCACCGTCGCCGAGCGGCGCCGGGCCATCCAGGCGGTGGTCCGTGAGCTGCACTCGCGCGGGATCACCAGTTACACCGAGCCGGGGCTCGGGCCGGGCGGCGCCGGGACCTTCTTCGGCGGGCTGAGCACCGACAACTGGACGGCGTACGCCGAGCTCGCCGAGGAAGGTGCACTGGAGGCGCGCGTCAGCGTGCTGCTGCTGCCCGCGCCCATGGGCGGTTCCGCCGACGACGTGCGCAAGGGGCTGGCGGAGCTGCGCCGGCCGGAGTCGGCCGATCCCCGGCTGCTCAACGCCATCGGCGTCAAGATCTTCGCCGACGGGGTGCCGCCGAACCGTACGGCCTGGATGAACGAGCCGTATCCCGAGGGCGGCCACGGCGCGCTGTGCGTGCACGGGGCCACGCCCGCGCTCCAGGTGGACGAGCTGCGCGAGATGATCCGGGTCGCGCACGAGGCCGGTTTCCAGCTCGGTGTGCACGTCACGGGGGACCGGGCGATCGACACCGTCGTCGACGCGTTCGTCGACGCCGAGACCGCCGCGCCCCGCGCCGACGCCCGCCACTACGTCATCCACGGCGACTTCATCGGCCCGGACAGCCTGGCGAAACTGGCGGCGCACGGGTACGGGGTCAACATGAACCCCGCCATCAAGTGGACCATCTCCGACCTGATGGACGAGGTCGTGGGACCCGTGCGGTCGGCGTACCAGTGGCCGGTGCGGTCGGCGGTCGAGGCCGGGGTGCGGGTGTGCGCGAGTTCCGACGCGCCGATCACCAGGCCGGACTGGCGGCAGGGAGTGGCCGCGATGCTGCTGCGCGAGTCGAAGGCCAGCGGCCGGCCCAGCGGTCCGGAGCAGTGCGTCACGCTCGCCGAGGCGCTGCGCGCCTACACGGCCACCCCGGCCTGGCAGGACTTCGCCGACGGCTGGAAGGGCACGATCGAGCCGGGCAGGGTCGCGGACCTGTGCGTGCTGGACCGGCCGCTGCTGGACATCGACCCGCACGACATCACCGAGGTCGAGGTGGATCTCACGGTGTTCGACGGACGGGTGGTCTTCGAGCGGGGCTGAGCACTCCGCGGGCCGGACGGTTCCCTGCCCGCCGGCCGGTGAGGGTCTGTCGCGCCCACTCGGCGGAGCAGCACATCGATGGAGCCCCGCGCCCTGAAAGGGGCGCGGGGCTCCATCGATGTGCTCGCGTCCGAAGGCCGGCTACCGGGCCGCTTCCACCAACGCGTCGAACAGGGCCTGCTGGGCCGGGTCCTCGTGCGCGGTGTCCTCGGGGTGCCACTGAACGGCAGCGAACCAGCCCCGGGTGTAAGGGAGTTCGAGCGCCTCGACCGTGCCGTCCGCCGCTGTCGCGGTGACCTCCAGGCCGGTGCCCGGGCGGTCGACGCGCTGGTGGTGGTAGCAGGACACCTCCGCCTTCTCGGCACCGATCACCCGTGCCAGCAGGGAGTCCTGACGGATCGTCACCGGCTGGACGACGTGCCGGTGTTCGCGGTCCGGTCCGCCCATGTCCTGGTGCAGGGTGCCACCCAGAGCGACGTTGACCACCTGGAGGCCGCGGCAGATCACGAGCAGCGGGACGCCCGACTCCAGTGTGCTGCGGGCGACCTGGAGGTCGAAGGTGTCCTGGAGGTCGTCGACGTCGTAGACCGTGTCGTGGGTGTCGGCGGCGCCGTAGCGGTGCGGGGCGAGGTCGCCGCCGCCGGGGAGCAGGACACCGTCGAAGCGGGCGAGGCGGGCGGCGACCTCGGTGTCGGCGCAGTCCGCGGGGTGGATCGTCGCCGGTTCACCGCCCGCCCGCCAGACGGCCTCGATCAGGGCGCGGGCGTTGACCTCGGCGGCGTGGCGCAGCGCGGACGTGGAGGCGGCGAAGCGGGCCGGGATCGCGATGAGCGGCCTCGATAGCCTCGTCGCCCGCGTCGTCACAGCTGGATCCAGGTGGTCTTGAGCTCGGTGTACTTCTCCAGGGCGTGCGCGGACTTGTCGCGGCCGTTGCCGGACTGCTTCATGCCGCCGAAGGGGACGGTCAGGTCGCCCTCCTCGTAGCAGTTGACCCAGACCGTGCCTGCCTTCAGGGCCCGCGAGACCTGGTGGGCGGTGGTCAGGTCCGAGGTCCACAGACCGGCGGCGAGGCCGTACTCGGTGGCGTTGGCCAGCCGTACCGCCTCGTCCACGTCGTCGAAGGTGAGGACGGACAGGACGGGGCCGAAGATCTCCTCGCGGGCCAGGCGGCTGCCGGGCCCGACCCGGTCGAAGACGGTCGGTTCCAGATAGGTGCCGCCCGTGGTCTCCAGGACGCGGGTACCGCCCGTACGCAGCCGGGCGCCCTCCTCCCCGCCCGTGGCGATGTGGTCGAGTACGCGGCCCAGGTGGGCCTCCCCGACCAGTGCGCCCATCTCCGTGGCGGGGTCGAGGGGGTCACCGACGCGCAGTTCGCGTGCCCGGCGGACGATGGCCTCGGTGACCTGCTCGGCGACGGAGGAGTGGACCAGGAGCCGGGAGGGTGCGGTGCACATCTCGCCCTGGTTGAAGAAGATGCCCCAGGCGGCGGTGGCGGCGGCCTTCTCCAGGTCGGGGGCGTCGGGAAGGACGATGTTGGGCGACTTGCCGCCCAGCTCCAGCCAGACGCGCTTGAGGTTGGAGTCGGCCGCGTAGTGCAGGAAGTGGCGTCCGACGGCGGTGGAGCCGGTGAACGCCAGTACGTCGACGTCGGGGTGGAGTCCGAGTGCTCGTCCGGCACCCGGGCCGTCACCGGCGACGACGTTGAGGACGCCCGGCGGCAGCCCGGCCTCGGTGCCGAGCCTGCCGAGGTGGAGGGCGGACAGCGGGGAGTTCTCCGAGGGCTTGAGGACGACCGTGCAACCGGCGGCGAGCGCCGGGGCGACCTTCCAACCGGCGAGCGTGAGCGGGAAGTTCCAGGGGACGACCGCGCCGACGACGCCGGCCGGCTCGCGGGTGACGAGGGCGAGTGCGTCGGGCGCGGTGTGCGGGGACTCGTCGGTGAGTTTGTCGGCCAGCTGCCCGTACCAGCGGAAGGTGGTGATGGCGGCACGCAGTTCGATGTCGTGCGCGTCCGTGATCGGCTTGCCCATCTCCAGGGTCACCGTCAGGGCGAGCGACTCGCGCTGCTCTTCGAGGAGTTCGGCGAGCCGCAGCAGCACCCGGCCCCGTTCGGCGGGCGCGAGGCGCGGCCAGGGGCCGGTGTCGAAGGCCCGGCGGGCGGCGGCGACGGCGGCGTCCACCTCGGCGGGGCCGCCGTCGGCGACCTCGGTCAGCACCTGGCCGTCGCGCGGCGAGACGACGGCGAAGGTGGCACCGCCGCCGGGTTCGTCCCGGCCGTCGATGTGGTGTGCGCCGGGCACCACCGGCGCCTTGGCTCGGCGGAGCCACTCGTCGTGGGTGACAGGCGGCATGCGGGCCTCCAGAGACAGATGGATGTGCGGGGAATGGGCGAGGACACGGGTGAAGGCCCCCGGAGCGGCGGGTGCCGCTCCGGAGGCGGGCGCGCGGCCGGGTCAGGCGTCGCCGGCCGTCGCGCGGGGGCGGGTCAGCCGGGCGGTGACGAGACCGAGGGCCATGACGGCCGGGACGGTCAGCTCCAGCCACAGGGCGGTGTCGCTGTCGCCGCCGATGAGGGTGGTGAAGTTGTCGAGGATCAGCCAGACGGCGCCCGCGACGGCGACCGTGGCCAGGGCGGGCGCGATCAGCGTGTTCCAGAGCCGTGTGTCGAGGCGCTCGCGGCGGAAGAAGACGACCACGGACACCGAGGTCAGCAGGTACAGGAGCATCATCCCGAGGACGGCGACACCGCTGAACCAGGAGAAGAGCGTCAGCACGGGGTCCTTGCCGGTGAAGGCGAACGGCACCACCAGGACCACCGCGACGGCCGTCTGCACACACCCCGCCACCCAGGGCGAACGGCGGCTGTTGAGCGTGCAGAGGCGGCCGGGGAGCAGTCCGTCGCGGCCCAGTGAGAAGAGATAGCGGTTGGCCGAGTTGTGGAAGGTGAGGAGGCCGGCGAAGAGGGAGGTGGCCAGCAGGACCGGCAGGACGTCGTTGACCCAGTTGCCGAACTCGGCGGCGATCGGGGCGAAGACGAACGCCGTCGAGTCACCGCTCTCCAGCGCCTGGCCCGCCGCCGCGACGGCCTTCGAGGCGCCGTGTGCGGAGACCAGCATCCAGGACGTCAGGGCGAAGAAGCCGACGACCACGACGATCGCCAGATAGGTGGCCCGCGGGACGGTCTTCTTCGGTTCGCGCGCCTCCTCGCCGTAGATCGCGGTGGCCTCGAAGCCGAACATGGACGCGAGGGCGAACATCACGGCCACGCCCGGCGCGCCCTGGGTCACCGCGCTCGGTGAGAAGGTCTCGGAGATCCCCAGACCTTCCGGGCCGCCGCCCTTGAAGAGCGTGACCAGGCTGAAGACCAGCAGGATGCTGAACTCCGCGAGGACGAAGACCGCGAGCAGTCTGGCGCCCATGTCGATGCCGGTGGCGCCGAGCAGTTGCACGAGGGCCATCGTGGCCAGCGACCACACCCACCACGGGAGGTCGAGTCCCGTGTGCGCGCTGACCAGTCCGTTGACGATGGCGCCGTACAGCCCGTACATGGCGGCCTGGATGGCGCAGTACGCGAAGAGCGCCACGCCCGCGCTGCCGGCGCCGGCGGTCCGCCCGAGGCCCTTGCCGATGTACGTGTAGAAGGCGCCCGCGTCGACGACGTGCCGGCCCATGGTGACGAAGCCGACGGCGAAGAGCAGGGTCACCACCCCGACGAGGACGTACGCGCCGGCCGTGCCGGGACCGTTGCCGATCGCCACGGAGATGGGGACCGACCCGGCGATGCCGGTGAGCGGCGCCTGGGCGGACAGGACGAGGAAGAGGATGCCCAGTACGCCGAGCGCGTTGGGCTTGAGCTTGCCTGCGGTGGATGCGTCCCGCGCGGTCTGCTCTGGGGAGACCGTCTGACTGTCCACTCGGATCACCTGCCAGGGAAAGAGGGGTAATCGTTTCAGGCCAAACGAGTTGCCTCATGGTGGGGTGGAACTATCCGTTTGGCAAGGGGTTCGGCGCGGAGATTCGGGCACCGACGGGATTTATTGCACGACCGTGATGCACGAAGGTGATGCGCGAAGGTGATCCATGACCGTGATCCACGGCCGTGATCGGCCCGAGACGGCTCAGGCCTCGCGGGAGCGGTCGGCGGCCAGGATACGAAGGACGTCGCGCAGCTCGTCGAGCGCGTCCTCGATGATCTCGCGCTCGCCGAACACGAGCTGGTGGAGGACCAGCCCCTCCAGCGTGGCGAAGACCATGCGGGACAGGCCCTCGCCGACCGGCCCCGGCAGCAGCTGGGAGAGCTCGCGCCGGGTGGCCTCGAAGTACTCGCCTTCGTACAGGGCCCGCAGGTGGGTGAGCAGCTCGGGCCTGCGGCGGGACTCCAGCAGCAGTTCGTACTGGAAGGCCTGGAGGTCGGGGCCGCTCTCCACCATCTCCGTCAGACCGGCCGAGAAGTCGGCCGCCCTGCCCGTACCGGTTTCGAGGTCGCTGCTGGTCAGGGAGGAGCGGATGGCGTGGGTGAGGGCTTCCTCGATCAGCGCGTCGCGCGAGCCGAAGTGGTGCACGACGAGCCCGTGGGTGACCCCCGCCTCCTCGGCGACAGCCCGGTACGTGAGCTTGCGGAGCCCGCCGCGGGCCACCACACGTACGGCGGCGTTCAGCAGGGCCTCGCGGCCGGCTCCGTAGGTCACGCGCTTGCGGCGGCGGCGCGGGGCGGCGGGCTCGGTCATGCCCGCGACCCTACCCGTGGCCGTGACCCTGCCCGTGATCACGGTCAACGCCGTGGCGCCCGGATGCCGCGGAACTCCCAGTCGCCGCCGAGCGCGGTGGACAGGACCTCCTCGGACTCGGTGGGCTGCGCGCCGACGTCGGTGCGGATCGGGGCCGGTCCGGTGACGATGTGGTTGGTGAGCCGACCGAGCCCCTCGACCTCGACCTCGACGACGTCGCCGGGCCGGACGGGCCGGGAGTTGGCGGGCGTACCGGAGAGCAGTACGTCGCCCGGGTAGAGGGTGATGGTGCGGGCGATGTCGGCGACGAGGTAGTGCATGTCCCACTCCATCTCGTCCGTCGAACCGTCCTGCGCGATCTCCCCGTTGACGTACGTCCGCAGGTACTTGCCGTGGAAGTCCCAGTCGGTGACCAGGCCGGGGCCGAGCGGGCAGAGCGTGTCGGAGCCCTTGACGCGGAGCATCGAGCCGGCGTCGGTGTCACGGAAGTCGTGCAGTCCGTAGTCGTTGGCGACGGTGTACCCGGCGATGTACTCCCCCGCCTCGGCCTGCGAGATGTTCCGCGCGGTCCTGCCGATGACGATGGCGACCTCACCCTCGTAGTTGAGCCACTTGCAGCCCTCCGGGCGGACGACGGCGCCCCGGTGGGAGTTGAGGGAGGAGGTCGGCTTGTGGAAGTAGGTGGGCGTGGGGGTGAGCCGGATCTGGAACTCGTCGACGCGGCTGCGGTGGTTGAGGTGCACGGCGACGACCTTGGAAGGCACGACGGGAGGCAGGTGCCGTGCCTCCTCGGTCTTGACCCGGCGGCCGTCCCCGGCGACGAGTTCGTCACCGTCGACGGTGACCTGGACGGTGGCGCCGTCGAGGAGGATGCGGCGGTATTCGGGCATGTCAGCGCTCCTGTACGGGGGTTCGGGGGGCGGTCCAGCCGGCGGCGGGGCGGTCGAACCACAGGTGGACCTGGCCGGTGCCGACGGAGTTCTCGTACTCGCCGTACTGGCGGGCGGGTGCGGTGCAGGCCTGCTCGCCGAGGGCGCCGGCCAGCATCAGGTAGTGGAAGAACTTCGCCTCGGGTTTGTACTTCCAGAACTCCGGCATGGTGTCGAGGACCTTGTCGTGGCGGCCCTCCTTGAACCAGGCGATGCGCTCCTCGTCGGCGGCGCGGGCCTCCGGCGTGAAGATGTGCGACGGGTCGCTGGCCTCGTGGTCGCGGATCTGGCGCAGCGGCCAGAAGGTGTGCGAGAGGGCACCGGAAGCGATGACGAGCACCCGGCGTCCCGGAGTGGCGGCGATACCGTCGGCGAGCGCCCGCCCCAGCCGCAGATGGTCCTCCATGTCACCGGTCTGGCAGACCCCGATGGTCACCCACCGCTTGTCCGGCAGGCCCTCGCCGAGGAACTTCCACAGATTGATCGTGGCGTAGTACACCGGCAGGTGGTCGTCGTCGATCGGCGTGATCCAGGTGCCGTGCTTGTCGGCGAACTGGGCGATGTTGTGGGCGAGTTCCGGGTCCCCCGGATAGTCGTACGGCATCCGGCACATACCGCGCGGCAGTTCCTCGGAGGTGAAGAGGCCGGCCCTGCGGTGCTGGGCACCGACGACGAACTCCACGGTGGTCGCCCAGTGCGAGTCGAGGACGACGACCGTGTCGTACTCGCCCGCGGCGTCGTTGTCGAAGACGTCCTCGCGGAGCTGGTGCAGGCCGGTGACGAGGGTGATCTCCCTGCCCTCGTTCAGTTCCAGCCGGTCCGCCTCGGGCAGGACGATGGTGGGCACGTGGGCGAGCAGGCCCGCCCCGACGATCTCACCCATGGTTGTTCCATCCGTTCGGCGCGGTGACGGTGTTCTTGACGTCGCAGTAGAAGTCGAAGCTCCAGGTCCCGCCCTCGCGGCCGACCCCGGAGAGACGGGAGCCGCCGAAGGGCGCCTGGAGGTCGCGTACGAAGAAGCAGTTGACCCAGATCGTGCCCGCGACGAGCCGTGCGGTGACGCGTTCGGCGCGCTCGGGGTCGCCGGTGGCGAGGGTGGCCGCGAGCCCGAACCGGGTGTCGTTGGCCAGCCGGACGGCTTCGTCCTCGTCGGCGAAGGTCTGGAGGGTCAGGACCGGCCCGAAGACCTCTTCCTGGACGATCTCCGAGTCCTGGGCGACATCGGTGAGCAGGGTGGGCGCGTAGTACTGGCCGTCTCCGTCCGTGCGGTGCCCGCCGATCACCGCCCGTGCCCCGGCGGCGAGGGCCCGTTGCACGAACCCGTCGATCTTCTCCAGCTGACGGGGATGGATGTTCGGGCCCAGGTCGGTGGCTTCGTCGCGTGGGTCACCCTGCGTCAACCGCGTTGCTCTGTCGGTGAATCGCCGGATGAACTCGTCGGCGATCGACTCCTCGACGAGGATGCGGGTCGCGGCCAGACATACCTGCCCGGCGTTGTCGTACTGCTCCACGGCCAGGTCGACGGCCAGTTCGAGGTCGGCGTCGGCGAAGACCAACAGCGGTGATTTCCCGCCGAGTTCGAGGCTGAGCGGGGTGAGGTTCGCGGCGGCCGAGGCGGCGATGTGCCTGGCGGTGGGCACGGACCCGGTGAAGCTGATCCGCCGTACGTCCGGGTGCGAGGTGAGCGCGTCGCCGATCTCGGAGCCGTATCCCTGGACGACGTTCAGGACGCCGGCGGGCAGTCCCGCCTCGGCGGCGATGTCGGCCAGCAGGGAGGCGGTGAGCGGCGACCACTCGGCGGGCTTGAGGATCACCGTGTTGCCGGCGGCGAGCGCCGGGGCGACCTTCCAGGTGGCCAGCATCAGCGGCGCGTTCCACGGGGTGATCAGGACGCTCGGGCCCGCCGGGTCCCACGAGACGTGGTTCGTGTGGCCCCGGGTCTCGAAGTCCTCGTGGTCCAGCTTCAGCAACCAGTCGGCGAAGAAACGGAAGTTGTGCGCGACCCGGGGCATCACACCCCGGCGGTGCGAGCGGAGGAGGGCGCCGTTGTCGTTGGTCTCGACGATCGCCAGCTCCTCGATCCGCTTCTCGACACCGTCGGCGATGGCGTGCAGGACGCGGGCCCGTCCGGTGCGCGAGGTCGCGGCCCAGGCGGGGAAGGCGGCCTTGGCGGCGGCGACGGCAGCGGCGGCCTCCGCGGGACCGCCGCGGGCGATCTCACCGAGGGCACGGCCGTCGATGGGCGAGGTGTCGGTGAAGGTGGTGGCGGACGCGACGCGTTCACCACCGATCCAGTGCCGGGTGTCGACACCGACTCCGGCGACAACAATCTTGTCAGGCATAAGAACGGCTCCAATGAAGGGAAGTTGGGGTGATCAGCCTGCTTTGAGGGGGGCGGGGCTGCGACATTCGCGGCTCCGCCGCGTGGGCGCGAACAACCACGGCGCACCCCGCACCCGCCCACTGCCTCACCCGGCAGACGCTCCGGACGTCCCCGACTCCAACAACCGCCCGCCGTCCCAGACCACGCCGACCTGGCGGTAGTACGCGGCGATCGGCTCCCGGATCTCCAGCCGGGCCAACTCCTCCGTGGGCGCCGGGAACAACTCCAGGTCCGCGTCCCCGACCCACGCCTGCCCGCCCTCGAACGAGGCGGCCCCGGACTCGATCAACTCGTCGAGAGCCAAGCCCTTTCCGCTCTCGATGGACGGCAGCCACCGGTGATGGGCCATCGGGTGGCCGTTCACGAACCCGTTGGTGTCGGAAGGCTCCCGCAACGTCACCACCGCCTGAGCCAACCGCCGGTCGGCGGCGGCCAGCGTCGCGCCGAAGCGCGCCCCCGCCGCGATCCGGGGAGCGGGCCCGTACGGATGCGGACGCGTCTGATGAATCGACCCGAACTTCTTCGGATACCCCTGGTGCAGCCCGCGAGCGATCGCGAAGTCCTTGTCGACCCAGATGTAGACGCACCGCGAGTACGTCTCGCCCCGGTACTTGCAGCGGACGACGGCGAACGCCTCCTTGTACTGCCCGCGCACGGGATCCAGCAGTTCGTCCCCCGACTCCGAGCACGACTGCCAGTCGGCCCAGATCAGGGCGACCGCACCCGGCTCCTCGTCGGCCAACTCCAGTGGCTCGGGGAGCAGTTCACGCACCCGCGAGGGGTCCGTGCGGTACTCGACGGTCAGCAGGTCGCCCGAGTAGCGCCAGGGCGGCGAGGGGATGAGCGACGAGGCACCGCTCACCGTCTTGGGGTGGAAGAACCCACGGGGACCGGTCACTTGGAGGCTCCTTGCACAGTGAGAGCGGACGGCACGGCGGAGGTGGAGGTGGAGGTGGAGGTGGACGGCACGGCGGGGGTGGGCTGCTTGAGCAGGTCGGTCCGGTAGCGGGCGGCCTTCGCGGCGGCGGTATGCCCCCCGAGGGCGACGACACCGACGAGACGCTCGCCGATGTGGTAGCCGACGACGACCTCTCCGTCCGGGTCGCCGTCCAGGACCCGTACGTCGTCGATGCCCAGCACCGGCGCGCCGAAGGACTGGAGCCGGAAGTCGTGCTGGTCGCTCCAGAAGGTGGGCAGCGGGGCGAAGGGCGCCGACTCCCTTTCCCTGCCCGCCAGATGAGCGGCCAGGGACTTCGCCGCGTGCTTCGCGGTGTCCGTCGGGATGGACCAGTGCTCGACGCGGCGGGGTACGCCGTCGTAGCGGGCGTTGGGGAAGCGGGCCACGTCGCCGACCGCGACGACCTCCGGGCGTCCGCCCACCCTGAGCCACTCGTCGGTGAGCACGCCGTCGCCGAGATCGACCCCGTTGCCGTCCAGCCACTCGACGTTGGCGACGGATCCGACCGACTCCACGACGACGTCGGCCGGCAGGACCGTACCGTCGCCGAGCACGACACCGGTGACCCGGTCGTCGCCCTCGAACCCGGCGACTCCCGTGCCGAGCGCGAAGCGCACCCCGCGTTCCTCGTGCCGCCGGAGCAGCGCGCGGGCGAGGAGTTCGCCGAGGGGGCCCACCATGGGCAGGGGCAGCGGATCGACGACGGTGACCTCGGTGACGCCGAGTCCGACGGCCGTGGCGGCGACCTCGCAGCCGATGAACCCCGCGCCGACCACGACGACCCTGACACCGGGCCGGGTCAGCTCGTCACGCAGGCCCCGGGCGTCGGCGAGGGTGCGTACGGTGTGGCGGCCGGTCCGCGGGCCGGAGCAGCGCAGGCGCCGGGGACGCATCCCCGTGGCGATGACGAGACCGTCGTAGGCGAGGGTCGAGCCGTCGTCGAGGTCGACGGCACGCTCGTCGAGACGGGCCGCGACGGCCCTCGTGCCGAGGCGCCACTCGACGTCCGCCGTCGACGCCTTCGGGGTGAGGGCGAGGGAGTCGAAGGACGCCTTGCCGGCCAGCACCTCCTTGGACAGCGGAGGGCGGTTGTAGGGCATGTGCGGTTCGTCGCCGACGACCGTGACGGCCCCGGTCCAGCCGGCCGCACGCAGCTGCTCGGCGGCGCGCAGCCCGGCCATGGAGGCCCCGACGACGACCACACGCCCCGAAGACATGTCCGTCCCGCTGGTCCCGTCCGTTCTGCCGGGCACGTCAGTCCTCGATCCGGATGGCCTGGAGCGGGCAGACGTCCGCGGCCTCCTCGGCCTCGTCGCGCAGCGCGTCGTCGGGGTCGGAGACGTACAGCAGGTGACCGCCGTCGTCCATCGAGAAGACGTCGGGTGCCGCGAAGACGCACTGGCCGTGGTCCTGGCACTTGTTCATGTCGACGACGACCTTCATGGCCGGTCCTCCTGGTGGTGAGGGCGTCGGTACGGGGGTGAGGTGGAGAGGCTGGGGAGGGGCCCGACCCCTGTCGGAGCGGGCCCCGGCCAAAGGGGACGGTGAACCGACCCCTGACTCGTTTGGCTTCAAACAAGATAGGAAGCAGTCGGAGTCTGGTCAATAGCTATCCGGATGGATAAATTCTTTCCCCGACCCTCTTGCGGGACGGGCCACTCCTCCATACCGTTTGGCCTCAAACAACGAGCCCGGGATGTCCGCCCGCACCGCGCGCCCCGGCCGCACTCCCCACGCCACCCGCCTCCCGGACCCCCGTTCCGGAGGTGCCCGACGTCCGCCCGAGGAGACAACGGTGAGCGCAATCGACCTTCCAGAAGTCCGCCGGCACATCGAGCGGCTCACCGCCGAGGGGATCGACGTGGTCCGGGTGGTCTATCCCGACCTCATCGGCACCGACCGCGCCCGAGACGTACTCGTCGACGGGCTGTCGCGCGCCTGTGAGCACGGGCTCGCCTTCTGCCGGGCCGTCTACCACACCAGCCCCCAGGGCGATGTGGTGCCGGTCAGCGGCGGCCTGGACGCGGGGCTGCCCGACATCTGCGTCCGGCCCGACCTGTCCACCCTCGTAGCCCTGCCCTGGGAGCCCGGCGTCGCGGCCTGCCTCGGGGACGTCGTCGACCCGGCGACCGGCTCACCCGCGCCCGAGTCGCCCCGCGACCTGCTCCGCGCCGTACTCGACCGGTGCGCCGAGCACGGCCTGCGGCCCGTCGTCGGGCCCGAGCTGGAGTACTACCTGTGCGATCCCGCACCGGAGGGCGCGAGCGGCTGGCAGCGGTACAACCGGGACCCGGGCGTCGTCTACACGGCCGGTCTGCGCGCCGACCCCGACAACCACCTGCTGCGGACCCTGCGCCACGTACGCGATCTGAACATCGGCGTGCTCAGCGGAAACCACGAGTTCGACGGCGGGCAGTTCGAGATCAACCTGCTGCACTCGGAGGCCATGTCGGCGGCCGACCGGGCCTTCCGGTTCAAGGCCGCGGTCAAGGAGCTTGCACGCAGGGAGGGCCGGCTCGCCACCTTCATGGCGAAGCCCTTCAACGACGCGGGCGGCTCCGGCTTCCACCTCCATCTCTCCTGCGACTCGGACCCCGACGGGGACGGCGGCGCGCGCAACCTCTTCGACGATCCCTCGGGGCCGTACGGACTGTCCGCGACGGCACGGCACGCGGCGGCCGGTCTCCTCGCCCACGCGCCCGCCCTCGCCGCGCTGCTCAACCCGACCGTCAACTCGTACAAGCGCTTCGGTCCGGACACCCTCGCGCCCTGGCTGATCGACTGGGGGCTCGACAACCGCAGCGCCATGGTCCGGATCCCGCCGGAGCGCGGGTCCGGGGCCCGGCTCGAACTGCGGCTCGGCGACGCCAGCTCCAATCCGTACCTCGCGATCGCCGGTGCCGTGGCCGCCGCGCTGCTCGGAGTGCTGGCCGGTGAAGAGCCGTCGGCCCCGCTGGAGGGCTACGGCTACGACACCGACAGGTCCGCCGTGCTGCCGATGAGTCTGCCGGCCGCCCTCGACGCCCTGGAGGCGGACACCGCGCTGACCGAGGTGCTCGGCAAGGACTTCGTCGCCTCCTTCCTCGCCTACAAGCGCAACGAGGTCGAACGCTTCCAACGGCACGTCACCGACTGGGAGTTCACCGAGTACGCGTACCACCTCTGATACTCCCCGACCACTCTGATCCCCCCGATACCTCCGATCGCCCTGATCGCCTCTGTACGACCTGCTGGAGCCTTCGATGACCGAGACCGCCTCCTCCGCCGCCGTCACCGCGGACCCCGCCGCCGCTCTTGAGCCGCTCCCCCTCGACGCCGTCGACCTCGCCGACCTCGACAACTTCACCGACGGGGTGACCCCCTGGCGGATGTTCCACACACTGCGCCACGAGGACCCGGTGCACTGGCAGCCCGAGGAGGCGCCCAACTCCGGTTTCTGGGCGGTGACCCGGCACGCGGACATCGCGCGCGTCGACCGCGACGCGGAGACCTTCACCTCCACGAAGTTCGTCAACCTCGAAGAGGTCGACGAGGACCAGATCAGGAAACGCGCCTCCATCCTGGAGCTGGACGGGGTGCGGCACCGGGCCCTGCGCAGCGTGATCCAGCGGCAGTTCGGCGCGGGCGTCATCAACAGCTACACCGACTTCCTGCGCGGGCTCACCGCGCAGACCCTGGACGCGGCGCTGGCCAAGGGGAGCTTCGACTTCGTCAAGGAGGTCTCCGCCGACTTCCCCATCAACGTCCTGGCCCGCCTCCTCGACGTACCGCCGGAGGACAACCAGCGGCTCATCGACTGGGGCAACCGGATCATCGGCAACACCGACCCCGACTACGCCGACGTGCTGCTGCACAGCGCGGAGAGCGAGAAGTACCGCGACCTGCCCTTCCGCTCCCCCGCCTCGCTCGAAGTCTTCGAGTACGGACGGGAGCTGGCCCGGCAGCGGCGCGGCGGCGAGGGTACCGACCTGGTCTCCAGGCTCGTCAACACCACCCCGCGCGACGGAGTGCCGCTGTCCGCGCAGGACTTCGACAACTACTTCCTGCTCCTCGTGGTGGCCGGGAACGAGACCACCCGGCACACCATCAGCCACTCCATGCTGGCCCTCCTCCAGCACCCCGAGCAGCTCGCCCGTCTCAAGGCCGACCCGTCCCTGATCCCGGGCGCGGTCGAGGAGTTCCTGCGCTGGGCCTCCCCCGTCTACCACTTCCGGCGCACCGCGACCCGCGACGTGGAGCTGGGCGGCAAGCAGATCAGGGAGGGCGACAAGGTCGTCATGTGGTACGCCTCCGGGAACCGTGACGAGGCGGTCTTCGGCGATCCGTACGCCTTCGACGTCGCCCGCGCGGACAACGACCACGTCACCTTCGGCAAGGGCAGCCCGCACCTGTGCCTGGGGAACCTGCTGGCCCGCACCGAGATCCGGATCATGTTCGAGGAGCTGATCCCGCGCCTCGCGGACATCCGGCTGACCGGGGATGTTCCCCGGGTGCGCTCGAACTTCGTCAACGGGATCAAGAAGCTGCCGGTGGAGGTCACCCTCGCGTGAGCCATCGGCGGGACCGGGAGTGCACTCAGTTCCCCGGACACAGCGCACTGAGTGCCATCGGCCCCGGTCTGATGCTAGTTTCCCGACCATGACCAAACCGCCCATGCGGGACGCCCTGGTCGCGGCGGCCTTCCAGCTGTTCCTGGAACGGGGCTACGAGCAGACCACCGTGGACGACATCGTGGCGCTGGCCGGGGTGGGGCGCCGGTCGTTCTTCCGCTACTTCCCCTCCAAGGAGGACGTGGTCTTCCCCGACCACGAGCGGTGCCTCGCCGACATGACCGCTTACCTGGCCGAAAGCGCCGAGGACGCCGAACCGGTCGGACGGGTGTGCGACGCCGCTCGCATGGTCCTGCTCATGTACGCCGAGAACCCGGCCTTCTCCGTCCAGCGCTACCGCCTCACCAAGAAGGTCCCCGGGCTGCGCGCGTCCGAGCTGTCGGTGGTCTGGCGGTACGAGCGCGCCCTGGCCGCGTATCTGCGCGGGCGTTTCGCCGGCCGGCCCGACGGGACGCTCCAGGCCGACGTGATCGCGGCGGCCGTCGTCGCGGCCCACAACAACGCCCTGCGCTCCTGGCTGCGCTCGGACGGCCACGGCGACTCGACCACGGCCGTCGACCACGCCCTGGACTATGTGAAGGCCGCGTTCGGCACTCCGCCCCCGGCTCCCGGCCGGGACGGGCCCGGAACCGGGCCGGAGTCCGGGTCCGAGGACGTGGTGGTCGTCGTCTCGCGTCGCGGGGCGCCCATGTGGCGGGTCGTCCAGGAGATCGAGTCCGCGCTCACCACACAGCGCGAGAATTGAGGGTACGCAGTGCCTTTACGCGTGACACTGAGTGCCATACCCTGAGGCCGTGCACGGTGGCACGGCGAACCGCGCACTTCGGATTCAGGCCGAGCGCAGGGAGATGACACCGTGTACCACTCACTAGGCGCCACGCGTCCGACGACCGGTTCCGCCACGGGCCTGCTGGAGGCTCCGGCCGACACGAACACCCTCGTCTTCCAGCGCTGCGGCTGGTGCTCCAGCGCCATGTACCACCGGCTGCTCTGCCCGGTCTGCGCGGGCAGCGACCTGCGTACGGAACGCAGCGAGGGCACGGGCACGGTCCGGCACGCCACCGTGGTCAACCGGAACACGCCGGCCGCGCGCAATGTGTCGCTGGTCGAGATGGCCGAGGGCTTCGTGGTACGCGGCCGGGTGATGGGTCCGGCCGCCGGCATCCACAGCGGAGACCGGGTCCGCCTCGCCACGGCGAAGGACCCGGTGCGCGGCGAGCCGGTGTTCCAGCTGCTCGACGAGCCGTACCGCGCCTGGATCTGACACTTCGTCAACTTGCCCTGCCCTGATGGCATGTCCGTTCGCCGCCTCCCCAACCGCCGCGCGGCGCACCTCCATTGTTCCTCCTCCACAGGCAACCCACAGGTCCTTGATTCCGTCCTCCGGGGCGAGAGGGGCCGTCGGGAATCCGGGGCTCCTGAGCAAGGGCCAGGAGGAGGAGACCGTTGCTACGTGCGCGGCGAATATGGGTCACCGCTGCGGCGGTGCTCGCGGTGGTGGGGGGATCGCCGGGTTGGGCGCAGGCGCAGCAGCCGGCCCGGTCGCAGGTGGCGGCCGAACAGCTGCCCACGGGCTGGACGTTCACCGGTGACGGTACGGACCGGCAGCTCGTCTGGCGCTCCGGCAGACCGGTGCCGATGGGTGACGCGCGCGTCGAGTTCTACGCGGGCGACCGGCTGCTGGGCCGGCCTCTGGCCACGAAGGACGGCCGGACGTTCCGGCTTCCACTGGAAGAGGCACTGAAGGTCAGCGGACTCAAGGGTGCCAAGGCGTTCACGGACCTCCAAGTGCACGCCGGTGGACGCCGGTTGGACGCCGCGGCACGCGCGGAGGTCCCGGACGGGCGCCGCGCGCCGGTCGCTCCGCCCGCCCTGGGGCCGGCCAATCCCGTAGACCCCGGCAAGCCGGGCTCGTACCGTACGGTCTCGGGCGAGTACACGCTCGACCCGGTGAAACTGCCCGGGATGCCCGTGCCGGTGGAGATGAAGGCCGTGGTGGTCGCCCCGACCGGGACCACCGGCCGCAGGCCGCTCGCGCTGTTCCTGCACGGACGCCACTCCACCTGCTACAAGCCCGGCACCAGCGACGTCAGCGGCGACTGGCCCTGCCCGGCCGGCGAGAAGCAGATTCCGAGTTACCGGGGCTATCTGCGCGACCAGAAACTCCTTGCGTCCCAGGGCTATGTGACGGTGTCGATCTCCGCCAACGGCATCAACGCCCAGGACTCGCCGATCGAGGACGCCGGGGCGCAGGCCCGCTCCTCCCTCGTCCGGCAGCATCTCGCCCACTGGGCCGACTGGGCGGCGAACCGGCCCTCGGCACCGGCGATCGTACGGACCGCGCCACCCGCCGACCTCGCACGGGTCTTGCTGGTCGGCCACTCGCGGGGCGGCGAGGGCGTCAACCGCGCCGCGATGGACAGCCTGTACCGGCCGCCGGCCGACCAGGACGGGTACGGCGGCCCGGTGCGCTGGAACATCCGGGGCACCGTCCTCGTCGGCCCGACGATCTTCGGACAGAACCCGGTCGCCGATGTGCCCTCGGTGACGATTCTGCCCGGCTGCGACGGCGATGTGTCCGATCTCCAGGGCGAGTTGGCCGTGGACGGCACCCGCGGGATCAGCCGCGGCGCCGCCCTGCACAGCGCGGTCTACGTGATCGGCGCCAACCACAACTACTTCAACACCGAGTGGACGCCGGGGCAGGCCGAGGCACCGGCCGACGACGACTTCTGGTCGGACCCGGAGGAGAAGGACCCGGTGTGCGACATGGGCACCCGGACCCGGCTGACCGCCGACCAGCAGCACCGGGCGGGCGCCTCCTACATCGCGGCGGCGGCCCGGCTGTTCGTCGCGGGCGACGACCGGGTACGTCCGCTGCTCGACGGCTCCGGCCGACGGGCGCCGTCCGCCGACCCGGCGCGCGTCCTCACGCACGCGGTGGGCGGGAACCGTTCGGCCGGCATCCTGCCGGACGGCGCGGTGACCGTGCAGGGCGGCGGCGGGCGCCTGTGCTCCGCGGTGGACGACCGTCCTTCGGTCAGGTGCCTGGCCGCGGACGCCGGCCAGTCCCCGCACTTCGCGGGCTGGATGACGGAGCGGGAGGTCGGCCGTCGTGCGGTCGCGCTCAAGTGGTCGCAGCCCGGGACCGCGGTGCGGGTGAGCCCCGGGCGGCCGGTGTCCCTCGGTGGCGCCAAGGCACTCGCGCTGCGCGTCATCGTGCCGCCCGCAACGACCGGAACCCAGCTGGACGTGTCCGTCACCGACACCGCCGGCAAGCGCGCCACGCTCGGCCGGGTCCGCGTGGACGGGCTGCCCGGAAGCGCGCGGACGGCCTCGTACTGGGCGCGGGAGGTCCGGGTGCCGCTGTCCGCCGCCGCCCGGGCCGGGGTCGACCTGCGCAAGGTGCGGAGCGTGGACCTGACTCCGCGCAGCCGGGCGGGGCAGGCCTGGCTGATCGACACCTGGGGCTGGCGCCCCGGCACACCCGCGGTGCGCCCGGCCGCGCTGCCGCGCGTCGACCTCGGACGGCTGACCGTCAAGGAGGGCGACTCCGGAACCCGTACCTACCGGATGCCGGTCCGGATCGCCGGGCAGGGTGGCGGCACGGTCCGGCTCTACGTCCAGGATCCCGGGACGAACACGATGACGAGCCGACTGGTCACGGTGCGACAGGGCGAGCAGAGCATCGACGTACCGGTGACGGTGAAGGGTGACACGCTGTACGACTACGACGTCTGGCGCAGTGTGTTCGTGAAGGCGGTGCGCGGCGCGGTCATCGGCTCGTACAGCGGTGGGGTGACCATCGAGAACGACGATCCCCGGCCCACGGTCACCGTCACCCCGGTCGCGGACCGGGTCACCGAGGGACAGCGGCTGACCTGGCGCGCGACACTGTCGGCGCCCGCCGGAACCGACATGTACTCCATGTTGGAGGTGCTGCCGGTCACCGGCGGCACCGAACTGTCCACCTTGGATGTCGACCCGGCGTGGCTGGCGGACACCACCGGTCAGTCGCCGCTGCCGGAACGCCCGTTGTCCCAGGTCGACGGGCTCCAGTTGTACGTGCCCATCCCGCCGGGCGAGTTGACGGCGACCTTCGGCATGCCGACGGTCGCGGACACGGTGACGGAGCCGGAGGAGTCGGTGCGGCTGCGGGTGACCGACTTCGACGACGAGACCGGGGAGCCGATTCCCGGGCCCGAGTTCACGGGCACCGTGCTCGACGCGTCGTAGAGGTGCGCCCGTAGCCAGTGACCGAAGGCGGGACCGCTGCCCCTGCGGGGGTGCGGTCCCGCCTTCAGCTGTTCACGAGGGTGATCCGGATTCCGACCGTGCCCGTCCTGCCGCGCCGCAGCCTGCTGCCCAACAGGGTGAGGCGGCCCAGCACTCCGTACTTGCGGGCGAGCAGCTGCCGGTAGACGTCGGTCGCGGGCTGGTCGAGGATCTCGGCGGTGCCGGGCACCGGCTCTCCGGTCGGGTTGCCGCGGACGTCGCAGGGGCCGACGAGGACGTCGGCCCGGTTGCGGATCCGCTTCACCTTCCAGGCGTCCGCCGCCGACCAGGCGCCGAGCGCGTCCCCGTCCCGCACCACCCAGACCGGGGTGGCGACGGACGTGCCGTTCTTGCGGTAGCTGGTGATCAACAGGTATTTGCCCGCGCCGAGCCGGTCCAGGGTGCTGGTGTCGTCCATGGGCGGGAGTCTAGGCGCCGGGACTCCGCCTGACGCCCGGACCCCCGGCGCTCTCTCCTCCTTGCCCGTCCCCAGAAGCAACCCTGTTCACGTCGACGAACGGCATCCACGGCCACAAATAATCGCTGTACGCTGCGAGCGGTTTCGGCTATATGTCAAGACATGGTCGGTGCGAGGTGCGCGGGGTGACCCGGCAGTACGGGGAAGTCGAGATCGCCTGCGACGAGTCGGGGTCGGACGGCGAGAACCTGACCGGCGGGAACACCGACGTCTTCGCGCACGCCAGCGTGGATGTGCCCATGGAGTCGGCGGCGACGGCCATCCGCGAGATACGCGACCGGATCCGGTCGCCCGCCGAGGAGTACAAGGCGAACCATCTGCTGCGGGAGAAGCACCGGGCCGTCCTGGAGTGGCTGCTCGCCCCCTCCGGTCCGCTGCACGGGCGCGCGTACGTCCATCTCACGGAGAAGACCTTCTTCATGGTGGAGCGGGTCCTCGACCTGCTCCTCGGCGACCCGGCCGGCGCCCTCCCCCTCTGCCGGGCGGGCGCCGACACCTTCGGCGCCGACCGGTGGAAGGAGTTCCTGGCGGCGGCCAACGCCCTGCTCCGGGTGCGCGGCGAGACCGACAGCCCTCCCGAGGCGCCCGTCGACGCGTTCTTCCGCGCGGTGGACGCCCTCGCCCGGCAGGCGCCGGAGCTCCGGGACCCGGACGCGGCGGACGTCCTGAGACTGCTCGGCGGGGCCCGCTCCCGCGCCGCGGACCACCGCGCCCGGCGGCTCGCCGCCCCACCCCTGATCCCCCTGCTCAACCCGCTGCTGCCCGCGATCGTCCGGACGGCCGCCCACTGGAGTACGGACGGGCGGACCGTCCTGCTGGTGCACGACCGACAGAACATGCTGACGGACGAACGCATCGAGTGGCTCAAGGGCACCGCCCGGATCGGCGGCCTCCGACTCGCCGTGGCCCGGGACGACACCCGCGTGCAACTGGCCGACTTCCTCGCCGGAATCGCCCGCAGCATCGCCTCCCACGAGCTGAACGGACGCGGTGACGCGACGCTCACGGCACTGCTGCGCCCCTATGTCGACACCCGGTCCGTGTGGGGCGACGAGCACAGCCGGGGACAGCTGTTCGGAGCTGCTCACAACTAGGACCTGCCAGGCCCTCGCCAACATCAACAACCTTGTCTAGATTGCCAGTTGACACTCTCCCGCAGGTGCCCTGGAGCTGCCCCCGTGCCCGAGAACCCGCCGGCCGCGTCGCTGCACGCACGGATCAACTCGCGACAGCCGCACACGGCCCGGATCTGGAACTACTGGCTCGGCGGCCGGGACCACTACGAGGTCGACCGAGCCGCGGGTGACCGGATCCGTGAACTGCACCCGGGCATCGGCGAGTACGCCCGCGCGGACCGCCTCTTCCTCGGGCGGGCCGTGCGTCATCTGGTCGCCGAGTGCGGGATACGGCAGTTTCTCGACATCGGGACCGGACTGCCGACCGCCGACAACACGCACGAGGTGGCCCAGCGGATCGCGCCGGACACCCGGGTCGTTTATGTGGACAACGACCCGCTCGTCATGGTGCACGCCCGCGCCCTCCTCACCAGCACCCCCGAGGGGCGCACCGACCATCTCGACGAGGACCTGCGCAACGTCGACGCGATCCTCGAACAGGCCGCGCGCACCCTGGACCTCACCCGGCCCGTCGCCGTGATGCTGCTCGGGGTGGTCATCTTCCTCGGCGACGAGGAGAACCCGCACGGTGTCGTACGACGGCTGCTGGACGCCCTTCCCTCCGGCAGCCATCTCGCGCTCTCGCACACGATCACCGGCCCGGCGCTGGCCGAGGTGGACGCGGCGGTCCGGTACTGGAACACGCACGGCACCCCCCGGCTGACCCAGCGCAGCCCCGAAGAGGTGGCACGTTTCTTCGACGGTCTGGAACTCCTGGAGCCGGGCGTCGTGTCCTGCTCGCACTGGCGCCCGGAAGGAATCACCGCCGGGGAGGGCGAGCCGGCGGAGGTCGCCATGTACTGCGGAGTGGCCCGCAAGGCCTGACCCGGTCCGCCCTCGGACGGCGTGTCCGAACGGGATCTTGGAGTCGGTGAACACGAACACCTCCCGCCACGTATGGAAGTGAGGGTCACTCAACGACCGGAGGGCCCCGCGGTGTCGACACCGCGCGTTCAGGGTTCGGGAGCCATTGATGAGGCACGCACGACGACGGATCGTCCGGCGAGCGACACGGCTGGCGGCCGTCGGCGGAGTCATCCTCGGCGGATTAATGGTCACCCAGGCTGTGGCGACCGAGCCCCCACAAGCCAATCTGCCCTTCAGCTCCGCCCAGGCGGCCGGCACCACCGGCAGCGAGCTCGTCACCGAACTCGGCACCGACCGGACGGCGGGCAGCTGGATCGCGGCCGACGGAAAGCCGGTCGTCGCGGTCACCGACGCCCAGGCGGCGGCGATGGTCGAGAAGGCGGGCGCCCGCGCGAAGGTCGTGGACCACAGCATGAACGACCTCAAGTCGGCGACGCAGACACTGCGTTCGGCGCCGCGTGTGGCGGGCACGGCGTGGGCGGTCGACTACACGAAGAACGAGGTGGTCGTCCAGGCCGACAGCACCGTGTCGGCCGCCGACTGGGCCAAGCTGTCCGCGGTCGCCAAGGGCATCGGCGGCTCCGTACGCATGGAGCGGAGCGGGGGCACCTTCACCACCCGTATCAACGCGGCGCAGCCGATCCTGTCGACCGGAGGGCGCTGCTCGGCGGGCTTCAACGTGACCAACGGGTCGGCCGACTTCATCCTCACGGCCGGTCACTGCGGGCCCAACGGTTCGGTGTGGTTCGCGGACACGGGCGGCTCGACGGAGATCGGCAAGACGATCAGCAGCAGCTTCCCGATCAACGACTACTCGCTGGTGCAGTACAACGGCGGCTCGGCCGGTGACGGTGCCGACGTCGTCGCCATCGGCAACGGCCGGGGCGTGCGCATCACGGGTGCGGCCGATCCGACCGTCGGCCAGAAGGTGTTCCGCAGCGGCAGCACCACCGGGCTGCGCGACGGCAAGGTGACCGGGCTCAACGCCACGGTCAACTATCCGGAGGGCACGGTGTCGGGTCTGATCGAGACCACCGTGTGCGCCGAGGCGGGCGACAGCGGCGGACCGTTGTTCTCCGAGGGCATCGCGCTCGGGATCACCTCGGGCGGAAACGGCGACTGCAAGACCGGCGGTACGACGTTCTTCCAGCCGGTGACGAAGGCACTGGCCGCGCTCAACGTCCGGCTGATCGGCCAGGCGGGCCAGGCGGCTGCTCCGGCACCGGCCGCGACCGCCACCCAGAACGCCGTCGCTCCCGGGGAGGCCCAGCCGGGCTCGGTGGCGCCGGTGACGGGCAGCTCCGCCGGGGAGGCCCTGCTGGACCGGCTCGCGGACCCGAAGAACGTGGGGCCCGGACTGCTGATCGTGGGCGGCAGCCTGATCGCCCTGGTCGCCACACGGTGGTTCCGGGTGGAGCAGGACCGGCGGGACTACCGCCGGTCGTACTCGGCGACGTGGAGCTGAGAAACACAAGAGGCCGGGGCTGACGCGCGGTGCGCGGCCCCGGCCCTGCTGCCCGGATGTCGGACGAAAGTGGTTACGCGTCGCGCCCGGGGTGCGGCGAGGCCGCGGCCCACTCGGCGACGAGCTGCTGATAGGTCAGCCGCTGCTCGCTGTTGAGGATCCCGCCCGACCGGAGCCAGAGGGCCCGGATCTCTTCGTTGACGTCGGCTGCCGAGCGATCAGGGGCGGATTGAAGAGTGGTGGACATGCTGTGAAGCATATGCCGCTCCCAGTGAAGACCAAATAGATTAATACGGACATATCCCGCATTACTGACCGTGTTGCTGATCACGTCCGCCGCCCGTTATCTGCCGCTTCCGCATGGGTGTTCACCTGCCGGCAGCCCCCAGTACCAGCACCTGAAGGGCGAGGACGGCGGCCCCGCGCGCCCAGTCGTGGAAGTCGGAGACCTTGGTCTCCAGATCGACCGGGTCCGCGAGCGGATGCCGGTTGGCGAGGATGCTCTCCTCGACCGCGGCGCCCGCCACCTCGACAAGCCCGACCCCCTCCCCGGCGAGCAGGATCTTCTCGGGCATCGCGAAGTTGGCGATCTGGGCGACCAGCGCGCCCAGCGCGCGGGCCGCCTCGTCGACGACGCGGGCGGCCATGGGGTCACCGGCGGCGGCACCGGCGAGGATCTCGTCGTACGTCATGTCTTGGCCGGTGGCGGCGCGGATCTGGTAGCGGATGCTGGGGATGGTGAGCAGGGAGATGGCGCTGCCGCGCTCCCCGTCGGGGGTGAGCGGCCCGTTCGGGTTGACGATCCAGCGGCGCCCGATACCGAGGCCGTCCTCGGACGACTGCACGCGCCGGCCGCCGCTGACCAGGCCGTAGCCGAGGCCCGCTCCTATGGTGAGGACCGCGAAGCGGTCCAGGCCGCGGCCCGCGCCGAACCAGCTCTCGGCCTCGACGAGGGCGGTGACGTCGTTCTCGACGACCACCCGCAGTCCGGTGCGGTCCTCGACCAGATCGGCGAACGGGACGCCGTACCAGTCGAGGAAGACGGAGTCGGCGACCACGGAGCGGTTCTCGACACGTCCGCCGACGCCGATCCCGATACCGGACACGGCGGGGTGGGCGGCGGTCAGTTCGGCGGTCATCTCGCCGACCAGGTCGGCCACCCGTGCCGGGTCATGGCTGGTGAGGGGCCGGTCGAGGCGGGCTACGACCACGCTGCGCAGCGTGGTGACGACGCTGTAGACCATGTCCTCGGTGATCTTGAAGCCGAGGAAGGCGCGGGACTCGGCGACGACGTCGAGCGGCTGCGAGGGCCGCCCCTGGCGCACCTCGGCCGGGGAGCCCGCATCGGGCACCTCGACGAGCAGGCCCGATTCGAGCAGCGGTTTGGTCAGCCGGGTCAGACTGCCGGCGGAGAGGTCGAGTCGCCGGGCGAGTTCGGCGCGGGACAGCGGGCCGTTGACGAGCACCTCGATCGCCACCGAGCGCTCGCCGGGACTCAGCGGCGGCCAGCCGTCGGTCACTGCGGTCATGACGATCAGACCCCTCACCTTTTCTTTCGCCATGGAACTAACAAGGTCACCATACGGCTGGATTCCCCGCCCGGAAAAGATGTCTGCCCGCATCTTGACGGATGGATTGTTCCACCTCGAAAGTAAGTGCCCTGAGGACGAGCCGCCGACGAGCAGACGAGGGAGTCTCTCCATGACCGTCGCCTCCACCAGCCCTCCCCTGCGACGACCACGCGGCGACGGCGCACTCGCGGCGCTCTTCGTCGCCCCGGCGATGCTGGGCTTCCTGGTGTTCCTGCTCTGGCCGACGCTGCGGGGCGTCTACCTGAGCTTCACCCGCTTCAACCTGCTGACCCCCGCCGAGTGGGTGGGTCTCGACAACTACGTCCGGATGGTCAACGACCCCATCTTCTGGGACTCGCTGACCGTCACCGTCGAGTACGTCGCCATCAACATCGGTGTGCAGACGATATCGGCGCTCGCCATCGCCGTACTGCTCCAGCGGCTGACCCAGTCCGCGGTCCTGCGCGGGATCGTGCTCACCCCGTATCTGATGTCGAACGTCGTCGCGGGCATCGTCTGGCTCTGGATCCTCGACACCCAGCTCGGCATCGGCAACGAGATCATCGCGGGCCTCGGCTTCGACCGGATCCCGTTCCTCGCGGACGAGACCTGGGCGATCCCGACGATCGCGGTGATCAACGTCTGGCGGCACGTCGGCTACACCGCGCTGCTGCTGTTCGCGGGCCTCCAGGCCATCCCGACCGACATGTACGAGGCGGCCAAGGTGGACGGGGCGAGCGAGTGGCGGATGTTCTGGCGCATCACGATGCCGCTGCTGCGGCCGGTCCTCGCGGTGGTCCTGATCATGACGGTGATCGGCTCGTTCCAGGTGTTCGACACGGTCGCGGTGACGACGGCGGGCGGTCCGGCGAACGCCACCAACGTCCTGCAGTTCTACATCTACGGCTCCGCCTTCGGCCGCTTCCAGTTCGGCTACGCGTCCGCGATGTCCGTGGCCCTGCTGGTCGTGCTGAGCGCGATCACCTTCCTCCAGTACCGGCTCACCCGGGCCGGCCACACCGACCTCGGCTGACCGGGAGACGCACACCATGACAACCCTGACGACACCGGCACCAGCACCGACCCCGACACCCGCCAGGACTGCCGTACGACCGGTGCGGCGCGCACCCTCCCTCGGGCGGATCGCCGCCTGGGCCGTGATGGCCGTGATCGTGCTGGTCACCCTGCTGCCGTTCTACTGGATCCTGCGCACCGCGCTGTCCACCAACGCGGGCCTCGCCGCCGATCCGACGAACCCCCTGCCGGTGCATCCGACGACCGGCGGCTTCGAGCGGGCGCTCGGTCTTCAGTCCACCAAGGAGGCGATAGCGCAGGGCGGCGCGGGCGGCGGCCTGGACTTCTGGCGCTACCTCCTCAACTCGGTCGTCGTGTCCACCCTGGTCACCGGCTGCCAGATCTTCTTCTCGGCGATGGCCGCGTACGCCTTCGCCCGGCTGCGCTGGCGCGGCCGGGACACGGTCTTCGGACTGTTCCTGGCGGGCCTGATGGTCCCGGCGATCTTCACCCTGCTGCCGAACTTCGTCCTGATCAAGCAACTCGGCCTGGTGGACAACCTGTTGGGCATCGCGCTGCCGACGATGTTCATGACGCCGTTCGCGGTGTTCTTCCTGCGCCAGTTCTTCATGAACATCCCGCGCGAGGTCGAGGAGGCGGCGCTGCTCGACGGCGCCGGCAAGATCCGGGTGTTCTTCCGGGTGCTGCTGCCGATGGCGTCCACACCGGTCATCACGCTGGCGATCCTGACGTACATCACCGCGTGGAACGACTACTTCTGGCCGTTGATGGTGTCGTACAGCGACAGTTCGCGGGTGCTCACGGTGGCGCTGGCGATCTTCCGGGCACAGACCCCGCAGACGGGCGTCGACTGGTCGGGGCTGATGGCGGCGACGCTCATCGCCGCGCTGCCGATGCTGGTGCTGTTCGGGTGCTTCGCGCGCCGCATCGTGAGTTCCGTCGGCTTCACGGGCATCAAGTGACCGCGCCGGCCGACCATCTGATCACCCGATCGACCGAGAGGACGGACATGCGAATTCGTACGGTCGTGGCACTGACCGGAGCCCTGGCCCTGTCCCTCGTGACCGGTTGCGCGCAGGGCGGAGCGGCCGGCTCGTCGTCGGACACGGTGACGTACTGGCTGTGGGACGCCAACCAGCAACCCGCCTACGAAGCCTGCGCGAAGGACTTCGAGCGGGAGAACCCCGGACTGACGGTGAAGATCACCCAGTTGGGCTGGGACGACTACTGGACCAAGCTCACCGCGAGCTTCATCGCGGGCACCCAGCCGGACGTGTTCACCGACCACATACAGAAGTTCGGCCAGTTCGCCGACCTGAAGGTCCTCGAACCGCTCGACGACCTCGGCATCGACGACTCCGCCTACCAGCCGGGCCTGGCCGCCAACTGGATGGGCCAGGACGGCCACCGCTACGGCGCCCCGAAGGACTGGGACACCGTCGCCCTCTTCTACAACCGGAAACTGACGACGGCCGCCGGTCTCACGGCCGCCCAGCTGAACGACCTCTCCTGGAACCCCAAGGACGGCGGCACCTTCGAGAAGGCGATCGCGCACCTCACCGTCGACAAGAACGGCAAACGGGGCGACGAGGCCGGCTTCGACAAGAACAACGTCAAGGTGTACGGCCTGGCCACCAACGGCGGCGGCGACGGCGACGGCCAGACCCAGTGGAGCACCTTCGCCGCCTCGGCGGGCTGGACCTACACCAACGAGAAACGCTGGGGCACCGAGTACCAGTACGACAGCAGCACCTTCCAGTCGGTGATCAAGTGGTACTTCGGCCTGGCGAAGAAGGGCTACATGGTCCCCTTCACGGACTACAACTCCCAGTCCAACCAGGCCAACACCCAGATCTCGTCGGGCAAGGCAGCGGCGGCGTTCGACGGCGCCTGGATGATCTCGTCGTACGCCGGCTTCAAGGACCTGGACATGGCCACCGCCGTCACTCCGGCCGGCCCGACGGGCAAGCGGGCGACGATGATGAACGGCCTCGCCGACTCCATCACCAAGGACGCCCACAACATGGCGGGCGCAAAGAAGTGGGTCGCCTACCTGGCGTCGAGCAAGTGCCAGCAGAAGGTGGGGAGTTACGGGATCGTCTTCCCGGCCACACCCGACGGCACGAAGGCCGCGGTGGCCGCGTACAAGAAGAAGGGCATCGACGTCTCGGCGTTCACCACGCCGGTCGCCGACGAGAAGGCCGGCGGGAAGGAGTTCGCCACCTTCTCCTACCCGATCACCAACTACGCGGCGGACGTGTACGCGTTGATGCACCCGGCCATGCAGGACATCTTCGGCAACGGCAGGTCCGTGACCAGCCTCGACCGGACCAACAGCCAGATCAACCTGATCCTCGACCAGTGACGGCACCCGAGTCACCGGTCAGGCAACCAAGGAAACAGAAGAAGGGCACGCACAACATGACGTTCTCCCTCGGCATCGTGGGCGCCGGGCAGTTCTCCGGCCAGTTCGCCAAGCTGTTCCTCGCCCATCCGGGCGTGGGCGAGGTGTATGTGACCGACCTCCTGCCGGAGCGCGCGGAGCAACTGGCCGCGGCGGAAGGCCTGTCGGGCACGTTCCCCTCGTACGAGGCGATGCTGGAATCGCCCGCGGTCGACGCGGTGGCGATCTTCACGCAGCGCTGGACGCACGGCCCGCTGGTCCTCCAGGGCCTCGGCGCCGGCAAGCACGTGTACTCGGCGGTGCCGATGGCGGTCACGGCGGAGGAGATCGGCGCGATCATCGACGCCGTACGGGCCACCGGACTCACCTACATGATGGGTGAGACGAGTCAGTACAACCCGGCGACCGTCCACGCCCGCAACCAGATCGCCGAGGGCGCCTTCGGCAGGCTCTTCTACGCCGAGGGCGACTACGTCCACGACATGGACCTCGGGTTCTACGAGGCCTACCAGTACAGCGGCGGCGAGAACTGGAAGGCGACCGCCAGCTATCCCCCGCTCCTGTACCCGACGCACTCGGTGGGCGGGGTACTCGGTGCCTGGCGGACGCACGCGGTGAGCGTGTCGGCGATCGGGGTGCGGGACGAGCGCGGCGACGGTGTGTTCGACAAGGAGGTCAGCCAGTTCGGCAACGACTACTCCAACGCGAGCGCGCTGTTCGAGGTCGCGGGCGGCGGTTCGTTCCGCACCAACGAGTTCCGCCGGGTCGGCTACCCGTCCCAGATCCGGGAGTCGCGGTTCCGGTTCTTCGGTACGGACGCCAGCATGGAGCAGCTCGCCACGGTCGCCTTCTGGCAGGACAAGAAGGGGGTCACGGACATCAGCGAGCTGCTGGAGCCCAAGCCCACCATGGCTCCTGACGATCCGTCACTCCAGCACATCGCGCCGGACCTGCGGGCCGCGTTCACGTCCGGCTCGGCACCGGTGCACGACCGGTCGCGGCTGCCGAGGGAGTTCGACGAGCTGCACAACGGCCACGAGGGCAGCCACCACTTCCTGGTGGACGACTTCGTGACCGCGGTCAACACCCGCACCCTGCCGTCGGTGAACGCGTGGGTGGCCGCCCGCTACACCCTGCCGGGCATCGTGGCGCACGACTCGGCGCGGCAGGGCGGGGCAAGGCTGCCGATCCCCGACTTCGGGGACGCGCCCGAGGCGTGAGGCCGGGGACATCGGGCCCAGGGGCATGAGGAGAGGGACGGCCGGGTGCCTCAGGTGCCCGGCTTGCGCCCGTACACGAAGACGTCGTCGCCGTTCTTCAGCAGCGACCAGTACTTCTTGGCGGTCGTCTTCGTCATGTTGACGCAGCCGTGCGAGCCCGGCGGGTTCCACATGCTGAGGCCGACCGAGTGGAATGCCTGTCCGCGGTCGAAGAACTGGCTGTACGGCATCGGGACGTTGTAGATGGACGACACGTGGTCGATGTCCCGCCAGTAGATCTGCTTCAGTCCGGTGCGGGTCTCGTAGCCGTCGCGGCCGGTGCGGACCGGCACCGGGCCGTAGACGAGCCGGCTGCCGTCCTGGATCCAGCTCAGCTGGAGAGTGAGGTTGACGCAGGCGATCCGGCCCTTGTTGGTAGGGCACTTGCCTTCCTTGTTGGGCTTGTTGCCGACAGCGCGCTGCTTCAGCATCAGGTCCATCACGCCCCAGGTGACGGAACCCGCGTAGCCTGCGCTGGGGGTGATGCCGTGCTTCTTCTGGAAGCTCTGGATGGCCTTGCAGTCACCGGTGGACTGCACCCCGTCGACGGGCCGGCCGAGGAACTTCTCCACCTTCTTCTGGTACGGGCCGGTCTGCGTCGTGCAGCTCGCGGCCTGTGCCGGGGCGGTACCGAGCACGATCGTGAGCGGCGCCACCAGCCCCGCGATCCCGAGCGCGACGGCCCCTCGTCTGCGTACGTCCCCCATGTCGGTGCCTCTCTCCTACGTGCTGCGTGCGGGTTGTCATGAACGTTCTCTGCTTGCTAGACCGGGGTTCCGGGTGATCGGTTGTAGAACCGCCGGGGTCGGGACGAAACAGTGACATTCCGCGTGTGTCCACGTCGTCGCCGCCCCCGTGTCCTGCCCGTTCTCCGGCCCTGTCACCCGGCGCGATCCGGTGTCGACCGCAGTGCGACCGACGTCGACACGCAGGGCGGCGGCGATGCCCCGGGCCGCGCCGGTGACGAGAGCCCCGTACCCGTCGAAGCGCCCTGTCGGTGTCATGGTCCGACCGTACTGTCCCCGGCGATCAACTGGGCGGATAACGTGCGCACATGTCCGCGTTCATTCAGCAACTCCCGGCTCTCATAGGCGTCGTCATCGGCGCCCTCGGCTCGTACTGGGCCGTCGCACGAGGAGAACGCGTCCGCTTCCGGCGCGAACGGGAGGCGCGTTGGGAGGAGCGGCGGCTCGCGGTGTACACGGACTACGCGCGGGCGCTCAAGAAGTCGGTCACGCTGACGTACCGGGTCGCGGCGAGCCTCGGCAACGACCCGCATCCGCATCCGTTGACGCCCGAGGAGGCGGCACCGCTCATCGCCGAGGCCACCGTCGCCCGCGACCCGTACGGGGAGGCCCTGCTTCTGCTGGGCGACCCCGAGGTGGTGGCGAAGGCCCGGGAGTGGGTCGCCACGCTGCTGGAGATGGAGGCGTTCCTGCGCGAGCGGCCCGCGGACCCGCGGGCCTGGCAGGCGCTGCTGGAGCGCCAGCGGTCCGGACGTGAGGGCTACTACGCGGCCGTACGCGAGGATCTGGCCCTGCCACCGGGCCACTCCGCCCGCTGGCCGGTCCTGCCGGCGCCCGGGAACACCGGCGGACCCGGCGGACCCGGCTGACGTGCTGGACCTCTACCGGTATCCGCTCGCGTCCGCCGGTTTCCCCGCGTCCTGGACCTCGACCATGTAGCGCCAGGCGTCCGGACGGCTGCCGTCGAGGTCGGTGAAGCCGTAGACCTGGGCGAGTCCACCGCTGGAGAGGGAATCGCCGTTCCAGCGGGCCACGTCGGGGTCCGCCGCCAGGGCCGTCACGGCACGGCCCACGTAGCGCGGGGTCTCCGAGATGGCGAAGTGCGGGACGCGTTCCAGGGCGTCCCGCCAGTTCTCCTCGCGGACGCCGAAGTGTTCGAGCATCATCTCGGAGCGCAGCCAGCCGGGTGTCAGCGCCACGGCGGTGGCGCCGCGCGGGCCGAGCTCGTGGCCGAGGGCGAAGCCCATGCGCAGGACGGACGACTTGGCCAGGTCGTAGAAGAAGGAGAGCCGGTAGGTGTCCCGGTTGTAGTCGGCGGTGCCGTCGGTCATCTCGACGACCAGGCCGCCGGGGTTGCGCAGCAACAGGGGCAGGGCGTGGTGGCTGGTGATCGCGTGTGTCTCGACGGCCAGCCGCAGCAGCCGCAGGCCGTTGTCGAGGTCGTGCTCCCACACCGGGCTCTCCCACTCGAAGAGGTTCTCGCCGCCCCAGACGTCGTTGACCAGGACGTCGAGCCGGCCCTGCTCCCCGGCGACACGGTCCACCAGCGCCTTCACCTGCGCCGGGTCGAGATGATCGGTGGGTACGGCGATGCCGTGGCCGCCCGCCGCGGTGACCAGGTCGGCGGTGTCCTCGATGGTCTCCGGGCGGTCGTACTCGGAGCGCTGCCGCCGGGTGCTGCGGCCGGTCACGTAGACGGTGGCCCCGGCGGCCCCGAGTTCCACGGCGATACCGCGCCCGGCCCCGCGGGTGGCCCCGGCGACCAGGGCGACCCGGCCCGCCAGCTTCCCGCCCCGGCCCGTTTCCTGCCGTTGCCCGTCCAGAGGGCTGTCCGTCGTCCTCGGCATGTCCGTGTCTCCTCCGTGCGTGAGTGCGGTCCCGAGCGGCCCGGCTCGGGAACCGGTGTCACGCCCAGGGTGTCGCTGATACCGGACATCCGCTGTCGGGTATTCCGCTCACGACATGCCGCAGCACGGGCAGATGTTCCGCCAGCGGGGTCAGGCCCACGTCCTGACGACGCTCCTCGACCGTCTCGGGGTGGCGGATCGGGTACGGGCAGAGGGTGTCGGCGTTGATACGGGTGCCGTAGAACTGCGGCTGGCCCAGCTCGACCGCGCAGTGGTCGGCGATGTAGGCGTGGTGCACGGAGGGACAGCCGCCGTCCGCCACCGCCTCCGCGATCAGGTCGCGGCAGGTGAGCTGGAAGCCGAGATCCGTGGTGTGCAGCAGGATCATCAGCGCCGCCGTCGAGGCGGGCTCCCCGACCTGACCGGCCTCCGGCCAGCCGCGCCTGGCGACGACCGACCTCAGTGCGTCGGCGTTGGCGGCGCGGCACCGGGTGACGTAATGCCGGTTGAGCGCCGTGGGCGTCTCCCGGGCCAGCCTGGTCAGCCGCTGGTCCTCCTCGGCCCGGCGCACCAGTTCGGCGGCCAGGGCGGCCTGCCGCGGCTCGGGCACCCAACCCCGTGCGGTCTCCATGGGCGTTGCGCTCCTCATACCGTTCTCCTGCCCCCGATGGCCTTCACGCCCTTTCTCCGGCGACAGGCGAGAACCACACCCTCCCGCCGGGTGGCGCGTACTTCGTACTCGGTGTGTCCGAACAGGTGGGCAGGGCACCGGCGGAAGAGGTGCGCGGGGGTGCTGCGACGACATGGCAGGCCCGGCGGGGATGCCGTGGGTGCCGTCATCGGTTCCTCCTTCCGTTACGCCGGTGTTGTTGTCGAAGACAACAGCACCGGGGGCCCGTCGGGCCAGGGAGTGCGGGGGTTGTCCGGTTGCACATGGGCGGTGGCGCCCGCGCCGGTCACGCCACCGCTCCGTGCACCGGTCGCGACCTTCGTTCGAACTCCTGCACCATCGGTTCCGCGCGGTGCGGGGCGAGCCGTCCGCGGAGATCCCGCAGGGCCTGGATCGAGCGTGCGCTGTGGACTCCGCTCAGCGTCCCGAGCGCCTCCGCCGCGGTGCCGAGCGCATCGTCGAGGCGGTGCTGTCGCAGATGTGCCGTCGCCGGCACGGAGCGGCTGACGGCCTGGCGCCGACGGCGGTCGGCGTGGGCGCGTACGGACTGCCGCGCGGTGTTCTCCGCCTGTGCCGCCCAGCCGAGATCCCGGAAACACACGGCTGACTCCGCCTCCACGTAGTGGTGGTCCGGGTAGCGCACCCAGGGGGACTCCTGGGCGCGGCCCAGCGCCGCGTGCCCCCGGGCGGACATGGCGCACAGCCGCAGCCCCTGCGTCATGCAGCGCCGCGCCAGCCCGAACTCCACCGTGACGTACGAACTCCAGCCGGCGTCCATGAGGGCGCTCGCCGACGGCTTGTCGGCTCCGCCCGCGCCCCTGCCGGGGCTTCTCGGTTGTCCGTTCGTCACGGCGGCCGTCCAGGTCTCGCATCACGTAGGCATGGGGCTTCTCGCCCGTCCTGATCCGTCGGGACGTCAGCTTCCCCGCGGACGGACGGGCTTGGGTGACCCCACCGCGCGATGTGCGACAGGTCACTCGGTCACTATGGTGACCGACACGCACAGCTCGCAACCTTCGTTCTGATAATTTCAGAATGAAGCGCAAAGGCCTGTCGGTGTCAACCGAAAACGTGGCACACTGCCCGCTGTGACGGCGGTCCCCGGAGGTTCCACGTGAGCGACAACCGCTCAGGCGGAAGTGCCCCCACCGTCCTTCGGATGGTCCTCGGAAAACGCCTGAGGCATCTGCGGGAGCGGGCCGGGGTGTCGTTCGAGGACGCCGCACGGGCGATCGAGGTCACGCCGCTGACGGTCCGCCGGATGGAGAAGGCCGAGGTCGGCCTCCGCATCCCCTACGTGAAGGAGCTGCTGCGCACCTACGGGGTCCAGGCCGAGGAGATCGAGGACTTCGTCCACCTCGCCAGGGAGGCCAACCAGCCGGGCTGGTGGTACACGTACCGCGATGTGCTGCCGGACTGGTTCAGCGCCTACGTGAGCCTGGAGAGCGAGGCCAGCGTCATCCGGCTCTACGAACCCCACTACGTCCCCGGTCTGTTGCAGACCGACGACTACGCCGCCGCGCTGTTGCGCATCGGCTTCCCCAACGAGAGTCCCGAGGACATCCGGCGCCGCGTCGCCCTGCGGCTGAGGCGCCAGGACCTGCTCGACAAGCCCGAGGCGCCCGCCGTCTGGGCCGTACTGGACGAGACCGTGCTGCGCAGGCCCGTGGGCGGGGCCGAGGTGATGCGGGCTCAGATCGACCGCCTCAGTGAGGTGCTGGAATACCCGAAGGTCCGGCTCCAGATCATGCGCTTCGCCGCGGGTCCGCACCCGGGAGCCTTCGGCCCCTTCCACTACTTCCGATTCGGCTTCTCCGAACTGCCCGACGTCGTCTACACGGAGAGCCTCGCCGGCGCGCAGTACTTCGACCAGCCCGCCGACGTCGTGACGTACCTGGAGGTACTGGACCGGATGTCCGTGCAGGCGGAGCCGGTCGCTCGGACCAGGGAGATCCTGGCAGCACTGCGTAAGGAGTTGTGAACCATGGCAACCGACGGCCCCATCCACAGCGGCATGCCCGCGTCCGAACTCGGCTCCGAGGGCTGGCACAAGCCCTGGAGCGGCACCAACGGCGGAAGCTGCGTCGAGACCAAGCGGCTGCCCGACGGCAGTGTCGCGTTCCGGCAGTCCAAGGACCCGGACGGGCCCGCGCTGGTCTACTCCCGGGACGAGATGGCGGCGTTCCTTCGGGGCGCCAAGTCCGGCCAGGCAGACTTCCTGATCGCCTGACCTCCGCCCGCCGTGCCCCCTCCCGCGCGGGCGCCGGCACACCCGCACAACCCGCACGCGCACTCCCGCCGCGCGGAGGTCCCGTACGCGCTGAGGGAGTTGACGCACCGTCGCGCGCACCACCGCGCACGCTGCACTGTGAAGTCCGAAGGGAGCGGCATGCGTACGCCGCCTCGCGACCCGGGTCGAGGCATACCGCCCGGACGCGCCGGCACTCCTGCCGGGCCGCTCCCGCAGGACGGGGAGGCCCACGCGACGACCCTGCCACAGACCGTGCCGGAGTCCGTCACCCCGTACCGGACCCTGGCCGTCGAGGGCCACGAAGGCGTTCACCGCGCCCGGCTCCTCTCCGAACCGGCCCTGCTCGGCCTCCCGTTGCGGCAACCATCGGGCGGACTGCGCCATCTCGATCCCGCCCGGCCCTACCCCGACCTGCCAGCCCCACCGGGCCGGCTCGTCATCGACGGCGGCATCATCGGGGAACTCGCGTACGGGCCGTTGCGGCACGGACGGTCCCGGGTGACCTGGATCCAGGCGCTCGACCTCGCCGAGACGGTCGCGGAGCGCGAGGGCGCCATGCTCCATCTCACCCTGGGAGGGCGGGACGTCGGGCACGACAGCGGGTGCGGCGCCCGGTACGGCGCCGAGGGGTCGGAGACCGCTGCCGCCCTCGCCTACGCCCGGGTGTTCCGGACGCTCGCCCAGCCCGTTCCCGTGCTGGGCGTGAACGTCGCCTCCGCCCATGACCGCCGTGATCACCGACCGGACTCGACGCATCCACACCCCCGCGCCCCTTCAGTCCCAACTCCGGCAATCGAGGCAGCCGTTGCCGATAGGTTGGCGAAGTCCGCGCGAGGCAAGTAAGGAGAGCTCCGATGACAGACCGCCGACCCACCCCCGACCAGGAAGCACTGTCCAAGATCGACACCACGGTGCCGCACTCCGCCCGCATCTGGAACTACTGGATGGGCGGCAAGGACAACTACGAGGTCGACCGTGCCGCGGGCGACGAGTACCGCGAGATCGCCCCCAACATCGAGACGATGGCCCGCGCCTCGCGCACCTATCTCATCCGCGCGGTCACCTTCGTGGCCCGCGAGCGCGGCGTCCGCCAGTTCCTCGACATCGGCACCGGCCTGCCGACGTACGACAACACGCACCAGGTCGCCCAGAAGGTGGCCCCCGAGTCGCGCATCGTCTACGTCGACAACGACCCGCTCGTCCTGCGGCACGCCCAGGCCCTGCTCACCAGCACCCCCGAGGGCACCACGGACTACGTGGACGCGGATCTGCGCGAACCCGAGAAGATCATCGAGACGGCGTCCCGGTTCCTGGACTTCGACAGGCCGGTGGCCCTGATGCTGATGGGCATCCTCGGTCACATCCAGGACTGGGAGGAGGCCAGGTCGATCACGCGCCGCCTCCAGGCGGCCCTGCCCCCGGGCAGCTACTTCGTGCACTACGACAGCACGGACACCGACGAGGAGCTCAAGCGAGCCCAGGACGGGTACGACGACACGGGCGCGATCCCGTACGTGCTGCGCAGCCCCGACAAGCTCTCCGCGCTCTACGAGGGCCTGGAACTGGTGGAGCCGGGCATCGTCTCCTGCCCCCTGTGGCGCCCTGAGCCAGGGACCTCACCGGAGCCGACGGACGTGTACGGAGGGGTCGCGTACAAGGCGTAGCCGCTTCCCCTGTACCGGTCGGTCGTGTTTAATGTCATCCTGTCGATCGACAGGATTCCTGGCAATAGCCCGACCGAACGGAACCGCATGTCCCTCCTCGCCAGGCCTGCGGTGGCCTCCCGCATCGCCAAAACGCTCCAGCGTCTCGTCACGCTGGCGGAACGGCGGTCCAGCGGCCGTGGTTCCGCCGCCGCATACCACGCCCGGCTTCCCGAATTCCCGCGCGCCACAAGCGCGTTGACGGTCCCGACCTCGATCTCCCCGGCCCGGGTCGTGGTCTACCGGCCCGCGACGGAGGACCCGGCCCCGCCGGTCCACGTGAACTTCCACGGCGGCGGGTTCATCATGCCGGTGACGGAGACGGACGACGCCTTCTGCCGTGCCGTGGCCGCCCTGGCGGGCGTGGTGGTCGTCAACGTCGACTACGTCGTCGCTCCGCAGCACCCGTTCCCCGCCCCGCCCCGCCAGTCCTACGAGGTCGTCCGCTGGATCGCCGCGAACGGCGCCGAGCACGGCTGGGACGGCACCCGGCTCACCGTGGGCGGGCAGAGCGCCGGCGGCGGTCTCGCGGCGGCCGTGGCCCGCCAGGCCCTGGAGGAGGGCGGCCCCGCGATCGCGCTCCAGGTCCTGCACTACGCGCCGCTCGACCTCGCGACCGCCGCCAAGGACAAGCCCGCGGCGATCACCAAGCCGGTGCTGCGCCCGTGGATGGGCGAGGTGTTCGACAGCGCGTACGTGCCGGACCCGCGCGAGCGCACCGACCGGCTCGTCTCCCCCGCCCACCCGCAGGAGACCGCGGACCTCAAGGGCATCGCCCCGGCCCTGGTCGTCACTGCCGCCCACGACCGTCTCCGGGCGGAGAACGTGCGCTACGCCGAGCGGCTGCGCCAGGTGGGATCGCTGGTCGAGCACCATGACATGGCGGGGGTCGACCACGGCTACGACCTCGACGACGACGAGAAGGGCCGGGAGATCTACGCCCTCATCGCCCGGCACGTACGGCAGGCCACGGCGGACCGCTGACACACCCGCACCTGTGCCGGTCGCCTGGTCCTGGGCCTGGGCCGTTCAGCGCAGGGTGAGAGGGGTCTCCGTCTCGGCCCGGGTCAGTTTTTCCGGGTTGCGGACGTAGTAGAGGCCGGTGACGCGCGCGTCCTCGACGCGCATCGCCATGATCCCGTCGAGTTCGCCGTCCAGGTGTACGGCGAGTGCCAGTTCGCCGTTGATCACGGTGGGGGCGAAGGTGATCGGCCTCTTGTTCTTGCCCGCGGTGCCGATCAGGAAGCGGGCCACCTTCTCGGCGCCGGTGATCGGCCGCAGCGCCGCCTGCTTGATGCCGCCGCCGTCGTTCACCAGGACGACGTCCGGGGCGAGGACGTCGAGGAGGGTCTGCGGGTCCCCGGTCTCCAGGACGCGCTGGAACGATTCCAGGACGGCCCGGCCCACGTCCGGGGAGACCGTCTGGCGGGGGCGCCGGGCGTCGACATGCCGGCGGGCGCGGTGGGCGATCTGGCGGACCGCCGCGGGGCTCTTGTCGACGGCGGCGGCGATCTCGTCGTAGCCCGTGTCGAAGACCTCCCGCAGCACGAACACGGCGCGTTCGGTCGGCGAGAGGGTTTCGAGGACGAGCATCAGCGCCATCGACACGCTCTCGGCGAGTTCGACGTCCTCGGCGACGTCCGGCGTGGTGAGGAGCGGCTCGGGCAGCCACTGGCCGACGTACGCCTCCTTGCGGCGGCTCATGGTGCGCAGCCGGTTGAGGGCCTGCCGGGTCGTGATCCGGACCAGGTAGGCGCGCTGGTCGTGGACCTGCTCCAGGTCGACCTTGACCCAGCGCAGCCAGGTCTCCTGGAGGACGTCCTCGGCGTCGGCCGCCGAGCCCAGCATCTCGTAGGCGACGGTGAAGAGCAGGTTGCGGTGGGCGACGAACGTCTCGGTCGCCGGGTCGGCGGCCGGAGGGGTTTCCGGGGTGGGAGTGCGCTCGCTCATGTCCGGGCCCCTGTCCGGCGCGGGCGGCGGCCCTGGTCCCCGACGGTTCTCAGGCGTGCTTCCACAACAGGGTCCTTTTCGTTTTCGTCGACGGTCGTTCGGTCAGCGGGGAGACACTGCCCGGCGCTCGGCCGTGGCACGCCGGGCGGTCTCTTCAGGCTGCCGGTTCGGTGGCGGCCCGCTCCTGTTCGGCAACGGCCCGAAGCAGCAGGCCGCGCTTGGCGTCCTTGCTCCACCAGGTGCGCGCACCGGGCTTGCGTGCCTCGTACGACAGCTGCCAGGGGATGCTCCTGCAGATGAGTTCCTTGGTCTTCGCGCCCGGCCGACCGCCGAGGTAGTACCGCTTCGCGGTGTCGTCCTTGCCCATGACCTGGAAGACACCGGCGCGACGCCCCAGGCTGATGCACGTTCCGACGAACCCCACGTCGATGGACGCGGGCCGCTCGCCCGCGATCCGGCTCAGCACCGTCTCGGCTGCCTGCGGGCCCAGTTGGACCGCGGCCTGGCAGCTCATCCGGAACGGCAGGTCCGACGGGGCCGCCGAGTCCCCGGCCGCGACGATGCGCTCGTCGTCCACACTCGTCAGCGTCTCGTCGGTGAGCAGGCGGCCCAGGGCGTCGGTGCTCAGCCCGCTGCGCGCGGCCAGGTCCGGCACCCCGAATCCGGCGGTCCAGACCGTCACGGCGCTCGGCAGCTCGCGCCCGTCGGCGAGCCGTACGGTGTCGCGGGTCACCGCCGTCACCTTCGTGTCGGGGCCGTCGAGCACGCTCACCCCGAGGGCGGCGAGCCGCCTGGCGACCGAGCGGCGCCCCCGCGGATGCAGGGACGGGCCGAGCAGCCCGCCGCACAGCAGGGTCACGGTGCGGCCCTGTTCCGCGAGCTCGGCGGCGGTCTCGATGCCGGTCGGCCCGGCGCCGACCACCGTGACCGGGGCTGCCGCGGGCGCGGCGTCGAGGGCCGGCCTCAGCCGCTGCGCCTCCTCCAGGGAGGCGATCGGGTAGGCGAACTTGGCGGCGCCGGGCACCCGCGGGTCGGCGCTGCCGCTGCCCACCGCGTAGACCAGGTGGTCGTAGCCGACGGTGCCGCCGCTCGCCAGGGTCAGGGCGCGGCCGGCCGCGTCGATCCGTGTCACGGTGTCCACCACCAGCCGGACACCCCCGGCCAGGAGCTTGCCGTAGTCGCCGACCGCCTCGTGGGTGCCGCCGACGAACTGGTGCAGGCGGATCCGGTCGACGAAGGCCGGGCGCGGGTTGATCAGCGTGACGGTCACGTCGGCGCGCTGCGTCAGACGGTTGGCCGCCATGACGCCGGCGTAGCCGCCGCCGATCACGACCACATCGGTGTTGCCGGTCATGGTGTCTCCTCCGGTTCGAAGGTGCCCCTTCTTGGGGGTTCGGTCTCAAGACACCGGCCGGGTGCTGGTTGTGACAGGTGAAGGCAGGCGAATTTTTTTCGCCCCCGCCCCGCCGCCCCTGCCCGTCCCGTCCTGTTCCTGGGGGCTGCGCACCCAGACCCCCGCTGTCGGCCCTGGACGGGCCTCGTCCTCGAACGCCGGACGGGCTGGGATGTCCGGGCCCGGGCTGAAGGAGCGGCGTGGGTGGGTGGGAGACATGGCTCAGGCTGGTGGGGCCTCGTCCTCGAACTCCCCCAGAGGGGGCCCCGGACGGGCTGAAGAGGCGGCGGGCTGGACAGGAAGGTGCGCGACCGATCAGCCGGCCGTGGTCAGTTCCTCGGCCGGCTCGGCCGATGTCGGGCGGCCGGGCCCGCGCAGACCCGTCAGCGCGACGAACACCGTGGCGAGCACGGCCGCGACCGCGAACGCCGTGAACCCCCAGCTCTCCGACCCGCTCGCCACCAGCTGACCGCCGAGCCACGGCCCGAACACCGCGCCGAAGCGGCCGATGCCGGACACCCAGCCCACCGCGGTCGCACGGTCGGCGTCGGTCGAACGTCCGGCCACCGTCGCGTAGATCATGGCCTGCGCGCTGAAGAGGAACATGCCGGTGAGGAAGACCACGGTGTAGGTGAGCGGCAGCGCCATGTGGATGCCGAGCAGGTAGACGCCGACCGCGGTGCACGCGAACCAGACGGTGGCGACGCGGGCGGCGCCGTAGCGGTCGGAGCAGCGGCCGGCGACCAGCATGCCCACGATGCCGCCGAGGTTGATGACGATGAGGAAGGACAGGGACGAGCCGAGTTCGTAGCCGGCGCCGCGCATCATGGTCGGCAGCCAGTTGCTGACCCCGTAGACGAGCAGCAGGCCGCAGAAGGAGGCCAGCCAGAAGAGTGCGGTGGTGCGCCACAGGTTGCCGCGGAAGAGGGCGGCGACGGCACTCCAGCGGTCCCCGCTGACGGGGCGCTCCGTCGGGGCGGCGGGCAGTTCGACGTCGTAGCGGTCGGCTAGGGCCCGGGCCTCCTGGATGCGGCCCCTGGCCATGAGGAAGCGCATGGACTCGGGCAGGAACTTCGCGACCAGCGGGACTCCGACCAGCAGCGGGATCACGCAGACCCAGTAGGCGACGCGCCACCCGTCGGGGCCGCTCGTCCACAGGCCCAGGAAGCCCGCCATGATGCCGCCGGCCTGGTGCGCGGTCATCAGGGTGCCGACGACCAGGGCGCCGCGTCCGCGCGGGGCGTACTCGGAGACCATCGTGATCGTCGTGGGCAGCAGACCGCCGAGGCCGAGGCCGGCGATGAAGCGGCCGAGGCCGAACACGCCGAGGCTGGGGGCGAGCGCGCACAGGGCGGACGCCAGCGAGAACACGGCGGTGCAGGTGATGATCACCTTCTTGCGCCCGATCCAGTCGGTGACCGTACCCGCGGACAGGGCGCCGACGAGCATGCCGAAGGTGGCGTAGCTGCCGAGGTCGCCCGCCTGGTCGGGGACGAGTCCGAGGGCCTTGTGCTCCAGCATGTGGGGCAGTTCGGCGCCGTAGACGAACATGTCGAGGCCGTCGAAGAAGACGACCAGCCAGCACAGGCCGACGACGAGCACGGCCAGCCTGCCGCCGCGAGCGGACGGGGCGGGGGCGGGAGCGGGGGACGGAGACATCGTTGTTTCCTATCGTCCGGCAGGGGGGTCCCTGGGGAGGGGAGGTGCGGTCGACCGTAGGGAGCCGCCCGAACAAGTGTCAACGTTTTTGTCAACAATCTCATGTGCGGCGTGGCCCGTGCCGTCGCCGGTCACGGACCACGCCGCGGACGGGCGCGTCGGTCGAGCCCGTCAGCCGAGCGGAGGTGTGCCGTGCGTGTGGAAGGACTCGATGGTCTTCAGACCCCAGGCCTGTCCCTTGGCGCGCTCGGCCTGGGTCCAGGTGATCAGCGGCCAGTCGGGGGCGAGCACCAGCCGGGTGAGCGGGTTGCACAGTTCGACGCGGTTGCCGCCCGGCTCGTAGACGTACAAGAAGAACGTCTGCTGGATGGCGTGCTTGTGCGGGCCGGTCTCGATGTGCACGCCGTTGTCCAGGCACAGATCGGCGGCGCGCAGGATGTCCTCGCGGGTGTCCGTGGCGAACGCGATGTGGTGGAGGCGGCCGTTGGAGCCGGACCAGTCCTCCGTGTAGACGATGTCGTACGACTTGTTGGTGAACGTCAGCCACTGGGCGGCCAGGCGTCCTTCGTCGAGGACGATCTGCTCGGTGGGGCGGGCGCCGAGGACGTGCTGGACGAACCCGGCGTTCGGTTCGACCGCCGCGGCGAGGAAGTTGACGTGGTCGAGGCGGCGTACGCCGACGCCCGTGGCGGGTTTGGCCTGGGGCTGGTTCTTGAGGCCGGGCCGGAGTTCGGGCGGCGCCTCGTACCACTCGCTCTCCCAGTACAGGGCGATCTCGTGGCCGTCGGGGTCGGTGGTGACGTAGAGCGGGCCGAGGCCGGGTTCGTCCTCGGCCCAGCGGCCGGGGCGGCCCGCGCCCTCGGCCTCCTTGACCCTGCGCCGCAGGGCCTCCTCACTGGAGGCGCGCAGGGCTGTACGGCGGATGCCCGAGGTCGAGTGGGCGGTGAGGGTGAGGCTGTGGTGCTCGTAGTCGTCCCAGGTCCTCAGGTACACCGAGTCGCCGGAGCGGCCGTTCTCGGTCAGGCCGAGGATCGTGGTGAAGAACCGGACGCTGGCGTCCAGGTCGGGGGTGAGGAGTTCGACATGGCCCAGGTGGGCGATGTCGCCGAGCGGCGGGGTCATCAGCGGCTCCTGTCAGCGGGCGGGACAGCGGGAGATGCGGCGGGCGGGACGGCGGGCCGGGGGAAGACCGTGCCGTCGAAGATCTTGCGGGCGGTACGGACGACGGCCGTGCGCTGCGCGACCGGGGTGGGCGCGTCGGTGTCGACGACGGATTCGACGTCCAGGAATCCGGTGGGGTGCTCGATGCGCAGCGGGTCGTCGGCGCGGTCGGGGAGGCGGGCCACGCCCTCCCCGACACCGCCGGCCATGCGCAGCCCGGCGGCGACGCTCGCGGCGCCCAGCACACCGATCGCCGTGTGGCAGCGGACCGGGATGAAGGTGCGGGTCGTGACGGTGCCGCCCTGGGCGGGTGGCGCGAGCAGGGTGAGCTTGGGCACGGTCGTTCCGGAGACATCGCCGAGGCCCATCAACTTGCCCGCCGCCAGCCGGATTTCGCGCAGCCGTTCCTTGAGGGTGACGTTCTCCTCCAGGTCCCCCGGGGCCTCATAGCCGGTGACCTGAAGGGCGGAGGCCGCGATCAGTACGGTCGGCATGCCGTTGTCGACACAGGTCACCGGTGTCCCGGCGGCGATGTCGAGGGCCCGCCCGGTCGGCAGCAGGGGTGCGCTCCCCCGGCCGAAGCCGATCGCGACCGGAGCGGCGGCGCCGGGCACACCGGAGATCTCCGTCGTGCCCGAGTAGACGACACGCCCGCCCGCGGTGGGGAAGTTCGCGGTGGCGTGGTCACCGCTGTTGACCATGCGGATGCGTACGGAGGTCAACTCCTTCCCGGCCGCGACCAGTCCGCGTTCCACGGCGAACGGGCCGACGCCCGCGAGCAGGTTCCCGCAGTTCTGACGGTCCGTCACGGTCGGCCGGTCGACGCCTACCTGGAAAAACAGGTAGTCCACGTCGGCCTGTTCGTCGGCCGAGCGGGAGACGACGGCGACCTTGCTGGTAAGGGGGTGTGCTCCGCCGAGTCCGTCGATCTGGCGGGGGTCGGGGCTGCCCATGACCCGCAGCAGCAGGTCGTCGCGGGCGGCGGGGTCGGCCGGCAGGTCCTCGGCGAGGAAGTAGGCGCCCTTGGAGGTGCCGCCCCGCATCAGCATGCAGCGCAGTTCCTCCGCCGGGCGGCCCGTGCTCACGGGCGGACCCCCGGTCCGGCACCCGCGCCGGCTCCCCCGCCGGTCTCCGAGCCAGCACCCCCCGCGTACTCCTCGTACGACTGGTAGCGCACCCCCAGCCGTACCAGGGTCTCGCGCAGTCCGTACCGGTCCAGGCCCAACTGTCCGTCGGCGAAGGCGAGTCGGGACGCCTCCTCCTTCGCGGTGCGGGCCTCGGACAGCTTGACGGCCTCGGCGGAACGCTGCCGGGGCACGACCATCACGCCGTCGTCGTCGGCGATGATCACGTCGCCGGGGCGGATCTGCTGCCCGCCCACCACGACGGGGACGTTGACCGAGCCGCCGGTCGCCTTGACCGTGCCCTGCGCGGACACCGCCGCCGACCAGACGGGGAAGTCCATGGCGCGCAGTTCGGCGGTGTCGCGTACGCCGGTGTTGATGACCAGGCCGCGCACACCCCGGTGGCGCAGCGCGGTGGCGAACAGTTCGCCGAACAGGCCGTCCGTGCAGGGGGACGTGGTGGTGACGACCAGGATGTCGCCCTCGGAACACTGTTCGACGGCCGCGTGGATCATGAGGTTGTCGCCGGGCCAGCACAGCGCGGTGACGGCGGTGCCCGCGATGCGTACGTCCTGCTGGACGGGGCGCAGGGTGGGGCCGAGGAGTCCGGTGCGGCCCAGTGCCTCGTGGACGGTGGCCACGCCGTAGCCGGCCAGCGCCTCGACGTCCTCGGCGTGTGCGCGCGGGGGGTTGGTGACGATGACGCCGCTCATGCCAGCTCCTCGGTGACCTGCGGGTACGGGCGCATGTAGGCCTCGCCGTAAGTGGCGTGCGCCAGGCCCAGGTTGGGGCCCGCGTTGCGCTTGAGCTGGACCCCTCGGCGTTTCGCGAGGTCGGTGTAGTAGTCCCACAGGTGCCGCTGGGCCGGCAGGCACTCCATGGCCTTGCGCTTGGTGTCGAACACCTCGGTGATGTCGAGCAGCACCTGCGGGACGAAGTCGCACATCTCCGGCTGGTGGGGTTCGAAGAAGAACACCGGTGGCGCGCCCAGGACTTCACCGGGGGCGGGATAGCCGATGGCCTGCGCGAGGATGCGCGCGTCCAGGGCCATCCGGGCGGCGGCCGGATGGTCGGCGTTGTAGGGGTCGGACAGCGGGTGGGTGAGCACCACGTCGGGCCGGGTGTCGCGGTAGATGCCCACGAGACGGTCGGTCAGCTCGGGGGTGGCCAGGAGGGGATAGTCGCCGGCGTCGAGGAAGCGGACCTCGGCGCCGAGCGCGGCGGCGGCCTGCTCGGCCTCGGTCCGGCGCATCGCCTTGATCTCGTCGAGCGACCTGCCCTCCCGCCAGGCCTTGGCGGACTCGCCGCGCTCCCCGTACGACAGGCATGCGATGACGACCTTCTCGCCGCGCGAGGCCGCCAGCGCGATCGCGCCCCCCGCCCGCCAGACGAAGTCACCGGCGTGTGCGCTGATCACCAGTGTCGAGCGGGCGGTGACGGGCACCGCATCGTGTGTCATGGCTGAGATCTCCTTGGTGGACAGGTCGGTCGGCCCACCCCGGCGGCGTCATGCGCGCATCGCGTTATTCGCGCAACGCGGCGATCACGCTCGTGAGATGGGCGCGAGCGGCCGCTTCGGCCGCCTGCGGGTCCCTGGCCGTGATCGCCTCGACCATGGCCAGGTGTTCACCCAGGGACTGCTGGGGACGCCCCGGTCGCAGCGCGAGCTGGAAACGGTGGCGCACCAACTGGGCGTTGAGCTTCTCCAGCAGTTCCACGGCTGTCTGCTGGCCGGAGAACTGCCTGATCCGGAGGTGCAGTTCCTGATTGAGTTCGGAGTACGTGACCGGTTCGCCGTCGGCGACCGCCTTGGCCATCGCCTCGCCGACGCCGGTCAGTTGGGCCAGTTGGTCGTCGGTGGCCGCCACGGCCGCCTTGGCCGCGCACAGCCCTTCGAGGACCATCCGGCATTCGGTGATGGCGACCGCTTCCTCCACGGACACCACCCGCACCCGCGAGCCGCGGTTGCGGATCCGCTCGACCAGCCCCTCCGACTCCAGCTCGATCAGCGCCGCCCGGACGCTGGCCCGGGTCACACCGAACTGCTCGGCGAGTTCGTTCTCCACCAGCCGCTGGGCCGGCGACATGTCGCCGCGCAGGATCGCCTGCCGCAGCCGCTCCAGCGCGTGCTGCTTGGCCTGCTCTCCGGTGCCTGGACGGGCTTGGTTCGGCATGTGCCCTCCTGAGTGAGTGCCTGTCGACGCTAAATCTAGACGGACAACATTGTCAACAATATTGTTCTCCATACCTGAACCCTGTTCACGACCGGTCAGCGTGAAGTTCTCGCGCGGTTCACCCACAGAAACCCCCATTAGGTCCGGTCCGGCTATCAGGTCAAGCGTCCCGGACTATTGACTCCGTCACCCCGCTGTCGCGATCCTCATCACAGAGTTGCGCGAGCCATGACAATCTTTGTGCGAGGACGTGAGTGATGACCGAGCCTGCTTTCCCGCCTCGCCCGCGTCGAGGGCGCAGACCTCTGACCGTGCTGCCGCTGCTCCTCGCGGTGATGGCGCTGATGCTCGGCACCGGGCCCAGCGCGGCGGCCGGCACGGACTGGTGGACGCCGACCGCGCGCCCGACGCCCGACTCCCAGATCAACGTCACGGGCGAGCCCTTCAAGGGCACCAACGCCCAGGGTGAGGTACAGGGGTTCGTCGACGCGCACAACCACCTGTTCTCCAACGAGGCCTTCGGCGGACGGCTCATCTGCGGGAAGGTCTTCTCCACCAGCGGGATCGCCGACGCCCTCAAGGACTGTCCGGAGCACTACCCGGACGGCACCCTCGCGATCTTCGACTACATCACCCACGGCGGCGACGGCAAGCACGACCCGGTCGGCTACCCGACGTTCAAGGACTGGCCCGCATACGACTCGATGACCCACCAGGCGAACTACTACGCCTGGGTCGAGCGCGCCTGGCGCGGCGGTCAGCGCGTGCTGGTCAACGACCTGGTCACCAACGGCGTGATCTGCTCGGTCTACCCGTTCAAGGACCGCAGCTGCGACGAGATGACGTCCATCCGCCTCCAGGCGAAACTGACGTACCAGCTCCAGGACTTCATCGACGCGCAGTACGGCGGCACCGGCAAGGGCTGGTTCCGGATCGTCACCGACAGCGCGCAGGCGCGTGAGGTGATCAAGGCGGGCAAGCTGGCGGTCGTGCTCGGTGTCGAGACGTCCGAGCCCTTCGGCTGCAAGCAGATCCTGGACATCGCGCAGTGCAGCAAGGCCGACATCGACAAGGGCCTCGACGAGCTGTACAGCCTGGGTGTGCGCAGCATGTTCCTGTGCCACAAGTTCGACAACGCGCTGTGCGGGGTGCGGTTCGACGAGGGCGGTCTCGGTACGGCGATCAACGTCGGCCAGTTCCTGTCGACGGGCACCTTCTGGCAGACGGAGAAGTGCGCGACCGCGATGCACGACAACCCCATCGGCGGCGCCACGGCGACCAGCGCGACGGAGGACCTGCCGGCGGGCACCGAACTGCCGACGTACGACTCGGACGCGCAGTGCAACAAGCGCGGGCTCACCGCGCTCGGCGACTACGCGGTGCGCGGCATGATGAAGCGCAAGATGATGCTCGAGATCGACCACATGGGCGTCAAGGCCGCCGGTCAGGCGATGGACATCTTCGCGGCGGAGGCCTACCCGGGCGTGCTCTCCTCGCACAGCTGGATGGACCTCAACTGGACCGACCGGGTCTACGGTCTCGGCGGTTTCATCGCCCAGTACATGCACTCCTCCAAGGAGTTCGTCGCGGAGGCCGCGCGCACCGACGCCCTGCGCACCAAGTACAACGTGGGTTACGGCTACGGCACCGACTTCAACGGCATCGGCGACCACCCGGCGCCCCGCGCCGACTCGACGGTGACGTACCCCTTCACAAGTGTCGACGGCGGCTCGGTCATCGACCGTCAGACCACCGGAGAACGCACCTGGGACTTCAACACGGACGGCGCGGCGCACGTCGGGCTGATCCCGGACTGGATCCAGGACATCAAGCAGGTCGGCGGCGCGGACGCGGTCAGCGACCTGTTCCGGGGTGCCGAGTCCTACCTCGACACCTGGGGTGCCTCGGAAGCCCACAAGGCAGGGGTGAACCTCGCCAAGGGCGTGTCCGCGACGGCCAGTTCGTCCGAGTCGAACCCGTTCACCAGCTACCAGCCCGGCCGCGCCGTGGACGGCGACTCGGGCACCCGCTGGGCGAGCGACTGGAGCGACGACCAGTGGCTCCAGCTCGACCTCGGGTCCACCAACCTGGTCAAGCGGGTCACCCTCGACTGGGAGAAGGCGTTCGGCAAGGAGTACCGCATCGAGCTCTCGACCGACGGTACGACCTGGCAGACCGCGTGGTCCACGACCGTCGGCGACGGCGGCCTGGACACCGCGCAGTTCGCGGGAGTACCTGCCCGCTATGTGCGCGTCCACGGACTGGATCGGGGCACGGACTGGGGATACTCACTCTACGAAGTAGGTGTCTACAGCAGCTGAGTTCCGTACCTAGGGGGAGTTCATGGCACGCAAGCCGTCGGCCGAGAGGCGCCGGCAGCTGACCGAGGCGGCCATCCGCGCGATGACCCGGGACGGCGTCCCCAGGACGACGACCCGGTCCATCGCCGCGGAGGCGGGCGTGTCACTGAGCGTCTTCCACTACTGCTTCGACTCCAAGCAGGCCCTGATCGAGTCGGTCATCACGACGATCATGGACCACTACGTCGACGTGGTGCGCGAGGCGATCCAGCCCCAGCCCACCCTCCAGGAGACGATCCGTGCGGGCTTCAGGGCGTACTGGGACCATGTGGCCGCCCACCCGGGCGAGCACATGCTGACCTACGAACTCACCCAGTACGCCCTGCGCGAGCCGGAGTTCGCACATCTGGCCCGCAGGCAGTACGAGCTCTACTCCGAGACGTACGCCGGACTGCTGGAGCAGCTGCGCTCGACCATGGGCTTCGAACTGGACGTGCCCGTCCCGGTGCTGGCCGGCTATCTGGCCTCGATGACGGACGGGCTGACGCTCAACTTCCTGGCCCTCGGTGACGAGAAGGCCTGCATGGACATCATCGACACCGTCACCGACCACGTGGCCTCCCTCGTACGGGAGTAGCCCGTAGCGGAGTCGAAGGGCCACGGAGGTCCTGTGGCCGCCGGACAACCGCCCGGCGGCCACAGGACACTCACCGTGCCGACGACCGGCTCATCGCGGTCTCCACGGGGCACCGTGCGGGGTTGCGACCTCCGTCGGCCGGACGGTTCACGGGACGCGCAGTTCGTTCCGCGCGGGTCTCTGCGGGCTGGTCGCGCCGTTCCCCGCGTCCCTGTCGGGGCGGGGCTCCGCAGGGCACTCGGCCAGTAGGCGTTCGCCGTACTCCGCCAGGTACTCCTCGCGCTGCTTCGCCGACGCCTGCGCCGGGGCTCGGGCGACGAACGGCGGCAGGACGTCGAAGCCGAGGCAGCCGAGGATGCCGTGGTGGATGGGCCAGAGGGCGCGGTCCAGGTCCTCCTCGGTGCCGTCGGGGGCGTACAGGCCGGAGGGTGTGCCGGTGGTGGTGCACACCAGGGCGCGTCTGCCTCTGAGCGGACCGGTGTCGTAGGCGCGCCCTTCCGCGTAGGCGAAGCCGCGGGCCATCGTGCGGTCCATCCAGCCTTTGAGGATGGCCGGCATGCCGGACCACCACAGCGGGAACTGGAGGATCATCAGATCGCACCGGGCGACCTTCTCCTGTTCGGCGAGGACGTCGGGCGGGGTCTCGTGCGCCGCCGACACGCGTTCCTGCTCGGCGATGACGTCCAGGAAGTCGGGGTCGGTCCAGACTCCGGGGAAGTCCTCGGCGTCGACGACGGCCTTCCAGCCGAGCCGGTACAGGTCGCTGACCACGACCTCGTGCCCGGCCCGCTTCAGGACGTCGACGGCTCTGACCTTCAAAGCGCCGTTGAAGGAGCAGAGTTCGGGATGGGCGAAAACGATCAGTACGTTCACAGTGGGGGGTCTCCTCAGATCGTCCGTGCTGAGCCGTTCGGACTGAGTCGTTCTGTTCGGTCGAGTCGTTCTCTTCGGTCGGGCGTTCCGGTCGGGCGTTCCGGTCGGCCGGGTCGTTCTGTCGGTACTCCTGTTCCTGACTCCTGTTCCTGTTCAGCTGTTCGGCTGCCCCTCCGTCCTGTCGAGCGGGATGCGCAGGACGAAGGCGGTGCAGCCGGGGCCACTGGTCAGGTCGAGGGTTCCGCCGTGCGCCCGGGCCAGGGAGAGCGCGACCGCGAGTCCCAGGCCGCTGCCGCCACGGTCGCGGCTGCGGGCCTTGTCGACGCGGTAGAAGCGGTCGAAGACGCGGTCCTGGTCGGCGGCCGGAATGCCGGGGCCCGCGTCGGCGACCCGAACCACGGCGTGGCCGCCGGTGCCGTCGGCGGCCTTGTCGACGGTCACGTCCAGGGACACCGCCGTGCCGGCGGGCGTGTGCACGGCCGCGTTGGTCAGCAGGTTGTCCAGGACCTGGCGGATACGCAGCGGGTCGAGACGCAGCCACAGTCCCTTCGGGACCGCCGTCACCGTCAGCGGATGCTCCGGGTGGCCCGCGCGGAAGGCGTCCGCCGCCTGGCCGACCAGCTCCACCAGGTCGGCGTTCTCCGGGCGCAGCGGTGTCTCGACCTGGGCCGCGTCCAGCCGGGCGAGCAGCAGCAGGTCGTCGAGGAGGACGCCCATCCGGGCCGCCTCGGCGCGCAGCCGGGCCAGGTGCCGGTCCCGTTCGCCGGGCTCGTTGGCGGCGGCGTACTGGAAGAGGTCCGCATAGCCCCGTACCGACATCAGGGGTGTGCGCAGCTCGTGCGAGGCATCGGCGACGAAGCGGCGCAGTCGCTGTTCGGCCTCGGTGCGCACGGCGAGGGAGTCGTCGATGTGTTCGAGCATGGTGTTGAAAGCGGTGCGGAGTTCCTCGACCTCGGGGCCGCCGTCGCCCCGGTCCGCGCGTACGGGCAGCCGGGCGGAGTCGGTGAAGTCGTGCGAGGTGATGCCGCGGGCGGTGTGGGCCATGTCGCTGAGGGGCCTGAGGCCGCGGCGCAGCACCGCCCGGCCGAGGATCACGAGGCCCAGGAGGGCGAGTGCGAAGGCGACGACCTGGACCGTGACCAGCCGGTCCATGGTGTTCTCTATGTCGTCCATGGGCGCCGCGGTGACCAGGACGACCCCGGCCTCGACCTCGCAGGCGCGCAGCCGGTAGGCGTCCCCGTCGATGCGCGCGGTGCGCAGGACGGGGTCGGTGTCGGTGGCGCGCACGTGCTCGGCGGTGGCGAGGAGTTCGGCGGAGTCCTTCGGGACGTCGGCGGGCTCGCGGAGTACGGGTGTGCTGCCCGAGACCGAGTACGAGGCGGTGTACCAGCCGTAGTACGGCTTTCCCTGCACGCTGCCGTAGGCCACGACGTCCTTGGACTGGGTGACCTGGACGAGCTTCATCTGGTCGCTGAGCTGGCGTACCAGGTACTCCCGCATGTACATCGAGAGCGACGCGCCGACGACGGCGAACACCGCCAGCGAGAGCACTCCCATGCCCAGCGCCAGCCGCGTGCCGAGCCGCAGCCGGCGGTAGGTCTCCCGGCAGCGGCGGATCACGCGCCGACCTGCCGGACCACGTAGCCGACGCCCCGCACGGTGTGGATCAGCGGTTCGTCGTGCTGGTCGGGATCGTCGAGTTTGCGGCGCAGCCGGCTGACGACCAGTTCCACCACGTTGGAACGGCCGCCGAAGCCGTACTCCCAGACGTGGTCGAGGATCTGCGCCTTGGTGAGCACGGTCGGCGACTTGCGCATCAGGTAGCGCAGCACCTCGTACTCGGTGGGGGTGAGGGTGAGTCGTTTGTCGCCGCGGCGGACCTCGCGGGTGTCCTCGTCCATCGTCAGGTCGGCCACCCGGAGCACGGACCGCTGGAAGGCGGGGCCGGCGCTGCGGCGCAGCACGGTCCGCAGCCGGGCCATCAGCTCCTCCACGGCGAAGGGCTTGACCAGGTAGTCGTCGCCGCCCCGGGTGAGCCCCGCGACCCGGTCGGCGACTCCGTCACGAGCGGTGAGAAAGACCACAGGCACCATGGTGCCCGACAGCCGCAGCCGGTCGAGCACGGCGAAGCCGTCGAGGCCCGGGAGCATCAGGTCGAGCACCACGATGTCCGGATGGAACTCGGCGGCCCTGGTCAGCGCCTCCTCACCGGAGTACGCCGTGACCGCCTCCCAGCCCTCGTAGCGGGCGACCGTCGCGACCAGGTCGGCGATGGGCGGATCGTCGTCCACAACGAGAAGTCGTACTTTTTCCACGTGCTCATAGTGCTGCACGCCGCTTCCGGCGCCATACCTCTCCCCCTCCCCACGCGAGATCGATAACAACTTGAAAGTCCAACGACAGCTCAATGACAGCTACCGTCGGTCATGCTCGGTGTCCCCGGACCCGATCAAGGAGCACCGTCCGTGACGACCGTCCAATCGCCTCCCGCGCCCCCCACGGCGATACGACCCAAAGTGGTGGCCCGCACGGGCCTGTACGCCGTGCTGGCCGCCAACGTGGCCGTCGTGACCGTCTTCTTCTTCCAGGCCGGGTTCGCGTCGAACGCGCTGATCGTGATGGGCAGGCTCGCCGGGCTGTACGGCGCCCTCGTCATGGCCTTCCAGCTGGTGCTGGTGGCCCGGCTGCCGTGGCTCGACCACCGCATCGGCATGGACCGGCTGACCTCCTGGCACCGCTGGGTGGGCTTCGGTCTGCTGTGGACGCTGATGGCCCACGCGGTGTTCATCACCTTCGGCTACGCCGAGGGCACGTCCATGGGCCCGGTCGACGAGCTGGTGGAGCTGGCCGAGACCACCGAGGGCGTGCTGCGCGCGATCGTCGCCCTGGTCCTGATCATGGTCATCGGCGCGGTCTCCGCGCGCTACGCCCGCCGCCGCCTCGCCTACGAGACCTGGCACTTCATCCACCTGTACACCTACGTGGCGGTCGTCCTGGCGTTCACGCACCAGGTCGGTGTCGGTACGACGTTCACCTCGTCGTCCGCCGCCACCACGTACTGGTGGGCCCTGTGGAGCGTGGCGCTCGGTTCGGTGTTCCTGGGCCGGGTCGTGCTGCCGCTGCGCAAGAACCTCCGTCACCAGCTGCGCGTCTCGGCCGTCGTCCCCGAGGCCGACAACGTCGTGTCGATCTACATGACGGGCCGCGACCTCGACAAGCTGCCGGCCCGCGCCGGCCAGTTCTTCCTGTGGCGGTTCCTCACCAAGGACCGCTGGTGGCAGGCGAACCCGTTCTCGCTGTCGGCGGCGCCCGACGGCAGGACGCTGCGGCTCACCGCGAAGGTGGCCGGCGACGGCACCGCCGCCCTCAAGCACATCCCGGTCGGCACCCGCGTCTTCGCCGAGGGCCCGTACGGCGCCTTCACGGCGATGCACCGCACCCGCCCCGAGGCCGTCCTCATCGCCGGCGGTGTGGGTGTCACGCCGATCCGCGCCCTGCTGGAGGAGATCCAGGGCCACGCCGTGGTCATCTACCGGGTGGCCAGGAACCAGGACGCCGTCCTCTTCGAGGAGCTGCGGGACCTCGCCCACGCCAAGGGTGCCGAGCTGCACCTGGTGAGCGGGCCGGTCGCCCCCGACAAGCTGGCCCCGGCCGAGCTGGCCAGGCTGGTGCCGGACATCACGGACCGGGACGTCTTCCTGTGCGGCCCGCCGCCCATGATGAACGCGGTGCTGCGCAGCCTGCGGGATCTGGGCGTGCCCAGGTCGCAGACCCACTTCGAGCGCTTCAGCCTGGCCGGATAAGAGGAACGTCGTGAAACGAGCACTGCCTGTTCTGGTCCTGAGCATCGCGGGCCTGGTCCCCGTCTGGCTCTACGAGCCGTCGCTGGGTATCACCTCCTCGGAGGCCTCGACCCCCGCCACGACTCCGTCGGCCTCGTCCTCGACGTCCTCGTCGGGTTCCTCCGGTTCGTCGTCCACGGTCGTCGCGGGTACCACCGTGGCCACCGAGAAGGGTGACGTCCAGGTCGAGGTGACGTTCGCGGGCTCCAAGATCTCCTCGGTGCGGATGCTGAAGCAGCCGAACCACCCGCAGACCACGGCCGCCGTGCCGGTCCTGATCAAGGAGACGCTGGCCGCGCAGAGCGCCGACATCGACACGGTCTCCGGAGCGACGATCACGAGCGACGGCTACAAGGAGTCCCTCCAGGCCGCCATCGACTCCCGGGCGGACTCCGCCGCGTCGTCTCCGTCGCCCTCCGCGTCCGCCGCCACGTCGGCACCTGCTGCGGAGTCCGCGTCGAAGGTCGTCTCGGGGACCGCTGTGGACACCGAGAAGGGCACCGTGCAGGTCGAGGTGACCTTCGAGGGCGACACGATCGCGTCCGTGAAGATGCTCCAGCAGCCGAACCACCCGCAGACCACGGCCGCGGTGCCGGTCCTGATCGAGGAGACCCTCGCCGCGCAGAGCGCCGACATCGACACCGTCTCCGGCGCCACCATCACCAGCGACGGCTACAAGGAGTCCCTCCAGGCCGCCATCGACGCGAAGGGCTGATGACATGCGGCGCGTCGAGCACATCATGGGGTTCCCGATCTCGCTGCGGATCGACGACGAGAACGTCCGGGCCGAGACGGCGGACGCCGTGTTCGCCTGGCTCCACGAGGTCGACGCGCGCTTCAGCCCCTTCAAGCCCGACAGCGAGGTGTCCCGGCTCGACCGGGGCGAACTGGAGGCCGGCGCGCTGAGCGCGGACCTCACCGAGGTGCTCGGCCTGTGCGAGGAGTACCGGGTCGCGACCGGGGGCGCGTTCGACGTACGGCTGCCCGGCCGGGGCCTGGACCCGTGCGCGATGGTGAAGGGCTGGGCTGTGCAGCGGGCGGCGGACCTGCTGGAGGCGGCGGGTGTACGGACGTACTGCCTGAACGCCGGCGGTGATGTGGTCGCCGCCGGGCGCCCCTGGCGGGTGGGGGTACGGCACCCCGAGCACGCCGACCAGCTGTGCACGGTGCTGGAGATCACCGAGGGGGGTGTGGCGACGTCCGCCCGCTATGAACGGGGCGACCACATCCTCGACGGCCGCACCGGACTCCCGGCGACCGGGCTGCTGAGTCTGACCGTGGTCGCCGCCACGCTCACCGAGGCGGACGCGACGGCGACGGCCGCGTTCGCGATGGGCGCGGAGGGCATCGAGTGGGCCGCCGCGCGCAAGGGCTGCGAGGTGTTCGCGGTGGACGCCGACCGGCAGGTCGTCCGGACCCCGGGTCTGCCGGTCGCCGCCTAGACATCCGGACCTGCTGTGTACGTCCCCTGTACGTCCCTGTGGGCGCCCTCCGTCGAGGCGGAGGGCGCCCACAGGCGTGCGGTGTCCGGGTCCGTGGCCGTCAGTGGCCCCGGTCGATCCACTCCTGGAGGTGCGGTGCCTCCGCCCCGATGGTGGTGGGGTCGCCGTGACCGGTGAGGACCTTCGTCCCGGGCGGGAGGGCGAGGAGCCGGTCCCGGATCGAGTCGATGATCGTCGGGAAGTGGGAGTAGGAGCGGCCGGTGGCGCCCGGTCCCCCGTTGAAGAGGGTGTCGCCGGTGAAGACGGTGCCGAGTCCCGGGTCGTGGAGGCAGACCGCGCCCGGCGCGTGTCCGGGCGTGTGCAGGACCGTGAGAGCGGCGCCGCCGGCCTCGATCACCTGGCCGTCGGTCAGCCAGGCGTCGGGTTCCCGGTCCGGGTGGGTCTGCTTCCACAGGGGCAGGTCGTCGCGGTGCAGCCAGATGGGGGCGCCGGTGCGGGCGGCGAGGGCGGGGGCGGCGTCGATGTGGTCGTTGTGGGCGTGGGTGCAGACGATGGCGGTCAGGCGCCGGTCGCCGACGGCCTCCGCGATGGCGTCGGCGTCATGGGCGGCGTCGATGACGACCGCCTCGCTGTCGTCGCCGATGATCCACACGTTGTTGTCGACGTCCCAGGTGCCGCCGTCGAGGCTGAACTGCCCGGAGGTGACGAGGCGCTCGATGCGGGCGGCCATCACAGCACCACCACGGAACGCAGTACGTCGCCGCCGTGCATCCGCTCGAACGCCTTCTCGACCTCGTCGAGTTGGATGGTCTCCGTGACGAACTTGGCGAGGTCCAGGCGGCCTTGGAGGTGCAGGTCGATGAGCATGGGGAAGTCGCGGGAGGGCAGGCAGTCGCCGTACCAGGACGACTTCAGCGAGCCACCGCGGCCGAAGACGTCGATCAGCGGCAGCTCCAGCTTCATCTCCGGCGTCGGCACACCGACGAGAACGACCGTCCCGGCGAGGTCACGGGCGTAGAACGCCTGCTTGTACGTCTCCGGGCGGCCCACCGCCTCGATGACGACGTCCGCGCCGTTGCCGCCGGTCAGCTCACGGATCGCCTCGACCGGGTCGGTCTCCTTGGAGTTGACCGTGTGGGTGGCACCCATCGTTCGGGCGGTGGCCAGTTTCCGGTCGTCGATGTCGACGGCGATGATCTTCGCGGCGCCGGCCAGGTTCGACCCGACGACCGCCGCGTCCCCGACCCCACCGCAGCCGATGACCGCGACCGTGTCGCCGCGTCCGACGTTCCCGGTGTTGATGGCGGCACCGATACCGGCCATCACGCCGCAGCCCAGCAGTCCGGCGACGGCGGCCGACACGGAGGGGTCGACCTTGGTGCACTGCCCGGCCGCGACGAGCGTCTTCTCGGCGAAGGCACCGATACCCAGCGCGGGCGACAACTCGGTGCCGTCGAGCAGGGTCATCTTCTGCTTGGCGTTGTGCGTGTTGAAGCAGTACCACGGCCGCCCACGCAGACACGCCCGACAGTTCCCGCACACCGCACGCCAGTTGAGGATCACGAAGTCACCGGGAGCCACGTCCGTGACCCCCTCCCCCACCGACTCCACGACCCCGGCCGCCTCGTGCCCGAGCAGGAAGGGGAAGTCGTCGTTGATCCCGCCCTGCTTGTAGTGCAGGTCGGTGTGGCACACCCCGCAGGCCTGGATCCCGACCACGGCCTCGCCCGGCCCGGGGTCCGGCACGACGATCGTCTCGACCCGCACCGGTTCGTTCCTGCCCGGTGCGATCACGCCGCGTACTTCCTGCGCCATGGTGCTGAACCCTTCCATCGGCCAATGTTCGGTTCTTCGCTCCGACCCTACGTGCGACCGATCGGTAACGGCACGCTCACCGTCGAGCCCATGACGAAAATACCCCCTGGGGTACTTCTGCAACGGTGGGAGACATACCCAAGGGGGTAATTTCCATGAGTCTCCACCAAGAGGGGAGTGCCGCCATGAACTTCGTCGACCGCATCGATGTGCCGGTACTGGGCAACCGTGGCTGCCTGACGGGAGGACAGCACCGGGCCGTGGTGATCGATCCGCCGCGGGACGTCGACCGGGTGATCGGGGCCGCCGCTCGACGAGGCGTGCGTGTCACCTTCGCCTGGGCACTGCCGACGGTGACGTTGTTCATGCTGGCCGACACGCTGGCGTGATCACCGGCCGGCCACCGCCCACCGCTCACCCTCCGAACACGCTTACGCCAGTGACAGGAACAGCTTCTCCAGCCGGGCCCGCATCTGCTCCTTCGTCTCGCCGTTCCGCTCGGCCGCCTTCACGTCGGTCAGGCACTGCTGGAGTCCGGTCGCGATGATGGCGAAGCCCGCCCGGTCCAGGGCGCGCGAGGCGGCGGCGAGCTGGGTGACGACCTCCTCGCAGTCGCGGCCCTCCTCGATCATCCTGATCACTCCGGAGATCTGCCCCTGCGCCCGGCGCAGCCGGTTCAGCACCGACTTGAGCTCATCACCCTCGAACTGCAGTTCCACAACCACTCCTTCACATCCCCCGCCGCATACCCTTAGGGGTATTTTACCCTCCACTCCAGGAAAGGTTCCCTGTCCCCCATGACCGCTCCCCTCGCTCTCGACACCGACCAGGCCCGTACCCGCCTGCCCCAGCTGACCGTCGTCGATGTCCGCACCCCCGGCGAGTACGCCTCCGGACATCTTCCCGGCGCCCTCAACATCCCCCTGGACCAGCTCCGCCGCGCGCTGCCCGCCCTCAGGGAGGCGGCGGACCAGGGCGAACTGCTCGTCGTCTGCGCCTCCGGTGCCCGCTCCGAGTCCGCCTGCTCGGTCCTCGCCGAGAACGGCGTCCCGGCCATGACCCTGACCGGCGGCACCCAGGGCTGGCTCGATCAGGGGCACGCGCTTCAGCACCCCGCGGCCGGGGCCCGCGCCACCTGGTCCATGGAACGCCAGGTCCGCCTCACCGCGGGCGGCATCGTCCTCGCGGGCCTCGGGCTGGGCCGCCTGCACACCGGCTGGCGACTGCTGTCCGCGGGGGTCGCGGGCGGTCTCGTCTTCTCGGCCGTCAGCAACACCTGCGGCATGGCCCACCTGCTGTCCAGGCTGCCGCACAACCGACCCCGGCCCGCAGACCTCGACGCCACCCTCGCCGCGCTCGCCCGGCGGTCCGGGGAACGCGCCGAGTCCACCGGGTCCGCCGAAGAGGCCAGGCGTGCCACCGACGTCAGCGCATGAAGTCCCGGACGGCCCGGGCGAGTTCGGTCTCGTCCAGGCAGCCCGGCCCACCGAGGGCAAGCAGCCGGTGCGGGACGTGGACCAGCGTGCCGGCGACGTGATGGGCCGAGGTGCCGCGCGGGCAGGGCTCGACCAGCACCACGTCCGCGTGGTCGGCGGCGAGCACGGCCGTACGCAGTCCGACCTCGTCGAACGGGCGGACGGTGGCCGTGTAGAGGACGGCGAGGTCCAGTCCGGCCGTGGCCCGCAGCACCGGGTCGAGCGTGGCACCCACCGCGACCACCACGCCGGCGCTTCCGTCCCGGACCGGTTCGAAACCGTCGGTCGCGCCGTGCGGTTCGGCGTTGGACTCGGCCGACACATGGACGTACGCCCGCTCACCGCGGGCCATGGCGGTCAGCACGACCCGCCGCACCTCGTCGGGATGACCGGGGACATACACGGTCCAGTCGGGGCGGGCGGCGAACCTGGCGAGTTCCGCCGGGACACCGAGTCCGACGAGGATCTTGGCGTCCGGGCCGTCCTCGTCGCGACCCGTGAGCGGCAGGGCGTCGGCGGCGGCGAGCAACATCTCGGATTGCACGGAGTCCTCCTGGGTAAGAGCCTGATGAACGCGTTAGGAATGCATTAAAAAAGGAGCCTGTCGCTCCCTCGACCCCGTTGCGGATTCCCAATCATCCCTTCTTCCACGCCGATTTTTCCAGCCTTTAACAAGCGCAGGAAAATGTGGGTATTTCTTTGCCCTGCCCAGGCTGCGAACTGGTGTTGACGCGTGTCAGGCCGTGCTTCTCTTGTCCGTGCTCAGCAACGGTTGCACGGATCAGGAGGGAAACTCCGATGGCCGAGATCCCGGCGGATTGCACGGTTCGTCCTTTTGTTCATCTGATCGCGGGCCCGACAGGGGCGGGGAAGAGTGCCGCGGCCAACGACCTGGCCCGGGTCACCGGGGCGCCGGTCGTCGTCGCCGACCGCCTCCAGTGCTTCACGGACCTGGCCACCACCAGTGCCCGCGCGGGGGCACAGGCCCCGGGTGTGCGGCGCTACTGGCTGGCCGACCGGACGGTCGCCGACGGCGACCTCGGCGCGGACGCGGCGGCCGACTCCCTGTTCGCCCTGGTGGAACGGCTGGGCGCACAGCACCCCTTCGTGATCGTCGAGGGCGGTTCGATCTCCCTGCTGAAGGTGCTGGCCGAGCGGTGCACCCCCCTGCCCTGGCAGCTGTCCGTACGGGTGCTGCCGCTGCCCGCGTACGACGACTACGTCGAGGCACTCACCCGCCGCGCGCTGACGATGCTCGCGCCACCGCCCCCCGACCGCAGCCTCCTGGAGGAGCTGGCCGCACTCTGGGCCGACCCCCGGAAACGGCGTTTCGCGGCGTCGGTGAACGGTTTCGAGGCCGTCCTGGAATGCTGTGCGAAATATTCACTCGATGTAGAGACCATTCACAAAAAGGTGCTGCCCGGTCCGGTACGGTCGAGGATGGCGTCCCTGATAGCTCTGCGGCATGCGGAACACGGCATTCTGCAGAGCCGTGTGTTCACCGAAACCTTCGAAAAGCGGATATCGGTACCGGTGCTCGATCCGAGCATGCTGGGGCGTGCCGCGTGAAGGGAGTGACCGGCATCATTTCCCGGCCGGATCACCTCGTCCCGTTCCCCGGCTCCGCGGCCGAGGACGTGGTCCGGGCCGCCGACGACTTCGGGCACATCGTCGGCTCACGGCCGCTCGGTGTGCTCACGCCCCCGTCCGTGGCCGCGCTGCGGGAGTTCGTCGCACTGGCCGGCCCGCACGGTCTGCCGGTGACCGCCCGGGGCGGCGGGTACTCCGTGTACGGCCAGAGCCAGGCCGAGGGCGGGTACGTCGTCGACCTGAGCGCTCTCGACGAGGTGCGCTGCGCGCCGGGCGCACGGACGCTGACCGCCGGGGCGGGCGCCCGCTGGAGCGAGGTCGTCCGCGCCGCCCTCGCCGAAGGGCTCACCCCACCCGTGCTCCCCGACCACCTCGGCGGCAGCGTCGGCGGGCTGCTGAGCACCGGAGGCATGGGCGGCTCCAGTCACCGGCACGGTCTGGTCGCCGATCACGTGCGGGAGCTGGACGTGGTCACGGGCGCGGGCAAGGAGGTGACCTGCTCGCGCGAGCACCACCCGGACCTGTTCGACGCCGTGCTGGCGGGCCTCGGCCAGTGCGCCCTGATCGTGCGGGCCACGCTCGACCTGGTACCGGCGCCCGTCCTGGTGCGCCGCTTCCGCCTCTACCACCACTCCCCCGGCGAGTTCTTCGCCGACCAGCGCGCGCTGGCCCGCGACGACCGCTTCAGCCATGTGAGCGGCCAGGCGCGTCCCGCGCTCGGCGGTGCCTGGGACTACATGATCGAGGCGGTGGCTCCGTGCGACGGCCAACTGCCCTGTGACGACACCCTGTTGACCGGCGGCCTGCGGCACGACCGGGACACCGAGGAGATCGAGAACCTCTCGTACGAGGAGTTCCTGCGGCGCATGGACCGCGACGAGCGGATCCTGCGCACCACCGGCGAGTGGCAGCGCCCGCACCCCTGGCTGACACTGCTCCTCCCGGAGGAGGCCGCCCCCGCCTTCGTCCCGACGGTGCTGGCCGACCACGCGCAGAGCGGGCTGCGCGCCTGCGGAGTGGTCCAGCTGCGTCCACTCACCTCCCGGACCCTGCGCGCCCCGCTGCTGCGCAGGCCGGCCGGCGAACTCCTGTGCCTGCTCTCCCTGATGCGCACCGCGCCGCCCGGCGCCCCCGAGAACGTCCGGGAGGCGGTCGCCGCCAACCGGGCACTGTACGAGAGGGCGCTCGAACTCGGCGGTGTCCTGCACCCGACCAGCGCGCTGCCGATGACCCCCGGGGACTGGCGGGCCCACTTCGGCCCCGCCTGGGAGACCCTCGCCCGCGCGAAGGACCGCCACGACCCGCACTCCGTCCTCACCCGGGGGTACGGACTGTGGCCGTGACCGCCGTCACCGTCTTCTGCGGCGCCTCCCCCGGGCACCGCCCCGGCCACCGGGACATCGCCGCCGCACTGGGCCGCGCCCTCGCGGAGGCGGGCCTGCGGGTCGTGTACGGCGGGGCCCGCACCGGCCTCATGGGCGCGCTCGCGGACGCCGCTCTGGCAGGGGGCGGCAAGGTGACCGGCGTCGTACCGCGCCGACTGCTGCCGTACGAGATCGCGCACACCGGTCTCAGTGAGCTGGAGGTGGTCGCGGACATCCACGAACGCAAGGCGCGCATGGCGGAGTCGGGCGACGCGTTCGTGGCACTGCCGGGCGGCCTCGGTACGGCGGAGGAACTGCTGGAGGCGCTCGCCTGGGCCCAGCTGCGCATCCATCGCAAGCCGTGTCTGCTGCTCGACCCGTACGGCTTCTACCGTCCGCTGCTGGCCTTCCTGGAGCACGCGCGGGACGAGGGCTTCCTGCACCCCGGCGATCTGGAACGGATGGTCGTGTGCGAGTCGGCCGAGGAAGTGGTCGCGCACCTCACCGCTCCTGCACGGACGTTGACCGTCGAACCGGCCCCGCGGGAGCCGACCCGCCCGGCACGGGGCGTTCCGCGCGGCCGTACCGCGTTCCTGTTCTCGGGCGGCGGGTCCCAGCGGCCCGGGATGGGGCGTGAACTCCACGCCTCCTTCCCGGTGTTCGCGACGGCGCTGGAGGAGGTGTGCGCCGGGCTCGATCCCTATCTGGACGTGCCGCTGCTGGACGTGATGTTCGCCGAGGCCGGAACGCGCACGGCCAAGCTGCTGGACCGGATCGCGTTCGGCAATCCGGCGGTCTTCGCGCTCCAGGTCGCGCAGTTGCGGCTGCTGGAGAGCTGGGGTGTGCGCCCGGACGTGCTGTTCGGGTACTCGGCGGGGCGGATGGCCGCCGCCCTCGCCGCCGGGGTGTTCTCGCCGGCGGACGGCTGCCATGCCGTGGGCACGCTGTCACGACTCATGGGCGCGCTGCCGGAGGGGGGTGCGATGGCGGCGGTGGAGGCATCCCCGGAGGAGCTGTGCCTCGGGCCCGAGGTGGTGGTCGCGGCTGTCAACGGGCCCCGGGCGGTGGTGGTTTCGGGCGACCGGGAAGCGGTGGCCGCCGTACGGGAGGAGTGGGCGGGGCGCGGCCGGCGAACGGCGGCCCTGCGCACCGACGTGGCCGCGCACTCACCGCAGCTGGACCCGCTCCTCGACGAGTACCGCCGCACCCTGGAGGGACTGGACCTGCGTGCCCCGTCCCTGCCCCTCGTCTCCGACATCACGGCGAAGCCCGTCGGCGCCGAGGCGGCCACGCCGGAGTTCTGGGTGCGCGAACTGCGCGAGCCGGTCCGATTCGCCGACGGGGTGGGCCTGTTGGCGCAGGACGGGGTGAGCACGTATCTCGAACTCGGCCCGGGCGAGGTACTGGCCGGCCTGATCGAGGGCTGTCTGCCGGGCGGCGAGGCGGAACCTCTCGTACTCGCGACGGCCCGGGACTGGCGGTCGCTCCAGCGGCGGTGACGGCGGGCGGAACAGGCCGGGGGTACGGGCGGGCGCACAACCGTATCGCCTCTCCTCCGGCCGCCGACGTAGGGTGAATGTCCCGCCCGTCCGCCTCCCCAGGAGCGCCGTGACCATCGCAGAGCCGAACGCCGGTCCGCCGCCGCCCGCCTGGCGGCTGCTTCTCGGATACGTACGGCCGCACCGGTGGACCCTGCTGGCGGGCGCCCTGCTGTCGCTGGCCACCGGTGCCGCCGGGCTGGCGCTGCCGCTGGTGGCGCGTGGACTCATCGACGATCTGTCCCACGACCGGACGATCACGGGTGCGCTGGTGCTGATGTCGGCGCTGGTCGTCGCCAACGCGGCGCTGGGCGCGCTGGGTTCGTACGTACTGCGGCGCACCGCGGAGTCGGTGGTGCTCGGCGCGCGCCGGGCGCTGTCCTCCTATCTGCTGCGGCTGCGGATTCCGGCCGTGGACCGCACCGAGCCCGGCGATCTGATGGCCCGGGTCACCTCGGACACGACCCTGCTGCGCGAGGTCACCACCGACTCGCTGGTCGGCCTGGGCACCGGCGGTCTCACCCTGGTGGCGACGATCGTGATGATGGGCCTGGTGGACCCGGTGCTGCTGGGTGTCACCCTGGCCGTGATCGTGGGGGCGGGAACCGTGCTCGGGGTGATCGTGCCGCGCATCAACAGGGCGAGCCGGCGGGCGCAGGACGCGGTCGGTGTCATGGGCGCCTCGCTGGAACGGGTGCTGGGCGCGCTGCGCACGATCAAGGCGTCCGGCGCCGAGCACCGGGAGGAGCAGCGGCTGCACGCGGCGGCGGAGGAGTCGTGGCGGCAGAGCGTGAGCGCCGCCAAGTGGTCGGCCGCGGCGGGCAACACGGCAGGTCTGGCGATGCAGATCGCCTTCATCACGGTGCTCGCGGTGGGCGGCGCGCGGGTCGCGACGGGCGCGGTCGGAGTGGGCACGCTGGTCGCGTTCCTCCTCTACGTCTTCTATCTGATGTCGCCGATCCAGCAGGTCGTCGGCGCGATCACCCAGTACCAGACGGGCGCCGCGGCCCTCACCCGCATCCAGGAGGCCCTCGCCCTGCCCGCCGAGCCGTCGTCCGCCCGCCCCGCGCCTCTCCCCGCCACCGACGCAGAACCGGCGTCACTCGCCTTCGACGAGGTCCGCTTCCGCTACGCCGGCGATCTCCCGTACGTCCACCACGGCGTGACGTTCGCCGTGCCGCCCCGGGGCATGACGGCGTTCGTCGGTCCCTCCGGTGCGGGCAAGACCACGGTCTTCTCGCTCATCGAACGGTTCTACGACCCCGAGTCCGGTGTCATCACCGTCGACGGCCGGGACGCCTCCGACTGGGATCTGACCGAACTCCGTTCCGCCATCGGCTATGTCGAGCAGGACGCTCCGGTGCTCTCGGGCTCGCTGCGCGACAACCTGCTGCTGGGCAGTCCGGAGGCGGACGAGGACGCGGTCACGCGTGTGGTGAAGACGACCCGGCTCGACGGTCTGGTGGACCGGCTGCCGCGCGGCCTCGACACCCTGGTCGGACATCGCGGCACCAAGCTGTCCGGCGGCGAACGCCAACGGGTGGCCATCGCCCGCGCCCTGCTGCGCCACCCCCGGCTGCTCCTGCTCGACGAGGCGACCTCGCAGCTGGACGCGGTGAACGAGGCGGCACTGCGCGACACGGTCGCGGATGTCGCCCGTACGACGACCGTTCTCGTCGTCGCCCACCGGCTGTCGACGGTGACGATGGCGGACCGGATCGTGGTGATGGACGCGGGCCGCGTCCGCGCGGTGGGCACCCACCGCGAACTCGTCGCCGGGGACCCGCTGTACGCCGAGCTGGCGGCCACGCAGTTCCTGGCGACCACCGGCTGAGCGCACTCCGTCTGGGGAGCACTTCTTTTTGGCAAGGGTGAGGGCCGCCCGGTCCGGCCGGGCGGCCCTCGTTCCCGCTGTGCGGTGCGTCCGTCAGGCCTCGATACCCGGCAGCAGACCGGTCACGGGGGCGGCCAGGTCGGTCAGCTGGTGCAGCTGGTTGAGGTCGCTGAGGCGGTTGAGCGAGCTCAGCTGGCTGGAAACCCGGGGAAGGTCCTCGTGGTACTGGGCGGGAATCTCGCTCACGGCGAGCGAGTCGAGCTGGGAGATCGGGTTCAGCTTGCCCGCGTTCTGGTCGGCGGCGGGAGCCGCGCTCGCCAGCGGGGCGGCGAGGCCGGTCACGCCGACGGCGAGACCAACGGCGGCGGCGATTCGTCGTGTTGAGATCATGTACTCATGAACGGTGCGCGCCCCGCGCCGGACACGGGCGCCGCGCCCCGCTCACTCGTCAGGCTCATCCTCCGTCTGCGCTTGCCGAGGTTCCCGGGACGGAGGACGCTCAGGAGGAGAGGTCCCTCGCGGCCCGCGTCCGATCGGGCCGCGGCCCTCGGAGGAGGTCATCATGGGCACTGCGGCAAGCCCCGCTTTCGACATCGAAGCACTGCGCCGGGGCATCGAAGGACACGACGCGGCGGTCCTGCTGTCGCTCTACGCCGACGACGCCGAACTGCGCGTCGTCGACCGCAACACCCAGCCCAGTCACCCGATGGTCAAGCGCGGACGCGGCGAGATCGGCGCCATGCTGACCGAGGTGTACGGCAGGGACATGACCCACAAGCTGGAGCAGGTCGTCGTCCAGGGCGACCAGGTCGCCTACACCGAGTCCTGCGAGTACCCGGACGGGGTCCGCGTCCTGGCCACCGCGATGCTGTCCCTGCGCGACGGCAAGATCGTCGATGAAACCGTGCTGCAGGCATGGGACGAGGAGGGTTCCTGACTCCACGGCCGGGGCCGGGGCTTAGGCTGGACAGCGGGTCGTGACTGGCGCTGAGGTGGAGAACCACCGGGGAGCGGCCCCGCGGAGTGCCGCACCGGTTCCGTGGACGCGGAGTGCGTGTGCCGTGCGCCTGGGCGATGACGACTGTCGGCTCAGGAGTGGATCATGTCTCAGGCCAGGCTCATGGACGGAACCGGTCTCGCCCGGCGCATCGTCGAGGACGCCTCGAAGCGAGCCGCCGACCTCACCGTCCGTACGGGCGCGCGGCCCTGTCTGGCGACGGTGCTGGTGGGCGCGGACCCCGCCTCCGTCACCTACGTCCGGATGAAGCAGAACCGCTGCCGCAGGGCCGGCATCGAGTCCCGCCGGGTGGAACTGCCCGCTGCCACGACCACCGGGGAACTGGTCGGCACACTGCGCGCCCTCTCGGAGGATCCCGGTGTGCACGGCATCCTGCTGCAGCACCCGATGGGCGAGCACATCGACGAGCGGGCCGCGTTCGAGGCGATCTCGCCCGAGAAGGACGTCGACGGGGTCACCTTCGCGTCCTTCGCGACGATGAGCTTCGGGCTGCCGGGCTTCGTCTCCTGTACGCCCGGCGGGATCATGCGGCTGCTCGACGAGTACGGGGTCGACCCGTCCGGCCGACGGGCCGTGGTGGTGGGCCGCAGCGCGATCCTCGGCAAGCCGGTCGGCATGCTGCTCCTGGGGCGCGACGCGACCGTCACGTACTGCCACTCACGGACCCGGGACCTGCCGTCCGTCGTCCGCGAGGCGGACATCGTGGTCGCCGCCGTGGGCCGGCCCCGGCTGATCCGGGGCGAGGACATCAGGCCCGGTGCCGTCGTCGTCGACGCCGGGTACAACCCCGGGAACATCGGCGACGTCGACTTCGGCTCCGCCGTCGAGCGGGCCGGACTGATCACACCGGTGCCGGGCGGCGTCGGTCCGATGACGATCGCGACGCTGCTGGAGCAGACCGTCGAGGCAGCGGCACGGCAGCTCGGCCCTGTCCCGCGGACCGGGTCGGCGGACAGTCGCGGTACCGCATGAGCGACGGGCGTCAGAGGTCCCCAGCGCCCTCGGTGCCCCCGGCATCCTTGGGGCTCCCGGCATGCCCTGTGCCCTAGGCATGCCCGGCGGCCTCGGCGTGCCCGGCTCCCGGGGGCAGCCAGCCGGCCGGGCGCAGGATGCCCAGCAGCATCTGCACCAGTTCGTCCACCACCTCGTCCAGCGTGGCGTCCACCCACCCGGCACTCCAGTCGTGGAGCAGGCCGTTCACGCTGCCGATGAACGCCGTCGCGGCGAGCTGGTAGTCGCGTGGCGCCGCCTCTCCGCGGACGACGGCGGCCTCCGCCTCCGTGCAGATGAGGTTCACCCAGCGGGAGCGGCGGGCGAGGCGCTGTTCCTCCAGGCGGGCGCTGACGCCGATGATCTCGACGAAGGTCATGCGGATGCGGCGCGGGTCGGCGGTGACGTTGGCGGCGTAGGCGCGGAATATGGCGGCGGCGCGTTCGGCCAGGGGCAGGCCCTCGGCGGCGGCCAGCGCGGTGAGCGCCGCTCCCTCGGCCCAGTCGTTGACCTGGAGGTGAAGGGCGGCCAGGACGTCCTCCAGGGTGCGGAACTCCTCGTAGAACTGGCGCGTGGACAGACCGGCCGCCTCGCTGAGCGCGGCGACCGTCGTCGAGCGGTAGCCCGGGGTGTCGCCGAACAGCTGGAGTGCGGCGTCCAGAAATCTCCGGCGCCGTTCGGTCTGCCGTTCCTCGGCCGTCTTGCCCGCATAACGGCCGGTCGGCGCCCTGAGTCTGCCCGCCAATGAACCCTCCTTCGTCGGTCCGGTGGCCAAGTTTGTCTTGCACGCAGTCTTGTGGAGAAGGGCACCCCCTCCTTACTTTCCAGTAAGTCCAATCTGAACGTGACCGTGTTCAGTTTTCCGCCCGCAGCCACGTTCCCCCTTTTGCCCCATATGTCATGCACCCGCCACACACCGTCTGTCCACTCCCGGAGGGGAGAGCACGCATGCCTGCTTCCAGATCCAGGTACCTCTGCGCCATGGCCGCCGCCCTCGTACTGACCGTCACCGCCCCCGCGACCACCGCCATCGCCGCGACCGCGGCCGAGGACTCCGACACGGCCGCCGCCGCGAGCCTGCGCGAGGTGATGTTCGTCGGCAACAACTGGGAAGGCACCGCGGACGTCGTCAAGTCCACCGGCGACTTCGCCAAGATCGGCCGGATCAACGTCGTACCGGACAAGGCGGCGCGGCTGGCCGCGATCAACGCCGACCCGATCAAGTGGATCTACTTCATGGCCATCCGCAACGGGGTCGGCGAGGGCCACGACCAGCTGGTCGACGACATGTACTCCACGCCGGACGGCAAGTCCGTGGTCGTCTCCCGGCCGAGCTTCGCCGACGTCGTGTCGATCGACCTCGCCACCGGGGCGATCAACTGGCGCTTCCCCGTGTCGGGTTACCGCTCCGACCACATGGCGGTCTCCCCCGACGGCACCCGGGTCGCGGTCTCCGCCTCGATCTCCAACACCGTGCACGTGCTGAACATCAACACCGGCGCGCAGATCGGCTCGTTCGCCACCGGCGACAAGCCGCACGAGAACATCTTCACCAAGGACGGCAAGTACATCTGGAACATGGCCATCGGTGACGTCAACACCTCGCAGGACGCGCCGTGGCAGGACTTCACGAAGGGCGACCGCAAGATCACGGTCGTCGACGCGGCCACCTTCAAGCAGGTGAAGGTGATCGACATGCGGGACCGGCTCAACGCCATCGGCCTCACGGACTACTCGGACGCCGTCCGCCCGGCCGTCTTCTCCCCCGACGAGTCGAAGCTGTACTTCCAGGTCTCGTTCTTCAACGGCTTCTTCGAGTACGACCTCGCCACCGACAAGATCACCCGGACGAAGACCCTGCCGAAGAACCCGGCGACCAGCGACGACCGCACCACGTTCGTCAACGACTCGCGCCACCACGGCATTTCGATGAAGCCGGACGGCACGAAGCTGTGCGTCGCGGGCACGATGGACGACTACGCGACGGTCGTCGACCGTGCGACGCTCCAGGAGGGCCCGCTCGTCACCGCCTCGAAGCCCTACTGGGCCACGGTGAGCGGCGACGGCAAGTCCTGTGTGATCTCGGAGAGCGGCGCCGACCAGATCACGGCCATCGACTTCGCCACCGGGCTGAAGACGGTGTCCGTGCCGGTCGGCGACCACCCCCAGCGAGTCCGCCTCGGCCATGTCGAGGCGGACTGGACGGGCCCGGCGGCCAACTGACCGGTTTTCCTTGGCCGGTCGACCGCCGGTTGACCGGCTAGCTGAACTCCTGCGCGGCCCACGAGGCCAGTTCGGACCGCGCGGCGCTCAGCAGGCTCGCCGAAGGAGCCGTCGCCCCGTTGGTCACCAGCGCGTAGTGCAGGACTCCCGAGTCCGGCGCGGTGAGCAACAGGCGGCGGCTTCCCGTGTTCCCGGGATCCGTGCCCGCCGCGATCGGGGTCGTACTGGTGTAGGCCGGCGGGCCGTAGACCGTGCCGAGGTCCGAGACGACCGTGGTGGTCGCCGTGGGGAAGGACGCCGGCAGATGGAGCTCGGTCGGCGCCGAGATGCCCTTCGACCGCCACACCAGCACGCTGTACTGCCCCGAGCCCACCAGCGTGGACACGTTCGGCAGTGAACTCGGCACCGGGTTCCAGGTGAGGGTCGTGGACCCGTCCCGGGAGCGGTCCTCGTAGGTGAAGGCGAGCGTCGTGCCCGCCGTGGCGCCCGGATAGACGCGGTCCAGCATGCGGGCGTCCTGCCGCAGGACCGCCGTACCGGAGTCGTCGAGGCGTACCGCGGACAGGTCCTCGTCGTTCCAGGCGTCACCGGTGGTGAGCACCTTGTCGGGGTTGTCGTTCATCAGCTCGTTGTGGCGGCCGTTGTAGATGTCCCACTGCCACTGGCTGCCGGAGAGCACCGGGCCGGATCCGCTCGCATTGGCCCACCAACTCGCCCCCTTCACACGGGAGTCGAGCCCCTGGTACATCGCCTTGAGGACGGTCGGCGCCTTGTCGGAGACGTTGCCGTTCAGCGGGTGGCCGAACTCGCTGACGATCCCCGTCGTACCACCCGCGGCGGCCCGGTCGCGGATCGTACCCATGTCCGTGGCGTACTGGCCGTCCTCGGCCTTGCCCCACATGAAGATGCCGGAGATCGCCTTCTGGTCGTAGAAGTGGGTGTTGAAGACGTAGCGCGGGCCGATGGTCCCGGCGTCGAGCAGTCCGCCCTCCTGCTTCTGGAAGTCGATGTTGGCGTTCCAGAAGAGGTTCGGCTCGACGAAGGCGGGCTTGTCCTGCCAGCCGGCCGTGTCCATCCGGGCCCGGAACTTGACGTAGAAGGGCCACAGGACGTCCTTCTCCCAGGCCCGGCTGGTCTGGCCCGAGTCGAGGGTCCCGAAGTGCGGCTCGTTGTAGGGGTCGAAGCCGACGACACCGGTGAACTGGGCACTGGTGAGGTTCTGCTTCAGATACGCCATCGTCTTCTGCGCGGTGTCGAGGAACGAGTCCTGGATTCCGTAGGTGTTGTGCCAGAAGTCGTAAGTCGCCTTCGTCACCGCCGCGTTGGAGGTGATGTTCTGTCCCCAGAAGGGGCAGATCCCGCAGTACTCGTCCGGGTAGTCACCGAGGTCGACGGCCCATTTGGGGGCGCCGTCGCCGGTGTACCAGCTGTCCGAGTCGAAGAGCCAGCGGGAGTAGAGGTCCTGGTGGAAGTCGGGATAGACGCGGATGCCCGCGTCCAGGAAGGCACCCATCTGAGCGGTGGCGGCGGCTAGATAGCTGCTGCTCACCGAGCCACGGACGGGCTCCGCGTACGCCCAGGAGAGCAGGAAGCGGACGCTGTTGCCGCCGCCGAGCGCTCGCAGGGCGGTCGCCGATTTCCTGGCGTCGGCGACCGAGGCGAAGGGCAGTCCGTTGTTCTCCTTGAGCTTCGTCTCGCCGGAGACGTTGTAGCCGCGGAGCACGACCTCGCGGCCCAGAGCGTCGGTGAACCGACCGTTCTGGACGGTGAGGGTGGTGGAGGTGGGAGAGTCGAACCAAAGGGTGTCGGCCCGAGCGGGCTGGGAGCCGACGGTGGTCAGGAAACCCGTGACCAGGACCAGTACGCCGAGCAGATGCACACGCAACTTCGACATGTGCATTACAGTCCCGCGCGCATCAGGAGCCGTCAATACCAACTGACTCCTGAGTAATCTTCAGCTTTTGACTCTCATGGGCGATCATCAAGTCACATGGGCGACAAAAGGAGCGAATCGTGCGCGACATTCTCCCGGTGCTCGGGCGCTGGTACGCGAACGGTGAGCCGTTCGGCCTCGCCACCGTCGTCTCCGTGAGCCGCAGCGCACCTCGTGACCCCGGGGCCGCGATGGCCGTGGGGCCCGGGGCCGAGGTCGTGGGCAGCGTGTCCGGGGGCTGCGTCGAGGGCGCGGTGTTCGAGCTGGCCCAGGAGGTCGTGGCGAGCGGGGAGGCACGGCTGGAGACCTTCGGCTACAGCGACGAGGACGCCTTCGCGGTGGGGCTGACGTGCGGCGGCGAGATCACCGTGCTGGTACGGCCCGTCTCCCCCGCCCTCGATCCCTCCTTCGCGTCGGTCGCGGAGTCGGTGACGTCGGGCCGGCCGGTGACCGTGGCGACCGTGACCGACGGTCCGGCGACGCGCGGCGCCACCCTCGCCGTCTGGCCCGACCGGGTGTCCGGCACCCTGGGCACGGCCTGCCTCGACGTGGCCGTCACCGCCGACGCGCGCGGTGAACTCGCCCTGGGGGCTACGGGGTTGCGGCACTACGGGCCCCACGGGGAGCGGCGCGAGGACGCCGTCACCGTGTTCCTGAACTCCTTCGCGCCCCCGCCCCGCATGCTCGTCTTCGGCGCCATCGACCACGCCGCCGCCGTGGCCCGGATCGGCGCCTTCCTCGGCTACCGGGTCACCGTGTGCGACGCCCGCCCGCTCTTCGCCACCCCGAAACGCTTCCCCGAGGGCGTGGAGGTGGTCGTCGACTGGCCGCACCGCTATCTGAGCGGCACGGACACCGACGAGCGCACGGTGATCTGCGTCCTGACCCACGACCCGAAGTTCGACGTGCCGCTCCTGCTGGAGGCGCTGCGCCGGCCCGCCGCGTACATCGGGGCGATGGGCAGCCGCCGCACCCACGACGACCGCCACAGGCGGCTGGCGGAGGCCGGCCTGACCGGGCCCGAGCTGTCCCGGCTGCGCTCCCCCATCGGGCTGGACCTGGGCGCCCGTACGCCCGAGGAGGTGGCGGTGTCGGTGGCCGCCGAGATCGTCGCCGTGGGGTGGGGCGGCAGCGGGGAGCCCCTGACCGCGACGGGCGGCGCCATCCATCCGGCCGGGGCCGGACAGCCGCTCAAGGGAGCCGGGGCGGCAGCCTGTGCAGATCCACGTCGGTGAGCTGCCCGCCGTCCGTCACCGTGGCCGTCAGGTAGGTGCAGTGCGGCTGTCGGCGCCGGTCCGTCGGCGAGCCGGGGTTCAGCAGCCGCAGGCCGGTGTCCGCGGTGCTGTCCCACGGGATGTGGCTGTGGCCGAACACCAGGACGTCCACACCGGGGAAGCGGGCGGCGCAGCGGGCCTCCCGGCCCTGGGCGGGGCCCGTCTCGTGGACGACCGCGAAGCGCAGGCCGCCCAGGTCGGCGTACGCCACCTCGGGGAGTCTGGCCCGCAGGTCGGGGCCGTCGTTGTTGCCGTACACGCCGACGAGGCGCCGGCAGCGGCTCTCCAGGAGATCGAGGGTGGCCGTGTCGACCCAGTCGCCGGCGTGGAACACGACGTCGGCGTGGGGGAGTTCCGCGAGGAGGGCCGCCGGCAGGTGCTTGGCGCGTTTGGGGAGGTGGGTGTCGGAGAGGAGCAGAAGGTGCACGAACCGGATCGTAGGCGCTTCACCGAAGGTGCTCTGGCGTCAGCCGTCCGCGGCGCCGTCGTGGCTGGTCGCGCGGTTCCCCGCTCGGCAACGGGGGCCCCGCGCCCCGACAGGTGTCCGGGGCCCGCGCGAGGTTAGTATCAGGCAGCCCGGACCGTGCCTTTGCGGAGACGGGGAGTAGAGCCAAAAAGGGGGCTTCCAGCCGCATGCCGGTCAAGGTCAGCGTCATCGTTCCGGTGTACAACCCGGGACCGTACATCGAGGACTGCGTCGCGTCGCTGCTGCGGCAGTCGCTGCCCGCCGACGAGTACGAAGTGATCTTCGTCGACGACGGTTCCACCGACGAGACCCCGGCCCTGCTGGACGCGCTCGCCGCCGAGGAACCGCGTGTCCGGGTCATCCACCAGGAGAACTCGGGCTGGTCGGGCAAGCCGCGCAACGTCGGCATCGAGGCCTCCCAGGGCGAGTTCGTGATGTTCGTCGACAACGACGACTACCTCGGCGACGAGGCCCTTGAGCGGATGTACGAGTACGGCGTGGCCAACGGCGCCGATGTGATCGTCGGCAAGATGGCCGGCAAGGGCCGCCCGGTGCCGGTCGAGCTGTTCCGGCACAACCACCCCAAGGCCAGTGTCGAGAACGCCCCGCTGATCGACAGCCTCACCCCGCACAAGATGCTCCGGCGCGCGTTCCTCGACCGTATCGGGCTGCGCTTCCCCGAGGGCAGGCGGCGCCTGGAGGACCATGTCTTCGTGACCGAGGCGTACCTGCGCGCGGACAACGTCTCCGTGCTCAGCGACTACGTCTGCTACTACCACGTCAAGCGCGACGACGCCTCGAACGCGGGATTCCAGCGCTTCGACCCGGTCGGCTACTTCCGCAACCTGCGCGAGGCCCTCGACGTCGTCGAGCGGTACACCGAGCCGGGCGTGGTGCGCGACCGGCTGTTCCGGCGCTGGCTGCGCAACGAGATGGTCGAGCGCATGCGTAGCAACCGTCTCCTGAAGCTGCCGGAGGACTACCGCAAGGAGATGTTCGACGAGATCCGCGGGGTCGTCGTCGAGCGCTTCGGCCCGGGTGTCGCCAACGGCATGCAGGAGGCGCAGCGGATCGTGGCGGCGCTGATCGCCGCCGACCGGCTGGACGACGTGGTGGCGTTCGCCGAGTGGGAGGCGTCGCTCGCCCCCACGGCAACCCCGCAGAGCGTGGAGTGGCAGGACGGCGTGCTGCACGTCGGTTTCACCGCCGAGTTCACCTCGCGCGGCAGGCCGATGACGTTCCCCGCCGAGGACGACGGCGACGGCGCCGACCTGGACGGCACGCCCACCGACGCCGACGACGCGATCGCGCGGGTGGGCGCGTCGACCGTGGCCCGGTTCGGCAGTGCGACGGCGGACTTCCTGGTGCGTGAGCGGGCGACGGCCGCCCAGTTCTTCCAGCCGGTCGAGCTGACCCGCGAGACCCTCCCGGCCGACGAGGACGGGCAGGTGCGGCTGGTGCTGCGCGGCACGGCCACCGTCGACCCCGGCACGGCTGCGGGCGGTGTGGCGCTCGGCGGCGGACTGTTCGACGTGTTCGTCCGGATCAAGCTGGGCGGCTGGACCCGTGAGTGCCGGCTCGGCCCGGTGAGGCTGGACCCCCGCCCGGTGCCGCCGGCCGGTGTGGTCGCCGGTCGCGTGGTCCTGCCGTACTGGACCGCGAAGCAGGCCACGCTGTCGCTGGACGTCGACCGCGCGGTCAAGGGCGTGGGTCTGGGCCGCCTGAAGCCGGACGATGTCACCGTCACGGGTGACCGTCTGCGCGTGGCGCTGCCCCTGCACGTGCCCGGTGAGACCAAGGCGCTGCTGCGGCTGGCCTCTCCGGCGTCCGCCGAGCCCGTGGAGGTGTCCGGCACACTGTCCGGCGCCTCCGACGGCTCAGGGGCGTTCGTCGAGGCGACACTGCCCGGCGGCGCGCTGACCGACGGCACGTGGAAGCCGTCGCTGTGCCTCGCCCCGGAGGCCGGCGAGCCGCGCTTCCTGGCGATGTCCGTCGGCCTCAGCGCAAAGGCCGGCCGTGTGCAGGTCGTGCGGCCCGCCAAGCCGGCCGGGCCGGGCACCGGGCAGCGGCTGGTCCGCAAGGCGCGGCGCACCCTCGGGAAGATCGCGCGCAAGGCCGGACTGCGACGCGGGAACGGAGCCTGACGGCATGCGAGCACTGGACATCGAAGGTGCCTGGGTACTGGAGCCGAAGATCTTCCCGGACGACCGGGGCGCCTTCCACGAGTGGTACCGGGGCGCGGAGTTCCGCGAGGCCACCGGCTACGACCTCTCCCTCGCCCAGGCGAACTGCTCGGTCTCGCGCCGGGGCGTCGTCCGCGGGGTGCACTTCTCGGACGTACCGCCGAGCCAGGCCAAGTACGTGACCTGTGTGCGCGGGGCGGTCCTGGACGTCGTGGTGGACATCCGGGTCGGCTCGCCCACCTATGGGCAGTGGGAGGCGGTCCGGCTCGACGACGAGACCCGGCACGCCGTGTTCCTCGCGGAAGGCCTCGGGCACGCCTTCATGGCGCTCACCGACGACGCCACCGTGGTGTACCTGTGCTCGACGGGGTACGCGCCGGGCCGTGAGCACGGGGTGCATCCGCTCGACCCGGAGCTGGGCATCGCCTGGCCCGAGGGCATCGAGCCGGTGCTGTCGGAGAAGGACGCCGAGGCGCCGACGCTGGCGGAGGCGGAGCGGGCCGGGCTGCTGCCGTCGTACGAGGAGTGCAGGGCCTACTACGCGGAACTGCGCGGCAAGCGGTAACTCCCCCACAGAAACGACCTGCGGCCCCGGCAGCTGATCAGCTGCCGGGGCCGCAGGTTCCGCTCAGTCCGGCGTCAGCGGCTGGTGCTCAGCGGCGCCAGGCTGCGGCGCAGTTGCTCCAGGCCCTTGCCGCGCTTGGTGCCGCGGTTGCGGGACCTGACGAGGGGTGCCCAGAAGGCGGCCTCGACCAGGGTCTCCGGCTTGATCGCGGGCGTCCGCTCCAGGACGCTCTCGGGCACCTTCTGCGGGTCCGGGACCTCGAACTCCGCGATGATCTCGTCGTACTTGTCCTTCAGCACCGTGTTGTCCGGGTCGGCGCCGAAGACGATGAGCTGTCCGGTGGGCGCCGTGTCGACGAGGACCGTGACCAGGTCGGGGCGGTACCGGGCGAGGATCTCGATCAGCTTGTAGACGTCACCGGTCCAGGCGTTGGTGTGCCGGTCGCGGGCGGCCTCGTCGATGCTGCGCGGCAGCATGTCGTCGAGGACGATGACGCTGGCCCAGTCCGAGTGCTTCTCGACGTTGATGAAGTCGCGCAACGCGTACTCGAACAGGTGCATGCCGTCGATGAACGACAGGTCGAGCGTGGTGCGCTGCCAGTAGCCGAACGGGCTGCGGTTGCGGGCCAGGTTGCGCAGCGGGTGCCGGCCGCCCTTGAGGTGGGCGAGGGGGTTCTCCCGGGCGAAGAAGTCGTCGCTGGTCGCCTTCGCGAGATGGACGTCGGCACGGATCTCCGAGACGACCTTGAAAGCGGGGTCGATCGCGATGCTCGGTACCCGGGACAGGGTCAGGCTTCGGCCGTCGTTGACGCCGATCTCCAGGTAGTTCCTGTTCGCGCTGACCTTGTGGAGCTCCCGGAGGAACTCATGACGTTTCACTAGGAAATCTCCTTGCGGATGTGAGGCAGTGCTTCGTGCAGGGCGGTACGCCAGTCACGGAGAGGTCCGAGACCGGCCTGCTGCCAACGGCCGTGGCCGAGGGCGCTGTACGCGGGTCGGGGTGCGGGCCGGGTGAAGGCCGCGCTGGTGGTGGGACGCACGCGGTCCGGGTCGGCGTCGATGAGGCGGAACACCTCGCGCGCCAGCTCGAACCAGGTGGTCTCGCCGGAGTTGGTGGCGTGCAGGATACCGCTCGTCCCGGGGCCGATCCGGGGCCCGAGATCGACGATCCGTTCGGCGACGTCGGCGCTCCAGGTGGGCTGGCCGCGTTGGTCGTAGACGACGTCGAGGGTGTCCCGGCGCGCCTCCAGGTCGATCATCGTACGCACGAAGTTGCCGCCGTGGGCGCCGTACAGCCAAGCCGTGCGCAGGACGGCGCTCGCGTCCGGGAGCACGGCCAGGACGGCCTGTTCGCCGGCGAGCTTGGTGCGGCCGTACGCCGTGCGCGGGGCCGGGGTGTGGTCCTCGGGGTAGGGGGTGTCCCGGGCCTCGCCGTCGAACACGTAGTCGGTGGACACCTGGATGAGACGGGCGCCGTGCTCCGCGCAGACCTCGGCGAGCAGACGCGGTCCGACGCCGTTGATGCGGAGCGCCGTCTCCTCGTCCGTCTCGGCGTCGTCGACGGCGGTGTAGGCGGCGCAGTTGACGACCAGGTCGGGCCGGTGCTCGGCGAAGACGCGGCGCACGTCGTCGGGGTCGGTGATGTCCAGGGCGGCGTGGGCGAGGCCCACGACGTCCTCACCGCGCCGGAGGAGTTCCCCGACGGTGTCGCGGCCGAGCATGCCGGCGGCGCCGGTGACGAGCCACTTCATCCCTTGACCTGCTTCTCCGCGGCGCCGACGCGCTGCTTGAGGGGCTCCCACCAGGCGCGGTTGTCGCGGTACCAGGCGACGGTGGCGGCGAGTCCGGCGGCGAAGTCGTGGCGCGGGGTGTAGCCCAGCTCGTCGTGGAGCTTGCCCCAGTCGACGGAGTAGCGCAGGTCGTGGCCCTTGCGGTCCTCGACGTACTCCACGCTGTCCCAGTCGGCCCCGCAGGCCTCCAGGAGGAGTCCGGTGAGTTCCTTGTTGCTCAGTTCCGTGCCGCCGCCGATGTTGTAGACCTCGCCGGGCCGGCCGCCGGTGCGCACCAGGTCGACGCCCTGGCAGTGGTCGTCGACGTGCAGCCAGTCGCGGACGTTGAGGCCCTCGCCGTACAGCGGGACCTTCTTGCCGTCCAGCAGGTTGGTGACGAAGAGCGGGATGACCTTCTCGGGGAACTGGTGCGGCCCGTAGTTGTTGGAGCAGCGGGTGACACGGACGTCCAGGCCGTGGGTGCGGTGGTAGGCGAGGGCAAGCAGGTCCGAGGACGCCTTCGACGCCGAGTAGGGCGAGTTGGGGGCCAGCGGGTGGTCCTCGGGCCAGGAGCCGGACTCGATCGAGCCGTACACCTCGTCGGTGGAGACGTGCACGAAGGGGCCGACGCCGTAGCGCAGGGCCGCGTCCAGCAGCACCTGGGTGCCGACGACGTTGGTGCGGACGAAGTCGGCGGCGCCGTCGATCGAGCGGTCCACGTGGGACTCGGCGGCGAAGTGGACGACCTGATCGGTCTCGGCCATCAGCTTGTCGACCAGTTCGGCGTCGCAGATGTCGCCCTGGACGAACTCCAGCCGGGGGTGCCCGACCGGCAGGTTCTCCAGGGTGCCCGCGTACGTGAGCTTGTCCAGCACGGTGATCCGGGGCGCGTCGGGGGCGTCGGACGCGAGGAGTGTGCGGACGTACGTGGAGCCGATGAATCCGGCGGCGCCGGTGACGAGGAGGTTCATGAGTGGATCTGCACCTTGCTGTGGTCTCCGAGGACGAGTCGGTGGGCGCTGGGAACACTGGGGGCCGGGGTCACCTCGACGTGCCTGCCGATGAGCGAGGACTCGATGCGGCCCACTCCGGCGATGGAGGAGTCGCGCAGCACGATGGAGAACTCCAGCTCGCTGTCGGTGATCCGGCAGTTCTCCGCGACGGAGGTGAAGGGCCCGACGTAGGAGTCGCTGACGACGGTTCCGGCGCCGATGACGACAGGGCCGACGATGCGGGAGCGGCTGATGCTCGCGCCCTCCTCGATCACCACCCGCCCTATGGTCTCGGAGGCGTCGTCCACGTCGCCGTCGATCCGCCGCTCCAGGCCCTCCAGGACCATGCGGTTGACCTCCAGCATGTCGGTGACGTTCCCCGTGTCCTTCCAGTAGCCCTTGATGAGCGTGGATCGTACGTCGGACCGGGCGTCGATGAGGTACTGGATGGCGTGGGTGATCTCCAACTCCCCGCGCCCGGAAGGGCGGATGGCGCGTACGGCGTCGTGGATCGCCGGGGTGAAGAGGTACACGCCGACGAGCGCGAGGTCGCTCTTGGGGTGCTCGGGCTTCTCCTCCAGGCCGATCACCTGGCCGTCCGCGTCGAGTTCGGCGACGCCGAAGGAGCGCGGGTCGGGCACCTGGGTGAGCAGGATCTGGGCGTCGGGCCGCAGGCGGCGGAACTCGTCGACGAGGTCGCTGATGCCGCCGATGATGAAGTTGTCGCCGAGGTACATGACGAAGTCGTCGTCACCGAGGAAGTCCCGGGCGATCAGCACCGCGTGGGCCAGGCCCAGGGGGCGTTCCTGTGGGATGTAGGTGACCTTCAGGCCGAACCTCGATCCGTCGCCGACCGCTTCCTCGATCTCGGCCGAGGTGTCGCCGACGATCATGCCGACCTCGGTGATGCCCGCGTCGGCGAGGGATTCCAGGCCGTAGAACAGCACGGCCTTGTTGGCCACGGGTACGAGCTGCTTCGCCGAGGTATGGGTGATCGGCCGAAGCCGCGTGCCGGCGCCGCCGGAGAGCACGAGAGCCTTCATCCGTTCACCCTAGCCGCGATTCCCCACGACGTAATATCCGGTGCCGCAGCGTGACCGGTGCGGGAGTCCGTCCGCGGCCCCTCAGAGCTCCAGCGCGAGCTCGCTCCACACCTGTTTGCCGCCGCTGACCGGGACGGTTCCCCAGCCGGCCGACATGGCTTCGACCAGGAGCATGCCCCGGCCGCCGGTGGCCTCCCAGCCCAGGTTCGTCGGTCTGATGGGTGTACGGGGCGAGTTGTCCGCGACGGCGACGCGCAGCCGGCCGTTGAAGAGGGTGAGGTCGAGACGGACCTGCCCGTCGGTGTGCACGAGGGCGTTGGTGACCAGCTCGGAGACGACGAGGAGGATCGTGTCCATGTTCTCCTGGACACCGGGTTCCCCCGCCACACCCCAGGTGCGCAGGGTGCGCCGGGTGAAGCGGCGGGCGTGCCGGACCGCCTCGGGCACCCGCCACACCGTCCAGCTCTCCCGCAGCGGGCGCCGTTCCATGCCGTCGTAGCGCAGCAGGAGCAGGGCCACGTCGTCGTTGCGGTTGGCGCCCGCGAGGAGGGCGTCGGCGACCAGGCCGAGGTGGGCGGGGTCGGCGGCCGCGAGGTCGGCGGCGAGGCCGTCGAGGCCGTCCTCGATGTCGGTCTGGGCGGACTCGACGAGGCCGTCGGTCGTGAGGGCGATCAGGGTGCCGGGCTGGAGGCGGAGCATGCTCATCGGGTAGTCGGCCCGGGCCAGCACTCCGAGCGGCGGGCCGACATCGGACTCGGTGATCTCGGTGGTGCCGTCGGGGTTGCGGACGACGGGGGGAAGGTGGCCGGCGCGGACGTACCAGGCGGTGCCCTCCTCCATGTCGACCTCGACGTAGCAGCAGGTGGCGAAGAGGTCGGTCTCCATGTCGACGAGGAGGCGGTTGGCGTGGGAGACGACGACGTCCGGCGGGTGGCCCTCGACGGCGTACGCGCGCAGGGCGGTGCGCATCTGGCCCATGAGGGTGGCGGCGCCCGCGTTGTGGCCCTGGACGTCGCCGATGACGAGGCCGACATGGTTGTCGGGGAGCGGGATCACGTCGTACCAGTCACCGCCGACCTCCAGGCCCTCGGTGGTCGGGAGGTAGCGGGCCTCGGCGACCCCGCCGGGCAGTCTGGGCAGGCGGCGGGGCAGCAGGGAGCGCTGGAGCATGCCGACGAGTTCGTGCTCGGCGTCGAAGGCGTGGGCGCGGGTCAGCGCCTGTCCGGCGAGGCCGGCGGCGGCGGTGAGCAGAGCGCGTTCGTCGGTGCCGAACTCGTGCGGGCTGTCCCACCCGATCAGGCAGATGCCGGCCATCCGCCCTCCGGCGGGCAGCGGCAGCACGGCGAGGCCGCCGGGGCCCACGCCGTCGAGCGCGGGCTCCAGTTCGGTACCGGCGGGCCAGATGGCGGCCCTGCCCTCGCGCAGGGCGGCGGCCAGCGTCGGCATGGAGCGGACGGGCGACTCGGGCCACTCGGAGCGCCACTCCAGCCGCCACAGCTCGGGCCAGGACTCGGGTTCGGGCGGGTCGAGGACGGTGACGACGAGCCGTTCGTTGTCCAGTTCGGCGAGGGCGATCCGGTCGGCCCGCAGCGGTTCGCGCAGGGCGGTGACGACGGCCCGGCTGACGTCACGGACGGTCCCGGCGGTGGCGAGGGCGGCGGCGAGGCGCTGGACGCGGGCCACGTCGGTGACACCGGAGCGCAGGGTGGAGGCGTCGCCGACCGTGCCCACGAGCCGGGCGGCCCGGCCCTCCCCGGCGGTCACGAGCCGCCCGCGCAGCCGCAGCCATCTCGGCGGGCCGGCGGGCTGGAGGACCCGGAACTCCAGTTCGCGGTCGCCGATGGACATGTGGTCGGCCTCGACGACGGACATCAGGGAGGGCAGGTCCTCGGGCACGGTCAGGCCGAGCAGGGTCTCGACCTTGCCGTCGAAGTCCGTCCGGTCGAGCGCGAACAGTTCGAGGAGTTCGTCGCCGACCTCGACGCGCCCGCTGTCCATGGCCAGGCTGAACGCGCCGGCCGACAGTTCACCGGGGTCACCGGCGGCGGGCGGGGCGGGCCAGGCGACGGCTTCGGCGAGCAGTCCCAGGCAGTCCCGGGCGCCGTCGTCGAAGCCGCCGGGGCTCTCCGTCACGACGAGCAGACAGCCGCCGTCACCGACCGCCGCGCCGGCACGGACGGGCAGGGCCGCCAGGTGGACGGCACCGGCCGGCATCCGCCGGGACTCGGCGCACTCGGCGAGTTCGGCGGGGCCGAGCCAGACCGGCCGTCCGGTGCGGTGGGCGTCCGCGGCGGGCGAGTGGGCGGCCACGGGGTAGCTGTCGCGCAGGCCGTACAGCGTCCTCGGCACTCCGGCCGACTCGACGAGACACAGGACGTCACCGGTGTCGCCCGGGGTGTAGACGGCGGCGACGCTCGCGCCCGCGAAGACGAGCGCCTGTTCGAGGACCCGGCGGAGGCGCTCTGGTGGGTCGAGTTCGACGGTGAGCGACTTCAGGGCGAGCTCGGCACGCGCCGTTCTCGTTCCGCGTCCCTCCTCCTCACTGACCACGTCGTCATTACAGCGCGTATGGGGCGCAGGCGCAGCCCCTGACGCTCCCGGTGTTCGGCCCGGCCGCACCTGTGCGTTCCGCACAGTGGTCTCGTGACAGCCGTGACTGTCGGGACCCGTGCACGGACTGGAAGGCTCGGTGCAAGCCATCGAGGAGGTGGGCATGGACCAGCGGTACGAGGTGTACGCACTCGCCGACCAGCACTTCTACGAGACGCCCGACCGGCTGTCCGCGGCCGGCGGGGCCACACCCCTGTTCGAGACGGCCGGCCGTGCGGTGCCTGAGGGCTGGCGGGCGGGGCGGATCGGCGACTGGCTGGCACTGACGCCGCTCGGTCCGGACGGCGACCCGCTGCCCGGACCCGCCCAGGGCTGGAAGGTGCACGCTTCGGCCACCCGGGCGAACGCGGAGCGGATCGCCGCGGCGGTGTGGGACTACTGCGTGCCGCGCGGCATCCCGTTCAAGTTCCTGCCGGGCCCCCAGCTGCTGCACCTGCGGAACACCAAGTACGCGGGCCGCGACGGCAGCGGGAAGTTCGTGACGGTCTACCCGGCCGACGAGGATCTCCTGCACCGGGTGCTGACCGAGCTGGGCGCGCTGCTGGAGGGCTGCGAGGGCCCGTACATCCTCACCGATCTGCGCTGGCACGACGGTCCGCTGTACGTCCGATACGGGGCGTTCGCCCGCTCCTTCGTCGTCGACGAGCGCGGTTCGCTCGTGCCGGCGGTCCGGGACGGCGAAGGCCGGCTGGTGCCGGACCGGCGCGCGCCCTCCTTCCAGGTCCCGGAGTGGGTGCGGCTGCCCCGGTTCCTGGAGGCGCAGCTGGCGGCCCGCAACGCGACGACGGTGAGCGACCTGCCCTACCGCATCGAGAAGGCCCTGCACTTCTCCAACGGCGGCGGTGTGTACGTCGGCACCGACACGCGCGACGGGCGCCGGGTCGTCCTGAAGGAGGGGCGTCCGCACGCGGGTCTGGCGGCGGACGGCGCGGACGCGGTCACCCGGCTGGAGCGCGAGCGGGCGGCGCTGGAACGGGTGTCGGGGCTCGGGACGGTGCCCGAGGTGCGTGACTGGTTCACGCTCGGGGAGCACCGCTTCCTCGTCATGGACTTCATCGAGGGGCGTCCGCTCAACGCGTTCTTCGCCGAGCGCCACCCGCTCCTCACCCACGACCCGGATCCGGAGGCGGTGGCCGCCTACACGCGGTGGGCGCTGCGTATCCACCGCGCGGTCGAGGAGACCGTGGAGGCGGTGCACGCGCGCGGGATCGTCTTCAACGACCTGCACATCTTCAACATCATGGTCGCGCCCGACGAGGAGTCGGTGTCCCTGGTCGACTTCGAGGCGGCGGCGCCGACCGAGGAGCGGGGCCGTCAGGTCGTCGCCCACCCCGGGTTCTTCGCCCCGCCCGACCGCCGGGGAACCGATGTCGACCGGTACGCGCTGGCGTGTCTGCGGCTCGCGCTCTTCATGCCCCTGACCACGCTGTTCGTGGTGGACCGCGGCAAGGCGGCCCACCTGGCCGAGGTGATCGCCGGCCAGTTCCCGGACGTACCGGCCGGGTTCCTGGCCGAGGCGGTCGCCGAGATCACCCGTGACGTGTCCGCGCCGGGAGCCGGCCGCCCCGCGCCCGTGCCGCCGGCGGTTCCCGTCGAACCCGGCGACTGGCCGTACAGCCGCGACTCGATGGTCAAGGCCGTCCTCGCCTCCGCCACCCCCGAACGCGACGACCGGCTCTTCCCCGGCGACATCACCCAGTTCTCCGACGGCGGCGGACTCGGAGTCGCGCACGGCGCGGCCGGGGTGCTGTACGCGCTGTCCCAGGCGGGCGCCGAGCGGTACGAGGAGGGCGAGCGCTGGCTGCTGGCACACACCGACCCCGTGCCGGTGGGCACGCCGCTGGGGCTGTACGACGGTCTCGCGGGCGTCGCCCATGTCCTCGACCTGCTCGGGCACCGCCCGCGCGCGCTGGACCTGATCGACATCGTGCTCCGGGAGAAGTGGCACAAGCTCTCCTCGGACCTGCGTGGCGGCCTCGCCGGGCTGGGCCTGGTCCTCGGCTCGCTGGCGCGCACCACCGGGGAGCGGGAGTTCGCCGAGCGGGCCCAGGACGTCACGGACATCCTGGTGAGCCGTCTGGACGAGCCGCTCCCCGACCCGCAAAAGCGCCGCGCCGGTCTGCTGCGGGGTGCGAGCGGGCCCGCGCTGCTGTTCCTCCGGCAGTACGAGGCGACGGGTGACCCCGCGCTGCTCGACGCGGCCGGCACGGCGCTGCGCCGCGACCTGGACCGCTGTGTCGTCCAGCGGGGCGGCGGTCTCGAGGTCGACGAGGGATGGCGGACCATGCCGTACCTCGCGGAGGGCAGCGTGGGGATCGGCCTGGTCCTCGACGACTACCTGGCGCTGGACGCGGCCGAGGGTCGCTCCCCGGCCCGTTCCGACCGGCGCGAGGGCTTCGAGCAGGCCCGGAACCGGATCCTGACCGCCGCCGCCTCCCGCTTCTACGCGCAGCCCGGCCTGTTCCAGGGCAGGGCCGGCATGATCCTGCACCTCGCCCGCACCGGCGCCCCCGAGGCACGGCAGCGGGAACAGGTCGCGGGGCTCGGCTGGTACGCGATGTCGTACCAGGGCCAACTGGCCTTCCCCGGGCACCAGATGATGCGGCTCTCCATGGACCTGGGCACCGGCACGGCGGGCTGTCTGCTCGCGCTCGGCGCGGCCCTCGACGGGACGGCCCCCGCCGCTCTGCCCTTCCTGCCGCCACTACGGCGGCACCAGAACGCGGCTCCGCGCAAGGAGTCGTGACGCGACACCCGTCCCCACAGGAAGTACCCGGGACCCACCGGGAACGACGAAAGGAATCGACATGGCACTGCTCGACCTTCAGACGATGGAGTCCGACGAGACCGCCGCCACGGGCGCCAACAGCACGCTCAGCCTGCTGTCCTGCGTCAGCGCGGCCAGCGTCACCCTCTGTCTCTGAGCACTTCCGCAAGGACGCCGGGCGGTCACTCCCATTCGTGGGACGGCCGCCCGGCGGTCCGTCAGCCCCCGTCGGAGGGTCCCCCGATGACGACAACCACCGCCCACGGCCGGCGGACCCCGGCCGCGGACACCGCCTCACCGCTGCGTGCGGCCGTGCGCCGCACCGGGGCGAGCTGTGCGGTCCTCTTCCTGGTCGCCACGGCCTCGACGGGTCTGAGCCTGGCCCTGCCCCTGACCCTGGGGCGGGCCCTCGACGTGCTGCTGACGCATCCGGACGGCACCGGCGCCGCGCGCTGGGTCCTGTGGTGCACCGGAATCGTCGTACTGCTCGCCGTTCTCGACGCCGTCGAGACCGTGCTGAGCGGGACCACGAGCGCCCGCGCCACGGCGTGGCTGCGGCACCGGCTGACCGGGCATCTGCTCGCCGTGGGACCACGGGCCGGGGAACGCTTCGGGTCCGGTGACCTGGTGGCCCGGCTGGTCGGCAACGCCGCCCAGGCAGGGACCGCGCCCGCCTCCCTCGCCGCGTTGCTGGCCGCGGTCGCCGGACCGGTCGGAGCGGTGGCGGCGCTCGGCCTGCTCGACCCCTGGCTGGCGGCGGTGTTCCTCGCCGGGGCGCCCCTGCTGGCCCTGCTGCTGCGGACCTTCGCCCAGGACACGTCACGGTGTGTGGCCGACTACCAGCGGGCCCAGGGGCGGATCGCGAGCGGGCTCGCGGAGGCGATCGGCGGATCCCGCACCATCGCCGCCTGCGGCACGGCGGACCGTGAGGTGGCCCGGGTCCTGCGGCCCCTGCCCGGCCTCACCCGCGCGGGCCACCGGATGTGGCACGTGCAGGGCCGAGCGGCGGCCCGGGCGGTCGCCCTCGCCCCGTTGCTTCAGCTGGGGGTCGTGGCCGTGGCGGGTGTCCTGCTGGTCCGCGGCCGGCTGACGGTGGGCGAGATGCTCGCCGCCTCGCGGTACGCCGTCCTGGCGGCCGGGGCAGGCGTCCTGGTCGGGCAGCTGTCGGGGCTGGTCCGGGCCCGCGCGTCGGCCCGCCGCCTCGGCGAGGTACTGGCCGAGCCGGTGACGCCGTACGGGCACCGCCGGCTGCCTCCGGGGCAGGGCCGCCTGGAGCTGCGCGGGGTCACCGCCCGCCGCGGCGGCCGTACGCTCCTGGACGGGGTCGACCTGGTCGTGCCCGGAGGCAGCACACTCGCCGTGGTCGGCCGCTCCGGCGCGGGCAAGTCCCTCCTGGCGGCACTCGCCGGACGCCTGGCCGATCCCGACGGCGGAACCGTGCTCCTCGACGGCGTGCCGCTGCCCGAGCTGGACCACGACGAGCTGCGCGGCGCGATCGGCTGCGCCTTCGAACGCCCCGCGCTGCTGGGCGGCACCGTCGCGGACACGATCGGCCTCGGCGTCCGGGCGGCGCCGCCCGACCGGATCAGGGCCGGTGCCGCCGCCGCCCGCGCCGACACGTTCGTACGCCGGCTGCCCGACGGGTACGCCACCCCCTGCCGGGACGCGCCCCTGTCCGGAGGGGAGCGGCAGCGGCTCGGCCTGGCCCGGGTGCTGGCCCGCGACAGCAGGCTGCTCGTCCTCGACGACGCGCTGTCGAGCCTCGACACGGTCACCGAACACCAGGTCGTCGACGCCCTGCTGCACCACTCCCCCGGCGGCACCCGGGTGATCGTCGCCCACCGGGTCTCCACGGCGGCCCGCGCGGACACGGTGGCCTGGCTGGACGGGGGGCGGGTGCGGGCGCTGGGGACACATCCGCAGCTGTGGCGCGAGAAGGCCTACCGGGAGGTGTTCGCGGATGCGGAAGGCTGAACGCGCCCGACAGCTACCGGCCGGAAGCTCCGGCCTCCGCGCGCGGACTGCGCGTCCCGCGGAGACGGCGGCACACGGCCACCCGCCCCGGACACGTCCACAGCCTTGGCGCGAGAAGGCCTGCCGGAGGGGGTTCACGGATGCGGAAGGCTGAACGCGCCCGACGGCCGCCGGCCGGAAGGTACGGCTTACGCTCTCGTGGACTGCGGTTTCTGCGGCAGCAGCGGCGGGTCGTGGCGCGGCTCGTGCTGTGGTCGCTTCTGGAGACGGCGCAGACCTTCCTCATGGGGTATGCCCTCGCCCGCGCCCTCGACGAGGGGTTCCTGCGCGGCCGGACGGGCACCGGACTCGGGTGGCTCGGGGTCGCCGCGCTCGCGGTGGCCGTCGGGGCGTACGGCACGGGGCGGGTGTACGGGGCGGTCGCCGCGCTCGTCGAACCGTTGCGGGACCGGCTCGTGCAGCGGGTGGTGGCGCGCGGGGTGCGGGAGGCGGAGGGCGGGTCGCTCTCCGCGCTGACCCAGCAGGTGGAGATCGCCCGGGACACCTTCGCGGGCGTGGTGATGGTCTCCCGTTCCTTCGTCTTCACGGCCGCCGGAGCGCTGATCGGGCTGGGCTCGCTGGCACCGCCGCTGCTGCTGGTGGTCGTGCCCCCGCTGGTCGTCGGCGTGGGTCTGTTCGCGGCGAGCATGCGCCCGCTGGCCCACCGCCAGGAGGTGTTCCTCGTCGCCGACGAACGCCTCGCCGACCGGCTCGGCGACATCTGCGCCGGACTGCGGGACGTGACCGCCGCGGGTGCGGAGGAACGGGTCGCGGCCGATGCCGGCGAACGGATCGCGGCCGAGCTGGGGGCCGCCCGCTCCCTGGCCCGCTGGGCAGTGCCGCGCGTGGCGTCGGTCGCCGTCGGCGGACAGCTCCCCGTCGTCCTGCTGCTGCTGACCGCGCCCTGGCTGCTGCGCAGCGGCGTCACACCCGGTGCGCTGGTCGGCGCGCTGGCCTATGTCACCCAGTCCCTGCTGCCCGCCCTGCAGAACCTGGTCCACGGCATGGGCGCGAGCGGTTCCCGGCTCGCGGTGGTACTGCGCCGCCTGGTGCCGGCCGGTCCGGTGGCGGTCGACGGCAGCGGTCCGCACCCCCGCCCCGCCCACACCCCCGCGGGGGCGCCCGCTCTCACTCTCTCCGGTCTCACCTTCGCCTACGGGCCCACCTGCGCGCCCGTCGTCGAGGGCCTCACCCTCAGCCTGCCCCCGGGCTCGCGGCTCGCCGTCGTCGGCCCCAGCGGCATCGGGAAGTCCACCCTCGTCTCCCTGGCCGCCGGACTCCTCGAACCCCAGTACGGCGCGATCCGGCTGTGCGGGCATCCGGTGCCCGGTGACACCGCGCACGCGCACCGGGTCGTCATTCCCCAGGAGGCGTACGTGTTCAGCGGGACGTTCGCCGAGAACCTCGGCTGTCTGCGGCCGGATCCCGTGCCTGAGGCCGAACTGCTGGCCGCCGCCGAGGCGGTCGGGCTCGCCCCGCTGCTCGCCCGGCACGGCGGCCCCGGGGGCCTGGTCGACCCGGCCGCGCTCTCGGCCGGCGAACGGCAGCTGATCGCGCTGACGCGGGCCTGGCTCTCGTACGCCTGCGTCGCGCTCCTCGACGAGGCGACCTGTCATCTGGACCCGGAGGCCGAGGAACGCGCCGAACGGGCCTTCGCCGCCCGGGCCGGCACCACCCTGGTCGTGGTCGCGCACCGGATCGCCTCGGCGCGCCGTGCGGACCGTGTCCTCGTCATGGACGGCCGGAGTTGCGCGTACGGGACACACGCCGAACTGCTGGAGTGCTCGTCCCTCTACCGTGACCTGGTGGGCAGCTGGTCGGCGACGGGGTCGGGGCCGTCACAGCCAGCCCTCGCCCTGCGAGATGCGGATGGCGTCGACGCGGTTGCGGGCTCCGGTCTTGCGGGTGATGGCCGCCATGTAGTTGCGCACGGTTCCGTGGGACAGGTGCAGGCTGCCGGCGATCTCCGCGACGGACGACCCCTCCGCGGCGAGTGACAGGACGCTCAGCTCTCGCGGGGTGAGCGGAATCTGCGTGGCCCTGAGGAAGCCGAAGCCGAGCGAGTCGTCGACGAAACGTTTCCCTGCCGCGACCTTCCGGATGGCGGACACCAGCCGCTCCGGCGCGCCCTCCCTGTCCTTGTCGACGTAGCCCAGGGCGCCCGCCTCGGCCGCCCGCTTCAGCAGGCCCGGCCTGGCGCCGCTGGCCAGCACCAGCAGCCGCGGGGCGGGCGCGCCCGCCCCGCGGCCCCGTAACTCGCCCAGCGGCGGTGAGCCGTAGGAGTCCAGGTTCTCCAGGTCGGCCGCGCAGACATCGGGCCGCAGCGATCGCACTCTGCCCGCGGCACTGTGCCAGGAGGTGTCGGACACCCCGAGATCGGGCTCCCTGCTCAGCCACTCCGCCAGGACGGATCTCACCAGACACGCGTCGTGCACCAGAAGCACTCCGATCACTGCCGCTCCTTCACTCGCCTCGGCTCGGTTCACCGCTGTCGCGTGTGCCCTCTTTTCGGCTCTCGCCTCTCGAGACGGCTCCGGGGCATGCAGAACTGGCCAACAGCGTGCGTGGGGCGCGCACCAGGGGCCCCGCACGCCGGTCCGGGGGTGTGCCGGAGCCCGCTCGCCGTGCGCGAAGGGCCGAGTGGACAGAGCCTTGAGTCGGAAGCACCGGGCCGGGCGAGGAGGTGGTCCCGATGGCCGATGGACGGGCCTCCGCGCGCGGACGGCCGGGGGCGGACGCCCGCTCGGCCTCGTTCGGGAAGCCGCTGCTGTCGCTGGCGCTCGCCGGGATGATGGAGGACGTCCGGGCCCTCGCGGGTGGGGTGTACCTGCTGGCTCCCGGCGGGTCGGTGCTGGAGATGGCCGTCATGGCGGGGCTCCCCCGGGCGTTCGCGGCGCCCTGGGAGCGGGTCGGGATCGGCTCGCCGGTCCCCGTCGCGGAGGCGGCCCGCGAGCGCCGGTTCATCTGGGTGGGCGGCGAGGAGGAGATGGCGCGGCGGTACCCGCGGGTCGCCGTCGTGCTGCCCTACCCCTTCGCGCTGGCCGCCGTCCCGGTGGCGACCGCCTCGACGGTGTACGGGGCGATCTTCCTGACCTGGCCCGGTTCGCATCCGCCGGGGCTGTCCGACCGGGAGCGCCGGCAGCTCAGCTCGGCCTGCGACCGGCTGGCGCTGCGTCTGGAGCGTGCCGCAGCCGAGCACCGTCCGCTGCGGCGCGAGGCGGATCTGCTGGCCATCTCGCCCGAGGCTCCGACGGCCGACCCTCTCGGCACGGTCGAGGCGGCGCGGATGGTGGCGCGGCTGCCGTACGGCCTGTGCTCGCTCGACCTGCACGGGCGGGTCGGTTTCGTCAACGCGGCCGGCGCGGACCTGCTGGGTGTCCCCGCGGGCGCTCTGCTGGGCAACCGGCTGTGGGTGTCGGTGCCCTGGCTCGACGATCCGGTGTACGAGGACCGCTACCGTGCCGCGCTGTTCAGCCTGCACGTCACCTCGTTCGTGGCGCTGCGCCCGCCCGGCGACTGGCTGTCGTTCCGGCTGTATCCGAGCGCGACCGGGCTGAGCGTCCGGATCACCCGGGCGCGGGCGGTGGCCGAACTGGACCGGGCCGGCCGGCGACCGGGCGGGCCGTCCAGTCTGGTCACGATCTCCCAGGTGCTGTCCCTGGCCGGGGCACTCACCGAGGCGGCGGGCGTCCAGGACGTCATCCAGCTGGTCGCGGACGAGATCATGCCGGCCGTGGGCTGCCAGACCCTGGTGATGCTGGGCTCCCGGGGCGGGCGCATGCACGTGGTGGGGCATCGCGGCTTCGCCGACCCCCGGCTGGTGGAGCGGTTCGACGGGCTGCCGCTGACGGAGCAGACTCCGGGCATCCAGGTGCTCACCACCGGAGTGCCCGCCTTCTTCGAGTCCCGGGGGCAGCTGGAGCGGCTGTATCCGGCGGTGGGAGAGGTGCCCGGCCCGATGGCGGCCTGGGCGTATCTCCCGCTGATCGCGTCCGGGCGTCCGGTGGGCACCTGTGTGCTGGGCTACGGCGAACGGCACCCGTTCCCCGCCGACGAGCGCGCCGTCCTCACCAGTCTCGGCGGCCTGATCGCCCAGGCTCTGGAACGGGCCCTGCTGTACGACGCCAAGCACCGGGTCGCGCACGGCCTCCAGGCCGCCCTGCTGCCGAGTTCCCTGCCGTCGCTGCCCGGCTTCGAGGCCGCCGCGCGCTATCTGCCCGCCACCCAGGGCATGGACATCGGCGGCGACTTCTACGACCTGGTGTGCTCGCACGGGCGGGCCTCCGCGGTGATCGGCGACGTCCAGGGGCACAACGTGACGGCGGCCGGCCTGATGGGCCAGCTCCGTACGGCCGTACGGGCGTACACGACCGTCGGCCAGGCGCCGGAGGAGGTCATGCGCAGCACCAACCGGCTGCTCATCGACCTCGGCACCGAGTTGTTCGCGAGCTGTCTGTATCTTCGGCTCGATCCGGGCACCGGCCGGGCCGTGATGGCCCGCGCGGGGCATCCGCAGCCGCTGCTGAGGCACCCGGACGGGCAGGTGCGGGTGCTCGACCTGGCCGGGGGTCCCCTGCTGGGGATCGACGCCTCGGCCACGTACCCGACGACCGAGGTCGACCTGCTGCCGGGCTGTGTCCTCGCCCTGTACACCGACGGGCTGATCGAGTCCCCGGGCGTCGACATCGACGAGACGCTGGCCGCGCTCGGCCGGCGGCTCGCGGAGACCGGGGACCGGCCGCTGGACGAACTGGCCGACGGGCTCGTCGAGTTCGGCGCGGGGGTGACGGACCGGGTGGACGACATCGCGCTGCTTCTGCTGAGGGCGCGGGCGGAGAACTGACGGACGCCGACGCCGGACCCGGGACTCTCCTGTGCCGGTGGCCCAGGTCCTCCCGGCGGATCGCGCCGAGGACGCGCGGCCCGGCACGCGCACCTGCGCGCGCGGCCCGCGCCGCGGGACCGGACCGCGCCGGAGCCGACGGTCACCGAAGCGCACCCACGCCCGTACCGATCGGTCGCCACTGTCCTCAGGCCTGCTGTCCGCCGGACGGCCCCGCGCACGCGGAACGGTCCGGCCCTCCCGCCGGAGGGCCGGACCGTGTCAATGGCGGCCGGAACTACTGGTGTTGCTGGTGTTGCTGGTCAGTGGTTCTCGTTGTTCCCCAGGCCGGTGCCGTCGTCCGCGCCGTTGCCGGTCTGGTCGTCGACGCCGCCGAGCTCGTCGCCGCCGACCTCTTCGCCGAGTCCGGCCTCTTCGCCCGCACCGGCTTCCTCACCGGCACCGGCCTCCTCACCGGCGCCCGCTTCCTCGCCCGCGCCGACTTCTTCGCCCGCGCCGACCTCTTCACCGGCACCGGCTTCCTCACCGGCGCCCGCTTCCTCACCGGCACCGGCCTCCTCACCGGCGCCCGCACCCGCGTCGCCCGCGCCGAGGGTCGCGCCGACGGCCTCCAGGGCGGTGGTGACCGGCTGGAAGAAGGTCTCGCCGCCGACGGTGCAGTCGCCGCTGCCACCCGAGGTCAGACCGATCGCGCTGCCGTCCTGGGTGAACAGCGAGCCGCCGCTGTCACCGGGCTCCGCGCAGACGTTGGTCTGGATGAGGCCGGTGACCGTGCCCTCGGGGTAGTTCACGGTGGCGTCGAGGCCGGTGACCTCGCCGTCGTTGAGGCCCGTCGTGGAGCCCATGCGGAAGACCTGCTGGCCGACCGCGGCCTCGGCGGCCTGGAGGATGTCGACGGTCTGGCCGTTGCCGACGTCGACGGTGCTGGCCGCCACGGTCGCCGGGTCGTTGTACTTCACGAGTGCGAAGTCACCGTCGCCCGGGAAGGTGGCTGCCTCGACCGTGGCGATGGGTTCGCCGCCCTCCGCGTCCGACCACTCGGCCGCGGCCACACCGCAGTGACCGGCGGTCAGGAAGCCGGGCGTGCCGTCTCCGGTCACCACGTTGAAGCCGAGGGAGCACCGGGCGCCGCCGGCGAAGATGGCGTCGCCGCCCTCCACGAACGTCTTGAAGGTGCCCTCGGTCTTCTTGATGGTCGCCATGCCCGCGCCGAGGCTCTTGACGGTCGACTCGATCGTGTTCCAGTTGGCGCCCGTGACCGTGCTGTCGGCGGTGACCTGGATCTTGTTGGTGCGGGGGTCGAGGGCCCAGGCGGTGCCCGGGATGGTCGCCTCGGCCTTCAGCGTCTGCGCGCCGGCCTTCAGCTCGGCGATGCTGTTGTCGACCTCGCGGACAGCGGCGCCGGCCTTCTTGGCCTGGATGATGACGTTGTTGTCGCCTTCGACGACGTTGATGACCAGCTGCTGCTTGTCGGTGTCGTAGTAGGAGCCGGCGAAGGCGTCCCCCAGCAACTCCTGCAACTGCGAGGCCAGATCCGAGGCGTCCGTCGCCTTCAGGGTCTTCGGAGCCGCGCCGTCCGCAGCGTCGGTCTGGGACGCCATGGCGTTGGGCAGCAGCAGGGCTGCCGCTCCGAGCGCCGCGACACTGCCCACCGCTATCGCGGCCTTACGCTTCGGAACTCGCTTGTGACTCAACTTCTGACCTCCTGCGGGGCGGGGTCTTAGCCGCCGAACGTTTCTCGGCGACCGACTGGGGCGCCTGGATGGCTGTAGGTACGGACGGGTTGCTCGGGGCGTTCAAATTATTTGCCAACTCCCTTTGCGAAACAGCGAATCGGCCATTGCCCGGGCCTGACCAACGGCTGCCGGGAACAATCACCCATATGACGATGACGCCCGACGAAGCAGACAAGATCCTTTCCGCCAACTTCGCACCCTGGGTGCTCGATCTCGGCCTGTCGGTCGAGGAGCTGGACGACCACCGCGCGCTGCTGCGAATGCCCTGGTCGGCCCGGTTGGCACGGCAGGGCGGCGCGCTGTCGGGGCAGGCCCTGATGGCAGCCGCCGACACCTCGACCGTGATCGCCGTGTCGGCGGCGCGCGGGGCTTTCGTCCCCATGACGACGGTGCAGATGTCCACGACGTTTCAGCGCGCGGTGACCGGATCCGACGTCCTGATCGAGGCGGTCCTCACGAAGCTCGGCCGCCGAATGGCCTTCGCCGACATCTCGCTGACCGACGCGCAATCCGGTGAACTCGCGGCCCGCGCAAGCACGGTGTACGCCCTCCTGGACTGATTCAACACACAGGGTGTTCACAGAAAAGGACTTTCCGTAATCACCACATGACTTCGGGTCGGTCAAACCGGTGCGAATCACGGCTCCAGCGAATCTGCACATCGAATACCCAGTCAGGTCACCCCATGCGACGGTTCCGCACATCTCCTCGTCACACGCCACGCCTTTGGTACCGGACTGTCCGATTCCGCCTTGTACCGGTGACCGACGCCGCCGCCCGACCGCAAGGGCCGAGGTGCACCGATGCCGTGCGTCATGTGAAGAAGTCGCCGCCAAGGCGTGCGCGCACCCTCACGGTGTGAGGCCTGCGGGTCTCAAATGCCCTGGTGGGGCGGTTGGTTGATTGGAAGGGCGCTGTGCGGGCGTGCTTTGATCCATCGCATCGCAGGGGCCGCCGAGGTTCCGGAAACGAGCCTGGGTGGCCCTGCGGCCGCGGCCGTCGTCTGTCCCCCAGAGGGGGCCGCTCCCCCCTTGTGAAATCCCCATATGAAGGGAAGTTCCATCATGAACTCCACCCCCCAGGTTGAGACCGCCGAGCTGTCGGACGCCGCCCTCGACGCCGTCTCCGGCGGTCTGTCCCTGCACGCCGTCGGCACCGTCACGAACCTGGTGGACAGCGTTGCCCCCGGCGCGCTCCCGCTGGTCGGCTCGGTCACCGGCACGGTCGAGGGCCTCACCGGCCTGAACACCGGTGCGGTCACCGGCCTGGTCGCCGGTCTCTGACCGACGCCTTGCGCCGCTGAGTCCCGGAACCGTTTCCCGGTTCCGGGACTCTCGGGTGCCTGGGCGCTCCACCCGGCACACGGTTCGTCCGCCGCCGGTATTCATCCGCTCGCAGGTGAGGGAAAGTCCCGTGCAGTTCCGCCAACAGGCCCTCGCCAAGCTCCAGTCGGCCGAAGAGCTGGATCTTCCGGTGCGCTTCGCACGCCCCCAGGGCTGGCTGGTCCTCTCCGTCACGGTCGTCGTCATGGCCGCCGCGTCGGTGTGGGCGGTCACGGGGTCCGTCTCCTCCACCGTGAGCGCGCCCGCCATCCTCACGCACGGGGAGGGCAGTTACGTCCTGCAGAGCCCCGTCGCGGGCCAGATCACCGCGGTCCTCGCCGAGGAGGGCGCCCGGCTGCCCGCCAACTCCCCTGTGCTGAAGGTCCGTACCGCCTCCGGGGAGGAGGTCGTCCGCTCGGTCGCCGCGGGCCGGCTCACCGCGCTCGCCGCGACGATCGGCCAGATCATCGGCACGGGCACGAACATCGCGGCCGTCGAGAAGGTCGCCCGCGCGAGCGACCCGCTGTACGCGACGGTGTACGTCCCGGCCGAGAGCGCCGCCACGATTCCCGCGAACGCGGCCGTCGACCTGAGTGTCCAGACCGCGCCCACCCAGCAGTACGGGGTACTGCGCGGTCATGTGGAGTCGGTGGACCGGGCCGCCCAGACCGAGCAGCAGATCGGCGCGTTCCTCGGCGACAGCCAGCTGGGCGAGCAGTTCACCAAGAAGGGCAGGCCGGTCGCCGTGCTGGTGAAGCTGGACAAGTCGCCGGCCACGAAGAGCGGTTACCGGTGGTCCTCCGCCGAGGGACCGCCGTTCGCGCTCACCTCCATGACCCTGGCCTCGGGCTCGATCCGGCTGGCCGACCAGCGTCCCGTCGACTGGCTGCTGCCGTGAGCGCCGCGCCGAACTCCCGGGCCAGGCGCCGCTCGGCCCCGCCCCGCCGCACGGTTCCGAAGGGCAGCGGCAGGTCCGTGCGCACTCCGACGATCCTCCAGATGGAGGCCGTGGAGTGCGGCGCGGCCTCGCTCGCCATGGTCCTCGGTCACTACGGGCGGCACATCCCCCTGGAGGAGCTGCGCATCGCCTGCGGTGTGTCGCGGGACGGCTCACGCGCCAGCAACCTCCTGAAGGCGGCCCGGAGTTACGGTCTGACGGCCAAGGGCATGCAGATGGACACGGCCGCGCTCGCCGAGGTGGACGCGCCCGCGATCCTGTTCTGGGAGTTCAACCACTACGTCGTCCTCGACGGCATGGGCCGCCGCCTCGGCCGGCGCGGGGTGTACGTCAACGACCCCGGCAAGGGCCGCCGGTTCGTGCCGATGGAGGACTTCGACTCCAGTTTCACCGGTGTCGTCCTCGTCATGGAGCCGGGCCCCGACTTCGAGCGCGGCGGGCGCAGACCGGGCGTCCTGGGTGCCATGCCGGCCCGGCTGCGCGGCACTTCGGGCACGATGCCCGCCGCGATCCTGGCGAGTCTGCTGCTGGTGGCGGTGGGCGCCGCGATGCCCGCGCTCAGCCGCACCTACATCGACACGTTCCTGATCGGCGGCCGGACCTCGATGCTGGAGGTGCTGTTCGCGTCGATGGGCGCGTGCGTGGCACTGACCCTCGTACTGACCTGGCTGCAGCAGGCGAACCTGCTGCACGGCCGCATCATCTCCTCGACCCTGAGCAGCGCCCGCTTCCTGCGCCATCTGCTGCGCCTCCCGGTCACCTTCTTCTCCCAGCGCAGCCCGGCCGACCTGGTCCAGCGCCTCCAGTCGAACGACGCGGTGGCCGAGACGCTGGCCCGCGACCTCGCGGCGGCGGGTGTCGACGCGTTCGTCGTCGTGCTGTACGCGGTGCTCCTCTACACGTACGACCCGCAGCTCACGGCCGTCGGCATCGGTGTGGCGCTGCTCAACATCGTGGCCATGCGGGTGGTGATCCGGCTGCGCGCGACCCGGACCGCCAAACTGCGCGCGGACAACGCCCGGTTGACCAACACCGCATATTCCGGGCTCCAGTTGATCGAGACGATGAAGGCGACCGGTGGCGAGGAGGGGTATTTCCGCAAGTGGGCCGGGCAGCACGCGACCACGCTGGAGGAGCAGCAGCGGCTCGGCGTGCCGAGTGCCTGGCTGGGGGTGGTCGCGCCGACGCTCGCGACGCTGAACAGCGCGCTGATCCTGTGGATCGGCGGGATGCGGGCCGTCGAGGGCCATATGTCCGTGGGTCTGCTGGTGGCCTTCCAGGCCCTGGTCGTGCGGTTCACCGCACCCCTCACCCGGCTCAACGGTGTGGCGGGCCGCATCCAGGACTTCGCGGCGGACGTGGCCCGGCTCAAGGACGTCGAGAACTTCCGGGCGGACCCGCTGTACGCCCGCCCGGGCGGCGGCGATTCGACGCGCCGACTGCACGGCCACGTCGAGCTGCAGAACATCACCTTCGGCTACAGCCCGCTCGACAAGCCCCTGCTGACCGGCTTCGACCTGACCGTCGGTCCGGGGCAGCAGGTGGCGCTGGTCGGTGGCTCCGGCAGCGGCAAGTCGACTGTCTCCAGGCTGATTTCGGGTCTGTACGCGCCCTGGGAGGGCGTCATCCGGATCGACGGGCAGCGCCTGGAGGACATTCCGCGCGGCGCGCTGGCCGCCTCGGTGTCCTTCGTCGACCAGGACGTGTTCCTCTTCGAGGGCAGTGTCCGCGACAACGTGGCGCTGTGGGACCCGTCGATCCCCGACGAGTCGGTGGTGGCGGCACTTGAGGACGCGGCACTGTACGACGTCGTCACGCGCCGCCCGGGCGGGATCCACAGCCGGGTCGAGCAGGACGGGCGGAACTTCTCCGGCGGTCAGCGTCAACGCCTGGAGATCGCGCGGGCGTTGGTGCGCAACCCGAGCATTCTCGTCCTCGACGAGGTGACCAGCGCGCTGGACGCGGAGACCGAGCAGAGGGTGATCGACAACCTGCGCAAACGCGGCTGTGCCTGTGTGGTGATCGCCCACCGGCTCTCCACCGTGCGCGACAGCGACGAGATCGTCGTACTCCAGCACGGCACGATCGTGGAACGCGGGCGGCACGACGCCCTGGTGGCGGCCGGCGGGGCGTACGCCGAGCTGGTCAGGGAGCGATGAGATGACGACGGTCCACGAAGGCGACGCCGATGTCGTCCTCGCCGCGCTCGGACAGCTGGGAACGCGGTTCGACCTGTCCGGGCAGGGGCGCCTCGATCTCGAAGGCCCGCAGGTGCTGTGGCTGGTCGCGGCCGGCGCGCTCGACCTGTACGCGGTCGACGCCGTGGAGCAGGGCCAGTGGCACCACATCGGCCGGCTGGAGGCGGGCGCGCTGCTGCTCGGCCCGGTCACCGGCCCGGACCACACGCTGGTCGCCCGCCCGGTGCGCGACTGCGTGGTGCACCGCATCGGGCTGCGCGAGCTGTACCGGTCGCCGGACACGGAGACCTGGTCGTACGACGAGTACGGCAACGCCCGGTACGTGCCCCCGGCGACCAGCCCGCTGGAGTACGCCCTCGCCCTGGGCGTCGGCCGAGGCCTGTCGGTCCTCTTCCAGGCACCGATGGCCTCGGAACGGGCCGCCGCGCCGGCCGACGACGACGTGTTCTGGATGCAGGTCCCGCCGGGCAGCGTCCGGTACGGGTCGCTGTACGGGGCGGAGGCCGCCGCCGACCTGCTGATGGACCCCGGGGTCTGGCAGGGCATGGTCGACCAGCAGTACCGGCTGCTCACCACCCTCGACCGGTGGATCGAGCAGCTGGAACGCAGCCACGAGACCCGTACGGCGGCCGGCATCAGGGCGGGCGAGGCCGTCCGCGCGCAGGCCGACCGGACGCTGCTGGCGTCGATCGGGAGGCCGTCGGCGAAACGCACGACCGCCGCCGACGCCGACGCCACGTACGCGGCCTGCAAACTCGTCGCCGAGGCGGCGGGCATCACACTCGCCGAGCCCGCGCGGAGCGGCACCGAGAGCGACCGGCTCGACCCGGTCGAGCGGATCGCGCTCGCCTCCCGTGTCCGTACCCGGGCCGTCCGGCTCGACGGGCGCTGGTGGCACGACGACGTCGGCCCGCTGATCGGTCACCGCAGTCTGTCGGGCACCCCGGTCGCACTGCTGTGGCGACGCGGCGGCTATGTGGCCGTGCACCCCTCGTCGGGACGCGAGACACCGGTGGAGAAGGCGAACGCGGCGGAGTTCGAGGAGCGGGCGGTGATGTTCTACCGCCCGCTGCCCGAACGCGGGATGAGCCCGCTGCGGCTGCTCCGGTTCAGCATGGGCGGCAGCCGGGGCGACGTGGTGAACCTGCTGCTGAGCAGCCTGGTGACGATCGCCATCGGCGCTCTGGTGCCCGTCGCCACCGGCAAGGTGCTCGGCGAGTTCGTGCCGAAGGCGCAGACCACGCTGATCGTCCAGTTCTGTCTCGCCGTGATGATCAGCAGTGTGGTGGCTGCGGCCTTCACCCTGCTGCAGAACCTCACCCTGCTCCGCATGGAGGGCCGGATCGAGGCGACGCTCCAACCGGCCGTCTGGGACCGCCTGTTGCGGCTGCCGACGAAGTTCTTCACCGAGCGCTCGACCGGTGAGCTGGCGAGTGCGGCGATGGGCATCAGCGCGATCCGCAAGCTGCTGGCGGGAGTTGCTCCCGTCGTCACGCAGTCGGTCACGGTGGCGGCGATGAACCTCGGCCTGCTCCTCTACTACAGCGTCCCGATGGCACTCGCTGCGGTCGGCATGCTCGTGGTGATCGCCGCCGTGTTCCTGGGTCTCGGGCTGTGGCAGGTGCGCTGGCAGCGGCGGCTGATCGCGCTGTCCAACAAGCTGAACAACCAGGCCTTCCAGACCCTGCGAGGCCTGCCCAAACTACGGGTGGCGGCAGCCGAGAACTACGCGTACGCGGCCTGGGCGGGCGAGTTCGCGCGCAGCCGCGAGCTTCAGCAGAAGGTCGGCCGCATCAAGAACCTCACCACGGTGCTGGGCGCGGTGTACCTGCCGGTGTGCACCCTGCTGATGTTCATGCTGCTGGCGGGGCCGGCGCGCGGTGCGATGTCGGCGGCGGCCTTCCTCACCTTCAACACCTCGGTGACGATGCTCCTGACCTCGGTCACCCAGCTGACCGGCGCCTTCGTCTCCGGCGTGGCCGCGCTCCCGCTGTACGAGGAGATCAAGCCGGTGCTGGAGGCGACCCCGGAGGTACGCGTCGCCAGCACCCGGCCGGGTGTGCTGACCGGCGCGATCGAGGCCCGCCGTCTCTCCTTCCGCTACACGGACGACGGCCCGCTCGTCCTGGACGACGTGTCCTTCCAGGTGCGGGCGGGCGAGTTCGTGGCGATCGTCGGCCCCAGCGGCTGCGGCAAGTCGACGCTGCTGCGCCTGCTGATCGGCTTCGACAGACCGGTCTCGGGCAGTGTGCTGTACGACGGCCAGGACCTGGGCGCCCTCGACCAGTCGGCCGTACGGCGCCAGTGCGGCGTGGTGCTCCAGCACGCCCAGCCGATGACGGGTTCGATCCTGGACGTCATCTGCGGCACCGAGCCCTACACACCGGAGGAGGCGATGGCCGCCGCCGGGATGGCGGGTCTGGCCGAGGACATCAAGCGGATGCCGATGGGCCTGCACACCATCGTCCAGGGCAGCGGCGCGGTCTCGGGCGGCCAGCGCCAGCGGCTGATGATCGCGCAGGCGCTGATCCGCAGGCCGCGCATCCTCTTCTTCGACGAGGCGACCAGCGCCCTGGACAACGAGACCCAGCGCACGGTCATCGAGAGCACCCGCGCGCTGAACGCCACCCGGATCGTGATCGCCCACCGCCTGTCCACGGTGCTGGACGCGGACCGGGTGATCGTGATGGAGGACGGCAAGGTCGCCCAGCAGGGCACCCCGGCCGAGCTGCTGGCGGACACGGGCGGGCGGCTGCACGAACTGGTGCGACGGCAGCTGGCGTAGCGAGGGGCCGCGAAGCGAAGCCGCCTCCGGGCTGCCGCCGGGCGCATCGACACATCACCCCTAACGATACTTTGCCGTTTCGATACTTTGCCGTTTCGATGGAAATGGTCTAACCTCAAGGGGCCGGGTGTACGAAACCGTTTCGTTTACATACTCGTAACTCCCGGTCCCCTTCGCCTTCCGTCACCACTCGTCGCTCCACTCCACGAGCGACCTTCCCTGGAGTGTGCTCAAATGCCCCAGTCCCTTACCGAAGGCGCCCCGAAGGGCGTCGGGCACGACACGGACAAGGAGTCCGCCGCGCCGAACCCGAAGCGGTGGTGGATCCTCGCGATCATCGGAATCGCGCAGCTGATGGTGGTCCTCGACGCCACCATCGTGAACATCGCGCTTCCCTCCGCACAGGCCGACCTCGGCTTCTCCGACGGCAACCGGCAGTGGGTCGTCACGGCGTACGCGCTGGCCTTCGCCTCCCTGCTGCTGCTCGGCGGCCGGATCGCCGACCTGTTCGGGCGCAAGCCCGCCTTCCTCATCGGCGTCGCCGGATTCGCCGGCGCCTCGGTCCTCGGCGGCGCCGCGAACGGCTTCGAGATGCTGGTCGTCGCCCGGGCACTCCAGGGTGTCTTCGGCGCACTGCTCGCACCGGCCGCGCTCTCACTCCTCAACACGACCTTCACCGACGCGCGCGAGAAGGCCCGCGCGTTCAGCGTGTACGGCGCCATCGCCGGGGCCGGCGGCGCGGTGGGCCTGTTGCTCGGCGGCCTGCTGACCGACGCGCTCGACTGGCGCTGGACGCTGTACGTGAACCTGGTCTTCGCCGTCGTGGCCTTCGTCGGCGGCTGGATGCTGCTGAGCAACCACCGTGACGCCGCCAACTCCAGGATCGACGTCCCGGGCACGCTGCTGGTCTCCGCCGGTCTCTTCTCCGTCGTCTACGGCTTCTCCAACGCCGAGACGCACGACTGGAGTTCACCGCAGACCTGGGGCTTCCTGACCGCGGGCGTACTGCTCCTCGCGGCGTTCGCCCGGTGGCAGACCCGTGCGAAGCACCCGCTGCTGCCGATGCGCGTCCTGCTGGACCGCGATCGTGCGGCCTCGTTCCTCACGGTGCTCATCTCCGGCGCCGCGATGTTCGGCGTCTTCCTCTTCCTCACCTACTACCTGCAGCTGAACCTCGGCTTCAGCCCGACCAGGACCGGCCTGGCCTTCATGCCGATGATGGCGGCCCTGATGGTCGCGGCCCAGGTGTCCACCACCATGCTCGTGCCCCGCTTCGGGCCGAAGATCATCATCCCGGCGGGCTTCGCCCTCGGTGCGGCCGGCATGGCCTGGCTGACCGGCATCGGCGTCGGCTCGTCCTTCAGCACCGCCGTACTCCCGCAACTGCTGGTGATCGGCGCGGGCATGGGCGCCATCATGCCGCCCGCGATGCAGCTGGCCACCAGCGGGATCGGCGCCGAGGACGCGGGCGTGGCCTCCGCCACGGTCAACACCATGCAGCAGGTGGGCGGTTCGATCGGTACGGCGCTGCTGAGCACGCTCGCCGCGAGCGCCGCGACCAACTACCTGTCCGGCCGGAACGCGGCCGACAAGCTGGTCCAGGCCCAGTCGACGATCGAGAGCTACACCACCGCCTTCTGGTGGTCGGCGGGCTTCTTCGCCGCGGGCGCCCTGATCACCTCCCTGCTGTACCGCCCCGGTGTCCCGGTCCAGGACGAGAACGCCGCACCTGTCGTCCACATGTGACCCGCCCGGGTCGCCGAGGCCGAGGGGGCCGCCGTCCGTAGGGAGACGGCGGCCCCTTCGTCCGTCGCGGCGTCCCGAGCAGTAAGTGCACAGTGCACGGAATGTCAATCAGTACAGCCATAATTCACCTTGTCGAGTGAACTAGATCTTGCGCACGGCGTGTCAGGGATGGTCCGGACGCAACCGGGGTAGCTACCGAGATCGAATGCGCCCCCGCCGAGGTGGAGCAGCCATGACGCCGGAAGCCGACGACCGCATCCCCCGGCCGCCCGCACACACGGCCCCGGACTCGTCCGGGGCCCTCACGCCGACGGCCAACCCGTATGCCCGTACCTATGCGAACGGGCCGTTCACCGTGGTCGAGGTCTTCGGCGAGATCGACCTGGCGACCGCGGGCTTCCTCGCCGAGCATCTGGACGCGGCGACCTCGCGCGCCGGCCCCGACGTCCTGGTCGACCTCCGGCAGGTCGGCTTCTTCGACTGCTCCGGCCTGCGCGAACTGTGCCGCGCCGACACCCGGGCCCGCGAGCGCGGCGGACGGCTGCGCCTGGTCTGCGACACACCCCGCCTCCACCGGCTGCTGCGCGCCGCCCTGCTGCTCCACCGTTTCCCGCCCCTCCCCGGCATCCCGGAGCCGGAGTAGGGGAAGCGGTCCCGCCTTCGCGCGCATATGCCGATGGGCCGGCCGGTGGCCCCACACCACCGACCGGCCCTGCTGCGAGATCGCGCGGCTTCCCGCGACACAGGGTTCGCACTCCCCATCCGCGTGCGCCCTGCGTTGCTCACGGCAGCGCGCGACCCCGGTCCCTAGAACGTGAAGACGGCCGTCCCGTAGGTGTTCTTCACGCACTCGTTCGCGAAAGTCCGCTCGTAGGCGACCCGCCGGCCCCGCCACACGCCCTCGACGGTGACGACCACGGGGTCGAACTGCTTGGTGCACTTCACGTCGCCCCTGGGCGCCAGCAGGTCGAAGTCCCCACCGGCGGCCCGGAGTTCCGCACAGGCCTCGGACGCGGCCGGGTGGGTGCCCGAGGCGGTCGGGGCACAGGTCAGGGTGACGGCACGCTCGGGCGTGACGGTGGCCGCGGTGTCACCGTGCCCCGTGGTGAGCACCAGGGCCGAGGGTGCGTAGAGCCCGGAGGGGGCGGAGCCCGGGGCGGCGACGGCGGCCCCTGTGAAGGGGGCGCAGACGGCGGTGGCCGTCAGGGTCAGAGTCGCTGCCCAGCGCGCGGTGTTCGGCATTGTGTGCATCCTTCCGCTCAGTTCGAAGATGCGAATCGAAGGTCCAACGGTCCGCATGGGTACTCGATCCCAGCCGGTCGGGCCGGATCGGCGAGCGTGAGTCTGCCGAGTCCGGCGCCGAAACTCATCTCGACCCCATGCGTTTCAGTAACCTTGCGTATTGAATCAGTGGCGTGAAGTTACGTGATTCGAACGCGTGAAGCCCGTAACTGAGCGGCCGTTGATCACCCGAGGCGACCGAGTGGCCGGATCCACCTGCTTTTTTAATCGGCCTGAAACATTCCGGTTCGGCCCCGAGCCGTCCCCTGGACGACCCCCTGTGTTCATAGAGCCAGGTGGCTCATCCCGCCACCGGTGCCGGAGGCGTTGTCGGAGGCTCGCGCTACGTTGTGCGGCATGAGCGAAGTCGTGTTGGTCGCGGGTGCGCGGCTCGGTGCCTGGGCGTGGGACGAAGTGGTGGTCGAGCTGCGCGCCGCCGGGCACGGGGTGCACCCGCTGACCTTGTCGGGGCTGGCGGAGCGGCGGGGCGAGCCGGCCGGACAGCAGACGCATGTACGGGACATCGTCAAGGAGGTCGAACGCCTCGATCTGCGGGATGTCGTGCTCGTCGGGCACAGTTACGCGGGGATACCCGTCGGGCAGGCCGCCGAGCGGACGGGTGAGCGGCTGAGGCGGGTGGTGTTCGTCGACGCGAGCGTCCCGGCCGACGGAAAGTCGTTCCTGTGGGGCTGGGACAGTACCGGGGTGGAGACGTCGATCGCCGAGAACGACGGCTTCTGGCCGATCCCGGCGGCGGACCACTTCGCGGGCCAGGACCTCACCGACGAGCAGATCGCGCGGATCGTGAGCGGCTCCACGCCCCACCCCGGGGCCACCCTCACCGAGCCTGCCGTCCTCACGGGCGCGATGAGCGACCTTCCCGCGACCTACGTCAAGTGTCTGCTAGACGACCCGGAACCGTGCCAGGACGTGGTGGAACTGCTCAAGAGCGACCGGTGGGACCTGGTCGAGCTGGACACCGGGCACTGGCCCATGTTCTCCCGCCCACGCGAACTGGCCGCCGTCCTGCACCGGTCGGCGACCGGAGACTGACCGCACGGCGACGCACGGGTGCGGTGGGCCGCCCTCGCACCCCGGCCGGACCACCGTCCCCGCCGACGGCACCCTGATCGCCGTCGGCACCGGAGTCACCCGGCGGGTCGCCCGCCGGCCGTACGCCCCCTGCGGAGACGGCCTACCTCGGGTCCGCGTCCACCTGGGCCGCCCTGCCCGGAGAGCCGCCTATCGACAGGGACTCGGGGCTGGCGGTCACCGTGTCGGTGAGCCAGCGTTGGTTCGCGGAGCCGTCGCGGACCTTGACGACCACGTCCGTGTCGGGTTCGTCGGAGGCGGGGGCGACGGCGAGGCCCTCCTGCCAGCGGGGCAGCAACTCGCCCCGCACGGTGAGGTCGTAGCGGACGTCGTCACCGCGCTCGTCGGACGCGGCGGCACAGCGGCCGAGGATGACGACACCGGCGTCGGCGTGCGAGTCCAGGCACAGCTCGGGGTTGGCGACACTGCGCAACAGGCCGTCGTCCTCGTACGTCCACAGCTGGGTCCACGCGGTCGAGCAGGACGCGAGCCTGGTGACGGCGCCGGCCGTGGCCCGGCCGCCCCGGATGTCGAGGCACAGGTCGGCGGTGACGTTCCGCAGCCGGGTCTGCCGGACGGCGGTGGGGTTGCCGCCCGTCGCGGGCGGCGAGGAGGACACCGCGGGCGGGGTAGGCGAGGCGTCGGGCGCCCCGCTGCCCTGGCCGGTCGCGCTGGAGGAGGCCGTCGGGTCGGCGCCGCTGCCGTCCTTCGGCAACAGTCCGCTGCCCAGCACGACCGCGAGGACGACGGCCGAGGCCAGGCCCACGCTGGTGAGCAGGGTCCTCCTGTTCCGGGTCTCGCCCGGGACCGGGCGGCGCGGGGAGGGAATCCGTGACAGAAGTCGAAGCCGCCCCAGGCCACCGCCGCCTCCGCCGCGGTGCCGGGCATGACCCCGTACCCGGGTGCCGCTCTGGCTGCGTCCCGGGCGTGAGTCGAGATAGCGCCGGGCACCCCAGCCGAGCACGGCCTCGGCGAGCAGCGTGCCCAGGCCGCCCTCGAAGTGGCTCAGCTGCTCGGCGGCGTGGCGGCAGTAGCGGCACTCCGACACGTGCTGCTGGACATCGGGCAGGAGGGCGCCGCCGCGCCTGATGGGGATGTCGAGGAGACGGTTGTAGAACCGGCATTCCTTGGACGGCGCGAGTTCCCGGTGGGCGCGGACACAACCCTCGCGGAATTGTTCACGGGCCTGTTCCAGCGACGCCGCCGCCATATTCGTGTCCATGCCAAGAAGGACGGCGGGGACATTCATCGGATCGCCCTCCACCTCGGTGTGCCACAGCAGACACTGGGCGAGTCCGGGAAGGGCCTGGAACGAACGCTCCGCGAGTTTTCGGTTTTCCGCCGTCATGGACTTCGCCGCGCGCATACCGCGACCGCCCGCCGGTTTCGTCAGGTCCGGCAGCACATCGGATATGCGGTCGTCGGCGGACCACTCCCTGACGATGTCGCGCACGGCGACGAGGAACCTCGGGCGCAGCGCGACGGCCGACTCGGCTCGCATCACCCGTTCCAGGACCTGGTGGAAGGCGGCCGCGGTGACCATGGAGGCGGTCCGGGCCGAGGTGGCGAGGCAGATGACCGCGTACTCGTGGGCCGCCTGCCAGTGTCGCGCGGTCAGCAGGGCGACGGGCACACCCGTCTCACCCTCAGGCCTGCTTCTGAGCTGGGCCGCGAGACTCTCGTCCGATTCACCCGGAACCCCACCGGAGTACGGGGGGTAGGACGGACGAGGGGGGTGGGGGTGGGGCACTGAGCGGTTTCCTTCCCACGCGCGGGCAACTCACAGAGGTTCCCGGCTGCGTCCCCGCCCCGACGGTGGGGCTGGACCGCCACCGAAACACCACCGGCGAATTGAGTCCGGCCACTCCCCTGTACAGGTCGTTCACCATTGCACAAGTCGGTCACGGCCAACAAGGCACTTGGGCAACATCCATTCATTGAAGGAAAGTCAGCAACAGGAGAAACTTCCGGCACGCGCACCGGCTTTCGGTATTTTCCCCGCGCCCCGTGTGAACCGGGTGCACGCGCCGGTGCGCCTCGCACGCTCCCGGCGCGAACGGCGGTGCAGTCCACTGGAACCGGCCTTCTCGGAGGCCCCGCGCGGAAAGGCGGCTCTCCCGCGCGAAACGGCCGCCGACCCCGTTCTTCCCGCCCTCGGTCGGCGGCCCCGAGGGCGGGCCCGGCCCGGCGACGGGGCCCAACTGCCCGGATCCGCTCAGATCTGCCAGGAGCGCAGCCGGTCGGCCGCGCCGTAGACGTCGACCTTCCCCGAGATCAGGTCGCGTGCGAGGTCGACGAGGGCGCCGTAGGGCGGGTCGATGCCGACGTCACTGACGAACATGTACGCCACGGCGGTGGCGCAGGCGAAGCGGGCGTTGGCCGACGGGAGCGGCTTGAGCAGGGCGAGGGTGTGCAGCAGCGCGGCGGCCCGCCAGGCCGGGTCGGAGTCCACGCCGAGGCGCGGCGGATCGACCCGGTGCCGTGCCACCGCGGCCACCAGGGCGGAGAAGTCGTTGACCGTGGGCTGGTCCGGCAGGACCTCTTCGTGGCGCTGGAGCAGCCAGGGCACGTCGATGTGGATGACGGGAGCCATCGGTCAGGCGACCTGTCCCTGACGCCCCGGCGCGACCGGTTCGTCCTCGGGGAACGCGGCGGCGAACTCGTCGGCGTGGGCCGCGAAGAACCGCCGGAACTCCTCCGCACCCTCCTGCAGGGCACGGTGGCGGGCGATGTCGGCCGCCGCCGCCTCACGCACGAGGGCCTTCATGGACGTACCGCGCTCCTTGGCTATCTGCCGCAGGTCCTCTAGCTCGCGGTCACTGAACTCCACGTTGAGAGCTGGCATGCCCCCACGGTACCTCGCCGGTACTTACCCGTAAATATCAGCAGGTCAGCCCGGTGAGGCGGAGGTACCGAGGGGGCGAGGCACGGCCCGGTTATCCCTGGTCGGCCACGAAGGACGCCATTCGGGCCAGGGCCGCGTTCCAGTTGACCGTGTGCTCGTTCGTCGACCAGGACTGGATGTCGTCGATGTAGCAGAACTGGCCGACGCAGCCCTGGAGTTTGCTCTGTGCGTAGGGGTCCTGAATGCTGGAGTTGGGGCCTCCGGCGAGCGTGCCGTCCGGCGGGCCGGGCAGGCTCGGGTCGAGCTGCTTGGCGTACCAACGGCTGTGCTGCTGATGCGAGTTGACCTCGCCGTAACCCGTCACGTACGACATGTTCAGCGCGTTGCGGCCGAAGAGGTAGTCCATGCTCTGGAGCGCGCCGTCCCGGTACTTCGAGGCGCCGCTGATGTCGTAGGCGGTGGCGACGACGACGGCGTTGTTGAGGATCTGGGCGTTGGATCCCCAGTCGTACACGTTGGCGTCGGGGGCGTAGGGCATGCCGTACGGCTGTGCCGCCAGCGTGGTCAGATAGCGGTCCGCGCCCTTGATCACGGACTGGCGGACCTTGTCCCGGCCGGGCAGCCCGTTCGGGACGGTCGCCAGGTCGAGCCGGCCGGCCGCCGCGGTCCTGGCCCAGTCGAAGCCGAGGGGCACGAAGATGTCGGCCGTGTGGACCGGCGAGTTCAGGATGAACCGCTCGAACGCCTTCTCACCGGTGCTGAGGTACAGCTCGGCGGCGGCCCAGTAGAACTCGTCCTGTGCGTCGGTGTCGTTGTAGGCACCGCCACCGGTCGCGTCGTTCGGGTCGGCGTGGAGGCCGGGGTGCGCGAGGGCGGCCGTCCAGGCCTTGCGCGCCACCGCGAGGGCACGGGCGGCGAACGCGCGGTCGTAGGGCCGGTACAGCCGGGCCGCCTGCGCCGCCGTGGCGGCGAGGTTCAGGGTGGCCTCGGTGGTCGGCGGGTGCAGTTGGCGCTTCTGCGGGTCGTCGCTCGGCAGCAGCGGCAGCCCGGTCCACTGCTCGTCGTGGATCTTGTGGTGCGCCATGCCGGCCAGCGGCTGCCCGTCGGGCACCTGCATCTTCAACAGGAAGTCCAGCTCCCAGCGGGCCTCGTCCAGGACGTCGGGCACCTTGTTGCCGCTCTCCGGGATGGCGAGCGTGCCGTCACCGAGCTTGTCCCGCTGCCCCGTACGGGCGTGCAGGGCGCGCTCGTACGTGCTCAGCACCTCCCACGTGGAGATGCCGCCGTTGACGACGTACTTGCCGTGGTCACCGGCGTCGTACCAGCCGCCGGTGACATCGAGCGTGTAGTCGCACACACCCGGCTGGCACGGCACGGCGGAGTCGCCCCGGTTGGGCGCCACGTCGACGTGGCCGGCGGGGCGGGCGTAGCCGGGGCGCAGATCGTCGCGGATCGCGATGCCGCTGCGCTGCGTGTAGTAGTACTTCAGCGAGTCCTGCCGCAGCCGGTCGTAGGCGCTCGCGTCGATGTCGAAGGGACGGCTCGTCTCACCGTCGGCGACCAGCGTGAGGCCGGTGCCACGCTTGCGGTAGGAGCCGAAGTCGATGGTGTGCACGTTCTGCCCGGAGGAGGCGTCGGTGCCGCGCGGCACGGTCCTGCCGTGGGCCACCGTCGCCCCGTCGGCCTTCTTCAGCTGCCAGGGCAGCGGCTGCGTGGCGTCGGTGACCAGCGTGGCGTTCTTCGGGCCGGCGGGCAGATAGGCGACCTGGTTGACCCGTACCCGGGGTCCGGTGTCGGGTTCGTACACCTCGGGCGGTACCCCGCCCACCAGCGACACGTCGTCCATACAGAACCGGAAGGCCTCTGCGCTGCCGCCGAGCTGGAAACCGACCTGGCCCTGGGCCGTGTCCGCGGGCGCGGTGAACGTGTAGGTGTAGGCGTCGCCCGACACGCTCAGCTGCGGGCTGACCTCGAAGTAGGTGTCGTACGGGGACACCGACAGGCCGACGATCGCCCGGACGACGTGTCCGGCGGGCGCGCCCAGCGCCTTGAAGGCGAACCGGTAGGACTCGCCCTTGACCAGGGTGATGTCGTTCTGGCCGACGGCGGCGTCCCAGCGGTTGGCGGTCCCGCCGGGTACGTCCGCGCAGAGGCCTCCGTCGGAGAGGCCGGCGGTGACGTTGCTGGTCGTCCACCAGGGGGCGGTGGTGGTGTCGAAGGTGCCGTTCTTCACCTGTTCGATCTCCTCGGCACCGGCCGGGCCGGCGGGGAGTGCGGTGAGTGCCGCCGCGAGGAGGGCGGTCACCGAGAACAGGGTGGTTCTGCGTCGTTTCACGTCTGGGCTCCTCGGGGGGAGGGTGGGAGCGCTCCCATAAATGGACGTGGCCCATGCTCTGCGAGGTCGTGCGGCGCGTCAACGGTGTGGACCGTACTGGGCGCGCGTACAGGGTTGTTCGCCCCCGCCGCCCCGCCCGTCCCATCCCTGGGGGCCGCGCCCCCGGACCCCCGCTTTCGGCCCTGAAGGGGCCTCGTCCTCAAACGCCGGACGGGCTGAAAGGCCCCGAGGACGGGCAGGGGCGGCGGGGGCGAGAATCAGCCCGCCGGCGCCTCCAGCCGGGTGATTCGCAACGCACCGCGCGTCTCCCCCGGGTAACGGCTCGTCAGGTCGAGCCGCAGGCCGGTGCCCCGTACCGCCGCGAAGGTGATCACCGTCGGCGTGTCGGAGGCGTCTGCCCACTGGACGGCCGCGTCCGGCACCCGCACGTACCGGTCGCCGTCCCGCACCGACACGGCGACCGACGCGGGCAGGCTGTGGATGGCGTCCACCGTGAAGGAGACCTCGACCCGGGTGAAGTCGCGGGCCCGTCCGTAGTCGACCGAGACCCAGTCCTCGGCGCGGGCCCCGCTGAACGCGGGCAGCAGCGCGGTCGGCGACTTGTAGAACGCGTTGGACCAGCCGGTGCCCGGCGCGCCGTCGAGCATCGCGGCGGGGAGTGTGTCCGGGCGGCCGGAGTAGCCGGCGTCCGCAGCGGGGTAGGTGGGGGTCCCCGGGCCCGGGTCGGGTGTGAAGAGCGCGGCCGGCGTCAGCGCCTCGTCGTGCGCCGGCGTCGTACGGACCTCGGCCCTGCCCGTGCGCAGCCCCGCCGACCGGGCCGTGACCTTCAGCCGCCCGGCCGCCGTTCCCGCCCGGACGATGGCGAGTGCCTTGCCGTGGAAGGCGGTTCGGGTGCTCGCCTGATAGCGCTCGGCACTCTCCTCGCGCCCGTTGTCGAGCCCGGCCAGGGAGCCGCCGTCGACCTCGAAGGCGAGCAGGTGCTCGGCTCCGGGCACGACCACGCCCCGGGCGTCGACCACGTCGGCGGTCACGAAGCACAGCGAACGGCCGTCGGCCGCGAGGGACCCGCGGTCCGCGGTGAGGCGTATCGCGTGTGCCGGGCCCGCCGTCCGCAGGACGTCCGTCGCCACGACCCGGCCGTTCCGCCGGGCCACCGCCCTCAACTCGCCCGGCTCGTAGGGCACGTGCCAGGTCAGATGCAGCTTGCCCGCGCTGCCGTTCGGGCTGGTGTAACTGCCCGGCCAGGGGCCCGAGGTGACCGTCTTGTCGTCACCGGTGGCCTCCGTGGTCTCCAGGTAGACGCGGCCGTCGACCGTCGTCTTGGTGTCGAACCGCCTGGTGCCGAGCGGCTTTCCGTTGAGGAACAGTTCCACCGTGTCGACGTTGGCGTAGGCCCAGACCTCCACCGTGTCGCCCGGTTCGTGGTTCCAGGTCATCGGGAGCAGATGGACCATGGGCTCGCTCGTCCACTGGCTGCGGAACAGGTGGTACATGTCCTTGGGGAAACCCGCGGTGTCGACCGCGCCGAAGAAGGACGCCTTCACCGGGAACACGTCGTACGGGGTCGGCTCGCCGATGTAGTCGATGCCCGACCACAGGAACTCGCCGGCGAACCACTTGCGGTCCCGGTCCTTCTTCAGGCCGTACTCACCGCTCATCGTCCAGGAGGCGAGATTGTTGTCGTACGACGAGACCGCGCGTCGGCCCGGGGTGTGGTTCTCGCCGGTGTTGAGGCGTTCCGGTTCCTGGTAGGTGCCCCGGGTGGAGGTCTCGGACGAGGACTCCGACTCGAAGAGGAACAGGTGCGGATAGCGGGCGTGCAGGGCGTCCACCGAGGCCGCGGTGTTGTAGTTGAGGCCGAGGCCGTCGAGCTTCGCCAGGATCAGGTCGCCCGGGGTGCCGGGGGCCGGCACGCTGCGGTGACGGTGGGAGCCGATCACGATCGGGCGGGTGTCGTCGGACGCCCTCACGGCGGCGATGAGCCGGTCCGCGATGGTGAGGCCGGCGGTGGAGGTGAACTCGGAGATCTCGTTGCCGAGGGACCACATGAGGACGGCGGGCGAGTTGCGGGCGGCCCGCACCATCTCCGTGATGTCCCGGTCCGCCCACTCATCGAAGAACCGGCCGTAGTCGTAGCGGGTCTTGGAACTGCGCCAGCAGTCGAAGGCCTCGACCATCATCACGATGCCCAGCTCCTCGCAGACCTGGATCATCTCCGGCGAGGGCGGGTTGTGGGAGGTGCGGAAGGCGTTGACGCCCATCGACTTCATGATGGTCATCTGCCGGCGGATCGCGTCGACGCTGACGGCGGCCCCGAGGGCGCCCAGGTCGTGGTGGAGGTCGACTCCCCTGATCTTGTGAGCGGTGCCGTTGAGCTGGAAGCCCTCGTCCGGGTCGAAGCGGAAGGTCCGGATGCCGAAGGTCGTGCGGTGGGTGTCGACAGTGATGCCGCCGACCCGCAGTCCGGTCTTCAGGGTGTAGCGGTGCGGTGCCGCGAAGTCCCACAACTGCGGTTCGGGGACAATGAGTTCATGGGTCTCGGTCGACCGGTCGGTGACGGCGGCCGTGGAGGACGTACGGGCGACCGTACGGCCGCGGGGATCCACGATCCGGGAGACGACCTCGACCTCGGCGGCGCTGCCCGAAGCGTTGACCACGGAGGTCCGAACCCGGACGACGGCCCGGCCCTCGGCGACCTCCGGGGTGGTGACATACGTACCCCAGCGCTCCACGTGCACCGGCTCGGTGACGACCAGCCGGGCCTCGCGGTAGATGCCGCTGCCCGAGTACCAGCGGCTGCTGGGCAGCCGGTTCTGCACCTTCACCGCGAGCACGTTCTCGGTGGTGCCGTCGGTGTGAAGAAGGCCGGTGAGGTCAAGGGCGAATCCGGTGTAGCCGTAGGGGTGACGGCCGGCCTCCGTGCCGTTGCAGTAGACGTAGGAGTCCATGTAGACGCCGTCGAACTCCACCGAGATCCGCTTACCGGCGAGCGCGGGCGGGAGTGTGAAGGCGAGGCGGTACCAGCCGAGGCCGCCGGGGAAGAACCCGGTGCCGCTGGTGGTGCCGTGGTCGGTGGTCGGGGCGAGCTCGATGCTCCAGTCGTGGGGGACGGCGACCGTCCGCCACGCCGAGTCGTCGTAGGCGGGGTCGGGAGCGTTCGCGTACTCGCCCGTGGGGTCGGTGATCCCGCCCGGGTCGACCAGCGCGAAGCGCCAGCCGTCCCGCAGCGGGACGGTTCGGCGGCCGGACCGGCCGGAGGCGGCCCGCGCGTCGGCCGCGGTGCCCAGCAGGGCTCCGGCCGCGGGGGCGGACGTACCGGCGGCCAACACCGATCTGCGAGTGACTGTCACGGCGGCTCTCCCTCATCAGGGCCCAGAAGTACTCACAATTGATCGTTAACAAACAGATTCTGACGGTGCGGCACATGCGTCCGTCAAGAGTCCGGTGACGTACTTCGGCCCCACCTGTCACAACGGCCGGAATCCCGCCCCGCGCGGCGGCCTTCCCGGCGGTCCGGGGACATGGGTGTTACTGACCATGCGGGGACAGAACGCACTAGTGTGGAACACCAGTGACATCCCCTGCTCACTGTGAGTGTTCACGATGGAGTGGCGACGATGAGCCCGGTGTACCCGTTCGACGATGCCGACACGGCGCGGGCCGTCGTCGACGCGCGGGGCGCCCTGACCGGCTGGAACGAGGGCGCCCGCCGGCTGCTGGGCTGGTCGGCGGCCGAGGTGCTGGGCCGTCCCGCCGCGTCCCTGCTGGCCGTCGACGGTTCCGGGAAGCCCGGGCCGCCGACGGAGGAGATCTGGCACGGCACTCTCGCGCTGCGTCACCGCGACGGCCGGACGGTGTCCTCCTGGCTCCTCGCCCACTACCGGCCGGCCCCCGACGGCGGCCGGGGCGACTGGCTGCTCGTCACACCCCTGGAGAACGATTCCCGGCCCGAGGACGACCCGCTGATGCGGGCCGCGCTCGCCCAGGCGCCCTGTGCGACGGCCGTCTACGACGACCGGCTTCGACTGCACGGCGTCAACGACGCCATGGCGGGGGTCATCGGGCTGCCGCTGGAGCGCATCCGAGGGCTCAGAATCGCCGAGATAGGAGGCCGGGAGCGCAGCGCGGAGCTGGAGCAGCACATGCTCGACGTACTGACCAGCGGCCGGCCGAAGGACATCCAGACCTATCTGCGCACCGGCGGCGAGGACCACGCACACGCCTGGCTGGCCCGGCTGGCACCGCTCAAGGACGCCGAGGGGCGGGTGCGGGGGGTCTGTCTCGCGGCCCATGACTTCACCGATCAGTACCTCGCCCGGGAGCGGCTCCAGCTGGTCAACGAGGCGAGTGTGCGCATCGGCACCACCCTCGACGTCACCCGGACGGCCCAGGAGCTGGCGGACGTCTGTGTCCCGGCGCTCGCCGACTTCGTCAGCGTCGACCTGCTGGACCCGCCGCAGCACGGCGGCGACCACCGCCCGGCCGAACTGAGCGCGCCCCTCAGCCTCCGCCGGGCCGCCCACCGGTCGATCATCCCGGGCAGCCCCGAAGCCGTCGCCAAGCCGGGACAGCTGGACGAGTACCCCGCCCTCTCACCGCAGGCCGACTCGCTCCTCGCGGGCCGCACCATCGTGGCCACCCTGCCCTCCGACGACCTCGAACAGCGGCTGGCCTGGAACAAGGCCCGCCTCAACCGGGTCAAGGAATTCGGCATCCACTCCATGATGTCCGTGCCGATCACGGCCCGCGGTACGACGCTCGGCGTCGCCGTCCTGACCCGGTACCGGCGGCCCGACCCGTTCACGGCAGACGACGCGCTGCTCGCCGAGGAGGTCACCGCCCGGGCCGCCGTCTGTATCGACAACGCACGCCGGTTCTCCCGCGAACGCGACACCGCTCTCGCCCTGCAACGCAGCCTGCTCCCCCGGACCCTGCCGCGCACCGCCGCCCTCGAAGCCGCCTCGCGCTATCTCCCGGCGGCGCGGGCCGGCGTGGGCGGCGACTGGTTCGACGTGATCCCGCTGTCCGGGATGCGGGTCGCGATGGTCGTCGGTGACGTGGTCGGCCACGGCATCCAGGCCTCCGCCACCATGGGCCGGCTGCGCACCGCCGTACGCACGCTCGCCGACATCGACCTCGCCCCGGACGAGCTGCTCACCCACCTCGACGACCTCGTCGTACGGCTGTCCGCCGAGGCCGGCAGTGAGGGCGGCCCGGGCGAGGTCGGGGCGACCTGTCTGTACGCGGTGTACGACCCGGTGTCGCGGCGCTGCACCCTGGCCCGCGCCGGGCATCCCCCACCGGTCATGCTCACCCCGGGCGGCACGCCCCGGCAGGTGCGGCTCCCGGCGGGTCCGCCGCTCGGGCTCGGCGGGCTGCCGTTCGAGTCCACGGAACTGGAGCTCGCCGAGGGCACGGTCCTCGCGCTCTACACCGACGGGCTGATCGAGAGCCGCGAGCGGGACATCGACGCCGGTCACCAGCTGTTGTGCGACGCGCTGGCCGCGTACGCGGACTCGCTCGACGAGACGTGCGACCGCATCCTGCACACCCTGCTCCCGCCGGGTGGCGCGGCGGACGACGTGGCGCTGCTGCTGGCCCGCACCCAGGGGCTGCCTGCCTCCCACGTCACGACGTGGGACATCCCGGCCGACCCCGCGCTCGTCGGACCGATCCGCAAACAGGTCGGCGAGCAGCTCGACGTCTGGGACCTGAGCGAGGCCTCGTTCACCACCGAGCTGGTGGTGAGCGAGTTGGTCACCAACGCCATCCGCTACGGCTCGCACCCCATCCGGCTGCGGCTCATCCATGACGCGGCGACCCTGATCTGCGAGGTCTCCGACTCCAGCCACACCGCCCCGCACCTGCGGCGCGCCAGGACCTTCGACGAGGGGGGCCGCGGTCTGCTGCTGGTCGCCCAGCTCACCGAGCGGTGGGGCAGCCGCCACACGCCCGACGGGAAGACGATCTGGGCGGAGTTGTCCCTGACCGACGAGATGTGAGTCCCGGCTCTCACTGACGACGGTTTTATTCGGGGCCGCATGGGCTTTTGGGTTCCGGTCCCACCGGACACTCGTGACGGTGCACGAGACGCCGTACGCGCAGTGACCTCCAGGAGTGTGGACATGGCGACCTTCCGAACCACCCGGCCGGCCCGTCGGACCGCGCTGCTCATGAGCGCGATGGCGCTACCGGTCCTGCTCGGGGCCTGCGGCAGCGACACCGGCGACGGCACGACCGTCCCGTCGACCGCCACCACGACGACTGTCTCGACGTCGACCGCCCCTTCGACCGGCGACAGCCGTTGCCGTGCCTCCGAGCTGCGCGCCTCGGTCGGGCGGCTCGATCCGGGCGCCGGGCAGAAGAACTTCCCCGTCGTCCTCACCAACGACTCCGCCCGTGCCTGCACCCTGCGCGGCTACCCGGGCGTCGCCTTCGTGGACGCGGCCGGCGAACAGCTGGGCGCCGACCCGAAGCGCTCCGACGCCCAGGTGACAACGGTCCATCTGGCGCCGGGCGACAGTGCCTGGGCGGGCCTGAGCTTCGCGAACCCGGAGCTCAGCGAGGCCGCGACGGCGACCCCGGCCGAGCTGCTGGTGACCCCGCCGGACGAACGGGACCAGCTGAAGGTGGCATGGGAGAAGGGCGAGGTGCCGGTCGGCGGGAACGAGTCGTCGGTGTTCCTGACGGTCTTCGGTCCCGGTACCGGATCCTGACCCGGTCGGTGGGCCGGTGAGCTGGGCCTGCTTTCATGGAGGGGTACCGACATCCCTGTCCCGGAGGACCGAACTCTGAACGCCCCGTCCGCCGAGGCCCTGTCCATCGCCCTGCTCATCGCCGTCCTGGCCTGCGCCGTCGTGCGCCCGTTCGGGCTGCCTGAGGCGGTCGTGGCGGTTCCCGCCGCCGGGCTGGTGGTCGTCACCGGCGCGATCTCGCCGGAACACGCGTGGGAGGAGGCCGAGCGGCTCGGGCCGGTGGTCGGCTTCCTCGCGGCGGTGCTGGTCCTGGCCCACTTCTGCGATGTCGAGGGGCTCTTCCGGGCCTGCGGCGGGTGGATGGCCCGGTGGGCGAAGAACCGGCCGGGACGGCTGCTGACCTCGGTCTTCGTGCTGGCCTCGGCGATCACGGCGGTACTGAGCCTGGACGCGACCATCGTGCTGCTCACGCCCGTGGTGTTCGCCACGGCCGCCCGGACAGGGGTCAGGCCCAAGCCGCACTCCTACGCCTGCGCGCATCTGTCGAACACGGCGTCGCTGCTGCTGCCGGTCTCCAACCTCACCAACCTGCTGGCGTTCAGCGCGAGCGGCCTGAGCTTCACCCGGTTCGCCGCTCTGATGACGCTGCCCTGGCTGGTCGCGATCGGCGCCGAGTACCTGGTGTTCCGTCGGTTCTTCGCCGCCGACCTGGCCGCACCGGCACCGGACACGCCGCCCGCGGACCCCGGCCCCGGTACGGCGGACGCGCCCGCGCTCCCGCTGTTCGCCCTCGTCACCGTGGCCTGCACACTGGCCGGGTTCGTCGTGGCCTCCGCGCTGGGCATCGATCCCGCGTGGGCGGCGCTCGCGGGAGCACTCGTACTGTCCGGACGCGCGCTTCTGCGCCGGCAGGCCACCCCGGTGACAGTGCTGCGCGCCACGGCACCCGGGTTCCTCGCGTTCGTGCTGGCGCTGGGTGTCGTGGTCCGCGCGGTCGTGGACAACGGGCTCGCGGAGGCGCTCGGCCGGGTGCTGCCCGACGGAACCGGGCTGGCCGCGCTGCTCGGGATCGCCGCGCTGGCCGCCGTACTCGCCAATCTGATCAACAACCTGCCCGCGGTGCTCGTGCTGCTGCCGCTGACCGCCACAGCCGGTCCCGGTGCGGTGCTCGCCGTGCTGCTCGGGGTGAACATCGGCCCGAACCTCACGTACGCCGGATCGCTGGCGACCCTGCTGTGGCGGCGCATCGTGCACCAGCACGAGCGCGATGTCGGGATCGGGGAGTTCACCCGGCTCGGGCTCATCTCCGTGCCGGCCGCGCTGATCCCGGCGGTGGTGGCGTTGTGGGGCTCGCTGGTCGTCCTCGGGGGCTGAGGCGCGGGCGGGCCCGGTCGTCAGCGGCCTCCCCAGCCGCCGTATCCGCCGCCGTAGGGGTAGCCGTATCCGTAGCCGCCGCCGTAGTTGCCGCCGCCGGTGTTCTGGCCGTTCCCGCAGTTGTAGTACCCGTAGTAGTAGCAGGGCACGGTCGTCGGGTTCGAGGCCGAGGGGGTCGGGGTGGCGGCCGACGGTGTCGGGGTCGGCCGGGCCGGTGTGGGGGTCGGCGCCGGGGTCGTCGAGGGCTCGGGGCTCTTCTTGGTGGTGGGGGGACCGGCCTCGGACGCCGCGTCCCAGTTGACGGCCTGCATCTGGAGCGAGGGTGACGAGGAGTCGAAGACCCAGTGCTGGTCGGCGGACTCCTCGCGCGACTTCAGGACCAGCGGCGCGTCGCCCTCGTCCGCGGCGTCGGCGGGGGTCAGGGCCAGCTCCTGGTCCCAGCGCGGGACCAGGGTGCCCTGGAGGGTGAAGTCGTAGCGCACGTTCTTGGCGGCGGGCTGGGACGCGCCCGTGCACGGGGCGAGCTGGACCGAGTAGCCGAGGTGGGAGTCGAGGCAGAGGTCCGGGGCGGCGACGTTGCGCAGCAGGCCGTCCTTCTCGTACGACCACTCCTGGCCGGCCTCCGACGAGCAGCTGGTCAGCTCGGCCTCCGCGCCCTGGACGGCCTTGCCGCCGACGATGCCGATGCACAGTCCGGACTCGACGTTGTGCAGTCGGCCGCGCAGGGCGCCCTTGGTGGTCTCGCCCGAACCGGCCCAGGAGGGATCGCCGGCCGTGTCGGAGCCGGTGGTAGCGGTGTCCGGGGGGCTGTTCTCGGCGGTCGGGCCGTCCTCGTCGTCCGAACCCAGGACGGACCACAGGGCCAGCGGGACGAGGACCAGCGCGCTCACGGTCGCGGCGGCCAGGACACGGTTGCGGCGACGGACCGCGCGCCGGGCCGCCTTGTGCGCGGACCGGTGCGATCCGGGGCGGACGACCAGCTCGGTGGAGACCGGCGGGTTCGCGGGCATGGGCGGAGCCTGGGCCAGGACGCGCGGGACCGGGAGCACGCTCTCGACCGTGGCGATCTCGATGATGGGGGCCTGTTCGACCTCCACGATGGCGCTCTCCGCGGCGCGTCCCGGCCGGGACTCCAGATAGGCGCGCGCACCCCAGCCGAGCACTCCCTCGGCCAGCGCGAGGGCGAGGTCGCCGTTGAACTGGTTCAACTGGTCGGCGGCGTACCGGCAGTGCATGCAGTCGGCGAGGTGCTTGGCGAGGTCGGGGTCGATGTCGAAGCTGCGGCGCCGGCAGGTGACGTCGATCAGCCGGATGTAGCGGCGGCACTCCTCCTGGGGCACGACCTCGCGGTGGACGTGCAGGCACTCCTCGCGGAGCCGTCCGCGGGCCCGGCCCAGTTCGACGGCGGCGTCCTCCACGCTCAGGCCCAGCAGGCCGGCGGGTATCTCCAGCGGTTCGGCCTCGACCTCGGCGTGCCAGAGCAGGCAGCGCGCCGACTGCGGGAGGTTCTGGAAGGCCCTGGAGAGCAGCCGCCGGTCGGGCGCGGGCAGCAGTCGGGCGGCGACGCGGCTCTCGCCGCCGGGTCTGGTGCGCAGCTCGGGGTGGAGCATTTCGTGGCGGTGGTCGCCCTCCCACTCCGCCGCCAGCCGGCGCACGGTGACCAGGAGGTGGGGCCGCCACGCGGAGGTGGGGCCGCTCTGGCGCAGCGATTCCCCGAAGAGGCGGGTGAACGCGGCGGTGGTGAGCATTCCGGCGGGGCGCGGGCCACTGGTGCACAGTCGGGCATAGGCGAAGGCCGCTTCCCAGTGCCGGTCGAGCAGTTCACCGACGGGATGGAGCGCGGGCGTCGTCCCCGTCCACTTCTTCAGCTCCGCGCTGAGTTCGACATCCGAAGCGTCGTACGCGGGAACCGGTGTAGGGGAATTCGACAGGCCTGCGTCTTTCACGTCTGTATTCCTCCACGGACAACGCGGGTTTTAGTCCATACCAAGAGGTATGCGACCCTGTCGACGAAACGACAGGATCCGACCAAACAGGGGATCGGTATCGCGAACGCCCGCAGCGGACAGCTCTTTTGGAGCGGGGAGTCAGCGGGGGCGTCGCGTGCGTGCAGGGGAAAAAGACTGTCCGCACGCCGACGTGCACACCTTTGCACAGCTCATCGAGCCGTAACAAGAGATCACGCCGTTTTCCACATTGCACTGTGACCTAAAGCGGTTGACGGCGTGTCAATGGGATGCACCTTTAGGGATTGCCACTGTATCAACATCCTCATTGCAAACGGTATTCACTTCGCTCAGCATCGTTTCGCAACCATTGAAGGACGCTCTCCACCGGTGGCGCAAAACCGCCCGTCTCCGGTGTCCTGTCACCACCTCTTGTGCGTTTCCGCAGCTCATGGTTGCGGGCGTGCGAACCGCCGCCGCAACCCAGAGCGTCGTCATGGCAGTTGACCGGTTCCTTCGCCTCTCCGTCCGGGAACAGCCGCGAAACCAATAGCGGGCGTGGTTTCCGCCGGATCGCGTCTGCACAGGGCCCGGTACGCGCCCGGTGGCGTCCCGTGACGCTCGCGGAACACCCGGTTGAAGTGGAACGGGCTGGCGAAGCCGGAGGCGAGGGCGACGCGTTCCACCGGCAGGTCGGTGGCCTCCAGCAACCGGGCCGCATGGCGCAGCCGGGCCTCGCGCAGGGCCCGCATCGGGGACCGGCCGAGCTGCTCGGTGAACAGGTGCGCGAACCGCGACGGTGAGAGCGCGACCCCCTCGGCGAGCGAGCGGACGGTGTGCGGAGCGGCCGGGTCGGCGGCGATGAGCGCTTCCGCCCGGCTCACCCGGGGGTCGACGCCCGGCCGTTCCGGAAGGGGGCGGGCGGCCGTGGAGGCCAGCAGCACGATTTCCTCCAGGGAACAGAGGGCGAGTTCCCGGGCTGCGGCGCCGTGGGCGACGGCTGTCGGACCGTCGGGCACGGCCGGGGCGGCGGAGGCGGAGGAGCCGGGCGGCCGGGTGTCGCTGCCCGGCCAGCGGGCGTCCGCCAGCATGCGCGCGAACGCCGTGGCCATACGGTCGTGCAGCGCTTCCGGCACCGGGGCGACGACGTACATGCCGACGGCGTACGGGCTCAGCCAGGCCGTCCAGGAGGGGCGGGCCTGGCAGTGCGTCCACCAGAACCGCCAGTGCCGGGCACCCGGCCGGACCAGGTAGCGGTGGGGCACCCCCGGGCCGAGGACGACCAGGTCCCCGGCCCCGGCCCGCGCCTCGGCCGCGCCCTGGGTCAGCAGCCCGTGGCCGTCCGTCGTCCAGGTGAACAGCCAGCTGTCGGCGCCCTGCGGCCGGTTGACGGCGTAACCGGGCCCCTCGTCGTAGCGCCCGACGGTCACCAGACCGGGCGGCGGCGCGGGGACAGCGGTCCTGGACAATCCGTCAGCGTTCATGGGCATCCTCCCCAGGGAGTGGCAACCCTAGTCTGGCGGCCGGTGAGAGCTGACCGAAGGAGTCGACGATGACAGTCACAGGCATCAGTACCCCCGGGGCCCCCATCCTGCCGGAGGAGGAGCGCCGGCGGTTCGAGGAGGACGGATTCACCGTTGTGCGGGGACTGTTCGGGGCCGACGAGATCGCCGCGCTGCGCGCCGAGTTCACGGCGCTGCACGCGGCCGGTCCGGTGCCGGGACATTTCGAGCCGCGCCCGTCCGGACAGGACGGGCGCCCGGCCGACCCGCTGGACGCCTATCCGCGCGTCATGCAGCCGCACGAGTTCCACGAGCCGTCCCTCGGCTGGCTGTTGGATCCGCGGTTGCGCGCCGTCCTGGAGGTGCTGCTCGGCGAGGAGGTACTGGCCGCGCAGAGCATGTTCTACTTCAAGCCGCCGGGCGCCCGGGGGCAGGCGCTGCACCAGGACAACTTCTATCTGCGGGTCGAGCCGGGCACCTGTGTGGCCGCGTGGATCGCGTGCGAGACGATCGACCGGGACAACGGCGGTCTGGAGGTGGTGCCGGGCACGCACCGCATGGACCTGTTCTGTCCGGAGACGGCGGACGCCGGTGTGTCCTTCGCCCGGGAGTACGTGGCTCCGCCGCCCGGTCTGGCCACGGTGCCGGTCGACATGGCCCCGGGCGACGTCCTGTTCTTCAACGGCAGCCTGGTGCACGGCTCGCAGCCCAACCGGAGCGCCGACCGGTTCCGGCGCTCGTTCATCGGGCACTACGTGGGCCGCTCGGCCGAGCGTATCGGCCACTTCTACCGCACGATCTCCATGGACGGCGACCGGGTCCGGCTGCGCGAGAGCGAGGGCGCGGGACCGTGCGGCACGGAGTTCGGGTCGCCGTCCGCACCGCACTGACGCGTCGCCGGGGTCCCGTCAGTGGCCGCTGACCGGATGCGGGGTGTAGGGCTGCCCCAGTTCCTCGATCTCCTGGTCGGTGAGTTCCAGGTCGACGGCGGCCACCGCGTCGTCGATGTGGTGCGGCTTGGTGGCGCCGACGATCGGGGCGGTCACCGGGCTCTGACGCAGCAGCCAGGCCAGGGCGACGCGGGCACGCGGGACGTTCCGCCGGTCCGCGATGCGGGCGACCGCGTCGACGATCGTGCGGTCGCCCTCCGGGTAGAGGGTGCGGCCGAAGTCGTCGGTCTCGCTGCGCCCGGTGGTGGTGTCCCAGTCGCGGGTGAGCCGGCCGCGGGCCAGCGGGCTCCACGGCAGGACGCCGACGCCCTGGTCGGCGCAGAGAGGCAGCATCTCGCGCTCCTCCTCGCGGTAGAGGAGGTTGTAGTGGTTCTGCATCGACACGAACCGGGTCCAGCCGTGCTCGCGGGCCGTGTACTGGGCCTTGGAGAACTGCCAGGCGTACATCGAACTCGCTCCGATGTAGCGGGCCTTGCCCGCCTTGACGACGTCGTGCAGGGCCTCCATCGTCTCCTCGATCGGGGTGACGGAGTCGTAGCGGTGGATCTGGTAGAGGTCGACGTAGTCGGTGCCGAGGCGGGTGAGGCTGTGGTCGATCTCGGTCAGGATCGCCTTGCGGGACAGGCCGCCGCCGTTGGGCCCGGGCCGCATCCGGCCGTGCACCTTCGTGGCCAGCACTATCTCGTCGCGGCGGGCGAAGTCGGCGAGCGCCCTGCCGACGATCTCCTCGCTGGTGCCGTCGGAGTAGACGTTCGCCGTGTCGAAGAAGGTGATCCCGGCGTCGAGGGCCTGCCGGATCAGCGGACGGGACGCCTCCTCGTCGAGGGTCCACTCGTGGTTGCCGCGGTCGGGCAGGCCGTAGCTCATGCAGCCCAGACAGATCCGCGACACGTCCAGGCCCGTCGAACCGAGCTTCACGTACTGCATCGTTGCTGCTCCTGCCTTCGAGTGGGGTGTCAGAGGGAGCGTACGCCCGGCCCGATCACGGGCCCGGGGTGCCTTCCAGGGCCGCCGACGACTCCGGCAGTGTGTCGCGGAGCTGGGCGCGGCCCGTGATGCCGAGTTTGGGGAAGATGCGGTAGAGGTGGAAGCCGACCGTGCGGGGCGAGAGGAACATGCGTTCGCCGATCTCCCGGTTGGTGAGACCGGCCGCGGCCAGGCGGGCGATCTGGAGCTGCTGCGGGGTGAGTTCGGCGAGGACGTCGCGGGGTGCGCTGCTGGTGGGGGTGACGCCGGCGGCCCGCAGTTCGGCGCGGGCGCGTTCCGTCCAGGGGCGGGCGCCGACCCGTTCGAAGGCGTCGAGGGCGGCGGTGAGCTGCGGGCGCGCCTCCACCGAGCGGCGTCGGCGGCGCAGCCACTCCGCGTAGTCGAGGCGGACCAGCGCCCGCTCGAACAGCCACTGTTCGCCGGCCGGGTCGGCGAGGGCCGCGGTGAAGTGCTCCTCCGCCTCGTCTCCGTCGGCAAGCAGGGCGTCCGCCCGGTGCAGTACGGCGTCCAGCCGGGCGGAGATCCCGCCTGCCGCGAGGCGGCGGCGGGTCGCGTCGACGATCCGGCGTGCCTCGTCGGCGCGGCCGGTGCGCACGGCCGCTGCCGTGAGGTCGGCCAGGTAGTAGTCGGAGGCGTGGAAGTGCACCGGTTCGGGTTCGGCGTCCTGGGTGTAGACGGCCCGGAAGCGGGTGCAGGCGGCGGCGTGGTCGCCCTCGGCGAGGGCGGCGGTGCCGAGGGCGTAGTGCCTCCGTACCTGGAGGCTGCGGGAGTTGGGCAGATCGACGCCGTGGACGGCGCGCTGCACGGCGGCACGGGCCGCCTCGGTGTCGCCGCGCCGGGCGAGGATGGTGGCGCCGACGACGGGCGAGCCGGCCGCCACGATCTCCAGGCCGGCCTCGGCCGCCGTCCGGTACGACTCGTCGAAGATCGTGCGGGCCCGGGTCCAGGAGCCGCTCTCGTACAGCGCGAGCCCGAGCGCGTTGGCGACGGTGGCGTTGGCGCCGGCCGTCGGGGAACGCCGCAGATGGTCCAGCGCGGCGCCGAGCAGACGGACGGCCTCGGCGGTCTCGTCCAGGACCCAGGCGGCGGCCCCCACGACGATCAGCCGGGACAGCCTGCGGTCCTGGGGGAGGGCGCCGGGCGGGAGTCCGGGCGGGTCCTGGGTCCAGTCGGTGCCCCTGAGCAGCGCCAATGCCTGCTCACGGTTGCGTACGGGATCGCAGCCGGCCAGCGCCCACACCCGTTCCCCCTCGTCGTCCTGGGGCGGAACGCGTTCGGTGATCCGCTGGATCCGCTCGCGGAACGAGGGGTCCCCGGAGTGGTAGGCGGGGGTGGTGGCCGTGCCGAGGGCGTCGAGGGCGAGGGCGGGGTCGGTCTCGACGGCGGCCTCGGCGACCGGCAGCAGGAAGCCGAGCGAGTCCTCGAAGCGGGTGGTCACCGCGAGCGCCCAGCCGGCCAGGAGCGAGGCCTGGGCGAGCACGGCCGGGTCGTCGGTGAGGGTGAGGACGTGGGTGGCCAGCTCTCCGACCCAGCGCGGGTGTCCGGCGTACATCGCCATGGTCGCGGCCCGGACCAGCCGCCTGGAGCGGACGTGGGGGTCGGGGCTGAGCCGGGCCGCCCGTTCGAGGGCGGCGGCAGCACCCGCGTAACCGCCCCGGCGCTGCGCGCGGCCCGCGCTGTCCTCCAGGCCCTGGGCGGCCTCCTCGTCGACGCCCGAGACGGCGGCGGCCAGGTGCCAGGCGCGCCGGTCGGGGTCGCCGGCGAGAACGCCGGCCAGGGCGGTGTGGGCCGCGTGGCGTTCGGCGTAGGTCGCGGACTGGTAGACGGCGGAGCGGATCAGCGGGTGCCGGAAGTGGAGGCGGCCGTCGTCGATGCGGACGAGTCCCGCGCTCTCGGCGGGCCGCCAGTCGGCCGGGGCGGCGGTGTCTCCGGCGGCGGAGAGGATCACAGGCAGTTCGGCCGTCTCGGCGGCTGCCGCGAGGAGCAGCAACCGGCGGGTGGGCGCGGGGAGTTCGGGCAGGTCGGCGGCGAAGATCGCCTCCAGGCGGTCGGTGAGGGGCAGTGCGTCGGTGGCGCCGTCCTGCCCGGCGGCGGGGTCGCGGCTGACCGCGCGGGCGAGTTCGACGAGGGCGAGGGGAACGCCTGCCGCCTGGTCGAGGATGCGGGAGCGGGCGCGTCCGACGGGCGGTTCGGGCTGGAGGTCGAGGAGGCGTCCGGCGGCGGCCGGGGTCAGCGGCTCGACGTTCAACTGCCGGCTCTCACTGGCGAATTGCCGGGGTACGGCGTTGTCCCGGGCGGCGAGCACCATGGCGACCGGCTCCCCTTCGAGGCGCCGGGCGACGAAGGCGAGGACGTCGAGCGTGCCCACGTCGAGCCAGTGGGCGTCGTCGATCACGAGCAGCAGGGGTCCCCGGTTCGCCGCGTCGGAGAGCAGGGTGAGGGTGCCGAGCGAGGTGAGCAGCGGGTCGGGAACCTTGTCCTGCGCCTGTTCGGGGTCCAGCCCGAACACACCGAGCAGCGCGCCTCGTTGGCGTACGGGCAGTTCCCCGGCGAGGTCCAGTACGGGGCGCAGCAGTTGGTGGAGTCCGGCGAACGCCAGCCCGGACTCGCCTTCGCAGCCACGGCAGCGCAGGACACGCAGTCCGGCCCTGAGCGCGGTGCGGCCGACGGCGTCGAGCAGGACGCTCTTGCCCGCGCCCGGTCCGCCGGTCACGACCAGGACGCCGGGCAGGCCCCCCAACAGGTCGGCGGGTTCGGCCGTGACCTCGTTCACCAGGTCGTCCAGCAGGGCGAGTTCGCGGTCGCGGCCGACTATCCACTCCGCGCCGAAGCGGGAGGGGCTCATACGGCGGAACCGTCCGGCCTGACGGCCGACGTGGCTGGTCCACCTGCCGAACCGGCTGCGAACGACCGGTCGGCGAGGGTCGGCGAGCGGTATAAGTCCAGCGGGTCGAGGTCTCCGATCATGTCATGACAATAAACGGTGAGTCGGCTGTCCATCGGTCCCGGGGAGCTCCCGGAGTGCTCCCGGACCGGCCCTCGGTTCAGGGCTGGAGGAGCAGACTGAGCGTCGGCAGCGGGCCGCCGGGAAACTCCTGAAGGCGGCCCCCATCAGCCAGGGGGCCCAGATCGACGGCCGCCCAGCCGACGTGTTCGACGAGCCGGGCGACCCGGTCGTTGGCGCCCGCGTGGTTGCCGGAGAGAAATATCACCCGCCGTCCGGCCGGAGTGCGCGGATCGGCTCCGACGAGCGCCGGCGCCAGGGTGTTGAACGCCTTCACCAGGCGGGCCCCGGGCACCAGACCGGCGACGACCTCGCTGGACGGGCGCCCCTGGAGGTCGGCGAGCCGGAAGTCGGGCGGGCCGAGCGGGTTGACGGTGTCGATGACGATCCGTTCCTGCCAGTCGGACACATCGGCCGCCCGCACCGCCTCGGACAGCCCCCGCCAGGGCACCGCGAGCACGACGATCTCGGGGTCGGCCGCCTCCGCCACGGTCACCGGTGTGAGCCCCGGTCCGATCGAGTCGACGAGCCCCCGCAGGGACCGGGGTCCCAGGCTGTCGCCGAGAAGCACCTCCGCCCCGGCGGCCACGAACCGGACCGCGAGGGCCTGCCCGAGGGCTCCGGCGCCGATGATGCCGATACGCATGACGTGCCTTCCTTGACCCGGTGACAACGAGCGTGCGAGGGCACGTCCCGAGCATGTCCGGGACGACGGACCGCGGGCTTCTGTCAAGTGACTGGGTCTGGCCCGCGTCGGCGCACCGGGGCCTGTTTGACCGACGGATGCGCAGGACGCTTTGATCTTGTCCGTGCCGGGCCGAGCGCCCGGTGCGCAGAGGTGCGCCCAGCCGGTAGTGGTCGTACCCGCGATCGATGGAGCGGACATGTTCCCCGAGGGTGCACCCCGCGCCGGAGGTATCCGGACGACGGCCGTCGTACTGGCGGCCGTCTGCGCGGCCGGGTGGGGACTGACCGCGTGCGGCGGCCCGCCGGAGACGACGAACGGAGCCGGGCCCGGGTCGACGCCCTCCCCCACCACGTCGGCCGAGGTCGGACTGCCGCCGCTGCACGCCGGTTTCGACTACCAGATCGGCGGCGCCTACCCGCCCCCGGCGGGGGTGCGCATCGTCAGCCGCGACCGTACGGCGACTCCCGCGCCCGGCCTGTACAACATCTGCTACGTCAACGCCTTCCAGGCGCAGCCCGGCGACGAGCGGGCGTGGCCAGACGATCTGCTGCTGCGCGACGCGAACGGCGAGACCGTCGTCGACGAGGACTGGGACGAGGCGCTGCTCGACATCGGCACGGCGGCGAAGCGCAAGCGGGTCGCGGAGCGGGTGAACGAGTGGATCGACGGCTGCGCGGACAAGGGCTTCGACGCGGTCGAGCCCGACAACTACGACAGCTACACCCGCTCCGACGGCCTCCTCACCGCCGACGACGCCACCGCCTTCATCACCCTCCTCTCCCGGCACGCGCACACCCGCGGGCTGGCCATCGGCCAGAAGAACACCGTGGAGCTGGCCGGGATCCGGAAGGAGACAGGGCTGGACTTCGCAGTCGCGGAGGAGTGCGGCGAGTACGACGAGTGCGGTGAGTACGCGGCGGCGTTCGACGACCGGGTGGTCGTGATCGAGTACACCGACTCGGGGCTGCGCAAGGCCCGCCAGGCCTTCGGCGACCGGCTGAGCATCGTCCGCAGGGACGTCGATGTGTCGACACCGGGCAGTGCCGGGTACGTCCGCAGGACGCGCTGAGGCCGAACCGGGACATCCGCCCCCGGGCAGGGCGCCGACCCTGCTTGAATGGGAGCGCTTCACCGTAACCGAGCATTCCCGCTCTCGTCCCCAACTGGGGCCTTGCTGAAGGGTGTTGGGTTGATCCTCACAGGACGCGCGGCGGAGCGGGAGCAACTCGGTCACCTTGTCGGCGATCTTCGCGCGGGCCTGAGCCGGGTCGTGCTGCTGCGCGGGGACGCCGGGATCGGGAAGACCGTACTGCTCGACCATGCGGCGAACGAGGCCGCCGGACTACGGGTGCTGCGGACTGCGGGCGTCGAGGCGGAGGCCGGCTTCCCGTACGCGGCCCTGCACCGGCTGCTCGTACCGTTCCTGGAAGGGCTGAAGGAGACCGGGCCGCTGTCCGCGGTGCAGCGCGAGGCGTTGCGGGTGGCCTGCGGACTGGCCGACGGACCGCCCGCCGACGGCTTCCTCGTCGGCCTCGCGACCCTCACCCTGCTCGCGGAGGCGGCGAAGGAGCGGCCGGTGCTGGCGCTCGTGGACGACGCCCAGTGGCTCGACGAGGAGTCCCTCGGCGTGCTGGCGTTCGTCGGGCGCCGGATGCACGCGGAGGGCGTCGGGCTGCTGTTCGCCGCGCGCACCGGGTTCGACGTGCCGGCGGGGCTGCCCGTGACCGAAGTCGCCGGGCTGGCCGAGCCGTTCGCGCTGGAGGTGCTGCGCGCGGCCGTCGCCGGGCCGCTGGACGCCCGGGTCGCGGCGCGGATCGTGGCCGCGACCGCCGGAAACCCCCTCGCGCTGGCGGACCTCGGCCAGGAGCTGTCTGCCGACCAGCTGGCCGGCGGCCTCGCGCTGCCCGAACCGCTGCCCGTGGGCGGGCGGTTGGAGGCTCACTACCTCCAGCGGGTGCGCGCCCTGCCGTCGGCCGCGCGGACCTGGCTGCTGCTCGCCGCCACCGAACCGGGCGGCGACCTCGGGTATGTCACGGGAGCGGCGCGGCGGCTCGGGATCGGCTTCGAGGCGTCCGGCCCGGCGGAGGCGGCCCGGCTGGTGGTGCTGCGGACCGCCGTCGCGTTCCGGCATCCACTGGTGCGTTCCGCGGTGTACGGGGGTGCCACCGGCGTGGAGCGGCGGCGCGCCCACCGCGCACTCGCCGAGGCCACCGACCGCCCCGCCGACAGCGACCGGCGGGCCTGGCACCTGGCCGCCGCCGCGCTCGGCCCGGACTCCGAGGTCGCGGCGGAGGTGGAGCGCGCGGCCGACCGGGCGGGCGCCCGGGGCGGGTTCGCGGCCCGCGCCACCTTCCTCACCCGGGCCGCCGAGCTCACGCCCGAGGAGAGTGAACGGGCCGGGCGGTTGCTGGCCGCGGCGGAGGCCGCGCTGCGGGCCGGGGCACCCCTGCAGGCGGAGACGCTGGTCGACGGGGTGGACGTCGACCGGCTCGACGCGGTGGGCCGGGGCCGGATACTGCTGGTCCGGGCGTACGCGATCCTGGCGCTCGGCGACGCGGACTCGTTCTCGCGGGCGCCCGCGCTGTGCCTGCGGGCCGCGCTGCTGCTCACCGAGGGGGCACCCGATCTGGCCCGCCAGGCGTTCCTGCAGGCGATCCAGGGCGTCATCACCGCGGAACATCTGATCCGGGACACCTCGGCGGCCGAGATCGCCCGGGCCATCGAGACGCTGCTGCCCCGCTCCGGGCCCGCCACCGGCGTCGATCTCGTGCTGCGGGCGTTCGCCGTGCTGGCCCTCGACGGCTACGCGAGTGCCGTCCCGCATCTGCGGCGGGCCTGCGCGATGGTCCTGGACCCGCGCACCTCCGACGAGGAGGTACTGCGCGCCTATCTGCCCGCCATCACCATGTCGATGATCCGGTGGGACGAGAAGACACAGACCGCGGTGATGCGCCGGGCGGCGGACGTCGCCCGGGCCACCGGCGCGCTCACCCAGCTGGACATCGCCCTGTACACGTGGGTGATGTCCGAGACGAACCTCGGAGAGCTGGCCGCCGCCGACGCCCTGCACGCGGAGGGGAACCAGATCCGGGCGGCGATCGGCGCGACCGACGACGTGTGGGCGATCTACCGGCATCCCGAACTCGTCGCCTGGCACGGTGACGCCGACGGACTCGACGCCGTCCTGCGGGGTTCGATGGAGGCGGGGACCTGGCTCGGCAACGGCGCCGTCGAGTCCATCGCCCGTATCGGGATGACCGTGGTGGCCCTGAGCCGCGGTGACTACGCGACGGCCCGTGACCACACCTGGGCGCTGGTCGAGCACGACCGGTGCGCCGTCCACTCCCGCATCCTCCCCCATCTGATCGAGGCCGCCGTACGCTGCGGCGACCGTGTCCTCGCCACGGCCACCCTGCGGACGCTCACCTCCCGGGCGACGGCCGCCGGCACCCCCTGGGGGCTGGGGGTGCTGGCCCGCTGCCGGGCCCTGCTCGCCTCCGCGGACGAGGCCGAACCGCTCTACGCCGAGGCGATCGACCTGCTGTCCGGGACCCGGGCACGGTCCGATCTGGCCGTCGCCCGTCTCCACTACGGCGAGTGGCTGCGCCGACGCAGGCGCCGCAAGGACGCCCGCGAGCAACTCCGCACCGCCATGGGGCTGTTCGACGCGATGGGCGCCACGGGCTTCTCGGCGCGCGCCGCCCGGGAACTGGCCGCGACGGGTGAGCACCCCCGGCGCGGACCGGCCGGCACGGCGAACGCGCTCACCCCGCAGGAGCTGACCATCGCCCGCCTCGCGAAGGACGGCGCGACCAACGCCGAGATCGCCGCCCAGCTGTTCATCAGTGCGAGCACCGTCGACTACCACCTGCGGAAGATCTTCCGCAAGCTCGACGTGACGTCCCGGCGCCGGCTCGCCCAGCTCCCGGGACTCTGATCCGGGGTCACGACTACGCGCTCCACGGGATACGGGGCCCGCCGGTCCCCGACGAGGCTCAGGGGGTCGGACGAGTCCCGCAGACGGGAGCACACACCCATGCCATACGTCACCGCAGCGGACGGCGCGGAGATCTTCTACAAGGACTGGGGCCAGGGCCGCCCGGTCGTCCTGAGCCACGGCTGGCCGCTGAACTCGGACAGCTGGGAGGCACAGCAGCTGTTCCTGGCCACCCACGGCTTCCGGGTGATCGCCCACGACCGGCGCGGCCACGGCCGCTCCACCCAGACCTGGCACGGCAACGAGATGAACACGTACGCCGGAGACCTGGCCGCCCTCGTCGACACCCTCGACCTGCGGGACGTGACCCTCGTCGGGTTCTCGACCGGCGGCGGCGAGGTCGCCCGCTATGTGGGCCGGCACGGCACCGGGCGCGTCGCACAGCTCGCGCTGGTGTCCGCCGTACCGCCGTTCATGCTGAAGACGGACGACAACCCGGGCGGGGTGCCGGGCGAGGTGTTCGACGGGATCCGGGCCGGTTCGCTGGCCGACCGCTCCCAGTTGTACCGGGATCTCGCCGACGGGCCGTTCTTCGGCAACAACAGGCCCGGCGGACACGTCTCGCAGGGCATCCGGGACGCGTTCTGGCGGCAGAGCCTCCAGGCCGGCCATCGCAACGCCTACGAGAGCATCGCCGCCTTTTCCGCCACCGACTTCCGCGCCGACCTGGACGCCTTCGACGTACCGACGCTGGTCGTTCACGGCGACGACGACCAGGTCGTACCGATCGACGTCGGCGGCAAGGCGTCGGCGGCCCGCATCAAGTCGGCGACGCTCAAGGTCTATCCGGGCGCGCCGCACGGCATCACGGACACACACAGGGACCAACTGAACGCCGATCTCCTCGACTTCCTCAACTCCTGATCCCTGAAAGGAACTTCGTGAGCATGCGACTCCACCGCACCCTGGGCACGGTCCTCGCGAGCTGCGCCCCGGTCGTCGGACTGACCGGCGCCGTCGCACACTCCTCCCCGCGCCCTCCTCGTCGGAGAAGGGCGCTCCCAAGCCGACCGTCGTCCTCGTCCACGGCGCGTTCGCGGACGCGTCGGGCTGGAACGCCACCGTCACGTCCCTCCAGGACGCCGGTTTCCCGGTGATCGCCCCGGCCAACCCTCCCCCAAGTCCCGACTCCCGCTCGACCCGGGGGGACCCCCATCGCGACCTGGCGGGCGACTCGGCGTACGTCTCGTCGGTCGTGGCGAGCATCGCCGGGCCGGTGATCCTGGTGGGCCACTCGTACGGCGGCGAGGTCGTCACCAACGCGGCGCGCGGCCGGGCCAACGTCAAGGCACTGGTGTACGTCGCCGCCTTCGCGCCCGACCAGGGCGAGACCGCGCTGGCCCTGGCCGACAAGTTCCCCGGCAGCAAACTGCCGACGGCTCTCCTGGTCCGGACGTATCCGCAGCCGGGCGCGCCCGACGGACATGACGGGTATGTCGACCCGGCGAAGTTCCACGACGTCTTCGCCCAGGACCTGCCCAGGAGGACGACCCAGGTCATGGCGGCGACCCAGCGCCCGGGCAGCCTCGAAGGGCTGAGCCAGGGCAGCGGCGTACCGGCCTGGAAGTCCCTGCCTTCCTGGTACGTCATCCCGACCGCCGACAACGTCATCCCGCCGGCCGTGCAGCACTTCATGGCCGAGCGGGCCGGCAGCCGGACCGTCGAGGTCAAGGGGGCCTCGCACGTCGTGATGATGTCCCGCCCGGACACGGTCGTCCGCCAGATCAAGGCCGCGTACCGCGCCACCGACTGAGGAGCACCGATGAGCACACCGGACACCATCGTCCTGATCCACGGCTTCTGGGTCACGCCCCGCAGCTGGGAGCAGTGGGTCGCCCACTACGAGAAGCGCGGCTACCGTGTCCTCGCGCCCGCCTACCCCGGCTTCGAGGCCGAGGTGGAGTCGCTCAACGCCGACCCGACGCCGGTCGAGCAGGTCACGGTCCCGCAGATCGTCGAGAGCCTGGAGAGCGTCGTCCGTTCCCTGGACAGGCCGCCGATCCTCGTCGGCCACTCGGCGGGCGGCGTCTTCGTGCAGCTGCTGCTCGACCGGGGCCACGGAGCGGCGGGCGTGGCGATCAACTCCGCGCCGACGGAGGGGGTCGCGGTGCTGCCGCTGACGCAGATCAAGGCGGCCTTCCCGGTCCTGAGGAACCCGGCCAACCGGCACCGGGCGGTCGGGCTGAACTTCGAGCAGTGGCACTACGCGTTCACCAACACGTTCGAGGAGGCCGAGTCGAGGAGGCTGTACGAGCGGTACGCGGTCCCGGCGTCCGGCAGCATCTTCTTCGACAGCGCCCTGGCCACCCTGCGCCCCGGCCACCAGAGCACGTACGTCGACTACCACAACGACGACCGGGCACCGCTGCTGTTCGTCTCGGGCGAGCTGGACCATCTGATGCCGCCCAGGGTGCAGCAGTCCAACGCCAGGCACTACAAGTCGAAGACGGTCACGGAGATCAAGGAGTACCCGGGCCGGCCGCATCTGCTCCCCGCCGCCCCCGGCTGGGAGGAGATCGCGGACGACGTCCTGGAGTGGGCGGTCCGGAACGCCCGGTAGACCGTGAGGAGCCCGGGGCGGCCGGACACCGGCCGCCCCGGACATCCGCAACCCGGAGGGAACCCGTATGACCGAGGCCCGTATCACCCACATCGGCGGTCCGACCGCGCTGATCGAGGCGGGCGGCTGGCGGCTGCTGACGGATCCGACGTTCGACCCGCCCGGGCGCCGCTACTCCTTCGGCTGGGGCACCTCGTCGGTGAAGACCTCGGGACCGGCACTGTCGGCCGCCGAACTCCCCCCGCTGGACGCCGTGTTGCTGACCCACGACCACCACGGCGACAACCTCGACCGGGCGGGCCGGGCCCTGCTGCCCGGGGTGGGCACCGTCCTGACGACACCGTCCGGGGCGCGCAGGCTCGGCGGCGACGCACATGGCCTCGCCCCCTGGACGACGTACCGCCTGACCGCCCCGGACCGCCCGACGATCGAGGTCACCGCGACCCCGGCCCGGCACGGCCCGCCCCTCTCCCGCGTGGTCGTCGGCGAGGTGACGGGCTTCGCCCTGCGCTGGGAGGGGCAGCGGCACGGCGCGCTGTGGATCTCCGGGGACACCGTCCTCCACGGCGGCGTACGCGAGGTGGCCCACCGTCTGACCGTCGGCACGGCGCTCCTCCACCTCGGCGGCGTCCGTTTCCCGCTCACCGGCCCCCTCCGCTACACCATGACGGCGGCCCAAGCGGTGTCCCTGTGCGGCGAGTTGCGGCCCCGGACCGCCCTGCCCGTGCACTACGAGGGCTGGCGCCACTTCCAGGAGGGCCGCCGGTCGATCGAGGCGGAGCTGGCGAGGGCACCCGCGGACATCCGGGACCGGTTCCGCTGGCTGCCGATGGGAGCACCGCTCGACATCACCGTGTGACCGGTCCCGCGCGACCGATCACCGTGCGCCGAGCAGCTCCAGACCCCGCTCCCAATCGAACTCCCGCCGTCCATCGCCCACTTGGACGTCACCGGCGTACGGATCACCGAACCGCACCCCCATCCCGCCCAGCCGCTCCAGACTCGCCCGGTACGCGGGATGGGCTGCCAACGCCTCGCCCACGCACGGCAGTACGGCTATCGGCACCCCCAGCCCGCACACCTCGCAGAGCGTGCCCAGGGCGAGGGTGTCGGCGATACCGGCCGCCCACTTGTTGACGGTGTTGAAGGTGGCGGGCGCGACGAGCACGGCGTCGGGTGCCGGGAAGGGCCGCGGATCACCGGGCCTGCGCCAGGCGGACCGGATCGGGCGTCCGGTCTGCGTCTCGACCGCGTCGGTGTCGAAGAACCCCATGGCGAGGGGTGTCGCCATGACCCCGACCTCCCAGTCCCGCTCCTGCGCGGCGGTGATCAGCGTGCCGACGTCGGAGGCGATCCCGGCGGCGCAGACAATGACGTAGAGGAAGGGATTCGGGGCCTGCGCGGACGTCTTGGTCATCCGGGAACCCTAAATGAGTTGCCGGTACCCGGTCCCCGGCCCCAGGATCACGCCATGTCTACGATCGAAGCCTCCCGGCCGCTGTCCCTCACCGCCGCTCGTCCGGTGCGGGTCCAGCAGCAGCCCGGCCGCCCCTGGAGGCCCGTGCTTCCCCGGTCATGACGGCCGCGCTCGTCGCGGGGCTTCTCGCGGGGTACGGCATCGCCGTCCCGGTCGGAGCCGTCACGACCTATCTCGTCTCCCTCACCGCACGTACGTCCCTTCGGACCGGTCTCTGCGCGGCGCTCGGCATCGCCACCGCCGACGGTCTCTACGCCCTCCTCGCCGCGCTCGGCGGGACTGCCCTGGCCGGCGCCCTGCAGCCGGTGCTGGTGCCGCTGCGCTGGGCCTCCGCACTGGTGCTGGCCGCGCTCGCGGTCCGGGGCGGGGCCGGCGCCCTGCGGCAGTACCGTGCCGGTCTGCTCTCCGTACGGGCCGACACCGCACCGCCGAGCCCGCTGCGGGCGTTCCTCATGCTGGTCGGCATCACGCTGCTCAACCCCACCACCGTGATCTACTTCGCCGCGCTGGTGCTCGGCAGCCGGGCCTCGGACGCCGTGTCCCCCTGGGAGCAGGGCGTGTTCGTGCTCGCGGCCTTCCTCGCATCGGCCAGCTGGCAGTTGCTGATCGCCTCCGGCGGCGCGCTGCTCGGACGGGTTCTGACGGGCCACCGCGGGCGGCTGGTGACGGCCCTCGTGTCCAGTGCGGTGATCATGGCGCTGGCGGTGCGGATGGTGGTGTCGCCGACATGATGACGGTCACAGCCCATGACCCGGTGCCTGTCCCGGTCGACGTGCCGGTCGATGTTGACGTCGATGTTCCGGCCGCCGTCCCGACGCCGGCGGATGAATCCGCCCCGCCCGCGTGTTGACCCTCGTGCACAACAGTCACACGCGAGACGACGCGACGAGACGATGGGACGAACTCCATGCCTCTTGAGGGCGAGTACGAAGCCAGTCCGACACAGTGGGTGCGTGAGCAGGTGGAGCTGTACGAGAGCTCCGGCGGCACCGAGGGAACGACCCTGCTCGACACCGGCCTTCCGGTCGTCCTGCTCACCACCCGCGGCGCCCGGAGCGGCAAGATCCGCAGGACGCCGCTCATGCGGGTGGAGCACGACGGTGTGTACGCGGTGGTCGCGTCGCTGGGTGGCGCCCCCAAGCATCCGGTCTGGTACTTCAACGTCCTCGCCGATCCGCACGTCGACATACAGGACGGGCCGGTGCGCCAGGACAGGATCGCCCGTGAGGTGACGGGCGAGGAGAAGGCCGTGTGGTGGGAGCGGGCGGTCGCCGCGTTCCCCCAGTACGCCGAGTACCAGAAGAAGACCGACCGGGAGATCCCCGTGTTCGTCCTCGAAGCGGCCGACGGAAGCTGATCCCGGCCGGGCAGAGACATTTTCGGTGCCCGGAGGAGTGAACTCCCGGCCTCCGGGCACCCGCGTCTCAGGCCCCGCCGCGTCCCCCCGTCGCGGCGGGGCTTTCCGCTGCCTCCTTCGCCGCCGCGTCGGTGACGTCGAGGAAGATCTCACCGGCCTCGGGGACCGCGCGGGCGACCGAGCGTTTGATGCGTACGGCGACCTCCTCGACCCGCTCGCTGTCGAGGCCGGGGACGAGGTCGATCCGGGCGGCCACCAGGGTGGAGTCGAGACCCATCTTCATCGTGAACAGCGCCTCCACGCTGTCGATCTCGGGCTGCTCCGCCAGCAGGGCGCGGATCTCGCGGCTCAGTTCCGGGTCGGCGGCCTCGCCGATGAGCTGGGCGCGCGCGTCCCGGCCCAGCCAGAACGCGACGCAGACGAGCAGCACCCCGATGGCGACGGAGGCGGACGCCTCCCACACGACCTGCCCGGTGACCATGTGCAGGGCCATGCCCACGATGGCGAACGTCACGCCGAGCACCGCGGTGCCGTCCTCGGCGATCACCGTACGCAGGGCGGGGTCCCGCAGAGCACCCGCACCGCCCGCTGTGCCCTTCCCGGCCTTCCCGCGCTCCCCGCGCGCCTGGTGCACGGCCCGCAGCAGCGAGGCACCCTCGGCGAGCAACGCGACCCCGAGCACGACCAGGCCCGCGACATAGCCGCCGAAGGACTCCTCCTTGTCGCTGCTGAGTGCCTCCACGCCCTGGAAGAAGGAGAAGCAGCCGCCCATGACGAAGATGCCGACGGCCGCGAGCAGCGACCAGAAGAACCGTTCCTTGCCGTAGCCGAAGGGGTGCCGTTGGTCGGCGGGGCGGCGGCTGCGGCGCAGGGCCGCGAGCAGGAAGACCTCGTTGAGGCTGTCGGCCACCGAGTGCGCGGCCTCGGACAGCAGCGCGGGCGACCCGGTGAGGAGGCCGCCCACGGCCTTGGCGACGGCGATCAGCAGGTTGGCGCCCAGCGCCACCAGCACGGTCACACGCGTACGCCGGTCCGCGGACGGCGTGCCGCTCGGCTCCTCCCGGTCCGGTGCCGCCGTCAACGCTGTTCGGGGGCCGTCGACGTCACCTGGCGGAGGGTGAAGGAGTGGCCGGCCGGGTCGGCGTACCCGCGCTCCTCGAACGGGGTACCTGCGTCCTTCGTCTCCAGCGCGCGTCCGCCGAGGCCGACCACCCTGCGTTCCGCCTCGTCGAGATCGCACACGCGGAAGTCGAGGTGAACCTGGAAGGACGCCTCGGCGCGCGGCCAGCTCGGCGGAGTCATGTTCGCGTCGAGGCGGAACTCCATCCGGGTTCCCCCGGCGCCCCTGATCTCGATCCGGTTGACGGTCGTCTCCGTCTCCTCGGCCTCCAGCAACTCCATGTAGAAGGCGGCGAGCTTCTCGGGCTCGGCACAGTCCAGCACCACGACGCCTGCCGTCACCAAGGTCATTCTTCCTCCGCACGGAGTCCGGGGCGGGACTGTTCGCCGCTGCCCTCTTCTGTGCGGGTACCCCGCACACGGGAATCACACGGGCGGCGCGTCGTCGGGCGCGGTGAGTTGTGCGAGGCGGGCCGCCGCCGCCGTCAGGAAGAGGTCGAGGGCCGCCGGGTAGGAGCTGCGGCGCATGTCCGTGACGAGGTGGCGGGCGGTCGCGTTGATGTGCGGGTGGGTGTCTGCGGGCAGCCGGGCGTAGGTCGCCCGCCACACGGCTGTCTCAGCCTCGCGCGCGGCCTTCGGCAGTGCCGTGTTCGCCGAGTCGAGGGCGCCGAAGGCGAGCGCCTGGTCGACGAAGGCGTGGTAGATCCGTACCGCCTCGGCGTCCGGGAACCCGGCACCGCGCAGCACCCCGAGGCCGGTCTCCACGGCCTGGATCTCGTACGCCCGTCCGGTCACCCGGTACGAGCTGAGCACCGCCGCCTGCGGCTGCGCGAGCGCTCCGGCGTGCATCCGCAGACCGAGGTCGCGCAGGTCGGCGCGCCAGTCGCCACTGGGGCGCCAGGTGCGCAGGGTACGGCCGATCAGTTCGTCGGCGATGGCGAGCAGCAGGTCGTCGGTGTCGCGGAAGTAGCGGTACAGGGCGCTCGGGTCGGCGCCGAGGGCGCGGCCGAGGCGGCGCACGGACAGGGCTTCGGCGCCGTGTTCCCCGAGCAGCCGCATCGCCGTCTCGACGATCAGTTCCTCGGAGAGGACGACACCCTGTTTGGTGGGGCGCCTGCGACGCCTGGCACCGGGCGGGACGACACGTTCGCTCATGGGGCCTCCTCCTGCGCGGTCGCTCACGGTCGCACCCGGCCCTGCGCGGCGACCGGTGCGGGCACCTTATGACAACACCGTTGACCTGTTAAGGCCCCGGGCAGTTTCATGTGCGTTCACCGGGGTCGACCGAGGCCCCCAGGTGTGAGCGGAGACCGCCATGACCGATCCCCAGCCCTACGGAGCTGCCCCACCCACGCCGACCCCGTCGCCCACGCAGCCCACGCACCCCGCGCTGCGCAAGTCCCTCGGCATGCTCGACGGCGTCGCCATCGCCGCGTCCAGCACGGCGGCGACCACCAGCATCGGTATCGGTCTCGGGGTCACCGCCGGGGTGGTCGGGCTGCATCTGCCGGCCATCATGCTGCTCGCGTTCCTGCCGGTCCTGGGCATCGCGGGCGCCTACTCCCGGCTGAACCGGGTGGAGCCCAACGCGGGCAACGGCTATGTGTGGGTGGGGCGTTCGCTCAGCCCGTGGCTCGGCTTCATGGTGGGCTGGGTGAACATCGTGGCCTCGGTGGTGTTCCTGGCGTACACCACGGCGGTCACCGGCTCGGCGGTCATCCAGCTGGCCGGTGACGCGGGACTGCACCGGGTGGCCGGGCTGTCCCTGGACCCGGGGTCGACCGCGCAGACGACCGGCGTCGGCGTCCTGGTCCTGGCCGCCGTCACCCTGACCGCGGTCTCCGGCATCAGGACGGCCGCCCGGCTCCAGGGCGGACTGCTGATCTTCGAGTACGTCGTGCTGCTGGGCTTCTGCGGCTACGGCATCGCCGTCGGCCCGCACCCGTTCAGCCTGAGCTGGTTCGACCCCTTCCAGATCCCCTCGGCGTCGGCTCTCGCGCAGGGCATGCTGCTGTCGGTGTTCTGCTACTGGGGATTCGAGGCCGCGTTCAGTGTGAACGAGGAGGTGAAGGACCCGGGACAGGCGTCGCGGGCCGGGATCACCACCCTGGTGACCATGCTCGGACTGTTCCTGCTCGGCTCGATCGCCTTCCAACGAGTCCTGTCCGAGGGCGAGTTGGCGGGACACGGTGCCGAAGGACTGGCCTTCTTCGGCAACCGGCTCGCCGACCAGCCGCTGGCCGCGCTGCCGCTCGTCGCGCTGATGTTCTCGGCCGTGGCCTCGTTGCAGGCCGGGGTGATCCCGACGGCCCGCGCGATGTTCGCGATGAGCCGCGACCGTACGCTCGGCCCCTCCTGGTCCCGGGTCAGCCCCCGGTACGGCACCCCGGCGGCCGGCACCCTGATGATCGGCGCGCTGGCGGCGACCGTCGCCGGGCTCGCCCTGGTCCTGCCGCGCCTCGCCGACATGATCCTGGCGGCGGTCAACGCGATCGGCATGGTCGTCGCCCTGTCGTACGCGCTCACCGCACTCGCCGCCGCAGTGCGCTTCCGGGGTCTGCTGCGCGAGAACTGGCGGGACGGCCTGCGAGCGGTGGTGCTGCCCGCGCTGAGCGCGGCCACGCTGCTGGGGCTCGGCGGCTATCTGGGCTGGTCCTTCTACACCTCCGCCGACCATCTCGAACTCAGCCCGGACAACGGCTGGTTCCTGCTCCTCGTACCGTCACTGATGGTCGCGTCCGGTTTCCTGGCCGCGGCCTGGGCGAAGTGGGGACGCAGGAGCCCGTACTTCAGCACCGGCCGGGGCACCGACGCGGACGCGCCGCAGCTGCTCGCGGTGAAGGAGGCGTCGTCGGCACGGTGAGCTCCGCGGGGTCGGCGGTTCGATTCACCTGCGGGCCCGTGGGGGCTGGTCGCGCAGTTCCCCGCGCCCCTATCGGGGCGCCGTTGCCCACCGTTCTTCACCAGCACCGCCCTGACAGCGCATCCGCAGCCGACCCCTTTCCTCCCACTCCCCACACCTCAAGGAAACGGAACATGCACGCTGACCTCCTCTTCACCGGCGGACCCGTGTTCGCCCCCGGGAACCCCACGGCCGTAGCGGTCACCGGCGGCCGGATCACCGCCGTGGGCCGGGCCGAGGTGCACGACCTGATCGGGGCGGGGACCGAGGTCGTCGATCTCGCCGGGCGCCTGCTCCTGCCCGGCTTCCAGGACGCCCACGTCCATCCGCTGCCGGCCGGGCTCGAACTGACCCAGTGCGACCTGACCGGCACGAAGACCGCCGAGGACACGGTGGCCGTCGTCCGCGCCTACGCCCTCGCGCACCCCGAGCGGGAGTGGATCACGGGCGGCGGCTGGTCCATGGAGGCCTTCGAAGGGGGCACGCCCACCCGCGAGTTGCTGGACGCGGTGGTCCCGGACCGGCCGGTGTACCTGCCCAACCGGGACCATCACGGGGCCTGGGTCAACACCCGCGCCCTCGAACTCGCGGGCGTCACCCGGGACACCCCGGACCCGGCGGACGGCCGCTTCGAGCGGGACGCCGACGGCGAGCCGACCGGCATGCTCCAGGAAGGAGCCATGGAGTACGTGGGCCGGCTGACCCCGCCGGTCACGGCGGCGGAGCGACGGGCGGCCCTGCTGTCCGCGCAACGGCGGCTGCACTCGCTGGGCGTCACGGCCTGGCAGGACGCGCTGGTCGGCTCGTTCCTCGGTATGGAGGATCCTTCCGAGACCTACCTGGCCGCCGCCCGGGACGGTTCGCTGACCGCGCGGGTGGTCGGCGCGCTGTGGTGGGACCGGGAGCGCGGGGCCGAGCAGATCCCCGAACTCGTGGAGCGGCGGGCCGCGTTGAGCCGGGGCAGGTTCCGGGCGGGCAGCGTGAAGCTGATGCTGGACGGGGTCGCCGAGACGGGCACGGCCGCGCTGCTCGACCCGTACCTCGACAAGTGCGGCTGCGCCACGGCCAACCGGGGCACGAGCTTCGTGGACGCGGCCGAACTGCCCAAGTACGTGACGCAGTTGGACGCCCTCGGTTTCCAGTGCCACTTCCACGCGCTGGGCGACCGGGCCGTACGCGACGCCCTGGACGCCGTCGAGGCGGCGCGCGCCGCGAACGGGCCGAGCGACACCCGGCCGCATCTCGCCCACCTTCAGGTGGTGCACCCGGACGACGTGCCGCGCTTCGCCCGGCTCGGCGCGGTCGCGAACATCCAGGCGCTCTGGGCCATGCACGAACCCCAGATGGACGACCTCACTATCCCCTTCCTCGGCCCCGAACGCGCCGCGTGGCAGTACCCGTTCGGCGCGCTGCTGCGCTCCGGGGCCACGCTGGCCGCGGGCAGCGACTGGCCGGTCAGCAGCCCCGACCCGCTCCAGGCGATCCACGTCGCGGTCAACCGCGCGGCACCGGGTTTCCCGTCCTCCCCGGTGTTCCTCCCCGCCGAACGCATCGGCCTGACGGACGCGCTCACGGCGTACACGGCGGGTTCGGCGTACGCCAACCACCTGGACGACACGGGCACCGTGCGCGCGGGGGCGCTGGCCGACCTGACGATCCTGGACCGCGATCCGTACGCCGGCCCGCCGGAGTCGATCGGGGAGACGAAGGTGGCGCTCACCTATGTGGGGGGCGAACGGGTGTATGCGGCGGCGGACGGGGGCGCCTGACTACAGGCCCAGGCGAAGGGTCACCGCCTGGGCCGCGAAGCCGTTGCGCTCGTAGAAACGCACGGCGCCGGTGTTGGCCGCGTAGGCGGTCACCTCGGCGTGCTCGGCGCCCTGTTCCCGTGCCCACCGGACGAAGGCCTCCACCAGGCGCGCCCCGGTCCCCGAACTCCGGTGGGCGGGACGGACATACAGGCTGATCAGCGTGGCGGTCTTCACCGGCTGCCGCGCTGTGGGTTCGGCGAGCGAGCCCATCAGATGGCCGACCACCGCGCCGGCGCACTCGACCGCCAGTACCAGGCGTGCCGGGTCGCCCAGCGCCGCCGCGAAGGACCCGGCGGCGTGCTCGCGCGGCCAGTCCGCGTCGACGCTCGGGTCACGGGTGCCGGCGTCCTCGGCGAAGAGGCCGGTGCTGGAGGCGACGAGCCCTGGTATGTCGTCGGCGCGGGCGCGGCGGACGGTGATCGTCGGGGTGTGGGCCGGGTGATCGGTCATGGTCGGCACGCTAGTGGTGGGGTCTGACAACCCGGGTCGACTTTCTGGACAGCTGTCCATGTATGCTGGCCGCCTGTCCATGATGGACACCTGTCCAAGAAGACGCTTTCAGAAGCCTGACGCAGGAGATTGCCGAGCATGGTGACGGTCGCGAACGTGCTGGTCGGCCTGGTGGCCGCGTTGCATCTGTACATCCTGGTGATGGAGATGTTCCTGTGGCAGCGCCCGCCGGGGCGCAAGTTCCACGGGTTCGACGCGGAGATGGCCGGTGCGACGGCCAAGATGGCCGCCAACCAGGGGCTCTACAACGGGTTTCTCGCGGCGGGCCTCATCTGGGGTCTGATCGCGGCCGATCCGACCGGGTTCCGCGCGCAGGTCTTCTTCCTCTCCTGTGTGATCGTCGCGGGCGTCTACGGGGCCGCGACCGCCAACCGGCGCATCCTGTTCGCCCAGGCTCTGCCCGGCGCCATCGCCCTGGCCGCCGTCCTCGTCGCGCGGTGACGCGCGGCGCGCCCGAGGACCCGCGGGCCGCCCGCACCCGGGCGAAGCTCCGCGAGGCCCTCCTCGCGGAGTGCGCCGAACACCCGCTGGCGGAGATCGGCGTGGCCGCGCTGGTACGCCGGGCGGGGGTCGGCCGGGCCACGTTCTACGTCCACTACCCCGACCTGGAGGCGCTGGCCGTCGACGCCTGTGCCGATGTCGTACGGGAGGCCGTGGACGCCCTGCACGCCTGGCGCGGGCGACCCGACCCGGTGGTCGCCCCGGCCGCGCTGGTGGAGTTCTTCGCGGCCCTCACCCCGCACACCGCGCTGTACCGGGCCCTGCTGAGCCCGGGCGGCGGGGGTCCGCTGGGGCAGGTGCTGCACCGGGACCTGCGGGCACGGAGCCTCGCGGAGCGCGAACTGGCGGGCGCCGCGGACGCTCCCCTGGTCGCCTCCGCGGTGGCCGCCACCTTCGCCGGAGTGCTGGCGGACTGGCTGCACGGCAGGATCGAGGCGACGCCGGATCAGATCGCCCACCAGGTCTGGCAGCTGCTGGTGGCGCTGCACCGGAGCCGGTGAGGGTTTTCGCCCTCACCGCCCCTGCCCGTCCTGTCCATCCCCCAGCGGGAGCCCCCCACTGAGGCTGCGCCCCCAGACCCCCGCTTCGGCCCTGAAGGGGCCCCGTCCTCGAACGCCGGACGGGCTGGGCGCGCGTCTGGGCGCGTTCACGTCGGTCAGCCGAAGGTCAGTACCGGCTTGATCGTCTTGCCCGCGCCCATGTCCCGTACGGCCTGGTCGATGTCCGCGAACGGGTAGGTGCTGATCAGGCGGTCCACCGGGAGCCGGCCCGCCTTCACCAGTTCCACCAGGGCCGGAATGAAGGTCTGCGTCTCGGCGTCGCCCAGGGTGAGGCCCACGACACGCTTGCCGGGGAGCAACCCGTTGACGTCCAGGGCGACTTCGGTGCCGAAGGGCGGCGCGCCGACCACGACGAGCGTGCCCCGCTGGGCGAGGGCGTCGACGCCCTGGCGCAGGACGGCGACGTTGCCGGTGGTCTCGACGGCACCGTCGGCACCCTGGCCCTCGGTGATCTTCGCGACGGCCTCGCCGAGGTCGGCCTCGCCCGCGTTGATCGTGTGGGTGGCGCCCAACTCCCTGGCCAGCGACAGTCGTTCGCCGACCCTGTCGACGGCGATGATCCTGGTCGCCGGGGTCAGTGCGGCGGCCATGACCGCGGACAGGCCCACGGCTCCGGCACCGAGGACGAGGACCGTGCTGCCCGTGCCCGGCTTCAGCACGTTCCAGACGGCGCCGACACCCGTCTGGACACCGCAGCCCAGCGGGGCGATGGACTCCAGCGGGACGTCAGGGTCGACCTTGACCAGGCTGCGCCGGTCGACCAACGCCCGCTCGGCGAAGGAGGACTGGCCGAAGAAGTGGCCGCCCAGCTCAGTGCCGTCACGGCTGATCGTGGCCGTGCCGTCGGCCCGCCGGCCCCCGAGGAGGTTCAGCGGCAGCCAGGCCACGCAGTAGGCGGGGTGCCCGTCACGGCAGTTGCGGCAGCCACCGCAGGAGGTGAAGGACAGGACGACATGGTCGCCGGGCTCGATCCCGGTGACGGCGGAGCCGACGGCCTCGACGACGCCGGCGCCCTCGTGCCCCAGAACTCCGGGGAGGGGGAAGGGCAGTCCGCCGCTCGCCACCCCGAGGTCCGTGTGACACAGGCCCGCCGCGACCAGACGTACGAGTGCCTCGGTGGGCGCGGGCTCGGCCAGTTCGACGTCGGAGAGGGTGAAGGGCGCACCGCCGGACTCGACGACCGCGGCGCGGGTGGTGATGGACATCATGAACTCCCTTACGGGCTCAAGGACTTACGAGTTGGCGTGGTGGCTGGTCGCAGTCCGCGCTCAGTCGAGCGAGACGACGACGGACTTGACCCTGGTGTACGAGGCGAGCGCCTCGGGGCCGTACTCGCGGCCGAAGCCGGAGTCCTTCACACCGCCGAAGGGAATCGCGGGGTCGAGCATCGCCCAGTCGTTGATCCAGACGATGCCCGCCTGAAGCCGGTTCGCGACCCGGTGGGCGCGGGCCAGGTTGGTGGTCTGGACTCCGGAAGCCAGGCCGTACGGCGTGGAGTTGGCGAGCTGGACCGCCTCGTCCTCGGAGTCGAAGGGCTGGACGGTGAGGACCGGGCCGAAGATCTCCTCCTGGACGACCCGGGAGTCGTTCGCCAGGTCGGCGATCACCGTGGGCTTGTAGTAGTAGCCGCCGTCCAGGTCGAGCCGCTCGCCGCCGCAGACGATCCGCGCACCCTCCTTGCGGGCCAGCGCCACGTACTCCTCGACCTTGCGCAGGTGCTTCTCACCCGCCATCGGGCCCACCACCGTCTCCGGCTGCCGCGGGTCGCCGACCGGGACCCCGGGCACCGCGTCGGCGAGGATGCCGATCAGGGTCTCGTACACCGGGCGCGCGACCAGCAGTCGCGGGCCGCCCATGCAGAACTGGCCGGTGTTGAAGACGAAGCCCTTGATGACCGCGCCGACGGCCTTCTCGACGTCGGCGTCCTCGAAGACGATGTGCGCCGCGTTGCCGCCCAGCTCCATGGTGACCGGCTTGAGTGCCTCGCCCGCCGCGCTCGCCACGTGCCGGCCGATGGCGGTGGAGCCGGTGAAGGCGATCTTGTCCACACCGTTGTGCCGCAGCAGTGCCTCGCCGGCCACCGGGCCGGTGCCGGTGACGACGTTGACGACACCGTCCGGGACGCCGGCCTCCTGGAGCAGTCTGGCCATGTAGAGGGCGCTGAGCGGGGTCTCGTCGGCGGGCTTGTGCACCACCGTGTTGCCGGCGGCCAGCGCCGGGCCCAGCTTCGAACCGGCCAGGATCAGCGGGAAGTTGAAGGGGGTGATCGCGGCGACGACGCCGACGGCCTCGCGCTTGGTGTAGGCGAGCGCGTTGTGGGCCGTCTCGCGGGTCGCGCCGTCGAGGGAGAAGGCGAGGGCGGCGAAGTACTCGTAGTCGTTGGCCGCGTTCGTCACGTCGACGGCGTGGCACAGGCTGATCGGCTTGCCCACGTCGAGGCTCTCCAGCTGTGCGATCTCGTCCGCGTTCTCCCGGATCAGCTGGGCGACCCGGTTCAGGATCCTGCCGCGCTCGCGTCCGGTCGTCGCGGCCCACGGGCCGTTGTCGAACGCCTCCCGCGCGGCCCGCACGGCCGCGTCCACGTCGGCCGCCGACGCCTCCGCGACGGTCGTGACGACCGTGCCCCGGGACGGGTCGACCACCTCGGTACGCGCTCCGTCCGCCGCCTCACGCCACTGCCCTCCGACGAACAGTCGCCCGGGTTCGATCTCGAAGGTGGTCATCACCACTCCTCAGCCTCATCGCCAAGATTTCAATCAACAGGATTCCTGTTGGTCCGCAGTCTGATTACAGCCAGGTTTCCTGTCAATGCTCTAATCTGAATCCATGGTCAGCACCAAGGCACCCCCCTCACTGCTCTACATGGTCAAGCAGGTGGAACTCGTAGTGCGCTCCCATCTGGACGAGCTGGTCAGACCAGCCGGTATCACCGCACTCCAGTACACCTCGCTCACCGTCCTGGAGCGACACGACGGCCTCTCCGCGGCCCAGCTGGCCCGGGACTCGTTCGTCACCGCGCAGTCCATCGCCGATCTCGTCCGGTCCCTGGAGAACCGCGGGCTGGTGCGCCGGGAGCGCAATCCGCGCAATCGAAGGGAGCTGCTGATCCTGCTGACCGACACCGGCCGCGAACTGCTCGACCGCTTCACCGAGCCCGTGCGGGAGCTGGAGGAGCGGATGATCCGCGACCTCACGTCACACCAGGCGGACCAGTTCCGGCAGGCACTCTCCAGAGCCTGGCACGCCCTGTCGTAGCCCCGCCGCACGATTCACGGAAAGACGTGTGCGAGACACGCTTCAATTTCGAAGACATATGTCAATCGAACATGCTCAAATTCACTCCAACGAGGGTAACTTGCAGAACGGGGCAGTCAGTTGCGCTCATCTGGGCCCGGCAGTACGTCTACGCTCATCGCACGACGTCACCCCGGCCCCCGGTGACTGGCTGGTTCCGCCACCACAACAGCCGGTTGGAGGCGATGTCGTCGTGCAGCAGGATCCTCCGCCGTCCACCCGGTATCTGCGTGTCCACGAGGACCGCGGCCACACGGTGCTGGAGTTCCACGGCGAGATCGACATCGCCGCGGCCGTCGAGATCATCCCGCACCTGGACGCGGCGACCGGGCATCCGGACGCCCGGATCGTGATCGACCTGACGGATGTCGAGTTCTTCGACTGCTCGGGGCTGCGCCTGCTGTACCGGGCCCGCCACCGGGTGCTCGCCCACGACGGCCGCCTCCATCTGGTCTGCACACACCCGCTCACGCTGCGCGTCCTCAAGGTCACCGGCCTGGCCAAGGTACTGCCGCCTGCGGCGTCGCTGGACGCGGCCCTGGGACTGCCCGAGACCGCGTCCGGCACGTTGTGACCCGCGCCTGACCGGCACCGGCCACGGCGCGGCCCGACCCGGCCCGGCTACTTCAGGATCCTGGTGACCTGCCCCGCGCCCACCGTCCGGCCGCCCTCCCGGATGGCGAACTTCAGCCCCTCCTCCATGGCGATCGGCTGGACCAGTTGCACCAGCATGGTGGTGTTGTCCCCCGGCATGACCATCTCGGTGCCCTTCGGCAGGGTCACCACCCCGGTCACGTCCGTCGTCCGGAAGTAGAACTGGGGGCGGTAGTTGTCGAAGAACGGCGTGTGCCGGCCGCCCTCGTCCTTCGACAGGATGTACGACCTCGCCTCGAACTCCGTGTGCGGAGTGACCGATCCGGGCTTGATGACGACCTGGCCGCGCTGGACGTCCTCCCGTTTCACCCCCCGCAGCAGCAGCCCCACGTTCTCCCCCGCCCGGCCCTCGTCGAGGAGCTTGCGGAACATCTCGATGCCGGTGACGACCGTCTTCGTCCGCTGCTCGTGGATGCCGATGATCTCGACCTCGTGGTTGACGTGCAGCACCCCGCGTTCGATCCGACCGGTGACGACCGTGCCGCGGCCGGTGATGGTGAACACGTCCTCGATCGGCATCAGGAACGGCCGGTCCACGTCCCGCACCGGCTCGGGCACCGCCTCGTCGACGGCGTCGAGGAGTTCGAGCACCGAGGCGCTCCACCGCGGATCGCCCTCCAGCGCCCGGAGCGCGGAGACCTTGACGACCGGGACGTCGTCGCCCGGGAACTCGTACTCGGTGAGCAGTTCCCGCACCTCCAGCTCGACGAGTTCGAGGAGCTCCTCGTCGTCCACCATGTCCGTCTTGTTGAGCGCGACCACGATGTACGGGACGCCCACCTGCCGGGCCAGCAGCACATGCTCCTTGGTCTGCGGCATCGGCCCGTCGGTGGCCGCGACGACGAGGATCGCGCCGTCCATCTGCGCGGCGCCCGTGATCATGTTCTTGATGTAGTCGGCGTGCCCGGGGCAGTCCACGTGCGCGTAGTGCCGGCGCTCCGTCTGGTACTCGACGTGGGCGATCGAGATGGTGATGCCCCGCTGCCGCTCCTCGGGCGCCTTGTCTATCTGGTCGAACGGCGTGTACGGGTTCAGGTTCGGGAACCGGTCGTGCAACACCCTGGTGATCGCCGCCGTGAGCGTCGTCTTACCGTGGTCGATGTGCCCGATGGTGCCGATGTTGACGTGGGGTTTGGTCCGCTCGAACTTCGCCTTGGCCACTGCGAGCCCTCCTGATCACCTCGGGTGACGCGGGGTGGTGCTCCGCTCGACCTCGCACGGGGTCGTCCTACCTGTCTATTAGGTTCCCGGTGCGTCGAACAGGGCGCTGACGGACTCACCGTTGTGAATACGACGCACGGCCTCGGCGAGCGCCGGGGCGATCGACAGCACCCTCAGCTTCTCCGTGCGCTCCTCCTCCCGGATCGGCACGGTGTTGGTGCACACGATCTCCAGCACGTCCGGCTGCTCGCTGAGCCGCTTGAGCGCGCCCGCCGTGAACAGCCCGTGGGTGCAGGCGACCCGGATGGACCGCGGCCCCAACTCCCTCAGCCGTTGGAGGAGTTCGAGGACGGTACTGCCCTTGGCGATCTCGTCGTCCAGCACGATGACGTCCCGCCCGGCGACCTTGCCGATCACGGAACTGATGCGCACCCGGTCGTCCGCGAACCGCTGTTTGGCCCCGGCGGCCACCTCGGCTCCGATCAGCCGGGCGAAGTGCGCGGCCTCCTTGGCGTTGCCGAGGTCGGGCGACACGACCGTCGTACGGGACAGGTCGTACTGGCGGAAGTGCTCGGCGAGTTCGCGCAGGGCGTGCAGATGGTCGACCGGGACCGAGAAGAAGCCGTGGACCTGCGGGGAGTGCAGGGTCATCGCGAGGACGCGGCTCGCACCGGCCGTCACCAGCAGATCCGCGACCAGTCGTCCGCCGAGCGAGATGCGGGGCATGTCCTTCTTGTCGGAGCGGGCGTACGCGTAGTGCGGCATGACGACCGAAATCCGCCCCGCCGACGCCCCGCGCGCCGCGTCGCACATCATCAGCAGCTCGACGAGGTGCTCCTGGACCGGCGTGACCAGCGGCTGGATGAGGAAGACGTCCCGCTCACGGCAGTTGGCCTGGAGCTGGACCTCCAGGCAGTCGTTGGCGAACCGGCTGACCTGGGTGGGCCGCAGGGGCACCCCCAGGTGCTCGCAGACCTCGGCGGCCAGTTCGGGGTGGGCACTACCGCTGAACACGGCGATGTCTCGCACGATCTGCTCCTAGCATGATCATTCCGGTCGGCCGGTGCCCATGCTACTGACCTTCCCGGTCCGCCACCGGCCGGGATATTCGGTTGCGGCCGACCGCCGGGGTCGCGTCATGATGACCACGGCCGAATCTCCCCGACCCCAGGAGCACGGAATGCGCCGATTCCTCGGAACCCTCCGCCCATGCCGGATCACCGTTCCCGAGGACTCGACCACCCATGCACACCTTGCGGACCCCGCACACCCAGCACACCCCGTACACCCTGAACATCGGGATTCTGGCCCACGTCGACGCCGGTAAGACCAGCCTCACCGAGCGGCTGCTGTTCGACTCCGGCGCGATCGACCGGCTCGGCAGTGTCGACGCCGGTGACACCCGGACGGACGACGGCGCGATCGAGCGGCAGCGCGGGATCACCATCCGTTCGGCGGTCGCCGCGTTCACGGCCGGCGACACCCAGATCAACCTCATCGACACCCCGGGGCACTCCGACTTCGTCGCCGAGGTCGAACGCGCCCTGGAGGTCCTGGACGGCGCGGTGCTGCTGCTGTCCGCCGTGGAGGGCGTCCAGGCCCGGACGCGCGTGCTGATGAGGACCCTGCGGCGGCTCCGGCTGCCCACGCTGGTCTTCGTCAACAAGATCGACCGTGCGGGCGCCCGGTCCGAGGCCCTGCTCGCGGACGTCCGCCGCCGTCTGACCCCGCACATCGTTCCGCTCACCCACGTCGACGGCGTAGGCACTCCGGCCGCCCGCACCCGGCCCCGCCCCCTCACGGCCGGGGCCACGGCGGAGGCGATCGCCGAGGTCGATCCGGGCATTCTCGCGGCCCTCGTGGACGGCCCCGCGCCGACCCCGGACGACCTGGCGGAGGCCCTGGCCGCCCGCACCGCCGACGGCTCGCTCCACCCGCTCCTCTTCGGCTCCGCGCTGGGCGGCCAGGGCGTACCCGAACTCGTCGAGGCCCTGACCCGGCTGGTCCCCCGGCCCGCCCCTACCGGCGCGGACGCGGCCCCACGCGGCACGGTGTTCGCCGTACGCCCCGCACCGGGCGGCGGGCGGACGGCGTATCTGCGTCTGTACGAAGGTGAGGTGACGGAGCGTCAGCGGCTGACGTTCCTGCGGCGTGAGGCCGACGGCCGGACCACCGAGGTCCCCGGCCGGGTCACCGGCCTCGAAGTGATCGGCCGCCATGGCCCGCTGACCGCCGGGAACATCGCCGCGCTGACCGGCTTCGGCGCCGTCCGGGTCGGCGACCGCCTCGGCGAACTCACCACCCGTTCCCCGCAGTTCGCGCCTCCGACCCTGGAGACCCTGGTCCGGGCCCGGCATCCGGAGCAGTCGGCGCGCCTGCGCTCCGCCCTGCTGACCCTGGCCGACCAGGACCCGCTGACCCACGCCCGGCCCGCTGCCGACGGCAGCACCTCGCTGCTGCTCTACGGCGAGGTGCAGAAGGAGGTCCTCGCCGCCACCCTCGCCCAGGACTTCGGCATCGACGCCGAGTTCGAACCGAGCCGCGTCCGGTTCCTGGAGCGGCCCGCGGGCACCGGCGAGGCGTACGAGGAGAACCCGTGGCTCGACGGCGCCCGCTGCTTCGCGACGGTCGGACTGCGCGTCGAGCCGGGGTCGCCCGGCTCGGGTGCGGTGTTCACGTACGACACCGAACTCGGCGCGCTCCCCCGCGCGTTCCACCAGGCGATCGAGGACTCCGTCCACACCGCTCTGCCGGCCGGCCCGCACGAGTGGCCGGTCACCGACTGCCGGGTCGTCCTCGTCCGCTCCGGGTTCGTCGGGCCGCTCAGCACCGCAGCGGACTTCCGGGCGCTCACTCCGGTGGTACTGCGCCGCGCTCTGGAGCGGGCCGGGACGCGGGTGTACGAGCCGTACCACGCCTTCGAGTTGCAGATCCCGGCGAGCGCGCTGGCGCCGGTGACCGGTCTGCTCGCTTCCCTCGGCGCGGAGTTCGGCCGGACCACGGGGGGCGGCGCCTGCTGGCACCTCACCGGTGAGCTGGCGGCCCGCCGGGTGCGTGAGGCCGAACTGCGGTTGCCGGGGCTGACGCACGGCGAGGGAGTGTGGTGGTCGCGCGTCTCGGGCGACCGCGCACTCCGGTAAGCCCCTCCCGATTGTTGCGATACGTCAACAGGACGGTCTGGCAGTGCATTTGGCGGGCATCCGGTTCAGTACGTAGGAAGAAGGAGGTCCGTCGCCATGACGACGCCCATCAAGGCCGTGCGACGCATGCCCCTCTGGGCCAAGGTGCTCAGTGCCGTGGTGCTGGTGTTCGCGCTGCTGCTGGCCGGTCTCCGGCTGGCGGTGCTGCCGGGGCTGGGGGACATCTTCGGCGAGGAGACGCACGATCGTTCGGGACCCGTGCTCCTCGAATCCATCCAGGACATGAGCCGTTACGAAGCGGCGTCCGGCAACTTCCAGGTCGTCGTGGACCTGGAGAAGGACACCAAGTACCTGCCCGACGCGATCAAGGGCACCCGTGTGCTCTATGTGGGTGCCGGGACGGTCGACGCCTATGTCGATCTCGGCAAGGTCGCGAAGGACGACGTGACGGTCAACAAGGACCGCACGTCCGCGACCCTCCGGCTGCCGCACGCGGCACTCGGCAAGCCCGCGCTGAACCCGGACCGCTCCTATGCGGTCTCCAAGCAGCGCGGCATCTTCGACCGGATCACCGACCTCTTCTCCGACAACCCGAACGACGAACAGGCCGTCCAGAAGCTGGCGGCCCGGCACATCGGCGACGCGGCGAAGGAGAGCGAACTGACCGTGCGTGCCGAGCAGAACACGACCACCATGCTCAAGGGCCTGCTCGGCTCCCTCGGCTTCACGGACGTGAAGGTCACGTACGGGACCTGAGAGATGCCGGCCTGCCCGGGTCCTGGGATCGGGGCAGGCCGGAGCGGCATTCTCGGCCTGTTCGGGGGTAGCTGCCGTTGCACGGGGATCAGTTGAAGACCGGAGGACGTTGATGGCCCGATCAGCTCCGCGCACCCTCGCCGCGCGCCTGCGCCCGGCGAAGGCCGAGAGCAAGCCGCCCAGGATCCCGCCGAAGTCCCCACCCGAGTCCCCACCGAGGTCCACACCCAAGTCTCCCAAGTCGCCCAAGGGACCGAAAGGTTCGAAGGGGGCGAAGGGGTCGTCGGGGTTCTCCTCGAAGTTCTCGTCGAAGATCCGGAGGAACCCGAAGGCCGCTCCGGACCCGGCGCCCGAGCAGGTCCGGCCGAAGCGTCGGCCGTTCGCCTTCCTGGCCCGGGTGCTGACGGTTCTGTGCGCCTTCGTGTTCATGGTGGCGTTCGCCGTGATCCTGGCCAGGCTGACACTTGAGCCGTCCCCGGCGTCCGTGGCACTGACCCACACCAATTTCCATCCGGGCCGCTCGCTGCGCGCCTACCTCGACCAGCCCGAAATGCGGGACGCCATCCGGCAGATCGGCGGAAACCTGCTGCTCGGCGTGCCCTTCGGCATCCTGATGCCCGTCATCGCGCCCCGGACCCGGGGAGTCCTGCGCGTGGTGTTCCTGACCGCCATCGTCATGCTCATGGTCGAGGTGGCCCAGGGCGCGATGATCACAGGCCGCGCCTTCGACATCGACGACGTCATCCTCAACACGACGGGCGCGCTGATCGGTTACCTGCTCCTCGGCCGTCGACTCAGCCGCGCGGTGCACGCGCCGAAGCGGCAGAAGGCATAGCCCGCCGGGCCGGCTACCCCGGCCTCGTCCAGGTGAGTTTGTCGCCGCCGACCCAGCGGACCGTGTCCGGATCGTCGAGATCATGGACCGTGATGCCGGCCGAGGCGGCGACCCTCAGCACGTCGGTGAGCGTCCGCGCCGCTCCGGCCACCTCACCGTCGATCTCCACGATCCGGAACGGCGGGACGCCCGGCTGTACCCCGAGCACCATGATCCGCGGATGGGACATGTAGGGGCTCGCTATTTCGGTCATGCATCGAGCGTAGAGCGAATCCGGCCATCATGTACCGGCCAGGAATAGTTCCGGAACGCCTGCCTCGCCCCCTCCATACCCTCCACACGTCCGCTCCTCGGCATCTCCGTGGTGCGGACCCGCCGAGCCCGCGCGACGCTGGAGGCGGAGGTGACGATGGTCATGGCGATGGATCCCGTGGAGGCGCTGGACCGGATCGCCTTCCTGCTGGAGCGCTCCCTGGCGCCCACGTATCGCGTACGGGCGTTCCGAACCGCGATCGGCGTGCTGGCGGAGCTGTCCCCGGACGAGATACGGCAGCGGTCCGGCACCGGCACGCTGGAGTCCCTCAAAGGCATCGGCCCGAAGACCGCGCAGGTGGTGCGGGAGGCGCTGGCCGGGCAGGTGCCCGCCTACCTGGAGAAGCTGGAGCGCGAGCAGGGGGTGGCCCCGCCTGTCCGGGACGGGGAGCGGCTGCGGGCGCTGCTGCGCGGGGACTGCCACCTGCACTCCGACTGGTCCGACGGCGGCAGCCCGGTCGAGGAGATGGGCCGCACGGCGGCGCGGCTCGGGCACGAGTGGGCCGTGCTCACGGATCACTCACCGCGTCTCACGGTGGCGCGAGGCCTGTCCGCGGAGCGGTTGCGCGAGCAGTTGGCCCTGGTCGGGGAACTGAACACGACCTGGGCACCGTTCAGACTGCTGACCGGCATCGAGTGCGACATCCTCGACGACGGCTCCCTGGACCAGGACCCGGAGCTGCTGGACCTGCTGGACGTGGTCGTGGTGTCCGTGCACTCCAGGCTGCGCATGGACGCGCGCGCGATGACCCGCCGGATGGTGTCCGCCGTACGCGATCCGCGCTCGGACGTGCTCGGGCACTGCACCGGGCGGCTGCTCGTCGGGCCCGAGCCGCGGGGTGGCGGTGGCGGGCGGGGAGAGCGGGGCGGGGGCCGTACACGGCCGGAGTCGGAGTTCGACGCGGACGCGGTGTTCGCCGCGTGTGCCGAGACGGGCACGGCCGTGGAGATCAACAGCCGGCCGGAGCGGCTCGACCCGCCGCGCCGGCTGCTGCGGCGGGCCGTGGCGGCGGGCGTGCTGTTCTCCATCGACACCGACGCGCACGCGCCCGGCCAGCTGGACTGGCAGATCCACGGGTGCGCCCGCGCCGAGGAGTGCGGTGTACCGGCCGAGCGGGTGGTCACGACCTGGCCGGTGGACGATCTGCTGGCCTGGACGCGGGAGCGCAGGCTGCCGCCGGACCTCGGGACGCGCCTCGGAGAGGGCCACGGGGATGGTCTCGGGGAGGACGGCGGCGCGGCTTGACTTCGAGAGCACTCCAATTCGTAGCGTGCCGCGCATGACCACCGCACAGCACAAGATCGGCTCGGGCTTCGACGCCCGGAGCACCGCCGACGACGTCCTCGCGGGCATCGACCTCTCCGGGCGGCTCGCGCTCGTCACGGGCGGCTACTCGGGCCTGGGCCTGGAGACGACCCGGGCGCTCACCAGGGCGGGCGCCCGGGTCGTCGTTCCCGCCCGCCGCCCGGAGACCGCCCGGGAAGCGCTGGCCGATGTCGAGGGCGTCGAGGTGGACGCGCTGGACCTCGGCGACCTGGAGAGCGTGCGCGCCTTCGCCGACCGCTTCCTCGCCTCCGGACGCGTCCTCGACATCGTGATCGACAACGCCGGGATCATGGCCTGCCCCGAGACCCGGGTCGGACCCGGCTGGGAGGCCCAGTTCGCGACGAACCACCTCGGCCACTTCGCGCTCGTCAACCGGCTGTGGCCGGCCATCGAGCCCGGCGGCGCCCGCGTCGTCTCCGTCTCCTCGCGCGGCCACCACTTCGCCGGCATCCGCTGGGACGACGTGCACTGGCAGCGCGGCTACGACAAGTGGGAGGCGTACGGCCAGGCCAAGACGGCGAACGTCCTGTTCGCCGTCCACCTGGACAGGCTCGGCCGCGACAAGGGCGTACGCGCCTTCTCGCTCCACCCCGGCGCCATCTTCACCCCGCTCCAGCGCCACATCCCCGTCGCCGAGCAGATCGAGCGCGGCTGGCGGGACGCCGAGGGCAACCTGGCCGACCTGGCGGGCGTCAAGACACCCGAGCAGGGGGCTGCCACCCAGGTCTGGGCCGCGACCTCCCCGCAGCTGGCCGGTATGGGCGGCGTGTACTGCGAGGACTGCGACATCGCCGAGCCCGCCTCGGCGGGCGACGAGCGCAGCGGCGTACGGGACTACGCGGTCGACGCCGAGCAGGCGGCGCGCCTGTGGGAGCTGTCGGCCCGGCTGACCGGGGTGGACGCGTTCGTGGTCTAACCACTGGGCCGCTCGGCGGCTGAACCACTGGGTGGCTCAGCCACTGGGCCGCTCGACCACCGGGCCGCTGGGCCGCTGGGCCGCTGGGCCGCTGGGCCGCTGGGCCGCTGGGCCGCTGGGCCGCTGGGCCGCTGGGCCGCTGGCCACAGGATGGCTCAGCCACTCGGTCACTGAACCAGTCGACCACAGGGTGGCCCGGCCACTCGGTCACTGAACCACTGGGTAGCTGAGCCACTCGGCCGCTGATCCACTGAGTGGCTCAGCCACCCAGCCACCGAGCCACCCAGCCACCCAGCCACCCAGCCACCCAGCCACCCAGCCACCCAGCCACCGATCAGGATGATCCCGCGTCGAGTTCCGCGGGGCCGTACAGCGCGGCGGGGGCGCCGGTGGTCAGGGCCCAGTAGCGGTCGCCGTACGACCAGTGCCACCACTCCGTGGGGTAGTTCACCAGTCCGGCCTCGCTCAGGGCCTTCCCGAGGATCTCCCGGTGTGCGCGGGCCTCGACGCCGATGTTGTCGGCGTGGGTGTAGCAGGCGCCCGCGCTGTCCTCGGGGTTCGCGTTCATGGCGGTACCCAGGTCGAGTTCGTTGCCGTCGGCGTCGGCGAGGGTCAGGTCGACGGCTGCGCCCGCGCTGTGCGGGGCGATCTCGGGCGGGGAGACATAGCGGCTGGCGGCGGAGCGGAGCCGGTCGGCGGGCCAGTCCGGGTGCTGGGCCAGCAGTTCGGCGGAGTACCCCTCGAAGTAGCGGCGTTGCAGGGCGGGCGGCCGGTAGCCCTCGACGAACAGCAGCCGAATGCCGTCGGGGAGCAGCGTCTGCGCGTCGAGCAGCCGGGCGAGGACGCCCTGACGCAGGCGGAACTGGGCGCCGCCGGACTCCCGTTGCTGCCGGTCGTCGGTGAGCAGGGCGCCTCGCACCTCCACCAGACGCTCCCCGCACTCCGAGACGGGTACGGCGGCCACCTTCGCGTCGGACATCAGGATGATCTCACTCATGGCAGGATCATCTCCCGGTTCCCGCCGCCGGTGATCACCTAGCACGGGCGGTGCGCGGGCGGGAGATCGTCCAACGCGCCCACCAGCGCGGGCCCCACCACCTCCCGCGTCCACTTCACGCGCTCCTCCCCCACAGCCCGGGGCACCGTCTCGGTGAGCATGATCAGGTACAGGTAGGCGCGGTACAGAGCGAGTCGTCGGCAGGTCGGCTCGTCGAACTCGACGCGTCCTCCGGCTTCCTGATAGCCCCTCAGGAATGCTTCGTCGCCCCTGATGTCCCCCAGCAGTGCCAGTGACACGAAGTCGGCCACCGGGTCGCCCCAGAACATGCGCTCGCCGTCGATGAGGCCGCCGAGCCGGGGCACGGCCGCCGAACGGTCCACCAGGATGTTCCCCTGCCAGAGATCGAAGTGGACCAACCGGGGAACGGTGACCTCGTCAAGGGTGTCGTAGGCGGCGCGGACGGTACGGGCCACCTCGTCCACCGGGACCGGCAGCCACGCGTCGTAGCGAACGGCGTCGTCGAGCACGGCGTCGAGCATCGCCGTGAAGGCCGTACGCCAGTCGGGGGCGAGTGGCCCGAGGGCGCCGGAGGGGTAGCCGAAGGCGGGCCCGGTGACCTGGTGCAGTCGGGCCACCAGGCCGCCCAGTTCCCCCCTCAGCAGGGCCCGCTCGGCGCCGGTCGTTGAGTCGTCCCACGGGTCGCCCGGGCAGGCGGTCATCAGCAGGTGCCCGTCCCCGGCGGTCACGACACTCGGCGCCGGTACGCCGACCGTGTCGGCGGCACGATAGAACTCCGCCTCGGACAGAAGCAGTTGGGACTCGTGGCGCAGCCCCGGCACGGTGTTCGGCGGTGGGATCTTCAGGACGTACCTGCCGCCGTCGACCAGCCGGAGTTCCTCGACGGTGTTGTACGTCCCGCCGGTGAGCGGACGGCAGTCCGCGAGGTGGTCCGGGGGCAGCCCCGCCGACACGAGGACCTGCCTGGCCCGCTCCCACGAATCGCTCACCGTCCGTGCCTCCCCTGCCTCGACCGGCCGCGTCCGCAAGCTGCGTGCGGCACCGTAACAGGGTACGAAAGGCGCTGTCGGCCGCCCTCACCCGCCGCGGACGGACCCGGGGCGCGGGAGGGGCCGGGCGGAGCGGGCGGTGCCCGCGCCCTCGGGGGCGCCGAAGCGGGCGAGGCAGTGCCACACCATCTTCAGGTGCTGGAGTTCGTGGCGTCCGGTGCGTGCCGCGTCGCCGATGATCCGTGGGTCGAGGTGGCCGTCCTCGGCGATCCGGGCGCCCAGTTCGACGTACTCGGGTCCCCGGTAGTCGGCGCGGTGGCGCAACTCACCTACGGAGAGCCGGTATCCGGGGTGCCATTCGAGCGGTACGGGCAGGGCGCGGGCCGCCTTCTCCACCAGGGTGCCGCGATAGCTCGCGTCGAGGACCAGTGCCTCGACGTCCTCGCCGAGCGCGACCGGGCCGTGCACCTGGGCCTCGATGTAGTCGTCGAGCGCGTCCTGTGTGTCCGCCTCGGCGAGGGCGACGAGGGACATGCCGGCGGCGACCCCGAAGTGGTCGGGTTCCGCAGCGCTGTCCGGGTAGCAGAAGGTGGACCGCGCGAGGACGGCGCCGGTCAGTCTGAAGTGCGAGGAGCCGAACCTCGGTGCGGCGCCGACGACTTGGCGCCGGAAGTTCAACGCGCCGTACACCGGGCGTTGTCGGGCGGGCGCACTGTCGTACGCCCCGGCGAACATCCGGCTCTCCCAGCGCCAGCGGTCGCCGCCGGGGCGGGCGGTGAGCCCGCCGTTGCTGGTGCCGGTGACGAACTGCGAGCGGTAGAAGCCGTCCTGCGCCAGCGCGCGCAGCAGGGGCAGTTCGCGGACCGTGCGGTCGGGGTGGAAGTTCAGGGTCACCCGGAGATCCGGGGGCACGGCCGGGCCGGCGGAGAGGGAGGCGACATGACGGAGTGCCTTCGTGTGCGCGGAATCGGGGTCGTCCATCATGCGTACCAGGAGATCACCCGGCGGCCCCGAAGATCCACAATTTTCTGGTCACCGGGGGAAACTCCCTGATCGCGTGAGGAAGGCCTCCCTCCGCATCCCGCGCGCCCGGGGATCCGGGTGAGTACGCTCGGTCCGTTTGCGGGAAGGGAGGCGTGCGCGCGCATGCGAGCAGTAGCTGGTGAGTGGGCGGCGTCCGTCGTCCGGTTCGTGCGAAAGCACCGCGAGCCCGTGGTCGTCCAGTCCCTGCGGTCGACGGCCGCCGCGACGATCGCGTACGTCGTCGCGCTCCGTTTCAGCCCCGAGGCCGCGCCGCTCACTGCCCCGCTGACCGCGCTGCTGGTCGTCCAGGTCACCCTCTACGCCACGATCACCACCGGCATCCGCCGGGTGAACTCCGTGGTCGCCGGAGTCGTCATCGCGATCGGCTTCAGCGTGCTGGTGGGCCTGACGTGGTGGAGCCTGGGTCTGATCATCCTGGCCTCGCTGGCGGTCGGGCATCTGGTGCGGGTCAGTGAGTTCGTGCCCGAGGTGGCGATCAGCGCGATGCTGGTGCTCGGCGTCACCCGGGTCGGGGACACGGCGTGGGCGCGGGTCCTGGAGACCGTGATCGGCGCTGTCGTCGGGCTGGCCTTCAATCTGCTGTTCGCGCCACCGGTGTGGGTGGACGCGGCCGGCGAGTCCATCGAGGGGCTGGCGCGCCGGGTACGGCAGTTGATGCTGCGCATGGGGGAGGAGGCGGCCGGCCGGACCCCCGTGGACCACGCGACCGCCCGGCTGCACGAGGCCCGCAGGCTCGACCACGACATCGTCGAGGTGGACGCGGCCCTGAAGCAGGCCGAGGACAGTCTGCGGCTCAACCCGCGCGTCCGGGAGGGCCTGCTGCACCGGGTGGTGCTGCGCACCGGCCTGGACACGCTGGAGATCTGCACGGTCGTCCTGCGCGTCCTCGCCCGCAGCCTCACCGACCTGGCCAAGGAACGGGAGCCGGAGCGGCTGTTCGCCCCGGAGACGGGTGCCGCGCTGGAGCGGCTGCTGGCCGAGATCGCCGACGCCGTGGTCAGTTTCGCGGTCCTCGTCACCACGGACGTCAGTGTCAGCGCCGAGTCGGCCGAGAGCCGGCTGACCACCGAACTCCGGGCCGCGACGGCCACCCGCGACAAGCTGGCCCAGCTGCTGCTGGCGGAGATCCAGCAGAACGCCGGGATCACGGCGCAGTGGCAGCTGCACGGTGCCGTGCTGACCGAGGTCAACCGCATCCTCGACGAGCTGGACACGGAGCACCGCTCCCGGCGGCTGCTGGAGGAGCTGGACCGCTGCACGCGTGAGGAGCGGGAACGGATGCCGTGGGTGACCCGGCTGCGGAAGTACGGAAAGCACGTGCGCGTGGCGGGCAGGAACCGCAGGGCGGTGTCACGTCGTTCTATGTGACGTAGTCGCATGGAGATGTCGCACGGAACAGAACGACTGGCACCGACCGGGATTGAGGGGGCTGCGCATGGGTGACTCCGGTGTGCGGATCGACGGGAACACACTCAGGCTGCCGGGCGGTGTGGCCGTACGGTTCATCCGCACCCTCCGGCTGCCGGAGACCGGCACGCATCCGCTGCCGCCGGGGCTCGGCGAGTTCCCGGTCCGCAGGGTCGCCGACTACGCCGACACGGTGCCGGAGGCCTGGCGGGCGCGCGGCGGGGTGCTGCTGCCGGTGTATCTGCGCGAGGCGATGTGGCTGAGTTTCGGGGGCACGACGCAGCCCGCCGCGTTGCAGGTGGGCGTGGGCAAGGTGTGCGCGGTGTCGGGGAAGCCGTGGAGCGACCGGCTGTCGAGGAAGCCGCAGAACTACGTGGTGCTGCCGCGTCAGCCGTGGCTGGACGGCATCAACTCGGGCAAGGGCACGGTCCGCCAGTTCGTGGCGGTGCCGCTCGGGCTGGGTGCGACCGTGGAGGGCCAGGTCACGGGCGAGGAGGTGTGGGGCGGCGTACAGCTCCAGTCGTTCCCGCTGACCGACGCGGAACTGGCTAAGTGGCGCGAGGAGGAACAGCGGCGGGCGGAGCGGGCTCGGGCGGCGATCGCGTCGACCGGGGGTTACGGCGGGGCCGTACCCATGGCGCCCATGGCGATGGCCGCCCCGCCCGCGCCCGGCGGTGTGGCGGGGCCGCAGCGGTCGGGGGCGGCGATGGGTCTGGGCGTCGGCGGTTCCATGCGCCAGGAGGTCTACCAGGACGACCGGCCGCTCAAGGCATGGTCCGAGCGCCCTGCCGGACGCGTGTTCGTGCACCTCGTGACGCCGCCCGAGTGGCGGCGCATCACGGGCGAGGCGCCGCCCCCGTCGCCCGTGGACCGTGCCGCGTACACGCGGGCAGGTCTGCCCTGGTTCGACTACTTCGACCAGGACGCGGAGGACCTCGCTCCCACGGACCCCCTGACGGCCGTGCAGCCGGTCGGCGAGTGGCTCGGCGACGACCACGAGCCCTGGCAGGCGCCGTCGCCCGGGCAGGTGAAGCCGCTGACGGGGAAGCCGGTGGAGGACGGGGACTGGTAGCCGCGCCGCCATCGCATCATGCGTGCTCATGAGCGGTGGTACGGAGCCGGAGCGGGGTGCGCGCGGCGGCTGGAGCAGGCGCCGGTTCGTGAGCGCGGCGGCGGGGACGGGCACGTGAGCTGCCCGGCCCGGTTCGTGGTGGACGGGGACGGACGGTACGCGTAGTTGGCGAACCGCGGGTACAACAAGCCCGCCGCGGTACGCCGTCGGGGCGGGCGGGGCCCGTCCGCGGCTCCTCGGCACGGTGCCGATCGTGGGCGGCTTCCCGCACCACATCGCCCTCCCGCCGTACGGGAACCTGTTGTGCGCGGCGCACCGGCGCTCGGGTACGGTCAGCGGCTTCCCTGCAGACCGCGCCAGTGGTGAACTGCGGCTCGTGGGTGAGCCGTTCGCGTCACCCGTCGTCGTCCGTGCGCTGCCGTTGCAGTGCGCGCGGGCAGGTGGCGGCACTGGCCTGGGTGAGCAGGATGTGCATGCGCTCGGTGAGCTGGGAGACGCTGTCGGCGGGCTGGTGGAACGCCAGTCGTACGTCGCCGTGGGTGCGGGCGCGCTCGATGCGCAGGGTGAGTCCGTGCCGGTCGACGGCGAGCGGCTGGACCTTGACGGCGCCGTGCAGGCTGTCCGGCTCGACCAGACGGGTGAGGCGCTCGACGGCGTCGCCGTGGCAGTCGGCGAGGTGGCTCAGCAGTCCCGCCTCGGCGGTGGCCAGCGGGTCGGGCGCGGCGGCGGTGAACTCGTCGAGGTCGACGACGGTGGCGCCGGAGGCCTGGCGCAGCACCACGCGCGTCGGACGGAACGCGAGCTGCTCGCCCTCGACGGAGAACCAGCCGGCCATCCACAGCCGGGCGCGGATCCGGTTGCGTACGGGGACGGGCGAGACGTCGGCGAACTCCAGCACGGCCGAGGGCTCGCCGCGCGGGGCGAAGACGGCGGCGGCGAGCAGTGTGCTGTCCGCCGGCACGTCCAGGACCACCCGGCCGTCCTCGCGGACGGTGTGCGCGCCGACGAACTCCTCGCGCCCGCCGTCCGCGGTCACCGCGCAGGACCACGCGGCGGCGAGCACCGAACGCGCGCGTTCCGCCGCGGCGGGCGCGGCCGTCCAGGTCTGACTGTCACCCATCCCAGATCTCCTTAGGTAAGCCTTGCCTAACTTATCGAAGATCCGGGTGTACGCCAACCACTTCCCACGATCCCGTGCGTTTCCACTGCCGGAGGCGGAGCGCCTTCAGGGCGCGAGGGTGCCGAGCAGCGACCGCGCGCACAGGTCCCGAACCTGCTGCCGGGACAGGTCCGAGCCACGCAGCCACTCCAGGCACACGGCGGTCGTGAACGCCAGCCAGCCGCGGACGGCGAGCCGCAGTTCGGGCCGCTCCTCGGACAGCCGCCCGAACTCCGGATCGGCCGCCAGCGCCGCGAGGATCTGCCGCTCCTGCGCGGCCAGCGCCCGCTGATAGACCTTCCGTACGGCCTGGTCGCCGGACGCGTCGGCGCGATGGAAGGCGCGATAGCCGTGCGCGTGCTCCTCGACGTACGCGAGGAAGGCGTCGAGGTTCGCGTCGAGCTGCTCACGTGCGGGAACGCCCGGCACGGTGGCCGTCATCCGCAGCATGCGCTCGCTCTCCCGCTCCACGACCGCCGCGAAGAAGACCCGTTTGGTCGGGAAGTAGTGGTAGAGCAGCCCACGCGAGACTCCGGCGATCTCGGCGACCTGCTCGATCCACACGTCGTCGTACGGGCTCTCCGAGAAGAGCCGCGCACCGACCGCCAGAAGCTGCTCCCGACGCTCGCCGGTGCTCAACCGCCGACGCGTGCGCGCACCCTCTTTCGCGGCCATGCCCGCACTTTACTTGACGCCGATTCAACAGCGGGATCAGACTGACCCCGTTATTGAATCCACGTACAACAGCATCAACACGCCGCCGCATCAAGGGAGATGGCGTCATGACCGAGACGGCGACCCGGACCGCTCCGTCCAGGGGATTCCGCAGTGCCGAGCTGGACTGGCCGGAACTGCACCGGATCCCGCGTCCGCCGCACCGGATCCCGCTGCTCGGTGACCTGGTCGGTGTCAGTCCCCGTACGCCCCTCCAGGACTCGATGCGGATCGGGCTGCCCCTGGGCCCGATCTTCCGGCGCAGGGCGTTCGGCAAGGAGATCGTGTTCGTGTGGGGCGCGGATCTCACCGCCGATCTGGCGGACGAGTCGCGCTTCGCCAAGCACGTGGGCCTCGGGGTGGCCAACCTGCGTCCGGTCGCCGGGGACGGCCTGTTCACCGCGTACAACGACGAGCCCAACTGGCAGCTGGCGCACAACGTCCTCGCCCCCGGATTCAGCCGTGAGGCGATGGCGGGCTACCACCCGATGATGCTGGCCGTGGCCGAGCGGCTCACGGACCACTGGGACCGGGAACTGGTCGCGGGCCGTGCGGTGGACGTGCCGGGCGACATGACGAAGCTGACCCTGGAGACGATCGCGCGCACCGGCTTCGGGCACGACTTCGGCTCCTTCGAACGCGAGCGCCCGCACCCCTTCGTGACGGCGATGGTGGGCGCCCTGAACCACGCCCAGTATCTGAACATCGTCCCCGCACCCCTCGCCCCGCTGCTGCTGCGCCGGGCCACGCGCCGCAACGAGGCGGGCATCGCGTACCTCAACCGCACGGTCGACGAGCTGATACGGGCCCGGCGGGAGGCCGGCGGCGAGGGCGGCGGCACCGGCGACCTGCTCGACCGCATGCTCGACACCACCCACCCGGAGACCGGCGAACGCCTCGCGCCGGAGAACGTGCGCCGGCAGGTCCTCACCTTCCTCATCGCCGGCCACGAAACGACGTCCGGCGCGCTCTCCTTCGCCCTGCACTACCTCTCCCGGCACCCGGAGGTCGCCGCCCGCGCCCGCGCCGAGGTGGACCGCGTCTGGGGCACGGCGGCCGTCCCCGGCTACGACCAGGTCGCCAAGCTGCGGTACGTGCGCCGGGTGCTCGACGAGTCACTGCGGCTGTGGCCGACCGCCCCCGGCTTCGCCCGCGAAGCCCGCCACGACACGGTGCTCGGCGGCGAGCATCCGATGCGCCAGGGAGCCTGGACCCTGGTCCTCGCTCCGCTGCTGCACCGCGACCCGGCCGTCTGGGGCGCCGACGCCGACCGTTTCGACCCGGACCGTTTCGACGCGGCAGCGGTACGCGCCCGCCCCGCCCACGCGTTCAAGCCCTGGGGCACCGGGGCCCGGGCCTGCATCGGCCGCCAGTTCGCCCTGCACGAGGCGACACTCGTCCTCGGTCTGCTGCTGCGCCGCTACGACCTGAAGCCCGACCCGGACTACCGGCTGCGGGTGGCGGAACGGCTGACGGTGATACCGGAGGGACTGCGGCTGCACCTCGAACGCCGCTCCCCCGGAACGGAGTTGGCGGCTGTCTGAGCCTCAACCTCACAGCTGAATTTCCCGGCGTGTCGGTGTCTCCACATACAGAGGAAAACAACCTCCGCTATGACAGAGACAGAACCTTGAGACGCGGGAGAGACCATGTGCACCCACCAGCCTCCGTGCCCGTCCGTCGACAGCCCGGACCATGACGCGGCCGTCATCGTCGCCGCCCACCCCGAGCAGGGCTGGAACCTGCTCTGCAACGGAACCATCGTCTTCGACGACACGGGTGAACTCCTGCCGGACGGACGGGCCGTGGGCCCGCTGCGCGGCGTCGGCGGACTCGCCGTCGCCGCCTGAGCAACCGGCTGCCGTCACACCTCGTCGCGGGTCAGGGCGAGCAGCCGGTCGAGCACCCGCGGACCGCCCGCACGCACCCCGTCGTGCTCGAACTCGTCCGTCACCCAGGTCCGCAGCCCTCCGACGGCCCGCGCGGTCTCCAGGGCGTGGCCCGTGTCGACGTACATGTCGTCGTGGTAGACGGCCGCGGCGGCCGGGACCTCGTTCGCGGCGAGACGCGCACGGTCGTACAGGGGCGGCCAGTCGGTGTGGGCGGCGAGGAGTTCGGCGGTCTCGCGCAGCGGGCGCAGGGCCGGGTCCACGTCGAACATCCAGGGGTGGACCGACTCCCCGGTGAACAGCAGCGGGCCGTCGTCCGCGAGGGACTTGCCCGCGTCGAACTGCGGGAACTCGGCGCGCACCCGCTCGGCGGACCAGGCCGTGGGGCTGCCGTCCTGGCCGTAGATGGCCTCGTGGACGAGGGCGTAGAGCGGATGGGCGGCGTACGACAGGTGGCCCTGGACCTCCTCCAGGAAGGCGTCGGACAGGGCCGCGCCGCCCGGGGTGCGGACGAAGGCGTCCTCCAGGAGGTAGTGCAGACGGTGACTGCCCTCCCCGCCGCCGAGGAGGATGCCGAGGGACTGGAAGGCCTCGACGGTCAGCCGGTAGCCGTTCGGCAGGACCGGCTCGTGGACACTCACGTACTCGGCGATCCGGCGGGCCCGTTCGACGTCCTGGGGGTAACGCGCGTAGTGCGCGGCGACCTTGCGTTCGATACGGGGGTAGGCGGCCCGGTAGACGTCGTCCGCGTGCCCGTCGAGGGACGGGAGGCCGCCGGTGATCAGGGCGGCGGTCAGGCCCTCGGGCGCCGTCGACAGGTAGTTCACCGTGCAGAAGCCGCCGAAGCTCTGGCCGAGGACGGTCCAGGGGGCGCCGCCGGTGACCGAGGGGCGGACGGCCTCGCAGTCCCGGACGATCGAGTCCGCGCGGAAGCGGGTCAGGTAGGCGGCCTGTTCGGCGGGGCCGCCGCGCAACGGGAGCGTCTGGCGGTTGGCGGGGGTGGAGGCGCCGGTGCCGCGCTGGTCCAGGAGGAGGACACGGAACTCCTCCAGGGCGCGGCCGAGCCAGGCCCCCTGGCCGACGAAACGATTCGCCCCGAAGCCCGGACCGCCCTGGAGGTAGAGCAGCCACGGCAGGTCGTCCCGGCCCGCCCTGTCGCCGGCGACGACCTCGCGGGCGTACAGCTCGATGGTCTCGCCCCCGGGGTCGTCGTGGTCCAGGGGCACGGTGAAGCGGCGGTCGGTGAGGACGACACCGGGCTGGCGGTAGCTGACGGTCAACGGGGCTCCCGAGACGGTTGGATTCCAGGCCGCCCCAGTTCAGCACATGTCCGGGGCGCTGCCGAGCCCCGGGATCATGCAGATGTGCGCAATCCGGTACTGAATAGTGGATCAGTGCCGGGTCAGCGCGCCGACAGACTGGAGCGGCGCACGACCAGCTCCGGCTGGAGGACGACCCTGCGGTGGGAGTGCCGCCTCCCGCCCATCTCCGCCTCCGTCTCGGTCTCCTCCAGGAGGAGTTCCGCGGCCAGGGCACCCATGGTCACGGCGGGCTGGCGGACGGAGGTCAGCGGGACGGCCGCGGCGGCGGCGAACTCGATGTCGTCGTAGCCGACGATCGCGAGGTCGTCGGGGACGCCGACACCGGCCGCGTACATGGCCTGCAGGACGCCGAGGGCGAGCAGGTCGTTGGCGCAGAAGACGGCGGTCGGGCGGTCGGCGAGGCCCAGGAGGCGGGCGCCCGCGTCCCGGCCCGCGGCGACGTCGAGGCGCTCGGTGGGCAGCTCGCGCAGCGCCGTGGGGCTGAGGCCGGCCTCGGCGAGCGCGTTCATGGCGCCCGTGCGGCGGTCGCGCACCTGGTTGAAACTGGGCGGTCCGCTGACGTACGCGATGGAGCGGTGTCCGGCGTCGACGAGATGGCGTACGGCCAGTGCGCCGCCCGCGACGTCGTCCACGGACACCGAGCACTCGGTGGTGCCCTCGGCGACCCGGTCGACGAGGACGAAGGGGATGCCGTGCCGGCGGAACGACTCGATGTTGCGGCCGGTGGCGTCGGCCGGGGTGAGCAGCACTCCGCGCACCCGCTGCTCGGCGAAGAGCGACAGGTAGTCGGCCTCCTCACCGGCGCTCTGCGCGCTGTTGCAGACCATCACACCGAGCCCGGCGTCCCGCGCGGCCCGCTCGGCACCGCGTGCCACGTCCACGAAGAAGGGGTTGCCCATGTCGAGGACGAGCAACCCCATGATCCGGCTGCGCCCGGCGCGCAGCTGACGGGCCGACTCGCTGCGGACGTAACCGAGGCGGTCGATCGCGGACAGCACACGGGCCCGGGTCTCGGTGGCGACCGAGTCCGGGCGGTTGATGACGTTCGAGACCGTACCGACGGAGACTCCGGCAGCGCGTGCGACGTCCTTGATACCCACCGGCTGGGCCATCAGGCGGGGACCTCCAGGGAAACGTGCGGTGGCGGGCAGACCTTTACATTAGCGGCCTGCCCGGCCTTGACTAATCCGCTGATCATTCCGGTCACGTGGGAAGCCGGAAGTCGACGACATGGAGCGCCGAGGGGGTCGTACCGCTCGACGTCTCCTGGTAGAGAACCGAAAGGACGTTGTCCTGGGCTATTCGCGTCTCGTCGACGACGACCTCACCGAAGGCGGTCAGACCGCTGCCGTCGAACAGCACCGTCCAGTCGGTGTACCCGGAGGACTTCGAGGCGCCGGCTATCCGCCCGAACGGGAAGATCGCGTAGGCGTTGTCGTACTTGTCGAGGACCAGCTTGGTGCGCTGGCTGGAGTTGAGCGGGACCGGGATCTCGGTCTTCTGCCAGGTGCCCGCGGAGTTCTTGCGCAGGTGGAAGGCGCGCCCGTTGGCGGTGCGGTTGGTGACGTAGTTGGTGGTGCACTGGCCGAAGCGGCCGGGGACGTAGCTGATGATCGCGTGCGGCAGGCCGGACGAGTCGGTGAACTGGCTCTCCTGGTTCATCAGGGAGTGGTCCGGGTTCAGCGCGTCGACCACCAGGCCGCTGTCGGTGACCGCGACCTTGTCGGAGGCGCCGGTGGTGCCGACGAGGGTGCCCGCGTTGTTGCGCCAGGTGCGGCCCCGGTCGTCGGAGTAGACGTAACCGGTGTCGTGGTTGGTGATGCCGCCGCTGTTGCACATGACGGCGCCGTTCTGCTCGCGCCAGGTGAAGAACGAGTGCAGGCGGCCGTTCTTGTCGTAGTCGATGCCGTGCAGGTACATGTTGCGGACCGTCGACGAGCCGTGCTCGCTGGTGTACGTGCCGGTGGAGCTGGTCCACTCGCCGAGGCTGGTCCAGGATGTGCCGTCGTACTCGGCGAGCGCGTTGCGGCCGTTGCCGGAGATGCCGACGCGGTAGCTGAGCTGGAGCTTTCCCTCGGGCGTCGAGACGAACTGCGGGTATGTGAACTGCGTGGTGAGCGCGAGTCCGTCGAGCGTCGACTGGGGTGTGCCGAAGCGGGACGCGATCCAGCTGAGCCCGGACGGGTTGTCCATCAGCCCGGCCACCGACTTGACGTAGGTGAAGCCGTCGCTGTGCGAGTCCATGTTGAGGTGGAGGCGGCCATCGGTCTTGGAGACACCCATGGAGATGACGTTGTGCGAGTCGCTGGACTTGAGGGTGTGCCCCACCTGGACCGTCGACCAGGTGGTGCCGCCCAGGACGCGGCGGCCGACGACGGCGTTCTTGTCGGCGGTGTACCAGACCGCGTACTGGTAGCCCTTGTAGGTCAGCAGACCGTTCTTCTGGAACGAGTTGTTGTTGACCAGCCCGTCGTACGACACGAAGAAGACGGCCTGGGAGTCGAGCGTGGTGTTGCCGGTCTGGGTGACCGAGGGGCCGGGGTCGGCGGCGCGGGCACTGCCGACGGCGAAGGCGGGGGTCACCACGGCGCCGGCGAGGGCGGCGCCCAGCAACGTACGTCTTTTCATCTCGGGGACTCCGTTGTCTTGCGAAATGAGCGGAAGGACGGGAGTGGGGGGAGGGGACGAGCGGGGTGATCAGGCGAGGTGGAACACCTCGGTGAGGGGCTTCATGGCCTCGTCGGGACGGGCGCCGTCCAGCGATTCGAAGAACGGCGCCATCTCCGTCTGCCAGCGGGCGTTGACCTCCGCTGCTTCCATGCCGGCCTGGGCGGCGGCGAAGTCCTCGGTCTCCAGGTAGCCGACCAGCAGGCCGTCCTCGCGCAGGAAGAGCGAGTAGTTGTGCCAGCCGGTGGCCGAGAGCGCGTCGAGCATCTCGGGCCACACGGCGGCGTGCCGCTCGCGGTACTCGTCGAGGCGGTCCGCCCGGACCTTCAGCAGAAAGCACACGCGTTGCATCAACAGCCCCCGGCCAATCAGAAGTTGAACTGGTCGATGTTGTCCTTGGTGAACACGGTCGGCTTGCCGAGGCTGATCACGCTGTCCTTGCCGATGGTGTACGAGCCCATGTCGCCGGCCGTGAAGGTCTCGCCCTCCTTGCCGGTGATCTGCCCCGAGACCAGCGCGACGGCGGTGTAGGCGGCCAGCGCGCCGAGCTTCGCCGGGTCCCACAGCTCGAAGCCCTCGACGGTGCCGTTCTTGACGTACTTGCGCATGTCGTTGGGGGTGCCGAGGCCGGTCAGCTTGACCTTGCCCTTGTACTTCGAGCCGGACAGGTACTGGGCGGCGGCCTTGATGCCGACGGTGGTCGGGGAGATGATCCCCTTCAGGTTCGGGTACTCCTGGAGGAGGCCCTGGGTCTGCTGGAAGGACTGCTGGGCGTCGTCGTTGCCGTACGCGACCTTGACGAGCTTGATGTCCTTGTACTTCGGGTCCGCGAGCTCCTTCTTCATGAAGTCGATCCAGATGTTCTGGTTCGTCGCGGTCTGGGCGGCGGACAGGATCGCGATCTCGCCCTTGTAGCCGATCTGCTCGGCGAGCAGCTGCACCTCGGTACGGCCCAGGTCCTCGGCGCTGGCCTGCGAGACGGCGGCGTTGCGGCAGTCCGTCTTGGTGTCCGAGTCGTAGGTGACGACCTTGATGTCGTTCTTCATGGCCTGCTTGAGCGCGGTGCACAGCGCGCCCGGGTCCTGCGCGGACACGGCGATCGCGTCGACCTGCTGCTGGGTGAGCGTGTTGACGTAGGAGACCTGGCCGGAGGTGTCGGTGGCGCTGCTGGGGCCGACCTCCTTGTAACTGGAGCCCAGCGCCTTCAGCACGGTCTCGCCGCCCTTGTCGGCGGAGGTGAAGTACGGGTTGTTGACCGCCTTCGGCAGGAAGCCGACGGTCAGGCCCTTCTTGATGGCCGCGTTCGGGTCGGCCTTGCCGGTCGCGGCGGCCGAGGCACCCTCGTCCTTGACGTCGTTCTTCGTGGTGCCGCCACAGGCGGTGAGCGCCAGAGCGAGCGAGGTGGCCGCGGCGAGAGCCGCGGAGGCACGGCGGACGGATGACTTGCGCATGAGGGTTCCTTAGAACAGAGGGTGAGGAGGAGCGCCCCCTTCAGGGGGCGCCGGGAACTGCGCGACCAGCCGGAGCGGGCCCGCAGCGATCGAACGACCTGCTACGTCAGCCTTTGCGAGGCCCTGGCCAGCGAGACCTGCCGAGCGACCCGAGGTCCGAGCACGGACAGCACGAGCAGAATGCCGGTGACCACGATCTGCGACTGGGCCGAGACGTCCTGCAGGCTCATCACGTTCTGCAGCGCACCGAGCAGGAAGACTCCCGCGATCGCGCCGCCGAGCGTGCCCTTGCCTCCGTCGAAGTCGATGCCACCGAGCAACACGGCGGCGATGACGGAGAGTTCGAGGCCGGTCGCGTTGTCATAGCGGGCGCTGGCGTAGTGCAGCGCCCAGAAGATCCCGGTGAGGGAGGCGGTGAGACCGGTCACCGCGAACAGGATCAGCTTCTGCCGCTTGACCCGGAGGCCGGCGAAGCGGGCCGCCTCCTCGTTCGCGCCGATCGCGAACAGCGAGCGGCCGAACGGGGTGGCGTGCAGCACGACCACGGCGATCGCGAGAAGCACGAGGAAGGGCAGCAGGGCGTACGGGATGAAGGTGTCCCCGATGCGTCCGGCCGCGAAGTCCAGGTACTGGGTGGGGAAGTCGGTCACCGCGTCGGAGCCGAGCACGATCTGTGCGATGCCCCGGTAGGCGGCCATGGTGCCGATGGTGACGGCGAGGGAGGGCAGACCGAGCCGGGTGACGAGCAGCCCGTTGACCAGCCCGCAGACCACTCCGAGGAGCAGACAGATCGGGATGATCATCTCGATGGTCAGGCCCTGGTTCCACAGGGCACCCATCACCGCACCGGAGAGTCCCGCGGTGGAGGCGACGGACAGATCGATCTCGCCGGAGACGACGAGAAGGGTCATGGGGAGCGCGACGAGCGCGATCGGGAGGGTGTTGCCGATCAGGAAGGACAGGTTGAGCCCGTTGCCGAACCCGTCCACGAACCCGAAGGACAGCAGCAGGACGACGACGAGGAGGACGCCGACGGCGGAATCCCACCTTTTCAGGGAGGCCCCGCGGATGGCGCGCGCGAGTGACGAGTCAGCCATGGCGGGCGTTCCTCTTCTTCAGTGCGGACGCCACGCGCAGGGCGACGATCCGGTCGACCGCGATGGCGAGGATGAGCAGGATGCCGTTGATGGCCATGACCCACACCGAGCTGACGCCGAGGGCGGGCAGCACGCTGTTGATGGAGGTCAGCAGCAGGGCGCCGAGCGCGGCCCCGTAGACGCTGCCCGAGCCGCCGGTGAAGACGACACCGCCGACGACGACCGCGCTGACGACGGTGAGTTCGTAGCCGTTGCCCGTGCTGGAGTCGACGTTGCCGAACCGTGCGAGGTAGAGCGCGCCCGCGAGTCCGGCGAGGGCGCCGCAGAAGGTGTACGCGGTGAGGATCCGCTTGCGTACGGGGATACCGGCGAGCCGGGCGGCCTCGGGGTTGGAGCCGAGGGCGTACAGCTCACGGCCGCTGCCGAACTGCTTGAGGTAGTAGGCGGTGGCGATGAGTACGGCGAGCGCGATCAGCGCGAGGTACGGGACCGCCGAGATGCCGCCGGAGCCGAAGTCGACGAATCCGTCCGGGAGGTCGGCCGCCGTGATCTGCCGGGAGCCGACCCAGATGGAGTCGATGCCGCGGATGATGTAGAGCGTGCCGAGGGTGACGACGAGGGCGGGTACCTGCCCGAAGCTGACGAGCAGTCCGTTGAGGAGCCCGAAGCCGATGCCGAGGAGGACGGCCAGGGCGATGGCCACGACGGGGTTTCCGCCGTCCTGGAGGTAGAGGCCGGCGGCGAAGGCGCTGATGCCGAGCGTGGAGCCGACCGACAGGTCGACGTTGCGGGTGATGACCACCAGCGACTGGCCGGTGGCGACCAGGACCAGGATCGTCGCGTTCAGCAGCAGGTCCTTGATGCCCTGTTCGGACAGGAACTCGCTGTTGCCGGCCTGGGTGACGGCGATCATCACCAGGAAGACGACCAGGATGGCGAGTTCGCGCATCTTGAACACGCGGTCCACCAGGCGGGTGCCGCTGGACTTGGGCACCTCTGCGGCGGGGGCGGGATTGGGAGCGGTCACCGTCATGCGGCGGCCCTCCCGGTGGCTGCGGCCATCACCGTTTCCTCGGTTGCTTCGGAGCGCGGGATCTCGGCGGCGAGGCGGCCCTCGTGCATCACGAGCACGCGGTCGGCCATGCCGAGGATCTCGGGCAGGTCGGAGGAGATCATCAGCACGGCCACACCGTCGGCGGCCAGCTCGCTGAGCAGGCGGTGCACCTCGGCCTTGGTGCCGACGTCGATGCCGCGGGTCGGCTCGTCGACGATCAGCACCCTGGGGCCGGTGGCGAGCCACTTGGCCAGGACGACCTTCTGCTGGTTGCCGCCGGACAGCGTGTTGACGGTGTCGGCGATGCGGGCGTACTTCACCTGGAGCTTGACGGCCCAGTCGAGGGAGCGGCTGCGCTCGGCGCCCCGGTCCATCAGTCCGCCCCTGACGGTCGTCCGCAGGCCGGTCAGGCCGATGTTCCGCTCGATGGACATGTCCATCACCAGGCCCTGGGCGCGCCGGTCCTCGGGGACGAGGGCGAGCCCGGCGGCCATGGCCGTGGAGGGTGCTCCGTTCGTCAGCAGGGTGCCGTCCACCTCGACCTCGCCGGCGTCCCAACGGTCGATGCCGAAGACGGCCCGGGCCACCTCGGTGCGGCCGGCGCCGACGAGTCCGGCGAGGCCCACGATCTCGCCGTGGCGGACCTCGAAGGAGACGTCGGTGAAGACGCCCTCGCGGGTCAGCCGGCGCACGCTGAGCGCGACCTCGCCGGCCTCGACGTCCTGCTTGGGGTAGAGCTCGTCGAGGTCGCGGCCGACCATCCGGCGTACGAGGTCGTCCTCCGTCATGCCCTCCAGCGGCTCGCTGGCGATCCAGGCGCCGTCGCGGAGGGTCGTCACCTGCTGGCAGATCTTGAAGATCTCCTCCAGCCGGTGCGAGATGAACAGCACGGCGGCGCCCTGTTCGCGCAGGGTGCGAACGACGCCGAAGAGACGGGCGACCTCGCTGCCGGTGAGGGCCGCGGTCGGCTCGTCCATGATCAGGACGCGGGCGTCGAAGGAGAGCGCCTTGGCGATCTCGACGATCTGCTGGTCCGCGATGGACAGGCCGCGTGCGGGGCGGTCGGGGTCGAGTTCGACGCCGAGCCGCCGCATCAGCGCGGCGGTCGCCGCGTGGGTGGCCTTGTGGTCGATCCGGCCGAGGGCGCGCCGGGGCTGGCGGCCCATGAAGATGTTCTCGGCGATCGACAGGTCCGGGAAGAGCGTGGGCTCCTGGTAGATCACGGCGATACCGGCGTCCCGGGCGTCGCCGGGACCGTGGAAGACGACGGGCGCGCCGTCGAGCAGCACCTGGCCGGCGTCCGGTCGGTGCACGCCGGCGAGCGTCTTGATGAGGGTCGACTTGCCGGCGCCGTTCTCACCGGCGAGTGCGTGCACCTCGCCGGGAAACAGCTCCATGGAGACGTCCCGCAGGGCACGCACCGCACCGAAGGACTTCGAGATGTCCTTGAGTGCCAGCACAGGGGCCGGCCCCGGGTCGGACGGGTGGGTCATGAGGGCTCCTCGACGACGCCGGTGGGACTGGCCTCACGACGTCGTGAAAGGTTTCAACTGGGTTGCCGGGACGTTAGACACGGGAGCCATGTCACGTCAATGGGTCCGTGTCGAAATTCTTTCGATAATTAAAGGTCACAGGCAAGTCACGGTAGGCCGAATCAGTCAGAGGGCTTGACACCCCTCCGGGGGGCTCATAGCTTCCCGTTCTGAATCGTTTCATCAGATCGTCGTTCCGCGTGCTGATTACCAGCAGTCGTTCCGACCCGATGTCACAGGAGTCCTGAAGTGACCGAGCTCAGCGCGGTGAAGGCCGCTCTCAAGGCCCAGGCCATCGAAACGCCGTCGTGGGCGTACGGGAACTCGGGGACCCGTTTCAAGGTGTTCGCCCAGCCCGGTGTGCCCCGCGACCCCTTCGAGAAGCTGGACGACGCCGCCCAGGTGCACGCCTTCACCGGAGTCGCGCCGACCGTCGCCCTGCACATTCCGTGGGACAAGGTCGAGGGCTCCGACGGATACACGAACCTCGCCAAGTACGCCGAGGAGCGCGGCCTGAAGCTGGGCGCGATCAACTCGAACACCTTCCAGGACGACGACTACAAGCTCGGCAGCATCTGCCACCCCGACGCGGTGGTGCGCCGCAAGGCGCTCGGCCATCTGCTCGAATGCGTCGACATCATGGACGCCACCGGGTCCAAGGACCTGAAGCTGTGGTTCGCCGACGGTACGAACTACCCCGGTCAGGACGACATCCGTGACCGGCAGGACCGGCTCTCCGAGGCCCTCGCCGCGGTGTACGAGCGGCTCGGCGACGACCAGCGGATGCTCCTTGAGTACAAGTTCTTCGAGCCGGCCTTCTACGCGACCGACGTCCCGGACTGGGGCACGGCGTACGCGCACTGCCTCAAGCTCGGCCCGAAGGCGCAGGTCGTTGTCGACACCGGGCACCACGCGCCCGGAACCAACATCGAGTTCATCGTCGCGACACTGCTGCGCGAGGGGAAGCTCGGCGCGTTCGACTTCAACTCGCGGTTCTACGCGGACGACGACCTGATGGTCGGCTCGGCGGACCCGTTCCAGCTGTTCCGGATCATGTACGAGGTGATCCGGGGCGGGGGGTTGGTGCCCGAGGTCGCGTTCATGCTGGACCAGTGCCACAACATCGAGGCGAAGATCCCGGCGATCATCCGCTCGGTGATGAACGTCCAGGAGGCGACGGCCAAGGCGCTCCTCGTCGACGCGTCGGCGCTGGGTGCCGCTCAGCGGGCCGGGGATGTGCTGGCCGCCAACGCGGTGCTGATGGACGCGTACAACACGGATGTGCGGCCGTTGCTGGTGGAGGTTCGGGAGGAGCTGGGGCTGGACGGGGATCCGATCGCGGCGTATGCCCGGTCCGGGTGGGGGGCGAAGATCGTTGCGGAGCGGGTCGGTGGGGAGCAGGCGGGGTGGGGAGCCTAGGTTCTGGGTCTCGTCCGCCTGGTTCGGATCGTTGCAGGCTCTCCGTCGTCTGTGGCTGATCGCGCAGTTCCCCGCGCCCCTGAAAGGGCGCTCCTCCTCGCCCTCGTCGAAAACGTCACGTAAGGATTGATCTCGCATGGCAACCCATCCTGAAGCCGCTGCTCTTCTTACTCGGTCCCGTCGGCTCGGTGCCGACCCCCGCAACACGAACTACGCGGGCGGCAACACGTCCGCCAAGGGGACCGACATCGACCCCGTCACCGGTGGTGATGTCGAGCTGATGTGGGTCAAGGGGTCCGGAGGCGATCTGGGCACCCTGACCGAGAGTGGGCTGGCCGTGCTGCGGCTGGACCGGCTGCACGCGCTCAAGGGGGTCTATCCGGGCGTCGAGCGCGAGGACGAGATGGTCGCCGCGTTCGACTACTGCCTGCACGGCAAGGGCGGCGCGGCGCCGTCCATCGACACCGCCATGCACGGCCTCGTCGACGCGGCGCACGTGGACCACCTCCACCCCGACTCCGGTATCGCGCTCGCCTGCGCGGCCGACGGGGAGAAGCTGACCGCCGAGTGTTTCGGGGACACCGTGGTGTGGGTGCCGTGGCGGCGCCCCGGGTTCCAGCTCGGCCTGGACATCGCCGCCGTGAAGGCCGCGAACCCGCAGGCCGTCGGGTGCGTCCTCGGCGGGCACGGCATCACCGCCTGGGGCGACACCGCCGAGGAGTGCGAGAACAACTCGCTGCACATCATCCGTACCGCCGAGGCGTTCCTCGCCGAGCACGGCAAGGCCGAGCCGTTCGGCCCGGTGATCGAGGGGTACGCGGCCCTCGCGCCCGGGGAGCGGCGCGAGCGGGCCGCCGCGCTCGCCCCGTACGTCCGGGCCATCGCCTCGCAGGACAAGCCGCAGGTCGGGCACTTCACCGACGCGGACGTCGTGCTGGACTTCGTGTCGCGTGCCGAGCACCCCCGTCTCGCCGCGCTGGGCACCTCCTGCCCGGACCACTTCCTGCGCACCAAGGTCAGGCCGCTCGTCCTCGACCTGCCGGCCGCCGCTCCCCTCGACGCGGCGATCGCACGCCTGAAGGAGCTGCACGCCGAGTACCGCGAGGAGTACGCCGCCTACTACCGGCGCAACGCCCTGCCCGACTCCCCCGCCCTGCGCGGCGCCGACCCGGCGATCGTGCTGATCCCGGGCGTGGGCATGTTCAGCTTCGGCAAGGACAAGCAGACCGCGCGCGTGGCCGGCGAGTTCTACGTCAACGCGATCAACGTGATGCACGGGGCCGAGGCGGTCTCGACGTACGCGCCGATCGAGGAGTCCGAGAAGTTCCGCATCGAGTACTGGGCGCTGGAGGAGGCGAAGCTCCAGCGGATGCCGAAGCCGAAGGCGCTGGCCACTCGGGTCGCCCTCGTCACCGGCGCGGGCAGCGGGATCGGGAAGGCCATCGCCGAGCGGCTGGTCGCCGAGGGTGCCTGTGTCGTCGTCGCCGACCTGAACGCGGAGAACGCGGCGGCTGTGGCGGAGGAGCTGGGCGGGTCGGACAAGGCTGTCGCCGTCACCGTCGATGTGACGAGCGAGGAGCAGATCGCCGAGGCGTTCAAGGCCGCCGCGCTGGCCTTCGGCGGGGTGGATCTCGTCGTCAACAACGCGGGGATCTCGATCTCCAAGCCGCTGCTGGAGACCTCGGCCCGCGACTGGGACCTCCAGCACGACATCATGGCGCGCGGGTCGTTCCTCGTCTCGCGTGAGGCGGCGCGGGTGATGATCGCGCAGGAACTCGGCGGCGACATCATCTACATCGCCTCCAAGAACGCCGTCTTCGCCGGACCGAACAACATCGCCTACTCCGCCACCAAGGCCGACCAGGCCCACCAGGTGCGGCTGCTCGCCGCCGAGCTGGGCGAACACGGTATCCGGGTCAACGGCATCAACCCCGACGGGGTCGTCCGAGGCTCCGGGATCTTCGCCGGGGGCTGGGGCGCGCAGCGCGCGGCGACGTACGGCATCGAGGAGGAGAAGCTCGGCGAGTTCTACGCCCAGCGGACCATCCTCAAGCGCGAGGTGCTGCCCGCGCACGTCGCCAACGCCGTCTTCGCCCTCACCGGCGGCGAGCTCACGCACACCACCGGGCTGCACGTCCCGGTCGACGCCGGCGTCGCCGCCGCCTTCCTGCGATGACCCGGACCGTCAAGTCGTACGCAGCGGTCGACCTCGGCGCGTCCAGCGGGCGCGTCATGGTCGGCCGGGTCGGGCCCGACACCCTGGAGCTGGCCGAGGCGCACCGGTTCGTGAACCGGCCCGTGCGGGTGCCCGAGGGGCTGCGCTGGGATGTTCTCTCGCTGTACGGGGGTGTGCTCGACGGGCTCCGGGCTGCGGGTGCCCACGGCGGCGGAGAACTCGACTCCGTCGGCATCGACAGCTGGGCCGTGGACTACGGGCTGCTGGATGCCGACGGGGCGCTGCTCGGCAACCCGGTGCACTACCGCGACGCCCGCACCGAGGGTGTCGCGGAGAAGGTGTGGGCGTCCGTCCCGGCCGCCGAACTGTACGCGGCGACCGGGCTGCAGTACGCGCCCTTCAACACCCTCTACCAGCTGACGGCGGCCCGTGACACACGTCAACTGGCCGCCGCCAAAAGGTTGTTGCTCATCCCCGACCTGCTGACGTACTGGCTGACGGGCGAGGCCGGCACCGAGCTGACCAACGCCTCCACCACCCAGCTGATCGATCCCCGCACCCGCGACTGGGCCCATGACATCGCACGGAAGCTGGACATCGACCTCGGGCTGTTCGCGCCGCTGCGGCAGCCCGGTGATCCGGCGGGCGTGCTGCGGGCCGAGGTGCTGGAGGAGACCGGGCTCACCGGGCCGGTGCCGGTGACCACGGTCGGGTCGCACGACACCGCCTCCGCGGTCGCCGCCGTGCCCGCGGTGGACGAACGGTTCGCCTACATCTGCACGGGCACCTGGTCCCTGGCGGGCCTGGAGCTGGACGCGCCGGTGCTCTCCGAGGAGAGCCGGGCCGCCAACTTCACCAACGAGCTGGGGCTCGACGGCACGGTCCGCTATCTGCGCAACATCATGGGGCTGTGGCTGCTCCAGGAGTGCGTACGGGCCTGGGGGAACCCGGAGCTGGGCGACCTGCTGCGGGCTGCGGCCGAGTCGCCCGGGCTGCGGTCGGTGGTGGACGCGGGGGACGCGGCCTTTCTGGCGCCCGGGCGGATGCCGGAACGGATCGCCGAGGCCTGCCGGGTCTCCGGGCAGCCGGTACCGCGGACTCCGGGCGAGATCACGCGCTGCATCCTCGACTCCCTCGCCCTCGCCCATCGGCGGGCGGTGGCGGACGCCCAGCGGCTCGCCGGGCACGGTGTCGACGCCGTGCACGTCGTCGGGGGCGGGACGCGCAACGCGCTGCTGTGCCAGCTCACCGCCGACGCCTGCGGGCTGCCGGTGGTGGCGGGTCCGGCCGAGGCCGCCGCGCTCGGGAACGTCCTCGTCCAGGCGAGGGCCCACGGCCTCGTCGGCGACCGTACGGACATGCGCCGGCTGCTCGCCCGCACCCAGCCGCTGACCCGCTACGAACCGTCCGGCGACGCGGCGGCCTGGCGCGCGGCGGAGGCCCGGCTCACCGAAGTCCGGTGAGCCGGGGATTCCCCCACCGCGCGACCTCCGCGTACCCTGCACTCATCCGATGATCGATCACTAGGAGCCGCGATGCGTGTCGCCCTGTTCCTTACCTGTGTCAACGACACGCTGTATCCGGACACGGGCCGCGCCGTGGTGAAACTGCTGACCAGGCTCGGTGTGGACGTCGACTTCCCGATGGCGCAGACCTGCTGCGGGCAGGCCCACTACAACACCGGGTACCGGCACGAGGCCGAGCCGCTCGCCCGGCATTTCTCCGATGTATTCGGGGGGTACGAGGCGATCGTCACGCCCTCCGGGTCGTGCGGCGCGATGGTGCGGGAGCTGTATCCGCGGATGGGTGAACGGGCGCGCGCCGAGGGTCGCGGGGACGGACTCGCGGCCACTCTGGCGCCCGTGGTCCCGAAGACGTACGAGCTGACGGAGTTCCTGGTCGACGTGCTGGGGGTGACGGACGTGGGCGCCTACTACCCGCACACCGTCACCTACCACCCGACCTGTCACGGGCTGCGCGGTCTCGGGCTGGCCGACCGGCCGTTCAAGCTGCTCCAGGCCGTCAAGGGTCTTGAGCTGCGCGAGCTGCCCGGGGCCGACGAGTGCTGTGGCTTCGGCGGCACGTTCGCGCTGAAGAACGCCGACGTCTCGGCGGCGATGGGCACCGACAAGGTGCGCAACGCAGAGTCGACGGGCGCGGAGGTGCTGTGCGCCGCCGACAACTCGTGTCTCATGCACATCGGCGGAACCATGACCCGGCTCTCCACCGGTATGCAGCCGGTGCACATCGCGGAGATCCTGGCGAGCACGGAAGAGGAGCCGAGCGTATGAGCGGCGGTACGTTCGTCGGGATGCCGGCCTTCCCGGAGGCGGCCCACGACGCGGTCAACAACAAGACCCTGCGCGCCAATCTGCGCCACGCCACCCACACGATCCGCGGCAAACGGGCGAAGGCCGTCGCCGAGGTGTCCGACTGGGCCCAGCTGCGCGAGGCGGGCAAGCGGATCAAGGACCACACGCTCCGCCATCTCGACCGCTATCTCGTCCAGTTGGAGGAGTCGGTCACGGCGGCGGGCGGCGTCGTGCACTGGGCCGCCGACGCGGACGAGGCCAACCGGATCGTGATCGACCTGGTGCGGATGACCGGTGAGTCGGAGGTCGTCAAGGTCAAGTCGATGGCCACGCAGGAGATCGGGCTGAACGAGGTCCTGGAGGCCGAGGGCATCGCGGCCTACGAGACCGATCTCGCCGAGCTGATCGTCCAGTTGGGCAAGGACCGGCCCTCGCACATCCTCGTCCCGGCGATCCACCGCAACCGGGGTGAGATCCGGGACATCTTCGCGCGCGAGATGAGCGAGTGGGGCCGCCCGGCCCCCGAAGGTCTCACCGACACGCCCGCCGAACTGGCCGAGGCGGCCCGGCTCCATCTCCGGGAGAAGTTCCTGCGCGCCAAGGTGGGCGTCTCCGGCGCCAACTTCATGGTCGCCGAGACCGGCACACTGGTCGTGGTCGAGTCCGAGGGCAACGGGCGGATGTGCCTGACCCTGCCCGAGACGCTGATCTCGGTCGTCGGCATCGAGAAGATCGTGCCGACCTGGCAGGACCTGGAGGTCTTCCTCCAGACCCTCCCCCGCTCCTCGACCGCCGAACGCATGAACCCGTACACGTCGACCTGGACCGGCACCACGGACGGCGACGGTCCGCAGACCTTCCACCTGGTCCTGATCGACAACGGCCGCACCGACACCCTCGCCGACGAGGTCGGCCGCCAGGCCCTGCGCTGCATCCGCTGCTCGGCCTGTCTGAACGTCTGCCCGGTGTACGAGCGGGCCGGCGGCCACGCCTACGGCTCGGTCTATCCCGGCCCGATCGGCGCCATCCTCAGCCCCCAGCTCCGGGGCACCGCGAGCGAGATCGACGCCTCGCTCCCGTACGCCTCCTCGCTGTGCGGGGCCTGCTACGAGGTCTGCCCGGTCGCCATCGACATCCCCGAGGTACTGGTGCACCTGCGGGAACGCGTCGTCGAGGGCGGGCCGGCCACCCGGGAGGGCACCAAGGTCGTCCTGAAGCCCGCGAAGGGGCACGCCGCCGAGCGGGCCGCGATGCGGGCCGCCCGCTGGGCATTCAGCCACCCCGGCGCCCTGCGCACCGGCCAGCGCCTCGCCTCCCGAACCCGGCGCTTCCACCCCCGTACCCTGCCGGGTCCCGGCCGGGCCTGGAGCGCCACCCGCGACCTGCCGGCCGTACCGGCGGAGCCGTTCCGCGACTGGTGGCAGCGCACGAACGGCGGAAAGGACACCGGCAAGTGAACAGCCGCGACCTGATCCTGGGCCGGGTGCGCCGCGCACTCGCCGACGTACCCCACGACGACACACCGTACGACCAGGCCGTCGACCGCGACTATCTGCGCGAGCACGGTGACCGGAGCGTCGAGGAGACGGTCGAACTCCTCGCCGAGAACCTGGCGGACTACCGGGCGATCGTGCACCGCTGCACCGGCGACGAGCTTCCGGGAGTGCTCGCCGGGATACTGGCCGCGCGCGGCTCGGCGTCGGTGGTCGTGCCGCCGGGGCTCCCGCCGGAGTGGCTGTCGGCCGCTGACACCGCCCGTGTCGAGGACCGCGCGGTGAGCACCGTGTACGACCTGGACGAGGTCGAGAGCGTGGTCACCGGCTGCGCCCTCGCCGTCGCCGAGACCGGCACCATCGTCCTCGACGGCGGCCCGGACCAGGGCCGGCGCCGGATCACCCTGGTACCCGACCACCACATCTGTGTCGTCCGCGTGCCCGGCCAGGTCGTCTCCTCCGTGCCCCAGGCCCTTGAACGCCTGGACCCGGCAAGGCCGTTGACGTGGATCTCCGGGCCGTCCGCGACCAGTGACATCGAACTCGACCGGGTCGAGGGGGTGCACGGTCCGCGCACCCTGGAGGTGGTCCTGGTGAGCGGTGACGGTCCCGACCGAACGGACGCGAACGGAGGTGACCAGGCTTGAACAGGCTTGAGGGGTCGGGCACTTCGGCGGCCGGCCCCCGTTGCGGAGTGCCGTCGTGAGTGCCGTCCCCCGTGCCGTCGTGCGGATCCATGCGTGACACAAGCGGTGAACAAGCGCTTAGATAGTGACGTCGAACCCGTTCGCACCGGCGCTGGAGGCCCCGTTGTTCACATCCGTCGACGACGTCTCCGCACGCCTCGCCGAGACCGGGTATCTGGCCTCGCCCGCCGTCGCCACCACGGTCTTCCTGGCCGACCGGCTCGGCAAGCCGCTCCTGGTGGAGGGCCCGGCCGGCGTCGGCAAGACCGAACTGGCCAAGGCCGTCGCCGAGATCGCCGGCGCCGACCTGATCCGTCTCCAGTGCTACGAGGGCGTCGACGAGTCCCGGGCGCTGTACGAGTGGAACCACGCCAAGCAGCTCCTGCGCATCAGCGCGGGCCGCGACGAGACGTGGGACGCGGCGCGCACGGACATCTTCAGTGAGGAGTTCCTGCTCCCCCGGCCCCTGCTGACCGCCATCCGGGGCGACAACCCCAAGGTGCTGCTGATCGACGAGACCGACAAGGCGGATGTCGAGGTGGAGGGCCTGCTCCTGGAGGTGCTCTCCGACTTCCAGGTCACGGTCCCCGAGCTGGGCACGATCACCGCGACCCGCCGCCCCTTCGTCGTCCTCACGTCCAACGCCAGCCGCGAGCTGTCCGAGGCACTGCGCCGCCGCTGCCTCTTCCTCCACATCGGGTTCCCGGACGCCGAGCTGGAGCGCCGCATCGTACGGCTGAAGGTGCCCGAACTCGACACGGCGCTGGCCGAGTCGGTGGTACGGGTGGTGGGCGCGCTGCGCGCGATGGACCTGCGGAAGGTGCCGTCGGTCTCCGAGACCATCGACTGGGCGCGCACCCTGCTGGCGCTGGGGGCGGACACCCTCGACGAGACGGTCGTACGGGACAGCCTGGGCGTCCTCCTCAAGCACCAGGACGATGTCCTCAAGGCGAGCGCCAAGTTGGACCTGGACGCGCTGTGAACGCGCGGTCGGCGGAGGCCGGTTCGGGTGCCGATGTCGCCGAACGGCTGACGGGGCTCGTCCAGGCGCTGCGTTCGCACGGGGTGCGGATCGGCACCGGGGAGACCGTGGACGCGGCCCGGGCACTGGCCCTGCTCGGCTTCACCGACCGGGAGTTGCTGCGCGAAGGGCTGGCCGCGACCCTGCTGCACGGCACGGACCAGCGCCCGGTGTTCGACCCGGTCTTCGAGCTGTACTTTCCCCGGGGTGTCGGAGCGCCCGGCACCGGGCCCGCGAAGCGGGACGAACTGCGCGACCGGCTCGCCGCCGCGCTGGCCGCGAACGACCGGGCGCTGCTGGCCCGGCTGGCCGCCGAGGCGGTCGACGGTTTCGGCGGGTACGGCTCCTCACCGGGGTCGGACGGCTGGTCGTCGTACCAGACGCTGGACCGGCTCCGGCCGCAGACGCTGCTGGCCCGGGTGCGCGACAGCCTCCGGGAGGGCGGCGGGGAGACCGGGTTCGCCGACCGGCTGCTCGACGACGAGATCCGGGGGCGGATCGAGGAGTTCCGGCGGCTGGTCGGCGCGGAGGCGCGGCGCCGGGTGGCCGAGCGGCGCGGCCGGGACGAGATCGCCCGGCGGGCGGTGGCGCCGACCGCCGACCGGGTCGACTTCCTGCTCGCCGGCCGCACCCAACTGGCCGAGCTGCGCAGGGCTGTTCAGCCGCTCGCGCGCAAGCTGGCCACCCGGCTTGCGGCTCGCCGCCGCAAGGCCGCCCGCGGCTCGATCGATCTGCGGCGCACGGTGCGCGCGTCGCTGTCGACGGGCGGGGTGCCGATGCGGCCCGTGCTGCGCCGGCGTCGGCCCGCCCGGCCCGAACTGGTGCTGCTGTGCGATGTGTCGGGCTCGGTGGCCGGGTTCTCCGACTTCACGATGCTGCTGGTACAGGCACTGCACGACCAGTTCAGCAAGGTCCGCGTGTTCGCCTTCGTCAATCGCGTCGACGAGGTGACCGGCCTGTTGGTGCACGGCGCCGCCGACGCCGACGGTCTGAGCGCCCGCATCCGTGCGGAGGCGACCCTGACGGGCTGGCACGGCAGCAGTGACTACGGCGTCGCCCTCGGCGAGTTCACGCAACGGTACGGCGACGCGGTCGGCCCGCGTACGACCGTGTTCGTGCTGGGTGACGCCCGGACGAACATGAGCGACCCGAACCTGCCCGCGGTACGGCAGCTGGCCGAACGGGCCCGCCGCGTGCACTGGTTGAATCCCGAGGCGCGGTCGCAGTGGGGCACGGGCGACTCCGCGGCGCCCGAGTACGCCGAGCTGGTGGAGATGCGCGAGTGCCGCAACGCCCTCCAACTCGGCGCGCTGATCAGCCGGTTGCTCCCCGTGTGAACCCTGCGGTCAGCTTCCCGGTGCCTTCGCGTACTCCTGTGCCATGCCTCCCGCGAAGTCGTAGACGATGACCTGTTCGTCGCCGACGACCCACGCGTCGTGCCCGGCCGGGCACACGAAGACGTCGCCGGGGCCCACTTCGCCCTCGCCGCCGTCATCCATGGTGATGTGCATTCGGCCCTGGACGACGTAACCGTTGTGGTGGATCTCGCAGCTCTTCGTGCCGACGACGGGCCCGACGGACTCGGACCAGCGCCAGCCCGGTTCGAAGGTTCCCACGGCGAAGTCGAGGCCTGTCAGGTGTACGGCTTCGAGGTGTCCCCGGGGGAAATCACGCCGCTCGTCCGGCTTCTCGACCGTCTTGATCTCCAGCATGTCTGCCTCCCATCCCCCTCCATGACTGTCGGCCCCCTGCTCCCCTCCATCGTCCGCCTGTCAAGCCGGGGCCGCCATCCGGGCGTCCTCCGGTGTCAGAGTTCGAGGGTCACGAAGCCGTCCTCCGCGTCCGGCTCCGGCGCGGTCACCGTGTAACCGAAGCGGTTCCTGAGGGAGCTGACGTCCCAGAGCGCGGCACGGTCGCGGTAGTTGAAGACGATCTCCTTGCGGGCTCCGCCGTGCTGGAGGATCCGGGACATGGCGATGTCGTCGGGGTGGTCGTGCCGGGCGCCGCTCGTGGAGATCAGATAGCGGTCGCAGTCGAGGAGGCCGAGCAGGTCGTTGGAGAGGTTGTGGCCACTGCCGTGGTGGGCGACCTTCAGGACGTCGACGTGCAGCCGTCCGCCCGCCGCCTCGGCCCGGGGCCGTATCGAGTCGACGAGCCGCCGGTCGTCGGCGTCCCCCGTGAGGACGATCCGCCGGTCCTCGAACTCGAAGAGCAGTCCGATGCTGGTGACGTTCGTCGGCGAGGTGTCCGCCTTGAACGGCGTCGCGGCGAGCCGTTCCACGTCCACGGCGCCGCCGAAGTGCTCGAAGCCGGGGACGGCGGGCGGCTCGTCGGGGTCCCGGCCCGGGATCAGCCCGTGGGCGGCGCACTCCCTCACCCACACCGGGGCCAGCCGCTCCAGCTGCCGCCTGTCGGGCGAGAGCACCTCCATCGTGGACCCGTCGTCGAACCAGCCGAGCTGCCGGCCGACCTCCGCGCCACGCCCGCCGAACGCGTCGTTCCAGGGCACCTTCTGCGCCAGCAGCGCGCTGGTGAGCCGCTCGCCGTCCTGCGCGCCGAACCCCTCGGTGTCGAGGAGGTGGTCGAACCCGTTGAACCAGACGTCGCCGATCTCCACCGACCGGTCCGGATCGTCCAGCAGGGCGAGCACTCCGAGAATGTGGTCCTGGTCGACATGCGTGACGACGAGGACGTCCACCAGCCCGTCCAGTCCGGCGAGCACCGGCTTGATCAGCGGATACGTGCCCGCGCGACCACCGTCGACGAGGATCCGCCGGACGAACGTGTCGTCGCCGTATTCCAGGAGCAGGCAGTCGCCGTCCTCGCCGGGCATCATCGTGAAGCGGATCATCGCGGCCTCCCAAGCCGGGTCTCTCGCCGGTCTCTCACCGGGTCTCTCGCGCTACTGGGGCACTCCTCGCAGTCCGACGATCACGAACGGCTCGCGCATGTCCACGCGGTAGGACAGCAGACGCGCCTGGTCGAGGCGGGCGACGCACTCCGGGTCGTCGGGGAACTCGGAGAGGCCGTGGATGAGGCGGCTCAGGCCCAGGGTGAAGACCGGGACGCCCCGGTCGAAGGCCTCGACGAGGGCGTCCCGCGCCGCGCGCAGTTCGGTCTCGGTGTGGGCGCGGCGCAGATGGCGCATGCCCCACAGCAGTGAGCCGTCGCTCAGCCAGTCGAACTCGCGGCGCAGATGGTCGAGCCAGGCGTCCCAGCGGTGCCGTCGCTCGGTGAGCTCGCTGCCGACCAGGACATAGGCGCCGGCCACCGCGGCGAGGGGGTTGTCCATCTTGGCGTAGAGCAGTTCCTCGGCGTCCTTGACCAGCGCCGCCGCCGTGTCGAAGGCGCCCCGGGTCATGTAGCCGAGGGCGGGTCCCACCCGGCTGTCGCGGACGGTGACGGAGACGGTACTGCCGGTCGGGCTCTGCCGTTCGTTGACCAGCACCTCGATCTGCGCGTTCCCCCAGGGCGCGGGAAGGGTGACGACGTACTCGGCGCCGGTCAGCGAGACGACGAGGAACTGGCGTCGGCCCGTGGGCCCCTGGAGGGTGGAGGCGCCCTGTTCGTCGACGGGTCCGTGCGGGCCGAAGCGGTAGAGGCGGGCGGCGGCGTCGCCCAGGTCGAGGCTGGGCACGGTGTGCGGCGCCGAGCGGGCCAGGTCGAGGGCGATCGGCTCCGGTGAGGGTCCGTCGGTCAGGGCGAGCATCGTGGCGAAGCGCCGGCTCTCGGGCTTCGGATCGCCGACCCAGACCGCGCTCCCCGGCGGCACCACCCCGCCCGTCGACCACACCCCGGAGCGCGATCCCCGGGACCGGGGCACCGGGATCGTCTCGGCGTCGTGGTAGGCGCCGTACGGCTCGATGTTGCCCATGAGGTACTGCCAGGAGTGCGACTCGTAGGGCGAGGGCGCGGTACACAGCGTCACATGGGTGTCCCTGCCCTCGCTCACCTCGGCGTCCTTGGACAGCACGACGCCCGAGGGCAGCGTCGCGGAGACGAGGTAGCGCCCGGGGTCCACCTCGTAGCGGGCGGCCGGTGCCGAGGTCCCGCAGGGGAAGAGGACGCCCCGGTGGGCGCTGCCGGTGCCGTCCGCCGGATAGATGTCGCCGACGACCTTCGCCCCGTCGGGCAGGTCGGACTCGTGGAGGCTCAGCGCCACGGTGATCCGCAGGCCGGTGCTCATGACGGCTTCCCCAACTGCACGCGCCGGAACACCGGCCGTACGGTGACCGGTTTGGTCCGCACCTCCTGGTCGCCGAGATGCGCCTCGAAGACGTAGTTGCCGAAGCCGAGTTCGATGGCCCACTCGCCCTGGGGGTCTTCCGCGTCGATGTCGTCGGCAGGCCGGCGAAGCCGTTCCCGGCCGTCCTGTCCGTCCTCCCGGCACACGAACTCGGCCCCGGCGTTGTCCTCGGCCGGGTCGCAGCCGACGTACACCGGGACGACGGGGGTGCCGGGGAGTTGGTGGAGGACGAAGACGGGCAGTTCACCGACCGAGGGGACCTGGACGCCCGCGACGGCGCCGGCGAAGCGCGGCTGGTGCATGAAGTGGTCGATGGCCGTGAGGAGTTGGGAGGTGTTGACCTGCCAGTCGCCCTCGGGGTCGTCGCTGGCGGCCCCGGCGAGGCTCTTCAGCAGGGCCTCGGTGAACAGGCTGACCTGTCCGGGCCGGGCGTGCGAGCGGTCGCCCGCGAGGGTGGCGTAGTAGGGGATGTGGAAGCGCCGGGGCAGGTCCAGCGGGCGCGCGCCGGCGCCGAGCGGGGTGCGGCCGGCGAACCGGGTGCCCGAACTCTCGATCAGGACATCGGAGTTGGAGCGGCAGGCGTCGACGAAGAACACCTGCTGGCCGGCCTTGCAGCGCTTGAGGCCGTTCATCAGTCCGGCGAAGTCCAGTGCTCCGTTGAGGGGGTTGTGGTGGTCGGCGAAGATGTCGGCGGCGAGCAGCGCCATGTCCTCGCCCTGGGAGATGCCGTGTCCGCAGAAGTAGAAGAGGAGCCGGTTGTCGACGTGGGTGTCACCCCGGTCGTACCAGTCGGCGACCGCGGCGACGAGGTTGTCGATGGTCGCCTCGTCGACGTCGTGGTCGGTCCCGGTACGGGGGTCGGTGAACGGCGCCGGGTGCTCCTCGCTGAGCAGCAGGGCCACGCTGCCGAGGGGGCGTTCGGGGTCGTTGTACTCGGCGAGCAGCCAGGTGGCGAAGGCGCGGGCCGAGACCGGGGGTGAGCTCAGCTGGCGCATCCCGTCGGAGTCGGCGACCGGTGACTCACCGCCGGCGAGGTGGGGATACCTGCCGACTCCGACGACCAGCGCATGGGTGCGCGGCGGATCGGCCGCCTCTTCGAGATGGATCACTGAACCGGCCATGGATCCTCCGGAACACCACCGCTCCCGGGCATGCCACTTGGCAGCATTTCTCCTACTATATTTCGTACAACCCGGTATGTCCTGGCGTACGCCAGTGAAGGTGAGGCCCGCCATGGCCAAGAACCTCGTCATCTGTCTGGACGGCACGGGCAACCAGCTGCGGGCGAAGGGCAACACGAACGTCGTGCGGCTCTACGAGATGCTGGACCTCTCCGACCCCGCCCGGCAGATCGCGTACTACGACCCCGGTGTCGGCACGTTCTCCGCGGCGGGCGCCTGGACGCCCGTGGGCCGCCGGCTGTCGAAGCTCTTCGGGCTCGCCCTCGGTTCCGGGATCAGGGTCAACCTCGCCGAGGCGTACACGTACCTGATGCGGCACTACGAACCGGGCGACCACATCCACGTGTTCGGCTTCAGCCGGGGCGCGTACACGGCCCGCGCGCTCACCGGCATGCTCAAGGCGATCGGCCTGCTGCGGCCCGGACTGGAGAACCTCGTCCCGTACGCCGTGTCGGTCTACGCCAGGAACAGGACCTTCACCGCCGACGACTGGGCCCAACTCCACCGGTTCGCGGGCACGTTCAGCATCAGGGTGGAGGCCCGGACCGGTATCCCGGTCGACTACCTGGGCATGTGGGACTCCGTGAAGGCGGCCGGCATCCTGCGGTGGAACCTGCGCTGGCCGCACACCCGGCAGGTGCCGGGCGCCCTCCGGGTCCGGCACGCGGTCTCCATCGACGAGAAGCGGACGCCCTACCGCGAGTACCTGGTCACGCCGGGCGAACAGCCGGCGCTGCCGGACAGGGTCGAGCAGGTGTGGTTCGCGGGAGTCCACTCGGACGTCGGCGGCACCTTCGAGGACGATCACCGGCTGGCCACCATCGCCCTCAAGTGGGTCGTGGACGGCGCCCTCGCCGTCGACGGCAAGGGGATCCTGCTGAAGCCCGGTGCGTACCGGCGCGAGCTGACGGTCGGCCCCGCGTACGCGCTGGGCACGGTGCACCGGATGGGCCGGGTCTGGGCCCTGCTGACCTACCGGCGCCGCCGGCTGCCCCCGCACGCCCGGGTGCACGCGAGCGTCCGCGCCCGCGTCGGCGAGCTGCCGGACTACGGCTCACGCATCCCGCAGACGGTCACCTGGGCCGACGAGGACTGGCTCACCGGCCGGGGGTGACATCCGCAGGACACCCTCCCCGCCTCCGACTCCCCGCTCTCGTCAGGTCAGTTCGAGTACACCCCGCCGCACGGCCTCCGAGACCGCCGCGGCCCTGTTGTCGACCCTGAGCTTGCGGTAGACGCGCACCAGATGCGTCTTGACGGTGGCCTCGCTGAGGAACAGCGCCCCGGCGATGGCCCGGTTGCTGAGCCCCTCGGCCATCAGCCGGACGACCTCGATCTCGCGCCCGCTCAACTCCTGCTCCGGGCTGACCACTTGACCGACGAGTTCCCCGACGATCTCCGGTGCCAGCCCCAGCGCCCCGGCGGCGGCCCCGCGCACCGCGCGGAACAGCTCCTCGGGCGGCCCCGCCTTGAGCACATAGCCCCGGGCGCCCGCCTCCAACGCCCGCACCACATCGGCCCGTCCGGCATAGCTGGTCAGCATCACCACCGCCACACCGGGCGCCTCGGCGGCGAGCCGGCGGATCGCCTCGATCCCGTCGATCCCGCCTGCCGGGCTCCCGAACCGGAGGTCCATCAGCGCGACATCGGGAAGCATCCGGGCGACCAGGGAGACAGCCTCCTCACCGCTGCCCGCCTCGGCGATCACCTCGATGCCGGGTTCGCCCTCCAGGAGCGCGCGCAGTCCCGCCCGTACGACGGCGTGGTCGTCCGCGACCAGGACGCGCAGCGGCCCGGCCGCGCCGGGCGGGTCCGCGGTCATCGCGCGGTCACCGTGGGGACGGGCGCGACGGGTCCCGCTGCGGCCTGCGGCCGGGGCCGCGCGGAGACCGTGGCCCGGATCCGGGTGCCCCGGCCCGGTGCCCCGCTGACGTCCAGGTCACCGCCGTACTCGCGCAGCCTGGCCCGCGCCGCGGGCAGTCCGAAACCGCGGCCCGGGCCCGTCGGCGTACGGGTGAGGACCTCGGCCGGGTCGAATCCGACGCCGTCGTCGCTGACTTCGAGGTCCACCCGGTCGGGCTGCCGCCGGCTGAGGGTGACCTGGACGTTCACCGCGTGGGCGTGTTCGCGGACGTTGGCCAGTGTGCTCTGCGCGACGCGGAACAGGGTGGTGGCGGCGTGTTCGTCGAGGACCGGCTGGGGGTCGCCGACCGCCCGGAACCGTACCTGGGCGGCGGTCCCGTCGGCCTGGGAGCGCGCGCACAGCACGCGCAGCGCGCCTTCGAGGCCGGTCTCGGCGACGGCTGCCGGGGTGAGGTCGCCGATCATGCGGCGGGTCTCGGTGAGGTTGGTGCCCAGGCCGTCGGCGACCGCCCGTACGCGCGTGCGGGCCACGTCGGGGCGGTCGTCCCAGTCCCGGTCGGCGGCCTGGAGCAGCATCAGGCCGCCGGCGAGTTCCTGGGCGAGGGTGTCGTGCAGGTCGCGGGCGATGCGCGTCCGCTCCGCCAGCACACCCGCCCGGCGCTGTTGCCGGGCGACGAGGTCGCGCGTGTCGCGCAGTTCCTCGACGAGACGCCGGCGCGCCTCGGCGTCCCGTTGCTGGGCGCGGTAGAGGGCGACGGTTCCCCAGACGGCCGCCACGGGCACCAGCACGCTGTCGATCATGAACCGGCCGCCGGCCGCGACCTGTGCTGTGACGAGCACGACAGTGATGAGGGCGAGTGCCGCGGTCGCGGACCGGCGGCCGAGCACGCGCTGCGCGGCGCACGCGAGCGGCAGGGCGCACCACACGAAGGCGGAGGTCAGCGCGGCGGGCACAAGGAACAGCAGGAGGCCCCACAGTGCGAGCAGCACCGGAATCCAGGCCGCCCGGCCGACCGCTCCGAGCCGGCCCCACAGCGTCACTCCGCCCGTGTACGTGAGCGCGAGCAACCCGCTGACGGTCGCGATGTACCAGCACAACTCGCTGTTGAGCCAGGTGAGTTGGAGCAGCGCGGATGCCACGATGACGAAGAACGCCAGATGCGACACGTGTTCCAGGGTGAACCACCTGCCGCGAACCGTCAGCGGTGAACGGACGGGGGCACGGTCGGACACGGCAGATCCCCTTGGGCGGACTGATCCAATCGAACAGGGCCCCGATTCTATCGACCGTTTGTATGACCGCTGTGAAGAGTCGGCCGAGGACCGGCTACGCGCCGGGGTGCAGCCCCAGTGAGCCGGGGGTCGGATCCCCCTTCACCTCACCGAAGTACAGCGCGAACGTCTGCTTCCACCGCTCGACCTGCGCCCGGTCGGCCATGAACCGCGGGAAGCCGTCGAGGTTCGCGTTCGGGTACTCCCAGACGGGCTTCAGGCCACCGGCGGGGGTGATGTCCGTCCGTATCGACCAGCCGTTGGTGACGCTCTGCTGCTGGGCGGTGGAAAGCTGCCAGTTGAGGTAGAGCTTGGCGGCCGTGGTGTTCCGGCCCTGCTTGAGAATCGCGGCCCGCTGACCCCAGGCCATGAACGGGTGCCCCTCGGCGACGGCCCACCGGACGGGTGCCGTGGACGGCGCCACGAGCGAGCCACCACCGCCGACACCGAGCGCCTTCTGCCCGCTCGTGGCGGCCAGCCTGGGAGTGTGACTGCCACGGGCGAACTGGACGTCCTGGGCGGCGAACCCGGCGGCCCAGTCCCAGCCGTAGTGGTCGACGTACAGCTTGAAGAGGTAGAGGACGGCGTCGTCGTCGTGCGGGTAGGACGACGCGATCCGGCCCTTCCACCTCGGGTCGATCAGGTCGAGCGGGGACTTCGGGGCGTCCGCGCCGACCGCCGCGACGTTGTACATGTAGCTGAAGCCGATCACCGCGACGGCGGTCCAGGCGCCCTGCGGGTCCTTGAGCGCTTTGTACACCTTGGAGAAGCCCGCCGGCTTGTAGTGCAGCAGGCGCCCCTGCCCCTTCCAGCGGGTGAAGTCGTGGAGGGTCTGGAGCTGTACGACGTCCGGGACGAGGGTGTCGGTCGCGAACTGGTTGTCCACGCGGACGTCGTGGTACTTGCTGTAGTCCACGACGACCTTGAGGTCGATGCCCGGGAATCGGGCCGCGAAGCCCGCGCGTACGCCGTTGCCCTGGCTGTCGACGTCACCGCCCGCGTAGATGACGAGCTTGCCGCCCTCGGCCAGCGCGGCCTGGTACAGCTCGTCGAGCGTCCGGGTCTCCTCGGCGCCCGTGGCCGAGTGGGATCCGGTGGACGAGGCCGCGGCGGCGGGGGTCCCGGTGGCACCGAGCGCGCCGACGCCGAGCGCCGCTCCGGCTCCGGTGGCGAGTACACGTCGTCGGCTGAGGAAACTGGACACTCTGCGGGCCTCTCGATGGGGGGAGTTGCGCTGGGAGTTCGATCCTGACGCGGGCGAGAGGGTCCGCGCGTCGGCTGTACGGAGCGGGCCGGCGAGCCGCCGGACGAACCCCCGTTCAACCGATCGGTTGAACGGGGGTGGCCGGCCGGTCAGACGGCCTGGAGTGCGGTGGGCACGAGGTCCTTCAGGGACGGGTATCCGTCCACGGCCATGATCAAGTCGGCCTCGGCGAGCAGGGCACGCAGGACGTGGACGATGCCGTCGGTGCCGCCGAGGGCGCAGCCGTAGGCGTACGGGCGGCCGATACCGACCGCTGTCGCGCCCAGGGCGAGGGCCTTGACGATGTCGGCGCCGCCGCGGACGCCGGAGTCGAAGAGCACAGGCAGTTCGCCCGCGGCCTCGACGACGGCGGGCAGGACGTCGAGGGCGGGGAGGCCGCCGTTGGCCTGCCGGCCGCCGTGGTTGGAGCAGTAGATGCCGTCCACTCCCGCGTCGCGGGCCCGGCGCGCGTCCTCGGGGTGGCAGATGCCCTTGACGATCAGGGGGAGGTCGGTCAGCGAGCGCAGCCAGTCCAGGTCGGCCCAGGTGAGCGGGTTGCCGAAGATCTGGGTCCAGTGGAGGATCGCGGCCTGCGGATCCTCCTCGGGCGAGCGGCCGAGCGCTGCCCGGAAGGCCGGGTCGCTCGTGTAGTTGGCGAGGCAGTGGCCGCGCAGCTGGGGGAAGTTGGCGGTCGCGAGGTCCCTCGGGCGCCAGCCGGTGATCCAGGTGTCGAGGGTGACGACGATGCCCCGGTACCCGGCCCGCCCGGCCCGGTGGACGAGGCTCTCGGCGATGCTCCGGTCGGTCGGGGTGTAGAGCTGGAAGAAGCCGGGGGTGTCGCCGAGTTCGCCGGCCACGTCCTCCAGCGGGTCGACGGACAGTGTGGAGGCGACCATCGGGACTCCGGTTCGGGCGGCGGCGCGGGCCGTCGCCAGGTCGCCGTGCCCGTCCTGGGCGCACAGTCCGATGACACCGATCGGGGCGAGGAACACCGGCGACGGGAGTGTCGTGCCGAACAGTTCGACGGTCAGGTCGCGTTGGGCGGCTCCGACGAACATGCGCGGGATCAGGCCCCAGCGGGTGAAGGCGGCGACGTTGGCCCGCTGGGTGTGCCCGTCGCCGGCGCCCCCGGCGACGTAGGACCAGACGGACGGGGGCAGCGCGGACCGGGCCCGGTCCGCCAGTTCGGCGAACTCCATGGGGAAGGCGGGCAGGACACCGCCCAGCCCGTTCAGGTAGATCTCGTTCTGGTAGTCGGCGAACGCCATCGGGACACCCTTTCGCTCAGGTCGAGCAGCTCGCGCCTCGCGGCTAGGCGGTTCATGGCTCAGGCGGTTCGTGCTCAGGCGGTTCGTGGCCGGGCGTGCAGGAGGAGGTGGTCGGCGAGCAGTTCCAGCGCCGCCCGGCTGTCGGCGGTGTTGCGGTCGACGAGCCAGGTCATGTTGAGGCCGTCGATCGTCGAATGGACGTACCGCGCGAGCACCGGCACGGGTTCGGTCCACTCGATCCCGGCGTTGTCGGCGGCGAGTTCGAGCAGGCCGACGAAGGCGCGCAGGAAGATCTCGTACTGCTTCCCGGCGACGTCCTCGAAACCGGGGTTGCGCAGCGCGTACTGGGTGAGTTCGTAACTGATCTGGTGCTCGCCGGGGTTGGCCTCGAAGCCCTTCCAGAACGCGTGCAGGCTGTCGAGGACGCTGTCGCGGATGTCCTTGTGCGGCGCGAACAGGCCGCGGACCTCGGCGACGTACCGCTCGGTGAGGGTCTCGGTGACGAGTTCGAGCAGTTGCGCCCTGGACTCGAAGCAGTAGTGGAAGGCCCCGAGGGTCATGTCCGCCTCGGTGACCACCGCGCGGGTGGTGGCCTTGGCTACGCCGTCGCGTGCCATGACCCGGATCGCCGCTTCAAGGAGCTCCGCTCTCCGGTCGCTCGCCGCCATGCGGGGCACGCGTTCTCCTCTCCGCACCGGTCTCACCTGTGGATTCGCCCGTTAAGGATAACCAGTCGGCCAGAGAAGTAAGTCAAATGTCCAGGACGCTTGACTTACTTCTCCGGTTTGGGCCACCGTAGCGTGAACCGAACGTTGGCGAGAGCAGCCTCAGGAGGCAGGGGTGCGACCGAGGACCACAGTCGTCCTGGACGGATTCGGCGTACTGGAGTCGTTGCGCTGGCACGACGACGCCCTGTGGTTCTGCGACCTCGCCCACGGGACGGTGCACCGCTGGGACACCCGGGGAGAGCCGGAGACAGTGCTGGAGGTCCCCGGCCGGGCCGGAGGGCTCGGCTGGCTGCCCGACGGACGGATGCTGGTCGTCTCGATGGACGGGCACCGTGTGTACCGGCGGGAGCCGGACGGCTCCCTGGTCGTGCACGCCGACCTCAAGGACGTCGCCGGGGGTCCCGTCAACGACATGTTCGTCGACCGGCTGGGCCGCGCCTACGTGGGCAACTTCGGCTTCGACTACCACGGCTTCGTGCGCCGCAAGCCCAACTCGATGCTCTATGTCCCGCCGGGACCGCCCGGGACACCTCTCGCCTGTCTCTCCCCCGAGGGTGAACTGCTCGGTCTGAGCGAGCCGTTGGTGTTCCCGAACGGCCTGTTCCTGCTCGACGAGGAGCAGCGTACGGACGAGGGACCCACCCTGCTGGTCGCCGAGACCCTGGCGATGCGCCTCACCGCCCTACCCGTACTGCCCGACGGGCGCCTCGGCCCACCCCGGCCCTGGGCTCCACTGATCCCGTCCGCCCTGTGGCGGTCCCTCAACCACCCCGGGCTGTTGGGCCGTGTCACCCGGCGCGTCTCCGCCCTCCTCGACCACCCGGCGATCGCGGCCCGCTCCGCCAGTCCCATCGCCCCCGACGGCATCGCACCGGGGCGCGACGGCACGGCGTGGGTCGCCAACGCGCTGCGCGGCGAGTGCGTCCGGGTCGGGCCCGGCGGCGCGGTCCTGGAGCGCGTCTCCACCAGCCAGCAGACCCTGAGCTGCCTGGTCGCGGGCCCCGAGGGCAACACCCTGTACGCGGCCACCACACCGACCGACGACCCGGAGCGCGCGGCCGGTCTGGGCGGGTCACGGCTGGAGGCGTACGTACTGCCATCCTGAGCGCGCCCCTCATCGACTCAGCCTATTCTCACGGGAGTTCCCATGCACGGACAGCGAACGGACAGCGCCGCTCCCCCGCACACGGGCGCCCATGACGGAGGTCCGCGGTGAGCGTCGTCCTGATCACAGGCGCCGCGAGCGGCATCGGCGCGGCGACCGCGCGCGAGGCGGTGCGCCGGGGCCACCGGGTCGCCCTCGCCGACATCGACCTGGCCGGGGCCACCCTGATCGCCGGCGAACTGGGCGCCACGGCCCGCGCGTTCCAGCTGGACATCCGCGACGAGGCAGCGTGGGAAGTGACGTTGGACTCCGTGGCGGACCAACTCGGCCCGGTCGACGTGCTGGTGAACAACGCGGGGATCATCCACACCGGGTACGCACGCCAGTTGTCGCCGGCCGAGCACCGGCACATGGTGGAGGTGAACCTGCTCGGTCCGATCAACGGCATGCTCGCCGCCCTGTCCCGGATGCGCACCCGGGGCCACGGGCACATCGTCACCGTGTGCAGCATGAGCTCGTTCCTGCCCCTGCCCGGCTACACCACCTACGGCGCGACCAAGCACGGACTGCGCGCCTTCCACCACAGTGTGGCCATCGAGGAACGCGAAGGGCCCGTGACCTTCAGCATCATCCATCCGCCCGGCACCCGCACCCCCATGCTGGAGCAGGAGATGGCCGATCCCAGCGCGGTGATCACCTTCGCCGAGAAGCCGCTCAGCCCCGAGAAGGTCGCCGCGGTGATCGTCGACGCCATCAGACGCAAGCCGGTCGAAATCGTCCACCCCGCCATCGGCGGACGCGTACAGCGGGTCGCCGGTGTGTTCCCCCGGCTGATGCGCTTCGTGATCCCCAAGGTGGCAGCCATGGCCAAGCGCCGCAGCACGGGCCTCGTCCCGGCACCCGCGGCGGTACCCGAGCAAGGAGACACCAGCCGATGACCGTCAACACCACCACCCCCAGAGCCACTTCGGCTCCCGCGACCGAGAGCCATTTCGACAGCCTGCGGGCGGCCACCGCCGGGCTGGAACCCCCCTTCGGCGTCATCGACCTGGACGCCTTCGACGCCAACGCCCGCGACCTGGAACGCCGTGCCGGCGGCAAGCCGATCCGGCTGGCCAGCAAGTCGCTGCGCTCCCGCGCCCTCATCCGGCGCGCCCTGGACCGCCCGGGATTCGACGGCATCCTCGGCTTCACCCTGCCCGAAGCCCTGTGGCTGGCCGAGGAGTTCGACGACATCGTCGTCGGCTACCCGACCACCGACCGTACGGCGCTGCGCCGGCTGGCCGCCGACGCACGGCTCGCGTCCCGGATCACCCTGATGGTGGACTGCGTCGAGCATCTCGACCTGGTCGACGCCGCCACCGGGCCCCGCGAGACCCGTATCCAGGTCTGTCTGGAACTGGACGCGGCACTGCGCCTCGCGGGCGGCCGGCTCCATCTGGGGCCGCGCAGGTCACCGGTGTACACCCCGCAGGAGGCGGAGGCCTTCGCGCGCGAGGTCGCGTCCCGTCCGGGCTTCGAGCTGACGGGCATCATGGGGTACGAGGGTCAGGTCGCCGGTCTGGGCGACAACCAGCCCGGCAACGCCATCAAGCGGGCCGTGGTGCGGGCGATGCAGCGTTCCTCCGTCGAGGAGTTGAGCCACCGCCGGGAAGCCGCGGTCGCGGCCGTACGGGCCGTGACACCGCTGCGGTTCGTCAACGGCGGCGGCACGGGCAGCCTGGAGACCACGACCCGCGAGGACTCCGTCACCGAACTCGCGGCGGGCTCCGGCCTGTACGGCCCGGGGCTGTTCGACTTCTACCGCGCCTTCCGTCCCGTCCCGGCCGCGTACTTCGTGCTCCCCGTCGTACGCCGTCCCTCGTCGTCGGTCGCCACGCTCCTGGGCGGCGGCTGGGTGGCGTCCGGGCCGCTCGGCAAGGACCGGCTGCCCACGCTGGCCTGGCCTCCCGGGCTGCGCGTCACCGCCACCGAGTCCTTCGGTGAGGTGCAGACCCCGCTGGTGGGCAGGGCAGCGAGCGTGCTGGGCATCGGGGACCGGGTGTGGCTGCGGCACGCCAAGGCCGGTGAGCTGTGCGAGCGCATCGGTGATCTGCACCTGGTCAGCGACGGCGCGGTGGTCGACACCGTGCCCACCTACCGCGGTGAGGGCCACCACTTCCTGTGACCGCCACAGCCACCACCATCACCGGCCGGACGGTCCTGATCGTCGGTGCCTCCTCCGGGATCGGGGCGGCGGTGGCCCGGCGGCTCGCCCCGGCGGGCAACCGGCTCGTCCTCACGGCCCGGCGCGCCCCCGAACTGGCCGCCGTGGCCCGGGAGGTACGGGCCGCGGGCAGCGCCTGCCTCGACATCGCCGCCGACGCCCTGGACCCGGAGGCGGCGGCCGGGGTCGTGGCGGCGGCCGTCGCGGAGTTCGGCACCGTCGACATCGCGCTGCTCAACGCGGGCCAGGGTCCGGACATGGCCATGGACCGGGTGAGCGCGGCGGACGTCTCCCGGATCATGGCGCTGAACTACGACGTCGTCGTCAACTACCTGGTCCCGCTGATCCGGCAGTTGGGCGAGCAGCCGGGCGGCGGCCTGATCGCCCACACCAACTCCCTCGCGGGGCTGATGGGCATCCCCCGCCAGGGACCGTACTCGGCGGCGAAGGCGGCCGTGCGCACCCTCATCGACACCGCACGCGTCGAACTGGCGCCCAGGGGCATCCGGTTCACCTCGATCCACCCGGGTTTCGTGGGGACCGACCGGGTCGACGCCGACGGGCTGCCCAAGCCCTTCCAGGTCAGTCAGGAGCGCGCGGCACAGTACGTCGTGCACGCCCTGGAGCGGGAACCGGCGCAGGCCTGCTTCCCCTGGCGGACAACGGCGTTGGTCCGCACGCTGCGTGCCCTGCCCACGCCGGTCTCCGACCGGGTGCTGCGGCTGCTGGCCGCCCGGTAGCGGCCCTCGGAGGAGCGCCGGTCCGTTACGCCGTCGTCAGCGGCAGCACGCCGAACGGGTGCCGCTGCCACAGGAGCCGGGAGGCCTCCTCCGGGTAGGCGGCGACGGCCGGTTCGGCGCCGAGGATCTGGACGAGGCGCTGTTGGTCGTCGTACGCGGGCCAGCCCGGGTCACCCGTGGCGGCGAAGGACGTCCAGGCGGACCGGAAGCGGGCGGACAGCACCTCGGTCTCGGGCGGCGGTGTGGGTCCGATCAGCATGCCGCCGAGACCGCCGACGGTGTCGCCGTAGTTGCCGAAGGTCAGCGGCACGTCCAGGCCGTGACAGGCGCCGAGCGCACCACCGTTCACCGGGGCGGCCCAGGTCAGCTCGTACACGTGGGCCCGTCCGCCGCCGGCCAGCTGGGCGTGGGCCAGGTACAGCGACGGCATGCGGAACAGCCAGTCGGACTGGACGAGTTCGAACAGGTACTCCGCCGAGGCGTCCGGGAACGCGGCCCGATAGGCCCGCTCGGGGTCGGGCCCGGGTCCGAACAGGCGCAGGACCGCCGCCGCCATCTCCTCGTCGACCTGGCCGAACAGCCCGCCGAACATGAGGAACAGGCGGTACTCGTCCCGGGTGTGCCCGACGATCAGGTCCACGTCCCGCGCGGCGCCGCCCGCCAGTGCCTCCCACGGTGCGGTGGGCAGGACGTCGCCGTCGACGACGGGTGAGAACGGGGTCGGGGTGAGGGCGACGGCACCCCACCTCGGCGCGTACTCACGCATCCGGGCGCCCAGCGCGGCCCCCGCCTCGGGCAGCTTGCGCGGGTCCGGGCCGGACAGGTCGGCGACCGTCGGGCGCAGCCCGAGTTCACCGGCCATCGCCCCGGCGATGTCCGCGGCCAGCGCGTCCGAGAAGTAGGTGCCGGGCACGCTCTGCAGGATCGCCCGCCGGAACAGTCCTCGCGCCCTGGGCATGGCCAGCAGTGCGGCGATGGACCCGGCGCCCGCCGATTCCCCGAAGACGGTGACCCGGCCGGGGTCGCCGCCGAACGCGGTGACGTTGTCGCGCACCCACTCCAGTGCGGCGACCTGGTCGAGCAGCCCGCGGTTGGCCGGGGCGCCCTCGATCCGGGCGAACCCCTCGATGCCGACCCGGTAGTTGAGGGTGACCACGACGACGTCGCCGTCCCGGGAGAGGTGGCTGCCGCCGTAGTTCGGGTCGTCGGCGGAGCCGAACTTGTAGGCGCCGCCGTAGATCCACACCAGCACGGGCCGGCGCGCCGCCGGGTCCGCGTCGGGCGTCCAGACGTTGACGGTGAGCCAGTCGTCGCCAGGGGTCTCGGGAGCCACCGTCGTCTCCTGCGGAGGAGGCGGACCGAACGCGAAGGCCTCCCGTACCCCGTCCCAGCGGCCCGTCGGCCGGGGCGCCGCGAACCGCAGCTCCCCCACCGGCGGCTGCGCGAACGGGATCCCGCGGAACACCGCGAGGCCGCCCTCACGGCGTCCCCGGACCACGCCCGCGACCGTTGTGACCTCGGGAAACTCGCCTGTACTCATCGTCGACTCCTCAGGAACCCTGCCGATGGCGGTCCACGACACGATAGTCCAGGTGAACTTGCCTTCACTGCACGAACCACACGGAGGAGGCGGCGCCACTCCCGTGCGCTCGGCCTCGGTCCCGGACTAGGTTGTGCGCCATGAGCAACCTTGACCGCGCGCCCGTTCCCAGCGTCTGTGGCGGCCGCGGATTCGTCGTCGCCGAACCCGTGCGCGAACTGCTGAGCCCCCGGCGCGTGAAGCTCGGGGAGGGCACCGAGGTACGTCGACTGCTGCCGAACCTCGGCCGGCGCATGATCGCCGCGTGGGCCTTCGTCGACCACTACGGGCCGGACGACATCGCCGACGAGCCCGGTATGCAGGTGCCGCCGCACCCGCACATGGGCCTCCAGACGGTCAGCTGGCTGCACGAGGGCGAGGTGCTGCACCGCGACTCGACCGGCAGCCTCCAGACGATCCGCCCGCGCGAACTGGGCCTCATGACCTCCGGCCGGGCGATCAGCCACTCCGAGGAGAGCCCCAGGTCCCACGCGCGGTTCCTGCACGGGGCCCAGCTGTGGGTCGCCCTGCCGGACGGCCACCGCCACACCGACCCCCACTTCGAACACCACGCCGACCTGCCCACGGTCACGGCACCCGGCGTGACGGCGACCGTGATCCTGGGCGACCTCGACGGCGCGGCCTCGCCCGGCACGACGTACACCCCGATCGTCGGCGCCGACCTGACACTCGCCGCCGACGCCGACGTACGACTCCCGCTCGTTCCCGACTTCGAGTACGGCGTGCTGGCGATGTCCGGCGAGGTGCACGTCGACGGGGTGCCCGTGCTCCCGGGCTCGATGCTCTACCTCGGCTGCGGCCGCACCGAACTCCCGTTGCGCGCCGCGTCCGACGCGAGCGTGATGCTCCTGGGCGGTGAGCCGTTCGAGGAGGAGCTGATCATGTGGTGGAACTTCGTCGGCCGTACCCAGGAGGAGATCGTGCAGGCCCGCGAGGACTGGGCGAAGGGAACCCGTTTCGGCGTGGTGAAGGGTTACGACGGAACACCTCTCCGCGCGCCGTCGCTGCCCGATACGCCGCTGAAGCCACGGGGAAGGGTGCGCTGACCAGGAGAGACCCGCTCCACCGGTCCCGGGCGTCCGTGGGCAGCTTCGGCAGGACGGGTGCCGGCCTGATGCCGGGTTGTCCGACAGATCGTCGGGTTGTGGTGTGGTGTGGCGATGCGTCCGACGTCGGGCAACCCGGCTCCGGCCCGTAGCCGGTGGTAGCGCCGATCAGTGAGCCGATGCGTCCGGAACATAAAGCAGGAGAGAGCGATCGTTGTGGGTGTTTTCGTCCGGATCAGAGGTTGGCTGGAGTGTGATGATCGGCAGCTCACCCAGGTCGAGGAGATCGTCCAGGCGGACGATGCCGACCAGACGTACAGCGGTGGCTGGACCTTTCCCCCCAGGCAGTACAACTTCACCAACTGGGTCTTCTACGGGGCCGAGATGCGCGCCCGGTCCGTCGACTGGTTTCTCGAGCGACTGCGGAGCGTGGCCCGGATCCCGGCCTCGGACGACGACGGTGACCTGATCACCGGCCTGTTCTTTGTCAGCCACGAAGTCGACGGCATGAGCGAGTGGCAGGTCCGCGACGGCACGGTGATGATCCAGGCCGCGAGCCAGGAATATCAGTTCCTCGACGAATAGGGCATACGTGCCCGTGCGGAGCTGCTGAGCGGTCGGCCGGCAGGGCTTCTGGCCAGCGTTGGGGTGGGTCGCCGAGCAGCCCGGCATCCCAGAGGCGGATGCCCGGTGCGGTGCCCGCCCGTTCGGCCGTTTCCCTCGGGGAGGGGCCCGGTTCCACGTGTCGCCGCGCGATGCCGCTGCCGGTGTCGCCGAGGGGGACACCGGCGGCGGGGCCGGACCGGACCGGGGTGTCCGATCGGGCGTCGTCGTTCACGTGGCCGGAGTGGCCTCCCTGACGGCCACGGTGTCGTGGGGCTGCCCGCCGAGGACGACCTTGAGCGCCCCCGTGTCGGCGGCCCGGGAGAAGACGTCGTACGCCTCCTCCATCCGGTCCAGCGGGAACCTGTGGGTGACCATCGACGACGCGGGCAGGCGGCCTGCGGCCATCATGCGCAGCAGGGTGGGAGTGGAGGACGTGTCGACCAGACCCGTGGTGATCGTCACGTTCTTGATCCACAGGTCTTCCAGGTGCAGGGTCGCAGGTTTGCCGTGCACGCCGACATTGGCCACGTGCCCGCCGGGCCGCACCATGCGTGTGCACATCTCGAAGCTCTCCGGAATCCCTACCGCCTCGATCACCACATCGGCGCCGAGTCCCTCGGTGAGGTCGGCGACCAGCAGTTCCGCCTCGTCACCCACGGCGGATGCCACGGCGTCCGCGCCGAACCGTTTGGCCGCGTCCAGCCGGGCCGGCGCAGGGTCCACGGCGATGATCTTCTGCGGTGTGTAGAGCTGTGCCGTGGCGATCGCTGCCAGTCCGACAGGCCCCGCCCCGACCACCGCGACGGTGTCCCCGGGCCGCACGCGCCCGTTGAGCACGCCCACCTCGTACGCCGTCGGGAAGATGTCTGCCAGCAGGACGGCGTCCTTGCTGTCCAGCGCGCCGGGCAGCGGGTGCACGGACAGGTCGGCGTGGGGCACGCGGACGAACTCGGCCTGCGTGCCGTTGATCAGATGGCCGAGGATCCATCCTCCGCCGCCCCGGCACTGCCCGTACCCGCCCTCCCTGCAGAAGCGGCAGCGCCCGCACGCCGTGATGCACGAGACCAGCACCCGGTCGCCGGGGCGAACCGTGCGTACGTCGCCACCGACCTCGACGACCTCGCCGACCGCCTCGTGGCCGAGGACCGTGCCGGGGCGTACCTCCGGCACGTCACCCTTGAGAATGTGCAGGTCCGTGCCGCAGATGGTGACTGCGTCGACACGGACGACCACGTCTGTCGCCTCCTCGATCCCGGGGTCCGGGACGTCCGTCCACTCCGACTGTCCGGGGCCGTTAAAGATGAGTGCCTTCATGACGATCCCTCTTCCCTGCTCTTGTTCCCCGCTCCGCCGGCCCCGGCTCCCGTCACGGCGGATGTGCCGCGGCGTGATCTCGTCGCGGGCGGAACGGTTCGTCGGTTCCATGCTGACCGGAACGGACACCGCCCGCATGGGCCGCTCGGTCCCTGTCGCGGGGCCGGGCAGTGCCGGGCGGCCCCAGGCGTGGCCCACAGGTCCCTACGAGTCCGGCCCGGGCCGTCGGAGAGTGGAGAGGGGCAACGCCGAAGGAGGCAGCAGCCATGCGGCACCGCATCGTGAGCGAGCTGATGACCAAGGACGTCGTGAATGTGCGGCGGGACGCGAGCTTCACGGAGATCGCCAAACTGCTCGCGGAGCACGGCATCACGGCCGTTCCGGTCGTGGACGACGCCGACAGGCCCCTCGGAGTGGTCTCCGAGGCCGACCTGTTGCGCAGGGAGGCGCACCGGCTCGAAGCGACGGGGCCGCCGACCGTCCCACACCCGGAATCCGCCCCGTACACCAAGGCGGAGGCGACCACGGCGGAAGGGCTCATGACCAGCCCGGCCGTCGTCGCCCGCCCCGAGTGGACGGTGGTCGAGGCGGCCCGGACGATGGAGCGCAACCGGGTCAAGCGCCTGCCGGTGGTGGACGGGTCCGGTCGGCTGACAGGCGTGATCAGTCGCGCCGACCTGCTACGGGTGTTCCTCCGCGGCGACCGTGCCATACGGGAGGAGATCACCGGGGATGTGCTGATGCGCACGCTGGGCATCCCGCCCGACGCGGTGACGGTGCATGTCGTCGAGGGACAGGTCACCCTGCGCGGCACCGTCGAACGAAGCAGCGTCATACCCGTCGCCCTGCGGCTGTGCCGCAGCGTGGACGGGGTCGTCGACGTCTCCGCACACCTGGATTTCAAGGTCGCCGACAGCGCCGACCCGGCCACAGCCACCGACGCCCCGCGTCGCGCTCAGCTCTCACCCTGAAGAAGCCCGGGCGTGCCGCGCCGCGCCCGGGCCCTGCCCGGCAGGGCTGAACGGCCCGTCTCCGGGCGCCGGTCGACCCCCAACGGCCCCATGCGCGCTGCCTGTCAGGCCCATGTCCCGTGCCGTCCCCCCATGCCATCTTTCTCATGGCGCCGATGACCACGGCCATGCCCATGAGGAGGTGCGCACGATGCGCAGGGACACGCGTACGAAGCAGAGGCTGTGGAGGTGGCGGAGCAATCCGCTGCGGCGCCCCGACGACATCGTCGAGGCCTGGATCGTACTGATCGTGTGGACGGCCGTCGCGCTGGGCGGCACGCTCGCCGGCCTGGTCGCCGGGCAGTCCGTCGCCGAGTCCCTCGCGCGGCAGCGGGACGGGCGCCACTCCGTCCCGGCGGTGCTCCTCGAAGACACTCCGGCAGTCGTGGTGACGGAGGCGGGATCCGACCGCCCGCAGGTCCTCGCGAAGGTGCGCTGGACCGCCGCGGACGACTCCGCGCAGACCGGCGAAGCCAAGGTGGACACCGGCCGCGAGGGCGGTTCGGGGGTGACGATCTGGCTGGACGGCCAGGGGCGACCCACCACGGAGCCGACGACTCCCGGCCAGGCCACCGTGTACGCCGGCTACGCGGGTACGGCAGTCGCACTCGGGGTCGGCGGCCTCACGTACGCGGCCGGGCGGGTCGTACGCGGCCGGCTGGACCGGCGGCGCATCGACCAGTGGGGCCGGGAGTGGGACGAGGTCGGCCCCCAGTGGATCCGCAAGACCACCTGAGCCTGGACCGGTCGGCCACGGCAACGGGCTGACCGGCTCAGGCGGGCACGACTCCGGAGGCGGAGGCCGGCCGAGGAGCATCACGGCGAGTTCCGCCGTGGCAAGCCCACCCACGCGCCATGGCACCCACCCCGGCGCCCGTTCTCCGATTCCGGTGACCGCCCCGGCAACCGGCCCAAAGCCGACGGGAGCGCCGACAAGGGCAGCGAGGTCGCTGCTGGAGGGGTCCGCACCGATCAGGGGTGCTGTGACGCCCCACAGTCCATCGGCCCGGGTCGGATCCGGACAACAGGCAGCAACGGCGGGCCGGGCAGCCGCAGTTCGACCGAGTGCCTGCCGGGAACCCGCACCTGCTGTTCGGCCGGGTGCCGGCCGGGAACCCGTACCTGCTGTTCGCCCGCGCGGCCGTCGGCATCGTGCGAACCCGGGTGCGGCCGGTGAGCCAACCGCACCCGGCCACGGCCGAGAGGCGGACTCCAGCCCGTTCGCGTTCTCGCCGGCACCCGCGACGGGCAAGCCCTTCCCGGTGTGCGGCACGGGCGTTGGCCTCCGGTGGTCGTGGCGCGTGCGGGAAGCGACGTCGTGGGCGGCGGTGGCGTTCGGCGCGGCCCGGCCCGGTCCCTGCCGTTCACGTCGCCGCGGCGGCGTCGCCATCCGCCCGGGGGGCACGTCGGCTCAGAGCAGTGTCTGCCAGTAGGACCAGAACCGGGTCCCGATCAGCATCACGATGGCCAGGTACCAGGTGACCGGTACGGCCCAGTGGAACTCCAGCGCCCCCGCGACCACTCCCCGCGGGGCACGGACGACACCGTGGCGGAGGTTGTGGACGGTCGTGTACCAGAACATGGCGATGGTGGCCGCCCAGGCCAGGCAGCACCACAGGCACAGCGCCCCGATCTCGTACAGCGCCTGCGTCATCAGCCACATGCAGAAGACCGCGCCGAACAGTGTGCCCAGGTTCAGTCCGAGCCAGAACCAGCGGCGGAAGCGTGCCCCTGCCAACAGCGCGAACCCGACGAAGGCGACCACCGGATACGCCGCCAGGCCCAGCAGGGGGTTGGGGAAGCCGAAGGCGGACGCCTGGTCGCTGCTCATCACGTTCGAGCAGGACAGCACCGGGCTGATGTTGCAGGAGGGCGAGAAGGCCGGGTCCTTGAGGAGCTGGAACTTGTCGATGGTGATCACGAAGGAGGCGAGGATGCCCAGCGCTCCCGACACGATCAGCAGCCAGGCGAAGGCGACCGAAGCCCCGGTCGCTCCCTTCGGTGTGATCACCCGCTCCCGTCCGTCTTGGTGAGAGGTGGTGGTGAGGTGGTGCACGGTCCTTGTGCTGCCGTCGGTCATCCGAGGGTGCCCGCCCCACTGGTGCTCGGAGTGGACTCCGCGTCCGCGGTGATCGGGCAGTCGCTGTCGCAGGCGCCGTCGCCGTGCGGTCGGCGGTGGCGGTCCGGGCGCTGTCCGCCCGACGTGCCCGTACGGACGGCACCGGGTGGCCACACCACCTCCACGGGGATCCCGCGGGCCCGGGCGTACGCCACGAGATGGGCGGTGGCGTCACGGCCGTCGGACGGCGAACCGTCCCAGACGGCCACCAGGCGTTCGCACCCCTCGACCAGTTGCTCGTCCGCGCCTACGCACTCGTCCCGGCGACCGGGGTCGTACGCCAGCAGGCGCACCTGCCGGGCCAGCCACAGCAACTCGCCGACCGCCGACCGGTCTCGTCCCGGCAGCAGCACGGGCACCATCGCCTGCGTGGGAATCACCACGACCAGCTCCCGGCCCGTCGCGCGCATCGCCCGGCCGAACGCCAGCGACGCCCCGGCACCCGCGCGCACCAGTCCCGGCACACCCTCGGCCAGCCGGTCCAGCACCCCTCGCAGCGCGCGCTCCACCGGCTCCAGCGCGTCCGGCGCCAAATCGGCGTGACCCACCGCAGTGATCATCCACCCGCTCCTTCCAGCCGTACGGCGCCTTCGGCGCCTTCGGTTCGTCAGTGAAGCCAGGACACCCACCGGCCGACCAGGGCCGAACGGCCCTGCCGGACCGGCGGACGGCACGGGTCCGTTCGGCCCTCGCCGTGTCGTCGACGGCCGCGAGGTGCGAGGTCGCGGGGAAAGGGAGAGTCGGCCCTCCGGGACGGGCCGTTCGGCCCCTCCGGAGTCCGGTCGCGACGGTGCACCGTGGGAGGCATGCCGACACGCACGCGGGTCGCCGTCATAGGCGTCGGGAACGACTTCCGGCGCGACGACGGCGTGGGCTGGGCCGTGCTCGCCCGGCTGCGGGAACGGGCCGGGGGCCGACCGCTGCCGCCGGACACCGTCCTGGCCACCTGCGACGGCGACCCCGGGCGGCTGATCGGGCTGTGGCAGGGCGCCCGGCTCGCCGTGGTCGTGGACGCGGCCCATGCCCACCCGGGCACCCCCGGCCGCGTCCACCGCCTCGCGCTCGACGCCGGACTCCTCGAACAGCCGTCGGCCACCAGCTCGCACGGGCTCGGACTCGGCGAGGCCGTAGAGCTCGCACGGGTGCTGGATCTGATGCCGGACCGTCTGGTCGTCTACGCCGTGGAGGGCGCCGAGAGCGACCTCGGCACCGGTCTCTCCCCCGCCGTCGCCGCCGCCGTGGATCCCCTCGCGGAGGCCGTCGAGGACGAGATCACGCGGAACAGCGGCATGACAGCCAGGAGGCCGACATGAACGTGCGCCGCTTCCGGGTGGAGGGCGTCGTCCAGGGCGTCGGGTTCCGCCCGTTCGTGTACCGCACGGCGGCCGAACTCGGCCTGGCCGGCTGGGTGGCCAACGTCAACGGCCATGTGGAGGGCGAGATCGCCGGACCGCCCCGCGCGATCGCGGAGTTCGCGTCCCGGCTGCGCACCGGCGCACCGGTGCTCGCCCGGGTGCGCCGCGTCCAACTCACCGGCAGCCCGCGGCAGTCGGCGTACGACGAGGGTTTCCAGGTACGCGGCAGCGCACCCGGTCACGCGGACCCGGCACCGCGCGAGATCCCGCCCGACGCGGCGATCTGCGACGCCTGTCTGCGTGAACTGCGCGATCCGCGCGACCGGCGACACCGCTACCCGTTCATCAACTGCACGGACTGCGGGCCGCGTGCCACGATCATCGAGGACCTGCCGTACGACCGGATCCGCACGACCATGCGCCGCTTCCCGCTGTGCGCGCGGTGCGCGGCCGAGTACGCCGACCCCCGCGACCGGCGCTTCCACGCCGAACCCGTCGCCTGCCCCGTCTGTGGGCCGCAGCCCGCCTGGGAGGGTCTGCGCGGCGAGGACGCGCTGCGGGCGGCGGTCAAGACCGTCGCCGGGGGCGGGATCGTCGCGCTGAAGGGCCTCGGCGGCTACCAGCTGGTGTGCGACGCGGGTGATCCGCGGGCCGTGGCGGAGCTGCGCCGCCGCAAGCAGCGCCCGGCGAAACCGTTCGCCGTCATGGTGCGCGACATCGCGGCGGCGGCCCGGCTGGCGCGGATCGGCGCCACGGAACGCCAGGCCCTGACGTCTCCGGAGCGCCCCGTGGTGCTCCTCGCCCGCCGCCGGTGGCGCGGAGCGGTGGCTCCGCTCGCCCCCGGGGTGCACCCCGGCCTGTCCCGGGTCGGCCTGCTGCTGCCCACCACCGGCCTGCACCACATCCTCCTCGACGACCTGGCCCGGCCGCTCGTGGTCACCAGCGGCAACCTCAGTGACGAGCCGATCGCCATCGACGACGCGGAGGCCGCGCGCACCCTGGCCTCGGTCGCGGACGGCTTCCTCACGCACGACCGGCCGATCCGGTCCCGGTACGACGACTCGGTGGTGCAGTTCACCGGGCGCACCCGGATCACGGTCCGCCGCGCCCGCGGACTGGCCCCGGCCCCGATGGCGCTTCCCGTGCGCGAGCCGGTCGCCGGGGCCGGCGCCCAGCTGAAGCACACGTTCGCCCTCGCCGCCCACGGGCGGGCCCACCTCGGGCCGCACACCGGGGACCTGGCCGACCTGCCGACGTACGACGCGTTCCTGTCGTCGTACGAACACCTCAAGCAGCTCACCGGCATAGAACCGGTGGCCCTGGCCCATGATCTGCACCCCGGCTATCTGTCCACGCGGTGGGCCGAGGCACAGCCGCTGCGCCGGATCCCGGTGCAGCACCACCACGCGCATGTGGCCGCCTGCGCCGCCGAGCACGGGGTGCGGGGCCCGTTCACCGGCGTCGCCTACGACGGGCTGGGGCTGGGTGACGACGGCACCCTGTGGGGCGGCGAGATCCTCGTCGCCGATCTGGTCGGCTACCGCCGCGTGGGCAGGTTCGCGACCGCGCCGCTGCCCGGCGGCGACGCGGCGGTGCGCCACCCGTCCCGCACCGCCCTCGGCCAGCTGCTGGGTAGCGAGACACTCGGTTCGCCGCGCCCGTATCCGTGGCTCGCCCGGTCCTTCACGGACCGGCTCGATCCGGCCGAGGTCTCCACCGTGCGCGCCATGATCGCCCGGGACGTCAACTGTCCACGGGCGTCCAGCGCGGGGCGGCTCTTCGACACGGTCGCCGCGCTGCTCGGCCTCGCCGCCGAGGTCGGTTACGAGGGCGAGGCGGCCGTCCTGCTCGAAACGGCGGCGGGCGACGCGCACGCCGTACCGCTCGCCCACCGCGTCGTGCGGGTGCGGGACCTGTGGGTGTACGACCCCTCGCCGACGCTGGTCGACCTGCTGGAGCGGCAGCTGAGCGGTGAGCCGACGGCCCGGCTGGCCGCGGCCTTCCACCTGACGCTCTCGATCGTCACCGCGGATCTCGTCGCCCGGGCCGTGGCCGAGGGCGCACCCCGCACCGTGTGCCTGGGCGGCGGCTGCTTCGTCAACCGCAGGCTGCTCACCGAGGTGAAGCGCCGGCTGCACGCCCAGGGGCTCCGGGTACTGGTGGGCGGTCAGGTCCCGGTCGGGGACGGCGGCATCAGCTACGGCCAGGCGGCGGTCGCGGCCGCGCACCTGGCCAGGGAGAGGTGAACGCACATGTGCCTGGGCATCCCGGGACGGGTCGTCGAGATCCACGACGACGCCGGACTGCGCATGGCGACCGTCGACTTCGGCGGGGTACGGCGCGAGGTCTGCCTCAGCTGCACACCGGAGGCGGACATCGGGTCGTACGTGATCGTGCACGTCGGCTTCGCGATCACGCGGGTCGACGAGGCGGAGGCACACCGCACGCTCGACGTGCTGCGGGCGATGGCCGGCGCGGTCGAGGGCGAGCTGGGCGAGGCGCTGCGTTAGCGCTCCGCTGGGGGAAGCGGTGAGAAGGGCCGTTTCGAAACTGCGGGCGGTATGTGGCTGGGCGCGCAGTTCCCCGCGCCCCTGCGGGGGGGGCACGCCCCGCCCGGGAAGTCCGGTCGGCCCGTCGGGCAGGGACTGTCGGCCCCTGTCGTGGGCACCGGCCGAGGGCCGAACCTGGTGGAGGAGGGAGCACGGAGTCGCCTCGGACAAGGAGAACCGTCATGACCGCCACCGCAGCCCCGGCCGTGCTCGACCGGGACGGTCTGAACGCGCTGGTCGCGGCTCTGGTGGCGGGGGGACGGACCGTGGTGGGGCCGACCGTCCGCGACGGCGCCGTCGTGCTGGACGAGCTGACCTCGGCGGACGCGCTCCCCTACGGCTGGGGCGTCGAGCTGGACGCCGGACGCTACCGGCTCGTCCCCCGCACGGACGGAGCCGCCTTCGCGCACAGCGCGGGCCCGCAGTCCTGGAAGTCCTACCTGCACCCGGCGCGGGAACGGCTGTGGAGCGCCGACCGGACACCGGAGGGCGACGTCACCTTCGCCGCCCACGAGCCGGACGTACCGTCGTACGCCTTCCTCGGCGTCCGCCCCTGCGATCTGCGGGCCATCGCGGTCCAGGACCGGGTGCTGACCGGCGGACGGTACGAGGACACCGGCTACGGCCGGCGCCGGTCCAGGGTGTTCCTGATCGCCGCCGAGTGCACCGAGCCCGGCGCGACCTGCTTCTGCGTCTCCGCGGGCGGCGGGCCCGCGGCCGACCCCGGGTACGACCTCGCGCTCACCGAGGTGGTGGACGCGGACGGGCACCGGTTCCTCGTGCGCGTCGGCAGCGAGGAGGGCGCCCGCGTGCTGGACCAGGTGCCGCACCGGACGGCGGACACCGTCACGGAGACGGGCGCGCGCGCCGCGGTGGACGCGGCCCGCGACCGTATGGGCCGCTCGCTCCCCCCGGTCGACCTGCGCGCCCTGATGGGCGCGAGCCTCGACGCCGAGCGCTGGGACGACGTCGCCGCCCGCTGTCTGACCTGCGGCAACTGCACGATGGTCTGCCCCACCTGCTTCTGCACCACCACGGAGGAGGTCACCGACCTGACCGGCGACCACACCGAGCGGTGGCGGCGCTGGGACTCGTGCTTCGACCTGGACTTCTCGTATCTGCACGGAGGCCCGGTCCGCGCCTCGGCCCGCAGCCGCTACCGGCAGTGGCTCACGCACAAGCTCTCCACCTGGTACGACCAGTTCGGCACCTCCGGGTGTGTCGGCTGCGGGCGCTGCATCGCCTGGTGCCCGGCCGGCATCGACATCACCGAGGAAGTCACCGCGCTGGCCGCCGAACACGCGACACACGAGACGGAGCCGGGACGATGACACCCTCGATCACCCTGCGCATGTCGCACGCGCTGCCGCCCGACCACCGCGACCGGCTCCTGCGCACGGCCCGCGAGGTCGACTTCCGGCAGGACGCCCGGCTCTTCGAGGAGGGCGGACGCGCCGACCGCTTCTGGATCGTCCGCGACGGCTCGGTCGCCCTGGACATGCATGTGCCCGGCCACCGCCCGCCCGTGATCGAAACCCTGGGAGTCGGTGACCTGGCGGGCTGGTCCTGGCTGTACGAGCCGTACGTCTGGCAGCTGGGTGCCCGGACCCTGACCCCGGTGCGGGCCTACGAGTTCGACGCCGTCGCCGTACGTCTGATGTGTCTGGACGACGACAGGTTCGGCCGGTCCGTGGAGCACTGGGTCGGCCGGGTGCTGGCCCACCGGCTGAACGCGGCCCGCGCCCGGCTGGTCGACCTGTACGGGACCTACGAGACGAGGGAAGCCCGATGACCGCCGTACCGGTCCCCCATCGCGTGGTCGCCCGCCTGCCGGAGACCGCGGACACGATCACTCTGCGGCTCGAACCGGTGGGCGCGGCGCTGCCCGACTTCCTGCCGGGACAGTTCGCGATGGTGCACTGCTTCGGCCGCGGCGAGATCCCCGTCTCGGTGAGTTCAGTGCGGGCCACGGGCGGCCTCGCGCACACGGTCCGCTCGGTGGGCGCTGTCTCCGGCGGGCTGTGCGCGGCCCGGGTCGGCGACGTCGTCGGCATCCGCGGCCCGTACGGCACGGGCTGGGAGCTGGAGCGGGCACGCGGCCACGACGTCCTGGTCGTGGCGGGCGGCATCGGGCTCGCCCCGCTGCGGCCACTGATCCTGGGTGCGCTGGCCGAGCCGCAGGAGTACCGACGCGTGAACGTCCTGGTCGGGGCACGCACCCCGGGCGACCTGATCGCCCGGAAGGAGGTGGAGAGCTGGGCCACGTCGTACACCGGTGTCACGGTCGACCAGCCCGCCCCGGACTGGCGCGGGGACGTCGGCGTGGTCACCCAGTTGCTCGGGCGGGCGCACTTCGACCCGGGAAACACCTGGGCGTTCGTCTGCGGACCCGAGCCGATGATCCGCGCCGCCGCCCGCGAACTCACCCACCGGGGTGTGCCCGGCGACCGCGTCCGGGTCTCGCTGGAACGGAACATGCGCTGCGCGACCGGGCACTGCGGGCACTGCCAGCTCGGACCGCTGCTGCTGTGCCGGGCCGGGCCGGTCGTGGACTGGGAACTCGCGGAACCCCTGCTCTCGACAAGGGAGTTGTGATGGCACCCACCCTCGCCGTGTTCAAGCTGGCCTCCTGCGACGGCTGCCAGCTCACCCTGCTCGACTGCGAGGACGAACTCCTCGCGCTGGCGGGCGAGGTGGACATCAGCCACTTCCTGGAGGCGTCCAGCGCTGTCGCACCAGGGCCCTACGACCTGTCCCTGGTGGAGGGCTCGGTGACCACGGCCGCGGATGCCGAGCGGATCCGCGCCATCCGGGCCGCCTCGCGCCACCTGGTGACGATCGGCGCCTGCGCGACCGCCGGAGGCATCCAGGCCCTGCGGAACTACGCGGACGTCGACGAGTACCGGCGCGTGGTCTACGCGCACCCCGAGTACGTCTCCACGCTCGCCACCTCCACTCCCGTGTCCGCCCATGTGGACGTCGACTTCGAACTGCGCGGCTGCCCGATCGACCGGCGTCAGCTCATCGAGGTGATCACCGCGTTCCTCGCCGGCCGCAAGCCGGACGTCCCCGACCACAGCGTGTGCTTCGAGTGCAAGCGGCGGGGCACGGTCTGCGTCACCGTCGCCCACGGCACCCCCTGTCTGGGGCCGGTCACGCACGCCGGGTGCGGGGCGCTGTGCCCGGCGTACCAGCGGGGCTGCTTCGGCTGCTTCGGTCCGTCCGGGTCGGTGAACCTGCCCGCGCTGATCCCGCTGCTGCGCCGGGACGGCCTCGACGACGACGCCGTCGAGCGGTTCCTGCACACCTTCAACGCCCCCGCGTTCGACGAGTTCACCGAACCCGGCAAGAGCGACGAGAGCCACGAGACCGGTAAGGAGGTGCGCAAGTGACACACCGTGGATCGCGTGTGCTGCACGTGGGCTCGCTGTCCCGGGTCGAGGGCGAGGGCGCGCTGCGCCTGCGGGTGCACGACGGCACGGTCACCGAGGCACGGCTGGAGATCTACGAGCCGCCGCGCTTCTTCGAGGCGTTCCTGCGCGGCCGTTCCCACACAGAGCCGCCGGACATCACGGCCCGGGTGTGCGGGATCTGCCCGGTGGCCTACCAGATGAGCGCATGCGCGGCGATCGAGGACGCCTGCGGGGTGAGTGTCGGTCCGGTGATCCGGGATCTGCGCCGGCTGCTGTACTGCGGCGAGTGGATCGAGAGCCAGGCACTGCACATCTATCTGCTGCACGCCCCCGACTTCCTGGGCCGGGCGAGCGCGATCGACCTGGCGCGCACCCACCGGGCCGAGGTCGAACGAGGGCTGCGGCTGAAGAAGGCCGGCAACTCGCTGATGGAACTGCTCGGCGGGCGGGCCGTGCATCCCGTGAACGTCCGCCTCGGCGGCTTCCACCGGGTGCCGACGCGCGCCGAACTACGCCCCCTGCAAGAGGAGTTGAAGCAGGCACTGGACGATGCCTGGGACACCGTGCGCTGGGTCGCGGGCTTCGAGTTCCCGGACGCCCGGGTCGAGGCCGACCTGCTGGCGCTGGCCGAGCCGGACACGTACGCCATCGAGGGCGGGACACCGACCGTCCTCCGCCTCGACGGGACCCGGGAGTCCTTCCCCGTGCGGGACTTCACCGAGCACGTCACGGAGACGCACGTCGCGCACTCCACCGCGCTGCACTCGCGGCTCGACGGACGGCTGCATCTCACCGGCTCCCTCGCGCGGTTCGCGATCAGCGGCGCGCGGCTGTCGCCGGTGGCGCTCCAGGCGGCCGTGGCGGCCGGGCTGGGCGATCCGCGGGAGGGGGCCGTGTGCCACAACCCGTTCCGGTCGATCCTCGTGCGGGCGGTGGAGACCGTGTACGCCGTCGGGGAGGCGCTGCGGATCATCGAGGCGTACGAGCCGCCCGCGCGCCCCTACGCGGAGGTGCCGCCGGTCGCGGGTACCGGACACGGCGCGACCGAGGCACCGCGCGGGCTGCTCTACCACCGGTACGAACTCGACGCCGACGGCGTCGTCACCAGCGCGCTGCTGGTGCCGCCGACCGCACAGAACCAGGGCGCCATCGAGGACGACCTGCGGCGCCTGGCCCAGCGGGCCATCACCGAACACGACCCGGACGACGACGAGTTGACGGCCCTGTGCGAGCGGGCGATCCGCAACCACGACCCGTGCATCTCCTGTTCCACCCACTTCCTCGACCTGACGGTCGTCCGCACCCAGGGAGGCTGCGATGCCTGAATCCCCGTACACCGTGAGCGATGTGATGACGCACACCGCCGTCGCCGTCGGCAGCGAGGCCTCCTTCAAGGAGATCGTCGAACTGCTCGACCAGTGGAAGGTCAGCGCCCTGCCGGTGCTGGCCGGGGAGGGCCGGGTCGTCGGTGTGGTCTCCGAGGCGGATCTGCTGCCCAAGGAGGAGTTCCGGGACACCGACGAGGGCGAGCCCGCCGAGCGGGCCAAGGCGGCAGCACTGACCGCGGGCGAGCTGATGAGCTCTCCGGCCGTGACCGTGCACGCGGACGCCTCGGTCGCCGAGGCCGCTCGCATCATGGCCCGCCGGCACGTCAAGCGGCTGCCGGTCGTGAACGGCGTGGGCCTGCTGCAGGGCGTGGTCAGCCGCGGTGACCTGCTGAAGGTGTTCCTCCGCTCCGACGAGGAGCTGGCCGACGAGATCCGGCGCAGTGTCCTGGGCCGCCTCCCGGTCACCACCTCCTTGACGGTCGGCGTGACCGAGGGCGTGGTCACCCTGGGCGGCCTCCTGCCCGACCGCACACTCGTCCCCATCGTGGCGCGGGCGGTTCGGGCGGTGGAGGGGGTCGTCGACATCAAGCTCGAACTCACGCACCGATGAAGTACCTGGACGAGTACCGCGATCCCGTACTGGCCCGGCGGCTGCTGGGCGAGCTGCGGGAGACCGCCACGCGTCCCTGGCGGATCATGGAGGTGTGCGGCGGTCAGACCCACACCCTGGTCCGCCAGGGCATAGACGAGTTGCTGCCCGCCGGCATGCGGATGATCCACGGCCCGGGCTGCCCGGTCTGCGTGACGCCGCTGGAGACCCTCGACCGGGCCATGGCCATCGCCGCCCGCCCCGGTGTGATCCTCACCAGCTTCGGCGACATGCTGCGCGTGCCCGGCACGGACACCGACCTGTTGTCGCTGCGGGCGCGGGGCGCGGACGTACGCGTGGTCTACGCGCCGATGGACGCCGTACGCCTGGCCGCCGCGCACCCCGACCGCGAGGTGGTGTTCCTCGCCGTCGGGTTCGAGACGACGGCCCCGGCCAACGCGACGGCGGTGCTCCAGGCCGCCCGGCTGGGGCTGACCAACTTCTCGGTGCTGGTCAGCCATGTCCTCGTGCCGCCCGCCATGACGGCCCTGCTCGACGACCCCGACTGCGAGGTACAGGCCTTTCTCGCGGCCGGGCATGTGTGCGCGGTGATGGGCTGGCGCGAGTACGAGCCGATCGCCGCCCGCCACCGGGTGCCCATCGTGGTCACCGGCTTCGAGCCGCTGGACCTGCTGGAGGGCATCCTCATGGCGGTGCGGCAGCTGGAGTCCGGCCGGTACGAGGTGGAGAACCAGTACGTGCGGGCGGTGTGCCGGTCCGGCAACACCGGGGCCCAGGAAGCGATCCGCGAGGTCTTCCGGGTCACCGACCGGGCCTGGCGCGGCATCGGGGCGCTGCCCGACAGCGGGCTCGAACTCGCCGAGGAATACCAGGAGTTCGACGCGGCCAAGCGTTTCGACGTCGGCGGGCTGTGTCCCGTCGAGGACCCGCAGTGCATAGCCGGAGCCATTCTCACCGGGGCCAGGCTGCCCACCGACTGCGCCGCGTACGGCACGCGTTGCACACCCCGCCATCCCCTCGGCGCGCCCATGGTGTCGTCCGAGGGCACCTGCGCCGCGTTCCACGCGGCCGGACGCACTCCCACGAGGAGCACGGCATGACGATCCAGTGCCCCACCCCGAAGCACGAGGAAGAGGTCGTACTCCTCGGCCACGGCGCCGGCGGCCGTCTCACCGCCGAGCTGCTCGACGAGCTGGTGCTGCCCGCCCTCGACGGCGCCCCGGGCCCGCTGGAGGACGCGGCGCTCCTGCCCGGCTACCGGGAACTGGTCATGAGCACCGACAGCTTCGTGGTCAGCCCGTTGTTCTTCCCCGGCGGGGACATCGGTTCCCTGGCCGTCCACGGCACGGTCAACGACCTCGCCATGCGGGGCGCACGGCCACTCGCCCTGTCCGTCTCCCTCATCGTGGAGGAAGGGCTGCCACTGGCCGAACTCCGTGCCGTCCTGACCTCGTTGGGCAAGGCCGCGCAGGCTGCCGGTGTCCCCGTGGTCACCGGTGACACCAAGGTCGTGGGACGCGGAGCCGCCGACAGGCTCTTCATCAACACCACCGGTGTCGGGCAGTTGCACGGCTCCCTGCGGCCCTCCGCCGCGCTCGCCCGTCCCGGTGACGCGGTGCTGCTCTCCGGGCCGATCGGGCTGCACGGGACGACCGTGCTCAGCACCCGCGAGGGCCTCGGCTTCGAGAGCGACATCGCCTCGGACAGCCGGCCGCTGCACCGGCTGGTGCGCACCCTGGCACCGATCGGCGCCGACATCCACGTACTGCGCGATCCCACCCGGGGCGGACTCGCCGCCACCCTCAACGAGATCGCCCGCGACTCGTCCGTCGCCGTCGAGATCGAGGAGAGCGCCGTGCCCGTGCCCGAGGCGGTCGCCTCGGCCTGTGACCTGCTCGGCCTGGACCCGCTGACCGTCGCCAACGAGGGGTGTCTGGTCGCCTTCGTCGCCGCCGGCGCGGCAGGCGACGCACTGGCGGCGATGCGGTCGGTGGACGAGGGCTCGCGGGCGGTACGGATCGGAGAGGTGCTGCCGGGCGGGCCGGCGGGCCGGGTGACCCTGCGGACGCTGGTGGGTGCCCGGCGGATCGTGGACATGCCGCTCGGCGAACAGCTGCCCCGTATCTGCTGACCGCAGGCGCACAAGGACGTCCGCGCGCCCGGCCTCCCCGGCCAGGACGCGCGGACGTGTCGCGGCACGCTCCCTGTTCAGCCCTGCCGCACCTTGATGGTCGTGGTGCCCGTCTTCGTCTCGGGCACCGGGACCGTGATGGTCAGGACACCGTCCTTGTACTCGGCGGTCGCCTCGTCGCCCTTCGCGCCCGCGGGCAGCCGGACGGAGCGGGCGAAGGTGCCGTAGCGGAACTCGGTGCGGTGCTTCTCCTCGGTCTTCTCACCGCGCTCGGCGCGCAGCGTCAGCACACCCTCATCGACGGTGATCTCGACGTCCTTGGCGGGGTCGATGCCCGGAAGCTCGGCCCGCAGCACGTAAGTCCCCTCCGTCAGGTGTTCCTCGACGCGGATGCCGTGCAGCCCCGGGACGGCGTGCGTCGCGGGGAATCCGGCCTCGACCCAGCCCAACAGGTCGGGCAGCGTCGTCCAGCCCGGCAGCCGCTCGATCATGCCAGTCATGTCACCCTCCTTTGCCGGTGTGCCTTCTCGTTTCCTCTTCCAGCCTCCTGCTCCGGCCCGGCCGTGCCGAGTGCCGATCGGCCCGTACCCGGATCCGGTCGGGCCCTGGCGCGCGGGATCCGATGCCGTCCCGTCCGCGTCAGCCGGTCTTCCGTCCCCACCGGGGGCCGACCCGGGCCCACTCCGTCTCCCACTGGTCCAGCCGCCGCCGGTCCAGCCGGGCGCAGCCGCCCCGGCCGACGAGCACCACCGCGGCGCCGGCCCCCGCGGCGGCCAGGGCGCCCAGGACGGCGCCCTCCAGTTCGGCCTGGTCGGCGCTCGGGGGCGCGGGCATCAGACGGCCCTCGTCGTCCAGCCAGACCGTCGTCGTGCTCCCGGCCCTGCCGCCGGGCCCGACCTCGGTCACGCCCGTCCGGACGGTGCCGTCCGGCCCCGACCACCTGACGGTGGCCCACGTCCGGTCACCGCCGACGCCCTCGGCCGCGGTGGCGGACCGCGCCCCGTCCTCGGTGAGCACGGCCTGCACGGGCTGCCGACCGGTCCTCAGGCCGTTCACGTTCCGCTCGACGGCGTGGGCGGTCATGACACCCGAGACGACGGACACCAGGATCGCGAGCGTCCAGGTCACGACCAGCAGCCAGGCCTCGACGAGGTAGCTGCGACGCCTGAGCGGGCTGCGGCGGAATCGCCATGCCAGCCGCCCGGCCGGTTTCCCGCGTGTGGTCCCGGTCATCGTCGTCACCCGGCCGGCACGCCCTCGCGGGCCAGTACCTCGACGGGCGGGCGCCGCGGTGTGGACCACGTCCGGGTGGCGTGGCCGAGGCGCAGTATCACCTGCGGGAACCGGCCCCCGGTGACTTGTGTTCGCAACTCCGCCCGCAGCACGGGCAGTTCGAGGGGCTGGGTGTGGAAGGCCGCCATGACGTGATGGGCCGCCGCGTACAGCAGGACACGCTGGAGCGCCTGTCCCGAGCGCAGCCAGTCCTGGCGGCCGTCGCAGTGCGTGGACAGCACGGCCACGGTGCCCGTCCGCGGGGACCACCTCCGGGGCCGGCGGGCGGACGGCAGGGCGACGCCGAGGTAGTCACGGCCGGCCAGCAGTGTGCGGTCGGGGTGGTGACCGCAGACCTCGACGGGCACGCCGTACGGGCCCACGCAGCGCGTCAGTTCGGCGCGGTGGACTGGATCCGAGCGGTGTACGTTCTCCGCGACGCGCACCAGGTCCGCGAGCAGCCGGAGCTTCTCCGGCCCGTCGACGACCTGGAGGACGGCTCCCTCGGCCCGGGCGTGGTCGCGCAGGTCGTCCAGGAGCGTATCCGCCACCGGGTCGGGTCCGAAGAGCCCGCGGTGGGTGTGCCGCCAGGGCATCGCGCGGGCCATCAGTGCCTCGTCGGGGGCCACCGGGGCGTGCGCCGCGTATCCGACGCGGGCGAGGAAGGCGGAGTCCCCCGGCTCGGGCAGAAGATCGACGGCAGGCCGGAACCCGAGCCGGCCGACCGCGATCCGCACGTTGAACAGAGCGGCCCCGCAGGCGATGACCGCCTCCCGGCCGCCGGGGTCGGTCACGGTCATCCGCTGCCGGCCGCCCGTGTGCACCTCGAAGCCGTGGTCGTGGCCCTCCTCGGCGAAGAACCAGGGCTGGCTGTTGTGCGGCGAGGGTGCCAGGGAGGCGGCGCGGGCCAGGTGGAGAGCCGCCCGGCCGGGGCTCTCGTACGTCAGGGACATGATGCATCCACCCTTCGTCGAACTTCCCGGCCCGCAGGGCCCTCCTCGTCCGCCTCCGGCGGGGATCAGGCCTTCTCCCCCACCAGTTCGTCGGCGATGTGCCCCGCCCACTCCTCGATCCGGGGGAAGTCCCTGAAGTCGCCGCCCTTCCCGTTGCGCACGATCCCCTCTGCGATCCATCCCTTCGCGCCCTCTTCGAGGCAGCCGCCGAAGGTGACGTGTTCCCTGGCGCCGAGCCTGATCATGGCCCGCTTCACTCCGGGTACGGGCGGGATGTCCCGCTCCGAGGCCGAGGAATCGAGCGGGCCGCTGCTGAACATCCACAGCGGGCGTCCGGCCAGTGCCCGCCGGTGATGCCGGACGAAGCGGCGGGCGTGCTTGTGCCAGCGCCCGGCGTACAGGCCGCCTCCGACCACCACGGCCTCGTACGACGCCACGCTCGCCACGGACCGGGCGGGCAGTACGTCGACCGTCAGGCCGTCCTTGCGCAGGACCTTGGCCACGGCCTCGGCGATCCCGGCGGTCGATCCGTTCGTCGTTCCGTAGGTGACCAACACGCTGCTGGGCATGGCGGTCCGCCTCCTCTCGTGTGGTGCGCGGGTCAGATCTTGCGCAGCCAGTCGTCGGCGACGCCGTGCAGCGCCTGTTCGGCGGGCTTGATGTGCGTGTCGTCCAGCCGGTAGGTGAGTTTGTCGACCACACCGACCACGCCGTCGATCTGGCGTGTCATGGAGACGGCGATCTCCGTCTCGCTCTTGCGTTCCATTTGGCCCGACAGCGTGACCACGCCCTCCGTGACGAAGACGTCCGTACTGCGCGGCGGCAGCCACAGCGCCCGGACGAGGACCTCGTTGATGACCACGTCGCGGATCTCGGCGTCCGGCCGCAGGAAGACCTGGAGCAGGTCGCGCCGGGTGACGATGCCGACGAGCCGCTGTTCCTCGTCGAGAACGGGAAGCCGTTCGATGCGGCGCTTGGCCATGGTCCGGGCGGCCTCGACGATGGTGTCGTCGGCGTGGACCGTGACGGGCGGCTCGGTCATGAGCCGGCCGGCTGTGCGGGCTTCGGCCTTCCCCGCCCGCCTCCGGGCGCCGCGTGTCAGACCGGCGAGGCGGTGGCGACGCTTCGGCTCGTAGGGGTCGGGGGTCGCCGCCTGGCGGAGCATCAGGTCCGTCTCGGAGACGACTCCGATGACCTTCTCGTCCTCGTCGACCACCGGCAGTCCGCTGATCCGGTGGTCGGCGAGCAACCGGGCCACTTCCTTGAACGGGGTGCCGTACGTGACCCGGACGACCTCGGTGGTCATCACGGAGCCGACCTTGTCGTGCTTCATGGCTGTTCCTCCTCAGCGAAGCCTGCGCAGATAGGGGTCCTGGGGCCTGCGGGGCAGCAGGCGTACACGCGCATCGAGCACACTGACGCCGCCCGGTGTCGCGAGAACGGGGTTGAAGTCGGCCTCGGCCAGCTGCGGCAGGTCGCTCGCCATGCGGGACAGGCGCAGCAGGAGTTGTTCGAGGCCTTCGAGGTCGACGGGCCCGGCGCCGTGCGCGCCGAACAGGAGCGGGGCGCAGCGCGGGGCCGTGATCAGGTCGTGGACGTCGTGGTCGGTGAGCGGGGCGAGCCTGGCGGCGTGGTCCGCGAGGACTTCGGTGGCCGTGCCGCCGAGTCCGAAGAGGACGAGCGGGCCGAAGACCTGGTCCTGGACGACACCGGCGAACAGTTCCGTGCCGCGGTCGGCGAGCGGCTGTACGACCACCCCGGTCAGCAGGCCGGCGAACCGGGTCTCCAGGTCCCGGTAGGCGGCGCGGACCTGGGAGTCGCCGCGCAGGTCGAGGTGGACGGCATGCTGTTCGCTCTTGTGCACGAGTCCGGGCCAGTGGGCCTTCATGACCACCCGGCCGTCGAAGCCCCGCAGCCGGTCGGCTGCGAGCACGGCGTCGTCCTCGGTCTCGGCCCAGGCCCAGGCGAGCTGGGGAATGCCGTAGCAGCCGAGGAGTTCGGCGCATTCGCGCGGGTCGAGCCAGCCGCCGTCGGGGTGCGTGTCGAGGTAGGCCGCGACGACCGCGTGGGCACGTGCCGTGTCGACGCCGTCGAGGTCGGGGACGGTACCCGCGGGGCGGGCGAGCCAGGCCGCACGGTGGGCCGCGTGGGCCAACGCCCGTGCCGCTGCCTGGGGTTCGGCGTATGCGGGGACGGTGCCGCCGTCCGCGGCGGGCAACAGCTCGACCGGCAGGGCCTGTTCGAGTCGTACCGCGGCGATCGGCTTGGTCCGCCGCGCGGACGCGTGGGTGAGGGCCCGGACGAGGTCGTCGCCCGTCGCCTCGGCGACCGCCGTGGGAACGAGGGCCACCAGGACGGCGTCGACGCCGCCGTACCGCATGATCCGGTCCACACAGTCCGTGAGCTGCGCCTCCGTGACCGCGGCGCTGGCGTCGACCGGGTTGCCGACGGCCGCGCCTTCGGGCAGCACGGCGAGCAGATCGTCGATCAGCTCCGCACCGGGAGCGGGCAGGGAGAGCCCGGCCTCGGCGCAGGCGTCCGCCGCGAGTACGCCGGCTCCGCCCGCGTTGGTGACGATCGCGACGCGGGGCCCGGCCGGCAGCGGCTGGGAGTGCAGAAGGGCGGCTGCCTCCAGCAGTTCGCCCACCGAGCGGGTGGCGGTGATGCCCGCCTGGGTGAAGAGCGCGCCCCGGGTCATGGTGCGGGTGGCGGCAGCAGCGGTGTGCGAGGCGGCAGCGCGGCGGCCCGCGTCGGTACGGCCGGCGTCCACGGTCAGCACCGGCATCCGGCGGGTGACCCGGCGGGCGGTGCGGGAGAAGGCGCGCGGCTTGCCGAAGGACTCCAGGTGCAGCAGGGCGAGATCGGTGCGGCCGTCGCTCTCCCACCACTGGAGCATGTCGTTGCCGCTGACGTCGTACTTGTCGCCCAGCGACACGAACGTGGAGACCCCGATGCCGAGCCGGGACATCCCGTCCAGCAGAGCGATGCCGACACCGCCGGACTGGACGGCGACACCCGCGGTGCCGGGGCGCGGACGGCCGACGGCGAAGGTGGCGTCGAGGCACAGCTCCGGGTCGGTGTTGGTGATGCCGAGGCAGTTGGGGCCGACGAGCCGCATGCCGTACGTGCGGCAGGCCGTCAGCAGGGCCTGGGCCTGGCCCGCGTCCAGTCCTGCGGTGATGACGAGCAGGGCCCGCACGCCCGCCTTGCCGCACTCCTCGGCGGTGTCCGGGACCACGGCGGCGGGTACGGCGAGCACCGCGAGGTCGGGCGTCCTGGGCAGGGCTCCGACCGACGGGTGGCAAGGCACGCCGAGGATCGACTGTGCCGCGGGGTTCACCGCGAACAGGCGCCCGGCGTAGCCCTCCGCGTGCAGCTTGTGCAGCACCGCCCGGCCCACCGAGCCCGGCTTGCGCCCGGCGCCGACGACCACGACCACCTCCGGCCGCAACAGCGGCTTCAGACTGACGACACCGGCGGTGCGCTCGCGCTCCTCCACGGCCGTGAGGTAGGTGTCGCTCTGGTCGAGCTCGATGGTGCAGCGCACCTCCGGGCCCTCGAAGCGGCGCGCCGTACGCAGGCCGAGGTCGGCGAAGAGCCGCAGCACCTCGTGGTTCTCGCTCAGCGCGTCGGCCGTGAACGTGGTGATGCCCTCGGCACGGGCGGCCGAGACGAGATGTTCGACGAGGAGGGTGCCGACACCCCGGTGGTGCAGTCCGTCGGCCACCGCGATGGAGATGTCGGCCGCGTCCCCGGTGCCGCCGGTGACGTACTCGGCGAGGCCGATGACCCTGCCCTCCGTCTCGGCCACCAGAGCCCGGTGGCCGGGATGCGCAGGAGCGCAGGCCTGGTCGGCGGCGAGTTCGGCCGAGCGCCGGCTCGTCCCGAAGAACCGCAACCGCAGGTTCTCGGGGGACATCTCCTCGTAGAACCCCTGCAACTGTTCGTGGTCGGCCCGCTCCACCGGGCGGATGCACACGGTGGTGCCGTCCGCGAGCAGAGCGTGGACGGTGGGGCTGCTGAAAGCGTCATCCCTCATCGCGGGTTTCCTCCAGGTCTCTTGACACTCACAGCGTCCAGCGCGACGGGGCGGAGCCCCATGGGCTGTCCGGGGGCGGAAGGAGGGCCGACCGGCCCTCAAAGAACGGCCGGGTCTCCTGTGCTCCGGTCGCCCGTGGGCCAGGACTCAGTCGTGGGGTACGACGGCCACGGGGCAGCCGACATGACGGATGGCGGCGTGGGTGACGGGGCCGGTGCGCGGGCCCAGCGGACGCTCGGCGAGCCGGTGTCCGACGACGAGCAGACTCGCTCCCGTGGCGGCCCGGACGAGCACCGACTGGGCCCTGCCCTCCGCGACGGTCTCCGTGACCTCTATCTCGGGATACTTGTCCCGCCACACCTGCAGCACGGCGGACAGGAAGCCCTGCCACTCCTCGGCACGCCGGGTCTCGTCGATCAGCCCGATCTCGCCCGGTCCGAGGCTGAGCGGCGACGGCGTCTGCCAGGCGTGCACCACCCGCAGCCGCGCGCCGCGCAGCCCGGCCGCCTCGAAGGCGAACTCGATCACCTCGTCGCACGCCTCGTCGAGGTCGATGCCCAGCACCACGTCTCCGTGCGCGGTCGGGGCCGGGTCGTTCCCGTCCCGCGCCGGCGGGTGTTCGTCCGGCGTCTCCGCCGGGGCCCGCACGAGGACCACCGGCCGCGTGGCCCGCGCCACCACTCCGAGCGCCACCGACCCCACCAGGAATCCGGTGAGTCCGCTCAGCCCGCGCGAGCCCAGGACCAGCACGTCGGCCTGCTCCGCCGCACGCAGCAACGCCTGCGTGGCCGGCCCCTCCTGCTGTTCGTCGTGGATCCGCACGCCCGGGCACGCCTCGCGGACGCGCTCCTCCGCCCGACGCAGCACCTGCCGTCCCAGATGACGCTGGACCGCGCCCGTACGCTCGCCCTCCGCGGAACGTGGGGTCCAGTTCCTGACGTGCACCAGCCGCAGCGCCCGGCCGCGGCGTCCGGCCTCACCGGCCGCCCACTCCGCGGCGGCCAGGCTCTCGGCGGATCCGTCCACACCTACGATCACGGGCGCAAGCATGATGTGTCCCTCCGGTCCCTGAACTCCCCGTCACTGCCAGCGTCACACCGCACACGACCGGCAGGTATGGGCCACCGGGTCTCGCTCCGGGACCATCCGGCCCATGCCGGACCGGAGTTGGCAGAACCGCGCTCGAAATGTGGGTCCGCGACCGGGGCGATCGCGTGCGACCGTCACTACGGGAGCACCAGTCGCCCGGGGCGAACCCGGACGAGGACGGCTCCGGCAGCGGCAGCGGCAGGGGGCCGAGCCCCGGAGCCCCGTCCCTGGTCTCCGGGCCGGTCGGGCCGCGCCGGACGAGGTCGAGGGTGCCGGCCATGGCACCCAGGTGGATGTCCTCGCCGGCGGTGCCCCCAGGTCGTGCACGACGATGCCGGCACCGTGCCGCGGCGGGCGCGCCCGGGTGTCCTCCATGACGACGGCTCGGCCGGCGGGGACACCGGTCCGGCGGACCGCCTCCAGGAACAGGCCGGGCTGCGGAGTGCCCGCCGCCACCGTGGCAGCCGTGACGGTCCTGGCGGAGGGGCGGTTCGGGCCTCGCCGCGGGACGTTCGGCCCGGCCGGCCCTCACACCGGCGGTTGGGGCCACTCGGCCCGGCCGGCGACCCGGTCGGCCTCTGGGCGGCTCGGCGCTGGGGCCGGAGACTGAGGACGAGGTCCGCAACGGGGTTCGTCACGACCGATGTCCGACCGTCCGACGGGCGCCGGTGCGTGCCCTGTCGACGACTCGCGGCATCGGGCGGAACCCGGTGTTCCGAGCGGACGAACGGAGGCAGGAAACCATGATCCCTCTCATTCTGATCGGCGCGGCCGTACTGGGCGCGTGCCTGGTGTTCGGCTACAGCTCCTTCATGGTCGGCTTCATCCTCATGGCCGCCGGCGTCCTCGGGCTCATCGCGTTCATGGCCACGCCCGGAATGGTCCGGCGTCCCGGCGAACGAGAGACGATCATCGAGGAACGGCACTTCATCGGCGATCACGACGACCACCGGCACTACCGCACGTGACGTGACCGGCAGCGTGCTTCGGGGCATCGGCTCCCGAAGCACGCTGCGACGGACGAGCAGGACGAGACGAGCAGTCGGACACCCCCGGCCGCTGCCCGCGCGATCTGCCGGAGTGTTCTGCCGGAGTGGCGCTCGTGTCACTCGCAGGACGTGCGCAGCACTTCGGCGTCTTCGACGATGTGGCGGAGATCCGCCACGAACCGGGCCGCGGGTGCCCCGTCGATCACGTTGTGGTCGAAGGTGACCGTCAGATCCAGCACCTCGCGCACCACTGTCCGCCCGTCCAGGACACGGGGTTGCTCGGTCACCCCACCGACCACGATCTGCAGGGACATCAGCGTCGGCGGGGCGATCCCGAACCCGCCGCCGGCGCCGTACATACCGACCGCCGAGACCGCGACGGTCCCCGTCCGCTGCCGCAGCCGCACGGACCGGGCCAGCACCGCGTACATCGCCGGCATCAGGCCTGGGATCCGGGTCAGGGTGGGGCCGAAGCGGTCCAGCAACCGCCCCGTGTCGGTGATCGCGTGGTCCGCCTTGACGCTCCTCAGCTCTGCCGTGAGGTCCTGGACGTCGCGCACGTCGGCGTCCCGCAGAACGTGCGGGAGCGCGAAGAGTCCCTGCGCCGTCTCCACTTCCACCAGCGTCACCACGTCGACGTGCTGATGGCGCACCAGGCGGCCTCGCCAGTTCCGGTAGGCGTGGGCGTGCGGGTGCCCGGCCGCGGCCCGGGCCACGGACGCCACCACGAACGCGGTGAAGGACAACGGGCGGCCGGACACGGCGAGGAGCTGGCGGGCCGTCGTGACGTCGAGTGCGACCAGGCTGTGCATGGCCGCCATGCGTCGGCCTGCCCGCTCGGCGGCGATCACCAGCAGCCGGCTCGACGGGAAGGGCCCGATGTCGGTCCCTCGCGGTCGGCCCGCGGTCCCCGTGGCCGACCGCCGCAGGGTACCGCCCGTGCTCGGCGAGACGGTCTCGCCCCTCCTCGTACCGAAGTCACCCATGGTGTTCCTCCTCGACCGGCGTTGGTCTACGCTCCGGCGACGATCGGCCCGGAAGTCGTCTCCGGGTCGGCAGCCACGGTCGTGCACCTCTCACAGGCGGACCGGAGGGTGATGCCGCACAGGCGTCGGCCGGTGCGGTGCCGGCGTCGGTGGCCTGGGGCTGCGACGGCGCAGCAGCCGTACGGCGAACTCGTCGAACACCGCGGCAAGCACGGCCGTCATGCCCATGGCCAAGACCAGCAGGACGGCGAACCGCTCCCAGAACTCCGGTGTGAGACTCGTACCCACTGTCCTCACCCCCTCGAATCAGTACTCTTCCCTGTCCTCCCAGCCAACCCCGAAGCAGATCGGGACGCATGAGCCGACCGGCCCGGACCTGGGCCCTGAACGGCCCTCGCACCAGGGTCCGTAAGGGACTCACCCTCATACGCCGGCGCCGGTTCCCGATGGCTGTGCCGTCGGGCCGTCGTCCGGGGCATCCGGGTCGAGGTCCCGACGGCGGGGCGGCCCCGCGAGCGCGCAGTCCACGTCCACGACGCCTTCGACCGCCCGTACCAGCCGTACGGTGACGGGCACGAGGGTGGTGTCCCCGATCCTGCCGGTGAGCTTCACGGCTCCGTCGCGCACCTCCACCCGGATCGGTTCGAGCGGTTCGGGGAACAGGTGGGCGACGACCTCGTGCCGGATCTCCTCGGCGATGTCCTCGTCGTCGCGGAGGAAGACCTTGAGCAGGTCGGACCGGCTGACGATGCCCTGGAGGGCGCCTTCGCCGTCCACCACGGGCAGCCGCTTCACCCTGCCGCGTGCCATGATCCGGGCCGCCTGGGCGAGCGGCACGTCCGCGAGGACGGTGATCGCCGGTGCCGTCATCAGTTCCTCGGCGGTCACACCGCCGGCCTTGACCAGGTCGGACAGGCGCCGCAGCTGGGTGTACCGGTCCGGGTCTCCGTCGCGGAACGCCTCCTTGGGCAGCAGGTCGGCCTCGGAGACGACCCCGACGACCAGACGTCCGTCCTCCAGCACGGGCATGGCACTGACCTTCCACCGCTGCATGGTCTTCACGATGTCCTTGAACGTCGCTCCCCGGCCGAGGGCGACGACGGTGCGGGTCATCACATCGCTCACGATGTGCGGAGTGCCGTGCATGGCGTCCTCCCATGTGCTCGTATCGCGCCACACCTTCAGCGTCGGCCATGGACCCACCGGGGGCATGGGCCGAGTGGCCCATGCCCAGGTTCCGGTGGGCTCTCGTTGCACGCGCCGGACCGTACCCACCTGGGGCCGGGGCTCCTCTCGGGTTCTCCGATCACCACTCGGGCGGGAACAACGTGCCGTTCGCCCCGGACGCGGGGCCACGCGGCCCCTGCCCCCGCCGACACCCTCGCGAGGACGCTTGAACGCGAGGTCCGCACAAACGGTGCGCGGACCCGTCCCCGGGAGGTGTTGGCCGTGCTGCGTCCCGTTGTCGTAGGCCTGGACGGTTCGCCCGAGAGCCTGGCCGCCGCCGACTGGGCGGCCGGGGAGGCCCTGCGGCGCGGCCTTCCGCTGCGCCTGGTGCACGCGTGGGAGGGGCTTTCGGCCGAGGATTCCGTGCTGCCCGAGCTCGAAGCGCCGCGCTCCTGGGCGCGGCGGACCCTGCGCGGCGCCATGGACCGGGTCGACGAGCGCTACCCGCAGGTGCGTCTCAGCGCCGAGCTGCTCGCCCGGCCCGCGGCAGACGCCCTCGCCGCGGAGGGCGCCGAGGCCGAACTGCTCGTCCTGGGCAGCCGTGCGTTCAGCGGCTTCGGCGGGTTCATGGCCGGGTCGGTGGCGTCGGCGACGGTGGCCCGTGCGACACGGCCCGTCGTCCTCGTGAGGGCCGGCCGGACCCTCGACGACGAGTACCTGCCGGACGCCGAGGGCCGCTCCTCGGCACACATCCTGTACCGCGACGTCGTGGTCGGCGTGGACACCTCGCATCCGTGCGAGGAGGTGCTCGCGTTCGCCTTCGAGTGCGCGGCGCTGCGGTCCGCGCTCCTTCGGGTCGTGCACACCTGGCGTCTGCCGTACGCCTCCCTCGCGGCGGAATCGAAGGCCGGCACCGCCGCGCAGCAGTCCGCCGAGCGGGCGCTGGCCTCCGTGCTCCGGCCGTGGCGGGAGCAGTACCCCACGGTGGAGGTCCGGCAGCTGGTGGAGAACGGGCGTGCGGCGCAGCAGTTGCTGCACTCCGCGCAGGGCGCGGGCCTGCTGGTCGTCGGCCGCAGGATCCGCCTGTCCGGGCTCGGCACGCACACCGGGCCGGTCGCGCACGCGGTGATGCACCATGTGCGCTGCCCGGTCGCGGTCGTCCCGCACGAGTGATTCTCCGGTCCGGACATCGCTGGAGCCCTCGCGTCTTCCGCGAGGGCTCCAGCGGCGGTCGGCCGGTCGTGGTGCGTCAGCGGACGAACTCCCCCACCGCGGCCTTCAGTTCGGACAGTCCCTTCTTCGCGTCGGTGAAGAACATGCCGGTCCTGGGGTCGGTGTAGAGCTCGTTGTCGATGCCGGCGTAGCCGTGCCCCATCGACCGTTTGATGACGACGACGCTCCTGGCCTTGTCGACGTCGAGGATCGGCATACCGGAGATCGCGTTGCCGGGGCGGCGGGCGATCGGGTTGGTGACGTCGTTCGCGCCGATGACCAGGGCCACGTCGGCCTGCGGGAACTCCGGGTTGACGTCGTCCATCTCCTTCAGCTGTGTGTAGGGCACGTTGGCTTCCGCGAGGAGCACGTTCATATGGCCCGGCATGCGGCCCGCGACCGGGTGGACGGCGTAGCTGACGTCCACACCGTGGTCGGTCAGGGTCTTCGCCAGGTCGCCGAGTTCGTGCTGCGCCTGGGCGGCGGCAAGACCGTAGCCCGGAACGAAGATCACCTTGCTCGCGTACGCCAGCTGGACCGCCACGTCGTCCGCCGAGACCGAGCGCACCTGCGCGGGTGCCCCGCTCCCGTCGGCCGTCGCCGGAGCGCTGTCGCCGGTGCCGAAGCCGCCGATGACGATGTTGGCGATGGAGCGGTTCATCGCGTCGGCCATCAGCTTGGTGAGGATGCCGCCCGAGGCGCTGACGAGCATGCCCGCGATGATGAGCGCGGTCTCGTCGAGCACGAAGCCCGCCATCGCGACCGCCGACCCGGTGAAGGCGTTCAGCAGGGCGATGACCACCGGCATGTCGGCGCCGCCGATCGGCAGCACCATCGTCACGCCGAAGAGCAGGGCCACGGCCACGAGTCCGTACAGCGCGACCGGGCTGTCGGGCGCCAGCACCAGCCAGCCGGTGCCGGCGACGAAGGAGACGGGCAGCAGCACGTTGAGCAGCCGTGCGCCCGGGAAGACCACCGGCGCCCCGGACACGAGGCCCTGCAGCTTGCCCGCCGCGATCAGCGACCCGGAGAAGGTGACCGCGCCGATGACGATGTCCAGCGCGCCGGGCAGCGACACCCGTGCGCCCAGGACGGCCGGGTGGTCGGCCTGGAGCAGGTCGCCCACCGCTATGAGCGCGGCAGCGCCGCCGCCGACCGCGTTGAAGATGCTGACCAGTTGGGGCATGGCGGTCATCCGCACCTCGCGGGCGGCCCACAGTCCGAGTGCCGCCCCGAGGACGCCGCCCGAGACCAGCACGAGCCAGCCGGTGCGGCTGATCACGTTCTCGTGCACGACCAGCCACACGGTGGCGCCGACGGCGATGGCCATGGCCCCGGCCGAGAGGGTGTTGCCGCGCCGGGCGGTGCGCGGGTGGTTCATCAGGTGCAGGCCCAGCACGAAGCAGGCCGCCGCGGCCAGGAAGATGTAGTGGACGGCGTTGGAGACGGTGTCCATGGCGGTCACACCTCCGCCTTCTCGTGCGTGCCGGTGGCGGGCTGTCCGGCGGCCGGCTTCCGGTCGGCGGGCCTGGCCCTGAACATCTCCAGCATCCGGTCCGTGACGACGTATCCGCCGACCACGTTCATCGCGCCGAACACCATGGCCACGAAGGCGAGGACGTAGCCGAGCCAGGTGTGCGCCTCCGCCGCGATCAGCATCGCTCCGATGACGACGATGCCGTGCACGGAGTTGGATCCGGACATCAGCGGTGTGTGCAGGGTCGCCGGGACCTTGCTGATGACCTCGATGCCGACCAGGACACTCAGCACGAAGACGGTGATCGCGGTGAGGAGATCGAGGTTGCTCATGATGACGCTCCTCCCATGAGAGCGGCCGTGATCTCGTCGGCCGGGTCGAGGTGCAGTTCGCCGTCGCGCACGAGGTGGCTCAGCAGGGCGACGAGATTGCGGGCGTACGCCGTGGACGCGGCGGTCGCCATGGCCGAGGGCAGGTGTCCGGCGCCGATGAGGGTGACCCCGTTGTCGAGGACGGTGGTCTTGTCGGGCTCGGTGCCCTCGACGTTGCCGCCGAGTTCGCTCGCGGCGAGGTCGACGACGACCGAACCGGGCCTCATCTGCTCGACAGTGGCGGCCGTCACCAGCAACGGCGGCCTGCGGCCCGGTACTTGGGCCGTGGTGATGACGATGTCGGAGCGGGCGATGTGCGCGTCCAGCTCCTCCCGCTGGGACTTCTGCTCCTGCTCGGTCAACTCCCGTGCGTAGCCGCCCTGTCCCGCGCCCGGTTCCCCCGCCGACGGGCTCTGGATGTCGAGGAACCGCGCGCCGAGCGACTCCACCTCCCCCCGGGAAGCGGGGCGTACGTCGTACGCCGAGACGAGGGCGCCGAGGCGGCGGGCGGTGGCGATCGCCTGGAGTCCGGCCACTCCGGCACCGAGGACGAGGACCTGCGCCGGGCGCATGGTGCCCGCCGCGGTGGTCAGCATCGGGAAGAACCGGTCGTACGAGCCCGCCGCCAGCAGGGCCGCCTTGTAGCCGGCGACACTGGCCTGGGAAGTCAGCGCGTCCATGGACTGGGCGCGGCTGAGGGTGCGGGGCAGCAGGTCGAGGCTCATCGTGCGTACCCCGCGTCCGGTCAGTTCCGCGGCCAGGGCGGGGTGGCGCAGTGGTTCGAGCAGCCCGATCAGGGTCTGCCCGGCGCGCAGGGACTGAGCCGTCTCCGCGTCGGGCGGGCCCACGCACAGCACGGCGTCCGCTCGCGCGTACAGCTCGTCCGCCGGGACGACGGTCGCGCCCACATCGGTGTACTCGGCGTCCGTGAACCAGGCTCCGGAACCGGCACCGGTCTCGACCAGGACGTCAAGTCCCGCCCGGCGCAAGAGGGTTACGGCCTCGGGGACGAGAGCGACGCGGCGTTCGCCGGGCGCCCGCTCCCGTACGGCGCCGATGGTGAGGGTTGCCATGATCTGCTGCCTCTCCCCGGGGCCCGGTGGTGCCGGACCCCGGCGCTGTCAGAACTCGAAGACGAGCCGCGCTTCGGCCCGTCCGCCGAGAACCTCGTCGAAGGATTCGTTGACCTGGTCCAGGCGCCGCGGTTCGGCGATGACCTGGGTGCGTCCCGCCGCGTGCAGCGCGAACACCTCGGACAGGTCCTGCCGGGTGCCGACGATGGAGCCGATGACGGAGATGCCGCCGAGCACGGTCTCGAAGATCGGGACGTTGATCGACGCGTCGTCGGCGGGCAGTCCGACCATGACGAGCCGTCCGCCCCGGTTGAGGGACCGGTAGGCCTGCTCGAACGCCTCGGACGAGGCGGCCAGCACGACGGCCACGTCGGCGCCGCCGGCCTTCCTGATCTCCTCGACGGGGTCGTGCGTACGGGCGTTGACGAGCTGGTCGGCGCCGAGCCGGTGGGCCAGGCCCAGCTTGTCGGGTTCGAGGTCGACGGCGGTGACGAAGCCGCCCACGAGCCGCGCGTACTGCACGGCCAGGTGGCCGAGGCCGCCCACGCCGAAGATGGCGACCCGCTCGGCCGGCACCACGTGCGCGACCTTGATCGCCTTGTACGTGGTGACGCCGGCGCAGGTCAGCGGGGCCGCGTCGAAGGACGACACGCCGTCGGGCACCGGGACGACCGCGCGGGCGTTGGCGACGGCGTACTCGGCGTAGCAACCGTCTACGGAGTAGCCGGAGTTGACCTGGCTCTCGCAGAGGGTCTCCCAGCCGGAGACACAGTAGCGGCAGGTGCCGCAGGACGAGCCGAGCCAAGGGATGGCGACGCGTTTGCCGACCAGGTCGGCGCTGACCCCCTCGCCCACGGCCGTGACCGGGCCGACGCCTTCGTGGCCGGGGACGAACGGCGGCCGCGGCTTGACCGGCCAGTCGCCGTGGGCCGCGTGGATGTCGGTGTGGCAGAGGCCGGAGGCCTCCATACGGACGAGCACCTGTCCGGGGCCGGGCTCGGGGACGGGAAGGTCCTGGATCTCCAGGGGCTTCCCGAGGTCGGTGACGACTGCTGCCTTCATGATCTGCTCCTCGACTGAGCTCTGTGCCGGAAATCGGTTCGGTACGGGGATCCGGCTCGCCGCCGGGTCCTCGATCCGGGTGACGAAACGCAGCCCGTCCCCTGCTGCGAGGGAGAAACCGCCCGGTGTTCCCTCTTCGACGTCCAGGACGAAGCGCGGGCGGCCGAGCGCCTCGTACAGGTCGGCGTCGATGTGGAAGGTGGCGCCGTCCAGGACGCCGAGCAGCATGTCGCCCTCGCCGAGGACGAATTCGCCGCCCGGGAAGCACATGGGGTCGCTGCCGTCGCAGCAGCCACCGGACTGGACGAACATCACCGGCCGGCCGTGGGCGGCGCGCAGGGCCTGGACGGCCCTGTGCGCCGCCCGGGTGGCGGTGACGCGCCCGGCGTTGCCGTTCTCGACTGTGGCGGGCATGTCGGTGCACCCTTTCGGATCCGCTGGCTTGCGGGTTCGCTGGATCGCTGTGTCGGCTAGAACAGCCCGAGCGGCTTGGTGCCGTAGCTGACCAGGAGGTTCTTGGTCTGGCTGTAGTGGTCGAGCATCATCTTGTGTGTCTCGCGGCCGATGCCGGAGACCTTGTAGCCACCGAACGCGGCACCCGCGGGGTACTGGTGGTAGCAGTTCGTCCAGACACGGCCGGCCTTGATGGCGCGGCCCATCCGGTAGTTGCGGTTGGTGTCGCGGCTCCACACGCCGGCCCCGAGGCCGTACAGCGTGTCGTTGGCGATCTCCAGCGCCTCGGCCTCGTCCTTGAAGGTGGTGACCGCGAGGACGGGACCGAAGATCTCCTCCTGGAAGACCCGCATCTTGTTGTGGCCCTTGAGGACGGTCGGCTCGAAGAAGTAGCCGTCCTTGAACTCCCCGCCGATGGCGGCACGGTGGCCTCCGACGAGCAGTTCCGCGCCTTCCTTGAGACCGATCTCGACGTACGAGGCGATCTTCTCGATCTGCTGCTTGGAGACCTGGGGGCCCATCATGGTGTCGGTGTCGAGCGGGTCGCCCTGCCTGATGGCGCGGATGCGTTCGAGGCACCGGCCCATGAACTCCTCGTAGATGTCCTCCTGGATGAGGGCACGGGAGGGGGCGGTGCAGACCTCGCCCTTGTTGAACGCGTACAGGACGAGTCCCTCGACGGCCTTGTCCAGGAAGTCGTCGTCCTCGGCGGCCACGTCGTTGAAGAAGATGTTCGGCGACTTGCCGCCCAGCTCCAGGGTGACCGGGATGATGTTCTGCGCCGCGTACTGCATGATCAGGCGGCCGGTCGTGGTCTCACCGGTGAACGCGACCTTGGAGATGCGCTTGTTGGTGGCGAGCGCCTTGCCGATCTCGGCGCCCGGGCCGTTGACGACGTTGAGGACGCCCGGCGGCAGGATGTCGCCCACGGCCTCCATCAGCTTGAGGATCGACCACGGGGTCGGTGACGCCGGCTTGATCACCGTGGCGTTGCCCGCGGCGAGCGCCGGGGCCAGCTTCCACGCGGCCATCAGCAACGGGAAGTTGAACGGGATGATCTGCCCGACGACGCCCAGCGGCTCGTGGAAGTGGTAGGCGATCGTCTCCTTGTCGATCTCGGTGATCGAGCTCTCCTCGGCCCGTATCGCGGCCGCGAAGTAGCGGAAGTGGTCCGCTGCGAGGGGGATGTCGGCGGCGAGGGTCTCGCGGACCGGCTTGCCGTTCTCCCAGCTCTCGGCGACCGCGAGTTCCTCGCGGTGCGCGTCGATGGCGTCGGCCACCTTGTTCAGCACCGCGGCACGCTGTGCGGTGGACGTCTCGCCCCACACGTCCTTCGCGGAGTGCGCGGCGTCCAGGGCGAGTTCGATGTCCTCGGGACCCGACTTCGGGACCTCGCAGATCGGCTTGGCTGTGGCGGGGCACAGGTTGGGCGTGTACTGACCCGTGGTGGGCGCCTGCCACTTGCCGCCGATGAAGTTCTCGTACCGGGGCGCGACGTCGACGGGGCTGCCTTGGCTGCCCGGAGTTTCGTACCTCATGGTCCTCACCTTTCGCGAGGGTTGTGGCGATGTTCAGCAAGCTAGGCGCTGGAACGCTGCAGCAACGCTGCATGCCGTCCGACCTGCGGAAGCCGGGGCAGGAGGGACGAGCCGGCGTCCAGTGCGCGGGCCCGCGCCGCAGCGGCGGCACGCTGCGGCGAACCCGTCGGAAGCGCGCGGGCGAGCGCCACCCACGCGGGGGCGTCCTCGACTCCCCATGCCGCGTCCACCCAGCGGCGCAGCAGCCGGGCGTCGCCGCTGCTGAGCACCGCTCCGCGCAACTGCTGCTCCAGGGACCGCCGTTGTTCCACGACGACGGGTGCTTCGGAGCGGGGCAGCAGCGGACCGGGGTAGCCGGCCAGTGCCTCGCCCAGCCGTCCTGCGGCGAGCAGCGCGGTCACATCGGCGAAGTCGGTGCGCACCGGGCGCAGCAGCTCGTACGGCCGCGACCCGAGGAGGGCGGGGCCGAGCACCGTGCGCAGCCGGGTCAGTTCGGCGCGCAGCGTCGAGGGTGACAGTTCCCGCTCCGACAGGTCCACCGCGAGCCGGTCACCGGTCACGCCGCGGCCCTCCAGCGCGAGCGCGACCACGATCTCGCTGTGCCGCGGGCTCAGCCGGTGGACCCGCCCGTCCCACTCCAGCAGGGCACTGTCCCGGCCCAGAGCCGTCAGTCGTACGGCGCTGTCCCGTCCTGGGCGCGCCGCGTCCCGCGTACGCACCGCGCGGCCGTCGGGACCGAGCAGGACCGCCGGTGCGCTGAGCGTACGGGCGAGCTCGGCCTCCGCCGCCAGAGCGGCGCCCCTCACCGCGGCCAGCGCGGAGGGCGTGGCGATGGTGCCGCCGCCGGAGAGGTCGACGACACCGAGCACCCGGCCCGTGCCCGGGTCACGTACGGGGGCGGCGGCGCACGACCAGCCGTGCGCGGCGGCGCTGTAGTGCTCGCCGGTCACGATCTGCACGGGCCGGCCCAACTCCAGTACGACGCCTGGGGCGTTGGTCCCGGCCTGCGCCTCGGACCACACGGCGCCCTCGGCGAAGTGCATGCGCTCGGCACGTTTCATGGCCGCGGTGTCGCCCTCGACCCACAGCAGGGTGCCGTCGGTGTCACCGACCGCGAAGACGTGACCGTCGTCCGCGGCGCCGGCTCCCAGCAGCTCCCGGAACAAGGGGAGCACCGCGACCAGCGGGTGGGTGCGCCGGTAGGCGGCCAGTTGTTCGGCCGTCACGCGCAGCGGCGGCAGGCGGCTGCCGTCGGGTCGTACACCGCACGCCGCGCAGCGCCGCCACGAGTCGGCCACCACGCGCCGTACGCCCTCCGGTGGTCCGGGCGTCGTCATGAACCTCTCGTGCGCGAAGCGCAGTTCGGATGCCGAGGCGGCGGTGGAAGCATCCATACGGCCAGCACCTCCAACGTGCCTTCCTCCGGTCCGGTCGCACCAGCCTCACCCGCACGCGGCGAAAGATGCAGGGGCCGAACGGCCCCTGCACCAGGGATTCCTGTACCTCCGGCCCGGGTGCCGCACCGGTTCTCCCGTCAGCTCTGCGGGAGCCGGGCCGCGACGTACTCGGTGAGGTCGAGGAGCCGGTTGGTGTAACCCCACTCGTTGTCGTACCAGCCGAAGACCTTGACCAGGTTTCCGTGGGCCTGGGTGAGCGGGGCGTCGAAGACGCAGGAGGCGGGGTCGCCGACGACGTCGCGCGAGACGATCGGGGCGTCGGACACCCGCAGCACGCCCTTCAGAGGTCCGTCGGCGGCCTCCCGGAACGCGGAGTTGATCTCGTCGACGGTCACTTCCCGGTCGAGCACCAGGGTCAGGTCGGTCAGGGAACCGTCCTCGACCGGCACGCGTACGGCGATGCCGTCCAGGGTTCCGGACAGCTCCGGCAGGACGAGTCCGACCGCGCGGGCGGCGCCGGTGCTGGTCGGGATGATGTTCACCGCGGCGGTGCGGCCACGGCGCAGGTCCTTGTGCGGGCCGTCGAGCACCACCTGGTCGTTGGTGTAGCCGTGGATGGTGGTCATCAGGCCCTTGTCGATGCCGAAGTTCTCGTCGAGGACCTTCACCATCGGCGCCACGCAGTTGGTGGTGCAGGAGGCGTTGGACACCACATGGTCGCTGTCGGGGTCGTAGGTGCTCTCGTTGACGCCCATGACGATCGTGGCGTCGACTCCCTTGCCGGGGACGGACAGCAGCACCTTGCGCGCGCCCGCCTTCAGGTGCCGGCCGGCGTCCTCGCGGGTACGGAAGCGGCCGGTGGACTCGATGACGACGTCCACGGCGAACTCGCCCCAGGCCAGGGCGGCGGGGTCGCGTTCGGCGGTCACTGCGATGCGGTGCCCGTCCACGGTGATCGAGTCGTCGTCGTGTTCGACGGTGCGGCCGAGCCTGCCGTACGTCGAGTCGTAGGACAGCAGGTGGGCCAGGGTCGCCGGCGAGGTGATGTCGTTGATGGCCACCACCTCGACCGGCGTGCCCGCCCCGGCCTCCGCGCGCTGCAGCACGCAGCGCAGGTAGTTGCGTCCGATGCGGCCGAAGCCGTTGATGCCCACGCGCACGCTCATGTCCGTTGTCCTCCCGATCGATCCGCCACTGGGGTGCGCTGCCAGCCTGGTGGCAGCGGATCGGTTCGGCCTTGGGCCGTCCGGGGGCCAGATGAGGGACGTTCGGCCCGGCGGACCGCCATGGCATCGGCGGACCGCCATGACGTCGGCGGATCTCCGTGACGTCATGGCGTACGGGCTGTCAGGCCCCGTCGTGCCTGAGCCGCTCCTGGACCTGGGTGGCGATGACGGCGGCCTGGATGCGCCGCTCCACGCCGAGCTTCGCCAGCAGCCGTGAGATGTGGTTCTTCACCGTCTTCTCGGCGAGGAAGAGGCGCTGACCGATCTGACGGTTGGTCAGCCCCTCACCGATCAGGACGAGGATCTCCTGCTCCCGGCCGGTCAGGCCGGGCAGCGCGCCGGGTTCCTCCTCCTGCTGCTGGTCGTTGCGCAGACGGGCCAGCAGTCTCGTGGTGGCGCTCGGGTCGAGCAGCGACTGGCCCGAGGCGACCGTGCGTACGGCGGAGACCAGGTCGGATCCCTGGATCTGCTTGAGCACATAGCCGGCGGCTCCGGCCATGATCGAGTCCAGGAGTGCCTCCTCGTCGTCGAACGAGGTCAGCATGAGGCAGGCCAGCTCCGGCATCCGCGAGCGCAGTTCACGGCACACGGAGATACCGTCGCCGTCGGGGAGACGGACGTCGAGGACGGCGACGTCCGGGCGCAGGGCGGGGACGCGCGCCAGTGCCTGTTCGACATTGGCGGCCTCGCCGACCACGGTGATGTCGGGTTCGTCGTTCAGCAGGTCGTGCACCCCTCGCCGTACCACCTCGTGGTCGTCCAGCAGAAAGACCCGGATCGGGGCCTTGGGAGTGGTCTGCTCACTGTCCGTCATCGACGGCTCCTGTCCTGCGTCGTCTGGTGTCCCGTGCCGGAATCCGCCCGGTGGACGGGACCGGTCCCTCCACGTGGAAGATCCTCTGCGATTCCGGGCCGGAGGGCCAGTGCCTGGGGCCAGGCCCTGGCGGCCCGGATCGGGACCATCGGCCCCTGGAGTCTCGGCCGCGCTGTCGTGAGGCTGGAGGGTGAGGGTCGACGCAGTCGTCAGCGGCCCGCCGGTCCCGTTTCGGACTTGGAGGTCTCTTCCCATGATTCGCCCCATCACCGTCGGTCTGGACGGTTCGCCCGAGAGCCTGGCCGCCGCCGACTGGGCGGCCCGCGAGGCACAGCGCCGCGAGCTGCCACTGCGTCTCGTGCACGCCTGGATCTGGCAGCCGCACGACGTGCCGGCCGCCGAGACCCTGGCCACGCAGAAGGACTGGGCCCTGCGCATTCTGCGGGAGGCCGAGGAGGAACTGCGCGGACGGCACCCGGACCTGACGGTCAGCACCGAACATCTGCCCGACACCGCGGCCGAGGCGCTGCTGAGCCAGGCGGAGAAGTCCGACCTGCTGGTGCTGGGCTCCAGCGGTCACAGCGCCGTCGCCGGGTTCCTGCTCGGCTCCGTCGGCCAGCACGTCCTCGCCCGGGCGAAGAACCCCGTGGTCATGGTGCGGGCGAACGCCCGCTCCGCCGCGAAGCACGACGGCGGGGAGGTCGTGGTCGGACTCCAGGACCTGGGCGACCCGGCCGGGCCGCTGCTGGAGTTCGCCTTCGGCGCGGCTGCCGCCCGGGGGGCCACGCTGCACACCGTTCACGCGCCGAACCTGCCGCCGCTGTACGGATACGGCCCCGCGGTCGGGCTCCCCGCCGGCCGGGAGGACGTCACGGGACGGACGGAGAGTGCGCTGTCCCACGCGCTCAAGCCGTGGCGAGACAAGTACCCGCAGGTCCCGGTCGTCCAGACGGTCGATCTCGCCCGCGCGTCCGGCGTCGTTCTGCAGGCCGCAGCCCAGGCCGGCCTCGTGGTGGTCGGCCGCAGGGTGCACCGGCCCGCTCTCGGTATGCGCATCGGACCGGTCGCCCACGCCGTCCTGCACCACGCCGCCGCTCCGGTCGCCGTCGTCCCGCACGACTGAGGACCGCTTTCCGCGGGCCCTGAGGGCCGAGCGGCCCCACAGCTGGGGACGTCCAGGACCTGCCCGCCGCGCCAGGGCCCGTTCGACGCTGTAGGCGCACCGCACCGCACAGACAGAACAGACAGAACAGAAGCGAGGTGCGTCGAATGACGGCAGCAGCCGTCCGGGCCGTCGGCCGATCACCGGTGATCGAGGAGCGCCCGGACCCGGAGTCCGGTCCTGGTCAGGTCCCGGTCCGGGAGGAGGCGTCCGGGCCGTGCCGCACCGGCATACCCGCCTCGCACGGCGACCGCCCGGTCGAGCCCACCCCGGGCGGCCCGGTCGGCCCGTTCTTCGGCCGGGGCCCCGATCGCGACAACCGCCCCCGTCCGCCGCACGCCGGGTCCTGAAGACCACGGGCGGCGGACGGGCCGCGTACGGCAGGTCCGACCGGACACAGCCGGATACCAGAAGGAGAGCACACGTCATGGTCCGCTACGTGTACGAATTCACCGAGGGCGGCCGTGACATGGCCGACCTGCTCGGCGGCAAGGGCGCCAATCTGGCCGAGATGACCCGGATGGGCCTGCCGGTACCGCCCGGGTTCACCGTCTCGACGGAAGCGTGCCGTGCGTTCCTCGCCACCGGCGCCGAACCGCCCGGTCTGGCCCGCGAGATCTCCGACCACCTGACCGCTCTGGAGAAGGCCGCCGGCCGGCAGCTGGGCCAGCCGGACGATCCGCTGCTGCTGTCCGTCCGCTCCGGGGGCCGTTTCTCCATGCCCGGCATGATGGAGACGATCCTCGACATCGGCCTCAACGACGAGTCGGTGCTCGGCCTGGCGAAGACCTCCGGGAACGAGCGCTTCGCCTGGGACTCCTACCGCCGACTCATACAGATGTTCGGCAGCACCGTGATGGGCGTCGATCCCGCGCTGTTCGAGCAGGCCATGACGCTGCTCAAGGACCTGCGCGGCGCCCCGGACGATCTGCACCTGGACGCCGGCGACCTCGCCCAGCTCGTGGAGACGTACAAGAACCTGATCAAGCAGGAAACCCGGGAGGACTTCCCGCAGCTCCCGGCGGAGCAGCTGCGGCGGGCCGTTGTGGCGGTCTTCGAGTCATGGAACGGCGAGCGCGCCCGGCTGTACCGGCGCCGCGAGCAGATTCCGGACGAGCTGGGTACCGCGGTCAACGTGCAGACCATGGTCTTCGGCAACCTCGGCGCCGGCTCCGGCAGCGGCGTCGCCTTCACCCGTGACCCGGCCACCGGCGCCCGAGGCGTGTACGGCGACTACCTGTCCAACGCACAGGGCGAGGACGTCGTCGCCGGGATCCGCAACACCGTCCCGCTGGACGAACTGAGCCGCCTGAACCCGACGGCGTTCGCTCAGCTGTGCGACCACATGGAGGCGTTGGAGACCCACTACCGGGATCTCTGCGACATCGAGTTCACCATCGAACGCGGCAGGCTGTGGATGCTGCAGACCCGCGTCGGCAAACGCACCGCCGAAGCCGCGTTCGCCATCGCCGCCGGACTGGTCGACGAGGGGCTCGTCAGCGCGGACGAGGGGCTGGCGCGCGTCTCCGGGGACGGCCTGGCCCGGCTGATGTTCCCCCGGTTCGACACCTCGGCCTTCGGTGCCCCGCTCACCCGCGGCATCCCGGCCTCGCCGGGCGCCGCAGTCGGCGCCGCGGTGTTCGACTCCGCCGAGGCGGTACGCCGCGCCGCCGCCGGGGAGAAGGTCGTCCTCGTCCGGCAGGAGACCACCCCCGACGACCTGCCCGGCATGATCGCCGCCCAGGCGGTGCTGACCAGCCGCGGCGGCAAGACCAGCCACGCGGCCGTCGTCGCCCGCGGCATGGGCAAGGTGTGCGTGTGCGGTGCCGAAGAGATCACCGTCGATCCGCAGGGACGCCGCTTCACCGTGGGCGACACCACCGTCGAGGAGGGCACGGTCATCTCCGTCGACGGCTCCGAGGGCGCCGTCTACCCGGGCGCCGCGCCACTGGTCGACTCCGCGGTGATGCGGTACTTCGAGACGGGCGAGCGCTCGGCCGGCCTGGTCGACGCCGTCGCCCGGGCCATGCGCCAGGCCGACGGGGTACGACGGCTGGGAGTACGGGCGAACGCGGACACGCCCGAGGACGCCGCCCGCGCCCGCCGGTTCGGAGCCGAGGGCATCGGGCTGTGCCGCACCGAGCACATGTTCCTCGGCGACCGCCGGCAACTGGTCGAGGCGATGATCCTGGCTCGCACGGACATCGAACGTGAACGGGCCCTGGACTCGCTGCTGCCGCTCCAGCGGCAGGACTTCGTCGGGATCCTGGAGGCGATGGACGGCCTGCCGGTCACCATCCGCCTGCTCGATCCGCCGCTCCACGAGTTCCTGCCCGACCGCACCGAACTCGCCGTACGGCTCGCCGCCGCCGAAGCGCACGGCAACCCGCCCAGCGCGCACGACGCCGAGCTGCTGGAGGCCGTGAACCGCATGCACGAGGAGAACCCGATGCTCGGCCTGCGCGGCGTGCGGCTGGGCCTGGTGGCGCCTGGTCTGGTCGCCATGCAGGTACGGGCCGTCGCCGAGGCGGTCGTCGAACGCAAGCGGGCGGGAGGCGACCCGCGGGCGGAGATCATGGTGCCGCTGATCGACACGGTCGAGGAACTGCGGCTGGTGCGCGACGAGGTGGAGCAGGTACTGGCCGAGGTGTCCAAGGCCTCGGGGGTCCCCGTCGAGTGCCCGGTCGGCACGATGATCGAGCTGCCCAGGGCGGCGCTCACCGCGGGCCGGATCGCCCAGCAGGCACAGTTCTTCTCCTTCGGCACCAACGACCTGACCCAGACCACCTGGGGCTTCTCCCGCGACGACGTCGAGGCGGCGTTCTTCTCCACCTACCTCGACAAGGGCATCTTCAAGATCTCCCCGTTCGAGACGATCGACCGCGAAGGCGTGGGCCGCCTGGTCGAGATCGCGGTCGCCGAGGGCCGCGCCGCACGCCCCGACCTGAAGATCGGTGTCTGCGGCGAGCACGGCGGTGACCCCGAATCCGTGCACTTCTTCCACGGCGCGGGCCTCGACTACGTCTCCTGCTCACCGTTCCGGGTCCCCGTCGCCCGTCTGGAGGCGGGCCGCGCCGCGCTCACCGGCACGGAGTCCGGCGACACCAGGTGAGACACCCCCGGAGGGCCGGAGCCGCGGGTCCGGCCCGGGCCGGCTGTGATCACGACGGGACCCACGGCCCGTCCGCCGGGGCCGATCGGCCCTGGGTCAGCGGTCGGCCCCGGCGGAAGGCTGGGGTCACGGAGAACGAGAACAAGAAGGAGTGGTCGGCATGACCGGCAAGGACGCTGGAACCCGTGACACCACCGCTGTTGTCCAGGTACGGGCCGAGGGCGAAGTCAGCGAGGAAGCCCTCGCGTACGCCCGTACCAAGATCGGCACCGTGGTGGGCCGGCCGGGACTGCCGACGGTCACCGGTGAGGTGAGGATCGCCAAGGCGGCCAACCACGCGGAGCACCCGTGGTCGGCGGTGGCCGACCTCCGGGTGGGGCGCACCGTCGTGGTCGTTCACGCTCAGGACGCCACCAGCCAGGAGGTCACCGACCAGTTGCGGGACCGGCTGCGTCGTCAGGTGGAGCGGGCGGCCCACGGGGCCGACGACGCCCACCGGCCGGTCAGCCCGCCGTGGCGGGGCGGGCGACCGGCCGAAGGTCCCGCAGGGCGCGAAGCGGGACAGCAGGACCCTCACCCGGCCTGACCCGCCGGGCAGGGGTCCGCGCAGTGCCTGGACCGCCCCGCCGTGAGAAGGCACCCCCGGTCCCGGTCCCGGCCACGGCGGCGGCACTCAGCGCCCGTACGTGCGCTACGCACCGCGCTCCGAGTGGCTGCCGTCGTCCGCGCGGGAGTGGGCGCGCCAACTGCCTTGCTCCGCTTGGCGGTTGCGCTTCTCGTCGCCCTGCGGCCCGGCGGGCAGGTCACCTGGCCCGCTGGGCGTCGGTCCGGTGCCCGCATCCGGTGCCGCCGAGGAGAGGGCGGGTCGGCCCGGGACTCGGGACCGGTCGGCCCCTGCGCCGCCGGCCTGGTACGCGGGAGGCTGAAAGGGCATCGGGGGGCCGGGAACCCGGGACCGTCCAACGGGACAGCAGCGGTCGGACCGGCCGCCCTCACCCCGCGAGTTCCGGCCCCCGGTGCCCCTCCGCAGGAGCAGGACGCCCTGCGGGGATCCGTCGGCCCGCAGGGACCGTACGACACAGAGGACCCGGTCGCGCTCCGCGCGCACCAGCGGCGAAGGGAACTTCGATGAAGACCTCCAAAGTCGGCGAGGTGATGACCTCCGATGTCGTCGGAGCACGCCGGGAGACGCCGTTCAAGGATGTGGCGCGGTTGCTGGCCCTGCACCGGATCAGTGGCCTGCCGGTACTGGACGCCGACGACAAGGTTCTCGGAGTGATCTCCGAGACGGACCTGATACGCCGGCAGGCGGCCCAGGCCGAACAGGACCACGCAGGACGCCACTTCCGGCTGCCGGCACTTCGCCGTAAGGTGCGTTACGCGGCGGCCAAGGCCCGAGCGATGACCGCCGGGCAGTTGATGTCGACACCCGCGATCACCGTGCATCCGGAGCAGCCCGTCGCGGACGCCGCACGGGTCATGGAGCGCCACCACATCGAGCGGTTGCCGGTGGTGGACGAGGAGGACCGCCTGATCGGCATCGCCACTCGTCGGGACCTGTTGCGGGTCTTCCTGCGCACCGACGAGGAGATCCGTCAGGAGATCATCGACGAGGTCCTGACGCGCGCCATGTGCCTGCCGCCCCACACCGTCATCGTCTCCGTCCACAACGGTACGGCCACGCTGGAGGGACGTCTGGAACGCCGCAGCGACATCCCGCTCGTGGTCCAGCTGGTCTGGCGGGTCGACGGCGTGGTGGGCGTGATGAACAGCCTCACCTTCCGCATGGACGACACCCACCCGCCGGAGAAGCACCCGTCACGCCGGATCGCCCACTACTGGCTTCCCGAGCGTTAGTCCCTCTCCTCTCTGCGCGCCGCGGAGGCGCAGAGGGAGGTGTTACGGCGACCGCTGCCGCCCGGCCCCGGCGGTCCAGGGCCTGTCGGTCCCCGGCCGGGACCTTCGGCGCCTGGGTGGCGGCCTCCCGCCCGCGAGACGGTCGCGGTGGGAGAGCGGCAGCGTTCCCTCACGGTGCCGCCCGCACACGGCAAGTTGCCGGTCTTCCGGCCCATGACCTCGACGACGGAGGCACAACCCCCATGACCCGACAGGACACCCGAACCCGAGCCGCCGCCCCTGCGGGCGCGCCCTCCGAGACCGCCGTCGCGGTGGACCGGCTGGTCACCAACGGGCTGAAGGCGCTCTCCGACTACGAGGCGCTGACGCAGGAGCAGGTCGACCACATCGTGAAGAAGGCGTCGGTCGCCGCCCTCGACCAGCACACCGCACTGGCCCTGCTCGCGGTGGAGGAGACGGGCCGTGGCCTCTTCGAGGACAAGGCCGCCAAGAACATGTTCGCGTGCGAGCACGTCACGCACAGCATGGGCCCCATGAAGACCGTCGGCGTCATAGCCCGTGACGACATCGACGACATGGTCGAGATCGCCGAACCGGTCGGTGTCGTGTGCGCGGTCACGCCCGTCACCAACCCGACCTCCACCACGATCTTCAAGGCGCTCATGGCGCTGAAGACCCGCAACCCCGTCGTCTTCGCCTTCCACCCCTCCGCCCAGCGGTGCAGTGCGGAGGCGGCCCGCATCGTGCGCGACGCCGCCGTCGCCGCCGGAGCGCCGAAACACTGCGTGCAGTGGATCCGGACACCGTCCATCGAGGCGACGGGCGCACTGATGCACCACCCCGGGGTGTCCCTGATCCTGGCGACCGGCGGCAACGCGATGGTGAAGGCCGCGTACTCGGCGGGGAAGCCCGCCCTCGGTGTCGGCGCCGGCAACGTCCCCGCGTACGTGCACAGGAGCGCCAAGCTGCGGCGGGCCGTCAACGACCTGGTGCTGTCCAAGTCGTTCGACAACGGCATGATCTGTGCCTCCGAGCAGGCCGTCATCCTGGACAGTGAGATCTACGAGGCGGCGCTGGCCGAGTTCCGTACGCTGCACGCCCACCTGGCGACGGCCGAGGAGAAGGAGAAGCTGGAGGCGTTCCTCTTCCCGGTCGGCAAGGCCACCGCGGGGGACGGGGGCTGCGAACCCAAGGTCAACGCGGCAGCCGTCGGGCAGAGCCCGTCATGGATCGCCGAGAAAGCCGGCTTCAGCGTGCCCGAGGACACCTCGATCATTCTGGTCGAGGCCGAACGGGTCGGCCCGGACGAGCCGTTGACACGCGAGAAGCTCTGCCCGGTCCTCGCCGTGCTGCGGGCGGAATCCGAGCAGCGGGGCTTCGACCTGGCCGCCGACATGGTCGCCTTCCACGGCCAGGGCCACACCGCTGTCATCCACACCCAGGACAAGGCACTGGCCGAGGCGTACGGCACCCGTATGAAGACGGTACGGGTCATCGTCAACGCGCCCTCCTCGCAGGGCGCGATCGGCGGCATCTACAACGGTCTGCTGCCGTCACTGACGCTCGGCTGCGGCTCCTGGGGCAGCACGTCGGTGTCGAACAACGTCTCCGCCGCCCAGCTGCTGAACATCAAGCGGGTCACCACCCGCCACAACAACCTGCAGTGGTTCAAGGTCCCGCCGAAGATCTACTTCGAGCCGGGATCCATCCGCTACCTGACCTCGATGCCGGAGGTCCACCGCGTCACCGTGGTCACCGACGCGACCATGACGCGCCTGGGATTCGTGGACCGGATCGAGCGTGTGCTGCGGCGGCGCCGCGAGCCGGTCACCATCCAGGTCATCGACAACGTCGAACCCGAGCCGAGCATCGACTCCGTGCGGCGCGGCGCCCGTCTCATGGGCGACTTCCGCCCCGACACGATCATCGCCCTCGGCGGCGGCTCCCCCATGGACGCGGCCAAGGTCATGTGGCTGCTGTACGAGCAGCAGGCCGAGGGCAAGGACGTCGACTTCGCCGACATGCGGCACAAGTTCTCCGACATCCGCAAGCGGGCCTTCCGCTTCCCCGTCCTCGGCAAGCTCGCCCGTCTGGTGTGCGTACCCACCACCTCCGGCACAGGCGCGGAGGTGACCCCGTTCGCCGTCATCTCCGACCCCGCCACCGGAAAGAAGTATCCGCTGGCCGACTACTCGCTCACGCCCAGCGTGGCCATCGTCGACCCGCTGCTCATCGCCGACCTGCCCCCGGCTCTCGCGGCCGACAGCGGCTTCGACGCCCTCACGCACGCCATCGAGGCGTACGTGTCCGTCTACGCGAACGACTTCACCGACGGACCCGCCCTGCACGCCATCCGGCTCATCTTCGACAACCTGGAAGCCGCGGTGAACGACCGCGCGGGCAGCATCGAGGCGCAGGAGAAGATCCACAACGCCGGCACCATCGCCGGTATGGCCTTCGGCAACGCCTTCCTGGGCATCGTCCACGCCATGTCGCACACTCTCGGCGCCACCTTCCACATCGCCCACGGACGTACCAACGCGGTGCTCCTGCCGCACGTCATCCGCTACAACGGGACCGTGCCGGGCAAGCTCACCGGCTGGCCGAAGTACGAGAACTACCGTGCCCCCGAACGGTTCCAGGACATCGCCCGCACCCTGGGGCTGCCCGCCGCCACACCCGCCGGGAGCGTCGAGTCCCTCGCCTGCGCGGTGGAACGGCTGCGGACCGCGGTCGGCATCGAGCCGTCCTTCCAGGCCCTCGGCGTCGACGAGCGCGGCTTCCTCGACTCCCTGCCCCGACAGGCTCTCAACGCCTACGAGGACCAGTGCGCGCCGGCCAACCCGCGTATGCCGATGCTGGACGACATGCAGCGGCTCATGAAGGCGGCCTACTACGGATCCGTCAGCAGCCCCGGCGAGTAGGACCGGAAGGGCGGCGGCCCGGCCGGCATCCCCAGCGAGGTGAGATCGCACCAGTAGGTGATCGAACCCCTGGGGATGCCGGCCGGGCCGCCGCCTTTCCCTGCCGTTGTGCCGTGACCGGTCGTCGACCTGCCGGTCCGAGGAGAGCGCGTGCTGCCCGATTGCCTCGGAGCCGACGGCTGATCCGGCACCGCAGGCGGAGCGGAAAGGACAGCGCAGGCGGTGTCGAGGCGAACCGGCGCGCGCGAGAGCGGGGTCACTCCTCCTTCGGAGTGACCCCGCTCTCGTGGCGCACGGACCGGCCGACAGGGCGCCCTTGTGCGGTCGGTGTGCGCGGTCCCCGTGCTCAGCTGATCCGCCCCGGTGGCGGCGGGCAGCACACACGACCGGGGCACCGCCGCTGTTCTGCGGCGGTGCCCCGGTCCGGTGGGTGCGCAGGTCAGAGCAGCCAGCGGTTGCGGCTGACGAACGGCATCCGGGCCCAGGCCTTGCCCAGTCCCCAGGTGGCACCGGCTCCCGCGACCGCCAGGGCGATCAGGACGACGGCGTAGATGAGGTGGTAGTCGACGAACGGGTTGGGCGACATGCTCAGCGACCCGTCGGACAGGTGCTTGGCCGGCGGCCACTCGGCAATCCACATCAGGGCCATCATCGCGGTGCCGGCCACGGCGGCCAGCCGCAGCGCGATACCGCTGACGAGCGCGAGGCCGATGCCCAGCAGGCCGAGCATGAACAGCCAGTCGGCCCAGGTGGCCCCGGCCCAGTCGTGGAACGTGGACTCCATCGGTCCGGCGGCGACACCGCTGAGGAAACCCTTGGTCGGCGAGCCGCCGTCGATCCAGCCCTTGCCGTCGGCGGTCGCGTAACCGAAGCCGAAGGTCTTGTCCAGGAACGCCCACAGGAAGACGAACCCGGTCAGAACGCGGAGCCCGGCGAAGACGTACGCGCGGGTCGCCGTCGCCGCCGCGGTTGTCGTGTCGGCGGACTCCGTTGCCGCCGTCCCGGTCCTGCGCAGGGACGGGAAGTGGAATCCCGAGTGCCGTTGCGGGTGATTGTGGACTGCCATGATGCTCATCCCTTCCAAGGGGTGACGCGCGGGGTGTCGACAGCTCTCCTTGCGCCTCCAATGTCCCGCTCCGGCGGAAGAACCCGGAGGGGCTGCAGGGCCCGGAGAACCGGGCCGAACGTCCCGTCTCCGCCGGTCCGTTCAGCCGTCCCGGGTCTGCTCGGCGCCCTCGGGGAGACCGATCCGGGGTCACGGAGCCGGTCAGGGTGGCGCAGCCGGGCGTCATCCGTCGACTGCCTCACGGGAGCGGCCCGGCGGGGCCCGGTGCACGGTCGTCGACGTGACGGCGGACGGCGGGCCCGGGCCGACGTCGAAGATCCCCTTGCGCCTGACCACGATGGTGCCGGCGCGGGAAGCGCCGGAAAGGGGTCTGCGAACGAGGCCGTCCGTCCTCCGGCCTTGGGGCCGACGGATCGGAGGGCCCCAAGGCCAGGGGCCAGGGGAGGCAGTTCAGCCGATGGACAGATCAGGGCGGACGAGTGTCCCCGACCGCCCGTGGACGATCTCGTACGCCGCGTCGAGGGCGCCGATCGCGGCCAGGCCGCCGGTGCGTTCGACGAACCGGGCGGCGGCCTCGGCCTTGGGCCCCATCGAGTCGTCGGGGAAACCGCCACGGCGCAGGTCCCGCGGGGTGGCGTCCAGGATGGGCTGCTGATGCCGGGTGCCGTAGCCGCCGTAGATGTTCGGCACGTCGGTGAGGATGAGCAGGAAGTCGGCCTTGAGGCTTTCGGCGAGCAGGGCCGCGGTGAGGTCCTTGTCGACGACCGCGTCCACTCCGCGCAGGGCGCCCGTGTCGTTGTCGGCGGTGACGGGGACACCTCCGCCGCCGGCGCAGATGACCAGCACGCCGCAGGTGAGCAGGTCATGGATCGCCTCGGTCTCCACGATGCCCTCAGGTGAGGGGGAGGCGACGACCTGGCGCCACCCGGTGGCGTCCTCGGTGATGTGCCAGCCGCGCCTTCGCGCGAGGGAACGGGCCACGTCCCTGGGGTACACGGGGCCGACACGCTTCGTGGGCCGTGCGAAGGCCGGATCGTCGGGCCGCACCAGGGTGTGGGTGACGAGGGCGACGATCTTGCGGCCGGGCAGCGCGTCGTGCAGGGCCCGGGCCAGCAGCGAGCCGATCAGCCCCTCGGTCTGGGCACCGAGCAGGTCCAGCGGACGGGGTGCGGTCAGGACCGGGTCGGCCGCGGTCTCCATGGCGAGCAGGCCGAGCTGCGGCCCGTTGCCATGGGTGATGACGATCTCGTGTTCGAGCGCGAGGGCAGCGACGGCGGCGGCCACCCGGTCGTTGTCCAACTGCTGCCCGGCCGTGTCGGGGCGACCGCCCCGGCGCAGCCAGGCGTTGCCGCCGAGGGCGATGACGATGCGCACGGTTCAGTCCTCCAGGGTGCCGGCCGGAACGGCTTGGTGGTGTGCAAACGCTCCCCCGCCCGGTCGGGAACGGTGCAGGCGGGCGGGGGGAAGGTCCGAGCCGGGTCAGGCGTGCGGTACGACGGCGACGGGGCAGCCGACATGATGGAGTGCCGCGTGCGTGACGGGCCCGATGTGCGTTCCGAAGTGGCCGTCCCGGGTGCGGCGCCCCACCACGACGAGGGCGGCCCCGGACGAGGCGCGCACCAGCGTGGATGCCGCCCGTCCTTCGGAGACGGTCTCGGTCACGGGGACCCCTGGATACTTCTCGGCCCACGGACGCAGCGTCGCGACGACGGCGCGTTCCTGGGCGGCGAGCAGTTCCGGCCCGATGTCCGTGATCGCACGGACATCGGCGCCGTCGGCCGACGGAACGCTGAAGGCGTGGATCACGCGCAGGGCGGAGCCGTAGCGGTGGGCGGCCTCGAAGGCGAACTCGATCAGTTCGTCGCAGGGGTGCCGGACGTCCAGCCCGAGGACGACATTGCGGTACGGGATCTCGGGGATCTCGTCCGGCGAGACGCCGTCCGGGGCCGGAAGGTGTTCATCGGCCGCGGACTCACCCGCGCGGACGAGCACCACGGGGCGCGGGGACCTGGCGACGACCCGCTGGGACACGGAGCCGACGAGGAAACCCGCGACCCCGCTGAGCCCGCGGGAACCGAGCACCAGCAGCTCCGACTGTTCGGCCACCGTGAGCAGGGCGGCGACTGTGGAGCCGGACACGAGCTGGTCGACGATCCGCAGCCCTGGATGCGCGGCGCGGACACTCATGACCGTCTGGTCCAGGGTCCGCTCGGCCCAGTCGCCCTCACTCGCGTCCGCCGGTACGGACGCGGACGGGCGGGGGTGCCACGTCCAGGCGTGCACCAGCCTCAACGAGGCTCCGCGACGCAGGGCTTCCCTGGCCGCCCAGTGCGCGGCCGCGAGACTCTCGGTGGAACCGTCAACTCCTGCGGTGACCTGCCGAATCATGCCGCCTGCCTCCTCCGTCCGAGCCTGCTTGCTCTTCCGGTCCGAGCGTTGTGCAGAACCGGCCCTGTACGCAGGGGCCGTACAGGCCCTTCATGGGCCCTTTCGGCCCCACTCCCCTGTCCGCGGGGCTCACCACGCGGGCCGGCATCCGCTCAGCGACCGACCAGGGTCCGAACGGGCTCGTGGGGCGCCTCGGTCGTCCGTCGGGTCGTCCGTGCGACTGTCTGCCGACGACGGGCGTGGCGCCGCTGTGCCCGTACCGCCAGCGCGTCGAGCGCGGCGCTGAGCAAGAAGGTGACCGTCATGGAGGTCACCAGGAGGACGGCGAACAGCCTCCAGAACTCCGGGGTCAGTGACGTACCCACGATGAACACCTCTTTCCGACGGGTTGTCTTCCGATTCCATCGAACCGCGGGGCCCGTTCCGGCACAGGGGGCCCAAGGGCTCTCACGGGGTGCCGGGCGGCCCCCGGCCGATGGGACCCGACGGCCCATGGTCCGCGAGGGGCCACGGGACCACGCTGGACCCGCCAGGTTCGTACGCCCCGATCGGAGGCACGTCGTGAACGCTCCCGCCACGGCCGGCATGCTGCGGGCGCTGCCCGCCGAGCACCGGCACCGGCTGATGCGCTTCGCCCGGGAGGTCTCGTTCTCCCAGGGCGCCCGTCTCTTCGAGGAAGGCGGCAGGGCAGACCGGTTCTGGATCATCCGTACCGGCACCGTCGACCTGGACATGCAAGTGCCCGGCCGCCGCACGGCCGTCATCGAGACCCTCGGGCGCGACGAACTCATCGGCTGGTCCTGGCTGTTCGTCCCGCACGCCTGGCACCTGGGTGCCGAGGCGACCAGCCCGGTACACGCATACGAGTTCGACGCCACCACGATCCGGTCGATGTGCAAGGACGACCCCGCGCTCGGTCGGTGCGTCACCCAATGGGTGGGTGACATTCTCGCCCACCGCCTGCGCTCGGCCCGGACCCGGCTGCTGGACCTGTCCGCCCCCTGAGGCAGCGGCAGCCTCCAGTCACCGCGTCACCGCGTCACCGCGTCACCAGAACCGAATCCCCCCGGGGCGGGACGACGCAGCCGGGCCCTTCGGAACCCGATAGGGCCGTACGGCCCATCCAGCCGCCGCGCCCACGGACGTCACGCTGGGATCCGCTCACGACAAGCCCCGCCGCCCCGTCGGCGTAGGGCGGGGAGGAGTTCCCGATGCGCTCTGCGGTTCTCGCTGTACCGACCATGGAGGACCTGGTCTCCGCGGCCGTAGCCGCCCCGTCGATCCACAACACACAGCCCTGGCGGTTCCGAGTGGCTCCGGACGCCGTCACGCTGGAGATCCGTGCCGCGGCGGAGCGCGGGCTGCGCCACATCGACCCGACCGGGCGCGCCCTGCACCTCTCCGTGGGCTGCGCGGTGCTCAACCTCCGGGTGGCGGCTGCCCACTTCGGGCGGGAGCCGGTGACCAGGCTGCTGCCCAGGCCCGACGAGCCGGATCTGCTCGCGACCGTGCGGCTCGGCGGCCCCGCCGCCGCCTCCTCCACACCGCACCTGTACGACGCGTTGTGGCGCAGGCACAGCAGCCGCTTCCCGTACTCGGATCGGCCGCTGCCCACGACCGTCCTGACCGAGCTCGCCGAGGCCGCCCACGCCGAAGGCGCCCTGTTGAGTCGTCCGGGGCCGGCCGGGACCGACGGCCTGCTGCAGCTCACCCGGGAGGCCGAGCATCGCACCACGGCCGACCCCGACCGGGCCGCGGAGAGCCGCCGCTGGGTGCACGAGCCCAACGACGCGGCCCTCGGCATGCCGCCGGGGACGCTGGGCCCGCAGGACTTCCGGGACCGGATCCCCATGCGGGACTTCGGAGCCCACCGGCACCCGGCCGTGCTGACCGCCCGCCCCTTCGAGACCCGGCCGATCCTGGTGGTGCTCTCCACGGGGCACGACCGGCGGGCCGACTGGCTGCGGGCCGGCCAGGCACTCGAACGCGTCCTGCTCACGGCCACCGCGCACGGCGTACGGGCGTCCCTGCTGCACCAGGCGCTGGAGTGGCCCGACCTGCGCGACCGGCTCGGAACCGCTCACGGCGACCGGCGCGCGCACGCCCAGATGGTGCTCCGCCTCGGATACGGGCCGGAGGGACCGCCTTCCCCCCGCAGGACAGCGGAAACAGCGGAACAGGGACGGGCCGGGTAACCGCTCCCAACCAACCCAGGAGCGCGCACCGGCACACACCGTAATCCGGGCCGCGAAGCCGCCGGGCCTGCCCGGGCCACCGTCCGACGACCCCGGCAGGTCTGTGCGCTCCGCGTGGCGGCTGCCGCCGGTCAGGCCTGGTCACGGTGCGGGAGCGGGTACGTGCGGAGGGCGCCCGCCCGGCCGTCTTGTTCGAGGGGCGGTACTCGGGCAGGCACGGGCGGCACCGGCGAACGGCCCGCGGAACATCCCGACCCGCGGGCCGCCCGGATCGTGCCGGCGCTCCTTGGGGGCGTCCTGTCAGTCGTGCGCGACGACGGCGACCGGTGCTGCGGCGTGGTGCAGGACGGCGTGCGTGACGGGGCCGATGTGCGCGCCGAACGCACTGCGGCGGATCCGTCGGCCGACGACAACCAAGGACGCCTCCCGGGAGGCATCGACCAGGTGGACGGCGGGATTGCCGGCCCGGGACTCCTCGACGACCGTGACGGCCGGGTACTTCTCCTTCCAGCGGTGCAGCACCTCGGCCACCGCCACGGCTTCCTGCTTCGCCAGCAGGGCGTTGAGCTCGGGGTCGGCGGGCAGACCGTACGCGAAGTACGGCGGCAGGTCCCAGGCATGGACGATCCGCAGGGGTGCTACCCGACGGGCGGCCGCCTCGAAGGCGAAGGTCATCACCGCTTCGTCGGGGCTGTCGGTGTCGAGCCCGAGGACAACGGGCCCGAACGGGGTCCCGGCGAACGGGATCACGGACGGATCCGCCGCCTGCCCGTCCGCGACCCGTTCACCCGCACGGACCAGGACCACCGGCTGCTCGGCGTGCGCCACGACGGCCTGGCCCACGGAGCCGACGAGGAATCCGCCGACGCCGCCGAGCCCCCGGGAGCCGAGGACCAGCAGTACGGCGTCCTTCGCCGCCTCCGTCAGCACGTCCGCAGGCCGGCCGGGGACCTGATCCACGGTCACGTCCAACCCGGGATGCCGCGACCGAAGCTCCTCGGCCGCCCCACGCGGGATGTCCCACCGGTCTTCGGCCGGGGGTGCGCCGAGGAGCGGTGCCAGGGTCATGGGGGCGGGGACCGTCTCCCGGACGTGGACCAGCCTGAGCGGCAGGAAACGCCGCTTCGCCTCACGGGCCGCCCACTCGGCGGCGGCGCGGCTCTCGGCCGAGCCGTCGAGACCTACGACAACACTGCGGACCATGGTTTCTGCCTCCTCGACGGGGATGTGAACCCAGCGTTGTGGTCCCGAGACCTGTGGTGCAGGGGCCGCAGGTCCCCTGCCGGGACCAGTGGGCCCTGCGTGGCCGGGGCGGTGGGTGTGGCCGGGCGGGCGGACGGCGTCCTGTGGTCGGCGCGTGGTCGTAGTCGGCCTCGTAGGCCGGAGGGTCGGGTGATGTCCCTGCGCCGGGCGCCGCTCGGCCGGTGCCCCGGCCCCGCGCCCCACGGTCGGGGCCGCCACGCCGGCGGATCCGGCCCCGTGCGTTGCCTCCGGACCATCAGGGCCGTACGCCACCGGGCAGCGGGCCACTCGGCCCTGCCGTCGCGGTGGCCCCGGCTGACACCGTGGCACCGGGCCGCACAGGGCCCCGTCCGACCCAAGGAGGTCCTCGGCATGCCCCGTACCGTGACTGTTGGACTTGACGGCTCGCCCGAAAGCCTGGCCGCGGCCGAGTGGGCCGCGCGCGAAGCGGAACTGCGGGGCCTGGCTCTGCACCTGGTGCACGCGTGGGACCGGCAGCCGCACGCCGAGCCGGTGCCCGACGAGGAGGCGCACCGGCAGTGGGGCGACCGGATCCTGCGGGAGGCGACCGAACGGCTGCACGACCGTCACCCGGCTCTGGAGATCACGTCGGAGCAGGTCCGGCAGCCGCCCGTGACCACACTGCTGGCGGCGTCCGGCGACGCCGACCCGCTGGTCATCGGCTCCCGGGGCCTGAGCGGCGTCACCGGCTTCCTCGTCGGCTCGGCCGGGCTCGGCATCGTGGCGCAGACCGAGCGACCCGTGGTCCTCGTACGCTCCGGGGCGCGCGCCGAGGACGAGCACCAGCCGGACGCCGACGGCCGTCCCTCGGCTGCCACGCCCTTCCGGGACGTCGTGCTGGGGCTCGACCACGAGTACCCCGACGACGGGGTCATCGCGTTCGCGTTCGAGGCCGCGGCCCGTCGGGCGGCGAGACTGCGCGTGGTGCACGGCTGGAGCCTGCCGTCCTACTTCGCCGACGGTCCCGGCGCGGATCAGGGACTGACCGGGGAGCTGGACCGCAAGGAGGAGAGCACCGTCGAGGCGGTCCTGGCGCCGTGGCGCGAGAAGTTTCCCGGGGTCGAGGTCGTCGGGCAGACCGCGGTCGGGAGCGCGGCCGGCCACCTGGTGGACGCCTCGGCCGACGCGTCACTGGTCGTCGTCGGCCGACGCATCCGCCACGCCCCGGTCGGCGCTCGTATCGGGCCCGTCACCCATGCCGTACTGCACCACGCGACGGCGCCGGTCGCGGTCGTCCCGCATCACTGACGCCGCAGCCGCTCTGCGCCGTCCGCCGGCTCGCGTCGGCACGCTGTACGGCACGGCCCGCCCACTGACGCTGTCCGACATCCGCCGGCCTGCGCACCGGCGCTTCCGGGACCGCCGCGCCCGACCCGATGCCGTCGACCGGCGGTTCATGGAACGACGGGCGCACCGGTCCGGTCGGCCCTGCCGTGTACCGGGCGAGGGTGTGCTCTCCGGCCTACGGGCGGCGCGTTACCCCGCGCAGGACGTCACGGCCGGCGCCGGGGCACGGGGTGGCCTCCGCGTGCCCGATTCACCCGAACTCCAGCACATCCCTGACGGGGCGGCGGGGCGTGGCGGGGCCCCGTGGGCCGTATCCGAGGCGCAGCACCATCTGCACGTGGCCCGTGCCCGCCACCGGGTCGCGGACCAGCGACCGCAGATCGGAGGTCTCCAACGGATGCGAGGTCAGCGAGGTGGCCAGGTCGGCCGCGGTGGCCTCCAGCAGGACGCGCTCCAGCGCCTGACCGGCACGCAGCCAGTCGGCGGGCGTGTCGCCCGGGGTACTGAGCAGCCCCAGGTGCGGGGTGTGCTCGAAGGTGGTGGCGCCGCGGTCGGCCACCGGCCGGCGTCCGGCGAAGTCCCGTTGTGGAGCCTTCCCGTCGCTGCGGCGCGGTCCGAAGGCGTATTCGGGGACGCCGTCCACGGCGATGTCCGCCTCCGTGCCGAGCCGGGTCCAGCGGTCGAGGTCCACCCTGCGGTCGGGGTCCAGGACATCCCGGCTCTCCGCGTCATCCACCAGGTCGAGCACGGTCTCGGCATGCCAGGGCCCCGCGAAGAGGAGTTCGGCTCCCTCTCGCGCCGCGGCCTCCCTCAGCTCTGCCCGCACCTCCTCAGGCAGTTCCTTGTCGGCGAAGGGATGACGGCTGGTGTGCCGCTGCCGGATCGACTGGTGGAGCCGCGCCATGTCCTCGTCGGGCGACCGCCCGGCCGGATCGGCCAGTTGGACGGCGGCGAACAGCAGATGGTCGCCCGGCTCGGGCAGTAGCCGGACCTCCGGGACCAGGCCCGCGTGCGCGGCGGCGGCACGCAGGTTGAACAGCGCGGCCCCGCAGCCGATGTGCAGCGCCCGGTTGCCGGGGTCGGAACGGGGCATGGCCCGCTCGGGATCGCCGTGCAGCAGAAGCAGTCGCCGGGTGGCGACGAAGTGGAAACGCCAGGGCTGGGCGTTGTGCATGGACGGGGCCGCCGTGGCGGCGGCGACCAGCGCGGTCACCGTCTTCGGATCGAGCTCTCGCAGGGGCATCGCACCCTCCTCACACGCTCGCCACCCACCACCGTAGTACGGCTGCCGGACGCCCACATGACCGGACAGGTGGACCGTCCTGGCCGGCCGGGTGCACCGTCCGGTACGCCGGAGCATCACCTGATGCAACGGGAAGCACAAGGGGCTCGATGTCCCGCAAGTCGGTCCGATCGTCCCTCTTTCCCCTGCCGCCGCGGAGTGACACTGGAGTCAGGCGCGAGCGCCGGATTCCGAACCGTGAGGCTCCCCCGTCCCCACCGGAACGGTGCTCGCGCCAGGGGGACGGCCCCGTGAAGGGCCGCGGGCGTACGTGGGTCGTCGACCGTGTGCCCGCACGGGTACGTCCCCCGTACAGGTCCTCCGCCCGGTCGCCCACCGTCGTGCGGACGCCGATGGCCGGGCCCTGGGTTGCCTCGATCCTGCGAAGTCGGGTCCGGTCGGACCGCGAAGCGGTGACCATCGGCCCACTGCCGGCGCTCGCCGCAGAGGGAACGGTGGGTCACGTGGTTCCCGATCGACGGCGAGGACGAGGAGTTGTGCGATGGCGAAGGCGTATCTGGTGGGCAGCGGGATCGCTGCCCTGTCCGCGGCGGCGTTCCTGATCCGCGACGGCGGTTTCCAGGGTTCGGACATCCACCTCTTCGAAGGGCAGCGCGACATCGGTGGCAGCCTGGACGCGGGCGGCACGGCGGACGCGGGCTACACCATGCGTGGCGGACGGATGTTCGAGGCCGAGTTCCGTTGCACGTACGACCTGCTGGGCGGCATTCCCACTCTCGACGACCCCTCGGTGTCCGTGACCGAGGAGATCCTGGCCGGACACGAGGAGTTCGCCTGGAACGACATCGCACGCCTCGTCGACGGCGACGGAAAGATCGTCGACACCCGCTCGATGGGGTTCTCCGAACACGACCGCCTGGCCCTGGTGCGGTGCCTGGCGGCCCCCGAGGGGCACCTGGACGGCAAACGGATCACGGACTGCTTCGGAGAACACTTCTTCACCACGAACTTCTGGTTCATGTGGTGCACCACGTTCGCGTTCCAGCCCTGGCACAGCGCGATCGAGTTCCGGCGTTACCTGAGGCGCTTCATCCACCTCTTCCCCGAGTTCTCGTCCATGTCGGGCATCTACCGGACCCGTTACAACCAGTACGACTCCATCGTGCGTCCGCTGACCGCCTGGCTCCGCGAGCGCGGCGTCACCATCCACACCGGCTGCCAGGTCACCGACCTCGGCCTGGTGCCCGGGCACCGGACCACCACGGTCGACACCGTCCATCTCTCCCGGGGCGGCCACGACGAGAGGATCGCGGTCTCCCCCGAGGACCTGGTCCTGGTCACCAACGGCTCCATGACCGACGCCTCAAGCCTCGGTTCACACACCGCCGCGCCGCCACCGGCTCCCCACCGCTCGGAGGCGTGGCTGCTCTGGCACCGCCTGGCCAGGGGCCGCGACGACTTCGGCGACCCGGCTGCCTTCGACAAGCACGTCAAGGAGTCCCGCTGGGAGTCGTTCACCGTCACCACCAAGGATCCCGCGTTCCTGGACGCCCTGGAGAGGTTCAGTGGCCGCGAGACCGGCAGGGGCGGGCTGATGACGTTCACCGAGTCCAACTGGCTCCTCAGCATCGTCGCCAACCGCCAGCCGGTCTACCGCGAGCAGCCCGATGGCCTCTCGGTCTGGTGGGGCTACGGCCTCTTCCCCGGCCGCGCGGGCAACCACACGCCCAAACCGATGACGATGTGCACCGGCCGGGAGATCCTCGAAGAGGTCCTCCACCATCTGCACCTCGACGAGGAGACCGCGGCCCGCGCACTGGCCACCTCCACCGTCGTGCCCTGCCTGATGCCGTACATCACCAGCCAGTTCCTGGCCCGCCGCCGCGACGACCGGCCCAAGGTCGTACCCGAGGGATCGGTCAACCTCGCCTTCATCGGCCAGTTCGCCGAGGTGCCCGACGACGTCGTCTTCACCGTCGAGTACTCCGTACGCACCGCCTGGACGGCGGTGGCCCAGCTCCTGCACCTCGAAAAGAGTCCGCCGGCCGTCTACAAGGGGCACCACGACCCCCATGTTCTGGCCGCCGCCCTGGAAACCATGCACCGCCGGTAGCCGCGTGGCCCGAGTGACCGACACATGCGGGTCGCGTCGGTCACTCGGCTGCGCCCGCGCGAGCACCGCGCCATGCCATGCCATGCCACGTAACACCGCCCAGCGGGTATCGGGTCGGCTGACCGGCTCCCGTCCGGTCCGGGTGCGCGGCCTCACGTCGACGGCCACCCTCGTCGCGTCGGGCCGTCCGGGTGGGCGCGGCGCGGGTGGTGTGTCGGGCTGTCCACTGCCGGCGGGACGGGGTCAGGGGGTGCGGGCCGCGTCTTCGGTGGTGACGGGGATGCGCCACCGCAGTCGGGTGCCGCCTTCGGGACGGTCGGCCACCTCGAACGTGCCGCCCAGTTTCTCCGCGCGGCGGCGCAGGTTGGTCAGGCCACTGCTTCGCGTGGGCCGGCCAAGACCGCGGCCGTTGTCGGTGACGTCCAGGAGCAGTTCGTCTCCGGCGCGGACGGCGACCCAGGCGGCGGTGGCGTGGGCGTGACGGACGACGTTGGACAGGGCCTCACGCAGCACGGCGAGCAGGTGCGCAGCGGTTTCGTCGGGGAGAGCGGCGTCGACAGGACCGTCGAACTCGACCGAGGGTGCGAAGCCGAGCCGGTTCTGTGCGGTGGAGGTCTCGTCGAGGACCTGTGCACGGAGGCTGGCCGCCTTCTGGGTGGGCTGGTTGAGATTGAAGATGGTGCCGCGCAACTCCCGGATGGTCGCGTCGAGTTCACCGATGACCATGTGGATGCGTGCCGGGGTGTCGGGATGGGTGATGCGGGCGGTGACGCTCTGCAGCGCGAGACCGGCGCCGAAGACCCTCTGGATGACCATGTCGTGCAGGTCGCGGGCGATGCGGTCGCGGTCGGCCATCACCTCACGGTCGGCGCGGGCGGCGGCCAACTCGGCCTGGGCGACCAGTTGGTGGGTGATGTCCCGAGCCACCGTCGAGAAGCCGATCAGGGCCCCTTCCGCGTCACGCATCGGCGAGACGGTGATCGCCACGTCGACTTCCGTGCCGTCGGCACGGTTCCAGCGGCTCTGGTAGGAGTCGGCGTGCCCCTGGGAACGGATCTGCTCCACCACTGTCCGGAAGACGTCGAAGGCCGAGGCGGACATGAGGGAATCGATCGCCCGGCCGACGATATCGTCCTCGGCGTGGCCGAACAGCCGCTGGGCGCCAGGATTCCAGGTCTGGATGACGTGGGCGGAACCGATGGAGATCATGGCGTCGTCGGACGACGCCACGATGGCCGCGAGCCGGGCCTCGGCGTGCCGGGCTGCCTCCAGCTCGGTGTGCAGGGCTATCAGGCCGCGGTTGGTGTCGTCCAGCTCCTGGCTCAGCTCGTCCAACAGCTGCGCGCGGCGCGCCAGTTCGGCCTGTTGCGCGGCCGCGTCGTCCGTGCCGTCGGCAGTGCGGAGGCCGGATACGTCTCCCATGTCTGACCGCCCTTCACATGGTGACGAGAACCGGTTCATCATGCCACGGCGGTGACTTGGCGGACCACGAGCACGGTGGCGTCGTCGGTGCCCCTGCCGTACTCGCGGTGGAGCACGGCGGCGATGATCGCGGGATGCTGCTCCAGCAGGCGCGGGTGGTCCTCCAGGCTCCAGGCGGAACGAATACCGTCGGTGACCAGGACGAGAGTCGATCCGGGCTCCCACGGGCCGTGTTGAAGGCGAACGGTGGGAAGGGACAGCTGGGTTCCGACAGTGCCGGGGCGGTCCAGCAGGTGTGTGTACCGTCCGCCGGTGAGAACCCGGCCCGTGATGTTGCCGACCGCCGCGTAGGCGAACTCTCCGCGCCCGGGATCTATCAGACAGGCGCCCAGGACTCCGCCTCGGGTGCCGCGCATCGCCCCGTGAGCGTGCTGGACGAGCCGGTCGAGGTCGGTGACGGCAGCGCCTTGGAACGTGGTGATCGCGGCACGGGCCGCTGCGGCGGCTCCCGGGCCGTGGCCCAGCCCGTCGACGACCAGCGCGGCTGTCCGCGCACCGGGCACGACCGCCCAGGCGTCCCCGGATTCGCCGTCGCCCCCGAGGGGCACATTGACCCCTCCGAAGCGCCACCCCGGCTGCCCGGCCGGCGCGGGGGTGCCGAGCCGGGCGTAGATGACGGTTCCGCGGCGGGTGGCGTACCAGTCGAACTCGGCGGCGTTCCGCCGGACGACGTTCAGCCCTGCCTTCAGACCGCCTCCGCGGGACGAAGGCAGCACGACGGACGAGGCTCCGTCGGCCGACGGAGCGAGCGCCCCGGCGGTCATCCCCGGGCCATGGTCGACGGACAGCAGCTCGATCCCGTCGCCGGTGTTCCGGGCCAGGACGTACCCGCCCGGGTGGGCGTGCCGGAGCAGATTGGTGCCGAGCTCGGTGGCCACCAGCTCGGCCACACCCGGGCGCAGCGCGTGCTGTCCGGCGGTCATGCGGGACACCGCCCGGCGCAGGGCGCCGACATCCTCGTCCGCCGCGACGGCATGGCGGCGGTGTTCGCTCTCGCTCAGGGCTGCCTCACCCCTACCGGCCTCACCGCTGCCATTTCACGATCACCACGGTCGTGCCCGACCCGGCGGCGGAGGTGAGAGTCATGTCGTCCACCAGCCGCCGCGCTCCTGGCAGGCCCAACCCCATGCTGCCCCGGGTGCTGAAGCCGTCGGTCAGCGCCGCCTCGATGTCCTCGATACCCGGACCGTCGTCGGTGAACGTGGCCCGCACACCGCGCCGGCCCTGCCGGGACACCTGCTCGACGCCGACCCGGCCACGGCGACCGGTTGCGTAGTTGAGGATGTTGCGGGCCAGCTCGCTGCCGGCCGTGATCAGCTTCGTCGCGTCCACCAGGTTGAGCCCCACCGCCTCGGCCTCGGTGCGCAGCACCTTGCGGACACGGATCAGGTCGGACTCGTCGACGATGTCGAAAAGCGCCGGTTCCCTGTCCGTCACAGCACCCGCGCCGGTCACAGGCGGTCCGTACCGGTATCGGCGCGGCGCAGCCGCTCCAGCAGGGCCAGGCCTTGCTCGGCGTTGAGCGCGGTGTCCAGATGCCCCATGGGCACACCGAGTTCCACCAGGGTGATGGCGACCGCCGGCTGGATGCCCACCACGGCCGCCTGGGCGCCCAACAGCCGGACCATCGCGACGATCCTGGCCAGTACCCGGGCGATGAACGAGTCGACCACGCTCAGTCGGCTGACATCGATGAGCATGCCCGACGCACCGGTGCGTGCGACCTCGCGGGTGAGCTGCTCCTCGATCTGGATCACTGTGGTGTCGTCCAGGTCGCCGTGCAGCGCGACCAGGAGCGTGTCACCGATCTTCATGACGGGAACCACGTCCTCGGTCACCGTGGCTCCCCCGACGTCAGCGCCCGGGCGGCGGCCGCCGCGGTTCCCGCCCGCTCGGCCAGCACCGCCAGCGCCAGCTGCAACGCGTCCTGCAACGTGTTGCGGGAGCGCAGGCGCCCCATGTCGATTCCCAGATGCACGATGGACTGGGCCGTCTCCGGCCGTACCCCGCTCATGATGCTCACCGTCCCCATCAGGGCGGCCGCCTGCACCGTTTTCAGCAGATGCTGGGCGACCTGGGTGTCGATGGTGGGCACCCCGCTGATGTCCAGGATGGCGACCTCGGCCTGGGTCTGCGCGATCTTCTCCAGCAGGCCCTCGGTCAGCCGGGTGGCCCGCAGCGTGTCCAGCGTGCCGATGATCGGCAGCGCGAGCACCTTGTCCCACACCTGGATCACCGGCGTGGACAGCTCCAGGATCTCGTCGCGCTGCCGCAGCAACCGCTGCTCGGTCTCCCGGCGCTCGGTGACGTCCCGGATGGCCGCCGCCACCAACCGGCCCTCGGAGGTATCCAGCGGACTCAGACTGATCTCGACGGGGAACTCCGTCCCGTCCCGGCGCATCCCGGACAGCTCCAGCCCCGCACCCATCGGCCTCAGCCGGGGGTCGGCGAGAAAGCCGGAGCGGTGGCCGACGTGGCGGTCACGGAACCGCGGCGGCACCAGCACCTCGATCTCCCGGCCCACCAACTCCTCGCGCTCGTAGCCGAACAGCGTCCGCGCCTGTCGGTTGACCAGCACGATCCGCGCGTCCGTACCCACGATCACCATCGCGTCGGGGGCCGATTCCAGCAGACCGTGGAACAGCGACTCGGCCCGCGCGCTCTCCGTCACGTCCCGGAAGACCTTGACGAAGCCGGCCACCGCACCGTCCTCACCCCGCACCGGCGTCAGGGCTATGTGGGCCAGGAACCGCTCGCCGCCCTTGCGGACCCGCCAGCCCTGAAACTCCCGCCGCCCGTCCTGGCGTGCCGACTCCAGTTCCTGTTCCACCAGCCCGGCGCCATGGTCCTCCTCGGTGTGCAGTACCGACACCGACCGCCCCAGCATCTCGGGCTCCGTGTAGCCGGTCGTCGCCTGGGCACCGCGGCTCCAGCGGACCACCTCACCACCCGGCCCCAGCTTGACGACCGCGTGTTCCGTGACCGCGTCGAGCATCGTCTCGAGATCACGCAGACTCGTCTGCGGATCCCGGCCGCCTCCTGGTGGCGTCGTCATGCCCGGCCCCGCCCTTCCGCATCGCCGATCCCCAAGCCGGGAAACCTCCTTGGTGGCCCCCCATGATCCCGGCGCGGCCGATGCTACCGCCCCCGCCGCGACCGATCCGGTCATCCGGCACACCGAACCGGCCACGGGCCGGGCACCGTTGCCCGCGCCTCGGCACAGGCGACGGTGCCGCGCGCTGCCTGCCCCCGCATCGCGTATCAGGGACACGCAGGACACCGCGAACGCTCCTCACGGCCACCAGCCCAATGACCACCGCTCCCGAGCAGACGTCGACACGGAGCGCTGGGGACGGTGCACCGACTGCTGTCCACGCGTGGTCGGATGCTCCATCACCCCGGACGCCTGTCGAATGAGCCTGCCGAGAAGTGCTTCAACGGGTCGGTCACGAGCCATACTTGACCTTGCGGGGGATTGTCCCGTGGTGGCTCGGCACGGGAGAGGCCGCATAAAGTGGGCAGCGAAAGCCGGAAGGTCGCGAAGGCCGAGGTACGGCTCAAATGGGACCCCAGTCCCTGGAATCGGCCGCCACACCATCTCGACATCATCGCCGCGACCTACTCTTCGGACGCCCTCTACGGGCAGCCCGTCTACGTCGTCCACTTCGACAGCCGCTCACCGGACGGCACCATCAACATGAGCCGGCACAGCCAGACCGGTCAGGGCCTCGGCTACGTCGAGGCGATGACCCTCGAACTCGACCGCCTCGCCCCCTCCTTCGCCCGGGTCGTCGTCGGCGTGGCCATCCACCAGAACAACGGCCCCAAAACGTTCGGCGACCTGACGAACGCCGGAGTACTGCTCCTCGACGGATACGAAGAGCTCCTCAAGGACGACTTCGCCCACCTCTCCGGATCCACCGCCGTGACGATCGCCGAGTTCACCCGGGACACCTCCGGAACGTGGGAGTTCCACCAGATCCTCCGCGGCTTCGACAGCGACCCCGCAGTCTTCACCACGGAAATGGGCTCCACCCCGGACCCCTGACCCGACCGGCAGCACGAGAACGCGCAACGACCGCACCTACGCGGGGAACCGTCCCCCGCCCCGCCGATCGCCCTCTCCCTCGGCGCCGCTCACCGCGGCGTGCGACTACACGCGGCAAGACACGTGCGGGGGCCCGGCCTCAGGAGGCCGGGCCCGCCTCGGTCCACTCGCCACCCTCGTCTCTCGCACTCGTCTCTCTCACTCATCGGCGATCCAGCGGTCGAACGCCGCCTGATGCCTCTCCGAGGCGGTGAGCAGGTTGCCGTAGACCTGGCGCGCGTCGGGGGCGGTGAGTCCGGACAGTGCCTTGGTGAGTGCGGCGATGTCGTCGGTCTCCACCGTGCGCCCGGCCTTCAGGGCCTCGTCGAGGCCGGCCTCGCCCTGCGCGAGCAGCCGGTCGTAGGTGGCCTGGACAGCCGGATCAGCGAACTCACCGGCCGGCTGCCCTGCTGTCGGGTCGGTGACGTCGTAACGGTCCAGCAGGACGCGGACGACGGTGAGGTGGTTGGTCTCGGCCGCGGCGATGCGCTCGAAGACCCGCGCGTCGTAGCGGTCGGCGAATGCCGTGTACAGGTCGTGCGCGAGCTTCTCCTCCTGCGCCATGTTCGCCAGCGTGGTCTTCTGGGCGGCTGTCAGGGTGCCCTGCGAAGCGAGGGCGGCTCCGGTGCAGGTTCCGTCGTGCCGCATGCCGGCGGTGTCGTCGTCGACATGATGGCGCGCGTGGTGCCGGCCGTTCGTCATCATGCCCTGGGACATGGTCTGCCCGGCCGTCGGTGCGGCACCGCCCGTGCCCGCGGTCACCGGGCCCACGGCCAGCAGGCCGCCGACGGTGAGCACGCCCGCGGCGACAGCCGCCGCGATCCTGGTGTTGCGCTTCATGACGAACCTCCCGCAATTCCCGGGAACGTCCTCCGTTCCCACACCGTCACCGTCGCGCCACGCCCTGCAGTCGGCGTGCTGCGGGTGTGGAGACGGGATGGAGACATCGGCCGGAGGGGTTGGGGCTGTTCGGCCCTCGCCGGGACGTACCCGAGGCGCGTAGATGTGGGGCATGGCCGTCACCGTGCTGGTCGTCGAGGACGAGAAGGAGATCCGCGAGCTGCTGCGCCGATACCTGGAGCGCGCGGGCTACGCGGTGGTGACGACCGCGTCGGGCGCGGAGGCGGTACGGCTGCTGGGCGAGGGGGCGGTCGACCTGGCGCTGCTCGATCTGGGGCTGCCGGACGTCGACGGTGACGAGGTGCTGCGCGAGGCCCGTGAGCGGGGTGGCGTGCCGGTTGTGGTGCTCACGGCCCGCAGCACCGTCGAGGACCGCATCCACGGGCTGCGGCTGGGCGCCGACGACTACGTGACCAAACCGTTCAGCCCCACCGAGGTGGTTCTCAGGGTGGGCGCGGTCCTCCAGCGTGCCCGGGGGACGGTCACCGGTACGGCGCAGGTCTCGTCGTACGGCGGAGGACGGCTGCGCATCGACGAGACCCGGCACGAGGCGGTACTGGACGGCACGGCACTGGAACTGACTCCCACCGAATGGGGTCTGCTGAACGCGCTCGCGGCGGTACCCGGCCGGGTGTACTCACGCTATGAGCTGGTCAACCGGGTGCGTGGCTACGAGTTCGCCGGATACGAGCGGACGATCGACTCGCATGTGAAGAACCTGCGGCACAAGCTCGGGGGCATCGGCCCCGGCCTCGTGGTGACCGTGCTGGGTGTGGGCTATCGGCTGGGGTGGACCCGTGATCCGTGAGACTCCCCCGCCGCACCGTGGCGCACCGGCCCCACCCGCTCGGCCGGCCCTCGGGCTCGGCCCGCTGGGGCGACGGCTGTTCGCCGCGTTCGCCGTGGTCGCGCTGGCATCCGTCGCCCTGCTGACGGCCGCGGCGCTCGTCGGTGCCGACCGCGGGATCAGCAGCGCCCACCAGGCGGATCGTCGGCGCACCGCCGCCCGGGTGGCTGTGGCCGCCGCCGACGCGTACCGGGCCGCGGGCGGCTGGTCGGCGGCCGATCTCTCGGCCGCGCGCTCCGTCGCCGCCGCTGCCGGGGCGGTACTCACCGTACGGAACGCGGACGACGAGATGATGTCCGGCGGCTCCGGAACCATGGACGACCACGGCATGTCCGGATCGGGTCACGGGCATCAGGGACAGGGCACAGGTTCCGGCCCGGGCGCGACCGCGCCCGTGGTGGTCGACGGCGACACCGTCGGCTCCGTGCACCTGGTCTTCTCGGCCGGTTCCGGGTCGGCGGGCCTGTCCGTCGCCTGGGGCTGGGTGGCCGCGGCCGCCGTCGGTGCCGTCGCCCTGGCCCTGGCCGTGAGCTGGTTCGTCACCCGACGCCTGACCGCTCCCCTGGTGCGGGTCGCCGCCACCGCCCGTGCGCTGGCCACCGGGGACCGCACCGCGCGGACCCGCATCGACGCACCCGGCGAGCTCGGCGAGCTCGCCCGCGCCTTCGACGCCATGGCGGACGACGTCGGCCACTCCGAGCAGGCCCGCCATCGGCTCGCCGCGGACGTCGCCCACGAACTGCGTACGCCTCTGGCCTCGTTGCGGGCGGGGCTGGAGGAACTGCGGGACGGCTACGCCGAACCCTCGGCTCGGCGCCTGGCCTCCCTGCACGACCAGGCACTGCGGCTGGGCCGCGTCATCGACGACCTCGGGGAACTGGCGGAGGCCGAGTCGGCCCGGCTCTCGCTGCACCTGGCCGAGGTGGATCTGACCGCCCTGGCCGGCGCCGCCGTGGCCGAGCACGAGGCCGAGCTGCGCACGGCGGGGCTGACCGTACGTATCGTCCCGGGCCCCGCCCCGCTGCTGGTCCACGCGGACGCGGACCGGCTGCACCAGGCCCTCGGCAACCTGTTGAGCAACGCCGCCCGCCACTGCCGCCCCGGCGACACCGTCACCGTCACCACGTCCGCCACGCCCGCCGAGGCTCTGGTCGAGGTGGCCGACACCGGTCCGGGTATCCCGGCCGACGAGCTGCCGTACGTCTTCGAGCGTCTGTGGCGCGGAGCCGGCGCGCGCACCCGGGGTGGCAGCGGAATCGGCCTCGCCGTCGTCAAAGAGCTGGTCGACGCCCACGGCGGAACGGTCTCCGCCGACTCAGGACCGAAGGGCGGGACGCGGATGACCCTCCGGCTGCCCAGGACGGAGTCACGGGGGCAACGGCACGGTTCCGGCCTCGGCGCCGAGCCTCGGGTTGCCCGACAGGCAAATACCCCCAGGGGTATTTGACGCCCCTTCCGGGCCGCCCTACTCTCGGAGACAGAACACCCCCGGGGGTATTTGAGGAGGCAATCAAGTGGCTCGCGAAACAACACAGGAGGCGTTCGCCGCGGCCTGGGCCGACGGCGGGCTCGTGATCGACGTACGGGAGCCGGACGAGTACGCGGCCGGGCACGTACCGGGCGCGCGGCTGATGCCGATGCACTCCGTGTCGGCCCGATGCGGTGAACTGCCGACAGACGAGACGGTGTTCGTGATCTGCGCCGGCGGCAACCGCAGCAGGACCGCCGCCGACCGGATGAACTCCCGTGGCATCGACGCCCACTCCGTGACCGGCGGCACCGGCGCCTGGGCCCGGGCGGGACACCCGATCGAAGCCGGGCACCACGAGCACGCAACCTGAGCGAGCACGCCTCCGGCCTCACCGCAGCCACCGCTCACCGCCCATCAGCCACCAGCCACCAGCCACCAGCCACTGAAGGCCACCCGCGATCCGCACCTCGGCAGGTCGGGAAGGAGCACCGCCTTGGCCACCACCCCCTCACCCTCCGACGCACCGATCACCGGCCGACACCGCGTCGCCGTCATCGGCGGCGGCAGCGCCGGCATCAGCGTCGCCGCCCGCCTGCGCCGCGCCGGTGTCACCGACATCACCCTGGTCGAACCGTCCGACACCCACTGGTACCAGCCGCTGTGGACCCTGGTCGGCGGCGGTCAAGCGCCCCTGCGCACGACACACCGCCCCGAGGGGTCGGTCGTACCCGACGGGGTGCGGTGGATCCGCCGCCGCGCCCTGGCCGTCGACCCCGACGCGCGCACGGTGACCCTGTCCGGCGGCGCCGAACTCACCTACGAGTACCTGGTCCTGGCGCCCGGTCTCCAGCTCGACTGGGACGGCGTTCCGGGCCTGGCCGAGGCGGTCGGACATGACCGGGTGAGCAGCAACTACGCGCCCGAGTACGCCCCGCGCACCTGGGAGCTGATCAAGCAGACGCGCTCCGGCACGGCCGTCTTCACCCATCCGGCCACCCCGTTGAAGTGCGGCGGCGCTCCGCAGAAGATCGCCTACCTGGCCGCCGACCACTGGCGCAGGCGGAAGGTCCTGGACGGCATCCGCGTCATCCTGGTGATCCCCGAGCCGGCGATGTTCAAGGTGCCCGCCTGGTCACAGGTACTGGAGAAGGTGGCCGCCAGGTACGGCATCGAGGTGCGGCTGCGCTCGGAGATGACCGCCGTCGACGGCGACGACCGGACGGTGACCGTCACGGACCACGCGAACGGCACGAAGGAGACCATCGGCTACGACCTCCTGCACGCGGTGCCTCCGCAGAGCGCCCCCGACTGGATCAAGACCGGTCCGCTCGCCGACCCGACCAGCCCCCAGGGGTTCGTCGCCGCCGACAGACACACCCTGCGGCACCCGACGTACGGCGACGTCTTCGCGCTCGGGGACGTGGCGAACCTGCCCACCTCGAAGACCGGTGCGGCCGTGCGCAAGCAGGCACCGGTCGTGGCCGGCAACCTGCTCGACGCCATGAACGGCCGTGCGGCGTCGCACCGGTACGACGGCTACACGTCCTGCCCGCTGGTGACCGCCCGCGACCGGATGCTGCTCGCCGAGTTCGACTACGACCTCAGCCCCACACCCTCGTTCCCGCTGCTCGACCCCTTCAAGGAGCGGCGCACGATGTGGCTGTTCAAGCGGTACGGACTGCCGCCCGTGTACTGGCGCGGCATGCTCACCGGCCGCCTCTGACCGGCCGGCCCGGGCATCCCCCGACCCGGGCCGGCCACCCGCTCCACCCTTCGAACCGGGGTGGACCAGACCCTCTTGCATACCCCCCAGGGTATAAACCCCTGGGCACTTCCGACACGGAGGTCACCGACCATGTTCTTCACCCAGTACTACCTCGACTGCCTCTCCCAGGCGTCCTACCTGATCGCCGACGAGACCACCGGCAGGGCCGTCGTGGTCGACCCCCGCCGCGACATCTCCGAGTACCTCACCGACGCCGCCGAGCACGGTCTCACCATCGAGGCGGTCATCAACACCCACTTCCACGCCGACTTCCTCGCCGGCCACCTGGAACTCGCCGACCGCACCGGCGCCTGGATCGGCTACGGACAGCGCGCCGAGGCCGAGTACCCCATCCGCAAACTGACCGACGGCGAGCGGATCACCCTCGGCGACGTGCGGCTGCAGATCCTCGAAACCCCGGGCCACACCCCTGAGTCGATCAGCGTCCTGGTGTACGAGCACGCCGCCGACACCGTCCCCTACGGCGTGCTGACCGGTGACGCGCTGTTCATCGGCGACGTCGGCCGTCCCGACCTGCTCGCCTCGATCGGCGTGACCGCCGACGAACTCGGCCGCATGCTCTACGACACCGTCCAGCACAAGCTGATGGACCTTCCGGACGCGGTCCGGGTCTTCCCCGCCCACGGCGCCGGATCCGCCTGCGGCAAGAACCTCTCCACCCAGCGCCGGTCCACCATCGGCGAGCAGCGCGCCACCAACTACGCCTGCCGGCCCATGAGCGAGGAGAAGTTCGTGGCGCTGGTGACCGAAGGCCAGCCGTCCGCCCCCGCCTACTTCGTCTACGACGCCATCCTCAACCGCAAGGAGCACAGCCTGTTCGACGCGGCCAGCGCGCCCCGGCCGCTGTCGGCCGAGGAGTTCATGCGGCGGCGCGCGGGCGGAGCGGTCGTCCTCGACGCCCGCTCGCCGCAGGACTTCGCCCCGGGCCATCTGCGCGGCTCGGTCAACGTGCCCGCCGACGGCCGCTTCGCCGAGCAGGCCGGCATGGTTGTCGCGCCCGAGCAGGACGTCGTCGTCATCGCACCGCAGGACCGCGAGGAGGAGGTCGTCACCCGGCTCGCCCGGATCGGCTTCGACAAGGTCGGCGGCTACCTGCGCGAACCAGAGGGCGCCTTCCCCGCTCTGGCCGACGAGATGGAACAGGCCGGCCGCCTGACCGCCGACGAACTGCGCCGCCTGCTGGACGGCGACGAACCCCCGCTGGTCCTGGACGTGCGCAACACCGCCGAACGCGAAGAGGGCTTCATCGAGGGCTCCCTGCACATCCCGCTCGCCGAACTCGCCCGCCGCATCGACGAGACCCCGGCCGGACAGCCCCTCGTCGTCCACTGCGCGGGCGGCCACCGGTCCTCCATCGCCGCCAGTCTGCTCCGCCGGCAGGGCCGCACCGACGTCTCCGACCTGCTCGGCGGCTACGGCGCCTGGCTCGCCCTGCCCGCATCGGCCGACGCCTGATCCACCACCCGCCGGGCGGCGGTCACGGGAACCGGCCGTCGCCCACCCCCACCCGCTCCGAAGACACCAGGGAACCCGCTGATGACCACCCACGCAGACAAACCGAGGCTCGATCCCGCCACCCTGCGCGACCTCACCCGGGACGGGAAGGGCCCACGCCTGCTGGACGTGCGCACGCCCGGCGAGTTCCGCACCGCCCACATCCCCGGCTCCTACAACGTGCCCCTCGACACCCTGCGCGAGCACCGCGCCGAACTCCTCCACCACCTCGACGAGGACGTCATCCTCATCTGCCGCTCCGGCGCCCGCGCCGCCCAGGCCGAACAGTCCCTGGCCGAGGCCGGACTGCCCAACCTGCGCGTCCTCGACGGTGGCGTCATGGCGTGGGAGGCCGCCTCGGGCCCGCTCACCCGCGGTCCGGAACGCTGGGACCTGGAGCGCCAGGTACGCCTGGTCGCCGGGACTCTCGTCCTGGTGAGCGGCGTCGCTGGCCTGTTCCTGCCCGGACTGCATCTGATCGGCACGGCGGTCGGGGCCGGGCTGGCCGTCGCCGCGCTCACCAACACCTGCGCCATGGGCATGCTGCTGTCGAAGCTGCCCTACAACCGCGGCCCGCGCACCGACCTCGACACCGTCGTCGCCGCCCTGCGGGGCACGTCGTGATCGCCGCCGTCATCGCCGCATCCCTGCTCATCGGGATCAGCCTCGGCGTCCTGGGCGGCGGCGGGTCCATCCTGACCGTGCCCATCCTGATCTACCTGGCCGGAATGGAGACCAAGGAGGCCATCGCCACCTCTCTCTTCGTCGTCGGCGTCACCAGCACCGCCGGGGTCGTCTCCCATGCCCGTGCCGGACGCGTCCGCTGGCGTACGGGACTGCTGTTCGGCCTCGCCGGCATGACCGGCGCCTACGCGGGCGGACGACTGGCCGAGTTCGTGCCCGCCACCGTCCTGCTGCTCACGTTCGCGCTCATGATGATCGCCACCGCCGTCGCCATGATCCGGGGCCGCAGGCGGCAGCCGAAGCAGGTTCACCACGAACTCCCCGTGTTCCACGTCCTGTTGGAAGGCATCGTGGTGGGACTGGTGACCGGCCTGGTCGGCGCGGGCGGAGGCTTCCTGGTCGTGCCCGCGCTGGCCCTGCTGGGCGGACTGCCGATGACCGTGGCCGTCGGCACCTCACTGCTCGTCATCTCCATGAAGTCCTTCGCGGGCCTGGCCGGTTACCTCGCCAGTGTCCACATCGACTGGGGATTCGCCGCCCTCGTCACGGCGACCGCCGTCGTCGGCAGCCTGCTCGGCGGCCTTCTCGCCGGACGTGTTCCACAGGACGCACTGCGCAAGTCCTTCGGCTGGTTCGTCGCCGTCATGGGCGTGTTCGTCCTCGGCGGACAGATCGGTCCCGGCCTGCGCCACACCCTGCTGACCGGCCCCTGGACGTGGGTCTCAGTGACCACGGCGGCGGGACTCGTGCTCAGCTGGTACATGCTGCGCGGCTCCGCCGGACGAACACCGGCAGGGGGCGCGATGCCCCGGCGCCACCGGACGGCGCGAGCGGGCGGACCGCCCCGCGTCCCGTCCCCGCCGACACCGTCCGGAGCGATGGCACCACCACGTCGCCATTCGACGCGCAGGAACCCGTAGCGGCACTTGGCGACACGACAGCCCCTCCGGGAACACGGACCCTCCGGACTGCCGCTTCCTCCCTTACGGCGGCCACCCGGCCGGGGCACCCCGCATCGCGGGAGACCGGCCGCGTGCCTGCGAGCGCGGGAACAAGGCGGCCTCACCGGATGCTGCAACTGGTACCCCACCGGGTGTTCAACTCCCGGAAGCCGCACGCCGGGACATCACCGACCCGGCGAAGGAGTGTGAGAACGATGGAGACGACAGGACCTGACCGGCTCCCCACGAACGAGGACGGCTTCCTCGTGACCAGGTGCGGGCGCAGGATTGCCGTGCGCGGCCTACGGCTGGCAGCCGCGGACCGGCCCATCCGCCGGGTCACCCTGGACGTGGGCAGCGACAAGGGGGGCGAGCCGGGGGTGTGGGCGGCGCTCACCGCCGACGAGGCACGCGGCCTGGCCCACCTGCTCCTCCTGCAGGCGAGTCTGGCCGAGCGCGGTACCGAGCCCGGCGGCCCGTCACGGCAGGGCGCTCCTTCCTCCTGACTTCGCCGTCGGCCCGGGTCGTTCCAGGGGCCGCGGGTGTTCCCGGTCGCCGAGGAGTACCGGACGGAGCAGGAGCGCCGAACGCCGGACGGCCGGTGGGCGTCCCAGCGGATGGCGCCGCCTCGTCGCTCGCGCCGCACCGGCCCCGCGGGTGACGAACCATGCGGCGCCGGTGGTGCGTCGATGAGCCCGATGCCCAGTGACGCCTCCGGGGTCGGACACGAGCGGGTGGCCGGGACACCGCCCGCCGGTCGGACGGACCACTCCCTGGCAGGCTGTGGGGCAACAGCAGGTGGACGCGGGTGGACGGGAGAGCGGGTCCGGACGACCGGTCGGTTCCCTTGCGGCGCAGGCGAGTTCGTCCGCGCCCACGATGTACGGATCACCGGGCCCACCGTGCGGCTCGCACGCCGTGCCGCCCGGCAGGCAGGCAACGCGGCGCAGCAATGAGCGCTCCGGGCGGGTGCGCGGCGGGCCGCTCGCTCAGGTGTAGATGATCTGTCCGCCGGCCGCGTGCTCGTAGAACTCGCCGACCGTGATGATTCCCTGGACCTGCTCGACGAGGTCGTCCTTGTCGAGTTCGAAGAGGTCGACCGACGCCTTGCAGGCGTAGATCCCGGCGCCGGTGTCGGAGATCATCTCGATGAACTCGGGGATCGGCGGGATGTCGAGCCTGTCCATCTTGCGTTCCATGTACCGGGTGATCAGGTCCGGCACCCCCGGCATGCCGCCCAGCAGGGTCGGCAGATGCAGGCCGGGGTTGCCGACGGTGGCCAGCTTGATGTGCTCCCAGCGCTTCTTCGTGATGGCGTCCAGGCCGAAGAAGGTGAAGAACAGGTCGGCCTCGATGCCTTCGGCGCGGGCCCCGTTGGCCATGATCAGGGCCGGGTAGATCCCTTCCAGGGATCCCTTGGAGACGATGATCGAGACCTTCTCGATCGTGGCGGTGTCGGTCATGACGGCACGCTCCTTCGGGTCGGACGGGTCAGATGCAGCCGCGGGGCTTGGGGATACCGGCGATCTTCGCGGCCGTCTTCGCCGGGCCTTTGGGGAAGAGCTGGTAGAGCTCCTTGACGGTGACGCCCGACGTCTTGCCGAGCACCCGCACGGTGGGGCCGGTGCCCTTGGTGGTGTACTGCTCGCGCATGAAGCGGATGACCGTCCAATGCCGGTCGGTGAGCGCCTCGATGCCCGCCTCGCGGGCGATCTGCTCGGCCATGGGCTCGGTCCACCGGCCGGGGTCGGTGAAGAAGCCCTCGTCGTCGACAGGGACGGTCGTGTCGCCGTAGGTGGCGGTGGGCATGACGGTGCTCCTTCGGTTCAGGTTCGGACGTGGTGCTTGCCGTGCTCGGGCATCGCCGAGCCGATGCCGGGCAGTTCGCGTCCGGGCAGCAGGCTGTGCCAGTACAGCCACTCGAAGGCGAGCTTTCCGAGGTGGGCCGCGTGCGACTCCTTGAGCAGCGGCAGGCCGACGGGGCCCGGGAAATGGCCGGGCAGCGGCTCGGTGTCGTAGTTGAAGTCGATGAGCAGGGCCTTGTGGAAGCCGGTCTCGACGAAACAGTTGGCATGCCCGTCGAAGGAGGCGTCCAGCGGCCGTCCGGCGAGGAAGCTGCCGATGTTGTGCACCAGCACCTCGCCCTCGAAGTGGGCCACCGAGCCGGCCTTGGAAGCCGGCAGGCCCGCCGCGTCCCCGATGGCGAACACCTCGGGACGGTCGGGGTGTTGGAGGGTGTGCGGATCGACGGGCACGAAGTCCAGTTCGTCGCCCAGGCCCTCGGAGCGTCCGACGTACTCCGCGCCGCCGTGCAGCGGGACGACGACCGCGAGGTCGAACGGCACCTCCCGATCGTCGTACGAGACCAGCCGCCCGCCCTTGCCGTCGACCTCGCCCAGCGTGAACTCGGTGACCAGCTCGATGTCCTTCTCCGCCAACAGGCCGCCCAGCGCCTTCGCGGCGACCGGCTTGGTGAAGGCGCCGTCCAGCGGGGTGGCGTAGGTCAGTCGGACCTTGTCGCGGATGCCGCGCCGCTGGAAGTACCAGTCGGCGAGGAAGGCGAACTCCAGAGGAGCCACCGGGCACTTGAGCGGCAGGTCCGCCACGTCGATCACGACTCGACCTCCGTCGAAGCGCTCCAGGGCGTGGTGCAGGCCGACGGCGCCGGGCAGGTCGTAGAAGGTGAAGACGTTCTCGCCCCAGCCGGGACCGGTCAGCCCCTCGGTCTCCTCCGGCAGCAGCCGGGCTCCGGTGGCGACCACGAGCACGTCGTAGGACAGTCGGATGCCACCGGCCAGGTACACCGTCCGCTCGTCAAGGTCGGCTCGCTCGATCCGGGCCGACTTGTAGTCGACGCTCGCGTGCAGCTGCCGCGGGCGGGAGCGGACGAGGTGGTCCGGGCGGGCGAGCCCGAACGGGACGAACAGCAGGCCGGGCTGGTAGACGTGGTCGTCGTTCTGGTCGACGACCGTGATCCGGAGATCCCGCTCGCCGTAGTCGCGTTGCAGGCGGTTGGCCGTCAGGGTGCCGGCCGTTCCGCTTCCGAGAATCACGATGTGTTTGCCCATACCCCCACTGTCATCCGGCAGATGAGAGCGGGGCATGGGCCACTGGTCCCCACACTGGTACCCACCGGGGTATGTCTCCCCCAGCCTCTTTGCCCCTCCCTCGCCCGGCTCACCCTCCGCGAACCCGCCGATGAAATACCCAGCAGGGTATGCCTTCACGACAGCTCGGACGAGGGCCACAAGGCCCCCGCCGCACCCCGTCGGCCTCTCGATCCGCCGCGCCGTCCGCGATCGACTGGAATCCGACAGCGGTCGACACCAGCGAGAAGGACCCGGCCATGACCGCCGGCACCCGGCAGGCAGCGGCCTCTCGGCACGGACCCGCCACGCGGGCCCGGTCGGCGCCGAAGGTCCGCAGTGGAAGTGCTGGTCACGGCAGGCGCGATCCCCGATGATCGACGCCGCCCCGAACCGGGACGTACAGTACCCCTAGGGGTATTTTCGGAGGAGTCGTCGTGGAACTGCAACTTGAGGGTGCGGACCTGAAGGCCGTGCTGAACCGGCTGCGCCGGGCACAGGGTCAGATCTCCGGCGTCATCCGGATGATCGAGGACGGGCGGGACTGCGAGGAGGTCGTCACACAACTCGCCGCGGCCTCCCGCGCACTCGACCGGGCCGGGTTCGCGATCATCGCGACCGGACTGCAGCAGTGCGTGGCCGACATCGAGTCCGGCCGCAGGAACGGCGAGGACACCGACGCGATGCGCGCCCGCCTGGAGAAACTCTTCCTGTCGCTGGCCTGAGAACTCACCCCGCGACAGCCGTCACCACACCACATCTTCGAGAGTGAGCAGGTACCTCAGAAGGTACTCACCCGGGCCGGAGACTCCTGGGAATCACCTCGGTCGTGCCGCCCGCACAGCCGGACGCCCGTTCGGCCCTCGCGACGACGAGAAAGGCCTACACCATGCGCTATGACCGGACCGTGCAGCTCGAAACAGATTTCGCCACCGCCGTCGCCCGCACCCGCGACGCCCTCGCGGAGCAGGGGTTCGGCATCCTCACCGAGATCGACGTCGCCGCCACGCTCAAGGCCAAGCTCGACCACGACATGGAGGACTACGTCATCCTCGGCGCCTGCAACCCGTCACTGGCCCACCGCGCCCTGGACACCGACCGCTCGATCGGCTTGCTCCTGCCGTGCAACGTGGTCGTCCGCCGCGACGGCGACCACACCGCCGTGCAGGTCCTCGACCCGAACACGATGGTCGCGCTCACGGAACTCGACACGCTGCGCCCGGTCGCCGAAGAGGCCACCCGCCGCCTCGACGCCGCTCTCGCCTCACTCACCACACCCGGCACAGGCAACTGACCCATCGACCGGGCGCCAACCCGGGGGGCCGCCATCGACGCCGCCCGCGATGCCGGTTCCGGGCGACGGCGGCGGACACGGCGGCCCCGGTGCGTGGTCCGGGGCTGGGACACCGAGTTGTTCGGCTGCCCGCCGCCCGACGCGGACCTCCGACGGCCGGGTCGAGCGCGTCAGCCGTTGTCGCTCCCCTCACCTGTGGCGGTCTTGGAGAACCCGTCCTGCCAGGCGGCCTTCGCCCCCGAGTCGCCGATCCGGTAGACGTCCACGACCGCGCCCGCGGCCACCCCGACGGACAGCACCGCCGCCGCCACCCGGACGACCAGCGCGGACCGGGGAGACGCCGACCGGGTCCGCTGCCCTTCTGTCGCGGCCTCTGCCGCGGCCGACCGGCGGGTCGTCCACCAGATCGCCGTGGCCAGCACGAACAGTCCCACTGCCCAGGGCAGCAGTCCGTCGCCGAGTTCGGCGTGCCTGCGTACCAGCGCGTTGCCGTCGACGTGCTCCTCCAGCCACTCGCCCGCCTCCGTGGCCAGCGGCACGCTCACCAGCGTCACCAGGGCCAGCACCGGCAGCACGATCCCCATGCGCCGGGCCGCACTCGGCCACAGCGCGCCGACCACGACCGCCAGGGCGCTCAGGGGGACGAGCACGACGACGAAGTGCACGAGCAGAACGTGTGCCGGCAGACCGTTGACAACGGTGAGGCTCATCAGGGGTTCTCCAGAAGGACGGCCATGAGGAAGAGGCTCGGGCACGCCTCGGCGTGTCGGCCTGTGGGACGCGCCAGCCTGGCACAGGAATCTCTCAGGTTCCTCTGAACCCGCGGCCTTCCGGCCGGCAGTGGGATCGTGCCGGCGGTCGTACCGCCGACCGTGCCGACGGCGGCACGGGAACGCGTCGCGGGCAGGGCTGTGCGCCGAGTTCCTCGCCCGAGCTGATCGGACCCGGCAATCGGGGCAGCCCGTCCTCGCCGCGCGCACGGACGACGACCGGCCTGACCAACAGGTGCCGAAGCTGTCGTTCGGCCCGGGTGGCAGGGCCGTTCGTCCCCTGCCGCGCATGCCCGCCGCCGCGCTGTGCTGGAAGGGGACCGGACCGAAGGTCGCCGCGACAGCCGGACGAGGTGTGCCATGGACAGTTCCACCAGCCCCACCCTCCCGGCGCGACTGCGCCGCTTTGCGGGCACTGTCGCCTCCCCCCGGCTGGAACCCGCGCTCCTGGCCGTCACCGCGGCGGCTCTGACGGCCGGCGGCATCGCCCGGCTCGTCGGCGCCGGCGACCTCGCGGACCTGTTCTGGGGACTGGGCACGGTATCCGCCGTCGCGCCCGCGGTGGTGTGGGTGCTGCACGCGCTGCGCCACGGGCGCGCGGGCGTGGACCTGATCGCCGTGCTGGCGCTGGGCGGCACCCTGGCCGTGGGCGAGTACCTTGCCGGAGCCCTGATCGCGCTGATGCTCGCCACCGGCCGCACCCTGGAGGCCGCCGCCCAGCGGCGTGCCTCCCACGACCTGCGTGCCCTGCTCGAACACGCGCCACGCTCGGCACGCCGCCGTACGGGCGCCGGGGTGGACACGGTGCCGCTGGCCGAGGTCGGGGTCGGCGACCTGCTCGTCGTGGGGCCCGGCGAAGTGGTCCCCGTGGACGGCCGCGTGGAGAGCGCGGGCGCCGTCCTCGACGAATCGGTCCTGACCGGTGAACCCCTCCAGGTGGAGCGTCCCCGGGGCGAACCGGTCCGCAGCGGTGTGGTCAACTCGGGCGGCGCCTTCGAACTGCGCGCGACCGCGACCGAGCAGGACAGCACCTACGCGGGCATCGTCCGCCTCGCCCAGCAGGCCGGGGCGGAGTCCGCGCCCGTGGTGCGGCTCGCCGACCGCTACGCGGCCTGGTTCCTTCCCCTGTCCCTCCTGGTGGCGGGTCTGGCCTGGCTGATCAGCGGCTCCGCCGTACGGGCGGTCGCCGTCCTGGTGGTCGCCACACCCTGCCCGCTGCTGCTGGCCGCGCCGGTCGCGATCGTCTCCGGTCTCTCCCGCGCCTCCCGCCTGGGCGTCGTCATCCGCGACGGCGGCGCTCTGGAGAACCTCGGCCGCGCGCGCACGCTCCTGCTGGACAAGACCGGCACCCTCACCGGTGGCCGCCCCCGCGTCCTGGACGTGACAGCCGCTCCCGGTCGCAGGCCCGCGGAGGTGCTCCGTCTGGCGGCGTCCCTCGACCAGTACTCTCCGCACGTCCTCGCCCACGCCATCGTCGACACGGCCCGGGAACGAAAGCTGGAGCTGTCGGTTCCGGCGGATGTCACCGAGGAGCCCGGACGCGGTGCCGCCGGCACGGTGGACGGGCACCAGGTCCGCATCGGCCGTCTCCACCCCTCTGAGTCACTGCCTTCCTGGGCCCGCGCCGTCGACAACCGTGCCCTCCTCGACGGCGCGTCCGTCGCCTGGCTGACCGTCGACGGCCGGACCGCCGGGGCCGTCCTCCTGCGCGACCCCGTCCGACCCGACGCGGCCCGTACCCTGCGCCACCTGCGAGCGGCGGGTATCGAACGGCTGATGATGCTCACCGGCGACCGCGCCGAACCCGCCCAGGAGGTCGCCGCCGTCCTCGGTCTCGACGACGTGCGCGCCGGACTCGGCCCGGCCGACAAGGTCGCCGTCGTACGCGCCGAACGCGAACGCGCGGTCACCGTGATGGTCGGCGACGGCGTCAACGACGCGCCCGCTCTCGCCGCCGCCGACATCGGCGTCGCCATGGGGGCACACGGCTCCACCGCCACCTCCGAGGCCGCCGACATCGTCCTGACCACCGACCGCGTCGACCGTCTGGCCGACGCCGTCACCATCGCCGTACGGGCCCGGCGCATCGCCGTACAGAGCGCGCTCGGCGGCATGCTGATGTCGCTCGCCGCCATGGCGGCAGCCGCCTTCGGCCTCCTCCCACCGGCGGCCGGCGCTGTCCTCCAGGAGGGCATCGACGTCGCCGTCATCCTCAACGCCCTGCGCGCCCTGCGTGTCGGCCAGTCCGCACGACCGGCCCTCACGCCCGCCGCCGAAGCCCTCATCCACCGCTTCGCGGCCGAACACGACGACCTGCAGGACGTCCTCGAAGCCGTACGCGACGCCGCCGACCGGCTCTCCGACGGCCCCGGACCCAAGGCCCTCGCGGCCGTCGAGGAGACCTACCGGCTCCTCACCGAACGGCTGCTGCCCCACGAACACGCCGAAGAACACCAGCTCTACCCCGCCCTGGCCCCCACCCTGGGCGGCCCCGAGGCCACCGCCACCATGAGCCGCGCCCACACCGAGATCGAACGCCTCTCCCGCCGTATCGCCACCCACCTGCGCCTGGCCCACGCCGACGGCGGCCTCACCCCCGGCCAACTGGACGACCTCCGCTCCAGCCTCTACGGCCTCAACACCGTCCTGCGCCTGCACTTCACGCAGGAAGAGGAGAACTACTTCTCGCTGGCCCCGTGAGAACACGCCGAGGTCCGGCCGCGGTTCCGGAGCGTTCACGACGAGGCCGCTCCCGGCCGACTGCCGCCGGATCCGCACCGCTCGGCGGGACATGTCCGCCGCGTCGTCGCGCCTCCCTGCCCCCGGGTGGGCTGCGGCAAGGCCGGACAACGCCCTGGCCGGTCGAATCCAGGGCGGCTCGGGTGTGTACCGGTCGTACATCTCACGGAAGTCGGCGGGTGCCTCCTGGTACCGGTCGACGGCCGCCCCGGCCGTCCGTCGTCACCCGGCGCGGCGCCGAGGCCGGTCGAGGCCGTGGCCTCCCCACGCCGATCGTCCACGGTCCTCGGGACCGTGCCGGATCTCGCCGACGCCGCGACGAACGGCCCGGGTTTCGGGACCGGACGGCCCTGGTGGCCGCCGCGGGCGGGTTCAAGGATGGTTCTTGTCGCCTCGCGAGGGGCCGGCAGTCGGCACGTTCCCGAGGACCCAGGAGCTCGCGATGGAAGCCTTGGTCAAGACGTTCACCGCAGCCGGACGGAATCCGTCGATCCGGCCTCCGGCCCGGCGGGTCCCGGCCCGCGGGCGGGGATGATGAGCGTCGGGGCGAACGTCGCGGAGCCCGGCGGCCGGGTTGACCGGCCGGACGGCGCCGCGCCCGGTCCGGACACGCAGCCGGCTGTACAGGGGCTGCCCGCCGGAGACGTCCTCACCACGTTGGGCACCTCGCCGCGGGGGCTGTCGGCGGCGGAGGCAGGCACCCGACTGGAGCGGTACGGGGCCAACGAACTGCCCCGTTCCGGGCGGACGGGCGTGTGGCGGCAGCTGGGAGCCCAGTTCACGGACCTGTTCGCGCTGGTGCTGATCGTCGCCTCGGGGATCACCTTCCTCGCGTACGAGCTGGAGCAGCCCCGTGACCTGGGTACCTTGCAGCTCGCCTTCGCCATTCTGGGCGTGGTGGTGCTCAACGCCGTCATCGGTTTCGCGCAGGAGTACTCGGCGGAGCGTACGGCCGAGTCACTGCAGGCGATGGTTCCGCACACGTGCCGGGTGCTCCGCGACGGTGAGCGGCTGGAGCTGCCGGTGCGCGAGCTGGTGCCGGGGGACGTGGTGGTCGTGGAGGCCGGGGACGCGGTGTCGGCCGACTGTCGCCTCGTCGAGGCGCACGAGCTGTCCGTGAACAACGCTCCGCTGACCGGGGAGAGCAACGCGGTCGGACGCACGGCCGAAGCGGTGTCGACCGGGCCACCGCTGGAGGCCCGCAACTGCCTGTTCATGGGCACGGACGTCGTCGCCGGATCGGGCAGGGCCGTGGTCTTCGCCACCGGCGTGGCAACGGAGTTCGGGAAGATCTACCGGCTGGCCGCGGCGGCACCGCGGCAGAAGACCCCCCTGCAGCGTCAGGTGGCGTCGATGGCACGGCGCGTGGCGGGGGCGGCCCTGGCGATCGGCGCACTCCTGTTCGCTGTGCGGCTGCCCACCGGGGAGCCGCTGGTGTCCCTGTTCGTGTTCGCGCTCGGGGTCATGGTCGCGCTCGTTCCCGAGGGGCTGCCCGCTACGCTCTCGGTGTCGTTGGCCATCGGCGTACGGCGCATGGCGCGGCGGCACGCGCTGGTCAAGCGGCTGCTCGCGGTCGAGGCGCTCGGCTCGACGACCGTCATCTGCACCGACAAGACCGGAACGCTCACCCAGGCGGAGATGACCGTCGCCAGGGTGTGGGCCGATGGTCTCCTGCACTCCGTGTCGGGTGTGGGGTACGCGCCCGACGGCGAGGTCGACGATCCGGCCGCGGTGCGGGAGCTGCTGCGCGTGGCGGGGCTGTGCTGCAATGCCCGGCTCGTCGCGCCGACGGGCCTTGAGCACTGGCGGGTGCTCGGCGACACCACTGAAGGAGCACTGCTGGTCGCGGCGGCCAAGGCCGGTGTCGACCTGGACGCGGCGGAGGCGGCGGCACCACGCGTCACGGAATTCCCGTTCGACTCGGACCGCAAGCTGATGACCACGGTGCACCGCAGCGGTGCCGATCACCACGCCTATGCCAAGGGAGCGCCCTCCGAGCTGCTGGCCCGCTGCACCTCGATCGTGTGGAAGGGCGAGCGCCGCCCACTGACCGAGGAGACGCGCGCGGCCGTCGCCGCCGCGAGCGACGACCTCGCGGCCCAGGGGCTACGGGTGCTGGCTGCGGCGTGGCGCGAGGTGTCCGGGCCGCGACCCGCGCAGGAGGAGGCGGAGTCCGGGCTCACACTGCTCGGCCTGGTCGGCATGCTGGACCCGCCGCGTCCCGAGGTCACCGACGCGGTGGGGGCCTGCCGCCGGGCCGGTATCCGCATCGTCATGGTCACCGGCGACCACCCACTGACCGCAGAGGCGGTCGCCCGCCGGGTGGGGATCGTGCTCGGGCCGACCCCCGTCGTGGTGACCGGCACCCGGCTCGACACCCTGGACGACGACGCGCTGGACGCGCTGCTGGCCGAACCTTCGGAACTGCTCCTGTGCCGGGTCAGCCCGGAGCACAAGATGCGTGTGGTGACCGCCTTCCAGCGGCGCGGCGAGGTCGTGGCGGTCACCGGGGACGGCGCGAACGACGCGCCGGCCCTCAAGCACGCGGACATCGGGGTGGCGATGGGCGCCTCGGGCACCGACGTCGCCCGGGAGGCGGCCTCGATGGTGCTGCTGGACGACTCCTTCGCCTCCATAGCCACGGCGGTGCGGCTGGGCCGCTCGGTCTACCAGAACATCCGCAAGTTCCTCGTCTACGTGTTCTCCAGCAACATCGGCGAGCTCGGCCCGATCCTGGCCGCCACGTTCGCCGGGTTCCCGCTGGTGCCCATCAGCGCGGTGCAGATCCTGGCGATCGACCTGGGTTCCGACGTGATGCCCGCGCTGGCGCTGGGAGCGGAACCGCCGGAATCCGATGTGATGGACCGGCCGCCCCGCTCCCGGCGGCAACCGCTGTTCTCGGCCGCGGTGGTGGGACGGATCCTGTTCCTGGGCGGCATCCAGGCTCTCGGCGTGTCCGCCGTGTTCTTCTGGCACATCCACTCCGCAGGCATCCCCTTCGGTGACTTCACCGAGGACAACCCCGTCTACCGGGAGGCGGTCACCATGGTCCAGGCCGGGATCGTACTCAGCCAGTTCTTCGTCTCCCTGGCCGTACGCACCGACCGGCAGAGCGTCCTGAAGGCCGGGCTGCTGTCCAACCCCGCACTGCTGGTGGCCGGGTCCCTCGGTATCGCCCTCATGGCCGCGATCAGCTATCTCCCCCCGCTCCAGGCGGTCTTCAACACCGCGCCCCTGGCCGGCGGGGACTGGGCACTCCTGGCCGGACTCGGGGTGCTGCCGTTGTTGGCGGACGAGGCCCGCAAGGGGTGGCTTCGTCATCACCGTGCCACCCGGAAAGGGGTGAACCGATGAGAGTGATCATCGTGGGCTGCGGACGGGTGGGTTCCACACTCGCCGTCCAGCTCGCCGCCGAGGGGCACGACGTGCACGTCGTCGACCGGCGACCGAAGGCGGCCCGGCTGCTGCCCGACACCTCCCGCATCCACTTCCACGTGGGAAACGGATACAGCCGGACCGTACTGGAGGCGGCCGGCGTCGACCACGCCGACGCCTTCGTGGCCGTCACCTCCGGGGACAACAGCAACATCGTCAGCGCGCGGACGGCGAGGGAGACGTACCGGGTGCCGAATGTCCTCGCCCGCATCTACGACCCCCGGCGCGCCGACATCTACCGCGAACTCGGCATCCCCACCATCGCCAGCGTCCGCTGGACGGTCCACCGGATCCACCAGATGCTGCTGCACCGGCACCTCTCCCCCGAGATCAGCTTCGGCAGCGGCGAGACCCTGCTCTACCGCTCCGAACTGCCCGCCTATCTGGCCGGACGGCGGCTTACCGAGTTCGACGTCGACGGCGAGATCCGCGTCGTCGAGGTCACCCGTGGCGGCCACTCCCTCATCCCCGCCCACAGCACCACCGCCCGCCCGGACGATCTGGTCACCTTCGCCGTCGCCACCACCGCGCTGGGGCGGCTGCGCGGCTTCCTGGACAAGGAGCTGGGGACATGAACGTGATCATCGCCGGGGCCGGACGGCTGGGCACCCAGATCGCCCAGGTGCTCGTCGCCGCCCACAACGAGGTGACGCTGATCGACATCGACGACGACCGCATCGCCGAACTGGAAGGCCGTCTCCCCCTCCGTCTGGTCGCCGGAGACGCCTGCGAACCCGCCCTCCTGGAACACGCGGGCGCCCTCACCGCCGACCTCGTCATCGCCACCACCGGCGACGACGAGGACAACCTCGTCATCAGTCTGCTCGCCAAACGACAGTTCGGCGTCGACCGCGTCGCCGCCCGCGTCAACGACGCCGAGAACGCCTGGCTGTTCGACCGGCGCTGGGGCGTCGACGTCGCGGTCCCCTCCGCCACCCCGCTGATCTCCCTCATCGAGGAGGCCACCGGCGCCACCGACACCGTCGCCCTGCTCCGGCTGAGCAAGGCGGGCGTCAATGTCATCGAGACCGCGATCACCGCGCGGTCCCGGACCGCGGGCCACGCCCTCGCCGACGTACGACTGCCTGCGGGTACCGTCGTCGCCACCATCGTCCGCGACGGACGACCGACCCAGCCCACACCGGCGTTCACTCTCCGGGCCGGCGACGAACTCCTGCTGGTGTCCCACTCCGCCACCGAGCAGGAGGTCCGCGCGGTATTCCAATGACGGCCGGGGGAACCCGAGCGGGAAGCCGTATCGGTTCCCGGGCCTGTGCTTCCTCACGTCAGGATGCGCGACGGTCAGGGCAGCGTCCGGCACGCCGAAGCCCGCCTGATCCCCGCGCCGAACATCTCGAACCGCCTCGGGGACTCCCGCCGCTCCACTCCGCGTCGCACGCCGGCCGAACCACTGATCCCCACCGTGGGTTGCCCCACCACCTGGTCCGACCGAGTCGTCCTGGCGGGGCGCGGACGGGCAGCGCCGGACCCACTGGACGGCACCGGAACCCCACCCCCGCCCGGACCGCCTCGGACCGCGTCAGACAGGCCCGGGCCCGCTGCGCCGAAGGTGCCTCAGGGTCGGAAGCAGTGGCCGCCCGGTACGGCCCGGAGGCTTGCGCTGTGCGAGGAGCGCGGTCGGAGACGCCGACGCACGCCGTCAGCGAGGCGGGTGGGGCGCGCCGGCATCGGGGGTGACGCGCTCGGCCTTCGCTGCTTCGGCGAGGGCCTCGGCGGCGGCTTCGGCGGCCTGGGCCTTGTCGTTGGCGGCCTGGGCGACCATGTCGTCCGAGGGTTTCTCACGGGTGGCCGGCGACTGGGGCAGCACCTCGGTGAAGGCGCGGGACATGCCCTGGAGCGCGGAGGTGATCTCGCTGGGGATCACCCAGAAGTTGTTGCCCTGGCCCTGCGCGAGCTGGGGCAGAGTCTGGAGGTACTGGTAGGCGAGCAGCTTGGGGTCGGGGTCGTTGCGATGTATGGCCTGGAACACCTCGTCGATGGCCCGGGACTGGCCCTCGGCCTGGAGGATCGCAGCGGTCCTGTTGCCCTCCGCGCGCAGGACGGCGGCCTGTTTGTCGCCTTCGGCGGTGAGGATCTGCGACTGGCGCTGCCCCTCGGCCCCGAGGATCGCGGCTCTCTTGTCCCGCTCGGCCCGCATCTGCTTCTGCATCGCGTCCTTGATGGACTGCGGAGGGTCGATGGCCTTGATCTCCACCCGGTTGACCCGCAGCCCCCACTTTCCGGTGGCCTCGTCCAGCACTCCACGGAGCTGGCTGTTGATGGTGTCCCGTGAGGTGAGGGTCTTTTCCAGGTCCATGGATCCCACGACGTTGCGCAAGGTGGTCACGGTGAGCTGTTCGACGGCCTGAAGGAAATTCGCGATCTCGTAGAAAGCCGCTCGCGGGTCGGTCACCTGGAAATACAGAACGGTGTCGATCTCGACGACCAGATTGTCCTCGGTGATGACCGGTTGCGGTTTGAAGGAAACGACCTGTTCCCGCAGATCGATCACCGGGTGAACGCGGTCGATGAAAGGGATGACGAGACTGAGGCCGGGATCCAGCGTCCGGTGGTAGCGGCCGAGCCGCTCGACATTGCGGGCGCGTGCCTGGGGCACGATACGGACCGCCCGCACCACGGCGAAAACCGCGATCAGCGCGACGATCAGGCCGGCGATGAGGAACGCTGAGGTTTCCATGGCTTCAGTCCCGGGGGTAGACGATCGCGGTGGCGCCGCTGATCTCCATGACGTCGACGGTCTTTCCAGGTGGAATCACCAGCGTCTCGTCGTAGGCGCGGGCCGTCCACTCCTCACCGTCGATACGGACCCTGCCGCCTAGGCCCGTCACCTCCGAGACGACGTAGGCAGCCTTGCCGACCAGCGCGTCCACCCCGAATCGCTCCACTTGGGGCCGGAGCACATGGCGCAGCGCGACGGGGCGCACGAACAGTACGGCGACTGTCGAAACGATGGTGAAAACCAGGAACTGCAGAGGCAGCGGCAGCCCGGCCGCGGCGGATCCCGCCGTGACCAGGGCGGCGGCGCTCAGCAGTCCGAGCGCGGCGGTAAGGGTGAAGATCTCCGCCACAGCCAGCACGGCTGCGACGATCAACCAGATCAGCCATGGATCCATTGCGTGCCTCTTCTGACCGGTGCGGGCGCGAAGGGCCTGACGCATACCATTGGACCCCGGTACGGACAGCCGCGATACCCCTGGGAAAAGGAATCCTGCCGACCCATCGGTGGTGCGCCTGTGCAATACGCATACCTATGCGGGAGGTGCCATTCGTCGCACCGGACGCGCAGGGTCACCAATCATCACGGCTGTCGGACGCGAGCCAGCCGCGCGGCGCCGAACGACACGTCGAAACGGTCGCACCAGATGCTCACACTGCTGTAGCCCGACGGATCCACGCCCCTGGGCAGGGCGTAGTTCTGGCTTCCCTTGTTGCCTTTGAGCCCGCCGAGGCTGACGTACTTCCCGTCGTCGAAGACATGCCACCCGGCCCGTCCCTCCTTCACCGGTGCGTCGGTCAGCCAGACGCGCAGGGCCGGTCCATTGCTGGTGTCGAGGTTCTCCAGCCGGACCACATGGGAGCCGTCGGCCAGCCGTACGAGCTTCACCGTGCCCGATGTCGCGTGCTCGTGGCTGATCAGCTCACCACTCGCCAGCGTCCACGGGCCGGCGGCCGAGGGCTGCTCGGCGGGTTCGGCCGAGGCCGCCGCAGCAGTAGGAGGCACGGAAGTCTCCACCACCACCGGCAGGGCTTCCTCGACGGTCTCGTCCTGCCACAGCTTCCACGGCTGGAACCAGTACAGCCCGAAGCCGACCCCGGCGACCGCCGCCACCAGCACCGCGATGACCGACGGCCCGGTCAGTGCCTTCCGCACGCGCCCCATCCCCGCCCCTTCTCCTCGGAGTTCGCTTGTCCTCCATTCAACGGAGACGGGCAGCCGTTCCGTACCCCTCAGGTGATGACGGAATCCTTACGCGCCGGTCGGCATGCGGGACGGCCGGGCTCAGCGGTACTCGGGGCCTTCCGCCCCCGGCCGGCAGTCGGCGTCCCGTTCCGTGCGCTGGTTGCCGTGGGCGGGGACTCCTCACACCGTCCTCGTCGCCGGTGATCAGACACCCGCCGACCCGCCCGTAATAGACCTACTGGCCCTGGGAGTCGAGGAGGCTGGAGCAGTTGTAGAGCCGCTCGACGGTCTGTTTGGTGACGGAGCTGTTGTCGTCGCCCAGCCGGATGGGTCCGGCCGGTACCAGGATGTCCGCGGCCGTCATCCGCTCGCACAGTGCGGGCCAGGCGTCCGTGGCGAAGCCGTGGTCGGTCATGTCCGGGAGGACCACGACGCGAGCTCGGCGTCGACGACGACCAGCCGCCGCCACCCGGGGGTCTGCTACACCTCCTGCCCCCGCAGGTCATGTGCGTACCCGAGCCTCAGGATCTGCGACAACAAGTCGGCGCGACGCAACAGCGGTTCGACCACGTCCCGTGTGACGTGTACGTGTTCCCCAGGGGCCCACAAGCCCTCGACCGGAGCCGCGCCGCGCCGGCCGGAATGCGCCGGGAAACCGTCCGGCACGTCATGAAGTGCAGCCATCCCACATGCCTCCTCGCAGAACGGACCCACACAGGTCGCCCGTCGGCCGCGTCTCGGAATGGAACGCCTGCCCTGTGGTTGCCGCCCTACTCCTGGGACACCTGTTGCCCATCAGGAAGACAGCTGATCCTTCCCGGGGGTTGTGCTCGTCCCGCCACTCGCCCCGCGACGGCACCCTCCTTCGGGGCAGTGGTCACGAGTGCGTGGTCGGCGCCTTCTCGTCGGTCGGCCGGGGGCGCGCCGGTGCCGATCGACACCGACCCACGATCCGGCCGACCCGCCGACGTCGCCGCAGCCGGTCACCGGCCCCACCACGAAGTCGGCGACTCCGCATCGGCCCGGCCGAATTTAGTAGCCATGGATATAGTGTCCATGTACTGTATCCGTCATGAGCCCCACACCCGAGGACGCGACCCCCGGCTACCTGGTCTGGCGTCTGTCGACGAAGTGGCGCGTGGCCGTCGACCGGGCGGTCGCCCCTCTGGGGCTGACCCACGCGCAGTACGCCCTGCTCGCATCGCTGCACGGCATGCGGCGGGCCGGTACGCGCCCCAGTCAGCGGCAGCTCGCCGACCACACCGGGCTCGAACCGCTCTACGTGTCGAAGCTCGCCCGCGCCCTGGAGACCGCCGGTCTGCTCGAACGTGCCCGGGACCCGCAGGACCCACGTGCGGTGCGGCTCACCCTCACCGCGGAGGGCGGCGAGGTCACCCGGCGCGCGATCACGGTCGTACAGGGGCTGCTCCAGCAGTTGCTGGAGCCCCTCGGCGGACTGGACAGCGAGCGCACCCGGGACTTCACCCGCGAACTGGCACTACTGCTCGACACCCCTCTCCACGCCGACCCCGAGACGGAGCAGTCATGACCGCACCCACCTCAGCACCCTCGCCCGCGACTCCCGTCGCGCCCGTGCTGAATCCCCGCCTCATAGCCGTCACCCACTACGCCGCGCGTGCGGTGCTCGAAAACGTGCTGGCCCGGCACGGCGCCACCTTCCAGCAGTCGGTGACGCTCAGGCTCATGGCCGTCGCCGACGGGCCCGTCGACCGCGAGTGGCTGGTCGGCGAGGTCGTCGACGCGCTGAAGATCGACGAGGGGGCAGTGCGCACGGTGATCGGGGAGCTGGTCGAGAGCCGGCTGCTGGCAGCCGGGTCCGCGACCGCCCTCGCCATCACGGACGCGGGACGCAAGCTGTACCGCACGACAGCCGCCGAGACCGCCCCGGTCTCCGCGCGGATCTACGCCGGTATCCCGGACAGCGATCTGGTCACGGCCGGCCGGGTGCTGTCGCTCATCCACGAGCGGGCGAACGCGGAGCTGGCCGCCACGGCCGGACCAGGGGCGGAATGAATAACCGCTCGGGCCGGTTACCGCTTCCGAAGGAGGCACGAGTGGAGACCACGACGTACACGTACTACGACCACGGAACCGCCGCCGAGCGCTGGGAGCGGGCCGGACTGTTCTTCGACGCCAAGGACTACGCGGGCGCGGCCCGTGTCCTGGACGGGCTGGTCAAGGAGGTGCCGGAGCAGACCGCGCCCCGGCTGCTGCTGGCCCGCGCCTACTACCACTCGGCCCAACTCCAGCGCGCCGAGGCCGAGTTGCGTGTCCTCGTCGAGCGCGACCCGGTGGAGCAGTACGCCCGGCTGATGCTCGGGCGCACCCTCCAGCGCCAGGGCCGCCACGAGGAGGCCGCACCGCACATCAAGCTGGCCTCGGCCCTCGCGGGCGACTTCGAGTAGGTCTCCGTACGACGGACAGGACCGGCGGGACACAGCACGGCCCGGCTCACCCTCCTGGGAGGGGAGCCGGGCCGTCTCACGTTCCTACTGCGCGCCGACCCGCTCCCCGCGCGTGCCGTTGCCGCGCCGGTGGTCGATCTCGCCCAGGATCACGTCGACGGCGATGAACGCGGCCAGCGGAATGCCGAGCAGCGGAACGTAGTAGCCCACGACGGCCACGCCCGCCATCAGCGTCACGAGGAGCAGCGGGGGCACCTGCTGCCAGGCACCGCGCGGGATCGGGCGGCCGAAGGCGGAGGCCCGGCCGCGCTGCCACCACATGCGGTAGCCCCACAGGATCAGCAGGACGAGGGAGAGCGCGAGGGCCATCAGCACGAGCTGGTTGACGATCCCGAACAGGACGCCGGTGTGCGCGTCGATGCCCCAGCGGGTCAGTTTCGCGAGCACCGGGTAGTCCGCGAACCGGAGGACGTCCAGGACCTCGCCGGTCGACGGGTCCACGGCGACCGCGTCCTGCTTGGTGGGCCAGCTGCGCTGGACCTGCTTGACGACGTACGCGGAGGACTCGTCCGCGGGCGGGACGATCTCGACGGGGTCGCTCAGGCCCTCGGCGCGGGCCGCGGCCAGCACCTTGTCGAGCCCGACGCCGTGCTCACCGGTGCTCCCGGCACCGGCCGCCGCGCCATGGCCCGTGTGCTCGCCGCCCGCCGCCGCCGAGACGGACGGGGTGGACTGGCCGAGGGAGGTGCGCAGGACGTCGATGTTGGCACCCGCGTACGTCGACCAGGTCAGGCCGGTGGCGGAGAGGAAGATGAAGCCGGCCGAGGCCCAGACGCCGACGGTGCCGTGCAGACCGAGGGTGCGGCGCCGTCCGCTGGTGCCGCGCACCTTGCGCCGGCTACGGCGGCGGGCGAACCACAGCACCAGACCACCGCCCGCTATCACCCACAGCCAGCTCGCGGCGAGTTCGCTGTAGAGGCGGCCGTTCTCACCGAGGTGCAGATTGCGGTGGAACTCGCTGAGCCAGGTTCGCAGCGGCAGCGCTCCCGTCGAACCGTACTGTTCGAGCGCGCCCTCCACCTTCGCGGTGTACGGGTCGACGAACACGGCGAGCGTGTGGTCCGCGCCGACACCGGCGACACCGGACAGCATGACCCTCGTCGTGGCGTCGTCCTCGGGCGACGGGCGCACGGCCGCGACGGTGCCCTCGGGATGGGCCTTGCGGGCCGCGGCCACCTGCTCGGAGATCGGCAGCTTGGTGTCCCCCACGGAGACGGTGAACTCGTCGGCGTAGATGATCTTCTCGGCCTGGAAGGAGGCCGCGTACAGGGCACCGCTCAGGGCGGCGACCAGCAGGAACGGGGCGACGAGCAGGCCGGCGTAGAAGTGCAGCCGCAGGACGAGCGGCCGGAGTGTGGCGGCTGCGGACGGTTTCGCCGGGGCGGAGGGTTTCGACGAGTCCGGTGCGTCCGGGACTTCGTCCGTCGTGGTCGTGGGAGCGGTGGACATCGGCGGGCTTCTCCGGTGGGCTGGGGAGGATGAGCGGGGAAGACGGCTGTGGGGGCGCACGGCGGTAGGGGTGGGCGTCGGTGGGCGGTACGACTGTGGGGACGGTTCAGTAGTCGGGCCGCCGGACCGTCGAGTTCCCGGCCCCGTAAGTGATGTGGGTCACATCGGCGGCCACTGGAGGTCGGAGGCGCATGGCATCCTGACGCCATGGCAACTCCCCATGACCCGAGCGCCCTTGCCGACCGGGTCGAACGACTCCTCGCCGTCGGCGGCCCCTTGCCGATCTTCTCCGCCGGCGACCCGGTGCTCCGCCGGGGCACCGTGCCCTTCGACGGGCAGCTCGCCCCTGAACTGCTGGCCCGCTTCGTCGAGGCACTGCGCGAGACCATGCACGCCGCCCCGGGCGTCGGTCTGGCGGCACCTCAGGTCGGGGTGGGACTGCGGATCGCGGTCGTCGAGGACCCGGCACCGGTGCCGGAGGAGGTGCGGCTGGTGCGCGGGCGCGTGCCGCTGCCGTTCCGGGTGCTGGTGAATCCGTCGTACGAGGCGGTCGACGCCGACCGGGCCGCGTTCTTCGAGGGCTGTCTGAGCGTCCCGGGCTGGCAGGCCGTGGTGTCCCGGCCCGCGGCGGTGCGGCTCACGTGCCAGGACGAGTACGGGCACGCGGTGGACGAGGTGTTCACGGGGTGGCCGGCCCGGATCGTCCAGCACGAGACCGACCATCTCGACGGCACGCTCTACCTCGACCGTGCCGAGCTGCGCTCACTGTCCTCCGGCGCGGCCATGGCGGAGCGGTGGGCGCAGCCGTCCCCGGCACGGGCGGCCGAGGAGCTCGGGTTCCCCCTCTGACCACCCGCCTCCTCCGACCACCCGCCTCCTGCGACCACCCGCCCCCGTCGGCCGCCGGTCCTACTTCCCGTCCCGGTAGGCCTCAAGCAGCCGCAGCCAGACCTCACTGATCGTCGGATACGACGGCACCGCGTGCCACAGCCGTCCCAGCGGCACCTCGCCGGCGACGGCAATGGTCGCCGAGTGGATCAGCTCGCCCACGCCGGGGCCGACGAAGGTCACGCCGAGCAGGGTCTCGCGGTCCAGGTCGACGACCATGCGGGCGCGGCCCCGGTAACCGTCGGCGTACAGGCCGGCGCCCGCCACCGAGGAGAACTCCACGTCGACGGCGTGCACCCGGCGGCCCGCCTGTTCCGCCTCGGCGAGGGAGAGGCCGACGGACGCCGCCTCCGGGTCGGTGAAGACGACCTGCGGCACGGCGCCGTGGTCGGCGGTGGCCGCGTGGGCGCCCCAGGGGGCGGGCTCCAGTAGGGGTGCGCCGGCCGCGCGGGCGGCGATCGCGCCGCCCGCGATCCGGGCCTGGTACTTGCCCTGGTGGGTGAGGAGGGCGCGGTGGTTGACGTCGCCGACCGCGTACAGCCACTCGCTGCCGGTGACCCGGAGGCTGTCGTCGACCGACAGCCAGGAGCCCGGCTCCAGGCCGACCGTGTCGAGGCCGATGTCGTCGGTGCGCGGGGCGCGTCCGGTGGCGAAGAGGATCTCGTCCGCCTCGATCCGGTCACCGGTGTCCGTGACCGCCACGACGGTGCCGTTCTCCCTGGTCACCGACTCGACCGAGGTGCCGGTACGGACATCGGTGCCCGCCTCCGACAGTGCCTCGGCGACCAGTTCGCCCGCGAACGGCTCCATGCGGGGCAGCAGTCCCTTGCCGCGGACGAGCAGGGTGACCCGCGAGCCGAGCGCCTGCCAGGCGGTGGCCATCTCGACGGCGACGACACCGCCGCCGACCACGATCAGGCTGCCGGGCACCGACTTGGCGCTGGTCGCCTCCCGGCTCGTCCAGGGCCCGACCTCGGCGAGGCCCGGCAGGTCGGGCAGTCGGGCGCTGGTGCCCGTGCACACGGCGACCGCGTGCCGGGCGGTCAGCGTCCGCGTCGAGCCGTCCTCGCCCGTCACCGTCACCGTGCGCGGGCCGGCCAGGCGTCCCTCGCCCCGGTAGAGGTCGGCGCCGATGCTCTCCAGCCAGCCGATCTGTCCGTCGTCCTGCCAGTTCGAGGTCTCGTAGTCGCGATGGGCGAGGACCGCTTCGGCGTCCAGTGGGCCCTGGACGAGGTGGCGCAGGCCGGGCACCCGTCGGGCGTCGGCGCGGGCGATGACCGGGCGCAGGAGTGCCTTGCTGGGCATACAGGCCCAGTAGGAGCACTCGCCGCCGACCAACTCGCTCTCCACGACCGCGGTGGAGAGGCCGGCCGCACGGGTGCGGTCGGCGACGTTCTCCCCCACGGGTCCGGCACCGAGCACCACGACGTCGTACACGTTGGTTTCCGTTTCCGTCATGGGGTCAGTCTGGTAGGTGGCGTGGCCCGTGGCCACACGGGTATGGGCGCGGAATACGCGGTGGCCGGGCCGTGTTGTGCGAGCGCCACCGGCAATGACGCGACAGCGGGAAGAAGGGGAATCAGGTCATGAGCAGCACCGTGGAGCTGACCAAGGAGAACTTCGACCAGACGGTCACGGAGAACGAGTTCGTGCTGATCGACTTCTGGGCGTCCTGGTGCGGGCCGTGCCGTCAGTTCGCCCCGGTGTACGAGAAGGCCGCCGAGGACAACCCCGACCTGGTGTTCGGCAAGATCGACACGGAGGCGCAGCCGGAGCTCGCGCAGGCCTTCGGTATCCAGTCGATCCCGACGCTGATGATCGTCCGGGACCAGGTCGCCGTGTTCGCACAGCCGGGCGCCCTGCCCGAGGCCGCCCTGACGGACGTCATCGGGCAGGCCCGGAAGCTGGACATGGACGAGGTCCGCAAGTCGGTCGCCGAACAGCAGGCCCAGCAGGGCGAGTAGCCAGGCCGGGCCGCGCCCCCTCAGGGGCGCGGGGAACTGCGCGACCAGCCACGACGGACGCGCAGTCGACAACGCACCGCAGCGTTCTAGAAGGGGTACGGCGCCACGTCTCCGCGCACGGTCGTCCAGCGGACGTCGGTGAAGGCCTCCAGGTTGGACTCCCCACCGAACCGCGCACCCGTGCCGGACGCGGCGACCCCGCCGAAGGGCGCCACGGCCTCGTCGTTGACCGTCTGGTCGTTGATGTGGACGATCCCGGTCGGGATGCGTTCGGCGAGGTCGAGCCCGCGTGCCGTGTCACGGGTGACGATGCCGAGGGAGAGCCCGTAGGGGCCGACCGCGGCGAGGGCGGCGGCCTCGTCGGCGGTGGCGAACGAGCGTACGGGCGCGACGGGCCCGAAGACCTCCTCCGCGTACGCGGGGGTGCTGTCGTCGACCTCGGCGAGAACCGTCGGCCGGTAGAACAGCTCCTCGTGCGTGCCACCGGCGGCGAGCCTCGCGCCGCTCGCCGTACTGGCCTCCACCAGGCCGTGGATCTTGGCGAGCTGGGAGCCGTCGATGATCGGGCCGAGGTGGACCTGCGCGCGGTGCGGGTCGCCGACGGCGAGGGAGTCGGCCTTGGCGGCGAGCCGCTCGACGTACTCCCCGTACAGCGACTGGTGGACGAGGTGGCGGCCGGTCGTCATGCAGATCTGGCCCTGGTGGAAGAAGGAGCCCCAGGCGGCGGTGGAGATCACCGCGTCGAGGTCGGCGTCCTCCAGGACGATCATGGCGGAGTTGCCGCCGAGTTCGAGGTGGGCGCGCTTGAGGTGACGGCCGGCCGCCTCGCCGACGGCCCGGCCCGCCGCCGTGGAGCCGGTGAAGGAGATGACGGGCACCAGCGGGTCGGCGACCAGCGCCTGGCCGGCGTCCGGGCCGCCCGGCAGGACGTGCAGCAGGTCCTCGGGCAGGCCCGCCTCGGCGAAGACCGCCGCGAGGGAGAGCCCGCCGCAGACCGCCGTGCGCGGGTCCGGCTTCAGGACGACCGCGTTGCCCAGCGCGAGGGCCGGGGCGACGGAGCGGATGGAGAGGATCAGCGGGGCGTTGAACGGCGAGATGACGCCGACCACCCCGACGGGCACCCGCCGGGTGTAGGACAGCCTGGGCGCCTCGGAGGGCAGCACCTGGCCGGCCGGGCGGGAGGCGAGGGCGGCGGCCTCGTAGCACTCCTGGGCGGCGACATGCAGTTCGAACTCGGCCTTGCCGGGTATCGAGCCGGACTCGCGGACGATCCAGTCGCGCAGTTCGTCGGTGTGCGCGGCGAACAGGTCTCCCGCCCTGCGGAGCACTCCGGCACGCACGAAGTGCGGGGTGCGCGCCCAGGCCGCCTGCGCGGCACGGGCGGCCTGCGCGGCCGGTCCGACGTCCTCGCCGGTGGCGAGCACGACCGTGCCGAGCGCCTCGCCGGTGGCGGGCTCGGTGACGGTGTACTCGGGGCCCGAGAGGGGACGGGCGGAATGGGACTGCCAGGTCTTGGGGTCGAGCAACGGCATTGCGGCTCTCCGTTTCGTCACCGGCGGGACGCGCGGAGCGACGCGGGTCCCGTGTGGTTCGCGGCCGTTCGTCAGCCGCGGGGCGGGATGCGGTGATCCGGTGCGCGGCAGAGCAGCACGCGGCGTCCGGTGGTCGACGGCATCCCCACTGGTTGAGCGTGCAACATCCTAGTCACGCCGTAGGAGAACCGCGCCGCCCAAGTCGACGCGCGCGGACGGCGGTTCAGCTGGAGTCGCGGTGGACGAGCGTCGCTCCGTGGACGTGGTGGGTCTCGGCGTCGGCACCGGGGTTGCGCACGGCGCGGTCGACGAGTTCCGCGAGATCCCGGCCGGCCGGGAGTTCGATGTGCACCGTGCTCAGCCTGGGCCGCAGCAGCCGGCCGAGGAGCAGGTCGTCGGCGCCGACCAGCGCGGTGTCGTCCGGCACGGTGACGCCCGCGTCCCGCAGGGCCCGCATCAGGAGCATCGCGTACTCGTCGTTGAACGCGAAGACGCCGTCCAGGCCGAGTTCGGGCCAGCGGGTGGCGAGACGGGCCGCGGACTCCTCCTCGTACGCGAGCGGCAGCACGGTCACCGAGGCGTCCGTGCCCTCCACTGCGCTGCGCACCCCGTCGAGGCGGGGCTTGGAGAAGACCTTCAGGCCCGGCTCCTCGGGCACCACGACGCCGATCCGGCGGCGGCCACGGGCGTACAGGTGCGCGCCCGCGACGCGGCCGACGCCCATGTGGTCGACGAGCAGGCTGTGCGCGCCCTCGATGCGCTCCGAACCGAGGGTGACGACGGCCCGGGCGCCGGAGCGCTTGAGGACGGCCACGCCCTCCGGTCCGATCCCGCCGACGGGCACGAGGACGGCGGCGGGCCGCAGCTCGGCCCAGGCCCGGGCGGCCTCGTCGCCGCGCAGGCCGACGGAGGCGTACTGGACGACCGTGTAGTCGAGGCGGCTGAGCGCCCACTGGAGTTCGTTGATGAACTGGCTGTAGAGCGGGCCGATCGGCACGCTCGGCGCGGGCATCAGGACCAGGCGGCTGTGTCCGGCCCGCAGGCTGCGGGCCGCCGCGTGCGGAACGTACCCGAGTTCCTTCGCGGCCTCGTGGACGCGACGGCGGGTTGGTTCGCTGATCCGGACGGCACTCGTGTTGTTGAGGACGTAGGAGACGGTTGCGCGCGAGACGCCGGCCAGGCGTGCCACATCCGCGCTCGTGGGCACGGAGCGCGGCTGGGGCGTCGCCGGGACGGCCGAATTCGGTATCTGCACCATGACGTACGGCATCTTTGCAGAAGCTCGGGGCACAGTTTTGACCGGGGGAACTTCGCAATCGACCCGATAGCAAAGGCGGTTGACGAAAGCGCTTCAGGAAAGCGCTTTAGCGAAACGCCTTTAAAGATCATTCCCGGCCGCCGCGGACCCGTTGTCCAACCACTTCACGGCCGCACCCGGCACTGCCGCACACTGAACGCGCTTTCCGGACACCCGGAGTCAAGTCCCTTTCGGGTACGACCGGTTGACCACCCCCGCACGCCGGAGTGCGACCGGTGCAGTTGGCCGAAACTCGCTCTCAACACGAAGGCGTACCGCCCGTGATCCGGTCGACGAGGTCGATCCAGCCCGCCTCCAGCCGCTCAGGTGCCATCCCGCACTGCTTGGTCAGGTGGTGGATGAGGGCCGGATCCAGATATCCCATCAGCGTTTTCGCGAGGAGTTCGCAGTCTGCGCCCGGAATCACCTGGCGCAGCAGCATGGTGACGTGGGCGGACAGCACCAGGCGCGGTGCGGAAGCGAAGCGGCGGCCCGGTTCGCCCTCGGCGGCCAGTTGCAGTTCCAGTTCGTCGACGGCCCGGCGCAGCACCGCGACTCCGAACGCGCGCAGCCGCTCCACCGGCGGCGCCCCGGGTCCGAGGGGAGGCGGACCGGTCAGGAACGCGGCCTGGAGTTTCCGCTCCGAACGGTCGAGCAGGGCCATCAGCAGGCCGGTGCGGTCCCCGAAGCGGCGGAACACGGTCCCCTTGCCGACCTGGGCCGCGGCGGCCACCGCCTCCATCGTCAGGCCGGCCGCGCCGAACTGTTCCACCAGCCGTGCGGCGGCCTCCAGCAGGCGGGCGCGGTTGCGCGCGGCGTCGGCACGCAGGCACGGCTCATCGGCCTCGACGCCGGCGCCGATACCGGCACCCAGTTCCAGGAGCAGGTGCTCGCCGGGCCGCCGCTGGGGCGCCGGGAAGGGCGGCAGGGAGTCGGACATGAAGCCAGCGTAACGCCTCGGAAGAAAACTGGACCACGGTCCGTTTCACTGGTACAACTCTAAACGGACCTCGGTCCGGATCGTCACGGCAATGTTTCAACCCTCTGTGGAGTCACCCATGTCTGTTCGCATCCTCGCCCTCGTCGGCAGCCTTCGCGCCGGTTCCACCAACCGCCAGCTCGCCGAGGCGGCCGTGAAGCTCGCCCCCGAAGGCACCGAGGTCGTGCTGTTCGAAGGCCTCGCCGACGTTCCGTTCTACAACGAGGACATCGACGTGGAGGGCAGCCTGGCGCCCTCCGTCGTCGCACTGCGCGAGGCCGCCAACTCGGCCGACGCGCTGCTGCTCTTCTCGCCCGAGTACAACGGCACGATTCCGGCCGTCCTGAAGAACGCCATCGACTGGCTGTCCCGCCCGTACGGCGCCGGCGCCCTCACCGACAAGCCGCTCGCCGTGGTCGGCACCGCGTACGGCCAGTTCGGCGGCGTCTGGGCGCAGGACGAGGCCCGCAAGGCCGCGGGCATCGCCGGTGCCAAGGTTCTCGACGTCAAGCTCGCCATCCCCGGCTCGCTGGTCCGCTTCGCCGAGACGCACCCCTCCGACGACGCCGAGGTCGTCGCCCAGCTGACCGAGGTCATCGGCCTGGTCCACGGCGAGGCCACGTCCGCCGCCGCCTGATCGACCGACGTACGTACGCACGGCGGAGGGCCGGAGCCACACAGGCTCCGGCCCTCCGCCGCACCCCCCTGCCTCAGCCCAGCTCGGCCGCGCGCCGCACCGCCGGGGCCACGAACTGCTCGATCCACGCCGCCGGTTCACCCGTACGCGGTCCCAGCATGACCGTCTCGATGCCGAACCCGGCGTAGCCCTCGATGTCCCGGACGAAGGCGTCGACGTCGTTCTTCTCGGGCGCGTCGCCCATGTAGAGAAGCGTCCTGGTGATGTCGTCGTACGGGCGTCCCACGCTGTCGCAGTGGCCGCGCAGGACGTCGAGCTTGTGCCCGACCTCCTCCGGGGTACTGGCGAACAGGTTGCATGCGTCCGCGTACTGGGCGACCAGGCGCAGGGTCTTCCGCTCTCCCCCGCCACCGATCATGATCTCCGGGCGCGGTGAACTGACGGGCGCCGGGACGCAGAGGGTCTCGGCGAGCCGGTAGTGCGTGCCCTCGAAGGGGCCGTTGGTGTCCGGGTCCCACATCTGGAGGCAGATCCGCAGGGTCTCCTCCAGCCGCTCGAACCGCTCGGCCGTCGCCGGGTACGGCACCCCGAGTCCCTCGTGCTCCCGGTCGTACCAGGCAGCCCCGATGCCGAGGGTGGCCCGCCCGCCGGAGAGGACGTCGAGCGTGGTGGCGATCTTGGCGAGCAGTCCGGGGTGGCGGTACGTCACGCCGGTCACCAGCGCGCCGAGGCGGACCGTGGAGGTGTGGGCGGCGAGGAAGCCGAGGGTCGTGTAGGCCTCCAGCATGGGGTCCTCGGCGCCGCCGTTGAACTCCATCTGGAAGTAGTGGTCCATGACCGTGAGCCGGTGGACACCGGCCGCCTCGGCCGCGGCACCGGCCGCCGCCAGCTCGGGGCCGAGCGCGGGCCCGCCTCCGGGGTGGTTGAACCGGTTGATGTGCACGCCGAGCCGCATGTCCGTCTCCGTTCGCCTGCATCCAGCGGTGTTCCAGGAACGACGCTAGTTCTTGGAGCGCACGCGAAGTCAAGCCCGGGGCTGGGCCGCCTCGGCCGCCTCCTGCTTCTTCGACGCCCGCAGGCTCGTCACGGTCGTGACGGCCAGGACGAGGACGATGAAGCCGAGCGAGAAGGGGATGGAGATCTCCGGGACGTGGACGCCGGACTCGTGCAGCGCGTGCAGCACCAGTTTCACGCCGATGAACCCGAGGATGATCGACAGGCCGTAGCTGAGGTGCACCAGCTTCTTCAGCAGGCCGCCGATGAGGAAGTACAGCTGGCGCAGGCCCATCAGGGCGAAGGCGTTGGCGGTGAAGACGATGTACGGGTCCTGGGTGAGCCCGTAGATGGCGGGGATGGAGTCGAGCGCGAACAGCACGTCCGTGGAGCCGATCGCGAGCATGACGACCATCATCGGCGTCATGATGCGCTTGCCGTTCTCCACGACGAACAGCTTGGTGCCGTGGTACCTGTCCGCGACGCCGAACCGTTTCTCGGCCATCTTGAGCAGCTTGTTCTCCTCATACTCCTCGGCCCCCTCCCCGTGCGAGCCCTTCTTCGCGTCCTGGACCAGTTTCCAGGCGGTCCAGATGAGGAAGGCGCCGAAGATGTAGAACACCCACGAGAACGTGGAGATGATCGCCGCGCCCGCCGCGATGAACCCGGCACGCAGCACGAGGGCGACCAGGACGCCGACCATCAGCACCCGCTGCTGGTATTGCGAGGGCACCGCGAACTTGCCCATGATCAGCACGAAGACGAAGAGGTTGTCGACGCTCAGCGACTTCTCGGTGATGTACCCGGCGAAGAACTCACCGGTGGGCTTGGACCCGCCGTAGACCGCCAGCCCGAGTCCGAACAGACAGGCGAGGACGACCCACACCACGGTCCAGGTGCCGGCCTCCTTCAGGGACACGTCGTGGGGTTTGCGGCCGATGAAGAAGTCGGCGGCTACGAGGACGCACAGGCCGACGACTGTCAGCGTCCAGACGGCGAATGAGACGTTCACAGGTACTCCAGAGGAAGGGGGGCAATGGCAGCGTTGTCATCACCCGTGATCATTTCCACCCCAATGCGGTGAACAACGATTCATCACCTGGCAAAATCCCCAGGTCAGTGACGCGGTTGCCGTTCCGGCCGCGACGGGGCCGACCGGGCTACCCGCCGGATGGCGGGCAAGTCCCGCCGTACGGCGGTGTGCCGGAAGGGGGCGGACGCCCGGATCATCGCCGTACGAGCCGCCGCACGCAGCTAGAGGAGCAGAGGCAATGACGCTTACGCCGCCCCCGTTCGACCCGGAACTCGCCGCCGTCCTGGAGATGATCAAGGACACGTTGCCGCCCAAACTGACCATGGACGAGATCGAGGCCACTCGCAACGGACCCGGCATAGCGATGCTGGCGGACATGGACCTGACGCTGGGCGGGGTCTTCGAGGTCGAGGACCGGATCGTGCCGGGCCCCGAGCACGCGCCGGACATCTCGCTGCTGATCTGCCGCCCGGCCGCTCCGGCGACGGACGGTCCGCTGCCGGTGATCTACCACGTCCACGGCGGCGGCATGGTCCTCGGCAACAACCGCGTCGGCGTGGACGCCGCGCTGCGGTGGGCCGGGGAGCTGGGCGCGGTCGTGGTGTCCGTGGAGTACCGGCTGGCGCCGGAGCACCCGTACCCGGCACCCATCGACGACGTGTACGCCGGGCTGCTGTGGACCGCCGAGCACGCCGGGGAGATCGGCGCCGACCCCGGGCGGATCGTCATCGCGGGGGCCAGCGCGGGCGGCGGCCTGACGGCAGCGCTGGCACTGCTCCTCAGGGACCGCAAGGGTCCGCGGCCCATCGGCCAGCTGCTGATGTGCCCGATGCTCGACGACCGCAACGACACCCCGTCCACGCACCAGATGGCGGGCCTCGGTGTATGGGACCGCACGGCGAACGACACGGGATGGACGGCGCTGCTCGGCGAACGGCGCGGCGGCCCGGACGTCTCCCCGTACGCCGCCCCGGCCCGCGCGACGGACCTGTCCGGCCTTCCCCCCGCCTTCCTCGACGTCGGCTCCGCCGAGACGTTCCGCGACGAGGTCGTCGCCTACGCCACCCGCCTGTGGCAGGCCGGCGGAACCGCCGAGCTGCACGTATGGCCGGGCGGCTTCCACGGCTTCGACGGCTTCGCCCCCCAGGCATCCCTCTCCCAGGCCTGCCAGACGGCCCAACTGAAGTGGCTGCGCAGGCTCCTCGCGGAGTAGGCCGCACAGGGCTGCGCCCCGCTGGGGCGCAGCCCCCAAAGGGGTGCGAGGAACCGCGCGGCCAGCCCCCACCGGACCCGCAGAGGAACGCGAGCCCCCAGCCCCCAAGGAACCGGCCGGGACCGGGGGCGCAGCCCCGGAGGGGCGCGAGGAACCGAGCGACCAGCCCCCACCCGGCCCGCGGCCAAGGAACCGCACAACCTGCGGAGCAACTGGCACCATGGGGCCATGAAAGAGCTCGCGGGGCGACTGACCGCGCTGGATCCGGATGCCGGCGCCGCCGTCCGGGTCATCGCCTACTTCGATCGGCTGGCCGAGCACCGGGCCGGTCTTGAGGCGCTGGTGCGTGGTGTCGCCGTGCTGGCCGGGTGTCCGGCCCGGCTCGCCGACGCCGGGCGGCGGGTGCATCTGCGCGTCGAGACCGACGGGCGCCGCCGGGACACGGAGCAGCCGCCGGACCCGGCCTGGCCGTCCGCCGCGCTGTCGCCGGACGGTGCCCCGGCACTGTGGCTGGAGCGGGCCGGTGCGCCCAGTGTCGTCGACGCGGTCATCCTGGAGCGGGCGGCGGCTGCCATCCGCCTGGTCCTCGACCGCACCCGAGGTCGCGCGCCGTCGGCGGCAGCCGACGACCCGGCACTCGTCGAGACCCTTCTGGACGCCACCGTCCCCGAGCAGGTACGGCTGCACGCCGCGCGCCGGCTGGGTCTGGCCCCGGCCGCCCGGGCTCACGCGGTCGCCCCGTTCGACGGCCCGCCCCGCGTCCTCGCCGCCTCGGCCCTGCGCGGGCCGGCCCCCGTCGAAGGCCGGCTCCCGGCCCCGGAGGGCGCGGCCCGCGGCAAGCCGGCCGGCGCCGACACCGGATCCGCCGGCCCCGCTCTTCCGTCCGGTCGGGTCGGTGTCGGCCCCGCCGTGCCCGTGCTCGGACTGCCGGGGTCCTGGGCCGCCGCCCGCACCGCGCTCCGTTTCACCGCCGACGGCACCTCGCACTCCCCCGGACCACGGGTCGTGTACGCCGATGAGCTCGGCGGTATCGGGCTGCTCGCCGAGCTCGTCGTACCGGGGGCGGATCCGCCGCCCGATGTGCAGGCGCTGGAGGCGGCGGTCGCGGACGCGCCCTGGATGCTGACGACGTTGCACGCCGTCGCCTCGACGGCGAGCCTGCGGGGTGCCGCCGTCGAGGTCGGCGTCCATCACTCCACGCTCCAGGACCGGTTGGGCCACGCCGAGGCGCTGCTCGGGTGGCCCGTCCGTACCCCGCAGGGCCGGCTCAGGCTGCAACTGGCCCTGACCATGCGGCATCTGGGGCGCGCGTAGGGGGACAGTGACTACGCCCAGGCCGTCACCGGGACGAAGGAGCTGTCCTGCCGGAAGGTGTCCGTGCCGTCGGTCACGTCCACGCGCAGCTGGTAGTTGTAGTGGCGCAGGAAGTAGCCCGGGTAGTTGTACGACTCGAAGCGGATCGAGCCCGACGCCGTGCCCGTCCGGGCGATGAAGGTGGCGTCCTTCGCGAAGGTCGACGTACCGTCGTTGGCGTCGAAGCGGGCCCGGAAGTCCCAGTGGCGGAGGTAGTTGCCGGAGCTGTCGCGGAACGAGTAGCCGTTGGCGTCGGCCAGTCCGGCGACGACCGTGAAGGTGGACGCCTGCTTGAGCGCGGTGGTGCTGGAGCTGCTGACCACGGGGAGGTTGAGCAGTGAGGACTGCACCTGCCAGTACCGCGTCGGGTAGTTGACCGACTGGAAGGAGCGGGTGACGTTCTTCGACAGGGTCGGGCCGCCGCTGACCGTCTCCTTGACCACCGTGAAGTGACGGGCGGTTCCGGAGATCGAGGGCAGGGCCTTCGCCGTGGTCCAGGTGGCGAAGGTGTCGTAGCTGTCGCTGTAGTAGTACTTCCCGTCGCCGTAGCCGTCGAAGAAGATCCGCCAGCCGCCGTTGTCGAGCTGGATCACGGACGGGCCTTCGCGGTAGCTGCCCCAGCCTGCCCAGTCGCCCGTCTTCGAGATGGTGTAGGGGCCGGCGAGGCTGGTGGCGGTGGCGTACTCGATGTACTTCGTCGTCTCGTTCTTCGGGAAGGCGTGATAGGTCGAACCGATCTTCACGATGCACGTGTCGATGTGGTTCGACCCGATGCCGGACAGCGCGACCGGTGAACTCCACGCCGTGAGAGCGGAGTTGGTCGCCTTCAGCAGATACGGGGTGAAGATCCACTCGTCGCTGGTGACGGAGCAGGACACGATGATGTTCACGCTGCCGTCGCTGTCGACGAACCACTCGGGTGCCCATGCGCGCGACAGGTTGGCGATCGGGACCGTGTAGTCGTACAGGAAGGTCCAGTTGACGCGGTCCGAGCTGCGGGCGAAGCCGATGGTGGTGCTGGTGTCCTGCCAGGTGTGCGTGGTGTAGGTGACGTAGTAGTAGCCGTTGGTGTGCTTGAGGACGCTCGCGTCACGGATGCGGTTGCTCGGCGGGGTGTAGGCCGAGGACTGCACGAGCCGGAAGTCGGTGGCGTCGTCGGACTGGTAGACGTTCACCGTGCCGTCGTTGCTGTTGAGGAACGGCACGATGGTGTAGCGCGTCGCGGAGCCGCTGGGCGGTGCCGCTGCCGCGGCGGTGCCGAGCAGTCCGGGCAGTTCGCCCAGGACGAGCGCCGAGGCGGGCAGGGCGGCCAGCGCGCGCAGCAGGCTGCGACGGGAGGGCGTGGGGCGGGGACTGGTCACGTGCGGCTCCTTGGTGATCCAACCGACGGCTCTCCGTGTTCGGCATTGCGAACGCGGTTCGGTAAATCGGTCAGACCGTAAATCCGAGGCGTGCGCACGTCAATAGTTCGGACATGCTCCGGACCTGTGAACTTCCATCAGGACGCAGCACATTCGACATCTCGCACCACACCGCCCCGGCAGCGGTTACCGTGCGGTAGTGAAGCTGTGAAATCGCTATGGGGAACGCGCCGGCGCGGCGCGACGTGTGCGACGGAGGGGTGTCCGTATGACTGCCGAGCGTGCCGCCGGGCTCGTGGAGTGCGCCCGTGCGCTGGCCGACGGCGAGGTGACCTCACGGACGCTCGTCGAGCAGACCCTCGCCCGGATCGCGGCCACACAGGGCACCCTCAACGCCTTCCGGATCGTGCGGGCCGTGGCCGCGCTCGCCGAGGCCGACGCGGCCGACCGGGAACTGGCGGCGGGCGGGCGCCGGCCGTTGCTCGGTGTGCCGGTGGCCGTGAAGGACGACATGGACGTGGCGGGCGAGCCGACCGCGTTCGGCTGCCGGGGCGAGCACCCGCCGGTGGCCGAGGACGGCGAGGCGGTACGGCGGCTGCGGGCGGCCGGCGCGATCGTCGTCGGCAAGACCAACACCTGCGAGTTCGGCCAGTGGCCGTTCACCGAGGGGCCCGCCTTCGGCGCGACCCGCAACCCCTGGCACCCCGGCCACACCCCGGGCGGCTCGTCCGGCGGTTCGGCCGCCGCCGTCGCCGCGGGTCTGGTCCCCGCCGCCCTCGGCTCGGACGGCGCCGGCTCGGTGCGCATCCCGGCGTCCTGGACTCACCTGATCGGCATCAAACCGCAGCGCGGTCGTATCTCGACCTGGCCGCGCCCCGAGTCCTTCCAGGGCATCACGGTCAACGGCACCCTGGCCCGTACGGTCGCGGACGCGGCCCTCCTCCTGGACGCGGCGAGCGGCAACCACGTACGGGACCCGCACCGGCCGCCGACGATCAGCGCCTCCGAGGCCGCCCGCCGCGACCCCGGGCGGCTGCGCATCGCGCTCTCGCTCAGACCGCCGTTCACCGCGCTGCCCGCACGGCTCCAGCCCGACGTACGGGCACGGGTCGTCCAACTCGCCGGGAAACTCGCCTCGTTGGGGCACACCGTCGAGGAGGCCGACCCGGCGTACGGGCAGATCGGGCTCAGCTTCGTCCCGCGCGCCACCGCCGGTATCGCCGAGCGGGTCCGCGAGGCTCCGTATCCCGCGCTGCTCGACCGGCGCACCCGGGACTCGGCCCGCCTGGGCCGGCTGCTCGGCGGGCCTCCGCTGCGACTGGCCCGGCGTGCGGAGTCCGCCCTGCACCGGCGGATCGGCGCCCTCTTCACCTCGTACGACGTGGTCCTCGCGCCGACCACGGCCGCTCCCCCGCCGCGCGTCGGCGCGCTGCTGGAGCTGGGCGGACCGGCCACCGACCGCGCGATGATCGCGGCTTGCCCGTACGCCTGGCCGTGGAACGTGCTGGGCTGGCCCGGGGTGAACGTGCCGGCCGGGTTCGTGGGTGAAGGGCTGCCGGTGGGTGCCCAGTTGCTCGGCCCGGCGAACAGTGAGCCGCTGCTCGTCTCCCTGGCCGCGCAGTTGGAGGCCGACCTGCGCTGGCACGAGCGGTGGCCGCCGTTCGAACCGGTCGCCGACTCGGCGGCGGCACAGGGGCCCTTGGGCCCGTAGTCTGTGACCATGGACGACGCGGCGATGGTCGGCTTGATGGGGCGGGTGACGGGCACGATCGGGCCGGGTCTGGTCGGTGAGGTGATCGTCCGGGTGCGCGGCGGCGCCGAGCACTTCCTGGCATACGCCTCCGCGGCCCAGGAGCGAATCGAGCGGGGGACGGTGGTCATGGTCGTCGAGTACCTGCCACCACGCACCGTGTACGTCACCTCCGCGTACGACGGCTGAGCGCGGCGGACGGGCCGTCGCGGGGTCCGTACGTCTGCGGACGATCACGTGTGCGTCAAGCTTGCAACAAGGATTCCTCAGCCGCTGTACCCGGGCGTCGCACAGGAGCACCCTTGCGTCGTTCGGTGCCGAAAGGGCACCAGGCAAAGGGGGCGTATGCCGATGTTCGTCGGCGTCGTTGCGGGGGTCGCGGTAGTAGCGGTCCTCGCACTCATCGGTATTTTCAAGATGATGTGGCGGGTCGCTGAACCCAACGAGGCACTCATCATCTCCGGTTCCAAGCATCGGACCGAAGGCCTTGAGGCAGGCATGGGGTTCCGTATCGTCACCGGGCGGGGCACCCTCGTGCTGCCCGGGGTCCAGGCGGTGCGCAAGATCTCGCTCGACCTGAACGAGACCGAACTGCACGTGGACTGTGTGACCACCCAGGGCATTCCGCTCAAGGTGCGGGGTGTGGTCATCTTCAAGGTGGGCGACGACTTCGTGTCGATCGCCAACGCGGGCCGCCGTTTCCTCGACCAGCAGAAGATGATGGCGGAGCGCGTGCACAACGTGTTCGCCGGTCATCTGCGGTCCATCGTCGGCGGGTTGACCGTCGAGGAGATGATCCGCGACCGCGAGAAGCTCACCGGGCAGACCCGGGCCGCGTGCGGCACGGAGATGGAGAAGCTCGGCCTGATCGTCGACTCCCTCCAGATCCACGAGATCGAGGACCCGACCGGGTACATCAAGAACCTCGCCATGCCGCACGCCGCCGCAGTGCAGCGGGACGCGCGCATCGCGCAGGCGGAGGCGAACCGGCTCGCCACCGAGGCCGAGCAGAAGGCCGCGGCGCGGATGTCGGAGGCCACCCGGGACAGCGAGATCCTGCAGGCCGGGTACCAGGCGGAGCGCGACAAGGCGGCGGCGAAGGCCCGGCAGGCCGGACCGCTCGCCGACGCCGCCGCCCGGCAGGACGTCGTCGTCCAGGAGACGCGCATCGCCGAACTCGACGCCCTGCGCCGGGAGCAGCAGCTCCAGGCGGACGTCCGCAAGCCGGCCGACGCGCAGGCCTACGAGACGCGGGCGCGGGCCGAGGCCGAGCGTGACGCCCGTATCTCGGCGGCGCAGGCCAAGGCCAAGGAGACCGAGCTCGCGGCCACGGCCGAGGCGAACCGCATCAAGACGGCAGCGAACGCCGAGGCCGAGGCGACCAAGGCACGGGGTACGGCCGCCGCCATGGCGACCAGGGCCACCGGTGAGGCCGAGGCCGCCGCGTTCCAGGCCAAGGGGCTCGCCGCCGCCGAGGCGACGCGCGCGAAGGGGCTCGCGGAGGCGGAGACCATCAAGGCGCGGGCCGCCGCGCTCGCGGAGAACCAGGAGGCGGTGGTCGCCCAGCAGCTCGCCGAGAACTGGCCGGAGATCGTGAAGGCCGGTGCGTCCGCGTTCGGCAGCGTGGACAACATGGTGGTGCTCAACGGTGCGGACGGCATGGCGGAGATGCTCGCCAAGGCGCTCGCCATGGGCGGTACGGGGCTGGGGCTGGCCCGGCAGCTGCTCACGTCCATGAACCAGAACGGGCAGACCCCGAACGGGACTTCGGCCCTGAACGGGATGGCGGCACCGACGGTTCAGAAGGTGCCGGTGGAGAAGGACCAGGGGTGATGCGGGCGGTCACGGGGCCCAGGCTCTAACGTGAGCCCCGTGACTGCCTCTCCCCATGCCGAAGTCCCGGGCCGATACGGCCCTTCCGCCACCACCGAGGCCGATCCTCGCGACGTCGGGCGGGTGCGTACGGAGTACTCGCCCGCCCACGACGGAGATCCCGATCCGGGCGAGATCGTGTGGACCTGGGTGCCTTTCGAGGAGAACGACGGACGGGGGAAGGACCGGCCCGTGCTCGTGGTCGCCCGCGAGGCCGCCGGGACGTTCCTGGCCGTGCAGTTGTCCAGCAAGCGGCATGACGGGGACCGCGAGTGGGTGCCGATCGGGAGCGGGCCGTGGGACCGGACCGGGCGGGACTCGTGGGTGGATGTGGATCGGGTGCTGCGGTTGTTCGAGGACGGGATGCGGCGGGAGGCCTGCGCGCTGGACCGGATGCGGTTCAACTCCGTGGTGCGGCGGTTGCAGGAGCTGTACGGGTGGCGCTGAGGTTGTTCCGACCGTGCAGGTCCGTGGGGCGTCTCGCGCCCACGCGGCGGAGCCGCAGATGTCACCGCCCCGTGCCCCTAGAACCTGAACGTACGCTCGAAAGCCGCCCTTGTTGTTGCGCCCGTCGTGCGGTCCAGGATCGCGAACACGACCCTCTCGAATGTGCCCTCGAAACGGCCGCCCATCAGGAGGTCTCTGAACGCGGTCGCCACCGTCGCCGGGTCGTTCCGGAAGACTCCGCAGCCCCAGGCGCCCAGGACCAGGCGGCGGTAGCCTTCTGCCGCCGCCACTTCCAGGACCCGCTCCGCGCGGGACGCCAGGGCCCGGGGGATGTCCGCCGCCCGCTCGGGTGCCGTGCGCCTTACGACCCCCGCGTTCGGGGCCGCCGAGGTGAGGAAGCCCGCGGTGTACGGGGTGTCCAGGAGGCGGCCCCGGTCGTCGCGGAAGACCGGTACCCCGGGTGAGTGGATGACGCGGTCCGTGTAGAACGGGTCGCGGTGGGTGCGGTGGTGGTCGTAGAACTCGCGCACCTCCGTCAGGCAGGTGTACAGCGCGGAGGCCCGGCACAGGGCCTCTTCCTGGGCCTGGGCGCCGTTCAGATAACCGCCGCCCGGGTTGCGGGCCGAGGAGAAGTTCAGGACCGCCACCGGGCCGGGGAGGCGACGGGCGGCCTCCAGGCTGCTCTCGCCGGTGACCTCGAAGGACGTGTCCAGCGGTGGGGCCGCCGGAAGGGCGTCCAGCGGGCCCGGGCCGTGCAGGCGTGTGCCCGCCCGGGCGGCCTTGATCGCCGCGGCGAGTCGCACCTCGCGCCCGTCGGACGCGCGGTAGGAACCGGCCGCGACGATCTCCTCCGTACCACGTGCGAGGTCGCGCAGGCGCGCGCTCATGGCACCACCCCCGTGTGCGCCATGGCCGTGCCCGGTGCTCGCTCCCCCGCCGTGCTCATACAGGCATCGTGGGTGATGCTGGACACGCGGTGCAACAGAGTTTCCCGGGTATGCGAACGGCTCACAAACGCCAAGGAAACGGAGATCCATCGTCCTGAAAGTGCCCATGTGCACCCTTGTGCGATTCGGCACGAGGGGTTTGGGTGGGACGAGCGTTGCCTGTCCGGCCCACCCGAAGCCGGGCCGGCGGCATGGTGGAATCTCAGGAGGATCCCGACATGTCCGATACATCTATTGCCGCTTCGGCAAGTGGCTGTACGAAGCGCCGCACCGCCCTCGCCGAGGCCGAGGTCGAAGCCCTGGTCCGGGGGATCTGTTTCAAGACCGGACCGCCCCGCACCCTCGGTGTCGAGGTGGAATGGCTCGTCCACGAGCTGCGGCAGCCGCGGCTCCCCGTGACACCCGAACGGCTCGAAGCGGCCTACGCCGCACTGCGGACCCTGCCTCTCAGGTCGGCCCTCACCGTCGAACCCGGCGGTCAGCTGGAGCTCAGCTCCGCTCCCGCCGGCTCCCTGATGGAGTGCGTCGGATCCGTCTCCGCCGACCTGGACGCCGTCCGCGCGGTACTGCGCGAACACGGTCTCGGTATCGTCGGCATCGGCCAGGATCCCTGGCACCCGCCCCGTCGTTTCCTGCACGAGCCGCGCTACGACGCCCTGGAGCGGTCCCTCGACCTGTCGGGCCCGGCCGGCCGGGCCATGATGTGCACCTCGGCCTCCGTCCAGGTGTGCCTCGACGCGGGCCAGGAGGAGCCGGGCCCCCTCGGACACGGACGGCGCTGGTGGCTCGCACACCAGCTCGGCGCGGTCCTCGTGGCCGCCTTCGCCAACTCCCCGCTCGCCGTGGGCAGCCCCACCGGCTGGCGTTCCACCCGGCAGGTGCTGTGGATGGAGATCGGCGCCGGGCGGGCGGGGGCACAGCCGCTGGACGCCGAGCCCCGGCAGGCCTGGGCCGAGCGTGTGCTCGACGCCCCGGTGATGTGCGTACGGCGGGACAGCGGACCGTGGGACGTGCCGGAGGACGGGCTGACGTTCCGGGAGTGGATCCGGTCCGGGGCGCCCCGGCCGCCGACGCGGGAGGATCTCGACTACCACCTGACGACCCTGTTCCCGCCCGTCCGGCCGCGCGGCCATCTCGAACTGCGCATGATCGACGCCCAGCCCGGTGACGACGGCTGGATCGTCCCGCTCGCCGTCACGGCCGCGCTCTTCGACGACCCCGAGGCCGCCGAGCTGGCCTACCGGGCGGTCAAGCCGCTCGCCGAGCGCGCCGGGTCGCTGCCCGCCCCGCACAATCCGCTGTGGTCCGACGCGGCCCGCCACGGCCTGGCCGACCCCGAGCTGCAGGAGGTGGCCCTCGTCTGCTTCTCGGCCGCCCTGGACGCCCTGCCCCGGCTCGGCGCGAGCCGGGACGTCGTCGACGCCGTCGCCGCGTACCTCGACCGCTATGTCGTACGGGGCCGTTGTCCCGCCGACGACCTGCTCGACAGCCTGCGCGGCACGGACCGGAGTGCGCACGGGACCCCGTACGGAAAGGATCTCCGCACATGACCGACCCCGCCCTGGATCCGGAGACACTCCGGGGGCGCGCTCTCGCCGCGCTCACCACCGCGCGGGAGCGGACCTCGCTCCTCACCTCCGTGGACGATCCCGAACTCACCGCCCAGCACTCGCCGTTGATGTCGCCGCTGGTGTGGGACCTCGCGCACATCGGCAACCAGGAGGAGCTGTGGCTGCTGCGCGCGGTCGCCGGGCGGGAGGCGATGCGGCCCGAGATCGACGGCCTGTACGACGCCTTCGAGCACTCCCGGGCCGAGCGGCCCTCGCTGCCGCTGCTGCCGCCCGCCGAGGCCCGCCAGTACGCGGCGGAGGTGCGCGGCCGGGCCCTTGACGTGCTGGAGAGCGCCGCGTTCGAAGGCACGGGCGCGCGGCTGACCGAGGCCGGGTTCGCCTTCGGGATGATCGCCCAGCACGAACAGCAGCACGACGAGACGATGCTGATCACCCATCAGCTGCGGAAGGGGCCGGCGGTTCTCCACGCCCCCGACCCGGAGCCCGCTCCCCCGTTCACCGGTCCGGCCGAAGTACTGGTCCCCGGTGGCCCGTTCACGATGGGCACCTCCACCGAGCCGTGGTCCCTGGACAACGAACGGCCCGCGCACCGGCGCGAGGTGGCGCCCTTCCTCATCGACACGACCCCGGTGACGAACGCCGCCTACCAGGCGTTCATCGCGGACGGCGGCTACGACGACCCGCGCTGGTGGACGCCGGACGGCTGGGCGCATGTCCGCCGGCACGCCCTGTACGCGCCGCTGTTCTGGTTCCGGGACGGCGGGCAGTGGCTGCGTCGGCGGTTCGGGGTCACCGAGGTGGTGCCGCCCGAGGAGCCCGTCGTGCACGTCTGCTGGTACGAGGCGGACGCGTACGCCCGCTGGGCCGGGCGCCGGCTGCCCACGGAGGCGGAGTGGGAGAAGGCCGCCCGGCACGACCCGGCGTCCGGCCGCTCGACGCGCTACCCGTGGGGCGACGCCGACCCCGCCCCCGAGCACGCCAACCTCGGTCAGCGGCATCTGCGTCCGGCGCCCGCCGGAAGCTATCCGGCCGGGGAATCGCCGCTCGGGGTGAGGCAGTTGATCGGCGACGTGTGGGAGTGGACGTCGAGCGACTTCCTGCCGTACCCGGGGTTCAGCATGTTCCCGTACAAGGAGTACTCGGAGGTGTTCTTCGGGCCCGAGTACAAGGTGCTGCGGGGTGGTTCGTTCGCCGTGGACGCGGTGGCCTGCCGGGGCACGTTCCGCAACTGGGACTATCCGATCCGGCGGCAGATCTTCTCCGGGTTCCGCACCGCCCGTAACCCGGAGGCTGTCTGATGTGCCGTCAACTGGCCTTCCTGGGGCCCCCGGAGGCGATCGGCAGTGTGGTGACGGAGCCTCCGCACGGGCTGTACCGGCAGTCGTGGGCACCCCGGCAGCAGCGGCACGGGACCGTCAACGCCGATGGTTTCGGAGTCGGTTGGTACGCACAGGACGATCCGGTGCCGGCCCGCTACCGGCGCGCGGGGCCCATCTGGGCGGACGGGTCCTTCGCCGACCTCGCCCGGGTCGTACGGACCACCGCGCTGCTCGCCGCCGTACGGGACGCGACTCTGGCCGGCGCCGACGGGGAGGCCGCCGCGGCGCCCTTCGCCGCCGGTGCCTGGCTGTTCGGGCACAACGGGGCGGTCAAGGGCTGGCCGGGATCCCTCGCACCCCTCGTAGAGGCCCTGCCCGGCGAGGAGTTGCTGTCGCTGGAGGCACGCTCCGACTCGGCGTTCCTGTGGGCGCTGGTGCTGCACCGGCTGCACGCCGGTGACGACGTCGGACGGGCGCTGGCCCGCACCGTCCTGGAGACCGACGCGGCGGCCCCCGGCTCCCGCCTCAACCTGCTGCTCACCGACGGCACGACGATCGCCGCGACCACCTGGGGCGACAGCCTCTTCCACCTGACCGGCCCCGGCCCCCGCACGGTGGTGGCGTCCGAACCGTACGACGACGATCCCCGCTGGCAGGAGGTACCCGACCGCACCCTCGTCATCGCGAGCCGCACCGAGGTACGGCTCACCCCGCTCGGCGACATGAGCGACGACCTGGCATCCGTACCACCCGAGGAGCTTCGTACGTGAGTCCGTTCCTGGTCACCCGCACCCTGCCCGAGGACGCCACGGAGGCCGCCCTGCGCTCCGATGTCCTCCACGGGCTCACCCGCACGCCCAAGACCCTCCCGCCGAAGTGGTTCTACGACGCGCACGGCAGTGAACTCTTCGACGAGATAACCGAGTTGCCGGAGTACTACCCGACCCGGGCCGAGCGCGAGATCCTGCTCGCCCGGGCCGGGGAGATCGCCGCCGCGACCGGTGCGCGCACCCTGGTCGAGCTCGGCTCCGGCTCGTCGGACAAGACGCGGCACCTGCTGGACGCGCTGTCGGACCTGGAGACGTATGTCCCGGTCGACGTCAGCGAGAGCGCGCTGCGGCAGGCGGGCGAGGCGCTGATCGCCGAGCGGCCGGGCCTCGGCGTGCACGCTCTGATCGCCGACTTCACCGGCGGTCTGGCGCTGCCGGGCACACCCGGTCCCCGGCTGCTGGCGTTCCTCGGCGGCACGATCGGCAATCTGCTGCCCGTAGAGCGGGCCGCGTTCCTGTCGTCGGTGCGTTCCCTGCTGTCACCCGGGGACGCGCTGCTGCTCGGCACGGACCTGGTCAAGGACGAGTCGGTGCTGGTCCCCGCCTACGACGACGCGGCGGGCGTGACGGCCGAGTTCAACAAGAACGTGCTGACCGTCGTCAACCGCGAACTCGGCGCCGATTTCGACCCCGGCGCGTTCGAGCACGTGGCGCTGTGGGACTCGGACAACGAGTGGATCGAGATGCGGCTGCGCTCGCTCGCCGAGCAGACGGTGAAGGTTCCCGCACTCGATCTCGCCGTCGACTTCGCGGCGGGCGAGGAGATGCGTACGGAGGTGTCGGCGAAGTTCCGGAAGGAGGGCGTGGGCGCCGAACTGGCCGCCGCCGGGCTGGAGCCGACCCGCTGGTGGACGGACGAGCGGGGCCTTTTCGCCCTGTCGTTGAGCGTCGCCCGGTAGCGACACCTCGCGAACCACCGTCACATGGGGCACGGTGGAACGTGGAATGCCGCCCGGAAGATCCACCACGTCCACCACGTCCAGTACACCCAGTACCGCGAAGAGGAGCACCCGCATGTCGAACCACACCTATCGGGTCACCGAGATCGTCGGCACCTCGCACGAAGGCGTCGACCAGGCCGTCCGCAACGGCATCAGCCGGGCCTCGCAGACCCTGCGCAACCTGGACTGGTTCGAGATCACGCAGGTCAGGGGCCAGATCGTGGACGGGCAGGTCGAGCACTACCAGGTCGGTCTGAAGGTCGGCTTCCGGCTGGACGACGGCGAGTGACAGCCGTGGGCAGCCCGCTCAGGTCCGGCCCTCGCCCTCCTGCGCCTCCTTCAGCGCGCCGGACTCGGCGGCCCAGCGGGCCCGTACGACGCTGAAGCCCGCGCGTTCCGCGTCCTGGCAGACGAGTTCGTCGTCGTCCACCAGGACGCGGATCTCACGGTCGCGGGCCAGCCGGCGCAGGACCTCCAGTTTGGTGCCGCGGGCGGGCCTGCGGTCGTCGTTGCGCCGCATCCAGACGCGGCCCTCGGGCAGTCCGTGCGCGGCGAGCCAGGCGAGCGTGTCCCGGCGGCAGCGCTCGGGCCGGCCGGTGAGGTAGACGACCTCGCACTCCCGCGCGCTCTCCAGGGCCAGCGTCACGCCCTCGGTGAGCGGCGGGTCGTGCGGCGCGGCGGCGAAGAAGGCCGCCCAGTCACGCGGCTTGCGCTCCAGGAAGCGCTGGCGGTGCGCGGTGTCGGCGAGCGTGTTGTCGAGGTCGAACACGGCGAGCGGTCTGCCGCTCTTCGGGCCGCCGCTCTGCGAGCTGTTGTTCTGCGAGCTGTGGTTCTGCGTCACGGCTCCTGACCCTAGTCAACCGGACCCGGCAACCTCCACGGCCCCGGCGGCCACTCCTTGGCGACAGAGCCGAGGCAGAGGCGGGAGCCGTACATGCGCAACGCAGCGATCCGGACGGGAACGGCGGTCCTGGGCACCGCGTTAATGACAGCGGGGATGCTCGTGGGAGCGGCCGAGGGGGCCAGTGCCGCGACGACGCTCGTCGTGGCGACGGGCGGCGACGACTCGGCGCCGGGCACCACCGCACGCCCCCTGAGGACCATCCAGAAGGCCGTCGACCTGGCGAAACCGGGCGACACGATCACCGTGCGCGGGGGCACCTACGCGCTCACCGACAACATCACCATCGCCACCTCCGGCACCGCGTCCCAGCCCATCACCCTGGGTGCCCATCCGGGTGAGCGGGTCGTCGTCGACGGGGAGCAGCTGCCCGCCAGTCACACGCCGGTCGGCGGCAGCATTCCGCGCGGCGAGCGCGGTGCGATCCACCAGGAGGCCTCGTACTGGCGGATCTCGGGGCTGGAGATCGTGAACGGGCCGTACGGCGTCTACTGCGACGGCTGCAACAACAACGTCTTCGCCCGCCTCGTCACGCACGACAACTACGAGTCCGGTTTCCAGCTCCAGGGCGCCTCCGCCGACAACCAGATCCTGGACCTGGACAGTTACGGCAACCGCGATCCGCGCAAGAACGGCGAGAGCGCGGACGGACTGGCCATCAAGGAGGGTGGCGGGACCGGCAACGTCGTGCGGGGCGCGCGGCTGTGGAACAACGTCGACGACGGCTTCGACGCCTGGAAGTTCACCTCGCCGGTCACGATCGAGAACACCGTCTCGTACGGCAACGGCTTCAACCGCTGGAACTTCCCCGACTTCGCGGGTGACGGCAACGGCTTCAAGCTCGGCGGCGGCACCCCGGCGCCCGCCACGGGGCACGTCCTGCGCAACACCGCCGCGTTCAAGAACGCGGCCCACGGCTTCACGGACAACGGCAATCCGGGTGCCGTCGGCGTCAACCGCAGTACCGCGTACGGGAACGCGGGCACCGGCTTCGACTTCGACGTCTCCGGGGGACGTGCCGCCCTCACCGCCAACCTGTCGGTCTCCGACGGGCGGGCCGCCGCTCTCGGCTCCGCCACCGTCTCCACCGGCAACTCCTGGGATCTGGGCGGAACTTGGAACGCCGCTTCGGTACTGAGCACCGACCCTGCGGCCGTCACCGGCGCGCGTCGCGCGGACGGTTCGCTGCCCGCGGCGCCCAACTTCCTCGTGCCGCGCGCCGGAACGAACATCGGAGCCCGCTTCTAGGCGATCTCCGAGGGGCGTGGCACAGGCGCATCGGGGGGCGTGAGCGATCAACCGGAATTCAATCTGTCGGAAACATTGACTCACTCACGCCCCCTACCTATCTTTCGGTCGAACCTCCGTACACCGTTCCATATATCGAACAATGTCGGCCCGGGAACAGGCCGCTGAAGGAGACTCGCCGTGGACCGCACCCGCAGCAGCTCGACGAGCCGACGCACGCTCCTCAAGGCCTGCACGGCCCTGGTCGTCGCCGTGACCGTGCCCGCCGTCGTCGGCACCCCGGCGTTCGCCGCCGTCCCCGCCTCCCCGGCCGTCACCTTCACCAACCCGATCGCCGAGCAGCGCGCCGACCCGCACATCTACAAGCACACCGACGGCTACTACTACTTCACCGCCACGGTCCCCGCGTACGACCGGATCGTGCTGCGCCGTGCCACCACGCTCCAGGGCCTGGCGACCGCCGCCGAGACGACCATCTGGACCAAACACGCCAGCGGTGACATGGGGGCCCACATCTGGGCTCCGGAGATCCACTTCATCGACGGCAAGTGGTACGTGTACTTCGCGGCCGGCGCCTCCGACGACATCTGGAAGATCCGCCCGTACGTCCTGGAGTCCTCCTCCGCCAACCCGGTCACCGGGACCTGGACCGAGAAGGGCCGTATCGCGCTGCCGCTGGACACCTTCTCGCTCGACGCGACGACCTTCGTGGTGAACGGCACCCGCTATCTGAGCTGGGCACAGAACGACCCGGCCGTCGGCGACGGAACCAACATCTACCTCGCGAAGATGTCCAACCCCTGGACCATCAGCGGCACTCCGGCGATGATCTCCCGGCCCACGCTGTCCTGGGAGATCATCGGGCACACGGTGAACGAGGGTCCCTCGGTCATCCAGCGCAACGGGAAGCTCTTCATGGCCTTCTCGGCGAGCGCCACCGACGCCAACTACTGCCTGGGACTGCTGACCGCGTCGACGTCCGCCGATCTGCTCAACCCGGCCTCCTGGACGAAGAGTCCGCAGCCGGTGTTCACGAGCAACGCCTCGACCGGGCAGTACGGGCCGGGCCACAACACCTTCACGGTCTCCGAGGACGGCAAGTCCGACGTCCTCGTCTACCACGACCGCAACTACAAGGACATCAGCGGCGACCCGCTCAACGACCCCAACCGGCGCACCCGTTACCAGAAGCTGTACTGGAACGCCGACGGCACCCCGAACTTCGGCATCCCGGTCTCCGACGGGCTCACCCCGGTCCGCCTCTCGTCGTTCAACTACCCGGACCGGTACATCCGGCACTGGGAGTACCGGGCGAAGCTGGAGGCGAACGTCACCAACCTCGCCGACTCGCAGTTCCGGATCGTCACCGGGCTGACCGGCTCCGGGACCGTCTCGCTGGAATCGGCGAACTTCCCCGGCTACTACCTCCGGCACAAGAACTACGAGCTGTGGGTGGAGAAGAACACCGGCACGGCCACCTTCCTGGCCGACGCGTCCTTCGTCCGGCGGGCAGGCCTCGCCGACTCCGCCGGGGTGTCCTTCGAGTCGTACAACTTCCCGGGCCGTTTCATCCGGCACTACAACAACCTGATCCAGCTCCAGCCGCTGAGCACCTCCCTGGACCAGCAGGACGCGACGTACTACACCGAGTAGCCCGTCCGGCGGACGAGCGGCTTCAGATCCAGAGACTTCAGAGCTCACCCACATCAAGTCACCTCAGAGACGAGGCACATGTGACTCCCCCGCTGTCGAGACGGTTCCTGCTGCAGAGCGCGGTCCTGGCCGCCGCCGCACCCGCGTTCGCCTACGCGGCCTCCGGCCGGGCCGCCGCCGCTGCCCTGCCCGCGCCGTCCGCCTGGACGCTCCGCCCCTTCGAGCTGAAGGACGTCTCGCTCGGCCAGGGCGTCTTCGCGAGCAAGCGGCAGCTGATGCTGGACCACGGGCGCGGCTACGACGTGAACCGGCTGCTCCAGGTGTTCCGCGCCAACGCGGGCCTCTCCACGGGCGGGGCGGTCGCCCCGGGCGGCTGGGAGGGCCTGGACGGCGAGGCCAACGGCAACCTGCGCGGCCACTACACGGGCCACTTCCTGACCATGCTGTCGCAGGCTTACGCGAGCACCGGGGAGCAGACCTACGCCGACAAGATCTCGACGATGGTCGGTGCCCTGACCGACGTGCGCGCGGCGCTGCGCACCGACCCGCGCATGCTCACCGTCACCGGGAAGTGGGGCGGCGCCCACGAGAACGTCCGGGGCTCCTACCAGTACGTGGACCTCCCGGCCGCCGTACCGGGCGGCGCCGCGGCCATCACCCTGTCGATCTGGGTCAAGCCCACGCACGACGCCAACTGGCAGCGTGTCTTCGACTTCGGCAACGACACCACCCGGTACATGTACCTGGCCTCCCGCAACGCCGGTGGGGTGCCGCGCTTCGCCATCACCACCAGCGGCGCCGGCGGCGAACAGGGCCTCAACGGCACCGCCGCGCTGCCGCTGAACCAGTGGAGCCACCTCGCGGTGACCATCTCCGGCACCACGGGCACGCTCTACGTCAACGGCACCGCCGTCGCCACGAACACCGCGATGACGCTCAACCCGTCCGTCCTGGGCACCCTGACGAACAACTGGCTGGGCCGCTCGAACTACTCCGGCGACCCGGTCTACGCGGGCGCCTTCGACGAGTTCAACGTCTACTCGCGTGCCCTGACCGCGGCCGAGATCACCTCGCTCCAGAGCAACGAGGCGAAGAAGTCCACCGCGGGGCTCGGCAACCTCGCCTCGTACTACTTCTCCGCCACCACCGGCGGTACCTTCGGCGACGCCTCCGGGCGCGGACTGACCGCCACCCTGCGCCGCACCTGGGGCGGCCCGAGCCACCCGGGCTTCCTCGCCGCCTACCCGGAGACGCAGTTCATCGCACTGGAGTCGATGACGAGCGGCGACTACACGAAGGTGTGGGCGCCCTACTACACGGCCCACAAGATCCTCAAGGGGCTGCTGGACGCCTACCTCGCGACGGACGACGCCCGGGCGCTGGACCTCGCGTCCGGCATGTGCGACTGGATGTACTCCCGGCTGTCCAAGCTGCCCGACGCCACCCTGCAGCGGATGTGGGGGATCTTCTCCAGCGGTGAGTTCGGCGGCATCGTCGAGACCATCGTCGACCTGTACGCGATCACCGGCAAGGCCGACCACCTCGCCCTGGCCAAGCTGTTCGACCTCGACACGCTCATCGACGCGTGCGCGGCCAACACCGACACCCTCAACGGCCTGCACGCCAACCAGCACATCCCGATCTTCACCGGATACGTACGGCTGTACGACGCGACGGGCGAGACGCGCTATCTGACCGCCGCGAAGAACTTCTGGGGCATGGTGATCCCGCAGCGCATGTACGGGATCGGCGGCACCAGCACGGGCGAGTTCTGGAAGGCGCGCGGGGTGATCGCGGGGACGCTCAGCGACACCAACGCCGAGACCTGCTGTGCGTACAACCTGCTCAAGCTGAGCCGGACGCTGTTCTTCCACGAGCAGGACCCGAAGTACATGGACTACTACGAGCGGGCGCTCCTCAACCAGGTGCTCGGCTCCAAGCAGGACAAGGCCGACGCAGAGAAGCCGCTCGTCACGTACTTCATCGGGCTCACGCCCGGGCATGTGCGCGACTACACGCCCAAGCAGGGCACCACCTGCTGCGAGGGCACCGGCATGGAGAGCGCCACGAAGTACCAGGACTCGGTGTACTTCAAGTCGTCCGACGGCGCCTCCCTCTACGTCAACCTGTACAGCCCCTCCACCCTGACCTGGGCCGAGAAGGGCGTCACGGTCACCCAGACCACCGAGTACCCGAAGGAGCAGGGCACCACGCTCACCTTCGGGGGCGGCAGCGCGGCCTTCGCACTGCGGCTGCGGGTGCCGGTCTGGGCGACGGCCGGCTTCCAGGTGACCGTCAACGGGCAGGCGGTGAGCGGCACTCCGGTCGCCGGGAGCTACTTCGCGGTGTCGCGGACCTGGCAGAGCGGAGACGTCGTACGGATCAGCGTGCCGTTCCGGCTGCGGGTCGAGAAGGCGCTCGACGACCCGTCGCTCCAGGCCCTGTTCTACGGGCCGGTGAACCTGGTCGCGCGGAGTTCGAGCACCAGTTACCTGTCCGTGGGCCTGTACCGCAACGCCGCTCTCTCCGGCGACCTGCTGCCCTCCCTCACCCCGGTGAGCGGCAAGCCGCTGCACTACACGCTGAACGGCACCGAGTTCGCCCCCTTCTCCGAGGGGACCGAGGACCCGACGCACGCCTACGTCCGGCGCGCCGAACCGACGGTCGTGTTCGGGACCGTCTCCTCCGGCATCGCCAACCCGGCGAAGACCGACGGCACCACGCTGCTCGACGAGATCTGGGCGGGGGCGCCCTTCGCGAACAAGGCAGCGCTGGTCACCCGGGTGCGGTCGACGACGGCGGCCTGGGTGACGGCGGGGCTGCTCACACAGGCCGCGGCCGACACGGTGGTGAGCACGGCGCAGGCGGCGTCGTACGTGTCCTGACCGTCGTACACCTGCTGATCCGCGCGGGCGGTACCCCTACCGGAGGGGTACCGCCCGTCCTGCGTGCGGACGACCCACGGGGCCGCCTGTACTGCGTTCTCAGTAGTGGTGATTGTCGACAGGTGCACGACGACGGGAGGGGGCCGGTCCCGGGAACCTTGTCCGGTACCCGAGATCCGATGATGTGGAGACCTCCCCCTCGTGGCCACCTTCCTGTACAAGCTGGGCCGACTGGCCTTCCGGCGGCGCTGGTACGTCGCCCTGATGTGGCTGGCGGTGCTCGCCGCCGTCGGTGCCGGTGCCGCCACGGCGCCCGCCGCTCCCGACGCCGACAACACGATGCCGGGAATCGAGTCCCAGAAGGCCTTCGACCTGATGGACCAGCGGTTCCCCGGCTCCAACGCGCACGGCGCGAACGCCCGGGTGGTGTTCGTGGCGCCGGGCGGCGAGAAGGTCACCGCCACCGAGAACAGGGCGGCGATCACGAAGTTCGTGGGCGAGGTGGCCGACGGCTCACAGGTCGCGTCCGCCGCGAACCCCTTCCAGGCACAGGCGGTCAGCGAGGACGCGACCACCGCCTACGCCACCGTCAGCTACAAGGCGAAGCCCGACGATCTCACCGACGCCACCAAGAACCACCTCCGGAACGCCATCAAGGAGGCGCAGGGCTCGGGGCTGACCGTCGAGGTCGGCGGTACCGCGCTGGCGACGACACCCGCGGCGGGCGCCACGGCCGAGGCGATCGGTATCGCCATCGCGGCCCTCGTCCTGATCGTCACCTTCGGTTCGCTGGCCGCCGCCGGGCTCCCGCTGCTGACCGCGGTCATCGGTGTGGGCGTCAGCATGGCGTCGATCCTGGCGCTGAGCAGCGCGCTCGGTCTGTCCTCGACGACCGGGACGCTGGCCAGCATGCTGGGGCTGGCCTGCGGTATCGACTACGCGGTGTTCATCGTCTCCCGGTACCGGGAGGAACGCGGCAAGGGCCACGGCCCGCAGGAGGCGGCGGCGCTCGCGACCGGCACCGCCGGGTCGGCGGTCGTCTTCGCCGGGCTCACCGTCGTCATCGCGCTGGCCGGACTCATGGTCGTCGGCGTGCCGATGCTGACGAAGATGGGGCTGGCCGCCGCCGGCGCGGTCGGCGTGGGCGTGCTCGTCGCGCTGACGCTGGTCCCGGCCCTGGTCGGGTTCTGGCCGAACGCGCTGCTCTCGCGCTCCGCCCGGAAGACCGGGCAGATCAAGCAGGCCGCCGAGCACAACGGCGGCACCCGCTGGGCCCGGTTCGTGCTGCGCCGCCCGATCCCGGTGCTGATCGCCTCGGTGGCCGGTCTCGGCGCCCTCGCGATACCCGTGACGGACCTCCAGCTGGGCACGTCCGGTGACGAGGCCAAGCCGACGTCCACCACCGAGCGCCGCGCCTACGACGACCTCGCGACGGCCTTCGGCCCGGGCTTCAACGGTCCCCTGACGATCGTCGTGGACGCCAGGGGCGCTGCCGACGCCAAGCGCGCGGTGGTGACGATCTCCGAGAAGATCGCCGCCACGAAGGGCGTCGTGTCGGTGTCCCAGGCCCGCTTCAACCCCGCAGGCGACACCGCGATCTTCTCCGCGGTCCCGGCCGACGCGCCGACCAGCACGAAGACGCAGGACCTCGTGAAGACCATCCGGTCCGACCGGCCGGCCACGGTGGCCGGCACGGACGCGGAGTTCAGCGTCACCGGCACCACGGCGGCCAACATCGACGTCGCCCAGAAGATGCAGGACGCGCTGGTCCCGTACCTGATCGTGGTCGTGGGTCTGGCCATCGTGCTGCTCCTGCTGGTCTTCCGGTCGGTCCTCGTACCCCTCAAGGCGGCCCTCGGCTTCCTCCTGTCGGTGCTGGCCGCGCTCGGCTCCGTCATCGCGGTCTTCCAGTGGGGCTGGGGCGCCTCGCTCCTCGGCGTCGAGACCACCGGCCCGATCATGAGCATGATGCCGATCTTCCTGGTGGGCATCGTCTTCGGACTGGCCATGGACTACGAGGTGTTCCTCGTCGCCCGGATGCGGGAGGCCTACGTCCACGGCGACGGACCCAAGCAGGCGGTCGTGACCGGGTTCCGGTACAGCGCGCGGGTCGTGGTCGCCGCCGCACTGATCATGATGGCCGTCTTCTCCGGGTTCATCGGGGCCGGCGAGTCCATCATCAAGATGATCGGCTTCGGACTGGCCGTGGCCGTCCTGTTCGACGCCTTCGTCGTCCGCATGGCGCTCGTCCCCGCCGTGCTGGCCCTGCTCGGCAAGGCCGCCTGGTGGATGCCCGGCTGGCTGGACAAGGTACTGCCGCGGGTCGACGTGGAGGGCGAGGCCCTCGCGCACCAGGCGGCCACACCCCAGTACGGGGCGGACGGAACGACAGACCGGGAGGCGGTCCAGGTCTGACTTTCGGCCGTACGCCCTGAGGGCCGCCCGTGCTGGACACACGGGCGGCCCTCGTCGGACGTCATGACGGGCTGTCGTGGACCATGGGTCCACGCCCTTCGAGCGGAGAGAGCCGATGAGTAGCAGCATCGAGCGTTACATCGCGGGCCATCCCCGTGTCGTCGACACGGTGACGGTCGTGACGCTGTTCGTCCTCTTCCTGGTCGGCGCCCGGATCAGCCTGCCCGGAACCACCCAGCGCGAGGCCCTGTGGCCCGCCGTGGTCATCGCCGTCAACGCGTGCGCGGGCGTGCTGCTGAGCCGCAGCCATCCCCGTACGGCTGTCACCGTGACCACGGTCTGCGCGATGACGGCGAGCGCGCTGGGCTATCTGCTCACCGTGCTGATGCTGGCCCCCGCCATGGTGGCGATCTACTGGCTGGCGGTCCTCACCGACCGGCGCACGACCCGCCGCCACTGCTTCGGCGTGATCGTCATGCTGGTGGCCACGGCCACGCTCCTCGACCCTGTCGACCACCCGCTCGTCCTCAAGACGGTCGCCCCCATCGCCTACGTACTGGTCGCCGTCGTCACCGGCAGCGCGCGACGCATGCGCCGTGCCTATCTGGACGCCGTGCACGCCCGCGCCGACCACGCCGAGCGGACCCGCGAGGAGGAGGCCCGCCACCGGGTGACCGAGGAACGCATGCGCATCGCCCGGGAGCTGCACGACGTCGTCGCCCACCATCTGGCCCTGGCCAACGCCCAGGCGACCACCGCCGCGCATCTGGCGCGCAGCGACCCCGAGCAGACCCGCCGGATGCTCAACGACCTCACCGGCACCACCTCCTCGGCACTGCGCGAACTCAAGGCCACCGTCGGTCTGCTGCGCCACGCCGACGACGTCGAAGCCCCCCTCGAACCGGCCCCCGGGCTCTCCCGGCTCCCCGAACTGATCGACACGGTCCGGTCCGGCGGGCTCGGGGTCACCCTCACGACGGTGGGCAGGGAACGCCCGCTGTCCCCGGGGGTGGACCTGACGGCGTACCGGATCGTGCAGGAGGCGCTCACCAACATCACCAAGCACGCGGCCGGAGCGGCGGCCTGCGTGCGGCTCGCGTACTCGGCGGACCGGCTGGCCATCACGGTCACCAACAACGCCACCGCCACGTTCCCCGTCGGTCGCGTCGCAGCCGTGCCGGCACGCGGTTTCGGTCTCATCGGTATGCGGGAGCGCGCCCACTCCGTAGGCGGCAACCTGGAGGCAGGGCACCGCCCGGAGGGCGGCTTCGAGGTCTCCACCGCGCTGCCCCTCTACCCCCAGCCCACGGAAGAAGAAGAGCGCACCTCATGACGATTCGCGTCCTGCTCGCCGACGACCAGGCACTCCTCCGGGCGACGTTCCGGATCCTGGTCGACTCCGAGGCCGACATGACGGTGATCGGTGAGGCCACCGACGGCCGGGAGGCGGTCGAGCTGACCCGCACCCACCTTCCCGACGTGGTCCTCATGGACATCCGTATGCCCGGCACCGACGGACTGGCCGCAACCGCCGCGATCTGCGCCGATCCGGAACTGTCCGCGACGCGGGTGCTGATCCTGACGACGTTCGAGACGGACGAGTACGTGGCGCAGGCGCTGCGGGCCGGCGCCAGCGGCTTCCTCGGCAAGGACGTCACCGCCGAGACGCTGCTCGCCGGTATCCGCACGGTGTTCTCCGGCGAGTCCCTCCTGTCCCCCAACGCCACCCGCACCCTCATCACCCGCTTCCTCAACTCCCCCGCGCCGGGCACCCAGTTGGCGACCCCGGAGACGCTCGCGGCGCTCACCACCCGTGAGCGGGAGGTGATGTGCCTGGCGGCCGAGGGCAGATCCAACGACGAGATCGCGGAGAAGCTGTACGTCAGCCCGCTGACCGTGCGTACCCATGTGCACCGCGCGATGACCAAGCTGGGTGCCCGCGACCGGGCCCAACTGGTCGTCGTCGCCTACCAGTCGGGGCTGGTGCGGGCCCTGCCGCCGCAGGGGTCGTGAGACACGGGACGACCGTCGGCCCGTACCACCGGAGCGGCCGGGCCCGCCGGTCGTCCTCGCCCGGCGACGGCGGTACAGGAGCCATGCACCGGCCGCGGTGAGCGCCGCTGCGTCCGTGGCCGTCCCGAGGGCGCCGACACCGGTGGAGGCGAGGCCGCCGCCGGTGGTGCCGGTGCCGCCCGTGGTGGTGCCCCCTGCCGTGTTCGCAGGGTGGGTGGCCTCGTCAGGATGCGTCAGTCGCCGACGGCCGTGGGCTGTACCGGCTCGTCCGTCGGTGCCGTGGCCGGGGTCTGCGGGCGGGCGCGCCGGGCTCGCCACGCGCCGACCCGGGCGGCCAGGGGCTCGGTCCAGCGGGCGGTGAGCGGGCCGGCGACGACCAGGATCAGGACGTAGGCGGTGGCCAGCGGGCCGAGGTCGGGCTCGATGCCGGCGGTGACCGCGAGGCCCGCGATGACGATGGAGAACTCGCCGCGGGCGACGAGCGCGCCGCCCGCCCGCCAGCGGCCCTTGACCGAGATTCCGGCGCGGCGGGCCGCCCAGTGGCCGGTGGCGATCTTCGTGCCCGCCGTGACGACGGCCAGGGCGAGGGCCGGCAGCAGCACGGGCGGGATGCTGGCCGGGTCGGTGTGCAGCCCGAAGAAGACGAAGAAGATGGCCGCGAACAGGTCCCTGAGCGGGCTGAGCAGCGTGTGCGCACCCTCCGCGACCTCACCCGACAGCGCGATCCCGACGAGGAACGCCCCCACGGCGGCGGAGACCTGGAGCTCCTGGGCGATGCCCGCGACGAGGATGGTCAGACCGAGGACGACCAGCAGCAGTTTCTCGGGGTCGTCGCTGGAGACGAACCGGGAGATGACCCGGCCGAAGCGGACCGCCACGAACAGCACCAGGCCGGCGGCCCCGAGCGCGATCGCCAGCGTCACGCTGCCGGCGGCGAGCGAGACCCCGGCCACCAGCGCGGTGACGATCGGCAGGTAGACCGCCATCGCCAGGTCCTCCAGCACCAGGATGCTGAGGATCACGGGGGTTTCGCGGTTGCCGACCCGGCCCAGGTCGCCCAGCACCTTGGCGATGACACCGGACGACGAGATCCAGGTGACCCCGGCGAGCACGACGGCGGCGACCGGGCCCCAGCCGAGCAGCAGGGCGGCGGCGGCCCCCGGGAGCGCGTTCAGGGTGAAGTCCACCAGGCCCGAGGGGTAGTGGGACTTGAGGTTGGAGACGAGATCGCTGGCCGTGTATTCGAGCCCGAGCATCAACAGCAGCAGGATGACGCCGATCTCGGCACCGGTGGCGATGAACTCCTCGCTCGCGCCGAGTGGCAGCAGTCCGCCTTTGCCGAAGGCGAGACCGGCGAGCAGGTAGAGGGGTATCGGGGAGAAGCTCAGCCGGGCGGCCATCCGGCCGAGCAGCCCGAGCGCGAGGATGATGGAGCCGAACTCGATCAGCAGAACCTGGGAGTGCATGGCGCTGTCACTCCCGTCCGAGTATCGCCGCGGCGGCGTCGACGCCCTCGCGGGTGCCGATCACGATGATGACGTCCCCGCCGGCCAGCCGGAAGGCGGGCGTCGGGGAGGGGATCGCCTCGGCCCGGCGCAGCACGGCGACCACGGACGCACCGGTCTCCGTCCGCATCCGCGTCTCCCCGAGCACCCGCCCGTTCCAGCGCGAGCCCGCGGCCACCTCGATCCGCTCCGCCACCAGCCCCAGCGGCGTCGTGGACAGCAGACTGGAGCTGTGGTGCGAGGGGCTCAGCGCGTCGATCAGCGAGGCGGCCTCGGGCGCGGTGAGCCGCAGCGACTGGGCGCACGAGTCCGGATCGTCGTCCCGGTACAGGCTGACGGTACGGCCGCCGTCGCGGTGGGCGATCACCGACAGATGCCGTTGCTCACGCGTGACGAGGTCGTACTGAACTCCTATACCCGGCAGCGGAGTGGCCCGCAGGCGTGGCGCAGACACGTTGGATCCCCTTACTGATTGGTTGACTTGGACCGTTGCCGGAGCTCAGGCCCCCGTGGCACCGTCGACGAGTTCGCGCAGGAGGTCGGCGTGGCCGTTGTGGCGTGCGTACTCCTCGATCATGTGCACCATGATCCAGCGCAGCGAGAGCCCCTGGGTACCGGCCAGAGCCGCTTCCGCCTCGGACAGGCGTCCGGACTCGTCCAGTGAGGCAGCGGCGGCGACCAGCTCCCGGCTCCGCGCGATCTCCGCCCGCCAGACGGCCAGCGCCTCGTCGAGCCCGCGCCCGGGGACCAGGGTGAAACCGTCACCCTTGCCCTCCGGGTGGACGACGGGCACGTCGAGGCCCGCGAACACCCGCTGGAACCAGTTCCGTTCGACCTCGGCCAGGTGCTGGACGAGCCCGAGCAGCGTCATCTCCGAGGGCGCCGCAGAGGCGAGCCTCACCTGCCTGTCGTCGAGTCCCTCGCACTTGAGGGCGAGGGTGGCGCGGTGGAAGTCGAGCCAGGCGCTCAGCATGGCGCGTTCGTCGGCGTTCGCGGGAGGGATGGGGCGGCCGTCCGGTGTAGTCGACATGTACTGCACCCTCGCACAGGTGCCCGGAGGGCCGCGAGGAATACGTGCGGCCGGAAGATCGCTGACACGGACACACCCGAGGACCTCCGGAGCCGTCATGCCGAACCCAGCAGACCGATCGGAGCGGCAGCGGCCCGGACCGGGACCGGGGCTGTCCGCGATCCGGTTCTCCGTGCTCGACCGGTCCCGTACCCGGGAGGGCCACCCGGATGCCGAGGCCCTGCGGGACACCGTCGCGCTGGCCCGGGAGGCGGAACGGCTCGGCTTCCACCGGTTCTGGGTCTCCGAGCACCACGGAGTGCCCGGGGTCGCCGGTTCCGCGCCCACCGTGCTGGCCGCGGCCGTGGCAGCAGCGACCCGTACGATCCGGGTCGGCACCGGCGGCGTCATGCTGCCGAATCACCAGCCCCTGGTGGTGGCCGAGCAGTTCGGTGTCCTGGAGTCCCTGTTCCCGGGCCGGATCGACATGGGCCTCGGCCGTTCGGTCGGCTTCACCGACGGGGTACGCCGGGCGCTGGGCCGCGACAAGGACGTGGCCGGGGACTTCGCGGCCCAGCTCGACGAACTGCTCGGCTGGTTCGACGGCACCTCCCCGACGGGGGTGCGCGCCCGCCCCGCCACCCGTGCCTCCGGGGGGATCTCCGTGCCTCCCTTCGTGCTCGCCATGGGCGAGGGCGCCGAGATCGCCGCCCGGGCGGGCCTGCCCATGGTGATCGGCGACCTGCGCTCCCGCGAGCGGATGCTGCGCGGCATCGACACCTACCGTGCCGCTTTCCGGCCCTCGGCCTGGGCGGGCGAGCCGTACGTCGTCGTCTCGGGGACGGTCGCGGTGGCCGCCACCGCGGAGGAGGCCCGGCGGCTTCTGATCCCCGAGGCCTGGTCGATGGCGTACTCCCGCACGCACGGCACGTTCCCGCCGCTGCCGCCCGCCGAGCGGGTCGGGTCCCGGACGATGACCGCCAAGGAGCGCGGCTTCTACGAGTCCGGGCTCGGCGGGCACATCGCCGGCACCGAGGAGCAGGTCGCCCACGAGCTGGAGACCGTGCTGAAGGAGACGGGGGCACAGGAACTGCTGGTCACCACCAGCACCTACGACCGGGCGGCGCTGCTGGACTCGTACCGGCGGCTCGCCCGGATCACCGGCCTGGTGGCGCCCCGCTCCACGTGGCCCGCCGGCGGGGGCGGTCTCAGAACAGCGCCGTCACGGCCTGCTGCACGGCGGTCGCCGCACCCGCCAGAGCCGCCACGGACCGGCCCATGAGACCGATCGTGTCGGCCGCGCCCTCAAGGGTGTCGCGCCGGTCCGCGGGGTTGTCGAGAGCGCCCTCGATGCGGGCGGCCGCGCGCAGCCCGGCATCCCGGTCCTCGCCGGCGCCGAGCCGGGACAGGGCGTCCCGGAACTCCCTGAGGCTCGCCCGGACCTCCGCGACCGCCCGGTCGTCCCCCGGGAGTGACACCGTTTGGCTGACCCCGCTCACGTCTCCTCCCGCGACTGTCGACTGGATGGTGTTGTTGTTGCCCGCCTTCACGTTCGACTCGACCTGTCGCCGGCCTTCGCCGCTCCTCCAGCCGCCCTCGCGCCGAAATCGGTTCATTTCTCGTCCCCCTTCTCTGTCGCCCTGCCGCTCTGGTCCCGGTCCGCGGGGCGGCTCGGCTGCCGGTCCTGCGAAGTGTCCGGGCCCTGACTCGTGCCGTGTGCGTCCCGGCCCGCCGTCACCGCCTGGATGATGTTGTTGTCGCCGGCGTGGATCACCGTCATGATCTTCTGCACCTGGCTCTTGAACTCCGTGATGTCGACTCCCTTGTGGTCGAGGAATTCCTCGACCGTGGAGAACATGGACGACTGAACGATCGTCACATGCCTCACGGCGTCCTCGGCTACGTGCATGTCTCCTGTGTAGACGGGCGAGTAGCGCTCTCTCAGGCTTGTGGGCATCGGCCGCTTCGGGACTTCCGCCAGCTGCTCGCCCGGCCCCGTCCCCTCCCTCTCGCGTGCCCACCACCTGAGGAAGTGCCACCAGCCGAGCACCAGGACGGCGAGATCGCCCACGGCCTGAACGGGGATCTGCGCGAAGGTGCTGATTCTGCGCAGTACCTCGGGATCCACGGCCTCCTCGACATCGTCGAAGAGCGGCGGCAGGACATGGGGACGCACGACGAAGTGCAGTTCCTGCCCCTCGATCACCGCCGACGCCAGCACAGTGATGACCAACTGACCGGACCACGTGCGGACTTGCGCGGACAGGTACTCGCGGACGACGGTCCCGGAATCACTCTCGTCCGGTGCCCGCCCCCACAGGGCGTGCTCGTCGGCGTCGGCACCGGAGTGATTCCTCGGCAGGCGGGCCCAGTGCCGGGACGGCCCGCCCCGGACGTACCGGACATCGCATTCGAGCGGGCGGAAGGGCGGCTCGGCGATCCGCAGATCCTCCAGGTCCTCGCTCACGGCCGAGAGCAGCTCGTCGGTGTCGAAGGCAACGAAGTCCTTGCGGATCTCCTCGTCCTCGTCGTCCTTCTCGCCCTGCAGCTTGATACTGATCGTGGACCGGTGCCAGAGGGCGTTGCCGGCTCCGATGAAACGCCAGTAGCCCGCGTGGAGTTCGTAGGGAAGGGCGTCGCCGGACTGCGCGCGTCCGATCGCGGCGATCCGGCCGCGCAGCCTCGGTCCCGTCCACGGATCGCGGCCACCCCGGTCGCAGACCAGGGCGTAGACGACCGCGACGAGCCGGTCCATGACCCGCACACCCAGGTAGGCCAGCGCGGACAGTTCAACCGCCGCCAGGGCCTCCCCGGCCACCCGGCTCATGGGACGGAGCGTCATCACCAGCACGGGAAGCAGGACCACGACGAGGGCGCCGGCCCATGCCGGGCTGAACCTGCGTCGCCTTGGTCCGGTACGCCACAGCGTGCGCCGAGGGGGGCGGGCGACCAGCATCGCGAGCGCGGCCGTGGAAGCCCACAGAGCCACACCGAGCGGGAAGCGGTACGCGATCCAGCCCAGGACGACCGCGAGCACCACGCGGCGCACCCGCCACTGCCGGCGTGCGGCGAGGCAGTGCGCGAGGACAGGGCCGAGATCGAAGCCGTAGGAGGGCACCACGCGTAGTCGCGACAGGAGAATCTGCCCGATCGCCCACCTGGCGAGCGGCTCGCCCAGCGGAGGGCAGGTCGTGTCCTCCGGCTCCCATCGGGGACGTCGGGCGGCCAGGAGCGCACGCACCGAGGCGAGACCCCACCCATGAGTCGCGATGTGCCGCGATGCCGCTCTGACCGGCTCCAGCCGATCGGGACGACTGTGCGCGGCGGCACACAGTCGCCTGGTCGCCTCGGTGGGCGGAGTGCGCTGTGCCTTCTTCGCCACCGGTTCGGCTCTGGGCGCATCGGACTCCGTTACCGGTGTGGCCGCCGCGGCCGGTGCGGCGCCCGCGCGGAGCGAGATGGCTTGGAAATAGCGTTCTCGCCGTTGCTGCGTGGAAGTTCCCACCCGACGTCCTCCCCCGAGAACGTGCCGTGACGTGCGCAGGCGGTTCTCCGCGACGCTGCTCGGCACCGGATCCACAGAATCCCGGCTGAGTCACGTCCACACAGCATCAAATCCGGCCGATGTGAAAATCGGCCGGAAGGCCGGCTCCACGACTCTGCCGTCTCGGCGCCGAGGAGCGCGGCGCGGGCCACCGCGGCGTCGGCGGAGCACTTCGCCACGGCTGGTGCGGCCCCGGCTGCGGCGGCTGGGCCGCCCGGGCCAGTGCTCTCCGGTCCGGGTGGCTTCCCGGCGCTATGGCGTCCCGTACCTCGACCTCGGCCACCAGCCCACGGGCCGACACCACGCGCCACACCGACCTGAGCAGGGAGTCCTCGCCGACGAAGGCGGGCGCCGTGCTGGCCGCGCCCCCGGCGATCCGGTAGTGCAGGTGCACCGGCTGGACGGGGACGCCGGCGTCCAGCGCGGCCTGGAACACCGCCCGGCGGAAGCGGCCCTGGGCCTTGCCGCACCAGGTGCTGCCCTCGGGGAAGGCGACGACCGCCGTACCCTCGCGCAGCGCGTCGGCGATCCTGGCGACGGTCTGCGGCAGTGCCCGCAGCCGGTCGCGCTCGATGAACAGCGCTCCGCTGCTCGCGGTCAGCGCGCCCGCCACCGGCCATCCCCGGATCTCGGCCTTGGCCAGCATCCTCGCCGGCCGTACGGCGGCCAGCAGCGGGATGTCCAGCCACGAGATGTGGTTGGCGACCAGCAGCACACCCCCGGTGGGCGCGGTGGGGCCGCTCACCCGGAGCCCGACCCCCGCGGCCCGCACGATGGTGCGGGCCCAGCGCCGTACCCACCCGGCGGGGATCCTCCTGCGGAGCGGGCACAGCATGATCCCCGCGAGCAGGACGACCAGGACGGTCACCAGTCGCAGCACGGCCAGGGGTGCGGCCGTCGTGGAACCCGTCGTCTCCACGCACGTCCTCGGGGTGCAGGGCGCGCTGGGCAGCCAGACGCTCATCAGGCGGGGACGAGGGAGAGGAAGTGCCGCAGATAGCGCTGGTTGATCCGGCGCATCGACAGCAGCACGTACAGGTCGGCGACCCCGAAGTCCGGGTCGTGGGCGGGCTCCCCGCAGACCCAGGCGCCGAGGCGGACGTAGCCGCGCAGCAGCGGGGGCAGTTCGGTGCGGCCGGCGGGCCGGGCCACGCCCTCGGCGGACCAGGGCAGCAGCGGGCGTACCCGGAACTCCTCCGGCGCCAGGTGCCTGTCCCGGACGCGGTCCCAGGTACCGGCGGCGAGGGTGCCTCCGTCGGAGAGCGGGATGGAGCAGCAGCCGGCGAGCCAGTCGTGGCCGCGGTCGACCATGTAGCGGGCGATCCCGGCCCAGATGAGGCCGATGACGGCGCCGTCCCGGTGGTCGGGGTGGACGCAGGAGCGGCCGACCTCGACGAGGCCGGGGCGGATCGTGTCGAGCGGCGAGATGTCGAACTCGCCCTCGGAGTAGAGGCGTCCGGCGATCGCGGCCCGCTCGGGGGGCAGCAGCCGGTAGGTGCCGACGACCTGGCCGGTGAGCGTGTCGCGGACCAGCAGGTGGTCGCAGTACGAGTCGAAGGGGTCGATGTCGAGGCCGGGCTGCGGGGAGGACAGCAGGGCGCCGAGCTCTCCGGCGAAGACGTCGTGCCGCAGGCGCTGCGCGGCTCGTACGTCGTCCTCGTCGCGGGCGAGCGTGACGGTGTAGCGGGTGGGTGCGGCGGGGAGCGGGGGACGTTCGATGGTGGAAACGCCGGTCATGGCTCTCTCCTGGTCACGGGCCGGGGACGGCTAGGGGTGAGCTGGCCGGTCCCGTTACGTCCGGCCGCATCAGTTCTTCCGACCGCGGCTGTCCGGCGTGTGACTCTCGCAGAGAGGTGGGGTGTGGGCTTGTTGAATGCCAGGGGTGCCTGGCGGGACCGGCAATGAGCACCACTCCCGGTCCCGCCCGTCCGCACCTTGCCGGCGAACGGTCACTGAGGCGCCCCGAAGGGGCGCGGGGCTGTGACATTCACGGCTCCGCCGGGTGGGCGCGACCAGCCACAACGGTCGCGCACCCGGCATCGGTCCTATCGCTTCGCCACTCCCCGAGCAGCTCGCAGCCACTCCTTGTTCATCCCCGTGATGGAGACGAGGGGGATGCCCTTCGGGCAGGCGGTGGCGCACTCCCCGGCGAGGGTGCAGCCGCCGAAGCCCTCCTCGTCCATCTGCGCGACCATGTCGAGGACGCGGGTCTCCCGCTCGGGCGCGCCCTGCGGCAGCACGTTCAGGTGGTTGACCTTGGCGGAGGTGAAGAGCATCGCCGCCCCGTTCGGGCAGGCGGCCACGCAGGCCCCGCAGCCGATGCACTCGGCGTGCTCGAAGGCGAAGTCGGCGTCCGGTTTCGGTACGGGGGTGGCGTGCGCCTCGGGGGCGGCGCCGGTGGGGGCGGTGACGTAGCCGCCGGCCTGGATGATCCGGTCGAAGGCGGACCGGTCGACGACGAGATCCTTCACCACCGGGAAGGCGGCGGCACGCCACGGCTCGACGTCGATCGTGTCGCCGTCGGCGAAGGACCGCATGTGGAGCTGGCAGGTGGTGGTGCGCTCGGGTCCGTGCGCGTCGCCGTTGATGACGAGCGAGCACGCGCCGCAGATGCCCTCGCGGCAGTCGTGGTCGAAGGCGACCGGGTCGTCGCCCTTGAGGATGAGCTCCTCGTTGAGGGTGTCGAGCATCTCCAGGAAGGACATGTCGGCCGAGATGCCGTCCACCTCGTACGTGGACATGGCGCCCTCGGTGTCGGCGTTGCGCTGCCGCCAGACGCGCAGGGTGAGCTTCATGCGTAGCTCCGCTGGGTGGGGTGGACGTACTCGAAGACGAGGTCCTCCTTGTGGAGGACGGGAGCCGCGCCCGTTCCGGTGAACTCCCAGGCGGCGGCGTACGAGAACTCGTCGTCCCTGCGCTCCGCCTCGCCGTCGGGGGTCTGGGACTCCTCGCGGAAGTGGCCGCCGCAGGACTCGGCGCGGTGCAGCGCGTCGAGACACATCAGCTCGGCGAGTTCGAGGTAGTCGACGATGCGGTTCGCCTTCTCCAGCGACTGGTTGAACTCCTCGCCGGTGCCCGGGACCTTGATCCGCCGCCAGAACTCCGCGCGGATCTGCGGGATGCGGCCCAGGGCCTTGCGCAGCCCGCTGTCGCTGCGGGCCATGCCGCAGAACTCCCACATCAGTTCGCCGAGTTCACGGTGGAAGGAGTCGGGGGTGCGGTCGCCGTCGACGGAGAGGAGGAGGTTCAGCCGGTCCTCGGTCTCCGCCAGCACCTCCTGAACGACGGGGTGTTGAGCGTCCACGGGATCGTGGCCGGGGTGGCGGGCCAGGTAGTCGTTGATGGTGGCCGGGAGGACGAAGTAGCCGTCGGCGAGGCCCTGCATGAGGGCGGAGGCGCCGAGCCGGTTGGCGCCGTGGTCGGAGAAGTTGGCCTCGCCGATCGCGAACAGGCCGGGGACGGTGGTCTGGAGGTCGTAGTCGACCCAGAGTCCGCCCATCGTGTAGTGCACGGCGGGATAGATCCGCATGGGGACCGTGTACGGGTCCTCGGCGGTGATCCGCGCGTACATGTCGAAGAGGTTGCCGTACTTCTCCTCGACGGCCCCCCGTCCCATCCGCCGGACGGCGTCGGCGAAGTCGAGGTAGACGCCCTGGCCGCCGGGTCCGACACCCCTCCCTTCGTCGCAGACGTTCTTGGCGGCGCGGGAGGCGATGTCGCGGGGCACCAGGTTGCCGAAGGACGGGTAGACGCGCTCCAGGTAGTAGTCGCGCTCGTCCTCGGGGATCTCGTTCGCGGGCCGTGCGTCTCCCTTGGCCTTCGGCACCCAGATCCGGCCGTCGTTGCGCAGCGACTCGCTCATCAGGGTGAGTTTGGACTGGTGGTCGCCGGTGCGCGGGATGCAGGTCGGATGGATCTGCGTGAAGCAGGGGTTGGCGAAGAGGGCACCGCGCCGGTGTGCCCGCCAGACGGCGGTGGCGTTGGAGTTCATGGCGTTGGTGGAAAGATAGAAGACATTGCCGTAGCCGCCGGTGGCGAGGACGACGGCGTCCGCGAAGTGGCTGGAGATCTCCCCGGTGATCAGGTCGCGGGCGACGATCCCCCGGGCCCGCCCGTCGACGACGATCAGGTCGAGCATCTCGGTACGGGCGTGCATCTCGACGTTCCCGGCGGCGATCTGCCGGCTGAGTGCCTGGTAGGCGCCGAGCAGCAGTTGCTGTCCGGTCTGGCCGCGGGCGTAGAAGGTCCGGGAGACCTGGACGCCGCCGAAGGAGCGGGTGTCGAGCAGTCCGCCGTACTCGCGGGCGAAGGGGACGCCCTGGGCGACGCACTGGTCGATGATCTCGACGGAGATCTGGGCGAGCCGGTGCACGTTGGACTCGCGCGCCCTGAAGTCGCCGCCCTTGACGGTGTCGTAGAACAGCCGGTGCACGGAGTCGCCGTCGTTGCGGTAGTTCTTCGCCGCGTTGATGCCGCCCTGGGCGGCGATCGAGTGGGCCCGGCGCGGGGAGTCCTGGTAGCAGAACTGGACGACGTGGTAGCCCTGTTCGGCGAGCGTGGCCCCGGCGGCGCCCCCGGCCAGCCCGGTGCCGACGACGATGACGGTGTGCCCCCGCCGGTTGGCGGGGTTGACCAGCCTGGCCTCGAAACGGCGCCTGTCCCAGCGCTCGTTGACGGGGCCGGCGGGCGCCTTGTGGTCGACGAGGGGCTCGCCGGTCGTGAACTCGGTGTATTCAGCGGTCATTTCAGCTCACCACTCCGGTCATGACGCCCACGGGGACGGCGAGGAAACCGGCCGTGAGCAGCAGCGCGAGGACGTTCGCGACGGTCTTGAGGGCGCGGTCGCGGGTGCGGCTGCCGACGCCGAGGGTCTGGGCGGCGCTCCAGAAGCCGTGCCGGACGTGCAGGCCGAGGGCGAGCATCGCGACGATGTAGACGACGTTGCCGTACCAGGTGGAGAAGGTGTCGACGACGTTCTGGTAGGGGTGGCCCGGCTGGAAGCCGCCCGAGTGGACCGTGCCGGTGGTCAGGTCGAGGACGTGCCAGACGATGAAGAGGCCGAGGATGATCCCGCCCCAGCGCATGGTGCGTGTCGCGTAGCTCGTCCGCGCCTTCCTGTGCACGTACTTGCCCGGCCGGGCCCGGATGTCGCGGCGGCTGAGCTGGTAGGCGGAGGTGGCGTGGCCGAAGACGGCGACCACGAGGACGATCCGGATGAGCCAGAGCGTCCACTCGTAGTGCATGAAGGGCTCGCCGACCGTGCGCAGCCAGTGGGCGTAGTGGTTGAACTCGCCGGGCCCGAAGAAGATCTTCAGGTTGCCGATCATGTGGACGACGAGATACAGCAGCATGATCAGGCCGCTCACGGCCATCACGGTCTTCTTGCCGACGGAGCTGTCCCACACCGTGCGTGCCATGGACGGCCGTCGGTCCGTCCGTGTTGCCAGAGCCATGGGACAAGACGCTAAGGCGGGGAAACCCGATCGGTCCAAGACATGGTCCGGCTCGTTTCCATAGTCAGTGCCTATGCACGACCTATCCTGGACGCATGCAGTTCCAGCAGCTCCAGTACTTCGTGGCGGTCGCCGAGACCCGGCACTTCACCCGCGCCGCCGATCTCGTCCATGTCGCACAGCCGTCGCTCTCCCAGCAGATCAAGTCGCTGGAAAGGGAGTTGGGGGCCGAACTGTTCCTGCGGGCACGCGGCAACATCACCCTCACGGACGCCGGCGAGGCGCTCCTCCCGCTGGCCCGGCGCATCCTGGCCGACGCGGACACCGCCCGGCACGAGGTGCAGGAACTGGTCCAGCTGCGGTCGGGGCGGATCCGGCTGGGCGCGACGCCGAGCCTGTGCACGGGCCTGCTGCCGGACGTGCTGCGCGCCTTCCACGACCGCTATCCCGGCATCCGGCTGCTGATCGAGGAGGGCGGCTCGCACGACCTCGTACGCGAGCTGGCGCGCGGCGCCCTGGACCTGGCCCTGGTCGTCCTCCCGCTGCCGACCCCGTCCCCGGCGCTGACCACGGTGGAGGTCCTGCGCGAGGACCTGGTGGTGGTGTCGTCCCCGGAGGCACCCGCACCCGGCCGGGGCCGGCGGACCGTCCGCGTCGCCGACCTGGAGGGCGAGCGCCTGGTGATGTTCCGGCACGGCTACGACCTGCGCGAGCTGACCGTGGCCGCGTGCCGCTCCGCCGGGTTCGAGCCGGAGTTCGCGGTGGAGGGCGGGGAGATGGACGCGGTGCTGGGCTTCGTGCGGGCAGGGCTGGGCGTGGCCGTCGTACCGCGCATGGTGGCGAGCCGGTCGGGCCACGACCTGCGGGTGACGCCCCTGGCCCGGCCGGGGCTGTTCCGGGCGATCGCGCTGGCCCACCGCAGCGATGTGGCTCCGCCCCGGGCGGCTCGCGAGTTGCAGCGGATGCTGCTTGAGCGGTGAGCCGTGAGGGCGGGGTCGGGGACACAGCGCGGGTGGTGTGCGGCTGGTCGCGCGGTTCCCCGCGCCCCTTCAGGGCGCCTCCGCCGGAGCACGAGCCAGGTCTCACCCCGTCGCGTCCGCCAGAACCAGGTCGTGCAGGCGGTCCGGAGGGCCGGGGCGGGCGTAGTACCAGCCCTGGGCCGTGTCGCAGCCGAGTATGCGGAGCTGCTCGGCCTGGGCGCCCGTCTCCACGCCCTCGACCGTGACCGTGAGGTTCAGGCTGTGGGCGAGGGAGACGATCCCCTCGACGATCTTGAGGTCGACGGGGTCCGCCGGGAACTGCTGCATCCCCTGGGTGAAGGAGCGGTCGAGCTTGAGGATGCTCACCGGGAGGCGGCGCAGGTTGGCGAGGTTCGAGTAGCCGGTGCCGAAGTCGTCCAGGGCGATGTCGACGCCCATCTCGGCGAGGCGGCGCAGCGGTTTGAGGAGGTCGTCGTCGGCGCCGATCAACGCCGACTCCGTCACCTCCAGGCACAGGGCCTCGGGTTCCAGGCCCGCGCGTTCCAGGATGTCGACGGTGTCCTGCACCAGGCCGGGGTGGGTGAGCTGGCACGGGGACAGGTTGACGTTGATGCGCAGCGGGCCCCCGGCCGGGTGTCCCCCGTACTGTTCCTGCCAGTCCCGGGCCTGGCGCACCGACTGTTCCAGGACCCAGCGGCCCAGCGGGACGATCAGGCCGGTGTGTTCGGCGAGCGGGATGAAGCGGTCGGGGCCGAGGACACCGTGCTGCGGATGCAGCCAGCGCACCAGGGCCTCGGCGCCGCGGACGCTGCCGTCACCGAGGTGGACCAGCGGCTGGTACTCGATGAAGAACTCGTTCCGGTCCAGGGCGGCCGGCAGCGCGGTGGTCAGCCCATGGCGGGTGATCGCCCTCAAGTCGGCCTCGGGATCGGCCAGTTCGAAGCGATTGCCGCCCGCCGACTTCGCCCGGTACATGGTGATGTCGGCGCTGCGCAGCACTTCCGCGGGGCCGCGCTCCCCCGCCGGGCCCTCGACGATGCCGATGCTCCCGCGCACGGTCAGCTCACGGCCGTCGACACTGACCGGCGCGATCATGGCGTTCATGATGCGGGCGGCGAGTTCGTCGACCTCGCGTTCGGTGTCGGGGCCGGTGGTCAGCGCCACGAACTCGTCGCCGCCCAGCCGGGCCACCATCTCGCCCGGCGCGGTCGCGCAGGACTGCAGCCGGTCGGCGACCTCGACGAGCAGCCGGTCGCCGGCCGCGTGGCCGAGGCTGTCGTTGATGGTCTTGAAGCCGTCGAGGTCGAGATAGCACAGGCCGAAGCGCTGGCCCTCGCCCGCCGACACCGCCTTCTCCAGTCGTTCGAAGAACAGGGTGCGGTTGGGCAGCCCGGTGAGCGCGTCGTGCGTGGCCTCGTACCGTAGCCGCAGGTTGAGGAGCCTGCGCTCGGTGGTGTCCTCCATCAGCGCCAGCTGGTACTGCGGCCGGCCGTCGGCGTCGCGCAGCAGGGAGACCGTGAGGTTGGTCCACAGGACCGTTCCGTCGGGGCGGTAGAACGCCTTCTCGACGTGGTAGTGCTCCCGGTCCCCGCGGACGAGTTCGTCGTACAGCCGCCAGACCTGCGGGGCGTCGTCCGGGTGGGTCCAGTCCGTGACCCTGCGGCCTCGTACGGTCTGCTCCGAACCGCCGAACATGCGTTGCAGCGCGCCGTTGATCTGGAGGATGTTCCCGTCGAGGTCGGCGATGCCGATCCCTATGGCCGCGCCCTCGAAGACCGCCCGGAAGCGGGCCTCGCTGTCGTGCAGCGCCTCGGCGACCGCGCTGCGCGCGCTCTGCGCGGCCCACGCGATCGCCTCCTGCTCGGCCAGTGTCCGGTCCCGCAGCGCGGTGGCGTATCCGGCGGCCATGGCGTGCTGGAGTCGCGACGAACGGGCGCGCAGGTCCTCCTGCGGGCCGTCCGCGCCGCAGTACAGCACCAGATAGGCGTCCACGCAGTCGAGCGAGCGGCTGAGCGCCTCGGGGTCGGTGCAGTGCGCGGTGACCAGCGCGGCGCCGACGGCCCTGCCTTCCTCGGCGTCGAAGGTCCTGGCCAGCAGAGCCTGGCTCAACCGCTCGGCGAGCGGCAGGAGTTGCTCCTCGAACTCCACCCGGGTGAGTGACGTGGAGGTCACCTGGTAGACCGCCCGGCTCCAGATGGTCGCGAACCTGCGGAGTCTGTCCTGAGGGCCGTCCGGCTCGGCCGTCACGCCTTGCGCCCCACGCCGGCGAATCCGGAGAAGGAGTACGCGTCCTCGTCCTCCGGTGCAGTCTCCGGCCGCCACTGCGGCATGGGCACCAGTCCCGGTTCCACCATGTCGTACCCCTCGAAGAACCGCGCGATCGCCTCGCGCGAGCGCATGACCAGCGGATTGCGAATGCCCTTGTATACGTCGACCGCACCCTCGGCCCGCTCCGACGGCAGCGGGATTCCCTCGTACGAGGCATGCGTCAGGACGAGCAGGCTGCCGGGAGCGAGCGCGTCGCGCAGCTCGGCGACCGCCGTGTACGGGTCGTCCATGTCTTCCACGAAATGCAGTATGGCAACGAGAAGCAGGGCCACTGGCCGGTTCTGATCGATCAGGGCCCGCACCTGGGGGCTGTCCAGGATCTCCCGGGGCTTGCGCAGATCGGCGGCGAGGACGTCCGCGTGCTCGTCGCCGGCCAGGACCGCCTGGCTGTGTGCGACGGCAACCGGGTCGTGGTCGACGTACATCACCCGCGCCTCGGGGCGGACCGCCCGGGCCACTTCGTGGACGCTGCCGAAGGTGGGGATGCCGGAGCCGATGTCGAGGAACTGGGTGATGCCCTCGTCGGCGGCGAAGCGGACGGCCCGGCGCATGAACGCGCGGTTCGCCTGCATGATCTTCGGAAGTCCCGGCATGAACTCCAGGGCCCTGCGGGCCGCTTCCCGGTCGACCTCGAAGTTGTGCGAACCGCCCAGGTAGAAGTCATAGATCCGGGAAACGCTCGGCACCGAGATGTCGATGCCCCGGGGGGCCCAGGCAGGACGCTCCATCTATCTCTCTCCCAGGAGTTGGCAGGCGTGGCGCTCCAGTGTTCGAGCTGAGGTTACTGATCGCCTGCCAAAGGGGCGAGCCTAAACGGAAATTGACCATCCGTTCCCGGTCACTGCCTGCGGCACGTGCCGAATTGACGTATCGCGAACTTCATCCGAAAAGTATCCGGAGCATTCCAAAGAGTTCTCAAGGGTTACGAAGTACCGCCACGGACTCCTGGTCGGAATACGGCGGGTCAGGGACGATTCACCGGCAAATCGCCCTGCCCACCGACGAGTTCCGGACATGCCGAAGCGGCCTGCTCGCTCCGTCCCGCACGGACTGTGCGGGACGGAGCGAGCAGGCCCGGAGAAGTCGCTTTCCCCTGTCGCCCGTTCGGCTGTTACTGGTTCGGCGCGCCGACCAGCTTGCCGTCGGGTGCCACGGCGTACCAGGTGCCGCCGACGCCCTGGCCGTTGGTGTCGCCGGCCTTCTTGTCGTTGATGAAGGTGTAGATGGGCGAGCAGTTGAGCGTCTGCTGCTCGGCACCGTCGGGCCGGGTGAAGTTCATGTAGCCCTTCTCCTTGATGCCCTTCGTGTCCTTGAAGGCGACCGGCTCGACGACCGGCCACTTGTCCAGGCAGGCACCGACGCAGGCGGACACCGGCTTCGGCCAGGCCTCGTCCTTCAGGAAGCGGTAGACCGTCATGCCGTTCTTGTCGACGACGATCGTCCCGAGCTTCGGGTCGTTGCGGGTGGACAGACCGGGCAGCGAGGCCAGCGTGGCCTTCTTGCCGTCGGGCGCGAGGCCGTACCACTTACCGCCCACACCCTGGCCCTTGATGTCGCCGGGCGAGGTGTCCTTGGCGTAGTAGTAGGCGGCCCAGCCGCCGACGGTGAGCTGCTTGGTGCCGTCGGAACGGGTCACCTCGCCGAGCAGCGCGGCATCGATACCGGCACCGGCCGTGACATCGTCCGCCGGAACCGGCGGCCAGGCGGTGGCGCAGTCGCCGTCACAGTTGGACTTCGGCGGTTCGGCCGTGTCCTGGTCGAACCGGTAGAGCGTACGACCGCTGTTGCTGGCCAGCACCTTGCCGATCGAAGCATTGGTGACCACGTTCAACTGGCCCGCGGCGGCCGAGTTGCCCGCGGCGGCCTGCTCTCCGTTGGCCTCCGTACCGGTGTCGGTACCCGTGTCCGTACCCGTACCAGTGCCCGCCGTGCCCGTGCCGGCCACGGATCCGTATCCACCGGCGGCCGGTGCCGCCGCGCCGACGTTCTGGCTGCTCGCGTCGGCCGCCTTGTCCTGACCGCACGCCGTCGTCAGCGCCAGCACGGCCGCAGCTGACGCTACGAGTGAGGCGCTCCGCCAGGAGGTCTTCATTACGTACTCCCCGTAATCATTAGGGTGTTGCGACGCCCTGCTGGGCCGCCGCACGGTCCTAGGTACGGGCGGGGATGGTCACTGTGTTCAACCACCGCACAAAATTCTTTCCGAACCCTGTGGCCACACCCGTCCCACGCATCCCATCTCGCACACGAAGACGATCACCAGCCACTCCTGGAACAGGTGATCCAAACCGCTGCACGACATATGTCACTCGTTCGGGGCAATCTCCTCGCGCTCCCGCGCGCGCGGGAGCGGCCACCACACATGATCTTCGTCGTGCATGGACCCACACGGACCCGATTCGCCCTCGCCACAAGGTTGTTGGCGCTGCTGGCCCTGACCTGGCTGCTCGTCGGCGCACCGGTCGGCACGGCCGACGCGACGACCTGCGTCTCCGTCTCCACCGGCTCGGGCAACGGCACCTCGGTGACGGTCACCGGGCCCGGCGCCACGGTCACGGTCGGCACCGGTCTCCCGGTCGCCACCGGAGACGGCTGGTCGGTCGGCACGGGCAACGATGGAACCGCCGTCGCCGGAAACGGCACGGCGGTCGTCGTCGGCACCGGCTCCTGGTGCCCGAGCCCGACACCACCGCCCCCCTGCCCCACCCCGACGCCCACACCTGCTCCGACTCCCACGCCGACCCCGACACCCACACCCACACCCACACCGGAGCCGCCACCGAAGCCGAGGCCCACCCCGACCCCTGAGCCCACTCCCCCGCAGAAGCCGACCCCGGCACCGGAGCCGAAGCCACCGGCCGCTCCGCCCGCCCCGACCCCGAGTCCGCCGCCGCCTCCTGCGCCCGCACCCGCACCCGTGCACACACCGACGCGCGCCACGAAGCCGAGCCCGAGCCCGACCGCGTCACCTCTTCCGGCTCCGGTGAGTTATCCGCCGTACCACGTGTCCGCCCGCAAACGGACCGTCCGCAGCGGCCCTTCGCTGGTCTCGTTCACCCTGCTCGTCACCCTGCCCGCCGTGATCGCCGTCGCCGCACTGCGTCCGCGCTGACCCCTTGGAGGCATCCCCTTGTCGGAATGGCTTGTTCTCGCCGTCGCGATCGCGGCCGCGTGCGCGGTCGTCATCCTCATCACCTTCGTACGGGACCGAAGGGCCCCGGAGGACGAGGATCCGTCCGACACCCCGGACGTGATCGAGTACATGACGATGTGGATCGGCGTGGTGTACGCCATCGTGCTGGGTCTGGCCATCGCGGGCGTCTGGGAGGCGCGCGGTGTCGCCCAGGACCATGTCGGGACCGAGGCCCACGCGCTGCACGAGATCTCGGAGCGGGTCCGGGTCTATCCGCCGGACGTCCGTGACCGGATTCGGGACGACGTCAACGCCTATGTCGGACACGTCGTCAACACCGAATGGCACGAGATGGCGGACAACGGCCGGGTCACCAAGCGCGGCGACCAGCTGCTGCAACGCATCCGCGTCGACGTCACCGACTACGAGCCGACCACGGACTTCCAGGCGCAGGCCTACCAGCCGCTCCTCGACCAGGTCACCGCGGCGGACCAGGCACGCACGGCCCGCGCCGACTCGACCGGGCCGACCATGCCCGGCGTCGTGTGGTTCGGCCTGATCGCGGGGGCCATGATCACGGTCGGCATGATCTTCGCCCTCCAGATCCGCCGCACGCCCCGCGAACTGATCCTGGCCGGGCTCTTCTCGACCCTGATCGCCTTCCTGCTCTTCCTGATCTGGGACTTCGACGCGCCCTACAGCCGTGGCATCACGGCCACGGCGGATCCGTTCCTGACGCTCTTTCCGGGCGTGGGCCGCTGACGGCGCACGGTCCGGCGGGAACCGGCTGACGGTTCCTCACCGGACGCGTCCGCCGGGGGACACCCGCGCCACGCGCGCGTGTCCCCCGGCTCGCTCAACGAGATCCCCTGAGCGGCCCACACCCGTGCCCCATTCGCACGACACCGATCGCGCGTACGCACGTGTGTTCCTAGCGTTTCGGTCATCGAGGTGCATTTCTGGCGCGACCGGTACGGCGCGAGCGGAAAAGGTCCGCAGCTGCTCCTCGGGGACCCGGAGGACTCATATGCACGCGATACGCGTCGCCTCGGCCGCTCTGCTGGGCGTCACCGCCCTCACCTTCACCGCGCCCGCCGCCGGAGCGGCCGTCACGGAGAACAGCGTCACGTCGTTCGGCTTCAGTGTGGTGCCCTCGACCATCGCGGCGGGCGGACAGGTAAGCCTGCACGTGGACAGCTGCAACGACGACACCCGGGTGTCCTCCGGTGTCTTCGATCCGGTCACCATTCCCAAGGGGCACTCGTCGGCGACGGCGAAGGTCGACTGGGACGCCAAGCCGGGGGCCGCCTACCGGGTGACGTTCACGTGCGGCGGCGAGAGCGGTCACACCGACCTCACTATCGCCGGCGGACACCCCAGCGACCCGACGCACTACCCCCTCCCCGTCCAGCGGGGTGTGCACGCGGGCGAGGGCGGCAGCGTCGCCGGCTTCGACCTCAAGGAGATCGGCCTCGGAGCCGCGCTCATCGCGGGGTCACTGGCGGTGGCGTACCACTATTCGCGTCGTCGCCCGGGCGACGACAACGCCTGACCCGGCAGGACCCGCACAGCCCTTCGCCCCGGACCCTGACGGGTTCCGGGGCGAAGGGCTGTACACGTGCGGTCCGCGCTCCGAAGGGGTGGGCGTCAGATCCGGCTCTCGGACCGGCGGCGCATCCAGAACACACCGCCGCCGACGAGCGCGGCGGCCACCAGCCCGCCCCCGATCGCCATGTCGGTCGGGGTGGCCCCGGTGGAACTGCTGCCGCCGAGACCGCCCCTGACACCGCCGATCACCGTGAACACGCTGGTGAAGGACCTGGTGTGGTTCTCACAGTTGGTGGTGACGCTGTACGAACCCGCCGTGGCGTTCGAGTTGACGGTCACCGTCGCCGTCGCCGTGCTGCCGCCCATCGACTTGAACTTGGTCGTCGGGAAGGCGTTGGAACTGACGGTGCTGCCGCTCACCGTGCAGGCCGAGCCGTTGGCCGTGAGCACCAGCTGTCCGCCCGGCGCGATGACGCTGGGGGCGGCGGTGACGCTGGACGGCTGGTCCCAGGCCGAGGCCGCCGGGGCGGCGAGCCCCACCGCGGCAGCCGTGGCGGCAGACACCACCAGGGCACGAGTAGTACGCATGTGAACCTCCGCGGAAGGCGCCCCGGGACCCGTCCCCGGTCGATCGGCGAGAAAACGCCTCCCAGACGAACCCTCAGATGCCTTGCGCGCAGCCGCATTTCGGGAATGGTCCGTCCTGGTGAGAGGACACGCCGACGGAAGACCGCACAATCAGATATTGCCGCAGGTCACGGACCGTCAGAAAAATACTTTCGGCGCCGACTCGGATGGCTCAGAAACGAAATGACCACCACCCGTTCGCCGCTGCCCCGTCGCCGCTTTCACGCCGGGCACTTAGCGTTCTCGTATGCGCGATTGACCCGGCGACGGCCGGGTCGAGAGGGGATGACGAATGTCTGCGTCCGAGCTGGCGGAAGAAGAGGAGCGGCGGAAGAAGCGCGCTCCGTGGGGCGTGATAGCGCTTGTTCTGCTGACCGGCCTCGCTCTCATTCGGAACGGTTCCGGAGAGTTCGACGTGGGTCCGCCACAGCCCGCTTCGGCGGCGGCGGCGGACAGCCGCCTCCCGGGGGGCACGTTCTCCAGCGCCCCGGCCGCGCTGCCGTACTCCGTGGTCGACCGGGTGCGGATCCCGGCGATCCAGGTGGACGCGCCGGTGCTGCCGGTGGGCCTGGACGCGGCCGGGTGGGTGGACGCCCCGCCGCCGGAGGACCCGAACCTGGCCGGCTGGTTCACCGGTGCCGTGTCGCCCGGCGAGAAGGGCACCGCGGTGATCGTCGGCCACGTCGACAACAAACAGGGCCCCGCCGTGTTCTACGGACTCGGGGCCCTCAAGAAGGGATATCGCGTCGAGGTCGGGCGCCAGGACGGAAAGACCGCCGTTTTCGAGATCTACGGCATCGAGGTCTTCGCGAAGGACAACTTTCCCGGAGACCGCGTCTACGGCAGCAGGAACACTCCCGAATTGCGGGTCATCACCTGCGGGGGCGGTTTCTCCAAGCAGAACGGCTACAACGGAAACGTGGTGGTGTTCGCCCGCCTGATCGAGGTTCGCTGAACGTTCCCCGACCGGGCGGGCGAAAGCCCGTGGCAGACGATTCGGTTACGTGTAATGCCGGGTCGGCACGGTGATGCGGTAGCCGGAGTCCAGCAGTTCCGGCAGATACTCGCGCAGTGCCCGCACACTCTGCGAGCGGTCGCCGCCCGCGTCGTGGGAGAGCACCACGACACCCGGGGCGGCGCCGCGCTCGACCCGGTCGGCGATGGTGCGGACACCGGGGGTCATCCAGTCGAGGGTGTCGACGGTCCAGGCGAGGGGCTCCATGCCGAGGTCGGCGCCGAGCTGGAAGGCGGCACGGTTCCAGGCGCCGTAGGGAGCGCGGAACCAGACGGGCGGCTCGCCGCAGGCGTCCTCGACGACCTCGCTGGTGCGTTCCATCTGGGAGCGGATCTCGGAGCGCGTGAGGCGGGTGAGCAGCGGGTGGGACCAGGTGTGGTTGCCGACGACGTGTCCGTCCTCGGTCATCTCGGCGAGCAGGTCCTTGTTGTCGACCGCCATCTCCCCGCACACGAAGAACATCGCGCGGACGTCGTGCTCGCGCAGGGTCCGCAGGATGTCGGGGGTGTAGCGGGGGTCCGGGCCGTCGTCGAAGGTCAGCACCATGGTGCGGCCCCGTCCGGACACGCGCAGCAGCGGCTCCCGGCGGACCAGGGTGCGACCGTGGGCAGCCGCGCGCGGCGGGCCGTAGCCGGTGAGGGGTTCGAGGCGGTACGCGGAGGGCTTGAGCGCGCGGTGCGCCGGAGGGCCCGCGGCGGGGGCGGCGGGCCGGGCGGCCGGGGTCGTGTCCTGGCCGGCGGTGAGCAGCGCGGCCGTACCGGCCGCTCCCACGGCGGCGGCTCCGCCGATCATCAACGCCCGGCGCCGTGTGAGCAACTGATCCTTCGTCATGACTCATCAGTCGCCCCGTCCGGTCCGGACGCCCCGCATCGACACCGGTGCGGCGGCAGGAAAGCACCCGTTGGGACCAGTACGCGCCCATGCCTCCCAGTGGCCGGCGGCGGCTGGTTCCCGGCGCCCGGGTGCTGGTCACGCCCGCCCCGCGTGCCGTGCGGACCTCCTGCTCCCGATAGCCTCGGAGTGTGACGGAACACCAGCACTCACCCCGGGACGAGCATCGGTTCGAGCGGGGCACGGACGGTCCGAGGGTCATCGTGGTCGGCGTCGACGGCTCCGACTCCTCGCTCCGTGCCGCCGCCTACGCCGCAGGGCTGGCCCGGCGCCAGCACGCGCTGCTCGCCCTGGTGTACGTACAGCCGGTGCTGACGGCGGGCGCCGCGTTCGGGGCGCCCGTGGCGGAGGCGACGGACGGCATCGCGAAGGACCTCATCGCGCAGATCCGGGAGTCGGCCGAGCAGGTCAAGGGGATATTCGATGTCCGCTGGGAGTTCCACACCCTCCGCGGGGACCCGTACACGGGCCTGGTGAAGGCCGCCGACGACCTCAAGGCGGACGCGGTGGTCGTCGGCACGTCCGAGCAGGCGGGCCACCGGATCATCGGTTCGGTCGCGGTCCGGCTGGTGAAGGCGGGCCGCTGGCCGGTCACGGTCGTGCCGTAGCGGCTCCTACCGGCCCATCGTCAGGCCGTCCTGGCCCGCGCCCCGGCTCAGGACCACATCCCGGATCCGGTCGCGCACGGCAACCGGCAGGCTGTTCCGCCGGGGGTCCGCGGGTCCCGCCCCGGGCGAACGCAGCACCACCCGGCCCGCGTCCACGTCGTACCCCTGGGGCACGAACTCGGCGCGGGTCACCTCCCAGCGGTCGCCCTCACGGGCCGGCGGGGCGAAGGTGAAGCGGCCGAGGGTGCCCTGGTTGCCGCGCGGGTCGCTCAGGCCCTCGTGGTTGGTCATCGTGCCCGCGATCTGGTCGCCCATGCCGTAGATCACCCAGGTGCCGTTGACCTTCTCGTAGGCCTGCGGGACGTGGGCGTGGGTGCCGAGGATCAGATCGACGTCGGGACGGCCGTCGTCGGCGCGGGAGGCGGTGAGCCGGTCGGCCAGGCCGAGTTGGGTCTCGTCGGGCTCGTCCTGCCATTCGGTGCCCCAGTGCAGGGACACGGCCACGACGTCGGCGCCGGCCCGGCGGGCGGCCCGGGCGTCGGCGACGATCCGGTTCTCGTCGATGAGGTCGACCGCCCAGGGCTGCCCGGCGGGCATCGGGTAGCCGTTGGTGTCATAGGTGTAGGAGAGGTGGGCGACCTGGGCGCCGCCCGCGCGCAGCAGCGTGACCGCGCCCGCCTCGTCCGCCGTGCGCGCCGATCCCGCGTGCCGTACGCCGGCCCGGTCGAGGGCGTCCAGGGTGCGGTGGATGCCGCCCGCGCCGTCGTCCAGGGTGTGGTTGGAGGCGGTGGAGCAGCCGTCGTAGCCGGTGTCCGCGAGGGCCTGGGCGATCTGGGGCGGGGACTTGAAGGCCGGGTAGCCGCTGTAGTCGCCGTCGGCCCCGTACACGGTCTCCATGTGGCAGAGCGCGAGGTCGGCGCGGGAGACGACCGGGGCGACGCCGGCCAGCATCGGGCGGAAGTCGTGGCCGGTGCCGCCCGCGTCGGCGTTCGCGCGGGCGATGACCGAGTCGTGCGGCAGGACGTCGCCGGACGCGACGAGCGTGAAGCCGCGGGCGGGCGGGGGCGCCGCGGGGCGTCCGGTCGCGCCCGGTGGCTGTCCGCCCTGGCAGGCGGCGGTGGCCGCGACGAGCAGGGCCGCCGCCAGTCCCCTGGTCGCCGGTCGGCTGCGCATGATCATCGACTCACCCCGTTGCGGTCGTATCCACATGTTCATCTGTACGAATCCGCACACCGACTCAAACGGGGAAGCGGCCGTTCAGACGAGGAACCCGCCGTTCGGACCGTTCGTCGCACCGTTCGTCGACGGGTCCGACCGTCCGCCGCACACTCCGGTCCACGGTCTGTCCCGAATCGGGACCCTGCGATGCCATACGGCCATGACGGCCGGAACCACCATCACCCACGGGACGACGACCGCCGAGCACGAGCTGGCCGCGCTTCAGCGCGAGCACGGCCGACCGCTCTTCGCCCTGCTGCTGCGCCTGTGCGACGGCGACCGGCAGCGCGCCGAGGATCTGGCGCAGGAGACCCTCGTACGCGCCTGGCAGCACCCCGAGGCGCTGCGCGCCGACGACTTCGACTCCGTACGGCCGTGGCTGCTGACCGTCGGACGGCGGCTCGCCATCGACGCGCGCCGGGCCCGTCAGGCGCGGCCCGCCGAGGTCGGGGACGCGGTCCTGGAGAACGCGCGGGTGTGCGCCGATCACGCGGAACGGTCCGCGGCGACACTCGATGTGCGGGAGGCTGTGAAGACACTCACTCCCGAGCACCGTGAAGTCCTGGTGCTGGTGTATTTCCAGGGGGCGAGTGTGGCGGAGGCCGCCGCGGCACTGGGTATCCCGCCCGGTACGGTGAAATCTCGCGCGTACTACGCGCTGCGCGCCCTGCGCCGGGTCCTTCCGGGTTATGCGGCCGACCTGCGGTGAAACCAATGGTCGGGTCAAACCTCGGTAAAGTGCCTTGCTGAGGACCATGGTTGGGCAATCAGCTGTCTTCATCGGTGTCCGAACCGGGCGAAATCCCGGAGGCCCGGGCTCGGGCGACGCGCACGCACCGGAGGAAGGCAGGAAGGGATGCTGCACAGAGGTCAAGAGAGCACGGACGGCACCGGCGGGGGCGAACTCACCGTCCCCATGGCCTGGTTGTACGCCGAGTACATCGCCGACGAACTGCTGCGGACGGGCGACCTGATGCCGCCCACGTCCTTCGAGTTCCGCGCGGGCCGGGACGCGCTGGCCCTCACCATCTTCCTGTCCGACACCAGCGGCGAACTCTCGGGCATCCGCGTCATCACCCAACTGGAGAAGTGGCTTTCGCTGACGGCGTACGACCAGCCCTGGCAGGACTGGGTCCGGACACGTATTTCAAGGTTGGCGGCCGACGCACTCGAATCGAGGGCGCCGGCGCCGGACTTGGACCTGGCCGCCGCCGCCTGGCGCTGGCTGGAGGAGACCGAGCTGCTCGCCCCGGACCTGGACGCCGTACCGGGTGGCGGGCCCGTGCCCGGTGAGGACGACGGACCGAAGGTGTGGACCCCGGCCTGGCGGCTGGGACTGCCTCTCGGGCATCTGGCGATCCATCTTTTTTAGAATCCGACCAATCCGCGGTCCCCTCCGCTCCGAACACCTTTGGTCTCGATTCGGTATGGGGCTTGAGTGATTCCGCGGTCCGGTGCGTACCGGTGGTAGCAACACCACCCCACCCGTACCATCGGCACGAGGATTCGGCATGAGGTCCCTGGAACGGCATCGCGACGTCGGCGCATACGCGCTCGGCGTGCTCGACGAGGCGGACGCTTTCCGCTTCGAGGACCACCTCATGGAGTGCCCCGAGTGCGCGGTCCATGTGACCGAATTCGGTCCCGCCACACGGCAGTTGCTGCTGTACCGGCGAGCCACGCCGCGCTCCGTGCACCCCATGGCCCAACCCGGCCCCCGGCTTCTGGACCGGCTGCTCGGCGAAGTCGCGAACCGGCAGCGGGCCGACCGTCGGCGCTGGCTGTACGCCGTGGCCGCCTCGGTGGTCTTCGCCGTGGCCGGGCCCGGCATCGCCATCATGGCGAGCGGCGACACGGACCGGACGCAGCAGGTCACCGCGACCGACGAGCGGTCGGGCGTCTGGGCACAGGTCACCAGTGAGAACACGGTCTGGGGCAGCCAGATCGAACTGAAGGTCAAGGACGGCGCCGGCCCCCGCGCGTGCCATCTCGTCGCCGTCGCGGACGACGGCACGGAGGAGACGCTGACCAACTGGAACGTGCCCGAGCACGACGCCCGCGAGAGCACGATGATGGGCGCCTCGACCTTCCACCCGGACCAGATCGACAAGTACGAACTGCGCACCACCGACGGCCTGCACCTGGTCACGCTGGACGCCCCCTGACCCGAACCGGCCTTCAGGGGCCGCCCGTTCGGCTACTTCAGCAGGCGTGACATACGGCGGTCGGCGAGCGGTCTGCCGCCCGTCTGGCAGGTGGGGCAGTACTGGAGCGAGGAGTCGCTGAAGGAGACCTCGCGGACAGTGTCGCCGCAGACCGGGCAGGGTTCGCCGGTCCGGCCGTGCACCCTCAGGCCGCTCTTCTTCTCCGCCTTCAGGCGTCCGGCCGCGAGGCCCCGGGAGCGCTCGACCGCCTCGGTGAGCGTCGCGCGCAGTGCCTCGTACAGCCGCCGGTTCTCCTCCGGCGTGAGCGAGGCGGCGAGCTTGAACGGGGACATCCGCGCGGCGTGCAGGATCTCGTCGCTGTAGGCGTTGCCCACTCCCGCGATCAGGCTCTGGTCACGCAGCGCCCCCTTCAGCTGTCGCCGCTCCCCCGCCAGCAGACCGGCGAGGCGCGCCTCGTCGAAGTCGTCGGCGAGCGGGTCCGGACCGAGGCGGGCCACGCCGGGCACCTCCTGCGGATCGTGTACGACGTACACCGCGAGCCGCTTCTGGGTGCCGGCCTCGGTGAGGTCGAAACCCTCGCCCGTCTCCAGGGCGACACGCAGCGCGAGCGGGCTCTTCCCGGGTCTCGGCGGACCGTCGGGGAGGCGGTCGCGCCAGTGCAGCCAGCCCGCGCGGGCCAGGTGGGTCACGAAGTGCAGGCCGCCGTCCGCCGCAAGGTCGAGGAACTTGCCGTGCCGGTGCACGGCGGTGACCTCGCGGCCCTCAAGAGCGGTGACGGGTGGGTCGTACGTCTTCAGGACGCTGATCGCGACGGGCAGCACGCGGACCATCTCGTGGCCCACGAGCCGGTCGGTCAGGAAGTCCCTGAGCGCTTCGACCTCGGGAAGTTCCGGCATACGTCCAGAGTGCCACCGCGCGCCCCGGCGCTCAGCTCGTGGGCGGCACCACGAACTCGCACCACACGGCCTTGCCGCCGCCGCGCGCCTCGACGCCCCAGTCGTCCGTGAGGAGGTCGACCAGGAGCAGGCCGCGCCCGGAGACCCCGGACTCCCCCGCCTCCCGGCGGCGCGGCAGCGCGCTGGAGGAGTCCTCGACCTCGACACGCAGCCGGCGTTCGGCGCCGCTCAGCACCCGCAGGGTGACGACCGCCGCTCCCTCGGTGTGCATCAGCGCGTTGGTGATCAGCTCGTCGGCCACCAGTTCGACCTCGTCGGCGCGCTCGTGGGCGCCCCAGGCCCGGACCGCCGCGCCGATCATGTGCCGGGCCTCGCTCAGCGCGTCGGGGTCGGCCTGCGCGACATGCTGCTGGAGCCGGCCGCCGGACCGTACGGCGGCCAGGCCCCGGCGGCGCAGGAGCAGAAGGGCCACGTCGTCGTCCCCGCTTCGCTCGTCGGCCACCTCGATGAGGCAGTCGGCGAGTTCCCAGACGCTCTCCGGGCCGGCGGTGATGAGCGCCCGCAGGGTCCGCAGCCCGTCGTCGAGGTCGGCACCGGGCTGCTCGATGAGCCCGTCGGTGCACAGCACCAGGGTCTCGCCGGGGTCGAGTTCGAGGGTGGCCACCGGGTAGGTGAGGCGCCCGAACTCGGCGGAGAGGCCGAGCGGCAGGCCGCCGTCGGCGGGGACGCGGCGGCAGGTGCCGTCGGCGCGCCGTACCAGTGGGTCGAGGTGGCCGGCGCGGACCACCTGGACCACCCCGGTGGACAGGTCGGCCTCCGCGTACAGACAGGTCGCGAAGCGGTCGGTGTCGAGTTCGTGCAGGAAGACGGAGGCGCGGGCCATCACCGTGGCGGGCGGGTGTCCCTCGGCCGCGTAGGCCTTCAGGACGATCCGCAGCTGGCCCATGACGGCCGCCGCGTGCGTGTCGTGGCCCTGTACGTCCCCGATGACCGCGCCGACCCGGCCGCCCGGCAGCGGGATCACGTCGTACCAGTCGCCGCCGATGTCCCGGCCGAGCTGGCCGCCGGAGGAGGCGGCGCGGTAGCGGACGGCGATGTCGGCGCCGGGCACGGAGGGAATGCTGCGGGGCAGCATGGCCTGCTGGAGGCTCTGGGCGAGGTCCTTCTCCTGCTCGTAGAGCATGGCCCGCTGGAGGCTCTGCGCGATGCTGGTGCCGAGCGCGACGAGCACGGCCCGGTCCTCCGCCGAGAAGCCGTACCGGTCGTTGTAGAGCAGGCCCATCGCGCCGATCGGCCGGGCCTGCGCGATGAGCGGCAGATAGGCGGCCGAGGTGATCTTCAGGTCGGTGAGGTGCGGCCACAGGATCGGGTACCCGTCCGCGAACTCCTCGGGCGACTCGATGAAACGCGGGCTGAGGGTCCGTACGACGTCGCCCATCGGGTAGGGCTCGTCGATACGGGTGATGCGGGTGCCGGGCACGGAGGCGCCCGCCGGGCCCTCGGCGACCAGCCGGATGCGGCCGGCCTCCACCAGGCCCATGACCAGGCTGGCCGCCCCGAGGTGGGGGACGCCGTGGGATTCGGTGAGGACGTCGATGACGTCCTCCACGGTGCGGGCGTGTGCGAGGGCCGCCGTGATGACCTGTACGACGTTGGTCTGCCGGCGCCGGACCTCGTCCTGGGCGGCCTGTTCGGTACGGGCCTGGCTGTCCCGCAGCTCCTGCGTGGCGTCGCGGACGATGCCGATGACCCGGCGCGGGCGGCCCGTCCCGTCGCGGCGGATGTAGCCCTGCGTATGGGTCCATTGCAGGACGCCGTCGCGGCGGCGGAGGCGGAAGTAGGCGCCGTAGTTCTCGCTGCCGTCCTTCATGGCCTCGGCGACGACGGAGTCGAGCCTCAGCCCTTCCATCCGGGGCACCCGCACGCCCAGGCTCTCGGGGTGGCCGTCGTACTCGTCGGGGCGCAGATCGAAGATCTCGTGTGCCAGGGCGTCCATGTGGAACAGACCTGCGTCCAGATCCCAGTCGAACGTCCCCATGCGGTTGAGCGCCAGAACCGGGTCCGGGTGGGCGGGCCATTCGTTCGGAAGTGACAGGGCGCTCGCTGCCCGATCAGCCATGGGCCCACCCTGCCAGTTTTTGGCTGATTCTTCGACTTGTCCGACACCTTTCGCCGCACCACTCTCACTCGCCGAAGCCCTCGCAGGGGTCGTACGGGACATAGGAGCCGTACGCGGTGGTGTTCTCGTCGGGAATCAGGCCGCCACCGTCGGGGAGGTCGGGGATCTCCGGGACCCTGTCGGGGCCGATGTCGCTGCAGAGGTCCTGGGCCGTGCCCGGTCCGACGTCGTCCGGGGACACGGCGTCCTCGCCCGGCGGGTCGCCGTCCCAGCCGCCGACGAGCAGAGTCGCACAGAGTGCGCAGGCCGTGACAAGGGTTCGGTGCATTCCCCATTGTCTGCGTCGCCCGCTCGGCGTACGCAAGCCGAGAACGGTCACCCACGGTCACAATGGAGGGAAAGGCGGCGGGAGGGAAAGGGCGGGAAGAGAAGGGTAGGCAGAGAGGAGCGGGCGGCGTGGCGTGGTTCACCGCACCCGAGTACTGGCTGAGCCGTCTGCTCCTCCAGCGGGGTCTGGCCTGCGTCTACCTCGTCGCGTTTCTGGGCGCGGCCCTCCAGTTCCGGGCGCTCATCGGCGAGCGGGGCATGCTTCCGGTACCCCGTCTGGTCGCCCGTGTGTCTTTCGGACAGGCACCGAGCGTGTTCCAACTCCACTACTCCGACCGCTTCTTCGCCGTCTGGTCCTGGTCCGGCTGCGCGGTGTCGGCGGCTCTGCTGGCGGGCCTGGACTCGCGACTCCCCCTCTGGGTCGGGATGCTGGTGTGGCTGCTGCCGTGGGCGATGTACCTGTCGATCGTCAACGTCGGGCAGACCTGGTACGGCTTCGGCTGGGAGTCGCTGCTCCTGGAGGTCGGCTTCCTCGCCGTGTTCCTGGGCAACGACGAGGTCGCACCGCCGGTCCTGGTGCTGTTCCTGCTGCGCTGGACCCTGTTCCGTGTCGAGTTCGGCGCCGGCCTGATCAAGATGCGCGGTGACGCGTGCTGGCGGAAGCTGACCTGCCTCGACTTCCACCACGAGACCCAGCCGATGCCGGGCCCGCTGAGCCGGTACTTCCACCATCTCCCGAAGCCGGTGCACCGGATCGAGACGGCCGCCAACCACCTCACCCAACTCGCCGTCCCCGTACTGCTGTTCACCCCCCAGCCGGTGGCGACGGCCGCCGCGTCCCTGATGATCGTCACCCAGCTGTGGCTGGTCCTGTCCGGCAACTTCGCCTGGCTGAACTGGCTCACGATCGTGCTGGCACTGTCGGCGGTCCGCCTCCCGGACACGGCTCCGACGCCCGCCCCGGCCGCCCCTCTCTGGTACGAGATCGTGGTCCTTGCCGTCGCCACGGCACTGGTCGCCCTCAGCCGTCGCCCCGTCCACAACCTGCTCTCGCGCCGCCAGGTCATGAACCGCTCCTACGACCCGCTCCATCTGGTCAACAGCTACGGCGCGTTCGGCGGCGTCAGCCGCGTCCGGTACGAGGTGATCGTCGAGGGCACCGCCGACGACGTGCCCCGCGAGGGGTCCGACTGGCGGGAGTACGACTTCAAGGGCAAGCCGGGTGATCCCCGGCGCCGGCCACGCCAGTTCGCGCCCTACCATCTGCGGCTCGACTGGATGATGTGGTTCGCCGCGCTGTCGCCCGCGTACGCCGGATCGTGGTTCGGCGCGCTGGTCGAACGGCTCCTGGAGAACGACCGCGACACACTCCGGCTGCTGCGCCACTCCCCCTTCCCGCCGGACACACCCCCACGCCATGTCCGCGCCCGCCTCTTCCGCTACCGCTGCACGACCCGGCGGGAGCTGCGGGCGACGGGTGCGTACTGGGAGCGGGTGTACGTACGGGAGTTCATGCCGCCGACCCGGCTCGCCGGGCCGGGTCAGAGGCCGTAGACGCGGGTCGCGGTGCCCGTGAAGACCTGTTCGCGTTCGCTCTTGTCCAGGGAGGCGGTCAACTCCTCGGCCAGAGACACCACTTGGCCGTAGGACGCGGCGAGCGTGCACACCGGCCAGTCCGAGCCGAACATCAGGCGGCCGGGGCCGAAGGCGTCCAGGACCGTGTCGGCGTACGGGCGCAGGTCATCCAGGGTCCAGCTCGCGGGGTCGGCCTCGGTGACCAGGCCGGAGAGCTTGCAGACCGTGTTGGGGAACGCGGCGAGCGTACGCACGGCGGTCGCCCAGGGTTCGAGGCGGGCGCCGGCGACCGGCGGCTTGCCCAGGTGGTCCAGGGCGAAGGTGAGGTGCGGCAGCGCCTCGGCCGCCCTGACGCACGCGGGCAGTTGGTGCGGGAGGACGACCAGGTCGTACACCAGGTCCGCTTCGGCCACGGCGGCAAGGCCACGGCGTACGTCGGGGCGCAGCAGCCACTCGGGGTCCGGCTCGCCCTGGACCTGGTGGCGGATGCCCTTCAGGTACTGCCCGCCGGGGAGCTCACGCAGTCCGGCGAGCTCGTCGGCGATGTCGGTGCGGGTCAGGTCGGTCCAGCCGACGACGCCCGCGATCAGTTCCTGCTCCGCCGCGAGCGCCAGGAACTCCGGGGTCTCCTCCGGCACGGTGATCGTCTGGACGAGGATCGTGCGGTCGACTCCCGCCGCGCGGGCCTCGGGCCGGAGGTCCTCCAAGGTGAAGTCCCGGCGCAGTGGACTGTCCTCGGCGATCCAGTCCTGGTCCCGGACCGACAGGTCCCACACGTGGTGGTGGGCGTCCACGATCGTCACGGCAGCTCCCAGACGACCGGCAGGCCCGCGTCCGCGCCTTCGTCGGAGTAGTCGTGCACCACGTCGAGGAGTTCGGCCATCCGGGCCTGCCAGGCCACGTTGACCGGCAGTTTCTCCAGTTCGGCGAGGAGACGGGCATAGTCCTCGCACTCCAGGACGTGGAAGAGGTCGGTGCCGCTGCGCCAGATCGTCCAGGAGGTGGCTCCGGCGGCGCGGATCGCGTCGGTCAGCTCGACGGGAACCTCCCGGTGGGCCGCGTCGTACTCGGCGACGCGGTCGGCGCGGACCTTGGTGTGCAGGGCCACTCTCATGACGGCTCCTCCGCCGGCCTCTGGGGGGACAGCAGACCGGTGTCCCTCAGCTCCTGCCAGAGGGCCTCGGGCACGGGGGTGGCGAACTGCTCGGCGCAGTCACGGACTTCGGCGGGCGAACGGGTGCCGACGAGGACTCCCGCGACAGCCGGGTGGGCCGCGCAGAAGGCGAGCGCGGCGGCCCGCAGGGTGATGCCGTGTCGGTCGGCGACAGCCTTCATGCGCAGGGCGCGGTCCAGCAACTCGCCCGATGCAGTGGCGTAGTCGTACGTCGCCCCGGGCCTCGGGTCCGCCAGCAGACCGGAGTTGAAGGCGCCGCCGATCACGACGGACGTACCGCGTTCGACGGCGGCGGGCAGGAGACCGGTGAGCGCGCTCTGGTCGAGGAGTGTGTAGCGGCCTGCGCACAGGACCACGTCGACGTCCGTGTCCCGGACGAAGCGGGTCAGCATCTCCGCCTGGTTCATGCCCGCGCCGATCGCCCGCACGACTCCTTCCGAACGGAGCTTCTCCAGCGCCGGGTAGGCCTCGCGGAAGGCCGCCTCGGCGTGGTCGTCGGGGTCGTGGAGGTAGACGACGTCGACGTGGTCGACGCCGAGCCGCTCCAGGCTCGCCTCCAGGGTGCGGCGTACGCCGTCCGCGCTGAAGTCCCAGACACGGTGGTGGGTGGCGGGGACCGCGAAGCCGTCGGCGAGGTCGTCGCCGTCCGGGACCTCGGACGGTTCCAGGCGGCGGCCGACCTTCGTGGAGATCGTGTACGCCGAGCGCGGGTGCTCGCGCAGGGCCGCGCCGAGGCGGCGTTCGGAGAGGCCGATGCCGTAGTGCGGCGCGGTGTCGAAGTACCGGATGCCCGCGTCCCAGGCGGCGGACACGGCTTCGTGCGCCTGCTCCTCGGTGACCTCGGTGAAGAGGTTGCCGATGGCGGCGGCGCCGAAGCCCAGGCCGGTGATCTCGACTCCGCTGCGGCCGAGCGCGTGCACCGGCATGGGCACGGGGACGGGAGTGCTCCCCGGGGTGTTGTCCGGCGTGTTCACCGGGCCGCCGGGCGCAGTCGCAGGCCCTGCATTCCGCCGTCGACGGCGAGTGAGGTGCCGGTGGTGGCGCCGGACAGGGGGCTCGCCAAGTAGGCGATGGCGCCCGCGACCTCGGCTGCCGAGACCAGGCGGCCGGTGGGCTGGCGGGCCTCCAGCGCGGCGCGTTCTGCGGCCGGGTCGGCGGCCGAGTCGAGGAGGCGGCCGACCCACGGGGTGTCGGCCGTGCCCGGGTTGACGCAGTTCACGCGGACGCCCTCCCGGATGTGGTCGGCGGCCATCGCCAGGGTCAGCGAGTACACGGCGCCCTTGGTGGCGCTGTACAGGGCGCGTTGCGGCAGACCCGCCGTGGCCGCGATCGAGCAGGTGTTCACGATCGCGGCGTGCTCGGAGTTCCGCAGGTGCGGCAGGGCGGCGCGGGCCGTACGGACCATGCCGAGCACGTTGACGTCGAACACGCGGCGCCATTCGTCGTCGTCGTTGTCCTCGACGCTGCCCTGGGCGCCGATCCCGGCGTTGTTGACGACGATGTCGAGTCCGCCGAGGTCGGCGACGGCCGCGGCCACCGCCTCCCGTACGGACGCGTCGTCGGTGACGTCGGCCCGGTAGCCGCGCAGCGGTTTCTCGACCGACGACGGGTCCAGGTCGAGGACGGCGACCTGGGCGCCGCGCGCCGCCAGCAGTTCCGCGGTGGCCCGGCCGATGCCGGAAGCGCCGCCCGTGACCAGCGCCTTGAGACCCTCGAAGTCGGTCATGCGGCCTGCCCCTTCTCCTGCGCCAGGTCGGCGGCCCAGAAGCTGCCGCCGGGGAACGTGAACTCCGCGATGGACTCCGGCCGCATGGTCGCGGAGAAGCCCGGCGCGGTCGGTGCCAGGTAATGACCTTGCCTGATCACCACGGGGTCGAGGAAGTGGCCGTGCAGATGATCGACGTACTCGATGACCCGGTTCTCGGTCGTGCCGGCCAGGGCGACGTAGTCGAACATCGACAGGTGCTGGACGAGTTCGCACAGGCCGACGCCGCCCGCGTGCGGGCAGACGGGGACGCCGAACTTGGCCGCGAGCAGCAGGATGGCGAGGTTCTCGTTGACGCCGCCGACACGGGCCGCGTCGATCTGCACGATGTCGATGGCGTCGGCCTGCAGGAGCTGCTTGAAGACGACACGGTTCTGGACGTGCTCGCCGGTGGCGACCTTGACGGGGGCCACGGCACGGCGGATCGCCGCGTGGCCGAGGATGTCGTCGGGGCTGGTGGGCTCCTCGATCCAGTAGGGGTCGAACTCGGCGAGCGCCTTGGTCCAGCGGATCGCCTCGTCGACGTCCCAGCGCTGGTTGGCGTCGATGGCCATACGGATGTCGGGGCCGACGACGCCGCGGGCGACCCGGCAGCGGCGGATGTCGTCCTCCAGGTCCGCTCCGACCTTGAGCTTGATCTGCGTGAAGCCGTCGGCGACGGCCTCGGCGGCGAGCCGGGCGAGCTTCTCGTCGTCGTAGCCGAGCCAGCCGGCGGAGGTGGTGTAGGCGGGGAAGCCGTTCGCGAGCAGGCCGGCCGTGCGGTCGGCGGCGCCCTCGCGGCCCCGGCGCAGCAGGTCGAGGGCCTCCTCGGGGGTGAGCGCGTCGCTGATGTAGCGGAAGTCGATCTGCCGGACGAGCCACTCGGGCTCGGCTTCCGAGAGCAGCCGCCACAGGGGCTGACCGGCTCGTTTCGCGGCGAGATCCCATACGGCGTTGACGACCGCGCCGATCGCCATGTGCATCACGCCCTTCTCGGGTCCGAGCCAGCGCAGCTGGCTGTCGCCGATCAGGTCGCGGTTCAGGGTGCCCGGGTCCGCGCACAGCTCGTCGACGGACCGGCCGACCACATGCCCGCGCAGCGCGTCGATCGCGGCGACCTGGACCTCGTTTCCCCGCCCGATGGTGAAGGTGAATCCGTGCCCCTCGTGCCCGTCGGCCGCGTCGGTGCGCAGCACGACGTAGGCCGCCGAGTAGTCGGGGTCGGGATTCATCGCGTCGGAGCCGTCGAGCTCACGCGAGGTGGGAAACCGGATGTCGTAGGTGTCGAGCGCGATTACCCGAAGGTGGGCGCCGGAGGTCGGTGACACGGAGTGCCTTTCGGTCGGTTGTGGGGTCAGTCCTGGGCGCGGCCCGTGGTCAGACGGGCGATCATGAGGGCGAACAGGATGATTCCGCCATAGATGGCCTGAATCCAGTACGGCTCCACCTGCGCGAGGGTGAGCATGTTGTCGACGGTGCCGAGCAGCAGTACGCCGGTCAGGGCGCCGAACATGGTGCCCTTGCCGCCGTCGAGGCTGATGCCGCCGATCACCGCGGCGGCGAACACGGTGAAGATCATGTTCTGGCCCTGGTTGGCGTTGATGGCCCCGACGTAGCCGGTCTTCATGATGCCGCCGACCGCCGCGAGCAGACCCGCGGTGACGAACACACCGAGCATCACGCGCTCCACGCGGATGCCGGCCGCGCGCGCCGCGTCGGCGTTGCCGCCGATCGCGTAGAGCGCGCGTCCCAGGTGGTGGTAGCGGAGGAACCCGCCCACGACGGCGAAGGAGAGGCCGGCCACCCACGCCGAGACCGGGATGCCCAGGAAGGTGGTGGTGGCCATGGAGAAGAACGCGTCCGGCATGTCGAAGAGCGTCTTGCCCTTCGTCGCGCCGACCAGGACACCGCGCAGAATGATCAGCATCGCGAGCGTGACGATGAAGGCGTTGAGCTTCAGCTTCACCACGAGCAGCCCGTTGAACAGGCCGACCGCGGCGCCGACCAGCAGGATGGCCACCATGGCCAGGCCCGTGGGCAGTTCGGTTCCGAAGCCCGCCTTCGCCGCCGGGAGAACGAGCAGCGCGCCGATCGCGGGTGCGATGCCGACCACCGACTCCAGGGACAGGTCGAACTTGCCCGTGATCAGTACGAGCGCCTCGGCGAGCACCACCATGGCCAGCGCGGCCGACGACCCGAGGATCGAGATGATGTTGTTCTCGGTGAGGAACGAGTCGTTGACGAACGCGCCGATCACCACGACCACCAACAGGGCGGGCACGAGGGCGAGTTCGCGGGCCCGGCGCAACAGCACGGTCTTCGCCGACCGGGTGCTGGGCACGCTCGCCGGCCGCACCGGCGGAGCCTTCGTATCAGCCATGGTCCACTCCTTCGATGGAGGCGATCAGCTCGTGGTCGCGCCAGCCCGCCGGATGCTCGGCGACGACACGGCCGTGGAAGAGGACGAGGACGCGGTCGCAGCGGCGCAGGTCGTCGAGTTCGTCGGAGACGACCAGGACGGCGGTGCCGTCCTCGCGGGCGCTGTCCATGCGGGCGAGGAGGGACTCCTTGGACTTCACGTCGACACCCGCGGTGGGGTTGATGAGGACGAGCAGTCTGGGGTCGGAGGCGAGGGCGCGGGCCATGACGACCTTCTGGGCGTTGCCGCCGGACAGGTCGGAGACGGGTTGTTCGGGGCCCTCGGTGTGGATGTCGAGGCGTTCGACGAGCGCGGCGGCGAAGCCTCGCTTGCGGTCGCCGGAGACGAATCCGTACCGCCCCAGCCGGCGCAGGACGCTCATGGTGGCGTTGTCGCCGACGGTCATGCCGGGGACCAGTCCCTGTTCGTGCCGGTCGCGCGGCACACAGGCGACGCCCGCCGCCAGCGCGGCCTGGACGTCCCCGAACGGCAGCCGCCCACCGTCGAGTCGGGCCGTTCCGCCGGTCGGTCTGTGCAGTCCGGCGAAGGACTCGGCCAGCTCGATCTTGCCGCTGCCGCTGGACCCGGCGAGTCCGACGACCTCACCGCGGCGAACGGTCAGGTCGATGTTCTCGTACGCCGGTGAGGTGAGCCCCTCGGCCGTCAGCAGCACCGGCTGCCCGGGCTCGACTCCTCTGGGGGTGACGGCCTGTTCGGTGATGGACTCCCCGGCCATGGCCTCGATCAGGGCCTGGCGCGGCAGGTCTGCGACGGGGGCGGTGGTGATCCAGCGGGCGTCGCGCAGGACGGTCACCGTCTGGCACACCTCGTACACCTCCTGGAGGTGGTGCGAGATGAACAGGAAGGTGACGCCGGAGTCCTGGAGTGCCCGCATCCGGGTGAAGAGCCGCTCGATCTCCCGGCTGTCGAGCTGGGCGGTCGGTTCGTCGAGGACGATGAAGCGGGCGCCGAAGCTCAACGCCCTTGCGATCTCCACCATTTGGCGGTCCTCGACCTTGAGGTCGGCGGTGCGGGCCTCCGGGTCGACGTGCACGTCCCAGGTGTCGAGGAGTTCGGCGGCCTCGGTGCGCAGCCGCCGCCAGCTGATCATTCCGCCGCGACCGGTGGGCTGCCGGTTGATGAAGAGGTTCTCGGCGACGGTCAACTCGGGGACGACGGTGGGCTTCTGGTAGACGCAGGCCACCTTGGAGCGCCAGGCGTCGCGGTCGGCCAGCGGGGGCGCGGGCTCGCCGTCGAAGCGGACCGAGCCCTCGTCGGGTGCCTGGAGACCGGTGAGGATGGTGACCAGCGTGGACTTTCCGGCGCCGTTGCGGCCGACGAGGGCGTGCGACTCACCAGGCAGGACGGTGAGTTGACCGTCCTTGAGTGCGGTGGTGGGACCGTACCGCTTGGTGATGCCGCGCGCCTCGACGAGAGGAACGAGGGATCCGGCCGGGTTCTCCCGTGATTGGCTGCTCATCAGGCCGAGTTGCCCCAGAGCGCGGCGTCGTCGACGTTGTCCTTGGTGACCAGGGGTGCGGGGAGCTGGTCCTCGAGGATGCCGCTGGGCAGCTTGACGATCTCGGAGTCGTGGTCGGTGGGCCCCACCTTGAACGTCTTCCCGGCCATCGCCGCCTTGATGTAGTACATCCCGTACTTGGCGTAGAGGTCGGCGGGCTGCGAGACGGTCGCGTCGATCTCGCCCTTGCGGATGGCGTCGAACTCCTGGGAGATGCCGTCGTTGGAGACGATCGTGATGTGACCGGCCTCGCCGGTCTTCTTCAGCATCCCCTTGGACTTCAGGGTCTGGAGCGTGGGTGCGAGGTAGACGCCGCCGGCCTGCATGTAGATGCCCTTGATGTCCGGGTTGGCGTTGAGGAGCGTGTCGAGCTTGGAGGCCGCGGCGTCCGACTCCCACTTGGCCGGGATCTCCAGCACCTTGAGCTTCGGGAACTTCTCCTTCACACAGGCCCGGAACGCCTCCGACCGGTCACGCCCGTTCACGGACGCGAGATCGCCCATGATCTGCACGACCTTGCCCGAGGTGATGTGCTCGCCGAGGTACTGGCAGGCCTTCTCGCCGTACGCGACGTTGTTGGCGCGTACGACCATGGCGACCTTGCCCTTCTCGGGCGCCACGTCGACGGCCACGACGGGCACGCCCTTGCGCTCGGCCTGGTCGAGGCCGGCCTCGATGGCGGCGCTGTCCAGCGGCGCGACCACCAGGCCCTTCACGCCCTGGTTGAGCTGGTTGTTGATGTCGGTGATCTGCTGCGAGGGGTCGCTGTTGGAGTTGACGGTCTTCAGCGCGTCGACCCCCTCGGACTTCGCCATCTTCGGTACGTAGTCGTTGTACGCCTGCCAGAACGGCGAGGTCAGCAGCGGCAGGATCACCCCGACCTTGCCCGTCCCGTCGCCGTCACCGCCCGAGGCGACGGTGTCCTTGGTGCTGCCGCAGGCGCTGAGCACCAGGCCGGTACAGGCGGCCAGGGCCACCGCACCGAGGCTCCGCGCTCTTGAGCGCTTCTTCGGCGTCCCCACTGTTCGGTCGAGCATCTGATAGCTCCTCGTTGAGCGTGATCGAGCGGATGGCGAATATTTATCAGACCACTTCCGGGTTGGAACACCCCGCAGAGCCAAATTTACCTAGATTCGGACAGTAGTGGTCCGACCAACCCTCTGGTTAGACTGCGGCGGACCCGGCGACAGGAGGACACGGCGTGGACGAGATCCCGGCCAGGAACGGCGAGGCCGCCCCGCAGAAGGGCACCGTGACGCAGCGCGCCATCGAGCAGATCAAGGCGCTGATCGGCGAGGGCCGGCTGGAACCGGGTGAGCGGCTGCCCACCGAGCGCGATCTCGCCGCCCGGCTGGGTATCTCGCGCAGCTCGATGCGGGAGGCGATCAGGGCGCTCACCGTGATGGGCGTGCTGGAGGCCCGGCACGGCTCCGGCATCTACGTGACCCAACTGGAGGCCGGTGACCTGCTGGAGACCTTCGGTGTGGTCGCGGACCTCTCGCGGGGCCCTCAGCTGGCCGAGCTGCTGGAGGTCCGGCGCATCCTGGAGTCGACGGCGACCGCGCTGGCCGCCGCCCGGATCACCCCGGACCAGCTCGCGCAGGTGGAGAAACACCTCACGGCGATGAACGCCACCGACGATCCCGAGGAGATCCTTTCCCACGACCTGGCATTCCATCGCGAGATCACGGCCGCGGCGGGCAACGACAGTATGGCGGCGATCCTGGAGGGCCTCTCCTCACGCACCTTCCGCGCCCGCGTGTGGCGCGCCTACCAGGAGGAGGGCGCCTTCACCCGTACCCGCCGCGAGCACGCGGCGATCCACCGCGCGCTCGTCGCCCACGACCCGGAGGCGGCCCGGGCGGCAGCCGCGGCCCATGTCGGCGAGGTGGAACAGTGGCTCCGGGGCCAGCCCGACGATCCGCGGTAGGGCCGCGATTCGACTGCCGGCCGGTGCGGGCGGGTCGCGCCCACGCCCGCACGCGCCGTCCCCTGACCTGTCAGCCCACCGCCGACCGGTACAGCCCGAACTCCGCGATCGGCACCTCCGCACGGGTCCTGGTCACCCGGACCCGCCACCGCCGGGCCCGAACGGGCGCCGCCAGCAGCAGAATCCGGCTCGCACCGATCGTGCCCGCCCCCGCCACCCGGGTCCAGCGGCCCCCGGTGAACGTCTCGACGACGAAGGCCTCGACCTGCTGGCCGAGCCGGACGTCCTCCGCGAGCCGGACCCGGTCCACCTCGCGCTCCCTGCCGAGGTCGACGGTGACGGCACCCGGAGTCCGGGTCACCGCGGCCCCGGTCGCCAGGTCGGCCGGCAGCTCCCGGTCGACGCGCTCCCGGAACTCCCGCAGCCGGGTGACGTCGGAGGCGGCGAGGAGACCGTCCGTGTCCGGCGGGACATTGAGGAGGAGTACGGCGTTGCGGCCGACCGAGCCGAAGTAGATCTCGGTCAACTGGTCGACGGACTTGGGCTGTTGGTCCGCGTGGTAGAACCAGCCGTCCCGGATCGACACATCGCACTCGGCGGGCCACCACTGCACGTAGTCGGCGACCCCGCCGGCCGCGAGAAGCGCCTCCCTGCCGCCCATGTCCGCCGCGTCGTAGGAGAGCGCGAAGTCGGTCCGCCCGTAGTCCTTCTCGATGACCGGTACGACGCTCCACTCGTTCTCGCGCGCCAGCCCGCCCTCGTTGCCGACCCAGCGGACATCGGGGCCGGAGACGGCGATCGTGGCGTCCGGGGCGAGGGTGCGGACCAGGGTGTACCAGCTGTCCCAGTCGTACTTCTCGACCTTGTCCGGCGGGATGCGCCCCTGGGCGCCGTCGAACCAGACCTCGTCGACGGGGCCGTACTCGGTGAGCACCTCGTAGAGCTGGTCGAGCATATGGGCACCGTAGTCGGTGGCGGGGAGAGTGAACGCCGGGCCGTCGGGGCGGTCGTCGTTCGCGACCGGGGTCGGGATGGTGTGCTCGGTGCGCGCGCTGCCGTTGGCGTAGACGCCGTGGAGGTACTGGTTCTCGTCGGCCGGGGAGATGTACACGCCGACCTTCAGCCCGTACCGCCGCATGGAGTCGGCGAAGGAACGCAGTACGTCGCCCTGCCCGCCGCGCCAACTGCTCGATGCCACCGAGTGACTGGTGTAGCGGGAGGGGTAGAGGACGAAGCCGTCGTGGTGCTTGACGGTGAGGATGGCGAGCCGGAAGCCGCCGTCGCGCAGTGCCCGCGCCCACTGGTCGGTGTCGAGGCCGGCCGGCTGGAAGACCTCCGGATCCTCGTCGCCGGTGCCCCATTCGAGTCCGGTGAAGGTGTTGACGCCGAAGTGCAGGAAAGCGGTCCTCTCCAGCCGCTGCCAGGCGATCTGCCGTGCGGTGGGCCGGACTTGGGAGGCCTTGCGGACCAGCGTCTCCGCGGAGTCGGTGGAGCTGACAGGGATACGGAAGGCCGACTCATCGGCGATCGGAGCAGTGGCCCGGCCCGGGGCGGCCAGGGCGAGCGAGGTGCCCCTGGAGGCGACGATCGCGGCGGCTGCCGTGACGAAGAGGCGTCTGGAGACTGTCATGGGGAACGGACTCCTCGGTTCGGATCGGTCTCGGTGCGGATCGGTTTCGGTGGGGATCAGTGGATGGTGGTCAAGTGCCAGTCAGCGGGCGGGCGCTGGTCCGGCGGGTACTGGACGAGGCGACCGTCGCCGGTGACGGCCACGGCCATCCGGGTGATCGCGTTGACGAGCCTGAAACCGCCCCCGGACTGTGCCAACTCCCAGCGCTGCACGGTGTTTCCGGCATCGCAGGTCTGCGCGGTGAGCTCGACGCCCGGCTGGAGCGGGGTGTTGAGCGTGAGCTTCCCGCCGCGCACCTCCAGGCACCCGTCCGCGGTGCGCAGGGTGACGTATCCGTCGGGTGTGCGCCGCACCTCGGCGGTGAGGGAGACGGCGCCCGCCCGCAGGGTGTACGTCCCGTCCGCGACCGGTACCCGGGTCAGATCCCGCAGGCCGGGCGCGCGCCCGACGGCCGTCCCCCGCGCGGTGAACCCGGCGTAGGTGGCGTCGGGATGCGGATCGCCCCAGGTCGCCTGTGCGAGGTGCCGCAGCGCGGGGCCGGTGTCGACGGCGACCTCGTTCTCGGTCTCTCCGCGCCCGTTGTCCGGCCAGAGGCTGATCTTCGCGCCGGTGATGCCCCGGCCGGAGTCGAGTTTCTCGCCCTCGAAGCTGCGCGGGTCCCAACTCTGTTCGTACAGGCTCTTGGTGTCGCTGTGGAAGCCGCCCCGGATGAGGTACAGCGCATAGGCCGCGTTCATCAACGAGTAGCCCTGGGCGCGCAGTCGGCTCGGTTTCACGGCCACGTTCAGCCAGTGCTCGACCGTCGTGCCCGCGGTCACCGGGACGGTGTTGGCGCCGGTGAGCCCGTCGTTCCAGATGCGCAGCTTCTTCCCCCTGGCGGCCAGATGGGCCTGGACCCGGTTGACGAAGTCGATGAAGGCGTCCTGGGGCGTGGCGTCCGCCCCGTACTTCTCCTGGGCGTACCGGAGCATCTGCGGGTACCTGGCGAAGTCGGAGCCGAGCATGTACTCGTCGGCGCCCATGTGCCAGGAGCCGCCGGTGAACACCTGCGCGTACTCGTCGATCAGGCTCGTGTAGTAGTCGAAGGCGGCCGGCTGGGTGATGTCGAGTCTGCTGGGCTGCTTGTTGCCGTCGGAGTCGGTGAGCTGGAGGTCCGGGCGGTTCTCGATCCAGGGGTCCATGTGGCCCGGGGAGTTGATCTCCGGAACGATCTCCACGTGGTACTTGTCGCCGAGGGAGACGAGCCGCCGCATCTCGTCCTTGGTGTAGTAGCCCCAGGTGTTGGCCTCGGGGTGGACGTCGCTCTTCACCTTGAGTTCCAGGAGCAGCTGATTGAGCTTGTGGTACGCCATCTCGCGTACGAGGTTCTCCAGCCACGGTGTCGAGATGTGGATGTAGCAGGCGCACACGCCGACGCTCCGTTCGGCGTACCGGGGCACGTCGACCGTGCGTCCGGCGGGGATCCAGTCGCCCTGGGCGAGGAGTTGGAGGAGGGTGCGGGTGCCGTAGAAGGCGCCTGACTCGGTGGCGCCGGTGACCGACAGCCGGGCGCCCGCCCGGAGTTCGTATCCTTCGGCGCCGAGTGCGGCCCGCTCCGGAGCCACGTCGATAACGATGTCACCGGCCCGCGCGCCACCGCTCACCACGGCGACGGTGCCGTGGCCGGCGTCGCGCAGATCGTCGGCGAGGGTGTCCGCGACCCTGCGTTCGGGCGCGGAGTCGGCGACCAGTCGGGCGGAGCCGACGAACTTGTAACTCCCCTGCTCCGGGGTCCAGTTGGTGAGGGCGGGAACGGTGACGGGGACGCTCGCCGCCGCTGTGCGCGCGACGGCCGGGACCGGCGCGGCCAGCAGCAGGAGGGTCACCAGCGCACCCAGAAGCCGTCGTCTTGGATACCTGCTCATCCGGAAGCTCCCATTCATCGGATGTGTGATGATCGAGCGTGCCCCAGAGACTGTCAATGGGGCCCGGATCAAGGCGAGTTCGGCCAGTGATCGGATGACCAGCGACTCTGTGGCGGGAACCGGATGGTCCTTCACCAGAAAAGCCCAAGAGGCACGGGCCGAATGTCCAAGCTCGACGACACTCGACGACACTCGACGCCCCTCCGTACTCGCGAGTAGCCTCATCGCCTCACGCGTTGCACGATGTGTCGTATCCACCCCGAGGAGCCGCCGTGACCAGCTGGGTCGGCCGTACCGCCGTCGAGATCGCCGCCGCCGTCCGCGAGAAGCGTGTCACCCCGCGTGAAGTAGTGGCCGAGCATCTCGCGCGCATCGAACTGCTGGACGCCCGGGTCGGGGCGTTCCGCCGGCTGAGGGCGCGGGAGGCGCTGGCCGAGGCGGACGAGGTGGCGGGCCGGGCAGACCTGGCGGACCTTCCGCTCGCGGGCGTGCCCATCGCGGTGAAGGACAACCTGGCCGTGCGCGGCGAGTCGACCCGGCACGGCTCCACCGCCACACCGGACAGTCCCGCCGAGGACGACCACATCACCGTGGCCCGGCTCCGCGCGGCGGGCGCGATCGTCGTCGGGGTCACCAATGTGCCCGAACTCTGTATCTGGGGCACCACGGAGGGCCCTCTCGGCACGGCCCGCAACCCGTGGGACACCACCCGCACGGCGGGCGGTTCCTCCGGTGGCAGCGCCGCGGCCGTCGGCGCCGGGATGGTGCCCGTCGCGCTCGGCAACGACGGCATGGGCTCGCTGCGCATCCCCGCCGCCAACTGCGGTGTCGTCACCATCAAGCCGGGCCTCGGGGTCGTCCCGGCGGGCATCGGCAACGGTGACTGGTTCGGCATGTCGGAGAACGGTCCGCTGGCGACGACGGTCGAGGACGCCCGCCTGATGCTGTCGGTCCTCGCGGACACCCCGTTCCCACGGTCGGACACGCACACCGGCCGCAGGATCGCCCTCTCCGTTCGCAGCCCCATCACCGGCGTCACCATCGGCAGGCCGTACACCTCCGCCGCGCGCGAGGCCGCCGCGCTGCTGGACGGCGCCGGTCACGAGGTGCGGCCCGCCGATCCGCCGTACCCGCTGTCGATCGGCGTGACCTCGTTCACCCACTGGACGGCGGGCACGGCACGGGACGCGGAGGGCTTCGACCGGAGCGGGCTGACCCGGCGCACCCGGGTCCACGCGGCCGTCGGGCGCCGGTTCGTCGGCTACGTCGAACGGGGGCAGCACAAGGAACAGCTGCGGCGGCGCCTGGAACCGTTCTTCGCCGAGCACGACGTGCTGCTCACTCCGGCACTCGCCCGGCGCTCACCCGCCGCCGTGGCCTGGCACGAGCGGGGCTGGCTGCGCAACGTCCTCGCCAACACCAACTACTCGCCGATGACTCCCCCGTGGAACCTGACGGGCTGGCCGGCGATGGCGGTGCCGTTCGGGACCCTGCCCTCGGGTGCGCCCTGCGCGGTACAGCTGGTGGGCCGCCCGGGCTCGGAGGCTGTACTCCTCGACGTGGCGGAGCAGTTGGAGGAACTGCACCCCTGGCAGCGGACGGCTCCGCTCGCCTGACGGCGGCCGGTCTCCGGTCACGGCTCGCCGCGGTTCCTTCATCGGCACGGGCGTGGGTCCGGCACGCCCGTGCCGACGACGGTCTCGACAGGTCCTGTCGGGGCGTCAGTCGACGCTGGGCAGGATGTGGGGCTCGGCGAGGTCGTCCTCGTAGCCCGCCAGCCGGATCGGGGCCGACCGGGCCCACACGTCGAGGCTGCCGAGCCGGTCGCTTCGGTCGACCGGGGCCGCCGTACGTTCTTCAGGGCCTTGTTCGAGATTCGTCTTCTCCGGTGTCACCGCGCACTCCTTATGTGTCGGGTCACCCTCAGGACATTCGGGACCAGTCTGATGCCGGCCGCTCTACGTCCACTCGGGTCTGGGTCAAGAGCAGTAAGGACGCGGTGGCGCCGGTAACGGACCGTGGGTGTGGGTGGAACCCAGTCGTGCTGCCCGTCCGCTCCAGTATTAACCAAATGAGCGGGCGCCCGCTCGATGGGGTGAAAACAAGGAGTAAAGAACTCAAGTCGCTCAGTGTTCATTCAGCCATAATCTGCGGTTGTTCGTGAGGTTGAGAGCGGTTTGCGCATCACCCGTACGGCTCAATCGGCGCACCCGCGTACGCCCTTGCCGGAACAGGTTCGGCAGTTCAGCTCCCGTTGGTCCGCGCGCAAGTCGGCCATGGTCTGCTGGCCGACGGCAACGGCTGGTCCCGCGGCAGGACTCGGGAGGACTGACGTATGGAGCTGCGCGGCGTCGAGGAGCTGATGGATCTGCTGCACGCCTGCCGGGGCACCCCCGAGCACGGCGGCGGCCCGGCCGGTCCGGTCGATCTTCACCAGCACGCCCTCCAGACGGCGGCCCTGCTGCGCCGAAGTCGCCCCGCCGACAAGGAACTCCAGGTGGCCGGCCTGGTCCACGTCGTCGGTCGGCTCCTGGCACCCGGCGCCCCCACCCGGCACGCCCGGGTCGCCGCGGACGCAGTCCGGCACCTGCTCGGCGAACGGGTCGCCCGCCTCGTACACGACAGCCCCTACGCCACGGACCTGGATCCGTACGTGGACGTCGACGCAGCGGCCCTGCGTCAGGCGGACGAGGCCGGCCGGGTCCCGGGCTTCGACGCGGGCGTCCTGGAGGACTGGCGCACCCTGCTGGAACTGGTCGCGCGGCAGCACTCCCGGCTGGGCGCCGTCGACTGAACCCCCTTGCGTCCAGGGGCTGTTGGCTGACGGTTCGTCATGAGACGGTACGCGGATGACGTCGCCGTACGGACTCGACGGGCGGGTCGCCCTGGTCACCGGGGGCACGCGCGGGATCGGGCTGGCCGTCGCCGGGGCGCTCGTGCGGGCGGGGGCGAGGGTGTGTGTGACGGCTCGTGACCCAGAGGGGGTGCGGCAGGCCGCCGAGACGCTCGGCGGGGTCGGACTGGCGGGCAGTGTCGCCGATCCGGCACATCTGTCGGCGTTGACCGAGTTCACACTCGACGCGTTCGGGCGGCTCGACATCGTTGTGAACAACGCGGCGACCAACCAGCCCTACGGCCCGCTCATGGACGCCGACCCGGCCGCCTGGCGCGAGGCGTTCACGATGAACGTCGAGGCTCCGCTGCGACTGACGCAGTGCGCGTGGCGGGCGTGGATGCGCGACCACGGCGGCACGGTGATCAACATCTGCACGGAGGGCGCCACGCACGTCGGCCCCAACATCGGCGCGTACGGCACCAGCAAGGCGGCCCTGCTCCACCTGACGCAACAGCTCGCGGGCGAACTGGCCCCGAGGGTACGGGTCAACTCGGTCTCCCCCGGCCTCGTCCGGACAGAGCTGGCCCGCTTCGTCTGGGAGCACGGCGAGGACGAGGTCGCGGGCGGCCTACCACTCGGCCGTATCGGCGAGCCCGAGGACATCGCCCGCGCGGTTCTCTGGCTGGCGTCGGACGCGGCGGAATGGGTGACGGGGACAGACCTGTTGGTGGACGGCGGAACCCGCGTCCGCCCAGCACAACCGGCAACGGCATACGCGGTTCATGAACACCTACGGCAGCACAGGCCCACCTAGGGGCGCGGGGCTGTGTCGATAGCGACTCCGCCGCGTGGGCGCGACCAGCCCCCACCAGCCCCCAGGCGCACGACCCGACCCCCGCCTACCACTTACCGGGCGCGTAGTCCTTCATGAAGACCCCGTACAGATCCTCCCCCGCCTCGCCCCGCACGATCGGGTCGTACACCCGAGCCGCACCGTCCACGAGGTCGAGCGGCGCGTGGAACCCCTCGTCGGCCAGCCGCAGTTTGTCGTAGTGCGGGCGCTCATCGGTGATCCAGCCGGTGTCGACCGAGGTCATGAGGATCCCGTCGGTCTGGAACATCTCCTGCGCGCTGGTCCGCGTCACCATGTTCATCGCGGCCTTCGCGGCGTTCGTGTTCGGGTGGCCCGCCCCCTTGTACCCGCGCCCGAACACCCCCTCCATCGCCGAGACGTTGACGACGTACGCCCGCTTGCTGACCGCGTCGCGCGCCGCCCCGGCCATCGCCGGCCGCAGCTTGCTGATCAGGATGAACGGCGCCGTGTAGTTGCACAGCTGGGTCTCGAGGAGTTCCACCGGGGAGATCTGCTCGATGGTCTGCACCCAGGTGTTGGTGTCGACGACGTCGGGGAGGAGGCCGCCCGCGTCGATGGCGGTGCCGTCGAGGTGCCGGGCGACGCTGGCGTTGCCCGCGACCAGGGCGAGATCGGCGACCTTCTGGGCGTCGAGGCCGCTGATCCCGACGGGCAGCGCGGCCAGTCCGTCGACCGCGCCGGAGTTGAAGGCGCCGATGACGTGGTGCGCGGGCAGCTCACCGGCCGGCAGCGGGGCGCTCTCCGCGTCGACCAGCGCGGCGTACGCGGAGGGCAGTCGGCGTACCGTCTGGGTCGCGTTGTTGATGAGGATGTCGAGCGGGCCCTGCTCGGCGATCCGGTCGGCCAGGGCCACGACCTGTGCCGGGTCGCGCAGGTCGGTGCCGACGACCTCCAGGCGGTGGAGCCAGTCCGCCGAGTCGTCCATCGCCTTGAAGCGGCGGATGGCGTCCTTGGGGAAGCGGGTGGTGATCGTGGTGTGCGCGCCGTCGCGCAGCAGCCGCAGCGCGATGTACATGCCGATCTTGGCCCGGCCACCGGTGAGCAGGGCGCGCTTGCCGGTGAGGTCGGTGCGGGCGTCGCGGCGGGCTCGGTTCTCGGCGGCGCAGCTCTGGCAGAGCTGGTGGTAGAAGTAGTCGACCTCCACGTAGCGCGCCTTGCAGGTGTAGCAGGAGCGCGGGCGCTGGAGTATCCCCGCGATCTGCCCCTCCTCGGTCACCGACGACGGCAGAATGCCCTCGGTCTCGTCGTCGATGCGCTGGGCGGAGCCGGTCGCCGTGGACTCGGTGACCGCCTTGTCGTGGGCGGTCTTGGAGGCCCGTCGCTCCTGCCTGCGGCGCTGTTTGACCGTGCGGTAGACACCGGCGGTGGCGCGGCGCACGGCGATGGCGTCGGGGTGGTCGACGTCCAGCTTGTCGAGCTCTTCGAGCACGCTGAGGCAGACGGCCATGCGTTCGGGGTCGATGCCGGGACCGTAGGAGACGTCTGCCACGTCGTCCAGGCCGTCCGCGGCCGTCGGGCCGTCCTCTGTCACCGTCATCGCGCTGCCGTTCCCTGGGTCGCCTTCGCGGCGCTCAGACCGCGCCCGCTCTCGAACAGGCGATTTTACGGAAGCCCGGGCCCAGTCACCAAACCCGTGACGATCATGGGGCCGCGCAGGGGGCGCAGGCGGCGACCAGCGTCTCCACCTCCGCCGACAGCGCGGCGGCGAACCGGTCGAGGTCCGGGACGGCTTCCGCGTCCGCGACGAGCCCGAAGTGGACCTGCCCGCGGTAGGTCGAGATGGCGACCGCCAGCGACTGCCCCTGGGCGAGCGGGGCGAAGGGGTAGACCTCGGTGAGCGGGTTGCCGCCGAGCCGGAGGCCGAGGCTGGGCAGCGGCACGCTGGTGACGAGGATGTCGAACCAGAGCCGGGCGGCCTGCTTGACCAGCGGTCCGCCGAACCGGTGCCCGAGCGGCGGCACATGGTCGGCGAGCAGCGCGACCGCGCCCGCTCCCCGCCCGGGGCCGGCGTCCTTGTTGCGGTCCATGGCCCGGCGTACGGAGTCGAGGCGCCGGAGCGGGTCCGGGTCGTCGACGGGGAGCCGCATCAGGTATCCGGAGAGCCGGTTGCCCTGCGGATGCGCGGTGCGCGGACGTCGTTTGGAGACGGGGATGAGCGCGCGCGGGGTGACTCCCTCGCTCCCGTCGCCGCGCTCGTCGAGCCAGCGGCGCAGAGCCCCCGCGACGACGGCGATGAGTACGTCGTTCACGGTGCCGCCGACGGTCTTGCGGACGCGGTGCACCTCGTCGAGGTCGACGGCGACTCCGGCGGTGCGGCGGGTGCCGGTCGGTTCCGCGACGAGTGCGGCCGACGAGCGGTTGGTGAGGTTGTCGAGGCCCGAGCGGGCGACCGAGGCGCCGATGTCCAGGGCGCGGCCCACGTCGGAGAGGGCGCCGCGTACCAGCCCGGGCAGCCTGCGGACGTCCGGGAAGAGTCCGGTGGCCGGCTGTTCGGGGCGGGGGCGCGGTTTGGGCAGGTCGAGGGGGTCCATGACGCCGGCGGCGAGGGTCAGTGCGCGCAGTCCGTCGGCCAGGGCGTGGTGGAACTTGAAGAGCACGGCGAAGGAGGTGCCGTCCTCGCCGGGCAGGACGTGTGCCTCCCAGGGCGGCCGGCCGCGCTCCAGCGAGCGTTCCATGAGGCGTCCGGCCTCGGCGTGGAAGTCGGCGGTCGGGGCGTGCAGCCGGACGTGGTCGAGCGGGTCGAAGTCCGGTGCGGTCTCGCGGGTGGCGCCGCCGAAGGCCAGCGGGAGGAGGGGCTGCCAGACGTCCCGGATGCGCATCCGCAGTCCGGGTACGGCGACGGCGCGGGCGGCGAGCAGGTCGGCCGCGTGGGCTCCGGCGGTGGGTGAGTGGGCCGAGAAGACACCGAGGGCGCCCAGGTGCATGGGGTGCAGGTCGGAGTCGATGTGCCAGAAAGCCAGGTCGAGGGGGGCGAGCAGGTCCGAGGTCTCAGAGGTCAAGGGATCGCTCTCGCGTCGACGACGGGTGAACCAGCAGTCAATCGCTAGTGCGCGATTACGGTCAAGTACGATCAAGCTACGCTCAGTTAACATCGGATTAAGTCCCACCGCTGCGGAAGCGGTGGGACTTAAGTGATTTATGAGCTTACGTCAGGATGCGAGGGAGCTATTTCAGGGCGGGCGGCGCCGCGTCCGGGCCCGTCCCCCAGTCCGACGGCTCCGGCCCGACCGTGAAGTCGAGCGAGCGGGCACCCCGCAACGTCCCGCTCGTCACATACGTACGGCTGTACGACGACCCGCCGACGGCCACCGACTGGACGTACCGTCGGCTGTCCGACGTACCCGGTGCCGTGATCGTGAGGGCGCCGAGCGGGTAGTAGCGGGGGTCGAGGGTGAGGTCGACCCGGTCGAAGACCGGAGTGGACAGGCCCCAGGTGTCGTAGCCGGGCTGCACCGGGAAGATCCCGAGCGCGGACAGGACGTGCCAGGCGGACATGGTGCCCATGTCGTCGTTGCCGGTCATCCCGGTCGGGCCGTCCGTGTAGAGGGTCAGCGCGGCGTGCACGACCTCGGTCGTCTTCCAGGGCTGGCCGGTGGAGAGATAGGTGTAGGGGGCGGTGAGGTCGACCTCGTTCTGCGGGTTGTACTTGTCCGCGTTGTAGTAGGCGTACGGGCCGTTCACCCACACCTCGCGGGCCGTCCCGGCCGGGTCCGCCTTCATCCGGTCGTAGGCGAAGAAGGCGTCGAGCCGGTCATTGGCCGCCTGTCTGCCGCCGAGCAGGTCCACCAGACCCGGCAGATCCTGCGGGACCAGCCACTGGTACTGCCAGGCCGTGCCCTCGTGGAACCCCTCGCCCTTCGCCGGATCGGGGTCGCCCGCGAAGGCGCCCGAGCCGTCCCGGGGCCGGAAGAAGCCGGTCGATGGATCGAAGACCTCGCGGTAGCTCTGGGACCTGGCCGCGTAACGGTCGGCGTCGGCCTCATGGCCCAGCTCACGTGCCATCCGGGCGAGCATCGCGTCGGACAGGGCGTACTCAAGGGTGACGGACGCGCCCCAGTGGTAGTCCGAATCGCCGAGCTTGGTGCGCGGGCGGCCCTTGAGATAGGGCGCGAAGCCGTTCTCGATGTACTCCCGGTTGGCCTCGCGCCCCAGCATGGGCAGCGCGGCGGGCGGCACACCGTCGGCGTTCTTCCGCAGGGCCCGGTACGCCCGCTCCTCGTGCCCGTGCAGCAGGCCCTGCTGGTAGGCGTGGGTGAGGAACGGGGTGACCGGGTCGCCGGTCATGATGTTGGTCTCGACCGTGCCGTAGCCCCACTTGGGCAGCCAGCCGCCCTCCTCGTCGATCTTCAGCACCGACAGCGCCATGTCCCGGGCCTCGCGGGGCGCGAGCAGCGACAGGAGCTGCGCCTGGGTGCGGTAGGTGTCCCACAGGGACCAGTTCTGGTAGTACGTGAAGTCCCGCGCGCGGTGGACCTTCAGGTCCCAGCCGGTGTAGCGGCCGTCGGCATCGCTGCCGATGTTGGGGGCGAGGAAACTGCGGTAGAGGGACGAGTAGAAGGTCCGGCGCAGCGTGTCCGAGCCGCCCGTCGTGCCGACGTCGTCGAGGCGCGCCTCCCAGGCTTCCCGGGCCGCCTCCCGTACCTCATCGAACGGACGTCCGCCCTCGGCGCGCAGGTTGCCGGCCGCGCCGTCCGCGTCGACGTACGACAGGGCGGTGGTCGCCTCGACGGTGCGGTCCCCCTCCGTCGTGTCGAAGCGGACGTAGGCGCCGTCGGCCCCGGTCCGGGAGCCGCCGGTGACCGTGGTGCCGTCCCAGGTGCCGTACGCCGTGAAGGGCCGGTCGAAGCGGGTGACCGTGTGGACGGTGTACTGCTTGGTGCCCCGGCAGAAACCGGAGCCGGTGATCGTCGTGCGGACGGTCCGGTCGTCGAGGATCTCGACCCGGTTCGCCACCTTCGTGTGCAGCGACTGGCCCGCGTTGAGCAGCACGTTGGCCTTCGTGGTCGCCGGGAAGGTGTAGCGCTGCACGCCGGTGCGGGCGGTCGCCGTCAGCTCGGCGGCGATGCCCGATGCCAGGCCGACCTTGTAGTAGCCGGGGTTCGCCGCTTCGCCCTCGTGGCCGAACTCGGCGGCGTAGGACGCGTAGTCGGTGCTCGTGATGTCGCCGGTCGTGGGCAGGACCGGCAGGTCGCCGCCGATCCGGCAGCCGACGCCGGAGAGGTGGACGAGGGAGAAGCCCCGGATGCGGGTCTGGGAGTAGCGGTAGCCGGTCTTGTGCCCGGTGTCGGGCGACAGCTGCACCATGCCGAAGGGCACGGTCGCGCCGGGGAAGGTGTTGCCCTCGTTCTCCGTACCGATGAACGGGTTGACGAGGTCGGTGAGCCGCTCGTCAAGGGCCTGGGCGGCCGGGGCGGCGAGCGCGCCGGCGAACAGGGCGGCGGCCGTCACCGCCCCCGCTGTGCGCAGCGTCCATCTCACAGGGAAGACCTCCGTCGGCTCGGGCAGATGTCGGGCGGCCCCCGGGAGGCACCCGGGTCCGTGTTCCGGATCCGTTCCTCGCCGGGCGTCCCGATCCGCGCCGCGCCCGGCACGGTCACCTCGCGGCCGTACCGCAACAGCCCGTTCGGCTCACTCTCCGGGCCCCGGACACGCGGACGGCCCCGGTGAGCACGGGCTCACCGAGGCCGTCCGCGTGGATGCATCTGCCCTACGACACCTGCTGGCCCTTCCCGAGACCGATCACGCCGCCCTTGGAGACGGTGTACAGGTCGGCGTCCCGCTCCGGGTTGACGCCGATCGTCGCGCCCGGCGGGACCTCGACGTTCTTGTCCAGGACGGCCCCGCGCACGATCGCGCCCCGCCCGATGCGCACGTTGTCGTGCAGGATCGACCCCTGCACGACGGCACCCGGGTCCACCCGGACACCGGGCGAGAGCACGGAGCGTGTGACCTGGCCCCGGATGAGGCACCCGGCGCTGATGATCGACTCGCTGGCGATGCCGCCGGCGTTGAAGCGGGCGGGCGACAACTGGCCGGAGTGGGTGTAGACGGGCCAGCTGCGGTTGTAGAGGTTGAAGGCGGGCCGCTCGGCGATCAGGTCCATGTGGGCGTCGTAGTACGCGTCGAGCGTGCCCACGTCCCGCCAGTAGCCCTGGTCGCGGGTGGTCTCGCCGGGCACGTGGTTCTGGCTGAAGTCGTAGAGCTGGGCCTCACCCCGGTCGGTGAGCGCGGGCAGGATCGAGCCGCCCATGTCGTGCACGGAGTCGCCGTCCTCGGCGTCCCGCTGAAGGGCCTCGATGAGGGCCTTGGTGGTGAAGATGTAGTTGCCCATCGAGGCGAACACGCACCCGGGGTCGCCGGGCAGGCCGGGCGGGTCGGCGGGCTTCTCCAGGAAGCCCTGCACGGTCTGGCCGTCCGAGCCGGGACTGATCACGCCGAAGGACGACGACTCGGCGCGCGGCACCCGGATGCCCGCGACGGTGACCCCCGCGCCGCTGTCGATGTGCTGGTTGAGCATCTGGCGGGGGTCCATGCGGTAGACGTGGTCGGCACCGAACACGGCGACGTAGTCGGGCTGCTCGTCGTGCACGAGGTTGAGGGACTGGAGGATGGCGTCGGCACTGCCCAGGTACCAGCGCGGGCCCAGGCGCTGCTGGGCGGGGACCGGGGTGACGTAGTTGCCGAGCAGACTGGACATCCGCCAGGTGGTGGTGATGTGCCGGTCCAGCGAGTGCGACTTGTACTGCGTGAGCACGCAGATGCGCATGATGTCACCGTTGACGAGGTTGGACAGGACGAAGTCGACCAGGCGATACGTTCCGCCGAAGGTCACCGCTGGTTTCGCGCGGTCCGCGGTCAAGGGCATCAGGCGTTTGCCCTCTCCGCCCGCCAGCACGATCCCGAGCACAGAAGGCCCACCACGACGCATCGCCGCTCCCCTCACCGTGGTTGTGCACGATGCTTTCCCGTACGCCGGACGGGCTAAGCCTGTTGACCTTGTTTGAGGATCTCCTCATAGAGCCCTACCGTCCGTCTGGCCACGGCGTCCCAGCCGAACTCCTCCACCGCGCGCTCCCGTCCGGCGTCTCCCATGCGGCGCGCGGTCTCCGGATCGCCGATGACGGAGTCCAGGGCTCGCGCGAGGTCCGCCTCGAAGATCGCCGAGTCGTCGTTCAGGGACACCAGTACCCCGGTTCTCCCGTCCTCCACCACCTCGGGGATGCCGCCGACCCGCGAGGCAACCACGGGGGTTCCGCAGGCCATCGCCTCAAGGTTGACGATACCCAGGGGCTCGTACACGGAAGGGCAGACGAAGACGGTGGCGTGCGTGAGGAGCTGGATGACGTCCGGGCGCGGCAGCATCTGCGGGATCCAGAAGACGCCCTCGCGTACGGCGCTCAGCTCCTGGAAGAGTTCGCGGAACTCCCGGTCGATCTCCGGCGTGTCCGGGGCGCCCGCGCACAGCACCACCTGGGCCGCCGGGTCGATGTCCCGCACCGCGCGCAGCAGGTGGGGCACACCCTTCTGGCGGGTGATGCGGCCGACGAACAGGACGTACGGCCGGTCGGGGTCGACGCCGATCCGGGTGAGGGCGTCCGTGCCGTGGTCGGGGCGGTAGAGGCTGGTGTCGATGCCGTTGTGGACGACATGGACGGTGGCCGGATCGAGGGCCGGGTAGCAGGCGAGGATGTCCTCGCGCATGGCCCCGGACACGGCGATCACGGCGTCGGCGGCCTCGACGGCGGTGCGCTCGGCCCAGCTCGACAGGGCGTATCCGCCACCGAGCTGCTCGGCCTTCCACGGGCGCAGGGGCTCCAGGGAGTGCGCGGTCATCACGTGCGGGACGCCGTACAGGAGCTTGGCGAAGTGCCCGGCGAGGTTGGCGTACCAGGTGTGGGAGTGGACGAGGTCGCGGCCTTCGAGGGCGGCGGCGATGGAGAGGTCGGTGGAGAAGGTGCGCAGCGCGTCGTTGCTCCCGTCGAGCGCCGGCCAGGACCGGTGCCGGACGACGCCGACGCCGCGGCCCTCGCCCCAGCAGTGCACCTCCAGGTCGGTGAGGGCGCCCAGCTCCCGGGCGAGGAACTCGACATGGACGCCCGCGCCGCCGTACACATCCGGCGGATACTCCCGGGTCAGCAGGCCCACACGCACCCAAAACTCCCTGTCTCGGCGGTTGGTCCCCACATGGTCACCCAGATGCGGCGTTCGGGGAAGACCATGGGGCCCTGGTGAAGCAGCAGTCTCCGCAGATCCCGCCGCCGGGCACCCTGTAGTAGAGGCAGCAGCTGCGCCGCCGGAAGGCACCGCCGGTGAGGGTGCCGGACGGGGCGAGGCGGGGGTGGGTGAACAGTTCGGCGGCGAGGGCCAGGGCGCGTGCTCCCGCGTCCGCACCCGCGCCGTGCGGCCCGCGCGCCCAGCGGTCGAGCTCGCGGGCCGCGCCGGCCAGCGCCGAACCCGCGTTGCCCCACAGCAGGCCCTCGGCGACGCCGTAGCGGGCATGCAGGGCGGCTGTGAGGGGCTCCAGATGCCCTCGTACGACGAGATCCGTGATCGTCGCCGGGTCGGCCGGGCGGGGGCGCACCTCCGTCGCCCACAGGTCGTCGGGGGCGCTCGCGGCGGCGTCCCAGCGGAGCAGGCGGGGATCGAGGTCGGGAACGCTGCCGTAGAGGACGGCGCAGCCGAGGGCGACGGACCACAGCCGGGCCGCGAGCGCCTGCTGGGCGATCGACGCGGAAACCCGCAGCTCAGAGGCGTGGATACGGTCCGCGACGGTTTGGACACGAAAAGTTATGGAATCCGCGTAAACATCCTCCCCGCGGTGCGCGTACGCCTGCGCGAGTGTCGGCGGCGGATCGGCGGGGGCTCCGGCCGTGCGTAGTACGAAGAAGGCGCCGAGCGGTCGGAGCGCGACGAGATCGGGGTCGAGGTCCACGAGAGGCAGTAGTACCAGGTCGGGCAGTAGCCGAGAGCAGCAGCACCTCCCCCGCGTCACCCACCCTGGGGAGGACGTCGGGCCGGGCGTACTCCATCGGCAGTAGGACCCAATGGATGCTCTGGTACGACGCGAAGACGCCCGCGAGGGGGGATCGTAGTCACCATGGAAGCCGATCGTTCGCCGCGCCGGGCCCCGCGCCCCCGCTGCACGCAGAGGAGTTGCTCATGAGCGCCCTCGCGTTGTCCATCCTGCTGTCGCTCGTCTCCGCTGTCGCCTACGCGGGCGGGGCGATCGTGCAGGAGCGGGTCGCGGATTCCGAGCACGGCCCGGCGTACGCGCCGATGCGCAGGCCTGTCTGGTGGGCCGCCGTGGCGCTGAACGGCTTCGGCGGAGTGCTGCACGTGGTCGCGCTGGCGTTCGGGCCGCTGAGCGTCGTCCAGCCGATGGGCGCCCTGACCATCGTGTTCGCGCTGCCGATGGCGGCCCTGTTCGTCCGCCGCAAGGCGGGGGCGGCGGCCTGGCGGGGCGCGATCATGGCGACGCTGGGGCTCGCGGGCCTGCTGTCCCTGGTCGGCACGTCCGAGGCGCAGTCCCTGGGCACCACCGAGCGGGTGCTGCTGGCCGTGGTCACCGGTTCCGCGGTGGTGGCGCTGATGGTGGCGGGGCGCGCCGCGCACCGGCACCCGGCGGTGCGCAGCACCCTCCTCGCCATCGCGTCGGGTATCGCCTTCGGCATGTCGTCGGTGTTCACGAAGGTGGTCGCCGTGGACTGGTCCGGCGGCCTCACGGTCGCGGACGTGCCCTCCCTGGCATTGATCGCGGTGCTGGGTGTCTCCGGTCTGCTGCTCTCGCAGGCGGCCTACCGGGGCGGCGGCCTCACGGCGCCGCTCGCGACCCTGACGGTCGTGAACCCGGTGGTGGCGGCGGCGGTCGGCATCACGATGTTCGGCGAGACCTTCCGGTACGGCACCACGGGCACCATCCTCGCGCTGAGCTGCGGTGTGGTCGCGGCCGGCGGCCTGATCCTGCTCACCACGGAGCGGCTCCAGCACGCCACGCACACCGACGCGCCGCCCTCCGCCTTTCCTTCCCCTGCTGCTGTTTCCGCTGCTTCGGCACCCTCGGTACCGGAACAGGCCGGATCCGGGCGCGAGGAGACCGCGGCGGTGACGGTGCGCGAGGAGCCCGCCCTGCCGGTGCCGGCCGTCGCGGCGACACCGGCACCGGTGACGGCGCAGGACGTGCTCGACGAGGAGCCCGTTCCCTACGGGGCCTTCTACGGCATCCCCTACGTGCCGATCCCGATATCCGCCCGCGACCGCCACCGCATGCGGGTCAAATCCTGACGCCGCCGGCCCGGAGGTAGGCCACCGGGTCGATGTCGCTGCCGAAGCCGGGTCCCGTCCGCACCTCGAAGTGCAGATGCGGGCCCGTGCTGTTGCCCGTGGAACCCGAGCGCCCGATGCGCTGCCCGGCCGACACCGACTGCCCGGCCCGCACGGAGATCGCGGACAGGTGCGCGTACTGCGAGTAGCGCCCGTCGGCGTGCCGGATCACCACCTGGTAACCGAAGGACCCGCCCCAGCCGGCCTCGACGACCTCGCCCACGCCGATCGCCTTCACGGAGGTACCGGTGGGCACCGGGAAGTCGACACCCGTGTGGTAGCCCTTCGACCAGGAGGAACCCGCCTTGTGGTACGGCGTCCCGGTCGTGGCGCTCACGGGCGCGGTGAGGGTGGTGGTCGTGGTGCCGGGAGCCTTGGCGGCGGCCTTCTCGGCGGTGTGCGCGGGGGCCTTCGCCGGTTTCGGCTTACGGGCGGGCTCGGCGGTGGCCGGCGCTCCGGGTGCGGCCTTGGTACGGAGGTTCAGTCGCTGGCCGGGGACGATCAGGTCCGGATCGGTGCCGATCGTGGTGCGGTTGCCCGCGTAGAGGCGCTGCCAGCCGCCCCGGACGTCACGGTCGTCGGCGATGCCGGAGAGGGTGTCGCCGTGCACGACGGTGTACATCTCGGCGGTGCCCGCCCGGGACTGGGGCGTGGTCTGCGGCTTCACGTCACGGACGGTCCGCTGGGACTTCCGTTCCGACGTGCCCGCCCTGCTCGTGCCGCCCGCGGTGCCGGTGGGGTTGATGTCGGGGGTGTCGCCGCCGCGCGTGAGGCCGGCGCGGACCGAGCAGACGGGCCAGGCGCCGGGGCCCTGTGCCTTGAGCACCTTCTCGGCCACGGCTATCTGCTGGTCCTTGGTGGCCAGGTCCGCGCGCCCGGCGTAGGCGATGCCGCCGTACGCCTCCCAGGTGGACTGGCTGAACTGGAGCCCGCCGTAGTAGCCGTTGCCGGTGTTGATGTTCCAGTCGTTCGTGGACTCGCATGCGGCGACCTTGTTCCAGGTCGCCACGTCCGCCGCGTCCGCCGCTCCCGCGCCGACCAGCGGGAGCGCGATACCTGCGCTGCCCGCGGTGACGGTGAGAGAGGCCCGGTTGATCCGGTTCGGCTGATACCGGCGGTGCTTGCCGCGTACGGCCATGGAAGAGCCCCCTCAGCGTTGCCAGGAGCCGCAAAAGTAAACGCTGTGAACAGGCCACACAAGACCGCAAACCAGCCTCCGTACGGCCGAAGTTCGCCTGCGGCGAAACCGAAGTGGCCAGGAATACGGGTCGATTGCGTAAATGCTGAGGCAGGTGGGGGTTCTGGTCCGTATCTGCGTACGCAGGAACGGCAGCCCGGATGTGCGGTCGGCGTACCGGCACGTCAGGATGGCCCGAAGGGCAATACTGACGAGCAGGTACGGCACCACCGATTCCAGGACCTACCGGCACCACCGTTTTCCAGGACCCACTAGGAGCCATCCGCATGAGCAACTCAGCCCAGATCGGCGTCACGGGACTCGCGGTGATGGGCCGCAACCTCGCCCGCAACTTCGCGCGCAACGGCTACACGGTCGCGCTGCACAACCGGACGGCGGCGCGTACGCACGCTCTGGTCGAGGAGTTCGGGACCGAGGGCGACTTCATCGCGGCCGACACCGCCAAGGAGTTCGTGGCCGCGCTGGAACGGCCGCGCCGCCTGGTCGTCATGGTGAAGGCCGGTGAGCCGACCGACGCGGTGATCCAGGAGTTCGCCCCGCTCCTGGAGCCCGGCGACATGATCATCGACGGCGGCAACGCGCACTTCGCGGACACCCGGCGCCGGGAGCGCGACCTGCGCGAGCAGGGCATCCACTTCGTCGGCATGGGCGTCTCGGGCGGCGAGGAGGGCGCGCTGCTCGGCCCGAGCATCATGCCGGGCGGCCCGGTCGAGTCGTACGACTCCCTCGGTCCGATGCTGGAGAAGATCTCCGCGAAGGCGGAGGACGGCACCCCCTGTGTCTCGCACGTGGGTCCGGACGGCGCCGGGCACTTCGTGAAGATGGTCCACAACGGCATCGAGTACGCCGACATGCAGCTCATCGGCGAGGCGTACCAGCTGCTGCGCGATGTCGCCGGGTACTCCCCCGCGCAGATCGCCGACATCTTCCGCACCTGGAACACGGGCCGTCTCGACTCCTACCTGATCGAGATCACCGCCGAGGTGCTGTCGCACGTGGACGCGGCGACCGGCAAGCCGTTCGTGGACGTGGTGGTGGACCAGGCCGAGCAGAAGGGCACCGGCCGCTGGACCGTGCAGATCGCCCTCGACCTGGGCGTCCCGGTGTCGGGCATCGCCGAGGCCGTGTTCGCCCGCTCCCTCTCCGGGCACGCGGCACTGCGCGAGGCCTCGCGCGATCTGGCCGGCCCGAAGGCGACCCCGCTGGGCGAGTCGGAGGCGGCGGCCTTCGCCGACCGTGTCGAGCAGGCGCTGTACGCGTCGAAGATCGTGTCGTACACGCAGGGCTTCCACGAGATCGCGGCGGGCGGCGCCGAGTACGACTGGGACATCGACCTCGGTGCCGTGTCCGCCCTCTGGCGCGGCGGCTGCATCATCCGGGCGGCCTTCCTGGACCGTATCCGCGCCGCGTACGACACGCGGGCGGACCTGCCGAGCCTGCTGTCCGACGACACGTTCGCGCAGGAGATCGCGGCGGCGCAGGACGACTGGCGCGAGGTGCTGGTCGCGGCAACCCGTCAGGGTGTCCCGACGCCGGGCTTCGCAGCGGCCCTCGCGTACTACGACGCCCTGCGCGCGGAGCGCCTCCCGGCCGCGCTGACCCAGGGCCAGCGGGACTTCTTCGGCGCCCACACCTACCGCCGCACGGACCGCGAGGGCGCGTTCCACACCCTGTGGGGCGGCGACCGGTCCGAGGTCACCGGCTGAGGGTCGCTCCGCGAGATCGGCGGTTCTCTGGATCGGCGGCTCTTTGGCCGCGGAGGCGTGGGGGCTGGTCGCGCAGTTCCCCGCGCCCCTCAAGGGGCGCGGTTCCGCACCTGGTGTGATGGTGGGCGGCCGGGGTTTCCGGCCGCCCACCTGATGTTTCCGGCTTGCCTCGGCTCAGGACAGCGGCGGGCCCGGTTCGGGGTCGGGGACCGGCTCGGGGCCCGGGGGCTGTGGGATGGGGGACGGGTCGGGGCCCGGTGGTGTCGGAGTCGGCCCGGGGACGGGCGGTTCCGGGTCGGGGCCCGGCGGGGGACCCGGTGTCGGGTCCGGGAAGGGGCCGGGGGTGGGGCCCGGCGGTACGGGGTGGGGATACGGGTCCGGTTGCGTCACGGTGTCCTCCAGCCTGGGGGTTCGTCGGCTTCGGCTCTGGACTTCTCCCCGCGTACCCGGCGCACGCGCCCCCACTCACTCCGTCGCGCTACCCGCGCGGGACCAGGTGGGTCACCCTCTGCCGGTCGTGGCTGCCCGTGCAGCCGCCGCGCCCGCCGCCAGTCCCGGCCGGGGACTGGACAGCACCGGCACCGTGGTCGTCGCCAGCGCCTGCGCCGGGGTCGTGGAGGCCTGGGCGAGGATGATCGCATCGGCGCTGTCGCCGGGGATCGAGTCCACCGCGTCGGTCACCGAACGGACGTAGCCCTCCGAGTCGCCCGCCCGGAAGAGGGCCCAGGCGCCGTCCACGAACAGCTTCCGCACCTCGGCGGGAAGTCCGGCGCGGCGCGCCTCCTCCTCGACGAGGGCCACCGTGGGTCCGAACGTGCTCTCCGAGGTCGCGACGACGACCACCCTCGGGCCGATGGCCACCGCGGCGGCGGCCATCGGACGGTCGACCCGCAGCACGGGCACCCCGACCTCCACGGCGACCGCCTCCGCGACACCGCCGATGGAGGAGCAGGTGCAGAGCACGGCGCCCGCGCCGTCGGCGACGGCCCGTTCCAGGACGGCCCGGACGTCACCCGCCACCGCGTCGGGCCCTTCGGCCCGGGCCCTGGTCAGCAGGTCCTCGTGGACGAAGTGGGCGAGTTCCAGACCCTGGTGGTCCTCGTCGCGCAGGGCGTCGAACACCGGGACGTGCAGGGGCGAGGTGTGCAGCAGGGCGAGCACGGCGCGGAGAGTCCCCTTGTCAGGCTGTCGGGTCGTCGGGTCGTGGGACTGTCGGGACGTCAGAAGCGGTCGGGGTTCGCCACAAGCCACTCCTTGGCGGCACGGATCAACTGGGGGTCCGCCGCCGGGGCCTCGTCGGGGTGGCGCTCGGCCCACTTCACGACGTACGGGCAGAGGGGGGCCACGACGATGCCCTCGCGGGCGGCCATGAGGTAGAGCTCGCGGGCCAGTGAGCCCGCGATGCCCTTTCCCTCGTGCGCCGGCTCGACGATCGTATGGACCGGGACCAGTGCGCGCCCTCGTGCGGCCAGCACGAAGTACGCGATGTGGCCCACGACCTCCCCCTCCGCCACCGCCTCCAGGCGGCCTGCCGTCCGGTCGTCGCGGATCTCGATGTCGCTCATGGACACACTCCTCGTGGGGTCCTCGGGTCCTCGGATCGCCGACCGGGCGCGCCGGCTCACCGGACGGTCAGGCCGTGACCGCCTGCGGGCTGCGCGCCTGGTCCGAACCCGGCACCGGCTCAGCCGGGTCGGCGCCCAGCGCCACGACACGGTTGCCGTGGTCCACGTGGACAACCGCCGGCCGCAACGCCCGCGCCTCGGCGTCGGTCACCTGAGCGTAACTGATGATGATCACCAGATCTCCGGGATGGACGAGGTGGGCCGCCGCCCCGTTGATCCCCACGACGCCGGACCCCCGCTCGCCCTCGATGACGTACGTCTCCAGCCGGGCGCCGTTGGTGATGTCGACGATGTGCACGAGCTCGCCGGGCAGCAGGTCGGCGGCGTCGAGGAGGTCGGCGTCGATGGTCACGGAGCCGACGTAGTGCAGGTCGGCCTGGGTGACGGTGGCTCGGTGGATCTTGGACTTGAACATGGTGCGCAGCATGGAGGACTCCCGGACCTAGGCTCCCTGCCTGCGTCTTCGCAGGTCAAGGGCTGTTTCCTTACCTTACGACGAGTCGCGGGCCCGGTCGTCGTCCGCGGGGTTCCCGAGGACTCGCACCGACCGGACGCCGACCTTCTCGCACATCGTCAGGCCGCGCCCCGGGTCCGTCGCACTCCCCGGGCGTGCCGCCGCAACGACGGCGACCAGCCTACGCACCGGCCTTCACCGGCCTCCGTGACCTTCGCCACTGCCGACGACCCGTCCCGGGCTCCGTAGGCGCGGCCTCCCCGGGGACGGTGGTCCGGTCAGCGCGCGTCCGCCGCGTCCGAGCGCTCCCGGTGCTGACGGATCTCGTCGTGGTGGTCGGCCGCCCAGCCGATCAGGGAGGCCACGATGTCGTTGAGGCTGGCGCCGAGGGAGGTGAGCGCGTACTCCACGCGTGGCGGCAACTCGGCGTAGGCGGTCCTGGTGACCAGGCCGTCGCGGTGGAGCTGGGAGAGGGTGCGCGACAGCATGCGCTGGGAGATGCCGGGGATGTCGCGCTGAAGTTCGGTGTAGCGCAACAGACCGCCCTTCAGGGGCGAGCGCCCACCTCTTCACCGTGCCGCTCTACAACCGCTCGATGCCCTCGGTGTTCCAGGCATGGCTCGACCAGGTCATCGTCGACCGTCGCACCATCAACTACGGGCCCCGCCGAGGCGAACCGCTTCTTCAGGACGGGTGCTTGGCACGGACCGGGATCTCCTGGGTCTCCGAAGGCGTCAGAGGTCCCGGACGGCGGGGCGTACGAGGCCGGTCTGGTAGGCGATGACGACGAGTTGGGCGCGGTCACGGGCGCCGAGTTTGGTCAGGGCACGCTGGATGTGGGTGCGGACGGTCAGGACGCTCAGGACCAGGTCCTCGGCGATGTCGGCGTTCGACTTGCCCTGGGCCGCGAGGGCGGTGACCTCGCGTTCGCGGGGCGTGAGGTCGGCCAGGCGTTCCGGGGGTGCGAGGAGGCCGCCGGGGGCCGGGGCGGTGAGGAAGCGGGTGATGAGGGCGCGGGTGGCGCCGGGTGAGAGGAGTGCCTCGCCGGAGGCGACCGTGCGGATGCCGGTGAGGAGGGTGTCGGTGGTGACGTACTTGCCGAGGAAGCCGCTGGCGCCGACGCGCAGTGCCTTGGCCACGTACTCGTCGGTCTCGAACATGGTGAGGATGAGGACGCGGGTGCCGGCCAGGGCGGGGTCGGCGCAGATGGCTTCGGTGGCGGCGAGACCGTCCGAGCCGGGCATCCGGATGTCCATGAGGACGACGTCGGGGTGGTGGGTGCGGGCGAGGTCTGCCGCCTCGTCGCCGTTGACCGCCTCGCCGACCACCTCCATGTCGGCGCAGGAGTCGATCAGCAGCCGGAACGTGCCCCGCAGCAGGGCCTGGTCGTCGGCGAGCAAGACACGGATGGTCACGCGGTTGCCTCGTCTTCTTGCCGGGCTGCCTCCGGTGGCCGGGCTGCCTCCGGTTTCCGGTCTTCCTCTTTGCGGTCTTCTTCTTCGAGGGCTTCCTGCGGGGCCCGCAGGTGCGGATCGTCCTCCGCGGCGAGGGGGTGCAGCGGGAGTGCGGTGGCGACCTCGAAGCCGCCGCCGGGGCGGGGGCCCGCGTGCAGGTCGCCGCCGACGGAGTGGGCCCGCTCACGCATGCCCATCAGGCCGTAGCCGCCGCCCGGGACCGACGGAGGGGCGGTGGCCGCGTCGTTGGTGACCGAGATGAGCAGCCGGGAGTCGGAGTACGTGAGCCGGATGGTCGCACCCTTGCCCGCGCCGTGCTTCGTGACGTTGGTGAGGGCTTCCTGGATGATCCGGTACGCCGTCAGGTCGACGCCCGGTGACAGGTTCCGCGGTTCTCCCTCGGTGGAGACGGTGACCTCGATGCCTGCGGTCTCGCAGGTCGCGATCAGCTCGGGGAGGCGGTCGAGGCCGGGGGCGGGTTCCAGTGAATCGGCCTCGGAGTCGCCGGTCTGGCGCAACACCCCTACGGTGGCGCGGAGTTCGAGCAGCGCGGAGGACGTTGTGGCAGTCAGCTCGTCGAGCAGCCGCATCGCCTGTTCCGGGTGGGTGGGCGCGAGGTGGCGGGCGGTGCCGGCCTGGGCGTTGGCGACGGCCATGTGATGGGCGACCACGTCGTGGAGTTCGCGGGCGATGCGCATCCGTTCCTCGGCGACCCGTAGCCGGGCCTCCTCCTCGCGGGTGCGTTCGGCATAGGTGGCGCGCGCCTGTACGGAGTCCATGTAGTCCCGGCGCAGCCGGTCCCTGCTGCCGCCGACCAGGGGCAGCATCAGCCACAGCACGGGCCCGATGGTGCGCAGCAGGAGCATCCCGGTCGAGGGCAGGTCGAACAGGCCGGTGACGACGACCACGGCCATGGTCAGGGCGCCGTAGACGCGCGTGGTCCTGGGGTCGGTGCCGGCGGCCAGCCGGTACAGGGCGATCATCAGGGGAGAGAGCAGCAGCGGTGTCAGCAGAAAGCCCAGGGCCAGGGTGCTCACCGTGCAGGCCGTGGCCACGGCGAGAGTGATGCGCGGGTAGGTGCGGGCCCTCAGCTGGGCGAGGCAGGAGACGGCAGCGAGGACTTCGGCCGGCCATGACTGGCGCGGTTGGGTGACGCCGGGGATGGCGATCGAGGCGCCGAGGGCCACGGTTCCGAGCAGTCCCAGGACCAGGATCACGTCGGTGGCGGTGGTTCGGCGCCCTGTGTAGTGCTCCAGGCTGGAGGGCATCTGTGTCTCCGGATGAAGGGCCTGGGCCCATGATGAACGACATTCGGTACGCGACGCGGCACGGGCTGCCCGTGGCGGAGGCCACGGGCAGCCCTGGACGGCCCGGGTCCGGCCGGGTCAGACGTGCGCCTCGACGGGCTCGTCAGGGGCCGGGTCCGGGTCGGGCCGGCGTTCCGTGGCGTCGGCCGGGACGCGGGTGAGGGCCTCGCCCTCGATGTCGACGCGGGGCAGCAGCCGGTCCAGCCGGCGGGGCAGCCACCACGCCCTGTCGCCGAGGAGGGCGAGGACGGCGGGCACGAGGGCCATCCGTACGACGAAGGCGTCGAGCAGGACAGCGGTGGCCAGGCCGAACCCGATCATCTTGATCATGGATTCGTCCTCGCCGACGAATCCGGCGAACACCGCGATCATGATCAGCGCGGCGGCGACGACCACCCGGGCGCTGTGCCGGAACCCGGAGACCACCGCTTCCTGCGCCGTGTCGCCGTGGACGTACGCCTCCCGCATCCGGGAGACGAGGAAGACCTCGTAGTCCATGGCGAGGCCGAAGACGATGCCCACCAGGAAGATCGGCATCAGGCTCATGATCGGCCCGGTCTGCTCCACCCCGAACAGGCCCGCTCCATGGCCCTGCTGGAAGACCACGACGACCGCGCCGAGGGCCGCCAGGACCGAGAGCAGGAAGCCGAGGGCGGCCTTCAGCGGGACGAGCAGGGATCGGAAGACCACCAGCAGGAGGATGACCGCCAGGCCCACGACGGTCACCAGGTACGGGACCAGTGCCCCCTGGACCTTCGCGGCGATGTCGATGTTCAGGGCCGTGGTGCCGGTGACCTCGAAGGTCGCTCCGTCCGCCGCCGCCTCGGTGGCGGGGCGCGCGTCGCGGATGGTCGTGACGAGGGTCTTGGTCCGCTTGTCGGTGGGGCTGGTGGACGGGGTCGCGGTGAACACGGCGGTGTCGCCGGCTTCGTTGAAGTGGGGCGTGGCGACCGAGACGATGCCCTTCGTGGCGCCGATCCGGTCGCCGACGGTCGCGACCGCCGTCTTCGGGTCGGCGGCGCCCCTGGCGTCCACGACGATGGTCAGCGGACCGTTGAAGCCGGGGCCGAAGCCGTCGGCGAGGGCGTCGTAGGCGCGGCGCTCGGTGGTGGAGACCGGCTTGGCCTCGTCGCCGGGCATGCCCAGTTGCAGGGACGTCATGGGTATCGCCAGGGCGCCGAGGCCGAGGACGCCCAGGATCAGCACAGGGATGGGGCGACGCAGCACGAACCGGGCCCAACGGGTGCCCAGGTTGCCCCCGGGACTGTCCCCGGTGCTCTTCTCGGTGCTCGTCTCGGTGCTGTTCGCGGCGCCGTTCTCTGCCGGTGAGTCCTTGTGGGTCGGTAGCCGCCTCGCGGCGACGACTCGCCTGCCGGCCACCGCCTTCCGTACGAGCAGGCTCCGCCCGGTGGCCGTGGCCGTGGCCGTGGCTTTGGCCTTGGTCCTGGTCTTGGTCCGGGGCTTTCCGCCCTGCGCGGCGCCCTCGCGTGCGGTGCGCGGCAGTACGGCTCGGGGCCAGAAACCGAGCAGAGCGGGTACGACGGTCAGGGCGATGAGGACGGCGACGACGACCGCGCCGGCCGCGGCGAGACCCATCTTGGTGAGCGTCGGAATGCCCACCACGGCGAGGCCGGCCAGGGCGATGACCACGGTGAGGCCGGCGAAGACCACCGCCGACCCTGCCGTGCCCACGGCCAGCCCGGTCGACTCCTGCGGGTCGTGTCCCTTGGCGCGTTCCTCGCGGTAGCGGGAGACGACGAACAGCGCGTAGTCGATGCCGACCGCGAGGCCCAGCATCATCGCGAGGGTGCCGGTGTTCGTGTCCATCCCGAGGGCATGGGCCAGCGTCGTGATGGTGAACATGGTGATGCCGACGCCGAGGATCGCCGTCAGCAGCGGCAGCCCGGCCGCCGCGAGCGATCCGAAGGTGATCAGCAGGACCACGGCGGCCAGCGCGATGCCGATGATCTCGGCCACGCCGCCGGGCCCGCCACCGCTGTCCATCGCGTCACCGCCCGCCTCGACGGTCAGACCCGCGTCCCGCGCACGGTCGGCGGCCTTCTCCAGAGCCGTGCGGCTGGCGTCGGTGACATCGGCGGCCTTCACCTTGTAGGTGACGGTGGCGTACGCCGTCGAGGCGTCCTCGCTGACCGCCCGTGTCGCGAAGGGGTCGGCCACGCCGGCGACCTGGGTGCCGTCGGCGAGGGCGTCCACGGCCTCCTCGACGGCCTTCCTGTTTTCGGTGGCGGTGACCTTCTGCCCGTCGGGGGCGACGAAGACCACCCGGGCGGTGGCGCCGTCGGCGGCGGCGCCGGGGAAACGCTCTCCCATCAGGTCGAACGCCTTCTGGGACTCGATGCCCGGCATCGAGAACTCCTCCTCGGCAGCTCCCGGCGCCTTCAGGGCGCCCAGTCCCGCACAGGCCAGCACACCCACCCACAGGAGGACGACGTACCAGCGCCTTCGGAAGGCCAGACGGCCCGTTCGGTACAGAAATGCAGCCACGGCAGGGAACCTCACCTCGGGTCGGACGTACCTGCCAAGGCTGTCCCGGGGAGGGCCTCCGGGGCGTCGTCCCGCTGATGGCAATCCGCCCTACCGAAACGGGAGGAGCACCTACAGGATCCGCAGTATGTCCGGGTGCCGTCTCCGCGGGCCGTTCCCCCCGCGCCCGCGTGCCTACGCGGCCTCCGTCACCTCCGCCCGCTCGCCGGGCTGCGCGAACTGTGTGCGGTACAGCTCCGCGTACCGCCCGTCCAGGGCCAGCAGTTCGTCGTGCGTGCCGCGTTCGAGGATCTGTCCGGCCTCGACCACGAGGATCAGGTCCGCCGCCCGGATCGTGGACAGACGGTGGGCGATCACCACTGCCGTGCGGTCGGCGAGGGCCTCGGCCAGGGCCTCCTGGACCGCCGCCTCCGAGGTGTTGTCCAGGTGGGCGGTCGCCTCGTCGAGGATGACGACGCGCTGGCGGGCCAGCAGCAGCCGGGCGATGGTCATGCGCTGGCGTTCGCCGCCGGAGAGACGGTAGCCGCGTTCACCGACCACGGTGTCGAGGCCGTCGGGCAGCTCGCGGACCAGGTCGTCGAGGCGGGCCCGGGTCAGCGCGGCCCACAGTTCGTCGTCCGTCGCCGTGGGGCGGGCCAGCACCAGGTTGGCGCGCACGGAGTCGTGGAAGAGGTGGCCGTCCTGGGTGACCATGCCGAGGGTCGCGCGCAGCGAGGCGGCGCTCAGGTCACGGACGTCGACGCCGCCGATGCGTACGGCGCCCTCGTCGGTGTCGTACAGGCGGGGCAGGAGTTGTCCGATGGTCGACTTTCCGGCGCCGGAGGTGCCCACGAGGGCGATCGTCTGGCCGGGTTCGGCGCGGAAGCTGACTCCGTGGAGGACCTCCGTGCCGCCCCTGGTGTCGAGGGCGGCCACCTCCTCCAGGGAGGCGAGGGAGACGCGGTCGGCGGCGGGGTAGGCGAAGCGGACGTTGTCGAACTCCACCGCGACCGGGCCCTCGGGGACCTCGCGGGCGTCCGGTTTCTCCTCGATGAGGGGTTTCAGGTCGAGCACCTCGAAGACGCGCTCGAAGCTCACCAGGGCGCTCATCACCTCGACGCGCGCCCCCGCGAGCGACGTGAGCGGCGCGTACATCCGGGTGAGGAGCAGGGCGAGCGAGACGACCGCGCCCGGTTCCAGGGTGCCGCGCAGCGCGAACCAGCCGCCGAGCCCGTACACCAGGGCGAGCGCCAGGGCCGACACCAGGGTGAGGGCGGTGATGAAGACCGACTGCGCGAGAGCGGTCCGTACGCCGATGTCCCGTACCCGGCGGGCGCGGGCCGCGAACTGGGCGGACTCCTCGTCGGGCCGTCCGAAGAGCTTGACGAGGGTGGCGCCGGGGGCCGAGAAGCGCTCGGTCATCCGGGTGCCCATCGAGGCGTTGAGGTCGGCGGCCTCGCGCTGGAGGCGGGCCATGCGGCTGCCCATCCGCCGGGCGGGGACCACGAACACCGGCAGCAGTACCAGGGCGAGCAGGGTGATCTGCCAGGACAGGGTGAGCATCACGGCGAGCGTGAGCACCAGGGTGACCAGGTTGCTCACCACACCGGACAGGGTGTTGCTGAACGCTCGCTGCGCGCCGATGACGTCGTTGTTGAGCCGGGACACCAGCGCTCCCGTACGGGTGCGGGTGAAGAACGCGACCGGCATGCGCTGTACATGATCGAACACGGCCGTCCGCAGATCGAGGATCAGCCCCTCCCCGAGCGTGGACGAGAGCCAGCGGCCGAGAATCCCGAGGACCGCCTCGGCGACCGCGATGACCGCGATGAGCAGTGCGAGCCGGACGACCGTGCTCTCGTCGCCGCCCGACACGATCGTGTCGACGACACGGCCCGCGAGAACGGGGGTGGCGACGGCGAGCAGCGCCGTGAGCACGCTCAGGACGACGAAGCGGATGATGCGGCGGCGGTGCGGGCGTGCGAACTCCGCGATGCGGCGCAGGGTCGCGCGGGCGAAGGGGCGCCGGTCCTGCTGGGAGTTCATGACGCTGTGCAACTGCATCCAGGCTGTGGTCTCCATACTCATGCTGTGACCGTACGACCTCAAGCGACCTTGAGGTCAAGGACGGCGAAAGGCGTGCGCACCGGGCCCTCCCGTGCCGTTGCCCGGCGCTTCGGCCGGTGGCCGGGCGTACGCAACCCGGTGTTGGTGCGGTACGGAGAACCTCTCCGGTTGTGACAGTGGTTCTCCCTCCCCCGGCCGGGCGCCGGCGCGTACCGGTGCGGCAGGTCCTGTGCCTGCTCCCGCTCCTCCTGGTCGCCCTGGTCGCGGTGCGCCACCGGCAGGTGCTCGCCGAGGGCTTCGCCCAGCTGGCGTCGGCGAGGTTGCCCTGGCTGCTGGCGGCGGCGGGGGCGACGTGTCTGACCTGGGTGGCCGCCGCCGTCGGCCGGCAGGGAGCCGTCGTCGAGCGGCTGCCCGGGCGACGGTTGCTCGCCACGCAGTTCGCGGCCGGTTCGGCGAACCATCTGCTGCCGACGGGGCTCGGCGCGAGCGCGGTCAATCTGCGGTTCATGACGGTGTGCGGTCTGCCGCCGGCCCGTTCCTCGGCGGCGCTCGCCCTGTATCTGCTCGCGGAGGCCGTCGGCCGGCTGGGTCTGCTGGCCGCGCTGCTGATCGCGTTCCCGCATGCCCTGCGGCTCGGAAGTCTCTTTCCCGGCACGGCATTCGGTCCGCTGCTCATCGGCATCTGCGTGGTGCTGTCGGCGGTGGCCGGCGCGCTGGCGGGTGTACGGCGGCTGCGCACGGCCGCCCTCTCCTTTCTGCGCACGGCGCTCGGCGAGGCCCGTTCCGTGCACATGCGGCCATGCCGGGCGCTGGCGCTGTGGGGCGGTTCGCTGGCGTTCCCGGCGTTGCAGGCCGCCGGACTGGCCGCGGTGGGGACGGCGTTGGGGCTGCCGGTGCCGGCCTGGCACATGGCGCTCGCCTACCTCGCCGCGACGGTCGCCGTCGCGCTGATCCCCACGCCGGGCGGTATCGGTTCCGTCGAGGCGGCGCTGGTCCTGGCCCTGGTCGCGGTGGGCGGGCCGGTGGCCGTCGCCACGGCGGTGGTGCTCGCGTTCCGGATCATCACCGTGTGGGTACCGCTGCTGCCGGGGGCGTTGACGCTGGGGGCGCTGGTGCGGCTGAAGGTGATCTGAAGCCTCCTTGGCGGCCGTTTGTGAAAATGGTTTCCAATAAGCTAGCGTGCGGAGGCATGCCCACCACTTCCGGCGACCACCGCCTGCCCGTGACCGTGCTCTCCGGCTTTCTCGGCGCCGGGAAGACGACGCTGCTCAACCATGTCCTCGGCAACCGTCAGGGCCTGCGGGTCGCGGTCATCGTGAACGACATGAGTGAGATCAACATCGACGCGTCCCTCGTCCGGGACGGCGGCGCCCTCTCCCGTACGGAGGAGCGACTGGTCGAGATGACCAACGGCTGCATCTGCTGCACCCTCCGGGACGACCTCCTGGAGGAGGTCGAGAAGCTGGCCCGCGCGGGCCGTTTCGACTACCTGCTCATCGAGAGCTCCGGGATCTCGGAACCCATGCCCGTGGCCGCCACCTTCGCCTTCGCCCGCGACGACGGCGCGAGCCTGCTGGACGTCTCCCGCCTGGACACCATGGTCACCGTCGTGGACGCGGTGAACTTCCTGCCCGAGCTGGACCGCGGCGACGACCTGCTGGAGCGCGGGATCACCCCGGTCGAGGGCGACGAGCGCACGGTGAGCGATCTGCTCGTCGACCAGATCGAGTTCGCCGACGTCATCCTCCTCAACAAGACCGACCTCGTCCCCGAGGAGGCCGCCGACCGTCTGGCGGCGACCCTGCGGCGCCTCAACCCGGCCGCCCGCGTCCACCGCACCGTCCGCGGCGAGATCGACCCCGCCGAACTCCTCGGCACGGGCCTGTTCGACCTGGAGAAGGCCGAGCAGGCACCGGGCTGGGTGGCCGAGCTGAACGGCGACCATGTGCCGGAGACCGAGGAGTACGGCATCTCCTCGCTCGTGCTGCGCGACCCGCGCCCCTTCCATCCGGGCCGCCTCTGGGACCTGCTCACCGGCCCGCTCGACGCGGGGCACTACGGCCAAGTGCTGCGCTCCAAGGGCTTCTTCACCCTCGCGTCCCGCCCCGGCACCACGGGCCTGTGGTCACAGGCGGGCTCGGTGGCCCGCTTCGAACCGATCGCCACGGGTGACGCCACGGGCACCGAATCCCCTGTACAGGGGCAGGAGTTGGTGTTCATCGGCACCGATCTGCGCCGCCAGTCGCTGCGACTGGCGCTCTCGCGCTGCCTGTTGACGGAGGAGGAACTGGCCGCGTACGCAGCGGACTTGGCGCACACGGCGTACGAGGACCCCTTCCCCGCGTGGGAGGTGCACCCCGCGGACGTCTGCGATGCGCTCCCCGTCTGAGCTGCTCGCTGGCGGGTTTGCCACTGCTCGGTGACGAGCGGTCGGCCGGATGCGGCAGGATGAGCGGTCGCCGGACGTCGTACAGGCGTCCGGGAGTTGATCGCTCATCCAGAACTTTTCGCACATTCGAACAGGTGGCAAGTGACGAGACTTCACATCCGGCCGTCGGTGGCGCGGGGCGCCGCGGAACCTCTCCTCGGAGGTGAGCGGTGACGCGAGTACTCACCGTGGACGATCTGGTCGTCGCGGGCATCGCCCTCGCCGTGGGCCTGCTGGCGGCCTTCCTGCTGCGCATGCTGCTGCGCTGGCTGGGCAGGCACGCGGACCGCACCCGCTGGAGCGGGGACGACGTCATCGTGGACGCGCTGCGCACGGTGGTGCCGTGGTCCGCGTTCACCGGGGGCGCGGCGGCCGCCGCCGCGGCGCTGCCGCTGACGAGGACCGTCGGGCACAACGTCAACCAGACACTGACCGTGCTCCTGATCGGCGTCACGACGCTCACGGTGGCCAGAGTGGTCGGCCGGCTGGTGAGTGCCGTCACCCAGTCCCGGTCGGCGGTCGCCGGCTCGGCGACGATCTTCGTCAACATCATCAGGGTCGTCATCCTGGCCCTGGGCTTCCTGGTCGTGCTCCAGACGCTGGGCGTCTCCATAGCGCCGATGCTCACCGCCCTGGGGGTCGGCGGTCTGGCCGTCGCGCTCGCCCTCCAGGACACCCTCGCCAACCTCTTCGCGGGCATCCACATCCTCGCCTCGAAGACCGTCCAGCCCGGTGACTACATCAAGCTGAGCAGCGGCGAGGAGGGGTACGTCGTCGACATCAACTGGCGCCAGACGACGATCCGCCAGCTCTCCAACAACCTGGTCATCATCCCGAACGGGCAGCTCGCCGGGACGAACATGACCAACTTCAACCGGCCCGAGCAGATGCTGACGATCCTGGTCCAGGTCGGCGTCGCCTACGACAGCGACCTGGAGCAGGTCGAGCGGGTCACCTGCGAGGTCGTCGCCGAGGTGATGACGGAGATCACCGGCGCCGTCCCGGAGCACGAACCGCTGGTGCGCTTCCACACCTTCGGCGACTCGCGGATCGGCTTCACCGTGATCCTGGGGGTCGGCGAGTTCAGCGACCAGTTCCGGATCAAGCACGAGTTCATCAAGCGCCTGCACAGGCGCTACCGGGCGGAGGGCATCAGCATCCCGGCACCCGCGCGGACGGTCGCCCTGCAGCAGGGCGCGGTGGTCATTCCGCAGCAGCGGGGCGGCCACCCGGAACCCGACCTGGGCCTCGGCGCCGAGCAGGGCGGACCGGCGTCCACCCTGCTCGACCGGTTCGACAAGCTCGACCGGTGAGACTCACGTCCCGGCAGTCCGGCTCAGAGGGTCGCCGAGTTGTCGTGGTGGCCGGCCGTGCGGTTCTGCGGCGCGACCAGTGACGTGGTCACCGGGGTGACCGTCCAGTCCGGGTGATTGGGCATCCGCGGTGTCGTCGTCCCGTACAGCCAGTCCCGCAGGAAGCCGGAGAGGTCCTGGCCGGCGATCTCGGAGGCGACCGAGATGTAGTTCTCGGTCGTCGCCGAGGCGCCCCGGTAGCGGTCGAGGAAGGTGCGCTCGATCGCGCCGAAGGTGGCCTCGCCGACGAACTCGCGCAGCGCGTAGAGGACGAGGACGCCGCCCAGATAGCGCTGGCTGTCGAACAGGTTGGCCTCGTTGGGTGCCGCGACCGGTCCGGAGGTGCGGCGCCACTGGTCGCCGCGCGCGTACGTGTTCTTCATGCGCGCTTCCATCGTGGTCAGGCCGAGGGAGTCGGTCCAGCCGCGCTCGTAGCGGTAGAGCAGTCCGTAGAAGTCGGCGTGGCCCTCGTTGAGCCACAGGTCGGCCCAGGTGCCGGGGCTGACGCTGTTGCCGAAGTAGGAGTGGACCAGCTCGTGCATCATGTGCGAGCCGATGGACTTCTCCGCCTGGAGAAGGTAGTTCGGCTTGTAGAGCGTGAGGGTCTGGGTCTCCAGGCCCGTGAAGTCGAAGGCCGCCGGATCGTCGGAGTTGCACGGCAGCAGGCCGTACGTCTCGAACGGGTAGGCGCCGAGCCGCTGTTCGAGCCACGCCACCAGGCCCGGGGTGAGGGCCAGCGCCGGTTCGAGGGCCTCGGCGCGCGCGACCGGGACGACGTCCCGCAGCGGCAGCCCGTTCGGCCCCTGCCGGTCCTTCACCACGTAGTCGCCGACGGTTATCTGCACGAGCTCGGTCGCGATCGGCGAGCGCGAGCGGTAGGAGTACGCGGTCCGGTCACCGTCCAGGATCTCCGTGCGGACGAGGGTGCCGCTCGCGACACCGCGCAGGGTGCTCGGCACGGTGATCCGGAACGTGAAGTCGGCCTTGTCGGCCGGGTGATCGTTGCACGGGAAGACGGTGTGCGCGGAGTTGGGCTGCGGGCACACCGCGAAGCCGTCGGGGGTGGGGACCCAGGCGGTGTGGGTCAGCGCGCGGCGCGGGTCGGCGCCGTACTCGACGCAGATCGTCGTCGCGGTGTTCTCCGGCAGCGGCCGGGCGGGCGTGATCCGCAGCTTCTCGTCGACCTGCTCGTACGTGGCCGCCCGGCCGCCGACGCGGACGGAGCGGATGTCCAGGCCGAGGGCGTCCAGCGAGAGGCGGCTCAGGTCCTGGGTGGTGCGGATGCGCAGGGTCGCCTCGCCCTCGACCAGCTTGGTCGTGGCGTCGTAGGCGAGGTCGAGGTGGTAGGCGGCGACGCGGTAGCCGTCGTTGCCGAGGCTCGGGAAGACGGGGTCACCGAGGGTCTCGGGGCCAGGGGCGGCGGCGTCCTTCCCCGAAGCCGTCCTGGACGTCCCCCCGGACGCCGCGTAGGCGGCAGGGGCCAGGGTGGTGGCCGCGGCCGTGCCGAGCAGGGCTGCCGCAGGGGCCGTCAGTCTGGTGCGATATCTCATGGTCCGCTTTCACTCGGGCGCCCGGGTGGTCAGGTCCGGCCGCCGATCCGGTGTGGGTCTACCCCCTAGACCACAAGATCGGCGAAGTCGGTTGCCTGGATCCGTACGGAATTCCGATCGGGTTCCGTACCGGATCCGATCGGTTTCCGTACCGGCCCGTGCCGGGTTCGGTACCGGCCCGTGCCGGGTTCCGTGCGGACCCCTGTCGAGTGAGAGCCGAGCAGGAGATATCTTGATGTCGAGCAATGTTGCAGACGTGGAGCGGAGCACCCGGTGACTGACTCGACCATCATCTACACGCACACTGACGAGGCGCCCGCACTGGCGACCCACTCGTTCCTGCCCGTGATCCAGGCGTACGCCTCGCAGGCCGGGGTGAACGTCGAGACCCGGGACATCTCGCTGGCCGGCCGCATCATCGCCGTCTTCCCCGAGTTCCTGGAGGAGGGCCAGCGCATCGCGGACGCCCTCACCGAGCTCGGTGAGCTGGCGAAGACGCCCGAGGCGAACATCATCAAGCTGCCGAACGTGTCGGCGTCGATCCCCCAGCTCAAGGCGGCGGTCGCCGAGCTGCAGAGCCAGGGCTACGCGCTGCCGGACTACCCGGACGACCCGAAGTCGGACGAGGAGCGCGACATCCGCGCCCGCTACGACAAGATCAAGGGTTCCGCCGTGAACCCGGTGCTGCGCGAGGGCAACTCCGACCGCCGCGCCCCCGCCTCGGTGAAGAACTACGCCAGGACCCACCCGCACCGCATGGGCGCCTGGACCTCGGAGTCCAGGACGAACGTGGCGACGATGGGCGAGAACGACTTCCGCTCGACCGAGAAGTCCGTGGTGATCTCGGAGGCCGGTTCGCTGCGCATCGAGCTGGTGGGCGAGGACGGCTCGACGACCGTCCTGCGCGAGTCCGTACCCGTACTCGCGGACGAGGTCGTCGACGCCTCCGTACTGCACGTCGCCGCGCTGCGCGAGTTCCTCACCGCGCAGATCGCCCGCGCCAAGGCCGAGGGTGTGCTGTTCTCCGTGCACCTCAAGGCCACGATGATGAAGGTCTCCGACCCGATCATCTTCGGCCACGTCGTACGCGCCTTCTTCCCGAAGACGTTCGCGCAGTACGGCGAGACCCTCGCGGCGGCCGGTCTGTCCCCGAACGACGGTCTCGGCGGCCTCTACAAGGGCCTGGAGTCGCTGCCCGAGGGCGCCGCGATCAAGGCGTCCTTCGACGCCGAGCTGGCCGAGGGCCCGGCGCTGGCCATGGTCGACTCCGACAAGGGCATCACCAACCTGCACGTCCCGTCCGACGTCATCGTCGACGCCTCGATGCCGGCCATGATCCGCACCTCGGGCCACATGTGGGGCCCGGACGGCCAGGAGGCCGACACCCTCGCGGTGCTGCCGGACTCCTCCTACGCCGGTGTCTACCAGGTCGCGATCGACGACTGCCGCGCCAACGGCGCCTACGACCCGTCGACCATGGGCTCGGTCCCGAACGTCGGTCTGATGGCGCAGAAGGCCGAGGAGTACGGCAGCCACGACAAGACCTTCGAGATCCCGGTCGCCGGCACGGTCCGTCTCGTGGACCAGGCCGGCAACGTGGTGATCGAGCAGCCGGTCGCCGCCGGTGACATCTTCCGCGCCTGCCAGACCAAGGACGCCCCGATCCGGGACTGGGTGAAGCTGGCCGTCACCCGCGCCCGCGCGACCGGCTCCCCGGCCGTGTTCTGGCTGGACGAGACCCGCGCGCACGACGCCAACCTGATCGCCAAGGTCAACACGTACCTGGACGAGCACGACACCGAGGGCCTGGTCATCCGGATCCTGAACCCGGTCGAGGCGACCAAGCTGTCGGTCGAGCGGATCCGGCGCGGCGAGGACACCATCTCGGTGACCGGCAACGTGCTGCGCGACTACCTGACCGACCTGTTCCCGATCCTGGAGCTGGGCACCAGCGCCAAGATGCTGTCGGTCGTCCCGCTGATGGCGGGCGGCGGCCTCTTCGAGACGGGCGCCGGCGGCTCCGCCCCGAAGCACGTCCAGCAGCTCGTCAAGGAGAACTACCTGCGCTGGGACAGCCTGGGCGAGTTCTTCGCGCTGGCGGCCAGCTTCGAGCACCTCGCCACGACCACCGGCAACGCGCGCGCCCAGGTCCTCGCCGACACCCTCGACCGTGCGACGGCGACCTTCCTCAACGAGGACAAGTCGCCGACCCGCCGTGTCGGCGGTATCGACAACCGGGGCAGCCACTTCTTCCTGTCCCTGTACTGGGCTCAGGAGCTGGCGGCCCAGACGGACGACGCGGACCTGGCGAAGTCGTTCGCCCCGTTCGCCGAGACGCTCACCGCGAACGCGGAGACGATCGTCGCCGAGCTGATCGCGGTTCAGGGCAAGCCGGCCGACATCGGCGGGTACTACCAGCCGGACGTCGAGAAGGCGAAGACGGTCATGCGTCCGTCGGCCACGTGGAATTCGACGTTGGCGACGTTGAGCTAGTGCCTGCGGCGCCTGGGTGGTCCGTGTAGGCGGTTCGTCGGCTGCGGGCCGCTGGGGGCTGGTCACGCAGTTCCCGCGCCCCTTAGTCGCACTCCTCGTTCACAGGCTCACCCATCGGCCCCCGGACCGCACCTGCGGCCCGGGGGTCTTTGTCATGACGGAGTCGCGTTCCTGACTCTCGCCAGGACGTCGCGGATCATGTCCGCGCTGATGGTGAAGTGCTCGCGGGCGATCTCTTCCGCCCGCTCCGGTTCGCCGGCCGCGACCGCCTCGTAGAGGGCCTTGTGGTCCTCGCCGCCGCGGTGGAAGTGGGTGCGCTCGCCCTTGCCCCAGGGTTCGACCGGGAAGCCCAGGCTGGCGCGGGCCAGCAGGTCGCGGCTGAGCATGGCGATCTGGGGGTTGTGGGTGGCGTCGCAGACGCTGCGGTGGAAGGCGCTGTCGGCGGCGTGTTCCTCGCGCGGGTCACGGGCGGACAGGTAGGCGGCCAGGGCGTCGCGCATGGGTACGAGGTCCTCGGGGCGCCGACGCCTGGCCGCCGTCGCCGCCACCATCCCCTCCACCAGCCCGCGCAGGTCGAAGAGTTGCTCGAACTCCGCCCAGCGCGGCACCAGGGTGCGCCGGACGGCGGCACCGGAGGACTCGCTCCAGCTGTCGCGCACATAGGCACCGCCGTTGCGGCCCCGGCGGATCTCGATGACACCGACCGCCTGGAGCCGGCCGACCGCCTCACGCACCGTGGGACGGCTCACCCCCAGCAGCGTGATCAGCTCGCGCTCGACCGGCAGCCGCTCCCCCGGCAGGAAGTCGCCGACGGCGATGGCGGTGAGCAGCCGGTCGGAGACCTCGTCGACCGCCGAGGCCACGCGCACCGGGCGCAGTTCGGGCGTGGGGGCGCCGCCGCCGGACAGGGCGCGGTCGAGCACCCGCGAGAACTCGTCCCCGGCGCCTGATCGTTCCGGCGGGTCAGGCAGTTCTGGTGACTGCGATGCGACGGTCAGCGGTCCTCCCCGGTCGGTCGCGGGTTCCGGGCGCGTAAACGCGCAGTTACTTCTGCCGGGCCACCGCTAAAAGGTCCTAAAAGGTCTTGTGGACTGAGCATTTACCCAAACAGTATGTCAGCCATCCCCGGACACCAATCCTTTTCAGACGCTGACTGGCTTGATTCTGCCTGCCCCCGGAGGCTCTGCAGTGGCGATTCCCGAACCGAACCACACCGGGACCATCGACTTCAACGGCTGGTCCACCTGGTACCGCATCACCGGCGAACCCGGCAGGACACCACTGGTGGTCCTGCACGGCGGCCCCGGCGCCGGTCACGACTACACGCTCCGCATCGCCGGCATCGCCCAGCAGGGCCGCCCGGTGGTGCACTACGACCAGCTCGGCATCGGACGGTCCACCCATCTGCCCGACGAGGGCGCCGACTTCTGGACCGTCCAGCTCTTCCTCGACGAACTCGACAACCTGCTCGGGAAGTTGGGCCTGGCCGACGCCTACCATCTGCTCGGCCAGTCGTGGGGCGGGATGCTCGCCGCCGAGCACGCCGTGCGCCGCCCGGCCGGACTGCGCGGTCTGGTCATCGCCAACTCCCCCGCCTCCATGGAGCTCTGGCTGGCGGGCGCCGCCGAACTCCGTTCCGCGCTGCCGCCCGAGGTGCGCGAGACCCTGCTCGCCCACGAGGCGGCCGGGACCACCGACCACCCCGACTACCACGCCGCCGAGCAGGTCTTCTACGAGCGCCATGTGTGCCGTACGGTCCCGGTGCCCGCCGAGGTCCAGGCCACCTGGGACAACATCGCGGCCGACCCGACCGTCTACCACACGATGAACGGGCCGAACGAGTTCCATGTCGTCGGGACCATGAAGGAGTGGTCGGTCGTCGACCGGCTGCACCTGATCGACGTACCGACCCTGCTGGTCTCCGGCCGCCACGACGAGGCGACGCCCGACACGCTCCGGCCCTTCGCCGAGCTCATCCCCGATGTGCGCTGGCACATGTTCGAGCACTCCAGCCATATGCCGCACGTCGAGGAGGAGGAGCTCTATCTCCGGATCGTCGGCGACTTCCTCGACTCCACCGACTGAGTCCCCGGCCCGGCCCCCTCGTCCCACACCACATCCGACACCTTCAACACCCGCTCCACCGAAGGGAGTTCCCCGATGACCCGGATCACCAGACGTACCGCCCTCGCCGCCGTGACCGCCGCCCTCGCCCTCACCGCGACCGCCTGTTCGTCCTCCGACGACGGCGGCTCGTCCGACCCGACCTCCACCGCCACCGGCGGCTCCCAGTCGGCAGCGTTCCAGCCCGCGCACAAGGGCGGCACGCTGAAGCTGGTCGCCCACGCCGCCGCCGGAACCTTCGATCCGCAGGTCAACTACACGCTCCAGTACTGGCAGTTGTACCAGTCGATGTACGACGGTCTGCTGGCGTTCAAGAAGACCGGCGGGCAGGAGTCGTTCACCGTCGTCCCGGATCTCGCGGCGGCCATGCCGGTGGTCGGCAACGGCGGGAAGACGTACACCTTCACGCTCCGCAAGGGCATCAGGTTCTCCACCGGCAAGGCGGTGACCACCGACGACGTGGTGGCGTCCTTCCAGCGGATCTTCAAGGTGTCCAGCCCGACCGCGGGCACCTTCTACAACGGGATCGTCGGCGCGGACGCCTGTCTCAAGACGCCGGCGTCCTGCACGCTCGCCAAGGGCGTCGTCGGTGACGCGGCGGCCGGCACGGTCACCGTCAACCTGACGGCGCCGGACCCGGAGTTCCCGTACAAGCTGGCCGTTCCGCACGCCAGCATCGTGCCGAAGGACTCGCCGACGAAGGACGCGGGGACCAAGCCGCTCCCGACGACCGGCCCGTACATGGCGGCCTCGTACGACCCGAACCGGGCGCTGAAGCTGGTGCGCAACCCGTACTTCAAGGAGTGGTCGCGCGAGGCGCAGCCCCAGGCCTACGCCGACAACGTCGACTACACCTTCGGGCAGACCGTGGAGTCCGAGGTGACCGCCGTGCAGAACGGGCAGGCGGACTGGATGTACGACCCGCCGCCCGCCGACCGGCTCAACGAGATCGGCACGCAGTACGCCTCGCAGGCGCACGTCAATCCGCTGACCGCCTTCTGGTACGCCACCCTGAACGTCAACTCGGCCCCGTTCAACAACAAGTTGGCGCGCCAGGCCATCAACTGGGCGATCGACCGGAACGCGGTGGTCGGGCTGTACGGCGGCAAGAACCTCGCCTCTCCCGCGTGCACGATCCTGCCGCCGGGCTTCCCCGGGCACGTCGACAAGTGCCAGTACACCAAGGGCGGCGGGAAGACCTGGTCGGCGCCCGACCTCGCCAAGGCGAAGGCGCTGGTCAAGCAGTCGGGGACGGCCGGCCAGGAGGTCGGCATCGTCGTGCAGGACGACGAGGTCAACAAGTCGATCGGGCAGTACCTGCAGAGTCTGCTGACCCAGCTCGGCTACAGGGCGACGCTCAAGCCGCTGTCCGGGAACATCCAGTTCACGTACATCCAGAACACCAAGAACAAGGTGCAGTTGGCGCTGACGTCCTGGTACCAGGACTATCCGGCCGCCTCCGACTTCCTCAACGTGCTGCTGTCCTGCGCCTCGTTCCACCCGGGCAGCGACTCCAGCATCAACATCTCCGGGTTCTGCGACAAGGGCATCGACGCCCGGATGCAGACCGCGCTGAAGACCGGGCAGACCGACCAGAAGGCCGCCGACCAGCAGTGGGCGACCATCGACCAGGACATCATGACGCAGTCCCCGGTGGTCCCGGTGATCAACCCGAAGATCATCGACTTCACGTCGAAGCGGGTCGGCAACTACCGGTTCAGCAAGCAGTTCTACATGCTCGTCGGACAGTTGTGGGTCAAGTGAGCGGCGCAGTCGCCCAGTTGGCCACCGCCGAGGCCCGGCGACGCTCGCCGGGCCCCTGGCGGACCGCCGCCGCCGACCTGCTGCGCAACAGGTCGGCGGTGGCCGCGGCCCTCGTCCTGCTCGCCGTCGTCACGGTGACCCTGCTGGCCCCGCTGTACGCCGACCACATCGCGCACACCGACCCGTTCCAGTCCCATGTCTCCGGGACGACGGTCGTGGACGGGAAGACCGTGCCCGTACTGACCCCCAGCAGTACCGGGCTCGGCCTCGGTGTCACGCCCATCGGCCCCACCTGGGACTTCGGCCACTACTTCCTCGGCTCCGACAACCAGGGGCGGGACGTCATGGCGCGGCTGCTGTACGGCGGCCGTACCAGCCTGCTCATCGGGGCCACGGCGGCGCTGCTGTGCTGTGTCCTCGGTACGGCCGTCGGAGTCCTGGCCGGGTACGCGGGCGGGGTGGTCGACGCGGTCATCTCCCGTGTCCTGGACGTCATCTGGGCCTTCCCGGTGTATCTGCTGGCCATCTGTCTGTCCGTCGTCCTGCTCACCGACGGGCTCAGCCTCGGACCGGTCACCGTCGAGGCCGGGAGCCTGTGGCTGCCGGTCGTGATCATCGCGGCGATCTACGTCCCGTACGTGGCCCGGCCGATGCGCGGGCAGGTGCTGGTGCTGCGGAACAAGGAGTTCATCCAGGCGTCCATCGGGTCGGGCGCGCCCGCGCTGCGGGTGATGCGCCGGGAGGTGCTGCCCAACGTGCTGCCCACGGCGATCGTGTTCCTGCCGCTGATGACCGCGCTGGCGATGCTCACGGAGTCGGCGCTGTCCTTCCTGTCGGTCGGCGTCCAGCCGCCCGACGCCAGTTGGGGCACGATCATCGAGGACGGCCTCGGACTGCTGTACACGCGTCCGACCGTGACCATCGCGCCCGGACTGCTCATCGCGCTGACGACAGCCGCCCTCAACGTCCTCGGCGACGGGGTGCGGGACGCCCTCGACCCGAACGCCCGCCTGCGCGGAGGGGTGTGATCCGATGCTCTACTTCGCGCTCCGTCGCTTCCTCTCCGCGCTGCTGGTGATGTTCGCGATCAGTGTGCTGGTGTTCCTGATCTTCTTCGCCACCCCGGGAGTCGACCCCGCCGCCCGTATCGCGGGCCGCAACGCCGACCCGGCCACCCTCGCCCAGGTACGGCACTCGTTCGGCCTCGACCGGCCGCTGCCCGTCCGCTATCTGCTGATGATGCGGCACCTGCTGATCGACCGGGACCTGGAGTCGTTCGTCAACCGCGGCTCGAAGGTCATCCCGCAGATCGTGCAGGCCATGCCGGTGACGCTGTCGCTGGTGATCGGGGCGGCGGTCATCTGGATGACGGTCGGCATCGTCATGGGTACGGCCGCTGCCGCTCTGCGCGGTACGGCCGCGGACCCGGTGATCATGCTGGTGGGAGTCGTCGGCGTCTCGCTGCCCGCCTACTGGCTCGGCGAGGTCGTCAACCTCCTCACCCAGAAACGCCTGCACGACTCGCTGTTCTCCTGGGTGCCGCCGCCCGGGTACGTCGAGTTGGGCAAGGACCCCGGCCAGTGGGCGCTGCACCTGCTCTTCCCGTGGCTGACCCTGGCGCTGCTGTACGCCGGCATCTACGCCCGGCTGCTGCGCGGCGAGGTCGTCAGCGCGCTCGGCGAGGACTACGTACGCACCGCGCGGGCCAAGGGGCTGTCCGAGCGGCGGATCCTGATCCGGCACGCGCTGCGCTGCTCGCTCATCCCGATCGTGTCGCTGTTCGGCCTGGACTTCGGCGCGCTGGTGGGCGGTGCCGCCCTGCTCACCGAGGTCGTCTTCGGCCTGCCCGGCGTCGGCAAGCTCACCTTCGACGCGCTGCAGAACCTGGACCTGCCCGTGATCATGGGGACGGTCATGTACGCGGCGTTCTTCGTGGTTCTCGCCAACGCGCTGGTCGACATCCTGTACGCGCGACTCGATCCGAGGGCCCGCCATGCCTGAACCTCTCCTCGCTGTACGGGATCTGCGGATCTCCTTCCGCACCCGCACCGGCACGGTCACGGCCGTCGACGGGCTGTCCTTCTCGGTCGCCCCCGGCGAGATCCTGGGCGTGGTCGGCGAGTCGGGCTCCGGCAAGAGCGTCTCGATGCTGGCCGTACTGCGGCTGCTGACCAGCCCGAACGTCACCGTCACGGGCGAAGTCCGCTTCCGGGGGCGAGACCTGCTGACTCTCCCCGACAAGGAGATGCGGTCGGTGCGCGGCCGGGAGATCGCCATGGTCTTCCAGGATCCGATGACCGCGCTGACCCCGGTCTACACGGTCGGCCGGCAGATCGCCGAGCAGATCCGGACGCACGAGAAGGTGTCCAGGAAGGAGGCGCACGCGCGGGCCGTCGGGCTGCTGTCGGACGTGGGCATCCCGGACGCCGCCTCGCGCGTCGACGCCTACCCGCACGAGTTCTCGGGCGGGATGCGGCAGCGGGCGGTCATCGCGATGGCCCTCGCCTGCGGTCCGGCGCTGCTGATCGCCGACGAGCCGACCACCGCGCTCGATGTGACGATCCAGGCCCAGATCCTCGACCTGATGCGGGAGTTGAACGGGCGCGGCTCGGCGGTCGTCCTCATCACGCACGACATGGGTGTGGTGTCCGAGATCGCCGACCGGGTCCTGGTCATGTACGGGGGGCGGGCGGCCGAGGAGGGGCCGCGCCGGGCCGTGTTCCACGGTCCCCGGCATCCGTACACCTGGGGGCTGCTCGACTCGGTGCCCCGGGTCGGCGGGCCACGGCTGCGGCGGCTGCCCACCATCGCGGGCATGCCCGTGTCGCCGGACAGCGTGCCGGAGGGGTGCGCGTTCGCGCCGCGCTGCCCGGCGCGGCACGACCGGTGCGACGAACGCCCGGTACTGAGCGGCGAGTCGGGACACCTCGACGCCTGCTGGCTGCCGGGCGACGAGCGCGCGTCGGCCCGTACGGCGCACTCGACACTGGACAGAAAGGCGGCGCCGTGACAGCGGACCTCCAGACCGGACCCGGCGACGCCGACGTGCTGCTGCGCGCCACCGACGTCACCAAGCACTACCGCCTGCGCGGCGACTCCCTCACCCGGCGCCGCAAGGTGCTGCGGGCCGTGGACGGGGTCTCGCTGGAGGTGCGCGCGGGTGAAACCCTCGGCATCGTCGGCGAGTCCGGCTGCGGCAAGTCGACGCTCGGCCGCTGTCTGGTCCGGCTCACCGACATCACCGGCGGGCGGGTCGAGTTCGACGGGCAGGACATCACCACACTGTCCGCACGCCGGCTGCGTCCCGTACGGCCGGGGATGCAGCTCGTCTTCCAGGATCCGCAGGCCTCCCTGAACCCGCGCCGCCGCGCCGGGGACATCGTCGCCGAGCCGCTGCTCATCCACCGGTACGGGGATGCCGCCGCCGTCCGGCGCCGGGTGGCCGAGCTGTTCGACGTGGTGGGGCTGGCGGCGGCCCATCTGGACCGGTACCCGCACGAGTTCTCCGGCGGCCAGCGTCAACGCATCGGTATCGCGCGGGCGTTGGCGACGTCCCCGAAGCTGATCGTCGCCGACGAACCGGTGTCCGCGCTCGACGTGTCGATCCAGGCGCAGGTACTGAACCTGTTCGCCGACCTCCAGGACGAGTTCGGGCTGACGTACGTCTTCATCGCGCACGACCTGGGCGTGGTCCGTCATGTCTCGGACCGGATCGCGGTCATGTATCTCGGCGAGATCGTCGAACTCGCCGACACGGAGACGCTGTACGGGGCTCCCGCGCACCCCTACACGGAGGCGCTGATGTCGGCGGTCCCGGAGATCGACGACGGGACCGGCGCCCCGGACGCGCCGCGCCGGGAGCGGATCGTCCTCACCGGGGACGTGCCCAACCCGGTGGCCAAACCGGCCGGTTGCACCTTCCACACGCGGTGTCCGTACGCACGGGAGGTGTGCGCGGTGGAGCGGCCCCGGCTGGTCGGCACGCCGTCCGGGCGGGCGGTCGCCTGTCACCACCCGCTGGTGGCGGTGAACTGACGACACGGTTCGGGGGCGGACCCGCAGCGGGTCCGCCCCCTGGGAGCCGCGTGTCGCGTCAGACGCGCAGCCACTCCGTCATGAAGACCTCCGCGTCCGTCCGCAGCCGGAGCGCGAAGGGGCCGGTGACGTGCAGGTCGCCGGCGAAGCGGCCCATGTCGTCGGCGCTGAGGGTGGGCGGCGAGGCGAGCTGCGGACCGCTCAGCACTTCGATCCTGGCCTCCTGCGGCGGTAACACCTGCCCCATCAGACCGTGCGCGGACACCTCGACGTCGACCGTCAGTTCGTCCGTGTGGAAGGTCAGCATGCGGGGTGCCTCCACAGCGCCCCTGACAGGGATGCCGTGGACGAGCGAGTCGAAGGTCAGCTCGGCCAGCCGGGTGTCGAGCGAGTACAGGGCGTAGGCCTCCACGGCGGTCTGCTGGAGCTGCGCCGGGACCGGATCCATGATGGCGGCGGCATGGCGCAGCGTCTCTTCCAGGAGGTCGTCGTCCAGCGGGTCGTCGCCCTCGAACTCCCCCAGGTCGTCCAATTCACCGTCGAGTTCGTCATCGGCGTGGTCGAACGCGTCCATACCGTCGGTGCCGTCCATGTCGTCGGAGTCGTGGGGTGAACCGTCGTTGCCGTGCGCGCTGTTCACAGCACCCCCCGGGCGGCGAGCCGGACCCGCAGCCGGCGCAGGCAGCGCTGGCGCAGCGGGCCGATGCTGCCGACCGCGATTCCCAGGCCGGCGGAGATCTCCTGGTAACTCGGTGGCGGCGCGGACATCAGGATGCGCAGCAACTGCCGGCAGCGGGCGCCGAGTTCCTCGAACTCCTGCCATAACTGCCGGATGCGCTCCGCCTCGGCCGAGGCCTCCTCGGACTCGATCACGCGCTGCTCGGGCGTACGGTCGTCGCTGATCCGGTCGAGCAGCTGGGTGTCGTCCGTCGGTGTCATCCGGTGGCTGCTCTTGATGACCTTGAGGCACTCGTGCCGTGCGGTGCTGGCGAGCCACGAACCGGCCTTCTCCGGTTCACGGATACGGCCCAGATGCTGGGCGAAGCGGAACCAGACGGTCGAATACACCTCGTGCGCGTCCGCGTCGGACAGCCGGTGGGCGCGCGCCACCGACCACACCAGTGGGCTCAGCCCCTCCACCAGCGCCTTCCAGCCCGCCGCGTCGCCGTCGACGGCGGACTGGACCAACGCGCCGACCGCTGCTCGGTCCACGTCCCCACCCCTCGTGTACGGCCAGTCATCGTACGCCGTGGAAGGGGGTGCTCCACTCGTCCTGCGCATGGTCCTCACTCGTTTTGTCCTTGTACGGAGGCCGGTTGACCTCATATGGCGGGCGGGATGCTCATGACCGGCACCGCGCTCCACGTGGGCGGGATCAGTGCGGGTACGACCGCGCCCCGGACCTCCGCGAACTCGGTGTTCGCCGCGAGGAGCTGCTGCCGGGCGGCACGCGGGTCGGCCTCCTTGTGGGCGGTCATGTGGGCGGCGATCATCGCGGCGACCAGCGGGGTGGCGAACGAGGTGCCGCTCCACTGGGCGAACCCCTGGAACTCCACCTGGTCCGGGGTGCCCGAGGTGGTCTCCTGGTCCCCCGAGAGCACGCCGAGGTGCTGGGGGTTCTGGCAGGTGCAGGCGTAGGTGAAGTGGTGGCGGCAGGTGTCGTACGTGCTGTGCTGGTAGATGTACGGCACCGGTGTCTGGAAGCCGGTGAGCGGACCGGTGAGACGCTCGCCGGGGGCGTAGACCTTCACCCACGCGCCGTGGTTGCTGAAGCAGGCGCCGAACTCGCCGTCGCTGCGCAGGGCGCCGACGGAGATCACCGACTGGGCGTACTCGGGCTTGTCGGCGTAGGCGGCGGGCCAGAAGGGGGTCGCGCTGGCGTTGTTGCCCGCGGCGGCGACCAGCAGGGTGCGCGGCTGCTCACGCAGGGCCTCCATGAACGCGGCGAGGCCGAGCAGGCCTTCCGTGCTGCCGTTCGACGTGCCGGCGGAGAGGCTGATGATGGCCGGCCAGCCGTCGCGCTCGACGGCCTCGAAGAGCTTGTCGCCGAACTCGGACTCCAGGATCGCGCCCGCGTCGTTGAGGGTGTTGCGGGAGACGATGTCCGTGTTGGGGGCGACGGCCGCGACGAGCCCCGAGATGAACGTGCCGTGCCCGGCGTACTGCTGGAGCACTCCGCTCGCGTCGCACTCCTCGATCTGGGGGTCGCCCTGGACGTGGGCCATCGCCGGGTAGGACGCGTAGTCGTGCATGAGGCCGGTGTCGACGACGAGGACACCGACGGCGCTGTCCGCGTCGTAACCGCTCTCCGCCAGTGCCGGGTTGGGCCCCGCGGTGTACGGGACGGGCACGGGCTCGTCGCCGGGGCAGGCGTTGACGGGGGCGATGTGCACCACGTGGTTGCGGCTGACCAGGCGGCGTCCCGCGTTGCCCTCCGTCTGCCTGAGCGCGCGCAGCGCGCCCGCCACCGCGTGGTCGCCGCGCCGGTCGCCCCGGGCCGGGTCGCCGACCCTGATCCGGGTGATGCCCGACCGGTTGGTCTCCGGGCTCGCGCGGCGCACGTCGTCCGCGGTCAGGCCGGCGGACGCGGTGAAGTGGGCGCGGACAGCGTCCTCGACGATCCGCGCCTCCTCGCCGTCGCGGGCCAGGACCACGCCCTTCTCGTAGATGAACTCGGCCGCGTCGTCCGGGCCCATCGCCAGCTCGACGTCGGGCATGGAGCGCTGGATCTGGTCGAACTGCTCCTGGAAACGCTGAGGTGCCATGGAATGTCCTCCCCCTCGAACCGAACCCTTGTTGCCGTTATTGAGAGCCTCCGTTCGGCCGCGTGATACAGGGGTCTCGGCACGTTCGTCGATGCAGGGGTCGGTCAGAGATGGACAGCGAGTTCTCCATGGCCAAACCTGTGTGACGCGGGGCGCGGAGCACTACCATCCGTTGGGTGACAGCGGGAAGCGACACGGTTCTCGAACTACTTCCGATGGTGTTCGCCCGCCCGAAGGACGCGCTCGCGCGCGCGGAGAACGTCCTCGGCAGTGATCCGACGCCGTTGCACGCCTCGGTCGCCCATCAGGTGATCGGTATGTGGCAGCGGGACTTCGGCGACATGCGCGTCGCCCTGCGTCATCTGCGGCGTGCCCGCGATCTCGCGGCGGACGCCGGGTCGGCGGAGCGCGAGGCGGACGTCCTCGGCACGCTCGGCGTCGCGCTGGTCCACGCGGGCCGCACCCGGCAGGGCCTGGAGGCGTTCGAGCAGGGCGTCGACCGGGGTTCGGGCCATACACGCGCGCGCGTGCTGTACCGGCGGGCGTACGCGTGGTGGGTGCTGGGGCATCATCGCGAGGCGCTGGACGACGTACGGCGGGCCATTCCCGTGCTGCGGCAGGCGGACGACACCATCTGGACGGCGCGGGCGCTGACCCTGCGGGCGACCGTGCATCTGGCACTCGGGCGCCCCGAGCGGGCCGACGCCGACTTCACGGCCGCCGAGGAACTGTGGGACACCACCGGCCAGGAGCACGACAAGGCCGACGTCGTCGAGAGCCGGGCGCTGGCCGCGTACCGGGCGGGCGACATCCCGGCGGCGCTGCGCCTGTTCGACGAGGCGGCCGAGCGGTACGCCCGGCTGGGCACGCCGATCTTCATGTTCTACATCCGCCGCTGCGAGGTGCTGATGGCCGCCGGGCTCGCCCGTGAGGCGGTCAACGAGGCGGACACGGCCCTCGGCGTGCTCGACGGCATCGGCGGGCAGAGCACCCGCAAGGCGGAGCTGCTGCTGACGGCGGCGAAGGCCGCCCGGCTCGCGGACGATCCGCACACCGCGATCGCCCGCGCGGCCGTGGCCGTACGCCTGTTCTCCGGGCAGCGGCGCAGTTGGTGGGAGGCGCACGCCCGGCTGGTGCTGCTCGATGCGCGGGTCGCGACCGGGCGGACGTCGGGCCGGCTCGTCGCGGACGCGGCGGCGCTGGCCGACCGGCTCGCCGCGTTCGGTTCGCCGTCCGCGCCCGAGGCGTCGTTGCTCGCGGGCCGGATCGCGCTGGCGCTGGGCTGGCGGGAGGACGCGGAGAAGCATCTGAAGGTCGCCGCCCGCAGCCGGCGCGTCGGTCCGCCGCTGGCACGGATGACGGGCTGGGCCGCGCAGGCGCTGCGCGCTGAGGCGGCCGGGTCGGGGCGGGGTGTGCTGGAGGCCTGCCGACGCGGGCTCGCCGTCCTGGACGACCACCGGATGACGCTCGGCGCCCCGGAGCTGCGGGCCCGGGCCACGGCGCAGGGAGCCGAACTGGCCGCCCTGGCACAGCGGGCGACCCTGGGGTCCGGTGGGCCGCGGCGGCTGCTGGTGTGGAGCGAGCGGTTGCGGGCCACGGTCCTGTCGGCGCCGCCCGTCCGGCCGCCCGACGACCCGGCGCTCGGGCAGAGCCTCACCGCTTTCCGGGAGATCGCCGCCCGCGCGGAGGAGGCCCGGACCGAGGGCCGCCCGGTACCGGCGCTGGAGCGCGAACAGCGGCGCCTGGAACGGGAGGTGCGCTCCCGCACCCTCCACATCCGCGGCGAGTCGCCCGGCAGCGGACGCCCCTTCGACCCCGGTCAGCTGCTCGAACGCCTGGGTGACGGTGTGCGGTTGATCGAGATCGCCGTCGTCGACGGCCGGGTGCAGGTGCTGTTGTGCGGCGAGGGACGGGTGCGCCGCTTCGAGGCGGGGCTGCTCGCCGACGCGGTGGCGGAGGCAGAGCACGTACAGGCCGGGCTGCGCCGACTGGCGCACCCGGGTGCCGAGGGCAGGCTGCCGGTGCTGGAGGCCTCGGGCCGCCGGCTGGAGGAGCTGCTGCTGGGCGCGGCCGTGCCGCATCTGGGCCCCGGCCCGGTGGTCGTGGTGCCGCCGGGGAGGCTGCACAGGGTCCCCTGGGCCCTGCTTCCCTCCCTCCGGGAGCGGGTGCTCAGTGTGTCGCCGTCGGCGAGCAGTTGGCTACGGGCCCAGGAGACCGGTCCCCCGCCGGGCGGGCGGCACGTCCTCGTCCGGGGGCCGGGGCTGGCGAGCGGCGGGGCCGAGGTGCCCGACCTGGCCGACCGGTACGGCAGACCGACGGTCCTGGAACACGAGGGCGCGCGGGTACCTGCGGTGCTGGACGCGCTGGACGGGGCCGCGCTGGCCCATATCGCGGCCCACGGCACCTTCCGGGCGGACAGTCCGCTGTTCTCGTCGCTGCGGATGGCCGACGGCCCGCTGATCGTGCACGACTTCGAACGCCTCGACCGCAGCCCGTACCGGATCATCCTGTCCAGCTGCGACACCGGCCGCCTCGCGAACGTCGGCGCGGACGAACTCCTCGGTCTGGTCACGGCGTTGCTCCCGCTGGGCACGGCGGGCGTCGTGGCGAGCAGCGCGCCGGTCAACGACGCGGCGGTGGTGCCGCTGATGCTGGCCCTGCACAAGGGCCTCAGCGTCGGCCTGTCCCTCGCCGAGGCCCTGCGCGACGCCCGCGCCGCCCTGCCGGGGGACGCGACCCACCAGGCGACCGGGTGGGCCTTCTCGGCGTTCGGCGCCGCCTGAGCCCGCCCCGCGACAGCGGTCACGCGGGCCGCGCGGACTCTCCCCGGCCGAGACCCCGCGCGGCCATTCCGGGGGGCTCGGCACACCGGAGGACGGGGCGCGGGCGTTCTGCCTGTTCTGGGCGTCCTGGGCGTCCTGGGCGTCCTGGGCGTTCGCGATCGGCGGAGTCCACCGAGACGCCCCCGCCGGTCACGCCGACCGCGTGGTCGGTGCCTCCTCCAGGAGCAGCCACCGCAGGGCGCCCCGGTCGCTCGCGCCGAGCCGCGTGTAGGCGCTGTACAGGTGGTTCCCGACCGTACGGATGGACAGGGTGAGCCGGTCCGCGATCTGGCGGTTGCTCAGGCCGGCCGCCGCCAGGGTGACGATCTGGCGCTGGCGCACGGTGAGTTCACCGAGGACCAGACCGGACAGCGCCGGGGTACGGGCACCCTGGCAGCGCCGGGCGAGGGTCATCGCCCGGGAACGGGACCTGCGGGCGGCGCGCGGGTCGCGGTGCACCGGGACGGCCTGGGCGTGCGCCTCGGCGGCGAAGAGCAACAGGCCGCGCCTCTCCAGGAGTTCGGCGGCACGGTCCAGTGCGGGGCCGTCCTGGCGGGCGAGCGCGTCGGCGTGCCGGGCCAGGGGTGCGGCGCCCTCGCCGGGCAGTCGGGCGAGCCGGTCCGCGACCAGGTGCGGGGCCCCGAGACGTACGGCGTCGTACAGGACGTACGCCTCCCCCTCCTCGCCCCCGGGGTCCGTGACCGACTCCAGCGCCCCGGCGATGTCGCCGTGCGCTGCCCGCAGCCACGGGGTCGTCCGCCCCGGGGACGCGGCTGCGACCTCGCTCAACTGGGTTGCCGCCAGTGCCAGTTCCGTACGGCAGGACGGGTCGTCCGGGGTGCCGCGCAGGCCTTCCCTGGCCCAGGACAGGGCCTCGCGCAGCTCTCCGCGCAGTCGGGCGAAACGGGCCCGTACGGTCGCGTAGTCGGCCGGTACGGCAGGGTGCGGGACCGTGCTCTCGGCCGCCAGCCAGTCGCCGACGGGGCCCGCCGGTCCCTGGACGTCGGTGCGCTCGATACGGTGGGCCAGTTCGGCGCGCTCGGCGTCCAGGGCCGACGCGCACTCGGCCGGGGTGCGGGACAGCCGCCCGGCCCGGAGTCGGCCGGCGCCCGCCCGCAGGACGGGGCCGTGCAGGGGGTGGGCGAGGCGGACCTCGGACGGCGCGTCGACACGGATCAGGCCCTCGGCTTCGAGGCGTTCGAGTGCGTCCAGGTCCAGGTCGGCGAGGTCCAGCGGGAGCGGTTCGCTGAACGCCAGGCGTTCCAGGGCGTCCCGTTCCTCGGCGCAGTCGCGGTTCAGGTCCTGACCGGCCCGTTCGCGGACCGCAGCCGTCACAGGAACCGGGCCCCGCCACATCAACTCGTCTGCTTCCATAGTGAGTTCGCCGCGTTCGCGCAGCGCGCCGACCAGGTCGCGCAGCAGCCGCAGGTCGCCCTGGCAGAGGTGGTGCAGGCGGCGGGCGGTGAGCGGCTCGACCGGGCCGCCGGCGCCGGCCGCGACCAGCTGGGCGGTTTCCTCGCGGGGCAGCGGCTCCAGGACGAGACGCGGCAGCACCTCGCCGGTCCACAGCCGGGACACCGCGCCGGGCGCCGGAACCCCGTCCGTCGCCACCACGAGCAGCCGGGTGCGTCCGTGCACCGCGAGCTGGTGGACCAGGGCGGCCGAGGAGTCGTCCAGCAGATGGGCGTCGTCGACCAGCAACGTTCGTACACCGGAGAGGAGTTGGAGCGCGTGGTGCAAGGACGCCTGCTCCGGGAGGAGATGGGCGAACGCGGCGAAGGGGATGTCCCGCGCCTCGGGCGTGCCGATCACCTTCACGCATTCGGCACCCCGGACGGCCTCCGTGACGAGACGGGTCTTGCCTCGCCCGGACGGGCCGGTCACCACGACGCCGTGCCGTTCGGCCGTCAACGACCGGCGGATCAGGTCCAGTTCGTCGTCCCGGCCGGTGAACGGCCAGGGCAGTTCCAGGGTCTTGGCGTCCTGTACGAAAGTCGTCACGTGAACAGGAGTCGGCCTACTCACCTTTGATACAGGCCGACTTGAGTAGGCCTCGACTCAGGCGCCCGAGCGCCCGTGAGTCGCAGTCTGTTCCTCATGAACGCACGGTTCTGCTCGCTCCCGCAGCAACCGGCCCCCACCTACGCACCGGGGTTGCCGGCCGAGCGGCTCAGTGCGCTCCTGTCGGGGCGCCTGATGTGGGTGAACGGCACCGTGCTCCACTACTACTTCTTCGACCGGGACAGCGACGGCTCGGTCATCCCACTGCCGGGGACGGGGGAAACCCGGTGGGAGTCATGGGTCGGCGCCGAGGCACAGCGCGAGGTTGTCCGCGACTGTTTCCGGGAGTGGCTCGACCTGGGGATCGGGCTGTCGTTCGTCGAGGTGCGCGACCGATCGGAGGCCGAACTGCGCATCGGGTTCCAGACCGGTGACGGTTCGTACTCCACGGTCGGGCGGGACGCACTCTCGGTGGGTCTGGGGCGGCGCACGATGAACTTCGGCTGGGATCTGACCGCGCCCGGGGAGCGCGCGACGGCCCTGCACGAGATCGGGCACGCCCTGGGCATGCTCCACGAGCATCAGAACCCGTTCGCCGGCATCCACTGGGACGACGAGGCCGTGTACGACGACCTGGCCGGACCGCCCAACTTCTGGGGCCGCGACAAGACGTACTTCAACATTCTCCGCAAGCTCGACCCGGACGAGGTCAACGGCTCTGTCTGGGACCCGCTGTCGATCATGGAGTATCCGTTCTCGGCGGGGCTGGTCCTCGAACCGGAGCAGTTCCGGTCCGGGGTGAAGCCCTTGGGGACTCTCTCCCCGGCCGACAAGGAGTTCGTGCTCCGCTGGTATCCGCCGACGGGCACGTGCGCACCGGCCGGACTCGCGCCTTTCAGGTCCGCGCCCCTGCACCTCGGCGCGGGCGAGCAGGCCGACTTCGGCATCGCGCCGCCGGAGACCCGCGACTACACCGTGGGGACCTTCGGGGAGAGCGACACGGTTGTCGCGGTCTTCGAGGAGATCGACGGCGAGCCCCGTTACCTCTCCGCCGAGGACGACGGCGGCTCCCCGTACAACGCCCATGTCAGGGTCCGGCTCGTCAAGGGCCGCCGCTACTTCGTCCGCGTACGCCTTTACTCCACATGGGGATCGGGGGAAACGGCCGTCATGTGCTGGTGAAGCTGGGGGCAGAGACCAGCGCATGACGGCCGCCGCGAACGAATCAGACCACCCGTCGGGCACTCGGGGGAGCGGTCGAGGACGTCACCTTCATGGGGGAGGGTGACGTCCTCGACCACGCCATGTACGTCGACTTCAGGACGCCGCGCGCTCCCCCGCCGCCTTGTCGGGGTGGGTGAGGCGGAGGTGGTCGCGGAATGTGGTGCCTTCGTATTCGGTGCGGTAGACGCCGCGTTCCTGGAGGAGGGGGACGACGGTGTCGGCGAAGGTGTCGAGGCCGCCGGGGGTGATGTGGGGGACCAGGATGAAGCCGTCGGCGGCGTCTGCCTGGACGAGGTCGTTGATGGCGGCGGCGACGGTGGCCGCGGATCCGACGAAGTTCTGCCGGTTGCCGGTCTCGATGACGAGGTCCCGGATGGACCACTTGTTGGCGGCGGCGCGTTCACGCCATTCACGGGCGGTGGCCAGCGGGTCGCGGTACATCCGTACCTGGGCCCGGCCGCGGGCGATGGTGTGCTCGCCGGGGTCGGGGTCGATGTCGGGCAGCGGCCCGTCGGGGTCGTAGGCGGACAGGTCCCGGTTCCAGACGAACTCCAGGTGTTTGATCGCGGTGGCGCCGCTGACCTGCTGGCGGCGTACCTCGTGGGCCAGTTCCTCCGCGTCGGCGTCGGTGTCGCCCAGGACGAAGCTCGCGGCGGGCAGGATCTTCAGCTGGTCGGGGTGGCGGCCGTACTTGGCGAGGCGGTTCTTGACGTCGGTGTAGAAGGCCTGGCCCTCGGTGAGGGTGGCATGACGGCTGAAGATGGCATCCGCGGTGGAGGCGGCGAACTCGCGGCCCTCGTCGGAGTCGCCGGCCTGGAAGATCACGGGGCGGCCCTGTGGGGAGCGGGGCACGTTGAACTGGCCCTCGATGTCGAAGTGCTGCCCGGAGTGGACGAACGCGCCCGCCTTGGCGTCGCGCAGGAAGGTGCCGCCCGGCTGGTCGGCGAGGATCTCGTCACCCTGCCAGGAGTCGAAGAGTTCGCCCGCGGTCTGGAGGAACTCCCTGGCCCGTGAGTAGCGCTCCTGCTGGGGGAGGAAGCCGCCGCGGCGGAAGTTCTCGCCGGTGAAGGCGTCCCAGGAGGTGACGACGTTCCAGGCGGCGCGGCCGGCGGAGAGGTGGTCGAGGCTGGCGAACTGGCGGGCCACCTCGTAGGGCTCGTTGAAGGTCGAGTTGATGGTGCCGGTCAGGCCCAGGTGCTCGGTGACGGCGGCGAGCGCGGCCAGGACGGTGAAGGTGTCGGGGCGCCCCACGACGTCCAGGTCATAGATTTTCCCGCCCTGTTCACGCAACCTCAGGCCCTCGGCGAGGAAGAGGAAGTCGAACCTGGCGCGTTCGGCGGTGCGGGCGAAGTGGGCGAAGGAGCTGAACTCGATGTGGCTGCCGGCCTGCGGGTCGCTCCACACGGTGGTGTTGTTGACACCGGGGAAGTGCGCGGCCAGATGGATCTGCTTCAGCGGCTTGCTCATGGTCGTACGGTCCTTCCCGATCAGGCGCCGGCAGCAGCGGAACCAGCAGAGACAGAGGCAAAGGCAGGGGTGGTTGTGGTGGTGTAGCGGTTGGCGGGGCGGGGCAGGCCCAGCAGCCCGCGCAGGGTGTCGGCCTCGTACACCGTCCGGAAGACACCCCGGCGCTGGAGTTCGGGAACCAGTTTCCGGGTGATCGCGGGGAGGTCGTGCCCGACGACGGCGGGCCGCAGCCGGAACCCCGACAGCCCCGCCGCCACCCACTCCTCCACCAGATCCGCGAGCTGGACCGGCGTACCGGCGAAGATCCGGGCGTCGCTGGTGTATTCGTACCCGGCCAGCGCATCCAGACGATCCCGGCGGGCCCTCGCGGCGGCCTCGGTGTCGTCGAGGAAGACCACCACGTCCCCGAACACGTGCAGGAGTTCACCGGCCCGGCCGGCCGCCGACTGCTCGGCACGGATCTCCCCGACGATGGCGCGGGCCTGGGCGCCATCGTGCGGCGTGACATAGCCGACGTCGGCGGCCCGGGCCACCAGCCGGTAGGGAACCGTCTCGTGGGCCAGCGCGGTCACGACCGGCTGGCCCTGCGGCGGGCGGGGCGTGATCGACGGTCCCTTGACGCTGAAGTGCGGGCTCTCGAAGTCGACGTAGTGCAGCTTGTCGCGGTCGATGAAACGGCCGGTGGCGGTGTCGCGGATCTCCGCGTCGTCCTCCCAGCTGTCCCAGAGCCGACGCACCACCTCCACATAGTCGGCGGCCTCGTCGAAGAGGACCGCCACGGACTCCCACGCATGCGGGTCGTTGAGAGGGTCGATGTGCGGCAGCGTACGACGCCCGAAGTGCGCGGCCTCGTTCTGACGGGCACTGATCTGAACACGCAGCCCCGCACGGCCGGTGCTCACATAATCGAGGGTGGCGATCGCCTTCGAGAGATGGAACGGCTCCGTGTGGGTGGCGACAACCGTCGGGACGATACCGATGTGCCGGGTCAGCGGGGCGACGCGGGCCGCGATGAGGACAGCGTCCAGACGGCCCCGGACCTGGTCCGTGCAGCCGTCCGGCTCGACGGGATGCGAGGACTGGAGACCGAGACCGTCCTCGATCGTCACGAAGTCGAGCAGCCCGCGCTCGGCCTCCGCGACCAGATCGGCCCAATAGCGGGCAGTGAACAACTCACCCGGCCGCGCGACGGGCTCACGCCAGGCCGCCGGATGCCAGCCGGCGCCGTCCAGAGCGACAGCAAGATGCAGAGGAGAGGGTGACAAGGACACGAGAGTGACGCCTTCCTGATCGACCGTACGAAGGGGCGGGACAGCGGGTCAGGAACGACAGAGCGCGCCGGCCACACGCAGGAGGTCGATGTGGCGCCGCGAGTACAGCCTCGGGCGGCACGGGATGGGCTTGGGCACGACGTCGTCAACAATCCGATGACGCCGCATGTTCCGGTCATTTGTGTCGGCCGGATGAAGACCGGCCAGGTTCAGCGCGCCGTAAGGCGCGCGGCTGCGCCGACATGCGGCTGCGTCGCGTGGGCGCGACCAGCTCCCACCGGGCTGGGCCGGGCCGGACCAGGCCGCGGTGAACAAGCCGCCTATCCAGCGGAGCCGTCCGCGTATGCCGCCCAGTCCAGAATCTGTACGGCGGCCCCCGCTGCCTCCAGCCCCCGGCAGTCGGCGTGGTGCCGGCGGGCGATGGCGTCGAGGTCGAGGTGGGGGCCGAATGAGGGGTGGGCGGCAAGGCGGCGGGCGTAGGCCCACAGGGCCGGGTGGTCGGCGACGCGGTGCACGGCGGCGGCGTCCAGGTGCCAGCGGTGCACGGTGTCGAGGCGTACCAGGCTGACCCACAACTCCACATCAGCGGCGGTCAGTTGGTCACCCAGCAGATACGGGTCCGCGGCGAGCCGCGCGTTCAGCGAGCCCAGGGTGCGCAGCAGGGAGGCGAGCGCGTCGGCACGGTCGCCGTCCTCGGCGGCGGCGTCTCCGGCTCGCTGGGCAGCCGCGTCGACGCCCTGGGCGCACAGGCGCTCGACGGCCTCGATCTCCGCGTCCAGGCCGCACGGGTACAGCGTGGGGCGACCGCCGCCGAAGTGCCGGGACAGGTCCCGCAGGATGTCCGGGGTGTGCGTGCTGACGATCCGCCCCGACCAGTCGTCGCTGAGCACCGGGACCGTGGCCACGCCGGAGTAGCGGTGCGCGCTCGCCTCGTACAGCGGGCGCAGGGCGGAGTGCTCGCCGCCGGGGGCGTCGGGCACGGCGGGCAGTTCGGTCACGGGACAGGCCGCGCCGAGGCCGAGCAGGCTGTGGGTGACGGCGATCCGGAGACAGTCCGGGTCGGCCGGGGACAGGTGGAGGCGGTAGCGGCGCGGCACGGCGTAGTGGCCGCTGCGCGCGTCCCGGCCGAGTCGGCCACGGAAGGCCGGGGCGGGGCGGGCGGAGGTGGCGGCCAGTGGTGTGACGGTCATGAGTCTCCCCAGGTGTGGTGCGCAGACGTACGCGCGGCGGAAGGCGTAGTCGGGGGCCGCCGTTGTGGCGCGGGCTGGGCGGCCGGGGTCAGCGCAGGGGGCTGATGGAGCTGCAGACGCGCTGCAGGTCGATGTGCCGGCGGGAGGTCAGCAGCGGGGTCGGCCGGGGTGCGCGGACCACCCGACTGGCGTTCGACTCCACGCGCATCCTGTTTCCCTACCTTTTCACTAGGATTCCCGTGGGGAGTGTCGATCGGCTCGCGGCCCACGTCAAGGGCGTCTCGTACGGCGGACGGTGCATGCCCCACCGATCCCCGGTGCCCCCGCCCATCTCCGGCGTCGCGTACGCCGAAGGGTCCTCGCGGTGGGCTCGTAAAGCTCGTGAAGACAGAGCCGACGACGGCACCGACGGCATCCGAGGACCTGGGAAGCAGGGGACGACATGAGATTCCTGGAGCGCGGGCGCGCGCGACCCTCACCAGGTTGCCGCCCGGCATCGACGACGGGCTGCGGCCCCTGCCGCTGATGACGTTGGAGAGCCCCGGGGAGTCCGGGCATCGGACTGTTCCGTGAGTGCGGAGGCCCCGGGTTGCCGGCGCCGACGACCCGCCAGGGGCGGGGCGCCACCGCTCGCCGACCTGTACGGGCCCCGGCCGCATCCGCCCCGACTGATTCCGCCGGAGTCGGTGCACCGGCTGCTGCCGCTGATCGAGGGGCCCCGTGCCCGGAGGCGCTGCGCCGCCGCTACCTGTGGTGCGCCGTGACCCCGTCCAGCGTCTGGGCGCACACGAGCCGCAGCCGTGCCCGCCCGCGGGTGAAGGCACCCTCGGCCGCTTTCAGCGAGATCTGGTGCATACGAGCGAACTCCATGGTGGAGATGCCGTCTGCGCGGGCCAGCATGACCTGGCGCTCCCGGCCCCTCAGTTGCTGGACCTGGCGCAGCAGCCACCGTCCGAAGTCCTCGTCGCACACGTCCTCGTCCGGCAGCTCGGGCCTGCTGACGTGCGCGGTGCGGCCCACCAGCCGCCGTCTGCGCTCCAGTTCGCGATAGTGGTCGACGCACAGCCGCAGCGCGACCGAGGTCAGAAAGGGCCCGATCCGCTCCCGGTCGAGATTGTCGTGGGCCGCTGCCCGCAACATCGCCTCCTGGACGCAGTCCTCCGCGTCCTGGGCGGTCGGCAGCCGCCGCCGGACCAGTCGCATCAGTCTTTCCCGGTGGCCGGCGATCTCTACCCAGGACAACTCCCGAAGGATTTCTCCGTCGACGATGGCGACCTCATTTGAGCAGTTTTCCGAATTCATGCAGTACACGGCCCCGAAATGATCTCCTGGGTGCGAATCCAGAATATTCGCACGGCCTATCCCCACCCGACGGGAAAGGACTGTCCGGGTCAACTCACGGACAAACCGGGCCGATTGCCTACCACTCGTCCGAATGGAAAACGAAAGAACAGTCTTCGGTGCACGACACACCATGCTATGAAACCCCGTATGGCTGCCTGACCGGTGCGTTTACGAAGAAACGTCACATCAGGATCAGGCCGAGGAAATCATTCACCGGCAGCATACCCATACCGGCCACTGAGGAACTGAACTCGCCAATACCGGCCGACCTGCTTCTGCCCCGCGGATCAGCCCTCGGTCTCCGCGGCGGCCTGTTTGATGGCCTCGCGGATACGGGAGTACGTGCCGCAGCGGCAGACGTTCTCGATGGCGTCGATGTCCGCGTCGGTCGGCTCCGAGGTCCGCCGGAGCAGCGCCACCGCGGCCATGATCTGCCCGGGCTGGCAGAAGCCGCACTGTGCGACATCACGGTCGAGCCACGCCTGCTGGACGGGGTGCAGGGTGTCGCCGTCGGCGAGCCCCTCGATGGTGGTGACCCTGCGGTCCGCACAGTCGGCGACGGGCACGACACAGGGCTGGATCTCCGCACCGTCCAGATGACTGGTGCAGGCGCGGCACACCCCGACCCCGCAGCCGTACTTGGGGCCGGTCACCTCCAGCAGGTCGCGCAGCACCCAGAGCAGCGGCATGTCGGCCGGGGCCTCGACGGTGACCGGTCCGCCGTTGAGGTCGAAGGTGTAGCGGGGCATCGGAACCCTCTCGGAGGCGAGGTCGGGGCGGGGATCGGTACAGGGACGGGGACGGGGACGGGATCAGGCGTCAGAAGTTGAGCGGGAAGCGGCGGGGTCTGGTGCCCGTCGCCCGGGCGTACGCGTTGGCGACCGCGCCCGCCGCGGCCGGCACCCCCAGTTCCCCGGCTCCGCCGGGCTCCCCCCTGGACGGCATGATGTGCGCCTCGAAGTGCAGCGGGGCGTCCCGCTGGCGGGCGTAGTGGAAGTCGGCGAAGCTGCCCTCGCGGACCGCGCCCCGGTCGATGTGGAGGCCGGCCCGCAGGACGGTGGAGATGCCGTCGATCACGGTGCCCATGAGCTGGGCCTCAAGTCCGCGTGGATTCACGGCCGTTCCGACATCGGCCGCCATCACCGCTTTCGTCACCCGCGGGTTCTTCGGGTCGGTGGCGTCGATCTCGATCAGGCAGGCCACGCAGGAGCCGTACTCCTCGTGGACCGCCATGCCCTGCCCGTGTCCGGCCGGCATGGAGCGCCCCCACCTCCCGGCGGACGCCGCCTTGTCGAGTACCGCGCGCACGGCCCCGCTCCGGAGTGTGGTGCGCCGGAAGGCGACCGGGTCCCTGCGCAGGCTCCGGGCGATCTCGTCGACCATGATCTCCTCGGCGGTCCGGGTCGTCCCGGAGTCCACCGACCGCCACGCGCCGAGCGGTATCGCCGCCAGCGCCACATCGCCCGAATCCCCGGACAGCCGGCCGAAGTTGTACAGCCCGCTGTCGCTGGGCAGCGGGCCCGCCGCCCGTACGCGCCCCGCCCGCGCGGCAACGGACGTCACCCCGCCCTGCGCGGCGAGGCCCTCTCCCTCCCACGACTCGCTCACCGACGACGTCGCGTGGACGAAGGCGACCACCCGGCCGCCCGCGTGGCTGGCCCTGATCCGGTGGTGGGTGGCCGGGCGCATCCTGCCGTGCCGCAGGTCGTCGGCGCGGCTCCACATCAGCTTGACCGGCCTGCGGGCCGCCTTGGAGACGAGGGCGGCCTCGATCGCGAAGTCGTGGTTCAGCCGCCGACCGAACGAGCCGCCGCCGCGCAGGACATGGACCCTGACCTTCGACGCCGGGAGTCCGACCGCCGAGGCGATGCCGTCCCGGGCGTCCATCGGCGTCTGGGTGGAGAACCACAGCTCGGCGCGGTCCGCGCGGACGTCCGCCACCACGGTCAGCACCTCCATCGGGGCATGGCCGACGAACGCGAACTCGAACTCCCCCGTCACCTGCGTCGATCCGCCCGGCGCGGCACCCAGCGGCGGGACGGCAGCGCGCAGCCGGGATCTGATCGCCGTGTCGGACAGCGCGGCCAGCGGGCCCGGGGCCCAGGTGATCCGCAGGGCGTCCCGGGCCTGGAAGGCGTGGTGGAAGGTGTCCGCGACCACGGCGACACCGCCCGCGACCCGCACGACCGCGCGGACACCCGGCAGGGCGCGGGCCGCCCGGTCGTCGACCGTACGGATCTTTCCGCCGAGCGTCGGCGGCCGGGCCATCACGGTCGGTTTCGCGCCGGCCACCTTCAGGTCACCGGCGTACTGCGCCTTGCCGGTGATGATGTCCCGCGCGTCGATACGGGTCGTCGGTTTCCCGATCACCTTGTGCCGGGAGGCCGGTCTGGGCTTGCTGGAAACCTTCGGGCGGGTGACCTTCGCGGCCGTCGCGGTCAGCGAGCCGAAGGTGGCCGTACGCCCGTCCGGTGCGACCACCATGGTGTTCCGGGTCCGCAGCGTGCGTGCCGGGAGGCGCCAGTGCTCGGCGGCGGCGGTCACCAGCCGGGCGCGCGCGGTGGCGGCCAGCGCCCGGGCCGGTCCGTACAGGGAGCTGACCGAGTTCGAACCGCCGGTGAACTGGCTTCCCCTGGTGCGGGCGTCGGCGAGCGGGATGTCGACGTCGGCCAGTCGGGCGTCCAGCTCCTCGGCGATCATCATGGCGACGGCGGTGGTGACACCCTGGCCGACCTCGACGCGCGGCAGCCGGACCACCACCCGGTTCGCGGCGGTGACCTCCAGGACCAGCATCTCGTCGTCCTCACCGGTCACCACGACGCCGGACCGGGCGCCCGTGTCCGCCGACCGGTTCTCGGCGCCCTCAGCCGAGGACGAGTCGCAGCCGATCGGCGCGGCCACGGTCAGGGTGGTCGCGGCCAGTGAGTAGACCATGAACCTCCGGCGGGACCACTGCCGCTCCATCGCCACCCCTGTCGCTTCGCCCGCTGTCCGTGCGTCTCCTGTGTAGGAGGGGCGTGGCGGCTTCGTGGTTGCGTGTGCCGGCGGTGCTTTCGCCGTCGGCCGCGCCCGGGCGCCCCGGCGCGGCAGCGCCGACGGCGGCAGAGCAGACGGCGGCAGAGCAGACGAGCGCGGGCCGGGAGTGGTCCCGGCCCGCGCTACGGTCGTCGTTCCCCGGTCGTGAGTTGTCGCTCGGCAGGGTCAGCCGAGGAGCTTGGCCGCCAGGGTCGCGGCGTTGTACGAGCCCCAGCCGCTGGTGAAGTCCCAGCCGGTGGCGGCCGAGTAGGCGCCGTTGCTGCCGCTGGTGATGTCGTGGAAGCCGGTGCCGCTCGCCGTGTAGAGGGCGGGGTTGGCGAAGCCGAGGTTGGCCTTGCCGGCCGCCGCCGCCTGCTGGTTGTAGAGCGCGGCGAACGCCGCCCACTCGGGCGCGGCGGCGCTGGTGCCGCCGACCGTGCCCCACGAGCCCTGGGAGTAGATCGAGACGCCGGGGCTGGGGTTGGCGTGCGCGGAGACGTCCGGTACCTGGCGGAAGCCGCCGCCCGCGCTCTTCTGGACCGCGGTCTGCCAGCTGGGGATCTTGAAGACGGAGGACTTGCCGCCACCGCCGCCGGACCAGGCAACCTCCTTGCTCCAGGCGTTGGCCGAGGTGACGGTCAGCTTGGTGCCGCCGACGCCGGTGACGTAGGGGTCGCTGGCCGGGTAGTCGACGGTGGTGGTGCCGTCGCCCGCGTCGTCGGAGCCGTCGTCGCCGGAGGCCGCGTAGAAGCCGAGGCCCTGGGCTGCGCCCGCCTTGAAGACGGCGTCCACGGCGTTGATGTTGGAGGTGGTGCGGGCGCTCTCGGAGGCGCCCCAGCTGATCGACGTGGTCGGGATGCCGCTGTCGACGATGGCCTGGTAGGTGTCGACCTCACCGGCGTCGGAGTTGGGGCCCTCGAAGACGGTGACGTTCGCCTTGGGGGCGATGGCGTGCAGGACCTCGATGTCCAGCTCGACCTCGACCTGGCCGTCGCCGAGCGCGCCGGAGCCGCCGTCCACCTCGGACACGGTCGGAGTGGGCGATCCCAGGCTGTAGTTGGTGTCGTACTTCGTGATGTTGGCCTGCTGGAAGCCGTCGAACTCCAGCAGCGCGATCTTCTGGCCGCTGCCGGTGTACGTACCGGACACGTTGTAGCCGCCCTTGAGCTGGGCCGGGGTGTAGCCGCCGCCCGGACCGTTGCGCGGGGCGACCCGCGACGCCGACTGGTGGTGCAGCTGGGTGTGGTTGTTGAGGCCGGCCACGTCGCTGACGAGGGCGGCGACCGAGGTCGGCAGGGTCGGCGGGGTGTCGTTGGCGTAGAACGAACGCCCGGACGACGCGTCCTTCCAGGTGGAGAGCTTGGTGCCGAAGGCCTTCTCCAGCTGGGCGGCGGTGCCGGTCGCGTCGACCAGCAGGTTGCCCGAGTGGACCTTGCCGACGGTGAGGCCCTGGGCGCGCAGGTAGTCCTTCAGCTGCTTGACCTCGGCGTCGGTCCGGCCGAAACGGGCGGCGAACTGGCCCTTCGTCAGGTAGTGGCCGTAGGAACTCGACCGGGGGTCAGTGACCTTGGCGACGAAGGTGTCGAGTGCCTTGTCGTTTCTGGGAGTCAGGCTGATCGCCACCGAAATGCGCTTTCCGGCGGCGACCTTGCCGGTGCGGTTCGCGTGCTTGTTCAGGCCCTTGAGGACGTCTCCGGTGACAGCGGCGCGAGTCGTGTGCGGCTGGACGGTGTTGGCAGCGTAGGCAGCGGGGACCGCGGCGGCGAGCAGGGCCGGTGCGGCGACCAGGCCGAGCAGTTTCAGGCGTGACTTCACTGGGGTCCTCCGGAGAGTGGGGGCGATGTCCCGGAAGCGGAACGACTTCACCGTAGGAACGGCGGCCCCTCCCCCGTAAGCGGGGGAACCCTTGCTCTACGTGTTAACTGCGCATGTCATGTCAACGGCGTGTGTCGGGTGCGCGGGCCGTCCGGATCCTGCCTGGCTGACTCATCGTCACTCCCTGTGGCACAGGGGTCACTTGGTCGTCGTCGCCGTAGGCCACGGCGGCCCCGGAGGCGAGGACGGCGACCGCCATCGCGTGGGCGAGCGCGGTGCGCGAGCGGACCCCGAGCTTGCGGTAGACGCGGGAGAGGGCGCCCTCCACCGTCTTGACGCTGATGAACAGCTTCGCGGCGACTTCCCTGTTGGTGGCGCCGCCGCCGACGAGTTCGGCGATTCTGGCCTCCGTGGGGGTGAGTTCGGGTTCACCCGCGCCCGTCTCACCACCACGCTCCCCGGCGTCCACCCGCGCCAGCTCGTCCCGGGCCCGTGTCACGAGGGGCGCGGCGCCGATCCGTTGCGCGGTCTCCAGCGCCTCCCGCAGGACGGTCCGCGCCGCGCTTCTGCGCCGTGACCGGCGCTCGACGGTGCCGAGGGCGACCAGGGCACGCACCAGTTCGACGGGCAACGGGAGCCGGCGCAGCCGGTCCACGGCGGTGCGCAGCCGGACCGCCCCCTCCTTCGCCCGGCCGAGCGCCGCCTCGCGCAGTCCCTCCGCCCGTTCCAGGGCCGCCAGTACGCTGCCGGGCGCATCGCCGGACATGCGCGTGCGGGCGTCGTGGAGCACGGCTCCGGCCTCGTCCGTCTCCCCGAGGACGACCAGGGCTTCGGCCAGGTCCGCGTACCAGTGCAGCAGCGGCGGGTCGGCGGCGCACATCGCCTCGCCCAGTTCCTTGACGCGGTGCAGCACCTCGACCGCCGCCGCGGCACCCCGAGGGTCTCCGGCGAGCAGTTCGGCCTGGCCGAGCACCGCCAGCGCGCGCAGCAGGAACAGCCGGTCACCGTCCGCCTCCGAGGCCCGTACCGCCTGCTCGGCGAGGCGTCCGGCCTCGTCGGCGCTGCCGCCCGCGGTCGCCGCGAGCGCCGCCGCGTACAGCGCCGGAGCGGTCTGTACGCCCGTCTCGGCCAGGGTGCGTGAGCAGTGGGCGGCGGTGCGCAGTGCCTCCCGGCAGTGCCCGGCGCGCACCTGGATACGGGTCAGCGCGACCAGGGTCGCCACGGTCTCCTCGACCCCCGCGAACTCGCCGATCTCCGCCAGGAGCCGGGTGACCCGCTCCCCCGCCTCGGTGACCCGGTCGGAGTCCAGGGCGAGAATCGCCCGCATCCGGATCAGCCCCCAGCTCTCCGGACCGGCGTCGGCGCCGCCCGTCAGCGCGAGCGCCTCTTCGAGGGCCGCGTCGGCGGCGACCGGTTCCCCGGCCAGGGACAACACCCGGGCGAGGGTGGCCAGGGCCCCGATGCGGGTGTCCGTGTCACCGGCCCGGTGCGCCTGCCGGGCGGCGCGGCGGGCATGCCGGGCCGCCTCCTCCAACTCCCCGCACAGCAGGCCCCGTACGGCCGCCCAGTAGTGCAGCCAGGCCTCCGCCTCGGGATCGCCGGCGGCGTCCCGCAGGCCCTCGCCGATGAGGTCACGGGTGCCCTCCAGGGCCTGCCCGGCGTTGCGCAGCAGGATCACTCTGGCCAGCGCGCGTTGCCGTGCGGAGCCGGACCCGGCGAGGACGGTTCCGGCCGCCTGCCCCGCCTCCTCCGACCGCCCGCCGTCGCAGGCGTACTCGGCGGCGGCGAGCAGGCGGTCGGCCCGGTCCGAGGGGCGGTCGGCGGGCGTACGGAGGACGGCGAGGCCGGCGAGTTCGAAGGCGGCGTCGGGGGTGCCGTCGCGGCGTGCGGTCTCGGCGGCGGACATCAGCGAGCGGGCGGTGGTCTCGTCCTCGTACGGGTGGGCGAGGGCGAGGTGACGGGCCCGCTCCACGGGCTCGGTGACCGCGCGGGCCAGCAGGGTGTGCACCTCGCGGCGGCCGTGTTCCGGTGCGTCGGTGTAGACGGCGGCCCGGATCAGCGGATGCCGGAAGCGTACGGTTCCGTCGGCGTCGGCCGCCGCGACGCCGAGCCGTTCGGCCTCCGCGAGGTCGGCCGCGGGATCGGGGAGCCCGGCGGCGCGCAGGAGAGTGAGGGTGGGGTGGGCGGCGGCGCTCGTGACGAGGAGGGTGTGCCGGGCCGTCGGCGGCAGCGGGCGCACCGGTTCGAGGAGCCGGTCGCGCAGTCTGCGGGGCACCGGCAACGGGCGGCCGAGGCCGAGGGACGCCGCGTCGCGCGGGGCAGCCCGCGCCAACTCGACCGCGTACAAGGGATTTCCGGTGGCGGTGTCCTGGATCGCCCGCAGTACACCCGGTGGCAGATCGGCGCCGGCGACGCCGCGCACGAGGTGGGCCACCTCGTCGTCGCCGAGGGGCGGCACGGGGAGTTCGAGGGTGTCCGGCGGGCAGCAGCACAGCCGTTCGGGCTGCTCACCGTCGGCGACGCGCTCGGCGGTGACCACCCGTAGGTCGAGGCCCTCGACTCGGCGTACGGCGAAGGCGAGCACCTCGGCGGTCGGTTCGTCGAGCCACTGGAGACCGTCGACGACCAGCAGAACGGGGCCGGCGGCGGCGAGGACGCGCAGGACTTCGAGGACGGCGACGCGCACCGCGAGCCGGCTCCGGCCGTCGGCCGGTTCGCGGTGGTGCAGCAGGGCCGCCCGCAGTACCGCGCGGGGTTCGGGCGCCAGCGCCGCCAGGCAGCTCTCCGGCACCCGCGCGAACAGGTCGACGAGGCCGACGAACGGCAGCCCGGACTCCTCCGGAACGGGCGAGCAGTGCAGCACCGTTCCGGCGGGGGACGTCATCAGGGCGGCCACGAGAGCGGACTTGCCCATCCCCGCGGGCCCGTGGAGGAGGACTCCCCGCCGGGCGGCCAGCGCGGCCCGGGCGGTGTCGAGCAGCTCACGGCGACCGGTCACGGACGGTACGCCCACGGAGGCCGCCCGCCCTCGGCCCTGGCGCGGCAGGTGACGGGGGACTGGATCATGTGCCCATGACAACCTTGCCGGATTCGGCTTGTCAATCGCCCCACCACGGCCCACGCGAAAAGGGCCTTCGCGGACTCCCGCCCGCGAGGGCCCTTCGCCATCGCACCGTCGGGACGACAGGATTTGAACCTGCGACCCCTTGACCCCCAGTCAAGTGCGCTACCAAGCTGCGCCACGTCCCGGTGCGTCGACCCGCGGCTGCCCCGCGTGATCGCACAGACAAACCCTACCGCACGTACGCCCGTACCTCCGAGCGGTCACGGAACGGTCACCAGGACATCAAGTGCCCCTTACCGCCTCATCGGCCGCCCTACCGTCGTCCCACCCGAAACGCAACAGGGGGACGATCATGAGCAACCCGTACAACACACCCGGCAACATGCCACCGGCTCCGGCTCCGATACCGGGACCGGACCGGCCGGGGCCGAGATGGGCCCGCAAGAGATTCGTACTGCCCGCTCTCGGGCTCGCGCTCTTCGTCGGGGTCGCCATCGGCGGCGGTGAGGCGGACGGCAAGGACCCGGTGTCCGCCGACCCGGTACCCACCGCGACCGTCACGGCCACGGCCACGGCCACCGTGACGGCCACGCCCGAACCCGCCCCGGCCGTCACCGTGTCGGCCACCAGGACGGTGACGGCCGAACCGGCCGTCGACACCGATACAGGCACCGACACCGGCTCCGTCACGGGTTCCGACGGCGGCTCCGGCTCCGGTGGCGACGACGTGTACTACCAGAACTGCGCGGCTGCCCGCGCGGCCGGCGCCGCCCCCGTGCATGTCGGCGACCCCGGCTACGGGCGGCATCTCGACCGGGACGGTGACGGCGTCGGCTGCGAGTGAGCGGTACGGCGTCAGGGCCGGACGGTCGGATCAGGCGTTCGGGTCGAACGCGATGCCCGCCGGCATGGCCGACGCGAGGTGGGAGTTGAAGTTGCCGTCCTTGAGGCCGAAGTTGGCGCTGCCCCAGTCGGCGGCGGTCAGCTTGTCGCGGATGCCCGAGGGGTAGCCGTTCCAGCCGACGAGCGCCGGGAACTGCCAGGTTCCCTTGTGGTTCTCCGGCGGTTCGTCGTTGGTGTTCGCGAGGCGGAAGCAGTGCGTCCTGATGCCGTCCTTGTGGTAGACGATCTTGGGGTGGGTGCCGTCCCAGCGGACCTGGTCGCGGGTGTGGATGCTGAAGCTGCCGTGGTTGGAGGTCGAGACGTACTGCGCCACTCCGTCCCGTACCCACACCACCACGTGCTCCCAGTCGTGCCGGTGCCCGCCGATGCTGCTGCCCGGGACGGCCTGGTCCTTCTCGAAGTAGAGGCCGTAGATGATCGCGCACCAGCCGTTGTTGCACTTGTAGCGGGAGTAGCCGTTGGTGTTGTCGAGGTCGGAGGCGTCCCGGCACGAGCCGTTGAGCGCGCCGGTCGGGTTGAGGCCGCCGTTGAGGGTGCCCGTGGGGCCGATGGCGGGGGTGGAGTAGCAGCCGTCCGTGTCGTAGTCGTACGCCGGTTGGTACGTCTGCTCGGTGCTGTCCGCGTTGGCCGGCAGGGCTCCGGGCGGGGCGGCGAGGGCGGTGCCGGGAAAGGCGACGACCAGCGCCACCGCGCTGCCGAGGACGAGCGAGGCTCTGCGGGTGCGCACAGGTCTCTTCACGGGTGCCTCCTGATCGATGACGTCCGAGGGGACGAGCTCGGCCAGATTGGCATGCCCGTATCACGGACGGGTCACTCGGAAGGCAAGGTTCAGGGGTGCCCGGCAGACGTCTTCGCCACCCCGGCCCGCTACTCCGGGGGCGTCGGAGTGTCGTGCGTCCGGTACATCGCCTGTACGTCCAGCTCCAGTTGGACCGTCGGCCCGACCACCGCGATCCCCCGGGCCAGCATGGAACGCCAGTTGAGCGTGTAGTCCTCCCGGTGCAGCTCCGCCCGGGCGCGGGCGGCGCAGCGCAACTCCTCGCCGTAGCCGCCGTTCACGGACCCCAGGTAGGTCGTGTCCAGCGACATCGAGCGGCTCACCCCGTGCATCGAGAGCGAGCCCTGCACCACCCACTTCGCGCCCGCCCGGTAGGCGAAGCGTGAGCTCACGAAGTCGATGTACGGGAAACGCTCGACGTCCAGGAAGTCCGCCGACCGCAGATGGCTGTCCCGGGTCCGGTTCCCGGTCGTGATGCTCGACGCGTCGATACGGACCTGCACCCGGGACTCGGTCATCGTCCGCGCCACCTGGATACCGCCCTCGAACCGCTCGAAGCGGCCGTGCACATCACCCATTCCGACGTGCTTGGCGATGAACCGGATCGCGGTGTGCGGCGGGTCGAACAGCCAGGTGCCGGGCACGGGGAGGTCCAGCAGCCGGGCGGGCTCCAGCTGGACGCGCTGCGTCGGGAGCATCACCCCGTCGAGGAGGTCGACCGTCTCGCGGTGCGGCGTCAGGCCCTCGGCGGAGATCATCAGGCTGTAACGGCCCGACGGCAGAATGGCGAGGAAGTAGCCGTACGGGTCCGTCGTACCGCGCGCCACCACCTGGTGGGCGTCGGTCGCGCTCACGGTCACCTCGGCGCCGCCCATCGGCTGGCCCAGCGGGTCCAGCACCTCGCAGCCGAGCGAGCCCGCGCCGGGCGGGAGGGGAAGGGACAGACCCTCGCGATCGGAGACGCCTCTGGAACGCAGGCGCCTGAGCAGTGCGAGGGCCATGGGTTCACCTTTCTGTTCTTCTGCTGTGTGCCGTCAGGTTCGGATGAGGTACCGGTGGCTCAGTCCGTACCGGGCGCCGAGCCCCGGTACGCCGCCCGCAGCACACCGAGCACACCCTCGGGCGTGACCTCGCGCGGGCTGGGGTAAGGCTGCCCGGTCGCCTGGGCAGCCGCAACCGTCAAATCGGCCTCGGTGAGGCCGAGTTCGGCGAGGGAGCGCGGGGCGCCGAGGCGTCCGGCCAGCTCCCACAGGGCGGTCGCGGCGTCGGCCGCGCCGCCGAGCGCACGGGCGACGGCCTCGGCCGCCTCCGGCGCCGCGGGCGCGTTGTAGGCCAGGGCGTACGGCAGGACGACCGTGTGGGTCTCGGCGTGCGGCAGGCCGAAGGTGCCGCCGAGGACATGGCAGAGCTTGTGGTGCAGGCCCATGGTGGTGGCACCCAGGCAGGAGCCGCACAGCCACGCCCCGTACAGGGCCCGGCCGCGCGCGTCCAGGGAGGCGGGGTCGGCGGCCACGTCCGGGAGCGCAGCGGCCATCGCCCGTACGCCCTCCTGCGCCATCAGGGAGACGAGCGGGGAGCCGTCGGGCGCGTACAGGGCCTCGACCGCGTGCGCGATCGCGTTGATGCCGCTCGTCACCGAGAGCGGGACCGGCAGCGAGAGGGTCAGCTCGGGGTCGTACACCACGCTGCGCGGCAGCACGGACCGGTCGCGGCCGGTGCGTTTCACGCCCTGCTCGGTCAGGCCCCAGACGGGGGTCATCTCCGAGCCGGAGTAGGTGGACGGCACAGCGATCAGCGGGAGCCCGGTGCGCAGCGCGACGGCCTTCCCGAGGCCGATCGCGCTGCCGCCGCCGACCGCCACACACCCGTCGGCGCCCGCGGCGAGCGCCACCTCGACGGCCCGGTCGGCGACGTCGACGGGTACGTGCATCCGTGCCTCGTCGTGCAGACCCGCCAGAGCAGGTCCGAGGGAGTCGGCGACCGCCTGCGCGGTGTCCTTTCCCCTCGCGCCGCACACCACCAACAGCCGTCGCAGACCGAGGCGTTCGGCCTCCCCGGCCGTCGCGGTCACGGCGGCCCCGGCCCGCAGGACGACCCGCATCGGCTGGGCCTCGTGGACGAAGTCCGTCGCACCGGTCACGACTTCTCCCCCGACTTCTCCAGCACGAGGTCGAAGCGTGCGTGGCGGAAGGGGTTCGCGACGCCGAACTCGGCTGCCAGGGAAGGGTCGTCGGTCTCGGTGAAGTCCTGGACCAGGCTCTGCTTCACCGCGAACACGGCGTCCGAGTCGAGGTAGTCGCTGCCCGCCACGAAGATGTGGGTGGTGACGGGCTCGTGGCCCTCGGCCGTGGCGATGAAGTGAATGTGGGCGGGGCGGTAGGGGTGCCGGCCGGTGGCGTGGAGCAGGCCGCCGACCGGGCCGTCCGTCGGGATCGGGTACGGGCTCGGCACGCAGGTGCGGAACCAGAAGCGGCCCTCCGCGTCCGCGGTGAAGAGCCCGCGGCCGTTGCCCGGCGGCTGGACGTCCGGCTGCTGGACGTCGTAGTAGCCCTCGGCGTCGGCCTGCCAGACGTCGAGTACCGCTCCGGGCAACGGAGTTCCGTCCCGGTCGAGCACCCGTCCGCTGACCACGCACGGCTCACCGGTGCCCACCAGGTCGATGTCGGCGCCGAGTTCCCGTACCGGCGACTCGGTCATGTGGAAGGGCCCGAGCACGGTCGACTCGGTGGCGCCCGGGTCGCGGTGGCCGTTGAGGGTCTCCACGAGCATCGAGACGCCGAGGACGTCCGACAGGAGGATGAACTCCTGCCGGGTGTCGGTACAGGTCTGCCCGGTCGCCGTCAGGAAGCCGATGGCCCGCTCCCACTCCTCCATCGTCGGCTCGGTCTCCCGTACGAAGGCGTGGAGGTGCCGGGTGAGGGCGGTCAGCAGCTCGCGCAGGCGCGGGTCGGCGGTCCCGCGCATGCTGTCGACGACGGCCTCGGTGACGGCGGTGGTGAATCCGGCGCCCTCACCGCCGTCACCGCCCGCACCGCCGCCGCTCGTCCTGGGTTCAGTGGTCATTCCGCGCTCCTCGTCCCGTACGTCAGGCATGTCCGAGGATCTGTCGCAGGGCGTCCGTCAGCAACTGTTCGGCGTTCTCGGCCGCTTCGGCGTGTCGGAAGGCGACGAACCCGTCCAGGCGTACGAGGAGCACGCCCGCGTCGGACACCTCGCTGAGTCCGGCCCAGTCGCCGTACGGGTCCTCGTACTCCTGGCCGGGTCCGACGACGACCGTGACGATGTCGAGGGGCTGCGCCTTCGCCGCGTGCACCCAGGCGTCGCCGCCGATGCCGGTGAGGAGGGTGAAGCGGCCCCGGCCCACGGTGTCGAGGGTGGACAGGGTGCGGGTGCCGGAGGTGAGCCAGGCGTGCGGGAGTCTGGCGCCGGGGCGGGTGGAGGGCTGGTGGTGCAGTTCGGGGTCGCGGGCGAAGCCGGGGTCGGGGGTGCCGTCGGGGACGATCGCGGCGGACTCGTAGCGCTGGTTGAGGTCGACTCCGTGGGCGTTGAACTCGTACACCTTGGCGGCGATCGCCTCGCGCAGCCGGGCGCGCTGCTTCGCCGCCGCCTCCGTGGCGTCCTTGCGGGCGGCGATGTTGGCCCACAGCTCCTCCGGGGTCTGCGGGGAGAGCCCGTCGAGCGCCTCGAAGATCGGGGCGGTCTCGGCGATGGACTTGTTGGCGCGGGTGACGATCTGCCTGCCGACGGGGGCGCGTTCGGCGGTGTAGCTGTCGAGCAGCGAGGGGGCCGCGACGCCGTCGAGGACCAGTTTCAGCTTCCAGGCCAGGTTGTAGGCGTCCTGGATGGAGGTGTTCGAGCCGAGCCCGTTGGACGGCGGGTGCCGGTGGACGGCGTCGCCGGCGCAGAGGACGCGCCCGGAGGCGTAGGTCTCGGCGTACATCTCGTTGACCGTCCACGCCGAGGACGACCTGATGGTCACGGGGATGTCGTCGTCGCCGACGAGCCTGCGGACGATCGATTCCGCGTACTCGGTGGTGAGGTCGGGGGCACCGGCGGTCACGTCGTAGCCCCAGACGATCATCCACTCGTTCCAGGGGCGGACGTTGCGGACGAGGCCCGCGCCGATCCCGCCGACGGTCGCACCGGGGGCCAGGACCCAGTAGAGGGTGGAGGGGCGGTGGGCCGTGTACCGGGTGAGGTCGGCGTCGAAGACGATGTTGATGCTGCCCGCGACGCCCATCTGGCCGCCCATGGGCAGTCCGGCGTCCTCGGCGACCTTGGAACGGCCGCCGTCGGCGCCGATCAGATAGCGGGCGCGGATCTCGTACGTGTCCCCGCGCAGCCGGTCGCGGACGGTGACGGTGACACCGTCCGCATCCTGAGTGTGCGTCAGATACTCGGTCTGGAAACGGAGTTGGGTGCCGCGCGCGACGGCCGCGTCGACGAGGACCGGCTCCATCAGGTGCTGCGGCATGTCGCACATACGGGTGGGGCTGGCCAGTTCGTGCGCCGCTTGGACGAGCGGGTCGTTGCCCCAGGAGCGGACCCGGCCCAGCTCCTCGCCGGCCAGGCTCGTACAGAAGGTGGTGTTGCCCATCAGGTGCTGGGGGGTGGCCCTGGCGATCACGTCCCGCTCCACGCCGAGGTCGCGCAGGACCTCCATCGTGCGCTGGTTGGTGATGTGCGCGCGGGGCGTGTCGGCGAGGCTCGCGTACCGGGTGACGACGATGTTGGGCACGCCGTAGGTGCTCAGCGCGAGCGCGGCCGACGCCCCGGCCGGGCCGCTGCCCACGATCAGGACGTCGGTGTCGACAACGGTAGGCACGGGAGCACTCCAAACGGTGGACGGGCCGTGCCCGGGAACAGCCGGGCGGCCATCCATGATCGTGGAGCGGCACGGCCGTTCACGGGTGTCTCAATTCGAGACACCCGGTACTTCCCGGTAGCTGTTCCAGTACCTGCTTCCGGTGTCTGTTCCGCTGTCGGTTCCGGTGCCACTTCCCGTGCCTGTTCGGCCGTTCTCGACACCTCTTCGGCGGTTGCCGGGCCCGGCCCGATACGGTGAGTGGTGCCATGACCACAGCCGAAGTGTCTCCTTCTCTCCTCCTGCTCAGTCAGGCACGCCAGCGGTTCCTGACCGGGCGCCCGCTGCCCGACGACGTCCCCGACGAGACCGTCGCGGCCTGGCGGCGCGCCCGCTTCCTCGGGGTACGGCACGACGTGCGTCAGGCCGACTCCGTCGACGGACCGGCCCTCGGGTCGGCGTTGCTCGCCGCGGCCCGGCCCGTCCTCGAACGGCTCGCCCCGGCCCTCGGCGGCCGGTCGGCGCTGCTGCTCACCGACGAACGGCTGCGGGTGCTGTGGACGGCGGGCGACGCGCCCGGAGGCGAGTTGCTCGGCGATCTGGCCGAGCGGGAGGTCGGGCACAACAGCGCGGCGCTCGCCCTGCGCATCCGGCGGCGCGCCGAGGTGCACGGCCCCGAGCACTTCCTCGACGTGTGGCAGGACGTGTCGGCGGTCAGCGTGCCGGTGTTCGCCCCGGAGTCCGGCCGGCCCCTCGGCACGATCACGGTCGCCTCCGGACTGTGCGCCGACGCGGGTCCGCATCCGGACGCCGCCCTGGCGGAGGCGGCAGCGGCGGCGGTGGAGGCGGAGTTGCTGACCCGCTCCCGCGCGGCCGAGCGGGCTCTCCTCGACGCCTACGCACGCGCGGCGCGCGTACCGGGAGGCGGACAGAGCGGCGGGCAGGAGCGCGCGGTGGTGGCGCTGGACGGGCGCAACCGCCTGGTCAGCGAGGCGGCGGTACGGCTGGTGTCGCCGCAGGTGCTGGAGACGCTGGAACGGGGCGCGCGGGCACTGTTGCACTCGTCGGCGCCTGTCGAGTCGTACGACATCGCGCTGCCCGAAGGGGCGGGCTGCACCGCCGAGTTCCGTCCGGTGCGGGAACGGGGCGACGGCCGGGTGCTCGGGATCGTCGCCCTGCTGGAGCCGGTCGTGGAGGGGGCGGCGGTACGGGCGGTGCCGCGGCCGGTGGCGGGACGGCTGGCCGGGAGTTCGGTGCCGTGGCTCTACGCGGTCGGCCGGGCAGGGGAGTTGGCGCACGGCAGCGAACCGCTTCTGCTGACCGGGGAGCGCGGATCCGGCAAGACCGCGCTGGCCCGCGAGCTGCTGGGCGGCGCCGAGCCGCTGGTGCTCGACGCCGCCGAGGCACCGGAACTCGGTCTGGGCGAGGTCGAGTTGCCGAGGTCCCGCCCACTGCTCCTCCGGCACGCCGAGCGACTGGCCCAGTCGGATGTCGCCGCGCTGAACGGCCTCCTCGACGAGCGTCCGGACGTCCATCTGCTGACCACGTACACCCCAGGCGCTCCCCCGGGCCCCTGCCTTCAGCGGCTCCTGGACACGCTGGCCGCCCGCTCCGTGACCGTGCCGGCGCTGCGTGAACGCCCCGAGGACATAAGGGAGTTGCTCCCGGCCCTGGCTCCGAAGCCGGCCGCCGGGACACCGCCGCTCACCTGGACGCTGGACGCGCTGCGGGCGCTGGAGCGGTATCCGTGGCCGGGGAACCTCACCGAACTCGCCCATCTGGTGCGGACGTTGGCGGAGAACCGGCGGGTGTCGGGGCCGGTCGGGCGGGCCGAACTCCCGGACCCGGTAAGGGAAGGGCCCGCAGCGCGCCCGCTCAACCCGATGGAGCAGGCCGAGCGCACGGCGATCCTGGAGGCGCTGCGCCGCAACGGCGGCAACAAGGCCCGTACGGCGACGGCCCTGGGCATCGCCCGCGCGACGCTGTACCGGAAGCTGCGCGAGTACCGGGCCTGAGGAGGCCGGCCGCACAGCCCCGGGTCGGGTGGCACCGCCGTCCCGCCGACCGGCAACCGCACACCCCCCAGTGGTCCATATGTCCTGTCAAAGTATTGACAGGAAAGGCCGACGGCACCGAGTGTGGGCGGGAAACGTTCTGGACCGGTCCAAAGAGGGGCTGTCATGGCAAGTACGCTCGGTGTCGCCGTCGTGGGATTCGGCTGGATGGGACGGGTGCACACCCAGGCGTACGTCCGCCTGCCGCACCACTTCCCCCGGCTGGGACTGCGGCCCGAACTGGTCATGGTCGCCGAGGAGGTGCCGGGCCGGGCCGAGGAGGCCGCCGCCCAGTTCGGGTTCGCGTCGACGGCCCGTGACTGGCGTGCCGTGGCCGCCGACCCGCGCGTGCAGGCGGTGAGCATCACCGCGCCGAACTTCCTGCACCGGGAGATCGGCGTCGCGATGGCCGAGGCGGGCAAGCACATCTGGATCGAGAAGCCGGTCGGCCTCACCGCGGCGGACGCCGGCGCGGTGGCCGACGCCGTCGCCAAGTCCGGTGTCCAGGGCACAGTCGGCTTCAACTACCGCAACGCGCCGGCCGTGGAGCGGGCCCGGCAGCTCATCGCGTCCGGCGAGATCGGCACGGTCACACATGTCCGCGTCCGCCTCTTCAGCGACTACGCGGCCCACCCGGACGGCGCCCTGACCTGGCGGTACGAGCGGGAGCGCGGCGGCAGCGGAGTGCTGGGCGATCTCGCCTCGCACGGCGTGGACCTGGCCCGCTTCCTGCTCGGCGACATCGCCGCGCTCACCGCCGACAGTGCCGTCTTCGTGCCCGAGCGGTCCCGTCCGACGGGCGCCACGGCCGGTCACACGCGGGCCTCGGGCGGCGAGCTGGGCCCGGTGGAGAACGAGGACTACGTCTCCTGCCTGCTGCGTTTCGCCTCCGGCGCCCGGGGGGTCCTGGAGGCGTGCCGGGTGTCGGTCGGCGAGCAGAACAACTACGGCTTCGAGGTGCACGGCACGAAGGGCGCGGTCTTCTGGGACTTCCGCCGGATGAACGAGCTGGGCCTGAGCAGCGGTACGTCGTACCAGGACCAGCCGGTCAGTACGGTGTTCGTCGGTCCGGGCGACGGGGAGTTCGGGGCGTTCCAGCCGGGGGCGGCGAACGCGATGGGGTACGACGACCTGAAGGTCATCGAAGCACACCGTTTTGTGCGGTCGGTGGCTGAAGGGACGCCTTACGGAGCCACGTTGACGGACGCGGTGCACAGCGCCGCCGCGCTGGACGCGATGAGCCGGTCCGTGGAGTCGGGGGCGTGGGTCACGCTCGGGGCGTGACGGACGGGGTGGCGGATGCGGTGTCGCGGCCGCGGGTCCGCCGTGGCCTGTCGCGTGGTTCCCCGTGTCCCTGAAGGCACTCAGCGCGGCGGCATGTTGTACGGCGTGACCACCTGGATCGCGGACGGCAGGGTCGGGCCGGCGGGCGGGAGGGCGCCGTGGGCCCGCATGACCGTACGGCAGGCCTCGTGCATGTCCTGGCGGAGGTCGTGGTGCAGTACGCAGGACAGGCGGTGCTCGCGCAGGAGGCGGGTGTTGTCGTGGTCGAGGTCGTGGGCGACGAACACCGCGCACTCGCGGCCCAGGTCCTCGAAGGCCCGGAGCGTCGCGATGTTGCCGCCGCCGATCGAGTAGACCGCCCTGATGTCGGGGTCGCGTTTCAGGGCGTCCCGGACCAGGTCGTACTGGGTGGCGTCCAGGCCCTGCCCCTCGGTGATCTCGACAAGGGCGCGCTCGGGGTGCCGGGCCCGCATGGCACCCCGGAAACCCATCTCGCGCTCCTCCTCGTTGCGGAAGAAGCCGCTGCTGAGGCTGGTCAGCACGTTGCCGGGGCGTTCGCCGAGCCACTGGCCCATGAGGTAGGCGGCGGTGGCGCCCGCGGCCCGGTTGTCTATGCCGACGTAGGCGAGGCGGGCGCTGGAGGGCAGGTCGGTCACCAGGGTGACGACGGGGATGCCGACGGCCACCAGCCGGCCGACGGCGGCCGTGATCTCGGGTACGTCCGGTGCCTTGAGGATGACGCCCTGCGATCCGCGCCGGGCGACACGGTCGAGGGCCGCCACCAGTTCCGCCACCGGGCCGGTCTCACGGAAGTGGAAGCGGGAACGCACGACGGCCGGGTGGAGGGCGGGCAGTTCCGCTTCCAGGGCGGCCCGGACCGCGGTGGTGAACCGCTCGGGCGCCTGCATCACGATGTCGATCATGAACGTACGGCCGACCAGCCGGACCTGGGTGCGCTGCCTGTCCAGGTCGGCGATGGCCTGCCGCACCTCCCGCCGGGTGCTCTCGCGCACGCCGCCCCGGCCGTTCAGGACGCGGTCGACGGTGGCCTCGCTGAGGCCCGCCTGCCGCGCGATCTCCCGGATCGGAAAGGGGTGGCCCATGGGGAGGTTCCTCGGCTTCCGCTTGAGGGGTTTTTGATGGCTGCCTGCTGGTTGTTTGACGAGTTTGTCATGACAACAATGACAGCAAGTACAGCATTCGGTCGTCGTGAACGGCGTCGGCGATGTCGGCGACATCGCCGACGCCGATGTGGCCATGTGCCGTGTCTCTGCTGCCGCTGATGTCGCCGATGTCGCTGATCGAGAGAAGGACGACGATGTCCCTCACCGCCGCACAACGCCGCGCGTGGCTGTCCGAGCAGGACTGCGATCTCGACGCCTTCCGCGCCGAGGTCGAACGGACGACCGACGCCGCCGACTACCCGTACGCGACCGCCGTCCGCGAGAACGTCCTCGTCTACGACAGCGAGCGGCTGCGCGCCGCCGTCACCACGCCGGGCGGACGCCGGGAGGTCCTGGCGGAACTTGTCCGGGCGCTCACCGACGGACCCGGCGTCCTCGTCCTCCAGCGGGCCTTCGCCGAACTTCCGGTCGTGGACCGCGCGACCGCCGTCTTCGAGGCGCTCATCGCCGGCCGGCGCGCCGCCGGGACCGTCGCGGGCGACCACTTCGCCAAGCCCGGGGCCAACGACCGGGTGTGGAACGCCCTGGAGAAGACGGCCCTGCACGCTCCGGAGGCGTTCGCCGACTACTACGCCAACGACATGATCGCCCTCGTCTCGACCGCCTGGCTCGGCCCCGGCTACCAGGTGACCTCGCAGATCAACGTCGTCAACCCCGGTGGCGCCGCGCAGAGCCCGCACCGCGACTACCACCTCGGCTTCCTGTCCAACGAGGCGGCAGCCGCCTACCCGGCACACGTCCACCGGCTGTCCCCCGTGCTGACACTGCAGGGCGCGGTCGCCCACTGCGACATGCCCGTGGAGTCCGGTCCGACGCTCTACCTGCCCTACTCGCACTCCTACGAGCCCGGCTATCTGGCCTGGCGGCTCCCGGAGTTCAGGGCGTACTTCGACGCCCGTCACGTCCAGCTGCCACTGGCCAAGGGCGACGCGGCGTTCTTCAACCCGGCGCTCTTCCACGCGGCCGGCACCAACCGTTCCACGGACATCCGCCGGATGGCGAACCTCCTCCAGGTGTCCTCCGGCTTCGGGCGGGCCATGGAGACCGTGGACCGAGAGGCGATCGTGAACGCGGTCTACCCCGTGCTTCTCGCGCGCCGGGCCGAGGGAGCGGGCGACGCCTGGCTGGAGGCGGTCGTCGCGGCCTCGGCCGAGGGCTACCCCTTCCCCACCAACCTCGACCGGGATCCCCCGGTCGACGGCCTGGCCCCGCCCTCGCAGGCGGACCTCGTGCGGCGTGCGCTGCGCGAGGAGTGGACCCCCGAGTCGCTCCGGGAGGCCCTGCGGGCCGGCGCCGAACGACGTGAGAGCTGAGGAACCGGAAGCATGGGCCTTCTTCAGGACAAGGTCGTCCTCGTCAACGGCGGCAGCCAGGGCGTCGGGGCGGCCGTCGCCCGGGCCGCCGTCCGCGAGGGCGCCGTCGTCGCGGTCACCGGGCGCCGCCCGGAGCCGGGCGAGGCGCTGGTCGCTGAGCTGACGGCGGCGGGCGGCAAGGCCATGTACGTACGCGCCGACCTCTCCGACGCCGGACAGGCGAAGGCCTCCGTGGCCGAGGTGGTCGCCGCCCACGGACGGATCGACTGCCTGGTCAACTCCGCGGGCCTGACCTCGCGCGGCACTCTGCTGGACACCACGCCCGAGCTGTTCGACGCGCACATCGCGATCAACCTCAAGGGCCCGTTCTTCGCCATGCAGGCGGCGGTGGCCGACATGGTGGCGCGCAAGGCGCCCGGCACGATCGTCAACATCATCACGTCGTCGGCGCACGGCGGGCAGCCCTTCCTGGCCCCGTACGTCGCCGCGAAGGCCGGGCTCGTCGGCCTGACCCGGAACGCGGCGCACGCCCACCGCTGGGACCGGGTCCGCATCAACGGCCTGAACATCGGCTGGACGGCGACCGAGGGCGAGGACGCCACCCAGCGGTCCTTCCACGGAGCGGGCGACGACTGGCTCGACCAGGCCGCCCAACGCCTGCCCATGGGCAAGCTCGGCCAGCCGGACGAGATCGCCGACTTCGTGGTCCTCCTGCTCTCCGACCGGTCCGGCGTGGTCACCGGTTCGGTGATCGACTGGGACCAGAACGTCCTGGGCGGCCTGGACTGACCTTCTTCTTCTCCTCCCCCGGCAAGACACCCGCACCATCCACCAAGGAGCAGCACAGCCCATGCGTATCGGAATCCTCGGCCTCGGCCGCATCGGCGCCTTCCACGCCGAGACCCTCTCCGGTCTCGACGCCGTCGACTCCCTCGTCGTCAGCGACCCGTTCGCGGAGGCCGCCAAGGCCGCCGCGGAGCGCTTCGGCGCCCAGGTGGCGGACTCCCCCGAGGCCCTCCTGGCCGCCGGTGTCGACGGCGTCGTCGTCGCCGCCGCGACGGACGCCCACCCGTCCCTGATCCTCGCCGCCGTCGAGGCGGGCATCCCGGTGTTCTGCGAGAAGCCGGTGGCCCGCTCGATGGCCGAGGGCGTCGCGGTGCTGAACGCGGTCAAGGACAGCGGCGTCGAGATCCAGATCGGCTACCAGCGCCGCTTCGACGCGGGCTTCACCGCCGCCCGCGACGCCGTGCGGAGCGGCGAGCTGGGTCTCCTGCACTCCATCCGGCAGACCACGCTGGACCCGGCGCCGCCGCCGGCCGCGTACATCGCCGCCTCCGGTGGCATCTTCCGGGACTGTTCGGTCCACGACTTCGACATCCTGCGCTGGGTGACGGGCCGCGAGGTGACCGAGGTGTACGCGGTCGGCGGCAACCGGGGTGCCGACTACATCAAGGACGCGGGCGACGCCGACACCACCGGCGCGATCCTCACCCTGGACGACGGCACGATCGCCGTGGTCTCCAACTCCCGTCACAACGCCCGGGGTTACGACGTCCGCATGGACGTGCACGGCTTCAAGGACAGCATCTCGGTGGGCCTGGAGGACAAGCTCCCGCTGCGCTCCGTGGAGCCGGGTGTCACCTTCCCGGCGGGCGTCCCGCACGACTTCTTCATGGACCGGTTCATCCCGGCCTACCGCGCCGAGCTGACGGCGTTCACGGAGGTCGTCGCGGGCACCCTGACGTCGCCGTGCACGGTCGCCGAGGCGCTGGAGGCGGGGTGGATCGCGGACGCGTGCACGCTGTCGCTCCAGGAGCACCGTCCGGTGCGCATCGAGGAGGTACGGACCGTCTGAGCAGGTCCGGTCGCACGTCCGGCCCGCGCTGCCGCCTCAGCGGTACAGCGCGGGCCGTTCGACGAGTTCCACCTCGACGCGCCGGCCTTCGGTACGCGCGCGTACGCCGGCCTCGCAGACCGCGGCCACCGCGTAACCGTCCCAGACACCGGGCCCGGTGACCTCGCCGCGCCGGGTGGCGTCGACCCATGCCTGGACCTCACTGTCGTACGCGTCCTCGAACCGCTCGACGAAGTCCTGAGCGATGCTCCCGCCCCACTGCCCGGCCGAGTTGACGACCATGCCGTGGCCGTCGCCGATCCGCGCGGTGCCGCGCTCGCAGACCACCTCGGCCTGCACCTGGTACCCGAAACCGCAGTTGACGTTGATCTCGACGTCGACGATGGCCCCGCCGTCGGTCTCCATCACGACGAACTGCGGATCCTGAAGCCCTTCCGGCGCGTTCCCCGACGGCCTCGGACACAGCACGGTGACCGCGGTGATCTCCTGTCCGAGGAGCCACCGGGTCACGTCCATCTCGTGCACCACGGAGTCGTTGATGTGCATCGCGCTGGTCCACCAGGGCGGGGAGGCCACGTTGCGATGCCGGTTGTGCAGCATGAGCGGCCGGCCCAACTCCCCTGTGTCGAGGAGCGACTTGAGCTTCAGGTACTCGGCGTCGTACCGCCGCATGAACCCGACCTGGACAAGGCGTCGCCCCAGCCTCCGTTCGGCCTCCAGCACCCGCAGCGCGGAAGCCGCGTCGGGCGTGAGCGGCTTCTCGCACAGCACCGGCAGGCCGTACGAGAACGCCGCGAGCAGGGCCGCCTCGTGGGCGGCCCCGGGCGAGGCGACGAGCACGGCGTCGACATCGGCCGCCGCCATGGCGGCGGCCGGGTCCGTGTACGCCGTACAGCCCTCGATCCCGGCCGCGATCAGCTCGGCGCGCCCGGGATCAAGGTCCACGACGGCGACCACCCGGGCACCACTGGTGACTTCCTCGATACGGCGAACGTGATCGGCACCCATCTTGCCGGTACCGATCACGGCCACGCCGAGCGCGTCATGGTGCTTCATGGAGAAACGGTGCCCCTTTACGGCTTGGGGCGAGGTCTCTGAGGGTAGGGGCGCGGGGAACTGCGCGACCGGCCACAGACAACCCGCACCCTACGAACCACCCATGAACTGCCTGCGTCTACGCTCCGCAGGAGCGAAGGAACTGCCGAGTCCGCACAGCAATGGGCAACGGCTTGTCCGGTTCGCACGGATACATGTCCTGCTCCACTATGGCGAACAGGTCCACACCAAGGCCCTGCGCAGCAGTAAGCACAGGCCCCAACTCCGGTACCCCAGAGGGAGGTTCACACATGACCCCCCGCTGAACGGCCGGCCCGAACGGCACCCCGTTCTCGACCACGTCGGCCAGGATCCCCGGATCCACCTGCTTGAGGTGCAGATACCCGATCCGCTCACCGTACGTCTCGATCAGCTTGACACTGTCGCCCCCGCAGTAGGCGTAGTGCCCGGTGTCCAGGCACAGGTTGACCACGGCGGAGTCCGTGGCGTCGAGGAACCGCTCCACGTGCGCCTCGGTGTCGATGTGGGTGTCGGCGTGCGGATGGACGACGATGTCCAGGCCGTACGCCTCCTTCACCTCACGCCCGAGGCGTTCCATGCCCCGGGAGAGGTGACCCCACTGCTCGGCGGTCAGCTCCGGCGGCTCCAGGATCTCCGCCGTCTTGTCGTCCCGCCAGAACGAGGGGATGACGACCAGGTGCTTCGCGTCCATCGCCCGGGTGAGCGCGGCGACCTGACTGACGTGCTCCCAGGTCGACTCCCACTCGGACGGACCCCGGTGCAGGCCGGTGAAGACCGTGCCGGCCGACACCTTGAGGTCGCGCTTGGCGATCTCGTCCGTCAGACGGGCCGGGTCGGTCGGCAGATAGCCGTACGGGCCCAGTTCGATCCATCGGTAGCCGGCCTCGGAGACCTCGTCCAGGAAGCGTTCCCAGGGCACCTGTACCGGGTCGTCGGGGAACCAGACACCCCAGGAGTCCGGCGCCGAGCCGACCCGGATGCGGTCGAGCGGGGCCGTCATGTCGTCGTCCCCTTCGAAGGGGTCGCGGTGGGTGTCTGGAGGTCTTCGGCTTCGGGGAGTTCGTCGACGTCGACGCCGCGTACCTGGGCCAGTTCGTGTTTGAGGGCGGCGAGTTCGGCGCCGCCGGCCATGTGGTTGGTGAGTTCTTCGAGGGTGACGTCGCTGCGGGCGGCGGAGAGTTCCATGGTGCCCAGGCGCAGGACGCTGAAGTGGTCGCCGACCATGTAGGCGTGGTGGGGGTTGTGGGTGATGAAGATGACGCCGAGGCCTTTGTCGCGGGCGGCGGCGATGTACTTCAGGACCACACCGGACTGCTTGACGCCCAGGGCGGCCGTCGGCTCGTCGAGGATCAGGACGCGGGCGCCGAAGTAGACGGCGCGGGCGATGGCGACGGACTGGCGCTGGCCGCCGGAGAGGGTGCCGATGGGCTGGTCGAGGTCGTCCAGGACGATGCCCATGTTGCGCAGTTCCGCGTCCGCGGTCTGTTTCATCTTCTCGATGTCGAGACGGCGCACGGGCCAGGGGCCCTTGGTCATCTCGGAGCCGAGGAAGAAGTTGCGCCACACCGGCATCAGCGGGACGGTCGCCAGATCCTGGTAGACGGTCGCGATACCGGCGTCCAGCGCCTCACGGGGGGTGGCGAAGTGGACGGGGCTGCCGTCGACGAGGACCTCCCCCTCGGTGTGCTGGTGCAGCCCGGAGATGATTTTGATCAGCGTGGACTTGCCGGCGCCGTTGTCGCCCAGCACGCAGGTGACCTGGCCGGAGCGCACGGCGAGGTCGACGCCGTGCAGGGCGCGGATGTTGCCGTACGCCTTGCCGGCGCCGCGCAGCTCGACGATCGGCGCGGCGTCCGCCGGCGGACTCTCCTGCGTGAGCGTGCCGTTGGGGGAGGTTTCGTTGGTTGTCATCAGTTCACCTCCGGGTCGCCTGGCGGCGGACCCACAGATTGACGAGGGCGGCGACCAGGAGCATCACGCCGAGGAACGCCTTGAACCAGTCCGGGTTCCAGTTGGCGTAGACGATGCCCTGGGAGACCATGCCGAAGATGAAGGCGCCGATGACCGGGCCGATCGCGGAGCCGTAGCCGCCGGTCAGCAGGCAGCCGCCGATGACCGCGGCGATGATGTACAGGAACTCGTTGCCGACGCCCTCGCCGGACTGCACCGTGTTGAACGAGAACAGCAGGTGCATGCCCACGAACCAGGCGCCCGCGCCCACGCCCATGAACAGGGCGATCTTCGTGAACCTCACCGGGACACCGACCGCGCGGGCACTGTCCTGGCTGCCGCCGACCGCGAAGATCCAGTTGCCGAACCTGGTGCGCAGCAGCAGCCAGGTCGCGATCGCGGCGAACACCAGCCAGTACACGATCGTGATCTTGAAGCTGACGTCACCGATGGTGAACTCGGAGGCGAAGACCTTCTTGGCCTGGTCGAAGCCGTCCATGTCGGCGATCGAGTCGGACGCCACGTTTCCCGTGAAGATCTTCGTGACGGCGAGGTTGGCACCCTGCAGGATCAAAAACGAGCCCAGGGTGACCAGGAAGCTCGGCAGCCCGGTCTTGATCAGCAGCCAGCCGTTGAACGCCCCCACCGCCAGCGACACGATCAACGCGACGACCACACCGGTCCACACGTTCACCGACAACTGGAAACTCAGGATCGCGGCGGTCAGCGCCGAGGTGGTGACCGCGACACCGGCGGACAGGTCGAACTCCCCGCCGATCATCAACAACGCCACCGGCAACGCCATGATGCCCATCACGGAGGCCTGGTAGAGCACCGTCGCCAGCGCGCTCGTCTCCCGGAAGGAAGGCGCCACCGCGAAGAAGAACAGATACACACCGATCGCCGCGATCAGCGCACCCACCTCGGGACGGCCGAGCAGCCTCCGCCCCAGGGACCGCTGGTTGGTGCGGCCGTCCTTCTGAGTGGCCGGCGGAGCCGACGGCGAGGAACTCGCCGTCGGTGCCGTTGCCTGACTCGACATCACCGAGTGCCCTTCGCGGCGAACGCGGCGATCTTCTCGACGTTGGACTTGTCGACGAACGCCGGGCCCGTCAGGACGGGCTGCTCGCCGCCACCGCTGTAGTTGCCGTTGTTCTTGAAGAGCCACATCGAGTCGACGGCCAAGTAGCCCTGGAGGTAGGGCTGCTGGTCCACCGCGAACTGGATGTCGCCCTTCGTGATGGCGTCGGTCATCTCCTTGTTGAGGTCGAAGGTCGCGACCTTGGCCTTGCTGTTGGCGTCGCCCACCGACTGCACCGCGGTCAGCGCGTAGCTGGCGCCGAGCGTGACGACGTAGTCGATCGCCTTGTCCTGGTTGAGCTTTGCCGTGATCGTCGACTTCACGGACGGCATGTCGGTGCCGTTGACGTTGAGGACCTCCAGCGTGCCGGTGAACGTCTTCTTGACACCGTCACAGCGCTGGGTGAGGCCGACGTTGCCCTGCTCCTGGATCACACAGACGGCCTTCTTGGAGCCGAGTTCGTTCAGCTTCTTGCCGAACGCCTCGCCCGCGACGGACTCGTCCTGACCGAAGAACTGCTGGAGACCCAGCCTCTTCCAGTCGCTCAGGCCCGAGTTGAGTCCGACGACGGGGATGCCCGCCGCCGTCGCCTTGGCCACGACATCCTTCATGGCGTCAGGCTTGGCCAGCGTGATGGCGATGCCGTCGACCTTCTGGGCGATCGCGTTGTCGACGAGGTTGGCCTGGTTGCCCGCGTTCGGGTCGGCCGAGTAGACGAGCTTGATGTTGTCCTTGTCCGCGGCGGCCTGGGCACCCTTGCGGACGATGTCCCAGAAGGTGTCGCCGGGCGCCTGGTGGGTGACCAGGGCGACGGTCATACGAGGGGTGGTGGCCTTGCCCGCCGAGGCGTCGGTGCCGCCGTCCTCGGACTTTTTGCCGCCGGAACTGCTGGAGCAGCCCGCGAGGACCAAGGCCGCTGCCGCGGCAGCGGCAACGACGGGGGCGATTCTGCGGGAGCGAGAAGAGCGGTCCATCTTTCCTGCACCTCACTGTGCGACCGGGGAGAGGGTGGGGATCTTAGCGATCCCGGGCCCGGGTCCCGGAGGTCCGGGCCGTGTGCCGCGAACACGGCAGTCGTGTTGGGACCGAATCCAAATCCTTGGAACTGTCCGCTGTCAATACTTTGTTAAGACATCATTTCACGAGCAGGTCAGAATGTAAGAACAAACCCTTGACAGCGTCACCCTCCGAGTCCTACACCTGGGGGGACGACAGGCCCCTCGGGACCCGCATCCTCCGCAGCTCGAAGGAGCATCGCATGACCGAGTCAGCCCCGCCCTTCGACCTGGTCACCATGGGCCGCATCGGAGTTGATCTTTATCCGCTGCAGTCCGGCGCACCGCTGACACTAGTGCAGACGTTCGGGAAATTTCTCGGTGGGTCCGCCGCCAACGTCGCGGTCGCGGGGGCCCGTCTGGGCCGCTCAGCGGCCGTCGTCACCCGTACCGGTGCGGACGCCTTCGGCGACTACCTGCACCAGGCACTGAGGGAGTTCGGGGTCGACGACCGCTGGGTCACACCGGTCGACGGCCTGCCGACCCCGGTCACGTTCTGCGAGCTCTTCCCGCCGGACGATTTCCCGCTGTACTTCTACCGTCGGCCCACCGCCCCCGACCTGCAGATACACACCGACGAGCTGGACTTCTTCGGCATCCGGGCCGCCCGCGTCTTCTGGATCACCGGCACCGGTCTGAGCGAGGAACCCAGCCGCTCGGCCACGCTCGCCGCCCTCAAGGCCCGCGACCGGGCGGGCGTCACCGTGTTCGACCTGGACTGGCGTCCAGCGTTCTGGAACGACCCGGAGGAAGCCCGCCCCTACTACGCCGAGGCCCTGCGCCACGCGACCGTGGCGGTGGGCAACGTCGACGAGTGCGAGATCGCCACCGGTGTACGCGAACCACGGGCCTGCGCCGAGGCGTTGCTGGCGGCCGGGGCCGAGCTGGCCGTCGTCAAGCAGGGCCCCAAGGGCGTACTGGCGATGCACCGCGACGGCACCGGCGCCGAGGTCCCGCCGGTGCCCGTCGAGGTCGTCAACGGCCTGGGCGCGGGTGACGCGTTCGGCGGTGCCCTGTGCCACGGGCTGCTGTCCGGCTGGGAGCTGGAGCGGACCATGCGGTACGCCAACGCGGCCGGCGCCCTCGTCGCCTCCCGTCTCGCCTGCTCGTCCGCGATGCCGACCGGGTCCGAGGTGGACACCCTCCTGGCGAGCGGATCGCCCCGATGAGCGGACGCCGGACCGCGACGATCCCGGGGGCGCCCGCACAGGCGCCCCGCACCCCTGAACGGAGCCCGTCTTGACCATCAGCGTCGCCGACCTCGCCACGGTCAGGGCCCGGCACCCGGAGGCCGTCGCGGAGGCCGCCGCCCGTCGGGTCCGGCGACCGCTGATCGGCGACAGCGGACGGCTCATGATCGTGGCCGCCGACCATCCGGCGCGCGGCGCCCTGGGCGTCGGAGACCGCCCGCTCGCCATGGCGAACCGCGCCGACCTGCTGGAACGCCTCTGCGTGGCGCTCTCGCGGCCCGGTGTGGACGGGGTGCTGGCGACCGCCGACATCCTGGACGACCTGCTGCTGCTCGGGGTGCTGGACGACAAGGTCGTCATGGGGTCGATGAACCGCGGCGGGCTGGCCGGGGCGGTCTTCGAGATGGACGACCGCTTCACCGGGCACCGCGCCCAGGACATCGCCCGGCTGCGCTTCGACGCGGGCAAGCTGCTGCTGCGCATCAACTACGACGACCCGGGTTCGCTCACCACGCTGGAGTCCACCGCCCGGGCCGTGGACGAGATGGCGGCGCGCCGACTGCCGTTGTTCGTCGAGCCGTTCATCTCGCGCCGGGTCGACGGCCGGGTGCGCAGCGATCTGTCCGCCGAGGCGGTCACTCGCTCTATCGCCATAGCGTCGGGGCTCGGCGGCACCTCCGCCCACACCTGGCTGAAACTCCCCGTCACCGACGACCCGGACGACATGGCCGGGGTGCTGGAGACGTCGACACTGCCCGCGGTGCTGCTGGGCGGCGAGGTCGGGGACGACCAGGAGGGCGCGTACGAGCGCTGGCGCAAGGGGCTGCGGCTGCCGACCGTGCAGGGGCTGGTCGTGGGCCGGTCGCTGCTCTACCCGTCATCGGGCAGTGTGGAGGCAGCCGTGGACACGGCGGTGGGACTGCTGTGAACCGAATCAACAACGACACCGCCGTAAACCGAGATGACAAGGGTATGGCCGTGAACAGGGTCAACACAGGATCCGCTGTGAACAGGAGTGACAGATCATGACCACCGCCTACCACCTCCCGGCCGGCAAGGCTCTCGGCGGCCCGTACGTCGTCGACGTCAACCCCGAGAAGGCCGGCTGGGGCTACTCCAGCCTCCGGGTGCTGGAGCTGCCCCCGGGCGGCTCGCACGCCTTCTCCACCGGCGACAGCGAGTGGATCGCACTGTCCCTGAACGGCGCCTGCACGGTCGAGACGACCGACGACTTCGGCCACTCCACCTTCGAGGTGCACGGCCGCGACAGCGTGTTCTGCGGCGTCAGCGACTTCGTGTACATGCCCCGTGACGCCCGTACGACCATCACCTCCGCCGCGGGCGGGCGCTTCGCGCTCACCGGCGCGCGCTGCACCCGCAGGCTGCCCGCCCGTTACGGGCCCGCCTCGTCCGTCCCGGTGGAGCTGCGCGGCACCGGGAACTCCTCCCGGCAGGTCAACAACTTCGGCGCGGCCGGCGTCTTCGAGTGCGACAAGCTGATCGCCGTAGAGGTGATCACCCCCGGCGGGAACTGGTCGTCCTTCCCGCCACACAAGCACGACGAGCACCGCCCGGGCGAGGAGTCGGTCCTCGAAGAGATCTACTACTTCGAGTTCGCCGACCACGAGGGCACGCCCGGCCTCGGCTACCAGCGGGTGTCCCCGTCCGGACAGGGCCGGAACACGGATGTGCTGGCCGAGGTGCGCGGCGGGGACGTCGTCCTCATCCCCGACGGCTGGCACGGGCCCTCCATGGCCGTGCCCGGCCACCACATGTACTACCTCAACGTCATGGCGGGCCCCGAGGCCGACCGCGCCTGGCTGATCTGCGACCACCCCGATCACGCCTGGGTCCGCGGCACCTGGCCCGAGCAGCCCGTCGACCCCCGTCTGCCCCTCTACACGGCCCCGGAGAAGTCCTGATGAGCACCACCCCTGTCCGCCGTCTCACCGTCGCCCAGGCGCTGGTGCGGTTCCTGTCCGTGCAGTACACCGAGCGCGACGGCGTGCGCCAACGGCTGATCGCCGGTACCTGGGGCATTTTCGGCCACGGCAATGTGGCGGGCCTCGGTCAGGCGCTCCTGGAGGCCGGTGAGGACGCGATGCCGTTCCACCAGGGCCGCAACGAGCAGGCGATGGTCCACGCGGCCGTCGGTTACGCCCGCCAGCTGAACCGGCTCTCGGCACAGGCCATCACCACCTCCATCGGCCCGGGCGCGACCAACCTGGTCACCGGCGCCGCCCTCGCCACGATCAACCGCCTCCCGGTGCTCCTCCTCCCCGGCGACTACTTCGCGACGCGCACCGCGGACCCCCTGCTCCAGCAGCTGGAGCACCCGGTCGAGGCCGACCTGTCCGTCAACGACACGCTGCGTCCGGTCTCGCGCTACTTCGACCGGGTGACACGCCCCGAGGCGCTGATCCCGTCCGCGCTGAACGCCGTACGCGTGCTCACGGACCCGGTGGAGACCGGCGCCGTCACGCTCTCCCTGCCGCAGGACGTGCAGGCGGAGGCGTACGACTGGCCGGAGGAGTTCTTCGCCGAGCGCGTCTGGCACGTCCGGCGTCCCGCGCCCGACCCGTACGAGCTGGCCGAGGCGGTCCGGGCGATCCGCGCCGCCGGGCGCCCGCTGATCGTCGCGGGCGGCGGCATCCACCACAGCCAGGCCGAGGAGGCGCTGAAGTCCCTGGTGGACGCCACCGGCATCCCTGTCGCGTCCACGCAGGCCGGCAAGGGTTCCCTGCGCCACGACCACCCCGCCGACCTGGGCGGTATCGGCCACACCGGTACGGCCGTCAGCGACGACCTGGCCCGCACCGCCGACCTGGTCATCGGCGTCGGCACCCGCTACACCGACTTCACGACCGCCTCGAACACCCTGTTCCAGAATCCCGGCGTGCGGTTCCTCAACCTCAACATCGCCGCCTTCGACGCCCACAAGCTGGCGGCGCGGACGCTGGTCTGCGACGCGCGGGCGGGACTCACGGCGTTGACGGAGGCGTTGTCCGGTCACCGTGTGAACTCGGCTTACGAGGCCGAGTACGGCGTCGGCAAGGAACGCTGGGAGCAGGTTGTCGACGCCGCTCTCAGCGCTTCCGACGAGAACGTCGTCCCCACCCAGACCCAGGTGCTGGGCGCGCTCGACTCGGTGGTCGGGGACGACGACGTGATCATCAACGCGGCCGGTTCGCTCCCCGGTGACCTGCACAAACTGTGGCGGGCCCGCAGCCCCCGCCAGTACCACCTGGAGTACGGCTACTCCTGCATGGGCTACGAGATCCCGGCGGGGATCGGCGTCCAGCAGGCAGCCCCGGACACCCCGGTCTGGTCGCTGGTCGGCGACGGCACCTATCTGATGATGCCGACGGAGATCGTCACCGCCGTCCAGGAGGGCCTGCCGGTCAACCTGGTCCTCATCCAGAACCACGGGTACGCCTCCATCGGCGGCCTCTCCGAGTCGGTCGGCGGCGAGCGCTTCGGCACCCCCTACCGCTACCGGGCCGCCGACGGCACCTTCACCGGCGCCCCGCTGCCGGTCGACCTGGCGGCGAACGCGGCCAGCCTCGGCATGGATGTCCTGCGCGCCAAGACCGTGGGCGAACTGCGCACGGCCCTGGCCACGGCCCGCGCCTCGGACCGGCCGACCTGCGTGTACGTCGAGACGGACCCGACGCCGACCGCTCCCCCGGCGGAGGCCTGGTGGGACGTACCGGTCGCCGAGACCGCCACCCGCGAGTCCGCCGTACAGGCCCGCGAGGAGTACGAACGCCAGGTCGCCGACCGCCGCCGGCATCTCTGACCCCCGGTGGACGAAGGCATCAACCTCGTTCACCGCAGCCGCTCCTGACGCATCGTCATCAACTGAAGGGAGGTGCCCCGGTGGCGACACCCGGTGATCGTGCCCGCGGGGTGTCCGGCTCCCCGCTGGACACCCTGGACTTCACGCTGGACCGCTCCAGCCCCGTCCCGCTCTACTACCAGCTGGCCCAGCAGCTGGAGGCGGCGATCGAGCACGGGGTGCTGGCGCCGGGCAATCTCCTGGGCAACGAGATCGACCTGTCGGTCCGCCTCGGCCTGTCCCGGCCCACGGTCCGCCAGGCGATCCAGTCCCTGGTGGACAAGGGCCTGCTGGTACGCAGGCGGGGCGTCGGTACGCAGGTGGTGCACAGCCAGGTCAAGCGCCCGCTCGAACTGAGCAGTCTGTACGACGACCTGGAGACGGCCGGCCAGGGGCCCACCACGCAGGTCGTGCGCAACGAGCGGCAGCCGGCGACCGCCGAGGTCGCCGCGGCCCTCGGGGTGAAGGAGGGCAGCGAGGTCGTCGTGCTGGAGCGGCTGCGCTGCGCGCACGGGGAACCGGTGGCGTTCCTCTGCAACTATCTGCCCTCGGGCCTCCTCGAACTCGACGCCTCCCGACTGGAGTCGACGGGCCTGTACCGGATGATGCGCAGCGCGGGCATCACCCTGCACAGCGCCCGCCAGACCGTCGGCGCCCGCTCGGCCACGGCGGCGGAGGCCCGACGCCTGGAGGAGGCGGAGGGTGCCGCCATGCTCACCATGCAGCGCACGGCGTACGACGACACCGGACGGGCCGTGGAGTTCGGCACGCACATCTACCGGGCGTCGCGCTACGCCTTCGACTTCCAGTTGCTGATGCGCCCCTGAGCCGTCCGCAGAGCGGTCCCCGCCGCCGTCCTCCCTGTTCCTCTGTTCCTGTTCCCGTTCCCGTCACTCGTACGGTTATCGGGAGCAGGGGCGTCCGGGGTACTCCGCGCTCTCCGGCACGCCCGCCGCGCGCATCCGGCGCAGCACCTCGCCCCGGATCTCCTCGTCGTCGATGTAGAGCGGGCAGTTGACGTCCCGGTCGAACACCAGGGTGTCACCGGCAGTGTCCCAGAGCACCCACCGGGGAGCGTGGGGCGAGTCCTGCCACAGCTGGGTGTACTCGCCGATGACGTCCGTCGTCGGAGCGCTCACAGCGTTCCCTCCTCGTTCTCCCGGCCGTCGACGAGTGTCGCCACGACCTCGATGTCCCCGATGCGCGAGCTGTCGACGCTTCGGGGGTCGTCTCCCAGCACGACCAGATCGGCCCGTTTGCCGGGCGTGACGCTGCCCGCGCTGTCCTCCCAGTGGCAGGCGTGGGCGCCGTCGATCGTGTAGGCGCGCAGCGCCTCGTCGACGGTGATGCCTTCGTCCGGTCCGATCAACTGCCCTGACAGCGAAGCTCGTTCGACCATGAACTGCATGGCCCGCAGCGGCGACCCGTCCGCCACCGGCCGGTCGGAACTCCCCACCAGCCGGATGCCGTGCTCCAGGAACCCCCGCCCCCGGTACAGCCAGGGCGCCCGTTCCTCCCCCATGATCGCCGCGTAGTCGTCGCCGAAGTACCGCAGGAAGTTGGGCTGTACGACGGCTGTCGCCCCGAGCCGTGCCAGCCGGGGCAGCTGGTCGGGCCGGATCAGCCCGGCGTGCTCGATCCGGTGCCGGGCACCCGGCCGGGGCCGCAGCCGCTGTGCCTCCTCCAGCGCGTCGAGCGCGACGTCGGCGGCGCGGTCGCCGATGGCGTGCACGGCGAGCTGCCAACCGGCGAGATGCCCGTCCACGATGGTCCGCGTGAGGAGTTCGGGGTCCTCCTGCAACTGCCCTGCGGTGTCCAGCCCTTGATAGGGACTGGTGAGCGCGGCGGTGCGGGCCATCATGCCTCCGTCGGTGTACACCTTCAGCGCGCCGACGGACAGCCAGTCGTCACCGAATCCGGTACGCAGCCCGAGGTCGAGGGCGCGCGGGATGCCGTCGGCCTCGTGGGCGGTGACGGAGTGCAGCCGGTCGGCGGCCACCATCAGCTGGACGCGCAAGGGCAACAGGCCACGTTCCCTGGCGAGTTGGTAGGCGCCCAGTTCGACCGGGCTGTTGCCCAGCAGGGCGCCGCCGATGCCCGCCTCGGCGCACGCGGTGACGCCCTCGGCCAGACAGGCGCGGGCGGCCCGTCCGATCGACTCCGCCAACTCCCCCTGGGAGTGCGGCAGCCGAAGGGCCCGGGCCGCGCCCATGGCCCCCTCGGCGAGGAAGGCTCCCTCGTGCGGGACGACACCGGGCAGCAGTTCCAGCACCGGGCTGCTGACCGCGCAGCCGTGTCCGGAGTCGTGCATGAGCAGCACCTTGCGCCCACTGGCGGCCTTGTCGAGCTCGGCGAGGGTCAGGTGCCGGCCGAGCCCTCGCTGGTCGTACCCCGCGACGTCCACCCAGGCGCCGGGAGGCACCCGCGCCGCTGCCTCCGCGACGACCGCGAGCACGTCCTCGACCCGGACGCACGGCGCCACCGTGGGGGTGGCCGCCTTGAACCCCGTCCAGGCGAGGTGCACATGGCTGTCGATGAACCCGGGCAGCACGGTCGCGCCCTGGAGGTCGATCACCCGCTGCGCGGGCAGCCCGGTCACCGCCTCGTCCAGTCCCACGATCCGGCCCCGCCAGATGCCCAGGTCGTGGGCGACGGGGTGGTCGGGGTCCATGGTGAGGACGCGGGCGTTGGTCAGTCGCGTGGTGAGCATGGGGAGTCGGTTCCTCGTTCCGGTACTGAAGCCGATCTGATCCGATCCGTCCGATCGAAACCGTCCGATCGGATCGGGGCTTCAGACTGCCCGCTCCATGCGCTCCGCCAGGCTCTTGGGCCGCATGTCCGTCCAGTTGGTCTCGATGTGGTCCAGGCACTCCTGGCGGGGCGCCGGGCCGTGGACGACGGTCCAGCCGGCCGGTACGTCGACGAAGTCCGGCCACAGGCTGTGCTGGCCCTCGTCGTTGACGAGCACGCGGTAGACGCCGTCGGGGTTCTCGAAGGGGTTGGTCATGGGATGTTCCTCTCTCAGTGGATCGTGGGTCGGGGATCAGGAGATCAGGTGGTCGAGGGACAGGAGGTCGGGGGGTCGGGGGGCCGAGTCGGCTCCTCGGCCCGGTCGGCCTCAGCGGGAGTCGGCGATGGTTTCGGCCCGGTCCACCAGCGCCCTGAGCGCCCGGAACCAGCGTTCGGCCAGGTCCCGTACCGCCTCCTCGGGCAGGACGCCGGGGGCGTAGGTCCAGTGGGCGGAGAGTTCGGGGCCACCGGGGCGGTCCTCGGTCAGGGCGTTGACGGTCAGGGCGTGGGACAGGGGCATGCCCGGATCGGCTTCCAGGTCGGACGCGTCAGCCTCCGGGGCATACGACCAGTCGGTGGACTCGGGGACTCCGAAGCGGCCCATGTAGTTGAACTCGATCTGGGGACGGGGAAGTCGGGCCAGTACGGGGCCTGTCTCCGGGTTGAGGTACCGGAGAAGTCCGTGTCCGATGCCGGAGGCCGGCGGAGCGGTCAGCTGTTCCCGGACGCGAGCGAGGGCCGAGTCGAGTGCGGGGCCGCCGGCGAGCGCGTCGGCGAGGTCGACGGCTCCGGTGTCCAGCCGTACCGGCACGACCGTGGTGAACCAGCCGACCGTACGCGACAGGTCGGCGTCCCCGGCGAGTTCGTCCTCACGGCCGTGCCCTTCGAGGTCGACAAGCACGGACCCGCCGGACGGGGACCCCCGCCAGTCCGCCACGGCGAGCGCGAGCGCGGTCAGCAGGACGTCGTTGACGCCTGCTCCGAAGGCCGCGGGCACACGGCTGAGCAGCGGCTGCGTACCGTCGGCCGGCAAGGTGAGGGACAGGTGCCGCGACGCCTCGGTGACATCGCGTTCCGGGTCGAGGGGGCGCAGCAGCGGAAGAGGCTCGACGTCCGCCAGCACTCCTTGCCACAGCGGGAGTTCGTCCTCGCTGACGGGCTCGACGGCACGCTGGGCGAGCAGCTCCGACCACCTCCGGAACGACAGGTCGACCGGCGCCAGGGCAGGCGTCCGCCCCTCCCGCACAGCACCCCAGGCGGTGGCCAGGTCGGGCAGCAGCACGCGCCACGACACACCGTCCACGACGAGGTGGTGGATCAGCAACAGCAGTCGCCCGGGCGTGTCCGGTCCGGCGTCGAACCACACGCCCTGGATCATCCGCCCGGCGTCCGGGTCGAGCCTCGACTGCGCGGCCCGCGCCTGCTCGGCGACGATCTCCCGCAGCCCCGCCTCGTCGGTACCGGCGACATCCACCCGCACCGACCAGGCTCCCGGGGCGAGGCTTCCCGGCGGCGGTACGTGCAGCGACCACCGTCCGACCCGCTCCAGTCGGGCCCGCAGCAGGTCGTGCCGGTCGGTGACGGCCTGGAGCACGGCGTGCAGCGCGGCCTCGTCGAGTTCGGCCGGGGTCTGGACGAACGCGGCCTGGTGGTAGCCCGCGATCGGTCCGCCGAGTTCGCGCAGCGCGTGCATGATCGGCGTCAGCGGCAGGGTGCCGGATCCGTCGTCGTGCGCGGGCCGGGCGGAGTCGGCGTCCAGTTCCGTGGCGACGGCGGCCAGGGCGGCGACCGTACGGTGCTGGAAGACCTGACGCGGGGTGATCCGCAGTCCGCCCGCACGGGCCCGGCTGACCAGTTGCATGGCGACGATGCTGTCACCGCCCAGGGTGAAGAAGTCGTCGTCGGCGCTGATCCCGGGCAGGCCGAGGACTTCGGCGAAGCGGGCGCAGAGGGTGCGTTCGACGTCGTTCGCGGGCGGCCGGCCACCGGTGGCGCCGGTGAACCGGGGGGCGGGGAGTGCCCGGCGGTCGAGCTTGCCGTTGGAGAGCAGCGGCAGCTCGTCGAGGACGACCACGGCGGTCGGGACCATGTAGTCGGGCAGCGCGGCGGCGACCCGCGCGCGCAGGTCGGACGGGTCCGGGGCGGGCCCGCCGTCGGCCGGGACGACGTACGCGGCCAGTTGCCTGATCCTCGGCCGGTCCTCGCGGGCGACGACCACGACCTGACCGACCTCGGGCTGCCGGTCGAGGACGGCCTCGATCTCGGCGAGTTCGATGCGGAATCCCCGGATCTTCACCTGGTCGTCGGCGCGGCCGAGGTATTCGAGTGTTCCCTCTGTCGTCCAGCGTGCCAGGTCACCCGTGCGGTACATGCGTGAACCGAGTTCACCAAAGGGATCGGCTGTGAACCGTTCGGCCGTGAGTTCCGGGCGTCCCAGGTAGCCACGGGCCAGGCCCTCCCCCGCGAGATACAGCTCACCGGTGACCCCGGGCGGCACGGGCCGCAGTCGGGCATCGAGCACGTAAGCACGCGTGTTCCCGACGGGGCGCCCGACCACTGGCCGCTCGCTCTCCCGTACTCGTGCGGCGAGCGCGTCGACGGTCGCCTCGGTCGGCCCGTACAGGTTGAAGGCCTCGGTGTCCGGCAGCGCGGCCAGTTCGTTCCACAGCGCGTCCGGCACCGCCTCGCCTCCCACACCCACCACCGCGAGCGGGCACGACCCGTCCTTGATCAGCCCGCTGTCGGCCATCTGGGCCAGGAACGACGGCGTGACCTCGATGAAGTCGATCCCCTCCGCCCGGATGGCGGCGGCGGTCAGTTCGGGGTCCCGGCGGGTCTCGTCGTCGAGGATGTACAGCGCGTGCCCGTCGAGCAGCCACAGCTGCGGCTGCCAGGAGGCGTCGAAGGAGAACGACCAGAAGTGCCCGACCCGCAGATGCCTGCGCCCGGTGTTCGCCTTGGCGAGATCGTGCAGGGCGCGCCGGTGACTGTGGAAGAGGTTCACCACGCTCCGGTGGCACACCACGACACCCTTGGGCCGCCCGGTGGAACCCGAGGTGTGGATGACGTACGCCGGGTGGTCCGGATCGGGACCCGTTGCCGGGTTGTCGGCGGGCTGCGCGAGCAGTCGTACGGCGGTGTCGTCGGTGTCGAGCAGCAGGCGCGGTACGTCGCTGTCCGGCAGGCCGGCGGCGAGGGCCTCGGTGGTGAGGACGAGCCGGGGCCCGGCGTCGTCGAGCATGGAGCGTACGCGCTCGGCGGGGAGGTCCGCGTCGATGGGCAGATAGGCGGCGCCCGACTTGAGGACGGCGAGGATCGCGAGGAGGAAGTCCGCCGTGCGAGGCAGCGACAGGGCGACGATCCGCTCGGGTCCGGCGCCGTGCTCGGTGAGCAGCCGGGCGAGCCGGTTGGCGCGCTCGTTCAGCTCGGCGAAGGTCCAGGTGACCGGCCCGGCGACCACGGCCACGGCCTCCGGTGCGGCGGCGACCTGCGCCTCGAAGAGCGCGGGAACGGTGGTCGGCCCGCCGACGTCCGGGAGCCGGGTGTCGTTCCAGGTCTCCAGGAGGGTGTGCCGCTCCTCGGGGGCGAGGATGTCGACGCGGCCCAGCGGCTGCTCGGCGTCGGTGGTCATGGCCTCGAAGAGGCGGACCATGGCGGCGGTGATCCGCTCGGCCGCCGTCCGGTCGAACAGGTCGGTCCTGAACTCGGCGGTCAGGCGCAGCCGTTCGGCAGGCTCGACAGCCCACGCGAACGGGTAGTGCGTCGAGTCCTGGTGGTCGCGCACCTCCATCCGCAGTCCGCCGCTGCCCTCTCCGCCGATCTCGCCACCGTCCGGGTACGACTCGAAGACGACGAGCGTGTCGAACAACTCGCCCAATCCTGCCCGTCGTTGGATGTCGGCGAGCCCGAGGTGCTGATGATCGATGAGCCGCGACTGCTCGTCCTGGAGCCGGTCGAGGAAGGCGGCCAGCGACTCGCGCTCGTCGATCCGGACGCGCACCGGCACGGTGTTGATGAACAGCCCGATCATCGACTCGACACCGGCCAGCTCCGGCGGGCGTCCGGACACGGTCGCGCCGAACACCACATCGGTACGCCCGGTGAGCCGTCCGAGTACGACGCTCCAGGCGCCCTGGACAAGGGAGTTGACGGTCAGCCCGCGCGAACGGGCCAGTGCGGTCAGCGCCTCGGTCAGCTCCGGCGACAGGAGCGTGGTCAGCGTGTCCGGCACGACCGGCGCCCTGTTGGGGTCGGCCGGGACGAGATGCGTGGGCTCCTCAAGCCCGTCGAGGGCGTCCGCCCAGGCGGTGGCGGAGGCATCGGCGTCCCGCTGTCCGAGCCAGGCCAGGTACTCCTTGTACGGCACGGGAGTTGGGAGTGCGAAGGACGAGGCGGTCTCCGCTTCCGCGTACAGCGCGGACAGTTCGGCCGCCAGCCGGGGCACCGACCAGCCGTCGAGCAGCAGGTGCTGGTGCGACAGCACGAGCCGGTACCGGGCGTCCCCGAGCTTGACCACCATCAGCCGCAGCAGCGGCGGCTGGGCCGGGTCGAAGCGCCGACGCTCCTGTGCGAGCGCCTTGGTACACCGCTCCTCCCGGGAGTCCGGGTCGAGCTCCGAGAGGTCCAGCTGACGCCAGGGCAGCACGGCGGCACGTGGTACGACGGCCACCGGACGCCCCGATGACAGGTACCGGAATCCGGCCCGCAGGTTCGTGTGCCGGTCGAGCAGCGCCTGACCGGCGTTCCGCAGCCGTGCGGCGTCCAACGGCCCGTCGATGTCGTACGCCACCTGCACGGTGTAGACGTCCGGCCCCTCGTCCCCGGAGTCGAAGGAGGCGTGGAACAGCAGCCCCGCCTGGAGCGGCGTCAGCGGCAGGACCTCGGTGGCGCCGAAGCCGGTGACCTCGGTGCGCTCCTCGTCGGTGAGGGCGAGGAGGGCGGTGAGCGAGGCGTCGGTGGCCGGTGTGCCGCTGGTTCCGTTGTCCCCGTTCAGGTCACGGGCCGCGGCGGCCAGCCCGGCGGCCGTCTTGTGGCGGAAGACGTCACGCGGGCTGACCGCCAGTCCGGCCGCACGCACGCGTGCGACCAGTTGCATGGCGACGATGCTGTCACCGCCGAGGGTGAAGAAGTCGTCGTCGACGCCGACGCGTTCGAGGTTCAGCACGTCGGCGAACAGGCCGCAGAGGAGCTCTTCGCGCGGGGTGCGCGGGAGCGTGTCGGTGGTCTCGGCGGCGAAGTCGGGGGCGGGGAGTGCCTTGCGGTCGAGCTTGCCGTTGGGGGTGAGGGGCAGCCTGTCGAGGACGACGAAGGCCGCGGGGACCATGTGCTCGGGCAGCGTGGCGGTGGCGTGGGCGCGGAGAACGGCGGAGTCGGGCGTACGGTCGGCGTCGGCGGGGACGACGTACGCGACGAGCCGCTGGTCGCGGGCGACGACGCTGACGTGCGCGACGGTCTCGTGGCGGACGAGGACCGACTCGATCTCCCCCAGCTCGACACGGAAGCCACGAATCTTCACCTGATCATCGGTCCGGCCCAGGTATTCGAGCGTTCCCTCTGTCGTCCAGCGTGCCAGGTCACCGGTCCGGTACATGCGTGAACCGAGTTCACCAAAGGGATCCGCCGTGAACCGCTCCGCCGTCAGCCCCGGACGACCGAGATAACCACGCGCCAACTGCACACCGGCCAGATACAACTCCCCCGCCACACCCGGCGGCACCGGACGCAACCCCGCATCCAGAACATACACACGCGTGTTCCACACCGGACGACCGATCGACACCCGACCCGACACCCCGGAAACCTCACCAGCGGTGACGTCGACCGAAGCCTCCGTCGGCCCGTACAGGTTGTGCAACTCAGCCGACAGAACGGCGTGGAAGCGTTCCGCGAGTTCGAGAGGCAGTGCCTCGCCGCTGCACAGGACGCGACGCAGGCCCGTGCAGTTCGCGGCGGCGGGCTCGTCGAGGAAGGCGCGCAGCATCGAGGGTACGAAGTGCACGGTGGTGACGGCCTGCTCCTGGATCAGTCCGGCCAGGTAGACGGGGTCCTTGTGTCCCTCGGGTTTGGCGACGACGAGGGTCGCGCCGGTGATCAGCGGCCAGAAGAACTCCCACACCGACACATCGAAACTCGACGGCGTCTTCTGCAACACACGGTCGTCCACGCCCAGCCCGTACTCCCCCTGCATCCACAGCAGACGGTTCACGATGCCCACGTGCGGCACCACAACACCCTTGGGACGCCCCGTCGAACCCGACGTGTAGATGACATACGCAGGGCTCAACGAGTCGTACGAGGAAGGGAGTTCGGCACCTGCCGGGCCGTCCGGGAGCGCGTCCCTGATGACGGTCACCGGCTCGGCGTCCGCCAGCATGAACGCCAGCCGCTCCTCCGGATAATCGGCATCCAGCGGTAGATAGGCCGCTCCGGTGCGGTGGACCGCGAGGAGGGCGATGATCAGTTCGGCGGAGCGGGGCAGTGCGACGGCGACGGTCTGTTCGGGACCGGCGCCCAGGCCGGCCAGGACGCGTGCGGTGCGCTCGACGCGTTCGTCCAACTCTGCGTATGTCAGGGCCTGTTCGCCGAAGACGACGGCGGTCGCGTCCGGTGTACGGGCCACCTGGGCCCGGAACAACTCGGGCAGGCTCGTGGACGCGACCTCACGGGCAGTGCCGTTCCAGTCGCTCAGAACCAACTGCCGCTCGGACTCCTCCAGCACCTCCACGTCCCTTACCAGCAGGCCAGGTTCGGCGACCACCTGCTTCAGCAACCGCACCAGCCGACCCGCGAGTCGCTCGACCGTCGTGTGGTCGAACAGGTCGGCGCTGTACTCGATCCAGCCCTGGATGCCGGACCCGTCGCCCTGCTCGATGAAGTCGAAGCTCAGGTCGAACTTGGCGCTCTGCTGGCGGAGAGGCTCACGGCGTGCCGCCAGACCCGGGAAGTCGGGGCTCGCGCCCGGGTCGCCGAGGTAGACGACCATGACCTGGAACAGTGGGTGCCTGGCCAGTGAACGGGTCGGGTTGAGGACCTCCACCAGGCGTTCGAACGGCAGGTCCTGGTGCTCGTAGGCGGCGAGGTCGGTGTCGCGTACCCGGTCGAGCAGTTCGGCGAAGGTCGGGGCGCCCGACAAGTCGGTCCGCAGGACGAGGGAGTTGACGAAGAACCCGACCAGGTCCTCCAGTTTTTCGTCACCACGGCCCGAGATGGGCGCGCCGAGCGGGATGTCGTCACCGGCGCCGAGCCGGTGCAGCAGTACGGCCACGGCCGCCTGGGCCACCATGAACATGCTGACGCCGTGCCGGTGTGCGAGGCCGCGCAGGGCCAGTTCCAGCTCGCTGTCGAGGGTCAGCCCGACGGCGCCGCCACGCCGGCTTCCCTCCGGCGGACGCGGACGGTCGACCGGGAGGACCAGTTCTTCGGGAAGTCCGGCCAATGCGTCTTCCCAGTAAGCGAGTTGGCGGGCGTGCAGGCTGCCGGGGTCGGAGTCCTCCCCGAGGAGCCGGTGATGCCACAGGGTGTAGTCGGCGTACTGCACGGGCAGCGGAGCCCACTCCGGCGCACGGCCTTCGCATCGGGCCAGGTAGGCCGTGGTCAGGTCGCGCCACAGGGGACGGTCCGACCATTCGTCCCCGGCAATGTGGTGCAGAACGAGCAGCAGGACGTTTTCCCGCGGAGCCGTCTCGAACACATGGGCCCGCAGCGGAGGCTCACTGTCCAGTTCGAAGCCACGCCCGGCGGCGTCGGCCAGCCGGTCGACGAGTTCCTCCTCGGTCACCCGCTCGTGATGTACGGGGATCTCGAACTCATCGTGCCCCAGAATGAGTTGACGGGCGCGGCCGTCGTGTTCGGGGAACACCGTGCGCAGGCTCTCATGGCGCACCGCGAGATCCCGCACGGCCGTGGTCAGGGCGTCGAGCTGCAGGTCGCCGGTCAGGCGCCAGGCCGCCGGGATGTTGTACGTGGCTCCGGGGCCGTCGATGCGGTGCAGCAGCCAGAGTCGCTGCTGGGCGAAGGACAGGGGCAGGGGTTCGTCGCCGCCCCGATCTCCGTCCCGGTCGCGGACCACCGGTGCGAGCAGGGGCAGGGCCGCGTCCGTGCCCCCGCCGAGACGCGCGGCGAGGCGGGCGGGGGTGGGCGCCTCGAAGACGGTACGGACGGTGAGTTCCGTTGCCAGCGCCGTACGGACCCGGCTGACCAGGCGCATCGCAAGGAGCGAGTGACCGCCGAAGGCGAAGAAGTCGTCGTCGACGCCGACGCGTTCGAGGTTCAGTACGTCGGCGAACAGGCCGCAGAGGATCTCCTCGCGCGGGGTACGTGGCAGGCCCTGACTCTGGCCCTGGCCCGTCCCGGTCGCCGCCGTGAAGTCGGGGGCGGGGAGTGCCTTGCGGTCGAGCTTGCCGTTGGGGGTGAGGGGCAGCCTGTCGAGGACGACGAAGGCCGCGGGAACCATGTGCTCGGGCAGCGTGGCGGCCGTGTGTCGGCGGAGTGCCGCGCTGTCGACAGCAGCGGCGTCGGCGGGGACGACGTACGCGACGAGCCGCTGGTCGCGGGCGACGACGCTGACGTGCGCGACGGTCTCGTGGCGGACGAGGACCGACTCGATCTCCCCCAGCTCGACACGGAAGCCACGAATCTTCACCTGATCATCGGTCCGGCCCAGGTATTCGAGCGTTCCCTCTGTCGTCCAGCGTGCCAGGTCACCGGTCCGGTACATGCGTGAACCGAGTTCACCAAAGGGATCCGCCGTGAACCGCTCCGCCGTCAGCCCCGGACGACCAAGATAACCACGCGCCAACTGCACCCCGGCCAGATACAACTCCCCCGCCACACCCGGCGGCACCGGACGCAACCCCGCATCCAGAACATACACACGCGTGTTCCACACCGGACGACCGATCGACACCCGACCCGACACCCCGGAAACCTCACCAGCGGTGACGTCGACCGAAGCCTCCGTCGGCCCGTACAGGTTGTGCAACTCAGCCGACAGCACAGCACGGAACCGTTGGGCCAGCTCATCGGGCAACGCCTCCCCGCTGCACATCACCCGCCGCAGCGCGAGGCAGCCCGCCGCCGAGGGCTCCTCCAGGAACATCTGGAGCATCGACGGTACGAAGTGCACGGTGGTGACGGCCTGCTCCTGGATCAGTCCGGCCAGGTAGACGGGGTCCTTGTGTCCCTCGGGTTTGGCGACGACGAGGGTCGCGCCGGTGATCAGCGGCCAGAAGAACTCCCACACCGACACATCGAAACTCGACGGCGTCTTCTGCAACACACGGTCGTCCACGCCCAGCCCGTACTCCCCCTGCATCCACAGCAGACGGTTCACGATGCCCACGTGCGGCACCACAACACCCTTGGGACGACCCGTCGAACCCGACGTGTAGATGACATAAGCGGGACTCAACGGATCGTAGGACGCGGGGAGCTCACCTTCCGCCACCGCCTCCGGAAGCACATCACGGATCACCACGACCGGCTCGGCGTCCGCCAGCATGAACGCCAGCCGCTCCTCCGGATAATCGGCATCCAGCGGCAGATAGGCCGCTCCGGCACGGTGCACGGCCAGCAGGGCCACCACCAGCTCCACCGAGCGGGGCAGCGCGACGGCTACCGTACGCTCCGGGCCCACTCCCATGCCGGCCAGCACTCGGGCGGTCCGCTCGACGCGCTCGTCCAACTCGGCGTACGTGAGCCGCTGTTCGCCGAACACCAGCGCCAGGGCGTCCGGTGTACGGGCCACCTGGGCCCGGAACAACCCGGGCAGGCTCGTGGACGCGACCTCATGCGCGGTGTCGTTCCAGTCGCCCAGAACAGCCAGCCGCTCCGACCCCTCCAGCACCGCCAGGTCCCGCACCAGCACGTCGGGGTCGGCAGCCACCTGCTCCAGCAGCCGCACCAGCCGAGCCGCCGTCCTCGTGGCCGTCGGTTCGTCGCAGAGGTCGGTCGCGTGCTCCAGGAGAAGGGTCAGTCGGTCCGACTCGTCCACGAAGGTGAAGTGGAGGTCGAACTTGGCCATGCCGGTGTCCATGTCGAACCACTCGGTCGGCATACCGAGCACATCGGGGTCGCCGTCGGGGCGGTAGTGGTAGCCCAGCATGATCTGGAAGAGCGGATTGCGGCCGGGGACACGGGCCGGGTTGAGCGCCTCGACGACCCGGTCGAAGGGCAGATCCTGGTGCTCGAACGCGACCAGGGCCGACTCCCTTACCCGGGCCAGGAGTTGCCGGAACGTCAGTCCTTCGCCCGACAGGTCCGTCCGCAGCACCAGCGTGTTGACGAAGAAGCCGACGAGATCGTCGAGGGCGTCGTCCGTGCGGCCTGCGATGGGGGCGCCGAGGGGGATGTCGTCACCGGCGCCGAGGCGGTGCAGCAGCGCGGTCGTGGCGGCCTGGAACAGCATGAACATGCTGGTGCCGGTGGTGGCGGACAGGTCGCGCAGGGCCAGGCCGGTCCCGGTCGGCAGCTCCAGCCGGACCTTGCCGCCACGGCCGGTGGGCTCGACCGGGCGGGGCCGGTCCAGCGGCAGCTGCAGTTCCTCCGGGAGGTCGCGCAAGGTCCCGGTCCAGTGGTCGAGTTGGTCCGCGCCGACCTGGCCGAGCAGTTCGTCCTGCCAGAGGGTGTAGTCGGCGTACTGGACCGGCAGCGGAGCCCACTCGGGGGCGCGGCCCGCGCGCCGGGTCCGGTAGGCGGTGGTGAGGTCGGCCAGGAAGGGACGGTCGGACCACTCGTCGGTGGTGATGTGGTGGAGGACGACGGCCACGACATGGTCGGCCGGACCGACCCTCAACACCGCGCAGCGCAGCGGGAGTTCAGCGGTCAGGTCGAAGGGGCGGCGCTGGGCCGACTCGATCCGGTCCGCCAGCTCCGCCTCCGCGCAGTCCGTCACGGTGAACTCGGGGTCGGCCCCGGTCGCCGGAACGATCAGCTGGTACGGCTCTCCGTCCTGCTCGGGGAACATGGTCCGCAGTGCTTCATGGCGTCCCGCGACGTCCCGTAGGGCTGACCGGAGTGCGTCGAGGTCCAGGTCACCGCGGAGACGGAAGACCAGCGGGAAGTTGTAGGCGACACCGCTGCCCGTGATCCGTTCGACCAGCCACAGTCGGCGCTGTGCGGCCGAGAGCGGGATGCGCTCGGGCCGGACGGCGGGGGTGACGGCCGGGCGGGCCGGGCGTGAGGTGTCGGCACGTGCCGCCAACTGTTCGGGCGTGGGTGCCTCGAACAGGTCACGGATGGCGAGTTCGGCGCCGAGTTCGGTCCGGGCCCGGCTGATCAGACGGGTGGCGAGCAGGGAGTGCCCGCCGAGGTCGAAGAAGCCGTCCTCGGCACCGACTTCGGGCAGGCCGAGCACCTCGGCGAAGAGCCGGCAGAGCACCTCTTCCTGCGGGGTGCGCGGCCCTCGGCCGGTGCCGAGGGCGACAGCCGGTTCGGCGTCGGGCAGGGCACGGACGTCCAGCTTGCCGTTGTCGTTCATGGGCAGCCGGTCGAGGGTGACGAACGCGGCCGGGACCATGTACTCGGGCAGCCGCTGCTTGAGGTCCTCGCGGAGCTGCCGGATCAGGCTGTTGGCGTCGCGTGCGGCCGTCGGGGAGTTGGCGTACGGGGCCGATCCGCCGCCGGGGAGATAGAGCCCGGCGGTCAGCGGAGGTACCTCGCCGGTGACGAACACGGCGTCGTACGTGCCGGGTTCGCCGGACCAGGTGGTCAGGACGCGGTGCCCGAGTTCGGCGGCGAGGTCGCGCAGGGTCTCCGGGTCGACTCCCCCGGCGGCGCCGATGCGGGCGTCGGGGATGCCGGTGAGGCGCAGCGGGGCCGCGGTCAGCAGGGCCGCCAATTCGCCGCTGTCGGCGCCGAATTGCCGGGCGTCGAAGGGGACGGCCGGGACATCGGTCAGCCGGACGTCCGGCTCGTCGGCGTACAGCACGGCGTCGTAGCGGTAGCGGGTGAGTTCGTTGTGGTGGCGGGCCTGCTTGGTGCGCAGGTCGACGCCGTAGCCGAGGGTCGTGAAGTAGTCGGGGTCGACGAGGAGTTCCTTCTCCAGGCGCAGGCCGCGTTCGACGGCACGGGCCAGCGCGTCGCCGGTGACGCCCTTCGCCTCCTGGATCTCGGTCTGGAAGGCGCGGGCGAGCCGCAGGTTGCGGACGTCGCCGACGAACAGCGCGCCGCCGGGGGCCAGCAGCTTCATCGCGCCCCGGATCACCGAGGTCAGGTAGTCGATACTGGGGAAGTACTGGATGACGGAGTTGATGACGACGGTGTCGAAGTAGCCGTCGCCGGGCAGGCCGGTCAGGTCGTCGGCGGGCTGGGCGCGGAGGGTGACCCTGGCGGCCAGTTCAGGGTCCTGGAGCAGCTCCTGGCCGATCTTGCGGATGACGGGGGCGGCGAAGTCGGTGGCCCAGTAGGCCTCCGCGTCCGGGGCGAGCTTGGACAGGAGAAGGCCCGAGCCGACGCCGATCTCAAGGATCCTGCGGGGCCGCAGCGAGCGGATGCGCTCCACGGTGGCCTCGCGCCACTCGTGCATGTGGTCGAAGGGGATGGGCTGTCCGTCGTAGGAGGAGTCCCAGCCGGCGTACTCCTCGGTGAAGACTGCGGTGCTGATCTCCTCGTACTCGTCGGAGTAGATCTCCTGCCACTCGCCGACCTGGTCGCGTTCGGCGAAGGCCCGGTCATCGCCGGTGAGTTGCGCGGGGACGACGTATCCGACGAGGCGCTCGTCGCGGACGACCACGGCGGCGTGGGCGACCCGGTCGTGCTGGGCGAGGGCGGTCTCGATCTCGCCCAGTTCGACGCGGTAGCCGCGGATCTTGACCTGGTCGTCGGTGCGGCCGAGGAAGTCGAGGTTGCCGTCGGGGTTGCGCCGGACCAGGTCGCCGGTGCGGTACATGCGCTCGCCGGGTTCGCCGAACGGGTCGGCGACGAAGCGTTCGGCGGTCAGGGCGGGCCGGTCCAGGTAGCCGCGGGCCAGGCCGATACCGGCGATGTACAGCTCGCCCGGGACGCCTTCGGGGACCGGACGCAGCCAGGCGTCCAGGATGTGGGCGCGGGTGCCGCGGATCGGACGGCCGACGGTCGGCGTGGCACTGTCGAGCGTGCCGCCGCCCAGGGTGTTGATGGTGTACTCGGTCGGCCCGTAGAGGTTGTAGCCGTATGTGCCCTCGGTGTCGCGCAGCCGGTTCCACACCGTCTCCGACACGGCCTCGCCGCCGAGCAGCACCAGCGGCGGGCGGTGGCCCTCCAACAGGCCTTCCTCGATGAGGAGATGGGCGTAGGTCGGGGTCACGTTGACGACGTCGACGCGGTGGCGCTCGCAGTAGGCGACCAGTGCCTCGGCGTCGCGCCTCAACTCCTCGTCGCAGATGTGGACTTCATGCCCCTCGACGAGCCACAGCAGTTCCTCCCACGACATGTCGAAGGCGAAGGAGACAGTGTGCGCGATACGCAGCCGTCGTCCGCCCGCCGACGCGATGGCCGGTTCGAAGATCTCCTTCTGGTGGTTGAGCTGCATGTTGGTCAGACCGCGGTAGGGCGTGACGACGCCCTTGGGACGGCCAGTGGAACCGGAGGTGTAGATGACGTAGGCGGGGTGTTCCAGGCTGAAGGCGAGGGAGACCGAGTCGCCCGCGTACGCGTCGAGTTCGGCGGTGATCGCCGGGTCGTCGAGCAGCACGCGCGGCGTCTCGCCCACCAGTCGCGCCGACACGGCGGCCGTGGACAGCAGCATCGTCGGCCGGGCGTCGTCGAGCATCGCGGCGAGCCGGTCGTCCGGGTAGTCCAGCTCCAACGGCAGATAGGCGGCGCCCGTGCGCAGTACGGCGAACAGGGCGACGACCATGTCGAGGGAGCGGGGCAGACCGAGGGCGACGACCCGCTCGGGGGCGGCGCCCCGCGCGATCAGCAGCCGCGCCATCCGGTTGATGCGGGTGTCGAGTTCGGCGTACGTCAGGGTGCGGTCACCGAAGACGACGGCCGTGGCGTCGGGGGTGGCGGCGGCCTGGGCGGCCAGCAGGTCGGCGATGGTGTCCGTGGGGTCGGGGACCCGTCCGGCGGCCCGCTCGTGCTCCAACTCGGCCTGCTCGGAGGGGAGTAGCGGGTCGAGGCCGCCCACCGGGGCGTCGAGGTGGTCGGTGAGTCGGTCCAGGAGGAGGGTGAAGCGGTCGAGCAGGTCCTGCGCCTGGGGGCGCGCGACGACGTCGGCCCGGTGGGTCAGGGTGACCTGGATGGAACGGCCCGGGGTGACGACGAGATTGACCGGGTAGTGGGTCGCGTCGACGTTGGCGACGGCCGTGGCACCGTGCCGGTCGCTCAGCTCGGCGAGCCGTTCCTCGGTGTCGTTGTTGCGCAGCACGAACAGCGTGTCGAACAGCCGTCGGTGCCCGGTCTCGGCCTGTAGAACACCCAGGCCCAGATACTCGTACGGCATCACGGCGAGCCGCTCGTCCTGGACGCGGCGCAGCAGCCCGAGCACCGGCTCGGCCGGGTCGTAGGCGATACGGGCGGGGACGGTGTTGAGGAACATTCCGATGACGTTCTCGATGTCCGGCACCTCGCTCGGCCGGCCGGCGACGGTCGTGCCGAAGACGACGTCGGTACGGCCGGTCGCGCTCGCCAGGGTGAGCCCCCAGGCCGCGTTGAGCAGGGTGTTGAGGGTCAGCCCGTGCTGCCGCCCGATGGCGCGCAGCCGCTCGCCCACCTCGTCCGGGACGAGGACGTCGAGGCTCTCCGGGATGTCCGGTTCCAGGCCCTGGTCGGCTGCGGCGAGCAGGGTCGGCTCGTCGAGTCCGGCGAGGGCGCGGCGCCAGGCACCGGTGGCGACCGCCGTGTCCTGGACCTCCAGCCAGGTCAGGTAGTCACGGTAGTTGCCGGGTGCGGGCAGGGTGCTCGCGTCGCCGCCGTTCTCGTACAGGGCGAAGAGCTGGTCGAGGAAGATCCAGGCGGACCAGCCGTCCCAGAGGAGCAGATGACGTCCGACGACCAGCCGGTCGCCCCGGTCCACGCCTAGGCGGACGAGGAGCATACGGAAGAGCAGCGGCCGGGTGAGGTCGAAGCGGCGTGAGCGCTCGGCGTCGGTCAACTCCCGCAGCCGGATGTCCTGTTCGTCCGCCGGGAGCCCGGAGAGGTCGACCTCTTCGAGGGGAATCTCGGGGTCGCGCACGATGAACTGGACCGGCTGGCGCAGTCCTTCGCTGGTGAACCCGGCGCGCAGGCTGGGGTTGCGGTCCAGCAACACGCTCACGGCGGTGCGGAGTCGCCCGGTGTCGAGGGGTTCGGCGAGGTCGAAGGACTCGTGGACGGTGTAGACGTCCAGGGCGCTGTCGTCGTACGTGGAGTGGAAGAACAGGCCTTCCTGGAGGGGGGCCAGCGGCCAGATGTCCTCGACGGGGGAAGGACTGAGCCGGTGGACGCGTTCGGTCTCCTCGGCCGTGAGGGTGAACGAGGAGCGCAGGGCGGCCACTTCGGCCACGGGCGCCGCGGCTGCCGCGAGGGCGGCCGGGGTGCGGTGCTCGAAGACGTCACGCGGGTTGAGGTCGAGGCCCGCCCGGCGGGCGCGGCTGGAGACGCCGATGGAGGTGATGCTGTCGCCGCCGAGCATGAAGAAGTCGTCGTCGATGCCGACGTCTTCGAGCTTCAGTACGGCCGCGAAGATCCCGGTGAGGAAGTGTTCCCGCTCGTTGCGCGGAGCGCGGGTCCCGGCCCGTGCGGCCTCGGGGGCGGGCAGCGCGGCCCGGTCCAGCTTGCCGCTCGGGGTGAGCGGCAGGGCGTCGAGGACGACGTAGGCGGCCGGGACGACGGCGGCGGGCAGCTCCTGGGCGAGCGCGGCCTGGAGTTCGGCGGGCGGCGGCACCTCGGCGTCACGGACCGGCACGATGTACGCGACCAGCCGGCCGCCGCTCGCGGTGACGGCGGCCTGGGCGACCGCCGGCTGACGGCTCAACGCGGCTTCGATCTCGCCGAGTTCGATCCGGTTGCCCCGGATCTTCACCTGGCGGTCGGTGCGGCCGAGGTACTCGATCACGCCGTCGGCTCGGCGGCGTACGAGGTCACCGGTGCGGTACATGCGCGTGCCGGGTTCCCCGTACGGGTCGGCGACGAAGCGTTCGGCGGTCAGGTCCGGCCGGGCGTGATAGCCGCGGGCCAGCTGAACGCCCGTCAGGTACAGCTCCCCGGGGGTCCCTTCGGGTGCCGGGCGCAGGCAGGAGTCCAGGACGCGCAGGCCCGTGTTCCACACCGGACGCCCGATGGGCACGGTGGTGCCGGGTGCGCCGTCGTACGGGTGGTACGTCACGTCGACGGCCGCCTCGGTGGGGCCGTACAGGTTGTGCAGCGGTACGCCGGTCAGCTCGCGCCAGCGGGCGGCGGCGGCGCCGGGCAGCGCCTCGCCGCTGCTGAAGACGTTGCGCAGGGACGCGGCCCAGGTCGGGTCGGTGGTGATCTCGTCGGACTGGAGGAAGGCCTCCAGCATCGACGGTACGAAGTGCAGTGCGGTGACGCCCTGTTCGCGGATCAGACCGGCCAGGTAGGCGGGGTCGCGGTGCCCGTCCGGGCGGGCGAGGACCACGGCGGCGCCCTCGCACAGCGCCCAGAAGAACTCCCAGACGCTGACGTCGAAGCTGGCCGGGGTCTTCTGCAGCACCCGGTCGTCGGCGGTCAGTCCGTACTCACCCTGCATCCACGCCAGCCGGTTGAGGATGGCCCGGTGGGTGACGACGACACCCTTGGGGCGGCCGGTGGAGCCGGAGGTGTAGATCAGGTAGGCCGGGTCGTCGGGGTGGGCGGGCCGGGCAGGGAGCGGTTCGACGTTCTCCTCGGAGGGGGTGTCGAGCAGCAGAAGGGTCTGCCCCGAAGGGAGTTGAGGGGCGGTCGCCGAGGTGGTCACCACGGTCCCGGCACCGGAGTCGGCGAGCATGTGGGCCACCCGGTCGGCGGGATAGTCCACGTCGACCGGAAGATAGGCGGCCCCCGACTTCAGTACACCGAGCAGCGCGACCATCAGCTCGGCCGAGCGCGGTACGGCGACGGCGACGACCGTGCCGGGACCCGCGCCCCGGGCGGTCAGGCGGCCCGCCAACTGGCCTGCTCTGAAATCGAGTTCGCGATAGGTGAGTGTCTCGCCCTCGTACCCGACCGCCGTTGCCTGCGGGCTGCGGGCCACCTGTGCCTCGAAGGCCGCCGCGAGGGTGGTGCCGGGGATGTCCCGGTGTTCACCGGTCGGGTGGGCGGCGAGGAGCTCCTCGGCCGACAGCAGGTCCACGTCGGCGACGGTCTGCCCCGGGTCGGTGGCCAGGGCGTGCAGGATGCGGGAGAGCCGGTCCGCGATGCGGCGTACGGCCTCGGCGTCGAGCCGCTGGGCGTGGTGCTTGAGCCGCAGGTCTAGCCGTCGGCCGGGCTTGACGATCAGGGCGAGCGGATAGTGGACGGCGTCGTGGAACTCGTGGCCGGTCAGCCGGAGGGAGCCGGTCGGGTCGGCGAGGTCGGTCGCGGCCGGGTAGTTCTCGAACACGACCAGGGTGTCGAAGAGTTCACCGGCGCCCGCGAGGCCCGCGACACGCTGGAGTTCGGCGAGGCCGAGGTGCTGGTGGTCCAGCAGTTGGGCCTGCTCGTCCTGGAGGCGGCCGAGGAGGTCGGCGAGTGTGTCGTTGGGTTCCCAGCGGAAGCGCGTCGGGAGGGTGTTGATGAACAGGCCGATCATGGACTCGATGCCCTCGACCTCGGCGTCCCGCCCCGAGACCGTCGTGCCGAACACCACGTCCTGACGTGCCGTGAGCCGGCCGATGAGCAGTCCCCAGGCGCCCTGGACGACCGTGCCCAGGGTCACTCCGTTCTCGCGCGCCAGCGCCGCCAGCCGGGCGGTCACCCGCTCGGACAGTTCGAGGCGGATCTGCGCGGGTTCGACGGCCGTGCCGTCGGCGGGCGTCTCGACGAGCCGGGTCGGTTCCTCGATCCCGGCGAGGGCCGAACGCCATGCCGTGCGCGCGGCCTCGCGGTCGGCGGCGGCCAGGTGGCGCAGGTGGGCGCGGTAGGGCGCGGGCTGCGGCAGCGCGGCCGGGGCGTCCCCGTAGGAGGCCATCAGCTCGCGGTGCAGGACCGGCAACGACCAGCCGTCGGCCACGATGTGATGGAACGTCAGAAGCAGTCGGCTGCGGTTCCCGTCGAGCCGGATCAGCGCGCAGCGGATGAGGGGCGGGTTGGCGAGGTCGAAGCGGCGGGCTCGTTCGGCGGCGGCGACCGCGTCGGCCAGCGGGGTGCGGGCGGGACCGTCGTGGACGGTCAGGTCGACTTCGCGCCAGGGCAGTTCGAGGTCTGCGGCGATGATCTGCACGGGCTGCCCGTCCGGGCGGCGGCGGAAGCAGGCGCGCAGCGGGGCGTGCCGGTCCAGGACGCGCTGGGCGGCCTTGCGAAGGGCTGCGCTGTCGACGGCTCCGGTCAGTTCGAGGGCCTGCTGGACGACGTACGCGTCGAGATCCGCGCCGTCGACGAGGGAGTGGAAGTAGAAACCCTCCTGGAGAGGGCTCAGTGGCAGCGACTCCTCGACGGAGACCGGGAACTCGCCCTGCACCTCGGCGAGTTCGGCCTCGGTGAGCACGACCAGCGGGGTGGCCGGCTCCGCGTCCCGGCGGTCCTGGCGGACGAGTTCGCCGGCTGCCGCGGCGAGCGCGGCGACCGTACGGTGCCTGAAGACGTCCCGTGAGGTGAGGCGCAGGCCGGCGCGGCGGGCGTGGACGAGGAGCTGGATGGCGGTGATGCTGTCGCCGCCGAGGGCGAAGAAGTCGTCGTCGATGGTCGCCGAGCGCAGGCCGAGGACATCGGCGTAGGCCGCGCACAACAGTTCCTCGCGGGCGTCGCGGGGCGGGCGGCCGGCGCTGAGGGCGCCGTAGTCGGGGGTCGGCAGCGCGGCGGCGTCGAGTTTGCCGCTGGGGGTGACCGGGAGGCGGTCGAGGGGGACGACGGCCGCGGGGACCATGTACTCGGGCAGTTGGTCGGCCGCGTACGAACGCAGCGACCGCATCAGGGCGTTGACGTCACGGAAGGGTGCCGGGCGGTTGGCGTGCGGGGTGTTGCCGGACGGGCGGTAGAGGCCGGTGAGGGGGAGGTCGCCGAGGGCGAACACGATGTCGAGGCTGCCGTCGTCGGCGGTGCCGTTCCAGGTGACGGCGGTCCGGTGGCCGTACCGGGCGCCGAGAGCGTGGAAGACCTCGGGGTCCGGGGCGTCCGCCGTACGGCTGCTGTCGTCCAGGGCGGACAGCGCGGCCAGGTCCTCGGCGAGGCGGGCGTTGGGCACACCGGTGACCCGGAGCAGGGTGGGCCTCTCGGCCAGGCGGGCTTCGAGTGCCTCCGGCCCGCTCCAGACGATCTCCTCGCCGTCGGCAGGCCGGCGGGCGGCGGTTCGCCTGCTGAGCACCACGTCGTACCGGTACCGGGTGAGTTCGTTGTGGTGGGCGCCGCGCTTGACGAGGATCTCGGCGTCGAAGCCGTCGAGGGCCGCGAAGTAGTCGGGGTCCAGGAGGAGTTCGCCCTCCCAGGCGACGGATCGCTCGACGGCGGCCCGCAGGGCCTGCTTGTCCTCCGTGTCGCGGGTGCGGCGGCTTTCGACGGCCGCCCGCAGGCAGCGCAGCAGCCGGGCGTTGCGCACGTCGCCGATGAACAGCCGTCCCCCGGGAGCGAGGAGCGTTTCGACCGCCCGGACGACGTCGGTCAGATATCCGGCGCCCGGGAAGTACTGGACGACGGAGTTGATGACGACGGTGTCGAAGTGTCCTTGCGGCAACCCTGTGGTGTCGTGGGCGGCCTGGGCGGACAGCTTCACCCTGTCGGCGAGTTCGGGTATCGCGTCGATCTGGGTGCGCAGGGCGCGTACGGCCTCCTCGGAGAGGTCGGTGCCCCAGTACTCCGCGCAGTCGGGCGCGATGCGGGAGAGGATCAGGCCGCTGCCGACGCCGATCTCCAGGACGCGGCCGGGCGCGAGTTCCTCGATACGGGCGACGGTTGCCGCGCGCCACTCGCGCATCTCCTCGACGGGGATGGGCAGCCCGTCGTACATGCTGTTCCAGCCCGCGAAGTTCTCGCGCAGGCCCGCCCCGCCATCGGTTCCGCCCTCCGATCCGGCGGCGGAGTAGAGCAGATCGTGCAGGTCCTTCCACTCCTGCACCTGGCCGGCGGTGTCGTGGCCGGAGGCCTCGGCGTCGAGTGCGGGCACGACGTACGCGGCGAGCCGCCGGTCCCCGGGCCGGTCCTCGCGGACGACGACCGCCGCCTGGTCCACGGCCGGATGGCCGCGCAGCACGGACTCGATCTCACCGGGCTCGATGCGGAAGCCGCGGATCTTCACCTGGGAGTCGGCGCGGCCCAGGAACACCAGACGGCCGTCGGCCTGTCGGCGCACCAGGTCCCCGGTGCGGTAGAGGCGTTCGCCGGGGGCGCCGAACGGGTCGGCGACGAACCGCTCGGCGGTCAGGTCGGGGCGCCCGAGGTAGCCGCGGGCCAGTCCGGCGCCACCGAGGTACAGCTCGCCCGGAACACCGGCCGGAACGGGCTTCAGACGGGCGTCCAGGACGTACGCGCGGGTGCCCGGGTCCGGGATGCCGATGGGGACGACGGAACCGGCCGGGATGTCCGGGTCGCACAGGCCGAGGGTGGAGTTGGTGGTCGCCTCGGTGGGACCGTACGCGTTGAACATCATCCTGTCGCGCGCGTACCGTCCGACCAGCTCGGGCGAGACGCGTTCGGTGCCCGCGAGCAGGGTGGCGGGCGGGAGTTCGACGTCCTCGGGCATCGCGGCGAGCAGCGCGGGCGGCAGGATCATGAACGTGATGCCGTGCGCGTGGGCGTAGTCGGCGAGCGCCGCGCCGGGCACCCGGCGTTCGGACGGTACGACGACGAGCCGGCCGCCGGACAGCAGGCCGAGGCACAGGTCCCAGAACGCGACGTCGAAGCTGGGCGAGGCGAACTGGAGCACCCGGCTGTGCGGTCCGATCCCGAACCGCTCGGTCTGCGTGGCGACCAGCTTGGCGACGCCCGCGTGGGTGAGGACGACGCCCTTGGGACGGCCGGTGGAGCCCGAGGTGTAGATGACGTACGCGGCGTTGGTGACGGTCAGTGCGCGCGGGTCGGCGACAGCGGGCTGATGCTCCGTCAACTCCCTCACGGTGTTCGCAGAGTCGAGGATCACGACAGCCATGCCGTCGGCCACCGGGATGTCCGCGGCGACCTCGGCGGTGGTGACCAGGCAGACGGGGTCGGCGTCGGCGAGCATGTAGGAGATCCGGTCGGCCGGGTAGTCGGTGTCGACCGGAAGGTAGGCGGCGCCGGACTTCAGTACGGCGACCTCGGCGACGATGAGCTCCGCCGAGCGGGGTACCGCGAGGGCGACCACGCGCTCGGGTCCGGCGCCCCGGGCGATCAGGGCGGCTGCCAACCGGCCCGCGCGGTCGTCGAGTTCGGCGTAGGTGAGCGAGGTGTCCTCGAAGACCAGGGCGATGTCGTCCGGGCGTCGGCGGACCTGGTCGGCGAACATCTCCGGCCAGGTGCGCAGCGGGATGCCGTGGTCGGTGTCGTTCCACTCGTGCAGGACGCGGTGGCGTTCCTCGGCGGCCAGCAGCTCCAACTCGCCGACGGGAGTGTGCGGGTGGGCGAGGGCGTCGGCGAGCAGGGTCGTGTAGTGGTCGGCGACGCGCTCGGCGGTGACGGCCTCGAAGAGGTCCTGCCGGTAGGTGACGCGCAGGTCGCCGGAGCCGACTTCGAGGGCGAGGTCGAGCCGGTCGCCGTCACCCGGCACGTCGCCGAACGCGGTGTTGAACAGCAGTCCGCCGCCCCGGGTGGGCTCTGGGCTCAACCAAGCGACCAGTGTGGCGTGTTCGACCCGGTGGGCCAGCGCGTCCTCGCGCGCCCGGGCCACCTGCCGTACGAGGTCCGCGAAAGAGTCGCCGCCGTCCACGGTGATCCTCAGCGGCAGACCGCCGTACCCGAGGGTGATGTCGCGAGCGCCGCTGTAGCGGTGCAGCAGTGCGGCGTACGCGGCCAGGAGGGTCGGTTCGCCGGCCGTCGAAGTCAGCGGGCGGCGAAGGGTGTGCCGTTCACCGGTGGGGTGCAGTGGGTACGGGAAGTCGACCGGGAGAGCCGTCTCCTGCGGGAGCGGTTCGAGGCACCGCCGCCAGAAGGCCGAGAGCGCGCCTTCCGCGTCGTCGTCGACACCAGGCACACGAACTTCGAAACCGGACACAGGCGACCGTGCCTCCAGGGTGTACGGACCGGCTGAGCCGGAGGACCGCAGGCCATACTAAGGTAAGCATTACCTAACCAAAAGACCCCACTCTCGGCGGATGCTCTCCTCACCACTACTATTAAGGTCTGCCTAACCTAAGGGAGTTATCCGTTGGAAACCGCACGGTGACGCCGGGGAGAAGGGTTCGCCCGGTTCTTCTCGTGGCAGTTCTCGGCGCCGTCCTGCTCGGACTGTGTCTTCTGTCACTCGCCCTCGGCGCGGCCAGCATTCCGCCCGACCAGGTGGTGCGGGCACTGTTCGGTGACGCACCCAGCCGGTTCGTGGACAACGTCATCTGGTCGGCGCGGGTACCCCGCACGGCGCTCGGGCTGGCTGCCGGGGCGGCACTCGGACTGTCGGGCGCGCTCATGCAGGCGCTGACACGCAATCCGCTGGCGGATCCCGGAATCCTCGGGGTGAGCGCCGGAGCCTCGTTCGCGATCGTGCTGGCTGTCGGAGTGTTGGGCGTCGGTTCGTTCTACGGGTACGTGTGGTTCGCGTTCGCGGGGGCGATGGCCGCCAGCGTCCTCGTGTACCTGCTGGGCCGACTCGGACGCTCCGGGCTCACACCGGTCAAACTGGCGCTCGCCGGCATCGCCGTGACCTCCCTGCTGTCCTCCCTGACCAGCGCGATCGCGCTGACCGACGCCGACGCGCTCGACCGCTACCGCTTCTGGTCGGCCGGTTCGATGGCCGACCAGGACGGCGAAACCGTCCTGCGGATCCTGCCCTTCCTCGCCGTGGGCGCGCTGCTCGCCTTCGCCAGTGCGCCCGCCCTCAACAGCATGGCCCTGGGCGACGACGTGGCCGCCTCGCTCGGCCGGCGGCTCGGCCTGGTACGACTCCAGGGCGTCACCGCGGTCACCCTGCTGACCGGAGCCGCCGTCGCCGTCATCGGCCCGGTCGTCTTCATCGGGCTCGTGGTGCCCCATGTCGCCCGCGTACTGGCCCAGTTGGCTGGAATCGGCCCCGACCAGCGCTGGCTGCTGCCGCTGTCCGCCGTACTCGCGCCGAGCCTGCTGCTCACCGCGGACATCATCGGGCGCCTGGTGGCCCGGCCGGTCGAGGTACAGGCCGGCGTGATCGTCGCCTTCATCGGCGGGCCGTTCTTCATCGCCCTGGTGCGACGCCGGAAACTGGCGGAGGTCTGAGGATGACGAACCCCAAGTCCACAGGTGAGGCCACCACATTGGTGCCCGCCCGCCCTTCCCTCCACGTCCAGCGGACCTACCGCCTCGCCGTCCCCCGGGTCTCCGGCATCCTCCGCCCCCGCCTGGTGGCGGTCACCGCACTGCTCGCCGTGGGCACGTTCCTCGTCTTCTGCTGGAGTCTGACGATCGGCGACTTCCCGATCGCGTTCACCGACGTCCTACACGCCCTGGCCGGCTCCGGCGACCCCGGCACCGTGCTCGTCGTCCAGGAACTGCGGCTGCCGCGCTCCCTGGTGGGACTGCTGGCCGGGATCGCGTTCGGGATGTCCGGCGGACTGTTCCAGACCATGACCCGCAACCCGCTGGCCAGCCCCGACATGATCGGCCTCACCCAGGGCGCGGGCACCTTCGTGGTCGCGGGCATCGTCCTCGGCTGGGACGGCGGCCTCGGCACCCAGACACTCGGTCTGCTCGGCGCGCTGACCACGGCCCTCGTCGTGTACGCGCTGGCCTGGCGGCGCGGCACCACCGGCTACCGCATCATCCTGGTCGGCATCGGCGTCGCCTGGATCTGTACGAGCGCCACCGACTACCTGGTCGCCAAGGGCGGCCGGTTCCAGGCGCAGGCCGCGCTGGGCTGGCTGGTCGGCAACCTCAACGGCCGTACGTGGTCCGATGTCGGACCGCTCGCGACCGCCCTGGCCGTCCTGCTGCCGACGGCACTGCTGCTCGGCCGGCTGCTGCGCACACTCCAACTCGGCGACGACGTCGCCACGGGCCTCGGCACCCGCGTACAGCCCGTACGTCTCGCCATCCTGCTCACCGGCGTCGGGCTGATCGCCTTCGCGACCGCCGCCGCCGGACCGGTCGCCTTCGTGGCGCTGGCCGCCCCACAGATCGCCCTGCGCCTCGCGCGCACGGCCTGGCCTCCGACGCTCGCCTCGGGACTGACCGGGGCACTGATGGTCCTGGGCAGCGACCTGATCGCCCGTACGCTCATCTCCGGCACGGAACTGCCGGTCGGAATCGTCACCGGCGTGCTCGGCGCGCCGATCCTGCTCTGGCTGCTCGTCCGCGCCAACCGCGCGGGTTCAGGAGGCTGATCCCCATGTCGACGGACCCCACGATGCCGACTGATCCGATATCGACGGCCACGACCGCGACCACGACCACGACGGCCGAGGACGCCATGCCGGCCGATCCCCTGCCGACCACCACGGAACCGGCGGCCGACCCGGACCTGCGGGCGACGGGCCTGCGGCTGTCGTACGACAGCCGGGTGGTCGTGGACGGCCTCGACCTGGCGATTCCGCCCGGCCGGATCACGGCCATCGTCGGCGCCAACGCCTGTGGAAAGTCGACGCTGTTGCGCGCCCTGGCCCGGCTGCTCGCACCCCGCGAGGGCGCCGTGCAACTGGACGGCCGGGCCCTCCAGTCCATCCCCACCCGGGAATTGGCGCAGCGTCTGGGTATCCTGCCCCAAAGCCCGGTCGCACCCGAGGGGTTGACGGTCATCGACCTCGTCAACCGCGGTCGCTCACCGCACCAGACGTGGTGGCGGCAGTGGTCGAAGGCGGACGAACAGGCCGTGCACCAGGCGCTCGCCGCGACCAACATGACCGACCTCGCGGACCGTCCGGTGGACGAGCTGTCCGGCGGTCAGCGCCAGCGGGCGTGGATCGCGATGGCCGTCGCCCAGGGCACCCCCGTACTCCTCCTCGACGAGCCGACGACGTATCTCGACCTGGCCCACCAGATCGACGTACTCGACCTGATCACGGACCTCAACCGCCGCGAGAACCGGACCGTCGTGATGGTCCTGCACGACCTCAACCAGGCCTGCCGGTACGCCGATCACGTCGTCGCCATGAAGTCCGGCCGGATCGTGGCGGAGGGCCCGCCGGCGGAGGTCATCACCGAGGAGACGGTGGAGGACGTCTTCGACCTCACGTGCCGCATCACCCTCGACCCGGTCAGCGACACCCCCATGGTGATCCCACTGGGCCGCCATCACCAGGACGTGCGTGCTAAGACATCCTCGTGACCTTGAGAATCGAGCGAACCGACGCGCGCACCTGGCCGGTTGAGCAGCAGAAGGAACTCTTCAGCGGGAGCTTCCCGGAGTTCATCACGGCCGACCGGCTGGTGTCGGAGTACATAGGCCGGGTCCGGGAGTGGTTCCCCGCCTGGGACCTCACACTGGTGGACGAGCACGACGTGCCGGTGGCGGCTGGCTGGGGAGTGCCGGTCCACTGGGACGGGTCGGTCGAGGGGCTGCCGTCCGGGTACACAAACTCCCTGGTGCGGGCGGTCGAGGGGCGGGAACAGGGTGTGGAACCGGACACCCTCGTGATCTGCGGCGCGGTCGTCACGCCATCGCTCACCGGACACGGGCTGGCGGGCGAGACGCTGATGGCGCTGCGTCAGGCCGCCCTGGACTCCGGACTGACCCGAGTCGTCGCACCGGTACGCCCGACGACCAAGGCACGCTACCCCCTGACACCGATCGAGACCTTCATGCGCTGGCGCCGCCCCGACGGGACAGCCCTCGACCCGTGGATCCGCACGCATGAACGCCTCGGCGCCGAGATCCTGGCCGCGGCCCCCGTCTCCCAGACGATGACCGGCACGGTCACCCAGTGGGAGAAGTGGACCGGCCTCGCCCTTCCCTCATCGGGCGAGTACGTCATCCCGGACGGCCTGGGCCTGCTGCACGTCGACCGCGCCGCCGACGAGGGCGTGTACCAGGAGCCCAACGTGTGGATGCGGCACGTTTGAGCGAGGGCGCGGGGCTGTATCGACCTGCGGCTCCGGCGCGTGGACGCGACCAGCCACGACGGACGGGGACGACGCACCGGCTTCGGCAGAGCGACGAGTCGCCGCCCGGGCAATGCCTCAGTGTCCCTGGCCCCAGGCACCCGCCCGAAGCCCCCACACCACGTTCCGTCGCAGCGGTCCCTCCGGGACGGTCGGGTCGTCGAAGTCCTTGTCCGGGGCGTGGGTCATGCCGAGGCGGCGCATCACCGCCTGTGAGCGAAGGTTGGTGGCTGTCGTGATCGCCAGGACCTCTTCGAGACCGAGGCCCTTCTCGTCGAAGGCGTGGGCAACCACCGCCCGGGCGGCCTCCGTCGCGTATCCGTGCCCCCACGCGGACCGGGCCAGCCGCCACCCCGCCTCGACCCCGTCGAACGCCATGTCGTCCTCGACGGGGTCCAGCCCGGCGAACCCGATGAACTCACCGGTGCCCGTGACCTCCACCGCCCACCAGCCCCAGCCCCGTTCGTCGAGGCAGGTCTGGAAATGGGCGGCGGAGGCTTCGCTCTGTTCACGGGTGAGGACTCCTCCGAGGTGCTCGCGGACCTCCGGGTCGGCGTTCATGGCCGCCCAGGGGACGAGGTCGGAGTCGCGCCAGGCGCGGAGGACGAGGCGTTCGGTTCGCAGGTCCGGCATGGCGCCATCCTGACGTGATCACGCGGCCGCGTCGAACGGGATCCGGGCCGCCCGCCCACCTGGCCGCCGTGCGTCAGGGCCGCGCCGTCAGATACCCGCCCATCGTCCGGAAGTACTCCGTCGCCGCGATCTCCGTCCCGTCCTCCGTCCGCACCCGCTTCACCAGGAGCCCCCGCAGGCGCCCGTTCCGGGCCTCCGTGCCCGCGACCACGACGATTCCGTCGCCCTCGCGGATGAAGATCCGGCCCGGTGTGCCCCCGTAGCAGCCCTCGGAGACCGCGGCCTCGACGATGCGTATCCGCTGTCCCTTGTGATGGGTGAACGCGTTGGGATACGGGTCCGACTGGGCGCGGACCAGGCGTTCCAGGTCCTCGGCCGGCCAGGTCCAGTCGATGCGGCTGTCCTCCAGGGAGCGCTTGTGGAAGAAGCTCGCCCGACTGCGGTCCTGGGGGATCCACTCCGCGCGCCCGGAGGCGATCAGCCCGAGGGACTCGTGGACGACCGGTGTGATCAAGTCCACAGTGCGGTGGAAGAGGTCCGTCACCGTGTCGCACGCGCCCACGGGGACCGCCCGCTGCAACAGGACGTCACCGGCGTCGAGCTCCGCGTTCATACGGTGGGCGGTGACACCGACCTCCCGTTCACCGTTGATGAGCGCCCAGATCAGCGGGGAGAAGCCCGCGTACGCCGGCAGCAGCGAGTCGTGGATGTTGAGCGTGCCGTGCGCCGGAAGGTCGAAGATCTCGGGCGGCAGGACTGTTCGCCAGTTGTTGGCGACGATCAGGTCCGGCTCCAACTCCCTTAGTTCGGCGAGGAGTTCAGGATCGTCAGGCCGGTTGCGCAGCAGCACCGGGATGCCGTGCTTCTCGGCGAGGTCGGCCACCGAGTCGTCCCAGATCTTCTCGTACACGTGGTCGCTCTTGGGGTGGGTGACCGCCATGACCACCTCGTGCTCGGAGTCCAGCAGGGCCTGGAGCGTGCGGTGCCCCCAGGTCTGATAGCCGAACATGACGACCCGCATATTCGATCCTTCCGTAGGACACACCATTGCAAGGTAAGGCTAACCTTATTTAATATCAGTGGCGCCTAGGGGAAGGGAAGTTGCGGTGAACGCACTGCACGACGAGCCGGACGCCATCCATGACGTGCTCGGAATCGGATTCGGCCCGTCAAATCTGGCGCTGGCGATAGCCATCGCGGAACACAACGCACAAGCCGCGCCCGAGGAGCGGATCCACGCCGAGTTCCTTGAGCGCCAGCCACGGTTCGGCTGGCACCGCGGGATGCTCATCGACGACGCGACCATGCAGGTGTCCTTTCTCAAGGACCTGGTCACCATGCGCAACCCGACCAGCGACTTCAGCTTCCTGTGCTTCCTCCGGGACCGCGGCCGGCTGGTGGACTTCCTCAACGCGAAGACCCTCTTCCCGTTGCGGATCGAGTTCCACGAGTACTTCGAGTGGGCGGCTGCCCGCATCGCGGACCAGGTGACGTACGACACGGAAGTGGTCTCCGTGGAGCCCGTACTGACCGAGGACGGCGAGGTCCGCTGGTTCGACGTGGCCAGCCGCGTGCCGGGCGATCCGGGGCGTACGGTGGTGCGCCGGGCCCGCAACATCTCGGTGGCCGTCGGTCTCGAACCGCACGTACCGCCGGGCACCGCGCTGTCGGACCGCATCTGGCACAACAGCGAACTGGTCCCCCGCACCCGCGAGTTGACCGGCTCGGGTGCCTCGGTGGGCCGCATACTCGTGCTCGGCGCGGGTCAGAGCGGCGCCGAGGCGGTCGACTACCTGCACCGCTCGTTCCCCGGCACCGAGGTCTGCGCGGTCTTCGCGAAGTACGGCTACACGCCCGCCGACGACAGCCCGTTCGCCAACCGGATCTTCGACCCGGAGGCGGTGGACGTCTACTTCCGGTCCCGGCCGGAGGTGAAGCAGTCCCTGCACGACTACCACCGCAGCACCAACTACTCGGTGGTCGACATGGACCTGATCGAGACGCTGTACGCCACCATGTACCGCGAGAAGGTCCAGGGCACCGAACGGCTGCGGATGCGCAACGTCTCCCGCATCCGGGACGTCGAGCAGCTGGAAGACCGGCTGGACGTCACCGTCGAGTATCTCCCCACCGGGGAGAGGGAGGTGCTCTCCTGCGACGTGCTCGTGCACGCCACCGGCTACCGCCCCCGGGATCTCGACACCCTGCTGGGCAGAGCCGCGAAGCTCTGCCTCCGGGACGACAACGACGCCGTACGCGTCGGCCGCGACCACCGGGTCGAGGCGGTGCCGGAGGTCACCGCCGGCATCTACCTCCAGGGCGCCACCGAGCACACGCACGGTCTCACCTCGACGCTCCTGTCGACGACCGCCGTCCGGTCGGGCGAAATCCTCGACTCCCTGCTCGCCCGTCGCACGAGCGATGCCGTGGTCGGAGCTGGGCAACCGTCTGGAACTTAGAGTAGCCTCACCTAAGTTTCAGGCCTGCCCGAGTGCACGCACACGCGCTCGGGCAGGCTCTGTCTGCTCCAACCGTCGTCCGATCCCAGAGGGGTTACGGGTGAGTAGTCCTTCACAGCTGTCGGGGCGGGACGTCCTGCGACAGGCGGTCAGAGGGCAGCGGCGTGACGTCGCCCTCGGCGCGCTCCTCGGCTCCGGCCACCAACTCGGCGAAGTCATGGTGCCGGTCGTGATCGGTCTGGTCATCGACCGCGCCGTCACGGGCTCCGACACCGGCGCCCTGCTGAGCTGGCTCGCCGCCCTCGCCGCCGTCTACGTCTGCCTCGCGCTCAGCTGGCGCTTCGGCGCCTGGTCCGCCGACCGGGCCGCCGCCCGGGCCGAACACACCCTGCGCATCACCCTCGTACGCCGGGTCCTGGCCCCCGGGGGCGGCGCGGAGGAGGGCCGGCTCCCCGGCGCCCTCGCCAACATCGCCACCGAGGACGCCAAACGCGTGGGCGCCGTCAGCACGGCGGCCATGGCCGGAATCTCGTCACTGGCGGGCCTCCTCGTCGGCGCGGTCGTCCTGCTGCGCATGTCCGTCACGCTCGGGCTGGTCGTACTGCTCGGCACACCCGTGCTGCTGTGGCTGGGCCATCTGCTGAGCAAGCCGCTGGAGTCGCGCAGCGAGGCCGAGCAGGAACAGGCCGCGCACGCCTCGGCCGTCGCCGCCGACCTGGTGGCCGGCCTGCGCATCCTCAAGGGCATCGGCGGCGAGTCCACCGCGCTCGCCCGCTACCGCACCACCAGCCGCGACTCCCTGCGGGCCACCCTGAAAGCCGCCCGCGCTCAGGCCTTCCAGAGCGGCATGGTGCTCAGCCTCACCGGCTGTCTGATCGCCGCCGTCGCCCTGGTCGGCGGCCGGCTCGCCGCCCAAGGGGACATCAGCCTGGGCCAGTTGGTGTCGGCGGTCGGGCTCGCCGTCTTCCTCGTCGGCCCGCTGGAGACCCTCGCGTGGGTCAACGCCGAGCTCGCCCAGGGCCGGGCCTCGGCCACCCGGATCGCGGAGGTACTGGCCGCCCCGCACAACGTCACCCCCGGCACGGCGACCCTGGCCCAGCCGGTGCGCGGCGCGGTCCGCCTGACCGGCGTCAGCCTCGGCGGCCTCAAGGGCCTCGACCTCGACATCGCGCCGGGTGAGCTGCTCGGCGTGGTCGCGACCGACCCGGCACACGCCACGGACCTGCTGCGCTGCCTGGCCCGGCAGTCCGACCCCGATGCGGGCACCGTCGAACTCGACGGCGTCCCGCTGCGGGACCTGGACCCGGCGGAGCTGCGCACCGCGCTGCTGGTCGCCGAGCACGACGCCGACCTCTTCGAGGGCACCGTCCGCGGCAACGTCACGGCAGCCGCGCCCGGCCACACCGACCCCGGGCAGGCGATGAGCGCGGCCGGTGTGGCCCAGGTCGCCCAGACCCTCCCGGACGGCGAGGACACGGCGGTCAGTGAGCGGGGCCGCTCGCTCTCCGGCGGACAGCGTCAACGCGTCGCGCTGGCAAGGGCGTTGGCAGCGGAACGGCCCGTCCTGGTGGTGCACGATCCGACCACCGCCGTCGACACGGTGACCGAGGCGGGCATCGCCACCGGCGTCCGGGAGATCCGCAAGGGCCGTACGACGGTGCTGGTGACCAACAGCCCGGCACTGCTGTCGGTCACCGACCGGGTCGTACTGCTGGAGGACGGGCGGGTCACCGACACCGCATCGCACGCCGACCTGATCGACCGTCACGAGACCTACCGAGCGGCGGTGCTGGCATGAACGGCCACGAACTTCCCGACAGCACAAGGGAGTTGCTGCCCACCGCGACACCCCGGCGCACCCGTGCCGCGGTCCGTGAACTGGTCCGCCCGCGCCGCCGGCTGGCCCTCGGCGCCTTCGCCGTGATGGTCGCAGCGACCGCTGTCGGCCTGCTCGTCCAGCCGCTGCTCGGCCGGATGGTGGACCTGGTCGCCGAGCACCGCCCGCCGGACGACCTCACCCTCCCTGCCGTCCTCCTGGTCCTGGTGGCCGTCGCGCAGGGCGCCGCCACCGCGCTCGGGCTGTCCCTGGTCTCCCGGCTCGGGGAGACCGTGCTGGCCCAGTTGCGCGAGCGGTTCGTCGAACGGGCGCTGCGGCTGCCCCTGGAACAGGTGGAGAAAGCCGGGTCCGGCGACCTCAACGCCCGTGTCACCAGGGATGTCTCGGTGGTCGGCGAGGCGGTGCGCAACGCGCTGCCCGAGCTGGCCCGCTCCCTGCTCGCCATCGTGCTGACCTTCGCCGCGATGGCCGTCCTGGACTGGCGTTTCCTGCTGGCCGCGCTGATCGCGGTGCCCATCCAGGCGGGGACCGCACGCTGGTACGTACGCAACGCCGTGCCGCTGTACGCCGAGCAGCGCATCGCCATGGGGGCCCAGCAGCAGCAGTTGCTGGACACCATCGCGGGCGCCGGCACCGTACGGGCGTTCCGGCTCGAAGAGCCGCACACCGAGTCCGTGACCCGGCGCTCGTCCGCCGCGGTCGCGCTGACGATGCGGGGCGTGCGGCTGGTGCTCGACTTCTACAACCGGCTGCACATCGCCGAGTACACCGGCCTGGCCGCGGTCCTGGTCACCGGGTTCCTCCTGGTGCGCGCCGACTCGGTGTCCATCGGTACGGCCACGGCCGCCGCGCTCTACTTCCACAGCCTCTTCGGCCCGGTCAACCAGGCCCTCGCGCTGCTCGACGACGCCCAGTCGGCGACGGCGGCACTGGCCCGGCTGGTCGGCGTCGCCGACGTCCCGGAGCCCGAGGCCACTCCCCCGGCGCCCACGGCACAGCACCGCGAGCCCGGCACGGTCACCGTGACCGGCGTCCACCACGAGTACCTGACCGGCCGTCCCGTCCTGCGGGACGTCCATCTCACGCTGGCCGCCGGGGAGCGGGTCGCGCTGGTCGGGTCGAGCGGCGCGGGCAAGACGACGCTCGCCAAGCTCATCGCGGGTGTGCACGAGCCGACCTCCGGCACGATTCGGCTGACCGGCACCTCGACGTCGGCCGACAGCCTGGCGGTTGCCCTGGTCACCCAGGAGACGCACGTCTTCGCGGGCCCGCTCGCCGACGACCTGCGTCTCGCGCGCGCCGACGCGACGGACAAGGCCCTGCGTTCGGCGCTGACCGAAGTGGGCGCGCTGGACTGGGTGTCGGCGCTGCCCGAGGGCCTGGCCACCGTCGTCGGCGAGGGCGGGCACCGGCTCACCGCCGCCCAGGTGCAGCAACTCGCCCTGGCCCGGCTGGTGCTGGCGGATCCGCCGGTCGCCGTGCTGGACGAGGCGACGGCCGAGGCCGGCAGCACCGGCGCGCGGCTGCTGGAGAAGGCAGCCGACCGGGCGATCGAGAACCGCACCGCGCTCGTGGTCGCCCACCGTCTCACCCAGGCCGCCGACGCGGACCGGATCGTCGTCATGGACGGCGGCCGGATCGTGGAGAGCGGCACCCATGACGAGCTGTGCGCGGCGGCCGGCACCTACGCCCTGCTCTGGCAGGCGTGGTCCGGCACCCGTTCGCCGGCCGAGAAGCCCCCCACGCGTCCCAGCACCGATACAACCACCACCGTGAAGGACCACTGATGCTCGGCTCTCCCAGAGGCACTCGGCTCGCCGCGGCGCTCACCTCCGTACTGCTCCTTTTCGGCACCGCCACCGCCTGCGGCTCCGACGACGACTCCGACACCGCGGGCACAGCCGCCGAGGCGTCCGCCGACTCCGCCTTCCCGGTGACCCTTTCGCACAAGTACGGCAGCACCACGATCAAGTCGGAGCCGAAGCGGATCGTCACGGTCGGTCTGACCGACCAGGACGCCGTCCTCGCACTGGGCAAGGTGCCCGTCGGCACGACCGAGTGGCTGGGCGGCTACAAGGGCGCGATCGGCCCGTGGGCGGCGGACAAGCTGGGCAGCGCGGCGGCGCCGACCGTCCTCAAGGACACCGGCACCGGCCCGCAGACCGAGAAGATCGCCGCGCTCCGGCCGGACCTGATCCTCGCGGTCTACGGCGGTCTGACGAAGGCGCAGTACGACACGCTGTCGAAGTTCGCCCCGGTGGTGGCCCAGCCGAAGGAGTACAACGACTACGGCGTGCCGTGGCAGAACCAGACCGAGATCATCGGCAAGGCGCTCGGCCAGGAGGCCAAGGCGAAGGAGCTGGTCAATGGGGTGGAGGCCGACTTCAAGAAGGCGGCGGCCGAGCATCCCGAGTTCGCCGGCGCCAGCGGCCTGATGGCGACCCCGTACGAGGGCATCTTCGTCTACGGCAGCCAGGACCCTCGCTCGCGCGTCCTCACGGACCTCGGTTTCAAGCTGCCCACCGACCTGGACAAGGTGATCGGCGACGAGTTCGGGGCCAACATCAGCAAGGAGCGCACCGATCTCCTCGACACGGACGCGATCGTGTGGATCGTCTCCGACACCACCAAGGACAAGGCGACCCTGCGCAAGGACCCGCTGTACGCGGACCTGAAGGTGGCCAAGGAGGACCGTGAGGTCTTCGTCAAGGAGAGCAGCGACTACGGCAACTCGGTGTCGTTCGTGTCGGTGCTCAGCCTTCCGTACATGCTGGAGCGGCTGGTGCCGCAGCTGGCGGCGGCCGTCGACGGCAAGACGGCCACGAAGGTGACCGAGCCGAGCAGCTGACTGTCCGTCATACAGCGGTGGCCCGGCCGGAGTTCCGGCCGGGCCACCGTCGTCTCCGCTACCGGCTCACGTGGTGGGCCTGATCTGCCACTGCTGGCAGTTGTTGCTCAGCCAGGTCCACTGACGTACGTCGGCGCCGTTCGCGGTGGAGCAGTCGGCGACGTCGGCGACCTTGCCGGTGGACTCGTTCACGATCCGGACGTAGTCGCCGGTGGCCGTGTAGACCAGCCTGAACTTCTGGCAGTTGTTGTTCAGCCAGGACCACTGACGCAGGTCGGTGCCGTCGGCCGTGGCGCAGTTCGCGGTGTCCATCACCTTGCCGGTGGCGACGTTGACCAGTCGGCTGGTGTCGTTGCCCTGGTCCTCGACGCGCCACTTCTGGTTGGTGCCGCCGTTGCAGGTCCACTGGAGGATGTTGGTGCCGTCGGCGGTGTTCCCGCCCTCCACGTCGAGGCACTTGCCGCTGTTGCGGTTCACCAGCGTGTACGCGGTCGGGGTCGCGGCGGTCTCGCCGGACGGGCCGGGCAGTGTGGTGCCGAGCGCGACCGGGGTGCCGAAGTTCGGCGTGCCGTCCGCGTTCCAGGTGAACTTCTGGGCGCGGGTGGTACGGCCGTTGCCGCAGCCGCCGGAGGCCGAGTCGTTGGCGTGGTAGACGATCCAGTTCTCGGTGCCGTCGGGCGAGGTGAAGAACCCGTTGTGGCCCGGCCCGTAGACCCCGGCGGCGTCGTTGCGCTGGAACACGGGCGTCTGCTTCTTCGTCCAGGACGATGCCAACAGGGGGTCGGTGCCGGTGAGTTCGAGCTGGCCGAGCTTGTAGTCGGCGGTCTGGCAGTAGCTCGCGGAGAAGGTGAGGAAGGTCCGGCCGTCGTGGTAGAGCGGCTCGGGTCCCTCGTTGACGGGTGCCCCGGAGGTCTCCCAGGCCAGCGTCGGCTGCGAGATGAGGCTGAAGGTGGAGCCGCTGACGGTGTACGGGTTGGTCATGGGCGCGATGACCAGGCTCTGCCTGCTGCCACCGATGGCGCCGCTGCCGACCAGGTAGAGCTTGTTGTTGTACGTCAGCACGGTGGCGTCGATGAGCCAGCCGCCCGGGTCGAGGTTGGAGCCGGTGAGCTGGTTCTTGAAGGTGTACGGGCCCATCGGGTCGGTACCGGCGCTCTCCACGACGTACGTCCGCTGCTGGTCGCAGCAGGCGGCCCCGCTCGGCGCGCCGGAGTAGTACAGGTACCAGTGGCCGTCGAAGAAGTGCAGCTCTGGCGCCCAGAAGTTGTTGTTGCGGGTCGAGGTGGTGTCACTCCAGACCTGCACGCTGGGAGCCGTCGCCAGGCCGGCCAGGGTCGGCGACTTGCGCATGGTCAGGACGCCGGTGAAGGACGTGGTGACCAGGTAGTAGTTGCCGTTGTAGTACTCCAGCCAGGGGTCTGCGCCCTTCTGGGACTTGACCGGGTTCGTGTACGGACGCCCCTCGGCAGCGGCGGCGGGCTGAATGCCGACGACAGGTACGAGCAACGCCAGCAGCGCTGCCAGGAGGGTCAACCAGTGACGGGTACGGAACACAGACAGGTCCCTTCTCATGGTCACATTGTTCGAAATTCCGGACCGTGTACGTAACTTCGACCAGAACTTAGGTACACAAGGTGCGCGCGTCAACGTTTGTGACAGGTTCGGTTCCGGTTGACGTCCCCCGCGTAAAAACAAGTTGTCCGACCTGCCGAACGTTGTTCGAAAACTCTTGACGACCCAGGTCGCACCGATTGACACTCTCGCAACGCGCGGACACACAGACGAAATCTGATGTCTCCCGTTACACCCCCCCTACCGCCCCCCGTGTCCGAGCAGAGGAAGCCGAAACGATGCAACTCGCGAGATCACGCGGCCGCAGCAGACCATGGTCACCACGGCTCGCCGGACTGACCGCCGCATCGCTTCTCCTGGGCCTCGCCAGCCCGTTGGCCATGTCGGCCCCCGCGCACGCCGCCGCGGCCGACATCACCGACGGTCTGGCCCTCTGGTACAAGCTCGACGCGGCCTCCGGCACCACCGTCGCCGACGCCTCGGGCAACGGCCGTACCGGCACGGTGAACGGGACCGCCGGCTGGTCCAACTCCGGTGAAGGACTTGCCTTCAACGGTTCCGACACCTACGTCAAGGTGCCGGACAACATCATGAGCGGCATGAACTCGATCACCGTCTCGATGGACGTGAAGATCGACACCGCCCAGTCCAACCCGTACTTCATCTACGGCTTCGGCAACACCAGCGGCTCGGCCGGCAACGGCTACCTGTTCACCACGGGCAACTCGTACCGGACGTCCATCGCCAGCGGCAACTGGTCGACGGAGCAGACGACTCGGACCGCGGGCACGAATCTTCAGCGCGCGGTCTGGAAGCAGATCACCTACACCCAGACCGGCAACACGGGCGTGCTCTACGAGGACGGCGTGGAGGTGGGCCGCAACACGGCGGTCACCCTCACCCCCGGCTCCATCGGCTCGGGCACCACCACCGCCAACTACATAGGCAAGTCGGTCTACCCCGGCGACAACCTGTTCAAGGGCAACATCCGCGACTTCCGTGTCTACGACCGGGCGTTGGCGAGCACCGAGGTCGAGGAACTCTCCCTCCCCGTCGCCACGCAGGGCGTCGCCGCCGACAAGTCCGCCCTGACACTGGGCGACACGAGCGCGGTGACCGCCGACCTGACCCTGCCGAGCGCGGGTCCCGCGGGCGGCTCCGCCATCACCTGGGCGACCGACAACGCCTCCGTGGTCTCGGCCACCGGCGCCGTCACCCGCCCCGCCGCCGGCCAGCCGGACGGCCACGCCACGCTCACGGCGACCCTGAAGAAGGGCCCGGTGAGCGACACCAAGACCTTCGACGTCACGGTCCCGGCCACCTTCGACGACGCCACCGCCACCCAGCAGGCCGCCGAGGCGCTGACCGTCCCGAACATCGACGACGTACGCGGCAACATCACGCTGCCGTCAACGGGCGCCTACGGCACGGCGGTCGACTGGTCCTCGGCGAACCCGGACGTCATCGGGACCGACGGTGTGGTCCACCGCCCCGCGCACGGCGCCGGCGGCACGACGGTCGACCTGACCGCGACGATCACCAAGGGCACGGCCACCGCGACCCGCACCCTGACGGCCAAGGTTCCCGAACTCCCCGCGAAGGAAGCCCTCAAGGGCTACATGTTCAGCTACTTCACCGGCGAGGGCACCTCGGACGGCGAACAGCTCTACGCGGCACTCAGCAAGGGCAACGACCCGCTGAAGTGGCGGGAGTTGAACGACGGCAAGCCCGTCCTGACCTCCACGCTCGGCGAGAAGGGCCTGCGCGACCCCTTCATCATCCGCTCCCCCGAGGGCGACAAGTTCTACCAGATCGCCACCGACCTGCGGATCTACGGCAACGGCGACTGGGACGCCTCCCAGCGCACCGGCAGCAAGTCGATCATGGTGTGGGAGTCCACCGACCTGGTCCACTGGACCGACCAGCGCCTGGTGAAGGTCTCCCCCGACTCGGCCGGCAACACCTGGGCGCCGGAAGCGTTCTACGACGACGAGCTCGGCTCGTACGTCGTCTTCTGGGCCTCGAAGCTGTACGACAACGCCGACCACTCCGGCGACACCTACAACCGCATGATGTACGCGACCACCCGTGACTTCCGCACCTTCAGCGCGCCCAAGGTGTGGATCGACCGCGGCTACTCGGTCATCGACTCCACGATGATCAAGGACAAGGACACCTACTACCGCCTGTCCAAGGACGAGCGGAACAACAGCTCCTCGACGCCGAACAGCAAGTTCATCTTCGAGGAGAAGAGCGACTCGATCCTCAACCCGTCCTACACCGCCGTCGCCGAGGGCATCGGCAAGGGCGCGATGAGCGCGGCCGAGGGTCCCCTGGTGTTCAAGTCGAACACCGAGGAGAAGTGGTACGCGTTCCTCGACGAGTTCGGCGGTCGCGGCTACATCCCCTTCGAGACGACCGACCTGGCCTCCGGCGTCTGGACCCCGTCCACCGGCTACGACCTGCCGTCCAAGCCCCGGCACGGCACCGTGCTCCCGGTCACCCAGGCCGAGTACGACCGGCTCCTGAAGACCTACCAGCCGGACCAGATCATCACGAGCGCCGAGGACGTCAAGGTCGTCACGCGCATCGGTGACGCCCCGGTCCTGCCCGCCACCGTCATCGCCGAGTCGGCGGACGGTGTGAAGCGGCCCGTCGCCGTCACCTGGGAGGCCGTGGCCGAGTCGCAGTACGCGCAGGCCGGCACCTTCACGGTGAAGGGCGACCTGGCGGGCGACTCCGCGATCGCGGTCAGCGCCGAGGTCACGGTCTCCGCCGAGGGCCCGGACATCCCGGCCGACCTGCTCCTGCACTACGACTTCGACGAGACCGGCGGCAGCATCGCCCGCGACTCCAGCGGCCACGGCTACCACGGCACCTACGTCCGTACGCCCGACTTCGGAACCGGCGTCGAGGGCAGCTCGTTCAAGATGTCCGGCGGCAACAGCGGCTCCAGCTCGCCGTACGTCAAGATCCCCAACGGGGTCCTGAAGGACACCACCAGCGTCACCGTCTCCACGTACGTCAAGTGGAAGGGCGGCGACAACTTCCAGTGGCTGTTCGGGCTCGGCCCGGACAGCAACAAGTACCTGTTCGCCACCCCGTCCAACGGCGGCGGCAAGCTGTTCTCCGCGATCACCAAGGCCACCTGGTCCGGTGAGAAGCAGATGATCGGCGGCTCACCGCTCACCGCCGGCCAGTGGCAGCACGTCACCGTCACCCTGGACGGCGCGACCGAGACGGCGATCCTCTACGTGGACGGCGCCGAGACGGCCCGCGTCAGCGGCGTCACCATCAAGCCGTCCGAGCTGTACGACTCCGCCAAGGACTACTCCGGCTACATCGGCAAGTCCCTCTACTCCCCGGACCCGTACTTCGGCGGCGAGGTCGACGACTTCCGGATCTACAACCGGGCCCTGACGCCCGCCGAGGTCCTGGAGATCAGCGGCAACACCACCGGGATCGCCGCGGCGACCCACCCAGCGCTCAAGGTCGACGCGATCATCACCGACAAGGACAGCAAGATCGTCCTGCCGCTCAACCCGGGCAGCAACGTCAAGGCCCTGGCACCGGAGTTCACCCTGGCCCACGGCGCGACCATCAGCCCCGCCTCCGGCACCCTGCGCGACTTCACCAAGCCGGTGACGTACGAGGTGACCGGCTCCGACGGCAAGAAGCGCACCTGGACGGTGTCGGCCGTGGAGATGAGGACCCCGGTGCTGCCGGGTCTGAACGCCGACCCGAACATCGTCCGCTTCGGCGACACCTTCTACATCTACCCGACCACCGACGGCTTCGAGGGCTGGAGCGGCACACAGTTCAAGGCGTACTCCTCCACCGACCTGGTCCACTGGAAGGACCACGGCGTCATCCTGGACCTCGGTCCCGACATCAGCTGGGCCGACAGCCGCGCCTGGGCGCCGGCCATGGAGGAGAAGAACGGCAAGTACTACTTCTACTTCTGCGCCGACGCGAACATCGGTGTGGCGGTGTCGGACTCCCCGACGGGCCCCTTCAAGGACGCCCTGGGCAAGCCGCTGCTGAAGGCCGGTGACCACCCGGGCCAGATGATCGACCCGGCGGTCTTCACCGACGACGACGGCCAGTCGTACCTGTACTGGGGCAACGGCAGGGCCTACGTGGTGCCGCTCGACGCGGACATGGTCTCCTTCGACGCGTCGAAGATCACCGACATCACGCCGAGCAACTACAACGAGGGCTCGTTCGTCATCAAGCGCAACGGGACCTACTACCTGATGTGGTCGGAGAACGACACGCGGGACGAGAACTACCAGGTGGCCTACGCGACCGGTTCCTCGCCCACGGGCCCCTGGACCAAGCGCGGTGTGATCCTGCAGAAGGACCTCTCCCTCGGCATCAAGGGCACCGGCCACCACTCGGTGGTCCACGTCCCGAACACCGACGACTGGTACATCGTCTACCACCGCTTCGCCATCCCCGGCGGTGACGGCATGCACCGCGAAACGACCATCGACAAGATGGAGTTCGACGCCGACGGCCTGATCAAGAAGGTCGTCCCGACCCTCTCGGGCATCGACCCGGTGACGATCGTCCACGCCGGCGCGGACACAACGGGCCAGGAAGGCAGCGCGATCCCGCTCACGGGCACCATCTCCGGGGCAGGAACGCCGAGTTGGAGCGTGAGCCCGACAACCCCCTGCACGCTCTCCAGCCGGACCACCATCCCGACGTCCATCACCTGCCAGGACAACGGCACGTACGAGGTCACGCTGACGGGCGGTCGCAGCAAGGACACCCTGACGGTGACGGTCACCAACGCACCGCCGTCGATCACCTCGGTCCAGGGCCCGAAGAACCCGGTCCCGGCCGGCAGGAACACCCCGGTGCGCATCTCGGCGAAGTTCACCGACCCGGGCCGCGCCGACACCCACACCTGCACCATCGACTGGAAGGACGGCACCACCCCGACGTCCGGCAAGGTCGTGAACGGCACCTGTGAGGCGAGCCACGCCTACCTGAAGGCGGGCATCCTCCGCCCGACGATCACGGTGACGGACGACGACAAGGCCGCGGCCACCGCCGAGCTCCCCGAGCTGATCGTGTTCGACCCCAAGGCCGGCGCCTCGGGCATCGGCGTGATCGCTTCCCGGCCGGGCGCCTACCCGGCCGACCCGAAGCTGACCGGCAAGGCGTCCTTCTCCTTCGGCGCCTTCTACCGGAAGGGCGCCACGGTCCCGACGGCCACGGCCTCCTTCGACCTCGCGGCACCCGGTAGGTCCAAGGCGAAGGTGCGGCTGCGTTCCACGTCCTCCGACTGGCTGGTGGTCACCGGCAACACCGCGGTGTACCAGGGCTCCGGCACGGTCAACGGCAAGGACGGCTACGCCTTCCGCATCACGGCGACGGACAAGCCGGACACGTTCCGTATCCGGATCTGGAAGAAGTCCACGGGCGACGTCGTGTACGACAACCGCACGGGGACCGCGACCAAGGGCATCGTCTTCCGCCGCTAGGCGGGAGGCACAGGTCGCGCCGGACATCCGGACCTGAGGGCGCGCACACCGAGTTGGGCCTCACCGCCCGCCCGGTGTGCGCGCCTTCGGCGTGACGGGGTCCACGGAAACGACTCAGGGGCTGTTTCGGAGTGATCCGAAACAGCCCCTGAACCGCGACTCTCACAAGTCGGGACGACAGGATTTGAACCTGCGACCCCTTGACCCCCAGTCAAGTGCGCTACCAAGCTGCGCCACGTCCCGGTGCGTCGTCCCGCGGTTGCCCCGCGTGATCACGCGAGCAGAACTTTACCCCACGTCAGGGGTGGCCCCGAAGACGGCAGGGCGCGCGCGACAATCGTCGTATGAGCAGTGCGTCGGAGGGTCGGGCAGCAGCAGGCGGGCGACGGGATCGGGACGGAGAGGGGCGGGCGCGCAACGCGCGGCCACGGGACGGGCTCGGGCGGCCACTGCCGTACGGCGAGTCCGGGGTGGACCGGCAGCCCGAAGGGGTCCTACGCCGTCCCGAGGAGAGCGTCGCCGAGGCGCAGGCACTGCTGGACGCGGGGAAGCCGTTCCACGCGCACGAGGTCTTCGAGGACGCCTGGAAGTCGGGCCCGGAGGAGGAGCGCGGCCTGTGGCGGGGGCTCGCACAACTGGCCGTGGGGCTCACGCACTCCGCGCGCGGGAACGTCACGGGTGGCGCCCGGCTGTTGCGGCGCGGGGCCGACGCGGTCGAGGAGTGGGCGGCCGAGGACTCGCGACCGCGGCCGTACGGGCTGGACCTCGCCGGGGTCGTCACCTGGGCGCGGGAACTGGCGGCGGAGGTGGAGCGCGAGGCCGCCCCTGTCGACGCGGTGGCTCGGGCGCCACGCTTGTCGGGTCGTAGCGTCGGCGGCTGACCCGGGCCGACCCGCCGCGTTGTCGGTGGTGTGCGGCAGACTCGGGGCGTGCGGAGGATTCATGTCATCGGTATCGGCGCGGGCGACCCCGACCAGCTCACCCTTCAGGCGGTCAGGGTGCTGCGGGGCACCGACGTGTTCTTCGTCCTCGACAAGGGCGAGACCGGGTCCGACCTCGTGGGGCTGCGCCGGCACCTGCTCGACACGCACGTGCCGGAAGGGACGTACCGCCTGGTCGAGGTGCGCGATCCGGAGCGGGACCGGACGGCCGGGGGCGCCGCGTACTCCCCCGCGGTCGGGGACTGGCGGCGTGCCCGGGCCGGGATCTACGAGCGGCTGATCGCCGGGCTCGGCCCGGCGGAGAGCGGGGCGTTCCTGGTGTGGGGCGATCCCTCGCTGTACGACAGCACGCTCGGGATTCTGGAGGAGATCCTCGGGCGGGGCACGGTCGAGTTCGAGTACGACGTGGTGCCCGGCATCAGCAGTGTCTCCGCACTCGCCGCCCGGCACCGCACGGGGCTCAACCGGGTCGCGAGTGCCGTCCAGATCACCACCGGGCGGCGGCTCGCCGAGGGGTTTCCGGCGGAGGCCGACGACGTGGTCGTGATGCTGGACGCCCATCAGGCCTTCCGGGAGTTCGCCGACGAGGACATCCACATCTACTGGGGCGCGTACATAGGCACCCCGGACGAGATCCTCGTCTCCGGGCCGATCGCCGAGGCGGCGCCCCGTATCGAGCGGTTGCGTGCCGAGGCCCGTGAGCGCAAGGGCTGGATCATGGACACGTATCTGCTGCGGCGGAAGCCCGGAGCGCCTGGGCCCGGGCAGCGGCAGGCACCGGGGCCGGGCACCCGGCCGGACGCCACCCCTTGCACGGGCGTACCACCGGTGTGATCGTGACCTCGTGACAGTCGCCGAGGACACCGCACCGCCCGCCGCCGCGCAGCCACCCGTGCTGGACTCCCGCCGCCGCAACGTCGTCTTCGTCACGATCATGCTCGGTATGCTCCTGGCCGCACTGGACCAGACGATCGTCGGCACGGCCCTGCCGACGATCGTGTCGGACCTGGGCGGTGCCGAGCACATGTCGTGGGTGGTGACGTCGTATCTGCTGGCGGAGACCGTGGCCACGGTGCTGGTCGGCAAGTTCGGCGACCTGTTCGGCCGCAAGGTGGTCTTCCAGGTCTCGGCGATCGTCTTCATCACCGGTTCGTTCCTGTGCGGGCTCGCCACGAACATGACGCTGCTGATCGTCTGGCGGGCCATGCAGGGCGTCGGCGCGGGCGGGCTGATGGTCACGGCGATGGCCCTGATCGCCGACGTCATCCCGCTGCGGGAACGCGGCAAGTACCAGGGCGCGATCGGTGCCGTGTTCGGTGTGGCCACGGTCATCGGGCCGCTCCTGGGCGGTCTGTTCACCGACCATCTGACCTGGCGCTGGGCGTTCTACGTCAACGTCCCGATCGCGATCGTCGTCGTGGTCGCGGCGGCCCGCACCATTCCGGTGGTGAAGTCGGCGGTACGCCCGGTCATCGACTATCTGGGCATCGCGTTCGTCGCGATCGGTGCCAGCGCGCTGATCCTGGCGACGAGTTGGGGCGGCAACCAGTACGCGTGGGGTTCCGGCGTCATCATCGCGCTGTTCGTCGGCGGCGCGGTCTCGCTCGGTCTGTTCTGCTGGGCGGAGTCCCGCGCGGCCGAACCGATGCTGCCCATGCGGCTGTTCGGCAACCCCGTCTTCACGGTGTGCTCGATCCTCAGCTTCATCGTCGGCTTCGCGATGCTCGGCGCGATGACCTATCTGCCGACCTTCCTCCAGTACGTCGACGGCGACTCGGCGACGGTCTCCGGCGTACGCACCCTTCCCATGGTGCTGGGCCTGCTGATCGCGTCCGTCTTCAGCGGCAACGTGGTCAGCAAGACCGGCCAGTACCGCTTCTTCCCGGTCATCGGCTCGGCGGTGATGGGCCTGGGCCTGTATCTGCTCTCCCTCATGGACGCGTCGACCAGCACCTGGCTGGCCTCGCTCTACATGTTCGTCCTCGGCACCGGTATCGGCCTGGGCATGCAGGTGCTGACGATCGCCGTCCAGAACACCGTCGAGTACGCCGACCTCGGCACCGCGACCTCCGGCGTCACCTTCTTCCGTACGCTGGGCAGTTCTTTCGGCACCGCGGTCTTCGGCACGCTCTACACCAACTCACTGACACCGAACCTCTCCGAGGGCATCGCCGAGGCCGCGCGCACGGGTGCGGCGGACCAGGCCGCCATCACCGGCGCGGCGACCAGCCCGGCGGGCCTGCACGACCTCCCCGCCCGGGCGGCCGAGCCGATCATCGGCGCGTACGCGGAGACCATCCAGTCCGTCTTCCTGTGGACCGTGCCGGTCGCGCTCCTCGGCTTCGTCGTCGCCCTGTTCCTCAAACAGGTCCAGTTGCGCGACAGCGCGCGGATGGCCTCGACGGACATGGGCGACGGTTTCGCGACGCCGAGCAACCCGGACTCGCGACGCCTGCTGGAGGCGTCCGTGGGCAAGATCATCGGCAGTACGGATCTGGACACCGCGCGCCGGATCGTCAGCGACTCCGACACCCGGCTCGACATCGCGGGCGCCTGGGCCGTGATGCAGGTCGAGCTGTTCACCCGCATGGTCGGCCACGCCGGCCTCGGCCTGATCGCCGCCCGCCGCCACATGCCGCCCGAGGTGCTCGTCCCGGTCTTCGACCGCATGGTCGAGGAGGGCTACCTGACCCGCACCGGCTCCTTCTTCTCCCACACCGAGGCGGGCACCCGCGAGGCCGAGGTGATCGGCAACGCCTGGGGCTCCTGGCTGGCGGGCCGGGTGGAACAGGACCTCGGCCGCCCGTCGGGCGACGACCTGCGCGCCGCGGTGGACACCATCGCCAAACGTCTCCTGGTGGAGGACCTCAGCAGCAGCCTGCCGAACCGTCCCGCGGCACTGTCGGGAGCGGGCGGGAGTACGTCCGGGTCGTAGCCGACGCCACGGGAAGCCCTGTCCGGGTGCCTCGCCGCACGGAGCAGTCCCCGCGAGCGGGAAACCGGGTGCCCCGTCACCGGACCACGGCCATACTCCTGTCATGTCCCCGGCCCCGGTGCGCTTCCGCGACCCCCGCAGCACGACGTACGACTTCATCGGCTCGGTCCTCGTTCGCTGTCCGCGCTGTGAGCGTCCCGCACATGTCCGACGGGCTGCTCACGAGGAACCGGACCAGGCGATCCGCTCGGCGCCGTTCGCACCGCGGCGCCTCGTGTGCGGCGCCTGCGGTCTGTCCCGCAGCTGGTCCGGCAGGTCGGCCAGGTCGGTCATGTTCTCGGCCGGCACCGCCGCCCCGGCAGGCGACCCGTACTTCCGCATCCCCGTGTGGCTGCGGACGGAGACCCGTCACGGTTGGCTGTGGGCGTACAACCTCGAACACCTGGCCTGCATCAGGCGGTTCGTCGCGGCATCCCTGCGCGAGCGGGCGCCCTGGTACGACACCGGTCAGAGGATGACCCTCGTCGCCCGGCTGCCGGTATGGATCAAGAGCGCCAAGAACCGGGACGAGGTGCTGCGCGCCATCGGCCGGATGCAGGCCACACTCGGCCCGGGCCGGCCCCCGGACGGCCGCTGATCAGCGCAGCAGCAACTGCGCTCCGCCCACCACCGTGGCCGCGATCACCAACTGCTCGAACAGCCGCTGGTTGATTCGGCTCACCGCCCATTTGCCGAGAAACGCACCGGGGACGACGAACAGCACGAGCGCCGCGTCGAGCAGCAGCGAGTGGCCGTCGATCAGGCCGAGGCCGGCGCTGAAGGGGACCTTCGAGACGTTGACGATCAGGAAGAAGAACGCCGACGTGCCCAGAAAACCCAGCTTCCGGAAACCGGCGGAGAGGAGATACATCGACATGACCGGGCCGCCCGCGTTGGCGACCATCGTCGTGAAACCGCCGAGGACACCGTAGGAGCGGGCCTTGAGGCGCCCGGCGGGTGTGCTCACCGCGGCCGGTTCGTCGTCCTCCGACACCGACTCCGACGCCTCGGCCTCCGCGCGCCGTCGGCGCCACACCGTCACCCCGGCCATGAACAGCAGGATCGCCCCGATCGACGTCCGTACGACCTCGTCGTCCGCCCACAGCAGGAACACCGTGCCGACGACCACACCCACCGCGACCGCCGGGAACAGCCGCCACAGGGTCGGCCAGTGGGCGTGTCGGCGGTAGGTCAGGACGGCGAGTACGTCCCCCGCGATCAGGATGGGCAGCAGCACACCGGTGGACTCGCGGGCGGGCAGGACGGCCGCGAAGATCGCCAGGCTGACCGTGTTGGCCCCGCTGACGGCGGTCTTGGAGAAGCCGACCAGCACCGCCGCGGCGGCCAGCGCGGCGAATTCCCAGTGCGTCATGTGCCAGAGCGTCATCGTGTTCATGCGGACACCGATGCTAAGCCCACCTAACTGCTGTCGTAAGCACCGTCTCGCCAGGTGACCCCTGCACCACCCCGACGCGTCACCGTGGACCGGCCGCCCGGCCCCTGGGAAGATCCACGCACACCACGCACACCTTCAACGACGCAGCCGGAGATGCCATGGCCGAGTCCCGCGAGTACGTCCTCACCGGCAGCAGGGGCACGATCGCCGTCCGCGAGTGGTCTCGCCCCACCCCCGACGGTTCCGAACGCCCGCTCGCCCCGCCCCGCTACCTGGCCCTTCTCTCGCACGGGTACGGGGAACACGTGGGCCGCTACGAGGAACTCGCCGGTCTCCTCGTGGCCCACGGCGCGACCGTCCTCGGCCCCGATCACCAGGGGCACGGCCGGTCGGCGGGCGAACGGGCGCTGATCGTGGATTTCGAGGACGTCGTCACGGACCTGCACACCGTCGCCGACCATGCCCGGGCGGCACACCCGGATGTGCCGGTCGTCCTGATCGGCCACTCCGCCGGCGGTCTGGTCGCGGCCCGCTTCGCACAGCGGTACGGCGCCGAGCTCGGCGCGCTCGTCCTGTCCGCGCCGGTGCTCGGCAGCTGGGATCTCCCGGGGCGGCTGCTCGCTCTCGACGAGATCCCCGATCGTCCCATCAGCCCGGCCGCGCTGTCCCGCGATCCCGCGGTCGGGGCGGCGTACACGGCGGACCCGCTGGTCTGGCACGGCCCGATGAAGCGACCCACGCTGGAGGCGTTCGTACGGACGCTGGAGACCGTGGCGAAGAGCGGTGATGTCGGACCGCTGCCGTTGCTGTGGCTGCACGGCGACGACGACCGGCTCGTCCCGCTCGCCGGGAGCCGCGTCGGCGTCGAGGAACTGCGCGGCAGCGACTGGACCGAGCGGATCTTCCCAGGCGCCCGGCACGAGGTCTTCCTGGAGACGGACAGGGCGGCGGCCTTCGCCGAGCTGACCGCCTTCGTGGACCGGGTGCTCACGCCCCGAACCGTATGACCATCCTCCCCTCCGCCGGTTCCCTTCCCCTCCGCCTGTTCGCCTCTCCTCCGGCCGCTCGATCGCTGTCCGTCGCGTCCGCCGGCCGGTTCCGTCACGTTTCCGTCCCTCCGACCTGGGCACCCGCGTTTCCATGGAGTGGTTGCGGCGGGCAGCCCGCACGGGAGAGGACCCCGAACTGTTCTTCCCCGTGGGCACACAAGGACCGGCGGTGCGGGACATCGCCGTCGCACGGCGTGTGCGCGCCCACTGCCCGGTGACCCCGCGGTGCCCGGACCGGGCGCTGCGCAGTGGTCGGTCCGGGCACCGCGGGGCGGCATCCGCGAAGAGGAACGCGCCGCACTGCTCCGTACCGCGAGAGAACGGGTCCGGTAGCGAGAATCCGGGCCGCGAAACGAGGAGGAGCAACCCATGACCGTTGTGAAGAGCAGCCTGCCCGAGCCGGAGCGCCGGATCACCGGCGAAGCCCTGCAGGCGACCCTGGTGGACCTGCTGGCACTGTCGCTGATCGGGAAGCAGGCCCACTGGAACATCGTGGGGCCCCGGTTCCGTTCGATCCATCTGCACCTCGACGAGGTGGTGACGGCGGCCCGCGCGTTCTCCGACACGGTCGCGGAGCGCGCGGCGGCGCTCGGCGTTTCGCCGGACGGCCGCCCGGAGACGGTCGCCTCCGCCTCCGTGTTCCAGGCCCCGAAGGACGGCTGGATCCAGGACACGGAGGTCGTCCAGCTCCTCGTCGAGGCACTGGCCACGGCGATCGAGCGTCTGCGCGAGCGCATCGGCGCGACGGAGGAAGCCGATCCGGTGACCCAGGATCTGCTGATCGGCATCACGGCCGAACTCGAGAAGCAGCGCTGGATGTTCGAGGCGGAGAACGCGACCCGGGGCGCCTGACCCGATTCCCCTGGCTGTTCCCCTGCCTCCCTCTCCCTGCGCCTGCCTCCCTTCCCCCCCTCCTCACCCCAGCAGCCACCCGCCGTCCACGCTCAGGTCGATCGCGTTGACGGAGCGGTTGCTCAGCAGGAAGTCCACGGCGTCCACCACGTCGGCCATCGTGGCTAGCCGACCGGCGGGTGTACGGGCCCGGAGCCCGGCCAGTACCTCCGCCGGTCTGTCGCGCCAGTACGGGCTGTCGCCCACGACTCCCGGGTGCACGGCGTTGACCCGGATCGGCGCCAGCTCGACGGCGAGGGTACGGACGAGGCCGGTCACGCCGGCGTTGACGGTCGCCACCGTCGTCGCGCCCGGATAGGGCCGTTCCTTGGCCTGGCCGCCGAACAGCACAATGGCACTGGCGTCGTGGAGTCGCGGGCGCAGGGTGTGCACGACCTCGGTGTAGCCGACGAGCTTGAGGGTGACGAGGTGGAGGGCCGTGTCGATGTCGTACTCGGTGACCCGGTTCTCGTCGCGCGAGACGCCCGCGAGGACGAGATGGTCGACCCTCTCCACGTCGGCGAGCGCAGTGGCGATGTCATGGGGCCGCGCGAGGTCGAGGGCCAGGCCCCGGGCACCGATCTCCTTGGCCACCGCGTCGGCCCTCCACGCCTCGCGGCCGGTGAGCACGACGTCGTCGCCACGTTCGGCGCGGGTGCGGGCGAACTCGCGGCCGATTCCGGACGTACCGCCGACAACGACCACCCTGCTCATGCCCGGTCCTCCCCGGCCTTCGCGTCCTTGACGTCCTTGGTGTCCTTCGTATTGCCCAGTACGTCCCCGAGGTGATCCCAGTCCCGGGTGAACCGGTAGGAGTGGCGGGACGGTGGCTGCGGAGCCTGTGTCTCCAGCCAACGCACGGGGCCGTCACCGGCGTTGGTGAAGCCGTGCACGCAACCGGCGCCCGCCCAGGCGGCGTCGCCGGGGCCGAGCCGGTGGCGTTCGCCGTCGAAGGTGGCGTCGACCAGCCCTTCGAGGATCAGGTAGGTCTCCTCGAAGGGGTGATCGTGTGTTCCGGCCACACCGTCGGGCGCGTACCGCACCATGAACATCGTCGAGGCGACGGCACCCAGGTCGCTGTCGACCATCATCTTCACGGTGATCCCGCTGTAGACGAGCAGCGCGGTTCGCATGCTCGCGGACACGGCCAGGAGGTCCTGGGACTGCTTGCCGGCGTCCATCTGGGCGGCCTCGAAGTGGCCGAACGACCGGGTGCGCGGGTCGCGTACGTCGATCCGGACGGGCTCGCGCTCCGGCAGCGCGGGCACGGACCAGGTGTCGTACCCGTAGCGGGCGCGCGGCACGGGCGCGAGCATGTCGGCCCAACGGGCACCCGCCCCGGCGGAGTCGAGGGCGCCCGCGCCGCGCCAGGCGTGCGGCACGCCGGTCGGGAGGAGGCCGTAGTCGCCCTCTTCCAGGAGGTACGAGCCCTCGGGCACGTCGAGGATCACGCTGCCGTCGAGCACATGGAAGCTCTCCTCGTACGAGTGCACATGGGCGCCCACGGCCCCGTCCGGCCGCAACTCGCAGACCCCGAAGCCGGTGTGTACGCTCCCGTCCTCCTCTCCGATCACCGGGCGGCGCCGGAACCCGCCGCTGCCGTAAGGGAGTTGCGGCGCGTCCGTCGCGCGCCGCACCACGAAGTCCGTCATCCCTCGCGCCTCGCCGCCTGCTCCGCCTTCGCCGCCAGCAGCCGGTCACGGGACTCCTCGACGAGCCGCCGGGCCCGCCCGGTGTCGGCGACCAGCTTCCCGTCGCGCTTGACCACGGTGCCGTCGACGACGACCGTCTCGACGTTGGAGACGTCCGCCGACAGGGTCACCGCGGCGGCGGCGTCGTGCACCGGCGCCATGTTGAGCGCCGTGGCGTCGAGTGCGACGACGTCGGCGCGTTTGCCGGGGGTGAGGGAGCCGGTGAGGTGTTCGAGGCCCGCGACATGGGCGCCGTTGACCGTCGCCAGCTCCAGCATCCGACGAGCCGTCAACATCGTTGCGGGGACCGGGACATCGGCCTCCCAGCAGGCCGCGTTCACGCGGGCCCGCTCGGCTCCGAAGGCCGCGCGGATCTGGGTGAACATGTCGCCGGGAACGGTGGTGACGACGTCGATGCTGAGCGAGGGCCGCAGTCCGTGCTCGATCGCCTTCATCACGGGCGGCCAGCCGTGCCCCATCTGGGTCTCGACCTGCGGTGCGATCGACACCGTACCGCCGCTGTCGGCGACCATCCGCCATTCCTCCTCGCTGAGGTGACAGCAGTGGATGTAGGTGGTGTCGGAGCCCAGCAGGCCCAGTTCGTGGAGCTGTTTCACCATGCCGAAGCGGCCCGCGAGCCGGCCCATGGCGACATGCACGGTGATCGGGATGTCCAGTTCGCGGGCGAGGTTCCACTCGGCGGTGACGACGTCGTTGGTGCAGAAGCCGGGGCCGCGGGTGGCCAGCGCCATCGTCAGCAGACCGCTGTCGGAGGCGAAGTACTTGGAGCGGATGCGCCGTACGTCGTCGCCCGGTATCGCGATCTTGCTGTCGAACCAGTAGTCGGAGAGGGAGGTGTTGGCGCTGCCGTAGGCGTACTGGGCGCGGATCCCGCTCTCCGCCAGGGCCCGTACGGCGGCGTCCGGGTGCTCGGGGGTGTTGTTGATGTGGGACCAGTCGACGAGGGTGGTGATGCCGGCGTTGAGGCATTCCAGCGCGCCCGCGAGATTGCCCGCGTACACGTCCTCGGGGGTGTAGACGGGGGCGAAGGTGTCGAGGACGCCCACGAAGTAGTCGTCGAGCGTGGCGTCGGGGGCGCAGCCGCGGATGGGCGCCTCCCAGGTGTGGCGGTGGGTGTCGACGAAGCCGGGGATCACTATGCGGCCCGCCATGTCGAGTACTTCGGCGTCCGCGCCGATCTCGCGCTCGACCGCCGTGATTCTCCCGTCCTCGATCAGGACGTCGCCCCGGGGCAGTTCCCCGATGTCGGGGTCCATGGAGATCACATGGCCGGAGCGCAGAAGCAGTCGATCGGTCATCGCCCTTCCTCCCAGGGAAAGTCGGTACCTGATACGGAAATTCAGTAGGCCGCGAGGTCACGCACGGCCGTCACGACCTTGTCCACGGTGGGGATGACCCGCTCCTCCAGCGCGTCGGCGAACGGCAGGGGCACGCACTCCCCCGCCACCCGCCGCACCGGCGCGTCGAGCAGTCCGAACCCCTCGTCAGCGACGACGGACACGAGCGTCGCGCCCCATCCGCCCTGGTACGGGTTCTCCTCGACGATGGTAAGCCGCGAGGTCTTCTCCAGCGAGGCGAGAACGGTGCCGACGTCCAGCGGTACCAGGCAGCGCAGGTCGACGACCTCCGCGTCGATGCCCTCCCTGGCCAGCCGTTCGGCGGCGGTGAGCGCGAGCGGGACCATCGAGGCGAGGGCCACGAGCGTGATGTCGGCGCCCTCGCGGACGACGGCCGCCTGCCCCAGCTCCACCACATGATCCGGCGGCGCGGGCGGACCCTTGCTCGCGAACAGCCCCTTGTGCTCGAAGAAGACCACCGGGTCGTCGCTGCGGATCGCGGCGGCCATCATGCCGATGACGTCGGCGGGTGTCGACGGTGCCGCGATCTTCAGCCCGGGCACGGTGAACGCCCAGTTCTCGGTGGCCTGCGAGTGCTGCGCCCCGAAGCCGAGCCCGCCGCCGTTCGCGGTGCGGACGACCAGCGGCACGGTGACCTGGCCACCCGTCATGTAGCGCACTTTCGGTATCTCGTTGGCGAGGTAGTCCCAGCAACAGGCCAGGAAGTCGGAGAACATGATCTCGGCGACCGGCCGCATCCCGGTCATGGCGGCGCCCATCGCGGCGCCCACGATGGCCTGTTCGGAGATGGGCGTGTCCCACACCCGCCCGGGCCCGAACTCCTTGAACAGCCCGGCGGTCGTCTTGAACACCCCGCCGGCCTCCCCGATGTCCTCCCCCAGGCACACGACCGCCGGATCGCGCCGCATCTCCCGCGCGATGCCCTCGGCGACGGCCTCGCGATAGGTGATCCGCCGTTGCTCAGAAGCCTCCTGAGGCACCATCAGGTCCGCCATGCCGCACCTCCGTCCGCCCACACTTCGGTCAGCGCCTCGGCCGGATCGGGCGCGGGAGCCGCCTTCGCGGCCTCGACTGCCGCCCGTACCACCTCAGTTGCCCGTTCGTCGGCCGCGGTGACCGCCTCCGCCGGCACGCCCAGTACGTGGAGCCGGCCTCGCGCGAGGTCCAACGGGTCGTGCTTGAGCCAGCGCTCGACCTCCTCGGCGGGCCGGTAGGTGGCCGGGTCGGCGCGGCTGTGCCCGTAGTGCCGGTAGGTCTCGGCCTCCAGGACGGCGGGACCGTCCCCGGCCCGGGCCCGCCGTGCGAGCCGCTGCACGGCCTCCTGAACCAGCACCACGTCGTTGCCGTCGACGACCTCGCCCGGAATGCCGTACGCCGGGGCCCGGTCGGCGGCCGGCCGGGGCACCGCGGTGACGTCCGCGATCGCCGTGTACTCCATGTAGAGGTTGTTCTCGCAGACGAACAGCACGGGCAGTCTCCATACGGCGGCCAGGTTGAGCGCCTCGTGGAAGGCGCCGATGTTGGTCGCGCCGTCACCGAAGAAGGCCACCGCGAGCTGGTCGGTGCCTCGCAGCCGGGCGGACCAGGCGGCACCGACGGCCATGGGGAGGTGGGCGCCGACGATGGCGTACGAGCCGAGCATGCCGGCGGACGCCTTGGTGAGGTGCATGGAGCCGCCCTTGGCCTTGCAGAGCCCGGTGGCGCGGCTCATCAGCTCGGCGAGGCACTCCTCGGGGGTGGCGCCGCGCGCGAGGGCGTGGTGATGGCCCCGGTAGGTGGCGAAGACGTAGTCGTCGTCGCGCAGCGCGGCACTCGCGCCGACGGCGATCGCCTCGTGACCGGCGGCGAGGTGGGTGGTGCCCTTGACCAGCCCGGACAGGAACAGGTCGTGCGCGGCCTTCTCCGTACGACGGATGACTGCCATCTGCCCGTACAGGGTGAGGAGTTCCTCACCGGTGACCGTGGTGGCCATCAACCGCTCCCGTTCCTCGGGGTGTTGAGGTGGGACTGGGCCTCGCGCCGGGTGTCGAGCTCGCCGCCGACCGTCCAGTACTTGCGGCCCGCCACCAGGAGTTCCTCGGCCGGGAACTTGGTGATGACCTCGCAGCCGTCGGCGGTGACGACGATCTCTTCCTCGATGCGTGCCGCCGTCCAGCCGTCGGCGGCCGGCCAGTAGGTCTCCAGGGCGAACACCATGCCCTCTTCGAGGACTTCGGGATGGTCGAGCGAGACGAGGCGGCTGAAGATGGGCTTCTCCCAGATCGACAGACCGACCCCGTGGCCGTACTGGAGCGCGAAAGCGGCCGTCTCGTCCGGGAAGCCGAACTCCGCGGCGCGCGGCCACACCTGGACGATGTCGGCGGTGGTCGCGCCCGGCCGGACCAGGGCGATGGCCTCGTCCATGTACTCCCGGCAGCGGACGTACGCGTCGCGCTGGGCACCGGAGGCGCTGCCGACGGCGAAGGTGCGGTAGTAGCAGGTGCGGTAGCCGAGGTGGCTGTGCAGGATGTCGAAGAAGGCGGGGTCGCCCGGGCGGATCAGGCGGTCGCTGAAGACATGCGGATGGGGTGAACAGCGTTCCCCGGAGATGGCGTTGACGCCTTCGACGTACTCGCTGCCGAGGTCGTAAAGGACCTTGCTGACGAGTCCGACGCACTCGTTCTCGCGGACGCCCGGGCGAAGGTACCCGTACAGCTCCTCGTAGGCCGCGTCGACCATCGCGCAGGCCTGGGTGAGGAGAGAGATCTCGTCCGCGGTCTTGGTGCGGCGGGCCTGGAGGAAGACCTGCTGGCCGTCGACGACGTCGATGCCCTCGGCGCGCAGGGCCATCAGGACCGGCATCTCGGCCAGGTCGACGCCGAGCGGTTCGTCCGCCAGGCCGTGGGCGCGCAGCTCGGTGGCGATCTTGCGGGCCACGTCCTCGGCGATGCCCGCGTCCGGGTGGAAGGCGCCACGCAGGGTGGAGATCCCGGCGCGGGCGCCGGTGGGCGGGCCGTCCTTGCCGTCGCTGTAGTCGAGCCAGGGGTTGTAGAGCTGGTGGTGCCGGGCGGCGGAGCCGAAGTCCCACAGGACCGGTTCGCCGCCGCGCACCAGCAGCGCGAAGCGGATCAGTTTGTCCATGGCCCAGGTGCCGATGTGGGTGGACGTCATGTAGCGGATGTTCGCGAAGTCGAAGCTGAGCACGGCGCCCAGCTCGGACCGGTTGAGGGCCTGGTGGAGCCTGGCCAGCCGCTCCCTGCGCAGCCGTTCCAGGTCGACGCGCTGTTCCCAGTCGACGGCATTGGGTCCGAATGTGCGGATCGCCATGGCGACCACCCCCACTTTGGAGTGAACGACTCGGCGGCGCGAGTGTCAACCTCTACTGAACACTCTGGCCGGCCACGAACCACACCCCGACCGCCGGTTCCGCGCTGTCGTTGCGGTACCGGTGCGGGGTCGTCGACTCGAAGCACACCGCGTCCCCGGGGCGCAGTACGTGCTCGTCGAAACCGAGGGTGAGGACCAGTTCACCGGCGGTCAGATAACCGTGTTCGGTGCCGGCGTGCCGCATCAGCCCACCGCCGCTCGACGACGAACCGCCGGGCCGGTAGGTCACCAGCAGGAAGTCGACATCGGTACCCGGGACATGCCCGAGCCGCTCCCACACCACCCCCGAGTCCAGCTCGATCGTCTCCCGCTCACCCGTCCCCACCAGCGGCCCGATCCGTCGGCCGGGGTCTGCGGCGAACGCGGCGAGGGCGTGCACCACCGTGGATCCGGCGACCACCGGGGATTCCCTCACGGTGTCCGCCGACGCGTCGAAGAGCGACTCGACGGAGATACCGAGGGCCGTGGTGATCGCGTACAGCGTGCTGACGGACGGCTGGCTCTTGCCGGTCTCGATCTGGGAGACGAGGCTCGCGGAGACCCCGATCTCGCGTGCGAGGGCACGCAGGCCCATCCCCCGTTCGAGGCGCGCCTGCCGGATCCGCGCCCCGACGGGCGGCACGGCGGCGGATGGCACGGGCGGCTCCTCTCGCTCCCGGTCCACACCGGTTCGCTCCGATGATGTGCAGTGCCATTGAACAGCAGATGCCGGTCGTGCCACCAGAGAACTCCGGCGCGTCACGCCTTCCCCGCGGGGAAGAGCGCCCGTACCTCCCATCCCTCCGTCCGACCGGCCCGTGGTCCCGCGCGCAGGGCCCCGCCCAGGGCGCTGACGCGTTCCGTGAGGCCGACCAGGCCGAAGCCGCCACCGTGTGCGGCGGCCGGGAGCTGGGTGCCGCCCCGGCCGTCGTCGGTCACACCGACCTCCAGCCGGCGTCCGTCGTAGCGGAGCCGGACGGTGATCTCGGTGGCGTCGGCAGCGTGCCGTCGTACGTTCGTCAGCGCCTCCTGCACCACCCGGAACGCGGCGGCCTGCACCTCGTGCGGGAGGTCGTCAGGCACCGTGGGGTCACGGTCGAGGCGGACGCGCTGGACCGGGCTCGCGAAGCCGTCCGCCAGTTCCACGATGCCGGCGAGGTCACCGACCGGCCGGCGGTCGGCGGCGTCCGGCCCGGTGTCCCTCAGCACGCCGACGGTACGGCGCATCGACGCCAGGGCTTCCGTGGCCGCGCGTTCTATGCCCGCGAGGACCGTGTCCAGGTCCTCCGGCCGGGTGGTGGCCATCATCCGGGCCATCTGGGTCTGGACGAGGATGCCGGTGACATGGTGGGCGACGAAGTCGTGCAGGTCGGCGGCGATCGCCACCCGTTCCGACCGCCGGGTCTCGACGACCGCCACGGCCCGCCGGTAGTCCTGCGAGCGCAGGAACGCGGCCATACCGCCGACGACGCCGATCAGGACGAGCGCCACCATCATGAAGCCCAGCAGGCTGGACTCGTCGTCCTGGTAGAAACGCACCGGTGTGCCGAGCAGCGCGGCGCCGGTCAGGATCCCGCAGACGACGGCCCAGGGCTGGGGGCACTGCCGTACCGCGACGAACAGCAGACCCAGCAGGACCGCTGTCTCGCCCGGGCCGAACAGTGCCTCCTGGCCCAGCAGCAGCGAACCCCCCGTGAACAACAGCGAGGCGGCGGCCGGTGCGCCCGTGCGCAGCTGCGGGGTGAGCCACTGTGGCCGCCGCCGGGCCGGCCACAGCAGCGCGGCGTACCCGAGGACCAGGACAGCCGCGTAGGGCCAGATCGTGTAGCCGCCCTCGCTCGCGTTGAGCAGGTCGGGGATCCCCGCCATGACGAGCAGCGCGACGACGAAGGCCCTGGCGCAGTTGCGGGGCGAGTCCGATGTCATGCGGATCACCGTATGCGCGGACGGCGACGGCGGTATCGGCCGAATGGCCGAGGAGCGGTCCGCGAAGGATGGCCGGACGACCGAGGCGCGCGCCCGTGCCCGCGGGACAGAGTGGAGCCACTGCCCACACCGCCCCACCTTCAGGAGTACGAGATGCAGCGCAAGGCCCTCATCAGCGTGATCGGCGGTGCGACGGCCGCGGTCGCCCTGGCCGGTGTCGGAACCCATCTGCTCGCGGGCACCGAGTCGACGACCTCCTTGGACAAGTACACGGCAGTGACCGTGGACGGTCACCGGGCCCTGGCGGCGAACATCGTCGCGGGCCGCGCCCAGAGCAAGTTCCACCCACTGCCCTGGGTGGGCACGAAGGTCTCCCGGGTGTCCTGCCCGACAGGTCTGAAAGCCGTGGCCGGCGCGAGCATCACGTGCACGGGCCACACCGGCAAGGGCAAGGACATCGACATACCGGTGACGGTGGTCACGGCGACGAAGAACTCCGTGACCTGGAAGTTCGAGCGCTGAGCAGCGGCGAGGAGAGCAAGGGGAACGAGAAGATCATGAGCACCGTCCTGGCCGGTCTCGGCCTCATCAAGAAGTACGGCTCCACCACCGCGCTGCACGGCGTGGACGTGAAGGTCGGCGTCCGCGAGTCACTGGCGATCATGGGTCCGTCGGGTTCCGGGAAATCGACCCTCCTGCACACCCTGGCCGGAGTCGTGCGCCCGGACGGCGGCGAGGTCCTGCTGCACCGCGAACGCATCGACAACCTGGGCGAGAACCGGCTGAGCGAACTGCGGCGCAAGCGGTTCGGATTCGTGTTCCAGTTCGGCCAGTTGCTGCCCGAACTGCCCGCCGAGGAGAACATCGCCCTGCCCCTGATGCTGGACGGCATACCCCGGGGCCGAGCCGTCTCCCTCGCCCGCCGCTGGTTCGCCCCGCTCGGCCTGGACGGTCTGGAGACCCGCCGCCCCGGCCAGTTGTCCGGCGGTCAGGCCCAACGCGTCGCGATAGCCCGCGCGCTGGTCGTCCAGCCCGACGTGGTCTTCGCAGACGAGCCGACGGGCGCGCTGGACCAGGTGACCAGCGAGGAGGTCATCCTGCTGCTGACCACGGTCACCCGCGACCAGGGCGCCTCCCTGGTGATGGTCACGCACGACCCGGACGTCGCCGCCCACTGCGACCGCGTCCTCCAGGTCCGCGACGGGCGGATCACGGGCCACCACCAGTACACCGTCGCGCCCTGAGCCACCGGCCCTGCCGCTCCCGTCCCCTTCCCCTCCGCCCCTGCTTCACCCTGCCGCGCCTCCTGCCATGCCCGCTGCCACGAGCACCGGCCCCCACCGCGCCCTTCCGATCACCCGGAGCACTCATGTCCTCGCCCGTCCCGCAGTTGACGTGGTTCCTCGCACGCCGCTCCGGCCGCCGCGGCCTGCACAGCCAGTTGCTGGCGGCCGGTGCCGCGGCCGTCGGCTCGCTGATCCTGCTGGTGCTGACGGCCGCCTACTTCGGCAGCGGTGCCCGCGCCCACGACACGGCGTGGCGCACCCCGGCCCCCGACCGGCACGGCACCGCCGTGCAGACGCTCGGGACGACGTATTTCGGCGACCGCCCGGTGACCGTCGTGTCGCTGGCCCAGCTGCCCGGCCGCAAGGCGACTCCGGCGCCCCCGGGGCTGGCCTCGTTCCCGGAGCCGGGGCAGGTGTACGTCTCGCCCGCCCTGGCCGACCTGCTGCACCGGACGCCGGCGAACCAACTCGCCGACCGCTTCCCGAAGGTGTCCTCGTACGGCACCATCGGCGGCGCCGGTCTCGCGGCGCCCGAGGAACTGGTGGCCGTCGTGGGCAGGGCGGCGTCCGACCCGGCGGTCTCCGCCGCGGCCGAACCACTCGGTCTCTTCGGCCAGTTCGGCGGTCAGACCGCACGCGCGGTGGTCTCCGGCTTCGACGGAACCCACGTCAGTGTGTTCACGTCGGCGGACAAACCCGCGGTGTCGATCGGTGTGGCGATAGTCGCCGTCCCCGTGGTCGTGCTCGCCGCGGCGGCCGGACGGCTCGGTGCGGCCCGGCGTGAGCAACGGCTCGCCGCGCTGCGGCTGGCGGGGGCGACACCGCGCCAGATCCTCGCGATGACCGGCCTGGAGTCGGCGGTCGTCGGCGCGGCCGGGGCCCTGGCGGGCGCGCTGGCGTACTGCCTGCTGCTGCCCGCGCTCGCGGAGATCCCGTTCGGCATCGGCACCTGGTACACCGGCCGGCTGTGGGTGGGCCTGCCCCGGCTGCTGGCGGTCGTCGCGTTCGTGGCCGGTCTCATCGCGGTGAGTGCCATGACGACATTGCGCCAGGTGGCGATCTCTCCGCTGGGCGTGGCCCAGCAGGCGAACCCGCGCCGTACACGCCTCGTCCGCCTGGTCCTCTTCGCCGCGGTCCTGCTCTACATCTACGTGACGGCCTCGTCGGGCGACGCCGGCGCCGGCCGGCAACTGGCCATGCTGCTCATGTTCTACGGCGCCTTCTGGCTGTTCGGCCCGTGGGTCGTGGACCGGCTCGGCCGGATCACGGCCCGCTTCGCCCGTCGTCCGGCGACCCTGCTGGCCGCGCGCCGGCTCAGCGACGACCCGCGCGGCTCCTGGCGCACCGTCAGCGGGCTGGTCCTCGCCGGGTTCGTCGCCGGGTTCTTCACCGTGGGCAACGTGGGCATCGACGACTACCGCTTCCCCGGCCAGGTCGCCGTCCCCACCACGAGCACCGCCACGGCCCGCACCGCCATGGCCGAGGCTCGCACGCTGCTCCACGCGGCCGGGGTGAGGGCGACCGTCACCACGACCGACGGCGCCGACGACGGAATACTGTTCGGCACGCCAGGAGTGGTCGTCCACGTCTCCGGCAGCGCCGCACAGCTCGACACGGCGGTCACCGCGCTGTCGGGCCTGGTGCCCGGCAAACTCCCCTACACCCAGGCCTATGCCACCGCCGAGAACGATGCCTTCACCGGTCGGCTCGGCGAGCTCGGCACCGCCGCCCTGGCGGTCAGCTTCCTCGTCGCGACCGCCTCCGCCGGGCTGACCGCTGCCGCCAACGTGCTCGACCGGCGACGCGTCTACGCCCTGCTGCGGCTGGCCGGGACCCCCTTGAAGCTCCTCGACCGGGCCAGGTTCCGTGAGACGGTCCTGCCGCTCGTCGTCCTCGCCGGCGGCACCACCGCCGCCGGAATATACGCCGCCTTCCAGGTCAACAAGTTGTTCGGCAGCACGATCAGCACCTCCGGCGCGGTGACCCTGGCGGTGTGCGTGACCGTCGGCGCGCTGGCCATGTTCGCGGCGATCGGAGCGAGCAGACCCCTGCTGCGGGCGGTCACGGAGGATGCCGCGCAGACGGCCGACTGAGGACGAAGTACGACGTCAGGGCCGACGACAGGAAGCCGTTCCCCGCCTCTGCGTCCGGGCCTCTCCCTCCGCTCCGCCACCCTCCCACCCCTGAGGCATGATCGAGCCATGACCCCCGCCCCGCCCAGCCCTCCGATCCGCGTCCTCATCGCGGACGACCAGGACATGGTCCGTACCGGCTTCCGCTTCTTCCTGGACGCCCAGCCCGACATCACCGTGGTCGCCGAGGCCGCCGACGGGGAGGAGGCGGTGGCACTGGCCCGCCGGGAGCGTCCGGACGTGTGCCTGCTGGACATCCGGATGCCCAAGCTCGACGGACTGGAGGCGACCCGGCTGCTGGCCGGCCCCGGTGTCACCGACCCGATGCGGGTCGTCGTGGTCACCACCTTCGACCTCGACGAATACGTGTACGGAGCACTGCGCGGCGGCGCCTGCGGGTTCCTGCTCAAGGACTCGGGGCCCGCCCTCCTCGCGGAGGCGGTGCGGGCCGCGGCGGCCGGTGACTCCCTGGTGTCGCCGTCGATCACGGTCCGTCTGCTTCAGCACATCACCGGCCCGCAGGCCACCGCGTCCCGCCCGGCGGCCCCGCCCCCGGTCTCCGCGGCGACGCTCAGGGAACCGCTCACCGACCGGGAACTCGACGTGGTCAGGCTGGCCGCCCTGGGCCACACCAACGCCGAGATCGCCTCCGCGTTGTTCGTCTCCCTCTCCACGGTCAAGACGCACCTGTCGAGCGTGCAGGCGAAGCTGGCCGCGCGGAACCGGGTGGAGATCGCGGCCTGGGCATGGCAGAACGGGCACGCGCGCCCGGAGGCGTGAGAGCGGCGGGTCACCCGGATGTGGCGCGTTCGACGTGGAGCGGCTATGCAGAAACAGGACGAGTTGAAAGTACGATCAGCCAATGTCTGACATGATCGAAACCACGCCCGGCTGGCTGGCACCCGACGAGCTCGAACAGTCTCGCGCACGGATGCCGATCCTGTACGTCGAAGCCGTACCGGTGCGCGTCGACGACAACGGCGAAGTCACCAAGATCGGCCTGCTCCTGCGCATCAGCTCGGACGGCACGGTCAGCCGCGCCCTGGTGTCGGGCCGCGTCCTGCACCACGAGCGCGTGCGCGACGCCCTCCTGCGCAACCTGGAGAAGGACCTCGGCCCGGTGGCGCTGCCCCGGGTCCCGGCCTCTCCACAGCCCTTCACCGTCGCGGAGTACTTCCCGACGCTGGGGGTCACCCCGTTCCACGACCCGCGCCAGCACGCGGTGTCCCTCGCCTACATCGTCCCGGTGGCCGGCGACTGCCGCCCCCGCCAGGACGCCCTGGACCTGGTCTGGTTCAGTCCGGAGGAGGCGTCCTCCCCCGTGGTCCAGAACGAGATGCCGGGCGGCCAGGGAATGCTCCTCAAGCAGGCCCTGGCCCATGTCGGCCGCCTGTCCTGAACAGGGCCGACAATCAAAACCCAGGAATTACAAAGGTTTCCACAGCATTTCCATGGCAATTGAATTCTGAGATTTCGACTAACACCGCGCGGGGCCGTGTTAAGTTTCCTTTCATAGGGCGGCGGGGCGGCCCGGGGCGAGAGCCCCGATCCCCCTGTTTGTCCTCGCGGAATTCCTCCCGTGCAGTACTGGAAACTCAGAAGGAGTCAGTATGAGCTTCAGGGTTGTTGCCCCGCTTACCCCTCGCCGGAACGCGAACACGGACCCCAACGCCAATCGGTTCCCGCAGCCCCCGCAGGACGCCCAGCAGGCGCGCCGTCGGCGCCCGCGCCCCGGCGAGCCCGTGCCGCCCCGGGCCGGCAACTGACGTAAGAGCCCTGCTCATCGGGAGGGCCGGTGGTGTTCCACCGGCCCTCCCGGCGTTTCCGCTCCGCAGCACTGCGTGCGTCACAGGAGAATCATGCGTGCGACCGAGGGTTATTCAGGAACCGATCATCCCCGAAGTGTTCCACCGGGTATTGAAATGTCCGTGTACGGGTTTCCGATCAATTCGGAAAGGGGTGAACCGGCCGAGAAATACGGGACTTGCACCACCCCTGCCGTCCCCGCCCGCACCGCATTCCGGCGTTTCTGGCCCATGACGAAGGGCCTGCGGCGCTGGCTCGTGACCGTGTGGCTGTGCACGGTTCTCGGCGCGATCGCCGAGACCTCCGCCATCCTGCTCTTCGGCGACCTCACCGACAACGCGCTGCAGAACGGCTCGCTGGACGCCTTCTGGACACCCGCCGTCCAGTGGCTCGGCATCGCCGTGGTGGGAGCGGCCATCGGGTACGCGGGCGGTTCCCTGTCCGTATGGGTGTCGGAGCGGTTCGTGATGCGGCTGCGCGAGCAGGTCTTCGACCATGTGCAGAAACTGCCCCCGCACTTCTTCCAGCGCCACCGTCAGGGCGATCTGCTCTCGCGGCTGACCGGTGACATCGAGGCCATCGAGCAGATGGCCGTCTCCGGCCTCATCGGGACCGCGTCCGCGCTGTTCAGCGCCGTCTTCTACGCGGCGGCCGCGTTCTGGCTGCAGTGGGACCTCGCAGCGGTGACCTTCGCCCTCGCCCCGCTGTTCTGGCTGGCCGCCCGGAGGTTCTCCGCCGGCGTCAGGTCCGTCGCCAGGGACGGCCGCGTGGCCGACGGCGCGGTCACCTCCGTGGTGGAGGAGTCCCTCGGCAATCTCGTCCTCACCCAGGCGTACGGCCGCGAGGACGCCGAGCGGCGCCGGCTGAAGGAGGAGGCCACGGCGTGGTTCCGGGCGTCGGTGCGCTCGGCGCGTCTCAACCAGGCGTACGGACAACTGGTCCAGGTCATCGAGACGGTCTGTGTGCTGGCCGTGATCGGCATCGGCGTCTGGGAGATCTCCGAAGGACAGATGACGCTCGGCCGGCTGCTCGCGTTCGCCGCGCTCCTCAGCTACCTCTACCCGCCCATCCGCGGCCTCGCCCAGCTGGGCCTTCTCGTCACCGCCGCCACGGCCGGCGCGGAACGGCTCATCGAGGTGTTGGACGCCCGGCCTGCCGTCTCCGACCCGGCCGGCCCCGCACGCACCGGGACCGGCCGGCCCGACGGCAGCGTCGAGGTGCGCGATGTCTCCTTCCGCTATCCGGGCGCCGACAGCACAGCGCTCGACGCGCTGTCGTTCACCGTCCGCCCCGGCGAACTGGTGATCGTCACCGGACCGAGCGGCGCCGGCAAGTCCACCCTCTCCAAGCTCCTGCTGCGCTTCTACGACCCCGACTCCGGCGCCGTCCTGCTGGACGGCACCCCGCTGACGGACTTCCCGCTGGACCGCCTGCGCGAGTACGTCGCCCTGCTGCCGCAGGAGACCCTGGTCCTGCGCGACACGGTCCGCGCCAACATCGCCTGCGGCCGGCCCGGTGCCAGCGACCACGCCATCGAGGAGGCGGCCCGCACAGCCGACGCGCACGAGTTCATCACCGCGCTCCCCGACGGGTACGACACCCGGGTCGACCCCAACTCGGCGCGGCTGTCCGGCGGCCAGTTGCAGCGCCTCGCCATCGCCCGGGCCGTACTGCGCGACGCGCCGGTCCTCGTCCTCGACGAGCCCACCACCGGCCTCGACGCGATCGCCTCCCGCCGCATCGTCGAACCGCTGCGGCGCCTGATGACCGGCCGCACCACGATCGTGATCACGCACGACCTGGACCTGGCTCCCGACGCCGACCGCATCCTCGTCATCGACCGGGGCCGCGTCGTCGAGACCGGCCGCCACGCCGAACTCCTCGCCCTGGGCGGCACCTACGCCCGCCTCCACAGCTCCCGGAGGGAGGCCTCAGCCGGTCCGGCCGAGGCGTTCCCGCCCTCGCCCGCGCATCTCCCGTACGCCGTGGCCGGTGGCCCCGAGGGCTACTACTACGGCGGACAGGCGTCCTGAGCCACGGCCGGGGGCGGCTCGGTTGCCCGGCGGCCCGGCTCCCGAGAGGTTGCGCTGTCGCCCGGGAGCGGGGCCGCCCCGGATTCAGGCGATCTCGACGAGCAGGTCACCGCCCTCCACCTGCTGGATCCTGGTGATGGCCAGCCTCGTGACCTTCCCGGCCTTCGAGGCCGTGACCGCGGCTTCCATCTTCATCGCCTCGATGGTGGCCACCGTGGCACCGGCCGCCACCTCGTCCCCCTCGGCGACGGCGAGGGTCACCACTCCGGCGAACGGCGCGGCGACATGCCCGGGGTTGGCCCGGTCCGCCTTCTCCGTGGCCGGGATGTCCGAGGACACGGCGCTGTCGCGGATCTGGATCGGCCGCAGTTGGCCGTTCAGCGTGGACATCACGGTGCGCATACCGCGCTCGTCGGCCTCGCCCACCGCCTCCAGCTCGATGAGCAGCCGTACGCCCGGTTCGAGGTCGACGGCGTACTCCGTCCCGCGACGCAGCCCGTAGAAGAAGTCCTTGCTGGCCAGCACGCTGGTGTCGCCGTAGGTCTGACGGTGCGTCTCGTACTCGCGCGTCGGCCCGGGGAACAGCAGCCGGTTGAGCGTCGCCCGCCGGTCCTTGGCCAGCCCCGTGCGGTCGTCCGCGGTCAGTTCCGCCAATGGCCTGGGGGCGGCGCGGCCCTCCAGCGCCTTGGTGCGGAACGGCTCCGGCCAGCCGCCGGGCGGGTTGCCCAGCTCGCCGCGCAGGAAACCGATGACGGAGTCGGGGATGTCGAACCTGTTCGGTGTCGCCTCGAAGTCGTCCGGCGAGACGCCGGAACCGACGAGGTGGAGTGCGAGGTCCCCGACCACCTTCGACGAAGGGGTCACCTTGACGAGCCGGCCGAGGATCCGGTCGGCGGCGGCGTACATCGCCTCGATCGCCTCGAAGCGGTCGCCGAGACCCAGCGCGACCGCCTGGGTGCGCAGGTTGGACAGCTGCCCGCCGGGGATCTCGTGGTGGTAGACACGCCCGGTCGGCGAGGCGAGGCCCGCCTCGAACGGTGCGTAGATCTTCCGGACGCTCTCCCAGTACGGCTCCAGGTCGCCCACGGCCTTCAGGCTCAGCCCGGTGGGCCGCTCGGAGTAGTCGGTCGCGGCGACGATGCCCGACAGCGACGGCTGCGAGGTGGTGCCCGCCATCGACGCCACCGCGCCGTCGACCGCGTCCGCGCCGGCCTGGATCGCCGCGAGGTAGGTGGCGAGCTGGCCGCCCGCCGTGTCGTGGGTGTGGAGGTGCACCGGCAGGTCGAACTCGCGGCGCAGCGCCGACACGAGGGTCGCGGCGGCCGGGGCCCTGAGCAGGCCCGCCATGTCCTTGACGGCCAGGATGTGGGCGCCCGCGTCGACGATCTGCTCGGCCAGCCGGAGGTAGTAGTCCAGGGTGTAGAGGCGCTCGGACGGGTCGGACAGGTCGGAGGTGTAGCAGAGGGCGACCTCGGCGATCGCCGTGCCCGTCTCGCGTACGGCGTCGATGGCGGGCCGCATCTGCCCGACGTCGTTGAGCGCGTCGAAGATCCGGAAGATGTCGATGCCGGTGGCCGCGGCCTCCTGCACGAAGGCGTCGGTCACCTCGGTCGGGTACGGCGTGTAGCCCACGGTGTTGCGCCCGCGCAGCAGCATCTGGAGGCAGATGTTCGGGACGGCCTCGCGCAGGGCGGCCAGGCGGTCCCACGGGTCCTCGGCGAGGAACCGGAGCGCGACATCGTAGGTGGCGCCGCCCCAGCACTCCAGGGAGAGCAGCTCGGGCAGGGTCCGCGCCACCACCGGGGCGATGGCGAGCATGTCCTTGGTACGGACCCGGGTGGCCAGCAGGGACTGGTGGGCGTCGCGGAACGTGGTGTCGGTGACGCCGATGGTCGGCGACTCGCGCAGCCACCGGGCGAAGCCCTCCGGACCGAGTTCGACGAGCCGCTGCCGGGAGCCCGCGGGCGGTTCCCCGTTCGGCAGGGGCGGAATCTTGCCGACCGGGTCGATCAGCTCGGGCCGTTCGCCGTGCGGCTTGTTCACGGTGACGTCGGCGAGGTAGGTGAGCAGCTTCGTACCGCGGTCGGCGGAGTGACGTGCCGTGAGCAGCTGCGGCCGTCGCTCGATGAACGACGTCGTGACCCGGCCGGCCCGGAAGTCCGCGTCGTCGAGCACGGCCTGCAGGAACGGGATGTTCGTGGCCACGCCGCGGATCCGGAACTCGGCGACGGCACGCCGGGCCCTGCTGATCGCGGTCCCGAAGTCCCGGCCCCGGCAGGTGAGTTTGACCAGCATCGAGTCGAAGTGCGCGCTGATCTCCGTACCGGCGTGGGTGGTGCCGCCGTCCAGCCGGATGCCGGAGCCGCCGGGCGAGCGGTAGGCGCTGATCCGGCCGGTGTCCGGGCGGAAGCCGTTGGCGGGGTCCTCGGTGGTGATGCGGCACTGGAGCGCGGCACCGTGCAGGGTGACGGTCTCCTGGGAGAGCCCCAGGTCGGCCAGTGTCTCGCCGGAGGCGATGCGCAGCTGTGACTGCACGAGGTCGACGTCGGTGACCTCCTCGGTCACCGTGTGCTCGACCTGGATGCGCGGGTTCATCTCGATGAACACGTGGTTGCCGTCGCGGTCGAGCAGGAACTCCACGGTGCCCGCGTTGCGGTAGCCGATCTCCTGGGCGAACCGCACGGCGTCGGCGCAGATCCGGTCGCGGAGCGCCGGGTCGAGGTTGGGCGCGGGGGCCAGCTCGATCACCTTCTGGTGGCGCCGCTGCACCGAACAGTCGCGCTCGAAGAGGTGGATGACGTTGCCCTGGCCGTCGGCGAGGATCTGCACCTCGATGTGGCGTGGCTCGACGACCGCCTTCTCCAGGAAGACCGTGGAGTCGCCGAACGCGGAGGCCGCCTCGCGCGCCGCGGCCTCGATGGACTCGCGCAGCTGGGCGGGTTCCTCGACGCGCCGCATACCGCGTCCGCCACCGCCGGCGACGGCCTTGACGAACACCGGGAAGCCGATGTCCTCGGCGGCGCGGACGAGTTCGTCCACGTCGGCGGAGGGTGCCGAGGAGGCCAGTACCGGTACTCCGGCCGCGCGGGCGGCGGCCACCGCGCTCGCCTTGTTGCCGGTCAGCTCCAGCGTGTCGGCGCTGGGCCCGACGAAGGTGATGCCGGCCTCCTCGCAGGCACGCGCCAGATCGGGGTTCTCGGACAGGAACCCGTAGCCGGGGTACACGGCGTCCGCGCCCGCCTGTCGCGCCGCGCGGACGATCTCCTCCACGGAGAGGTACGCCCGGACCGGGTGTCCCGGCCGGCCGATCTCGTAGGCCTCGTCGGCCTTCAACCGATGCAGTGAATTGCGGTCCTCGTGCGGGAACACGGCCACGGTCCTCGCGCCCAGCTCATAGCTGGCGCGGAACGCGCGAATCGCGATCTCACCTCGGTTGGCGACCAGCACCTTGCGGAACATCGTGGATCCCTTCAGCCTGCCGGTGACGCGCCCCATGTTGTCGGCCAGGCCCGGCTCGCGCCATGTGAGCCGGGCCACTCACCCCTGCCGGGGCCTCGTTCAGTGGAGATCGGCCCCGGCAGGGGTGTCGTCCAGGAAGCCGCCCGACTGGTGCTGCCAGAGCTTCGCATAGGCACCCTCCGTGGCGAGCAGCTCCTGGTGCGTGCCCTGCTCGACGATCCGGCCTCGGTCGAGGACGACGAGCCGGTCCATGGTGGCGACCGTGCTCAGCCGGTGGGCCACCACGAGCGCCGTCCGTCCCTCCATGAGCCGCCACAGGGCCTCCTGGACGAGGATCTCGCTCTCGGAGTCCAGAGCGCTGGTGGCCTCGTCGAGCAGCAGGATCGGCGCGTCGCGCAGGATCGCCCGGGCCAGCGCGACCCGCTGGCGCTGTCCGCCGGACAGCTTGACCCCGCGTTCGCCCACCATGGTGTCGAAGCCGTCCGGCAGCGCGTCGGCGAACTCCGTGACGTGCGCCGCCTCGGCCGCGCGACGGATCTCGGCCTCGGTGGCGTCCGGGCGGGCGAACGCGATGTTGTCCCGCAGGGTGCGGTGGAACATCGCCGGGTCCTGCGGCACGTAGGCGATCAGGCCGCGCAGGTCCGTCTGGCGCAGCCGGCTGATGTCCTGGCCCCCGATCATGATCCGGCCGGAGTCGATGTCCGTCATCCGCAGCAGCAGGCGGCTGAGCGTGGTCTTGCCCCCGCCGGAACGGCCGACGAGGCCGATCTTCGCCCCGCTGGGCACCGCGAGGTCGAGTCCCTCGAAGAGCGGCTCGGCGCCTGCGTGGGCGAAGGTCACGTTCTCGAAGCGGACGTCGGCGGCCCGGGACCGCAGGGCCTCCGGAGTGGCCGGGTCGAGCACGGTCGGCGACGTCAGCAGCAGTTCGGTGAACTGCGCGGCCTCCGTCATCGAGCTCTCCAACCGACGGTAGATCTGGTTGAACTCGAACATGATCCGCGTGGCGTTCGAGTAGTACGTGAAGGCGACCACGACCGTCTCCACGCCGTGTCCGTCCCCGGCGAGCGTGACCGCGAGCAGCAGCCCCAGGGCGTTGGTCAGCACGGACAGCGGCGCGACCAACGTGTCGATGCGCAGGTTGCCGTAGTCCCACGACCTCAGCATGAGCCGCCTCGACGCCGCGACCCGGGACCGGTGCTCGGCGGCCTCACGCTCCTCGGCGGCGAACGCCCGGACCGTGTCCATGTTCATCAGACTGTCGGCGACATGGCCCGACACCCGGGCGATCGCCTCCTCCCGCTTGTCGACGAGTGCCTGGCGGCGACGGATGAGGGGCACCACGCACAGCGCCGTCAGGGCGATCATCGCCACCAGGCCGACCACGAGCAGCGGCTCGTAGCGCCACAGCACCACCGACCCGAACACGAGTGGCACCAGACTGCCCACGACCTGGAAGGTCAGTGTGTCGACGAACTCCTCGAACCGGGAGGCGAAGCTGAGCACGCGCTTGGTCAGCGACCCGGCGAAGTTGTCGTGGAAGAACGCGGCGTCCTTGGCGAACAGCTCGTCCATGCCGATCACGTACAGATGCTCGATACCACGGGCGTCGACACGGTTCAGACAGTGCAGGCCCACGCGCCACAGCACCTCCGAGAGGAGCATGACGCCGGCGAAGGCAAGGACGTAGGGCATCGCCGAGCCGACGGTGATGCCGTCGCCGTCGGCGATCCGGCCGACGAGTTTCGCGACGACCAGCGGCGCGATGTAGGCGAGACCGATGTTGCCGAGCGCCGGCAGCAGCATCGCGGGGAGCGTCAGCCGCCTGAGGCGAGCCAACTCCCGTACGTAATATCGGAGCGCGAGGAGCACCGGCCCTTTGCCCGGTGGGACCTCGCGAGATTCAGGCGATCCCATTCCCACCCTGTGTCGTCGTAGGGCGGCCCGCCGCACGCTGTCGCCGGGGTCGTCCCGGCAGACGGGCACGACGACGGAGCCCCCGCGAGGTTCGCGGCGGCGCCGAAGTGCGAGTACGGGCAGGCCAGAAGTCCCAGTGTCCCGCGCCGCCGCCCGCGTGGTCCAAGCGTTTTCTCGGCCAACGGCACACCGAACACGGGTGCGAACCGGGACGGGGCGGACGCGAACGCGAGTGCGAACCCGGGCCGGACGGGCGCGTCTATCCTTCGACCGTGGCTGACACCGACACCGACACCGAGCTGATGCGGCTTCCCGACATGCCGCTGCACGATCCGTTCGTCGTCGCCGACGAGAAGACCCGCACCTACTACCTCTACACGTCCAACGACCCGTCCGTATCGGGCGTGGACGGCACCGGCACGATGGTCTACCGCAGTCACGACCTGCGCGACTGGACGCGTCCGGTCGTGGTCTTCCTCACCGCCGGGCAGAAGGAGCTGTGGGCGACCGACGGCGGCTGGGCCCCCGAGGTGCACGAATGGGACGGCAGGTACTACCTGTTCACCACGCTGCACAACGAGGACAGGCCGCTTCCGGTGCCGCCGCCCAACCAGTGGGGTACACCGTTCCAGATCCCGGCCTACATGCGCGGCACGATCACCGCCGTCTCCTCCTCACTGCTGGGCCCGTTCACCGTCGTCGACCCCGCACGCCCCACCCCGCCCCCGAACCTCATGACCCTCGACGGCACGCTCCACGTCGACCCGGCCGGCCGGCCGTGGATGGTGTACGCGCACGAGTGGCTGCAGACCATCGACGGAACCATGGAAGCGATCCGGCTGGCCCCGGACCTGTCCCGGACGATCGGGGATCCGGTCCTCCTGTTCAAGGCCTCGGACGCGCCCTGGCTCACCGAGGAGATCCCCGCCGGGCTGCCGAGCCAGCTCCCGCCCTACATCACCGACGGCCCTCAGCTCCACCGCACCCCCGACGGGTCGCTGCTGATGCTGTGGTCGACGTACGAGAAGAACGTCGTCGGCCGGGACGGGGCCGTCAGCGGCGGTTACGTACAGACGTACGCCACCTCGGAGTCGGGCGACGTCACCGGTCCGTGGCGGCAGCACCGGCCGCTGGTCCGCGACGACAGCGGTCACGGCATGCTCTTCCACACGTTCGACGGCCGGCTGATGATGGTTCTCCACCGCCCCTTCGAGAACGCGCGGGGCAAGCTGTACGAGATGGAGTTCGCCGGCGACGAGCTGCGGGTGCTCCGCCAGCGCGCCGACCTCGACGGCGGCGGCTGACGCCGCTGCGCGGAAACGCCGGAGGCCGCTCTCCCATTGCTGGAAAAGCGGCCTCCGGCCTCCGACTTCTCACGTCGGGACGACAGGATTTGAACCTGCGACCCCTTGACCCCCAGTCAAGTGCGCTACCAAGCTGCGCCACGTCCCGATGCTGTCTGACCTGGTGTTTCCCCTGGCCGAACACGCATGGAAACAATACCGCACTCGGGTCGATGGTCGCGCACCCCTTTATTCGGACTCCGGCCCCTTGACCTCAAGCTTGGTTGAGGTCGCACGATCGTCCTCATGACAGCCACAACCACGCACGTCGACACGTCCGAGACACGCGACACCCACGCCACGCACGACACCCACCACCGGCACGAGTACGCCGAGCTGGCCGGACTCATGGGGCTGATGACCGGCGCCGAGAAGCACGGGCCCGCGGCGACCTCCACGCTGGACGTGCTCTGGGTGCTCTACGACCGGGTCCTGCGGGTCGGCCCGGACCGGACGGCCGACCCCGAACGTGACCGGTTCCTGCTGTCCAAGGGGCACGGGCCCATGGCGTACTACGCGGTACTGGCCGCCAGGGGCTTCCTGCCCGTGGACTGGCTGCCGGGCTTCGGCTCGTACGACTCGCCGCTGGGCCACCACCCCGACCGGGTGCTGGTGCCGGGGGTCGAGATCGGCAGCGGCTCGCTGGGGCACGGGCTGCCGATCGCCGTGGGTTCGGCGCTGGGGCTGCGCGCCCAGGGACTCGACGGACCCGCGGTGTGGGTGCTGATCGGCGACGCCGAACTGGACGAGGGCAGCAACCACGAGGCGATCGCCTTCGCCGGTCCCGCCGGCCTCGAACGCCTGCACACCGTCGTCGTCGACAACTCGTCCGCCAGCCACGCCCGGCCCGGTGGCATCGCCGCCCGCTTCGAGGCCGCGGGCTGGTCCACGACGACGGTCGACGGCCGGGACCACGAAGCCCTGTACGCCGCCTTCACCACTCCCCACCCAGGCCGCCCGCACGTGGTCGTGGCGCGGGTCGAACCGAAGTCCGGCTGATCCCGGCACGTCCGGCCCGTCCGACCCGTCCCAGTCTCCCGTCGCACCTACCCGTCCCACCCGTCCGAAGGGATCCACTCCGCCATGGACACCATGCGCGACCGCTTCGCCCCCGTCCTGACCAGGCTGCTCGACGAGGATCCACGCGTCGCCGTCGTCCTCGCCGAGATCGGCGTGGACGCGTTCACCCGGGCACAGGCCCGGCATCCCGACCGGGTGATCAACGTGGGCATCCGTGAGCAACTCCTCGTCGGCGCGGGCGCCGGCCTGGCCCTCACCGGGATGCGCCCCGTCCTGCACACCTTCGCGAGCTTCCTCGTGGAGCGCCCTTTCGAGCAGGTCAAGCTCGACCTCGGCCACCAGGACGTCGGCGCCGTACTCGTGAGCGCCGCCGCCTCCTTCGACTGGCCGGCGGGCGGCCACACGCACATGGCACCCGGTGACGTGGCCCTCCTCGACACCCTGGACGGCTGGACCGTCCATGTACCGGGACATCCCGACGAGGCCGAGACGCTGCTGCGGCACGCGGTCGCCGCGGGCGACGACAGGGTGTACGTACGGCTGTCGACGCAGTCCAACGCGGAAGGGCTCGCGGTCGACGGCGAACGGTTCCGCACCGTCCGCGAGGGCCGTTCCGGTGTCGTGATCGCCGTCGGGCCGATGCTCGACGCGGTGCTCGCCGCCACGGAGGGGCTGGACGTCACCGTCCTGTACGCGACGACCGTACGGCCCTTCGACACGGGCGCCCTGCGCCGGGCCACGGAGACGGCGGGCACCGATGTCGTCCTCGTCGAGCCGTACCTCGCCGGCACGTCCACAGCCGTCGTGAACGACGCGCTCTGCGGGGTGCCCCACCGGGTGCTGGGCCTCGGCGTGGGCCGCCGCGAACTGCGCCGCTACGGAGACGTCGACGAGCACGTGGCCGCGCACGGACTCGACGCGCGCACGCTCCGGGAGCGGATCCGGGGGTTCGTGGCCTGAGCTCGCCGCCCGGACTCAGCCGGCGTCCGGTGCGCCCAACTCCGGGTAGGCGTCCAGCAGCCGGGTCGGGGCCGCCTGGCGCCAGGAGTCGGCGAGGATGTCACGCAGTTCGCCGTCGTCCTCCAGCGCGGCCAGGCGCACTCTGACCCAGGCGAAACCCGCCTCGTGGTCGGCGATCCAGAACTTCTCGGGCTCGGCCAGGACCAGTTCGTCGCGCTCCTCCTTCGGGCAGCGCACGGCGATGGAGGTCTCGTCCTCGGGGAGCGTGGCGAACATCTTGCCCGCGACCCGGAACGTGGGCATGCTCCAGGCGATCTTCTCCGTCGTGTCCGGCAGGGAGAGGGAGATACGGCGTACGTCTTCGGCTTCCGGCATGCAACGCACCGTAGCCAATGCCACTGACAATCACCCGCGGTCGTCCGCCAGGGGCCCGCTCCTCCGGGCCGGGAGCCACGCCTACGTCCGCGCGGCGGTGCCGAGCGCCTCCAGCACCGGGCGGATCAGCGGGTGTTCCTCCGCTCCCCGGCGTACGGCCGCGAAGACCCTCCGGGTGGGCGCCGTCCCGTCGACCGGCCGCACGACCACTCCCGTCAGCTCCATGCCGCGCAGCGCCGAACGCGGTACGAGGGCCACACCGGCGTCGGCCGAGGCAAGGGCCACGACCGCACGGAAGTCGTCGGAGGAGTGTTCGAGGCGGGGCCGGAAACCGGCGTTCTCGCAGGCCAGGACGACCACCTCGTGGCAGGGGTTGCCGGGGTAGGGCCCGATCCACGCGTCCTTGGCCAGTTCGGCGAGCGGCACCTCGTGGGCGTCGGCGAGCCGGTGGGTGACCGGGACGACCGCGTCGAAGGGCTCGGCGTAGAGGGGGACGTGGGTGAGGCGCGGGTCGTCCGCGGGCGGCGCTCCCCGGTACTCGACGGCCACCGCGACGTCGACCTGCCGGTCGAGCACCATCGGCAGGCTGGCGTCACCCTCGGCGTCCTGGACGCGGACCCGGATACCGGGGGCGGTCCCGGCGAGGCGGGCCAGGGCCGGGGCGACGACCAGGGCGATGCCGGTCGCGAAGGCGGCGACGGTGACCGTGCCTGCGGCGCCCGAGTCGTACGCGGCCAACTCGGCCTCCGCGCGCTCCAGTTGGGCAAGGACCATGTTGGTGTGGGCGAGCAGGATCTCGCCGGCCGGGGTCAGCCGTACGCCCTTGGCGCCGCGCTCGACGAGCCGGTGGCCGGTCTCCTGCTCCAGGGCCGTGAGCTGCTGGGAGACGGCCGAGGGGGTGAGGTACAGCGCGGCGGCAGCCGCTGTCACCGTCCGGTGGTCGGCCACCGCCCGCAGGATGTGGAGCCGCCGCGCTTCGATCATGCGATCGATTATCCAGTAATGTCCGGGACGGCGTGCGCGCGACGGCACGCCGGCAACGGTCCGCCGGGAACGGTCCGGTCAGCCCTCCAGCTCCGCCCGGGCCGCGACGAAGGCGTCGACCGCACGGTTCACGTCCTCGGTGGAGTGCGCCGCCGACAGTTGGACGCGGATCCGGGCCTTCCCCTGCGGCACGACCGGGTACGAGAAGCCGATCACGTACACGCCGCGCTCCAGCAGCAGCTCCGCCAGCCGGCCGGCCTTCGTGGCGTCACCGATCATCACGGGTGCGATGGCGTGGTCGCCGGGGAGGATGTCGAAGCCCTCCTCGGTCATCCGGCGGCGGAACAGGGCGGTGTTCCCGGCGAGCCGCGTCCGCAGCTCGTCCGCCGACTCCAGCAGGTCGAGCACCTTCAGCGAGGCGGCGGCGATCACCGGGGCAAGCGTGTTCGAGAACAGGTACGGCCGGGAGCGCTGCCGCAGGAGCGCGACGATCTCGGCGCGCGCGGCCACATAGCCCCCGGACGCACCGCCCAGCGCCTTGCCCAGCGTGCCGGTGACGATGTCCACGCGGTCCATGACGCCGTGCAGTTCGGGGGTACCCCGGCCACCGGGGCCGACGAACCCGACGGCGTGCGAGTCGTCGACCATGACCATGGCGCCGTGGCGGTCGGCGAGGTCGCAGATCTCGCGCAGCGGGGCCACGTAGCCGTCCATGGAGAACACGCCGTCGGTGACGATCAGCTTCCGGCGCGCGCCGCCCTCCGCGGCCTCCTTCAGCTGCCGCTCCAGGTCGGCCATGTCACGGTTGGCGTACCGGAACCGGCGGGCCTTTGACAGGCGGATGCCGTCGATGATCGAGGCGTGGTTGAGGGCGTCGGAGATCACCGCGTCCTCGGCGTCGAGGAGGGTCTCGAAGACGCCGCCGTTGGCGTCGAAGCAGGAGGAGTAGAGGATCGTGTCCTCCTGCCCGAGGAACGCCGACAGGCGGGCCTCCAGTTCCTTGTGCACCTCCTGCGTACCGCAGATGAACCGCACGGAGGCCATGCCGTAGCCCCAGCGGTCGAGGGCCTCGTGGGCGGCGGCGACGACCTCGGGGTGGTCGGCGAGGCCGAGGTAGTTGTTGGCGCAGAAGTTGAGCACCTCGCCGGGACGCCCGCCCGAGGTGACGGCGACGGTCGCGGACTGCGGGCTGCCGATGACGCGCTCGGGCTTGTGCAGACCGGCGGCACGGATCTCGTCGAGAGTGGCGCGCAGGTCGTCGCGCACGGAGTCGAACATGACAGAAGCTCCTGAGGATATGAGGGAGTTACGTGGTCCAGTCGAGGATGACCTTGCCGCCCCGGCCGCTCGCCGCGTCCGCGAACGCGGCCTCGTGGTCGCGGTGGTCGTAGCGGCCGGTGATGACCGGCGAGAGGTCGAGGCCGCCCTCCAGCAGCACCGACATCGCGTACCAGGTCTCGAACATCTCTCGACCGTAGATCCCCTTGATGGTGATCATCGAGGTGACGATCCGGGACCAGTCGACCGCGAACTCCTCGGCCGGCAGACCGAGCACGGCGATGCGTCCGCCGTGCGTCATGTTGGCGATCATGTCCCGCATCGCCTCCGGGCGACCGGACATCTCCAGCCCGATGTCGAAGCCCTCGCGGAGTCCGAGGGCGCGCTGGCCGTCGGCGACGGTCGCGCCGGAGACGTTCAGCGCCAGGCTCGCGCCGATCTTGCGGGCCAGTTCGAGCCGTTCCTCGCTGACGTCGGTGACGACCACGTTCCGTGCCCCCGCGTGCCGGGCCACCGCCGCCGCCATCAGCCCGATCGGGCCGGCCCCCGTGATCAGGACGTCCTCGCCCACCAGCGGGAACGACAGGGCGGTGTGCACGGCGTTGCCGAACGGGTCGAAGATGGCCGCGACGTCGAGGTCGACGGGCACGCGGTGCACCCACACGTTGGCGGCGGGCAACGCCACGTACTCGGCGAAGGCGCCGTCCCGCCCGACACCGAGCCCCACCGTGGCCCGGCACAGGTGGCGGCGCCCGGCGAGGCAGTTGCGGCACCGGCCGCACACGAGGTGCCCCTCGCCGCTGACCCGGTCGCCGACACCGATGTCGGTGACATCGCGTCCGGTCCGGACGACCTCGCCGACGAACTCGTGCCCGACCACCAGTGGCGTCCGGATCGCCTGCCGCGCCCAGCCGTCCCAGGCACGGATGTGCAGGTCGGTGCCGCAGATCCCGGTTCTGAGCACCTTGATCAGCACGTCACCGGGGCCCGTCACCGGTTCCGGTACGTCCGCGAGCCACAGCCCGGGTTCCGCCTTCTTCTTGACCAGCGCCTTCAACGCAACGCTCCTGTGGGTAAGACCCCGGGGCAGGGCACGCCGAAGGAGCCCGTGGCGGGGAGAATGGTGACGTCGACGGCAGGACCGACGAGAACGCGGACCCGAGAACGCGAGTCGAAATCTGCCGTACGGCGGCTCCCAGGTCCATCGAGGTTTTCTTAAGCGCCGCCGCAGCTCTCCTTCACGCCGGGTGGCGACTGGCATATCCCTATTGGCCGGAAGAACGACAGCCGCGGCACCCCTGTTGATCCGACCGGAACGATCAGCCGTATCCCTTCTGAGAACCGCGCGACCCGACAACGGAACCGACAGCCGCGCCCCGCGGGGCCGTAAGGAGCCAGGAACCCGTCATGCCCGCACCGCACTTGGCGCTTCCGCCCAACGACCGGGTCCTGTCCCTGTTCACCGGCTGGACCCGGGCGCACTGGGAGGCGCTCGCAGACCGGCAGTTGGCCGCGCTGGTCCCCTACGCGACGCCGGGTCTCGCGCAGTACCGGCTGCCGGGCCGAAACTCCTCGGCGGGCGTGGTGTCGGACGGCCTCGAAGGTTTCGCGCGGTCGTTTCTGCTGGCCTCCTTCCGGATCGCGGGAGCCGCGGGCGATGTGGATCAACGTCTCGTGGAACGCTACGCGCAGGGTCTGACAACGGGCACGGACCGGGACAGCGGTGAGGCCTGGCCCGAACTCACCGACTGTTCCCAGCCGATGACCGAAGCCGCCTCGATCGCGATCGGGCTGCACGAGACCCGCCCGTGGATCTGGGACCGGCTCGACGTGGACGTGCAGGAGCGGATCGTCGACTGGCTGTGGGGCTTCGTGGGCCGCCGGACCCGGGACGACAGCGGACGGCTGTGCCAGGTGGTCGCCGAGCAGTTCCTGGCCTCCGTCGGGGCGCCGCACCGCCAGGAGGACATCGACGGCGGTCTCGACCGGATCGACGACTGGTATGTCGGCGGCGGCTGGTACAGCGACGGCGACGGCCGCGTTTTCGACTACCACGTCGGGTGGGCACTGCACCTCTATCCCCTGCTGTGGTGCCGGATGACGGGCGGCGAGGACGGCGGTCGCGGCCGGGTCCACCGGCGCCGGCTGGCCCAGTTCCTCGCCTCCTACCCGCACTTCTTCGGGGCGGACGGGGCCCCCGTCCACCAGGGCCGCTCCCTGACGTACCGTTTCGCCGCGACCGCTCCCGTCTGGCTGGGCGCGCTGGCCGAGTGCACCCCGCTGGCGCCCGGGCTGACCCGGCGGCTGGCCTCGGGCGCGGTGGCGCACTTCGTGGAGCGCGGGGTGCCCGACGAGCGCGGGCTGCTGCCGCTGGGCTGGTACGGCACGTTCCTGCCGGCGACCCAGGCGTACTCGGGGCCCGGATCGCCGTACTGGTCGAGCACGGCCTTCCTGGGGCTGCTGCTGCCCCCGGAGCACGCGGTGTGGACCGCCCGCGAACGCCCGCTGCCCGTCGAGGAGTCGGACCATTACACGGCGTTGCCCGGACCGGGCTGGCTGCTGCACGGCACCCGGCACGACGGCATCGTGCGTCTCGTCAACCACGGCAGCGACCACAACCCGACGGAGGGACCCGCCGAAGACGACCCGCACTACGCGAAGTTCGGCTACTCGACGGCGACGGCCCCGGAGACGGGCGCGGGCGCCTGGGAGCGGAACGTGGACGGTCACCTGGCTCTCCTCGCCCCCGACGGTACGGCGTCGCGCCGGCGCGGAATCCTTCCGCTGCACTGCTCGGGGCGGGTCGCCGCCTCCCGGTACGAGGCCGAACTCCCGGGCGTGGAGGGGGAGTTCCGGGTCGAGTCGACGAGCGTGCTGCACGGCTCCTGGGAGATCCGCGTACATCGGGTCCAGGCACCGGCCGAGGCGGCGGTCCGGGAGGGCGGCTACGCGGTGGCCGACACCGCCCTGCCGGAGGCCGAGCGGGGTGACGGCTGGGCCCTGACCCGTACCGGTTCGGGTCTGACCAGCGTGGTCGTCGCGCTGCACGGCTGGGACGAGGCGACGGGCGTGGCCCGCGAGGTCGACGCGAACGCCTTCGGCCCGCACTCGGCGACGCCGTATCTCCAGCGCGCGGCCGAGTCCCCGGGCGCGAGCAGGCTGTTCGTGACCCTGGTCGCGCTGACCCGGGACGCGGTGCATCCGCAGGCCCTGCGCGAGGCCGTGTCGTGCGCGGTGACGGAGGAGGGCCGCGCACTGGTCATGTTCCCGGACGGCGAGACGGTCTCCGTGTGACCGTCCCCGTATGTCGCCCTCCGTACGGCGGAGCCGCCCCTCAGAGAGGGGCCTCACCCGGCGCGAGGTGCCCGACGAGTTCCGCAGCCATCGCCTTGATGGTCTCCAGCCCGGCCCTCCCCCAGGGGCGCGGCTCGAAGGCGGCGACGCACACCGTGCCCAGCGCCATGCCCGCGCTGTCGATGAGCGGCGCGCCCAGATAGGAACGGATGCCGAACTCGTCGACGACCGGGTTGCCCGCGAACCGCGGATAGTCGCGGACGTCCTCCAGGACGAGCGCCTTGCGCCGGACCACCACATGCGGGCAGAACCCGTGGTCGCGCGGCAGCCGGCGGCCCACACGCGGCTTCGCCTCGCCCGGGTCGCCGCCCGCCTCCCGGCCGGTGCCGGCATCGGCCGGGACATGCAGCCCGGCGAAGAACTGCCGCTCCGCACCGACGAAGTTGACCATCGCGTAGGGCGCGCCGACCATTTCGGCGAGGCGGTCCGCGAAGGCGTCGAGGGCGGGCTCGGGCCGTTCCCCGAAGCCCAGTCCGCGCAGCCGCCGGGTGCGGGCCGGGGCCTCGTCGTCCTCCGGCGTCAGCAGCAGACGGCCGGCCGGGCGGGGCGGGTCGTAGCTCATGGGCGGGCTCCCTCACTGTGGGCACTGGGTGCGGGCGCGGGCGCGTGGGCGAGCAGATGCCGCACGAGGGTGAGCAGGGTCTGCACCCCGGAACTGGAGATCCGGGCGTCGCAGCGCACGATCGGGATGTCGGGGTCGAGGTCGATGGCGGCGCGCACCTCCTCGGGGTCGTAGCGGTACGAGCCGTCGAACTCGTTGATCGCGACGATGAAGCCGAGGCCGCGCTGTTCGAAGAAGTCGACGGCCGCGAAGCAGTCCTCCAGGCGCCGGGTGTCGGCGAGGATCACCGCGCCGAGGGCGCCCTCGGAGAGCTCGTCCCACATGAACCAGAACCTCTCCTGTCCGGGCGTGCCGAACAGGTAGAGGACGTGTTCCGGATCCAGGGTGATGCGGCCGAAGTCCATCGCCACGGTGGTCTCGACCTTGTTCTCGATGCCTTCGAGACTGTCGGTCGAGGCGCTCACCGTGGTGAGCAGTTCCTCCGTGCTGAGCGGCGCGATCTCGCTCACCGCGCCGACGAGGGTCGTCTTGCCGACTCCGAACCCTCCCGCCACCAGGATCTTCAATGCGGTGGGGAAGGGATCAGAGCTGTCGTCGTAGTCCATCGAGCACTGCCTCCAGAAGAGACCGGTCAGTGGGTTTGTGGTAGAACTCGGGCGGTTTCGTCGTGAGTGCCCCGCAGTCGACGAGGTCGGACAGCAGCACCTTGGTGACCGCCGCCGGCAGTTTCAGCTGGGCGGACACCTCGGCTACCGAGACGGGTTCCCGGCACAGGTCGAGCGCCTGTGCGTGCTCGGGGCCGAGGTAGCCGAGGGGGGTGGCTCCGGTGGCCATCACCTGGGACATGAGGTCGAGGGCGGTGGTCGGCCGGGTCCGGCCGTTGCTGACGGTGTAGGGGCGCACGAGCCGTCCGGCCGCGTCGTCGAGCCACGGCCCGTCGCCGGCCGCCGTCACGCTCAAGGCCTCATCGCCGTAGGTTCGACGGCGGACTGCCGGGGGGCGGTCATCAGGTACGGGCGGACGCTCTTGACCAGCATCGCCATCTCGTAGCCGAGGACCGCGGCATCGGCCTCGCGGCCGGCCAGCACGGCGAGACAGGTGCCGGAGCCGGCGGTGGTGACGAACAGCAGGGTCGAGTCGAGCTCGACGACGACCTGCCGCACCTCACCGCCGTCCCCGAACCGGACGCCCGCGCTGCGTCCCAGGGAGTAGAGACCGGAGGCCAGGGCGGCCATGTGGTCGGCGCTGTCCGGGTCGAGTCCGTGCACGGACTTGACGAGTCCGTCGCAGGACAGGAGTACCGCGCTCGTGGTGTGCGGTACGCGCTGGACGAGACCGCTCATCAGCCAGTCGAGATCGGATACATGGCCGGTCGGCACATCGCTCGCCATGGTGGATCGACTCCTTGGGGTACGAAGCTCTGCGGGAGCGCTGGAGGTGGGGGCGGGGGTGGTGCTGCGGGGGGTGGTCATCCGGCCGGTGCGCTCCCGTCGTGCCGGGCAGTGAGGTCCAGGTCGTGTCCGGGCGCGCGCAGCCGATGCGCCTCGGATATGGGGGACGTGTCCGTGGTCGGTACGTCCCTGGGGTCCACGGAGGACACGGCGACATCGGTACGGCCCGCTCCGTCGCCCGGCGCGGGGACGGAGAACGGATCCGGGTGTACGGCCTCCGGCACGGCCGGATACGTGGACTGCGCGTACGTCGGTTCCGCGATTCCCGGTTGCCCGGGTGCCGGTTGCCCGGTCGGCGCCTGAGAGCGCGCCGACCCCCCGTACTCGGCCTCGTACGCCCTCTCCATCGCCGCCACGGCCGGGTCCGTGTAGTCCGACTCCAGTTGGCGTGCCTCGGCGAGCCCGATGCCGCGCTGGAAGGCCGCCATGAGTCCGGGGTCGTGCTCGACGTGCTCGCTCTCCGGGCGGGGCGCCGCCGGGCCGCCGCGCAGTTGGGGCGCGATGTGCTCCTGGGCGCGGCGGCGGGGCAGTTGGGGCTTGCCCATGGTGCCGCGCACGGCGCTGTTGCGGGGGGTGGGCGGGGTGGCCACGTTCTCCGCGACGGTCCGCCGGTCGTCGGGGCGGACGCCCGGCATCGCCTCCGCGGGGTTGGGCCGCTCCGCCCGGGCCCCGCGTACGGGCAGCGGGGCCGGGCCACGGCCGTTCGGCACCGGTTCGGTGGGCCCGGGTGCCTCCGGTCGGCGGCGCGCCGAGCCGCCGGGCTGTGTGCCGGGGCCGGGCATCGGGTCCGCCGGGTGCCGTCCCTGGTGGCCGGCGGCCGACGGCCGCTGGCGGGGCGGCTCGGCCACCCTCCGCATGCTCCCGGTCTCCTGGATCCGGGGCTGGGCGGTGTCCTGGGGCCGAGCCGTCACCGGGGGCCTGGACTGGGCTACGCCCACGACTCCGCCCGCTGCCGTGTCGGTGCCCAGCAGTCCCTGCGGTACGACGAGTACGGCCTGGACACCGCCGTAGATGTTGCTCTGGAGGCGGACGTGGATGCCGTGCCGGCGGGCCAGCTGGGAGACCACGAAGAGACCGATGCGGCCGTCCTGGAGGAGGCTGGCGACGTTGACCTGGTCGGGGTCGGTGAGCAGCGTGTTCATCTTGTGCTGTTCGTCCACGGGCATGCCGAGGCCGCGGTCCTCGACCTCGATGGCGAGCCCCGAGGTCACGAGGTTGGCGCGCAGCAGCACCTGGGTGTGGGGGGCGGAGAACACGGTGGCGTTCTCGACGAGTTCGGCGAGCAGGTGGATGACGTCGGCGACGGCGTGTCCGCGCAGGGTGCCGTCGATCGGGGGCACGAGTTTGACCCGTGAGTACTGCTCGACCTCCGCGATGGCCGAGCGGAGCACCTCCGTCATGGAGACCGGGTTGCTCCACTGCCGGCGCGAGACGGCGCCGCCGAGGACGGCGAGGTTCTCCGCGTGCCGGCGGATGCGGGTGGCCAGGTGGTCGACGTGGAAGAGGCCCTTGAGGAGGTCGGGGTCCTCGATCTCGTGTTCCAGCTCGTCGAGGATGGAGATCTCGCGGTGCACGAGCGACTGGAGGCGCCGGGCGAGGTTGACGAAGACCTCGACCTTCTGTTCGCTGCCCGCCTGGCTGGAGAGCTGCGAGGCCTGGACGACAGCGACGACGGCACTGTCATGGGCTCGCGCGAGGTCCGCGCCGAGAAGTTCGAAGTCGTCGGCGTCGGCAGCGGGTGCGCCCCGCGTCTTGCGGGCGGGCGGTGGATCGCCGCGCCGCAGTCCCTCGACGAGGGCGCGCAGCTCCACCTCACCGCGGGCGCTGGTGCGGCGCAGGGCTCCGAGGCGTTCGTGCACGGATCTGGCGGTCCGGTCGGCGGCCACCAGGGCGATGACGACACCTCCGAGTGCCACGGCGATCGCCCCGGTGAGTACGGCGAACAGGGTGAGCGTGGGGCGCACCCCGGTGTCGCGGACGATGAACAGGACGGCCGCGCAGGCGCTGAGGGCGACCGCGAGGGGCGGCAGCACGGCGAGCCGCATGAGCTGGGGCCGTATCTGGGTCTCGGGCAGTGAGGGGACAGTACGCGCGACCGGCCGACCGTGCCGACCGCCCTCACGGCGGTCTGCGCGGGGGGCCGGTGCTCGGAGGTGAGACATCTTCGTCCTCGTACTGGTGCGTCGGGACCTGCGGATCGCGCGTCTGCGCGAGCCGGGCGTGCGCCATCGCAGCGCCGGTCGAGAGCCGAAGAAATCGGCCCTGTGTTGCCCGGCGGCCACTCACAGTAGTCGGCAACGCATCACGTGCGGTGGGCAGTTGACAAACTCCCCCGCACGGGGTCCCGCTCTGGTATGACACCTCGCACGGCAGACCGATAAGCCCTTCGGACGTACGTTCCCTCACGCCGTCGAATCGATCAGAGCTGGTCGGAACCGGTCACATGCAGTCGGCGAGGGCCGGGGAGCCCCTGCTCACCGGCCCTCGCCGTTCGTACGGCAGTCCGCCCGTCGTCCGTTTTCACCCGTCGCCGTCAGCCCGCGGAGACCGCCCTGGGCTCTCCGCTGCCGTCGGCGGTTCCACCCTGAATGTCACCGGCCGTGTCGATCCGGGGGGCATCCGCATCAGCCGTACGAGTGATATCGGCCGTCCGAGGGGCACCGGCGGCCCCGGCTGCCGCGCGATCCGCGCGTCCGCCCTGGAGGCGTCCTGGGGAGGTCGGGCCGGGACGCGAACGGGTCCGTGCCGGACAGCCCTGACACATGCACCATCTGCGGCATCAGCCGACGCCGCAGGGCCTCCCCTGACGCCCGGTCCGCCGGCACCCTGCTCCGAGCGGAGCCGTCGCCCCGGCAACGAGGGTCCGTCCCGTGCGGGTTCGCCTCCCACGCGGACAGTGGTATCCGGCACCGCCGTGTCCGACGGTCATCCGTGGCCCGGCCCTCCATGCGGGGGCCGTACGGGCCAAAGCCTGGGACCGGTGGACCCTGCGCCGTGCGACGGCACGGCACGACGATGGGAGGAGGACCGAGAAGGACCGGCCACGGGAGAACCACGGAGGTGCCCCGCCATGTCACGACCGGTCGTCGCCGGAGTCGACGGATCCCCCGAAAGCCTGGCCGCCGCCGAATGGGCCGCCCGGGAGGCGGTGCGCCGCGATCTGCCCCTGCACCTGGTGCACGCCTTCGACCGGGGCCCGGACCGAACGCCCTCCGCCGCGGCGGACGCGGTGCGGCGCCACCTGGGACGCGGCATTCTGCGCAGGGCCGAGGACCGTATCGCGCGGACCTGCCCCACGGCGCGGCTCACCGACGAGCAGGTCGAGGGCCCGACGGCCGTGGCCCTGTCGCACGCCGCGCAGAACGCCGAGTTGCTCGTGCTCGGTTCGCGCGGCCTGAGCGGCTTCACCGGGTTCCTCGTCGGGTCCGTGGCCCAGTCGCTCGTGGCCCGGGCGACCCTGCCGGTCGTTCTGGTCGAGGCCGGGGAGCGGTCCGAGGACGAACATCTGGCGGACGAGGACGGCAACCCGTCGCTCCTCACGCCGTACCGTGACGTCGTTCTCGGCATCGACGTGCGCGACCCGTGCGACGCGGTGGTCGAGTTCGCCTTCGAGACGGCCCGGCTGCGCGGTGCGACGCTCCACGCGGTACATGCCTGGGACAACTCGTCGGCCGTCGCGCTCGGCCCGGGCGCGCCCGGCATCGGCGAAGGGCCCCGTCGCGAGGAGGAGTGGCGCGGCTTCCTCACCGCCGTGCTGCGGAACTGGCGCGACAAGTACCCCGGTGTCGAGGTCGCCGAGACCGTCGTCAAGGGCAGGGCAGGACCCCGGCTGGTCCGCGCCGCCGCGGGCGCAGGACTCCTCGTCGTCGGCCGCCGCGTGCGCGAGACCCGCCTCGGCCCGCACACCGGCCCGGTCACGAACACCGTGATCCACCACGCGCGTTGCCCTGTCGCAGCCGTGGCGCACGACTGAGCCCTGAGAGGATCAAGACAGCGACGAACGGCGGTGTCCGCCATGGACGCGACACACACCCGGGTCGACCACGCGGCCAACCACCTGGTCCGCGCGGCCGTCACCGCGCCCTCGGTCCACAACAGCCAGCCCTGGCTGTTCGTCAACCGGGAGACGGGGCTCGATCTGTACGCGGACCCCACGCGCCGGCTCCTGCTCACCGACCCGGACGGGCGGGAGCAGGTCATCAGCTGCGGCGCGGCCCTGTTCAACCTGCGGATCGCGATGCTGCACCTGGGCTTCCGGCCCGTCGTGCGGATGTTCCCCGACCCGTGGAACCCGGCCCACGTCGCCGGCGTCGGCTGGGGAGCGCACGCCCGGCCGAGCAGCGACGAGAACCTCATGTACCGCGCCCTGCGGCAACGGCACACGCACCGCGGCCCGTTCCACCACTCCCCTCTCCCGGAGCCACTGGTCGGGGAACTCCGCGAGCACGCACGGGCCGAGGGTGCCGAGCTGTACACGGTGGAATTCCCCCATGCCCGGCGCGACCTCGCCGAGTTGGTCCACACCGCCGAAGCCGTCAACCGCGCCGATCCCGGACGTGTCGCCGAACTGACCCGCTGGACCCGGGCCCCCTTGGACGAGCGTCCGGACGGTGTCCCCCTGGACGCCTGCGCCGCCCACCCGGACCGGACCGGTCTCGCCGGGCGCGACTTCCTCCGTTGCACAAGCACCCCGCCCGTCGCACCCGCGGTCTGGCCGCCGGAGACCGGACTGATCGTCCTCCTCACCACGCGGCACGACACCCTGGAGGACTGGCTGCGCGCCGGACAGGCCCTGCAGCGAGTCCTCCTGCACGCCACCACGCGCTGGGCCGTGGCCGCCTTCCACACCCAGCCCCTCGAAATGCCCCGGCTGCGCGCCCGGCTGCGCACGACTCTCACCCGCGGAGAGTTCCCGCAGATGATCCTCCGCCTCGGTCATGCCACCCGGGGCCGGCCGACCCCACGACGACCGGTCGACGCGGTCCTGGCCGCCGGGTGACAGCGGACGCCCCACCGCTGTACGGCACGGCCCGAGTCAGGGCTCCACGCAGCCGTCCTCGTTGAGCGGGAAGTCGTACAGCGGGCCAAGGGGTCGGTGAACCGGTCGACGAGGTCTCGCCACAGCTCCCTCCACCCGGCACCTCGTCGGGCCCGGGCTCCTCCCCATCGCGCAGCCGCGTCCGCTGCCGCCGGACGGGATCGTCGCGGTCGCGGCGCGGCCACGCGGACCGCCGTGACCCCGCACTCGGCAGGGCGTGACAGTGTCCGCGCGGTCGGACGTGAGCCGGCTGACGCCTCTCATGGCGAAGTGGAAGGAGCGAATGCCCTGGCCATGGCGGTCGACCACGAGTGAGCCGGTCAGGATCCGATTGGGGCCGGTCGGGCAGGAAACCGGGCCGACCGGCCCCCGCATGAGGGTTGTCGAGCCCATGCGGCGGCAGGCAGCGGGTGACACGTTGGGTACACCAGCACTCCGAGGAAGGGAAGGACGGCGACCATGCAAGCTCAACTGGGCGATCAGCTCATTGTCGAAAGCCCGACCACCGGCACCACCAGGCACGACGGAGAGATCGTCGGACTGCACCACGAGGACGGAACGCCACCCTACGACGTGCGCTGGTCGGACACGGACGAGGTGACGCTCGTCTTCCCCGGCCCCGACGCACACGTCCGCCATGTCGAACACGGGACCGGAAACACCGACGCGCCACCCCCGGCCGGACACGGATGAGGCAGGTGCGCAGGCGGGCGCAGTGTCCGTCGCGACGCCCTCGCGCGAGGTGCCACCCACCCGGCTGTGGACCACCTCGTGGTGCACTTCCGCCTCCGGGTGAGCGGCCTGGGCGGCCCGCCGGCTCGTCCGGACGCCGAGGAGAGTCGGGTGCCACACCTGCGGCACCCGCAGCGCGGCGCCGTACAGCGCGGCTGCCCAAAGGCGTGGTCGACGGCGGCCACACAACGGCGACGGCCGTCCCGACCGGCCCCCACACCGACGACGACGTACGGCAGTTGTCGGCTGACATGCCCGGTATCGCCCACGACCGCCACCGGACAGTCGGCGCGCGGTGACCGGCAGCGCGCGGGAGCCGAGGTGAGCCGCTCCTCCGGCGTGCTCCGACGGTGCGAGCCGCGTACGACGGCTGCGGCCGTGAGCCCGCTCGCGCAGGGCCGGCGCGAGACCTCGTCGTCCCGGCCGCGCTCGGCTCCCTCGTGTTCGGGCATGGGCACCCGCCACGGGGCGGCACCCGGGTGGGCTCGGCCACCGGCGGGCTCTCGTCCGGCCGGGCGGCGCCGTCCCGACTGCCGCCCGATGGGAGCTGCCGGGTCGGAGAGACTCGGTGCCGTAGCCGCCGGCAGGTGAGCACTTTCGCCGCCGCAAGCACTCGACTTCTGACGTCGGGCCGTGCCCCGGCCGGGAGGCCCGTCGAATCCTGAGGTGTGGCCGCCCATCCCCGGACAGACCTCCCCGGCCGCAGCCCACCAGGACGACGGCACACCCAGCGTCGGACACCTGCCGACGGCCGACGTCCCGCGGCATGAGCGGCGCACCTCCTTCGACTACGGCCGGACGGCCGTCACGAGCCGGGCACACCGCCCGGGAGGATGGACGATGACGCCCTCTCGGCGGGCCGTTCGGCCCTGGACCGGTCGTGCGGAGGAGCGCAGGCTGAGGAGTGGAGGGAGAAGCCGCCCCGCGCGCTCTTCCGCAGTCCCGCTCCGGACATCTGCGGACCGGACCGCCCGGCGTCCGGCCCTCGCACCCGCCACTCGGGAGTGATCACGATGGAAGCCAAGCAGTGGACCGTACAGATCTACATAACCGAAGAGGGAGACGACACCCACGCACGTGCCGTCCTGACCACCCGGGACACGTCGAAGGTCACCGGCCGGGGCGTGGCCCGCCGCAACCCGATCGACCGTTCCGTTCCGGAGATCGGCGACGAACTCGCCGCCAGCCGCGCCCTGGAAGATCTCGCCATCCGGCTCCACGACGTCTACTCCGACGACATCGTCCAGTTGACGGGTCCCGCCCAGCCCTGACGGCACGCGGACAACGACCCACGTCGTACGCCACCTCGCAGGCCACCGATCCGCCGTCGACGAGGCGTCGTCTGCCGACCGGAAGCCTCCGGGCGACTACCGGAGGCGAGGTACGAGGAGGCTGATGACGATCGTCCTCGTGCCTCGCCGGCAGTCGCGACACGAGCTCCGCGGCACTGGACGTGTGCTGCCGCCTCCTGCCGTCAAGGTCAAGCATCGTCCTGAAGGGCACGGACGGCCCAGCGTCTGCGTACCGCGTCCTCGTGCTCGCTCTGTTCCAGGGCGAGTTCGACGCGGGCCAGCGCCTGCTCCAGTCGCGGGATCAGTTTGCGCCGCAGGGCGCGCACGCGCCGGCGGGTGCTGAGCACCTCGGCCCCGACGGCGCGTGCCGCTGCGCGGGCGACGGCGTACTCGGCGGCGGCCCGCACGGCCTCGGCGTAGGCGGCCTCGGCATGGATCAGCGCGGTGTTCGCGGGCGACAACGCCTCCGGCTCCCGTTCCGGCACCGTGCAGGACGCGGTCCGCGGGTGTCGTACGCCCATCGTGGACGTCCAGACCACTTCCAATCCGGCGGGACGCTTGGGGGGCGGCCCGTCCAGGGACCCTTCGCCACCGAGAAGCAGCCCGCGCCGCAGCCAGGTCTCGGCCTCCCTCAGGCACTCGTGCCAGTGATCGCGTGCGGTGTGCTCGGCGCGCAGGAGTTCCGCGTGCCTGGCGCGCAGGATGCGCAGTTTCCGGTCGAGCAGGTCCGCGCCGCGCCGCGCGACCTCCAGACTGCGGCGCACCCTCGTCCGTCCGGCCCGTCCGAGCGGGATCCGCAGATCCGCCATGGGATCACCCTCCCTCCGCCGCGCCATGCGCGTCGAGGAACTCCGTCGGCAGCATGGACAGTTGGCTGCGGGGCAGGGTGAGCAGCACCTGCCAGGCGCGCTCCAGGGTCTGTTCGAGCGTGCGCAGTTCGTCGCGCCGCTGGGCCACGAACCCGCGGGCGAACGCCTCGTCGAGATCGAGGTACCGGCGGTCGGTGGAGCTGAGCGCCGCCTGTCCGACGAGGTCCGCCAGTTCCTTGATCTGCCGGGCCCGCGCCAGGGCGGCGAGCAGTTGCGCGGCGACATCGAGGTGGTCGTCACGGGTACGGCCCGGACCCGCGCCCCTGCGCATCAGCCGGGACAACGAGGACAGCGCGTCCACCGGCGGATAGACACCCCTGGCGTGCATCTCGCGGGAGAGCACGATCTGGCCCTCGGTGATGTACCCGGTGAGGTCCGGTACGGGGTGCGTGATGTCGCCCGCGGGCATGGTCAGCAGCGGCAGCACGGTGACCGACCCGGGCAGGCCCCGGATACGCCCGCACCGCTCGTAGAGGGACGCCAGGTCGCTGTAGAGGTAGCCGGGATAGGCGCGGCGTGCCGGGATCTCACCGCGGGCCGCGGAGACCTCGCGCAGCGCCTCGGCGTAGCTCGTCATGTCCGTCATCACCACCAGCACGTGCCGACCCTCGCCGAAGGCCAGCCGCTCGGCGACGGTGAGCGCGATGCGCGGGGTGAGGATGCGTTCGATCACGGGGTCGTCGGCGGTGTTGAGCAGGAGCACCAACTCACCCGCGGCGGACCGCTCCTCCAGCTTGTCGCGGACGAAGTCGGCGTCCGCGTGCGTCACCCCCATGGCGGCGAAGACCACACAGAACGGCTCTCCTCCGGCCGTCGACTGGGCCGCGATCTGCGCGGCCAGCTCCAGGTGCGGAAGACCCGCCGCCGAGAACACCGGCAGCTTCTGGCCCCGTACGAGGGTGGAGAGCGCGTCGACGGCGCTGATCCCGGTCAGCACCGGTTCCGCGGGGGGCTCGCGGCGCACCGGGTTGATGGGGAGGCCGCCGACGGCGGAGTCGGCGGCGCCGAAGACGGGCGGACCTCCGTCGAGGGGTTCACCGCGGCCGTTGCACACCCGCCCCAGCCAACCGGGTCCCACCGGGATGCGCAGCGGCGCCCCGGTGAAGGCGGCGCGGATGCGCGCGGGGTCGATGCCCGCGGTGTCCTCCAGCACCTGCACCACGGCCGTGCCCCGGTCGACCTCCAGCACGAGTCCGTGCCGCTGCTCGCCCGAGTCGAGGGTGAACAGCACGAACTCGTCCCAGCCGACTCCCTCGACCTTGTCGACGACCGCGAGGGGACCTCGCAGTTCCCGCACCGAGGTGTACTCGATGCGGCCCCAGTCCTCCGTGGTGTTCACGACACCTCCCCGAGCCGGTCCAGCATCGCCTTGCGCAGCGCCTCCACCGTCGCCGCGTCGTGCGGGCCCGCCTCCTCGCGGGCGCGCAGCACCGGTGTGAAGTCGACCTCCTCGACGCGCTCCGCCGGCACCCCGGAATCGACCAGTTCGCGGCACCTGCCGACGACGGCCAGCGCCGCCTCGGCGAGCGCGGCCGTCTTCTCCGCGCCGCTGTAGGCGTCGCGTTCGGACAGCGCGCTCTGCTGCAGCACGCCTTCGCGCACGATCCGACCGCCCAGGACGCTGATCCGCTCCTGTGCGGGCAGTGCGGTGATGCCGACCAGGTCGACCAGGTCGGCCAGTCGGTCGGCCTCCGCGAGCAGGTCCGTCACCAGTGCCCGGCGGGCGGGCCAGCCCGGGTCGTCCGTCGCGGCGTGGTGGGCACCGAGCGCCTCGGCGTCGCGGGAGAACGACTCGGCCCAGGAGACGGCCGGGTAGTGGCGGGCGTAGGCGAGTTCGCGGTCCAGGGTCCACAGACAGCGCACGAAACGCTGGGTGTGGGCGGTGACGGGCTCCGCCATGTCGCCGCCGGGCGGGGACACCGCGCCGATCACCGTCACCGAACCCTTGCAGCCGCCCAGGGTCGTCACCGCCCCGGCACGTTCGTAGAACGCGGCGAGGGCCGAGGCGAGGCCTGCCGGATAGCCCTCCTCGGCGGGCAGGGCGCCGGTGCGGGAGGCGAACTCGCGCAGCGCCTCGGCCCACCGGGAGGTGGAGTCGGCGATGACGACCACGTCCAGGCCCATGTCGCGGAAGTACTCGGCGACCGTGACCCCGGTGTGGATGCTGGCCTCGCGGGCCATCATCGGCATGTTGGAGGTGTTGGCGATGATCACGGTCCGGTCGGTGAGTCGGCCGCCGGTGCGCGGGTCGGTCAGCGCGGTGAACTCGTCGATGACGTCGGCCATTTCGTTGCCGCGTTCACCGCAGCCGACGTAGACGATGACGTCCGCGTCGCACCACTTGGCGATCTGCTGCAGCAGCACCGTCTTGCCGGTGCCGAAGCCGCCGGGGACGGCGACCGTGCCGCCCAGGGCCACCGGGAAGAGCAGGTCGATGGCCCGCTGTCCGGTACCCAGTGCCCTGCCGGACTCCAGGCGCTCACGGACGGGGCGGGGCCGGCGGACGGGCCAGTGGGCCGTCATCCGGACCGGGGTGCCCGCCACCGACGCGACGATCGCGTCCGCGGGGTGGCGGCCCGCGCGCGCGATGTGGTCCACCGGGCCGTTGCAGCCGGGCGGCACCAGAACCCGCAGCGGAACCGGACCCGCGCCGTGGAGCTCGCCGAGGACGGTCCCCTCCTCGACCGGGTCGCCCGCCGCCACCCGGGGCACGAACGCCCACTCGGGCCGCCGCCCGTCCGGTCGGCCGACGGCGCCGGGCTCCAGCCACGTGCCCGCCGCCGCCAGCGGGCGCAGCAGCCCGTCGAAGATGCCGCCCAGCAGTCCCGGGCCGAGCGGCGCCGACAGCGGTCTGCCGAGCGGGCGCACCGGTGCACCGGGGGCCAGACCACCCGTGTATTCGTACGCCTGGACGGTGACGACCCGGTCCCTGATCGCGACGACCTCCCCGGGCAGGCCGGCGTCGCCGAGTGCGACCAGGTCGCTCATCGCGGTGCCGCCGACGTCCTCGGCCTCGACCAGCGGCCCGGTGACCCGCGCCACGCGGCCGGGTCCGTGCGGTTCGAACGTCATGGTGCCCACAGCTCCTCCGCCTCCGTACCGGTCCGCTCCAGTGCCCGGCGCGCGAACGCGGCCAGACTGCAGTCGAGCCTGCGGCCCTCCGTCTCGCCGACGACACCTCCGCCGGGGGCCTCGGTCACCCGGACGCCGGCGCCCAGCGCGGCGCGGACGTACGTGGTCAGCCGGGTGCGGAGGAGCGGGTACGAATCGGCCCTGCGCAGGTCTTCCACACCACGTACGACCAGTCGGCCCAGTTCCTCCCAGCATTCCCGGCGGGCGGCGAGCTCTCGGGCACGGGCGGCCCTGCGGCCACGGGTGTGCGCGGCGTCGCGGGCGGCCTCGGCGTCGGCCTCGCCCAGCCTGCGCGCCTCGGCGAGAATCGCCGCGACCCGGCCCTCGGCCTCGGCGAACACGGCCGCGACCTGGGCATCGGCCTCGGCCAGCAGGGCCTCGCCATCGACCCTGGCGGCCCGCAGCAGCTGTGCCCGCACCGGATCGAGCGCGGCGTCGGCTTCCGGGGGGAGTGAGGTCCTCATGGCGGCATCACCGCGATGAGCGGACCCTGCCCGTCCACCGGCCCTTCGCCGAGCACCTCGGCCGCGGCCGGTGTGAGGATGACCAGATCCACGTCCGGCGCGAGCCCGTGCCAGGCTGTGCGCACTGCTTCCGGATCCTGCGCGGGGTGCAGGACCACGCCCGCGGACGCCAGTCCGGCGATGCGCAGCCGTTCCCCGATCGCCGCTATGTGAGCCATGATCAGGTCTTTCCGAGCAGGATGATGGCGACGACCAGCCCATAGATGGCGATGCCCTCGGCGAGACCGACGATGACCATGGCCCGGCCGAAGAGTTCGGGGCGCTCGCTCATCACCGCCAGTGCGGCGGCCCCGGTGTAGGCGACGGCGATCGCCGCGCCGATCGAGGCGCCGGCGACCGCGATGGCGGCGCCGATGAGCGCCGCGGAACTGGAGCCGGAACTCTGCGCGGCCGCGGTGGCCGTATGGGAGTGTGCCGAACCACCGCTCAGCGCGACCAGCAGGAGTGCCAGGGCTCCGGTGAACAGTGCCGCGTCCGCAGCGAGGATCGACCGCAACGCCCCCGGACTGCGGCGGCGCAGCAGCCGTCGGGTGACGACGAACGCCGCGACGAGCGCAGGGAGCGCGATCAGCCAGGCGATCATGTCATCGCCTCCGTTCCGTGTTGTGCCGAGACTCCGTGTTGTGTGGGCACGTGCCAGGGCCGGAAGGGCCGGCCCTCGACGTCGAAGACCCGGGAGAACAGCTCGTAGAACTCCAGGCGCAGAGCCTGGACGCCGGCGACCAGTGCCTCCAGCGCGAAGGCGAGCGCGTTGCCGAGGACGAAGACGACAGGTGCGGCGACGAGCGTCGCGGACCCGCCCCGGGCCAGGCCGGTCGTGCCCTGCCAGACGATCCCGCCGAGCGCGGCATGGGTCAGCCCGAACGCCGCGAGCCGCGCGAAGGAGAGCGTGTTCGACCCGATCCGGACCACCACGTCGAAGAGCTGGATGCCGGTCTGCAGACCACCGGAGGCACCGCCTCCCGACTGGGCGAAGAGCCCGGTGCCGGCCAGCGCCAGTCCGGCCAGGGCGATCACCGAGCCGCTCACCGTGAGCACCGGCAGGTGCCGGACGACGCCACCGGCGGCCAGTGCGAACCCCAGGAACACCGAGGCGCCCGCGATGCCGGACGGCGCGTACAGCGCCCCGCCCGGTCCGCTCTCCCGCCACCGGTTGACGATGCCCGCCGCGTAGGCCAGGGCGAGCAGAAACGCGCCGAATCCGACCGCGCTCGCCAGCAGACGCACAGGTTCGTCGAGCGGGTTCAGCCACAGCACAGGCAGCACGCCCGTGGGTCCGAAGAACTCCCCGTAGGCGAATCCGGCCAGGGTGCTCGTCAGCCCCGCCCCGGCGACGAAGGGCCATACGGGCCGCAGCGACGCGAGTCCGCGGGGGCGCCCGAGCCGCAGCAGCAGCGCGCCGAGGAGCAGCAGGGCGCCGTGGCCCGCGTCGCCGAACATCATCCCGAACATGACGACGTAGGCGATGCCGGCGGGCAGCGTGGGGTCGACATCGGCGTACGGAACCGTCCCGTAGGTCCGCACCAGCGGCACGAGGGAACGCCGTACCGGGCCCGTGGCGGGCAGCTGGGTCGGCGGATCGATGCCGCGCGGCGAGCGCAACGGCACGACGGCACCCCCGACGTCGGCCAGAGTGCTGCCGAGCCGGGGGACCTCGGTCACCGGGCACCAGCCGGCCAGGGCGACCACCGTGCCATGCCGCACCGCCGCCTCGCGGTAGCTCTCGACCTGCGCCTCGCCTGCCAGGAGATCGGCCCGGCCCGCCGCCCGGAGGGCGTCGAGATCGGGCGCCGTGCGGGAGAGCACGGGCATGGCGGGTTCGACGCGCATCGCCTGCAGCCGCTGTGCCGCCGGTCCTGTGCCCCGGGCCGTGTCGTCGGCACGGTCCAGTTCCACGCAGCCCGCGTCGGCGACACGCACCAGCACGTCCCGCAGCACGCCGCGAGGGGCGACGACCGCCACCCGCTGCATACGGACCGGGGCCGCCGGCGTCAGGGAGTCACTCCAGGAGGTCATCGAGGTCCTCCCGTGCCCGGCCCTGGTGGGCGGCGGCGACCAGAGCGGCGCGCACCCGCCAGGCATCGACGGTCAGCACGGCGGTGGCGCCCACGACCGGTGTCACGTCGAAGTGCGCCCTGTGCAGCATCCGCAGGCCGTCCCTCTCGACGGCGAGCCACCAGCGGGCCTCGGCCCGCCACAGGTCCGCGGGGTGCTCGGTGTCCTCCAGTGCCCAGCGGGCCACCGACGGCAGACGCGTGCGGAAGTCGCCGTAGGACGGGGCCCGCACGGCCGACCGGCCCAGGATCCGCTCGGCATGCACGGCGGCCCGCCCGGTCGGGCCGCGGCCCAGCAGGAAGGTCTCGCGAGCCACGAGCAGCGCGGCATCGCCCGCCGCCCACCGGGCCGCCGGCGGCAGGTCGGCCACCATGCGGGCGTCCGCCGACAGCCGCATCCCGGTCACCACCGCCGGCATCGACTCACCCCCGGGGTCTCCCCACGCGGAGGCGGTCAGTACGGCCCGCACCTCGCCCGGAGACCTCGCCCGGGCCAGCCGGGGCCAGGCGGTCGACAGCGTGCCCAGCCGGTACGGCGCGGGCCGCTGCTCGCCGGACAGGGCACGCAGGTGGTCCCGGGTGTTCGCGATCTCGAAGCCGGCGGCGAGCCGGCGTACGGCGGCGACACCCGGGCGGGGCTGCCATCCGGCGAGCACCCGCAGCTGCCACAGCAGGGCACCGAGGACCGCGCGCCCGGACTCGGCGGACTCGGGCTCCGCGTCCAGGGCACGTCGGTAGGAGGTGCCGGGCAGTGCGCGCAGGGCGTCGGTCGGGGTGGCCGCGTCCGCCAGTTCCCGTGCCCGGTCCGGGCCGAGGCGTCCCGCGGCCATCGACCTGGCGCGTGTCACGCCCGCGACCCAGCCCGCGCCCATGGCGACCCTCCTAGTCCGGTCCGCTCCGCTCGGTGCGGGGGACCATGCTCAGTTCGTCCGCCACCCGCGCGACCAGGCGCGCCGCGAAGGCAGGCGTGCGCTCGCGCGCTCTCTCACGCAACGCCTCCACCGCACGCCGCGACGAGGCGTCCGTCCGTTCGGCCTCGGCGACGGCCTCTTCCCGGATCCGCTTCGCGGTCCCGCTTCTGACCTCCAGTGCCTGCGCCCGTGCCGCCCGCACCATGTCCTCGGCCTGCCGGGCAGCGACGCGGCGACGTGCTTCCGCCTCCCGGACGGCGGCGGAACGGATTCGGTCGGCCTCGGCCACGGTGTCGTCCAGCCGTGTGAGCGGAGGCTCCAGCTCGGCCGCGAGCTCGGCCGACCGGTCGGCGGGGACACCTCCCGGTGCGGCCTGGCCGGGTGAACCGGCCGGCCGAAGGCGGATACGGAACTCTCGGATCCCAGGCATCAGAACCTCCGGGCACGACATCGGCGCTCGCCGTGACCCGGCTCTCACGTTACGAAGGTTCCGAAAGCCTCTCTAGGGCTGATTGCCCTACGGACAGGGCCGATCGGCCCTGTCCTGGGCGATGCGCGGGCGAGACGGTGGAAACACAGCAGGGCCACGGTCTCCACCCGGTGTGGGAGGTAGCCATGAACCACCGAGAGGCACGGGAACACGGCGCCGCGTCGGCGGAGGCGCGGCGTGTCGTTCCGACGTTCGCCCCGGCGCCGGCCGAAGAGTTCCACCAGGACATGATGGTGCGCTACCTGCAGGCCATGGCCGCTCACTCGCACTCGGAGGCCGCCGCCGTCCAGGGGCCCCTGCCCGCCGCGAAGACCCCTGTCGGCACGACCCGGCACCCTCATGCGAAGGCGGGCACGATCGCGGAACTTCAGGTGCGCGACATCGTGAGGCGGTCCGCGGCCGGAATTCCCGGCGACACGCCGTTCCTTGACGTCGCCCGGATGCTCGCCCGCCAGCAGACAGGGGCCATACCCGTGGTGGACGACGCCCAGCAGGTGATCGGCGTGGTCGCGGAGTCCGACCTCCTGGCCCGGGCGGCGTCCCTCACCGCGGGTGACCGCCCCGGCGCGTTCGCCCGGATGCTTCGGTCACGTGGCACGGACGCGGGAGTGACGGCGGCCACCCTGATGTCGGCGCCGGCGCTCACCGTCCACCCCTGGACCTCGGTGATCGATGCGGCGCGCACGGCCGCCCGCTCCCGGATCAGGCAGCTGTTCGTGACCGACCACAAGGGACACCTGGTGGGGGTCATCAGCCGCGGTGAGCTGCTGCAGGCCCTGGTCCGGGACGACGCGGCCATCCGGGCGGAGGTCGTCGCCTGCGTCGTCGAGGGCGAGCTGGGCATCGATCCGGCACGTGTGCAGGTTCAGGTCCTGAACGGCACGGTCACGATGAAGGGCTCGCTGGACGCCGCACTGATCCCGCGCTTGAGGTCGGCGGTGGAACAGATCCCGGATGTGGTCGCGGTTGCGGACCGTCTCATCGCCGTGTGAGGCCGTATGAGAAGGGCCACGCAGCGGTGTGTCTCATGGTAGTCGTGGAGCGTGACGCCGGTCGTGCCGTGCTGCCCAGTGGTCTCGGCGAGCTGGTGTCCCGGCGGGGAAACGCCCTCTCACACCGTCAGGAGGACGAGTGACGACCGCACCGTCAGGAGGACGAGTGACGACGCACTCGACGACCTCGACGATGGCTGCACGGGATACGTCTGCGACACCTTCCGCAGTCCCCGGCTTCGGCTCGGCGAGCGGCGCGTGACTGTTCGCTCGGTTTCGGTCTCACAGAGCGCGAGGGCGGCAACGCAGCAACAACCTCGGCGGTGCGTGCGGCGCCGAGTCGGCTCCCCGGCGCCCCTCGCCGGACGCCACCCAGGTCCGGCGCATCGGGGTGGCGTCCGGCGTGCGTGCGAGCAGACCCGGAACGTACGCGCGTAGGTGGCACTGTGTTCCCGCAGACGGGACCCGTGTGCTCGGGTGCCACGCGAGCGGGCGTCAGTTGTCACGGGCGCTCCGGGGCCGGTCTCCCTTGGCTCCCTGGGTCTGCCGAACCGGTCGTGGCCAGAGGCGTACCGGACGTTTCGCCGCCCGGTCCTCCGACCATCCGACAAGCAGCACCGCTAGGGCGATGAGTGGCCAGGCGACGAGGTACAGGAACCATGTGGCTCCGAGTGGCAGGGAGTTCTCCAACGCGGGCACCTGCCACATCCGGTCGATGAGGACCACCCCGAGCACCAGCGCCACCTCGTGCCACAGGTACACCGTCACGGCCCGGGCGTTGAGCAGGACGACGGCAGCGTGCACCGGCCGGTGGCGGGTCACCCAGTGGTCGCTCCGCGGGCCGAACCGCAGCAGCAGGAGCACGAAGCCGAAGGACCACAGAGCCTGACTCACGGGGATGGAGCCGAGGTCGTAGCCCTCCTCGGTGCGGTGGGTCAGGGCGTACCAGCCTCCCGCCGCCATGACGACGGCGGACACCGCCCACACCCGGACCGCCGGCAGCCCGAGCACGAGCTTGTCGCGGTGGGCGAAGCCCAGCAGCCAGCAGGCTCCGAAGACCGACAGATCGGTGAAGGGCTCCGCGACACGTGCGGGCAGCGGCAGCAGCCCGCTCTGGGCCAGGGCCGCCAGGGCCAGGAACGCCGCCGTCGAGGTCCGGGGCATCCTGCGGAACACCCTCAGCAGCGACGGCGAGAGGACGACGAACAGCAGGTAGGCGCGGATGTACCACAGCGGCTCGACGATCTGCCGGGCCCAGTCGGTGTCGGCGAAGGGCGGTTCGCCGACCGGCACGATCCAGTACACCGTCCGCGCCCACCCGGCCGCCTTCGGGCCGCCGCCCTCGTCCGGGCGCCAGCCCGTCAGCAACATCGCGGCGACGACCACCAGGCCGAACAGCCATACCGGTGGCAGCAGTCGGCGCATGCGGGCACGCACCACCGCGAACGCGGAGCGGTCGCCGCGGTCGAGGGACCGGGCCATCAGCGAGCCGGCCAGGGCGAACATCACGCCCATGGCCGGGAAGGCCAGGGTGAGCCAGGCCCAGTTGAAGGTGTGGTAGGTCACCACACGGACCAGTGCCAGCGCGCGCAGGAAGTCCAGGTAGAGGTTCCGGCCGCTCCTGCGGAACGCGGTCGGGGCGGTCTGCGTGGCCGCAGCGGCAGCAGGCGGCCCGCCGCCCGGTGCGGGTGGCGGCACCCCTTGCGGCCTCGGGGGCAGCTCCACGGCAGGTGCCGCCGGTGCGGTCAGCCGGCCCGTCCGGCGCAGCTTGTGCCAGCGCAGGCGGGCACCGGTCAGCGCCGTGGTGCAGGACTGCAGGAGAACCGTGTAGAGGAACTGCCGGTAGAAGAGTTGCTGGAGGGGCAGCGCCCAGAGCACGCGCAGCTTCTCGCCGTCGATCCGCAGCGCGTAGGCGGCGCACAGGAGTTGTACACCGAGCAGCGTGCCCCAGGCGAGCGCGGTGCGTATCGGGTCCTGGAAGAGGAGCCCGTACAGCAGGAACAGGTCGATGAGCGGGGCGAGCAGCGGGGTGAGAACGGTGAACAGCACCACCAGCGCCAGTCCGTACCGGCCGAAGTGGCCCGCGTGGCCGCGTTCGACAACCGCGTGGCGGTGCTTCCACATCGCCTGCAGCGTCCCGTAGCTCCACCGGTAGCGCTGCCGCCACAGCTGGCCGACGGAGGCGGGCGCCTCGGTCCAGCCGCGGGCGCGCTCCTCGAACACCACCTGCCAGCCGCCCCGGTGCAGGGCCATGGTCAGGTCGGTGTCCTCGGCGAGGGTGTCGCCGCTGAGCCCGCCGACGTGTCGGAGGGCGCTGCGCCGGTAGGCGCCGACGGCGCCGGGCACGGTGGGGATGCAGCCCAGCATGTCGTACATCCGGCGGTCGAGGTTGAGGCCCATCACGTATTCGAGGTGCTGCCAGGTGCCCAGCAGGCGTCTGCGGTTGCCGACCTTGGTGTTGCCGGCGACCGCTCCGACGCGGCGGTCCGCGAAGGGCTGCACCAGATGGTGCACGGTGGCCGGTTCGAAGACGGTGTCGCCGTCCAGCATCACGATCAGCCGGTGCGAGGCGTATGCGATGCCGGTGTTGAGTGCGGCGGGCTTGCCGCGGTTGGGCTGCCGTACGACCCTGACGCCGGGCAGTGCCAGTGACGCGACGACGTCGGCCGTGCCGTCGGTGGAGCCGTCGTCGACCACCACGACCTCGACCGGGTGCTCGCTCCTGACCACGGACAGCACCGTCTGCGCGATGCACGCGCGCTCGTTGTAGGCGGGGATCACCACGCTGACGGGTTCGGTGACCTCCGGCCCCCATGAGAAGTCCGGGTCGCGGCGGCGCCGCGCGTGGCGGTGGGCGAGGACGAGCATGGCCGCGAACCGGGCGAGCATCAGCGCCCCCACCGCGGCCAGCAGCACGGCCAGGGCGGGCACGATCCGGTCGCCGGCCACCACGGCCGCCACGAAGACCCGTCCGCTCCACAACTCCGCTCCGGCGACCGGATGGTGGGCGCCCGCACCGCCGAGCGCACCGGTGACGGTGGTGAACCGGTAGCCGCGGTCGCGGAGTCGGGGGATCAGGATGTCCAGCGCCCGGACGGTCTGCGCGCGGTCACCGCCGGAGTCGTGGAGCAGCACCACGACGCCCTGCCCGGTCAGCGACCCGGTGACGCGGGAGGCGATGGCGCGCGCGTCCGGGCGGCGCCAGTCCTCGGTGTCGACGTCGACGAACGCGGTGATATACCCCTTCTCGCCCAGCCGCTCGACCACCGGCCACGACAGGTCGTCCAGGTCGGCGGCGTGCGCCGAGTAGGGCGGGCGCACGAGCGAGCTGTGGATCCCCGCCGCGCCCGCCAACGCGAGCTGGGTCTGCGCCAGTTCGCGCTGTATCCGGGACTCGGACTGGTACACCAGGTCGGGGTGGGTGAAGGTGTGCAGGCCGACCTCGTGTCCCTCGTCGACCATGCGGCGTACGAGTCCGGGCTCGCGGGCGGTCGCCGCGCCGGTGACGAAGAACGTGCCCTCGGCGTCGTAGCGGTCGAGCACGTCGAGCACCTTCGGTGTCCATGTCGGGTCGGGGCCGTCGTCGAAGGTCAGGGCGACGGTGCGGTCCGGGAGTGGGTAGCTGCGCGTGCGGGAGCCGGTGGTGTCGATCACCGGGCCGCCCCGCAGCACTTCCCGGGGCACGTGGTCGGCCGCCACCGGAGGGTGGACGCGGTGGTCCGCGGCGAACTCCCCGTGCGCGTAGCCGTGCAGGAGCAGCACTCCCGACAGGACGGCCAGGACGAGGAGCAGGGACACGACACGGGGGCGGGAGGCGGAGCGCCGGGCGCGGGCGGTGTCGCCGGGACGGGTGGTCTGCCGCCCGGTGGAACGCCTCGTCGGTCGTCCGGGCATGGTCAGGCTCCGGACGGGATGTCGCCGGACGCCGTGTCATCCGTGCCGGGCGACGCGGTGGGCGTGGTCCCGGAGGTCGCGGGGCTCGGGCTCGGTGTCTCCTCGGGCGGGCCGGTCGAGGCCGGTGTTTCCGTGTCGGAGGGGGTGCCGGACGCGGTCGTCGGGCTGGTGTCGCCGGTGGGCGTGGTCGGTGGACCCGGGCTCGTGGCCGGGGAGGACGGCTGCCCGGAGTCCGTGGGGGTGGCGGACGGGCCGGGGATGTCCGACGGGGAGACGGAGGGGCCGCCGGACGGGGACGTCGCCGGTGTGACCGGCAGGTCGCGCGGGGTCTCGCCCACGGAACCCGGCTTCTCGGAGGGCACGCCCGGCACGGGCAGCACGGTCCTCGGGGCGAACGGTGTCGCACCCATGAAGCTGAGCGCCAGCACCGCGGTGTACCCGGCACAGAGCGCGCCCGCGGCGTACACGACACGCCGGATGCGGCGGCCCCGGCGCCCGCTGGAGTCGACGAACACCGGATCGGAACCGTCCTGCCCCGCGGCCGGCTCCGGGACCAACCGCACGGTGTCGGTGTCCGGATGCCCGAGCCTGGACGACTTCCCCCGGGACCACAGCATGTCTCCCCCCTCGCCACCACATCCAGCCTTGCCACGGGACATCGCGGTCCTCAAGGGGCCTACCGGCACCCGGGACGGGTCCTTGGGCCCCTGCCCCCGAGGGCGTTCCGGCTCCGGCCTCGATTCGGGAACCGTTCGGGGAGGGGAAGACCACGGCGCCCGTCGCCTTCGGCAAGGCGACCGGTGCTTCGCCGGCACCGCCACGGTGTACGTCACCCGCGACCAGGTCGGGGGCATGACACCGGGTGAGCACCTGGCCGTCACGAAGGACGTCGTGGGCGTTCTCCGCCCCGAGGGCCTGGAGATCCCCGCACCGGACCTGGTGGTCGACGTGGCCGGGGACACCGGCGCAGCCACCCGCCTCCGCGCGACCGCGAAGGTGGGCGGGACGTCACCCGGGCCGTCGTCAGGCTCCCCGGACACCCCACCCGGAGCAGGGCGTCGCAACTCCGAGTCGCGGTGCGCCGCGATACCGTGCCCTGCTTCTCTGCCGGAACCCGCCTGCGGCCTCCCGGGGACGCGGGGTCGGGCCCGGCGGACGCACCGGGCCCTCAGGACACGGACCCCGGTCACGCAACCGCACCGCTCGCGAAACGCCGGCCGCCTTCCGGGGAGGCCACGCCGGACCGAGCCCGCCCGTACTGCGGGCCCCGAGCCGTGCGGCATCGGCCGCGCCCCTCAAGGGTTCGGGCTCTCCTGGCCGGCCGACCCGCCACAGGGCCGGACGGCCCCGGGAGCGAACCTTCCGGCCCTCGTCCGGCAGCCGTCCGGCAACGATCCTGGAAGTGACCGAGGTGGGGGAATGCGCGCGGCACAGTGGTCCCTGCGCGCCGCGCAGACACCGGAGGTGCGCCATGACCGGTCCTGTCGTCGTCGGACTCGACGGTTCCCCAGCCGGCACGTCGGCCGCGTGGTGGGCCGCCCGTGAAGCGGTCGAAAGGCGGCTTCCCCTTCTCCTCTTCCACTCCTGGACCACCCAGCCGCTCGATGTGCCCGGCGCCCGGGAAGCCCTGGGCAAGCAGCAGTACGGGGGACGGGCACTCCAGCGGGCCGAGACCGAACTGCGCCACCGCTACCCCGGTCTGACCTTGACCACGGAGCTGGCCTCGTCCCCGGCCGCGGAGGCGCTGGTGGACCTCAGCGGGACCGCGGCACTGGTGGTGCTCGGCTCCCGCGGACACGGATCGACGGCGAGCTTCCTGCTCGGTTCCATCAGCCTGCGGGTACTGGGCCTCGCCCGGTGTCCGGCCGTCACCGTCCGGGCCGGCGACCCCGCCGTCGAGAACGGCTGGGAGCATCCCGCGGCCGTGGACCACGATGAGATCGTGGTCGGCCTGAAGCAGCCGGGACCGGCCTCCGACTCCCTCCTGGAATTCGCGTTCACCTCCGCCGCCTCGCGCGCAATGGGCGTGCGTGCCGTACGGGCCCTCCCGCTGTCCACCCTGATGCCCTATCCGCACACGATGGCCGCCGGGCGCGCCGACAGCCGCTACCAGGCTGAGGAACGCATACGACTCACGGCCGCACTGGTGCCCTGGCGCGAGAAGTTCCCCGACATTCCCGTCGTCGAGCAGGTCTCGACCGGTCCGGCCTCGGCGGTGCTCCTGTACGCCGCGGCGCACAGCGGACTCGTGGTCGTGGGCCGCCGAAGGCATCCGTCGCGCCTGCGCTGGAAACTCGGGCCGGTCGCGCACGCGGCGCTGCACCACGCGCCGTGCCCGGTCGCCGTCGTCCCGCACGACTGACACCCCTGCCCTGCCGACCTGTGCCGGGGCCCGGCGGTGTCGCAGCCGTGGCGCCCGCGTCGGGCCGGGGACCGGCCGCGCTGCGGCACGGGTCGCGCGGGCATGGATCCCATCGCGGACCTGGCCCTGCGCCGCCGACGGACCATCGGTGCCGGAACCTGACGCCCCGTCAACCACGCCGCCCCTGCCGCGGGGCCGAACGGCCCGTGCATTCACCCCGGTCGGCCTCGTGACCAGTGCCGACAGGCCCTGGAAGCCCGCCTCCGGCAGGACTTGGATGGAAGTGTCCCGGGAGGCTGCCATGAACAGTGAAGCCCCGAACTCCCGCGTCTGCCGACGCCACCGCAGAGCCCTCACCGCGGTGTTGGCTCTCCCCTTGCTCGTGGTCACCGCGTGTGGCACGAGCGGCGGCTCGGGTACGCCAGGAGGAATCGACCAACCCTCGCGATCCCCGGCCGGCACAGCCACCTCGGGCGGTACCACCGGAACGCCCGCACCGGCCACGCCGTCCACGCCCGCCGCCCCGGGTACCACACACCCCGCGCCCTCGACGAGCAGCGGCTCCGCCACCGCGGCCAAACAGATCCGCACCGCGGTCTACTTCCTGCACGGCGAGCAGGTCTCGCCCGCCCCGCGCACCGTGACCGCCCCGGCCACCGCCACCGGGGCCGTCCACGCCCTGCTGGCCGGCCCCAGCCGCTACGAAGGCGCGCGCAGCCGCACCACTGCCATCCCGTCCGGCACCACGCTGCGCTCCGTCGTGGTCCGCGACCACGTGGCGACCGTGGACCTCTCCGGCCGGTACGACGGCGGCGGCAGCCTGTCCATGCGGGCCCGCCTCGCCCAGGTCGTGTTCACCCTGACCCGCTTCCCCTCGATCCACTCGGTCAGGTTCGAGCTCGACGGCAAGCCGGTGAAGTACTTCGGCGGCGAGGGCATCGTCCTCAACGGCCCCGTGGGACGGGCCGACTTCGAGGACCTGGCCCCGGCCGTCCTGATGGAGTCCCCACTGATCGGCGACACCGTGCGCACCCCCGTACGAGTCTGGGGCAGCGCCAACACGTTCGAGGCGGTGTTCCGTCTGAAGGTCACCGACACCACCGGACACACCGCGGCCGACGTGCGGGTCCAGGCGACCTCCGGCACCGGCACCCGCGGCACCTTCGACGTCACCTTCCCCTACAAGGCCGCCCGCGGCGGACCGGGCCTGCTGACCGCGTACTACCTGTCCCCCAAGGACGGCAGGCCCGTCACCGTCGACACCGTGCCACTGACCGTGAACCGCTGACGCCGACCGTACGGTGCCGGCACGAGGAGACCGCGTCCAGGGCCGTCGCGGGCCGGATGGAGAGCTGACCGGCCCGCTCTGCCCGGGCCCCCTGGACGGGACGCTGAAGCAGACCGTCACGGTCGGCGTGGTCACCCTCGCAGGGCAGGTGTCGAGCGACGCGGCGGGAAGCGGATCGCCCTCGGCAGGAAGAGCCGGACGGCGGCGTCGGCACGGCAGAGGTGGCGACCAGCGCTGTTACCGCGGCCGACCGCCACCGTTACGGAACGGCACCCTCACCCGCACCCGCACCGGCACCGGCAGTCCCGGACGTGGAAGGGCCGCCGCGCACCGTCCGGCCACCGACATGTGCCCGCGCTTCCGCCTCGGCCAGGCGGCAAGGAACCGTATGTCCCCGCGCGACCGCCGCAGAAGCGGCCCGTTCGGCACCCGCTCAGGGCCACTTGGCCCACGCCTCGGCCACCCGGTCCGGGCCACCGTGGGAGCAGCGGGCCATCCGGGGAGGTTGCCATGACCGAACTCAGCGCCGGCAACGGCATCGTGGTGGGCATCGACGGGTCGGAGGCGTCCAGGGAGGCGCTGCGCTGGGCGACCCGGCAGGCTCACGCTCTGCACACGGATGTCGTCGCCGTGCACGCCTGGGAGCCGACCGGCCCACGGCTCGCCCCCTATGCCCCCGTCTCGGCACGTCCGACGCCCGCCGAGCAGCGGGAGCGGGCCGCACAACTCCTCTCCTCGACGCTCCGCGAGGTCTTCGGGCCACGGATCGACAGTGCCGTACACGCGGTCGTGGTGGAGGGACCACCCGCACGGGTTCTGCTGCAACAGGCGCGCGGCGCACTGCTGTTGGCGCTCGGGCGCTCGCCCCGTGGGTCGTACGACCAGCTCGCGACAGGTCCAGTGGCCCGCGCCTGTCTGCGTCAGGCGACGGTCCCCGTGGTCGCGGTGCCCGCCCCGCAGTGGCCCGCGTCGCCTCCCGCCGGCGTCGGAGCGCTCCCCACGGCCAGAACGGGAGGCGCACAACAGACAGCGGACGTCAGGGAACTCCGCACCAGGAGTGCGGGCACAGGGTGATCGCCGGGCGACCGCTTCCGAAGCCCGCCCGAAGAGGTCGAGGGGAACGTCGAGGTGCCGTCATGGATGTCCTGGTGGGTTACGCGACCGATCACGGTTCGACGCGTGAGATCGCCGAGCGGCTGGCCGTCCGGCTGAGCGAGGCCGGGTTGAGGGCCGAGGCGCGGGCCATGACGACGGTGGACGACGCCGACGCGTACCGGGCGTTCGTCCTGGGCAGCGCCGTGCACGGGCAGACCTGGCTGGATGCGGCCAAGGACTTCCTGCGTGACAACCTCGATGTACTGGGCTCCCGGCCTGTGTGGATCTTCAGTGTCGGTATGCCGGGCGCGCTGCGTGGTCCGTGGAAGCGGCTGGCGCCCAAGGAGATACCGGTGATCGTCGGGAGCCTGCCCGGCGATCTGCCGTTCCGGGACCACCGGTTGTTCTCCGGTGTCATCGCACGAGATCAGCTGCCCCGCACCGGACGCGTCCTGTTCCACCTGGTGGGCGGCCGGTTCGGCGACCACCGCGACTGGGACGCCATCGACGTCTGGGCCGTGGGGATCGCCGACGAGCTGACCACCGGATGACGGCGGGCCTTCGCCCAGCGGCTTCGCCGACGCGGAGCTCAGCAACGGACGGCCATGCCGTGATCCGTCCCCGGCCGGGGCGGCTTCCGCGTCGGCGCCCTGCGTACCCGGCGACGCAGCAGACGGACAGCGAGCGCGTCGAGCACCGCGGTGAGGACGAACATCACCCCCACGGCCGCGACCAGCAGAACGGCGAACAGCTCCCAGATCTGCGGTGTGGGACTCGTACCCAAGGTCGCTCCCTTCGGACTCGCGCCGTTCCCTCTTGCTGCCAGCCGACTCCTTTGCGGGGTGGCGCACATGAGCCTTCCGGGCCGGACTCGGGTCCCAAGGGGCCCTTGTCCGGTCCGGACGACCAGGAAGTCCACCGTGCCGGCGAGAGTGGTGAGTTCGGGATAGCCGTCCTCGTCGACGCGTACGCCGCTGCGCTCCGACCTGCGGACACCGTCCGGTCGGCCGCTTCCCTACCGAGAGACCTGTCGGCCGCGCCGTCAGCGGACGAGCACGTGCTCTCCGGAGCGGGGTACCACGGCGGTCCAGCCCAGGGTTCGGTCGATGCGATCCCGCAGATCCTCGGCCGCGTCCGGTTCGCCGTGCACCAGGTATGTGGTGTGCGGGGCGGGCGCGCCCCGCAGCCAGTCGATGATCTGCGCGGCGTCGGCGTGGGCCGAGAAGTGCGGCACGTCGGCGACCGTGGCACGCACCGGCACGTACTCGCCGAACATCTTCAACGCCGTGGCGCCGTCGACGAGGTCGCGGGCGCGCGTGCCCCGCGCCGCGAAGCCGACCACGACGACGGCGTTGCGCGGGTCGGGCAGCAGGCGTCGCAGGTGGTGCAGGACACGGCCTCCGGTGGCCATGCCGGACGCCGAGACGATGACCGCCGGTCCGGTGGATTCACCGATGTCGATGGACTCCTGGATCGACCGTGCGGCGAGGAACGGCTCGGGGCTCAGCGCGGCGTGGCCCGCGGCGACGACCTCGGGGCGCAGCTCGGAGGCCCGGGTGAGGATGGCTTCGCGGTAGACGTCGAGGGCGGCCAGGGCCATCGGGCTGTCCACGTACACCGGCACGGCTGCCGGAAGGCGACCGGTGCGGCGGAGTTCGGCGAGTTCGTGCAGGACGACCTCGGTGCGGTCGAGAGCGAACGCCGGGATGACCACGGTGCCGCCACGGGCGAGGGTACGGGTCAGCACGTCCGCGAAGTGGACGCGCGCTGCCTCTTCCTCGTGACGCCGGTTGCCGTAGGTCGACTCCATGAGCAGCACGTCCGCCCCGGAGAACGGCTCCGGCGGCCGTAGCAGAGGGTGACCCGGGCGGCCGAGGTCGCCGCTGACGGCGAGGGTGTGACCGTCCTCCAGGGTGAGCCGGGCCCAGGCCGAGCCGAGGATGTGGCCGGCGGGATGCAGGGTGAGCCGGGTGTGCGGGGCGATGTCGATCGGCGTGCAGGTCGGCACCGGGTCGAGAAGCCCCAGGGCGCGGTCGACATCCGAGTCGTCGTACAGCGGCTGGGCGGGCCGGTGCTTGGACCAGCCGTGCTCGTTGGCGTGTCGGGCGGACTCCATCTGCAGCTTGGCACTGTCCCGCAGCACGATCTCCATCAGACGTGCGCTGAACTCCGTGGTCACGATCCGACCCCGGAAGCCGTGGCGCACCAGCCTGGGCAGGTATCCGCAGTGGTCCAGGTGGGCGTGGGTGACCACGACCGCCTCGATGTCGGAGCCGTCGCAGGGCAGACTGCGCCAGTTGCGCCTGCGCAGGTCGGCGAGGCCCTGGAAGAGGCCGCAGTCGACGAGTACGCGCGCGTGGTCGCTCTCGACGAGGAACTTGCTGCCGGTGACCGTGCCCACACCGCCCAGGAAGGTGAGCAGCGCGGGACGGGGGTGGCCTGTCGCCGATTCCACCGGGCGGGATTCGGTTGTGGTCATGACGGCCTCCTCCTCGAAGGGTGCGGCGCGCCTCGGGGCCGTTCGGACCTGGCGGACTCGCCGTCGGAGTGTTGTGGTGCAAGTGCCGGGAAGAGCGCGAGGAGATGAGGAGAAACGGCTGGCGGCGGCCGTGCACCGCGCAACCGGGCTCCGCGACAAGCGGGCAGGGCCCTGCCCGCCCTGTCGTTGGCGCGCCTGGCCCGGCAGGTCCCCGGCTGTCCCGGGTGCCGGCGCTCCCGAGCGACGACGACCCACTCGACAGGCGCGGAGACGGCCACGGTCCCCCTCCTTCCTCGGCGGACGGCTCAAGCCTGCACTCGGATGAGCGCGGCGTGTCAGGGCCGACCGGCCCCGATGCGAGTGCCGAGCGTCCTCGGCATGCCCCACGACCTGCTCCTGTGGAACCGGTCGCACCGAATGCGGGGCACCGGGTGTCCCGAGCCGACGGTCGTACGGTCCCGGCAGGAACGCCGCGGAAGGCGGCACCGGTATCGAGTACGGGCCCGCGATCCGTCGGCGAAGCCGATGCCGCCCCGGCTGCTGCACTCTGCGCTCCGGACGGATCAGCGGCATGCCGTCGGTCGACGCCTCCACCGCCGCCGTACGGGAGCACACCCGGCAGGGCCGCCGCATCGCCGCCGGTGAGCGGTGACGGGCGCGAGAAGCACGGTTGCCGCGCACCGCCGCTGAGCTTCACCGACTGTGCGAGCCCCGTGCCCTGCGCAACGACGTGCGGGCCGCCTCTGCGACCACCGCAGCCGGGACGAGATCGACCGGTGGAATGCCCGGGCCCACAGACCTCGGCGGCACGCGCCCCTCCGCCTCAGTCGACCTCGACCGTGATCTCGGGCGGCATCCGCAGGGTGTTGTGCACGGTGCAGTGGTCGACCACCGCGCGCAGGGCCTCCTGCCGCGCATGGCTCAACCGGACGGGCAGCAGGATCCGCAGGCGGACAGCCGCGACCCGGGCGGGCCGGTCGTCCGCCATGTCGTACTCGGTCCTGACCTGCAGCTGGTCGTAGGGCAGCTGGTGCCGCTGCAGGAACCGGCCCGCGTAGTAGGCGACGCAGGTGGCGAGCGAGACGACGAACAGCTCGACTGGGGTGGGTCCGTCGTCGTCGCCGCCGGCCTCGACGGGCTGGTCGACGGTGAGTTCGTGTCCCCGTACGAAGACCGCGTACGCCTGGTCCGCGACGTGTGTGACCTGGATCTGTCCGGGCGGCTCCGCGATGGTCTGCGCGGGGCGCGGAATCCCCGCGTCGCGGGCTGATGATTTCGTGTTCATCACAGCACTTCCTTCGGGTGCTCTCGGCCGTAGGGCGCGGGCCGTTCTCTCACGAACCCGCTCGGGTGGCCGTGGTCAGCCAGGTCAGGGCGCGACTGACGTCGGCGGGCGTGACGATGCCGACCAACCGTCCGCCGTCGATGATCAGGACTCGGCGGTCCCTGCTCGTCTCCAGACGGGGCAGCAGGTCCACGACCGGCTCGTCCGATGCGGCCGTCGCGACGTCGGCGAGCGGACGCAGAACCTCGCCGATCTTGGTGGTGGCGCGGGCCTGGAGCGGAACCTGGTCGACGAGTGCGACGGTGACCAGTCCGGCGGCCGTGCCGTCCGGGGCCAGGACGGGGAAGGCGGAGTGACGGTAGTGCCCGAAGGGGCCTTCCGCCAGGAAGCGGGAAACGGTCGCCGTAGCGGGGACGGTGGCCAGGTCACGGGTCATCACGCGGCTGACGGGGATATCGTCCAGCACACCGCGCACCTGTGCCTGCCGCTCCTCGGCGGTCGCGGCTGCGATCAGGAACCAGCCGATCAGCGCGGGCCACAGCCCGGACAGGTCGTCGGCGAACAGCACGGCCGCGAAGCCGGTCAGCATCATGAGCCAGCCCAGCATGCGGCCCGCGGCCGAGGCGCCGCGAGTAGCGCGGAGCCGGTCGCCGGTGCGGTGCCAGATGAACGCCCGCAGCAGCCGCCCGCCGTCCAGCGGGGCCGCGGGTACGGCGTTGAACACGGCCAGCACGACGTTGATCGCGGCCAGCCACGCGACCGCCTCGACCACCACCCCCGACACGTGCAGCATGTCCAGCCACAGGGCCAGCCCCGCGAACAGCACGCCGGCCGCCGCGCTGGTGAGCGGCCCCACCGCGGCGATGCGCAGTTCCGCACCCGGCGTGGCGGCTTCACCGCGCAGGCGGGCGACACCGCCGAGCATCCACAAGGTGATGCCGTCGACCTCGACACCGTTGCGCCGGGCGACCACCGCGTGCGCCAGTTCGTGCGCCAGCAGCGAGGCCAGGAACACCACAGCCGTCAGCAGCGCCGGCCCCCAGTACACCCAGCCCGGACGGCCGGGATGAGCCTGGGGGAAGCGGCCGACCGCCAGCATGACGGATACCAGGCCGACGATGACCAGCACACTCCAGTGCAGACCGACGCGGACACCGGCGATCCGCCCCAGAGGCAGTGTCTCCTTCACATGACTCCCCGCCTTCCCAGGTACCGCTCTCCCCCGGACTCATCCGGCGCACCGCACCTGGTCGAACACCCCGACCTCACGGCACAGCCCGCACGTGACACGCCGCGCGAGCTTCCGCTCATGACCCGGCCCCTGGCCGGCCATGCGCTCCGCCAGGCGTCCGACGACGTGGGCGTACCGCACGTGCCCCACGCACCCGCATCGGTCGCACACCTCGGCAGCCGCGGCGTCACCGTTTCCTCGGGTGCGCAGTCGTAGCGGTTCACGACGCGCCTCCCCTCGTCGCGTTCCGTACCTTCATCGTCGGACACGGCGCGGTGACCCGGGGCGGGCCGGTCGGCCCCTTTCCCGGGGACGACCGGCCGTGAATCACCGTGGTCCGACAGGCCGGCGGCAAGGTGTCGTGGCCTGGCAGGAGCAGCCGTGTACCCGCACACGGACAACTGCCCCTACTTCTTCGGCTGTACGACTTCTTCGGGTGTGCGACGAAAACACCTTCCGGTCCCGGTGGTCGCCGTATCCGCCGTCCAGGACAAGGAACTTGAGCTGCTCCAGCCGTGCGTGGTGGTCGTGGTCGACGGAGAGGGCGAACAGACGGTGTTCCTGCGGCTGGAACACCTGACAGTAGTGGGGCGGCGGGTTCGGCGGGGCCCGCCGGCGCGGTGCGGCCGGTCACATGGGCGATGCGGGTGCTGGCCAGCCGCACCGGGCGGCCGACGAGCAGGTCACTGTCGCGGTGGACGTGGACACCTGCCGTCGGCAGCAGACCGCTGCGGTGCACGGCACAGAAGTCCAAGGTCGGCCGCTGCCTGTGCCGAGGGCCGGGCACTGCTCTCCGCAGAGCCCGGCGAACCGCGTGGACAAGGGCGGGCCGCGCACGAACGGTGCGGTCCGGTCAGTCCGGGGTGTCCAGGCACTGCGCGGCCAGTTCCTTCAGCCGGGCCTTCTTCGCGTCCAGCCACCGCTCCTCGGCATACCAGCGATGCCGTGCCCGGTGCCGCCAGCGGGGCGGTTCGCGGCGTCGCCAGTCCGTCAGCGCGATCTGGGTGCAGGCGTCCTCGACCACGAGCATCATCACGTTCGGCAGCCGGAGCGCGGCCTCCACACCCACGGTGCGCTGCGCGCACGGCAGGTCCACAACGGTCATCAGGCGCTTGTGCGACTTGCGCCAGGGAACCGTACTCATGGCGACCACCTCCAGGACGTCCTCCTCGGGACCCTCTCCGTGCACCGTGTCGAGGCACGACCGGGGCGTGCGGTCATCGTGCACACCCCGGCCGACGCGACGACAGGGGCCGGGTGGGTCCTCCGGGCGGCCGAAAGGCCCCTGGGTGACGACGGAGACCACGGCGGAGGCGACGGCGGAGCGGCTGTTCGTCGGACTTGGTGCCGGAAACGAGCATGGCCGCCAGGTCGGGCCGGACCACCGGACGGGTGCGGTGGGTCCGGGTGCCGGAGTCCTGCCAGGTGAGGGCGACCCGGCAACAGCCGGGTCACCCCGCCGGGCGCGGATCGCATCGCGTTCCGCAGGCTGTCGGTAGGGGCGATCCGGCTCGGAGCCGGGACCATCGGTCCCTGCCGCAGGCCCGTGGACGGCGGGACACTCCTTGTCGGCGTTCGCGCTACGACTGTTCCACCTCTTCGGCCGTGCTCAGGGGGCACCATGACGTGGAGCGTTCCTCTTCCCCTCCGCCCGGCGGCGACATTTCTGTCCCGTCGTCGGTGGACGCTGCCGCCGCGTTCACGGACGGTGCGAGCCGCTGCCACCGACCCGGATCCCTCGCCCGTCACGGTCCGCCGCTACGCCGGGTGTCTGCTGATGGAGGTCCGGGAGGAGATCGGCCCGGCCGCCGAACCTCACCTGGGCCGCCTGCTGCACGCCGCCATCCGCCCCGGCGACACCGCCGTCCTGGTCGATCTTCGGCACACCGGCAGCCTGGGCAGCGGCGGCGTCAACGTGCTGGAACTGGCCCGGACCCTGGCCGACCGGCGCGGGATGCCGTTCGGCTTCGTCGACGACGCTCCGTCCGCACCGGCCCTGCCCGGGGAAGCACGACAGCCGACGGCCCGACCCGCCGAAGTGTCCTCGGGAGGGTTCGGCGAGGGCCGACCGCACCCAAACCACGGCCCTTCGGCCCTTCCTCCCTCTCGTCGGCGAGGGCGACCCTGAACAGGGAGGGACAGGACCGACGCTGACGGCGTCGCAGGGTCGAAGGCGCGCACCCGGGCGACGGCCTCGACGACAGTTCGGGGACAGGACGGACGCCGACGACCGTGGCGCCGACCAGGCACACCACATTCCGCTGCCCCAGAGCCTGTAGCGAGGCAGAGTCCGCGGAGGCGAGAACCCATGTCCGTCACCATTGCCCTGGCCGGAGATGCCATGCTGGGCCGGGGTGTCGGCGAGATGCTGGCACACCGGACGCCGCATCCCCTGTTCTCCCCTGCGGTGCACAAGGTCGTCGCGTCCGCGGACCTGTTCCTGCTGAACCTCGAATGCTGCGTCTCCGACCGCGGCACCCGCGTCGACGTGCCGGGCAGGACCTTCTTCTTCCGCGCCCCGCCCCGCGCCGCCGACGTGCTGGCCGACCTCGGCGTGGACGCGGTCTTCCTGGCCAACAACCACACCCTCGACTATGGCCCCACCGCCCTCCTGGACACCCGCGCACACCTGGCCCGGGCGGGTATCCGCTCCGTCGGTGCCGCGGCAACGATCGAGGAGGCCCGCGCTCCGCTGATCCTGCAGTCCGGCGGGCTGCGCATCGGGATCGTCGCCGCCACCGACCATCCCGCCGAGTTCGCCGCAAGCCCCGCCCGGCCCGGCGTGGCCCACGCCGACCTGTGGCACGAGGACGTGCCCGACTGGCTCACCGGGACCATACGCACGCTGGCCCACGCCACGGACGTCGTCCTGGTCAGCATGCACTGGGGCCCCACGATGACCGCCCGCCCCGTTCCCCACGTACTCCATGCCGCACCCGCCCTCACCGACGCCGGAGCCGACCTCGTCGTCGGCCACTCCGCGCACGTCTTCCACGGCTTCACCCGCCATGTCCTGTTCGACCTGGGCGACCTCATCAACGACTACGCCGTCCACCCGGCCCTGCGCAACGACCTGGGCCTGCTCTGGCTGATCACCCTGAACGAGTACGGCCCCCGGCACACCGAGGCGATCCCGATCGCCCTGGACTACTGCCACACCCGCCTCGCCGACCGGTCCGAGTACGCCTGGATCGCCGACCGGCTCACCCGCGCCTGCGCCGAACTGGGCACCCACGTCACCGACGAGGGCGACCGCCTGACCGTCGGCTGGCCCCGCCGGGCCCCACGGGCACGCTGACCGTCCCGGCACCGCGGTCGGCGGCACATCGGCCAGGCATGTCGGGCCCCCGTGACACTATTTTTCACACACGCGTTCGTGCGCTCGCGGAGCCGTTCGGGCATTCTGGAAGGTACAGGGCGCCCTTCCGGAGGTTGCGGGATGACAGACGATCCGCTGGAGCGACGGAGGCGCGGACCGGCAGATCCGCAGCTGCGACTGGACGACGCGCTGGAGGGCCTGCGGGCTCCGGTGACTCTGGCAGGGGCCACGAGGGATCGGGTGCGCACCCTGCTCGACGCGGTGCTCGCGATCGGTTCCCATCTGGATCTGGATGTGGTGCTGCGGCGCATCACCGAGTCCGCCGTGAGCCTGGTGGACGCCGAGTACGGGGCGCTGGGCGTACTGGACGAGGAGCGGCGGATCCGTCGGTTCATCACGGTCGGCATGAACGAGGAGACCGTCCGCGCGATCGGCCACTATCCCGAGGGCCGGGGAATCCTCGGGCTGCTGATCCGCGAGCCCGAGCCGCTTCGGCTGGCCGACCTGGGAGCGCATTCCGAATCGGTGGGGTTCCCCGCCGGTCATCCGCCCATGACCAGCTTCCTCGGGGCCCCGATCCAGGTGCGCGGGCGTGTCTTCGGCAACCTGTATCTGACCAACAAACGCGGCAGAGCGGATTTCGACGCGGACGACGAGGCCGTGCTGCGCACTCTGGCAGTCGCAGCCGGCGTGGCGATCGAGAAGGCCCGGCTGTACGACGACGCGCGCCGCCGCGAGCGGTGGCTGACCGCGAGCAGTGAACTCACCCGCGGTCTGCTGTCGGGCACCGACCCTGACCGGGTGCTGCACCAGATCGCCGCCACCGTCCGCGGGCTGGCCGGGGCGGACCTGGTGACGCTGGCGGTGCCGTTCAACGGCGGCGACGACCTGGTGATCGAGGCCGCCGACGGAGAGGGCGCACCGGAGGTGCTCGGGCTGGTGCTGTCGGCCACCACGCTGGCCGCGAAGGTCTACCGTTCCAACCAGACAGTCACCAGCAACGCGCTGTCCGACGAACCGCAGGCCGGCGGCGGCTCCGCGGGACTGGTCGCGCTCGGCGCCGGGTTCCTCCTCCCGCTGGGCACCCGTGAGCACGTACGCGGGGTCCTGCAGGTCGCCCACCTGCCCGGCGGGCAGGAGTTCCCCGACTCGACCATGGCCATGATCAGCGGGTTCGCCGACCAGGCCGCGCTGGCGCTGGAGATCGCCGAGCACCGGCGCGAGGCCGAGCAACTCCTGGTGCTGACCGACCGCGACCGCATCGCCCGTGACCTGCACGATCTGGCCATCCAACAGCTGTTCGCCTCCGGACTGACGCTGAACTCGGTGGTCGGCCGACTGGCCGACCGGCCCGAGATGGCCGCGCGCCTGCAGCGCGTGGTCGACGACCTCGACGACACCATCAAGACCGTGCGGTCCACGATCTACGCGCTGCGCGAGCGCGACCGCTCCGGCGGGCGCCGCGGGCTGCGTTCCCAGTTGGTGGCCGAGATCGACCAGGCCGTCGACGCGCTCGGGTTCGCGCCCGCCCTGCGCATGACCGGGCTGCTGGACACCGACGTGCCCGCCGAGTATGCCGAGCACCTGCTGGCGGTGCTGCGCGAGGCGCTGTCGAACGCCGCCCGGCACGCCCACGCCACCGCCGTCGAGGTCGGCGCCGCCGTGGACGGCTGCCGGCTGCGACTGCGCGTGGCGGACAACGGGGGCGGCATCGACCCGACCGTCACCCGCCGCAGTGGCCTGGACAACCTCCGTCGGCGCGCCACCGACCTCGGCGGCACCCTCGACCTGGCTCCGAACCGGCCCAGCGGAACCATCCTGGACTGGACCGTTCCCCTCCCCTCCCCAACGCATCGGTGACGTCCCCCACCCCACCACCCGGCCAAGAGAGACGCTCCGGGGCGAACGCCGTAGACACGGCGGGCCCGGGGCGGCGCCGGACCTGTCACCCGCTGTTCAGGACGAAGGGCAGCGAGGTGTCCGTCCCGGCGATCTCGATGAGGCGGTCGTCCTTCGCGACGAGATCGGCGATGAAGGCGTCCTCGTCTCTCGTTCCGGCCCCCTCGGCGATTGCCCCACCGGGTATATGAGACGAGGCCGGACACCATGGCGACCGGTGCGCCGACCAAGGACAACCTCAAGGAGTCCGTCAGCGGTTCGGACAGCACGCCGATCGGCTCCTGGGCAGCCTGGTGCGGACCCTGCCGGATGTTCGGCCCGTCCTGGAGAATGCCGCCGGCCGCCGCCCCGACCTCGTCTTCGGCAAGGTCGACACCGAGGCACAGCCCGAACCCGCCGGGGCCCTGCGGATCTCGTCCCTCCCCACGCTCATGGCGGTCCACGACCGAACCGCCCTCCACCCGCGAGCGGTCGCGCTGCCACCGCAGGTGTGGAGGACCTCATCGGCAGGGATCCGGGCGGTCGGCGTGACGGACGTACGCCGCCGGGCCACGGACTCGGCGGGAGCGGTCCGACGCTCGTGGCAGCCGGGAAGTCCCCACGGGCACCCCGGAACGTATCGACCGGCGGTTGCGCAGGGCGGCCAGCGCCGTGTCCGGATCGGCCGCTCGCCGGCGGTCGTGGGGCAGCTGACCGAATGCCGTGATCCGTAGTGTCGTCCGCAAAGGCGTCCAGGAGTACGCCTTCGACCTCGTCGGACTGAGAGACGGCTGGCCCGGTGCCCTCCGGGGCGATGTCGTGCCGTTGGACATCCCCGGCGTGCGGGGCATCCTCCCGCACGCCGGGACCATTCTCGGCTCGTCCCGCAACAACCCGTTCAAACACGAGGACGGTTTGCGGCGTGTGCGGGACACCCTTGCCACGCACAGCATCGACGCGCTCATCGTGATCGGCGGCGAGGACACCCTCGGCGCGGCCACCGAGCTGAGCCGTCAGGGGATCAAGCTGGTCGGCGTGCCGAAGACCATCGACCGCCTCCACACCACGGCCGAGTCGCACATGCGCGCGCTGGTGGTGGAGGTGACGGGGCGGCACTCCGGATGGATCGCCCTGCACGCCGGCATCGCGGGCGGCGCCAACGTGATCCTCATCCCTGAGCGGCCGTTCGACATGGATGAAGTGTGTGAGCAGGTGGAGAGCAGATCCAAGAGCAACTACGCGCCGATCGTCGTGGCGGCCGAAGGGGTCGTTCCCAGAGCAGGACAAATGGCCCTCCGAGAGCCGAGTGCCTGCGCGGGATGGAGCGGGACGACATCGGCGAGGACCGTCAACCGGGGGCAAGGTCGGCGATCGCCGGGTGGGCATGCGCTCACCCGCGTGGTGCGGCGTTTCCGTGGCCGCAGCCCCCTGCCCGGCTCCACCCCGGGAACGGACCACGGTCCCCGCGTCCGTCCCTATGAGGGCCGTTCGACCTCCCTGCAGGGCCCAATGGGCTCTGCCGAGCGATCACGCCGCGCCGCATGTTGGACAGTGAACCCGAGAGGCGGCCGTGCGAACCTCCGTGGCTCCCGCCTTCGGCGTTCCGGGTGACAGGAGAGGCGGAGCGATGACCGACATCCAAGGTTTGCTGGGCGACGAGGCGAAGGACCTGCTGACCCACACCGCCCAGGGGATTCCCAAGGAAGACCTGATACTGCCGGGTGGTGACTTCGTCGACCGGGTCGTGGCCGCGACCGACCGCCCGGCCCAGGTGCTGCGCAGCCTGCAGTCCCTCTTCGACCACGGCCGTCTGGCCGGCACCGGTTACCTGTCCATCCTGCCGGTCGATCAGGGCATCGAACACTCCGCGGCGTCCGCGTTCGCCGCCAACCCCCGCTACCTCGACCCCCAGCACATCGTCGAACTCGCCGTCGAGGGCGGCTGCAACGCGGTCGCCAGCACGCTCGGGGCACTCGGAGCCGTGTCGCGCCGCTACGCACACAGGATCCCGTTCGTCGTGAAACTCAACCACAACGAACTGCTCACCTACCCCAACCACTACGACCAGATCATGTTCGGCACCGTCCAGCAGTGCTTCGACCTCGGCGCGGCCGGGGTCGGCGCCACCGTCTACTTCGGCTCCGAACAGGCGGACCGCCAACTCCGCGAGGCCAGCGCGGCCTTCGCACGAGCCCACGAACTGGGCATGTTCACCGTGCTCTGGTGCTATCTGCGCAACCCGGCCTTCACGAAGGACGGCACGGACTACTCGGCCTCGGCCGACCTCACCGGCCAGGCCAACCACCTCGGCGTCACCATCGAGGCCGACATCGTCAAACAGAAACAGGCGGAGAACAACGACGGCTACCGCACACTCGGCTTCGGCAGGACCGACCCCCTCCTGTACGACCGGCTCACCACCGACCACCCGATCGACCTCACCCGCTGGCAGGTGGCCAACTGCTACATGGGCCGGGCCGGACTGATCAACAGCGGCGGCGCATCAGTCGGCCACGACGACCTCGCACAAGCGGTCCGGACCGCGGTGATCAACAAGCGGGCCGGCGGCACCGGCCTCATCACCGGCCGCAAAGCCTTCCAACGACCCACCGCAGAAGGCATCGAACTCCTCCACGCCGTCCAGGACGTCTACCTCGACGACAGCATCACCATCGCCTGACGGCGACATGACCGGACGCCCCTGGGACTGCGCTCAGAATTCCGTCTCCCGGCCCTGCCCGTGGGGGGTGGGCACAGCCCGGCGGTGATGGCTCCCATGTGTTGACCGTGGTCGCCGAACGCGACGAGGACTCCGCGTGCGACTCGTTGGGAGGTGCGCGCGTGGACCGTTTCGCGCTGCGGGCCGAGGCCATCGGGTTGCCCGGTTCGCGGATGCCCGTGATGTGTGGGGGCGTACGACTCAGTGGGTACCGCTGCGGCGGCCGACGGCGGGGCGGGGCGAGCGGCCGGGGGATGATGGTGGTCGGACCCGGCACCTACGTCCTGCCGGTCGCCGCGCGCCTGCGGGCGGCGGGACTTCCTGTCCGGGGTCGGCGAGCCCACCTACCCGAGCGACCGGCGCCGTTGGCTCCGAACGGCGCGGGCCCGGACGCGCCCGTCTCCCCCACCGGTCACCGCACCGGCCTGCCTCAGTACGCCGGGCGGGGGATCGCGGTGTTCGGGCGGCCGGCCCGCACTGGAGAGCGCGCCCCTGCTGCACGACGCGGGCGCGGGTGGATGTCCTGATGCGGGGCGGCGGGGATACGCCGGTGCCGCACAGCCCGTCGACGCAGCGGACGCCACCTGCCGTTCGTCTTCACTCGCACGTTCCTGCCGATGCGCACCATGGAGGGTAGCGACGGGTACTCCGGTGCGTGTTCCTGTTCCTGCCCACGCGGCACCCCGACAATGGGTCGAGGTGCCCGCTTCCGCTCAGCTTCCGGCATGGCGGCAAGAACGTCCGCCACACGCCCCGGCTCGTCCAGCGTCAGGCCTCGCCCACAAGATCAAGGTCCTCACGGCTCGCCTTCGCAGCGATCTCCGGAACGGGCCACTCGTGGTCGGGCACGTATCCGACACCCCGCCACCACGGCTCGACAGGCAGCACCCCAGCCGGCTCGAACGGCTGGCCGGGTACGGGGAGAGCAACCGCCTGCCCCACCGCATCAGCCGCAGCCTTCATCCACTCTCCAGGCTCGGCCCACGGATGGAAGGCCAGATTGAAGGTCCCCCAATGGATCGGCAGCAGCACGCCCGCGGGCTCGCCCTGCTGCAGGTCGAGGTGCGATCGAACCCCCTGGACAGGGTTCATGTGAATGTCCGGCCAGAAATCGCTGTATGCCCCGATCTGGATCATCGTGGCGTCGAACGGGCCGTGGTCGGCGCCGATGTCCCGGAAGCCCTCGAAGTACCCCGTGTCGCCACTGTGGTAGACGCGGTGCTCCGCACCGGCGACGACCCAGGAGGCCCACAGGGTGTGCTGGGTGTTGCGCAGGCCACGGCCGCAGAAGTGGCGGGCCGGGGTGGCGGTCAGGGTCAGGCCGCCGACCTTCGTCGACTCGTGCCAGTCCAGCTCGCGCAGCCGGTCGGCCGGGACACCCCAGCGCTCCAGGTGGGCGCCGACACCGAGCGGAACCGCGAACAGCGTGTCCGTGCCGGCCAGCGCCTTGATCGTGGGCATGTCCAGGTGGTCGTAGTGGTCGTGCGAGATGACGACGACGTCGACCGGGCCGAGCGCGGCCAGCGGCAGGGGCACCGGATGCAGCCGCTTGGGCCCGGCGAAGGCGAACGGCGAACAGCGCTCGCCCCAGACGGGGTCGAAGAGCACGCGCTGTCCGTCGATCTCGGTGAGCACGCTGGAGTGGCCCATCCAGGTCAGCCGGAGACCGCTGACCGGGGGCTTCGCGAGGTCGGCGAGCGTCGTGGCGTGCACCGGCACCGTCCCGGCCGGGGCGCGGCGGACCCGGTCCTCCTTGCGCAGGGAGGACTTGGCGAACCCGAGCAGGGCGCCGTCGGGCCGTGGCGTCCCCGGCGGGTTCTGGAATACACCGTCCGCGAAGTGCGGCGATCGGCGGATCCGCGCCAGGCGCTCCCCACTCGGGTCCGCACCGAAGGCCGCGGGCCGCAGCGCGCGCAGCCCTGAGTTCGGAGAGGGGAATCCGGTCACGGTACCTCCAGGTGGAGTCGGTCAGGCATTCCATTATGGTCGCCCCCTCCGACAGTCCGGAGTCGTGCGTGTGTCGGCCGGGTCATTCCAAGGAAAGACCAAAGTTCCGGATGCACGCGGAGTGTGCGGGACCGATGGCGCACGGCGACACGCAACTGAACCACGAGTCAGTATATTGCCCCCATGGCAACCACCCAGGGCGCTCCCCTGCTCTCCCTCACCTGGACCGATCACGTCACCGGCCGCCAGGGCTTCCTCGTCGTGGACAGGCTGGTACGGGGCGTTTCCAGCGGCGGGCTGCGGATGCGCGCGGGCTGCACCCTGGACGAGGTCGCCGGACTGGCCCGGGGCATGACCATGAAGGAGGCGCTCCACTACAACCCGGAGGGCCGCTACATCCCGCTGGGCGGCGCCAAGGGCGGTGTCGACTGCGACCCCCGGGACCCGGACGCGTACGGCATGCTGGTGCGCTACCTGCGCGCGATGCGGCCGTACGTCGAGAGCGTCTGGACCACGGGCGAGGACCTGGGCCTCACCCAGGACCTGGTCGACCGGGCGGCATCCGAAGTCGGGCTGGAATCGTCGATCCAGGCCGTCTACCCGCTGCTGGACGACGAGATCGCGGCCCGCGCGCGGCTCGCGGACGCCTTCACGGTCGAGGTGGACGGCATCGGGCTCGACGAGCTGGTCGGCGGCTGCGGGGTCGCGGAGTCCGTGCTCACGGCGCTCGACCGGGCCGCGGTGCCGTACGCCGGCACCCGATTCGCCGTACAGGGGCTCGGCACCATGGGCGGGGCCACGGCACGCTTCCTCACGCACGCGGGGCTCACGTTGGTGGCGGTCGCCGACATCAAGGGGACGATCGCCAACCCGGCGGGGCTCGACGTCGAGGCGCTGCTCGCGGCCCGGGACACGTACGGCACCGTGGACCGCGGGGTGCTGCGCCCCGACGACCGCGAACTGCCGGGCGAGGCCTGGCTGTCCACGGAGGCGGAGGTGCTGGTGCCGGCGGCGGTCTCGTACGCCGTCGACACCGGGAACCAGGCGGGGATCACCGCAGGTTGGGTCGTCGAGGCCGCCAACATGCCCGTGCTGCCGGAGGCCGAGGAGCTGCTGGCCGCGCGCGGCGTCGTCGTACTGCCGGACGTGGTCGTCAACTCCGGGACGAACGCCTGGTGGTGGTGGACGCTGTTCGGGGACATCGGCGCGGAGGCGGAGGAGGCGTTCGCGCACACCAGGCGCTCGATGCGTGCCCTGGTCGACCAGGTGCTCGCTCGCGCGGAGGCCGACGGGACGACTCCGCGTGCGGCGGCGCACGCGATCGTCGAGAACCGCCTCCCGGTGATCGCGGAGCGGTTCGGGTGGTACCGGTGACGGTGTCCGGCCACGGGTGCGGGGTCCGTCCCGGCGGACCGGCCGTATTGGCGCGGATTCACAGGGATTGACGGGGCTGCCCCGCCATCGTGTCCTGTGACGGATTAGTGTGGCCGCGTGGCAAGGGTGCGGTTGAGCGTGGCCGAGCGGCGCGAGGAGTTGTTGCGGGCCGCCATCGAGCAGATCGAGGCACGGGGTGTGGCGGCGGTCAGGATCGCCGACGTGGCCGCCGTCCTCGGGGTGAGCAACGCGCTGGTGCTCTACCACTTCTCGACCAAGGAGAAACTGGTCGCCGCCGCGTTCCGGTACGCGGCCGAGGCCGACCTCACTCACCTGGGCAAGCTTCTCGGGCGCCGTTCCCCGGCGCTGCGCCGACTGCGGTCCGCCGTCCGCTGGTACGCGCCGACCGGTCAGGCCAAGGGCTGGCGCCTCTGGATCGAGGGGTGGGCGGTGTCCCTGCGCGACCCCGGGCTGCGGGAGGTCGCCGGGGACCTGGACCGGCGCTGGAAGGCCGCGATCACCGAGGTCATCGCGGAGGGGGTGGCCGCGGGCGAGTTCGAGTGCCCCGACCCCGGGGGTACGGCGCTGCGGCTCACGGCGCTGCTGGACGGACTGGCCGTCCAGATGACGGCGTACGACGGGGTGTCGCGGGCGCGGGCCGAACAGTGGGTGGACGCTGCGCTGGCCGCGGAACTGGGGCTGGAGCAGGCCGCGTTGACATCGGGCAGGTGAGCTGGCGCGGGCGTTACCGGGGCTGCCGCGTCGGCCTGGACGGCCTCGCCCTCAAGCGCCGGACGGGCTGAAGTCGCCCACCCGGCGCTGAGACGTGATCGGACCCCATGCCCGACTCACGCGACCCAGTCGATCCGGCTCTTGATGTCGACCGGCGACAGGCTCCCCTTGGCCGTCACGTGGTCGCCCGACGACTCGCCGCGCAGGCGCCGGCCGATCCACGGGACCAGGTACTCGCGGGCCCAGTTGACGTCGTCGCGGCGGATCTCGAAGGTGCCCCGCGGCGGCAGCTCGGGCCAGGGCTGGTCCGGGTCGGCCGGGATCTCCAGGCCGAGGACCTGTCCCGCGCGCAGCGCCACGCGCGTGTGACCCTCGGGCGACAGATGCAGCCGGTCGCCGTCCCAGGCCCGGCGGTCCTGGATGGTCTTCAGGGACCACAGGTCGAGCACGGGACAGCCGTACCGGTCGGCGATGGCCCGCAGATGTCCGTTGTACGTGGCGATCTTGCCGCGCATGTGCTTCAGCACCGGGACGTTGCGGGTGTCGAACCCGGTCGTCACCATGACCGTGCCGACCGCCGAGGTGAGGCCGATCACCGCTCGCTCGAAGCGCTCGGCGACCTCGTCCGGGTCGCTGCCGGGCCGGATGATGTCGTTGCCGCCCGCGCAGAAGGAGACCAGGTCCGGCGCCTGCTCCCTGGCCTGCGGAAGCTGCTCGGCCACGATCTGGTCGAGCAGCCTCCCGCGTACCGCGAGGTTCGTGTAGTCGAAGTCGCCCTCCGGGCGCCGGTCCGCGAGCAGTACCGCGAACCGGTCGGCCCAGCCGACGAACGCCCCGTCGGGGCCGGGGTCGCCAACGCCCTCGGTGAAGCTGTCCCCCACCGCCACGTACGACCCGATCACCGCTCTGCTGTCATTCTTCGAATCGTCTGCCACATCGGCCCATGATTCACCTTCCGATGTGAGCTACGCGACCGTAGGAAGGGGTTGACTCGCGGTGAGATAAGCCACTCGTCAAGTGTTGGTCAACCCGGAATAACGGGACGACGCGACTCGTGGCCCACCTCATCGTGCGCGTGTCAGCCGACGGCGACGCCCTTCGAGCGGAGATACGCGACCGGGTCCACGTCGGAGCCGTAGTCCGGGGTGGTGCGGATCTCGAAGTGCAGGTGCGGCCCGGTCACGTTGCCGGTGGCACCGGAGAGGCCGATCTGCTGCCCCTCCGTCACGCTCTGGCCCGCCGAGACGGAGAGCTGGGAGAGGTGGGCGTACTGGGCGTAGTAGCCGTCGGCGAGCTGGATGACGACCTGGTTGCCGTACGCGCCGCCCCAGCCGGCGGAGACGACGGTGCCGGCGCCGACGGCCTTGAGCGAGGTACCGGTCGGGACGACGAAGTCGACGCCCGTGTGGTAGCCGCTGGACCACATGCTGCCCGCGACGTGGTAGGCGGTGCCGATGGTGGCACCGGCCACCGGAAGCGTGAAGCCGCCCGAACTGCCGGTGTCGGCAACCTCGGTCGTCGTCGAGGTCTGGGCCGTCGCGCTCTCGGCGGCCGGCTTGGAACTCTCCGTCCGCGTGGACTTCGAGGAGGACGAGGACTTGGCGGAGGACGAGGAAGGCGAGGAGGCCGACGCGGCCTTCTTGCCGATCGTCAGCTTCAGACCGGGGTGGATCAGACCCGGATCGGCGCCGATGGCGGTGCGGTTGTCCGAGTAGAGCTTCTGCCAGCCACCGCTGACGCTCTGCTCCTGGGCGATCTTCGAGAGGTAGTCGCCGGCCTGGACCGCGTAGGTCCTGACACTCGACTTCTCGGCGGCGGAAGGCGCCGACGCCGCGGACTTCTCGGTTTTGGCCGTCTTGGCGGAGACGTTTTCGGCCGTTACGGACTTGGCGGTCTCCGAAAGCGTCGACACGGACTGCGTCGCGGACTCGGCCGTGGCCGCATGGGCTCCGGTGGCTCCCAGCAACGGCAGAGCGAGTGCCGCTCCGCCGGTTCCGGCGACGGCTATCGAGCGGGTGAATCGCTGGGACTTCGGACGGCGGTGCTTACCCTTCGCGGGCATGGCGAATTCCTTCTCCGTCGCCTGCGAGGTGAGCTGTCGGGTGCGGACTGGAGATGTCCGGCCACGCCTGAACGTGACTTAACCCCAAGCCTGTTCCAGAGACCGGAACAGGCGTTCTACCTGTGGGTCCCCCGCTCCTGCCGTTCTCGGGTGTTCGATGCGGGCTCCGGGCGGCGGCAGGATTGGGCGTCCGTCCGGATTGGTGGCGAACGTAAGCGACCAGGACGCACCGGAACAAGCCTCAAGTTCCCTGTGTACGGATTTCCTGTGATCCTCCCCAGAATTCCCGGTCACTGTCCGTGAATTCCGGATCTCTCAATCCCTGGAACTCCCTTGAAGCACACCGAAATTACGTGAACATGACGGCGACTCAGGGTCACGGATATGACCCTGCTCACGCACTGGATTCACAGCAACCCTCATTTCCTTGCGAGTTGGAATGAAGGCGCCATAACGGACAGAAGAATCAGATCCGACGAAGTCGGAAAACCGCCGCTTCGAGGTCACCCTTCAGCCCGGTCCGCAGGCCACGATGCAGGAGCACGGCCCCACGGTGGATTTCACCCGTTTCACGGCATTCATAGGTCGCCGCCGGGTCGAGGCCGCGCAACCGCAGCGCCGGGACCGGTTCCCCGTAGTGCTGCGCCTGGAGCCAGGCGAGGACGACGGTCTCGTCCCCGAGCACGTACTGCACCGCGCTCAGCCCGCCGGTGGGGCGCCGCAGCCGGTAGAGGTCGCCGCGCTGCACGACGGGCCGGATCTCCTTGTAGAGCCCCACCCACTCCCCCGCCTCGGCCAGCTCCTCCTCCGTCCACTTCGTGAGGTCGCCGCCGACACCGAGCACTCCGGCCATCGCGCTCACGAACCGGAACCGCAACGAGCTCACCCGGCCGTTGAGCTGGGTGTTCGGGCTGTCCGTGACCCAGGCCGCCATGACCCGCGCCGGATGGATCTGACTGAAGCCCTCCTGGATGGCGAGCCGGTCCAGCGGGTCGGTGTTGTCGGAGGTCCACACCTGGTCCGTACGAGCGAGGACACCGAGGTCGATCCGGCCTCCGCCGCCCGAGCAGGACTCGAAGGCGACGTTCGGATGGGCCTCCCGCAACCGGTCCAGCAGGGCGTACAGCCCGTGCACGTGGTCGACCCAGAGACGCTGCGGGTAGTCCTCACCGGGCCAGCCGGCGTCGGTGAAGCAGCGGTTGAAGTCCCACTTCACATAGTCGATCGGGGCGCTGGAGAGCATCCCGTCGAGCTGCTCCCAGAGGTACTCGCGGACATCGTCGCGCGCGAGGTTCAGTACGAGCTGGTTGCGGAACTCCGTCCGCTTCCGTCCCGGCTGGAACTGCACCCAGTCGGGGTGCGCGCGGTACAGGTCACTGTCCGGATTGACCATCTCGGGCTCGACCCAGATGCCGAACTGCATCCCCAGGGCGTGCACGTACTCGGCGAGCGGCTTCAGGCCCGCCGGGAAGCGGTCCGGGTTGGGCGTCCAGTCGCCGAGCCCGGCCCGGTCGCTGGTACGGGCCCCGAACCAGCCGTCGTCCACGACGAACAGTTCGACGCCGATCGCGGCGGCCCGCCGGGCCAGCGTCCCCTGCTGCTCCTCGGAGATGTCGAACTCCGTGGCCTCCCAGGAGTTGTAGAGCACGGGCCGGTCCCGGTCCGCGTCCGGGACGACGAACGCGCGCTGGTACGCGTGCCATGCCCGGCTCGCCCCGCCGTGCCCCAGGTCGGTCCACAGCCCCGCGAAGACGGGCGTGGTGAAGGACTCGCCCGCCGCAAGGCGCAGCAGGCCCGAGTCGTCGTATCCGGCGCCGCCGGTGACCTGCACGCGCGCGTCGGGCAGTTGGGCGACGGCGATCCGCCAGGAGCCCGACCAGCCGAGCGCGCACGCGTACACCTCGCCGCGCTCCTCGGTCGCGTCGGTGTCGAGCGCCACCCAGGGCAGGTGCTGGTGCCCGGTGTGACCGCGCCGGCTGCCGATGACCTTCTCACCGTAGGTGAGGTCCGTTCTCACGAGCCGGGACTCGGCGGCCCAGCGTCCGTGCAGCTGGGAGAGACGCCAGCCGTCGCGTTCGGGGAGCGTCCAGGTGGCGGAGTCCGCGCGGAGCAGCTCCAGCGGGCCGGTTCCGGCGGGCCCGTCATGGGTGAGGGTCACCCAGCGCTCCACGACGTCGTGGCGCATCCGGTAGTGGAGCGTGATCACCAGCCCCGCGTCACGGAACCTCAGCCGCAGCTCGTCACCCCCGGCGCCGCCCTCGGTCTCGTACGCCTCGAAGCGCCACTCGGTGCCCCGGCGCTCGTCGGTCCGCACGGACAGCGCGGGCCTGACGAAACGGGGGCCGCCCTCCACCGGGTACTCCTCGTGGCCGTCGAGCGGCGCCTCGAAGGGCCAGTAGTCGGGCAGCGGACGGACGGCGAGCGCCTCCGCGTCGGCGAGTGCGATCCGGGGACCCCAGTGCAGGTGCAGCAGTTCGTCGTCCTCGGTGAGATGGACGCCGTAACTGCTGGTGGGCCCCGAGAGGAGCCATGTACGACCGGTTCCGGCAATTTCCAGCATCATGTCCCCACAGATCCGAACAGGCACGCCCAAGCATCAACATCATCAGCGCCACGGGCCGGGACGGCAACGCCTGTGGAAAACTCATTGGCCTGCCCACCCATGTCGTATCGTCGAAGCGCGCCCGTCGACGAGCAGCGTCCGCGGGGCGGTGTGGGAGGGGAACCCTCGTGACGCAGCAGGTCCCGTCGACCGAACCCGAGCTGGGCGGTGTACGAAACTTTCGTGACGTGGGCGGACTGCCGACGGTGGACGGGCGACGCGTGGCGTACGGACGGCTGTTCCGCAGCGGCCATCTCGCCCACGCGACCGACCAGGACGCGGCCTTCCTCGGCTCCCTCGGGCTGCACACGATCTTCGACTTCCGCAACGCGGCGGACATCGGCCTGGAGGGGCCGGACATCGAGCTGCCGGGCGTGCGCAACGTGAACATCCCGCTGTCCGACCCGGCTCACGGCGCGGAGTTCTGGAAGATGGTCCGGGACGGCGATCTCGACGAGCTGCGCAGCCTGCTGGCGGACGGCAAGGCCGAGCAGCGGATGATCAGCTCCTATCGCGAGATCGTCAGGGACCGCACGGCCGAGCACTCCCGGATGATCCACGCGCTGGCGGAGGACAGCGTCCCGGCCCTGATGCACTGCGCGGCCGGCAAGGACCGCGCGGGTCTGTCCATCGCGGTGACACTGCTCGCCGTCGGGGTGGAGCGCGACGCGATCGTGGCGGACTACATGGAGTCGAACGCGGAGCACCGCCGTTACAAGGTGCGTCGCAGCGGCTCCGCGGCCAAGGCCTACAGCTCCGAGGTCCTGGAACTGCTCAACCCGCTCTTCGGCACCCGTCCCGAGTATCTGATGGCGGCCGTGGAGACCGCCGAGGAGACCTGGGGCAGCGTCGACAGCTATCTGGAACAGGGACTGGGCGTCACGCCCGAGCTGCGGGAGCGGCTGCGCGAGCGGTTCCTCGACTGACCCGGCCGGCCTGGAAGCGCTACTGCTTCGCGCCCACCTCGAAAAGCAGGTAGATGAAGCCGGCGAAGAGGTGTCCGACCGCGATGTAGATGATCAGGCGGACCCACAGGGCTCGCGGGAACTTGTCCTCCATGTCGGTCATGGCGTCACTCCGGTGGTCGGGCCGATACAGAGACCGGCGGTGGGGCTCTGCAGCAGGGTGTGGACGAAGAGCAGGTCGGTGCCGTCGCGGCCGTCGGCGGCGAGGCGGTGCGGGGTCAGCGAGTCGAAGTGCGCGCTGTCGCCGGGCGCGAGGACGTGCGCGGTGTCGCCCAGGCTCAGCCGCAGCCGCCCCTTGAGGACGTACAGCCACTCCTCGCCGGGGTGGACGCGCACGATGTCGCCCTGCGCGCCGTGCGGCACATGGACGCGCAGGGCCTGCATTCCGCGTCCGGGCGCGCCGGCCTGCCAGTAGGACCAGCCGCCCGCGGCCGTCGGTTCCATGTCGGTGGCGCGCACGATGGCGTCCCGGTCGGCGACGGTCTCACCGAGCAGTTCGGAGACCGTCGTACCGTAGATACGGGCGAGCCCGAGCAGCATCGGCAGGGAGGGCTGGCGCTGCCCGGTCTCCAGGCGGGAGAGGTGGGCGGGCGACAGCCCGGCGGACCGGGCCGCGGCCTCCAGCGTGAGGGAGGCACGGCGGCGCAGCGCCCGAAGCTGCGGTGCGACGACGGCCTGGTCCTCGACCGGCACGGGCTCTTCGGGAAGGCTCATGCCTCCATTCAGCCGCAGCTTTGCCTCCGGGGCAAATCTCTTGCCTCAGAGGCAAAACCCGAAAGGCTCCGCCCCGAATCCCGCCCCCCTCGCCCTACCTGTTGGCCACCGCCTGCTTGACCAACGTCTTCCCGAAGTCCCACATCAGCCCGCTCCCGCTGTGCGCGTCGTCCATCACGGCGGTGAAGGCGTCCACGAAACGGTCCACCTCCCGCTCGCCCACGACCAGCGGCGGAATCAGCTTGATCACTTCCAGGTGGTCTCCGGAGACCTGGGTCAGGATCCGGTGCCGCTGCAGCAGCGGTACGACGACCATCTGGGCGAACAGCCCCTTGCGGGCGGCCTGGAGCATCGTCCAACGGCTGCGCAGCTTCAGCGACTTGGGCTTCCCGAACTCGATGCCGATCATCAGACCCCGGCCGCGTACGTCGGCCAGCAGCTCGTACTTGTCGACGAGCGCCGCGAGCCGGGACTTCAACTGGTCCCCCGTGGCTCGGGCGTTGGCCACGATCTGCTCGTTCTCCATCACCGACAGCACGGCGAGCCCCGCCGCCATGGCCTGGGCGTTGCCCCCGAAGCTGGCCGAGTGCACGAGAACGCGGTCGATCGACGAGTACACCTTCTTGAAGATCCACTCCTTGCCGATCGTGGCGCCCACGGGCACATATCCGCCGGACAGCGCCTTCGCCACGCACACCAGGTCGGGCTCGACCCCGTCCTCGTGCTGATAGGCGTAGAAGTCACCGGTCCGCCCGAGGCCGGTCTGCACCTCGTCCGCGATGAGCAGCGCCTTGTGCCTGTGCAGCAGCTCCTGGGCGGCGCGCAGATATCCGGGAGGCGTCTCGTGCACGCCCTTGCCCTGGATCGGCTCGACGATCAGGGCGGCCACATCGCCCTTCTTCAACTCCCGCGCCAGGGCGTCGAGATCGCCGAGCGGTACGGCGGTGTCGGGCAGCAGCGGGGCGAAGCCGTCCCGGAAGCCGTCCTCGCCGTTGACGGAGAGGGACCCGGTGGTCAGGCCGTGGAAAGCGTGCGCGCAGTACAGGACGCGCGGTTTCCCGGTGGCGTACCGGGCGAACTTGAGCGCGGTCTCCACCGCCTCCGTGCCGCTGTTGCCGAAGAACACCCGGTCCAGGTGCGGACTGTGGGTGAGGAGCCGCTCCGCGAGCAGCCCGGGCAGTGGCTGGCAGTCGAAGCGGGTGAGGTCGGCGAGCCGGGCGTCGAGGACGTCGTGCAGCGCCTTGCGGACCACGGGATGATGACGACCGAGGCCCATCACCCCGAACCCGGCGAGCATGTCGAGGTAGTCGTCGCCGTCCGCGTCCCAGAAGTACGCTCCCTCGGCCCGCTCGTAGACCTTGTCGAAGCCGATGGTGTGCAGCATGCGCGGGAGCTGGTGGTTGAGATGCCTGCTGTGCAGCTCGTAGCGTTCGGCGCCGCGCTCGGCGAGCAGCGCGCCGAGGTCGAACTCCCCCGCCGGGGAGCCGGGTTCAGCGGTTGTCATTCCTGTTTCTCCTCGGACTTGCCGTTGGACTTCCCCGGGGACAGCACTTCCTTGGCGGCCAGCCCGGCGCTGATCCGTCCGGCGATCTCGACGGGTGTGAGACCGATGTCGGCGAGCAGCTCGCCGCGCTTGGCGTGCGCGAGGAACTGCTCCGGGATCCCGAACCGCCTTACGGGTACGTCGACTTCGGCGTCGCCGAGTGCCAGCGCCACCGCGGCTCCGACCCCGGACGCGCGGCTGTTGTCCTCGACGACGGCCACCATGCGGTGCTCGGCGGCCAGCCCGGGCAGCGCGGGATCGACGGGCTTGACCCAACGGGGGTCCACGACCGTGCAGTTGATGCCGCGCGCCTCCAGCAGCTCGGCGGCCTGAAGGCACACCGGAGCCATCACGCCGACGGCCACCAGCAGCACGTCGGCGGCTTCCTCGGACCGGTGCAGCACATGCATCCCGCCCACATGACCGACCGCCCCGATCGCCGGCCCCACCGACTCCTTGGGGAACCGGACCAGAGTGGGCGCGTCGTCGACGGCCACCGCCTCCCGCAGCTGGGCGCGGAGTTGGTCGGCGTCGCGTGGTGCGGCGATCCTCAGGCCGGGGACGACCTGGAGGATGGACATGTCCCACATCCCGTTGTGCGACGCCCCGTCGACTCCCGTGACACCCGCGCGGTCCAGCACGAACGTCACCCCGCACCGGTGCAGCGCGACGTCCATCAGCAACTGGTCGAAGGCACGGTTGAGGAAGGTGGCGTACACGGCGACGACGGGATGCAGCCCGCCGGTGGCCAGCCCGGCCGCCGACACCGCCGCGTGCTGCTCGGCGATCCCGACGTCCCACACCCGGTCGGGGAAGCGTTCGGCGAACTTGCCGAGGCCCACGGGATGCAGCATGGCCGCGGTGATCGCGACGACGTCGTCCCGCTCCTCACCGATCCTCACGATCTCGTCGCCGAACACCGAGGTCCAGGAAGGCCCGTTGGCGGGCGCGAGCGGCTCGCAGGTGAGCGGGTCCATCACACCGACGGTGTGGAAGTGGTCCTCCTCGTGCGAGCGCGCGGGCTCGTAGCCGCGGCCCTTCTCCGTCAGACAGTGGACGAGCACGGGCCCGTGGAAGCGCTTCGCGCGCCGCAGCGCGGACTCCACCGCCCCGATGTCGTGCCCGTCGATCGGGCCGACGTACTTCAGCCCCAGGTCCTCGAACATGCCCTGCGGGTTGAACGCGTCCTTGAACCCCTTCTTGGCGCCGTGCAGCGACTCGTAGAGGGTGTTGCCGATGAGGGGGGTGCGCAGCAGTACGTCCTTGCCCCAGGCCAGCACCTGCTCGTAGCTGTCCGTCGTGCGCAGGGTCGCGAGGTGGTTGGCGAGGCCGCCGATGGTGGGTGAGTAGGAGCGTTCGTTGTCGTTGACGACGATGATCAGGGGCCGGTCCTTGGCCGCCGCGATGTTGTTGAGGGCCTCCCAGGCCATCCCGCCGGTGAGCGCGCCGTCACCGATGACCGCGACGACGTGCCCCTTCTCACCCTGCACCTGGCGGGCCTTCGCGAGCCCGTCGGCCCAGCCGAGCGCGGTGGACGCGTGGCTGTTCTCGATGACGTCGTGCTCCGACTCCTCCCGCGAGGGATAGCCGGACAGGCCGCCCTTGCCGCGCAGCTTGGAGAAGTCCTGACGCCCTGTCAGGAGTTTGTGCACATAGCTCTGATGGCCGGTGTCCCACAGGATGCGGTCGACCGGTGACTCGAAGACCCGGTGGAGCGCGACGGTGAGTTCCACCACGCCCAGATTGGGTCCGAGATGGCCGCCGGTCCTGGCGACCGCGTGCACCAGGAACTCCCGTATCTCGTCGGACAGTTCACCGAGTTCCGCCTCGGACAGCGCCTTCAGGTCGCGTGGTCCCCGGATGTTCTCCAGAATCGTCACGCTCGGGCCCCCTCTTCTTCCGTACTCGTCAGCCCGTGCTGTTCAGCTCACGGTGACCGCCGGTTCCCCCGACGCGACGCCGTCCTGCTCCATCTGTTCGGCGATCTTCATCGCCTCCTCGATCAGGGTCTCCACGATCTTCGACTCGGGCACGGTCTTGATGACCTCGCCCTTCACGAAGATCTGCCCCTTCCCGTTCCCGGAGGCGACCCCGAGGTCCGCCTCCCGCGCCTCGCCGGGGCCGTTGACCACACACCCCATGACCGCGACGCGCAACGGCACCTCCATGCCCTCCAGCCCGGCCGTGACCTGGTCGGCGAGCTTGTAGACGTCGACCTGGGCGCGCCCGCACGACGGGCACGACACGATCTCCAGCCGCCGTTGCCGCAAGTTCAGCGACTCGAGGATCTGGATGCCGACCTTGACCTCCTCGACGGGCGGCGCGGACAGGGAGACCCGGATGGTGTCCCCGATGCCCTCGCTGAGCAACGCCCCGAAGGCGACAGCGGACTTGATGGTCCCCTGGAAGGCGGGACCGGCCTCGGTGACGCCCAGGTGCAGCGGGTAGTCGCACCGTTCGGCGAGCAGCCGGTAGGCGTTCACCATGATCACCGGGTCGTTGTGCTTGACGGAGATCTTGATGTCCCGGAAGCCGTGCTCCTCGAACAGCGACGCCTCCCACAGCGCCGACTCCACGAGGGCCTCGGGCGTCGCCTTCCCGTACTTCTGGAGCAGCCTCCGGTCCAGCGAACCGGCGTTGACCCCGATCCGGATCGGCGTGCCGTGCTCCTTGGCGGCCCGCGCGATCTCCTTCACCTTGTCGTCGAACTGCTTGATGTTGCCGGGATTGACGCGGACCGCGGCGCAGCCGGCCTCGATCGCGGCGAACACGTACTTCGGCTGGAAGTGGATGTCGGCGATCACCGGGATCTGCGACTTGCGCGCGATCGTCGCCAGCGCGTCCGCGTCGTCCTGCGTGGGGCAGGCGACGCGGACGATCTGACAGCCGGACGCGGTGAGTTCGGCGATCTGCTGGAGCGTGGCGCCGATGTCCGACGTACGCGTCGTCGTCATCGACTGGACCGACACCGGGGCCCCGCCCCCGACCGCCACCGGCCCGACCTCGATCCGCCGGGAGACCCGGCGCTCGGCGATCGGACGGACCGGCACCTCGGGAACGCCCAAGGAGACGGCGGTCATGACGTCACTCCCGGTTTCCGGCGACGGTCTCGCGCATGGCCCGCAGGGACTCCTTCAAGGACCCCATGGTGGCCATGACGGCCGTCGGCTCGTAGCCGCAGTGCGCCATGCAGTTGGCACACCGGTCGTCCTTGCCCCGGCCGTAGGAGTCCCAGTCGGTCTTCTCGATGAGGTCCTTGTACGTGGTCACGTACCCGTCGCTCATCAGATAGCAGGGCTTCTGCCAGCCGAACAGCGAGTAGTTCGGGATCGCCCACGCCGTGCACGGGAAGTCGACCTTGCCCTCCAGGAAGTCCAGGAAGAGCGGGGAGTGGTTGAGCCGCCAGCGCCGCCGGTTGCCGCCCCCGAATGCCTTCTTGAACAGCTCACGGGTCTGCTCGACACCGAGGAAGTGCTCCTGGTCGGGGGCCTTCTCGTAGGCGTAGGCGGGCGAGATCATCATCTCGTCGACCTGGAGGTCGTCGTTGAGGAAGTTGAGCACCTCGATGATGGTCTGCGGGGTGTCGGTGTTGAAGAAGGTCGAGTTGGTGGTGACCCGGAAACCGCGCTTCTTGGCCTCCTTGATGGCGGCCACCGCCTCGTCGAACACCCCCTCCTTCGCGACGGACTGGTCGTGCCGCTCACGCAGGCCGTCGATGTGCACGGCGAACGCGAAGTACGGCGAGGGTGTGAACTTGTCCATCTTCTTGCGCAGCAGCATGGCGTTGGTGCAGAGGAAGACGTACTTCTTCCTCGCCACCAACTGCCGCACGATCTCGTCGATATGAGGGTGCATCAGGGGCTCGCCGCCCGCGATGGACACCATCGGGGCCCCGGATTCGAGGACCGCCCCGACGGCCTGGGCGACCGGCATGCGCTGCTTGAGCACCCCGGCCGGGTGCTGGATCTTGCCGCAGCCCTCGCACGCCAGGTTGCAGGCGTAGAGCGGTTCGAGTTCGACGATCAGCGGGAACTTGTCCCGCTTGCGGATTTTCTGTTCGGCCAAATACGTAGCGATCTTGATGGTCTGGCGGAGCGGCATGGCCATCTGACTCACCTCCTGGGGAGCAGCAAGGAACGGTGCCATTCGACAAAAGCAGGAAGGACCGAACGAAGAACGCGGAAAGCCGATATTCCACCGCGAAGCGTGCCGATCCGGACGAGTTCATGTTCTGGAGCGTCCACGACCACCCGTACGGCCGCAACGGGGCGCACGCCCGTGCGCCCGGCGCTGTGGAGCGTGGCCGCCGACTCCATGTCGACCGCGATTGCGCCGGTCGCGAGCAGATCCGGCCGTTCGTGACCGCGCACGACGTGATCGGAGCCGGTGAGGGGGCCGGTGTGGATGGTGCGCCCGGGCACGGCACGCGCCAGTTCCTTGACCAGCAGTTCGGTGCCCACGCACCGGGTGGCGCCATGCGGGCCCCGGGTCTCCTCGGCGACCACCAGGTCACCGGGGTGCATACCAGGGGCGAGTCCCGCGCAGAAGCCGGTGGCCAGCACCGCGGCGTCGCGCAGCGCCGGATCGGCGAGGGCCCGGGTGACGGCCGCCTCGGCGGCCTCGGGCCCCATTCCCGTACGCAGCACGGTGACGGGCCCGGAGCCGCGTCCGCCCCGGCGCAGGGCGAGCCGTTCGATGCCGAGCGCGCAGGCGATCAGCAGCGGGGCCGACTCGGGCTGCCTGTCCATCAGCCCCCCTTGGCCTCGGCGAAGGGCTCGCCGTTGACGTACCGGCCGAGCGCGGTGAGCGGGAAGACCTGGCGGTAGAGGTGGTAGTTGATCGAGAAGTCCCACGGGAAGCCGGTGCCGGTGAAGTACGGCTCGTCCCAGGAGCCGTCCGGCATTTGGGTCGCCGCGAGCCACTCGACTCCGCGTTCGACGGCCTTGGAGTCGCGCTCCCCGGCGGCCAGCAGGGCGAGCAGCGCCCAGGCCGTCTGGGAGGCGGTCGAGGCGCCCCGTCCGCTCCAGTTCGCGCTGTCGTCGTAGGAGCGCAGGTCCTCGCCCCAGCCGCCGTCGTCGTTCTGGACCTTCTCCAGCCAGCCCACCGCACGCCGGATAGCCGGGTGCGCGGCGGGCAGCCCTGCGGCGGTCAGCGCGGGCACCACCGAGCCGGTGCCGTAGACGTAGTTGACGCCCCAGCGGCCGAACCAGGCACCGCCCGGCTCCTGTTCGGCGAGCAGCCACTCGATGCCGCGCCGGGTGCGCGGATCGTGGGACATGCCCTCGACGGCGAGCATCTCCACCACATGCGCGGTGACGTCGGCGGACGGCGGGTCGATGACCTCCCCGAAGTCGCAGAACGGCAGCTTGTTGGGGAGCGTGCTGGTGTTGTCGACGTCGAAGGCGCCCCAGGCGCCGTTCTTCGACTGCATCCCCAGGTTCCAGCGAACCCCGCGCCCGATGGCCTTCTCGACCCGGTCCGGGTCGTGGTGCCGGACGCGGCGCAGCGCGAGGACGACCTCGGCGGTGTCGTCGATGTCGGGGTAGTTGTCGTTGTGGAACTCGAACGCCCAGCCCCCGGGCGGCAGTTCGGGTCTGCGTACCGACCAGTCGCCGGGCCTGACCACCTGCTCTCCCAGCATCCAGTCGGCGGCCTTGACCAGTTGGGGATGGTCGGCGGGCAGCCCCGCGTCGGCGAGGGCGATGACGGCGAGGCAGGTGTCCCACACCGGCGACTGGCAGGCCTCGATCATCCGGGCCCCGTCCTCGCGCCACACCGTGAAGCGGTCCAGGGACTCCAGCCCGGCCCGCATGACGGGGTGTTCGAGGTCGTAGCCGAGCAGGTGCAGGGCGATCACCGAGTAGACGGCGGGCGGCTGGATGCCTCCCCAGCAGCCGTCGTTCTCCTGGCGCTCGATGATCCAGCGGGCGGCGGCGTTCATGGCCGCCTTCCGCAGCCGGCGCACCGCCACCTTGCGGTAGCCGTGCAGGACCCTGTCGAGACGCTGGAAGGCGCCGTCCCAACTGGCGAGCGGGGCGAAGGACTTGCCCGGGTTCGGCAGGTCGGGGTCGATGTGCAGCTCGTCGAGCGGAAAGGGCGCCGGGCGGACCGGGCGCTTCGCGCTGACGATGGTGAGCGGCACGATGGTCTGCCGGGCCCAGCAGCCGAAGTCGTAGATGTTGAGCGGCATCCACTTCGGGAAGTAGATGAGTTCCGGCGGGAGTTCGGGGAGGTCGTCCCACTTCCACCAGCCGAACAGGGCCAGCCAGATCCGGGTGAAGACCCGGGCGGCGGCGATGCCTCCCCGGTCACGGATCCAGGCGGACGCCTTCGCCATGTGCGGCGCTTCGGGCGCGTCCCCGGCCAGCCGCAGGGCGACGTACGCCTCGACGGTGGCGGAGAGGTCGGCGGGTCCGCCGAAGAACGTGGCCCAGGTGCCGTCGTCGCGCTGCTCGCCGCGGATGAACAACGCGGCTGCCTGGGTGGTCTGTTCGTCACGGATGCCCAGGAACTGACGGAGCAGCAGGTCCTCGGCGTCCATCGTGACGTTGGTCTCCAGGTCGCCCTTCCACCAGCCCTGGGCGTCCTGCCGCGCGAGCAGGGAATCCGTGGCGTGCCTCATGGCCCGCTCGGCGGCATCCTGAACCCCTGCCGCCACTGGGGTGTTGGTGTCGGTTTCGGTGTCGCTGGCCGAGGCAGCGCGAGGCGGGAGTGCCCCGGTGCTTCCGTCGGTCGTCGCTGTCATGGCTTCCCCTTCGTGCAGTGGATGTCTCTGCTGTGGGTCCGCCGTCGGCCGGTGCGCCGCTCAACGCGGCGCCGGCCGGCGACTACGCGAGGCTTATTCGACCGATAGTGATCATCTCTTTCGTACGACGACGAAGTCGGCGAGCGCCGTGAACTGCGCGCGCACCCGGTCGGGCATGTCGATGGTGCTCAGTGCGTCGACAGCGACGGTGTGCTGTCGGCGCGCCTCCTCGGCGGTCCATTCCCGGCCGCCCGCCTGTTCGATCAGGGCGGCGCGGGTGGCGAACTCCTCCTCGGAGAAGTTCTCGAAGTCGCTGCTCTTCGCGTCGGCGGCGAGGAGTTCACCGAGTTGTTCGGCGGCCGGGCCGCTCGCCGCGAGGGCGGCGACGACGGGCAGGGACTTCTTGCGCTGGCGCAGATCGCTCCAGGTCTGCTTGCCGGTGGCCTCCGGGTCGCCCCAGATGCCGAGGAGGTCGTCGACGGCCTGGAAGGCCAGGCCCAGGTGGTAGCCGTACTTCTCCAGGGTGTCGGCGGTGCGGTCGTCCGCGCCGCCGAGGACCGCGCCGATGGAGCTGGCGCAGGCGAGCAGGGCGCCGGTCTTGTTGCCCTCCATCTCCAGGCACTCCTCGACGCTGACGCGGTCGCGGTGCTCGTAGGAGATGTCCTGTGCCTGGCCGTCGATGAGGGCGCGGGTCGCGGTGGTGAGTCGGCGGGTGGCGCGGCCTGCCTCGACGGTGCCGAGTTCCAGGAGGACCTCGTTGGCCAGCGCGAACAGGGCGTCGCCGACCAGGATGGCCTGGGCGGGGCCGTGCACCTTCCAGACGGTGTCGCGGTGGCGGCGCTGTTCGTCGCCGTCCATCAGGTCGTCGTGCAGCAGCGAGAAGTTGTGCACCAGCTCGACGGCGACCGCGCCGGGGATGCCGACCTCGGGCTCGGCGCCGGTCACCTCGGCGGACAGCACGGCGAGCGCGGGGCGCACGGCCTTGCCGCCGTCGCCGTCGGCGGGCCTGCCCTGGGCGTCGATCCAGCCGAAGTGGTAGGCGGAGACGGTGTCCATGGGCGCCGCGAGACGGTCGATCGCCGCCCGCAGTACCGGGGTGGCCAGGGTCCGGCCGCGCTCCAGGAGCGCGGTCACGTCCACCGCGTCGGCGACTTTCGGGGCCGGGGGCACAGTGGGCACAGTCTCTCCTCTTGTTGCGGTGCTGGGGGTGCGAGGACCTGCCGCGTGCTGATGATCGAGCATCAGGCCGCCTCCTCCACGTCGAAGAGGTGGTGGCGGGGTCGGCCCAGGGCGCCCAGCGCGGCACCGGCCGCGCCGACTCCGCTGCGGACCGCACTCTCCATGGTCGCGGGCCACCCGGTGGCGGTCCACGAACCGGCCAGGTACAGGCCGGGGATTCTGGTACGGGCGCCGGGTCGCAGCCGTCCGACGCCGGGGGTGGGGGCGAACGTCGCTGTCCGCTCCCGGGTGACGAAGAAATCCCGTACTGCGGCGCCCCGCGCGCGGGGCAGCAGCCGCTCCAGCTCCGGCAGATACCGTTCGCGCAGCGCCGCCACGGGTTCGTCGATCTCGTCGTGCGCGGCCGACTGCGACAGCGCCAGGTACTGGCCTCCGCCGCCGAGCCCTGATGCCTCGGTCCGGTCGAAGACCCACTGCACCGGGCTGCCGAGCGCCGCGAGGAACGGCGTGCTCAGCACCTTCCGGTCGTACACCACATGGACGTTGAGGATGGGTGCGGTGCCGATCTCCAGCAGCCGTTCGGGGGCGTCGAGCGCGCCCTCCGGCAGGAGGTCGTGCGCCTCGCGCTGGGGCACGGCGAGCACGACGGTGTCCGCGTCGAACGTCTCGCCGGGAACCTCGACGCTCCAGCGGCCGTTCTCGTTGTGTCGGACGGAGGTGACGCGTGTACGGACTTCGGTGCGCACGCCCGCGGAGTCGAGCGCCTTGCGGGCCAGAGTGTCGTGCAGTTCGCCCAGCGGGACGCGCGCCCAGCCGATGTCGGCCGCGCCCGGGTCGGACAGCAGACCGGTCTTGAACACCATCGCGGCGAGCCCCAGGGAAGAGTCCCCGGCCACCGCGTTGAGGGTGGCGACCCCCACCAGGTCCCACAGTGCCTCGACGGCACGCTCGGACTGACCGTGCGCGGCCAGCCAGCTGCCGAAGTCCTGCGCGTCCAGCGCCGGGTCGGCGAGGTCCAGCGCCTTGAGCGCGAGCGCGGCACGTCCCACTCTGGCGCGCTCCAAGAGCGAGAGGTGCGGATACGTGGCCAGGCTGCGCCCGAGATGCAGCGGAACAGGCAGCGCGTCGCGCCGGAGTCTGCCCAGGCGCCGCCCGGCCCGCTTCGCCACGTCGACGACGGGTACGTCGAGACGAGCCTGCACCGGAGCGAGCGCGGCGCCGTCGACGCGGTCGAGGAACCAGCGGTAGGCGGTGCAGCAACGCAGGTACACGTGCTGGCCGTTGTCGACGGTGAGTCCGTCGCGCCGGAAGGAGAAGGCGAGCCCGCCGAGGCGCGGCCGGCCTTCGAGCAGCGTGACGCGGACACCGGCGTCGGCGAGCGAGAGCGCAGCGGTGATCCCGGCCAGCCCGCCGCCGACCACCACGGCGCACTTCTCACCGCGGTGGCCCGGACGTACCCCGGGTTGCGTGCCCTCGCTCATCGCACACTCCCCCCTGTGCACCCGCCGCGCCGGACGAACGCCGGACGGCAGGCCGTTGAAGTCAGGGACGCCGTCCGTGACCGGAGGGTTGCGTGCCGTTTCGACGTAGGCACCTCACCTTGCACCGAATTGTCCATCAGGCACGCCTCCTGACGGTCTGCCGCGAGACATGCCGGGCGTCCAGACCGGACAGACCGCGCACCGCGACGTACGCCTTCTCGCGTCCGGGCAGTGAGACCCGGCCGCGCAGGACGGCCTCCGGCTCGCGCTCGATGCGGTCGAGGAGCCGTCGGTAGATGCCGGCCATGGCGGCGACACAGGCGCCGCTGCGCCGGTCGAGCATGGGCAGCAGCCGGTAGCCCTCGGCGAACAGGGCGCGGGCGCGCCGCACTTCGAAGTGGACGAGGCCCGCGAAATCGGAGCCCTCCGGCGGGGTCGGCCCATTGAACCCGGCCGAGCAGCCGAACTTGGCGAGGTCGTCGGCGGGCAGATAGGTCCGCCCGCTGTCGGCGTCCTCACGGACGTCCCGCAGGATGTTGGTGAGCTGGAGCGCGAGCCCCAGCGTGTCGGCGTACTCGGAGGCGCGTTCCGAACCGCGCGCGCCCCGCTCGGTACCGAACACGCCCAGCGAGAGCCGCCCGATGGCTCCGGCCACACAGCGGCAGTAGACCTTCAGGTCGTCCCAGGTCTCGTACGTCTCACCGCGGACGTCCATCACGACGCCGTCGATGAGCTCGTCGAGGCCGCCGAGCGGGATCGGGAAGTGGGTTCCCGCGTGGCTGAGGGCGACCGCGACCGGGTCGGTGTCGTCCTCGTCGACCGCGCCCTCGCGCACCCGGGTGAGCAGCGTTCTGGTGTCCTCCAGCCGCGCCGCCTTGACCTCGGGTGCCAGCGTGCCGTCACCGATGTCGTCGACACGCCGCGAGAACGCGTACAGGGCGGACATCGCGCGCCTCTTCGGCGTCGGCAGCAGTCTGATGCCGTACGCGAAGTTGCGGGCCTGCTGCCCGGTGACGGACTCGCAGTAGCTGTACGCGGCGAGTACCGGTGCGGACACGTGTGGTTCCGACTCCACGCTCCGGATCACCCCCTTCCTCGCAGGGTTGTGCCCACCTCGCGCAGCAACTGGATCCTGCCGGGCTTGGGCGGGCCGGGAAGTACGTCGTGTTCGGCGGCGGCGATCGCTCGGACCGCCGCCTTTCCCCCCGCCACGAAACCCGCGAGCAGCAGCTTCAGCCTGCCGTGGACGCTACCCACGAGGGGGGTGCCTTCATTCAGCAGATTCCGGGCACGTTCCGCTTCGTATGCGATCAGCGCGCGTACCGACGCGCCCGCGGTGGGGGCGGCGAGATCCGTCTCCTGGACATGAAAGCGCTTCATGTCCTGAGCGGGCAGATAGATCCGGTCGCGGCCGAGGTCCTCGGCGACGTCCTGGAGGTGCTCGACGATCTGGAGGGCCGTGCACACGGCGTCGGAGCGGCGGATCCGCTCGGGTGTCGCGGTGCCGGTGACGGCGAGGACGAGTCGGCCGACGGGGTTGGCGGACAGCTCGCAGTAGGCGAGGAGGTCGTCGTACGTCTCGTACCGCTTGACCAGCTGGTCCTGGCGGTTGGCGGCGATCAGGCCGAGGAACGGCTCGGGGGTGAGCGACCGGCGGCGGACGGTCGGGCGGAGCCGGCGCAGCAGGGGGTGGTGCGGGGTACCGTCGAAGACCCGGCGCAGGTCGGTCTCGAAGGCGTCGAGGAGGACGAGCCGGTCGTCGGCATCTTCGGGGGCGACGCCCAGCAGGCGGGCGTCGGCGCCGCCGGGGGCCAGGTCGCCGTCACCGATGTCGTCGACGAGGCGGGCGAAGCCGTAGACGGCCATGAGGTCGGTGCGCCAGGCCCTGGGGAGGAAGAACGGCGCCACGGGGAAGTTCTCGTCCGCGGCCTTGTCGAGCGTGCCGCGCTCCGGATCGTGGGCGCGCGCGTGGCCGGTTGCCGTCACAGGTGACTGCCCGGGGCGGGGACGGCACACGCTGTGGGGAGCTGGGGAGTTTCCGTAGCCATCGCCGTCACATCTCCCGTTCTACACTGCGGACCCAATGGGCACTATTTCGGACACGCCGCCCAGCCGTCCACGCGGCGGTCCGATGTCGGGTGTCGCGTGTTATCGCCCTACTTGCCGCGATTCAGCACTGGTACAGCTTACGTTGTACAACGCGCCATGGTCCGTCGGGGTGTCCTGCGCATCACAAGAACGCACCGATTGGCGTCAAGATTCCTAGGACGTCACGGAGTTGACGTTTCCTTTGCAGACGCGGGGCCCCGCCGGAACAGTTCCGGCGGGGCCCCGATTCGCCCGGTCGATCACCGGTGCGATTCCCGGCTACCTGCCGGTGAACTTCTCGTACTCCTTGAGGACCTCGTCCGTCGGCCCGTCCATGCGCAGTTCGCCGCGTTCCAGCCACAGGACGCGGTCGCAGGTGTCGCGGATGGACTTGTTGTTGTGACTGACGAGGAACACCGTGCCCGCGTGCTTGCGCAGCTCGCGGATGCGGTCCTCGGAGCGCTTCTGGAAGGACCGGTCGCCGGTCGCCAGGGCCTCGTCGATCATCAGTACGTCATGGTCCTTGGCGGCGGCGATGGAGAACCGCAGCCGCGCCGCCATGCCGGAGGAGTAGGTGCGCATCGGCAGGGTGATGAAGTCGCCCTTCTCGTTGATGCCCGAGAAGTCGACGATCTGCTGGTAGCGCTCCTTGATCTCCTCGCGGGACATACCCATCGCGAGGCCGCCCAATATGACGTTCCGTTCGCCCGTGAGGTCGTTCATCAGGGCGGCGTTGACGCCGAGGAGCGAGGGCTGCCCGTCGGTGTACACGTGCCCGCTCTCGGCGGGCAGCAGGCCGGCGATGGCGCGCAGCAGGGTCGACTTGCCGGAGCCGTTGGAGCCGATCAGGCCGACGGCCTCGCCCCGGTAGGAGACGAAGGAGACGCCCCGTACGGCGTGCACCTTGCGTACGCCGGGCGACTCGCCGCGTCTGAGGATGCGGCTGAGGGCGGAGGTGGCGCTGCCCTTGCCGGTCTTGGCGCCGTTGACGCGGTAGACGATGTGGAGCTCGTCCGCGATGACAGTGGGGATCCTGTCCCCCGGAATCGGGTCAGCCACGGCCGTACCTCTCCTCCGACTGCCAGAAGTACACGAAGCCGCCGAGGGCGAAGAGCGCGGCCCAGCCGGCCGCGACCGCCCAGACGTGCGGCGGCAGGTTCTCCGAGCCGTAGCCGTCGATGAGCGCGAAGCGCATCAGGTCCATGTAGATGGCGGCCGGGTTCCACTGGAGGACGTCGGCGACCCACACCGGCTTGTCGGCGAGCATGACCGGGATGGAGAACATCACGCCGGACGCGTACATCCACGTACGCATCACGAACGGCATCAGCTGGGCAAGGTCCGGGGTCGCCGCGCCCCACCGGGCCATGATCAGCGCGAGGCCGGTGTTGAAGAGGAACTGGAGTGCCAGCGCCGGGACGATCAGCAGCCAGGACGCCTTGGGGTAGCTGCCGAAGCCGATCGACACCACGAACAGCACGATCATCGAGAAGAGCAACTGCTGGAGTTGCTGCAGCGCGAAGGAGACCGGCAGGGCGGCGCGCGGGAAGTGCAGGGCGCGCACCAGGCCCAGGTTGCCGGAGATCGCGCGGACGCCCGCCATCACCGAGCTCTGCGTGAAGGTGAACACGAAGACGCCCGTGACGAGGAACGGGATGTACACCTCGCGGGGCATGCCGCGGTCGGCCTTGAGGATCACACCGAAGATGAAGAAGTACACGGCCGCGTTCAGCAGCGGTGTGGCCACCTGCCACAGCTGGCCGAGTTTGGCCTGGCTGTACTGGGCGGTCAGCTTCGCCTGCGAGAAGGCGAGGATGAAGTGACGCCGTCCCCAGAGCTGGCGGACGTACTCGACGAGTCGAGGGCGGGCGCCGCTCACGGCGAGCCCGTACTTCGCGGCGAGGTCGGCCGCGGAGAGGCCGTCGTCGGGTGACGGTCGGTCGCTCACCGCGACACCGCCGTCATGCGTTGTCTCACTCACAAATGGAAACTTTCGTCTTCAATATGCGCAGCTGAACGGGGCAGAGCGCGGGCCGTGCACCGGGATGCCGTCGGCCCGCGGGGCTCTCAGGGAGAGCTTGTCAGATCACTGGGGGGCGGCCCAGTCGGGTCAGCCGCCACACCGTACGCCACCGGATGGGCCGGCGGGGTCCGCACGGGGTGGTCAGGCCCTCCTTGAACCCGCCCCACCAGGCTCTGAGCGCCGGGCGGGAGGGCCGTCGGAGGAGTGTGAGGAGCAGCCAGTCCCCCAGGTACACGGGCACGAGGGGGGCGGGAAGGTTGCGGCGGGCCAGCCAGACCCGGTTGCGGGCGACCATGCGGTGGTAGACCGCGTGCCGCGAGGGCGCGGTCGCGGGGTGGTAGAGCAGCATGTCGGCCCGGTAGTCGATCATCCAGCCCGCGTCGAGGGCCCGCCAGGCGAGGTCGGTCTCCTCGTGGGCGTAGAAGAACTCCTCGGGGAGGATGCCCACTTGGGCGAAGACCTCGGTACGGACGGCGTTGGCGCCGCCGAGGAAGCTGGTGACCCGGGAGCTGCGCATCGGGTCCGTGGTGCCGGGGCGGGGTACGTGGCGGCGCTGGGTGAGGCCGGTGTCGGGGTCGGCGATGCGGAAGCTGATGATGCCCAGTTCCGGGTCGGCGGTGAACGCCTGGCGGCACAGTTCGGCGGTGTCCTGGTGGCCGAGGAGGCCGTCGTCGTCCAGGAACATCAGGATGTCGACGTCGCGGCCGGCCGGGCCGAACGCCTCGATGCCGACGTTGCGTCCGCCGGGGATGCCGAGGTTCTCGGGCAGCTCGATGCTCCGTACGCCCGCGGGGAGGTCTGGGACGGGCGAGCCGTTGCCGACCACGACGACCTGGACCGGGTCGCCCTCCTGTTTGGCGATCGAGTCGACGAGGGCGCGCAGTTCGTCGGGGCGGTTGCCCATGGTGATGATCACCGCGCCGACTCTCATCCCGGTACTCACCGCAACCTGCTCGACGCGAGGATGGACACGAGGTGCAGCACGGTCTGGAGGATCGCGATGCCGGCCAGGACCGCGATGCCCAGGCGGGTCCAGAACAGGTCGCCGCCGACGAGGTCGAGGACCGCCACGAAGAGGACGAACAGGCTGGCCTCGATGCCACCGATCAGCCGGTGGAACCTGAGCGCGGCGGCGGCCTTGCGGGCCAGGGCGAGGCCTTCGGAGCGCGGCACCGCCAGCTCGTCCCTGGCGGCGACCAGGCCGCTGCGGGACCGGGCCACGTCGACCAGGTCGGTCTCCGCCTTGATCAGGATCGCGCCGAGCGCGGCCAGGGTGCCGAGGAACGCCCACAGCCACTCGGGGCTCCCGGAGCCGTCCCACAGGTCGGCGCCGCGCAGCCCGAAGCCGATCAGCAGGGCCGCCTCGGACAGGTAGTGGCCGATGCGGTCGAGGTACACGCCGGTGATCGAGGTCTGGTTGCGCCAGCGGGCGATCTCCCCGTCGACGCAGTCGAGGAGCAGGTACAGCTGCATCAGCAGGACGGCCAGGATCGCCCCGGTGAGGCCCGGCACCAGGAGTGCCGCGCCCGCCAGGCCGCCCGCGACGACCATCAGGTACGTGAGCTGGTTGGGCGTGATCCTGGTGTCCACCAGGTAGCGGTCGACCCTCAGGGACACCTCGCGCATGTAGAGGCGTCCCGCCCAGTGCTCGCCGCTGCGCCGGTCCTTCACCCCTTCGGGGTGGACGACGGGGCGTAGTTCAGCTACCGATGGCCTTGACATAGTCCGCGTACGTGTCCTTGATCTGGTCGTTCGTGAGGTCGAGGTGTTCCAGGATCGTGTAGCGACCGGGTCTGGTCTGCGGGGCGTACTCGACGACCCGTACGAACTCGTCCGTGGTGAAGCCGATCTCCTGGGGGAGCACCGGCAGTCCGTGCCGGCGCAGCACCTCGGCCATGTACGCCGCCTCTTCGGGCGCGCCCCGCAGGAACATGGCGAAGGCGGCGCCGAGGCCGCACTGTTCGCCGTGGCTCGCGGCACGCTTGGGGTACAGCAGGTCGAAGGCGTGGTTGATCTCGTGGCAGGCGCCGGAGGACGGGCGGGAGTCGCCCGACACCGACATGGCGATGCCGGTGAGGACGAGTGCCTCGGCCAGTACCTGGAGGAACGCGTTGTCGCCGACCCCGCCGGGATGGCGCAGTACGGCCTCGCCGGCCTGGCGGGCCATCGCCGCGGCGAGTCCGTCGATCTTCTCGCCGTTGACCTGGCAGGCCAGCTCCCAGTCGGCGACCGCGGAGATGTTCGACATGGCGTCGCCGATCCCGGAGCGCACGAACCGCGCCGGTGCCTCCCGGATCACGTCGAGGTCGATGACGACGGCGATCGGGTTCGGTACGCCGTAGGAGCCGCGTCCCGCGTCGTTGTCGAGGGTGGCGACCGGGGAGCACAGGCCGTCGTGGGCGAGGTTGGTGGCGACGGCGACGAGGGGCAGGCCGACGCGGGCGGCGGCGAACTTGGCGCAGTCGATGATCCGGCCGCCGCCGAGGCCGACCACGGCGTCGTAGTGGCCGGACTTGATGGCGTCGCCCAGTTTGACCGCGTCGTCGATGGTGCCGCCGCCCACCTCGTACCAGCTCGCGCCGGGCAGCGCCGGGGCGAGCCGCTCGCGCAGCCTGGCACCGGAGCCGGAGCTGATCGCGACGGCGATCTTCCCGGAGTGCGAGATCCGCTGGTCGAACAGGACGTCCGCCAGATCGTTCAGGGCCCCCCGGCGGATGTCGACGACGACCGGCGAGGGGATCAGCCTCGTCAGTACCGGCACGCGATCTCCCGTCCTCGGGCGAGATCGTCGTGGTTGTCTATCTCGACCCAGGGGACCTCGCCGATGGGCGCCACGTCGATCCGGAAGCCGCGGTCGACCAGTTCCTGGTAGCCGTGCTCGTAGAACTGCTGGGGGTCGGTCTCCCACACGGTCTTCAGGGCGTCGGCCAGGTCCGCGGCGGCGGCGCCCTCGATGAGGGTGACGCCGATGTACTCGCCGGTGGCCTCGGCCGGGTCCATCAGCTTGGTGATCCTCCGCACGCCCTGCTCCGGGTCCACGATCACCTTCATCTCCTCGTCGGCGAGATCCTTCACCGTGTCGAGGGCCAGGATGATCCGCTTCCCGTCGCCGCGCGCGGCGAGCAGGGTCCGCTCCACGGAGACGGGGTGCACGGTGTCGCCGTTGGCCAGGATGACCCCGTCGGCGAGGGCGTCCCGGCCGCACCAGAGGGAGTAGGCGTTGTTCCACTCCTCGGCGCGGTCGTTGTCGATGAGGGTGACCTTCAGCCCGTACTTCTTCTCCAGGGCCGTCTGCCGCTCGTACACGGCTTCCTTGCGGTAGCCGACGATGACCGCGGCCTCGGTGAGGCCGATCTCGGCGAAGTTGGCGAGGGTGAGGTCGAGGACGGTGGGGCCGTCCTCGTCGCCCGCGGGGCCGACCGGCACGAGAGCCTTGGGCAGGCTGTCGGTGTAGGGGCGCAGACGCCGACCGGCGCCGGCCGCCAGCACGAGGCCGATCATGCGGGTACTCCTTCGTCGTGTACGGCGGGCGCGCCGCCCTGGTGGGCGGTCACCCAGTAGCGGATGCTCTCGGTGAGCACCAGCAGGGCCACGGCCACGGCGAGGACCGTGAGCGCGACCACGAACTGCGGGGCACTGAGCAGCGCGGCCAGTACGACGACCACCAGTGTCCGGCCCTCGTGCCCTCCGCTCGCCCGTACCAGCCAGCGCGGGGGCGCTCCGGCGTTGCCACGGATGCGGTACACCGTGTCGTAGTGATGGTAGGCGACGGCGGCCACGAGGCCGAAAGCCGCGGGAAGTGCTCCGTTTACCTCCGCTTTGCCCGCGAGGACGAGGACTGTGCCGTATTCGGCGGCCCGGAAGACCGGGGGGACCAGCCAGTCGAGGCGGCCCCTGAGCGGGATCGAGACCGCGACACCCGAGGCGAGCACGTACAGCGCGGCGAAGCCGGCGGGCACCCAACTGCCGTAGGAGCACAGCCACAGCGCGACGACCAGCGGGACGGTGCTTTCCAGCGCCGGGACGAAGCGCGAGCTGCCCGGTGTACGCACCGGGATCCGCCCGATCAGCTCCGCGAGCGGCCCGCTGTCGGCGAGGTCCGCCAGTGCCCGCGTTGCCCGTTCGGTGCGCTCGGCCTTTCGGGTGAGTGAGCGCAGGACGCGGCCCGCCGTGGTGTACGTGGCAGCGAAGCCGCAGCCGACGAGCAGCACGGTGAAGGTGGTCCGGGGCGTGGTCAGCGCCGTGAGGACGGCGATGAGGGCCCAGCGCTCGCCGATCGGCAGGACGATCATCCGCCGGACCCAGACCGTCCAGCGGACGCCGTCGAGGCGGTCGGAGAGGGCGGCCGTGGGGCTGGTGTTGGCCGTCGCGGCCGTGTCTCCCGCGGTCGCCTCGTTGAAGGCGAAGTCGACGACGTGCCGGCAGGTCTGGAGGATCATCGCGCCGAGGGCCAGCGCCCATACGTCGTCGCCGCCGCGCGCCGCCCCGAGGGCGAGGCCCGCGTAGAAGGCGTACTCCTTGGCGCGGTCGAAGGTGGCGTCCAGCCAGGCGCCGAGCGTCGAGTACTGGAGGGAGTAGCGGGCGAGCTGGCCGTCCGCGCAGTCCAGGACGAAGGAGACCAGGAGGAGCACGCCCGCCGTGACGAAGCCGCCGCGGGAGCCGGTGGCCGCGCAGCCGGCCGCGATCAGCGCGGTGAGCAGCGAGGCGGTGGTGACCTGGTTCGGGGTCAGACCGCGCCGTGCGCACCAGCGGGCCAGATAACGGGAGTACGGGCTGACGCAGAAGGTGGTGAAGAAGCCGTCCCGGGACTTCACCGCCGACTTCAGGCGTACGGCCTCGTCGTCGACGGCGGCGACGGCCCGCATCGCCGTCTCGCGGGCCTCGGGACCGGCGGGGACGACGGCGGTCAGACTGCCCAGCCCGGGGCGGTGGACGCCGGGGCCGTCCGCGTCCAGGGCGAGGGCGATGCGGTCCACGAGGCTGTCCACGACGACGGCCGAGGAGGCGCCGCCGGGCTCGGCCGGGGCGTCGCCGCACGCGGAGATCTCGCGGGCCAGTTCGCGGGTCAGGGCGGTGCGGCCGGCGCCCGGCTGTGCCGTCACGGCGCCCGGTACGGCGGCCAGGGGGAAGCGGGGGTCGGTGAGGCCGAGGCGCAGCGCGTGGAGGTGCCCGACGAAGCGGGCGTCCACGACGGCGACCCGTTCGTCACAGGGCGACTCGGCGAGCAGGGTCTCGGTGTCGGCGACGTCGGTCGCGCTCCGCACGTCGAAGCCCAAGGACCGCAGATCGTCCTCGATCGACGATCCGGGAACCGGCTGACCCGTGAGGATGGCGGTCGGCAACCGAACTCACTCCCTGGACACCGGCACGTGCGCGCCGGTCCTGTACATGATGGTGGGGGAACCCTGACCCACGGTGGCCGGGCAGCATGTCGGCAGAGGCTATCGGATGGGGCCGCGCCTTGGTTCACCGGCTGCTCAGGGTCCGTTTCCGGCGGACCGGCGGCCGCCCCTACCGGATCATCATGAGCGACCCGGTAGGCCGCGCACAAACCGTGACCGGCGTCAAGGACCGCCACGGACTCCCCCGCAGCGTCCCCGGCCGTCGAGGCGTGGCGATCTTCGGAGGCGCTGACCTGCGTTTCGTTTCCGCAGGTCAGGGCACATGACAACGGTGTTCAGTGCCGCGTTGCCACATACCCCCCACCCGTAGTTCACTGATCCCGGCACGGGTCTCGGGACGGGACCCGGGACGGGACCCGGGACGAACACCAGGAGGCGGCTTCCATGGGGGCTGGGCACGATCACGGACACGCGCACGGCGCGCCGACATCGGGTACGGCGGCAGCGGCGTACCGCGGGCGGCTGCGTTTCGCGCTGGCCATCACGCTCACCGTCATGGTCGTCGAGATCGTCGGCGGGATCGTCGCCGACTCGCTCGCGCTCATCGCGGACGCGGCGCACATGGCGACGGACGCGCTCGGTCTCGGCATGGCGCTGCTCGCGATCCACTTCGCGAACCGCCCGCCGAGCGGCAACCGGACCTTCGGCTACGCCCGCGCCGAGATCCTCGCCGCGCTCGCCAACTGTCTGCTGCTGCTCGGCGTCGGCGGATACGTCCTGTACGAGGCGATCCAGCGGTTCGTCACGCCCGCGGAGACCGAGGGCGGGGTGACCGTCGTCTTCGGTCTGATCGGCCTGGTCGCGAACATGATCTCGCTGATGATGCTGATGCGCGGCCAGAAGGAGAGCCTGAACGTGCGCGGTGCCTTCCTGGAGGTCGCCGCGGACGCGCTGGGCTCGCTGGCGGTGCTGATCTCGGCGCTGGTCATCATGGCGACGGGCTGGCAGCGGGCCGACCCCATCGCGTCGGTCGCCATCGGCCTGATGATCGTGCCGCGCACCTGGAAGCTGCTGCGCGAGACGCTGAACGTGCTGCTGGAGGCGGCGCCCCGGGACGTCGACATGGCGGAGGTGCGGGCCCACATAGTGGCGCTGCCCGGCGTGGAGGACGTACACGATCTGCACGCCTGGACGATCACCTCGGGCATGCCGGTGCTGTCGGCGCACGTGGTCGTCAGTTCGGAGGTGCTGAGCGGGATCGGGCACGAGAAGATGCTGCACGAGCTCCAGGGCTGTCTGGGCGACCACTTCGACGTGGAGCACTGCACCTTCCAACTGGAGCCGGGCGGACACGCGGAGCACGAGTCGAAGCTGTGCCACTGAGCCCGTCCGGCGCGCGTCGCGGACGGAACGCAGCCGTCCGGCGCGCGCCCTCGTCTCCTCCTTCAAGCCCCCCTCGCGGGCGGTTCCCCGGCCGGGGAACAGGGCACGATTGACTATCCGGTCACCGTCGGGCCGCTTTCGCGCCGGACAGGCGGGGGATGCCGCGAAGTGCCGGGAGTGCCGGATTCGTACGGCAGACTTGGGGCTCGAAGACCGAGGCGAAGGATGGGTATGCCGATCACACCTGCCACCGCGACGCACAACAGTTCGTCGAACGGCACCGCAGAAGCGATCTTGCTCGAACTGGTCGACGAGAACGGCACGACGATCGGCACCGCCGAGAAGCTCTCCGCCCACCAGCCACCGGGCCTGCTGCACCGGGCGTTCTCCGTCTTCCTCTTCGACGAGCAGGGCCGACTGCTTCTCCAGCAGCGCGCGCTGGCCAAGTACCACTCCCCCGGTGTCTGGTCCAACACCTGCTGCGGCCACCCCTACCCCGGGGAGGCACCCTTCGCGGCGGCGGCCCGGCGGACGTACGAGGAGCTGGGGATCTCGCCGTCGCTGCTCGCCGAGGCGGGCACGGTCCGCTACAACCACCCCGACCCGGAGTCGGGCCTGGTGGAGCAGGAGTACAACCACCTGTTCGTCGGGATGGTGCAGTCGCCGCTCGCGCCGGATCCGGAGGAGGTCGGGGACACGGCCTTCGTGACCCCGGCCGAGCTGGCGGAGCGGCATGCGAAGGAGCCGTTCTCGGCCTGGTTCATGACCGTGCTGGACGCGGCGCGCCCGGCGGTCCGGGAGCTGACGGGCCCGTCCGCCGGCTGGTGACGGCTACGGCTGAAGCTGTGCGGGGGTGAGCGGCAGCGCCGCCCAGACGACCTTGCCGCCGCTCGCCGTGTGTTCGATGTCGCAGACCCCGCCGGCCTCCCTGGTGACCTCGCGGACCAGCAGCAGACCGCGTCCTCCGGTCCGGCCGTGGTCGGCCTCCAGGGCGGTGGGTCGGTAGGGGTGGTTGTCCTCCACGGACACCCGCACCCACTCGGCTCCGACGGCGACCTCCACGGCGAGTGTCGGCGACAGGACCGCCGCATGCCGTACGGCGTTCGTCGCCAGCTCCGACACGATCAGCAGCAGCCCCTGCACCAGGTCGGGCGGGGCCGGCACGCCCTGCCGGTACAACAGGTCCCGGACGGCGTGCCGCGCCTGCGGCACGGAGGCGTCGACTGCGGGCGCGGTGAACCTCCACACCCCTTCGTAGGGAAGCGGATCCGGGGGTCTGCGCTCCACGGGTTCGCCGTCGTCCGCCGGGCGTGAGCCGGACTCGCGCCCAGGGTTCTCCATCGTTCGGTCGCCGCCCTCGCGCTCGATTGTCACCACACGATGAGTGTTGGCAACAACGCGCCCCCACCGGAGAACTGAACAGAAGTCAGCACGTATCGAGCGCTTCTGACAGATGGCTTGCGACACGAGCCCAGACACGACTGGACCTGGCCATGTCGTGTCGACTTCGCGAACTATTCGGGTTGTACGGGTTTGGTGCCGTCCACGTCGGGACGCTCCGCACCGGCGGATACGATCCGGCGCATGGAGCCGCAGCTGACCCACAGTTCCGCCGACGGGATCGCCACCGTCGTCATCAGCCACCCGGCCAGGCTCAACGCCATGACGGTCGGCATGTGGCGCGCGCTGCCGCCGCTGCTCGCCACCCTGGCCGCCGATCCGGACGTCCGCGTCCTGGTGCTCACGGGGGCGGGCGGAACGTTTTGCTCCGGGGCCGACATCTCGACGCTCAAGGGCTCGCCGGAGGAGGCGCAACGGCTGTCCGTGCTGGCCGAGGACACGCTCGCGGCCTTCCCGAAACCGGTGCTCGCGGCGATTCGCGGGCACTGTGTGGGCGGCGGGGCACAGCTCGCGGCGGCCTGCGATCTGCGGTTCGCCGAGGAGGGGTCGCTGTTCGGGGTGACTCCGGCGAAACTGGGCCTGGTGTACTCGGCGTCCTCCACAAGGCGGTTGACGGCCCTGGTGGGTCCGGCGACGGCCAAGTACCTGCTGTTCTCCGGCGAGTTGATCGACACGGAGCGTGCGCTGCGGACCCGGTTCCTCGACGAGGTGCTGCCCGCGGGCGAACTCGACAAGCGGGTCGTGGAGTTCACCCGCGTCCTCGTCTCGCGCTCGCGGCTCACCCAGGCCGCGGCGAAGGAGTTCGCGGACGGGCGCACCGACCGGGACGCGTACTGGGCCGGGCAGGCGCGGGAGAGCGGCGAAGCCGCGGAGGGGGTCGCCGCGTTCCTGGAGCGCCGCCCCGCGGACTTCTCCTGGGTGGTGCCGGCGTCGCCTACGCGACGGTGAACCTGCTGCGGGAGCGGAGGCGTTCGACCACGTGCGCGGGCGCCTTGTGCGGAGCGCCCGCGTCGTAGGGCGGCTGGGGGTCGTACTCCGTCCACAGCTGTACGGCCTGTGCCTGCTCGTCGCCCGCGATCCGGCCGGTCAGCGTGAGGGCCATGTCGATGCCGGAGGAGACCCCGGCGGAGGTGACGTACTTGCCGTCGGTCACGACCCGCTCGCCCGTGGGTTCGGCGCCGTACCGCGGGAGTTCGCCCAGCGCCAGCCAGTGCGAGGCCGCGCGGCGGCCGGTGAGCAGGCCGGCGCCGGCCAGGAGCAGTGAGCCGGTGCACACGGACGTCGTCCAGGTGCTGGTGGCGTCCACGGCGCGCAGCCAGCCGAGCAGGGCCTCGTTCTCCATCTGGGCGGACTGGCCCGGGCCACCGGGGACGACCACGATGTCGGGGTGCGGTACGTCGGCCAGGGTGCGGTCGGCGGTGAGGGCGAGGGTGCCGCTGTCGTTGCGGACGGGCCCGGTCTCCTCGGCGACGAGGACGGTCTCCGCGTCCGGGAGCCGGCTGAGGATCTCGTACGGGCCGACGACGTCGAGAGCGGTGAAGCGGTCGAAGAGCAGCAGGGCGATCTGCATGGTGTGCCTTCCGGTGCGGTGCGTGCGGGTCAGTGGTCGGGGGCGGGGCGGAAACGGCGGCGGTACTCCGCCGGGGCCGTGCCGAGGCTTCTGACGAAGGCCCGGCGCATGGCCTCGGGGGTGCCGTAGCCGCTGGCGCGCGAGATTCCCCCGATGCCGTCGGAGGTGTCCTCCAGGAGGCGCCGGGCGTGTTCGAGGCGGACCCGGTCGACGTACCGGCCGGGGGTCGTGCCGGTCTCGGTCCGGAAGGCGCGCGCGAAGTGGCGGGGGGACAGCCGGGCGCGGGCGGCGAGGGATTCGACGCTCAGGTCGTCCTCCGGGTGTTCGGAGATCCAGTGCTGGACCTCCCGGAGCGGCTCGCGCCGGGCGGTCTGCGCGGCGAGCTGGGCACTGAACTGGGCCTGGTTCCCCGGCCGGCGCAGGAAGACGACCAGATGGCGGGCGACGGCGAGCGCGGTGTCGCGCCCCAGGTCCTCCTCCACGAGCGCGAGGGCGAGATCGATCCCGGCGGTGACACCGGCCGACGTCATCACCCGGCCGTCGCGAACGTGGATGGGCCCGGGGTCGACCTCGACGGCCGGGTGGTCGCGGGCGAGCCGGTCGCAGTACTTCCAGTGGGTGGTCGCGCGCAGACCGTCCAGGAGACCCGCGGCGGCGAGCAGGAGCGCTCCCGTGCAGACGGACACCAGCCGTTCGGGGCGCGTCCCGTGCACGCGCAGCCAGTCGGCCAGACGCGGATCCGCGGGGCGGGTGCCCGGGCCGCCGGGGACCAGCAGGGTGTGCGGTACGGGCGCGTCGGCGAGAGTCCCGTCCGGTACGAGGACGAGGCCGCTGGAGGTGCGGACGGGCTCGCCGGTCAGCGAGGCCGTACGGATGCGGTAGGTGCCCGGATGCCCGGTGGAGGCCTGGGCGAGCACCTCGACGGGGCCGGTGACATCGAGGATCTGGACGTTGTCGAAGAGGACGACGAGGACGGTTCGCTGCGCCATGCCCAGATTCTTGGCGGGCACGGACGATGGCCGCAATGACGAGTTTCCCACCTTTCCTGCCACCCCCGGTGTGCGGTGGCCCGATGACCGTCCACTTCCGGTCCCTCGCGCGCCGTGCGGCGCCCTGATCCCCGGTTGTCGGTGCCACCTGCCACAATTGCCGCGCAACCTCAGTGGAGAAGGCGGTACGGGATCGTGACGACACCCCTCGTAGGGTCCATCGAAGGCAGGATCGCCGAGGAACTCGGCGTACGGGAGCGGCAGGTGAGGGCTGCCGTCGAGTTGCTCGACGGCGGTTCGACGGTGCCCTTCATCGCCCGCTACCGCAAGGAAGCGACCGAGATGCTCGACGATGCGCAGCTGCGCACGTTGGAGGAGCGGCTGCGCTATCTGCGGGAGCTGGAGGAGCGGCGGGCCGCGATCCTCGAATCGGTGCGCGAGCAGGGCAGATTGACGCCCGAGGTCGAGGGTCAGATCCGCGGCGCCGAGACGAAGGCGCGCCTGGAGGACATCTACCTGCCGTTCAAGCCGAAGCGGCGGACGAAGGCGCAGATCGCGCGCGAGGCGGGCCTGGAGCCGCTGGCCGACGGCCTGCTCGGGGACCCGTCAGTCGACCCGCTCGCCGCGGCGGCGGCCTTCGTCGACGCCGGCAAGGGCGTCGCCGATCCGCAGGCCGCGCTGGACGGCGCACGCTCGATCCTCACCGAGCGCTTCTCGGAGGACGCCGACCTGATCGGCGAGGTGCGCGAGCGCATGTGGGTGCGCGGGCGGCTGGCCGCCAAGGTGAAGGAGGGCAAGGAGGAGGCGGGCGCCAAGTTCGCCGACTACTTCGACTTCACCGAGCCCTTCACCGCCCTGCCCTCGCACCGCATCCTCGCGATGCTGCGCGGCGAGAAGGAGGACGTCCTCGACCTGGTCCTGGAGCCGGAGGAGCCGACGGAGGGTCCTTCCTCGTACGAGGCGGTCATCGCCCACCGTTTCGGGATCGCCGAGCGCGGCCGTCCCGGCGACAAGTGGCTCAAGGACACCGTGCGCTGGGCCTGGCGGACCCGGATCCTCGTGCACCTGGGCATCGACGTGCGCCTGCGGCTGCGTACGGTCGCGGAGGACGAGGCGGTCAAGGTGTTCGCCGCGAACCTGCGCGACCTGCTCCTCGCCGCCCCGGCCGGCACCCGCGCGACGCTGGGACTGGACCCGGGGTTCCGTACGGGCGTGAAGGTGGCCGTGGTGGACGCGACGGGCAAGGCCGTCGCCACGGACGTGATCTATCCGCACGTACCGGCGAACAAGTGGGACGAGGCGGTCGCCAAGCTGGCGCGGCTCGCCAAGGAGCACTCGGTCGACCTGATCGCGATCGGCAACGGCACGGCGTCCCGCGAGACGGACAAGCTCGCCGGTGAACTCATCGCCAAGCACCCGGAGCTGAAGCTCACCAAGGTGATGGTGTCCGAGGCGGGCGCGTCCGTGTACTCGGCGTCGGCGTTCGCCTCGCAGGAGCTGCCGGGAATGGACGTGTCGCTGCGCGGGGCGGTGTCGATCGCCCGGCGGCTCCAGGACCCGCTGGCCGAGCTGGTGAAGATCGACCCGAAGTCGATCGGGGTCGGGCAGTACCAGCACGACCTGTCCGAGGTGAAGCTGTCGCGGTCGCTGGACGCGGTGGTCGAGGACTGTGTGAACGGTGTCGGTGTCGACGTCAACACGGCGTCCACGCCCCTGCTGTCGCGGGTGTCCGGCATCTCCTCCGGGCTCGCGGAGAACATCGTGGCCCACCGTGACGCCAACGGGCCGTTCACGTCCCGGTCCCAGCTGAAGAGTGTCGCGCGGCTCGGGCCGAAGGCGTACGAGCAGTGTGCGGGGTTCCTGCGGATCCGGGGCGGGGACGATCCGCTGGACGCGTCCAGTGTGCACCCGGAGGCGTATCCGGTGGTGCGGCGGATGGTGAAGTCGGCGGGGAGCGAGGTGGCGTCACTGGTCGGGAACACGGCGGTGCTGCGGTCGCTGCGGCCCGACGACTTCGTCGACGAGAAGTTCGGCCTGCCGACGGTGACGGACATTCTGCGCGAGCTGGAGAAGCCCGGGCGCGACCCGCGGCCCGCCTTCACGACGGCCACCTTCAAGGAGGGGGTCGAGAAGATCGGCGACCTGGCCCCCGGGATGGTGCTGGAGGGTGTGGTCACGAACGTGGCCGCGTTCGGGGCGTTCGTGGACGTCGGCGTCCACCAGGACGGGCTGGTGCATGTGTCCGCGATGTCCAGGACGTTCGTCAAGGACCCGCACGACGTCGTGAAGTCCGGTGACATCGTCAAGGTGAAGGTGCTCGACGTCGACATCCCGCGGAAGCGCATCTCGCTGACGCTGCGGCTGGACGACGAGGCGGTGGCCGCCGGGGAGGGGCAGGGAGGTGGGCGCCCTCAGCAGCGTGGCGGTCGGCCGCCTCAGCCTCGGCAGCAGCGGCAGGGGCAGGGGCAAGGGGGTGGAGGGGCTCGACAGGGAGCGCCTGCGCCGGGGAACAGCGCGATGGCCGATGCGTTGCGGAAGGCCGGGTTGGTGGACCCGAAGCGGCGGTGAGCGTGCGGTGAGAGGGATTGCCGGGTGCCCTTGTCGTGAGGGCACCCGGGGTTGGGGTCGACGGGCGGGTGGGTCGCGCAACCCGGCGCGAGACGCTCCGTGGTTCGTGTGGTTCATTGCTGCGGGCCGGTGGGGGCTGGTCGCGCGGTTCCCCGCGCCCCTAGGGGCGCGGTCGCGCACCCGCTGCGGCTACGCGAGCTCCGACACCTTGCCGTCCGTCACCTCGAAGCGGCGCGTCACCTGTACCGCGTCCAGCATTCTGCGGTCGTGGGTCACCAGGAGCAGCGTGCCCTCGTAGGAGTCGAGGGCCTGTTCCAGCTGTTCGATGGCCGGCAGGTCGAGGTGGTTGGTCGGTTCGTCCAGGACCAGGAGGTTCACGCCCCGGCCCTGGAGGAGTGCCAGGGCCGACCGCGTGCGTTCGCCCGGGGACAGGGTCGCCGCCGGGCGCAGGACGTGTTCCGCCTTCAGGCCGAACTTGGCCAGGAGCGTGCGGACCTCCGCCGGTTCCGTGTCGGGCACCGCCTCGCAGAACGCGTCCAGCAGCGACTCTGGGCCGAGGAAGAGCTTGCGGGCCTGGTCCACCTCGCCGACCACGACGCCCGAGCCGAGCGTGGCGTGGCCCGCGTCCAGGGGGACACGGCCCAGCAGGGCCCCCAGCAGGGTCGACTTTCCGGCGCCGTTCGCGCCCGTGACCGCGATCCGGTCCGCCCAGTCGATCTGCACGGTCACCGGGCCGAGCGTGAAGCCCGCTCGGCGCACCTCCGCGTCCCGCAGGGTCGCGACCACCGAGCCGGAGCGCGGGGCCGCCGCGATCTCCATGCGCAGTTCCCACTCCTTGCGCGGCTCCTCGACCACGTCCAGCCGTTCGATCATGCGCTGGGTCTGGCGGGCCTTCGCTGCCTGCTTCTCGCTGGCCTCGCTGCGGAACTTGCGGCCGATCTTGTCGTTGTCGTTGTTCGCCTTGCGCCGGGCGTTCTTGACGCCCTTGTCCATCCAGCCACGCTGCATCTGGGCGCGGTCCTGGAGCGCGGACCGTTTGTCGGCGTACTCGTCGAAGTCGTCGCGGGCGTGCCTGCGGGCGACGTCCCGCTCCTCCAGATAGGCCTCGTAGCCGCCGCCGTACAGCTTGATCTGCTGCTGGGCCAGGTCGAGTTCGAGGACCTTGGTGACCGTGCGGGTGAGGAACTCGCGGTCGTGGCTGACGACGAGCGTGCCGGCGCGCAGGCCCTTGACGAAGCGTTCCAGGCGTTCGAGGCCGTCGAGGTCCAGGTCGTTCGTCGGTTCGTCGAGGAGGAAGACGTCGTAGCGGGAGAGGAGCAGGGAGGCGAGGCCCGCCCTTGCCGCCTGGCCGCCGGACAGGGACGTCATCGGCTGGTCCAGGTCCACGGTCAGGGCCAGCGAGCCGGCGACCTCCTCCGCCCGTTCGTCCAGGTCGGCGCCGCCGAGGTCGAGCCACCGCTCCAGGCTCTCCGAGTACGCGTCGTCCGCGCCCGGGGATCCGTCGACCAGCGCCTGCGTCGCCTCGTCCATCACCCGCTGGGCCTCGGCCACGCCCGTGCGGCGGGCGAGGAAGTCGCGGACGGTCTCGCCCTCCCGGCGCTCCGGCTCCTGCGGGAGATGGCCGACGCTCGCACTCGGCGGGGACAGGCGCAGTTCGCCCTGTTCGGGCGGGAGCAGCCCGGCCAGCATCCTGAGCAGCGTGGACTTGCCCGCGCCGTTGGCACCGACGAGACCGATCACGTCTCCGGGCGCGACGACCAGGTCGAGCCCGGAGAAGAGGGAGCGGTCGCCGTGGCCGGCGGCGAGGTTCTTGGCGACGAGAGTGGCAGTCATCAGAACGCCGATCCTAGCTGCCGCCCGCGGTGCGCCGCGTCCGGGATTTCACCGGGCCATCGGCTCCACCAGCACGGTTCCCGACGTGCGCGCCACGATGAACGTATCGCCCTTCACGGCCTTCGCGTCCAGGGCGATACGGTGCCGGCCGGGTTCGAGGATGCCGTCGAAGACGTCGAGCGTGTGGGTGCGGTACAGACGGTCCAGGCGGTACGCGGTGAGGTGGACACGGCAGGTGGAGCTGACCTCTATGCCCGCCGCTCCGTCGGCGGCCAGCAGGCGGGTGAGCCGGCGTTGTTCCAACGGGCTGCGGTCCAGGGCGTGTTCGATCTGGGCGACGAGGAGCGGGACGATCGGGGCGAGAGCGTCGACGTACGCCACCTCGACGCCGGCGCGGTCGAAGGCGCGGCGTACGGCGGCACGTTCCTCCTCGTCGATCGCGTGGCCGAAGGCGACGGCTCCGTAGCCGCGCAGTTCGTCGGCGGGAACGTCCGTGGCGTCCCTGGTGATGTCCGCGCCGATGCCGATGGTGCGCAGCGCGGCGGCGAGCTTGGCGAGGACGGCGACGCGGGCGCCGATCAGCAGGACCCGGCGGCGGGCCGCACCTGATCCGGCGGAGTGCGCCGCCTCGGTGGTCTCCGCGGTGTCGAGGAGGGAGCCGAGCGCCTCCCGGTACGCGGCGCCCGGGAAGCGGAAGGGCCCGATGCCGTGGTAGCCGTTGAGCTCCAGGTCGGCATGGGTGTCCGTCTGCCAGGCGAAGTCGCGCCACACGTAGTCGTCGCCGTCCTTCTCGATGGCCGCCGTCACCGCGCCGCACTCCAGGTCGGCGCACTCGGGACAGCCGTAGATGATGTACCGGCCGCCCGCCAGGGGGGCTTCGGCCTCCAGGAGCAGGCCGCGGACCTGGGCGGTGAAGATCGCGGGCGGGATGTCGGAGGCGAGCGGGGAGACCGCGTCGAGGTCGGACAGCTGGTGGAGGAGGGGGCGGCCGTCGACGATGAAGTCGAGGAAGTCCCGGTGGACCTGGTAGTCACCGTTGGCGAGGACTCCCCCGGCACGCATCGCCGGTGCCAGGCCGAAGGTCGCGTAGTCGGCAGACATGGTGTGAGTATCCCCAGACTGGGACCGGTCTGAGCACGGCATGACATATTCCGCTACGGTCCCCCGGTGGAGAAGCGGCGGAGTGGCGAAGTGATCGTGGTCGGCGGCGGGGTCATCGGCCTGACGACGGCGGTGGTGCTGGCCGAGCGCGGGCGCCGGGTCCGGGTGTGGACGCGGGAGCCCGCCGAGCGGACCACCTCGGCAGTTGCGGGTGCGCTGTGGTGGCCGTACCGGATCGAGCCGGAGGCGTCCGCCGGGGAGTGGGCGCTCGTCTCGCTGTCGGTCTACGCGGAACTGGCGGACCGGCCCGGGGAGACGGGCGTACGCATGGTCGAGGGTGTACAGGAAGGGCTGCGGCTGGACGGGCTGGGGCCGTGGGCCGCTCGGGTACCCGAGCTGCGGGAGACGGACGAAGGGCTCCGGGCGCGGCTGCCGCTGATCGACATGCCGGTGCACCTGGGGTGGCTGCGGGACCGTTTCCGCGCGGCGGGCGGCGTGGTGGAGGAACGGTCCGTCGAGGATCTCGCCGAGGCCGCGGAGGCCGGCGGGGCGGATGTCGTCGTCAACTGCACGGGGCTCGGGGCGCGCGAGCTCGTGCCCGATCCGGCGGTGCGTCCCGTTCGGGGGCAGCTGGTCGTCGTGGAGAACCCGGGGATCACGACGTGGTTCACGGCGGCGGGGCACGGCGACGCGAAGACCACGTACTTCTTCCCGCAGCCGGGCGGCCTGATCCTGGGCGGCACGGCCGATGAGGACGAGTGGTCGCTCGTGCCCGATCCGGCCGTGGCGGCGGAGATCGTGCGGCGCTGCGCGGCGGTGCGGCCGGAGATCGCCGGGGCGCGGGTGATCGGCCACCGGATCGGGCTGCGGCCCACCCGCGACGCGGTGCGGCTGGACCGTGAACTCCTCCCCGGCGGGCAGGTGTTGGTGCACAACTACGGGCACGGCGGTGCGGGGATCACGGTCGCGTGGGGGTGCGCGCGGGACGCTGCGGGGCTCTGCGAGGGCTGAGCGACCGGCGGGCTGGGTGGGTGGTGTCCCTGCCGCCCCGTGGGGGGCTGGTCGCGCAGTTCCCCGCGCCCCTGAAAGGGGCGCGGGTGCTCACCCGTGTTCCAACGACACCGGCCCGTTCAGCAGTCGTCGTCCGGCCGCCCCGCCGTCAGGTGGTACGGCGCCCGCTCGTCGAGGAGCAGCGGGACGAGGGCGCGCAGCGACTGGCGCAGCGGGACGTAGGCCCCGTCCCCGCTGTTGTCCGGCCGTACCCGCACTCCGTGCAGCGCCAGTTCGTCGGCCACCTCCGTGTACTGGTCCCCGGTGAGCCGATAGCCGCACGGCGGGTTCTCGATCACCTCGGCGGGTTCGGCCGGGTCGTTGTCCGCGCCGCCGAGGTAGACGGGCCCGGTGTCCCGGTATCCGGCCTGCCGGGCGGCTCCGGTGGCCGCGTCGACCTGCCTGCCGCGCTCCCCGGCGAAGCTGAACAGCCCCTTCAGGGCGGCTAGTTGGGAGTTCACGCGACGCCTGTTGTTGTCCGGCTCCGGTGTCCCTTCGGTCAGCGGCTCGACCCGGCTCTCGATCAGCAGCCCGACCGCGTGCTTCACGCCGGACATGTTCCGCAGGATGCGTTCCTGGCCGTCCCCGGCGACCTGCCGGATCGGGTCACCGGTGACGGGGTCGGTCCAGATGCCGTACGTGCCGGTCGTGAACCCGGCGCTCCGGGCTGCCGGTCGTACGTACGTCTGCGACAGGGTCTGTGCCTCGGTGTGCACTGCCGTATCGGTGTTGAGGTTGCGCGGCCAGAGGTCGAACAGGTCCTTGTCGTAGTAGAGCGGCGTGGCCCCGTACTCGTGCAGGTCGTAGACGACGTCGGGTCGGCGGTCGCGGAGGACCGCCGCCATCGCCCGTGCCTCCGCCGTTCGCAGGGACAGGTGGTCGCGGTTGATGTCGACGCCGTCGCTGTTGCCCCGGGTGTCGGCGGCCCGCCCGTCGGGGTTCGCGGTGGGGACGACGAGGAGGGTCGTGCGCGACAGGAACGCCTTCGTCCGGGCGTCCTTGGCGTACGCCAGGTCGCGGATCGTCGTGAGACAGGCCTCGCGGCCGGACGGCTCGTCACCGTGCTGGCTGCAGATGAGCAGCACGGTGCGGGTGGTGGGGCGTTCGCCGATGCGTACGAGTTGCAGCGGACGGTTCTGTTCGGTGGTGCCGATGCGGGTGAGCGTCACGCGGGCGCTCCCCCGGTCGACGGCGGCCAGGAAGTCCTGTTCCTCGGCCTGGCTGGTCCAGCGGGCACCGTTCGTCTGCTCGAATCCGGTGCTTGGGGGCCGGCTTCGGTCGTCGGCCGCGTGGGCGGGGACCGACAGCAGGGGTGCGGCGAGGGCGGCGGCGATCAGCGCTGCCGGGCGCGGTTTCATACGGCTCCCGGTATGCGGTGGGCGGCGCGCGGGTCGCGGACGCCGTCGAGGAGGGACGGGCTCGGAGTGGCCGCGGCGGCGCCCGCCGTGGCCCGCGCGAAGGCGCCCGCGCCGCCGACGAGGGGGACCCTGGCCGTCGTACGGGACAGGTCGAGCGTCAGGGTCGGGGTGGTCGACGGGGGGTCGATGAGGTCCTTGTCCGTGCCCGCGACGATCAGGGCGAGGCGGTGGCCCGCCGGGACGACGTGGTCGCTCGCGTGCAGGTCGAGGGTGATCGTGTAGGGCTTGCCCGGGGTGAGCGGGACGCCCTTCGTGGCCGAGGCGTGGTTGCCCAGGTCGGCCCAGCCACGGCTGAAGATCGTGTAGTCGACGGGCGTCGTCCTCGCCTGCGTCGAGCGGAAGCAGGAACTGTCGCCGGTGGTGCTCGGGCCCCAGCAGGTGCGGTCGGTGAGCGTGGTGATGCCTTCGGCGCCGTCGGCGTAGTCCCGGATGGTGTCGGGGCCGAGGTCGACCAGGACGGCGGTCAGATGGGCCGTCGAGGTGCTCGGGGTGGCTGTCACCGTCACCGTGGACGATCCGGAGACGCGCAGGTCCTTGGTGAGCGGCTCGGTGAGGAAGCCGGCCTTGCCGGGCGTCGGGCTGTCGACCTGGGCCGACCAGTCGGTCTCGCTCAGGCTCGGGTCGTCGGTGAACGTCGCCGTGCCGGACCGCCCCCGCAGGCCCAGGGTGCCGACGCCGGGCCGGTCGCCGGTGCCGGGGCGCAGGGTCACCGTGTGCGTGGTGCGGGGCGGCCAGACGGCCGAGGTGACCCACTGGTCGGGGTGGCGTTCGATGTCGGCCATGGGCTCGTCGTCGATGCCGTTGTCGTAGCCGAGGAGTTCGTGGTCGAACCAGCGGTGCAGGGTGTCGACCCAGGTGGCGCGGCGGAAGTCGAAGGGGTCGACGTGGCCGGTCTGGGAGAGCCAGATCTTGCGCTCGACGCCGTGCTTCGCGAGGGCGTCCCACCACTGGCCGAAGTGCTTGGGGCGGACGTTGAGGTCCTGCTGGCCGTGGACGACGAAGACGCTGGCCGTGACCTTCCTGGCGTCCTTCGCGTAGTCGCGCTCGGTCCAGAAGGAGGTCCGGTCGCCGGTGCGCGGGGCTCCGTCGACGATCTTCTGCTGTACGGCGGCGCACTTGGCGCGGGCGGCCGGGCTCTCGACGTAGTCGGACAGCCATTCGGGGCCGGAGTCGTAGAGGGGGGCGCCCTTGGCGAAGTAGTAGTCGTACCAGGAGGAGATGGCGCTGATCGGGACGATCGTCTTCAGGCCCTGCACGCCGGTGGCGGCCACACCGTTGGCGATCGTGCCGTCGTAGCTCTTGCCGATCATGCCGGTCCTGCCGTTGGTCCAGGCCGCCTTGGCGCGGTCGGTGCCGGTGCGGCTCGTGTAGCCCTTGGCGCGGCCGTTGAGCCAGTCGACGACGGCCTTCGCGGACTGGATGTCGGAGCGTCCGCCGACATCCACGCAGCCGTCCGAGCGGTTGGTGCCGGCCAGGTCCACGCCGACGAAGGCGTAGCCGCGCGGCACGAAGTAGTTGTCGTAGAACAGTGGCATCTGGACAACGTTGCCGTCGGCGTCGTACGTCTTGCGCTGGCCCTCGTTGCCGCGTCCGCAGCAGGAGTAGTAGGGGCTGGCGTCCATGATCACGGGCACCTTGCGGCCCTGCGCGGCGGGTTCGCGCGGCCGGACGATGTCGACGGCGACGCGGTCGCTCTTCCCGTCGCTGTCACCGTCGAGTCCGGTGTCCACCCAGACGGCCTCACGGATCGCGTTGTCGTAGGAGTAGACGGGTCTGCTCTCCCGTGGCTCCCGTGGGGCGCCGTGGGCGACGGCCGGGGTGAGCAGGGCGGCCGTGAGGGCGGCGGTGGCCGCCGCCGCGAGCGTTCGCCAGGTCGTGGAGCGCGTGCGTATCGGCATGCGCGGACGGTACATCGGTCAACTCCCGTACAAAAGAGGGCAGCTGAGGGGCGGGAGGGGTGCGGTGGCGATGAAGTGGCTGAGAAGCGCCTGTGAGGCGGACGGTGTGTGGCGGCCGAATGGCGATCGTGTGACACCGGTGGCCGTGGACAGATGCCGGGGCACAGCGAATGAATAGGCTCCGGACAGACTCACCCTCCCCCCACGACTACGACTGTCTCTACGACTTGGAGCTCTCGTGCACCGCAGACTCATCGCTCCCGGCGCGCTCACGGCCTCCCTGCTGCTGGCGATCCCGGCATCGGCCGCGGGCTACGTCCCCGGGGCACCGGGCATCGGCGACCCCTACTACCCGGCGTACGGCAACGGCGGATACGACGTCTCGCACTACGACCTGCGGCTCAAGTACCAGCCCGCGACCGACGAGTTGGAGGGCACCGCCACCCTTCTCGCGACCGCCACCCAGGATCTCTCACGGTTCGATCTGGACTTTCTGCTGGACGTCGGCGAGGTCCGTGTCAACGGCGCCGTGGCGGCCTTCGCCACCTCCGGCGAGCACGAACTGGAGATCACTCCGCGCACTCCCCTGCCCAAGGGTTCGGCGGTCACCGTCGTCGTGCGGTACAGCGGAGTTCCCTCGTCGAAGCAGGCGTACGGCTTCACGAGCTGGCACCGCACTCCGGACGGCGGCGTGGGCGCCAACGAGCCCGAGTCCGCCTGGTGGTGGTTCCCCAGCAACGACCATCCGCTCGACAAGGCCACGTACGACGTCTCGGTGCTCGTCCCGGACGGCTCGCAGGCGATCTCCAACGGCACGCTCCAGTCGACGAGTTCACGCCTCGGCTGGACCCGCTACAACTGGCGGTCCGACAAGCCGCAGGCCACGTATCTCGCCACCCTCGCGGTCGGGCGGTTCGACCTCACGACCGGGACGACCGAGAGCGGCATCCCGGTGGTCAACGCCTACAGCAAGGACCTCGGCGACAACTACGGGGCGGCGCGGGCGAGCATCGAGCGGACCGGGGAGGTGGCGGACTGGCTGGCCGGGTACTTCGGCCCCTACCCGTTCAACGCGCTCGGCGGATATGTCCCGAACACGACCACCGGGTACGCCCTGGAGACGCAGACGCGGCCCTTCTACAGCCCGCGCCAGTTCGCGAACGGCACGAACGTCTCCGTCGTCGTCCATGAGCTGGCCCACCAGTGGTACGGCGACGACGTGTCGGTCGCCGGCTGGAAGGACATCTGGATCAACGAGGGCTTCGCGCGGTACGCCCAGTGGCTGTGGTCCGAGCACGAGGACGAGGGCACGGCACAGGAACTCGCCGACTACGTGTACGCCCTGCACCCGGCGGACGACCCGTTCTGGACCGTGAAGCCGGGCGACCCGGGGCCCGACAACCAGTTCGACCTGGCCGTCTACGACCGGGGCGCACTGGCCCTCCAGGCACTGCGCAAGGAGATCGGCGACGAGGACTTCTTCGCGGTCCTGAAGGGGTGGCCCACCAAGTTCGCGTACGGCAACGCGTCCGTCGCCGACTTCCGTGCGTACGCCGAGCAGGTGTCCGGCGAGTCGTTGGGGGCGCTGTTCGACACCTGGCTGTTCCAGGCGTCGAAACCGGCGGCTCCGGCGGCACGGGCGTCGGCCGTACCGGTCGAGCCGAAGTCCTGGAAGGAGATCTCGGCGACGAACTCCGTGCACGTTTCCAGCCCGTCCGGCGTTTGAGGAGGAAGAGGTCGTTCGGGGCCGGAGCGGGGGTCTGGGAGCGCCGCCCCCAGGACGGGGGCGGCGGGGAACCCTAGCCGTCCCCGAAACCCTCCCCCTTCGCCGCCTTCTCCAGCAGCAGCGCCGGCGGAGCGAACCGCTCCCCGTACCGGTCGGCCAGCTCGCGCGCCCGGGCGACGAACCCGGGAAGGCCGCCCTCGTAGCCGTTGATGTACTGGAGGACACCTCCCGTCCAGCCCGGGAACCCGATCCCGAAGATCGAGCCGATGTTGGCGTCGGCGACCGACGTCAGCACGCCCTCCTCCAGCAGCCTCACCGTGTCCAGCGCCTCCGAGAACAGCATCCGTTCCTGCATGTCCTCGAAGGGGATCCGCGCGTCCTCGCGCGTGAAGTGCTCGCGCAGTCCCGGCCACAGCCCGGCCCGCCTGCCGTCCTGCCCGTACTCGTAGAAGCCCCCGCCCCCGCTCCGCCCGGTACGGCCGAACTCGTCCACCATGCGGTCGATCACCGCCTCCGCGGGATGCGTCACCCACGTACCGCCCGCCTCCTCCACCGCCCGCTTGGTCTCCGCCCTGATTCTGCGCGGCAGCGTCAGCGTGAGTTCGTCCATGAGGGACAGCACCTTCGCCGGGTAACCGGCCTGCGCCGCCGCCTGTTCGACCGACGCGGGCTCGATGCCCTCGCCGACCATCGCCACACCCTCGTTGATGAAGTGCCCGATGACCCGTGAGGTGAAGAAACCGCGCGAGTCGTTGACCACGATCGGGGTCTTCCTGATCTGGCGCACCAGGTCGAAGGCCCGTGCCAGCGCCTCCTCCCCCGTCCGCTCGCCCTTGACGATCTCGACGAGCGGCATCTTGTCGACCGGCGAGAAGAAGTGCAGCCCGACGAAGTCGGCCTGGCGTTCGACACCTTCGGCGAGGGCGGTGATCGGCAGCGTGGAGGTGTTGGAGCACAGCAGGGCGTCCGGTTCGACGAGGTGCTGGATCTCCTGGAACACCTTGTGCTTCAGGGCCGGGTCCTCGAAGACCGCCTCGATGACCGCGTCGCAGCCGGCCACGTCCTGCGGATCCGAGGTCGGCGTGATCCGGGCCAGCAGTTCGTCCGCCTTCTCCTGGGTCGTACGCCCCCGGGAGACGGCCTTCGCGCACAGCTTCTCGGAGTAGGCCTTCCCCCGGGCCGCCGCCTCGGCCGACACGTCCTTGAGGACCACGTCGATGCCCGCGCGGGCGCACGAGTAGGCGATACCCGCGCCCATCATCCCGGCGCCGAGGACCGCGACCCTGCGGACCTGGCGCGGCTCGACGCCCTTGGGCCGGTTGGCGCCCGAGTTGACGGCCTGGAGGTCGAAGAAGAACGCCTGGATCATGTTCTTCGACGTCTGTCCGGCGGCCAGTTCCACGAAGTAGCGGGCCTCGATGACCTGTGCGGTCTCGAAGTCGACCTGGGCGCCCTCGACGGCCGCCGCGAGGATACTGCGGGGCGCCGGGTAGGGCGCGCCGTTCGTCTGCTTGCGCAGGTTGGCGGGGAAGGCCGGCAGGTTCGCGGCGAACCTGGGGCTGGCGGGGGTGCCGCCCGGGATCCGGTAGCCGGGTTTGTCCCAGGGCTGCCACGACTCGGGGTTGGCGTCGATGAAGGAGCGGGCCTTGGCCATCAACTCGTCCTGGGTGGCGGCCACTTCGTCGACCAGGCCGTTCTTCAGGGCGCGCTGGGGGCTGTACTGGGTGCCCTGGAGCAGCACCTTCAGCAGCGCGTCGGCGATGCCCAGCAGACGTACCGTACGGACGACCCCGCCGCCTCCGGGCAGCAGGCCCAGGGTGACCTCGGGGCAGCCGATCTTCGTACCCGGCGCGTCGAGCGCGACCCGGTGGTGGCAGGCCAGCGCCAGCTCGTAGCCGCCGCCCAGGGCCGCGCCGTTCAGTGCCGCGACCACCGGCTTGCCGAGGGTCTCGATGCGGCGCAGGTCGCGCTTGATGGCGAGGCCGCCGTCGAAGAGCTCCTGGGCCGTTTCGGGGGTGACCCGGATCAGGTCGCGCAGGTCGCCGCCCGCGAAGAACGTCTTCTTGGCGGAGGTGAGGATGATGCCGCGGATCGTGTCCTTCTCGGCCTCCAGACGGTCGGTGACCACCGCGAGGGAGTCCCGGAACGCCTGGTTCATGGTGTTCGCGGACTGGGCCGGGTCGTCGAGGACGAGGGTGACGAGACCGGTGCGGTCCTGTTCCCAGCGGATGGTGGTGCTCTGTGTCATGACAGGGATCTCCGTAGAAGCTCAGAAGTCTCTTGGTGCCGCCAGGACCGCCGGTGTGAATGACGCGGCCGGTTCGGCTGATTCCGCCGGGAGTTCAGATCCGCTCGACGATCGTCGCGATGCCCATGCCGCCGCCCACGCACAGGGTGGCGAGGCCGTACCGCTTGTCCTGGCGCTCCAGTTCGTCGATGAGCGTGCCGAGGATGATCGCGCCGGTGGCGCCCAGCGGGTGGCCGAGCGCGATGGCGCCGCCGTTGACGTTGATCCTGTCGAGGGGCAGGCCCATGTCCCGGGCGAAGCGCAGGACGACGGCAGCGAACGCCTCGTTGATCTCGACGAGGTCGATGTCGTCGATGGTCAGCCCTGCCTTGGCGAGCGCCTTGCGAGTGGCGGGCGCCGGGCCGGTGAGCATGATGGTGGGCTCGGAGCCGGACACGGCGGCGGAGACGATCCGCGCGCGCGGACGCAGCCCGTAGCGCTCGCCGACCTCCCGGGATCCGATGGCGACCAGCGAGGCACCGTCCACTATGCCGGAGGAGTTGCCCGCGTGGTGGACGTGGTCGATCCTCTCCACCCAGTGGTACTTCTGCAGCGCCACCGCGTCGAAGCCGCCCAGGTCGCCGATGTCCGCGAACGACGGCTTCAGCTGGGCCAGGGAGTCGGCGGTGGTGCCGGGGCGCGGGTGTTCGTCGTGGTCGAGGACGACGAGGCCGTTGCGGTCCTTCACCGGGACGAGGGACCGTTCGAAGCGGCCCTCCTTGGTCGCGGTCGCCGCCCGCTCCTGGGACAGGGCCGCGTACTCGTCGACGTCGCGCCGCGAGAAGCCCTCGACGGTGGCGATGAGGTCGGCTCCGATGCCCTGCGGCACGAAGTCGACGGCGAGGTTGGTCATCGGGTCGTTGAACCAGGCGCCGCCGTCCGAGCCCATCGGCACGCGTGACATCGACTCGACGCCGCCCGCGAGGACGAGGTCCTCCCAGCCCGAACGCACCTTGGCGGCGGCCATGTTGACGGCCTCCAGGCCCGACGCACAGAAGCGGTTCTCCTGGACGCCGGCCACCGTGTCCGGCAGCCCGGCGACGACCGCGGCGACCCGCGCGATGTCGGAGCCCTGGTCGCCGACCGGTCCGACGACGCCCAGCACGATGTCGTCGATCGCGGCCGGGTCGAGGTCCGGGAACCGGTTCCTGATCTCGTGGATGAGGCCGACGACGAGATCGACGGGCTTGGTGCCGTGCAGGGCTCCGCTCGCCTTGCCACGTCCGCGCGGGGTGCGGATCGCGTCGTACACGTACGCTTCGGTGCTCACTGGTGGGCCTTTCGGGGTGGGATGGGGCGAGCGGGGCCGGCAGAGGGTCAGCGGTCAGCCGCCGTCGGGCAGGAGTCTGGGTATGTCCCAGTCGCGCGCCACGTCGGCCGTGTCGGCGCCGGGCTGGGCGGGGCCGCTGTGGATCGACGTGTGGGTGACGGAGAAACGGGGCGCGGGGGCCGGCTGGGTGATGCCGCCGTGGTCGGTGAAGGTGCCGCGGGCGGCCAGGTGCGGGTGGTGCGGGGCCTCGCGCAGCGAGAGGACGGGCGCCACGCAGGCGTCGGAGCCCTCGAAGACGGCCGTCCACTCGTCCCTCGTACGGGTTCTGAAGCGGGCGGTGACGGCCTCGCGCAGGTCGTTCCAGCGGGCGATGTCCTTGCGGGCGCCGGAGTGCTCCGGGAGGCCGAGCAGGTCGAGGAACTCGTCGTAGAACTGCGGCTCCAGCGCGCCGACCGCCATGTACCGGCCGTCGGCGGTCTCGTACGTCCCGTAGTAAGGGCAGCCGCCGTCGAGGAGGTTGGCGCCGCGCCGGTCCTGCCAGCCGCCCGCCGCGAGCATGCCGTGGATCATCGTGGCGAGGTGGGCGGCGCCGTCGACGATCGCGGCGTCCACGACCTGGCCCGCGCCGGTCGCGCGCGCGTGGTGGAGGGCGGCGAGGACGCCGACGACGAGGTAGAGGGAGCCGCCCGCGTAGTCGCCGAGGAGGTTGGCCGGGACGGGCGGCGGTTCGTGCGGGCTGCCGATCAGGCCGAGGGTGCCGGTCGGGGCGAGGTAGGCGATGTCGTGGCCGGCGCGGCGGGCGAGCGGCCCCTCCTGGCCCCAGCCCGTCATCCGGCCGTACACGAGCCTCGGGTTGCGGGCGTGGCAGGTCTCGGGGCCGATGCCGAGGCGCTCGGCGACGCCGGGGCGGTAGCCCTCGACGAGGATGTCGGCGCGGGCGGCCAGGTCCAGGACGCGGGAGGGTCCGTCGGGCGCCTTCAGGTCGACGATCACCGACCGCTTGTTGCGGTTCGTCACGTCGTACTCGGGGTCGACGGAGAGTCCGGTGCGCCCGGGCCGGTCCACCCGGACCACGTCGGCGCCCAGGTCGGCGAGGAGCATGGCGGCGAACGGGCCGGGTCCGATGCCCGCCAGCTCGACCACCCGCACTCCGGCGAGCGGGCCGCTTCCTGCCGTCCCCGCGACTGACATCGAGCCCCCACTCCCGTGACACAACCGATGCGACACCAGCGATGCTAGGAACGCGTTCCACTCCGCACAAGGTTTCGCAGGACGTTGATTAAGCAAGCGCTTGGCCAAGCCGCCGCGTTCCGGACAGCGACCGGCCGCGCGAGATCGATCCACCTCACGCTAGCCTCGACCACCGACAACGGCGCGGGATGCACAGCAAGGGGTGTCATGAGCAGGTCGAGCAAGGTCGAACGCCCGTACGACATCGTGTTGTTCGGAGCCACGGGCTTCGTCGGCGCGCTCACCGCCGAGTACCTCGCCGCGCACGCGCCCGACGGTCTGCGCTGGGCGGTCGCCGGCCGCAGCAAGGACAAGCTGGAGCAGCTGCGCGAGCGCCTCGTGGGAGTCGGCGGGACAGCCGAGGTCGGCGCCCTGGAGGCGGACGTGTCCGATCCCGACTCGCTGCGCGCTCTCGCCGGGCACACGCGCGTGCTGGCCACGACGGTGGGCCCCTATCTGACGTACGGCGAGGAGCTGGTCGCCGCCTGCGCGGACGCCGGCACCGACTACCTCGACCTCAGCGGTGAGCCCGAGTTCGTCGACCTGATGTACGTCCGGCACGACACCCGCGCGCGGGAGACCGGCGCCCGGCTCGTGCACGCCTGCGGATTCGACTCGATCCCGCACGACCTGGGCGCCTACTTCACGGTCGCGCAACTGCCCGAGGGGGTGCCGCTGACCGTGGACGGGTTCGTGCGCAGCGACGCGATGTTCTCGGGCGGCACCTTCGCCTCGGCCCTCAACCAGTTCTCCCGGGGACCGCAGATGCTGTCCGCGGCACGTGACCGCCGGCGCCACGAGCCGCGGCTGCTGGGGCGCCGGGCGACCGCCCCCGCGGGCGCACCCAGGTACGCCAAGGAGGTCGACGCCTGGGCGCTGCCGCTGCCCACCATCGACCCGCAGGTCGTGGTGCGCTCGGCACGCGCGCTGGAACGGTACGGGCCCGATTTCCGTTACCGCCACTACGCGGCGGTACGGCGGCTGCCCTTCGCGGTGGGCGGGGTCGCCGCGGCCGGCGCGGTGTTCGCGGCGGCCCAGCTGCCGCCCGCGCGGCGCTGGCTGTCCGGGCGGCTCCGGCCGGGTGACGGGCCGAGCGCGGAGCGGCGCGCGAAGAGCTGGTTCTCGGTGCGGTTCGTGGGCGAGGGCGGCGGACGGCGGGTGTTCACGGAGGTCGCGGGCGGCGACCCCGGCTACGACGAGACGGCGAAGATGTTCGCCGAGTCCGCGCTCTCCCTGGCCTTCGACGACCTGCCGGCGACGGCCGGTCAGGTCACCACCGCCGTGGCGATGGGCGACGCGCTGATCGAGCGCCTGCGCAAGGCCGGGATCACGTTCCGGGTCGCGGCCGGCAGCTGACCGGCCGGGACACCCGAGGCGTCCCAGGGGCCTACTGGGCCCAGCCCGTGACCGTGTAGATCATGCCGACGATCCAGGCGAGTCCCGCCAGTACGGCGACGATCAGCGCGGCCGTGACGGCGCGCTCGACGGGCTGTGCGGGACTGGCGACGGGCTTCGGGGCTCGGTGCGTGGTCATGGGCACAGCCTGCCGACAGCCCGGGCCCGCCGGCATCCGTACAGATACTCAGAACACGTACTCAGATGATCACCCGATCACCTGACTGTCCGACCGCCTCACCTTCCGGCCGTCCGGCCGTCCGAGGCGATCGGCTGACCGGCGGATCGCCTCCGGAGGGCGCCTCCGTCAGGCGGTGGCTTCCTTCAGTGCCCGTCTGCACAGGGCGTCCGCCCGGCGGGTCGTCTCCGGGAGGCGGTACTCCGGGGTGAGCGCGAGGGTGTGGGCGCAGGCCGTGTCGAGGGCCGTGCGGTGACCGACCGAGACGAACACCGGTTTGACCCCGTCCCGGGTGCGCAGGGCGCGGCCGACCTCCTCCGCGCCCGCCATCAGCGGGGCCGCCGATCCGCGCCGGGCGCCCGGTTCCTCGTACACGAAGGTGAACGGGTTCTTCGCGACGCCGATCGTGGGGAGGCCGGTGAGGACGCCGAGATGGCTGGCGAGCCCGAAGCGGCGCGGGTGGGCCAGGCCGTAGCCGTCGCAGACGACGAGGCCGGGCGGGACGGGCAGCGCGTCCAGGGCGGCCAGCACCGCAGGGATCTCGCGGAACGCGAGCAGGCCGGGCACGTACGGGAAGGGAACCCGTCCGACGGCCGTGGCCTCGGCGACCACGTCGAGGATCGCCGCGTCCAGGACGACCGCGGCGGCCACGACGAGGTCCCGCTCGTCGTCGTAGGCGACATCGACACCCGTGACGTACCCCGTTCCGGGCGGCGGGCCCGGCTCGTCCAGGACCACCCGCAGCCGCAGCTCGTCCTGGACCGCGCGGGCCCGCTCCTCGGTCGTGGGCCAGTCAGCCGGAACGGGTACGGTCGTCGTCTTCATCTCCATGGTGACGACGAGCGTACGAGCCGGCCCCGCCTCACTTGTCGCCGAGGGCCTTCCTCAGCTGCTCCTTGTTCATCCCCGAGCGGCCGTTCACGTTCCGCTTCCTGGCCTCCTCGTAGAGCTGGTCGTACGTCGGCCCCTGGGCGCCCTGGTGGGAGCGCTGTCCGCCGCGCCGGGCGGACGACATGTCCTGGGTGGACGTACGGCCGGCGGTCCTGGCCTCGCCGGACCGGGCGCGTTCCTTGTTGACGGTCCGCGCGGCGATCTCCTCGGCGCGCTTCTCGCTCTCGCCCCGGTCCAGCGCACTGTCCTTGATGTGCTCGTACTGGCGTTCCCGCTTGGGGCTCGCACCACGTGGCATGACCGTTCACTCCCTCGGCTCGTACCGCTCTCTCGTGCCGGTTCGGTGAACGGGTACCCGCGTCTCAGGATTCGAGCCGTGCCACCCGGCCCTTCTCGCCCGCGGCCCAGCAGCCCAGGTCGGGGGCGCAGTCCACGGTGTCGTACGAGCCCGTGTCGACGGTCTTCCAGGTGCGCCCCGCGTCCGTGGTGAGGTCGGTGCCGGTCGGGCCGACCGCGAGCGCTGCCGTGCGGCTGTACGGGAGCCAGGCGACGCCGGAGCGGTAGGCGGGCGGCGGTGCGGTCGCAGTCGTCCAGGTGCGGCCTCCGTCCGCGGTGGACGCACCCGCGCGCGGGGAGGCCTGGTCGGCGCGGTAGTCGCCGCCGACGGCCAGTCCGTGCGTGCGGTCCCGGAAGGCGAGCGCGAAGACGCCACGGGCCGGGTCGCCCGCCGGTATCGGGGTGTCGGTGGCCGTCCAGTTGAGGCCGCGGTCGGCGGAGTGCAGCACGCGTGCGCGTGCGCCACCGCCCGTGGCCAGCCACACGTCCCGCGGCCCCGAGCTCACCAGGCACTGCCCGCTTGCCGCGAAGCCCGCCTCGCCCTCCAGCGCGGCCGGCATGCCGGCGCCGGGCAGCACCTTCCAGGAGCGTCCGCCGTCGGCGGTGGAGAGGATGCGGAACTTCCCGTCCACCGGGTCGCTCATCGCGAGGCCGTGGCGGCTGTCGAAGAAGGTGAGGCAGTCGTAGAAGGCCCTGGCGTCGGTGTTGCGGAAGGACTCGGTCCAGGTCTCGCCGCCGTCGTCGGTGCGGTAGACACGGGAGGCCTCACCCTCGCCGATGGCCAGGACGACGGCGCGCCGCGCGTCGAACGCCTCGATGTCGCGGAACTGGAGTTCGGCCGCACCCGGCGGAGAGACGTTTCGCCAGCTCGTTCCGCCGTCGGTGGTGCGCAGGACGGTGCCCTGGGTCCCGGCGACCCAGGCGGTACCGCGGCTGACGGCGGACAGTCCCCGGAAGCGGACGTCGGCGGCGCCGCTGTCCTTCGGCGCCCAGTGCGGCGCGCGGTGCACGGCACCGGGAACGGCGCCTGTCCCCTCGTAGGCCTGTGCGGGTGCGGCCGGCCCGGCGGCCACGGCGGCGAGCGCCGCCGCGTACGCGCCCGCCGTCATCGCTCGCCCGATCCGACTCGTACGCCTGTTCTGTCTCTGCATCACCATGATCCTCATGGCGGGCGAAGGTAGCAGTGAATGAACTCGGTGACAGAGGTCACTCGAAATTCAGGTGCACTGATTGGCTCATTCCAGCGTCTCTCTCAGTGTGCGGACCGTTCCATCCCGGAGTCCGGCCAACCGTCACAAGGGAGCAAGGCGTTGTTCACCGTCATCGAGCAGCTCGTAGAAGCCCGTCTCGTCGCCGCCGCACCGCGGATGACGAGCATTCCCGCAACGCTCACCTACGACCGGAGCGACCCGTTCGCGGTCCGGATGACCTTCCCCGCGCCGGCCACACTGGAGGGCGTGGAGGTCTGCTGGACCTTCTCCCGGGAACTCCTCGCCGACGGCATGCGCGAGCCGCAAGGCCACGGCGACGTACGAGTGCGGCCGTACGGCTACGACCGTACGGTGCTGGAGTTCCACGCCCCCGAGGGGACCGCGGTCGTGCATGTCCGCTCCGGCGAACTGCGGCACTTCCTGGCGGCCACCACCGAGCTGGTGCCCGTCGGCCTGGAGCATCTGCAGACCGACCTGGACCGCGACCTCGCGGAGCTGATGCGCGACGCCCTGTGACGGTCCCCGCCCCGTTTAATGCTTTGACAGCCTGAAACGCCTCTTCCTACGCTTGCAGCGGTCCTGTTGCCGTCGAATTGGAGAAGGACGTTGCTCTACTGAGGTCCTGAGACACCGCGCCCCACACCCTCCAGTGGTGTGTCCGCGCAGCGTGCGACCTCGGTGTTCGAGCCGTCCGTGCCTCCCTCCGGAGCAGGACCTTGTCCGTGCACCAGAACTCTCCCGCCGCCCGCCGGTGTCTCGACACGCGTTTGCCCCGACCGACCCAAGCAACCGCGAGGCCACATGTCAGCCACCACTTCCGTCGCCGTCACCTCCCTGTCCTTCGCCTGGCCCGACGGCACCGCCGTCTTCGACGGTCTCGACGTCGCCGTCGGCCCCGGCCGCACCGGGCTCGTCGGCGTCAACGGATCAGGAAAATCAACCCTGTTGAAGCTCATCGCCGGGCAACTGCAGCCCAGCGACGGCACCGTCCGCGTCGCGGGCGACGTCGGCCACCTCCCGCAGACCGTCATCCTCGACACCGCGCTGCGCGTCGAGGAGGTGCTCGGCATCTCCGCCCGGCGGGCCGCGCTGCACGCCATCGAGGCGGGTGACGTGACCGAGGCGCACTTCGAGACGATCGGCGACGACTGGGACGTCGAGGAACGCGCCCTGGTCACACTCGGCGAACTCGGGCTGGGCCACATCGACCTGGACCGCACGGTCGGCGAGGTCTCGGGCGGCGAGGCGGTCCTCCTGCGGCTGGCCGCGCTGCTGCTGGACCGGCCGGACGTCCTCCTGCTGGACGAGCCCACCAACAACCTGGACCTGTACGCACGCCGACGGCTGTACGCGGCCGTCTCCTCCTGGCCCGGCGTGCTGATCGTGGTCAGCCACGACCGCGAACTCCTGGACCTGGTCGACCAGATCGCCGACCTGCGCTCGGGGGAGGTCACCTGGTACGGCGGCAACTTCTCGGCGTACGAGGAGGCACTCACCACCGAACAGGAGGCGGCCGAGCGCATGGTGCGCGTGGCCGAGGCCGACCTGAAGAAGCAGAAGCGCGAACTGGCCGACGCCCAGGTCAAGTTGGCCCGCCGCAAGAAGTACGGACAGAAGATGTTCGAGCAGAAGCGCGAGCCGAAGATCGTCATGGGGGCGCGCAGACGGTCCGCCCAGGAGTCGGCGGGCAAGCACCGGATCATGCACGAGGAGCGGCTCGCCGGCGCGAAGGAGCGGCTCGACGAGGCGGTGGAGGCCGTACGGGACGACGACGAGATCCGCGTCGACCTGCCGTACACGGCCGTACCGCCCGGGCGTACCGTACTGACGCTCCTGGACCTGGAGTTGGCGTACGGCGCGAGCGCGGGCTCCTTCGATCTGCGCGGGCCCGAGCGGGTCGCGCTGATCGGGCGCAACGGGGCGGGCAAGACGACCCTGTTGCGGACGATCGCCGGGCAACTGGCCCCGGTGTCCGGGGAGACGAGGACGCACGTACCGCTGCGCTTTCTGCCGCAGCGGCTCGACGTCCTCGACGACGAGCTGACGGTCGCTCAGAACGTGGCCCGGTTCGCACCGGGCGCCACCAACAACCGGGTCCGTGCCCGGCTGGCCCGCTTCCTGTTCCGGGGTGCGCGCGCCGACCAGCCGGCGGCGACCCTGTCGGGCGGCGAGCGGTTCCGCGCCGCCCTGGCCGCCCTGATGCTGGCGGAGCCCGCCCCCCAGCTCCTGATGCTGGACGAGCCGACGAACAACCTGGACATGGCGAGCGCGCGCCAGCTCACGACGGCTCTGGACTCGTACGAGGGAGCACTGATCGTCGCCAGTCACGACCTGCAGTTCCTGGAGTCGATCGGGATCACCCGCTGGCTGCTGCTGGACGGGGAGCTGAGGGAGATCGACCCGGAGGAGGTGGCGTGATCGGCGGAGGGGTCCGGGCCGCGGTCTGACCTCCGGGGCTTTTGTCCGCACAGTCCCACCCTGCATGATGTGCGCGAACACCCCCTTCCGATACGGAGCCCGCCTCGTGCCCAGCAAGAAGGCCCTCATACGCCGCCCCAGCCCGCGCCTGGCCGAGGGCCTCGTCACGCACATCGAGCGCGAGGAGATCGACACCGACCTCGCCGGCCGGCAGTGGGAGGCGTACGCGGAGGCCCTGCGCGCGCACGGCTGGGAGACCGTCGAGGTGGATCCGGCGGACGACTGCCCGGACTCGGTGTTCGTCGAGGACGCGGTGGTCGTCTACCGGAACGTAGCGCTGATCGCGCGGCCCGGCGCCGAGTCCCGGCGCACCGAGACCGGTGGCGTCGAGGAGGCGGTCGCCCGCCTCGGCTGCTCGGTGAACTGGGTCTGGGAGCCGGGCACCCTGGAGGGCGGTGACGTCCTCAAGGTCGGCGACACGATCTACGTCGGGCGGGGCGGGCGGACGAACGCGGCCGGGGTGCAGCAGCTCAGGGCCGTGTTCGAACCGCTGGGCGCCCGGGTCGTCGCCGTGCCGGTGAGCAGTGTGCTGCATCTGAAGTCGGCGGTCACCGCGCTGCCGGACGGGACCGTCATCGGGCATGCGCCGTTGGTGGACTCCCCGTCCCTGTTCCCCCGCTTCCTGCCGGTGCCGGAGGAGTCCGGGGCGCACGTGGTGCTGCTGGACGGCGGGAAGCTGCTGATGGCGGCGAGCGCGCCGAAGACGGCCGAGCTGCTCGCGGATCTCGGGCACGAGCCGGTGCTCGTCGACATCAGCGAGTTCGAGAAGCTCGAAGGCTGTGTGACCTGCCTCTCGGTCCGGCTGCGGGAGCTGTACATCTAGCCTGGCGATCGGGGTACTCGTTCGGCCCCGGACCTGCGAGTACCGAGCCCTTCCGGGTCCCGCTGACAAACCCGCTGATCAGCGATCTTTACAACATTCTTAACTTACGGTGGCGTAACCTACGGGAACGTAGCCTACGATGCCGTAGGTCGAGTTGAAGCAGTCCCCGCTCACCCGCTCGCGACGTCATTACTGGAGCATTCATGACGATCACTTCCCCGCACCTCGGCAGCCCGTCCAGCGAATGGACCGACGCTCGGCTGCTGTACGCCCTGGAGGAAGTGGTCGAGACGGAACTCAACCGTCACCTGAAGGTCGCCAAGGACTGGATGCCGCACGAGTACGTGCCGTGGAGCGACGCCCGCAACTTCCCCGGCCTCTTCGAGGACGGCGAGGCCTGGGACAAGGAGCAGTCCAAGGTCACCGAGCTCGGCCGGATCGCCCTGGTCGTCAACCTCCTCACCGAGGACAACCTCCCCAGCTACCACCACGAGATCGCCAGCCTGTTCGGCCGCGACGGCGCCTGGGGCACCTGGGTGCACCGCTGGACGGCGGAGGAGGGCCGGCACGGCATCGTGATGCGCGACTACCTGCTCGCCTCCCGCGCGGTCGACCCGGACAAGCTCGAAGCGTTCCGTATGCAGCACATGGCCGAGGGCTTCGAGTCGGACAACCGGCACTCGATGCTGCACTCGGTGGCGTACGTCGCCTTCCAGGAGCTGGCCACCCGCGTCTCGCACCGCAACACCGGCCACCAGTCCGGTGACCCGGTCTGCGACCGCATGCTGGCCCGCATCGCGACCGACGAGAACCTGCACATGGTCTTCTACCGGAACCTGCTGAAGGCCGCGTTCGAACTCGCGCCCGACCTGACCATGCAGGCGGTACGGGACGTGATCGTCAACTTCCGGATGCCCGGTCACGGCATGCCCGGCTTCGAGCGGGCCGCCGCGCAGATGGCGATCGGCGAGGTCTACAACATGCGCATCCACCACGACGACGTGCTCCAGCCCGTCCTGCGCCACCTGAAGGTCATGGACATGGGCGACCTCGGCCCCGAGGGTCTCCAGGCCCAGGAGGAACTGGGCATGTTCATGGGCGGCCTGGACGCGGAGGCCTCCAAGTTCGACGCGAAGCTCGCGGCCCGCAAGGCCCGCATGGCGGCCCGCGCCGCCGGCTGACCCGCCCGGGACTCACCGGCCCAACGGTCACTCGTACGCCGTCACCTCGTCCAGCGCCGCGTCCCGCACGTCGGCCACGGGGTGGCGGCGCAGTGCTCTCAGCTCCTCACACCAGGGCGCGGCCCAGCCGGTGCGGCTGCCCAGCGCTCCGGTGACGGCGACCGCGAGGAGTCCTTCGGCATGGCCGCCCCGGGCGGTCAGGCCACGCACCTCGGCCAGCAGTGCGCCGGGGTCGCCCTCCTGTTCCCGGCGCGCCAGCCGTTCGCCGAGCTCACCGGCGGTGCGGACGGCGAGGGCGGGGCGACCGGCGGTGAGCGCGGCCAGCTGTTCGAGACGGGGCGGCCGGGCTTCGAGGTCCAGGTGGTACGCCGCCAGGGTCGCCGCCTGCGGTACGTGGGCGTCGTACCCGGCCAGCAGCTCGCTCGCGGCGAGGGCGGCGGGCCGGACCGCTCCGGCGGCCGACGTGCCGGACCGGCAGAGGTGGGAGACGACGTACTCGACACGTCGGCGGGCGGGCCGGTCGCGCCCCTCCCCCGCGTCCAGGTCCGCCTCGGCGTCCTCGGCCGGGGGCTCGGCGAGAATCCGCAGGGCCTCCAGGAGCCAGCGCGCGCCCTGCGGGGAGCCCTCCGCGACGGTCACCAGCCCGTCGGCCGCCACCTGCCAGTTCGTCCGGTCGTCGAGATCCGTCGCGACCCGGACCAGCACCGCGGGCGCGTCCGGCGACCAGGGTGTCCACCGGGCCAGTGCGCCGAGGGCGAGGGCCGCCGTCCCGGGATCGTCGGTGGCGCACACGTCGAGCACGAGCCGGGCATAGCGCTCACGGTGGGGTTCGGGCAGGTCGAGGGGGCGTACCCGCAGCACGGCCCGGCGCAGCACCGGCTCGGCGCCGGCCGCGTCACGCAGCATCTCCCAGACCGGTTCGTGCGCGACCAGCACGCCAGCGAAGGCCACACACGCGGTACGCACATCGCGGTGGGTGCCCGGTCGTCCGTACGTCCCGCTCAGCAGCGTCGCGGCCGACGGTGCCGGGAGACGTGTCGCCGCGAGGCGGACCGCTTCCTTCCGGCTGGTCACCTTGGCGTCCGGCGCGCGCAGCATCTCCCCCAACTGCACGGCCAGCAGCGACGGCCGCGCGTGCCGGGAGGCCCCGGTGGCCGCGTGGACGGCGACGCGGGCCCGGTCGCCGCCCGCGTGGGCGAGCAGTTCGGGCAGTGCGTCCTGGGGCCGGCCGGTGCGGGCGAGCGCGGCGAGGGCCGCCTCGGCGAGGACGACGTCCCCGGAGCCGGTCCACTGCCGTACGAGCGTGATGCCGGACTCCGGGACGTGCGCGGCCTGTTCGATCGCGTCGGCCCGCCGGTACAGCGGCAGCGCGGAGTCGGCGGCGACGTCGGCCAACTGCTTGATGAGAGCCTGCTGTTGGCGGGGCAGCCAGCGCCGGACGTCGTCGTGCCCCCGTGCGGTCCAGGGCTCGCGCTTCGGCAGGAAGCGGCCGTACGGCGGGCTCTCGGCGAGATACGGGTCGAGCAGGTCGGTGCGGCGGCGGGCGAGGACGCGCCACACGACGGGCAGCGCCCCCGCGGAGGGTTCGTGCGCGAGGATGCGCGCGACCCGCTCGTCACGGGTGGCGGGCGGCTCCAGCCAGAGGTCGACCGCCGTGCGTACGGTCGAGTCCTTGCCGCCGTACCGGATCGCCTGCCAGAGCAGGTCCTGGAGTTCGGCCATGCCGGCGGCGCGCCGTCCGACGGCCCGGGTGAGGGCGAAGGCGAGGCTGTAGTCGGCCTTTTCGGCGCCCGCCTCGATCCAGGGGCGCAGGGCCTCGAAGACACGGTGCTCCTGACCGCGCGCGAGGGTGTGGTCGAGGCGGCCGAGGTCGGCGGTGCAGGTGTGGCCGGTGATGCGGACCAGGGTACGCAGCGCCCAGTTCACCAACTCCCGTGGTCCGCCCGCCGCGTGCTCGCGCAGCACCCCGAGGGCGAGGGTGCTGAGCCGCTGCCGGGTGAGGGCGGAGGAGTCGCGGGCCGCTACGGCGTCCCCGGCGACACGGTCGAGGTGCGGCTCGGCGTCCTCGGTGAACAGGGCGGCGCGGACGTCCGCCAGCGCCCCCAACGCGGCCGAGCGCACGGGGTCTTGCTCGTTCCGCAGCCGTTCCATCTCCTCCAGTACGGCGGTGACGTCGGCCGGGTCGCCGGAGCGCGCGGCGTTGCGGATCAGCAACGGCCAGGCCAGAGCCCGGTCTTCGGCGGCCGGACGCCGGGTGGCCGCGACGATCCTGGCGCGCACCTCGTCGACGGGCAGGAACGATTCGACCAGGAGTACGGCGTGCCAGTCGGCGCCTCGTTCCCGGGCGGCGGCGGCCGCCCGGCGGGCCTCGTCGGGGGCGTGGGTGCGGGGCAGCGCCGAGAGGACCGCCTGGTCGGCGATGAGGGCAGCCGGGCCCCGGCCCTCCCGTACCGCGGTGAGGAAGGCGTGACGCCTGCCGGGTGGCATGGCGTTCAGAAGCGCCGGGAGTTCCCCGGAGGCCGCCGGCATCCTTCCGTAGGCGATCAGTTCGGGTCCTCCCGTGCGGGCCAGTCCGCGCAGCACGGAGGTGTCGAGCGAGCGGACTCCCAGGGCGGCCCAGCCGGGCGTGGCGAGCAGGCGCAGGACGCGCTCGGGGGCGGCGGCAGCGAACACACCTGCGCGGGAGCGGAGTTGGCGGGGGAGCGCCCTGGGTGGCCGCTGTTCCAGGAAGCCGAGGACGCGCAGGGGATCGTGCGGCGCGACGGCGGCCATGGCACCGGCGAAGCGCTCCCACCAGGTGTCGTGCAGCGCGGTCGGCAGTTCGGCCAGTTCCCGTTCCGCCACGTCGAGGAGGATGCCGGGATGGCGTCGGGCGAGCGCCCGCCAGCCGCCGAAGGCGTGGAACAGCTCGGGGAGCAGCCGCGTCACCGTCTGCGGCGTGCAGCCGGGCAGCAGTCGCGCCGCCTCGGCGTCTCCCCAGTCCTGCCGGAGTCCGTCCAGCAGCCGGTCGGCGAGTGCGGTGCGCCGGCCTGCGACGATCGCGCGCAGCAGGTCCCGGCGTACCGCCTCGGAGGCGTCGGCCAGGCCCGACTCGTAGGCGGCGTCGGGGACTCGGAGGCTGTCGGCGACGGCCAGCGCGTGGCCTCGCACGAACGGGTCGGGGTCGGCGATCCGGTCCGCGATCCATGCGGAGTCCCGCCCGACGGCCGCCGCGACGACCGCGAGGTCCCGGCCGTACGACCCGCGTTTCTCCAGTTCCGCCAGCACCGGCCGCAGGGGCGTGAACTCCCGTGTGCGGACGGCGAGTTCACGCATGCGCTGCGGAAACGGAAGCGGGTCTAGAGCGTTCAGCAGACTGTCGGCCTGCTGGTGCGGGGTCTGGGACATGAGCTGGATTGTGCCCGCTCGGAACCGGTCGGCGTACAGGAATTGCGGTCAGAGAGGTCAGTGCGAGGTGCGCGAGGTGCGCCGGAGGTTGAGCCGCTCCTTCTCCGAGAGCCCGCCCCAGACGCCGAACCGTTCGTCGTTGCTGAGTGCGTACTCCAGACAGGCGGGGCGCATCTCGCACATCCCGCAGATGCGCTTCGCCTCCCGCACCGAACTGCCCGGCTCGGGAAAGAAGAAGTCGGCCCCGGTCTCCGCGCACAGGGCCTGCGCCTGCCAGGCGCTGTCCATCGGGGTGATCGTCTCGTAGTGCATGCCCGAGATCGTGCCGGGCGGTGAAAAACGTTCGCTCAACGTCCGGTCAACGGCGACCTGGGGCCCGGTCGCCGAACGGCCCGGGCGCCTCGCCGGTCCGACCGATGATGCTCCCGCCGGATGCGCGAGCGCACGGCGGCGCGCGGAGCGTCCTGGCACAAGGCGCGTCTTCTCCCTCACCCAGGGTGACCGCGGCCGGTGCGCGGGTCCGTGGAAGCACTCCGGCAGCGATTGTCAGTGGGCGGTGCAAGACTCGGCAGAACAGGCAACGGGTCCCTCGCAGAGGGCGGGGCCCACAGAGGAGGGCAATGATGCTCACCACCCGTTTCGTGACCGGCGCTCCGAACTGGATCGATCTCGGCACCCCCGACATCGAGGGTGCCACCTCCTTCTACCGGGCGCTCTTCGGCTGGGAGTTCCGGTCGGCGGGCCCCGAGAGCGGCGGATACGGCTTCTTCCAGCTGGGCGGGCGGACCGCCGCGGGCGGCATGCAGAGCGGCGAGGACCAGGGTCCGCCGTCCTGGACGGTGTCCTTCCAGACCCCGGACGTCGACGCGACCGCCAAGGCTGCCGAGCAGGCCGGGGGCGGCACACCGGCGCCGCCGATGGATGTCATGGACGCGGGCCGGATGGCCGTCCTCACCGACACCACCGGCGCCGTCTTCGGCCTCTGGCAGCCCGGCCGGATCAAGGGCCTCGACATCGCCGGCGAGATCGGGTCCCTGTGCTGGGTGGAGCTCTACACGACGGACGTCCCCAAGGTCGCCGCGTTCTACGGCGCGGCGCTGGGCCTGGAGACCTCGGCGGCGCCGTTCCCGGGCGGCTCGTACACGTGCGTGAACCCGGCGGGTACCGGGGACGAGGGGATGTTCGGCGGAATCGTCGACGTCGACGACGACCCGGCGGGCACCGAGACCTCTCCCTACTGGCTGCCGTACTTCGAGGTCGCCGACACCGACGCGACGGTCGCGACGGCCCTGGAGCACGGCGGTCAGGTCAGGATGCCGGCCACGGACGTGGCGGGCGTCGGCCGCATCGCACGGCTCACCGACCCGTACGGGGCGCGGTTCGCGGTGATCAGGAGCGCGCCGGCCCAGACGTGAGGAGAGGGGGCCGAACGGCCGCCCGGCAGGGGCACGGGGAACTGGGCGACCGGCCCCACCGGGCCCGCGGCCAGAAACCCGCCCGCCCCGCGGAACGCTACGCCGAGGCGCGACGGACCAGCGTGGTCGGCAGCACCACGCCGGCCGCCGCCCCGCCCGCCGGGCCGCCCTCGCCCGGAGAGCCAAGGAGCAGACGTGCCATCAGCCTGCCCATCTCCTCGATGTCCTGACGGACCGTGGTGAGCGGCGGGTCGGTCTGTTCGGCGACCGGCAGCATGTCGTCGAAGCCGACAACGGCGACGTCCTCGGGCACGCGCCGTCCGCGTTCGCGCAGGACGCGGAGGGCGCCCGAGGCGGTGAGGTCGTTGGCGGCGAACACGGCGTCCAGGTCCGGGCACCGGTCCAGCAGTTCGCGCATCGCGCGTTCCCCGCCCGCCGGGGTGAAGTCGCCCCCGGCGATCAGTCGCGGGTCGGCGACGGGCAGGCCGTCCCGGAACCCGTCGAGCCGGTCCGCCGCCGAGGTCTGGTCGAGGGGGCCCGTGATGTGCGCGATCCGCGTGCGCCCCAGGGCGACAAGATGCTGTACGGCCGCCCGGGCGCCGCCCCGGTTGTCGCTGTCGACGTACACGGCGTCGCGGCTGCCGTCGCTCCAGCCGGGCCGGCCGCCGAACACGGTGGGGACGCCGGCGCGCTGGACCAGTCCGGGCAGCGGATCGTCGAGGTGCAGGGAGAAGACGAGGGCGCCGTCGACATGCCCGCCGGCGAGGTACCTGCCGACGCGGGAGTGGTCGTCGCGACCCTCGGTGAGCAGCAGCACGAGCTGGGAGTCGCGGGCGGTCAGCTCCTTGCTGATTCCCCGGAGCTGGAGCGCGAAGAAGGGGTCGGCGAAGACCCGCGTCTCCGGTTCGGCGATGACGACGGCGATGGCGTCGTGCCGCCTGGTCACCAGGGAGCGGGCCGCCTGGTTGGGCACGTACCCGAGTTCCTCGACGGCCTGCCTGACCCGTTCGACGAGGGGTTTGCGCACGCCGTACCCGCCGTTCACGACGCGTGACGCGGTGGCCCGGGAGACCCCCGCCCGCGCGGCCACGGCCTCCAGGGTGGGACGCGACGCGGTCTCGGTCACTTCGGCGCTCCTCATCGGCGGTTGCCGATCAGGATAGTCCCGGCCCGGCAGCGGATGAGAGCGCTCTCGGATCCCGTTCAGTGCTCGTGCGACAACTGCGGCTCTCCCGCCCGCCCCGCGGTGACCGCGGTACCGTGCGGCTCGTGTCCGGGAATCGTCCCGTCCGTTCTCCGTACCAGGAACAGGCCCGCCATTCCCATGTCCGAGTGGCTCTGGACATGGCAGTGGTACATCCATGCGCCCGCCCCGACCCCCTCCCCCGCGATCACCTGGAAACCGAAGGAGTCCGCCGGGCCCACGATCTTGTTGTCGACGACCTGACTGGGGTCGTCGGGGCCGGTGAGCAGGCCGGTGCGGTTGTCCGCCCAGCGATGACCGTGCATATGGAAGGTGTGGTAGTACTCGCCGTGCGTGATCATCACGAACTCGACGCGGTCCCCCACCGTGGCCTCGAAGTCGGGGCTCTGATGGCCGGGCCGGTTGTTGATCGTCATGTCGTTGAAGACGATCGTGTACGTGGTGTCCGGGAGGACGTCTCCCTTGCGCCTCACGATCACCGGGCCGTAGAGGCCCTTGCGGATGCCGCCGGTGCCGTGTTCGGTGCCGACGACATGGTCGTGGTAGTGCCAGTAGCCCGCGCTGCCCGCCCGCCAGGTGCCGTCGGCGCGGCGGCCCGGGGCGTGTGTGCGCCAGGTGTAGGTGCGGGTGCCGCCGGGTTCGACGTCACTGCGGCTCAGTTTCGTGCCGTCGCTGGAGATCTCGTAGTCGAGGCCGTGGACGTGCAGGCTCACGGCCACGTCCGTCGTGTTCTCCAGGGTGATGTGCGCCGTGTCGCCCTCGTTCAGTTCGATCAGCGGGCCGGGAACCGACGCCGTGCCCTTCGTGAGGCCGTAACCCATCCGCCCGTCGGCGAGCCGCTCGGCGTACAGCTGAAGGTGTCGTACCTCGCCGCCGGCGGGGGCCGTCTTCGCGAGTGCGGCGGTCGCGGCGGTCGCGCCGCCGGCCTCCGGGGCCACCGACAACGATGTCGCGACGGCCGCGCCGCCCAGCAGCACCCGCCGGTTGAAGTCACGCCTGTCCATGCCGAACTCCCCACCCTGGTACGGAAGATGCGCAGCGGGAACGAGAGGAACCGGTGAGACGGTAGCGGCACAGGACTCGTTTATCCACACTCAGGACAAAGTTCGTGCGATCCCGGTCATACCTCTTGGCGGGTCGTCAAAAGAGGTCTAGCTTCCTCTGCGTTTGCTGTGACCGAGGAGGGGTGGGTGACCACATGCGGTTCACATCGCATCAAGTGTCCATGCGTTCGAGGGAGTTGAGCGCAAGAAGCAGAGGCGGCGGCGGAAGCGGACGGAGACGGGCCTGGGCGGCCACCGTGGCCGCGTCGGCCGTCACCGCCGGACTGCTGTCGGGACCGGCCGCGAGCGCGGAACCGGCTCCCGATCCATCCGCGACAACGATGTCCGTCAAGTCGCCGCCCGGTGGCAGTGGAGTACGCGTCCTGGTCTTCCACGGTTCGGCGGCGGCCGGGGACGAGTCGCCGGTCGTCGACGCCGGTATCGAGGCGATCGAGCGGATCGGGCTGTCCGGTCCGGCGGAACAGCGCTTCGAGGTCGAGGCGACGGACGACGCCGCCGTGTTCACGGACGGGCCCCGGCTCGGGACCTTCAACGCGATCGTCTTCCTGACCGGGGGCGGCGACGTCCTCGACCCGGAGCAGGAGGCCGGGCTGGAGACCTACATGGAGGCCGGCGGCGGCTTCGTCGGCATCCATGACGCGGCCCGGGCGGAACCGTACTCCGACTGGTTCACCGGCCTGGTGGGCGCCCGCCCCTCGGCCACCGGCCCGACAGCCGTACAGCGCGCGACCGTCGAGGTCGGTGACCGGCGGCATCCGGCCACGAAGGACCTGCCGGTGCAGTGGAAGCGGCCTGACCAGTGGCTGAACTGGGTGAAGAACCCCTCCGGCGACGTGCACACCGTGGCCCGGGTTCGCGAGTCGACGTACACACCCGGTGCGAGCGCCAACGGCTGGGACCATCCGGTGAGTTGGTGTCGTGACTACGACGGCGGACGCTCCTTCTACACCGGCATGGGCGGCACCGTGTCGTCGTACGACGAGACGGACTTCCGCACCCATCTGCGCGGGGCGCTGCTGTGGACGACCCGGCTGGCACAGGCCGACTGCAAGGCCACCATCAACGCCGGTTACAAGGCGGAGCGCCTGACACAGCCCAACCAGCCCGGGCGGAGCGACCAGATCGGTGAGCCGCACGGGCTGGTGACCGCGCCCGACGGGCGGGTGTTCTACATCGGCCGGGGCGGTGCCGACTCCTCCCAGCCGGTGGTGACCGACTGGAACAATCCGGCCGTCGGCAAGGGCAGGGGCCAGATCCACGTCTACGACCCGAGGACCAGGAAGGTCACTCTGGCGGGCGAGTTGACCGTCTTCGGCAACAAGGGCGGCGGGGACGAGCTGACCAAGGTCGAGGAGGGGCTGCTCGGTATCGAGCTCGATCCGTCCTTCGAGCGAAACGGCTGGGTGTATCTCCACTACACGCCCCACGCGCGGATCAACCGCGACACCAGGACGGCCGAACGCTACGTCTCCCGCTTCACGCTCGACCCCGCCACCGACCGGCTCGACCTGAACAGCGAGAAGGTGCTGCTCAAGTGGCCGGTCCAGATCCACAGTTGCTGTCACTCGGGCGGCGGGATGGCCTGGGACTCCAAGGGCAACCTGTACATCGCCACCGGCGACAACAACTCCAGTCAGTTCAGCGACGGTTACTCGGGCAACAACCCCCAACCCGCCTACAAGGGCGTGTCGTTCGCCGACGCCCGGCGCACCGCGGGCAACACCAACAACCTCAACGGCAAGATCCTGCGCATCCATCCGGAGTCCGACGGCACGTACACGCTCCCCGCGGGCAACCTCTTCACGGGCCGGGAGACCGACGAGGGCGGCGGAAAGACGCGCGGCGAGATCTATGTGATGGGGGTCAGGAACCCGGCCCGCATCTCCGTCGACAAGGCGACGGACACTCTGTACGCGGGCTGGGTCGGACCGGACGCGAGCGCGCCCTCGACGACGTGGGGGCCTGCGAAGTACGACACGTTCGCAGCCATCACCCGTGCGGGCAACCGGGGTTGGCCGTACTGCATGGGCAACAAGCAGCCCTACCGGGACCGCAATCTGCCCGATCCGTCGAAGCCGCTGGGCTGGTACGACTGCGACCACCCGAAGAACGAGTCGCCGAACAACGACGGCCTGGTCGACCTGCCGCCCGTCACCGGCAACAACATCTGGTACTCGCCCCAGGGCGGCGGCCCCGACTTCCCGCGCGACGCGAACGGCGTCCCGTCCTACAAGCAGGCGGAGAGCACATATCTGCTGCCGTGGCTCAAGGGCGGCGGCCAGGCCGCGATGAACGGTCCGGTGTACCGCTACGACGCGGCGAGCGCGAGCACCACCAAGTGGCCGGCCTACTGGGACGGCAAGTGGTTCGTGGGCGACTTCTACGACGCCGACCAGCCGCGCAACGCGGTACTGACCGACCCGAAGAACCAGGGCGACGGCGGACTGCCCGTCCACTCCGAGTCGTTGAAGAAGATCGTGCCGATCGGGAACGACGGCATCAAGAACCTCATGGACTGGAAGTTCGGTCCCGACGGCTCGCTCTACGTCCTCGACTACGGCCGGGGCTTCTTCACCTCGGACGCCAAGTCGGCGCTGTGGCGGATCACTTACACCGGCGGCGGCCCGACGCCCGCGGTCGGCGACCTCGTGAGGGGAGCGGAGTAGTGCGACGCAGGCAGCTCTGGACGGCCCTGTTGGCGTCCCTGTTCATGGTCCTGGGACCGACGTCGGCGGCAGGGGCGCGCGGCGCCGCCGAACCCACCGCCGCAGCCGCCGAATCGGCCGCCGCACAGGTCCTCACCTGGACGGCGGGCGACGACATCACCAAGTACGCCTCCGTACCGGTCACGGCGGTGGCGGGCGCGACGACGATCGTCTTCGAGAACAGTGCGGCGACCGGCAACACCATGGGAATGCCGCACACGTTGACCTTCGACGTCTCCGACCCGGAGTACAACAACGACGTCCCGCTGAACATCCTCGCCAACCCGAACGACGACCAGGGCGGCCGGCACACCGCAGAGGTGACGCTCGCCCCCGGCCGTTACCGCTACCACTGCACGATCCCGGGCCACGGCCAGATGCAGGGCATCCTCGTGGTGACCGAGGGCGGCGGCGCCGACACGACGGCACCGGAGACCTCGGCGAATGTCACCGGTGCGCAGAACTCGCAGGGCCAGTACGTCGGTTCGGCGACCGTGGCGATCGGCGCGAGCGACGAGGGCTCCGGCGTCGACCGGGTCGAGTACGCGATCGGCTCCGAAGGCGCCTGGCAGCCGTACACCACGCCGGTCGTGATCGGCCAGGTCGGCAGCCACACGGTGCGCTACCGGGCGTTCGACAGGGCGGGCAACGCCGCCGCCGAGAAGAGCGTCACGTTCACGGTGGCCGCGCCGCCGACGGACGACACGGCGCCGCCGGAGACCTCGGCGACGGTGACCGGCGCGCGGAACGCGGACGGGGCGTATCTCGACATGGCGACGGTCACCGTCTCGGCCTCGGACACCGGGTCCGGGGTCAACACGGTCGAGTACGCGGTGAACAGCGGGAGTTGGCAGCCGTACGGCGGGCCGGTGATGGTGCATCAGCTGGGCGTTCACAGCGTCCGCTACCGCGCCACCGACAGGGCGGGGAACGTCTCCGCCGAGAAGAGCGTCGCCTTCACCGTCGTGGCCCAGCCCGCCGAGGACACCACCCCGCCCGTGACCGGGGTGACCGTCGAGGGCACCCGCAATGCGAACGGCGCCTACGTCAACAGTGCCAAGGTGACCGTCAGCGCGACGGACCACGGCGGCTCGGGTGTCGCCACGGCCGAGTACTCGCTCGACGGCGGACCGTACCTGACGTACATCGCTCCGGTGGTCGTCGACCGGGCAGGCGCGCACACCGTGACGTACCGGGCGAGCGACAGGGCGGGCAACACCAGCGACGCACGCTCGGTGAGCCTCACGGTCGTGGCGGGCGGCGGAGTTCCGGCACCCAACTGCCCCGAGTACGACGAGCGGTTGACGGTGATCGTCGGCACGGTCGACTCGGGGGTGCGCAACCGGGTCACCGACAGCCGTTGCCGGATCGGCGAGTTGATCGAGGACGAGCGGGAGTGGACGTCCCACGCCCTGTTCCTCAAGCACGTACGGACCGTTCTCGACCGGCTCCTCAAGGACGGTGCCGTCGACGAACGTGAGGACGCGGCGATCGAGGAGGCGGCCCGCGCGTCCGGTGTCGGCAGGCCGGGACAGACCGGGGGCTACCGCACGATTCTCGACGGTACGGCCGCGTCCTTCGCCAAGTGGCAGCAGGTGGGCGGCGGTTCGTTCGCGTTGAACGGCGACGGCTCGCTCACCAGCGGCACCACGGTGGCGGGCCTGGGCATGCTGTGGTTCCCGGAGCGGAAGTACGGCGACTTCTCGCTGAAGCTCCAGTGGCGGGACGACGCGCCCGGCACGGGCAACGCCAATTCCGGTGTGTTCGTGCGGTTCCCGTGGGTCCACGGTCACCCGGAGGAGGCGCGGCCCGAGTGGGCGGCCATCAAGTACGGGCACGAGGTGCAGGTGTTCGACCGGCCCGACGGCGACATGTACAAGACGGGCTCGGTCTACGGCTTCGACCGGGTGGGGCTCGCCGGGGCCGGCGTCACACAGAAGGGCACCTGGAACGACTACGAGATCCGGGTGGTCGACCAGCACTACTCGGTGTTCCGCAACGGCGTGCTGATCAACGAGTTCGACAACACCGGCGGCCAGGACTTCACCCCGCCGCGCTCGGACGACCCGGGCACGGACGGGCGGCGGTTCGCCTCCGGATACATCGGCCTCCAGGTGCACGGCACGACCGACGTGGTCTCGTACCGGGACATCCGGATCAAGGAACTGTGAGGCGGACGACGGCTTCGACCGCCTTGTCGGCACAGGTCGTCTAGGGAGCGAAGGCGGCGGTCCGGCGCGTCACCGTCATGCTCAGGGGGCTGGGCCTCATGGTCCCCCTGACCAGCGGGGTCACCTCCCGTCCGGTGGCGTGCCGGAGCCGCCAGTGCCGCAGCAGGGTCGCGACGACGAGAGGTATCGCCGTACGGCCGTACACCTCGCCGATGCACTGCCGGGTGCCGGCGCCGAACGGGAGGTGCGCCTCCCGCTGGGCGTCGGTGACCCGGTCGGGGAGCCAGCGGTCGGGGTCGAAGCGGTGCGGGAAGGGGAATGCCTGCGGGGCCCGGTGCAGGCAGTGCAGGCTGAAGGCGATGTCGGCGCCGCCGGGAATCCGGTGGCCGCCGAGTTCGACGGGGCGGGTGGTGACGCGGCTGAGCAGCCAGAAGGGCGGGTGGAGGCGCAGTACTTCGGCGAACACCCGCTTGAACAGCGGGAGGTTGGGGAGGTCTTCGGCGCGCAGGGGCCGGTCGCCGACCGCGATACTCAGCTCACCGAGCACGGCCTCCTCCACCTCGGGGTGGACGGCGAGGTTGTGCAGCAACCAGGCCGTCACACTCCCCGTGGTCTCGACGGCGGCCAACAGCATGCCGACGACCTGTTCCGTCAGTTCGGCGTGGGTGAGGGCGGCACCGGTGCGCGGGTCCGTGGCACGCATCATCGCGGAGAGCAGGTCTCCCGGGTCGCGCCCGCCGCGGCGGTACGTCTGGATCTCCTTGTCGACAATCCGGTTGATGCCGCTGACGGCCGAGGCGAAGCCGATGTTGGCGGGCAGCGGCAGCCGGTGCACCCAGGCGACGGGGAGCAGCATCCTGCGGTGCAGCCCGGCGAGCAGATGCGGGAACAGCCGCTGGATGTCCTGCCCGGCCTGCACGGTGCCAGGGCCGGAGAACAGGGTGCGGGTGACGACCTCGGCGGCCAGCCGGTGCATGCTCTGCACCATCTCCAGCCGCTGTCCGTCGCGCCAGGACCGCGCCAACGCGTCCGCGCACGCCTCGGTCGTCCGGGAGTAGTCGGCGATCCGCCGCTGCTGGAAGGCGGGTTGGAGGATCGGCCGCTGCACCTGGTGGTCGGCGGCGGGGCAGCCGGCGACGCTGTTGCCGGCGAGTGTCCGCAGGCCCTCGACATAGATGCCGCCCTGTTCGAAGGTCTCCGGGTCCGCCAGCAGTTGCCGTACGAGATCCGGGCGGGTCACGAGGTGGACGGGCCTCGGTCCGACGCGCACGACCACGACTCCGGTACGGGCCGCGGCGCCCGTGTGCCGGCGTTCGAAGAAGAGCAGCGGGTCGCGCAGGATCTGCCACAGATGCCCGGCCACCGGGAGGGCGCCGGGGGCGGCCGGCGGACTGGTGGCCGTCGAGGCCGGATTCATGGTGCGCTTCCCCCAGGGTCGAACTCGGACGTGTGCCGGGCAGAGCCCGTACGGTCGCAGGTCCGGCCGCCGCCGAGGAAGGCGCCCGGGGCAGCGCCCGTTGCACCCGGGAGGCTCGGTTCTCGCCTCGTACGCCCCTGACTGACCGTCTGATCCCTTGTGCGACAGCCAAGTTGGCGAAGTCAGTCCTTGCGGGCCCGACTTGGCTGTACGCGCTTGGGTTCGCCCGGCATCTTCGGGTACTCCGGGGGATACGGCAGGTCACCGAGTCCGTGCTCGCGTTCGTCGCGGCCGGCGAGTTCGAGCAGGGCGTCGAGGGAGAAGGCGTGGTCGTCCATGTCCGCGTGGACGTCGCCGAGTCGGGCGAACCGGCCGGGCATGGTCGCGAGGTCGAAGTCGCGGGGCCACGCGTCCTCGACCTCCTCCCACTTCAGCGGCGCCGAGACGGGAGCGTGCGGGTGGGGCCGTACGGAGTAGGCGGACGCGATGGTGCGGTCCCGTGCGGTCTGGTTGTAGTCGACGAAGATCCGCTCCCCGCGTTCCTCCTTCCACCACTTGGTGGTCACCTGCTCCGGCATCCGCCGCTCCAGTTCCCGCCCGACGGCGATCGCCGCCCGCCGCACCTGCGTGAACGTCCACCTGGGTTCGATCGGTACGAAGACATGCAGCCCTCGGCCGCCGGAGGTCTTGGGCCAGCCGCGCAGACCGCCGAACTCGTCGAGCACGGTGCGCAGTTCGTGCGCCGCGCGCACCGCGTCGCCGTAGTCCGTACCGGGCTGCGGGTCGAGGTCGATGCGCAGTTCGTCGGGGTGGTCGACGTCGGCGCGGCGTACCGGCCAGGGGTGGAAGGTGAGGGTGCCGAACTGTGCGGCCCACAGCACGGCGGCCACCTCGGTCGGGCACATCTCGTCGGCGCTGCGACCGCTGGGAAAGGTGATGTGGGCGGTCGGAATCCAGTCGGGCATGTTCTTGGGCGCCCGCTTCTGGAAGAAGTTCTCGCCGCTCACCCCGTCCGGATACCGCTCCAGAGTGGTCGGCCGGTCACGCAGCGCCCGCAGGATGCCGGGGCCGACAGCGAGGTAGTACCGGGCGAGGTCGAGCTTGGTGAACCCCCGCTCCGGGAAGAACACCTTGCCCGGGCTGGACAGCCGTACTGTCCGGCCGAACGCCTCCAGCTCCACCGCTTCGCCCATGCGAGCCACGGTAGGCGGACCGCTTGAAGCTCGCATACCGGGCGATCACGGTCATGGGCGCGCAGAATCGACGTATGGATCTACCGGTCATGCCCCCCGTGAAGCCCATGCTCGCCAAGTCCGTGGCCAGGATCCCCCCGGACATGCAGTACGAGGCCAAGTGGGACGGTTTCCGCGCGATCGTGTTCCGCGACGGCGCCGAAGTCGAAGTCGGCAGCCGCACCGGCAAGTCGTTGACCAGGTATTTTCCCGAGCTGGTGGCGGCACTGCGGGAGCGGCTTCCCGAGCGTTGCGTGGTGGACGGTGAGATCGTGATCGCCCTCGGCGGGCGCCTCGACTTCGACGCGCTGACCGAGCGCATCCACCCCGCGGAGTCCCGGGTGCGGACGCTGGCCGAGCGGAACCCGGCCTCGTTCGTCGCGTTCGACCTGCTGGCGCTGGGCGACGAGTCGCTCCTCGACGTCCCCCTGGCCGACCGGCGCGCGCTGCTCACCACGGCGCTGTCCGGTGCGGCCCCGCCGGTCCACGTGGCGCCGGCGACCACCGACATCGAGGTGGCGCAGCGGTGGTTCGAGCAGTACGAGGGGGCGGGCCTCGACGGTGTCGTCGCCAAGCCGCTCACCCTGCGTTACCGGCCGGACGAACGGGTGATGTTCAAGGTCAAGCACGAGCGGACGGCGGATGTGGTGGTCGCCGGGTACCGGCTGCACAAGAGCGGACCGATCGTGGGCTCGCTGCTGCTCGGGCTGTACGACGCCCGGGGCACCCTTCAGCACGTCGGGGTGAGCGCCGCGTTTCCGATGAGGCGGCGGGCCGAACTCGTCGAGGAGCTGGAGCCGCTGCGGCTGGCGGACGTGGGCGGGCACCCGTGGGCCGCCTGGGCGGACGAGGCGGCCCACGAGGCGGCGCGGCTGCCGGGGGCACCCAGCCGCTGGTCGGCGAAGAAGGACCTCTCATGGGTTCCGCTGCGGCCCGAACTGGTGGCCGAGGTGGCGTACGACCACATGGAGAACGGGGCGCGCTTCCGGCACACCGCCCGTTTCCGGCGCTGGCGCCCGGACCGTACGGCCGACAGCTGCACGTACGACCAGCTGGACGAGCCGGTGGGGTACGACCTCGCGCAGATTCTCGGCCCGCAGGGCTGAGGTCACCCGTCGGACACCTCGCCCGTGGGCCGTTCGGCCCCTTCCGTGTGCGTGGACGGAACAGATCGGGTATGGCCACCAATGTTCCGATAAGCGCACAATCGTAGATACGGACTTGGTGGCGACGGTGGGCATGCGACAGATGGCGCGAACGGCACGGACGCTGCGGCGCGGAACAGCTACGGCGGCGCTGGTGGCCGCCACCGTGACGGCCTCCCTGATGGCCGGCTGCACGACGGACGGCCGCCCCTCCGACGACGGGCGCGGACAGACCCACAGCCGCAGCCAGGAGCCCGACCAGCGCGAATCACCGGATCCGGAGAGCGCCGGCCCGGTCCTCGCCGTGAAGATCGACAACGTCCGCGCGGCCCGCCCCCAGACGGGCCTGGACGCGGCGGACATCGTGTACGCCGAGCAGGTCGAGGGCGGTCTGAGCCGGCTGATGGCGGTGTACGCGACCCGGCTGCCGCAGGCTGTCGGGCCGGTGCGCAGCGCACGTGAGTCCGACCTGGAACTGCTGCGCCAGTTCGACGAGCCGACGCTCGCCTTCTCCGGGGCCCAGAGCAAGCTGCTGCCGCTGATCGACCGGGCACCGCTGACCGCCGTACCCCCGGAGTCGGCGGCCTCCGGCGCCTACTACCGGAGCGCGGACAAGGCGGCGCCGCACAACCTGTACCTGCGGCCGCGGCGGCTGATCGGCACCGCGCCGGGAGCGGACGCGCTGACGACCGGCTTCCGTTACGGTGCCCCTCCCGAGGGCGGAACCCCCGCGAAGTCGCGCACCGTCCGCTTCCCGTCGGCGCGCTTCACGTTCACCTGGTCCGCGGACCGGCACGGCTGGCTGGTGTCGATGGACGGCACCCCGACCGCCGCGACCGACGGCAGGCAGGTCGCGGCCACGACGGTCGTCGTGCAGTACGTGAAGGTGCGCGGGTCACGGTTCCACGACGTCCTCGGCAACAACTCGCCGTACACCCGGTCCGTGGGCTCGGGCCGGGCCCAAGTGCTGCGCGACGGGCGGGCGTTCGACGTGGAGTGGCGGCGCGGGTCGGCCGCGGAGGGGACGGACTTCACGGCGGCCGACGGTACGCCGGTGAACTTCGCCAAGGGGCAGGTGTGGGTGGTGTTCGCGAAGGCGTGACGGGCACGGCCTGACGCCGATGCGCGGCACGGACCCCGGGATGTCTCCCCCGATGGGCGTACCCGCGTGGGCCCGGAAGGCGCCGAGTACGGCACCCCCGCCCCCACGGCGCACGCGGGGCAGCGGCACCCGCGGCGCCACCGCTCGGGCACGAAGCGCGAAGCGCGACCAGCCGCACGGGGCCCGGGGCGGCCGTACCGCGCACCCGGCGGAGCGCCTACGCCTCGAACGGCAGCCCCGCCCGGGCCAGTTTCCCCGCCGCCCCGCGCAGCGCCGCCGCGAACCGTGTCACCCGCTCCGGCGTGAACCGCGTACTCGGACCGCCAAAGGACAGCGCGGCCAGCACGGCCCCGCTCCTCCCCCGGACCGGCACCGCCACCGCCGACAGCCCCTCCTCGCGCTCGCCGTGGCTCACGGCGTAGCCGTGGTCGCGGGCCTCGCCGATCCAGGTCCGCAGGGTGGCCAGATGTGCGGCCCCGTACGGGGAGGCCTCCGCGACCCTGAGCAGCAGCCCGTCCGGGGCGTCCAGCAGCAGCGCCTTGGCGACGCCGCCCGCCCACAGCGGGAGCTCGTCGCCGACCCGCACGACCTGGCGCAGTGCCTGCGGGCCCTCTTCCTGGGCGATGCAGACGCGGTGGATGTCCCGGCGCACATACAGGTGCACCGTCTCCTTGTGCTCGGCGGCGAGGTCGCGCAGCAGCGCCTGTGCCTCGGCCGGAAGGCGCCAGGCCTGTTCGGCGAGCCGGGACCAGCGCAGCAGCGCGGGGCCGGCGAGGTAACGGCCGTGCTCGTCGACCCAGAGCAGTCCGTTGAGCCGCAGGGTCTGGAGCAGTCGCAGCACGGTGGTCTTCGGCAGCCCGGAGGCGGTGACGATCTCACGGAGGGACAGCGCGGGCCGGACCTCGTCGAAGAGTCCGAGGACGTCGATGGCCCGCTGGACGGTACGCATCCCCGCGGGTTCGGGCTCGCCTCCGGCCCCTGCCCCGGCTGCTCCGGCTGCCATTCCTGTTCCTCCTCGGCTCCGGACCGCCCCATGGCCCGTGCGGCGGTCCCGCCCCCGCACGGTATCCGCTGCCGGTCCGCTGAGCGGACCCGGCCTGTCGCGGAAGTGCGCTCAGCGCGGGGAGGTGAGGGGTTCCGCCGGGTTGCGCAGCCCCTCCGCGGCGTCGGCGACGCGCTGGATGAGGTCGAGGAAGACGGCCTGTTCACCGGCGGAGAGGGGGGCCAGGAAGACCTGGTTCATCCGGGCCGTCCGCACGGTCAGTTTTCGGTGCGCGCGCACTCCGTCGTCCGTGGGGCGCAGCAGGGAGCGGCGGCCGTCCTCCGGGTCGCGCACCTTGTCGATGAGGTCGCGGCGGCCGAGCCTGCTGACGACCTCGGCGACCGTGGACCGGTCGAGGCCCACCCGCTCGCCGACCGTGCGCTGGTCCAGGCCCGGTTCGGCGACCAGCGCGTTCAGGACCGCGAACTGCGGCGAGGTGATCTCCTCGGAGACCATCGCGTTCCACAGCAGGTAGTGCGCCTGCTGGAGTCGCCGGGCGAGGTGCCCGGGGTGGGTGGAGAGGTCCACCGCGGCCATGTCCGCTCCTGGGGTCGTCTGCTTCAGAGAGCATGATTTCGTTGGTGTACTGACGATACAGCCCGACGTCCACTATGTCTCCCACCGCGCTACATGGTCTCCACCTGCCGATTTACCGGAACTCTTGACGACGAGACCGGCGAGTGACAGCGTGAGGGAAACCTTGCTGAAATACTCAGTGCCCTGAGTAATTAGGCTCGGAAGAGACTAGGAACTCCTCATGGCTCTCACCCAGTCGGACATCGACGTCGAGGTCGGCGACCTCCAGGACGCCTACGACAAGGCGGTCGCCGAAGGCGCCCCCGTACAGAACCATCCGCCGCGCGACTACGCCCCGTACCGCAGTTCGGTGCTGCGGTACCCGAAACAGCCGCTGGTCGCGGTGAGCGGCGGGGACCCGGAGACGGTCGAGCTGTCGGGGCCGGTGTTCGGGGTCACCGACATCACCGACATCGACAGCGACCTCACGATCCAGCACCGGGGCGAGCCGCTCGGCGAGCGCATCACCGTCTCCGGACGGCTCCTCGACCGGGGCGGGCGGCCCGTGCGCGGCCAACTGATCGAGCTGTGGCAGGCCAACGCCTCCGGCCGGTACGCCCATCTGCGGGACCAGCACCCGGCACCGCTCGACCCCAACTTCTCCGGAGTGGGACGGGTCCTGACGGACGATCAGGGACGGTACCGGTTCACCACGATCAAGCCGGGCGCGTACCCGTGGCGCAACCACACCAACGCCTGGCGGCCCGCGCACATCCACTTCTCCGTCTTCGGCACGGCGTTCACCCAGCGGCTCGTGACGCAGATGTACTTCCCGAACGACCCGCTGTTCCGCTACGACCCGATCCTGCGCTCGGTGACCGACGAGGCCGCCCGGAGCCGTCTGGTCGCCGAGTACAACCACGACCTGTCCCAGCCCGAGTTCTCGCTCGGCTACGAGTGGGACATCGTCCTCGACGGTCCCTCCGCCACCTGGATCGAAGAAGGCCGCGACTGATGAGCGTCTCACCCGGCAAACTCCTCCCCACCCCGTCCCACACCGTCGGCCCCTTCTACGGCTACGCCCTCCCCTTCCCCGAGGGCGAGCAGGTCGCGCCCAAGGGCCACCCGGACACGATCACCCTCCACGGGTACGTCCTGGACGGCGCGGGCGATCCGATACCCGACGCCCTGCTGGAGTTCTGGCAGGCGGCGCCCGACGGCTCCGTCACCGGCGCCCCCGGCTCACTGCGCCGCGACCCGGTGACGGGCGGCCACCTGGGCCGCAACGGCACCGACTTCACCGGTTTCGGGCGGGTCGCCACCGACGCCGCCGGGCACTACGCGCTGTACACGCTGCCACCGGGCAACGCCGGTCTGCCCTACATCAGCGTGTGCGTGTTCGCGCGCGGTCTGCTGCACCACCTGTACACACGGGCGTATCTGGCGGACGGCGCCGATCCGCTCCTCGACTCCCTGCCGGTCGAACGGCGCGCCACGCTGGTCGCCGCCGAGGGCGAGCGGCGCACGTACCGTTTCGACATCCGCCTTCAGGGCGAGGGCGAAACGGTCTTCCTGGAGTTCGAGTGACACCACCTGGCGATGCCGAGTCCGACGCCGACACCGGTCTGCTCTCCCCCGGACGGGCCGGTTCCCCGGCGGCCTCCGCGACGAGCGACACCGCGTACCTGCGGGCACTGCTCGACGCGGAGGCCGCGCTGACCCGCGCCCAGGCCGGTCTGGGACTGGCGCCACGGGAAGCGGCCACGGCGGTCGACACAGCGGTCGGCGAGGCCTCCGCCTTCGACGTGCGGTCGATCGCGCTGCGCGCCCGGGCCGGCGGCAACCCGGTGATCCCGCTGGTCGCGGACCTGACGGCGGCGGTCGGCGCGGAGTACGGGCCCTACGTCCACCGGGGTGCGACCAGCCAGGACATCCTGGACACGGCGACGATGCAGGTCGCCGCCCGCACCCTGGACCTGGTCCTGACGGACCTCGACCGCGTGGCGCGGGCCCTCGCCCGCACGGCCGCCGACCACCGCGACACCGCGATGCCGGGCCGCACGCTCACCCAGCACGCCGTACCGACGACCTTCGGCCTGAAGGCGGCGGGCTGGCGCTTTCTGGTCCTCGACGCCCGGGACCGTCTGACGGCCGTACGCCACAGTCTCCCCGTCCAACTCGGTGGCGCCGCAGGCACCTTGGCCGCGTTCACCGTGTTCGGCCCGACCGGGGACACTGTCGACACACAGGCCCTGGTCGCCGCCTACGCCCGTGAACTCGGCCTGGCCGAGCCGGTGTTGCCCTGGCACACCCTGCGCACCCCGGTCGCGGATCTGGCCGGGGCGCTCGCCTTCACCACCGGGGCCCTCGGGAAGACCGCCGCCGATGTGCTGACGCTGGCCCGTACCGAGATCGCCGAGGTGTCCGAGGGCAGCGGCGGGGGTTCGTCGGCGATGCCCCACAAGGCGAATCCCGTACGGTCGACCCTGATCGCCGCCGCGGCCCGGCGCGCACCGCAGCTCGCGGCCACCCTGTACGGCGCGCTGGTCGCCGAGGACGAACGGCCGGCCGGCGCCTGGCACGCCGAGTGGGAGCCGCTCAGGGAGCTGCTGAGGCTGACCGGCGGCGCCGCCCGGGACGCCGTCGAGCTGACCGAGGGGTTGCGCGTCCACGCGGACACCATGCGCCAACACCTGGGCCTCACCCACGGGTTGATCGTCTCCGAGCGGCTGGCCGCGGAACTCGCGCCGGTACTGGGCCGGGCTCGCGCGAAGGCCCTGCTCACCGAAGTGGCCGCCCGCACCTACACCGAGGGCCGACCGCTCGCCGAACTCCTTTCCGAGGAGCCGGAGTTGAAAGGCCTGCCCCTCGACGACCTGACCGACCCCGCCCGTTACACCGGCTCCGCCGGAGCCCTCACCGACCGCGCCCTGGAGCGACCGTGACCGACAAGCTGCTGCACCACCGCGTCGAGGGTTCCGCCACCGCTCCCCCGCTGCTGCTCGGGCCCTCGCTCGGGACCTCGTACGCCCTGTGGGACAAGGTGGCGCCCGAGCTGTCCGTCACCCGCCGGGTGGTCCGCTGGGACCTGCCCGGGCACGGGGGTTCGGCGCCCGGCCTGATCGGGCTCGGGGCCACCGTCGGCGATCTGGCCGCACTGGTGCTGGCGCTCGCCGACTCGCTCGGGATCGGCCGATTCGCCTACGCGGGCGTGTCGTTGGGCGGCGCGGTGGGTCTGCATCTGGCCGTCCACCACCCGGAGCGGGTGTCGTCGCTCGCCGTTCTCTGCTCCTCGGCCCACTTCAACGGCAGCAAGCCCTGGGAGGAGCGGGCCGCGCTGGTGCGGAGCGAGGGGCTGGCCGGGCTGGCGGAGAGCGCCGACGCACGCTGGTTCACACCCGGGTTCACCGTGCCGGAGCTGGTCACGGACCACCGGAACGTCGATCCGGACGCGTATGCCGCCTGCTGCGACGCGCTGGGCGCCTTCGACCTGCGTGACCGGCTGGCCGGGATCGGCGTGCCCACGCTGCTCGTCGCCGGGCGGCAGGACCCGGCGACTCCCCCGGCCCATCTGCGGGAGATCGCGGACGCCGTGCCGGGTGCCACACTCGTCGAAATTCCGGGTGCCTCGCATCTGGCGGTCGCGCAGTGCCCGGAGGCCGTACTGGCCGCGCTGCGCCCGCACTTCGGGGCAGCGCCCCGACGGGGCATGGAGGTGCGCCGGCAGGTGCTCGGCGACACGCACGTGGACCGGGCGCAGGCACGGCAGACGCCCTTCACGGCCCGCTTCCAGGACTTCATCTCGCGCTACGCGTGGGGCGAGATCTGGACCGACCCGACACTCACCCGGCGCGAGCGCAGCATGATCACGCTCACCGCCCTGGTCGCCCACGGTCACTACGACGAGCTGGCGATGCACGTCCGTGCCGCGCGCCGCAACGGGCTCACCCCCGAGGAGATCGGCGCGGTGCTGCTCCAGACGGCCGTGTACTGCGGGGTCCCGGCGGCCAACTCGGCGTTCGCGGCGGCACAGCGCGTGCTGGCGGAGGAGGACGCCGTGGAGGAGGACCGTACGGAAGGGTGACCCTGCCGGTCGTAGTCCCAGCAGCACCTCGTACATGTCTGCCTCCCGTGCCTACGGTGGAGCCATGTCCACTGTTCTGATCACCGGCGCCACCTCGGGGCTCGGCCGGTACGTCGCCTTCGAGCTGGTCCGTTCCGGTCACACCGTGCTCGCCCACGGGCGCGACCCCGGCCGTACCGAGCGGCTCGTCACCGAGCTGCGGGCCGAGGGCGCGGCCGAGGGGTTCGTCGCGGACCTGGCCTCACTGGCCGCCGTACGGCAGCTGGGCGCCGAGGTCTCGGCCGCGTACCCGGGGCTCGACGTGCTCGTCAACAACGCGGGCGTCGGGGCCGGTCCGCGTGGTTCTGGACGTGAACTGAGCGCCGACGGGCACGAGTTGCGGCTCGCGGTGAACTACCTCGCGCCGGTCGTTCTCAGCCGTGCCCTGGTGCCGGCGCTGCGCGCGGGCGCGCCCTCGCGGATCGTGAACGTCGGCTCGGCCGGTCAGGCGCCCCTCGACTTCGCCGATCCCGAACTCACCCGCGGCTACAGCGGGACCACGGCGTACGTCCGCAGCAAGTTCGCGCTCGCCGCCCACACCTTCACGCTCGCCGAGGAGTTGGCGGCCTGGGACATCTCCGTCAACGTGCTGCACCCGGCCACCTACATGGACACCACGATGGTCCGCGAGGCCGGTGTCGCCCCCTGGTCGAGCGTCGCCGACGGTGCGGCGGGCGTTCTCGCGCTGGTGACCCGGGAGACGGGCAGCGGGCGCTACTTCGACGGTACGAGCCCGGCGCGGGCGCACGAGGAGGCGTACGACGAGGACGTGCGAGAGCGCCTGGCGAAGGTCACGGAGCAGCTGCTCCGGGTCTGACCCACGTGCCGGGCGCCCCGGCTGTCAGCGCAGCCCCCGTCCCGTGTCCAGCACCTCCCGCGCCTTGGCGACCAGGCCGTCGGCGCCGCACGACTTGGCCAGAGTCAGACCGCGTTGGATCTCGGCGACCGAGCGGGCGGCGATGCCGTACTCGACGCGGGCCGCGGCGTGTTCGTACTGGCAGGGTGACGCCTCCAGATAGGCGACCGCCTGGGCGGCCAGGCGTACCGCCCGCTGGCCGGTCTCCAGGGCCGCCGCGCAGCGCAGGGCCTCGCCGATGGCGGTGTCCGTGCCGAAGCGTTCGGCGTGCCGACGGGCGTCGGAGGCCAGTGTGGCGGCGCGGAGCGGGTCATCCGTCGCCAGGGCCCGGGCGAGGTCGACGGCCCAGGTGGCGACCACCGGGTTGTGGAAGCCCCGTCCGGTCGCCGCCTTCTCCGCGGCCTCCAGTTCGTTGATGCCCTCCTTGGTCCGGCCGACGGCGAGGAGCAGCCTGCCGCGTACGGCGCGGGGTTCGGGCAGCACGATGGTCGACGGGTAGGGCGGGGCGAAGCCGTACTGCTCGGCGACGGTCCACGCCTCCTGGACATGGCCGCGGGCGAGCAGGGTGTCGACGAGGTTGCAGGTCGCCGACCAGTACAGGGGCAGACCGCGCCCGACGCGTTCGGCGAGGCGCAGGGACTCCCGCAGGGAGGTCTCGGCCTCTCTGAGGCGGCCCCGCCTGCGGTGCCCGAGACCGACGTACGCGTGGGCGAGGGAGAGGTGGCCGCCGCTCCAGCCCGCCGTCTCGTAGGCGCGCAGCGCTTCCGTGTAGAGGGCCTCGGCACGGTCGAGGCGGTCGGCGTAGGCGTACGAGCAGGCCAGCATCAGCAGCAGCTCGATGCCCCACTCGGGGTCGGTCCAGCCGAGTCCGGGGGCGAGGCGGCCGTTGACGAGGGCACGGTCGCACATCTCCACGACCTCCTCGGCGTTCTCGCCGTGGGCCATGGCGTCGAAGCCACGCAGCATGAGCAGCGCGCGCTCGGAGTTGTCCCGGCCGGTACAGGGACGGGCCAGTTCGGCGAGGCGCTCGGAGCGGCCCGGCGCGGGCGCGTCGCCGCCATGGAGGCACTCCAGCATGAACTGCGCGCCCTGCAACCGCATGCGGGCGGGGCCGGGCTGGTGCCGGGCGGCCTCCTCCTCGACCGTGCGGACCGCTTCTTCCATCTGGTCGTTGTGCAGCAGGGCCTGGGAGAGGCGGACGATCGCGTCGACACGCAGGTCGCCCTCGAGGCCGGGCAGCGCGAGCGCGGTCTGGAGGTGTCCGATGGTGGTGGCGGGCGCGGTGAGGAGGGTGACGCAGCCCAGTTCGTAGAGCACCTGCGCATGGCTCTCGGGCCGGGGCGGTTCCAGCAGGGCGCGCTCCAGACAGCGGCGGGCCGCGTCCGGGGCGCCGACCGCCTGGTGCTCACGGGCGGCCTCGCGGAGCTGGTCGACGAGTTCCTCGTCGTCGTCCGGATACACGTGGAGCAGGTGGTGGGAGGCCGCGGCGGCGCCGCGCCCGGACTCGGTGACGACCTGGGCGGCGATGCCGTGCATGGCGGTGCGCATGCCGTCCGGGATGGAGTCGTAGACGGCGGTGGCGATCAGCGGGTGGACGAACTCCAGCTCGCTGCCCGCGCCTTGGCCGGCCGTCGGCTGCGGTTCGGTGAGGATGCGGGCGGTGCACAGGAGGTTGGCGCAGCGGTAGGCCTCGTTGTGGCTGAGGGTGGCCAGCCGGGCCACGAGGTCGACGGAGATGCCCGTACCGAGAATGGCCGCCGCCCAGGCGAAGCGGGTGGCCTCGACGCCCAGGTCCTCCAGTCGGGCGACGAGACCGCCGCCGCGTGCCGCGTTGTTGAGTTCGCGCAGCCGTCCGCAGGACGCCTCGACCGGGGCCAGTCCGGCGTCCTGCACCTTGGCGAGGAGTTCGACGGTCTCGTACGGGTTGCCGCCGGTGACCGCCCACACCTCGCGGCAGAACGGGGGATCGGCGTGCGGGCCGAGGGTGGTGCGGGTGAGGCCGGCGGCGGCTGCCGGGGTCAGGGCGTCGAGCGTGGCGACGGGGCCGGCCGCTTCGGCGATCTGCTCCAGGTGGACGGCACGGCCGTCGGTGGCCTCGCCGGGCCTGCGGGCGACCACGACGAGGACGGACAGGTCGTCGAGCCGCTCGGCGAACGCGGCCAGCCAGCGCAGACTCTCCTGGTCGGCCCAGTGCGCGTCGTCGATGAGCAGGACGAGCGGCCAGTCGCGCTTGGCGAGCCGCCGTACGGCCGCGACCAGGCCGTCGCACACGCCCTGAGGGTCGGCCAGGCGGTCGCCGGGCTCCGTGATGCCGAGGGCGGGACCGGCGATGTCGTACCAGTCGCCGAGGTATTCGCGGGCCTCCTCCGGCATGAGCGAGAGGAGCGCGGGCTGCAGCAGTTGGCGCACGACGTTGAAGGGGACGGACTTGAGGGTCTCGCCGCCGCGCACCGACCACACCGTGCAGTTGCGCCGCTCGGCGATACGCCGGGTCTCGGTCATGAGCGCGGTCTTGCCGAGGCCCGCATCGCCGGTGAAGAGCAGCAGACTGCCCGAGGAGGAGTTGTCGACACGTAAGGCGTCGATCGCCTGTTCCACGGCGGCGACTTGTGCGTCGCGCTCCCACAGGGCGGCAGAGCCGGCCGTCCCTGGCCGTTCCTCCGTCATCCCGCTACCTCCCCAAGTCGCCTGAACGACGTACAGAACTCGAGACTAGCCGTCCGGCCGCCGAAGTGGAGGCGGGTCCGCGCAGGTGTTGCCGGGACGAGTGACAGGGAGTGCGGCAGGGCGACGCGGCGGGCCCGCCGGCGGCCGTCGTGGAAGTCGCCGACGGTCAACAGCCCCTGGAACGAAGCCAGTTTTCCGTCATGGTCGGCAACATGTCCGCCCCTGTCACGCCCCTCCGGTCCGCCCTGTCCGCGCCCCCGGGAACAATCCCCAGGAGCGCGCCCCCGCACGGCTCCGACCTGCGGACCCCCGGCCGGGGCACTCCCGAGGAGCCCTGCTAGCGGGTTCGGCCGGGCTCTTCGTCGAGCGGTCCGAGTCCGGCGGCCACGGCTGTTCCGCGACGGTGATCCCGACTCCGTTTCCTCGCACCGGAGGGTGGCAGCGCGGCCGGGGCGATGGTGAAAACGCATACGCCACCCGCACTGGCGTTCTCCTTCCCGCCGGCGGGCGCCGCCGTGGAGGCGCCGCGCACCCCCGAGGGACTGCGGCTGCCGCCGACGGCGGCGGAGACTGACGTGCCGGAGGTGCCGGTGCGGCCGTCGACAGAGGGGGCCCGACCTCTCGTATCCCGCTATCTCGGCATCTCGGCCCGCCTTTCTGCGCCTTTCCCGGCGGAAAGGGGACTCCTCTCATCCGCCTTTCACCCGGGCCTCATACGGTGGGGGCATGACGCAGGAGACTCCTCCCGGCTGGTATCCCGACCCCGGGCAGACAAGTGACGGCCCCGCCACCGAGCGCTGGTGGGACGGTAGAACATGGACGGAACAGACCCGTCCCGAAGGCTCGGCCGCCGCCTGGGGTCCACCGGTGATCGCCGCCGGCGGGGCCTACCCGGCGTATCCCGACCATTCGCCGCCGGGCGGCGGGCGCGGACTGCGTACGGGCACAGCCGTCGCGGTGGCGATCGCCGTCCTCGCCGGCATAGGCGGCGGCGTGTACGCGCTGACCAAGGACGACGGGGGCGGCGGCAGCAACGTGGGCTCGCAGGTGCCGGGCGGCCAGGGCGGTCCCGGCGGGCAGGGCGGCACCGACGGACAGAGCGGCGGCCAGGGCGGTCCGGGCGGTGGCACCGGCGGCGGGCCCGGTGGCGGCTCAGGCGGTCAGACACCGGACCCGCAGCAGTCGGAGCCCTCCGAGAGCCCGAAGATCGACAGTGGTTCCGTGCCCGACCCGACCAACGGGATCAGCATTCCGATCCCGGACGGCTGGTACGGCCAGTCGATCACCGTGGGCGGGCAGGTGAGCTCGGACAGCACGTACAAGTGCCCGGGCGACACGACGAAGACCTGCACCAAGGGCGGGGCGTACTCGGCGCCCGCGCTGGCACTGGGCACGGCGGGCAGCACGGCCGAGGCGGTCGCCAAGGCGGACATCGCGGCGAACGCCGAGGACTCCTACGGCGGTACGACGTACGGGAAGATCACCTCGCACGACGTACTGGCCTCCAAGGCGGTGACGGTGGCCGGGCAGAAGGGCTATCTGGTCCGCTGGAAGGCGATCACGAGCAAGGGCGTCGACGGCATCGTCGAGTCGCTGGCCTTCCCCGCGCCGTCGAACCCCCGGCAGATGGTCGTCGTCCGCTTCGGCGTCGACGCCGACCAGAAGGAGTCGGTGATCGACGAGATCACCGCGGGGATCAAGGTCTCCACGGCCGGCGGGAGCGGGCAGAACGTGTGATCCGCCGATCCGCACCCCGGGCCCGTACAGGTGGATCGGCCGGGTGGGGCGCCTCTCCGCTCAAGAGGAACCCCACCCGGCCGGGGGGTGCGCGCCGCCCCCGTCCCCACGGGTCGGCGCGGACAGGTCACCGTCCGGTTCGAGCCACGGACGGCGGCCTGCGTCTCAGGTGATGCCGAGTGCGGGCAGCACCGCGGCCTCGACGAATCCGACGAGGTACTCCGGGTCGGCGTACCGCCCCTCCAGGACCGGGCGGGCCCGCAGGACGCCCATCATCTGCGCCGGCACGTACTCCAGCGCCGGATGGCCGGCGGGGATCTCGCCCCGCTCCACCGCGCGGCGGATCATCTCGCGGAACGCGGCCAGCTCCGGTTCGACGATCGCGTCGCGCAGTGCCTCCTGGAGCTCCGGGTCCTGCATGGCGGCATGGCCGAGGGCCTGCAGCAGCTGGGTGTCGTGCCCCGACGCCTCGCCGATCGCCCGCGCCGCCGCCCGCAGGTCCCCGGCGAGGGACCCGGTGTCGACGGCGAAGCGGGCATGTCTGGTGGAGCGCAGCGCGGCGGCCACGAACTGCGGCTTCGTCTTCCACTGCCGGTAGAGCGTCGACTTGCTGCACCGCGCGCTGGCGGCGACGCCCTCCATGGTCAGCGCGTCGTATCCGGACTCACGGATCTGGACGAGCACGGCGTCGAAGTACTCCTGCTCACGCTCCGGCGTGATCCTGGAGCGGCGCGAGGCGACGACCGGTTCCGGTCCCTCCGCGGCCTGCGACGTCATGACTGCTCTCCCTGCTTCCGTGGTTCCGGCAGTTCGGGTGGTGCGAGTGGTTCCGGTGGTCGTTGCTGTCGGGCTGCTCTGTGGCTTATTCCCGATTCCAGTGTGGTGTAAGTCCATCGATACGCCAGTGTACCGGTACGGATTCGTTTCGGTACACTCTCGTATCGGTACACCAACGTATCGATGAGACGAGCGCCCGTACAGACGAGTTCCCGCCCATCACGCACCACGTGCGCACACGCGCCACCTCAGCGAAAGGGCCGGGGGATGAAAGCCAGCACCGAGTCCGCCAAGGCGGAACCCGCCGGTATACGACGGCCGCCGCTCGTCCGTGAACTCCTGCTGGTGGCAGGGCTGTTCCTCGTCTACAAACTCGGCCGACAGCTGGCGACCGGGCACACCGCGGAGGCCTTCCGGAACGCGCGTCACGTCTGGGACTGGGAGCGGGCACTGCACCTCCCCGGCGAGGGCGCCGTCCAGTCGGCGCTCCTGCACAGCGACACCGCGGTCCACTTCGCGAACACCTACTACGCGACCGTGCACTTCCCGGCCACCGTCGCCTTCCTGGTCTGGCTCTACCTGCGGCGCCCCGCCCACTACGTCTGGGCCCGCCGGATCCTCGCCGCGGTCACCGGGGCGGCCCTGGTGATCCATCTCACCTTCCCGCTGGCGCCGCCGCGGCTGCTCGGCGAGGCGGGCCTCATCGACACCGGCCAGGTGTTCGGGCCGACCGTCTACGGTGCCTCGCCCGAGGCCGACACCCTGTCCAACCAGTTCGCGGCCATGCCGTCGCTGCACTTCGGCTGGGCCCTGATGGTGGCGGTCGGCCTGATCGTCGCGACCCGCTCCCGCTGGCGCTGGCTGTGGCTGCTGCATCCGCTGGTGACGCTGCTGGTGATCGTCGGTACGGCGAACCACTACTGGCTCGACGCGATCGTGGCGTCGGCCCTGCTGGGCATCGCCCTCGCGGTCGTCCACGCACCCCACCGCACCGAATCGACGGCGGGCGAGGGCGGCCGGCTCGCCCCGGCCGACGAACCCGTCCTGGTGGGAGCCGGAATGGGGGCCGGACGATGAACGCCGCCACCCTGATCGCCGTCGCCCTCTCCCTCCTCTCCGCCGTCGGCTACGCCGCCGCGGCCGTCGCCCAGGAGCGGCTCGCCTCCCGCAACGCCGACGCGGGGATACGGCGGCTGCTGGCGAGCGGCGCCTGGTGGGGTTCGGTACTGCTCAACGCCGGGGGCGCGCTGCTGCACGTGGTCGCGCTCAAGTACGGGCCGCTCACGGTGGTGCAGCCGCTGGGCGCGCTCACGCTCGTCGCCGCGGTGCCGCTGGGCGCGCGGGTCGCCGGGCGCCGGGTCAGCGCGGTCGAGTGGCGCGGCACCGCGCTGACACTGCTCGGCCTGGCGGCGATCCTGGTCACGGCTTCCGGTCCGGCGCCGGACGACATCCTGAGCCTCCCGGAGGCCCTGGCGGTCGCGGGTACGACGATGGTCCTCATCGGTGTACTGGCCCGCCCCGGCGCCCGGCCCGGCCTGCGGCACGCGAGCGCTTCCGGCATGGCGTCCGGGGTGGCCTCGGCGCTCACCCAGACCGTCACGGTCGCGGCGACGGACAGTTCGGGTCCGCTGCTGAGCTGGCAGGTGATCGGGGTGGCGCTGCTGGTCGCGGCGTTCGCGGCGGGCGGCCTGATCCTGTCCCAGACCGCCTACCGGGGCGGCCTCGGCGGTCCGCTGGCCCTGGTGACCCTGGCCAACCCGGTCGCCGCGGCGGTGATCGGCCTGACGCTGCTCGGCGAGCGGCTCCAGGGCGGGGCCGCGGGCCTGCTGCTGGCGCTGGCGGGCGCGGGGCTCGCCGGGTGGGGTGTGGTGACGTTGTCACGGGCGACGCCGGAGCCGGTTCCGGTGTCCGTTCCGGTGTCTCCGGAGCGCGTCGTGATTCCGTCGGCGGCTGCGGTGGCGGCTTCGGCAGCGGCTTCGGTCCTGGCCGACGAGGAGCACCCGGTGGCGTCGGTCCTCGCGCTGGAGGCCCATTCGGCACCCGTCGAGCCGTCGTTGATGCCCCGGCAGCCGTCGGAGCCGGGGCACCTCACGTCACTGTGAACCGACCGGTCCCTGTGAACACGCCTGTGAACAGGGGCCCCGGTCGGTCACTGTGAACCGACCGGGCCTCCACGCGTCCGTGAACCGACCTGTCAGCCCAGGCCCCGTGAATCCTGCTTCAGCGCCGTGTCGACGGTCAGCGCCGTCGCCACCACGAGGCTCAGCAGGGGCTCGGGCAGCTGGTAGTGGATCTGCAGGACGTAGTTGTCCGCGGTCGTGAACATCGTCTTCGCCAGACCTTCCCAGGTCTTGGTGATGCGGGCGACCTCGTTCTCCGCGTGGTCGACGATCGCGAAGTTCCAGGCCCGCCAGTTCTCCGCCTTGATCGCGCCGACCTGCTGACCGCCCGCGTTGATCGCGAAGTTGATCTTCCCGATCATGTTCTGCTGGACGATCTCACCGACCGGCGAACCGTCCGGACGCTGCACGATCACCCGCGACTTCATGAACTTCCGGGGGCGCGTCAGCAGCAGCACCGGCTGCCCGTGGGCGTCCCGGATCTCCAGCTTGTGCGTCATGAACTGGTCGATGCTGGCGACGAAGCGCAGGATCTTCTTCAGCGCGCTCTGTCCGACCTGGACGACCGAGCCGAGTTCCCGGCCCTGCTGGTCCATGACCTTGTACTCGTTGGTCAGCTCGATCAGCTTGGCCTTCTGGTTGACCACCAGCACCGGCTCACTGAACAGCGTGCCGCCGCCCGCGCCCGCCGCGACCCCGGCCTGCTGCTGCACCTGCCGCTGCACCCGTGCGTCGCCACCGGCGGCGGGCTGCGGCGCGCCGAACCCCTTGTGGGGCTGACCCTGGGGCCGGCCGAGTCCCTGCTGCGGCGGCTGAACCGGCGCCGCCTGCGGCTGCTGGGCCTGGGGCTGCTGCGCCTGCTGCTGGTCGGTGTTGGTGTGGTCGGTCCACTGGGAACCGTCCCAGTACCGGAGCGTCCGGGGCGCTCCATGGGGATCCGGGTACCAACCTGCAGGTATGTTCGATTGCGTGGTCACCGGGGCACACTACCGTGACGTGGCTGGATGACAACCATGTCACGGTCAAGGCACCCCGGGCCCCGCTCCGCCCTTCTCAGCAGGTCGCGATCGCCGGGTCGCTCACGCCCGCCCGGCCGTTCTCCACGTGCCCGGCGAACCTGCGCAGGAACGACGCGTCGGCGTCGGAGGTGACGGTGACGTCGTACCACCGCCTGCTGGCCCCCAGGTCCACGCGGTGGCGCACGGTGGCCCCGGCCCGCACCCTGATCTTCCGCGAGTGTCCCCCGTATCCGCTGCTCAGCTTCAACTCCACCGCGCCGGAGCTCTTGTTGGTGAGGGTCAGCTCAAGGTCGTCGCCGACGTGCCGTGCGGTCACCTCGGGTCCGGCGGCGCCCTTGCCGCGGCCCTTGAAGACCCGCAGGAAGCCGTTCGGGCCGTGCACCGTCAGGTCGTGGACGTCCTTCGAGTACGCCGAGTTCCAGGTGTCGGCGACGGTCTTGCCCGCGCCTGTGGTGTACACCCACGGGCCGTCGGTGCGGTTGCCCGAGGTCACGAGGAAGGAGGCGCCGGCGTGGGTGCCGGAGGCGAAGGAGAGCGTGAGCTTTCCGGCCACCAGGTCTGCCGAACCGTCCACGTACGGGGCGTACTTGAGCGGACGGGCCGGGCGCAGGCCGCGCTCCTGCCGGGGCAGGACCGGGTTCGCGGGCGGCGTCGGGACGTAGTCGGGGTGGCGGTCCTTGTCCGGCGGCCGGTAGCCGTCGGTGTCGGGGAGGGCGACGGGCCTGGTGTCCTTGCGGGAGAAGTCGAAGGCGGCCGTCAGGTCACCGCAGACCGCGCGCCGCCAGGGCGAGATGTTGGGCTCGTGCACGCCGAAGCGGCTCTCCATGAACCGGATGACCGACGTGTGGTCGAGCGTCTCCGAGCAGACGAACCCGCCCTTGCTCCAGGGCGAGACGACCAGCATCGGCACCCGCTGGCCGAGCCCGTAGGTACCGGCCGCGTGCCTGCTGTCGCCCTTGAACAGGTCAGGGCCGACGTCGACCGTCGACTTGCCCTGTGCGGCGGACTGGGGCGGGAACGGCGGCACGAGGTGGTCGAAGAAGCCGTCGTTCTCGTCGTACGTGATGAACAGGGCCGTCCTCGCCCACACGTCGGGGTCGGAGGTGAGCGCGTCCAGGACCTGGGCGATGTACCAGGCGCCGTAGTTAGCGGGCCAGTTGGGGTGTTCGGTGAAGGCCTCGGGGGCGACGATCCAGGAGACCTGCGGCAGCTTCCCCCCTGACACGTCGGCCTTGAGCTGGTCGAAGAAGCCCTCGCCCTTGCGGGCGTCGGTGCCGGTGCGGGCCTTGTCGTAGAGGGGGTCGCCGGGCTTCGCGTCACGGTACTGGTTGAAGTAGAGGAGCGAGTTGTCGCCGTAGTTGCCCCGGTAGGCGTCCTCGATCCAGCCCCAGGAACCGGCCGCGTCGAGCCCGTCGCCGACGTCCTGGTAGATCTTCCAGGACACGCCCGCCTCTTCGAGTCGCTCCGGGTACGTCGTCCAGCTGTATCCCACCTCGTCGTTGCTGAGGACGGGGCCGCCACCCTTGCCGTCGTTGCCCGTGTAGCCCGTCCACATGTAGTAGCGGTTCGGGTCGGTCGAGCCGATGAACGAGCAGTGGTACGCGTCGCAGATGGTGAAGGCGTCGGCCAGCGCGTAGTGGAACGGGATGTCCTTGCGGTTCAGATAGGCCATGGTCGTCGACGACTTGGCCTGGATCCACTTGTCGTACTTGCCGTTGTTGAAGGCGACGTGCCCGTCGCTCCAGCCGTGCGGGAGGTCCTGGATGAAGGCCAGCCCCAGGTCGTCGGCGTCCGGACGGAAGGGCAGTACGTCCTTCGTGCCGTCCGACTGGTGCCACACCGACTTGCCGTTCACCTGGGTGACCGGGTGCGGGTCCCCGAAGCCCCGGACACCGCGCAGCGAACCGAAGTAGTGGTCGAAGGACCGGTTCTCCTGCATGAGGACGACGATGTGCTCGACGTCCTCGATCGTCCCGGTGCGGTGGTGCGCGGGGAGGGCGGCAGCGCGCTCGATGCTGCTGGAGAGCGCGGTGAACGCCGTTGTCGCGCCCGCGAGTTGGAGGAAGTGGCGCCGGTTGACTTCGGGCATGGGAGAGGGGCCTCTCGTCCTGATGACGGCAATGGGTGGAACGTGACGGAATGCGCGCGCCTGGAGTTTCCCAGGGGCACCGAACGGCACGGAAGGGTCCGATGGCATCCGCGTGAAGGTCGTCGGTACGTGAGATGTGCGGCGGACCAAGGGCGGCCCAAGAGACCCCCCGCATAGGCGGCCCTCCGACCGCGCACCGCACCCACCGCACCCACCACGCCCCGGCCCCGGCCCCGGCACGACCCCAAGCCGTACTCCTCAACCACTCCCCCGTAGAAACGCACATGCCAGCAAACTCCGCCATGATCCCGGCTCATGCGATGCGACAGCAGACCTGTCCCTCGCATCTGCGGCATTATCATCGGCGTACGCGTTCCCGTCGGGGCCGGGAGAACCCCCTTCCGGCGGGGCATCCGTGAGAGCAAAGGGAGCAGACCCGTGACGACCCGTTCCGCACGCCGGACCCGCCGGACCCTCCAGGCGGCCGGTGCGAGCGCCGCCGCGCTGCTGGCCCTGAGCGCCTGCTCCTCCTCCGACGACTCGGCGTCCTCCGGCTCCCCCGCGTCCACGTCCGCGTCGGCGAAGCCGTCCGGCACGGTGACCGTGTTCGCCGCCGCCTCCCTCAAGGAGAGCTTCACCGCGCTCGGCAAGGAGTTCGAGGAGACGAACCCGGGTACGAAGGTCACCTTCAGCTTCGGCGGCAGCGACTCCCTCGCCGCGAGCATCACCGGGGGCGCCCCGGCCGATGTGTTCGCGTCCGCCAGCCCCAAGACGATGAAGATCGTCACCGACGCGAAGGACGCCGCCGGCACCCCCGCCACCTTCGTCCGCAACCAGTTGGAGATCGCCACCCTGCCCGGCAACCCCGACAGGATCGCCTCCCTCAAGGACCTGACGAAGTCGGGCCTGAAGGTCGTCCTCTGCGACAAGGAGGTGCCGTGCGGCGCCGCCGCGCAGAAGACCCTCGACGCGAGCGGACTGAAGCTCACCCCGGTGTCGTACGAGCAGGACGTCAAGAGCGCCCTGACGAAGGTCGAGCTGAAAGAGGCCGACGCGGCCGTCGTCTACCGGACCGATGTGAAGGCGGCGGGTGACAAGGTGGAGGGCGTGGAGTTCCCCGAGTCGGCCGAGGCCGTCAACGACTACCCGATCGTCCTGCTCAAGGACGCGCCGAACGCCGACGCCGCGAAGGCGTTCATCGAGCTGGTCAGGTCGGCCGAGGGACGGCAGGTCCTGACCGGGGCCGGATTCCTCCAGCCGTGACCGGGCCCGGCAGGTCCGGTGCCGCGGCCGACACCCTGACCGGCGGGCCGCGGCCCGGACGCGTCCGGCGGCGTCGGGCAAGCGTTCCGGTTCCGCTCCTCGTCCCCGCGCTCGTCGGGCTGGTGTTCCTGCTGCTCCCGCTGCTCGCGCTGCTGGTACGCACACCGTGGCGCAGCCTGCCCGAGCAGTTGACCAGCCCCGAGGTCTGGCAGGCCCTCCGACTGTCCCTGTTCTGCGCCACCGCGGCGACGGCGGTGAGTCTGGTGCTGGGCGTGCCGCTGGCCTGGCTGCTGGCCCGCGCCGAGTTCCCGGGACGTGGTCTCGTACGGGCCCTGGTGACGCTGCCGCTGGTGCTGCCGCCGGTCGTCGGTGGTGTGGCGCTGCTCCTCGCCCTCGGACGCAACGGCGTCGTCGGACAGTGGCTGGACTCGTGGTTCGGCGTCACGCTGCCGTTCACCACGGCGGGCGTCGTGGTCGCGGAGGCGTTCGTGGCGATGCCGTTCCTGGTCATCACCGTGGAGGGCACACTGCGGGCCGCCGACCCGCGCTACGAGGAGGCCGCCATGACGCTGGGAGCCTCCCGCTTCACCGCGTTCCGCCGGGTCACGCTGCCGCTCGTCGCCCCCGGGGTGGCGGCCGGCGCGGTACTGGCCTGGGCGCGGGCGCTGGGCGAGTTCGGGGCGACGATCACCTTCGCGGGCAACTTTCCCGGCCGTACGCAGACCATGCCCCTGGCGGTCTATCTGGCGTTGCAGAGCGACCCGGCCGCCGCCATCGCCCTGAGCCTGGTCCTGCTCGCCGTCTCGATCGCGGTCCTGGCCGGGCTGCGCGACCGTTGGATGACCGCATCATGACCTCCATGCGTGAAACGAAGTCCGGCCTCACTTCGCCCTCCGGCGGCGACTCCGGTTCCCCCAGCGCACCCGACGGCGGCCTCGACGCGCGGATCGTCGTCGACCGGGGCTCCTTCCGCCTCGACGTCCCGCTGAGGGCGGCTCCCGGTGACGTCGTCGCGCTGCTCGGCCCCAACGGCGCCGGGAAGACCACCGCGCTGCGTGCGCTGGCCGGGCTGACCCCGCTCGACGGCGGCCATCTGCGCCTGGACGGGGCGGAGTTGGGGCGTACGCCGCCGGAGTCCCGGCCGGTGGGCGTCGTCTTCCAGGACTACCTGCTCTTTCCGCACCTCACCGCCCTCGACAACGTCGCCTTCGGCCCGCGCTGCCAGGGGGCGAGCAGGGCGGAGGCCCGGGCGACCGCCACCGCGTGGCTGGAGCGGATGGGGCTCGCCGAGCAGGCCGGCGCCAAGCCGCGCAGGCTCTCCGGCGGCCAGGCCCAGCGCGTCGCCCTCGCCCGCGCCCTGGCCACCCGTCCCCGGCTGCTGCTCCTCGACGAACCGCTGGCCGCGCTGGACGCCCGCACCCGCCTCGACGTCCGCGCCCAACTCCGGCGCCACCTGGCCGACTTCGAGGCCGTGGCGGTCCTGGTCACGCACGATCCGCTGGACGCGATGGTGCTCGCGGACCGGCTGGTGGTCGTCGAACACGGCCGGATCGTCCAGGAGGGGGCGCCCCAGGACATCGCACGGCGTCCGCGCACCGACTACATCGCCCAGCTGGTCGGCCTGAACCTCTACCCGGGCCGGGCGGACGGCCACACCGTCACGCTGGACACCGGTCCGGCGATCACCACCACCGAGGACCTCACCGGGCCGGTCTTCGTCGTCTTCCCGCCCAGCGCCGTGACCCTGCACCGCCACCGCCCCACCGGCTCCAGCGCCCGCAACCTGTGGCGCTGCGAGGTGGCCGGTCTGGACATCCACGGCGACCAGATCCGCGCGAACCTCACCGGCGAACTCCAGCTCGCCGCCGACCTCACCACCGTCGCCGCGGCCGAACTCGAACTCCGTCCCGGTGCGGAGGTCTGGGCGACCGTCAAGGCGACACAGACGCACGCGTACCCGGCCTGACCGGGACCCGGCGCCCGGCCCGGCTAGCGTGAGCCTCACAAAAGCCCCAAAAGCGGGCGCTACCCCATCTTCTCTGTGAGGCGTTCCGCCATGAGCCTGAGCATCCGCAACCAGCTTCCCGGCACCGTCATCGCCGTCACCACCGGAGAGGTCATGGCCACCGTCAGGGTCCGCCTCGACGGCGGTCAGGAAATCACCGCCGCGATCACACGGGAATCCGTCGGGGATCTCGGACTCGTCCGGGGCACCGCCGTGCGCGCCCTGGTCAAGTCCACGGAGGTCTCGCTCGCCACCGCCGCCGTCGAGGGCGTCTCCATCCGCAACCAACTCCCCGGCACGGTCACCGACATCACCAGGGGCGCCGCCATGTCGTCCGTCAAGGTCACCGTCGCGGGCGGCACACTCACGGCCGCGATCACCACCGACGCCGCACACGACCTGGGCCTGGCGGCCGGCTCCCCGGTCGTCGCCCTGATCAAGTCGACCGAGATCTCCCTCGCGACCAGGTGAGCGGTACGCCTCCTGGGTCACCAGGGCGCGGTTCTTCACCTCGCCGCAGGTCACGTACGAGTGCTCGCGGGCGCAGACCATGCCGTTGCGCGGCCTCCACCGCAAGCCGCCCGACGCTGTCGGTCGCGCCGACCACGAGTACGTCGGCGATGCGCTGCTTCTGGAACATGGGGAGGTCCTGGTCGGTGGGGTGGGTGCCGTCCCAGGACGTCGAAGAGGTGCCCCTCCCGGGCGGGTGCTCGGGGCCGTACAGAAAAAGTGCTCACGCGGGAGCTCGTAACGCGGTCCGACGGCAAGGCGTGCTTCAGCTGGGCCGGCTTCCTCACCCACCAGGGGAGACCCTCGAAGGACGTGCCCGCGTTCGACGCCTTCGATCTGTCCACGTCCGAGACGAACCAAGCTGAACATGATGAGACCCATGTACCACCTCGCCCAGGACGTCAACGAGGAGCGGTCCAGGCAGTGGTGGGTCCGCGACGGTGTCCCGGAATCCGCCACCTCGCTCTCGGTCGTCGGCAATCTGCACGCCCGTCCGGGCGACGACGTCAACACCTCGCGCCGCATGGGACGCCGGCGGCGCGGACGAGGACCCCGGCGACTTCATCGCGTGGATCGCCCGGGTGCCGGGCCGCGAGGACTCGGTAGCGAAGCAGCCAGGGATGCGCGGCAGCCTGGCGGCACTGCCAGAGGCAGCGCCGCCAGGACCGCCACCGCCATCCCGACCGTCACGCGCAGTGCTGACAGGACGGCGAGATCGGCAAGTGGTTCATCAGAAGGAGAACTCTCCCCCGTAGTCGGTGTCGTGGTCCCGGAACACGGTGTGGTAGTGGATCTGGTTCTGGTAGACCAGACCGTTCTGGCAGACGAACTCGATCCAGACGCCCGGTCCGTCGATGCGTACATAGTTGCCGGTGGCGTCCAGCCCGGTTCCCCCGGAGTACGCGATGTAGGTCTCGTCGAGTTCCGACTCGTAGGCGCTCAGCACGGAAGCGGCACTCGTGTCGTCCGCGACCTCGACCCACGGCGCGATGGCGTTGAGCACCAGTTCCTGCTGATCGTCGGAGAGCTCACTGACGGCGAGGCCCTCCTTGGTCTCCGGGAAGTCGCCGTCCTCGCCCGGTCCGACCAGCACATCGCTGTACGAGGCGGAGAGTTGGGCTTCCGACAGCTGGGAGGAACTCAGGCTGTCGAGCATGTCGAGCAGTCCGTCCCGCATCCCTGACAGGGGGGCGTACGAGGTGCCGTCGTCGTCGGTCCAGCTGGTGGGCTCGACCCCGATGAAGAAGGGGCTGACGCCTTCGACCGCCCCGTCCGCGTAGGTGAGGTTCACCGCGAGGTGGTGGCCGCCGAAGTGCAGCTGCCAGGTGCCGTCCGCGCTCGGGGTGCCCAGGAACGCCAGGAAGTAGATGTCGCTGCCGTACCCGCTGGCGGTCTCACCGAGGACGTCGTCCGCGGCCAGGATCTGCGAGATCTGGTCGTATCCGGTGCCTGTGCCCGTGCCTGTCGCCGCCTTGAGTACCGCCTTGGCGGCGGCCAGCTGATCATCACTGAGCGAACCCAGCTCGATGCCCGGCCGGCAGGAAGAACCGCACGGGAGGTTGGACCAGGCGGTGGCGTTCTCCTCGGTGAAGTCGAGGAGCACCTCGGCCTGCTGGTCCTCGTCCAGGGTGGCCAGGAAGGCGTCGGCGGCGGCCACCACGTCCGAGACGGACGTGGTGGCCTCGGTCGAGACCGAGGACTCAGTGGACGAGGAGCTGCTGCCGGCTTCGGACGTGGCATTCGCCGTGGCGGCGTACACCGCTCCGCCGAGAAGGGCCGTCGTGACGGAAAGGGCCAGGCCGGCTCGCTTCCAGCGTCCCATCGACCTGCGGTGCGCGTTGTTGCTGTGCAATTCACTGCCTCCTTGAAAAAGGACTCCGGAGGACTTCCGAAAACTCCTTCGCAGCACACGCGAAAGGAAAGAGAGTTTCAGGTCGTCCCGTACCGTTGTCAGGGCGAGATAAATTGCACCGCGCAGCTCTGTGATTTACACCCCGGCGAATCTTTGTTTTACCCGTGGATTATGGACCGGGTCCACAGACGGAAAACCCTGACCCTGATTGAGCCGAAATATCAGCCGGCCACCTTGGGCGACCCATGTGATGAAATCGGCCGCATCACTGTTCGCACCGTGCCCCTCGTCCCAGTACATACGATGACTCACGTCGGCACCGAGGTTGTCCAGTGCGGCCGCGAGATTGGACGTCACTGTGAGCGAGTTGTCGGTGTCCTCAGTGCCGAGGTGGATCCACCAGCGCTTCGCCCGGTCGGGGTTCTTCTGCCCGATGAAGTACATCGGGCTCATCAGACACAGATTCTCGGGGATTTCGAGGTCGGTGATGTGAATCGGCCGACAGACCATGGTCATGGCCACCCGGTATACGAGGCATGCCGCATTCCTGCGCGTGACCTATCCCATGAGTCCGCCCACTCCGTTGACCGCGATCGTCAGGCCGAGAACAGTCACCACACCGGCGGATGCCGTCGGCAGCCACCGCGTCACCGGGCTCGGCGCCGGGCGCCGGAAGCGTTCCAGACCCTCGCGGGCTTGCACCAGAATCAGGCCCAGGCCGACCAGGACACCCGCGAGGCCGACACTGAAGGCGATGATCATGGTGAGACCGAGCACTGTGCGGCCCAGGCCAATCGCGAGCAGGAGGACGGTGAGCGCCTCGGGACAGGGGACGATTCCGCCGGAGACACCCATGGTGGCGATGGAGCGGAAGGTCGTGGGCATGACGAGCGGATGATGATGATGGTGCCCGCCGGGCCCATGGCTGTGTCCTTCCTGGTGAGCGCCCGCATGAGCGTGCGCGTGGGTGCGCTCGGCCTCGCTCTGCCGCGGCCATCTCCGTCGCAGCAGTCGTACCCCCAGGACCAGCACCACCGCCCCGGCGGCCACCTCCAGCACCGGCACCATGACGCCCGGCACGATGAACTGCCCCGCGACCAGCACCGCCGTGCCGAGAGCGATCACGGAGGCCGTGTGCGTGACGGTGATGACGCCGCCGAGGATCACCGCCTGGCGGGCCGTGCTGTGGGCGCCCACCAGGTAGGAGGCGAGCAGGGCCTTGCCGTGGCCGGGGGTGAGGGCGTGGAAGGCACCGAGCAGCGCGCAGGTGCCGATCAGGGCCAGCAGGGCCCAGGGCGAGGAGAGCGGGGAGCTCAGGGCGCTGAGCATGGCACCTCCGCCCGACGCGACCTGCTGCTCGGAGCCCGCTGGACTCGTCTCCGACGCGGGGGAATCGGCGAGCGCAACGATGATTGTGCGTCCTTCGTCGGCGCGTTCGACGTCCGCCGGTTCCGCCGGCGCTCCGGCCGGAACCAGCACGTTCGCCTGCACGGTCGTGGCCGAACTGCCCGGCGGGTCGTACGCGTTGGTGAAGGTGACGCTGCTGCTGCCGGACGGCAGGGTGGCCGTGAGGTCGAGGGTGACGGCACCGGCGGCGGAGGCGAGCAGCGCGTAGTCCGCGTAGGTGGACCTGGCCAGCTCCAGCGGGACGGCATGTCCGTCGGCCTCCAGTCCGAGCGCCGACATCACGCGCCGGGCATGTGCGGCCCTCTCGTCGGCGTCGAGTTTCCCGTCGCCGTCGGTGTCGAGGGCTTCGGCGAAGGCGGGGGCCACCAGCACGCCCGGTGTGAGGGCGAGTTCTATGTCGAGCCGGGAATCGTCGGGGGTGAGGTAGGCCTGCTGGACGATCTCGTCCGTGGGATGGGCCTGGGCCGGTGCGGCCGCGAGGCCTGACCCGGCGGCGGCCAGCACGAGGCCGACCGTCCACCGGGCCAGGCGGCGTTGGACAGGGCTCAAGGATCAGTCCCCCGCGCCGTAGTCGTTGCCGGTCTCACGGTAGATGGCGTGGATATGGCTGGTGCCGCCCATGTTCCGCTGGTGGGCGAACTCGATGGTGAAGTCGGGACTCTGGACGCGGTAGTAGATCGGCTGGTCGCTCGACGTGGAACCTGACCAGGCGAAGTACGTGGAGCCGAGGTTCGCCTCCGCCGACTCCAGCTTGGACGCGGCCTGTTCGTCATTGAGCGGGCTGATCCACTCGGCGACCAGGTCGAGCAGCAGCGTCCGCTGCGCGGTGGTGAAGGTGGACGCCTGGACGCCCTCGTAGGCCAGGGTCTTCCCGTCCTGACCAGCGCCCAGGATGATCTCGGTGACGGCCGTGTCCAGGACGGCGGCGGCGAGTTGGGTGCTGTCGAGGGACTGGACGACCGCGAAGGCCTTGTCGGTCTCGCCGGCCAGCGGCTCGTAGCTCACACCGTTGAGGGTGTAGGTGGCGGGCTGGACGCCGAAGAGGGTCGGGGCCAGGGTCATGGTGTCCCCGGTGAGCGTGATGTTGACGGCCAGGTGGTGGCCGCCGTACTGGACGGTCCACCGTCCGGTCGAGGACGGGGTGCCCAGGATGCGGATCCAGTAGTGGTCGGAGCCGTAGTCGTCGCTTCCGGTGGAGGTGTGCAGGACACCGTCGGCGGTGGTGATGCCGACGACCTGCTCGTATCCCTCGTCGCTGAGCGCCGCCTGCAGGATGGCGAGCACCGCCGCCCGCTGGGTGGAGGTGAGCGTGTCCATGCGCAGACCCGCGCGCGTGAACAGGCCGTCGGGCAGGTTGGACCACTGGGAGAGGTTGGACTGGGTGCGGGAGGCCTGGACGGTCGACTGCTGTGTGCTGCTGAGCGTGGCCAGGAACGCGTTGACCGCGGCGAGGGTCTCGGAGGCCGCCGTGGCCTCGGCGGAGTAGGCGACGGTGGTGGTGTCGGTGTCGGTGCGAGCGACGGACCCGAGTCCGGCGTCGCTCGTCGAGAGGACTGCCGCGACCAGAGCCGCGGTGGCGACGGTGAGGGCTGCACGGCGGGGGCGGCGAAAGGGGCGGGGCGAGACGGAGTTTCTCGGGAGTGGTAACACGTGGCCTCCTGTTCGGAAGGCGGCATGGCCTTGTGCGCGGGCACGCCGGTGGCTGTGAACCGGTCACGTCAATTCCGGTTCAAGAGAGCATCAAATTAGTCAACGATTCCGTTAACAATGTGGCTGACGTGATTCATGTGAGATTCACAGGCCTGCCCTGCGATGCCGGACCAGGACGGTGCGCGACTCGGTCGTGTCCCGCACTGCGTAGGCGGGTCCCTCGGTGCCCTGGCCGCTGTCCTTGACCCCGCCGTACGGCATGGGATCGGGGTGCGTGCTGGACGTGTCGTTGATGACCACGCCACCCGTCTCCAGGCGGCGGGCGAAGGTGAGGGCGATGTCGAGGTCCTGGCAGAACACCCCGGCCCGCAGGCCGTACCGGGTGGCGTCGGCCAGGCGTACCGCCTCGTCGAGGGAGCCGAAGGAGGCGGTCGCGAGCAGCGGGGCGAACGCCTCCTCTGAGGCGAGCCTGGCGCTTTCGGGCAGCCCGCTGAGCAGTGCCGGGGCCATCATCGAGCCTGCTCGCCGTCCTCCGGTGACCAGGCGGCTCCCGTGGCCGACGGCGACCGCGACCAGCGTTTCGGCGTGCACGGCCGCCTCGGTGCTGATCAACGGGCCGACCTGGGTGCCGGGCGCGCGCGGATCGCCGTACGCGAGGTCACCGACCAATGCGGCGAGTCGCTCGGTGACCTCGTCGGCGATCGTCTCGTGTACGAGGAGACGCTGGACGGAGGTGCACACCTGCCCGGCCTTGCGGTATCCGGCGCGGACGACCAGCGGAAGGGCGTGGTCGAGGTCGGCGTCGTGCCAGAGCAGGGTCGGGGAGTTGGAGCCGAGTTCCAGGTGGGTGCGGGCGAGGCCGCCACCGCGAAGGCCGCAGCGAGGATCGGGGCACCGGGGTGATGAAAGGCGTCGCGACAGATGTCGTCGAGCTTCCCGGCGTGAGCGGCGGTCCCGTTGAGCAGCGCCGCCGTCCGCACGTCCGCGGTCCGTCCGGAAGGAATGGGCCGCGCAGGTCCGCCGGTCGGGGCGAGCGCCTCGGTCAGGGTGCGGGCGGTCGGCGTTTCGGAGCCCGGGACGATGGCCGCGCCCCAGTCCATGACCGCGCGCACGGCGGCGTGCCGTACGTCCACCCTGAGGGGGTTCTTCCACTGGGCGACCGCTTCGACGGCGGTCATGGGAGGCTCCTCTCGGCCTAGAACTGGGCCTCGTACTGGGCCGGATCGATGCGTGCCTCGATGAGCAGCGGCCCGCTCGGGCCCGTGAGTCCGGCCATGGCCTTCTCCAACCCGGCCGCCGATGACACGCGTACGCCGTGGCAGCCCATCGATCCCGCGAGGGCGACCAGATCGATGTCGTGGAGGCGGGTCGCCGTGCTCGGGTAGCCGAGGGCCCGCTGCTTGAGCTCGATGCGGTTGAGGCTGCCGTCGCAGAACACCACCACCGCCAGCCTCAGTTGACGGGCGACGGCCAGCCGGAGTTCGGTGGCGGCCATCGTGAAGCCACCGTCGCCGATGAGGGCGACGACCGGGGCCTCGCCAAGTGTCATCTGGGCGGCGATCGCCCCGGGAAGCCCGAAACCCATGGAGGACAGGCCGTTGCTCATCAGAACGCTCCGGGGCCGGCGGGCCTGCCAGCCCTGGCCCACGAGGAGCTTGTGCGAACCCACGTCACAGGTGACGACGGTTTCGGCGGGCGCGCTCGCGCGGACGACGTCGATGACGTCGGTGGGGTTGAGACGACCGGCGACCCGCCCCGCGTAGTAGGCCGTGCGCAGCCGGTCCCGGTGCGCGGCCACGTCCCGTTCGTCCCATCGGGGCTCGCCCCGCCACTCGTCGGCGAGCCAGTCGATGCTCGCCGAGACGTCGCCGACCACCTCGCAGTCGCTGGGATAGACCTGGTCGGTGTTGGGGGTGGTGTCCACGTGCAGTACCGGTACGGCCAGGGACCAGGGCCTGATGAGCTCGACCGGGTCGAAGCCGGCGGCGACGACGAGGTCGCTGCCTGCCAGGAAGTCCCACAGGACCTGGTTGCACGCCATGTCGAGGACCCCGGCGAAGAGCGGGTGGTCCTCGGGGAACACCCCTTTGGCCATCGGTGACACCACCACGGGGGCAACGGCCCGCTCCGCCAGCCGGATCAACGCATCAGAGGCACCGCACCGGGTCGCCCCGGCCCCGGCGAGCAGTACCGGACGCCGGGCGGCGCGCAGTACGGCCGTAGGATCCGGGCCGCCCTCCGTGCGGTGGACCCGCACTCCCCCGGCGCCGCCGCCGAGCGGCGGCGGGGTGACGGCGTTGTCGGGAGCGGGCGCGGCGAAGGTCTCGGCGGAGCCGGTGAGGTGGACGGCACCCGGTCGTTCGGCGACGGCCAGCCGCAGTGCCTTGCGCATCACCGTGTCGACGGACCTGGGCTCGATCCGGCCCGCCCATTTGGTCACGGGAGAGAAGAGCAGTTTGTGATCGACCACTTGATGGGTGACCACGTCCTCGCGCCCGGCGTCGATCTGCCCGGAGATCGCCAGCAGCGGCACGCGGTCCCAGGTGGCGGCGGCCACCCCGTTGACGATCGACGTCGACCCGGGTCCCAGTGTCGACAGGCAGACGCCGGGCAACCCGGTCACCATCGCCTGCGCCTCGGCCATGAACACCGCGGTGCCCTCTCGGCCGGCGAGGACGACTTCGACGTCCTGGGCGCGCATGGCTTCCATCAGCTCGATGATCGGATCGCCCGGGTAGGCGAAGACGAACCGGCCCCCGGCGGCTCGGACGTAATCGGCCACCACCTCAGCGGTGTTGCCCATGTGAGCGCTCCAGGTTGTCGTGGTGGACGGACAGCGTCCGGAAGATCCCGTGGACGAATCCGGTGTACGGCGCGAGCCCGAACGCGACCACGACCGCGGCCACATGGAGCAGCGGCAGCGGACCGAATGCCCCTGTCTCCCGCAGCAGCAGGGTGAGCATCCCGGAGGCCGCGAGGACGAGCAGCGGCGTCCACCGCGACGGCATGGAACCCCCGTTCCTCGCCCGCCTGTTGGGCTTCCGCGTCCAGCAACTCCCGGAAGAAGCCACCGTCGTTGTACGCCGGTCCCCGCACGTGGAAACCCTCGGCGGCCTCACCCCAGTACCGGCCCAGCCAGGCGAGGTCCGCCTCGAAGCCGCCGCTCGCGCAGATCACGGAGGAGGCCCGGACCCGGCGGCCGTCGTCGGTGTGGAGCGCCGTGCAGATCTCACCGTCGACCTCCAGGTGCGTGACCTTCGTGTCGTACGCGATCGCCACCCCGGCCCGTTCGGCCGTGCGGTAGTAGGAGTTGAGCAGGGCCCTGCCGCCGCCGAGGAAGAAGCGGTTGGCGCGGGCCAGGTTGAGGGTGCCGGTGAGGGCGGGCTGCCAGCGTGCGCCGTGGGCGCTCATCCAGGCCGGCGCGTCGGCAGATTGACGGATCGTCAGTTCCGCGAGGCGTTCGTCGCTCGGGACTTCGCCGACTCCGCACAGGTCGGCCCGGAGCTCGGCGAAGGGGTAGGGGCCGGTGGTGTACTCGTCGCCGGTGTCGTGGGCGCACCGGATGTTGCGGGTGTGCCGGCTGTTGCCACCGCGGAAGTGCACGGGCGCTCGCTCCTGCACCAGCACGCGCGCTCCGGCATCGGCGGCGGTCAGCGCGGCGACGATCGCCGCGTTGCCGCCACCGCCGACCGCGATGTCGGCGTCGCCCGCGCTCACGTCTCGCGCAGGTTCGACGGCACGAGCGCGTCGTAGTCGGGATCCTTCGTGATGAGGCCGGATGCCTTGTGGAAGGCGACCGCGGCGTCGAAGGAGGTGCGCGGGAAGCCGTTCGTCGTCCGGATCTCCTCCTTCAGCAGCGGGAGCAGCGCCTCCAGCGCGGAGTCGGGCATGCCGCTGCGGTATCCGGCCAGCAGCTTCTTGATCTCCGCGGAGTCGCCTCCGTGGATGTCCTTCCGCGCCCGGACCAGGGCTCGTTGGAAGGCGGCTATCTCCTCGGCCTTCTTCTTCATGACGCTTGCGGTGGTGAACATGACTCCGTGGGACACGTGCTGCAGACCGGGGACGTCACCGCGGCACGGGGAGATGTACGTGATGCCGATGCCGTCCCCCTCCGCCTGCTGGGCCAGCGGCTGGGCGAACGACAGGGCGTCGACCTGGCCGCCCTTCAGGGCGCCGATCGCCGCGGTGGGCTCGCTGCCGAGGTTGACCAGTTCGGCGTCCTTCTTCGGGTCGAGGCCGACCTTCTTGAAGAGGTGGATGACCAGTGCCTCGGTTCCGCTGCCCGGCCCGGTGATGCCGATCTTCCTGCCCTTCAGGGACTCGATCCGCTCGTCCAGCGAGGCGTCGACCGCCGCTCCCCCGAACTTCGTGCCGGTGATGATGTCGATGTAGTAGGTGTCCACCATGTCCGCGACGAGGCTGAGGTTGTCGCCGGTCTGCGACAGTTTGAGGACGTCCGTCATCACCCCGCCGCCGAGTTCGATGCTGCCGGACTTCAGCGCGGCGGCCACCTTGGAGCCGTTGCCGAGCACCGCGGGCTCGTCGAAGGTGACGCCCTCCTTCTCGAAGTAGCCCTTCTCGGTCGCGACGAACATCGGGAAGAACGCGATCGACGTGCTCACCTGCCCGATGGAGAGCCTGCCGGTCTTGGTGGCGCCGGCGTCGGTGCAGCCCGCGCCGGTCAGCGTGACCACGCCGGTGGCGAGTACGCCCTTGACGAGTTGACGACGGTTCATGCGCGGCCCTCCAGAGGCTTCCAGCGGTTGGCCCTTCGATCGAGCACGCCGACGACCAGGTTCAGGACCGTGGCGATCGTTCCCAGCACGGCGAGCGTCGCGAAGACGCCGGCCGTGTCGTAGTTGGCGGCCGCGTCGCTGATCAGATAACCCAAGCCCCGGTTGGACGCGACCAGTTCGCCGATCACCGCGCCGATCAGGGAGTAGGGGACGGCGACCTTGAGGCCGGTGAGCAGACCGGTCATCGAACCGGGAAGGACGACCTTCCACACCACGTCACGGCGGCGTCCGCCCATCAGCCGGACCGCGTCGATCAGCCCACGGTCGACCTCCCGCACACCGACGGCGGTGTTGAGGAAGACCAGGAAGAACACCGTGACGGCGGCGAGCACCACCTTCATCTGCAGGCCTATGCCGAACCAGACGATGAACAGCGGCGCGAGAGCGACCTTCGGCAGCGAGTACAGCGCCACGATGAACGGGTCGACCACGCGATAGAAGGTCGGCAGGGAGGCCAGGACGAACCCGGCGAGCGCACCGGACCCGGCGCCGAAGGCGAACCCGAGCATGACCTCCTGGAGGGTGACCCAGGTGTTGGACCAGAGCAGACCGTCCCGGTGCCATTCGGCCAGCCGGCGCATGACGTCGAGCGGCCGACTGGTGAAGGTGACGTCGAACAGACGGCCCGCGCACAACTGCCAGGCGGCCAGCAGGACCACGACGAAGACCAGCCGGCCACCCCAGATGATCACCGCGCCGCCGTGCTTGTCCCACCAGCCCCGGTTCAGGGGCACGGTCACCGACTCACCGACGCTCTTCTCCGTGCTCTCCCGCGTACTCATGGCCGTGTCCGTCGTCTTCTTCTCGTCGACCGTGCTCATTGCGCCTCCCGCAGCGCCGCTGACATCTCCTTGTGCAGGGCGACGAAGTGCGGGTCCACCCGCAGCTCGTCGGCGTCGCGCGGCCTGGGCAGGTCGATCTCCTTGTCCAGGACCACGCGGCCGATCCGGCCGAGCACCACGACCCGGTCGCCCAGCAGCAGCGCCTCCTCGATGTCGTGCGTCACGAACACCACGGTCTGCCCGCTGTCCTGCCACAGCCGCAGCAGCTCGGCCTGCAGCACGGAGCGCAGCTGCGCGTCGAGAGCGCCGAAGGGTTCGTCGAGGAGCAGCACCTCCGGACCGCCGGCGAGCATCCGGGCCAGGCTCGCCCGGCGCCGCATACCGCCGGACAGCTCGCGGGGGTAGTGACGCTCGAAGCCGCTGAGGCCGACCCGCTCGATGAGATCCATCGCGCGTTTGCGGCGCTCCTGCGCGTCGACCCCCTTGATCTCCATGGGCATCTCGACGTTGCGGACGACATCGCGCCAGGGCATCAGGGTGTCGGACTGGGTCATGTAGCCGACCTCGGTGCGCGGGCCCGACACGGGCTTGCCCCGGTAGGTCACGTCACCCGACGTGGGCTGCATGAGCCCGGACATCATGTTCAGCATGGTCGACTTGCCGCAGCCGCTGCGGCCCAGGACCGTGACGAAACAGCCCTCCTCGATCCCGAGACTCAGGTCCCGCAGCGCCATGATCCCCAGATCGCCCTTGGCGAACTGCTTGGTCAGCCCCCGGACTTGCACAACACTGCTCATCGCTCACGCCGGTCCTTGGAAACGCCGGCGAGCCAGCGGGTGTTGTCCACGGCCATGACGTGGACCTCCTCCTCGGTGAACCCGGCGGCGAGCAACCGGTCGGCGAGGAGCGGCAGTCCGTCCTCCACCGGCGGGTTGAAGGGCTGGCCGAGATCGCTGGAGAGCACGGAGTGTTCCGGCCCGACCGCCCGGATGTTCTCCAGCCACAGTTCCCAGGAGACCTTGCCGGTGTACGGCGTGGTGAAGCACCGCTCCAACAGGGCGCCCTTCGCGGCGAGTTCACACTGACGCTCCACCCCCACGCGCTGGGAGGTGAACTCCGGGTGGGTAACGACGATCCGCCGTACGCCCTCCTCTGCCGCGGCGTCCACGACGGCCGCGATCTCGTCGGAGTGGAGATGACCGGTGGCGAGCGTCATGTCGTGCGCGGCGATCACCCGGAACACCTGCCGGGCACTCTCCAGCACCGCCCCGTCCGGCCCGAGCACGTCCACCGGGTCGGCCGTCATGCCCGCGGCCCGCAGTTCGTTCTGCAGCTGCACCCACATGGGCGGTGTGGCACCCTCGGGACTGTCCGCCGTACAGGCCCGTTCGTTGGCGCTGTCCACGGTCGGCAGCCAGACGAACTGTGCCCCGCCACGGCCGGCGATCTCCACGGCGATCGGGTTCATCCCACCCACCGAGGCGTTCAGGGTGATCGCCCCGACCGCGGCGAAGCCGGGCACCGCGTGGCGTACCACCTCGGCCCGTTCAGCCGTCGGGACGTAATGAGACTTGAGCACGAACCCGTCGAGACCGACCTCGGCGAAGCGGGACGCCAGAGTCAGATCGTCGACCCGTCGTTTCATCAGGTCGGGAGCGATGTGCACGTGGATGTCGTAGGCCCCCGCGACGAGAGCGCGGGCCCGGGCCGAAGGTGTCGGATGCGTGACTGATGGGTCGGCCATGTACGGCTCCTGTCGCCAATTTGGTGAGCCAGATTGTTGACAATCATCCGAGGAGCGTCAATGGTCCGCGCAGAAAGTGATGCCCGAACTCCGGCCGCACGCCCTCCACCAGGGGCGACGCACCTAACTCACAGGGAAAGAGGGCGAGTTGTTCGCGCTGCGCAGGGCGTCGATCACGCTCCCGATATGGTGTCCGACGGCCCTCTCCGCGGCTTCGGGATTCCGCCTGCAGATGGCATCGATGATCGCGAGATGCTCCGGCAGCGAGACGGACGGCCGTCCCGGCTGCACGGCGAGCCGAAACTGATGCCGCACCGACTGACCGCGCAACCGCTCGATCACGCCCTCGGCAATGCCCTGTCCGCTCATCTCCAGCACACGGCGATGCAGTCGATTGTTCAGCTCCGAGCAGGTCATCACCGCACCCGCGTCGACCGCGGCGGCCATCCGCTCGCCCATCTCGCACAGTTCGGCGATCTCCGCCTCGGTCGCCCGCTGCGCCGCCTTGGCCGCACAGAGCGCCTCCACCACCATTCGGACCTCGGTGATCTCGATCGCCTCCGCCAGGGACACCGCCCTCACCCGCGCACCCCGGTTCGGGATGCGTTCCACCAGCCCTTCGCTGTCCAACTGGAGCAGGGCGGAGCGCACGGCCCCGCGACCGACCTCGAACCGCTCCGACAGATCGGCCTCCACAAGCCGTCGCTCCGGTACATAGTCCCCGCTCAGGATCGCCTCCCGGATCGCCTCGACCACCTGGGCGGGCCCGGACGGGACTTTGCGTGCAGCCGGCACGTGGCCTCCTCTCCATGCCTCCCCCACGCGGAGGGAAGACTGGCGACGATATTGTTGCCAATTCCGGGGAGTGGTCCATGAGTTCCACCACCGTGCAGGCCCTGCGGATCGCGGTACTCGGCCTGGGAGAGGCGGGCAGCGCCATCGCGGCCGACCTGGTCGCCGCGGGCGTACACGTGCGCGGCTACGACCCCAGGGGCGCGGCACTCCCGGGTGTGGAGGAGACCGACAGCGAGTCGGAGGCCGCCGCGGACTGCGATCTCGTTCTGAGCGTCAACAGCGCCGCGGACGCTGCGGACGCCCTGCGGGCGGGCCTGGCCGGCACGACACCCGGCTGCCTCTGGGCCGACCTGAACACCGCGTCACCCACGCTGAAACGCCTCCTGGGCAGGACCGCCGGTGACGCCGGCACCGGCACCGGCGGCCGTCCGGCCTGGCCATGGCCGAGCGGGACGTGGACCGGCGGGAACCACAGACCGCGCAGGACCAGCTCGCCGGGCTGACACGTCGTGCGCGAGACCGGATCCACCGGCAGGCAGGCGGCCTCTGCGGCTCGACCGCGTCGACCGCGTCGACCGCCGAGCCCTTCAGCGGCCGCGAGTACGTCGGCGGCCGGTCGGTGGCCAGTTCCCGCTTCACCGTGTCTTCGAGATGCCCAGATGCCGGGCGATCGCCCTGATCGTCATCTCCTCGGCCCGGTGCAGCCTGCGGATCTCTGCCCGGTCCTCCACTTGGATCACCCTCTCCTCCCGATCTCGAATCAAGATCAGGCCGATATGGACGCCACGAGACAGGTCCGGTTTGATCCACCGTCAGAGAGTCACGGTTCAAACGACGCCGACAATCCGGACCAACCCTCTGACCACGCCCTTTACATTGATCCTTCCGTGAGGCGGAAGCAGTATTGCGCCCCCGTGACGCCCTTCCGGACGATGTCGCCATCACCCAACGACGGGAGCCGCAGCCATGCCGCACACGACCGCCTTCGCCAGGAACCAGTGGTACGTCGCCGCCTACAGTCACGAGGTGGGGCGGGAGTTGCTCGGCCGCACGATCCTCGGTGAGCCGCTCGTCTTCTACCGCACCGAGGGCGAGGGGACGCCCGTCGCCCTGCACGACCGCTGTGTGCACAGGCGCTACCCGCTCTCCGAGAGCGGACTGGACGGCGACCGGATCGTGTGCGGTTACCATGGCTTCACCTACGACACCACGGGTACGTGCGTGTACGTGCCCGGGCAGAAACGCATCCCGCGCACCGCCCGCGTCGCCTCCTACCCGGTGGTCGAGCAGGACGCCCTGATCTGGGTGTGGATCGGCGACCCGGCCCTCGCCGACGCCGACACCATTCCGCGGGCCCGGCACCTCGACTCCCCCGGCTGGGTCACCGTCAGGGGCATGGAGCCGATAGACGCGGACTACGGACTGCTCGTCGACAACCTCCTCGACCTCTCCCACGAGACCTATCTGCACGGCGGCTACATCGGCACCCCCGAGGTCGCCGAGACGCCGATCACCACGGAGGTCGACGAGGGCGCGGGCATCGTCCGGGTGAGCCGGCACATGGACGACGCCGAGTGCCCGCCGTTCTACGCCAGGTCGACCGGCATCGAGGGGCGGATCACGCGCTGGCAGGACATCGAATACCACGCGCCGTGCCTGTATCTGCTGCACAGCCGGATCGCGCCGGTGGGTGTCCTGCCCGAGGCCGACGGCAGCGACCCGAACGGCTTCCACACCGAGATCACGTACGCGATCACGCCGTCGGCCGACGGGAAGGTGTACGACTTCTGGATGGTCTCGCGCGACTGGGCGACGGACGACGACGAGGTCACCGAGTTCCTGCGGGGCAACAACCACACCGTCGTCATGCAGGACGTCGACGCGCTCAACCTCCTTCAGCGGACGCTGGGCTCGGAACGGTCCGGGTACCAGGAGCTGAGCATCAACATCGACACCGGCGGTCTCGCCGCCCGCCGTATCCTCGCCCGGCTGGTCGAGGAGGGCGACAAGCCCGTGGAGAAGGCCCTGTGAGCGGCCGGCCCCTCTCCGAAACACCCCGCGAGATCTACCGCATCGCCTGGCTGCCGGGCACGGACGTCCTGCACGGCACCTGTCACTGCGGCCGTGAGCACAACTCCCAGGACCCCATCGAGATGTGGGAGTGGATGCTCGCTCATCCGCAGGGACATCAGCCGCAGGCGGACCAGGCGCAAGGAATCAGCTCATGAGCGTGTACGAGGCCGAACTCGTCGTCGAGCGGCGGGAGTCGGCCGCCGACGGCGTGCTGGCGCTCACCCTGCGGCATCCGCTGGGTGAGGAACTGCCGGGCTGGGAGCCGGGCGCGCACATCGATGTCGTGCTCGGGCCGGAGCTGGAGCGGCAGTACTCGCTGTGCGGCGATCCCGCCGACCGGTCGGCGTGGCGGATCGCGGTGCTGCGCGAGCCGGACGGGCGCGGTGGATCGGCGTACGTGCACGAATCGTTGGGGTCCGGCAACAAGGTGCGGGTACGCGGGCCCCGGAACCACTTCGCCCTCAAGCCGGCGCCGCGCTACCGCTTCGTCGCGGGCGGTATCGGCATCACACCGATCCTGCCGATGCTCGCCGCCGCCGAGGCCGCGGGCGCCGAGTGGACACTGCTGTACGGCGGGCGCACCCGTGACTCCATGGCGTTCACCGAGGAGTTGGGACGCTACGGGGACAAGGTCACCTTCGCTCCGCAGGACGAGACCGGGCTCCTGGACCTCGACTCGGAGATCGGGCGGCTGCCGGAAGGCACCCTCGTCTACTGCTGCGGCCCCGGGGCGCTGCTCGACGCGGTGGAGACGGTCTGCCCGGCCGGTGCGCTGCACGTGGAGCGGTTCGCGCCGAAGGCCCGACAGGGCGGCGAGGACAGCGAGTTCGAGGTCGTTCTGCAGCGCAGCGGTCGTACGCTGACCGTGCCCGTCGAGGTGTCCGTACTGGACGCCGTGCGCGGCGCCGGGGTCGAGGTGCTCTTCTCGTGCACCGAGGGCACGTGCGGCACCTGTGAGACGGACGTGCTCGAAGGCACCCCGGACCACCGGGACTCGGTGCTCTCGGACGAGGAGCGGGAGGCGGGCGAGACGATGCTCATCTGTGTGTCCCGGTGCCGTGGTCCGCGGCTCGTCCTCGACCTCTAGCGCCACTCTCCCGCCGTCCCGGTCCCGGCCCCGCACCGGGACGGCGACCTCGCACGGCAAAAGCATTGACCATGCATCCCCGGGGCTTTACGTTCCCGCTGAGAACGACTGAGCATGACTGAGTACTACTGAGTACGACCGCGAACGACTGAGCACGTCCGCGCTGTCCGCGCACAGCTCGCCACCACCTGGCACAACCTGTCGGAGTACCTCGATCGGTCCCACAGGAGGAGTCTTGCGTCGTCTGTTCACCGGTCTCACGGCCGTCACGCTCATCGTCACCGCGACGGCATGCGGGTCGTCGGACGGTTCCGGTTCGCCGGAGGGCACCTCGCCGTCCGGCGGTACCACCACTCTCAAGGTCGGCATCATCCCCATCGTCGATGTCGCACCCCTCTATCTCGGTCAGCGCAAGGGCTTCTTCAGCGAGCGCGGGCTCAAGCTGTCCCTGACCCTCGCGCAGGGCGGCGCGGCAATCGTGCCGGGTGTCGTCAGCGGGCAGTTCCAGTTCGGCTTCAGCAACGTGACCTCACTGATGCTCGCCCAGGCCGGCAACGTGCCCGTCAAGGCTGTCGCCAACGGCATCGCGTCGACCGGCGTGGCGGGCAAGGACTTCAGCGCCCTCACCGTGAAGAAGGACAGCCCGATCAGGTCGGCGAAGGACCTCGAAGGCAAGAAGGTCGCCGTCAACACCCTGAAGAACATCAACGAGACCTCGGTGCGCGAGTCGGTGCGCAAGGCGGGCGGCGACCCGGACAAGGTGACGTTCGTCGAGCTCGCCTTCGACCAGATGCCCGCCGCCCTCGACGCCGGACAGATCGACGCGGCCCAGGTGGTCGAGCCGGCCCTCGCGACGGTCAAGAGCCAGGGCGGCCGTGAGATCGCCTGGCCACTGGTGGACGTCGCACCGGACTGCACCGTCGCGATGTACTTCACCTCGACCCAGTACGCCCGGAAGAACCCGGAGTTGGTGAGGAAGTTCCAGGAGGCCACCGCCGAGTCCCTCGCGTACGCCGACGCCCACCCGGACGAGGCCCGCCAGGCCGTCACGACGTACACCAAGATCCCGGCGGACGTGCTGGCGAAGGTGACCCTGCCGAAGTGGCCGGCCGAGGCGAACCGTGCCTCGATCGAGGCACTGGAGAAGCTGGGCGAGGCGGACGGTCTGTTCAAGCAGTCCCCCGACCTGGACGAGCTGCTGCCGTGAGGCGGGACGAACGCCCTGCCCGTCGGCGCCCTCGGCGACGTGCCGTCGGCGGCCGCGGTGAACCTCGTGCACGCGAAAGGGCGGTTCATGGGCGCGCTTCTCGATGTTTCCGGCCTCAGCAAGCTCTACGAGGGTTCAGGACGCCGGGTCGAGGCGCTGCGGGACCTCACCTTCGGCGTCGAGTCGGGTGAACTCGTCTGTCTGGTCGGGCCTTCGGGGTGCGGCAAGACGACGCTGCTGAAGTGTGTGGGCGGGCTGTTGGCACCGACGGGGGGCCAAGTGACGCTCGCGGGAAGGCCGGTGAACGGGCCGCCGCCCGGGATGGCGTTCGTCTTCCAGGAGTACGGCCGCAGCCTGCTTCCCTGGATGCGCGTCGGCGACAATGTCGAACTCCCGCTCAGGCAGAAGAACCTGACCAGGCAGCGACGCCGCGAACTGGTCGCGGACGCGCTGCACTCGGTCGGCCTGTCGGACGCCGCAGGGGCGTACCCCTGGCAGTTGTCCGGGGGTATGCAGCAGCGGGTCGCGATCGCCCGCGCGCTCGCCTACGAGCCCGACGTGCTGCTGATGGACGAGCCGTTCGCCGCGGTCGACGCCCAGACGCGCGCCGATCTGGAGGATCTCGTACGGGGGCTGTGGCGGGAGCGCGGGATCACGATCCTGTTCGTCACGCACGACATCGACGAGGCCGTGTATCTCGGCGAGCGGGTGATCGTCCTGTCCGCGTCCCCGACCGTCGTCAAGGAGGAGCTGAGGATCGATCTGCCGGACGAGCGCGACCAGTTGCACACCCGCGTCGCCCCGCGCTTCGCCCAGCTCCGTACGCGTGTCTACGAGCAGATCCAGGCGGGCAAACGCGGAACACCGGATCCGGGTCCGGACCCGGATCCGTCGGACGGGATCGAGGACAGGACTCCGGACAAGACGCAGGACAGTGCCTGAGACGGTGAGCGGGCGGTGGCCCCGGTGCCGTCGACGACCTGAACGCCGACGGTTCCGGGGCCAGGTCCCGTCTCACGCCTCCGGGGCCGGCACCACACTCAGGTGGCTCGCCGAGCGCCGCGGGCGGCGTGGTCCACGCGGGGCGTCCGCCGGGCGCCGCGTCTCGCGGAGCACCAGCGTCAGCCTCGTATAGCCCATGTCCTCAAGGGACTTGGGCGTCTCGCCCACGATGCGGCACTCGGTGGCGCCCCAGCGCGGGTCGGGGTGCAGCAGCGGTCGTACGGCCCCGTCGTGCTGGAAGGCCTCCGCGCCGACCGCCCGGATCCAGTGCGGCAGGCCCTGCCGGTAGGCGGCCTCCATGATCGGGTCCTGGGCGATGTCCCGGCGGATGGACTGGAGGCCGCGGTCCTGGGCGTGCAGTTCCACGGCGGCGGCGAAGTACGCGAGCATCGGCAGGCACCAGCTCGCCTCGTGCTCGCCGAGGACCGTGCCCGCATCCGGATGGAAGAGGACGAAACGGAGGAAGTTGTCGCCGGGCATGGCCGTGGGATGTGGACCGACACCGCGGAAAAGTGTCTCGAACGCGGTGTTGGAGAGGACCACGTCCCAGCGGTGGTCGAGGACGACGGACGGAAAGGTCACGGCCTCCAGAAGCGTGGCGTAGTCCCGCAGATACGCCTGGGCCTCGGGCCCCTCGGGGACGGGCCGCGGCGCAGGCCGCTGCCCTCCTGCCTGAAATGCCATCGGGAGGTCACCCCTCTTGCCTATGCGGCCTTCACGCGGCGCCCTGATCCTGCTGCCCTGGGATGAGCCGTGTCAACTATCGTGGCATTTCATGCCTGTTGACGGCTGAATCTGGCCACAGATGTGGCGAGAGCTGGATGTGAGTTCGAACAACCCGCTACTCTCTCCGGGCAGTTCACGGCGAACGGCGAAGCCGTGGACGAAGACGTGGCGGACGTACACGAAGACGCCACGGAAGCACCACGAAGACGCCAGAACACAGAAGACGGTAGGAGACCTGTCGGTGACGGATGGCTACGAGGTTCCGGACGCCACGGCGACGGTTCTGCTGTCCGCCGTCGTGGTCCGGGTCACCGCACTCGCGGACCGGCTCGGCGCGTCGCACGCCGAGGTCTTCCACACCGGGCGGCTCTCCGCCGCGTCCGGGGTTCCGGAGAGCGTCGTCAAGGCTCTGCTGAGCGGACAGAGCGCCGGCGAACCCGATCTCCAGGCCCGGTTCCTTCAGCGGCTGGGTCTGCTGCGCCGCACCCGCCTCAAGCCGAACGGCCGCAGGTACACGCAGCAGGAGATCGCCGACGGCGCCGGCATGTCGCGCCAGCAGGCGGGCGCCCTCATCAACGGAGACCGGCGCCCCACCATGGAGCACTGCGACGCCATCCAGCGCTTCTTCAGGGTGCACGCCGGTTTCCTCACCGCGGAGGATCCCGAGGCGCTCGCCGGCGCTCTCCAGCGCTCCGAACAGGAGCTCCTCCAGCGACTCGCGGACCGTGAGCGCGAGGCGGCGAAGGCCACCAGCGACCCGCTGGAGCGGCTGCTGCAGGACCACGGCGTCCGCGGAATCGCCTGGCGGGCCGCGCAGTTGCCCTCCGACCAGCACCGCGACAAGGTCGCCGAGTGGCTGGACATGCTTCTGGAGAGCGTCAAGCGGCCGGAGTCGTGATCCGAGGGATGACTGTGAACATCGGCAAGGAAATGCGCCGCCTGTGCGGCGAGCTGGTGACCGAGCTGAGGCTTCCGGCACCGGCCGAACCCGCCGACCTCTACGCCGCGCTGTGCGACGCCATGAGCAGACGCCGCGGTCGTCCCGTCGTGTTCCGCGCGGCCCCCTTCCCGCCCGGTACGGCCAGCGGGCTGTGGCTCGACATGGCCGACCAGGACCTCATCGTGGTCGAGGAACGCACCGCGCCCGACCACCAGTTGGTGATCCTGGGGCACGAGCTGTGGCACATGCAGGCCGGGCACTGCGGCCATCACGTCGAGGGCGCGGCGGTCGCCGCCCGGCTGCTCAGCGACACCGCGGACCTCCAGGCCACGGTCCGCAAGGTGGCCGCCCGTACCCGCTCCGACCTCGCCGACGAGCAGGACGCCGAGAGCTTCGGCCTGCTGCTGGCCAGCAAGTGCCGTACGTGGCTGGCCGGTTCGGCGCGCCAGCCGGTCCGGCGCGACCAGCTCGCGGGCCGGATCGAGGCCTCCCTGGGCTATCGCGGGCCGCAGAGCTGAGGCGGCGCCCGCCGTGAACGACTCCAGCTACTACGTGCCGTCCGCCGCGATGGTGATCGTCCTCCTCCTCAAGGGCCGGGCGGTGCTGCGCGCCTGGCGCGACCCGCTCCTGCGGTCGGTGTACGCGCTGCTCCTGCTGTCCGTGCTGGTGTTCCTCTTCGCGGCACCGCCGACCATCGGGTGGGTCAACCGCGTCACCGGCGTCCCGAACTTCTCGGCGCCGCTCGTGTACTGCCTGCTGAGCGCCTTCAGCGCCTCCTGCCTGGTGCTGATCATCAACTGGCGGGGCGGCCCGCCCGAGGCCACCCGGCGCGCCTCGCGCCGCTGGATCGCCGGGTACGCGGTGGTGATCGTGGCGACGGCCGCCCTGTTCGTCCTCGGGGACGCGCCCGAGCAGCGCCTGCGCGACTTCGACACGCACTACGCGAACACGCCGTTCATCCGCGAGATGATCGTGCTGTACCTCGTCGCGCTCACGGTCTCGAACATCGCGATGAACATGGTGTGCTGGCCGTGGGCGCTGCAGGTGCACGGCTGGCTGCGGGTCGGTCTGCTCGTCATCGTGGCCGGCTTCTTCTGCAACATCGCCTTCGCGGCCACCAAGCTGACGGCCGTCGTCGCCCGCTGGAACGGTGAGAACCTCGACTATCTGAGCACGTACGTCGCCCCCGCGATGGCCGCCGCCGCGGAGGTCGTCACCGCGGCCGGCTTCTGCATCCCGCTGGCCTTCCAGCGCGTCGGGGACGTGTGGAGCACCTGGTCGACGTACCGCCGCCTCAGTCCGCTGTGGCGGGCGCTCGCCCCCCTGTCGGACCAGGGCGGGCGCGCGGTCCGGATCGCCTGGTGGTCACCGGCAGAACTCCAGGTCACCCGACGGGAGTCCGACATCCACGACGGCATGCTCAGCCTGTACCCGTACTTCGACCCGACCGTCCGGGCAAGGGCCTACGACGCGGCCCGCACCGCGGGCTCCTCCCCCGAGGGAGCCCGGGCCGAGGCGGACGCGGCCATGGTGACGGCGGCCTTACGGGCCCGGGCGGCGGACCCGGAGGGCAGCGTGATCAGCGCGGCGGCGGCAGGGGAGGACGGCCCTCCGTCGTCGACCGAGGGCCCCCGTGACCTGGTGGGCATGTCCCAGGCGCTGCAACGGTCCCCGGTGGTGGCGGAAGTGCGGGAGGGAAGGAGCCTCTAGGGGTGGCAGCAACCGCGCGACAGCCCACGACGGCACGCCGCCCGCAGCCGGAAACTACGTCGCACTGCGCTCGCTGACCTCCCGCAGCCCCTGTTCCATCACCTGCGCGGGCCGCCCGTCGATCAACAGCTCCCGCCAGTGCTCCCGGCTCCAGTCGGCCGGGGCGCTCTCCCCGGTGAACTCCTCCACCAGCGCGACGAACCGCGCCGGATCGCTGTGGAACGGGAAATGCCCCGCCCCCTCGAAAATCTCCAGGCGGCTCCCCGGCATCGCCTCGTGCGCCCCGTACGCGTGCCGCACCGGCACCACGCTGTCCCGGTCCCCCCACAGCAGCATCGTCGGCATGCCCTCGGTGAGATAGCACCGGTCGAGCATGGTCACCACCTGCCCCCGCCAGTCGACCACCGCGCGCAACGTACGGATGAAGGCGTTGCGCGAGGTCTCGTCGGGCAGCGCGTCCACGAGAGTCAGCAACTCGGGCGCGTCCTGCCCCAGATCGGTGTCCAGAAGCTTCATCAGCCGCACGACGAGGCCCACTTGCATCCGCATCCCGGGCAACCGCAGCGCGGAGAGCGCGAGATGGGCGCCGGGCAGTGAGGCCGCCCGCAGGACCGGGTTGACCTCGCGGCCCACGCCGCCCGCGCTGACCAGGATGAGCCGCTCGGTGCGCTCGGGGAACTGGTAGGCGAACTGCATGGCCACCCCGCCACCGAGGGAGTGTCCGACGAGCGTCGCGGACTCGATGCCGAGGGTGGTGAGCAGATCGCGCACGCCGTTGGCGTAGGCGGCCACGGAGTAGTCGGCGCGCGGTTTGTCGGAGGCGCCGTGGCCGAGCAGGTCGGGGGCGATCACGGTGTGGCTGCGGGCCAGGTCGGGGATCAGCTCGGCCCAGGTCGCCGAGGAGTCCCCGATGCCGTGGATGAGCACCAGCGCGGGGCCCTCGCCCGCCATGCGGAAGGCCCGCCGGTACCCGTGCACGACGCGGTACCGCAGTTCCAGTTCGCCGTCGGCGACCGGTCGCAGCCGTACGGCGCGTGCCGGTCCGTGACGCGGGATGTCCGTCACACCCTTCACCTCCCCGCTTCCTGTCCCCCGGGCCCCTGGCCGAAAACCCCTTCCTCCCAGTGTAGAACCCCATTCTCACAGGGCGTTTCGAGGAAGTTGCGTATCTGCTAACCGAGCGAACCGACGTGCGCGGCAGCGGGATTGTCAGTGGCGGGCGGCAAGCTGGGAGGTGCAGGCATGAGCAGAGATGACGCCGACATGGGGAGAGCCGTCCGATGCCGACCGCCGTACTGACCGACCGTGAGCGCACCGCCGTACAGGCCTACTTGCGGCTGCTGCACACGGTCCGCGCAGCCTTCGACGTACCGCCGGGGAGCCACCGCCCGCCCGTCGTGCCGCCCGCCGTCCTCGCGGAGGCGGAGGCCGCCCTGGCGGGGGCGGGTCTGACGGGCAATGAGGAGAGGTTCTTCCGGTTGCTCAGACAGGCTGGTGCGGCACACTGACCGCCGTCGCCAACAGCCCGTGCCGCACCGTCCAGCGCCCGTCGAAGCAGCCGAGCTCCCGGCCGTCGACGACCGGTCCGGGCACCAGCAGCCGGGCCCGGAAGGTGCCGTACGGGTTCGGGCCCGGGCCGGTCGTGAACTCGATGTCGGCCTCGCTGAAGTCCAGCCACTTGCCGGTGAGCGGGAACCACGCCTTGTAGACCGCTTCCTTGGCGCTGAACAGCAGCCGGTCCCAGTGCACGCGGTTTCCGTGCGCGCCGGGGCCGTCCGCCGTCAGTGCGCGCAGGTGCGCCTGCTCCGTGGGCAGGGCCACGGAGTCGAGGACGCCTTCGGGCAGCGGCTGGTGGGGTTCGGCGTCGATGCCGACGGAGGCCAGGTCGGTGGCGCGGACCAGTGCGGCGGCGCAGTAGCCCTCGCAGTGGGTCATGCTGCCGACCAGGCCGTCCGGCCACTGCGGGGCGCCGCGCCCACCGGGCAGCACGGGCTGCGGCGGCACACCGAGCTTCTCCATGGCCCGGCGGGCACACGCGCGGACGAGGGTGAACTCGCGGACGCGTTTGGGCACCGCCCGGGCCACGAGCGCCCGCTCCTCGGGGAACAGCGTCGCGTCCCCGGGCCCGCCGGCCCCGTACGCTCCGTCGGCCGCCTCGTCACCGTACGTTTCCACGGCCACCACCGTGGCCGGAAGAAGCTCCTCGATCACCGGATCCGACCTCCATCGGCAGTATGCGGCGCAGCCTTCCCGGGTCTCCCGGTCGCTTCTGCCATTCGCGGGGGTAGCCCACCGACACTTCTTCGAAGCGGACGCCCTCGTGCCAGGTGGTCCGAGGGATGTGCAGATGGCCGTAGACCATGGCCGCGACGCGGAACCGGCGGTGCCAGTCGGCGGTCAGCGTGGTGCCGCACCACATGGCGAACTCGGGGTGCCACAGCACGTCCGTCGGATGCCGGTCCAGCGGATAGTGGTTGACGAGCACCGTCGGCAGGTTCTCGGGCAGTTCGGCGAGCCGCCGTTCCGTCCGGGCCACCCGGGCCCGGCACCAGGCCTCACGGGTCGGGTAGGGGTCGGGGTGCAGGAGGTACTCGTCGGTGCAGACGATGCCCGTGCCCTCCGCGTACGCGAGCCCTTCCTCCTTGGTCGCGCAGCCCTGCGGCAGGAAGGAGTAGTCGTAGAGGAGGAAGAGCGGCGCGACGGCGACGGGGCCGCCGGGGCCTTCCCACACGGGGTAGGGGTCCTCGGGGGACGTCACACCCAGCTCACGGCACAGGTCGACAAGGTGTTCGTAGCGGGCGACCCCGCGCAGGGTGACCGGGTCCTTGGGGTGGGTCCACAGCTCGTGGTTGCCGGGTGCCCAGATCACCTTGCGGAACCGGCCGGCGAGGGTCTCCAGGACCCAGCGGATGTCGGCCACCGACTCCGACACGTCGCCGGCGACCAGCAGCCAGTCGTCGTCCGTCTCCGGGCGCATCTGTTCGACCAGGGCGCGGTTCTCCGGGTAGCCGATGTGGAGATCACTGATCGCCAGCAGCTGTCCGGCACCGCCGGCCGTCGTCTCCACCCCAGCCCCTTCCGCGTCCGAACTCCGCCCCCGCGGGCGCACGTTCGGATCAACAAGAACACATCCCCGAGAGCCGGACAAGTACGGCTTCCCGTCCCCCGGAAACCCTCCCGGCGCAGCTCACCGGGCGGGCCGAAGATCATTACAGGTGGCCACTGGCGGTGCACGGGGCGACACACGGGGTACTGCTGTCAATTCCGTAACACGCGCGTAGCAGGAACAGGGTCCGCGGAGCCTTATGATCGCCTCAACACTTCCGCCAAAAACCCGGTTCGCACCCGGGTGGCTTGCCGTGTTCCCAATTCCCCCCTGGCCGGGCTCGGCCCTGCTCCGCCGTGCCCGTGAACCTTGAAAGGTGGCCCTGCATGGTCTCTCGCGTACGCGTCTGGCTCAACCGCACGTACGCGGAGAACGTGTTCTTCATGGAACAGCTGCGGAGAAATCCCAGCGACCGCGCGGTCGAGATCCACGCCACCCACGGAGACGCCGACTCTCCCGTCCTCGCCGCCGCCGACACCGCCGCCATGGAGCCCGAGGGCCTGTCCCCCGCCGCGTACGTGGAGTACGCGCTCGACCAGTGCGACCGCCGTGAGATCGACGTGTTCGTGCCGCGTCTGCACCAGGACGCGATCGTCGAGCACCGCGCGGACTTCGAGGCCGTGGGCACCAAGCTGCTCGCGCCGACGCCCGAAGCGGTGGCCGTCTTCCAGGACAAGGCGACCGCGTACCAGGCCGTCGAGGCGGTCGGTGTTCCGGTGCCGCCGTGGTGGCGGGTGCGCAGCGCCGACGAACTCCTCGTCGCCGTCGAGCAGTTGGAGGCCGACGGTCACAAGGCGTGCTTCAAGCCGGCGGCGGGCGCGGGCGGGGTGGGCTTCCGCGTGATCACGCGCGCTCCCTTCTCCATGTCGCACCTCAACGGTTTCCCCACCCCCTACGTCCAGTTGGACATGGTTCTCGACGTACTGCGGAACACCGAAGAGGACGTCGACTGGCTGGTGATGCCCCGTCTGGAGCAGCCGGAGGTGTCGGTGGACTGCCTCACCGGACCCGACTCGCGCATCCGGATGGCGATCGGCCGCACCAAGAACGGCCGGCGGCGCGGCTTCACCCTCGACGAGGCCTGGCTGCGGCCCGCGCGGCTCATCGCCGAGGGCTTCGGCCTGCACCACCTGAGCAACATCCAGTTCCGGATGTACGAGGACCGGCCGGTGCTGATGGACGTCAACACACGTCCGGCCGGCGGCCTGCACCAGCTCTCCCTGTGCGGCATCAACGCCCCTTGGGCGGCAGTGCAGTTGGCGCTCGGCGAGGACCCGGGCGACCTGGTGCCGCCGTTCCTCGGCCAGGACTACGCGGTGATCTCCGCGCCGCGCCCGGTGCGCACGGTGTCGGCACCCGCGGACGAGGTCCCGGCGCACACGTCCACGCTGCCCGCCGTACCGGCGCCGGCAGCCGTCGAGGAGCCGGTCGCGGAAGCGGCGGCGGAGGCGTCCGCGGGAGCCCCGGCGACGGCCACCGCGTAAAGGACCTCCCTCCCACTCCTCCTGCCGGACTCGTTCACATCGGTCTGGACCAATCGGCGCTGAGCATCTTGACAGCCCGACTGGTCCAGACCAACTTTGTTGCGCACCCCTTTGCACCTCCGTGCATCCCTGCACTCCCGGGTACCCCCATCGCTTCAGGGAGATCGCGTGCGCTTCACAACCACCAGACACCGGCTGCTCGCCCTGCTCGGCTCCGCCACCCTGGCCCTGGCCGGGGCGGTCGCCCTCCCCGGCACGGCCCAGGCGGCCAACATCCTGTCCAACCCCGGCTTCGAATCGGGCTCCCTCTCCCCCTGGTCCTGCACCGGCAACCTCGGCCAGGTCGTCTCCTCCCCCGTCCACGGCGGCTCCAAGTCCCTTGCGGGGGCTGCCAGTTCGAGCGACAACGCCAAGTGCTCCCAGACCGTCACCGTCCGCCCGAACACCGCCTACACGCTCAGCGGCTGGGTGCGCGGCTCGTACGTCTACCTGGGCGTCGACGGCGGCCCCTCGACCTGGACGACGTCCCCCTCGGCGTACGCCCAGCTTTCCGTCCCCTTCACCACGGGCGCCGCACAGACCACCATCACGGTCTACACCCACGGCTGGTACGGGCAGGGCGCCTACCAGGCCGACGACATCAGCCTGGACGGCCCGGGCGGCGGCGGCTCGGACACCCAGGCGCCGACCGCGCCCGGCACCCTCCGCTCCACCGCCAAGACCTCCTCGACGGTCTCCCTGGCCTGGAACGCCGCGTCGGACAACGTCGGCGTCACGGCGTACGACGTCTACCGGGGCGCGAGCCAGGTGCTGAGCGTCTCCGGCACGTCGGCCACGGTGAGCGGGCTCGCGCCGAGCACCGCGTACTCCTTCTCCGTGAAGGCCCGGGACGCGGCGGGCAACGTCTCGGCTGCCTCCAACTCCGTGAGCGTCACGACGGACGCGGGCAGTGGCACCACCGGCTTCAAGCAGGCGGCGCCCTACCTCTACCTCGGCTGGGGCGACCCGCCGAGCGCGACCTCGGTGATGAGCGCGACGGGCGTGAAGTGGTTCACGATGGCGTTCATCCTGTCCTCCGGCGGCTGCAACCCGGCCTGGGACGGCACCCGCGCGCTGACCGGCGGCGGCGACCAGAGCGTCATCGACTCCATCCGTGCGGCGGGCGGTGACATCGTCCCGTCGATCGGCGGCTGGAGCGGCAACAAACTGGGCCCGAACTGCTCGACGCCCGAGGCGCTCGCGGGCGCCTACCAGAAGGTGATCGACGCGTACGGGCTCAAGGCGATCGACGTCGACATCGAGAACTCGGACGAGTTCGAGAACGAGGTGGTGCAGGACCGCGTCCTGGGCGCCCTGAAGATCGTCAAGGCGAACAATCCCGGTCTGCGCACGATCCTGACCTTCGGTACGTCGACCACCGGCCCGACCTACTGGGGCAGCCGCCTCATCGAGCGCGCGTCGGCCCTGGGCGCCAACATCGACGTGTTCACGATCATGCCGTTCGACTTCGGCGGCGGCGCCGACATGTACACCAGCACGGTGAACGCGACGGAGGGGCTGAAGACGAAACTGCGGTCCACGTTCGGCTGGGACGACGCCACGGCGTACGCCCACATCGGCATCTCCGGCATGAACGGCCTGTCCGACCAGCAGGAACTGACCAGCCCCACGACCTGGACGCAGATCCGCGACTGGTCCAACTCCCACCACATCGCCCGCCTCGCCTACTGGGCGGTCAACCGTGACCGGCCGTGCCCCGGCGGCGGAGTGGTCAGCAACTGCTCGGGCATCAGCCAGAGCACCTGGCAGTTCACCTCGATCACGGCCGGCTTCACCGGCTGAGCCGAGGAACGGAAACGGGGCCCGGCCTACCGGCCGGGCCCCGTTTCCCTGCGTGAGCCGTACGTCAGCCGCGCGTCAACCGCAGCGTCTGCACCTCGAACGGCCGCAGCGTCACCGGCACCGAGTCACCGTCCGTCTGCGCCTCGGACAGCGGACGCTCCAGCAGGTCGGTGATCCTGGCGCCCGCCAGCGGGAACCCGGTGCACAGCGCGCCCTCCGCCCGGCCACCGCGCGACTCGTAGAGGCGGACGACGACATCGCCGGACGCGTCGTCGGCGAGCTTCACCGCCTCGATCGTCACACCGTCGCCGTCCGCCCACACCACCGGCTCCGGGGCGCCCGCGGCGTCCGCGACACGCAGCGGCAGGTTGAGGGAGTAGCCCTCGGCGACCGCGTCCTCGATGCTCGCGCCGGGCAGCAGCGAGTACGTGAAGCGGTGCTTGCCCTGGTCCGCGCCGGGGTCGGGGATGCGCGGGGCGCGCACCAGCGACAGCCGGACCGTGGTCGTCGTACCGCCGTCCTCGCGGACCGTGCGGGAGACGTCGTGGCCGTACGTCGAGTCGTTGAGGACGGCGACGCCGTAGCCGGGCTCGGCGATGTGCACCCAGCGGTGGCCGGAGACCTCGAAGCGGGCCGACTCCCAGGTGGTGTTGGTGTGCGTGGGCCGCTGGACGTGGCCGAACTGGATCTCCGCGCTGGAGTGCGCCGCGCGGACGTCCACCGGGAAGGCCGCCTTGAGGATCTTCTCGGCCTCGTGCCAGTCGATCTCCGTCTCGAAGTCGATCCGGGGGCTGCCGGCCCGGACGGTGATCGTCTGGACGATCTTCGAGCCCTTGCCGAAGTCGCGCTCCACCCGGATGGCGCCGAGGAGCGGGTCCTCGTCGGCCACCGTCACGGAGGACGTCTCCAGCAGGTCCGTGTAGCGGTTCTGGTAGTGCTTGTCGATGTCCCAGGCGTCCCAGTAGTTCGGGAGGTCGGTGTGCAGGCGCAGCAAGTTGCCCTTGTCCGCCAGGACTTCGCGGTTCGCCTTCAGGTCGCGGACCGAGGCCAGCGTGCCGTCCGCCGCCAACTCGACGCGTACGAGGCCGTTGTCGAGGATCCGGCCCTCCGTCACCGTCACCGGCCGCGGGGGTTCCGCGACGGCCAGCGGGGCGCTGCCGCTCGCCGGGACCTCCACGTACATGGGGACGCCCGTCGAGGTGCGGACGACCTCGGCGCGGTCGTACGGGCTGGTGTTGAAGGCGCGGGACTCGCCGCCGCCGAGCGCGGCCACCGCCTCGGCGGTGATCGTCTCCAACTCCTCGGCCACGCGGGCGTATTCGGCCTCCGCCTCGCGGTGCACCCAGGCGATGGACGAGCCCGGCAGGATGTCGTGGAACTGGTGGAGCAGGACCGTCTTCCAGAGGCGGTCGAGGTGGTCGTACGGGTACGCGTAGCCCGGCGCGTGCAGTGCGGCCGTGGTCGCCCACAACTCGGCCTCGCGCAGCCGGTGTTCGCTGCGCCGGTTGCCCTGCTTGGTGCGGGCCTGGGAGGTGTAGGTGGCGCGGTGCAGCTCCAGGTACAGCTCGCCGACCCACACCGGTGCGTCGGGGTACTCCTCGCGGGCCTTGGCGAAGAACTCGTCGGGGTGCTCGATCTCGACGGTGGCCGAGCCCTCCAGGTCGGCGAGCCTGCGCGCGCGTTCCATGATCTCGCGGGTGGGGCCGCCGCCGCCGTCACCCCAGCCGAAGGGGGCCAGCGAGCGGTTCGCGACGCCCTTCTCCTGGTAGTTGCGCGTCGCGCGGGACATCTCCTCGCCGCTGAAGCGGGCGTTGTAGGTGTCGACCGGCGGGAAGTGCGTGAAGATGCGGGTGCCGTCGATGCCCTCCCACCAGAAGGTGTGGTGGGGGAACTTGTTGGTCTGGTTCCAGGAGATCTTCTGGGTGAGGAACCAGTCGTTGCCGGCGAGCTTGGCGAGCTGCGGGTAGGCCGCGGTGTAGCCGAAGGAGTCCGGCAGCCACACGCCCTTGGTCTCGACGCCGAAGTGCTCGATGAAGAACCGCTTGCCGTGGATGAGCTGGCGGGCCATCGCCTCGCCGCCGGGCAGGTTGCCGTCGGCCTCGACCCACATGCCGCCGACCGGCGCCCACTGGCCCTTCTTCACCGACTCCTGGATGCGGGCCCACACCTTGGGGTAGTTGTCGCGCACCCACTCGTACTGCTGGGCCTGCGAGCAGGCGAAGACGAAGTCCTCGTACTCGTCGGCCAGCGAGGTCACGTTGGAGAAGGTGCGGGAGGTCTTGCGCTTGGTCTCGCGGATCGGCCACAGCCACGCCGAGTCGATGTGCGCGTGGCCGACGCCCGAGATCTTGTGGGCGCTGGCGTTGGCCGGCTTGGCCAGCGTGGGCGCCAGGGCCGCCCGTACGGCCGCCGCCGAACCGGCCACGTCGTCCAGGTCGAGCAGGTCGAGGGCGCGGTCCAGGGCGTGGGTGATCTCGTGGCGGCGCGGGTCGTGCTCGCCCAGCTCCAGCATCAGCTCGCGCAGTACCTGGACGTCGAGGTCGAGGTGGAAGACCTCCTCGTCGAGGATGGCGAGGTCGGCGCGCTGGAAGGTGTAGAGCGGCTTGTCGCCGGCGGTGAGGATGTCACCCATGGGGGTGATCCTGGAGAAGTTCGCGGCGAGGATGTCCGGGTTGGAGGCCGCCTCGACGAGGTAGTCGATCTCCTCGCCGCCCGCGGCCGGGTTGGCGACCGGCACGTACTGGTTGAGCGGGTTGACCGCCTTCAGCGGGGTGCCGTCGGTGAGGTGGACCAGGGCTTCGGCCTGGTTGCCGGGCCAGTCGCCGACGAAGCCGAGGTCGATGACCGCCTCGACGCGCCGGCCGGCCCACTCGGCGGGCACCCGGCCGCGCATCCGGAACCAGGTGGTGCCCCAGGGCGGGCCCCAGAGGGTGTCCATGGCGAAGGGCGTGTAGGACGCCGCCGCCGCCTCCTCGAAGGAGACCGGCTCGCCCGGCGCCTGCCAGGCCTCGACCTCGAAGGGAACCGTGGCGGCGTAGATCGCCGCCTTGATCCGCTGGTCGTGGAGGCGCTGGACGCGCTCCTCGATCCGCCGGCGTTCGTCGTGCATGAGAAGTCTCCAGACCAGATTCGAGCAGACCAGATATGAAGCAGACCGGACCTGAGCAGACCGGACCTGACCAGACCTGAAACAAGAGGGAAAGCGCTTACTTAAGGTACGCCAGACCGGGGTGGACCGCGGTGTACCCGTCGACCAGTCTGCGGGCCACGTTCACGGAGTCGACGAGCGGGTGCAGCGCGAACGCCTTGACCGCCGTCGTACGGGAGCCGGACTCGGCGGCGGCGAGCACCTCGCGTTCGACGGCCTTGACCGAGCAGACCAGGCCGGAGGCGTGGTCGGGCAGCGGGTCGACGGTGACGGGGTGGGCGCCGTTGGCGTCGACCAGGCAGGGCACCTCGATGACGGCCTCGGCGTCGAGCACCGAGAGCGTCCCGCGGTTCCGGACATTGAGGATCAGGGTGGTGCGCTCGTCGCGGGCGATGGCCCGCATCAGGGCGAGGGCGACCTTCTCGTAGCCCCCGGACAGGTCGTCGGCGTCGCGTTCGCCCGCGCCCGCCGTCTCGCGGGCCTCGGCCATGTAGGTCGCCTCGCGCTCGGCGCGGGTGCGGTCCCAGGCGGTGAGGGCGGCGGCGTCCGGCCGCTTCATCTCGTCGTAGAAGCCGGCCTGCTGGTCGCGCAGGAAGGCGCCGCGGGTCTTCTCGGCCTCGCTGTAGGCGCGTACGGCCTCGCGGTTGAAGTAGTAGTAGTGCAGGTACTCGTTCGGGATGGCGCCCAGGGACTGGAGCCAGTCGGTGCCGAAGAGCTTGCCCTCCTCGAAGGAGCCGAGGAGGTCGGGGTCGGCGAGCAGCCGCGGGAGTTCGTCGCGGCCGTTGACGCGCAGCCCGCGCACCCAGCCCAGGTGGTTGAGGCCGACGTAGTCGATCCACGCCTCACCGGGGTCGGCGCCGAGCACCCGGGCGATCCGGCGGCCGAGGCCCACCGGGGAGTCGCAGATGCCGATGACGCGGTCGCCGAGGTGGCGGGACATGGCCTCGGTGACCAGACCGGCCGGGTTGGTGAAGTTGATGACCCAGGCGTCGGGGGCGACCCGCGCGACGCGCCGTGCGATGTCCTCGGCCACCGGGACCGTGCGCAGGCCGTAGGCGATGCCGCCCGCGCCGACCGTCTCCTGGCCGAGTACGCCCTCGTCCAGCGCCACCTTCTCGTCGTTCGCCCTGCCCTCCAGGCCGCCGACGCGGATCGCGGAGAAGACGAAGTCGGCGCCGGTGAGTGCCTCGTCGAGGTCGGTCGTGGCGCTCACCGCGGGGGCGTCGGGCACCCCCGCCGCCTGCTCGGCCAGGACCCGGGTGACCGCCGAGAGGCGGCCCGCGTCGAGGTCGTGCAGGACGACGCGGGTCACCCGGCCCTCGGCGTGGTCGCCCAGAAGGGCCCCGTACACGAGCGGGACGCGGAATCCGCCGCCGCCCAGAATCGTCAGCTTCAAGGTTGCACCTTTCCTGCCGTGATGACCTGCACCCCGGCCTCCTGCAGAGAGGACTGCGTCGCCGGGTCCACCGGCGCGTTCGTCACCACCATGTCCAGGTCCTCGGGACCGCAGACCTTCGCCATGCCCGTACCGGGGAACTTGGCCCGGTCGGCGAGCAGCACGACCCGGTCGGCGGCCTTGATCATGGCGCGCTTGACCGGCACCTCGACCACCGTGGTGTCCATCACCTGACCGCCGGGCCGGATGCCGCTGGTGCCCAGGAAGAGCCAGTCGGCGTGCAGCTGGCGCAGGTTGTCCTCGGTGAGGAAACCGACCAGGGAGCGGTACTCGCGCCGGACCATGCCGCCCAGGAGCACCAGTTCGATGCCCTCGTCGTCCACCAGCTCCTCGAAGACCACCAGGTTGCTGGTGATCACGGTGAGGCGGCGGCCGTGCAGCTGCCGGGCCAGCCGGTAGGCGGTGGTGCCGATGTCGAGCAGCACGGAGGAGCCGTCCTCGACGAGTGAGGCGGCCTTGGCGGCTATCGCGTCCTTCTCGGCGACGCGCACCTCGGCGACCTCGGCGAAGGGCTGGTCGCCCTCCTCCACCACGGCGCCGCCGTGTACACGTGTGAGCAGGCCCTCCTCCTCCAGTCTGACCAGGTCGCGCCGGACGGTGGCGGGGCTCACGCCCAACTGCTCGGAGAGATCGGTCACGGCCGCGGGGCCCCCTGAACGCAGGGCCCGCAGGATGAGTTGATGTCGTCGTTCTGCCAGCACGCGGTGAACAGTACTCGTCATCTTCAATCATTTCTATGCTTGGTTCTGCTCGACTCTTGCCAAATCTTCCGAAGACGCGCACGATTCCGGTCATCAAACTCATCAAACTGACGAGTTTTGACGAGAGGATGCGCGCGTGGACGACGAACGGCCCGATGTCCTGCTGACCGGGCTGCTCTTCTTCGACCTCGTCCTCACCGGCCTGGGCAAGCCCCCGACGCCCGGCGAGGAGATCTGGACGTCGGGGATGGGCACCAGCCCCGGCGGGATCGCGAACCTCGCCGTGGCCGCCGCCCGGTACGGTCTGAGGACCTCCCTGGCCACGGTCTTCGGGGACGACGCGTACGGCACCCACTGCCGCGACGTCCTCGCCGGACAGGAGGGCGTCGACCTCTCGCTCTCGCGCACCGCGGACGACTGGCACACCCCCGTCACCGTCTCGCTCGCCTACGACGGCGACCGCGCCCTGATCACCCACGGGCAGCCGCCCCCGTACTCCCAGGACACCCTGCTGGGGGACCCGCCCGAGGCGCGCACCGCCCTCGTGCACCTGGAGGCCGAGCCCCACCGGTGGCTGGCCAAGGCGGCGGCCAACGGCACGCACATCTACGCGGACGTCGGCTGGGACCCCACCCAGGTGTGGTCCGCCGACCTGCTCGACCAGCTCGCCCTGTGCCACGCCTTCCTGCCCAACGAGACCGAGGCGATGGCGTACACCCGCACGGACACCGCGATCGCGGCGCTGGGCACGCTCAGCGAGCTCGTGCCGGTGGCCGTCGTCACCCGGGGCGGCGACGGCGCGGTCGCCGTGGACCAGACGACCGGCGAGTACGCGGACGTCCCGGCCCTCCCCGTGGACGTCGTCGACTCGACGGGCGCCGGTGACGTGTTCGGCGCCAGCTTCGTCGCCGCCTCGCTCGGCGGCTGGCCGCTGGAGGAACGGCTGCGGTTCGCCGTACTGGCCGCCTCCCTGTCCGTGCGGGAGCGCGGCGGGGCGCTGGCCGCGCCCGGCTGGTACCACATACACCGCTGGTGGCACACGCTCGACGACCCCGCACTGCGGCGCGCCTACGGCTTCCTGGCCGACCGGCTGCCGGCCGATCCCGGCCCGCCGGTGCGCTTCGCGCCTGTCACACCCTGACTTCACCCCCCCTTCCCCCCTTACTCACTCACGCCCTTACGCACTTTTACGCACCGAACAGATCCGAAAGGCGGTGGGAGCTGTGCAGCTCTCACGAAGAGGCCTCCTGCGCGCGGGCCTGGCCGGCACGGCCGCCACGACGCTCGGGGGCCTGGCGAGCGGCTGCGCCGTTCCGACCGGCTCCACCGGGCGCAACATGGTCCTGTGGTACTGGAGCGGCGGTCTGAGCGACACCGTCGTCAAGAACGCCAAGGCGCGTTACGACAGCTCGGTGGACCTCCGGGCCATCCAGATCGGCGGCCAGTACCGCTCCAAGCTCATCACCACGATCACCGGCCAGGCCCACGTCCCCGACATCGCGGGGCTCAAGGGCGAGGACATGGCCGCCTACCTGCCGAACGCGGACCAGTTCATCGATCTGCGGACGCTGGGCGCGGAGAAGTACCGGAGCCAGTACCTGTCCTGGAAGTGGGACCAGGGCATCGCCGACGACGGCACGATGGTCGGCTTCCCGATCGACTGCGGGCCGGTCGCCCACTACTACCAGTACGAGATCTTCCGCAGGGCGGGGCTGCCGTACGAGCCCGACGACGTGTCGAAGGAGCTGAACACCTGGGAGCGGTTCTTCGACGCGGGCGTGCAGCTCGGCAAGCGCGTCCCGGGGGCCAGGCTGCTGACCGACGTCAACTCCGTCTTCGAGAACGTCGTCCAGCAGGGCGCGAAGCGGTACGTCGACAAGGACCGCCACTTCATCGGCGACCAGGAGCATGTGCGCCAGGCCTGGGCCCTCGCCGTGGAGGCCAAGCAGCGGAAGATCGTCTCGGACCTGGTGAACGGCACCCCGGACCAGCTGTCGGCCATCCAGGACGGCAAACTGCCCAGCCAACTGGGCGCCTCCTGGGCCAGCTTCGACATCAAGAACGGCGTGCCGAAGACCAAGGGCCGGTGGCGGATCGCCGACATGCCGGTACGGCCGGCCAACAACGGCGGCTCGTTCCTGTCGATCACCAAGGCGTGCCGGGAGCCCGAGCAGGCCTTCCAGATCATCACCTGGATCCTCAACGCGGCCAACCAGGCCCAGGGTTACGTCGACGCGGGTCTCTTCCCCTCCACGCCCGCCTCCTACGACCTCAAGCAGCTCCGGGAGGCCGACCCCTTCTTCGGCGGCCAGGTCACCACGGACGTCTTCGGGCCCGCCGCGCAGAAGATCGTGGTCGCCTACAACAGCCCGTACGACATCGCGCTCGGGACACCCATCAAGGACGAGATCAAGAACGTCGGCGTCCTCGGCAAGGACCCCGGGAAAGCCTGGAGTGACGCCATGAGCAAGTGCCGTCGTATCGCGAAGCACCTGGGGGTGAGCTACTGATGGCCGTCATCGAGCAGTCCCCTCCGGCTGTGGCGCCGCGGCTCTCGCCGACCGGGCCGAAGAAGGGGTGGCGCAAGTACTGGCACCTCTACGCCGCGATCTCGCCCTTCTACCTGATCTTCCTCGGATTCGGCCTGTTCCCGGTCGGCTTCTCGCTCTACCTGTCGTTCCACCGCTGGGACGGCCTCGGCTCGATGGAGTGGGCCGGGCTCTCGCAGTACCGGTACCTGCTGACCGACAGCGACTTCTGGAACTCGATCGGCAACACGATCATCATCTGGGCGCTGGCCACCTTCCCGATGATCCTGCTGGCGATGGTCACGGCCGTGATGCTCAACTCCGCGGTCCGCTTCAAGAGCCTGTACCGCGTCGCCTACTTCCTGCCGAACGTCACCTCGGTCGTCGCCATCGCGATCGTCTTCGGCTCGATCTTCTCCACCAACAACGGCGTGGTGAACGCCGTCCTGCACGGGGTGGGGATCGACCAGGTGGCCTGGCTGAACACCCCGTGGGGCATCAAGGTCACCATCGCGGCGCTGATGACCTGGCAGTGGACCGGCTACAACGCGATCATCTTCCTCGCCGGGCTCCAGACCATCCCGAGCGAACTGTACGAGGCGGCGCGGGTGGACGGCGCCAACCCCTTCCAGACCTTCTTCCGGATCACGCTGCCGCTGCTGCGGCCCACGCTGCTGTTCGTGCTCGTCGTCTCGACGGTCACGGGCCTGCAGAGCTTCTCCGAACCACAGGTCCTGCTCCAGACCTCGTCCAACGACTCGACCTTCGCGGGCGGTCCGGGCCACTCGGGCCAGACGATGGTCCTCTACTTCTTCCAGCAGACCTTCGACAACAACGACTTCGGGTACGGAGCCGCGGTGGCGTGGGGCATCTTCCTCGTCGTCGTCCTCTTCTCGATCATCAACTGGCGCCTCGTGCAGCGCCGGGGCGACTAGGAAGGGCCCGCAAAATGGCATCCATCAAGGGGTCCCGCCGCAGAGGGCTCGCGCTGCACCTGCCGCTGATCGTCGGCACGCTGATCTCGGCCTTCCCGTTCTACTGGGCCGTCATCATGTCGACGCACAGCTCGTCGGAGATCTTCTCGTACCCGCCGAAGCTGCTGCCGGGCACGCACTTCCTGGAGAACGTCCGCAATCTCTTCGACGCCATCGACTTCTTCGGGTCGATGTGGAACTCGCTGCTGGTCGCGACGTCGGTGACCTTCCTGGTCCTGCTCTTCGACTCCCTCGCGGCGTTCGTCTTCGCCAAGTTCGAGTTCCCCGGCAAGGGGCTGCTGTTCGGGCTGCTCATGGTGATCTTCATGGTCCCGGCGCAGCTGTCGGTCATCCCGCAGTTCGTCGTCATGGCGAAGATCGGCTGGATCGGCTCGATGACCGCGCTGATCGTGCCGGCCGCGGCCAACGCCTTCGGCATCTTCTGGATGCGCCAGTACATGAAGACGGCCATCCACGACGAGTTGCTCGACGCCTCCAAGCTCGACGGCGCGAACTTCCTGCGCCAGTACTGGCACGTGGCGCTGCCGGTGGTCCGCCCCGGTCTCGCCTTCCTCGGCATCTTCACCTTCATGGGCCAGTGGAACGACTTCGCCTGGCCCCTGATCTCCCTCACCAACCCCGACAACGTGACCCTCCAGGTCGCGTTGTCCCAGCTCAACGGCACCCACGGCACCACCGACTACGGCATCGTCATGACCGGCGCGCTGCTCGCCCTCATCCCGCTGCTGATCGTGTTCGCGATCGGTGCCAAGCAGATCATCGGCGACCTCGCGAAAGGAGCCGTCCGCGGATGACGAGCGATCCCCTGCTCGCCCTGCGCCCCTGGGAGTCACCCGAGGTGACCTCCTGGGGGCGGCTGCCCATGAACGCCGTCGACCGGCGTTGCGGCGCCCTCTCCCTCGACGGCGACTGGCGCTTCCAGCTCCTCCCCCACCCCACCGCCCCCGTGGGCGACGACTGGTCCACGGCCCGAGTGCCCGGCGCCTGGACCCTCCAGGACACCGACGACCTGCCCTGGTACACCAACGTCCGGATGCCGTGGGGCGACTTCCCGCCCGCGTCGCCGGACGCCAACCCGACGGGTGTGTACGAGCGCGAGTTCGACGTTCCGGCCGAGTGGGCGGGCCGGCGGATCGTGCTCCAGGTCGGCGCCGCCGAGAGCGTGCTGCTCGTGCACGTGGACGGACGGCCGGTCGGCATCTCCAAGGACTCCCATCTGGCGGCCGAGTTCGACCTGTCCGACGTCGTGTGGCCGGGCCGCCCGGCGACCGTGCGGCTGACGGTCGTCAAGTGGTCCGACGCCACCCACATCGAGGACCAGGACCAGTGGTGGCACGGCGGCATCACCCGCTCGGTGCTGCTGTACGCGACGGACCCGCTGCACCTCGCGGACGTCACCGTGCGGGCACCGGCCTCCGGTGAGCTGCGCGTCGACTGCCGGGTGCGGGACGCGGGCGGCGCGCTGCCCGCGGGCTGGTACGTCACCGGTGAGATCGACGGTCACCTCCTCCTCCAGGACGCCGAGTTCGACCGCTCCAACGCCGAGGACGACCGCGTCTCCGACTTCCTGGGCGAGCCCCGGCTGGGGGTGCGCGTGTCCGACGTACGCACCTGGAACGCCGAGACGCCCGAGCTGTACGACCTGACCGTCCGGCTGCACCGCGCCGACGGAACGGTCGCCGACACCTCTCAGCGGCGGATCGGTTTCCGGGACGTCGAGATCGTCGGCCGGGACCTGCTGGTCAACGGGGAGCGGATATACGTCCGGGGCGTCAACCGGCACGACTTCCATCCGCTGACCGGGCGGACCGTGTCGTACGACGACATGCGCGCCGATCTCGTCCTGCTCAAGCGGTTCGGGTTCAACGCGATCCGCACCGCCCACTATCCGAACGACCCGACGCTGTACGACCTCGCGGACGAGCTCGGTTTCTACGTGGTCGACGAGGCGGACATCGAGTCGCACGACCACGCGCACGAGATCGCGGACGATCCGCGCTATCTGAACGCCTTCGTGGACCGGGTCTCGCGGATGGTCCTGCGGGACAAGAACCACCCGTCGGTCATCATCTGGTCGCTGGGCAACGAGTCCGACTACGGCGCCAACCACGACGCGGCGGCGGGCTGGCTGCGCCGGCACGACCCGACCCGGCCGCTCCAGTACGAGGGCGCGGCCAAGCTCGGCTGGGCCGATCCGGCGGTCGCCTCCGACATCGCCTGCCCGATGTACGCGCCGCTGGAGGACTGTGTCGCGCACGCCCTGTCCGGCAGGCAGACCAAGCCGCTCATCCAGTGCGAGTACTCGCACGCCATGGGCAACAGCAACGGCACGCTCGCCGACCACTGGGCCGCCATCGAGTCAACTCCGGGACTTCAGGGCGGGTTCATCTGGGAGTTCTGGGACCACGGCATTCTCCAGTGCGTGAACAGCGGCAGACCTCTCGGACGCGCGGGCGCCGGGCTCCATGACAACGGTGTCGCCGCCCCCGGCCTGCGCTGGGCGTACGGCGGCGACTTCGGCGAGACGATCCACGACGGCGCCTTCATCGCCGACGGTGTCGTCTTCCCCGACCGCACGCCCAAGCCCGTCATGTTCGAGCACCGGGAGATCGCGGCCCCGGTGCGCCTGGAGGCCTTCCGGCACGAGGGGCTCGTCGTCGCCAACCACCAGAGCTTCCGGGGCCTGGACTGGCTCACGGCCACCTGGGAACTGACGCTCGCGGACGGCCGCACCCTGACCGCGCCCGCCGAACTGCCGGATCTGCGCCCTGGTGAGACGGCTGCCGTGCCGCTGCCCTTCGAGCTGCCGGCGGACGGCGGCGAGGCCTGGGTGACCCTGCGGGTGACGACGGCCGGTGACGAGCCGTGGGCGCCGCGCGGCACCGAGATCTGCGTGCCCCAGCTGCTGCTGCGGGCCGCGCCCGAGGTGCCGGAGACCGTGGTCGCGGGACCGCGCGTCAAGGTCGACGCGGACGGGCTGCTGGTCCACCCACTGCTGACGTCGGCGCCCGTGCTGTCCCTGTGGCGGGCACCGACCGACAACGACGAGCTGGGCGGCATGGCGGCCCGCTGGCAGGACTGGGGCCTCGACACCCTCGTACGCAAGGCCGTCGACGTGCGGCGCGACGGCGGGCAGGTGACCGTGCTCGCCGAGTACGCGGCGAACGCCGGTGTGATCCGCCACGAGCAGGTGTTCACCCCCGTCCAGGGCGGCATCCGCGTCGAGGAGGGCGTCGAGCTGCCGGACGCCTACGCCGATGTGGCCCGGGTCGGTTCCGTGTTCGAGACGGTGTCCGGGCTCGACCTGCTGGAGTGGTTCGGGCAGGGCCCCTGGGAGTCCTATCCGGACCGCGCCGCCGGAGCGCCCGTCGGGCATCACTCGGCCCCCGTGGACTCCCTGTTCACCCCCTATCTGCGACCGCAGGAGAGCGGCGGACGGCACGGTGTACGACGGTTCAGGCTGTCGGCGCCGGACGCCACCGGTCTCTCGGTCGTGCTGGACCGGCCGCGCCAGGTCTCCGTGACCCGGTTCCGCGCCGAGGAGCTGGCCGCCGCCACGCACCACGACCAGCTGACGGCGCGGCCCGGCTGCGTGGTCCACATCGACGCGGCACACCGCGGGCTCGGCACGGCGTCGTGCGGCCCCGACACCTTCCCCTCCTATCTCCTGCAGCCGGGCACCCACCGCTGGGCCTGGACTCTCCGCACGCTCTAGCTCCCCCCACACACCTCCTCTCACCTCACAGAACCTCTTACGGAGTCAGTTGTGTGCACCTCGCACGAGTCCGGGCACGAGCCTGCCCTGGAAGCACCCCAGGCGGGCGCCGGACGGCGTACCTTCCTGCGGGCGACCGCGCTGATCGGGGCGGCGGCGACCACGTCCGTCGCCCTGCCGACGGCCGCCGAAGCCGTGACCGACAGGGCGCGTTCGTCGTGGCGGCCCGACACCGAGAGCCGCCGGTTCACGCTCGCCGTGATGCCCGACACCCAGTACCTCTTCGACGGGCCGAGCATCGACAAGGCGCCCGTCGAGGCGTCCCTGCGGTATCTGCTGGAGCACGGACGGGACGAGAACATCGTGTTCCTGTCCCATCTGGGCGACCTCACCCAGAACGGCGCCGCACCGGAGGTCGCCGCGATCGGCGAGGCGTTCCGGCTGCTGGACCGGCGGGGCGTCGGCTACAGCGTCCTCGCGGGCAACCACGACGTGAGGTCCTCCACCACCGACCAGCGGGGCGCCTCCCCGTACCTCGACGTGTTCGGGCCGGCGCGGTTCAAGGGGAAGAAGACCTTCGGCGGGGCGTCGGCCGACGGCTACAACACCTTCCACGTGTTCAAGGCGGCCGGGCGGGAGTGGCTGGTCCTCGCGCTGGACTGGCGGCTGTCGGACAAGGGTTACGCGTGGGCGAAGGACGTCCTGGCGAAGCACCCGGCCCTGCCGGTGATCCTCACGACGCACGAACTGGTCGTCGAGGACGGCTCCCTGTCCGACTACGGGCAGCAGCTGTGGGACAAGCTGATCGCCGACCACGACCAGATCTTCCTCACCCTCAACGGGCACTACTGGCCCGCCGGCCGCGCGACGCGCAAGAACGCGGCGGGACATGACGTCGAGCTGCACCTGACGAACTATCAGAACCGGTACTTCGGCGGCGCGGCGATGATCCGCCTCTACCGTTTCGACCTCGACCGGAACACCATCGACGTGGAGACGGTCTCCCCGTGGATCCTCGGCCGGGCCGCGAAGGGGCTCAACGAGCTGGAGCGGCAGGAGATCGAGCTCAGCGGCGAGGCCGACCGGTTCTCCGTCGACATCGACTTCGCGGAGCGTTTCGCCGGCTTCGCCCCGGTGCCCGCACGCCCTGCCCGCCCGGCCTCGAAGATGGTGATCCCGGGCACGGTGGCGTACTGGCGCTTCGACGGACAGACGGACGGCGCCGCCCTCACGGGCACGGTCCGTGACCGGTCCGGCCGCGGCAACGATCTGACGCCGGTGTCGGTCGGGGGCGCCACGCTCAACTGGTCGAGCGACCACCACCCGGACCAGCCCGGCCACGGCAGCCTGGACTTCAACGGCTTCAAGTCGCCGCTCAAGGGCGCCTATCTGCGCACGGTAGACGGCGCGCCCCTCAACTCGGCCACGTTCGAGTCCGGTTACACCATCGAGGCGTTCTACCGGCTGCCCGCCGACTGGGACCCCTCGCACCACGCCTGGGCCGGAGTGGTCAGCCGCACCGGTACGGGCGGCGCCGCGGGCAGGACCGGCGACGACCCGGACGAGCCGCTCGCCACGCTGTCCCTCTCCAACGACCGCGAGCCCCAGTGGGCCATGCGGCCCCTCAACCAGCAGGGCATCGCCACCAACTGGGGCCAGGAGACACCGCTGGAGACCTGGTGGCACCTCGCGGTCGTCAACGACGGCAGGCACACCACGCTGTACGTCCAGGGCTGCCCGGTCGTCCGCAACCCGACGGCGACCTCGACCGGCATCACCTCGGTCGGGCTGCCCTGGCTGCTCGGCGGCTACGAGTACGCGGGGAAGATCGACCAGATCCTGCACGGCCGCCTCGGCGACGTACGGATCGTCGAACGGGCACTGCCCGTCAGCGCGTTCATGAACCACTGATCCACCACCGACACACACCACCGACACACACCGTCAGGCTCCGCCAAGCCTCGTGGACTCCACACCTCTCCAGATCCCACCAGATCCCAAGGGACCCAAAGACCATGACCGAGCAACAGCTGCCTGCCTGGGCCGACCCCACCGTCTCCCCCGCCGGCCTGGACGCGCAGGGCGTGTCCCGGCGTCAACTCCTGCACCGGGCAGGCCTCTTCGGCGCCGCCTTCGCCGCCGGGTCACTGGCGACACCCGCCGCCGCTGCCACTCCCCGTCGGCTCGGCGGCAGCGACCCGCGCCTCGCCTACCTCGTCGGCGACCATCACATCCACACCGTCTACAGCCACGACGCCAAGTACACGTTCTCCCAACTGGCCTCTGCGGGCGAGAAGTTCGGCCTCGACTGGATGGTGTTCACCGAGCACTCCAACTTCGGGCACGCCCAGTTCGGGGCACCGCTGGAGCACGCCGAGATCCTCAAGGCGCGGAAGGAGAACCCGCGTCAGCTGATCTTCCAGGGCCTGGAGTGGTACATCCCGGGCGCCGAGCACTGCACGGTCTTCTCCCCGCCCGGCAAGCACGAGGTCGACCTGCTCACGAAGTTCGAGAGTGCCTACGACGGCAAGCTCCTCGGCTACACGGAGGGCTCGGCGGGTGCCGCCGACACCGCCCGCAACGAGGCACACGCGGTCAAGGCGATCAAGTGGCTGGCCGAGCAGCGCCGCACCGGATACGTCGACGACGTGCTGGTCCTCGCCAACCACCCGATGCGCCTGGGCATCGACTCCCCGCACGAGATGCGCAACTGGCGGGACGCGGCGCCGGAGATCATGATCGGGATGGAGGGCGCGCCCGGCGCCCAGGGCGCGGCCATTCCCGGCTGGCGCGGGGCCACCTCGATCCGCGGCGAGTACGAGAACAAGCCGTCCGCGCAGTCCTGGGCGGGCTATCCGGCGGACGGGTATCTGACGTACGGCGGTTTCGACTGGGCGACCGCGACGGTCGGCGGTCTGTGGGACTCGATGCTGGCCGAAGGCAGCCTGTTCTCGATCACCACGAACTCCGACGCGCACCGGATCGTCTTCGACACCTGGAAGAACGGCGACTGGCCGGTCGGGCAGAACTTCGACAACACCGGCAAGCTGCCCGACCCGGTGAACACCGACACCCCGCAGCCCGGCAGCGACTTCTGGCCCGGCCAGTTCAGCCGCACCCACGTGGGCGTCACCGGCTACGGCTACCGCGCGGTGATGGCGGGCATGCGCGCGGGCCGGGTCTGGCTGGACCACGGCCATCTGCTGGACGGGCTCGACGTACGGCTGACGCGTGACTGCGACGCCGGCCGGGGTGTCACGCTGGGGGGCCGGCTCCGCGTCCGCAGGGGCGAGAAGCTCACGCTGAACATCACCGTGACCAGCGCCTCCCGCCTCAACCCGCAGGGAATCCTGCCCGAGTTGGCGCACGTCGACGTGATCCGGGGCGCGGTGCGCGGCCCGGTCGCCGACCGGGACACCTGGAAGGCGCCGGACACGAGGGTCGTGAAGTCGAAGGACGTGACGGGGCGCACGGGAACGTACACCCTGCGCGTGCCGCTGACCGTCGGTGACGAGTCCTTCTACGTCCGGCTGCGGGGCAGCGACGGCAACCGGCACGGTGCCGGATACCTCGGCGCCTCGGTCGACCCGCACGGTCCGATCACCCACGAGCCCGGAAACGGTGACCCGTGGGCCGATACGTGGTTCTATTCCAACCCGGTATTCGTCGACGTCCTGGGTGGCTGACTGATGAAGCGTCAACTCCTGTCCCTGACCGCGCTCTTGGGCCTTGCCGGAGCGCTCTCGCTCGGCGGCGGTGGAGCAGCCTCCGCCGCCGACGCACAGTGGACGGAGACCGGCGCGACCCAGGTCGACTCCCTCGGCAGCGGTCAGGGGCTGGCCTCCCGCGCGGACGGCACGCTCCTGTACCGCGGCCTCACCTCGATCCCGCTGGACCTGCGCATCGCCGGCTGGAACCACATCGGTGACCCGGACATCGCGAACGGGTACGTGTTCGACGCCTACCAGGGCCCGGACACGGCCACGTCCAAGATGTTCGCGGTCACCACCCCGGCCGGGCAGCGCTATCAGTACGTGCACCAGCTCGACTCCGGCGAGAAACTGAACAACTCCTTCGCCACCGTCTCGCCCGACGGCCAGTGGCTGGTCTCGGGCGAGTGGGGCGACCAGTCCCGTCTGCAGGTGTTCCCGGCCCCGCTCCTCAACGCGTCGACGCCGGCCACCGGCGGCACGCTGGCGCAGGCCGGGCAGATCACCCTGGACCGGACGGTGCGGGACATCCAGGGCTGCGACTTCGTCACCGCGACCCGGCTGCTGTGTGCCTCGGACGACGACTCGGGCACCCTGTTCCCGGAGATCCGCCCGCTGCTCCAGGTCGACCTGGCCCGCGCGGTGGACGGCAGGACGGTCACGGGCCGTGTCACGAGCCTGTTCGCCCTCCCGCAGCGCAGCACCTGCACGGGAACGGCGTACGAGGCGGAGGGCGTCGACTACGACACGAACACCGGCGTCCTGCGCGCCCAGGTCGTCCAGCCGGGCATCTGCGCGCTGGCGACCACCGTGTACTCGTACCAGCAGGTCACGGGCTGACGGACCGGTCGCCGGGGCGTAGCGTGGGCCGCGTGACCACCGAGGAGTCGCCGCGGCCCCGGTCCCTGATGCTGACGTTCCTGGGCGACCAGGTGCTCGGGCGTGGCGTCCGTGTGTCCTCGGGCAGTGTCATCGACGTGTTCACGCGGGCGGGCGTCGGCGAGCAGGCGACCCGTTCGACGCTGACCCGGATGGTGAGCCGCGGTCTGCTGCGCCGTCAGCGCGCGGGCCGCCGGATGCACTTCGGGCTGACCGGACGTTCGGCGGCCGTGCCGGCGGACGGGGAGCGGCGTGTCTGGCACACGGGCGCGGTCAACCGGCACTGGGACGGCACCTGGACCCTGCTGGGCTTCTCGCTCCCGGAGTCCTGGCAGCGCCAACGCCACGATCTGCGCTCGCAGTTGACGTGGAGCGGGTTCGGCCCGCTGTTCAACGGCCTGTGGATCGCGCCGGGCGAGGCCGATGTCTCCGCCCCGGTGGCCGAACTCGGTCTGTCTGCCCATGTGAAGGTGTTCCGGGCGCGCGCCGACGCGGGCATGGAGATCGGCGCGATGATCGAGGAGAGCTGGGAACTGTCCGAACTGGCCGCGCGCTACCGGGCGTTCGCGCGACGGTGGCAGCCCTGGGAGAGCGAGCTGCCGGCGGTGGACGACGCCCTCTCGCTGCGCCTCGTCATGCAGGCCGAGTGGCTGGGCGTCATCTGCCGAGATCCGCGCCTCCCGTTCGTGCACCTCCCGGACGACTGGCCGGCGGAACGGGCCGAGAAGACGTTCCGGGCGATGCACGAACGGCTCGCACCGCTCGCCCGGGAGGCCTCGGAACGCCTTCTCGACCTCGTGCCCGTGCGTGAGGACCAGCCGGAGCGGAGGGATCAGGCGTAGAAGCGGGACAGGCTCTGCAGCACCGCCGCCGGCTTCGGGGCGCCCTCGATCTCGATCGTGCCGTCGACGGTGATCTGCACCCCGCCCGGCACGTCCTCGACGTCGGCCAGCCTGCCGACCAGGCGGATCTTCAAGCCGGCCTTCACGGGCGAGGGGAAACGCACCTTGTTGAGGCCGTAGTTGACCTTCGTGGTGACGCCCTGGACGTCCAGCAGCTCGGTGAAGAGCGGGATGAAGAGGGAGAGGGTGAGGTATCCGTGGGCGATCGGGGCGCCGAAGGGGCCCTCGGCGGCCTTCTCCGGGTCCACGTGGATCCACTGGTGGTCGCCGGTCGCGTCGGCGAAGGTGTTGATGCGCTCCTGCGTGACCTCGATCCACTCACTGGTGCCGAGGTCGCTGCCGGCGAGCTTCTTGAGTTCGTCGATGCCGTTGACCGTGATGCTCATGTCGCGTTCCTTAACTGGGAGTCGAGCTGATGGCTGATGGAGGGGGCGGGCCCGGTGCGGTCTACGAGCCCGCGCCGAAGACCTTGCGCACCCGGGCCTTGAGGAGCTTTCCGGAGGCGGTGCGCGGGAGTTCGTCCGCGATGACGACCGACTTCGGGATCTTGTACTTGGCGAGCCGCCCGGACAGCGAGGCCAGCACCTCGTCCGCGTCCAGGGCCGCGCCCTCGCGGGGCACGACGACCGCGCGCGGCACCTCGCCCCACTTCTCGTCGGCGACGCCGATGACCGCGCACTCGACGATGTCGGGGTGGCCCAGGAGCAGGTCCTCGATCTCGGCGGGGTAGATGTTCTCCCCACCCGAGATGATCATGTCCTTGATGCGGTCGACGACGAAGACGTACCCGTCCTCGTCGATCCGGGCGGCGTCCCCGCTGCGGAACCAGCCGTCCGTGAAGGAGGCGGCCGTCTCCTCGGGCAGTCCCCAGTAACCCGGCATGACGTGCGGCCCGCGGACCACGATCTCGCCGGGCTCGCCGACCTCGGCCGGGGTCAGGTCGGGCCGTACCACCCGTACGTCGCTGAAGAAGTGCGGTACGCCCGCCGAGCCGGCCTTGCTGACCGCGTGCTCGGCGTCCAGGAAGAGGGTGCCGGGCGATGCCTCGGTCATGCCGTAGCCCTGGAGGAAGGTGAGCCCGCGTTCCTGGAACGCGGCGATGAGCGGGGTCGGCACGGGTGAGCCGCCGCAGGAGAGCATGCGCAGCGACGACAGGTCGGCGTCGGCCCAGCGCGGGTGTCTGGCCACCTGGTCGAACATGGTCGGCACCCCGAACATGAAGGTGATCCGGTGCTGTTCGATCAGGTCGAAGGTGGCCTCCGGGACGAAGGACTCGACCAGGACGCACAGTCCGCCCTTGAGCAGCACGGGCAGGGTGAGCATGTTCAGCCCGGCCGTGTGGAACAACGGGGCGGAGACCAGGGCGCGTTCGTCGGTGATGACGTCCTGGTCGACGAGGACGTTGACGGCGTTCCAGGTGAGGTTGCCGTGCGTGAGCATGGCGCCCTTGGGGCGGCCGGTCGTGCCCGAGGTGTACATGATGATGCAGGTGTCGTCGGCGGTGACCGGCGCGTCGACGGGTTCGGCGGAGGCACCGGCGAGCGCCTCCTCGTACTCGGCGCCGACCTCGACGTACGCGCGCACGTCCGTGTTTCCGGGCAGTCCGGCGACGAGGCCGGCGTGCGAGGGGCCGTAGACGAGGGCCTTGGTGCCGGAGTCGGCGAGCTGGTAGGCGATCTCCGGGCCGGCGAGGCGGGTGTTGAGCGGCACGAAGACCGCGCCGAGCGTGCCCGCCGCGAACAGGGTCTCCAGGTAGGAGGGATGGTTCGGGCCGAGATAGGCGATCCGGTCACCGCGGCGCACACCCCGGGCGCGCAGGGCGTGCGCGAGCCGGGTGGTGCGCTCGTACAGCCGTGCGTAGGTGATCGTGGTGTCACCGTGGATCAGGGCGGTGCGTTGGGGGGTCTTGCGGGCCCGGCGGGCGGGCCAAGACCCCAGTCCCTCGTTGCGCATCGTTGCGCCCCTCTACGAGTTACGGGTTAGGAGACATGGGTTACGGATTCAGGGCTTCGTGAGTCCGAGCAGCCGGGCCGCGTTCTCCTTGAGGATCTTCGGCCTGACCTCGTCCTTGATCGGCAGCTTCTCGAAGTCGGCGAGCCAGCGGTCGGGGGTGAGCACCGGGTAGTCCGAGCCGAAGAGGACCTTGTCCTTGAGCAGGGTGTTGGCGTACTGCACCAGCTGCGGCGGGAAGTACTTCGGCGACCAGCCGGACAGGTCGATGTGCACACCCGGTTTGTGCGTGGCGACGGCGAGGGCCTCGTCCTGCCAGGGGAACGACGGATGCGCCAGGATGATCTTCATCTCCGGGAAGTCCGCGGACACGTCGTCGATGTGCAGCGGGTTCGAGTACTTGAGCCGGATCCCGCCGCCGCCGGGGACTCCCGCGCCGATGCCGGTCTGGCCGGTGTGGAAGAGGGCGATCGTGCCGGTCTCCTCGATCACCTCGTACAGCTCGTACGCGACCGAGCGGTCGTTGGGGAAGAAGCCCTGGATGCTGGGGTGGAACTTGAAGCCCCTGACCCCGTACTCCTCGACCAGCCGGCGGGCCTGCTTCACGCCCGCCCGGCCCCGGAAGGGGTCGATGGACGCGAAGGGGATCAGCACGTCCGGGTTGGCCGCAGCGGCCTCGGCGACCTCCTCGTTGGGGACGGGCGCGGTGCCGGTCGCGGACTCGGCGTCCACCGTGAAGATGACGGCGGCCATCTTCCGCTCGCGGTAGTACGCGGCGGTCTCCTCCAGGGTCGGCTTCCGCTTGCCCTCGACCTTGAAGTAGGCCGACGAGGCGTCGTGGAGGTCGTCGGCCAGGGACGAGGTGCCCTTGGAGGAGATCTCGGCGTGGGTGTGGACGTCGATCGCGACGAGTTCCTCGACGTTGAGGTGCGCCATGGTTACGCCTCCGGGAACTTGGGGGCGGGGATGCCCACCGACTGGAGCTCGGCGCCGACCGAGGTGGGCCAGGCGTCGGCCAGGGCCTCGGGGGTCCAGCCGCCGTCCGCGTACGCCGTCCTGATCTCCTGCGGATGCGACCAGAGTGCCACCTTGTCGCCGCCGATGCCGATGGCCTGGCCGGTGATGCCCCGGGCGGCCTCGGAGGCGAGGAAGGGGACGAGGGCGGCGCAGTCCTCGGGGGTGCCGAAGCCCTCGCCCTTGCGCAGGAAGGCCGGGAACGGCTCGCCGTTCTTCAGCGCCTCGACGTACGGGGCGAAGGCGGGGATCGTCTCGGTCATGGCGGTCGCGGCCACCGGCACGATCGCGTTGACGGTGATGTTCGCCCGGCCCAGCTCCATCGACCAGGTGCGGGCGAAGGCGGCGATGCCTGCCTTGGCGGCGGCGTAGTTCGTCTGCCCGAAGTTGCCGCGCTGGCCGGCCGGGGAGCCGACCAGGATCAGCGTGCCGCCCTCACCCTGCTCGCGCATGCGTACGGCGGCGGCGCGGGCGCAGGTGAAGGTGCCCTTGAGATGGGTGGTGATCACCGCGTCGAAGTCGTCGTCGGTCATCTTCCACAGCACCTTGTCGCGCAGGATGCCCGCGTTGGTGACCAGGATGTCGAGCCGCCCGAACTCCTCCACCGCGCGGTTCACGAGCCGCTCGGCGGCCTCCGTCGTGCCGACCGGGACCACCTCGGCCACGGCGGTGCCGCCCGCCGCGGTGATGGACTTCACGGCCTGCTCGGCCACGTTCTCGTCGACGTCGTTGACGACCACGGAGGCGCCGGCGGCGGCGAGAGCGTGCGCGTAGGCGAGGCCGAGGCCACGGCCGCTGCCGGTGACGACGGCGACCTTGCCGGTCAGATCGATGCTGGGCACGAGGGGGGTCCCTTCACAAGACGACGACGCGGAACGACTGCTTGAGATTGATGCTAAGAGCAATCATTGTTGACGTCAATAGTTGTTGCTGTCAGATGCGTGCGCCATGCTGGAATCAGCACATGGAACCGCCCCGCCCGGGGCCTCGACGAGGGAGCCCGCCATCGCCGGCCAGCAGGACATCCAGAACCCCGCCCCGATCGACGCGCACGAGCCCTGGATGCGCGGCCTGCACGCGGACACCGGCTACCTGCTGTACCGGCTGGGCCTGCGCTCCGGACAGCTGTTCAACACCTTCCTCCAGGAGTCGGGGCTACGGCTGCGCCACTACGCGGTACTCCGCTTCCTGGCCACCTCCACGGGTGCGCTGCAGCGCGAGCTGAGCACCTCGCTCGGATACGACCCGAGCGCGATCGTCGGTCTCGTCGACGACCTGGAGAGGCTCGGCTTCGCCGAACGCCGCCCGTCCCCCGACGACCGCCGCAGCCGGCTCGTCGCCCTGACCGGGAACGGCCGCGCCTTCCTCCGCGACACCGACGAGGCGGGCCAGCGCGTGACCGGGGAACTGCTGGGCCCGCTCGACGCGGCCGAGCGGGAGACGCTGCACGCCCTTCTCCAGCGGATCACGGAGGACGGACCCCACTGATATTGGGCATGTTCTTGACTGCCGTGCGATTGATGCCTAACTTCACCCGGGCACCGGTGCGGTCCCCTCGCCGGTGACGTCCCCCACGACATCGGCATCAGGGAGCTCCCCGTGCAGCCATCCCGCTCGTCCTCCGACGCCACCCCCCAACTCTCCCCGGACACAAGGGAGTTGCGGCGCGTCGCACTCTCCGGACTGCTCGGCACCACCGTCGAGTTCTACGACTTCCTCGTGTACGGCACGGTCGCCGCACTCGTCTTCGGCGATCTGTTCTTCCCCCAGGCCGACCCCGCGGTCGGCACCATCGCCGCCTTCGGCACCTTCGCCGCCGGCTATGTCGCCCGGCCGCTCGGCGGCATCGTCTTCGGCCACTTCGGCGACCGGCTCGGCCGCAAGTCGATGATGCTGCTGACGATGACCCTGATGGGCTGCGGCAGCTTCCTCATCGGGCTGCTGCCGACCTACGACGCGATCGGCGTCTGGGCCCCGGTCCTGCTGGTCGCCCTCCGGGTCGTCCAGGGTCTCGCCATCGGCGGCGAGTGGGGCGGCGCGACCCTGATGGTCGTCGAGCACGCCGAACGGGTCCAGGGCTCCCGGCGCGGCCTGTGGTCCAGCTCCACCCAGCTCGGCGCCCCGCTCGGCTCCGTGCTCTCCACCGGAGTGGTCACCCTCGTCTCCACGCTCCCCGACGACCAGTTCCGCTCCTGGGGCTGGCGCGTACCGTTCCTGCTCAGCTTCGTACTGCTCGGCGTCGGCCTGTTCGTCCGGCTGCGGGTCGCGGAGAGCCCGCTGTTCACCGAGGGCAGGCGGGAGGTTTCCGCCAGGCCACCGATCTTCGAGGTGCTGCGCCGCCCCAGGCCGGTGCTGCTCGCCTGCTGCGTCGGTATCGGCGCCTTCACCGCCCAGTCACTGCTGACCGGCTTCATGATCTCCTACGCCACCGGCAACGGGTACAGCCGCCCGCAGGTCCTCACCGCAGTGACCATCGCCTCCTGCGTGGCGCTCGTCGTCCTGCCCACCGCCTCCGCGCTCACCGACCGCGTCGGCCGCCGCCCCGTGGTCCTCGCCGGCGCCGTCCTCTCGGCCGCGCTCGCCTTCCCCGTGCTGTGGCTGGTCGACTCCGGCTCGCCCGGCCTGCTGATCCTCGCCCTCGTCCTCGGCCACGGCATCGCCCAGTCCACGATGTACGGGCCGCTGGGCGCCCTGTTCTCCGAGATGTTCGGCACGAAGGTGCGCTACACCGGCGCCTCGCTCGGCTACCAGGCGGCGACCCTGGTCGGCGCCGGGTTCTCACCGCTGATCGCGACCAGCCTGCTCGCCTCGAACGGCGGAGGCAGTACGCCCGTGTCGCTGCTGCTGTGCGGCGGCGCGCTGATCACCGCGGTCACCGTGTGGCGGATGCCCGAGACGCACACCGACACCCTCGGCACCCCCGGCCTCTCCCGGGACACCCCCGCCCCCGAGGGCGTCCGCCCGTGAACTCCCGCACTCCCGTCACGGACACGGGCGCCGACCGCACAGGCACGCGGCACCGGTCGTCGGTATACAGGGACGTGACGTCCACACCCCGGGGAGCTGCCCGCCCATGACCACCCGCTCCGCGCCCGACCGGCTGCTGTCCGTGCTCAGCGCCTTCGACCACGAGCACCCGGCGCTGTCCCTCACGGACATCAGCCGGCGGGCCGGGCTGACCCTCACCACCACGCACCGCCTCGTGGGCGCCCTCACCCACTGGGGCGCCCTGGAACGGGACGACGACGGCGTCTACCACGTGGGCCTCAGGCTCTGGGAGGTCGCGGCGCTCGCCCCGCGCGGGCTGGCGCTGCGGCAGATCGCGCTGCCGTATCTGGAGGACCTGTACGAAGCGACGCACGAGAACGTGCAGTTGGCGGTACGGGACGGCCGCGAGGTCGTCTACATCGAGTGGCTGTCGGGCCGTTCGGCGGTCGGGGTGCACATCCGGGTCGGCGCCCGCTGGCCGCTGCACGCCACGGGCGTCGGCCTCGCCCTGCTCGCGCACGGCGACCCGGTGGTCCAACAGCAGTACTGCGAGGGCCCGTTGGCATCCTTCACCCCGCACACGATCACCGATCCGGCCCAGTTGCGCCGCGTCCTGGCCGAAGTGCGGCGCACAGGCGTGGCGGTGAGCAGCCGTCAGGTCACCGACGACGCCCTGTCGGTGGCGGCCCCGGTGCACGGTCCGGGCGGCGCGGTGATCGCCGCGGTGTCGGTCGTGGTGCCCCAGCGGGACGCCCAGGTGCCGGTACTGGTGCCCGCGGTGCGGCTGGCGGCTCGGGGCATCTCACGGGCGCTGGGCTGGCAGCCGGAGCGGCACTGAGGAGAGACGCCCGGCCGCGTCTGCGGTGTCCCCGGCGTCCTTACCCGAATCTCAGACGCCAGGCCCCGTTTCAAAGAACAAACCCATACAGAAGATGCACGATGCACGCGCATCATCGATCACTTCCTGATCGTTCCAGAGAGGCGTGCCGTGGGTGTTCCGCACATACCGAACCCGTCCGAGCCGAGCGAGCGGGACCGGCAGCAGTCGCCGTCGTGGTCCCGGCGCGGGATCCTCGCCGCGCTCGGGGCCGTACCGGCCGCCGTACTGACCGGTTGCGGCGGCTCCACGGACTCCTCGGCGACGACGAAGGCGAGCGCGAGCCCGACCGTGAAGGCGGCCAGGAAGGCCGTCGTCACCGTCACCCCCGCCGACGGTACCGAGCACGCCGACTTCGCCGCCCCCGTCGAGGTCACCGTCACCGACGGCACCCTCGCCTCCGTCACGGTCACCGGCGACGGCGGCGGACTGGCCGGGACCCTCAACGAGGCCCGTACGAAGTGGACGTCGACCGGGAATCCGTACTCCGGGACCAAGTACACGGTGTCGGCGCAGGTCACCGGGGCCGCCACGCAGACCGCGACCTTCACCACCGCCTCGCCGTCCGCGACCTTCGTCGGGTACTTCACCCCGGAGGCCGACTCCACCTCGGGTGTCGGCATGCCGGTGTCGATTAACTTCACGGAGGCGGTCACCGACCGGGCAGCGGTCCAGAAGGCGATCACCGTGACCGCCGAGCCGGCCGTCGATGTGGTCGGCCACTGGTTCAGCGACACCCGGCTCGACTTCCGGCCGGAGACCTACTGGGCCGCCGGCACGAAGATCACGCTCGGGCTGCGGCTCAAGGACGTCGAGGGCGCGGACGGGGTCTACGGCACCCAGTCCAAGGACGTCACCTTCCACATCGGCCGCGAGCAGATCAGTACGGTCGACCTGAAGGCGAAGACCATGACCGTACGGCGGGACGGCACGACCACGGCCACCTATCCCGTCTCCGGCGGCGACGCCGAGCACACCACCTGGTCCGGGATCATGGTGATCAGCGAGCGGTTCAAGCAGACGCGGATGGAGTCCTCGACGGTCGGGCTCGGCGACGAGTACGACATCTCCGACGTCCCGCACGCTCAGCGCATGACCACCTCCGGCACCTTCGTGCACGGCAACTACTGGGCCTCGACCTCGGTGTTCGGGAGCAGCAACACCAGTCACGGCTGCGTCGGCCTGCACGACACGAAGGGCGCGAACGACACCTCCGTGCCGGGCTACAAGTTCTACGACAGTTCGATGCTCGGGGATGTGGTGATCGTCAGGAACTCGGGCGAGGTGACGGTGGACCCGGCCAACGGGCTCAACGGCTGGAACCTGGACTGGGCGGCCTGGAAGGCGGGCAGCGCCGTCTGAGCAGACCGGGCCCGCGCCCTCGAAGGGGCGCGGGGAACCGCGCGACCAGCCACAGCGGACCCACAGCCCTCCACCGCACATCCGGCGGATCACCTAGCACATTCATGTCTTCATCGGGTGAACTCACCTGTGGCGGAAGGAAATTCTGGGTTTCACCTCTTGACGGCCGGAGTCACCGGGAGCACATTGGGCCCACTTTGAGAGCGCTCTCAAGCCAAGTCGAGCGCTTTCGAAGACACCCGCGCACCCCCACCCCGTACCCGAAGAGGCACCCATGAGGGACACTTCAGGCACTTCACCCACTTCAGGCCCATCGGTCGGACGCGGCCCCCTCCGTCGCGTGCTCGTCGCCGTCGGCGCCGTCCTCAGCCTCGCGGCAGCCGCCGTGACCGTGGCCCAGGCGGACGCGCCGACGCCGCCGACCGGCTGGACGCAGGTCTTCCTCGACGACTTCAACGGCACCGCAGGAACCGGCGTCTCCACCACCAACTGGCAGTACGCGACCGGGACCTCGTATCCCGGCGGCCCCGCCAACTGGGGCACGGGCGAGATCGAGACGATGACGAACAGCACGAACAACGTCTCGCTCGACGGCAGCGGCAACCTCCGGATCACCCCGGTGCGGGACTCCGCCGGCAACTGGACCTCGGGCCGCATCGAGACCAACCGCACCGACTTCCAGCCCCCGGCGGGCGGCAAACTGGCCGTCCAAGCGCGCCTCCAGGTGCCGAACGTCACCGGCGCGTCCGCCCTCGGCTACTGGCCCGCGTTCTGGATGCTCGGGGCGCCCTACCGGGGCAACTACCAGAACTGGCCGAGCGTCGGCGAGCTGGACATCATGGAGAACACCCAGGGTCTCAACACCATCTGGGGCACCATGCACTGCGGCACCAGCCCGGGCGGCCCCTGCAACGAGACGACCGGCATCGGCGGCACCACCAGCTGCGCCGGCACCACCTGTCAGGCCGGCTTCCACACCTACCGCATGGAGTGGGACCGTTCGGTGAGCCCGGAGGCGATCCGCTTCTACGTCGACGGCACCAACTACCACACGGTGACCGCGAACCAGGTCGACGCGACGACCTGGGCCAACGCCACGAACCACGGCTTCTTCATCATCCTGAACGTGGCGATGGGCGGCGCCTTCCCGGCGGCGTTCGGCGGCGGCCCGGACGCGAACACGGTCTCCGGACGCCCGATGGTCGTCGACTACGTGCAGGTCCTCCAGTCGACCACCGGCGGCAGCACGACCACACCCCCGCCGACCGGGACCCGGGACGCGTACAGCGCCATCCAGGCCGAGTCCTACAACAGCCAGTCGGGCACCAGCACGGAGACCACCACCGACACCGGCGGCGGGCAGAACATCGGCTCGCTCGCCAACGGCGACTGGGCGCTCTACCAGGGCGTCAACTTCGGTTCCACGGCGGCCACCCAGTTCGTCGCCAGGGTCGCGAGCGGCGCGAACTCGGGCGTGAGCGGACTGGTCGAGGTACGCCTCGACAGCCGTACGAGCACACCGGTCGGGAGCTTCTCGATCGCCAACACGGGAGGCTGGCAGAGCTGGCGGACCGTTCCGGCGAACATCAGTTCCGTCACCGGCACGCATGACGTCTATCTGACCTTCACCAGCGGCCAGGCGCAGGACTTCGTGAACGTGAACTGGTTCAACTTCGGCCACTGAACAGGTGGTTGCACCGCGCTGACGAAGGGGCGGGCCCGACGGCCCGCCCCTTCCCGCGTTCCCGATTCAGCGAGGTCCGGCTGAACTCAGCTCCGCCCGGAACGCCACCGGCGTGGTCCCCGTGTGCAGCTGGAAGAACTTGGAGAAGTTCGCCGCGTCGGGAAAGCCGACGGCCGCGCCCACTCGCCCGATCGGCAGGGACGTGTGCGCCAGCAGCCGCTTGGCCTCCAGGACCACCCGCCGGTCGATGAAGCCCTTGGGCGTCCGACCGGTCGCCGCGCGCACCGCGCGGACAAGGGTGCGCCGGGAGTAGCCGAGGGCGTCGGCGTACGCGCTGACGCTGTGGTTGGTGGCGAAGCCCTTCTCCACCGCGTCCCTGAAGAGGGTGAACGTGGTGTCGGTCCGGCCTCCCGCCGCCTCCGCCGAACTCGTCGCGAGGTGGGACAGGCGCAGCAGGAACGCGGTGAGGGAGTGGCGCAGTACCGAGGTGTGCAGGCCGATCGGGAGGGTGGCGGTGTCCTCGTACTCGCGGCCCAGCTGGGCCAGGGCCGCCCGCAGACCGGCGAGTCGGGGTGCGTCCGGGCGCAGCAGCGGGGGCAGGTCGTAGCGGTACAGGCCGGTCGCCTCGACCGTGGTCCGGGGCAGGAAGCCGGGTTGCATGGTGAGGACGGTGCCGCGGTACCGGGTGGTGCGGGAGAAGCGGTGGACCTGACCCGGGCGGATCCACAGCAGGTCGCCCGCTGTCGCCTCGTATTCGGCGAAGTCGACCATGTGGGTGACCGGGCCGTCGTCGAACAGCATCACGATGTGGAAGTCGATCCGGTGGACGCGTTCCAGCGGCGCGTCCTCGTGCCAGGTGCGGTCGGGTGACATCGGGCCGACCTGCATACCCACGCCCAGGACGCTCAGATCGACCGGAAAGGGGAACGTCCTGATGCCGTCCCCGTCCTGGGCGTCTTGGATGGTTCTGTCCGCCATGTCCTTCTCTTGCCGTGTCGGCCTCAGTGCCCGTGTCCCACTTTCACCAAAGGGTGACACACAGGCACCTGGCCCCGTAAAAGTCAGACTTTTAAGTTTGAACGCGTCCGAGCAGCCATCCACCTCTATCGAGGACTTCTTGAAGATGAGTACGCAGACATCCGACAGCCTCCAGTGGACCGATCTCGACCGGCGTGCCGTCGACACGGCCCGTGTACTCGCGGCCGATGCCGTGCAGAAGGTCGGCAACGGCCACCCCGGTACCGCGATGAGCCTGGCCCCCGCCGCGTACACGATCTTTCAGAAGGTGATGCGACACGACCCGGCGGACCCCGAGTGGACGGGCCGTGACCGCTTCGTCCTCTCCCCCGGACACACCTCGCTGACCCTCTACACCCAGCTGTTCCTGTCCGGGTACGAGCTGGAGCTGGACGACCTCAAGGCGTTCCGGACGCACGGCTCGAAGACACCCGGTCACCCCGAGTACGGCCACACGGCAGGCGTCGAGACGACGACCGGCCCGCTCGGCCAGGGTGTCGCCAACGCGGTCGGCATGGCGATGGCCGCCCGTTACGAGCGCGGCCTCTTCGACCCCGAGGCGCCGGAGGGCGAGTCGCCCTTCGACCACACCGTCTGGGCGATCGTCTCCGACGGCGACCTGGAGGAGGGCATCTCCGCCGAGGCCTCCTCGCTGGCCGGCCACCAGAAGCTCGGCAACCTCGTCTTCGTCTACGACGACAACCACATCTCCATCGAGGGCGACACGGCGACGGCGTTCTCCGAGGACGTGCTGAAGCGGTACGAGGCGTACGGCTGGCACGTGCAGCGGATCGAGCCCGAACCCGGCGGCGACATCGACGTGCGCGCGCTGTACACGGCGCTCAGGGAGGCGCGGGCCGAGACCGCGCGCCCCTCGATCATCGCCATGCGCACGATCATCGCCTGGCCCGCCCCGAACGCCCAGAACACCGAGGCCGCCCACGGCTCGGCCCTCGGCGACGACGAGGTGGCGGCCACCAAGCGCCTCCTCGGCTTCGACCCCGAGCGGACCTTCGAGGTCGCCGACGAGGTCCTCGCCCACGCACGCCAGGCCCTCGACCGGGGCGCCGAGGCGCACGCCGCCTGGGACAAACGGGTCGCCGAGTGGCGCACCGCGCAGCCCGGACGGGCGAAGCTGTTCGACCGGGTCGTGGCAGGCCGGCTGCCCGAGGGCTGGGAGGACGCGCTGCCGGTGTTCGAGGAGGGCGCGTCCGTCGCCACCCGCGCGGCCTCCGGCAAGGTGCTCCAGGCCCTGGGTCCGGTCCTGCCCGAGCTGTGGGGCGGCTCGGCGGACCTGGCCGGCTCGAACAACACGACGATCGACAAGACGTCCTCCTTCCTCCCGGCCGACAACCCGCTGCCGGAGGCGGACCCGTACGGCCGCACGATCCACTTCGGCATCCGCGAGCACTCGATGGCCGCCGAGATGAACGGCATCGCCCTGCACGGCAACACCCGCGTCTACGGCGGTACCTTCCTCGTCTTCTCCGACTACATGCGCAATGCCGTAAGGCTGTCCGCGCTGATGCAGCTGCCCGTGACGTACGTCTGGACGCACGACTCCATCGGCCTCGGCGAGGACGGCCCGACGCACCAGCCGGTCGAACACCTGGCCTCCCTGCGCGCGATCCCGGGCCTGAACATCGTGCGCCCCGCCGACGCCAACGAGACGTCCGTGGCCTGGGCCGAGATCCTCCGGCGGCACGCCACCGACCCGGCCCCGCACGGCCTCGCGCTCACCCGGCAGGGTGTACCGACGTACGCCAGGAACGAGGATGCCGCGAAGGGCGGTTACGTCCTGCGGGAGGCCTCGACCGGCATCCCGGACGTCGTCCTGATCGCCACCGGTTCCGAGGTCCAGCTCGCCGTCGCCGCGCGTGAGGCGCTGGAGGCCGAGGGTGTGGGTACGCGGGTGGTGTCGATGCCGTCCGTGGAGTGGTTCGAGGAGCAGTCGGCCGAGTACCGCGCGAGTGTCCTTCCGCCGTCCGTGAAGGCGCGCGTGGCGGTCGAGGCGGGCATCGGTCTGACCTGGTACCGCTACGTCGGTGACGCCGGACGCATCGTCTCCCTCGAACACTTCGGCGCCTCCGCCGACGCGAAGACGCTGTTCGCCGAGTACGGCTTCACCGCCGAGAACGTCGCCCGGGCCGCCCGGGAATCTCTTTCCGCCGCCCGTGGTTGATCCGCACGCCAGAAGGAAGATGATCACAGTGACCACCGAAACAACCCCCATCGCGGGAACACCCGCGCTCAAGCGCCTCTCCGACGAGGACGTCTCGATCTGGCTGGACGACCTCTCCCGGGGACGCATCGCCTCCGGCAACCTCGCCGCGCTCATCGACACCCACCACGTGGTCGGCGTGACCACCAACCCGTCGATCTTCCAGGCCGCCATCGGCTCCGGCGAGGGCTACGAGGAGCAGCTCGCCGACCTGGCCGTGCGCGGCGTCACGGTCGACGAGGCCGTACGCATGATGACCACCGCCGACGTAAGGGCCGCCGCCGACGTCCTGCGCCCGGTGTACGACGCCACGGGCGGCCGGGACGGCCGGGTCTCGATCGAGGTCGACCCGCGGCTCGCCCACGAGACCGCGGCGACGATCGCCGAGGCCAAGCAGCTGGCCTGGCTGGTCGACCGGCCCAACGTGATGATCAAGATCCCGGCGACGAAGGCGGGCCTGCCCGCGATCACCGAGGTCATCGGCCTCGGGATCAGCGTCAACGTCACGCTGATCTTCTCCCTGGAGCGCTACCGCGAGGTCATGGCCGCCTATCTGGCCGGCCTGGAGAAGGCGCAGGCCGCGGGCATCGACCTGTCGACGATCCACTCCGTGGCCTCCTTCTTCGTCTCCCGTGTCGACTCCGAGATCGACAAGCGCCTGACGGTGCTCGGCACGGCCGAGGCCCTCGCCCTCAAGGGCAGGGCGGCGCTGGCCAACGCGCGGCTCGCGTACGAGGCGTACGAGGAGGTCTTCGGGGGTGACCGCTGGACCGCCCTGGGCGGCGCCCACGCCAACCGGCAGCGCCCGTTGTGGGCCTCGACCGGCGTCAAGGATCCCGCGTACAAGGACACCCTGTACGTCGACGAGCTGGTCGCACCCGGCACCGTCAACACCATGCCGGAGGCCACCCTCAACGCGACCGCCGACCACGGCGACATCCACGGCGACGCGGTGAGCGGCGGCTACGCCCAGGCCCGCGCCGATCTCGCGGCCGTCGAAGGGCTCGGGATCTCGTACGACGAGGTCGTGAAGCTGCTGGAGGACGAAGGCGTCGCGAAGTTCGAGATCGCCTGGAACGACCTGCTGGACGCCGTCAAGAAGTCGCTGGACAGCAAGGGAGTTGACGGGGAATGAGCGACGAACCGACCCTGCCGGAGCCGGCGGCAGCCATCGCCGAGGGTGACTGGGACAACCCGCTGCGCGATCCCGGCGACCGTCGTCTCCCCCTGATCGCGGGCCCGTCCGGGCTGGTCATCTTCGGGGTGACCGGCGACCTGTCCCGCAAGAAGCTGATGCCGGCCGTCTACGACCTGGCCAACCGGGGCCTGCTCCCGCCCGGCTTCTCGCTCGTCGGCTTCGCCCGCCGGGACTGGGAGGACGAGGACTTCGCGCAGATCGTCCACGACTCGGTGCGCGACCACGCCCGTACGGAGTTCCGCGAGGAGGTCTGGCAGCAGCTCGCCGAGGGCATGCGGTTCATTCCCGGCGACTTCGACGACGACGCGGCGTTCAAGCAGCTGCGCGCGGCCGTCGAGGAGCTGGACGCGTCCCGGGGTACGAGTGGCAACTACGCCTTCTATCTCTCCGTACCGCCGAAGTTCTTCCCGAAGGTCGTCCAGCAGCTGAAGAAGCACGGGCTGGCGAACGCGCCGGAGGGTTCCTGGCGGCGCGGGGTGATCGAGAAGCCGTTCGGGCACGACCTGAAGAGCGCGCGTGAGCTGAACCGGGTCCTGCACGACGTGTTCGACCCGGAGCAGGTCTTCCGGATCGACCACTACCTCGGCAAGGAGACCGTCCAGAACATCCTGGCGCTGCGCTTCGCCAACCAGATGTACGAGCCCGTCTGGAACCGGTCGTACGTCGACCACGTCCAGATCACTATGGCCGAGGACATCGGCATCGGCGGCCGGGCCGGCTACTACGACGGCATCGGGTCCGCCCGTGACGTGATCCAGAACCACCTTCTCCAGCTGATGGCCCTGACGGCCATGGAGGAGCCGATCGCCTTCGACGCCGAGTCGCTGCTGACCGAGAAGCTCAAGGTCCTGAAGTCGGTGAAGCTGCCGGAGGACCTGGGCCTGCACACCGTGCGCGGGCAGTACGCGGCGGGCTGGCAGGGCGGCGAGCAGGTGTCCGGCTACCTCGAAGAGGACGGCATCGACCCACAGTCCAGCACGGACACGTACGCGGCGGTCAAGCTGGAGGTCGACAACCGCCGCTGGGCGGGCGTCCCCTTCTACCTGCGGACCGGCAAGCGGCTCGGGCGGCGCGTCACGGAGATCGCGGTCGTCTTCCAGCGCGCCCCGCACTCCCCGTTCGACTCGACGGCCACCGAGGAACTCGGCGCCAACGCGATCGTCATCCGCGTCCAGCCCGACGAGGGCATGACCGTGCGCTTCGGTTCCAAGGTCCCGGGTACCTCGATGGAGATCAGGGACGTCACGATGGACTTCGCCTACGGCGAGTCCTTCACGGAGTCCAGCCCGGAGGCGTACGAACGGCTCATCCTGGACGTCCTGCTCGGCGACGCCAATTTGTTCCCCCGTCACCAGGAAGTGGAAGAGTCCTGGAAGATCCTCGACCCGATCGAGGAGTACTGGGGCACGCACGGCAGGCCCGCGCAGTACTCCTCGGGCAGTTGGGGCCCGGAGGAAGCCGACGAGATGCTCGCACGAGACGGACGGAGCTGGCGCAGGCCATGAAAATCGACCTCACCGACACCACGGCAAGCAAGATCAACAAAGCACTGGTGAAGGGGCGGCGCGCCATCGGCACCCCTGCCGTGGGCATGGTCCTGACGATGGTGATCGTCACGGACGAGGAGAACGCCTACGACTCGATCAAGGCGGCCGAGGAGGCCTCGCACGAGCACCCCTCGCGCACCCTGGTCGTCATCAAGCGGCACGCCCGCAGCCCGCGCGACCGCACCAACTCCCACCTCGACGCCGAGGTACGGGTGGGCGCCGACGCCGGCACCGGCGAGACGGTCATCCTGCGGACGTACGGCGAGGTGTCCGACCACGCCGACTCCGTCGTCCTGCCGCTGCTGCTGCCGGACGCGCCGGTCGTCGTCTGGTGGCCGGTGAACGCTCCCGAGGTGCCCGCAAAGGACCCGCTGGGCGCGCTGGCCCAGCGCCGGATCACCGACATGTACGCGGTCGAGCAGCCGCTCGTCGCCCTGGAGGCGCGGGTCCGGTCCTACGCGCCCGGCGACACCGACCTGGCGTGGACGCGTCTCACCCCGTGGCGCTCGATGCTGGCAGCGGCCCTCGACCAGGCCCGCACGAAGATCATCTCGGCGGCCGTCGAGAGCGAGGCCGAGAACCCGAGCGCCGAACTGCTGGCCCGCTGGCTCAGCGCCCGCCTGTCGGTGCCGGTGGACCGTGTCGTCACGGCGGGGCCGGTCGTCACGGCCGTCCGGCTCGGCACCGACAAGGGCGAGATCGTCATCGACCGCCCCGAGGGCCCGCTCGCCACACTCACCCTGCCGGGCCAGCCCTCCCGCACCCTCGCGCTGAAGGTGCGGCCCACCTCCGAACTCATCGCCGAGGAACTGCGGCGCCTCGACGCCGACGAGATGTACGCGGTCGCTCTGCGGGGCGACGGCACCAAGGAGACCCCCCGTCATGTCTGACTCCCCCACGCTCACCCGGCGCCCGGAATGGTCCGCGCTGGAGGGCCACCGCGCCGATGCGTTCCTCCAACCGCGACTGCGCGAGCTGTTCGCCGCCGATCCCGGACGCGCGGAGCGGTACGTCGTGCGGGTGGGCGACCTGCACATCGACTACTCCAAGCACCTGATCACGGACGAGACCCTCGCCCTCCTCCAGGAACTCGCCGCCGCCACCGGTGTGTTCGGGTTGCGGGACGCCATGTTCCGGGGCGACCGGATCAACATCACCGAGGACCGTGCGGTGCTGCACACCGCGTTGCGGGCGCCGCGTGACGCGGTGATCGAGGTCGGCGGGGAGAACGTCGTCCCGGCCGTGCACGCCGTCCTGGACCGGATGGCCGGCTTCGCGGACAAGGTCCGCTCGGGTGAGTGGACCGGCTACACCGGCAGGCGCATCAGGAATGTCGTCAACATCGGCATCGGCGGCTCGGACCTCGGCCCGGCGATGGCCTACGAGGCGCTGCGGGCGTTCACCGCACGGGAGTTGACGTTCCGGTTCGTGTCGAACGTCGACGGCGCCGATCTCCACGAGGCGGTCCGGGACCTCGACCCGGCGGAGACCCTGTTCATCGTCGCGTCGAAGACGTTCACCACCATCGAGACGATCACGAACGCCACCTCGGCGCGTTCCTGGCTCCTCGCGGGGCTGGGCGACGACAAGGCGGTCGCCAGGCACTTCGTGGCGCTGTCGACGAACTCCGGGAAGGTGTCGGACTTCGGCATCGACACGGACAACATGTTCGAGTTCTGGGACTGGGTCGGCGGACGCTACTCCTACGACTCGGCGATCGGCCTGTCGCTGATGATCGCGATCGGCCCCGACCGGTTCCGGGAGATGCTCGACGGGTTCGCACTGGTCGACGAACACTTCCGCACGGCTCCGGCGGAGGCCAACGCACCTCTGCTGCTGGGCCTGTTGGGCATCTGGTACGGCAACTTCTTCGACGCCCAGTCGCATGCCGTCCTGCCCTACAGCCACTACCTCTCCAAGTTCACGGCCTACCTGCAGCAGCTGGACATGGAGTCCAACGGCAAGTCGGTCGACCGCGACGGGCTGCCGGTGGAGTGGGAGACGGGGCCGGTGGTGTGGGGCACGCCCGGGACGAACGGTCAGCACGCCTACTACCAGTTGATCCACCAGGGGACGAAGGTGATCCCGGCGGACTTCATCGGGTTCGCCCAGCCGGTCGCGGAACTGAGTGACGAACTCAAGGCGCAGCATGACCTGTTGATGGCCAACTTCTTCGCGCAGACACAGGCCCTGGCGTTCGGCAAGACACCGGACGAGGTACGGGCGGAGGGAGTGCCGGAGGAACTGGTCGCCCACAAGACGTTCCAGGGCAACCACCCGACGACGACTGTGCTGGCGCGGGAGCTGACTCCGTCCGTGCTGGGCCAGTTGATCGCGCTCTACGAGCACAAGGTGTTCGTGCAGGGGGCCGTGTGGAACATCGACTCGTTCGACCAGTGGGGCGTCGAGCTGGGCAAGGTCCTCGCCAGGCGCATCGAGCCCGCGCTCACCGAGGGGGCCGACGTGCCCGGCCTCGACTCCTCCACCGCCGCCCTCGTGGCCACGTACCGCACTCTTCGTGACGCTCAGGAAGTGAACTGACATGCAGATTGGTCTGATCGGTCTCGGCAAGATGGGCGGCAACATGCGCGAGCGCATCCGCCTCGCCGGCCACACCGTCATCGGCTACGACCGCAACCCCGAGGTCTCCGACGTGAGCAGCCTCGCCGAACTGGTCGAGAAGCTCGAAGCGCCGCGTGTGGTGTGGGTGATGGTCCCGGCCGGTGCCGCCACCCAGTCCGTCGTCGACGAACTCGGCGGGCTCCTGGAGTCCGGTGACACGGTCGTCGACGGCGGCAACTCCCGCTGGACGGACGACGAGAAGCACGCGGAGGAGCTGGGCACCAAGGGCATCGGCTTCGTCGACGCCGGCGTCTCCGGCGGTGTGTGGGGTCTCCAGAACGGCTACGCCCTGATGGTCGGCGGCGACAAGGAGCACGTCGAGCGGCTCCACCCGATCTTCGAGGCGCTCAAGCCCGAGGGCCCCTACGGCTATGTCCACGCGGGCAAGGTGGGTGCCGGGCACTTCTCGAAGATGGTCCACAACGGCATCGAGTACGCGATGATGCAGGCCTACGCCGAGGGCTGGGAGCTGCTGGAGAAGGTCGACTCCGTCACGGACGTGCGCGAGGTCTTCCGGTCCTGGCAGGAGGGCACCGTCATCCGGTCCTGGCTGCTCGACCTGGCGGTCAACGCCCTCGACGAGGACGAGCACCTGGAGCGGCTGCGCGGTTTCGCGCAGGACTCCGGCGAGGGCCGGTGGACGGTCGAGGCGGCCGTCGACAACTCCGTGCCGCTGCCCGCGATCACCGCGTCGCTGTTCGCGCGGTTCGCGTCCCGGCAGGACGACTCCCCGCAGATGAAGATGATCGCGGCGCTGCGCAACCAGTTCGGCGGTCACGCCGTCGAGCCCAAGGAGTAGAAAGCCGTGGGTGACCTTCTTCTGGTCCGCCACGGCGAGACGGAGTGGAGCGCGTCGGGACAGCACACCAGCTGGACCGACCTGCCCCTCACCCCGCACGGTGAGGAGCAGGCGCGGTCCCTCGCTCCGCTCCTCGCCGAACGGACCTTCGCACGCGTGGTGACCAGCCCTCTCACCCGTGCGGTCCGCACCGCCGAACTCGCGGGCCTGTCCGGCGCGTCGACCGATCCGGACCTGCACGAGTGGGAGTACGGCGGGTACGAGGGTGTGACCACCGCCGAGATCCACCGCACACGGCCCGGCTGGTACCTGTTCACGGACGGGGTGGCGCCCGGCCCGGCCGGGCACCCGGGTGAGTCGCCCGAGGAGGTCGGCCGGCGCGCGGACCGCGCCCTGGCCCACATCAAGGACGCGCTCGCGGAGGGTGACGTGATCCTGGTGGCGCACGGGCACTTCCTGCGCGTGCTGACGGCCCGTTACCTCGGGCTGCCGCCGGCCGACGGACGGCTGTTCCAGCTCGCCACGGGCACGGTCAGCAGGCTCTCCACAGAGCACGACCGCCCGGTGATCGTCGAGTGGAACTCTCGCTGGAAAGCGGCGAGTTGAGTCACCCGTCGGCGACGGGTGACTGAAGTGGCGGTCGGGCCCGGGGCTTTGTCCCCGGGCCCGATTGACATGTGTGTCCGGGGCGCGTCAGAGTCGCCCCGATGGAGATCAATGATCTGACTGCGGCCGAGGAGCGAGTGCGGCGCGCCTTCCCCAGGGGCGAGACCGTGGACTTCCGCGAGGGCGACGCCGGTGCCGACAACCCGGACATCGGCCCCGACTGGGGAGCGGAGCGGACGATACGCGCCTCCGTGCTGCGGGCCCTGCTGCTCGACACCGCGCACGAGGACGGCGAGATCCCCAGGCTCCGCCTGTCGGGTGCCCGCATCACGGGGCAACTGAAGCTCGCGTACGCGGTGGTGGACCACCCGCTCCATCTGCGGCACTGCCACTTCGACGAGTCGCCCGACCTCTACGGCACCCGGCTGCGCCAGCTGAATCTGCGCGGCTCGGTGCTCCCCTCGATCAACCTCGCGAGTACGCGGATCGACGGTCCACTGCGCATGACCGACTGCCGGGTGCGGGGAACGGTGTGGCTGGCCGGCGCGGAGATAGCGGGCGCGCTCTTCATGGACGGAGCCGAAGTCACCACGTCCGACCCGTCCGTGCCCGTGCTCCAGCTCCATCAGGCCGTGCTCGGCGACGGCTTCGCGGCACCCGGACTGCGGGTGCGGGGCGAGGTGCGGCTCGACGGTGCCACGGTGGGCGGGTCGATCGGCCTGGACGACGCCGAGCTGAGCAACCCCGGCGGCCATGCCATGTGCGCGCGGTCCCTCGAAGTGCGGGCCGACGTAAGAGCGCGGAACCTGCGTACCCAGGGTGGCATCGACCTGCGCGGCTCCCGTATCGCGGGCTCTCTCGACTTCACCCGGGCACGCTTGTCCAACCCCGGCGGTACGGCCCTGCGGGCCAGCAGTTGCACCATCGGCGAGCTGTGGCTGTACCGGTGCGCGCCGATCGAGGGCCGGCTGCATCTGCGCCGGTCCCGGATCGACGTACTCGGCTTCGAACCGGAGGTCGCGCCGGGTGAGGTGCTCTTCAACAACCTCACCTACACGGTGCTCAACCCGCACGAGCCCGCCGAGCGCCGCCTGCCCCTGCTGGAACGCGACGGTGACGGCTATGTCCCGTACGCCTACGAGCAGTTGGCCGCCGCCTACCGGCATGTCGGTGACGAGGGCGCGGCCCGCCGGGTCCAGCTCGCCAAGCAGCGCCGGCACCGGGCCACCCTGCCCTGGCCGGGCCGGGTGTGGGGCCACCTCCAGGACACCACCGTCGGCTACGGCTACCGTCCGCTGCGCGCCGCCGTCTGGCTGTTGTCGCTGCTGGCGGCCGGTTCGATCGCGTACACCCTGCACCACCCCCTCCCGCTCAAGGCGGACGAGGCACCGGAGTTCAACCCGGTCTTCTTCACCCTGGACCTGCTCCTCCCGGTGATCTCCTTCGGCCAGGAGGGGGTCTTCGCGCCCACGGGCGCGTACCAGTTCCTGTCGTACGTCCTCATCCTGACCGGCTGGATCCTGGCGACGACCGTCATCGCCGGGGTGAGCAGGAGCGTCAGCCGGCAGTGAGCCGGTGGGCCCGGCACCTCGTCTCAGCGGAGCGGGCGTCCCGTGTGCTGGGCGGCGAGGCGTACCGGTGCGTTCTGGGCGCCGTAGCCCTGGTAGCCGCGGTCGCGCTGGACGAGCTCGAAGAAGACGCGGCCCACGGTCCGCGTGTAGCAGTGCCTGAACTCGCCCTGCGCGTCACGGTCGTAGAGGATGCCGAGCTCGCGGTACGTGGCCAACTCGCCCTCGGTGAGCTCGTACCGGGCCGCGAGGTCGTCGTAGTGGTTCGCGGGTATCGGCAGCAGGCTGCCGCCGGACGCTCGGAAGCGCCGGGCGGCGGCGACCACGTCGTCGGTGGCGAGCGCGATGTGCTGGGCACGGGACTCGTCCTCGGCGGGCGCGGGGCCGACGGCGAGCGCGATGCGTACGCTGCCACCGGAGTTGGTGACGGCCCGGCTACGGAAGAGCCCGTACGGGTCGGCGACGTCCACGCTCTCCTGGCCGTGCAGCCCGAGCACGCTGCGGTGGAAGAGGGCGGCCTCGTCGAAGTGGTGCCAGGGCTGGGTGAGGGCCAGGTGGTCGATGCGGTCGACCCCGCCCTGGGCGTCCCCGGCGGTCCGGGCGGTCCCGGTGTGCTGAACGGGTTCGAAGTCGGCGCGCCAGTTGGGGAGTTCGGGGCGGTCCGTGGCGCAGAAGAAGAGTTCCGTGCCGTCGGGGGCGGCGACCGCGTCGAGCGGGGCGTCCTCCGGGGCGCGGCGGCGGGGCAGGACCGGCGCCAGGAGAGCCTCGGCACGGTGGGCGGCGCCCGCCGGGTCCGGGGACTCCAGGCCGACGGCGGCGACCGAGGTGCCGTCACGGCGCGCGGCCGGTCCGGTGTTGACGAGGACACGGGCCTCGCCGCACTCCCAGAGGTCGACCGGCTTGCTGCGGTGGCGTGCCGTACGGGCCAGGCCGAGGGCGCCGAGGATCGCCACGACCGGTTCGGCGTCGGGGGTGACGAGTTCGGCGAAGGCGATACCGGTGGGGACGACGGGTTCGGGCAGCCGGGCGAGGCCGATGCTCTCCTGGAGGACGAGGAGGGAGCGCCGGGCGTCCACGGCGGTCGGTCCGGCCTCGGCCTGCCGGAAGACGTCGTTGAAGACTTCGAGGGAGAGCGGACCGTCGTATCCGGCTCGTACGACGTGCTGGAGGAGGCCCGCGATGTCGAAGCCGCCCTGCCCGGGGAAGCAGCGGTAGTGACGGCTCCACTGGAGCACGTCCATGGCGAGCAGCGGGGCGTCGGCCAACTGGAGGAAGAAGATCTTCTCCCCGGGGATGTCCTCGATGCCCTTCGGGTCCGAGTCCCGGGAGAGGATGTGGAAGCTGTCGAGACAGGTGCCGAGGGCGGGATGCCCGGCCGTCTCGACGATGCGCCAGGCGTGGTCGTACGTGCTGACGTGCCGCCCCCACGCGAGTGCCTCGTAGGCGACGCGGACGCCGAAGTCCTGTGCCAGATCGGCCAGTCGGCTCAGCTGGTCGGCGGCCAGCGCGTCGTCGTCGAGGGCGAGCGGCGAGACGCTGGAACAGACGAGGACGGTGTCGGTGCCGAGCCGCCGCATCAGCTCGAACTTGTGCCGGGCGCGGCGCAGGTTGCGGGCGAACTCGTCTGCGGGCACGGCCTCGATGTCACGCATCGGCTGGTAGAGGTCGATGCCGAGACCGAGGTCGGCGCAGCGGGCGCGGATCTCCTCGGGTGTGAGGGGGCTGGCGAGAAGGTCGTTCTCGAAGATCTCGACTCCGTCGAAACCGGCCCGGGAGGCCGCCGTGAGCTTCTCGGTCAGGGAGCCGCTGAGCGACACGGTGGCGATGGACGTACGCACGTCGGTACCTCTGCCTTCTCTTCGCTGCTACTTGGGTGCCGGGAGCGCGCCCGCGAGCTCGGCGATGTCGGCGAGCATGCTCGCGGTGTCGGGTTCCCGGCCGGTGAAGAGCCGGAACGCGTCCGCGGCCTGGAAGACAGCCATGCCGCCGCCGTCCAGGGCGGCGCAGCCGATCGCCCTGGCCGTGCGCAACAGCTCGGTCTCCAGCGGGCGGTAGACCACCTCGGCGACCCAGAGGCCGGGGTGCAGCAGCTCGGCGGGCAAGGGCAGGCCGGGATGGGCGGCCATACCGGTGGGTGTCGCGTGCACCAGACCGTCGGCGCCGGCGGCCCGGCCGATCAGCGCCGCCAGCCGGTCGGGCGTCGCGGCGGTCGCCCGGCCGGCGCCGAAGTGGCGGTTGAGGGACGCGGCGAGGTCCGCGGCCCGGTCGGGCAGCGCGTCGACGACGGTGACCCGGCCCGCGCCGAGGGTGAGCGTGGCGTGGGCGACGGCCGCACCGGCGCCACCGGCCCCGAGCTGCACGACCCGTTCCAGCGGGGCGTCGGGCAGACCGCGCGCGAAGGACGCGGCGAAGCCGGTCACGTCCGTGTTGTGGCCGACCGCGCGGCCGTCCTCGAAGACCACGGTGTTGACGGCGCCGAGCGCCTCGGCCTGTGGATCGAGACCGTCGAGGTGTTCGATGACGAGCTGCTTGCACGGGTGGGTGATGTTGAGCCCGTCGAATCCGAGGTCACGGGCGGCCCGTACGAGATCGCCCACCGCGTGCGCCGAGACGCCCAGCGTGTCGATGTCGATCAGCCGGTACAGATAGCGCAGCCCCTGCCGGCCGGCCTCCCGCTCGTGCAGCGCGGGGCTCAGCGACGGGCCGATGCCGGAGCCGATGAGCCCGACGAGAAACGAGTCCTTGGCCACGACCGACCTCCACTAATGTACGAACTAGTACGTTAGCTATATCAGCAACACGGGTCACGGGGAAGCCCTCACGAGTCCTTCTAGAATCACGGGACTGGCCCCTCGCCCGAAGGAACCCGATGACCAGCGTCGAAGAACCGGCACACACAGGCGGGCGCATCCGCGACGCCGCCCGGACCAGGGCCGAGATCCTCGACGTGGCCACCAAGGAGTTCGCCCGGGCCGGCCTGGCGGGCGCCCGGGTGGACGAGATCGCCGCGCTCACCCGCACCACCAAGCGGATGATCTACTACTACTTCGGCGGCAAGGAGCAGCTGTTCACGGCCGTCCTGGAGCGGGCGTACTCCGTGATCCGGCAGGCCGAACAGGACCTCGACGTAGAGCATCTGGACCCGGTCGCGGCCATCCGGCGCCTCGCGGAGCTCACCTTCGACCACCACGAGGCGCACCCCGACTTCATCCGCCTGGTGAGCATCGAGAACATCCACGAGGCCGAGCACATCGCCGCCTCCGAGCAGCTCGGGAGGATCGGCTCGCCCGCGCTGGAGGTGATCCACCGGATCCTGGAGTCGGGCCGCAAGTCGGGCCTGTTCACCGCCGACGTCGACGCCGTGGACCTGCACGCCATGATCAGTTCCTTCTGCTTCTTCCGGGTGGCCAACCGGCACACCTTCGGCGCGCTGTTCGGCCGCGACCTGACGGCCCCGGACCAGCGGGAGCACTACCGGGCGATGCTCGGCGACATGGTCATCGCCTACCTGACGGCGGACCGCACGGCCTGACGAGGGGACCGCGGGGCCGGCGAAGGGACTGCCGGAGCCGGCGCGAGCCGACGAGGGGCAAGATCCTCCGCCGCGACCTCTTGACACCCGGGAAACGTGGGCGCAACATCCGTAGCCAACCGCTCCTAACTATCCAGTGGGTTAATTAACCGGGTAGCTCCCGGCACGGCCGTCCCGTCACCCCAGGGATCCGGCACCTCTCCCTCCCCTCCGCTCACTCCACGTACGCTGGAGTTCCCCCGAAGGAGCACGCCGTGGCGGATTCCGTCGCACCCCACGACCCCGCAGCACCCCTGGGCGATCCACCCGAGGGCCAGCCGAAGAAGGCCGCCACGGCCGCCTGGATCGGCAGCGCCCTGGAGTACTACGACTTCTTCATCTACGGCAGCGCCGCCGCCCTGATCTTCCCGAAGGTCTTCTTCGACGAGTCCGACCCGGCCACCGCGACCCTCCTGTCGCTGGCCACCTTCGGTGTCGCGTACGCCGCCCGCCCGGTCGGCGCGCTCTTCCTGGGCCACTTCGGCGACCGGCTCGGCCGCAAGAAGATCATGGTCTTCACGCTCATCCTGATGGGCCTGTCGACGTTCCTCATCGGCTGTCTGCCCACCCGCGACCAGGTCGGCACCCTCGCCCCGGTCCTGCTCGTGCTCTGCCGCGTCCTCCAGGGCATCTCGGCCGCCGGTGAGCAGGCGAGCGCCAACTCCATGACGCTCGAACACGCACCGCCGGACCGGCGCGGCTTCTTCACCAGTTTCACCCTGAGCGGCACCCAGGGCGGCCAGCTCCTCGCCACGCTGGTCTTCATCCCGATCGCCGCGATGCCCGAGGACCAACTCCTGTCCTGGGGCTGGCGCATCCCCTTCTGGCTGAGCATCGCGGTCGCCGTCGTCGGCTACGTCATCCGCCGCAAGCTGGAGGAGACCCCGGCCTTCGCCCGGCAGGCAGCCGCCGAGGGCGTGGTGAAGCTGCCGCTGCTGATCCTGCTGCGCGAGCACTGGGCGGACGTACTGCGGGTGATCGCGGGCGCACTGGTCGCCTCCGTCTCCACGATCTTCACGGTCTGGGCGCTGGCGTACGCGACCAGCGACTCGGTCGGCATGAACCGCTCGTCGATGCTGTGGGTGGCCGCGCTCGCCAACCTGGTCGCGCTGGCCGCGATTCCGTTCTGGGCCACACTGTCCGACCGCATCGGCCGCCGCCCGGTGTTCCTGGCCGGTGCCGCCGGCAGCGGGGTCATGATGTTCGTCTACCTGTGGGCGATCTCCACGGGCTCGTACCCGCTGATCCTGGTCCTCGGCATCGTCACCTTCGGCGTGGTCTACAGCGCCGCGAACGGCATCTGGCCCTCCTTCTACGGCGAGATGTTCACGACCCGGGTACGTCTGTCGGGCATGGCGATCGGCACGCAGATCGGTTTCGCCGTCGCCGGTTTCGCGGTGACCTTCGCCGCGGAGATCGCCGGTCCGGACGGGGACGACTGGTTCTCCGTCGCCCTGTTCACATCGGCCCTGTGCATCCCGCCGGTGCTGGCCGCGATCACGGCACGCGAGACGCACCGGGTGCCGACGGAGCGGCTCGGTGAGCGTGGCGTCGAGAACGTGGCGAAGCGCGAGGCCGTGTCGGCCTGACCTTGCCCCTCTCAAGTCCCCGGCAGCAATGCGCTGTTCGGGGACATGGGCATTCCCGGAAAGGTGGGTCCCGCTGTTTCTCAGGGGCGTCCGGTGCGCACGGATCCGCCCTTGACCAGCGTTGCCCGATCACCGGTGCGAGAGGCGGGCGGGCGAGGCAGTGGCGGGGGCCGGGTGGACAGGAGTGCCGGTCGGGGACGACTCGGCACGCTGGGCCACACGGGGCCGGAGCCACAAGGTGCTGCTCGTCGTCCACAACGTGACCTCGGCGACCCGGCTCCTCGACGTACTGCCCCTCTTCGACGACGACTTCAGGGTCCAGTTGCTCGTGACCTGCACGGACTCGTCCGTGTTCCGCTCGGGCGTCACCGAGCTGCTGACCGGGACGGGGTGCCGGTACTGCCGCGGGAACAGGCCGTCAAGACGCCGGTGTCGTTGGCGATATCCGCGAGCTTCGGCGGTCAACTCACGGACATTGTGGGACACTTGACCATATTGTCCCACGGTGTCGGGTATCCCGAAAGGCTGGCGACTCCCAACACCCACCACCCAACAGTGGGCGGCGGGAGTGCCGAAGCCGGGGGGCCGGTCTTCGGGATGTCGCCCGAGTGGCTGCTCGACGAGCACGGCGTTCCCGTCGCGGACGCGCTCGTCCTGTCGCATCCCGAGCAGTACGAGCGATTGCGCGCCGCCTGCCCCGAGGCCGCGCCCACCGCCGTACTCGCCGGGGACCCCTGCTGGGACCGGATGCTCGCGGCGGGGCCCTACCGCGACCGCTTCCGCCGGGCCCTCGGGATCCGTGCCGGGCAGCGGCTGGCGCTCCTCAACTCCACCTGGAACCCCGAGTCGCTGTTCGGCGACGGCGGCGACGTCCTTCCGTCGCTCCTCCCCCGGCCGGCCTCGGAGTTCCCGGCCGACGAGTACCGGTTCGCGGCGGTTCTCCACCCCGACAGCCGGCACGGCCACGGTCCCGGACAGATCCGCGCCCGGCTCGACCGCGCACGGCGCGCCGGGCTCGCGCCGATCGACCCCCTGCACGGCTGGCGCCAGGCGCCGATCGCGGCCGACGCGGTGATCGGCGACCACGGTTCGGTGACCTGCTACGCCGCCGCGCTGGGCGCCCCCGTCCTGCTGGGCGCCGCTCCCCTCGGCGGCCTCGCGCCCGAGGCACCCGTCCACGACTTCGTGCGCGACGCCCCGCGTCTCGACCCGGCGTCCCCGCTGCGCCCCCAGGTGGAGGCGGTCGCCCGCGACCACCGGTCCCGCCCCGAACCCGCCGGGTTCATCAGCTCCGTACCCGGCGAGTCGGCCACCCGGCTGCGCCAGCTCTTCTACGACGTCCCCGGCATCCCCCAGCCCGACGGACCCGCCCTGCTGGAAACCCTCCCCCTGCCGCCGTACGAACCCCCTTCCCGCACCGTGCCGTTGCTCGTGTTCACCCGGCTGCCGGGCGCCTGCGAGGTCGACATCACCCGGTACGCCGGACCGCGCCCGCCCGCCGACAGCACCGGCGAGATGCACACGGCGGTACACGAGGACACCCGCGAGACCCACCGGCTCGCGCTCGCCGACGTGGTGTTCCGGTACGGCGAACGGGACGACGCGCGGTTCGGCACGCCGGAGCTGTGGACGACGGAGGCGCTCGCCCTGTATCCGCAGTGCGCGCCGGCCGCCTACGTCAGCGGCTCCGCCGGGTGCACGGTCGGTACGCGTGACGGTGAACTGCTGTGGGTGCGAGCCGAGTTCGGCTCGGACGCAGACCCGGCCGTGTACGCCTCGGCCCTGCACGCGTGGCTCGCCGCCGGCAAGTCGCTGGACGAGCCGGTCGCGCGGGGGCTGACGGTACGGACGGGAGAGGCCGCCCACCGGGCCACGGTCACCCGGCGCTGACGCACCGCTCCCGCAGCGTCCGCAGGTGGGCCAGGTGATGGGCGGCGTTCTCCTGCCCGAGGGCCGCGATCGCCGCGTCGACCGGTGGCAGCGCGGCCGTGAAAAACCAGGCGGGCGACCTCGGCCAGCTGGCCGGGTGTGGCGGGTGCGGCGACCTCGCGCCCGGCGATCCGGCGCACCACGCCTCCGGCGGTCTCCCAGGCCCATCTGCCGGCTTCGCCGCCCATGCCCGATCCGACGGCTCCGAGTACCGCGCTGATGGCGCCCAGCGAAATCGGATCCAGTATCCCGCGCACTCCCCGTCTCCCGCGCCCCGCACGGCCGTTGGGCCGCTCTGTGGATCAACCCTAGCGGCAGTGCGGGCACGCTGACGGAGAGTCACCCGCCTCGATGAGTCCGGCGGCGGGGCACGCCGTACGCCCGCTCCACCCTGATCCGCAGCACGAGGCGCCGGTCCCGGACCATGACCGCGCGGTACTCGTCCCAGTCGGGGTGCTCGCCGCGCACGGCCCGGTAGAGCCGGACCAGTTCCTCGACGGTTTCGTCGTGCGGGTCCTGGGCCACGGGCGTCAGCTCGGCCACGCCCTCGACCACGGTGTACGCCCAGCGGTCGTCGCTGGTCACGTGGTAGGAGACCCGCGGGTCCCGGCGCATGTTGCGGGTCTTGGCGCGGGAGTCCGTGATGGAGACGCGGACGATGCGTTCGTCGGGGTCGTAGGCGTGGGTGACGTTCGAGAGCTGGGGGCGGCCGTCGGCCTTGATGGTCGTCAGCACTCCGCCGTCGTACTCGGAGAGCGGCTTGAGGAGGGGGTCCTGCGCGTCGTCCTGAGTCATGTCCCGTGCAACGCGACGCCACCGGCCTTCATTCCGGTAGACACTGTCTACCGGGCACTGGTAGACAGTGTCTATGAGTGATTCGCTGCGTACCCGGCTCATCGATGTCGGCGTCGACCTGGTGACCTCGGAGGGCGTTCACGCGCTGACCCTGCGGGAGATCGCCCGCCGGGCCGGCGTCTCGCACGGCGCCCCGCGCCGGTATTTCCCGACCCATGTGGAGCTGCTGTCGGCCATCGCACGCCGAGGCTTCGCCGAGCTCACGGCCAGGGGATCGCGGGCGATCGAGGAGACCGGGCCCGGTACGGCGGGACCCCGGGAGCAGATCGCCGCACTCGGGCGCGCGTACCTCGACTTCGCGCTCGCCAACCGGGGCATGCACGAGCTGATGTTCCGTCACGACCTGCTGGAGAGCAACACGTTGGGGCTGCGCGAGGCCAGCCTGCCCGTCTTCGCCCTGCTGGTCGATCTCGTCGGGCGGGCCCGGCCGGACGCCGACGCCCGGCTCGTCGCCGGGGCACTGCTGGCGAACCTGTACGGCATCGCCCAGCTGTGGGCCTGGGGCAGCCTCCAACTCACCACGGGCGCCGACGACTTCGTACCCCTGCTGGGTACGGCCCTCGACGCGCACCTCGGACCGGAGGAGCGGTGAGCGCGCATCGGCTCCGGGGGTCCGGGGAGCATCCCCCGGGAAGGCGCACCGCTCTCGCGAGCAGTGTGATCGGGGCGGTGGTCGTCGCTCTCGACGGCACCGTGCTGACCATCGCGCAGCCCACCCTGCAACGGGATCTGCACGCCTCCTTCACCGAGGTCCAGTGGACGAGCACCGGGTATCTGATCGCGGTGGCGAGTCTGCTGGTGTTCGCCGGGCGGCTCGGGGACCGGTACGGGCACCAACGGCTCTTCGCCACCGGGGTGCTGGGCTTCGGGGCGGTGTCGGCGGGCATCGGGTTCGCGTCCGGGGTGGGCTGGGTGATCGGACTGCGGGTCGTCCAGGGGGTCTTCGGCGCGCTGCTGCAACCCGCCACGCTCGGCATGCTGCGGGCAGCGTTCCCGCCCGACCGGCTGGCGATGCCGATCGCGTTGCGGACCAGCGCGATCGGGGTGGCCGCGGCGGCCGGTCCGCTGGTGGGTGGCGTCCTGGTGACCGGCCTGGGCTGGCGTGCGGTGTTCTTCCTCAATGTCGTACCGGCGCTGGTACTGGGTGTCCTGGCGCTGCTCGTCCGCGCTCCCGGTCCGCGTCCGTCGCCCGCGGCCGGACACGGGCGGCTCGACCTCCCCGGTGCCGCCCTGCTCGCGCTGGCCCTCGCCTGCCTCGTGCACACGCTCGTCGCCGTTCCCGAGCACGGCTGGAGTCCGCCGGCCGTCCTCGGGCTGCTCACGGCGACGGGCGCGGTCCTCGTCCTCGTCCGGCACGAGAGGCGCACGGCCGACCCGCTGCTGCCGCCCGACGTGCTCGGATCGGCGGTCGTCGGCGCCGCGCTGGGCATTCTCGTGGCCGCGTCCGCTGCGATGTTCGGCACACTCTTCGTGGCCAGTCATGTGCTTCAGGACGAGCTGGGCATGGACCCGCTGCGCACGAGTCTGGCCGCGCTGCCGGGTGGTGTGGCGATGGTGCTGGGGGCGCCGGTGGCCGCCGTACTGCTGCGCCGGTACGGGGCCCGGCGTACGACCGTCGTCGCGCTGCTCCTGCTCTCGCTGGGGGTGCTCGTGCTGTTCCGGGCGTCCGGGACCGGGGCGGTCGGCGGTGGATTCCTGCTGCTCGGAGCGGGTTTCGGCACCGTGATGGTGACCGCTACGGCCGTCGTCGTACGCCATGCGGCGGCCGGGTCGGCCGGGGTGGCGGGCGGGCTGCAGCAGACCGCGATGAACGTCGGACCGGTCCTCGGGGTGGCCACCGCGGCCACCCTCGCCACCGTCACCGACGGGCTCCGGACGTCGTTGCCCGTGCTGGCGGGTACAGCAGTCGTGGGTGCACTGGCCGCCCGGAAACTGCCGCACCCGGGTGACCGCGCGGCGACGCCCGCGGGGTCCCTGCGTCACCATGGGGGGTCTGAGGCCTGAGGTGATCCTGTCGGGGTATGACAGGACGGCACTTCAAGCGACCGGAGGGGAACGATGGCACAGCTGCGACAAGAGGTCGACCCGGGCGAGGTCGGACTGGACGCGAAGGCACTGGACCGCCTCGACCAGCACTTCGCCCACTGTGTCGACGAAGGACGCCTGCCCGGCTTCCTCGTGTCCGTGGCCCGCGCCGGCCGCGTCGCACACCTCACCACGCACGGCCGGCGCGACCGGGCGGCGGACCTTCCGGTCGAGGCCGACACGCTGTGGCGGATCTACTCCATGAGCAAGCCGGTCACCTCGGTCGCCGCGCTGATCCTGCTGGAGGAGGGCCGGCTCGCTCTCACGGACCCCGTCTCCCGGTTCCTGCCGGAGTTCGCCGACCCGCAGGTACATGTGAGCGGTTCCGGGAGCGACCTCAGCACCCGGCCCGCCCAGCCTCTGCTGATCAGGCACCTGATGACCCACACGGCGGGATTCACCTTCGCCTTCTACCACTCGCACCCCGTGGACGCCCTGTACCGCGCCGCCAACCTGGAGTCGTCGGTGGTGCCGGGCTCGACGCTGGCCGAGACGTGTTCGGTGTACGCGGGGCTGCCGCTCCAGTTCGAGCCCGGCACCCAGTGGAACTACTCGGTCGCCACGAACGTCCTGGGCCGGGTCATCGAGGTGGCCTCCGGACAGCCGCTGGACGAATTCGTCGCCGACCGTGTCTTCCGCCCGCTCGGCATGACGGACGCCGGCTTCTGCGTGAACGACGAACAGGCGGCCCGGCTGTCCGAGTTGTACGGGGAGACCGAGGACGGCGGCATCGAGCCGATCCTCGGCCTGCCCCTGAAGAACCGGCCCCGGTTCCTGTCCGGCAGCGGCGGTATCGTCGCCACCGCCCACGACTACCACCGGTTCATGGAGATGCTGCGCCGGGGCGGCGAACTCGACGGCGTCCGCATCCTGTCGTCCGGGACGGTGGACCTGATGACCTCCAACCACCTTCCGGGCGGCGCCGACCTGCGCACCTTCGGCGCCCGTCCCCACGACGAGCCCGGCAACGCGGGCGTCGGTTTCGGCCTCGGGGTCTCGGTGGTGATCGACCCGGACCGCACCCTGGCCCCGGCCGGCCTCGGCACGTACGGCTGGAGCGGGGTGGCGACGACGACGTTCTGGGTCGACCCGAGCCGTGATCTGACCGTGCAGTTCATGACCCAGGTACGACACAGGACGAGTCAGTCGTACTGGCAGGACCTCAAGCGCCTGGTGCACGAGGCGGTCGTCACCGAGTAACGGGTGACGGACAGTTGGCGGGGAGCGCGCCGCCGTCAGCCGACGGTGAGCCTGAACTCCATTCCCTCCCCGCCGAGTTCACTCAGCCATTCCTCCGAACGCCGTGCCGTCTCGGCGGCGCGGTTCAGGCCAGGCGGCAGCGAGCCGTCGAGGATGTGCCGGACCCCCAGGGCCAGCGTGCGGGAGACGCACCGGGCCATCGCGCTCTCGGCCGCGTCGCCCTCCAGGTCGAGGAGACAGCGGCCGGACCAGCTCCGCCGGCGCCCGGAATCGGGGTCCCCCTCCCCCAACCCCTCCACGTCCGCTTCCGCATCCGCTTCCACCTCCAGGGAGACGGCGAGGACCACGCGGTCGCGGTCGGCGTCGGTCGTCGGGTAGCGCGCCGCCAACTCCCTTGCCAGGGCGCCGATCCGCTCGTCGTCACCGGCCTTCAGCTCGTCGAAGACGGAGGTCCAGGCGCTGAGCCAGCCGTCCAGGCGCAGGGTGCCCCGGACAAAGGTCCGCGCCTGCCAGGCCGTCGGCAGTCCGTACTGCTCGACGAACGGCACACTGTCCCGGTTCGGGTACACCTCGAAGGTCTCCCCGTCGATGTCCTGCGAACGCGTGACCTCCCAGGGCCTCCCGGCGACGGTCTCGACGCCGTCCTCGATGTAACGGGCGGGCGAGCGAAGGGCATTGAGCACACCGGCGGGCGCCCAGCTGAACCGGTACCTGAAGTCGTTGGGCACCGCGGGGATGCCTCCGCAGTACGACGTGAGGCGGTACGAGGCCGGCGTGCCGGCGCCGATCGCGTGCTCGGCGCGGGTGACCAGGCTGTGCGCGAAGAGGTGGTCGATGCCCGGGTCGAGCCCGCACTCGGTGAGAACGACCAGACCGGCCGCCTCGGCCGCCGGCACGTGCTCGAGTACCGCCTCCGACACATAACTGGAGCACGCGAAGTGGGCCCCGCCCCGCACGCAGGCCGCCAGCAGCGGGGCGTGCCCGGGTGCGGGGAGCATGGAGACGACGACGTCTCCGGGGGCCAGCTCGGCCGTGAGCGCGGGCAGGGTGTAGGCGCGGGGTTCGGCACGGCCGGTGAGACCCAGCCGGGCCAGCGCCTCGGCCGCGCGGTCCTCCGTGCGGTGCCACACCCGTACGTGGCGCACGGCGTCGCTGTCGCACAGCGCGGCCAGTCCGCCACCCGTGGACAGGCCCACGCCGATCCAGTGGACGGTGCCGCTCGCGGGAACCGTGTCGGTCATGCGCCCGTTCCCCCTTCGTTTCCGGAGTTTCCCGCACTTGCCGAACTTCCCGACTCGGCCTTGACCAGGCCGAGTTCACGGCACGTCTCGTCGAACCGTTCCAGGCAGCGCCCCCAGGCGCCGCCCACCTCGAAGTCGAGGAGTTGGGGCACCAGGTCGGCCGAGAAGTCCGCGCTCGCCTCGCGGGGCAGCAGGGACGGCAGGTTGTCGATGGCGATCAGATCGAGCGGCGGCTCGTCGCGCAGCCGCCGCACGGGGTCGTCCCAGGTGGTGGCGGTGTCGTACACGGGGAGAAGGTTCATGGGCGAGCCGACGTCGACGGTGACGTCCGAGAGGGTGCGCAGGCGGCGGCCGGGTGTGTCCAGGTCCGTGTCCGTCAGGAAGGGCGGTACCGGGCGGGTCGTGAGGACGGTGTTGACCAGCAACTCGTGGGCCAGCAGGGCCGGCCGGTCCAGATTCCGCGTCTCGGCCAGGTCCCAGCAGGTGGGGTCCACCCCGGCCTCGTCGAGTGCGACCCGCGCACCCCGGCCGCTGCGGCCCAGGGCGCCGATCACCAGCGCGCTCATCCGTGTCCCCGGTGCCCTCAGTTCGGCCTCCAGTGCCTCCTTGGTGGTCGGAAGCAGCGGAGTCGACAGCTTGCCCCGGTGCTGGAGCACGGCGAGGGACGCCCCCAGGTATCCGGCCCAGTAGCCGAAGGCGGCCAGCCTGCGCCCCTGGTCGTCCGCCAGATACTCCAGGTCGAGCAGCGCCCCGCCCCCGGCGACGAAGCGGCCCAGCAGCTCGGCCGCGCCCGGCTGGCCCTTGTAGGCGTGCCCGAAGTAGATGTGCCGGTGACGCAACTCGCCCGGCTGGTCGGGGAGTTCCTTGAGGCCGACGATCACCGCGTCGGAGGGCGCGGAGACCCAGGACCCGGCGGCAGCGACACCGCAGCCGACCGCCTCGTACTCCCCGGTCGGGAAGATGCGCTGCGGGGAGTCCTCGACGGTCAGGCGTACCCCCTGTTCGACGAGCCGCCGGGCGTCGGACGGGACGACGGGGGTGCGGCGTTCTGTCGTACGGGTCTCGTGGCGCAGCCACAAGTGGAGCTCGGTCATACGAGGTTGACCTCCGGGCGCAGGGCATCGGCCGCGAAACGGCCGGCGTTCAAGGGGCTGATGTCGACGAAGGGTACGTGGCCGAGGTAGAGGTCGCGGACCACCTCGCCGACCGCCGGCCCCTGGAGGAAACCATGGCCGGAAAACCCTGTCGCGTAGAGAAAGCGGGAAGGTGAACTCGCCTCCCCTATCAGGGCGTTGTGGTCCGGGGTGATCTCGTACAGGCCTGCCCAGCCGCCGGTGCGGCGCAGGTCGAGCAGGGCGGGCGCCCGGTGTTCCATCGCCTCGTACAGGCGCGGGATCCAGCGGTCGTGGGTGTCGGTGGCGAAGCCGGTCGTCTCGTCGGGGTCGGACATGCCGAGGAGCAGGCCGGGTCCCTCGGTGTGGAAGTAGAGGCTGCTGCTGAAGTCGATGGTCATGGGAAGCGCCGGCGGCAGTCCGGGGACCGGTTCGGTGACCGCGATCTGGCGGCGCAGGGGGTCCACCGGCAGTTCCACGCCCGCCATCGCGCCGACCGCCCGTGACCAGGCACCGGCCGCGCAGATCACGGTGCCGGTGGCGATCCGTCCCTTGTCCGTGACGACGGCCGTGATGGTGTCGCCGTCGCGTTCGATGCCGGTGACCTCGGTGTGGCGCAGGACGGTCGCGCCGTGGCGGCGGGCGGCGGCGGCATAGCCGTGGACCACCGCCTCCGGGGTGCAGTGGCCGTCGTCGGGCGAGTAGGCCGCCGCCAGCAGACCGTCGGTGCTGATCAGCGGGGAGAGGCGGTGTGCCTCGGCCGGGGTGAGCATCCTGCTCGGCACGCCCAGGCCGTTCTGCAGCGCGACCCCCGCCTCGAAGGACGCGACGTCCGCCGGTGTGGAGAGGAGGAAGAGGTAGCCGACGCGGTGCAGTCCGATGTCGTGCCCGATCTCCTCCCCGAACCGCCCGAACGCCTCCAGGCTCCGCGCCCCGAGCTGGATGTTCAGCTCGTCGGAGAACTGCGCCCGGACCCCGCCGGCGGCGCGCGAGGTGGACCCGGACGCCAGTTCGTCACGCTCGACGAGGACCACGTCCCGTACGCCCGCCCGGGCCAGCTGGTAGGCGATGCTCGTCCCCATCACCCCGCCGCCGATCACGACCACGTCCGCCCGTGTCACGGTCATCGCCCCTCCCCGCGTGCCGCGTGGACGACCGCCCAGGCCGCCGCGGCGTCCTGCACACCGAGCCCCACGCTGTTGTAGAAGACGATGTCGTCCGGGCCGGTGCGGGCTGTCCGCGCGCCCGTGAGGACGTCGCCGAGCCCGATCAGGTCCTCGCGGGCCAGCAGCCGGTCCCGCAACGCGTCGACCACCGGTCCGGCGTGCTCCGCCGCGGTCCCCGGGTCGTCCACCACGACGGCCGCCGCCCGCCGTACGGCATCGGCGTCCACCTCGCTGCGGGTCGGCTCGAACGACCCCACGCTGATCACCGTGCACCCGGGCGTGAGCCATGCGCCGCGCACGACGGGGGTGGTGCTGAGGGTGCAGGCCGCCACCAGGGATGCCCCGGTCACCGCCTCCCGGGGGGTGCCGGTCGCCTCGGCGGCGATGCCGAGTTCGGCGGCGAGCAGCTCCGCGGCCCGCGTGCGCCGCTCGGGGTTCGGACTCCACACCCGTACGGACTTCAGGTCGCGGACCCGGGCGACGGCCCGGGCGTGGGCGAGTGCCTGGGTGCCCGAGCCGATCAGGGCCAGTTCGGCGCTGTCGGCCGTGGACAGCGCGTCGAAGGCCACGGCGCTGGCGGCGGCCGTACGCAGGGTCGTGACCGCCGTGCCGTCCATGAGGGCGACGAGTTCGCCCGTCACCGGGTCGAGGGCGGTGATGACGGCGTGCACGGTCGGCAGGCCGGCCGCCGCGTTGCCGGGGTTGACGCTGCCGAACTTCGCCACCGCGCCGGTGTCCCGGGACAGCCGGGAGACGTACGCGAAGACCACACTGTCGTCGAAGCGGCTGGGATGCATGATCTTCCCGGGCAGATCAGGCGTACCGGCGCCGCCCGCGCCCAACGCGCCGAAAGCCGCGCGCTGCGAGGCGATCGCCGTGTCGGCGTCGAGGAGAGCCGTCACCTGGTCCCGGGAGAGGAAGAGGACGTCGTCGGTCATTCCCTCTTCCTTTCCGGAATCGGGGCTGCTGGCACCCCCCGCGCGCGTCCGAGTGACGTACGCCCCCTGATCGGGACTCCCGGCCGGGTCTCCCGGTCAGGTCAGGACCAGTGCGCCACCGCGTCGAGGTGCGGCAGGACGTGGTCGAGGCGCTCGCGCTTGGTCCGCAGGTAGGTGATGTTGTTCTCGCACGGCGGGATCAGCAGCGGCACGTCCTCGGCGATCTTGATGCCGTGGCGGAGCAACGCCTCGCGCTTGCGCGGGTTGTTGGACATCAGGCGCACCGAACGGACACCGAGGTCATGGAGGATCTCCGCCGCGACGCCGTAGTCACGGGAGTCCACCGGCAGACCCTGCGCGAGGTTCGCCTCCACGGTGTCCAGGCCCTCCGCCTGGAGCTGCATCGCGCGCAGCTTGGCGAGCAGCCCGATGCCCCGGCCCTCATGCCCTCTGAGGTAGACGAGAATGCCGCTCCCCTCGGCGACTATCGCGCGCAGCGCGGAGTCGAGCTGGTCGCCGCATTCGCAGTGCTGGGAGCCGAAGGCGTCACCGGTCAGGCATTCGGAATGCAGCCTGGTGAGAACGTCGTCCTCGGTGATCTCGCCGTAGACCAGCGCCACTTGCTCGTCACCGCGATCGTGGTCCATGTATCCGACCGCCTGGAAATCGCCGTACACGGTGGGCAACGGCGCATTCACCACGCGTTCCACTCCCGAGGCCTGGGAGGCTTTGCCGAGTACGCCAATTTTTTCTGTCATGATCTGGTTCCTAAGCAGAGACGAAAGGCCGGGAGAACATGGATGATTCGGGAATACGGTCGACGGCGTCCGTAGCGTTGCCGACCGGCGGCCTGTTGCCGGTGGACACTACGGAAGACGTACGGACACGAGCCGCCGGCGTCTCAACGCAGGTCGCCGTTCTTCCGGTCGGGAGCTTCGAACAGCATGGTCCCTTCCTTCCGTTGACGACCGACACCCTGGTCGCCTGTGCCATTGCCCGGGAGATCGCATCCGCATACCCGGTGCACCTCCTTCCGCCGGTGACCATCGCATGCTCGCATGAGCACGCCAAGTGGCCGGGAACCGTCAGCATCTCCTCCGTGACCCTTCACGCGGTAGTACGGGACATCGCCGAATCGCTGCGCCGCTCGGGCGTGGACGCCCTGGTGGTCGTCAACGGACACGGCGGAAACTACGTACTGGGCAACGTCGTTCAGGAATCCTCCGCGCGCGGTGAGCGCATGGCGCTGTTCCCGGCCGCGGAGGACTGGGAGACGGCGCGCGAGCGGGCCGGAGTGGTGACCTCGCTGCTCACCGACATGCACGCGGGGGAAATCGAGACCTCCATCCTGCTGCACGCTCATCCTGAATTGCTCCGTCCCGGTTATGAGACCGCTGATTTCGTCGCCGACGACCGTCGGCATCTTCTGACCCTCGGCATGGCCGGTTACACCGATTCCGGTGTCATCGGCCGTCCTTCGCTGGGCTCCGCCGAAAAGGGGAAGGCGTTGCTGGCGAGCTTCGCCGAGTCCTTCGGGGCGTATTTCTCGATGCTCACCGAGGCCGTTGCCGGGGCCACTGCCGGTGCCGACGCCGGGGACCAGAAGTAGCGGACGACCAGGACGACCGCGCCGGGCAGGGCGGCCACGAAGCTCAGCACGCCGTACACGACGGCGACGCTCAGCCCCATGCTGGCGCCCAGCCCCGCCGCGCCGAACGCCCAGGCGGTGACGCCCTCGCGGGGGCCCCAGCCGCCGACGTTCAGCGGTACCCCCATCGCCAGCAGCGCCAGTACTGCCAGCGGCAGCAGCTCGGCGACGGTGGCGCGGGATCCGGCGACCCTGGCGGCGACCACGAACATCCCGAGGTGGCCCGAGAGGACGACCACGGAGGAGAGCGCCACGCCCGGCAGGTTCTCGCGGGAGAGCAGGGCGCCGCGGGCCTCGGTGAGCGTGGCGCGCAGGGCGCGGGCCCGGCGGGCCGCCGCACTCGGGGCACGGTTCATCCGGACGGCGACGACGATCGCGACGGCGCCCACGGCGACGAAGGCCACCATCAGGGCGACCCGGCGGGCCTCGGCCAGTACCGGCGACGGCTGGGTGAGCAGGACCACTCCGCCGACGGTGATCAGCGCGATCTGCCCGGCGACCCGTTCGAGGACGACCGCACGGACCCCGCGCCCCATGTCACCGGCGCTCTGCCCGTGCCGCACCGCACGGTGCACGTCGCCGAGGACGCCGCCGGGAAGGGCCGCGTTCAGGAACAGCGAGCGGTAGTAGTCGGCGACCGCGGGGACCAGGGGCAGCTTGATCCCCAGCCCCCGGGCGACCAGGGCCCAGCGCCAGGCGCTGAACACGGTGGTGAGCAGCCCGATCCCGAGGCCCACGAAGAGGATCGGTACGTCGATCCGCCGCAGCCCGTCCAGGAAGACGCCGGTGCCGAGGCGCCAGAGGAGCACGCCGAGAATCGTTGTTCCGGCGAGAGTGCCCAGGTGGGGGCGGATGCCTTTGGCGACGCGGCGGAGACGGTTCGGGGTGGGCGTCTGCGGGGCGGCGGCCCGGGGCCCGACGAAGCCGATCACTCCGGCGCGGCCGGCGGACGCGGAGCGCCTCGGAGGATGTACGGCTGTTCGTACGCCGCGGGCCGGTGGGCGCTGGTCGCTCCCCCACTCTCGGCTTCGCTCGGACGGGGGGACCCCCATCGCGCCGGAGCCGCTGATCGACACAGCCCCGCGCCCCTTACGGGTCACGTCCAGCGTCGGCACGCTCATGAGGTCGTCCCGTCCGTCGGCCTCGGCAGGGACAGGAGGTCGCTGTGGTGGACCTCCACCCGCAGCTCCCCGGCCGCGCAGGCCTCCAGGCGCTCGGCGAGGTAGGCGTCGGCGCGGGACTTCAGTGCCGGGCGTTCCTCCACCGCCGCCGCGACCCAGCCGCGCAGCCACTCCGCGGTGAGCGGGGCCTCCACGGGGCCGAGGTGCCAGGCGCTCGGGTGGACGCGGACCGTGGCGCCCCGCTGGTCGAAGGCCTCGCAGGCCGCCGTGACCGCGTCGGGGCCGAGCAGGCCCGCCCGTCGCTGGTGGGCGTTGAACGCGTCGGCGATGTCCCCGTCCAGCGGGTCGGGGGTGCCGAACTCCACGCGGCCCGCGACGGAGAGGGTCAGCAGGGCCGGGCTGCCGGCGCCCGCGCAGGCCGTGGCGAGGGCGTCGACCTCCTCACGGGTGAGGACGTCCAGCAGCGCGGACGCGGTGACCAGCGAGGCACCGGCCAGCGCGTCGGCGGTCAGCCGGGCGACGTCTCCGCGCCGTGTCTCCACCGTCACGTGACTGCCGTCGGCGGCGGCGCGCGGGGAGGCCACGGCGGCGAAGTGCAGGAGGTAGGGGTCGCGGTCGTGCAGGACCCAGTGCTGGGCGCCGTCGAGCCGGGGCGCGAGCCAGCGGCCCATGGAGCCGGTGCCGCAGCCCAGGTCGTGGATGACGTGCCCGCCCGGCTTTCCGGGCAGCTCGGCGAGCCGGGCGCGCAGCGGGACGAGGAGTTCGACGGCGCGCGCGGCGGCGTCGGCGCCCTCGCGCAGCTCCAGCCAGTCGGGCGCGTAGCGGGGCGGGTCGTCGGGTCCGGCCTCACGCAGCCGGACCGTGCCCCGTTCCCCCGGGCCCACCGGACCGGCGCCGGGCTTCACGTCCCGGTGCGTCGGCTGGGCCGGAATCCCGGCGGCGGGCTTGGCGTTCGTGTCCACCGGAGTCACCGGTCCCCGTCGTTGTATGTCGGACGCCGCCGAAGTGGTGATCGTCGTCTTCCTCATGCCGCGTTCCTCGCTTCCCGGGGGTTGCGCCCCAGTGCGCCCACGGCACTCCGCAGCGCGGCCACCCGGCGTCCCCGGGCGGCGATCAGCTCGATGTCGGCGTCCATGGGAGTCGCCGGAGCGGCCGGGGCCGTCATCGTCGTCGCCTCGGTGGTGCCGCTCTCCGGGGTGCCCGGGGCGATCGGCCCCCGCACCTCGACGGCACTCCGCAGCGCAGCCGCGCGGAACGCCCGCGCGGAGACCGACCCGCTGTCGGCGCCCGTCGTCGTCGCTGTCGCTGTCCTCATGCCGCCCTCCGGGGTTCCCAGGGAATCCGGCCCAGCACACCGGCCAGGCTCCGTGCCGTCGCCGCCCAGCCGTCCAGGGCCGCCCGGCGGCCTCGCGCCGCCGCCTTCAGACGTCGGCGGACGTCCGCCTCGCCGAACCAGCCGCGCAGTTCCGCGGCGAGCGCCGCCGGGTTCTCCGGCGGTACGAGGATGCCGGGGACGCCGCCGTCGGGCGCGCGCCCGACCGCCTCGGGGAGGCCGCCGACATCCGTGGCGAGCACCGGGATGCCGCGCGCGAGGGCTTCGGTGACCGCCATGCCGTAGGTCTCCGCGTAGGAGGTGAGGACCATCAGGTCGGCGGCGGCGTAGCTGGCGTCGAGCTGGGCGCCCGCCTGGGGGCCGGCCAGGTGCAGCCGGTCCTCCAGACCGTGCCTGGCGATCAGGGCGCGCAGCTCGGCGACGTACTCGGGGTCCTGTTCGAGCCCGCCGACGCAGACGCAGCTCCACGGCAGGTCGGTCACCGCGGCCAGGGCCTCCACGAGGCGGTGCTGGCCCTTGCGCGGGGTCACGGCGGCCACGCAGAGGAGGCGGGAGACGCCGTCGGTGCCGGAGGCGAGGGGGGCGATGTCGGCGCCGGGGGCCGCCATGTGCACGCGGTCCGGGGCGAGCCCGTGGTGGGAGACGAGGCGCCGGACGGCCCAGTCGCTGGTCGCGATCACCGAGGGCACCGCCCGCAGCGTGGTGCGCTCCAGGGCGTCCAGCTCGGCCGCGACGGCCGGGTCGAGGCCCGTCTCGTCGCCCAGCGGGAGGTGCACCAGCACGGCGAGACGCAGTCGTTCGGCCTCCGGGACGATGATCTCGGGGACCCCGCAGGCCACCAGGCCGTCGAGCAGGACGACCGTGCCGTCGGGCAGGTCGCGCAGCGTCCGCGCCAGTTCGGCGCGGGCGTCCGCGCCGGGCCGGGGCCACTCACCGTCGACGGCGTGCTTGTGGACCTGCCAGCCGAAACCGGCGAGGTCGAGGCTGATCCGCCGGTCGTAGGCGTTGCCGCCGCTCGGCTTGGCCGGGTCGTCGACACCGCCGGGCATCACGAAGTGCACGGAGCGCAGGGACATGGGGATGATCGCCGCGTTCTTGAGGGCCGCGTTCTGCACGGGCACGTAGTTGAGCGTGGTCTGCACGTGAGCCTGTACCTGTACCTGGGCCGGGGCTGCCGAAGTGGCCGCCGGGGAGAGGGGAACCGCGCGGTCGAGGGTCGTGTCGGTCACAGGGCACGCTCGTAGCTGGCCCAGGCGACGTGCGATTCGTGCAGGGTGACGGTGAGGCCCGCCAGGCCTCGGGCGCCCTCACCCAGGGCGCCCTTCTCGATCCGCGTGGCGAGCCGGTCGGCGATGACCTTGGCCAGGAACTCCGTGGAGGTGTTGATGCCGGCGAAGTCGGCCTCGTTGTCGAGGTTGCGGTAGTTCAACTCGCTCACCACGGCGCCGAGCTCCTGGGTGGCCAGGCCGATGTCGACGACGATGTTGTCGTCGTCCAGCTGTTCACGGCGGAACGTGGCGTCGACGAGGAAAGTCGCTCCGTGCAGGCGCTGGGCGGGTCCGAAGACCTCTCCGCTGAAGCTGTGGGCGATCATGATGTGATCGCGGACGGTGATGCTGAACAACGGACGACCCTCCAGGTGCGGCGCGTCTTGCCCCGTGCTGATCGCTGCCGGGGCATGCCGAGTAGTACGGCTACCCACGGCAGCTTGTTCAACGACTTGTTCATGTGCCCGATCCACTTTTTCGGAGGTCGGGCGAATCCGTCAGCCCGCGTCCGGATAGCGGACGCGGTGGCAGAGCGCCGGCAGCTCCCCCGAGGCGAGCCTCGGCAGTACGTCCGGGAGTTCCCCGAACGCGCACTCGCCGGTGATCAGGGCGTCGAGCGCCGGGTCGGCCAGCAGGTCGAGGGCGAGGGCGAGCCGGTCGGCGTAGGTGCGGCCGGGCCGCGCGGCCGGGGACACGGTCCCCACCTGGCTGCTGCGGACGGTGAGCCGCCGGGAGTGGAACGCCTCGCCCAGCGGCAGGCTGACGCGCCGGTCGCCGTACCAGCTCAGCTCGATCACCGTGCCCTCGGCGGTGAGGAGTTCGAGCGAGCGGGCCAGTCCCGCCTCGCTGGCGCTGGCGTGGACGACCAGGTCGCACTCCCCCAGGGCGTCCTGCGGCAGCGCGAAGTCGACGCCGAGCGCTTCCGCGGTCTTCGCGCGCCCGGGATCGGCGTCCACCAGTTGGACACGCACTCCCGGGAACCGGGCGATCAGCGCGGCCACCGACGAGCCGATCATCCCGCCGCCGACCACCGCGATCCGGTCACCGGCGAGCGGCGACGCGTCCCAGAGGGCGTTCACCGCGGTCTCCACGGTCCCGGCGAGCACCGCGCGTTCGGCGGGCACCCCGTCCGGCACCACGGTCACCGCGCCCACCGGAACCACGTACCGCGTCTGGTGCGGGTAGAGGCAGAAGACCGTACGGCCCGTCAACGCGTCCGGGCCCTCCTCCACCACACCGACGTTGAGGTAGCCGTACTTGACCGGGCCGGGGAAGTCGCCCTCCTGGAACGGCGCCCGCATGGCCGCGTACTGGCTGACCGGGACGCCACCACGGAAGACGAGCGTCTCCGTGCCGCGGCTCACGCCGGAAAACAGAGTGCGGACCAGTACCTCGCCCTCGCCGGGCGCCGGCAGTTCGACGTCACGGATCTCTCCGTGGTCCGGCGAACCGAGCCAGAAAGCACGTGCGGCGCGCTTCATCGGAGTCCTCCTGAACGCTTGGGAAGTTGTTCACGTACTGCGGGGTGCACAGTCCGCGCACAGTACGCGGCATGATCCACTCTGTACATACGGCGGAGGACTCGCGGTGGCCCTGAACAACACGTACGAAGCGAGGCTGGTTCAGCAGGAAACTGCTCTGGGGGCGGGCCTGCAGGTCCTGTTGCTGGTCCTGCTCGGCTCCGCGATCGGCCTGGGCCCCGCGGGCTGGCTGACCGGACTGGCGTTCGCGATCGCCACCTGGGCCGTTCTGTCCCGCGCGCTGCACCGGTCGGGGTCGAAGTCGTTCGGCCCGGCCAACCGGGTCACCCTCGGCCGGGCGACCCTGGTCGGCGGCGTGACGGCGCTGGTCGCGGACTCCTTCGTCAGCTCGCCGCCCATCACACTCTTCGTCGGGCTCGCGGCCGTGGCCCTGATCCTCGACGGCGTGGACGGCAAGGTCGCCCGGCGCACGGGCACCTGCTCGAAGCTGGGCGCGCGTTTCGACATGGAGGTCGACGCGTTCCTCATCCTGGTGCTCAGCGTGTACGTGTCGATGTCGCTGGGCCCGTGGGTCCTGCTGATCGGCGGTATGCGCTACGCCTTCGTCGCCGCCGCCCGCGTCCTGCCCTGGCTGAACGCCCCGCTGCCGCCGAGCACCGCCCGCAAGACCGTGGCCGCCTTCCAGGGCATCCTGCTCCTGCTCGCCGCCTCCGGGTACCTGCCCCTCGCGGCGACGCAGGCGGTGACCGCGCTGGCTCTGGGCACACTGGTCTGGTCGTTCGGCCGGGACATCCTGTGGCTGTACCGCACGTCCCGCCCGCGCACGGCGCCCGCCCCGTCGCTCGCGTCGATCGCCTCGGTTGAGCAGCAGCTGCGTGCCCTGGTGCCCGAGTCCGTCTCCCGCTGAGGTGCGGCCCGCGCGCGATGCGCGGACCGCAGGCACTTCGACTGCCGCAATTCCCGCGACTGCTGTTCTACGAACGTGATGTCCGGGTCCTGACCAGCGCGAACGCCGCAGCGGCCAGGCCCAGTACCCCCACGACGAGCCCGGCGACACCCAGCCCGCGAGCCGTCGAGTCAGTGGCCGGGTCCGAGTCCCGGCCGGCGTCGCTCTTCACGGAAGCCGCCGAGGGACTGGCACCGGCACCCTCTTCAGCGGTCACCGCCGCCGTCAGCCTCAGTGTCGGCGCCGGGTTCTCCGGCTCGTCCTGGCCCGCCTGAGGCGTCTCGATCCAGCGGACGACGTTGCCGTCGGAGTACGTCTGCAGGGTCTTGAAGGCCAGCTGACCGGTGCTGTCGGGGAGTTGGCCGAACGCGACGTCGAAGTCCTCGTACTCCCCGCTCCGGATCCGGCCGCCGGTCCAGGTGATCTCGGAGACGGCGTCGGTGATCGTCCCGTCGTCCGTCTTGACCGGTGTCCTCAGTTTCGTGGTCGTCACCTTCGCGGTCCAGCCCTCCTCCGGGGTGACCAGCACGCCGAGGACGGGGTGGTCGGTGGGCAGGAACACCTGGACCTCGGTGGTGCTCGCGGTGTCCTCCTCGTTGGGGACCCGGAAGGTCAGGACGCCGTCCGTGGCGCCCTTCGCGTAGCTCTCGGGGTGCACGGTGACGTGCGCGGAGGCGGCACCCGCGGCGGCGAGGACACCGGCGGCGGTGAGACCGGTGACGACGCCGGCGCGGCGCAGGGTGATGCGTGTCGGGAACATGGGCGGAACTCCGTACTTCAGTACTTCCGTACTGGTGGCTGGTGTCGGGGAACTTCAGGGCGTGTACGGAATCCCTGTCGGCGGTCCCCGACCGCCCACCGCGTACCGCAGGAGAAGCCGCCGCGGCCGGGCGACCCGCGACGGCACGCGCCCCGGCCGCGTACGGGGCGGCCCGACGGGCGCGTCCCGCCACCAGGCGGCGAGGCCCGGTACGAAGGCGACCGCCCAGCGCAGCAGCGACCACAGCGCGGCCTCGCCCCGCCGCAGGCACCAGGAGGCGACCAGGGCGGCCACGACGTGCGCGGAGAGGGCGTGGGCGCTCATGGCGTGCGGGTGGGCGTGGGGCATGCGCATCCCGGGATGGTGCGCGTGCGCCATGACCCGGCCGCGCGCCGCCCCGAACACGCCGAACGCGACATGGAGCCCCGCCTGGGTGACCAGTGTCAGGGCGCCGATCCCCGGGAGCGACCGCTCCCGGCCGCCGAGCAGCCACCCGGCGGCGAACACGGCCGCGAACCCGGCGCCGTCCGCCTCGGCCGACGGCGCGGCGCCGGTCGCGAGTCCGTGTGCGGCGGCGGCCAGCAGGACGCACACCGCGGCGAACACCGCGGCGCGCAGACTCCGTACCGCCGGGGAAGCGCTCATCGTGCGGGGATCCTCCCACGGCCGGACACCGGCACGACGCGACGGGTCACGCCAGGCCGTGTGCCGACTTGGGGTGACCCGTCCCGGCCCGCTCGCCGGCGCCCTTGGGCCTCTTGGACCAGCCGCCTTCTTCGGCGCCGCCCGGCACCATCCAGCCCGTCCGGCGTTCGAGGACGAGCGCGTTCAGCGCGACCGGGGGTCTGGGGGCGGAGCCCCCGGGTCGAGACCGGGGGTCACTCGGCCCCGCCGGTCTCCTCCCCCTCCAGCTCCTTCGCCAGGCGGCGCAGGTGCGGCCCGTACTCGGGGTCGTTCAGCGCTGCCGCGAACTGGGCGGTGAGGTAGGCGAGCGGGTTGCCGGTGTCGTACCAGCGGCCGTGGATCACCTGGCCGTAGACGGCCCGGCCGGCGGCGTAGGCGTTGATGGCGTCCGTGAGGTAGACCTCGCCGGTGCGGTGGTCGTACCAGCGCTTGGTCTGGTCGCGGAGTTCGTCGATGATGCCGGGCGTGATGACGTAGCCGCCGATGGCCGCGTACGAGGAGGGCGCGTCCTGCGGGCGGGGCTTCTCGACCAGGCCGGTGATGCGGAGCAGACCGTCGTCGAGGTCCTCCTTGACGACGGGGACGCCGTAGCGCTGCGAGTCGCCCGGGTCCATCGGCATCAGCGCGAGGACCGGGGAGTTGGTCGCCTCGTACGCCTTGATCAGCTGCTGGGCGCGCGGCACCTCGGCGACGAACACGTCGTCGGGCCACAGCACGAGCATCGGCTCGTCGCCGAAGTTGCGGGCGGCGTTGAGGACGGGGGTGCCGTTGCCGTACGGGCCGTGCTGGTCGAGGTAGGTGATGTGGCCGAGCCGGGACAGCTCGCCGACCTCCTCGACGGCGTCCGCGTAGGCGGCCTTGCCGTCGGCGCGCAGCTGGTCGACCAGCGCGGGGTTGGGCCGGAAGTGGTCCTGGATCAGGCCCTTCCCGCCGGACACCACGATGGTGATGTCGGTGATGCCGGAGGCCACGAGCTCCCGGACGGTGTGCTCGATGACGGGTTTGTCACCGACGGGCAGCATCTCCTTCGGTGTCGCCTTGGTGAGCGGCAGCAGCCGGGACCCCAGTCCGGCGGCGGGAATGACTGCCCTGCGAATCGTGGCCATGGGCCCCCCTGTACGAAAGCGCGTACGCATATCGGTGGTCGTGTACATGATCGTGCTCTGTGATGCCGGTCGGCGGTGCTGCTCAGTGGTGCCGTTCGTTGCTCACCCGTGCCTGTCGGCGCGAGTGGTGTGACGCTACCAATTCGGCATGCCCCACGGCTGTGCCGCCCAGACTCCCGGGGTGCTCCCCCGGCCACGGTTCAGGCCCGGCGCGGCAGCACCGCGATCGCCGCCAGGGGTACGGCGGCCAGTACCAGCCAGGGCACCGCCGCGGGCAGCCCGGTGTCGAGAAGGGTGCCGGTCAGCGAGCTGCCGACCAGCACGATCAGGCCGGAAACCGATGAAAGGGCGCCGGTGTAGAGGCCCAGCCGGCCCTCCTCGGCGAGGTCGGGCACCCACGCGCGGGCCACGGGGGCGACCAGCATCTGGCCGAAGGTGAGCAGTACGACGAAGCCGGCTGCGGGCAGCAGCCCGGCCGTGCCGGTCCACCCCGCGGGCCTGGCCAGCGCCACCACCGCGAACCCGGCGGAGATCAGCAGCATCCCGGCGACCATGGAGCGGCGCAGGGCGAGCCGGTCGCCGACCCGGCGGGTGACCGGCAGCTGGGCGGTCACGACGAGCAGCGAGGACAGGGCGAACAGCCAGGCCAGCGCGGTCTGCGAGCCGGTCGCGCGCTCCACCTCGGCGGGGAGCGCCAGATACAGCTGGTTGTACGCGAGCAGATAGGCGCCGTACGCGGAGCAGAGCGCCAGAAATCGACGGTTGCGCAGCAGTACGCGCACGCCCCCTTTCGCGCTTACGCGCTCCCGGCCGGGTATGTGCTGCGGCAGCAGCCAGGCGTGCCCGGCGAGGACGAGGACGAAGATTCCGGCGCCCGCGAGGCACACCACCCGGAAGTCGACGGCCAGCAGCAGACCACCGAGGAGCGGCCCTGCGAAGGCGCCCGCCTGTCCGGCGACGGTGAACAGCGCGAGGACCCGGGTGCGCGAGCCGTTGCCCTGCTCCTCCCGGACCACCGCCTGCCGGGCCACCTCGGACTCGACGGCGGGCGAGAACAGCGCGGCGGCGAAGCCGATGAGAAGGACGGCGCCGATGACGGTCGCGGTCGAGTCGGCGTAGCCGAGCCAGGCGAAGCCGGCGACGCGCAGGGCGCAGCCCGCGAGCACCACCGGCCGGATGCCGTACCGGTCGGCGAGCGCACCGCCCACCACGAACAGCCCCTGCTGGCTGAAGGTGCGCAGCCCGAGAACGAATCCGACGAGCCACCCCGCCATGCCGAGCGCCTGCCCCAGATGCTCGGAGAGGAAGGGCAGGACGGCGAAGAAGCCCACGTTGAAGGCGAGTTGAGTGAGGATCAGCAGCCGTAGCAGCGGCGAGAGCCGCATCCGGGCGGGCGCCTCGTCCTCGACGGCGGTTGCGGTTGCGGTTGCGGGCACGGTCACTGGAAGGCCAACTCCCTTGCTTCCGGGCGCGGTCCGGGAACTCGCACGACCTTTCGGAGCGGCCGGACCGCGAGGCCGGCGGCGGTGACGGCCAGGGCGCCGAGCAGGGCGAGTACGGCGGCGGGGGCGAGGACCGCCCAGGGGGCGCGTTCGGCGTACGGCTGGTTCTCGGCGAGGAGCAACCCCCATTCCGGGGACGGCGGTTGGGCGCCGAGGCCGAGGAAGCCGAGGGCGGCCAGGGCGAGGGCGACACTGGGCAGCCGCAGCAGGGCGTGCCGGGTGACCGGGGGCAGTGCGGCGGGCAGGAGCTCGTGCCGCAGGACGTACCAGCGGCCGGCGCCCAGACCCCGAGTGGCCGTGACATGCAGGGTGGCCCGTTCCTGGCGCAACAGGGCGGCGGTGTGCGCGGCCAGCGGCGCCCAGGCGACGACGGTCACGGCGAGCGCGGGGGTGGCCCCGCCGCTGCCCACGACCGCCGTGACCAGCAGCGCGGCGAGTACGGGCGGTATCGCGTTGACGGTGTCGACGAGCGGTCCGGACAGCCGGGGCACCAGCCCGAGCACCAGCCCGGTCAGCAGGGCGGCGGCACTGATCGCGGAGGCGAGCAGCAGCGTGTCGAGGGCGCCGTGCCCGACCCGGGCGAGGACGTCGCGGCCGAGGGCGTCGGTGCCGAACGGGTGCGCCCAGGAAGGGGGTCGGAGCCGGGCCCGGGTGTCCAGCGCGAGCGGGTCACGCGGCAGGCCGAGGGCGACGACGCCGAGCAGCACACCGGCGTACAGCAGGGGCGGGGTGCGGCGGGCGGGCGGTGCGGGCCGGTGCAGGGAGGACAGGCCGCCGTCGCGCAGGGCGGGGCCGATGAGCAGCCGGGCGGCGATCCGGGTCGCGCCCGCCGCGAGGGCCGCGAGCAGGACGAGGGCGAGGGTGCTCGCCTGGAGGACGGGCAGGTCCTGGGCGATGGCGGCCTGGAGGGCGGTGCGGCCGAGGCCGGGGATGTCGAAGATCTGCTCGACGGCGACCGAGCCGCCGGTCAGCCCGACGACGAACAGTCCGGCGTTGGGGAGCAGTGCGGGCAGACAGCGCCGGACGGCCTGGCTCGCGATGCGCCGGGCCGGGATGCCGCGTGCGGCGGCGGCCAGCGCCCAGGGCTCGGCGAAGGCGCCGGGCAGCAGGTCGTCGAGGAGCCGTCCGAGCAGCGCCCCGGCGGGCAGACCGAGGGCGAGGCCGGGCAGGACCGTCCACTGGAGTCCGTACCAGCCGAGGGCCGGCAGCCAGCCGAGCTGGACGCCGACGACGGTGGCCAGCACGGAGGCGGTGAGGAACTCGGGCAGCGCGGCGACCATCGCCGACCCGCTGCCGCCGCCGCGCCGCCGCCCGCCGCCGCGCAGCGTCCGCGCGCACACCAGGGCGGCGACGAGAAGGGCGATGGCCAGCGCCACGGCCATCAGCAGCAGTGAGGCGCCGAGTGCCTGGAGGACATCCGGCATGACCTCGGACCCGGAGATCCAGGACCGCCCGGCGTCGCCGCGCGGCAGCCCGCCGAGCCAGTCCCCGAGCAGCCGCAACGGGCCGGCGTCGAGGCCGAGTCGGTTGCGGATGTCGGCGAGCACCGCCGGGGTGGCCTCGCGTTCCGCCGACCGCGCTCTGAGCACGGTGAACGCCGGATCGGTGCGGGTCAGCCAGGGCAGCAGACCGATCCCGCACACGAGGAGCGCGGCGAGCAGGGCACGCCACAGAAGCGTGCCCGCACGGCTCCGCACGGGTCAGCGCCGCGTTCCGGTACCGACCAGCGTGCGCTCGTACGGATCGAGGAGCACGCCCTGCACACCGGCGTCGACGCCGGTGATGATCCGCTGGTGGACCAGCGGGACGACGGCGTCGTCGCCGAGGACGAGCGCCTCGGCCGCCATGGCCGCGTCCTGCCGCTCGGCGGTGTCCTCGATGCCCTCGGCCTCGGCGACGGCCCGGTCGACCTTTCGGTCGCAGAGCAGGGACAGGTTGTAGCCGCCGTCGCAGGTGTAGTCGCTGGCGAGGACGGAGACGGGGTCGCCGGAGTCGAGCATCGTGTTGCGGGCGGCGACCAGGGCATCGAACTTCCCGGCCAGCGCGTCGCCTTCGAGGCGCGAGTACTCCCGCACCTCCAGCTTCACCCTGAACCCGGCCTTCTCCAGCTGCTGCTTCAACACCTGTGCGGCTTCCGGGAGTTCGGGCCGGTTGTCGTACGTGGCGAGAGTGACGGAAGCGCCCTCGGGCGCCGTCGCCTGCGCGCGTCCGGTGGGCTGGACGCGCTTGCCCTCGGCCCAGGTGAGCGCCGGGCCGTAGATGCCCTGGCCCGCGTCGGCGTGGCCTTCGTGGACACCGTCGGCGAGGGCGGAGGTGTCCACCGCGGCGCGGGCGGCGGCCCGGAGCCTCGCGTCCTTGAAGACGCCGGTCCTGGTGTTGAGGTGCAGGGAGGTGGTGCGGGCCGTGGCGGTCTCGCGGCGGGTCGCCCTGTCGAGGGAGGCGGCCTGGGCGACGGGGATCGATTCCGCGATGTCGACCTGCCCGGTGCGCAGGGCGTTGGCGCGGGCGGTGCCGTCGGCGATGAACCGCGCGTCGATCCCGGCGGACTGGGCCCGTCCGCCCCAGTAGTCGTCGAAGCGGTCGAGGGTGGCCGCGGTGGCGCCGGTGGTCCTCGTCAGCTCGAAGGGTCCGGTGGCGGTGCCGACCGGGTCGACGACGCCCTTCTTCACGAACGCCTTGGGCGCGAGGACGGCGAGGCCGGGGCTGGACAGCCGCAGCGGGAGCACGGGGTCGGGTTCGGCGGTGGTGACGGACACACGTCCGTCACCGGTGGCCTTCGCCGTGAGGGTGACGCCGGTGAGGGCGGCGGGCTCGGGTTCGGCCCGGGTGGCCCGGGTGAGGGCGGCAGCGACGGTGGGCGCGGTGACGTCGGTGCCGTCCTGGAAGGTGGCCTCGCGCAGGGTGAACAGCCAGGTGCGGTCGTCCTCGCGGGTCCAGGACTCGGCGAGCGCGGGAGCGGGCGAGCCGTTGGCGTCCAGGGCGGTCAGGCCCTCGGTGACGCCGAGGCGGCTGAGGAGGGTGGCGTCGGCACCGTACGGCGAGAGGTTCTCGGCGGGCGGGAAGGCGAGGGCGACCCGCAGCCGGGAGCCGGACCCCGACCCGGCGTCGGACGACGAGTCGCCGTCGTCGCCGCCGGAGGCGAAGCAGCCGGTGAGCAGCGGGGAGAGCAGCAGTCCGACGAGCAGTCGGCGACGGCGGGGGGTGCGCATGGTCCTCGGTTCCGTAAGGGTCTTCAGGGGGGTGGGCAGCACGGAGCAGCCGTACAGGGACGGGGGCCGCACAGAAACGGGAGACTATCTGATAATCATTTCCAATAGCCAGCCCAGGTCGACCGCCGACGATCACCGCGCCAGCGGGACCTCGAAGTGCACGACGCTCTGCCCGCCGCCCGCACCCTCACGCTCGTCGTGCACGATCCGGCCCAGCGACCGCCAGAACCCCTCGGCACCGGCCACCGCCGGGTCCGTGTGCAGATACACGGAGCGGTAGCCGCCGTCGGCCGCGGCGAAGGCCAGCAGTTCGGCCACCAGGCGCCGGGCCAGGCCGCGCCTGCGGTGCTCGGGGCGGACGTACACCCGGCGCAACTGCGCGGTGCTCCCCGAGGGATAGCGCTCGGCGAGCCCGCGCGGATTCGGGGGATGGAGGGGGCCGCGCGAGTCGAGGGCGGCGGTGGCCACGACGCTCGCGTCACGTTCGTCGACCGCGACCAGGAGGGTGTGGCGGGCGGGCACGAGATAGGCGGACGCCGGGTCGACGATGTCGCCGTGCCAGCGCGGCACGTAGCCCGTTCCGAAGTCGCGGTAGACGGTGTCGAGCATGACGGCTCGCGCGCCGTCGAGGTCGCCGGGGGTCGCCGCCCTGATGCAGTAATCACGCACCTGCACATCATATGCATTTAGGTTGATCGAACAAGCGGTCGCCAACTCCGCTCACCCGTGGCCCAGTTGAGGGCGAGTCGATTTGACAGGGGTCCGGGCTCCGCATAAAAACTTGCCACATGACATTCATTTTCAAAATGGCTTGCGCGGCGCCTGCCTCGAAGGCGGCCGACGAAGAACCAGGAGTGGCCCGCTGATGCGCGTCGCGTTCGTCGGCAAGGGCGGCAGCGGCAAGACCACGCTGTCCGCACTGTTCTCCCGCCATCTCGCACGCTCCGGCGCGCCCGTGGTCGCCATCGACGGCGACATCAACCAGCACCTGGCCGAGGCCCTCGACCCGGTCGGCGGCGAGGCCTTCGCCGCGCCGCCGCTGAGCGCCCGTCTCGGTGACATCAAGGACTACCTGCGCGGCACCAACCCGCGCATCGAGTCGCGCGAGGCCATGGTGAAGACGACCCCGGCCGGCCGGGGCTCACGGCTGCTGCGCCCGCTCGGCGACGACGAGATCCACTCCCGGCACGTCGAACGCGTGGGCGGCGTACCGCTGATGGCGACCGGCGCCTTCGAGGAGAGCGACCTGGGCGTGGCCTGCTACCACTCCAAGCTCGGCGCCGTGGAGCTCTACCTCAACCATCTCGTCGACGGCCCCGGCGAGTACGTCGTCGTCGACATGACCGCCGGCGCGGACGCGTTCGCCTCCGGGCTGTTCACACGGTTCGACATGACGTTCCTGGTCGCCGAGCCGACCCGCAAGGGCGTCTCCGTCTACCGCCAGTACCGCGACCACGCCCGCGAGTTCGGGATTCCGCTCGCGGTGATCGGCAACAAGGTCACCGGCGAGGACGACCTGCTCTTCCTCAAGGAGGAGACCGGCGACGACCTGCTCACCCATCTCGTCCAGTCCAGTTGGGTGCGCGCCGCCGAACAGGGGCGCGAACAGGGCGAGTTGGAACCGCAGAACCTGCACGCGCTGAACCAGCTCCGGGACGCGGTCGATGCCCGCCCCAAGGACTGGGCCACCTTCCAGCGGCACGCCGTCGAGTTCCATCTGCGCAACGCCCGCGCATGGGCGGACCGGGCGACGGGCCTCGACCTGGCCGAGCAGGTTGACCCGGAGTTCGTGCACGGGCCTGCCGCCCTCGCCTGACCGCACCCCGGGCACGCACCAGTCACCACGCCTCCGACACCCGCCCCACGCCCCACGCCCCGGTCACCACGCAGACGCGCCACCGGTGAGAACGCAAGAGAACGAAAGAACAGGACTCCCCCTCATGTCGCTCGACGTCTCCCCCCAGCTCCTCGCCGAAGCCGAGCGGGGTGACATCCGTGAGGACGAATTCGTCGAAACCGTCCGCACCTCGCTCCCGTACGCCTACGACCTCATCGCCGGCCTCGCCGCCGAACTCCAGGGTGGCACCGCGGAGTTCGCCGACAACCAGACGCCGCCGCCCACCGAGAAGGAGCGCGGTCAGCTGCTGCGCGCGCTGGCCAGCGACGCGATCCGGGGCAGCCTGGAGCGGCACTTCGGCATCGCGCTCGCCTTCCAGAACTGCCACCGGGTCGCCGCCTTCCACCCCGGCGCGCAGAGCGGCGCGACCTACGCCCGCTTCACCTCGCCGCGCTCGCAGGTCCTGAACCAGTCGCCGGAGTTCCGCGACTGCTGACACACCGGTGCGGCACGCCTGACGCAATTCCCCGGGGACGGGAACGGGGAAGGGAGCGGGGAAATGGGAAATCCCCGGGGAATTGACAATGGCGCATATCCGTGGACATGAATTCCCGCCCCACCACATTCGACAACGATTCGGAAACCTCACGGCCCCCTGTATCCTGGGATCGAACGGGTGATCGATATCAGCTCGGAGGGCGGGACTGTCGGCGGCCTGGTGATTGCCCAGGAGACTCCGGAACACGCGACGGCGGTGACTCGTTCTCCTACAGGGACGTTCCTGCGTGCACTCCTGGAGAGGAAGTGAGCACGATGGCGACCGATACCGAGGTGACCGATGTGTTCGACCCGGCCACCGAGGACGAGAGCGATGCTCCCCTCCCCCGGCTGGCCACCGGGGGAGGCTCGGTCGACCAGGTGCGGGACTACCTCCGGCTGATCGCCCGGGTCCGGCTCCTCAGCGCCGAGCAGGAGGTCGACCTCGCGAAACGGATCGAGGCCGGGCTGTACGCCGAGCACAAACTGCTGGCGGACCCGCCCGGGGACCCCGTACTCCGGCGCGAGTTGGAACTCCTCACCGCGGACGGGGAACGCGCCAAGTCCCACCTCATCGAAGCCAACCTCCGCCTGGTCGTGTCCGTCGCCAAGCGCTACACGGGCCGCGGACTGCTCTTCCTCGACCTGGTCCAGGAGGGCAACACGGGCCTGATCCGGGCCGTCGAGAAGTTCGACTACGCGAAGGGCTTCAAGTTCTCTACGTACGCGACCTGGTGGATCCGGCAGGCGATCTCGCGCGCGCTGGCGGACCAGGGCCGCACCATTCGTATCCCCGTGCATCTGGTGGAGGTCATCAACCGGGTGGCCCGCACCCGCCGCGAACTCATCCAGGACTTCGGGACGGAACCCACACCGGAGGAACTCGCGGAGAAGGCGGGTGTCCCCGTGGAACGGCTGCCGGAACTCACCGCCTACACCAGGGAACCCGTCTCCCTGCACACCGCCCTCGGCGAGGACGGCGACGGCGAACTCGGCGACCTGATCGAGGACCGGGACAGCGTCACCCCCATGGAGATGGTCACCTTCCTGCTGCTCCAGGAGACCATCAGGTCCATCCTCGCGGAGATGACCCCTCGGGAGGCCGGCATCATCTCCCTGCGCTACGGCCTGTCCGGCGGCCGGACCAGAACCCTGGAGGAGATCGGCCAGGTGTACGGCGTGACACGCGAACGCATCCGCCAGATCGAGTCCAAGACGATGTCCAAGCTGCGCCACCCGTCCCGCTCCCAGGTCCTGCGGGACTATCTCGACGCCATGTGACCCGCTCCTCCCCAGGAGACCGGTACCCCAGTTGCCCCGGTACGCCAGTACGCCCGTCTCCGGCATCGGGCATCCGTTTCGGCTGTTCACGGGTGACGTGAGCGGCAGTCGGCGTCGTCCCTCCGCGCCGGGATCCTGCCGCGACGGGTGCAACCCGGGGGACGTAGTCTTCGGCTCGGCGAGTCGCTGACGTGGCTGTGCCGCCGTACACACGATCCTGACCCCGCAGGCGGCAACCCGCACGTCCCACGCCGATACGACGACCGTCGCCCCCACACGGTCCCGAACCGCTCCAGAACCACCGGAGAACCATGGCAACCGAGGACAGCACGTCCGAATCCCCGTCCCCGTCCCCCTCCCCCACCAACGGCGGCGTCCAGGCGCGTGCCACCGCTCTGCTGGGCCGGCCCAAGCTGTGGCTGCTGCCCACCGTCCTGACCGGGCTGCTGGCGCTGCTGCTGTCGCTGCTCTACATGGGTGGCATCGTGAGCCCCAACCGGGACCTGCACGACCTGCCCATCGGCATCGTCAACGCGGACCGGGGCGCGCCGCTGCCCGGGCAGAAGGAGAACCTGGGTGCGCAGATCGTCCAGGCGATCACGACCGACACCTCCGGCGGCGACAAGGCCGAGTGGCGTGAACTGAGCCTCTCCAGGGCCCAGGACGAGCTGGACTCGGGCAAGCTCTACGGCGCGCTGGTCGTACCCGACGGCTTCACCGCCTCGGTCGCCGCGCTGACCGGCACCAGCGCCACCGCCCGTCCGGCGCTGACGGTGCTGACCAACCCCGGCAAGGGCAGCCTCGGTTCCTCCCTGGCCAGTCAGATCACCACACAGGCCGCGCACCAGGCCTCGCAGACGATCGGCGAGCAGTTGACGGCGAGCGCGAAGGGGGCGAGCGCCACGACGAAGCTGCTGCTGGCCGACCCGGTCGCGGTCACCCCCCAGGTCGGCCATCCCATCGGCACCCACAGCGGCCTGGGCCTCAGCACCTTCTACTACACGCTGCTGCTCGTGCTGGCCGGGTTCCTCGGCGCCAACGTCATCAGCAACGGGGTGGACACCTCTCTCGGCTACGCCGACAACGAGATCGGCCCCTGGCACACGCGCCGCCCCACCGTGCCGATCACCCGCACCCAGACGCTGCTGCTGAAGATGGGCATGACCGCCGGGATCACACTGCTGAGCGTCTCCCTGATCATGGTCGCCACCGTCGGCATCCTCGACATGGACGCCGACCATCTCCCTCTGCTGTGGCTGTACTCGTACTGCGCCACCCTCGCGGTCGGCCTCGGCGTCCAGGCCATCAACGCGGCCTTCGGCGGGATCGGACAGCTCGTGTCGATGTTCGTCTTCATCGTCCTCGGCCTGCCCTCGTCCGGGGCCACGGTCCCGCTCCAGGCGGTTCCGGACTTCTACCGCTTCCTGTCCGTGTTCGAGCCCATGCGCCAACTCGGCGACGGAGCGCGCGCGATCCTCTACTTCGACGCCCGCGGGGACGCCGGCCTGACCCGCGCCTGGATCATGATCGCGGTCGGCGCCGCGCTCGCGCTGCTCTTCGGCTTCGCGATGGCCCGCTACTACGACCGCAGGGGCCTCGAACGCCTCACTCCGCAGCCTTCCTGAGCCGAGTCCCGGGGCCAGTCGCGCGGCACGATCGGGGAACGGAGCAGCGGTGTCGACATCAACTGTTGCCCGTTCACCCTTTCGGGCGGCGGCCTCGGGCTGACAGACTCACGAGGGTGCCCGACTTCGACATGCTTGTCATAGGATCCGGCCCGGGCGGCCAGAAGGCCGCCATCGCGGCGGCCAAGCTCGGCCGCCGGGTCGCCGTCATCGACCGCCCCGACATGGTCGGTGGGGTCTCCATCCACACCGGCACCATCCCCTCCAAGACGCTGCGCGAGGCGGTGCTCTACCTCACCGGCCTCACCCAACGCGATCTGTACGGCCAGAGCTACCGGCTCAAGGAGAACATCACCGTCGCCGACCTGACCGCGCGCACCGAGCACGTGGTCAGTCGCGAGGTCGACGTCATCCGCAGCCAGCTGTCCCGCAACCACGTCTCCCTGTTCGCCGGCACCGGCCGCTTCATCGACGACCACACCGTGGCGTTGCGCGAAGTGACCGGGAACGAACGGCTGTTGAGCGCCGAGCACATCATCATCGCCACCGGGACCCGGCCGGCCCGCCCGGACACCGTCGAGTTCGACGAACGCACCATCATGGACTCCGACAACGTGCTCAACCTCGAAGGTGTGCCGCGTTCCATGGTCATCGTCGGGGCCGGGGTGATCGGCATGGAGTACGCCTCCATGTTCGCCGCGCTCGGCAGCAAGATCACGGTCGTCGAGAAGCGGCCCGGAATGCTCGACTTCTGCGACATCGAGGTGATCGAGTCGCTCAAGTACCACCTGCGGGACCTGGCCGTCACCTTCCGCTTCGGGGAGACGGTCGCGGCGGTGGAACGCCACGCCCGAGGCACTCTCACCGTCCTGGAGAGCGGCAAGAAGATCCCCGCGGACGCGGTGATGTACTCGGCGGGCCGACAGGGCCTCACCGACGAACTCGACCTGAACAAGGCCGGGTTGTCGGCCGACCGGCGCGGCCGGATCACGGTCGACGAGCATTACCGCACCGAGGTCCCGCACATCTACGCCGTCGGCGACGTCATCGGCTTCCCGGCTCTCGCCGCGACCTCCATGGAACAGGGCCGGGCGGCGGCGTACCACGCGTGCGGTGAACCCGTCGACGGGATGCACAACCTCCAGCCCATCGGCATCTACACCATCCCCGAGATCAGCTTCATCGGCCGCACCGAGGACCAGCTCACCGAGGAGAGCATCCCCTTCGAGGTGGGCATCTCCCGCTACCGCGAACTGGCCCGGGGCCAGATCATCGGCGACTCCCACGGCATGCTCAAACTGCTGGTCTGCCCGGAGACCCGCAAACTCCTCGGCGTCCACTGCTTCGGCACGGGAGCGACCGAACTGATCCACATCGGCCAGTCCGTCATGGGCTGCGACGGCACGGTCGACTACCTCGTCAACGCGGTCTTCAACTACCCGACGCTCGCGGAGTCCTACAAGGTCGCGGCTCTGGACGCGACGAACAAGCTGCGGCAGATCGACCGGTTGCGGGACTGAGCCACCGGCGGTGCGGCTGGGCCTGTCCGACGGGCTCAGCCGTACGCGGCATACCGTACGAACGAGGTCCAGCCGTCATGCCCGACCGCGAGGTGGGCAGGTCCTAGTGGTCCCGCCGTTGCTCAGGTCGGGCGGGCGCGATGATGGTGGGAGCAGATCCATGCGGCACGAGGCCGTCAGGCCCGAGTACCTGGCAGCGTGCGAGTCCGTGCCGGTCCCACAGGGCTGCCGTCCACGCGCAGAGCAGCGCGTCGATCAGATCTTCCCGGTGCTTGTACTCGGCCGCCCGTTGAGGTGTGGGCTCGTCGAGCAGTCGACGGGAGACAGGGTGGGAGGAGAGCAGGAGGGGCGGGTCGACAGTGGCCAGACCCGCCATGCGTGCGATCAGCTTGTCGCACTCAGCCGCACGGACCGATCTCCATTCCGTCGTCGGCACTCTTCTGGGCCGGCGTTTGTACGTGGGGCGCTCCTGGTCGTAGCCGAGTTCGGGGGCTCCGACCAACGTCGTGTACGGGTAGCACTCGGACATGACCAGTCCGCCCGTCGGCGGCCCGTCCCTGCCGTCGTCGTAGATCCAGCCGAGCTCCTGCAACCGTCCGCGCAGGAGCGTTCCGGCCCGCCGGGGAGAGCCCTGGTTGGTGCTGTTCGCGCTCACCTTCCACCTGCCGTACCGTCGGCCCACCTCCCGCTCACACGGTCGCTGACCCCGCGGGTTGTCGACGATCAGCGGTGCGTCGACGAACACCAGGGTCGATCCGTCGACGGCCACCTCGGCGAGCCATGTCAGGGTCTCTTCGATCCCGCGGGTCCAGCCGCAGTCGATCACCGTGCCGAGCCGGTCGACGGCGGCGACCCCCGTCTCATTGGTTCTGGCACGAGTACCGCCCTCCGCCCAGGCAAGGTCGACGCCGATGAACCGCTCGATCCCCATCCGCTCTCCGTTCCGACGAGGTGGGAGCGTCCACCAGGGCCCGGAGCCCCAGAGACCCCCCTGAACGCCGAATTGCCGGTGGGCCTCAGGGCCCGACCGGCAACCAGTAACTCGCGAACGTCCAGCGATGTGCAATGTATGCGATGTGTCCGAGGGGGGACTTGAACCCCCACGCCCGATAAAGGGCACTAGCACCTCAAGCTAGCGCGTCTGCCATTCCGCCACCCGGACCAGGTGTCCGCCGCAACTCGGGGGTGTTCCCCGGCGGCGACATGACCAACAATACCAAGGTTTCGGACTGGCTTTCACCTGCATATCTCTCACCCCGGGCGAGCGGACGGCTACGGGACGGGCGCGTCCCGGCTACTTCTCCCGCTCGTGGTACATCTTCCGCGTGTGCTCCGTATGGGCCCGCATGATCTCCGTCGCGCGCTGCTCGTCCCGGTCCGCTATCGCCGCGATCAGCTCGCGGTGCTCGATCCAGGACTGCCGTCCGCGCTGCCGGGCGACCGGCGTGTAGTACCAGCGGACCCGGCGGTCGACCTGCGCCGCCAACTCGGCGAGGACCGTGTTTCCGGCCAGCTCCATGATCTTCGCGTGGAGCCGGGCGTTCATGGCGACCGCGGCGTCCACGTCGTCGGCGGCGACCGCGCGCTCACCCTCCGCGCACAGGTCTTCGAGCACGGCGATGGCCGGGGCGCCCGCGTTGGCCGCGGCGAGCCGGGCCGCCTCCGCCTCCAGCAGCGTGCGGACGGTGAGGAGTTGATCCGCCTCCGCCTCCGTGGGCTCGTGCACGAAGGCGCCCTGTGCGGGCCGCAGATCGACCCAGCCGTCCGTGTTGAGCCGCTGCAGCGCCTCGCGAACCGGTTGCCGGGAAACCCCGAGGTGTCCGGCGAGTTCGCTCTCGACGAGGTGCTGTCCGGGTTGCAGGGCACGGGTGGTGATCAGTTCGAGCAGCGCCTCGTAGACACGGTCGCGCAGTGGGCCGGGACGTTCGAGCCTGGGTACCGCGCCCTGCGGCAGTCCTGTCGTCGACAACATCACAGCCCCTCCTCTGCAGCACCGTCGCCACCTGTGAGAGCCCAGTATGAATTGGCTTTCGCCTACAGTCTACGGCGCACAAACGCCCGGAGACCGGCGCTCAGGCGGCACGGGTGGCCGTCCGGGCGCCGCCCCAAACCCTTGCTGCCACCATCTCCATCCTGTAGACAATATTTCGTCGACAGTTTTCGACAGTTCCGCGGTACACCCTCGACCGAACGGAGCGCCACCCAGTGAAAGTCGCCATCCTCGGCGCCGGAGCCATCGGCGCCTATGTCGGCGCCGCCCTGCACCAAGCCGGCGCCGACGTCCACCTCGTCGCCCGTGGACCTCATCTCGCGGCGATGAGGCAACACGGAGTAAGGGTCCTCAGCCCTCGCGGTGACTTCACCGCCCACGCCCACGCCACCGACAACCCCGCCGACATCGGCCCCGTCGACTACGTCTTCCTCGGGCTCAAAGCCAACTCGTACGCGGCGTGCGGGCCGCTCATCGAGCCGCTGCTCCACGAGTCCACCGCCGTGGTCGCCGCACAGAACGGCATCCCGTGGTGGTACTTCCACCACCACGGCGGACCCCACGACGGCCATCGCATCGAGAGCGTGGACCCCGGCGGCGCGGTCAGCGAGGTGCTCGCGCCGGAGCGGGCCATCGGCTGCGTGGTGTACGCGGCGACCGAGCTGGAAGGGCCGGGCGTCGTCAGGCACCTGGAGGGCACCCGGTTCTCGATCGGCGAACCGGACCGCTCCCTCTCGCCGCGCTGCCAGGCGTTCAGCGAGGCCATGCAGGCCGGCGGACTCAAGTGCCCCGTCGAGCCCGACCTGCGCAACGACATCTGGCTCAAGCTCCTCGGCAACATCTCCTTCAACCCCATCAGCGCCCTCGCTCGCGCCACGATGCGCCAGATGTGCCATCACGGCGGTACCCGTCAGGTCATCCACACCATGATGGAAGAGACCCTCGCCGTCGCCGAGGCGCTCAACTGCCGCATCGGCATCTCCATCGAACGCCGCCTGGCCGGCGCCGAACGTGTGGGTGACCACCGCACCTCCACCCTCCAGGACCTCGAACGCGGCAAACCCCTCGAACTCGACGTCCTCCTCACCGCCGTCATCGAACTCGCCGGCATCACCGGCGTTGACGTCCCCACCCTCCGGACCGTCCACGCCATCAGCGACCTCCTCGCCGTGGGGACCGCCGCCTGAGGCCGGTGCGGCCGAAGCAGCCGAGCCACGGCACAGCACGCGACGGCGGGACCTCCGGCAATGGAGGTCCCGCCGTCGCGACGGCGCGCCTTCGCTCGCTCTGGATCCTGTATACCATTCGTCTGTATACTGCCTCCCTGTATGCGTTCAGTATCCAACTGCCCCAGCGCGGAGGCGACATGGAAGATCTGAATCCCGAGGTGGTGCTGGGAATGGCCGCCCAGGCTCCCGACGGCATAGTGATCATCGACGGCGACGGACTGATCCGCTTCTGGAACCGGGGCGCTGAGCGCATCTTCGGCTTCTCGGCTGCCGACGTCGACGGTCGCAGTCTCGACGTGATCATTCCCGAACGGCACCGGAAGCGTCACTGGGACGGCTTCCAGGAGGCCATGGACCGGGGGACGACCAAGTACGGGGACGCCGATCTGCTGAACGTTCCCGCACTCGCGGCGGACGGCCGCAAGCTGTCCATCGAGTTCAGCGTGGTGCTCCTGCCGGCCCCCGACGGCAGCACATACGTCGGTGCGGTCATCCGGGACGTCACCGCGCGACGCGAGCGGGAACGGGAGCTGATGCGGCGGCGCGCCGAGGCCGAGGCGACGGTCTGAGTTCCGCCGGACCACACGGAAGCGGCCGTGACCCTCGGGTCACGGCCGCTTCCGTCGCTGTGGACCAGGCAGGACCGGGTCAGACGATGACACCGCTCTCCTTGAGCCGACCGATGGTCTCCTCGTCGTAGCCCAGTTCGACCAGGACCTCGGAGCTGTGCTCGCCCAGCAGCGGAGCACCGGCGATGTCCGGCTTGAAGGAGGAGAACTTCACCGGGCTGCCGACGGTCAGGTACGTGCCGCGGCCCTTCTGCTCGACCTCGACGACCGTGCCGCTCCTGCGCAGGTCCTCGTCGTAGGCCAGCTCCTTCATGCTCATGACCGGGGCGCAGGGCACCTCCCACTCACGCAGGATGTTCACCGCCTCGTACTTGGTCTTGTCCGCGAGCCACTTCTCGATCTCCTCGAAGATCTCGAAGATGTGCGACTGACGGGCGCGCGCGGTGGCGTACTCCGGGTCCTCGGCCCACTCCGGGCGGCCGATCACCTCGGCGGTGCGCTTCCAGTTCTGCTCCTGGACGGTGAAGTAGATGTAAGCGTTCGGGTCGGTCTCCCAGCCCTTGCACTTGAGCACCCAGCCGGGCTGGCCGCCGCCGCCCGCGTTGCCGCCGCGCGGTACGACATCGGTGAACTCGCCGTTGGGGTACTGCGGGTACTCCTCCAGGTAGCCGACCCGCTCCAGCCGCTGCTGGTCGCGCAGCTTGACGCGGCAGAGGTTGAGCACGGCGTCCTGCATGGAGACGGAGACCTTCTGCCCCCTGCCGGTCTTCCCCCGGTCGATGATCGCGGTGAGGATGCCGATCGCCAGGTGCATCCCGGTGTTGGTGTCGCCCAGGGCGCCGCCCGAGATGGTCGGCGGGCCGTCCCAGAAGCCGGTGGTGGAGGCGGCACCGCCCGCGCACTGGGCGACGTTCTCGTAGACCTTGAGGTCGTTCCAGGACGAGTCGTCGTTGAAGCCCTTGACCGAGCCGAAGATCAGGCGTGGGTTGAGTTCCTGGATGCGCTCCCAGGTCAGGCCCATACGGTCGAGGGCTCCTGGGGCGAAGTTCTCCACCAGCACGTCGGCGTCGGTGATGAGCTTCTCCAGCACCTCAAGGCCCTCGGCGGTCTTGGTGTTGATGGCGAGGGAGCGCTTGTTGCTGTTGAGCATCGTGAAGTACAGCGCGTCGAGGTCCTCGATGTCCCGCAGTTGATTGCGGGTGACGTCGCCGCCGTTGGGGCGCTCCACCTTCAGGACGTCGGCGCCGAACCAGGCGAGCAACTGTGTGCAGGCGGGACCGGCCTGGACCCCGGTGAAGTCGATCACCTTGATTCCGGCGAGCGGCTTTTCACTCATGTGTCTGCTTCCTTTTCGTGAACGTACGCGTACGGAAGGGGAGTTCGAGGTACTGGTTCGCGGTGCTGGAGGGTCAGGGGTCACTTCTTCGCCGGCGTGATGTTGCCGACGGTGATGCCCTTGGGGTTGAGGTGCGAGATGTGGCCGCTCTCGGTGCCGGCCGAGGGGTCGATGACGCAGTCGATGAGGGCCGGGCCGCCCGAGGCAAGCGCCTCGGTGAGGGCGGCGGTGACCTCGGCCGGTGTGGTCGCGCGGTAGCCCTTGCCGCCGAACGCCTCGATCAGGAGGTCGTGGCGGGCCGCGCCCATGAGGGTCGTCGGCGAGGGGGCGTCGTCGTACGGGTTGACGTCGTCGCCGCGGTAGACACCGCCGTTGTTCATGATCACGGTGACGACGGGCAGGTTGTAGCGGCAGATCGTCTCGATCTCGATCCCGCTGAACCCGAAGGCGCTGTCGCCCTCCACGGCCACGACCGGTGCGCCGCTCTCGACGGCGGCGGCGATGGCATACCCCATCCCGATGCCCATGACGCCCCAGGTGCCGCTGTCCAGGCGGTGGCGCGGTACGTGCATGTCGATCACGTTGCGCGCGATGTCCAGGGCGTTGGCGCCCTCGTTGACGATGTACGTCTCCGGGCGCGCGCGTACGACGTCGCGTACGGCCTTCAGGGCGCCCATGAACTGCATGGGGTGCGGGTCGGCTTCGAGGCGCACGGCCATCTTGGCGACGTTCTGCGCCGAGCGGGCCCCGAGCTCCTCCCGCCAGGCCGAAGGGGCCGTGATCCGGCCGGGCTTGGTCCGCTCGGCGAGCGCTTCGAGCACCGACTCGATGTCACCGACGAGCGGGGCCGCGATCGGCTGGTTGCTGTCGATCTCCTTGGGGTCGATGTCGATCTGGACGAACTTGGCGTCGGGGTTCCACCCCGTCCGGCCGTGCCCCAGCAACCAGTTGAGGCGGGCGCCGATCAGCATCACGACGTCGGCCTTCTTCAGCGCCAGGGAGCGCGCGGTGGCCGCCGACTGCGGGTGGTCGTCGGGCAGCAGGCCCTTGGCCATCGACATCGGTACGTACGGGATGCCGGTGGACTCGACGAACTCCCGGACCCTGTCGTCGGCCTGGGCGTACGCGGCGCCCTTGCCCAGCACGATCAACGGCCGCTCGGCGCCTGCCAGTAGCTCGATCGCCCGGTCTACGGCCTCCGGCGCGGGCAGTTGGCGCGGGGCGGGGTCGACGAGGCGGCTCAGGGTCTTCGCGCCGTCCGCGGCGGGCATGATGGACCCGAGTACGGCGGCGGGGATGTCGAGGTAGACGCCGCCGGGGCGCCCGGAGATCGCGGTGCGCAGCGCGCGGGCGATGCCCCGGCCGATGTCCTCGACGCGGCTGACCCGGTAGGCGGCCTTGACGAACGGCTGCGCGGCGGCGAGTTGGTCCATCTCCTCGTAGTCGCCCTGCTTGAGGTCGACGAGGTGGCGCTCGCTGGAGCCGGAGATCTGGACCATCGGGAAGCAGTTGGTGGTCGCGTTCGCCAGCGCGACCAGGCCGTTGAGGAAGCCGGGTGCGGACACGGTCAGTGCCACGCCGGGCTTCTTGTTGAGGTAGCCGGCCGCCGCGGCCGCGTGTCCGGCGTTGCTCTCGTGCCGGAAACCTATGTAGCGGATGCCCTGTGCCTGGGCGAGGCGGGCCAGGTCGGTGATCGGGATGCCGACCACTCCGTAGATGGTGTCGACGTCGTTCATCCTGAGGGCGTCGACAACCAGGTGGTACCCGTCGGTGAGTTCGGTCGGAACGTCGGCTGCTGCCGCGGTCTCCAGGGGCGAGGGGGCGGTCATGGTCCGAGGTCCTCCTTGGGCAGGTCCTGCCGGAGCGGCTACTTCTCCCACCATCCGCAGCGCGTCCGTCCGCGTCCAAGACCCATCGGCGACCAGCCGATAAACAGCGTCTATCGACCGCTGGTGGAGGCCTCGCCAACTCCCTTGATAGACGGCTGCTATCGGCCGTTCACCAGTGCGTATTGGACGCGGACCGAAGGTCGCCGCAGGCTCGCAGAGAACTGCTTCATCAGATCTGACGCGAGGGGGTGGGGTCATGGCCGTTCCGGCCGCGGCATCCGTGCGCGACACGAACGTGTACCGGCCTCCGGAGGTCACGGGCCTCGTCGATCTCCTCGACCGGCAGGTACGTGAACGTCCGTACGCCCGGGCCCTCGTCGTCACCGGTGAACGTGTGCACCTGTCCTACCGGGGCCTCGCCGGTCTGGCCGACGACGTGGCGGCCCGGCTCGGGCGCACGGGGCTGCGGCGGGGGGACGCGGTCGGGCTGATCTGTGCCAACACGGCTGAGTTCGTGGTGGCGTTGCTGGGTGCGGCGCGGGCCGGGCTGGTGGTCGCTCCGCTGGATCCGGCACTTCCCGCATCCCAACTCGACGCGCGGCTCAGGGGGTTGGGAGCGCGAGCAGCTCTCGTCGGGCCGTCGGTGGTCGACGCCGTGTTGCCGGTTCCCGTGTGGCCCGTACGGGTGGACGTCTCCCGGGCGGGTACGGCGGCGGTCATGCTGGAGACCGGTGACGTCGCCGACGTATCCGGTGCGGCGCGCGAGTTGTCGGACCGGGACGCCCTCGTCCTGTTCACCGCGGGAACCACCGACCGGGCGAAGATGGTTCCGATCACCCACAGCAGCCTGGCCGCGTCCGTCCAGGGCATCTGCGCCACCTACGAGTTGAGCCCTGCCGACGCGACGGTCGCGGTGATGCCGCTCTTCCACGGCCACGGGCTGTTCGCGGCGCTGCTGGCGTCCCTGGCCAGCGGGGGCTGCGTACTGCTGCCCGAGCGGGGACGGTTCTCGGCGAGTACGTTCTGGGACGACATGCGGGCCGTGACCGCCACCTGGTTCACCGCGGTGCCGGCCATCCACGAGATCCTCCTGGACCGGTCGGAGCGGGAGAGTCCGGGGCCACGGACGCCACCACTGAAGTTCGTGCGGAGTTGCAGCGCTCCCCTCAACACGGCTACGCAGCGGGCGCTGGAGCGGACCTTCGGCGCGCCGTTGCTGTCCGCGTACGGGATGACCGAGTCCTCGCACCAGGCGACCAGTGAACCGCTGCCGCAGCGCGGGGAGTTGAAGCAGGGGTCGGTGGGACGGCCGACCGGGGTCGAGGTCCGGGTCGTCGACCGGAACGGGCGGGCGTGTCCGGTGGACGTCGAGGGCGAGGTGTGGGTGCACGGTCCGACCGTCGCCCGCGGCTATCTCGGCGACCGGGACGCGACGTCGTCCGTCTTCGTCGACGGATGGCTGCGCACCGGTGATCTGGGCACGCTGGACAAGGACGGGTATCTGTCGCTGACCGGGCGGATCAAGAACCTCATCAACCGTGGTGGGGAGAAGATCTCACCCGAGCACGTCGAGGACATCCTCGCCGGTTGCCCCGGTGTCGCCGCGGCGGCCGTGTTCGCCGTACCCGACGCGGTGTACGGGCAACGGGTCGGCGCCGCCGTGGTGTTGCGCGAGGGAGAGGGTGTCGGGCCTGCGGAGATCCTGCGGTACTGCCGGGACCGGCTGGCCGCGTTCGAGGTGCCGGACCGGCTCGAAGTGGTCGCCGCACTGCCGTACACGGCGAAGGGCGGACTGGACCGGAAGGCGGTACGGGCCCGGTACGCGCCCTGATCGCGGGGGTCAGCGCACCCGGTGCTCGGCCGGCGTCGGCAACGGCAGCGGGCGGGCGAAGAAGTCGTCCAGGGACAGGCCCGTCGCGGCGTTGACGAAGGCGCGGGCGGCGACCGAGCCGGGTGTGGCCGCGTGGATCGCCACCGAGACCTGGGCGCCGGCCTCCGGGTCGACGAGGGGCAGCGCCCTCGTCCGGCCGACGACCGGCATGGCGCGCAGCCAGGTGTGCGGCACGATGCTCGCCCAACCGCCGCCGCCCACGTGCGCGTAGAGGGAGGCGATGGAGTCCGTCTCGACCTGCGGGGTCACCACGAACCCCTTTTCCGCGAACACGGTGTCGACGATCTGGCGGATGCGCATGTCGGGCGTCAGCAGTGCGAGCGGCAGTTGGGCCGCGTCCGCCCAGGTCACGGTGGCGGACTGGGCGACGAGTTGGTCGTCCGACACCAGCAGCATGTACCGCTCCTGGTAGAGGGGGACGACCTGCAGGCCCTCCTGGTCGCCCGGGTCGAAGTGGGCGATCGCCACGTCCAGTTCGTAGTCGCGCAGCTGGCGGTGGAGTTCCTTCGTCGACAGCCGCGACCGGACCTGCACCTTGGCCAGCGGGTGTGCCGCGCAGAACGCGGCCACGGGAAGCGCCAGGGTCGTGGACGCCGTGGGGTCCGTGCCGAGGCGCAGCGTTCCCGTGATGCCGGACTGCACGGCGGCCACCTCGGCCTTGAACGCGTCCTGCTCGGCGAGGATGCGCTTGGCCCACACCACAAGCCGTTCACCTTCCGGGGTGAGGCCCTGGTAGTTGTGCCCGCGGTTGATGAGAGTGACGTTCAACTCCCGTTCCAGCTTGGCTATCGCCGCCGAGAGCGCCGGCTGCGACACGTAGCAGGACTCCGCCGCGCGGGCGAAGTGCCGTTCCCTCGCCACCGCCACGAAGTACTCCAGCTGCCGGAACAGCATGAACGACTCCTCTCCGTCCGAGGCCGTCCCACCCTGCTCCATACTGTATGCACCATGGGGATGATGTACAGGGGGCAGCGACGGTGTTGATCGTCCCGCCGGTACGCCCGGCTCAGCGCAGGAGCTTCACCGCGGCCACCACCAGAGGGTCGAGCCCGTCCGCCCCGGCGTCGACGAACTCGTACAGCCGTGTACGCATACGCGGGTCCCAGAACTTCCCCACATGCCCGGCGATCGCCTCGGCTGCGACGTGGTCCGGCAGGTGACCGTGGTTCGCGGCGATGTCGTTGGCCATCCGGCGCTCCGGCGGTACGGCGGTCGCGGCCACCTCAGTCCACCACCATGACCAGGTCGTCCGCAGCCGGTTCGGATTCGGCGGCCCGGGTGGGCCGGGCCAGGCCGACCTGTACGGCGGTCACCTTGTACTCCGGGCAGTTGGTCGCCCAGTCGGAGTTCTCCGTGGTCACCACGTTGGCGCCGGTCACGGGGTGGTGGAAGGTGGTGTAGACGACCCCGGCCGGCATCCGGTCCGAGATCTCCGCGCGCAGTGTCGTCTGCCCGACGCGGCTGGCGAGGGTGACCATGTCGCCGTTCCTGATGCCGCGGTCCTCGGCGTCGTGCGGGTGGAGTTCGAGGATGTCCTCGGGGTGCCAGGCGACATTGCCGGTACGGCGGGTCTGCGCGCCGACGTTGTACTGGCTGAGGATGCGGCCGGTGGTCAGGACCAGCGGGAAGCGCCGGGTGCTGCGTTCGTTGGTCGGTACGTAGGAGGTGACCACGAACCTGCCCTTGCCGCGCACGAATTCGTCCACGTGCATGATGGGCGTGCCTTCCGGCGCCTGCTCGTTGCACGGCCACTGGATGCTGCCGAGCTTGTCCAGCAGCTCGAAGGAGACACCGGTGAACGTCGGTGTGACGGAGGCGATCTCCTCCATGATCCGGCTCGGGTGGTCGTACGCCATCGGGTATCCCATGGCGGTGGCGATCTCGCTGACGATCTGCCACTCGTGCTTGCCCGTCTTCGGCTTCATCACCGCGCGCACCCGGTTGATCCGGCGTTCGGCGTTGGTGAACGTGCCGTCCTTCTCCAGGAACGACGCGCCGGGCAGGAAGACGTGCGCGAACTTGGCCGTCTCGTTGAGGAACAGGTCCTGTACGACGACCAGTTCCATGGCTTCGAGCGCGGCGGTGACATGCTTGAGATTGGGGTCCGACTGGGCGATGTCCTCGCCGTGGACGAACAGTCCGCGGAAGGTGCCGTCGATCGCCGCGTCGAACATGTTCGGGATACGAAGTCCCGGTTCGGCGAGGAGGGTTCCGCCCCAGAGGTTCTCGAAGACGGTGCGTACCGCGTCGTCGGAGACGTGCCGGTAGCCGGGGAGTTCGTGCGGGAACGAGCCCATGTCGCAGGAGCCCTGCACGTTGTTCTGGCCGCGCAGCGGGTTCACGCCGACGCCGTCCCGGCCGATGTTGCCGCACGCCATCGCGAGGTTGGCCATTCCCATGACCATGGTCGAGCCCTGGCTGTGCTCGGTGACACCGAGGCCGTAGTAGATGGCTCCGTTGGGTGCGTTCGCGTACAGCCGTGCGGCGGCGCGCAGTTCGGCGGCCGGTACGCCGGTGATCGGTTCGACCGCCTCCGGGCTGTTATCGGGGCGGGCGACGAACTCCGCCCACTCGTCGAAGTCCTCGCACCTGGCGTCCACGAAGGCCCGGTCGAACAGGCCCTCGCTGACCACCACATGGGCCATGGCGTTCACGACGGCGACGTTGGTGCTCGGCCTGAGCTGGAGATGGTGCGCGGCCTCGATGTGCGGCGAGCGCACGAGGTCGATACGGCGCGGGTCGATCACGATGAGCTCGGCGCCCTCGCGCAGCCGGCGCTTCATCCGGGAGGCGAACACCGGGTGCCCGTCGGTGGGGTTGGCACCGATCACCATGATCACGTCGGCCTCGGCCACGGAACGGAAGTCCTGGGTGCCCGCCGACTCGCCGAAGGTCTGCTTGAGTCCGTATCCCGTCGGGGAGTGGCAGACACGGGCGCAGGTGTCGACGTTGTTGTTGCCGAAGGCGGCACGCACCATCTTCTGTACGACGTACACCTCTTCGTTGGTGCAGCGCGAGGAGGTGATGGCACCGACGGAGCTTGTTCCGTACCGGTCCTGGAGTTCGCGCATGCGGCGGGCGACCGTGCCGATCGCCTCGTCCCATTCGACCTCGCGCCAGGGGTCGGTGATCTTCTCGCGGACCATGGGCTTGAGTTGGCGGTCGGGATGGGTGGCGTAGCCGAAGGCGAAGCGGCCCTTCACGCACGAGTGGCCCTCGTTGGCGCCGCCGTCCTTGTACGGCACCATGCGCACCAGTTCGTCGCCGCGCAGCTCGGCCTTGAAGGAGCAGCCGACACCGCAGTAGGCGCAGGTGGTCACGACCGACCTGGTGGGCATGCCGAGTTCGACGACCGAGCGTTCCTGGAGCGTGGACGTCGGGCAGGCCTGGACGCAGGCGCCGCAGGAGACGCACTCGGAGTCCATGAACGTCTCGCCTGCGCCCGCCGACACCTTGGAGTCGAAGCCGCGTCCCTCGATGGTGAGTGCGAAGGTGCCCTGCACCTCGCCGCAGGCCCGTACGCAGCGGGAGCAGGCGATGCACTTGGACGGGTCGAAGTCGAAGTAGGGATTGGAGGTGTCCTTCTCGGCGTCGAGGTGGTTGGCGCCCTCGTAGCCGTACCGGACCTGCCTGAGCCCCACCACGCCTGCCATGTCCTGGAGTTCGCAGTCTCCGTTGGCCGGGCAGGTGAGGCAGTCGAGGGGGTGGTCGGAGATGTACAGCTCCATGACGCCCTGGCGGAGCTTCTCCACCTTCGGTGTCTGTGTGCTCACCTTCATGCCGTCGGCGCACGGGGTGGTGCAGGACGCCGGAGTGCCGCGGCGGCCGTCGATCTCGACCACGCACAACCGGCAGGAGCCGAAGGCCTCCAGGCTGTCGGTGGCGCACAGTCTGGGGATGTCGACACCGGCCTGCGCGGCTGCGCGCATCACCGACGTGCCCTCGGGGACGGTCACCGGCAGGCCGTCCACCTCCACGGACACCGTGGCCGGGCCGGGCCGTTCCGGGGTTCCGAAGTCGGGTTCCTTGAGGAGTGTCATGCCGTTCCCTCCGTCCTCGCACCGCTGGCTTGTACGGGTTGGCTCGCCCGGACCGGTTGGATGTCCAGGAGTCGGCGACCGCCGAGGAAGTCGTCGGGGAAGTGCGTGAGCGCGCTGCGTACGGGCATCGGGGTCAGCCCGCCCATCGCGCACAGCGAGCCGTCGGTCATCAGGTCGCAGAGGTCTTCGAGCAGGGCGAGGTTCTCGTCGCGGTGCGTGCCGGCGACGATCTTGTCGATCACCTCGACGCCCCGCACCGAACCGACCCTGCACGGTGTGCACTTGCCGCAGGACTCCGCGGCGCAGAACTCCATCGCGAAGCGGGCCTGCGCGGCCATGTCGACGCTGTCGTCGAAGACGACGATCCCGCCGTGCCCGAGCATCGCACCGGCCTCGGCGAACGCCTCGTAGTCCATCGGCAGGTCGAACATCGACGTCGGCAGATAGGCGCCGAGGGGGCCGCCGACCTGTGCGGTGCGCAGGGGGCGTCCGGTCCGGGTGCCGCCGCCGTAGTCCTCGATCAGTTCGCGCAGGGTGATGCCGAAGGCTGTCTCCACGATGCCGCCGCGCGCGATGTTGCCGCCGAGCTGGAAGACCTGGGTGCCGCGCGAACGGCCGACGCCGAGGCCCTGGTAGGCCTTCGCGCCGTTCGCGAGCACGACCGGGACGGTGGTCAGGGTGAGGACGTTGTTCACCACGGTCGGTTTGCCGAAGAGGCCCTCGATCGCCGGGATCGGCGGCTTCGCGCGGACCGTGCCGCGCTTGCCCTCCAGGCTCTCCAGCATGGAGGTCTCCTCACCGCAGATGTAGGCGCCGGCGCCGACGCGTACATGCAGGTCGAAGTCGAGTGCGGAGCCGAGGATGCCCTTGCCCAGCCAGCCGTGCTCGCGGGCGGTCTCGATGGCCTCGCGCATCGTGGCGATCGCGTCCGGGTACTCGGAGCGGATGTAGAGGTAGCCCTCGCTCGCGCCGACCGCGTGCGCGGCGATGGTCATGCCCTCGATGAGCAGGAACGGGTCGCCTTCCATGACCATCCGGTCGGCGAAGGTCCCGCTGTCGCCCTCGTCGGCGTTGCAGCAGACGAACTTCAGCTCGTCGGCGCAGTCCAGCACCGTCTTCCACTTGACACCGGCCGGGAATCCGGCGCCGCCGCGACCGCGCAGTCCGGATTCGGTGACCTGGGCGACGACGTCGGCGGGAGTCATGTCGAGGGCGGCGCGCAGTCCGGCCAGGCCACCGTGCTCGGTGTAGTCCCGCGTCGAGAGGGGGTCGGTCACGCCGACTCTGGCGAAGGTGACGCGTGTCTGGCGGGCCAGCCAGGGGAGTTCGTCCACGAGGCCGAGCCGCAGGGGGTGGTCCGCGCCGTCCAGCATGCCTGCGGCCAGGAGTCCGTCCACGTCGCCGGCGGCCACGGGGCCGTAGCCGACGCGGCCCTGCGGGGTCACGACCTCGACCATCGGCTCCAGCCAGAGCATGCCGCGTGATCCGTTGCGTACGACGTCGATGGCGAAGTCCCCGCGTGTGGCGGCTCGTTGCAGGGCGCCCGCGACCTCGTCGGCGCCCACGGACCTGGCCGCCGAGTCGCGGGGGACGTAGACCGTCGCGGCGGTGTGCGAGGAGTTCTTCATGAGGAGACCGCCGCGTTGAGCGTCCCGTCGAGCGTCTCGTTCGGCGTCTCCTCGGGCGTCTGCTTCGGCATTCCGTTCGGCGCCCCGTCGAGGAGGGAGCCCAGCCGGGATGGGCTCATTCGTCCGTACAGCCGTCCGTTCGCCTCGACTGCCGGCCCGAGCGCGCAGTTGCCCAGGCAGAAGACCTGTTCGACGGTGACAGCACCGTCCGCCGAGGTCTCGCCCAGGGTCAGTCCACTCTCGCGCGCGTAGCTCACGAGGCGGTCGGCGCCCAGGGACTGGCAGGCCTCGGCCCGGCAGATGCGCACCGTGGTGCGACCCGCGGGCTCACGGCGGAAGTCGTGGTAGAAGGTCACCACTCCGTGGACGTCCGCCCTGGAGAGGTTGAGTCCGTCGGCGAGCACCGGTATCGCCTCCTGCGGCACATGGCCCAACTCGGCCTGGACCGCGTGCAGTACGGGCAGCAGCGCGCCGCGCTGATCCCGGTGGTCGGCCACCACTCGCCGGACCACGCTCTCGACCGACATGTCACTCCCGCTGGTCGTCATGATCGCTCCGCCTTCCGTCACGCGGGTCCCCCGGCGTCCCGGGCGAGGGGTCAGGAGACTGAGACAATACCCCATACAGGCTTCTGTATACAGACGACAGTCAACAACACGCCTCGCGATTGACCCCTACGATCAACCTGCCACGCCATGTTGCATACCAAAACCTGTATGCTGAAACCGTCGTCGGCAACCCCCTCGGCGGCCACCTCTTGGCAAAAGCCGTCGGTCCGGCGGCAGAGCAGAACGGGACAATCATGCGCGAGGCACTCACGGCCGCAGCGTCCCGGCGCGTCACCCGCCCGGCACCGCTCCGCCAGGCCGTGTACGACGCCCTGACCGAACTGATCGTCAGTGGCTCCCTCAAGCCCGGTCAGCACCTGGTCGAGGCCGAGCTCGCCGAGCACCTCGGAGTCAGCCGACAGCCGGTCCGGGAGGCTCTCCAGCGGCTCCAGACCGCCGGCTGGGTCGACCTGCGGCCCGCGCAGGGCGCCTTCGTCCACTCCCCCACCGAGGAGGAGGCCGCCCAGCTCCTCGGCGTCCGTTCGGTGCTGGAGACCTACTCGGCCCAGCTCGCCGCCCGCAACGCGACCCCCGAGGACGTCGAGCGCCTCTGCGAGCTCCAGTCCCAGGGCGTCGACGCTCTCGCCGCCGGCGACGTCGAGCGCCTGGTCGCGGCCAACACCGCCCTGCACGCGTGTGTCACGTCCGTGGCCGCCAACGACGTACTGGCCGAGATGCTCGCGCAGGTGGGCCAGAAGGTGCGCTGGTACTACACGCCCATCGCCAAGCCCCGCGGCAAGGAGGCGTGGAACGAGCACACCCAGCTCATCAAGGCCATCGCCAAGGGCGACGCGGACCGTGCGGGCGAGGTCATGCGCAAGCACACGGAACGCACGACCGACTTCTACCGCAGACAGCTCGCCGCCGGAGCGGGCCAGGACTGACGTCCGCGGAAGCACGAACAGGCGCTCTGCGGCCTGGAGTTCACGAGCCGTACCTCAGGGGCCGGAACTCAGGAAACCCAGGTCCCGGACGGGACGAGGGAGTCGGAGGGCCCAGCTCCGACAGCCGCGAGGTGGTGCACCTGCGTGCCCGCGGCGTCCCGCAGCCCGAGCAGCCACGGCAGGACCGTGCGCAGCACGATGTCACGCCCGCCGCCGTCCGGACCGAGCCGCGCGTCGGCGGGCACCAGCACCGGGTCGGCGAACACCGTGGACGTGGCGCTGCCCGGCGGTCCGGAGGCGTCGGGCCGGGCCGGCACGAAGAGGTCCGGGGCGTGCGCCGGAACCCCCCACAGGCTCAGGCCGTCCGGCGCACCGAGCGGCCGGGAGGACCAGACGTAGCTGTCGGCCTCCCCCGCCGCGACCACCCGGCGCTTACGGGCCCGGAGGGCAACCACTCCACCGGAGCGAACCGCTGTGCGGCGCGGCACGAGCAGGTGGGCCGCCGGATCCTGCTCGGCGGCGTCGTCCTCCACGTCCTCCATGAGGGCAAGGCTGGCGAGATGACGTCCGGCGGCGATCTCGGCACGCACCCATGGGCTGCCGTAGGGCTCGATGACGGCGACCGCCGTGTAGTGGGACCGGAGCACGGCCGCCGTCGCCGGGCAGACCCGCTCGGTCCGGGCCACCACTTCGGCGGCCTCCGGGAGACCGAGCCCGGCACCGCCGAACTCGGTGGAGACGGTGAGCCCCAGCAGTCCGGTGGCCCCGAAGGCCGTCACCGCACCACGGGGGAACCTGCCTTCCGTACTGGTGACTTGGGCGCAGGGTGCGACGGCCCGGGTCAGGACGTCGGCGAGAGCTGTGCGGTAGGACACGGAGGGACCCCCTCGAAGTAATTGCATACAGTATTCTGTACGCCGACAGTGGGCACCAGGGGGCGGTGGCGAAATTTCCGCGACCGGTGTCCGCCCGGCGGGCGCCTCGGGGACCCCGACCGCGCCGCGGAACTCACGCACCGGCACACCTTCGGCACCACGGTGTGGACCGACGTCCACCGCGAGCGGCTCGCCGCGCCGGCCGACCGGAGCGCATGACGCCGAGGGCGGCGGCGCGGGCAGGGATGGAGGTCGGAGGGTGGGCTCAGGCCCTCGGGTCGATCTCCCGCAGCAGACCGGTCGTCACGTCGAAGACGAAGCCCCGGACGTCGTCCGTGTGCGGCAGGAACGGTGAGGTGCGCACGCGCTGCATGGACTGCCGTACGTCCTGCTCGACGTCCCGGAAGGCCTCCACCGCCCATGCCGGGCGCTGTCCGACCTCCAGTTCCAGTTCGTGCCGGAAGTCCTCGGTGAGGGTCTGGAGACCGCATCCGGTGTGGTGGATGAGGACAACACTGCGGGTGCCGAGCGCTCGCTGACTGATCGTCAGGGAACGGATGGTGTCGTCGGTGACGACGCCGCCGGCGTTGCGGACGGTGTGGCAGTCGCCCAACTCCAGCCCGAGGGCGGCGTGCAGGTCGATACGGGCGTCCATGCAGGCCACGACCGCCACCTGGAGTACGGGACGGGCGTCCATTCCCGGGTCGGCGAAACCTGCGGCGTACGCGCGGTTGGACTCGACGAGGCGGTCGGTGACCGTCTGCCCGGCGAGACGGGGTGCGTGGGTCGACATGCTGGGCTACCTCACTCCGGTCGGATGCGAACGGGAGCCGTCCCGGGCGAGGATGCGGTGGTCCGCGCCTCGCCCGGGACGGAGTGGTTGCGGCGTCGGCCGCCGTCGGTCAGATCACGCCCTGCGCCCTGAGATACGGCAACTCGTTTTCTTCGAGGCCGAGTTCGTTGATGAGGATCTGTTCGGTGTGTTCGCCCAGGAGGGGCGGGGTGGTGATGTGGGTGGGGGAGTCGGAGAGTTTGAGGGGGTTGCCGACCGTGGTGAACGGGCCGCGCTCGGGATGATCGACGGTGACGATCATGTCGTTGGCGGCGAGGGAGACGTCCTCGATGATCTCTCTCGTGGACAGGATCGGGCCGCACGGGATGCTGTATGCGTTCAGCTGTTCCAGGACCTGCCATTTCGGCAGGGCGGATGTCCACTCCTCGATCAGCTGGAACATCTTCGCCAGCTTCGGCAGGCGTGCTTCGGGGGTGGCCCAGCCGGGATCGTCGGCGAGTTCCGGGCGGCCGATCAACGTGGCCAGGGGACGCCAGCCGGGCGGCTGGACGATCACGTACACGTAGTCGTTGGGCCCGCCGGGCGCGCATCGCACGGCCCAGCCCGGCTGTCCGCCGCCCGAGGCGTTCCCGGAACGGGGTACCTCGTCCCCGAAGTCCTGGGCCGGGTACTCCGCCAACGGGCCGTGCCGCAGCCGTTGTTGGTCACGCAGTTTCACCCGGCACAGGTTCAGCACCGCGTGCTGCATCGCCACGTTGACGCGCTGGCCCCGGCCCGTCGACTCCCGCTGGAACAACGCGGCCAGGATCCCGGCCACCGCATGGACACCGGTGCCCGAGTCCCCGATCTGTGCCCCCGTCGCCATCGGCGGCCCGTCCTGGAACCCGGTGGTCGCCATCGACCCGCCCATCGCCTGCGCCACCACCTCGTACGCCTTGAAACCGGTGTACGGGCCCTCCCCGAACCCCTTGATCGACGCGTACACGATCCGGGGATTGATCTCCCTGATCCGTTCCCAGGTGAAACCCATCCGTTCCACCGCACCCGGCCCGAAATTCTCCACCATCACATCCGAACACCGGATCAGCCCGGTCAGGATCTCCCGGCCCCGCTCCGACTTCGTGTTCAACGTGACACTGCGCTTGTTGCAGTTCAGCATCGTGAAATACAACGAATCCACACCCGGCACATCCCGCAACTGACCCCGCGTGACATCCCCGCCCGGCGCCTCCACCTTCACCACATCCGCACCCAGCCACGCCAGCAACTGCGTCGCCGACGGACCCGACTGCACATGCGTCATATCCAGGACACGAATCCCCTCAAGAGCCTTGGCCATGATCGCCACCTCACTTCCACGTCGACGTGTGTGCACGCGATGTCCGGAGGGCGGCGCCCCCGCAAGGGCGCCGCCCGGCCGCCGGTCACGGCATGTGCTGGTACTCCGGGAAGTTCCCGGGCAGCCGCTCGCCCGCCGGTCCCCGGGTCACGGCGCGCACCAACAGCTCGCCGCCGACGAACGCGCCGCGCCAGGACGCGCCGAACCCGCCGAACAGTTCGTCGCGGTCACCCCTCGAACGCGGCTTGCCATGGCCGACCTTGAACGCGCGGATCTGTGGGGCGAGCCGGTCGAAGGTGGCCCGGTCGTCGGTGGACAGGGTGGCCACGAGCGCGCCGTTGGAGGCGTTCATCGCGGCCAGCAGTTCCGCCTCCGTGTCGACCAGGACGATGGTGTCGACCGGCCCGAACGGCTCCGCGTGATGCAGCGGCGAGGACGGCGGCGGCCCCAGGAGCGTGACCGGTTGGACGTACGCCGAGGTGTCCTGGCCGGGCAGGAAGCGGGCCTCGGCCTCGCTGGCGCGGTGCAGGGGAACCGCGCCTCGGGCGACGGCCTCGGCGACCTGGTCGTGGAGTTCCTTCGCCTTGGCCGCGTTGATGACGGGCCCGAAGTCGAGTGCCGGGTAGGGGTCGTCGGCCTTCTCGACGGCGAGCGGGTGTCCGACGCGCAGGGTGCGCACCGCCGGAAGGTATGCCGCCAGGAACTCGTCGAACAGCTGCCGCTGGACGACGAAGCGCGGGTAGGCCGTGCAGCGCTGCTTGCCGTAGTCGAAGAGCTTGGGCACGACGGCCTTGAGGGCGTCCCAGTCCGAGTAGTTCCAGACGCCCCAGGTGTTGAGCCCTTCCTGTTCGAGGATGTGACGTTTACCCAGGTCGGCGACCGCGGTGGCCACCGCGGCGCCGGTGTCGCGACCGCCGACGAAGGAGACGCAGCCGATCTCGGGCGCCCGCACCAGCGCCTCGGACAGCTCTCCCCCGCTGCCGCTGACGAGGGTGACGGGAATCCCCTCACGGGCGGCGAGCGCACAGGCCAGGGTCAGGCAGGCGACACCGCCGTCGGTGGGGGTCTTGGCGATGACCGCGTTGCCCGCCAGTGCCTGTACGAGCATCGCGTGAACGAGCACGCTCATCGGGTAGTTCCAGCTGGCGATGTTGGACACCGGGCCGTCCAGCGGCACCCGGTCGGCGACCATCGGCTCGATGCCGTCGACGTACCAGCGCACACCGTCGATGGCCCGGTCGACGTCCGCCTGCGCGAGCCGCCACGGCTTGCCGATCTCCCAGACGAGCAGGAGTGCGAGGAGTTCGCGGTGCTGGGTGAGGGCGTCGAGGGTGGCCGCGACGCGGGCCCTGCGTTCGGGGAGCGGGACGTGCCGCCAGGCGCGGTGCTGGTCGAGCGAGGCGCGTACGGCGTGGTGGGCTGCGTCCCGGTCCAGGCGCGGCGGGCCGGCGATCGGGCTGCCGTCGACGGGGCTGGTCGCGGGCAGGGCGCGGCCGTCGGCCTGCCAGGCGGAGTTCCAGAGGTTGAGGACGCGGTCGTCGCGGAACGCCTCGGGGGCGACGGCGAGGCATCGCTGCCAGGCGTCGGTCCAGGACGTACCGGACTTCACCACGAGGTGGGTGGAGTTGAGGGTGGTGGTCATTCGGTGTCTCCGCTCTCGGTGCACAGTCGGGGGCGGGGGTCTGGGTCTGGGTGTGGGTGTGGGTGTGGGTGTGGGTGTGGGGGGCGGGCGCGAGGGGGCAGGAGCGTGGTGGCGCCGGTCGGTCCGGTGGTCACCGCCTGTCAGCCGTGGGTGGTGTCACCGTCGGCTGCCGGCGGGGCGAGCGCGCTGCGGGCCGTCCCGGTCGGGGTGTTTCCCGCCGGGGCGCCGACCGTCTCCAGCGCCTTCTTCTTCGACTGCGCCGGGCCCGCCGGGGACGTCGACGAACTCCGACCCGACATCCGGGTCGGCGAGGAAGCCGTACAGCCCGTCGGCCATGCTCCGGGCCGGAACCCGCCGCCGATGCCGGGGAAGTTCGCGGGGAGGGCGACCAGGTCCATGATTCGGCTCCCGTCTTAAAAGTGCTGCACGCCCCCTGGACATCACCCATCGGATGCGGGATAACAATCTTCATACAGTATTCGTCGACTGTATGCAATGTGCCAAGCACTACCCAGGATCGGCGCCACCAGGACGTTCGAGGCTACGGACAAGCGAGGTGACCTGTGACGGCCAAGGCTCTTGAGGGGATTCGTGTCCTGGATATGACGCATGTGCAGTCGGGTCCGTCGGCGACGCAGTTGCTGGCGTGGCTGGGTGCGGATGTGGTGAAGGTGGAGGCGCCGGGCGGGGATGTCACGCGGGGTCAGTTGCGGGATGTGCCGGGTGTGGATTCGTTGTATTTCACGATGCTGAACTGCAACAAGCGCAGTGTCACGTTGAACACGAAGTCGGAGCGGGGCCGGGAGATCCTGACCGGGCTGATCCGGTGTTCGGATGTGATGGTGGAGAATTTCGGGCCGGGTGCGGTGGAACGGATGGGTTTCACCTGGGAACGGATCAGGGAGATCAATCCCCGGATCGTGTACGCGTCGATCAAGGGGTTCGGGGAGGGCCCGTACACCGGTTTCAAGGCGTACGAGGTGGTGGCGCAGGCGATGGGCGGGTCGATGGCGACCACCGGGTTCCAGGACGGGCCGCCGATGGCGACGGGGGCACAGATCGGGGACTCGGGCACCGGTGTCCATGCGGTGGCCGGGATCCTGGCCGCGTTGTTCCAGCGGGAGTCGACGGGCCGGGGCCAGCGCGTCAACGTGGCGATGCAGCACGCGGTGCTGAACCTGTGCCGGGTGAAACTGCGTGACCAACAACGGCTGCGGCACGGCCCGTTGGCGGAGTACCCGGCCCAGGACTTCGGGGACGAGGTACCCCGTTCCGGGAACGCCTCGGGCGGCGGACAGCCGGGCTGGGCCGTGCGATGCGCGCCCGGCGGGCCCAACGACTACGTGTACGTGATCGTCCAGCCGCCCGGCTGGCGTCCCCTGGCCACGTTGATCGGCCGCCCGGAACTCGCCGACGATCCCGGCTGGGCCACCCCCGAAGCACGCCTGCCGAAGCTGGCGAAGATGTTCCAGCTGATCGAGGAGTGGACATCCGCCCTGCCGAAATGGCAGGTCCTGGAACAGCTGAACGCATACAGCATCCCGTGCGGCCCGATCCTGTCCACGAGAGAGATCATCGAGGACGTCTCCCTCGCCGCCAACGACATGATCGTCACCGTCGATCATCCCGAGCGCGGCCCGTTCACCACGGTCGGCAACCCCCTCAAACTCTCCGACTCCCCCACCCACATCACCACCCCGCCCCTCCTGGGCGAACACACCGAACAGATCCTCATCAACGAACTCGGCCTCGAATACGAGGAACTGCGCCTGCTCAGGGCGAACGGGGTGGTCTGACATGGGGAGTTCGGAGCACGCACCACAAAGGTGCGTGGCCTCCCGGCAGTTGGGGGGCGGTTCATGACGTAACCCGGCACAGGGGGCGTCCGACGGTGCGCGTCGGCCGGCCCCGGGACCCATGCGCGCACGAAAGGCATTTGGACAGGGGGCGCTGGCCAGATCTTTCGACGCAAGGAGTCTTCACCAAGATGACAACCATCGACTACTCGACGTCCGTCCCGTACCGGGAGGTGACGGACCACAACGGCCGTATGTACCGCGTCGGTGAATCCGATGTCGACATCATGGGCCGCGGGCGCAAGTGGATGGTCATCCTGCCGTGGATCGGCATGATGGGCATCAGCTCCGCCGAGTACGCGTTCACGTCCGCGGAGGACACCCTCCACGAGGCCCATCTCTGGGACAGCGGACACATCTTCTGGCTGATGGGCGTCTGGGTGTTCTTCCAGGCGGCCGTGGCCTTCCCCGCCGGTCAGCTGCGGGAGAGCGGCAGGCTGCCCGCCCGTACGGCGATGATGCTCGGCGCGGTCGGCACCATGCTCGGCTATCTCTCGCTGGCGTACGCGCCCAACGTGCTCGTGGCCTACTTCGGCTTCGGCATGTGCAGCGGTATCGGCGCCGGTCTCGTCTACGCGACCTGCGTCAACATGGTCGGCAAGTGGTATCCGGAGCGCAAGGGCGGCAAGACGGGCTTCGTCAACGGCGGGTTCGCCTACGGCTCGGTGCCCTTCGTGTTCCTGTTCACCTCGTACATGGACCTGAGCAACTACCAGACCGTGCTCGCCTGCGTGGGTGTCGGGCTGTGCCTGGTGGTGGCCTCGGCCGGCTGGTTCTTCAAGGACCCGCCGAAGAACTGGTGGCCCGCGCACGTCGACCCGCTCAAGGCCACGGACGACCCGAAGATCCGCCGGGCGCTGGAGAAGAACCCGCCCGCGGTCAAGCAGTACGTCCCGAGGGAGGCCGCCCGGCAGCCCGTCCTGTGGATGATGTGGTTCTGCCTGCTGTGCACCGCCGGCATCAACATCTTCGGTATCGCCTTCCAGGTGCCGTTCGGCAAGGACATGGGCTTCGCGGGCGGGATCGCGGCCACGGCGATGTCCCTGAAGGCCATCGTCAACGGCACCGGCCGCGGTGTCATCGGCTGGATATCCGACCGCTGCGGGCGACGCAACACGCTGATCATCGTATGTCTGGTGCTGGGCACGGCCCAGTTCGGCGTGCTGGTCTCCGGCCAGATGGGCAGCATGCCGTTCTTCCTGTTCTGCTCCATGGTCTCCGGCTTCGGCGGCGGGGCGATCTTCCCGCTGTTCGCGGCCATGACCGCGGACTACTTCGGTGAGAACAACAACGCGTCCAACTACGGGATGGTCTACAGCTCGAAACTCATCTCCGGTCTCGTCGGATCCGGAGTGGGCGCGATCGTCGTCGACCACTGGGACTACGAGGGCGCGTTCGTCCTGGCCGGCTGCATCGGCCTGGCCTCCGCCGTGCTCGCGGTGTTCCTGAAGGCTCCCGGCAGGCCGACGGCGAACCGCCGGGTCTCCCCCAACCCCCAACCGCTCGGCGAGGAAATGGCCTGACGCATCAGCAAGGAAACGGCCTGACACGGAGGAATTGGCCTGACATGACGGCAGATCCCATCGCGACCCACAGTTCTGCGAACACTTCAGAGGGCAACGCGGCGAACAGTTCGCCGACCGGCCCCCGAGCCGCACACCGTCCCTACCGGGAAGTGACCGACTCCCGCGGTCGCGTCTACCGCGTCGGCGAGACCGACCGGGACATCCTCGGTCACTCCCGCAAGCTCATGGTGTACCTGCCGTGGATCGCCATGATGGCCATCAGTGTCTTCGAGTACGCGTACGGCTCGGCGGAGGACACCCTGTCCCACGCCCACGGCTGGACGCAGAGCGACACCTTCTGGATCCTCAGCGTCTGGGTCTTCTTCCAGGCCGGCATCGCCTTCCCCGCGGGCTGGCTCCGGGAGAAGGGCATCCTGACGGCCCGTACAGCCATGTACATCGGCTCGGGCCTGTGCGCCCTCGGATTCCTCGCCCTCTCGCACCTGAGCGACGTCTGGCTCGCGATCCTCGGCTTCGGTGTCGTCGGAGGCATCGGCGCCGGCCTGGTCTACGCGACCTGCATCAACATGGTCGGCAAGTGGTTCCCCGAACGCCGGGGAGCCAGGACGGGGTTCGTCAACGGTGGGTTCGCGTACGGATCGCTGCCGTTCATCTTCATCTTCAACTACGGCTTCGACACCGCGAACTACCACCGGGTCCTCGACCTGATCGGCTGCTACATCATGATCGTGGTCCTCGCGTCCGCCTTCTTCTTCAAGGATCCCCCGAAGAACTGGTGGCCCGCGGACATCGATCCGCTGACGTACGCCGACGACGAGAAGAACGCGACCGGCCTCACCAAGAACCCTCCCGCGGTGAGGCAGTACACACCCAAGGAGGCCATCAGGACCGGCATGCTCCCCCTGATGTGGCTGTCCATCGTGCTGACCGCCGGCGTGTCCATCTTCGGGATCTCCTTCCAGGTCGACTTCGCCAAGGAGGTGGGCTTCGGCCCGCTGGTGGCGGCCTCGTCCATGGGTGTCATGGCGGTCATCAACGGCATCGGCCGCGGTGTCGTGGGCTGGCTGTCCGACAGGTGGGGCCGCAAGCCCACCCTGGTGTTCGTCATCGTCGTCCTGGGCCTGGCCCAGTTCGGGGTGATCTGGGCGGGCGACGTGAAGAGCGAGGCACTGTTCCTGTTCTTCGCCTTCCTCTCCGGCTTCGGGGGCGGCGCGTTCTACCCGCTGTTCGCGGCGCTCACCCCGGACTACTTCGGGGAGAACTACAACGCGTCCAACTACGGACTGGTGTACAGCGGAAAGCTGGTCAGCGGCCTGTTCGGCGGTGGCCTCGGTTCCATGGTGGTCGCGGCCTGGGGGTACGACGGCGCGTACGCCCTGGCCGGAGCCGTCTCCATGGTGGCGGCGGTGATCGCCCTGCTGCTCCGGCAGCCGGGTCGCACCCCGGCCGCCCGGACCGCGGAGCCGAGGCCCGCGGCCTGACGGCACGCGCACGTGCGGAGGCCCTCCCGGGACGCGCCGTCCGGGAGGGCCTCCTCGGGTGTCGGCGGCCCGTCAGCACTTCTCGCGCAGCGAGTGGAGGTGCTCGCTGGAGCGGCGCGCGAAGGTGAAGGACTCGGTCGGGTTGTCGTGCTCGGCCTGCCAGTGATGGGCCAGGCGGTGACCGCGCAGCCGGGTGACGCCGGAGATGAACCGCTGGTAGTCGATGTCTCCGTCGCCGACGTCGGTCATGCGGTAGCCGTACTGGTTGCCCGGGTCGCTCACACCGTCCTTCACGTGGAAGAGCGGGTAGCGGTCGGGCTGCCTGAGGACGTAGTCGAGCGGCTCGAAGGGCGCCGGTGTGCCGTCGGGGCGCTTGGAGAAGCGGAACTGGCCCGAGTAGGCCCAGAAGATGTCCATCTCCAGGTACACGAGCTTGGGGTCGGTCTCGGCGAGCAGTACGTCGTAGAGCCGGACCTTCGGGTTGTCGGTGGCGAAGGAGAACTCCTCGGAGTGGTTGTGCTGGTAGAACTTCATGCCGCGCGCCCTGGCCGCCGCGCCGTACGTGTTGAACTCCTCCGCCGCCCGCTTCCAGGCGTCGACGGTGGAGCCGTAGCGGAAGGGGCCGGAGGCGGTGCCGATGTGCTTGAGGCCGAGTGCCTGGGCGTCGTCGAGGACCTTGTCGAGGTTCTGGGCGAAGGTGTACGCGTTCGGGTCACTGGCGTAGTAGCCGACGTGGCTGCCGATCGGGTTGAGGCCGTGGTCGCGCGCCAGCCGCCTGAGCTGGGCGAGCGATATGGGGCCCGCTGAGCCCTGGGTGTATCCGGCGAACTCGACCTCGTCGTAGCCGTACTTCTTCAGCTCGGCGAACACGGGGGCGAAGCCCAGCGTGGAGACCTTGTCGCGCAGGCTGTAGAGCTGGATGCCGAGCCGGCCCGGGGGCAGGACGGGACGGCCCCGGCCCGCTGCGGCGGACGCGGTCCCGGTGGCGGCTCCGGCCGGGGTCGCGGCGGCGCCCAGCAGCGCGGCGGCGGTGGCGCCCGCGGCCACGCCGAGCATGCCTCGTCTGCTGAGGCGGTGGACGAGTTCGGGGTCCGTGTGGTGTGTGCGGCTCATGCCTGGAACTCCTCGGGTCGGAAGGCGTTGTCAGTGGTCAGTGCTTCACTGTGACCGGTCGGAAGTGACCGGCCGGTCGGGGCGGGATCGACTTCACATCGGTGGCCGCGGTGCGGCCGTCGACGGCACGGGGGGGGTGGAGCGGATGAGGGGCAGACCGTCGTCGTCGCCCGCCCGAAGGCGGCCGTGGCCGCCTCGAAGAGGCCGGTCGTAGTACGAGACCGGGGCCGTCCGGTCCGGCCGGAGCGGCGGGGTCGCCGGAGCGCGGATCGGGACTTCTCCGGCGGGGCCGGGGCTCATGGCAGCTCCTTCAGGCCCAGGTCGCTCAACAGGTCGCGGGCGAGGGTGAGTTCGGCGGCGATGCCGTCGGCGAGCTGGGCGCGGGAGCGGGGCCGTAGTTCGGGTGGGAGGGCCTGCCAGGTGTAGGTCTCGACCTCCAGATGCCGGGTGCGGGGGTGCGGGCCGCCGACGAGCCGGGTCAGCGCGGCCTTGAGTACGGGGAGCGTGGAGGTGAGGGGTGCGGCGGGGGCCGCGTGGAGCGGGACGTGGAAATGGGCGCGCCAGGGCGAGGCGTCGGGCAGGGCGTCGCCGTGCAGGGCCTCGCCCAGGTCGTCCGTGCCGCGGAGTCCGGCGGCGGTGGCCGTGCGGGTCTGGTGCAGGAAGCGGGGTTCGTCGAAGGCGGCGAGGGCGTCGCGGACTTCGGGGAGATGGGGGTGTTCGGCGTGGAGGGCGGCGGAGAGCTGGGACTTGACGACGGGGACGCGGGCCTGTGTGAGCGCGTCCAGGGCGGTGTGCGGATCCTCGAAGGAGGTGGCGAGGTGGCAGGTGTCGACGCAGATGCCGATGCGGTCGTGGCCGATCGCGGTGAGCGGGGCGATGGCGTCGGTGGTGGTCTCGACGGTGCAGCCGGGTTCCGGTTCCAGTCCGACTCGGATGGAGCGGCCGGTGAGTTCGGCCAGGGCGTCGAGACGCTCCGCGAGGGTGCCCAGTGCGGTCAGGGCAGTGGCCGCGCGCTCGCCGTGGTGGGCGGTGCGCCAGGCGAGCGGCAGGGTGGAGACGCTGCCTTCGGTGACGTCGTCGGGGAGGAGTCCGGCGAGGACACGGGCCAGGTCGGTGGTGTGGGCGAGCCGCTCGGGGTCGGCCCAGTCCGGTTTGTAGACGCGGTACTTGACCTCCTCGGCGCCGAAGCCTTCGTAGGGGAAGCCGTTGAGGGTGACGACTTCGAGGCCGCGCCGGTCGAGTTCGGTGCGCAGTCCGCGCAGGGCGGAGGGGTCGGTGACCAGGGCGTGGGCGGCGTTCCTGGCCAGCCACAGTCCGATGCCGAGGCGGTCGCGGCCGAGGCGTCGGCGTACGGGTTCGCAGTGGTCGCGGAGTTGGGCGAGGACGCCGTCGAGGGTTTCGGCGGGGTGGACGTTGGTGCAGTAGGCGAGGTGGACGGTGGAGCCGTCGGGGTGGCGGAAGCGCATGGGTCACTCCCCGCCGCGCAGGACGGAGTTGCCCTCGTGGGTGGCGCCGGTCGTGTCGACGCCGAGGTCAAGTCGGCCGCTGAGCCCGTAGAAGGCGACCGGGTTGCGCCACAGGACGCGGTCGACGTCGTCCTCGGTGAAGCCTTCCGCCAGCATCAGGTCGCCGACCTTGCGGGTCTTGAGGGGGTCGCTACTGCCCCAGTCGGCCGCGGAGTTGACCAGCACCCGGTCGAGGCCGTGTTCGCGGAGGATCGCGACCGTCCGTTCCTCGTCCATCTTGGTGTCCGGATAGACCGAGAAGCCGAGCCAGCAGCCGCTGTCCTTGGCCTCCTTGACGGTGGTCTCGTTGAGATGGTCGACCAGGACGTGCTCGGGGGGCAGGGCGGACTCCCGTACGACGTCGAGGGTGCGGCGCAGGCCGGCGAGCTTGTCGCGGTGCGGGGTGTGGACGAGCGCGGGCAGGCCGTGGTCGGCGGCGAGCTGGAGCTGGGCGGCGAGGGCGGTGTCCTCGGCGGGGGTCATGGAGTCGTAGCCGATCTCGCCGACGGCGACGACGCGGTCCTTGGTGAGATACCGGGGCAGTTCGTCGAGGACGGGGGTGCAGCGGGGGTCGTTCGCCTCCTTGGGGTTGAGGGCGATCGTGCAGTGGTGGGCGATGCCGTACTGGGCGGCACGGAAGGGTTCCCAGCCCAGGAGGGAGTCGAAGTAGTCGAGGAAGGAGTCGGGCGAGGTGCGGGGCTGGCCGAGCCAGAAGGAGGGTTCGACGACGGCGCGGACACCCGCGGCGTACATGGCCCGGTAGTCGTCGGTGGTCCGTGACGTCATGTGGATGTGGGGGTCGAAGATGCGCATCAGGACTCCTTCGCTTCGGACCCCGTCAGGGCCAGGACGCGGTGCAGGTCCTCGGGGACGGGCCGACCGGCGGCGGCTCGTTCGGCGGCGTAGTCGTCGAGCATGCGGGCGAGTTCCGTGTCGGCCCGGGCCCGGTGGCGGAGGTCGGCCACCGTGTCGACGGGCACTCCGGTGAACAGGCACTTCAGCACGGCGTGGCGCCAGTTGTGGGCGTCCAGGTGACGGGCGGCGTACGGGCCGACGGCCGCGGCGACGAGGCTGGTGTCGTTGGTGCGCAGGGCGTCCTCGACGAGGGGGAGGGCGTCGGGGCCGGCGACCAGGTGGGGCAGGGCGTGCAGGACGGCTCGGCGTTCGGCGGCGGTGCCCTGCCGGTAGACGCGGGTGAGGGCGTCCGGGCCGGCTTGGGCGGCGTCCAGGATCAGGACGCGTACGGCGTCGGCGTGGTCGGTGCCGCAGCGGCGGCCGGCTTCGGCGAGGCGCAGCTCCCAGGCGGAGATGGGTCCGTGGGTGGCGGGGCGGGCGGCTGCTTCGTCGAGGGCGTGGGCGAGCCAGGTGCGGGCGGCTTCGCCGAGGTGGGCGGTGATCTGGGTGCGGAGGTCGTGCAGCGGAGTGAGCGGGGCGGGGGCGGGTGGTTGGGGGCTGTCGGCCGCGGGGGTGCCTGGGCCGGGGTGGGGCTGGGTCATGGGGTGCTCCCTTCGGCCGGGGTGGCGGAGTGCTTGGCCGGAGCGGGGAAGGGGGTGGAGGAAGGGGTGGGGGAAGCGGTCGTCGGGGTTGCGGCGATCGTGGCGGCGGTATGCGGAGGGGTGGTCCGCGGGGTTGCGGCGGGCCGGAGGTCCGTGCCGGTCGGTTCCGCTGTCGCGGAGGGGACGGCGGGCGGGGCCGGGGTGGCGCGGACCGTGTCGCGCAGGAAGCGGAGGGAGTGTTCGGCCTGGTGGGGGCCCGCGTGGGAGTGGCGGGGGAGTTCGACGACGGTCAGTCCCTGATAGCCGGTGGCGGCCAGCGCATCGAGCACGGGCGGGAAGTCGATCTCCCCGTCGCCGAACGGGAGGTGTTCGTGGATCCCGCGGCGCATGTCCTCGATCTGGACGTGGCGCAGCCAGGGCCCGGCGGCGCGTACGCAGTCGGCGGGAGGGAGTGGTTCGAGGCACTGGCAGTGACCGATGTCGAGGGTGAGGCCGAGTGCCTCGGGGTCGCCGAGTGCGTGGCGGAGGTGGTGGAAGTCGGCGATGGTGGCGAGCAGATGGCCGGGTTCGGGTTCGATCGCGAGCGGGACACCGGCCGCGGTGGCCGCGTCCAGGACGGGGGTGAGGGCTTCGGTCAGTCGGTGCCGAGCGGTGTCCGGTTCCGTGCCGGCCGGGGTGATGCCGCTGAAGCAGTGGACGGCGTGGGCGCCCAGGTCCGCGGCGACTCGTACCGCCCTGAGGAGGAGGTCGACGCGTCGTGAGCGGTCGTCCGGGTCGGGGTCGAGGAGAGAGGGGCCGTGTTTGCGGCGGGCGTCGAGCACGTAGCGGGCGCCGGTTTCCACGGTGACGCCCAGGCCGAGGGCGTTCAGGCGGCGGGCGACCCGTCGGGTGCGGGCGGAGAGGCCCCGGGCGAGTGGGTCGAGGTGCATGTGGTCGAGGGTCAGGCCGACACCGTCGTAGCCGAGGTCGGCGAGCAGGCCGAGGGCGTCGTCGAGGCGGAGGTCGGTGAGGCCGTTGGTTCCGTAGCCGAAGCGGAGGGGCGTGGTGCTGGAGGCGTGCGGTGCGCTGGGCCGGGCGCGGCCACGGTTGCCCCGGGCCCGTGCGCCGTCTCCGGGTGCAGCACCGGGTCGGGCGCTCACCGCTGTGCCCCCTCGCCGTCGGCCGGCCGCCCGCCCGGGGCCTCCGCCCGAGGGACCGCGTCCCGGCCCGCACCCCCGCCCGCATGCCCCGCCGGACCCGCCGCCCCTCCCCCGTCCCGCAGCCGTGCCGCGAACCCCATCAGCTCCGCGTACTGCTCGCCGAGGCCCGCCGGGCCGTCGCCCATCGGGTCCTTGAAGTAGAAGCCGAGTTCGCTCAGCGGGCCGGAGAGGCCGGTCTCGTGGGCGCGGGCGGTGAGTCGGGCCAGGTCGAGGATCAGGGGTGCCGCCAGGGTCGAGTCGCAGCCCTGCCAGGTGGTCTGGAGGATCATCCGGGTGCCGAGGAAGCCGTCGAAGGCGATGTGGTCCCAGGCGGTTTTCCAGTCGCCGAGGGACGGGACGTCGTCGATGTGGACCACCCCCTCCGGTGTCGTACCGAGGGTGTCGGTGAGGACGCGTTCCTTGCCGGCGTTCTTCGCCGCTGCGGCGGAGGGATCGGCGAGCGACGCTCCGTCTCCCCCGCCGAGGAGGTTGGTACCCGACCAGGCGCGGACCTCCAGCGCCCGTTGTGTGAACATCGGGCCGAGGACCGACCTGAGCAGGGTCTGTCCCGTCTTGCCGTCGCGGCCCGCGTGGGGCAGCCCGCTGGTCGCCGCCGGGCGGGCGAGTGCCGGGTGGTGCAGCCCCGTCGACGGGGTGAAGTTGACGTACGGGCAGCCGGCGCGCAGGGCCGCCGCCGCGTACAGCGAGCTCGGGGGGAGTGCGGTGCCGGTCGGGGCCGGCTCGGTGGAGGCTACGTTCACCACCACCGTCCGGGTCAGGCCGTGGCGTCGTGCGAAGTCCTGGATGTCCGCGGCGAAGGCCGTCACCAGGTCGTCCGGGGTTCGGGTGGTGTCGCCGGGCGCGGGGCCGCCGGGTCTGATCTCCCGGTCCGCGGCGGCCAGTTCGGAGGCGATGGCCGGCGTGAGGCCGTACGGCAGGACGCCTGCCGTCGTCAGTGCCTCGGCGCGTTTGGGCAGCGGGCAGTCCACGGTGTCGTGGCCGCCGAAGACGAGCGCGGACAGGGGCGGGAGGCCGCAGTCCGTGAACGGGGGTGTTTCGGTGACCATGCCCGTGGGGCGGTGCAGCCCCGCCGTCACGGCGGCGCAGCCCGCGACGACGGTGGTGGCGACGGAGCCGCGTGCTCCGATCAGCCATACCCCCACACGAGTGCGAGGACGGGACGACGACGTGGACATGGGCGGCCTCCTTGTCGTTCACGGTGTTCACACCCTCCGGCGGCGGCCGAGAGGGGAGGGAAGGCGGCGGGCGGGAGTCCGGCGTCCCCCGCCCGCCGCCGCTCAGTCGCCCGTGACGCCCGGGCTCGCCGGCGCGTTCGTGGGCAGTTCCCTGATCCGGATGTCACGGAAGGACACCTGGTCGTCGGCGCCGTGGTTCTGGATGCCGACGTGACCGTCCCGCAGGCTGCGGGTGGGATCGGTGTTGGTGAAATCGTTGATCTGCACGCCGTTGAGCCGGACGCGGAGCCGTTCGCCCTCCACGCGGATCTCGTACGTGTTCCACTCCCCCGGCGGATTCAGCGCCCGGTCGCGCTTGCGCAGGTCGGCGGAGCGGAAGCCGTAGACGGCTCCGGTGGTGCGGTCGGGGGCGTCGGTGGTGTCGATCTGGATCTCGTAGCCCTTGTCGACCGCCGACCACGGGTCGTCCGAGGGCGGGAAGCCCACGAACACCCCGGAGTTGTCGTCGCCGTGGGCCTTCCAGTCCAGCTTCAGGGAGTAGGCGCCGAAGCTCCGGGCGGCGTACCAGAGCAGGCCCATGCCGCCGGACGACGTCAGCGTGCCGTCGTCGGAGACGGTGAAGGTGCCGGGACCCGCCTGTTTCCACCCTTCCTGTGAGGTGCCGTCGAAGAGCGGCCGGTAGCCGTTCTCCGGACGGCAGTCCGCCTGGGCTCTGCCGGTGGCCCAGCGGAGTCCGCCCAGCAGGTGCTGCCGGAGCGCCGGTTCGGTGTACGCGGAGGAGAGGTGGCCGACGCCGGTGTAGAAGGAGCGTCCGCCCTCGTAGTTGTGGCACCAGGCGATCGGGTGGTCGCCGTTCATCGTGCCGCCGGTGTACGACGACTCGTCGAGGGAGGCCAGGACGTGCACCGAACTCCGTGGGTTGGAGCGGTAGTTGTACCACTCGTCGGTGCGGTTCCAGTCCATGCCCAGGGTGGAGGTCGCCGGGTGGGCGCGGTCCTCCACCACCGTCCGGGCCGGCTGGATCGCCGGGTGCCCCTGGAAGTAGGCGCCGACGAGGCCGCCGTAGAACGCCCAGTCGTACTCGGTGTCGGCCGCCGCGTGGATGCCCACGTAGCCGCCGCCGTGGCGGATGTAGCTTTCGAACGCGGTCTGTTGACGGTCTGTCAGGACATCGCCGGTCGTCGAGAGGAAGACGACGGCCGCGTACCGGCGGAGGTTCGCCGGGTTGAAAGCCGCCGCGTCCTCCGTCGCGTCGACCCGGAAGCCGGCACTCGCGCCGAGTTCCTTGAGTGCCGTGATGCCGTCAGGGATGGAGTCGTGCCGGAAGGCAGCCGTCCTGGAGAAGACCAGCACCCGGTCGGCGTGTTGTGGTGCGGGCCTGGAGGCGGCCGGGGTCGACACGCTTCCGAGGAGCAGTGCCGTGCCCACAACAGCGGTGACTGTGAGTCCTGTTGATCGCATGGCGCACTCCCCTCAGCCGGTGGTGAAGGAGAAGTCGTCCAGCTCGTACAGGTCGCCGCTCGCCCCGCCCTTGAAGACCAGGTAGAGCGTGGTCGTGCCCTGCGGGGCGTGGGACAGGGTGGCGGTGACGTCCTGGTAGGTGTCCCACCCGCCGGTCGTCGGGACGGTCGTGCGGCCCAGCACCTTGCCGGTCGGGGAACCCGCGCGGATCTCCAGCCTGCCGCCCGCGCCGGCCGAGGCCACGCGTGCCGTGAGCGACTTGGCGTTGCTCAGGACGTACGGCGTGAAGGCGATCCAGTCGCCGTTGTCGATGTCGCCGACCGCCTTGCCGCCGTTCGCCGACTCCCGTGAACTCACCGCTGTACCGGAGGAGTTGTTGAAGTGCTCGGCCTGGCGGTGGTCGGGCTGGACGACGTTCTGGTCATGGGTGGTCAGGGGTGCCTGGCCGCCGCCTCCGAGGTCGGTGTACTGGGCGTCGAAGACCCCGAAGATGTTGGCGTCCGGGTCGTGGCCGCCGTCGGCGCTGGTCTGGATGGTGCCGGAGCAGCCGTTCGCGGAGGTCTGGGGGTGGCCGTGGCTGTCGTGGCCGAGGATGAAGGTGACCTGGACCCTGGTGCAGTCGATGGCCCGGCCGTCCTCGCGGTCGGTGACCCTCACCTTGAACGGAATCGCGTCACCGAACGCGAACAGCTGTCCGTCCTGCGGGAGTTGGAGGACCACCTTGGGTGCGGTGTTGCCGACCACGACCTGGACGCTCGCGCCGCCGGTGCGGCCTGTGGTGTCCTTGGCGGTCACCGTCGCCGTGTACGTGCCGTTCTTCCTGTACTTGTGGGAGGGGTTCGCCGCGGTGGATGTTCCGCCGTCGCCGAAGTCCCAGCTGTAGGTGAGGGCGTCGCCGTCCTGGTCGGTGGTGCCGGCGGAGGAGAACCTCACCTTCAGCGGGGCCTGGCCGGAGGTGACGTCGGCGGCGGCCTGCGCGACCGGGGAGTGGCCGTCGGTGGCGTTCTCGATGCGGTACAGGGCGGAGTGTTCGTCGCCGCCGAACCACGAGATGCCGTAGTCGAGGACGTACAGCGCGCCGTCCGGCCCGAAGGCCATGTCCATCACCTGGGTGCCGGTCCAGGGAATGTCGTTGATGGACTGGACGGTCCCGTTGTCGTCGCTGGTGATCCGCTTGATCCAGCGTCGGCCGAACTCACCGGCGAAGAAGTCGCCGTCGTACGCCTCCGGGAACTTGACCGGGGAGTCGAGCGAGGCGTCGTAGTGGTAGACCGGGCCGCCCATCGGTGACTCGGAGCCGTCGCCGAACTCCGGTACGGACGGGCCGTTGTAGGGGATCCAGGCGGCCTGGGCCGGGGGAAGGTCGGTCAGGCCGGTGTTGTTCGGTGAGGTGTTCTTCGGGGCGGCGCAGTCGAAGGCGGCGCCCGATGTCCCGGTCGCGAAGTCGTAGTCCACGTAGGGGTCGTTGGCGCCGGTGCAGTACGGCCAGCCGAAGTTGCCGGGGCCGGTGACACGGGCGAACTCGACCTGGCCAGCGGGGCCTCGGGCCGGATCGGCCGCGCCCGCGTCGGGGCCGTACTCGCCGATGTAGATGATCCCGGTGGCCTTGTCGACGCTGAAGCGGAACGGGTTGCGGAAGCCCATCGCGTAGATCTCGGGGCGCGTCCTGTCCGTGCCGGGCGCGAAGAGATTGCCGGCCGGGACGGCGTACGTGCCGTCGGCGTTGACCTTGATACGCAGGATCTTGCCGCGCAGGTCGTTGGTGTTGCCGGACGAACGCTGGGCGTCGAAGGCCGGGTTGCGGTTCGCGCGCTCGTCGATGGGCGTGAAGCCGTCGGACTGGAAGGGGTTGGTGTCGTCGCCCGTCGACAGGTACAGGTTGCCCGCCGCGTCGAAGTCGATGTCGCCGCCGACATGGCAGCACAGGCCGCGCGAGGCCGGGACGTCGAGGATCTTCGTCTCGCTGGCCTTGTTCAGGGTGCCGTCGGCGTCGAGGACGAAGCGGGAGAGCCGGTTGACGCCGTCGAACGGCGCGAAGTCGGCCGCGGTGCCCGTCTCGGGGGCGTCGCCCGCCGGGGTGTTCAACGGGGGTGCGTAGTAGAGGTAGATGAAGCGGTTGGAGCTGAACTGCGGGTCCACGCCGATGCCTTGGAGGCCTTCTTCGTCGTGGGAGTAGACGTCGAGCTTGCCCGCGAGCCGGGTGTTTCCGGCGGCGTCGGTGATGCGGAGTTCGCCGTCGCGCGAGGTGTGCAGGACCGAGCGGTCGGGGAGGACGGCGAGCGACATGGGCTCGCCGACCTCCGGTTCGCCCTTGGCCAGGGTGACCTGCTGGAAGTCCTCGGCGGCAGCCGCAGCGGGGGCTGTTGCCGGGTCGGCGACGGCTGCGCCGGCCTGGGGAGCGGTCAGGGTGAGTGACGCTCCGGCGAGCAGCGCGCCCGTGAACAGGGCGAGCGCTCTGCGGACTTGGGGGTGTCGTCTGCGACTCGCGGTTCTTGCGGTGCGGGTGGGGCCGTCTTTCGCGTGCACGAATGCCTCCAGAATGGAGCTCGTGGTACCTGCGGGTGCGATACGCCGGGGTGCGCCGTCACCCCGGAACAGTCAGGAACGACTCAGTCGTTGCTGCCGAACGCCGCGTCGAACGAGGCCGACGGCGGGTCGAAGTCGTACGCCTTGAGGCGGGTCAGTGCCTCGGGGGCGCCCTGGAGCCGGTCCATGCCGGCGTCCTCCCACTCCACGGAGACGGGGCCCCGGTAGTCGATGGAGCGCAGCATGCGGAAGACGTCCTCCCAGGGGACGTCGCCGTGGCCGGCCGACACGAAGTCCCAGCCGCGGCGCGGGTCGCCCCAGGGCAGATGTGAGCCGAGGCGGCCGTTGCGGCCGTCGAGCCGCTTGCGGGCCTCCTTGCAGTCGACGTGGTAGATCCGGTCGCGGAAGTCCCACAGGAAGCCGACCGGGTCGAGGTCCTGCCACACGAAGTGCGAGGGGTCGAAGTTCAGGCCGAAGGCGGGCCTGTGGTCAACTGCCTCCAGGGCACGCTGGGTTGTCCAGTAGTCGTAGGCGATCTCGCTCGGGTGGACCTCGTGCGCGAACCGCACGCCCTGGGCGTCGAAGACGTCGAGGACCGGGTTCCAGCGGTCGGCGAAGTCCTGGTAGCCGCGGTCGATCATCGACTCGGGGGCGGGCGGGAACATCGCGACCAGGTGCCAGATCGCGGAGCCGGTGAAGCCGATGACGGTGTCGACGCCGAAGGCGGCTGCGGCCCGCGCGGTGTCGGCGATCTCGGCCGCCGCCCGCTGCCGTACGCCCTCCGCGTCGCCGTCGCCCCAGATGCGGGCGGGCAGGATCGCCCGGTGGCGTTCGTCGATGATGGCGTCGCAGACGGCCTGGCCGACCAGGTGGTTGGAGATCGCCCAGCACTTGAGGCCGTACTTGTCGAGGAGTTGGTGACGGCCCTCCAGATAGGAGGGGTCCGCGAGGGCTTTGTCGACCTCGAAGTGGTCGCCCCAGCAGGCGAGTTCGAGTCCGTCGTAGCCGAAGTCACGGGCGAGGCGGCAGACCTCTTCCAGAGGCAGGTCGGCCCACTGGCCGGTGAAGAGTGTGAAGTCGCGCGGCATTCTCGTCGAGCCTCCTCAGTCCGACAGGGGTGAGATCGATACGGGCGGGACCGCTGCGGGTGAGCCCGACACCGGTGTGTACACGGAGTTCTTCTCCGCGCTCTCCTCCACGGCCGCCAGGACGCGTTGCACCTGGAGTCCGTCCGCGAAGGACGGCCGGGGCCGGCGGCCCTCCGCGATCGCGAGGACGAGATCGCGGGCCTGGTGGACGAAGGAGTGCTCGTAGCCGAGGCCGTGGCCCGGCGGCCACCAGGCGTCCAGGTAGGGGTGGTCGGGTTCGGTGACGAGGATGCGGCGGAAGCCCGCGTGCGTGCCGGGTTCGGTGCCGTCGTGGTAGGCGAGCTCGTTGAGGCGTTCCAGGTCGAAGGCCAACGAGCCGCGTTCGCCGTTGAGTTCGATCCGCAGGGCGTTCTTGCGGCCGGTCGCGTACCGGGTGGCCTCGAAGGAGGCGAGGGCGCCGGAGGCGAAGCGGCCGGTGAAGACGGCGGCGTCGTCCACGGTGACCTGTCCGGTGCCGGCGGTCGCGGTGGCGGTCAGACCGCTGGTCGGACCGCCGGGCAACGGGCGCTGCCGTACGAAGGTTTCGGTGAGGGCGGAGACTCCGGCGAGGGGTTCGCCCACGAGGTACTGGGCTAGGTCGACGATGTGGGCGCCCAGGTCGCCGAGCGCTCCCGACCCGGCCGTCTCCTTGCGCAGCCGCCAGGTGAGCGGGAACTCCGGGTCCACCAGCCAGTCCTGAAGGTACGTCACCCGGACGTGCCGCAGGTTGCCGAGCCTGCCCTCGGCGACCATGGAACGGGCGAGCGCGGTGGCGGGCAGCCGACGGTAGTTGAAGCCCACCATGGTGAACTGGCCGCGCCCCTCCGCCTCTTCGGCCGCTGCCGTCATCGCCACGGCTTCGTCGACGGTGTTCGCGAGGGGTTTCTCGCAGAGTACGTGTTTGCCCGCGGCGAGGGCGGCGAGGGCGATCTCGGCGTGGCTGTCGCCGGGGGTGCAGATGTCGACGAGGTCGACGTCGTCCCGTTCGATCAGGGCACGCCAGTCGGTTTCGGCCGCCGCCCAGCCGTGGCGGTCCGCCGCGGCTTTGACGGCGTCGGCGTCACGGCCGCAGATCGCGGCGAGCACCGGGCGGGTCGGCAGGTCGAAGACGCGGCCAACGGTGCGCCAGCCCTGGGAGTGGGCTGCGCCCATGAACGCGTATCCGACCATGCCGACGCCCAGGGCCGGCTTGTCGGCGTCTGCCTGCGGCTGTGCCATGCGGAGGTCCTCCTCGGGTGGTGGGGGTTGGTCCAGTGGGTCGGCTGCGGGTGCGTTGTGGCCGGTCGCGCAGTTCCCCGCGCCCCTGAAGGGGCGCGGCCGAACCGTGCGCCTCACCGTCCAGGTCCGGGCCCCTGACCCCGGTCCCTCTACTTGAAGCCCGTCGGCATGTACTGGTCGACGTTGTCCTTGTCGACGACCGCCGAGTAGAGCGTCAGGGAGGACGGGATCTCGAACTCGGAGAGGCCACCGACCCCCTTGCCCTGGCCCAGTGCGCGTGCCAGGTCGATCGCCGAGGCGGCCATGGTGGGCGGATAGAGCACCGTCGCCTTCAGGACACCGTTGTCCTGCTTGATGGCCTGGAAGGCGGAGAGGGCGCCCGCGCCGCCGACCATCAGGAAGTCGTCGCGGCCGGCCTGTTCGATGGCCCGCAGCGCGCCCACGCCCTGGTCGTCGTCGTGGTTCCACAGGGCGTCGAACTTGGACTGCGCCTGGAGGAGTTGGGCCATCTTGGCCTGGCCCGACTCGACCGTGAACTCGGCGGCCTGGCGGGCGACCTTCTTGATGTTCGGGTAGTTCTTCAGGGCGTCGTCGAAGCCCTGGGTGCGCTGCTTGGTCAGCTCCAGGTTGTCGAGACCCGCGAGTTCGATGACCTTGGCGTCGTCGACGTCCTTGAGCTGCTCGCCGATGTAGTGACCGGCGTTGAGGCCCATGCCGTAGTTGTCGCCGCCTATCCAGCAGCGGTACGCCTGCGGGGTGTTGAAGATCCGGTCCAGGTTCACGACGGGGATGCCGGCGCGCATCGCCTTCAGTCCGACCTGGGTGAGCGCCTTGCCGTCGGCGGGCAGGATCACCAGCACGTCGACCTTCTTGTTGATCAGCGTTTCGATCTGGCCGATCTGGGCGGCGGTGTCGTTCGAGCCCTCGGTGATCTCCAGCGTCACGTCCGAGTACTTCTTCGCCCGGCTCTTGGCGTTGTCGTTGATCGCGTTGAGCCAGCCGTGGTCGGCCTGCGGTCCGGCGAAGCCGATGGTGACGGCCTTGCCGGGGGTGTCGGCGGCGGCCGGCTGGTCGTCGTTCGCCGCGGGCTCGTCAGCGGGATCGTTGCTGGTGCAACCGACGAGCAGGACTCCCGCCCCGACGGCGGCGGTTCCGAAGAGCAGTCCTCTGCGGCTTGTGAGAGGCGTCGACTCAGGCATGGCGGTGAACCCTTCCCTCAGGTCGTGCTTGCGGTACGGCGCTGGACGAGCACGGCGGCGACGATGATCGCGCCCTTGGCGATCTGCTGCACATCGCTCTGCAGGTTGTTCAGGGCGAAGATGTTGGTGATCGTGGTGAAGATCAGGACGCCCAGCACGGAGCCGACGATGGTGCCGCGACCCCCGCTGAGCAGGGTGCCACCGATGATCGCGGCGGCGATGGCGTCCAGCTCGTACAGGTTCCCGTTGGTGTTCTGGCCCGAGCCGGACAGGATGATCAGAAGAAAGGCGGCGATCCCGCAGCACAGTCCGGACAGGAGGTAGAGGTAGAGGCGCTGGCGGCGTACGTCGATGCCGGCCAGGCGGGCCGCCTCCGCGTTGCCGCCCACGGCGACCGTGCGGCGGCCGAAGGTGGTGCGGTTCAGGATCAGCCAGCCGATGATCGTCACTACCGCGAAGACCAGCACCAGTGGCGGGATGCCGAGGATGTACGCGTCGCGCTCGCCGAGGTCGAGGACGCTGTCGATCGTGACGATCTGCGTCGAGCCGTCCGTGATCTGGAGGGCGAGTCCGCGCGCCGAGGCCAGCATGGCGAGCGTGGCGATGAAGGGGACCATCCCGCCGTACGCGATGAGCAGCCCGTTGACCAGTCCGCAGCCCACTCCGACGAGCACGGCGGTGAAGAGGATGCCCGCGAAGCCGTACTCCTGGGTGGCGACGGTGGTCGCCCACACCGAGGAGAGGGCGACGATGGCGCCGACCGACAGGTCGATGCCGCCCGACATGATGACGAAGGTCATCCCGACGGTGACGACACCGATCACCGAGCCCTGGGTGAGGACGAGTTGGAGGTTGCGGGTGTCGAGGAACTCGTCGGGCTTGGTGATCCCGCCGACCACGATCAGGGCGGCGAGGACACCGAGGAGGGAGAGGGTGCGGATGTCGGCGCGGGCCACCACACCTCTCCAGGCGGGGAGTTGACCGGTCGACGGGATCTTGTCGGTGGTGCCGCGCGGCGGGGACACGGGCTGCGTCATGATGCCGGGCCCCTTTCACCGGCCACGGGGCTGCCGGCCGCAGAGCTTGTGCTGGCCACAGGGGCTCCTTCCATCACGAGGTCGAGCACGCGGTGTTCGTCGAGTTCGCGGGCGGGTGCCGTGTGGACGACCCGGCCCTCGCGCAGGACCAGGACACGGTCGGCGAGGCCGAGGACCTCGGGTACTTCGCTGGAGACCAGCAGAACGGCGAGGCCCTCGTCGGCGAGCCGGCGGATCACCGCGTACAGCTCGGCGCGGGCGCCGACGTCGACGCCCCGGGTGGGTTCGTCGAGGAGCAGGACGCGGCAGCCGCGCAGCAGCCAGCGGGCGAGGACCGCCTTCTGCTGGTTGCCGCCGGAGAGGGTGCGTACGGGTACGGAAGGATTGTCGGGCCGGAGCGACAGCTCGCGGGTGGCGGCGCGGGCGGCGCCCAGTTCGGCGCCCCGGTCGATCCAACCGCCGCGTGCGAAGCGGGAGATGGAGGAGACCGACACGTTGCGGGTGACGGACTCCAGCATCAGCAGGGCCTGCGCCTTGCGTTCCTCGGGGGCGAGCCCGAGCCCGGCGCGCACTGCGGCCCGTACGCTGCCGGGCCTCAACACCGCACCGTCGACAAGGACTTGACCGGCCGTCGGCCTGCGGGCGCCGTAGATCGTCTCCAGGATCTCCGAGCGCCCCGACCCGACGAGTCCCGCGAGTCCGACGATCTCGCCGGGGCGCACAGTGAGGTCGACGGGCGCGAACTCGCCCTCCCTGGCCAGCCCCCGGACTTCGAGGACCGGTGCGCCGCCCGCGTCCTCCGGTGCCGCGCGGCGCTCCGGGAAGACGTACTCGACGTTGCGGCCGGTCATCAGGGCGACGACCTCGCGGGTCGGTGTGGACTCGGCGGGGAGTCCTCCCGCGACCGCCCGACCGTCCTTCAGGACGGTCACGCGGTCGCCGATGCGGCGGATCTCCTCCAGCCGGTGCGAGATGTAGACGACGGCCACCCCGTCGGCGGTCAGGTCGCCGACGATACGGAAGAGGTTGTCGACCTCCTCCGGGTCGAGCGCGGCGGACGGTTCGTCCATGACGATCAGCCGTACGTCGTGGGAGAGGGCCCGCGCCATCGACACGATCTGCCGCTGGGCCGCAGACAACTCCCCCACGAGGCGCCCGGGTTCCACTTCCGGATGGCCGAGTCGCTTGAGCAGCGCGGCAGTCGACGCCTTGGCCGCCTTTCCCCGTACAACGAATCCGGCGGCCGTGGGTTCATGGCCGAGGTGGACGTTCTCGGCCACCGACAGGTGCTCCACCAGGTCGAGTTCCTGGTAGATGGTGGCGATGCCGAGGCGCATGGCGGCGATGGGCGAGCGCAGGGTGACCGGCTCGCCGCGCCAGCTGATCGTGCCGTCGTCGGGCTGGTGGGCGCCGGCCAGGACCTTGATGAGCGTGGACTTCCCGGCGCCGTTCTGGCCGAGCAGACAGTGCACTTCACCGGCCTGGACGTCGAGGTCGACGCCGTCGAGGGCCCGGACTCCGGGGAACGACTTGGTGATGCCGGACATGCTGAGCAGCGGTGGTTCTGGTGCCATGACGGTTCCCCTTGGCGGGCGTGCGGGCCGGTTGCAGGGTGGATCGCCTGCCGGGCAGGCGTTGTGCGCAGGGCAGAGCAGGGCGCTGTGCTGGTGACGGGCGTCGGCTGACGCGGTTGTGGGGTCGGCTTACGCGGGTACGGAGTCGGCTTACGCGGGTACGGAGTCGGCTTACGCGGGTGAGAACAGGTGGTCGCTGATGAGGCGGGCCGCGCCGATGACTCCGGCGGTGGGGCCCAACTCCCCCAGGACGATGGGCAGGTTGCCGGTCGCCAGTGGCAGCGACTGGCGGTAGACCTGGGTTCTGATGGCGGCGAGCAGGGTGTGGCCGAGGCCGGTCACCCCGCCGCCGATCACCACCAGGCCCGGGTTGAAGAAGCTGACGAGACCGGCGATGACCTGGCCGGTGCGGTTGCCGCCCTCGCGGATCAGGTCGAGCGAGGTGGCGTCCCCGGCGGCAGCGGCGGCGGCGACGTCGACGGCGCTCAGGGCTCCGCTCGCCTCCCATCGGGCCGCGAGTTCCGCCGAACGTCCCTGCTGGGCCGCCTCTTTGGCGTCGCGGGCGAGCGCGGCACCGCTGAAGTGGGCTTCCAGGCAGCCCCGGTTGCCGCAGGCGCAGGGGCGTCCGTCGGGCACCGCCTGGATGTGCCCGATGTCGCCGGCGCTGCCCGTCACCCCGCGGTGGACCTCGCCGCCGACGACGATGCCGCAGCCGATACCGGTGCCGATCTTGACGCAGAGGAAGTCACCGACGGAACGGGCGACGCCCGCGTGCTGCTCCCCCATCGCCATCAGGTTCACGTCGTTGTCGACCATCACCGGGCAGCCCAGTTCCTGGCTGAGTGCCTCCCGTACGGGGAAGCCGTCCCAGCCGGGCATGATCGGCGGGGCGACCGGTACGCCCTCGGGGAAGCGGACCGGGCCCGGGACGCCGATGCCGGCGCCGTCGAACCCCTCGGCGAGCCCGGAGGCCCGCAGCTTGGCGGCCATGGACAGGACCTGCTCGAAGACCGCGACCGGGCCCTCGCGTACGTCCATGGGCTGGTTGAGGTGTCCCAGCACCTCCAGTTCGGCGTTGGTGACCGCGATGTCGATCGAGGTCGCGCCGATGTCGACGCCGAGGAAGCGCAGGGCGGGGGCGAGCCGGATGTTGTGGGAGCGGCGACCGCCTCGTGAGGCGGCGAGTCCGTCGGCCACGACCAGGCCCGTCTCCAGGAGCCGGTCCACCTCCACGGCCAGCTTGGACCGCGACAGGTCGATCTGGTCCCCCAGCTGGGCCCGGGAGTTGGGCCCGCCGTCACGCAACAGGCGCAGCAGCCGGGCCTGGTGGGCGTTCGCGGGTCGAGCGGTCATACGTCTCACAAGCCCCTCCCCGCCTAGTCAGGCACCAACAGGCCACTCTTTCCGGCCACTTCGCCGGGCTTTCGAGTGGAACGTAGCAGCGACTGCCGAGGCTGGGAAGAAGTTGGGCACAGATTGCCGCTTACTTCTTCCACTGAGAGGACAAAGAAGAAGGCGGCACGAAGGACGCCCGGGTGGGCCGCACAGGACCCACCCGCACGTGGTGGGCCCGCGAGCCCGCCCCGCTCACGGGCAGCGGACGACCTGCCCGGCGTACGAGAGGTTGCCGCCGAAGCCGAACAGGAGGACCGGGTCGCCGGTGGAGATCTCGCCGCGCTCGACCAGCTTCGAGAAGGCGAGCGGGATGCTGGCGGCCGAGGTGTTGCCGGACTCGACGACATCGCGTGCCACGACGGCGTTCACCGCGCCGATCTTCGCCGCCAGCGGTTCGATGATGCGCAGGTTGGCCTGGTGCAGGACGACGGCGGCCAGTTCCTCGGGGGCCACGCCCGCGCGCTCGCAGGCCTGGCGGGCGATGCGCGGCAGCTGGGTGGTGGCCCAGCGGTAGACGCTCTGCCCCTCCTGTGCGAACCGCGGGGGTGTGCCCTCGATCCGTACCGCGTTCCCCATCTCGGGCACCGAGCCCCACAGCACGGGCCCGATGCCGACGGGTCCGGCGGTATCCGCCGGACAGGCCTCGACGACCGCCGCGCCCGCACCGTCCCCGACGAGTACGCAGGTCGTGCGGTCGGTCCAGTCCGCCACCTCGGACATCTTGTCGGCACCGATGACGAGGGCCCGCGCCGATCCCCCGGCCCGCACCGCGTGGTCGGCCGTGGCCAGGGCGTGCGTGAAGCCGGCGCACACGACGTTGAGGTCCATCGTGGCCGGCGAGGGCATGCCGAGCCGGTTCGCGACCCGGGCGGCCATGTTCGGGGAGCGGTCGATGGCGGTCGAGGTGGCGACGAGGACGAGGTCGATGTCGCTGGCGGCCAGGCCCGCCGCCGCGAGCGCCTTGGCGGCGGCGTGCGCGGCCAGCTCGTCAACGGGCTCGTCGGGACCGGCGATGTGGCGCGTACGGATACCCACCCGGCTTCTGATCCACTCGTCGCTGGTGTCGACCAGACCCGCCAGATCCTCGTTGGTGAGCACCTTGGCGGGCTGGTAGTGACCGACGGCGGCGATGCGCGAGCCGTTCATGGGTGGGTCCCCCTTGCTGCATTTCGGTAGCGGGATCCACCAGTCTGATCAGTGACTCACCAGTACGACGGCACGCGATGCCACAGGATTAACGCGGCCGGGTTGTCGGCTTCCATCAGAGGCCGGCGCGCCCGAACACCTACCCCGTGAACAGCTGTGTCGCCTTCTGCACCAGCTCGTACACGCCGTAACAGAGCGGCACCCCCACCCACAGCCAGGCGAAGGCGATCAGGGGCCTGCGGTCGGGCGGCGGGCCCGCGCTCTCAGACGGACGGCTCTCGCTGGACATCGGCGGCCTCCTTCGGTGCGGGGATGTGGTGGCGGGGGTCGACGGGGCGGACGAGTTCGTTGGCGACGAAGCCGACGGCGAGCAGTCCGATCATGATGTAGAACGACAGTCCGTAGAGGGCCGAGCCGTGCTTGCCGGCCTCCTCCTGCCGGTCGGCGATCCAGTTGACGATCAGCGGGCCGAGGACACCGGCCGTGGACCAGGCGGTGAGCAGCCGCCCGTGGATCGCGCCGACCTGGTAGGTGCCGAAGAGGTCCTTCAGATAGGCGGGGATGGTGGCGAAGCCGCCGCCGTAGAAGGAGAGGATCACCAGGGCGCACAGGATGAACAGCGGCTTGGAGGAGTCCCCGAACCAGGCGATCGACGCGTACATCAGGGCGCCCACGCCCAGGTAGACGCGGTAGATGTTCTTGCGGCCGATCAGGTCGGAGGTGGACGACCAGCCGATCCGGCCCGCCATGTTGGCCGCCGACAGCAGCGCGACGAAACCGGCCGCCGCCGACACCGAGACCGGGGTGGAGCTGTCCGCGAAGAAGTCCTTGATCATCGGCGCGGCCTTCTCCAGGATGCCGATGCCCGCGGTCACGTTCATGCAGAGGATGACCCACAGGCACCAGAACTGGGGGGTCCGCACGGCACTGCGCGCGGAGACCTGCACGCCCGAGAGGGAACTCGGCCCGCTCGCTCCGCCGGCCGCGGGTTCCGCACTGCGCGGCACCCGGACCAGGAGCACTCCGAGCGACATGAACACGGCGTACGACAGTCCGTGCACGAGGAAGGCGAGCGCGATACCCGAGCTGTCGGAGCCGAACGACTCCAGCATCTGCGCCGACCAGGGCGAGGCGATGAGCGCGCCGCCGCCGAAGCCCATGATCGCGATGCCGGTGGCCATGCCGGGCCGGTCCGGGAACCACTTGATCAGGGTGGAGACGGGCGAGATGTAGCCGATGCCGAGCCCGATGCCGCCGACGAAGCCGTAGCCGAAGACGATCAGCCAGTACTGCTCGGTGGCGGCGCCGAGCGAGGCGAGCAGGAAGCCGGAGGAGAAGCAGACCAGGGCGACGGTCATGGCCCAGCGCGGCCCGTTGCGCTCGACGAGGGTGCCGCCGAACGCGGCGGACAGGCCGAGCATGACGATGCCGAGCTGGAAGGGCAGCGCACTCTGGGTGCCGCTGAGGCCGAGCGCGGATTCCAGCGGCGGCTTGAAGACGCTCCAGGCGTAGGCCTGACCGATGGAGAGGTGGACCGAGAGGGCGGCGGGGGGTACGAGCCAGCGGCTCCAGCCGGGGGATGCGATGGGGGGACTCATGATCCCGGACGATAGGAACCGGCCGCGCGGTTGGGAAGGCGGCCGGTCGAACTCGCCGACCGTATGCGGTGAACGGTATCCGGGCTGCGCCGAACGGTCGTTCGGAGCGGACGAACGGCATCCCGCCACCCGGTGAGCCGCTTCCGCGCCATGGGCCCCTCTTTCCCGCCTGCGCCACGACCCTTGCCGAGCCAACCTACATACTGTAGACAATATGTCGTCAACCTTTTTTCCTCGCGACAACAGGACTCCGTGGGACGCGGGGCCACCTCGCGCGTGCAGGACAATGAGAACGAGAAGGTCATCCACCAGCACGTACAGAACCGGGGCTGATCAGAACATGGGACGAGTCACGGAACGACGCAAGGTGATCCGGATCAGGGATGGAGCGATCTCCACCCGCCCGGACACACTCGTCGCCGAGGAACCCATGGAGATCCGGCTGAACGGCAAGCCGATCGCCATCACCATGCGGACGCCGGGGGACGACTTCGCGCTCGCGGCCGGCTTCCTGGTGAGCGAGGGCGTGCTGGCCGAGCGGCGCGAGCTCCAGAACATCGTGTACTGCGCGGGCGCGACGGAGGACGGCTCGAACACCTACAACGTGGTGGATGTGCGGACGGCCCCGGACGTGACGCTGCCCGACATCACGCTGGAGCGGAACGTGTACACGACGTCCTCGTGCGGCCTGTGCGGCAAGGCGAGTCTGGACGCGGTCCGTACGACGGCCCGCCGGCCCATCGACGACGGCGCCGACTCTCCCCCGGTCCGGCTGTCACCCGAACTGCTCGCGAGCCTCCCCGACCGGCTCCGCGCGTCCCAGCGGGTCTTCGACCGGACCGGGGGTCTGCACGCGGCGGCCCTGTTCACGGAGGAGGGCGAGCTGATCGACATCCGCGAGGACGTGGGCCGGCACAACGCGGTCGACAAGCTGGTCGGCCGGGCACTCCAGAACGGCGATCTCCCCTTGTCCCGCGTGATCCTGCTGGTCTCCGGCCGGGCCTCGTTCGAGCTGGCGCAGAAGGCGGTCATGGCCGGGATTCCGGTGCTGGCGGCCGTCTCGGCGCCCTCGTCGCTCGCCGTCGACCTGGCGGCCGAGTCGGGGCTGACCCTGGTGGGGTTCCTCCGGGGCGCCAACATGAACGTGTACGCGGGCGAGGACCGGATCGCCCTGCGGGCCACGGCCTCCCAGGGCTGACCGGCTTCCCCGCGGCACGGCGGCGGGGCCCCGAACGGCGGGGAGCGCCCCCTGCGCCGGTGGGGCCCCGCCTCTACCTGCCTGCCTGCCTGCCTGCCGCTAGGTCGTACCCGAAACCCGGGTGAGCAGGCCCATGAACAGGTCGCGTTCCACGGCCGTGAGCGGCGCCAGCAGTTCGTCGTTGGCCTTGCGCGCGGCCCGCTCGCAGCGGGCCAGCAGCCGCCGCCCCTCCGCCGTGACCGTCACCGCGTTCTTGCGCCGGTCGTGCGGGTCGGGTGCGCGCACCACCAGTGAGGCGCCCTCAAGGTCGTTGAGGACGCCGACCATGTCCTTGGCGTCGAGCCCCACCCCGCGCACCAGTTCGGCCTGCGCGACCGGGCCCAGCTCCGCGACGGCGGAGAGCACCACGTGATGCCACATCTTCAGCCCCTCATGGGCCAGCGCGGCGGCGACCAGCGCCCGCCCGCGGTCGGCTGCCCTCCCCAGGATCCAGCTGGGGAGGACGCGTATGGAACGAAGTTCGACAGACATGCGGAAAGACTAACCAATAATCATTGGACCTCCCAATGGTTATACGTTTATCGTTGGGACTCCCAACGGTTTCTCGGAGTGCGAGGTAGGAGGTGCGGATGCGCCGTGTTCGGTACGGGCACAGGGGTGGTCCCCTGTGCCTGGAAGAGACCCCCGTGCCCGAGCCCGGGCCCGGTGAGCTCCCCGTGCACCGCGAGGCGATCGGCGTCACCCTCCCCGTCGTCCGCAAGGTGACCGAGGCCGCCGAACCGGTACCGCTCGGCGGCGAGATCGCCGGGGAGGTCGTGACGGTGGGCGCCGGAGTGACCGGCTTCCGACCGGGCGACCGCGTGACCGGGCTCTGTTTCGGCCACGGCTACGCCGACTTCGCGGTGCTCCAGGAAGCCATGGCCTCCCCGGTGCCCGGCGGCGTCTCGCCGATGGACGCGGTCGCGGTCGTCCGCAGCGGGCCGGTCGCCCTGGGCGCCCTGTCCGCGGCCCGCCCCGCGCCGGGCGAAACAGCGCTGATCACGGGGGCGCCGAGCGGCGTCGGACACCTCGCAGTGCGGCTCGCCCGGACCCGCGGCGCGTCCCGGTTCGTCGGCGCCGTCTCGGACCGGGCCAGGGCCGGCTTCGTGCGCTCCCTCGGAGCCGACGAGGTCGTCCCGTACGACCTGATGGGACAGCAGGACGGGTTCGCCTCCGCCGACCACGTCCTGGACGCGGTCGGCGGCGCGTCGCTCGCCCCCGCGCCGGCCGCCCTCGCTCCCGGTGGCCGGCTCGTCGCGTACAGCTCGGGCGGCGGCACGGTCCGGGCGTACGACCCGCTGGTGGGCGCCACGACCGTCACCGGCTTCCAGCTGCGCCGAATAGCCAGGGAACAACCCGAGTTGTACGAGCGGTGACGCCGCGAGCTGTGGCGGCAGTTCACCGAAGGAGCCGTACGACCGGTGGTGCACGGGGAGTTCGCGCTGGCGGACGCGGCCGGCGCACACCGGGTCATCGAGTCCCGGACCAACCTCGGCAAGGTTGTCCTGATCCCCTGACACACGGTTCTTGTGGGGCGGCTGAGCATCCAACTACCGTCTGATGCGCGCACGTTGGACGTAGGATGTCCAGATTTTCGGATGCCCGATTGTTCAGATGTCCAGACCTCTGAAGTCACGAACTCTGAAGTCCAGACGCATGAAGTCCAGACGTTGAAGGGCAGGGCCGTACATGCCGTCAAGTCTTCGCGCACGATTCAGATCCACCCTCACGGCCGCGTTCACCACGGCCGCTCTGCTGCTCGCGATGCCGAGCCCAGCGGGCGCCGGACAGGCCACCGAGACGGCCGTGTTCGAGCAGCAGGTGCTCTTCCGGGCCTCCCAGGACCCCGGTTACGCCTGCTACCGGATCCCCGCGATCGTCCGGACCCTGAAGGGAACGCTGCTGGCCTTCGCCGAGGGACGGAAGGACAACTGCGGGGACGCCGGTGACATCGATATCGTCGTCAAGCGGTCGACCGACGACGGGCTCACCTGGGGCCCGGTCCAGGTGGTCGACGACGGCGGGGTCGACACCCACGGCAACCCGGCGCCGATCGTGGACCGGGAGACCGGCCGCATCCTCCTCGCGGAGAGCTGGAACACGGGCCACGGCGGCGGCAACTGCCCGGTGCCGTGCGACCGCACTCCCCATCTGCAGTACAGCGACGACGACGGGCTGACCTGGTCCGAGCCTCGCGACCTGAGCGCCGAGATCATGCCGCCCGAGTGGAACTCCTGGTATGCGACGGGCCCCGTGCACGGCATCCAGCTCACCCGGGGCGAGCACGCGGGCCGGCTCGTCTTCGGCGTCAACACCGAGACGTGGGACGGCAGCCGGATCAGTGCCAACCATGCCGCGCTGATCATCAGCGACGACGGCGGCGACCACTGGAGGGCCGGCGCCACGGACACCTGGCCGATCGCGGCGGACGGCACCTTCCGGCAGAAACCGTCCGAGGTGACGCTCACGGAGCGCTCGGACGGGGTGATCCTGGTCAGCGGCCGGGAGCAGGACGGCACGGATCTGGGACACCGCACCCAGGCCTTCAGCGCGGACGGCGGCAGCAGTTTCCTCACCCCCTTCCGCGCGCTCCCGGACCTCTACGCGCCCCAGGTCCAGTGCTCCACGGTGGGCCTCGGCGCCCGCATACTGCTGGCCTGCCCGGGCGATCCCGACCGGCGCCGGACGATGATGATCCGCTCCTCCTACGACGGCGGGCGCACCTGGGACAGCGTGGACCGGGGCACGGTCGTCACCCGGGACTGGTCGGGCTACTCCGACCTGGTGAAGATCGACAGCGGGACGGTGGGCCTGATGTACGAGGGCGGCACCGTCGACGCACGCGACGAGATCCGCTTCGCCCGCTTCAGCGAGGACTGGCTGACGCCGGCGCGCGGCCCGGACCCGACCACCCGTGACCTGGCCCCGGACGCCCGCCCGGCCGCCGTCCTGGGCGGCGCCACGCAGACCACCGGGGTGTTCGGCGGCGGGGCGATGGAGTTCGACGGCGTGGACGACGCCGTACGCCTCCCGTACAGCGACCGGCTGCCGCTCGGCACCAAGGACTTCACGGTGGGCCTGTGGTTCCGCACCACGGCGACGTCGGGTGACCGGCCGCTGCTGTGGATGGGCGGGGTCGGCTCCACCCAGCCCCAGGTCTGGCTGCGCGCCGAGCCCGCGACCAACCGGGTCCGGGGTCTGATGACCGTCCGGGACGGCGCGTCGGCCGTCAGGACGGCGTCCGCGACCTCGGTGGGCACCTACAACGACGGCCTGTGGCACTTCGCGGCCCTGCGCCGTGGCGGCGGCCAGTTCACGCTCTTCGTCGACGGTACGGCGGTCAGCGTGGCGGACGTGACCGGATCCGTCAGCCGCAACTCGGTGTTCGGGGTGCACATCGGGCAACGGGTGGACAGTCTGCAGCACTTCAGCGGCGCGATCGACGACGTCCGGGTCTGGGACCGGGCGTTGGGCAGCGCGGAACTGTCCAAGGCGGCCATGACGGCGACCGTGGACGAGGAGACGGCCACGAGCAGCACGGTCCTGTGGCTGCCTCTCAACAAGGTGAACGAGGGCCGTTCGCACCCCACCCGCCCCTGACGACGTACGGGGATCGCCGCCCACGGGAACCGGGCCCGGCCGCTGTGGCCGGGCCCGGTTCCCGTGGGCGGCTCAACGGTGACGCGTCGCCGTACCGGCCGTCATGCGTGGCGGTCCGGCCGCGTCCCGGCCGGTGACCGGCGGGTCGGCCGTCACGGGGTCCTGCGAGCGGCGCTTGGCGATCACCGCGCACACCATCAGCTGCATCTGGTGGAAGAGCATCAGCGGCAGCACGGCCAGTGAGGCCTGGGCGCCGAACAGGACGCTCGCCATGGGCAGTCCGGCCGCCAGGGACTTCTTCGAGCCCGCGAACTGGATCGTGATCCGGTCCTCGCGGTCGAAGCCGAGCGCCCTGCCCCCGTACCAGGTGAGCGCCAGCATCACCGCGAGCAGTACGGCCTCCACGACCAGGAGTCCGCCGAGCCGGGCGGGACCGACCTGGTGCCAGATGCCCTCGACCATGCCCTCGCTGAACGCGGTGTAGACGACGAGGAGGATCGAGCCGCGGTCGACCAGCCCCAGCACCTTCTTGTGCCGGGTGACGAACGTGCCGATCCAGCGCCTGAGCACCTGTCCGGCGAGGAATGGCACCAGCAGCTGGAGCACGATCTCGACGAGCGAGTCGAGCGAGAAGCCGCCGCCGGTGCTGCCGAGCAGTGTGGCCGCGAGCAGCGGGGTGACGACGATGCCGACAACGGAGGAGAAGGAGCCCGCGCAGATCGCGGCGGGCACGTTGCCCCGGGCCATCGAGGTGAAGGCGATCGACGACTGGATCGTGGACGGGACGAGGGTGAGGAAGAGCAGACCGGTGTAGAGGTCGTGGGTCAGGAACACCGGTTCGAGTCCGCGGGCGGCCAGGCCGAGCAGCGGGAAGACGACGAACGTGCAGGCGAGGACCGTGGTGTGCAGCCGCCAGTGCTTCAGCCCCGCCAGTGCCTCGCGGGTGGAGAGTCGGGCGCCGTAGAGGAAGAAGAGAAAGGCGATGGCCGCCGTGGAGGCGCCCGAGGCGACGTCGGCGCCCGTCCCGCGCGCCGGGAGGAGGGCCGCGAGACCCACCGTTGCGAGCAGCAGCAGGATGTAGGGGTCGATCGGCATCCAGCTCGGCCACTTCAGGCGTTTCACGGTGCTCCACTACTCAGGTACGGGACGGTCGTGCCCTTTCCATCGTCCTCCTCCGGTCCGTGATCGGGAATCCCGTACACCGCTCTGACTGTCATCGCGTTCTGCGATAACGGGGTAGCGTGGACGCGTGTACGACCCCTCTCATCTGCGGACCTTCCTGACCGTGGCCCAGACGCTCAGTTTCACGCAGGCCGCCCGCCGGCTCGGGCTGCGGCAGTCGACGGTCAGCCAGCACGTCCGGCGCCTGGAGGACGCGGCCGGCCGGCAACTGTTCTCCCGGGACACGCACTCCGTGGAGCTGACCGAGGACGGCGAGGTGATGCTCGGCTTCGCCCGCCGCATCATGGAGGTCCACGAGCAGGCGACGGCGTTCTTCACGGGTACGCGGCTGCGCGGCCGGCTGCGGTTCGGCGCGTCCGAGGACTTCGTGCTGACCCGGTTGCCGGAGATCCTGGAGGCCTTCCGCCACGACCACCCCGAGGTCGATCTGGAGCTGACGGTCGAGCTGTCGGGCACCCTGCACGAGCAGCTGGCCGCCGGGAAACTGGACCTCGTCCTCGCCAAGCGGCGCCCCGAGGACCCGCGCGGCGAGCCGGTCTGGCACGACGAGCTGGTGTGGATCGGCGCGGAACGGCTCCGGCTGGACCCCGACCGCCCGGTACCCCTGATCGTGTACCCGCCGCCGGGCATCACCCGCGCCCTCGCCATGGAGGCCCTGGAGCGGCAGGGCCGGGCGTGGCGCGTCGTGTGCACCAGCGGCAGCCTCAACGGCCTGATCGCGGCGGCCCGGGCGGGCCTCGGTGTGATGGCCCACTCGCGCGGGATGGTCCCGCCCGGTCTGGTCCAGGTGCCCGACCGCGCCGGGCTGCCGGAGCTGGGCCGGGTCGATTTCGTCCTGGTCCACGGGCACCGGCGTACGTCCGCCGAGAGCGCGGCGGACGCGCTGGCGGCGGCGATCCTGACGAGCGGGGACCGGCTGCACCGGCTCTGACGGCCGGCCACGAAACCTTAAAGACAGTCCCAAGAGGCCTGGCGCGGGCGGTGAGCGGGTCGGTCGGATTCCGTGGAGATTACCCGACCGAGATCTTCTCCGGCGGAGGGGGTTCTGTCCGCCCGCTACCCATACAGACGCATATTCCGCCCCGGGACGGCGCCGAAGCTGAACACCGCTCGGCTTGGAACCCCTCCCGCGATGTGAAGGCGTGGGGTAGCTTTCACGGCGCTGTGCAAAGCGTCACTAGGAGCGGGTTTGCGCGAATTCACCAACCCTCCGTTGGCGTTGGCACCGCCCGTGGGCGGACTGGCCGACGTGGTGTTCGAACGTGCCCAGGAGGACCCCCTCCATGTCTCGCTCGGGCGCAAGGACGAGGCCGGCCAGTGGCGGGACGTGACCGCGAGCGAGTTCCGTGACGAGGTCCTCGCCCTCGCCAAGGGCCTGCTCTCGCAGGGCATCCGCTTCGGGGACCGGGTCGCGATCATGTCCCGTACGCGCTACGAGTGGACGCTCTTCGACTACGCGCTGTGGACGATCGGCGCGCAGGTGGTGCCGGTCTATCCGACGTCGTCGGCCGAGCAGGTCTTCTGGATGCTGTACGACGCCGAGGTGACGGCGGCGATGGTGGAGCACGAGGACCACGCGATGACCATCGCCACGGTCATCGACCGGCTGCCCGAGCTGCGCCGGCTGTGGCAGCTCGACGTCGGTGTCGTGCAGGAGCTGTACGAGGCGGGTGCGCACCTCGACGACGACGTGGTGCACCGGCACCGGCTCGCGGTCATGCCCGAGTCGACCGCGACGATCATCTACACCTCCGGCACCACGGGCCGCCCCAAGGGCTGTGTCATCACCCACGCGAACTTCATGTTCGAGGCGGACACCGTCATCGAACGCTGGGAGCCGGTGTTCCACTCCAGGAAGGGCGACGAGGCGGCGACCCTCCTCTTCCTCCCCCTCGCGCATGTCTTCGGCCGGATGGTGCAGGTGGCCGCGATCCGCGGCGGGGTCCGTTTCGGCCACCAGCCGCAGCTCAACGCGGCGGCCCTGCTGCCCGACCTCGCCGCGTTCCGGCCGACGTTCTTCCTCGGCGTGCCGTACATCTTCGAGAAGGTCTTCAACGCGGCCCGCCGCAAGGCCGAACGGGAGGGCAGGGACGGCCCGTTCGAGAAGGCCGTCGAGGTCGCGGTGCGGTACGCGGAGGCCACGGAGGAGAAGGCCTGGGACCTGGGCCCCGGCCCGTCGGCGGGCCTGCGGATGCAGCACCAGCTCTTCGAGAAGCTCGTGTACTCCAAGATCCGGGCGGCGATGGGCGGGCGCGTACGGCACGCCATGACGGGCGGTTCGGGTATGGACCGGCGGCTCGGCCTGTTCTTCGCGGGCGCGGGCGTCCACATATACGAGGGGTACGGCCTGACGGAGACGACGGCCGCGGCCACCGCGAACCCGCCCGAGCGCACCCGGTACGGCACGGTCGGCCAGGCCATCCCGGGCACGACGGTGCACATCGCGGACGACGGTGAGATCTGGCTGCGCGGCGACAACGTCTTCCAGGGCTATCTGAACAACCAGAAGGCGACGGACGCGACCCTGCACGACGGCTGGCTGGCCACCGGCGACCTGGGCTCCCTCGACGAGGACGGTTTCCTCACGATCACCGGCCGCAAGAAGGAGATCCTGGTGACCTCGGGCGGCAAGAGCGTCGTCCCCGGCGGCCTGGAGGAGCGCGTCCGGGATCATCCCCTGGTCGCCCAGTGCATCGTGGTCGGCAACGACCGTCCGTACATCGCGGCCCTTGTCACCCTGGACCGGGAGGCGGTCGAGCACTGGCTCACCATGCGCGGCAAGCCGCAGCTGACCTCGACGGAACTGGTGAGCGACCCGGACCTGGAGAAGGAGGTACGGCGTGCGGTGGTCGCCGCGAACACCCTGGTCTCCAAGGCCGAGTCGATCCGTACGTTCCGCATCCTGGCCCAGCCGTTCACCGAGGAACACGGCCTGCTGACCCCGTCCCTGAAGCTGAAGCGCAAGGCGATCGAGGACGCGTATGTGAAGGAGGTCGAGGCGCTGTACCAGGCCTGACGGCCGCCGCCGTCAGACGAGTTGGTAGCCGCGCAGGTTCGTGAGCAGCAGGTGGCAGTCCTGGAGCGAGCCCGAAGTGTCGCCCAGGGAACGGTAGATGCCCCACTTGGGGCGTACGCGGTCGGCGAGGAAGGTGTCGACGCCGGTGCGTGAGGCGTCGACGACGGTTGTCGAGCCGCTCCGGAGGATCCAACGGACCGTTCCCGCGCCGCCGTTGCCGACCTTGATCTGGAAGTCGACGTCCGTCCACCTGTCGTGGAGCGGTTCGAGGTTCGTACGGCCGACGAGGATGTCGTCGAAGGGCAGCTTGAGTTCGATGGTCTGTACGCCGTTCACCCGGCGCAGCGACTGCACGACGATCGGCGAAGTGCCTGCGCCGGGCTGCTTCATCTGCATGATGTGGGTGAAGGTGGTCGTCGCCTTGAGGGAGCTGGGGATGTACATCGAGTACGTGACCCGCCAGGTCTGCCCCTCGGTCCACTTGAGGTAGTCGCCGCCGCTGCCGTTGCGCAGCCCGGTGACCTCCTGGCGCTGCCGGTCGGTCGAGGTGTCGCGGTCGCCGGTGTGCATGTTGAAGCGCCAGTTGTTGCCGGTGGCGAAGATGTGCGGCTGTCCGGCGGTGTGGGAGTCGGCGCGGTCGTCCTCGATGGTCTCGAAGGCGCCGAGCCCGGCGCCGCTCGCGGAGGGGGCCCACTTCTGCTGCCAGGAGGCGGCGTGGGCCGGGACGGCGAGGGCGGGGACTCCGACGGCCGCTCCGGCCGCTCCGCCGAGTGCGGCGCCGAGCAGGGTTCGCCTGGATGTGTTCATGGTGGGACCACCTCAGCATGGGGGGCTGGATCTACATGGGGGGCTGGATCTACCGACACGGAGCCACATATGTGAACGACATTCATCATCACGATTCGCGGCGGGATACAGAGTCGCCGCTTGACGGCGCGCGGTCAATAGTCCGTACCAATGCACGCGGACCGCCGAAGGTGTTTTCGGCCAATCTGCGGGAAAGCGCACGAGGTCGACGACCAGGAATGCGGCACGGCCCCCGCTCGTTGACGATGGGAGTACCCAACCGACGACTGAAGGATCGAGAGCTCGTGAGCAGCAAGGTCCCCCCGATCACCCTGAACAACGGCGTCGAGATGCCCCAGCTGGGTTTCGGCGTCTGGCAGGTGCCTGACGACGAGGCGGAGCAGGCGGTCACCACCGCGCTGGAGAGCGGGTACCGCAGCATCGACACAGCAGCGATCTACGGCAACGAAGAGGGCACCGGGAAGGCCATCGCCGCATCCGGCGTCCCCCGCGAGGAGCTCTTCGTCACCACCAAGCTCTGGAACAGCGACCAGGGGTACGAATCCACTCTCCGCGCCTTCGACACCTCCCTGGCGAAGCTCGGCCTGGAGTACGTCGACCTGTATCTGATCCACTGGCCGCAGCCGGCCAAGGGCGCGTACGTCGACACGTACAAGGCGTTCGAGAAGCTCGCCGCCGACGGCCGCGCCCGGACCGTCGGAGTCTCCAACTTCCTTCCGGTCCACCTCGACCGGCTCCTCGCCGAGACGTCCGTCGTCCCGGCGGTCAACCAGATCGAGCTGCACCCGCATCTCCAGCAGAACGAGTCCCGCGAGTACCACGCGGAGCACGGCATCGTCACGGAGGCATGGTCCCCGCTGGGCTCCGGCAGGGGTCTGCTGGAGGTACCGGCGATCGTGGCCGTCGCCCGCAAGCACGACCGCACGCCGGCCCAGGTCGTCCTGCGCTGGCACCTCCAGCTCGGCAACGTGGTGATCCCCAAGTCCGTGACGCCTTCGCGGATCAAGGAGAACATCGAGGTCTTCGACTTCAGCCTGGACGCGGAGGACCTCGCGGCGATCAGCGCGCTGAACGAGGGCCGCCGACTGGGCCCGGACCCGGCCACCTTCGAGGCCGGCTGACGACGACCACGGCAACGCCCCGGTCCGCGCCGATTCCGGTCGCGGATCCGGGGCGTTCCGTTTACCCCCAGGCAGGTTCTGCGCCGTCGTGACCCGGACATTCGGCCGGCCGGGAGGTCAGTCGGCCGGCCGTCCCCGCTGCTCGCCCCGAACGGCCGCCCCTGCCCCACACCCCGGGCGCACGACACCCCACGCGCACCGCTGCCACCACCCGCACTCCCCCTGAACCGACCCGCCGCCCCACCCCGCGCCGGCTCCCGCCCGGCCTCCGCCGCGTCCAACTCGCCATGGAACAAAGGCAACCGGGCCGCGTCGAACCCCGGTCGGCAGGGTTGACGCAGCCATGCAAACAGGTCCACCTTGGATCGCACCCGGTAAGGAAACTTTCCTAACAGAAGGGTCCCCCCACAGTGCGCTCTCGAACACTGACCCTCACCGCGGCCGCCGGCGCGGCCATGCTCGCCACCGCCGCGATCCCCTCGTACGCCTCCGGCACGCCCCGGCCCGCGTCCACCAAGGAGGGCTCGGTCAGCGCGGCCGACCTGCTCGCCAGGGTGACGTCCTGTTCCCAGCTCTCCAACGGCAAGTACCGGACCGACGAGGAGACCTCGGCCTCGATCCCCGTGTGCGGCAAGAACGGAGCCGTGTTCTGGAAGGCCGACATGGACATCGACTGCGACGGCCAGCGCACGTCGAAGTGCAACGAGAACACCGACCCCTGGTACCAGGACGACACGGCGTTCCACCAGTCCAACGGCAAGCCGCTCAAGGCCGATTCCCTGCCGTACGTCGTCGTGCCCAGCTCCAGCGGCATCTGGAACTACGCCGGCGCCGGCATCAAGGGCGGTGGCGTGGTCGCCGTGATCTACAACAACAAGGTCGAGTACGCGGTCGTCGGCGACACCGGACCCACGAAGATCATCGGCGAGGCGTCGTACGCCACCGCTAAGGCACTCGGCATCGATCCCGACCCGGAGAGCGGCGGCACCGACTCCGGCGTGACGTACATCCTGTTCAAGAACTCGCAGGTCTCACCCCTGGAGAGCCACAGCGCTGCGGTCTCCCTGGGTGATCGGCTGGCCAAGCAGTTCATCCGCGACAACTGAGCCCGGGCCGACGGGACACCAGGACGACGAGTTGCCTGCCCGGGGGTCCCGGGCAGGCAACTCGGGCCGCGCGCAGATCAGTTGGGCTGCCCTGTCGGCCGTACGACCACGGTGTTGACGTCGACCCCCTCCGGCTGCCGGATCGCCCAGACGATCGAGTCGGCCAGCTGGTCGGCCGTCAGCAGCCGGCCCGGGGGCAGGCTGCCGTAGCTGTCCCAGAAGGGGGTCTCGACCCGCCCGGGGGCCACCAGCGTCACGCCGACCCCGAACTCCGTGACCTGGCGGCGGGTGTTCTCGGCGAGGCCGGTCACCGCCCACTTGGTCGCCCCGTAGATGTTGCCCGGCGTGTGGACGAACCCGGCGACGCTGCCGACCAGCACGATCCGGCCCCGGGTCTCCTTCAGCGCGTCGATCGAGGCCCTGATGAGCAGCGCGGGCCCGAGGACGTTGGTCAGCACCATCTCCGGCCAGCCCGCCGGGTCGCCGTCGGCGACCGTGTCGTGGGTGGCGAACCCGGCGTTGGCGACGACCGTGTCCAGCCGCCCGAACTCCTTCAGCGTGGTCTCGACGGCGCCACGGACCTGGTCGTACTCGGCAGCGTTGCCGGGAATCGTCAACAGGCCTTCGGGGCGCCCGAGTTCCTCGGCGAAGTCGGTCAGCCGCTGCTCGCCCCGGCCGGTGACGGTGACCCGGTGGCCGGCGTCCAGCAGCTGCCGCGCGACGGCCGCGCCGATGCCGCTGGCGCCGCCGGTGACGAGTGCGACGGGTGAGTCGGTCATGGTGGTTACCCCCTGTGTGTGCCACGCATGGGCCATGCGCGTCGGTGAACAGCGGGGAGTCCATCACTTGAAGCGCCCTCGAAGTCAAGCCCGGGGCAGGCGTGTTGGACCTCCCGACCGATCCCGCGGGCAGCACCTCCGCGCACGGCCGCGACTACCCCTGCGGCTTGCTGCCGGTGTACAGGGTGTGCGTGGCCAGGACGAAGATGTCGGGCCGGTGGTGCAGGCCCGCCTTGTCGTCGGGGTCGAGGAGACGGTCGAGGGTGGCGCGGTCCTCGGCGTCGAGTTCGTCCGCGAACATCGTGCGGCGCCGGTCGAAGACGCCGATCACGTACTCGCGGGCCGCGTCCGTGAGCGGGGCGGGCAGGTCGAGCGTGAAGGAGCGGGTGCCGGAGGGGCGCAGGCCGGCGGCGGTGAGCAGGGCCGGCCAGTCCTCGGTCTCGCGTACGTGGCCGGGCAGGCTGGTGCGCATCTCGGTGAACCAGCCCTGCTCGATCACATCGAGCCGAGCCTCCAGGCCGGGCCGCCCGAAGCCGAGGTCACGGGGCAGGTTCCGCTCGGGGAGGCCGCCCTCCAGCACGGCGAGCGTGCCGCCCGGGGCGAGTACGGCGGCGAGTGCGGTGAGCGCGGCCCGCTGGTCGCCGACGTGATGGACGGCCCGGCTCGACCACACCAGGTCGACGGGGTACTCCAACTCGCCCAGTCCGTCCGGGAGTTCGGCCTCAATGGTGCTGAATCGGTCGGCGGCGCCGCGTCGTTCGGCGTTCTCGCGGGCTCGCGCCAGGAGCGGCGCCGAGCTGTCCGCCGCGACGACGCGCGCCTCGGGGAACGCCTCCGCGAAGAAGCCCGAGATGATGCCGGGGCCACTGCCCGCGTCGACGATCAGTCCCGGTTCCGGCTGCTGCCGCCGCAGCCAGGCCAGGGCGTCGGCGTAGAGCGGTGCGAACAGTTCGGCCTGCCCCTCCAGGTGCGGGATCATCTCGGCGAAGTCGACGTCGGCGTGGTTGTGGTTGTGGTTGTGGTTGTGGGAATGGTTCTGGGCGTGAGCAGGCGCCTGGTCGTGATCATGATCGTGCCGGTGCTGATGGGCCATGGTGGACGAGCCTCCCGTTGTCGTTGGCACCAGCCTGCTCCGACGCCGCCGACCGGGCCAGTTCTGTTGCCGTTGCGGCAAACGGAGATCTCCTCCACGACCGCCTGCGGCAAAAACCGGATGCACGGGTCGACCCCGCTCCTGCACGATGTCCCCATGGACGACGAGCTGGTGGAGCGCTTCCTCGAAGACGGGTTCGTGAAGATCGAGAGCGCCTTCCCGCCACGCGTCGCCGAGCACTGCGCACGGTTGCTCTGGCGGGAGACGGGGTGCGACCCGGACGACCCGGGCACCTGGACGAAGCCCGTGCACCGGGTGTCCGACATGGCCCAGGGCCCGTTCGCCGCCGCGGTCAACACCCCTGCCCTGCATGAGGCGTTCGACGCGCTGGTGGGCGAGGGCCGCTGGGCGTCACGCTATTCGCTGGGGAGCTTTCCACTGCGGTTCCCGCACGAGGAGGAACCGGACGACGCGGGCTGGCACATCGAGGGCAGCTATCTCCCCGAGGGCGCGAACTGGCCGTACACGAACCTCCGCTCCCGGGACCGGTCCCTGCTGATGCTGTTCCTGTTCAGCGAGGTCGGCGAGGCGGACGCCCCGACGCGCATCCGGGTGGGCTCGCATCTGGACGTACCCCCGCTGCTGGAGCCGTACGGCGAGGAGGGCGTCTCGGGGCTGGAGATCGCTCCGGAACTGGTGGCGGCCTCGGCACACCGTCCGCTCGCCCGTGCCACCGGCCGCCCCGGCGACGTGTACCTGTGCCACCCGTTCCTGGTCCACGCGGCACAACCGCACCACGGCACCCGACCCCGCTTCATGGCCCAGCCACCGCTGCATCCGGCGGTGCCGTACGAGCTGGAGCGTGCCGACGGGACGTACTCCCCGGTGGAGATCGCGATCCACCGGGGCCTGAGCAGAGACGTCTGAGCGGGCCCGGTGAGGTCGGGAGGCGCACAGCGCCCCCCGACAGGGGCGCGGGGAACTGCGCGACCAGCCCCCACCGGGCCCGCGGCAGAAGAACTGCCTGACCGGCGGAGCCTAGAGCGCCGGGTAGGCGTTGGCCATGAGCTGCTGGAACTGTGCCGAGAACCAGTGCCCGGAGACCGGCGCGTTCGGCAGCGCACCGGACATGTTGTTGTTGTTCCGCGGGTTACCGGTGTACGTCGGGTCGCACATCCGGTCGAAGCCCTTGCCCTCGTCGTTCGGGATCGCCGAGCTGGAGCCGTCGGACTCGCCCGGAGGCTTCATCCACACGTACGCGTCGATCCCGGTCGCCGGAGCGGCCTTCGGGCGCTCTCCCAGGCCCGCGCCGGACTGGTTGCACCAGTTGCCGGTCTGGAACCGCCGGTCGTAGCGTCCGCCGTCGACGTAGGTGTCGACGGTGGTCGTCGCACCCGGACCGGTGGGCCGGGCGGGCCCGCCCCAGCCGTTCCTGGACGTGTCGATCAGCATGCCGATGGTGGACGGGAAGCCGACCGTGACCAGCTGGTTGCGGAATGCCTGCGCGAAGGAGAGCTCGTCGGTGTACCGGTTCCAGTCCACCCACTTCGACTCGCGGACGGACTTGCCGGCCACGGTGTCGTTGATGGTGAAGTTGTTCTCCTTCAGGGCGCTGTAGTTCGCCGTGTTGGTGATGAACCCGTGCACGTCGTTCACGGTCGCGCCCTCGGCGGTGGCCGCCTGCTTGAACAGGTCGGCGGAGGCGCCGAAGTTGTCGTCCCAGCCGATCCAGCCGTGGTGGCCGGCGTCGACGTAGTTGTAGACGTTCGGCACGTCACCGAGCTTGTTGAGCGCGTAGCCGACGCCCTTGACGTAGTTGCCGTTCGCCTTCATCACGTCACAGGCGGGCGTTGCCGTGACCCGGCTGCCGGTGTTGGTGACGAGGTTGGGCAGCGAGTCGATCTCGACGGTCGTGACGATACGCAGACCCGCGTACTTGGTGTCCGCGAGGATCGCCGCGATCGGGTCGATGTACTGGGTCTTGTACTTGTCGATCTCCGTCGGGCCGAGTTCGCCGTTGGAGGCGAGGGCGGCGCAGTCGCGTCCGGGCAGGTTGTAGATGACCAGCTGGACGACGAGTTCGCCGGTGCCCTTCTGCTGGAGGGCCGCGTCGAGGTGGGCGCGCAGGCCCATCCCGCCGTTGACTCCGTTGATCGCCGCGATCCGGTCCAGCCAGACGCCGGTGGGCTGGTTGGAGACCCGGCTGCCGCCCGTCTCGGCGGCGGCCTTCGCCGACCACTCCGGGTTCACGTACACCTTGGCGCCGGCGTACGGGTTGTCGACCCTCGTGCCGGTGCCGGGGTCCGGCGGGTTCGTGGGGTCGGTCCCGCCGTCGACGTTGCAGGTGACGCCGTCGAGGGTGAAGGTGGTCGGGAGCGCGTTGGTGCCGCTGTAGCTGCCGTTGAAGCCGAAGCTCACCGAACCACCGGTGGCGAGCGTCCCGTTGTAGGTCTCGTTGGCGGCGGTCACGGCGGTGCCGCTCTGGGTGATCTTGGCGTTCCAGCCGCTGGTGACCTGCTGGTTGCCGGCGTACGACCACTTCACGGCCCAACTCGACTTGGCCGCGCTGTTGTTGGTGACCGTCACGGCGGCGGTGAAGCCGGTGGACCACTGGTTCTGCACCGTGTAGGCGACGGTGCAGGGGATCGCCGCGATGCCGACGTCGGCCTGCGCCGCGGCTGCCGCGGCGCCGGTGGCACCGGCGACCATCGCCATGGAGGCGAGGATCGCTGTTCTGGTACGGCTCATGAGTGCGGGTGTCCTCTCGTTTTCCTGTGGGGTGAGAAGCGCCTTGCTCTGATGGGGAGTTGGTGCGCTAACCGATGGCCCGCAAGTGGTCGCGCAGACCGATTCCGAAGGCGGTGGGTGTGCCGTCGTAACCGGAGATCAGGGACGGGCCGGTGGCGCAGTTCCAGGTGTTCCAGGTCCAGCCGAGGTAGGACAGGGAGCGGTCGTCGAACCACTTCATGACCCGGTCGACGAAGGAGTGCGCGCAGGTGTTCTCGCCGATCTCGCCCGCGACCAGGGGGACCTGGGCGGCGACCGGCGCGAGCGTCGAGTCCCAGCAGCTCTCACTGGAGCACGAGTTGAAGTTGTAGATGTGCCAGGCGGCGGCGAGATTGCCCGCCGGGTCGGTCGGCCTGTACGTCAGCCACTGGCTGAGGTCGTTGGAGTACGCGAGCCCACCGGCCAGGATCACGTTCTTGGCGCCGGTGGCCCGGACCGCGTCGATGAGATCCTGCATACCGGCGACCTCGTATCCGATGCCGGGGCAGGTGCCGCCGTCCCGCCAGCAGGTCCAGGCCTGGGCCGCCGTGGAGGTGGCGCGGTCCGGGTAGGGCTCGTTGAACAGGTCGAACACGACAGCCTGGTCAGCCTTGAAGGTGTTCGCGACCGAGGTCCAGAAGGCGGGTGAGTACTGCATGTCGGGCATCGGCTTCTGGCAGCTGGCGTGCACGTCGGAGCAGCCGGCCGAGTTGCCCGTGTACAGGCCCCAGGACCAGTGCAGTTCGACCATCGGTGTCATGCCGTGCGCCTTCACCTTCGCCACCAGGTCCTTGACGGCGGCGATGTAGTTGGCGCCCGCGTACTCGGGTTTGATGTTGGACAGGCCGAGCCAGCACTCCTCGTTCAGCGGGATGCGTACGGTGTTGACCTTCCAGTCGGCGATCGCCCCGACCGAGGCGTCGTCGACCGGTCCGTCCCAGATGCCGTTGCCCTGGACGCACGCGAACTCGCCGCCGGAGCGGTTGACGCCGAGCAGTCGCCGGGTGGCGCCGCCGGAGTCGACGAGCTTGTTGCCGGACACGTGCAGGGCGGGTGCTCCGGCCTCGGGGGCCGGCGGAACGGTGGGCGACGGAGTCGGGGTCGGTGTCGGGGTCGGGCTCGACTCCGAGTCCACGTTGCACGTCGTCCCGTTGAGCTTGAACGACGCCGGTACGGGATTGCTCCCGGACCGCGAGGCGATGAACCCCGCGCTGACGCTCGCGCCCGTGCCCAGCGAGCCGTTGTAGCTCTCGTTGGCCGCGGTGACGGTGGTGCCGGACTGGGACCACTTGGCGTTCCAGCCCTGGGTGAGCTTCTGACCTGCGCCGAAGTCGAAGGCCAGACTCCAACTGCTGAGCGCCGCCTGGTTGTTCGTGATCCGGACGGAGCCCTGGAAGCCGGCGTCCCACGCACTGGTGACCGAGTACTCCACCGTGCACGCGGGGGTGGCTCCCGACGCCGTGAGGACCGGTGCGACCGCGGTGCCCAGAAGGGCGACGGCAGCGCCGAGCACGACTAAAAGACCTGAACGCGGAGGGTGTCGCATGAGCGACTCCTTGCAGATCGGGCACGCCGCTCGGACGCGTCGACTGACGGAATCGCTCCCACTGGTGTCAACGAAGTTAGCGCCAAGTGACGGCAAAGGACAGAGGGGTTGACGTGTTTCCATCAGATGTCGTCGTCGAATCAATTCGAGTCTTCAAACACCTTGACCCTTGACACGCCTGTCCTCAATATGGGAGCGCTCCCACTGGTTCAAGGCTTGTTGCTCCTCCCCACATCTCCACGAGCACCTCCGAGCCCGCTAGGAGGAACCAGCACCATGCACCCCCAACGCAGACGCCGCGTCACGCGGCGGTTCTGGACCGCTGTCGTGGCGGCCCTCGCCCTCCCCTTGACCATGCTCGCGACGGGTACGACTCCCGCTCAGGCAGCGGCAGTTCAATGCAGCGTCGACTACAAGACGAACGACTGGGGGTCCGGTTTCACCGCGGACCTGACGATCACCAACCGCGGTACGGACGTCATCAACGGCTGGACACTGACCTACGCCTACGCAGGCAACCAGAAGCTCAGCAACGGCTGGAACGGCACCTGGTCCCAGTCCGGCCAGACGGTCACCGTGCAGAACGCGACGTACAACGCGACGATCGCCGCCGGCGCCGCCGTCAGCACCGGTGGGCAGTTCACGTACAGCGGCACCAACGCGGCGCCGACCTCGTTCGCGATCAACGGGACGACCTGCGCCGGGGCCCACCAGCCACCGGTCACGGTGCTCACCAGCCCGGTCGCGGGCGCGGTCTACTCGCAGGGCACCGCGGTACCGATGGCCGCCACCGCGGCGGCGGCGGACAACGCGACGATCACCAAGATCGAGTTCTACGACGACACCACGCTGCTCGGCACGGACACGACCGCTCCGTACACGTACTCGGCCACCGGGCTGGCCGTCGGAAGTCACTCGCTGCTGGCGAAGGCCTACGACAGCCTGGGCGCCTCGGCACCGTCCACACCGGTCGGCATCACGGTCGCCTCGGGTCCCGCCGTGGTCGCCGTACCGACCCAACTCGGCGTCCAGCAGGGCAAGACGGGCACGTACGACGTGAAGCTGTCGACCCAGCCGAGCGCGAACGTGACCGTGACGACGGCCCGCGCGAGCGGCAACACGGGCCTGTCGGTGACGGGCGGCGCGTCGCTCACCTTCACTCCGTCGAACTGGAACACGGCCCAGAAGGTGACGATCACCGCCAACGCGACGGGCACCGGATCGGCGGCCTTCGACTCGACGGCCACCGGCCACGCCAAGGCGACGGTCACCGTCACGGAGCTGGCGGCCTCGAAGGTGTACGACGCCCGCTTCCTGGACCTCTACGGCAAGATCACCAACCCGGCGAGCGGCTACTTCTCTCCCGAGGGCATCCCCTACCACTCGGTGGAGACACTGATCGTCGAGGCACCGGACCACGGCCACGAGACCACGTCGGAGGCCTACAGCTACCTCCTGTGGCTCCAGGCCATGTACGGCAAGGTCACCGGAGACTGGACCAAGTTCAACGGCGCCTGGTCGATCATGGAGCAGTACATGATCCCCACCCACGCCGACCAGCCCACCAACTCCTTCTACAACGCGTCGAAACCGGCGACCTACGCCCCCGAGTGGGACCTGCCGAGCCAGTACCCGGCCGCTCTCAACACCGGTGTCTCGGTCGGTACGGACCCGATCGCGGCCGAGCTGAAGACCGCGTACGGCACGGACGACGTCTACGGTATGCACTGGCTGCAGGACGTCGACAACGTCTACGGCTACGGCAACTCGCCCGGCAAGTGCGAGGCGGGCCCGACGGACACCGGTCCCTCCTACATCAACACCTTCCAGCGCGGGCCGCAGGAATCGGTGTGGGAGACCGTTCCGCAGCCGACCTGCGACGCCTTCAAGTACGGCGGCACGAACGGGTACCTGGACCTGTTCACCGGCGACGCGTCGTACGCCAAGCAGTGGAAGTTCACCAACGCCCCGGACGCCGACGCGCGGGCCGTGCAGGCCGCGTACTGGGCGGACGTCTGGGCGAAGCAGCAGGGCAAGGGCAGTGACGTCTCGGCCACCGTCGGCAAGGCGGCCAAGATGGGCGACTACCTGCGCTACTCGATGTACGACAAGTACTTCAAGAAGATCGGCAACTGTGTCGGCCCGACGGCCTGCGCCGCCGGTACCGGCAAGGACGCCTCGCACTATCTGATGTCCTGGTACTACGCGTGGGGCGGCGCCACCGACACCTCGGCGGGCTGGGCCTGGCGCATCGGCTCCAGCCACACGCACGGTGGCTACCAGAACCCGCTGGCCGCCTACGCGCTCAGCTCGTACGCCGACCTGAAGCCCAAGTCGGCGACAGGGCAGGCGGACTGGTCGACATCGCTCCAGCGGCAGATCGAGTTCTACCGCTGGCTCCAGTCCAACGAGGGTGCCATCGCGGGCGGCGCGACCAACAGCTGGGCCGGCCGCTACGCGACCCCGCCGACCGGTACGCCGACCTTCTACGGCATGTACTACGACGAGAAGCCGGTGTACCACGACCCGCCGTCCAACCAGTGGTTCGGCTTCCAGGCGTGGTCCATGGAGCGGGTCGCCGAGTACTACCAGCAGACGGGCAACGCGGCGGCGAAGACCGTCCTGGACAAGTGGGTCGACTGGGCCCTGTCCAAGACGACCATCAACCCCGACGGCACCTACCGCATCCCGTCGACGCTCCAGTGGTCGGGCGCCCCCGACACCTGGAACGCCACAACTCCGGGCGCCAACACGGGACTTCACGTCACCGTCGCCGACTACACCAACGACGTGGGCGTGGCGGCGGCGTACGCCAAGACGCTGACGTACTACGCCGACCGCTCCGGTGACACCGAGGCGGCGACGACGGCGAAGGCGCTGCTGGACGGCATGTGGACCAACTACCAGGACAGCCTGGGCATCGCCGTTCCGGAGACCCGCACCGACTACAACCGCTTCGACGACGCTGTCTACGTGCCGTCGGCCTGGACGGGGAAGATGCCGAACGGCGACACGGTCAACTCGTCGTCGACCTTCATCTCGCTCCGCTCCTTCTACAAGAACGACCCCAACTGGTCGAAGATCGAGGCGTACCTGGCCGGTGGCGCCGCGCCCTCGTTCACCTATCACCGGTTCTGGGCCCAGGCGGACATAGCCCTCGCCATGGGCTCGTACGCGGAGCTACTCGAATAGCCCCCGCCGGGTCCAGAAGGACCTGAGCTCCGCGTACCGCGCCGGGCGGCCCCTTCCCGCACTGGGGGCCGCCCGGTCGTCGCGTACCGCTCTCCCCCACTTCCCCGCACCCCGCACCTTTCATGAGACCTCTTGCTGAGGGGACCCCCACCCATGCGAAGAACCCGTATCCTCACGGCCGTACTGGCCCTGACCGCAGGCCTGTTGACGGGCAGTTCACTCGCGCTGGCCGCCCCGTCCGCCGCGGAGGTGAAGCTCGCGGCCGACACGTACACCTGGAAGAACGCCCGCATCGACGGCGGTGGTTTCGTCCCCGGCATCGTCTTCAACCGGACCGAGAAGAACCTGGCGTACGCCCGTACGGACATCGGCGGCGCCTACCGCTGGCAGGAGTCGACCAAGACCTGGACCCCGCTGACGGACTCGGTCGGCTGGGACCGCTGGGGCCACACCGGTGTGGTCAGCCTCGCGTCCGACTCCGTGGACCCGAACAAGGTGTACGCGGCTGTCGGCACGTACACCAACAGCTGGGACCCGGGAAACGGCGCCGTGCTGAGATCCGGTGACCGGGGCGCGAGCTGGCAACGGGCCGACCTGCCCTTCAAGTTGGGCGGCAACATGCCCGGCCGGGGCATGGGCGAGCGTCTCGCCGTCGACCCGAACAGGAACAGCGTGCTGTATCTGGGCGCGCCCAGCGGCAAGGGGCTGTGGCGGTCGACGGACTCGGGGGCGACCTGGTCGCAGGTGGCGAACTTCCCCAACGTCGGGAACTACGCGCAGGATCCGACCGACACCAGCGGGTACGCCGGCGACAACCAGGGCATCGTCTGGGTCACCTTCGACGAGTCGACGGGTACGGCGGGCAGCGCGACCCGCACGATCTATGTCGGGGTCGCCGACAAGGACAACGCGGTGTACCGCTCGACGGACGCGGGCGCGACCTGGTCGCGGCTCGCCGGGCAGCCCACCGGCTATCTGGCCCACAAGGGCGTACTCGACGCGAAGAACGGCTACCTGTACCTGCCGTACAGCGACAAGGGCGGCCCCTACGACGGCGGCAAGGGCCAGCTGTGGCGGTACGCGACGGCCACCGGCACCTGGACGAACATCAGCCCGGTCGCGGAGGCGGACACCTACTACGGGTTCAGCGGTCTGACGATCGACCGGCAGAAGCCGGGCACGGTGATGGCGACGGCGTACAGCTCGTGGTGGCCGGACACGCAGCTCTTCCGCTCCACGGACAGCGGCGGCACCTGGACGAAGGCCTGGGACTACACCTCGTACCCCAACCGCTCGAACCGCTACACGATGGACGTCTCGTCCTCGCCGTGGCTCACCTTCGGCGCGAACCCGTCGCCGCCCGAACAGTCGCCGAAACTGGGGTGGATGACGGAGGCGCTGGAGATCGACCCGTTCAACTCGAACCGCATGATGTACGGAACGGGCGCGACGGTCTACGGCACCGAGAACCTCACCAACTGGGACAGCGGCAGCCAGTTCAGCATCAAGCCGATGGTCCAGGGCCTGGAGGAGACGGCGGTCCTCGACCTGGCCGCTCCCCCGTCGGGCGGTGCGGTGCTGCTCAGCGCGCTCGGCGACATCGGTGGCTTCCGGCACACGGATCTCACCAAGGTCCCCTCGATGATGTTCACTTCACCGAACTTCACCACGACCACGAGCCTGGACTACGCCGAGAGCAACCCGGGGATCGTGGCCCGCGTCGGCGACCTGGACTCGGGTCCGCATGTCGCGTTCTCGACGGACAACGGCGCCAACTGGTTCGCGGGGACCGACCCTTCGGGCGTCTCGGGCGGCGGCACGATCGCGGCGGCGTCGGACGGCAGCCGGTTCGTGTGGAGCCCGGCGGGCACGGGAGTGCAGTACGCGACGGGCTTCGGTTCGTCCTGGTCGACGTCGTCGGGCATCCCTGCGGGTGCGACCGTCGAGTCCGACCGGGTGGACCCGAGGACGTTCTACGGTTTCAAGTCGGGCCGTTTCTATGCGAGTTCGGACGGCGGAGCGACCTTCACGGCGTCGGCGGCGACCGGCCTCCCGGCCGGCGACAGCGTGCGCTTCAAGGCGCTGCCGGGCACGAAGGGCGACATCTGGCTGGCGGGCGGCGCGGCGGACGGCGCGTACGGCCTGTGGCACTCGACGGACGGCGGTACGACGTTCACCAAGCTGTCGAACGTCGAGCAGGCCGACACGATCGGCTTCGGCAAGGCTGCGACGGGAGCGACGTACCAGACGCTCTACACGAGCGCGAAGATCGCCGGCGTACGCGGCATCTTCCGCTCCACGGACAAGGGCGCGTCCTGGACGCGCGTCAACGACGATGCCCACCAGTGGGGTTGGACCGGCTCGGCGATCACCGGTGACCCGAGGGTGTACGGGCGCGTGTACGTGTCGACGAACGGGCGCGGCGTCGTATACGGCGAGTCGTCGGACACGAGCGGTGGCGGCGGAGGCGGCACGGACCCGACACCGACGCCCACCCCCACCCCCACCCCCACCCCTACGCCTACGCCTACGCCTACGCCTACGGGGGCCTGCACGGTGACGTACAAGGTCACCAGTGAGTGGTCGGGCGGCTTCCAGGCGGACGTCAAGCTCAGCAATTCCGGCACAACCGCCTGGAACGGCTGGTCGCTCGGCTGGTCCTTCCCGAACGGCCAGACCGTCTCCCAGCTCTGGAACGCGGAGTACACCCAGTCGGGTGCCGCGGTCACGGCGAAGAACGTGAACTGGAACGCGAACGTGGCGGCGGGCTCGTCGGTGAGCTTCGGGTTCACGGGCAACTGGTCGGGCACCAACGGAAAACCGACCACGTTCAAGCTGGGCGACCAGAGCTGCACGGTCGCCTGAACGGGTGGGTGCGTGTCCGGCGGGACACGCACCCACCGTCGTTCACGGGGTGTAGACCGTCGGCCTCGGTGCCGTCGGCATGCCGTCGCCGATGAAGAAGCTCGGGTGCGGGGGCTGGTTGTACGCCGTGTTCTGCCAGGCCAGGCCCGTGCGGTACATCGTGTCGTGCAGCAGCGTCGTGATCTTCGTCGTGGTCTCGACCGGTGTCGAGTAGACGCGCAGAGCCGTGTTGTCGCTGGTCGCCCAGACGACCTCCTCGCGCCAGTCGCCGAAGAGGTCCCCGGAGAGCGCCGGGGTGGCCTTCGTGCTGTTGTTGGAGTGGACGGACGCGCCGGTCAGCAGGCGGGTGTCGGAGGACGTGCCGTACTTGTCGATGTGTGTGCCGTCGAGGAGTTCACGGACCGGGTCCGCGTCCCACCAGGACAGGAAGTTGACGGAGGACGGTTCGCGGCCCTTGGTGGCGCCCGCCTCGTCGCGGATCGAGGAGTCCGAGGCCGACCAGACCTCCGCTCCGTCATTGCCCGCCCAGATGTCCCCGGCGACTCCCCGGCCGTTGTCGCAGCAGGCGGCGATGCTCCAGTTGACGGTGCCGTTGGCCGGGTTGATGTACAGCTCGGCCGGCTGGGAGGTGGACTCGGACACCTTGAAGTACTCCAGGCCCGCGTGCCCCGGGTCGAGGTCGCCGAGGTGCTGGGCGTCCCCGTGGCCCGTCCTCGTCGTCCACAGCCCGTTGCCGTTGTCGTCGACGGCCATCGCCCCGTAGACGATCTCGTCCTTCCCGTCGCCGTCGACGTCCCCGACGGACAGGCTGTGCGATCCCTGGCCGTCGAATCCCTTGCCGGTGTTGGTGGAGGAGCTGGAGTCGAAGGTCCAGCGGCGCGTGAACGCCCCGTTCCGCCAGTCCCAGGCCGCCAGCACCGTTCGCGTGTAGTAGCCGCGCGCCATGATCAGGGAGGGCCGGGCGCCGTCCAGGTAGGCGGTGCCGGCGAGGAACCGGTCGACCCGGTTGCCGTAGGAGTCGCCCCACGACGAGACGGTGCCGCGCGCCGGGACGTAGTCGACGGTGCCCATCGCCTTGCCGGTCTGCCCGTTGAACATGGTCAGGTACTCGGGCCCGGAGAGCACGTAACCGCTCGAATTCCGGTAGTCGGCGGCTGAGTTGCCGATGACCACGCCCGTCCCGTCGACCGTCGCGTCCGCCGTCTTCATGGCGACCTCGGCCTTGCGGTCGCCGTCGTAGTCGTACACCTGGAACTGTGTGTAGTGCGCGCCGGAGCGGATGTTGCGTCCCAGGTCGATCCGCCACAGCCGTGTGCCGTCGAGCCTGATCCCGTCGACGATCGTGTTGCCGGTGTACCCCGACTGGGAGTTGTCCTTGGCGTTGGTGGGCTGCCACTTCAGTACGAAGTCGAGGGCGCCGTCACCGTCCAGGTCGCCGACCGAGGCGTCGTTCGCCTCGTAGGTGTAGGCGACTCCGTCGGGGGTCGTGCCGCCGGCGGGCGGGGTGATCGGGACGTCCTTGTATCCGGTGCGGAACTGGATCGCGTGGACGGAGTCGGCCTGTTCCACGCCGCCGACGATCGCCCGGACGGTGTAGTCGGCCTGGGCGGGGGCGCCCGAGTGGAAGTAGTTCGTGGAGCCGGTGACCGGCGTCGAGTTGACCTTCGTACCGGCCCGGTAGACGTTGAAGGACACGTCGTTCGGGTCGGTGCCGAGCCAGCGCCAGCTGACCAGGTTGCCGCTGTCGGTGTGCACGCTGACGACACCCCGGTCGAGCGCCTCGACCTGCCGGGCGGTGGCGGCCTCGGCCGGTGTGGCGGAGAGCGACACCAGCCCTGCGGCGGCGAGGGCTCCTGCGGTCACGGCGGACAGCAGGGTCCGGCGTCTGGTGCGGGTGGGGGGATGGGGCTGGGCATGCGGCTGCGGGTGCTGCACGGTACCTACCTCCTGCGGGGCGGACGGGTTCCACTCGTCAGTCGCCGCTGTCCGCAAGGGAGTTGCCGCCCGGGTGCACCGATTCGGCGTATCGAGCGGCCAGTTCCGTCACCGTCCGTGCGATCCGCTCGCGCAGCTCGGCCGGCGACAGTACCTCGACGCCCGTACCCAGTCTCAGGAACTCCTCCTGGGCACGGTCGACGGACTCGATCGGTACCGTCGCCACGGTCCAACCCTGTTCATCAGTAAGGCCGTTGACCCCTACGGCGTCGGCGGCCGGCCCCGACAGCCGCACGCCGGGCGCCAGCCGCACCACCGCCTCGCCGCGGTGCAGCCGGTCGTGGAAGTCACGCTGGTACGCCGTCCAGTACGCGGCCAGGTCGAAGGTATCGGGCCGGACGAACTCCTCCTCGGACGCCGTGAGTTCGAGAATCCGGTCGACGCGGAAGGTACGGGGACCGGGTCCCGCGACGACGTACCAGCGCCCCGCCTTCAGCACCAGCCCGTACGGCTCCAGGCGGCGCTCCGCATCGGTGGGCTCGGCCCAACGCCGGTACCGGACGTGCAGGACACGGCTGTTCCACACCGCGGCGGCGACCGCCGGGAGGTGCGGCACCTCTTCGGCGTCCGCGTACCAGCCGGGCGCGTCGAGGTGGAAGCGGCCACTGATCCGGTCGGCATGGGCGCGCAGCTCCGGCGGCAGGGCGGCGCGGACCTTGAGCTGGGCGGCGGCGAGGACGGAGCCGAGGCCCAGCTCGGCGGCCGGTCCCGGCACCCCGGCCAGGAACAGGGCCTCGGCCTCGTCGGCGTTCAGACCCGTCAGCCGGGTGCGGTAGCCGTCGAGCAGACGGTAGCCGCCGGCGTGCCCCGCGTCGCCGTACAGCGGCACGCCCGCCGCACTCAGCGCCTCGACGTCCCGGTAGACCGTGCGCACCGAGACCTCCAGCTCCTCGGCGAGCTGGGCGGCGGTCATCCGCCCGCGGGTCTGGAGCAGCAGAAGCACGGACAGCAGTCGACTGGACCTCACGCGAACCTCACCCACTTCACTGACGCAGGATGTCAGGGAAGTGGTCCTACCGTCCCCTCATGTCCAACACCGCCTTCGCCCCCTTCACCGAGAAACTGCTGACCGTTCTCCCGCCCATCGAGGTGGCAGGCCGGCACGTCAAGCGCTACCACGTCACGGCCGACCCGGACGGGATCGCCCCCGACGTCGAGGAGGCCGCGTACGCGATGCTGCCGAGGCTGCTCCCGGAGCCGGACGGCACCCCGCCCGCCACCTTCGTCGTCCTGCACCGGGGCGGCGACGACGGCGCCTACCTCAACGCGTACAGCTGGGTGTGGGACAACGTCCTGCACTTCCGGGGCGCGGCGGCGGGTCAGCCGGTGCTGGGCTGCCCGGACCGTGACCCCACGCACTTCATCGCGCCCGACGCCCCCTGGATCGGCTGCGTCTGGGAGCTGCCGCCGATCCTGCATGAACGCGACGCCTGGGTACGGCATTTGCTGACGCCGCAAGTCCCGGACCTCGGCGCCTACCTGGCCGACAGCCTGCCCGAGGGAACCACTGGAGACCGCTCATGAACGGGCCGCACGACTTGGACTTCCTGCGCGGCGGGCGAACGGCGGGTGCCCGGTCCGCAACCGCCGCCGCGCCGACTTCCGCGACACCGAAGGCAGTTGGGACGCCCTGCCACTCAGGATGAGTGCGGCTTCCGGAACGCCCGCAGTGTGAACACCGGGTCCGGGCGGGCCCGGTCCTGATCGGGCAGCGCCTCCAGGCGGGCGGCGAAGCCGTCGGCGAGGGGATCGCCCGGCGGTAACGTCATGAACCATCCGCGCCGCAGGTCCGCGACGGCCCGCCGGGGACTGCGCCCCTGCCCACGCCCCCGGAAGCGGGCCTCCCCGGCCGGAACCAGTCCGTGCCCGACGGCATACGCCTCGACGTCGGCCGCCGCGTCCGGGGCCGCACGCCACGGGCGCGAGGCGAGAACGGCGTCGATGTCACTGCCCACGTTGTGCGAGGCGCCCTTGTCGACGGTGGTGACGTACGTCCCGCCCGGCCGCAGCACCCGCGCGCACTCCCCGACGATGGCCCGGACGTCCTCGGCCCGCCCGGCGAGATGCAGCAGCCACACACTCGTGACCGCCTCCAACCCGCCCTCCGCAAAAGGGAGTTGACGACTGTCGGCCAGAACGACGGCACCGGGCAATCGGGCGGCGGCCCGCCTCGCCATCCCCTCGGTCAGGTCGACGCCCATCACGCGCATCCCGGCCCGCGCCGCCGCGAGCCGCCGGGTCACGATGCCCGTACCGCATCCCACGTCGAGCAGGCTGCGCGTCTCCTCGGGTACGAGGCTCAGCACGGCCTCCGCCGCAGCCGCCGCCCTGGGCTCGCCGCCGCGCGAGGCGTCGTACCGCTCCGCCTCCTGGTTGTAGTCCAGCACGATCGTGACCCCTCGGCCCGGTCAGCTCGCCCCGTGGCCCGGTGCGAGGGCCTCGACTCTGTGGGCGAGCCGGAAGTCGAGGTCGGTGACCGCGCCGCCCACGCTGTGGGTGTTCACGGTGAGTGACACGGTGTTGTAGCCGAGGGTGAGGTCGGAGTGGTGGTCCAGTTCCTCCTGGACCTGGGCGATGTGGATGACCAGCGCCGTCGCGGCGAAGTGCGAGCCGAGGCGGTAGGAACGGGCGAGGCGGTCCCCGTCGAGCGACCAGCCGGGCAGCTCCGCCAGCCGGTCCTCGATCTCCTTCTGCGACAGCGGTACGACGGGCATGGCCACGCTCCTTCCCTGATGTGGGTTGCTGTCCCAGCGTGCCACAGGCCGGGCGTTCCGGCCCAGGTCAGGAGGGTGCCCACCGACTGTTTCGTACTGTTCGGCACTCCGGGGACCGGTCGCCCGTCCGTTCGCCCCCTCACCGCCGCTCCTCGGCTACGGTCGTCGTATGACCACGGTCCCGACCGGCGGCGCGGCCCGCCTCATCGCCCCCGAGGACAAGACACCCAGGACGCACCGGGGAGCCGGTCCGCTGCTGCGGGTCTGGCGGGAGCGGCGGCGCGTCAGCCAGCTCGAACTGGCGCTGCGGGCCGACTCGTCCGCCCGCCACATCAGCTTCGTCGAGACGGGCCGGTCCCGCCCGAGCGAGGAACTGCTCCTGCGGCTCGCGGAACACCTGGACGTCCCCGTCCGGGACCGCAACGCCCTTCTCCTGGCGGCCGGTTACGCCCCGCGCTACCGCGAGACCCCGCTCGACGACCCGGCGCTGGAGTCCCTGCGGGACGGCGTCGAACGGCTCATCCAGGGCTACGAGCCCTACCCGGCGTTCGTGGTCGACGCGACGTACGACGTCCTGGCCGCCAACCGGGGCATCCTGATGCTCCTCGAAGGTCTCCCCGAGTCCGTGCTGGCGCCGCCACTGAACGCGATGCGCCTGACCCTGCACCCGGAGGGCCTGGCGCCGCGCATCCGGAACCTTCCCGAGTGGCGGGGGCACCTGCTCGCCCAGATGGAACGTCAGATAGCCCTGCACCGTTCGGACCCGCTGCGCGCGCTGTACGAGGAGGTCGCCGCGTACCCGGTGCCGGAGCCACGGGAGAGCCCGGTGGACCGGACGGCCGGCTCCGGGTCCGTGTCGGACTCCGACTCGGCGTCCACGTTCGCGTTCGCGCTGCCGATGCGGATCGAGCACGAGGGCCGGGTGCTCTCCTTCGTCTCGTCGATCTCCACCTTCAACACCCCGATGGACATCACCGTCGCCGAGCTGGCCATCGAGACGCTCCTCCCGGCCGACCCGGCGACGGTCAAGTACCTTCACTCGATGCTGGGTTGATGATCCGTCAGGGCTGTCCTCTCAGCGACAGGCCCGCAGGGACACGTACTGCAACGCGGCGAACCCCGCCACAACGGCCGCCTGCAGCAACGCCCAGACCGCCCCGACCGTGCTCGGGGTGAGCCACAGGACGAGCGCGACGCAACTGACCACCGCCCATGCGAGGTTGACCTCGATCACGGCCCGCACCGGCAGTACGGCCGGCCGCCTGCGCGAGGCCAGCAGGCCGACGGCTCCGGCGTACACGCCGAGGAACAGGCCGAGTTCGAGCAGCAGCCCCGAGCCGACGCCGAGGAAACGGGCGAGCGGACCGGCAGCCACCAGATAGGCGACCGCGTTCACTCCGGTCACCAGCGCGTCCAGCGCCAGGAAGCGGCGCAGCATCACGGGCGGTTCGGCGGACCGGGCGGCGAGTGCGGCGAACTGGGTCGCGGACATGGCGGATCCCCTCCATCGAGGTCGAAACGGAAGTTGGGGCAGAGGTCGGAACAGAAGTCGAAGCAGAGCCGGAACCCGGGTTCCGGACCGGAGTGCGCCGGCCCGGAACCCGTTGCCATCACTGTTCCGGGCGGGCTCACCGGGGTCGATTACCTCGCGGGTAATCTCGGTGGCCCGAACCTGTCAGGCCGACAGCGGAACGTGACACACTGCTCGCGTTACTTCGGCGCGTAGGGGAGGCGTGGCGTGAGTGAGCGGCGGGCTGCGCCCACCGTGGGCCAGGTGGTGCTCGGGAGACGGCTCCAGGAGCTGCGCGAGGCCGCCGGGCTGAAGCGGGAAGAGGCAGCGCGGGTCCTGCGCGTGGCACCGGCGACCGTACGGCGGATGGAAATGGCCGAGGTCTCCCTCAAAATCCCGTACGTACATGTGCTGTTGACGGCGTACGGCGTCCCCGAGGACGAGGTGGCCGTGTTCGTGGACCTGGCCGAGGAGGCGAACGAGCCCGGCTGGTGGCAGCGGTTCTCCGACGTCCTGCCGGACTGGTTCAGCATGCATGTGAGCCTGGAGGGCTCCGCCCGGCTGATCCGCTCCTACGAACCGCACTTCGTACCAGGCCTGTTGCAGACCCCGGAGTACGCGCGTGCCGTCATGGAGGCCGGAACGATCGGGCACACGGGGCCCGAGGCGGTCGAGCGGCATGTGTCGCTGCGCATGGCCCGGCAGAAGCTGCTGACCCGTGAACACCCGCCCCACCTCTGGGTGATCATCGACGAGACGGTACTGCGGCGGCCCGTGAGCATCCGCGGCGAGGTCATGCGCGACCAGCTGGACCGGCTCCTCGACGCGTCGGAGAGCGGCCATGTCACCATCCAGGTCGCCGAGTTCAGGGACGGCCCGCACCCGGGCACGTCGGCGCCCTTCGAGCTGTTCCGCTTCGCCGAGCCGGAACTGCCCGACATGGTCTACACCGAGTACCTGACAGGCGCGCTCTATCTGGACTCCCGCCGGGAGGTCGCCTCGCACCTGGAGGTCCTGGACCACATGACGGCGGGTGCCGCGTCGGCCCAGCGCACCAAGGAGATCATCGCCGAGTACCGCGACGGCTACTGATCAGCTGATCCACAGGCCCACAGAACCGGCCGCACCACCTACGAACGAACTCACGGCACTTGAGGAGCACACACCGCATGACCGCACCCGAGGGCGCGCCCACCCGCATAGACACCAGCAGACCCCACCCCGCCCGGGTCTACGACTGGTGGCTCGGCGGCAAGGACAACTACCCGGTGGACGAGGAGCTGGCCCGCAGGATCCTCGCGGTGGACGGCACGGTGCTGCGCGGCGCACGCGCCAACCGCCGGTTCATGCAACGCGCGACACGGACCGCCGCCGAGGCCGGGATCCGCCAGTTCCTGGACATCGGCACGGGCATCCCCACCGAGCCGAACCTGCACCAGGTCGCCCAGAGTGTCGCCCCCGATGCCAAGGTGGTGTACGCGGACAACGACCCGATCGTGCTGCGGCACGCACAGGCCCTGCTGCACGGGACGGCCGAGGGCACCACCGACTACGTACACGCCGACGCCCGCGACCCGGAGACGATCCTGCGCCTGGCCGGCGAGTCCCTGGACTTCACCCGGCCCGTCGCGCTGTCGCTGGTCGCACTGACCCACTACCTCGGCGACGATCCCGACGGCGACGACGTGCACGGCCTGCTGAAGAAGTACGTCGACGCGCTCGCCCCCGGCAGCTACCTCGTCCTCTCCCAGGTCACCCCGGACCTCAGCCCCGAGGCCATCGCGAAGGCGGCCGAGCACTTCCGGCGCAGCGGCACGCCCTTCTTCCCCCGCTCCCTCACCGAGTTCCACCACTTCTTCGACGGCCTGGAACTCCTGGGCCCCGGCGTGATCCCCGTGTACGGCTGGCGCCCGGACCCGGAGGACGTGGCAGCCCAGGCAGAGGGCATCGTCCCGGTGTACGCGGGCGTGGCCCGTAAGTCCTGAAGGAGGACGCCCCGCGCCCTCCTTCAGGGGCGCGGGGCCGTGTTCATCAGCCCTCAGCCCTCAACACGCAGTCGGCAGTCGGCAGTCGGCGAACCACCGCCACCCCTACCTCTTCCCGCCACCACCCGCTTCCCGCTCGTCATCGACGATCTCCGCATCCACCACACCCTCGTCCTCCCCCGCTGCGGCGGAGTCACCGGTGCCCCGTCCCTCCGTCGGAGAGTCCGTCGAAGAGTCCGTCGGAGACTGTTGCTGGGCCTGCGCGTACATCGCCTGCCCCATCCGCTGGCTGACGGTGGCAAGCTTCTCCACCCCCGCCCGCAACGCGCTGATGTCCGTCTCCTGCGACAGCAGCCCCCTGACCTCCGCGACGGCCTCCGCGACCTCCGACTTCGCGTCCGCCGGCACCCGTTCCTCGTTGTCCCGTACGAACTTCTCGGTCTGGTAGACGAGTTGCTCGGCCTGGTTGCGCGTCTCGGCAGCCTCCCGGCGCCTGCGGTCCTCGTCGGCGTACTGCTCGGCCTCGCGCATCATGCGGTCGATGTCGTCCTTGTGCAGCGCCGAGCCGCCCGTCACGGTCATCTTCTGTTCCCGGCCGGTGGCCAGGTCCTTCGCCGAGACGTGCATGATCCCGTTGGCGTCGATGTCGAAGGCGACCTCGATCTGCGGCACGCCTCGCGGGGCCGGTGGCAGCCCGGTGAGGTCGAAGACACCCAACTTCTTGTTGTACGCGGCGATTTCACGTTCGCCCTGGTAGACCTGGATGCCCACGGAGGGCTGGTTGTCGGCGGCGGTCGTGAAGATCTCCGAACGCCGGGTCGGGATCGTGGTGTTGCGCTCGATGAGCTTGGTCATGATGCCGCCCTTGGTCTCGATGCCCAGGGACAGCGGCGTGACGTCGAGCAGCAGGACGTCCTTGACGTCACCGCGGATGACACCGGCCTGGAGTGTGGCGCCCAGCGCGACGACCTCGTCGGGGTTGACGCCCTTGTGCGGTTCCTTGCCGGTGAGTTCCTTGACCAGTTCGGTGACGGCCGGCATCCGCGTCGACCCGCCGACCAGGATCACGTGGTCGATCGCGGCGAGTTCCACGCCCGCGTCCTTGATCGCCTGACTGAAGGGCTTCTTGCAGCGGTCGAGCAGGTCGGCGGTGAGTTCCTGGAACTGGGCGCGCGTCAGTTTCTCCTCAAGGTGGAGCGGCCCTTCGGCGGAGGCGGTGACGTAGGGCAGGTTGAGCGTCGTCTCGGACGAACTCGACAGCTCGATCTTCGCCTTCTCCGCGCCCTCGCGCAGCCGTTGCAGCGCCATCTTGTCGCCCGCGAGGTCGATGCCGTGCTGCCCCTTGAAGCGTTTGACGAGGTGGTCGACGATCCGCTGGTCCCAGTCGTCGCCGCCGAGTTGGGTGTCGCCGTTGGTCGCCTTGACCTCGATGACGCCGTCGCCGATCTCCAGGAGCGACACGTCGAAGGTGCCGCCGCCCAGGTCGAAGACGAGCACGGTCTGCTCCTCGCCCCGGTCGAGGCCGTACGCGAGGGCGGCGGCGGTCGGTTCGTTGATGATCCGCAGCACCTTCAGGCCGGCGATCTCCCCGGCCTCCTTGGTGGCCTGCCGCTGGGAGTCGTCGAAGTACGCCGGCACGGTGATCACCGCGTCCGAGACGTCCTCGCCGAGATACGCCTCCGCGTCCCGCTTGAGTTTCTGGAGCACCCGCGCGGAGAGTTCCTGGGCGCGGTAGCGGGTGCCGTCCACGGACCCCTGTTCGGGGAACCGCCAATGGCCGTCGCCCATGTACCGCTTGACGGAGCGGGCCGTGCGCTCCACGTTCGTCACGGCCTGCCGCTTGGCGACCTCGCCGACGAGCACCTCACCGTTCTTCGCGAAGGCCACGACGGACGGTGTGGTCCGCGCTCCCTCGGCGTTCGCGACGACGGTGGCCTCACCGCCCTCCAGCACGGCCACCACCGAGTTCGTGGTCCCCAGATCGATCCCGACCGCACGTGCCACAGCTGTCCCCTTCCGCCAGGACGCTTCCCGCCCTCCACCACAAACCCTGAGTGCCTGTTTGTCGATCCTTCCGCCGACTCCTTCTTTGAAGTACCCCGAAAACGACGATGCCGCGCACCTCGGACATCGAGGAGCGCGGCAGGGGCGTGGCGAACGTCAGGCGAGCTTCGCCGACAGCGTGATCGTCGTGCCGGTCAGGGCCTTGCTGACCGGGCAGTTCTCCTTGGCGTTCTCGGCGGCGGCGACGAAGGCGTCCTCGTCGATGCCCGGCACGGTGCCCTCCACGGTGAGGTGGATGCCGGTGATGCCCTCACCCGGCTGGAAGACGACGTCGGCCGAGGTCACGAGCTTGGTCGCCGGAGTGCCGGCGCCGGCCAGGGCGTGCGAGAACGCCATGGAGAAGCAGCTGGAGTGGGCGGCGGCGATCAGCTCCTCGGGGCTGGTCTTGCCGTTCGCGTCCTGTGCGCGCGAGGCCCACGTCACGGGCTGCTCGGCGATGGCACCGGAGGAGTCGAAGGTGACAACGCCGTTGCCCTCCAGCAGGTTGCCTTCCCAGACGGTGTGTGCAGAGCGCGTGGTAGCCACGGTTCTTCCTTTCGCATGTGGTCCCGAAGCCGGGAGTCCGTATCCCCCCATCCGATCACACTCCGGCTCACGGCACGCGAAAGACCACCCTCCGTGCGGTGAACGGCAGACGGGCATCCTGCGGAACCGGACCACGATCTGCGGGAGTTTCTCCCGCACAGTCACCGGGAACGGTTCGCGGTCGACGGCGCGCGCGAAGGCGCGAGGTCCGGTACGAACGGTGCGCGGCCGGTTCCCCGGCGGCCCGCGCTCAGGCGACCCGGTGGTCCCCGGGGACCTCCAGCGGCACCTGCGGCCCGTTGCACTCGCGCAGCCAGCCCCGCAGTACGCGGTGCAGGTGCTCGGCGCCGACGAGTTCCTCCCCCTCCTCGACCGCCGCCGTCAGCCCGAGGGGCGCCATCACGAAGGGTCTGCCCTGGTCGCCGCCGAGTCCGCCGTGCGAGCCGATCTGCTCCTCGAAGGCGAGCACCTCGCCCTCGGCGGGGTCGTACCAGGAGTTGACCATGATGTCGGCGGTGTGCGGGAAGGAGTGCGTACGGCGGACCGCGTTCGCCGCGCCGGGCCCGAAGTCGGCCAGCGGGCCGGGGTGTTCGTCGTCCAGCGCGTCCACCGGGATCTCCGCGCCGTGCGCGCCCAGCACCACCCCGCCGTGCTCCTCGCTGCGGACGAGGACGAAGCCGATGCCGGGATGGTTGGCGAGGGTGGTGAGCAGGGCGGGATGGCGGGCGTCGATCTCCTCCTTGGTCATGCGGTGGTGCACGTCCGGGAAGGAGATGAGCCCGAGGTTGCCGGAGGCCAGCACCAACGGTTCGGAGTGGTGACCCGGGGGCACGTGCCACCCACCGTTCTCCTCGACGGGCCTGTGCAGCGCGGCGCGCACGGCTGCCCGCGCCTCGGCCCCGCTGTGGGTGCGGCGCGCCTTCCGCGGCACGGGCAGTCCGCAGCCGGCCCTCACGAGGTCGCCGAGGCCGAGCCCGTACCGTCCGCGGAAGGTCTCGCCGGGGCTCTGCCCGTGGTCGGAGAGGAGGACGATCCGGTACGGGCGGGGTGCGTGTTCGGCGACCTGCGCGATCAACGCGGCGGAACGGTCGAGGCGTTGGAGGACCTTCTCGACGTCCCGGCTGTGCGGCCCGGAGTGGTGGGCGACCTCGTCGTAGGCGACCAGGTCGGCGTAGACGGCGGTGCGCCCGGCGAGCATGTCGCCCATCACCGCGGCGACGACCACGTCCCGCTCGATGACGGTGGCGAAGGCGCGGATGAAGGGGTAGAGGCCGCCGCGCGCGATCCGCGGGCGCCGTTTGCGCATCCGGGCCACGGTCGACTGGCCGATCTCGCGGCCGACCTCGGCGACGAAGGACAGTGCGGTACGGACGGCGTTGGCGGGGTCCGAGAAGTAGGCGAAATAGCCCGCGCGGGAACGGTTCTCCCGGCCGCGTCGCCGCAGCGCGGTGGACAGCACGAGGGCCTGCTCGTCGGCGCCGCCGCTGAAGAGGTTGCCCCGGCTGGCCCCGTCGAAGGTGAGCAGGCCGCCGTCGCCGGTGCGTTCGACGGCCCGGCGCTGGAGTTCGGCGGCGCTGGTGGGCCGGTTGCAGACCATGACCTCGCCGGTGTCCTTCTCGTACCAGCGGAAGGCGGGGATGTCGTGGTTGGTGCCGTGCAGGATGCCGAGCTGGCTGGCGCCGGTCTGACTGGACCAGTCGGTGCGCCAGGGGGTGAGCCGGTGGCTGGTGCCCAGCCAGCCCGCCACGGTCGGCATCAGTCCCTTCTCCACGGCGCGGACGAGGACGTCGTGTCCGACGCCGTCGAGTTGCAGGAACACCACGCCGGGCGTCGTGGGACCCTCGAACACCCGCGCGGTACCGCGTCGGTCGGCGAGGCGGTAGAGACGTCTTCGGTAGGCGTCGTCGTCCCGTACGGCCAGTGCGGCGCCCGTCGCGGAGGCCACCGCGGACATCACCGCGGCGACCACCACCGCCGTCTCCGGAGCCGCCTCGGGGCGGTCGGCCGGGGTCAGCCGCAGGGCCACGAGCAGCAGCGCGCCGTTCAGGAAGAAGACCAGCAGGCCCAGTACGAGGGCGGGCACGAGCAGCAGCAGCCGGACCAGCACCGGCCAGGCCAGCGCCGACAGCAGACCGAACGCGCCCGCGCCGACGGCCGCGGTGACCGCGATCCGGGTGGCGCTGTCGCCGTCCCCGGAGCGGATCTGGAAGTCCGGCAGAATGCCGGCGAGCACCAGCATCGTCAGCGTCGACACGGCCCACACCGCGACGCTCCGCCCGATCTGGCTGACGATCCGCCGCCAACGCCCCGCACCCACGTCCCGCACACCTCACGTCCTGGCCCGTCCCCACGGCTGGCCTGGGCCCACCCTGTCACAACGGGCGGGCGGCGCCGGGCGTGCCGGGTGAAGGTTCAGCGGCCGTCGTACCCGGCGGTCGGCATGGAGAGGCGGCGGTGGACCCTGGCCTTCATCTGGGCGTCGTACGACGGCTCCGCGCGGCCCACCGTCTCCACCCGTACCCCGCGCCGCGCGCACTCGGCGGTGAACTCGTCGACCGAGGTGAGCGCCTGTTCCAGGACCCGACGGCTGGGCGCGACGAAGAGGTCGAGGCCCGGTTCGACGCCGTCCCACAGGGCGCAGTGGTCCGCGCGCAGACCCCGTACGAGCAACTCCCGGGTGACGACGTAGCCGTGCTCGGCGGCCCAGCGGGCGCACATCGCGTGCTGACTGCGCGAGTCGACGAGGAACGGCTCCTCGTCCAGCTCTTCGAGCGGCGTCAGGCTGGCGATCGCGGTGACCCGCGGTACCGGGCCGGGCAGGCCGACGGCGGCGTGCGCGTGTCCCATGGCGTCCCCCTAAGCTCCGGGCTTCCCCGTTCACCTCGGGGTTTCCCCACTCGCCCCGCGGTTTCCCGCCGACCCTACTCCTGCCCGTAGTCTTCGGGGAGTCGCGCGAAGGAGGCAAAGGGGTGCCGGTGGAGATCACGTGGTGGGGGCACGCCACCTGTACGGTCGAGGACTCGGGCGTACGCGTGCTCACCGACCCCCTGTTCGTACGCCGGCTCGCCCATCTGCGCCGTCGACGGGGCGAGTTGCCCCCGCCCGGCGCATGGCGCGCGGACGTGGCGCTCGTCTCCCATCTGCACTCCGACCACCTCCATGTCCCCTCCCTCGCGCGCCTCGCGCCGGGCTCGCGCCTGATCGTGCCCCGGGGCGCGCCGAAGGCGGTGCCGGGCCTGTCGCGCCGGCTGGCGCATCTCCGGATCACGGAGGTGGTCGCCGGGGACCACACGAAGGTCGGCGACCTGCTCGTACGGGCCGTGTCCGCGCGGCACGACGGGCGGCGGCTGAACGTCGGGCCGCAGCGGGCGCCCGCGCTCGGCTATGTGATCGAGGGCGAGGCACGGACGTATTTCGCCGGGGACACGGGCCTGTTCGCGTCGATGGCCGAGGAGGTCGGGCCGGTCGACGCGGCGCTGCTGCCGGTGGGCGGCTGGGGGCCGTATCTCGGCGAGGGGCATCTCAACGCGGAGCGGGCGGCGGAGGCGCTGGCCCGGCTGGCCCCGCGCAGTGCGGTGCCGGTGCACTACGGCACGTACTGGCCGATCGGGATGGACGCCGTACGCCCCCATGAGTTCCACGCGCCGGGCGAGGAGTTCGTGCGGCTCGCGGCGGAACGGGCGCCCACGGTCGACGTGTACCGGCTGGACCACGGGCAGAGCGTGCGCCTGGAGGTCGCACGGTGATCGTGGTCCTGGCCGCCGCGTCGACCTCGGGACAGGGGGCGGCGGGGCAGGCGATCGGCTATCCGACGCTGTTCCTGCTGGTGCTGATCGGGGCGCTGGTGCCGGTGGTGCCCACGGGGGCACTGGTGAGTTCGGCGGCCGTGGTGGCCTATCACCAGACCGCGCCGCTCGCCATGGTCCTGGTGTTCGCGGTGGCCGCGCTGGCCGCGTTCCTCGGGGACGTGGCGCTCTACTGGCTGGGCCGGCGCGGGATGGACTCCCGGAACGGCTCGCGCTGGCTGGCCGCGATCCGGTCACGGGCGCCCGAGGACCGTCTCGCGCAGTCCCAGCGGAAGCTGAGCGAGAACGGGGTGACGGTCCTGGTGCTGTCCCGGCTGGTGCCGGCCGGCCGCATCCCGGTGATGCTGGCCTGCCTGCTGGCGAAGTGGCCGGTACGCCGCTTCGCCCGCGGCGACGTCCCGGCCTGCCTCGCATGGGCCGCGACGTACCAGCTGATCGGCGTCCTCGGCGGTTCGCTCTTCGACGAGCCCTGGGAGGGCGTGGTGGCGGCGGTAGCACTGGCACTGACGATCAGCGCGGCACCCGGCGCATGGCGGCGGGTCCGCGGGATCCGCAGGACAGCCTGACCGAGCAGGAGAACCGGGACGGGGCGGGGCGGGGCAGGGCAGGGTCGGCCCCGCCGCGCGCGGTCCGTGCTTGTCTCGGCCCGCGCCCGCGCGTCGGGCAGTCGCTTCGAGCGACGGCTGGGCATCGGGAAGGGGGCCCGGTGCCCCGCCCACGCGTGTGCGCCTGCGTGGATGGCGGAGTCGGCCTGGGCGGTAGCGCCTGGCGCGAGAGGATCCGGGCCGGAACCCGCGCGCACGCGGCAGGCCCGGCCCGCAGACCTTCTCTCCTCGTGCCGGGCAGCGCAGCCGGCGGGTGAGCGGGCCGGGGCCCGCGCGCACGGGGTGGCGGGCGGGGTCCGTGTGCCTGCCGCTCGCGCACCGCGCACAGCGCATCGCACCCGGCAGGGATCCGTGCTTTTCCCGCCCGCCCGGCGCGTCAGGTCAGCACACGCGAACCACCGACCGGCAGATCCCACAGGTCCTCGCGGGCCAGGCCGGCCTTCTCCCAGGCGGTCCGTACCCGGGTCAGCGGTTCGAGGACCGGTTCGGCCGACAGGACGAAGGTCGCCCAGTGCATGGGCGCCATCCGGCGCGCACCGAGGTCCATGGCGGCCTGTACCGCCTCTTCGGGGTCGCAGTGGACGTCGCTGAGCCACCAGCGCGGGTCGTACGCGCCGATCGGCAGCAGCGCGAGGTCGATGCCCGGATAGCGCTGCCCGATGCGGGTGAACCAGTGGCCGTACCCGGTGTCGCCCGCGAAGTAGACGCGCTGCCCGTCCAGGTCGGTGAGGACCCAGCCGCCCCAGAGGGTCCGGCAGGTGTCGGTGAGGCCGCGCTTGGACCAGTGGTGGGCCGGGACGAAGTCGAAGCGGACGCCACGCAGTTCGGCGGCCTCCCACCAGTCCAGCTCGGTGACGTGGGTGAACCGGCGCCGCCGGAACCAGCGGCCGAGCCCGGCCGGCACGAACACCGGGGTGTCGCGCGGGAGTCTGCGCAGGGTCGGGGCGTCGAGGTGGTCGTAGTGGTTGTGGCTGATGACGACGGCGTCGATGCGCGGCAGCGCGCTCCAGGCGACGCCCACGGGGGTGATCCGGGCCGGTGTGCCGAGGATGCGGCGGGACCAGACCGGGTCGGTGAGGACGGTGAGCCCGCCGATCCTGACCACCCAGCTGGCGTGCCCGGCCCAGGAGGCGGCGACGGTGCGCGCGTCCACGCGGGGCAGCGGGCCGGGTTCGAAGGGCAGCCTCGGAATGTCGGCGAGGCCTTCCGGCGTCGGCCGTACCGCGCCTTCTCTGGCGAATCTGGCCATGCCCATCAGGCCGGGCAGCGGGGTGGTCAGCCGGTCGGCGAAGGACCGGGGCCACACCCGGTTCCCGCGCGGCGGCTGGAGTGCCTCGGTCGTGGTGGGCGCGCTCGTGGTCGAAGTCGTGGTCGCGCTCGTACCTGTGCTGGTGCTCGTGGTCGACTCGGACTGCTGCGTCATCGAGGAGGCTCCCGTCGCTGAGCGTCGTCACAGAGATCGTCGAAGATCGATCCCACCAAGGCCAACGCGCGTCGCACGTGTGGCAGTTCCAGTGGTTCGGGTGATGTGAGCGACTGTGTTCGTTCCTCGGGCGTGTCGCCTAGCAGCGCGCCCGTGTCCAGCCGGACGCGCGGTGCCGCGAGGTCGTCCCCGAACCGGTGCCCGCCCGGCACGGGCATCCCGAGCCGGGCGGTGAGGTGGTCCTCCAGTTCCTGGGCGTCACCGACGCCGCGGGCGCCGAGCGCGGTCCGCAGGGGGCCGAGATCGACGTACAGATGACGGCCGGCCCTCGGCGGCCGGGCCAGACAGCCCGCGGCGACGACCGCGCTGTGCACGGCGGTGGCCACGCGCGCGTGCAGGCGTACGGCGGCGGTGAGCCGTTCGGTGACGGGCTCGGGCTCGCCGAGCGCGTAGCCGGCGGCGGCGGCGACCGGTTCGGCGATGCGGGCGCCGAGCGCGGTGAGTACGTCGAGCACGCGCGCGCGTAGGGCGTCGCCGGAGGCGTTCGCGGGGAAGCGGGCGAGGGCCGCGGGCCAGCCCGGCGGCAGCAGCGCGCCGCACAGGTCGGTGATGACGGTGACCTTCTCGGGCAGCATCTCGGCCGGGCTGAGCAGCACGGTGTCGTGGGGCCGGTGCAGGGTGTCGCGCCAGGTCTCGTCGCTGACCAGGTGGAGCCCCTCCCCCGCGGCTGCCTCGACGGTCTCGTGGAGGAGTTCGGGCGGCGCCACGGTGGCCGTCGGGTCGTCCGCCACGGACAGTACGAGCAGCCGGGGATCACCGCCCTCGGCGCGCACCCTCCGTACGGTCTCCAGCAGGGCGTACGGGTCCGGCACGCCCCCGCACTCGGCCGGTGCGGCCACATGGAACACGGACCTGCCCAACGCCCGTACCTGGGGCGCCCACCAGGCCGCGCAGGGCCGGGGCACCAGGACGTCGCCGCCGATCGCGGCGGTCAGCGCGTGCAGCAGAGCGGGGGCGCCGGGCGCGGCGGCCACCCGGTCGGGCCCGGCCGGCAGTCCGCGCCGGGCCCAGTAGCCGCAGGCCGCGCCGAGGAGCGCGGGGCCGCCGCCGGGCGGCTGGGCGTCGGGGCGACCGGCCGCGGCGGCGAGCACGGCGGCGAGTTCGGGCAGTACGGGGAGTCCGTCGCCGGGGAACGGCGGGCCGTAGCGGACGGGGCCGTGCCCCTGGGGATCCGTCGGCCGCATGCGTGCCTCCGCGGGGTTGCTGGTGCGGTGTCTGTACCTGCCGTGGCTACGGCTGCGCGCACCCACAGTCACAGTGACCCGTGGGAGCCCGCCCGGGTTGCTTCCCCTGTACCGGGGCCGCACCCGGGTCAGCCGCGTACGGCCGTTCTCCTGCGGCGCAGCCGGTGTACGGCGGCCCCGGCCGCGCCCGCGATCAGCACTCCCCCGGCGACCAGCGCGGGCACCGAGTCGGTGAAGGCGCCGCCCTGCCCGGCCTGCACCCCGCGCTGCACCGGCGCGGGCGTGGGTGCGGGCTCGGCGGGGTGTGTGGGGCAGCCGGACACGTCCTGGAAGTCGCCGCTCCGGGAGTCGCCGCCGTGGGAGCCGGTGCCGCAGGTGCCGGTGCCGTCGCGCGTCACCGTGAACGTCGCCTTCCACGCCTTGCCCTGGGCCCCGCCCTGCCCGGGACACGTACCGTCGGCCGACCCTTCGGCGGCGGGGGCGCTCGCGTTCTGGGCGCCCTCGAAACTCCAGTCGGGCGCGATCCTCGCGGTGCCGCTGTAGGCGGGGCCGGTCACCTGGTCGTCGTTGCCGGGGACCTGCTGGAGCTGGACGGTGCCCTGCTCGAAGCTCTGCGAGTGCGCGTCGATGGTCGCGGGCGGGGTTCCGCCGGTCGCGTCGCAGGCCACGGAGACGGTGACGGTGCCGCCGGGGCCGACGGTGCCCGGGCTGACCTCCCCGGCGGCGTCCGCGGACACGGCCGGGGCGGCGGCGCCCAGCACGGCACCGGCCAGGGCGGCGGCGGACAGGACACGGGCGGTGCGGCGCATGGCTGGGCTCCTTCGAGCGGCGGCTGCGGGGCACGTCGGGTGATGCCCCGCACCCCATGACAGCCCGCCCGGCGGCGGGGCGCGCGCGGCCGGGCACCATTCGCGGGACGGACACGCCCGAGCGGGTGACACTGCTCGTGCCCGCGGGACGTGCATGAGGAGGGCGCACGGCCGGTCGAGGACGGGCCAGGTGCGCGGGGCGGTGCCGAGCCGCTCCGGCCCGGTTCCAGCTCGTCGAGCGCGGCGTGGCGCGGGGGAAACGGTATCGGAGACCCCTGGCCGGGAGTCGTGGCCCGGTACGCGGGCCGACGGCACTCGTTCGCCCGGGTCGGCCGAGCCGACGGGCGCCCCGTGTTCCAGGGCGGCCGGGGCGGGTGACGGCGGCCGTTCGTTCCGGCCCCGCTCCCGCGTTCCCCGCTTGCCCGGCTCCCGACCTCCGGTCAACGGGACGGCCGGGAACAGCAGTTGCTCAGGCCGCGTCCCTCATGACCTGGTCCCGCAGCCGGTTGCAGGAGCGGCTGATCAGACGGGAGACGTGCATCTGGGAGATGCCGAGCTGCTCGGCGATGCAGCTCTGGGTCATGTCCCCGAAGAACCGCATGTAGAGGATGGCGCGTTCACGCTCGGGCAGTGCCTGTAGCCGGGGCTTGACGGCCTCACGGTCGATGACGATGTCGAGGGCCGGGTCGGGTGCGCCGAGGGCGTCGCTGAGGGAGTATCCGTCCTCGCTGCCGGGCAGTTCGGCGTCGAGGGAGAGCGCGGTGAAGCTCTCCAGCGCCTCCAGGCCGACCTTGACGTCCTCCTCGGTCATGTTGGCGTGCTGGGCTATCTCGGCGACGGTGGGCCGGCGGCCCGAGATGGTCTGCGAGAGGTCCTGCGCGGCGAACCGTACGCGGTTGCGCAGGTCCTGGACCCGGCGAGGCACGTGCAGGGTCCACATGTGGTCGCGGAAGTGGCGCTTTATCTCACCGGTGACGGTGGGAACGGCGTAGCTCTCGAAGGCGTTGCCGAGCGCGGGGTCGTAGCGGTCTACGGCCTTGACCAGGCCCAACGCGGCCACCTGCCGCAGGTCGTCCAGGCCCTCGCCCCGGTTCCGGAAACGGCCGGCGAGCCGGTCGGCCATGGGCAGCCAGGCCTCGACGATCTTCGCCCGGAGGGTGTCGCGCTGCGGCCCCGGAGGGAGCGCGGCGAGCCTGCGGAACGCCTCCGCGGTGTCGGGGGCGTCGTTGTGGGGGTGTCGCTTCGGACTCGTGTGAGTTCGCATGTTGCGTCGCAACTCCCTAGGAGTGCTCGGGTTGGACGGGTCCCCGAGGGAGAGTGCGCACAACCGGGACAGACACACCCGGGTCGGTGATCCACCGCTCCCACGGACGTGCCTCCTGTCCGAAGCACTGTTGCTGCGCCTGCCCCGCCCCATACGCGCCAAACAGTTTTTCGAGAGTGCTGTCCGATGACGAGGTCTCGGCTGTCCCGGCAGGAGGTCTGCCCGCACTCCTACGCCGAGGACGTCGCCCCGGACATGCCGGAGCCGGTCACCGGCCGGGCCCTGGGGGCAGCGGGCCGCGATCCTGAAGCAGGCCAGCAACCCGACCGCATGTGGGTGAAACCCTTCTCATGGGGGGGAAGAAGCGCTGCGACGGTGACACCGGCAGCGCAGAGGGCGGCTTCGGTCAGGACAGCCGTCACCTGGTCAGGAAGTCGGATTCGCCGTTCGGCGCGCGGCCGGAGGGGATACCGCCGGAGGGATACGGCTTCGGGACGCGGCCCGAGCGGTTCACTCCTTCTGGACGGCCGGCGGCAGGGCTGGGGCTCGGCGGCCACAACACGGAAGGGCGAAGAGCTCAGGGCTAGTTGGAGCGGCGCCGCACGGCTCGGCAACGGCGCGAAGCGTCCTCACGTGGGGGTCTGTGCGCCGCGGTATGTGCCGCGGCGCACGGGGGGGGTGCGCAGGCCGACGTAAGGTCACGCGACCTGTGAGGCCGAGCGGGTCCCGGGACGGGGACACGGGTCCCGGGACGGGGACTGACCTCAGAACATGGTGTTGTCGTTGGCGCTCTTCTCGGGCACCTCCTGGATCACGTCCCAGTGCTCGACGATCTTCCCGTCGGCGACGCGCCAGAAGTCCGCGACGGCCATGCCCCGGTCGCCGGGCTTGAGGTGCAGGTTGCTGTGGGTGACCACCAAGTCCCCTTCTGCGACCGTCCGCTTGATGTCCAGGCGCAGCTCGGGGAACTGACCGTGCAGCCAGTGGACGTAGCCGACGAACGCCTGCGGACTGTCCTGGGCCTCGGGGTTGTGCTGGATGTAGCTGTCGCCGAGATGCGCGGCGGCGGCCTGTTCCGGCTGGTAGTCGTTGAACGCCTGCTCATAGAACGCGACGACGAGCGCCGTGTTGTCGGCAGCGGACATGCGCCTCTCCTGTTCTTCGAGTGCTGGACGGTGTGTCTAGACGGTCATCGCGTCGCGGACGAGGGCGGTGTCCACGAACTGCTCGAAGCGGACGATGAGTCCGCCGCGCACGACGAAGTGGTGGGCGACACGGACGTCGATCGACTTGCCGGTGGCCTTGTTGGCGGCGGTGTAGCGGGCCAGGACGACGACGTTCTCGCCGTCCACGACATAGGTGTCGTCGTGCGCGGTCCAGCCCTCCCAGTCCTTGCCCAGCCGCTCCATCACGTTGGCGGTGACGCCGTCGGGGGTGCGGTAGGTGCCGGCCAGCGGGAAGCCCGCCATCTCCGTCCACTCCACGTCCGGGGCCAGGGTCGCCCGCAGGGCGTCCAGGTCACCGGCGGCGGAGGCCAGGTACTGACGGCGTACGACGTCGGCGGGCGCCGCGGAAGTCTCGAACTCGGCCATGGTCAGCCCCACTTCATCTCGCCCTTGGCGACCTTCGCACCGATCTGCGCGGCGATCAGCATCCCGTTGTCCGGGTAGCGGGCCACGAGCGCTTCCGTCAGCGCGGCGCCGTCGGCCGCCTTGCCGAGCTCCTCCTCGAAGCCGAGGAGGTACTCGCGGGTGGCGGAGATGGCGGTCGCGTCGGCCGCGGTGCCGGGCAGCCGGTGGCCGGGGACCACCAGCTCCGGGGCGAGGGCGGCCATCTCGTCGAGCAGGTCGACCCAGGCGGCACGGTCACCGGGAGTGGCGGTGTCGGCGACCCACACGTGCTCCTGCTGGAAGAGCAGCACACCGCCCAGGAGGGCGCGCGCCTCGGCCTGCCACAGGTAGTGGCGGTCGGGCAGGGCGGCCGGGCCGCCCTTGAGCTCGAAACGGTGGCCCTCCAGGGTCAGGGCGTCACCGGTCAGCGGCTGAAGGTCCACCAGGCGGGTGGGCAGGTTGGGGCCAAGCGCGGCCCACGCCTTGAGCTTGCCCTCGTAGGAGTCCCGGATGTGCTCGATGACCAGCGGCGTCGCCACGAACACCGCGTCGGGGAAGGCGTCCGCTATCACCTCGGCGCCGAAGTAGAAGTCGGGGTCGGCGTGGGAGACGAAGACCGTGGTCAGCGTCTTGCCCGAGTCGAGGATCTCGGCGGCCAGGCGGTGGCCGTCCGCGCGGGTGAACGCGGCGTCCACCAGCAGGGCGTCGGTCTCACCGGTGACAAGCGTCGCGGTCTTGTTCTTGCTGCCGGCCGGGAAGTCCAGGTCCAGGACCTTGAAGGACAGGGCGCTCATGGCGGTTCCTTTGCGAGTGAGGGGTGCGGGGTGAGGAAAGGAGGATTCAGGGGGTGCGGAGGGTCGCGAGCCGCCGGTCGACCTCGTCGGCGGTGGCGTGGCCCCGCGCCAGCACGGTGACCCGGTCGCCGTCGGCGGCCAGCAGGGTGGGGAAGCCGGTGACGCCCAGGGAGGCGGCCCGATGGAAGTCGGCTCCGGCCGCGACCCGCACGCCGGGCCCCTCGAAGGCGTCCACCACGGCGTCGGCGTCCAGGCCGGCCGCCTCGGCGACCGTCCGGTAGGTCGCCGCCTCGGAGAGGCTGAGGCCGTCGACGTAGAAGGCGCGCTGGAGCGCGATGGCCAGCTCCGCCGCGCGCGCGGGGGACGCCGCACGCAGCGCCGCGAACCCGCGCGCGGCGACCTCGGAGTCCATCACGAACGAACCGTCGGCGATCAGTCCCTCGTAGGCAGCACCGAACTCGGCACCTGTCAGCTCGGCGATCTGCGCGTTCGCACCCTGGACGTACCCGAACTCCCGGACCGGCACCCGACGCGACCCCGTGAACAGCCCACCCGAGACCACCTCCACCGGTACGTCCGGATGACGGGAGACAACCTCACTCAGGGTTCCGGAGAACCCGTGCGACCAACCGCAGTAGGCATCGAAGACATGGACGAGCTTCATCAAGGACCTCGGCAGCGTGGGGAGCCCGCACTTTCTGCGAGCGATTCACCTGACCAAACAGTAGCTGACTCATCAGATATTTCCTGACCCCTGTGATGTGGGCCATACCGGGATGGCTGACGTCATTAGATCAGCGTTGCCGCGAGGTCGCAGGTCAGGCCGGGCGAGACAGGAAGCCCCGACCGTGCGGCCGAGGGTGCGAGGACACTGGGCCGCGAGGACGCGAGGGTCCTCGGTGAATCGTGCGAAGTCCGCTGCGAGGAGGGCCGTACGAAGCAGCGCCGGAGGTTCGTCGGGGGGACCCGGGAGGCACGTACCGCCGCCTCTTCGTCCAGCGAGGTCGGGCGCACCGGCCGCCGGCGCCGGCCGTCGGGGTCCTCCGCGCGCCCGGCCAGGCCTGCCGCCCCCCATACGGTCCACCAATCGGGTGAACCCTCCGCGGTCACCACCCGCTCCTGGGGGACGGCCCGCGCCGACAGCCCCGGCCACCGGGCCACCCGGCCGGCCGAGGAAGCGGTCCGGCCGGCGCGCAGGTCAGCCCTGCGGGGGCGGCACCGGGAAGAGCAGGCAGCTACTGGTGGCGTGCGCGAGGAGACGGTCCTTGGCGTCGACCAACTGCGCCTGGGCGAGGGCGGTTTGACGGCTCTTGTTGACGATCGTGCCGACGGCGCGCACCACGCCCGTGTCCACGGTGATCCGCCGAAGGAACTTCACCGTCAGGTCGAGCGAGGTGTACGCCATGCCCTGCGGGAGGGTCGACTGGACGGCGCACCCCGCCGCCGAGTCGAGGAGGGTGGCGAAGATGCCGCCGTGCACGCTGCCGATCGGGTTGTAGTGCTCCTCCCCCGGCGTCAGGGAGAAGACGGCCCTGCCGTGCTCCACCTCGGTCAGGGTGAAGTCGACGGCGTAGTTGACGGGCGGCGCCGGCAGTCGCCCCGCCTGAAGCTCGCGCAGGAAGTCGAGGCCGGTCATGCGTCTGGCGGCCTCCGCCAGGATCGCCGGGTCTTCCCACTGATACGTACGCGTTCGCCCCATGGCCGAGCGCCTCCCATCTGACTTTTCCAAGCGAAGCTAGCTGTCGCCTCACCTGACTGTCAATGACGAAGCCAGCGCCGTACGATGGCGGCATGGAGTGGCTTGAGGCGAGCACGGAGAACTGCCCCGTCCAGCGCACGCTCGACGTGGTCGGGGAGAAATGGACGCTGCTGATCCTGCGTGACGCCGTCAACGGAGTCCGGCGATTCGACGACTTCCACCGTCACATCGGCCTGTCGGAGGCCGTTCTCAGCGACCGCCTCCGGAAGCTGATCGCGGCCGGCGTCATGAGGACCGTCCCCTACCGGGAGCCGGGCAGCCGCTCCCGCAACGAATACCGTCTGACCCGCAAGGGCTGGGACCTGTGGCCCGTCCTGATGGCGCTGAGCCAGTGGGGCGAGGCGTACGCGCTCGGCTCCGAGGGACCGGTGCTCGACGTTCGCCACACCGCCTGCGGCTCCCCGGTCCGGGTGGTCGTCGAGTGCTCCGCGGAGCACTCCGCTCTCACCCTCTCGGAGGTCACCGCCCGACCGGGACCAGGGGCCCGTCCTCGGACATGACCTGTAGCTGAGGCACCGCCGGCGCGTGTCGGCAGCGGATCGTCGGGTACGCGGCGAGCATCCCCGAAATCTGGTGGAACTCATGGGCATCGCGTTTCCGACCGCCCACCAGGGCGCCGAACAGGTCGAACCCACCGAGCCCCGGCAGACGGCGACCGCCGGAGGCGGCGGCGGAGAACCGGTGCCCGAGTCCTCCGGCGGGCTCGGGCCGCCCGGCGGGGTGGCCGGGCGGCCCGAGCCCGGCCGACGCGCAGGTGCGGATCCGCGACGCCTCCCTGCCGACCTCGGACACGAGTGCGTCGCGGAACGTCCTCGGATCGTCCTGACGGCCATCGGCCACTGGTCGGCCGGTGACAGCCCCGCCCTCGTCGCGGCGGTCGCGGCCCATCGGCACTGGGATACTCCCCCGGTGCGCCGCTGAGATCCACCGCCGCGGCCGGTGCCGCTGCCGGGAGCCCTCGGGCCCCGGGCGGCGGCACCTTCGCTCACTCCTGCGCGCCGTCCCGGTCCCGGGCGCCCGCACGGGTGCGGCCCGTGGCGACCGGACGGCGCGGATGGCGGCGCAGGTACTCGCCCTCCAGCTGCGCCATACGGTCGTTGTGGGCGCGCAGCGCGCCGTTCGACGCGTGCAGCAGCGTGTCGTGACGGGTGCGGTGGATCGTCTCCAGCTCCTTCATGAGCTGCTGGTCGTCCAGTCGGGCCGGATCGACTCCGTTCATGGTGGCACCCCAGTCGTCGAGTTCTTCCGTACGGCCCGGGTACCCCTGGCCGCACAGGCGAAGCGACTCTTTACCGGGCCCGCTCCACCCGCCGCTCGTCCCACACGGGCTCGGAGGTCTCGCGGACCCGCCCGTCGCTGCCGAAGACCAGATACCGGTCGAAGGAACGCGCGAACCAACGGTCGTGCGTGACGGCGAGAACCGTGCCCTCGAACGCCTCCAGGCCTTCCTGGAGTGCCTCGGCGGACTCCAGGTCGAGGTTGTCCGTCGGCTCGTCCAGCAGCAGCGCCGTGACCCCCTCCAGTTCCAGGAGCAGGATCTGGAAACGGGCCTGCTGGCCCCCGGAGAGCCGCTCGAAGCGCTGCTCGGCCTGGGCGGTCAGCTCGTAGCGGCGCAGCCGGGACATGGCCGCGCCCCGGTCCTGCGAGTGCTCAGACCACAGGATGTCGAGGAGCGGACGGCCCTCCAGTTCGGGATGGGCATGCGTCTGCGCGAAGTGCCCGGGCACGACCCGCGCGCCGAGCTTCCACTCGCCCGTGTGGTTCACGGTGTCACCGGCGAGCAGCCGCAGGAAGTGCGACTTGCCGGAGCCGTTGGAGCCGAGAACGGCGACCCGTTCGCCGTAGAAGACCTCCAGGTCGAAGGGTTTCATCAGCCCGGTCAGCTCAAGTCCCTTGCAGGTGATGGCCCTTACGCCGGTACGGCCGCCCTTGAGCCGCATGGTGATGTCCTGCTCGCGCGGCGGCTCGGGCGGCGGCCCCGCCTCCTCGAACTTCCTCAGCCTGGTCTGCGCGGCCTGGTAGCGGGACGCCAACTCATGGCTGATGGAGGCCGCCTGACGAAGGTTCAGCACCAGCTTCTTCAACTGGGCGTGCTTCTCGTCCCAGCGCCGGCGCAACTCCTCGAAGCGCGCGAACCGTTCGGCCCGCGCCTCGTGATAGGTGGCGAACCCGGCGCCGTGCACCCACGCGTCCGCGCCTGCGGGGCCGGGTTCGACGGACACGATCTTCTGCGCGGACCGGGAGAGCAGCTCCCGGTCGTGGGAGACGAAGAGAACGGTCTTGCGGGTCTCCGCGAGCCGGTCCTCCAGCCACCGTTTGCCGGGTACGTCGAGGTAGTTGTCGGGCTCGTCGAGCAGCAGCACCTCGTCCGTGCCGCGCAGCAGCGCCTCCAGCACCAGCCGCTTCTGCTCACCGCCGGAGAGGGTGCGCACGAGCCGCCACTGGGCCTTCTCGTACGGCACCCCGAGCGCGGCGGTGGTGCACATGTCCCACAGTGTCTCGGCCTCGTAGCCGCGCGCCTCGGCCCAGTCGGAGAGGGCCTGGGCGTACTGGAGCTGGGCCGCCTCGTCGTCGACGGTCAGCATGCCGTGCTCGGCGAGGTCGACCTCCTTGGCCGCCTGCTGGATCCGCGGGGTGGCGACCGACACGAGCAGGTCCCGTACGGTCGTCTCGTCCCGTACGGAGCCCACGAACTGGCGCATCACGCCGAGCCCGCCGCTCACGTTGACGGTCCCGCCGTGCGGTTTCAGCTCGCCGGAGATCAGCCGCAGCAGGGTCGTCTTCCCGGCGCCGTTGGGTCCCACGAGGGCCACGACGGCCCCTTCGCCCACCCGGAACGACACATCGCCGAGCAGCGCCCTCCCGTCGGGAAGGTAGTACTCAAGGTGCGCTGCTTCGAGGTGTCCCATGAGGCGCATTCTGCGGGCCGACAGCGACCCCCGGCAAACCCATAAACGCACGGCCGCCGGCACACGCGCGCGGGCAGACGGTTCCGGTCGGCGCCGGTGCGCACCGGCGTCCCGGAAGGGGCGCGGGGAACCGTGCGACCGGCCCCCATCGGGCCCGCGGCGGGAATCCCGGCTACCCGGCGGGGCCGAGTCGCTCGCCGGCAGGCCCGCTCCCGGTGTCCGACCCGGTCTCCGCGACAGCGGCGCCCGCCCAGGACAGGGCCTTCCACCCTTCCGCCGGGGACCCCTCCAGGACGACCACACCGGTGTTGTCGAGCCGGTGCCCGGCGGCGAAGGGCACGTCGATGTTGTCCGCGCGGGCCGCCGCCCACATCCGGATCGCGGCCCCGTGGCTGACCATGGCGACCGTGCCGGCTCCGCCGTCGGCGGCCTCCGCGACGACCGCGTCGAACCGTCCGAGCGCCTCGGCACCGTTCTCCCCGCCCGGCATCCGCAGCTCCGTGTCACCGGCCGCCCACGCGAACAGGGTGGTCATGTACGTGTGCGCGGCCTCGGAGTCGCCCCGCATCTCCAGGTCCCCGGCGGCCACCTCCCGGATGCCGTCCCGCACTTGTACGCCGAGGCCACGCGCCCCGGCCAGCGGGGCGGCGGTCAACTGTGCGCGGGTCAGTGTGGAGGCGTACAGCGCGTCGATGTCCTCGCCCGCGAGCGCCTCCGGCAGCGCGGCGGCCTGCCGCTCCCCCAGCTCGGTCAGTCCGGGTCCCGGAACCGCGGTGTCCAGCAGGAATCGCACGTTCGACGGGGTCTGACCGTGACGGACGAGCAGCAGACGCATATGGCTTCCCTCCCGCCCCACGACCTCGCGACAAGCCCTTTGACCGGCGCGACAAGACAAAAAGGCTCTCTTCAGGGTACCCAGAGGTTCATGACCGCAGACATCATCGACCTCACCGTCCCACAGCTCGGCCGTCACGCCCTGCGCGAGAACCTGCTGAAACTCGACTCCTGGCTGTTCGAGACCGCCGCCACCCGGCACTGGCCGGGCGCCGAGCGCGTCCTGCCGAGGCTGAGCCGCAGCGCGAACCACGGTGTCCTGTGGTTCGCGACGGCCGCCGCCCTGGCGGCGACGGGCAGTCCCCGGGCCCGCCGGGCCGCCGTCCGGGGGCTCGCCTCCCTCGCCGTGGCCTCCGCGACGATCAACACGGTCGGCAAGCGCTCGGTACGCCGCCCCCGCCCCGGGCTGGACGCCGTACCGACGGTCAGGCAGCTGAAGCGGCAGCCGATCACGACGTCGTTCCCGTCCGGTCACTCCGCGTCGGCGGCAGCCTTCGCGACCGGTGTCGCCCTGGAGTCCCGGGGGCTGGGCGCGCTGGTGGCGCCGGTCGCCTTCTCGGTGGCGATGTCCCGTGTCTACACCGGCGTCCACTTCCCCAGTGACGTGCTGGCGGGCGCGGTCCTGGGCGCGGGCGCCGCGTTCGCCGTACGGAGGCTCGCGCCGACCCGCGATCTCTCCGCGTCCCCGGCCCGGCCGCACGCCACGGCCCCGGCGCTGCCCGACGGCGAGGGCCTGGTCCTGGTCGCGAACACGGCGGCGGGTACGGCGGACCGGGTCCGCGCGCTGGAGGACGCGCTGCCGCTGGCGGAGATCGTGGAGTGCGCGCCGGAGGATCTGCGGGCCGAGCTGGAGAAGGCGGCGGCCCGCTGCCGGGTGCTCGGGGTGTGCGGCGGCGACGGCACGGTGAACACGGCCGCCGGGATCGCCCTGACCCACGGACTCCCGCTCGCGGTGGTGCCCGGCGGCACGCTCAACCGCTTCGCGCTCGACCTGGGCGTCGAGGACGCACGGGCCGCCGGCCGCGCGGTGCGCCGGGGCGAGGCGGTGCGCGTGGACGTGGGCCGGTTCCGGTCCGGGGACCAGGAGGGCGTCTTCCTCAACACCTGCGGCCTGGGCGTCCGCCCGGACCCGGTGCGCGAGCGCGAGCGGGAGCGCTGGTCCGACCGGATCGGTGGTCGGCCGGCCGGGGTGCTCGGGGCGGTACATGTCCTGCGTGCCGACCGCCATCCGCGGAAGGTGCAACTCCTGGGAGGGCGGCGCCCGTTGTGGCTGCCGTTCGCGGGCAGCGGCGCCCGCCGCCGGCTGGGTCCCGTGCCGGCCGGCCGCCACCACGCTCACGCGGGCGCCCTCGTCCACCGTCTCCAGTGGGACGACGTGGCTCCGGGCACCCTCCTCGCGTACGACGGCGAAGTCACCGAGGTGGCGGGCGGGGTGACGCTCGAAAAACTCGCGGAGGCGCTGACCGTCTACCGGCCGCTCGACCAGAACTGACCCCCGGCGGACGGCCGTTGACGGACGGTGTCCATATTCCAAGACGCGGGTCTCATTATTCGGCACGACTGCGTACGGTGAGGAGCGAGTCGTTCGAAGCGGGTCGTTCGAGAAGACGAGAAGGGGCACGGCCATGTCCAAGCCGCAGTCGCAGCCGCAGGAGACCGCCGTCTACACGCACGGGCACCACGAGTCCGTGCTCCGCTCGCACACCTGGCGCACCGCCGCCAACTCGGCGGCCTACCTCCTCGGCTCGCTGAAGCCGCACATGAGGATCCTGGACATCGGCTGCGGCCCGGGCACGATCACCGCCGACCTGGCCGAACTGGTCCCCGACGGGCAGGTCACCGGCGTCGACCGGGCACCGGGCATCCTGGACCGGGCCAGGGCCACGGCCTCCGAACGCGGCCTGGGCAACGTCGAGTTCGCGGTCGCGGACATCCACGCGCTGGACTTCCCGGACGACACGTTCTGTGTGGTCCACGCCCATCAGGTGCTCCAGCACGTGGGCGATCCGGTGCGGGCACTGAGCGAGATGCACCGGGTCACCAAACCGGGCGGGTACATCGCCGTCCGCGAGTCGGACTACCTGGCCATGGCCTGGTATCCGGCGTCGGAGGGCATGGACGACTGGCTGGACCTGTACCGGCGCGTGGCCCGGGCCAACGGGGGCGAGCCGGACGCGGGGCGTCGCCTGAAGTCCTGGGCGCTGCGGGCCGGGCTCACGGACATCACGGCCACGTCCAGCACCTGGACGTTCGCGGACAGCGACGAGCTCGCCTGGTGGAGCGGCCTGTGGGCGGACCGGACACTCGCGTCGGCGTACGCGGACCGGGCCACGGAAGGCGGGCTGGCCACTCCGGAGCGGCTGCGGGCGGTCTCGGAGGCCTGGCGGGAATGGGGACGGCGGGAGGACGCCTGGTTCACCGTCCCGCACGGGGAGATCCTCTGCCGAAAGGCCGACTGATTCCCTCCACGGATGACTGAGACGCCGATTTCGGGAAACTCGGAGTCCAGGAGGTTCACAATGGTTCCCATTCTGCTAGTACTGCTGCTGGCTCTGATTCTCTTCGGGGCCGGATTCGCGGTGAAAATCCTCTGGTGGATCGCACTGATCGTGCTTGTCGTCTGGCTACTGGGCTTCCTGGTGCGGGGCACGAGCGCGAGCGGATCAAGGGGTCGCTGGTACCGCTGGTAGCCGGCATCGGCAAGTGATCGACCCCCTGGAGAACAGGGTGCTGTGCGGCCCGAGTACCGGATTCCGGTACTCGGGCCGCAGCGGTTCGCGACGTACGGAGCCGTCCGCGTCGCCTGCTCAGGGCGCCCGGACGTCCGTGCGGGACCGGTTGGGTCAGCCGCGGTCCGGCCTCCCCCGCCGGTTTCCCCGTCTCCTTCTGGGTACCCGGAGCACACCCCGACCCGCCCTTTTCCGGAGGTGCTTCCCCCATGCCCGAGTACGGCTGCTTCCTCGCGTGCGAGGAATTCGGTCCGGCGGAACTCGTCGAGCAGGCGAGGCAGGCCGAACAGGCCGGGTTCCAGGCGCTGTGGATCTCGGACCACTACCACCCGTGGAACGGCGCCCAGGGCCAGAGCCCCTTCGTGTGGTCGGTGATCGGCGCGCTGTCGCAGGCGGTGTCGCTGCCCGTCCAGACGGCCGTGACCTGCCCGACCGTGCGGATGCACCCGGCGGTGGTGGCGCAGGCCGCGGCGACGAGCGCGGTGATGACCGACGGCCGCTTCCGGCTCGGCGTCGGCACCGGCGAGGCACTGAACGAGCACGTCCTCGGCGACCGGTGGCCGCCCGCGCGCACCCGCCTGGAGATGCTGGAGGAGGCGATCCAGGTGATGCGCCGGCTCTTCACCGGCGAGGAGGTCAACCACCGTGGCGTCCACTACACCGTCGAGAACGCCCGCCTGTACACCGTCCCCGACGAGCCCGTCCCGATCGACGTCTCCGGCTTCGGCCCCCAGGCCACGGCGCTCGCGGCCCGCGTGGGCGACGGCTACATCACCATGGGTCCCGACGAGGACCTCACGACCCAGTTCCGCAAGGGCGGCGGGGGCTCGGGGCTCGTCAGCGGCGGTACGAAGGTCTGCTACGGCCCCGACCGCGAGGAGGCCGTCCGTACGGCGCACCGGCTGTGGCCCAACCAGCTGCTGCCCGGCGAGATGGCCCAGATCCTGCCCACGCCGCGTCACTTCGAGCAACTGGAGCCGCTGGTCACCGAGTCCATGGTGAGCGAGAGGACGGTCTGCGGCCCGGACGTGGACGAACACCTCGCGGCCCTGTCCGCCTTCGCCGACGCGGGCTTCGACCGGGTCTACGTCAGCCAGATCGGCCCCGACCAGCGCGGCTTCTTCGACTTCTACCGCACGAAGGTGCTGCCGCAGTTGTCGGGCGGCTGAGGAGGGCGAACCTCCGGGACACTCACCGGGCCGGGGAGCCCGCGCCTCGACGGGCAACGCCCCGAAAGGGGCGCGGGGAACTGCGCGACGAGCCACGACGGCCCTCGGACACCACAGCGGACTCCCGGCCCGGCGGAGTGCTCACGCTCACCGCTTCAGCATCTCCGCGGTGATCGCCCACCGTTCGTGGTCCCGCCAGGCCCCGTCGATGTAGAGGAAACCCGGCGAGTAGCCCTCCAGCCGGAAGCCGCAGCGCCGGGCGAGGGCGATCGAGGCGGCGTTGCCGGGCTGCACGTTGATCTCCAGCCGGTGCAGCCGCAGCGGCGGCCCGAAGGCGTACCGGACGACGAGACCGAGCCCCTCGCTCATCAGCCCCCGCCCGGCCGCATGGACGAACGCCCCGTATCCGAGGGCACCGCACAGAAAGCCGCCCTGGACGATGTTGTTGATGTTGACGAACCCGGCGACGGCACCCCGGGCGTCCTTCTCGCACACGAGGAACCCGGCCTTCGTCGGATCCTCGATCAGCCGCCCGGCGTACGAGGCGTAGGCGTCCGGGCTCGCCGGCGGGGCCAGCCAGGGGTGGTGCAGGGCCTTGCTCTCCCGCACCCGGTCGATGAACTCGGCACCGTCCTCGTAGGTGAACGGACGTATGCCCACGCGGGGCCCTTCGGCGAGATATCCACGGTGCTCAGACACCCGGTCACCTTACGCGCGGCCCTTGTTCACCTTCGGCGGCGCATGAAGTAGGCCCCGCAGAGCGCGCCGATGGCCGCCGTGCCGAGCAGCGCCATCCACAGCGGCATGGTCACTTCGGGGATCAGCAGGCGGATCCTGGTCGCGCGGGTGTTCTCGAAGATGAAGATCAGGGCGAGCAGGGCGAGCGCCCCGACGGCGACCCGGGTGGGCGTCAGCAGCCCCCGCGCACCACCGGTCCCGCCACCGGCGTCGCCACGGCTCTCGGAGGTCTTCGGGCTCATGGGGCCAGCATGAGCCCGGCCAGTGCTTCCCGCGCGCCCGGAGGTACGCCGGACGGGTGACGGCAGCGGGAGCCGGCCCGCTCCTCACCGCAGCGCCGGTTCCTCCAGCGTCAGTGTCCCCGCGTCGGCGTCCAGTTCGGCGGCCACCCCGAGGGGGACCGTCAGCGCCCCGTCGCAGTGCCCGAACCCGAACCCCTCCAGCACCGGCACCCCCAGTCCGCCGAGCCGGTCGGCGAACACGGCACGCAGCCCCTCGTACGGGCCGCACCTCTCCCACGAGCCGAGGACGATCCCGGCGACGCCGTCGAGCCAGCCGGTGCGCAGCAGCTGGGTGAGGTCCCGGTCGATCCGGTACGCGCTCTCCCCCACGTCCTCGATCATGAGCAGTCCGCCGCGCGCACCGGGCCGGGCGTGCGGGGTGCCCTGCTCGGTGGCGAGTATGGCCAGACAGCCGCCGAGGGTGACACCGCGGGCCCGCCCGGGTACCAGCGCCGGACCGGCCGCGGCGTCGATGACCCGTACCGACTCCGGGTCGAACAGCGTGGCCCGCAGGTGCTCCTGTGCCCGCGCGTTCTTGAGGAAGTCGACGGCGGAGACCATCGGCCCGTGCAGCGTGGCGAGTCCCAGCCGGACCGCGAACGCCTCGTGCAGCGCGGTGATGTCGCTGTAGCCGACGAACACCTTGGGCCCGGCCGCCCGCAGCGCGTCCCAGTCGAGCAGGTCGACCATGCGCTGCGCGCCGTAGCCGCCACGGGCGCAGAGCACCGCGTCGACCGTGGGGTCGCACCAGGCGGCCTGGAGGTCGGCGGCCCGGTCGGCGTCCGTGCCCGCGAGGTAGTCGAACTCCCCGTGCCGGTCCAGGACATGAGGTGCGACGACGGGGTCGAGGCCCCAGCCGCGCAGCAGGTCGAGTCCGGACTGCAGGCGTTCCTCGCGCACGGGCCCGCTGGGCGCGACGACGGCCACGCGGGCACCGGGCGCGAGCCTCGACGGCCTGACGAGTGGCTTCACTTGACCAGTTCCAGGGTCGGGATGCCGGGCGGGTTGAGTCCGAAGACCTGTGCGTACAGGGAGAGTTCGGCCTCCAGGACACGCACTGTCGTGTCCGCCCGCCGGAAGCCGTGCCCCTCCCCCTCGAAGGCGATGTACCGGTGCGGCACGCGCCGTCCCTCCGCCGCGAGCCGGGCGAGGAAGCGGTCGCACTGCACGGGCGGGCAGATGACGTCGTCCAGCCCCTGCAACAGCAGGAAGGGCGCGGTGATGTCGGCGGCGTGCTCGGCGGGCGAGCGCTCCAGATAGCGGCCCGGGACCTCGGCGAGCGGGCCGACCAGGGACTCCAGGTACTGCGACTCGAAGTCGTGGGTCTCCCCCGAGCCCCAGCCCGCCAGGTCGAGGATCGGGTAGAGGATCGTGCCGCAGGCGTAGACGTCGGTGCCGGTGAGGGAGGCCGCGGCGGTCCAGCCGCCCGCGCTGCCGCCCCGGACGGCGAGCCGGGCGCGGTCCGCGGTGCCCTCGTCGGCGAGGGCGAGGGCGACGGCCGCGCAGTCCTCGACGTCGACGACGCCCCACTGTTCGCGCAGCCGGTCGCGGTACTCGCGCCCGTACCCGGTCGAGCCGCCGTAGTTGACCTCGGCGACGCCGATGCCCCGCGAGGTGAAGTAGGCGATCTCCAGGTCGAGCACGAGAGGCGCCCGCCCGGTCGGCCCGCCGTGCGCCCACACGACGTACGGGGGCAGCTCGTCGTCGGGCGCCGTGCACCCCGGGTGGTGCGGCGGATAGATGTGCGCGTGGATGTCCCGGCCCTCCGGGCCGGTGAAGGTGCGGATCTGCGGCTCGGGATAGTGCACGGGGTCGACCGGGTCCTGGTGGGCGGCGCCGATGACCCGGGCCCGTCCCGTACGGGTGTCCAGCTCGACGACCTCGGCCGCGCTGCGCGGGCTGGCCCCGACGGCGAGGACCCGGTCCCCGTGCACGGCGAGGGTGGCCGCGAACTCTGTCCAGGGACCGCAGGTGTCGACGACGTCGCCGGTCCCGGGGTCCAGGATCCCGAGCGTGGTCGCCCCGCGCCCGTGCACGACCGCGACAGGACCGCCCTCCAGCGGGGCGAACCAGCGCTGCCCGACCTTCCACAGCGCGCCGCCGAACTCCTCCGGGCGGGGACACACGGGCACGTCGTCCCGGTAGAGGTTCCACCAGCCGGAGCGGTCGCTGACGTACAGCAGCGCGCCGTCGCCCGCCCAGTCCACCTGGGCGATCGACTCCTCGGGCCCTCCGGCGACCGTCCGGGCGCCGCTCAGCGTGCCGTCGGCGCCCACCTCCGCGAGGACCAGCTCGGTCCCGTCCCAGGGCATCCGCGGATGGTCCCAGGCGAGCCAGGCGGCGCGCCGTCCGTCGGGCGAGACGCGGGGGCCGGTGACGAACCGGTGCCGGTCGTCGCTGAGTTCGCGTACGGCGCCACGCTCCTCGGCGGCCGATCCGTCCAGCGGCACGGCGGCGAGCACGCGCCGCACATCGGTGGGAGCCTCGCCGGTGAACTCCTCCATTACGCACCAGACTTCACCGAGTTCGAGCCGCAACTGCGGCTCCACCCACCGCAGTCCGCCGCCGACCGGGGACAACGGCGTGAGCGGGCGCGGTTCCTGACCCTCCGTCAGGCAGTACAGCCGCTGATCAGCGAAGTTGACGAACACGACCAGCGCACCGCCGTCGAGCACCGCACCGGCCCACGGGTGGCCGCCGTACTCCATGACCCGGCTGCGCACGTTCCACGGCGCGTCCAGGACCGACTCCTGGGAGCCGTCGGAGCGCCGTCGCACCAGGGTGCGCCGGCCGCCCTCGGTGGGCCGGGGCTCGGTCCACCACGCCTCGTCGCCGACGAACCCCACGTACTCGGGCGACCCGTCGTGCTCGGCGGCGAGTTCCGCGTCGATGGGCGAGGGCCATGATCCGTACGGCAGTGTCTGCACTGTGTTCCCCACTCCTAGGCCGTGCGCAGGAACCGGTCGAGTACCCGGACTCCGAAGTGCAGCGCCTCGACCGGGACACGCTCGTCCACACCGTGGAAGAGTGCCTGGTAGTCGAAGCCCTCGGGCAGCTTCAGCGGCGCGAATCCGTACCCGGTGATACCCAGCCGCGAGAACTGCTTGGCGTCGGTCCCACCGGACATGCAGTAGGGCACCACGAGCCCCTCGGGCGCGAACTCCTCGACGGCGGCGCGCATTCGGGCGTACGTGGGTGAGTCCACCGGCGCTTGCAGGGCTCCCGAACGGTGGTGGAACTCCCACTCCACGTCGGGGCCGGTGAGTTCGTCGAGGGTCGCGCGGAACTCGTCCTCGCAGCCGTACAGGAAGCGCCCGTCGACGTACGCGACGGCTTCGCCGGGGATCACGTTGACCTTGTAACCGGCGCTCAGCATGGTCGGGTTGGCGCTGTTGCGGACGGTCGCCTCGACGAGCCGGGCGGCGGGTCCGAGTTTGGTGAGGAGCCCGTCGACGTCGTCCAGGTCGGGCACGATCCCGTAGAGGGCGGCCAGTTGGGTCAAGGCTGCCTGCACGGTCGGGGTGAGGCGCAGTGGCCACTCGTACGCGCCGATGCGGGCGACGGCGGCGGCGAGGCGGGTGACGGCGTTGCTGTGGTTGACCTTCGAGCCGTGTCCGGCACGGCCCCTGGCGGTCAACTTGAGCCAGCCGGTGCCGCGTTCACCGGCGGCGATGGGGTACAGATGGCGTCCGCCGCCGTCGTGGAAGGTGAACGCCCCGGACTCGCCGACCCCTTCGGTGCACCCCTCGAACAGCCCCGGGTGCTCGGCGGCCAGGAATCCGGCGCCGTCGGCGGCGCTGTCCTCCTCGTCGGCGGTGAACGCGATCACGATGTCGCGCCGGGGCCGGACGCCCTCGCGGGCCCAGTCGCGGACGACGGCGAGGATCATCGCGTCCATGTTCTTCATGTCGACGGCGCCCCGCCCCCAGACGACGCCGTCGCGGATCTCCCCGGAGAACGGGTGCACGCTCCAGTCGTCGGCGCGTGCGGGCACGACGTCCAGGTGCCCGTGCAGGAGCAGGGCGTCGGCGGCGGGGTCGGTGCCCTCGATCCGGGCGACGACGTTGGTGCGGCCCCTGGTCCGTTCGAGGAGTGTGGGCTCCAGGCCCGCCTCGGCGAGCAGGGCGGCGGCGTACTCGGCGGCGGGCCGCTCCTGACAGTCGCCGCCGCCGTGGTTGGTCGTGTCGATCCGGATGAGATCGGAGGTGAACGCCACCACCTCGTCGAGCGCCTGCTGGTCAGCCATACTGCTCCTCCACCGCGGCCGAGACGATCGTCGTGACCGCCTTGAAGGTACGAATGCCCTCGTACATTGTGCCGCTCGTGTACGCCACCTTCCGCTCCCCGATCCGCCCGACGCCGGGCACGACGGTGGCGGCCATGGAGAGATGCTCGGCGTCGAACTCCAGCGCGACGGTGAACGGCCCGCCGACGACGGGCTCGTGCCGCACGGCCAGTACGGCGGCCTCCTTCGCGGCGGCCCGGATGTCGGCGGCGGTCCTGGCAGGCGTCCGGCACACGGCGGCGTACCGCGACACATGGTCCTTGACGGCGACCTTCAGCGCCTCGGGCGCGTATCCGAGCGCGTCCTCGCAGGCGAGGTCGTCGCCGGTGACGAGCACGACGGGAACCCCGTACTCGGCGACGACATGGGAGTTGAGGAGCCCTTCGCTGGCCCGTACGTCGTTCACCCACACGCCGGTGATGGAGTTGGCGAGGTAGGTGTGGGCGAGGACGCCCTCCATTCCGGCGCCCGCGTGATAGCCGACGAAGGCGATGCCGTCGACGTCGCCGTGCTGCACGCCCTCCACCATGGACAGCGACTTGTGGCGCCCGGTGAGCATCTCCACCCGCTCGTCCAGCCGTTCGAGGAGCAGGTTGCGCATGGTCCAGTGGGCCTCGTTGACCAGCACCTCGTCGGCGCCGCCGTCGAAGAAGCCGAGCACGGCCGCGTTGACGTCCGAGGTGAACATCGAACGGCACCGCTCCCACTGCGGGGTGCCCGGCAGTACGTCGGCCGGCCAGGTGACGCCGGTGGCGCCCTCCATGTCGGCGCTGATGAGGATCTTCATCGTGAGACAGTCCCGTCGCAGGTCAGCGGCTCGCTGTCCGAACGTTACGCGCCGGGCGCGGTCCCGGCCAGGAAGCACCCCTTCGGCCTCCCGGGTGGACTCACGGATCTACGCGCCGAACCGTTCAGTAGCCGGAACGCGGCGACAGCCCCGCCTCCTCACGGAAACGGGGCTGTCGGGCGACCTGTCGCGCTACGGGACGGCCGCGGTCGCGGCGCTCCCGGTCAGGAGCGGCGGGCGCGGCGGGTCAGGAAGAGCGCGCCGGCGCCGAGGGCGAGCACCACGGCCGCCGCACCGGCGATCGTGCCGACCGGCGCGCCGGCGCCGGTCTCCGCCAGCGGCGGGGTGCTCTCGCTGGGCGAGGGCTCCGGGCTGGTGGGCGGCGTCGACTCCGCCGGGGGCACGTCCGGGGTGGTGGGCGGCGTGCTGGAGGAGGCCGGCGGGGTCGTCTCCTCGGCGGGCGGCTCGCTGCTCGCGGGCGTCGTGGGAGTCGCGGGCGTGGTCGGGGTGGCCGGGGTGCTCGGCGCGGGCTCCGACGGAGTGGGGGCGGGCGGCTCGGAGGCGCCGGTCTCGCACGCCTTGTCGCCGCCGTTCCAGGCCGCTATGAGGTGGTAGGGCGTGACCACGCCGTCGGGCTGGTAGGGGGCGGGACCGTGGCCCTCCCCCTCCTTGCCGTCGTACGCGATGTCGTCGCCGTACAGGTCGATCTGCCCGTAGCAGTCCGGGGTCTTCACACTCAGCTTCTGCCAGGTGTGCTCCGCGCCACCCGCGTCGGCGACGTCCGCCGAGGTCAGGTAGACGGTGTCCTTCTCGACGAAGGTCTGGCGGCCGGAGGTGTTCCAGTTCGGGCCCTCGGTCGTGTACTCGGCCAGGGACACGGGGTACTTGCAGCCCTCCCCGACACTCTGGCCCGGGGCCAGCCGCACCTCGACGGAGCCGGGAGCGCTGTCCCAGGCGTGGAACCCGCCCTGCGAGGTCCAGTCGCCGCCGTCGACGCGGTACTGGACGGTGGCGGACTGACACGACCCGCCGTTGGTCGCGCTCGCCGTACCGGCCCCGAGTACGGGTACGACAGCGGCGGCGAAAGCGGTTGCGGCGAGGACAGTCAGAGTTCTGGACTGGAGCGAACGCGACAAAATGAGCCTCTGTGGTTCGAAATGTGTGGGAGGTGTGTCGAGTGCCAGTGACCGGCGCGGGCGGACACACGAAGCCTGCGCGACCAGGTCACTCGCGTCACTTCACTCGCTTCAGACGCAGCGAAGTGATCCGCATTCTCGCCACGCCGAACGACTCCCGTCAATCCTCCACGACTTCTCCACATTCCGACTTGGTCACGGCGGCCTCCGGCGTCACGTTTCCGGCCGCCGCGGACCTCAGCGCTGCTGCGCCACCACGACCCACTTCGAGGGCAGCACGATGCGGGTTCCGTCCGCTGTGTACTCCGTGGTGGTGAGCGGGAGTTCACCGCTCCCGAGGACCTTCAGGCCCGCCGCGCTCAGGTACACGGGCACCGCCGAGTCCGCCACCTCGCCCGGTGCGATGCCGTGTTCGAGGACCGGGCGCAGTTTGGGCGGCGGGCCCTCGGGGCTCTGCGCGAGGCCCATCAGGATGGGGCGCGCGTCCTGCGACAGTTCGACCAGGAAGGCCCGGCCGCGCTGTCCGATGAGGGTCGCGATGCCGTCGACGAGGGTCTGCCGGTCGTCGGCGTCGCACTGGTGGAGCACCCCGCGCATGTACACGTTGGTGTCGCCGAGCTTTCCGTGCAGTGCCTCGACCTCGGTCTTCTCGGCGCAGTCGAGCAGTTCGTACTCGGCGGCGCCCTCCGGGTCGGCCTGGCGGGCGCGTTCCAGTGCCGCGGGCGAGAGGTCGGCGCCGACGACCCGGGTGAACCGGTCGGTGAGGAACCGGGTCTGGGTGCCGTTGCCGCAGCCGAGGTCCAGCAGGGGCAACTCGAAGTCCGCGAGGTGCGGTTCGAAGACGGCGAGGTGGAGACCGACGGTCAGCACGGGCTCCGCGTCCCAGAAGACGGCTCCCTGTCCGTGGGGGGCCTCGCGCCAGAAGCCCTCCCAGGCCTCCCTGTACCGACTCGTCACGCTCATGCCCAACTCCCCAGGGTGCGACGGCTGCCCGTCCGAGGTGACGGGCCAGTTCGGTCTACCGTGCCCCGGTTACGCCCACAAGCGCACCGCGCATACCTTCACGGCTCGTTCGAGAGGTGTACGCCGGTGTGCGCCTCACACGCCTCCCCGGCCCCGCGGCAACGTCAATCCAAGCACAGGACACCGACATCGACTGCGGGACGTCAGCGTCGGCGTGGCAAGGTGAGTTCGAACCACACGGTCTTGCCCGCCCCGGTACGGCTCGCCCCCCACTCCCGGGCCAGCGTGCTCACCACGCGCAGCCCGCGGCCGGCCTCGGCCGTGGGCTCGGCGCTGAGCAGTGTGGGCAGGGTGTGGTCGTCGTCGTCCACCTCGCACAGCAGGGTCTCGCCGCGCACGAGACGAAGCACGACGGGACGCGCGTGCGAGTGCCGTACGGCGTTGGTGACGAGTTCGCCGACCAGCAGTTCGGAGACGTCCACCAGCCGCGCCAGGCCCCAGTCGTGGAGCTGTTCGCGGACCACGGCACGGGCCCGGCGGACCTCGGCCGGGTCGAGGGCGAGCCGCCATTCGGCGACGTCGTCCGGTTCGATGCCGTTGAGTCTGGCCATCAGCAGCGCCACGTCGTCCTTGCGGCCTCCGCGTACGTTCAGGGCGCGGATGATCGTGTCGCAGGCGTCGTCCATGGAGGCGGCCGGGTGGGCGGCGGACTCGCAGAGCGTCGCCAGGCCCACGCCGATGTCCTCCCCGCGTACCTCGACGAGGCCGTCGGTGCACATCACGAGCCGGTCGCCGGGCTCCACGCGCACGCGTACCGCCTCGAAGGGCACCCCGCCGACGCCGATGGGCGCACCGGTGGGCAGGTCGAGCAGCTCGCTCCGGCCGTCCACCGCGCGGACCAGCACGGGCGGTATATGGCCCGCGTTGGCGAGGTGCAGCTCACCGGCGATCGGGTCGTAGACGGCGTAGAGGCAGGTCGCGAGGTAGTTGTCGCCGAGGCGCTGGGCGAGGTCGTCGAGGTTGCGCAGGAGCTGGGCGGGCGGCAGGTCGAGGGCGGCCATGGTCTGGACGGCCGTACGCAACTGGCCCATCATCGCTGCCGAGTTGAGGCCGTGTCCCATCACGTCGCCGACGACGAGGGCGGTACGGGCGCCCGGCAGTTTCACGGAGTCGAACCAGTCGCCGCCGACGCGGCCCAGCAGTGTGCCGGGCAGATAGCGGGTGGCGATGTCGCAGCCCGCCATGCGTGCGGGGATCTGCGGCAGCATGCTGTCCTGGAGGGTCTCGGCGACGCTCTCCTGGTAGGTGTACATGCGCGCGTTGTCGAGCACGAGGCCCGCGCGGGCGGCGAGTTCGGCGCCGGTGACGCGGTCCATGTCGTTGAACTCGACGCGCTCGGGGTGGCGCAGCAGGATCATGAAGCCGAGGACGACGTTGCGGGCCTTCAGCGGGACGACCAGCATGGAGCGGCCGGTGATCAGCGGCCGGATGTCACGCTTCTCGAACTGCGAGGCGATCATGTGCCCCATCTGTTCGCTGATGCGCGGCACGAGGACGGGCTGACCGCTGGTCATGCACTGGAAGAACGGGGTGTGCGCCGGGAACGGCATGGCCTCGCCGACCGGTACGACGTCGTCCCAGCGGCCCGGTTCGTCGGTGTGCTCCAGGGCGACGCGGTGCCACATCGTCGTCGTGTCCGGCACTCCGTCGGAGAAACCCTCACCCGCGACGACCTGTTCACGCAGATAGGTGCCCGCCACGTCCGTGAAGCGGGGGACGACGGCCCTGCTGACCTCGATGATCGTGCGGGACAGGTCGAGCGAGGTGCCGATGCGCCCGCTGACGTCGTTGAGGAACTCCAGCCGCTCGCGCACCGCCGCGTGTTCGAGGTCCTCGACGTCGTCCTGGAGGTCCTCGGGCAGGGGCTCGCCTGCCTGGACCGCGCGGGCCGCCCGCTCCCGGCGGGCCTTGCGCTCGGCGCGCCGGGGCACGCCCCAGTCGGGGGTGACCGGGACCAGGTCGTTCTGGCTGAACTCCAGTACGGGATAGCCCAGTTCGAGGATCTGGGAGACGATGCGGGCGCTTTCCCCGACACTCATGCTGGGCAGGATCTCGGGGAGCCTGCGGGCCAGTTCGTCGGCGCCGGGGAAGTTGGTGTGCAGGGCGAATCCGGGCGCGATGCGCTCGACAGCGACCTCGTCGTCCTCCTGGCGCAGGACGTCGGTGTCGGCGGCGAGCACGAGGAGTCGCTCGTGGCCCGGGCCCACCAGGGGGTAGGCCCACCAGAGCACGTCGACGCGTTCGCCGTCCCGGCCGGGCACCGTGAGACGGGCGCGGCCCGCGGCCGGGTAGGACAGCCGGCCGTCGAGGGAGGACTCCAGGTCGGGTCCGAGTCCGTCGTAGGCCGCGTACGGCCCGTAGGGCGTCGAGTCATCGTCGTCGGTACCGGTGTCGGGGAGGGCACCGGAGACGGGCAGGAGGTCGACGGCGGGCCGGCCGAGGGCTTCCTCCCGGGAGGCGCCGAACAGGCGTCGCGCGCCCCGGCTCCAGTGCGAGACCAGGCCTTCACGGTCGACCACGACCACGGCCAGCGGGATACGGCCGGCCGCGGCGTGCTCCGCCGGCGCGCTCTCCTCAGCCCCGCGGGCGGGAGGTGCGCCCGGCTCGGTGCCACGGTCCATGGCGCAGGCCCCTTCTTCCCACGGCTCCGCAAGATCTGTGCCGTCCTCACCACCGTACGGCGCCGGTCGGTCGCGATGTGTGGCAATCCGGTAATTGGTCCTGGCCGGTCCGCTCCGGCGCACGGTCGCGCGCCCCGCCCGCTCAGTCCCCGTGCCCGAGCCGGAGGTCGCGTTCCGTACGGTCGCCGCCGGCCACCTGGAGGACGGTGGCGACCGGCGGGTAACCGGAGGCGATGACCGTGTACTCGCCGGAGGACAGGTCCAGGAAGCCGAACGTCCCGTCGGCCGGGGTGGTGAGCGTGTCCACGACGTTGCCGGCCATGTCGAGCAGGGTCACCCGCGCGTCCTCGACGGGCCGTCCGCCGCCGGCCCGCACGGTGCCCTTCAGGACGGCGCCGCCCGCGAGTCGGACGTCCTGAAGGGTCTCCCGGGACGCCCGCACGGTGACGGGGAGGGCGGCGGGGCTGAAGGCGGGAGCACTGGCGGCGAGGGTGTACTCGCCGGCCACCAGCTCGGTGATGACGTACCGGCCCTCGTAGCCGCTGCGGGTGGTGGCGACGACCTCGCCGTGTCCGTCGGTGAGCGTGACGGTGGCGTCCGGGACCGCGGTGCCGTCCGCGGTCAGCACCCGGCCCGCCAGGCGCCCCGCGCCGCCGAGGACGAGGTCCAGTTCGACGGGCCGCTCGCCGACGGTCACGGTGACCGCCTGCGGCTGGTGGCCGCCCGCTGCGGCGATCAGGACGTACGCGCCCGGGCCCGGCGTGGACAGCGCGTACCGCCCGTCCTCGGCACTCGCGCCGCGCCCGATCTGCGCACCCGTGACATCGATGAGGGTGAGCGCCGCGCGGGGTACGACGGTCCCGTCCGGGTGCTGGACGGTGCCGCACACCGGGATTCCGGCGTCGTGCGGCGGGCGCGACGCGACGGAGGTCTCCCCGCCCGAAGGGTGGGGGAAGGCCACCGGGACCGCCAGGGTGGCCGTGGTGCCCGTGGAGTCGGGGGCGGCGGGAGCCGTGTGGTGGGACACCAGCGGTTTCTCCTTGAGGAAGAAGGCGATGAGCAGACCGACGACCAGCACCGGCACGAGGTACAGGAAGACGCGCGGCATGGCGTCGGCGTACGCCCTGATGTAGCTGTCGCGCAGCTCCGGGGGAAGCGCGTGGACGAGCTGCGGGGTGATCGAGTCGGGTTCGGGGAGACGGGCTCCCGCGCGCGTGGGGAGGCTCTTCCGCAGGGACTCGGCGAGCCGGTTTGCGAAGAGGGTGCCGAAGACCGCGGCGCCGACGCTGCCGCCGATCTGCCGGAAGTAGTTGTTGGCGCTGGTCGCGGTGCCGAGGTCGGCGGGGCGCACGGAGTTCTGCACGGCGAGGACCAGGACCGGCATCACCATGCCGATGCCGGCGCCGAGGAGGGCCATCCAGAGGCTGTAGTGCAGCCGGGGCGTGTCCGCTTCGAGGCGGGACAGCAGCCACATGCCGAGCACGGCCAGGGCGCTGCCCAGGACCGGCCAGATCTTGTAGCGGCCGGTGTGGCTGATGAGCTGCCCGGAGACGATCGACGCGCCGACGATGCCGGCCATCATGGGCAGCATCAGCAGACCGGACTCGGTGGCGCTGGCGCCGTCGACCATCTGGAGGAAGGTCGGCAGATAGCTGGCGGCCCCGAACAGCGCCACGCCGATCACCAGGCCCACCAGGCCGGTGACGTTGAAGACGGAGTCCCTGAACAGCCGCAGCGGGATGAGGGGTTCGGGCGCGAAGTGCTCGGCGACGACGAAGAGCACGGCCGCCACGACCGCTCCGGCGCCGAGGCCGAGGATCTCGCGCGAGCGCCACGCGTACTCGGTGCCGCCCCAACTGGTCAGCAGGACCAGGCAGGTCGAGGCCGTGGCGAGCAGCAGCGCCCCGAGGACGTCGAGGCGGGCCTTGGCCGTGGGCTTCGGCAGTTTCAGTACGACGGTGACGACGGCCAGCGTCAGCAGGCCGAACGGCACGTTGAACCAGAAGCACCACCGCCAGGAGAGGTGGTCGGTGAAGTAGCCGCCCAGCAGGGGGCCGGCGACCGAGGCGAGGCCGAACGCGGCGCCGATCAGGCCCATGAAGCGCCCACGTTCGCGCGGCGGCACGATGTCCGCGATGATCGCCTGGACACCGATCATCAACCCGCCCGCGCCGACGCCCTGGAGGGCGCGGAAGGCGATGAGCTGGTCCATGGTCCGCGCCCGGCCGGCCAGCGCCGAGCCGATGACGAAGACGACGATCGCGAACTGGAACACGCCCTTGCGGCCGAGCAGATCGCCGAGCTTGCCGTAGACCGGCAGTCCGACGGTGGCGGTGAGCAGGTACGCGGTGATCGCCCAGGACATCCTGTCCAGGCCGTGCAGCTCGCCGACGATCTTCGGGAGCGCGGTGGCGACGATCATCTGCTCCAGGGCTGCGAGCAGCAGCGCGAGCATGAGCCCGAAGAACACCAACCGGACCTGGCGCGGGCCGAGTTGCACAGGTCCGGGCGGGGGTGGCGCGAGCGCGGTCGCCGGTTCGTCCTGCACCAGAGTGATCCCGCCCACGTACCGCTCCCCTCGTCGCACCTACCGACAATTCCCGCTTTGGGCGACAACTGCGAGCAAGCGCGACGAGTTACGGCGTACCGGTACATGGGACGGAGATCCACTCGAACCGGTGAGGTGCGGGGGCGGGAGCCAACGCCCCTGAAGGGGTTGCCCCTTGGGCTACTTCTCCACCTCGGCGGCGAGCTTGTCGAGGAGGCCGTCGTAGATGCGGGCGAGACCCTTGGGGGCGAAGGTCCGCTCGAAGAAGCCGCCGATGCCGCCGGCGCCGTCCCAGACGCTGGTGACGACGACCCGCGACTTCCCCTCGCCGGCCGGGGTGACGCGCCAGGTGGTGACCATCGAGGAGTTGCGGTCCTTCTCCACGAGTTCACCGTCGGTGGGCTCGCTGACCTCCAGCAGACAGTCCCGGACGCGCTTCTTGGTGGCCTGGAGCTTCCAGTGGACGAGGGTGCCCTCGCCGTCGCCGCCCTCGCGCACCTCGTACTCGCTGAACTGCTCCGGCATCACCTTCGCGCGCGTGCCGCTGTATTCGGCGAGGGCGTCGAACACCGTCTCCGCGTCCGCCGCGACGATGCGCTCCGTGGTGGCCTCGACCTGCGCCATTGCGTTCCTCCAGCAGCTGGTTCTTCGGGGGTTCGCGCTCACCCAACCACCCCGCCGCCCGGCCGCCCAAATCGGGGTCCCGCAAGGGGTCCGGCGGGGGCACCGCCCAGGAGCTTCACAACACTCGAACATACGATCGCACGATCAAGGGAACATGTGTTCTATTCTGTGGCCAGTGCTACCGAGGAGGTGTCATGCGCTGGGAGAACCTCACAGTGGAGCCCGGCTCCGGCCCGGCCGACGCCGCGTTGTTCGGCGCGGACGCGGTGACCACCCGTACCTTCGACTCCCCCGAGTTCCGCGGGATCACCTTCCACGAGATCCGGGCCCGTTCGATCATCAACCGGGTCCCCGGGGCCTCTCGCATGCCGTTCGAATGGACGGTGAACCCCTATCGGGGCTGCACGCACGCCTGCGTGTACTGCTTCGCGCGCAGGACGCACAGCTATCTGGACCTCGACACCGGTCTCGGCTTCGACTCCCAGATCGTCGTCAAGGTGAACGCCCCGGAGCTGCTGCGCCGCCAGCTCGGCTCGCGCCACTGGCTCGGCGAGCACATCGCGATGGGCACCAACGTCGACTGCTACCAGCGCGCGGAGGGCCGCTACCGGCTGATGCCGGGCATCCTCACCGCCCTGCGCGACCACGCGAACCCCTTCTCGATCCTGACGAAGGGCACCCTGATCCTGCGCGACCTCGACCTGCTGGTGCAGGCCTCCCAGGTCACGGATGTCGGCATCTCGGTCTCCGTCGGCTTCACCGACCCCGACCTGTGGCGCACGGTCGAGCCGGGGACCCCCGCTCCGGAACGGCGCCTGGACGTCGTACGGGCACTGGGCGAGCACGGCATCGGCTGCGGGGTGCTGATGGCGCCCGTGCTCCCGTTCCTCAGCGACCACCCGGCCCAACTGCGGGCGACCGTGCGGGCGATCGCCGCCTCCGGGGCCGCCTCCGTGACCCCGCTGGTGCTGCATCTGCGTCCCGGGGCCCGCGAGTGGTACATGGCCTGGCTCGGGCAGCACCACCCGCATCTGGTGCGCCGGTACGAGCGGTTGTACGCGGAGGGCGCCTACGCCCCCAAGTGGTACCAGCGCCGGATCACCCGCCAGGTCCACGAGCTGGCCCAGGAGTACGGGATGGGTCCCACGCGCGCGGGGATGCCGCGCAGGATTCCGGCACCCGTAGGGACGGACTCCGCCGAGCCCGCCACCGGGGCACCCGGGCCGGTCCAGCTGACCCTGCTCTGAAAGGGTGCCCCCATGAACGACCCGATCCTCGTGCGCGAGATGGCCCTCGACGACTGCGACCGCGTGTCCGAGATACGTATCCGGGGCTGGCAGCACGCCTACAAGGGCCTGATGCCGCAGCCGTATCTCGACGCCCTCAGCGTGACGGAGGACGCCGAGCGCCGGCGGACGTTCTTCGTGCGGGCCGGGTCGGAGGTCGTCAACCTGGTCGCGGAGCAGGCCGGGGAAGTCGTCGGCTGGGCCTGTCACGGGCCCTACCGGGACGGCGAGATCCGCACCGACGACGCCGAGTTGTACGCGATCTACGTGGACGCCGGGCGGTTCGGCGCCGGAGTCGGACAGTCGCTGCTGCGGGAGGCGGTACGCCGGTGCGCCGATGCCCAGCACCGGCGCATGCTCCTGTGGGTCCTCCGGGACAACGACCGCGCCCGGCACTTCTACGAGCGGGCGGGGTTCACCGCCGACGGCGCCGAGGAGCCCTTCGACGTGGACGGGGTCGCCGTACCGGAGGTGCGGTACGTGCGGGAACTGCTCGGCTGACAGCTCCCCGGGGTCACCTCTGCCTCGGGATGCGCGCCAGCGCGTGCACCGCGGCCTCGGCGAGCGCCGGGTGCGCGAGCGCCTCGTTCAGGACCGGTGCCGCCCGCCGGTCCCCCAGCGTGCCCAGCGCCTCGACACAGGCGAGCGCCACCCGTCGGTGCGGGTCGTGCGGTTTCAGGCGGCGGGCCAGTGTGGTGATCAGCGCGGGCACGGACTCGGGGGCGCGCAGCTGGGCCAGCAGCCGGACCGGGTGGAGGGCGTAGGCGACGCGCAGTTCGTTGGTGGCGAGGGCCGCTGCCGCCCGGGCCGTGCGCGGATCGCCGAGGCGGGCCAGGGCGTACGCGGCGGAGGAGCAGCGCTGCGGGTCACGGTGGTTGAGGAGGAGGACCAGTGCCTCGAAGGCCCGCCGGTCCCCGGCGAGCCCCAGGCGGAAGGCGGCCAACTCCCTGGCCCACAGCGGCTGCCCGGGTGCGGTGAGGACATCGGCCAGCTCGTCGAGGTCGCCGGTCGCCACCAGGTTCTCGTACGCCCCCGAGCTCGCCGCTCCGGCCTCGGACCGTAAACGCTCCGTGAGTGATCGCAACTCTTCGTCCATGATGCCGAGATTAGGTGCGGGAGCGAGGCCGCGTGGGCAGGATCCCGGGACGCACATCACAAGACCGGGGGCTGGCGCGCTCGTTACCCACCGGTTAAGCTCAGACGAGCGAGTTACCCACTCGCTTGCAATGCTTGCTGACGACGGCCTGGTGACGCAGCCGTCGTGAGTGCGACACGGCTTGGGACAGGGCCGGTCGGACATCACCGTTCTCCGGGCGTGTGCACGCCCGCGACCACGGCACCGGGCGTGTGCGCTTCGCAGCCCGGCATCACCCGCACTCCGCGTTCAGTACTCCTCTTCTCGCACCCGGTGCGCCGTTCACAGGGCTTCCCTGTCCGCAGGGCTTCCTCCGGCGCACCCGGGCGCGCTCCCAGTCGTCACCCTCATTCCTGGAGTCCCGCGATGGCCACTCCCCTGTCCCACACCTCTCCGTCCCCGCTCGGGACCGTCGCCGTGGTCGGCCTCGGCACGATGGGCACCGGCATCACCGAGGTCCTCACCCGCGCCGGCCGCGAGGTCGTCGGCATCGACATCAGCGAGGCCACGGCCGCGAAGGCCGTCGCCGCCCTGGAGGCCTCCACCGCCCGTGCCGTGGTGCGCGGCCGGCTCACCGAACAGGAGCGCGCGGACGTCCTCGCCCGCTTCCGCACCTCCACCGACCTGCGCGAGGCGGCCGACGCCGACCTGGTCATCGAGGTGGCGCCGGAGTCGTACGAGGTCAAGCACCAGATCTTCCGCGCCCTCGACGACATCGTGCGCCCGGAGACGATCCTCGCGACCGGCACCAACGCCCTCTCCGTCACCCGCCTCGCCGCCGACTCGGCGCGTCCCGAACGTGTGCTGGGCCTGCACTTCTTCAACCCGGCTCCGGCGATGAAGCTGGTCGAGGTGGTCTCGTCGGTGCTGACCGCGCCGCAGGCCGTCGCCGCGGTCACCGATCTGGCGATCGAGCTCGGCAAGGAGCCCGTCGCGGTCGGCGACCGCCCCGGATTCGTCGCCGACGGACTCCTGTTCGGCTACCTCAACCAGGCCGCCGCGATGTACGAGGCGAAGTACGCCTCCCGTGAGGACATCGACGCCGCGATGCGGCTGGGCTGCGGTCTGCCCATGGGGCCGCTCGCCCTGCTCGACCTGATCGGCATCGACACGGCCCGTACGGTCCTGGAGGCCATGTACTCCGAGTCCCACGACCGGCTGCACGCCCCGGCGCCCGTCCTCAAGCAGCTCAGCGAGGCCGGTCTGACCGGCAGGAAGACGGGGCGCGGCTTCTACTCCTACGAGGCGCCCGGCAGTGCGACGGTCGTGGCGGACGCGCTGACGCCGCTGTCCACCGCCCCGGAGACCCCCGGCCGCACCGTCCGTTCCGTGGGTGTCGCCGGTTCCGGCACGATGGCCTCCGGGATCGCCGAGGTCTTCGCGAAGGCCGGATACGACGTGGTCCTCGCCGCCCGCAGCGAGGAGAAGGCCCAGACCGCCAAGGCCAGGATCGGCAAGTCGCTGGCCCGCTCCGTCGACAAGGGCCGCCTGACCGCCGAGGCCGCCGCGCAGACCCTCGACCGGATCACCGCGGCGGGCTCGTACGACGCCTTCGCGGACGTCGATCTGGCGGTCGAGGCCGTCGCCGAGGACCTGGAGGTCAAGCAGCAGCTGTTCGCGACGCTGGACAAGGTCTGCAAGCCGGGCGCGGTGCTGGCCACCACCACCTCCTCGCTGCCCGTCATCGCGTGCGCCCGTGCCACCTCGCGTCCCCAGGACGTGATCGGCATGCACTTCTTCAACCCGGCGCCGGCGATGAAGCTGGTCGAGGTCGTCCGCACGGTGCTGACGGCCGACGACGTCCACTCGACGGTCCGCGAGGTGTGTGTCCGGATCAAGAAGCATGCCGTCGACTGCGGCGACCGGGCCGGATTCATCGTCAACGCGTTGCTTTTCCCGTATCTCAACAACGCGATCAAGATGGTGCAGGAGCACTATGCGTCTCTTGACGACATCGACGCGGCGATGAAGCTGGGCGGCGGCTACCCGATGGGCCCGTTCGAACTGCTGGACGTGGTCGGGCTGGACGTCTCCCTGGCCATCGAGAAGGTCCTGCACCGCGAGTTCCGTGACCCGGGTCTGGCCCCCGCGCCGCTCCTGGAGCATCTGGTGGCCGCGGGCTGCCTCGGCCGCAAGACGGGCCGCGGCTTCCGCGAATATGCCCGCCGCTGACGGGGCCGGCGACTGGTCCGGGCCCGGCTTCGGACAGGGGTTCGGGCGCGTTCCCCGGCACGACGAGGACTGGGGCGGACTTCTCGACCCGGCCTCCCCGCCCCCGCCCGCCCAGGGCGGGGGTGATCCCGGACGCGCGCGCCACCCTGCGCAGATGCAGTACGTTCGGGTCATGTCCCAGCCCGCCAAGTCCTCCCGTACCCCAGCCACGCCCGACGCGCCGGAGAGTGCCGCGGGCGGCCGCGCGGCCGCCCAGCGGCTCAAGATGCGCCGAGAACTGGCGGCGGCGGCGATGGAGCTGTTCTCCACCAAGGGCTACGAAGGCACCACCGTCGACGAGATCGCGGCCCGGGCCGGCGTGGCCCGCCGCACCTTCTTCCGGCACTTCCGCTCCAAGGAAGAGGCGATCTTCCCGGACCACGACGACACCTTGATCCGGGCCGAGGCGGTGCTCAACGCGGCTCCGGCGCACGAGCATCCCCTCGACACCGTGTGCCGCGGCATCAAGGAAGTCATGAAGATGTACGCGGCCCGGCCGGAGATCTCGGTCGCCCGCTACAAGCTGACGCGCGAGGTGCCCACCCTGCGGGAGGCGGAGATCGCGTCGGTCGCCCGCTACGAGCGTCTCTTCACCCGCTACCTCCTGGGCCACTTCGACGAGCACGCGCACGACGACGACGCGAACGACGATCCGCTGCTGGCCGAGGTCGCCGCGTCGGCCGTGGTCACCGCCCACAACCACGTCCTGCGGCGCTGGCTGCGGGCGGGTGGCCAGGGCGACGTCGAGACCCAGCTCGACCACGCCTTCGGGATCGTGCGGAAGACCTTCGGCACGGGCATCGGGGCAGGTCGCGACACCGCCGCCCGGGCCGTTCCGGCCTCGGTGGCCTCGCAGGGAGAGGTGCTGGTCGCCGTGGCGCGGACCGACGCACCGCTCGACGAGGTGATGCGCACCATCGAGCAGGCGCTGAAGGAACGGCCGTAGAGCGGAAGAGCTTTCGGAAGAGGCGGGTCGCGGATACTGCGGCCCGCCTCTTCTCTGTCCCTCGCCCGGGACCCGCGGGATCTACTCCCCAGTAGCCTTTGATCGATCATCGCTCATTTGTTACGTAAAGATTTCATCTGAGGCCATTTTCTGGCACTCAGTGCCTTGTCACCTGACACGCGGTGTCATACCTTGAAGGTGTCCGGGCGGCCGGCGTGCAGAGACCATTCGTACGTCGGCTGTCCCCGCAAACCTCCCCCAGTGCCTCAAGGGCCTGGGGGGACCCCCAGTCTGCGCGCCCGGACGCCTGCGTCACAGGCAACCTCCCGCGCCACCACGCGCTGCCGAAGCACCACCCGCCGAACCGACGGCACGTCTCACACCCAACCCTCAGCAGCACCGACGTAACCCTCAACGTCTTCCCTCAAGACGCCATTCGCCGGAGGCAACACCGTGACCGTGAAGGACATCCTGGACGCGATCCAGTCGCCGGACTCGACTCCGGCCGACATCGCCGCTCTGCCGCTCCCCGAGTCGTACCGTGCCATCACCGTGCACAAGGACGAGACGGACATGTTCGCGGGCCTCGAAACCCGCGACAAGGACCCCCGCAAGTCGATCCACCTGGACGACGTCCCGGTGCCGGAACTCGGCCCGGGCGAGGCCCTGGTGGCCGTCATGGCCTCCTCGGTCAACTACAACTCGGTCTGGACGTCGATCTTCGAGCCGCTGTCGACCTTCGGCTTCCTGGAGCGCTACGGAAAGCTCAGCGAGCTCACCAAGCGCCACGACCTGCCGTACCACATCATCGGCTCCGACCTCGCGGGCGTCGTCCTGCGCACCGGCCCGGGCGTCAACGCCTGGAAGCCCGGCGACGAGGTCGTCGCGCACTGCCTGTCGGTGGAGCTGGAGTCGTCGGACGGGCACAACGACACGATGCTCGACCCCGAGCAGCGCATCTGGGGCTTCGAGACGAACTTCGGCGGGCTGGCGGAGATAGCCCTTGTCAAGTCCAACCAGCTGATGCCCAAGCCGGACCACCTGAGCTGGGAGGAGGCCGCCGCACCCGGGCTGGTCAACTCCACCGCGTACCGCCAGCTGGTGTCGCGCAACGGCGCCGGGATGAAGCAGGGCGACAACGTCCTGATCTGGGGCGCGAGCGGCGGCCTGGGCTCGTACGCCACGCAGTTCGCGCTGGCCGGCGGCGCCAACCCCATCTGTGTCGTCTCCAGCGAGCAGAAGGCGGACATCTGCCGGGCGATGGGCGCCGACGCGATCATCGACCGCAACGCCGAGGACTACAGGTTCTGGGCGGACGAACACCACCAGGACCCGCGTGAGTGGAAGCGGTTCGGCAAGCGCATCCGCGAGCTGACCGGCGGCGAGGACGTCGACATCGTCTTCGAGCACCCCGGCCGCGAGACCTTCGGCGCGTCCGTCTACGTCACCCGCAAGGGCGGCACGATCGTCACCTGCGCCTCCACCTCGGGCTACAACCACGAGTACGACAACCGCTACCTGTGGATGTCCCTCAAGCGGATCATCGGCTCGCACTTCGCCAACTACCGCGAGGCCTGGGAGGCCAACCGGCTGGTCGCCAAGGGCAAGATCCACCCGACGCTCTCCAAGGTGTACGCCCTGGAGGAGACCGGGCAGGCCGCCTACGACGTCCACCGCAACCTCCACCAGGGCAAGGTCGGCGTCCTGTGCCTGGCCCCCGAGGAGGGTCTCGGTGTGCGCGACCAGGAGAAGCGCGCCCAGCACATCGACGCCATCAACCGCTTCCGGAACATCTGAGACCGGAGGTCACTGATGAGTGAGCGTCAGCGAAAGGAAAGGGACCGGCCGTGGCTCATGCGCACGTACGCCGGTCACTCCACGGCCGAGGCGTCCAACGAGCTGTACCGGCGCAACCTCGCCAAGGGCCAGACAGGTCTGTCGGTGGCCTTCGACCTGCCGACCCAGACCGGGTACGACCCCGACCACATCCTCGCCCGCGGCGAGGTCGGCCGGGTCGGCGTCCCCGTCTCGCACCTCGGTGACATGCGCCGGCTGTTCCAGGACATCCCCCTGGACCAGATGAACACCTCGATGACGATCAACGCCACCGCCATGTGGCTGCTGGCGCTCTACCAGGTCGTCGCCGAGGAGCAGGGTGTCGACATCACCACGCTCCAGGGGACGACGCAGAACGACATCGTCAAGGAGTACCTGTCGAGGGGCACGCACGTGTTCCCGCCGGGACCCTCGCTCCGGCTGACGACCGACATGATCTGCTACACGGTCAACCACATCCCCAAGTGGAACCCGATCAACATATGCAGCTATCACCTCCAGGAGGCGGGGGCGACCCCGGTCCAGGAGATCGCGTACGCCATGTCGACAGCCGTCGCGGTACTGGACGCCGTACGGGACTCGGGACAGGTGCCCGCCGAGAAGTTCGGTGACGTCGTGGCCCGTATCTCCTTCTTCGTGAACGCGGGCGTCCGGTTCGTCGAGGAGATGTGCAAGCTGCGGGCGTTCGGGCGGATCTGGGACCAGGTCACGCGCGAGCGGTACGGCATCGAGAACCCCAAGCAGCGGCGCTTCCGGTACGGCGTGCAGGTCAACTCCCTCGGACTGACCGAGGCGCAGCCGGAGAACAACGTCCAGCGGATCGTGCTGGAGATGCTGGCGGTGACGCTGTCGAAGGACGCACGCGCGCGTGCCGTCCAGCTCCCGGCGTGGAACGAGGCGCTGGGGCTGCCCCGGCCCTGGGACCAGCAGTGGTCGCTGCGGATGCAGCAGGTGCTCGCCTACGAGAGCGACCTGCTGGAGTACGAGGACATCTTCGCCGGGTCACACGTCGTCGAGGCGAAGGTGGCCGAGCTGGTCGAGGAGTCGCTTGCCGAGATGGGCCGTATCGAGGAGATGGGCGGCGCGATGGCCGCCGTCGAGTCGGGCTACCTGAAGTCGCAGCTCGTCGCCTCGCACGCCGAGCGGCGGGCCCGTATCGAGTCCGGTCAGGAGAAGATCGTGGGCGTCAACATCTTCGAGTCGACCGAGCCGAACCCGCTCACGGCCGACCTCGACGCGGCGATCCAGACGGTCGATCCGGCCGTCGAGGCCCGGGTGACCTCCGCGCTCCAGGGCTGGCGCGACACGCGCTACCAGCCGCCGTTCAACCACCCGCGCCCCTGCAAGGCGCTGGAGCGGCTCAAGGAGGCCGCGAAGGGCACCGGCAACCTCATGGAGGCCACCCTGGAGTGCGCCCGCGCCGGCGTCACGACCGGTGAGTGGGCCGGGGCCCTGCGCGAGGTGTTCGGGGAGTTCCGGGCGCCGACCGGCGTCTCGTCCGCGCCGGTCGCGGTGGCCGCCGCAGAGGGCACCGGGCTGGCGCTGGTCCGCCGCAAGGTGGAGATCACGGCGCAGGAGATGGGCGTCGGCAAGCTCCGGTTCCTGGTCGGCAAGCCGGGTCTGGACGGGCACTCCAACGGTGCCGAGCAGATCGCCGTGCGGGCCCGTGACGCCGGGTTCGAGGTGGTCTACCAGGGCATCCGGCTCACCCCGGAGCAGATCGTGGACGCGGCGATCGCCGAGGACGTGCACGGCGTGGGCCTGTCCATCCTGTCCGGCTCGCACGCCCAGCTGGTGCCGGACGTCCTGGAGCGGCTGCGTGTGGCCGGTGCCACAGACGTACCTGTCATCGCCGGTGGGATCATCCCCCATGGTGACGCCGAAAAGCTCAGGGCTGCGGGCGTGGCCGCGGTCTTCACCCCGAAGGACTTCGACATCACCGGAATCATCGGCCGCATAGTCGACGAGATCCGGAAAGCGAACAAGCTCGACCCCCTGGAGGTCCCCGCATGACCACGCCCGTCAACCGTCTGCGTCCGCGACGCTCCTGTCTCGCGGTCCCCGGGAGCAACCCCCGTTTCCTGGAGAAGGCCCAGGGCCTGCCGGCCGACCAGGTCTTCCTGGACCTGGAGGACGCGTGCGCCCCGCTGGCCAAGCCCGAGGCGCGGCACACCATCGTCAAGTTCCTCAACGAGGGCGACTGGACGGGCAAGACGACGGTCGTGCGCGTCAACGACTGGACGACCGAGTGGACGTACCGCGACGTCGTGACGGTCGTCGAGGGCGCGGGCCCGAATCTCGACTGCATCATGCTGCCGAAGGTGCAGACCGCCCAGCAGGTCGTCGCCCTCGACCTCCTGCTGACGCAGATCGAGAAGACGATGGGCTTCGAGGTCGGCAGGATCGGCATCGAGGCGCAGATCGAGAACGCCCAGGGCCTCAACAACGTCAACGAGATCGCGACGGCCTCCCCGCGCGTCGAGACGATCATCTTCGGCCCGGCCGACTTCATGGCGTCGATCAACATGAAGTCGCTCGTCGTGGGTGAGCAGCCGCCCGGCTACCCGGCGGACGCCTACCACTACATCCTGATGAAGATCCTGATGGCCGCCCGCGCCAACAACCTCCAGGCGATCGACGGCCCCTACCTCCAGATCCGCAACGTCGACGGCTACCGCGAGGTCGCGCAGCGTGCCGCCGCCCTCGGTTTCGACGGCAAGTGGGTGCTGCACCCGGGCCAGGTCGAGGCGTCCAACGAGATCTTCTCCCCCTCGCAGGAGGACTTCGACCACGCCGAGCTGATCCTCGACGCTTACGAGTACTTCACGTCCGAGGCGGGCGGCAAGAAGGGCTCCGCGATGATCGGCGACGAGATGATCGACGAGGCGAGCCGCAAGATGGCCCTGGTCATCTCCGGCAAGGGCCGGGCCGCGGGCATGCAGCGTACGTCCAAGTTCGAAGCCCCGGAGGCCTGAACACCATGCAGTTCGGACGCACCTACGAGGAGTTCGAGGTCGGCGCGGTCTACAAGCACTGGCCCGGGAAGACCGTCACGGAGTACGACGACCATCTGTTCTGCCTCCTGACGATGAACCACCACCCGCTCCACATGGACGCCAACTATGCGGAGAACACGACCGACTTCGGCAAGAACGTCGTCGTGGGGAACTACATCTACTCCCTGCTGCTGGGCATGTCCGTACCGGACGTGTCGGGCAAGGCGATCGCGAACCTGGAGGTCGAGTCGCTGAAGCACGTGGCGCCGACCTTCCACGGCGACACGATCTACGGCGAGACGACCGTCCTCGACAAGACGCCCTCCCGGTCGAAGAACGACCGCGGAATCGTCCACGTGGAGACGAAGGGCTACAAGCAGGACGGCACGCTGGTCTGTGTGTTCCGCCGCAAGGTGATGGTGCCGACCGAGACGTACATCAAGGAGCGCGGCGGCGAGCAGCCCGGCCGCCCCGAGCTCAAGGAACAGGTGAAGTAGCCATGGCGCGACTCGCCCAGACCGCCGGTCTGACCGACGTCCAGCAGGAGATCCTGTCCACGGTCCGGGACTTCGTGGACAAGGAGATCATCCCGGTCGCGACCGGGCTGGAGCACCGCGACGAGTATCCGCAGCAGATCGTCGACGGCCTCAAGGAGTTGGGCCTGTTCGGCCTGATGATCCCCGAGGAGTACGGCGGCCTCGGCGAGTCGCTCCTGACGTACGCGCTGTGCGTCGAGGAGATCGCGCGTGGCTGGATGTCGGTCTCCGGGATCATCAACACCCACTTCATCGTGGCGTACATGCTCAAGCAGCACGGCACCCAGGAGCAGAAGGACCACTTCCTGCCGAGGATGGCGGCGGGCGACGTCCGCGGCGCCTTCTCGATGTCGGAGCCGGCGCTCGGCTCGGACGTGTCGGCGATCACCTCGAAGGCGGTCAAGGACGGCGACGAGTACGTCCTCAACGGCCAGAAGATGTGGCTGACGAACGGCGGAACGTCCAACCTGGTCGCCGTACTCGTCCGAAGTGACGAAGGACACCCGGAGGGGACCGCGCCCCACAAGTCGATGACCACCTTCCTGGTCGAGAAGGAGCCGGGCTTCGGTGAGGTCCGGCCCGGTCTCACCATCCCGGGCAAGATCGACAAGATGGGCTACAAGGGTGTCGATACCACCGAACTCATCATGGACGGACTGCGAATTCCGGCCAATCGCGTTCTCGGTGGCACCACCGGCCGGGGTTTTTACCAAATGATGGACGGCGTCGAGGTGGGACGTGTCAATGTCGCCGCACGTGGCTGCGGTGTCGCTCAGCGTGCGTTCGAACTCGGCGTCTCGTATGCCCAGCAACGGCACACTTTCGGCAAGCCGATCGCCCAGCACCAGGCGATCCAGTTCAAGCTGGCCGAGATGGCTACCAAGGTCGAAGCCGCCCATGCGATGATGGTTAACGCGGCACGCAAAAAGGACTCCGGTGAGCGAAACGACCTCGAAGCAGGGATGGCGAAGTACCTCGCCTCCGAGTACTGCAAAGAGGTCGTGGAAGACGCCTTCCGGATCCACGGCGGCTACGGCTTCTCCAAGGAGTACGAGATCGAGCGCCTCTACCGGGAGGCACCGATGCTGCTGATCGGCGAAGGGACCGCCGAGATCCAGAAAATGATCATCGGGCGCAGGTTGCTCGAAGAGTACAAATTCCAGGGCTGATTGTCCGCTTCGGGGTGTTTTCTTGGAGAAGAAGATCACACCCCGTCAGCACTCTTCAGCCGTCGACTCGGCTTCCTGGCTTACCCAGTTGTGGTCGTGAGCCGCTACGATCGCCGGAAAGCCGCCGTCCCCTGATACAGCGCGGCATCATCCGCTACGAAGGTCATCCATGCCCCACAGCCAAACCTCTGCACCTCGCGACAGCCTGGCAGGCGTACGCCTGGCGCGCGGAGCATCGCCGTGGCTCCTCCCGACCGTCGCCACCGCAGCCCTCAGCCTGGTACGCGCGCGCAAGTCCGGCGCCGCCAAGGCCGTGGCCGTACCCGCCACCGCGCTGGCGGCGGGCATGCTGTGGTTCTTCCGCGACCCCGAGCGCGAGATCACCCAGGGCCGGGTCATCTCTCCCGCCGACGGCGTGGTCCAGAGCATCATGCCCTGGAAGGACGGCCGTACCCGCGTCGCGATCTTCATGAGCCCGCTCAACGTACACGTCAACCGCGCGCCTCTCTCCGGCACGGTGACGTCCGTCGAGCACATCCCGGGCGGGTTCGTTCCGGCGTTCAACAAGGAGAGCGAGAACAACGAGAGAGTCGTCTGGCACTTCGACACCGAACTCGGTGACATCGAGATGATCCAGATCGCCGGTGCGGTCGCTCGCCGCATCGTCCCGTACGTCCCGCAGGGCACGAAGGTCGAGCAGGGCGACCGGATCGGCCTGATCCGCTTCGGCTCGCGCGTCGACATCTACCTCCCCGAGGGTGTCGAGGCCGCGGTCGAGGTCGGCCAGAAGACGGTGGCAGGGGTGACTCGCATTGACCGTGATTGATCCCGAGACCCAGTGGGTGCCGGAGGCCGACGAGGTGGGTGACGACGAGGAGGAGATGCCTCTTTCTCTCCGCCTCTCAATAGCGGACACCCTCACCCTCGGCAACGCCACCTGTGGCTTCATGGCGGTGTACTTCACCACCACGGGCATCCTGATCCCGCACCTCACCGGCAGTGACGAGTCGGGCATGGCCCGTCACTCGGCGGCGACCGCGGTGATCCTGATGCTCTGCGCGGCGGTCTTCGACCTCTTCGACGGTCTGGTCGCCCGCAAGCTGCGCTCCTCCCCCATGGGCGCCGAGCTGGACAACCTCTCCGACCTGATCAGCTTCGGTCTCGCGCCGGCGTACTTCGTGCTGGTGTACGGCATGGTCGCGGACGACGCGTACCAGAAGGTGGCCGCGGTCGGCGCGATCGTCGTCCTGCTCGCCGTGGTGCTGAGACTCGCGAGATTCTCGTGCGTGACGGTGAAGGACGGCACCTTCCAGGGCATGCCGAGTCCCTTCGGCGCCCTGACGGTCGTCTCGATCGTGCTTCTGGAACTGCCGTTCGTGGCCACGCTCATGGCCATCGTCGGCACCGCCTGGCTGATGGTGAGCCGGGTCGAGTACCCGAAGCCGCGGGGTCCCCTCGCGATCGCGATGATCGCCTGGATCGTCTCCGGAATGGGCCTCCTGGCGGCCTGGGCCTTCGACGCCCCCGGCGGCCAGCTCCTCCTCCAGACCGGCTGCGCCCTGCAGCTCGTCCTGGGCGCGGTGATCCCGCTGTTCGCCACGGCCCGCCGGGTGAACAACTTCCGCGGCACCCGCCGCGAGGCACGGGCGGCACAGCTGCCGTAGCACCGCGCTGGCAGCCAGTCGTACGGAGGGCCCCGAACCGGACGGTTCGGGGCCCTCCGCGTTGCGTGCGGGGTTCTCCGGGCCCATGCCAGGGCCCATGCCAGGGCTCACGCGCCCGGCGAGTAACCCTCCGCGACGGACGACGCCTCGGACTCCCGTACGACCTTCATGCCTCCTGTCGCGCTCTTGTCGGGCTGGAGGATCACGCTCTCCTTGGAGGAGGGGGACTTCGGGTCGGTGAAGTCCTGCGGGCTGCCGAAGCCGACGTCGAACGCGTTGATCGTCAGCAGGGCCTTGTCCACGCCCTCGCGGGTGAGGTCCTTGCTCGCGCAGGCCTTCTTCAGTGCCTCGCCGAAGACGGAGGCCGCCGTCCAGCCGGCCACCACGCCGTTGTCCAGCGAGTCGCTCGGGTACGCGGCCCGGTAGTCGGCCACGAGTTTCTGCGCCTGCGGGGTGTCCGCCCCGATGGGCAGGGACGGTGAGGCGACCCAGTAGTTCGCGGACAGGGCCGGGCCCGCCTGGGTGGCCAGGAGCTGCGGGGCGAAGGCCGAGTTGTTGCCGATGACCGGGACGCCGAAGCCGCCGGCCGCGGCCACTCCGACCAGCGAGGCGGCCTGGCGCGGTCCGGCGCTGATCACGATCGCCTTGACGCCCGCCTGTTTCAACGCGGCGACCTGGGCGGTCATGTCGTTGTCGGTCGGCTTGATCTTCTGCTCGACGATCGTCAGCCCCGACTTCTCCGCCATGTACTTGGCACCGGCCAGGGCGCTCTCCCCGTAGTCCCCCTCGAAGTAGACATGACCGATCTTGTCGCCCTTCTTGATCCCCTTCTCATTGATCAGGAAGTCGATCGCATTGATCGTCTCGATGTCGTACGTTGACCCGATCACGCGTATGTACGGACTGCCGAGCAGTGAGGCGGCCCACGCCTGCGGCAGCACCAGGACCTTGTCCTGGCCGTCGATGCGCTGTTTCACCGCCGCGACGAACGGCGAGCCGATGAACTGGGCGAAGCCCAGCACCTTCGGTGCCAGCTCCGTGTAGCCGGAGACGGCCTTCTGCGGGTCGTAGCCGTGGTCGCGGACGGTCAGGGCCACCTGACGGCCGCAGACGCCTCCAACGGCGTTCAGCTGCTTCACGTAGAGCTGCTGGGCCTGGGTGACGCTCTTGCCGAGGGTCGCGTAGACCCCGGTCATGTCCGTGAGCGCGCCGAGCGTGATCGTCCTGTCGGACACGCCCACGTCGGTCTTGACGCCGCCCGCCGACGCCGAAGCGCTGTCGCCCCCGTCGTCGTCCTTGGCCTTGGAGCTGCACCCGGCCACTGCGAGCAGCACGGCGAGCGCGCCCGCGGCGGCTCGGGCCGCGTATCTCGTGGTCATCGTTCCTCCCCTGGATTGCGTCCGAAGCGGCGCCGGGCGGCGGCCAGTCTGACCAGCCCGCCCGGCAGGAAGAGCACCACCGCCACGACGGCGGCGCCGTACAGGTACCGGGACGCCTCGCCCGGTGCGATCCCGCCCGTGCCCGGGGCGGAGACCAGCGGCAGGGCGTCGCTGTAGCGGGTCAGCAGCTGCGGCAGCAGCGAGACGAAGGCCGCGCCGACCACCGCCCCGGAGACCGAGCCGAGCCCGCCGATGACGATCATGGCGAGGTACTCCAGCGAGAGCGTGATGCCGTAGTAGTCGGGCACGGTCCGCTGGAAGACGAGGGCGAGCAGGACGCCGGCCAGCCCCGCGTACATCGAGGACAGGACGAAGACGGCGGCACGGTAGCGGGCCACGGGCACGCCGATCACCCCGGCGGCGATGCGGTGGTCGCGGACGGCGTTCATGGCCCGCCCCGGGCGCCCGCGCAGGACGCCACGGGCGAACAGCGCGCCCCCGAGCAGGAGGACGAGCCCGGCGTACCAGAGCTTCTCGGCGGAGCCGAACGGCACGTCGGCGACCAGGAGCTCACGGTCGTCGAAGGTGAGGCCGAAGAGGCTCAGCGGCGGTACGTCACGGCCGTTGAAGCCGCCGGTGAGATCTCGGGCGTTGAACAGGACGTGCTGGCCGATGAAGATCAGGGCGATGGTGGCGATACCGAGGTAGGGGCCGCGCAGGCGGCCGGCGATCGGGCTGAACAGGCCGCCCGCGGCGCCCGCGACGAGCGTGGCGAGCACGACCGCGAGCCAGGTGGGCAGTCCCAGCCCGGTGAGCCCGTCGTCCCCGTCGGCGGCGAACACGCAGTAGCCGTAGGCGCCGACCGCGAGGAAGAAGGCGTGGCCCATGGAGAGCTGGCCGGTGGCGCCGGTGAGGAGGTTGATGCCGATGGCGCCGATCGCGGCGGCCATGGCGAACAGGCCCGCCTGGAGCCAGAAGCGGTCCAGGTAGAACGGGAGGGCGAGGAGCAGAAGGGCGCCCGCGGCGGCCGTGTACGTGCGCGCGTGCGGTCGGCGGAGCGCGCTTCGGGGCTCGGTGGCCGGGTCGGCGAGGACGTCAGACACGGGCGGGCTCCTTCGTGCCGAAGAGCCCGGCGGGCCGGACGAGCAGGATCGCGACCATGACCAGATAGGGCGCGAGGTCGCCGAGGCCCCGGCCCATGAAGGCCAGGTCGCTCTGGTAGCCGGTGGCGAGGGACTCGGTGACGCCCACCACCAGGCCGCCGACGAGGGCGCCGGTCGTGGAGTCGAGGCCGCCGAGGATGGCGGCCGGGAACGCCTTGAACGCGGCGAGGGAGGTGGCCCGTTCCAGTCCCGGGGTCGGGAAGACGGTGAGGAAGAGGGCGGCGACGGCCGCGAGTCCGCCCGCGACGGCCCAGGCGCCGAGCGAGACCCGGCCCAGCCTGACCCCCATGAGGGCTGCCGTCTCCGGGCTCTCGGCCGCCGCGCGCATCGCCACGCCCCAGCTCGTGTAGCGGAACGCGAGCAGGAAGGCGGTGATGAGCAGGGCCGCGGCGACGAAGGCGGCGATCCGGGTGTGCGCGAGCGAGATCGGGCCGAGGGTGAGGACGGCGTCGCCCCAGGGGTCGCCGAGCGCGAGGACGTCCGTACCGAGGCGGCGGGTGAGTTCGGTGGTCAGCAGGATGTCGACGCCGATGGTGACGATGGCCAGCACACTGTGGTCGCCGCCCCGGGCGCGGCGCATCACCAGGAACTCCACGGCCGCGCCGACGAGCGCGGCCCCGGCGATTCCCGCGAGCAGCGCGGGCCAGAAGCCGATGTCGTCGTGGAGGGAGGCGGTGACGTAGCCGCCGGCGAGCAGCAGGGAGGCGTGCGCGAAGTTGACGACCTCCGTGGCTCGGAAGATCACGACGAAGCCGAGGGCGATGAGGGCGTAGACGGAGCCCATGGAGATGCCGTTGAGGAGCAGTTCGGCGAAGGTGCTCACGGGGTGGCCTCCTCGCCGAGATAGGCCCGTACGACGTCCGGGTCGTTCTGTACGTCCGCCGGGGCCCCGTCCGCGATCAGGCGGCCGAAGTCCAGGACGGTGACGGTGTCCGCGAGTCTCATCACCACCCCCATGTCGTGCTCCACCAGGACGATCGAGATGCCGAGGCTGTCGCGGACACCGGCGATGACGGCCGCGACCCGGCGCCGTTCGTCGGCGGTCATCCCGGCCACCGGTTCGTCGAGGAGCAGCAGCCGTGGCTCCATGCACAGGGCCCGGGCGAGTTCCGCGAGCTTCTGCTGCCCGTAGGGCAGGGAGCCGGCGGGGCGCCCCAGGTGCTCCTCCAGGCCGACGAACCCGGCGATCTCCCGTACCCGCGCGCGGTGCCTGCGTTCCTCGCGGGCCGCCGACGGCAGCCGGAGTCCGGCGGCGACGAAGCCGGTCCTGGTCAGCCGGTGGCGGCCGAGCAGCAGGCTGTCCTCGACGGTGGCGTGGGGCGGCAGGGCGAGGTTCTGGAAGATGCGGGCGACACCGAGGCCGGCGATGCGGTGCGGGGGCATGCCGGTCAGCTCGTGCTCGCCGAAGCGGACGCTGCCGGAGGTGGCCCGGTAGACACCGGACAGGACGTTGAAGCAGGTGGACTTGCCCGCGCCGTTGGGGCCGATCAGGGCGTGGACGGTGCCGGGGCGGACCGTGAAGGTGACGTCGTCGAGGGCGAGGAGCCCGGCGAAGCGCACGGTGAGGTGATCAACGTTGAGGGACGGTACGGATTGCTCGTCAATGGTGGATGCAGGTCCGTCAAGTGTGGTCAATGTGGATCAACCCTCCCATCTGGTCAACCTCGGAGTGGACCGTGTCGACCCGGACGCACCCGCTCCGGTCATCGCCCCTGCCGCGTCCGCCGCCGCGTCCTCGTCCACCACTCCCAGGTAGCGGCGGCGCACCTCGTCGGAGGCGGCGAGTTCGGCGCAGGGGCCGGAGAGGGTGACCTCGCCGACCTCCAGGACGTATGCCTGCGTGGCCAGCTTCAGAGCCAGGGCGGCGTTCTGTTCGACGAGCAGGATGGAGGTGCCCTGGGCGTTGATCTCACGCACGGTGTCGGCGATGCGCGCGGCCATCAGCGGGGCCAGGCCGAGTGACGGCTCGTCGAGGAGCAGGACCTTGGGGGCGGCCATGAGGGCGCGCGCGACGGCCAGCATCTGCTGCTCGCCGCCCGACAGCAGCCCGGCGCGCTGCTGGGCGCGCTCGGCGAGGACGGGGAACAGTTCGTGCACGCGGCGCAGGGCGGCGGCCCGTTCCACGCGTCCGCCGCTCGCGCCCAGGGCTCCGGCACGCAGATTGTCGGCGACCGTCATCCGGGCGAACACCCGCCGTCCTTCGGGGACTTGGGACACCCCGGCGGCCACCACCCGGTCGGGGGCGAGCCCGTCGATCCGGCGTCCGCCGAGGGTGACGGTGCCGCCGGTCGTCGCCCCGCCCTGGAAGGACAGGGTGCGGCTGATGGCGCGCAGCAGCGTGGACTTGCCGGCGCCGTTGCCGCCCAGCACCGTCACGACGGCGGCCTCGGGCACCTCCAGCGACACCTGACGGAGGGCGCGCACGGGCCCGTAGCCGACCGTCAGGTCCCGTACGACGAGGGCGGCGCCACCGGAGGTCCCGCCCGGAGTCCCGCCCGAGGTCCTGCGCGGCGTCCTGTCCGCTGAACCGCCCGGGGAACCGTCCGGAGAACCGCCCGGAGATCCCCTTGTCCCACCGCCCATGGCGTCCGCTCCCTCCCGCACACACGTCCGGTGTGGCGCTCACCCCAGCACCGCGTCCGGCGTCCGTCCACGGGTCGCGGCCGAAACCGCGGCGAAACGTGGCCGGGGACCAGCGGACTCCGCCGCCCGTTGTGCGCGTGCACAACGCTGCGTGTCAGGGGCCTGCCGAAGGGGAGCGGACGGTGGCATCCTCCGCTCATGGGACCGCGCAGAAGGCGTACGGGTCATGACTGGCAGGTGCTCGCCGAGTCCTGCACGGCACTGCTGGAACGGGTGCCGGAGCTGGTCGACGAACATGTGCGGCAACTGTCGGAGCACTCCCCCGTCTACGGGCAGGTCCTCCCGTACGACCAGCAGTGGCGGGAGGCGGAGGAGGCGATGCGGATCGGCATCGGGACGATCTCCGCGCCCCGGGGCTCACCGCGCCGCGACCTGGAGTACGCGGAGGACGCGGGCCGGCGCCGCGCCCAGCAGGGGCTGCCGCTGGAGCTCCTGGTGCACGCGTACCGGAGTGCGGGCTATCTGGTCTGGGACGCGCTGCTGGAGGGCGCGGGCGGCCAGGACCCGGAACGGCTCGGTGTGCTGATGCGGTCGGCGACCCTGGTGTGGTCGGCGATCGACGCGCAGGCGGCGACGGCGTCGGAGGCCTACCGGGCGACCGAGATGGAGCTACGGCGGCGTACAGACGAGCAGTTGCAGGCATTGCTGGACGCCCTGCTCGACGGTCAGGAGTCGCCGGGGCTGGCCGCCAGGGCAGCGGCGGGGCTCGATCTGCCGGAGCGGGGCGCGTACGCCGTGGTGGTGCTGCGGGCGGAGCGGCGGGACCCCCGGGAGGCCTTCCACCGGCCGTTACGGGGCGCCGGGTACCGGTTCGTGTGGCGGATGCGGGCCGACCAGGAGGTCGGCGTGGTGCTACTGGGGCCCGACCAGGGGCTCGACGCGGTGGCGCAGGCGCTGAGCGGGCGGTGTTCGGGAGCGGGCGGGATCAGTCCCGTCGTCCCGGGGCTGGCCGAGCTGGGGCGGGCCCGGCGGCTGGCGGAACTGGCGTTGCGTACCTGCCCGCCGGACGCCGACGAGGTCGTACGGCTGGATCAGCGGATGCCGACGGCGCTGGTGGTGAGCCAGCCGGAACTCGCGAACCGGCTGGTCTCGTCCGTCTTCGGCGCCCTGGTCGGGCTGGAACCGGCCGACCGGGACGTGCTGCTGGAGACGCTGGACGTGTGGCTGGCCTGCGAGGGCTCGGCGGGACGGGCCGCGGGACGGCTGTACTGCCACCGCAACACGGTGTTCAACCGGCTGCGGCGGCTGGAACAGCTGACGTCCCGGTCACTGGCCAGGCCGCGCGATCTGATCGAGATGACGCTGGCGCTGGACGCGTACCGGCTGTCGGGGCCGACGGGCGCGCAGGAGGAGGCCGCACGGCTCGCCCAATGACGTGGTCGGCGTCCCGCGGGCCTCAGACCAGGAAGTCCCGTCCGATGTTCTCCGCGACCCGCTCCAGGAGCGGCCCGGCGTCCGCGATGCACTTGGCGAGGTCCGGCTCGATCTCCGTCAGGGGGTACGCGCGTCGGATGCCGGCCCGGCCCAGTGCCTCCGGGCGCAGGGCGAGGCGTCCGCAGACCGCGACGACCTCGCGGCCCTCGGCCCGGGCCGCCGCCGCGACACCGGCCGGGGCCTTGCCGTGCAGGGTCTGCTCGTCGAGGGAACCCTCACCGGTGATCACCAGCGTGGCGCGGTCCAGGGCCGCCGCGAAGCCGAGGACGTCGAGCATGACCTCGATGCCCGGCCGGAACCGGGCGCCGAGAACCAGGGCGCCGTAGCCGATGCCGCCGGCGGCGCCCGCACCCGGGGCGGCCGCGTACTCGGCGGCCTTCGCGCCGAGCGCCGTCTCCAGGACCTTCGCGTAGTGCGCGAGGGACTCGTCCAGAGCGGCCACGTCGTCCGGGGAGGCACCCTTCTGCGGGCCGTACACCGCGGGCGCGCCCTTCGGCCCGGTCAGCGGGTTGTCCACATCGCTGGCCAGCACGAAGTCGACGTCCGCGAGACGGGTGTCGAGGCCCGAGAGGTCGGCCGTGGCGAGACCGTCCAGGCCGCCGCCCCCGGGCGGGACGGGCTCGCCGTCGGCGTCCAGGAAGCGTGCGCCGAGCGCGGACAGCATGCCCGCGCCCCCGTCGGTGGTGGCGCTGCCGCCGACCCCGAAGACGATCGTGCGCGCGCCCGCGTCGAGCGCGGCCCGCAGCAGTTCGCCGGAGCCGTACGTCGATGCCGTGAGCGGCGCGAAGACGCCCGCGGGCAGCCGCTGGAGCCCGCTCGCCTCCGCCATCTCCACCACGGCGGTGTCTCCGCGCAGCGCGAACGCGGCCGTCACCTCGTGCCCGAGCGGTCCCGCGACCCGTACCTCACGCCGTTCGAATCCGGCGGCGACCGCGGCGGCCACCGTTCCGTCGCCGCCGTCGGCCACGGGCAGCGACTCGACCTCGACACCGGGGGCGGCCCTGCGCAGCCCGGCGGTCACCCGCTCGGCGACCTCCACAGCCGTCAGCGACCCCTTGAACTTGTCGGCGGCGATCAGCACCCGAGCCGTCCGCACACCTGTCACCTTCGCCGATACCGCAGCGTCCGCCACCCTGTTTTCCCCTTGCTCTCGGCCCCGAACCAGCAGGGCAGTCGCGCCGCTGCGACCTTAACCGCAGGGGACCCGCCCCGTCATGCCTTCCCGGCCGCTCACAGCAGGGCATCCGTGCCGGCGCGAAGTGGTAGACCGGACACATGACCCCTGTACGAACCGGGCCCGACGTCGCCGACCGCGTCCTCGGCGGCTGGCTGGGCCGCGTCGCGGGCAACATGCTCGGCAAGCCGGTCGAACAGGGCGACCACTGGACGCGCGACCGCATCGACCGCTATCTGCGCCTGACGGGCGCCCTGCCGCTCACCGACTACCTGCCCGGGCCGCCGCCCGACAGCGAGGACGGGGAGGGCGGGACGGACGGCTTCGAACTGCGCCCCGAGTGGCGTCGGTGCGTACGCGGCCGGATCCACGGCAGCTGCCGTGACGACGACGTCGACTACGCGATCCTCGGCCTGGCCCTGCTGGAGACACACGGTTTCGGCTTCAGCACCGAGCAGGTCGGCGAACTGTGGCTGCTGCGCCTGCCGTTCCTCCAGACGTTCACGGCGGAACGCGCCGCCTACCGCAACCTCACCGCCGGTCTCAGGCCGCCGCTGACCGCCACGTACGACAACCCGTACCAGGAGTGGATCGGCGCCCTGATCCGCGCCGACATCTACGGCTGGACCTGCCCGGACGACCCCCGCCGCGCCGCCCACCTCGCCCGCAGGGACGCCGTCCTCTCCCACACGGGCAACGGCGTGTACGGGGCGATGTTCGCGGCGGCACTGATCTCGGCGGCGTTCACGGCACCCACTGTGCGCCACGCCCTGGACACGGCGCTGACGGTGATCCCGACGAGCAGCCGACTGGCCCGTACGGTGCGCCGGGTCTTGTCGCTGCACGAGGCCCGGCTGACCTGGGAGGACACGCTCGATGCGGTCGCCGGGGAGACCGCCGGGCTCGGCTGGATCCACACGGTGCCGAACGTCGCCGTCCTCACCGCGGGGCTGCTGTACGGGGACGGCGACTTCACCCGCACGATCACCCTGACCGTCCGGGGCGGCCTGGACACCGACTCAAACGGCGCGACCGCGGGCTCGGTGGCGGGCGTGCTGTGCGGCGCGCGGGCGATCCCGAGCCGGTGGAAGGACCCGCTGGAGGACACCGTACGCAGCGCGGTGTTCGGCTTCGACGGGGTGCGGATCAGCGAACTGGCGGAGCGGACCGTTCGGTTGGGCCACCCGCAGGTGTGACGGAACACCGACGGGCCTCACCGGGCCATCTGCCCTGGTTACGCTTCCCGGATGACCATCCAAGACTTCGCCACGTACATCGCCGGCCTGCCCCGTGTGCTGGCCGGCGCCGCCGCGCTCTTCCGTGACGCCGACGGACGGATCCTGCTCGTCGAGCCCAACTACCGTGACGGCTGGGCACTTCCGGGCGGCACGATCGAGTCGGACGACGGGGAGACCCCACGCCAGGGCGCGCGCCGGGAGACCCTTGAGGAGATCGGCCTCGACCGTGAACCCGGCCGCCTGCTGGCTGTCGACTGGGTCCACATCGCGGGCCACCCGCCGCTGGTGGCGTATCTGTACGACGGTGGTGTGCTCGGCGAGGACGAGCTCAAGTCGATCAGGTTGCAGGAGGAGGAGCTGCTGTCGTGGCGGCTCGTGGCGCGCGAGGACCTCGCCGAGTACCTCCAGGGCTCCCTGGGCCGCCGGGTCCTGCACGCCCTCGACGTCCTGGCGGCGGGCGGGGGAACCGCGGAACTGGAGAACGGCAGCCGGGTGGCCTGACGCGCACCCCGGGAGGCGGGTTCAGCCCTGGACGTCCGGCGGCGTCACCTCGTCCGCCGCCCGCCGAGTGTCGTCGCGCTCGGCGACCCGGGCCTCTGTCCGGTGACCGCGCGTGATGCAGTCACGTACGACGAGTTCGACGGCGTCCTGAGGGTTCTCGACGCCTGCGAGCACCATGCCCTCGACGACGAGTCCGGCGTCGAGGGACACGGAGACCTCGGCTGCCATGGGGCGGACACCAACACCGGGCGCCTGTTCGTGCACCGGCCGTGGAGGACGGGCCTCGCGCCGATAACCGGTCGCCGACCCGAACCCCGGGACCTACCCTCGGCACCATGACCAAGCCCCTCGTCGCCGTGCTCAGCGGCGCCGGCATCTCGACCGATTCCGGCATCCCTGACTATCGGGGCCCGAGCGGCCTGTGGCGGCGCGATCCCGAGGCCGAGAAGCTCGTGACGTACGAGTACTACATGAGCGATCCCGAGATCCGGCGCCGTTCCTGGCGGATGCGGCGCGATAACGAGACCCTGCGGGCCGAGCCCAACGCCGCGCACCTGGCCGTGGCCGAGCTGGAGCGGGCCGGGGTGCCCGTGCGGGTGATCACGCAGAACGTGGACGGGCTGCACCAGCTCGCCGGGATGCCGGCTCGGAAGGTACTCGAACTGCACGGCACCGCAAGGGAGTTCGTGTGCACCGAGTGCCATGCGCGCGGTCCCATGGAGGACGCTCTCGCCCGGGTGGAGGCCGGTGAGGACGATCCGCCGTGTCTGACGTGCGGGGGGATTCTGAAGTCGGCGACGGTGATGTTCGGTCAGCGCCTCGACCCGGTCGTCCTCGGTGACGCCCTCGCCGTCACCAAGGCCTGCCAGGTGTTCATCGCCGTCGGAAGCAGCCTCCAGGTCCACCCCGCCGCCGGGCTCGTCGGTGTCGCCGCCGACCACGGCGCCCGGCTCGTCATCGTCAACGCCGAGCCGACCCCGTACGACGACCGGGCCGACGAGGTCGTACGGGAACCGATCGGCACGGCCCTGCCCCAACTGCTGCGCGGGCTGCGGGAGTTCGGGGCGGCCTAGGCGCACGGGGTTCACAGCGGCGGGGGCTCCGTGAGTCCTCCCGTCGTCTCGACGGGTGTGGACGTGATCGTCACCGTGGCGGTGGCCAGGCCGTTGCGGGTGGCGCGGACGGTGACGGGGCCCGCGGTGCGCGTCGTGCGTACGAAGACTCTGTTGATGCCCGCCTCCGTGCTGACGTACGACTGGAACACGCTGTACGGGACGCCCGGGTTGTGGCCGCCGAGCAGTTTCGCCGGGCCGGTGACCGTGAAGTCCACGCGAGCCTGGTCGGTGGGTACGCGGCGGCCCGCCGAGTCCACCGCCTCGACGTCGATCATCGCAACGTCGGTGCCGTCGGCCTTCAGACCGTCGGGTGAGACGTGTGCGGTGAGCCGGAGGGCGGCCGGTGTGCCAGTCGTCTGTTTCTGGGCGCGGGTCAGTTCGGTGCCGGCCGAGTCGTAGCCGACGGCTGTGATCGTGCCGGACTGCCAGGTGATGTTCGCGAAGGTGTGCAGGAAGTCGTACTGCGGGGCGGTGGACGTACCGACCGACCTGCCGTTGACCAGCAGGTCCACCCGGGCGACGCCCGCCGCCATGACGTACACCGGCTTCACCGTGCCGGACGGGTAGGTCCAGTGGCCGACGATGTGGAGGTCGGGGGTCGGGCTCTGCATGACGCGGTGGGTGTAGTAGGTCTCCTTGGGGATGCGCACCGCGTCGACGCGGCCGGAGAGGCGGCACGTCTCCCAGTTGTACTGGCGGCCGTGCTGGTTGGAGTCCGCCCAGGTCAGGGCCGCCGCTCCCGAGTAGCGTTGGTTGCCCGGCCCTTGGATGCGCTGGCTCCAGAACTCGTAGCGGTAGCTGGCGGCCACGGTCGCGGCGAAGTCCTCGGAGGTCCAGTGGTAGGTGACGTCGGGGCCGGTGACGTAGCCGAAGTCGGGTGGGGAGGCGGTGTCCCAGACACGGCGGGGGGCCTCGTCGCGGGTGAACTCGGACTCGATGAGGGGCATGCGGTCGCGGGCGTAGTCGCTGTAGTGGCGGTTGAGCATCGTGCCGATGTACTCGCACTGGTCGACGGCCGCCGTGCCGCCGTAGGCGGAGTTGTCGGAGGTGGCCCGGGAGCCGATCGCGCGCATGCCGCCGGGGTCCCAGGTCTGCTTCAGTGCGCGCATCTGCCGCTGGTGGTCGGCGGTCAGCCAGTTGTTGCCGGACTCCCAGAACAGGATGCTCGGGCTGTTGCGGAAGTAGATCATCACGTCCCGCATCGCGGCGAGGCGCTGGTCCCACTGCACGCCGGTGACGTCGGCCTCCTTGTCCCCGGCGGGCTGGACCGACACCAGCCCGTACCGGTCGGTCATCCGGATGTTCGCGGGCTGCGCGGCGAGGTGCATCCAGCGGATCAGGTTGGCGTTGCTCTCCCGGATGAGCCGGCCGTCGTGGTCGCGCAGCCACTCGGGTACGGCGTCGCCGAGCACCGCCCATTCGTTGGTGGCGCGCTGCGCGTAACCGGTGAGGAAGATCTGCCTGTCGTTGATGTACACGCCGCCGGTGCTCGCCCCGCCACGGAACTCGGCCTTCCGGAAGCCGGTGCGCACCGTGTACGTGTCCACGACCGTCGTCCCCTCCGCGAGTGTCAGCCGCACGGTGTAGAGGGCCGGATACGACGGCGACCAGAAGTTCAGCCTGCTGATCCGGCTGCCGACCTTGACGACATGGCTGGTACCGGCGGCCAGGGTGACCGTGGAGGCGGGCAGCGTGCCCACGGGCACGCCCTGCTCGTCGAGGACTTCGGCGGACACCGACAGCGTCCGGGACCGGTCCTCCTCGTTGCTGATCTGCGCCTCCGCGTTGATCGTCGCGGTGTGGCCGGAGACGTTGACGGCGGACGGGTAGACGTAGGTCCCCGTGGTGCCCAGGTTGCTGTGGAGCGGGAGCGTGAAGTGGGTCTTCGGGACGACGTGCAGGACGACGTTGCGGGTGAGGCCGCCGAAGGTGGGGTTGAAGTCCCGGGTGTCCCACTGGAAGGGCATCCCGGTAGCGGATTCCGGCCGCCACTTGGTGTTGTCCGCGCAGATCGCGAGCACGTTGTCGGCGCCGAACAGGACCTCGTCGGTGAGGTCGAAGCCGAAGGGTGTGACGCCGGCTTCGTAACTGCCGATCAGGACGCCGTTGAGGTGGACGGTGGCGGCCTGGCGGATGCCCTCCAGTTCCAGGATCACCTTGTGGCCCGCCTGCTCGACCGGTAACTGAAAGCGCTTGCGATACCAGGTCGGCTGCATCGCCACCGAGGACTCGCCCGAGCTGCCGATCCAGTTGTCGAAGGAGTCCACGTCGTTGTAGGTGTGCGGCGCGCTGACCACGGCCCACCCGGAGTCGTCGAACGTGGCGCGTTCGGCGCCGGCGACATTCGACCTGATGAACCGCCAGTCGAGATTCAGGCCGAAGGTCTGCCGCCCCACTGCTTCGACCTGCACCGCCGACGCCGTCCCGCCCGTCGGCAGGGCCACCGCACCCACACCCACGGCGGCCCCTTGCAGCACACGCCGTCTGCTCACACCACCGGATTCGGACGGCGTGGAACCTGCGGAACGGCTGGTGAACTCCATCGTCTACCGCCCTTCGAGGCGCGCGCCCATCGGCACACCCGCCCAGATCATTGCCATGAACGCGACAGAAAGCGCTTCACATCATGCGCCGGGGCGCGGCGGGCTACAAGGTGCGGGACGAAGGTGGAGGGGAGTACGGGGTGCGGGGCGAAGGCGCGGAGGAGTCAGAAGAGCGCCGGCCCCCGTTCGAAGTCCAGCAGTCGCTGCTTGCGCTCCAGGCCGCCCCCGTACCCGGTGAGGCTGCCGTCGGCGCCGACCACCCGGTGGCAGGGCACGATGATGCCGACCGGGTTCCTGCCGTTGGCGAGGCCCACGGCCCGGGACGCCTTCGGACTGCCGAGGGCGTGGGCGAGTTCGCCGTACGAGCGGGTCTCGCCGTACGGGATACGGCACAGCTGCTCCCAGACACTGCGCTGGAAGTCGGTTCCGGGCAGGCGGAGTTCGAGGGTGAACTCCTTCAACTCCCCCCGGAAGTAGGCCTCCAGCTGGTCGGCCGTTTCCCCGAAAGGCGTGTCGTCGCGGGCGCCGAAGTTCTCCTCGGGCGGACGGTGACGCTGGCCGACCATGTAGAGGCCGCAGAGGACCCCGTCGTCGGCCACGAGGGTGAGGGGGCCGTACGGGCTGTCGATGACCGTGTGCTGCCTCATTGCTGCTCCTGACGTCCTGATGCGGGAAGGAAGTTGATCGGGTGGCTGTCCGTCGCCCACAGGTACTGGACCGCGTACGCCCGCCACGGCCGCCAGGCTGCCGCGTGTGCGGTGAGCGCGGCCGGTGTCGACGGGAGGCCCAACTCCTTTGCCGCGCGGCGGATTCCGAGGTCCGTGGGGAGAAACGCGTCGGGGTCGCCGAGGGCACGCATCGCGATGACGTCGACGGTCCAGGGGCCGAAGCCGGGCAGGGCGAGGAGCCGGGCGCGGGCCTGGGGCCAGTCGCTCTCGACCCCCAGGTGAATTGTTCCGTCGGCGAGTTGACGGACAAGGGTGGTGAATGTGGTCCGCCGGGTGCGGGGCATGGCCAGGGACTCGGGGTCGAGGGCGGCCAGCGCCCGCGGGGTCGGGAAGAGGTGGGTGAGGCCGCCCTCCGGATCGCCGACCGGGTCGCCGTACGCCGTGACGAGCCGGGCCGCGTGGGTACGGGCGGCGGCCGTGGAGACCTGCTGGCCCAGTACCGCCCGTACGGCGAACTCCGCCTCGTCGACCGTGCGCGGGACCCGCCGCCCCGGGGCCTTCGCGACGAGCGGCGCCAGCAACGGATCCGTACGCAGCTGCTCGTCGACCGCGACCGGATCGGCGTCCAGGTCGAGCAGCCGGCGGCACCGGCTGATGGCGACGGGCAGGTCGCGCAGGTCGCTGAGGGTGAGGCGGCACGCGATGTGGTCGGCTTTCGGGGCGAGGGCGACGACGCCGTGTCCGTAAGGAAGACGCAGGGTCCGACGGTAGGCGCCGTCGCGCCATTCCTCCACGCCGGGTACGGCGGTCGCGGCGAGGTGGCCGAAGAGGTTGTCGGGGTTGAGCGGGGCGCGGAAGGGGAGGCGGAGGTTCAGGGCGGCCGGGGTGCCGATGGGCGTGGCCGCGCCGCTCGGACGGGCGTCGGCGCGTGGCTTCGGGAGGCGGGCGCGGAGTTCGCTCGGGGAGAGGGCGAAGACCTCGCGGACGGTGTCGTTGAAGGTGCGGATCGAGGAGAAGCCGGCCGCGAAGGCGATCTCCGCCATGGGCAGCGCGGTCGTCTCGACGAGGAGCCGTGCGGTCTGGGCGCGCTGGGCGCGGGCGAGGGCGAGCGGACCGGCGCCCAGTTCGGCGAGGAGCTGCCGTTCGACCTGGCGGGTGCTGTAGCCGAGGCGGGCGGCGAGGCCGGGGACGCCCTCGCGGTCCACGATCCCGTCGCCGATCAGCCGCATCGCGCGGGCCACGAGGTCGGCGCGCTGGTTCCACTCCGGTGAGCCGGGGCTGGTGTCGGGCCGGCACCGTTTGCAGGCGCGGAATCCCGCCTGCTGACAGGCCGCCGCGCTCGGGTAGAAGGTCATGTTCTCGGGTTTGGGCGGCACCACCGGGCAGCTGGGCCGGCAGTAGATCCGGGTGGTCAGGACCGCCGTGAAGAACCAGCCGTCGAAGCGCGCGTCCTTGGACCGGACGGCGCGTACGCAGTGCTCGGTGTCGGTGTGCATGGCGTTCCGCATACGTCCAGCATCGGTGCTGGGCCGGGCCGGGGCTGGCGGGAATCCGACATCAAGGTGGCGTGTCCAGGGAGGTCCCGGATCGGACAGCTGCGCAGTGACACAGCAGGGATGCAGAATTGCATAATTTCGCAATTGGCTAGATGCTCTATTGGCTGTGTTCGCAGATAGCTGCGTCGGTCCAGACAGCCAGGTGGAGAGAAGGAGCCGGACGTGTCCGTTTCGCTGTACCAGGTCACCCCGGAGTGAGCGGCGCGGTCCGCGCATGGGGATCGGTACGGTCCCTGCTTCCCGTGCGTGCCGACGTCGAGGCGATGGCCCGCGATCCGCGCCGGGATCTCCTCGCCGGGCTGACCGTGGCGATCGTGGCGCTCCCCCTCGCACTCGGCTTCGGAGTGTCCTCCGGCCTCGGTGCGGCGGCGGGACTGGCGACCGCGGTGGTCGCGGGCGCGCTGGCCGCGGTGTTCGGCGGATCGAATCTGCAGGTGTCGGGGCCGACCGGGGCGATGACCGTGGTCCTCGTACCGATCGTCGCCCGGTACGGGCCGGGCGGTGTGCTGACCGTCGGACTGCTGGCCGGGCTGCTGCTGATCGGGCTCGCCCTGGCCCGTGCGGGCAAGTACATGCGATATGTGCCCGCCCCCGTCGTCGAGGGCTTCACGCTCGGTATCGCCTGCGTCATCGGCCTTCAGCAGCTGCCGAACGCGCTGGGCGTGGCGCGGCCCGAGGGCGACAAGGTCCTCACCGTCGCCTGGCGCGCCGTCGAGGCTTTCGTCCGCCATCCCAACTGGACGGCGCTCGTGCTGGCCGCGGGTGTCGCGCTCGTCATGCTGGTCGGTGCGCGATGGCGGCCGACCGTCCCGTTCTCGATCGTGGCGGTGATCGTCGCCACCGTCCTGGCCCAGGTCTTCCGGCTGGACGCGGCCGCTCCGATCGGAGATCTGCCCGCCGGCCTGCCCGCACCCTCGCTGGCGTTCCTCGACCTGTCCGCGCTGTCCTCGCTGCTCGCTCCGGCCGTGGCGGTGGCGGCGCTGGCCGCGCTGGAGTCGCTGCTGTCGGCGACCGTCGCGGACGGCATGACGGTCGGCCAGCGGCACGACCCGGACCGGGAACTGTTCGGGCAGGGCGTCGCCAACCTCGCCGCTCCGTTGTTCGGCGGCGTCCCGGCCACGGCAGCGATCGCCCGGACCGCCGTGAACGTCCGTTCGGGTGCCGGTTCCCGGCTCGCCGCGCTCACCCATGCCGTGGTCCTGGCGGTGATCGTCTTCGCGGCGGCGCCGCTGGTCTCGAAGATTCCGCTGGCCGCGCTGGCAGGCGTCCTGCTGGCCACCGCGATCCGCATGGTCGAAGTCGGTTCACTGCGGGCGATGGCCAGGGCGACCCGCTCCGACGCGCTGATCCTGGTTCTCACCGCCGTCGCCACCCTCGCCCTCGACCTGGTGTACGCGGTGATCATCGGCCTGGTCGTCGCGGGGGCCCTGGCGCTCAGGGCCGTGGCCATGCAGGCCCGCCTCGACGAGGTCCCGCTGGACCGGGACGACCACAGCGCCGAGGAGCACGCCCTGCTGGCCGAGCACATCGTCGCCTACCGCATCGACGGGCCGCTGTTCTTCGCCGCCGCCCACCGTTTCCTGCTTGAGCTGACCGAGGTGGCGGACGTACGGGTCGTGATCCTGCGGATGTCCCGGGTGTCGACCGTGGACGCGACGGGCGCGCTGGTCCTCAAGGACGCGGTCCAGAAACTGAACCGGCGCGGCATCGTCGTCATGTTCTCCGGAATACGCTCCGGCCAGCGTCAGGTCCTCGACTCCGTCGGCCTGTTGGGCCTGCTGCGCCAGGAGGAGCGTGAGTACGGCACCACCCCCGAGGCGATCCGGGGAGCGCGCGCCCACCTGGAATCCACCGGAGTCCTGACCGCCGTACCGGCCCCGAGGGCCAGGAACGGGCCAAGGAGCGCGGCCCGGGCCAGGAACACCACCACGGACGGGTCCACGGGCAACGGCGAGGGGTCGCCCCGATGAGCACCACCCCCGCCACCCGGTACGCGGCCGACGTGTCCGGAGCCGATGCGGCCCTCCCCCGCCCCCGCAGGGACCTGGGACGCGGGCCCGCGCGCCGTACGCCCACCCGCCGGTCGCGCTTCCCGCGGGACGGGGCGACCGGGATCCGTGCGGCCCGGTGTCCCCGGCCGGATTCTGTCCGGCGGGCGTCGCGGGCGAGGATGAGCGCCATGGTGTTCATGAATGGGTGGGTGCGATGCGCCGAGGATCGGCCGGCGCGGTCGTACCGCTGCCCCGGGGAGGCGACGGCGCGATGAGCACGCCGCTGTACCAACTCAAGGCCGAGTTCTTCAAGACCCTCGGTCATCCGGCCCGTATCCGCGTCCTGGAACTGCTGAGCGAACGTGAGCACGCGGTCGCGGAGATGCTGCCCGAGGTCGGCATCGAACCCGCGCACCTCTCGCAGCAGTTGGCGGTGTTACGGCGGGCCAACCTGGTCGTCACCCGCAAGGAGGGCTCGACCGTGTACTACTCGCTGACCAGCCCGCACGTGGCCGAACTGCTCCGGGTCGCGCGGGTCATCCTGTCCGGCGTGCTGGCCGGACAGGCGGAACTGCTGGCCGACCTGCGGGCAACCCAGGGGGAGGCCGAACCGTCACCCTGACGTCGCGACGGCCCGTGACCGCTCCGGCCCGGGGCCGCCCGTCGCCGGGTCCGGTGTCCCGGGCCTCACCATGGGCGCCTCGGCCCGGGCACGTGGACCCGGCCTTCATACGGGCGCTCGCACCCGCACCGGTCAACGGGACCGAACCCCCGCCGTCAGCAGTGCACTTGCGCGGCGAACGCCTCGTACGCCTGATCGTCGAAGAGGACGAACCGTACCTCCTCGACCGCGCTCTCCGTGGCCCGCACGGTCTCCACCGCGATACGAGCCGCGTCCTGCATCGGCCACCCGAAGATGCCGGCGGAGACGGCGGGGAACACCACCGTGCGGGCGCCGAGTTCGTCGGCGACCCTGAGCGACTCCTGATAGCACGAGGCCAGCAGTGCCGACCGGTCCTCCTCGGGGAGGAAGCGGGGCCCCACCGTGTGGATCACCCAGCGCGCGTCGAGCTTGCCCGCGGTCGTGGCGACAGCCTGGCCGGTGGCCAGACCCTTGCCGTAGTGGCCGGCGCGCAGTGCCCGGCAGGCCGCGAGGATCTCGGGGCCGCCCCTGCGGTGGATCGCTCCGTCCACGCCTCCGCCGCCCAGGAGTGACGAGTTGGCCGCGTTGACGATCGCGTCGGCACTCTGTCGGGTGATGTCGCCCTTGACGAGCGTGATGGCGGTCATGGCTGCCTCAGCCTTCTCCAGACGGCCTTCGCCGCGTTGTGTCCCGACATTCCGTGCACGCCCGGACCCGGCGGGGTGGCCGACGAGCAGATGAAGACGGCCGGGTGCGGGGTGGCGTACGGGAACAGGGAGAGCCTGGGGCGCATCACGAGCTGGAGGCCGCTGGCCGCGCCGGATCCGATGTCTCCGCCGACGTAGTTGGCGTTGCGGGCCGCGAGTTGGGGCGGCCCGGCGGTCGCGCGGGCGAGGACCCGGTCGCGGAAGCCGGGGGCGAAGCGTTCCAGTTGGCGCTCGATGGCGTCGGTGAGGTCGCCCGTCCAGCCGTTCGGGACGTGTCCGTAGGCCCAGAAGACCTGCTTGCCCGCGGGGGCCCGGGAGGGGTCGACGGCGCTCGGCTGGACGGTGATCAGGAAGGGGGTCTCGGGTGCCCGGCCCTCACGGGAGGCGGCGCGCAGGGCGGTGTCGATCTCGGCCCGGTCCGCGGCGACCTGGACGGTGGTCGCCGTGCGGGCCTCCGGCGCTGTCCAGGGCACGGGGCCGTCCAGCGCGTAGTCGATCTTGAAGACGCCCGCGCCGTAGCGATAGCGCTCGTAGTAGCCGCCGAAGCCCGCGATGCGGGCCAGTGCGGTCGGTGAGGTGTCGAAGACGTACGCACGCGCGGGTGGCAGGTCGTCCAGCCGCTTGACCTCGTAGTCGGTGTGGACTGCGCCGCCGAGGTCCGTCAGGTACGCGGTGAGCGCGTCGGAGATCGACTGGGAACCGCCTCGGGCGACCGGCCACCCGCGGGCGTGTGCCGCCAGGGCGAAGACCAGGCCGACGGCGCCGGTGGCGACCCCGTTCAGCGGGGCCATGACGTGTCCGACGAGGCCTGCGAACAGTGCTTTCGCCCGCTCGTCGCGGAAGCGGCGCATCAGCCAGGTCGAGGGTGGCAGGCCGGCCAGACCGAAGCGGGCGAGAGTGACCGGGTCGCGGGGCAGCGAGGTCAGGGGCAGCGACATGAAGTCGTGAGCCAGCGTGTCCCACCTGCTGAGGAACGGCTCGACCAGCCTGCGGTAGGCGCCCGCGTCACGCGGCCCGAAGGAGGCGGCCGTCTCGGCCACGGAACGGGACAGCACCGCGGCCGTGCCGTCCAGGAAGGGGTGCGCCATGGGCAGGTCGGCGTGCAGCCACTCCAGCCCGTACCTCGCCAGCGGCATCGCCCTGAACGCCGGGGAGTTGACGCCGAGCGGGTGCGCCGCCGAGCAGGGGTCGTGCCGGAAGCCGGGCAGCGTCAGCTCTTCCGTCCGGGCACCACCGCCCACGGTGTCGCGTGCCTCGAAGACGGCGACGGAGAAGCCCCGCCGGGCCAGCTCCACGGCAGCCGTCAACCCGTTGGGGCCCGCCCCCACCACGACCACATCGAGCATCGACGGCACCTTCGGACTCCTTTGTCGGCCGACGGCCACTTCGGATCAGGATATGCCGGGACACCGACACTGCCCGGCGCGGGTAACCTCGGCCGGATGACGCGCCGTTTCCGCATCCAATCGCCCGGCGAGGGCACCGACGACACCGCCTGGCACTGGTTCGAGGTCGAGGACGACGGCTGGGTGCTGCGGCAGGCGGTGTTCGAGGCGGCACTGGAGATCCCGCGCTCCTGCGAGCCCCTCCAGAATGCCGACGGCACCACGTCCGGCGGTGCCTCGATGGCCGCCGCACAGGCCCAACTGGCCCTCGTACGAGAGCGGTTCGGGCGCCTCGGCGTGCAGCTCTACCAGACCGTGTACGGACCGTTCACCGAGGGCGCCGTGGAGGTGCCGCCGGAGGCGGTGGACGTGACCGAGCCGGAGTTCGAGCGGGCGTGGTCCACGGCTCTGCGGCACCGGCATCTGAGCCACTACACCACCGGCCCGCTGCCCGAGGGGTACCTGGTCACCGGCATGGTGTGCGCGCTGCCGTGGGGACCGGGCCGGACCGGGCTGTTCGTCGACATCAACCTGCCGGTGGACGCCTTCGTGGACATCGCCTGGCTGCCCTTCGACCCCGCGGACTGGCCCGCGGTGGGCACCGTGGCCGAGTTCGAGGTCGTCACCCTGCGCTTCAGTTCGGCCCGCCCGCAGATCAGGCTGCGCCCGACAGCAGCTCCGCCACCCGGCGAGCCGTGGCCGCGTCGCGCGCAGCGGTGAACGGCAGCACATTGCCGCCGGTTATGCGGAACGGCTCGCCCGCGCGGGTCAGGTGGGCGCCGCCGGCCTCCTCGACGAGGAGGATGCCCGCCGCGTGGTCCCAGGCGGCCTCCCAGGAGAACGCGGTGGCGTCCAGCTCACCCCGGGCGATGGCCAGATACTCCAGGCCCGCGGAGCCGCAGGCGCGCGGCCGGACGCCGTCCGTCCACAGGCCGAGCAGCGCGCGCTTCTGTTCGTCGGTCGTGTAGTCCGGGTGGGAGGTGGCCACCCGGAGGTCACTGCCGGGCTGGGGCACGCCCGCGTGCAGGGGTGTGCCGTCGAGGAAGGCGCCCTGTCCGCGGATCGCCGTGGCGAGCTGGTCGCGGGCCGCGGCGAACGTCCACGACGCGCGGACGACTCCTCGGTGGGCGAGCGCGACAAGCGTGCAGAAGCCGGGGTCGCCGTGGACGAACTGGCGGGTGCCATCCACGGGGTCGACGATCCAGACCGGTGCCTCACCCTGTATCGCCTCGTACGAAGCGGGGTTGGCGTGCACGGCTTCCTCGCCGACCACGACGGAGCCGGGCAGCAGCTTGGGCAGCACCTCGGTGAGATAGAGCTCGGCCCTGCGGTCGGCATCGGTCACCAGGTCGTGCGGTCCGCTCTTCTGGTCGACCTCGTGGGCGGCGAGCTGCCGGAAGCGCGGCATGATCTCCGCGGCCGCCGCCTCACGGACCGCTTCTTCGACGTCGGACACATGCCGGGCGAGAAACTCTTCGATGGTTTCGTTTTCTTCGATCATGCCTCCATGAGAGCACGCGCCACTGACAATCCCCGCCGGGCCGGTGGACATCGGATGGAATCCGCCTGAAGACCAGGATTCGGACATCAGCGCCCGACCGCGTACCCCTGCATCCCCCGCGGATTCGCCGCCGCCGACAGGACACCCGTCTGCGGGTCCCGGGCGACCGCGCACAGCCGGCCCTCGGACCAGTCGTCACCGATCGTCACGTCGTGCCCCCGGCTGCGCAGCTCCTCGACCACTCCGTCCGCCGTGCGGGCCTCGACGGTGACACTCCCGGGGCGCACGCCGCGCGGGTAGAAGGAACCCGGGAAGCTGTCGTTGTGCCAGTTCGGGGCGTCGATCGCGCCCTGGAGGTCCAGACCGCCGCGCACCCGGGGGCGCAGGGCGACGGCGAGGAAGAAGTGCAGCTGCCACTGGTCCTGCTGGTCCCCGCCGGGCGTACCGAACGCCAGCACCGGCACCCCGTCGCGAAGCGCGACGGAGGGGGTGAGGGTGGTCCGGGGGCGGCGGCCCGGGGTGAGGGAGTTCGGCAGGCCCTCCTCCAGCCAGGCCATCTGGAGCCGGGTGCCGAGGGGGAAGCCCAGCTCGGGTACGACGGGGTTGGACTGGAGCCAGCCGCCGCTGGGCGTGGCCGCGACCATGTTTCCCCAGCGGTCGACGACGTCGAGGTGGCAGGTGTCGCCCCGGGTGGAGCCGTCGGCGGCGATCTCGGGCTCGCCGGGCGCGCCGGGCGCGGACGGGGCCGGGAGTCTGGCGACGGTCGGTTCCCCGGCTCCCAGGGGGTCGAATCCGGGTTCGTCCGTGGTCACCACGCGCGCGTGCGCGCACAGTCGCGGGGTGCGTCCGCCGGGGCTGCCGGGCCGCAGGTCGTAGGAGGCCTTGTCTCCGACGAGCGTCCGCCGGTCGGCGTTGTAGGCGTCGGACAGCAGTTCGTCGAGCGGTACGTCGGCTCCGCCGGACGCGTCCCCGTACCAGGCCTCCCGGTCGGCCATGGCGAGCTTGCAGCCCTCGATCAGCAGGTGGACGTAGTCGGCGGAGCCGTACTGGGGCAGCTCGGGCGGGAGCAGCGCGAGCTGCTGGAGGAGAGCCGGGCCCTGGCTCCAGGGGCCGGCCTTGCAGAGGGTCCAGCCGTGCCAGTCGTAGGTCGCCGGGGCCTCGTAGGACGCGGACCAGGAGGCGAGATCGGCGGCTGTCAGGGTGCCGGTGTGGTGCGTGCCGCTGGTGTCGAGGGTGGGCCGCGCGGACTGCCGTACGAGCGCCTCGGCGATGAATCCGGTGCGCCACACCTCCCGTGCCGCCTCGATCTGGGCGACGCGGTCCCCCGCCCCGGCGACCTCGGCGAGCAGGCGCTTCCAGGTGGCGGCGAGCGCGGGATTGCGGAACAGCCGGCCGGGCCGGGGCGGCTGCCCGCCGGGCAGGTACACCTCCGCGGAGGAGGTCCACTCCGTCTCGAACAGCACCCGTACGGTCTCCACGGTCGCGCCGATGTTCTCCACGGGCGCGTGCCCGTCCTCGGCGTACCCGACGGCGTACTTGAGGACGTCGGCGAGCGTCCTGGTGCCGTGGTCGCGGAGCAGGAGCATCCAGGCGTCGAAGGCGCCGGGCACGGCGGCGGCGAGGGGGCCGGTGCCGGGTACGAGATCGAGTCCCAGTCCCCGGTAGTGCGCGACCGTGGCCCCGGCGGGCGCGACACCCTGCCCGCACAGCACCCGCACCTCGCCGTCGGCCGGCGCGATGATGATCGGCACCTCACCGGCGGGCCCGTTGAGATGCGGTTCGACGACGTGCAGGACGAAGCCCGCGGCGACGGCGGCGTCGTACGCGTTGCCGCCGTCCTCCAGGACGGCCATCGCCGACTGAGAGGCCAGCCAGTGCGTGGAGGACACCATCCCGAAGGTGCCCTGGAGCGTGGGTCGGGTGGTGAACACGGGCGGCTCCTTCACTGCGGCACACGATCCGATGATCGTACGTACCCCGTGCCGCGCTCCCGATGGACCCGGTAGACCCGCTGCACCAGCCGCGCCCGCTCACCTCCCGGTTAGGACCGACGCCGTCCCGCCGTCAGCACGTGGCCGCTCGCGCCGAGCAGTGCCGGATCGGACTCGATGCGACGGGTCGCGGACATGACGGCCTCGCGGCGTTCCGGGTCGTCCAGCCACTGCTCGACACCGCCCATGAGCCAGGCGACACCCTCCAGCCCGTACTGGCCTTCCGGGACGAGTCCGGCCTCGCTGAACTCGGCCGGCACCTCGGTCGGTTCGGCGAAGTAGGCGGTTGTGAACAGGCCCCCCACGGTGCCGTGTCGGCCGGTGGCGCTGACCTCGTCGGTGTGGGCCCGGTGAACCGGGTCGAAGTAGTGCTCCTTCCGAAGCAGGTCGTGCAGTGCGGCATGGCGGTTGATGGTGGCCGCGACCACCGGTCCCCCGGGCCGGACGACCCGCAGCGCCTCACTCAACGCCTTCACCCGGTCCGGTCGTTCGGGCAGGTGGTACAACGGCCCCAGCATCAGGACCACGTCCTGGGAGGCGTCCTCCACGGGCAGCGCACGGGCGTCCCCGAGCCGCGCGGTGACGCCGGGCAACCGTCCCGCCTGGTCCACGTGCAGCGGCACGGGATCGATCACCTCGACCTCGTACCCGTCCCGCGCAAGCCACTCCGCGTGCACCCCGCTGCCCCCGCCGACATCCAGCACGCGCGCGGGAGCCGCGGGCAGCAGCCTCCGAAGCACGTCCTGGGTCCGCCAGAACTCAAGCCGCCCGGAACCCCGCCGGATCCGGGCGTCCTCCTTGCCGCGCGCGTAGTAGTCGAGGATCTCCTCGCGCACGGCGGGGAGTTCGGGGGACGGGTTCTCCGTGGTGGCCGATGAGGAGGACATGCGTCAAGGCTGCGGACGGGGGCGGAACGGCGCAAGCTGTTATCGAAATGCCTGCCTCATCACCTATGCGAGTTTCGCCTTGCTGTACAGCATTGAGGAGGAATTAGGCGCTATCGGCGCCGATTTGCCTATTCCGACGGACAGTCCGGGCGGCCCACGGCAAGTGACAGTCATCGCACCGCCACGGAGCGAGTTCTTACTTCCGCCCCACAGGCAGTCATGTGACACTGGCGTCCCGTCCGGAGTGCGGACCCCCTCCGCACCGTCCCCCACGAGAAGTGCGCCTTGAGCCTTCCTCTGCCGCTCGCACTCACCACCCGCCTCGCGCCCGTCGCCGTGCTCGCCACGGCCGGCTGGGCGCTGTCCTCGGGTCCGCTCGCCGCGGCGCCGTCCGACAACAACGAGACGGCGGCCACCACGGGCGCGTCCGCGGCGCCCACCGCGCCCTCGACATCGGCGGCCACGAAGACCTTCGCCGCCGCGCCGGCGCCCTGCTCGGCCGTGACCCCGGGGACGATCAAGTCCCTCGTCCCGGGCGCCAAGGCGGCCGGCAAGGAGATTCCGTCGACGGACACGGACGCGCGCCGCACCTGCTCCTGGAACGCGCTCAAGGGGTACGACTACCGCTGGCTCGACGTGTCGTTCGAGCTGTCCGACACGGACGCGGCGGCGGAGAAGACGTACAAGGACCGCCTGACGGAGAAGAGCGGCGGCGGGGTGGTGCCCGGTCTCGGTGACGCCGCCTACTCCGTCGTGAACCTGACCACCGAGGACAAGCAGCAGACCCGCGAGGGTGTGGTCCTGGTCCGCGCGTCGAACGCGCTGGTGGTGATCACGTACAACGGCAGTGACTTCGAGTCGAAGAAGGCGCCCAGCACGGATGTGATCAACAAGGGTGCCATCAAGGCCGCCCGGGACGCGGTGGCAGCGCTGGAGGGCAGCCGGTAGAACCGGCCGCCCTCCGGGGCACGTCACAGGGTCAGACCGTGGTCGTCTCCTGCTCCTGTTCCCGCGCCTCGTCACTCCCCTTGCCGGTCGCCAGCATCAGCGCCAGGTAGAGCACCATCGAGGTGCCCAGGCCCACGGCCCAGCCGTAGTCCGCCAGCGAGGACAGTGCCGGGATGGGCCGCCCGTCGATCAGCGGCGCGAAGTTGGCGCCGCCGACGGCCAGTACGCCGCCGACCAGGAGGGCGACGACCGCCCGCCAGTTCCAGCCGTTGTCGTACCAGTAGCGTCCGCCCGCCCGGTACAGGTCGGCGAGGTCGAGCTTGCCGCGGCGCAGGATCCAGTAGTCGGCGATCAGGATGCCCGCGACCGTGCCGAGCAGACCGCCGACCAGGCCGAGCCAGGTGAAGATGTAGCCCTGCGGGTCGGAGTACAGCTTCCACGGGAAGATCAGCACGCCGAGGACACAGGTGGCGAGCGCGCCCGTCCGGAAGCTGATCCTGCGCGGGGCGATGTTGGAGAAGTCGAAGGCCGGGGAGACCAGGTTGGCCGCGACGTTCACGGACAGGGTCGCCACCAGCACGGTGACCAGGGCGAACAGCAGACCGAAGACGTTGTCGGTCTTGGCGGCGAGCTGTACCGGGTCCCAGATCGCCTCGCCGTACACGGCCTGCGAACCCGAGGTGACCATGACGGACAGGAACGCGAAGAGCGTCATCGTGGTCGGCAGACCGAGCGCCTGCCCCCACGTCTGGGCCTTCTGGCTCTTCCCGTACCGGGTGAAGTCCGGGATGTTCAGCGACAGCGTGGACCAGAAGCCGATCATGCCCATGAGGGCGGGCGCGAAGATCTTCCAGAAGTCCGGGCCGTAGCCCAGCTTGGAGGGCTGGTCGAGCAGCGGACCGAAGCCGCCGGCCTTGTCGGCCATCCACCACAGCATCACGCCCGCGCCGAGGAGCACGAAGGGCGCGGCCCAGTTCTCGAACCGGCGGATCGTCTCCATCCCCCGGTAGATGATCGCGACCTGGATCGCCCAGAAGATGGCGAAGGACAGCCACATCGTCCAGGCGTAGCCGCCGATCTTCCCCGCGTCGCTCCAGCCGTTGCCGATGAGCTTGCCGGCGAGGAAGTAGATCGCCTCGCCACCGATCCAGGTCTGGATCCCGAACCAGCCGCACGCCACCAACGCCCGTACGACGGCGGGGAGGTTGGCGCCCCGGATACCGAAGGAGGCACGCGCGAAGACGGGGAAGGGGATGCCGTACTTGGGCCCGGCGTGCCCGGTGAGCAGCATCGGGATGAGCACGATCACGTTCGCCAGGGCGATCGTGAGCACGGCCTGCTTCCAGTCCATGCCCACGGCGATCAGACCCGAAGCGAGGGTCCAGGAGGCCGTGTTGTGGGCCATGCCCACCCAGAGGGCCGAGAAGTTGTACGTGTTCCAGGTGCGCTTCTCGACCGGAACCGGCAGCAGGTCCTCGTTGGCGTACGGCCCGCTGGGAACGGGCGCGTCGGGGGAGATCTCCACCCGGCCGTCGGGGAGGGTGAGTTGGGAGGACGGCGGTATGGCCGTGGGAGCGGTGTCGGTCATGGGCAGGCCAATCAATGAGATGGGTCGGGAAAGGCCGTGCGGGTGGCGCGTTGGGGGATGCGCACAGGACTCCCGGAGGAGTCCTGACCCCCTCCCCGGCAACCTGAACGCCGGGGAGAGGGAGATATCGGGGACGTGCGGGTCGTAACACGGCAGCCGGTGTACGTCAGGCGTTGACGGCCGGGATCACCGTCGACCCGTAGGCGTCGATGACGGCTTCCTGCGCGTCGTGCATGTCGTAGACGGCGAACTGGTCGACGCCCAGCTCACGCAGCTTGTTGAGCTTCTCGATGTGCATCTCGGGGGTGCCGATGACGCAGAACCGGTCGACGATCTCGTCGGGCACGAACTGGGTGTCGGGGTTGTCGGCCCGTCCGTGGTGGGAGTAGTCGTAGCCCTCGCGGGCCTTGATGTAGTCGGTGAGTTCCTCGGGTACGGCGGCGGAGTGTGCGCCGTACTTCGACACCAGGTCGGCGACGTGGTTGCCGACCATCCCGCCGAACCAGCGGCACTGCTCGCGGGCGTGCGCGAGCGCCTCGGGCGAGTCGTCCTCGGTGATGTACGCGGGGGCGGCGACGCAGATCTTCACCTCGGACGGGTCGCGTCCGGCGGCGATGGCCGCGTCCTTGACCGTCTTGACCATGTACTCGGTGAGATAGAGGTCGGCGAGCTGGAGGATGAACCCGTCGGCCTCCTCGCCGGTCATCTTGAGGGCCTTGGGGCCGTACGCGGCCATCCAGACGGGGAGTTCGGCGCCCGGCCGTACCCACGGGAACTTGACGACCGTACCGCCGAGGTCGGCCTCGTCGCCCCGGCCGAGCGAGCGGATGACCTTCATCGCGCCGCTGATCCGGGCCAGCGTGTTGGGCGTACGGCCGGCGACACGCATCGCGGAGTCGCCGCGGCCGATGCCGCACACCGTGCGGTTGCCGAACATGTCGTTGAGGGTCGCGAAGGTGGAGGCGGTGACCTCCCAGGTGCGGGTGCCCGGGTTGGTGACCATGGGGCCGACCGTCAACTTCTCGGTGCTGGACAGGATCTGACTGTAGATCACGAACGGTTCCTGCCACAGCACGGCGGAGTCGAAGGTCCAGCCGTACGTGAAGCCGTTGCCCTCGGCGCGCTGCATCAGCTCGATGACACGCGAGGCCGGCGGGTCGGTCTGCAGGACGAGGCCGAAGTCCATGAGCGCTGCTCCTAGTTCAGATCAGGTACTGACAGGTGGAGCGGGGGGTGTAGACGCCGTGACCCGCGCGTCCGGTGAACTCCCGCTCGGTGATGACGAGTTCGCCGCGCGAGAGGACGGTCTCGACGCGGCCGGTGAGCCGCTTGCCCTCGTACGCCGAGTAGTCGACGTTCATGTGGTGGGTCGCGGCGGAGACGGTCTGCTCGGCGGCCGGGTCGTAGATGACGATGTCGGCGTCGGCGCCCGGGGCGATGGTGCCCTTCTTCGGGTAGAGGCCGAACATGCGGGCCGGGGTGGCGCAGGCGATCTCGATCCAGCGGCGGCGGCTGATGTGCCCGTCGACGACGGCCTGGTGGAGGAGGTCCATACGGTTCTCGACGCCCGGGAGCCCGTTGGGGATCTTCGAGAAGTCGCCGCGGCCCAGTTCCTTCTGGCCCTCGAAGCAGAAGGGGCAGTGGTCCGTGGAGACGACCTGGAGGTCGTTGGTCCTGAGGCCCCGCCACAGCGCGGCCTGGTGGTCCTTGGGCCGGAGCGGCGTCGAGCACACGTACTTGGCGCCCTCGAAGTCCGGTTCGGCGAGGTTGTCGGTCGACAGGAACAGGTACTGCGGGCAGGTCTCGCCGAAGACGTTGAGCCCCTCGTCGCGCGCCCGTGCCAGCTCGGCGACTGCCTCCTGCGCCGAGACGTGGACGACGTACAGGGGTGCGCCCGCGACCTGCGCGAGCTTGATGGCGCGGTGCGTGGCCTCCGCTTCGAGGAGGGCCTTGCGGACCTCGCCGTGGTAGCGGGGGTCGGTCTCGCCCCGGGCCAGCGCCTGCTCAACCAGCACGTCGATGGCGATGCCGTTCTCGGCGTGCATCATGATCAGCCCGCCGTTCTCGGCGGAGCGCTGCATGGCGCGCAGGATCTGGCCGTCGTCGCTGTAGAAGACGCCCGGGTAGGCCATGAACTGCTTGAAGGAGGTGACGCCCTCCTCGACCAGCAGGTCCATCTCCTTGAGCGTGTCCTGGTTCACGTCGGAGACGATCATGTGGAAGGCGTAGTCGATGGCGCAGTTGCCGTCGGCCTTGGCGTTCCAGGTGTCGAGTCCGTCGCGCAGCGACTGGCCGACGCTCTGCACGGCGAAGTCGATGATCGTGGTCGTGCCGCCCCAGGCGGCGGCCCGGGTGCCGGTCTCGAAGGTGTCCGAGGCGGCCGTACCGCCGAACGGCAGTTCCATGTGGGTGTGCGCGTCGACGCCGCCGGGGATGACGTACTTCCCGGTGGCGTCCATGGTCCGCTCGGCCGTCCAGGCCTGGGCGGTGGCGCTTCCGCTGGTGGCGAGGGCGGCGATGCGGCCGTCTTCGATGAGGACGTCGGCATGGATCTCGTCGGACGCGGTGATGACTAGTCCGCCGCGGATGACGGTACGGCTGCTCATGGGATGACAACTCCGCTGGTTGTGTGAAGAGTGCGGGTCGTGTGTGGCTGGTCGCGCAGTTTCCCGCGCCCCTGGGTGGGCGCGGGAACCCGGCGTCTACTGGTTACGGTGCGGTCAAGGGGCCGTACGCGTCGGGGCGGCGGTCGCGGAAGAACTGCCAGCGGTCGCGGACCTCGCGCAGCTTGGCCAGGTCCAGGTCGCGGACGACGAGTTCGGTCTCCTTGTCGCTCGCCACCTCGCCGACGAACTGTGCCTCCGGGTCCACGAAGTACGAGGTCCCGTAGAAGTCGTTGTCGCCCAGTTCCTCGACACCGACCCGGTTGATCGCGCCGACGAAGTACTCGTTGGCGACGGCCGCCGCCGGCTGCTCCAGCTGCCACAGGTAGGCGGACAGGCCGCGCGAGGTGGCCGACGGGTTGAAGACGATCTCGGCGCCTTCGAGGCCCAGCGCACGCCAGCCCTCCGGGAAGTGCCGGTCGTAGCAGATGTAGACGCCGATCCTGCCCACGGCCGTGTCGAAGACCGGCCAGCCGGCGTTGCCCGGGCGGAAGTAGAACTTCTCCCAGAACCCGGCGACCTGCGGGATGTGGTGCTTGCGGTACTTGCCGAGGTACGAGCCGTCGGCGTCGATCACGGCGGCCGTGTTGTAGAGGACGCCGGGCTGCTCCTCCTCGTACATCGGCAGGACGAGGACGATGCCCAGTTCCCTGGCGAGCGCCTGGAAGCGCTTGACGATCGGGCCGTCCGGGATCTGCTCGGCGTACTCGTAGAACGCCTTGTCCTGGACCTGGCAGAAGTAGGGGCCGTAGAACAGCTCCTGGAAGCACATGACTTGAGCACCCTGCGCCGCGGCGTCGCGGACCGCCTGCTCGTGGACCTGGATCATCGACTCCTTGTCGCCCGTCCAGGCAGTCTGGAAAATGGCGGCGCGAATCACCCTGCTCATCGGGACCTCCGGTCACTCGGTGTACGCCGAGCCTAGGAAGCCTGGAGATCGGGTTTGAGTTGCACGGTGTCACGCCTGCGGACGCCCGGCGTTCCACGGTGTCACCCTGCCGTCGGCCCATGTTTCACCACTGTTTTCCCTGGTCCTCTGATGTTTCGGAGCGGTAAGACGGAGCGCTGGAGCGAGCGGTCATCGGCCTTGCTGGGCGTCGTGCGCGAGGAGCGCGATATGCACGGAGGCGGCCTGCTCGAAGTCGTCGAGATCGAGCCCGAGCCGCGCCTCTATCGCCTCCAGCCGCCGGTAGAGCGCGGGCCGCGATACGTGATGCAGTTGCGCGGTACGTGACTTGTTGCGCCCGGTGGCGAGATAGGTCCGCAGCACGGGCAGCAGTTCGGACTCGCCCCCGGCCCCGCACAGCAGCCCGTCCAGCTCCCGCTCCGCGAACGCCTGGACGTGCGGATCGTCCCGCAGCAGCCGGACGAGCCCGCGCAGCCGTACGTCCCTCAGGTGCACCAGCACGGGCAGGTCCTGCCCCGCCGGGGTGTCCGCGACGGCGGCGGCGACATGCAGTGCCTCGCGCAGTCCGGTGGGTACGTCGTCCCAGTTGGCGAGTGCCTCGGCGGCGGCCACCACGGTCCGGCCCCCGCCGGTCTCGGTGCGCAGCCGGAGCGCGAAGTGCGCGGCCAGCGCCTTGGCGTCCTGGTCCCGGGCGAGGCTCAGCAGCACGGCGGTGGCGTCGTCGGCCAGCTCGGCGACCAGCCCCGGCAGCCCCAACAGCCTCAGTACGCGGTCGAGTTCGGCGGGGTCGCCGTCCCGTACGACGAGCGGCACGAAGGTCCGCCGGTTGACGGGCAGCCCGGCGGCCCGCGCGCGCGGAAGCAGCTGCCGGGCCGGTACGACTCCGCTCACCAGGTCCGTCAGCAGGCTCTGCGCGGACTGCTCCTCCCAGGTGTGCACGGAGCCCCCGAGCATGCGGTGCAGGACGAGTGCCTCGGCGCCCCGGTCGGCGAGGAGCCGTCCGGTGGCGGCGTCACCGCGGTACCCGCACAGCACGATCCGCCCCCAGCGTTCCCCGCGCCCGCCCAGCTCGGCCCGGATCCACCCGTCTCCCCCGCTGCCGCCGGCCTGCCGGGAGATGCGCTCCCAGTCCCGCAGCACGTCGTCGACGGCCGACCGCTCCCCCGCCGTGGCGAGGACCCGGTGGGCGAGGTTGGTGACGACGACGGGACAGGCGCTGTGCGAGGCGACCTCGTCGAGGAGGCTCTGCAGCGGGGCGCCGGAGGTGATGAGCCCGGTGAGAGCGGTCCGTACGGCTTCGGACAGGCTCACGGCGGCGAACTTCCGCCGGACCAGCCGGGACTGGACCTCCTCCGTCAACTCCGCGAAGGGGAAAGGCCGGTGGAGCACCACCATGGGCAGCCCGCACCGCTCGGCCGCTCGCCGCATGACGTCCGGGGGCGCCGGAAAGGCACGCCCGAGCCCGAGCACGACGGCGGCGGCCTCCGCCCGGTGCAGCGAGCGGATGTACTCGGCCTGGGCCTCCTCGTCCCCCGCGAGCAGTACCCCGGTCGTGAGGATCATCTCGCCGCCGCTGAGCATCACGCCGACATCGGCGGCCTCGGCGACGTGCACCCAGCGCACGGCCCGGTCGAGCTGGCCGGCGCCGGCCACCACCTCGGGCTCCCCGGCGAGCACCCGTTCCAGGCCGAGGACCTGGCGGACCGACAGGGCGGGTTCCAAGGTGGTGGTCGTGAGCATGGCCGTCTACCCCTTTTTCTGTGGCTCGGTTCGCCTCCGGGGCGCTCCGGCCTGTGTCGAGAGCCCGACCGTGCTCGACCCTTCGGGCCTCCGCGCGCTCCAACTCTCGACACAGGCGCGCCCCTTCGGCTCACCCGCCCTTACTCAGGTTCTGCTACTGGGTGCTCCTCAGAGCACGTTCGAGGATCGCGGCGCCCTCCTCGGCCTCCGCGACGGTGAGGGACAGCGGCGGTGCGACGCGCAGCGCGCTGGTGTTGTGGCCGCCGCCCTTGCCGAGGAGCAGCCCCTCCTCCCTGGCCGCTTCGAGCACGGCGGCGGCGGTCTCCGGATCAGCCGTGTCGGTGCCCGGCTTCACCAGCTCGACGCCGATCATCAGTCCGCGGCCACGGACCTCCCGTACGCCCGGAAGCTGCGCGGCGACGGCCCGGAGCCGTTCGATGAGCAGGCCGCCGACGCGCCGGGCGTTGCCCTGGAGGTCGTGTTCCAGGAGGTAGGTGAGGTTGGCGAGGCCGGCCGCCATGGTGATCTGGGTGCCGCCGAAGGTGGAGATGGAGTTGGAGTCGAGGCAGTTCATGATCTCGGCGCGGGCCACGACCCCGCCGATGGACATGCCGTTGCCGATGCCCTTGGCGAAGGTGATGATGTCCGGCGGACCGTTCTCCGCGTGTGCCTGCCAGCCCCAGAAGTGCTCGCCGGTGCGGCCCCAGCCGGTCTGCACCTCGTCGGCGATCCACAGGATGCCGCGTTCCTGGAGCACCCGGCGGAAGGCCGCGTAGAGCCCGTCGGGCGGCGAGGTGAAGCCGCCGACGCCCTGGATGGGCTCCGCGATCAGGGCCGCGGGCGGCCGGACGTGCCCGAGCAGGTCCTCCAGGTCGGCGACACAGGCGGCGATGAACTCGTCGTCGCTCAGCTCGGCGTACGGCCCGCGGGTGCGGACGCCACCGTGGACGTACAGGGTCTGGAGCGGGGACAGGGAGGTCGGGGACCAGCCCTTGTTGCCGGTGATGCCGACCGTGCTGAAGGAGCGGCCGTGGTAGCTGTTGCGCATGGCCAGGATCTGGTTGCTGCGCCGGTAGGAGGTGGCGAGGAGGAGAGCCGTGTCGTTGGCCTCCGTCCCGGAGGTGGTGAAGAAGACGCGTGCGTCCGGGATGCCGGACAACTCGGCGATGCGCTCGGCGAGTTCGACCATCGGCCGGTTGAGGTAGAGCGTGGACGAGTGGATGATCCGCCCGGCCTGTTCACTCACCGCCTTGGTGACCTCGGGCAGCGCGTGCGCGGTCATCGTGGTGAGGATGCCGCCGAAGAAGTCGAGGTACCGCTTTCCGGCCGCGTCCCACACGTACCGGCCCTCGCCGTGCGTGATTTCGAGCGGGTCCTCGTAGTAGAGGGCGAGCCAGTCCGGCAGGACCGCCTTGTGACGCCCGTACAGATCGCTCACGGCTGCACCAGCCCTTCGTACGCGTCCGGCCGCCGGTCCCGGTAGAAGGCCCACTGCTGCCGGACTTCCTCGATGAGATCGAAATCAAGATCCCGCACGACGAGTTCCTCGTCCTTGTCGCTCGCGACCTCGCCGACGAACTGGCCGCGCGGGTTCACGAAGTACGACGTCCCGTAGAAGTCGTTGTCCCCGTACTCCTCCTGGCCGACCCGGTTGATGGCGGCGATGAAGTACTCGTTGGCGACGGCCGCCGCCGGCTGCTCCAGCTGCCACAGGTAGGCGGACAGGCCGCGCGAGGTGGCGGACGGGTTGTAGACGAGCTGCGCGCCGTTCAGGCCCAGCTGGCGCCAGCCCTCCGGGAAGTGCCGGTCGTAGCAGATGTACACGCCGATCTTCCCGACGGCCGTCTCGAAGACGGGCCACCCCATGTTTCCGGGCTTGAAGTAGTACTTCTCCCAGAACCCCTTGACCTGCGGAATGTGGTGCTTGCGGTACTTGCCGAGGTAGGTGCCGTCGGCGTCGATCACGGCCGCGGTGTTGTAGTAGAACCCGGACTGCTCGACCTCGAAGACCGGGACGACGATCACCATGCCGGTCTCGCGCGCCAGCTCCTGCATACGGACCACCGTCGGCCCGTCGGGCACGGGCTCGGCCCAGCCGTAGTGCTCGGGCTCCTGGACCTGACAGAAGTAGGGGGCGTTGAAGACTTCCTGGAATCCGATGACCTTGGCACCCTGCCGGGCGGCCTCACGGGCGTGCTCCACATGTTTGGCGACCATGGACTCGGTGTCACCTGTCCAGGTGGCCTGAACCAGAGCGGCACGTACGACGTTGGCCATGACCTGTTCCTTCCGGCTGGACGTCAGAGAGCCTCTACGCCCGTAGACAGAGGTCGTAGGGGCTTGAAAGTAAGCCTCCGGAAGAGCCTTGCCAAGACCATCGCCGTTAACCCGCGGAGTCGATCACGTTTCACACCCCGGTGGGCGATTCACGGGCAGCCGGGTCAGCCCGGTCAGGCACTGTGGCCGGCGACCCGGAGGGCGTGCACCAGATCCCAGTACCGGTCCTCGGAGGCGCCCCGGGCCGCCTCCAGGAGCAGCGGGACGAGGCGCTGGGGGTCGGCGGCGACACTGCGGGCGGCCTCCTCGGGGGTACGGACCCGGACGTACGCGTCGAGCAGGGCCCGCACCTCACGCTGCCGGCCCTCCTCGGCGAGCCGGAGCACGGCCTCGCCCACCTCGTGGGCCGGCCGCACGATGCCCTGCCGCAGGATCTGCTGGCCGTCGAGTCCCCGCCCCGCCGCGACCAGCGCGTCGGCGGCGGCGACCAGCTGGTCGGCCGGCAGGGAGGCGGCCTCCCACAGCAGGGTGGCCCAGTCGGCGCCGAGCCCCGCGCGGTTCAGCTCGGCGGCGAGCAGCGGGAAGCGGACGGCGGGCCATTGGGAGGCCTCGACGAGCAGCGCGTGCGCCTCACCGCTGCGTCCCTCGCCGCGCAGTCGTACGAGGTTGCGGACGGCGTCGATGGTGTCGTGCCGGGCGTCGTCGTCCAGCGCCTCCCGCACGGGCGCCACGGGCTTGGCGGCAGCGGGGGCTCCGGCGAACCGCGCGCCGCGCGGGGTACGGCGGCTGGGGGCGGCGGGCGCGGGTGCGGCCGGTGCGGGTGCGGCGGAGACGACGGGTGTGGCGCCGGTGTCCGCGTCGTCCATCATCCCGGCGAACCGGGCACTGCCACGGGCACGGCGCTTGGAGCGCTGCTTGCCCGCGGGGCGGGGCTCTGCGCGGGCGGGGGCGGGCTCGGGGTCGGGGTCGGGGGCCGAGGGCTCGTACCAGTCGGCGGGGAGCTGCGGGGCCGTGCGCTCGGCCGAAGGCTCCAGGGTGCCGGGAGCGTCGGCCGGGTGGGCGCCGTCGCCGTCGTCCGTGCGGCCGGAGGAGCGGCCGATGCCGTCGCGCCAGGCGGCCGTCCGGTCGCCGGAACCCTGCCGGTCCGCGCCTCGGTCGGCCCCGTGGGCGGCCGGGCGGGCGCCGCCCTCGTCCGTGCGGCCGGAACTGCGGCTGTCCGCGTTCCAGGCACCCGCATCGTCGCCGGAACCCTGACGGCCGGGGGCGCGATCGTCTCCGTAGCGGGTGGGGCCGGCGCCGTCGTGGTCGTCCGTGCGGCCGGTGCCCTCGCGCCAGGCGGCCGTCCGGTCGCCGGGGCCCTGACGGTCCGCGTCCCGGTCGTCCCCGTGGCGGGCCGGGGCGGGGGCGTCCGGGGCCTGTCCCGGGGAGGCGGGACCGTTCTCGTAGCCGGCGGTCGCACGGCCGTCCGCACGCTGTCCGTGAGTGCCGCGCTCGTCGTCGTGCCAGACGGCCGTGCCGTCGGGGTCGGTGCGTTGCCTGGGCAGGGTCAGGGGGTCGCCGTCTGGCGCGTCGGCACGGTGCGGGGCGTTGTGGTGGTGTACGCGGCCGGCGAACACGTCCGCCTCGTCGTCGCCGTCACGGCCCCGGTAGGGCGCCCGGCTCACCGTCCGGCGGGCCAACTGGTCCAGGCGGTAACGGAGTTCGGCACAGCGGGCGGAGGCGCGTTCACGGTCGTCGTGGGCCCAGGCGAGGTCGAGACGCAGCTCCTCGGCCTCCTCGTGGGTGGTGGCGGAGCCGAGCGACCGCCCCAGCTCGGCGAGCCGTTCGGCGGCGTACCTCTGTTCCCGGAGCATCACGTCGAGCCGGTCGCCGAGGGTGTCACGGGCACCGGGGCGGGAGTCGAACTCGGCGAGCGACGCCTGGTGCAGGGCACGCGCCCGCTCGGCCTCCGGGGTGACGGCGCCCGTTCCGTACTCGGCGGCGAGATCCTGGAGCAGCGCCTCCACGACGTCCCAGGGCGGCACTTCGTACCCCTCCAGGCAGGCACGCATACCGTCGGGGTCACGCTCCCAGAACACGCCGCACCAGCCCGCGCCCTGGTCGAGGCGGGCCAACAGGCCGTTCAGATACCGCGCGAACTCCCGCACCTGCCCCGGGAGCTGTTCCACCGCCATGACGTCCACCCCATGCCCGACCGGAGTTCTCCGCCCCGTAGAAAACACCAACCGTGTTACGGATGAGCTACGAGGGGTTTTCGGACCGGACGCAGAGTACCGCGCGCCCAGCGGAACGTGACGTGCACCACTGACACTTTGGCCGGAACCGCCCCCCGAGGCTCACGCCGCGACCGGGGCCAGGGGCTCGCACCGCCCGACCAGTTCGTCCATGGACAGCCCGAGCACCCGCGCCAGCGCCGCGACCGTGAAGAAGGCCGGGGTCGGCGCACGGCCGGTCTCGATCTTACGGAGGGTCTCGGCGGAGATGCCGGCGCGGGCCGCGATCTCCGCCATGCTGCGGCCACCACGCGCCTCACGCAGCAGCCGGCCGAGCCGTTCGCCGCGTTCACGCTCTTCGGGGGTGAGAGGAGTGCGTACCATGCCCCCATTCTAATACCGGTATAGTAATTGGCATGGTGGAACTCAAGACAGATGCGGCGATCGCCGCCATGTACGAAGCGGGCCAGGTGGTCGGCAGAGCGCTGACCGCGGTTCGGGAAGCCGCTGACGTGGGTGTTTCCCTGCTGGAGCTGGACGAGGTGGCGCACGACGTGCTGCGGGCGGCCGGGGCGACCTCCCCCTTCCTCGGCTACCGCCCCTCCTTCGCGCCCACCCCGTTCCCGGCGGTGATCTGCGCGTCGGTGAACGACGCGATCGTGCATGGCATCCCGGACGGCTACCGGCTGCGCGACGGCGACCTCGTCTCCATCGACTTCGGCGCCGAACTCGGCGGCTGGGCGGGCGACTCGGCGATCAGCTTCATCGTGGGCGAACCCCGCCCGGCCGACGTACGGCTCGTCGAGACCGCCGAGCGGGCCCTCGCCGCGGGCATCGCGGCGGCGGTCGTCGGCAACCGTGTCGGCGACATCGCGCACGCGATCGGCGAGGTGTGCCGCACGGCGGGCTACGGCATCCCGGAGGGCTTCGGCGGCCACGGCATCGGCCGCCGTATGCACGAGGACCCCCCGGTCCCCAACGAGGGCCGCCCGGGCCGGGGGATGCCGTTGCGCCACGGCCTGGTCCTGGCGATCGAGCCGATGCTGATCGGCTCCGGCAAGGACGGCTACCACGAGGCCCCGGACGGCTGGACCCTCCGCACGAACGACGGTTCCCGCGCGGCCCACGCGGAACACACGGTGGCGATCACGAAGTCGGGTCCGCGGGTGCTCACGGCCCGGCTGGAGGCGCACACGAGCCGGGAGTAGTCTACGGCCGCATGCGCGTCAGGAACGGCACCTCCGCCGACGCGGAGAGCATCGCGGCCCTGCACACGGCGAGTTGGCGCAGCGCGTACCGCGCGCTGATGCCCGCCGCGTATCTGGACGGCCCGCTGGCGGCGGAGCACCGCGCGAAGTGGCGGACCCGCGCGTCGGTACTGTCCGCCGACCGGTGTCTGCTGCTCGCCGAGCAGGACGGCGAACTGCGCGGCTTCATCCATCTGGACACGGCCCCGGACGGCCGGGTCCACGTGGACAACCTGCACGCCCGGCCGGGCCACGTCGGCACCGGCGTCGGCCGCGCCCTGCTGCGGCACGGCTTCGCCTGGGCGGCCCGTCGGCACCCGGGCCAGGACGTCTACCTGGAAGTGCTGCGCGGCAACGCCCGCGCGATCTCGTTCTACGAGCGCGCGGGCGGCCTGCGCACCGCCGAACGGCCTCTCCGGACGGCCGCGGGCTTCACCCTGGCGGAGATCGAGTACACCTGGCCCGCGGCGGCCGTCAGTCGCTACGGGGACGGGCGGCCGGCCTCGGACGCCCTGCCGCCGCCCGCCCCCGGGTGACTCATGACGCGGGCCGCACCACCATCGCCGAGCCGCCGCCCCGCCGTACCGTCTCGGCCGCCGCCAGCCACTTGCCGTCCGGCAGTCGCTGCACGCCGGTGGCCGCGCCGATCTCCGCGTTCAGCCGGAAGCCGTGGCCGATCGCCTCCAGTTTGGTCTTCAACCCGCTGTTCCACAGGCCCGGTTCGAGCTCGGTGGTCGTCTGGTTGCGCTGGCTCGCGCGCGGCGCCGCGATCGCGTCGACCAACGGGAGCCCCCGGTCGAGGAAGCCCGTCAGGGTCTGCAGAACGGTCGTGATGATGCTGGCGCCGCCGGGTGAGCCAAGAGCGACCACCGGCTTGCCGTGGGCGTCCAGGACGATCGTCGGGGACATCGACGAGCGCGGTCGCTTGCCCGGGCCCGGCAGGTTCGGGTCGTGGACGGCCGGGCTGGCCGGCGCGAAGGAGAAGTCCGTCAGCTCGTTGTTCAGGAGGAAACCGCGGCCCGGGACCGTGATGCCGCTGCCGCCGGTCTGCTCGATGGTCAGCGTGTAGGACACGACGTTGCCCCACTTGTCGGCCACCGTCAGATGCGTCGTGTTCTCACCCTCGTACGTCGTCGGCGCCGCGATGCCGCCGCTGTTGCAGGCAGCCGGGTTGCGCGGGTCGCCGGGCGCGACCGGACTGGTCAGCACCGCGTCGTCCTTGATGAGGCACCCCCGCGAGTCGGCGTACGACTGCGACAGCAGCTCCTTCGTCGGTACGTCCTCGAAGGCCGGGTCGCCCACCCAGCGCCCCCGGTCCGCGAAGGCGATCCGGCCGGCCTCGATGTAGCGGTGCAGGAACTGGACGTCGCTCGCCTTCGAAAGGTCCGTCCTCTCAAGGATGTTGAGGGCCTCGCCGACCGTCGTACCGCCCGACGAGGAGGGTGCCATGGAGTAGACGCCCAGGCCGCGGTACGACGTCTTCGAGGGCGCCTGCCGCTTCGCCCGGTAGGCCGCGAGGTCCTTCAGCGACAGCTCGCCGGGACGCGCGTTGTAGCCCGAAGCCGGGTCCACCGGCGGCTCGTTGACCGTGTCGACGATCTCCTTCGCCAGCTTCCCCCGGTACAGGGTGGCGACGCCCTTGCGGGCCAACTCCTCGTACGTACGGGCCAGATCGGGGTTCTTGAAGGTCGACCCGACCACCGGCAGCGCACCGCCCGGCAGGAACAGCTTCGCCGTGTCCGGGAAGTTCCTGAACCGTGTCTCGTTCAGCGCGGTCTGCGCGCGGAACGTGTCGTCCACGGTGAAGCCGTCGCGCGCGAGCCGCTCCGCCGGCTTCAGCAGCGTCCCGAGACCCTTGGTGCCCCAGCTGTCCAGCGCCGCCTGCCAGGTCGCCGGTGTGCCCGGCGTACCGACGCCCAGGCCGCTGGTGACGGCGTCGGCGAAGGCGATCGGCTGCCCGTTCTCCAGGAACAGGCCCGAGTCGGCCGTCAGGGGTGCCGTCTCGCGGCCGTCGATCGTCCGTACCGTACGGGACTTGGCGTCGTAGTAGACGAAGTAGCCGCCTCCGCCGATGCCGTTGGAGTAGGGCTCCGTGACGCCGAGCGCGGCGGCCGTGGCGACGGCGGCGTCCACCGCGTTGCCGCCCTTGCGCAGGATCTCGATCCCGGCGGCCGAGGCGTCCGCGTCCACGCTCGCCACGGCACCGCCGTATCCGACGGCGACCGGGACCTTCGGCGGCACCGGGTCCGCCGGTGCGGCGCCGGAAGGTGGCGCTGCCGCCCCCACCGAGACCACCGTTGCCGATACCGCCAGGACCGCCAGACTCCGCGCGACAGGGCGACGCATCAATACCTCCAGTCAACGACCGTCCGCGCAGCGTAACTTCATCCCAGCGGTCCCGTAAGGGCCTCTCGAACACCGTTGCGGTTGACCGATACCATGCGCGCCCATGACTGACGATGTGCGCAATATCGTCCTCGGTGTGGTCGCGGCCGGTATCAGCGCAGCCCTCGGCTGGCTGGCCCGCACCTATCTGTGGAAGCGCAAACTCCGCCGTAAGCAGGCCTTCTTCGGGCTCCCGGACAACTCCGAGTCGCTGCTCGTGGTGAACCGGGAGGCCGGTGGCCCCGAGTTGACGGTGATGCGGCACGACGTGTTCGCGCTCCTGGAACTCGCCGCGCTCATCAAGGACTGCAACGCCCACGCCCAGGTCGTCGCCCACGACGCGGCACAGCAGGGGTTCGGCGAACGGACCGAGTTCTGTGTGGGCGGCCCTTCCTCCAACCGCCGCATGCTGGCGCATCTGCACTCCCTGCTCCCCGGCGTCCGCGTCAACGTCGACGCCGAACCCGGCCCGGACCGCGGCGCCTTCCAGATCGGTACGGAGCGCTACCGGCTGGAGGGCGGCCGGAGCGAGTACGTGATCCTCGCGCGGCTCACCGCCGGCCAGAGCGGCGAGGCCCGGCCGGTCTTCCTCTTCTGCGGCCAGCGCGCGATCACCAACCAGGCGGCGACCCGCTATCTGGCCCGCAACCACGAACGGCTGGCCCGCAAGTACGGCAACAACTCCTTCGCCCTGCTCCTGAAGGTCGTCAACTCGCAGGCGTACGGACCCGATGTCGTCGAGGTGGTCTCGGACGTCACCCGGGCCGCGCGAACCCCCATACCGGTTCCGGCCGTTGCTCCGTCCAACTCCCACCGCGCCTCCTAGCGGCGCGTCCGGGGAACGGTCACGTCGCACACGGCGGACGGTCCGGTCACCGGAAACAAGGAGAGCGGCACCCCCGTCGCGTACCTCCGCGACGTGGGCCCGCTCGGCCTCGGCAGGCCGGCCGGCCAGGTCGACCCGTCTGCGTCGAGCACAACCCGACCGGCGCAGCTGACCTTCCGCCCGCCGGAGCACGACCCCTCATGGGTGTCGGTACCCCTGCGCGAGCAGTGATCTCCGGCTGCCGCCGGGCGAGCGCATGCCCTTCTACCGCTGCCCGCCTGGCAGCAGCGTCCCTGATTCGGCCGGTGCGACGGCCTCGACCTCGGTCCACATCCCGATGGGGATGAACGGCAAATCGTAGTCGAGGTTCGGCGCGGCCGATTTTCCGGCCCTGGCCGCCGTACGGAGGTTGTCCGTCAGTGGATTCACGACGTCCTCAACTCCCATGACTGCCAGGGGTGTTGGCTTCAGTGCCGCAAGATCTTGGAGAGGAAGTCCTTGGCTCGGTCGCTGCGCGGGTCGGTGAAGAACTCCTCGGGGCTGCGGTCCTCGACGATGCGGCCGTCGGCCATGAAGACGACCCGGTTGGCGGCCGAGCGGGCGAAGCCCATCTCGTGGGTGACGACGACCATCGTCATACCCTCACGGGCCAGTTGCTGCATGACCTCCAGAACCTCGTTGATCATCTCCGGGTCGAGCGCCGAAGTCGGCTCGTCGAAGAGCATGACCTTGGGGTCCATGGCCAGGGCGCGGGCGATGGCCACACGCTGCTGCTGCCCGCCGGACAGCTGGGCCGGGTACTTCGGCGCCTGCGAGGCGAGGCCCACCCGGTCGAGGAGCTCACGGGAGCGCCTGTCGGCCTCGGCCCTCCCGCGCCCGCGCACCTTGACCTGGCCCAGCGAGACGTTCTGGAGGACGGTCTTGTGGGCGAAGAGGTTGAACGACTGGAAGACCATCCCGACTTCGGCCCGGAGCCGCGCGAGCGGCTTGCCCTCGTGGGGCAGCAGCTGACCGTCGAGCCTGATCGTCCCGGACTCGATCGGCTCCAGCCGGTTGATCGCCCTGCACAGAGTGGACTTGCCCGACCCGGACGGGCCGATGACAACGACCACCTCCCCCCTGCCCACGGTGAGGTTGATGTCCTGGAGGACATGCAGCTCACCGAAGTGTTTGTTGACTTCATGCAGCTCGATCAACGGATCGACGGCCATGCCCAGCCCTACTCACTTCAGCTGTGTCGTGGTTGCCGCAAACTATCCAGACAAGAGTGGAGTTAAAGCGCGACACGCACTTTTCGGGCATTAGCCGTATTTACGCCAGATGCCCGCATCGTTCCTACGTCTCCGCGACCTCCGCGTACAGCTGCGACAACTCGGGAACGCCGCTGGACGCCCACTCGTGTCCGGAGGTGACGACGTCGAACTCACGGCCGGAGGACAGCCGCACGACGGGCTGGCCGTTCGCCCAGAAGTCCCAGGCGGCGCCGGGGACCGTCCGCACGATGACCGTGCCCAGATAGAGCCCCGCGTCGTTGCCGAGCCAGGACAGCGTCTCCTCGTCGTCCCGCCAGCCCGGCACCAGCTGGTCCAGCGCCTCCAACGAGGCGGCGGAGTCGTCGAGTTCGACGCCCGCCCGGTGCGCCTGGGAACGCAGCAGCTCGCACTCGGAGAGAAGCCCGGCGACCGCCTCGGAGTCGTGCTCCCCTTCGGAGAACACCGCCACACCGCGGGCGGGTCCGTGCTTCTTGCGCCAGTTGCCCAGGAAAGGGATGTTCATACGTCCAGCGTGTCATTCACACCGCCGACCGCACCACAGGGCGCGCGGGGCCGCCGGTTCCGGCCAACTTCCGTGCCCGGCCCTGTCCGGCTCACCTGCGCATTGACGGGCCCTTGCCGACTCCTTAGCTTCACACTGCACTGAACGGCTGGCCGAGCGGACCGGGGGACGGACATGCGCCGAGGTGGCCGAGGCGGGCTGGGACCGGGAGTCCGGGGTCTCTGGGGACCGGGGATCGTCCTCGCTCTGTGCGCGACGCTGACGCCCCTGTCGTCCACGGCCCACGCCACGGAGGCCCTCCCCCTCACCCGGTACTTCGACAACACCGCCGTCAGCGACGACACCCGCCCCGGGACGGCCGACTTCGACGGCTCGGGCGCCTCCGTGTCGGCCCAGGACCTGACCGCCGCGGGCTGGACGCGGGGCGGCGCCCTCACCGTCCAGGGCGCCCGGCTGAGCTGGCCGTGCCGGGAGCCGGGCGAACCGGACAACGTCCGCGCCGCCGGCCAGCCCGTACGCGTCCGCGGGGAGGGGGACGCCCTCGCGTTCCTCGTCGCCGGTACCGGCGGCGCCGACGTGAGCGGCGCGGGCACCGTCTCGTACACGGACGGCACGCGGTCCTCGTACCGGCTCACCGCCCCCGACTGGCGTGCCGGCCCCCTCGGCGCCAAGGCGGTCGCCCTGCCGCACGTGAACACGGCCACCGGCCAACTCGCCGAGAAGGCACGGCTGTACGTCGTCACCGTGCCGATCGCGCGAGGGCACCAGGTCGAATCCGTCCGTCTGCCGTACGCGGCCGACCTGCATGTGTTCGCCCTCACGGTACGGCCCGACACGGACGGCTGGACGGGGAGTTGGGCGGCGCCGACCTCGACGTACGCGACCGTCGGCCCGTGGACCGACCGGACGCTGCGGCTGGTGGTGCACACATCGGCCGGCGGGCCGCGGGTGCGGGTCCGCTTCGACAACACCTTCGCGTCGGCGCCGGTACGGATCGGCGGCGCGACGGTGGCCGTGCAGGCGGCGGGCGCCGCCGCGAGCCAGACGCCGGTGCCGCTGACGTTCCGGGGCGCGCGCGGGGCCGAACTCCCGGCCGGGGCACAGGCGTTCAGTGATCCGCTGGACTTCGCGGTGCCCGCGGACGCCAATCTGCTGGTGAGCTTCCATCTGCCGGGCACGGTGACGGCCGCGCCCCTGCACCGGCTCGCGCAGCAGCGCTCGTACGTCAGCGAGCCGGGCGACCACACGGCGGACGGCTCCCCGGCGCCGTACACCTCGACGCTGACGACGTGGCCGCTGCTGACCGGCGTGGACGTCGGTGGCGGGCCCGGGTCGGTCGTGGTGCTCGGCGACTCGATCACCGACGGGGAGCGCTCGACCGTGGACGCGAACCGGCGCTGGCCCGACGTGCTCGCCGACCGGCTGCTGGCCCAGAGCGCGGTTCCTCACTACGGCGTCCTCAACCAGGGCATCGCCGCGAACCGCGTCCTCACCGACCGCTACCCGGGCGACGGCGTCTCCACCGACTCGGGCGGGGTGAGCGCCCTGCACCGCGTGGACCGGGATGTGCTGGCCCAGACGTCGGCGCGTACGGCGATCGTCTTCCAGGGCGTGAACGACCTGCGGACGGGCGCGTCCGCGCAGGATGTCGTCGCCGGTCTGCGGGCGCTGGCGGATCGGGTGCGGGCGCGCGGGGTGCGGGTACTGGTGGCCACGATCGGGCCGTGCGCGGGTGAGGCTCGGTGCACCTCGGTGGTCGACGGGCAGCGGGCGGCCGTGAACACGTGGATCCGGGAGGAGGCCGCGTCGGGCACCGGCTCCGGTTCCATTTTTGACGGGGTCGTGGACTTCGACGCGGCGCTGCGGGACCCGGCGCAGCCCACGCGGCTGCTGCCCGCGTACGACAGTGGGGACCATCTGCATCCGGGTGACGCGGGGCTCACCGCGTTGGCCGGGGCGGTTCCGTTGGGTGCGCTGGTTCCGTAGGGCACCTGGGTCGGGCCGCCGTCCCCGGGGACTCCGCCCCCAGACGCCCGTCCGCGCTGAACATGCATGTCCGGCGCTGAGCAGGCCCCCGGACCCGGAGAACAGGTCTCCTACACCTCCAGGTCCACCACCACAGGGGCGTGGTCCGACGCGCCCTTGCCCTTCCGCTCCTCGCGGTCCACGTACGCGTCCTTCACCGCCTGGGCGAACGGCTCGTTGCCGTAGACCAGGTCGATGCGCATGCCCCGGTTCTTGGGGAAGCAGAGCTGGCGGTAGTCCCAGTACGTGTACGGGTGGTCGTACTTCAGGGGACGGGGGACCACATCCGTCAGGCCCGTCTCACGCAGGGCGGCGAGGGCGGCGCGCTCGGGCGGGGTGATGTGGGTGAGGCCCTCGAAGGCGGCCAGGTCGTAGACGTCGTCGTCCGTCGGGGCCACGTTGTAGTCGCCCAGGACGGCGAACGGGCGGCTGCCTGCCGCGTCGGCCGCGACCGCCGCCTTCAGTGCCTCGAACCAGCTGAGCTTGTAGGCGTAGTGGGGGTGGGCCACCTCGCGGCCGTTCGGCACGTACACCGACCAGACGCGGACCGGGCCGCAGGTCGCGGAGACGGCACGGGGCTCCTCGACTCCCTCGTAGCCGGGGTCGCCGGGCAGGCCCCGCACGACGTCCTCCAGGCCCACGCGGGAGATCACCGCGACGCCGTTCCACCTGCCGGTCGCGTTGACCGCCACCTCGTAGCCCAGCTCGCGCAGCTGGTCGGACGGGAACTGTTCGGCGGCCACCTTGGCCTCCTGGAGGCACAGCACATCCGTGCCGGTGCTCTCCAGCCAGGCCAGCAGCCTTGGCAGGCGGGCGGTGATCGAGTTCACGTTCCAGGTCGCGATACGCATGCCCCACAACCTACCCGCCGGGTCTGACAACCCCGTCTCAGACCTCCGCCGACGCTCCCGGCGTCAGCCGCACGTGCTCGGCGCCGCCGAGGCCCCCGACCAGCCGGTCGTAGATCGGAAGGGCGAGGTCCGTGAGCAGGGCGTCGTGGATGTCGTACGCGCGCCGCGGCTTGACCTCGCGGACGTAGTCGACGACCTCGGAGAGCTTGTTCCAGGGGGCCATGACGGGGAGCAGCAGCGTGTCGACCGGCTGGTCGGGGACGGTGAGGGCGTCGCCGGGGTGGAAGACGGCGCCGTCGACGAGATAGCCGACGTTCGTGATGCGCGGGATGTCCGGGTGGATCACGGCGTGCAGTTCGCCGTGGACCTGTACGTCGAAACCCGCGGCGGTGAACGTGTCGCCGTGGCCGACGGTGTGGACGCGGCCCGGGAAGGCGGCGGAGAGCTGGTCAGCGACCGCGGCGAGGGTCCAGATCTCGGCGGCCGGGTTCGCGTCGAGGGCGGCGCGCAGGCGTCCCTCGTCGAAGTGGTCCACGTGCTCGTGCGTGACCAGGATCGCGTCGGCACCGGCCGCGGCGTCCTCCTCGCTGAATCCCCCGGGGTCGAGGACGAGCGTCTGCCCGTTCTTCTCCAGACGGATGCAGGCGTGCGACTTCTTCGTGAGCTTCATACGTCCATCCTGCCGCGCGGGCCCGGACCGTGAGCGGCTGGGGCTGGTGCTTTCACCACCAGGCTCGGGGCCGCCCCTCACCTGCCGGGGGTCGTCCCTCAAGCGTCGCCCGGCAAGGGTCACGCCTCGGGCGTCGTCTCCTCGCGGATGACCCGCTGGGCCACCTTGAACGCGCTGTTCGCGGCCGGCACCCCGCAGTAGACGGCGGCCTGGAGCAGCACTTCCTTGATCTCGACCGGGGTGAGGCCGTTGCGCAGGGCGGCGCGGGTGTGGAAGGCGAGTTCGTCGAGATGACCGCCCGCGACGAGGGCCGTGAGGGTGACACAGCTGCGGGAACGCCGGTCGAGGCCGGGCCGGTTCCAGATCTCGCCCCACGCGTATCGGGTGATGAAGTCCTGGAAGTCCCCGGAGAACTCGTCCGCCTGCGTGAGCGCCCGGTCGACGTGCGCGTCGCCGAGCACCTCACGCCGGACCTTCATCCCGGCGTCGTACTGGTCCGGACGGCCCGGCGCCTCGGGCTGCGGGACGGGCGGCGCTATCTCCGCGATGGGGGTGATCGGCTGCGGTGCGGTCAGGACCGCCCTGGCCGGGACCGCCGAGACGGCCGTCTGGCCGGTTCCGGTGTCGTACGCGGGCTGCCAGGCCGTCGAGAAGTGGCGTACGAGAAGGTCGGTGACGGCCGCGGGCTGCTCGACCGGCACCAGGTGGGAGGCGCCGGGCACCACCGCGAGGCGGGCGTCCGGGATACCGGCGACCAGGGTGCGGGCCTCGGCGGGGCCGGTGACCTGGTCGTCGGACCCGACGAGGACGAGGGTCGGCACGCCGACGCGCCCCAGTTCGCCCCGTACGTCGAAGGAGGCGAGCGACTCGCAGGCCGCGATGTAGCAGCCGGGGTCGGTGGTGCGGACCATCTGCACGGCCCACTCGGTGATCGCGGGCTGCGCGGCGGCGAAGCCGCTGGTGAACCAGCGCTCGGGAGAGGTGCGCGCGATGGGGCCGAGCCCGTTCGTCCGGACGATCACCCCGCGCTGACGGAACTCGTCGGCCGTCCCGAACCGCGGCGAGGCGGCGATCAGCGCGAGCGAGGCCAGCCGCTCCGGGTGGCGCAGCGCCAGTTCGGCGCCGATCGCACCGCCGAGCGCACAGCCCGCGTAGCCGAAGCGCTGCACGCCGGCCGCGTCGAGCGTGGCGAGCAGCCGGGTGGCCAGGTCGGCGACCGACCCGGCGGGATGCGCGGGGGCGCCACCGTGCCCGGGCAGGTCGAAACGGAACACCCGCCACTGCTTCACCAGCTCCGGCACCTGCCGGTCCCACATGTGCCATGTGGTACCCAGTGAGGGACCGAGGATCAGGACCGGGGCGTCTTCTGGCCCGTCAAAGCGGTATTGCAGGGTGTTCATCGGTGTCTCACTCACCCGCCTGACCCTCTCATCTGTCACCTGCAGAGCTACCGGCAGGGTCAGAAAGTCTGGGGCGACGCCGGCATGGACGCCATGTGGTCCGCCTCCACGATCAAGGTCATCGGGTCCGGCATCGACGACCCCGACTTCGCCGACAAGCTGTCCCGCCTGATCGGTGACCACGACGTCGAGACCACCTCCACCTCGACCTCCGAATCCGGCAAATCCACGTCCGTCAGCATGCGGCAAGAACGCATCCTGGCCGCCGACGCCATCCGCGCCCTACCCAAGGGCACCGCGCTCGCATTCGCCACCGGCATGCGCGCGGCCATGCTCGACCTGCGCCCCTGGTATCTCGAGCCCGGCGCCAGCGAACTCTCCGCCGCCTCCGCCCGCGCGTCCAAGGGCATCACCGATCGCGCCGTCGCCAAGGCCGCCCCGAAGCAGACCGACTTCGGCACCACCGCCTAGTCCGCGCGCCCCTTCTCCCCACTCAACTCGCCCACGGAGGCGCACATTCACACCTACGAGCCCGCCGACCTGGACGACATGGAGCCGCACGAAGCCGTAGATGCCGTCATCGCCGACATGCGCGACCACCGCATCACCGGTGACGGAAGCGGCCTGTTCACCGCCACCCGCCACATCGGCCTGCTCTGCCATCTGGCCGCCCGCATGGCCGCCGACGCCGAGTACCAGCTCGCTCCGAACATCGCCGGCATCCCTCCGGCCGAGGCCCTGGGGCTGACGACCGGGCACCTGGGACGGGCCATCGCCCACTACACCCAGGCCCTCGCCCCGCTCGTCACCCTCGCCCAGCCCGGCGGACAGACAACGCTCCACAAACAGCTCGACGCGATCGACCAGCACAGCCGCCTGCGCGTCCACCTCGACGACGCCGGTCAGGACCTGGCAGCGGCCCGCGCCTGCCTTGGTGCGCCCCGCCGTCCCGCGACACCGAGCACGAGCGCCGGCGTCCCCGTGCCGGTTCCGGCCGTACGGCGCCGCTCATGACCACGCCGCCCACCGAATCCCTGCTGTTCGACGTGCCACCACCGCCGACACCCGTCGAGCGCCTGCTCCACCTCGCCGATCAATACACCCGTCACAACGACGCGCTCGACATCCTCCTTGGCACTGCGACCGAGCCCGAGCTGCAGGCCCACGTCGCCTCCGCACAGCGCCTGGCGTCCGACACCCGCATCGCCGTCAAAGCCATCCACGATGAACGGCTTTACGAGAGCACGGAGTTGACAGAGTGCGTGCTGCGGCTGAAACAGCTCGCCTTTCTCAGCACCGCGTCAGCCGACCACGGCGTCCAGGCCGCTCGTGAGCTGACCGCCCTGGCTCCCGAAGCCGCGTTCGGCTGCGCCGCAGCTCTCGCCGCACAGACACGGCGACGTCACTGGTCGACCGCCATCGCACCGGATGAACGGCTCACTGCCACCCAGCGCACTGCCCTCGCGGAGATCGCCTGCGGGCATGTCGTGGCCAGCAGCTCCCTGGGGCGGGAGTTCACGCGTTCCCGGGAGCCCAAGGTCCTGATGAGCACGCTGCGGGCCCTGGAGTCGAAGGACCTTGCCGAACGGACCCCGAACTCCGCTCTCGGTGCCTACATCGGCGGCCCGCCGCAGGACCGCGTGCGCCTCACACCAGCAGGCATCACCGCCCTCGCCTCCGTCATCGGACTACCCCCGACAGGACCAGGTACCGCCCCCGGCACGACGCCCCGCCCGATCCCCACCGCCACTCAAGCAACCACCCGAAGCCGCTGAACCGCCGTCCCCAGGAGCCATCCCATCTCCACGCCCCCGCCCGACCTGAATGAACAAGTCCGCCAGCTCCGTCAACTGGCCCGAGACTTCGAAGCCCTCCGCGCACGCGTACGCAACGTCTCCTACATCCCCGGCACGGACGCGCTGCACCGAATCAGCCCTCTCCTGCTCAAGGCACAGAACCTCACGGCCACCGCCCTGCTGCGTCTGACTGCCCTCGACAACAGCACGTACACCAACATCGCCGGCAGCCGCGCCGGCCTGGAGCTGATGGCCTCGGTAGTGTCCGCTTCTTCGCTAGCCGGCAACGACATCGCCAACGCGCTGTTCGCCAACCCCTACGAGGGCGCGGAGTTCTCTGGCTACGTGGCCGACGACGAGGCGGTGCGCACCGCACGGCACGCCGAGGCCATTCCGCGTATGACCGGGCACCTCGACGATGCCGCCCACCAGCTCGACCTGAGCGCGACTGGGTGCCACTACCTCGCCCACGGCATCACCGAAGACCTGGCATCCATGCAGGATCACACGGCGGCATCCGCACAGCAGACGACCGGCCTCGCACTCACCGCCGCCCAATACGACGCCCTCAAGTCCCTCCTGGGAGGCGGACGGCTGTATGAGAGTTCACAACGCGGGCTGGGCGTCACCCGCGTCGCCACCGACGACGGCACCCGCGTCTCCATCGCCACCTACCAGGCTCTGTCCAAACGCGGACTCGTCACCGCCGACACCAGCACCTCGCTGTACCACGGCCAAAAAATCACCGTCACCGAGGACGGGCACCGGGCCCTGACGCAGCCGCGTCACCGAGCCGCGCTGCCGACCGCAGCGGCCACTGCGCCCAAGGCCGCCGTGGCGCAGGGAGCACGCCGGTGACGTCTTACGATGCCCCTGAACGCCTGCTGGCCCTCGGCACCGCATACACCAGCCACCACGACGCACTCTCCGGCCTGCTGCACAGCGGCAACCGGGCCGTCGTGGTCGAGGGCTTGGGGAACGGCGTGGTCGACGGCTGTTCTCCTTGGGCCCGCCGGGGTGAAGTCGAACCGGTGCAGGACGACTTCGGGCTGGCTTCTTGAGGCGGATCATCCTCGACCTGTTCGCCGGCCCCGGCGGCTGGAGCCACGCGCTCACCGTCCTCGGCGCGCGGGACATCGGCCTTGAGTGGGACGAGTGGGCCTGCAAAACCCGTGCCCGAGCTGGGCAGTTGACGATCCGGACCGATGTCGCCCGCTATCCGGCGTGGATCTTCTCCGGCCGGATCCTCGGGCTGATCGCCTCCCCTCCCTGTCAGGCATGGAGCATGGCCGGCAAGCGCCTCGGTCTGGTCGACCAGCCACTCGTCCACCAGGCCGTCGCCGACCTCGCCGCCGGACGCGACACCCGTGAGCAGCTCCTCGGCGCCTGCGCGGACGAACGGTCTCTCCTCGCGGCCGAACCCATGCGCTACCTGCACACCCTGAACCTGGCGGGCTTGCCCGAGTGGGTGGTCATGGAGGAAGTCCCCGACGTCCTGCCGCTGTGGCGGCAGTACGCAGCCATCATGCGGACCTGGGGATTCTCCGTCTGGACTGGCATCCTCAATGCCGCCGACTACGGCGTCCCGCAGACCCGGAAGCGAGCGATCTTGCTCGCCTCCCGCGTACACACCGCCCAGCCCCCGCCGCCCACTCACGCGACGGCCGCCGAGCCGGAGTCGCTGTTCGGACCCGGCCGTGACCGGTGGGTGTCCATGGCCGAGGCCCTGGGCTGGGGCGCCACTGACCGGCCCGTGCCCACCGTGTGCGCCGGCGGCGGACCTGGAGGCGGCCCCGAACCCTTCCCCTCCGGCTCTCATAAAACCCTGACCGAAGCCCGCGCCCGCGGCGCCTGGACACCGCATCCCGACTCCGAGATCGTCCTGGCCTCCCGCCGGGAGGGCTCCGGCTGGGCTGCCCGGCACGTTGCCCGCGAGAACCGCCCCGCAGATGCTCTGGCCCCCACGTTCACCGCCGACGCGCACCGCTGGTCATGGTCACTGCGCAGCAACAACCAGTCCAACGCGACCGTGCGCCGTGCCGACGAGCCCGCCGGCACGCTGTTCTTCGGCCACCGGGCCAACGAGTGCACCTGGGTCGCCGACACCGCCTCCGGCGTGCCGGACGGCGAGCACCGACCGGTGCCAGCCCCGATCAAGATCACCGCTCGGGAAGCGGGCGTGCTGCAGAGCTTCCCCGCCGACTATCCGTGGCAGGGCAACAAAGGCCAGATGTTCTCGCAGATCGGCAACGCTGTCCCCCCGCGCTTGGCAGCGCACCTGCTCGCCCCGAACCTCAACAAGCCCTTCAACCCCGACGACTTCACTCTCGCCGCCTGATGACCCACGCCCCCGAACCCGACGAGGACAACGACCTCGACCTCGCGCCGGCGCCGAGGCCGGTCCACTATGCCGAGCAGGCCCTACTCGGCGCCCTTCTCCTCGAACCTGCACGTCTGGCCGACACCGAGCCGCTGATCGCCCACCACTTCGACAGCCACACCCATGCCGCGCTGTTCACCGCGATCCGCACGCTGCCGCCGCCCGACCCCGCCGACCACGCAAAGGACACCGCCTGGCTCAACGCCGTGCTGGACCACGCGCGTCCGCACGCTCCCGGCCTGAGCGCCTCCTACCTCCACACCATCATCCAGTTCTGCCCGCAACCGAAGCATGCGGCGGCGTACGCCAGGATGATCCGCGCAGACAACACCCGCCGGCTCCTCCGCGAGCACGCCGAGCGCCTCGCGTCCACCGCGACCGACCCGGGCCTGCCCAACCCGGCCGCCTCGACGCTCGGCCTGGCCGACGACATCGGCCGCGTCCTGGACGCCCTCGCCGAACAGTTCGCCCCACACCCCGGCTCCTTCCCCCGCACGGCACTCCCCGCGGATGTCCCGCGGCAGGCCGGCGAGGAGGACCTCGACGAAGAACGCCTCCTGTTGGCGACCGCCACCGCCTATCCGGAGGAGGTCCAGCAGATGCGGTGGCTGACCGAGGCGGACTTCCTGCTGCCGCTGCACGCCGCGCTCTGGCAGTCGATCACGGCGCTGGTCCACCGCGGTGACATGGTCGATCCGGTCACCGTCCTCGGTGAGGCCCAGCACCGCGGTCTTCTCACCGGCTCCCTCTCCCCCAAGGACGTGATGGCCCTGGTCTCCACGCCCACCGGCTCCCCCGAGTACTGGGGCGAGAAGATCCTCCAACGCGCTCTCCTCGCCCGCGCCCAGACGGTCGCCGCTCGGATCACCGCCTACACCGACGACCTGGCCAACACCCCCCACCAACTCGTCACCGGCAGCCGCGGGGCCCTGGCCGACCTCAACTCCCTGCGTACCCGCTGGATGCGCGCCACTGCACCCCCGCCCGCTCCCGCCGAAAGCCAGCCGACACGACGCGGGCAACCGCCCCGCGCGACCGGCCCGCCGCCCCAGCCCGCACTACTCAGCCCGCGCGCCCACCGATGACCCCACTACCGGGCCCGGATCGACCGCGAGGAGCCGTACTGGGCCGAGAAGGCGACCCACGCTCTGCACGCCGAAGGCATCACCGCCGAGATCACCCCCGGCCTGCGAGAAGCCATCGACGAAGAATGGACATGGGTCAACTACCCCACGCCCCGCCTCAGCCGCGACCAGATCCGCGAATGCTCCGACCAAGCCCAGAAGATCCACGACGCCATCCGCGCCGGCCGGCTCGTCATTCATCCCTGCACGGCGAGAACCACCTGCATCACGTCACCGTCGCCTCGCCTCACCGGCCCAGGCCCTCCTTGCCCTCGAACAGGCTCACGGCAAGGCCGTACGACCCGAACCTGCACCCATGACCGACATCGAACGCCACACCTTCCACTCCCGTACCAGCCTCACTCCGCCCGGACACGGCCCCGACCGACACCGCTGCGCCGTTGGTAGAGCAGGTACCCACCTACGCCGCCGACCTTGGCTACCACGAAGCCGTCTTCAACACCTTCCTCGACAATCACGCCGACTGGGAGAAGTACCAGACCATCCCTACCGGGTTGGCATGTTGAGGCCGATCAAGGTGGGCCCCGGGCTCGGGCCATCGGGTCAGGCCACCCGGCGCGGCTCCTCTGCTGCGTTGGCCGACGTGCTTGGCGGCAGCTGCAGCGAGGGAGCGGGCAACTGCGGCGGATGGTGGCGCACCTCCGGCTCGGAGTCAGGCACGATCACGATGCCCGCCAGCCGCTCAGTGACCCAGCTGGGAGGTGTCCGGCCGGCCATCACGTCCTGAACGAATGTCGGCGCCGAGGACCGCAAGCCGCCGAATATGTGCGGAAGGTAGGGGAGCGGCAGGTGGCCGCGGTCCCGAGGGAGTTCGGGAACGATCGAGCCTTCAGGGAGCGGCATCAAGGCAGTGTCCGCTGCCGAAAACTGCCCCATGCGAATCGTGGAGACCTGGCCGAACACCATTCTGGCGATCGTCTGTGCCTGCCCCTCCGGGTTGCTGAGGAGATCCCGGACTTCGTGCGGCAGGACCTTTTGATTCAGGTCGATGATGGGAGGCAGGGGCTTGTCCGTGCCCAGCATGTCCTCGAGAGGCATGGAGCGGTGTAGCGCGTCGGCGGCGTACTCGCTCGGCCGCAGCATCGTCATAACGTTGTGCGCCGACAATCCAGCCAACCACGAGACCCCCGCCCGGTCCCGGTCGCGGCAGTGCCCGTCATTGTGGGGAGAGGAGCACTCCAAAGTGGCGCGGTACTGTCGATCCCCTGCGTAGATGACGTAGGAGAACGGAACGCCGAACACTTCCGCCGACTCCAGCAGAAGATCCATCTGACGGCGCTTCCCCTTACCACTGCGGTAGCCCAGATCGAGACTCCATCTGCCGTTGTTGACCTTCAAGGTCTTCGCCTGCACCAGCATCATGAAGCACACACCGGAACGGTCGAGCCACACCCAGAGCCAGTCCGCGCCGTACCTGGACTCCTCGGTCTTGGTGAACTCGTAGTACTCGATCTCAGGAGAGGCAGAAGCCAGCAGGATCTGAGTGGCCGTCTCTTCCATCAGGAGAGGGCGCCCCTCCCGCCGACGGCGGAGCTGATAGCCCTCGACCGCCAGGCGTGCCTGCAGGAGCGCCGTACGAGGTGCACGGCGCCGGGCCGAGCCGGTAACCGGGTCGATAACCTCACGGACGATTCCGGCATAGCGTGGGTCCTCAGCAACGCGGCGGAGTTCGGCCAAGAGCTCGCGAACCAGCCGCCGCTGCCCGGCCGAGCGGATGTCGTCGGGCGTGCGGTCGATATTGAGCGACACAATGAAATCGTCGCGCTCCTGCACTTCTTCTCTCCCGCCAGTCGTCATGTGGGCGGCTGTGACCCGCACAAGGCCACCTCCGCAATGATGACGCACGGGTCCGACAACGACGACTGCCTCTCAACAGGTAGCACTTGGCAGGGAACGGACCTGGTCGGACGACACCACCCACGCCGTCCATGAATCCCTCGTCCTGCGCGCCGAGTTCGTCCACGAAGCCGACCCCGACGACGCCCAGTGGAAGATAGCCGCGTACGAAAGCCCGGTCGGCGAGCGCGTGTGGCACGCCACCGCGACCACCACAGTCCCTGTTGAGATCATGCGGGTACTCCTCGACAGCCTCGCCTCCGCGGACGCGGCACAGATCGCGGCGGGCAACCAGGTCTCAGATGCGACCATCGACGATGGCCACCCGCCCGCTGACCGACGCCGGCTGGGACCACACCGTCGACAGCCGCTGGGTCCGCCGGCAGGCACCAGGAGATGACCCCGCAGGCGTCCAGTTCGACGCCTTCGACGCCCACTGCCATCGCGGCGCCTTGCCCGCCTGAACCTTCTAGGGCGGCGCCGCCGGCACTCCCCGGTGAGCGCTTCACTTCTCGCCTCACGCCGCAGCCTCGGTGCTGCAGGATGTCGCCTTCGAGGTGGCCCACCGGCTCATGCAGAAACCGGTCACAGCCCGGCCTCAGGCGCTGAACGCCCTGAGCCGTACCGACATCAGCGCGCAGCCGACTTCACGCGCCGGTTCGGCAAGAGGGCGGTGACTGCCACTTGGGCATCCCAGTGCATGTCCGGCCCCAACACCACCTCACTCCCAGGACGCCGACGGCGGGCCTGCGGAGCAAGGCGCACTGGGCACCATCGAAGTGGGTATGCCCGTTCCCCTTCCGGTCCGGCGATGTGTCGCATACCGGCAGCCGAATGCTGGGAATGTGTGTTGAGCTAAAGCGATCTCTCCCACCCGACCTACCAGTTGACGCAGAAGATCCACGCTGCTCTGCAGTGAACCCTGGATGAATTGGGAATCTCACACTCGAAGCAACCTCGTTTACAGCCCTGGCTCCTTCCGTACGTGCTTCGTAAGCGAGTCGATGAATCCCGCAAATTCTAGCTTCGGGTCGGGTTGGCCGATAGGACGTTCGGGATCTTTGGGGGCCAAGACGAAGCAGGCAGCGTCATAGAGTCCATCCTCGACCAGTCTGCGGCAAAGCACTTGATAACGGTCAGCATATGAAGGACGCCCCTCAAACGCCTCGTCCACTTTGAAGCTCGGCTTGAAGTCTCGCTTCGCACTCTGCGTGGATCCGTCTGCGTCCTCCAGTAGGAATACGTATCCCAGCCAGGGTCGGGCATCGCCAAGGAGGCCCTTGGCGATGGCGCGCTGAGTATCTACAGCGCTACCGATCGCTTCTTCTGTTCTGTTATTGAAGTTGTTCCCGAACGAGGGCCCGGACTGCGACTTGAACTCGATAGCCGCAACCAGCTGGGTTCCATTTTTGACGATGAGATCCCATTGCTTGGTTGGCCGATAATACCCAGGCAGCTCAGCTTTCTTGCCCAGGAAAATTGAGCTGGCCGGGTACTCAAGTACGTCCACGAAGTGTTCCACGATCAGTTGCGTCAGAGCATCAAGATGGGCGCCACCTGTAACGGCGCCCCGGAGCCCCGCATCCTGCTTCCCCTCAGCGATTTGCCTCGCGGTCTGCTGCTCTCGCTTCTCCCAGTACTTCCGGACTGCGAGTTCAAATTTTCCGTCCACGGACCCACCATGATCGACGTGCAGCCAGTGGGCGGGCTGCACGAGACTGGCACAGCTCTCGACGCTGCGGGCCTCGACCACCGAAGCCAGAGGCCAGGCTAGTGGAACACGCCGTCTCGACGCTCCCCATGGCCGAAACAAGGCCCCCCGGCCCACCCCGGTTCAGGTCCTGTTGGCGCAGTACTTTGCGAGATACCCCGCAAGGGATTCCATAAAGCTACCAAAATCAATACCAGTACTCGGGTCCGGCTGCTTGACCAGGGCGCCTGGGGTGGTATTCGAGAGGAGGAAGCACGCTCCATCGTAGAGCTTGTTCTCCAACAAGCGTTCACAAAGCAAGCGATACCGGTCCTCATAGGACGGGTGAGTCCCGTAAGCGGGATCCGTCGGGAGAGCAGCACTCACTTGCTGCCGGGCCGGCCGCGTCGACCCCAGCGCCTCTTCCAGAATGAATAGATACCCAATCCAGGGCCTATGATCATCCCCCCTGTCCCTTCCGAGCAGCCCCTTCTTGTGAGCAAGCCTCAAGTCGGTAGCACTCCCGATAGCTTCCTCATTTCGGTTGTTCGCGTTATTGCTGATCTTCTCAACGGACTGAGATTTCATCTCAATGGCAAAAACGAGACGGTCCCCATCCAGGGCAACGATGTCCCAGTTCTTGCGTGGCCGGTAAACCCCGGGAAGCGTGGCGGCCTCACCTCTCAAGAAGGTAATGGGAGTGCTCTTGCAAGCCTCTGTCGCGGATTCGATCACGAGGTCTTCGACCGCAGCCATGTGCTTCCCACTTTGGGTGCCACGCGAACGGGCCGCCCACATCGTGTGGACGGCCCGGTTCAAGGCGTCGTTGTCCCAGGTTGGTTGGGTGCTCATCAGTCCCCCATGTCAGTCAGTCCGGGATGCGCTCGATCCCGTAGACGCGGAGGGCCGCCTCGGTGGCGGCTTGCACATCGCGGTGATCAAACGCGTGTGCCAACGCTAGAGCATCGGTCTGACAAATGGCCTCGGGGCGAGGAACCCGGATACGCCTCAGGTACTGGGCCTGGAAGCGGAGTGTGCCGCCCCGCATCCTCACCGCGTACGCCTCAACGAAGGTCTGGGCCACGCGAGACAGGAGGAGTCCTCCCAGAACCTTGATGTCCCATGTGTCGGACACAACGTAATAGAGGTTGTGATGGGGGTAGTAGCCACCTTCATCCAGTACCGGATGAATTGTCAGCTTCATGTCCGGAAGCAGCAACTTCGGCCGACCCGTCAGACGTGAGTCGATCTTGTCGATCGTCTTGTACCAACGGTCGGGCTGCTTTTTCGCCACGTAACGGCCTTCGAGAGCTGCCCGATGCTTCTCGAAGTAAGCCCTCAGCCTGGGGTACTTGTCGAGGTCTACCAGCTCGCCATCGTCATCCCACGGGTTGACCATGTGGGTGCCGTGCCACTCCAGGTGCCCGCTCTTGGCGTCCTTCACCATCGCCATGGGGAGAAGGCGGTCCTTCTCCACGAGCGTGTCGTCCTCAGTGAGAAAGACAGCGTCAGATCCTGTAGCCACGCCGATCCCGACCTTCGTCAACGTCTCTTCAAGCACGGGGAATCGGTCGTTCAGGTCCTCAAGCAAGGCGAGGCGTGCGGGGCTTCCGGCCGGCCACGAGTCTGCTGCCGAGAACCAGTGAGGCAGTCGGGCCGCCTTGAAGCTGCTTGTGTTCGCAGCAGCGCGATCCTCGTCGCCGAGCCAGTCCATCAGCCGACGGGCTTCGTCCGGTCCGAAGGACTTCGTGGTGTCGACCGCAACTGACTTTCCTTGTGGGTGATTACGCAGGATCGTAATCGCCGGGTAGGCCGACACCTGCTCTTCGAAAGCATCGACATCATGCATAGTTGCAACAAAATCCATGCTGAAGTGGTCGGCGACTAGCCGACGCAGCTCACGGCCATACTGGTTGCGCATCCAGCGATCCGCACAGATGAACCCGAGCGCCCCACCGCGCGCGAGGGAAGCGAGGCCCCTCTCGAAGAATCCGACGTAGATGTCAGAGCGGCCAACCATGGACGGATGACCCCTCCGATAAAGCTGCATCCGCTGGTCTGGAACATCTTCCAAACGGATATAGGGAGGGTTTCCTACAACGAAGTCGGCCTTCCCTGCGTCATCAAGGAGGTAGTCCCCGTGCTGAATCCACTGCCTGACGACGGTGTCAACCGTCTCGCGGTCCCAGCCATCTGCAACAAGGACGTCCGCGACCGCCTCGCGACTCGCCTTCACGTTGCGACTCAGCAGGTCGAGGGCACGGACCCCCTTCACGGGGAGGTCCCGTTCAAGCTTTCGGCACACCGTGCTGAGGCGCTCAACGATGCCAAGAAGGAACGCGCCAGATCCGCAGGCGGGATCGACGATGACGAGTTGATCAAGATCCCGGTCAGTGGTGTACCCGACCAGGTCGAGGATCATGTCGACGACCCATCGGCGAGTGTAGACCTCGCCGTTGGCCACGGCCTCGGCAGGGATGGCCTCGGCGTGGACAGTGGCGCTATGCGAGCTGGTGAGAGACACATCCGTGAGGCTATCGTCTCCGACGGCCCAGTCCGCCGCGAGGTGGGCATCACCGCGCGTTCCTGCCGGAAGGAGCGCGCCGTCCTTCGAACGCACGGCTTGAGGGATATGGACTGAAGCAGAGGCAACATTCGCCATTAACGAAACCCTTTTCTGATGGACTGCGGCTTTACAATGAGGCAACTGTGACATGCCTCATGAAGATGTTTCCAGTCCTGAGCGTCTGCCTCCAGCGAACTTGTATTTCATCGCAACGCCGGTCTCGAAATATATGTAATTGGGCTCCACCAAGAGCAAATCACTCAGACTGCGAACGACGATGTGGACGCGCTGACGGCAGGTCCACAGACTCCTACATCGGGATAAGTCTGATGGAATGCCCCGCAGAATCGGCCTGTTCCTGAACATGGTCCAGCGCTACGTCCGCTATGCGGGGCCCGACCGCATGGTGCATAGCCCGGCCTACCGATCGCCCCCCACCTACCGCAACCACCTCGGCCCGCTACGCAGTGATGCGGCCGCGCCGCCTGGCCAGCCTTTCTACCCTCGGCCGCCGCTCCTGGACCACCCGCGCGACTGGCCAGGTTAGTCCGGCAGCCGGCCTCGGGCACGCCTCGGTAAAAGGGAGGTGGGCCCCTCATCTACGTCCAGGGGCCCACCCTTACCCGACAAGTCGGGTCTACCTCGTCGGTCAGACTTGCAGGATCAGCGCTTCCACCTGTTCGAGCGTCATCACGCTGGCCTGGGCTGCGGCCCGGACCTTCGTCAGCTTCTCCATCCACTCGATCCGCTGCTCAGCCGGGAGCGCGTCCTCTTCGAGCTGGACTCGCAGGCGGTGCGCCTCCTCGAAGTCCGTCATCAGATTGTGGGCGGAGTCCACGGCCTGCTGGTAGCCGCTCTCGACGAGTTCCACGCGGGCGGGCAGCTCACGGCGCAGCGCGGCCAGTTGGTCGTGCGGGTCGACAGGCGGGGCGCCGTGCGCGGTGGCAGCAGCGGAATTCGTGCTGATTCCGGCCGTGGTGGAAGCACTTGCGCTTCCGGGGTCGCCCGGGGCCGCACGACCGAGCTCCACGGGGAAGGTCTCGTCGAACCATGCCTTGTCTGCGACGAAGTGGGTGGGCCGCCCCTTGATGTCTGGGGCGATCACCATCCCCGCGGTGATCGGCGTCCAGCCCTCAACCCAATGCTGCTCGCCGTAACAGATCAGAGAATTGCCGTCTTCGGCCTCGGGCGGCTGAGTTGCGTCCGGGTGCTCCAGCACGGCCTTCGCGAACGCAAGGAGAAGGGCCCGGCTGACGCCCGGGGCGCTGGCTGCTGTGTACGCCAGGGTGAGGGCGGCGAGGGCGCTCTTGGGGGTGCGCCGCACGCCCTTGCGGCCGTCGCCTGCCTCGCTGCCCTGGCCAGCGGTGATAAACGGCTGCGGAGCATGGATCAGCGCTGGTGCCATGCGCTGGACGAGGGCGGCCCAGGCGGTTGCGTCGCCGGCCTCTGCCCCGAGGAGGAGCACCTTGAGTGATCGCGGGTCCTGCCCGGCGCCCTTGGCGGTCTCCGGGACGCCGAAGAAGCCGAGGGCGGAGAGGATATTTCCCCGGTGCAGAAACAGCTGGGCGATGGCGGCGGACCACAGGCGGGTACGTGCCTCTGCTGTCTTGGCCTTGGTCTGGCTCCACGCCGGCTCCTGGAGCGTCCCCCTGACGATCGGCCAGAAACGCCCCGTGTCACGGACGGTGCGAGCGTTCGTCCGCTTCGGGGCCTCGGGCGGGATCTCGGGGAACACGAGCGCGGTGATGGCGCGCACTGCGATGTCGCGGAGCACGGCCAGGGAGACATCGTCGCCAGCGGGCACGAGCGGCACGAGCGGGTCGAGCGGTCCGTTGGCGGTCAGTGCGTCGCGCACCCCGACCAGGTCCAGGAGATCCGCGCCTCGCGCGTCGGGGAACGCCTCGGTGAGCGCGTCCGCGAGGACCGACTCCCTGGCGTAGGCGTCGACGAGCGTCGCGAACAGGGCGATCAGGCGCGCATCCTCGTCGTAGGGTTGGATGCCGCGCAGGTGGTCGTTGACGTTCAGCGTCCGCAGGACGTGCTCCAGCGCCGCCGGCTTGGTGCAGCCGATCACGATCTCCGAGGAGATCGTGGCGATCTTCCCGGCCCGGACCGACGGGTCGGTCGCCTCTGTCTCCGGCTTGGCGACGGCCTCGTTGAGCCGGTCGGAGAGCCGGTTCAGGATCTCGCGCTGACTCAGCAACAGCAGCTCCGGATCAGCCTTCTTGCCCTTCGGCATGGGCAGGAGAGACTGGGGCATCCCCGTGACCAGGTGTTCCGGCCGCACGCGGAAGATGTTGAGACGGGCCAGTGCCCGGTTGTTCCCGGTCACGGCGGCCAGACGCCACAGCTTCGACACCGTGCCGTCGGGGCGGATGATCTGCCACTGCTGCAGAACGTTCATGCCCTTGGAGAGCTGGCCCGCGTCCACGAGGGACTCGGCCAGGTCGTAGCCGCGGGTCTTCCCGGCGCGCTCCAGATTCTCGGCGGCGTACCGCTGCATGTGGACCGCCACGTCGTAGGGCTGCTCGGCGAGAGTGAGCGCTGCCTTAGGCTCCCCGTCCTCCTCCGCCGCCCGGACCACAGGACGCGGCCGCCGGCCGCCGAGGGCGGCCAGGAGTGCCTGGCGCTCGCCTTCGAGTTCCCCCACCCGGCGGTCAGCATCCTCGTGCTTCTGCCTGGCCGCCGCCAGGGCCTGCGCGGCGTACGTGTCGTCACCGGCCGCGCGGCGGCAGCTTTCCCGCTCCCTCTCGGCGGTCTTTGCGGTCTTCCTGGCTTCGTGCAGCGCCAACTCGGCGGCGATGAGGTCCTTGACGCGCTGGCTGGCCTCAGGAACGGGCGGCGACCAGCAGCTGACGGTGCGGTCGTTGAGGTCCCACGGGACCGCTGCAGCACCATGAACGTCACACATCAGCAGGAGTACCTGCTCCTCGCCGGCCTGCACGAGGCGGTAAGCCGAGGGCTTGAGCACCTTCTTGCCGCTCCGGCTGGTGATGAGACCCTTGATCTCGGTGTCCGGGAGAGCGGTGGCCAGCCCCTCGGTGATCGCCTGCCGGGGAGGCGGGACGACCCCGTGTTCCGCGCAGGTGTTCTCGATGGCGTCCGCGAGGTTCCGGCCATAGGCGTCGGTGCCGATGCGCGGAAAAATGCCGTCAGGTCGTTTCGCGACCATGGTGTTGTCCTTTCACCCGGCGTGCCGGGCGAACACACAAGCTCCCGCCTCTCGGGAGCGTGTCACGCGCCCGAGCGCCGAAGCCTCGTGCCGACGAGGAACGGGCCAACACCCTGCAGAAGGGAGTCCGGCGGTCCTCGCCCCGTACGGTCCATCTGCCAACGCCCGAAGAACGATCAGCCCCAACAAAACGCCTCGGTGGCGTCTGGACGTCTCGCAGCTTGCTCCTGCTCCGCCGACGGCGGCATGAGGCGGACGCCGGTGATGAGCCACCGACGTGCACCACAGAATCTGCCACTACGACCAACGGCGGGGGTGATCCCAAGCCGCCACGTTCACCAGATCGGGTGGCCTATTCCCCAATCGCGCCCATTGCTTGGGCGGGTTGAGATAAGCCACCTTGGCAGTGTCGGCCTCTGGCGGGTACCCACCCCGCAGCAGTGCGTTCTCTCCCAACAGGATGGGAGCCCCTTGCCGAAGTGCGAGGCAGCGTAGCGGTGGATCCCCGGTTACCGAAACCGGAGATCCACCGCATCCTTATAGCTCCACCGCCATTCCCTACCTGCCGCGTCGAAAGGCAGCACCACGACAGCAACCCCCTACACCGCAACCGCGCCACCCACGACCAAGCTGACGACCAGCGCGCTACGCCGCGGCGTAGCTGAGGCGGAACAGATCCTGGGCACGCTCCAGATCCCGCTCCGAACGCAGCTGCAACTCCAAGTCACCCGTGCCATGGTGACCGAGCCCTGTTACGTCCCGGGTGAAGTCCGGAACGAGGTCGACGTCCTTCGGGTCGGCCTTGAGGTAGACGAGGATCTTGGTCTGCTGCGGCGCAAGCACGCAGGCGAAGTTCCGCAGCCGCTGGTAGGCCGCGTACTGCTTGCGCTGCACGCGGGTGACGCCGGCCCCGAGACCGGTCAGCGCCTCATCGACCGCCCCGGCCAGCTCAGTCATCGCACCGTCGTGTCGTCGAACCATCGTCAGGTCGGGCCCACGCCATCGGGGAACAGCCGAATGCCCGGTGACCGATGCCACGGTCTCCAGGCCGATGTGGTCGCTGCCGTAGTACCGGTAGCGGACCAGGTCGATGCTGCGCCGGTGCTCGCGTACGGCGTGCGCGTCGTAGCGGGTGAAGTCGCCGGCCACACAGATCAGTCGAGGCACGCTCCACAGAATCTGAGATGTGGTCATCCCCCCGAGCCGGTCGCGAACCAGCCCCTGGAAGGCGTCCTTGTGGTTCGTCAGCCAGGCCATGTAGTAGAGGCCCTGGTTGATCACGCCTGCGTCGGTGCCACGCTTGTATTCGACGATCACGGGTGCGCCGTTCTCGTCGAGGCCCAGTGAGTCGATCCGCCCGCCATCGACACAGTCGATGGCGTACTCGCTCGCCAGGAACCTGACACCGAGCATCGTCTCCATGTGCGCCTCGACAAGGCCCTGCACATCCGCCTCGACCTGCGCCAGTCGCGGCACGACCTCAGTCACACCACTCGTCACGTTGAACAGCCTCAGTCCCACCACTCCCCCTGCACGACCACGATGCCAGAGGGGAACCCCATTGGACTCGGAGATATTTCCGCCACCGAAATGCGCCGCGAGAAGGACAGAACCAGCAGTCATGCACACACAGCACAACCCGATCCAGGATCCCCAGTACAGCCCCACCCATATCCGAGCTACCTGGAACGGGACCGGAAGCGTGGAGGAAGCGTCCAAGGCATTCGGATTCTCCCGGGCGAAGGGCTACGACCTGGTGCGCCAGGGAAAGTTCCCCTGCCGCGTGCTCCGCATCGGCCGCAGCACGCGAGTCGTCACCGCGTCCCTGGTCCGAGTACTCGAAAGCGGCGAGCCCGAGTACAACGGGACCCCCGAAGCAGGCTGCGGACACTGTTGACCAGTCACAGGAAGAGGCCAGACCGCATCGCCGGCGGGGCCCCCTCGTGTCGCTGGAAAGTCATAGCAACCCCTGCTGTTCGAACTCCACCAACTCCCCATAATGAAACGCCAGTTCGGATTTCCGAGTGAATGTCAGTGCCGTCGCCTAGCTTTGAATCGATAGACCAGACAAGGGAGTTGGGGGACACCTGGTGATCTTCGAGGAACCGTCCGCGGTCTACGAAAGCATCACGTCGCGGATGCGGGCCCTGGCGGTGGTCTACCCCTTGCTGGCCTTGGACACCAGCAAGGCCAAGAGGGAGCGCGGGTGGGAGCACTACCGTATGGCCGAGTTGGCCTTGGCCGCGATCGATGTCGTGACGCTGCGCACCGACATGCAGAGCGCCGTTCGGCAGGAAACGGTCGTGGAACACGTTGCCGAGTTCGCTGCACTGCAGCTGCCCGGGCGGGCGGACGAGGAATACCGGGCAGTCGCACGATGGGTGACCGAGCGACTGATCAATACGGAGGAGCGGGACCGCGCGTTTCGTCATGAGATCGGGTCCGTGACGGATCACGGGTTCGAGACACGTGAGGCGTCCTTCCAGATCCTCAAGGAAGTTCCCGATCATGTGGGGCAGGCCGCTCTCGTCGCCACGGATGCGGCGATCACTGTGCTGGTGCACGCGATCGACGTCGACATTGCCTCGGAGCAGGTCGCTGCCGAAGCCAAGCTGGAGGCGCTCCTCAAGCGTGCCCGGATCAGCGAGGCGTGGCAGATCGCGCACCGCGCGCGGATCCAGAGCGTCCGGTATGCCAAGGACATCCGCGGACGTATCGAGTCGATGCAGCGCAATGTGCGGGCTGTGGACTGGGATACGGAGGTTAAGGACACGGTCGACGAGGCGCTGGAACATGTACGCAGCAGGTCGGAGGCGGAGACGCAGCTCAAGGAGCGGGTCGACCAGTTGCTGGAAGCCACCGACGACGAGCGCAAGCGCCGGCAACTGGAGGACCTGGGGGCGCTGATCCACGAGTGCTGGCAACGTCACGCGGTATTGATCGACATGCTGATGAAGGTCGGCCCGGAGTTTCGGCGGCAGCAAGACCGTCAGGTGTTCGTGGCACCCGCGCTGCACACACGCGTGCATCTGCATGAGCAGCTTCTTCAACCGGCCCTAGAACTCTCCCTCGACGCCTGCCTGGGCCCCCTGGAGGCTTTCACCCGCGCAGTCTTGGGACCGGTGCGGCCGCGCGTGATGTATCTGCCCGACTTCTTCGAGGGACTGGCCAAGGTCACCGAACAGGCCGACGGAGAACTGGTGCCGGTCCAGGGCGAGCGCGACTGGTCGGAGGCTGAGGAGCCCGCCGCCTTCACGCCCGAACAGCATGAGGCCGTGGAGGCGTTGCTGGAAGCCGTCACAGAGCAGGGCGCACGGCTCTCGAGCCTGCTGGCCGCAGCGCGCCGTTCCGGCACGGAGCCCGGCCCGGATCGCGGCACCACCGATGAACTCCTCGCGATCCGCGTGCAGCAGCTGTTCCGGCTGATTCCCGTGCGCCGGCTCGCCGATGGCGCACCGACCGTGGTGGCCATCGATGACGGGACAGCGTTGATCGACGACCACTTCGCCGGCAGTGACTTCCTTCTGGTCCGCACCCAAGGGACTGCCCTGACGGACGGGCCGCGAACGGCCCCGACGCCGCTGCCCCCTATGCCGGGACCACGCCCCCCGGCCGGCGCCGAAGCCCACCACTTTGATGAGGAGAGTGCATGAACCAGTACGAAGATGCTGCTGACGCCGCCAGGATGGTGGCCCTCGCCATGGCCCGTGGCAAGGCTCCGGCCCGCTCCGGCGAATACACCCGGCTCGTCCAACGCTTCGATACCGAGCCGGAGTTCGCCCAGCTGGTACGGAAGGTCGCCCAGGGCTTCGAGCTGACGGTGCTGGAGGTCCATCCCAAGCCGGGACTGGTCCTGGGCACCACGCCCGAGACCGACTTCGCGGTGTCCGTCTCCGAACTCGTTCCGCAGACCACTGACCGTCCGCTGTACCTCCTGGCCCAGCTGACCATCGCCGCCCTCGCCTTCCCCCGCCCTGAAGACCTCGACGACGACGAGTACGTCGGCCGGATCTCGGTCAAGCAGGTGGACGAAGAAGTTCGGGCCCTGGCCTCGGCGATCGAGCGCCGTCTCGCACTGACCGACAGCGACGTCGACCCACCCACCGGTCAGCCGGGGCTGGAAGGGCTGTGGCGGGCCTACCTGCGCCGCAACGCCACAGGGCAGACACGGGCAGGCGGGCCACCTCGGACCTCCACCCGAGCCCTGGTACGCAGGGCCTTCACCCATCTGGCCGACAACGGTTTCCTGCACAAGGCGAGCGACGAACACGCCGGAACGTACAACACCAACGTCAAGTACCGGCTGCAGATCCGCGACCAGGCCGCCCGCGACATGCTGCAGGAACTGGCGGCCCTGGGCGTCGCCGTCCTGCCCACCGGCGATCCGGGCATCCAGGGCCGGCCGGCCACAGGCGGCGCCTCTCCACCGGCCGATGCCGCTCCGGTAACCGGCCTGTTCAGCTGACCGAGCTCCCCGAGGACGTCTTCCATGTATGAGCTCAACCGCATTCTGCTGCGAAACTTCGGCCCCCACGATGCCCGGTACGAGAATGTTCCGCTGGACTTTTCCGGCGCCGGCGTCGAGGTGGAGACAGCCTCCCTCGTCCCCGACGCCGGGCACGTCACCCACCGCCCCTCCCCCGCCAGCCTGGTCATGCTCCAAAACGGCGGCGGCAAAGGCGTCTTACTGACCGGCATCACCTGCACCACTATCCCGTACCGCCACAGCGAACTGGCGGCCCTGCGCAAGTTCGTCGTCTCCAAGGCCCAGCCCTCCCACGTCGTCCTGGAGTGGGCCGACGCCCGCACCGGACGCCTCCTGGTCACCGCTCAGATCCTGGCTCCCGATCACGACGGCAAGCTGCACCGCTGCTTCTACAGTTTTCATCCCTCCGCGGCACTGGATGCCAACCGGCTGCCCTTTCACCGCGACGGGCACTGGGTGCCGTTCGATGACTACCTCACCGAACTACGCGACTACGACAAGCGAGTTGACGCGCTCGAGCTGCGCATCATCGAGGGACAGGAGAAGTGGGAGAAGCACCAGCACGGCCTCGGCTTGCAGCCCGATCTCTTCGACGTCCAGCGCAGGATGAACGCCAAAGAGAGCGACGCCGCCGCAGCCTTCACCACCCATACCGCCGACGCCTTCGTCGAATGGCTGCTGCGCAAGGCCACGGATGACGACCGGTATGCCGAACTCGGAACGGCCTTCCACAGTTACGCCGCCGCCCACGACGAACGGGCCCAGTGGGAGAGGGAACGGCAGTTCGCGTTGGAGATGCGGCAGGCGTGCGACGACGTCGCCGGCCTTCATGACGCCCTGACCGAGCACGCCGGTGCGGCCAAGGAAGCCGAAAAGGATCTGGTCCGCTTCACTGCCGCGCTCCGGGCACGCCACGCCGCCCTCACGGCTGCAACAGCCGAGGACGAGAGCGCCGTCAAGGCCACCCACCGCGCGCACGATGACGCCAAGCGCGCACGAGAAGTCGCCGCCTCGCGCCTGCGGCACGTTCAGGCCCACTCGCACACCCTCGAACTGGACGAGATCTCCCGCCAACAGGCCGAAGTCCAGGACGGCAAGGCGCGGGCAGAGGACCAGAGCACGGCATGGCGCAGCGTGCCGATCGCGCTGCGTCACACCCAGGCCGTGGAGAATCATGACCGGGCTCAGCAGGCCCTCATCAAGGCCGAGCACACGGCCGCCCCCTACGTCCAGGCCGTCGATGCCGCGGCTGCCGCCCTGCGCGCGGGATACCAGCTGGCCGAGAAGGACGCCCGCACCACGATCCGTACGCACGAGGCCGCCGCTTCCCAGGCCAAGGAACGGATCGATCAGTGGCGTACCCGCAGCAACGCGCTGCTCACCACCGCGGGCGCCGCCCAGGAAGAATCCCGCACCCTGCGGGAGCGGACCCAAGTCTTCGCCGCACGGCTGAGCGCTGCCCGGGCCGAGGACCTCCTCACCCCACAGGAGAGCGCCGCGGATGCTGCGGCTCGCGCCCAGAGCGAGACCCACCACAGCGAGCAGTTGCTCCGTGAGGCCAAACTGACGCGCGCCAGCATCCGGGCCGAACGCGACCGGTCCCACAAGGCCCTGACGGAGCAGGAGAAGCTGGCCTGGTCGGCGCGCGAGAAGTCGGAAGCGGCCGAGAAGGAGATCGGTCAGCTGCGGACTCGCGCTGAAGCCGTGCGCGACAACCCCCTGTGTGCCGAACTGCTGGAGGCCGGCAGTGAGGAGCTGCGCAGCGGGGACGCGCTGCCCTGGCTCCATGCCCAGGCCGCCGGCCTGCACCAGCTCGCCGAACGGCGCGTCAGCGGCCTCGACACCGCCCTGACACAGGCGCGCATGGATCTGCGGCACGATCAGGACCTGCTCTCCCTGCTCGATACGAGCGAGGGCCTTCTGCCTTCCTCTCAGGAAGTCCGTGACCTGTGCGGGCAGTTGTCCCGCCACAGCATCCATGCCGTGCCCGGCTGGCAGTGGATGCGGGACAACGTCCCGGCCGCGGAGCACCAGCAGATCATCAGTGCTCACCCGGACCTGGCCGGCGGAATCATCGTCGGCGGCCCTGACGGGCTGGAGTCCGCTAAGAACCTTATGGAACGCCTGCGTCCGCTGCCCTCCGCCGCCGTCACCGTGGGCACTGGGGAACGGATGCTGCGCTCCCCCACGGCGCTCGACGAAGACCGGTTCGTTGTGGAACCCTCTCCCGCCCTCCATGACGAAGAAGCCGCCGCGCGCGAACGCACCGAGGTCGAGGCCCGTATCACTGCAGGCCAGGGCGAGCTGGACACTCTCGGCCAACGCATCAGCGCCGCCAGGAATCTTGTCCGCCAGATCGTGAACTGGCGCGAAGCCTGCGGCGAGTCGCCGGTACCCCACCGGCTCAAGCAGCTGGCCGACCTGCAGTACGCCGCTGAAGGGGCCCAGAACGCTCTGGCCGCCGCACGCACCGCAGTCGATGGCCAAGAAGCCGCCCTGGAAGACGCCGAGGGCACGTGTGAACGCCTCGACGGGCAGACCCGCGCGGCGCAGCGGGCTGCCGACACGCTGGCTCAGCTGGCGATGGAGGAGGCCGCCGCAGAGCAGGCCGAGGCCCGTATCGCGACGCTGACCGCCGAAAGCGCCACTCGCACCCATGAGCTGGAATCCCTGAGAAGCCAGATCACCCAGGCCGAGGACGAGGGCGAGCGGCACGTCCGCGCCATCGAAGCGGCCGAGCAGGAAGCACACGGGTACGCCCGGGCCCGAGAAGCAATCACCACCACCGCACCAGCAGAGCAGGCCCACGCCGCCCTCACTGCACCCCTGGCTCCCCTCCCCGCACTCCAGCACCGCTACCAGCAGGCTCAGGAAGAGCTGAAGAGCGTAGAGGTCGGCGAAGACCAGCAGCAGCGAGCCGAGGCCGCGCAGCAGGCACTCCTCGACAGCCAGGAGTCATGGAACAAGGTCCCTGCCCGCGTACAAGAGCTGGCCCTGGAGTACAGCCACGACGCACGGGCCGGCGACGAAGTCCAGCGCAACGCCGTCCTGCGCGCCCTCGCCACCGAGATCCGCTCCTGCGCAGAAGCCCTCCAAGAACTACGCGACCAGGCAAGCCGCCTCACCGAACGCGCCGCCCACCTGCCCCCGGCACTGCCGCTGAGCGAGGAGGACGCCGCCGCATGGACACCGGGCACCGTCGCCGAAGCCCGAGACCTGACGACCAAGGCCACAGGCGAATACCACGAAGCTCAGGAGCGCGAACGCAGCGCCGCCGACGCGTTCAACACCGCCCGCCGCGAACAGGCCAGTTCCAGTCGGAAGTTGACGGCCTTTGACCGCGTCCTGCCCCGGTTGGACACCGCCGTCCACGACCTGGCCATCCCCGCGGACGTGGCCGCCTACGGCGGCACCGCGGAAGCAGCCGAGACCACCGCACGCCGGGTGACGGCCGCACACACCCAGTCCCGCAACCAAGCCCGCCAAGCGGAGCGGCGCCTTGAAAGCGGCGTCAGCCGACTCAAGGAGGTACCCGCCGACGTCCGCTTCGAACGGCTCGATATTCCGCTGCGAACCCAGATCTCCGCCCTGGACAGCCGTCACATCCCGGCCATGGCCTCCACCTGGACCGAGGCACTGACCTCACGCATCGCGGCCCTGAACTCCGACCTGGAAGGCATGGCCAAGGCCCGCGAAGCCCTCGCCTCGCAGCTCGGCGGCCATGTAACCGACCTTCTGCAGCGCCTCGACCAGGCCACCCGCTTCTCCGCCTTCCCCGACGGGGACTCCCCCTGGTCCGGGCAGAAATACCTCACCATCCGCTACAAGAGGCCGGACCTGGCGACCCTCACCGCACAGATGCGCGAATCCGTCGACGCCCTGGCCGGCAACTCCCGCACCCGCAAGCTCAAGGGCACCGACGTCGTCATGCGCTGCCTCAAGGATGCGGTCCCCCGCGGATTCAACGCCGAGGTCATGAAACCCAACGCCGCCCATCGCCTCGACCGTGTTCCCGTAGAGGACATGGCCGAGGTCTTCTCAGGCGGTCAGGAGCTGACCGGCGCCATCCTCCTCTACTGCACTCTCGCCGCCCTGCGCACCTCGCCCGGCCCGCGCAGCCGCACACGCAACGGCGGACTGCTCCTGCTCGACAACCCCATCGGCCGCGCCAACGCCGGATACCTCGTCGACATCCAGATGGAAATGGCCGCAGCCCTCGGAATCCAACTGATCTACACCACCGGGCTGAGCGACGAGAATGTCTCCTCCCGCTTCCCCCTGCACATCCAGCTCCGCAACGACGCGGAAGCCCGAAGTGGCCTCTCTCTCATCCGGCTCGAAGACACCGTGCGCAACGCCCTCATCCCCACGCCCCGCGTCGCCCCCGACCAGGACGCCCCCAACCCCGCCGGATTCCTCACCTCGGCCCGGCTGTACCGCAAGCGGGGAGACGCCCGATGACACCGCCCGCCGACCCCGCCGACCAGGCACCTGCCCAACTCTCCCCCGCAGCAGCGCAGTTCAGTGCCGCACTTCAGGCCCTGACCGAACGCGTCACGGTCGACCGGGCCACCCTCATCGAGGCATTCCGTCAAGCCCTGCCCGGCTCCGCCAGTGGCGAGGACGCACGCAGAGCCCTCGCCACGCTGCTGTATGAAGTCGCCGAACACGGCATCATCAGCCTCCCCACGGCCAGTACGAAATGGGACGCGGGACGCCCAGCCCTCCCGGAACAGATCCGGGTCCCCGGAGCGGCACCCACAAAGTCCCCCACCCCTCGCAAGCCCGTCTCGTGGAGACCGGAACTCAACTGGGCCTACAACGCCCAGCTCACCGCATCTCAGACCGAGGATCTCCTCGCGGTCAATCGCTGGTTCCGGGACACCCACAACCATCCAGACCGTCGCGCACGCCTCTCCCTACGGGAACGCTCGTACGAGATCTTCCGCCAGGAAAAGCGCCTCGACACCCTGATTACAGGGGCGCTCTTCGCCCCGGGGCGGCTGACCCTCGACCAGCTTGCCACCTACCGCGAACCTCCGCCGCTGGCCTACCGTCGGCTCGGCGACGGCGACACCGTTCTCGTGGTGGAAAACAGCGACACCTACGCCACCCTGCGCGACCTGCTCACACCCGACCCCGGACACGTCGGATACATCGCCTTCGGCGCCGGACGGGCCTTCGAGGCATCCGTCGAGAACCTTGCCGAGCTCGCGGGTATCCATCGCATCGTCTACTACGGCGACCTCGACGCCGAAGGCATCGCCATACCGGCCAGAGCTTCAATCAACGGCCTCCAGCACGGGCTGCCCCCTATCGAACCGGCCACGGGCCTCTACCGCCTGCTGCTTTCCCACGAGGCAACCGCCGGCGACATCATCGCCGACGATCGAGCCCAAAGCCTCGTGGCATGGCTCCCTGAAGAACTCCAGCAGTCCGCGCACACCCTGCTGGCCCAGGGCCAACGACTCGCGCAGGAGGCAACCAACCGGAACGAACTCCGCGCCGAATCTAATTGGCGATGACAAACTGCCACGGGCCCCGCCGTCCGGCGAGCACTCGGAAAATCGCGGCCAGCGCCCTGGGGCTGTGCCGTCGACCACGCCATGTCACCCAACGCGACCGACTCCGAGGAAACACAGAAAACTTCACCCACGCGCTGCTTGTAGTGTGAGATCAAGAAATCCCGCCTCGCCTCGCGCACGATATCGGCTAACTCATCCTCCGTGACGGAGAGCCCGATCCGGACTCCAATGAGTTCCCCCAGCCATTCGAGCAGCGATCGGTCGCCAGCCCAATCCCGGGTCGCACACCTGGAACACATCGCCCCGCCCCTCTCGTGCCAGTGCCGGTACGACAGCATCACCGCACGTTCGCAGCTCAACACCGCGCCCTGCTTGTGCTCTGCCGGGCAGTTAGTCGCTCGATCCGCCGGGCAGTCCCAGCCGTTCTCGCTGCGAGCGACAGTCACAAGTCACGTGTTCTGGCAGGATTGTTGGCGCCTGCCAGCTTCCCTCCGCCGGAGGTCCAACGTCATGCAACCGCCGCCCGTGGACCATCGTCGGATACAGACGGCTGTCATTGGTAGCAGCGATTCGGACTTGGCGATCATTCTCCCCATGGAGGCAATGGAGCTGACGCGATGGCGGCAACGCCACCCTCAGTACACCTACTGGTGCGGCACTCTGCTTGGGGGATGCGGAGAACGGCTAACTGACCGCCTCTACGAATCGAAGGTCTGTCACTTCGCGCACCATCCTCATCACACCTGCACGCGGACCGCCAATGGTGAAGACAGCGCCGACCATCTCTTCATGAGGCGGGCTCTGCGCAGCTGGATGGGGAATCGTGGCCTCAAAGCGACGGTCCGGATGCCCGGCGACACCCCGACTTCCGGTGGCTCGATCGACGTCGACCCACAAGGCATGGCCCGGCGGTTGCACTTCCGCCTGCGGCCCGACCTCAACGGCTCATGGGGTCCAGCGCCTGGCGAGACCCCAGCTCCACGAGAAGAGGCAGACTGGATCTTCGGGCTCGGCGGCGCGGTGCCCGGTGTGTTCTGGAACGAGTCCGGGTACGTCTTCCGGATCCGGTTCGAGACCAAGGGAGCCGAGCGATGCCCCTACCTCGGCGTGCAACAACGCGGTCAGGCAACTGAATGGACCCCGTTCTCAGCCGCGGTGCTGACCCCCGACGGGCTTGCTACGCCGGCAGTCGACAAGATCCGGGCGGCCCGCCGGCGCGCGACCGCCGACGACAAGAGGCGCAGCGGCATAGCGCGATCGCCTGAGGTCCCGCCGCCGCCTGTCCGCGAGCTGGGCCGGGACGAGCTGATCGTCGCGCTTCGAGACGCCTTGGAGCTCGATGCGCGCTGGGCAACCAAACCGACCCTGAAGCACCTCGGGCAGACGGTCGGTGTGGACTTCACCCGATACGACGATGCGGACCTCGTCGATCTGCTCACCGAGGTCGACATCCCGTTTCCTGCGCACGCCCCCGTGCTATCCGCGCTCATACGGACAGATAAGGGTGCGCCCTTGCCGTACCTGGCCAGCGTTATCGAAGGGATCGGGCTGGGGAAGCCGTCGTCGGCGCCTCATCTGAAGCGGTGGGCTCAGCGAGAGGCCGATCGCGCGTTCGCCAAGTACGGCGTCCCCGCGCGCACCATGCCCCAGGAACTGCCGCTTAATGCGGCGGTGCCCCAACGCCGTACTCGCGCCCGGCTCAGCCCTCGCCGCGGCGAACTTCAAGGCATCCACCAGGCGGCTGGGCAGGGCAGCAAGAGGCCCAGCACCGACGAATGGATGCGGCTGCAACATCTGCTCGCCGAAGGCCAACAATTGGCCGACGGTGCAGGCGGCGGGACTGCCGCCCGTTTGACGCAGGAGCTGCGAGCAGCGCGCAGGCTGCTGGAGGGCACCCGCCGCACGCAGCTCAACAGCCGTAGGCTCCGGGTTCTACGGAAGACGAGCGCTGAACTGGAGGCCGCAATCACCACGGCCCGACAAACGGCGCAGCGCAACCAGAAGGCTTTCAACGACACCTCGCACGAGCGACCCGCCGAGGAACCGAAAGAGCGGGATCGGCGCCAACGAAACACCCAACTCGACAAGGCCAAAAAGCCGGCTGTCCCCGCTCCCGACGAGCTGCGGCAGCAGCTGATCGCGGTGGCGCAGGCAGCAAGCACCACACACTGGCTGCTGCTGTCCGGCGGCAAGAACACCGCTCAGGATGTGCGTCTCACGCTGCTGACCCAGATCGAAGATCGTTCCGGGAGCGATGCCCCGCTCTTGTCGTCCTTGGTCGTGGCACCTGGCGGCGGCCCCGTCCCATTCTTTCGAGAGATCCTCAGGGACCTGGGCCTCGCTGTGCCGCGGTCAGACGAAGCCCTCCAGCGGATCTGGCATCGCGAGCAGGAACGCGCGCACGCGGCCTACGCGAGCCCGCCCCGGGTCATGCCACCTCGGCTTGTCCCGCGGCAGGCGTCCACCGATCCGGCCCACGAGTCGACCTGAAGCCGCTCGCGGCACTCGCCGGTCAGCCCAACAGGCTACCGCGAGAGGCGCATCGTGTGCAGTTCGCCAGACGCGGCGCGGAGGGAGCCCACGGTCCAACCCCGCGTCACCGCAGTCCGGGTGGGGATGCGCGGATCGCGTCAGCCTTCACGGGCGCGGGACGCGCGTCGCCAAGGTGTGTCAGTGCGGCTCGGATCCGGTGGTCGACATCGACGTCGTCGGCGATGTGACTGAAGTGTTGTGCACAGGTGGGGTGTTGGCGAAGCATCGAGGCGACTGAGCTGGCACTGTCACCCTGCAAGGTGCGTAGCCATGCCGCGATGTCCTTCTGAGGTCCCCACTGATCCCAGCGGCCGTCCCATTCGAATGCCCCGTCACAGCACTCCTCGAGAAGGTCGAGGACGCCGCTGTCTGCCGCCCGCTGTGCAATGCGAATCAGCCACATGATCGTGGCATCGACTTCCCCCCGCTCCGGAGACCGGTGCGTGCCCAGGAGTTCGGCCATCGCGCGGACGATGTCGATAGCACGCTGGGCATCGGCCAGCAGCGCCGGCAAGAGCGGCCCCAGGGGCAGCTTTACCAGCAGATCGCAGTAGAGCGGCGCGTCATCGGTATGTCTCGCGGCCAACGCGATCAACTCGTGTGCAGCGGTGGCAGAGCCTGATTCCATCTCCCGCTGAAGGGCCTGCGCCTTCACGAAGGCGGACTGTGCTGGGGCCTGCGTCTCCTGGATGACCAGCTGGCGAAGTGCCCGGACAGTGGGAGGCCGGCGAACGGGATCAGTCTGCGTGGCCTGCCGCACGATGCTCCTCCACGGCCCTGCCGGGGGCAGGAGCGGCACGTTGATCGCGGGCATCGTTCCGGTCACGGCCCAACCAATCAGCTGACCAATGCTGTACACGTCGGCGGCGTCCGTGGCGCCGTGTGCATCAACGGAAAGTTCTGGGGCGGCAAAGCCGCCCGAGCCGAAAGGTACGCCGACGCGGGTGCGTTGCGGGTCCGTGGTCTGTCCACGCGGACGCCGGGCAATGCCCCAGTCTGCGAGGACCCACCGGCCGTCGTGCATGAGCACATTGGCGGGCTTGATGTCCCGGTGGAGCCAGCCAGCCTGGTGGGTGGCGGACAACACCGAGCACAGGGCGTCGACGAGTTTCCTCAGCTCTGACGGTTCGGCGAGCTGGTCTCTGCGTTGCTCTGCCGTGAAGGGGGCGTAGGGCATGACGAACCAAGTGTGGCCCGGGTCCGCGTCCAAGATCGGCATGGCATGCGGGTGCCCGTCGAGCCAGCGGCCCAGGGTGATCTCGCGTTTCATGCGGGCGCGCTTGCGTTCGGGCGGGTTCCGGTCGCGGAGCTTCTTGAGCACCACCCTGGCGCCCGTCGGTTTGTGTATCGCGCGAAAGACGTCTGCTTGACCGCCGTCGGCGAACGGCAGCCGTTCGCAGGAATAGTCCTTCCGATCTCCGCGGGCCAGACGTCGCACCCGCGCCGCGTCATCGGCCGCTGCCGAGGAGGTCGTGGTGCTCGACGCAGAACTGTGCCGGGAGCCGGGTATCGGATCCGGGTCCTTGCGCGCGGCAGCGTCTCCGTCCGACTCGCCAGATGCCGTCCTCTCTGCCAAGCGCCCGGCTCGATAGACCGGGTATCCGCTGATCACGGTCGCCGGTTTCAGAACGTAACCGTCCGGAGCCAGCACCTTATTGAGCACAGTCACGAGACGTGCAACCTCCTCCTCGTCCGTGCGTACAGCGGGGTGAAGGGTCTCACTGAGAAATCGAAGTAACGTCTCGTCCAGGCCGCGCCCCAGCCCAAACCGGTCGTCGCTGAAGATCCAGTCGTTGTCCCAGTCGTCGTTGGCGTAGCGGTGTTTGGCGATGTCTTCTCGTGCCGTCGCGAAGCGGGAGTCGTGGCTCGGCAAGGCATCGAGGTCATACAGGCGCTCGAGGAACGAGAGGTCGCCCAGCCCTCCCGTCCAATCGGTCGTGCCAAGGGCCTCGGCGATGCGACGCCGCGTCACCTCGGTGAGCGCCACACTTCGGTTGTCCGTGCGCGACGCGCTCTGGGTAGGGACTGCCGGTGTCGAGGTGCCCGGAATTTCGGTAATGCGGCCGCGTTCATCGATCTGCAGGCCGTCTCGCCGCAGTCGCTCCATCAGATCGTCCAGCCAGGGCCCACTCCATCCCTCCCGGCGTCCGGTCCGAATCAGGTCCTCGAACACACGCAACGCCCTGGTCACGTGGCCGCGGTCGGTCCAGTCAACGGCTGCGGCGTAGGACTCGAAGGTGGTGCGGCGGATGCTGGAGTCCGTGTACCGAAGTTCGTCGTCGGGGATGGGGGCGAAGTGGTGGCTCTGCCACGCCTCGCCAATCGTCCGGACAGTCAAATTCGTCGCCAGCGAGCGGAACTTCATCCGAGTGTCGGGACTGACGAGTTCTCTTTGACGCGGCGGCATGAACACAAAGATACGACTCCAACCTCTCCCCGAACGTGCTCGCCGGTCTCTCCAGCCTCGGGGCAGCTTAGAAACGTTCCGCTTGTCGGCTCTCCCATCGAGTGCAGCAGGTTACGGGGCGGGCCGGCGGCTGGATCCGTTCACGAATTCCTCGCGGCTGGTGGCGATCAGCCGATAGATCTCGCGCGAGACGTACCGCTTCAAACAGCGGATGATCTCGCGCCGGGTCTTTCCCTCGGCTACCCGCCGCTCGTAGTACGCCTGCGTACGCGAGTCCCAGCGCAGCCGCGACAGCACAATGCGGTGCAGGGCCGCGTTGGCCTGCCGGTTGCCGCCGCGGTTGAGCCGGCGGTGCTGCCGGCTGCCCGAGGAGTATTCGACCGGGCTTGCCCCGCACAACGCCGCGAACGACGCCTCACCTCGCATCCGCTCGCTGTTGTCGCCCAGGGCCGTCAACAACACCGCCGCACTGTGCGGACCGACTCCGACAGCATCGAGCAGGCGCGGGTAATACGTCCCGATCAGCTCCGCCAGGCGCTGGTCCAGCACTCGAGCCTGCCCATCAAGCTGCTCGATGCGTTGCGCCAGCACCCGCACCGTGAACCTGGTCGCCCTCACGATCGAATCCACCTCCTCGCCGCCTTCGCTCAGTTGCAGGCAGGAAAGGGTGAGACGACGGCGCGACAGACTCCGCAGCTCCTCTCTGAGGGCCGGGTCAGTGGTGACCAGGAGGGCCTTGATCTGGTTCACCGCCTGCCGTTTGGCTTTCACCGCGGAGTCTCTCGCCATCAGGTACATGCGCGCGATCTCGACCGGGCCATCGCCTGCCTTCACCGGTGACTGCGCACGGCCGCTGAGCACGGACCGGGCTGCAGCTACCGCATCCCCCTCGTCGGACTTGCTCCGCCGGCGCCGCGCTGCAAGCCCAGGGCCAGGAGCCTCGACGACCGTGATGCCTTCAGCCAGCAGATGGCGCGACAGCGCCGCACCGTAATTGCCAGAACACTCCACCCCGGCACGTCGAACTGCGCCCCACCGACCGGCCCACTCTGCAAGTCGGCCGTAGCCACTCGCTGTTGCTGGGAAGCGGTCAACACCTAAGACGTGGCCCGTCAACGAGACCACAGCCGCGACATGCACATCGCGATGCGTGTCGACCCCCAGCACCACCTCATGCACATCTGCCGCGCGGCCCGCGGCTCGAGGCGGGTCTGACGACTCGATGGTTCATCCCCCGTCGCAAGTCAGCAGCCGCGCCGCCGACCCGGAGAGCGGTCACCAGTGACACGGTGCAGAGGACACCCCGCATTCCAGTGCTCCAGACACGCTCCCCGGTCCAGCGTCCAAGCGCACTGCCTCGCCCCGCGTCGACACAGGATGGTTAGGACGCGTCGGTCCGAGATGTCAGGAGCCAGTCCGCGGTACGGCAGCAGCGTTCGCTTCCATACTCCCCAACCGCTGCCCACCCTCATGCAGATCACGTCGGCCGATCTGCAGACCATGGAAGCTCCCCCACCGCCGCGCGCCCTGTGTCTCCTTCAGCGCACTTCGGTGCGCTCCGCGCGAAGGGCAACCACCGGCTCGAACGCGCCACACCCTGTACCTCGGGCGCCCTTCGGTGCACTCGGCAAGCACGGGGCGAAACCGGCGTGACCGAGGATGTCATTGGCCAGTACGGCCGACACCAAGCGCAACGGGGTGCCGGCCGCGGGCTCCGATGAAGCACTGTGTGTCACATGAGGCGTGTGACACGGGCTGCTCTTCACTGTTGCCGCACTGTGCCGACGGGCCTTGCGTGCCCATCCCGGCGTTTTTCTGCCTCGCGGGCAATCACCGCGCTATCGCACGAACTACCGCCGAGTCATATCCACGGCTGCGAGAACCTTCCAGAGGACTCCGTCTGTTCCCTGAACGAGTTCAGCACATGATCGATATTGGGCCTCGGAGAGTAGCTCAGTATGCGCTGCCGGGTTTCTGTAGATCTTGGTCAGTATCCGCACATCTTCGGGAAATCCGTCTGTTTTGAACAGCCAGTCGGATCTGGGCCATCGGCTGGCGAGAGTCCGCATCTCTGACGCAATGGGGCTGGTTGCCGAGCGCGGGGACGCAGCTATGGATCGCATGAAGTAGCCAAGGGTGCCCAGCTCCACGGGTTTTCCGTTCTTGCAGTACTGGGCCATGCGCTGAAAACTGCGGTCGCGCAGGTCGTCCGCCAGTTCCATGCCAGACACGGCTGTTCTCAGGGGTTCGCAGATCAGCCGGACAGCCTCCAACTCAACGGCCTTGCACAAACCGATGACCGCAGCCGACCAGTCAAGTTCGGTGGCCGTTTTGACGGCAAATCCATCGGCCACAGCGGCAGCCGTCGCCAACATCGTGAGCGCAGGGGCCGACAAGAGGGTGGATCGGGAATCACGGGCCAGCAGAACAGCTCGGGCTCGCTCGACCTCAGCTTCCCCGGACAAGCTGCCGAGGAGGCGAAGGAGCTCGGCATGGCGTGCAGAGTCGCTAAGTTCTCCGGCTTTGATCTCCCAAATGGACAGGAGTCGCCCGTAGCAAGCGTTGCACAACAAGAGATTCCACTCATCGTGGATGGAGACCGTCAACTTGGATTTCTTGTCATTGCCGCATCGACAACAGGTGAATGTGGTCGCCGTAGCGAGGCGGTACTGATGCATAGGGCCCCGCGGCGGATACTTCTTGACCACCTCAAAGCGGAACGGACTTGCTCCCTGACCCACGGTCACCAGCTCCTCCCCTTGCATGACAGCCAGTTGTACCGTGTCTTCCGCGAAGCCGCACGTTGCCGGAACCGGTGACCAGCCTGCGGGTGCGTAGGGCTGCGGGAGAACTCCTCCGCCTCCAAGGTCGCCGGATGACCGGCCCCGTGCAGTGAAGTTGTCGTACGAGTCGACGTGCCTCGCGCGGTCAAGCAGCCACGTTGATAGTGCAAAACGGTCCGCCAGCGTCGCATCGACTCCGACGCCCTGGACCGCGCAGTCCGACACCGGCGCGCGGACCGATGCCCGAAGCCGTGCCGAGCGGGCTGCGCGACTTCGCAGTGGGCGGCAAGACCGTGCGGGGCACGGCCAGGGCGGGTACGCCCTCCTCGCATCCCGGACCGGCCACGATCCTGACCTACGACCCGGCCGACCTCACGTCGCCGTGCTGCGGCAACCGCCGCCGAGATCCGACAAGTACCCCTTCAACGCGAACAACTCCGCAGCGAGCCCACCGTGAGCTGACCGTCATCCCAGTCGGGCCGCCCATCGCCCCGCTCCGCGATCCCGTGTGCCTCTCCCCGCCCGTTGTCATACCCCAGTGCCACAATGCTCGTAGCGTGAAGGGCGCCGTGGTGACGAGGTGCCGTACGTGTAACCGCCTCGATGTCAGGGGGGGCGCTCGGACGCAAGGGGACAGAATGAATCCACCGGTGCTGGCTTTCAACTTCCTGCCGATCCGCTTTTCGGCGGACGAGTTCAAAGGTGGGCTGATCGAATTCCAGTCGCCCGAGCAGCTGGCTGACCTCCGAGCCAAGCTTGCCGACAGCCACGTGGTCGCCAAGACACGAACGGGCATCGCCTGCATTCCAGTGCAAGCAGACACCGACGCGCACGGCACGCCTACAACCTTCCGGACACGCGATCATCGGTCACTCACCATGCGTCTCGTCCAGGAAGCATTGCTCCGGTCGGTGCTGGGGTGGGGGTACAAGGTGCGTCGGCGCAGCCCACCGGTGTTCGTCTCTCGCCTGGCAGGCAGGGATCTGCTTGAGCCTTCGGTCCGTGGCCGGCATCAGGAGGCCCTCGGAAGGCTCCACGTCTATCCGGAATACCGTCTGGACGGCAGGACCATCGGCCCCTCAAATCACCCCGGAGTGATCGTCGGGGTGAAGAGCCGCCATGAGATCGACATGACGGTGGACGAGTTGATCCACCAGGGCCTCGACGTGCGCGGCCTCTACGTGCTGAGCGAGGACGCAAGGAGCGAACCCGACCCGCGCATGGACCATCACGCCGCACGGCGCGCGGTCGGTGCCGTCGATCACGTCGACGGCACCGACCTGGTACTGCGCGACGCCCCAGGCGCGACCCGTATCCCCGCCTGCAATGCGTGGCTGGAGAGCCGACGGGAGACCTTCGACGACGTGGTCCGTGCCCTGGCCGGAGCCGACAGCGCCAGGATCCTCAAGGAGCTGGAGCAGAAGACATTCGATCTGCTCGGGGCCTTCGGCCGCTACGAAGGCGCGGTCAAAATCGCCAGTCGCCTGGGGCGACTCGGCCACCTGCAAGTGACCAGCGACCTGTCCGTGATCATCCAGCAACCGGTCGGGTCGAGCAACGGCACGAAGGTGACCGGGACTTACTATCCATCCCCGACGTTCCAGTTCGACCAAGCCGGCGACAAGACCAGCAAATCCGCCGACCGTGGCCTGGACGAGTACGGCCCTTTCGACGTGGAGTTCTTCGCCAAGAAAAAGCCCCGGATGGCCGTCATCACGCCTCGCGCGCACAAGGGCATCGTCGAGACCTTCCTCTCCAAGTTCCTCTACGGGATCCAAGGAGAGAGAACGTTCGGCCTCGGCTTCATCCGCAAGTATCACCTTTCCGGGGCTGACGTCTCCCTGCATCCCTTCGACGGCGCCACAACCGATGCCGACGCCTACCGCGAGGCGTGCCGGGGGGCATTGCTCAGTGGAGACTTCGACCTGGCCATCGTCATCACCAGCGAGGCTCAGGCTCAGCTCACGGGCGACAGCAGCCCGTACCTTGTGGCGAAATCAGCCTTCATGGGACAGGGCGTCCCCGTCCAGGACGTGAGAATCGAAACGGTCCGGCTGAGCAAACTCGCCTACCCGCTCAACAGCATTGCCCTGGCCTGCTATGCCAAGCTGGGCGGAATCCCCTTCGTGATCGCCGCTCCACGTGCCCTCACCCACGAATTGGTCATCGGCATCGGAAGTGCGCACGTCAAGGAGAGTCGACTCACCGCGCCGGAACGAGTAGTGGGCATCACCACCGTGTTTAGCGCAGACGGCAACTATCTTCTGTCCAACACGTCCCGGGAGGCTGACTACGACGACTACCCCCGGGAACTCCTGCGCTCCCTGACGGACTGCATCGACCTGATCAAGAAACGCAACGCCTGGCAGAAGGGCGACGAACTGCGCCTCACCTTCCACGTGTTCAAACCGCTCAAAGACATCGAGGCCACTGCGGTCAAAGAACTGGTCCAGCGCCTCACCCAGACCTACGCCAAGGTCGAGTTCGCCTTCGTGCACGTGAGCACCGACCACGACTGGGTCATGTTCGACCGGGCCAGCGCAGGAGTGAACCGTGGGGCCGGGGGCAGAGCCAAGGGACACTACGTCCCGGAACGTGGCCATGCCGTACCCATCGGCGAGCGTGAACTACTCGTATCCGTCAGCGGCCCCATGGACCTCAAGAGCGCCCTGCACGGTGTCCCCAAGCCTCTCCTTCTCAAGCTCCACCGCCACTCGACCTTTACCGACATCGAATACCTGGGGCGACAGGCATTCCGTTTCACATCGATGTCCTGGCGAAACATGTACCCGTCACGCATCCCCGTGACAATCTTGTACTCGGACCTGATCGCCGAGCTGCTCGGACAGCTGCGCCACGTACGGAACTGGAACGCCGACGCGGTCACCACCAAACTCCGCTCCAGCAGGTGGTTCCTGTGACCGCGACCGAAGAACCCGGGACGGCCACTCCCACCAGACACCTGCTGGCCGCAACGACCGCCCACCTGGAAGAGCTCATCCGACGGGCTAACACGCCCGGCAACCTCGACGGCATGCTCGCCCATCACATCCTGAGCCGACGACGCCTCAGCTTCGACTGGGACACCAGCCCCATGACGCCAGCATGGCTCACCGACAACGAGCACCGCTTCGCCCACTCACACGGCCTGGCCGTCCTCGGCTACGGCCTCACAGAATTCCCCTCAACGACCGCCTCCCAGGCTGCCGCCCGGGAACACCTGACTGCCGGCCTGTCCGCCCTCATGCGGAAAAGTCCCTTCCAGGACGACGGAGTCACCTTCGTCAATGACCCACGACAGATTGTCGGCCTCGCGCTGGCCGTCACCACAGTCCACGACGACGCTCCACAAGCACGCGTGTGGCTGGCAGAGATTCTCCAAGACTCAAGGCTGCGTCACGCCAACGTGCTCCTCGGCCTGTTCCAGGAGCACGCCCGGCACATCCTCGGCACCACGGCCACTCTCCCGGTGGACGCCCGCAGCATCCACGATCCGGTGGAAGCCGCCTGCCTTCACTGGCTGACCGTCTCAGCAAGAGACATCCCGCAGACGGAGCAAGACGAGCTGCGGCGACTGCAGTCACGGCTGCTCACCGACATTCTCTTGACCGATGCAGGACAGGCAAGTGCGCCACGGGCGGCGCTGCTTCTCGAAGCAACAGCCCATATAGTCACCGCCAGCATCGACGAGACCCTCCTGAGCCGCTCCCACGTCGGCGTCCTCCTGAGCCGATTCGAGGCCGCGATGCGGCAGTGGCGCCACGACGGTGACGATCGTGACAGCCCCATCAGGTGGCCCATCACCTCGGAACGCGAAATCCAGAACATCCTCTGGCTCATGCTCCGGCCTGTATTCGACGACCTTGTCGAGGAAGAACCCCTCCGGCGGCTCGGCCACAGCACCTACCGTGCGGATTTCGGCGTCCCTTCGCTCGGTCTGCTCATCGAGGTCAAATACGCGCGCAAGGCCGCCGACTTCAAGTCCTTCGAGAAGGAGATCTACGACGATTACATCGGCTACCTCTCCGGCAACACTTCCTACCGGCAGATGACCGTCTTCATCTATGACGAGTCCTCATCCGTCCAGGAACATGACACCACCCGCAACGCACTCCTGAAGCTTCCCGACATCATCGATGTGATCATCGTCTGCCGCCCGAGCCACGTTCCCAAACCTGCTCGGACGCCGAGGCGGCGACGGAGCAGAACACAACGGACGGACGATCTCCAGGCTCCTGAACAGGGAGGGCCTCGCGGATGAACGGGCAGATAGGTCAACGGATGGTGCTGCTCATGCCCGTTGGTTGCGGCACTGCGTACGTCGCCTTCGGGCACCCGTCGGCACCGCCCTCGTCATCGACCATGGAGTGTTTTCCCGCCTCTCGTACACGTCATTGAGGGCTCTGTCGGCTACGCCAAATGCTTCTGACGAATGAGGCAGACTTACATTGTCGAGGCCAGAGGGTGGAGCTGGTCGCACTGTTCATACCGACGGTTCCGGGCACGAACTGCCATGTGACGGAGCTGCGGTAGGCCGTCACCGCCGACGACGCCGTCAGCCTCCAGCACGGGCCAGATCCGCAAACAGGCCGGGCCAGCCGCCTTCCGAGGAGTGCCGCTTGTACTGGTCCAGGATTTGGTGCACGGCCTGCTGGAGACGGGCACCAAGTTTCGGCTGGGCCGCGACGTCTCTAAGCGCGGCGCGCAGCTCAGGCGTACGGTTCACCGGGACGCACTGAAGCAGATGCCCGGCGAACGCGTCGTCCAGGAGGGGAAGTTCACGGACGATCCGTAGCTGGGTGTCAGTGCCGCTCCCCACGACGAACGACCACATCGCCGCCCGCCATGCCTGGGCGACGTCCTTGCGGCGCCCCGAGCCCAGCGTGCTCGCCCTCAGCTGGCGGCCGACACTGAGCAGAAGGTCGGCGCACTCTTCCTCGGTGAGCGGGGTGTCACGCCGGTCCGGGAAGACGAAGTTGCTCACCTTCATGATGGTGAGCGCGTCGACGGGTTCGTGGAAGGCCACCCGGAGTGCCTCGGGAACATCCGAGGCCACCCCATGGACGCTGTACCACCACACGCACCACAGGCGGGCCTTCCGGCCGAGTTCGCTCCCGCCGTCCAGTGTGCTGTCCGCGCCGCACTGTGCGCGCAGCAGCCGCAGGGCATCCGCAGGGGGATACTCGTGCCGTTCGAGCCCTGCTCCGACGAGTTCCACCATCCAGCCCAGGGCTATCGGGTCGGGAACGCGGTCGATCCAGCCCGCCAGCTCTGTCCAGGGCAAGTTCAGCATCGTGCCCCTGTGCCGCAGCACGACGAGTAGTTCGGCCAGTTCCCTCAGCCTCTTCCGGACCGGATGGCCCATCGCACTGGCGCGTACCGGCGGCACGGCGGCGCCCAGCGCACCGAGGGCAGAGCGGGTAAGCCGGGTGAGCGAAGCGTCGTCGAGCGTAACTCCGTTCACCAACATCGTCCTCGCCTGCCGGAGTTCACCGATGCGCACCAGCAGATCCATCATCACGCCGGTCTCAACGGCGTTCGCGGGGCGCCTCTTGTACGGCTCCACCCATTCCGCGATGTCTCCCCCGGTCACGGCGAACCCGCTCGGAAGCTCCCCGAGTGCCGCAGCCGCCTCAGGGACACCTGCGACCGTGCCCCGCACCAGCAACGCAAGCAGACATCCCGCCGAACGCCACACCTGGACGGGGTCACCCTCGGGCGACTCCCAGGCAGAGGCCGCACGTCCGGCCACGTCGGCGACTCGGTACGCCGGCAGGTCCAGCTGCTCCAAGGCCGTCCGGACGACCTTGGCACGGATATGCACCAGTTCCTGGTCGTAGCGGTTAGCGATTGGCATGCCCTGGACGAGCCAGTCAACGGCCAGGTCGCGAACAGCCCGGCCGACGGGGCTGTCGGAGTCCAAGAGACAAACAAGGGATCCGCGGGACAGGTCGGCGACCTGTCCCCCGCTAGTGACCTGGACGAGGAGGCCGACCAGAGGCCCCGGATCCGCTTCGGGCGGACACACGTCCGCGGCGGCAGTGAGAAGGCCACCGAACAACGACCGGTCGGCCGTCGTCGGGCCGGGGACGGCCGACAACCGGGGGATCAGTTCGGCGAGTTGGTCGACCAGCTCGGTAAACGTGAGCGTGCGCAGATACGGCAACTGGACGGAGGTATGCGCCTTAATCAGTGCGGAGGAGGCCACGCGAGTGTCGCCGAGCAGCTCGTCCGCCCAGTCCGCCCACTGGCGCGGCTCTCCGTGCGCGGTGCTAGACGCGGCCATTCTCGACAGGACGTCCGCCGCGTATTGGTGGTTGTCGGCTGCCAGAGCGGCCCCCACCAGGGAACGGACGAGTGGGAAGGCGTCCGCGGGCCGCGCTGGCAGGAGCCGGACGAGGAAGCGGGCAAACTCGACCTGCGTGGACAGCTCGTGGCCGCTGTCGGTCGCACGCTCCAGGAGCCCTGCCGTCCGGACGGCACCGACGACCTCCCCGGGTTCGCGGGGCAACAGCCGGTCGAGCACCTCCAGGACAGCGAGCCAGGCGTTGTCCGCGCGAGCCGCGGCGGCCTTGAGGCAATCGGCGTCCCGGGACTCGTACCCGCGTCCCGGAGCGGGCAGCAGGTCCAGGAACTGCCGCAGGGCCAGCAGCGCCAGCCTCGGAGAGCCAAGGATGTGCAGCAGGTCGGTCAGCATCTCCTCGGTCGGCAGGGAACTCTGGGCGCAGACCGACAGCACCGCGCGGCGCAGCCCGTACCGGACCGTGGTGCGCTCCTTGTCGAGGTCGTCGGAGATGGTCTTCAGCAACTTGGCCAGCGTCGCCGCCGCGGCGTCCGCGGCGTCCTGCGTCCGGTCCGCGCACAGCCACGTCTGCTCCAGCACCGCGAGCAAGAAGTAATCTTCACCGTCGGCTTCTTGGAGTCTTTCAACGAGTGCGCCGAGCCCGGCGGCACCCCGACGGTGGACCAGGGCGTAGCTCGCTGCGTACTCGAAAAAGGTCTGGTGAAAGAACTGGAAGACGCCGTTCGTGAAGTGCCCGACCCCGCGCTTCTCCAGCAGACCGGCCTCCTCCTTCAGCCGTGCGGCGGTGAGCCCCGCGGGCAGCCGGACCCGGTCGACCCATGCCTCGGGGCGGCCAGTTCGCAGCATCTCCAAAGCGAGCGCCACGGCTGTACCACCAAGGTCGCGGCCCTGGTCAGGCCGGTCGCTGCCGAGGTCCCAGGAACGGCGGTCGCGGGTCACCCGGTGGTCCCAGTACGTCTCATACAGGCCGGTGGTGTCGACCACGTCGGGGACCTGACCCGGTGTGTAGATCTCGAACAGCATGCGCAGAGTCAACGGGCGCAAGCACAGCGGGTGCAGGGAGATGTCCCGGGCCATGATCGTCAGCATTCTGCTGATCAAGTCTTCCCGCAACTGAGGGTCGTTCGTGAAGAACCTGCTGTGAGCCAGTACGGCGCGTTCGAACTCGCTGGTGGTGTGCGGGCCGACCGTGGTGTTGATGGCGTAGTCGCGCAGCGCTAGCCGCTGCCATTCCGGGGGCAGCTCGGCTGCTTCGGCCACCCTGGATGTCATGGCGATGGCGGCGCCTGCGTCCCCCGCCGCGTGCACGACGGTGACCAGCCGCTCCCAGTCGTCCTCGTTGTTGACCAGCACATCGACGGTGTCGATCAGGATCGTCACGGTCCGGCCGTCGGCGCGGGCCTGTCGGATCGCCTCGACAAGGATTCCAGGGTCGACCCTGGCACTCCCCGACGGGCTGTTGACCAGCCAGGTCGCCTTGAGGAAGAACACCTCCCCCGTGGCCGTCCCGCAGCGGCGCCGGGCCAGGCTCCATAGGATGCTGGTCTTTCCGCAGCCGGCTTCCCCAACCACCACGAGGGGGGTGAGTGCGTCAGTGTCCAGCCGCTCCAGCAGTTCCTCCTCCAAGTCGCGGGTGACATAGAGGCCCTCCGCGAACTGGCTTTCCTCGCCGCTGGAGAACACGGTCCCCGAGACGATGCCCGCCGAGTGCCGTGCACGATCGCTGAGGAGCCGCAACCTGGGCAACGGGTCGCCGGGCCGGAAGCCGAGGGTGGACTCCTGGGAGGTGGGGGCTGGTTGCCCGCCCGGAGTGGATGGAGAGGCGCCGAGGGCGGAGGTAAGCCGCTTGGCGGCCTCGCGCACACGGTCACGGTTCTGGGGCCCGGTGCCGGAGGAGACGGGCATCTCACGCAGGTCCACGGGTGACAACAGGGCGAGGCTTCCCGATGCCTCGCCCTCGACCAATACGGGAACCAGACGGCTGCGGGCGCTCGCATGGTCGAAGTCGTGGACGATGTGATCACGCTCGTCCGTCATCCCGGGGTCCGCAAGATAGGCGGGAGTGACGAGGGCGAGGACCTTCCCGCCGCCGTCCACGTGCTCCTGTACCGTGCGATGTCCCGGCCGGTCGGCGGATGGACCCATCAACACCTGGTGTCCCGAGGCGGCCAGGACATCGTGGACGAGGTCGGCCCAGGACCGGTCCTGGGGCACCCAGCTCAGCATGACGACAGGTGCGGCACCGCTCGGCCGAGAGCGTATGGGCGGACGCGAATCCAGTATCCAGGCGTGCGGGCCGCCCGCCACGGACCGGGCGATCGCGGATGCCGGGACGCCCTGGTTGACTGCCCCTGCGGCGTAGTGGTGAATGCCGACGAGCCGGCCCCGGGAATCGACGACGGGGCCGCCGGACGACCCGGGCGTGGTGTTCACGTGCTGGTAGCGGATCCGCGTGGCCTCGTCGTTGATCACCGCCGGGGCGGTCGTGTACGAGACACGCGTCGGCTCGCCGAGCGGGTGGTGGACCACGAACAGCAGATTCGCTTGGTGGAAGTCGTAGGTGTCCGGCTCCAGCAGGTAGTGCCCACGGGGGCCGGGACCAGCGGACAGGGCTGCGAGGCGGGACGGCACGGGTCCGCTACCGACCCGCAGGAGGGCGTAGTCCAAATGATCCGGCGGCGCCTCCCAGGACAGTGGGGAGCCGTTCCGTTCGGCGGCGGTGGGGGGACTGCATGCGAGCAGCTCCGTCAGCCGCACCCGTTTTCCCCGCTCGTGGGGTGCGGCTCCGCCGGTGCCGTCAGGCGTGACGAAGTCGAACCGCGCCTCCAGCCCGTCCGGCAGCTTCCCCGGTTCCAGGGCCGTCCCCAGCACATGACCGGCGGTCAGCAGGACGTCAGGCGCCACCAGCACGCCTGTCCCCACGGGCAGGCCGCCGGTCTCCACACGTGCGACCCTGGCCGTCATGTCACGCAGGACCCTGATGAGATCCGCCGGATCGACCAGACCGGCGGTCGCCCGGGTGATGCTTTCCAGCCCGGCCGTGTACGCCGTGTCCAGGCCAGGCTCCTCGCCCGGCGGGACCGCGTGCTCAGCGGCCATGCGCGTGGACGATCCGGGCCACGGCAGCGGCCTGCACGGCCACATTCCGCTGACCGGCCACACCGGCGAAGTGCAGGGCGACCGCCTTGCCAGAGTCCAGATCGATCACAGCTGAGCCGGAGTTGCCGCCCAGGGTCGTGGCGTCGTGGTGAACGACATCCTTGCCCTGCACCGCAGTGAGCTTTCCACCGGCCAGCCGCTTGCAGTCGTAGACACCGTCGAAAATCCGCTGCTGGTCACCAGCGTCGGCGCGGGAATCACGCGCCGGATACCCGATCACCGCGACCCAGTTGCCCGTGCGAGCCCCGGAGGTGTCGAGCTCTATAGGCGACGGTGGCTTGCCGCCGTCCTCACCGGTCGCGTCGATCCGCAGCAGGGCCACATCGTGGCTACCGTCCGGTTCGATCCAGACGATCTCGGTGACCCGGAACCGGGACTCCTCCGGCTGCTGGTACTCCTGGTACCAGTCCAGGTCCGCCCGCACGGGTTTGCCCGTCCAGGACTGATTGAAGGCGAACCCCGTGCCTGAACCACCTCTAGCCTCCCTGGCAAACACTTCAGCGACGTGGCGGTTCGTCACGGCGAGTCGGGGACCCACCATCCAGCCTGTACCCGCCCACTGCAGGGCGTGGTTGCGCAGTTCGATACGGCCGACACTCGGGATCGCCTGCTCCAGCGGCCGACGCGCGCGTTCCAGGCGCGCCGTCACGTACGCGCTGGTGGGCCGACCGTCCGGTGGCAGCCGGAACGTGGACCGCTGCACCAGGTGCACTGGCCGGGTGAAGCGCTGGACGATCGCTTCCAGGCCCGAGTCACCGGGCACCCAATCCCCCTCGGCCATGCGCTCCACGGCCTCGGCGGCCCTGTCGACCGTAAGCCCGGCGTCCATGCTCTCGAATCCGCCGAGTGCGGCCGTGCCTGCGGCGATCTCGTCGAAGCGATCGAGGAACTCCTGCCGCACTTCGTCGTCGGAGAACAGTTGCCGATAATCCAAGACGCCGCCTCCTGGTAGGTCGACGGGACAGCGTCCGCGATCCCTGAGGGGGATGGTACGAGGGTGCTCCTGCTGCGCGGGGGCGTTTCCCAAGGCCCACCCCGTGCTGTCGGCAGGGCCTGGTGGGTCAATTCAGCTCGTCGGGCACGGCGTCCCACACATCAACTAGTACGGAGCCGCCAGCCGCTACGCTTCTGCCCGCCGTGCCCAGGATCGAGAGAACAACGGCTTCCAAGCACGCGCCACCGCAGGCCCCTCGGGTGAGCACAGTCTGGCGCGGCACTGCCATGCGCGTGACCTGGGTGTTTGCCGATCAGACTTCGGTGGCACGCGATACTAAGAGGTCGTCTCAACTGGCTTGATCACTAGGCTGGCGGCCGTGACGGCGATGGTGGGGCGTCTGGTGCCGGACGGGCTATGGGAGTTGTTCCAGCGGGTGGTGCCGACTGCGCACCGCGACGTCCGGGCACAGCCGGCACGCCGTTCAGCTCGGTCGCGGGCACCCGCCGGCCCCGACTCACTGCAACCGTCCGCCACGAATGCACGCGGTTACGGGTAGACACCGAGCTCGTAGTGGGACACCCCGGTGTACACGGTCACGGGGCCGTCGTCGTTCATCTCGCCCTAGGGGCGTTCCGGCAATGAGATGTCCAGGAAGCTGCCGAAGCAGCCCTCGCAGCAGTCGAAATGGTCCGCCATGCTGTCACGTTCGCCTCGGTGCGAGGATTACGCATCGTATGGACGTCGTGACCGCTGCACTCATCGTTCGGGCACGGTGCGCCGTGGCCACAGTCCGCAGTGCCGCACGGGCAGGGACGGTCGCACCCGGCCGGTTCCCAGTCCTGGGTGATCACGGCGCATTCTCAGGGTGTCTTCCGATCCGCTGCCAGAGCTGCCACGACGGCCTGCCGGGACGCCCCGGTCGCTTTCTGCACGGCATCCGTGAGCGCGACCACGTTGCCTAGGTCGGGATCAGTGCCCGAAAACCATACGGCCGGTGAGCCGGACCAATCGGCCTCGTTGCGGTACAGCCTCGCGAAGAACGAACACGTCCCCGTGTCGTATCCCCAGTCGCTGCCCCATTCCCAGCCGCGAAGCGGCAGAGCGAGGGTGAAGTCCTCGACGATTCGCTGCCCTTGTGGCACGTAGAGCGCGGTCATAGGTGCCAGCGGCCATGCGCCAGATCGCTGCGGGCGATGGCGGTGCAGGCGTCCTTGAGGCAGCGCCGCTTGGTGCGATGGGCACGGCAATACGTCTGCGTCGCCTCGATGAGCTGGCCGCACTCCCGTCCCCCCATGCCGTATACGGCGCTGGCGGTGCGCGGAGGCCGGGTGGCGATTGGCCGCCGTGCCGGCGGCCCGCTGCTGCTCGATCTCGCGGTGGATCCGGGCCACGCTCTCATTGCGCGCCGCGCCCTGCAGCGGGTAGACGGGGCTTTCGTCGTCAGCAGGTTCGCCTCCAGGTTGCCCAGCAAGGTGCCAGACCTATCGCTCCAACTCGACGTCGAAGAACTTGAGCACCGACGTGACGAGCATCAGCCCGTAAACCGCGTTGATTCGCGAGTACTGCGAGCGCGACACACCATGCGCGCTCGGGTGCCTGCCAAACACGCGCGGGATCGGGTCGCCGTTCTTCGGCCAGTACTCGGCGTGCGCGTACCAGACCGGAGCGAACGTCAGGGCAACTCGGATGCCGTGGTCGTTCAAGTCGAACTTGCCCAATCTATGGGATGTGAGCTTTGCCCGTTCGGACTGGGAGAAGTGTGCCTGCATCAGGCTGTCGAGCAGGTTGGCGGCGAGTGCCTGGGCCGGGTTGTTGTGTCCGTCGCGCAGCGCTGCCACGCAGTCGATGGCGAAACCCCGGTACTCCAGTAGTTCCGGATGGTCAACGTCCTCGATCACAGTCTCGCAGTGGTTAATGATCCCCTTCCACCGTCGGCCAATGATGCGGCGGCGCTCAACGGCGTTGGGGGCGTCTAGGAGGGCGCGCACTACCTTCGGGCCAGGCACCCACATCAGAGGAATGCCCTCTTCAAGCAGGAGCTGCTCGAACTCTTCGACTGACGGCGTAGCGTCGTGGAGGTTCGGTGGGTAGATGCGCTCCTTCAGGGAGCCGAACCCCTCGAAGACGTCGCGCCAGTACTCGCGGAAGTGCTCATGCAGCGGTTCAAAGGTTTCGCGGAGCATGGCGTTCACGCCTGCCGCTTCGACCAGTTGCTTGCTGATCATCTCGCCGATGTGGCTCATCGGCTGATACGTCTGGATCACCGGCTGGAGCAGATCAGCGAAGACGCTGCGGTAGTAGTCCGTCAGCGGCTGGAACGCGCGAGCCAGGCCGAAGGGGTCGACAGGCTCCGACTCGGAACCCTCTTCGGGCTCGTCTGCATCGTTGCTCATGGCGGCATGGTGACACGCGGCTGATCTTACGGGCGACCGATTACTTCGGTTCGTCCGCCCTTGCACCGCGGTGCACCTTGATGCGCTCGACCTTCAGCGCCCGCCGACGCGGGCTGGTACGCGGCGACCAGAAGCACCGCGCCAGTTGATGGCGCTGCTCACGATCAGTCGTCAGGCGCGATTGCCTGTGTGAGGGTCCGACACCAGGACAGGAGGCCGGGCCGCTACGAGCACGTGTGCAACCGCGGGGACGGAGCGGTGCTTCGGCAACGGGGCTACGCGAAGACGCTGAAGTTGACGCCCTGGACGACGCCCCGCTCCGATCCTGCTTTCACACAGCCCAGTCGAGTCCGAGGGCGGCGCGCGTGGCTGCGAGCGCCCGTACGGTCACATGAGTTCGAGGGGCCACATGTGGTTGATGACCCAGGCGGCCGGTGCCCATTCGGCTGGGATGTTCCGGTCATACGCCTCGTCGGACGTGAGCACATACGCGGGAAACATGTCGGGATCCTCGTACGGGACACGGAGGGAGTCCCACTCGCAGCGCACTTCCAGGGTGGCCGACCACTCTTTCTTCGACAGGGTGAATGTGGCTGTCCAATGAGGATCTCCACCGCCGTCCTCCACTTCCAGAGCGAGTTCGAAGCCATTGGAGTACGTGATGGAGCCCCTATCGCCGACCATCAGTTCCAGATCTTCCTCATCTCCCTCAGCGCCCGGGATCAGCCTGAGGGTGTCGATGAGCTCGAAGAGTGCATCCGACGGGTCGCTGTAAGCGTGATTGCCGGCTCGATGTGCGATGGCCAGACCAGTCTCGGACCGAGCACGGGTGACCGCGCCGCCATCGAGGGTGAAGCTGAGAACGTCCCGCACAAGGATCTGCGGGATGTTCGATGAGTGGGCAACCAGGGTTCCGTCTTCGCCGATCCGCCAGCCGCTGTACTCGGCTTCGAGCAAGAGGAACACCTGCGCGGTGGCCAGCCCTCTCCGGCTGATCTTCACCTCGTTCACACCCACGACGGCTCTGATGCGGCCAAGTTCCACGTCACGAATCTGGTCGTCTTCCCACTCGTCGACAAGCTCGGTCAGAACTCCGACCTGGCCCAGAGTCAGGTCCTCATCCGGAGTGTGCCCCGCCTCCAGCGGCTGGCCCACCACGCCCTGAAGGAACCGCACCAAAGCGTCCTTGATTTCATCGCTCGGAGTCTCCAGGACGAACAGCGTTCCCTGAAGCGCGTACAAAGGCACCATGTGCGGCTTCGGGAAGCCCCAGCCCCTGAAGGCGTCGTAGACATCTGCGTCCGCACCCACGATCACGAAGGAGTCGATGTCGTTATCGGCGGCCCGCAGCACCTGCCTGATCCACGCGCTGTCAGCGGCACCCGTTTTGACCTCACTCTTCTTGTCGGCGGGCGGGCGTATCTGCACTTGGTCACGGATTGCCTCTACTGCCAGATCACCATCGAGGGCGATGATCCGCACGGACGGAGCAAGGCTTCGAACAGATGCGTCCACGGCGGCCATCACCTCCAGACGCGAGGAGTACGGATCGTCGGAGGGAATCTTCAACCCGGCCGCTTGCATCGATTTTCTGGCTCGGTTCGTACTCGTCCGCCACTCTTCCCATGATGTGGCGGCGTGTTCTGCAAGTTCCCACAGCACCGGCTCCGGCACCCAGACTTCGAACCCATCATCCACGGCTCGCTGCGCCCACTCCCGCAGAAGGCCCAAGTCAAGCCCACCGCGGGGAAAGGAGTTCGTGTCAAAGACGATTGCGCGCAGACCGTGACGGACCGACTCGGGAAGCGGTGGGTGATTGCGGGAAGCCATGAGGCAGACGGTATCCGAGCAGGGATACGCAAACGGAAGAGCCGTGGTTGCGCTCGGCAGCGCCGTTCTCGCATGGACCGGCCCCGACACGCTCACGACCTGAACTACGAACAGATCGTCCTCCAGCTGACCGACCACGCGTGCGCGCTCGCCGCCGACGTCCATCGCCGCGCCGACCAGCTGCCGAGGGACAGCGGACCCAAAGCGCTCACCGACCTCGTCCTCAAAGAGGCGGAAGGCCGACTGCCTGCGACACTGGAGGGCGCCATGAACTGCGTCCAGAACCGCGCCCGCCTCGTTCGCATCCCCTACGAACGTCTGGACCGCTGGGAGGCCGCGTCCGCCACCCGGGCCGCCTGAACTTCCGCACCCGAGGCGCGACCACGGGCCCCGGCCCTCGCCGGCCTGGCCTGGCCAGCACCATCCGGGAAGACCAAGCCGCGGTCGTGCAGGGCATCACCACCCCGTTCAATTCCGGCGTTAACGAGGGCCGCATCACCGATCTGAAACTCCAAGAAACGGATCATGGCCGGCAGCGCGGCAGTCCCGTTGCTCCGCCACCGCGTGGTCCTCATGATCTTGCTCCGACGCCGCCACATGTGACGGAGCGTAACCAGCGCAGGTTGGCACATCCCAGCTTCACGGAATTCTTGCCAGGGCCGCGTTCACGTGTACGCCGACACTCATGGGCCTCGCGTCTGCAGAGCCCGCGCGCCGCGTGCTCCGCATCGGCTGCAGCACGCGGAGCGTCACCACGTCTCTGCTTCGGGCACTCGACAGCGGCGAGTCCGAGTACAACGGAGCCCACGAAGGATGCTGCAGCCCCTCTTGACCAGTCATATGAAGAGACCCAGCCGGATCACCGGCGGAGCGTCTTCGTGTCACCGGCGAGTCACCAACCCCATATACGCCCTCCCACCCAACGGGCCAGAACTGGACATACATGTCCGCATTGGACTGGCTGGACACCAGAAGACGGCTTCGCCTACCTGTGCCAGGTCGTACCCAGTGAGGAACCCAGGATCAGGACAGGTGCGTCTTCCGGCCCGTCAAAGCGGTACTGAAGGGTGCTGGTCTGTGCGTCGCTCACTCGACTTACGCTCCCACATCTCACGGCGGCCCCTGTGCCGGGGGTTGTGAGGATGTGGGCCGGATCGGGTGAAAGGCCTCTCGGGCGACGTTTGGACCCGGCTCGTCGGGCAGCCAGTGGATCTCCTCGTGCGGGCTCTCCGGTAACGTCGGAATATGAGCCATCCGCATCCCGAACTTAAAGCCGCCCCGCCCCTGCCTGAAGGAGGGCTGAGGGTCGTCGCCCTGGGCGGTCTGGGCGAGATCGGCCGCAACATGACCGTCTTCGAGTATGCCGGCAAGCTGCTCATCGTCGACTGCGGCGTGCTGTTCCCCGAAGAGACCCAGCCCGGCGTGGACGTGATCCTGCCGGACTTCACCTCGATCCGTGACCGCCTGGACGACATCGTGGCCGTGGTGCTCACCCACGGCCACGAGGACCACATCGGTGCCGTGCCGTACCTGCTGCGCGAGCGCTCCGACATCCCTGTCGTGGGCTCGAAGCTGACCCTGGCGTTCCTGGAGGCCAAGCTCAAGGAGCATGGAATCCGGCCACGCACGGTGCGGGTACGTGAGGGCGACCGGCGCGGTTTCGGCCCCTTCAACTGCGAGTTCGTGGCGGTCAACCACTCCATCCCGGACAGTCTCGCGGTCGCGATCCGCACCGGGGCCGGGATGGTGCTGCACACCGGCGACTTCAAGATGGACCAGTTCCCGCTGGACGACCGCATCACCGACCTGCGCGCCTTCGCCCGTCTCGGCGAGGAGGGCGTCGATCTCTTCCTCACCGACTCCACCAACGCCGAGGTCCCCGGCTTCACCACCTCCGAGCGCGAGCTGAACCCGGCGATCGAGCAGGTGATGCGTACCGCCCCGCGCCGGGTGATCGTCTCCAGTTTCGCCAGCCATGTGCACCGCATCCAGCAGGTCCTGGACGCCGCGCACCAGCACGGCCGCAAGGTCGCCTTCGTGGGCCGTTCCATGGTCCGCAACATGGGCATCGCCCGCGACCTGGGGTATCTGAAGGTTCCCAGCGGCCTGGTGGTGAGCACCAAGGAGATGGAGAAGCTGGCGGACCACAAGATCGCCCTGGTGTGCACCGGGTCCCAGGGCGAGCCGATGGCGGCCCTGTCCCGGATGGCCAACCGCGACCATGTGATCCGCATCGGCAAGGGCGACACCGTCCTGCTCGCCAGTTCCCTGATCCCCGGCAACGAGAACGCGATCTACCGGGTGATCAACGGGCTGACCCGGTGGGGCGCGCACGTCGTCCACAAGGGCAACGCCAAGGTGCACGTCTCCGGGCACGCCAGCGCCGGTGAGCTCGTGTACTGCTACAACATCGTCAAGCCCCGCAACGTCATGCCCGTGCACGGCGAATGGCGCCATCTGCGGGCCAACGCCGACCTGGCCATCCGTACGGGGGTCGATCCCGAGCGGGTGGTCATCGCCGAGGACGGCGTGGTCGTCGACCTCGTGGACGGGCGTGCGTCGATCACCGGCAAGGTGCCCGCGGGCAACGTCTACGTGGACGGCATGGAGGTCGGCGGCGCCACCGAGGCGTCCCTGAAGGACCGTGTCACCCTCGCGGAGGAAGGCGTGGTCACCGTGGTGGCGATCGTCGACGCCGACACGGGTGCCCTGGCCGAGACTCCCGACTTCCTGGCCCGCGGGTTCGTCCACGACGACAGCACCTTCGAACCGGTCATCCCCGTCATCGAGAAGACACTGGCGACCGCGGCCCAGGAGGGTGTCGGCGACGCACGGCAGCTGGAACAGCTCATCGCCCGTGCCGTGGCGAACTGGGCCTTCCGTACCCATCGCCGCAGGCCCCTCATCATCCCCGTCATCATCGACGCCTGACCGACAGTCCCCTCCCCCTCCCGCTTGCCCTGCCCTACCAGCAGGGCAAGCGGGAGGGGTTCGCGGCTGCGTCCTCACCCGCGCCGAGCCGCGTTCCAGGCACTGGCTTCGAGCACCGACGGTGCGTCAGAAAGGTAAACGTATGAGCGCGCGCTTCCAGGAGATCGACTGGCGCCCCACACCGATGGGCGACATCAGCCTGCGGCGCCGGCGCGACCCGGTGTCGGGCGCCGATGTGTACGAGGTGAAGCTCGGCGACGAGTTCCTGATGTCCAGCCTCTTCACAGCCGGCGAGATCGCGCTCGCGGAACTCGGACTGGCGGAACTGACCGGCACCGAACTGGACGTCGCCGTCGGCGGACTCGGACTCGGTTACACCGCCCAGGCCGTGCTGGACGACCCCCGGGTGCGCTCCCTGGCCGTGATCGACACGCTCGCCGAGGTGATCGACTGGCATCAGCGGGGTCTCGTACCGCTCGGCGACCGGCTGACCTCGGACGCCCGCTGCCGCCTGGTCCAAGGCGACTTCTTCGCGATGGCGGCCGACCCGGGCGGGCTGGACCCGAGCGAGCCGGGCCGCCGCTTCCACGCCGTCCTGCTGGATGTCGACCATTCGCCCCGCCATGTGCTGCACCCGCGTCACGCGGCCCTCTACCGGCCCGCGGGGCTCCGCGCTCTCGCCCGGCACCTCCACCCGGGCGGGATCTTCGCCCTGTGGTCGAACGACCCGCCGGACGAGCAGTTCGCCTCCGTGCTCGCAGAGGTCTTCCCGCGGTCGGCGGCCCATGTCGTCGACTTCGACAATCCGCTGCAAGGCGGCACCTCGACCAACACCGTCTACGTGGCCGGCACGGAACCGGGCCCCCGGTAGGCGAACGGTTCGGCCGACACCGCGCGGGGATCGCGTGACGTCGTCATGGCAGAGCCAGGAACGGGCGCCTCTGCTCCTGGGACGGTCGGTACCCGGCCACCGGCACTCTGGGCGGCATCGCGAATCGGGCGTACGAGGGCCCTGCCGGCCCGAGAGCGTCCGAGCGGGGCAGCAGATCCGGCCTTACGTCTTCGCCGCGCGCCCCCTTCCCCTTCCCCGGAGGCCCGACGCCGGACGACCGCACCGCCCCGGGTCAGGGCTCCGCCGGGTTGCCCAGGCCGGTGAGGGCTCCGACCGGGTCCAGGTCGGGGGTGCCGCGGGGCCACCAGTCGTCGTGGCCCGGTTCGGACTCGTACGCGTACCACAGGCCGTCCCGGCCCAGGCGCAGTTGTATGTGACCGCGCGGGTGGGTGAGGTGGTTGCGCCGGGGCCTGAAGGCGGGGAGGTCGGCGGCGAGGAGTAGGGGACGGGCGCGGTCGAACCGGCCCGCCGGCGGGTCCCAGGCCTCTTCGAGGACCGCGAGCCCGTCGAGCCCGCCCTGGCGCCAGGCGGCCACGGCGCGCGCCAGATCCGCGGACGTACGGCCGGCTGCTCTGGCCAGTGAGGAGTAGAGGGCGCGGGTGCCGGCGGTCAGGCCGGAGCCGGGGCGGGCGGCGGCGAGACGTACGGCGTCCTGCCACAGGGTCAGCTCACCGACCGGGTCGTGGCCGCTGGTGAGCAGGGTGTGGGCGCGGGCGGCGGCGTCCGTCGCCAACTGGTCCAGCGCGAAGGGGTCCGGGCCGCCCGGGGACGCCGGGTAGGCCGGGGGCGGTTCGGGATGCGGGCGGGCAGGCAGCGGGGCCGGGAGGGGCGGGAAAGTGCGGGGAGCGAGCGCGTCCGAGGCCCGGACACCGGGGAAGGACCCCGGCTGCTGGTCCTGAGCGGCGCGGGCGGCACGGGCGGCGTTGCGCCGGGACAGCTCGTCGAGCACCTCCCGCTCGCCCCGGCCCCGCAGGAGGAGCAGGACGAAGGGGTCGGCGTCGAGAAGTCGGGCGGTCTGGTAGCAGAGGGCGGCCGCGTGCTTGCAGGGGTGTCCGGAGTCCGGGCAGCTGCACAGGGGGTCGAGGTCGCCGGGGCCGGGCAGCAGTGGCGCCCCGCAGTCGGCGAGGGACTGGGGCATCTCCTTGTCGAGCAGCGCGGCGATGTGCCCGGGCCGCTCGACGGCTGCCTCCAGGAACCGCTCCCATTCCTGGTCGCCGAGGGTGCGCAGCCGCACCTGGACGCGGTACGGGCGCGGCCGGGAGCCCTGTACGTAGGCGAGCACGAGCCCCGGTGTCACGGTGATGGCATCGACGTGCCCCTTCGCTGCGTACCCGCGCCCCCGCACCAGCCGGGCGGTGTCCAGCGCGCCCTCCTCCAGGGCGGCCACCCAGGCGTTCCCCCACCAGCTCTCCGCGAAGCCGGCCTCCTGCCGGGACGACGCCTCCCTGTTCGCCGAGGCGGGCAGGGCCGGAAAGGTACGGCGCAGCTCGCCGTCACGGCCCGGGGCGGCCATCGAGGCGGACGGGGGGACGAGGCGTGAGGTGTTGGGGGGACCCTCGGCGGGCGGCGCCGCCTGCCGGATCCTGGCCGTGTCCCGGCTGTTCGAGGTGCCCAGGGTGTTCGGGTTGCCCAGGGTGTTCCGGGTGGCCCGCGACCCGGCCGGGGACGCCCCCGGAGCCCCGGCACCCGCGCCGCCGCCTCGCGGGGCCGGGGCGGCGACGGCACGCAGGACGTCCCCGACGGTCACCGGTGGCGACGGATCCGTGCTCGGCCCGTCGTCCTGGGTCTCCGGGCCCCTCACCGGAGCCGACGGGGAGTCGTCGGTGGGCAACTCGAAGGAACCGGCGAGCAGTTCCCGTACGTCACGCCTCCGGTCTCCGGCACTCCGATCACGTGGGTCCCGCCCGGGCGCGGGCCGGACGGGCCGACGCGGGGCCTCGGCTGCCGTCGTCCCGGCGTCCGGACGGTCACGCCGCGACTCCCCGCGTGCGGCGCGCAGAGCCTCTCGGGCGATGTCCCCGGGGCGCCCGGCCTTGCGGTCCCCGGTGTAGGTCCGCGCCGCCGGCACCTCCAGAGCCTCCGGGCCGGTCGCGTCCGCCGCCGCCTCCGACCGAGCGGCCGGGGCATGGCCACCGGACGGTGCCGTCGCGCCCCGCAGGGCGGCACGAGCCGCGTCTCCCGGCCGGGTCCCAGCCGCTCCGGCCTCGACCCCGCCCTGTGTCCCGGCCGTCTCCTGACCGGCGCGCTCCCGCGCCGCCCGCAACGCCCTGCGCGCGGCGTCGGCGGGCCGGTCCCGGTCGGCCTCGCCCGGCAGGGGGCGCCCGTCCGACGCCGGCTCCTCCCCCATCGTGCCGTGTACTTCCCCCGGCTCGCGGTGCTCCTCCGACGGCATCACACCGCCCCCCGCAGGGAGACCAGGTCGGACAGTGCCCGGTCCGTCAGTTCCGTGAAGGACGACTCGCCGGAGGTCAGGATCGCGTCGGCCAGGGCCCGCTTGGACTCCAGCATCTCCGCGATGCGGTCCTCGACCGTGCCCTCGGTGATCAGACGGTGCACCTGGACGGGCTGGGTCTGGCCGATGCGGTAGGCGCGGTCCGTGGCCTGTTCCTCGACCGCGGGGTTCCACCAGCGGTCGAAGTGGATGACATGACCCGCGCGCGTGAGGTTCAGGCCGGTGCCGGCGGCCTTCAGGGAGAGGATCAGGATCGGGGTCGCGCCGCTCTGGAAGCGGTCCACCATGCGTTCCCTCTCGGGGACCGGGGTGCCGCCGTGGAGCAGTTCCACCGGGACCGCGCGGGCCGCGAGGTGGGACGTGATCAGCCGGGCCATTCCCACGTACTGCGTGAACACCAGTGCCGAGCCGTCCTCGGCGAGCAGGGTGTCGAGCAGCTCGTCCAGCAGGGCGAGTTTGCCGGAGCGGGCGGCCAGCCGGTCCCCTGCGGCATACCCGGAGGTCTCCTCCTTCAGATACAGCGCGGGGTGGTCGCAGATCTGCTTGAGGGAGGTCAGCAGCTTCAGCACCAGGCCCCGGCGGGCGATGCCGTCCGCGGTCTCGATGGCGAGCAGCGACTCGCGCACGACCGCCTCGTACAGCGAGGCCTGTTCGCGGGTCAGGGGGACCGGGTGGTCCGTCTCCGTCTTCGGCGGCAGTTCGGGGACGATGCCCGGGTCGGACTTCTTGCGTCGCAGCAGGAACGGGCGGACCAGGCGGGCGAGGCGGGCCACGGCCTCCTCGTCCTCGCCGGTCTCCACCGCGCGCGCGTGCCGGGCGCGGAAGGACTTCAGGGGGCCCAGGAGGCCGGGGGTCGTCCAGTCGAGCAGGGCCCAGAGCTCGGAGAGGTTGTTCTCCACGGGGGTGCCGGTGAGCGCCACGCGCGCGGGGGTCGGGATCGTGCGCAGTGCCTTCGCCGTCGCCGAGTACGGGTTCTTGACGTGCTGCGCCTCGTCCGCGACGACCATCCCCCACGGCTGTTCGGCCAGCCGTGGCGCCGTCGAGCGCATGGTGCCGTACGTCGTGAGGACGAAGCCGCCCGTCATGTCGTCCAGGGTGCGGTCGGGGCCGTGGTAGCGGCGGACGGGGACGCCGGGCGCGAACTTGTTGATCTCGCGCTGCCAGTTGCCCAGCAGGGAGGCCGGGCAGACCACCAGCGTCGGTTCGCTGCGGGCCCGCCGCAGATGCAGGGCGATGACGGTGATGGTCTTGCCGAGCCCCATGTCGTCGGCGAGGCAGCCGCCGAGGCCGAGGGAGGTCATGAGGTCCAGCCAGGCCAGTCCCCGGAGCTGGTAGTCACGGAGCCGGGCCTGGAGTCCCGGGGGCGGGTCCACGGCGGTGATGCCGGCCGTCAGCCGGTCGCGCAGGGCGGCCAGCGCGCCCACCGGGACCGCCTCGACGCTCTCGCCGTCGACGTCCACGCGGCCGGTGAGTGCGGCGGAGAGCGCGTCGACCGGGTCGAGCAGGCCCAGTTCGCGCTTGCGTGCCTTGCGGACGAGGGCCGGGTCGACGAGCACCCACTGGTCCTTGAGGCGTACGACGGGACGGTGGGCCTCCGCCAGCAGGTCCATCTCGGCCTCGGTGAGCGGATCCCCGCCGAGCGCCAGCTGCCAGCGGAACTGGAGGAGTTCCTCGCTCTCGAAGAACCCGGTGCCGTCCTTGGCCGAGCCGGGCGCCGGGCGTACGACCGCCTGGGCGGTCAGGTCCTGGGCGAGGTCCCGGGGCCAGTGCACGGCGACGCCTGCGGCGGCCAGCCTGGTCGCGACCACCCCGAGCAGGTCGTACAGCTCCTCTTCGGAGAGTGCCAGGACGTCGGGCGTGTCCTGCTCGGTGAGGCGGTCGAGCGGGGGCCAGACACGGGCCGCGCGGCGCACCGCGAGCGCGGCGTCCACGCGGGCGCGGGTGCCGAAGGCCGCGTCCGCGGTGCCCGCCCACAGGGTCGCCGCGTCGGTCACCAGGGTGGGGTCGGCGAGGCTGTGCACCTGGACGATCGCGGCGCCCGCGGTGCGCACCCGGTCGGGGTCGTCGAACAGTTCGTACGCCGACAGGTCGAGGCGGAGCGAGATCCGCACGCCCGCGTCCATGCCCGCGGCGACCTCCGCCGCCCAGTCGTGGGCGTCCGGCAGCCGCTGGGCCGGGCGCGCGGCGAAGGGCATCCCCGCCGCGTACGGAGCCGCCGGGGTGCGTGGCAGGGTGTCCGCGACGGCGTCCAGGAAGGCGCGCAGCAGGGCCTCCGGCTCGGGCAGCAGCAGTGGGCCGGAGCCGGGCAGTGGCACCGCGTGGCCCTCGGGCGGCAGGGCGGCGGCGATGGCCCTGAGGTGGGCGATGTCGTCGGGGTCCAGCGGGCCCGCGCGCCAGGCGTCGTGGCCGGTGGGGGTGAGCCCGGGCAGCAGCCTGCCGCGGGCCGTGAGCCGCAGGGCGTGCAGCGCGGCGGCGCCCCAGCAGGCCGTGGCGGGGTGGGCGGCGGGGTCGCGGCGGGCCCGCACGAGCAGCGGCAGCGCCGCCTCGACGGGCAGGGTCAGCGCGGGGGTGGTCCGGCGGCGGACGCCGGCGCCGTGTCGTCGTACGACCGTCAGTTCCGTGTGACCGTCGCCTTCGCCCGGTAGACCCGTGTCCCCCGTGGGGTCCCAGAAGGCGATGCGGCCCTCGCGCGGGAGGGGGGCGGGGAGGAAGACGGCCGCGAGGCGCACGGACACGTCCGCCACCGCTGTCGCCGACGTCTCGTCGCTCATCCGTGCGTCACCTCCCGCCCTCGTGCCGTGTCCGTCGAGTCGGACGTCTTCGACTGTACGGGCGGGGTCTGACAATCGGTCCCGGAAACGGGCCGGAGCGCGTCGCGCGGCCGGTCAGGGGGTCGTGCGCGAGACGACGTAGACCATGTAGTGGTTGGGGTGCGACCACCTCACGACGATGTGCTGCGTGGGTGCCGGGTTCTTCTGCGGATGGGCGAGGCCCCACCACGGGCCCGGCTCCTTGAACTCCCAGCCGACGATCTTCTGGTCGCGGGCGCTGATGGAGAACCGGTCCTTCTTCAGGCTGGTGCGGGGGACGCCCATGGCCTTGAAGAAGTAGTCCAGCCCCGCGTTCGTGGTCATGAACTGGACGTACAGGCGGCTCGTACGCCAGTTGTTCGTCTCGTAGTACGCGACCTTCGTCGACAGGATTCCCTCGCCGTCGGCCTGGCGCGGGACGGGCACCTCGTAGATGTGGCGCTGGACCTTGGAGGGCCAGGCCTCGGTGAGGCCGCGGGCCGCCCACTTCCGTTCCTTGTCCTCGCCGCTGTCGCGGCTCTGGTTGGCGGAGATCACCAGATAGCCGGCCGGGACCCCGATGAGCAGCACGATGATCAGCAGGGTCAGGGCGCGGCGGCGGATCCTGTGGCCGCGCTCCTCGGGCGGCCCGGGGGGCTCGTCCGGCGGCATGGCCTGGCGGGGCAGGGAGGCGGTCACAGCGGCCCCTGGGTGGTACGGCGGGTCTCGACGAACTTCTCGTAGCGCTCGTACCGCTCGACGCGGCGCCGGTTGGCGCGCCGGAACCGGCGGGCGACCAGCCGGGCGAGGTCGGCGGCGCCCACCATGCCGGCCTCGGGGCCGAGCTGGGCGCGGGCGATGCGGGCCTCGGGGCGGTAGCCGCGGCCGGTGAGGTGACGGCGGAAGGCCTCGCGGGCGGGGCCGATCAGCAGGTCGTCGGCGGCCGAGACACCGCCGCCGATGACGAAGCAGGAGGGGTCGAGGGCGGCGGCCAGGTTGGCGATGCCGACGCCGAGCCACTGGCCGATGTCCTGGAGCAGTTCGATGCACATGGCGTCGCCCTCGCGGGCCAGCTCGGTGATCATCGGACCGGTGATGTCGGCGATGTTGCCCTTGACGTGCTCGATGATCCCGTACGCCACCGGGGAGTCGGCCGCCGCGAGTTCGCGTGCTTCTCTGACCAGGGCGTTCCCGGAGCTGTACTGCTCCCAGCAGCCGCGGTTGCCGCACGGGCAGCGGTGGCCGCCGGGCACGACCTGCATATGGCCGAACTCGCCGGCGACGCCGAACTTGCCGCGCTTGACGTGGCCGTCCTCCAGGATCGCGCCGCCGATGCCGGTGCCGAGCGTGATCATGACGAGGTCGTCCTCGCCGCGCCCGGCGCCGAAGCGCCACTCGGCCCAGGCGGCGGCGTTGGCGTCGTTGTCGACCAGGACGGGGACGGCGAGACGGCCCGAGATGCGGTCCCTCAGGGGCTCGTTGCGCCACGACAGGTGGGGCGCGAACAGGATCCGGTTGCGGTCGGCGTCGACCCAGCCGGCCGCGCCGATGCCGACCGCGTGCACGTCGTGCCGGTCGGACAGGTCCAGGACCAGTTCGACGATGGTGTCCTCGACGACCTTGGGGCTCTTGGACTTGTCGGGCGTCTCCGTACGGAGCTTCTCCAGGATGTTGCCGTCGGCGTCGACCACTCCCGCCATCACCTTGGTGCCGCCGATGTCGATGCCGACGGTGGGCACACGGGGGGCGGTGAGGTGCGAACGGCGCTCACGCGTGCCGACGGTGCGCAGGGCGGGGGCTCGGCGGGAGCCGATGGGGGCGCTGCCCTCTCGGGCGGAGCCGGCCAGTGCCCTGGGGAGTGCGAGGTCGCGGTAGCTGCTCATCGGGAGTGATTCTGCCTCACCGGCAAGGCGGGTGCGTTGCGGGGGAGCGATGGGGGGTGCGGGTTGGTTGCCGGGTGCGGGTGGAGTGTGGTTGCTCGCGCAGTTCCCCGCGCCCCTAGGGGAGGAAAGGAGGCTGCGCCCCTTTCCTCCCCTAGGGGCGTACCAGGAGTTGGAATTCGAACGAATAGCGCGTCGGGCGGTACGTGTGGGTGCCGAACTCGACCGCGCGGCCCGTGTCGTCGAACGTCGTGCGCTGCATCGTGAGCAGGGGGGCGCCCTCGCGCTCGGTGAGGCGTTCCGCCTCCTCGGCCATGGCCCCGCGCGCGCCGATCGACTGGCGGGCGCTGTGCAGGGTGATTCCGGCGGCGCGCATCAGCCGGTACAGGCCGGTAGCCTCCAGTTGGCCGGTGTCCAGGTCGAACAGTCCGGGCGGGAGATAGTTGCAGAGGTACGCCATCGGCTCGCCGTGCGACAGCCGCAGCCGTTCCACGCGGTGCACGTCGCTGCCCTCGGCCACGTTGAGCGCGGCGGCGACCTCGGCGGAGGCCGGCACGACCGTGTTGACGAGGACTTTGGTCGCGGGGCGCTGGCCGGCCGCCTCCAGGTCGTCGTACAGGCTGCTCAGTTCCAGGGGGCGCTTCACCTGGCTGTGCACGACCTGCGTGCCGACGCCCCGGCGGCGTACGAGCAGGCCCTTGTCCACGAGGGACTGGATGGCCTGGCGCACCGTGGGGCGGGACAGGCCGAGTCGCCCGGCCAGCTCTATCTCGTTGCCCAGCAGACTGCCGGGGGTGAGTGCTCCGTGCTCGATCGCGGCTTCGAGCTGCTGGGACAGCTGGAAGTAGAGCGGTACCGGACTGCTCCGGTCCACACTGAGTTCCAGCGGCGCTGTCGGACCCACATCTGGTTTCGGCACGGCCCGAGCGTAGCTCCGAGGATTGTTGACGGGAAGTTGTGTAGTTCGGTTGTCCGGACATACGCATTGACAGCGTGCCTGGTCGGACCCCAGTTTGGTTCTCATGCGCATCGGAGTCATCGGGACGGGCCGTATCGGCACATTCCACGCGAACACCCTCAGCCGCCACCGCGAGGTGGGGGGCTCCCTCATCGTCACGGACGCGGACGTCGGGCGGGCACAGGATCTGGCGCACCGCTTAGGAGCCACGGCCGCACCGGGTGTCGACGAGATCTTCACCTGGGGCGTGGACGCCGTGGTGATCACAGCCGCCACCTCGGCCCACGCCGAACTGATCGGTCGGGCAGCACGCTCGGGTCTCCCGGTGTTCTGCGAGAAGCCCATAGCGCTGGATCTTCCCGCCACTCTGGCCGCGATCGCCGAGGTGGAGGCGGCCGGCACCATCCTCCAGATGGGCTTCCAGCGCCGCTTCGACACCGGGTACACGGGCGCCCGCGAGGCCGTGCGCTCCGGGAAACTCGGCCGACTGCACACCGTCCGCATGATGACGTCGGACCAGACGCCACCGCCGCCGGAGTATCTGCCGCTGTCCGGCGGGTTGTACCGGGACACCCTGATCCACGACTTCGACATCCTGCGCTGGGTGACGGGGCGCGAGATCACCGAGGTGTACGCGACCGGGTCGGACGCCGGGCCCTCGATGTTCCGCGAAGCCGGCGACATCGGTACGGCCGCCGCGGTCCTCACCCTGGACGACGGCACGCTCGCCACGGCGACGGCGACGCGCATGAACGGCGCGGGCTACGACGTCCGCATGGAGCTGGCCGGGGAACTGGACCAGATCTGCGCCGGGCTGGACGACCGTACGCCCATCGCGTCCACCGAACCGGCCGGACCGCCTGCCGCGAGCAAGCCGTGGACCGGCTTCCTGGAGCGCTTCGGCCCCGCCTACGAGGACGAGCTGTCGGCCTTCGTCGAGGTGGTGCGCGGCGAACGCGCCAACCCGTGCGACGGCCGGGAGGCACTTCAGGCCCTGCGCGTCGCGGAGGCCTGCGAACTGTCCAGACGGGAGCGCAGGCCCGTGCACCTCGCGGAGATCCAGGGCGGGTGGAGCTGAGAGCGGGGCAGGGCGACAGCGGACGCCCGGGAGCCGGTCGCCGGGTGGACCGGCCAGGGCCGGGGCGCGGTCCAGCGGCGTGCGCATCGCCGTGCGCCCTTCGGGACGGGCCGGTGGAGCGCCCAGGCAGTGACAGCAGTGAAGGCCGACGACGAGCCGGGGACGTGACGCGTGTCCGTGTGCGGCAGCCGTACACGGTGCACCGGGCCTCGGGCCCGCAGACGGGCGTACACCGGATACTGGTCCGTCCTGAACCCGTCACGACCTGACCGGCCGTCATGAGAACGTGTGCCGTGCCCGCTAGGGCCCGTTCTGCCCGTCTTCCTCCAGGAGTCCGGCGTCGTACGCCAACAGGGCGATCTGCACCCGGTTGTTGAGGCCGAGCTTGGCGAGGATGCGGGAGACGTGGGTCTTGACGGTGGCGACGCTCATGAACAGGGCGGCGGCGGTCTCGGCGTTCGACCGGCCCCGGCCGACGGCGACCGCGACCTCGCGTTCCCGGTCGTTCAGCGCGCGGATCCGCTCCCGGGCGCCGGCCCGCCGGGTGTCGGCCGTGCCGCCCGCCGCGTGGGCCATCAGCTGGCGGGTCACGGCGGGCGACAGCACGGGGTCCCCGGCCGCGACACGGCGTACCGCGGCGAGGATCTCGGCGGGCGGGGTGTCCTTGAGGACGAAGCCGGCGGCGCCCGCGCGCAGGGCGCGCAGTACCTGGTCGTCGGCGTGGAAGGTGGTGAGGACCACGACCTGCGGGGCGTCCCGGAGGGCCCGCAGGCGCTCGGTGGCGGCGAGGCCGTCCATCGTCGGCATCCGGATGTCCATGAGCACGACGTCCGGGCGGGTGCGGCCGACGAGCGCCTCGACCTCGCTGCCGTCGGCGGCCTCGCCGACGATCTCGATGTCGTCCGCGCCGCCCAACATCAAGGACAGGCCCGCCCGTACCAGGGGGTCGTCGTCGACGAGGAGCAGTCTGATCACGGTCATGGCCCTACGTAATCACGGTTGTGCGGCGCCCGGACGTACACGGGTGGCGCGGGCTACATTGCCGACCTGAACACCCGTGAGGCGAGGGGACTTTCGTGCGCTACCGACTGCTGGGCCGGACCGGTCTGCGGGTCTCCGAGCTCTTCCTGGGGGCCATGACCTTCGGCGACCAGGGCGGGGTGGGGGCACCCAAGGGGGAGTGCGCGCGGATCCTCGACGCGTACGAGGACGCCGGCGGGAACGTCGTCGACACCGCGATCAACTACCGCGGCGGTGCGAGCGAGACGATGCTGGGCGAACTCCTCAGAGGGCGGCGCGACCGGCTCGTACTGTCCACGAAGTACACGATCTCGCGCGACGGCGCCGACCCCAACGCCGCCGGCAACCACCGCAAGAACCTGACGCTGTCCCTGGAAACGAGCCTGCGCCGCCTCGGCACGGACTACGTCGACATCTACTGGGTGCACATCTGGGACCGCGCCACGCCCGTCGAGGAGACCATGCGCGCCCTCGACGACGCCGTGCGCTCCGGGAAGGTGCTGTACGTCGGCATCTCGGACGCCCCTGCCTGGGTGGTGTCCCGGGCCAACACCCTCGCGGAGTGGCGGGGCTGGTCGCAGTTCGCCGCGCTGCAGGTGCCGTACAGCCTGCTCAACCGGGACATCGAGCGCGAACTGCTGCCGATGGCCGAGGCGTTCGGGATGTCGGTCGCGGCCTGGAGTCCGCTGCAGAACGGCATCCTGTCCGGCAAGTACACACGCGCGCGGGGCATCGCCCCCGACGAGTCGGTACGGCTGTCCGCGGACGCGATCGGCGAGCGCGAGCACACGGTGGCGCGGGCGGTGCAGTCGGCGGCGGACGAACTCGGCGCGTCCCCCGCGCAGGTGGCCATCGCGTGGACCATGGCGCACTCCCCCGCCGTGCACCCGATCGTCGGCGCGCGCCGGGTCGAGCAGCTCACGGACAACCTCGGCGCGGCCGAACTGACGCTCCCCGCCGACCTGGTGGCGGGACTCGACGAGACCACCGGGTTCCGGCCCGGCTTCCCGACCGAGTTCATCGAGGAGACCTCTGCCTGGGTGTACGGGGAGGCGGGCCAACGGGTGGTGCCGCGTACGGTGCGCGCCTGACAGCGCCCTCTCCGCCGAAACCCTTCCAGAGAGGTTCGTCGGCTTCTCACGTTCTCCAGAGGTTCGACGACGGGGTTGGTCAGGCACCCCACGGCAGCCAGGCCCGGACGGCGAATCCTCCGGCCCCGCCCGCGCCCCCACCGCCGCTGTCGGCCCCGTCCGCCTCCGCGCCGTGCTCCAGCCGGCCGCCCGCCAGTGTCGCGCGCTCGGTCAGGCCGATGAGGCCCTGTCCGGAACCGGGGACGTGCGGGACCCTTCCCGGGGGCGCGGGATTGCGCACGGAGACGGTCAGGCCGTCGCCCGGGGCGCCCGCGAGGGAGACCGTGACCTCGGCGCCCGGGGCATGCTTGCGCGCGTTCGTGAGGCCCTCCTGGACGATCCGGTAGGCGGTGCGGCCGATGGAGGCGGGGACGGCGGCCGGCGCCCTCACGCGGCTGTCCAGCACGATCTTCATGCCGGCCTCGCGGGATTCGCTCACCAGGGTGTCGAGCGCGGCCAGCGTCGGCTGCGGGCGCCCCGCCTCCTCCGCGTCGCCTGCCCGCAGGACGCCGATGATCTCCCGCAGGTCCTGGAGGGCGTCGTGCGCGCTCTCCCGGATGACCCCGGCGGCCCGCGCGACCTCCTCGCGGGGTGCGTCGGGCCGGAACTCCAGGGCGCCGGCGTGGACGCTCAGCAGGGTGAGCCGATGGGCGAGCACGTCGTGCATCTCCCGCGCGATGGCCTCGCGGGCGAGCCGCTGCGCCTGCTCCGCGCGCAGCACCGCCTCCGTCTCGGCCCGTCGCAGCCGGTCCCGCAGGCTCACCATGAGCTGCCGCTTGGACCGCACGAACATGCCCCAGCCGACCGCGGTCGCGGTCAGCAGGACGCTGAGGACCACCGAGACGAAGTACGGCAGGTCCGGGTCGGGGCGCAGCCAGTAGAAGAGCGGCAGCACAGCGACGGAGGCACCGCCGACCAGGCCGACGTACCGGAAGGGCCGGTGCACGGCGAGGGAGAAGAGGGCGACCAGGCCGGCACCGCCCGCGGTGCTCGACACGAGGCTGACCGCGAGCATCGCGACGGCGAGGCCGAGCGGCCAGCGGCGCCGCAGCCATACGGCGGCGCAGGAGAGGGCGCCGAGCCACTGGTCGACGGCGGCGAGGGCGTGCGGGGTGTTCGGGTCTCCGGCGAGGGCGTCGGCGCCCAGCACTCCGACGAGGACGGCCAGCAGGAAGCAGGTGAAGTCGACGACCCAGTCGCGCGCGGTGCGCCGGGGTCGCGCGGACCTTGCGAACCACCCGGTCGCCTCTCTCCCGGAGCGGGAACCGGGACGGGGACCACGATCGGAGCCGGGGTCGTGATCGAGTTCGTCGAGCACGGCCGACGGGAAGAGCCACCGCCGCCCCGGGAACGCCGTCGGGGCCTCGGGAACGGATGCCGGTCTGTCACCACTCACGGTCGACAAATCTACGCAGTGACGGCCCGCGCCACCCCCGCCGAGCCGTGATCGTCGACCAAAGTCGCACCGCCGCAGACTTTCGGCGCCCCTCGCGGCAACGACCGGCGACTTGGGGGGAGGGCGCCTCGCCCTGCGGCCGATGGGAGCGGAGAGCCCGCGGAGCAAGGATCTCGACATGAGACATTTACTGGAGATCGCCGGTTTCATCGCCCTGGTGCAGGGCGCCGCGGGCCTGCTGTACGCCTTCGCCGATCTGCGGTGGGGTCTCGTGCAGAAACTCGGCTTTCTCGACGGTTACGAGATCTACGCGAGCGTGGCCCTGCTCGTGCTGTCGTTCGCGCTGTTCGCCGCCGCCGAGAGCCGGAAGCCCGGGTGACATGGAGACGCCATGCGCCAGGTTAACTTCCCGAAAACTCATCGGACTTGCCGGGAAAATCTCCGGAGTTGTCATTGACATGCCACTATCTACGCGCGTCATCATGACGTCATGAGATTCCCCCCACGGATCACTCGTATCGGCACCTCGGTCGCTGTCCTGTCCGCTCTCCTGGTCGGCGGTGGCGTCACCGCCGGCACTGCGGGCGCCGCCACCTCGGCGGTCGGCAGCATCTGCTACGACGACCTGCCGTCGCAGGCCTACACCACGCTCAACCTGATCGCGAAGGGCGGCCCCTACCCGTACTCGCAGGACGGCGGCGTCTTCCAGAACCGCGAGCGGCTCCTGCCCAGCCAGAGCACCGGCTACTACCACGAGTACACCGTCAAGACCCCTGGTTCCTCGACGCGCGGCGCGCGGCGCATCATCACCGGTGAGGAGTACCAGGAGGACTACTACACCTCCGACCACTACGCCTCGTTCGACCTCATCGACTACGGCTGCTGAGTCCCCACGGCTCGGTCCCGGGCGAGTCCCCCACGGCTCAGCCACAGGAACGGCGCCACCCGCTGGAGGTCCGGCCCGGCACGCGGCCGGGCCTCCAGCGGCCACCGACGACGCGCACGCGTCACTTCCACAGACCGCCAGAGCGCCACAGAGCGCCACACGCCGCGGCGACGTCCCGCGCGCGTGACGCGGCCTCCGGCAACGGCAACTCAGGACCGGCCTTGATCACGGCGTTCCAGCCGTCCGCCGGCCCTTGCGGGCAGAGGTGCCGGACCCCGGCATGACGATGGGGGGCGCACCGGCGATCAGTGCACCCCCCACCCGCATACGGCGTCCGGTGAACGCCTCCTACCAGCGGTACCAGCGGCCACGCCGCCCGCCTGCTCCGGTGGAGCGGGCGAGGAATCCGGCCAGCCAGATCACCAGGACGATCACGGCGATCCACCACAGGGCCTTGAGGGCGAACCCGGCGCCGAAGAGGATCAGGACGAGCAGCAGGACCAGTATCAGGGGAACCATTGTCATCAACCTCCGTCCCGCCGTGTGCCCGGGCCTGATCTCCGTACACGCCGGAAATTTATCTGTTTCTTATCCGCTGCCCGGGGCATTCGACCGGGCTGCCCGTGGGCGACGAGGAGCGGTGTCCGGCGGCGGGTCGTCGGCCGGTGTCCCACCGGCTCCTTCCGCGCGTGTGCGGGGCGCGAGGTCGTCGATTCCCGCATCACGGAGCGTCTGCGCCTCCGCTTCGGGGGCATACGGCGGTGGATCGGGTGCGAACGCCACCCAGCCGAAGACCGTCGCGAGCCGTCGATTTGTGGGAGCCCCGATGCCGACCGCCGTACCGGAAAGAGCCGCAGGAGCGACCGGGAAGGGGCCCGAAGGGGTCCGGCCGGGCCGCTCGCCCGTCCTGCCCCGCGGTATCGGCAGGACCGCCGCGCGCATCGGCGCACTGACCGTCTGCCAGGCCGCCCTGATGGTGGGCTTCGGGCTCCTGCTCACGGGTCCCGCCCGGAACGTGTGGCCGCTGACGGTCGAGGACGACGTCAACGAGGGCTTCGAACGGATCCGTACGGGCCCGCTCACCACCCTGTCGTACGTCGGCTCGGAGGCGGGCAACACCCTCACGGTCGTCGCCGTCACGCTGTTGAGCTGCGTGGCCCTGCTGCTCGTGCCCCGGCTGCCGATGTGGCGTCAGGCCGTCTTCCTCGCCGTCGCCGTCTCGCTCCAGTCGCTGGTGTTCCTGGCTGTCACCGAGTCGGTGGACCGTACCCGCCCGGACGTGCACCGCCTCGACGACTCACCACCCACGTCCAGCTACACCTCCGGCCACACGGGCGCGGCCACCGCGCTCTACGCCGGACTCGCGGTGCTGGTGCTGTCCCGGGTCCGCAGGCCGTGGCGGTGGCCGCTGGCCGGGCTGCTGTTCCTCCTGCCGCTGGTCGTCGGTGCCGCCCGCCTCTACCGGGGCATGCACCATCCCACGGACGTGATCGGCGGACTGGCCAACGGCGCCCTGTCCCTGCTGATCGTCGGCCGCGCACTGTTCGTCGACAGGTCCGTGGCCGCCGTCCCCCCGCCGCGGAGCGGGCTCGACGACGCGACCGCCGGGGTCCAGGAACGCGAGCCCGGCAGCACCGCCGTGATCTTCAACCCCACGGTGACCGACGAAGCGGCCCTCGAAAGACTGCTAGGGGTCCTCGAACAGCACGGCCACCGCGCACCGGCGTTCATCGAGACCACCGCCGACGATCCCGGCAGCGGCCAGGCGGCCGGCGCGGTCCGTGACGGAGCGACACTGGTCGTGGTCTGCGGCGGCGACGGAACCGTCAGGGCTGCCGCGGACGCCCTGGCCGGCAGCGGGGTACCGCTCGTCGTGGTGCCCTGCGGCACCGGCAACCTGCTGGCCCGCAACCTCGGCCTGCCGCTCAACCCCTCCGCCGCCCTCGACGCCGCGCTGTCCGGCAGCCCGCAGCGCCTCGACCTCGGCCGCATCGAGGGCGACGGCCTCGCCGCCACCCACTTCACGGCGATGTCCGGGGCCGGTCTCGACGCCGCGATGCTGGAGCACACCGACGACCGCGCCAAGTCCGCCGTGGGCTGGCCCGCCTACGCCCTCGCCACCGTCGCCACCCTGCGCACACCCCGGATGCGGCTGACGGTCCGGCTCGACGACGCGCCCGTCCTGCACCGCACTGCCCGCATGGTGCTCCTCGCCAACGTCGGCACCGTGCAGGGCGGTCTCACCCTCCTCCCGGCGGCCCGGCCCGACGACGGACTGCTCGACCTGCTGATCCTCGACCCGCGCGGCCCCGGCGGCTGGATGCGCGCCCTGGGCATCCTGATGCGCGGCCGCGGGCGGAACTCACGGCCCACGACCGTGGACCACCTGGTCCCCGAGGGCACCGGCGCCAAGGGCGTCCCGGTGGAGTTCCTCACCTTCCGGCGGGCCGAACTCACCTTCGCCGCGCCGCAGTCGCGTGAAGTCGACGGGGACCCGATGTCCCACGGCCGACGTCTCACCGCCGAGGTCAGGCCCGGTGCGCTGACCGTCCTGCTGCCCACCCGGGAGAAGTGAATGGGCACCGCCACCAAGGTCCCCGAGACCCGCGACATGACCGGCGACGAACTCTCGGCCGACGAGGCGCTGGCGTCGCTGCGCCGCTACGGCCGCTGGCCGCTGCTGCGCGACTCCTTCGTCCGGTTCCGCTACGCAGACGGCTTCAGCCATTCCCGTGCGCTCGCCCTTCAGACGGTGCTGTCGGTGATCCCGCTGGCCATCGCCTTCGTAGGGCTGTCCAGCGCGCTGCACACGGAGAACATCGGCCGGCTAGCCGAACTGACCATCCACCGGCTCGCACAGGGGCCCAGCGCCGACGTCGTCGACGACGCGCTGGACCGCAGCCGCCGCAGTGCGGGCAACGGTGCCCAGATCGCCCTCTGGTTCGGCCTGCTCTTCTCCATGGTCAACGTCACCACCGCGATGTGCCAGATCGAACGCGGCGCCAACCGGATCTACGGCAACGAACGGGACCGCCCCTTCCGCCAGAAGTACCTGCGCGGGCTCGCGATGGCCCTCGGCGCGGGTATCCCGCTCGGCCTCGGGTTCATCATGATGGTGGCCGGGGGCGACCTGGCCGCCGCCGCTGTGACGGTGTATCACCTCGACGGCGACGCCAGGACCGTCTGCGAGATGCTGCGCTGGCCCTTCGGCCTGCTGCTCGCCCTTCTCTCGGCCAGCGTGATCTTCCGCCGTTCCCCCCGGCGCCGGCAGCCCGGCTACACCTGGCTGGCCTTCGGTGCCGCCGTGTATCTCGTGCTGTGGACGGCCCTGACCTGGCTGCTGAGCCTGTATTTGGGGATCAGCGGGTCCTTCGACGCGGTCTACGGTCCGCTCAGCGCCTTCATGTCGCTGCTCATCTGGGCCTACCTGACCTCCATCGCCCTCTTTCTGGGCCTGTCGTTCGCCGCGCAGCTGGAGGCCGCGCGGGCTCTGCGGCCCGGTCCGATCACAGCCGACCCGGGAGTCTGATCCGCATGGTGATCCGCGCCACGGCCCAGCGCCTCCGTGACCGTCGTCGCCGGGCGGCCGACCGCAGATTCGGCGTCCGCCTGCTCGGTTCGGCCGCGGTCGCCGCGGTCGCCGCCGTCCCCTTCGGCCTGCTGCTCGTCCTGGTCGAGGGCCACTGGGAGCCGCTGCGCCGTCTCGACGCGGGCGCGGCACGGCGGTTGCACGAGGCAGCCCTCGAACACCCGGCGTGGACGGACACCCTGCGTTTCCTGTCCGACCGGGTGTGGGACCCGTTCACCCTGCGGACGGTCGTCGCGCTGCTGACGGTGTGGCTGCTGTACCGCCGGGCCTGGCGCCTCGCCGCCTGGTCCGCGGTGACGGCCGTGACCGGCGGGTTGGTGGGGCTCCTGGTCAAAGTCGTGGTCGAGCGGGCCAGACCGTCCCTGGTGGACCCGGTCGCGCACGCCCCGGGATTCTCCTTCCCCTCGGGTCACGCGATGACCGCGACCACCTCGTTCGCCGTCCTGCTGCTGGTCCTGTTGCCCATGGTGCCGCGCGCTGCGCGGGCGCTGTGCTGGTGCGCGGCGGTCGGGTCCGTGCTGGGCGTCGGCTTCACCCGGATCGCGCTCGGCGTGCACTGGTTCAGCGATGTCGTGGGCGGCTGGCTGCTGGGCCTCGCCGTCGTCGCCCTCACCGCCTGGGCCTTCGAGGCCTGGCGCAGCGACGCGGGCCGCGGCCGTGCCCGGTTGCGGGAGGGCCTGGAGCCCGAACTCACCGACGCCCACCCCGAACCCGGCCCGTCCGGCCGGGAGCGTGCCGACGGATCCGTGCGCGGCTGACGGCCGGGCCGGGAGACTCCCGCACCCGGGTCACGCGTTCTTCGGAAGCTCGTACGTGCCGTACTCCGGGCGGCCCGCGAACTCGTACGTCTGGGTGGAGACGCCCGCCTCGGTGGTCCGGCCGCCGACGTGCCGGAAGGCGGTCGGGACGGCGCCCTCCGCGAAGAGGCGGCGCCCGGCGCCGAGGACGACCGGGAAGGTCAGCAGATGCACCCTGTCGACGAGACCGAGGGCGAGGAGGGACTGGGCGAGGGCTCCGCTGCCGTGCACCTGCACCTCACGGCCGGTGCGCTCCTTGAGAGCGGTGACCTCTTTGCCGAGGTCACCGCCCAGCACGGTCGTGCCGGCCCACTCGGGGTCCTGGAGGCTCGCGGAGGCCACGTACTTCGGCAGGGAGTTCAGCCGGGACGCGACCGGGTCGGCGGGGTCGGTGACCTCGGGCCAGTACGAGGCGAAGATGTCGTACGTACGGCGGCCCAGGAGGAACGCGTCGACGCGGCCGAAGACCTCCTCCACGAACCGGCCGAAGTCCTCGTCCCCGTACGGGACACTCCAGCCGCCCTGTTCGAAGCCGTCCCGCGGGTCCTCCTTGAGGCCTCCGGGGGCCTGGTAGACGCCGTCGAGGGTGACGAAGGAGGTGAGGGTGCCCATGGCGGATGCCGGCTCTCTCGGAGGGGTCTGCCTCCATCACCTCGGACCCCGTCGGCGCCCGCGACTCATCGGCGGGCGGACCTCGGAGTGCTGGACACCGGTGTCCGCCCACCGCCGCGTCGCCGTACGCGGCGGAGGCCGCCTCAGCCCCCGAGCGCCCGATACCGGGCCGTCAGTTCCCCCGCCCCCTCCTCGGTCAGGGAGCCGAACAGCCGCAGCCGTGAGATCCCGCCGTCCGGATAGATGTCCACGCGCGCGTGCGTGCCCTTCGCCGGGGCCGGCAGGACGAACCGGTGGTTGGTGTCGGGCTGGAGGCGGGTGCGCGGAAGGATCTCCGTCCACTCGCCGTTCTCGCCGTCCCGGAGCGACACCGTCGCCCAACCGGCGCTGTTTCCCTTCAGGTACGCCGTGTCGATCTCGACGGCCCGGATCTCCGACCGCGCCACCAGCCGGTAGCGGATCCAGTCGTTGCCCTGGTCGCGGCGGCGGCGCGTCTCCCACCCGTCGTCCATCTTGCGGGAGCGCCCCGGCTGGATGGTGTTCGACGCCGGTGAGTAGAACAGGTTGGACGCGTCCTCGGCCCGGCCGCCGTTCTCCAGGGCGACCACGTCGAAGGTGCCCAGCGCCGCCAGCCACTCCGGGTCCGGGACGACCTCGCCGTACACCCGCAGGCGCGCGATCCCCCCGTCGGGATGCTGGTTCACCCTCAGGTGCGTGAAACGCTGTTCGAGCGACACCTCGAAGCCGTTCGCCGCGTGGCCGCCCACCTTCGTGCGCGGCACCAGCGTCGTCCACTTCACGTCGTCCGCCAGCAGTTCCTCGGGGGACGGGGAACCCGGTACCGACACGCCCTCCACGGACACGGCCTGCGGATAGTTGCCCCGGAAGTGGGCGGTGTCGACCACGATGCCGCGTACGACGCCCGGCGCGCCGAGCCGCACCAGCGCCCAGTCGTGGTCCTCGGCCGTCGGCCACGGGTGCTCGGCCGAAGCGCCGCGCCGGCGCCGTGTCTCCCAGCCGTCCATGATCTTGCCCTTGTGGCCGAAGTGCTCGGGCACGAACTCCGCGGGCTCGGGCACGAGCATGTTCTCGCGGTCGGCGAAGAACTCGTCGTTGGCGGCGGTCACCCCGGCCCCGAGGCGGCGGTCGGCGAGGTCGGCGTACTGGGTGAAGGGGAAGTCCGCGGTGCGGTAGTCCGCGTACGGGTCGCCGCCTCCGTAGGGGTTCGCGTCGCCGGTGAAGCTCGGAATCGCGGTCACGGTGATCAGTTCTGCCTTTCGGAGTCGGCGCTGCGGGTGCCGGGAATCGGAGAAGGGAAGAGGGGGACGGGGAGGGGGAGGCGTATCAGGGCGTGCGGGTGAGGAGTTGTCCCCTCGGCCCGGTGAACTCGCCCTCCGACACGATGCGTTCGCCGCGCAGCCACGTCGATCTGACGACCCCGCTGAGGGTCTTGCCCGCGTACGCCGTCACGCGGTTGCGATGCTGGAGGGCGGCCGGGTCCACGGTGAAGGTCTCGTCCGGCGCGAGTACGGCGAAGTCGGCGTCCCGGCCCGCCTCGATGGCGCCCTTGCGTGCGCCGAGGCCCACCAGGGCGGCCGTGCGCGTGGACATCCAGCGCACGACGTCCTCCAGGGAGTGGCCTCTTTCCCGCGCCTCGGTCCACACCGCCGCGAGGCTCAGCTGGAGCCCCGAGATGCCGCCCCACGCCGTGGCGAAGTCGGCGGTCTTCAGGTCGGCGGTGGAGGGCGAGTGGTCGGTGACCACGCAGTCGATCGTGCCGTCGGCCAGCGCCTGCCACAGCAGGTCCTGGTTGGCGGCCTCCCGGATGGGCGGGCAGCACTTGAACTCGCTCGCCCCGTCCGGGACTTCCTCGGCGGTGAGGGTCAGATAGTGGGGACACGTCTCGACGGTGATCCGCACCCCCTCCGCCTTCGCCGCCGCGATCAGCGGCAGCGCGTCGCTCGACGACAGGTGCAGGACGTGCACGCGCGCGCGCAGACGCTTCGCCTGCTCGATCAGGCCGGCGATCGCCCTGTCCTCCGCGCCGCGCGGGCGCGAGGCGAGGAAGTGGGCGTACTCGGGGCCGCCCCGCTGCGGGGCCGAGTCGAGGTGGTGCGGGTCCTCGGCGTGCACGATGAGGAGTCCGTCGAAGCCCGCGATCTCGGCCATCGACCGGCCCAGTTGCTCCTGGTCGAGGTGCGGGAACTCGTCCACGCCGGACGGCGACAGGAACGCCTTGAAGCCGAAGACACCGGCGTCGTGCAGGGGACGCAGGTCCTTGACGTTGTCGGGCAGCGCGCCGCCCCAGAATCCGACGTCGATGTGCGCCTTGCCTGCGGCCACCTCCCGCTTCGTCCGGAGGTGGTCGACCGTCGTCGTCGGCGGGAGGGAGTTGAGGGGCATGTCGACGAGCGTGGTGATACCGCCGGCCGCGGCGGCGCGCGTGGCGGTCCAGAACCCCTCCCACTCCGTGCGTCCGGGGTCGTTGACGTGTACGTGGGTGTCGACCAGACCGGGCAGCAGGACGTCGTCCCCGAAGTCCTCCAGGCGCGGGCCGGGCGGTACGTGGGCCTCGTACGGGAGTACGGCCGTGATCCTGCCGTCGGCGACCGTGACGGTGGCCGCACGTGTCCCCTCGGGTGTGATGACGCGCGTCGAGCGCAACACCAGTTCGATGGCGGACACCCGGACCCCTCTCTGTCGCCTCTGCACCGTGAATCCCGCCGTTAACTTCCACGTAACGGAATTCAACTTTCTGTTGAAGGAGTCTTCACCGACCACCCCACACCGTCAAGAGCCACCCTGCCGACCCGCCCGGCCCGACGCCAACCGGGGCGGCAACCTGGATGTTTCCACAAGACGGAATTAGGGTTCCGTAAAACAGAACGTAGCTGTCCGCCAGCAGAACGTCAGGCAACCGCCCGGTAGGCTGCACCATCGCCTGTCAGCAGTGAAAGGAACGCGCCGTGCCGACGCCCAGCGCCAGCTCCACCGACGCCGCCAAACCCGCCGCCGCCGGCGGTGTCCAGTCCCTGGAGCGCGCCTTCGATCTGCTGGAGCGCATGGCGGACGCGGGCGGTGAAGTCGGCCTCAGCGAACTGTCCGTGAGCAGCGGACTGCCGCTCCCCACCATCCACCGGCTCATGCGCACCCTCGTGTCCTGCGGTTACGTACGCCAGCAGCCCAACCGCCGGTACGCGCTGGGCCCGCGCCTGATCCGTCTCGGCGAGTCCGCGTCCCGCCTGCTCGGCACCTGGGCCCGCCCCTATCTGGCCCGGCTGGTCGAGGAGACCGGCGAGACGGCCAACATGGCGCTCCTGGACGGCGACGAGATCGTGTACGTGGCACAGGTTCCGTCCAAGCACTCGATGCGCATGTTCACGGAGGTGGGCCGGCGCGTCCTGCCGCACTCCACCGGTGTCGGCAAGGCCCTGCTCGCCGACATCCCGCCGGACGAGGTGCGTTCCCTCCTCGCCCGTACGGGCATGCCGGCCGCGACCGAGAAGACGCTCACGACCCCGGACGGCTTCCTGGCCGCCCTGGAGGACGTGCGCCGCCTCGGTTACGCGGTCGACGACAACGAGCAGGAGATCGGCGTCCGCTGTCTCGCGGTCTCCGTCCCCGACTCCCCCACCGCCGCCGCGATCTCGATCTCGGGCCCGGCGGGCCGGGTCACCGAGGAGGCGACCGAGAAGATCGTGCCCGTACTGAAGCAGGTGGCGGCCGAGTTGGCGGTGGCACTGGCGAGTTCGGGCAGCCCCGCCCACTGACTCCCGGCCGTCGGTCAGCGGTGCGGCGGTTTCCCGAACAGATCCACCGCGGTGCGCACGTCCGACAGTCCCCGGGCGAGCGCGCTGACCGAGCCGATCGCGCCGGCGATCAGGAGCAACGAGCGGCGCAGGCGCGGGATTTCGGGGCTGCCGGTAATCGCCATCGCGGCCAGACAGGCCAGTTCGTCCTCGGCGATGCCACGGTCGGGGAACTCGGCCGGATGCGCGGCGAGTTCGCGGCGCAGCCGGGACACCGCGGTCCGTAACTCCGCCACTCTCGGATCCTCGTCGCTGCCGGCCACCGACCTCTGCCCCAAGCTCCGCAACACAGCTCCCCCACTGGCCCCCACGCGCGTCCCGCACGCCCCCGTTGTGCTCGTCGGGCGCCGGGGACGCGGGACAGTAAACGCCACCCACGCGACAGGCGCCACACCGAGGACCGAAATTCAGCCCATGAACACCGCCGGTCCGGCTCCCCGTCAGGTATGCAGGAGGCATGACGGAGAAAGCGGACCGGGTGGCAGGGCTGTTGCTCGCGGCGGGAGGGGGGCGACGGCTCGGCGGGCGGCCCAAGGCCCTCCTCGAACACCGTGGACGCCTTCTCGTCGAACACGCGGCCGACGCCCTGCGCGCGGCGGGCTGCTCCCCGGTCCATGTCGTCCTCGGGGCGCAGGCCGACGACGTACGGAAGCGCGCGGACCTGGCGGGGTGTGTTCTGGTGGACAACCCGGAGTGGGCCGAGGGCATGGGGTCCTCACTGCGGGCCGGGCTGGCGTCCCTGCGCGGCTCGGGGGCGCGCGCGGCTCTCGTCTCGCTCGTCGACCAGCCGGGCATCGGGCCGGAGGCGATGGCCCGCGTCCTCGCCGCACACACCTCCGGGGAGCACACCTCCCGGGAGGCCCTCGCGGCGGCCTCGTACGACGGCGCGCGCGGGCATCCGGTGCTGTTCGGCGCGGCCCACTGGGCGGGGGTCGCGGCGGCGGCGGTCGGTGACCGTGGCGCCCGCGACTATCTCAGGGCCCACGGCGGCGCGGTCACACTCGTCGAGTGCGGCGATGTGGCGCAGCCGTACGACATCGACACCGCGGCGGACCTGGATCGATTGGAGTAGGGGCTCCTCGCCGCGAAGAATCTCGACATCAACAAATCATTGAACTTCCACGATGAGGAAACTAGCATCCACTGATCAGAAACATCCGTACCAAGCAGCTCACAGCAACCCGTATCAGCCCGCTGAAGGAAGTGACCGCTCATGTCCGCACCAGCGCCGTCCCCGCTGGCCATCGTCGACGCCGAGCCCCTGCCCCGGCAGGAGGAGGTGCTCACCGATGCGGCGCTGGCCTTCGTGGCCGAGTTGCACCGGCGTTTCACGCCCCGGCGTGACGAACTCCTCGCGCGCCGTGCGGAGCGTCGCGCCGAGATCGCCCGCACCTCGACCCTCGACTTCCTCCCCGGGACGGCCGCGATCCGCGCCGACGACTCCTGGCGGGTCGCCCCGTCCCCCGCGGCTCTGAACGACCGGCGTGTCGAGATCACCGGGCCGACCGACCGCAAGATGACGATCAACGCCCTCAACTCGGGCGCGAAGATCTGGCTGGCGGACTTCGAGGACGCCTCCGCGCCGACCTGGGAGAACGTGGTCCTCGGTCAGGTCAACCTGGCCGACGCCTACACCCGGAACATCGACTTCACCGACCCGGCGAGCGGCAAGTCGTACGCCCTCAAGGCAGACGCCGAACTCGCGACCGTCGTCATGCGGCCCCGTGGCTGGCACCTGAACGAGCGTCATCTCCAGCTCGACGGGCAGCAGGTGCCCGGCGCCCTCGTCGACTTCGGCCTCTACTTCTTCCACAACGCGCAGCGCCTCCTCGACCTCGGCAAGGGCCCGTACTTCTACCTCCCCAAGACCGAGTCGCACCTCGAAGCCCGCCTGTGGAACGACGTGTTCGTCTTCGCCCAGGACTACGTCGGCATCCCGCAGGGCACCGTCCGGGCGACCGTCCTCATCGAGACGATCACGGCCGCGTACGAGATGGAGGAGATCCTCTACGAACTCCGCGACCACGCTTCGGGGTTGAACGCGGGCCGCTGGGACTACCTCTTCTCCATCGTCAAGAACTTCCGTGACGGCGGCGCCAAGTTCGTCCTCCCGGACCGCAACGCCGTGACGATGACAGCCCCGTTCATGCGCGCCTACACCGAACTCCTCGTCCGCACCTGCCACAAGCGCGGCGCGCACGCGATCGGCGGCATGGCGGCGTTCATCCCGTCCCGGCGCGACGAAGAGGTCAACAAGGTCGCCTTCGAGAAGGTCAAGGCCGACAAGGACCGTGAGGCCGGCGACGGTTTCGACGGTTCCTGGGTCGCCCACCCCGACCTCGTCCCGATCGCCATGGCCTCCTTCGACGCCGTCCTCGGCGACCGGCCGAACCAGAAGGACCGCCTCCGCGAGGACGTCCACGTCGAGGCCGCCGAGCTGATCGCCGTCGACTCGCTCAAGGCCAGCCCGACGTACGACGGGCTGGTCAACGCCGTGCAGGTGGGCATCCGTTACATCGAGGCGTGGCTGCGCGGGCTCGGCGCGGTCGCCATCTTCAACCTCATGGAGGACGCGGCCACCGCCGAGATCTCCCGCTCGCAGATCTGGCAGTGGATCAACGCGGGTGTCGAGTTCGAGCACGCAGGAAGCACGGAGAAGGCCACCCCGGAGCTGGCCCGCAGGATCGCCGCCGAGGAACTCGCGAACATCCGCGCCGAGATCGGCGACGAGGCCTTCGCGGCCGGCCACTGGCAGCAGGCCCACGACCTGCTGCTCACGGTCGCCCTCGACGACGACTACGCGGACTTCCTGACGCTGCCCGCGTACGAGCAGCTCAAGGGCTGATCTCCGACGAAGCCGGCTTGTCCGAGTGGCCCAGGGACTTTTCCGGGGCCACTCGGTCGCGTACGGCCTGCTTCACGGCCGTGGGCTCCGGGAAGCCCTGTTCCCTGCGGTCCCAGACCACCTCGCCGTCGACCCGGACGACGAACACGCCGCCGGTGCCGGGCTTGAGCGACAGCTCGCCGAGCTCCGTCTCGAAGGTGGTGAGCAGCTCCTGTGCCAGCCAGGCCGCGCGGGGCAGCCAACGGCACTGGGTGCAGTACTCGATCTGTACTACCGGTCCGACCTGGTTCATCCGAGATGCACCGACCAATCCTGTTCCGCCGCCGGTTTGCCGTGCAGGTCGGGGACCCGCTTGAGCCAGTTCGGCCGGTCCCGCTGTGTCTTCGCCGCGCGTCGGGCGTCCTCCGCGGCCAGTTCCTCGCGGCCGGGGAAATCGGTGGGCAGCCAGGACGCGGACGCCCGCACGCGCGCGTGGAGGTACGACACATAGGCGTCCCGGACCTCGTCGGGTGTCGTGAAGCCCGCTTCGGTCTCCAGCCAGGCGTCCGGTACCTCGGCCAGTACCTCGCGCAGCAGTTCCTCCGTCACGCGGGGCGCCAGTTCTGCGTCGGCGGCGCGGGTGTCCGGGGCGTAGGGGCCGAGGGCGTGGCGGCGGAAGTCGTACGCCTTCCCGGGGGCCGACAGATCCCACCTGTGGTGGAAGACGAGGGCCGCGCCGTGGTCGATCAGCCACAGGCGCGGCGGCGCGATGCCGAACGTGGGCCAGACCATCAGGTTGGAGCTGTGCGTCGTACGGTCCACGTTGACGGTCAGGGCGTCCAGCCAGACGATCCGGCCCGCCTCCAGCGGATCGACGTCGAAGGAGGCCGCCGTCTCCGGTGTGAAGTCCCTGGCGCCCGGCAGGTAGTCCATGCCCAGGTTGAGGCCGGCGCTGGCGTGCAGCAGGTCCTGGACCTCCTGGTGGGGCTCGTGGGCGCCGGTGGCCGGGTCGAAGTGGACGAGGACCAGCTCGGGGAAGCGCAGCCCGAGGGCGCGGGCGAGTTCCCCGACGACCACCTCGGCGACCAGCGCCTTGCGGCCCTGCGCGGAGCCGGTGAACTTCACGACATAGGTGCCGAGGTCGTCGGCCTCGACGACTCCGGGGACGGAACCGCCCGATCTCAGGGGCTCGACGTAGCGGGTTGCCGTGACCTCTCTCATGCCGTGAGCATAGTGATCAGGTGCGACAGCCGGGATCGCGTTTCCGGGCACCGGTCCCGGCTCCGGCCTCAGCGCCAAGAAGGATGCCCCTCCGGTGTGCTGCCGGTGGTGAGCTTGCGGGCACCCGTGCCGTCCGCGCGGACCGCCCAGATCGCCGGGCGGTCGAAGGGCCCCCGGACGAAGGCCACCCACTTGCCGTCCGGTGACCAGACCGGGTCCATCTCCTGGGCGGCCGTCTGCACCAGGGTTTTGTCGTCACTGCCGTCGGCCCTGGCGATGTGGATGTCTCCCCCCGTGCCCTCGCCGGGCGCTCCGGCGGTGTACGCGATGTAACGGCCGTCCGGGGACCAGACGGCGTCCAGCGCCCGCCGGGGCTGGTGGGTCACCTGCCGGGGTTCGGCGCCGGGCTGTGCCGGGTCGACGACGTGGACCTGCCAGCCCGACGTCTTCTGCAGGCAGACGGCGATCAGTTTGCCGTCGGGGGACCAGGCCGGGTCCTCCACCTTCCCGGTGCCGGTGGTGAGTCGCTGCGCGGAGCCGTCCGAGACGTTCACGGTGAACAGCTGCTGCACGTCGTCCGCGTCGCGGCGCAGGACTGCCAGTCGCCTGCCGTCCGGGGACCAGGAGACCCGGCCGCCCGAGATGGCGGCGACCCGGCGGGCGCCGGTACCGTCCGCGTTCGCCGTCCACACGGCCGACCCTTCCGCCGTCTTGCGGGTGAACGCGAACGACTTGTGGTCGGGGGACCACTGCGGGAGGGCGTCGCAGGTCCCGTCGATCAGCCGTTCGGGGTTGTCCGTGGTGGAGTCGCGGCGGCCGATCACGCTGTGGCATTCCGACGATCCGGGCTCCGTGTCCAGCCGGACCAGCAGCGCGGCGTCGGGGAACGCGGCGGGGGCCGACCGCCGGGGCGACGGCGAGGTTCCGCCGGCGTCGTCGGCTCCGGGCTCGCCGGAGCCGGTCCAGCGCTGCCACACGAGCAGCCCCGCGACGGCCGCCGCGACCAGCAGAGCCGCTACGGCGACCGCCCCTCGGCGGCTCTTCCGTGCCCCGGCGTCGCCGGAGGGGTCCGGGGCCGGCGGGAGGACCGGCGGGGGGCCGAAGCCTGGGCCGGGCGGCGACTGGACGGTCAGGGGGTAGGAGGCCTCGGTGCGGCCCTCGGCGGGCGTCGGCGGGGCGGACGTGGCGGGGCGCGGGTCGGTGACCAGCGACTGCCCGTCGGCCACCGGCGGCGCGGGCACGGTCGCGCGCGGGTCCGTGGCGCGGGTCCGGCCGTCGGCTACCTGCGGCAGCGCGGACACCGTCGCACGCCGGTCGCCGGCCAGCGCCTGCCCGTCGGTGACCGGCGGCGGCACGGACACCGTCGTACGCGGGTCGGTGGGCCCGGCGGACGGGCGGTCCGCTGCCGCGAGGTACGCCGCGGGGTTCTGTCTCCGCAGGAGCGCGGTCGCCTCGGCGGGCAGCCAGGTGTCCGACGGATGCCGGACCGTGAGCTGGTCGAGGAACTCCGACGGGCCGGGACGGTCGAGCGGGTCCTTGGCCAGACAGGCCGCGACCAGTCCGCGCAGCAGGTCCGGCACGTCCGTGAGATCCGGCTGTTCGTGGACGACGCGGTAGGGCCAGGCGGCCGACGCCCCGTCGCCGAAGGGAGCGCGGCCCGCCGCCTGGCTGAGCACCACGCCCAGGGCGAACATGTCCACCGCGGGGGTGAGCGTGCCGCCGGTGAGCTGCTCCGGCGCGAGGAAGCCGAGGGTGCCGATCTGGAAGCCGGTCTGGGTGAGGGCCGTGCCGTCGAGGGCCCGCGCGATGCCGAAGTCGATGACCCGGGGGCCGTCCTCCGCGACGATGATGTTGGCGGGTTTCAGGTCGCGGTGGATGACCCCGGCCTGATGAATGGCGGCCAGCGCCTCGGCGAGGCCGGCGGCCAGCACGGTGAGCGTGTCCTCGGGCAGGGGGCCGACCTGGTCGAGCACGTCCCGCAAGGTGGGGCCGGGTACGTAGGCCGTCACCAGCCAGGCCGGCTCGCCCTCCGGGTCGGCGTCCACGACCGGCGCGGTGTGGAAACCGCCGACGCGGCGGGCCGCGGCCACCTCGTCGGCGAATCTGCGCCGGAAGCCCGGTTCCGTGCTCAGTTCGGGCCGTACGACCTTGACGGCCACCGCCCGGCCCGACCGCGACCGGCCGAAGTAGACGACGCCCATTCCGCCCTGGCCGAGGCGTCCGACCAGCCGGTACCTGCCCTCCCCGACAGAGGCGGGATCACCTGCTCCGAGCGGTTTCATGACTCCCCATCCCACCTCTCCGGCCCGGCTGTGGGAACTCATCGCCCCGGCCCCCGTCCCCGTCGAGCGGCCGTGATCAGCCGCGAGGCTCCCATTACCGGCCATCAGTCTAGATGTTCCGCTCATGACGTCATCGGGTCCGGAACGGTTCCCTTCCCGCCGGTGGTTCACCCCGCCAGCGGATTCCGCAGCGGCCGATAGCGGGCGTCCGCGCCGTCTGCGCCGGTCCAGCGCAGCAGCAGGTTGGTCTTGCCGGGCAGGGTGGGCGAGGCGAGGAGTGCGGCGGCCTCGGGGAGGTCGTGGCGGGACAGCTCCCGGCGTACCGCCCGCCAGGGGTCGAAGCCCGGGTGGCGTTCCCGCAGCACCTCAGCGACCTCCGTGAGGTGGTTGACGACCAGGCAGTACACGAGCCGCTCCCAGCCCGCCGCCCGCGTCACGTCCGGCACCAGCTTCACGCCCTCCGCGTCACGGTAGAGGGCCTGTACGGGGGTTCCGTGGGCGTCGACGGCGATCAGGCAGTTCTGGAGGTGGGCCTCGATGACGACGCCGGAGCGTGCGAACAGTTCGACGACCGGTGGCACGGCACAGCGCAGATACGCCGTCCACCAGGCGGCCGGGTCGGCGAGCCCGTCGAGCGGGTTGCCGTCGAAGCCCTCGACCAGCGCGGCGGCGAGCAGCGGGGTGGCGCCCGGTACGACATGGTCGCGCAGGCCGTCGCGGACCAGGACCGCCAGCTCCTCGAAGGCGAAGTCGGCGGTGCGGTAGCCCCGGTCGCCGAGCCAGACCGGCCGGCCCTCGGCGGCGGCGACGACCGCCGCGTCCGTGCGGCGCAGTGCCAGCAGGTCGTGGCGCCACAGTCGGCGTACGTCGTTGGTGATGCGGACGTCGAGGCTGAACTTGACGAAGAGGTCGTGCTCGGGCGCGTACAGCGTGCGGATCGCCGCCGTGGGCCAGGTGTCGGACGCGGTCGTGCCCAGCCGGATCAGCCGGCCGTCCGCGAAGGCGTCCGCCAGGGCCGGGCCGACGAGGTCGAGCTGCCAGGGGTGGGCAGGCAGCAGCCGGTAGCCGGGCGGGGCCGTGCCGAAGGCGTCCAGGGCCGATACGTCGCCCTCCTCGGCGACCGCGTCCTCGCGCACGCCGAACAGCACCAGCGGGAAGGCGGCGTACGCCTCGGGCGCGTACGGCAGCCAGCCCGCGACCGGGCCGCCGCCGCGCGCCTTGGGCGCCGGGTGGTAGGGGTGACCGGTGAGGAGCGACTGCTCGGAGCGCCGGTAAGGGTCCTCGGGCGGGGTGGTCCGGGCCCGGGCGGTGAGCAGTGCGGCGACCGCGTCCCGGCTGTCGGCCATCTCGGCGGGCAGCTCGGCGTTGGACAGACCGGTGTACGCCTGGAGTTCCTCGGCCACGAGCTTGACGAGTTCGGCGTGACCGACCGGGTGCCAGGTGCCGTCGCCCGTGTTCACCTCGGGCGCGGCGGGCCGCCGTCCCCCGCGCACGCGCAGCAGGCGCTCCCCGCTCGGCAGCCGGTACACGCGCGGCCCGCCCGGCCCCGGAACCGGCTGCGCCACCTCCCGGAGCAGGCAGTTCAGCAGGGGCGCGGTCGCGTACGCGTCGGCGCGCGCTCCGATGCCGTCGTCCGTGTGTCCGGCCGGGGGGGCGGTGGGGGGCCTGGTGGGGTCCACGCGTTCCCTCGTTTCTTACGGTGCTTCCCTGCGTCCGCGGTTTCCGCGGTGCGCTGACGATCAAGTATGTCTGTCGTCGTCCATGCCCGTTCACCAGCACATACCCGCACCCAAACCCGCACCCGTACCCCCACCCGAGGAGCCCGCCGTGCACCGTCCCTCCAGCGCAGAGGCCGAGGTCGCCGACGAACTGGCCGCCGTACGTCCCGACCTCGTGTCGCGGTACGCGGCCGAACTGCCCGGCGCGCGGGCCGCCGTACTGACCCGGCTGTGGCGGGCGCTCGTCCACGAGCCGCTGCCGTGGACCGGCCGCCGCGAGGGCGGCACGGTTCTGCTGCCGGCGGACGGCCGCAGGCTGGAGGGCCCGTACGCCGACCCGTACGCCGTCGACGGCCGGGTCACCGCCGTACGGCTCGGGGCGGTGTCCTACGACGATCCGGCGCGGCTGATGACGGACCTGGCCGTCCCGCACGGACTCGCCTTCGCGGCCGAACTCGGGCACAGCGTGGCCTCGTTGGCCCTGTCCCGTGCCGGCCAGGAGGGCGTCCCAGGTGATCCCGCGGCGAGCTGGGAGTGGGAGCAGCGAGTCGTCGACGGCCATCCCTTCCATCCCAACTGCCGTTCCCGGCCCGGTTTTTCCGTGGCCGAGCAGCTCGCGTACGGGCCCGAGCACCGGCCGGTCGTGAAACTGGCGCTGGTGGCGGCGGACGGCTGCGCCGTGCGGGGCGAGTGGCCCGAGTGGCTGCGGGACGGGGGACGTCCGCTGATTCCGGTGCACCCCTGGCAGGCGGCACATGTGATCCGGCTCCCCGGCGGGGCAGGTCTGTCGGCGCATCCTCTGATGTCCCTGCGCAGCCTCGCCCTCCCCGACGGCGGACCGCACCTCAAGACCGCGTTGAGCGCCCGGCTCACCTCCTCGGTACGGGACATCTCGCCGTACTCGATCGAGACGGCGGCGACGGTGTCGGCGTTCATGGAGTCGATGGCCGCGCGTCTCGACGGGCTGCTGCACATCACCAGCACGCTCGGCGCGGTCACCGCCGGCTCCCCCGATCTGGCAGCGGTGCTGAGGGAGTCACCGGACGTGTACGCGGACTCGGGGGCGGGTGAACGCGTGGTGCCCGTCGGGGCCCTCGCCGCCACGGGGTTTCCTCGATCACCCTCCTGGCTGGCCGGGTTCACGCGTCTCGCCCTCACCATCGGTCTGCGTCTGCTCGATCTGGGCGTCGCCCTGGAGGCACACGGTCAGAATCTCCTCGTCGTGCTGTCGGCGACCGGGGACCCCTTGCGGTTGGTCTACCGCGACCTCGCCGACATCCGCGTCAGTCCGGCCCGGCTGGCCCGGCACGGCATCGCGGTGCCGGACCTGGCCGGACGGATCGTCACCGACGACGAACCCACCCTGCGCCGGAAGCTGTTCGGCTCGCTGGTCGCGGGGGCGCTGGGTGCGACGGCCGGTTCGGAGGCGGCGCTGCGGGAGGCGCTGGAGACAGCGGTACACGGGCTGCCGCGCACACCGGATCTCCTGGCGCTGCTCGAACAGCCCCTGCCCACCAAGGCGTTGACCCTGATGCGGCTGTCGCCGGACACGCCCGGGGACCTGTGGACCCAACTGCCCAACCCCTTGGGGGAGGTGAAGCGGGGAGGCGACTGACGGGTCCCGTTTTGAAGCCGACGACCCCGGGTCAATAGGATCCGTCGATGATCACAAGACAACGGCTGGCGGCGGGCGCCTGCGCCCTGCTCACCGCCCTGGCGGCCGGGATCGCGGTCCCGGCCGAAGCCGTCGCCGACGAAATCACCGCACTCGCGCCCAAGGTCAACCTCCTTCTCGACGTCAGCGGTTCGATGCGGGCCCGGGACATAGACGGCCAGTCGCGGATGGCCGCGGCGAAGCAGGCGTTCAACGAGGTACTGGACGCGACACCCGAGGAGGTCCAGCTCGGCATCCGCACGCTGGGCGCCAACTACCCCGGCGACGACCGCAAGGAGGGCTGCAAGGACACCGCGCAGCTCTACCCGGTGGGCCCGCTCGACCGCGTCGAGGCCAAGGCGGCGGTCGCGACCCTCACGCCCACCGGCTGGACGCCGATCGGCCCCGCCCTGCTGAAGGCCGCCGACGACCTCGACGGCGGCGAGGGCACCAAGCGCATCGTGCTGATCAGCGACGGCGAGGACACCTGCGCGCCGCTCGACCCGTGCGAGGTGGCCCGGGAGATCGCTGCCAAGGGCATCGGCCTCACCATCGACACCCTCGGCCTGGTCCCGAACACCAAGATGCGCCAGCAGCTGAGCTGTATCGCGGAGGCGACCGGCGGGACCTACACGTCGGTCGAGCACACCGACGAACTCGCCGACAAGGTCAACCAGTTGGTCGTCCGGGCCGCCGACCCGGTGGTGACGCCGGTGGCCGTCGAGGGCGCGGCCGGGTGCACGGACGCCCCGGCGGTGAAGTCCGGTCTGTACACGGACCGTGAGGAGTTCGGACAGCAGCGCTGGTACCGCGTCGACGTCGAGCCGGGGAAGGAACTGCGCGCCTCGGTGAGCGTGTCCGCCGACCGGGCCGTCAACCCCGACTACGGGGTGCTGCTGCGGGCGATGACTGTGCACGGCCGTGAGATCGTCCGCGGCGAGGGCAACGGCACCGGCCGTACCGACGTCGTCTCGACGGGCCTGCGCTACGCGAAGGCGGAGGCCGACGACGAGGATGACGAGTCGGTGGCCGAGACCGTGTGTCTCCAGGTCACCAACTCCTTCTCGGCGGCCGGTGGCGTGAAGACCACGCCCGGTCTGCCGCTCGAACTGACCGTCGACGTCGTCGACGGCCCGAGCCGGGCGAGCGACGTGGCCTCCTTCGGCCTCGGCCGCGGCTGGTGGCTGCTGGGCACGCTCGTCCTGATCGGTTTCCTCACGGGTGTCCTGTGGGGCTGGATCTCGCGCCTGCGGGTCTCGGTATGGAGGACCAACTGATGCGAGTGCTGGAATTGCTGCGAGTTCCCAAGGGTCAACTGATGCGCGGCAGCCGTGCGTTGGGCACGGCCGTGCTGATGGTCGGGCTGGCCGCGACCCCGGCCGTCGCCGACGCCTCGCCCTCCGCGAGCCCCTCGGACGGCAGTTCGGCCCCCACCTCGGCCGGCACGTCGTTCCGCACGGCGACGGAGATCGACCAGGGGCAGCAGGCCACCGCGAGCGGCTCGGCGGGCGACTACCTGTACTGGTCGTTCCCCGCGGACGCCGGTCAACGCCCCACCGTCAAGGCGACGGTGAAGCTGCCGGACACGCACGCGTCCGAGACCTGGCAGCTCGACGTGTACGACGGTCTGCGGCGCCGCCAGGCCTGCCAGTACGGCGCCCAGACGCGCACCGCCGCCTCGGGCACCGCGTCGGTGGAACTGGCGTGCACCCTGCGCACGGTCCGCGCCTGGTCGGAGCAGTGGGCCAACGACCCGCTGCCGGGCACGTACTACATCCGGCTGACGACGGTGAACCTCGCGACCTCCGACCTCGGCCTCCCGGTCGGCGCCGAAGTACGGATCGACTCCAAGGACATCGGCGGTTCGGCGGCCGTGGACGGCTCGCTGGCGGAGCCGCTGGTACCCGGGATCGCGGTCAGGTCCGAGAACTCCGAGGACACAGCGGACGGTTCGACGACCTCCGCGGTGCTGTCGAGCATCGAGCCCGACGACGGCTGGTCCTCCGGCTGGTGGTCCGACCGCTGGGTCTGGACGGCGATCGGCGGTGCGCTGGCCGCCCTGGCGGGCGTCGGCGGCTACGCCCTGACGCGTGGCTCGGGCCGGCCGAGGCAGGTTCCGCCGGGGGCCTGAGCCAGTCCTGACGGTTCGTCAGCATGCCCGCCGCGCACGGTCGCGCGGCGGGCATGTCCCGTATCGGGTCTCGATCGGGCATCAGGCCCCGATCTCGGGTCAGGCCTCGCGCAGGGCCTTGGCGAGGGTGCCCTCTCCGGTCACCTCGATGCGTCCGCTCCGTACGGCGTCCAGCACGCCCAGGTCTCCCCGGCCGACCGCAGCACACGTGCCGGTGTCCATCGACAGACGGGCGTCGGGCTCCTCGGGGGCCGGCCCGGCGCCGTACACCGGAACGTCCTCCGCGCCGACGTACAGGTGGAACTCGCCCTCCTCCAGCCGGACTTCGACGAGCACGTCCCCGCCCGCCCCGTCGCCCACCGCGTCCAGGCCGCGCAGCAACGGGAGCGCGAACCAGTGCGCCCGTACGGCGTCCGTGGCCCGGCGCTCGCCCAGTTCGGGCGCGCCCCACTCCCCCAGCGCCTGGAGCACCGGCAGCAACCGCCGCCCGCGGCCGGTGAGTTCGTAGACGGACGCGGCTCCCGGCGGGGGCAGCCGGCGCCGGGTCGCGAGGCCGTCGCGTTCCATGTCCTTCAGCCGCGAGGCCAGTACGTCCGTGCTGACGCCCGGCAGATCCGTGTGCAGGTCGGTGTAGCGGCGCGGACCGGCCAGCAGCTCCCGGACGATCAGGAGGGTCCAGCGGTCGCCGACGGCGTCGAGGGCGCGAGCGGTGGAACAGTACTGGTCGTAGCTTCGGCGCGGTGACATGCGACGCAGTCTAGACATGTTGTTGGACTTTCCAAGCTGGAACTTGGTAAAACCAAGCAACACACAAACCGGAGGGGCGTAAGCGCATGGAGTTCCGGCAGTCGAGCAAGCTCAGCGAGGTCTGTTACGAGATCCGCGGGCCGGTGATCGAGCACGCCAACGCGCTGGAGGAGGCGGGCCACAGCGTCCTGCGCCTGAACACCGGCAATCCCGCGCTCTTCGGCTTCGAGGCGCCGCCGGAGATCCTCCAGGACATGATCCGCATGCTGCCGCAGGCCCACGGCTACACGGACTCGCGCGGCATCCTCTCCGCCCGCCGGGCCGTCGCCCAGCGCTACCAGGAGCGCGGTCTGGAGGTCGACGTCGACGACGTCCTCCTCGGCAACGGCGTCTCGGAACTGGTCTCGATGGCGGTCCAGGCACTGGTCGAGGACGGCGACGAAGTCCTCATCCCCGCCCCGGACTTCCCCCTCTGGACGGCGGTCACGACCCTCGCGGGCGGCAAGGCGGTCCACTACCTCTGCGACGAACAGGCCGACTGGTACCCGGACCTGGACGACATGGCGGCGAAGATCACCGACCGCACCAAGGCCGTGGTCATCATCAACCCCAACAACCCCACCGGCGCGGTCTATCCGAAGGAGATCATCGAAGGCATCCTCGATCTGGCCCGGCGCCACGGCCTGATGGTCTTCGCCGACGAGATCTACGACCAGATCCTGTACGACGACGAGGTGCACCACTCCGCCGCCGCACTCGCCCCCGACCTGGTCGTCCTGACCTTCTGCGGACTGTCGAAGACGTACCGGGTCGCCGGTTTCCGCTCGGGCTGGCTGGTGGTGACCGGCCCGAAGCAGCACGCGCGCAGCTACCTCGAAGGCCTGACGATGCTCGCCTCGATGCGGCTGTGCCCCAACGCGCCCGCGCAGTACGCCATCCAGGCCGCGCTCGGCGGCCGGCAGTCCATCTACGAACTCACCGCTCCCGGCGGCAGGTTGCGCGAACAGCGCGACCGCGCGTGGGAACGCCTCAACGAGATCCCCGGCGTCTCGTGCGTCAAGCCGAAGGGCGCGCTGTACGCGTTCCCGCGCCTCGACCCCGCCGTGCACAAGATCCACGACGACGAGCGGTTCGTCCTGGACCTGCTCCTCCAGGAGAAGATCCAGGTCGTGCAGGGTACGGGCTTCAACTGGCCCTCCCCCGACCACTTCCGCATCCTCACCCTCCCGCACGCGGACGACCTGGAGGTGGCGATCAGCAGGATCGGGCGGTTCCTGAGCGGTTATCGGCAGTAGCGCCCGCCGGAGCGGTCGACCGGCGTCCGCCATGGGTATTCCGTCCCCATGACGGACCGACCACTGCTCCTCCTCGACGTCGACGGCCCCCTCAACCCGTTCCGCGCCCGGCTCCTGCGCCACCGGGGCTATGTGACCCACCGGGTGCACCCCGCGACCTGGTCGGCCAAGCAGAAGCCGGGCTCCCGGCGGCTCCGGCGCGGCCTGCGGATACGGCTCCACCCGGGCCACGGCGCCCGGCTGCTCGCCCTGCCGTACGACCTGGTGTGGGCCACGACCTGGATGCACGGGGCGAACAAGATGATCGGCCCCGCGATCGGACTGCCGGCCGACCTGCCGGTCATCGAGTTCACCGACCTGTTCGCCGAGGACCCCGACGGGCTGTACTGGAAGACGCGCCGCGTCGTGGAGTGGGCCGACGGGCGACCCTTCGTCTGGGTGGACGACCTGATCACCGAGCTCGACGTCCGCCATGTGGCCGAGCATCACAGCGGACCGGCGCTGCTGCTGCGGATCGACCCGCGCAGGGGGCTCGGGGAGCGCGAGTTCGCCGAGCTGGAGCGCTGGGCTCGCGATGTCAGTACCGGGTCGTAGTCTTCGAGGAACGGGTCGAATCGACCGATCGACCGTACGAGCCGACGGCCGGAGAGGGGTGCGCCGTGACACGTCCGCCGACCGCCGCCCAGCGACGCGTCATCGACGCCGCCGACCCCGTCACCGGACGGCTGCGGGGTACGGAGTTCCAGCTCGCCGCGCTGGTCGGGCGGGGCCTCGCCTTCCGGCACCCGCGGCCACCGCACGACCACTTCCTGACACCGGCCGGCCATCGGATACGGGAGGAGACGCGGCCCACGGACACACCTGTCGCCGCCGGGGCTGCCCCCGCGTCCGGGGGCACCGGGGCGTTCGCCGCACGGGTGGGCGGCGAGGCGGAGGCACCGGCCGCCGGTCCCGCCCGGACGCGTGAGGTGCACAGTGCCTGGCAGGGGTTGCTGGAACTGCGTCGGATGACCAACAGGGACGGGGCCACGGACCGTCCGTGCGGCTGGGAGCGTACGCATCTGGTGCAGGCCGCCGCGTTGGCGCTCGAGGCGGCCGGCCACCTCCCGGCGGACGGGAAGGGCGCCGGCGGCTACCGGGTGCGGGCGACTCCGCAGCCGGAGGCCGTCGCCGTGCGTGAGTCCGACGGCGACGCGCTGCGGGCCTGCGCGGCCACGCTGGAGAAGGCGGGCTGGCAGGCCGGCGAGCACAGCGAGCCGCGTACCGGCACGCGCTATCTGCTGGCGTCCCCCCGGCGGAAGTAACGGCCGCACGCACAAGGACAGTTGGCGGCTGTGAGCAACCGCTCAGTACGCTTGCGTCCTCATGGCGAAGCCGAGCAGTCGTGAAGGGGAAGTCGTGGCCGAACCGTTTTCCGTCCCGGTGACCGTGCGCGGGTACGAGACCGATGTGCAGGGACACCTCAACCAGAGCGTGTACCTCAACTACGCGGAGCACGCCCGCTGGGCCCTGCTCCACGCGGCCGGCATCAGCCAGGCGGAGCTGATGTCCAAGGGTGTGGGTCCGGTGGCCCTGGAGACCACCATCCGCTATCAGCGGGAGCTACTCGCGGGCGACGAGGTCGAGGTGACCTGCGAGTTCCTCTGGGGCGAGGGCAGGACCTTCCGTATCCGGCAGACGATCCGCAAGGCCGACGGCACGGTCGCGGCGGAACTCGTGGGGGTCGGCGGGCTGATGGATCTCAAGGTGCGCAAGCTCGTCGCGGACCCGAAGGAGTACTTCCGCGCACTGGCGTCGCAACCGCGACTCTTCGGACTCTGACCGGTACTCACAGCGACCTCCTACCGTCACCCCACGGCATTCCCAACTTGGCGCGCGACTCTCAACCTCTTCCCGCCGCGCCCTTCTTGGAGACCCCGTGCCGATGATGCAAAGAGCCGCCGCCCGTCGTACGCTGCTGGCCGCGCTCGGCGCCACCGCGATCCTGACCACCCAGCGGATCGCGTCCGGCGCGACCACCGAGGCGACCGCCGACGGGCTCGACGACCCGGCCAAGAAGGACATCGCGATGCGGCTGGTGTGCAGCGCGGAGAACTCGTCCCTGGACTGGCAGGCGCAGTACGCGTACATCGAGGACATCGGCGACGGGCGCGGCTACACCGGCGGGATCATCGGCTTCTGCTCCGGTACGAGCGACATGCTGGCCCTCGTCGAGCTGTACACCGAGCGGGACGCGGACAACGCCCTGGCCGCCTATCTGCCCGCCCTGCGCGCGGTGGACGGCACCGACTCGCACGAGGGCCTGGACCCGGGCTTCCCCGCCGCCTGGCGGAAGGCGGCGAAGACGTCCGCCTTCCGGGACGCCCAGAACGACGAGCGTGACCGCGTCTACTTCGACCCGGCCGTCGCCCTCGCCAAGAAGGACGGCGTCGGCACGCTGGGCCAGTTCGCCTACTACGACGCCATGGTCATGCACGGTCCCGGCACGGACGGTCTCACCTTCGGCGGCATCCGCACACGGGCCCGCGCGAACGCGGCCACCCCGGCCGACGGCGGCGACGAGACGACGTACCTGAACGCCTTCCTCGACGCCCGGGTGTGGGCGATGCGGCAGGAGGCGGCCCACGAGGACACCAGCCGCGTGGACACCGCCCAGCGGGTCTTCCTCGACCAGGGGAACCTGAACCTGGATCCGCCGCTCGACTGGAAAGTGTACGGGGACAGTTACTACATCGGCTGACCGGCACCGGCCACCACGCCGACCGTGCCGGCTGGACTCCGGCCGAGGGCCGTCCCCCTCGGCCGGAGGTCTGTTCGGGCCCGGAACCCTGTTTCAGGCCTCTCGGCCGCGCGCCGCGATCGCTGCCAGCCGCCGGGCCTCCGCACGCGTCGAGCGGGCGATCTCGTCCTCGTCGACGTGCAGCAACCGCCCGTTCTCGACGATCTGTTCGCCGTTCACGAAGGACGCGGTGACCGGTGCCGCCGCACCGAAGACCAGGGCGGTGACCGGGTCGGCGATCGACGCGTGGGCCAGCGTGTCCAGGTTCCAGAGGACCAGGTCGGCGAGCTTGCCCGCCTCCAGCGACCCCGTCTCCCTTGCCCGGCCCAGGACCTGGGCGCCGCCGTACGTCCCGAGGCGCAGCGCCTGACGGGCGTTCAGAGCCGCTTCCCGGTGCGCCCCGAGGCGGTTGATGAGGAGGGCGTTGCGCAGTTCGGTGTGGAGTTCGCCGGACTCGTTGGACGCGGTGCCGTCGACGCCGAGGCCGACCGGGACGCCGGCCGCCAGCATGTCGGGGACACGTGCGATGCCCGCCGCCAGCCGGGCGTTGGAGGACGGACAGTGGGCCACGCCCGTCTTCGTACGGGCGAAGGCGGCGATGTCCGAGTCGTTCATGTGGACGCAGTGCGCCATCCACACGTCCTCGCCGAGCCAGCCCGTGGACTCGAAGTAGTCGGTCGGGCCCATGCCGAAGAGTTCCTTGCAGAACTGCTCCTCCTCGACCGTCTCCGAGCCGTGCGTGTGCAGGCGTACGCCCTTGCGCCGCGCCAACTCCGCTCCCTCGCGCAGCAGTTCGGTCGAGACGGAGAACGGTGAGCAGGGGGCGACCGCGACCTGTGTCATGGCGTCGAAGGAGGGGTCGTGGTGCTCGTCGACGGTGGCCTCGGTGGCGGCGAGCGCGCCCTCCAGGGTCTCGACGGCGAAGTCCGGGGGCAGGCCGCCGTCCTTCTCGCTGCGGTCCATCGAGCCGCGGGCGAGGGTGAAGCGGACGCCCATCTCGCGGGCCGCCCCGATGATCGCGCCGGACAGGTCGCCGGAGCCCTTCGGGAAGACGTAGTGGTGGTCCATGGCGGTGGTGACTCCGCCGCGGGCCATCATGGCGAGCGAGCCCTGCGCCGCCGCGCGGACCATCGGCTCGTCGATGCGTGCCCACGTCGGGTACAGCGCCACCAGCCAGTCGAAGAGGTTGTGGTCGGTGGCCAGGCCCCGGGTGATCCACTGGTAGTAGTGGTGGTGCGTGTTGACGAGGCCGGGGGTGACGAGGTGGCCGCTCGCGTCGACTCGCCGGACCACGTCCGCCAGCCCCTCGGGGGCTTTGCCCGCGCCGACCGACTCGATGCGGTTGCCGGCGATCACCACATGGCCGGACGCGTACTCGGTGTCGGCGGCGTCCACGGTCGCGACCGCGCAGTTCTCGATGACGATGCGCTGAACCATCGTTCGAACGTCCTTAGAGGTCTCAGAGGTTGGTGAGGTCGGCGGGGATGCGCGCGTCGGCGCCGTCCCGCAGGATCGTGCCCTCGATCAGGCCGTACGGCCGGTCCGCGGCGAGGTAGACCTCATTGTCGTTCTTCAGCCCGAACGGCTTCAGATCCACCAGGAAGTGATGCTTGTTGGGGAGGGCGAACCGCACCTCGTCGATCTCGTCGCGCTGTTCGATGATCCGCGCGCCCATCTGGAAGAGGGTCTGCTGGAGGGAGAGCGAGTAGGTCTCCGCGAAGGCGGACAACAGGTGCTTGCGGGTCTGCGCGTAGGACTCCTCCCAGTCGGGCATCTCCCGTGCCTCGTCGGACCAGTTGAAGCGCCAGCGCGCGGACACCTGGGTCGCCAGGATGCGGTCGTACGCCTCGGGAAGCGTCGTGTACTTGTCCTTGACGTAGCCCCAGAACTCGGAGTCGGTCGTGTTCATCACGACCAGGTCCTTGAGCCCGGAGACCACCTCCCACGACGAACCGTCGTACGTGATCTGGGCCAGCCGGGTCTCCTGCCCCTGCCGCGCGAAGGAGTGCCCGCCCCCGCCCGCCGACTCGATCCGCTCCCAGGAGTACTCCTCGATCCGGATACGAGCCTTCCTTATCGGCTCCTGGCTCGTCACGAAGTGCCGGGCCAGATGGATGCCGAACTGCTCGGCGGAGTCGATGCCGTGCTCCTTGGCGAAGGCGTACACCGTGTTCTTGGTGGTGTCCGTCGGCAGGACGTTCGCGTTCGAGCCGGAGAGGTGGACCTCGTCCATGTCGCCGGAGAGGGACACCGAGACGTTGAGATCCTTGACGTGGTGGGTGGCGCCGTCGCGGGTGACGCGCACGACGCGGTTCTCGGCCTTGCCGTACTGGTTCTGCCCGAGAAACACGGGTCGGGCCTGGCCTGCTGAATCGGTCATGATGCTGCTAGCTCCCTCGGTATACGGAGTAGCCGAACGGGTTGAGCAGCAGCGGTACGTGGTAGTGCTCGCCCGGCACGACGGCGAACGTGATCGCCACCTCCGGGAAGAACGCTCCCGCCGCTCCGCTGTCCCGGTTCGCGGGGGCGTCCTGCTGCGCATCGGCCTGTTTCTGCTTCTGCTCCAGGTACGGCTCGACCTCGAAGTCGAGCCGCACATGGGTCGTGCCCTCCGGCAGCGCCGGCAGGTCCTTGCACCGCCCGTCGGCGTCGGTCGCGCTGCCGCCGAGCGCCCGCCAGTCCGCTTCGCGCCCGCTACGAGCGGTAAGCCGGACGGCGACGCCCGCGGCGGGGCGGCCGACGCTGGTGTCCAGGATGTGCGTGGACACGGAGGCGACGAAGGCGCCGGGGTCGGCGGTTTCGGTGGCGTCGGTGCTCATGTCGGTCACTGGTCTTCCTGTACGAGGTTGCCGAGCCGGATGCGGTTGATCTTCCCCAGTTCGGTGCGGACGATCTCCCGTTCCCGCTCCGGCGTGTTCCCGATCCGTTCCCGCAGCGCGTCGCGCATCTCCTCGCCGGTGCGGCCGGTGGCGCAGATCAGGAAGACATGGCCGAACCGCTCCTGGTAGGCGAGGTTCAGTTCGAGCATCTCCGCCCTCAGGTCCTCGGAGGCACCGGCCATGCCGCGCTGTTCACGGGCGGAGGTCGGGTCGCCGGGCTTCGGACGGCCGATCGGCGGATGCCCGGCCATCGCCTCGGCGAGGTCGTCGTCGGCCAGGTCGGCCATCGCCGTGTCGCTCGCCGTGTACAGGTCCTCGGCGGTGGCGTACGGGCGCTTCGCGAGCAGCTGCCGTCCCCAGGCCGTCGAGGCGCAGGCCTCGTGGAGCGCGGTGCGGGCCGCGGACTCCTCCAGGGCGTTGAACCGGGCGAGGCCGCCAGGGGGCGTACTCGACGTCACGGCAGACCTCCGTGGCCTTGTGCGTGCTGGGCGCGCGCTGGGGTGCGTGCGGGGAGCACGCCGGGCTGGCTGCGCACAGCTAACGCCTTCCGGCGACGAGGCGTCAACACTTTGTTGAAAATTCCGGGTAACAACGGTCGTCACCCTGCCCCGTCAGGCCTGCGGTTCGCGCTTCGGACCGCAGACCGGGCCGAGCCGGGCCCGCCGGGCAGATCGCCGAATGCTCCTGCCCCCGACAAGCATCACCCGTACCCGCGCACCCGGCAGGTCGGGCACCGGCGGCGACCACCTGGACGAGGTCGCCGGGAAACCGCAGCCCACCTGTGGAGGCGGGCTGCGGCGGTCCCTCGTCGCGCGACGGCTTTCCTCGTGCGGTCCTCGCCCGGTTCCCGTCCGGTCAGAACCCGACGTCCCAGCGCACAATCCGGACGCCGGCGCCCTCCAGGGTCATCTGGACACCAGAGCTGATCTTGATGGTGTTGCCCATCCAGCGCTTGACCGACCGTGCGGGACGGTCGAGATAGGCACGCCCTTCCGTTCCGCCCGATGTCGCCGTGAGATCGACGGCGAAGGAGAAGTACGTGTCGACGGAGTTTCCGGCGACCACGGTGACACCGCTGGAATCGAACCTGCTCAGGTATATCGATTCCAGGAGACCAGGACCAGTGACCTCGGCCGACTCGATCGACAACTGATCGGCGAGGCCCGCGTGGACAATTCGAGCGGTGTCGTCCGGAGAGTGCGGAGAAAGGAAACTGCCGATTTCCCCTGTCGCCCTGCCACCGCCCGGCGCGGCGTTCCTACTGCGTCCGAAGATTCCCATTCCTGCCTCTCCTCTGGACGGCCACTACTTGCCGTCGATGACTTTGCGCGCACGGTTTCCTCGCGGCCCGGCCTCCTTGTACAGCTTCTGGACAAGTTCCCGTTGCTGCGTGTCCAAGGATCCGATGCCCGCCCTCTCCGCCTTGCTGAGAGCCGCTTCGTACTGCTCTTTGGTCGCCACGGTGTTTCCTTTCCCTCGGGTCAGTTCAGGCCACTTACTTCGATCCAGTCGCCCGCTCCCGGTACTGCCGAGACGGCGGCGATGATCCGCTTCCGTTTCCGCTGAATCGCCCGGAAGGCGCGAGGCGTCTTGATCAGTCCGCCCAGTTGCGAGGTGAACGCGATATCGCGAAGGAAGAGAGTGGTGACACACTCCCCGCCCTCCTCGGTTTCCAGGTTCACGCGGATCACGCTGCCCACGGGGTGTCGTGTTTCCAGTCCACGCTTCGTTTCCCGGACGGTCCAGCGAATTCCCCTGGCCGCCTCCGCGGCGGCCTGGAAAACTGCCTGCGGGTTCACCCGGCCGCGCATCTCGTACTGTCTTTCCAGGCTCCGGAAGAAATGCCGGCTCTGGAAGAAGGCTCCGGTTCCGACCAGCAGACAGAAGAGCACAAAGATGAGAAGAGCTCCCACGACGGTTCCTTTCACGCTGGGGCAGGCCCCCAGCGTGACGCGGCGCGCGTCCGTGGTCATGTCCCCTATATCGGGGACATACCGCCTCCTTGACGCACCACCAGATGTGCGCAGGTCGCTTCCGGCAGGTCGTCCACCACCGGGGCGAAGTCCGCGAAGGACCGGCGAAGCCGGGCGCTCCTGGCGGCATCGCCCGGGACGGTCACCAGACTCACCTCCACCTGTTCCGTGCCGGGATACAGACTGAGGGTCAGCCGACGTGGTGGCTCCGAGCCGGTGAGCGCGGCGGCGAGCAGATCGCGCAGCACGAGGGGCGGATACACGGCGTCGCTGTCCGACTGGAACCTGACGACACAGCCGTCCTGCCGGGCCACGGTGAGGCGGTCCCGGACCTCGGCGTCGATCACACCGGGGAGATGCAGCTCGTCCCGGGCCGTCACCTCCAACAACTGGGCCTGTTCACGCAGTTCCCGCCAGGAGCCCGGCTCCCTTCCCTCCGCGATCCCCCGCAGGAAGGGCAGCAGCTGTGCGCCGATCTCCTCGATCCTCCGCTGGTGCAGCGCCGTACGGGCCTCGTGTCCCGCTTCGGCGACCGCGATCGCGACCTGGTCGCGGTTGGCCTCCGCCACCACGGCACCGAGTCCGACGACCGTTCGCACGATGATCCAGACCATGACGACACCGAACACCGGAGCCAGCAGGGCAGGCAGTACGGCCGCCGGTGAGTCGGCCTCCAGTCCGCCGGTCGCGATCAGCGACAGAATCGCGATCTCCTCCAGCACCAGGGGAACCACGGCCTCCGGGACCGAACGGATCGTCAGCAGAACGACGAACAGGGGCGTGAGGGCGCCGACGGGCCAGGAATCGAAGTTGTCGAGGCTGTCCGCCGGTATGACGGAGAGCGCGTACAGCAGACCGCCCAGAGCGAACGCGGCACTCGCTGAGCCGACCCGTCCGGACACCGGCCGGTCGGCCCGCACGATCAGGGCCAGGGTGATCAGTACCAGTACCGAGAACCAGACGGTCAGCCGGTCCGCGCTCGCCGTGCCATCGCTGTGGACCACCGCGACCACGTACATGCTCAGCAGATAGGGCACACAGACCGCGGCGAGAGGCTTGCGGATGTCACCCACCGCGAGGGCGATCAGGGCGGCTCTGTCCAAGCGGGCAGCCGCCACCGGTGGGGCGGCGTCGCGGGTCCATCCGAGTCGCACGGAGGTGCCCGCGCCCTCGGTGCTGATCACATCCGCGGTGCCGCCCACTTCCGCCATCCTGTCGATGACGGACCGGCTCAGTCCCCAGGACGATCGGTGGGACCGTGTCGGGGAGAAGCCGACGCCGTCGTCCGAAACGACCAGGACGACCGCGTGCCCGTCCTCGCTCAGCCGTACGGAGACAGCGCCGGCGAAGGCGTGGCGGTCGACGTTGCGCAGCGCCTCTCGCGCGGCGGCGAGCATGGCCGCGGCCACCGGGGCCGGCACATGGACATCGCCGCCGGTGTGGAGCGTGGTCTCGACGGGCAGGACGGTGCGGAGTTCTTCGATGTCCTCGGCCAGATTCCTGGTGCTGCTCGCGACCGGTGCCATCGGCGCCCGTGCCATCGCGGCCACCGCGTCCGCGCATGTCCGGCGTGCTTCGGCCCGGGTGACACCGCGGCCGGCCACCGCGCGCAGGGCCGTGGCCACGTCGTCGTGGAGCATCCGCTGGAACGTGCGATGCGCGGACCGCCGGCCCTCGGCCTGCGCCTCCTGAGCCTGTGCCGCGAGCAGCGCCTCCTGCGCGTGATCGGCCCGGGCGGCGGCCGACCGCATCACCCTGGTCAGCACGCCCGCGGCGAACGCGCCCGAGATCCCCGGCCACAGACTTTCCAGCGCCCGCGACGGGCCGTCCAGCGGCAGGCAGACGACCACCTGTGCGAGGAAGACCCCCGCGCAGACCGCCCAGGCGCGCGGCGGAGTCAGGAACCCCGCCGCCAGAACGGCCGCGACCAGAGCGGGATTGCCTCTGGCCCCCACCACGATGTCACCCGGAGGGGACAGGGCCATCGCCGCGTACACCAGCAGAACCGCGCCGCAGACCAGCCACGCGTCCGAGGCGGCCAGCAGGCAACGCCAGGCGCGGACGGCCTCGACGAGCAGTACGAGGACGAACCACCAGCCGGAGATGATCAGCGGCACATCGAGTTCCGGTGAGGTCGTCACCATGACCGCCCACTGCACGGCGAGCAGGACGGCGAGCACGGTGAACGAACGCTGCATCCCGCGTTCGACGCTGAACCGGTAGGTCCCCGGTCTCACTTGGCTTCGGGCTCGATATCGATATGGCCGTCCCGCAACGCGAAGGCCACCAACTGGCCGGGGCCCGCCGTCGGATGGCCGACCTCCCGGTACTTCCTCGCCGCCCGGTCGAGGAAGGACTTCAGGGTGTCCACCGCGAGCCCCATCTCCTTCGCGATCAGTTTGCGCGGCTTGCCCTGCGCCATCAGCACAAGGAGTTGGCGCTCCCTCTCGGAGAGCCGCACCCCTGCCCGCGGGTCGGTCACCATGGCGTGGGCGAGTCTGCTGGAAACCGAGAACTCGTTCGCGTGGGCGGCTCGCACCGCGTCGACGACGGATTCCTCCGGATCACCTTTCAGGACCAGCCCGAGGGCGCCCGCGTCGATGGCGCTGCGTACGACGCCCGGACGGGAGTCCGAGGTGAGGATGACGACACGAGCGCCGGTCGCGACGATCCTCGCCACGTTGTGCGCGACATCCGGTTCGGCCGGCAGGAGCAGGTCGAGCAGCACCACGGAGGCGGGGCTGTCGGTTCGTTCGAGCAGCGCTGTGACACTGGATTCGATGGCGCCCAGTCGGATGTCCGGGGCGTTCTCGGCGAAGTACAACCGCAGACCGCCCAGGATGAGCGGGTGATCATCGACACCGGCTACGACAATCGCCTGTTCCCCATCCGGGTTGGGCACCGGGCCCGGCTCCGGACCCCCTGAGGCCGCCTGTGGCTCCGTCATTTCGCCAGCATGCCCTCTGCCAGCGCCCCCTGCGGCGGAACCGGCCAACTCGCTCCACCGCTGCCTCTGTTGTCCTGCTGTTCCGCGTTGTCCTGACTGTTCCGCGCAGGAGGCCGGTCATCGACGAGGCCGGGCAGGACGCCCCGCCCACGGCCGTTGCCGCCTACGGCTCCCCATGACCGGGCGAGTGGATTCCGTCCCCTCATTTCGCGTGTGGATGCCGTCCGTACGCAGGGAACGTCACCATCGGCAGCGACCGAAGCGCGCTCCTCGACCACCCTTCCGGGCTCGAACCTGCACGCGAACCCGTGTGCGGCGCTGCCCACTTACGGCTCCCGGTCGTTCAACCGGCGCCCAGTAGCCCTTTGACGTGCCACTTTCGCACCTATCCCGTTGCGGCGGCGCCGCCTACCACGCCCTGCCTGCGACAGCGGCGTGCGGGGTGAGGGCCGGACGCCGGCAATCAGGGCCCGTACAGGCCGCTTCAGGGGCTGCGCGACGGGTTCCGCCGAACTGTAATTACGTATACTCTTATGCATTGCAGCCGGTTGTACGTGAAAAGTGGGACATCGGCGGCCTGCGGGGTCACAGCGTCTTGTCGCGAAGGAGCGGAGATGAGCGCACTGCCAGGTGGCGACGTGGCCTCGGCTTCGAGTGCTGTCGGAACGATCGGGCTCCTCGACACCGCGCGGATCGGTGGGCCGATCGCGGAACGGTTACCGGTCGTCGGCCCCAGGTCCGCCCGCGCGCGCGGCGGCCAGAGGCCGGTGATCACGCAGGCGTTGTCGCGAAGGCTCCGGGCAGACCACGTGCCGGACATCGGGGAGGGCACCTTGTTCGAGCTCCTCAAAGCCGACGACGGCGGGAGCACCGCGGGAGAAACGGGCGCCCTCTCGAAGTTACCGGCCGCGGCCATGACCGGCTGACGAAGCTCGGCGATGCGGCTCCTCGCGGGAGCCGGAGGTCCGACGAGGATCGCCGTGGACACACAGCCGGCCGTGCTCCGGGCATACGCGGTGCACGGCGACAGCACCGGGCGTCCTCGGGCCCGACGACAATGGCCGGCCCCGCTCCGGGACAGAGAGGTCCCGGCAGGACCGCCCTGAGGCCTCGGCCCGTGACGGTGTCGCGTCGTGATGGCGTGCCCGGAGCGGGCCACCACCGTCGAGTGACGTGCTGTCGTCGCTCTCCCCAGCCGCCGGAGGATCGACCTCCGCGCGCCTTCCCGCAGTGAGCCGACCCGAGCGCGAGCCCAACCGTCGACGCGGCACGGCATGTGCCGGCCGTGTCCTGAGTCGGCGGGATCTCAACGAAGTCCACGAGGAGGTGGTCGGAGTGCACCGACCGATGGAGGGCGTGCGGGCCCCGGACGTCGCGTCGTTCACGTCCGTGTCCGCGGCGGGCGCGGTGCTCGCGGAGTGGGGTGCCGAGGCAGGCAGCATCGAGCACGCCGAGCGGGGCGACGGTCGGCGCGGTCGGACGCGGGTGGCGGGTGGGCCGCCGCCACCGTGGGAGCGGCCCGGGCACAGGCCGTCGGCCACGAGATTGGCCGGCACCCATCGGACGGCCGACGGCGGGCGGCTGGAGTTCCCGGTGCCGCAACCGGGCCGGTCCCGGCCGGAGTTCTGCCGGTTCGTCGGCAGGGAGGATTCGCGACCTGCGAGCGTTCCGGCAGCGTCCGGGCCATTGCGGCGCCCGCCGGTGAGGCCGCGGAGATCTTTGGGGCCTGCCCCGCCTCCCGCACGTTCTGTACGGCGGCCCGGTTCGCCGAGCACACCGTTGGGGTACTGCCGCAGCGCGGCCTCGCCGACGAGGAGTTCATCAGGCTGAAGACCGACGGCGCTGTGCCATGCCGACAGGCAGGCAAGCAGGCCCATGGCCGACGACCCGTAGCCGCCGAGCCGTTGCCGACGAACCCATGGCCGACGACCCGGTCGCCGGTCGAGAAGGCCGGACGACCTGTTCCGTGGGAGCGGGGTCGCCCCGGTCTCCGGTCGTGCGGTCCTCGCCGCGCCGGCCGGCATGTCCTGCCTCGGCACCGGCATCCGGCCCGCGTGCCGTTCGACATCCGTTTGCGGCTCTCTCTTCACATTCTCAGACGGCAGCGCAGCCGCGGCTCCGGCCCGGCGTGCCGCCGACCACTGATCGCCGCGAGTGCCGGGCACTCGCCGAAACCTTGGGAAGCAGACATGAACGAACGGGTCAGACCAGTCTTCTCCTCGCCCCGGTCACGGGTATCGGTCGCGCTGATTTCGAGCGCGGTCCTGCTGGCAGGATGCGGAGGCGGTGGCGATGACGCGGCCACCGCCGCGGACAGCACGGAGGTACCGGCCGCGCTGGCGAGCGCGTTCCCGGGCGAGAAGGCCACCGGCGAGCCGGTGACGATCGGCCTGATCACCAATGAGGGCGGCGCCAGCACCAGTCAGCCCGAGAACCGGGAAGCCGCGGAAGCGGCCCGGAAGTACGCCAATGACAACCTCGGCGGGATCGCGGGCAGACCGATCACCTTCGTGGTCTGCAAGACCAAGGAGGAGCCGGCCACCGCACGGGACTGCGCGAACCAGATGGTCGAACAGAAGGTCGACGCGGTCGTGCTGACGAGCAGCGGTCTGGGCGACTCGATGGTGCCGATCGTGACCCAGGCCGGCATTCCCTGGGCGACCGCCGTGGGCGCCAGCAACGCCGAGGGCACCAGCACCAACGCCTTCTCCTGGACGGGCGGCTTCCCGGCGAACATGACGGCGATGGCCGCGTACTCGAAGGAGAAGGGGTACAAGAAGATCGCCGCGTTCGTGATCGACGTACCCGCCGCGGTGGGCGGTATGGAGGCCATCGGCAAGCCGTTCTTCGCCAAGGCCGGCGTCGACCTGCAGATCGTGACGATAGCGGCGGGCACGCCGGACGCGTCGCCCCAGGTGAGTGCCGCGCTGGCGAAGAAGCCCGATGCCGTCGCCGTCATCGGCGAGTCGACCGTGTGCACCTCCGTGCTCCAGGCGATGGGCACGCTCGGCGGCGACACCCCCCGCGAACTCGTCCAGTCGTGTGTGGCCCCCGAGGTCATCGACGCCGTGGGCGCGGGCATGGACGGCGCGCAGGTGTTCAGCGGCTTCGACACGGCCAGTGACCACATCGAGGCCCAGCTCTACCGCCAGGTGATGAAGCGGTACAGCCCCGACACACCCACCCAGGGGTACGCGGCTGTCGGATACCAGGGCGTGCTCGGTCTGGTGCGCGCCCTGCACGGCCTGACCGGCGAGGTCACGCCGAAGACCATCGCCGCTGCCCTGAGCTCGGCCAAGGACGTCGTGCTGCCGGTGGGCCACGGCTCCACGTTCACCTGCGACTCCACGGCGGTACCGGGGATGAAGGCGGCCTGCTCTGCGCAGGTGATCACCGGCACGATGTCCGGCGGCAAGCTGGACAAGGTGCGGGTCATCGATCCCAGTCCGTTGTTCGCGCAGTAGTCGAAGCAGCCGGAAGGGACGGTCTCGCCGATGAGCCAGTACGTCGTGTTTCTGCTGCTGGGCCTGGGGAGTGGGGCGGTGTTCGGCGCGCTCGCGCTGGCACTGGTGCTGACCTACCGCAGTTCCGGCGTGGTCAACTTCGCCACCGGGGCGATCGCGCTGTACAGCGCCTACACCTACGCGTTCCTGCGCCGGGGTGAGCTGCTGGTGCCGGTGCCGGGCCTGCCGACCACGGTCGGGCTCGGCGGACCGCTCGGGCTCTTCCCGGCGATGCTGATCTCGCTGGTGCTCGCCGCGGTGTTCGGGGTGGTGCTGTACGGGCTCGTCTTCCGGCAGCTGCGGGCCGCGCCGCCGGTGGCCAAGGCTGTCGCCTCGATCGGGGTGATGCTGGTGATCCAGTCCGTGATCGCCGCGCGGGTGGGCACCGCCCAGGTGTCGGTCAAGGCCATTCTTCCGAACGACCCGGTGGACTGGGGCGGCTCGCGCATCCCCGGCGACCGGCTGTGGTTCGCGGGGGTCATCGTCGTACTGACGGTCGCGCTGGCGCTGGTGTTCCGGCTGACCCGGTTCGGCCTCACGGCCAGGGCGGCGGCCGAATCGGAGAAGGGCACCCTGGTCAGCGGGCTGTCGCCGGAGCGGATCGCGGTGGCGAACTGGGCGCTGGGCTCGGCCATCGCCGGCCTGTCCGGCATTCTGATCGCGCCCATCGTGCCCCTGGTCCCGATCTCGTACACCCTGTTCATCGTGCCGGCCCTCGCCGCGGCCCTGGTCGGCAACTTCACCGCGCTGGTCCCCGCCGTGGGAGCCGGCCTGGTCATCGGGATGCTGCAGTCGGAACTGCAGTTCCTCCAGGGCAAGTGGTCATGGCTGCCTCAGACCGGCACGGCGCAACTGGTGCCGCTGGCCGTGATCCTGGCCTACCTCGTGGTCCGCGGACGGCCGCTGCCCACCCGTGGCTCCCTGGTCCAGCAGGCGTTGGGCCGCGCGCCGCGGCCCGACCGTGTCCTGGTCCCGGCCGTCGTGAGCACCGGCCTGGGTGTCGTCGTCCTCCTCACCACCCACGGCAGCATCCGCGCCGCGGTCATCACCTCGCTGACCCTGGCGGTGATCTCACTGTCGTTGGTGGTCGTCACCGGGTTCGCCGGCCAGATCTCGCTGGCCCAGCTGACCCTGGCCGGCGTCGGCGCGTTCAGCCTCAGCAAGCTGAGTGCGGGGTGGGACATCCCCTTCCCGTTCGCCCCGCTGCTGGCCGCCGTGGCGGCGATGGTGATCGGTGTTGTGATCGGGCTTCCCGCCCTGCGGATCCGCGGCCTGCCCGCGGCGGTGGTGACGGTCGCGCTGGCGGTGGCGCTGGAGGCCTTCTGGTTCCGCAACACCGAACTCAACGGCGGCCTGGACGGCTCGCAGGTCCCCGCGCCGCGCCTGTTCGGGATCGACCTGGGCATCGGCGCCGGCGAGGACTACCCGCGCATTCCGTTCGCGTTGCTGTGCCTGGTGGTGCTGCTGGGGGTCGCCCTGGGCGTCGGACGGCTGCGCCGCAGCCGGCTCGGGGCGGCGATGCTCGCCGTGCGCGCCAACGAGCGGTCGGCCGCCGCGGCGGGGATCGACGTCGCCCGTACGAAGATCACCGCCTTCGCGATCGGAGCGTTCGTCGCCGGGCTCGGGGGTGCTCTGCTGGGCTATCAGCAGACCGTCGCCGACGCCCAGATGTTCACCGCGATCGGCGGTCTGGGCTTGTTCGCCACCGCGTACCTGGCGGGTATCACGGCCCTTTCGGGGGGCCTCGTGGCCGGTGTGATGGGGGCCGGAGGCCTGCTGCCCGTCCTGCTGGACCGGGCACTGTCCATGGGAGAGTGGTACGGCGTGATCATGGGCGTCGGCCTGATCCTCACCGTGATCACGAACCCTGAGGGCATCGTCGGCCCGGCGCACGAACTGATGCACAAGCTGCGAAACAGGCGTCGGCCCGCCCTCGACGCGGCCGACACCGCCGAATCTCTGGACGCCGAGATCCTCACCGAAACCGAAGCGGCACGGTCCGACCGCCCGCGCGTCCCCGATCCGGGCGAAGTGGTGCTCTCGGTACGCGACATCGGGGTGCGCTACGGCGGTGTGGTGGCGGTCGACTCGGTCTCCTTCGACGTGCGCTCGGGTGAGATCGTCGGCGTGATCGGGCCGAACGGCGCGGGGAAGACCACCCTGCTCGACGCGATCAGCGGATACCACCGCAGCACGGGAACGGTCGAGTTCGACGGGCGGCCGATCTCGTCGCTGAAACCGCACCAACGGGGCCGGGCGGGCCTCGGACGCACCTTCCAGGGCATCGAGCTCTACGAGGATCTCAGCGTGGAGGAGAACGTGCTGGTCGGAGAGGCCGCGGCCCGGCACGGCGGCGACCACGTCGGCACCATGCAGGGTCTGGAGCTGCGGAACCGGTTGTTCGAGATGCTGCACCTGAGTGGATCCCGGTCCCAGCTGGCCCGTGAACTCTCCCAGGGCAGACGGCAGTTGGTGTCGATCGCGCGTGCCCTGGCCGGGCGTCCCCGGATGCTGCTCCTGGACGAGCCGGCGGCCGGTCTGGACAGCACCGAGAGCCGGTGGCTGGGCGACCGTCTGCGTGCCGTCCGGGCCGATGGTGTGACGGTGCTGTTGATCGACCACGACATGGGGTTGGTGCTCGACGTGTGCGACCGGATCGTCGTACTGGACATCGGGAAGGTGATCGCGGAGGGAACCCCCGCCGAGATCAAGGCCGATCCGCGGGTCGCCACCGCCTACCTGGGTGCGACCCATGCCGATGCGACCCATGCCGATGCGAGCCAAGGCGATACGAACCAAGTCGACACGGGCCAGGTGCGCGGGGAGGCCGTCAAGTGACCGGGCAGGAACTTCTGACGTGCGAGGGCGTGGACGCGGGCTACACCAGGGGACGGCCGGTGGTGCGCGGCTTCGGCCTGAAGCTGCTCCCCGGTGAGGTAACCGCGCTGCTCGGGCCCAACGGAGCCGGGAAGACCACCCTGCTGATGACGCTCGCGGGCCTGCTGCCGCGCCTGGGCGGATCGGTCGCTCTCGACGGCCGGCAGATCCGTGGCGGACAGGCCCGTGAGGTCGCCCGGAGGGGGCTGGTCCTCGTCCCCGACGACCGGTCGCTGTTCACCCAGCTGACCGTACGGGACAACCTGGTCCTCGCCCGGCGGCGTCACGGCAGCACCGTGGACGACGTGCTCGACTTCTTTCCGGCCCTGGGCAGACGTCTGAAGGTCGCGGCGGGCATGCTCTCCGGCGGGGAGCAGCAGATGCTCGCCCTGGGCCGGGCCATGATCCAGGACCCGCGGGTGCTGCTCGTCGACGAGCTCAGCATGGGGCTGGCTCCGGTGATCGTCGAGGAGCTGCTGCCGATCGTCCGGCGGATCGCCGACGGTACCGGAGCGGCGGTCGTGCTCGTCGAGCAGCATGTCCGCCTCGCGCTGGAGGTGGCGGACCGGGCGGTGGTCCTGGTGCACGGCGAAACGGTGCTGAGCGGGCCCGCCGGGCGGCTCTCGGCGGATCCCGGACTGCTGGAACGGGCCTACCTCGGCGAGCAGGCGCCGGAGCCCGTTCCGTGACCGGGGCTCGGGTGGGCCCGGGATCCCACGGCAGCCGCCCGGCCATGGCCGCCGCCGTCCCACCGGTCGTGTCGGCGGCTGCGGCGGGTCAGCCGTCCCGCTGCGGCTGCTCGTCGTTCGCACGTGCCTTGGCCCGCTGCTCGTTGACGTAGTTGATGTAGTTGTAGACCGTGAAACGGCTGACCCCGAGGGCGCTCGCCACGGTCTCGACCCCGTGCCGCACGGTGAAGGCGCCGCGCGCCTCAAGTATCCGTACGGTCTCCTGTTTGGCCTTGCGGTCCAGTTCGGCCAGCGGCTTGCCGTGTCCACGCTCCAGGGCGGCCAGGATGTGATCGAGCGAGTCGGCGAGCTGCGGCAGGCGGACGGCGACCACGTCGGCGCCCTCCCAGGCGAGCACGACGTCGTCGGGACCGGCCTGCCCGGGCGCGACCATCTCGCCGCCCATGGCGTCGACCAGGGGTTTCACTGCCGCGACGAAGGCGGCGACGGGACCGTCCCCGGCGCCGGTCACCGGCCGCCCTCCCCGTCGATCACGTTGACCTGGAGGGAGATCCGGGTCGCGCCGGCCTCCAGGGTCCTGCGCAGCAGCGCGTCCAGGGCGGTGAGCACGGTGTCGGCGCGACCCTCGGCGGTGTTGCCGAACGGGCCGACGTCCACCGCGTCCAGCTCGGCCGCCTCGATGACCTCGCGGGCGACCAGCGCGTGCGCGGGTGCCTCGTCGAGATCGAAGGGCTCGGTCGTGAACTCCACTCGCAGTCGCACTGTGCCCATTCTTCCGTCAGGCCGTGTCCCAGCCACTTGTGTCCCAGCCGCTCGGACACGACCCTAACGGACTCCCCTGCGACATTCAGCAGGGTTGCGCGCCCACTCCGGAGAGCAGGCACCCCGTTCCTGAACCGACCTACAGACGAAGGGAGTTCATCTTCAGGACAGGGTCGGGGGCGGTGTCGTGCGCACCGGCGGCACGCCGTCGGCGGGCGAGGGACACGGCCAGTGCCGTCAGCGCGGCGAGCGTCGCGACACAGGCCGCCAGAGCGGGCAGCGGGGAAACGGCTCCGCCCGCCTGCCGTACGTAGGCGAGCATCTCGGAGTCGACATGCGTGCCCAGCAGATGGACGGCGGCCGACGCGCCCGACGCGGCCACGGCCACGGCGGTCACGGCCGGCGACCGGCCGAACCACAGCGCCGCGCCGGCCAGCAGGCACAGCGCGGAGAGGCCGAGCGAGGCGGCCAGTCCGTTCCTCGGGGCGTCGACCCAGTCGAGCGGGAAGTGGGCCGCGCCGCAGAGCAGGACGAGGACGGCGACAGCCCGGCGGAGCCACGGGACGTCCCGCCTGCCGGAGCCCGCCACAGCCGCCGTCGCCACGGCCGCAGCCTCGGCCCGGGGTGTGGTGTGCGCGGCCACGGGGTCCGCGTCACGGTCCTGTGCGTCGCCGATGCGGCCGATCAACTGCGCGAGGTCCTCGACGGGCCTGCCGGCGGCGGCCCGTACCGCCTGGGCCTCCGCGTGGGCGGAGTGCGGTGCCGCGTGCAGAAGGGCGACCAGGCGACCGACCTCGGCGACCGGCCGCTGCTCGGCGGCCGTCCGGATCGCATCGTCCATCCGGTCGGCGCTGTACGCCGGCGGGCCCAGCAGTTCCACGAGGCGCGAGACGTCCTCGACGGAGCGCGCCACCGCCGCGACCCGCAGGACCGTCGCCGCGGTCGGCAGCCCGTCGGGCGACTGCTCCAGGAGAGTGACGAGCTGGACGACATCGTCCAGGGGTCTGGCGACGACCACGGTGCGCACCAGGTCGTCCGTGCGTATGCGGGTCGCGGTACGGGTTTCGCCTGTTCCGGGGTTCTCCGGGCAGGCGGGGAATGGCTCGACGGCCATGTTTGCCTCACAACTTCAGTGCACTGACGCACGGGAGACGTGCGCCCCGCTCATATGAACGTTGAACCCTGTGTAACCGCCCTCTTCCCACCCCGCCACTTGGGAGAGCCCTCTTGACAAGCCCTGAGACCCGACGGCAGTCTTCCATCAGACAGAAAATTACTTCCACCATACGGAATTAAGGGGAGGCGCCGACGGCCATGGGATTCCCAGAGCAGCGGTTCACCGTCAACCTGTCGATCCTCTTCACGGAACTCCCGCTCCTGGAGCGCCCGGCGGCGGCCCGGGCCGCCGGATTCACCGCGGTCGAGCTGTGGTGGCCGTGGCCCGACTCCCCCACCCCGGCCCGGTCCGAGCTGGACTCCCTGCGGGCCGCGATCAAGGACGCGGGCGTCCGCCTCACCGGCCTGAACTTCTACGCCGGACAGCTGCCGGGCCCGGACCGGGGCGCCCTGTCCGTGCCCGGGGCGGAGTCGGAGCGGTTCCGCGCCAACATCGAGGTGGCCGCGGGTCTGGCCGAGTCGCTCGGCTGCGGCGCGCTCAACGCGCTGTACGGCAACCGGATCGAGGGCGTGGACCCGGCGGAGCAGGACGCGCTGGCCCTGGAGAACCTGGTGCCGGCGGCCCGCGCCGCGCATCGCATCGGGGCGATCCTCCTCGTCGAGGCGCTCAACGGGCCGGAGTCACCCCGGTACCCGCTGGTGAGCGCCCCCGCCGCCGTGGAGATCGTCGACCGGGTCAACCTGGCGACCGGCCTCGACAACGCCCGCTTCCTGATGGACCTCTACCACCTGTCCATGAACGGCGAGGACCTCCCCGCGGTGATCGACCGGTTCGCCGCGAGGACGGGCCACGTCCAGATCGCCGACAACCCCGGCCGCGGCGCCCCCGGCACCGGCACGCTCCCCCTCGCGGACCACCTCGACCGGCTGGGCAAGGCCGGTTACGAGGGCTGGGTGGGTCTGGAGTACAAGCCGGGCGACCGGCCCGGCGCCGAGGCGTTCGACTGGCTGCCGCGCGAAGCGCGCCCCGCCCCCTGACACCGCCCCGCCCCGTCCTCACCGAGCACCACAGCAGCAGAGAGGCGCCCCGTCATGACCGATCTCCCCAAGGTCGCCTGGATAGGCCTCGGCATCATGGGCTCCCCCATGTCCGAGAACCTGATCAAGGCGGGTTACGACGTCACCGGCTTCACCCTGGAACAGGACAAGCTCGACCGCCTCGTCGCCGCCGGCGGCACCGCGGCCGGTTCGATCGCCGACGCCGTGTGCGACGCCGACGTCGTGATCACGATGGTGCCCGCGTCACCACAGGTCGAGGCCGTCGCGTACGGCCCCGGGGGCATCCTGGCGAACGTGCGGCCCGGCGCCCTGCTCATCGACATGTCGTCGATCACCCCGCAAACGTCGGTGGACCTGGCGAAGGCGGCGGCCGAGAAGGGCGTCCGGGTGCTGGACGCGCCCGTGTCGGGCGGCGAGGCGGGCGCCGTCGAGGCCGTGCTGTCCATCATGGCCGGCGGCGAACAGGCCGACTTCGACAGCGCGAGGCCGCTCTTCGAGGCGCTCGGCAGGACCGTCGTGCTGTGCGGTCCGCACGGCTCCGGCCAGACGGTGAAGGCCGCGAACCAGCTGATCGTCGCCGTGAACATCGAGGCGTGCGCGGAGGCCGTGGTCTTCCTGGAGAAGTCGGGCGTGGACCTGACGGCGGCGCTCGAGGTGCTGGGCGGCGGGCTGGCCGGCTCGACCGTGCTGGCGCGCAAGAGGGACAACTTCCTGAACCGCGACTTCGCGCCGGGTTTCCGTGTCGACCTCCACCACAAGGACATGGGCATCGTGACGGAGGCGGCCCGCACGGTCGGCGCCGCGCTGCCCGTCGGCGCGGTGGTCGCCCAACTCGTCGCGTCCCTGCGGGCGCAGGGGGACGGCGGCCTGGACCACTCGGCCCTGCTGCGGGGCGTGGAACGCCTGTCGGGCGCCGAGGTCTGACGCCCCCGTTCCCTGCTTCGATCTTCCGGGCGGCGCCACCGCCGACAACTGTCCTGTCGCGCCCAGGCGTCGGCGCCGCCCGGAAACCTCAAATCCAGCTCTGAACTCGGCCCCGGGGGCTGCAACCACCCCCGGTTTCGGGCACATTGATGTCAGCACGGGGGAACAACGGGAACAACGCACGGGGGAACAACGGGGGAAACAAGGAGGGGGTGCCCACGGGCACCCCCTCCCTCCTTTCCTTCTCTCACCGCCCGCATCGCCCTCGGCGCCCCAGGCTCCCGCGGGATGCCCCGGGCGTCAGGTCCTGAGCGTCCTGACCGACGTCGGCGCATGGCCGGGCTCGGTCGCGATCTCCTCGAACTCCACCACGTTCCCTATGTCGTTGGTCGTCGACATGGAGATGTTCGTGACGCGTTCCAGGATCGCTTCGACGATCACCGGGACCCGGTGCTGCGCCGCGAGCTTCCTGGCCCGCTCGAAGGCGGTGGCCAGTTCGGCGGGGTCCGTCACGCGGATCGCCTTGCAGCCGAGGCCCTCGGCGACCTTGACGTGGTCGACGCCGTAGGCCCCCAGCTCGGGCGAGTTGAGGTTCTCGAACTCCAGGTTGACCTGGAAGTCGATGTCGAAGGCCCGCTGCGCCTGCCGGATCAGGCCGAGGTAGGAGTTGTTCACCAGGACGTGGACGTACGGGATGCGGTGCTGGGCGCCCACGGCCAGCTCCTCGATCATGAACTGGAAGTCGTAGTCGCCGGAGAGGGCGACCACGGACGCCTCCGGGTCGGCGACGGCGACGCCCAGGGCGGCCGGGATCGTCCAGCCGAGGGGGCCCGCCTGGCCGCAGTTGATCCAGTGCCGGGGCCGCTGGACGTGCAGCAGCTGGGCGCCGGCGATCTGGGAGAGGCCGATCGTCGTCACGTACCGCGTCTCGGGGCCGAAGGCCCTGTTCATCTCCTCGTACACGCGCTGCGGCTTGATCGGGATGTCGTCGAAGTGCGTACGCCGCTGGAGGCGGGCCCTGCGTTCCTGGGTCGCCGCCGCCCACTCGGAGCGGTCCGGGAGGCCGCCCGCTTCCTTCAACTCCCTCGCCACCGTGATGAAGAGCTCCAGCGCGGCCTTCGCATCGGAGGCGATGCCGTAGTCGGGGGCGAAGATGCGGCCGATCTGGGTGGGCTCGATGTCGACGTGGACGAAGGTGCGGCCGGCCGTGTAGACGTCGAGCCTGCCGGTGTGGCGGTTGGCCCAGCGGTTGCCGATGCCGAGGACGAAGTCGGACTCCAGGAAGGTCGCGTTGCCGTAGCGGTGCGAGGTCTGGAGGCCGACCATGCCGGCGTTCAGGTCGTGGTCGTCCGGCAGCGTGCCCCAGCCCATGAGGGTGGGGACGACCGGGATGCCCGTCAACTCGGCGAATTCGACGAGGAGTTCGGCCGCGTCGGCGTTGATGATGCCGCCGCCCGCCACGATCAGCGGCCGGTGCGAGGCGTTCAGCAGGGTGAGCGCCTTCTCGATCTGGGCGCGGGTCGCGGCCGGCTTGTAGACGGGCAGCGGTGCGTAGGTCTCCGGGTCGAACTCGATCTCCGTCTGCTGGACGTCGACCGGCAGGTCGACCAGTACCGGCCCGGGGCGGCCCGACCGCATCAGGTGGAAGGCCTGCTGGAGGACGCCGGGGACCTGGGCCGCCTCCAGCACCGTGGTGGCCATCTTCGTGACCGGCCGTGCGATGGAGGCGATGTCGACGGCCTGGAAGTCCTCCTTGTGGATCACCGCGGTGGGCGCCTGGCCGGTGATGCAGAGGATCGGGATCGAGTCGCCGGTCGCGGAGTACAGCCCCGTGATCATGTCGGTGCCGGCCGGGCCCGAAGTGCCCACGCAGACACCGATGTTGCCGGGGTGGGTGCGCGTGTAGCCCTCGGCCATGTGCGAGGCGCCCTCGACGTGGCGGGCGAGCGTGTGGTTGATCCCGCCGGCGGCCCGGAGCGCCGCGTAGAAGGGGTTGATCGCCGCGCCGGGAACACCGAACGCGTGCGTGACGCCCTCCCGCTTGAGGATCTCGACTGCCGCGCGGGCAGCGGTCATACGAGCCATAGAGCAACTCCTCGGATTCGTGCTCCCGTCGCGCCCCGCGGAGAGAGAAAGCTTCCGTGACCTTGATATTTTTTTCCACATCGTGGAATTTGTTTTCTGCTATCTGGAAACAATCTAAGTGGGCTCGCGAAGGCAGTCAAGAGACGGACAAGCGGGGGTTCCGTGGAGCACGATGGGGCTCTGACCCCGACGTCACGTAGTGGAGTTGGCCATGGCCGAGAGCATGCCTGTGCGATGCCCGGCCTGCCTGCGCGAGCATCTGTACTCGGCACCGTCCTATCCGTGCGCGTGCGGGGCGCCGGTCAGACCGTCGCTCGACCCGCGGGCGACCGCCACGGCCGTCACCCACCGCGTCTGGGACGAGCAGTGGGTCACCGTGTGCTGCACGGCCTGCGGTCGCGGGGACCAGTGGCCGCACCCCGAACTGGGCTGCCCCTGCGGCACGGTGCTGCGCATCCCGGTGACACGGCCGGTCCCGGACACCCGGCCGGCAGGTCCACGGACGAAGGACGCCCAGCCCCCGCCCGGCGCCGCCAAACTCCCCGGCACCCTTCGCGCCCCCCGCCCCTCCGCCCGCCCCCGGCGCGCCTTCCAGCCCGTCACCATCCGCACCGCACGCGACGCCGTCACCGCCGCCGCCCTCTACCTGCGCTGGCTCGGCTACCAGGACATCCGCCGCGCGGACCAGCGGCCCCCGTCCGGCGTGGGGCTCGCCGCCCGCGGAGTCCTGGCACAGGTCGACCCCACGGTGAGCCCGGCGTCCCTGCGGGACATCGAGTGCCTGTGGCTGACGGCCATGACGGAGTCCTCGGACTGCGTCTACTTCTCCCTCGCCGGGTACGAGGACGAGGCCCGCGCCGGCGCCGAGAACCTCGGCGTCCCCCTGTTCGTCCTCGACCTCACCGGTACCCCGCAGCCGGTCAACAGCCCGGCCGACGACCTGGACGCCACCGGGGTCTGAGGCCCCCGGGCCCCGACAGCCTTCCGCCGACCGGATATCCGGGTGCCCCGAGCGTGCCCCCGCCGGATACTCGGCGGATGCGCATCCGCCCGGCGACCGCCGCCGAACTCCCCGCCCTGCGCGCCGTCGAACGCGCCGCCGGCTCCCCCTACCGCCGGCTGGGGATGGCGGAGATCGCGGACGACGAGCCGCCCGCCCTGGACCTGCTGGAGCCGTACCGGCGCGCGGGACGCGCCTGGGTCGCCGCCGCCACCGGCGAGGACCGCCCCCTGGCCTACCTGATCGCCGAACCGGTGGACGGCGCCCTCCACATCGAACAGGTCTCCGTCCACCCCGACTTCGCGCACCGCCGCATCGGCCGGGCGCTCCTCGCGTACGCCGACGACCGCGCCCAGGAGGAAGGCCTGACCCACCTCACCCTGACGACGTTCACCGAGGTCCCGTGGAACGCGCCCTACTACGCCCGGCTGGGCTTTCGCGCCCTCGACGAGGCCGAACTCACCCCGGGGCTGCGGAAGATCCGCGCGCTCGAGGCCGGGCACGGCCTCGACCGCTGGCCCCGCGTCTGTATGCGCAGGCCCTGACCGGCGCCCGCCACGGTCACGTCTCCTGGGCGTACCGCTCCCGCAGCTCCACCTTCCGCACCTTCCCCGACACCGTCATCGGGAAGGCGTCCAGCACCTGAAGCCGGCTCGGGATCTTGTAGTGGGCCAACCGCCCCTCGCAGAAGGCCCGCAGTTCGGCGAGGGTGAGCGGTTCGGTGCCCTCGTGCGGGATGACACAGGCGAGGACCTCCTCGCCGTAGCGCTCGTGCGGCACCCCGACCACCTGGACGTCGGCGATCTTCGGATGGCCGTACAGGAACTCCTCGATCTCGCGCGGGTAGATGTTCTCGCCACCCCGGATGATCATGTCCTTGATGCGGCCGACGATCTCGACGTAGCCGTCCTCACGCATCACCGCGAGGTCGCCGGTGTGCATCCAGCGGCCGGCGTCGACCGACTCGGCGGTCTTCTCGGGCTCCTGCCAGTAGCCGAGCATCACGCTGTAGCCGCGGGTGCACAACTCCCCCGCACCGCCTCGCGGTCGGGTCACTCCGGTCGCCGGGTCGACGACCTTGACCTCGATGTGCGGGAGGACCCGGCCGACCGTGCCCGTGCGGTGTTCCAGGTCGTCGTCCCGGCGGGTCTGGAGCGACACCGGGGAGGTCTCCGTCATGCCGTAGGCGATGGACACCTCGGCCATGTGCATCTCGGCGACCACCCGTTTCATCACCTCGACCGGGCAGGGCGAGCCCGCCATGATGCCGGTGCGCAGGGACGACAGGTCGTACGTCGCGAAGTCGGGGAGGTTCAGCTCCGCGATGAACATGGTCGGTACGCCGTACAGCGAGGTGCAGCGCTCCTGGGCCACCGCCCGCAGGGTCGCCGCCGGGTCGAAGGACGGGGCGGGGATCACGACGCACGCGCCGTGCGAGGTGGCCGCGAGGTTGCCCATCACCATGCCGAAGCAGTGGTAGAAGGGCACCGGGACGCAGATCCGGTCCTGCTCGGTGTAGGCGATCAATTCCCCGACGAAATAACCGTTGTTGAGGATGTTGTGGTGGGAGAGCGTGGCCCCCTTGGGGAAGCCGGTCGTGCCCGAGGTGTACTGGATGTTGATCGGGTCGTCGCAGGACAGCTCCGGGAACGGCACCGGGGTGCCGCGCGTGAGCAGCGCGTCCCAGCCCGGGTCCCCGATGAACACGGCCTCCCGCAACTCCGGGCACCTGCCCCGGACTTCCCCGACCATCGCCCGGTAGTCGCTCGCCCTGTGGCTGACGGAGGCGAAGAGCAGCGAGACCCCGGCCTGTTTGAGGACGTACTCGACCTCGTGGGTGCGGTAGGCAGGGTTGATGTTCACCATGACCGCGCCGATCCGCGCGGTCGCGTACTGGACCAGCACCCACTCGGGGCAGTTGACCGCCCAGATGCCCACCCGGTCGCCCACGGCGATCCCGCTCGCGATCAGCGCGTACGCCAACTCGTCGACGTCCGCCGCGAATTGGGCGTACGTCCAGCGTCGGCCCGAGGGCACGTCGACCAGCGCCTCGCGGTCGGGCCACCTCGCGACGGCCCGGTCCAGGTCGGCGCCGATCGTGTCTCCCAGCAGCGCGGTGTCGCTGGTCCCGTGGGCGTAGGAAGTCATCGAAGTCACCGGAAGTCCTCCTCGCGGTACTCGTTCGCCGAGCCGGCCGCGGTCGCCTCGCGCAGTTCGATGCGGCGGATCTTGCCGGACACGGTCTTGGGCAGGTCGGCGAACTCCAGGCGGCGCAGGCGCTTGTAGGGGGCGAGGACCTCGCGGCTGTGCTCGAACAGCACCTTCGCGGTGTCGGGTCCCGGCTCCCAGCCCGCCGCGAGCACGACGTACGCCTTCGGTACGGCCAGGCGCAGTTCGTCCGGCGCGGGGACCACGGCGGCCTCCGCCACCGCCTCGTGCTCCAGCAGCGCGCTCTCCAGCTCGAAGGGGGAGATCTTGTAGTCGGAGGCCTTGAAGACGTCGTCGGACCGGCCGACGTAGGTGATGTAGCCGTCCGCGTCGCGCGAACCGATGTCCCCGGTGCGGTAGAAGCCGCCGGCCATCGCCTCCGCAGTGAGGTCGGCGTCACCGTGGTAGCCGGTCATCACACCGACCGGGCGGGTGGAGAGGTCGAGCGCGATCTCGCCCTCGGTCGCGCCCGGTTCGCCCGAGACCGGGTCGAGGAGGACGACCCGGTAGCCGGGGCTCGGCCGGCCCATGGAGCCCGTCTTCAGCGGCTGGCCGGGGCTGTTGGAGACCTGGACGGCGGTCTCCGTCTGACCGAAGCCGTCCCGGATCGTGACACCCCAGAAGCGCCGCACCTGTTCGATGACCTCGGGGTTGAGCGGCTCGCCGGCGGCCACGACCTCGCGCGGCGGGGTGCGCAGCTGGGTCAGGTCGGCCTGGATGAGCATGCGCCAGACGGTCGGTGGCGCGCAGAAGGAGGTGACGCCCGCGCGGTCCATCTCCGCCATCAGCCGGGCCGGGTCGAAGCGCGTGTAGTTGTGGATGAAGACGGTCGCCTCGGCGTTCCAGGGCGCGAAGAGGTTGGACCAGGCGTGCTTGGCCCAGCCGGGCGAGGAGATGTTGAGATGCACGTCGCCGGGCCTGAGCCCGATCCAGTACATGGTCGCCAGGTGCCCGATGGGGTACGACGCGTGGGTGTGCTCGACGAGTTTGGGGCGGGCGGTCGTGCCCGAGGTGAAGTAGAGCATCAGGGGGTCGTCGGAGTGGGTCGGCCCGTCCGGCGTGAACTCCGCGGGGGCGTCGTACGCGTCCTCGTACGGTTGCCAGCCCTCGGGGGCGCCGCCCACCGCGATCCGGGTGTAGCGGCCGGGCACCTCGTCGAACTTGCCGGTGTCCTCGGCGCGGACCAGGACATGGGCGACCCGGCCGCGCTCCACCCGGTCGCGCAGGTCGGCGGGGCCGAGCAGCGGGGTGGCGGGGATGACGACGGCGCCGAGCTTCATCGCGGCGAGGGCGGTCTCCCACAGCTCGGTCTGGTTGCCGAGCATGACGAGGACACGGTCCTCGGGGCGGATCCCGAGCCCGCGCAGCCAGTTGGCGACCCGGTTGGAGCGGGCGGACATCCCGGCGAAGGACACCCTGGCCTCGGAGCCGTCCTCCTCGACGATGTGCAGGGCGGTGCGGTCGTTCCCGTCCGCGATGACGTCGAACCAGTCGAGGGCCCAGTTGAAACGCTCGGGGCGCGGCCAGCTGAAACCCTCGTACGCGGTGGCGTAGTCCTCGCGGTGGGCCAGCAGGAAGTCCCGCGCCTCGCGGAAGCTCTCGGTCACCGTCGTCATCTGTCGTCCTCCTCGGTCCCGGACCATTGCCCGGCGGCACTCTGTCATCGTGTAATCCGTGACGCAGGTCTCACTACCCCCGAACGGGGGTGAGTGCCACGCAGGACCGGGCAACGACTTGCGAACACACCACGAGCGGGCCGCGACGAAGGGGCGAAGACGTGGCAGCAGACACGGCCGAGGCGGCTGAGGTGCGACGGGCGCTGGCCCGGCTGCGGCGGGCGACCGGACTGCCGGTCGCCTTCGGCGGGCTGGTGGAACCGGGGCGCCGGCACGTGCGCATCAGCGAACTGAGCGGCACCGCCACCCAGTCGTTGCGCGCGCTTGCGGTGACCGCGGGCAACGGCCTGGGCGGCAGGGCGGTGGCCCTGGCCCGTCCGTGCGCGGTGACCGACTACTCCGTCTCCCGGGTGATCAGCCACGAGTACGACATCCCGGTCGCCGCCGAGGGCCTGCGCTCCGTGGTGGCGGTCCCGGTCGTCGTACGGCGCCGGGTGCGCGGAGTGCTGTACGGCGCCCTGCGCAGCGCCCAGTCCCTGGGTGACCGCACGATCGGCACGGTGGTCGATGCGGCCCGGGACGTGGAGCAGGCGCTCGTCGTACGGGACCAGGCGCGGGAACTGCTGGCTGCGGTGCGGCCGGAGCCCGCCGCCACCGGGGGGCCTCGCGACGGGGCGTGGGAGCAGGTGCGGGAGGCGCACGCGGCGTTGCGTGCGCTGGCGCCGCGGATCACCGATCCGGAGCTGCGGGGCGCACTGCTCGACGCGTGCGGGCTGCTGACCGCCGGGCGGCCCGAGGGCGAGGCCGCACTCGCGCCGCGTGAGCTGGACGTCCTGGCGTGTGTCGCCTCGGGGGCGTCCAACGCGGTCGCCGCGGAGCGGCTGGGGCTGCGCCCGGAGACCGTGAAGGGCTATCTGCGCTCGGCGATGCGCAGGCTGGACGCCCACTCGCGCGGGGAGGCGGTCGTGGCGGCGCGGCGGGCCGGACTGCTGCCCTGAGGCCGTGGCTCCCTGGGGATCCCGTCGTCACGCTCCGCACACGCATACGTCATATTCATTCACATGTGACTTGAATTTTCCGATACCTCAACCGTCCTGTTATTTGGCTCACCTCGCCGCCGGTCCGAAATTCAAAGATCTGTTGCCTAATATTGGGGCCCACAGGACACAGGAGGGGAGCGGTAACCGTGCGACGGGACTTCCAGGAGCCTGGCCGATGCCGCTCCGACCTGCTCATAGGCCGGGACGAGGCACTCGTCTCGGCGCGCGAGCAGCTTTCGCGCGGTGGCAGCATCCTGCTGCACGGAACGGCCGGAATAGGAAAGTCCACCGTCCTGCGGACATTGGCCGCGGAATACGGCGAATCGGCACGGACCGTGTTGCGCTGCTCCGCCACCGAGTCCGAATCCCATCTTCCCTTCCTCGCACTCGCCGATCTCCTCGGTCTCGCCCTGGACGAGGTGTCCGGTCAGTTGCCCGTCGCGCAGCGTGTCGCCCTGGAGTCGGCGCTCACCGGCCGTGGCGAGTCCACGCTCCAGCGCGACGGGCTCGCGCTGCGGCTGGCCGTGCTGTCCGCGCTGCGCGCGCTGGCCGCCAAGGGCCCCGTGCTCGTCGTAGCCGACGACCTCCAGTGGCTGGACACCGCGAGCACCGAACTCCTCGGTTTCGCCGCCCGCCGCCTCGGCGACGACCCCGTCCGGATGCTGTTCGCCGGGCGCACCGACGGCCAGGAGTACGACCGCTATCTACGCGCGTCCACACCGGACACCCTGGCCGTCCGGGTGAACCCGCTGACCCGTTCCCAGGTGGAGACGCTCCTTGCCCACCGGGGCTACGACCTCCCGCGTTCGACCGTGCGGGAGATCCACCGCATCAGCGCCGGCAATCCGCTGTACGCCCTGGAACTGGGCCGGGCCCTGGCCGAGAACCCCGCTCCCCCGCGCCCGGGCGAGCCGCTCCCGGTGCCGACCTCGCTGCGCGCGCTGGTCCTCAGCCGCCTGGAGATGCTGTCGGACGACGCCCGCCGCACCCTCCTCGTGGTCAGCGCCGGCGCCCGCCCCACCCTGGCCCTGCTGCACGAGGCCGGCCGGGAGAACGCCGAGGCCGAGACCGCCCAGGCCGCGGCCCTCGGGCTGCTGGCGACCGAGCCCGAGGGTCCGGCCGTACGGTTCGCGCATCCCCTCGTCTCGGCCGCGCTGTACGCGGAGGCGAGCGCCCAGGAACGCCGGGCCGCGCACGCCGCGCTGTCCACGGCCGCGTCCGACCCCATCGAGCGGGCCCGGCACCTCGCCCTGGCCACCGAGGGCACGGATCCGGAGGTGGCCGCCCGGCTCGCCGAGGCCGCCGCGCTGGCCCGGGACCGCGGGGCGCCCTCGATGGCCTCCTCGCTCGGACTGCTCGCCGCCCGGTACACCCCGGCCGACAGCGTGCCGAACCCCGACACGCACCGGCTGCGGGCCGCCGAGGACGCGATCACCGCCGGTGAACTGGATCTCGCACGGGACATCGCCCGCCAGGTGCTCGACCGGAGCGGGGTGCCCGAGCAACGGGTGCGGGCCTGGATCATCGTGATCGACACGGCGGGCCATGCCATGACGGAGGTCGACGCCGTCTTCCCGCAGGCACTGGCCGACGCGGGCGACGACCCGCAGCTGCTCGCCCTGATCCACTACCAACTGGCCTGGCGGGCGCTCCTCGTGGAGGGCAACTTCGCCGAGTGCCGCGAGGAGGCGGCGCGCGCGGCCGAGCTCGCCGCGTGGGGCGGCGACCGGCACACGGAGCTGATGTCGCTCTCCTTCCAGGCCCAGACCGAGACCCTGATGGGCCACCCGGACGCACCCGCCACGATCAAACGCGCCCTCAAGGAGCCCCAGGACCCGCAGGTGACCGTCCATCACAACGGCATCGGCTCGGCCCGGTTCCGCTGGCTGATCATGAGCGACCAGCTGCCCGAGGCACGGGCCACCATCACCACGCTGCTGCGCGAGGTGCGCCGGCGCGGGTCCGTCGAGAGCGAGGTGCACTTCCTGCGCTGCCTCGCCGAGACCGAACTGCGCTGCGGGCACTGCGGCCGGGCTCTCGACCTGGCCCGGGAGAGTCTGCGACTGGCCCGGGACACCGGTATCGGCGAGGTCGCCTCCGGGATGCTCGCCGCGCTGGCGGAGGCGTCCGGCGGTGACGTGGACCGGGCGCTGGCGCTGGCCCGGGAGTCGGTCGAGCACGCCGAGGAGAACGGCGACCTGATGTACCTGTCCCGGGCCCAGGCAGCCCTGGGATACGCCCGGTTGGTGGCCGGGGACGCGCCGGGTGCGGTGCAGTCGCTGCGCCGGGCACGGGAGTTGGAGCACGATCTCGGCGTCGACGACCCGGCTCGCGGACGCTGGCAGGGCGACCTCGCGGAGGCGCTGGTCGGCGTCGGCGAGCTGGACGAGGCGCAGGAGGTCATCGACGTGTCGCGCGCCCACGCGCTGCGGCTGGGGCGCGAGAGCGTGCTGGCGGTGCTCGACCGGTCGGAGGCGCTGGTGCGTGCGGCGCGCGGTGAACGCGAGGAGGCTCTGGGCCAGTTGACATCGGCACAGGACAGGCTCGCCAAGCTGGGCTACGGACTTGAGGAGGCGCGCGCGGCCCTCGCCCTGGCCGAGCTGCGCACCGGGCCGCCGGGCCCCGGGCCCACTCCCGCCCCGACGTCGTACGACGAGGCGGCACGCCTGTTCAGACGTTCCCGCGCGCTGCCCTGGCTGCGCAGGGTGGACGCGGCCACCGTGCCGAATCCCGCGCCGCAGCCGCTGGTCCAGCAGCCGCAGGCGGTCGCCGCGCTCGACGGGCTCGCCGCGATGGAGCGTCAGGTCGCGGCGCTCGTCATGGAGGGCGCGACCAACCGCGAGATCGCCGGACGCCTGTTCATCAGCGTCAAGACGGTCGAGGCGACGCTCACCCGGGTGTACCGGAAGCTGGGGATCCGGTCTCGGGTGGACATCGTCAGGCTGGCGGCGGGACGCCACCCCAAGTAACGCCCGCGTACCCGCCGTACGGCCGTGTGCCTGCGCGCAATCCATCCTTGCGCACTCACCGTACCGCGCCGTCGACCCCGTACGACCGAGGGTTTTCCCTGCCCTGATTCCCTTAGGGGGTTCCCTCATTGGGAGAGACCTTATCCGGCTCCTACCTTGTGGATGTGCCGCTACGCCGGGCACGCGGGGCAGCACCACCGCCCCGTGCAGAAACCCCCCACACCCGCGCGTCCCCCCACCGGCAATCCCCACAAGAGGAGAACCCATGTTCGGGCTCGCCCATGCCAAGAAGGCCGCTGCCGTCCTGACGGCCGTCGCCGCCGCAGCCGCGACCGCGCTGATCGCCGCCCCCGGTGCAGTCGCCGCGCCCCAGCCCATCGTGGGCGGTACCACGACCACCGCTGCGACGTACCCCTACGTCATGCAGATCACGGACGCCTCGCAGAACCAGTTCTGCGGTGGCACCCTCGTCTCCGCCACCAAGGTCGTGACCGCGGCCCACTGTATGGTCGACGAGACGACGAGCAGCGTCAGAGTCGTCGGCGGCCGTACCTACCGCAACGGCACCAACGGCACCGTCAGCCGGGTCACCAAGATCTGGATCCACCCGAGCTACACCGACGCCACCAACGGCGACGACGTGGCCGTGCTGACCCTCGCGACCTCGATGCCGTACACCACCGCGTCGTACGTCACCTCGTCCCAGACCGGCGTGTACGCGGCCGGCACCACCGCCCGCATCATCGGCTGGGGCACCACCTCCTCCAACGGGAGCTCCTCCAACCAGCTGCGCACGGCGACCGTCCCGACGGTCTCGAACGCCAGCTGCACCAGCTCGTACGGCTCCAGCTACATCGCGAGCGACATGGTCTGCGCCGGATACACCTCCGGCGGCGTTGACACCTGCCAGGGCGACAGCGGCGGCCCGCTGATGATCGGCGGCGTCCTGGCAGGTATTACTTCCTGGGGCGAGGGCTGCGCGGAGGCCGGCTACCCCGGGGTCTACACCCGGCTGACCACCTTCTCCAGCCTGGTGGCGACGCAGGTCGCGTCGTAACCACCCGGAGGTAGTCACCACGGGCCCCTGCGGCGGCAAGGGCCCGGCCACCACAGTCTCCTGAGTACCCCTCAGGTGAATGCCAGGGGGCGTTGCGGACCGGCCACGAGCGGTCCGCAACGCCCTCTATCCATGTTTCCGCTCCCGTTCCCGTTCCCGGACGACGGGGCCGAACCGGATGTCGTACGCCGCCGCCCCGTGCAGCGCCGCGAGCATCCGCTCGCCCTCCTCGACCACCGCCGCCCGCGCGCCCTTTGTGAGTTCGCCGAAGGGCTCGACGGTGAGCGTGCGGTCCTCAAGGCGCCACAGGCCCGCGAGGAAGCCGTCGACGAGCAGGACGCAGTACGCCTGATTGCCCGTCCAGGTACGGCCCTTGAGGTCGGCGGGGACCACGCGGGTGCGGTCGGCGTGCGAGAGGAGCAGGTTGTCGAACTCGGGCAGGAAGCGCGGCGGTGCCGGGGTGTCGGGGTCGGGGCGGGGAGCGTCGGGGAGGTCGAAGAGCTCGGTGCCGTGCTCGTCCCGGAAGGTGAGCAGCCGCGGGCGGAGGCGTTCGAAGGCGTCGCGCAGCCGGGTCAGTCCGGCCCAGGTCTGCATGTCCTTCACGGAGGCCGGACCGAAGGCGGCGAGGTAGCGGAGCACTGTCGTGTCCAGGGCCGAGGTGTCGTCCGCCGACGTCCCGTGCGGCGACGGCTCCTTGGCCGGTCGGCCGAGCCAGTGCTCGGCGGTGGTGAGGGCGACCTGGCCACTGCGGCCCCACAGGCCGCGCGGGGTGACCTGGACCAGCGGGAGCCGGCAGCGGGCGGCGACGGACAGGGACTGCGGGTCGGCGTCCGGCCACTCGACGAGGAGCGCCTCGCGCAGCTGCTTCATCGTGCGCGGTTCGGCCTCGACGAGGTCACGCGCGAGGGCGGCGAGCCGGTCCAGGTCGACGCCCACAAGTCCCTTGCGGAAGTAGGTGAGTTCGCGGTCCCGGGCGGGCTGGACGAGCGGGCGGAGCGTGAGGCAGTCGTCGGCGGTGTGGGTGTGGATGGTCGAGCGCATGGTGACGATGCGGACGGCTTCCCGGTCCGCCATGAGCCGGGACAGCTCCTCGGGGGCGAACCCGTCGAGGCGGGCGGCGAGGGCGTAGTACGGGGGCTTCACGTTCTGCGCCTGGAGACCCAGGAGGTGCGCGAGGGCGTCCTGGGCGGACATCCGCGACCGGGTGAGAAGCAGTTGCCGGGCGAGGGTGGCGCGGTTGAGGGCACGCGGGCCGAGGACGGGGGCCGCGGCAGCGGTGGCGGACGCGGTTGCCGAGGCCGGCCCGGGGCTCGTCGTCGGGGCGGCTGCCGGGGTCGTCCTCGCCGCGTTCCGCTTCGCCGCGTTCTGGTTCGCCGCGTTCTGGTTCGCCGTGTTCTCCATGTGCCGCACGTTAGCCCCGCTTGCGGACAGTTTCGGTCCGCGATTCCCGATGTCTCGGGCGAACCGGTCCCGCTTCTCGCCGAGCCGCCGCCGGGCCGTACCGCGCACACGGGTCACGGCGTCCGCGGTACGGCGGCCCGGTCACAGGCGCGGGACCATCAGATCCACGAGACCACTTCGGCGAGTTCGTCGTCGTAGAAGCCGAAGAAGAAGCCCATGGTGATCCGGTCGGAGCCGGTGACCTCCTCGATGGAGTGGTAGTAGGTGGGGTTGAGCAGGTAGACGTCACCGGCCCGCGGCTTGAACTCGTGCGCCGGGGCGCCCTCCGTCACCGCCTCGTCGTAGCCGAGACCGCCGACGATCTTGTACTTGTCGTCCGCGTCGGTCCACCGCTTGCGGTGGATGCGCAGTTCGCCGCCGGACTCGCACTCCTGGACGCACACAACGCAGCTGAGCTGGTGCCGCAGTCCGGCCAGGGCCAGTCCGGTGCCCGTGGCGTCGCGCATGATGTTGTCGTTGTGGAGCGGCGTGCGGATGCCGTCCGCGTAGATCCGCACGTTCTGCTGCGAGTAGCCACGGCCGTCGGCCTCGACCTCGGTGTCGAACCGCTTCAGGCCCAGCACCTCCGCCAGCCGTCGGCGGGTCCGCGCGCCGAGATCGACGCCGATGGACTCGGTGAACTCGTTGGCCTTCCGCGCCTCGGCGAAGTAGGTGTCCGGCTCGTGCAGGTGCTTGGCCAGGTACGGGCCGATGGTGGTGAGACTGCCGTTGGTGTACTGCGTGGTCGACGCTTCGCCGAAGACCGGTGCCAGTCGCTCCCGGTTCTCCGCGAACACGGACCGCGGCAGCAGATTCCGCAGCACGACCACCGCCACCGTGCCGTCCACCAGACGTCTGACCAGATCCTGTCCGTCGATGTCCGTGTCGCGATCGACGTCGACGACGATGCGGCCCCATTGCTCAGTCACCCGAAGTTCCTCCTGCCCGATGGGGGTACCGGGGCACTGCCACCCCGGTCACATGCCGCCACATTGCCACACTTGCCAACTTGTTGACAATGGATAACTGCACGGTAGAGCCATTGATGATTGGACGGCGACACGGCATCACGTCTGAATGTTGCCAATTGTTGCCACGCGTTGGTACGGTCGGGCACTCCACGATTCGGCTGGGGAGAGGAACGCATGGAAGCCACATCCGCCGCACCGGTGGTGGTCGTCGTCGACGGCTACTCCAACGCCGGTGCCTTCGTTGGTGAATTCGCCCGGCTCGGGGTCTCGGCGCTCCATGTGCGGGGCACGGCAGAGTTCCTGCCCAAGATGGTGCCGCCGGACCTGTCCGTGTATCAGGACACCTTCGTGTGCGCCGACGCGGACGCGGTGGACGCCCTGGTCGAGCGGCTGGGCGCCTACGAACCGATCGCGGTGATCGCCGGCCAGGAGCCCGGGGTTCCGCTGGCGGACCTGCTCAGCGAACGGCTGGGGGTGGCGACCAACGGCACCGCGAGATCCGCGGCCCGCCGGGACAAGTTCACCATGATCGAGACCGTGCGGGCGGCCGGTCTGCACTGTGCCGCACAGTTCGTCAGCCCGGACCCGGCGGAGATCACCGGCTGGGCCCGCGGGCACGGCCGCTACCCGGTGGTGGTGAAACCGCGCAGCTCCTCCTCTTCCGACAACGTGTTCGTCTGCCGGTCCGAGGAGCAGGTGGCCGAGGCCGCGCGGGCGGTGCTGGCCGGGATCACGATGTACGACCAGCGCAACACCGATGTCCTCGTCCAGTCCTATCTGGACGGCACGGAGTACATCGTGGACACCGTGAGCGCGAACGGGCACCACACGGTGTGCGGGGTCTGGCGCTACGACAAGAACCTGCTGCCTTCCGGCAGGCCGGTCTACGACCTGGACGTGCTGCAGGACCCGGACGCGCCGCACGTGCGTGAACTGATCGCCTACGTGCTGCGGGTGCTGGACGCGCTGGGCATCGAGCACGGGCCCGGCCACGCCGAAGTGATCATGACGGAGGCGGGTCCGGCGCTCGTGGAGCTGGGCGCCCGGCTGAACGGGAACATGAACACCGCCCACCACGACGAGTTCAGCGGTACCAACCCGGCCCGGCTCAACGCCCTGGCCTACACGCGGCCCGCCGAGTTCGCCGCCCGGTACGGCGGCAAGGTCTACGCCAAGCGCCACGAGGCGGTCGTACACAACGTCACCACCAGCCGCGAAGGCCTGGTGACCGCGATCGACGACTCGGTGGTCGACAAGATCGCCGCTCTGCCCACGGTCCGGGAGGTCGTGGTCCGGCGTCCGGCAGGGACCCGGCTGGTCCCCACCGTCGACCTGATGACCAGTCCGCTGCGCGTGTTCCACATCGGTGGTTCGCACGCCGAGATCCTCGCCGACCACCAGGTCGTCGGGCAGCTCACAGACGACGTTTTCCGGCTGGCCGAACCGGCCTGAAGCACCCTTCCAGGGGGATCCATGAATGACACGCCCAGATCTCTGCTGTTCTGGGGCGGCAGCGCACCGATGGACCTCGGGCGCGACGTCGGCACCCGGCTGCTCCGGCAGGCCGCCGCCCGCGAGGTCGGCACGCAGGTCACCGTCGAGTTCCCGGACACGCCCGAGCTGTCCGCACTCGCCGGCTCACTGCACCGGACCGAGGTCGAGGACCCGGCGGCGGCTGCGGCCTGGGCCAGGGGACAGCGGTTCGACGTCGTCCTCGGTGTCAGGGAACAGGTGCAGGTCGCCCTCGCCGAGGTGGCCCGGGCCGTGGGCGCACCCGGTAACCCGCCGGCTGCCGTACGCACCGTCCGCGAGAAGGACCGTTGCCGGCAGGCCCTGCGCGAAGCCGGGCTGCCGCAGCCGGAGTTCCGGCTGTGCGAGGACCTCGCCGCAGCCCGGGCGTTCCTGAGCGGCACGACCGGGCCGTGGATCGTCAAGCCGCGGGACGCCTCAGGCAGCCTCGGCGTCAGCATGGTCGGCGAACCCGGTGAGCTGGCCGCCGCCGTCGCCGCACTGCCGAGCCGCGCGGAGTTCGTCGTCGAGCAGTTCGTCGAGGGCCCCGAGTACAGCGTCGAAGGTGTGTTCCTGCGCGGCGAGCCCCGGGTGCTGGCCGTGACCGAGAAGAAGCTGCTGCCACCGCCGAACTTCGTGGAGGCCGGGCACGTACTGCCCGCCGACCTGCCCGCCGAGCTCCAGACGCGGTTCGAGCGGGCCGTGACCACCGCGCTGAAGGCACTGGACCTGCGGTTCGGCATCTTCCACGTCGAGCTGTGGTCCACCGCGGACGGTCCGGTGCTCGGCGAGATCCATGTGCGCAACGGCGGCGACTGGATCCACCTCATGCTCGAGTACGCGATCCCCGGACTTGAGCTCTTCGGTCTGGTGATCGACGACGCGCTCGGCAGGGACACCGGTTCATGTGTCCGGACGCCCTCCCGGGCGGCGGCCGTCCGGTTCCTCGCACCGCCGCCGGGCCGGGTGAGCCGGGTCCTCGGCTGGGACACGGTGCTGGAGCACCCGTCGGTGCTGCGCGCGAGTCTGACCGTGGGCCCGGGGGACACGGTCGGTGAGATCCGTGAGTCCTACGACCGTGGCGGATACATCGTGGTCGGCGCCGAGACCCCGCGGCAGGCGTCGGAGCTGGCCGACCGGCTGGCCGCGCAGGTCCACATCGTGGTGGACACCGGGGCAGAGGCCCGGTCGTGAGCCGTAGAGCCTTCACCGCCTGGCTGTCCGCCGACCACATGGCCGGCAACCTCGGCCAGTACATGATCCTTCCGCTGCTGGGCGTCTTCCTGACCGCCCAGGTGGGTGGCACCTGGATCGTCGGCGTCGGGCTGTTCCTGTACAGCGCGTCGGCCGGGGTGTCCGCGCTCCTGGTGAACCGCTGGCTGCCCAGGTTCACCATCGTCGGCGTCATGACGGGCAGTACCGTGCTGTCCGCGCTGGGCTTCGGACTGATGCCCTACAGCCGCAGTGGGGCGGTCCAGGTCCTACTGATCGTGCTGGCCGGATTCGGCGGCAGCGTGCACTTCCTGCTGTCCAGGGTGCTGGTCGCCGAGGTGGTTCCCGACGCCGTCGGACGCCACAAGGTGTACTCGGCGCTGCAGATCGCGGTGAACACGGCGGCGGCGCTGGGTCCCTTCCTCGCCGGGCTGCTGTACTCGACGGCCGACCCCCGCTTGCTGCTGAGCAGCGTCGCCGGGTGCTACCTGCTCGCCGGGCTGTCGTTGCGGTTCGGCATCCCGAAAGGGCTGAAGCCCACCGCGACGTCCAGCCGGTGGCCGGTCAGCCGGGCCGTGCTGCGTCTGGTCCGGGCGGACCCGTGGATCCGCCGGACGGTGGCGATCTGCCTCCTCGGCGCCTTCGTCTACGGTCAGCTGTACTCCGCGTTCGCGCTGTTCGTGGCCCGGGACATCGACTCCGCGCTGGTGCGGGCCGCACTGCTGGGTGCGCCCGCCCTGGCCATCGTCTTCCTCCAGTCGGCGGTCACCGCCGCCACGGGCGGTCTGCTGGCCAAGGGCAGGCACCCGTTCACGATGCTGGTGTACGGGGCCGTCCTGTTCAGCGCCTCCATGGTGGTGCTGGGCGTCGGACTGCCGGTCGTGGCCGGCGCCGCAGTGGCGGTCGCGCTGTTCTCCGGCGCCGAGATGCTGTTCACCCCCATGGTGAGCACGGCGTTCGCCGGTCTCCCGGTCAAGTCCACGCTGGAGGCATTCAACCTGCGTCAGATCAGCTGGACCGCGGGGGAGGCGATCGGCTCGCTGGCCGGCGGCACCGTGTTCCTGGCGCTGGACCGGGCCGGTCTCGCCCACGGCTACTGGCTGGGCGTGGCGCTGGGCACCGGCGCCCTCTGCTACCTGCTCGGCCGCCGTCTCCCCCAGCCCGGCACAACCATCGGCGTGACCCAGGAATCGGCCGCATGAGGCCAGGAGAGAAAGGACCCACCATGTGCCGACTCATCCTCGCCTCCGGGCAAGTCGCCGTGGCGGACATCGCCGCGGCGGCGGTGGACATGAGCTGTGGCCGGACGGCCGATCACGACAACCCCACCAAGGCGCACGTACACGGGTGGGGCGCGGTCTGGCGGGAGCCGGGACACGGGCTGCGGTCGCACACCGATGTGCGGCCGCTGGCCGAGAGTCTCCACGATTCCCCGCTGCCGGAGACCAAGACCGACTTCCTCGCCATCCACGTACGCAACGCGACGCTGGAGTCCCAGCGCGGTCCCCGGTTCACCCATCCGTTGACCAGGGACGACGGCTGGTACTTCATGCACAACGGCTATCTGCCGACCGCGTACCAGCGGCTGGGGCTGCCCGCCTCGGAGTTCGACTCGCGGGAGTACTTCGACCACCTCGTCCCGCACGGCGCCAACAGCCTCGATCCGGAGACGGCACTGGGCAAGCTGGACTCGCTGCCGCCCGGCGGGAACTCCGGCAACGCCATCGCCGTGCATCCCGCGGGCGCGTACCTGGTGCACTGGAGTGCGCCCGGGGTGGCCACACCGGTGTTCTTCGCGATGCGGCGTCTGCGCCTGCCCGGAGTGGAGATCATCGCCTCCGAGGTGGTCCCGGGTCTCGCCCCGGCGCCGAGCTGGGAACCGCTGCCGGCCAACACGGTCGAGCACTTCTCGTTCCCCGAGGGTGTGTGAGATGCCCGAGTCCGACGACCGGTACCGCCAGGTACTCCGGATGATCGACGCGCACGACATCGAACTGATCCGCTTCCTGTGGGTCGACCACAACGGCATCGTCCGGGGCAAGGCGGTGACCCGCCGGTTCCTGGAGTCCCGGATGGAGTCGGGCATCGGGCTGGCCAGGTCCCGGCAGGCGGCGAACCTCATGGACATCGGTCAGCCGGTGCCCGGCTTCAACGCCGTCGGCGAGGTGCGGCTGGTCCCCGACCCGAGCACCTTCGTCGCGCTTCCGCACGCCCCGGGGTCCGGGGCCATGCTCTGCGACCTGGTCCAGCTCGACGGCACGTCCTGGGACGCCTGCCCGCGCACCTTCCTGAAGTCCGCGCTGGCCGCGGCGGGTGACCTGGACGTCGTGGCCTCCTTCGAACCCGAGTTCACGCTGTGCGACGCCCGGCCGGGCCCCGGCTCGCTGAGCGTGCTGGACGACAGCCTGTGCTTCGACAACACCGGGTTCGACGCCGCCAACGACTACGTGGTCCAGCTGACCAGGGCCTTGCAGGGACAGGGCATCGACGTGGAGCTGTACCACCCGGAGTTCGGCGCCGGGCAGCACGAGATGACCCTGCGGCACGGTCCGGCGCTGAGGGCGGCCGACCTGTCGGTGTGGCAGAAGGTGATCACGAGAGGGCTGGCCTCGGCGAGGGGGATGTGGGCGACGTTCGCGCCCACTCCCGGTCCCGGTTTCCGGGGCAACGGAAACCACCTGCACCTGTCCATGTGGAAGGACCGGCCCGGCCTGGGCCCGGTGAACATGTTCGCCGACGACGCGGACGACCTGGGTCTGTCCGAGACGGCCTACCACTTCGTGGGCGGTGTGCTCCGGCATCTGCCCGGCCTGCTGGCGCTGACCTGCGCCAGCGTGAACAGCTACGAACGGCTCCAGCCGGGCATGTGGTCCGGCGCGCACGCCTGTTACGGCCAGGACAACCGGGAAGCGGCCGTACGGGTGCCGAGCAGGCTGCGCGGCAGTACGGCGGCGTCCACCAACATCGAGCTCAAGGCGTGCGACTCCACGGCCAACCCGTACCTGGCGCTGGGCGCGGTGATCTACGCGGGCATGGACGGCATCACCAACCGGATCGATCCGGGTCCGCAGCTCGCGGAGGACCCGAACGGGCTGTCCGACGCGGAGCGGGACGCCCTCGGTCTGGGGCTGCCCCGGTCCCTGGAGGAGGCGGTGGAGGCACTGCGCCGTGACGACTACCTGATGGACGTACTGGGTCCGCTGCGGGGACAGCTCTATCCCGCGATCAAGCGGGCCGACGTCGAGGCGGTCAAGGAGATGGGACCGGAGCTCGCCTTCCTGACGTACGCCACCCGGTACTGAGGGCCGGCACCCGTCACCTGGGGTCGCGCTGCCCGAACGGACGTCGCCCCGGCAGCCCGGGGCGACGTCCGAAGGCCGGTACGAGGTACGGCGAGGCGCTCCGGGCGGCGGCGTCCCGCACGCGATCGGCGCGAACAATTCCCCCTGACGCATGATCAGGACATGGGATGATCCCGGCAGGAACCGAGAGATCGAGTGGGTACATGGGCAGGATGCACGCGGACGAGGCGGAGACCGACGCGGACCTGGTGCGGCGCCTGCTGCGCGCCCAGTTCCCCCAGTGGGCGGGCCTGCCGGTCACCCGGCTCGCCTCCGGGGGCACGGTCAACGCGATCTACCGGCTCGGCGAGGACCTGACCGTCCGGCTGCCGCTGCGTCCCGGCGGCGCCGAGGACATCGTCAGGGAGGCACGGCTGCTCCCCCGGCTGGCGCCGCTGCTGCCACTGCCGATCCCGGAGGTGGTGGCGACCGGTGCCCCGGGCGAGGGATACCCCATGGCCTGGGCGGTGCACCGGTGGCTCGAAGGCCGCAACCCGGTCGAGGGCGACCTCGCCGGGAGCAAGCTCGTGGCCCGTGACCTCGCGGAGTTCGCCGTCGCCTTCCGCAAGATCGGTCTCCCCGCCGGTCCGCCCGCGCACCGGGGCGCACCGCTGATCGCCGAGGACCGTGAGATGCGGGAGGCGATCCAGGCGCTGCGCCGCACCGACGAGCCCTTCGACGCCGACGAGATCACCGCGGCCTGGGAGGAGGCGCTCGCGGCACCCCTGTGGACGGGCCCGGCCTGCTGGACGCACTCCGACCTCATGCCGAGCAATCTGCTGCTCAGGGGCGACCGCGTCTCTGCGGTCATCGACTTCGGCACCGTGGGCATGGGCGAACCGGCCAGCGACCTCATCCCGGCCTGGAACCTGCTGCCCGCCTCGGCGCGGCAGGTGTACCGCGAGGCGGTGGACGTGGACGACGCCACCTGGGCCCGCAGCCGGGGCTGGGCGCTGTCCATGGCGGTCATCCAGCTGCCGTACTACCGGACGACCAACCCGATCATCTCGGCCAACGCCCGGTACGTCATCCGGGAGATCCTCGGGGCCTCCGCGTAGAGACGCGGAGGCGCAGAGGCGCAGAGGCATAGAGACACAGAGACACAGCGGCATAGCGGGGTGGCGGGGTGGCGGGGTGGAGCCGACGCACCGGGCGCGGCGGTGGGGGTTCCCGCCGGCGGGAACCCCCGGTGCTCAGCGCGCTCCGACGGGGACGCGCGGAAGGCCTTCGGCCTTGTCCAGGGTGGCCATGGTCGCCTCGTGGACGCGGCGCACCCCTTCCGCCACGGGCAGGGCCCGCAGCTCCTCGGAGATGATCTCCACCCCCCAGTGCCCCCGCCAGCCCGCGTCGTGGATCGCGGCGACGAACGCGGCGGTGTCCAGGTCACCGTCGCCGGGGTTGCGTCGCCGATCGATGGTGTCGTCCCACAGGGAGCCGACGACTTCGGCGTCGGCGTCGTCGAGTTCGACGACGAAGACGTGCTCCATCGGCAGCACTTCGGCCATGTCCGCGTACGAGGTGCCGCCCCGGGCGATGTGCCAGGTGTCGACGACGAGGCCGCCGTGCGGATTGCCGACTTCGCGCACCAGATCCGCGCCCTCGGCGATCGTACGGATGTTGGACATCGGCATGGGCTCCACCGCCACGCGCAGACCGTGGCGGCCGGCGTCCGTGGCGAGGGCGTCGAAGGACTCGGCGAACCGTTCGCGGCTCACACCGCCCGTGGCACCGAAGGACTGGAGCTCCGCGCCGACCTTGATGGTGGTCACGCCCAGGATGGGAGCGGCGGCGAACAGGGCGGCCCTGACCGCGTCGGACGCCCTGCGGAGTTCTCCGTCCGCCCACCAGTTGCTGATGAACTCCAGCTCGACCTTCTCGATCCCGTGGTCGTCGAGCAGCGTCCTCAGTTCCCGCAGGCCGATATCGCGGGTGATCTTCGCGAGGTCGCCGTGCACGAACCCGACCCCCTTCCAGCCTGCGGCTTCCACCGTCTTGAGCCGGGTGTGGATGTCCACGGGGCTGGACTCGTCGCCCCGGGCCGGGGCCGCGTCACCCGACCACGTCCAGCACGTGGCGAGCAGGTCGCGGTTCTCGATCCTTCGAAAGGTCATCGTCGGGCTTCCTTTTCCGTACGGGGCTGTGGTGTCGGAGTGGAGCGATGCGGGGGCGGGGGCGGAGTGCTCGCGGCGGAGTCAGGGGGCGAGCTGCTCGCGCCCCGCCAGCACGCGTCGGAACGCTTCGGCGATGGCGAGGACGTCCGAGGTGTCGCCGAGCAGTGCCGCGTGGTGGAACGTGAGAAAGGTTCGCGCCGCCCGGTTGCTGGCCGGCAGATCGTAGCGGCCTGGATCCACCCGTTTCAGATGGTCGCGTCCCAGGTCGAACCGGCGGCGGGAAGCGGGGTCGTAGAGCGGGCTCGCGTACAGCGGGCGGTACACGGGGCGTACGGCCAGGCCGAGTTCGGCGGTGAGTGCCTCCCCGACCGCGGCCGAGGGGATGTGGCGGAAGTCGTCCTCGGGCAGTCGGACCGCATAGCCGAAGTAGGTTCGCCGGGTGGTGCCGGCGGACGACACCTGGGGGCACAGCCCCTGGTCGGTGAGGAGTGCGTCGAGCAGCGCGGCGTTGGTCCGGCGCACGTCGTTCTGCGCGTCGAGCTCCTTCAACTGGGCGCTGAGCAGTGCGGACTGGAACTCCGACAGGCAGCGGTTGCTGCCCATCAGCTCCCCCGTCTCGACCAGTTCGGGCATGCCCACGGCGGGAGGACGCGCGGTCCGGCACCGGCCGTCGGCACGCAGGTGCTCCATGCGCCGGGCCAGGCGGGCGTCGTCGGTGACCGCTGCCCCGCCCTCCCCGCTGCTGAGCACCTTGGTGTGGTGCATGCTGAAGGTGCCGACATCGCCGAAGGTGCCGGCCTTGCGGCCCCGGTAGGTCGCGCCGTGCGCCTGGGCGCTGTCCTCGATCAGGGCGAGCCCGTGCCGGTCCGCCACGGCCCGCAGCGCGTCCAGGTCGGCGAGGGCCGAGTACAGGTGCACCACGACGATGGCCCTGGTCGCGGGCGTGATGGCGGCCTCGGCGGCGGCCGGGTCCAGGCACAGCGTGTCCGGGGCGACGTCGGCGAACACCGGTACGGCGTTGACGCCCAGGATCGTCGAGGCCGACGCCGCCCAGGACAGGGCCGGCACGATCACCTCGTCGCCGGCCCCGACGCCACAGGCCTCCAGGGCCGTCGTCAGGGCGGCCGTGCCGCTGGCGGTCGGTACGCAGTGCCGTGAGCCGAGGTAGCCGGCGAAGTCCGCGGCGAACAACTGCTCCCGGGTCGGCCTGCCGTCGTAGGGGCTGGCGATCGACCACCGGCCCGAGTCCAGCACCTCCTCCAGCGCGGCGATCGCGCCCCGGGCGGGCCGGGGCCAGCGGGGCCACGGCCGCGTACCGCGTACCGGTGTTCCGCCGTGCACGGCCAGCCGGTCGCCGGCCGCGAGGGTCACAGCAGACCCCTGACCGTGCCGCCGTCCACACCCCAGACGGAGCCGGTGGTGAACGAGGCGGCGTCCGAGGCGAGGAACGCGATGACCCGGGCGACCTCGTCGGGCGTGCCCATCCGCCCCAGGGGCAGCTGACGCTTGCTCATCTCGTGCTCCACGGCGGCCTTGGCGTCCCTGCCGTGCACGTCGCCGAGGGTCTCGGCGAATCCGCCGGGGCGTGTCCACAGCGGTGTCCACACCGGCCCGGGAGCGACGGCGTTGACGCGTACGGCCGGTCCCTCGGACAGGGCGAGACTCTTGGTGAGACTGAGCAGCGCGACCTTGGACACCTGGTAGTCCGCCGGCCCTTCCTCCGGCTGGCGGGCGAGGTCGGAGGCGTTGGTGACGATGCTTCCGCGGCCACGCTCCCGCATCCCGGGAAGGACGATCCGTGCGGCGCGCACCGCGCTCAGGAAGTTGAGTTCGAAGGTGCCGATCCAGTCGTCGTCGGACAGTTCGTCGAAGGCCCGGGCCCGGCACTGGCCGACGTTGTTGATGAGGATGTCCGTGGCGCCGCCGAGAGCGTCGAGGGCGGCGGTGACGGCCTTCGTCACTCCGGCGCCGGTCGACAGGTCGCCCGGCACGGCGACCACCTCGGTGATCTCGGCCAGCTCCTTCCGCACCAGCTCCAGCTGCTCGTCGTCCCTGTCCAGCAGGGCCAGCCGGACCCCTTCCGCGGCGAACACCCTCGCCGTTTCCGCCCCGATGCCGCTGGCGCCGCCTGTGATGATCGCGGTACGGCCGTCAAGTCCGAGGTTCACGCGACACCCGCCTCCTGGCCGACGCGCCGCAAGGGGACGCCGTCGGTCCTGTCCGTCGTTGCGGGACCGGACCCGGTGGGGCGCCCGCCCCGGAGGACCGCGGCCATCAGGTGCCCACCAGGGTGAGCCGGTCGGCGCACACGGACTCGATGCCCAGCCGTACGGTGTCCTGGTCGACCTGAGTGATGGGCAGGCCGCCCGGGCAGTGCGCCGCGCCCAGGGACTCCAGGAGGATGAAGTCGAACGTGCCTTCGCGGCCGGGGACGTAGCCTCGCTTGTTGTCGAGGCGGATGACGTCGAGGACGGACCGCACGTCCAGTTCCTCGGGCAACCGGGTGGGGGCGCCGTTCAGTTCCAGCAGGCGGTGATGTGCCAGTTCCTCGGAGCGGTCGAGCAGTCCGAGTTCCCGGGACATGCGCGCCGCGGCGAGCATGCCGATGCCGATGGCGAAGCCGTGCCGTAGCCGGCCGCCGGTGAGCAGCTCGGCCGCGTGGCCCGTGGTGTGCCCGTACTCCAGGACCAGTGCCTCGCGCTTCTCGGTGTGGTCCGCGCGCATGACCGCGCTCTTGGCGTCCACGCACAGGTCGATGAAGCGGGTGATGACCTCGGGTGTGTAGTGGCCGTCGGGTCGCAGCAGACCGGCCACCTCGTCGTAACGCTCGGGGACGATGCCGAGCACGTTCTTGATCATTTCGCACAGGGCGGACCGGATCTCCTCGGCGGGCAGCGAGTCGAGGAAGTCCAGGTTGTTCCAGACCAGGACAGGCGCGTGGAACGTGCCCAGGTGGTTCTTGCCACAGCGGGAGTTGACGGCCTGTTTGAGGGAGAGCACCGAGTCGGACATCGCCAGCAGGGTGGTGGGCATGTGGACCAGACGCACCCCCCGGAAGAGAAGTGCCGCCAGCAGGCCGGCCATGTTGCCCACGACTCCCCCGCCGAGCGCGACCACCACGGACCGGCGGGTGATGCCGCTCTTCAGCGCCTGTTCCCCGATGCGGTCGAGAGCGGCCATGTTCTTCGAGGTTTCGTCGGCGTTCACCTTCACCAGGTGGGTCGGGGCGACGGAGGAGAGGTGCACCTCCGTCGCGGCGACCAGGTGGTCCGGGAGGCCCGCGTCGGCGACGACCACGAAGCGGTCGGCGTCGAGGCCGGCGAGCCGCACTCGCAGGTCGTCCCAGGCCGCGCGACCGTGCCGCACGTGAAAGGCGTAGTGGATGTCGCCGAACCGTATTTCCCGGTCGAGTCCGGAAGTCTGTCCTGACAGGAGGGCCATGTTCTAACTCCAGGCGTACGTAAGGACGAGAGGCGTTCGCGCGGGTGCTCCCGGGCGAACCAGAAAGAAGATTGCCATTCGAGTCACATTTTTGGCAACCATACGGCAACTGCTTGGCAAGGTATGTGGTGCCGCGAGGCGCCACAGCGGTGCGCGACGGACCGCAGCCGTCGGACGACCGCCCGCACCGGTGCACGGCCCCGCCGCCGGAGACGGGCAGGCAGGAACCGCGGAGGCGGACACCGGTCGCGCCCCCGCCGTCCCTCGGCCGGGTCTATCCCCGTGCCGCCTCCGGATGACCGTGGATCCAGCCCGCCCAGGCCGACGTGATCATCTCCTCCACGCCGTGGCGGGCCTTCCAGCCCAGTTCGGTGGCGATGCGATCGGCGCAGGCGACGACGCGGGCCGGGTCGCCGGGGCGGCGGGCGGTGACCGCCGGGGCGATGTCGTGGCCGGTGACCGCGTTGATGCGGCCGATCATCTCGCGCACCGAAATGCCCTCCCCGCGACCGATGTTGAGGGTGAGTCCGGCACCCGGCGCCCGGCGCAGCCGTCGCGCGGCGGCCACATGGGCCTCGGCGAGGTCGACGACGTGGATGTAGTCGCGCACGCAGGTGCCGTCGGGAGTCGGGTGGTCGCCGCCGAAGATCCGGGGCGGGGCGCCCTCGGTCAGCTTCTCGAACACCATCGGCACGAGGTTGAACACCCCCGTGTCCGCCAGCTCCGGGCTCGCGGCGCCGACCACGTTGAAGTACCGCAGGGAAGCGGTGGACAGGCCCGTCGCCCGGCCGGTGGCCCGCACCAGCCACTCGCCGACCAGCTTGGTCTCGCCGTACGGGCTCATCGGCGCGCACGGCGCCTCCTCGGTGACCAGGTGCACGTCGGGCATTCCGTACACGGCCGCCGAGGACGAGAAGACGAACGAGGGCACCCCGGCGTCCGTGACGGCCGACAGCACGGTGCGCAGGCCCTCGACGTTCTCCCGGTAGTAGCGCAGCGGCACCTGGACGGACTCACCGACCTGCTTCTTCGCCGCCAGATGGACCACACCGTCGATGCCGTGCTCCCGGACCACCTTCGCCAGCCGCTCGCCGTCCAGGGTCGAACCCACCTCCAACGGCACGCCGTCCGGCACCCGTTCGGCGATCCCGGTGGACAGGTCGTCGTAGACCACGGCCCGCTCGCCCGCGTCCAGCATCGCCCGCACGACGTGTGCCCCGATGTAGCCGGCACCACCTGTGATCAGCCAGGTCACGTCGACACTCCTCTCCTGAGAGAACCGGTCGGTCAGCGCAGGGCGCGCTGGGCCTCGATCACCTGCTGGACGGCCGGGTTGTCCCCGGCGCGCCGGTGCGAGCGGGCCGCGAGGTCCGGGAACTGGACGGCGAGGGCGCAGCGCAGCCGCAGTTCGAGCGGGGCGACGTTGACCTCGCCGCGGTTGCCGTGCACGGCGCGTACGACGGCGTCGGCCACCTCCGCGGGAGAGACGGAACGTACGCCGCTCGGCACCTCGGCGCCGGTGGCGGCGAACATGCCCGCGTCGCGCACGAAGCCCGGCTGCACGATGGAGACGCCGACGCCGGTGTCACGGAGGTCCAGGCGCAGACTGTGGGCGAAGCCCCGCAGGCCGAACTTGGAGGCCGTGTAGAGCGAGGAGTACGGAGTGGCCGCCTTGCCCGACATCGAGCCGACGAAAGCCAGGTGGCCTCGCCCACGCTCCACCATGCGGGGGGCGAGGAGCCGGGACAGCAGGACGGGCGCGGTCAGGTTCACGGCGAGGGCGCGCTCGATCTGCTCCGGGGTGTAATCGAGGAGATCGCCGCTGGCCGGCAGTGCCGCGTTGGCGACGAGGACGTCGACGTCCTGGCACCGGTCGGCCAGCCGGGCGATGTCGCCGGGGCGGGAGAGGTCCGCGGCCAGCGGACGGGCTCCGAACTCGGCTGCCAGTGCCTCCAGTTGTTCGGTCTGCCGTCCGGTCACCACCAGCGTGGCGTTCGCACGGGCCAGCCGGTACGCGAGTGCGCGCCCGATGCCCCCCGTCGCGCCGGTGAGCAGAACGGTCGCTCCAGCGAGGTCCATCGACGTCGCCTCCTGTCCGGGTTTCCCATCACACAACACGGCTGTCAACAACTTGACTGTAGCTGTTGAGATTTGGCAACTCAATTGCCAGAATGTTGGCAACATAATCCGGCGACAATGACTCTCGCAAGGTGGTCCTCGTGGAACGACGGGAAATCGGCAGGATGGGTCGCAGCGTCTCGGTGGTGGGCCTCGGCACCTGGCAACTGGGCGCCGACTGGGGCTCGGTGGACGAGGACGAGGCCCTCGCCGTCCTCGACGCGGCCCTGGAGTCGGGCGTGACGCTCCTCGACACGGCGGATGTGTACGGTGACGGCCGCAGCGAACGGCTCATCGGCTCCTTTCTCAGGCAGCTCGGCCCCGCCCGCGCCGGGGGTGTCCTCGTGGCGACCAAGATGGGGCGGCGCGCCCCGCAGCGGCCGTCCGAGTTCACTCTCGACAACTTCCGTGCCTGGACGGACCGTTCACGCGCCAACCTGGGAGTGGACACCCTCGACCTGGTCCAGCTGCACTGCCCGCCCACGCCCGTCTTCTCCGCCGGTGCGGTGTACGACGCCCTGGACACGCTCGTCGACGAGGGGCGCGTGGCGGCGTACGGGGTGAGTGTGGAGACCTGCGAGGAGGCGCTGACCGCCATCGCGCGGCCCGGTGTGGCCAGCGTGCAGATCATCGTCAACGCCTTCCGGCGGAAGCCGCTGGAGCGCGTCCTGCCGGCGGCCCGGGCGGCCGGGGTGGGCATCGTCGCCCGGGTCCCGCTGGCCTCGGGGCTGCTGTCCGGCCGCTACCGTCAGGACACGGTCTTCGCCGCCGACGACCACCGCGCGTACAACCGCCGGGGCGAGTCGTTCGACGTCGGTGAGACGTTCTCCGGCGTGGACTACGCGGTGGGCGTCGACGCGGCCGTCGAGTTCGCCGCGCTCGTGCCCGACGGCGTGTCCCCGGCGCAGGCCGCGCTGCGCTGGGTCGTGCAGCAGCCCGGGGTGACCTCCGTGATCCCCGGCGCGCGGACGCCGGAGCAGGCCCGCGGCAACTCCGGGGCGGCCCTGCTGCCCGAACTGTCCGAGGTCACCCTGAAGGCGGTCGAGGACCTCTACGACCGCCGCATCAGGGACCTGGTGCACCACCGCTGGTGACACCGGGGCGGGGTACGGCTGTGGCCCACGGGATGTTTCCCGTGGGCCACAGCCGTACCGAGGGACCGTCACGCGGTGCCGAGGAGGTTGTCCGTGAAGTCGTTGCGGAACGTGCCGGACGGGTCGTGCTTCCGGGCCAACTGCGCGAAGGCATCGATGTGTTCGTAGAGCGCGGCGATGTCCCGCGGGGCGAGGGCGGTCAGCTTGCCCCAGTGCGGCCGGGCACCGAGCGGCAGCAGGGCGGCCTCGACCTCGGCGATCAGCGGCCGGACGCGCTCCAGGTCCTTGACCCAGGTGAAGTGGAAGGTGACGGAGTCCCTGCCGTGTGCGGGGCTCAGCCACAGGTCGTCCGCGCGGACCGTACGCACCTCCGCGATGTGCAGGGCCGGCGCGAGGCGCTGCCCGAGGCCCCGCAGCGCGGCGATCGCGGCGGGGGCCGCCGCGCGCGGCAGGTAGTACTCGGACTGGAGTTCCTCGCCGGCTCCCGGCGTCAGCTCGGGCCGGAAGTGCGGCAGTCGCTCGCACCACGGGCCCGGCACGTCGAGTTGCCGGGTGCTGAACTCCGGGGGCATGCCGGGTACGGGGTTCATCGGCTGCCCGGCGGGGCGGCCACCGCTCCAGCCGCTGTCGGACCGGTCCGTTCTGCGCTTGAGCCAGACCTGGGCCTCGTCCCCGCCCCAGTCGGTGAACACACTGACGCTGTAGGCCGCGCCCGACACCGCGTCGAAGTGTGCCGACACCTCGTCGAGCGGAACCGCGACCCGGACGCTCTGCGCCATCTCGTAGCTCGGTTCGATGTCGAGGGTGAGCCGGGTGACGATGCCGAGTGCGCCCAGTGCCACCACCGAGCCGGGGAACAGGTCCGGGTCGGCGTCCCGGCTCAGTTCGACCATGTCGCCTTCGGGGCCGATGAGTTGCAGCGCCCGGACCGACGCGGCCAGGCAGCGCTGGGTGTCGCCCGAGCCGTGGGTGCCGGTGGCCACGCTGCCCGCGATCGAGATGTGCGGCAGCGAGGCCAGGTTGGCGAGGGCGAAACCGGCACGCTCAAGCCCGAGGATGACGTCCGCGTAGCGCAGGCCGGCGGAGACGGTGACGGCCGAGGCCGTGGTGTCGAGCTCGATCACGTGCGGGAGCCCGTCGAGGCGGACCAGGTCACCTCGGGTGTCGGCGACGGTGCTGAAGGAATGGCCGCTGCCGACGGCCCGTATGCGTTCGCTGTTCGCGACGAGCCGTCGCAGTTCGTCGATGCTCTGCGGCCGGTGCCACCGTGCGGCACCGAACGTGACGTTGCCGGCCCAGTTGGTGGCCGTTTCGAACAGGCTTGACATATCCGCTCCGATCAGGTTCGGTCGCGTTCTCAGTGAATGGGGGCGGGCCCCTTCGCCATTCCCGTCACGGGCTCGACGAGCCGCTGAACCCATTTGCGACGGTATACGCGGTAGCCGCTGACAACAGCCTTCACGATTTCCTCGCTGTTGATGGCGAGAAAGACGATCGGGAACGGGAGATCCCATACGAGCGCCGTGAGGAATGTCAGCGGAATGGCGATCAGCCACTGGCAGGCCAGGTCCGCCCTGAATATGTAGACCGTGTCTCCCCCGGCCCGCAGAAGTCCGTTCTGCAGCGTCATGCAGGTCATCCGGAAAATGAACACGAATGCCAGGACGACAGTGGTGTCCTGTGCGACGCCGATGGTCCCGGCGTCGATGTCCCCGTAGATCTTCCCCACCCAGAAGCTGGTCAGAAGCAGCAGCAGACCGCACACGGCGGCGACGCCCGTGTTCCAGATCAGCAGCGCCTTGCTCATGCTCCAGGTGCGCTCTTCGGTGGCACCTTCCCCGATGCTGTTCCCGATGAGCACCGCTGCCGCCGTGGCCACACCGTTCGCGAAGGCCACCGCGGTGGCCTCGATCGGATTGATCATCGACAGGACCGCCAGCTCCTGTGTGCCGGCACGGCCGACGACGATGCTGTAGACCAGAATTCCGGACGCCCACGACACCGACCCGAGGGACACCGGAACGCCGACCCGCCAGATCTTCCGCAGAATTCCGTTGCCGACACCGGCCCGGAGGTCGCGGAACCGGAAGGCCATGGGATGGCGCCTGCCGTACATGTACGCGATGAACAGGAGGCATTCCGCGTAGGTGCTGATGACGGTCGCCCAGGCCGCGCCGGTCAGTCCCAGTTCGGGCATTCCCCAGTTGCCGAAGACGAGACCGTAGGCCAGAGCCACGTGGAGAAGTACGCCGACCAGGGCGAAATTCATGGCCATCTTCGCCTGACCCAGACACCGCAGACTCGCGGCCAGTGCCGAGATCACCGCGAAGGGAACGATCATCGGAATCACGGTTCTGATGTAGGAGGCACCCAGCGATATCACATGGGAGTTCTCCGTGCCTATCGCCACTATCTGCCGCGCCCAGACGAAGCAGACGGCGCTGACGACCGTGGCGATCGCGACGGCGATCACGACGGTCAACGCCGTGGCCTGGCGGGCCTTCTGCACACTGCCACTGCCCCAGAACTGCGCGACTATGACCGCGCCGCCGTCGGCCGTTCCCAGCATGGCCATGATGACGATGAAGACGACGCGGGTGGCATAGCCGATGGCGGCTATCTCGTCGGTGCCCAGGTGCGACACGAACAGCGCGTCGACAATCGTCCTGGACGACGACATGAGGGACTGCAGTGTCACAGGAACAGCCGTGGTGCACAGCAACGCTATGAACCTGCGGTCGAGTGCCAGCCTGAAACCGCTGGGCGTCGGCCCTCCCGCGCCGTACGCCGTATGCGTCACGGTCATGCCGCCTTACCTTCCGAGTGCGTTGGAGTTCACAACTGTGGGCCCGCGCGGGTGGACCGGGGGAGGCGGTCTCGTGTCCTCCCCCGGTCCGCGACGGGCCGGGCCGGCGGCGCGGTCTCAGCGCAGCTCTTCGGCCACCGGATCCACGAGCTTGAGAGCGACGCGCTCGGCTTCCTTGAGGATCGTGTCGCGGAACCGCGTGCTCAGTTCGAGGACGGGCGGCAGGACGCGGCACTCGTCGATGCTCTGGTCGGGGTAGGGCAGGGCGAGCCCGGCCAGCGGGAGCACCTCGCGTGGGGTCTGGTCGTCGAACATCGTGCCGATCGAGGGGGCGGGCGCGTGCGTCCGGGAGTCGATGGCGGCGCCGACCACGAGGACACTGCGGCCGTTGACCGTGCCACGCACGACACCCAGCTGCTGCCCGTCGACGGGAACGGCGGCGGCCACCTCGCGCTCGGCGTCCGGATAGAGCCGGTCCGCTTCGAGCTGCTCGTAGGCGATGGCCATCTCCACGTCCAGGACGGGCCACTTGGCGAGGTAGTACCGCCAGTTGACGATCTCCGTCTCGGACTGGTCCACCTGGTTGCGCGGGTGCGGGAGGTGGACGCCGTAGACGCCTTCCCCCAGCACGATGGGCGTGCCCGTGCGGGAGACCCGGCGGGCCCATTCCTGGTCCTCGGGGCCCCAGCCGCGGAAGCCCTCCTCGTAGGTGAGGCCGTGCTCCTTGACGATCTCCGCGGGTACGGCGACGAGGGCGCCGCAGGCGTAGACCCAGGGGAAGCGCGCGAAGGCCGACGCGTACTCCGGGGTCCAGCGGGAGTCCAGCTGGACGTTGCCCTCCGTCTCCAGCTTCGCGAGGACCTTCCGGTAGTCGCTGAACGGGAGGACTTCGACGCTCTCCACGTCACGCCTGATGACGTCGTCGTAGCCGATCATCTGGCCGACCACGCAGATCTTCTGCCCGTGCTGGAAGTAGCGGGTGTAGAGGTTCTCCAGGAACCTGGAGGGCACCACCATGTCCGCGTCGAGAACGACGAGGACCTGCCCGGAGATCTGCCGCAGTGCCAGGTTCCGCGCATGGCAGAGATTCCACTCGGCGCCCGACATCACCGTGATGATGTCGAGACGGTCCGAGAACTCCTCGCACACGGCGGTGAACTCCGGGGAGTACTCCAGCGCACCGACGACGACCTCGAACTCCGAACGGTCCATCGTCTGTTCGGCGAGCGCGGCGAGGGCGAGCCTGACATTGTCCAGGCGCTGCTTGTACGGAATGACGATGCTGAACTTCGGGGCACCCATGCCTGCTCCTCCTACGAAGTCGTGTGTCCTCCCCGGTCCGACGAAGGGACCGGGGGGCTTCAACAAGAGAAGCTTGGCACAATGTTGCCTAGATTGACAATGGGTTGCCGAGACCCTTCCGGCCGACCGGAGACAGCCGGGCCGGCACCGCTGACGCGTGTACGCCGGACAGACGGAAGAGCTCCCCGTGCGCGGTGACACCCGCTCACAGGAAGCTCTGTCGATGGCTCGGCAGCAGAAGGGCCGGATGCGGGCACCCGGGCGGGCGGCTCCGCACCGAGCCGGTGCATCGAGTCGTCCGTTCCCGGGGCGGGGCTCACCGGTGCGGGAGTCCCACCCCGGGACGGCTCGTGACCGGCGTCCGGTTACGCGGCGGGAACCGCGGTCCGCGCGGGCTCGTCGACGCGGGCCGTCATCTCGTCCACGAGGGTGAAACGGTAGCCGCGTCCGAGCAGGCCCTCGATCACGGCGGGCAGTGCTTCCACCGTCTGCGAGCGGTCACCGCCACCGTCGTGCAGCAGCACGACGGAACCCGGCCGCGCCTGGTCGAGCACGGTACGGGCGACGGCGTCCGCACCGGGCATCGCCCAGTCGTCGGGCACCACGTCCCACAGCGCGGTCGTCAGCCCGGACTCGGCGAGCCAGCCGAGGACTTCCGGGGTGCGCGACCCGTACGGCGGCCGGAACACCGTCGGCGCGGGGCCGCCGGCCGCCTCGGCGATGGCCTCCTGGGTGCGTTCGATCTGCTCGGTGAGCTGGGACCGCGTCAGCTCGGGCAGGAACGGGTGCGACCAGGTGTGGTTGCCGAACCCGTGTCCCTGTTCCCGCATCCGCGTGAGGATGTCGGGGTGGGCACGGGCGTTCATGCCGACGCAGAAGAACGTCGCCGGCACGCCGTAGCGTTCGAGGACGTCCAGGACGCGTTCGGTGTTGCCCGGCTGCGGCCCGTCGTCGAAGGTGAGCGCGATCTCCTTGCGGTCGCGCCCGCCGTGGCTCAGCAGACGTCCCTCGGCGGTCAGCCGTGCCACCTCCGACGCCGTGCCCTCGATCCACGCCGCCAACTCCGGCTCCCGGCCGGTCTGAGTGCCGCGAGTGCGTATCAGACGCGCCAGGGCGGACGGGGCGCCGGCGGCGGCCCGGGCGATCTCGGCGGCCGGCACCGACCCGAACCCCGGTCTCGGCGGCAGGAGTGGGGGGTCGGCGCGGAACACCGTGAGGCCGGCGGCCATGAGCCGACCGTCGAGTATCCCGTTGGTGCTCTCCACCACAGTGGTCAACTCCGGGCCGAGACCGCGCAGATGGCCGGCCATGTCCGCGACGCGGTCCGCGCCGAACCGCGCCCGGGGCGCGGCCGTCGCACCGTCCGCGCCGACCACCTCGATCTCGTATCCGCCCGCGCCCCAGGCGATTCCCGCATACAGCATGGCGTTCCTCCTCCGGTTGTGACAGCGGTGACTCACGCGGGGCCGGTGTACTCCGTGAAGTGGCGCTCCGCGAACAGTTCGGGCCGGCCCCGGTCGAGGCCGAGGGCCCGGGCCCGGCGCAGCATGTGCCGCCAGTACGGCTTCACCGGCGGCCACGCGGTGCCGACCTGGCAGTACGAGGCGTCGACGAAGTAACGGTCCCTGCCGCTCAGGCCCCCGCGCGCCGGCCGGCGGGCGTGGAACAGGGCGGAGTGCAGGACGACGGTGGAGCCGGGCGGCAGGTGGTCGATGACGGCCTCGCCCGGCAGTTCGGCGGTGCCCAGGTGCCCGCGGGCGTCCTTGCCGGCCACTTCGAGGTGCGATCCGGGCAGCACGACGAGGGCGGACGTGTCGGGGCCGAGGCCGTCCAGGTAGTGCAGCGTGTGGATCATGGCGTGGTTCCGGTCGGTCTGCGGGCGCTGCTCGTAGTCGTGGTGCCAGGGTTTGCCCGGCACGTCGGGCCGCTGCCGGTCGCTGTGCAGATGGTGGAAGACGAAGTCGGGGCCCATGACCTGGCTGAGCACGTCCAACAGCGGTTCGTGTCCGACGAGTTCACCGTGTGCCGCGAGCTCCAGCTCCATGACGGGCGGGAGTCCGTGGGTGTCGGGGTCGACGCACGAGGCGATCGACTTCTCCCGCAGCCCTTCGTCGACCCAGCGGTCGGCCTCGCGCCGCAGCCGCGCGGCCAGCTCGTCGGGGAGGAATCCCGGCAGGACCAGATAGCCGAGCCGGGCGAACCGGTCGATCTGCTCGTCGCTCAGACGCAGCGTCCGTTCGACGGGGAGGGTGAGGTTCGGAGTCATGAAAGCGCGCTCCTGTTCGGGATGTCGGGGAAAGATGACAGGGCGGGGCCGGAGAACATGGACGGCCTCCGCCCGGCGGTGCGGCCCGGTGGACCGGATGGACGGACCGGTCACATGGACCGGGTGGATGGACCGGGCGGCTCTCCGGAGGGCGTGCCGTGGCGGAGAGCACCGGACGGTTCGCCCCGGACGCCACCAGAGACGGCGATTGCGTTGTGCGGGCGACGGGCCGGGCCCGGGTGAGCGGTGCCCGACGCGGAACGGCACCGGGCGCGCCGGACCCGACGGGGCCGGCGCGCGGGACGTCCGGGTGAGTGCTACGGCACGTGCGGTCGGGGCGCCGCGATCCGGGCGGCCGTTCGGGCGGAACCCTCGCTTGCCGCTGTCGCGCGGGCAGGGCGGGTGCGACCGGAACGTGCCCACGGGCCGGCGCGGCGACCGGTGACCGGCGGCCGGTGACCGACGAGCGGGCACGGCGCGTTGTCTGCCGGCGCGGGCGGGGAGCGGATCAGTGACACGGCCCCGCGATGGGGGGACGACGGCTTCCTCGCCGGGTCACACCCGGGAGAAGCACCCCGCCGCCGGCCGACGCCCGGGACGGCGCGGCCCGCCGTTGCGTTGCTCGGTGACGCCGCGGAGGGCGAGGCCGGAAAGTGGGCGGAGCGGAAGGGGGTCGGGGACATCGGCCGTACCGCCCGTGGCGACGGACGACCCCCGCGACCGCGGTTACGGCCAGTCGATGTCGTCGTTGCCAGCCTTGGCAGAAGTGAGAGCGCTCTCTGCCTTGGGCCAGTCAATCCCGTCATCGGCGCTGGCAGCATGAGTGACAGCGCTCTCTATTTTGGGCCAGTCGATGACCTCCAGCGAAACGGGTGTCAAAGCACCCAAGGTGATGACGGAGAGAGTTGCGGCGGACACGGTGCGGAAACGCTTGTACATGTCGGCTTCCCTAATGAAGGCACAGGTGAGTGCGGACTTCGAGGGCCCAGCGACCCCGAAGCCACGATCAACGTATCCGGAACGGGCGAGCCTTGGCAACGATTTGCCTAGAAGTTGGCAACTAGCTGTCATCGATCGTTCACGCCCTCACGGAGCGTCTGGCAACCGGGCAGGCAAGTTACTTGCCGAAATATTTACGGGGCGATAGGATCCGCCGTAAATCAGTACGTTTTTGTGCTCGCCGAGAGCCGCGGGGGAGGTCGAGCCGCTACCTGTCGTCGTATGCACTGATAGTGAGATTCACATGCTGGAACAGCCGACTTTCGGACGACGCCTCAAAGAGCTCCGGGTGGAGCGTGGGCTGTCACAGGCCTCTCTCGCGGGCGAGGAAATCTCGACCGGGTACTTGTCACGCCTGGAATCTGGCGCCCGCCAGCCCACCGAGCGCGTGGTCACGTACGTCGCCCAGGTACTGGGGGTGGACCGGTCCGCCTTCGACACTCCTCCCAGTGGCGGCTCACTCGCCCAGGCCCTGTCCATCGCGACGTCCACGGACGGTGACGAGGGGATCGCGAACCTCATCGCCGTGCTCGCGCAGGTGCGCGAGGAAGCGCCTTTCATGCGCTGGCAGGCACTGTGGCTGATCTCCCGCTACTGGCAGCGCCACGGCCGGCGGGACGAGGAGCGGGCATGCCTGGAGGAGCTGATGCGGGTCGCCGACGAACTCGCCCTGCCCGAACTGCAGTGCAGGGCCAGGTTCCAACTCGCCCGCGCGCTGCGGTCGACGGGCGAGGTGCCCAGGGCGCTCGACATCGCCGTCAACGCGTACCAGCTGGCCAAGAAGGCCGAGCTGTCCGTCACCGACACCGGAGGCTCACTGCTCACGCTCGTCTCCGTGGAGGCGGAGGCGGGTCGGCTGCCCGATGCCCGGGCGCACGTCGACGAACTGGTCCAGCTGGTGGCGGGGCGGTCCGATCCCCTGGCCGCCGAAGCCCTGTGGTCGGCCGCCACCGTACGGTTCCGGCAGGGCGACCACGAGGTCGCGCGCGGCTATCTCGAACAGGCCATGAAGCAGTTGGACAGCAACGTCGACCTGACGTTGTGGGCACGGCTGCGGCTGGCCGCGGCCTCCCTGCACCTGCAGAGCACCCCTCCGCAGACCGACCGTGCGCACGAGTGCCTGGAGGCGGCGGCCAGCGCACTCGCCCTGGTGGGCACGCCCGTACTGCGCCAGGAGCTGCTGACCCTCCAGACACACCTGGCCTTCGAGCAGGGCCGCTACGCGGACGCGCGCACCCTCCACGCCCGGCTCCACGGCGACGAACTGCGCCTGACGTACCGGGACCAGGTCAGGCTCCACATCCTCGACGCACGCCTGATGATCCTGGAAGGCCGTGAGGACGAGGGCATCCAACGCCTCAAGGAGCTGGGCGAACAGGCCCGTCAGCAGTCCAACATCGATCTGGCCGCCGAGATCTGGCGCATCCTCGCCGAGTCCCTGGAGGACGCCACCCGCGCCCGCCGCGAGCAGCAGGCGGACAGGCCCGGGGCGACCGGACACTGAGGCCTGCGGCCGAAGTCGTGACAGGTCACTGACCGCGCCCCGGGGGACGGCCCCGGACAGGCCTCAGCGGTCGATCGCGGTCAGTGACCCGGCGCTCCCGTGGTCCGACGACCCGGTGCTCCAGCGGGCCGGAAGTGAGGCAACTCGGCCATGGGCGCCGCGTGATGTGCGCCCGGCCGAGTTCCGCCGGCCCACCAGGGTGAAACCCGCACGGCACCCCGGCCGCTCCACCGGGCGGACGAGGTCGCCGAGAGCGACATCCGCCTCCGTCAGCCGCAGGCCGACGTGGAAGACCCCGAAACCGTGACCGAGGCCGGGCCCGGCGCGGCGCGGTGAGCGCCGCCGTGGCCTGACGGCCGGCCCGCGTGCGCGTGCGCCCGGGGAGTTCGGCCGACAGGACGCCGCCGCGGCGAGTCGCACTCGTCGGCGAAGCCGGACACGCGGCACGCGCACGCCCACCTCCTCGCCGACGAACCGGCGCGCGCCCGCCATCCCGGGGCCCGGTCTCCGTACGCGCCCACCCCCGCTCCAGGTTCCGTACGGGGCGGTTCGAGGTGTTGTCGGATGTCCCTCCTGTGACTCACCCCCTCATGGGGTTGCCTTAGGTGTGCCAACCTTGGCAAACTATTGCCTACTACTCCGGACCGAGACCGCGACCCCGTACAGCGCATGCAGGCCTGCTCCGAGCCGCACCGCAAGGAGGGTTCCCATCGCCACGCAACAGCCGAGCGGCATACCGCCACGCTCGTATCTCATCAGCGTCGTCCTGCCCTGCTACAACGAGGAACAAGTACTCGGGCGCACCCACGAACGTCTCACCCGCGCCCTGCGCGACCTGCCGCACGAGATCGTCTACGTCGACGACGGAAGCACCGACGCGACCTGGACGCTCATCCAGAAGCTCATCGCCGACACCCCCACGGGCCCGCACTCCCCCCAGGTACGCGGGGTCCGCTTCAGCCGCAACTTCGGGCATCAGGCCTCGTGTCTGGCAGGTCTCGCCGAGGCCGGGGGCGATGCCGTCGTCCTGATGGACGCGGACCTCCAGGACCCGCCCGAACTCATCGCGGGCATGGTGGAGGAGTGGTTCAAGGGCTGGTCGGTGGTGTCCGCGCGCCGCGCCACCCGGCACGGCGAGACCCGCCGGAAGAAGGCCACGGCCTATCTGTACTACCGCCTGCTGTCCCGGATCAGTGACCAGCCCGTCGCGCTCGACACGGGCGACTTCCGTCTCCTCGACCGCAGGGTCGTCGACTTCGTGACCTCGCTCGGGGACAGGGAACTGTTCCTGCGCGGTCAGATCAGCTGGGCCGGCTTCCCCGAGACGAGCATCTCCTACGCCCGCGACCCCCGTGCCGCGGGCACCACCAAGTACACGCTGCGCAAGATGCTGGCGCTCTCCCGCACCGGCGTCCTCTCGGGCACCGCCGCCCTGCCGTTGCGCATTCCCACGTACGTCGGGGTCGCGTCGCTGCTGGGGGCCGGCGGCATCGGCGTGGTCCGCGGCAGCGCCCGGCAGGCCGCCGCGCTGGGCGCGTTCGGGATCCAGTCCCTGGCCTGCGGTGTCCTGGGCGAATACCTGCTGGGCGTCTTCCGCCAGGTCCAGGGCCGCCCGCCCTATCTCGTCATGGAACGCATCGACTCGGGCCGCGGCCGGGCCGTGGCGGACTTCGCCGCCCACCTTGAGGAGCACTCATGAACACACAGGACACCTTGGACGGGCAGGACGGACAGGACGGGCAAGGGGACCGGGACACGGACGTCGGGGACGCCGTCGTCGTCGGCGGCGGTTTCACCGGCCTCGCCGCCGCGCTGGAGCTGGCCGAACTCGGCCACCGGGTGACGGTCCTGGAGAAGGAGCCGGAACTCGGGGGCCTGGCGGGCAGTTTCGACGTCGGCGGCGACCGGCGCATCGAGCGCTTCTACCACCACTGGTTCGACTCGGACCAGGAGATCATCGGCCTGTGCGAACGGCTGGGCATCTCCGACGCGGTGCGGCCCCACCTCACCCGCACCGGCATGTACTACGCCAACTCCATCTACCGCCTCTCCCGCCCCCTGGACCTGCTGCGCTTCGCCCCGCTGTCCCTGCCGGACCGGCTGCGGCTCGGTCTCATGGCCCTGCGCGCCGGCCGGGTCCACGACTGGCGCTCACTGGAACACCTCACGGCCAGGGAATGGCTGGTCTCGCTCGGCGGCCACCGGGTCTACGACGTCGTGTGGCGGCCCCTGCTGGAGGGGAAGTTCGGCGCGTACGCCGACCAGGTCGGCGCCACCTGGATGTGGACCAAGCTCCATCTGCGAGGCGGCAGTCGCACCAGGTCGGGCAGTGAGGTCCTGTACTACCTGCGCGGCGGCAGCGAGACCCTGATCGACGCGCTGCACCAGCGGCTGATCGAGGCCGGTGTCCGGATCCGCACCGCCACCGCCGTCGACGCCGTGCTCACCGACGACACCGGCGTCACCGGCGTACGCACCGGTGACGGCGCCGTCCTGCGGGCACGGCACGTGCTGCTCACCAACGCGCCCGCGCAGGCGGCACAGCTGCTCGATCCCGCGGACGCCACCGGACCCGGGGCCCCCGCGCGCCACCCCGCGGTCCCGGCACTCGTGCGGCAACTGCGCGGCATCCGCTACCTGGCCAACGTCTGCCTGGTCCTGGAGAACAACCGCAGGCTCTCCGACACCTACTGGCTGAACGTCAACGACCCGGCGTTCCCCTACGTCGGCGTGATCGAGCACACCAACATGGACACCCCGGAGCACTACGGCGGCCGTCACGTCGTCTATCTCTCCAAGTACCTCCCGGCCGACGCCGAGCTGTACCGGATGAGCGACGAGGAGGTCTTCGAACACAGCCTCCCGCACCTGCGCCGGATGTTCCCCGGCTTCGACCGCAGCTGGGTCGAGAACCATCACGTCTGGCGTGCCGAGTACGCCCAGCCCGTGATCACCCCGAACTACACCCGGGACGTACCCCCGCTCCAGACCCGGCTCAGCGGCCTGTACCTGGCGAGCATGGCGCAGGTCTTCCCGGAGGACCGGGGCACCAACTACGCCGTGCGCGAGGGCCGCAGGGCCGGCCGGCTGATCGCCGACCGGCTGCGCACCGGCGCCGCGGTGGGCGCGCCGCACACGAAGGAGACGTCCCGTGCCTGACCTGCTCACCCTCGACCAGGCCGAACGCCTCGGCATCGACCAGGTCCACGATCTGTACGGCAGATACGTCAGCCGCAGCCAGGTCTCCCTCATCGGCACCTTCGGTTTCGGCCGTGACCTCGTCGAGAGTGCCGAGGGCGCCTGGATACACCTGCGGGACGGGCGACGCATCCTGGACTTCACCGGCGGGGTGGGCGTCCTGAACCACGGCCACAACCACCCCCGCATCCTGAAGGCCCGCGACCGCTTCCGCGCGGAGCGGCGCATGGAGGTCCACAAGAACTACCTGTCCCCCTATGTCGCCGCGCTCGGCCACAACCTCGCCGCGCTGCTCCCGGGTGACCTGAACATCTCGTACTTCCCCAACTCGGGCGCCGAGGCCGTGGAGGGCGCCGTCAAGCTGGCGTACAAGTACCACGGTGGCCGCCGCGGCACCGTGCTGCACACCGACATCGCCTTCCACGGCAAACTGCTCGGTGCCGGCAGCCTCACCGCCTCCCCGGAGATCCACTTCGAGTACCCGCGGCTGCCGGGCACGGACTCCTTCGCGTACGGGGACATCGAGTCCTTCCGGCTCGCCCTGGAGCGCCACACGGACGGGCGCGGCCACAGCGACGTCTACTCGGTGGTGCTGGAACCGTTCAGCGCCTCCAGCCTGCGCGAGTGCTCCGCCGAGTTCCTGCACGAGGTACGGCGTCTGTGCACCGAGCTGGACATCGTGCTGGTCTTCGACGAGGTGTACACGGGCTGGGGCAGGACCGGCGAACTCTTCCACTTCATGCGCCACCCGGGCCTGGTCCCCGACGTGGTGACGACGTCGAAGTCCTTCGGCGGCGGCAAGTCCTCCATCTCCGGGTACATCGCGCGGGAACCGGTCTTCCGCCGGGCCTACGACAATCTGCGCGACGCCACACTGCACAGCACCACCTACTACGGCTTCGGCGAGGAGACGGCCACAGCCCTGGAAGCGGTGGCGATCGCCGTCGAGGAGGACTTCCCCGGGCGCGCCCGCAAGCTCGGTGAGATCCTCGCGCCGGGCCTCGCCGGGCTTGCCGCCCGCCACCCGAGGACGGTCGCCGGCACGGCCGGCCGGGGCGCGCTGCACGGCCTGTACCTGCGCCAGGGCCGCAGCCTGCCCTCGGCCGTGCGCGACCTCGTCCCGGTCAGACTGGCCAAGGACCCGCAGGTCTACGCCAAGCTGCTCACCGGCGCGGTGATCGCCGCGCTCTACCGGGACCACGACATCCTCACCTTCTTCGGCTCCAACCAGAGCATCGCGCTGATCGTGGCGCCCCCGCTGGTGGCCGGCGAGGAGGAGGCGCGGATCTTCCTGGACGCCCTCGACGCGGTGCTGGACCGGGGCGCGCCACGGCTGCTCGCGGACTTCGTCCGGGAGAAGGCGACCGCGGGCAGGGGCCCGCGATGAGGCCCGCACCGAAGGTGCTGCGCGCCTGCCTGCGCTCCAGCGGTCTGCGCTCGTACTGGCTGCGGCAGTACCCCTGTCTGCGCGACCCCGCCGCCCGCGCCGGCGCCGAGGCACATGTGCTGGGCACCCTGCGGACACTGCCGGTGACCCACCGCGTCGGATACGCCGCCGTGCTGGGAGCGCTGCCACTGGCGTACCGGCTCACGACCGGCGGGCGGGCGCTGCGCGGTGCGACGGGCGAGGAGGGACGCCGGGGCATGCGGGCCCTGGCCGCGCTGCCCGGCTTCGCCGAGGTGGTGCGGTCGAGCACGGCGCTCGCGCTGCTGGGCGCGCTCGACGACCGCACAGGGGACGGGGGACGACGATGAGGGCACTCCCCGGCGGGCGAAGGCGCACCGTCGAGACGGACGTACTCGTCATCGGCTCAGGTGCGGGCGGCAGCGTGGCCGCGCTCGAACTCGCGGCGGCGGGACGCGAGGTGACGGTCCTGGAGGAAGGGCCGCGGGCGGACACCGCGCGCCTCGCCGCCGCGAGCCCGGCCGAGAACATGCGCACCCTGTACCGCAACGGCGGGCTGACGCCCGTCTTCGGGACACCCACCATCGCGTACGGCGAAGGGCGCGCCGTGGGCGGCACGACCCTGGTCAACGGCGGGCTGTTGTGGGAGCCGCCGTCCGCGCTCCTCGCCCGCTGGGCGGCGGTCTCGGGCATCACCGGCTACCGTGCGGCGGATCTCGCGCCCCATCTCAAGACGGTGGGCAGCCGCCTCGGGACGATCGCGCAGGGCCACGGTGGCGCCGACGACAACCGCGACTCACGGCTCCTCGCGGCCGGGGCCGATCTGCTGGGCTGGCGCTGGCAGCACGCCCATCGCGCGGTACGGGGCTGTGCGCACCGCAACCGCTGCACGACCGGCTGCCCGTCCGGCGCCAAGCAGAGCATGGCCGTCAGCTATCTGCCACGCGCCGAGGGACTGGGCGCGCGGATCCTCCCCGACACCCGCGTCCTGCGCATCCTGCACGACGGCCGCACCGTGCGCGGAGTCCTCGCGGCCGGTCCGGACGGCGTGCGCACCGTCCACCGGGCCCGCGCGGTCTTCCTCGCGGCCGGACCGCTCGGCTCGCCCGCCCTGCTCCAGCGCAGCGGCATCCAACAGCGCCGTGCGGGAAGGGAGTTGGCCCTGCACGTCAATCTGCGCGCGGTGGCCCGCTTCCCTCACGAGGTGACGGCGGAGCGCGGCACCATCTTCACCGCGCAGCTCCAGGAGTTCAGCGACCGGGGCATTCTCATGATGCCGTCCAACGTCTCGCGCGGAACGCTCGCCGCGGCGCTGGCCGGCCGCTCCCCCGCGGAGGTGGAGCGTTTCCTCGCCGACTACGACCGGCTGGGCGTCTACACCACCCAGGTCAGGCTGCACGGCACGGCGGCGGTACGGGCGCTGCCCGGCGGCGGTGTGCTGGTACGCCACGGCATGACGGCGCTCGACCACAGCACGCTGCGCGAGGCGTTCCGCGTCACCGCGCGCGTGCTGTTCGCCGCGGGCGCCCTGGACGTGACCCCGCCGGTGTCCTCGGCGCCGGCCCTGGGCGGACCGTCCGACGTCGAGGAGTTCTGCCGGCGGGTCGGGCCGGGCGACTGGGAGCTGGTGTCGGTGCACGGCATGGCGTCGACGCGTATGGGCAGGGCCGACCGCGGCGGAGTGTGCGACGCGTACGGCAGGCCGTACGGCTTCGAGGGGCTGCGGGTCTGCGACGCGGGCGTCCTGCCGGGCGTCACCGGCATCAGCCCCCAGGGAACGATCATGGCGTTCGCCCACGAGATCGTCGCCCGGTTCAACAACGGCGAAGGGAAGAGCGGAACATGACGGCCCGTCGGACAGGAGGAGAGCCACGCGCGGCCGGCCGCGGGCGCCCCGGCGGACAGGGGCGCGTTCACGATCTGGCGCAGGCCGTGCCCGGGTGGCCGGCCACGGTCCCGGGCCGCCGGCGCCACCCGGCCCGCCGGTCCACGACCCGGGCGTACCGCCGGAGGGCGCGCGCCCGGACGCGCGTGCCGTCGCCCCCTCCCGGTTCCGCCCGGCCACCTGTTCCCGGCTGCCCGCGGGCATCGCCGGTGTCCCGCGGCCTCGCCATACCGCAGTGCGCGCGGGTGCCCGGGACGAGCTGGTCCCCGCCGGCCGTCCAGGTCACGGAAATCCCTTCCTGACGGCAGGGTGTTACCGGTAACATCCCCTCTCGTCCCCGCCCACCGAGACCGTGGGCCGTCCTCAGGAGAACCCGTGACCGACTTACCGACCGCACCGCGTGCCACGACGTCGCAGGCGGCACCGGACACCCCGGTGTTCAGTACCGCCGCCGTGGTCGCCTCCTGCGTGGGCTTCGTCCTCATCGGCGCGCTCCAGGCTCTGTACGGGCCCGCGATCCCGGCCTTCCGTGACGAGTTCGGGCTCTCCCCGTCGGCCGCCGGGCTGGGGCTGAGCGCCCACTTCATCGGCGGTGTCACCGGCGTGCTGCTCTTCGACCGGCTGTACGGCCGGCTCGGCAACCGGCAGATCCTCGGCGTCTCGTACCTGCTCATGGCAGCGGGCGCGGCGGGCTTCGCGCTGGCGCCGAACTGGCCTGCCGCCCTGGCCACGGCCCTGCTCGCCGGGCTCGGCTTCGGAGGCATCGACTACGGCCTCAACCAGCTGTTCGCCGTCGGGTTCGGCAACCGCTCGACCGCCATGCTCAACATCCTCAACGCCCACTTCGGCGTCGGCGCGATCCTCGGCCCCGCCCTCATCGGTGTGATCGGCTCCGAGCACTATCCGGCGGTCTTCCTCGGTTTCGCCCTCGCCAACCTGCCCCTGCTGCTGTGCCTGAAGGGGGTCCGCGACCGGACGCCCCCGTCGGGCACCGCGGCCGAGACGGAGGCCGGTGGCGGCGGGTCGGTCCTCGGCCGCAGTCTGGGCTCGGTCCTCACCGCCTTCGTCGCGCTCTACGTGCTGCACATCGGGATCGAGGCCGGTGTCGGCGGCTGGGAACCCACCCACCTGGAGACCGTCGGCTACGGCGCGGGCTTCGCCGCGACCGCCACCTCCGTGTACTGGCTGATGATGACCGTGGGCCGCTTCCTGGTCGCCCCGATCGCGCTGCGCTTCTCCGCCCAGTCGATCATCACCGTGTCCTGCGCGGGCATGACGGTGTCGCTGCTGCTGGCCACCGTGCCGGGATTCGCCCCGTACGCGTACGCGGGTGTCGGTCTGTTCATCGCGCCGATCTTCCCCACCGGACTGCCGTGGCTCAACAAGGCCGCTCCGCAGGCCCGCCGGGCCGGTGCCCTGGTCATCGCCGCGTCGATGGTCGGCGGAGTCCTGGCGGGTCCGACGCTGGGCAAGGCCATCGAGTGGTCCGGAATCCGCGCGGTGCCGCTGCTGCTGTGCGGGGTCTCCGCACTGTGCCTGGCCACCACCCTGTGGCTGATCCGAGCCACGCGCACCACGCCGGCCCGCGACACCGGGGCGAGCTGAGACGACCCGCCATTCCCCGCCCACCCGAAGGAGAACTTCTCGCATGTCCGCTCTGACAACGACGTCCGACGGTTTCCTGCTGCACGGTGAACCGTTCCGGATCATCTCCGGCGCGATGCACTACTTCCGCGTCCACCCCGACCAGTGGGCCGACCGGCTGCGCAAGGCCCGCCTGATGGGCCTCAACACCGTCGAGACGTACGTCCCCTGGAACCTCCACCAGCCCGAGCCGGACGGCCCGGTCGTCCTCGACGGTTTCCTCGACCTGCCCGGCTACCTCGCCCAGGCCCAGGCGGAGGGGCTGCACGTACTGCTGCGCCCGGGTCCGTACATCTGTGCGGAGTGGGACGGTGGCGGTCTGCCCTCGTGGCTCACCTCCGACCCGGACATCAGGCTGCGCACCGGCGACCCGCGCTTCACGGACGCGGTCGAGCGTTACCTCGACGTGCTGCTGCCCCCGCTCATGCCGTACATGGCCTCGTCCGGCGGTCCCGTGATCGCCGTACAGGTGGAGAACGAGTACGGCGCCTACGGCGACGACACCGCCTACCTCGAACGGCTCGCCCAGGCCTTCCGCGACCGAGGCGTGGAGGAACTGCTGTTCACCTGCGACCAGGCCGACCCCGCGCACCTGGCCGCGGGCGGGCTGCCCGGCACGCTCGCCACGAGTACCTTCGGCAGCCGGGTCGAGCAGTCCCTCCAGCGGCTGCGCGAGCACCAGCCGCAGGGCCCGCTGATGTGCGCGGAGTTCTGGATCGGCTGGTTCGACCACTGGGGCGGACCGCACCACGTGCGGGACGCGGCCGACGCCGCCGCCGACCTCGACCGGCTGCTGACGGCGGGCGCCTCCGTCAACATCTACATGTTCCACGGCGGCACCAACTTCGCCTTCACCAACGGCGCCAACCACAAACACGCCTACCAGCCCACCGTCACGTCCTACGACTACGACGCCGCCCTCACCGAGTGCGGCGACCCAGGCCCCAAGTACCACGCCTTCCGTGACGTGATCGCCCGCCACGCCCCCGTCCCCGACGAGCCCGTGCCCGCGCCCGGCCCCAAACTGGCGCCCGTCACCGTGGAGCTGGGTCACCGGGCGGCACTGCTGCCGAACGCCGGGAAGCTGGCCGCACCGGTGCACGCCGAGAACCCGGTCACCATGCTGGAGCTCGGGCAGCAGACCGGGTACGCGATCTACCGAACCACCGTTCCCGGCTCGGGTGACGGCCTGCTGCACTTCGAGGGCGGGGTCGGCGACCGTGCACAGGTCTTCGTCGACGGCGTCTGTGCCGGCACGCTGGAGCGCGAGCGTCACGACGAGACCCTGGCCGTGCGCGTCCCGCACCCCGGCGCCACGCTGGAGGTCCTGGTCGAGAACATGGGCGGCGTCAACTACGGCCCCCGCATCGGCGCCCCCAAGGGCCTGCTCGGCCCCGTCTCGTTCAACGGCACCGCCCTGCGCGGCTGGGACTGCCACCCGCTGCCCCTGGACGACCTGAGCGCGGTGCCGTTCGCCCCCACCGACGAGCCGACGGCCGCCGCGCCCGCCTTCCACTCGGGCACCTTCGAGGTGGCCACGCCCGCCGACGCCTTCCTCACCGTGCCCGGCTGGACCAAGGGCCAGGCCTGGATCAACGGCTTCAACCTCGGCCGCTACTGGAACCGCGGACCGCAGCACACCCTCTACGTGCCCGCTCCCGTACTGCGGCAGGGCACCAACGAGCTGGTCCTGCTGGAGCTGCACGCCACCACCTCGGTCCGTGCCCTGCTCACCGACACCCCCGACCTCGGCCCGGTGATCTCCTGACACACCACAGCAGGCGGCTCCACCGCGGTGGCTCACCCGCGGCGGGCGTCTCCGGTTCAGGACGAAGACGGGCGGGGTGACCGCCTGCGTCGACCGCGTCGACGAGCTCTGTCAGTTCCGGCCCGGGCCGGACCGGCCTCCCCACCGGTTCGGTCCGGGCCGGGCCGGCCCGGTCGGCATGGACGTCGACGTTGGCGTGGACATTGGCCGACACGGAGAGTGAGCGGTAGTTTGCACGGCTGGGACGCCGTCCTGAGGAGGGCGTGGAAAACTGGGTATGAGGCTTGTCCGGACCGGACGAGAAGCGGAGGCCGAAGTGGACTGGGGACGCTTCGCGCAGCAGATGGCGTCGATGGCGCGGGATCTCCTGGCGCAGGAGTCGGTCAACGCCACACTCCAGCGGATCACCAAGTCGGCCACCGAGCTGGTGGAGGGCTGCGACGCGGCCGGCATCCTGGTGCTCCAGGGCAACACGGTCGAGACGCTCGCCCCGACCGACCAGTTGGTCATCGACAGCGATCAACTTCAGGAGCGCCTGAGCGAAGGGCCGTGCTTCGACGCGGCCCGCACCTCCCAGGGAGAGCGGGTCTTCCGCATCGCCGACGTCACCGACGAGCATTCGCGCTGGCCCGGTTACGCCCCGCAGGCCCAGGCGCTCGGAGTGGGCAGCATGATGGGCTTCCTGCTGTTCACCGACGACGAAGACCTCGGCGCGCTGAACCTGTACTCACGGAAACCCGGTGCGTTCACCGAGGCCAGCGAGCTGGCGGGGTGGCTGCTGGCCTCCCACGCCGCTGTCGCCTTCTCCAGCGCCCGCACCCATGCGCAGATGGAACGGGCCGTGGCCACCCGCCATGTCATCGGCGAGGCGATGGGCATTCTCATGGGCCGCCATCACATCACCGAAGAGCAGGCCTTCGACGTACTGCGCCGCTACTCGCAGCGGAACAACACCAAGCTCCACGAGGTCGCCCGACGGGTCTGCGAACAGGGCGGCCTTCCGTGACCCCCGGCAGGCGGCTCCCCCGGCACAACGTCCGAACCAGAGGAACCTGAGCAGGCTCAGCCCCATGGGACGCCGAACCTGACCTGTGGACCAAGTCCCCCGTCACACCCCTTCCACACACCCGGGTTCCCGGTCGGACAGTGGAGCGGGGCCCCGGCCCCCGGGACGCGGCGGGCGTTCCGGCCGGTCAGCGGCATGGTGGCGCGATCATGCCGACGGAGGAACGGCTCACCAATCACCGTGCGCCGTGTGCCGAGCCAGGACAGGGCAGCGTTCCCCAGCGGTCAGGCGCCCGCGAACTCGCCGTCCCCGGGCCGCCGGACCGGGCAGCCGTCGGCCTGTGGCGCGGAGGCGGGTCCGGAGGCGACGGCGGCGGCGGCGTCGGCAGGCGTGGTCCGGGTGGCGCCGGTGCGGGCGTCCGAGGACGGGGTGAAGGCGACGTCCAGCCGGGTGAGGCCGCGGAAGTTGAGGCTGCGCTGCCATCGCGGTGGCTCGGTGCCGTCGAACCGCAGACCGGGAAGGCGGGTCAGGAGCGCCTCCAGGACGATCTCGCCCTCCAGCCGGGCCAGCGCCGCGCCGAGGCAGAAGTGCGGACCGTGGCCGAACGCCATGTGCCGTCCGCCGGAACCGGACCGCTCGAAGTCCAGCACATGGGGATCGGGGAAGACGGCCGGATCACGGTTGGCGGCGCCGCCCACCAGGAGCACCGTCTGCCCCTCGGCGATCTTGCGGCCCGCCAGGTCCAGATCGTGCCGCGCGCGGCGCAGCATCAGCTGTACCGGGGCGTCGTAGCGCAGGAGTTCCTCGACCGCGGCGGGCATCAGCTCGGGCCTGCGGCGCAGTTGGTCGGCCGCGTCCGGGTGGCGGAGCAGGGCGAGGGTGGCGTTGCCGATGAAGTGGGTGGTGGTCTCGTGGCCGGCGATCAGCAACAGGGCGCAGTTGGCGAGGAGTTCGTCGAGGTCCTGGTCGGTGTTGCCCGCCTGTGCGGTCACCGTCGCGCGCAGGGTGCCGGGGGCCGGCGGGGTGTCCTGGCGGGTGAGGAGTCCGCGGAGGTACGCGAGCATGTCCGCCATGTTCTGCGAGGCCTCGCGGTTGCGGTCCGCGTCGAGCCGGGAGTTGCCGATGGCCTCGGCGACCGGCTCGGACCAGGAGGCGACGGCGGCACGGTCCGCCTCGGGTACGTCGAGGAGGTCGCAGATGATGGTGAGCGGGAGGGGGCGCGCGAGGTCCGCGACGATGTCCATCCGGCCGGTCGGCGCCACCCCGGTGATGATCCGGTCGACGGCTTCGACGACCCGGGCACGGAGTAGGGCCACCGCGCGCGGAGCGAACGCCCTGCTGATCAGGGCGCGGAGCCGGGGGTGCTCCGGGGCGTCGTTGTAGAGCATCTGCCGGCTCAGTACCCGCGCCAGGGGCTGCAGTTCGTCCGGGACGGCCTCGATGTCGGGGTAGCGCACCGAGGACAGCCCCGGGTGGCCCGCCGCACCGCTGACCACCGCGTGCCCGGTGGCGATCCAGGCTCCCGTGCGGCGGTCCCAGAAGAGGTCGTCGGCGCTCCGGAGTTCTTCGTAGAAGTCGTAGAGCCGCTCTTGGACCTTGGGACGAAAGGCCGACAGAAGTGAGGAAGGGGTGCTCATCGGCCCATCCTGTCAGTCCTGTTGGGCCGGAGAGCACCGGGCGTCACACCGTGGACGCCGACCCGATGCGTACCACGCGCGCCCAGTCGGGCGGCGAGTCCGGCACGTAGTCGTCGCCTTCGCTGTCGCCCCGTGGCCGGCCCGTGTGCCGCCGGGGAAACAGACCCACCACGGTCCGGCAGGGTGGCCGGGTGTCCGGCCAGGGCGTCTGGCCGTCGGTCAGGACCACGACGACGTCGGGGCGCGGGGTCGCCCGCAGCGCCCTCGCGAAGCCGGTGCGCAGGTCCGTACCCCCGCCGCCCGTCAGGGGAATCCCCTCGGCGCGGCACAGCGTGTGCACCATGTGGGCCGCCGCGTCGCACGGCAGTACGGTGACGAGGTCGCGTCGGCCGCCCACCGCGCGGGAGATCGCCGCGACCTCCAGGAGGGCGCTGCCCAGTTCGGCGTCGCTGACCGACCCGGAGGTGTCGATGACCACGCAGACCCGGGGTGGCCTGCGCCGCAGGCTCAGCAGGACGACGCCGGGCAGGGCCGCCGAACGGCGCGCCGGCCGGCCGTAGGTGTAGTCCTCGCCCACGCCGCTGCCGGAGGCCGCCGAACGGACCGCCGCTCCCAGCAACTCCCGCCAGGGCAGCGGCGGGTGGAAGGCCTCCTCCGCCCATCGCCGCCACCCCTTCGGGGCATGTCCGGGGCGGCCGTTGATGCCCTGCGCCACCCTGAACCGGACCGCGTCCCGTTCCTGCTCGCTCAGGCCGTGCGCGCCGTCAGGTCCCAGGTCCCATGGCCGTCCCAGTCCGTCGGCGCCGCTGCCGCAGTCCAGCCAGGACAGGCTCAGCGTGTTCGGCCCGAGCCGGAAGCGGCCCAGGTACTCCTCCATGAGGAGGCCTGTCGGAAGTCCCAACGCCTCTGGTTCGACAGCGCCTTCGGGGCGCACCAGGCCGTCGCCGAACACGTCGTCGTTGATCTCGCAGTCCGCGGCGATGTTCATCCGCAGCCGTTCCCCGGGGCCGCTCAGGTCGCGCTCCCGGGCGAAACGGTCGCTGCGCCCGTGGTGGTCGCGCAGCAGGTGCGACACCTCGTGCACCCATACTCCGGCCAGCTCCTCGACCGGGGTCCGGTCCACGAACGCCGGTGAGACGTAGCACCGCCAGTGCCGGTCGACGGCCATCGTCGGCACCTGCCGTGACTCGACGGGGTGCAGGGCGAACAGCGCCGTGGCCAGGTACGGGCGGACCCGGACGGCGTGCAGCCGGGCGGTGAAGAGCTTGTCGAGATCCAGGGTCCCTGGCGCGCCGGTGTTCATCGGCCGCCCCTCGTTCCCGCCCCGGAACCGGAACCGGAACCTGTCCCTGTCCCTGTCCGAGCCGCCGCGCGGCCCGCCGCCCGGTCCGCCCGCCGGGACAGGGACACGACTCCGGCGAGTTTCTCGATCTCCGCCGGCACGTCCCAGTCCTCCTGGCGCAGCGAGGCCAGGGTGGTCGCCGGGACGACCACCAGGTCCGGCGCCCCGGTCTCCAGCGCCCGGACCAGCAGCGCCCATGCCGCGTCCCAGCGGGCCTTCTCCGGGCGCCCCCGGACCGCCGCCACCACGCCGTCCAGCACGGCCTGGCGCAGGTCGCCCCGTTCCGGCAGGGCGGCGCTCGCCGGGTCGGCGAGCAGTGTCTCGGGGTCCGGGAGGTCCATCCGGTCCAGGCTCGCGAGCAGTTCCAGCCCCGGGCCGTCCCCGACGGCGCCCCTCACCAGCAGGGAGAGGACCTCCCGGGAGGACCCGGCGGCGGTCGCGAAGGCGATCAGGCTCAGGGTCATGTCCCAGCTCCGGGGCGACGGCCAGGCGCCGCCCCGGCGCGTCTCGCTGCTCGGCAGTCGGTGCACGAGCCTGGGACGGGCGGCGAGGAGCCCGCACACCGCGCGGCGGGCGAAGTCCACGGCGTCCGGCAGCTTCTCGGGCGCGAGCCGTGGCAGGGCGGCCCGGGGCCAGGTGCCGCCCAGACCGCGTACGACGACCTCGTGGTCGTGGGTCCACTGGAGGTGGACGAAGCGGTTGGCCAGCGGCGGGCTCAGCTCCCAGCCGTCGGCGGCCGAGGACCGGGGGTTGGCGGCGGCCACGATCCTTACGCCGGGCGGCAGTTGGAGGGCGCCGATCCGTCGCTCCAGGACCAGCCGGAGGAGCGCGGCCTGAACGGCCGGCGGCGCGGTGGACAGTTCGTCGAGGAACAGCAGCCCCCGGCCGGCCCGTACGAGTCGTACCGCCCAGTCCGGCGGGGCCATCGGGACGCCGTGTGTCGCGGGGTCGTCGCCGATGACGGGCAGCCCGGAGAAGTCGGACGGCTCGTGGACACTGGCGATCACCGTGGTGAGGGGCAGATCCAGGGCCGCGGCCAGCTGTGTCAGGGCCGCGGTCTTGCCGATCCCCGGCTCACCCCACAGGAGGACGGGCAGGTCGGCGGCCACGGCCAGTGTCAGGGCCTCCAGCTGGGGATCCGGGCGCGGTTCGGTGGTGGTGTCGCGCAGCAGGGTCAACAACTGGGCGGCCACGTCGAGTCGGGGGATCTGGGGCTGGGCCGTGGGGGCCTTCGGTGTGCGGGTCTCGGGGGCGGCGAAGGAGGTACCTGTGGACATGGTCGATCACCTTGGGTTCGTGAGAAGTGGGTGCGGGGGACGGGCGTCCCCCGGGTCAGCGGAGCGTCGCCCGGCGCGGGCGGGACCGGTGGTCGCGGGTACGGCCGCCGTACCGGGCGTAGCCGTCGAGGCCGGGACCGGGGGCGGGGGCCGGTCCGATCAGGCCCGCCCGGTACAGGCCGTGGGTGATGCGCCGCTCGGCGGCACTTTCCAGTTCGTCGCGCAGGGCGCCGCCGCGCAGCACCGCGTCGGGGCCGAGCAGGCCTTCCACGACGGCCAGCGCACCGGCGATGTCTCCGTGGTCCAGGCGTTCGCGTACGCCGGTGAGGCAGTCCGGGTGTCGGTGGGCCTCGTCGATGGCTTGCAGGCAGGGCAGCGGCGTACCGGTCAGCTCGGCCAGGAGTTCTTCCCGGCGGGTCTCGGCCGGGTCGTGGTCCAGCGGGGCCAGCACCCCGTCCACCAGTCCGATCCGGTGCCGGGCGCCCCGGCACTCCACGAGGCGTGGCTCCCCAGCCCGGGCCGGGTTCCGGGGCGGACCGGTCGGCGGACGGTCCGGCAGGAGTGCCGAGGCGACCAGCGGGTGCAGCCGGTCCGCCTCGATCGCGCCGGTACGGACGAGTTCCAGGTCGGGCAGCACCCAGGTCGCCGCGTCGGGCAGGACCGGCAGCGCGGAGATGCCGCCGCCGGTGGCCGCCCGCCTGATCCGCAACGCGGGCGGCCCGCCGCCGTCCGGGGCCGCGCCGAGATCCAGGAGCAGCCACTGCCGGTCCCCGAGCCGCACGGTGACGGTGCCCGCACCGGTTCCGGGGCCGGTGCTGGTCCCGGAACCGGAACAGGAACCGGTGGTGATTCCGGTGCTGGTTCCGGGACCGGTGCAGGTCCCTGTGCCCGTACCGGTGCAGGTGCCCTGGACCGCGTCGGGACCGATGCCCATTCCAGTAGCGACTCCGGGGCCGAGAGCATCACCCGTGCCCCTGCCCCCGCCCGTGCAGGAACCGGAGCCTGGCCCGGATCTCACGCCGACACAGGCACAGGCACAGGCACCGGCACCGGCACCGGCACCGGCACCGGCACCGGTGGACCGTCCGTCGGCGTCGAGCAGCAACCGTGCCTCGGCCGCCCACCGGTCCACGGCACAGCGAAGCCCCTGGGGCACCCACGCCAGGAGATCCGGGACCGGCGGCGCGGAAGGGCTGCCGCCCGGGGGCCGGTCCGCGCCGGACCGTGCCCGCAGCTCGGCGGTTCTGCGCGCGTCCCACAGGTGGCGGTGCAGATCGAGACGGAACCGCCGGTGGGGGTGGGGGTGCGGGTGCGCCGAGCGGCGGGCGCCCGCATCCGTGCGGGATCCGTCCCACAGCGTGAGGCTGATCCGCTGGCCGGCGTCCGCCCAGGCCGGCGGGGTGCGGGCCACGAGGTGCACCGGGTGGGCGCCGGTCCGCCCGGGGTCGTCGTACCGGGCCAGGCCGATCGTCAGTCCCGGGCGCAGCAGCCCGTCGGGGGCGATCCTCGGCAGGTGCCAGCGCAGCAGGTCGGGCACCAAGTGGCGTAGATCGGCGCGGACCCGGGCGGCGAGTTCGCGGCCGTGGGTGCGTGCCACGGACCGTAGGTTCAGATCGACGTCGATGCCTGCGGCGGCACACGCGCCCGCCCAGTCCCCGGCGAGGCGGCGGGCAGTGGCGGTCTCGATCATGGCGGGCGGCACGGCGAACTCCCGTACGCGCGGCCAGAAGGAGAGGTGGGTGTCCCCGTACCCGTTCTCAGTGAGCATCAGCACTCACCTTGCGCGGACGGGACCCCCGATCTGTGAACGGAGTCGGTAGTCATCGTCCGAGACGGTAACGCTCCCCTCCCCCACCCGCCACCTGTTTTCGGTGCGAGCCCAACCGTGATCCGTAGTACGCAAATGCGGCAGATCGTGTCGAATCGATTTCGCTACAAGTTCCGAAATTATTCGTGACGGGTCCGCCACTCGGCCGAAATACCGCACTCATAGCTTTCTCCCCATCAGCCTCACAGGCGACATCGCACCCATGGGGTCCATCGGACCAAAAATGCTGCTTTCCCCTGAAATCCCTGCACAGGAGCCCCGAGTGTCCAACCCCTCCCGACGCGGCGCCCTCAAGCTGACCGCAGGCATAGCCCTCACCGGCGCCTTCGCCCTCACGGGCTGTGGACGCAGCGACGACACCGCCGCCGCGACAGCCACCGCCGCCCCCGTCGACGCCTCCCCGGCCACCGGCACCGTCACCGTCTGGGCCGCCCAGGGCGATGCTGATGTGCTCGACAAGGTCATCAAGCCCTTCAAGGCCGCGAACCCCGACGTCACCGTGAAGGTGACGCTGATCCCGAACGGCGAGTACTACACCAAGCTCCAGTCGGCGATCGCGGCGGGCAAGGGGCCCGATCTCGCCCAGTTCTTCCCCGAGTCGCAGGCGCAGTTCCTCGACCCGTCGATCCTGCGTCCCGTCCCGGACGGCCTCGTCGACAAGGCAGGCTTCTTCGGAGCCTCTGGGCCGCCGGGGTGGCCGGAAACGTCGCCTACACGGTGCCCTGGTACGCCTACACCTACGCGCTCGTCTACCGCGCCGACCTCGCGAAGAAGGCGGGCGTGAAGGCTCCGGCGACATGGGACGAGACGGTGCCGTTCCTCAAGGCGCTCCAGGGCGCGGGAGCCCGGCGCGGCCTCGGGGCCGACATCGGGTGGGACATCTTCAACGGCCAGGACGTCGCGATGTACGCCTGGCAGGCCGGCGGTTCCCTGCTCTCGTCCGGCGGGAAGTGGACCCTCGACACTCCGGCGATGGTCGACGCGCTCCAGTACAACGCGTCGTTCTTCACCTCCGGCACGGCCGACACCGCGGGGCCCACCTTCCTCGACGCGCAGCCGTACTTCGTGTCCGGGAAGACCGCCATGATGATCACGGGGCCGTGGGTGATCGGACAGCTGGACACCGCCGCGAAGAAGGACGGCTGGACTGCCGCCCATGTCGCCACCGCACCGCTGCCCGCCGGGGCCTCGGGGAGCAACTCCTTCTCTGCCGGAGGCAGTTGGGGCGTACTCGCGGGGGCCGGGAACGCGGACGCCTCGTGGAAGCTCGTCCGGTACCTCGCGAAGCCGAGCACCCAGGTCGCCCAGTACAGGGCGTACAGCTCGCTGCCGGCCGTCATCTCCGCCTGGGACGACCCCGCCATCGCGGACCAGCCGCTCCTGGACGCCTTCCTCACCCAGTTGAAGAACACCCGGGCGTTCCCCCAGGTGAACACCTGGCAGCAGGTCGCGACCAGGCTGGGCAAGGAGATGGAGGCCGTGGCCAAGGGCACGGAGACCGCGGCGAAGGCCGCGGCGAACGTCCAGGCGTACGCCGACAGCCTCGGCACGGGCGCGAAGTGAGCCGCCGATGACCACCACCGTCGACCCGGGGGCGCCGCACCGGATGCGCCGCCTCCGGAGTTCCCGGAGTTCTCGGGGCGCCCGGAGTGCTCGGGGCACCCGCCGGACGGCCGTCGCCTGGGTGTTCCTCGCCCCGTTCGCCGTCGTGTTCCTGCTCTACACGGCGATCCCCACCGTCGCAGCGCTCGGCTTCAGCCTCACCGATCTCCGGGGCGCGGACCTGCGACACCCGTTCGCCGTCGACTTCACCGGCCTGGAGAACTACCTCCGGCTGTTCCAGGACCAGAGCTTCCTGCGGGACATCCTGAACACCGGGCTCTTCGTGGTCGTCGGGGTACCGCTGACCATGGGGCTGGGATTCGCGCTGGCCGTCGCGCTGAACTCCGGCATCCGGCGGCTGCGCGGGGTGTTCCGTACGGTCTTCTTCGCGCCGGTCGTCACCAACGTGGTGGCGGTCGCGCTGATCTGGCAGTACGCCTTCAACTCCGACGGCACCGTCAACAAGGTGCTCGGCGCCGTCGGCCTCGCCGGACCGAACTGGCTGGACGACCCGAACCTGGCCATGCCCGTCGTCATCCTGCTCGGCGTGTGGCGCAACTTCGGCACCGCGATGGTGCTGTTCCTGGCGGGCCTGCAGGCGATCCCGGAGGACATGTACGAGGCCGCCGCCCTCGACGGGGCGGGCCGCTGGCGGCAGTTGAGGCACATCACCCTGCCCCTGCTGCTGCCGACCACCCTCATGGTGTCGGTGCTGCTGACCGTCTTCTACCTCCAGGTGTTCGACGAGCCGTATCTGCTCACCGACGGCGGCCCGTTGGGATCCACCGAGTCGATGGCGCTGTACACCTACCACCAGTTCGGCTCGGGCGAGTTCGGGGTCTCCTCGGCCGCGTCCTTCGTGATGCTGCTGCTCGTGGCCCTGGTGAGCGCCGTCCAGTTCCGACTGCTGAGGTCCCGCTCATGACCGTCCTGGCCACGCCCGCCACCACCCGGCCCACCGCCGACCCGGCCACCGACCGGGCCACCGCGCCCCGCCGCTCCCTCTCCCGGCCGCTGCTCTACGGCGCTCTGGTGCTGTGCGCCCTGCTGACCCTGCTCCCGTTCGTGTGGGTGGTCGGCGGTTCGCTGCGCAGCCTCGCCGAGATCCGCTCCGACCCCGGTGCCTGGGTCCCGCACCACGTCACCCTCGACAACTTCACCCGGCTGTTCCGGACCGCCGGTTTCGGGCGGTTCCTCGTCAACAGCGTGGTGGTCGCGGCCCTCGTGGTCGCCGGCAACATCGTGGCCGCGTCGGCGGCCGGGTACGCGCTGGCCAAGCTCGACTTCGCGGGCCGGCGGGTCGCGTTCGGCGCGGTCATGGCGGCGATGATGGTCCCGTTCAGCACGGTGTTCGTCACCCAGTTCGTACTCACCGTGGACATGGGACTCGCCGACACCCTGACCGGTATCGCCCTGCCGGGTGTTGCGCTGCCGCTGTCGGTGTTCATCATGCGGCAGTACGCGATGTCCATCCCCGACGAGTTGCTGGAGGCGGCACGCATCGACGGCGCGGGCGAGTTCCGGATCTTCTTCCGGATCTTCCTGCCGCTGGCCGGACCAGCCGTCGCGACGATCACGATCATGTCGTTCCTCTCGTCGTGGAACAACTTCATCTGGCCGCTCATCGTCGCCCAGAGCATGGACACCTACACGCTCCCGGTCGGCCTCGCCGCGACCAGCCAGGCAGCCGCCCACGTCACCGACTACGGGCTGCTGCTCGCCGGCGCGATCGTCGTCATGCTGCCGGTGCTGGTGCTCTTCCTGTTCCTCCAGCGCTACTTCGTTCAGGGCATCTCCGGATCGGGAATGCGGTGACCCCCATGGACCGCACCGCCGGCACCACCGGCATCCCGGTCACCGTCCACGCCCCCGCCGGCCCGGTCGTCGGCCGCCGCACCGGCTCCGTGCGGCGCTTCCTGGGCATCCCGTACGCCCAACCACCCACCGGTGCACGGCGGTTCGCGGTGCCGGTCCGGCGCGGCCGGTTCCCGGAGCCGTTCGACGCGTCCCGGCACGGGCCCACCTCGCAACGCGTGCCGCTGTTCGCCACGACCACGGTGCCCGAGCCGTCGGTGCCTGGCGACGACATCCTGAACCTGTCCGTCGTCGCTCCCGCACCGGCCGCCGGGCCCGCGACACCCTGCCCGGTCCTGGTGTGGGTCCACGGCGGCGGCTTCCTCGGGGGCAGCCCGGCGAGTCCGTGGTACGACGGCCGTTCCTTCGCCCGGGCCGGAGTCGTCTGCGTCACCGTCGGCTACCGGCTCGGCGTCGACGGATTCGCCCCGCTGGACGGCGTACCGACGAACCTCGGGCTGCGCGACCTGCTGCTCGCGCTGGACTGGGTCCAGGAGAACATCGCCGCGTTCGGCGGTGATCCGGGCCGGGTCACCCTCGCCGGCCAGTCGGCCGGGGGCGCGGCGGTGCTCGCGCTGCTCTCGTCGCCTGCTGCCGACGGCCTTTTCCGGCGTGCGGTCAGCCTGTCCGGCGTCCTTGTCGAAGGGGAGCGGGAACCGGCCCGGCGGTTCGTCCAACGGCTCGGTGAGCGGGTCGGGGTGCCGCTCTCGCGGGCCGGATTCGGCAGCCGCACAGTGGAGCGGCTCCAGCGGGCCGTCATCGGCCTGCGGGACGAACTCGACGACGGCACAATCCCGTTGGGCCCGGTCATCGGCGACGACATCCTGCCCGTGCCGATTGCCGAAGGACTCGCCGGGCACGGGCACGACGTACCTCTGCTGCTCGGGGCGACGGGCGACGAGTTCGACTGCGGTGCCGCGCCGGAGAACCCGCACCCGAGCCCGTACGGCCCGGCCGAACTCGCCGCCGCCCGCGCGGCGGGCACCCGGGTGACGGACACCCTGTTCCGGGCCGCCTGCCCGCGCGTGGCGGCCTCGCGCCGTGACGCCGGTGCGGGGACCTGGCTGTACTCCTTCGAGTGGCCCTCCCCCGTGCTCGGCGGGGCCGGGCACTGTGTGGACATCCCGTTCTTCTTCGGCCTGCTGGACGCGCCGGGCAGCGCGCGGGCGCTCGGCCCGTGCCCGCCCGCGGAGTTGGCCGCCGCGATGCACGCCGATCTGGTCGGCTTCGTCCACGGCCGGGAGCCGGAGTGGGCGCGGGCGACCGGTGGGGCCGGTGATCCGGCGCGCGAGTACGGTCGGCCGGACGCACCCCTCGTCGCCGACACCACGGGCGTGTTCGACCCCGTCGTACGCACCGCACCCTCCGCACGGGCCGGGTCCGGGGTGGTGGAAGGGTGCTGATGTCCGGGGCGAACGGAATGAACGGCCTGAACCAGAGCGCCGTCCGGCGCGTCAACACCTCTGTGATCCTGCGGGCGTTGGCGGTGTCGGCCGAACCGATGACGTTGACGGCGCTCGCCGAACGGGCCGGTCTCTCGCGCCGCACCATCGAACTCATCCTGGACTCGCTCGTCGAGGCGGGCTGGGTGACGGAGCTGGAGCGCGTGCCGACCAGCGGGGGTGCGGGCCGTCCCGCCCGGCGGTACGAACTGCGGGCCGAACACGCCCTGTTGGCGGCTGCGCAGATCACCACCTCGGGTGCCTCGGCGGTCGTCGCCGATGTGCGCGGACGCATCCTCGGCCGGGCCCACGGGCCGCTGCGCGCCTACCTGGATCCGCAGGTCACGCTCGACGACGTCGCCGCGCTGGTGCTGGAGGCGCTCGACGACGCGGGCGGGTCCGCGGACCGTCTGCGCGCCGGTGCGGTCGCGGGCCTCGGTGCCATCGACGACGACGGAGTCGTACGCCGGCTCGTCCACACGACGCGCTGGGAAGGCGTGAACCTGCCCGAAGAGCTCGGGCGACGCATCCGGGTGCCGTGGTTCGCGGACAACGACTCCAACCTCGGTGCGCTCGCGGAGCGTTGGCGCGGTGTGGCCAGCGACCACGACAACGTCGTGTGGGCGGTGCTCGGGAACCGGACCGGTCTCGGCATTCTCATCCGGGGTGACGTGCACCGGGGTCTCGACGGCGCCGCGGGGGAGATCATCGAGGTGGCCTCGATCCCGGTCGGCTCGGTCGAGAACCGCCCGGTGGCCTGGCTCACCTCACCGGAGCCCGCCCAACGCGCGGTCGCACTCGGCCGGTTCGAGGCGGCCCGTGAGGGGGACGCCACCGCGCTCGCCGAGGTCGACGAGCTCGTGGAGAACATCGCGTCGATCCTCACGACCCTGTCGTGGACGGTCGCGCCGTCCCTCATCGTGCTCGGCGGCGGTCTGGAGGACGCGGCCGACGTGCTGCTGCCCCGGGTTCGCGCCGCACTGCGCCGCGCCCGCACCCCGGCCGTCGAACTGCGTGCCACGATCCTGGGCCGCGACGCGCCTCTCGTCGGCGCCGTCAAGCTGGCTCTGGACCGTGTGGACACCGAGCTGTTCGGCCCCCTCGTCCCCAGCGCGTGACCCCGCGCGCCTCCCCCTCCCGGCACCGACAGCGGTACAAGACATGGAGTTTCACTGTGACCGACACCCCCCACACCGATGTCCTCGTCGTCGGCAGCGGCATCATGGGAGCCGTCGTGGCCCGGCTGCTGCGGGACACCGACCCGACGCTGCGCATCACGATGGTCGACGGCGGCGAGGCGATCGGCACGGCCCCCGGTGTGCACCTGCACGACGTCGACGACCCCGTCCTGTGGGAGCGCTACAACGACCGGGTCACCACCGGCATCCAGGGCATGTACACGGGTGCCGAGGTGGTGCGGGAGGTCGCCGGCGGCCTCGGCGAGCTGATGCCCGGCATGTTCCACGCGCTGGCGTTCGGCGAGGACGCCGAGGCGATGCCCGCGACGGCGCTCGCGTGGAACGCGGGCGGCATGGGGGTGCACTGGACCGCCGCGACGCCGTGGCCCGGCGGTGACGAGGTGTTCGACTTCGGCGACCCGGCCGGCTGGGCGGCCGATCTGGCCACCGCCCACCGGATACTCGCGGTCGAACCCGCCCCGATCGGCCCCACGGAGGTCGGCGAACTGGTCCTCGACGTACTGCGCCGACGCTACGAGGGCACCGGACCGTACGACCGGCGCCCGCAGCCCATGCCCATGGCGGTCGGCGTGCCGGCCTCGGGCCCGCTCCCGCGCACCGCCCCGGGGACGATCCTCCCCGTGCTCGCGACGGGCGGCGACCCCGCGTTCACCCTGGTCACCGGCACCCTCGTGACCTCGCTCATCGTGTCGTCGGACGGCCGGGTCGGCGGCGCCCGGCTGCGGCGTGTCGCCGACGGCACCGAGTCCGAACTGCGCGCCGACAGCGTGGTGGTGTGCGCCGACGCGCTGCGCACCCCCCAGTTGCTGTTCGCCTCGGGCATCCGCCCGGACGCCCTGGGCCGGTATCTCAACGAGCACGCCTTCGTCACCGCCCGGGTGCTGCTCGACCTCGACCGGTTCGGCATCGGCCTCGACGCCCTGCCGCTCCCCCGCGTCGGCGAGTTCTGCACGGACTCGCTCTGGCTGCCCCAGAACGGGCCGGCCCAGCCGTTCCACGGCCAGATCATGGACAGGACGTACGTGGACGACGAAGGCCGCCCTCTCGCACACTCCGTGGGCCTCGCGCTGTACACGCCCGTGGAGTCTCGGCCCGAGAACCGGCTCGTGTTCTCGGAGTCGGCCACCGACCTCGCCGGACTGCCCCGGATCGGCGTCGAGTTCGCCTACTCCGACGCCGACCGGGCACTCATCGGGCGTGCGCTGTCCGAAGTCCGGTCGATCGCGGCGGAGTTCGGCCCGTTCGATCCGGAGACCGAGTCGGCGCTGCTCCCGCCGGGCTCGTCACTGCACCTGACCGGGACGGTCCGCTCCGGCGCCGCCGACGACGGCACCAGTGTGTGCGGCCCGGACGGCAGGGTGTGGGGTTTCGACAACCTGTACCTCGCCGGCAACGGCGTGATACCCACCTCGATGGCCGCCAACGTCACGCTCACGGGCGCGGTGACGGCCGTACGGGCGGCCCGAGCCGTCACCGCGCACCGCGCCGCGCTCGCCGCACACTGAACCTCCGCCGAACGTTTTGGCCTGCAAGGGAGTTGGAACATGATCGAGATCGCGAAGGAATACCGGGTGGCCCTGCCGGCCTGGATCGACGACGAGTTGGCCGACGTGCCGTCCGTCGTCCCGGACCGCGACGACCGGATGCGCCTCGTGCACCGTCTCGCGGACCGCAACTGGCGTGAGGGCAACGGCGGTCCGTTCGCGGCGCTCGTCGCCGAGCAGGACACCGGCCGGATCGTCTCGGTCGGGGTGAACGTCGTCCTCGCCTCCGGTGTCTCCAGCGCGCATGCCGAGGTCGTCGCGCTCGGGCTGGCCCAGACGGCCGTCGGCGGCTGGGACCTGGGCGCCGAGGGGCTGGCGGCGCACGAGCTGGTCGTCAACTGGCGTCCGTGCGTGCAGTGTTACGGAGCGACCATGTGGTCCGGGGTGCGTGGTCTGGTGGTCGCGGGCGAGGGACCGGAGCTGGAGGAGATCACCACGTTCGACGAGGGCCCGCTCGGCGCGGACTGGGCCGAGCAGTTCGAGTCGCGCGGTATCAAGGTCGTACAGGACGTGCTGCGGGAGGAGGCGCTCGCCGTGTTCCGGAACTACCGGGCCGCGGTGGACGCCGACAACGTCGTCGTCTACAACGCCCGCGGGGGTGGGGAGTGACTCCGCCGCCCGGCACCGCCGCCGAACCGCGCTTCGCCACCGATGTCATCACCTTCTACCACCCGGCCTTCTGGGGCCTCGAATCCGCTGACGCGGTAAGAGAGTTGGCCTTCGTCGATGCCGGGGCTTTCTGGGGACGGACACTGGACGCGCTGGCCGAGGCCGGTGTCACCGGTGTCGAGCTGACCTTCGCGCCCGGGGACATCGAGTCGGCCCTGCGCGCCTTCGGCAGCGCGTCCTCGTTCCGGCGCGCGCTGGAGGCCCGGGGGCTGAGCGTCGTGAGCGCCTTCGTCGCCGGGAGCGACGCCCCGGACTGGCGACAGGGCGACAACCTGTCCACGATCGTCGCCGACGCCGAGCGACGCGCGGCCTTCCTCGCCGATGCCGGAGCGGACCTCCTGGTCACCGGGCTGCCCATGCGGACGACGTTCGGGACGCGTCCGCCCTTCTTCGTCGACGCCGCGTACATGTCCCGGATGGCCGACATCGCCCACGCGGTCGGTGACGCGGTCGCCGCACACGGCGTACGGCTCGCCTTCCACACGGAGTCCAACAGCACGCTCTGGTACGAGCGGGACATCGACCTGTTCATGGCGCTGACCGACCCCCGCTATGTGTGGCTGTGCCCGGACTCGTGCCACATCGCGCTCGGCGGCGGGGACCCGGTGGCCGTCGCGCGACGCCACGCACAGCGGATCGCGCTGGCGCACTGGAAGGACGCGGTCGGGCCGATCGACGTCGAACTCACCATTGACGACACGGTGTTCGCCCAGCAGCAGCCCTACATGACCGAACTGGGCACGGGCATCGTGGACTGGCGGGGCTGGGCCGACGCGATGTCCCGCACACCCGGCGCCGGCACGGTACTCATCGAGCTGGACGAGGCCCCGGACCCCGTGGCGGCACTCCGGGCGGGGGTGGCTGTCGCGCGGAGTGCCCGGGGGTGATCGGCCGCCCCGTCATCCCTCGAACCGGTAGCCCGTCCCCGGCTCGGTGATCAGGTGGCGCGGGTGTGCGGGGTCCGACTCCAGTTTGCGGCGGAGCCGGGCCATGTGGACGCGCAGGTGGTTGGACCTGCTGGGCCGGGCGGCGCCCCACACCTCCTGGAGCAGGCGACTGCGGCTGACGAGACGCCCCGGGTTGGTCACCAGGATCTCCAGCAGATGCCATTCGGTGGGGGTGAGGCTGATGTCCCGGCCCGCCCGGGTGGCCCTCCTGGCGCGCAGGTCGATGACGAAGTCGTCGGTCGTGACGACCGTCGTGCCGGGTGCGAGCGGGCCCTCCTCCGTGCGGCGGACGGCGGCGCGCAGCCTGGCCAGGAGTTCGTCCATGCCGAACGGCTTGGTGAGGTAGTCGTCGGCGCCCGCGTCCAGCGCCGCCGCCTTCTCGTCGGACGACCGGCGCGCGGACAGGACGAGGATCGGTACGCGGCTCCAGCCGCGCAGCGCCCTGATGACATCGACGCCGTCCATGTCGGGCAGCCCCAGGTCCAGCAGCACGACGTCCGGCCGGCGGGCCGCCGCCAGCCGGAGGGCCGTGGTGCCGTCGGGCGCCGCGTCCACTCCGTACTGGCGTGCGCGCATGTTGATCACGAGTGCTCGTACGAGCTGGGGGTCGTCTTCCACGACCAGCACCCGGGTCATCACCGAATCACTGACCCCTGATCAGTTCCCTGAGCGCGATGTTGAGCTCCAGGACGTTGACCCGGGGCTCACCGATGAACCCGAGGGTGCGGCCCTCCGTGTGGTCGTCGACCAGCTTCCGTACCCGGGCGACGGACAGGCCGTCGCGCTCGGCGATCCGGTGGACCTGGAGGTCGGCGTAGGCCGGGGAGATGTCCGGGTCCAGGCCGGAGCCGGAGGACGTGACCGCGTCGGCGGGTACGTCGGACGGGCTGACCCGGTAGTCGGCGGTCGAGTTGTCCTTGACGACCTTGGCCTTGGCCTCTTCGACCCACTTGATCAGGTCGGGGTTGTCGGCCGAGCGGTTCGTCGCGCCGGACAGGATCAGCTTGTACTGCGTGTTGACCGAGTTCACACCCAGGCCGCCTGCCGGGCGGGACTGGAAGTAGTCCAGGTCGTAGCCCTGTTGACCGATCAGCGAGGAACCCACCACCTTCCCGTCGGACTTGACCTCCGAGCCGTTCGCCCTGCCCGGGAAGACCGCCTGGGCAACACCTGTGACGGCCAGCGGGTAGATCACACCTGTGAGCACGGTCAACACCAGCAGGGCGCGCAGTCCCGCTCCCAGCAACCGGGCCGTGTTCGTAACCGAGTTGTTCATGGGATCAGCCGATTCCGGGGATGAGGGAGATCAGCAGGTCGATGATCTTGATGCCGATGAAGGGGGCGATCAGGCCGCCGATGCCGTAGATCCCGAGGTTGCGGCGGAGCATCCGGTCCGCGCTCATCGGCTTGTACCGCACACCCCGCAGCGCGAGCGGCACCAGCGCGATGATGATCAGCGCGTTGAAGACCACCGCGGAGAGGATCGCGGAGTCGGGCGAGGACAGGTGCATGATGTTGAGCCTGTCCAGGCCCGGGTAGACGGCCGCGAACAGCGCCGGGATGATCGCGAAGTACTTCGCGACGTCGTTGGCGATGGAGAACGTCGTCAACGCACCCCGGGTGATGAGGAGTTGCTTGCCGATCTCGACGATCTCGATCAGCTTCGTCGGGTTCGAGTCGAGGTCGACCATGTTGCCGGCCTCCTTCGCCGCCGACGTACCCGTGTTCATGGCCACGCCGACGTCCGCCTGGGCGAGCGCGGGCGCGTCGTTCGTCCCGTCACCCGTCATCGCGACCAGCTTGCCGCCCGCCTGCTCGCGCTTGATGAGGGCCATCTTGTCCTCGGGGGTGGCCTCGGCGAGGAAGTCGTCGACGCCCGCCTCCTCGGCGATGGCCTTGGCGGTCAGCGGGTTGTCGCCCGTGATCATGACGGTCTTGATGCCCATGCGGCGCAGCTCGTCGAACCGCTCCCGCATGCCCTCCTTGACGACGTCCTTGAGGTGGATGACGCCCAGCACCCGTGCTCCGGCGGTGTCCTCGACGGCCACGAGCAGCGGCGTGCCGCCCGCCTCGGAGATCCGGTCGGTGAGCGCGCCGGCGTCCTCGGACACCGCACCCCCCTGCTCCTTCACCCAGGCCACGACCGAACCGGCCGCGCCCTTGCGGATCCTCCGTCCCTCGACGTCCACGCCCGACATCCGGGTCTGGGCGGTGAAGGCGATCCACTCGGCACCGGCCAGCTCACCCTGGTGGCGTTCGCGCAGCCCGTACCTCTCCTTCGCCAGCACGACGATGGACCGCCCCTCGGGCGTCTCGTCGGCCAGCGAGGACAGCTGGGCGGCGTCCGCGACCTCGGCCTCCGTCGTCCCCGCCACCGGCACGAACTGCGACGCCTGCCGGTTGCCGAGCGTGATGGTGCCCGTCTTGTCCAGCAGCAGGGTGGAGACGTCACCGGCGGCCTCGACCGCCCGGCCCGACATGGCCAGCACGTTGCGCTGCACCAGCCGGTCCATGCCCGCGATGCCGATCGCGGAGAGCAGCGCGCCGATGGTGGTCGGGATGAGGCAGACCAGCAGCGCCACCAGCACGACCATCGTCAGATGGGTGCCCGCGTAGTCCGCGAGCGGCGGCAGAGTGGCCACCGCGAGCAGGAAGACGATGGTCAGCGAGGCGAGCAGGATGTTCAGCGCGATCTCGTTCGGCGTCTTCTGCCGGGCCGCGCCCTCGACCAGGCTGATCATGCGGTCGATGAAGGTCTCACCGGGCTTCGTCGTGATCTTGACGACGATCCGGTCGGACAGCACCTTCGTCCCGCCGGTCACGGCCGAGCGGTCGCCGCCCGACTCCCGGATGACCGGCGCCGACTCCCCGGTGATGGCCGACTCGTCGACGGACGCCACACCCTCGACGACGTCGCCGTCCCCGGGGATGATGTCACCGGCCTCGCAGACGACACGGTCACCGATGCGCAGCTCGGTGCCGGGCACCTGCTCCTCGCCGTCCTTGACGAGCCGCCGCGCGATCGTGTCGGTCTTGGCCTTGCGCAGCGTGTCCGCCTGGGCCTTGCCGCGTCCCTCGGCGACCGCCTCCGCCAGGTTGGCGAAGATCACGGTCAGCCAGAGCCAGGCGCTGATGGTCCAGCCGAACCAGTCCCCCGGGTCCTTGAAGGAGAACACCGTCGTCAGCACGGACCCGACGAGGACCACGAACATCACGGGCGACTTGACCATCACCCGCGGGTCGAGCTTGCGGCAGGCGTCCGGCAGCGACTTGAGCAACTGCCCGGGGTCGAAGACACCCGCGCCGACCTTGCCTTCGTCCTTGTGGCCGGTCGGCACATCGCTGTGCGGCGCCCGGGTCGGGGTGGCTGTGGACATCGTGTCCTCGTGCTTCTCTGTGCGGGTGGTCATGACGCCAGCCCCTCGGCCAGCGGCCCCAGCGCCAGCGCCGGGAAGTAGGTCAGACCGGTGATGATGAGGATCGCGCCCACCAGCAGACCCGTGAACAGGGGTTTCTCGGTCCGCAGGGTGCCCGCGGTGACCGGCACCGGCTGCTGCTCGGCCAGCGATCCGGCCAGCGCGAGGACGAACACCATCGGCAGGAAGCGGCCCAGGAGCATGGCCAGCCCCAGTGTGGTGTTGAACCACTGGGTGTCCGCGTTCAGCCCGGCGAAGGCCGAGCCGTTGTTGTTCGACGCGGAGGTGTAGGCGTACAGGATCTCGGAGAAGCCGTGCGCCCCGCTGTTGGTCATCGAGTTGCCGGGCGTCGGCAACGCCATCGCCGCCGCCGTGAAGACGAGCACCAGGGCCGGGGTGATCAGGATGTAGCAGGCCGCGAACTTGATCTCACGGGTGCCGATCTTCTTGCCGAGGTACTCGGGCGTACGGCCGACCATGAGCCCGGCGATGAACACCGCGATGACCGCCATGACCAGCATGCCGTAGAGGCCGGAGCCGGTGCCGCCGGGCGCGATCTCGCCCAGCATCATGCCGAGCATGGTGATGCCGCCGCCGAGCCCGGTGAACGAGGAGTGGAAGGAGTCCACCGCCCCCGTGGACGTCAGCGTCGTCGACACCGCGAAGATGGACGAGGCACCGACCCCGAACCGGGTCTCCTTGCCCTCCATCGCGCCCCCGGCGATCTGCAGCGCCGGCCCGTGGTGGGCGAACTCGCTCCACATCATCAGGGCGACGAAGCCGACCCAGATGGTGGCCATGGTCGCGAGGATCGCGTAACCCTGCCGGACCGAGCCGACCATGACCCCGAAGGTGCGGGTCAGCGAGAACGGGATCACCAGCAGCAGGAAGATCTCCAGCAGGTTGGTGAACGGCGTCGGGTTCTCGAAGGGATGCGCGGAGTTGGCGTTGAAGTAGCCGCCGCCGTTGGTGCCGATCTCCTTGATGGCCTCCTGCGAGGCGACCGCGCCCCCGTTCCACTGCTGCGAGCCGCCCATGAACTGGCCGACCTCGTGAATGCCGGAGAAGTTCTGGATCACGCCGCACGCGACCAGCACGACCGCGACGACGAGGGAGAACGGCAGCAGGATGCGTACGACACCACGCACCAGGTCCGACCAGAAGTTGCCCAGCTCACCGGTACGCGAACGGGCGAACCCGCGCACGAGGGCCACCGCGACGGCGATGCCGACGGCCGCGGAGACGAAGTTCTGCACGGCCAGACCGGCGGTCTGCACGACGTGGCCCATGGCCTGCTCGCCGTAGTAGGACTGCCAGTTGGTGTTGGTCACGAAGGACACGGCGGTGTTGAACGCCTGGTCCGGGTCGATCGAGGAGAAGCCCAGCGAGCCGGGCAGGACGCCCTGGAGCCGCTGGAGCAGGTAGAGGAACAGGACGCTCACGGCCGAGAACGCGAGGACTCCGCGCAGGTAGGCGGGCCAGCGCATCTCCGTGTCCGGGTCGGCGCCGATGCCCTTGTAGATCCACTTCTCGACACGCCAGTGCCGGTCGGAGGAGTAGACCCTGGCCATGTAGTTGCCGAGCGGGATGTAGGCGAGTGCCAGTGCCCCTATGAGGGCGAGCAACTGGAGCACGCCGGCGAGTACGGGACCCATGACGTGACTCAGAACCTCTCCGGGAAGATCAGGGCGAGGACGAGATAGCCCAGCAGGGCGACGGCCACGACGAGGCCGACGACGTTCTCGGCGGTCACAGCTTCGTCACCCCCTTGGCGGCGAGAGCCACCAGCGCGAACACCGCGATCGTGGTGACGACGAAGGCCAGATCGGCCATCGCGAGCTCCTAGCTAGACGTGGGGAGTGGATCGGTTCGGACAGTCAGAGCAAAGCGCCTCCGTGACCGGATCCGGCCCCCGTTGACGGCTCCCATACGGCCGCCCAGCCGCTCTTGACGGAACCCATACGCACCCGCGAGATCACCGCCGGGACGTCCGCCGCACCCCCGATGGCCCCACCTTGCCGGTCCGATAATCGTCCAGTTCCTCCGAACGGGCCGATTTGATCTTCTTCACCGATCCCATACATAGCGTGATGGGGGTGTTCGCTCCACGAGACGAGGACACAGTGTTCAGAGCAGAACCCGGCACCGGCGCCTCGCGCCGGCGCCTGCACGACGCTCCACCGGGACGGCGGAGACGGCTGGCCGGTCTGACCGGTCTGAGTCTCGCGCTGGTCGCGACCGGTTCACCGGCTCTCGCGGCCACCGGGCTCGGCCCGCTCGCCGTGAACACACGGGCCGCCGCCACCGGCGACGGCACCGTGACCGTGCGGGTCGTCACCGAGGTGGACGCGGACGGCGCGTACGACAGCGTCCTGGAGCCGGGCCTCGCCGGCGTCAAGGTCACCCTGACGGACGACGCCGGCCAGGTCCGGACCGTGACGACCGGCACCGACGGCACCGCCGTCTTCGCGGCCACGACCCAGCTCACCGGCGGCAAGTACCGCGTCCAGGTCACCAACCCCGACCCCGGCACCCTCTCCCCCGCCGTCGCGGGCCTGGGCTCGGGCGCCGACGTCATGCGCAGCAACGTCGGCTTCGTCGACGTCTCCGGCGGTACGGACGTCACGTACACCACCGGTTTCTGGGAGCCCGGCGTCTACTGCCAGGAGAACCCGGACCTGGTCACCTGCAACCTCACCAAGGGCGACGCCCCCGGCACCTACAAGGGCCTGGTGTCCTTCGCCGGGAACTTCACGAACACCGCCCCCGGCGGGACCGTCACGCAGCTGACCGACAACACGAAGCAGCAGGCCGTGTTCGGCATCGGCGTGGACCGCACCGGCAACAAGTACATGGGCACGCTGGTCAAGCGGCACACGGCCTACGGCCCGGCGGGCAACACCAACACGATCTACCGCCAGTTCGGCGCCGGCACCACCGTCGACACCTTCGTCACGCTGCCCGGCACACTCACCGCGCACGAGACCACCGACAACTGGCTGCACGACAACGCCGTCTACAGCAAGGTCGGCCGCGAGGGCATCGGAGACGTCGACGTCTCCGGCGACGGCAGGACGCTGTACGCGGTCAACCTGAACGACTCCAAGCTGTACAGCGTGGCCCTCCTCGGCTCCGGCGAGACCGTCAGGCCCGGCACGCAGACGCCGTACGACATCCCGAGGCCGCAGGCCTGTACCGGCCAGTGGCACCCGTACGGCATCGGCGTGCGCGGCAAGCGCGTACTGGTCGGCGGGGTGTGCGGCGCCGAGGGGACCGTCACCTCGGACTTCCCGTGGGGCGACCCGACGCAACTGAGCGCCCACGTCTACGAGTTCAAGGACGGCGCGTTCAGCGAGATCTTCACGCACGCGCTGAACTACCCGCGCGGCTGCGCCTACCGGTTCACCGGTCTGCCGGCCAACGCCTACCGCTGCACCAAGCCGTCCACGGTCGGCCAGGTGATGAGCGCCGAGTGGGAGGCCTGGAACGAGCGGGTCCCGGGCACGGACACGCACTCCTTCATCTCCGCCCCGCAGCCCATCCTGTCCAACATCGAGATCGCCGACAACGGCGACCTGGTGCTGGGCTACCGCGACCGCTTCGGCGACATGACGGGCACCGCCACGTTCGCCTACAACGCGACACAGGGTCCGCTGGTCACCGGCATCGCCGCCGGTGACGTACTGCGCGCCTGCAAGTCCGGGACGACGTACACGCTGGAAAGCGCCGGCGCCTGTGGCGGGCTGACCAGCGCGCCGCCCCTCCCCACCAACGGCGAGGGTCCGGGCGGCGGCGAGTTCTACGACGACTCCACGACCCTCTCCGACGCGGTCCACGAGCAGATCGGTGAAGGCGGCACGGTGCTCCAGCCGTACCGCAACAAGGTGTGGAGCACGGTCTTCGACCCGTACTCCCCCTTCCAGCAGGGCGTCCGCCGCTGGACCGCCGACAACGGGGCGGTCGAGGGCAACCTGCTCGTCCAGCCGACCATGGCGAACACGCTCGAACTGCAGCAGAACCTCTTCGGCAAGGCCAACGGCCTCGCCGACCTGGAACTCGTCTGCGACCAGGCGCCCGTCCAGATCGGCAACCGGGTCTGGTACGACTCGAACGGCGACGGCGTCCAGGACCCGTCCGAGCCACCCGTCCCGGGCGTCGTCGTCAAGCTGACGTCGACGGACGGCCGTGAGCTGACCGCCACGACCGACGCCAACGGCGAGTACTACCTGGGCACGAAGGACGGCCTGACGCCGAACACGGAGTACGCGACCGCCTTCGACTACACCGGCGTCAACCCGTCGAAGCTGCCCGGCTCCCCGACCCTCGCCCAGCTGAAGTGGACCCAGCAGGGTGCCGGTTCCGACCGCGCGCTCGACTCGAACGTCGACCCGGCCGGCCGGACCACGGTGACCGTGGGCGACCCCGGACAGGTCAACCACACGATCGACGCGGGTCTGGTCGGTCCGGTCGACAAGCTGGGCGACTTCGTCTGGTACGACACCGACGGCAACGGCATCCAGGACCGGGGCGAGCCACCGGCGCCGGACGTCACCGTCAACCTGTACAACGGCAACGGCGACCTGCTGAACACCGCCAAGACCGACGCCAACGGCAAGTACCTCTTCGACAAGCTGGCCGACGGCAGGTACAAGGTCTGCTTCGTGAAGCCGGCCGGCTATGCCTGGACCAGGCGCAACGCGGGCGCGGACGGTGACGACTCGGTCGTCGACGCGGCCACCGGATGCTCCCCGGTCGTCACCCTCGGCCCGGGCAACCGCCAGGACCTCACCCTCGACGCGGGTCTCGTCGAGCTCAACAGGCTGGGCGACCTCGTCTGGTACGACACCGACGGCAACGGCGTCCAGGACCCGGGTGAGCCCGGTGCGAAGGATGTTCCGGTCGAGCTGATCGACCCCGCCACCGGTGACGTGATCAGGACGACCAGGACGGACACGGCCGGGAAGTACCTGTTCACGGACCTGCCCGACGGGCGCTACAAGGTCTGCTTCCGCGGTCCGCGCGGCTACCTGTGGACCCGGCAGAACGCGGGCGCGGTCGGTGACGACTCGGTCGTCGACCCGACCGGCGGCTGCTCCCCGGTGGTCACCCTCGGGCCGGGCAACCGTCAGGACCTCACCCTCGACGCGGGCCTGGTCAAGGAGCTGGCGCTGACGGTCGTCAAGACCGACAAGAAGACCGGCAAGCCGCTGCGCGGCGCGGTCTTCCAGCTGTGGCTCGACAGCAACGGCAGGACCGGACTCCAGCGGACCGGCGCCGACAGGGACCGGATGGTCGGCGACTGTGTCACCGGCCGGACGGGCAAGTGCTCCTTCGACGGCAACCGGATCGCCACGTACTACCTCGTGGAGAAGGACGTACCCGAGGGGTACGTCCTGCCGGACAACCCGGTGTTCGGCCCCTACCGGCTGACCCTGGCGAACGCCACGGGCACCGAGGGGCTGATCGTGAAGATCGCCAACAAGCGGGGTGAGCCCTGCAAGGGCAAGAAGTGCTGACACCCTGCCCAGTGGGGTGACGGCCGCGCACCCGGAAGGGTGACGCGGGGCGGGCCGCGTACCGGTGTCGACCGGTACGCGGCCCGCCCGCATGTAGAGACGTCCCATGCGACGCATCAGGAGCGGCACGGCCGCGAAGGCACCGAGAACGCCAGGAGCGCGAAGGGTACGGCGGGCCCGGTGGGCGGCGGGGGTCCTCACCGCGGCGGCCTGCGCCGGTCTCCTCCTCCTCACCGGTGGCGGCGATTCCAGACCCCGCCCCCTCTCCGCCGACGAGGCCCAGCGACTGGCCCTGGCCCGCTTCCGCACGTACCGGATCAGCCCCTCGGAGATCACCGTCCGCACCGCGTCGGGCGACGGCACGGCCGTGGTACGCGCCGTCGTCGACCACCGCCGCCACCGCGCCGTCGGGTGGTACGAGGTGACGGGCGCCGGACGTCCCGACGACGGCCTGCTCGCCTGGGACCGGAGCGGGCTGGCGGTCGCCGACGCATCCCCCACGGGTGCCGCCGAGGATGCGCTGCGCGCTGCGGGGCGGCTGAAGGACACCGCGTGGAAGCGCCGCGCGTTCGGCGCCGCCCCGCTCGACACGGCCCTGCGGCTGGCCCTGTCGCTGGGCGCCGACCGGCCCGACAACGCGCAACTGCTCGCGCGGTCGGGGCCGTTGCGGTTGCGCGACGAGCGCGTGGACGGTCGGCGCTACGACGTCTTCTCGGGGCCTCGGCCCCGTCCGAACGCGTCCGCGTCCCCGGCCGGTACTCGGGGGGACCGGTCTCCCCTGTCGTACTGGATCGACGACAAGGGGGGAATGCGGCGCGTCCGGGTGGATCTCGGCGAGGGTCGGACGGTCACACTGGATCTGGGTGGAGTTCGAGTGCGGGGGGTTGTTCTCCCAGGTGCGCCCTGGGGGGAGCGATGAGTGTCGTGTGGCGGCTGCGGGTGCGCTGTGGCTTGTCGCGCCCACGCGGCGGAGCCGCCCAGCGATACAGCCCCGCGCCCCTTAGTCCGCACCCGGCAACGAGAACTCCTGCGGGTTCACCTTGCCCGGCAGGCCCACCGCCGCTCGCGCCGGAGCCGTGGCGGCTGCGGGCATCTGCCGTTGGCCGGGCGGCGCCGGGACGTCCTGGAACGAGACACCCGGCGGTGCCTGGACGGGGGACGCGTGCCCCAGCGGATCCCGCACCAGCCCCGTGTCCGGCCGGGTCGGTGCGGCCCCCCGCGTGCCCTTCCCGCAACGCGTCTCGCGCGGGAGTGGCGCCGGGCTCGTGAGTGACTCGCCGTTGCCGGTGAAGCAGTTGCCGGCCGGGGTGCCGGTGGCCAGGACCAGGTCGGTGCCGTTGCCGGTGACCCGGTTGGCGCGCACGGTGTTGGCCCGCGCCGGATAGCCCTGTACGTCGCTGAGCAGCACCCCGGCCGCCCTGTTGCCGCTGATCAGGTTGCGCTCGATGACGTTGGCGCGTCCGCCGCCCGCCCCGATCCCGATGCCGAAGCCGCCGTCGGCCTGCTCGGGACCGGCGTCGTCGTTGTTGTCGGTGAGCGCGTTGCCCGCGACGATCGCGCCGTGCTGCGGGCCGAGCGCCTCCAGGTCGTTGGAGTTGAGGGTCAGGCCGACCCGGTTGCGGTCGGCCCGGTTGCCCAGCAGGTAGAGCCGTTCGGAGGCGTTGGTGACCTCCAGGCCCACCGCGTTGTGCTCGACGGTGTTGTGCCGGACGACCGTGTCGCAGGGGCGGCACTGGCCGACGTAGATCCCGGAGTCGGCGTGTCCGGAGGCGTAGGAGTGCTCGATGATCCCGCTGCGGGCGTCGAAGGCGTAGATGCCGTACAGCGCGTTGTTGTACGCGGTGACGTAGGAGGCCCGGAAGCCCTTCAGCGGGGGGAACCTCACGGTGTCCAGCGGGTCGTAGGCCGAGCCGCCGGCGCGGCCCGCCCGCAGGGCGGACTCGTCGGTCACGCCGGTGAACAGGAGGCCGTTGGCGAGGTGGTTGCGGACGGTCAGGTTCTCCACGACGGAGCCCGCGCCGGTCACGGTGATGCCGTTGGCGCGCTCGAACTCCCCGTCGACGACAACCCGGGAGCGGTCGAGGCCACGCAGCACGACCCGCGCCTTGGTGACGGTCACGCTCTCCCGGTAGACGCCGGGCGACACCAGGACGAGACCGCCCTCGCCGACCCGGTCGACCGCCTCCTGAAGGGAGTCGGTGTCCTGCGGCACCCGGACGACCGGGGCCGGCGCGGCCCCGGCGGACCCCCGGGGCGAGGAACCCGTACAGGCGGTGGCGCCGGTGAGGAGGCAGACGGCGACGAGCAGGCCCCGGAAGGCGGTTCGGCGGGAGGCGGTTCGGCGGGACACGGATCGTCCGATGCGCGGAAAGATAATTTTTGGCACGATCGCAGATGTATCGTCCCTTTCACTCCTATGACAGCACATGCCGCTTTTCCCACGCCCGACGGCGCGTCGGCCCCCGCACGCCGGGACGTCCTGACCCGCGCCGCAGTCCTCGGCACCCTCGCCGCGACCACCTCCGCGTGTGCCGACGGCGCACGCTCCCGTCCCGCCGCCGCGGGCCCCCCGGCGTTCCGCTTCCGGGGCCCGCGCCAGGCAGGCGTGACGACCCCCCAGCAGTCCGCCGCGCTCGTCATGGCGTACGACCTCGCCCCGGCGGTACGGGGAGCGGGCGGCGTACGTGCCCTGCGGGAGGTGTTCGGGCGGTGGACGCGGGCACTGGCGGAGGTCCTGGACGGCGAGCTTCCGCCCCCGGGTCCCGCACAGGCGAAGGAGCTCAAGGAGGCCGGGGGCGCCGGGAGGTCCCGGCTCACCGCGACCGTGGCGATCGGTCCCCGGCTCCCCCGGCTGCTGTGCGTCGCCGCGCCGCCCGCGCTGCGTGAGCTGCCGCCGTTCCCCGACGACCGGCTCGACCCCGTGTACGGCGGCGGCGATCTGCTGGTCAAGCTCTGCGCCGACGACCCGCGCGTCACGTCGGCCGCCGCGAGCGCGCTGACCCGGCTGGCGGGCGACATACTGCGCCCGCGCCGACGGCAGACCGGGTTCCTGCCGTCGGCCCCGGCCGGGGAGACACCGCGCAACCTGCTCGGCTTCAAGGACGGCACGGAGAACCCGACGCCCGAGGAGTGCGAGCGCTGGGTGTGGTCGGACGACGCGACGTTCCTCGTCGTACGGCGGGTGCACATCGACGTGGCCGGGTTCGCGCGGCTCGGCACGAAGCAGCAGGAGCGGATCATCGGGCGGCACCGGGCGAGCGGGGCGCCGCTGGGGCGGCGGCACGAGCACGACGACGTGGACATCTTCGCGAAGACGCCGCAGGGCCGGTACGTGATCCCGCTGGGGGCGCACGTGCGGGCGGCCAGTCCCCGGCTGGACGCGGGCGCGCGGATGTTGCGCCGGGGCTACAGCTACGACGACGGGCCGGACGACCGGGGCCTGCTGTTCCTCGCCTTCATGCGGGATCCCGCGCTGTTCTCGCGCGTCCAGCACCGGATGACGGCGACGGACGAGCTGAGCCGCTTCACCGAGCACCGGGGTTCGGCGGTGGCGTACGTCCTTCCGGGTGCCCTTCCGGGCGAGGACCTGGGGGCACGTCTGCTGGCGTGAGCGCGTCCGCGGACTCTGCGGGCCGGGCCCTCAGCCCGCGTTCCGTACCCGGCTTCACGCCCCACACGTACACGGCGTCGTCCTCGGCGAGGGTGTTCCACAGCCGCTGGGCGTCGTCGAGGCGCAGGTTGACGCAGCCGTGGGAGCCGCCGCTGAACAGGTCGCCGGGGGTGCCGTGGAAGGCCTGGCCCTCGCTGAAGAACTGGGAGTACGGCATGGGCGCGTTGTCGTACAGGTCCGAGTAGTGGTCGAGGTCCCGCCAGTAGACGGTGAACCAGCCGGTGCGGGTCTCGTAGCCGTCCCGCCCCGAGCGGACGGGCACGGGCGGGTACACGACCCGGCTCCCGGTCTGCACCCACATCAGCTGCCGGGCCAGATCGACACAGGCGACGCGGTACGTGCGCACCGGGCACTTCCCGGCGGCGTTGGGGTTGGCGCGGGCCTCGACGACGAGCATCGTGCGGTAGGTCGTGAGGCCCGCGTAACCGTCGGCGGGCCGCACCCCGTTGCGGTTCTGGAAGGTGCGGATCGCCTCGCAGTCGGCGGGCGTCTGCCGGCCGTCCACGGGCAGCCTCAGATGCTCCTCCAGCTCTTGCTGGTAGGGGCCGGTGCCGGCGGTGCAGGCCTCGGGCGTGGGCGCGGCGGCGGCCGTGGCGATTCCGGTCGGCACGAGCGCCCCCAGAAGGAACGCCACCGCCGACGTCGTCACTCGGGAACTCGCCACAGCGCCTCCTCAGCGGGCCGGCATGCGTTCTCCTCCCAGAGATACGTCACTTCGGCGGGGCGGGGCCGGTCGAGCTAGGCCGAGCGGGCTAGGGCCTGTCCGGCGGTCAGGTCGGAGGACAGCCGCGGTGCCGAGAAGACGCAGGTGAGCGGGGCTTGGTGCGTCTGGCTGCAAGGCGGAGGAGGGAGTCGACGCGGAGCGTCGGCGAGTGACGACAACGCCGCAGACGGGCGTGCCAAGCCCCGCGTCTCCGGCATGATCCGCCGGACAGGCCCTAAGGCGCTCCACTCCCTCGGCCGTCGGCCCCGGGGAGGGTCCGAGCACCGGAACCGGGCGCGTGTACCGGTCACCAGGTCAGATGCAGGCTCTGCGGAGAGCGGTGGATCATCGTCGGCCGCATCGTGACCGGGTGCTCCCGCGACAGCCGCAGGCCCGGCAGCCGGCTGGTCAACTCCTCCAGGGTCAGCCGGAGTTGTTCACGGGCGAGCTGGGAGCCGGGGCAGGCGTGGGCGCCGAGACCGAAGGCGAGGTGACGGACCGGGGTGCGGGTGATGTCGAACCCGTCCGGTCCCGGGTGCCGCGCACCGTCCCGGTTGGCGGCCCCGAAGGCGACGAACAGGGTTGCCCCGGCGGGGAGTTCGGTGCCCGCGAGGACGACGGGCCGGGTGGTGACGCGGCGGAACCCCTGGAGCGCCGTGTCGTACCGGGCGGCCTCCTCCACGGCGGCCGGGATACGGTCCGGTTCCGCGCACAGCAGCTGCCACTGGTCCGGGTGCCGGAGCAGATGAAGGACCGTCGTGCCGATGAGCGCGGTGGTGGTGAGGTGTCCGGCGATCAGCAGGTTCTGGAGGTGGGAGGCGACCTCGTGGCGCTGGTCGAGGGTGAGTTCGGCGCCGCCCTCACCGCTGTCGGGGGCGGTGACGGACGCCACGATGTCCGTGCAGAGGTCCTCGCGGGGTTCGGCGTGCCGGTCGCGGGCGTACCGGTCGAGGATGTGCTGAGTCGCCACCACGTCCTGGGCGACGGCGATCTGCTCGTCCTCGGGCAGGGGCCGGAAGAGGAGTTCCTCGGCGCGGTACCCGCCGTGCACGACGGCCGGAACGTCGGCGGGGTCCAGTCCGACGATCCTGCCGATGACCTCTCCGGGCAGGCGGCGGGCGTACGCGGACATCAACTCCACGTGCCCTTCCTTGTGTTCACCGTCCATGAACGCGTCGACCAGGGCGGCGGCCCGCTCGGCGGCGTACGGCACGACGGCGGCGACCCGCGCGGGCGACAGGCCTCTGACGATCGGGGCCCGCAGCTCCTGGTGCCGGGTGCCGTCCGCGCCGACGACCACGGGCCGCCCGCCGAAGCCGCCGCCCAGCACGGCGAGGGCGGCGGGCGCCGGCATGACGTCGGGGCGCAGCGCACCGGCCGAGGAGAAGTCGTCGGCGCGGCGCAGCACTTCACGTACGTCGGCGTCCCTGGCGACCAGCCAGGCATCGAGTTCGGCGACGAAGGTCAGCCCTTCGGCGTCGCGGGCACGGGCGTAGAGCGGATAGGGGTCTCTCTGCAACTCGTCGAGTCTGTCGTGCGGTTGACGTTCCACGCGGTGCCCTCCGGCCGGGGGTGCGGGTCACGGGTCACGAGATCGCGCCCATGCTGCCGTACCCCGTGCGGAGGCGGAAGCGGTCGGCAGGGCACATCCACGCCCCGGTCCCGTCGCTCCCGCCACGGCCCGGCCTGAGAGTCCACTGTGAACACGCGCCCCGAACACCGGGAACGCGCCGTGTCGCCCGTCGGGTTCCCTACGATCGTGCCGTGGTCAACTTCCTCCTCGAACGTACGGTGCCGCTCCCCCTCGACGAGGCCTGGGGCCGGCTCACGGAGTGGCCCCGCCACGCCTCCGTGGTCCCCCTGACCCGCGTCACGGTGCTCACCGCCCCGCCGACCCACGAGGGCACGGTGTTCGTCGCCCGCTCGGGGATCGGCCCCCTCGCCTTCGACGACCGTATGGAGGTCACCGTCTGGCGGCCCCCGACGGACGGCGTCCCCGGTCTGTGCCGCCTGGAGAAGCGCGGCCGGGTCGTCCTGGGCTGGGCGGAGATCGAGGTGCGCCCGGGCCCGGGAGGCCGCTCACGGGTGGTCTGGCACGAGGAGTTGCGCGTACGACTTCTGCCGTCCCTGTTCGACCCTCTGCTGGCGGGGGCGGCACGGTATGTGTTCGGGCGGGCGGTCAACCGGCTCCTGAGGATGGGCTGACGGACGCTACGATCAACTCCACGTGTCGGCACCACGGGCCGGTCGGGGGAAGGGGAGAGCGTGCACGAGGAGAGCGTGCGGCTGGAGCTTCGGATCGACTCGGGTCCGGACGCCACCGCGGAGCGGACGGACCGTCAGGTCCGCAGTCTGTACGGCGATCTGCGCACGCTCGGCCTCCTGCGGGTCGAGCGCAGGACAGTGGCCGCGCCCGAGGAGTCGATGGCCGGGGTCGGGCACGACCTCGCGGTGCTGGTGGTCAGCGGCGCCTTCTCCGCCGCCGCGCTCAAGGCCGTGAGCAATGTCGTCGTCGCCTTCGTGCAGCGCTCGAAGGCGCGGTCGGTGGAGTGGGAGATCGACGGGCACAAGGGGTCGTTCGGAGCCCTGTCCGCCAAGGACCAGCAGGCACTGGTCGAGGCGGTGACGGCACGGATCGAGGCGGGGACGGCCGCGGTGGCGGGCGGCCCGGCCGATCCGGGCACCGCCGTCGCGACCGGCGCGAACACCAACAGCGATCCGGGAGTTGGCGATGGCGGGACGCCGGATCGCACTGCTCGTCGCGACTGACGGCTATCAGGATCCCGGACTCAACCGGCTCAGGGCACCGGCCCGGGGCGCCGCCGAGCTGAAGGACCTGCTGAGGGACCCGGCGATCGGCCGCTTCGACTTCGTACGCGAGCTGCCGAACCGGCCGAAGGAGGAGATCGAGACCGCGGTCGAGGAGGTGCTCAGCAACCGCGACCCCGACGATCTCGTCCTGCTCTACTTCGCCTGCCACGGCATCCGCAACGACGCCGACCGGCTGTTCTTCGCCACGCTGGGCACACAGCTGAAGCGTCCGCACACCACCGCCATCCCGGCCGCGTTCCTGCACCAGCTCCTCGACGAGTGCGAGGCCCGCACCAAGATCGTGCTGCTGGACTGCTGTTACAGCGGGCTCTTCCACCGGGGCTCCCCCATGTCCCCCGCGCCCGTGAACGTCGAGGCGGCGCTCGGCGGGCGCGGCACGTTCGTCATCACGGCGTCGACGGCCCTGGAGTACGCGTACGAGGGTGAACACCTCACCGTCGACAACAGCCTGACGGCCCCGCGGTTCACGGCGGCCGTGATCGAGGGGCTGAGCACCGGCCTCGCCGACCGGAACCGGGACGGGGTGATCACCCCGGAGGAGCTGTACACGTACGTCCACGACACGGTGGTCAACCAGGCGGGGCCCGAGCAGACGCCGACCAAGTCGGGCCAGTGCGAGGGGAACGTCGCCCTCGCCTACGCGCCCTGGGTCGACGCGTCCGCCGGGCCCGCCACCCGGGCCGCGATGGCCGAGGAACTCACGCTGGGCTCCCTGCTGCCGCCGCCCGTGGAGACCGTCGACCGGGGTTTCGGCTGCGACGCGTGGGAGGGCGCGTCCCGGCTGCTCGTGCCCGTCGGCCGGCTGGAGAACATCACCGGCAGCGATCCCGTGTGCGTCGACTTCTCCAGCCGGGAGGGCAACGCGGCCGTCGTCGGCAGGCTGGGCAGCGGCAAGACCACCCTGCTGCGCTCCATGATCATGTCCCTGGCGCTGACCCACACCCCGCACGAGGCCGAGTTCTATCTGCTGGAGGGGGCGGTCAACCGGCTCGGGGTGCTGCGCTCGCTGCCGCACGTACGGACGTTCGCGGCGCCGCACGAGCACAGCGCGGTCGAGAACGCCCTCACGGCGGTCAAGGCCGTGATCTCCACCCGGCGCACCCTGTTCCGCGACCTCGACATCGACTCCATCGAGGCGTTCCGCGCGCTGCGCACCACGGGCCGGATCGAGGAGGGGGCGGCGAGCGACGTCTTCCTCGTCATCGACGGCTGGCTCGACTTCGCCTGGGAGCACCCGGGGTTCGAGGACACGGTCCACAAGCTGGCCAACACCGGCCTGAACTACGGTGTCCATCTGCTGGTCACGGCCCGCCGCTGGAGCGACTTCAGCACGGATCTGCGGGGGTTGCTGGGCACTCGGCTCGAACTCGCCCTGGACGACCCGGAGGAGTCCTTCTTCGATCCCGCGCTGGCGTCGGGGGTCGCGGTCGGCTGGGCACTGTCCCGGCGCCGTCGGTTCCGGGTCGCGGTGCCGCGCTTCGACGACGGGGCGGGACCGGCGGCGGCGCGGGAGTCGTTGGCGGAGACGACGGAACTGGTCCGGGCGGGGTGGGCGGCGCTGCGGACCCGGGCGGACACCGGTGCGCCCGTCAAGTCTCCCGCCGGCCGCCAAGGAGGCGTCGTCACCGGCCTGTTGGGCGTCGACAACCCGGCTTCGCCGAATCTGCCTGCCCTGCGTGCCCGGTCGGATCCCGAGGACCGGCTGAGGGTGCCGATCGGGGTCGGCGAGGACGGCCGGCCGGTGTTCCTCGACCTCAAGGAGAGCGCGCACCACGGGATGGGCCCGCACGGTCTGTGCGTGGGTGCGACCGGCTCCGGCAAGTCGGAGCTGCTCCGGTCGATCGTCCTGGGGCTGGCCGTCCGCCACTCGGCGCAGGAAGTGGCCTTCGTCCTGGCCGACTTCAAGGGCACCGCGACGTTCGCGCCGCTCGCGGGGCTGCCCCACGTCTCGGGGCTCGTCACGGGCCTGGAGGGCGATCCGCGGCTCGTGGCGCGGATGCGTGAGGCGATCAGTGGTGAACTGAACCGGCGCCAGGCGCTGTTGCGGGCCGCGGGCGGTCTGTCGAGCGTCCACGAGTACGCACAGGCCCGCGCCTCCCGGGACGATCTCGAACCCCTGCCGACGCTGGTGCTGGTGATCGACGAGTTCTCCGAACTCCTCGCCACCGAGCCTGATCTCATCGACCTGTTCGCGCAGATCGGCCGGGTCGGCCGGGCTCTGGGTGTGCATCTGCTGCTGGCCTCGCAGCGGCTGGACGAGAGCCGCATGCGCGGGCTGGACACCTATCTGTCGTACCGCGTCGGGCTGCGCACCTTCTCGGCCTCCGAATCCCGTGCGGTGCTGGGCTATCCCGACGCCTACCATCTGCCGCCGGACCCGGGCGCCGGGTTCCTCAAGGCCGACACCACGGACGTACTGATCCGCTTCAAGGCCTCCTACGTGTCCGCCGCGCTGCCGGGCGCGGCCGGGGCCGACGACTCCGGCTCGCTGGTGGACGCCGTCGTCGGCCGGTTGTCGGGCACGGAACCGGGCGCGCACCGGATCTGGCTGCCGCCGCTGGACGCGTCGCCCTCGCTGGAGTCGTTGCTGCCGGCGAAGGCGGCCGGCAGACGATCCGGGCGGAGAACCGGCCCGCCCGCCCCGCCGTTCCAGCCCCTGCGGAGTGTCCCCTTCGCGGTGGTCGACGAGCCGTTCCACCACCGGCGCGGTGTGCTCGGCCTGGATCTCTCCGGGACCGAGGGGCACGTTCTCGTCGTCGGCGGGCCGCAGTCCGGCAAGTCGACCGCCGTGGCCACGCTCATCGCGTCGCTCGCCCTGACCCACGAGCCGTCCGACGCGCAGTTCTACTGCCTGGACTTCGGCGGCGGCAAACTGGAGCCGCTGGCCGGGCTGCCCCATGTGGGCGGCGTCTCCTCCCGGCTGGCCGCGGACCGGGTCCGGCGTACGGTCGCCGAGGTGGCGAGGACACTGGAGGAGCGCGAGGAGTTCTGGCACGCCCACGGGGTCGACTCGATGGCCGCGTACCGCCGTCGGCGCGGGAGCGGTGAGTGGCCGGACCAGCCCTGGGCGGACGTCTTCCTCGTCATCGACGGCTGGGCGACCTTCCGGACGGACTTCGAGGCACTCGAACCTGTCGTCAACGACATCGCCCTGCGCGGCCTGGGCCACGGTGTGCATCTGCTGATCAGCGCCGCCCGCTACGGAGAGGTCCGCGTGGCGATGCGCGACCGTCTGCTCAGCAGGATCGAACTGCGCCTCAGCGACCACTCGGAGTCCGAGATCGACAGGCGTCAGGCACTGCACGTCCCTCTGGGCATACCCGGCAGCGGTCTGTCCCGTACCGGGCTGCACTTCCTGACCGCCCTGCCGAGGCTGGAGCGCGACGTGGAGGGGCTGCCCGCCGGCGAGGCGACCGCCCGGCTGGTCGCGCACGTGCGCGACAACTGGTCGGGCCCGGCGGCTCCCCCGGTGCGCACGCTCCCGGAGCTGGTCACCCTCGACGAGCTGCCCGGCCCCGACGAGGCCCCCGGCCAGGGCATCGCCGTCGGCATCGACGACGCCAGTCTGGCCCCGGTGTACCTCGACTTCTCCAGCGATCCGTTCTTCCTCGTCTACGGCGAGTCCGAGTCCGGCAAGAGTTCGTTTCTGCGCTTGCTGGTACGGCAGCTGCGTGCCCGGCTCTCGCACGGCGAGGCCCAACTGCTCGTCGTCGACTACCGGCGGTCGCTGCTCGGCGAGGTACCCGAGGAGTACCTGCTGGGTTACTGCCCTTCGGGACCCCCGGTCGCCGAGGCCGTCAAGCGGCTGGCCGTCCTTCTGGACGCCCGGATGCCCGGTCCCGATGTGACGGCCCAGCAGTTGCGCGCCCGCGGCTGGTACGAGGGCCCGGACGTGTATCTGCTGGTCGACGACTACGACCTGGTCGCCACCAGCAGCGGCAACCCCCTCGCCCCGCTCATGGAATACCTGCCGTTCGCCCGCGATCTGGGCCTGCGCATCGTGCTGGCGCGCAGTTCGGCCGGGGCCTCAAGGTCTCTGTACGAGCCGTTCGTGACCCGCTTGAAGGAGCTCGGCGCGCAGGGGCTCGTGCTCTCGGGCGACCCCACCGAGGGTTTTCTCCTGGGCACCGTCAAACCTGCCCATCAGCCGCCCGGACGCGGCACCCTGGTGACCCGTAAGTCCACTCGTGGGGTTCAACTCGGTCATCTGAGCCCGGAGTTCGACTGACGTCAGGCGACCGACCCGATGCGCCCCGCCGGTGCGGACGCCGAGGTGACGTCGTGGTGGATCGGCGTGTGCGCCCCGGTCAGCGACACCCCGCTCCCGCCCCGCCGGTTGGCGACGATCTCCGACGCGATGGACAACGCGGTCTCCTCGGGCGTACGGGCCCCGAGGTCCAGTCCGATCGGTGACCTGAGCCGGGCCAGCTCCAGCTCGGTGACGCCGACCTCGCGCAGCCGCTCGTTCCGGTCCAGGTGGGTCCGGCGGGAGCCCATCGCGCCGACGAACGCCACCGGCAGCCGCAGGGCGAGCCGGAGCAGGGGTACGTCGAACTTGGCGTCGTGGGTGAGGACGCACAGGACCGTACGTGCGTCCACGGCCGTCCGTTCCAGGTACCGGTGCGGCCACTCGACGACGATCTCGTCGGCCTCGGGGAAACGGGCGGGCGTCGCGAAGACCGGGCGGGCGTCGCACACCGTCACGTGGTAGCCGAGGAACTTGCCCATGCGGGCCAGCGCCGACGCGAAGTCGATCGCGCCGAACACGATCATGCGGGGCGGCGGCACCGACGACTCGACCAGGACCGTGAGCGGTGCTCCGCAACGAGAGCCCTGCTCTCCGATCTCCAGGGTGCCGGTGCGGCCCGCGTCGAGATACGCGCGCGCCTCGGCGGCCACCGTGCGGTCCAGCTCTGGATGGGCGCCGAAGCCGCCCTCGTACGAGCCGCCCTCGTACGAACCCTCCGGGCCGACGAGCAGGGCGCGGCCCAGCAGTTCTCCCGGGCCGGAGACGATCCGCGCGACGGCCGCCGCCTCCCCGCGCGCGGCGGCGGCCAGGGCCGAGGCGAACACCTCGCGGACGGGATCGGACCCCCGTACCGGCGTCACCAGGATGTCGATGACGCCGCCGCAGGTCAGGCCCACGGCGAAGGCGTCGTCGTCGCTGTAGCCGAAGCGTTCGAGGACCGACTCGCCGTCCGCCAGGGCCTGTTGGCACAGCTCGTACACCGCGCCCTCCACACAGCCGCCGGAGACCGAGCCGATCGCCGTGCCGTCGGTGTCCACCGCGAGGGCGGCCCCGGGCTGGCGCGGGCCGCTGCCGCTCACGGCCACCACGGTGGCCACGGCGAAGTCGCGGCCCTGCTCGACCCACCGGTGCAGTTCTTCGGCGATGTCCAGCATCTCGGTCTCCTCAACAACGGTCGTACGGAACGGCTTGCGGGGCTCGGCTGCCCGGCTAGTGCGCGCCGAGCCAGCTCTCAATAGGACTGAGGGCGAAATAGACGACGAAGATGCCTGTCAGGGCCCACATGAACGCACTGGTCTCCCGCGCCCTGCGCTGCGCGACCTTGATGGCGACGTAGGAGATCACGCCGGCGGCGACGCCCGCCGTGATCGAGTACGTGAACGGCATGATCACGACAGTCAGGAAGACGGGGACGGCGGTGGCGCGGTCCGCCCAGTCGACGTGCCGGGCGTTCGACATCATCATCGCGCCGATCACCACCAGGGCAGCCGCCGCGACCTCCCCGGGCACGATCGCCGTCAGCGGGGTGAAGAACAGACAGGCCGCGAAGAACAGTCCGGTGACGACGGCGGACAGGCCCGTACGGGCACCCTCCCCCACGCCCGTCGCCGACTCCACGAACACCGTCTGGCCCGACGCGCCGGCGACGCCGCCGATCGCGCCGCCCGCGCCGTCGATGAACAGCGCCCTGGACAGGCCCGGCATCCGGCCCTCGCTGTCGGCGAGCCCGGCCTCCGTGCCGACGCCGATGATCGTCGCCATCGCATCGAAGAAGCCGGCGAGGACGAGGGTGAACACGATCATCCCGACCGTCATCGCACCGACCTCCCCCCAGCCGCCGAACCCGACGTCCCCGAGAAGGGAGAAGTCCGGCATCGACACCGCGCTGCCGTGCAACTCCGGTGCGCCGCTGGCCCATTGCTTCGGGTCGATCATGCCCGTCGCGTTGAGCACGACGGCCAGCACGGTACCGCTGACGATGCCGACGAGGATCGCGCCGGGGGTGCCGCGCGCCTGGAGCATGACGATGAGGAGGAGGGTCGCGGCGAACAACAGCACGGGCCAGCCGACGAGTTCGCCGTTCGGGCCCAGGGAGAGGGGGGTTGCCGTGCCCTGGTGGACGAAGCCGGCCTTCACCAAGCCGATAAGCGCGACGAACAGGCCGATACCCATGGTGATCGCGTGCTTCAGCGCCAGCGGGATCGCGTTCATGATCATCTCGCGCAGGCCGGTGACGACCAGCAGCATGATGACCACGCCGTACAGCACGCACATGCCCATCGCCTGCGGCCAGGTCATGACCGGCGCCACCTGCGAGGACAGCACCCCGGACACGGACAGACCGGCGGCCAGGGCCAGCGGGACCTTGCCGAGGAAGCCCATGAGGAGTGTGGTGAGGGCCGCGGCGAGCGCCGTCGCGGTGATCAGCGCGTGCCGGCCGAGGGTGTCTCCGGCGGCGTCCTTGCCGGAGAGGATCAGCGGGTTGAGGAGGAGGATGTACGCCATCGCCATGAAGGTGGTGACGCCGCCACGGACCTCTCGGGCGAGGGTGGAGTCGCGGGCGGTGATGTGGAAGTAGCGGTCGAGTGCGGAGCGGGTGGGGGCCGCCGGGTCCCGTGTGACGCTTTTCGACTCCAGTGACTGCTGGGTCATGTGTGCCGTCTCCCAAGGTTCATAGGGGACTGGGAAGGTGCACGACCCGGGGGACGGCCCGAGGCGAGGGGGGTACTTGTGGGGTTCGTTGCCGGGTGCGGGTGCGTGGGGCTTCTCGCGCAGTTCCCCGCGCCCCCAAAAGACAAAGACCCGGCCCTGCGGGCTGAAAAGCACGGGCGCAGCCCCTGCTTTTCAGGGGCGCGGGGAACTGCGCGACCAGCCCCCACCGGACCCGCACCCGACAACGAACCGCCTACGCCGTACCCGTGAGGTGCTCCGGACGTACCGGAGTCTTCGTGAGCTCCAGGCCCGTCGCGTTCCGGATCGCCGCCAGGACGGCCGGGGTCGACGACAGGGTGGGCGCCTCACCGACGCCGCGCAGGCCGTACGGGGCATGCTCGTCGGCGAGTTCGAGGACGTCGACCGGGATGGTCGGGGTGTCGAGGATGGTGGGGATCAGGTAGTCCGTGAAGGACGGGTTCCGCACCTTGGCCGTCCTGGGGTCGACGACGATCTCCTCCATCACCGCGATGCCCAGGCCCTGGGTCGTGCCGCCCTGGATCTGGCCGACGACCGACAGCGGGTTGAGCGCCTTGCCGACGTCCTGTGCGCAGGCCAGTTCGATGACCTTCACCAGGCCCAGTTCGGTGTCGACCTCGACGACGGCCCGGTGCGCGGCGAACGAGTACTGGACGTGTCCGAAGCCCTGGCCGGTGCGCAGGTCGAAGGGTTCGGTCGGCCGGTGCCGCCACTCCGCCTCGACCTCGACGGACTCCTCGCCCAGGACGTCCACCAGGTCGGCGAGGACCTCACCGGCGTCCGTGACGACCTTGCCACCCTCCAGCAGCAGCTCGGCCGTGGCCCAAGCAGGGTGGTAGGAGCCGAACTTGCGCCGCCCGACCTCAAGGACCTTCTCGCGGACCAGCTCGCAGGAGTTCTTGACGGCGCCACCCGTGACGTACGTCTGCCGGGAGGCCGAGGTCGAACCGGCCGAGCCGACCTGGGTGTCGGCCGGGTGGATCGTCACCTGGGTGACGCCCAGCTCGGTACGGGCGATCTGGGCGTGGACGGTGACGCCGCCCTGGCCGACCTCGGCCATCGCCGTGTGGACGGTGGCCACCGGCTCGCCGCCGACCACCTCCATCCGCACCCGGGCCGTCGAGTAGTCGTCGAAACCCTCGGAGAAGCCGACGTTCTTGATGCCGACCGCGTAGCCGATGCCCCGGACGACGCCCTCGCCGTGGGTGGTGTTGGAGAGGCCGCCCGGCAGCTGACGTACGTCCGCCGCCTCGCCCGCCGCCAGCCACTGCTGCTCCGGCGGGAGGGGCATCGCCTTGACGCGGCGCAGGAGTTCGGCGACCGGGGCCGGGGAGTCGACGGCCTGGCCGGTCGGCAGCAGCGAGCCCTGTTCCATGGCGTTGAGGCGGCGGAACTCGACCCGGTCCATGCCCACCGCGTCGGCGAGCTTGTCCATCTGCGCCTCGTAGGCGAAGCACGCCTGGACCGCGCCGAAGCCGCGCATCGCGCCGCAGGGCGGGTTGTTGGTGTACAGGGCGATGCAGTCGATGTCGACGTCGTCGACGACGTACGGGCCGGCGCCGAGCGAGGCCGCGTTGCCGACGACCGCCGGGGAGGCGGAGGCGTACGCGCCGCCGTCGAGGACGATCCGCGCCTTCAGGTGGGTCAGCTTGCCGTCCTTGGTGGCCCCGTGCTCGTAGGTGAGCTTCGCGGGGTGCCGGTGGACGTGGCCGAAGAAGGACTCGAAGCGGTTGTAGACGATCTTCACCGGTTTGCCGGTGCGCAGGGCGAGGAGGCAGGCGTGGATCTGCATCGACAGGTCCTCGCGCCCGCCGAACGCGCCGCCGACACCGGAGAGCGTCATCCGGACCTTGTCCTCGGGCAGGCCGAGCACGGGCGCGATCTGGCGCAGGTCGGAGTGCAGCCACTGGGTGGCGATGTACAGGTCGACGCCGCCGTCCTCGGCGGGGACGGCGAGGCCGGACTCCGGGCCGAGGAACGCCTGGTCCTGCATGCCGAAGGTGTACTCGCCGGTGACGATGAAGTCGGCGCGCGCTCGGGCGGCCTCGACGTCGCCGCGGACGATCGGCTGGCGGTGGACGATGTTCGGGTGGTCGACGTGGCCGACGTGGTGGTCGGTGCGGTTGTCGTGGATGAGGACGGCGTCCGGCGCGGTCGCGGAGGCCTCGTCGGTGACGATCGGCAGGTCGCGGTACTCGACCTTGATCTTTGCGGCTGCGCGGCGCGCGGTCTCCGGGTGGTCGGCGGCGACGACGGCGACCGGTTCGCCGTGGTGGCGGACCCTGCCGTGGGCGAGGACCGGGGTGTCCTGGATCTCCAGGCCGTAGTTCCGCACGTCGGTCGGCAGGTCGTCGTACGTCATGACGGCGTACACGCCGGGCAGCGCGAGGGCCTCGGCCGTGTCGATGGACACGATCTCGGCGTGGGCGACCGGGGAGCGCAGGATCTGGCCCCAGAGCATGTCCTCGTGCCACATGTCGGACGAGTACGCGAACTCGCCGGTGACCTTGAGGGTGCCGTCGGGGCGAAGCGTGGACTCGCCGACGCCGCCCTTGGTCTTCGAGCCCTGGGTGACCTTGGTGGGGGTCCCGAGGGGAGCGTTCCTGCCGGGCATGTCAGACCGCCTCTCCCTGTCGGGCCGCGGCCAGCCGGACCGCGTCCATGATCTTCTCGTAGCCCGTGCAACGGCACAGGTTGCCCGACAGCGCCTCGCGGATGTCCGCGTCGGTCGGGTTGGGGGTCCGCTCCAGCATCTCGTCGGCGGCGACCAGCAGTCCGGGCGTGCAGAAGCCGCACTGGACGGCGCCGGCATCGATGAACGCCTGCTGGATGGGGGCCAGTTCGGTGCCCTCACCGGTCTGGGAGTCGGTGGAGCCCTTGGGCTGCCACCGCTTGGCGGCGTCAAGTGACGTACCGCAGGCGCCCGTTCCGCAACCGGGTTGCTCCGTACGCTGTCTGGCGTAGTCGGCGAGCCCTTCGACCGTGACGACCTCGCGCCCTTCCGCCTGTCCCGCCGCGACGAGACACGAGCACACCGGTACGCCGTCGAGGCGGACGGTGCACGAACCGCACTCGCCCTGTTCGCAGGCGTTCTTGGAGCCCGGCAGGCCGAGCCGCTCCCGCAGGACGTAGAGCAGGGACTCGCCCTCCCACACGTCGTCGGCCTCCTGCGGCCGTCCGTTGACCGTGAAATTGACGCGCATTACGCGACACTCCCCTTCTGGTGGGTCCGGCCGTCAGTGCCGCGGTACGACTCCCAGGTCCATGTCAGCGTGCGCCGGGCCATCACGCCGACCGCGTGGCGGCGGTAGCTCGCGGTGCCCCGGACGTCGTCGATGGGGTTGCAGGCACCCGCGCACAGGTCGGCGAACTGCTTGGCGACCGACGGGGTGATGATCTTCCCGTTGTCCCAGAAGCCGCCCTCTTCGAGCGCCGCGTTCAGGAACTCCTCGGCGGCCTTCGCCCGGACGGGTGTGGGCGCCGCCGAACCGATCCCCGTACGCACGGTCCGGGACTCCGGGTGCAGCGCGAGCCCGAAGGCGCACACCGCGATGACCATGGCGTTGCGGGTGCCGACCTTGGAGTACTGCTGGGGCCCGTCCGCCCTGTCGACGTGGACGGCGCGGATGAGCTCGTCGGGGGCGAGCGCGTTGCGCTTGACGCCGGTGTAGAAGTCGTCGATCGGGATCAGCCGGGTCCCGCGGACGGACTCGGCCTCGACCTGCGCGCCCGCGGCGAGGAGCGCCGGGTGGGCGTCACCGGCCGGGGAGGCGGTGCCGAGGTTGCCGCCGACGCCGCCCCGGTTGCGGATCTGCGGGGAGGCGACCGTGTGGGAGGCGAGGGCCAGGCCCGGCAGCTCGCCGCGCAGGTTCTCCATGATCGTGGTGTACGGGACCGAGGCGCCGAGCCGCACGCTCCGTTCGCCGGTCTCCCACTCGTAGAGATCTCCGATGCGGGTCAGGTCGAGCAGGTACTCGGGCCGGCGGTGGTCGAAGTTGATCTCGACCATCACGTCGGTGCCGCCCGCGATCGGCACAGCGGTGGGGTGCTCGGCCTTCGCGGCGAGCGCCTCCTCCCAGCTGGCGGGGCGAAGGAAGTCCATGACCGGCTCTTTTCCTCTTCGTATCGGTCGTCTCGTCGGTCGTCTTGTCGGTGGTCCCGCCGGTGGTCCCGGTCGTCCGGTGAGCCGACCGCGGGTCGTGCGAATGGCTCGTTCATGCGCTGTTCACGTGCGGTGGAGCCAGTACACAGGGCTGTGCTCCGCCCGGGTCAGTCACGGAAACCATGAAGGAGTTGGCTGGCCAGGGCGATCGTCTTGTAGATTCGTATGAACAGAGGCCATCAGTAACCTCTCCGATTTTCCCTGGAAACAGTGATCGCCGCGCAGGCGGAAAAGCGCGGCTCGCAGACAGAACGGCGGCGACGAGAATGCGGCTGCGCGCACTGCTGGACACCGACGCGCTGGGCCTCACGCTGCTCGGCGGCGAGGACGAGCTGGACCGCACCGTGCGCGGGGTGATGACCACCGACCTCAGGGACCCCAGCCGTTACCTCTCGGGCGGCGAACTGGTGCTCACCGGCCTGGCCTGGCGGCGGGACCCCGCGGACTCCGAGGCGTTCGTACGGCTCGTGGCGGGGGCCGGGGTCGCGGCCCTGGCCGCCGGTGAGGCCGAGCTGGGAAACGTCCCGGACGACCTGATCGACGCCTGCGCCAGACATCGCCTCCCGCTGTTCGCGGTGCACGAGTCGGTGGCGTTCGCGTCGATCACCGAGCATGTCGTCCGGCAGGTGTCCGGCGAGCGCGCCGGGGATCTGGCGGCGGTCGTGGAGCGGCACCGGCGGATGATGACCTCTGGCCCGGCGGGCGGCGGCCCCGACGTGGTCCTGGACCTGCTCGGCTCGGACCTCGACCTGCGCGCCTGGGTCCTGTCCCCCGCCGGACGGCTCATCGCGGGCTCGAAGGTCTCCGGCCCGGCCCCGGCGCCCGAGGTGTGCGCGGTGCTGGCGGCCGAGCAGCTGGCGGCGGCCCGCACCGGCAGACGCGGACCCCACCGGGTGGCGGTGGGCGGCACGACGTACTCCCTCTTCACCGTCCGCGGCAGCAGCCGCACCACCGCGCCGGGCGGCTCCCGGGACGTACGCGAGACCCTGCTGTCCGACTGGCTGCTCGCCGTCGAGGCGGACGCCGGGGACTGGCCGGCGGAGCGGCTCGATCTGCTCCAGGGCGTGACGCAGCTGATCGCGGTCGAGCGCGACCGGCGCGACGCGGCACGCACGGTACGGCGTCGGCTCGCCCAGGAGGTCCTGGAGCTGGTGCAGACGGGCGCCGCGCCCGCCGAGATCGCGGCCCGGCTGCGGGTCACCGCGCCGGTCCTGCTGCCCGGCCTCGGCGCTGCCCCGCACTGGCAGGTCGTCGTGGCCCGCGTGGACTGGGCCGGGGGCGAGATCGAGGGCGGCCCGGTGGCCCAGGCGTTGCTGGAGGAAATCCTCGTCGACCCGCTCCTGACGGGCCCGGAGCACTCCGACCGGATCGCCGTGGCCCATACGGAGGACGAGGCGATCGCCCTCGTACCGCTGCCGGCGATGTCGTCGGAGGACGACGGTTCGGAGGCGGGGATCCTGGCCGAGGAACTGCTCGCGGCCGTACGGGACCCGCTGTCGGCGGGCCTGGACGACGACGGGCGGCTCACGATCGGCGTCAGCGCGGCCGTGCACTCGGCGGAGGGGCTGCGCGGGGCCCTGGAGGAGGCGCGGCACGCCCGCCGGGTAGCCGGGGCGCGCCCCGGCCGGGTGTGCGCGGCGGGCCACCAGGAACTGGCCTCGCACGTGCTGCTGCTCCCGTTCGTCCCGGACGACGTCCGCCGCGCCTTCACAGCCCGGCTGCTCGACCCCCTGCGGGACTACGACCGCCGTCACCGGGCGGAGCTGATCCCGACGCTGGAGGCGTTCCTGGAGTCCGACGGCTCGTGGACGCGGTGCGCCGCGCGGCTGCATCTGCACGTCAACACGCTGCGCTACCGGGTGGGGCGGATCGAGCAGTTGACGGGCCGTGATCTGTCGCGGCTGGAGGACAAGCTGGACTTCTTCCTCGCGTTGCGGATGAGCTGAGCCCGCGGAGGCGTCCGGCGCCAGGGGCCCGGGGCGTGCGGCTCCGGCGCACGCCGGGCGGGACCGGTCGCACGGCAACCCGGGCACTCATTCTTCCTCGACTTTGTGAATTCTTTCACCTACCCCCTTGGCCCGGCACCGGGATTCGTGCTGAGATGCCGCCACCACTCAACAGGCTCGATGGCGTGCTCGGGGAGGGCAACGTGGCGTACACCGCCATGTCTGGTTCCGGAACGACCTCTGGTGACGATCCGCTCCAGACCGCGGTATGGCGGCTGCGCTCACGCGCCTGCTGGGCGGACGCGGCGGCACTGCTGGACCCCGGCACGGCCGACGCCTCGCTCCAGCGGGCCGCGCTGCTCGTGGAACGGTGTCTCTACACCGAACAGGGCTGGGGAGAGGCCGAGGACGCGCTCCGTACGGCGGAGGCGGTGGCCCAGAGCGACGACGAGCGGGGCGCGGCGGCCTGTGAGCGCGGGCAGCTCGCGTACGCGGCGACCCTGCTCGGGGTACGGGACCGTGCCGACGAGGCGCGGGCCGCGCTGGGGCGGGCGGCGGCGCTGATCCCGCCGGGGGCTCCGGGGCGGGCGGTGCTGGACTTCCGGCGGGGGCTGCTGGCCGAGAACCTGGCGCGCTCTCCGCAGGCGGCGCGGGCCGCGTACCGGCGCGCGCACGCGGGCGCCACCGCGCACGCCGATCCGCTGCTGCTGTCGTTCACCTGGCGTCATCTGGCCGGACTCGCCCTGCGTGACGGGGAGTTGGCGGAAGCGCGGCACGGGTTCAGCGAATCGCTGCGGATCCGGGAGGAGTTGGGGTACCTGGTGGGGACGGCGCCCGCGTTGGCGTCGCTCGCCGACGCGGAGTCCGAGCCGGAGGCCTCGCGGCTGCGGGCGGAGGCGGGGCGGTTGTTCCGGCTGCTCGGGGGTGTGCCGACCTGGCTGGCGCGGCAGTTGGCCCGGCCGGCGGCTTCCGCGTAGGGCCTCGCGCGGGCGGGGTGGGGCGGTTCGGCCGTGCGGCGGGTGCGGGTCCACTGGGGCTGGGCGCGCCCAGGCGGCGGAGCCGCAGATCGGATACGGCCCCGCGCCCCTCGGGCGTCGGATCAGTGAGCCCCTGTCACATGGTTGCGCACCAGCGACTGGACGACTGACACGTCACCTGCCGCCAGGGCGTCCAGCAGAGTGCCGTGGTCCGCCGCGTCCGCCATGAGGGCCGACCGGCTCGTGTCGGCCTTCGTGTCCACCAGCGGCCACTGGGCGCGGCGGTGGAGGTCGTCGGCGAGCTGGACCAGCTGGCTGTTGCCGGCGAGGGACAGGACCGCCCGGTGGAAGGCCCGGTCGGTCTCCGCGTAGGTGGCCCGGCAGCCGGTGGACGCCGCGTGGGCCGTCGCCTCGGCGAGGGGGCGCAGTTCCGTCCAGCGTTCGGCGGGCACCGTGCGGGCCAGGCGGAGCAGTACCGGGAGTTCGATCAGGGCGCGGATCTCGGCCAGCTCCGCCAGCTCGCGGGCGCCGCGTTCCACGACGCGGAAGCCCCGGTTGGGGACGACCTCGACGGCACCCTCCATCGCGAGCTGCTGCATCGCCTCGCGGACGGGCGTCGCGGACACCCCGAAGCGGTCTCCCAGCGCGGGGGCCGAGTACACCTCGCCGGGTGCCAGCTCGCCCCCGACGAGCGCGGCACGCAGCGCGTCGAGGATCTGGCCGCGCACGGAGGACCGCTGGACGACGGGACGCGCCCGCGCCGGGCGGGACTGCGCGGTACGAGGCCCCGGGATCGGCTGCTCACTGTGCGTGTGCTCTCCCCTGGCGCCGTCGACCGGCGCACCCGCACCCGCGGTTCCGCGAGCCGTCGGACCGCTCGCCCCCGGGCCCCACCCGCGGTCCACGTCCGCGGCCGTGGCCTGCGGTGGAACGCGCACGGCGCCCGGGTGCGGGGCCGGGACCCTCGTCTCGGGCGAGCCGTGCGCGCCCTGTGGGCCGGCGTGCTGCACGGGGGCCTCCTTCGGGCCAGATGGCACCTTGACGGCACATGGGGTCATTGCGGCGGGTTGTTACTCGCCCGTCAAGCACCATAGGCGCACATTCCGTCAGTTCAAATCCCGATTCGAGTCCAGCTTCGAACAGAGGCCGGATCCAGGCGGATTCCGGGCCGGATCCGGTGTTAAATCCCGATCACATCACAGGCATGATGAGTAAGGTAAGGCTTACCTTTGATCTTTCGAGTGCCCTATCGAGATGCGGTGGTCCCGACATGTCCGCTCCCGTACAGACCCGGTCCGCCGTCGCGGACTCGTACGACCGGCTCGCCGAGGCCTATCCGGACGCGGCCGTCACCGAGCTGGATCCCGGACAGGCGCATCCGCGCGGCGCCGGGTGGGTCCGGGCCGCCGGGCTCGCGGCCGGCGACGCCGACCTCGACGCCTTCCTCGCCTGGGACGACGAGCAGGTACTGCGGGACTACGGCGAGCGGGGCCGCCCGGACGTCGTCGCGAGTTTCGGGCTGCACCGGTACGCGTGGACCGCCTGCCTGCTGATCACCGTGCCGTGGTTCCTGCACCGCCGGGTGCCCCGGCTGCCCGTCGAGGACGTCTCCTACCACCGCACCGACGGCCGCTTCGGTGTCCGCACCGGCGCCTTCGCCTGCCTGCCCGGCGACCCGGCCGCCGCCCTGCCCGGCGCCCGGGTCGTCGCCGACGAGGAGGCGTTGCGCGGAGAGGTCCGGGCGGCGCTCACCGAGCACCTGGAGCCCGTGCTCGGCGGTTTCGGGCCGCGGATGCGGCGGCGCGGCCGGGCCCTGTGGGGTGTGGTGACCGACGACGTCGTGGAGGGCCTGCACTACATAGGACAGGTCGTCGGCGAGGCGGACCGCGCACGGCGCGAGCTGGAACTGCTGCTGCCGGGTTCCACCCGGCCGTTCGTCGGGTCGGCGGGTTTCCGGAAGACGACCGGGCCGGACAGCGCGGCCCCGCCCACCCGCGACCGGGCGAGCTGCTGCTTCTTCTACACGATCCGCCCGGCCGAGATGTGCGACAACTGCCCTCGCACCTGCGACAACACCCGCGCGGCCGGGCCGACGACCAAGCCGACGCCCACCGCGGCAAGTTGAGGCATCCTCAGCAATTGCCCCCTCCCCCCGGGCCACGGCACGGCGTGCCGTAGGATCACCGCCGTAAGATCGCGTTCGACTGGGGCTCCCTTGGTTACGGGCACTTCACAAGTTCCTCACTTGTCGCAGGAACTTTCCGTGGAACCACCCGTACGGGTAGTCTTATTCGAACTCAACTCCCGCCCCTCAAGCGGCAGTTCGAGCAGAATGTCGCCCTGAGCATCCCCTTGCACCTCCTTAGGCGGCCTCTTGCCCCGAAACCCCCTGAGGGCTGAGGGGATTGGGCCACTATGGCGGGCGTTACGCCCTATCCCAATGCAAGGGACCCCAGATGAGACTGACCGACATATCGCTTAACTGGCTGCTTCCGGGCGCCGTACTGCTCCTGGGCGTGCTGGCGGCGGTGGCGGTGCTGGCGCGCGGCAAGCGCTCCTCGGGGGCGAAAGCGAGCCAGGACGACTCGTGGGAGCGCACCGAAGAGCGCCGCAGGCGCAAGGAGGCCATTTTCGCCTCGGCGTCCTACCTGCTCCTCTTCTGCAGCGCGGCGGTCGCCGCGGCGCTCTCCTTCCGCGGCCTCGTCGGCTTCGGCGAGCAGAACCTGAACCTCACCGACGGCTGGCAGTACCTCGTCCCGTTCGGTCTGGACGGAGCGGCCATGTTCTGCTCCGTGCTCGCGGTGCGCGAGGCCAGCCACGGTGACGCGGCCCTCGGCTCCCGGATACTCGTCTGGCTGTTCGCGGCCGCGGCTGCCTGGTTCAACTGGGTGCACGCGCCCCGGGGGCTCGACAACGCGGGTGCCCCGCAGTTCTTCGCCGGCATGTCCCTGTCCGCCGCGGTGCTCTTCGACCGCGCGCTGAAGCAGACCCGCCGGGCCGCACTGCGCGAGCAGGGCCTGGTGCCGCGTCCGCTGCCGCAGATCCGTATGGTCCGCTGGGCGCGGGCACCCCGTGAGACGTACAAGGCCTGGTCGCTGATGCTCCTGGAGGGTGTGCGCAGCCTGGACGAAGCAGTCGACGAGGTGCGCGAGGACAAGCGCCAGAAGGAGCAGACGCGTCTGCGCCGGCGTGAGCAGGAGCGGGCCGAGCGCGCGCACCTCAAGGCGATCAGCCGGGGCCACCGCGGCCCGTTCGGCGGCGGTGGCGGCGGTGGCGGTCAGCAGGTCGAGGTGGAGCGGGCGCCCGCCCAGGTCACCTCGGAGCCTGCCATATCCACCTCCGCGGAGCAGCTGCCTCTGCGCGCCCGTCCCTCCCTCCAGCCCGTCCGTGGCAGCAGTGACCCGATCACTGTCGACCTCACGGCGGAGGACGACACGATGGCTCTGCCCCGCCTGGACTCCCTGGAGCGCAAGCTCCGGGACCTTGAGCAGCAGTACGGCTGAGCAGCACGGCTGAACACGGGGTGAGCGCGAAGCGAGCGCTGCCCACATGGGGGCGTGGCCTGTTCAGGCCGCGCCCCCGTTCAGTTCGAACCACACCGCCTTGCCCACGCCGTGCGCCCGCACTCCCCACGCGTCGGCGAGGGACTCCACCAGGACCAGGCCTCTGCCATGCGTCCCGTCGTCGGCGACCGGTGCGCGCAGCCGCGGCCTGCGTCCCACGAAGTCCCGTACCTCCACGCGCAGTCCGCGCGGCGAGACGGTGGCCGTCAGTACCGCGTCGCGGTCGGTGTGGACCAGCGCGTTGGTGACCAGCTCGCTGGTGAGCAGCTCCGCTATCTCCGAGCTGCCGGGCCTCCCCCAGTGCCGCAACAGCTCACGCAGTGCCCTGCGGGCCTCCGGTACCTCCCGCAGATCCGAACAGCCCAGCCTGCGCCTCAATTGCGGCGCCTCCCCCCGGTGCGCGCCACCGTCGTCGCCGATGGCGTTGCCGTCGTCGTAGTCGTCGTAGCCTTCGTAGTCGCCGTCGTCGTGGTTGTCGTCGTTCTCGGCCGTTTCCTCCGCCGTTTTCGCCGAGAAGGCCCCGATGGTTACGGGACCGCCTCCTCGCGCCTGCCTCTTCATGACCCCCGCCCGGGCTCCGGTGAACTGTCCCCTCCTGATCGAACGCGTTCACGGGATCCATGCCCCCGACCTGAACACGGCAGTCATGTCGAATCCTCAACGACCGGATGTACGGGGATGGTTGGACCGTTCCTGGCCGGATCAGGACCCCGGCGGCACCCGTCGGGCGCTGCTGGAGGGGCGTTTGGAGCGGGCGCTGCGGCAGTTCACGCGCCCGTCCAGCCGGGGACGGGCGCGTGAGGGCGGTGGATCGGCCGAACCGTCCAGTGCGGGCTGCCGATCCCGCCGTAGGTCACTTGCCGCCGACGCCCTTCGTGCCGATGCCGATGATCCGGTGGTCTCGGGTCAGGTCGACGACCAGCCCGGTGGTGCTGCCGGGGCTTCTCGAGCCCCAGGTCAGCGTGATGCCGGCCTCCGCGTGATCGGCGGTGCCGTTGTCGGTGACCGTCCAGCGGACGGGGACGTCCTGGGCGCGCAGGACGCCGTCCGCGTGGTTCTTCGCCTCCCAGGCGACCAGCTTCTTCAGACAGTCGGCGTGGATGTCGTACTTGCGGAGTTCCGCCGCGAGCCTTCCGCCGTCACCGGGGCCGCTCCGGGCGTCGATGCAGGCGCCGTAGAAGTCGGCGACGCGCGTCACGGAGTCGGACTGGCTGCCGGTCACCGTCCGGGGCGCCCGGACGGTCACGATCCCGAGGGCGAGAGCGACGGCACGGCAACGGGCACGTACGCCCGCCGAGCCGGGGACATCCGCGGAACCAACTGCGCCCACGGCACCGGACACGTCCGCCGAAGCGCGTACGTCCGGCGCGGGGGACGCTCCCGCGGAGCCGGCCGCCCCCGACGTGTCCGCTCCCGCCGCCCGTCCCGCCGTCCGGCGCCCCTGGTACCGCCACCGGCGGATCGCGGTCACCACGGCCATGGCCGGCACGCTCCTCGCCACACTGGGCACGCTGGGCAGTCTGTCGGCCCTGTCCACCGGCCACTCCCCGCCGAAGGGCTCCCCGGAACCCTCCCCCACCCCCACCAAGGAATCCTCCGCGCCGATCGCCTGGACCGCGAACTCCCAGGCCTGGTCTCTCGGCTGCGGCCACGACTACGTCATCGCCAAGCCGCCGGGGCAGGTCCCTCCGCCGCCGGCCGCGCAGGACGCCGGTCCTTGGGCGGCGACGCAGCAGGCGGTGCACGGAGGCGACACCAACGTCGAGATCTCGGTGCAGGGACGGACCTCGGCAGCGGTCGTCCTGGAGGCGCTGCGCGTCCGGGTGGTCGGGCGGAGCGACCCGGCCGGGGGTACCGCGTACTCGATGGACCAGGGCTGCGGCGGCTCGATCACTCCCCGGTACTTCTCCGTCGACCTCGACAGGGACCGGCCCGTCGCCCGCCCGACGGCCGGAGACGACGTGGGGACGCCGATCCCGGCGGTGCGCTTCCCCTACCGCGTCTCCGCCCAGGACCCGGAGGTGCTGCTGGTCACCGCCCGGACCGTGACCTGCGACTGCCGCTGGTACCTGGAGCTCGACTGGTCCTCCCGGGGCAGCGCCGGCACGGTCCGCATCGACGACGCCGGCCGGCCGTTCCGGACCAGCGGCATCAAGGGGCTGCCCCGCTACTGGTACTCGATGCGCGAGTGGGTCCCGCGCAAGGACTGAGCAGCCCTTTCCCCCGCGTCCCGTCGCCGCCCCGTCACATGTCCCAGACGGCGGCGGCCGTACGGTCGTCCGCGTATCCCTTGACCCGTACCTGGGTGTCCGCGAGGAACGCGGCGAGGCCGGGCGGAGTGCCGCCGGACCACCGTCCCGTGAGGTACTCGCACAGCTCGGGCTCACCGCGCAACGGCTCGGCGAGGCCGCCGGTGCACAGCAGGAGCGTGTCGCCGGGGCGGGCGACGGAGGCACGGAAACGGAAGGGTTCGCGGCGCGGTTCGGGGGCGGGCTCGTACGGGCTCGGCGGTGTCGTGATCCCGAGGTCCATGGTGAGCCGGTCCCCGTCCGGGGTCTCGTGCGGCGGCGAGCCGAATCCGACGACGGGCTCACCGGCCGGGATGTCGGCGACCCGCGGCTCGATGTCCTGCCACTCGCCGTCCCGGAGCCGGAACAGTCCGCCCGCGCCCACGCCGAAGAAGACGCGCGTACGGCAGTCGGGGTCGGCGGGCAGCAGCAGGCAGCGCAGGCCCGCGGTGTACTCCTCGGGCTCGATGCCCTGCTCGGCGGCGCTCGCCCGGAGCCTGCCGAGGCTGCGGTCGGTGAGCCGTTGCAGCCCCGACTTGAGGTCACCACGCCGGGCGGCGCGGAGATCCTCGGCGAGCCGTGCGTGGCTGCGCCCCACCGCGCGCCCGATCCACTGGCAGGCCTCGGCGGCGGCCCGGTGCGCGCCGGGCGTGGCACGGGCGCCGGTCGCCATCGCGATGAGGACGAGCGCGTTGTCGCCCGCTCCGAAGCGGGCGGTGAGGAGGGAGTCGCGGCGGGGCTCGCCCCTGAACCGCGCGGAGTCCCCGCGCAGCGAGACGGCCCGGAGCGCGCAGACACCGTAGTGCGCCCCGTCGAGCACGGTGTCCGCGACGAGGTCCCCCAGGTCGTCGGGGTCGGCGGGCGGGAGGGCGGTGGGTTCGGGGGCGTAGGTGGGGGGACCTGAGCCGACGTGGCCGACGGTGGCGGGAGGCCCGTCGACGGCGAGGGCGGAGGAGGACGACCCGGGCGTTGCCGGGCTCGCCGGTGCCCCCTGCGCCCGCGGTGCCTCGGACGGCAGCGCGGGCACGTCCCGGCGGGTGGGGGTACGGAGGACCGGGGCGCGGAGGACGGAGAAGTCGGCCGGGGATCCGTCCTGGGCGGGATCGGCGGGGATGTCGTCGCGTGGGTCGGAGTGGTGGGGCGGTGACCCCGAGGGGGGCCTGTCCGGGGTGTCCTCCCGGGCGGACACGGGCGCGGAGGCGGAGACAGGGTCGGTCGCGGCGGGCGGACGCGGCGGTGCGTCCCACACGGCGTCCGTGGCCTCCGTCATGTCGGCGCCTGTCTCCTGGGCGCTCCCGCCGGGCGGACCGGCGGCCCCGTCCGCGAAGGCGGCGCCGGGCGCGGACGGCCCCGTACGGTCCTGGAAGCCCGGCGGCTTGGGGCCGGGCGGGAAGGACGCGGGGCTCCGGGGCATGGCGGGCGGCGGCTCCCAGGGGGCGCGGGGCTGTCCGGGCCCGCTGTTCCGGGCCGCGTCCCACGCACCCCGGGGTTCCCCGCCGCGCTGCGGCGGAAGTGCGGAAACCGGCGGGAACGCGGGCGCCGGAGAGGATACGGGCGGCGCAGGGGACGCGGGCGGCGCCGTCTCGTACCACTCCTCGAACGCGCCGGAGGTGCCGAAGGCATCCCCCGCCACGGGCTCGCGCCCGAACACCGCGCCTCTCCCGTCCCGTTCGGGATGCGCGTCGGCCTTCGCGGCGTCCACGGTGCCCGACGCCGAGGCGAACCGGTCGTCCAGGGAGTCGCCCGCGGCCGTGGGCCCGGTGTCCTCGGTGGAGTCGTCGTACAACTGCCCCCACCAGTCGTCCTCGTGACCGGTGGACCTCTCCCCCTGCTGGCTCATGACCTCAATTGTCCACCGGATGGCCCGGTTGAAAACGGGGCATCCGGAAAATCCGGTGGGGTGTTCCGTCCTGAACGGCGTGTTCGACGGCGTGTCGGATGACATGACGAACACCCGTACGAAACAAGTCGCCGGGCGGTCCCACCCCCCACGGGAGAACCGCCCGGCGACGCCGGGGGGACCTGGGCCGGTCCGCTCCGACCCGAGTGTGACGGGTCTTCCTTGGGTTCCGCTGTGGTTCGCCGTGGCGACACCCCGGCAGTGGGACGGGACCGGCGGGCTCGCCCGGTACGCCGGACCAGGCCGCTCCCCGCACTCCCCACCGCTCCCCCTGACCTGCGCTTTCGCCAGTCCTCCGGCACTCTGGGCAGATGGGCGCGTCGGATCTCCTGCTGATCGGCCTGGTCATGGTGTTCGGGCTGTGCGGAGTGCTGGTGCCCGGGGTGCCGGGGTCGTGGCTCGTGTGGGCCGCGGTCCTGTGGTGGGCGCTGAAGGAACCGCAGGCGGTCTCCTGGTGGGTGCTCGTGGGCACGACGGGCGTCCTGTTCCTGTCCCAGGTGGTCCGCTGGCAGCTGCCCCCACGCCGGCTGCGCGCGGGCGGCGCCACCCCTCGAATGGCGGTGTACGCCGGGGTCGGCGCCCTTCTCGGCTTCTTCCTGCTGCCCGTGCTCGGCGCGTTCCCCGGGTTCGTGGGCGGCGCCTACCTCCACGAGCGGCTCCGGCTCGGCCGGCACCGCGAGGCTGTGGCGGCGGTACGGCGGGTGATGCGGGCGGGTGGCACCAGCGTCTTCATCGAGCTCTTCACCTGCCTGCTGATCACGGGCGCGTGGCTGGGTGCCACGCTCTGGGGCTGACACGGCGGGAGGTGCTCGCGCGACGGGAGGGACGGGGCCGCGCGCCGCGTTGCCGGGACCCCGGCGAGGGGACGGCCGAACCCGCCCCGCGATGGGGCGAGTTCGGCGATCGCTCACAGTCTCCTGAGGTCGGCCAGTTTGATCGTGTCGGCCATGGCCCGCATGCCGGCGTCGTTGAAGTGGAGGTGGTCACCCGGGTCGTAGGCGGCCCGCATGCGGTGCGGGAACGCCGGGTCGCGAACGGCGGCGTCGAAGTCGACGACCGCGTCGAAGATGCCGCCGGTGCGGATGAGGGTGTTCACCTCCCGGCGTACGGACTCACGGGCCTCGCTCCACCTCCCGTGGCCGCCGTACGGCGTGATGGTGGCGCCGATGACGCGGATGCCGCGGGCGTGCGCGCGGCTCACGAGCGACTTGTACGCCTCCGCGAAGGCGCGCGGGACGGTCTGCTCGGGGGTGCCGTTGATGTCGTTGATGCCCTCGAACACGATCAGCGCGCGCACCCCGGTCCGCGAGAGGACGTCGGCGTCGAAGCGGGTCAGGGCGCGCGGGCCGACGCCGTCGAGGAGGACGCGGTTGCCGGAGATGCCCGCGTTGAGAACGCCGAGGCGGCGGTTCGGGGGCAGCGCGGCGAGCCGGTCGGCGAGGCGGTCGGGCCAGCGGCGGTCGGTGTCGGTGGTCGTGCCGCCGCCGTCGGTGAGGGAGTCGCCGAGTGCGACCACGCTGCCGGCGGCGGGTGCGTCGAGGACGTCCACGCCGGTGACGTAGTACCAGGAGCTGAGGGTCTTGGTGTAGGCGTCGCCGTCCTCCGCGGCGGCCCAGTCGCCGCTCGGGGCAAGGAAGTTGGTCTGCTTGGCCGTCCGGTGGTAGGTCGCCGGACCGGAGTCCCCGGGGGTGTGGACCGTGACGAGCAGGTTGGTGTCGGCCGGTACGGCGAGCTTGACGGCGTCGGTGACCCGGTCCTCGCCCGCCGGGATCGTCACCGTGGAGGCGCCCGCGAAGGTGGCCGTACGCATCGAGCCGGGCACGGCGTCCGGGCTCTTCGGTTCGCCGGGTTCCTGGAGGGCGACGGTGACCGCGCCGAGGCGGAGCGGCCGGGTGCCGAGCCGGTTGGTGAGGCGGACGCGCAGTGCGCTGCCGCCGACGCTGACGTGCAGGACGTTGCGGTAGGTGGCGCCGGGCCTGGCGGCGACGGTGCCGGAGGCGGCGGCCTCCCAGGTCCCGGTCCAGACGCGGGGAACCGGGGTTTCCCGCATGGGAGACGGGAGGGGGGCCGGGGATGGTGCGGGGGTGCTCCCCGTGTCGGCTCTCGCTGCGGGCGGGGCGAGGGCCAGGGCGGTCACCAGGGCCGCGAGGCTGTGCCGAACCATGATCGCGCGGGTCATGTGCGCATGGTTCCCCGAGCGGTGAGCAGCGCCAACGCAATGTCACACCCATGGCGGCACGCACGTATGTTCGCACTTACACCCGCGTTTCCGCTGCGCCTGCCGGGGCCGCCGTGTTTGGCTTCCGGCATGACCGAATTCAGCGCGGCCGAGCGTGCCTATCTCAGGACCCAGCGCCTGGGACGGCTGGCCACCGTCGACCCCAACGGGCAGCCGCAGGCGAACCCCGTCGGCTTCTTCCCGCAGGACGACGGGACCATCCTCATCGGCGGTCACGCGATGGGCAGCACCAAGAAGTGGCGCAACCTGGAGAAGAACCCGAAGGTCGCGCTGGTCGTCGACGACGTGGTGAGCGTGAGCCCCTGGAAGGTGCGCGGCGTCGACATCCGGGGCGAGGCCGAACTCCTCACCGGACCGCACGGGTTGGGCCCCCGCTTCAGCGAGGAAGTGATCCGCGTCCACCCGAGGCGCATCCACAGCTGGGGCCTGGAGGAGAACTGAGGACCGGTCACCGTCACGGGGGCAGCGGAACACCTTCCAGACCGAGCAGGTGACGCTTGCGGTCGAGGCCGCCCGCGTATCCCGTGAGGGAACCGTCCGCGCCGATCACCCGGTGGCAGGGCCGCAGGACGAGCAGCGGATTGGCGCCGATCGCCCCGCCGACGGCCCGTACGGCGGCCCTCGGGGCCCCGATCCGCGCGGCGATCCACCCGTAGGTGGCGGTCTCCCCGTACGGCACCGAGTCGAGGGCGTCCCAGACGCGCTGCCGGAATTCCGTCCCGGTGCTTCGCAACTCCAGCCGGAACCGGGTGAGTTCACCGGCGAAGTAGGCGGCGAGCTGTGCTTCCGCCGCCCGGAAGGGCCCGGGGTCCCGCCGCCATCCCTCCTCGGCACCCCGCACGCTCCGGCCGCCCTTCTGACCGGGTACGGAGAGGGACGTCAGCGCGCCCGACCCGTCGGCGGTGAGGAGGAGTTGGCCGAGCGGGCTGTCGAGGACGGTCCAGTGGACGGTCTCGGCGGCGGTCGCGGAAACAGCGGGGTGTGTCGTCATGATGCGGGCTCCCACTCGCCTGCGGCGATGAGGTGATGGAGGGCGTACGAGCGCCAGGGGCGCCAGGTGTCGGGCACGTCCACGCCGGACGGCGCGACGTCGGGGTCGCCGAGGGCGCGGGCCCGGATCCCTGCTGCGCACGGCGGCGTACCTGGTGTCCTGGTCGGTCACGCTGCCCAGTCTGCGGTACGGGGGGGGGAGGGCGCCGCCGGCGGCTGTCGGACATGACGATTCCCACCCGACCGCCCGTCCCGGTCCGTTTGCCGGGCACCCTCGAACCGCAGGCGGCGCGCCTCAGGACCGCTCGGCATCTCAGCCCGTCCGGCGCTTGAGGACGAGCGCGTTCAGCGCGAAGAGGGGTCCGGGAGCGCAGCCCCCGGACCCACGCCCAACCACCCTTACCGCTGCCGCCCCCGCTTCGCCTCCATCGCGGCCTTCCCCTCCGCCCCCTTCTTCTTCCAGTCCTTGCGGATCTCCGCCCGCAACCGCGCATCGGTCTTGGCGACGATGTACTGGTTCTCCCGCAGCAGCTTGCGGTAGCTGTCGAGCCGCCGCTGCGGCAGCGCACCCGAGTCGAGCGCCTCCAGCACCGCGCATCCGGGCTCCGCCGTGTGGGCGCAGTCCTGGAAACGGCATCCGGCGGCCAGCTCCTCGATCTCGGCGAAGACCTGCCCGACGCCGGTTCCGGCGTCCCAGAGGCCGACGCCCCGCAGCCCCGGGGTGTCGATGAGGACGCCCCCGCCGGGCAGGACGAGCAGATTGCGGGTGGTCGTGGTGTGCCGGCCCTTGCCGTCGGCGTCACGGGTGGCCTGAACGTCCATGACGTCCACACCGAGGAGCGCGTTCGCGAGGGTCGACTTGCCCGCACCGGACTGGCCGAGCAGCACTGCCGTGCCGCCGGCGACAACGGCAGCGAGGACGTCGACGCCGTCGCCGTTGGTGGAGCTGACGGTGAGCACCGGCACCCCGGGGGCCGCGGCCTCCACGTCCTGGACGAGATACGCGAGCGTCGTGGCGTCCGGTACGAGGTCGGCCTTGGTGAGCACCACGACGGGCTGCGCACCCGGTTCCCAGGAGAGCTCCGACGTGCGCAGCAGGGCGTCACCACTCGAACTGGACATGGCGAGCGCCAGGAACCGCTCGATGCGCCCGAGGTCGAATTCGACCGCGAGCGACACACAGATGACGACGTGGTCGATGTTGGTGGCCAGCACCTGGCCCTCGGAACGCTTCGACGAGGTCGAGCGCACGAACGCGGTACGGCGCGGGAGGAGTGTCCGCACGTAGCGCGGGTCGCCGCCTTCGGGGTCGACGGCCACCCAGTCCCCCGTGCAGACGACCTTCATCGGGTCGCGGGGGACGACGAACTCGGTGTCGGCACGGACGGTGCCGACGGGGGTGACGACATCGCACAGGCCCCGGTCGACCCGCACGACACGACCGGGCAGGAGACCCTGCTCGGCGAACGGGGCGAACTCGGCCTCCCAGCCCGCATCCCAGCCGTACGGCACGAGCGGATGCGAGAGAGACGAGGACGAACCCAGGAGAGAGGAGAAAGACAAGGGGTGACCCTTCACAAGGGTGGCCCCGGCACCGCGCTCACTGACGCGGAAGAGAAAAGAGGTCAGCCGGAGGCCACGGGAGTGGACTTGATGAACTTCCGGATGCGGGCAGCGCCCATCTCGACGACAGCCATCGGTCACACCTCCCAGGTCAGATCACCCGCGGCGACTGCGAGTCGCCGCGCGAACAGCCCCGACCCTAGAGGTACCCGGGGCCGCGGCGCCACCGAATTACGGCGCGTCTGCCGCCGGATTCCCGCGGGTGGCGGCCTCGCCGTCGCGCGCCGACGGCTCCGCCCGGCCGCTTGTCAGTGGCTGCCGATAGCGTTCGGCGCATCGTCAGAGCAGGACCGGGACGCACCGGCTCAAGCGTGCTGTTTTCCGGACGGTGTCAGGGGTGGGACCACATGGGTTGGTTGTCGGCGGGCGACGGGTACGAAGTCGCCCTGGTGGAGGGCCGGGTGGCCGCGCGGGCCACGTCCGGACGGGCGGCGGGGCGGCAGTTGAAGTCGCTGCCGAAGGCGGTGCGGGAGCACCCGGAGACGGACCGGCTGCGGCGGTTCGGCGAGTGGCTGGACCGGCACGCGGTGGCGTGCGTGGCGCAGGTGGACGCCTGGATGGTGTCGTCGCTGCCGGTGCCCACCGGGCTGTTGGCCCGGCTGTGGCCGGACGAGGCGTGGCAGTCGGCGCTGCGTGACCTCGCGGTCGTCGGGGACGACCCGGACGAGGTGGGCTTCCTGCGGGACGCGACGGACGCCGGTGAGCTGCGGGTGGTGAACCTGGACGGCGAGACGGTCCGGCTGTCGCCTCGTACGGTGACGCTGCCGCACCCGGTGCTGCTGCCCGACCTGGAGGATCTGCGGGAGTTCGCGGCGGAGCTGGGCGTGACGCAGCGGGTGGAGCAGATCCACCGGGCCACCTGGCTCAGGCCGGCCGGCCTCGCCGAAACGGTCACCGAGATACGGGAGTTCGCGGGCGGTAGGTACGACTCGCGGTTCGGTCTGGCCGCGCGGGCCACCGCACTGGGCTACCGGGTGTCCGGCGGCTACGCGACCTGCCGGGTGCGGGACGCGGGGCGCGGCGTCGAGGCGGCGGTGTGGATCGGGGAGCCGTACTGGGACGGGGACACCGAGACCGGCGGCCTGACCTGGAGCGACGAGGAGGGCCGGGCGGTGCGGCCGTCCCGGGTCGGCCCGGTCGCCTGGTCCGAGGGGATGCGCATGGCGGCGGCGCTGTACGCCGGCCGCAGGATCGAGAAGGGCGAGGACGCATGAGCGACACGGGGACCATCTCGCAGGCCGAGGCCGCCGGACTGCTGGCGGCCGGGGCGGTGCTGCCGCCGGGTACGGAGGGGGCCGGTGAGCGGGCGGTGCCGCTGACCGCGCGCGCGTACCGGCATCCCGGGCTGGACGGCCGGGTGGTGGTGCGGCTGGTCGCGGCCGAGCTGGGCACGGCGGAGGACCTGGCCGCCGGTTTCCTCGGCCTGGAGCCGGACGGCGAACCGGCCGAGGTCGGACTCGGTCTGCGCCAGGCGCTGGGCTTCCCGGAGTGGGTGCTGGTGCACCACCCGGCGGACGGCCATCACGCGCTGGGCGTCGTACCGGAGCTGGACCGGGTGGCGCGGACGGCGAAGTCCAAGCCGAAGGCCGCGCTGGACGCCTACCAGGTGCTCGCCGGTCAGCTGGCGGCGTCCGTGCCGCACTTCCTGCCGACCTTCTACGAGCAGGCCGGGCGGGTCTTCCTGAGCGTGGAGAACGCCACGTACGCGGCGCAGATGTTCACCCGGGCCCGCAGGTCCGAGGCCGAGCACGGTCTGACGGTCGACGAGGAGCGGCTGGACGCGGTGTTCCTGGAGTTCGCGCTCGCCGGGGCGCTGCCGGTGAAGGTGCTGTCGGGGTACGCGAAGGAGCTGGTCGCGCGGGTCCCGGCGCAGGAGGCGTTCGACCGGTTCCGCCGGCTGTGCGTGCGCCGTACGGCGGGCGGGCTGGCGCCGTCCGCCCAGATGGCGGGTGACCTGCGCAGGCTGGCCCGGGCCGCAGGCCTGGACCCGGTGGTGGAGGAGGGCGCGTATCTGACCGAACTGCTGGCGCTGCCCGCCACGTTGCGGGCGGCGGCGGGCTGGTGGAAGGCACACCGTCCGGCGCTGGCGGCGCTGGCCCGGCGGGAACCGGAGGTGCGCGGGACGCTGCTGGCGCTGATGCCTTCGGGAGACGACAGGGAACTGCCGGGACTGTGGCTGGAGTTGCTGGAGGAGTCCGGCGCCACGGCGGGGCTGTGCGACGACTCGCTGCCGGAGGCCGAGCGCCCGGTGGACGGGGCCACGGGCTGGCTCGGGCGGTTCCTGACGTTCCGTGACTCCGGGTGGCGGCGGCGCGGCCGGCTGCCGGGGCTGTACCCGCTGGTGGAGCGGATGGCCAACCGGCTGCGGGCCGAACTCGCCGACTCCGGTGGGACGTTGCCGGTCACGACCGATGACGTGGACCTGCTGGACCTGCTGCTGTCGCTGGAGCTTCCGGTCGCCGGCCCCGAGGAGCGCGCCCGGCTGGACCTGGAGCAGTGGGCGGAGGGTGAGGACAGGCGCGATCTGGTCGCGCTGGAGGCCGACGCCCGTTTCCGGCCCGCCTTCCGGCGCGGGGCCGACCGGTTCGGCAACGACAAGGACGGTCGGCGGGCCCTGCGGGTCCTTGCCCGGTCCTCCGGCGGGCGGCCGATGCTGACGGAGTGGGTGCGCGAGGTCGCCGGGCGGTTCACCGCCGTCGGTCTGCCGGAACTGCCCGACGCCCTGGGCCGGTTGACCTGGTTGCCGGGCGAGACCCTGGCGCTCGCCGAGGCCGAGGTGCGCGCCGCGGTCGGCACCGACCTCGCCCCGGTCCTCGTACGGAGCCTGCGGTCCGGGCTCCTCGACGAGCTGGGCTGGCCCGCCTGGGAGGAGGCCGCCGCCGCCCTCGTACCCGCCAAGGACATCGACGACCTGGTCGTCGCGGACGCCTGGCCGCATCTGATCGCCTCCGGCTCCTCGCAGGTACGGGTGCTCGGCGCCGAGGGCACCGTGCTCACCCACGACCTGCGGATACCGGACAAGGACTGCTACGGCGAGCCGGGCTGCCACTACGTGGACGGCGAACTGCTCGTCTACTGGCGGTCCCGCGAGGCGAACGGCGAACTGCGCGGTTACTGGCACGGGTCCGCCGACCGTCGGCAGCCCGTGCAGGGCGCCGGCCCCCGGGGCACGCAGGTCAACTATCTCGGCAACCTCGGCGCCGTCACCCTCCCGCTGTCCGGCGGCGGCCGGACCACGGGCACCGGTGTGGTGCACCGGGGCGACACCGCCGTGCCCGAGGAACGGTCGGTGATCAGCGACGGCACCTCGTACTGGATCTGGGACCAGGACGGCCAGGACCGCGCGACCGCCGGTTGGTACGAGTACGCGCCGGCCACCGGTGAGCGCGGCCGGCAGAGCCTGCCCGGGTTCCTCGCCGACGCCACCCGCACCGCTCCGGCGGGAAGCATCTTCGAGTCCGGCTGGGTACTGCCCGCCCCGGACGGCGGGCTGCTGGGCTGGCGCGTGGTGAAGCTGCCCGACGGCTCGCTGCGCGGCGAGGACCCGGCCGGGAACGCCGTCGCCCTGCCCGCCGACGCCAGACGGCCGGTGCGGGCGCTGCTCTTCCCCGGCGCCGACCGGCCGGTGGCCGTCGTCACGGGCTCCTACAGCCTCACCCTGATCGACGAGGAGGGCGTCGTCACCGCCAGGGCCAAGACGGACAACCGGCCCGGGACGTTCGCGGCCGGCACCCTGGTGCTGCCCCCGCTGCGCTTCTGGCACCTCCTCCGGCCCCGCGACCCGCAGGGCTCCGAGGCGCTGCGCCGCGTCGACCGCGACACGGCGGCGGCGCTGCTGACCGCCGCCGCCCGGGAGCGCGCGGCCGGGGACCCGGACGAGCTGCCCGCGCTGGTCCGTACGCTGCTGCCGCAGGTCGGGCATGACGCCCTGGTGACGGGCATCGCCGCCGTGGTGCGGTTCGCGGCCACCCAGCAGGCCGCGCTGGACGCGGCGGCTGCCCGGCTCGCCCTGGAACTCGCGGGCGGCCGGCCGGAGGAGGGGCCCACCGGTCCGGCCGACCGGTTGCTCGACGCCGCGCTGGGCGGCCTCGGCCTCGTCCACTCCTGGTACGGGTACGGGCACGGCTCCGACGACACCGACCAGGTCTGCCGCCAGGTGCGGTTCATCGGCGAGGCACTGCGGGACGCCTCCGAGCCGGTGCCGGCGGTCCGCCTGCATCTCGACGGGCCGGAACTGCCGTCGGCACGGCTGGACTGGGAGTCCCTGCCCGACCTGTCCGTCACGGCGGCCTTCCGGGCCGCTGCCGCGACCACCGGGCCGGAGCACCGGGAGGCGTTGGGGGAACTCCTGCGCGAACTGGACGCCCAGGGCCTTGCGGTCGTCGAGCCGGCCCACTGGCGCCGTTTCGAGCTGCGTCTGGACCGCGCCGAGTTCACCATGGCCGACGGCAGTGTGCGGTCCGGGTCCTGGCAGGGTCTGCTCCGGCTGACCGGCGGCGCGTTCCTGGCCTTCGTCGACGTGGAACGCCCGGACACCGGCAGCTACGAGTTCACGGCGCTCTTCCACGACCCGGCCGGGCTGTTCGAGGTCCCCGCCCCCTACACGGTGGCGTCCTCGTCCCCGGTGGGCGGGCCCAGGGAGGCAGGGTGGCTCGGGGCGTTCCTGACCGAGCTGGCCGCGCGGGGCGCGGCGCCCTGGTTCCCCGAGGCCGCCGAGGAGTTCGCCCGTCTGACCGGGGTCACACCGACCACGGCCGGGCTGGTCGTGGCCGGCCTGCCGCAGGTGGACACGTACGAGCGGAACTTCCTCAGCCCCGAGGCCCGTAAGACGCTCGGGGTGAAGGTCGCCGACGCCGCCCTGGCCAAGGACGAGCTGCGCGGCCTGGACGCGGGCTTCCGGCGGGCCGTCGTCCGGGCGCTGCTGCCCGCCGACCCCGCACGGCTGTGGACGGAGGGCCCCGACGTGGCCGCCGCCGCGCAGGTCTGGAACGCCGAGCTGGGCCGACGGGCCGCGGTTCCCGAAGCGCTGCTCGCGGAGGCCGTCCGCGCGGTGCGGACATCGTGGGAGCCGAGCCGGGCGCTGCCCGCGCTCCTCGACCCGGCCGCCGAACCGCAGTTGAGCCGCGATCTGGCCTGGCACGTCAGTGGGGACCGGGTCCACCCGGTCGACTCGGACACCACCGGCTTCACCTCCCGCACCCTGGTCGGTACCGTCACCCTGGCCGCCTGGCTGGCCCACCGGCTCCCGGCGGGCGACCCGATCCGGGCCGCCCTCCCGGCCGCGCTGACCGCCGTACGGGACCGGCTGGCCAACCCCGGGCTGATGCTCGACCTCGACGAGTACGTCAGCCTGCCCGACTTCCGCAAGGTGGCCGGCGCCCCCACCGAGACCGGCGAGGGCTACGAGCGCTACGGCGCCGTCGTCATGGCCACGGCGGACGACCAGCCCGCGCCCGGCATCCGTACGGCACTGCTGGACGAGGCCGGGACCGACCCGTTCCTGTCCGTCCTGCGCACCCGCGACCAGCGGCCCTTCCCGGCCGAGGTGGCGCTGCGCACCGCCGGCGACCCGCGCTTCACCGCCCTGCTGGCCGATCCCGGTGACCCGCAGGCGGGGGCACGGGACAAGGACGGCACCTGGTGGCCGCAGGACCCCGCCCGGTCGGTGCCGGACCTGGTCGGCGAGGCGGCGAAGGAGTACGGCATCGGGGAGGACGCCGCCGTGCTCCACCTGATGCTGCTGGCGATGCCCGACCCGACCGACCGCAACACCGCGCGCTGGACGGGCTGGCCGCAACACCGGGGCGGGGCTGCCCGGCTCAAGGCCGCCCGCGCCGAACTGGCCGCCTCCGGCCTGGTCGTGGAGGCCAGCCGTGCCCGGGCCGGGCGGTCGCTCTTCCTGCCCGGCGGCTGGGTGGACCCCAGGTCCCCGCGCCTTCCGCTGGAGCAGTGGAAGCTGCCGCTGTACGACCTGGTCAACGGCGACCACCCGGTGCTCGGGGTGATCGTGCCGGCCGAACCCGTCGCCGACCTCTACCGCAGGGCCTGGCAGCGGGTCCGGGAAGGCGACGGCCCGCGTTTCCAGGAGCTCAAGGTCCGGCGCGGCCGGCGTCGCTGAGCCCGGCGGGACGGGGTGCGGCGCCCGACCGCCCGGCTCCGCACCCCGTCCCGCCCCAGACCCCGACTTCCGTACGGCACCCCAGTACGGCACCCCAGTGATCCGTGAAGCACAAGGAACCTCATGACCCTGATGGAACAGGCGACAGCGCTCCCCGCCCGGCAGACGCTGCCGGCCGAGGAGCGCCACGCCACCGAACTCGCCTTCCTCGCCGCCCACGACGACGGTCCGCGCCCGCCCTGCTGGGCGCTGACCCCGCGCGCCGTGGTCACCTTCGTCTGCGGCAGCGGCGGCGAGACCCTGCACCTGCCGAAACCGCACGAGACGCTGCCCGCGCGGCTGGCCATCGCCCCCAAGTTCGTCGGCGAACGCGCCCTGGTGGAACGCTGCGTGGTCACCCTCGCCGGTGAGCGCGGCCTGCTGCTGGTCGGCGAACCGGGCACCGCCAAGTCGATGCTCTCCGAGCTGCTGGCCGCCGCCGTCAGCGGCACCAGCGCCCTCACCGTGCAGGGCACCGCGGGCACGACGGAGGACGCGTTCCGCTACGGCTGGAACTACGCCCTGCTGCTCGCCCAGGGGCCCACCCCGCAGGCCCTGGTGGCGTCCCCGGTGCTGACCGCGATGCGCGGCGGGCAGGTCGCCCGGATCGAGGAGATCACCCGCTGCCTGCCCGAGGTGCAGGACGCCCTGGTGTCGATCCTGTCCGACCGGCGCCTGAGCGTGCCCGAACTCGCGGGCACCGCCGACGCGTTGGTCCCCGCCGCACCCGGCTTCAGCGTCATCGCCACCGCCAACCTCCGGGACCGGGGCGTCTCCGAGATGTCCGCCGCCCTCAAGCGGCGCTTCAACTTCGAGACCGTCCATCCCATCGCCGACGCGGACGCCGAAACCGCTCTCGTGCGCGGCCAGGCCACCGCCGCCGTGCAGCGGGCCGGTGCAGCCTTCGCCGTGGACGACGCCGTACTGGACGCGCTGGTCACCGTCTTCCGCGACCTGCGCTCCGGCCGCTCGGCCGAAGGCTGGGACGTCGAGCGGCCCGGCACGGTGATGTCCACCGCCGAGGCCGTACAGGTCGCCGCCTCCCTGGGCCTGGCCGCCGCCTACCTCCCCGCCGGGGATCTCCTCGACCTGGTACCCGGGCACCTCCTGGGCGTCGTACGCAAGGACGACCCCGCCGACCACGGACGCCTGCTCGGCTACTGGGACGGCCCGGTCCGCCGCCGCGCCGAGGACGGCTCCGCCATGTGGCGCCGCCTCTGGGACCTGCGGGAGAACCTGCGTTGACCGTCGACCGGGCGGCGTTGACCGCCGCACCGCCGAGGACACCCGACGCCGACCCCCGGGAGGCGGTGGCGGCCCTCGCGGCCTCCGTACGGCCGTACCTTCTCGGCGTACGCCACCACAGTCCCGCGCTGGCGTCCGCCGTGCCCGCGCTGCTGGACGCCGCCGGGGCCGAGGTGGTGTGCGTCGAGTTGCCGGCCGACTTCCAGCGGTGGCTGCCGCATCTCGCCGACCCGCGCGCCGTCGCCCCGCTGGCCGTGGCGGGCGCCGGAGAGGACGGCGGGCTCGCCTTCTACCCCTTCGCCGACTTCTCGCCGGAACTCGCCGCGATCCGCTGGGCCCGCGAGCGCGGTGCCACCGTGCTGTGCTGCGATCTTCCACTGGCCGACGCGGGCTGGTCAGCACCGGCCGGGCCGGTCCCGGCGGCGAGCGGTGCGACGCCCGGTGGGGACAGTGGCAACAGCGGTACGGGCAGCGATCCGGGCACCGGCACACCCACCCCGGCGGCCGACACCGGGAGCGTCTACGCCGATGGTCTCAGCGCCGCCGGTACCGGGCGCGACGGCGACGACCTCTGGGACCGCGCCGTCGAAGTCCTCGCCCCCGGCTGCACACCCGAGGCCGTCCGCCGTGCCGCTCTAGGCGTCGGCTGGGCCCTGCGCCAGGACGCGGCGGCCACCGGCGGCATCCCCGCCACCGACCTCGCCCGCGAGGCCCGTATGCGCCGCGTCCTCACCGAGGCCGCCGCCGGTGGCCGTCGCGTCGCAGCCGTGGTCGGTGCCTTCCACGCCCCGGCCCTGACCGGGGCGGACGCGTTCCCCGCCGGGCGGGATGCCGACACCCCGCCCCACGAGCCCGGTGAGACCCGGCCGGCCCCGACGGGAACGGCGCGAACGCCTGGAACGCCGAGTGGGGCCGAGCGCCGGGCGCCGGTCACCTCGCTGGTCCCGTACTCCTTCGATCTGCTGGACTCGCGCTCCGGATACCCCGCCGGAATCCGCGACCCCCGCTGGCAGCAGGCGGTTCTCACGGCCGGCGGCGACCCCGGCCGGGTGCGCGAGGCCGCCGCCCGCGCGATCACCGGGCTGTGCCGGGAGATGCGGGCCGCCGGGCACACCGCGGGCACGGGCGAGGCGACCGAGACCCTGCGACTGGCCTGCGACCTCGCCAGGCTGCGCGGCCTGCCCGCACCCGGCCGGGGGGAACTGCTGGAGGCGGTGACCACCGTGCTCGGCCAGGGCGAACCGCTGGGCCGGGGCCGGGCGCTGGCCCGCGCGCTCGAAACGGTACTGGTCGGTGCCGAGCGGGGACGCATCGCGCCCGGCACGCCCCGGTCGGGTCTCGGCCCGTCGGTGGAGGCGGAGTTGGCCACACTGCGGCTGCCGGGCCCGGACAGCGCGGAACCCCGTGAGATGCGCCTGGACCCCTTGCGGTCCGAACTCGACGGCGGACGGGAGATCCTGCTCCAGCGACTCCAGGTGTGCGGCATCGGATACGGCGAGCCGGTCGCGGTGACCGGCACCGGGGACGCGTCCGCCCTCACCACACGATGGCGGCTGGCCTGGACCCCGTCCGTGCCCGCGCGGCTCGACCTGGCGGGCGTACGCGGCGTCAACGCCGCCCAGGCCGCCGCCGGAACGCTGCGCGAGACGTACCGCCGCGAGACGGCCGACGGCGGCGCCACCTGCGCACAGCTCCTGAGCGGGCTGCGCGACGCGGCCCGGTGCGACCTGCCGGATCTGGTCGCCGACCGCCTTGCCGAGGCCTCCGTCGTCCTCCCGTCCGCCGCCACCCTCCCCGAACTGCTGGACGCCCTCGACCTGTTGGAGGCGCTGCGCCGGGGCCACCTGCCCGGCACCACGCCGGAGGGGCGCGGGCAGGCCGCCGAACTGGCCGTCACCCTGCTCGAAGCCGCCGTACGGGCACTGCCCGGACTGGCCGGCAGCGACGATCCGCAGGACGCCGCCGCGCTGGTCGCCCTGGCGGCCAGGGCCGGTGAACACCGCCTCGGGCTGCGGCTGGACGACGCGCTGGGCGCACTCGCGCGCACCGGCTCCCCGCTCGTCCAGGGGGCCGCGCTCGCGGCCAGGGTCCTGCTCGACCTCGACAGCCCCGACGCGCTCGGCGCCCGGGCCGCGGGCTGGATCGACACCGCGACCGGCCCGGACGGCCGCCACCGCCTGGCACGCCTGCTCACCGGCCTGCTCGCCGCCGCCGGACCGCTGCTCCAGGCGGCCCCCGCCACCCTCACCTCCCTGCTGGACCGCATCGACGGGCTCACCGACCAGGCCTTCCTGGACCGCCTGCCCGCGCTTCGCGGCGGCTTCGACAGCCTCTCCCCCGCGGCCCGCGACCGCCTCCTGCACACCATCACCGAACGCCTGGGCGACCGCCTCGACCTCACGCTGGCCGCCCCGCCCGAACTCATCGCCCTGTGGACCGCCGCCGACACCGCCGGACTGGCCGCCCTCACCGCCCTGGGCCTGCCGTTCCCGGCGGACGGCGTGCCCGGTGCCGACGGCTCAGCCCAACGGGAGGCTCAGGGAGCCCCGGACACGTCCGGAGGAGCACCCGGACCGGCGCAGCCGCGCGAGGCCGCGACACCGCCTGAGCACACTGAGCCGGCGACCGTGAGCGGAACACCGGCCGACGCCGGGCCTGCCTTCACGCGGCCCGCGGTACCGGCCGGCCCCGTGACGGCACCCGTGACGCCACCGGTCGGCGCGGCGGAGCCGCGCCTCGGTCCCGTCGACCGGTGGCGGCTGCTGCTAGGCCGGGAGACCGACCGCCTCCCCGCCGGAGCCCGCCGTTACGCGCGCGCCCTCGACGAGCTGTACGGGGCCGGGCGCGGCGAGGGTGCCACCGACGTCGGCGACTCAACCGGCGGCGGCCAGGAGGGGGCCTTCCCCACCGCCCGCGAATGGGCCGGGGAACTCGACGCCCTGTTCGGGGCCGAGGTCCGGGAGGAGGTCCTCGGCAGGGCCGCCGGCACGGGCCGCACCGACGTACTCGCCCAGCTCGACCCGGACTCCGTGCGCCCCTCCGTCGAACTGCTGGCCTCCGTCCTCTCCCTCGCCGGAGGGATGCCCGAGCAGCAACTCGCCCGGCTCCGGCCGCTCGTACGCCGTCTGGTCGACGAACTCGCCCGCGAGCTGGCCACCCGGCTGCGCCCCGCCCTGACCGGACTCGCCACCCCGCGCCCGACCCGCCGCCGCGGCGGCCGAATCGATCTGCCCCGCACCCTGCGGGCCAACCTCGCCCACACCCGCCGGCTCGACGACGGCCGGACCGTCGTCGTTCCCGAACAGCCGGTCTTCAGCACCCGGTCCCGGCGCGAGGCGGACTGGCGGCTGATTCTCGTGGTCGACGTGTCCGGCTCGATGGAGGCGTCCGTCATCTGGTCGGCGCTGACCGCCGCCGTACTGGGCGGTGTACCCACCCTCTCCACCCACTTCCTCACCTTCTCCACCCAGGTGATCGACCTGTCGGACCGGGTCACCGACCCCCTGTCCCTCCTCCTGGAGGTACGGGTCGGCGGCGGCACCCACATCGCGGCCGGGCTCGCGCACGCCCGCTCGCTGGTGACGGTGCCCAGCCGCACCCTCGTGGTCGTCGTCAGCGACTTCGAGGAGGGGTATCCGCTGGGCGGGCTGCTCGGAGAGGTGCGTTCCCTGGCCGCGTCCGGTGTCCACCTGATGGGCTGCGCCGCCCTGGACGACACCGGGGCCCCGCGCTACTCGGTGCCCGTCGCCCAGCAACTCGTCGCGGCCGGAATGCCCGTGGCCGCCCTCAGCCCACTCGCCCTCGCCCGCTGGGTGGGCGACCGCCTCCGCGGAGAACCCCGATGAACGAGCAACTCCCGCCCGTCGCCCCGGATGTGATGGCCGCCGCCGTGGAGAGCCTGACCTCCCGGCTGCGCAGGAAGCTGGACGCGGCGATCGAGCAGTACGCCGCCGTGCACGCCGCTGTCGACGGCGACACCGTGTCCGTCAACTGCGGCGAGGACGCCGTGGTCACCCTGACGCCCGGCCCCTCCGGTACGGTCACCGCCGCCGACCAGGCCCGCTGCACATGCCTGCTCGCACCCCGCTGCCTGCACCGGGCCGCCGTCCTCGGCGCCTGCCCGGTGGCGGACGCGGAGGTCACGACGGAGGAAGCCACAGCGGCGAAGGCCACGGCGGCAGAGGCCACAGCGGCGGGGAGCGCGGCCACACCCGCGCCCCCGCCCTTGTCCTCGTCCGAGCCCGTCGCGGCCCGGGCGCTCCCCCAGCCGGTGACCGCAGCCCTCACCGCGGCCCAGACCGCGGCGGCCTCCGGCCTGTGGTCGGCCGCCGCGGCGGTCCTCGCCGCCGGGGTGCCCGGCGCCGGGGCGGTGCCCCAGGCCGAGCTGCTGCGGGCCGCCCACACGGCCCGCCTGGCCGGCCTGTACCGGGCCGAGGCCGCCGCCCTGCGCGTCGTACGCGGCCTGCGCGCCGCCCGCGCCCGGCACGACGGCCATCGCCTGGCCGACCTGGTCGCCGCCCTGCGCGAACTCCTGCTCACCACCCGCCTGTTGGCGGCAGGCAACCCCGATCCGGCCCTCATCGGCACCGTCCGCCGCGGCTACCGGCCGGGCGACGGCGGCCTGCGCGTCCACGGGGTCTGCCGCGAACCGGTCATCAGCGCCACGGGCTACGGCGGCGTGGTCACCCACCTCGTCACCGACGACGGCCGCTGGTTCTCCGTCGCCGACGTCAGGCCCGGCGGCCCGGCCCGCGCCAGGGGTGCCGCCACGGCTCCCGTCTCCCTCGGCCCGGCCACGCTGAACCACGCCCGACTCGCGCGCGGCGGACTGCTGATCGCCGGGGCCACCGTCTCCCCGGACGGCCGCCTCGGCTCCGGCAAGGGCGTCCGGGCCACTCCCCTGACCGGCCTCCCCTGGTCCTCGGGGCCGCTGGCCGCCCTGTTCGCCCGTCCGCTCGCCGAGACCGTCGCCGAACGGCTCGCCACGAGCCCGGGCCAGAACGGCCAGGACAGCCAGGACGGACCGACCGGCGAGCCGATCGGCTGCGACCTGGTCGTCGTCGGCGCCTCCGGTGACCACCTCCTGGCCCGCGAACTGCCGGCCGCCACCGGCCCCCTCATCCGGCTGGCCCCCGCCAACGCCCACCCCGACCTCGCCCACACCGCCAACCTCCGCCGGCTCGCCTCCCGTCCCGGGCTCCGCATACGCGTGATCGGCCGGCTCGACCCCGACCGGGCGGCCACCCTGCGCCCGCTCGCCGTCGGCCCCGTACCGGGGACCGAAGCGACACTCCGGCTGCCCCCGGAATGGCTGGACCGCGCCGATCTCGGCTACGACCGCATCCAGGGCGCGCATCTCCCGCCCCCCGACACCGGCCGGCCCGCCGACGCCGGTCCGCCCGCCGAAGCGCTCACCCGGCCCCCGCCCGACCCCCTGGCAGACTCGCCTCTGTGGCGGGTACGGCGCCTGGTCGAGCTGTCCGTCGCCGGAGGCCGCCGTGCGGTGGCCGAGCCCGCCCGCAGCGGCGATCTCGGCAGCGACACGGCTTCCCTGCGCCGTACGGGATTCCGCACGGCAGCCGACCTGGCCACGGCCCTCACCGCGGCGGCCGACCGCCGCACCCGTGACGTCTTCGGCCGGCTCGACGAAGCCGACCCCGACCACTACGCGTCGGCCTGGCTTGCCACGGCGGTCCACCTGGCGAGCACCGAACGGGTTCTGGTCCAGGCCACCTGGCAGACCCGCCAGGAAGCCCCGGAGGTCCCTGACCGGCGATCCGCGGACGCCTCGTCGACCATGGGTCCGTGAACGCCGGGAGGTGCTCCGGCCATGGCCCGGGGCTACGCGGGCAGGACGCCCTGACTCCGGGAGAGGGCGAAGACACGTTCGTCGTCGCGCAGGTGACACCGGGCGTCCGCCAGTTCGCCGAGCGACCGTGGTGCGGGCAAGTGCCTCGCAGAATCGTGATGTCACCGCATCACACGATCGGGCGCACGACGCATCACACCGCGTTCCCTCCGCGGCATCCGGATCCGGCGGCCTTCCCGGCGCGCATGTCACATGGGCGCGGCCCGCGCGGTCTACGTGACGACGGACAACAAAGCAGGGGAACCCCATGCGCAAGGTTCTGATCGTCGGCGGCGGCTGCGCGGGCCTCTGCACCGCACGGGGCCTGCGGAGGGAACTGCGTCCGGGCGAGGCGCGGGTCCCGGTCGCCGACCCGCGCCGTACACGACCTGTCAGCCCTTCCTGCCGCAGGTGGCGGCCGTCGGAACGTATCTGTCGGAACGTATCTGTCGATGTTCCTCGTCGTCGGTGGGTCCCCGGCCACGATCTCCTGGGCGAAGTTCCGCAGGTGTGTCGCGGAGGCCCTGTCGCCCTCGGACGAGCCCATGCTCTTCCGAGGCGTGTCGGCCGCAGGGTTCTTGGAGTCGCACCCGGTGCCCACCGGACCGCCACGCTGATGGGGCTCCGCCAACAGTGCCATGACGGTCGCCGCGATGTCGGTGCGTCGCTCATGGGTTCTGGTCATCGTGCTCCATGTGCTGTCGCCGCATTCTCGTGGGCGGCCGACAACACATTTCCGATTGCCCTGCGAGGGAATCCGGCGAGCTGTTTCAGAAAGGGTTCGGGTGGCCCTTACCCGGAAGGGCCACCCGAAAGGATCTCTACTTCTGCCGCGTGAGCCAGTCGGCGAACTTCGTCCCGGCGATGTGCGCGTCCGGACCCGGCAGGAGCGTGTTCTCCTCCAGTTCGGCGCCCCAGTACGTCGCCTTCGGGTCTGTGACGATCTTGCGGGGATCGTTCTGGGCGCTGAGCCCCATGCGGATGAACTCCTCCAGCTGGAACGCCTCGGGACCGGCGACCTCCACCACGCCGCCAACCGGGGCCCCGACCGCGGTGCGGCTGACGGCCACGGCCACGTCGTAGGAGACGATCGGCTGGATCCTGGCGTCGGGCAGGCGCACGGTGTCGCCCTCGGTGACCCCGTCGGCGAGTCCCTTGGCGAACTCGAAGAACTGGGTGGCGTGGACGATGGAGTAGGGGTTTCCGGACGCCGTGATCAGGTCTTCCTGGGCCTGCTTGGCGCGGAAGTACCCGCTGCCCAGGAGGCGGTCGGTGCCGACCACGGACAGTGCCACGTGATGCGCGACGCCCGCCTCGGTCTCCGCCTTCAGCAGGTTGGCCGTCGAGGTGCGGAAGAAGTCCATGACCGCCTGGTCCTCGAACGAGGGCGAGTTCGACACGTCGACCACGACCGACGCACCCTGAAGGACCTCGGCCAGCCCTTCGCCCGTCAGCGTGTTGACGCCGGTGCTGGGCGCCGCCACGACCGCCTCGTGCCCGTGCGCGCCGAGCCCGGCGACCACCTTCGAGCCGATGAGTCCGGTTCCACCGATCACTACGACCTTCATGACGGGATTCCTTTCGGGTTTCCTTTGATTGCCTGTACCAGTGGAGACCGGGCACGGGCTCTGTTTGTGACACCGCCCGTTCGACGAGTTTCCCCGCGGTCGGAACTTCCTCCGTCAGGGCGGATGCATCGTCGGGAACGGCCGGAATGCTCTCGCGGGTGACGCCCGTCGTCGGGGACCACACGAGATTCACTCGCGGAGCGGAATCCGGGCCTGATAGTCGCTGCGGTTGTGACAGCCACGCGTCTCGCGGCGCTCCAGCGCCGATTCGAGGACGGCCCGGGCCGCGAGCGCGGCCGACCTGAGATCGAAGGCGTGCGCCAGGTCCTGATGGCCCGCGGTGTCCGGGTGGACGCCGACGGCCTCCATGCGTTTCTCGATCGCCGCGAGTTCCGCCGGTCCGGTCCGCAGGCCGTCCTCGTCGCGTACGACGCCCGCGTGTTCGGTCATGGTGCCGCGGATGGCGCGTTGCAGGACGCGCACGTTCTCGGGGCCGTCGGCGGCGAGGAGTCCGTCGACCTCCGTGCACGCCTCCGCGAGGGCCGACGCCGAGCCGGTCGGCGCCGTGCAGCCCGCTCGGCGCCTCGCCGACGGCGCTGGACCGGCCCGGTCACCGCGTGCCTCTGTCGTGCTGCGACCTGCCGCAGCGACTGTGCCGCATGCGAGGTGAGCGCACGCTCTCGTCGACGCGCCCCGGACAGCGGACGGCTGGATGCCGACGAGCAGCCGTTCCTGTGACGCGTGCGGCGGCGTTCAGGAGGAGGACGTGGTGCCGCCGTCCGGGGAAGCCGCGTAACGTGCCAGCTTCGCCGGGTTCATGACCCACATGGCCCGCTCGATGCCGCGATCCGAGATGTCGAGGGTCAGCAGGACCACGGCCGTCCCGTCGGCCGTGACGAGGACGGCCGGCCCGCCGTTGGCCTCCACCCAGTGGATCTCCTTCTGCGGCCAGAAACGCGGGGCGAAGGCGGCAAGGTACCGGGAGACGTGCACCGGGCCGACGACCGGGAACCTTGAAGCCCCGCGCAGTCCGTTGCCGTCGGTGTAGCTGACCACGTCCTCGGAGAGGATGTCTTCGAGCACGGCCAGATCACCGGTCTGTGCCGCGGTGAGGAACACCTCCATCAGCCGTCGGTGCTCGGTGGTGTCGACAGGCTTGCGGCGCTCCGACGAGAGGTGCCTGCGCGCGCGGCTCACCAGCTGGCGCGTGTTCGTCTCGCTGGTCTCCAGCATGTCCGCGATCTGCCGGTAGGGGTAGTCGAAGGCTTCCCGCAGCACATAGGCGGCCCGTTCCACGGGGTTGAGCCGCTCCAGCAGGAAGAGCACCGCCGTGTCGAGCGCCTCGGCCCGTTCGGCGCCCAGCTGCGGATCAGCGCGCGTGTCGACCGGCTCCGGCAGCCAGGGGCCGATGTACGACTCTCGCCGCACCCTGGCGGACTGGGCCACGTTGAGCGCCAGACGGGCGGTCACGGTGGCGAGGAACGCCTTGGGCTCGCGGACGACGCCACGGTCGGTGTGCTGCCACCGCAGCCACGCCTCCTGGAGCACGTCCTCGGCCTCCGTGGCGCTGCCGAGCACGCGGTAGGCGATGCCGAAGAGCTGGGGACGCGCCGCCATGAACACGTTCGCCGCTTCGTCGAGGGAGTCCGTGCCGTCCCCGATACCCATGCGTGCCGCCTCCAGTTCCGACCCGGTTCGCGCAAGCGCCCGCCCATGCTACGGCGGCCGGGGGCAGGGCCCGGCAGGGCGGTCACGGCCGTGCGGCTCGTACCGCCGGGCCGTCGGCGCATGGGCCGGCAGGGTGACGAACCCCGTGTCGGCGCGCACCCCTGCGCCGGCGGTGGCGACGTCGCGCCTGCAGCGGTCTACCCGGCCCGCGACTGCTGTCGCAGAAAGCACTTTCGCCCCCGGCGCGCCCCCCTCCCGACACCACCCGGCATCCGGCTGAACAACTGGGGCCCCACCAGCCGTAACTGATCGTGTGGCGGTTGGGACCGCACCGAGCGAAGGAGCACACCATGAAGGCGACCGCGCAGATCGGCGTCACCGGCCTGGCGGTGATGGGCCGGAACCTGGCCCGGAACTTCGCCCGGCACGGTTACACCGTGGCCCTCCACAATCGGACCCCCGCCAGGACGAAGGCGCTGGTCGAGGACTTCGGGCACGAGGGCGACTTCGTGCCGGCCGAGACGGCCGAGCAGTTCGTGGCGGCCCTGGAACGCCCCCGGCGGCTCATGATCATGGTGCAGGCCGGGGCGGCCACCGATGCGGTGATCGACGAGTTCGCCGCGCTCCTGGAACCCGGCGACATGATCATCGACGGCGGCAACGCCCACTTCACCGACACCCGGCGCCGGGAACAGGCGCTGCGCGGGCTCGGGATCCACTTCGTGGGTGTGGGTGTCTCGGGTGGTGAGGAGGGCGCGCTGCACGGGCCGAGCATCATGCCCGGGGGCTCCGTGGCGTCGTATGCCGCGCTCGGACCGATGTTCGAGACGATCAGTGCCAAGGTGGACGGCGAGCCCTGTGTCACCCATGTCGGCACGGACGGTGCCGGGCACTTCGTGAAGATGGTGCACAACGGCATCGAGTACGCCGACATGCAGCTGATCGGCGAGGCGTACCACCTGCTGCGCCAGGTCGGCGGCTATGAACCCGCGCGGATCGCCGAGGTCTTCCGCCAGTGGAACAAGGGCCGTCTCGACTCGTACCTGATGGAGATCACCGCCGAGGTCCTCGCCCACACGGACGCCGCCACCGGCAGACCCTTCGTGGACGTGGTGGCCGACTCGGCCGGGCAGAAGGGCACCGGCCGCTGGACCGTACGGACCGCCCTGGAGCTGGGTTCGCCGGTCACCGCCATCGCCCAGGCCACCTTCGCGCGCGCCGCCTCGGGCCAGCGGGCTCTGCGCGCCGCGTACCGGGAGCTGCCCGGCGGCTCCAGCTGGGACCTCACCGCGTACGAGGCGGAGCGGTTCGCCTGCCTGGTCGAGCACGCCCTGTACGCGTCGAAGCTCATCGCCTACGAACAGGGCTGGAAGATGATCCTGGACGCGTCGGCGGAGTACGGCTGGGACATCGACCTCGGCGCGATAGCGAGGATCTGGCGCGGCGGCTGCATCGTGCGGGCCGCCTTCCTCGACCGGGTCCGGGCCGCGTACGAGGCCGATCCCCGCCGGGTCACCCTGCTCACCGAGAAGGGATTCGCGGCCGAGATCGCCGACGCCCAGGTTCCCTGGCGCGAGGTCGTCGCCACGGCCGCCCGGCACGGTGTCCCGGTCCCGGCGTTCTCCGCCGCCCTGTCGTACTACGACACCCTGCGCGCCGAGCGCCTGCCGGCCGCCCTCACCCAGGGCCAGCGCGACTACTTCGGCGCCCACACCTACCGGCGTACCGACCGCGAGGGCCGTTTCCACACGCTCTGGGAGCGGGCCGACCGGAGCGAGACCGAGGTGATCTGACCTGGGGCCCCCGGGCCGCCCGCAGCACGAAACGGGCCGGCCTGGTCCGTGGCGGTGTCGCCACGGACCAGGCCGGCCCAGGTGCGGGGGGGCTCAGCCGGTGCAGCTGCTGCCGTTCAGCGTGAAGTCGAACGGGGCCTGGTTCTTGCCCTGCCAGCTGGCGAGGAACCCGAAGGAGACCGTGCCGTCGGCCGCGACCGACCTGTTGTAGTCGGCGGCCGTGGCCGTGACGCGGGCGCCGTCCTGGGAGAAGCTCGCGTCCCACATCTGGCCGACCTGCTGGCCGTCGCGGAAGCTCCAGGCGATGTTCCAGCCGTCGATGGCCTTCGCGGAGGTGACGCTGATGGTGGCCTGGAAGCCGTCGGGCCACTCGTTGACGAGGTCGTAGTCGACCTCGCAGGACGCCGGTGCGCTCTCGTCGGGGCTCGGCTTCGGCGTCTCGCCGCGCGCGGTGGCGACAGAGGTGCCCTGGGGCTCCGGGTCGGGCTTGCCGGCGGGTGTCGTGGACGACTTCGGGTCCGGGTCGTCCGACTGCCGGGGGGCCGGGGACGGGGTGGAGCCCGCGGGGACGGTCAGCCCGGACGGCAGGACGGGCGACGGGTCCATCACGGGCTTCCCGTCGGTGACGCCGCCCTTCGCGGAGGGGGCGTTCGTGGAACCGTCGAAGGGCATCAGCGAGACCGTGAGCGCCAGCCCGGAGACGATGACGGCGGCGACCAGGATCGCCGTACGGCCGATGCGCGGGCGGTACTCCCCGATGGTGAGACCGGTGTTGATGCCCGCTTCGGAGCGCCCGCCGAGCAGACCGGCCTCGGCCGCGCGGCGGCGTCGTTCCAGGTAGGCGAGCCCGCCCCAGCCGATGACACCGCCGGCGAGCGCGGCGGACAGCCCGCTGATCCCGCCGTACAGCCGCAGACAGGCGGCGGCCTCGGCGCACTCCACGCAGGTCGCGAGGTGCCGGGAGAGGTCCTCGGGCACCTCGGCGCCCTGTGAGCGGGTGACCGCGTCGAGCAGCCGGGCGAAGCGGCGGCAGTCGGGGCTCAGCGGGGTGTCGAGCAGGTTGCGCTGGCAGCGGTCCCTGAACAGGACGCGTACCTGGGCGAGTTCCTCGGCGGCGCTGGCCGGATCGAGGCCGAGCCGACGGGCCACCTGGGGCAGCGGCAGCGCCTCCACCTCCGCCAGCCAGAGCAGGGCGGCGTCCGGTTCCTGCATGTCGCGCAGGGCGCGCAGGGCGAGCGGGCGGCGCAGCGGCGGCCCCACGTACCGGGCGGCCTTGTCGGAGTTGAGCCACAGCCGCAGGTCGGGGTCGAGATGGTTGCCGTGCCCGGTCTCCTCCCAGGACGCGGCAGTACTGCGAACTGCCGCCAGCAGCAGGGGTATCCAGGGCAGGCGGGGTATGCGGCGCCCGGTGTTGCGGGCCCCGAAGTCGGCGGCCCGGGCGGCGTGGATACCGTGGGTGAACGCTTCGGCGGCCAGTTCGGTGCCGGCGGACGCGCCGGACGTGCACAGGTCGGCGTACGAGAGGACCGCGTCCCAGCACTCGGAGAACAGCGCTGCTTCGGCGGCGTCCTGAGGGGTCGGCAGATCTGGCATATGGGGGGACTCCAGCATCAACGGCTTGCACACGCCAACGTCAAGGTCAACTGACCCCCAGAACAGGGGAGTTGGGAACCGTTTTGCAAAACGGAGCCCGAGCTTTTCACGTTTCCCGCACAACTGACAAGCGACGTATCCACATGTCGCAACATGTCAACGCGGGCTCGCCGTACGGTGGTCCGAGGTGAGAAAAACGACCGGATTCGTTCCCCGGAGGGATGTCCACCGTCCCCCCATACGGATCGCGGCGGCGTTCCGTTCAGACCTTGGGCCCCTTTCTTCCCCTCCTTCCCCTCCTTCGCTTCAGACCCTCCCGTCCCTCCGGTCCTTTCAGACGCTCGGCGCCGGGTCGCGGGCCGGCAGGCTGTCCATGAAGGAGCTGACGGAGAAGACGGCGCGGCCGGGGCCGGGTTCGCCGTAGCCGGGGGGCGAGTCGAGGCCGAACTCGTCCATCGTGGCGCGGTAGGCCTGGAGCAGACGGATGTGGTACTCCAGCGGCGCGCCCTGGGGGTTGGCCTTGCCGAGCGGGGTGGTGGGCTCGGGGCACCATGTGGTGAAGCGGGGCGTGATGCCGTGCGACATGAAGAAACGCAGGCCCTCGGTGGTGGAGGCGATGGCCTCGTCGACCGTGGTGAAGCCGGAGGGCTCGGCCATCTCCACGCCCGCCACGAAGTTGGGGATGACGTTGCGCGCGCCGAAGACGTCGGCCGAGTCGAGGATGCGCTTGTGCCACTCGTCGCGGCCCACGTAGCGCTCCTTGCCGGGGCAGTACAGCTCGAAGAGCTTGCGGTCCCACACCTCGTAGTTGGGGTGGTAGATCTGCACGCCGTAGTCCTTGAAGCGCTGTACGTCGTCCTTCGGCAGTGCCTGGGCGACGACCTTGCCGATCCAGCGGCCCGGGAAGTGCTCCTCGATGGCCTTGGCGTACATGCCGTAGAAGTCCGCCTCGTCACGGCCCTGGAGCTTCGAGGTGATCGCGCCGCCGGTGAGGGTGTAGGCGGTGGAGGCCTTCGCCGTGTCGTACCGGTCGATGATCTCCAGGGCCTCCAGGACCTCGTCGACGTCCTTCACGCCCGTGTAGGGCCGCCCGGCCGCCTTGTGCTGGCGCCAGTTGTGGTTGATGTCGCAGTACTGGCACTCCTCCTTGGCGCCGAAGTACTGGCAGACCCGGAAGACGGTCAGGTAGATGAGGTAGCCCCACTGGATGGTGGGGGCGACCTCCATCACGGACTTCCCGTTGGAGAGCTTGTGCTTGTAGTACTCGGGCATCGGCGGCACGCCGACGTCGGAGATCCGCTTGCCGTCCAGGTAGAGGCCGAGGACGCCGTGCTCGTCGGCCGCCACCCGGTAGGGCGAGGCGGGGTTCACGCGTACCGAGACGACGGTCCGGCGCAGGTCGTAGGGGCCGCCGGTGAGGATGATCTCCTCCGGCGGGCGGCGCAGCGCGGCCTCGCCCAGCTCGGGGAGGGTGCCGTGGTCGAAGGAGAAGATGAAGTACGACTTCGGTTTGACGTCGCCGGCCGCCTCGTTGGCGGTATCGCTGAGCGCCGACGCGTCGAAGGCCACACCACCCCTGAGCAGGTCCTCTTTGAAGACGGCCTCCCGCGGTACGTGCGGAAAGCGCTCCATCAGATCCTCGACCAGCGCGGTGCGGCTGCCCATCCCGTGTCTCCTCCAGCTCCGGCGGTAATCCGGCGTTCGACTCCTCACGGTATGCCCCCGCCTGCGCGTCCGTGGCCGCGGGGCCCCTCGGGCATGTCACACGCCACTGCGTGAGAGGGTCGACGCATCTGAGCGGAGGGACGAACCCCATGGCCGAGACGCTGACCAACTGGGCGGGCAACATCATCTACACGCCCACGGAGCTGCACCGTCCGCGCTCCCTGGACGCCCTGCGGACGCTGGTGGCCGGGAGCGCGCGGGTGCGGGTGCTGGGCAGCGGGCACTCGTTCAACGAGATCGCCGAGCCGGGCGACGGCGGTGTCCTGCTCTCGCTGGCCGGGCTGGAGCAGGAGGTCGACGTCGACACGGCGGCCCGCACGGTACGGGTCGGGGGCGGGGTCCGGTACGCGGAGCTGGCGCGGGCCGTCCACGGGCGCGGGCTCGCGCTGCCGAACATGGCGTCCCTGCCGCACATCTCGGTGGCGGGCTCGGTGGCGACCGGTACGCACGGTTCGGGCGTGGGCAACGGTCCGCTGGCCGCCCCGGTGCGCGAGGTCGAGCTGGTCACGGCGGACGGCTCGACGGTGACGATCACCCGGGGCGAGGACCGGTTCGAGGGCGCGGTCACCGCGCTGGGCGCCCTGGGCGTCGTCACGGCCCTCACCTTGGACCTGGAGGCGGACTACGAGGTCGAGCAGTACGTGTTCACCGAACTGCCTCTGGACGGGCTGGACTTCGAGGCCGTGGCGGGCGCCGCGTACAGCGTGAGCCTGTTCACGGACTGGCGTGCGCCGGGCTTCCGGCAGGTGTGGCTGAAGCGGCGTACCGACCAGGCGCGGCCGGACTTCCCGTGGGCCGCGCCCGCCACCGAGGCGATGCACCCGGTGCCGGGAATGCCGGCCGTGAACTGCACCGAGCAGTTCGGGGTGCCGGGGCCCTGGCACGAGCGGCTCCCGCACTTCCGCGCGGAGTTCACGCCGAGCAGCGGCGAGGAGCTCCAGTCGGAGTATCTGCTGCCGCGCCCGTACGCCCTGGACGCCCTGCGGTCGCTCGACGCGATCCGGGACGTCGTCGCGCCGGTGCTCCAGGTGTGCGAGGTCCGGACGATCGCCGCCGACACACAGTGGCTGAGCCCCGCGCACGGGCGGGACAGTGTGGCGTTCCACTTCACCTGGGTGGCGGACACCGACGCGGTGCTGCCGGTGGTGCGGCGGGTCGAGGCGGCGCTGAACCCGTACGGCGCTCGTCCGCACTGGGGCAAGGTGTTCACCGTGCCGGCGGAGGTGGTGCGCGGCCGGTATCCGAAGCTGGCGGACTTCGTCGCGCTGGCGGCGTTCCTGGACCCCTCGAAGAAGTTCACGAACGCGTTCGTACGGGAGGCGCTCGGCGACTGACCCCGGGCCGGATACGGCGCCACGTGCGCGGAGACTTTCTTCAGCCCCTTTCCTAACCCCTTGTCGAACCTCCCCCACTGCCCATAGCCTTGCGCCGCGCCGGTGCCGTCGCGCTCCGGCCTGTCTGCACTGAGGTCTGCACGGCGAGGGGGCAAGCCCGGTGGTGAAGCGCACATCACGTGACATCCGCACCGCGAACCGCTACGAGGTGCTGCGCCAGATCATCGCCGAGTCGCCGACGTCCCGGCAGGAGCTGGCCGCCGCCACCGGGCTCAGTCTCGCCACGGTCGCCACCCTCGTCGGGGAGCTCATCGACCTGCGGATGCTGACCGAGGTCGGCTTCGAGGACTCGGCGGGCGGGCGCCCGAGGGGACTGGTGGCCGTCAACACGGCGGGCGGCGCGCTGATCGGCGTCGACATCGCGGAGACGTACGTCCGGGTCGAGCTGTTCGACCTGGGGCTGAACGTCCTGGCCCGCGCCGCCGAGCACATGCGCCCCGGCGAGAGCCGCCCCGAGCAGGTGGTCGGGCATGTCATCACGGCCGTCGGTTCGGTGGTCGCGCAGGCCGGGATCGAGGGCGCCCGCGTCCTCGGCGTCGGCGTGAGCGTGCCGGGGCAGGTGGACCGGGTCACCGGTGTCGCCGAGTACGCGCCGAACTGGGACTGGCACGACGTGCCCCTCCTCGACCTGCTCACCGAGCACATCGCCTATCCGCTGCACCTCGACAACCCGCTGCGCGCCTGCGCCGTGGCGGAGCTGTGGTTCGGGGCCGTACGCGGCCACGCCAACGCGGTCGTGGTGAACCTCGGGACGGGCGTCGGCGCCGGCCTCGTGATCGGCGGCGCGGTGCACCGCGGGGTGAGCAACAGCGCCGGGGAGTGGGGGCACACGACCCTCGTCCTGGACGGGCGGCCCTGCCACTGCGGCAACCACGGATGCGTCGAGACGTATGTCGGCGCGCCCGGGATCATGCTGAACCTGGCGGAGCTGGACCCGGGCGGCACACTGCTGCATCCCGACGACCAGACGGCGACCGTCGACGCGCTGGCCCGTGGGGTCGCCGCCGGTGATCCGGTGGCCGTCAGGGTGATCCGGGACATGGCCCGGTATCTGGGCGCGAGCATCTCCGACCTGGTGAACCTGCTCAATCCCGAGATCGTCGTGCTGAGCAGCTGGGTCGCGGCCACACTGGGCGAGCCGCTGGTCGCCGAGGTGCGTGAGGCCGTGGCCCGGCACGCGCTGAAACGGCCCCTGGCGGCCACCGAGATCGTCCTCTCCCCCATCCCGGGGGACCCGGTGTGCCTGGGCGCGGCGACCTTCGCCCTCGAAGGCGCCCTGTCGGCGGTGACCCAGCGGTCGTCGGCAGCCCGGCGGGGCGGTCCGGTGCCACTGAAATAGGTCTGGGCCAACCCTCGATCCGCCTCACGCGAACCGCCGTCGCAGCGGTCCGCGACCCCGCCGCGTCCGACATGCCGAACACTCGGCAACGTTTCGAACGGGCTTCGTCCAACCCCTTGCCGAAGCCTTAGCCGAAGGTTAACGTCCCGCTCCGCAACCTCATTTGAGCCATCTGGCGCTGAAGCGACAGAGCCGCGGCCGTACTCGAGACAAGGACGTCACATGTCGGCATTGAGCAACAGCAACTGGGACCGCCGGAACGTTCTGCGGGCCGCCATGGGTCTGGCAGCCGCCGGCGGACTGACCGCGTGCGGCGGGAACACCGGCCGCAGCAGCGGCGGGTCGGGCGACGCGCTCGTCCAGTACTTCCACGCGTACGGCGAGGCGGGCACCGAGCAGGCCATCAAGAAGTACGCGAAGGCCTACAAGGGCGCCAACGTGACCACGCAGTGGATCACCGGCTCCAACTTCGAACAGAAGCTGTTCGCCGCGCTGCTCACCAAGAACGCACCCGACGTCTTCGAGTTCCACCCGCAGATCCAGCTCATCAAGAGCGGCCAGGTCGCGGACCTGTCCGACATCATCAACCCGGTCAAGGACGACTTCAACCAGGCGGACATCACGTCGCACACGGTCGACGGCAAGATCTACGGCGTCCGGATGATCGACGACCCGCAGTTCTTCTTCTACCGCCCCTCGCTCTTCGCGAAGGCCAAGGTCGAGGTGCCGACCACGCTGGAGGAGCTGATCGAGGCCGCCGCCAAGCTCAAGACCGGCAAGATCAAGGGCGCCTACCTCGGCAACGACCTCACCCCGATCCAGAACAACCTGATCTGGTCGGCCGGCGCCGACACGCTCACCGCCGACAACAAGCCCGCCTTCAACACGGACGAGGTCGCGGCGGGACTGAAGCAGCTGCGGACCCTGTTCACCAGCGGCAACCTGCTGCTCGGCGCCCCCACCGACTGGTGGGACCCCTCGGCCTTCACCCAGGGCCTGACGGCGATCCAGTGGTGCGGCATGTGGGCCATGCCCGCCATGATCGAGGCGCTCGGCGACGACATCGGCATCTTCCCCTTCCCGAAGGTCGGATCGGCCGGCAGGCAGTCGGTCACCAACGGCGGCTGGTCGATGTTCGTCAACGCCAAGGGCAAGAACGTCGAGGCGGCCAAGGAATACGTGAAGTGGCTGTGGATCGACCAGAAGCAGTACCAGGAGGACTGGGCCACCTCCTACGGCTTCCACATCCCGCCGCGCACGTCGATCGCCCAGAGCGCCACCAAGCTCAAGACCGGTCTGCCGGCCGAGGGTGTCAAGCTGTTCAACGAGTTCGGCCACTTCGACAACATCGGCTGGACCCAGGCCATGATCGCCTCGGTCAACGACGTGATGGCCAACTCCGTGCGCAAGGACGACGACCCGAAGGCCCAGCTCGACGCCTGCGAGAAGAAGGTCGACACCGAGCTCAAGAAGCTCTTCGGATAGCCCACCGGACGGACTGCGACATGTCGACCACCACCACGCGCGGGGTCGCCCAGCCCGCCCCGGCCAAGGTCTCCAACGACCGGCCGAGGCGGGCCCTGCGGGCGAGCAGCACCTTCAACTTCTGGCTCTTCACCGGGCCGTTCCTCATCGGCCTGATCGTCTTCGTCTTCGTGCCCATCGGCTGGAGCATCTATCTCAGCTTCTTCGAGGCACGCTTCACCGTCACACCCAGCGACTTCGTCGGCTTCGAGAACTACAAGCAGGTCCTGACCGACGTCGACTTCCTGAACTCGCTCGTCACGTTCACCGTGTTCGCGGCGTTCATCGTCCCCGCCACCTGGGCCCTCTCGCTGGGCCTGGCGCTGCTGGTGAACCGGCTGCGGTTCATGCGCGCCTTCTTCCGGTCGGTCTTCTTCCTGCCCACGGCGGTCAGTTACGTCGCCGCCTCGCTGATCTGGAAGATGTCCATCTTCAACGGGGTGCGGTTCGGCCTCGCCAACACCGTCATCGGCTGGTTCGGCGTCGACAACATCGCCTGGCTCGCGTCCCCGGATCCGCCCTGGTACTGGCTGGTCATCGTGACCGTGCGACTGTGGCTCCAGTCGGGCTTCTACATGATCCTGTTCATCGCGGCGCTGCAGAACATCCCGCGCGAGCTGTACGAGGCCGCCTCCATCGACGGCGCCAAGCCGGGCTGGCAGACCTTCCGCTACATCACGCTGCCCCAGCTGCGGGCGACGTCGACCGCGGTGATCCTGCTCCTGCTGGTCGCGGCCTACCAGGCCTTCGACGAGTTCTTCAACCTGCTCTCCAAGGCCACCTGGGGACAGCCACCGCTGGTCGAGCTCTACAAGATGGCCCTCGGTGAGAACCAGAACTACGGCGCGGGCAGCGCGGGCGCTGTCGTGCTGACGATGCTGATCTGCGTCGTCACCCTGTTGCAGGGCAAGATCATGGGCTTCGGAAGGGGTGAGGAGGGCAAGTGACCACCACAGCACCCGAGATCGGGCAGAAGAAGCCGGGCAGGTCCAAGCGCGGCGGCGTCATGGTCAACACCGGTCTGTACATCGCGACCGGAGTCGCCGGCCTCCTCTTCCTGCTCCCCTTCTATCTGATCGTCCGCAACTCCCTGATGACGGACCCGGAGATCACCGGCGAGAACTGGAAGTGGTTCCCCACCGACATCCAGTGGGGCAACATCACCGAGCCGTTCAACGACGTCACCGTGGACTTCGCCCAGTCCATGTGGAACTCCGTGGTCGTCGCCGTCCTGCACACCACGGGCATCCTCCTGGTGTGCTCGCTCGCCGGGTACGGGCTCGCCCGCATCCCCTACAAGCACGCCAACAAGGTGTTCTACCTGGTCCTGACCACCCTGATGGTCCCGACCGCCGTGACCTTCGTGCCCAGCTTCGTCCTGGTCTCGTCCCTCGGCTGGGTGGACAGTTACCGAGGTCTCATCATCCCGGGCCTCTTCAGCGGTTTCACCTGCTTCCTCTTTCGGCAGTACTTCCTGGGGTTCCCGAAGGAGCTGGAGGAGGCGGCGCGCGTGGACGGGCTCGGCTATTGGGGTGCGTACTGGCGTGTCGTCGTACCCAACTCGCTGAACTTCTTCGCGGCGATCGCCACGATCACCTTCATCAACGGCTGGAACGCCTTCCTGTGGCCGCTGGTCATCGGCCAGGACCCCAGCGCCTGGACGGTGCAGGTGGCACTGTCTTCGTACATGACGAACCAGACGGTCAACTTCCACCTGATCTTCATGGCGACCGCTATTTCCATCCTGCCCCTGGTGTTCGTGTTCCTCTTCCTCCAGCGCTGGCTGGTGCAGGGGATCGCACAGACAGGCATCAAGGGCTGACCCTTCCCTCAATACCTGGAGACCGATGTCCTTCCGCACCACGGCAGCGTCCATCGCGGCGACCGACTACGTCGAAGACGTCTCACCCGGCCGCGGGGCCCTTCCGCCCCGCGCCTGGTACGCGTCCTCGGACGCCGGTTCGCTGTCCCTGAACGGCAGTTGGCGTTTCCGGCTGTCGCCGACCGCCGACGGGGCGGACGACTCGTTCGCCGAGCCGGGGTTCGACGCCGGGGACTGGACCGAGGTGACGGTCCCCGGTCACTGGGTCCTCCAGGGGGACGGGGCGTTCGGTTCGCCGATCTACACCAACCACCTCTACCCCTTCCCGGTGGACCCGCCGCGGGTGCCGACCCAGAACCCGACCGGCGACCACCTGCACGTCTTCGACCTGCCGTCCGACTGGCCCGACCTGTCGGACGGCGGGGCTGTGCTGCGCTTCGACGGCGTCGAGTCGTGCGCCCGGGTGTGGCTGAACGGCACGGACATCGGTGAGTTCAAGGGGTCCCGGCTGGCGCACGAGTTCGCCGTCGGACAGCTGCTGAAGCCCAGCGGCAACGTCCTCGCCGTCCGGGTCCACCAGTGGTCGGCGGGCTCCTACCTGGAGGACCAGGACCAGTGGTGGCTGCCGGGCATCTTCCGCGACGTCACCCTGCTGCACCGGCCGCCGGCCAGTGTTCTCGACTTCTTCGTGCACTCCTCGTACGACCACACGACCGGCGAGGGCACGCTCCGCGTCGAGTCCGACGTCGAGGGGCGAGTCACCGTCCCCGAGTTGGACATCGATGTCAGGACCGGTGATCCGGTGACGGTCGCGGTCGAGCCGTGGACCGCCGAGACGCCCCGCCTGTACGACGGCGAGCTGGTCACCGCGGGCGAGCGGGTGCCGTTGCGCATCGGCTTCCGGACCGTCGAACTGGCGGACGGGCTCATCAAGGTCAACGGCAGGGCCATCCTCTTCAAGGGCGTCAACCGGCACGAGTGGCACCCCGAGAAGGGACGCACCCTCGACCTGGAGACCATGCGGGCCGACGTGCTGCTGATGAAGCGGCACAACCTGAACGCGGTGCGCACCTCGCACTACCCGCCGCACCCCGCCTTCCTCGACCTGTGCGACGAGTACGGCCTGTGGGTCATCGACGAGTGCGACCTGGAGACCCACGGCTTCACCGAGCAGAACTGGCGCGACAACCCCGTCGACGACGACCGCTGGACCCCAGCTCTCCTGGACCGCGCGTCCCGGATGGTCGAGCGCGACAAGAACCATCCGTCGGTCGTCATCTGGTCGCTGGGCAACGAGGCCGGCACCGGACGCGGGCTGACCGCCATGGCCCAGTGGATCCACAGCCGCGACAGCTCCCGGCTCGTGCACTACGAGGGCGACTGGGACTGCCGCGACACCGACATGTACTCCCGCATGTACGCCGACCACGCGGAGACCGAGCGCATCGGCCAGGGACTGGACGGCGGCACGCAGAAGCGGCGCGGGCTCCCCTTCATCCTGTGCGAGTACGGGCACGCCATGGGCAACGGCCCCGGCGGCATCGCCGACTACCAGCGGATCTTCGAGGCCCACGACCGCATCCAGGGCGGCTTCATCTGGGAGTGGATCGACCACGGCATCAAGGACGAGCGGTTCGGCTACGCGTACGGCGGCGACTTCGGCGAGGAGCTGCACGACGGCAACTTCGTCTGCGACGGGCTGATCTTCCCGGACCGGACGCCGTCACCGGGGCTCGTCGAGTACAAGAAGGTGATCGAGCCGGTCCGCATCGAGGGCGACGCCGGGGACGGGACCGTGCGCGTGACGAACGCGTACGACTTCGCCGACCTGTCCGCGCTCACCTTCACCTGGTCGTACGACGTCGACGGCACCTCGGTCGGGACCGGCACCCTGGCGGTGCCCGCGTCCCTGGCCCCCGGCGAGTCGGCGGACGTGAAGCTCCCCGAGCCGCCCGCCGACGCGCGCGGCGACGCGGAGGCGCTGTGGACCGTACGGGCGCTGCTGGCCGAGGAGTCGTCCTGGGGCGCCGAGGGACACCCGGTGGCCTGGGGCCAGTTCCCGGCGTCCGCACGCCCGCTGCCGACGGTCGCCCCCTCGGCCGCACCCGTCTCCGCCGACGGGGTCATCACCCTGGGCCCGGCCTCCTTCGACGCGCGCACGGGCGCGCTGCGGTCCATCGGCGACCGTGAAGTGCGGGAGCTGCGGCTGGACGTGTGGCGGGCGCCCACCGACAACGACTTCGGCGCGGCCTGGCAGCCCGACATCCGCTACGGCGTGCTCTGGCGCAAGCTGGGCCTGCACCGGATGCAACACCGCCTGGACTCCGTCGAGTCGGGCGACAACGCGCTGACGGTACGGACCCGGGTGGCGCCCGCGGCGGCCGAGGTGGGCCTCAACACGGTGTACCGCTGGACGTCCGACGGCGACAAGCTGAAGCTGACCGTGTCGGTCGACCCGGAGGGCGACTGGACGCTGCCCCTGCCGAAGCTGGGAATCCGGCTGGGACTGTCGGACGCGGACCGGGTCACCTGGTTCGGCGGCGGCCCCGGCGAAGGGTACCCGGACACCAAATCGGCCTCCTCGCTGGGCCGTTGGGAGTCGACGGTCGACGGCCTCCAGACCCCCTATCTCCGCCCGCAGGAGAACGGCGCCCGTGCCGACGTCCGCTGGGCGGAGCTCGGCGGGCTGCGGATCGACGGGGACCCGGAGTTCTGGTTCACGGCCCGCCGCTGGACGAGCGAACAGCTCGACGCGGCCGACCACCTCACCGACCTGACCCCGGGCGACACGGTCTGGGTCAACCTCGACCACGGGCAGCAGGGCATCGGCTCGCAGTCCTGCGGGCCGGGCGCGCTTCCGCAGTACCTGCTGCGGGTTCAGCCCGCTGAATTCTCCGTTGTCTTCTCGGCAGTCGATGGCTGAGGATGTTACCGGTCACACGGCCGTCCGGCTCCCCAGCCGGACGGCCGTGTTCGTGCGTCGCAAGAGCTCTCGGAGGTTCCCTGAGTGAGTGGTTCCATAGAGGTCCGCGGGCTCTCCCGGACCTTCCACACCACCGTGCGGCGACCCGGTTTCACCGGGGCGCTGCGCTCCCTCGTCCAGCCGGAACGGGTCGCGAAGGACGCCGTCTCCGACATCACCTTCGACGTGGCGCCGGGTGAACTCCTGGCCCTGCTCGGGCCGAACGGCGCCGGCAAGTCGACGACCATCAAGATGCTCACCGGCATCCTGACTCCCACGTCCGGCGAGGCACGCGTCGCCGGTGTGGTGCCGTACCAGGAGCGTGAGCGCAACGCCCGCAACATCGGGGCGGTGTTCGGCCAGCGCACCCAGCTCTGGTGGGACCTGCCGGTGCGCGAGTCGTTCTCGATCCTCCGGGACATCTACGAGATACCGAAGCCCGAACACGCCGTACGCCTCCAGGAGTTCGACGACCTGCTGGAACTGTCCACGTTCTGGGACACCCGCGTACGGCATCTGTCGCTGGGCCAGCGGGTGCGCTGCGACCTGGCGGCGGCGCTGCTGCACGACCCGCCGGTGGTGTTCCTCGACGAACCCACCATCGGGATGGACGTGGTGGTCAAGGAGCAGGTGCGCGAGTTCCTGCGCCACCAGGTCGAGGAGCGCGGCCGGACCGTGCTGCTCACCACCCACGACATGACGGAGGTCGAGCGGCTCGCCGAGCGGGTCGTCCTCGTCAACCACGGCCGCCTCGTGCTGGACGGCACGCTGGACGAGATCAGGAAGCGGTTCGGCTCGACCTGGCAGGTCAGGGCGACACTGGCCGACCCGCACGCCGAGGTCGAGGCGCTCCCGGGCATCGCGCTGCTCCGCCGCGAGGGCCCGCAGGTCGTCTTCGGCCCGGACGCTCAGGACGGTCCGGACACCCCGACGGTCCACCAGGCGCTCAAGCGGGTCATCGAGCGGTACGAGGTGACGGACATCGCCCTCGACGAGGCCGACCTGGAGGACGTGATGCGCGCCGCGTACGTCCAGGCCGAGGCACCCGAACCGCGCGGAGGCGGCTGACATGGCCGTCCTGCACGCCTGGCGGGCCGCCAGGGTCACCCCTCTCGGTGAGCTGTACGCCCCGCCCCGGATGACCGCCGCCCTGATCCGGCTGACCGTCCAGGTGGTCCTGGTCGCGTCCCTGTGGAACGGCCTCTACCAACAGACCGGCACGACGGCCGGGATCGACCGCGAGCAGGCGGTGACGTACGCCGTCATGGCCGTACTCGCCTCCCGGCTGCGGGAGTTGGACCAGTACGCGGGCCGTGACACCGTGCTCCAGCACATGCACTTCGGCACGATCGTGTACTGGTACCTGCGCCCGCTGGCACCCCAGCGCTACTACGCGCTGCGGGCGCTCGGCGAGCAGTTGTACGGGTTCGCGTGGGCACTGGCCGGCTTCGCCCTCTGCCTGGCCGCCGGGGTGGTCCAACCGCCCGAATCAGCCGCTGTGGCCGGGGTGTTCGCGCTCAGTCTGCTGCTCGGGCAGCTGGTCCTCTACTACGTCATGCTCGTCATCGACCAGTTCTGCTTCTGGACGCTGCGCAACGGCGCCGCGATGCTCATCCTGATCTTCGCGCAGAACCTGCTGTCCGGGGTGTACGCACCGCTGTGGTTCTTCCCTGACTGGTTCATCACCCTCAGCTCCTTCCTGCCCTTCCAGGCCACGCTGAGCGTGCCGCTGTCGCTGTACGTGGGGCGCATCCCGCTCTCGGACGCAGCCTTCCAGCTCTCCGTGCAGGCCGGCTGGATTCTCCTGCTGGCCCTGTTCACCCGGTTCCTGTGGCGGCGGGCCGCCCTCCGAGTCGTCTCCCAGGGAGGCTGAGACCCGTGAACGCCGTACGTATCGCGTGGCGCATCACGCGCCTCAACTTCCGTGCCCAGCTGGAGTACCGCTCCGAGTTCCTGCTGATGATCGGGATCGGCGCCATCTGGCAGGTGTCGGTGATCGTGTTCGCCACGGTGCTGCTGACCCGGTTCACCGGGATGGGCGGCTGGGACAGCTCGGAGGTACTGCTGATCCCGGCGACCCGGATGCTGGCACACGGCATCTTCGTGCTGTTCCTCGGGCGGATGCACGGCATCGGCAGGATCATCCAGGAGGGGATGATCGACACCTATCTGGTCCGCCCCATGCCGGTCTTCCGACAGGTCCAGCTGTCCGTGTTCCCCACCAACGCCATCGGCGACCTGACGGTGGCCGTGGGCCTGATGGTGGGCGCGCTCTCCCGCAGCGACCTGGACTGGACGGCCGGCCGCATCACGTACCTCGTGGTCTGTGTCCTCGGCGGGATGCTCCTGGAGGCGGCCCTGTTCACGGCGGTGGCCTGCGCGTCGCTGCGCTTCCCGGCCGCCGACTACTGGGGGCGCTGGCTGGAGGAGCTGCTCGGCACGTTCGGCAGCTATCCGCTCAACGTGCTGCCGAGGGCGGTGAGCGGCTTCCTCACCTTCGGGCTGCCGCTCGCGTTCGTCGCGTACTTCCCGGCGGCGGTACTGACCGGCCACGGCCACGACACGGGCGTGCCGTACTGGCTGGCGGCGGCATCCCCGCTGCTGGGCCTGGCGGCGTTCCTGGGGGCGCGGCTGCTGTGGCGGTGGAGCCTCGGGCACTACACGGGGGTCAACGGGTGACGCCCGTGCGGTGATCCCTCCGCCGTCCGGTTCGGTGATCCGCGCGGCACGGTGTCGGGTCGGGCACCTCGAACCGAACCAGGGTGACCCCGATGCCGGGCATGGCGGCGAGGACGGGTTCGCCGCCATGCCGATGCGGACGCGCATGATCATGATCACGCGTCGCCGTCGGTCGTCCCGGGGACGGTCGACCCGGAGCTCCGGGCACCGTCACCCGGTCGATCGCGCTCCGGGCCGGCAGCTCCCCACGGGGTCTGCGTCGGGGACCGCGGCGTCACCTCGTACCCATGGACCCGCACCCATGGGCTCGCGCCTCGTGCCCATGGGCTCGGAGCCGCTCCTCGGCGGTGCGCAGGAGCGACTCCGACGCCAGGGTGAACGACAGGGCCGCCCTGCGCCGTCGCCGCGCGGACAGTGGGTGCGGCGGCGGAGGACGAGGTGATCGGCCTCGCGGAGGGCACGGCACCGTGCGCGTGCCCGGCCCCGTGCCCCGTGGCCGTGTCTCCCCCGTCGCGCGGCACCCGTGGCAGTTCGCCGCCCGAGGAGAATCGACGGGAGACATGAACCTTGCCCAACCAGCGGGTGATCGCCGAACGACCCGGACGCGGCGGATCGACACTCCACTCACTGTTCCCCCAACAGCCCTTGTCCAGCACACTGTTGGCCGTGAACCTGAGCAGAGTTCACCTACCCCCCACGGAGACACCCCCACCATGAGAAGACTCATCGGCACCCTCGTCGCCGGCGCCCTGGCGCTGGCCGGGCTCGCCACGGCCGGCTCGGCCCCGGCCGCCGCCGCTGCCGCCTCGGGCTCCTTCAACGTCCTCACGTACAACGTCGCGGGCCTCCCGGACCTCCTGAGCTCGGGCAACCCCGAGGTGAACACCCCGCTGATATCGCCGCGGCTGGGCGCGTACGACATCGTCAACGTGCAGGAGGACTTCAACTACCACGCGGCGCTGTACGCGAACGACAACCACGCGTACCGCACGGCGACGAGTGGCGGAGTGCCCTTCGGTGACGGGCTCAACACCCTCTCGGACTACGCGTTCCAGGACTTCGAGCGGGTGAAGTGGAACAACTGCACCGGCACCAACTGCCTCACCCCGAAGGGCTTCTCGCTGGCCCGGGTGCGGATCTCCGAGGGCGTCTACGTGGACCTGTACAACGTCCACACCAACGCCGACGACACCGACGAGGCGCACGCCGCCCGCCGGGCCAACGTCTCGCAGCTCTCCGCGTTCATCCGGGCCAACTCCGCGGGCAACGCGGTGATCGTCATGGGTGACACCAACACGCGGTACACGCGCTCGGGCGACAACATCCGCACGCTCGCGTCCGAGAACGGCCTGACGGACGCGTGGGTCCAGCTGGTCAAGGGCGGTACGCCGCCGGTGCAGGGCAGTGACGCGCTGGTCTGCCCGACGACCGCGCCGACGAACAGCTGCGAGGTCGTCGACAAGGTCCTCTACCGCGGCAGCAGGCTCGTGAACCTCTCCGCGACCCGCTACCACAACGAGTGGGCTTCCTTCCTGGACTCCAAGGGCGGCAACCTCTCCGACCACTTCCCGCACACGGTCGACTTCTCCTGGACGCTGCCCTCGAAGCTGCGCGCGAGCGACTTCCTCGGCGGCGCGCACGGCACGGCGTTCACCGACGCCGACGACCTCCCGGCGACGCCCTCGCCCCGCACGCTCACCCTGCGCGGCAGCTCCCGCCTGGACGCGGTGTCCCTGACACTCGACGGCGGCACGGCCCTGACCCACGGCGGCACGGGCGGCACCGCTTCCTCCCTCACCCTGGCGTCCGGCGAGCACCTCACCTCGGTGAAGCTGACACAGGGTCAGAAGGACGGCCGGACAAGGGTCTTCTCGGCGGCGTTCACGACGGACAGAGCCCGCACATTGACCTCCGGCACGGCCACCACGGACGCGGCGACGTTCACGGCACCGTCGGGGTGGCAGATCGTGGGCTTCACGGGCCGCTCGGGCACCGAGATCGACAAGCTGGGCGTGGTGTACGCACCGATCGTCTGACCAGCCCAACCCTCTTTGAGAGGACTGCTGTTGGATGGGCGGACACCTTTCCCGTGTCCGCCCGTCCGCGCACCTGCCCGGAGGTCCGAAGGCCGGGAAAATCATTCCGCGCCGGACCCTCTCAGCCGGTAGCTTCGGGAGGATGTGTGATCACTACGACGTGCGCGGTTCCGGCCCCGTCCTCCTCATCGTCCCCGGCGGCGCCGGACACCCCATGGGCCTGGAGAACCCCACCACCCTTCTCTCCGAACACTTCACGGTCGTGACCTACGACCCCCTCGGCCTCGCCCACGGCCGGCTCGGCGAGCCCGTCGAGGAACAGCGCGTCGAGTGGTGGAGCGACGGCGCCGCCCGCGTGCTGGACGCGGTGCTCCCCGAGGACGAGTCCGCGTACGTCTTCGGCACCAGCGCGGGGGCCGTCGCCGCCCTCGACCTGGCGTCCCGGCACCCGGGCCGGCTGCGGCACGTGGTCGCGCACGAACCGCCGGTCGTCACCGTCCTGCCGGACGCCGAGCGGCAGCGGGCGATGTTCACCGAGGTGCGCGACACCTACCGCGCCCGGGGCGTGGAGGCCGCGTCGGCTCGGATGACGGCCGGGCTGGAGGAACGGGCCCTCCCCCAGCGGGACCTCGACAAGGAGTCGGGCGCGACAGACCAACCCCCCTCCCCCAGCGACGAGTCGGCGACTCCCATGGCCATCTCCCTCACCCGCGTGCTGGTCCCGTTCACCTCCTACACCCCGGACCTCACCGCCCTCTCCGCCTCCTCTCCCCGGCTCACCGTCGCCATGGGCATCGACTCCGCCGGGCAGCTCCTGCACCGCACCGCCACGGTCCTCGCCCGACGGACAGGAAGCGCCGCGCGCCAGTTCCCGGGAGGGCATCTCGGTCTGCTCACGCACCCGGTGGAGTTCGCGGCCCGGCTCCGGGAGACGTTGGTTCCGGTCGGCTGATTCCGGTCGGGGCCGGGGTCGCGGTCGGGACCGGAGCCGGGGTCGGGTTCGGGGTGGTGATCCTGGCGCCGTGGTGCTGGTGACCGAGTGCCACCACTTCGTCGTACGAGGGTGCCCCGCCCCGGGGTGCCCGCCCCGCCCGGATGTCGCCGAGCGCCTCCACGGCCGCGCCGAGTGCCCGCCGGTAGAGGAGCGAGCCGAGGCTGACACGGCGTACACCGAGGTCGCCGAGTCGGGCGACCGTGGGGCCGGTGGGTGAGTAGAGGATGTTGAGCGGGACGTCGAGGCTCTTCACCAGGGCGGCGATCCGGTCCGGGTCGGTCAGGCCGGGCACGAACACCCCGTCGGCGCCCGCCTGTTGGTAGGCGTCGAGGCGGGCCATGGTGTCCCGGGCCAGGGTGGGGGACCGGCGGTCGCCGAGCCAGTGCGTGTCCGTCCGGGCGTTGACGAAGAGTCCGGGGGCGGCGGCCTTGACGGCGGCGATCTTCTCGGCGTGCGGGGCTGCCGGTCCGAGGCCGTCCTCAAGGTTGATGCCGACGGCGCCGACGACGGACAGTTCCCGCGCGAACTCCCCCACCTGGACGGGGTCTTCGCTGAATCCGCCCTCGGCGTCGACGGACAGCAGGAAGTCCTCCGTACCGAGGTTCAGGGCGAGTTGGAGAGTGTGGTCGCGGGTGGCCCCCGTACCGTCGGGCAGTCCGACGGCCGCTGCGACGCCGAGGCTCGTGGTGCCGATCGCCGCGAAGCCCTGCTCGGCGAGGAGCACGGCCGAGGCGTGGTCCCAGGCGTTGGGGAGCAGAAGGGGCTCGTCGCGGTGGTGGAGGGCGGCGAAGGCGGACATGGGCTCGGTCATACGGCCACGGTAGGGGACCAGTCGTTCGGCGCCCGCCGAACCGTCCCGGCCCGCCCGGCGTTCCGGCCGGCACCGGTGCGATCGGCGGCAACCTTTCCCCGCACCACGGCAACAGCCAGGTATGACATCAGCACCACTCCCCCGCACCTCTGCCCACCGTCGCACCCACGCGGCCCGCAAGCCCCTGATCGGTGGCCTCGCGGCGGCCGGTCTGCTCGCCGGTGCCTGGTACGCGACGGCCGGGGCGGCGACGACGCCCGCCACACCCACTCTCGCCGTGACGAACACCTCCGTGACGCTGCCGGCCAAGTTCCCCTACCTGTCCGCCGGTTACAACAACACGAGGGAGTGGACGCGCACGGCGACAGCGGTCGCGCCCAACGGCACGCTGCGGGTCGCCTGGCCGGCGGCCGACGGTGTGCACGTGACCCCGCTGACCTCGGCCGGAAAGCGCGCGGGCGGCGACGCGATCGTCAAGGGCGCCAAGGAGGTCGGCGGACTGGTCGCGCACAACGACGGCTTCGCGCTGCTCACCAGGGTCGCGGACACCAACAAGTGGAAGGAGACGGCGGCGGCCCTCGTCCGCTTCTCGCAGGGCAAGGAGGCCTGGCGCACCAAGCTCACCGGCACCGCGTCCCACGACACGTCCCCGACCCTCGACGGTCAACTCACCTGGAACGGCACCAAGTACGGCGCCTACTTCGTGGTGCACGGCGCGGGCGGCTTCGCCGACGGCCACTTCGGCGACAAGCTCTCCTACCTCAGCGCCAAGGGCGCGAAGCTGGGCGGCGGTTGGGGCTGGGGCTGCTCCCACAACGAGGGCATCGCCCTGCACGCCGAGACCACCGGCGACTTCACCTCCCTCTGCTTCGACGACTGGCGTTCCGGCCTGTTCGTGTCCACGGGCATCGGCGCCCCGGACAACGCGCCGGCCGTGCAGCGCGAGCAGTGCTGGGCGGGCTACTGCGGTGGGACGTACGCCGGCCGCACCGGTGACCTGGTGAAGTCGTCCACGGGCCGCTACGCCACCGCATACGGCTCGCGCGGTTCGGCCTCCGCCGCGAAGAACCCGGACGACTCCAGCGGCCGGGGCTGGACGGTGAAGCCGAGGTGGAGCACGCACCAGGTGGCGGTGTCGTTCCTCAAGAACCGCAACTCGCCTGCGGGCAAGGCCATTTACCTGACGAACTCGCCGGGCACCGAACACGTCGACGTGCGCGTCGCCCCGTACGGCAAGGACCGGCTGCTGGTGTCCTGGGAGTCCCTGAAGAACGCCAAGTGTGCGAGCGGCACCTGCACCGGCACGTTCACCGGCACCCACCTGCGGCTGATCGACTGGAACGGCGCGTTCAGGACGCCGGACAAGGTCGTGCAGGCGCGTATCACCGGTGACATAGCGGCCCTGAAGGACGGCTCCCTGACCTGGGCTTACGCACCGGTGACCCCGTCGTACGCGACCCCGCTGACGGGCGCGTCCCCGACCACGGCGACGCTGCGGATCGCCCGCCTGGCGCTCTGAACCGGCAGCACCGGCCGCACCGGCAGGACCTCGTGCGTCTCGGCCCGCGAAATTCGATCGACGGTTCGCCGCGTACCGCAGAGCATGACCGCCATGGTGGACACCTCTCTGTACGCGGCCTTCCTGGCCGCCGCCTTCGCCCTGTGCGTCGCTCCCGGGCCCGACATGATGTTCATCGTGGCCATGGGCGGACGTGGCGGCCCGATCACCGGCGTGCTGGCCGCGCTGGGGGTGGCGGCCGGTGCCCTGGTGCACGCGGTGTCGGCGGCGCTCGGCCTGTCGGCGCTCTTCACGACCCTGCCGGTGCTGTACCACGTACTGCGCTGGCTGGGCGCGGCCTATCTCCTGTACCTCGCGGTGAAGGCGTTCCGCGACCGCTCGCCGCTGACGGCCGAGGAGGACGTGACAGCGGCATCGGCATCGGGACCGTCCGGTCCGGGGCGGCGGCGCGCCTTCTGGCAGGGTGCCGTCACCAATCTCCTCAACCCCAAGATGATCCTGTTCAACGTGGCGTTCCTGCCGCAGTTCGTGAACCCGGCGCTGGGGCACGTGAGTTGGCAGCTACTGCTGCTGGGGCTGACGCTCGTCCTGATGGGCCTCAGCGTCGATACCACCATCGGCCTGCTCTCCGGCCGCCTCTCGTCGGCGCTGCGCGGCAGCCGCCGGGTCGCCCGCGGCCTCGACATCTTCAGCGGCACGGTCTTCACGGGCCTCGCCGTACGGCTGGTCGCGGCGCCGAAGTAGGCGGGTCCGAAGTAGTCCGGGCCGGCCGAGGCGGGCCGCTGTCGAGCCTGGAGCGCCCCGGTTCCGGTCGGGACGCTCCAGGGGTTCTTGTCGTGGCCCTATCGGACCCCGCCCCGCGGAACCAGCCGCTGCGCGACCAGTTCGTCGCGCACCAGCCCGGCGTACGCCGTGGCCCCGCGGACGGACGTGTGCGTGTTGTCGCGCTTCTCGTTGTAGAGGTACAGCGCCTTGGAGCCCTCGACGCCGAGGGACTCCACCAGCGCCTTCGTCTTCGCCGTCAGGTCGATCAGCGGTACGTCCTGTGCCGCCGCGACCGCGCGGATCACCGCCGGGTGGTCGACGCCGAGGCCGTTGACCAGCAGGGCGGTGCCGTTGTTCAGGGTGCCGTCGGAGTTGAACCAGCGGCGCACGATCGGAGTCACCAGTACCGGTTTCCCCCCTCGCTCGCGGATACCCGCGACGAGCGTCTCCAGGTTCACGCGGTACGTGGGCTCGTCCGTCTGCTTGTCGTTGTGCGCGAGCTGGACGAGGACCAGGTCGCCGGGGCGGATCAGCGGCTGGACGGTCGGGAAGAGCGCGGAGTTGGCGAGGTAGGTGACCGTACTCTCTCCGGAATCCGCGTAGTTGGCGACGGACAGACCCTTGCGCAGGTACTGCGGGAGTTCCTGGCCCCAGCCGGTGTACGGGTCGCCCGGCTGGTCGCAGACGGTCGAGTCGCCGATCAGGAAGATCTGCCGGGTGTGGCGGCCGGCGGGGGTGACCCGGATGTCCGCCAGGGCCGGCGCCGAGCCGCCGAGCACCAGGTCGAGGCCTGGGGTGCCCTCGGCGCCGGTCGGTTCGCCCTCGGGTGTGCGGACGTTGACGGTGAAGCTGCGGGCCACGTGTTCGCCGGCCGCCGTGGCGGTCTCGGGGAGGAGCGCGCGCCGGGTCTCGCCGGTGACGGCGGTACTGGCGGCGGCGTCACCGCCCAGCACCACCCGTACGTCGTACGTGCCCGGCGCGACGTCGAAGTGGCAGCCGGTGGCGGCGCAGTTCTCGATGCCCAGGGCACGCGGGCCGTGCGAGGGCCGTTCGTGAGCGGCGGCGGGTACGGCGGCCAGGGTGGTCGCGGTGCTCAGGGTCACGGCCGCCAGCACGGCTCGGTTGAAACGTCTCATCGCGGTTCCCACAACAGTCCTCCGACGCTCGACAAGGCCCAGCGGCAGGACCGTACATCGTCTGGCAAGCGCTTTCTAGAGTGCTGCACGATTTCACACAACTGCCAACTTCCTTACAACGAAAGCCCTTTCGCGAAATCGATTCAACTGTCAGTCTTCCGAACACCGCACACCCCCCACACCCCCACACCCGACCTCCGAAGGAGGCACCCCCACATGTCCGCAGCCAACGACACAACCCCCGGGATCCCCGGGCGCTCCGGGCTCCACCTCGGCCGCCGCGCGCTCGTCCTCGGCGCCACGGCGACCGCGGCCGGACTCGCCCTTCCCGGTACCGCGCAGGCGGCGACCTTCGGCTACACCGACGACGGCACGAACTACGTCATCGACACCGGCGCCAACCTCGTCTTCAAGGTCCGCAAGTCCAACGGCGACCTGTCCTCGCTGGTCTACCGGGGCACCGAGTACCAGGGCTACGGCGGCAACAACTCGCACATCGAGTCCGGTCTCGGCTCGTCCACGGTGACGATCCAGCAGTCCGGTTCGACGATCCTGGTCAGCGTCACCTACGGCACGCTGAAGCACTACTACGCGGCCCGCAGCGGCGAGAACAACGTCTACGTGTGGACCAACAAGGCCGACACGTCGGTCTCGGCGACCCGCTTCATCCTGCGCGTCAAGGCGGGCCTGTTCCTCAACGACGAGCCCGACTCGTACACCTACACGAACAGCACGATCGAGGCCTCGGACGTCTTCGCGAAGTCCGACGGCCAGACCCGCTCGAAGCACTACTCGAAGCTGCGGGTCATGGACTACAGCTACGTCGGCTGGAGCACCGGCAGCGTCGGCCTGTACGTGGTGCGCAGCAACCACGAGAAGGCCTCCGGCGGCCCCTTCTACCGCTCCCTCCTGCGCCACCAGAGCGCGGACGGCGGCGGCCTGTACGAGATCCTGTACTACGGCCAGAACCAGACCGAGGAGCAGCGCTTCGGCCTCCAGGGCCCGTACGTCATCGCCCTCACGGACGGCGGCGCGCCCTCCTCGTCTCTGTACGCGGGAACGCTCACCACCCCCTGGGCGGACTCGCTCGGCATCTCCGGTTACGTCGCCGCGAGCGGCCGGGGCCGGGTCGCGGGCGTCGGGATCACCGGGCGCAACACGGCGTACGCGTACACGGTCGGGATCGCCAACTCGGCCGCGCAGTACTGGGGTTCGGCCCGCGCGTCCGACGGCTACTTCTCCATCGCGGGCGTCCTTCCGGGTACGTACACGCTCACGGTGTTCAAGGGTGAACTCGCCGTCTACACAACTTCGGTGACGGTCACCGCCGGTGGCACGACCACGCTCAACTCGATCGCGATCCCCGCCACGAACGACCCGAGCAACGCGAGCGCGATCTGGCGGATCAACGACTGGAACGGCACCCCGAGCGGCTTCAAGAACGCCGACCTGATGACGTACGCGCATCCGTCGGACGTCCGGGCCGCCGCCTGGACCGGCAACGTGGTGGTCGGCAGCGGCACCGAGACGTCGGGCTTCCCCTGCTACATCTGGAAGGACGTCAACAGCGGCCTGCTGGTCTACTTCAAGCTGACCGCGGCGCAGGCCGCCGCCGCGCACACCCTGCGCATCGGCGTGACGACGGCCTTCGCCAACGGCCGGCCGCAGGTCGTCGTCAACGACACCTGGACGTCGGCCATCCCCTCCCCGCCCACCCAGCCGACCAGCCGGTCGCTGACCAACGGGTCCTACCGGGGGAACAACAACACGTTCACCTACAGCGTGCCGGCGAGCGCCTGGCTCACGGACACCAGTCAGTACAACGTGCTGAAGATCAACGTGGTGAGCGGGTCGGGGACGACCTCCTACCTCAGTGCGGGGACGGCGATCGACGCGCTCGACCTGCTGGCCTAGCAGCCCGGCTGTTCGTCATGTCCCGCGTGTCCACTGCTGGTTCGTTCCGCTGCCGCACGTGTACGTGATGATGGCGGCCGAGTCGGCGGTGGACGCGCCGCTCACGTCGAGGCACTCGCCACTCGCGCGGGAGACGACCTTGACGTAGGAACCGGTGGTGGTGAGCGACCACTGCTGGTTGGTCGCCGAGGAGCTGCAGTTCTCCTGCGTGACCGTGCTGGCGTTCTCCTGGACGCACAACGAGCTGTTGCGGACCATCAGTTGGTAGTAGCCGCTCGCGACGGACTTGAACCAGTACTTCTGGTTGTTGCCGCTGTTGCAGGTGTACTGCTTGATCTGGGCACCCGCCCACAGCGACTGGCTGGTGACATCGGCGCACTTGGACGAGTGCCGGGCGATCAGCGTGTTGTACGTGGCGCTGTTCCCCGTCACCGTCCCGGTGGCGGTGTCGAGGGTGACCTCCGGCGACCAGGACATGGACATCGTGGTCGAGGACGGGAAGCTCAACGGCAGCCAGACGTAACGGGAGTCGTTGACGGTCCCGCCGAAGGCGTTGCCCCAGCGGTCGCCCATGTAGAGGTACGAGGTGCCCGAAGTCCCCTGCACGGGCAGGACGTACGCGGTCTGCGAGCCGTACGTCGTGGAGTCGCCGACGTTCGCCATGGCGGTCCACGGGCCGGTGATGCTGGTCGCGGTGGCGTACTGCTGCTGGTTGGGGCTCCAGCCGGTGGCGCCCGAAGTCAGCATGAAGTAGACGCCGTTGCGCTTGAACAGGGCCGGCGCCTCGCGGTGGCCGCCGTGCCAGGGGTCGGCGACCAGGCTGTCGATGCCGGTGTAGTCGGCCGTCAGTCTGTAGATCTGGAGGTCGTAGTTCTCGCGGGCCGCCGAGATCATGTAGCCGGTGCCGTCGGTGTCGACGAAGACCGTGATGTCACGGGACATGTGGGTGTCCAGCGGGCGGAAGCTGCCCTGCCAGGTGTAGTCGCCGTCGACGGTGTCGGAGACGGCGACGGCGGCCCGGGCCTCGCTGTAGTCGGCGCCGTTCTCCTTGTGCATCCACATCACGTACTTGCCGGTGGCCGCGTTGTACATGACCTTCGGCCGCTCGATGTTGGCGGTGGCGAGTTCGGAGGCGCTGGACTGGGTGAGGACGTGGTTGCGGAACTCCCAGTTCTTCAGGTCGGTGGAGCGGTAGGCGTCCACGTACTGGAAGGTGTTGTCGGCGTTGCGGTGCTCGCCGAACCAGTAGTAGTAGGACCCGACCTTGACGACCCCGCCGCCGTGCGCGTGCACGGGGTCACCGTTGGTGGCGGTGAACTGGGTGCCGTTGGTGATCGTCACGGCCGCGGCCTGGGCGGGCCCGGCGGTGGCGAGGGCGCCGGCCAGCGCCAGACAAAGGGCGAGGAGAACCGCGTACACACGTCTCATGAGCCACTCTCCAAAAGTGAGCCGACCTGCGTGCCTGTCTGCGTACCTGTCTCCGTGTCGGCGACGGGGACGCCGAAGTCCGGGGTGCCGTCGGTGTTCCAGCCGAGCGTCTGCACCCGGGTGTGCCGGTTGGGATCGTCGAGCGGGTCGCCGACGATCTCCTTGTACTGCCGTGCGTGGTAGACGAGGACGTCGGTACGGCCGTCCTCGGCGACGGTGAAGCAGTTGTGGCCGGGGCCGTACTGCCTGGTCGTGTCGTTGCTGGTGAAGACGGGGGTCGGGGACTTGGTCCAGTTGGCCGGGTCCATCAGGTCGGCGCGGGCGTCGATCGTCAACAGGCCCATGCAGTAGTGGTAGTCGGTGGCGCTCGCCGAGTACGACATGAAGATCCGGCCGTTGCGCTTGATGAACGACGGCCCCTCGTTGACCCGGTAGCCGATGCGTTCCCAGTCGAACTCCGGTGTGGTGAGCCGGATCTGAGGTCCTGTCAGGGTCAGTGGGTCGGCCATCTTCGACAGCCAGACGGCGGTGTTGTTGTCCATGCCGGGCTCGTGCTGCGCCCAGGCGAGATAGCGGGAGCCGCGGTGGGTGAAGGTGGTGGCGTCCAGGGAGAAGGTCTCCCAGGCGGTCTTCAGCTGCCCGCGCTCCACCCAGGTGCCGGTGAACGGATCGCGGTCGGCGTTCTCCAGGACCCAGATCCGGATGTCCCAGACGGCCTCGGCGGGCGCGGAGGCGAAGTAGACGTACCACTTGCCGTCGATGTGGTGGATCTCCGGCGCCCAGATGTGCGCGCCCATGGCCCCGGTGTCGTGCTTGCGCCAGATGACGGACTCGTCGGCGGTGGCGATCCCGCGGATGGTGCGGGAGCGGCGCAGGATGATGCGGTCGTACTCGGGGGCGGTGGCCGTGAAGTAGTAACGGCCGTCGATGTGGCGGTGGATGTGGGGGTCGGCACGGTTGCGCACGAGGGGGTTGACGTACGGGGTGGTGGCGCAGCGGGTACCCGCCGGGGCGGTGGCGGCGTGCGCGGTGCCGGAGACACCGGGGATGGCGGAGCCGGCTGCCAGGACTCCGCCGGCCAGGGCACCCTTCAGGAGGGTTCTCCGGGCGGAGAGGGCGGAGGCGGCGGAGTCTTCGGGCGGACCCGGCGGGTCTTCGGACAGGTCGTCGGCGCGGCTCATGCGGACTGCCTCTCGGGGGTGGGGCACGAGGTGTCGGTGGCGGTGGGTGCGGGCCTCGGAGTGTGCATTTGTGTGCGTGTGTGGGGGATGACACGAGAAACGTTCGTAATTGCGAACAAGATCTGCCATTCCGAGTGCCGAAAAGGTAAGCGCGTGTTACGGGAAGGTCAACTGGTCGGAGGGGATGAATCCGCTGAGCAACTTTCTGTTATCGCGCGGAGGTCGGGCCCGTCTCCTGTCACGTGCACAGCCACTCCCCCAACACCAGCCCCGCTCCCAGGACAGCTCACCGGACCTCTCGACGGACCGTCACGTCCGCCTCGGCACTCACGATGACCGTCCTCCTGCTCGGTGCCCCGCCCGCGTCGGCGGCCGGTTCCCGGGACGCCACCGCCGACGTGCTCGCCGGCCGGGACGTCACGCTCACCGGCGACACGGTGGTGACCGTGCCCGCCGGGACGACGACGTACGACGGTGTCTTCCGGGGCGAGGGCACCCTCACCGTGCGCGGCACCGGCACCCTGATCCTGACCAGGGACAGCGACTTCACGCTGCCCAGGTCCCGGCAGGGGCAGCAGGTGAGCGTCCCGGGCGGCAACCACCCGTACGTCACGGTGACGAACCCCGACCCACCGGGCGTGACCGTCGAGCGGGGAGCCACCCTCCAGTACGGCGACGGCGGTACGACGGGCCTGATCGGCCACTTCCCTTACAACACACCGGCGTTCCGGCTGAACCAGGACAACATCCGGGTGGACGGCACCCTGCGTCTCTCGCTGAAGAGCGCGTACAACCTGGGCACGATCAGTGGCGCCGGACTGGTGACGCAGCCCCGCTTCCTCTGGGGCACCTGGGACCTCTCGGGCGTCCACGCCTTCTCCGGGGTGATCGACAACGGCACCCAGGTGAACGCGGGCCGACCGGAGTTCGCGACGTCGCTCCCCCGCGTGCGCAAGGTCCTCAACCAGGGCACCTGGACGGTCGACACGCCGCTCGGCCAGACGGTCACCATGGGGATGGACTTCTACCAGCGCGAGTACGGCAGCGACATCAACATCCAGTCCCGCCCGGGGTCGAAGGTGGTGTTGACCGGTCAGTACAGCTGGTCGGACCGGGGCGGCGACACCGACCCGTCGCTCAGCGATCCCGCCCTCAACTGGACGCCCGCCCGCAGACACGTCAACAAGCGCGGCACCAACATCAAGGGCGCGAACGTCCAGTGGGGCGACGGGACGACGAACAGGATCTTCATGCCGGGGACGGCGGAGACGGTGTACATCAACCTCCTCGCGGCGAGATCCCGTTCGCTCCTGACGTTCGACTACGACGGCCCGGTGACACTGGGGGCCCCCATCGGCGGCGGCCGGTTCCACGACACCCTGTCCGCGCCCGGCGCCGGTGACATCGTCATCAAGGGGACGCGCGGCAACGATGTCACGTTCGCCGCGGTCCAGTACTACGACGGGTCGACGACGGTCGAGAAGGGCGCGGTACTGCGCCTGGGCAGCGGAAGGGCGGGCGGCGACGGTGGCCTGTACACGAAGGGTTCCCTCTACAAGGTCGTGAACGACGGCTCGTTGGTGGTGCGGAACACGAGCCGGGCGCTGGTGCTGTCGCGGATCAGCGGCGGTGGCTCGTTCACCCAGTCGGGCTCGGCGACGACGACACTGACGGGCAGCGGAGTCACGTACGGCGGGAGCACGACGGTCACGAAGGGCACGCTGGCACTCAGGGGCGGCGCAACTCTCGCCCACAGCAAGGCGATTCGGCTGACCTCGGCGGGCGCGAGGCTGGACGTGGGCTCGGCGGGGCTGCGCGTGGGGACCACGCTCACCGGCTCGGGAACGGTCAAGGGCTCGGTGACGAACGAGGGTGTGGTGGCCGGCGAGTTGACGGTGACCGGAAGCTACACGCAGGGCCCGAAGGGCGAACTCGTGCTGCGGGGGCGGCCGTTGAAGGTCTCCGGCGCGGTGCGGCTGGCGGGGGCGCTGGACCTGTCGGCGGCGGGTTCGGCCTCCGCCGCTGCCTCCGCCCGCACGATCACGGTGCTGAACCACGCGGGGCGCGCGAGGACGGCCGGTGCGTTCAGCGGGCTGAAGGAGGGTGCCGCGCTGAAGCTCGGCGACACGACGTACCGGATCAGCTACCGGGGCGGTGACGGCAACGACGTGGTCCTGGCGGCGGTCGCGAAGAGTGCGTCGCCGGCCGCGGGTCCGGGGGCACGCTCGGGGTCAGCGGCGGGGGCAGGAGCGGGCTCGGTGGCGGCGGCCGGCGCGAACACCGACTCCGCTTCCGCGGCGACCGGGACAGGGCTCGGCTTCTGGCCCTACGCGATGGCGGTCGGGCTGTTGGCGGGGCTGATGATCCCGGCCGCCCGGAAGGTCCGGGGGCCCGGGAACGGGCGACGGCGGGGCGGACGGCACGCGGCGCAGGGCTGAGCGGAACGGAGCGGGACCGATGGGGACCGGTCCGAGGCGGGCGGGACCTGGCGGCGTCGCCGCTCCCCCGAGGTGAAGTCGAGACCGGCGGGAAGGTCCGGAGCGCGCTTCGGCGTCGGTCGAACACGGTGGCCGCGATCGCGCCGGGGGCCACGGCCCCGCGACGCCGCTCAAGGTCGGTGCGCGACACGCCCTTGGCGCCGGGTGGCTCGGAACGTACCCGCCCGGAGGCTCCGTCGACGGAGGTTCTGAGATCCTTCTCCGTATGAGTACGCCACCGGATGGTCTGCCCGTCTATCGAGTCCTGACCGGCCCGGACGACGTCACGTTCTGTCAGCGTGTGAGCGAGGCGATCGGCCTCGGCTACGAACTGCACGAAGGCCCGGCCGTCACCTTCGACGGTGAGAACGTCATCATCGCCCAGGCACTGGTGTGGCCGGTGCCGGTTCGGCGGTGAGCTGCACCGTTGTGGGCCCCTCGGCCGAGGGGCCCACAACGCGTTTCCGGCCAGGACCCGCCCGGCGGCGGACGCCCCGCACACCTCACCGCGCCTCGCGCTCCGGGTACGGCGTCTCCGACGGCAGGCTCCCGGATCAGGCGGCCACCGTCTCGCTCGCATCAGGCGCCTGCGGGTCCCCCGTCGACTGCCGCCCCCGCATCCACACGTACACCGGGATCCCCGCGAACAGGAACAGCACCCCCTGGTACACCGCCGCATAGCCCGCGCCCGCGATCAGCCAGAAGGAGAAGGCGAAGGAGAGGCCCGCGACGATCAGGTCGCGGACCAGGCCGGCCGGGCGGACCTGGTCGCGTGATCCCCTGGCCAGCCAGTACAGCTGGGCCGCCGCCGAGAGGAGGTACGGGACGCAGCCCGTGAACGTCGTGATCAGGACCAGGACGCGGAAGGTGGTGTCCGGGCCCGCCGTGTAGTTGAAGGCGATGAGGATCGTGCCGAGGACCGCGCACGCCCAGACGCCGAAGCCGGGCACCCCGCCCTTGCCGACCTTCGCGAACGGTGCCGGGAAGAGACCGTCGCGAGCCGCCGCGTACGGCATCTGCGCGGCGAGCAGGATCCAGCCGTTGAGGCAGCCGACGATCGACGCGACCGCCACCAGCGCGATGGCCGTACCGCCCCAGCTGCCGCCGGTGATCGCGTTCACCGCGTCGGCGAAGGGGGCACCGGAGCCGACCAGCTTGTCGTGCGGGACCAGGCCGAAGACCGCGACCGTGCCCAGGATGTAGACGAGGGCCGAGCCGAGCGTGCCCAGGACGCTCGCGCGGCCGACGTTGCGCTCGGGGTTCTCCACCTCGCCCGCGCTGATCGCCGCCGACTCGACGCCCAGGAAGCTGTACAGGAGCAGCGCGGCGGAGGCGGCGAGGGCGCCGGGCACGCTGTCGCCGGACGCGTTGAACGCGCCGAAGTTGTCGGTGTCGATGAAGAACAGGCCGACCGTGGCCACCACCAGCAGCGGCACGAACTTGAGGATCGTCGACACGATCTGTACGCCGCCGACCCACCGGGTGCCCGCGAAGTTCGCGGCGGCCGGCAGCCAGAGGGCCAGGATCGCGACCAGCGCGCCCAGGGCGTGACTGTCGTGCAGAGGGATCAGTACGTCGACGTAGCCCACCGCCGCGACCGCCAGGGCGGCGATGCTGACCCAGGTCATCGTCCAGTACGACCACGCCGACAGGAAGCCCGCGAAGGGGCCGAAGGCGTCGCGCGGGTACACGTACAGGCCGCCGGTGACCGGGCTGCGGCGGGCCAGCTTGCCGAAGAGCAGGGCGAGCAGTACCGCGCCGATCGACAGGACCAGGAAGGCGAGCAGGCTCACCGAGCCGTACGGGGCGACCGTGGCGGGCAGGACGAAGATGCCGCCGCCGATGATGTTGCCCATCACGAGCGCGGTGGCGGCGGCCAGGCCGAAGGTGCGGCGGGGAGTGGCCTCGGTCGGCGCGGTCGGAGTCAGCTCCGGCTCGTCTGCCTCGGTGGTGCTGGGAGCAGTCATGACACTTCCGGTGGGCGGGGAGGGACGGGGAGAGGCGGGGAGTAGCGGGTGCGGGGAGGGCGTGATCGTAACTCGCCATCCCACATTGTGGTCCATCTGTTCATGTACTGGACACATGCGGCCGTCGGGTCGGCCGTCGGCTAGCGTCGAGGCATGACCAGCGAGACCAGTGAAGCCGCCAGTTCCTCCGCCGCCGCCTCCTTCTCCGCCGCCCTGTCCTCGGGTGCGCCCCTCGTCCTCGACGGTGGCATGTCCAACCAGCTGGGGTCCGCCGGGCACGATCTGAGCGACGAGCTGTGGTCGGCGCGGCTGCTGGTCGAGCAGCCCGAGGCGATCGTCGACGCGCACCTCGCCTACTACGAGGCGGGCGCGGACGTCGCGATCACCTCCAGTTACCAGGCCACCTTCGAGGGCTTCGCCAAGCGGGGCATCGGCCGCGAACGCGCCGCAGAGCTGCTCGCGCTGAGCGTGGAACTGGCCCGCGAGGCCGCCCGCCGGGCGAAGACGGAGCGGCCGTTGTGGGTGGCGGCGTCCGTCGGACCGTACGGGGCGATGCTCGCGGACGGGTCCGAGTACCGGGGGCGGTACGGGCTGAGCGTGGCGGAGCTGGAGCGTTTCCACCGGCCTCGGGTGGAGGTGCTGGCCGCCGCCGGACCCGACGTCCTGGCTCTGGAGACGGTCCCCGACCTCGACGAGGCCGACGCCCTGCTGCGCGCGGTGCGCGGGCTCGGGGTGCCGGTCTGGCTGTCGTACAGCGTGGCCGGGGAGCGGACGCGGGCCGGGCAGCCGCTGACGGAGGCGTTCGCGCTGGCCGCCGAGGCGGACGAGGTCGTCGCGGTCGGCGTCAACTGCTGTGTACCCGAGGACGTGGACGGCGCCGTGGAGCTGGCGGCCCGGGTGTCCGGCAAGCCGGTCGTGGTCTATCCGAACAGCGGCGAGGTCTGGGACGCCGACGCCCGTGCCTGGACCGGCAGTTCGACCTTCGCCGCCGGCCAGGTGACGGGCTGGCGGGACTCGGGGGCGCGGTTGGTCGGCGGATGCTGCCGGGTGGGGCCGCAGGCGATCACGTCGATCGCCGACACGTTGCGCTGACGGGGTACGCGACGCACCTCCCGTAGAAATCATTTTGTATCCGGCACGCGATGCGCGATGTGGCGTCGCGGCGGTGACGCGGAAGGGCGCACCGCCGCCATGGCACTGATACAGCCGGTCACAGGCCCGGACGTCCGCGTCCGCGACCCCCGCCCGGTGGCGGCGATCAGCGTCGGGGAACACCGCCGGGGCGGCGCAGCCGTCGTACGACGGACAGCGGTTCGGCACCCCGGAGGGGCGACCGGGGCCGAGTGGCCGCCCCGGGTCCGGGCTCCGGAGCCGCCAGGGGGGTGGCGGCCCGGTCGGCGGCCCACAGGGCCAGTTCGCGGTCGCGCGGGCCTTCCACGGTGTGCGGGTCGCCGTCGCCGAAGACGCGCACCGGGTGCGAGGCGTCCCAGGGCCGCCAGCCCGGGTCACCGTCGACGGCGAAGCGCACCCACGCGGTGTGCATGGCCTCGGCGAGTTCCTCCGGGGCGCCCTGGCCCGCCAGCTTGGCCGACTCGGGGGCCTGGTGGGTGTCGAACACGAATCCCAGTTCGAGGGCGTGGCAGGCGCCCAGACCTGGCCGGCCGGACGGCCACGCGAACTCGTACACATACGCCCTGCCGCCCGCTCCCCGGGCGTCCGCGAGGCGGTGCAGCGGTACCCGGAGCAGGTGGTCGGTGACCAGCTGGCCGACGAGGTCGGCCGTGCCGGCGTCGGGGTGCAGGGTGCGGTAGCCGCGCGGGACCTCGGGGCCGCAGTGGCAGCGGGCCATCGCGCCGGCCAGGGCGACCGCGCCGAGCCGGTCGACACGTTCCAGGAGCCCGCCGGGCACCAGCCACAGCCGGTACTCGTCCCGGGTCCAGCCCAGGAGCAGGTCCACGTCGGCGGCGGCTCCGTCGGTCAGGGCGTCCAGGGGGTCGCGGGGTACGAGGTCCCCGTCGACGACGATGCCGAAGGCGGGCCCGCCCAGCACCGGGCTGCTCAGCCGCCCCACCTCGCCCTGGACGCGCAGCAGCAGTTCCCGGTCGACGGCGGCGAAGGCCGCGGCGGTCGCGGGGATCTTCAGCCGGGTCGCCATCCGGCGCACCATCCGCCGTACCTTGTCGCGGTCGCTCACCTCGGGCGGCCCGCTCTGCAGCACCGCCCGCCGGAAGAGCCCCCGGGCCCGTGGGGAGGCGAGCAGGGCGCCGACGCTGATCGCGCCGGCCGACTGACCGAAGACGGTGACGCGGTCGGGGTCGCCGCCGAAGGCCGCGATCGACGCCTGTACCCACTCCAGCGCGGCGAGCTGGTCGCGCAGGCCGGGGTTCGGGGGTGCGTCCGGGAAGAGGCCGTAACCCTCCACGCCCAGGCGGTAGTTGACCGAGACGAGAACCACGCCGTCACGGGCGAAGGCCCGGCCGTCGTAGACGGGCACGGCCGAGGAGCCCCGGGTCAGGGCACCGCCGTGGATCCACACCATGACCGGGAGCCGGGCACCGTGGCCGGGCTCGGGTGTCCAGACGTTGAGGTTGAGGCAGTCGTCGCCGGGCACCACCGGGTCCGAGAGCAGCCTGGCGAAGGCCTCGGAGTACGGCGGTTTCGGCGCGGTGGGGCCGAACCCGCCCGCGTCGCGCACCCCGTCCCAGGGGGTGGGGGGCTCGGGCGGCCGGAACCGGCGGGGGCCGAAGGGCGGTGCGGCGTACGGGATGCCGCGGAACACGGCGATCCTGTGGCCGTCGTGTCCTGCGCGTCCGTCGTGCGCGTCACGCCCGTCGCGTCCTGCGCGTCCCCTGTGCCCTTCGCAGCCCTCGTACCGGCCACGGACATCCCCGTAGGGCGTCCGCACGACGGGCCGCGTCGACTCGTCCGTCATCTGCCCACCAGCTCCCTCGCCGCCGCTCGTGAACCGTTCAGATCAGAGCACCACATGACCTGCCGGTATTCCCGCGGGGGGAGCCATTCGGTGGGTGTGCCGGTGACAGCCCGCCTGGTCCAGGGTCACGGTGCGGGAGCGGTCCCTGTCGCAGCCGAACCGCACCGGACCGACGTTGTTCGCTCGGCGCCCTCCGCCGGGCGCGCAACCGGGGGGGGAGCGGGCGCCACAGCGGGGACTCCGACGTGTCCGATTCCTTCAAGACCGGCCATGGACGCCCCGCCTAACCTGGCCGTATGACTTCACAACCCACCTCACAGCCGACCCCCCGCCCCACGCCCCGGTTCGACGCCATCGGTGTCGTCGCCGCCGACCTCGCCGCCTCCGTCGCGTTCTACCGCCGGCTGGGTCTCGACTTCCCCGAGGGGGCCGAGCAGCAGCCGCACGTCGAGGCGGAACTGCCTGGCGGGATGCGGCTGTTGATCGACACCGAGGAGACCGTCCGGTCCTTCCACCCCGGGTGGCGGCCCCCCAGCGGCGGCGGCCGGATCGGACTGGCCGTGCTGTGCGGCTCGGCCGCCGAAGTCGACTCCCTCTACGAGGAGTTGGTGGACGCGGGGTATCGGAGCGAGCTGAAGCCGTGGGACGCCGTGTGGGGGCAGCGGTACGCGTCCGTGCTCGACCCTGACGGCAACGGGGTCGACCTGTTCGCACCGCTGGGCTCAGCCTCCTCCTCCCCCGAGTAGTCTCCCGAGCGGCATCCCCGCCAACTCCCTTACATCACGGGCGAAGTGGGCCTGGTCGGCGTACCCCGCGCGGGTGGCCGTCTCCGCGGAGGGCATCCCCTTCCGGGCCAGGGCGAGGGCGCGCTGGAGGCGGAGGATACGGGCCAGCGTCTTGGGGCCGTAGCCGAAGGCGGTCAGGGAGCGGCGGTGCAACTGGCGGACGCTCAGGCCCAGTTCGTCGGCCGTGCGGGCGACCGGGCGGCCCGCCTGAAGGGCCGTGACCAGGCCGCCAAGCAGAGGATCCGGCGGGTCCGCGCGCGCCGCCCGTTCCAGTGCCACCTCTTCGAGCGCCGCCGCCGGATCGGCCGCCGCGTCGAAGCGTGCCCCGAGGCGTCGCACCTCGGCCGCTCCCCACAGGTCGGCCAAGTCGACGCGCCGGTCCCGGAGTTCGTACGCGGGCACGCCCAGCAGGGCCGGCGCCGTGCCCGGGTGGAAGCGGACGCCCGCCCAGTGCGCGGGGGCTCCCTCCGGGACGTACGAGCGGGTGTCGGGTCCCGCGACCAGCAGCCGGCCCTCGCTCCACAGCAGGTCCATGCAGCCGTCGGGCAGGACGGGGCGCGCGTCGCCGAACCCGGCCGGGGTGTTCGTCCACACCGTCGCGCCCGTCAGCCGGGAGACCCGTTCCTCGTACACGTACGACACGCTACGCCGCCCGGCGCCGACGTCCACCGGATCCGTACCCGGGTCCCGGTGCGCCCGGTGCGCCCGCGGTCTGGTCCCCCACGCCCGTTCGAAGTCGCTGGACAGGGCGAACGCGCCGCCGTGTCGGACCCGGCGGCCGATCGCGGCGAGGGTGGGGTCCGTGGCGTATCCCGTACGGGAGAGCGCGGCGGCCGGGGTGCGGAAGGCGTGCGGCCGGAGCAGGCAGCGGGCGGCAGCCCGCTACCCGTCACTTCTCGGGGGGTGGGCCCTCTCCCGTCTTGGGTGTGCTCTTCACGTGGGCCCGCAGCCGGGACGTCACGTCCTCCGGGGGCAGGAAGCGCGACCAGCGTTCCGGGAACTCGGAGGGCATGTCGCAGTCGTCGGGGTCGTCGGGCTCGTAGGCCTGGACGACGGTCATCCGGGCGACGTACTCGGCGGCCTCCTCCTTGCGAATCCGTTCGTTGGCGGCTCGTGCCGCCGCGGTGGCGGCGGCCGGCCAGACGCGGTCGATCGCCGCGTTGACGGCGGCCCCGACGAGCACCGCGAACGCGGACACCCCGACCCACAGGAGGACGGCGACGGCCGCGGCGAGCGATCCGTAGATCGTGGCGCCCTCGATCGTCTTGGTCAGGTAGATCCGCAGCAGGAAGCTGCCGAGCACCCACATCGCGAGGGCCATCAGCGCGCCCGGGACGTCCTCGATCCACGGCGAGCGCACCGGGACCGACACATGGAACAGCGTCGTCAGGAAGGCGATGGACAACAGGATCACGACGGGCCAGTACAGAACCTGTACGAGGGTCTCCGACCACGGCAGGACGTTGAGCACGGCGTCCGGTCCGGCCACCATCAGCGGCAGCGCGACCGAGCCGATCAGCAGCGCCACGACGAACAGCACGAAGGCGACGAGCCTGGTCTTGACGATGCCGCGGACGCCGTCGAGGCCGTACATCACGGTGATGGTGTCGATGAAGACGTTCACCGCGCGCGAGCCGGACCAGAGGGCGAACAGGAACCCTATGGAGATGACGTCGGGCCGGCCGCCCTTCATCACGTCGTTCAGGATCGGCCGGGCGATCTCGGCGACACCCTTGTCGGACAGGACCGTGCGGGACGCCTCCAGGAGGTTGGTCTCCAGGCTGGTGATGGTGTCGGTGCCGGTCCAGTCGTCGACGTAGCCGAGCAGCCCGATCAGGCTCAGCAGCAGCGGCGGCACGGAGAGCAGCGTGAAGAAGGCCGCCTCCGCCGCCAGACCCAGGATCCGGTACTCGATGCACGAGTTGACGGTGTCCTTGAGCAACAGCCATGCGGTCCTGCGCTTGGAGACGTTCCGGTAGAGGACGCGCGCGCGGTGGAGTCGGCCGCTGGGGCTCTCGGGAGGTTCACTTGCTGCCTGCACGCCCTAACGGTATCGGGCGGGCGCCACCCCTCTCACCCTCCGGTGCCCCGGTCACGGCGCAGCGCCCGTACGCCGCTCCTTTCCCTCCGTTCCCGTGACGCGGCAGAAAACGAAGAGAAACCCAGTGGAAACCAGGCGGAACGATACGGCAGATAAATCGAATACGATTTCTGTCATGCACTTGGCGGCCATATTCGAGCGCCCTCAACCGGAATACCGCCGGGCAATTACACCTGTCCCGCGGAAAGCTTCCTGGTGAGACGGGCGAACAGGCGGTCGCCAACTGTACGAAAAGTCGTGACTCTGTAACAGGAAAGCGACATTACGCCGGGCCACCTTGACCCGTTCATAACCGGGTCGAAACAATTCGGATTGCATTCGCCGAGACACGCCCGACCAAGGACGCGCGAATCGAGGCGACACGGGGGCATCCGGGCTCCGACCAAGCCCGATCGAGCCGCGTTGTCTGCGATCCGCACGAAAACGTGCTGGTCCACGCCGTGCCGCACGCCGCGCTCATCGACAATTTCCGCTCTTACGTCTCATACCTCATTTCGTCCCGTACGCCATTCCCATATCGCGTCAACTGTCACTTCCGTCCACAGCTGCACCGCGGACGCACAGCGGACGCGAAATCCATCGTGCCAATTTACGGAGCGACCCATGCCTTTAACGACACCGCGCATCGCCGGTGTGGACGTGGTCCGTGGACTCGCGCTGCTCGGTATGTTCTCCGTGCATGTATTCGGAGCGTTCGAGCCTGACAATTCACCGACGGTGGCCTGGCAGTTGGCGGGCGGCCGGTCCTCGGCGACCTTCGCGCTGGTGGCCGGAGTCGGCCTCGCCTTCACCACCGGGGGCCGCACTCCCCGGGTCGGCCGCGGCTCGCTCGCCGCGGTCACCGCCCGGGCGCTCTCCGTCGGTCTCATCGGGCTGCTGCTGGGCTACGCCGCCAACGCGGGCGGCCTCGAAGTCGACGTCATCCTCGCCTTCTACGCCCTGCTGTTCCTGCTCGCCCTGCCCCTGCTGACCCTGCGGGCACGGACGTTGGCCTGCGTCGCCCTCGCTCTGGGCGTGGTCGCGCCGTTCCTCGTCCACCTGCTCAGGGGGGTGCTGCCCGAACCCGCCTTCGAGGGTGATCCGACGCTCCAGGACGTCGTCACCGACCCGGCCGGTCTCCTCTGCGCCCTTCTCGTCCACGGCTCCTATCCGGTCCTGGCGTGGATGGCGTACCTCTGCGCGGGGCTCGCCATCGGGCGCCTCGACCTCTTCGACCGGCGCACCGCGACCCGGCTGCTGACCGGCGGGCTGACGCTCGCCGCCGCCTCCTGGCTGGCCTGCTCGTGGTGGCTCTTCCGCTGGGGCGGTCTGGAGCGGCTGCGGCAGGCCGAGTTCCCCGACGCAACCGGGCCGCACGCCCGCGACGAGGTCCTGTGGGACAGCCCGGACGGCGCGACCTGGTGGTCGATGATCTCCCGCGCCCCGCACTCCACCTCGCCGTTCGACCTGCTGCACACCCTCGGCGCGTCCATCGCCCTGCTCGCCGCGGTCCTGCTGCTGAGCCGGCTCACCGCGGTGCGGCGTGCGCTGCTCCCGCTGGCGGCTGCCGGAAGCATGCCGCTGACGCTCTACACCGCCCATGTCCTGTTCCTCGCCACCGGAGCGCTGAACGGCTCCCCCGACCTCCAGTACGCCGTACTGGTCGCGGGCTCGCTGCTCTTCGCGGTCGGCTGGCGACTCGCCAGGGGCCGGGGCCCCCTGGAGTCCCTGGTCGCGGAGGCGGCCCGGCTCGCCAGGGAGTGGGAACGGGGACTGGGTCGGGGACGGGCGCAGGGGAGCCCGCCCGGGGCACCGGTCCGCGGACCCGAACCGACCGAACCGACCGAACCGACCGAACCGACCGAACCAGCCGAACCAGCCGAACCGACCGAACTGATCGAAAGCCAGGACCAGCACCGCTGAGGAGCTCATCGTGGGGGGAAAAGTGGGGGGAAAACCGATCGAGTTGGCACCCATGCCGCCGACCGATCCGACCGAGCACACGACCAAGCACACGACCGAACACCCGGCCGGGCTCACGGCCGGCGCCGGGGGCGGCACCGAGCGGATCCTCGCCGAGGTGCTCGCGGGCGTCGTGAAGCGGGACCAGGTCCCGCTGGACAGCCACTTCTTCGACGATCTCGGCGCCAACTCCCTGGTCATGGCGCACTTCTGCGCCCGGGTCAGGAAGCGGGACGACCTGCCGTCGGTGTCGATGAAGGACGTGTACGGCAATCCGACGATCCGGAGTCTGGCGGCGGCGCTCACCGACACCCCGGCCGAGGCACCCGCCGCACCGCCGGCCGAGGCCCCGGTGCCCGGCAGTACCTCGCGGTATGTCCTGTGCGGGGCGGCGCAGTTGCTGATCTTCGCCGCGTACTGCTTCCTCACCGGGCTCGTCACGGTCGAGGGCTACCAGTGGATCAACGCCGGTTCGGGGGCCGTCGACGTCTATCTGCGGTCGGTCGTGTTCGGCGGCGCCGCCTTCGCGGGGATGTGTGTGCTGCCGGTGGCCGCCAAGTGGGTGCTCGTCGGCCGGTGGCAGCGAGCCGAGTTCCCCGTCTGGGGGCTCGCCTATCTGCGCTTCTGGACGGTCAGGGCACTGCTCAACGCCAACCCGATGCGCCTGTTCACCGGGAACCCGCTGTACGTGCTCTACCTGCGGGCACTCGGCGCGCGGATCGGCAAGGGCGTCACCATCCTCTCGCCCGCCGTCCCGGTCTGCACCGACCTCCTCACGGTCGGCGCGGGCACGATCATCCGCAAGGACTCCTACTTCCTCTGCTACCGGGTCGTCGCCGGACGCGTCCGGACCGGCCCGGTCACCCTCGGCAGGAACGTCCACGTCGGCGAGAAGACCGTCCTCGACATCGGTACGTCGATGGGTGACGGTTCCCAACTCGGCCACGCCTCGGCGCTGTTCGAGGGCCAGGCGGTGCCGGCGGGCCTGCGCTGGCACGGCTCACCCGCCCAGCCCACGGACGTGGACCACGTGCGGATCCCCGGGGCCCACTGCTCCACCGCACGCCGGGCCGCCTACGGACTCGCGAGTCTTCTCCAACTCCTGCTGATGTACGTGCCGTTGGCGGTCGGTGGCAGCTTTCTGCTGCTCGACCTGGCACCCCGGCTCGAAGTACTGATCGATCCGGACGTGGCCGACATGATCTCGGTCCGCTTCTACGCCGAGGCCGTGGGCATCTCCCTCGCGCTCTTCGCCGCCGCGATCGTCGCCGGAGCCGTGACCGTGACCCTGGTCCCCCGGCTGCTGAACCTGGTGATCAGGCCCGGCCAGGTCTATCCGCTGTACGGCCCGCACTACTCGGCGCAGCGGGCCGTCGCCCGTCTGACCAACCTCAAGTTCTTCAAGTGGCTGTGCGGCGACAGCTCGTACATCGTCCACTATCTGCGGGCCATCGGATACGACCTCTCGCACGTCGAGCAGACCGGCTCCAACTTCGGTACCGAGATGCAGCACGAGAACCCGTACCTGGTCTCCGTCGGCCGCGGCACGATGGTCGCCGACGGGCTGTCGGTCCTGAACACCGACTACTCCGGTACGTCCTTCCGCGTCTCGCGGACGTCGATCGGGGCGCACAGCTTCCTCGGCAACCACATCGCCTACCCCGCCGGGGGCCGCACCGGCGAGAACGTCCTGCTCGCGACCAAGGTCATGGTGCCGCTCGACGGTGAACTCCGGGAGAACGTCGGCCTGTTGGGATCACCTTCGTTCGAGATCCCACGGTCGGTGGAGCGCGACAGCAGCTTCGACCATCTGCGTGAGGGCGACGAGTTCCGGCGGCGTCTCGCCGCGAAGAACCGCTACAACCTGCGCACGATCGGCCTGTTCCTGTTCGTCCGCTGGCTGCACTCCTTCCTCCTGACGGTGCTCGGCTTCGCCGCCTTCGCCGTGTACGGCACGCACGGCATCGCCGCCGGCGCGCTGGTCGGCGCGTCCCTGGTCCTCGGGCTCGTGCTCACCGCCGGGTACTACGTGCTGGTCGAACGGCTCATCACCCGGTTCCGGCGCCTGGTACCGCGGCTGGTCTCCATCTACGACCCGCACTTCTGGTGGCAGGAACGGCTGTGGAAGGTGCCGGTCGACTTTCTCGTCGTGTTCAACGGGACGCCGTTCAAGAACCTGCTGTGGCGGCTGCTGGGCGTCCGTGTCGGGCGCCGGGTCTTCGACGACGGCGCCGCCATCACCGAGCGCACGCTCACCACGATCGGCGACGACTGCACGCTCGGCGCGCACAGCAAGATCCAGGCCCACTCGCAGGAGGACGGCACCTACAAGTCCGACCACATCGTCCTCGGCCGGGGCGTCACGCTCGGCACCGGCGCGCTCGTCCACTACGGCGTGTCGATGGGCGACGGTTCCCAACTCGCCCCGGACTCCTTCCTGCTGAAGGGCGAGGAGGTGCCGTGCCTGGCCCGCTGGGGCGGCAACCCGGCGGTGGCCCTGCGCAGCGACCAGGTCCCACCGGCCGGACAGGTCGACCGGAACAGCCGGAGCGACCGGATCGCACACACCACAGACACCACAGACACCGCACAGATCTCGACGGGGGCAGTCCGATGAACACGATCCCACGCTGGATACCCGGCCCGGTGCCGGGCGAGAACCCGCGGCGCCCGCGCCACTCGGTGTACGCCGAGTACGAAGTCCCCTTGGACGCCAGTCTGTTGAGGTCGGCCTCGTTCGAGTCCGCGCTGCTCGCCGCGCACGCCAAGGTCCTTGCCGTGCTCTCCGGTGAACGGGAGGTCACCACCGGGTACGTGGCGGTGAAGGGCGGACGGCCCGTGCCCCGCCGGATGCTGGTCGGCCCCGGTTCCTGGCGGGAACTGCTGGCGATGACGGACCTCGCCGACGAGGTGGGCGAGGCCGACGAGCCGCCGTACGAGACCGTGCTCGACCCGCACGGCGGCGAGCCGGCCGACGACGGCGCCGACAGCATCGTGCTGCACCTGAGCGTCGGCGGGCGCACCCTGCGCCTGCGCCACCGCACCGACGTCCTCGACACCGGCGCGGCTGCCCGGATCGCCGGCTACCACCTGACCGCGCTCTCCCTGATGGCCGCCGACCCGGACGCCGACCACGAATCGCAGAGCCTGCTGTCGGGAGACGAACTCGCCTTCCAACTGGACGGGTTGGCGGGCCCGCACCGTGAACTCCCGGACCGCCGGGTGCACGAGCTGTTCGAGGAGCGGGTACGGCAGCACCCGGACGCGGTCGCGGCCGTGCAGGGCGGCACGGAGTGGACCTACCGGGAGCTCAACTCCCGGGCGAACCAGCTCGGTCGGGCGCTGCTGGCCCGCGGCCTGGCCCCTGAGGGTGTCGTCGCCGTGGTCACCGAGCGCAACCTCGACTGGATGGCCGCCGTGCTCGGGGTGCTCAAGGCGGGCGGTGTCTATCTGCCGGTCGAGCCGCACTTCCCGGCCGGGCGCATCGCCGCCACCCTCAGCCGCGCCGAGTGCGCGTTCGTCGTCACGGAACACGGCAGCACCACCACGCTGGACGGGACGGGGACCGACGTACCACGGCTGTATGTCGACGAGATCGGGGCGGAGGGGCACGCGGACCACGACCTGGGGGTGAGTGTCGGCGCGGACCGACTGGCCTACATCTACTTCACGTCCGGGTCGACCGGCGAGCCCAAGGGCGCGATGTGCGAGCACGCGGGCTTCGTCAACCACGTCCTCGCCAAGCTGGAGGATCTGGGCGTCGGCGAGGGCCAGGTGGTCGCGCAGACCGCTCCCCAGTGCTTCGACATCTCCCTGTGGCAGCTGGTGTCGGCGCTGCTCGTCGGCGGCCGGACCCTGCTGGTCGCGCAGGACGTGATCCTGGACGTGCCCCGGTTCGTGGACACGGTCGTGGACGGCGGGGTCAATGTGCTCCAGATCGTGCCGTCGTACCTCGAAGCCGTGCTGGCCGAGCTGGAGCAGCGGCCACGCGAACTCCCGGACCTGCACTGTGTGTCGGTCACCGGGGAGGCGGTGAAGCGGGAGCTGGTGCAGCGCTGGTTCGCCGCGCAGCCCGGCATCAAGGTCGCCAACGCCTATGGCCTGACCGAGACTTCGGACGACACCAACCACGAGGTGATGGACCGGGTGCCGGACGGGCCCCGGGTGCCGCTCGGCCGGCCCGTGCGCAACGTACGCGTGTACGTCGTCGACGAGCACCTCGCGCCCGTGCCGCTCGGGGCGCCCGGCGAGATCGTGTTCTCCGGGGTGTGTGTCGGGCGCGGGTACGTCAACGATCCCGAGCGCACGGCGGCGGCCTTCACGCTGGACCCGTACCGGCCCGGTGAGCGTCTCTACCGCAGTGGTGACCACGGGCGCTGGCTGCCCGACGGCAGGCTGGAGTTCCTCGGCCGCCGGGACACCCAGGTGAAGCTGCGCGGGTTCCGGATCGAGATCGGCGAGATCGAGAACGCGCTGCTGCGGGTGCCCGGGGTCCGGGACGGCGCCGTGGTGGTCGTGCGGGGCGCGCGGCTGGCGGCGTTCTGCACCGGCGCCGAACTCGTCGGCGTACAGGAGCGGTTGGCGCAGGCGCTGCCCGCGTACATGGTTCCGGCGGCCGTGCACTGGCGGGAGCGGCTGCCGCTCACCGCCAACGGCAAGACCGACCGCAGGACGCTCACCGCGCTCGCGGAGGAACTCGAATCCGCCGAGGACCGTGCCGTGGAGGGCGTCCGGGGGCCGGAGACCGCCGGTGAGCGGCGGCTGGCCGCCGCCTGGGCGGAGGTGCTCGGCGTCCCGGCGGACCGGATCGGCCGTCTGGACCACTTCTTCGACCGTGGCGGCACCTCGCTGTCCGCGGTCCGGCTCGCGATCGCCCTCAACCGGGCGATCACCCTCAAGGACGTCATCCGCCACCCGGTCCTCGCGGACCTGGCCGAGCTGCTCGACGCACCGGCCGCCACCGCCTGACGACGGCCGTCGCCGCACCGAAAGGAACGACACCATGACACTCTCGTCCGCCTCATCGACGTCAACCCCACTGTCCCGGGCCGCACTTCCCGGCATCGAGCTGGTACCCGGCCGACCGCCGACCCTGCGCACCCCGCCCGTCACCGACCCCGCGGAGTGGGCGGGCGCCCACCGGGACGCGCTGCGGGCGGCCGTCGCGGAGCACGGCTCGCTGCTGGTGCGCGGCCTCGGCCTGCACGAGCCGGTCGGCACCGGCGCCGTCCTGCGGCGGCTGGCCGACGGCCTGATGGGCGACCAGGAGGCCTTCGCGCCCCGGCGGCGGTACGCCGACGGCGTGTACTCGTCCTCCAAGTGGCCGCCGAACCAGCCGATGTGCATGCACCACGAGCTGAGCTACGCGCTGGACTTCCCCGGCCTGCTGATGTTCGCGTGTCTGGAGGCGCCCGCCGAGGGCGGCGCCACCGGGGTGGCCGACTCGGCGGCCGTGCTCGACGCGCTGCCCACCGAACTCGTCCAGCGCTTCGAGCGGGAGGGCTGGTTGCTCACCCGGACGTTCAACGACGAGATAGGCGCGACGGTCGCCGAGGCCTTCGGCACCTCCGACCGGGCCTCGGTCGAGCGGTACTGCCGGGCCCACGCCATCGAGTTCGTCTGGGAGCTGGACGGCTCCCTGCGCACCCGCCAGCGCCGCGGTGCCGTGCTGCGCCACCCGGTCACCGGCCACCGCTGCTGGTTCAACCAGATCGCGTTCCTCAACGAGTGGACGATGGACCCGGAGGTCCACGAGTACCTGGTCGACGTGTACGGCGCCGACGGTCTCCCCTTCAACACCCGCTACGGCAACGGCGATCCGATCGGCGAGGACGTCGTCCAGACCCTCAACGAGGTGTACGCGGCGCACACGGTGCGCGAGCCGTGGCGCGGCGGCGATCTGCTGCTCGTCGACAACATCCGTACGGCGCACAGCCGGGAGCCCTTCGAGGGGCCGCGCGAGGTCCTCGCCGCCCTCGCCGACCCGGTCCGCCGCACCGACTCCGCCGACTCCACCGGCTCCACCGGCTCCACCGGCTCCACCGGCTCCACCGAAGGGACAGCCTCATGACCACGAACCCTGTCACCGTCCCGCCGTTCTCGGTCGTCTCCGGCGAGCAGGTCCAACAGGCCCTCCAGGGCCGGGAGCCGGACGTCGTCGGCCTGGTCGAGGCGGTGTACCGGCTGCACGGGGCCGGGGACTCGGTGAACCCGCCCTCGTACTTCCTGCGGTTCCCGGACCGGCCGTCGTCCCGGATCATCGCGCTGCCCGCGTCGATCGGCGGGGACGTGCGCGTGGACGGGCTGAAGTGGGTCTCCAGCTTCCCGGAGAACGTGGCGGCCGGGATTCCGCGGGCGTCGGCCGTGCTGATCCTCAACGACCACGACACGGGCTATCCGTTCGCCTGCCTGGAGAGCTCCATCATCAGCGCCTCCCGTACGGCCGCCTCGGCCGCGCTGGCCGCCGACCGGCTGAGCCGGGGACGCGCCAGGCCCACGCGGGTCGGCTTCGTCGGCACCGGGCTCATCGCCCGCTACATCCACACCTATCTGGCCGCCACCGGCTGGGAGTTCGACGAGACAGGCGTGTTCGACCTGTCCCCCGACAGCGCGGCCGGCTTCCGGGGCTACCTGGAGCGGTCCGACGGCGTCGGCAAGGTCACCATCCACCACAGCGCCGAACAGCTCGTGCGGGCGAGCGACTTGCTGGTGTTCGCCACCGTGGCGGCGAAGCCGCACATCCACGACGTGTCGTGGTTCGACCACCATCCGCTCGTCCTGCACGTCTCGTTGCGCGACCTCGCGCCCGAGATCCTGCTCGCCTCGGCGAACTTCGTCGACGACGTCGAGCACTGCCTGAAGGCGGAGACCTCCCCGCACCTGGCCGAACAGCTCACCGGCGGCCGGGAGTTCATCGACGGCACGCTGGACGACGTGCTCACCGGGCGCACGAGGGTGCCGGTGGACCGGACGGTGGTGTTCTCGCCCTTCGGCCTCGGAGTGCTCGACCTCGCCGTCGGCAGGTTCGTCCACGACGAGGTGGCCCGCCGAGGCGAACTGCGTGTCGTCGACGGCTTCTTCCACGAACTGCGCCGGCACGGCTGACCCCCGTTCAGGGGGGTCGGTCGCAGCGCCCGGCCACCCGGGTGCCGTGCCACAGATCAGGCGGGCCGAGCACAGGCGCGCCACACACAGGGGGACAACATGCCAGTCATTTCGCAGCCGTCGGACTTCAACGAGGATGAGCTCTACGTCGACCTCCGGGCCACCGTGGGCCTCCCCCTCTTCCTGAAGTGCGAGGGCTTCAACTTCGCCGGTTCGATCAAGATGAAGGCCGCCTACGAGATGGTGACGGCCGCCGAACGGGACGGCAGGCTACGGCCGGGATCCGTGCTCGTGGAGTCCTCGTCGGGCAACCTGGGCGTCGCGCTCAGTGTGCTCGCGGCGGGCCGGGGCTACCGGTTCCTGTGCGTGACCGACTCGCGCTGCAACGCGCAGGCGATCCGCACGATGGAGGCGCTGGGCAGCCGGGTGCACGTCATCGACCGGCCCGACCTGCACGGCGGTTTCCTGGGCGCCCGGATCGGGTACGTCCGCGCGCTGTGCGCCTCCGACGAGCGGTATGTCTGGCTCAACCAGTACACCAACCAGGGGAATTGGCGGGCGCACTACCGTACGACGGCACCTGCCATCGCCCGCCGGTTCCCGGGCCTCGACGTCCTGTTCGTCGGCGCCGGCACCACCGGCACGCTGATGGGCTGCGCGCGCTGGTTCTGGCAGTGGAACCGGCGGGTGCGGATCGTCGCCGTGGACGCCGTCGGCTCGGTCACCTTCGGCGGTCCGCCCGGACCCCGGATGATCCCGGGCCTGGGCACGAGCGTACGGCCGCCGCTGCTCGACGAGTCGTACCTCGACGAGGTGATCCACGTCGAGGAACCGGACGCGGTGCGCGTCTGCCGCCGGCTGGCCTCCCGGGGCTTCCTGTTCGGCGGGTCCACGGGCACGGTGATCAGCGGGGCGACCCAGTGGCTGGCGCGGCACGACGGCCGCGACCTCACGGCGGTGGCGATCGCGCCGGATCTCGGCGAGCGCTACCTCGACACCGTGTACCACCCCGGCTGGCTGGAGGCCCTCCAGGGCGAGCAGGCCGCCGGCCAGAACCTGGCGTCCCTGGCCTCCGACGAACTGGCGGCACTCTCCCGGCCGGCCTGACCGGCGGCCACGTCACGGGGTGCCGCGCGGCGGCGGCCGTGTTCGTCCGCGGCTTCCGGCAGCAGGGGTGACCGGCGCCTGCAGGCGGTAGGTTCCCTCTATGGCAGCCAGCACCCACAGCGTGACCAACCAGGTGCCGCCCCTGGTCGGATATGACGTGTTCACCGCCGACAAGGCGCTGGTCGCGGCCGTCGAGCGGCATCTGGACCCCGGGCTTCTGGACGAAGCCCGGGACGACCTCTCCGGGCTGGGCCGGTCCGCCGGTTCCGCGCAGGTGCAGGAGTGGGGAGCACTCGCCAACGAGAACCCCCCGAAGCTGCGGACGCACGACCGGTACGGCAACCGGATCGACGAGGTGGAGTTCCATCCGGCCTGGCACCGGCTCCTCGGCAAGGGTGTCTCGGCCGGGCTGACGGCGGCCTGGACCCGGCCGGGCGGGCATGTGCGGCGGGCCGCGGGGTTCGTGGTGTGGTCGCAGGCCGAGGCGGGCCACGGCTGCCCGCTGTCGATGACCCACGCGGCGGTGCCCGCGCTGCGCACCGACCCGGCGCTGGCCGCCGAGTGGGAGCCCCGGCTGACGTCCACCGTCTACGAGGAGGGGCTCGGGCCGGCGGACCGCAAGGCCGGCGTGCTCTTCGGGATGGGCATGACGGAGAAACAGGGCGGCAGCGACGTACGGGCCAACACGACCGTCGCGAGGCCGCTCGCGGAGGACGGGACGTACGAGCTGACGGGCCACAAGTGGTTCTGCTCGGCGCCCATGTCGGACGGCTTCCTGGTGCTGGCGCAGGCCCCCGGCGGGGTGACCTGCTTCCTGCTGCCGCGCGTGCTGGCGGACGGCACGCGCAACGAGTTCCGGATCCAGCGGCTCAAGGACAAGCTGGGCAACCGGTCCAACGCCTCCGCCGAGGTCGAGTTCGACGGGACGTGGGTGCGCCGGGTCGGGGACGAGGGGCGCGGGGTGCGCACCATCATCGAGATGGTCTCGGCGACCCGGCTCGACTGTGTGCTCGGTGCCGCCGCGCTGATGCGGCAGGCGGTCGCCCAGGCGGTACACCACTGCACGTACCGCGAGGCCTTCGGCGGGAAGCTCGTCGACAAGCCGCTGATGCGCAACGTGCTGGCCGATCTGGCCCTGGAGTCGGAGGCGGCGACGACGCTCGCGCTGCGGCTCGCCGCCGCCCATGACGACGGCGGCGAGCAGGAACGGGCGTTCCTGCGGCTCGCGTTGCCGGCCGCCAAGTACTGGGTGACCAAGCGCTGCACCCCGCTGGTGACGGAGGCGTCCGAGTGCCTGGGCGGCAACGGCTATGTCGAGGAGTCGGGCATGCCCCGGCTGCTGCGCGAGTCGCCGCTCAACTCGATCTGGGAGGGCGCCGGGAACGTGCAGACGCTGGATGTGCTGCGGGCGATCCAGCGGGAGCCCGCCGCGCTCAACGCGTTCCTCCAGGAGGTCGGGAAGGCGCGCGGAGCGGACCACCGGCTGGACGGCGCCATCAAGGACCTGCTGACCGAACTCGCCGACCTGGACGGCATCGAGGGCCGGGCGCGGCGGCTGGTCGAGCGGATCGCGCTGGTGCTCCAGGGCTCGCTGCTGGTCCGGTTCGCGCCCCCGGAGACCGCCGACGCGTTCTGCGCCTCACGTCTGGGCGGCGACTGGGGCAACGCCTTCGGCACCCTCCCGCACACCCTGGATCTGGCGTCGGTCGTGGAGCGGGCCCGGCCGGTCGCCTAGCCGCTCGGCCGCTCATGTGGCGGGGGTGGTGCTGCGCCGACACGGCACCACCCCCGCCCACTTGCCCCGCATCGATCGGGAGCACGGACACCGCACTGGCGGCGTCGCCCAAGTTTCAAACACCGCAGGGCGGTTCACCAGGGTTGCAGGGGGTTGCAACTTGTTGGCGTCTGTGTACGGACTGTGGCCCTCCGCTCCCCCGGGGCGGCACCATGAGACATCGAGTCAATACGGGCCGGGAGGACACAGTGGCGAATGCGCCGATGGACGTCACACGACTCGCCGCCCGGGACGCGGCGCAGGCGGCGCGGGTGCTCAGTGACGTACGCGCGGCCCGCCTCACCGGGCAGCGACCGCTCCAGGCGCCCCGCGCGGTGATCGGCCAGTCCTGGGACCGCATGCTGCGCAGCGGCGTCGACCCCGACCACGGCGTCCGGACGGGGCTGCTGACCCACGAGGATCTGGAGCGGAGGCGCGAGACCTCCCGGCTGCGGCATGTCCTCCCGGTGCTGCGGCAGGGGCTGTTGTCGGTGGCGGACGCCGCCCAGCACATCATGCTCGTCGCGGACGAGGACGGCCGGGTGCTGTGGCGCGAGGGCAGTACGCCCGTGCTGCGCAGGGCCGACCGGTTCGGGATCGAGCCCGGCGCCGACTGGGCCGAGGAGGTCGTCGGCACCAACGGCGTGGGCACCCCGGTGGTCGCCCGGCGCCCCGTGCAGGTCTTCGCCTCCGAGCACTTCGTCCGGTCGCTCGCCACCTGGACGTGCACCGGCGCCCCCATCCTGGACCCCCGTGACGGCAGGCTGATCGGCGTGGTGGATGTCAGCGGACCGCTGGAGACCGTGCACCCCGCCACGCTCGCCTGGGTCGACTCGGTCGCCAAGCTCGCCGAGGCGCGGCTGCGGGAGCGGCACCACCAGTCGCTGGAGCGGCTGCGCGCGGTGGCGGCGCCGGTGCTGGCGCGGCTCGGCGGGCGGGCCCTGGTGGTGGACCGGGACGGCTGGACGGCCGCGGTCACCGGCCTGCCGTACACGAATCGTGTGGCCCTGCCCAAGTCGTTGTCGCCGGGCAGCAGTTGGCTGCCGGTGCTGGGACTGTGCGCGGTGGAGCCGCTGGCCGGCGGCTGGCTGATCCGCGTCGCCGCCGAGCCGGAGCCGCGCGGCGCCTCGCGGATCGTCCTGGACCTGCGCGGACCGCGCCGCTGTTCGGTGGCGGTGTCGGGCCCCGCGGGATCCTGGACCCACGAACTGAGTCCCCGGCACGCCGAGTTGCTCTACCTCCTGGCCCTGCACCCCACCGGCCGCAGCGCGGCGGCCCTGGCCGACGACTTGTTCGGGGACCCGGTCCGCACGGTGACCGTGCGCGCGGAGATGTCGCGGATACGGCGGTATCTCGGGGCGTTCCTCGACCACCGCCCGTACCGCTTCAGCGAGGACGCGGAGGTGACCGTCCTCCTCCCGGACGACCTCCGCGATCTGCTGCCCCACTCGACGGCGGCGTCCGTGGCGCAGGCGCGGGGCGCGGTGCCCGCGGGACGGCCGGCGGGAGACGCACGGTGACCGGACGTGACAGCGGGGTGAGAAGACGTGCTCGAACGATCCCCGGATGCAACACAGGGGTAAGGATTCCGGCGTATTCGACCAGGCCTGGCGCCCCCTGACGTACCATCCATCCCACGGCCCCCCACACTGCGACTCCGGTTCAACCTACGGAACGCGAGCCGCAGTTGGCCTGCCTCGGGAGGATGAATGACGTATCGCGGCAGACACCGCAGGCAGAGAAGGGGCAGAGCGCTGCGCGGCGTTCTCGCCGGAACCGCCCTCGCTCTGACCGCCGCGGCCACCATCGTCAGCGCCTCCCAGGCCGTGAGCAGCGACAACCCGGGACCCCTGAGGTCGATCACGTCCGCCGCCGAACTGACGGACTTCCAGCTCAAGGAGCACCTGGCTTCGAAGAGTTCGCTCGACCGGCTGGCCACCTCCATGGGCGGCACGGTGGGTGTGAGCACGGTGCTGGAGCACACCAACCGCACGCTGCGCGGCGCGGCCGAGTGTGCCCCCACCGAGACCGGGGCACTGCCCGTCGCCCCGACGGCCACCCACGCGTACTGCTGGGACGAGGCCGACTCGGCCAGTCAGCGCTGGCTGCCGCAGTCCGTGACCACCTCCGGCGACGCGGACGAGGACGGCCGCTGGGGTGCCAACCGGGTGATCCTCTCCGGCTGGACGCACAACGACGCCAAGCCGGACGAGCCCGAGGTCTCCCGGGGTCTCGCGCGGATCGCCGTCATCGACGCGAACGACCTGTCCGCCATGACGTACCGCTGGGTGCTCCTGGTCGTCCCGACGGAGGACGGCTCGGACTACCGCAAGCTGGAGTCCTCGATCTCCGGCATGGTCTGGTACCAGGACAAACTGCTGGTCACCGCCTCCGCCGAGGACACCGACCGCAAGTCCCTGTACGTCTACGACATGAACCGCATCCAGCGCGCCTCGGTCGACAGCCCGGCGGTCGGCCGGGTGCCCGGCGGCTGGTCGGCGCACGGGTACGGCTACGTCATGCCGGCGGTCGCCTCGTACAGCCTGACCGGTGGCGCGTGCGACCCGGCGGCCGACGACCGCACCCCCTGTTTCGGTTCCCTCTCGCTGGACCGCAGTTCCACGCCCGACAGCCTGGTCGCGAGCGAGTCGTTCGCGGCCGGCGCCGACCAGCGCAGCCGCCTGTGGCGCTACCCGTTCAGCCGCGCGGGCGACCGCTCCGGCCTCCTGGCCGCCAACGCCCTGGGCCGGGTGAACGCGGTGGAGGCCTACTCGACGAAGGCCACCGGCATCCAGGGCGTGCTGTCCTACCGGTCGGCGGGCGACGAGAAGGCGGACTGGTACGTCGGTCTCGCCCCCGCCGTCAAGGACCGGCACGGCACCCTGTGGCGGCTCGACGCGGAGGGCGCGAAGGCCGCCCGCTGCGGCGCCGACGGCGAGTCCCGCCGCTGTTGGGGCGAACAGGCCGAGTCCCTCTCCTACTGGGAGGGCACCGGGGAGGTCTGGTCACTGACCGAGTCGGCGGCGGACGAACGGTCCGGATGGCTCGGGGCACCGGTCCCGGAGCGGGTCCTGTACGCCGTACCGCTGTCGTCGATCACGGGGTCCCTGAAATAGCGCCCACAGATTCCGGAAACCGCCGGGAAACCGGGGCGTGCGAGCGCCCCGGCAGGGCGGCGGGGAACCGTGGGACGAGCCCCCGACGGATCCGCGGCGGGCGGACCGTGTTTCCCTGGCTGTCATGAGCAACATCGCCGTGACCACCTGGTCCCTGGAACAGACCGCGCCGACCGACCTGCTGCCCGCAGCCGGGCCCGACGGGGACGTCGTCGTCGTCCGCGCCGAAGTACCCTCCCCCGAGTTCAGCCGCTTCCTGTACGCCTCCGTCGGCGGCGACATCCGCTGGACCGACCGGCTGGCCTGGACATACGCCCGCTGGCAGGAGTATCTGGAGCGCCCGGGCGTGGAAACCTGGGTCGCCTACGACCGGGGCACCCCGGCCGGGTACGTGGAGTTCGAGCCCCAGGACGACGGGGCCGTGGAGATCGTCTACTTCGGGCTGATCCCCGCCTTCCGGGGCCGCCGGATCGGCGGGCACCTGCTGTCGTACGGGGCCGCCCGGGCCTGGGACCTCGGAGAACGGTGGCCGGGGCTGACGCCGACGAAGCGGGTCTGGCTGCATACATGCAGCAAGGACGGGGAGCACGCGATGGACAACTATCTGCGTCGCGGCTTCGCCCTCTTCGACACCAGGGTCGAGGAGGAGGCGGAGGTCTCCGCACCCGGCCCCTGGCCGGGGGCGCACCGTATCTGACCTGCTCAGGAGCGGTCTGCCGGCAGGCGTTCGACCTGTCGTGAGCGTGCCATGTGATCGATGACACCCTCGTCTCGCTGTACGAGACAAGGGTGTCCGAATGACGGACAATGCTGGACTGTGTCCAGATCGCCGTGACACGCTTCCGTCATGTCTGGAACTGGGATTGCCTTGGTGAGTCGGCGGCACGTCGACCTCGGCCGCATGTCCAGCGCCATCTGTCCGGCGAGCTGAAGAGCCCTCAGCACCGCCGATCCTCTCCCCTTTGCCTCAGCCCGCGCAGAGCCGCGCGGGTCTGACCATGCGCCCGTAAGCGCAGGTAAGAGCCGCCCACCCGCCACCCGACCGCCGCCCCTCATCGACGGCGCTTCGCACCGGCCCCTTCCCGCTGCTGTCCCGGAGGACGTAGAACCATGGCCGCCACCCCGCAGAACCCTGCCGCCGCGCCCCGCCGCAAGGTGAGCCGTCACCGTGGTGAGGGTCAGTGGGCCGCCGGACACTTCACCCCCCTCAACGGGAACGAGCAGTTCAAGAAGGACGACGACGGTCTCAATGTGCGGACACGCATTGAGACGATCTACTCCAAGCGGGGCTTCGACTCGATCGACCCCAACGATCTGCGCGGCCGGATGCGCTGGTGGGGCCTGTACACCCAGCGCAAGCCCGGGATCGACGGCGGCAAGACCGCGATCCTGGAGCCGGAGGAGCTGGACGACAAGTACTTCATGCTGCGCGTCCGGATCGACGGCGGCCGGCTCACCACCGCCCAGCTGCGGGTCATCGGCGAGATCTCGCAGGAGTTCGCGCGCGGCACGGCCGACCTCACGGACCGGCAGAACGTCCAGTACCACTGGATCCGCATCGAGGACGTCCCCGAGATCTGGAACCGCCTCGAAGCCGTCGGCCTGTCCACCACCGAGGCCTGCGGTGACACACCGCGCGTCATCCTCGGTTCGCCGGTCGCCGGGATCGCCGAGGACGAGATCATCGACGGCACGCCCGCCATCGAGGTGATCCAGCGCCGGATCATCGGCAACAAGGACTTCTCGAACCTGCCCCGCAAGTTCAAGTCGGCGATCTCCGGCTCGCCGCTGCTCGACGTGGCGCACGAGATCAACGACATCGCGTTCGTCGGTGTGGAGCACCCCGAGCACGGCCCCGGTTTCGACGTGTGGGTCGGCGGCGGCCTGTCCACCAACCCGAAGATCGGCCAGCGCCTGGGTGCCTGGGTCCCGCTGGACGAGGTCCCGGACGTCTACGAGGGCGTCATCTCGATCTTCCGCGACCACGGCTACCGGCGGCTGCGCACCCGCGCCCGCCTGAAGTTCCTGCTCGCCGACTGGGGCGTGGAGAAGTTCCGCCAGGTCCTGGAGGACGACTACCTGAAGCGCAAGCTGACCGACGGCCCGGCCCCGGCCCAGCCCGTCGAGCGCTGGCGCGACCACGTCGGTGTGCACCGCCAGAAGGACGGCCGCTTCTACGTCGGTTTCGCCCCGCGTGTGGGCCGCGTGGACGGCACGATCCTCACGAAGATCGCCGAACTGGCCGAGGCCCACGGCTCGGGCCGCCTCAGCACCACCGTCGAGCAGAAGATGATCGTGCTCGATGTCGAGGAGTCACGGATCGACTCGCTCGTCGAGGGCCTGGAGGCGCTCGACCTGACCGTCAGGCCGTCCCCGTTCCGGCGCGGCACGATGGCCTGCACCGGCATCGAGTACTGCAAGCTCGCGATCGTCGAGACGAAGGCGCGCGGCGCCTCCCTGATCGACGAACTGGAGCGCCGTATCCCGGAGTTCGACGAGCCGATCACCATCAACATCAACGGCTGCCCGAACGCCTGCGCCCGTATCCAGGTCGCGGACATCGGCCTCAAGGGCCAGTTGGTCCTGAACGACGCGGGCGAGCAGGTCGAGGGCTTCCAGGTCCACCTGGGCGGCGCCCTCGGTCTGGAGGCCGGTTTCGGCCGCAAGGTCCGTGGTCTGAAGGTGACTTCGGACGAGCTGCCGGACTACGTCGAGCGTGTGCTGAAGAACTTCCAGGCGGAGCGCGAGGACGGCGAGCGGTTCGCCACATGGGCGGCCCGCGCCTCCGAGGAGGCACTGTCGTGAGCGAGCGCGCCGCCCCCTTCTACTGCCCCTACTGCGGCGACGAGGACCTGCGCCCGAACGACCAGGGCCACGGCGCCTGGGAATGCGGAGCCTGCAACCGAGCCTTCCAGTTGAAGTTCCTTGGGCTCCTCGCCCGCGGACTTCAGCACCGGGAAACCGGAGGGGACGACAAATGACGACGGTTCAGCAAGACCGTACGACGGACGACCTGAAGGCACTCGCCGAGCAGGCGGGACGTGACCTGGAGGACGCCTCCGCGCTGGAGATCCTCAGGTGGGCCACAGCCACCTTTGGTAAAAAATTCTGCGTGACCTCCTCCATGGAGGACGCGGTGGTCGCCCACCTCGCGTCCCGTGCCATGCCCGGCGTCGACGTGGTGTTCCTCGACACCGGCTACCACTTCCCCGAGACCATCGGCACCCGCGACGCGGTCGAGGCCGTGATGGACGTCCGCGTCCTGACCCTCACCCCGGTCCAGACGGTCGCCGAGCAGGACGCCGAGTACGGGCCGAAGCTGCACGACCGCGACCCGGACCTGTGCTGCAAGCTGCGCAAGGTCGAGCCCCTGGAACGCGGCCTCAAGGGGTACGCGGCCTGGGCGACCGGCCTGCGCCGCGACGAGTCCCCGACCCGGGCGAACACCCCGGTCGTCGGCTGGGACGAGAAGCGGCAGAAGGTCAAGGTCTCCCCGATCGCCCGCTGGACGCAGGACGACGTGGACGCGTACGTCGCCGAACACGGCGTACTGACCAACCCGCTGCTGATGGACGGCTACGCGTCCGTCGGCTGCGCGCCCTGCACCCGCCGGGTGCTGGAGGGCGAGGACGCGCGCGCCGGCCGCTGGGCGGGCCGCGGCAAGACCGAGTGCGGGCTGCACGGCTGATGCCCCAGACCGAGACCGCGACCCCCGAGGACCAGGAGATACCAGTGACGACCGGAGCCACCGTATGGCTCACGGGTCTGCCGAGCGCCGGCAAGACCACCATCGCGTACGAACTGGCCGGCCGGCTGCGCGAGGAGGGCCACCTCGTCGAGGTGCTGGACGGCGACGAGATCCGTGAGTTCATCTCGGCGGGCCTCGGCTTCAGCCGCGAGGACCGGCACACGAACGTGCAGCGCATCGGCTTCCTCGCCGAACTGCTCGCCCGTAACGGCGTGAAGACGCTGGTCCCGGTGATCGCGCCGTACGCGGACAGCCGCGAGGCCGTGCGCAAGCGGCACCAGGAGAGCGGCACGGCGTACGTCGAGGTGCATGTGGCGACCCCGGTCGAGGTGTGCTCCGTACGCGATGTGAAGGGTCTGTACGCCAAGCAGGCGGCGGGCGAGCTGACCGGGCTCACCGGGGTCGACGACCCCTACGAGGAGCCCGAGACGCCGGATCTGCGGATCGAGTCGCAGGACCAGACCGTCCAGGAGTCCGCGGCGGCCGTCCACGCGCTGCTCACCGAGAGGGGACTGGCATGACGACGCCCGTTGTCAAGGTGCACGGGGGCCCGACCGACGCCCCGTACACCCTCTCCCACCTGGACGCCCTTGAGTCCGAGGCGGTGCACATCTTCCGTGAGGTGGCGGGTGAGTTCGAGCGGCCGGTGATCCTGTTCTCCGGTGGCAAGGACTCCATCGTCATGCTGCACCTGGCCCTGAAGGCGTTCGCGCCGGCGGCGATCCCCTTCTCGCTGCTGCACGTCGACACCGGGCACAACTTCCCCGAGGTCCTGGAGTACCGCGACCGGGCGGTGGCGGCTCATGGGCTGCGGCTGCACGTCGCCTCCGTGCAGGAGTACATCGACCGCGGAGTGCTGAAGGAGCGTCCGGACGGGACCCGCAACCCGCTCCAGACGCTGCCGCTGACCGAGAAGATCCAGGCGGAGAAGTTCGACGCCGTCTTCGGCGGCGGCCGACGCGACGAGGAGAAGGCCCGGGCGAAGGAACGCGTGTTCTCGCTGCGGGACGAGTTCTCCCAGTGGGACCCCCGCCGCCAGCGCCCCGAGCTGTGGAATCTGTACAACGGGCGGCACGCGCCCGGCGAGCACGTCCGGGTGTTCCCCTTGAGCAACTGGACCGAGCTGGATGTCTGGCAGTACATCGCCCGCGAGGGCATCGAGCTGCCGGACATCTACTTCGCGCACGAGCGTGAGGTGTTCCAGCGGGCCGGGATGTGGCTGACCGCCGGTGAGTGGGGCGGGCCCAGGGCGGACGAGACCGTCGAGAAGCGGCAGGTCCGCTACCGCACGGTCGGCGACATGTCCTGCACCGGAGCCGTCGACTCGGACGCGAGCACGCTGGCCGACGTGATCGCGGAGATCGCCGCCTCCCGGCTGACCGAGCGGGGCGCCACCCGCGCCGACGACAAGATGTCCGAGGCCGCGATGGAAGACCGCAAGCGCGAGGGGTACTTCTAGCCATGAGCACGACCACGGAACTCTCCGAGACCACGCTCCTGCGGTTCGCCACCGCCGGTTCCGTCGACGACGGCAAGTCCACCCTCGTGGGGCGGCTGCTGCACGACTCCAAGTCGATCCTCACCGATCAGTTGGAGGCCGTCGAGCGCGCCTCGGCGAGCCGCGGCCAGGAGGCCCCCGACCTCGCCCTGCTCACCGACGGCCTGCGCGCCGAGCGCGAGCAGGGCATCACGATCGACGTGGCGTACCGCTACTTCGCCACCCCGAAGCGCCGGTTCATCCTCGCCGACACGCCCGGCCACGTGCAGTACACCCGCAACATGGTGACGGGTGCCTCCACGGCCGAGCTGACGGTGATCCTGATCGACGCCCGCAACGGCGTCGTCGAGCAGACCCGGCGGCACGCCGCCCTCGCGGCGCTGCTGCGTGTCCCGCACGTGGTCCTCGCGGTCAACAAGATGGACCTGGTCGGCTACCAGGAGTCCGTGTTCGCCGCCATCGCCGAGGAGTTCACGGCGTACGCGCTGGAGCTGGGCGTCCCGGAGATCACCACGATCCCGATCTCGGCGCTGGCCGGCGACAACGTGGTGGACCCGTCCGCGAACATGGACTGGTACGGCGGGCCGACCTTCCTGGAGCACCTGGAGACGGTCCCGGTCGCCCACGACCTGAGCCACTGCCACGCCCGCCTCCCCGTGCAGTACGTGATCCGGCCGCAGACCGCCGAACACCCCGACTACCGGGGTTACGCGGGCCAGATCGCCGCCGGTTCCTTCCGCGTCGGCGAGTCCGTGACGGTCCTGCCGTCCGGCCACGCGTCGAAGATCGCCGGTATCGACCTGCTCGGCGTGCCGGTCGACATCGCGTACACCACGCAGTCGGTGACCGTCCTGCTGGAGGACGACATCGACATCTCGCGCGGCGACCTGATCGTGCCCAGCAAGGACGCGCCGCCGACCACGCAGGACGTCGAGGCGACCGTGTGCCATGTCGCCGACGCACCGCTGACGGTCGGCCACCGGGTGCTCCTCAAGCACGGCACCCGCACGGTCAAGGCGATCGTCAAGGACATCCCGTCCCGTCTCACGCTCGACGACCTGTCCCTGCACCCGCACCCGGGACAGCTCGTCGCCAACGACATCGGCCGCGTGAAGATCCGCACCGCGGAGCCGCTGCCCGTCGACTCGTACGCCGACTCCCGGCGCACCGGTTCGTTCATCCTGATCGACCCGAACGACGGCACCACGCTCACCGCGGGCATGGTCGGCGAGTCGTTCGCGTCCCCGGAGCCCGTCAAGGACACCACCGAGGACGACGGGTGGGACTTCTGACATGAGATCCACCGATTTCTACTCCACGTTCGCGAAGGAGGGCGGCCGCGTCGGCAGCGGCGTCCTCGGCAGCGGGCAGGGCGGGGTGGCGCGATGTGCGTGCTGACGTACGCGCACCGCCTGCGCGCCCTGTCCCCCCACCGGACGTCCCGACATCGACGAAGACCTGCCGACCTCCCGGCCACGACCTGAGGGCGTGACCGCCGGGCCTCCGAGAGGAAACCCTCCCGTGCCTGCCAACCTCCCCCTTTCTCGACTTCGCTCGAATGGGGGCACCCCCATCGCCCTCCTCCGCCGCAGCCTCGCCGCAGTGGCCGTGCTCCCCCTTCTGACGCTCGCCGCCTGCGGTTACGGGTCGGAATCGACGGACGACAGCTCCAAGGCGAAGGTCGCCGCCGGTGCCCAGAAGGTCGACGGGCTCGGCTCCGTCAAGATCGGTTACTTCGGCAACCTGACGCACGGCACCGCGCTGGTCGCTGTGAACAAGGGCTACTTCCAGAAGGCGCTCGGCGCCACGGAAGCGAAGTACCAGGTCTTCAACGCCGGCCCCTCCGAGATCGAGGCCCTCAACTCGGGCTCCATCGACATCGGCTGGATCGGCCCCTCCCCGGCGATCAACGGCTACACCAAGTCCAAGGGCACCAACCTCCGCATCATCGGCGGTTCGGCGTCCGGTGGTGTGAAGCTCGTCGTCAACCCGAAGAAGATCAAGTCCGTCAAGGACGTCAAGGGCAAGAAGATCGCCACCCCGCAGCTGGGCAACACCCAGGACGTGGCGTTCCTCAACTGGATCGCCGACCAGGGCTGGAAGGTCGACGCGGAGAGCGGCAAGGGCGACGTGTCGGTCGTCCGCACCGACAACAAGGTCACCCCCGACGCCTACAAGTCCGGCTCCATCGACGGCGCCTGGGTGCCGGAGCCGACCGCGTCCAAGCTGGTCGCCGAGGGCGCCAAGGTGCTGCTCGACGAGGCGGACCTGTGGCCGGACAAGAAGTTCGTGATCACGAACATCATCGTGTCGCAGAAATTCCTCAAGGAGCACCCGAAGGCCGTCGAGGCGGTCCTGAAGGCCTCCGTCGACACCAACAAGTGGATCAACGCCAACTCCGACGCGGCGAAGGCCGCTGCCAACGCGCAGCTCGCGATCGACTCCGGCAAGGCGCTGAAGCCCGAGGTCATCGACCCGGCGTGGAAGTCCATCCAGTTCACCAACGACCCGCTGGCCTCCACCCTCAACTCCGAGGCGGAGCACGCGGTCAAGGCCGGTCTGCTGGAGGACCCGCTGCTCAAGGGCATCTACGACCTCACGCCTCTCAACAACGTCCTGAAGGCCGCGGGCGAGAGCCCGGTCGACGACGCCGGTCTCGGCGTCCAGTAGTCCCGATCCCCGAGAGCTCCCAGGAGGTGACGACCATGGCCACCGCGATCGCCAAGGCCGAACAGGCCGAGTCAGTCGAGTACGCCGCCCGAATCGAGCACGTATCGAAGTCCTTCGCCGGGCCCGCCGGGCAGCAACTCGTCCTCGACGACATCACGCTCGATGTCGCACCGGGTGAGTTCGTCACCCTCCTGGGGGCCTCGGGCTGCGGCAAGTCCACACTGCTCAACCTCGTCGCCGGTCTCGACGACCCGAGCGCCGGCAGCATCAGGACCGACGGGCGTCCTGCCCTGATGTTCCAGGAGCACGCCCTCTTCCCGTGGCTGACCGCGGGCAGGAACATCGAACTCGCCTTGAAACTGGGGGGAGTTCCGAAGAACGAGCGGCGCGGGCGCGCCGACGAGCTGCTCGCCCTCGTCCGGTTGCAGGGCTCGTACGACAAGCGGGTGCACGAGCTGTCCGGCGGTATGCGCCAGCGGGTCGCACTGGCCCGGGCGCTGGCGCAGGAGAGCCGACTCCTGCTGATGGACGAGCCGTTCGCGGCGCTCGACGCGATCACGCGTGACGTCCTGCACGACGAGCTGACCCGGATCTGGGCCGAGACGGGCGTCTCCGTCCTGTTCGTCACGCACAACGTGCGGGAGGCGGTACGGCTCGCGCAGCGCGTCGTCCTGCTGTCGTCCCGGCCGGGCCGGGTGGCGCACGAGTGGACGGTCGACATCCCGCAGCCGCGCCGCATCGAGGACGCCCCCGTGGCCGAACTGTCCATCGAGATCACCGAACAACTGCGTGGGGAGATCCGCCGTCATGGCCAGCAGTGACACGAAGTCGGGCCCGACGGACACCCAGGACCGGTCCGACAGCAACCAGCAGACCGGCGGCCTGGAGGCCGGTCTGGACGCCCTGGAGAACGTGGCCACCACGCGCACGCCCTTCTCGGTGACCTTCCGCGCCAAGATCCTTCCGCCGCTCGTCGCAACCGGCGTGGTGCTGCTGGTCTGGCAGGCACTGATCACCTTCAACGTCGTCAGCGACCCGACCAAGCTGCCCTCGCCCGGGGACGTGGCGGCCGAGTTCAAGGACGCCTGGCTGGAGGGCAAGCTCCTCGGCTACATCTGGACCAGTGTCGAGCGCGGTCTGCTCGGCTTCCTGCTGGCGCTGGCGATCGGGACCCCGCTGGGTCTGGTCGTGGCCCGGGTGAAGTTCGTCCGGGCGGCGATCGGACCGGTCCTGTCGGGTCTCCAGTCGCTGCCGTCGGTGGCCTGGGTGCCGCCGGCGGTCCTGTGGCTGGGTCTGAACAACTCGATGATGTACGCGGTGATCCTGCTCGGCGCGGTCCCGTCCATCGCCAACGGCCTGGTCTCCGGCATCGACCAGGTGCCGCCGCTGTTCCTGCGGGCGGGCCGCACGATGGGCGCGACCGGCTGGAAGGGCGCCTGGCACATCGTCCTGCCCGCCTCGCTGCCGGGCTATCTGGCCGGTCTGAAGCAGGGCTGGGCGTTCTCCTGGCGCTCGCTGATGGCGGCGGAGATCATCGCCTCCTCGCCCGACCTGGGCATCGGTCTGGGCGCGCTGCTGGAGAACGGCCGCAACGCCAGCTCCATGCCGATGATCTTCGAGGCGATCTTCCTGATCCTCTTCGTCGGTATCGCCGTCGACCTGCTCATCTTCAGCCCGCTGGAACGACGGGTGCTGCGCAGCCGCGGTCTCCTGGTGGCGAGCTGAGCCCATGCACAAGCAGCCGGTCCGCCCCGTCCTCGTGGTCGTCGCCCACGGCAGCCGCGACCCGCGGCACGCGGCGACCGTGCACGCCCTCGTGCGGCGCGTACGGTCGCTGCGGCCGGGGCTGCGCGTGGAGACCGGCTTCCTGGACTTCAACATCCCTTCCGTACAAGGGGTGCTGGAGTCCCTGGCGGCGGAGGGCGTCCGTGACGTGGTCGCCCTCCCCCTCCTCCTGACCCGCGCCTTCCATGCCAAGGCGGACATCCCGGCGGTCCTGCGGGAGGCTCCGGGGCGGCTGAACATCCGTCAGGCGGATGTGCTGGGCCCGTCCCCGCTGCTCCTCTCGGCGCTCGAACGGCGCCTGTACGAGGCGGGGTTGACGCCCGCCGACAAGTCCTCGACCGGGGTCGTGCTGGCCTCGGCGGGGTCCACCGACCCGGAGGCGATCGCAGTGATCGCTGACATCGCGCGGGAGTGGCGGCACACCGGTTGGTGCGCCGTGCGGCCTGCGTTCGCCTCCGCGTCCCTTCCCCGGACCGAGGACGCCGTACGGGAGTTGCGGGAGCTGGGCTGCGAGCGGGTCGCCGTCGCGCCCTACGTCCTCGCCCCCGGCTTCCTCCCCGACCGCATCGCGCGGGGCGCGGCCCGGGCGGACGTACTCGCGGACGTCCTTGGACCGGCACCCGAGGTGGCCCGGCTGCTGCTGCGGCGCTACGCGGAGGCGGCGGCGCGGGTGCCGTTGCCGGGGCGGGCCCCGGTGAGCGCGTAGGTGTTGTCCCGGCTCGCCCGAATCGCCGTGCGGGCAGCCTGAGTTCGGGTGGTCACTCCTCCGGGTCCCGCCCGTCGGCCGCCGACGGCCGGTCGGACAGTGCCTCGTCCGCGAGCCGTACGAGTTCCGCCGACGGCAGCGACCCCGCCGGCCGCCGTTCCCGTGCGAACGTGTCGGCCAGTCGTTGCAGCAGTTCGTTCAGGGGTGTCGGTACGCCGTGCAGGCGTCCCAGGAACGCGATCTCGCCGTTGAGGTAGTCGGTCTCGACCGTGCCGGTGCCCCGGCTCAGGGACTGCCAGGTGGAGCCGCCGCCGGGCTCGGTGCCGGGCAGCGGCAGCAGAGTGATCCTGTCGCCGCGCCTGGCCTTCGTCTCCGCGGCACTCGCGTACGGGATCCCGGCCGCCGCGAGCACCGACTCGCCCTCGGCGTACACCCGTTGGCGCAGCCGCTCGCTCTCCTCGCTGTCCGCCGCACCGCTGAGCGCCCGGATGGCGTTGCCCAGGTTGGTGAGCAGCTTGGCGTACTGCCAGCGTGCCACGTCCGGTACGACCGGGGCCTCGAACTCCGCCTTCTCCAGGTCGGCGCCGATCCGGCGGACCGTGTCGTCGGTGCCGTGCGGGTAGCGGCCGAGGAAGAGGATGCCGGTGAGGGGGGCGCCCGGGGCGGAGACGATGCCGGGTTCCTCGTAGGCCGCGGGGAGCCAGACGCAGACGCCGTACACCCGCCGGAAGCGGCGCAGCGCGAGTCGCGGGCTCTCCACGCCGTTCTGCGCGCACAGCAACGGCAGCCGTTCGGCCGCCGTACCGCCACCCTCGACGGGCACCGGCCCCCAGGCCGCCAGAGCGGCCTCGCTGTCCTGCGTCTTGACCGCGAGGACGAGTACGTCGTCGGCGCGCAGTTCTCCGAGTCCGGCGGGTCCGTCGACGGTCGGCAGGCGGTACGTGTGCGTCCCGTCCGGTGTGACCAGCCGCAGCCCGTGCGCGCGCAGCGCCTCGTACTGGGCGCCCCGGGCGACGAGCACGACCTCGTGCCCCGCCCCGGCCAGCCGCCCGCCGACGGCACCGCCGACCGCTCCTGCTCCGATGATGACGTAGCGCATGGCGGCCAGCCTGCCATGGTGCGTGCACCGCACAGGTAGCGTCCGTCGCATGGCTTCGGAAAGTTTCACCATCGGCGGCGAGTTCACGGTCCGTCGCCTCGGTTACGGCACGGCCCAGCTGACCGGCCCCGGCTACTGGGGCCCGCGCGGCGGCCCTGACGACGCGGTGGCCGTGCTGCGCCGGGCCGTCGACCGGGGTGTGACACTGGTCGACACCGCCGACAACTACGGCCCCTGGATCGCCGAGGAACTGATCGCCGAGGCCCTGCACCCGTACCCGGCCGGGGTGTTGGTCGCGACCAAGGGCGGTGTCGTACGCACCGGTCCCGACGCCTGGCACATCGACGGCCGGCCGGAGCGGCTGCGCGCGATGTGCGAGGCGAGTCTGCGTCGGCTGCGCCGCGACACGATCGACCTGTACCAGCTGCACCGGCTCGACCCGCGCGTCCCGATGGCCGAACAACTGGGCGCCCTCGACGAGTTGCGCGCGGAGGGCAAGATCCGGCACCTCGGCCTCGACTCGGTGACGGTCGACGAACTGGGCGCGGCACGGGAGTTGGCACCGATCGCGTCCGTCCAGAACCGCTACCACCTCCTCGACCGCTCCTCCGAGCCGCTGCTGAAGCTGTGCGAGGCGCACGGCATCGCGTTCCTGCCGTGGTTTCCGCTGGGCAACGGCGAGTTGGCGTCGGACCCGGTGTGCGCGGAGATCGCCGCCGCGCACGGAGCGACCCCGGCCCAGGTCGCGCTGGCCTGGCTGCTGCACCGCTCCCCGGTGCTCTGCCCGACCCCGGGAACCGGCTCCCCCGTACACCTGGAGGAGAACCTGGCCGCCGGCACCGTACGACTGTCGGGGGACGAACTGGCACGCCTGGACCGCCGGTAGGTCAGCCGACCCCGTCCCCGTCCCCGCTGTACCCGTCGGCGTCGAACGGGGTCGCCTGGTGGAAGTACAGCAGCCAGCCGGCGCCTTCGGTGTTCCGCCGCCACAGCGAACTCCGGTGGGCCCGGCGGCCGTTGCTCTCCGTGTCGAAGGTGAGGTGGACCAGGTCCGGTGCGAGCCGTACGCCCCTCATGCGCGAGACGGCGATGGGGCGGGCGCCCGGTTCGGTGGTCGCGGCGAGGGACTCGATGATCGACGCCCGGTCCCAGTGCCGACCCGAGGCACCGAACTCGTGGAACCCGGGGTGCAGCAGCGCGCCGGTCAGCTCGGGCGAGCGACGGACCTCCGGGTCGAGCAGCCGCAGCTCGGCCTCGATGGCGGCCTCCACCGCGGGGTCGCGCTCCCGGTCACGGTTGAGGCCGGGGTCGAGGTGGAGGTCGGGCATCGGTCTCACTTCCCCCGGGTCTCGTCCTCGGTCAGTTCCACCAGTTTCAGGACGGTGTTCCAGTTGCGGCTGGTCGCGATCAGGCCCTTCAGGTACCGGGGCCTGGCGAGCATCTCGGCGAGTTTGGAGCGGCCGAGTCCGTCGGGTGCGTACAGGTACAGCGCACGGTCGCCGAGCCGGAACTCCTCGGGGAGGTGGGCGGCCTGGTCGATGTCCGCGAAGCGGGTCTCGTCGACCGGGACGGAGAAGTAGGTGACGTGGAGTTGCTTGGCCTCCAACTCGGCTGCGGGGAAAGGGCAGTCGTCCCTGATCGCCCGCAGGTGGGCGTGGTCGCGCACGATGACGTCCACGGTGAATCCGAAGTGCTGCTCGATGGCTTTCGCGATCTCCCCGGCGAGGGAATCCTCGTCCCCGTGACCGGCGGCGAACACGGCGTTGCCGCTCTGGAGGTAGGTCCGTACGGCGTCGTACCCGAGGCCCTCCATCAGGGTGCGCAGCTCGGCCATGGGGACCTTCTTGTTGCCGCCCACGTTGATGCCGCGCAACAGCGCCGCGTAGGTCGTCGTCGCCTGCTTGCCTGTCGTCATCCGCTCACCTTAGGGCTGCCCACCGACAGTCCCCCCTGATGAACCACCCCGAGATCGTCTTTTAGATGTAGGGGGCCGGTGTCCTACCCAGTGGGGAGACGCCGGTACCCGCGGGGAGGACTTCGGCCGACCGCACCTCACCGGCGAGCACGAGGAGATGGTCTTATCCGGCCCATACCTTCGAACTAAAGGTGATGGCAGGGGCTGTCGCCGCTTACGAGGGGGCAGCCCGTCATGGGGAACGGAGAAACGCGGGTACGGGGCATAGCCGCCCGGGCCGGCGGCTGGAGTGCCAAGCATCGCTGGGCGGCTGTCGGGATCTGGGTGCTGTTCGTCGTCCTGGCGATGGGGCTCGGCTCCGCGGCCGGCAGCGTCGAGGTCAAGGAGAGCGACCAGCTGGGGGGCGAGACCCACACGGCCGCCAAGATCATCGAGGATGCCGGGATCGACGAACCCGCGAGCGAGACCGTCCTCATCCAGGCCAAGGGCGCGAGCGTCAGCGCCACGGACGCCGCGTTCCGGGCCGCCGTCGCCGACGTCATGAAGGCGGTCGACGCGACCGGCAAGGTCACGGACGTCCAGTCGCCGTACGACACGGACACCGTCTCGAAGGACGGACGCAGCGCGCTCGTCCAGTTCGACATGCGGGGCGACGCCGAGACGGCGGGCGACCGGGTCGAGCCGGTGCTGAAGGCCGTCGCGGACGTCCAGAAGGACCACTCCGAGCTGCGGATCGAGGAGATCGGCGGCGCCAGTATGAACAAGACGTTCGACGACGCCTTCGGTGACGACTTCAAGAAGGCCGAACTGTCCGCCGTACCGGTGGCCCTCGGCATTCTGCTGATCGCGTTCGGCGCGCTCGTCGCGGCGCTGCTGCCGGTGGCACTGGCGGTCACCGCGATCATGGCGACGATGGGTCTGATGGGCATCGTCAGCCACCTCCAGCCGATGGACGACACCGCGAGTTCCGTGATGCTGCTCGTCGGTCTCGCCGTCGGTGTCGACTACTGCCTGTTCTATCTGCGCCGGGAGCGCGAGGAGCGGGCGGCGGGCCGCAGCCCGGAGGCCGCGATGCAGATCGCCGCGGCGACCAGTGGCCGCGCGATCATCGTCTCCGGTGTCACGGTGTGCGTGGCGATGGCGGGCATGCTGTTCACCGGGCTCGCCACGTTCGAGGCGATGGGACTTGCCTCGCTGATGGTCGTGGCGGTCGCCATGGTCGGCTCGGTGACGGTCCTTCCGGCGCTGCTGTCGCTGCTCGGCGAGCGGGTCGAGAAGGGCCGCATCCCGTTCCTGCACCCGGACAAGCGGCGCGGGAACGGCAACCGCGGCAAGGGCAACGGGGAGAGCCGTTTCTGGACGGCCGTGCTGAAGGTCGTACTCGCCAGGCCCGCCGTCTCACTGGTGGTCGCTGCCGGTGCGCTGCTCGCCGTGGCCGCGCCCGCGCTCGGCATGAAGACCCAGAACCTCACCCTGGACCAGGAGTTCGGCGACTCGCTGCCGATCGTCGGCACCTACAACCGGGTCAACGACGCGTTCCCCGGCGGCTCCGAGCCGGCCGAGGTGATCGTCAGGGCGAAGGACATCAACGCGGCCGAAGTGAAGTCCGCGCTCGCCGACTTCCGTCAGCTGGCGGTCAGTTCGGGCGCCTCGCGCGGCCCGGTGGACATCAAGCTGCACGACGCCGAGAACATCGCCTTCGTGTACGTGCCGCTGGTCGGCGGCTCCGACCTGGACAAGGCGGGCGAGAGCCTGGACAAGCTGCGCGACGAGGTACGACCGGCCACACTCGGCAGGGTCGACGGCGTCGAGGCGCCGATCACCGGGCAGGTCGCGGGCTCGAAGGACTTCAACGACCAACTGGGCGGCGCGGTCGCCCCGGTGTTCGCCTTCGTGGTCGTGTTCGCCTTCCTGCTGATGCTGCTGTCGTTCCGCTCCCTGACGATCGCGATCACCTCGATCGTGCTCAACCTGCTCTCGGTCGGGGCGGCCTACGGCATCCTGGTCGCCGTCTTCCAGCACGGCTGGGGCGCGTCGCTGGTGGGCGCTGAAGGTGTGGGCGCCATCATCACCTGGCTGCCCCTGTTCCTGTTCGTGATCCTGTTCGGCCTGTCGATGGACTACCACGTGTTCGTCGTCTCCCGCATCCGCGAGGCGCACCTGCGGGGCCGTACGACGAAGGACGCGATCCAGCACGGGGTGGTCACCACGGCCGGGGTAGTCACCAGTGCCGCCGTCATCATGGTCGCCGTCTTCGCCATCTTCGGGACGCTGTCGATGCAGTCCATGAAGCAGATGGGTGTGGGCCTCGCGGCGGCGGTGCTCATCGACGCGACGATCATCCGGGGTGTGCTGCTGCCCGCGGTGATGGCACTGCTCGGCGAGCGCAACTGGTACTTCCCGAAGTGGCTGAACCGCCTGCCGGACCTGACGCACGACGAGGCTCCCGAGGCGATTGCGCCGAGGGTGGAGGGCGACGAGCGGATCAAGGTCTGACCGGCCTGATCCCCTCTCGGTCTCCCTCCGGGGAGGGCCCGTCGGTCACTGGGGAGCCGACGGGCCCTCTTCCCGTTCGTACACGGCGCAACAGCTCGGCCTCGATCAGGTCGGCGGCCCGCCGGGTGCCGCCCTCCCCCGCCGTCCCGGCCCGGATCTCCGTGAGCCGCCGGACGACATCCGGATCGTCCACGAGTGCGAGGGCAGCGGCACGCAGCGCCTTGGCGGTCGCCTCCTCCCTGGGCACATGGCGAGCGACCCCGAGCCCCTGCGGCATGCCGGCGCTGCCGAACTGGTCGACGTCCTGCGGTACGGCGATCATTACCGCCGCGGTCGCCTTCACCTGCGCCACCTCACCCCCTCAGGGGCCCCGGCCGGGACACCGTGCCGTCCCGGATCCTCCGAAGGACCATACGTACGACAGCCGCACAAGCGCCCCACGATTCCCCAGCCGTCACCCCGACCGGCGATCACAGGCGCACGCGTCCGCTACACCTCGGCGCGATACCGACAACGGTCGGGCGCGCCGCGCCTGAACCGGATGCGATTCCTCCCCGGCGTGAACGCCAGGGCCTCCTCGCGAGAATCAGGTGAAGCCGCTGCACCCGGCCAAGGGACCGCGCACACGCCCCCACCAGTGCGAATGCGACACTGACCGGCGGATGGCGTGAACCCGACGCCGTTCGCGGACGTACACGGATCTGTAAAGCAGCCGGGTGCGAGGGACTGCGCGGGAGGCGGACGAATGGACGAGGCACTGGCCCGGGACGTACTGGCAACGGCGGGCGTGCTGCCCGGCGCGGCTCCGGACGCACGGCTCCTCGCACTGGGCGAGAACGCGGTGTTCGCCGCCGGTGACCTGGTTGTCAAGGTGGGCCGCGACGCCGAACTCCTCGACCGTGCGCGGCGGGAACTGGACATCGCGCTCTGGCTCGCCGGGGAGGGCGTCCCGGCGGTACGCGCGGCCGACCCGAAGGCACACCTCGTCGAGGGCCACCCGGTGACGGTGTGGCACCGGCTGCCCGATCCCGTACGCCCCGCCGGCCCCCGGGATTTGGCCGAACTCCTGCGGATCGTGCACGCCCTGGCGCTCCCCCGCTCCTTCGTGCTGCCGCCCCGCGAGCTCCTGGGCGGCGTCGAACGCTGGCTGCGGCTCGCGGGCGACGCGATCGACCCGGCGGACGCGGACTATCTCCGCGAGCGCCGCGACGGTTTCGCCACGGCCGCCGCCGCGCTCACCCCGCACCTCCCGCCGGGCCCGATGCACGGCGACGCCCTCCCCCGCAACGTCCACATCGGCCCCGGCGGCCCGGTCCTGGTCGACCTGGAGACCTTCTCCGCCGACCTGCGCGAGCACGACCTGGTGGTCATGGCCCTGTCCCACGACCGCTACGCCCTCCCCGCCGAGTCCTACGACGCGTTCACGGAGGCGTACGGGTGGGACGTACGGGAGTGGGAGGGGTGCGGGACGCTGCGCGGAGCGCGGGAGACGGCGAGCTGTGCGTGGGTCGCGCAGCATGCGCCGGTCAATCCGAAGGCTTCGGAGGAGTTCTCGCGGCGGGTGAGGTCGTTGCGGGAGGGGAATCCGACTGTGCGGTGGTATCCGTTCTGAGCGCCTGGTGAGTGGGGGCTGGGCAAGTGGGGGCTTGGTGATGTCGGGCGTCTACGGGTTGTCTGTGGCTGGTCGCGCAGTTCCCCGCCTCCCGCCCCCCAAAAAAAACCTGGGCGCTACTCCTCGGCCTGGATTGTCTGTGCTGCTCGCCGCAGTTCCGTCAGTACGGTTCGTACCGCCCGGCGGGCTGTTCGTTCCGGGCGGTGGAGGGCGTCGATGCGGCGTCTGGCGCGGACGCCGCTGAGGGGCCTGAGGACGAGAGCGGGGTGCGGGCGGGAGGTCCAGCGCGGCATCAGCGCGAGGCCGCCCCCGGCGGCCACCATCTCCGCCGCCACCGAGAACTCGTTGATGCGATGGGCGAGACGGGGTCGGCGACCCGCCGCGGTGGCGATGGCCTCGATCGTCGCCATCACCGGGAAGCCGTCGTGCACGGCGATCCAGGGCTGGTCGGCCACATCGCCCGGGGTCAGCCGGCTTCTGGCGGCGAGCGGATGGCCGGCGGGCATGGCCACGTCGAGGGGTTCGCGCAGCAGCGGGGTCGCCGTCACCGTGCGCGGCCAGGGCGCGGCGTGGTCCAGACGGTGGGCGAGGACGATGTCGTACTCCCTGGTCAGCGGCGGGAAGTCGTCCTGCGTCACGTCCTTGTCGGCCAGCGCCAGCACCGGCCCGTCCGGCCCGGCGAGGGCCCGCAGCAACAGCGGGAAGAACGCGGCGCCCGCACTGTGGAACGCCGCCACCGACACCTCCCCGTCCGGCCGGTCCAGGAACTCCTCGACGGTGTGCCGGGCCCGCGCCAGCGCCGACTCCACCTCGATCGCCGCACCCGCCAGCGCCTGCCCGGCGTCGGTCAGCACCAGGCGGCGCCCCTGTCGCTCGGTGAGCGGGACCGGGATGGCCCGCTGGAGGAGCCGGAGCTGCTGCGAGATCGCCGAGGGTGTGACGAGCAGCGCGTCGGCGACCGCGGTGACGCTGCCGAGCTCACCGAGTTCGCGCAGGATCCGCAGCTGACGTTCGTCCATGGGGCCAGTGTAGGCGGACCATGTAGCGAGACTAAAAGATCGTTTAAGAAGGTGGTCCTGGCCTTCATGGTTGCCGTCGGTGCACCGTAGTCGCATGTCCGACTCCCGCCGTACCGACGCGGTACTCCTCCTGGTGGCGCTCGTCTGGGGTTCCAGTTATCTGTCCGCCCAGACGGCCACCTCCGCCCTGCCCGTTCTCGTGGTCCTGTTCGCCCGCTACGCCTTCTCCGCGCTCGCCTGCCTCGGCCTGGTCGCCGCCGGGCGGGGCAAGGAACGTGAGCGGGGCACCGGCTTTCGCCTGTGGACCCGGGAGGAGGTGCGGGCCGGGCTGCCGCTCGGGGTCACACAGGCCGCCGTCCTCGTCGTGGAGACGTACGGGGTCGCCCACACCACCGCCGCCAACGCGGGCCTGATCATCAGCCTGACCATCGTGCTCACCCCTCTCCTCGACCGCGCCGGACACCCCGGCGGGCTGCCCCCGGCCTTCTACGCCGCCGCCGGCGTCTGCGTCCTGGCCGTCGGCCTGCTGATGTCCGGCAACGGGTTCCACGCCCCGCGTCTCGGTGACCTGCTGATGCTGGGCGCGGCGCTGATACGGGCCGTCCACGTCGCCCTGGTCGGACGCCTCACCACGGGCCGGCCGATCCGCCCCCTCCACCTCACGACACTCCAGACCGTGATCGGCACGGCTCTGTTCCTGCCGGCCGCCGCACCCGGGCTGCCGGAGCTGGCCCGCGCCGACTCCGGGACATGGTTGCAGTTGCTCTATCTCGCCCTGTTCTGCAGCGTGTTCGCGTTCCTCGCCCAGACATGGGCCGTGCAGCGCACCTCGGCGAGCCGGGCCAGCCTCCTGCTGGGTACGGAGCCGATCTGGGCCGCCGCGATCGGGATCGCGCTGGGCGGCGAGCATCTGACGCCGCTCACGGCGCTGGGTGCGACGCTGATGGTCACGGGCACCTACTGGGGCCAGTCCGTGGAACGCGCCCACCGAGCGGCTCAGGCCAGGTTTCTCGCCCCCGCCGCCCCGACCCGTCCCGTCCTCTCCCTGGAGGCCGCGCCCGCAGACCCCGCAGCGCGCTGAACGCGCCCGTCCTCAAACGCCGGACGGGCCGAGACGTGCAGGCCCACGCTGGATACATACGGCAAACGGGTGAGCGGGTGGGAAACCCGGCCCGGGCCGCAGCGACGTCGCCTGCCGGACGCCGGACGCCGGACGCCGGACGCCGGACGCGCTGAACGGACCTGGGTTCGAGGGCGCCCTGCAAACGGTCTGGAAACGGGCGGGTGGGAGAACTCCCCCTCACACCACCTCGCCCACAACCTCTCGCACGGGCCACGTCCCGTCGACCACCGCGTCGACCTCCCCCTTGCGCCGCAGGAAGCTCTGAAAGTCCGCCGCCCACTCCGCGTACCACTCGATCTGACGCCGGTGCAGTTCCACCGGCCCGAGCGCCGCGACCTTGGGATGCCGCTCGGCTATCGCGCGCGCCAGCCGCGCCGCGGCCAGCGCGTCCGCCGACGCGTCGTGAGCCGCCTCCAGCGCGACGCCGTACTCCCTGCACACCGCTTCGAGGTTGCGCTTGCCGCGCCGGTAGCGGTCGACGGAGCGGTCGATCGTGTACGGGTCGATCACCGGAGCGGGATCCAGGCCGCCGAGCCGCTCACGCAGGGACGGCAGGCCGTGCCGTCGCAACTCGGCGGAGAGCAGCGTGAGGTCGAAGTTCGCGTTGTAGGCGACCACCGGCACGCCCGTCTTCCAGTACGTCGCCAGCACGTCCGCCATCGCGTCCGCGACCTGGTCGGCCGGCCGGCCCTCGCTCGTCGCGCGCTCATTGGTGATGCCGTGCACCGCCACCGCGTCCGCCGGGATCTCCACACCCGGGTCGGCCAGCCATTCCCGATGGCCGAGCGGCTCACCGTCCCTCACCTCGATCACCGCGCCGGTGACGATGCGTGCCTCGCTCGGGTCCGTCCCTGTCGTCTCCAGGTCGAAGCCGATGAGCAGCTCATGGTGCCAGCCCATGCCTGACCCCCCTTCTTGCCTTCTTGGTGGTGCTTTCCCCCAGTGGTCTCCACGATCCCACGAGGCACTGACAACCAGAGGACCGCGTTCCGCTTACGGAAGGCGAGCAGGGCGGACAAGCCGAACAAGTCAGGACACCGGACGTGAATCCGCCCAGGCCACCTCGAACTCCTCGCGGTATGTCGGGAAAAGGCCGCTCTCCTCCACCTCGCCCGGCTTGACCACCCGGGTTCCGCCCCGCAGCACCAGCACCGGCGCCTCCATCCCCCGCGTCCGGCGCAGATAGGTCTGCACGATCGCGACCCCGTCCGAGCCGTCCCCGTCGACGAGGTAGGCGGTGAAACGGGGCGTCTCGTCGAAGACCTGGATCTCGAAGGCGCCCGGATCGCGCAGCTTGGACCGCACCCGGCGCATGTGCAGGATGTTCATCTCCACGGCCCGGCTCAACTCGCCCCGCTTGATGCCGAGTTCCCGCTCGCGCCGCTTCACCGCGCTGGACGCGGGGTTCAGGAACAGCAGCCGCACCCGGCAGCCCGACTCCGCCAGCCGCACCAGCCGCCGCCCGGAGAAGTTCTGCACGAGCAGGTTGAGGCCGATGCCGATGGCGTCGAGGCGACGCGCGCCGCCGAAGATGTCCTCGGCCGGGAACTGGCGCATCAGCCGTACGCGGTCGGTGTGCACGGCGACCACGTCCCCGTACCGTTCGCCCACCAGGTCCTCGACCGCGTCCACCGGCAGCCGGCGCGCGGAGGGCACGTCGCCGCCCGCGCCGAGGGTCTCCAGGAGCTTGCCCGAGGCCCGCTCGGCCTGGCCCAGGACCGCCTCGGACAGGGCCCGGTTGCGGGAGACGACGTTGCGGGTGACCTCCAGCTCGTCCAGGGCGAGTTCGACGTCCCGGCGCTCGTCGATGTACGGCTCGAAGCACGGCCAGTGCTGCACCATCAGCTCCCGCAGCTGCGGGAGGGTCAGGAAGCTGAGGACGTTGTCGTCGGCCGGGTCGAGCAAGTAGCCCTTGCGGCGGCTGACTTCGCGTACGGCGACCGCGCGCTGCACCCACTCCTGGCCGGCGGGTCCGGCGGCGGCTACCACCCACTCGTCGCCGTGGACGGGTTCGTAGATGGGGCGCAGGACGGCGGCCACGACCGCGCGCAGCCGCTGTTCGACCAGGTTCAGCCAGATGTAGGCCCGGCCGGCCCGCTGGGCGCGCGTACGCACCTCGCGCCAGGCATCGGCGTCCCAGTCCAGTTCCGGGCCGATGGAACCCGTCTCCATCGGCCGTGCCAGGGACACCGCGCCGGGCGGGACCTCTGTGGAGTTCCCCTCGTGACCCTCGTCACCAGGGGGCAGCTCCAACCCTCCCGAGCCCACCCGCGCACCGCCTTCCGCTCCCCCGAGCTCTCCCCGTGGCCGAGCCCGGCCGACGATCAAGGAAGGGTACTCCGGGAGCGGTCGGCGATGCAGCAGGATGGACAGGGTCGTTTCTCAACTACCGCTTTCGACATGCCCGTTCTGGTCGGCGAGCCCGGCGGGAGTGAGCGGATTCATAGCGGTGACATCGCGCGGGGCGATGGCGAAGCCCTGCCAGTGGACGGGCATGGGCTGCTGGTCCTCGTCCCGGGCTATGTGGTGGAAGCCCACGTTCACCCAGACCAACGGGTGGGTGAGGGTCTGGCCGTTGACCCATCCGTCGACGGACTTCTTGGCGCCGGCACCGCAGTCGCCCAGGTTGTCGCTGGCGAACTGCTCGCACTTGTTGTACTCGGTGAAGTAGACGTCGTGCCGGGTGAAGCTGCGGCCCGGGTACTTGGTGGTGGCGGCGGGGACGATCTCGTACGACCGGGCGTGGCCGTCCTTGTTCTTGCCGGTGGCGCTGACGACACGCCACCAGCGCATGTTCTTGGCGTCGCCCGCGAGTTCCTTCTTGACCTGGGTGCGGGTCGTCCTGTTGGTCGGTCCCTCCTGGCCGCTCACGGGCGGGCTGACCACGGAGTCGTACTGCTCGACCTTCCCCTTGGAGGAGCCGTCGAGGCCGAAGTCGAGCCGCCAGAAGACGTTGTGGCTGTGGCTGGTGGCGTACGCCTTGGCGCCCTTGCCGATGGGCCAGCCGCGGCCGTCCCCCGCGTCGTAGTCGTCGGGCGCGAGGCTGCCGGTGGCGCCGACGTTCATGTTGACGGTGCCGTCGTCCTGGAAGCGCCACTCGGTGATGTACTCGTACCAGCCGACCTGGTTGACGGTGTAGACGAGCAGGTCCTTGCCCTGGGTCTGCCAGACCTTGTTCCCGGTGTCGCTCTGCATGCGGTAGGCGTGGCCGCGCGAACGGGTCGTGGTGCACAGGCCCTTGACGTTCGCGTTGTCCGGGTCCCAGGCCTCGGGGACCTTCACGGTCTTGATGGTGCCGCCGGGACATTCACCGGGCGCCAGGTTCATCAGGCCCTGGCCGAAGCCCGCCTGGGTGAGGTCGCTGTACTCGGCCTTCCCGTCGTCATAGGGGACGTGTATCTGGCCGAGCTTCGCCGAGTTGAGGACCTTGATCGGCTGGGACTCGCCCGGGGGCTGGTACGAGACGTTCTCCAGGACGAGTCCGGCCTCGCTCTCGTAGCGCCAGCACATGCGCCAGGTGGTGCCGGTGGCGAGCTTCTGCTCGATGCGGTAGGGCGCGCTGCACTCGGCGGGCGGCACGGGTCCGGCCTTCGGCTGGGCGGCGGCCGGTCCCGCCGCCGTGGTGAGGCCGGCGGACAGCGCGACCGCGGAGAGGCCGACGAGTCCGGCCGTCGCCCGTCCCCGGGCACGGCTGTTTCTGTTGACACGCATGACGAAGTGACTCCCTGGGAGGAGAGAAGAGGGTGCGGGGAAGAGGGTGGCGGGAGTGCCGCGGGCACCCGGGTCAGCCGAGCTGGGCCACCTTGCGGGCGCTCAGGTCGATCACGAGTGAACGGGCGTCGATCCACGGCCCGTTCTTCACCTTCGGGAAGAGCCGCACACAGCGGTGGTCGCCGCATGTGCCGAGTACGGCGGGCTGGGCGCCCGGAGTGGCCCGGTACACCATGCTGCTGACGAGCAGCTGGTCCGGCGAGGTGAGTTCCGTGCCGGTGGCGTCCTTGTAGTCGGCCTTGAGGCCCGCGCCCAGCGGGTCGGCGATCAGGAGCCTGGTCGCCTCGGTCGTCTCGGCGCGGCTCAGCGGCGGCTGTACGCCGTGCTGGGTGCCGGTCCGCTCGACCTTGCCGGTGTCGAGGTTGACGGTCCTGGTGACCAGGGTGTCGTCCTTGTAGTCGTAGTACGACACGTCCGCGCGCCGGGGCGCGTTCGGGTTGTCCGCGTCGGCGGCCTCCGGATCGGCGAGGTCGATGCCTATCCGCTGCGGGCCGCGCCCGCCCTTGACGTTCTCGCTGGAGTCGAGGAGCTGCCGGTTCAGGACGATCCGCTCGACCCGTGCCGTCTCGCCGTCGGTCAGCGGATCACGGCCCTTGCCCTTCTCGCCCTCGGCGGGCAGCTGTTCGACGACACCCGGCTGCACCGCGGCCTGCTCCTGCGCGGGCTGCTGCCCCGCGCCGCCGCTCGTACCCGCCGAGCTCCCGGCGGTCCCGGTGCCTCCCGATTCGTCGGCCCCCGCCGACCCCGGCAGTGTCACGGCGACCATCACGGCCGTACCGGCCACCGCGATGCCCGTACCCGCCACCACCTTGCCCAGGTGGCGGCGCACGATCTTGCGCACGTTGTCCCCTTACTCCCCCTCGCAGCCCAGGGAGTACGTGAAGAAGCGAAGTTTTGGCGTACCCGTATCCGCGGGTACGCACTGGTCGACCGGTAAGAGGGACGTAAGTCGTACGTGGTTCCATCACTTTCGGGCAGACTCGCAGTGGAGTCCGCCCCGGCGGCGGACCAGAACTGAAAGAGTCGAGCGCATGCAGGTCTGGCCAGGAGAGGCGTACCCACTCGGTGCCACGTACGACGGCGCCGGCACCAATTTCGCGGTCTTCTCGGAGGCCGCCGACCGGGTCGAGCTGTGTCTGCTCCACGACGACGGCTCGGAGACCGCGGTGGAGCTGCGGGAGACCGACGCGTTCGTCCGGCACGCGTATCTGCCAGGGGTGATGCCGGGGCAGCGGTACGGATTCCGGGCGCACGGTCCGTACGCGCCCGAGCACGGTCAGCGGACCAATTCGGCGAAGCTGCTGCTCGATCCGTACGCGAAGGCGATCAGCGGCTCGGTCACCTGGGGCGAGGAGGTGTACGGCTACCACTTCGACGAGCCCGATCGACGCAACGATCTCGACTCGGCGCCGCACACCATGTCGTCCGTGGTGGTCAACCCGTACTTCGACTGGGGCGACGACCGGCGCCCGCGCACCGAGTACCACCACACGGTGATCTACGAGGCCCATGTGAAGGGCCTGACGATGCGCCACCCGGCGCTGCCCGAGGAGCTGCGCGGCACCTACGCGGCGCTCGCCCACCCCGCCATCATCGAACATCTGACCAAGCTGGGCGTCACGGCCCTGGAACTGATGCCGGTGCACCAGTTCGTGAACGACCACCGTCTGGTGGACATGGGCCTGAACAACTACTGGGGCTACAACACGATCGGCTTCTTCGCCCCGCACAACGCGTACGCCTCCTGGGGCGACCGCGGCCAGCAGGTCCTGGAGTTCAAGTCGGCGGTGCGGGCGCTGCACGAGGCCGGTATCGAGGTCATCCTGGACGTGGTCTACAACCACACCGCGGAGGGCAACCACCTCGGCCCGACGCTGTCCTTCAAGGGCATCGACAACGCGCAGTACTACCGGCTCATGGAGGACCAGCGCTACTACATGGACACCACGGGCACCGGGAACTCGCTGCTCATGCGGTCCCCGCACGTGCTCCAGATGATCATGGACTCGCTGCGCTACTGGGTCACCGAGATGCACGTCGACGGCTTCCGTTTCGACCTGGCGGCCACGCTGGCCCGGCAGTTCCACGAGGTGGACCGGCTGTCGTCGTTCTTCGACCTGGTCCAGCAGGACCCGGTGGTGTCCCAGGTGAAGCTGATCGCCGAGCCGTGGGACGTGGGCGAGGGCGGCTACCAGGTAGGCAACTTCCCGCCGCTGTGGACCGAGTGGAACGGCATGTACCGCGACACCGTGCGGGACATGTGGCGGGGCGAGCCGCGCACGCTCGCGGAGTTCGCGTCCCGGCTGACGGGCTCCTCGGACCTCTACCAGGACGACGGCCGCCGTCCGCTGGCCTCGATCAACTTCGTGACGTGCCATGACGGTTTCACGCTCAACGACCTGGTCTCGTACCACGAGAAACGCAACCAGGCCAACGGCGAGGACAACCGGGACGGCGAGAGCCACAACCGGTCCTGGAACTGCGGCGCGGAGGGCGAGACCGACGACCCCGACGTCCTGGCTCTGCGGGCACGCCAGCTGCGGAACTTCATCGCGACGCTGATGCTGTCCCAGGGCGTGCCGATGATCAGCCACGGCGACGAGTTCGCGCGCACCCAGGGCGGCAACAACAACGCGTACTGCCAGGACAACGAGATCTCCTGGGTCCCGTGGCCGGTCGACGGCGAGGGCGGCGAACCGGCTTCCGGTCCCGGCTCCGCCGAACTGCTGGAATTCACGCGCGCGATGGTGTGGCTGCGCAAGGACCACCCGGTCTTCCGCAGGCGGCGCTTCTTCCACGGCCGCCCCGTGGAGGGCACCCACGACGACCTGTCGGACATCGCCTGGTTCACCCCGGCGGGCGAGGAGATGGTCCAGCGCGACTGGGACTCGTCGCAGTCGGGCGCGCTGAGCGTGTTCCTCAACGGCAACGCCATCTCGGAGCCGGACTCCCGCGGGGAGCGCATCACCGACGACTCGTTCCTGCTGATGTTCAACGCCTCGCCGAAGACTCTGGAGTTCGTGGTGCCGGTCAACCACGGCCGGCAGTGGCAGGTCGTGATCGACACGGCCCGGCCCGAGGGCGTGGCCACGGGCACGGGCGCGAAGGTGGCGGCGGGCGACCGCCTGACCCTGGTGGACCACAGTCTGATGGTGCTGCAACGCCCGGCCTAGGCCGTCCTGCGGCCCTCCACGCGCGTGGAGGGCCGTTTTGGCGGCCGTGTGCGGGAGTCGATGACACGAAAGGCGGCGGGGCGGGTACGTAGGTTCCCATGACACCTGAGCGTCCTGACCCGGCCGTGCCCACGGCGACCTATCGGCTGCAACTCCAGCCCGCGTTCCCGTTCGGCGCCGCGGCGGCGGCCGTGCCCTATCTGGCCTCGCTCGGCGTCTCGCATCTGCATCTGTCGCCGTTCCTGGAGTCCGTCCCGGGTTCGACGCACGGCTACGACGTCGTGGACCACACGCGCGTACGCGGTGAGCTGGGCGGCGAGGACGGGCTGCGCGCGCTGGCGCACACCGCGCGGGAGCACGGTCTCGGCCTGGTCGCGGACATCGTGCCCAACCACATGGCCATGTCCCCGCGTCACAACCGCCCCCTGTGGGAGGTGCTCCGGGAAGGGCCCGGGTCACCGTACGCGCGTTGGTTCGACATCGACTGGGAGGCACAGGGCGGGCGCCTGCTGCTGCCGGTGCTCGGGCAGCCGCTCGGCGAGGTGTGGGACCAGCTGAAGGTCGAACGGTGGCAGGACGCCCACCTGGGGTACGACGGCCACGTCCTGCGCTACTACGACCACGTCCTCCCCCTGCGCGAGGGCACCGAGGAGCTGCCGCTGCCGCAGCTCGTCGACGCCCAGTGGTACCGGCCGGCGTGGTGGCGGCTGGCGCGCACCGAGCTCAACTACCGGCGCTTCTTCAGCATCTCGGAGCTGATCGGGGTGCGGGTCGAGGACCCCGAGGTGTTCGCCGCGACGCACGGGAAGCTGCTGGAGCTGGTCGCCGACGGGGTGGTGGAGGGCCTGCGGGTCGACCATCCGGACGGTCTCGCGGACCCGGGCGGCTATCTGCGCCGGCTGCACGGGGCGAGCGGGGGCCGCTGGACGGTGGTCGAGAAGATCCTGGCCGACGGGGAGCACCTGCCGGCGGGCTGGCCGGTCGCGGGGACCACCGGCTACGACGCCCTGCGGCACCTGGACGGCCTGTTCACGGACCCGGCGGGGGCGGGTGAGCTCCTCGGCCAGTACCGGCGGTTCGCCGCCCCTCAGGCCGACCGGGGCGGGCACTGGGAGGCGACGGTACGGCGGGCCGCGTACAAGGTGGTGACGCACGAGCTGGCCACCGAGGTGGACCGGCTGACCCGCGTGGCGAACCGTCTCTGCGCCGCCTCACCGGACCCGGGGCTGCGCGACCGCGCCCCCTGGGCCCTGCGTACCGCGCTGCGCGAGCTGCTGGTCCGCATGGAGGTCTACCGCCCCTACACCCCCGGGGACACGGCCTCCGTGGTCACCGAGGAGGCCGCCGCGGAGGCCCGGCAGGCGTTCGTCGTCCCGGAGGAGGGCGGGGCCGTGGACGCCGTACGGGACCTGCTGCTCGGGCGCCACGGGGACGGGCCCGAGCAGGCGGAGTTCCGGGACCGGTTCGCGCAGACCTCGTCGGCGCTGCGGGCCAAGTCCGTGGAGGACACGGCGTTCTACCGCTATGTGCCGCTGCTGTCGGCGACCGAGGTCGGCGGCAGTCCGGGGAGCCCCGCGGTGTCCCCGGAGGACTTCCACGCCTACTGCGCGCGCGTGCAGCGCGACTGGCCGGCCACGGGGACGGTGCTGTCGACGCACGACACGAAGCGCAGCGCCGACGTACGCGCGGCGCTGGCCGTGCTCACCGAGTGCCCGCAGCGCTGGGCCGACGTCCTCGCGGAGGTCACCCGCGCCGGTGCGGGGGTGCCCGACGCCCAGCTGGCGTGGGCGGCCTGGCAGACGGCCTTCGGCCTGGGCCCGGCGGACGGTGAGCGTCTCCAGGGCGCCCTGCTGAAGCACGTCCGGGAGGCGGGCCTGCACACCGCGTGGACGGAGCAGGAGCCCGCGTACGAGGAGGCGGTGGCGGCGTTCGTGGCGGCGGGGCCGTGCGGGGCCCCCGGCGGAGACGTGGCCGCGCTGCGGAGCGCGCTGGAGCCGCACATCCGGGCGAACGTCCTGGGCGCGGCCCTGGTCCATCTGACGATGCCTGGCGTGCCCGACCTGTATCAGGGCACGGAGAGCGAGTACCGGGCCCTGGTGGACCCGGACAACCGCCGTCCCGTCCCGTTCCCGCCCGAGGCGCCCGGCGAGAAGGACGAGCTGACGGCGACGGCACTGCGGCTGCGCGCGCGGCGCCCGGCGGTGTTCGGCGACACGGCGACGTACACGCCACTCGCCGCGGAGGGCCCGGGGGCGGCGCACTGTGTGGCGTTCGCGCGCTCCGGGGAGGTGGTCACGGCGGTCACCCGGCTGTCCCTGCGGCTGGCGGACAGCGGCGGCTGGCACGACACACGGTTGCCCCTGCCGCCGGGCCGGTGGGCCGATCTGCTGGCTCCGGAAAGGGAGTTCACCGGGCACGCACGCGTGGCGGAGCTTTTCGAGCGGCTGCCGGTGGCGCTGCTCGAACGTGTCGGCGAGGACTGAGAACCCGGGGGCGCGAACACTTCGCCGTGCGCCTTTGTGAGCGCCTTGGCGCCCGGCTCACAGAGGCGCACACTCCTGGCGCTCGTACGGGACAACCGGCGCGTGGTGGTGAGCGCCGTCGGCCTCTTAGCGCCCCTCCTGTGGTACGCGTACACGCCGTCGGCGGGGCGGTGTGCGGCCGTCCGGAACGGCGGATGTCCCCGCCGACGGTCCCCCTCGGCGGTGAATGCTCCCTGGCGCCCCCTGGCGCCGCCCCACCACCTTCTTGACAGTTCCCGGACGCCATGGGGTACTGCGGATTGCGACGCCGGGCGGACCAGACGGGGGTGAGTCTCCTGCCGGAGCAGCGCTACCCCAGTGTGAACGAACTCGTCTCGTCCGCCCGGGCGCTGGCGGCTCACCGGCCCGGCCTGTGTGCCTTCAGGCAGGTCGGCCTCTCCCGCGCGGGACGGCCCCTGCACCTGCTGTCCGTGGGCCACGCGCGGCGCGCCGTGCTCGTCGTCGCGGGCGCCCACGCCAACGAACCCACGGGCGGCTCCACGCTCCTCGCGCTCGCGGAACGGGCCGTGCACGACCGCGAGCTGCGGACGGGTACCTCCTGGCACTTCCTGCTGTGCGCGGACCCGGACGGTGCCAGCCTGCACGTGACGCCGGCGCCACGCAGCCTGCTCGACTACCACCTCGGCTTCTACCGGCCCGCCGGGCCCGAGCAGCCGGAGTGGGCGCCCTCCGTCCTGCCACCCGACCGGCTGCCACCGGAGACCCGTGCCCTGACCCGGGTCATCGACGAGCTGCGGCCCTATCTCCAGGTCACCCTGCACGGCACCGACGTGGGCGGCAGCTGGGTGCAGCTGACGAGGGACGTCCCCGGGCTCGCCGAGCCGTTCGCCAAGTCGGCGGCGGAGCTGCACATCCCGGTGGAGACGGGCGCCTCGGACGCGGCGGGCTGGCCCGCGTCGGGGCCCGGCGTGCACGTGATGCCGGCGCCGGGCTCGGACGTGGCCTACCCGAGCATGCCGGACGACGCCCGGCACAGCACCTGGTACCACGCCCACCGGTACGGCGGTCTGACCGCGGTCGTCGAGGTGCCGATGTGGGCGAGCGACCTGGTGGACGACCCGGCCCCGCATCCCGCGCCGGCGGCGGCGATACGGCGGCTGGCGGGCCGGCTGCTGCGGGACGGGGTGGAGGTCGACCAGGTCCTCGCCGACGCGCGGCCCCGTCTGACGGGCTCCGAGGGGCCCCTGCTGCGGGCCGCCCAGTGGGCGCTGGAGCTGGTGCCCGGGCTGGCCGCCGACTGGACGCACACGCCGCCCGCCGACACGACGATGGCGTACGTCGGCAGCGTGGACGCGTTCGGCCGCCGGCTGCCGCTGCGGGCCGCCGCGATGCTACTGCGGGTCCTGCGGGAGACCGACGACCGCGCGGCACCGCGCCTCGAACACCTGGTCGCGACCTGGAGCGAGGCCTTCATGGACCGTTTCCGGGCCCGCTGGGTGCCCCTGGAGCATCAGGTCGAGCACCAGGCCCGCACGGTGATGGCCGCGGCGCGGCACGCGCGGGAGGGGGCTCCGCGGAGGTAGGCAGGCGGGACCGCTGCCTCGTCCAGCCGCCCAGCCGTCCAGGGGCCACGGGGCCCTTACAGGGCGAACACCGCCCCGGTCCTCGCCCCGAGTTCGCATCCGTTGGAGAAGGTCCTGTCGTACTCCCGCGGGCGGCCGTTCCACTCGCCCTCCGCGTGCACGGTGACGGGCGAGTAGAGCATCGGGCAGAGGGTCTTCCGCGGCGGGATGCCTGCGATGTCGCCGTCCACCGCGGCCAGTTCCGCACAGGCGCGGGCCGCCTGCGCGTGTCCCAGGGGCGGGTCGCACAGCACCAGCGCGCCGCGGGTGTCAGCGGTGCCCGGCTCGCCCCGGCTGACGGTGACGTAGAGCCAGTTGTCGCGGCCGTCCTCCGGGGAGACCGCCCCGGCCGGGCCGGAGCCCGCGAGGAGGAGGCCGACGGCCAGCAGGGCACCGCGTACCGCTCGCGCGCTGCCGACGGGCCTGGTGGTCCGGACGGGCCTGGTCTTGTTGCCGGTGCTGATCGTGTGGGTCATTCCCTGTGCATCGGCACCGCGGCCCCCGCACCCCAGCCCGACTCACCCGAACGGGAGCCCGCGCGCGTGGAGCGGCCCGCCAGTTCGAACGCCGCGAACGCCACCCGCGACTGGTACTCCACCTGACGGGCGACCGGAATCCAGCGTGCCCCGCAGCCGTCGCGGTAGTCGGCGCACCACTCGTCGATGAGCCGGTCCAGCTCGCGCAGGACGGCGGCGGCCACCGGACCCGCGCCGCGCGCCAGTTGGTGCAGCAGCCCCGCCGTACGCAGTGCCAGCCGACGCCCGGCGATGCGCAGAGTCGCCAGGTGGGCGTTGCTGAGCGGTGGCAGCCGGCACGCGGTGCCGTCGTCCGTGTCGGGGTCCCAGGCGTCGGCGAGACCGGGGCAGACCAGCAGGTAGTCGTCGACCGGGGCGAGGAGACGGTCCGCGTCCGCCACACGGGCGAGGTGGGGCCGCAGCCGTCCGAGGGCCACCTCCAGATAGCGCGTGTCGTGCCGCAGCGTGTGGCTGACCGTGCGCAGCACCGCGTCGGCGTCGGCGGGCGGTGTGTCGTCCTCCACGGCGGCCACACCCCACATGGGCGCCTCGACGATCGCCGTCACCGTGCCGTACCGGTGCGGATGGAACCAGGTCGACTCCACCGCGGCCTCGTTGATGGCGGCGGCCAGGTCACCACGCCTCGGCGGCGGAATCCGGTGCACCGCGGGTCCCAGACGGGGCCAGTACAGGGTGTCGTACGGGCCCAGCTCGCGCGGGATGCCGAGCCGGGCCGCCGTCTCGGCGACGCGCTGCGGGAGGCCCGGGAGGTCGCGGGTGAGTTCCACGAAGCCGCCACCGATGTCGACGCCGTGCAGCGAGCACTGGAAGAACGGCCGCAGTTCGTCCTGGAGGGCGAGCAGCGCGCGGGTCTCAGGCAGGGCGGCCCCGGCCGCGCCGTCGGGCAGCCATTCGGGCTGTTCCAGGAAGCCGGGCCGGAAGAAGTTCCGGAAGTAGTGGCCGAGGTTGTACGGACCCCCGAGCCAGCCCTCGTTGCGGCGGGAGCCGTCGGGGTCGAGGCACAGCAGCAGGTTCCAGGTGGCGTCCGCGCGGACGGTCGGTCCCGGGTCGGCGAGGACCCGTTCGGCCAGCCGCAGGGCGGTCCCGCCGCCCACCGGCTCGTTGGCGTGCGGGCCGGCGACGACGAGGGCCTGACGGCTGCCGTGGCCCACCGAGAGCAGCCACAGGGGCGTGCCCGCGCGCGAGGTGCCCACGGTGCGCAGCCGGGCGTCGGCGGGGTGACGGGCGACGAGTGCGGCGGCCCGGTCGGCCAGCTCGTCCACGGACGGGTAGCGGAGGAGCGGCGACAGAACAACCTCCACAGCGGGGCCTACGGTTCACTTGGCGTGCACGGCGCACGCACAGTCAGTCACGCCTCGGGGATTACGTCAACACCACCGCACGCGAGGAGAGTTGCTCCCGGGGAGCAGCCCCCCGCCAGTGGTCTCACTCCGCCGAGAGACGGAAGGCCATGTTCCCGAAGCCGATCTGGTCGCCGTCCCGGACGACGGCCGCGCCGATCACACGGCGCCCGTTCACCGTCGTGCCGTTGGTCGAACCGAGGTCACGCAGTACCCACAGACCGCTCTGGTGCCGGAGTTCGGCGTGGACGCGCGACACCGTCTCGTGGGTGAGCCGCAGGCCGTTGGCGGGGTCGCGCCCTATGCGCAGCGGGTGGCCGTTGCCGGGAAAGGGCAGCAGCAGCTTGGGGAGCCGCTCGGACTGCCAGGCCCTGCGCAGCCGTACCGTGAACCCGGAGACCGCCTCGACCGTCCCGAACACCAGGCGGGAGAGGCGCTTCTCGGTGGGCAGATCCGCGGTGAGGACGGCCAGTTCGTCGGACCGGCGGGCGGCCAGCGCCAGTTCCATGCGACGGATGAACGTGTCGTGCGAGAGCCGGCCCAGAGCGACCCCTTCCCGGAGCGCCTTCAGCGCCCTGTCGCGCTCCGCGTCGGAGAGGCGCGGCGGGTACGTGTGGAACTCGAAGGACGACGTCACGTTCGTGATTGTCGGGCAGCGCGCGCGGGGTGTCCACAAAACGCTGAAACGGCGGCCCGCCGGGCCGACCTGACGACACGCTCGGGAAAGGTGGGGATTCGAGCGCGGACCGCCGGCGTTTGAAGCACCATGGGACGGGCTACGTCCCGGTGAGCACCGCTCGGCAGAGTAAGGGGATCCGTCCGTGCACTTCGAGGTGTGGGCACCGCAGGCCAGTCGCGTGACGCTCCAGTGCGACTCGGGCACGCGCGCGCTGGAGCGCGATCCGGAGCGCACGGGCTGGTGGTCCGGCGAGGCCGACGCCCGGGACGGGTCGCGTTACGGCTTCGCCGTGGACGACGGCCCCGTGCTGCCCGACCCGCGCTCGCGCCGCCAGCCGGACGGCCCGGACGGGCTGAGCGCCGTCGTCGACCACGGGCTCCACACCTGGCACACCGAGTGGGCGGGCCGCGCGCTGCCGGGAGCGGTCCTGTACGAGCTGCACGTCGGCACATACACGCCGGAGGGCACCCTGGACGCGGCGGCCGAGCGGCTCGGCCACCTCGTGGAACTGGGCGTCACGCACGTCGAGTTGATGCCGCTGTGCCCGTTCCCCGGGCGGCACGGCTGGGGCTACGAGGGGGTCTCGCTGTGGGCCGTGCACGAGCCGTACGGCGGCCCCGAGGCGCTGAAGCGCTTTGTCGACCGGGCGCACGCGGTCGGTCTCGGTGTGGTCCTGGACGTCGTGCACAACCACCTGGGACCGTCCGGCAACTATCTGCCCGCCTTCGGCCCGTACTTCACGGACACACACCAGACGCCCTGGGGCTCCGCGGTGAACCTGGACGCGCCCGGCTCGGACGAGGTGCGCGCGTATCTGCTCGGCAGCGCGCTGGCCTGGCTGCGCGACTACCGGATCGACGGGCTGCGGCTGGACGCGGTGCACGCGCTGCGGGACACGCGCGCGTGCCACTTCCTGGAGGAGCTGTCGAAGGCGGTGGACCTCCTCGCCGCCGACCTGGGCCGTCCGCTGTCGCTGATCGCCGAGTCCGATCTCAACGACCCGCGGATCGTCACCCCGCGCACGGGCGGCGGCCTCGGACTGCACGCGCAGTGGAGCGACGACTTCCACCACGCCCTGCACACGGCACTGACCGGTGAGTCGCAGGGCTACTACGAGGACTTCGCGCGGGCCCCGTTCGCGGCGCTCGCCAAGACGCTCTCGGGCGGCTACTTCCACGACGGCACGTACTCGACCTTCCGGGGCCGCGCGCACGGCCGCCCGCTCGACCGCACAGGGGTCGCCGCGCACCGGCTGCTCGGCTACACGCAGACCCACGACCAGGTCGGCAACCGCGCCCAGGGGGACCGCCTTTCGGCCTCCCTCTCCCCCGGGCTGCTCGCCTGCGGCGCCGCCCTGATGCTCACCGGGCCGTTCACGCCGATGCTGTTCATGGGCGAGGAGTGGGCGGCGGGCACCCCGTGGCAGTTCTTCACCGACCACACGGACGCGGACCTCGCGGAGGCCGTACGGCGGGGCCGGCGCCGGGAGTTCACGTCGCACGGCTGGGCCGAGGAGGACGTGCCGGACCCCCAGGACCCGGCGACCCGTGACCGCTCCTGCCTCGACTGGTCGGAGCCCGAACGCGGGCCGCACGCGCGCGTGCTGGCCTGGTACCGGGATCTGATCGCCCTGCGCCACGCCCAGCCCGACCTCACCGACCCGGACCTCTCGGACATCAAGGTCGCGTACGACGAGGAGGCCCGCTGGCTCGCCTTCCGGCGCGGCGACGTACGTGTCGTGGCGAACCTCGCCCCGAAGTCCGCGGCGATCCCCCTGGGCCCTCGGCGGGCGCGGGTGCTGGCCGCCTGGGAACCGGTCGAACTGCCGGGCGCGGACGGGTTGCTGCACGTTCCCGGGGAGTCCTGCGTGGTGCTTGAGCAGGGGTGAGCGCGGGGGCGGGAGTCACCCCTCCTCGTCCTCTTCCCGAAGCTCCGTGACCCGCTCCAGCAGGATCGCCTCCCAGGCGCGCCGCAGTTGGACTCTCAGCAGGGGCAGCGGGCCGGCGTCACGGCCGGCGAGGCTCCCGGCCAGCCGCACGACCGTGTCGCAGCGGGCCAGCCACAGGCCGCGCAGGCAGGGACGGGCCCCGTAGCCGGCGAGGGTGGCGGCCCGTACGGCAGCGGGCGAACCGACCGCGAGGGCGAGGCCGGCGATGTCCTCGGCCGGGTCGCCGACGACCGCGTCGCTCCAGTCGAGGACACCGCGCACCCGCCCGTCGGCGCTCACCACCAGGTGCTCGCCCCTGAGCCGGTGATGGACCAGGACCGCCGTACCGGCCTGCGCGGCGAGCTGCGTGGTGGCGGACGGGGTCAGCTGATGGAGCCGCGCCGGGTCGAACTCGTCGGCCGCGGCGAGGCGTTGCGCCGCGCCTTCGGCAGCCCGGCGCAGCGCCTCCAGGGAGCGCGGCGCGACCCTCGGCACACCGAGTGTCTCGGCCTGGCGTACGGGCACCTCTCGCAGCCCCGTGAGCAGCGCGGCCAGGTCGGCCTCGCCGACGGCGGAGACGTCGTGCTCCTCGGCCGAGCCGCCGGGCAGTCTGGTGTCCAGCGTGTAGGCCAGTCCGTCGGCCCACTCGCCCTGCGCGACGCCGACGGGGACGGCGATGCCGGTGTGCGGGCGTACGAGGTCGCGCAGGCGCGGTTCGCGGCGCAGTCGCGCGGACGTCTCCCGGTCGGGGGCAAGGCGCAGTACGTGCCGGGAGCCTACCCACCACGTGGAGTGCCCGACGTCCGCCCCGCCCTCGTCGGCGGGCCGGACGTCGGGGCCGGTGGTACCGGTCGTGTCGTCCGTGAGCAGGGATCGGATCAGTCGGCGGACCGTGTCCGCGGTGGGTGTCGGTGCCTGGGTCATGGTCGCGCCGCTGTCGTCCGGGGGTGAGGGCGGGGATGGGCTCCTGGTGTGCGGTCAGTCCACTATGACCATCTCGCGGGTCGTGTTGTTGAGGCGCCGACCGCCGTCCTCGGTCACCGTGACGATGTCCTCGATGCGCACGCCGAAGCGTCCGGGCAGGTAGACCCCGGGCTCCACGGAGAAGCACATGCCGGGGACGAGGGGCTGTTCCTCGCCCTCGATCATGTACGGCGGCTCGTGCGTGGTGACGCCGATGCCGTGGCCGGTGCGGTGGATGAAGTACTCGCCGTAACCGGCGCCGGTGATGACCGCGCGGGCCGCCCGGTCGACGTCCTGGCACGCGGCGCCGGGCCGCACGGCCCGGAAGCCCGCCTCCTGGGCCTCGCGCACGATGTCGTGGACCCGGCGCTGTTCGTCGTCCGGTTCGCCGACGTGGACCGTGCGGGAGGTGTCGGAGCCGTAGCCGTGCAGAAGACCGCCGAAGTCGAGGACGACCATGTCGCCGTTCTCGATGACGCGGTCGCCGGCCTCGTGGTGCGGACTGGCGCCGTTGGGGCCGGAGGCGACGATCGTGAAGTCGACCTGGGAGTGCCCGAACCGCCGCAGCAGATCGGCGAGATCGCCCGCGACGTCCCTCTCCCGGCGTCCGCCGAAGGGAACCTTCCGGATCTCCTCGTACGTTGCGTCGGCAGCCGCGCCCGCGGCTGCCAGGCGTGCCAGTTCCGCCGCGTCCTTCACCGCGCGCAGCATCGGCAGTCCCTCGGAGAGCGAGACGTGCGAGCTGCGGGGCAGCGCCCGCTGGAGTGCCAGCAGATGCAGTGCCCACAGGTTGTCGCTGACCCCGAAGCGGCCCACCGCGTCGAGAAGGGCCGCGGTGGCCGCGTAGGGGTCCTTGCCGTCGGTCCAGTCGCGCAGGGTCAGGGCGGGTGCGCCCGCCGCTTGTGCCGCGTCCGGGGCTTCGAGGGCGGGGACCACGAGGACCGGGTCCTGTCCGGCGGCCAGTACCAGCAGGGTGAGGCGTTCGGTGACCGCGGTGGGCGCGTAGCCGGTGAGCCAGAGGAGATCGGGTCCCGGCGCCACCAGGAGACCGGCGAGCCCCGCGTCCTCGGCCGCCCGCGTGGCGCGCCGCATCCGGGCCCGGTAGTCGTCGGCGGTGAAGGGCGCGGGCGTGCTGCCGGTCATCCGGGCCTCCGTGGAAGGGCGAGGAGCTACGGGCAGCATCCTGCCCGGATGCGCGGGCCGGCGCGAGCCGATTGACGGCCCCACCGTCCGCGTCGCCCGCCCCGACCCCGCCAGCTAACGGATGGGAGTTGAGCAACCATTAGATCTAATGGTTAGATCTACTAGAACCATTAAAGGAGGCGGAAGGCCATGCTCGTACTCGCCCACATCAGCGATCTGCACCTCGACGGAACCGCGCGGTCCACGGCACGCGCCGAACAGGTGCGCGACCGGCTGTGGGAGCTGCCGGGGCACGTCGACGCCCTGCTGGTGACCGGGGACATCGCGGACCACGGCACGGAGGCCGAGTACGAGGAGGCGGCACGCATCCTCGGGCTGCGCACGGGCGACGCGCCCTTCCCGGTGCTCACCTGCCCGGGCAACCACGACAGCCGCGCGCCCTACCGCAAGGCCCTGCTCGGCCTGGCCGCCGCCGAGGGACCGGTGAACAGCGCGCACGTCTTCGACGACGCCGCCGTCCTGATGTGCGACTCCAGCGTGCCCGGCAGCGACGAAGGAGCCCTTGACGAGGAGACGTATGACTGGATCGACGGGACGCTCGACGAACTGGACGACGGTGTCCCGGCGCTGCTCGCCTTCCACCACCCGCCCGTCTCCCTGCACCATCCCCTGCCGGACGCCTGCCGCCTGGACCGACCCGGCCGCCTGGCCGCCCTGCTGGAGCGACAGCCCCGGATCGCCGGGCTCGTCACCGGTCACGCGCACACACCCGCGGCCACCACCTTCGCCGGCCGGCCGCTGCTCGTCGGCCCGGGGGTGACCTGGACCCTCCGGCTGCCCTGGGAGGGCGCGGAGGCCGCGGACCGGGACGCGCCGGTCGGCCTCGCCTTTCACGTGCTGGACGACACCGGGCGGCTGACCAGCCACTTCAGGGTCGTCGCGTGAGGGGTGCGGTCAGGTGACGACGCCCGGAATCGCCACCAGCTGCTGGTAGCCGCCGCTGCGGTGGAGAACCGTGAGGGTGATCTCCGTACCCGGGCGGGCGTGCGCGACCGCACGGGCGAGATCGGACGCCGAGTTGATCCGGTTCCGGCCGAACGCGAGGAGTACGTCGCCCCGGACGAGGCCCGCGGTGTAGCCGGGGCCCGGGACGTGGACACCGACGAGGAGTGCTCCCGCCCTCTCGGCGTCCACGGCCTCGACACCGAGCGTCGCGGTCACGGCCGAGGGCGAGGGGGCCGAGCCCGCACCGACCGAGGACGACCCGGAAGGGGTCGCCCCGGATCCGGACACGGACTCGGACTCGGACTCGGACTCGGACCGGGAGTCGGCCCCTGTCCCGGCCCCGGCGGGCGCCCCGCCCCGTGTGCCCGGCGTCTCTCCGGGCCGACCGTGCGGCTCGCCCTCCCCCGCCTGCCGCCGCAGGTCCGCGAGCTTGCTCATGCCGATCACCGTGGCACCGAGCGTGCCGAGCCCGACCCCCGCCAGAACCAGGACGGCCCCGATGAACAGGCCGAACAGGAGGGTCGTCAGCCGTCGTCCACGTCGGCGCGCGGCATGCGGGCGCCGGGCCGGGCGGGATGTGGTGCCGCCGACCGGTTCCCGACCGGGCATCGGCTTGGGACGCAGCGCAGTCTGTTCCATGGTTCGCCTCCGCCAGGTGCTCTACCCGGCGCACCGGCGCACCACGAGCCACGAACGAGTGAGACTGACGCGGGGGCGGACATGGGTAGCCGTAAGCCGTCCCGGGGCCGGGTGTCTGCCCGTCCGGCGCGGGCCCGCCTCGAACGTGAGCCGGGCCCGCCGCCGCGAGCCACGCCCACGGCAGGGACCCCGCGCGCCACACCGACCGGCCCCCCGGACCCGTCGCTGCGGCTCCGGCACGGGGTGGACCTCGGCCGTTCCGTCGCCGCGGAGCACCACTGCCTGACCCGCGCGCCGTCCGACGCGGACCTCCCGGCGGACACCCGCGCGCTGCCGACCTCCGCCGACGCGACATTCGGCGGCCTCCGGGCGACCTCTCCGCGCACGCCGCCACGGGCGTACGGGAGTTCGCCGCGGAGGCGACGGGAGCGGGTCCGCGATCTCGGCCGACGAACAACGGACAGCGGCGGGGCCCGCCCCGGGCGCGGCCGGGCCACACGCGCGCGGGACCCGGCCCGGCTCCCTGCCCACCGCCGGCCGCCGACCGGCCGCGACCCGGTTGGCAGGAAGACCTCAGCCGATGGGCAGGGGCGAGCTGCGGTCCGGCAGGAAACCGTGGGCCCTGCCGGCCAGGTGGTCGGACCGGTAACGGGGCACCTCCCGGTGCCAGTTCAGGATGCCGGCCAGCCAGTTCCGCAGTTCGGCCACATAACCGTCCATGGTTTCGCGCGCCTCCTCCGTGAGTTTGAAGTCCTCGTACAGGACGGGGAATTCATGGGCGGCGACATGTTCGAACTGCTGCATCCGCTGGGTCATCAGGTCGTGGATGATGCCGAGCGCGGTCGGGTAGTCGCAGCCGAAGAAGTTCTGGACGACGAGGATGCCGTTGTGGATCTCGCCCTCGTACTCGATCTCCTTCTGGTAGGAGAACACGTCGTTGATCAGGCACGCGTAGTCGACGGCCGCGTTCTCCAGCGACCGGACGGGGCCGCTGCGGTAGACCTCCGGCGGGACCGCCCTGCCGTGACCGATCCGGCACAGGCTCATGGTGAGGTCGGCGCCGAAGGTGGCGCGGCGCATCTCCAGGTAGTCGATCGGGTCGGGGACCCGGTTCTGGATCTGGTTGGCGAGCTCCCACACCCAGCTCTCGGTCATCACGTCGACAGCGGCACGGAACGTGCGCCGCTGGTCGGAGTTCATCCCGACCGTGGTGCGCCGCCACAGGTCGATCAGGCCGCGTTCCATGCCGTTGACCGGAACGGGGAACCCGTCGCCCTCGACGGGCATGCAGGCGGAGAGCCGCTCGGTGCACAGGCGGGCCGCCGCCAGGTCACGGCGGTGGCCGAAGACGAGGGGGTAGTAGTCGTCGCCGTAGGTGCCCCAGGCCAGCCAGGCGGAGCTGAGGTCGAGGGCGTCGGCCGTCGCGTCCGGGTGGATGCCGGCCGCGCACAGCGGCAGGTCGGCCGCCGCGAGCTTGTCCTCGTCCCAGACGCCCTCCTGGAGGATGCCCATGCCGTGCGACCAGTCGACGAGGCGGGCGCGGGCACCGTCCAGGTGCGGACTCAGCGTGAGCCCGAACGGCATGTAGAAGTCCGGGAGCAGGGACGGGCCGACCTTCTGGTAAGGCACGTGGGTGTAGGCGCGCAGACGTTCGGCGCCGGCCGAGGCGAGCAGTGCGCCGATGTTGGCGGCGGACGTGCCGAAACCGCCGACACCGAAGGGCCTCGACTCCTCCAGGGCTCCTTCGTTCATGTACCGGCTGGAGCGCAGGTGCCACTCGTGGCCGCCGGACTGCCAGTCCTGGAGCCCGCGCGTGTACGCGGCCACCGCGGCGACCTGGTCCGGTGTGAGGCCCTTCTCCAGGGCCAGCCCGGGCACTTCGGTGAGCGCGGTGTGCTCGAACTGGTGGAGCCGTGAGGTGAGGATGTCGTTGACGGTGTCGGCGGCCTCCTGGGTCGTGCACCCGAAGAAGGTCTCCAGGACGAGCACGCCGTTGCTGAGCTCGCCCTCGTCCTCGACCTCCCGCTGGTAGGAGAACAGGTCGTTGCGCAGGTGGACGCCGTCCGAGAAGGTCTCCATCAGCACCCTGAGCGGCCTCGACTCCGCGACGGACGCGGGCACTTCGGCGGTCGCGTACTCGACGAGCCCGGCCGACCAGGGCGCGCCGCCGACCTTGCGGCGCATCTCGATGTACTCGACGGGGTTGGAGACGCGTGCCTCGTTGATGTTGGACAGTTCCCACATCGACTCGTTCAGCAGATGCTCGGTGGCGACCGCGAACCGCCTGCGCCAGTCCACGGACATCGCCGGGACCGTGCGCGCCCACAGGTCGGCGAGGCCCGCCTCCACCGGATTCCGTGGCTCCGGTACGGGAGTCGAGAGGTCGAGCGGCATGAAGAGGGGCAGCCGGTCCAGGTAGGCCTTGCCGCCGTCGCGGTCCTGGCTGCGTTTGAAGACCTCCAGGAAGTGGTCGTCGAAGAAGAAGACCCACACGTACCAGTCGGTGATGAGCGAGAGGGCGGGTCCGTCGCAGTCGGGGTGCGTGTACGCGCACAACAACCCGTAGTCGTGCGCGTCGAGGTCGGACTGTTCCCAGACGCCTGAGCCCTCCAGCATTCCCATCTCCCGTGCCCAGACGGTCGAATGGGCGCGCGCCTCGTCCAGGTGCGGGTTCAGCCGCGCGGGATACGGCATGTAGAAGTGCGGGAGTACGAACGGCTGTGTCATGGGCGGGGCCCTACCCGTGCCCCGGACGAGCCATCCGCGGGGCAGGACATGATCACACCATCGCGTGAATCAGGACCGATTCCGGGATTCCGGACGGGCGTTGTGAGTTCACTCGGCATGCGAACACTGCGACGAATGCGACGACTCGACTTACGCCTACAACTACGGCTACGGCTACGACGGCGCCTGCGTCGACGACACCTGGATCACCGCACGCGTACCGCTCGTCCGCCAGCGCTGCCCTTCCGCGGCGACGAGCGCCGACTCGGTACGGGCGTCGAGGCCGACGATCACCTCCGACTTCAGGGTGCGCAGAGCCGCCACCGGGCCGGGGAAGTAGGCGGTGACGTCCGCGAACGGCGTGGTGGGGGGCCTGAGGCGGTCACCGACCAGGCGGCGGTAGTTCAGGTCGCCCTTCATCAGGGTGACCGTGGCCGAGACGAAGTCCTCGCGAAGGCCGCCGGGCATCGCCGCGTACGGGAGCGGGGCGCAGGAGAAGGGGTGGGCGCGTACGGTGAGGCGGCCCTCGGCCAGCGCGGACCACAGGCGGTTGCCGTACGCGGCGGCGGCCCCCGGCGCCCGGGTCAACCGGCGGAGGGCGTCGACCACGTCGGCGGTGGTCGCGTCGGACACGAAGAACGGGTGCGGTTTCACGTGCAGGACCGCGTGTTCGGCGTACCCCCGGGTCAGCAGGTGGTCCAGGAGCAGCAGGTCGGGGACGAGTTCCCGGCCGGCGTTGTCCGCGACCAGACACACCGGTCCGGCGCCGGACCTGGCGGACCGGAGCAGCGACCAGAGGGCCTCGCTGTCGTCGGCGACGAGCCCCGCCGCCTCCCCTCCCTCGTCCGCGCCGGAGAGCCGGAAGCCGAGGTCGGCCCGGTTGCCCCACAGCGACCCGTGGAGCAGGGCGCGCGCCTGCTCCTCCTCCGGCTCGCCCACCAGGTCGTCGAGCGCGGCCAGTTCCTCGTCGGTCTCGGGGGCGTCCAGTTCGGCGAGCTTGAAAGGGCGGAAGGGGTCGATCCCGTGCCAGGCGCCGCCACTTCCCCCGAAGTATCCGACCGCTTCGAGGAGTTGACGGTAGAAGTACCCCTCCGCCCAGAGCCACGGCACCTCGAACCAGGACCGGCCCGCGTACTCCCGGGTCCCCCACTCCTCCCACTGTTCCCGGTCCTCGGCACCGGCGGGGAGCGGTTCGACGACGCCCTCGGTGCAGTTCTTGAGGAGTGCGTCGAGCGCGCGGTGCTGCGCCGGGCCGTACGGGAAGGCGTCCCGCACCTTCTGGATGAGCGCGGGATGCCGTTCGGCCAGCACGCTCCAGGGGAACGAGCCCGGCTCGTTGCCGAGGATCACGGGCGGGGACGCGGAGTCGGAGGCAGGCATGCGCCTCACCGTACCGTCCGGAAAACACCCCGCACGGGATGCCGTCGGGCGGAGGAAGGGCGCCCGGAACTCCCACCCGCTCGGGCCGCCCGCCCCGCCCGCCTCACACCACCGCCCGTATCTCCCGCTCCAGCTGCGCCACCAGACCCAGATACCGTGCCCGCCTCGGCGTGGGCACCAGCGCCCGGATGGTGAGCCGCCACATGTCCGCCGTCCGGCGGGGCTGGCGTGCCACCGGTTCCACCGCCCGGCTGACTACGCGGCTGCCGACGAAGAAGCTGACGAGGGAGTGCGCCATCGCGTCGACGTCGACGTCCGGATGCACGTCGGACTCCTTGACCGCGCCGAGGAGTTTGCCCGAGGCCATTTCCGACCACTCGCGGAACGGGTGCCGCAACGGCGGCCGTACGGTGACGTCACCGGCGGCCAGCCGCAGACCCGCCCGGGCGATCGGACCCTCGACGGCCATCCTCGTGATCCCGAACGTGACACGGATCAGTGCTTCGAGCGAGGAGTAGCCGCGGCCGTCGATGTCCCTGGCCATCCGCCGGGACGTTCTGGACTGGATCTCCAGGATGGCGTGGGCCAGGTCCTCCTTCGCAGCGAAGTGGAAGTAGAGAGCGCCCTTGGTGACATGGGCGTGCTCGACTATGTCGCTCAGACTTGTCGACTCGTAACCCTGGCGGTCGAACAGGTCGGCCGCGGCCGTGATGATCGTCGCGCGGGTCTGCTCGGCGCGTAACTGCCTTGCCATCGGCGCTGCCCCTCCCCACCGTACCGGTGCCCCCGAACTCCCCTGAGAAAAACGGGATATGCCGTTTGTTTCTCACTCCCCGTACAAGATAGCCGACCGTTCCGCAGTGCCCACCACACACTCGAAAACCGTGCGTCCCTCCTGCGTTCCCACCACCTTCAGGGTCCCGTCGCCTTCGTCCGTCGACTCGATCCAAGTGGGGAGGTCCAGTTCGGCGAACTGATGGAAGGTCGTGTCGAAGGAGACGGGCATCAGGCCTCTGCCGGTGCCCGTCCGCGCCCACGCGGCCTGCTGGGCGGACTCCAGGAGCAGCATGCCCGGTATGTGGTCAAGTGGGTGGTCAAAAAAAACAGCATGACCGGTATCAACTCGCAACTGCCAGTAACCTTCAGCCTGTTGATTCAGCGCCAGGACCACGTCCGCCGCCGAGCCCCGGCCCACGTCAGCGGCGGGCAGACCCGGTGGAACGGGCAGCGCGGACACGGTGGCCGCCGTACGGCCGCCGCGCAGCCTGCTGAAGACGGCGCCGCTGGTGCAGGTGAAGGCGACGTCGGCGTGTGCGAGCAGTTCTCCGCCCAGCCGTACGTCGGCCTCGTAGCGGGCCGAGACCAGGCGTCTGCCCCGATGACGGATGTCGGAGAAGGTGATGTCGACGGTGGGTTCGGCGGGTGTCGGCCCCACGCCCAGGTGCTCGGGGAACGTGGTGATCCGGAACTCCTGGAGCACGAACCGGTGGTCCAACGGCACCTTGTACTCGGTGTGGTTGAGCAGGGTTCCGGCCTGCCGTACGGTCTCCACGACAAGCAGCGGATCGTACACCGACCGGTCCGGCGACACGTGTAAACAGTGGACACGCGGCCACTGCGCGGAGACGCTGAACCGGTCGGCCCCCGTCCGGGACCAACCGGTGGGGAACGTCTCCGCGATCGACGCGCGGTGCACGAGCTGACGCGGAACGCTGGCTGTCATGACTGGGATTTCGGCAGACTGCGGCACTGGAGGCAATGTCTCTCCCTCGGTCCCCCGTGTGGCGTGGCAGACAGAAAGGCGCCCGCTTCGGTGACCGATAGAGTACGAGGCGACCGGTTTGTTTTCAACGAGATCAGTCGGTCCGGCCCTATGATCGGCGGTTCCGGCGCACCTGACGACGCGCCGTCACGCACAGCACGGCACCGAAATCGGCACTGATAAGGACACCGGCCAACTGGGCGCCAGGGAGGGGCTCTTATGGCGAAGCAGGAGCGCGCCATCAGGACGCGAAGAGCGATCCTGGAAGCCGCGGGCGCGGTTTTCGACGAGCACGGCTACACCTCCACCACCATCTCGATGGTGCTGGAGCGGGCCGCGGTCACCAAGGGCGCCCTGTACTTCCACTTCCCTTCCAAGGAGTCGCTCGCGCAGGCGGTGCTCTCCGAACAGGTGCCGTTCGGCAGTGTGCCGGCGCAGCCCTGCAAGCTGCAGGAGATCATCGACATGACGTTCGTGGTCGGCCAGCGGCTGCTGACCAACTCCCTGCTGCGGGGCAGTGTCCGGCTCGCGGTGGACCAGGAGACGCCGAACCACATCGACCACGCGGAGCCCTTCCGGCAGTGGTCGGAACGCCTGACGTCCCTGATGGAACAGGCGCGGGAGCAGGGCGAGTTGCTGCCCACCGTGGATCCGCCGGAGACGGTGGACCTGCTGGTCGGGGGCTTCACCGGCATCCAGCTGATGTCGCGCGCGATGACCGACCGGGCCGATCTCGGCCACCGGCTGTCCGTGCTGTGGGCGCACATCCTGCCGAGCATCGCGGTGCCGGGACTGCTGCTCGGCCTCGACAGCAGGGCGGACCGCGGTCCCCGGGTCCTGTCCTCCATGGACTCGCTCGGCCTGAAGGCGTCATGATCCTGCTGACCGGCGCGACCGGCACCATCGGCCGTCTGGTGGCCCGGCGCCTGCCCGCCACCGAGCCGGTACGGCTGCTGGCCCGCGATCCCGCACGCGCCGCCGCCCTCGCGGGCGCGCACGCCGAGGTGGTGGGCGGCGACTTCGAGGATCCCGCGAGCCTGCGCCGGGCCCTGACCGGCGTACGGTCGGCGCTGCTCGTCACCGCGAATCCGCTGACCCACGCCCACGACGAGAACTTCCTGGCAGCCGCCCGCGCGGCGGGAGTCGGGCACGCCGTGAAGGTGACGACCCTGTCGGTGACCGAACCCGACGCCACCGACCTGGTCACCCAGTGGCAGCGGGAGAACGAGCGGCTGCTGCACGCCTCGGGCCTGTCCTGGACCCTGCTGCGACCGCGCGCCTTCATGTCCAACACACTGGGCTGGGCCCGTTCGATCCGGGCGGAGGGCGTGGTGCGGAGCGCGAACGGTTCCGTCGCCACCGCGGCGATCGACCCGCGGGACATCGCGGATGTGGCGGTACGCGCGCTCACGGATCCGGAGGGGCACGCGGGTCGGGCGTACGCGCTCACCGGGCCCGCGGGGGTCACCCCCGTGGAACAGACGGAGATCCTGGGCGAGTTGCTGCAACGGCCCCTGAAGTTCGTGGAACTGACGGATGACCAGGTGCTGCGGGGGCTGATCGCGCGATATCCGGAGCCGGTGGCCCACGCCCTCGCGGAGAGTGCCGCGCGGGGGCGGCACGGATCGAAGGGGCAGGCGGAGCCGGCCGTGGCGGAGCTGCTCGGCCGGTCGGCGCGCGGGTACCGGGAGTGGGCGGCGGAACATCTGGCGGAGTTCGGCGGCCCGGCGGCCGAGTGACGAGCGCGGCGGCTCGCGAAGACGACGGCGGGCCGGCCGGCGTCCATCCACGCCGACCGACCCGCCCGCTTCTGCCACACCGTCGGTTCATGTGAACCGACAGGTGGTTCACCCACTCACCCAGTTGGCCAGTCGGCCACTCACCCAGTGGTCCAGTGGTCCACTGGACCACTCGACCACCGGGCCACCGGGCCACCGGGCCACCGGGCCACAAGATCAGAACGTGAGCTTCCAGCTGTTGATCTTGCCCGTGTCCGAGGCCGCCACGTCCTGGACGCGCAGCTTCCAGGTGCCGTTGGCCGTCTCGCTGGAGGCGTCCACCGTGTACGTGGTGTTCACGTTGTCCGCGGAGTCCGAGGTGCTGGAGGCCTTCAGCGGGTAGGTCGTGCCGTCGGGCGCGACCAGGGTGATGACCAGGTCACCGCGGTAGGTGTGGGTGATGTCGACGCCGACCTGGAGGGCCGAGGGGGCGTTGCCGGTCCGGCCGGTGACGGCGATCGAGGACTCGACGGCAGCGCCGTTGTCCGAGACGGAGACGGCGGTGGTGGAGGAGAAGACGGTCCCCGTCGTGCCGCCTCCGGTGCCACTCACGGCCTGCACGGTCTTGGCCGCGTCGGCGAGGCCCGCTCCGCAGCCGCCCGAGCAACTGCCCGGCAGGGCACGGGCGTTGTTCTTGATGGCCGTCTCGATCTGGGCCGGGGTGAGCGAGGAGTTCGCCGACTTCATCAGCGCGACCAGGCCCGCGATGTGCGGGGTGGCCATGCTGGTGCCCTGATAGTAGGCGTACGACTCGGTGGACGGGGTCTTCGCGCCGGAGTTCAGCGTGGAGAGGATGCCGTTGGCGGTGCCGGTGCTCATCTCGCCACCGGGGGCCGAGATGTCCACGACGGAGCCGTAGTTGGAGTAGGAGGCCCGGGCGCCGGTGCGTCCGGTCGCGGCGACGGTGATGACGTTGTTGCAGTTCGCCGGGTTGGAGGTGGAGGCGTTCGCGTTCTCGTTGCCGGCCGCGACGACCACCGTGGTGCCACGGTTCACCGCGCCGGTGATGGCGCTCTGGGTCGCCGCCGAGCAGGCGCCGCCCCCGCCGAGGCTCATGTTGATGACCTTGGCGACGTTGGCGTTGGCCGGGACACCGGAGACGGTGCCGCCCGACGCCCAGGTGATGGCGTCGATGATGTCGGAGTCGTAGCCGCCGCACTTGCCGAGCGCGCGGACCGGGGAGATCTTCGCGTTGTACGCGATGCCCGCGACACCCTTGCTGTTGTTGGCGACGGCGGCGATGGTGCCCGCGACGTGCGTGCCGTGCCAGGAGGAGCTGCTGCCCTCGGTCTGGTCGCACTCACCGGCGGCGTACCAGTCGCCGGGGTCGGCCGGGTTGCTGTCGCGGCCGTCGCCGTCGACGGAGACCGCGGTGTCGGCGATGAAGTCGTAGCCGGCGACGATGTTCGCGGCGAGGTCGGAGTGCGTGACATAGCCGGTGTCGATGACGGCGACGGTCACACCGGTGCCGGTCGCGGTGGTCCAGGCGCCCGGGACACGCATGCCCGCGGTGGACTCGAAGAGGTCCCACTGCTTGGCGTACTCGGTGTCGTTCGGGTCCGCCATCGGCTTGTTGAGGCGGTCCGGCACGACGTAGGCGACCTGCGGATCGGCCTTGTACTCGGCGATGACGTCGGCGACGTCCGTCTTGCTGAGCTCCTCGCCGAGGTCGACGAGGGCGGCGCCGGTACCCAGGCGGCGCTGGAAGTCCAGACTCTCGCCGGCCTCCTTGCCCTTGGCGGCGGCGTCGGCGTCGGCGGCCTGGTTCGACGTGGCCTCGGCGGCGCCGGTCTTGTAGCCGACGATGAGCCGCTCTGCCGGGGCGGCGACCGTCTGCGCGGCTGCGTCCAGAGTGGCGCCGGGGGCGACGGGCTCCTGGGCGACGGCGACCGAGGTGGTGGCCGCGGCCACCAGGGCGGCGGAGACCGCGGCGACGGATATCAGCTTCCGCCCCGTGGAACGGGTGGGTGAAGTACGCAAGGGCTTGCCTTTCGGGGCCGTACTCCGGGCAGCGCGGGCAGCGGGGAGTGGCGGGCGAATCGCTTCTTCGTCGAAGCGGCGGGGGGTGCGGTTCGAAAAGCGGCGCGGCGGCCGGCCAAGCGCGAGCGGCCCGTTCCGGGGTTACCTGTGGGGCGGCTGTGGTGGAACAGTAGGCAAAGAGCAGGTCATCCGGATACAGGGGAAACCCTCGATCGGTCCGGATCCATACCCTTGAGCGCCGGAAACCGACCTTGCGCGAAGGCCAGTTGACCGGGTTGGAAGGATTGGGCGGGTTGCGCGGAATTGCCGGCGCCGCCCGCCGATTGAACGCGGCCCGCCCGCTTCCCGTACTGCCCGAAAGCAGGCCTGTTCCCCCTGGTCGAGGAGACGTCCCGGATGACCACCCACCGCCGTACGCTCCCGGCCGCCGCGCTCGCCGGCACCGCCGCCCTCGCGGCGCCGCTGCTGCTCATGCTGTCGGCGGCGGGTCCCGCCCAGGCGCACGGCGCCCCGACCCAGCCCGTCAGCCGCGCCTACGCCTGCTCCCCCGACGGCGGCAGCCTGGCCGGTACGGCGGCCTGCCGGGCCGCGGTCACCGCGAACGGCGGGGCACCCTTCACCTTCTGGGACAACCTCCGGGTCGCGAACGTGAACGGCCGGGACCGAGCGGTGATCCCCGACGGCCGACTGTGCAGCGGCGGACTGCGCGACTACCGGGGACTCGACCTCGCGCGCTCCGACTGGCCGTCGACCACACTGACGCCGGGCGCGCGGCTGACGATGACGTACCGCTCGACGATCCCGCACACCGGCACGTTCAAGATGTTCCTGACGAAGCCCGGGTACGACCCGACCGGCCCGCTGAACTGGTCCGACCTGCCGGACCGGCCGTTCGCCGAGGTCAAGGACCCCGCGATGACGGGCGACGCGTACCGCATCGGGATGACGCTGCCGTCCGACCGGACCGGGCGGCATGTGCTGTACACGATCTGGCAGAACTCCAGCACGCCGGACACCTACTACTCGTGCTCGGACGTGGTGTTCCCGGAAGAGAAGGGCAGCAAGGGCGGTACGGGCGGCTCCGGCAGCTCCGGCTCCGCCACGCCGACCGCCGGCGCCCTGCCTGCCGCCCGGTCCGGGGCCGCCGAGCCCACCGCTTCGGCCGACCCGTCCGATCCGGCCGAGCAGCCGGAGCAGGCCGCGGGAACGGGACGGGCGGCGGAGTCCGCCGACTCCGCCGCCCCACAGGCCGGGAGCACCGTGGCCGGCGCACCGGTGGCATCGGCCACCGACGGAACCGGGTCACGGCACCTGGTCGCGGCCGGCGCCGCGGCGGTACTGCTCGCCGTGGTCGCCGCCCTCGCCCTGCGTCTGCGCCGCCGGTGAACACCGGGGGCGCAGACGTTCATTGACGGTTCGTCAGTTGACGAAGACCGTGGCGTTGCCCTGCGTCACGTCCGTCACCGGAGCGTACTTGGCGGTGAAGTAGCCACTGCTGAAGCACAGCGACGAACCCGACGACTTGGTGAACGCCTGGGCGGTGAAGTTGATGCTGTTGTCGGCGGTACCGGTCGTACCCGTCAGGCTGGGCGCCTGGTAGACACAGTTGATGCTGCCCAGCAGGGTGCGCAGCACGACGGTCGTCTGGATGACGGAGCCGGCGGCCGGAGTGACGGTGACGGTGCCGTCGGAGCCCACCACGGTGGTGTAGGGCAGGTTGTTGACGGTCACGCTGGTCACGCCCAGGACACCGAGGACATTGCTGGTGCAAGTGCCGAAGGTGTGCGCGGTGACCGACTCGGTGGCGGTGCCCGGCGCCGCGGGGTTGTCGGTGACCTCGGCCGTGAAGGTCGACGCCGCACACGAGACACCACTGGTGCCGGTCGCGCTGGAGTAGAGCGTGGCGGCGGTGCCGGTGGCGAGGGAGGCGCTGAGGACATCGCCGACGGCGACGGCGTCGCCGGCCGCGCTGTTGATGGTGAGCACGGTGTCGGCGGCGGACGCGGGGGTGACCGCGGCGACCGAGAGTCCGGCGACGGCGGCGGCGAGGGCGAGGGCGGAGCGGGTACGAGTACGCATGATGCGGGTGCCTCTTTCTGGAACTGGGGGTGTTGAGGGGTGGTGTCGAAGAGGTCAGGACACGCGAGAGTTCGCGTGCTGAACGCATGAAGGACGCGGGCATGACGCCGTTTGCCGGCCCGTAACGCCTTCTCCGTACGTGACGGACCGGCAACGACAACCGGCCGGTGACCGGCAGGAAGGCTTGGAGGGAGGCTTCCTGCCGGACCGGGCGGGACAGGGCGAACCGGCGGTGGCCCAGGGGGGAAACGGCCATGCCGGTGCCTCGGAGGCGGACTACGGAATGAACAATGAGTCCGGGAAGAGCGATGACTCGCATCGCTGCGGATCCGGCGCCACGGATCCGGGGAAACCAGGTCGAGTTCTAGACCTGAGGGACCGTCAACGTCAAGACATCGGACGGAAGTTGATGCTTCCGTCGAACTTCCGGTCATCTGCTCCCGCGGTGGACGCCTCGACTTCCGTGCGCCTCGTCGACTCCTGCGACACCCCTCCGAGGGCTCTTCGGACCCCCCGAACGACCCCGGATCACCCCGTGAAGCCACAGGTGGCGCATAATCCCCACCCTTTTTCCACAACTCTCTTGACCCTCGAAAGTAACCACGGGTAACTTCCTCGGCGGCTACTGGGGCGTAACCGTGAAAGCCCTTGCAACCGCCGGGAGTTGCGAGGAGACGTACGCCGCAGCCGATGTCCGCGCCAGGACAACGTGCCACACAAGCGTGACCAGCATTGACGCAGTTGACTATGTACTGGGAGCAGCCATGGCCTCGTCCTCGGACGCCTCGTCGTCCGCCGGATCCAACCCCGAGCAGCCAGGAAGCGGTATCGCTTCCGAGGGCGCCGGGGCCACGGGATCCAACAATGTGTCCGAATTCTTCGAAGGCGCCGGGAAGGGCGCCGAACGACGCGGGCGGGTCCGCGCACGCCGGGCCGCCGTCATGGCGGTGCCGGCCACCCTGGTCGCGGCCACGCTCGCGGTTCTCACCGCACAGGGCGCCCTCGGCGTCCAGTTCGCCATCTCGGGCATGCCGTTCACGGTCACCGCGACCGAGATGAACGGCACCGGTTTCGAGCAGTTCGGCGGCCTCGACCACATGATCGAGAACAGCCCGAACGAGGGCGACACCGGCGGCCAGGTCCTGGTCATCACCACCGCGATCAAGAACGCGACGATCACCAAGCTGTGCCAGAGCGTCGACCTCGGCGGCATCAACCTGCTGATCAAGGCGGGCGGCAACGGCACCCCGGTGTCCGCGACCGACCTGACGCTCGACGGTACCGAGCAGTCGGGCGACGCGTCGTTCACCAACATCGAGATCGGCAACGACGCCAGCACGCTCGACAAGGCGGGCGTCAAGGGTCCGGCCGGCGTCTTCAGCCAGCAGGCGGACACCATCCGCATTGCCAACCTGCGGTCGACCAACTACGCCACCACGGCAGCCGTGTTCAAGCTGCCCGGGCTGAAGCTCAGCTTCAGCGAGTCGGGTTGCTGATGTTGGGCATCGGCCAACAGGAGGTGGGGCCCGCTTTCAGAACGTGGCGGGCCCACCGTCCGTTCCTGGGCGGGCTGCTGCTCACCCTGGGCGGGGTGGAGATCCTCGTCACGATGAAGGTCTCCCTGAAGATCGTCGTGCACCTGGGTATGCAGGGTCTGGCGGGCTTCATGCTGCCGGCCCTGATGGTCGTGTGCGGTCTGCTGATCCTCTTCAACCCCGCGCAACGCCTGTTCTACTCGATCGTCGGCATCATGCTGACGCTGGGCACCTGGGTGACCTCGAACCTCGGCGGATTCTTCGTGGGGCTCGCACTGGGAGCCGTGGGCAGCTGCATGGCCTTCGGCTGGCTTCCCGACCAGGAACCGCGTGTCAGCCGCAGCCAGCGGCGCAAGGACAAGGAGCAACAGGGCAAGGCCGACATGGCGGCCCCGGACGCTGCGGGATCCACCGGACCCACGGCGGCGGACGGCGGTCAGGAAGACGGTGACGGCAGCCTGCGCGGCTCGATCCGCTCCTCCACCGCCACATCACCCTCGCATCTGACGACATAGGCACCCCTGCCCGGCAACTCCGCGACTGCCTCGACGAGTTCGGTTCCTCGGTAGACGAGACCGACCCCGTCGTCGGTGCAGTGCGTGGTGGGCAGGGTGCCGTCGGCGACGAGTCTGTGGACCAGCGGGCGGCGGCCCGCGTCGCTGTCGTAGTGCACGCCGTTGCCGTACGGGAGGAAGCCCAACGCATCGGTGAGCGGCCTGAGTCCGGGGCCGAAGGAGTCCGTGGTACCGCCCCTGAACCAGCAGAGGGAGCCCGCGCTGACTCCGCTGAGCACCACGCCGGCCTCCCAGGCGCGCCGCATGATCCGGTCGAGGCCGTGCACCCGCCACACCGCGAGCAGATTCGCCACCGAGCCGCCCATGACCCAGACGACGTCCTGTTCGAGCACCGTTCCCTCGACGTCGTCCAGGTTGGGCATGGGGAAGAGATGCAGGGGCGTGAGGTCGAAGCCCGCGACCCGGGCGGCCTCGCCCATGCGGGCGGTGAAGTGTTCGGCGTCCCCGATGGCCGTACCGACGTACAGGACGCGCGGCCTGCGGCCGTGGGCGCCGGAGAGGTCGACGGCGTGGTGCACCAGGGCGTCGAACTCCACCATGGTCCGGCCGCCGCTGCGGTGTCCGCCGGAGGTCGCGAGGATGGTCGGTTCGGAAGCGGCCATGCGGATGATCTTATCGATCGGTGACGGGCTCCCGCAGGCCGGCGGCCGACTCGGCGGCAACCGGCTCGGCGACAGTCGTCCCGGCGCCAACGGGCTCGGTCCGGTCGGCGACCGGTTCCGCTGAGGAACCGCCGCTCACCTGCGAAGATTCCTCCGTCGCCGAGCCGCCCGCCGACCCGTCCTCCTTCAGTGCCCGCGCCTCGCTCTTGAGGATGCGCATCGAGCGGCCCAGGGCGCGTGCCGTGTCCGGCAGCTTCTTCGAGCCGAACATCACGATGAACACGATCGCCACCACGAGCAGGTGCCAGGGTTCCAGTCCGTTCCGGAGCACAACCTCACAGCCCTTTCCTTCGTCACACATAACAGTTGCCACTTTGCGCAACTGTACAACCAGGGTGAGACGTGAGAAGGGCGCCGATGACCACCAGCACGAGCAGGCCGACCGTACCCGCGCGACATCGGTCCGGCGCGGGCGCCCGGCGGCGCAGGCCGGGGCGGCGCGGACGACTGGCACTGGCGATCTGTCTCTCGCTCCTGCTGCTTCTCGCGGCCGGCGCCGGCTGGGTCTATCTGAAGCTGGACCGTGACATCAAGACCTTCGACGCGGGCGGCATCTCGGACAACCGTCCGGCCGCGGGCTCGTCCAAGGGCGAGAACGTCCTGGTCATCGGCTCGGACGCGCGCAACGACGGCAACGCCGCGCTCGGCGGCGGCGACGTGAACGACATAGGCCGCTCCGACACCGCGTTCCTGCTGCACATCTACGCCGACCACAAGAACGCCGTGGCCGTCTCCATACCCCGCGACACCCTGGTCACCATCCCGCCCTGCCGGCTGCCCGACGGCAAGTGGACGACCGCCCAGCGGGGCGTCATGTTCAACAGGGCCTACTCGGTCGGCGAGACCGCCAAGGGCAACCCCGCCTGCACCCAGAACACTGTCGAGAGCATCACGGGTCTGCGCGTCGACCACACCGTCGTCGTCGACTTCAAGGGCTTCGCCGCGCTGACCGACGTGGTGGGCGGGGTGAAGGTGTGCCTCCCCCAGAAGCTGTACGAACGTGATCTCAGCCCCAAGCGCACCACACGCGGCAAGCTGCTCTTCGACAAGGGCGAGCAGACGGTCTCGGGGCAGAAGGCGCTGGACTACGTCCGGATCCGGCACGGCATCGGCGACGGCTCCGACATCGGCCGCATCAAACGCCAGCAGGCCTTCGTGGCAAGCCTGTTGACGGAGGTGAAGAGCAACGGTCTGAGCCCGACCAAGCTGCTCCCGCTCGCCGACGCGGCCACCAAGTCCCTGACCGTGGACCCCGGACTCGGCTCCGCCCAGAAGCTGATCTCCTTCGCGATGACGCTGAAGGACATCGACCTGCACAACACGAAGTTCGTCACCATCCCCTGGCGGTACCAGGGTTCGCGTGTCGCGATCGTCGAACCCGACGCCAGTGACCTCTGGGCCGCTCTCAAGGCGGACCGCACCCTGGACGGCAAGGACGCGAGCGGCAAGAAGAAGGCCTCGCCGAGCGCCCGTCCCACAGCCTCCGCGACTCCGGTGTCCGGCAGGGGAATCACCGTCACCGTCTACAACGGCACCACCGTCACGGGCCTGGCCGCGAAGGCCGCCGCCGAGCTGACCTCCAAGGGTTTCACGGTCAACGGCACGGCGACCGCGAGCAGCCAGGACCACGCGACGACGGTCATCGAGTACGGCCCCGGCCTCAAGTCCGCTGCCCAGACGGCGGCCCGCGTCTTCCCGGGCGCGGCCGTCCAGCCGGTGACGGCGGCGGGCGTCAACGTCGTCGTCGGCGAGTCGTACAAGGGCGGCTCCACCGCCGCGCCGCAGCCCACCGCCATCCCGAAGGACGTCACCGAGGGGGCCCGTTCGGCGGACGACAGCCTCTGCTCGAACCTCAGCTACGGCTGACCGGGGCGCCCCGCGCCGAGGACCGCCACCGCCGGGCGACGGCGAGGGCACCCCCGTACAGGCCCAGCACGACCGCCACAGGCGCGTAGTACGGCCCCGGCAGCCCCGCCAGCCCCAGCGGCGGGCCGAGCGGGGAGAGGGGCAGCAGGAGCCCCGCGGCGGCGAGCCCGGCCGCCGCCCGCCCGACGGCTCCCGTGACCCGGCCCCCGCCGCCGCGGAGCAGCAGCATCGCCACGGCCTGGGTGAGGAGGTTCTCGGTGAACCAGGCCGAGTGGAAGACAGTCCGGTCGTCCAGGGCGCCGGGCCCGCGCGGCACGAGGGCGAGCACGGCGAAGGTCGCGAGGTCGGCGACGGCGTTGAGCGCGCCGAAGCCGCCGAGGAGGCGCAGGAGGTCCCGGGGGCGCAGAACGGTCGGCCGGGCCAGGGCGCCGGGCCCGGGACGGTCGTGGGCGTACGCCAGTTGGGCCGTGTCGAAGCACAGGTTCTGCGCGAGGACCTGGGCCGGGAGCATCGGCAGGAAGGGCAGCAGGAGCCCGGCGGCGAGCATCGCGGCGACGTTGCCGAGGTTCGAGGAGAGCGTGACGCGCAGATACGTGGCGATGTTGCCGCTGCTGTGCCGGCCGGCCGTGACGGCGTGGGCGACGGCGGCGAGGTCCTTCTCCCCGAGGACGACGTCCGCGCTCCCGCGGGCCGCGCCGACGGCGGCGCGCGGCGCGATCCCGACGTCGGCGGCGAGCAGCGCGGGCACGTCGTTCGCCCCGTCCCCGAGGAAGCCGACGGTGTGTCCGGCGGCCCGCAGCGCGGCGACGATCCGGGCCTTGTGGGCGGGGGCGCAGCCCGCGAAGACGGTCGTACGCCGGACCAGGTCCGCCAGTTCGGCGTCACCGAGGCCGACCACCGTGTCCCCGTCCGCCACCTCCCCCGAGTCGAGGCCCAGGTCGTGGCAGGCGCGGGCGGCCGTGCCCGGACGGTCGCCGGTGAGGATCTTGACGTCCACGCCGAGCGCGGTGAGGTCGCGCAGGGCCTCGGCGGCGGTGGGCGCGAGGTCGTCCCGCAGGGCGACGAAACCCCGGAAGGTCAGGCCGCGTACGTCGGCGGGGGTCCACGCGCGGGCGCGCGCGGGCCGTTCGCGTTCGGCGGTGGCGACGGCGAGCAGCCGCAGTCCGCTCGCCGCCTGCTCGTCGGCGTGCGCGAGAAGGCGTGCCCGCGCGGCGGGGTCCGGTGCGCACCGCTCGACGACGTCGGCGACGGCGCCCTTGACGACGAGGAGGTGGGTCCCCGGCATCCCCCGTACCCGAACCACCGCCGTGGCCGTCCGGCCCACCGGGTCGAAGGGCAGCGCGGCCACGCCGTCGTACCGTTCGTCGGCCGGTCCGGTCGCCGTCAGCAGCGCCTCGTCGAGGGCGTCCGGGGTGGGCGGGTCGGCGAGCTGGAGGGTCCACCAGGCGGCCATGGCGGCCAGGGTGAGCACCTCGGGGTCGTCCCGGCCGTCGGCGTCGGTGGACCGTTCGACGACGGGCCGGTCCCGGGTGAGTGTGCCGGTCTTGTCGAGGCACAGGACGTCGACCGCGCCCAGGTCGTGCAGGGCGGGCAGCCGCCTCACCACGACTCCGTGCGCCCGGGCGAGCCCCGAGGCCCCGCGCGCCAGACATGCGGCGATGACGACGGGCAGCATCTCGGGCGTCAGCCCGACGGCCACCGCGACGGCGAACGGGAGCGTCTCGGGCCCCCGCCCGCGCAGCGCCCCGCTCACCACCAGCACGAGCGGCGGGGCGAGCAGCATGAACCGGATCAGCGCCCAGGAGATCCCGTGCAGCGACCGGTCGAAGGCGTTCCTGCCCCGGGGTGCGACGGCCTCGTGCGCGCCCGCGAAGCGCGTACGCGCCCCCGTGGCCAGCACCAGGGCGGTGGCGCTCCCGGAGGCGACGGCACTGCCCTGGAAGCACAGCTCGGGCCGCTCGAACCCGCCCCGGTCCGCCGTGCCCGGCCGTACGTCCTTCGCGACCGGCGCAGACTCGCCCGTCAGCGGCGCCTGGTGCACGGTCAGCCCGGTCGCGCGCAGCAGCCGTACGTCCGCCGGGACCAGGTCGCCGGGCCCGAGCCGGATCACATCGCCGGGGACGAGTTCGGCGACCGGGATCTCCCGGGTGAGCGGCGGCCCGCCCCCCGGCGGTCGGCGCAGGACCGTAGCGGTGGCGGCGACCAGCTCGCCCAGCCCATTGAGGAAACGTTCCGCCTGATGTTCGCCGGAGGCGCGCAGCACACAGCCGACCGCGACCAGGGACAGGATCACCGCGGCCGTCCCCCAGGCCGTGACGGCCGCGCAGACGAGCCCGAGACAGAGCAGTACGGCGGTGAAGGGGTCGCGGGCGCTCCGTACGAACCGGGCTGCCGGGCCGATCGGCCGGGCGGCCGGAACGACGTTCTCCCCGACCTCCGCGAGCCGCGCCTCGGCCTCGCTGTCGGTCAGACCGCGCGCGAGACCGGCGAGCCGGTACGGCGTCCGGAGGTCAGACCCCACGGAGATGCCGTACGGGGGCGCTGTCGGCCCGGTCGGTCAGCCGCCCGACCAGCAGCCGTACCACGGTGACGATGTCCGGGTCGTCGACGAAGTACACCTGCCGGCGCCCTTCGCGCCGCGAGCGCACGAGCCCGGCGAGTCTCAGTTTGGTGAGGTGCTGGCTCACGGCGGGCAGCGCGCCGCCGACCCGTTCGGCGAGCCCGGTCACATCGCTCTCGCCCTGCGCCAGCGCCCACACGATGTGCAGCCGGGCGGGCGAGGCCAGCAGCCCGAAGGCCCCGGCGGCCTCAGCCAGCACCTCGGCGGACGGATCGTCGAACCCGGCGTTGCCCGTACCTGTCACCACCGCGCCAGTTTAGGACCTGCCCGGCGGGTTCTGGTCCGGTGCGGGACCCGTGCTGCGTCGCACGATGAGGTGGGCGGGGATGACGGAGACCACGGCGCCGGCGTCCGCGCCCGTCTCCTCCCGGCCGTCGATCCGCGCCAGGAGCAGCCGCAGGGAACGGGTGCCGATCTCCTGGAAGTCGGTACGGATGGTGGTGAGCGGGGGCAGCAGATGGGCGGCTTCCGGGATGTCGTCGTAGCCGACGACGCTGACGTCGTGCGGGACCCGGCGGCCGGCCTCGTGGAAGGCACGCAGCGCGCCGAGCGCCATCTGGTCGTTGGAGGCGAAGACGGCGGTGACGGCCGGATCGCGGGCGAGCCGGCGGCCCAGCTCGTACCCGGAGTCGGCGCTCCAGTCGCCGACGAGCGGCTCGGGCACGTGTGCCCCGGCCTTCTCCAGGGTCTCGCGCCAGCTCGCGGCCCGGCGCTCGGCGGACGTCCAGCCGGTCGGTCCGGCGATGTGCCGGACCGTACGGTGGCCCAGGCCCAGGAGGTGTTCGGTGGCCAGGCGTGCCCCGCCCCGGGAGTCGGCGGTGACCATGGGGGTGTCGTCGTCGAGGGCGTTGTCCATCACCACGAGAGGGATGTCGAGGTGGGCCTCGGCGAGCGCCCTGCCGACGCGCCGCTGCGGGGCGATGGCGATGACCCCGTCGGCGCCCTCCGCCGACAGCCGGTCCACGGCCTCGACGACGGTGTTCCGGTCGGCGGTGTCGAGGGCGATGGAGCTGACGAGGTACCCGGCGTCCTGGGCGGCGGTGTTGATCGCGGTGAGCGTGGAGGCGGGCCCGTAGCGGGCCGCGTCGAAGGAGATCACCCCGAGCATCCGGGTCCGTCCGCTGGCCAGCGAGCGCGCACTGCGGCTCGGCCGGTACCCGAGCGACCGCATGGCCTCCAGCACCGACTCGCGGGTCTCGGCCCGTACGGCCGGATTGTCGTTGAGCACCCGCGACACCGTCTGCTTGGAGACTCCGGCCAGCCGCGCCACGTCGTCCATCACCGGCCTCGCGCCCGCGAAGTTGCGCCGGCTGCGTCCCTTGGGGGCAGCGCCGCCACCGGCACTTCGGGTCATGGGGGTCGCATCCTTCGGCTTCGTCTCGTGGCGGTCGTGCCCCGCCCGGCTGGCCCACAGGATAGGCCGCCGGACGGAGGTCACCACCGGAAAGGCCCTACCCTCCGAGCACGTGAGTCCGGACCGTGACCCACTCGACCCGCGCGATCCCGGCCTCCCCCACCGGCAGGGGCACCGGCAGGTGCACGGGTGCGTCGGCGGGGAACGGCAGCACCCTCACCCGCAGCCCGCCGGCGCGCAGCGCGTCGTCCGGCAGCCGGTCGAGGCCGATCTCCCAGACCCGCCCCGCGAAGAACTGGTCGGCGACCAGCGTGTCCCCGACATGGGCGCGGGCCACGTCCCCGGTCCAGTGGATGCGCAACAGCGTTCCGGTGCGCGGGAGTTCCTCCGGTACGTCGATGAGGTACTCGGCGGCGGACGTGTCGAAGTACTTGTCGGCGGGGGCGCCGGCCCGGTCCAGCACACCGGTGACGGTGCCGGGCGCGGGCCCGGCGGGCCGGACGAGGGTCACGCCGAGGGTGCCGGAGCGGCCGGGGCCGCGGTCTTCGCCGGCCGGGAGCGTGTAGCGGGTGAACACCCCGTCGGGGGCCACCGCCGGGTTCCCGCCGGGAGGCCGCTCGGGCGCGGGCAGCACGGCGAACGACGTCTGCGGCGCCGCGCTGTGCAGCCGGACCTCACCGGCCGGCTCGTCGAAGACGACGCCGTCCCCGGCGCCGCACAGGACGAGCCGCTCGGCCCCCCAGGCCACGCCCCGGTATGCGGTACGGGCGGTCGCCGCGTCCAGCACCAGCAGGCCGACCTGTCCGCCGTCCACCGTCCCGACCTCGACGAGGGCGTCCGTCCCGGGCCGCAGTCCGGTGACGAGGAAACGTCCGTCGACGGACTCCACCTGCCCCATGGGCGTGTGCACGTATCTCAACGTCCCGATGTCCAGGGCGAGTTCGACGGGGATCCCGTCCGTGGCAGCCAGCACCAGGACGGTGCGTCCGCCGACGTCGACCGTGCACACCGGCTGGGCGGTGGCCCAGTCGAGCCGGAGTCCGGCGACGTCGAGACGTAACGGCCAGCAGAAATAGGCTCCCTGAGGAACCGTCACCGGTGTGCTGGGAAAAGCCAGTTCCGGCGCGTCCGGGAACTCCACGGTGAACGAGGTGTCCGGGTGGTCCGGCAACGGCTCGTGCGGCTGGTGGTTGTTGACGAAGAGGAAACCGGATCCGCCGTCGCTCCGCACGGCCCACCGCAGTGTCTCCCGGTCGTCCTGCCCGGCCGGCTGCCGCGCGGGCAGCACGGACTCCATGGGTGCGACGCGCTCACCGAAGTCCGCCAACAGCAGGTGCTGGAGGCGCAGTTCGTCGTAGGAGGGCCGGTACTGCCCGTACTCGCCGAGCGGTGCCTGGAAGTCGTACGTCAGGACGGGCAGGTCGTTCGGGTAGTCGGTCGCGTGGGACTCCTGGAGGGTGGTCAGCTCGCCCGCCGGGTTGGTGCCGCCGTGGAACATGTAGTAGCCCTGCCAGACCGAGCCGCACCCGATCTTCGTGAGCCCGAGGGCGCCGATGTCGGCGGCGTCGACACGTGGCCGACGATGGTAGGCCACGGCCATCCCGCCGCCCAACTCACAGGTGGCCCAGGGGAATCGGTCGGTCGCCGCCGGTTCACCACCCCGTACGTGTGTCGGGCGCAGGTCGGCGCCGATGCCCTCGTCGTCGCGCTGATGGGTGAAGAAGAAGTGCTTGCGGCAGGTGTCGGGCCAGCCGCCGTCCCACTCCGTCCAGAAGGTCTCGGTGTAGCCGCCGTAGAGCGGAAGCAGTTCGTCGGGCGGGAGTTGGACCCCGCCCCAGGCCGTCGAGGTCCAGAGCGGGGCGCTCAGCCCGGCCTCCTGCGCCATCCGCTTCAGGGTGAGGAGGTGGCCCGGCTGGTCGTACAGCTCGTTCTCGATCTGGATGCCCACGATCGGGCCGCCGTGCGCCCGGTCGAGCCCCTTCAACTGCTCGGCGATCGCGGTGAACCAGCCGCGTACGGGTTCCAGATAGGCGGGGTCGTCGGTGCGGGGTGCGCGGGTGCGGGCTAGCAGCCAGTCCGGCAGTCCGCCGTTGCGGACCTCGGCGTGGCTCCAGGGGCCGATGCGCGGGATGAAGTCCAGGCCGTGACGGGCGCAGAGTTCGGCGAAGCGGCGCAGGTCGCGGTCGCCGTCGAAGCGGACCCGGCCCTCGATCTCCTCGTGGTGGATCCAGATGAGGTAGCTGGCGACGGCCGTCACACCGGCCGCCTTCATCTTCAGCAGCTCCTCCTCCCACTCCCCCGCCGGGTAGCGGGTGTAGTGGAACTCGCCGGAGACGGGGAACCAGGGACGCCCGCCCCGGGTGAACCAGCGGCTGGTCACCCCGATCGGGTCGGCGACTCCCGGCGCGTCGGAGAAGGGGAGATGGCCGGTGAGCGGGGGCCCTGCGCTCGCGGGGACCCGGAGGAAGTGGCGGGTCATGGCTTCACCGGGCCGAGGTCGGGGGTGTCGGTGAGCAGGGCCTGCGCGGAGGTGGTCGCGGTCAGCTCAAGGAGCAGCAGGTCGTTGGCGCCCGGGCGCAGTACGGGCGCGGGCACGTAGAGGGTGCGCTGCGGTCCGCGGTTCCAGTAGCGGCCCAGGTGGAAGCCGTTGATCCAGGCCTGGCCCTTGGTCCAGCCGGGCAGCGACAGGAAGGTGTCGGCGGCGGTGACGACCTCGAACGTGCCTCTGTAGAAGGTGGGTTGGGCAGCCGGGGTCGCGTCCGAGGGGGCGAAGGGCAGCGCGCTGAGGTCGTCGAGGGTGAGAGGGTGGCTGTCCCAGCCGTGCAGCGCGGTGCCGTTGAAGGCGACCGCTCCGAGGAGCCCCTTGGGGGAACCGATGCGGGGCCCGTAGTTGACCCCGCCCATGTTCTCCACGAGCACGTCGACCGCCGCCCCGGCAAAGGGAATCCGGACCGGCAGGGACTCGTCGTGCCGCTCGCGCTCGAGTACGCCGACGGGGGCGCCATCGACGAAGACCTGAGCCCGGTCGCCGACACCGCCCTCGAAGTGGAGCAGCCCGTCGCCCGCGAGGGGAGCGGTGGTGCTGTAGAGCACGTACCCGGCACGCAGCCCCAGTTCGTCCATGGTCACCGGGTCCTCGGTGCGCACGGGCTTGGCGAGGAGCCCCACGTTGGGCAGCAGGGGCGCCCGCTGCCCCAACTCGACAGTGGTGGGCGGCAGTTTGACGCTAGCCACGGGGACCGGCTCGTCGGGGACGGGGGCGTGGCGGGCGATCACGTCACGGAAGGCGTGGTACTTCGGGCCGGGGTCACCGTTCTCGGTGAGGGCGGCGTCGTAGTCGTAGGACGTGACCATGGGCTGGTAGGCGTGGTCGTGGTTGGCGCCGTTGGTGAAGGCGAAGTTGGTTCCGCCGTGGAACATGTAGATGTTGACGGAGGCGCCCGCAGCCAACAGCCGGTCCAGGTCGGCGGCGGCGTCGGCGGCGTCCCGGGTGTGGTGCTCCTCGCCCCAGTGGTCGAACCAGCCGATCCAGAACTCGGAGCACATCAGGGGCCCTTCGGGCTGATGCGCCCTCAACTGGTCCAGAGACGCGGCGACTTTGCTGCCGAAGGTGCCTGTGGTGAGCACCCCGGGAAGGCTGCCCGCCGCGAGGTGCTCGGGGTTGGCCTGGTCGCAGGTGAAGAGCAACTCCCTGATCCCACGCGAACGCAGGGCCTCCGCGAGGTGTTCGAGATACGCGGTGTCGTCGCCGTACGCCCCGTACTCGTTCTCCACCTGGACGGCGATGACGGGCCCGCCGGACTCCGCGAGGTACGGCAGCAGGGGCGGCAGCAGCAGGTCGAGGTAGCGGTCGATGGCGCCCGTGAACCGGGGGTCGCTGGAGCGCAGCCGGATGCCGGGGTCGGTGGTGAGCCAGGAGGGCAGCCCGCCGCCGTCCCACTCGGCGCAGATGAAGGGGCCGGGCCGCAGCAGTACGTGCAGCCCCTCCGCCTTGGCCAGCCGCAGATACCGTGGCAGGTCGAGGATGCCGTCGAGGGCGAGGGTGCCGGGCTCGGGCTGGTGGAGGTTCCAGGGGACGTACGTCTCGACGGTGTTGAGGCCCATCAGGCGGGCCTTGCGCAGCCGGTCGGCCCACTGGTCGGGGTGGACGCGGAAGTAGTGCATCGCGCCGGAGATGATCCGGAACGGTTCACCGTGCAGCAGGAAACCGTCGGACGTCGTTGTCAGAGCGGGCATGCGGGGGTTTCCCTTCGGTTCGCGGGCTCCAGCCGGGTCGCTGGAGGTGAGGTGATCGGCAGCGGTCGTTCGGTGGAAGACGTTCGGAGGGCGTTCAGTCGAGGGCCTTCGGTGGAGGGCGTTCCGCGGGCCCGCCTCGCCCGGACGAGCCGGAGCGTGGCCGCCGGGCACGGCACCGGACTCCCGCACCGCACCAGCGGCACGGCCCGGGCCCCGAGCCACTCGACGGCGTCATCGAGCGCCGGTCCCGCGGCCACTCCCCGGCCATCGACACGCCGACGACCACGGCATCGGCCCGCCTCGCCCGTGGGGCGGCCCGATGCGGCCGGGGCAGCCCGGTGCGGAGGACCGGCGCGTGTGCGTCAGGCCGACGCCCGCCTCGACGCACACGCGCAGGACATGGAGGGTGACGAAGACGCCGCGTAGGGGGCCCGGGCTGCGGGCGAGCACCTGCCCGCCGGGGTCGCGGGAGGTGCGGACGGGGGCGCGACGGACCGCACCGGGCCAGGGAGACCCCGATCGGCACGATGCCGACGCGGGAGGCGGCCAGGACGACAGGGCCGAGGGCCGGAACGGCCGGGGTCGCACGGGGCGCCGCGAAGGCCCGTCGCCCGGTGACCGACGGTCGTCCGGTGGGTTGATCGGTCACGTGGACTCCCGTCGCCTGTGGTCGAGAACGCGGCTGACCCTCGCCCTCGCGCCGGTGCGGGGACGGCACAAATGTTACCGGTAACATTTGTGCCGTCAAGATCCCCCGAGACCTTTCGCCTCAGGGGATCCGTAAGGGAGTTGGCGGACTCAGCCGCCCGCGCCGGGCGACCAACCGGGAACACGGCCGGCCAGGCGGCAGGCGAGTACGTACAGCGGTATCGGCGGGGTGTACGGGGAGTCGCCCTCGGGGCTGTGGATCAGCCGGGGCCGGGCGGACGGGGACGCCGGCCGGGTGCGCGTCCAGGACGGGTCGGCCGACTGGGCACCGACGACGTAACGGGTGCCGGGCGGCCAGGTGACACCGAGGTCGGATCCGGACGGGACGATCCACCACCAGCGCTGCTCGTCGGCGAAGACGCAGCCGACGCGGGGCAGGGCGTCCATGATCCGCTGCCCGTGCTCAGGGAGCGTACCCACGGCGTCGCAACCGAGGCGGGCGGTCAGCCGGGCGGGGAGGACGAGGTGGCCAGGGCGACCGGCGTGGCCGGAGCGGCCGGAGTGCTCACGCGGGGGCTTCGTCGAGGGGGGCGCGTCGAGCGGCGAGGACGTGAAGCGGGGGGCGGACCGCACGGGGCGAGGCATGAGGGAGGCGTAGGGCGGGTGGGACGAGTGGGTCGCGCAGGACGGATACGCGACCGGGCCGTACGGAGTGTGTGGGCTCTGCGGGCTGTACGTGCTGTGCGGGCGCTGGTCAGGAGCGGGAGTACGGGGGGTGCGGTGCTGGCGTTCCATACGGTCCATGTGAGGCGAGTCCTTCGGCCGAGTGGGGGACGGGCCGGGTGCGGTGCAGGGCCGACGGGTGCCAGAAGGCGGGTGCGGCGGCCTGTATGGCGTGGGGGGCGGGTGCGGTCGGGGGAAAGGCGGGTACGGGTGCGGCGGCGTGGGCGGGGGGAGGAGTCGGGGGGAGGACGTCGGTGGATCCGGCCGGGGCCGGTGCGTCCGGCTCGACGACGGCGCTCTCGGCGGCCGACGCGCGCTCGGCGGGAGCCACTCCCGCGACCGGCGCCGGCATCTCGGCAGGAACCGTCGCTGCGGCCGGCGCCGATGCCGTGACCGGTACCGATGCCGTTGCCGATGCCCCGGCCGTTGTCACCGCCGTGGCCGTTGTCGCCACCGTGGCCGGCGCCGATGCCGTGGCCGGCGCCGATGCCGTGGCCGGCGCCGCCGGCGGGACGGTGTCGGCCGACTTGGCCTGCTCCGTGAGGAGTTCGGCCCAGACGACACGCCCGGAACCGTGCGGGGCGTCGCGGACGCCCCAGTCGCTGCTCAGCATCCCGACCAGCAGGAGTCCGCGTCCGCACTGCTCGTCGGGGCCGGGCCTGCGCTGGGCCGGCAGGGTCCCGCCGCGGTTCTCGTCCTCGACCTCGAGGTGCAGCCGCCCGGCGGAGAGGTGAAGCCGGCACACGATCCGCTCGCTGGCGGTGTGGGTGAGGGCGTTGGTGACGAGCTCGGAGGTCACCAGAAGGGCGTTGTCGGAGGTGTCGGTGTCGACCCCCCAGGTGTCGAGCAGCTCGCGCACCTTCCGGCGGGCGGCGCTCACGGAGGCGGGAGTCGCGGGCAGACCGAACATGTCCGACTGCGGAGAGTGAGGAAGGTGGTCCGGGTGATCGGGGTGGGCCGCGTGGCCGGCAAGCCGGCCGCTGGGCATTCGGCCGAGTGGCTGGGGGAGGGAGGGCGGAGCCATCGCCGTTCGCCTTTCGTTGCCTGCGCACCCTGGCCGGTGCGACACCGCCCCGAATGTGATCCGCGAGCAGGTCAACCCGCATCAAAACAGCGCAGGTTGCGGCCCCTTCTCCCCCAACTGGGCCGTTCAATCTCGTCGTTCACCGTTTCCGGGAAGGTACGAACACTGTGACACCTGACAACAACGGCTCGCAACCAGCAAGTTGAAATTTGCAATTTGTGGGGTGCATGCTGCTCCCGTCGAAAGATGATCGTGACAGACTGCAACCCTGAGCCCGGTGTGAGGGGGTAGGCGTGACCGCGGAGACCGACTGGGGCGGCGCCCCCTCCGTCCTGCGCATGATCCTCGGCAGACAGCTGGAGGAGCTGCGGACGCGCGCCGGTCTCACGTTCGAGGACGCGGGTGTGGCGATCGGCGTCAGCCACTCCACGATCCGCAGGATGGAAGCGGCCAAGGTGGCCCGGCTCCGCCTGCCGGACGTCGAGAAGCTGCTGCAGACGTACGGGGTGACGGACCATCAGGAGATCGACACGTTCCTGAAGTCGGTCCGCGAGGCCAACAAGCGCGGCTGGTGGCACAACTACCGGGACGTACTGCCCGACTGGTTCGCCGCGTATCTGAGCCTGGAACAGGCGGCGTTGCAGATCCGTGCGTACGAGGCGCAGTTCGTGCCGGGTCTGTTCCAGACGGCGGACTACGCGCGGGCGCTGCTGGGCGCCGGCAATCCGCACGGCTCGTCGGAGGCGACGGACCGCCGGGTGGCGCTGCGCCTGCGCCGCCAGGAACTGCTCACCCGCCCGGCGCCGCCGCGGGTGTGGATCGTGATGGACGAGACCGTGCTGCGGTGGCCGGTCGGCGGTCCGGAGGTGATGCGCGCGCAGATCGACCATCTGATCGCGATGAACGCGCTGCCCCATGTGACCCTGCAGATCATGCCGTTCGGCAACGGCCCGCATCCCGCGATGCGGGCCGGAGCGTTCCATCTCTTCCGGTTCAGGGCACCCGAGTTGCCGGACATCGTCTATCTGAGCGGTCTGGTCGGCGCGGTGTATCTCGACAAGGGCGACGACGTCGTCGTCTATCGAGAGGCTCTGGACCGGTTGGGCGCGCAGTCGGCGCCCGCCAGAAAGACCGAGGCCCTCCTCGGTGCGATTCGCAAGGAGCTCTGACATGCACCACCCCACGCACCCCCATCACACGCACGCCCACCCCAACCACTCCGGCCACTCCCACCCCGTACGCAACGGCATGCCGGCCCGTGAACTCGGTTCCCGGGGCTGGTCCAAGCCGTGGAGCGACGACGCGGGCGGTGCCTGCGTCGAAGTGAAGAAGCTCGCCGACGGCCGGGTCGCCGTCCGGCAGTCGACCGACCCCGACAGTCCGGCCCTGGTCTTCACCCCGCACGAGATGACGAGTTTCCTGGCCGGCGTCAAGGCGGGTGTCGCAGACTTTCTGCTCTGAACTGGCTTGATTTTACTGAGACTTGAATGACTCGGCTCAGACTCACGACCTGTATGGGAGGGGCCCCGTGCCCGACAACGGATGGCCGGCCGACCGAATCGACACGGAGAACGCACACTCCGCGCGGATCTACGACTACATCCTCGGCGGCAAGGACTACTACCCCGCCGACAAGGAAGCGGGCGACGCCATGTCGCACGAGTGGCCCGCCCTGCCGATCCACATGAAGGCCAACCGCGACTGGATGAACCGTGCGGTGGCCTACCTCGCCAAGGAGGCGGGCATCCGCCAGTTCCTCGACATAGGCACCGGCATCCCCACCTCCCCCAACCTGCACGAGATCGCCCAGTCGGTGGCCCCCGAGTCCCGGGTGGTCTACGTCGACAACGACCCGATCGTCCTCACTCTCTCCCAGGGCCTGCTGGCCAGCACGCCTGAGGGCCGGACGGCGTACATCGAGGCCGACTTCCAGCACCCGGAGGCCATTCTCGACTCCCCCGACTTCCGCGAGACCCTCGACCTGACCAAGCCGGTCGCCCTCACGGTGATCGCCATCGTCCACTTCGTCATGGACGAGGACGACGCGGTGGGCATCGTCCGCCGTCTCCTCGAACCCCTCCCCTCGGGCAGCTACCTGGCGATGACCATCGGCACCGCCGAGTTCGCCCCGGAGGAGGTGGGCCGGGTCGCCCGCGAGTACAAGGCCCGCAACATGCCGATGCGCCTGCGTACGTTCCCGGAGGCGGAGGAGTTCTTCGAGGGCCTCGACCTGGTCGAGCCGGGCATCGTCCAGGTGCACAAGTGGCACCCGGACGCCACGAGCGGCGAGGGGATCAGGGACGAGGACATCGCCATGTACGGGGCGGTGGCCCGGAAGCCGTAGGGCGCGGTGACCCGGCGGCCGGAGTGCACAGGTCACTCCGGCTGCGGTTCGAAGTCCCAGCACGGGCGTTCACCCTGGCGCACCGCCAGGGTGAACGGGCTGTCGGCCCCCAGCGCCTCGACGAGCTGCCCGAGCGTCTCCTGCCGCAGGCGGTCGGCCGCGTCGGTCTGCCGCAGGGAGCGCAGGTCGGCGGCGAGGGCGGCCTTGCAGAGCAGGGTCAGCGGATGCGTACTGCCGAGGGCTCGCGCCGTACGTTCCATGGCGTCCTTGCTGCGGCGGGCGGCGCCTTCGTGGTCCCCGGCCAGGCTGCGGGCGCCCGAGACGTTCAACGCACACCCCAACGACCAGGGGTGATCGGTGCCCATCGCGGCCACCATGCCCCGCTGTGCCTGTTCGGCGACGCGGAGCGCCTGGTCCCGGTCCCCCGACTCCCACAGGGTGAGGCCGACGTTGCCGGCCGTGCCCACCGAGAACGGATGGGCGTCTCCGAGCAGGTCCGCGTAGTCCCGCGCGACGGTGTCCGCGAGGGTCCACGCGCGCTCCACATCGTTCTGCTCCCGCAGCAGGGACGCGTAGTCGGCCACCACGAAGAGCGCCGCGGGATGACGTGGGCCGTGGAGCTGACGGGCCAGCTCCACCACCTCCCGCATCAGCTCGTCCGCGCGGGACAGCCGGCCCGATCGCCGCAGGCACAGTGCGTGGTTGTGCTCGGCGATCATGGAATTGACGCTGTACCGGCCCATGACCGCGTGGTAGTCCCGCACATTGACGACCTGCCGGTCCAGGGCCTCGGCGTAGCGGCCGAGCAGCCGCAGGGTCCAGCAGCAGCGCATCTCGGTGTACAGCGTCTGGTGGTGATGCCGGCCGATCTGCTCGCGCCGCCGCGACGTGAGCGCGGTGTACCCGTCGAAGGACTCCTGGTACCGGCCGAGCAGGGCAGCGGCGTTGGCGAGATTGGAACGGGCCTGACTGCTCGGCACGTCGTCGTCCGGGCCGGACGACCGGTACACGTCGTGGAACAACTCGTACGCCTCGCGGTACACACCCAACGCGACCAGCGTGCCCCCCAGCCCGTTCTTGGCCCGCAGGAGAGCAGGGTCGTCGTCCGGCCGCCGCACGGACAACCGCTCGACAACCGCCCGTCCCACCGCTTCCGCCTCGCGGTAACGTCCGGTCCTGCGCAGCATGTTCGCGTGCTGATGGGTGAGGATGAGCATCTCGCTGCTGTCGGGCGCCATCCGGCTGTGCCACCGTGCGATGGTCAACTCGCACAGCCACAACCCGGTACGTGCCTCACCCCGGCCGCGGAGGTAGTTGACGCAGTTCAGCACCAGTTGGAACACCAGCTCGCGCCTGCTGTCCAGCGCTCCGGAGATCTCCAGGTGCGGTATCAGCTCGCCGTAGCGCGACCACGTACGGGTGTCGAGAGGGTCGCCCGGGTCCGCGGCCGCCAGGGTGTCGCAGGCGACCCGGGAGAGCAGATCGCGCTCGTCCTCGCCGAGGCCCTCCCGCAGCAGCGAGTGGTAGAGGCGGTGCACCTCCGCCCGCTCCACCCCGTCCTCCCCGAAGACCAGCCGCACGGCCGACGTCTCGGCCAGCCGCAGCACGGCCTCGTCCCAGGCCCGCCGGTCGGCCGCCAGTGCCGCGATGCGCGGCGGCAGACTGGCCGGGCGTTCCCTCCACAGCAGTCCCACCGGGACGGCGTCCGGCGAGAAGCAGGTGAAGAGCTTCAGGAGTTCGGCGGCGGCGGGATGGTGTTCCTGGAGCGAGGCCAGGGTGATCGACCAACTGCTCTCCAACGCCCGCGGGTACCCGGCCGCCGCGCCACCGGTGACGGGTTGGTCCAGCCGGCCGCGGTGGGCGTCGTGGACGAGGTCCAGATACTCGGCGACCGGCATGGGGTTGGCGTCCAGCCAGGCCGCCGTGTGGGACAACAGCAGCGGCAGATCCTGCACCGCTTCGGCGAGCAGATCGGCCTCGGCGAGATTCAGCCGGGAGGCACGGCTCCTGGTGTACGCGATCGACTCCGCGCGGGAGAAGGGCGGTACGTCGATGCGGTGGACGCGTTCGTTGTCGGCCCACGCCGGGCTGTTGGACGTGATGAGGACGTGCCCGGCGCCCTCCGGCAGCAGGTCCTCGATCTCGGTCATGTCGTCGGCACGGTCCAGGACCAGCAGCCAGCGGTGGTACGGCTGCCCGATACGCAGCGCGGCCTGGACCGCACGGATCCGGTTACCGATGCCCTGCCCGGCGGTGAGGCCCAACTTCGGTGCCAGTTCGGCGAGTTGCTCCCGGGCCGTGCCCTGGAATCCCGCGCTGATCCACCACACCACGTCGTAGACGTTGCCGTACCGGTGCACGTACTCGGTGGCCGTCTGGGTCTTGCCCGTACCGGACGGTCCGAGCAGCACACAGCGGTGGTGGTCCGCCGCACCGGGTTCCGGGCCCGGGGCGAGCAGCGTCTGCCTGGTCCGGGCGAGCAGGGCTTCGCGGCCGGTGAACCGAGGGTTGCGAAGCGGGGCGTTGGAGACGGCGGGTGCGGTGCCGGGGAACCGGAGGTCGGCGGTGCGACGGTCGCCGTTTCCGGTTCCGGTGGCCGACAGCGAAGCACCGAGGAGGGTGAACAGGCGGTGCACGGCCTCGCGTTCGTCGACTCCGCGCAGATCGGCGAGCGGCAACGCCCGCAGGGCTGAAGGCCGTTCGCCCGCGCCGACAAGCACCGCCGCCAGCTGCCCCGGCCAGTCGGCGGCGGCCTCGGGCAGGGCTGCGTTCCACTCGTCGTCGCCGCGCCCGCCGAGCCGGCAGTCGGTGTCGCCCAGGACGAGGAGCGTCCGCCCCGGTCCGCGCAGCAGCTCCCCGAGTTCGTCCCACAGCACCCGACCCGGATCCGGGTGCCACGCCACCGCCGTCACACCGAACCCGGCGTCCCGCGCCTGGTCGGCGACCCAGGCACCCCAGGCCTGGCTGGCACCGGTGTGGGCGACGGTGATCCGCCGGTCGGGCGCGGCGGACCGCTGCAACCCTGCCGGGCGTTCCGGCAGAGGGCTGGGGGCGGGCAACTCGTAGACGGCGCCGTCGGCCGCGAGCAGTCGGACCGGCCCCCAGCCGACTCGTTCGGTGGCGGTGGCTCCCCTGCTCACCAGCAGGGTCCGGGACAACGGTTCGTCGAGCAGGTCCAGCACTCTGGGGTCGGTGTCCGGCACCTCGATGGTGAAGCCACCCACGCCGTCGGCCCGTTCGCCGAGCAGCAGATCCGGGCCGTACCGGCGCACCCGGAGCGGTACCCGGGGCAGTCGGGCCGCGATCAACCCGATGTCGGTCACCGAAAGGCGCTCCGGAAGGTCGGGCCGAAGACTCACTCCGGACAACCGGGCGCTGGTGACCGTGGCGAGCTGCCAGGCGGTGGTGGTACGGCGGACCGGATCGGGCAGCCTTGGCCAGGCACCGGCGAACCAGCGGGCGACCCCGTCCCGGCCCTGCTCGACCAGGGCCCGCAGCGCGGGTTTCAACGCGCGTTCGATGGCCAGGTCGGCACCCGCGGCGTCCCGGACCGCGAGCCAGGTGGCCCACTCCTCGGCGAACAGGGCCGGCGAGCGGTCCTTGTGCAGGCGTTCGATCACGGACCACAGGGTGTGCACGGGTGCCCCGGACGGTGAACCGGCGAGCCGGTCGGCGAGTTCGGCACGCAACGACGGCAACAGGTCGCCGCGGAGCGAGACATAGCCGTACCCGCGTCGCTCCACGAGGTTCCCGAACCACAGGTCGACCTCGGCGGACACGTCGAGCAGGGGAGCCACCGTGATCCGCACCGCGCGCATCAGATCGGGCTCGATACGGCTCGCGACGCTCAGCAGAACGGCGAGTTCATGACCCTGCCGGGCCGGGGGGCTCATCGGGAACCGGCCCGGACCGGCGCCCGGACCCGGGCGGGGAGCCTCATCGCGCCCCCCTGACAACCCGTCCCACAGTGGTCCCCCGGTCCCAGACCACCACCCGCATCAGGGACTGCCACCACGACGGCCAGAGCCGTTCGGGAAGCGGCACCAGAGCCACCGTGTCGCAGCCGTGCTGTCTGATCCGGAGCAGGATCTCCCGCCATTCGCGTTCGGTGCTGCGATGCGGGTCGAACACCGGGCCGACCTTGCCGAGGCCGGAGAGGATCAGTACCCGGGTGCCGTGCTGGGGCGGCCGGTAGGGCCGCCAGGTGCCGCGTGGGCCGGCGCCGACGCCTCGCGACGGGCAGTCGGCGAAGCGCAGTACTCGTGTCCCGGCGACACCGACCAGACTGCGGACCTGGTCGATGACGTCCTCGACGTCCCGGGCGAAGGGTTCCGTCGAGGCGGAGATGTCGGCGAGGATCTGCACTCCGTAGCGCAGGGTGGGCAGGGGACGGCGCGGGATCTCGTCGAGCGGCAGTCCGCGGGCCAGGTGGTCGGCGGCCCGTTCGACGTCGAGGTCGCCCTCGGACGTGACGCGGGCGAGAGCCGCGTGGAGCACGGCCGCGGTCGAGCGGGGTGCGAGGAGCGGCAGGTGCGGGGGCGCGGCGGCTTCGGCCATGGGGGTGGACCGGGGAGCGGGCAGCGGGTCGACGGCCCACCCGGTGCGGCGCGGTGGCCGGTGGCCGACGGGGACGAGCAGGGTGGACTCCTCGTCGGCGCGCGCGGGCCTGGCGGCGTCGGGTGGTTCGGCGTACGACCGCGGGTCCCCGCCGTCGGTGGGGCCGCTCCCGCCCGGCGCGGGAGCCGGCTGCGGCAGGACCACCACGTCCGTCGGCGGTTCGGCGGGCGGTGCGGGTCCGGTGCCCGGGCCGAGGCCGAGGAGGGCGGCCACGCGTTCCCAGCCGGCCCTGTCGGTCATGCCGAGAGTCGTGGCGGCGCGGGCCACATCGCCGAGCCAGATCTCGCGCGGCAGCGGCCTCACCACTCGTCCCCCGCGATCTGCTGGCGCTTGATGAGGACGCAGTTCTTCAGCCACTCCCAGCGTTCGCTGCCGAGGCCGATGCCCAGGGTGAGGCAGGCGCGCAGCGCGTCCAGGAACTCGGCGGTGCTGGGTTCGCGCAGCCCGATGGTCATCGCCTGTTCCCGTACCTTGCCCAGTTCCACGGCGAGCGCCTCGGCCAGCCGCAGTTCACCGTCACCGGCGCTCCCGGGCCAGGTCTTCATGTGCTCCTGGGCGATCCGGACCAGACTCGGCACGTCGTGATCGGGAAGTGTCTCCACGACGCACCGCCGGAGAAAGGCCTGCGGAAGCTCCCGCTCGTCGTTGGTCGTGATGACGACGAGATGCCGGGAGAAGCGCGGGTCGACCTCTCCGGTGGGCCGCTCCAGCCTCACCTCGGTGCCGGTCTCCATGACGGTGAACCGGTGCGAACCCAGCGGCACCAGAAGGCTGTTGGGTACGTCGGGATCGGCCTTGTCGATCTCGTCGATGAGGACGACGGCGTGATCGGGACTCCGGCCGGCGTTGACGTCGGCGGCCGGGTCCAGACACTCGGTCCCGGCCACCCCCTGTCCGGCCGGCCGCCCCCGCCGTCGCGCGGACTGGGGCGCCAAGGCCCACCACAGCACGCCGGGTTCGACGTACGAGGCGTCGTCGAGACCGACGGCCCCCTGCCGGTGTGCCTGCGCGTCGGCGAGCCGGCGGACACTGTCGTAGCGCCACAACAGTTCGGTGGACCGGGTGGCGTAGGTGATGACGTGGTCGTAGTAGCGCCAGCCGCGCTGTCGGGCGATGAAGGGCGCCAGGGACGACTTGCCGGACCCCGGTCGGCCGCGCAGGAGCAATGGCCGTCCGGTGGCCAGGGCCACCATCACCGCCTCGTCGATGCGCGGGGACATCACGTAGATCTCGCCGTCCCCCCGGTCCGGGCTGAGGAAGGCTCCCTCCGGGCTCCGGTGCTCCGCCATCGGGCTCATCCCCTCCCCCGGGACCGCCCCGGCCTGCCGTCGTCGCCGTCCCTGCCGTGCCCCCAGTCGTTCAGCATCCCGGAGGCGACCCTGATCGCGATGCGCTCGTCGTCGGCCCCGAACGGCGGCACCAGCAGCAGGGCGTCCGCGAGCCGTCCGGGTCTGGGGTCGTCGTCCGTCAGTTCGTCCTGCGGAATCAGAAGGACGTGCAGCCAGGGAATCTGACCGTGCAGCCAGTCGACGACGCGCTCCGCCTCGTCCAGGGAACAGTGTTCGGCGAAGATCACGACGTAGGTGTCGCAGTTCGGCAACTGCGGGGCGCTCGACAGCGGTTCCCGGTCGGTCATCCCGAACCGGGCCCTGATGGTCCGCTCGCACCGGTAGCGGAGCTCCTCCTCCGGGTCCTCCTCGCCCGGGGGCGGCGCGTTCACGACGATGGGCCAGTAGCGGCTGTAGTCCATGCAGAAGGCCCGGCCCAGGTAGTACTCCCCGGTGTCCGGGTTGCGCACGCTGAGGACGACCGTGCGGGGCCCGGAACCGTTGTCCTCCGGCAGCACGTGCCGGGCGGAGGTGGCGTCGATCCAGACCGGCAGCACCAGATGGACGAGCTGGTCGAGAGCCGTGCTGTCCATGTGCCGGGCGACCTCCCCGATGGCGTTGCGCAGTGCCACGGCGTCGTGCGTGTGGAGCATCTGCGCGGCGAGGAAGCCGCAGCTGACATCCGTGACCGGAGCCCCGGCCAGATGCCGGTCGTGCATCCCGAGGGCACGTCCCATCCGCGCGAGCCGGCTCATCGTACGTACCTGGCTCAGCTGCGCGGTGATGTCCTCGGCCCAGCGCTGCACGGGGTCGTCGTCCTCGGGCATGGCCGGCAGCGGCGGGAACGCCCGGACGATGACCGCCGCGGCCTCGGCCGGGTCCGGCGGCTCCTTCTCGGCGTCGCCCGCCCCGGTCCGCTGCACGAGCTGAAGGGACATCAGATCCTCGAACCCGGCTCCGTCCAGGTCCTCGGGGGTCACGTCGCCGACGGGAGCGGGAAGGACGAAGAACGACCTGTTGAAGTGGTGCCGCCACATCAGGATGTCGACTTCCCGGTGCACCCAGAACGACCCGAGCGCCGAACGGTTGAGCAGGACCACAGCGGCCCGGCACTCCAGCAGCCACTCGTACAGCCGCGGATGCCATTTCTCCCCGGCCGGAAGTCCGTCGGTGTCGACCAGGACGTCGTATCCGCGCTCACGCAGCCCGTGTACGACCTGTGAGCGCACCGCCGTGGCGTAGGAGTCACCGCGCGTGCTGTGGCTGATGAACACCTTGTTCAATCCCCCGCCCCCAGTCCCCCAGTTCTAAGGGGATTCTGACGGCGACTCAGCGCTCCCGCAATCGTGCGTCACCGACGGCCGCGCTGAGCCGCCCGGCGATGTGCCTGATCAGATGGTCCAGGTCCTGGCAGTAGACGGACGGATTCAGGAATCCGGAGTCGGCCCGGAACCGGTGGGCGTAGTTTCCGCCCCCGCACACCTCAACAAGCGGACAGTCCCTGCACGTTGACGAGAGCGCGGCGAGGCCGAGCTGCCGCGCGGCGATGCCGGGATGGTCGAGCGCCAGGTCGAAGGGGTGCCGAAAGACGTCGAATCCGGTGACGGGAGCGCCCGCGTACGTGGTCTTGAGCGAGTCGACCTGCTCGATCGCCCCGTCGGTGTCGACGACAACCGCGACCACGGGCGACGTCCCGACCGCCTCTGTGGCACTGGGCAGCCCCATGAGCAGCCCGATGATCTCGGTGAACAGCCGAATGGCCGTACGCACCCGCCCGGCGTCGAACCACTGGTCGAAGACGGTGGCCAGCCAGCGGCCGTAGAGCGCGGGGTCACCGGCGCCGGACGGCGGCGCGGTCCAGTTGGCGTGCGGCAGCAGCAGGTCGAGGCTCGGCGGCGCGAACGTCAGCAGCGACTCGTACACCTCGACGGCGTCCGTCGAGGGGTCGATGGTGCAGAGAATTCCGGCATACGAGTCCGGGTGCCTCCGGAGGATGCGTAACCCGCGGGTGGCGGCGGGCCAGGCGGGACGCCCCCGGCGGTCCACACGGCCCTTGTTGTGCCGGGCCAGCCCGCCGTCGAGACTGACCCCGATCCTGATACCCGCGTCGGCGAGTTCGCGGACGACCGCGTCGGTGAGCAGGGTCCCGTTCGTCTGCATGGTGACATGCACCCGGCACGACTCACCGGCCCGTTCGGCCACGGCCCGTCGCACCGCGGCGACGTACCGGACGAGAAGTCCGGTTCCGGACAGCAAAGGTTCTCCGCCGTGCAGATTGACATGCACGTCGTGCAGTTGATGAGCCTCGGCATGCTCGCCGATGCGCCGGGCTGCGGCGTCCATGACCCTCGCCGGCACGGCACGCGGACGCTCGCGCCAGCTCTGGTCGGGGCCCTCGTAGACGTAGCAGTAGGTGCAGGCGAGGTTGCAGCGGCTGTGGACCTTCAGCACGAACTGCTGGAAGGGGGTGGGGACGGCGCCGACGGCAAGCCTGACCGCCTGGACGTCCAGCCCCTGGACGGGCCACACGGCCGGTGCCGCTGTCACCGGATCAGGGACGGCCGCTCGACCGGGACGTAGGGCGCGTCCTCGTAGAACGCGCCGCGCGCCGGGGAGCCGACCCGCCACAGAAGAGTCCCGGCCACCTCGGCCAGGACGGGATACTCGGTATCCGCAGCCAAGATGGCCAGATCCAGACCGTCGAAATCCGGCAACGACTGGTTGGTTCGAAACGAGGCGCTCGGAGAAGACGCCACGCCCTGAGGAACAGGCAAGCCTTCTCCAGGTTAGATGGAAAATCGCGCGTGTGACGGGCGTGACCCTAGCAGCCTGTCGACGGTGTGTCACATGACGCACCGGTAACGTGAATCGGTCATGTCGGCTGCGGTTCGAAGTCCCAGTAGGGGCGGTCCCGGCGGCTCACCGCCTTGGTATGGGGATGGCCGGAACCGTACTTCTCCGTGAGGGCGTGCAGGGCCTCCTGTTCCAGCCTCGCCGCCTCGTCACCCCGTCGCAGCGATCGCAGATCAGCGGAGAGCGCGGCCTTGCAGGACAAGCTCAGAGGGTGGTTCTCGCCGAGGACCGCTGTGGCCCGTTCCAGGGTCGCGGCGCTGAGCTGCGCGGCACCTTCCTCGTCTCCGGCGTAGTTGCGGGCGCCGGAGAGGTTGAGGGCGCAGCCGAGGGACCACGGGTGGTCGGCGCCGACCCCTGCGGCCATCCCGCTCCAGGCGGTCTCGGCGATCCTCAGGGCTTCCTCGCGCTCACCGTACTTCCACAGGACGAGGCCGATATTGCCTGTTGTACCGATCGAGAAGGGGTGCTCGGGCCCGACCAGGTCGTGGTAGCCGTTGGCCACCACGTCGGCCAGTTTTCGCGCCTCGTGCAGATCTCCGTGTTCGCGCAGGAAGGTGGCGTAGTCGGCCTGGGCGTGCAGGGTGTCGGGGTCGCGCGAGCCGCGCTTGCGGAGGCTGCGTTCCACGACGCGCAGCATGGAGCGCTTGGCGTTGTCCAGGTCCCCGCCCCGGCGAAGGCACAGTGCCAGGTTGTGCTCGGCGAGGAGGGTGTTCGGGTGCCATTGGCCCACGCCCTCGGAGAACAGCCGGTGGTTGCGCCGCTGCCGGGACGTGGCCTCGGCGTGGTCGCCGAGGAGGCGGAGGGTCCAGGCGTAGTAGAGCCCTGAGATCAGCGTCTTGCGGTGGGACTCGCCCAGTTCCTTCTGGCGCGCGTCAAGGATCTTCCGGTGCAGTGCGGACGCCTGCCGGTACTGGCCCAGCAGCACCAGCGACAGAGCGAGGTTGGACTTCTCCTGGAAGTCCTTCTGGGGGTCGACGCTGTCGATCTGCGCGGCTGCTTCGAAGAGCTGATGTGCCTCCCGGTATCGGCCCAGGACGTTCAGGGTGCCGCCCAACCCGTTCTTCGCGCGGAGCAGTTCGGGATCGTCGGCCGTCCTGACCTCGGCCAGCCGGTCCACGACGGCGCGCCCCACGGCCTCGGCCTCGTTGAGACGTCCGACGCGACGCAGCATGTTGGCGTGCTGGTGGGTCAGCTGGAGCATGTCGGGGTCGTCCGGTGCCAGACGGCTCCGCCAGCGGGCCAGGGTCTGTTCGCAGAGCGCGAGTCCGTCCCGGCCCTCCTCACGTGATTTCAGGTACTCGACGCAGTTCAGGACCAGTCTGCGCACTACCGGCCTGGTGCTGTCGAGCGCCCCGGAGGTCTCCAACTGTGCGAGCAGATCGGCGTATCTGGGCCATTGCTCGGCGTTGCCGGGATCCCGCGGGTCGGCACCGGCCAGCACCTCGCAGGCCACGAAGGACATCGTCTCCCGACGCTCCTCCGGCAGGGTGCTGGTCAGGAAGCTGTGGTACAGCCGGTGCATGGTCGCGCCTCCCACTAGGGGTTCGCCCTCCGACGAACTCTCGTAGGCGAGTTGTACCGCAGTGGACTCCGACAACCGCTGCAGCGCGGAGTACCAGCGGATCGGGTCGGCCGCGAGAGAGGCGAGATGGCTGGGCAGGTGGGACGGGTGGGCGGTCTGGATGAGGTGCACCGGAATGGCGTCCGGCGAGAACAACGCGAACAGGCGGAGCAGCTCGGAAGCCTCCGGGTAGTTCGCCTCCAGGGTGTTGAGCGTGATCGACCAGCTGGTCTGGAACCCCATGGGGTAGTCGTCCGAGATACGGATGCCGATCTGGTTGGCCCCGCCCTTGCTGATCAGTTCGATGTAGTCCTTGGCGGGCATCCTGTTCGCGTCCAGCCAGGCGGCCGTCTGGGCCAGCAGCAGCGGCAGGTCCTGCACGGCGTCCGCGAGCCTGTCGGCGTCGTGCTCGGTCAGGCGGGGGGCGCGGCGGCGGACGTACGCGATCGACTCCTCCCGGATGAACGGCAGGATGGGGATCTCCGAGAGGCGGCCCGAGGTGGCCCAGTCCTGGGTCAGTGTCGTCACCAGAACATGGCCGTTGCCCTCCGGCAGCAGATCCTCGACCTGTGCCATGTCGTCCGCGCTGTCGAAGATCACCAGCCAGCGTCCGTGCGGTTTCCCGGTGCGCAGCGCCTCGTGCACGGCGCGGATCCGCTCACCCGGTTCCGAGCCCACCCACAGCTGCATCCGGGGTGCCAGATCGGCGAACTGTTCGCGGGCGGTGGCGCGGAACCCGGCGTTGACCCACCAGACGACGTCGTAGTTGTTTCCGAACCTGTGTGCGTACTCGATCGCGATCTGGCTCTTGCCCACGCCCGAGATTCCGCGCAGCGCGACTCTGGAAACGCCGTCCCCGTCCCGGTTCAGCCGGGAGTGCAGTTCGTCGAGCGCCCAGTCACGACCGGTGAAACGAAGGTTCCGCCGGGGGATGTTGACCACGGCCGGCGGATCGTTGGGGAATCGCGGGGCTGGGCCACCGCCCAGCGGCGTCTCCACGGCCGGCAGTCCCAGCCGGACGAGAATGCGCCGCCTGGCCTCACCGGAGTCCAGGTCCCGCAGGTCGACGGGGAGCAGGCGCTCGCCGCCGGGCGGGATGGCACGGGTGGCCACACTGACCGCGGCGAACCGGTCCTCGTTCTCCGGGACCACCTCGCGAAGGGCGGTGATCCACTCCTCGTCGCTGCGCGGCCCCAGGTTGAAGTACCAGTCGTCCAGAACGAGCAGAATCCGCCCGGGCGCGTCCAGCAGACTGCGCAGCGCCCGGGTCAGCGACACACTGACGGGCGGGTCCCAGCGCAACAGTGTCGTCCGATGGCCCAACTGCTCCAGCTGGTGCGCGATCCAGGTGGCCCACGGCCGGTTGAACCCCGCGTAGCTGATGACGTAATGGCCATGGGACCCGGCTCCCCCGGCCCGGTCCGCCATGAGATCGTCTCCCAACTCTGTGCCGTCCGGCCGCACCCGGAACCAGGCACGGTCATCTGGTCGGCTCGTCGCCGCTAGTCAGGCATTGCCATGGGAGGCAGCGCCGAAACGGCCGGAACAGGACGTTCGCCTCCGATCGCCGGCCCCAGTGCCGCCGCGACATGCCGGATCAGCCGCTCCAGGTCATGGCAGTACACCGATGGATGCCTGAAACCACTTCCTTCACGATAGCGATGGGCATAATTTCCGCCACCGCAGACAGCTATGACGGGACAGGTCCGACAGGTGACCCCCAGGGCCGCTACGCCGATCTGCCGAGCTGCCACGCCCGGATGGTCCAGCGACTCGTCGAAGGTGTTGCGGAAGACGTCCAGTCCAGTGACCACAGCCCCCTCGTATGTTTGCTTGAGGGAATCCAATTGCTCGATCTGCCCGTCGGTCTCCACCACGATCGCCGCCGTCGGCGACAGCCCGACGGCCTCCAGCGCGCTGGGCAGCCCCAGCAGCAGGGCGATGATCTCGGAGAAGATGCGGATCCGTGGCGGCGGGCCCTCGCCCGAGCGGCTGCCCCACCACAGGTCGAAGGCCGCGGCCAGCCAGTCCCCGTAGGGGGTGGCGCCCCGGCTGCCGGTCCGGGCCGTCTCGGGAGCGCGCACCGGCAGTCCCGGTGGCGGGTTCGACCAGTTGCCGTGCGGCAGCAGCAGGTCGAGCACCGGGGGCCGCAGGGCGGCGAGGGAGCGGTAGACCTCCCCCGGGTCGGCCGTGACGTCGATCGTGCAGAGCAGTCCGGCGTACGACTGGGGGTGGCGGGCGAGCAGGCGCGCCGCCCGCAGGGCCCGGCGCCAGGACGGGCGCCCCGCATGGTCCACCCGGCGTCTGTTGAACGCGGGGGTGCCCCCGTCGAGGCTCAGGCCGACCCGGATGCCCTCCTGGGCCAGCAGGGCCAGGGCCCGTTCGGTGAGCAGGGTGCCGTTCGACTGCACGGTCGCCCGCAGTGCGCAGTCGGCCGGCAGGGCGGCCCGGACCGTGCGGACGTAGTCCACCAGGACGCCGGGGCCCGACAGCAGTGGCTCACCCCCGTGCAGAGCGACTCGGACCTCGCCCAGTCCGTGGGTGCGCGCGTGTTCGGCGATCCGGTGGGCCGTCTGTCGCATGACGGCGGCGGACACCTTGGGCGGATGGTCGCGCCAGGAGCCGTCCTCACCATGGTAGATGTAGCAGTACGTGCAGGTCAGGTTGCATCTGCTGTGCACCTTGAGGGTGAACTGACGCATCGGCACCGAACGCAGACCGGTACGGCGCAGTGCCTGGACGTCCAGCACCGACAGGGGCCACGGAGCGAGGAACCCGCCCAGGGCGGAATGGCTCTGTTCGCACGAAACAGGGAACATCGCACCACCTCCCCAGGGCAGCGCACGCTCGTCCGACGCGGCCGGGAATCAGCCCCGCGTCAGGGCGAGTCCTCGTAGTACGCCACGGGCGACTCGGTTGCGCGGGACCTCGGCTCCAGTTCCGCGAGAACGGCGTTCAACGCGGGACAACTGCCCGCCCTCGGCAGTTCCCCCCACATGACGCCCCGGAGATCCTGAAGTGGTTCATCCCACGCGGTCGGCTCATCGGTCGCAGGACTCAACACGCTGTGCTCCTCCCCGGCACGTCGGCCATCGGGAATTACCCGTGCGGGGAACACACGGAAACCTTTCTTCTGCCCTCCTGCCCAGCTTGGCCGAAAGAACGATCGAATCAGGCCGAACCATTGCCGCCCGCGCGGGCCGTCAGCGCCCGCATCCGCCCGAGGGTCGCGAGGCCCTCCGGGTGCCGCGCGTCCCCGCCCATGGCCTGCCAGTCGGCCCATGCGGCCCGGTACGCGTCGAGGGCGTGGGCCGGGCCCGCCGTGCGTTCCAGGACCGTGCCGCGCCGGTGCAGGGCGCGGGCGCGGACGAGGAGTTCACCGGCCGCCTCGGCGGCGGTCGCGGCTCGCCGGTAGGACTCGGCGGCGCGGTCCTCGTACTCGGTCGTGGCGCTCGGCGGGCGGGCCAGGACAAGCAGCGCGTCGCCACGTGCCAGCCAGGCCAGCGCCTCCGTGCGGGTGTCCCGCCCGTTCTGGGCGCCCCTGGCCGCGCGGGCCAGGATCCACTCGGCCTCGTGGAGGTCGGTGAGCGAGCCGCCCGACTCGTGGTGACGGATCAGGGCCCGGCCGAACAGGAGCCCGCGAGCCGGCAGCCGTGGGTCGCTGGCGGGGGTCTGGGCGAGGGCGGCCCGCAGGGTGCGTACGGCTTCCGTGGCCACCTCCACGTGTCCGTCGTGGGCCGCCCTGCTGAGCAGTGCGCTGCCACGCGCCGCGAGCAGTTCCGGGCGGCGCGGGTCGTCGGTGCTCAACTGCGCCTGCGCGCGGGCGAAGCAGGCATCCGCGGTGTCGAGTTCGGCAGGTTCGGCGGTGCGCGTCCAGCGGGCGGTGTGCGCCTCGGCCAGCCGCCACAGGGCGCGCAGCCTCAACTCGCCCGTGTTCGCCTCTGTTCCGGCCGCCCGCAGCGCCTCTTCCAGCGCCGCGACGACCTTCTCGGCCCCCGGGTCGCCCGCCACCACCCCTCTGGCCTCCGCAAGTTCCAGCCACGCCCGGCAGACGACCCCCCGCGCCTCCCCCGCCCGCTCCGCCGGCCCCGCCGCCGACTCGAAGTCCGCCGCGGCCTGTACGGCGAGGGCCCGCGCCTCGTCGGCCGAGTCGCGCTCGCGCGCGTTGGCGCACAGTTCCATCAGCAGGCCGCCACGGGCCAGCAACGCCGAGCCGGGGAGAGGGTGTTCGCCCGGCCAGCCCTCCAGCAGGGCGTCGAGCCGCACCTGGGCCCCGTACAGCAGCCGTCGGTCGCCGAGGAGCCGGTAGCGGGCGCGGACCACCTCGACGACGCAGAGCAGTACGTCGAGCAGGGGGTGCGGCTCGGAGCGCACCAGGGCGTACGCGCGCTCCAGGCTCTCGGCGGCCTCGGCCAGTGCACGGGTCCTCGTCCCGTCGTCGGGCTCGGTGGTGGCCCTCGCCCGGAGCACCTTGCCGAGGACGAGATGCGCGTGGGCCGGCGGCGCACCCGCGGGGTCCGCCGCCGCGCGGACGGTCTCCTCCGCCTCTCGCAGGACCGCTCGATCCCGGTGGATGTCCCAGAGGCAGAGCAGGCATTCGGCGAGGAGGGCCGCCGTCTCCGCGGAGGGCTCCGTCGAGCGGACCATGCGTACGGCGTCCCAGAGGTCGCGGATGCCGCCCAGCCGTTCGTAGCGGGCGAGGCGGCTACGGGCCAGCCGGAGGGCCAGTGATTGCGAGTGCGGCGGGTCGACGGCGGGGTTCGCGGTGCCGTCGACCTCTCTCGGCTGGAATCTGCGCAGCACTCTGCGGGGTACGTCGGCGAAGGGCTGCGGGACCGGCCGCCCGGATGTCTCCTCGGTCCCGTCCGTCCGTGCACCGGCCCGGACCGCCGTCCCCGACAAGTGGCCGATCACCACCGCCGGGAAGTTCTGGGCCCGCCCTCCCCACACCCGTTCCAGATAGCGCGAGCACTGCTCCAGCACCGCGAGCGCCTCGTCCAGGGCCAGTCCGTTCAGCAGCAAGTCCCTTACCCCCGGGGCGAATTCGTACCAGGGGCCGGGACCGTCGTTCTCGTCCGCCACCTCCACCAGCAGGTCGCTCAGCAGCACCTCGGCCAGTTCGACCGGGCCGGTCCCGGGCAGCAGGGCGCGCTGGACCAGCTGCATCACGGGGTAGGACAGCGGCGCCGCCGAGAGCCAGACCGCGAGGCGGCGGGCGGCGGGAGAGGCGGCGGCGCGGAAGTCCTCGACCAGTTGGTCCGGGGTGCGGTCGGGGCGGCGGCCGGGGGCCGTCCCGCTGTCCGTGGGCCCGACCATGGCCACTGAGGCCGCCGACGCGCCCCCTGGTCGTTCCGCAAGCAAACGTGCCCAGGCGCCCAGCGCGGCGGGGGTCGGCGGCAGCACGGGGACCGGTGACGCCCCGCCGTCCCCGGGATCCGGGTCACGGAACGGCCGGAAGCCTGGCATCCCGCCGGGGCTCGCGGCGCGCCGCAGGGTGCCGGCCTCGGTGGGCAGCAGGGTCCGCGGCCACAGACGCGTGGGCAGCGGCTGTACGACGGCCAGCGGGCCCGCGCTCAGCCGCCGGTGGAGCAGCCGCTGGGCGGCGCCGTGTCGCCACAGCGGGCCCGAGCAGTCGCTGAGCAGCAGGGTGACGGTCCGGCCGCTCGGGTCGCGCAGGCCGTCCGCCGGGGCGAGCCATTCGCTTCCGCCCGCCCGGCACAGCACGCCGACTCCGCCGTCGGGGTGCGGGCGAAGCCGGTGGACGGTCACCGAACGAAAGGCGCCGGACTGTTCGCAGGCGAGGCGCAGCTCCTCCAGGGTGCGCGCCCAGGCGCCCATCGACGGTGAGTCGTCCACGAGCAGTTGCATCCGGGCCTGTCGGCGCCCGTCGGTCCGGAAGACCGGCAGGGCACAGTCCGCGACAGCACTCGCCTGGGCCGTGCGGGACTCGTCGAGCACGTCGTCGTCGCGGGGCCGTGGCGGTCCGGCCGGCGGCAGCAGGCCCTGGAGGGGGCGCAGGGCGTGCCCCAGGGACAGCAGGTCCGGGAAGGCCGGCGCCCTCGGTACGAGGATCTCGGCGCCCGCCGCGTCGCAGACCGGCTCCGCCCGCTGTTCCCGCTGCCCCCGCTGTTCCCGCAGCGCCTGCTGATTCCGCAGCTCCTGCTGCTCCTGCTGTTTCCGCTGTTCCCGGACCACCGCGAGGAGTTGCGGGGGCCTCGGACGGTCCGGCGGGTCCGGCGGGAGGGCGTCCTCTCCGGACCGTGGGCCGTCCACGGTCTCGGTGCCGGGACCTCTCCCCGCACCGGTCTCCGCGTCGGCCATCCGCCCGGCCAGCCAGAGCGCGTCGGCGAGTTCGGTGGCGCCCGGCCGGGCGCCCGCCACCGCGAGGCGCCGGATCAGCGTGCCCAGGGGGTCCGACCGGTCCGCGGACCCCGCGTCCTCGCTCACCTCGGCGGCCGGTTCAGTGGCCGCATGAGCTGTTCGGCCAGGTGGGCGCGGGTGCCCGGTTCCTCGTCCTGGGCGTGGCGGGTGAGGTAGACGGCGTTGAGGAGCTGGTCGGCCGCCCGTTGTTCGCCCGGTCTGCGTTCGAGGAACCGGGCGATGACGTCGGCATGCTGCTCGGCCGCGTCCTCGCCGAAGTGGGCGCGGACCATGGCGGCGAGCCGGTCCTCGTCCGGCGGTTCCAGATGGAGATGGACGCAACGCCTCAACAGCGGTACCGGGAAGTCGCGTTCACCGTTGCTGGTGAGGACGATGAAGGGGAAGGCGCGGCAGCGGATCCGGCCTTCGTCGACCTCCACGGAGCGCCCGTCGTGGTCACGGACCCGTACGGACGGGTGGTGTTCGGCGATCCGCTCCAGCTCGGGGATGCCGAACTCGCCTTCCTCCAGGACCCCGAGGAGGTCGTTGGGCAGGTCGATGTCGCTCTTGTCGAGCTCGTCCACCAGGAGCACCCGGGGGCGTTCCGTGGGGAGCAACGCGGTTCCGAGCGGGCCCAGTCGGAGGTAGCGGCCGATGCCCTGGGCGAGCAGGTCCGTCTCGTCCGGCGGCTGCCGGCCGGGCCTCCGCGACCCGGCCGGGCTCTCCGTGCCCTCCGGTCGCCCGCGCGGGCGCGTGATCTGGAGGTCCTGAAGGCGGCCCAGGGCGTCGTATCTGTAGAGGCCGTCGGTGAGTTGGGTGCGGCTGACGATGGGCCAGCGAAGTACCCGGCCCAGGCCCAGTTCGTGTGCCACGGCGTGGGCGAGCGTGCTCTTGCCGCTGCCCGGTTCGCCGGTGACGAGCAGCGGGCGGCGCAGATACAACGCCGCGTTGACCAGCTCCAGTTCGGCCGGGGTGGGCCGGTAGTGCTCGGCGAAGGCACGGCTCCGGCCGAGCCGTCGGGCGGAGACCTCGTCGACGGGCGCCGGCGGGGGGATCGGCGGGCCGCCGTCGAAGCGGCGCCAGGGGGGCGGGTCCGGGAGCCGGTCCACGCCGTCGTGCGGTTGTCCCGTGCCTCGGTAGATCAGCCACTCGTTCACGTCACGCTCCTCGGTGCAGGACGGGCGGGGCTGCCTGATCACCGGGGAAAGAGACGGGTGGGGCGGAGTACGACGGGTTGGCGAACACCAGGGCACGAAAGGGAACCGGAGGTCCCATTTCCCCTTCCAATCCCCCTCCACACCGGCAATCCTTCTGACACTACCCAGGACCGACCGAGGAGGATCACCCGCGCGCGGCAGACCCCGTACCGGCTCGTCGACCCTGGTTCCACATGGTTGCTCACTTGACTACCAGGCGTCACATCCGATTGGCTCCGCCCCAGCGAAAGTCGGACAGTCGGTGCACGTCACCGGACGATCGCGCAGATTCCGCCGTACCCACACCCCACTTGCCCCCCTCCCCTTCCTGTCCCATGCCCCTCTCCTCCTCGGCCGCGCAGCGAGGTGCCGCACTTCCATGAACACACCCCCCGCTTTTCCCGGTTCAGCACCATCGGCCCGTGTCAAGGCCGTTGTCGCCGGCATGGCCGCCGTCTGTCTTCTCGCGGTCGGCTGCTCCGGCTCCGGCTCCGACGGTTCGGACTCCGGCCAGGGCTCGGCCGGCGCCGGCACCGCACGGCTCAGGGTCGTCCTGATCACCCACGGAGCGAAGGGCGACACCTTCTGGGAGCGGGTGCAGAAGGGCGCGCGGGCCGCCGCCGCCAAGGACAACATCGAGCTGACGTACGCGAGTGATCCCGATGCCGCCGCCCAGGCCGATCTGGTGCGCGACGCGGTCAGGGACAAGGTCGACGGGATCGCCGTGACCCTCGCCAAGCCCGACGCGATGAAGAGCGCGGTCGCGCAGGCGAAGGCGGCGGGAATACCCGTGGTCGGCCTCAACTCCGGTATCGACGCCTGGCGTTCGGCGGGCCTGCTGGAGTTCTTCGGCCAGGACGAGAGCACCGCGGGCCGAGCGATCGGCGACAAGCTGGACGCGCTCAAGGCCAAGCACGCGCTCTGCGTCATCCACGAGCAGGGCAACGTCGGCCTGGAGGCGCGCTGCGCCGGTGTGAAGAAGACGTTCACCGGACAGACCGAGAACCTGTACGTGAACGGCACCGACCTGGACGCGGTGACCGAGGTCGTCGCGACCCGGCTGACCCAGGACTCGAGCATCGACGAAGTCGTCACACTGGGCGCGCAGTTCGCGCTCTCGGCGGTGAAGTCGGTGGACCAGGCGAACAGCCGGGCGAAGATCGCCACCTTCGACCTCGACAACGACATCGTCGGTGCCATCAAGAGCGGTGCCGTGCAGTTCGCCGTGGACCAGCAGCCGTACCTACAAGGCTATCTCGCCGTCGACTCGCTCTGGCTGTACAAAACGAACGGCAACTTCAGCGGCGGCGGATCGGCTCCCGTGCTCACCGGGCCGGCCTTCGTCACCAGGCAGAACATCGCCGACATCGCCAGGTTCGCGGCGAACGGCACCCGCTGAGCGTCACCCCGTACCGCCTCCCGTCCCTCTTCGGCCCCCTGCCGCGGACATTCCGTATCCCGTTCCGGCGCGCTCCCGAATCCCCCGGCACCACCACCGTCGTACAACGGCTGCACCAAGCTTTGGGGGCTCACGGTGCGTACGCTCACTTGTACGGATAGCATCCTGCGGACCTACGCGTGTTCCGCCACCTGTTCCGTTTCCGCTGTCATCCACCGCCTGTCACATGCCAGTTGTCACCCCCGCCCACCGCTGATCGCCCTAGGACGACGATGCCTCCACGCAAAGGTGCCCGGCGCCGTCTCGGCTCCATACGTCTCTCGCTGATCCTGCTCGCACTGGTTCCCAGCGTCATCCTCGCCGCGATGTGGGGTGTGACGACGATTCAGATGTTCTCGGAGGGCCTGCGGCTGCGGGACCAGACGGAACTCAGCAGGGCGACCGGTGCCATGGGCACCGACGCCACGCTCGCACTGCAGAAGGAACGCACCCTGTCGGCCGTGTGGCTGGCCTCGCCCAGGGGCGACCGCGAGGCCCTGGACGAGCAGCGCAAGGTGACCGACGCGGCGGTCGCGAAACTGGTCGGCCAGTCGAAGGCCATCCAGGAGGCCCCCGACCGCATCGGGGACCGGATGTACTCGGTCATCGCGGCGACGGGCAGCCTGGAGTACTACCGCGGCCAGGTCGACCATCTCACCGACATCTCGGCCCAGCAGGTGCTGGACCAGTACTCGTCGATGATCGGCAACCAGATCCACTCCTTCCAGGCGCTCTCCCAGGTCGACGACGGCGACCTCACCTCGCAGGCCGGCCCGCTCATCACTCTGGAGAACGCGGCCGAACTGGTCGCCCAGGAGGACTCGCAGCTGATGCTGGCCTGGCCCACGGGGCACTTCGACCAGAACGAGTGGGAGTTGTACGTCCGGCTGGTCAGCGCCCGGCGCTGGGTCGTCGAGGACCAGCTGATCCAGTCCCTGACCGGCTCGGCGAAGGCCCGCACCGAGGCGATTCTCCGGGGTTCCGCCTGGCGGACCCTGACCTCCATCGAGGACCAGGTGCTCGCGTCGGGCACACCCGGCGGCGGCGCCGAACGGAAGATCACCCTGCCGGACAGGCAGAAGCAGTGGATCGCGGCGATGGACGAACTGAGCGTCCAGTACGGCTCGCTCATCCATGACGAGACCCAGGGGCTGCTCAGCCGCAGCCACGACGAGGCACGGTCGCTCCTGTTCAAGGCCGCCAACCTGAGCGTCGGCGGCCTCGGCGGACTGCTGCTGTGCATCGCCCTGTCCTGGCGCATCACCCGGTCCCTGTCCCGTCGGCTGCGCGGGCTGCGCATGGCCACCCTGGGCCTGGCCGAGGAGCGGCTGCCGGACGTGCTCGCACGGCTCAACCGGGGCGAGAAGGTCGACGTCGAGTCGGCCACCCCGCCGCTGGACTACGGCCACGACGAACTCGGCCAGGTGGCACACGCGTTCAACGCGGCCCAGCGGACCGCCGTGCACACCGCGGTCGAACTCGCCGACACCCGGCGCGGCTTCCAGAAGGTCATCCTGGGCATCGCCCGGCAGAGCCAGAACCTGGTCAACCTCCAGCTCACCAAGCTGGACGCGCTGGAACGCGCCCACCAGGACCCGGAGATCCTCAAGGGCCTGTACGAACTGGACTCCACGGCAAGCCAGTTGCGCCGCTACGAGGAGAACCTCGTCATCATCAGCGGTGAGCGGCCCGGCCGCAGCTGGACCGAGCCGGTCGCGCTGATCGACATCCTGCGCAGCGCCGTCGGCGAGGTCGCCGAGTACCAGCGGGTGGAGGTGCAGACCGAGGAGGACGTGTACCTCGCCCCGCCCGCGGTGGCCGACGTCATCCATCTGCTGGCCGAGCTGATCGACAACGCGACCGCCTACTCCCCCGCGCCCAGCCCGGTGGGCGTACGGGCCGCGATGGTCGCCAAGGGACTGGCCATCGAGGTCGAGGACCGCGGACTCGGCATGTCCGAGGAGGACTACGCGTCCTTCAACGAACACCTCTCCAAGGCCCCGCAGTTCGACGTGGTGGCGCTCGCCGACGACCTGCGGCTCGGCATGTTCGTGATCGCGCGTCTCGCCGTGCGGCACGGCATCCAGGTCACGCTGCGCTCCTCGCCGTACGGCGGTACGACAGCGATCGTACTGATCCCGCACGATGTCGTCGTACGGGAACTCACCGCGCCGGACACGGACTCCTCGTTCACGGAGTCGGCGTCCGCCGGGGTGCCCGGCCCGGTCGCCGCGGAGCGCCCGGCCCACGAGCGGATCCGGGAACCGCAGCCCGCCGCGGCCCGCGCCCGGACCGCCGACGCCGGTCCCGCTCCCCGGCCGGCCGCCCTCGTCGGGGCGGACCGGGGCGCCGGCCAGGGCGGTGAGCAGAGGTCCGAGCGGGGCGGTGGCGCCGGCAAGGGCGGGCTCACCCCGCTGCCGCGCCGGGTGCCGCAGACCAGTCTGGCCGCCGAGCTGCTGGACGACACCGGACCCGACGGCACGTCCGACGACGCGCTCGACGAGTTCTCGCCGGAGCGCGCGGCCTCCTCGCTCTCCGGTTTCCAGCGAGGCACCCTCCAGGCCCGTGACGACGACGAAGAGCAGTACGACGATGGGAAGGACGACGCGCCTCGGGAACCTGACGCACCGCTCCCCGCCGCAGGCACTCCGGTCACCTCGACTCCGCCCGCAGACCGCTGATGAAGGACAGAGAAATGACACGCCCCACCCCCGCCACGCACACCGAGCTCGACCAGTTGCTCACCGGACTCGTGGACCGGGTAGCCGAGGTCAACCACGCCGTCGTGCTTTCCGAGGACGGACTCGTCGTCAGCAGATCCACGGCGTTCCTGCGTGACGACGCCGAGCGGCTCGCGGCGACCGCGTCCGGGCTGATGAGCCTCAGCAAGGGCGTCAGCATGGACTTCCGGGGCGGCCCGGTGCGCCAGGCGCTGATCGAGATGCGCAACGGGTACCTCATCCTCACCGCGGCCGGCCCGGGCGCCCACCTCGCGGTGCTGACCAGCCAGGGCGCGGACGTCGGCGTGGTGGCGTACCAGATGAACATGCTGGTGAAGAAGATCGGTGAGCACCTCAGCGCGGCGCCGCGTGCCGGGGTCGTCGGCGCGGCCGGCGAGTGAGGTGAACGGAAGCGACGCGGCCGGCCGTCTGGTACGGCCGTTCACGCTCACCGGCGGGCGGACCCGGCCCAGCCGCGCCGACTTCACACTGATCACGTCGGTGACGGCGGTGGAGCCGCAGCCGGACGGGGGCAAACGGCCGCAGCCCGAGCACGCCCGGATCCTTCGGCTGTGCGCACGCCCCGTCGTGGTGGCGGAGCTCGCGGCACATCTGGACCTCCCGGTCAGTGTGGTCGTCATCATGCTGTGCGACCTGCTGGAGGCCGGCCGGATCACCGCCCGGTCCCCGCGCCAGATCTCGCGCACCACGGACATGGACCTGCTCCAGAAAGTGAGGGACGGCCTTGGCCGGCTCTGACCAGACCGTGAACGGGACATCGGCGCCCGACACGGTCAAGATCCTCATCGCGGGCGGCTTCGGCGTCGGCAAGACGACGCTGGTCGGCTCGGTCAGCGAGATCGTGCCCCTGCGCACCGAGGAACCGCTCACCGCGGCCGGCCTCGGCATCGACGACCTCGACGGCATCGAGCAGAAGAAGGCCACCACCGTGGCCCTCGACTTCGGCCGCATCACCCTCAGCCGGGAACTGATCCTGTACCTCTTCGGTACGCCGGGTCAGCAGCGGTTCTGGTTCATGTGGAACGACCTGGCGATCGGCGCGCTGGGGGCCGTGGTCCTCATCGACGTGCGCCGGCCGGAGTCGAGTTTCGCGGCGATCGACTTCTTCGAGCGCCGGGACATCCCGTTCGTCGTCGGGGTGAACGGCTTCCACGGGGAGCATCCGTACGAGCCGGACGAGATCCGGGAGGCGCTGGCGCTGCCGGAGCACACGCCGGTCCTGCTGTGCGACGCGCGGGACCGGGAGTCGTGCCGGGACGTGCTGATAGCCCTGATCGACCGGCTGATAGCGACGGCGGCCTCGGGCGGCGGAAGCGCGCACACGGCCTGATATCACGTGTCAGCACGACCCGGTATCACGTGTCAGTGCGGTTGGGCACGACGTGCCGGTGCGGTCCGGCAGGACGTGGCGGTGCGGTCCGGCAGCGCCTGCCGGTGCGACTCTGTGGGCAACCTGTGAGTCCGCTGATTCTCATTCGTCGCTCAGAGTCGCCTCAGGGTCGCCCCAGATACGGCCCCGATCGTCACTTGCATGAACGAAACGAACGCGAGGGGCGTCCGGCAGCGTTCGGTCGAGATCGTGGTGCCGGTGTACAACGAGGCGCACGTACTCGCCGACAGCATCGGCCGTCTCCACGCCTACCTCGAAGCCTCCTTCCCGTTCCCGTTCCGGATCACGGTCGCGGACAACGCCAGCACTGATGCCACCTGGCAGGCGGCGACCGATCTGACGCTCCGCCTCCCCCATGTCCACGCCGTCCATCTGGACGCCAAGGGCCGGGGCCGCGCCCTGAAGCACGTGTGGAGCCGCTCGACGGCCGACGTGGTCGCCTACATGGACGTCGACCTGTCCACGGGCCTCGCGGGTTTCCTCCCGCTCGTGGCTCCCCTTCTCTCCGGCCACAGCGACGTGGCCATCGGCAGCCGGCTGCACCGCCAGTCCGACGTGGTGCGCGGCCCGAAGCGCGAGTTCATCTCCCGCTCGTACAACGCCCTGCTGAAGCTCGGCCTCGCGGCCCGCTTCTCGGACGCCCAGTGCGGTTTCAAGGCGGTCCGCACCGACGTCTTCCGGGCCCTCGCCCCGCACATCGAGGACAACTCCTGGTTCTTCGACACCGAGTTGCTGGTCCTGGCCCAGCGCAACCGCCTGCGCATCCACGAAGTACCGGTCGACTGGGTCGACGACCCCGACAGCCGGGTCGACATCGTCCGCACCGCCCTGGACGACCTCAGGGGCATGCGCCGGATGCTGCGCGCCGGGCTCACCGGCCGCTCCCGGATCGCCGTCCCGCAGCGCATGCCCGTATCGAGTCCGATCGGCGCACCTCAGCACATCAGCAGCCCCGCCCCCAGCTTGGAGTACGCGTCATGACGACCCTCGCCCCGCCGCCGACCCGCGACAGCGCGCCCCATCACAGCCATCGGGCCGAACCTCCGGCCTCCGACGGCGGTCTCGCGGGCCGCGCCCGGCGTCTGTTCACCGGCGCCCCCGAAGACCCGCGCTGGACCCGCCCCACTCTCTGGGGCATCCTCCTGCTGGCCACGGCGCTCTACGCCTGGAACCTCTCCTCCATCACCGGCAACACCTTCTACGACGCCGCCGTGTACAGCGGCACGAAGAGCTGGAAGGCGTTCTTCTTCGGCGCGCTGGACTCGGGCAGCTTCATCACCGTCGACAAACCCCCCTTCGCCCTCTGGGTGATGGGCCTGTCGGCCCGCGTGTTCGGTTACGGCACCTGGCAGTTGATGCTGCCCATGGTCGCGGTGGGCACGGGCTCGGTCGCGTTGCTGCACCGCATGGTGAAGCGTGACTTCGGTCCCGTCGCGGCGACGATCGCGGCCCTCGCGCTCACCCTGACGCCCATCACGGTGGCGATCACCCGGGACACCAACCCGGACCCGATCCTGGTCTTCCTGATGCTGCTGGGCGCGGCGGCCCTGCTGAAGGCCGTGCGCACCGGACGGCTGATGCCGCTGGTGTGGTCAGCGGTCGCGATCGGCTTCGCGTTCAACACCAAGATGATGCAGGCGTACGTCGTCCTGCCGGTCTTCTTCCTGGTCTACCTCTGGGCGGCGAACGCCGGTCTGGGCAGGCGCGTCCGGAACCTGGCCGTGGCCACCATGGCACTGGTCGTCTCCTCCGCCTGGTGGATGGTGGTCGTCGACCTGATCCCGGCCTCCTCCCGCCCCTACATCGGCGGTTCGACCGACAACACGGTGTGGGACCTGGTCATCGGCTACAACGGCTTCGGCCGTATCTTCGGGGCGAGTTCGTCGGTGGGCTCGCAGGGCAACGGCGCGAGCTTCGGCGGCGAGGCGGGCCTCTACCGGATGTTCAACGAGATCATGGGCGGCCAGATCTCCTGGCTGATCCCGTTCGCTCTGATCGCCCTGGTCGCGGGCCTCGTCCTGCGCGGCCGGGCCCCCCGTACGGACGCCAAGCGGGCGGCGCTGATGCTGTGGGGCGGCTGGTTCGTCCTGCACTACCTGACCTTCGCCCTCGCCGAGGGCACCTTCCACCCGTACTACGTCACGGCGATGGCCCCCGGTATCGCGGCCCTGGCGGGCGCCGGCGGCGTCATGCTCTACCGCGCCTTCCGTGAGGGCTCGGCGGCCAAGTGGGCGTGGGTCCTCCCCCTCGCTGTGGCGGCGAGCGCCGTCTGGGCGGTCGTCCTGCTCCAGCGCGTCTCGGGCTCCGGCACGCTGTACACGGTCGCGGAGATCGTGGTGGCGGTGGCGGGCACCGTCTCGGTCCTCGGCCTGCTGACCGGCCGGTTCATGAAGCGCCGACGCCTGCTGGGCATCGCGGCCCTGGCCGCGGTCGTCGCCCTCCTGGCGGGCCCGGCGGCCTACTCCGTCTCGGCGGCCACCAGCTCCACCAACGGCACGAACCCGACGGCCGGGCCCAGCACGGGCGGCGGAATGGGAGGCGGCATGGGAGGCGGCGGCGGCGCTCCGCAGGGCTCCACGGGGACGACCGGCAGCAGCGGTACGAGCAACAGCGGCGGCCAGTCCATGGGGCAGCCCCCGTCCGGCAACACCTCGTCCTCCAGCGGGAGTTCGTCGGAGGCGGCGGCCGAGTCGGGCACGCGTCCGAGCGGCGACGGCGGAGGCACCGGTGGCGGTGGCGGGATGGGCGGCGGCACCCAGGTGTCGTCCGACATGATCACGTACCTCAAGAAGCACCAGGACGGGGCGACCTGGCTGCTGGCGGTGGCCACCGACCAGACGGCGTCCTCGATCATCCTGGAGTCGGGCCAGCCCGTGATCTCCATGGGCGGCTGGTCGGGCAGCGACAACGCGATGACCCTGGCCAAGCTCAAGAGCCTCGTGAAATCAGGGAAGTTGCACTACATCATCGTGAGCAGCGACACCGGCCAGGGAACCGACTCGGAGATCGCAACCTGGGTGAAGGAACACGGCACGGCGGTCAACTCCTCGGAGTACAGCTCCAGTTCGTCGACCACGTCCACGTCCACCTCGACCTCGACGTCGACCAGCAGCGGTCTGTACCGTCTGGACGCCTCCGACGTCAGCTGACGACCCCTCGCACATCCCCACGGGCGGGCCACCGGAACTCCTCCGGCGGCCCGCCCGCCTACGTGTGCCGGGAGCATGGTGTCAGCTCACAGGCAGTACCGGACCAGCCACTCGTCCTCGTTGTACGCGCCCGTCGCCGGGTCAGGCACCGACGCCGGCTGCGCCGCCACCATGTCCTCCACGCGGATCCGCTCCGGCAGCTGCCCGAAGCGGGCGTGGCGCACCGCCTCCGCGGATTCCGGGGCCCGCTCTTCAGCCGTCGCTTCGATCGTGGCTGCGTTCGCGGCTTCGGTCTTCGCTTCGTACGTCATCTCAATCCCCGTTCGCTTGAGCCGACCACTCCTCCAGCGTACGTGAGCGTCGGCTGTTCAAGGCCGGCCGTCAACGGGCCCGAGAGGAGCTCGGCAGGGGCGGGTGCACGGGCCGGGCGCGTGCACCGGCCGCCGCGGACAGCCCTCGCGCACACGCACCCCGGCCGCCGCTCAAGGCCGCCTCCCGGCCGCCGCACCGACCTCGAAAGTTACGCCGGGATTGCGCGAACCCTTGACGCGCACCCTCCGACTGCGTAGATATGACTGCGCAGTCATGACAGCGCAGTCAGAAAACTGGCGAGCGCGGTTCCACGTCATGTCCACGGCGGCCGGCGTCACCCTCCGGCTACCGTGGGCACCGGCCACCGGGAGTCACCGTGACACGACAGACAGGACGGGGTGCGACCTCGTCGACACCGCGCAGTGTCGACGTGGCACGCCTCGCGGGGGTCTCGCAGAAGACCGTGTCCAGGGTCTTCAACAGCGAGCCGTACGTCTCCGAGGACGTACGCCGCCGCGTTCTCCAGGCCGCCGAGGACCTCGGCTACCGGATGAACAACGCCGCCCGCGCACTCGCCTCCGGGCGGACGAGATCCATCGGCGTGGTGACGCTGGGCACCGCCCTGTACGGGCCCGCGTCGCTGCTCATGGGCATCGAGCGCGCAGTCCGGGACACCGGATACGCCCTGCGGGTCGTCAACACGATGGAGGGCGACCCCTCGGGCGTCGCCGGCGCCGTCGGCTCGCTCCTCGAACAAGGGGTGGACGGCATCGTCGTCTCCGAGCCGATCGACGAAGGCCAGGGCGGGGGTGCGGGCCTGGCGGAACTGTCCGTCGACGTGCCGGTCCTGGTCATCGGCGCGCCGTCCCCCTTCGCCACCTCCCGCCCGGTCACCTCGGGCGGCGGTGCGGACCTGCTGACCCGGGCCGCCACCCAACACCTGCTGGATCTCGGCCATGTGACGGTCCATCACCTCTCCGGGCCGCCACGCTGGTTCGCGGCCAGGGACCGGCTCACCGCCTGGCGGGCCGCCCTCGCCGCCCATGGCGCGCCCGAGCCGCCCGTCGTCGTGGGCGACTGGTCGGCCGCCTCCGGATACGCGGCGGGCCGTCAACTGGCCGCCGACCCCTCGGTGACCGCCGTGTTCGCCGCCAACGACGACATGGCCATCGGGCTCATCCGGGCCCTGACGGAGGCCGGCCGGCGCGTGCCGGACGACGTCAGTGTGGTCGGCTTCGACGACATCCCGGTCGCCGCGTACATCACCCCGCCGCTCACCACAGTGCGGCAGCCGTTCGACGCGGTGGCGCAGGAAGGCCTCAAACGGCTCCTGCACGCCATCGAGAACCCGGACGCGGAGCCCCTGCCGCCGAGCGACCCACCGGTCGACCTCGTCGTACGGTCCTCCACCGCACCCCCGCCCCACCGGTAGCCGCACCGATCAGAGGCCGGTCAGCCCCACCTGCGGCCCCCTCCCCCGTATCGCCTCCTTCTCTCCACTCCCTTTCGCCCCGGCCGGAGTTCACCATGCCCAGAAACAACGTCTCCTCCTCTGCCATCAGCCGTCGCCTCCTCCTCACCGCGGCCGGCGCCGCCTCGCTCGGGGCGGCTCTCACCGCCTGCGGCGGGGGCGGGTCCGACAGCGGCTCGTCCTCGTCGAAGCCGGTCAGCCAGGCCGACATCGACAAGGCGATGAAGACCCCGACCGAGCTGACCTTCTGGACGTGGGTCCCGGAGATCGCCCAGGAGATCGCCCTCTTCGAGAAGAAGTACCCGGCGATCAAGGTCAAGGCCGTCAACGCCGGTCAGGGCACCCCGCAGTACACCAAGCTGCGCACCGCCCTCAAGGCCGGCAGTGGCGCCCCCGACATGGTGCAGATCGAGTTCCAGGCCATCCCGACCTTCACGATCACCGACAGCCTGCTGGACCTGCGGCCGTACGGCGCCTCCGCCCTCAAGTCCCAGTTCGTCGACTGGACGTGGAGCCAGGTCAGCGGCAGCGACGGCGAGGTGTGGGCGGTCCCGCAGGACACCGGCCCGATGGGCATGCTGTACCGGCAGGACATCTTCGACAAGCACGGCATCGAAGTGCCCAAGACCTGGGACGAGTTCGCCGAGGCCGCGCGCAAACTGCACAAGGCCGACCCGGAGGTCTATCTGACCAACCTCGCCGCGAACCAGGTGGCCGCCTGGCACGGGCTGCTGTGGCAGGCGGGCGCCAAGCCCTACGTCACCTCCGGCAAGAGCGACATCGCCATCAGCGTCGACGACGCGGTCTCCAAGAAGCTCGGCGCGTTCTGGGGCGGGCTCGCGCAGGAGGGTGTCATCGGCGTCGAGCCGGACTTCACGGACTCCTGGTACGCGGCGCTCAACAAGGGCAAGTACGCCACCTGGCTCGTCGGCGCCTGGGGCCCGGCCTTCCTCTCCGGCTCGGCCAAGGACACCGCGGGCAAGTGGCGGGCGGCGCCGATGCCGCAGTGGGACGCCGCCAAGCCGAGTGCGGGCAACTGGGGCGGCTCGACGACCGCCGTGATCCGGTCCACCAAGAATCCCATCGCCGCCGCCGAGTTCGCCAAGTTCCTCAACAGCGACCCGGAGAGCGCGAAGATGTTCGCGACGAAGCAGTTCTTCTTCCCGGCCACCAAGGCGCTGCTCGCGGACGCGAGTTTCAGCGGCGCCACCCCCGCCTTCTACGGCGGCCAGAAGGTCAACCAGGTCTTCGCCGACGTCAGCGCCCAGGTCGATCCCGCCTTCCAGTGGCCGCCGTTCCTCGACCAGGTGGCCACCGACTGGACGGAGACCGTCGGCCGCTCGCTGGCCCGCAAGACCGACACGGTCACCGCGCTCGGGGGCTGGCAGACGCGGATCACCACGTTCGCCAAGAGCCAGGGCTTCACCGTGAAGGCGGCTCCCTGACATGCCCAGGCTTCTCGCACGGCCCCGGTCGGCGGGCCCGCTGTTCATCGCCCCCTTCATGGTCCTGTTCCTCCTCCTCTTCCTCGCCCCGCTGGGCTACGCGGCCTATCTGAGCCTGTTCCAGGAGAAGTTGGTCGGCGGCACGTCGTTCGTCGGCCTGGAGAACTACCTCACCGCCGTGAAGGACCCGCAGCTCCGTGAGGGTGTCGTCCGGGTCGCGACGTTCTTCGTGATCCAGGTCCCGGTGATGCTGCTGCTCGCCCTGCTCTTCGCGCTCGCCCTGGACAGCGGCCTGTTGCGGCTGTCCCGGGTGATCCGGCTGGGCATCTTCGTGCCGTACGCCGTCCCGAGCGTGGTCGCCACCCTCATGTGGGGCTACCTCTACGGCCCGGACTTCGGCCCGTTCGCCCAGCTCAGCGACAAACTGAGCCTGCCCGCCCCGCACTTCCTCACCGACAGCTGGATGCTCGGCAGTCTGGCGAACATCGTGACCTGGGAGTTCGTCGGCTACAACATGATCATCCTGTACGCGGCCCTGCGGACCATTCCGCAGGACCTGTACGAGGCCGCCGCACTGGACGGAGCGGGCGCCTGGCGGATCGCCTGGTCCATCAAACTCCCGGCGCTGCGGCCCGCGTTGACGCTCACGCTGCTCTTCTCGGTGATCGGCAGCTTCCAGCTCTTCAACGAGCCCAACCTGCTGATGAAGATCGTCCCGGACGTCATCGACAGCGCGTACACCGCCAACCTCTACGCCTACACGCTCGCCTTCACCAGCCAGCAGATCAACTACGCGGCGGCCGTGTCCTTCCTCCTCGGCCTGCTCATCGTGATCATCTCGTACGCCTTCCTGCTCACCGCGAACCGCAGGAGGCCCGCGTGACCACCACAACTCCCCCCGCCACCGCCGTGGTTCGTACGACGGACCAGGTATCCAAGGCGCCGAAGGAGCGGCGCGGGCGACAGGCCGGCCGTCGCAGCACACCCCTGACGATCGCCATGCTGGCGGCGCTCGCCTACTTCCTCCTCCCCCTCCTCTGGCTGCTGATCGCCTCCACCAAGAGCACCCGGGACCTGATCAACAGCTTCGGCCTGTGGTTCTCCGACACCCCGCAACTGCTGACGAACATCCGCGACACCTTCACCCAGGACGACGGCGTCTTCCTGCACTGGCTGCTCAACACCCTGCTGTACGCCGGGGTCAGCGCCGTCGGCGCCGCGGTCCTGGCCGCCGCCGCTGGGTACGGGTTCGCCAAGTTCCGGTTCCGCGGGAACGGTGCCGCCTTCAACCTCGTACTCGGCGCCGTCATGGTGCCGGCGACCGCCCTGGCCATTCCGACGTACCTGCTGTTCGCCAAGGTGGGGCTGGTGAACACGCCGTGGGCGATCATCCTGCCCTCGCTGGTGAGTCCCTTCGGGCTCTATCTCATGCGGGTGTACGCGCAGGACGCCGTGCCCGACAGCATCCTCGAAGCCGCCCGGATGGACGGGGCCGGCGAGTTCCGGATCTTCTTCCAGATCGTGCTGCGGCTGCTGGCGCCGGGCCTGGTGACGGTGCTGCTGTTCACGCTCGTGGCGACCTGGAACAACTACTTCCTGCCGCTGATCATGCTCAACGACCCGGACCTGTACCCGATCACGGTCGGGCTCTCCTCCTGGGCCGCCCAGGCACAGAACGGCGGGGCGGGTGCCAGCAGCGACATGCTCGCGCTCGTCGTGACCGGGTCGATGATCTCGGTGGTCCCGCTCGTCGTGGCCTTCGTGCTGCTCCAGCGGTACTGGCAGAGCGGCCTGGCCACCGGCGGGGTCAAGCAGTAACTCCCCGCCCGGCCATAGCGGTTACCCAACTCCCCTTCCCCCACTGGAGGTTGACTTCATGGCGGTTCTGCCCGCCCGCGTCCTCTTCGGCGCCGCGTACTACCACGAGTACCAGCCCGCCCATGGACCCGAGTACCGTCCCGGCGAACAGCTCAAGACCGACCTCGATCTGATGGCCGACGCCCGGTTCACCGTGATCCGGGTCGGCGAGTCGGTCTGGTCGACCTGGGAGCCCGAGAACGGGAGCTTCGATCTCGACTGGCTGGAGCCGGTGCTCGACGGCACCCATGAGCGCGGTATCGCCGTGGTCCTCGGCACCCCGACGTACGCCGTGCCGCCGTGGCTGGCCCGCCAGTACCCGGAGATCACCGGCGAGCGGGCCACCGGGCAGCGCATCGGCTGGGGTGCCCGGCAGGAGGTCGACTTCACGCACCCCGCGTTCCGGTTCCACGCCGAACGGGTGATCCGGAAGATCGTCGCACGGTACGCCGGACACCCTGCGGTCATCGGTTTCCAGGTCGACAACGAACCCGGAAACGAACTCCTGCACAACCGGGGCGTGTTCGAGCGCTTCGTCGACCATCTCCGGGCGAAGTACGGGGACATCGAGACCCTGAACCGCGAATGGGGCCTCGTCTACTGGTCGCACCGCCTCTCCACCTGGGCCGACCTGTGGACCCCGGACGGCAACGTCCAGCCCCAATACGACGTCGCCTGGCGGGAGTTCCAGGCCCGCCAGGTCACCGAGTTCATCGGCTGGCAGGCGGACATCGTCCGCGAGTACGCGAACCCCGACCAGTTCGTCACCACCTGCATCTCGTACACCCGCCCGGCGGTGGAGGACGACGAGCTGACCGACCGGCTCGACATCGCGTCGGGCAACCCCTACTACGACATGCAGGACAGCCTCGCGCTCCCGGACCGCACGCCGGACGCGCACGCGCAGCGCTGGAAGACCACGGGCGTCTGGGCCCTCTACCAGACCGCCGACTGGATGTTCTCCTCGAAGCAGGCGCCGTTCCTGGTCACCGAGACCAACGCCTCCTCCATCGGCTTCGCGTGGGACAACCGCCCCGCCTACGACGGCCAGTGGCGCCAGGCCGCCTGGGCGCTGGTCGGGCGCGGGGCCAGGATGATCGAGTACTGGCACTGGCACACCCTGCACTTCGGCGCCGAGACGTACTGGGGCGGCGTCCTTCCGCACAGCGGCCGGCCCGGCCGCACCTACGCCGAACTGGCGAAGCTGGGCGCCGAGTTGGACGCGGCGGGCCCGCTGGTCGCCGATCTCGAACCGGACGCCGACATCACGATGGTCTACTCGACGCCCAGCAAGTGGCTGATGCAGAAGTATCCGCCGCTCGCGACGGGCGACGGCGGCCCGGACGACACCGCCTACCACCGGATCTTCGACCCGTTCTACCGGGGCGCCTTCGACGCGGGCCGCCAGGTCCGGATCGTCCACGCCCGACAGCTCCACGACCCGCGCGGAGAACGGGAGGGTCTGTCCCCCGAGGAGGCGGTGCGCCGGCACCCGGTCCTGGTCGTCCCGGCGCTGTACGTCGTCGACGACACGACCCTCGACTGGTTCGCCGCGTACGCCCACGCGGGTGGCCACCTGGTCCTCGGCCCGCGCACGGCGTACGCCGACCAAGAGGCGCGGGCCCGCAACGAGCTCGCCCCCGGGCGCCTGGTGGACGCGGCGGGCGTCAGCTACGACGAGTTCAGCAACCTGACCACAGGGATCCCGGTCCGTGCCGTGCCCGGCGGTCCGCTCCGACTTCCGGACGGGGCAACGGCGTTGCACTGGGCCGACGGTCTCACCGTCACCGACGCCGAGCCGCTGGTCACGTACGACCACCCGCACTTCGGCCGCTGGCCGGCGGTCACCACCCGCCGTCACGGCGCGGGCCGGGTGACGTACGTCGGGACGGTGCCGGGCCGCGACCTCGCCCGCGAGCTGGCCGTCTGGCTGGCCCCCACCACCCGCAGCGTCTGGGGGGACCTCCCGGCCTCGGTCACGGCGACCACCGGTACGGCCGGGGACGGGCGGCGCGTGCACATCGTCCACAACTGGAGCTGGGAGCCCGCGCGCGTCACGGCCCCGGCCGACCTGACCGACGTACTGAACGGCAGCCCGGTCCCCACGGGCACCGAACTGGACCTCGGCGCCTGGGACGTACGGGTGTTCAGCGTCGACTGACGGCCGGGCCGGGGGCTGTTGGCGTGGCGCGATGCCAACAGCCCCCGGCACGCGACGCGTTCAGAGCAGTGAGTAGCCGCCGTCGACCGTGATCGTCGTGCCGGTGACATAGGCCGAGGACTCGGAGGCCAGGAACAGATAGATGCCGGGCAGATCGTCGGGCGTGCCCCAGCGCCCCAGCGCCGTGTGCTCGACGATCCCGCTGTCCCGTTCCGAGCTGCGCCGCCAGTGCGCGCCGAGCCCGGTGTCGAACCAGCCGAGGGCCACCGTGTTGACGGTGATCCCGCGCGGCCCGAGTTCCTGCGCCAACGCCCCCACCAGGGACTGCACGCCGCTCTTCGACGCCGAGTACGCGGCGAGACCGCCCTTGGGCCGGTCGCCCAGCACGGAACCGGTGACGATGATCCGCCCTCCGGCGCCCATCACCGCGGCGGCGGCCCGCGCCCCGAGGAACGTGCCGGTCAGGTTGACGTCGATGACCTGACGCCAGGCGTCGGGGCTGGTGTCGGTCACCGTCGCGACCCCCGGCGAGACCCCGGCGTTGCAGATCCAGGCGTCCACACCGCCGAACCGCTCGACCATGCCCTCGGCGACGGACGCGTTGAAGGCCTCGTTGCGCACATCACCGGCGCACACCAGGGGGTCGCCGTGGAGCGTCCCGGCGACCTCCTTGAGCGCGTCCTCGGAGCGCGCCACCAGGCCCAGCCGCGCCCCCGCGGAGTCGAAGGCCTGGGCGAGAACACGCCCCAGGCCGCGCCCGGCCCCGGTGATCACCACACGTCGCCCGGCGGCCTCGGGGTTTCCGGCGGTTGTCGGCATTCGGCCCTCCATCAAAGTATCGACCGGTCGGTACATTTCTGGGAGCGTAGCGCACACCCCGGAGGAACAGAACAGGAACCTACGCCTCGGACCCGGCGTCGACCTCGGACTTCTCGCCTCGCAGCTCCTGGAGGACGGACCGCCCCCGCTCCAGCTCGTCCTCCTCGCGCGCCCGGTCGACGGGTTCGGCCAGGATGCCGTTGAAGAAGATGTCGCAGTAGAAGGCGGAGAGCTCCTCGACCCGCATGTCCCGATGACCGGCAAGCCACTGGTACGTGTAGTTGTGCAGGTTCAGGAACGCGAGCGTCGCCAGCTCCAAGTCCTCCCGCGGGCGCCCCTGGAGCTGTCCCCGGCGGTGCCCGTCGGCGAGTACGTCGCGGATGCGCGACTCGAAACGGTGCCGCTTCTTACGGAACAACTCGCGGTATTCGCCCTGGAGTTGGCGGTACTCGTGCAGGAACACCCAGACGTGGTCGTGCCTGTTGACGATCTGCCAGAGCAGGGACTCCGACAGCAGTCGCAGCCGGGTCTGGAAACTCAGGTCGAGTTCGACGATCGCGGCGGCTTCTCTCAGCAGCGGATCCATGACGCGGTCGTGGATCTCGGCGAGGAGCGCGTCCTTCGAGCCGATGTAGTAGTACAGGGCGCCCCGGGCCAGTCCGGCCGCCTCCCCGATGTCCGCCACACCGGTACCGGTGTACCCGTTCTTCGAGAACAGCTCGACGGCGATGTCCACCACGCTCTCACGCATGCGGTAGTAGCGCTCGGTCTTGCCGCGCTCCTTGCGAGTGGCCGGCATCTCACCAAATCCTTCGCAACCCGGTACATCGTCACGGGAGCCACAACTGGCGTCCCGGAATTGCCTGTAGCACCGCGTGACCATACACGATCAATACGTGTCCTTCGCCGGGGAGGCGGCGGCGAAGTGCCAGTTCGGTGCGGGTCGGGGGCAGGATTCCCGACCCGCACCGAACGGCGCTCGATGCCGACCGCGTCCGTCAGACGGTGGCGATCGGTGTGAGGGGGCTGCCTTGTGTTCCTGGGAGGTTGAGTGGGGGTGCGGTGAGGAGGAAGCGGCTGCGGTTGTGTTGGCGCAGCCAGGTGGCGAGTTTGTCGAGGTACCAGAGTTCGCCTAGGGGGATGCCCAGTTTGAAGAGGCAGAGGTGGTGGATGGGCAGGAGGGAGTGGGGGCCGGTCTCGTTGCCGACGCCCACTCCCTCGACGGCGTAGTTGTCCGCGACGAGACCCGCGAGTTGGGAGTCGGTGATCCATTGGAGGATCGCGGGGTCGTGGGCGTCGAGGTAGGCGGCGGTCCGGTGGATGGCGACGGGGTCGGGGTTCTTGTTCCAGGCGAGGATCTGGGTGGCGAAGCCGGTGTGGAGCAGGACGATGTCGCCGGGTTCGACGGTGACGTTGTCGGCGTCCATGATCTCGCGCAGTTGCTGGTGGTTGACGGCCTGGTAGCCGGTGCCGAGGTGGTGGGCGATGTCGATGAGGACGCCGCGTCCCTGGACGCCGTGCTGGGCCATGTGTTCGAGGCCGAGGTGGCGGGCGAAGCCGAGGCTGCCGCTGCCGTCGCCCTTGGCGTCGTCCTGGGGTCCGACGAGGTCGGTGCCGGCGCGGTAGCCGTTGTAGTAGACGGCCTCGGCGACGCCGTCGGCGTCGGCGTCGAACTCGGCGCCCTGGTGGGCGAGGGCGTCCCACTGGGTGGAGTACTGGAGCCAGAGGGTGACCACGTCGTCGGACCACACGTCGATGAGGTCGGGGGAGAAGTGTTCGCTGGCCCTGATGTTGTAGAAGACGTCCTGGTTGTGCTGGAGGTCCTCGGTGGGGCGCAGGATCGGCGGGTAGCGGCGCTGGTTCATGGCCGTGCCGCCGGGATAGTCGAGGGGCAGGCTCAGGCTGAAGGCGATGCCGTGCTCGACCTCGCGCACGCCCTGGAGGACCTTCTCCCGGGTGAGCAGGTTGATCCGGCCCAGCTCGTCGTCCTCGCCCCAGTCGCCCCAGGTCGAACCCGGCGGACGCTGCTTCCAACGCTTCGTCGTCATGGTCACTCCGCTTCCTGGCGCCAGTCCTCGTCGACGGCCTGCCACCTGCATGTCATGTATCGTGTACCGATCGGTCAATGAAACATCTGGGGCACGTTCGCCCGGGCCGCCCCGGACCCGCATCCATCAATCAGCCGACAGCCCCCGCAGCTTCGGCGCGGGCACGGGAGGCGGCTCCACCCGGCCGTGCGGGTGGGGGCGGGCAGAACTCGACGGCGAGCGCCGCTCACTCCTCGACGCGGATCACGAACTCCGCATCCAGCGCAGCCAGCTGCTCCCGCGTCCGCAGCTCAGCCCTGCCCGGCTCCCACACCCCCGACAGCGCCTGCTTCGACAACGGCGGCCGGTCGTACGGCACATGCCGCTCATCACCCACCACCGTCACCCCACCCACAAAACCCCGACGCCGCAACGCCTCTACTGTCGACAAACCCGCCGCCGAGGCACCCACCACGAGCACCCACCCAGGCAGCCGACCAGTAGTCCGACCAGCGCTTTTGCCCTGAGTGTCACCCTCGCTGCTCATGCACGACTCCTGATCACAGCTCCATTGCGGCCCTCTTCACGAAAGTTAGACCAAACGGTCGGTACAACGCAACAGGCAGGACGTGACGCCGCGAACGCGCAGCGCGGCGGACGGTGTGCGGATGGTGTAGCGGGCTACACCATCCATTCGGGAGAAGGGTCCCTCGTGGCGGCGATCAGGTGACGGGATCGTAGTCGGCAGAGATCAGAACCCATCCGTTCCCGCCGAAGGAATGTCCGTGAAGACGCTGCTCGCCGCCGTGAAGTCGTTCATCACCAATCTGCTGCTGTGGTCGTTCTTCCTGGGCGGTCTCGCCGCGAGCACCGCGTCCGGCGCCGTCCTCGACGGCACGGAGAAGGACGTGGCCACCTACGCCGGCATCGCCGTCGCACTGCTGGCGGGCTCCCGCATCGCCAGGAAGCCGAAGATCAAGGCGTTCCTGGCGAGGCCGTCCACGCTCTGGTTCCTGTTCCTGTTCAACGGCGGTGTGGCCGCGTTCTGCTACTTCACCATGGACGGCGTGAAGGGGATCGCGACCGCCGTCGGTATGGGCCTGGTCTCCCTCGGCGCGGCGGGCGGCCTCGTCTCCGCCCGCAAGGAGCGGACGTCGCCCGCGCTCGTACAGCAGCCCTGGGCCTGACCTTCCGAGCACCGAAGACCTCATCAACCCATGAACGAAGTGAAGGGACCCTTTCCATGCGCTCGAACCGCCGTCGTGGCCGTCGCACCGCCACCGTCGCCACCGCCGTCGCCGCCGTCACCCTGACCGCCGGACTCCTGACCGGCTGCGAGGACATCGACAACTCCCTCGGCTGCCTCAGCAACGCCGACTCGATCTCGGACAGCATCAGGGCGATCCACGAGGCCGGCTGGGACGCGGTGCAGGACCCGTCGAAGACCGACGACTCCATCGACACCATCGACAAGAACCTGGACAAGATCAACAAGGAGACGGACGACAGCAAGGTCGACAAGGCGGTCGACGACCTGGACAAGGCGATAGACGACTACAACAAGTCGATCCTGAACGGCGACACGAGCCCGGACTCCAGCAGGATCGACGCGGCTGCCGACCGCCTGAAGGACGTCTGCACCTCGTAGGGAAACACCGAGGGGGCCTGCCTGTCGTACGACGCGTACGACAGGCAGGCCCCCTTCAGCCGTTCCGGCTTCCTCAGCCGGCGGCGCTTCCGGTCCTCAGTTCTCGTCGGGCGTCAGCCGCAACGAGATGCTGTTGATGCAGTACCGCTGATCGGTCGGGGTCGCATACCCCTCCCCCTCGAACACGTGCCCGAGGTGCGACCCGCACCGGGAGCACCGCACCTCGGTCCGTACCATCCCGAGCGAGCGGTCCGCGATCAGTTCCACCGCGTCGGAGTCCTTCGGGTCGAAGAAGGACGGCCAGCCGCAGTGCGACTCGAACTTCGTGTCCGAGGTGAAGAGTTCGGCGCCGCAGGCCCGGCAGGAGTAGACGCCCTTCGTCTTGGTGCCCGTGTACTCACCCACGAAGGCGGGTTCCGTGCCGGCCTGCCGCAGGACCTTGTACTCGGCCGGAGTCAGCTCCGCGCGCCACTGCTCGTCCGGCTTTTCGACGTCGTACGACATGAAGCTCAGCCCCTTACTGCGAAAGTCACCGCGAAAGTCACTGCGGAACCGCGAACGTCACCGTGCCAGACGGTCCAGGATCCGCGGGCCCAGGTCCGTGACATCACCCGCGCCCATGGTGAGAACGAGATCACCGGGCTTCGCCATTCCCGCGACGGTCTCCGGCACCTCGGCCTTGTCCGGCACGGCCGTCACGTCGGCGCCCGCGGCCCGCGCGGCGTCGATGATCAGCGCGCTGGTCACGCCGGGGACCGGGTCCTCGCGGGCCGGGTAGATGTCGAGGACCACCGACGCGTCGGCGAGCGCCAGCGCCTGGCCCATCTCCGTGCCCAGCTCCTGGGTACGGGAGAAGAGGTGCGGCTGGAAGACCACCAGGATGCGGGCATCGCCGACCGCCGCCCGCATCGCCTCCAGGTCCGCCGTCATCTCGGTGGGGTGGTGCGCGTACGAGTCGATGACCTGGACGCCGGCCGCCTCCCCCTTCAGCTGGAGCCGTCGCCTCACTCCCGTGTACGCGGCCAGGGCGGGGGCCAGCTCGGCGGCGGGCACGCCCAGCGCGACGCCCGCGGCCAGTGCGGCCACCGCGTTGTGCGCGTAGTGCCGGCCGGGCACCGAGACCGTGAAGGTGAGCCGGTCCCCGTCCAGCTCGACGGTCACCTCGCTCTTCAGCCCCTGGGGTACGACGGACAGCACGCGTACGTCCGCGTCCGCCGACTCCCCGTACGTCACCACCCGCACGGAGTCCGGCAGACGTCGCGTCAGCTCGCGGGCGCCGTCGTGGTCGGCGGAGATCACGAGCGTGCCGCCGGGCACGATCCGGCCCGCGAACGTCTCGAAGGACTCGTAGATCTCTTCCATGGAGGCGTAGTTGGCGTGGTGGTCGAGTTCGACGTTGAGGACGATCGCGACCTCGGGCGCGTACTTGTGGAAGCTGCGGTCCGATTCGTCCGCCTCGGCCACGAAGATGTCTCCGTCGCCGTGCAGGGCGTTCGAGCCGGGCGCGTCCAGGTCGCCGCCGATCGCGTACGACGGGTTCAGCCCCAGCTCGCTCAGCGACACCGCCAGCATGGACGTCGTGGTCGTCTTGCCGTGGGTGCCCGCGACCGCGATCGGCCGCAGGCCGTCCATCAGCCGGGCGAGCGCGTCCGAACGGTGGACCACCGGGATTCCCAGTTCCGCCGCCCGCGCCAGCTCCGGGTTGTCCGCGCGGATCGCGGAGGAGACCACGACACAGGTGGCGTCGTCGGCGAGGTGCCCGGCCGCGTGCCCGATGTGCACGGTCGCCCCCAGCGCCCGCAGGGCCGCGGCGGTCTCCGACTCCTTGGCGTCGCTGCCGGCCACGACGGCCCCGCGCTGCGCCAGGATCTTCGCGATCCCCGACATCCCGGCGCCGCCGATGCCGATGAAGTGCGGTCGGTCCATGGCGGTAGGAAGGCCGGGTGCCATGTGCTGTTCTCCCCAAGATCCGGTACAGAAGTCGAGCCCCCAGCCTATTCCCTGCCAAGGGGGCGCCTCATGGCCGACGCTCGGCTCATCGGCCCAGGGGCGCGGGGCTGGACGGATGTGCGGCTCCGCCGCGTGGGCGCGACCGGCCACAGCGGCCCCGCAGCCGCCGGCCCGGCCCCTACGGCGTCACGCCTTGCTGTGCGAGAACAACTTGAGCACCGGCACCCCCACCTTGTGCCGGGCCCGCGAAGCCCAGTCCCGGTGGAAGAACTCCTCCACGTAGTGGGGATCGGTGAGCACGATGACCTCGTCCGCCCCGATCTCGTCCACCAGCCCCCGCAGCGCGTCGAGCGGATGGTCCTCGACGATCCGCCCCTCCGCCTCGTGCCCGGACCCGCGCAGCGCCGTCAGCGACACCTCAAGTGCCCGCTCCCCCAGCACCGCCGCGTCCTCGCCCTCCGGGGTCTCCCGCTCGTGCGCCGCCTCGTCGAGCTCGCCCAGCGCGATGTCGTCGATGGCCCGCAACAGCCGGTCTGCCTGGTCGCCACGGGGCTGGAGCAGGACGTGGAAGGCCACGTCCTCGTCGCCGTGCAAGGTGGTGACGAACTCCACGTCGGCGGACGTCAGGGCCTTCTCGATCATCAGTACGCTTGTGAACACGACAGGCGCCCTTCTCCTCCGTGGGCCGTTCGTAGGCCCCTGCTGAAACCATCCTGCCCCGTGATCGCACGGGGACTGCGAAATTTAGTGTGCCCACCGAAAGCCAAACGGAACGGCAGGTTCCGGATCGTGTCGGGACGAGCGGCACCCCGTGCGTCAGGAGCGGCGATAACGGCTGAACAGGAAGCCGGCGTCCTCCAGCAAGGACACCAGTTCGAAGCGACGGGGAACCGGCATCGCGGGCCCGCCCGAGATCCGCTGGGCGTCCCCCACGGTGAGCATCGGGGAGACCGTCAGACACAGCTCGTCGAGCACTCCGGCCGCCACCAGCTGCCCGAGCAGACGCGGCCCTCCCTCGGCCAGCAGCCGGGTGTGCCCGAGGCCGGCGAGGGCCCGCACGGCACGTGCCGGGTCCACGCCCATGCCGTCACCCGCGACGACCACCCGGGCGCCCGCCTTCTCGGCCGCCGCGACCCGGTCGGGCGCGGCAGCGGCACCCGTGAGGATCAGGGTGGGGACCAGGGGCGAGGTGAACAGCGGGAGCGAGTAGTCCAGCTCCAGGCTCGCGCTGACGATCGCGATCGCCGCCGCCTCCGCCTGCCCGGCCGCCGCCCGGGCCGCGGCGAACTCCGCACGCGCGCGTGCCGGACGGTAACCCTCCTGGCGTACCGTTTCCGCACCAACCAGGACCACGTCCGCCAGCGCCCTCAGGGTGCCGAAGATCCGCATGTCGGAGGCGGACGAGATGGGCTGGGAACGGCCGTCGTGCTGGGCTGCGCCGTCGAGTGTGGACACCATGTTGGCGCGCAGCCAGGCCTCCCGGCGCCCGTCCGTCGGCCCGGGGTAGGCGTAGGCGGCGGCCAGCTCCTCCAGGCTCCACTCGCGGTCGGCCACTCCGGCACCGGGCGAACCACCGCCGTCCGCGGCCCCTCCCGGGGCTTCGGCCACTGTCTCTTCGGTCACAGGGAACAGACGTCGCATGCCAGGCAGTCTGGCACGGCCCTTAGCATGGTGAACCGTGCCTACCATCCCCGCGTCCCCCGGTTTCGGTCCGATAGCCGACACGGCCCCGCTGTCCCTGTGCGTCCGCGAGCCGCATGTCCCCGCGGACCGGCTGGTCGCCGAGATGGTGCCGCCGCCCCGGTTCGACTCGGTGCGCTTCGACACGTACCTCCCGGACCCGAACCAGCCCAGCCAGACCGAGGCCGTGCGGGTCCTCGACGGGTTCGCGGGCGGGCTCGGCGGGGCGCACGCCGTGGGGGGCGGCAGACGGGGGTTCTTCGGGTTCGGGAAGGTCAGGGCGTCCAAGGTGCCGACCGGTCCCCGCGGCGTCTACCTCGACGGCGGTTACGGCGTCGGCAAGACCCACCTCCTCGCCTCCCTCTGGCACGCCACCCCGGCCGAGCCCGCGCTCAAGGCCTTCGGCACCTTCGTGGAGCTGACGAACCTGGTCGGCGCCCTCGGCTTCCAGAAGACCGTCCAGACCCTGTCCGGCCACCGGCTGCTCTGCATCGACGAGTTCGAGCTGGACGACCCGGGCGACACCGTCCTCGTCTCGACCCTGCTCGGCAAGCTGGTCGACGCGGGCGTCGCCCTCGCCGCCACCTCGAACACCCTGCCGGGCAAGCTCGGTGAGGGCCGGTTCGCGTCGGCCGACTTCCTGCGCGAGATCCAGGGCCTGTCCGCCCACTTCCACGCGCTGCGCATCGACGGCGAGGACTACCGCCACCGGGGGCTGCCCCAGGCGCCGGTGCCGTACTCCGAGGAGCAGGTGACCAAGGCCGCGTACGCCAACGAGGACACGTCGCTCGACGACTTCCCGCAGCTCCTCGACCACCTCGCCCGCGTGCACCCCAGCCGGTACGGCGCCCTCACCGACGGTCTGAAGGCCGTGTGCCTCACCGATGTGCGGCCGGTTCCGGACCAGTCGACGGCGCTGCGGCTCGTGGTGCTCGCCGACCGGCTGTACGACCGCGAGGTGCCGGTGCTCGCCTCCGGGCTGCCCTTCGACCAGTTGTTCAGCGAGGAGATGCTGAACGGCGGCTACCGCAAGAAGTACTTCCGCGCGATCTCCCGCCTGACCTCGCTGGCCCGCGACGCCAAGGGCCTCGTGGAGCCCTGATGAGGCCCTGACCCGCTGACCATATGAACTACCGCAGGTCAAGGATCAGTTCGCGTCACCCCACCCGCGCTTTTCAGGCTCTCTTCAGCCTGAAACGCTAGGTTAACCCTGCAAACAACTTTGCAGGGTTAACGTGTTTCTTGACCCGCGGTTGACCAACAGTTGACGCGTGCAAGAGATCGCGAATCGCCTGGAGGGGGGCGCATGTTCCGAGGTGCAACGGCCCGGACCGTGATCTCGCTCCTCGCCGCCGCCCTGCTGGCGCTCCAGTTCTTCGCTCCCACGGCGTCCTTCGCTTCCGCGCACACAGCCCGTCATGCCGAGGCCAAGACCGAGCCCAGAAACAAACCCAGGGTGGCAGCCCAGCGCGACGAGTACGTCACCTGTGGTGATGGCGGCCGTCATCACGACCCGGGCCTGCCGCTGCGCACCCGCGACCGGCATCGCATCGCCGATTCGGGTCCCCAGGTGCCCGAGCGCCCGCTCCTCGCAGTGGACCCCACGGCTCCGCACGAACCGCGGACGCGCGTCACGGCCCGTCATCAGGCGCCCAGATCACTGACCGCGCACACCCCGGCCGCGCTCCAAGTGTTCCGCTGCTGACAGCAGGAACGTCCCCCCACGCCTGTCACCACGTCCGACTGTCATGTACGTCCGACGCGCCGTCGAGGCGCGCCAGGAGGAGTCACCACATGCAGCCCCTCATCGACAACGCCCGCACCTTCGGCCGGCGCCCCGAGAAGTTCGCCAAGCTCGCCGAAGGCCAGTCCCCCCAGGTCCTGTTCATCACCTGCTCCGATTCGAGGGTCGTCCCGGCCCTGATCACAGGTGCCGGGCCCGGCGAGCTCTTCGAGCTGCGCACCGCGGGCAACATCGTCCCCCCGTATGCCTCCGCCCGCCCCACCGGCGAGGCCGCCACCATCGAGTACGCCGTGGAGGTCCTCGGCGTCAGCGACATCGTCGTCTGCGGCCACTCGCACTGCGGTGCCGTCGGCGCCCTGGTGCGCGGCGACGACCTCACCGCCGTACCCGCCGTACGCGACTGGCTCGCGCACGCCGCCGGCGAACCCGACACCGCGACCCCGTCCGACACCGGCGACCCGACGGTCGCCTCCGCCGTCCAGAACCACGTCCTGGCACAGCTGTTGCGGCTGCGCTCCTACCCGTGCGTGGAGCAACGCCTGGCCAGGGGTCAACTGCGGTTGCGCGGCTGGTACTACGAGGTGCACACCGGGTCCGTACGCGAGCACCGCGCCGCCACCGACGCGTTCGAAGCACTGTGAGGGCCGCCATGTCCATACGTACCAAGGTCCCTCATCTGCGGCAGGACTTCGCCGCCTCGCTCGTCGTGTTCCTGGTCGCCCTGCCGCTGTGCGTGGGCGTCGCCGTCGCGTCCGGTGTGCCGGCCGAACTCGGCCTGGTCACCGGCATCGTGGGCGGCATCGTCACCGGACTCCTGCCGGGCAGCAGCCTCCAGGTGTCCGGGCCCGCCGCCGGCCTCACCGTCCTGGTCTTCGAGGCCGTACGGGAGCACGGGCTGCCCGCGCTCGGGGTGATCGTGCTCGCCGCCGGGCTGCTCCAGCTCGCCATGGGCGCCCTGAAACTGGGGCGCTGGTTCCGGGCCATCTCGGTGTCCGTCGTCGAGGGCATGCTGGCCGGAATCGGGCTCGTGATCATCGCCGGGCAGCTGTACGCGGCGGCCGGACTGAAGGCGCCGGCCGCCGGGCTCGACAAGATCACCGGGCTGCCCGAGGCCGCCGCGAAGGCCGTGGGGAGCACCAGCGCACTGGCCTCGCTGGCGGTCGGCGCGGGCACGATAGCCGTGATCGTGCTGTGGCAACGGCTGCCCAGGAAGGTGCGGGCGGTGCCCGGCGCGCTCGCGGCGGTGGTCCTGGCGACCGTCGTCACCCTGGTGTTCAGCCTGCCGGTGGCGACCGTCGAGGTGAAGGGCCTGCTGGACGCCGTCCAGCTGCCCGGGCTCGGCGCCCTCGGTGAACTGGCGAGCCCGAGCGTGATCGGCACGGTCGTGGCGTTCACGCTGATCGCGTCCGCCGAGAGCCTGTTCAGCGCCGCCGCCGTGGACCGGCTGCACGACGGTCCGCGTACCCAGTACGACAAGGAGCTGATGGCGCAGGGCGCCGGCAACACCGTGTGCGGGCTGCTGGGCGCGCTGCCGATGACCGCGGTGATCGTGCGCAGCTCGGCCAACGTCCAGGCGGGGGCGCGGACGAAGGCGTCCCGGGTACTGCACGGCGTATGGCTGCTGCTGTTCGCGGCGCTGCTGCCCGGCGCGCTGGCGCTCATCCCGCTGCCCGCACTGGCCGGCATCCTCGTCCACGCCGGCTGGAAGCTCATACCGCTGCGCGGGGTCGTCTCGCTCTGGCGCGAGCACCGGGGTGAGGCGCTGATCCTGGTCGTCACAGCCCTGGCGATCGTGTCCGTGAACATGTTCGAGGGCGTGCTGATCGGTCTCGCCCTGTCGGTGGGCAAGACCGCCTGGGAGGCCTCGCACCTCAAGCTGGAGATCATCGACAAGGGTGCCGGTCCCGTCCAGGCTTATCTGTCGGGCAACGCGACCTTCCTGCGGCTGCCGAAGATCCTCGACAGTCTGGAGGCGCTGCCCCAGGACCGGCCGATAGAGCTGGACCTGTCGGGTCTGCACCACCTGGACCACGCCTGCCGCACGGCCCTGGAGAGCTGGGCGGAGCGGCACAGCGCGGCCGGGACGGAACCGGTCAGGATGATGACGCCGACGCCGTAGCCGCAGCGCCCACCGTGGGTCTCACCCACGAGGCCGCCCGGTCCGGGGCTCGACCCGAGCCCCGGACCGGGCATGTCGCTTGTCAGGGGTGCCGATCGGCACGTACGGGACGGCTGCGAGAGGTCGTCGTCGTGCTTGAGGAACCACTGACCGCGGGCATCGCCGCCGACGTGGTGTCCGAGCAGGCCGCCGCACTCCGACTCCGGCTGCTCCAGACGATGGTGGCGGTCGCCGCCGAGAAGAACTCGACGCCCGCCCTGCCCCTCGCGGGGAACTGCTCCGCTTCCTGGAACGGGCGCAGGTCCAGCCGCCGCGGCCGGGCGGGCCACCCGGATGAGGCTCGCTACGCGCGTGGTTCCCGAGGCCCGTACGGCGTGATACACACGGCAAGGTCACAGTCCTGTCCGCCAGCAGGAAGGTTGCCCCCATGTCCGCCTTCGGTACGCCCGAACTCGACGGCCCCTCAACCGGCGCTCAGCCCACGGCAGTCGACGACACCTCCGCATCCCGACGCCAGGTCCTCGCCCGCACCGGCGCCCTGGGAGCCGGTATCGCCTTCACCGGAGCCCTCTCCGAACTCTTCGCCGGTACCGCCGCCGCCCAGGAACTGGGCCACTCCGGCTACGGCCCGCTGATCCCCGACCCGAAGGGCCTGCTCGACCTGCCGAAAGGTTTCCGCTATCGGGTCCTGTCCCGTGAGGGCGACCCCCTGCGCTCCGGTGAGGGCCCGGTCCCCTCCAACCACGACGGCATGGCGGCCTTCGCCGGCCGGCACGGCCGCGTCCACCTGGTCCGCAACCACGAGAACCGCGTCACCGCCAGAACCCAGGTCCCGACGGTCAAGGGCCTCACCTACGACCCCATGGGCAAGGGCGGCTGTACGTCCCTCACCCTCGACCGGGACGGAGACGTCCTCACGGAACGGGTCGCCATCGCCGGTACGGCCGTCAACTGCGCGGGCGGGCCCACGCCTTGGGGCACCTGGCTGACCTGCGAGGAGACCGAGGACAAGGCCGGCACCAACGGCTACACCAAGGACCACGGCTTCATCTTCGAGGTCGACGGGGCCGACCCGCACCGCACCGGCGCCGTCCCGCTCACCGCGATGGGTCGCTTCCAGCACGAGGCGATCGCCGTCGACCCGAGGACCGGCATCGTCTACGAGACGGAGGACGCCTTCCTGCGCCCCTTCGGCCTCTTCTACCGTTTCCTGCCCAAGAGGCCGCTGGGCGGGGTGGGTTCACTGCGCGCGGGCGGCCGGCTCCAGGCGATGCGCGTGCCGGGCGTACCCGACCTCTCCTCGGTCCAGGAACCGGGTGCCCGCTTCGACGGCGTCGAGTGGGTGGACGTACCCGATCCGCTGGCCGCCGAGACCCCCGTCCGGCTCCAGGACTTCGGGCCGAAGGGCATCACGCACGCGCAGAAACTGGAGGGCTGCTACTGGGGCGGGCGGTGCGTCTACTTCGTGTCGTCGTTCGCCCACGCGAGCGAGGGCTCGGCGGCGACCCACTTCGGCCAGATCTGGCGCTACGACCCCGCCGCACGCCACCTCACCCTCGTCGTCGTCTTCGGCCCGGACACGGACATCCAGCTGCCCGGCGAGTCACCGGACAACATCTGCCTCGCCCCGAGCGGCGGCCTGATGGTGTGCGAGGACGGGAACGGCGCCCAGCACGTGTACGGCGTGACACGCCGGGGCGAGGTGTACGCGATGGCCCGCAACGCCCAGAACATCGGCACCCCGGACGCCCCCGAGTGGGGCGAGTTCGCGGGCGTCACCTTCTCTCCGGACGGCCGGACGATGTACGTCAACTGCTACACGCCCGGGACGACGTTCGCAGTACGGGGCCCGTGGAAGCGGTAACGGGCGCCCCTTGAACCAGGACATGGCGGGCAGGCTCTAACCTGTCCGCCATGAACGCATCGGGGGACCTGGTGGACGGGCGGTTCGAGCTGCTGGAGCGGCTCGGCAGTGGCGGAATGGGCACGGTGTGGCGGGCCCGCGACTCCGTGCTGCACCGCGAGGTCGCGCTGAAGGCGGTACGGCCGGACGCGGCGGCGACCGACGCCGTACGGGAGCGGGTGATGCGCGAGGCCCGGGCGCTCGCCCGGCTCAGCCACCCGCACGTGGTCACCGTCCACCAGATCATCGACGACGACCCGCATCCCTGGATCGTCATGGAGCTGGTGCCCGGCGTCTCGCTCGACAAGCGCCTGGAATCCGGCCCGCTGACCCCGGCGGAGGCGGCACGGATCGGCGGCCAGGTACTGGACGCGCTGCGCGCGGCGCACGCGGCGGGCGTCCAGCACCGGGACGTGAAACCGGCGAACATCCTGCTGCGGCCGGACGGGAGCGCGGTGCTCACCGACTTCGGGATCGCGGCACTCCAGGGCGCGACGGCCCTGACGATGACCGGCGAACTCGTCGGCTCCCCCGAGTACATCGCCCCGGAACGCATCCGCGGCCCCTCCGACGACCCGGCCTCCGACCTGTGGTCCCTGGGGGTCGTCCTGTACGTGTGTGTGGAGGGCGTGAACCCCCTGCGCCGCGAGACCTCGCTCGCGACACTGGCCGCGGTCCTGGAGTCCGAGGTCCCGCCGCCCTCCCGCTCCGGCCCGCTGACCCCCGTACTCGAAGCGCTGCTCGACCGGGATCCGGCGGCACGACCCGACACGGGCCGGCTGGCGGCGATGCTGGAGCGGGTGGCGGCGGGCGGGACGGCGAGGTCGGTTCAGCGGACGCTGACGGCGCCCCGGTCCATGGGCCACGGACCGGAGTCCGGGGGGACGCCACCGCGCTCCGCGACCGTGGCGGGCGGCGCGGACCGGCGCGAGTCGGGAGAGCGGATCCCGTCGCCGCCGAAGCGCCGCAAGCGGCTCGCCGTGTCCGCCGTACTCGCGGTCCTCGTCGCGGCAGCGGCCGTCCTCCTCACGCCGCGCCTCCTCGACGGGAACGGAACGGGCGGCGACTCGGACCCGGACCCGTCGGCAAGTACGGGAACCTCGCCCAACACCTCGACCGCCTCGCCCGTCCCGGCGGGCCGCTGGATCGCCCAGCTGCACTCCGAGCCGGTCGACTCCGGGACCGCCGCCCGGGACGCACGGCTCGCCAAGATCAGGGAGACGGTGCCGGAGGCGGTGTTCGTGCGCAGCGACGAGTACGCGTCCCTGCGGCCGGGCTACTGGGTCATCTACGCCCCCGGCCCGTTCGCCGACGGCCGTGCCGCGCTGGCCTTCTGCGGCGAACGCGGCCTGACGACACCGAGCACCTGTCTGGGCCGCTATCTGAGCGACGACGCCGACGACTTCGACGACCAGTGCCGCCCGCCCGCCGCCAACCCCACCGGGCGCTGCACCCGGCCGTAGCCCGGCGGGCGGCGCGCCCGGGGATCCGGTCCCGGCGGGTCGCGGCCAGGCGGGTGACATCAGCGCGGCTCACCCTCGCGGCGACCCACCGGGCAACCCGGACATTTCTACCTTCGTACGATGATCAGTCTCGTACGACGAGTCGCCACCGTCTGTGTTCTCGGCGCCGCCCTCACCACCCTCGCCGCCTGCGGCACCGGCCCGGTCCCGCAACGGGCCGAGCGGCAGCCTTCCGCGCTCCCGTCCGTCGCCCCCTCCCGGCCGCCGACCCTCGCCCCCGGGCCCGCCGGCCTGACCCCCGTCTTCCGGAACGGCCCGCGCACCCCGGACAAGGCCGTCGCCCTCACCTTCGACGCCGACATGACCGCCGGGCAGGGCGACCGGGCGGGGCGGGGCGAGCGGTTCGACAATCCCGGGCTGATCGCCTCGCTGCGGACACTCAAGGTGCCGGCGACCGTGTTCATGACGGGCCGGTGGGCCGAGGAGTACCCGGTCCAGGCCCGCTCCATCGGACGGGACCCCCTCTTCGAGATCGGCAACCACTCGTACAGCCACTACGCCTTCACCGAGGACTGTTACGGGCTGCCGACGATCGCGGGCGACGGCTCCGGCTCCGAGGAGCGGATGCGTGCCGACGTCGAGCGGGCCTTCAGCGCCTTCCGGGCCGCCGGGGTGCCCGGGGCGATGCCGTACTTCCGCTTCCCCGGCGGGTGTCACGACCGGCGGGCGCTGCGTGCCCTGAGCACGGCAGGGGTCACCGCCGTGCAGTGGGACGTCGTCAGCGGGGACGCCTTCGCGACGGACGCCGACGCCGTGGCCAGGGAGGTGCTGGACCGTGTACAGCCCGGGTCGGTCGTCGTCATGCACTGCACGCGCAGTGCCGCCCCGGCGACCGAACGGGCCGTCCGCACCATCGTGCCCGCGCTGCGCGGGCGCGGCTTCCGGTTCGTGAAGGTGTCCGAGCTGATCGGGGCCACGAGCGGCCGACGGTGACCGGCGACGACCGGCTTACGCTGGTGACATGAGCGACGAGCACGAGCACGGGCACGAGGGCGAAGCCGGTGGACCGCCGTACGCGGAGTGCGTGCTGTGCCGGGAGCCGACCGAGTACCCGAGGTCGCGGAAGGGCGTCACACTCTGCCCCGTATGTGAATGGCAGGAGGCTCAGCGCAACGCCTGTTCAGGGTGAGCGGCGCGAGGTGAGCGCGCAGGCCGCGGCGATCGCCGCCACCGTGACCAGGGCCGCCGCGGCCAGTGGCAGCAGGGGCACCGGGATCGTGCCCGAGCGCGAGCCGGTCACCAGGGACGTGATCGCCGACCTGGCCGGGGAGCCCGTCACCACCATCGCCACCAGCGCGGCGAGCATCATCGCGGGCACCGCCCGGCCGGGCGAGCGCAGCAGCGGCCAGGTCGTGAGCGCGCCGACGGCCGTGCCGAGCAGGGCGCACACCAGGGCGGCGAGCAGCCCGGCTCCACCGGCCGGGAGCGGCTCCACCCGGATCCGGTGATCGGCGCTCGCCGGGTCGCTGATCAGGGTCACCACGACGGTCGCGGTCGTCCCGAGCGCCACGGCGGCGGCCAGTGCCACCAGGAGACAGGCCAGGTGTGCCCGTCCGGGGCCGACGGCCGCCGCCACGGCGGCGCGGGCGGCGGGGGGCTCGTTGCCCGCGCAGATCCGCACCAGCCAGGCGGCCACCGGCAGGACGGCCGCCGCGGCGTACCCGAGCGAGTCGAGCACCGGCTGGCCGCCCTGCACCCCGACGCCCAGGAACACGGCGTACAGGATGAACGGCGGCAGCCAGCGCTGCGAACGCACGAGCAGGGCTGCCTGGTAGCGCAGGAGGGCGGTCATCGGCGGCTTTCGTCGGTGGCGGGCGGGGCGGACACGGCGGTGCCGGCGGGCTTGCCGGTCGTGCGCGAGGCTCCGGGGGTTCCGGACGCTTCCGCCGCCACGCTCACCACGTGCCAGGGCGGGCGGGCCGTGAGCAGGGCGCGGAGCACGACGTCCGAGTGGGTCCCGGGGACGGTGAGCCGGTGGCCGCCCGGCGTCGCGGCCTCCGTGCTCGACGTCGTCCACCTCAGCGCCTCGGCCGGGGGCCGCGCGCCCGGCGGCCCCTGTGCCTCGACGACCAGGTGCGGACCGGTGGCCTCCGGTGAACCGGCTTGTGCCGTACGGAGGTCGAGGCCGCCCTCGATCACGGTGTACGTCGCGTCGGGCGCCCCAGCCAGGCGGCCCGGGTCGTGGTCGACGAACACCACCGAGGCGCCGGACGCGGTGAGTTCGGCGACGACCCGCTCCAACTCGCCCCGGGCCGCGGTGTCGAGGCCCGTCCACGCCTCGTCGAGGACGAGCAGCTCGGGGTCGGCGAGGAGTGCCTGCGCGACCGCGACCTTCTGGCTGCTGCCCTTCGACAGCTCCGCCATGGGCGTCCGGGCGTACGCTGCGGCGCCGAGCCGCTCCAGCCACTCCTCGGCGGCGCGGGCGGCGGTCGTACGGTCCAGTCCGTGCACGGCGCCGAGATGCGTGAGGTAGCCGTGCGCGGTGAAGGGGAGCGCCGCCGGGAAGCGTTCGGGGACGTACGCGGTGCGCGGGCGGCCGGTGCGGGTGCCCTCCGTGGGGGTGTCGATGCCGGCGAGCACGCGCAGGAGGGTGGACTTGCCGGTGCCGTTGGCGCCCTCGATGCGGGTGAGCGTGCCTGGGGTGAGGGTCAGGTCGACGCCTCTCAGGACCCAGGGGCCGCGTATGCCGTAGCGGCGGCCCACGCCGTCCAGTCGAAGCTCACTCTGCATGCGGCCCCCGTCCTCTCCCCCGGAAGAACCGATCTTCCGCCTGGCAGACTGAAGGACGTGACCAATGACCCGGCCGTTCCCGGCGACAGCCCTTTCCGTTCCGAGCCCTCACCGCGTGACGAGGCCCCCCAGTTCGTCCTCCCCCTCGTCGCGCGGATCGAGAAGGCCGAGCCGCCCGCTCGTACGGACGCGTTGGAGACCGCCGCCCGGGCCGTTCTGGTGATCCTCGGGGACGAGCGGTCGGCCGGGGACGGGGAGTGGGCGGAGGCCGTGCGGGACTGGCAGGACGCCCGGATCCGCAAGGTCGTGCGGCGGGCACGGGGTGCCGAGTGGCGGCGGGCCGAGGCACTGCCCGGCATCACGGTCACCGGCAAGTCGGCCGAGGTACGGGTCTTCCCGCCCGTACCGCTGGACGGCTGGCCCAAGGACCTGGCGCGGCTCCAGGTCTCCGGGACCGACCTGGAGGATCCGCAGCCGCCGCCCGGCCCCGACCCGGCGGTGCCCGTCCTCTGGCTGAACCCGGAGCTGGAGATGTCGGCGGGCAAGGCGATGGCCCAGACGGGACACGGCGCCCAGCTGGCGTGGTGGGAGCTGTCGGACGAGGCCCGCGCGGCCTGGCGCGACGCGGGCTTCCCGCTCGCCGTCCGCACGGCGGAGCCGGACCGATGGCGCGAACTGATCTCCAGCGGGCTCCCGTTGGTCCGGGATGCCGGTTTCACGGAGATCGCACCCGGTTCGGCCACGGTGGTGGCGGACCATCGCCCCCTGGGCCGCACAGGGTTCAAACATCTTCGTTGAACATCCCCGGGCTGCCGCCCGTACCTTCTGGCGCTGGCCATGTACCACATGCCCAACGACCAGTTGGTTTCCCCGGGAGGCTCCTTTGCCGCGCTTCAACCACTCCGCCCTCGTCATCGCGGCCCTGACCACGACCATCGCCGCGCTCTCGTTCCCGGTGTGGTCCTACGCCGACCGCTCCGGCACCGGAGTGGCGAACACGGCCGCCGGCACGGTGAACACCCAGTGGGGGCCGCTGACCGCCTCGGACCGCAGCCTGATCGTGCGCGTGCGGCTGGCCGGGCTGTGGGAAGCGCCCGCCGGGGAGAAGGCGATGGACAAGTCCAGCAGCGCCACCGTCAAGGCGGCGGCGGACCACCTGCTGGTGGGCCACAGCGACCTGGACGAGCGGGTGCGGAAGGTCGCCGCCCAGCTCAATGTCGAGCTGCCCAACCAGCCGAACGAGGCGCAGCAGGGCTTCCTGGCCCAGATGGACGCCGCCCAGGGCAAGGAGTTCGACCGGGTCTGGGCGAGCCTCCTGCGGAAGGCACACGGCACGATCTTCCCGGACATCGCGACGATCCGGAACCAGACCCAGAACTCGCTGGTGCGTCAACTGGCGACGGACACCAACCAGACCGTGCTCGACCACATCACGATGCTGGAGAAGACCGGAGCGGTCGACTTCGACGCCATCGCCAACGGCACGATCTGACTCGTGTACACGTGACAACGGCCCGGGCCCGCTCGGCGTCCTGGCCACTCCTCACGTACGTCCCTCACCAGCCACGTATCAGTCCCCAACGACCGGTTGGGTTCCCCCGGGAGGCTCCCTTGCCCCGCTTGAACGGCACGTTCCTCGTCGGCCTCGCCATCGCAGGCACCGTCGGCGCGCTCGCGTACCCCGTGTTCTACTCGTACCCGCACCGCAACGACGCCACGACGGCCGCCGCGATCACCGGGGACACGGTGAACACCCAGTGGGGACCGCTGACCGCCTTGGACCGCGAACTCATCGTGCGCGTCCGGCTGGCCGGGCTGTGGGAACTGCCCGCGGGACAGCAGGCGATGACGAAGTCGAGCAATCCCGCCGTCAAGGAGGCGGCCCAGCACCTGATCACGGGCCACAACGACCTCGACAAGCGGGCACGGAGCGTCTCCCAGCAGCTCGGTGTCCCGATCCCCAACCAGCCGAACGAACAGCAGCAGGGCTTCCTGGACCAGATGACGGCGGCCTCGCCCGCGGACTACGACGAGGTCTGGGCGAACCTCCTGCGGCAGGCGCACGGCAACATCCTCCCGGTCATCGCGACGGTGCGGAACCAGACCCGCAACACTCTCGTGCGTCAACTGGCCTCGGACACCAACCAGACCGTGCTCGACCACATCACGATCCTGGAGAAGACCGGCAAGATCGACTTCCAGAAGATCGCCGAGAAGGCCGCCGGGCCCAGCGCCAGTCCGACCGGTCCGCCGCCGCCGTCCCCCGGAGTGGTGCCGCCCATCGCGCCCGCCGTGGAGCCGACCGGCAACCCCGTGTTGTCCTCCAAGCCGTCGCCGCCGGCACCCGGCACGATCAACACCAACCGGCCGGAGGCTCCGGACCCCAACAAGCTCGCCCAGGGCCAGTAGGCGGACGGGAACGGACGGGCGCAAGCTCAAATGTTGCTCTGAAGGTCGCCCGGGAGGGGTTCGACCCCCGGAACCCGGGCCATCACTCCGTGGACCGGGAAGGTCGGAGAAGGGGACGGACCATGAAGCGACCGGGACGGCTGGGTACGGGCATCGGGTGGCGGCCGGAGATCGCGGACGCCGTGGAGGCCATGCCGGGCATCGACTGGGTCGAGGCCGTGGCCGAGAACCTCTGCCCGGGGCATCTCCCCGAGTCGCTGCTGCGGCTGCGCGAGCGCGGCGTGACCGTCGTCCCGCACGGTGTCTCCCTGGGTCTCGGCGGCGCCGACCGGCCGTCCGAGGACCGGCTCACCGCGCTCGCCGAGCGGGCCGAGGCACTGGGCTCGCCCCTGGTCACCGAGCACATCGCGTTCGTCCGGGCCGGCGGTCCGCTGACCGCGTCCCCGCTGCTGGAGGCCGGGCACCTGCTGCCCGTGCCCCGCACCCGGGACGCGCTCGACGTGCTGTGCGAGAACGTCCGCATCGCACAGGCGGCGCTGCCCGTACCGCTCGCCGTGGAGAACATCGCCGCGCTCCTGGCCTGGCCCGGCGAGGAACTCACGGAGGGCCAGTTCCTGTACGAACTGGCGGACCGGACCGGCGTACGCCTCCTCATCGATGTGGCCAACCTCCACACGAACCACGTCAACCGGGGCGAGGACCCGGCGAAGGCCCTGGCCGACCTGCCCGTCGAGGCCATCGCGTACGTCCATGTCGCGGGCGGCTTCGAACGGGACGGCGTCTGGCACGACAGCCACGCCCACCCGGTCCCGCCCCAGGTCCTCGACATCCTCACGGACCTCGCCTCCCGGGTCACCCCGCCCGGCGTCCTGCTGGAGCGGGACGACAACTTCCCCGAGGCGGGCGAGCTGGAACGGGAACTGGACGCGATCCGCGGGGCGCTGGAAGCGGCTGCGCCCTCGGGGTCGGCCACCTCGAAGACGGCCCCTTCGGCGACGACAGCCGCGCCCGTAGCCGAGGAAGAGGACAAGGGCGAAGGCGAGAGCGGGAGCGAGGCCGACCAGGCATCCGACTACGCCCCCGCCCGTCAGCGCCTCGCCCTCGCGCAGGCCGCGCTGCTCTCCGCGCTCGTCGCGGGGACGCCCGCGCCGGAGGGGTTCGACCGGGTGCGGCTCGGGGTGCAGTCGCGGGCGCTCGGGGCGAAGCGGGCCGACGTCGTGGCGAAGATCGCGCCGGAACTGCCCGAGATCCTCGGGGCGGGATACCGGCCCGCCTTCCTCTCGTACGCGCACGGGCACCCCATGTCCGACGGTTACCGGCACGACGCGCTGGACTTCGCCGCGCATCTGCTGCTCGGCGGACAGCCCGGGACCCCGGAGAACGCGGAGAGCCGGCGGCGACTGCGCGAGTGGTGGCTCGACCGCTCGGGTCCGGCCCCGCGCTCCCGGCGCCCCACGGCCCGGCTGGCCCGGGCCACCCGCCGCGTACTCCTGCGCCGCTGACGCGCGGGGGCACGGGGAGCACCGAGCGACGAACGTCACTACCCCCGAGTACACCGTCCCACCCCCCGTCGCCGGACGGGCACCTCCACCTCAACCCGCGCAAACTGTGCGGCGGTTAACAGGGCCACCCATTACACGACACTTCTCCGTCCGGTTCATTGGGATTTGGCAAGGTATGCACAGTCCTCGCGCTCCCCCATCGGGCGTCCGTCCTCTCCCCCGGGGCCGTCTCCTCCCGTACCGCAGCCGACGTAGGGCCCGCAGTACGATGCGAACTCCGTGCCCGAAGCGCATTAGCGTGCGGTGCCGCAAGCAGGAGGCACCATGCGATCCATCCAACGTCCCGGACTCGGCGGTACCGGGCTCCTCGTCGCGGGTCTGGCGGCGACCCTCGTGGCACTGATCTTCCCGGTGTGGTCGTACACGGACCGCTCCGGAACCGGTGTGGACGTACTCAACGCGCAGACCGTGTCGACACGGTTCGGTCCGCTGTCCGCGCTCGACCGCGACTTCCTCACCAAGGTCCGGCTGGCCGGACTGTGGGAGCTGCCCGCCGGTCAGCAGGCCCAGGAACGCGGCACCACCGAGGCCGTACGGATCGCGGGCCGGCATCTGATCGAGGGGCACACGTTCCTGGACGAGCGGGTTCGGGACGTGGCCTCGCGGCTCAGCTTCGAACTGCCCAACCAGCCGAGCGAGCAGCAGCGCGAGTGGCTCGGCACCATGGACGCGGCCCAGGGCGAGGACTTCGACCGTGAGTTCGCCAACCTGCTGCGGATGGCGCACGGCAAGGTGTTCTCCGTCGTCGCGCAGGTCCGCGCGAGCACCCGCAACTCCCTGGTCCGCACCCTCGCCGACGACGCCAACAGGACCGTCCTCGACCACATCCAGGTCCTGGAGGCCACGGGATACGTCGACTTCGACGCCCTCGCCCAGGACATGGCCGCCGCGAGCACCCCGCCGCTCACCAACTCCCCGGCCCCGCCCGGCCCGACGACCGCCCCCGCGTCCGCCGTACCGGTGACACCCTCGCCGGCCGCGACCTATCCCCTGCCGCCTCCGGCGACGAGCCCGCCACCGAGCCCGACGGAGCCCGCCGAGACGACCTGACCCGGCCCGAACCGGCCACGGCCCATACGTCACGTACCGGCCATACCTCGTCCATATCCTGAAAGCCCATGGCGTTCCAGGCACCCTTCGCATAGAACAACGGCATGTTCTGGTCCTTCCTCCTGCTGCTGGCCTGGATCGCCGCCGGTACGGCATGCATCCGGCTGTGCCTGGCGGCCGTCCACGCGGCTGCCGTCGATCCGGACGCCGGCCCCGGCGGACGCGGACGCGAACTGACCCTGTACGAGGCCGCGTTCCTGTCCGGCGGACCGGCGCGGGTCGCCGATCTCACGCTGGTGTCGATGGCCCGCCAACGGCGGCTGCTGCTCGCCCACACCGGCTGGGCGACCGTCGTGGACCCGAGCGGGCGCGACGAGATGGAACGGTCGGTGATAGGCGCCATCGGGCCGGAGGGCCAGTCGCGCATCGCTCCGGTGCGGACGGCCGCGGCCGGCACGGAAGCCGTACGGAGGCTCGCGGACCGGCTCGTCGCGGCGGGCCTGGCCGTGCCCGACGGCGCCCGGCGCGGAATCGCGTTCGCGGTCCGTCAGGTACGGGCCGCCGCGCTGGCCGTCGTCGCGCTGGGCGCGGTGGCCCTGCTGGTGCCGGGGCGGGGTGCCGTACCGCGCGACCTGGTCGCCCTCTGGTTCGCGCTCCCCCTCGTCCTCACCCTGAGCTGCCTCGCCATCGCCCGGATCGAGGTCCACCCGTACTCGCGCTGGGCGTCACCGGCCGGACAGCGGCTGCTCACCGCCCTGACCCGGCGGACCAGGACCGCCGATCCTCAGGACGCCGGCGACGAACGCACGTACCTCACCTCCGTCGCCGTACTCGGGGTCCGCGCGGTCGACGAGCCCGATCTGCGCGCCGCCTTCGCGCACCGGGAGCCGTAGGGCCTGCCCGGCCGTGACCGGGGACCCCGGCGCCCCGGGGGTGTGCGGGGGCGCATAGGAGTGCTCGCGGCGACACCGGGCGGGCGGTGCTTGCCTTCGCCGACCGGCGCCCGAAACATCCCTTCTGTTGCCACCGAAGGGATACGCGATGCGAGCTGCCGCCCTCTACTCTGCTGCCGGGTCCTTGCTGCTGACCACTCTGGCCGCCGCCCCTGCGGACAGTGCCCCGGGCGGGGCCGGCCTGCCGGGAGGCCCCGGCTCGGCCGAGTTCCGGGGTTCCGTGCTGGCCGCCGCGCGCGCCGGGGCGGCCGGTATCAGCTTCGGCAAGTGCCCGGAGGAGGAGGAACTGCCGGACAGTCTGCGCTGCGGCACCGTCACCGTGCCGCTGGACTACGCGCACCCCGACGGCAAGCAGATCAAGCTCACGGTCAGCCGGGCCGAGGCGACGGGCAAGAACCCGCGCGACCCCGAGCACAGGGTGGAACGCCAGGGCGCCCTCGTCTACAACCCGGGCGGCCCCGGCGCGTCCGGCATGTTCTTCCCGATGATCGGCGTCATCCCGGAGTGGAAGCGCATCGCGGGCGCGTACGACCTGGTCGGATACGCCCCGCGCGGGGTGGGCCGGTCGGCGCCGCTGTCCTGCAAGGACCCGAAGCGGTTCTTCAAGGGACCCACGCAGGCCCCGGCGCACCCTTCCGAGTCGTACAAGATGGAGCGCGTCGCCGAGGCGAAGGCGTACGCACACGGGTGCGCCGAGCGCTCGGGGGACGCGCTGCGCCACTACAACTCCCTCAACAACGCCCGTGACCTGGACGTTCTGCGCGCCGCGCTCGGCGAGGACCGGCTGACGTTCATGGGCGCCTCGTACGGCACGTACTTCGGGGCGCTGTACGCCACGCTGTTCCCCTCGCACGTGCGGCGGATGGTGTTCGACTCGGCGGTGAACCCGGACCCGGCCGGGATCTGGTACCGCAACAACCTCGACCAGTCGGCCGCGTTCGAGAACCGCTGGGCGGACTTCCGGGCCTGGGTCGCCCGGCACGACGACGTGTACGGACTGGGCGCCACGCCCGAGGCCGTGCTGCGGAGTTACGACAGGGCGGCGGCCGAGCTCGCCGCCGAGCCGGCCGGCGGGAAGGTGGGGCCGGGGCAGTTGCAGGGCGCGTTTCTGCAGGCCGGGTACTACGACGACTACTGGCCGCACCGCGCACACGCGCTGTCCGCCTACCTGAAGGGTGATCCGCAGCCGCTGATCGACCAGGCGGCGCCGGTGACGGAGGCTGCCGTCGAGGCGGAGAACGGCAACGCGGTCTACACGGCCGTCGAGTGCAACGACGCGCCCTGGCCGACGAGTTGGCGGGTCTGGGACCGCGACAACACGCGGCTCGCGCGCACGGCGCCCTTCGAGACCTGGGACAACGCGTGGATGAACCTGCCGTGCGCCTACTGGCCGGCGCCCCGTCAGACGCCCCTCGACGTGCGGACCGGGCCGGGTGAACTGCCGCCGGTGCTGATCCTGGCGGCCGAACGGGACGCGGCGACACCGTACGCGGGCGCCCTCGAACTGCGGCGCCGGCTGTCCGGCTCGGCCCTGGTGACCGAACGGGGCGCGGGCACGCACGGCATCGCGGGCGGCCCGAACCCATGCGTGAACGCCCACCTGGACGCGTATCTGCTGACGGGCCGCCTGCCGGGGCGGAACGCGGAGTGCGCCCCGCACGCCGAGCCGCGGCCCGCGGCCCCGGGCGGCCGTTCCGGCCGGCCACAGGCGGCCTGAGGCAGCGGCAGCCGTCAGGCGGGACCGGCGATCAGCTCGCCGGTCCCGCCTGACGGCGTCCCGGACCCCGGCGACCCGCGGAGCGCCGCCCCGGTCGGGTGATCAGGCAAGCCCTTCGACCAGTTCGGCAACCGACTTGCGGCGGCCCGTGTAGAAGGGGACCTCCTCGCGGACGTGCATACGGGCCTCGGAGGCGCGGAGGTGGCGCATGAGGTCGACGATGCGGTACAGCTCGTCGGCCTCGAAGGCCAGCAGCCACTCGTAGTCGCCGAGGGAGAACGAGGCGACCGTGTTGGCGCGCACGTCCGGGTAGCCGCGGGCCATCTTGCCGTGGTCGGCGAGCATCCGGCGACGGTCCTCGTCGGGCAGCAGGTACCAGTCGTACGAGCGCACGAACGGGTAGACGCTGATGTAGTTCCGGGGCGTCTCGTCGGCCAGGAACGCGGGGATGTGCGAGCGGTTGAACTCGGCGGGGCGGTGCAGCGCCATGTTCGACCACACCGGCTCCAGCGCGCGGCCCAGCCTGGTGCGGCGGAAGAGGTTGTACGCCTCCTGGAGCTGGTCGGCCGTCTCGGCGTGCCACCAGATCATCAGGTCGGCGTCGGCGCGCAGCCCCGAGACGTCGTACGTGCCGCGGACGGTCACGTCCTTCGCGGCGAGCTGGTCGAAGAGCTCCTGGACCTCGTCGGCGAAGCCCGTGCGGTCCTCGGGCAGGACGTCCTTCAGCTTGAAGACGGACCACAGGGTGTAGCGGATGACCTCGTTGAGGTCCTTGGCCAGCTTGCCCTTGTTGGGGATGCGGGCCGCGTCGGTGGTGGGGGCGTCGTCACTCATGTGCCTATTCTCCCGCTCCGCCGGGCGCGTTTCGCACCGGGTCGGCCTCAGGCGGCTCCGACGGTCCGGGCGGCTGAAGCGGTCCGAGCGTGTCCACGGCCGCGTACGCGCTCGCGATGCAGGCGGGGATGCCGACCCCGTCGTACGCCGCGCCGCACACGGCCAGGCCCGGGAGCTTGGCGATGTGTTCGCGGACGCGGTCCACACGCGCGTGGTGGCCGACGGGGTACTGGGGCAGGCCGTCGTCCCAGCGGGTGACGCGGCTCTCGACGGGCGCCGCCGTCAGCCCGGTCGCCTCCTTGAGGTCGTGGCGTGAGACCTCGACCATGTCGGCGTCGGGGCGCTGGAGGATCTGCGTCTCGGCGTACCGCCCCACGGAGGTGCGCAGGACGAAGAGGTCCGGGTTCTCCTCGGCGATCCAGCCCCACTTCTGGGAGGCGAACGTCGACGCCTTGATGGTGCGTCCGTCGACGGGCGGGACGAGGAAGCCGCTGCCCTCGGGGAGGCTGACGTCGGCGCGGCGGTAGGCCAGGGTGATCAGGGCCATCGACGCGTACTCCACGCCGGCGAGTTCGGCGGCGGCGGCCGGTGCCTCGGCGCGCAGCAGTCCGGCGGCCACCGGGGTCGGTACGGCGACGACGACCCCGTCGGCGTCGAGCACCCGGTCCCCGGCGACGACCCGCCACGCCGCCGCTGTCCCGGCCGCCCGGCGCAGTTCGGTCACCGGTGCCCCGGTGACGATCTCGCCGCCCCGCGCACGCACCGACTCCGCGACGGCGAGCGGCAGTCGGCCCACACCGCCCTGGACGCCCATGAAGACCGGCCCGCCCTGCTGGGGAGCGGCGGCCATCCGGGCCTGGATGCCGCGGACCCCCTCCGTCAGGGAGGCGTGCTTCTTGGCGACCTCGAAGAGCTGGGGTACGGCCGAGCGCATCGAGATGCGGTACGCGTCGCCCGCGTACACCCCGCCCAGCAGCGGTTCCACCAGCCGGTCGACGACCTCGCGGCCGAGGCGCTCGGCGACGTACTCCCCCACCGCGACGTCGTCCCCGATCTCCGTGCGCGGGAGGTCGGCGTCACGCCCGATACGGGCAAGACCCTCGTCCGAGAGGACACCGGCCAGGGCCGAGGCATTGCCGGGAACGCCCATGACGTGCCCCTTGGGAAACGGGCGGAGCGCGCCCCGGGTCCAGATCGAGGCCGTCGAGGTGGCGGGCGGCTGAAGCTGGTCGTCGAGGCCCACCTCGCGGGCGAGCGCGACCGCTTCGGGTCTGCGGGCGAGCATCGACTCGGCACCGAGATCGACCCGCGCGCCCGCGATCTCGCCGGGCAGCAGCTTGCCGCCGACGCGGTCGGACGCTTCCAGGACCGTGACCCGCGCGCCCCGGTCCAGCAGCCGGTGGGCGGCGGCCAGACCCGCGATCCCGCCCCCGATGACGACGACATGCCCGGCACCCGCGCGGGCCTCCACTGCGCTCATGCCACCACCTTGCCAGACCCCGCTGACACTCCCGTCGGCGCACTCCGGCCCCCGGTGTCCGGCACGAGTCCCGACCGTGACCTCATCGGGACCGTAGGGGGCCAACGTCCCGGCCCCTTCGGGCGTCGAAGGAGCGTCGGTCGTACACCACGACGTTCCACGACGTCCCAAGACGGTCCAGGACCGTCCAATGACAGCCCTCGGGGGGATCCGCACGATGAACACCCTGCGCACAACCCATGCACGTCCTGTTCAGGCCCTGGCGGGCCTCCTCCTCGCCGCGGCCCTCGCGCTCACCGGATGCAGCGGCATGGGCGCCGACTCCGGCACGACCAGCGACTCGAAGGGCGGTGCGGACAAGGCCGACTCGGGCGCCCTGCAGGAAGAGGCCGGGTCCGAGGGCAAGCCGGGCGCCCAGGCCAGTGCGGCGCCCCAGGCGGCCGTCGGCCCGCACATCATCCGTACCGTGTCCGTCTCCGTGCAGGTCAAGGACGTGTCGAAGGCCCTGACCAAGGTCCGCACCGTCACCGCGAACGCGGGCGGTTTCGTCGGCAGCGAGACGACGACCCTGGACGAGGAGGAAGGAGGCGAGAACACCGACGTCGTCCTGCGGGTGCCCGTCGCCGAGTACGAGAAGGTCCTCAAGGACCTGGAGGGCACCGGCAAGCTCCTGCACCGGGAGGCCGAGGCGAAGGACGTCACCGAGCAGGTCGTCGACGTGGAGAGCCGCATCATCACGCAGCGCGCCAGCGTGAACCGCATCCGTGAGCTGATGGACAAGGCCACCAAGCTCTCCGACGTGGTCACCCTGGAGGGCGAGTTGAGCCGCCGTCAGGCCGACCTGGAGTCGCTGCTCGCCCGCCAGTCCTCCCTGAAGGACCGCACCTCCCTGGCCACGATCAACCTCTCCCTGTCCGAGACCCCGCCCAAGGAGTCCGACGAGAACGACGACCCGGGCGTCCTGGACGCTCTCGCGGGCGGCTGGCACGCGTTCGTGTCGATGCTGCGCTGGATCGTGGTGGCCATCGCCGCGGTGCTGCCGTTCGCGGCTGTGGCGGCCCTGCTGGTGTTCGCCTGGCTGCGCTTCGCCCGGCCCCGCCGGGAGCACCACCGCGCTCCGGTGACAGCCGCGGGCCCGGCACCGACGACGTCCCTGCCGACGGCTCCTCCGATGCCGTCGAAGGGCCCGGACGAGGACTGACCAGGATCGATCGGCCCCGCCCGGATCCGACTGCGTCGAAACGCGGGGCCCCCGTAGCGTGTTCGCATGAGCATGAGTGATGGCGACGGCAACGGCGACGGCCGTACGAGTGGCACGAAGCGTGTGACCGAGCGTCTGGTGGTGATCGGCGGCGACGCGGCGGGCATGTCCGCCGCGTCGCAGGCACGCCGGCTCCGGAAACCCGGCGAACTGGAGATCGTGGCGTTCGAACGCGGCAACTTCACCTCCTACTCGGCGTGCGGCATCCCCTACTGGGTGAGCGGCGACGTCCCGGACCGGGACATGCTGATCGCCCGCTCGGCCGAGGAGCACCGGGCCCGCGACATCGACCTGCGCATGCGTACGGAGGTCACGGAGATCGACGTGCCGGGCGGCCGGGTGCGCGCCCGTGACCTGGAAACGGGCGCCGAGTCATGGACGTCGTACGACAAACTGGTGATCGCCACGGGCGCCCGCCCGATCCGTCCCTCACTGCCGGGTGTCGACGCACCCGGGGTGCACGGCGTACAGACCCTGGACGACGGCCAGGCGCTCCTGGACACCCTGGCCACCACGAAGGGCCGCCGCGCGGTAGTGGTCGGCGCGGGTTACATCGGCGTGGAGATGGCCGAGGCGCTCATCAAGCGCGGCTACGAGGTGACGGTCGTCAACCGCAGCAGGGAGCCGATGTCCACGCTCGACCCGGACATGGGCCGCCTGGTGCACGAGGCGATGGAGGGTCTGGGCATCACCATGGTCAACGACGCCGAGGTCACCAAGGTGCTCACCGGCGACGACGGCCCGGTCCGCGCGGTCGCCACGGAGGACGCCGAGTACCCGGCGGACGTGGTGGTGCTCGGTATCGGCGTCCGCCCCGAGACGACGCTCGCACGGGCGGCGGGACTCCCCGTGGGCGACCACGGCGGCCTCCTCACCGACCTGGCGATGCGGGTGCGCGGGCACGAGAACATCTGGGCGGGCGGCGACTGTGTCGAGGTCCTGGACCTCGTCTCCGGCCAGGAACGGCACATCCCCCTCGGCACGCACGCCAACAAGCACGGCCAGGTCATCGGCGCGAACGCGGGCGGCGGCTACGCCACCTTCCCCGGCGTGGTCGGCACCGCCGTGAGCAAGGTCTGCGACCTGGAGATCGCCCGCACCGGCCTGCTGGAGAAGGACGCGCGCCGGGCGGGTCTCCGGTTCGTGTCGGTCACCATCGAGTCGACGAACAGCGCGGGCTACTACCCCGGCGCAGCCGTGATGACGGTGAAGATGCTCGCCGAACACCGCACGGGCCGACTCCTCGGCGTCCAGATCGTCGGCCGCGAGGGCGCGGCGAAGCGGGTGGACATCGCCGCGGTGGCCCTCACGGCAGCCATGACGGTCGAACAGATGACAGCCCTGGACCTCGGCTACGCGCCCCCGTTCTCCCCGGTCTGGGACCCCGTACTGGTAGCGGCCAGGAAAGCGACCGCAGCGGTACGCGCGGGCACTTCTTAACAGGGGAGCAGGCCACTCACCCAGGGGCGCGGGGAACCGCGCGACAAGCCACAGCGGGCCCGCACCCGGCGACGCACAGCACCCCTAGGGCGCGCTACGCGGTCCCGTTGATCCGATCAATGGCCTGCCGGGCCTGCTCCCCCGGCGGCCGGGACGGCAACGCCGACACGGACGCCGACGTCGAGACCGCCGGGGGCTGCTGTGCCTGGGCCGGCTTCGCGTGGGCGCCCAGCCCACTGGACCGCAGCCGATGGCTCACCGCCTCGTCGAGCGACACCGGCCGCTGCATCTGCGTGGCCAGCCGCCCCGCCTCCTGGCCGAGCCGGGCCACGTCCTCCCATGGCAGGTGGACCACCAGCGCGAGTTCGGCCTCGCCGTTCGGCAGAGCCTGCACCGACTGCATCGGAGGAGTAACTCGGTCGTTCATCGCCTGTTCCTCACGTCGTCCCCGCGGTGCGCCTTCGTCGCGCCGCGGACGTTGAGGACAGATACGGGCACACGGACAGCCGCGTTCACCGATTCGCGAGACGCATCGCGGGCAGTACTTCCTTGTGGTCATCCCCGTCCATGACGTGAACCCCGCGAGTCGTACCCCCTGGGTCACGTACGCGCTGATCGCCGCCAACGTCCTCGTGTTCCTCTCCATGCCCGGCACAGCGGGCTCGGTGACCGGCGAGAGCGGCCTGGCACAGTTGTGCCACCTCCAGGCCTTCCTGGACCAGTACGCCGCCGTGCCACAGGAGTTGATCCACCATCAGCTGCCGCGCCTGGTGCCGACGGGCGACGTCGGCATCGGCACCGGAGGGCCGGGCTGTGTGATCGGCCCACCGGGCTACGACAAGTCGCCCGCGCTCTCCGTGTTCACCGCGATGTTCCTGCACGGCGGCTGGCTGCATCTGCTGGGCAACATGCTGTTCCTGCTGATCTTCGGCAACAACATCGAGGACCGCCTGGGACATGTGCGGTATCTGCTCTTCTACGTCGCCTGCGGCTACGCGGCGTCGTACGGCTTCGCGCTCCTCAACGCCGACTCGGGCGACCCCCTGATCGGCGCCTCCGGAGCCATCGCCGGTGTCCTGGGCGCCTATCTGGTGCTGTTCCCGAAGGCCAGGGTGTGGGTCCTGGTGCCCTTCCTGGTCTTCCTGCCGCTGCGGCTGCCCGCCTGGCTGGTGCTGGGCTTCTGGTTCGCGCTGCAGGCGGTGTACTCGTCCGGCGAGGGCGTCACCGAGGCCGGCACCGTGGCGTACGCGGCCCACGTCGTCGGCTTCCTCGCGGGCATGTTCCTCGCCTGGCCGCTCAGGGCCGGCACCCCGCCGCCGCCGGAGCCGGGCCGCCTGCTGTGGGGCAGGCAGGCACGGCACACGTGGTGACGGTCGCCGACTCGCTACTCAGCGGGCGGTGTTCGTGTGGACGTACTCCACGAGGCGGGTCAGGGCGTCCGGGGGCGTGTTCGGCATGACGCCGTGGCCGAGGTTGAAGATGTGGCCCTCCAGACCCTTCGCGGAGTCGAGGACCTCGCGGGTCTTGGCCTCGACGGCCTCCGTGGAGGCGAACAGGACCGTCGGGTCGAGGTTGCCCTGGAGCGCCTTGCCGGGACCGATGCGACGGGCGGCCTCGTCGAGCGGGACGCGCCAGTCGACGCCCATGACGTCCACGCCGGCCTCGCTCATGGGGGCGAGGAGCTCGCCGGTGCCGACGCCGAAGTGGATGCGCGGCACGCCGTATCCCTCGACGGCCTTGAAGACCTTCCGGGAGGCGGGGAGCACCGAGCGGCGGTAGTCGGCCGGGGCGAGGGCGCCGGCCCACGAGTCGAACAGCTGGACGGCGCCGGCGCCGGCCTCGATCTGGACCTTCAGGAAGGCCGCCGTGATGTCGGCGAGGCGGTCGAGGAGGTCCGCCCAGAGCTGCGGGTCGCCGTACATGATCGCCTTGGCGTTCTCGTACGTCCGGGACGGGCCGCCCTCGACGAGGTAGCTCGCCAGGGTGAAGGGCGCGCCGGCGAAGCCGATGAGCGGGGTGGCGCCGAGTTCGCGGGTGAGCAGGCCGATGGCCTCGGTGACGTACGGGACGTCCTCGGGGGTGAGGTCGCGGAGCTGGGCGAGGTCGGCGCGGGTGCGGATCGGCTTCTCGACGACCGGCCCGACGCCGGGCTTGATGTCGAGGTCGACACCGATGGCCTTGAGCGGGACGACGATGTCGCTGAAGTAGATCGCCGCGTCCACGTCGTGCCGGCGCACCGGCTGGAGCGTGATCTCGGTGACCAGCTCGGGTCGGGTGCAGGACTCCAGCATGGGGATGCCCTCGCGGACCTTGCGGTACTCGGGCAGAGAACGCCCGGCCTGGCGCATGAACCACACGGGCGTGTGCGGCACGGGCTCGCGTCTGCACGCCTTCAGGAAGGGGGAATCCTGCACGGCGTCGTTCTTGACGGCGCCGGACGTCGCTGTCGGCTGCTGGCCCGCGGGGCTCTGGTTCGCGCTCACGACCAGAAGTCTCGCACGCTCCGCCGACAGTCCCGCGAACAGCCCTGCCGACGGCTCTCACCGGACTGTGGCCCGTCCCACGGGTGTCCCTCCCCGCAAGGAGGCCCGGTTCCCCTTAATCTTCCCCGCATGGCTGCGGCTCAGGGACGACTGTCGGACGGCACTGGCGGAATGGACGACGCGAAGGAGGGGGACCGGGACGCGATGGATGCTGCTCCGTTGCCCTTCCGGGCCGCTGTCGACGCGTTGCGGACCGCGCGGCTGAGGCCGCAGATCGAGATCGAGCCGACGCGGGCGCCCCAGCGCCTGGCGCCGTTCGCGTACGCGCTGGAGGCGGCGGTCGTCGACGGCGAGGAGGATCTGGCCGACGGCCGGCTCGTCCTGCTGCACGACCCGGCCGGGCACGACGCCTGGCAGGGCTCCTTCCGGCTGGTGACGCTGGTGCGCGCCGAACTGGAGCCGGAGATGGCCGCCGACCCGCTGCTGCCTGACGTGTGCTGGTCCTGGCTGACCGGGGCGCTCCAGGCGCGCGGGCTGTCGTACGGCGAGGCCAGCGGCACGGTCACGCGCGCGAGTTCGCACTACTTCGGCGGGATGTCGGAGCGGCCCGCCGCCTCCCAGATCGAGATCCGTGCCTCCTGGACGCCCCGTGAGGGCCTCGGCGGCGTCCCGGACACGGCGTCCCACCTCGCCTCCTGGTGCGACCTGCTCGCCCAGATCGCGGGCCTGCCGCCGGCCGGCCCCGGGGACGCATCGGTGGTGACGCTGCCGCAGCGGCGGGGGCCCCAGTCCCGCTGAACCACCCCGACTTCCCACCGACCGGCTGAACGGCCTTGCGGTCCCCGTGCGGGGACCGCAAGGCCGTTCCTTTGTCGCCCCTCCACGCGCCCCCTTGTTCCCGGTATCGGCACGCCGTCTTTAGTAGCTCTTTGTCGATACGGCCACTTTCGGCCGCGTATCGACGCAGAGTGAAACCGTTCGATCTTCGGATGATCGATCGCGTGTCCGAATTGCACGGATTGTTACTCACCAGATCGTGATCTTTCTCTAAAGGAGCACAGGTTTGATGCCGAAGACCTCTGTGACCTTGAAAGCACGGTCGATCCGGTTTCACCCCCAGGACCGGATCCGTTCCGCACTCCAGGAGGCCTGGTGTCCGTTCTTCTTGAGCAGCCCGCAAGCCTGGTCGCCTACCGCCCGAACAAGCCGACCGCCATGGTGGTCGTGGCCGACCCCCGCGTCCGCTCCACCGTCACCCGCCACCTGTGGGCGCTCGGTGTGCGCGATGTGATCGAGGCCTCGTCCATCGCGGAGGCTCGTCCCCGCATCGGCAACCCCCGCGACATCTGCGTCGCAGACGTCCACCTGCCCGACGGCAGCGGGCTCACCCTGCTGTCCGAGACCCGTGCCGCGGGCTGGCCCAACGGCCTGGCCCTGTCCGCCGCCGACGACATCGGAGCCGTGCGCAACGCCCTCGCGGGCGGTGTGAAGGGCTACGTCGTCACCGGAACCCGCAACAACATCGGGCTCCCCAACCGACCGGGTGCCGCTCCCATCGGCGCCGGCGCCCGTATGCACCGCCGCCCCCCGGGCGCCCCGAGCCACCCGGGCGGCTACCGCGAGCTGTCCGGCCGCGAGGTCGAGGTCCTGCGACTGGTCGCCGAGGGCCAGTCGAACAAGGCGATCGGCGTCTCCATGGGCCTGTCCGCGCTGACCGTCAAGAGCCACCTCGCCCGTATCGCCCGCAAGCTCGGCACGGGCGACCGCGCCGGGATGGTGGCGGTGGCCCTGCGCACCGGAATCATCCACTGACACTGATTCCGGTCCCGATCACGACCCGATCCGACCTGATCTGATCTGACCTTCCTGACCGCTGATCCTGATCACTGACGAACGACCGTCGGCGCCCGGCCGCTGACGACCGTTCCGCCACTACTCCTGACCGAGATGACCGACAGAATTCACTGACACGTGTGACACGTGACCGGTTTACGACCCCAAGGCGCCCGTCGACGGAACGTTCCGTCGGCGGGCGCCGTCCATACACAGATACCCTTGACAGGTGACCGAAGCCCAAGAGACCGCAGCAGACAGCTCACTGCGAACCACCGGAGGCGCCCCTCCGGACGACAACGGATCTTCTGAGGCTCAGGCGCCGATCCCACTTCTCGAACCCCGTGACGGGATTCCGCCCGTCGTCACCGACGAGAACTCGCTCGCCGAGGTCATCGCGGCGTTCGCCGCGGGCACCGGCCCCGTGGCCGTCGACGCCGAACGCGCGTCCGGATACCGCTACGGACAGCGCGCCTACCTGGTGCAGTTGCGCCGCGAGGGCGCCGGCACCGCGCTCATCGACCCGGTCGCCTGCCCTGACCTGTCGGGCCTCGGCGAGGCGCTCAGCGGCGTGGAATGGGTACTGCACGCCGCCACCCAGGATCTGCCCTGTCTCCGCGAGATAGGTATGGTCCCCACTCACCTGTTCGACACCGAGCTGGCCGGACGGCTGGCCGGGTTCCCCCGGGTCGGCCTGGGCGCGATGGTCGAGGGCGTCCTGGGCTTCGTACTCGAGAAGGGCCACTCCGCGGTCGACTGGTCGACCCGGCCGCTGCCCGAGCCCTGGCTGCGGTATGCGGCGCTTGACGTCGAACTCCTGGTCGACCTGCGGGACGCCCTGGAGAAGGAGCTGGACCGGCAGGGCAAGCTGGAGTGGGCCCGCGAGGAGTTCGACGCGATCGCGTCGGCGCCGCCGCCGGAGCCCCGCAAGGATCCGTGGCGGCGCACGTCGGGCATGCACAAGGTGCGTCGGCGTCGGCAGCTCGCCGTCGTACGGGAGCTGTGGGAGACCCGGGACCGGATCGCGCAGCGCCGCGACGTGTCCCCGGGCAAGGTGCTGTCGGACGCGGCCATCGTCGAGGCCGCGCTCGCCGTGCCGGCCAACGTCCACGCGCTGGCCGGGCTGACCGGCTTCGGGCATCGGATGGGGCGGCGGCAGCTGGAGCAGTGGCAGGCGGCGGTGGACAACGTGAAGGCTCTCACCGACGCCCAGTTGCCCCAGCCCGGGCAGCCCGTGGTCGGGCCGCCGCCGCCGCGCGCCTGGGCCGACAAGGACCCGGTGGCCGCTGCCCGGTTGTCCGCCGCCCGGGCCGGGGTCTCCGCCCTGGCCGAGCGGCTGAACATGCCTCAGGAGAATCTGATCACCCCGGACACGGTGCGCAGGGTCTGCTGGGAGCCGCCCGCTCCGCTGGACGCCGGGTCCGTGGCCGCGGCCCTCGCCGGGTACGGGGCGAGAGGCTGGCAGGTCGAGCAGGTGACGCCGGTCCTGGTCGAGGCGCTGTCCGCCGAGGCGCCGTAGGCACACCGCGAAATCACCTCGTCGCCCCCTTCATGAAGCCGTTGTAGATGAACCGCTGCAACGACAGGAAAGCGGCCAGCGTCGGCAGGATGACCAGGACCGCACCCGCCGAAATGGTCTCCCAGTGGGCGGCGAAGGGGCCCTTGAAGCGGAAAAGGGACGTCGAAATCACGCCAAGATCTTCGGAGGGCATGTAGAGGAAGGGGATGTAGAAGTCGTTGTAGACGGTGATCCCCTTCACTATCACCACCGTGGCGATCGCCGGCCTGAGCAGCGGGAAGATGATCTTCCGGTAGATCGTGAAGGCGTTGGCGCCGTCGAGGCGTGCCGACTCGTCCAGGGAGACCGGGATCGACCGGACGAACTGCAGGAAGATGTAGATCGACACGATGTCCGTGCCCATGTAGAGCGCGATGGGCGCCCAGAGGGTGTCGAACATGCCGAAGCTGTTGACGATCTGGAACGTCGCCACCTGGGTGGTGACGCCGGGGACCAGGGTCGCCACCAGGAACAGGGCGATCACCAGCTTCCGGAAACGGAACGTGAAGCGGTCGATCGCGTATGCCGTCATCGAGCCGATGAGGACGGTTCCCGCGACGGCGAACAGGAGGATGAAGGCCGTGTTGGCGAACGCGGCCAGCATCTCGCCGTCCTGGAACGCCGTCACGTAGTTGTGGAGGTTCAGGAGATCGCCGGGCAGCGAGAGCGCCCCGCTGTCGTCCGCCATCTCCTGCTCGGACTTGAGCGAGGTCAGCACGATCACGCCCAGCGGCAGCAGGACCACCACCACCGCGAGGACCAGGGACAGGTACACGAACGTACGGGCAACCGCTCGGCGCGTCATACGAGGTCCACCCTGTCGTCAGGAACGAGCCGCCGCTGCACCCAGGTCGCGGCGAGCACGATCAGCAGCAGTACGACGGCCGCCGCCGAGGCGAGCCCCGTCTTGTTGAACTGGAACGCCAGCTTCACCGTCTGGATCACGAAGGTCTCGGTGCCGGTGGCCCCGCCGGTCATGATGTACGGGATCTCGAAGACCGAGAGGGAGCCGGAGATCGAGAGGATCACGGTCAGGCTCAGCACCGGTTTGATGCCCGGCGCGATGATGTACCGGAACTGGTGCCAGCGGTTCGCCCCGTCGAGTTCCGCCGCCTCGTACAACTCCCCCGGGATGGACTGGATCGCGCCCAGGAACAGGACGAAGTTCAGGCCCGTGTAGCGCCAGACCGAGACACCGGCGAGCGAGATGTTCGCCGACGTCGGGGTGCCCAGCCAGGCATGGTCCGTGTGGACGCCGAACACGCTCAGCACCGAGTCGAGGGTGCCGCCGTCCTGGAAGAAGTAGAGGAACACGAAGCCGATCGCGACCCCGTTGATCAGGTACGGGAAGAACAGCACGCCCTTGAAGAAGTTCCGGAAACGGACGTTGAAGCTGAGGATCGTCGCGAAGTAGAGCGCGGCGACGATCTGGAGCACGGAGGCGGCCAGGTAGTAGCCGCTGACGAAGAACACCTCGAACAGCTCGGGCCGGGTGAGGAGTTCGGTGTAGTTCCCGGCACCCGTGTAGTGCAGTTCGGGGCTGACGCCGTCCCAGTCGGTGAAGCTGTACGCGACCATGTTGACGATCGGCGCGTAGGTGAAGGTCAGGAGCAGCGCGAGCGGGGCGGCCAGGAACAGCCAGGGGGTGACCCCCCGCCACAGGTGTGCCCTGCGCGGGGGTGCCGGCGGGCCCGGGGTGACGGGCGCGGGCGGCGGTTCCTTCCGTCGCGCCGCCCTTCGTCCCGCCATGCCGGCCTCGGTGGTGTCCGTCACGACGACCCCACGGACCGCTGCGCCTCGGTCCAGCGCTTGCCGAGGTCTCCGAGGAAGTCGTCGAGGCTGCCCTTGCGGGCGCCGCGGGCCAGGTCGACGAGATCCTGGCGGTAGTCGGGGGCGTAGAGGCCGACCTCCGACTCGGTGTCGATGAGCTTGAGCTGCGCGCCCGCCGTGTCGTCGACCTCGATGAACTTCACCCCCGCCTCCTCGTACGGCTGGAGCACCTCGGGCAGGGGGGCGTCCTTGAGCGGGGAGATGGCCAGGTTGTCCTCCGCGTAACCGGACTTGTCGGTGAACCAGTCGATCCAGGCGCGGGCCGCCTCCTTGTGCTTGCTGTGGACGTTGACGCCCTGGTTGTAGTCGGGGCCGACAACCGCGCAGAACTCTCCGTCCACCTGGGCCGGGAAGGGCATGAACCCGATGTCGGCGGGGTCGACGCCGGCCTTCTCGGCGGCGTCCTGGAACTGGACGATCGCCCAGGTGCCGAGCCACTGCGTGGCGATCTCGCCCTTCGCCATCCGGGGCTTGGACGCCTCCCAGTTGGTGGTCGTCGGGTCCTTCTCGGCGAGTCCGTCGTGCACGATGTCGTACAGCAGGGTGTCGCCGACGCGCAGGTCCGCGCCCTCGGCCCACGGGTCGCTCTCGACCAGTTTCGTCGTGGCCCCGGTGTCGCAGCCGACCGAGCCGTTGACGGACGTCCATGAGGTGAGCGGCCACTGGGCGGCGAAGTTGGTGTAGTACGGGTCCGCGTCCGTCTTCGCCTTGATCGCCTTCAGGGCGGTGAGGAACCCGGCGGGTGTGGTGGGCCAGTCGGTGATGCCGGCCTCCCGCCAGATCCTCTTGTTGTAGAGGAACCCGGGGGCCACTCCTACCGGGCTCTGGCCGTAGACCTTGCCGTCGACGGTGGTGTAGTCGGTGAAGCGGTACTTCTTGGCGCGCTCCGCCTGGGTGCCGAGCGACGCGAAGAACTTCGGGTAGTCGCTCTTCTTGATCACCGCGGGGATCAGCAGGACGTCGCCGTAGTTCTCCGTGTTCATCCGGATCTTGACTTCGGCCTCGTAGTTGGTGAGGCCCTCGAACTCGACCTTCACCTTCGGATACGTCTTCCGGAAGTCGTCGGCGTACTTCTTCAACGTGCCGTCCTGCACGAGATCGGTCCGCACGGTGAGGACCTTGATGGTGCCGGTCACTTTTGACGGATCGTCAGGCGCCTTCGCGTCGGCGCCCTCCGAGGTTCCTCCGGTTCCGGTGCACGCGGAGAGCAGCAGGCCGGCGGTGAGGAGTGCGGGAATCGTACGGCGGTTCATGTGCATCAGCTCCGTTCGGGACGGACGAGCACTACTGGGATGGCTGATTCGGCACTCTGACACCACTTACTGAACCGGTACAGTCCCTATTTCGCCAAGGGTGCCACCATGTTTTCCGCGCTTGACCATCGCGGGAATGGAACGGTTTAGGAGTGCGCATGCTGGAGGCCACACCACTCACCGAGGGCTGGACCGTGCGGTACGAGGCGGGCGGACTGCCGGCCACCGTCCCCGGGTGCGTGCACACCGACCTGCTGGCGGCCGGGGTGATCCCGGACCCCTTCGTCGGCCGGAACGAGGCGGAGGTCGCCTGGGTGGGGCGCCGGGAGTGGACGTACGAGACACAGCTCGCGACCCCGTCTCCCGGTGGACGGCACGAGGTTCATGAGCAGACCGACCTGGTCTTCGACGGGCTCGACACCGCCGCCGAGATCCGGCTCGACGGTCAACTCCTGGGCCGGGTGCGGAACATGCACCGCTCGTACCGCTTCGACGTGACCGGCATGACCGGACGGCTGTCCGTGCGGTTCGCCTCCGCCTACGCCGAGGCCGAGGCCGTACGGAAGCGGCTGGGTGAGCGGCCCGGCGCCTATGCCGAGCCCTACCAGTACATCCGGAAGATGGCCTGCTCCTTCGGCTGGGACTGGGGGCCGACCCTCGTCACCGCGGGGATCTGGCGGCCGGTGCGCCTGGAGCAGTGGTCGACGGCCAGGATCGCCCAGGTGCGCCCCGCGGTGACGGTCGACGAACACGGCCTGGGACACGTGGAGTTGGCGGTCGACGTCGAGCGCACCAGAGTCGAGGCCGGGCTGACCCTGGAGGCCCGGGTGCGCGGTCGCGGCCTCTCCGGTGTCGGCGAGGTCCTGGCCCGGGGCGAGGTCGACGGGGCCGGTGGTGCCGTACGGCTGGAAGTGCCGGACGTGGAGCTGTGGTGGCCCCGCGGGTACGGGCAACAGCCGCTGTACGAGGTTGAGTTGACGCTCCTTCACGGTGATGTCCCGCTGGACGGCTGGCGGCGGCGGGTCGGGTTCCGGACCGTCGGGCTCGACACGTCCTCCGACGCCCACGGGAGCGGGTTCACCCTGGTCGTCAACGGGGAGCGCTTGTTCGCGCGGGGCGTCAACTGGATCCCGGACGACGTGTTCCCGTCCCGGATCACCCCGGAGCGGTACCGGGAGCGGCTCGCGCAGGCGGCCGGTGCCGGTGTGGACCTCGTCCGGGTGTGGGGCGGCGGGATCTACGAGAGCGAGGACTTCTACGACGTCTGCGACGAGTTGGGGCTGCTGGTCTGGCAGGACTTCCCCTTCGCGTGCGCCGCCTATCCCGAGGAACAGCCGCTGCGGGGCGAGGTGGAGGCGGAGGCCCGGGAGAACGTCGTACGGCTGATGCCGCACCCCTCGCTCGTGCTGTGGAACGGGAACAACGAGAACCTGTGGGGCTTCAGGGACTGGGGGTGGGAGCGGACTCTCGCCGGGGAGTCGTGGGGCGAGGGGTACTACCTGGGTGTACTGCCGCGCGTGGTGGCCGAGTTGGACCCCACCCGGCCCTACACGGCGGGCAGTCCCTGGTCCGGGTCCTGGGAGCGGCATCCGAACGATCCGGCGCACGGTACGCACCACTCGTGGGAGGTGTGGAACCGGGCGGACTACGCCGACTACCGGCGCGAAGTCCCGCGATTCGTGGCCGAGTTCGGGTGGCAGGCACCGCCGGCGTACGCCACGCTGCGGCGCGCGCTGCCCGGCGAGACACTCGCATCGGACTCTCCGGGCATGCTGCACCACCAGAAGGCCGAGGACGGCAACGACAAGCTGGAGCGCGGGCTCGCCCCGCACTTCCCCCTGCCGGAGGGGGACTTCGACCGGTGGCACTACCTCACCCAGCTCAACCAGGCCCGTGCCGTCGCCGCCGGGATCGAGCACTGGCGTGCGCACTGGCCGGTGTGCGCGGGGACCATCGTGTGGCAGCTCAACGACTGCTGGCCGGTGACGTCATGGGCGGCGGTCGACGGGGACGGGCGGGAGAAACCGCTGTACCACGAGCTGCGGCGGCTGTACGCGGACCGGCTGCTCAGCCTTCAAGTGCGAGGAGCGGGTGTGGTGTTGGCCGTCGTCAACCAGGCGGCGGAGCCGTGGGCGGGGACGGTGGAGCTGCGGCGGATGTCCGTGGACGGAGGGGTGGTGGGTGAGCCGGTGCGGGTCCGGTTCGCGGCGGAGCGGCGGGCGGTCGCCGAGGTGCGGGTGCCGGGGGAACTCGTGCCGGTGGGGGCCAAGGAGTTCCTGGTCGCGGATGCCGACGTCGGCACGGAGGAGGCCGACGGGTCCGCCGGAGCCGGCGGGGAGGCGCTGCGGGCGCTGTACCTCCCCGTCCCCGACCGTGAAATCCCTTACCCCCGGCCCGAGTTCGACGTGCATGTCGCTCCGGGGGTGGTCACGGTGACGGCTCGTACCCTCGTACGGGATCTGCTGCTGCAGGCGGACCGGCTGGACCCGGGAGCGCGGGCCGATCGCGGGCTGGTGACCCTGTTGCCCGGGGAACGGGTGACCATCGGGGTGCGTGGCTGGGAGACTCCGGATGCCGAGACCGCCCGATCGGCCCTGTACTGCGTGGAGCCCGCCAGATGACGGCATTGCCGACCCCCCGCGTCACCATCAAGGACGTCGCCGCGCGTGCGGGCGTGTCCAAGGGGGCCGTGTCCCTCGCCTTCAACCACAAGCCGGGGCTCGCCGAGGCGACCCGGGACCGGATCTTCACCGCCGCCCGTGAGCTGGGCTGGGAGCCGAACCTCACCGCGCGGTCGCTGGCCGGGGCCCGGGTGGACGTGGTGGGGCTGGCGATCTGCCGGCCGGCCCGGCTGCTCGGGCTCGAACCGTTCTACATGGACTTCATCTCGGGCGTGGAGAGCGTCCTGACCGAGCATTCGTGCTCGCTGCTGCTCAGGCTCGTACGGAATCTGGAGGAGGAGGTCGGGCTCCAGGAGTCCTGGTGGAAGGGGCGGCTCATCGGCGGGGCGATCCTGGTGGACCTCCGGGCGGACGATCCCCGGGTCCCGGCGGTCGAGCGGCTCGGGATGCCCGCGGTCGCGGTCGGGCATCCGTCGTTCACCGGCGGCCTCACCTCCGTGTGGACCGACGACGCCACGGCCGTGAGGGAGGCGGTGCGGTATCTCGCGGCGCTCGGGCACCGGCGGATCGCCCGGGTGGGGGGTGCGGCGGCACTCGGGCACACGAACATCCGTACGGCGGCGTTCGACGAGGCCGCGCGGGAGCTCGGTCTGGCCGGGGCGTCCCAGGTCTCGACCGACTACTCCGGCGACGCGGGGGCCCGGGCCACCCGGTCGCTGCTGTCCGCCGCGTCGGCGGACCGGCCCACGGCGATCCTGTACGACAACGACATCATGGCGGTCGCGAGCCTGTCCGTGGCCGCGGAGATGGGACTGGGCGTGCCGGCCGACGTGTCGCTGCTGGCCTGGGACGACTCGCAGCTGTGCAGGTTGACGCGGCCCACGCTGTCGGCGATGAGCCATGATGTGCACGGGTTCGGGGCGGATGTCGCCCGGACGCTGTTCGGGGTGATCGCCGGGGACGTCGGCGGGTCGCATCCGGCGGCCACTCCCGTGCTCACTCCCCGGGGTTCCACCGCGCCGCCCAGGGGGTTCCCGCGCCCCTGATGTAACCGGCGGTAACATATGAGCTGTGTGACGTTCACCGCTCCTCCCCCCAGGGGTGGGCAGCACGGTTACTCACAAGTAGCATGGGGCTGAGCGCCCGCTCAGCGGTTGCGTTTCGCAGCAGTGCCGTCCCGCACCTTTGGAGGAGAGCCATCGTGCCTCGTACCGTCAGGGATGTCGTCTTCGTCGACGGCGTCCGCACCCCGTTCGGCAAGGCGGGCCCGAAGGGCATCTACCACGAGACCCGCGCCGACGACCTCGTCGTGAAGGCCATCCGGGAGCTGCTGCGCCGCAACCCGGGTCTCGACCCCAAGCAGATCGACGAGGTCGCCATCGCCGCGACCACGCAGATCGGCGACCAGGGGCTGACCCTGGGCCGCACGGCGGGCATCCTCGCCGGGCTGCCGCAGTCCGTACCGGGTTACTCGATCGACCGGATGTGCGCGGGCGCGCTGACCGCCGTCACCACCGCCGCCGGTTCGATCGCCTTCGGCGCGTACGACGCCGTCATCGCCGGTGGCGTCGAGCACATGGGCCGTCACCCCATGGGCGAGGGCGTCGACCCGAACCCGCGGTTCGTGAGCGAGAAGCTCGTCGACGAGTCCGCCCTGTTCATGGGGATGACCGCCGAGAACCTGCACGACCGTTACCCGCACATCACCAAGCTGCGCGCCGACGAGTACGCCGTGCGCTCGCAGGAGAAGGCCGCCAAGGCGTACGCCAACGGCAAGATCCAGCAGGACCTGGTGCCCATCTCCGTACGGAACACCAACGCGGAGGTCGGCGAGACGGGCTTCGGCCTGGTCACCGCCGACGAGCCGATGCGGCCGGGGACCACCCTGGAGAACCTGAGCGGGCTGAAGACGCCGTTCCGGGTGCACGGGCGGGTCACCGCGGGCAACGCGGCCGGTCTGAACGACGGTGCCACCGCGTCGATCATCGCGTCCGAGGACTTCGCGCGCGAGAACGACCTGCCCGTCAAGATGCGCCTCGTCTCGTACGCCTTCGTCGGCGTCGAGCCCGAGGTCATGGGCTACGGTCCGATCCCGGCGACCGAGAAGGCCCTCGCCAAGGCAGGCCTCGGCATCGGCGACATCGGTCTGTTCGAGATCAACGAGGCCTTCGCCATCCAGGTCCTGGCCTTCCTCGACCACTACGGCATCGCGGACGACGACGCGCGCGTGAACCAGTACGGCGGTGCCATCGCCTTCGGTCACCCGCTCGCCTCCTCGGGTGTGCGTCTGATGACGCAGCTGGCCCGTCAGTTCGAGGAGCAGCCGGAGGTCCGTTACGGCCTCACCACCATGTGCGTCGGCTTCGGCATGGGCGCCACCGTCATCTGGGAGAACCCGAACCACAAGGACGCCGGAGGCGACAAGTGAGCACCACCGAACTCCTCAAGGGCGCGGCCGAGCTGTTCCCCGACGAGGTCGTGACGTCCGCGCACGTACGCCACCTCGACCTGCCGTTCAACGCCGGCCGCTTCGCGCTGATCACCCTCGACAACGGCTTCGACCACACCAAGCCGACCACCTTCGGCCCGGCCTCGCTGGCGAACCTGAGCATCGCCATCGACCAGGTCGAGAAGGAGGCGTCGGCCGGCGAGATCGTCGGTGTCGGCATCACCGGCAAGCCGTTCATCTTCGCGGTCGGCGCCGACCTCAAGGGCGTCGAGCTCCTGAAGAACCACTCCGACGCGCTCGCCATCGGCAAGGGCGGCCACGAGGTCTTCAAGCGGCTGGCCCAGATCGCCGTCCCGACCTTCGGCTACTACAACGGTGCCGCCATGGGTGGTGGCGTCGAGGTCGGTCTGCACTGCTCGTACCGGACCGTCTCCGCGGCCCTGCCGGCCTTCTCGCTGCCCGAGGTCTTCCTCGGTCTGGTCCCCGGCTGGGGCGGCTGCACGCTGCTGCCGAACCTGATCGGCGCCGACAAGGCCGTCACGGTGATCATCGAGAACTCGCTCAACCAGAACAAGCAGCTCAAGGGCGGGCAGGTCTACGACCTCGGGATCGCCGACGCGCTCTTCGAGGGCGCGGACTTCCTGGAGCAGTCGCTGCTGTGGACGGCCGCCGTCCTCAAGGGCGAGATCGTCGTCGAGCGCCCGGCGATCGACCGCGGCGAGGCCTGGGACCAGGCCGTCGCGCGCGGCCGGTCCGTCGCCGACAGCAAGGTGCACGGGGCCGCCCCGGCCGCCTACCGCGCGCTGGACATCATCGCCGCGGCCAAGGACGGCGACCTGCAGAAGGGGTACGACGCCGAGGACGTGGCGCTCGCCGACCTGATCATGGGCGGCGAACTGCGCTCCGGCATCTACGCCTTCAACCTGGTCCAGAAGCGCGGCAAGCGCCCCGCCGGCGCGCCGGACAAGTCGCTGGCCCGTCCGGTCACCAAGGTCGGTGTCGTCGGCGCCGGTCTGATGGCCTCGCAGCTCGCGCTGCTCTTCCTGCGCCGCCTTGAGGTGCCGGTCGTGCTGACCGACATCGACCAGGAGCGCGTCGACAAGGGTGTGGGCTACGTCCACTCCGAGATCGACAAGCTGCTGCTCAAGGGCCGCGTCAACCAGGACAAGGCCAACCGCCTGAAGGCCCTGGTCACCGGTGTGCTGGACAAGGCGGAGGGCTTCTCCGACGCCGACTTCATCATCGAGGCCGTCTTCGAGGAGATCGGCGTCAAGCAGCAGGTGTTCGCGGAGGTCGAGGCGGTCGCCCCGGCGCACGCGATCCTCGCGACGAACACGTCGTCCCTGTCGGTGACGGAGATGGCGTCCAAGCTCAAGAACCCCGAGCGGGTCGTGGGCTTCCACTTCTTCAACCCGGTCGCGATCCTCCCGCTGCTGGAGATCGTGCGCGGCGAGCAGACCGACGACGCCTCGCTGGCCACGGCGTTCGGTGTCGCCAAGAAGCTGAAGAAGACCGCGGTGCTGGTGAAGGACGCTCCGGCGTTCGTCGTGAACCGCATCCTCACCCGCTTCATGGGCGAGATCCAGAACGTGATCGACGAGGGTACGTCGGTCGAGGTCGCGGAGAAGGCGGTCGAGCCGCTGGGCCTGCCGATGTCGCCGCTGGTGCTGCTGGAGCTGGTCGGTCCGGCGATCGGTCTGCACGTCTCGGAGACCCTCAACCGGGCGTTCCCGGACCGCTTCACGGTCTCGCCGAACCTCGCCGCCGTCGTCAAGGCCGGCAAGCGCGGCTTCTACGTGTACGACAGCGGGAAGCCCGAGCTGGACCCCGAGGTCGCCGCGCTGCTGAAGCAGGGTGACGTCGTCCTGAGCGAGGAGCAGGTGCGGGACCGGGTGCTCGACGCGGTCGCCCAGGAGATCGGGCTCATGCTCGACGAGGGTGTCGTCGCCGAGGCCCAGGACATCGACCTGTGCCTGATCACCGGCGCGGGGTGGCCCTTCCACCTGGGCGGTGTCACGCCGTACCTGGACCGCGAGGGTGTCTCCGAGCGGGTGAACGGGAAGCGGTTCCTGGCCCAGGGCCTGGCGAGCGTCCCGGCGTAACGGAACATTCACGGCGGAACATTCCGCCGGGAGCGCGGGCCGCACGGTGACCTCACCGTGCGGCCCGCCGCTTTGCCGCGCCATCGCGGGGCGCGGACCGCACCGGGCCTGTACGGACGTTTCCGTCTTGTGTTCTGTTCAGCTCCTGCGGATAACACCTCACCGATAGGATCTGCACAAGATCCGACCATATGGATCACTCATACGACCATTTCGGTCCCAATGTCGTCCAACCATCCTGCGGAGGAACTTCCGTGTCGTCCAACCGCCGACAGCCCCGCCCCCGCAGCCGGGTCTGGCCCAAGATCAAGCTGCTGCTCCTCGTGGGCGCGGTCGTTGCCGGCGGTACGGCGCTCTATCCGCTGTGGCGAGCCGCGAATCCGGATCCGCCGGAGCTCACCGTCCGGTACCGGACCGACACGGCGGCCACGGCGGTGGCGGCCAGGCCGTCGCTGGAGGTCTTCAACGAGTCGAAGCAGTCGCTGCCCCTGAGCGAGGTGACGCTCCGGTACTACTTCACCGCGGACGGCGCCTCCGCGTACGCCTTCAACTGCGTCCAGGCCGCTGTCGGCTGCTCGAACATCGCCGGAACCATCGGCACACCGGACGAGCCCACCGACACCGCCGACCGGTACCTCGAAATCGCGTTCACGGCCGGGGCGGGTTCCCTGAAGCCGGGTGCGAACAGCGAGGGCATCGAAGTGCAGCTCTACCGCGTCGACCACAAGGAGCTGAAGCAGTCCAACGACCGCTCCTTCGACGACACGATGACGAGCTACAAGGAGTCGAAGAAGGTGACCGCGTACAAGCGCGGTGTCCTCGCCTGGGGCGAGGAACCGAACGGCGACAAGCCCAAGAGCGACAGCGCGGGGACGCCGTCGGCATCCGCCGCGGCCGGCCGGGCGCCGGTCGTCCCCGCCAAGGCCGTCTTCGACAACTTCAACTACCTCGGCCCCAAGGACCCGGCACTCTTCAAGCACGGCTGGCTGGTCCGCACCAGCAAGGGCGGCCCGGGAATCGACGACACCTGGTCGGCGGACGGCGTCAGCTTCCCCACCGAGGCGAACGCCCAGGGCCACGGCCAGGTGCTCCAGCTGCGCGCCACCACGGACGGCACCAAGGCCGGTACGAAGCAGGCGAGCCTCGGGACCGCCGCCACCGAGTTCCGCGAAGGCACGTACGCGGCCCGGATCCACTTCAGCGACAAGCCGACCGAGGGCGAGAACGGCGACCACGTCAACCAGACCTTCTACACGATCGGCGGCAGCGGCACCAAGTACAGCGAACTGGACAACGAGTACATGCCGAACGGCGGCTGGGGCGCGCCCGGCCCCAAGCTCGACACCACCAGCTGGTACAGCGTCGAGGCCGGGGACCGGGTCACCACCAAGACCGAGGAGAGCCTCGCCGGGTGGCACACCATGCTGATCACGGTCGCCGACGACGTGGTCACCTACCGCATGGACGGCCGGAAGCTGTTCACCAGCACCGGCAAGTACGTCCCTCGCGCCGGTATGTCGGTGAACTTCAACACCTGGTTCGTGGACCTGCCGTTCAAGGGCGACCGCACCTGGGACATGAAGGTCGACTGGCTGTACTACAACGCCGGCGCCACCCTCTCGCAGAAGCAGGTCGAAACGGCGGTGAAGGGCTTCAGCGACAGCGGCATGAACTACTTCGACACGGTCGCCAAGCCCTGACCCCCGGGTCCGTCCACCGCGGTCCACAGCCGCACACACGCACAGGCGCACACACGCAGGAGCCCCCGATGAGCAATGAGCCGTTGTCACCACGCGCCCTGAGCCGGCGCTCCGCACTGCGCCTGGCCGGCACGGGAGGTCTCGCGACCGCCGGAGGCACGCTGGTGGGCGCCGCGACGGCCCAGCCCGCGGCGGCTGCCGCAGCAGCAGCGGCGATCGGCGGACTCGGCACACCGCCGCCGTACGCCCCGTCGGGACGCCGGCCCAAGTACCGTCGGGCCACCTGGAGCCAGCAGTTCCAGGCAGGGCACGGCTGGTCCGCCGGGGGCGCCGGCACCGCGTCGGCCGAACCGAACGACACCTCGGTCTTCGTCCGCGGAACACAGTCGGTGCGGGTCACCACCACGGGTACGGGCACCCAGTCGTACGTCCGCAGGACCGCCCAGCCCGCGATGAACCTGACCGGGAAGATGATCCGTCTGCTGCTGCGGGTCGAGGACACGGCCAAGCTGTCCAAGCTGGTCTTCTACCTCGGCAGCGGCTCGTTCGCGAACTTCTTCGCCTGGACGTTCCACAACCACTCGGCCACGTCGGCCAACTACGTCCAGTCGGGTGAATGGGTCACGGTCCACCTCCAGTGGGCCGACGTCACCAGCGCGGTCGGCACGTACTCGATGTCCGCCGCCGGTGTGCCCTCCACCAGGACCGGGTTCACCGACATGTCGTTCGCCGTGTACGACAACGCGGGCGGACCGGTGACGTACCGGCTGCAGTCCGTCGAGCTGGTACCCGACACCAGCACCGTCTTCCCGAAGGGAGCCGTCTCGCTCACCTTCGACGACTCCCACAGCTCGGTCCACAGCCTGGCCCGGCCGACGATGGACGCGTACGGGTTCGCCGGCACGGTCTACAACATCGCCGACGCGATCGGCACCGGCACCTTCCTGACCGTCGACCAGATGCGCTCGATGCAGGACTTCTCCGGCTGGGAGATGGGCGGGCACTCGTACGCGACGGCAGCCCACACGGCGAGCTACAGCAGCCTCACCGCGCAGCAGGTGGACGACGACTTCCGGCAGTTGCGGGAGTGGCTGGTGTCCAATGGCTTCAACAGCGAGCACTTCGCGTATCCGCACGGCGCGTTCCAGAAGACGACGGACGGCGTTCCGGTGGATCTCATCGCGACCCGCCACTTCACCACGGCCAGATCGATCATCTCCGAGACGATCGAGTCCTTCGCCCCGGCGATGCCGTACCGCCTCAAGGCCCTGACGGGCATCAACGACGGTTCGGGCATCGGAGGCACCACGCTGGCCGCCCTGACCGCCGCGGGCGGCAGGCTGGACCGCTGTGCGAACAACGGCGACTGGCTCATCCTCTGTCTGCACAGGATCGTCGCCGGAACTCCGGCCAGCAGTACGGAGATCAGCCAGGCCGGGCTCGACACGCTCATGGCGGCGATCAGCTCCCGGGGCATCCCGGTGGTGACCGTCTCGGAGGCGATGGCCTACTACACCTGACGCGACCGGTGGGCAGGGGAAAGGGGGTGGGCCACGTGGCCCGCCCCCTTTCCCCTGCCCGCCGGGGCTCTACCAGCCCGGCCCCTGGCCCTGCCCGTGACCGTGCCCCTGTCCCTGTCCCTGTCCCTGTCCCTGGTGCCAGTAGGGATCCACGTACTCGCCCTCCTGGGGGTACTGACCCGGCTGCCCGCCCTGCTGTTGCTGCCGGCCGGGGTACTGGCCCTCGGCGGGATACCACTCGCCGTTCTGCTGCTGGGGCTGGGTGTTGTACTGCTGGGCACCCGGGCCCTGCGCCCCCCATGTCACGCGCTGCTGGGGAACGCCCTGGAGCCGACCGGCGTCCTGAGCGGCCGGTAGCGGCTGCTCGAAGACGACGGCGGACGGGCGAGGAGCCGTACGCGCCAGTGCCACGCCTTCGAGACGCATCAGCTGGAGCGTTTCGCCGACCTTGGGGTCGGAGTACGGGTCCTCTTCCTCGTAGATCTCCGTCACGTCGTTCTCGTGGTCCCCGGCGACCGAAACCTCGACGCCGCCCTGCCTGGTGCCCCAGCTGCCCTTGTGCAGGGTGAGGAGGGCGTAGAAGCGGAGCGGGGTGAGCAGGGTCAGCTGGATCACACCGTAGATCGGTGCGAGCAGGAACATGCCGAAGCGTTTGACGAAGCCCATTCCCCGGCGCGGGAAGTCGAGGTACCGCACGTTGCGGAGGTATCCCATGAGCACCATGAAGATGCCGTAGTCGCCGAGGTGACGGAGGAACTGGTCCGGCTTCATGATGGGCAGGATGACCATCGAGTAGAACATCGCCGAGCCGAAGACCAGCCACAGCGCCAGTTCCATGCAGGTCAGCCAGAAGGCCGGCCGGTACTTCTTCTGGTGCCGGAAGGCCCACAGGGACTCGCGGAAGAAGGACTTGTTCCAGCGGACCTGCTGACGCAGGAAGTGCGGCAGTTTCTCCGGCACCGCCGTGTAGCCGACGGCGGTCTCCTGGAAGACCACCTGGCCTTCCATCAGGCAGTAGTTGGTCATGCGGCGGTCGTCGCCGAAGACGGCCGGCTTGCCCAGGAACTGCTGGTTGAGGAAGTCGGGGAGGTACTTGCGGACCAGCGTCCCCCGGTAGGCGGAGAGCGCGCCGCAGCAGCACAGCACGGACTTCAGACGTGAGTACGCGGCCCGCTCGAAGAGGAACGAGTTGCCGTACCGCAGATCCTGGAGGCGCGTGAAGATGTTGCTGTCGTGGTTGAGCGCCAGCACCATGCCCGTGGAGGCCATGATCTTCTCGTCCGCCATCGGCAGGAGCAGCTCACGGACGGTGTCCCGGGAGAGCACGGTGTCGGAGTCGACACACAGGAAGATGTCCGTGTAGGGCGCCGCCTCGAAGCCCAGCGCGAGCGCCTCGCGCTTGCCCTTGTTCTCCGGCTGCACGCTGACCGTGTACTTCACACCGCGGGCCTCGAACTCGCGGCGCATCTTCTTCGCCGTCCTGATGCCGCTGTCGCTGGCGCTGGCGTCGTCGATGATGTGGATCTCGTTGGGGAGCCGGCTCTGTACGAGGAGGCTGCGCATGCCCTGCTCGAACATCACCGGGTCCTCGTTGTAGATCGGGATGACTGCGGTGACCCAGGAGTTCTCCAGGTACTCCAGTCCTTCCCGGTCCGCCTTGGCCGGCCGGTAGAAGAGGGCACCGAACATCTTCAGGGCCAGCAGGCCCATGGCCCCCATCGAGTACAGGTGCAGTGAACCGGCGTCGAGCCGGGTGGCGATCAGCGCGGCGAGGCCGAGGAAGACGAGGTACGAGACCTTCAGATGCCTGCGCTTGCGGTGCCGCTGACGCCCGTCGGTGTCGACGGCGCCGGGTATGTACGGGTCCTCGGAACTCACAGCTTGACCACCCGGGGATGATCGGCGGACTTGCCGCGGGTGTCGAAGAGCATCCGGGCGCGGTCGGCCAGCAGGTCCAGGTCGATCTCGCGGTGGGGCTGGAGCAGGATGGTGAGGTCCGCCGCCTCGGCCTCGGCCAGGTAGTCGTCGGCCCGCTCGACCGGCAGTCCGCCGACCGTCCAGTCGGCGACGCGCGGGTCGAAGTAGACCAGTTCGGCGCCCCGGGCGCGCAGGTTCTCGGCCACCGCCAGGGCGGGGCTCTCGCGCTGGTCGGAGATGTCGGGCTTGTAGGTCACACCGAGCAGCAGGACCCGCGAGCCGCGGACCGCCTTGCTCCGGTCGTTGAGCAGGTCGGCCGCCCGGTTGACCACGTGTACGGGCATACGCTGGTTGATCTCCTGCGCCAGCTCCACGAAGCGGAACGGGATCCCGAGCGAACGGACCTTGTACGACAGGTAGTTGGGGTCGATGGGAATGCAGTGACCGCCCACTCCCGGACCTGGGTAGAAGGGCGCGAAGCCGAACGGCTTGGTGGCGGCGCAGCGGATCGCGTCCCACAGGTCGACACCGATCTCACGGCAGAACATCGACATCTCGTTGACGAGGGCGATGTTCACGTGCCGGTAGGTGTTCTCCAGCAGCTTGGCCATCTCGGCCTCGCGCGTACCCTTCGCCTCGACCACGCGCGTCACGAAACGCTCGTAGAGGGCGCGGGCCGCCTTGGTGCAGTCCGGGGTGATGCCGCCGACCACCTTGGGCGTGTTCTCCAGGCCGTAGCGGGGGTTTCCCGGGTCGATGCGCTCCGGGGAGAAGGCCAGATGGAAGTCCTTGCCGACGCGCAGGCCACCGGCCTCCAGCCGCGGCCGTACGACCTCGTCGGTGGTTCCGGGATACGTCGTCGACTCCAGGACGACGAGGGTGCCCGGAGCCAGGTTCCCCGCGATGTCCTCGACGGCCGCGTGCACCGCGCCGAGGTCCGGGGAGCCGTGGTCGGTGAGCGGGGTCGGGACGCAGACCACGACCGCGGCGGCGTCGGCTATGGCCTCTGCCCGGTCGACCGCTGTGAAGCCCTGCTCCAGCATGGAGCGGACCTCTGCGTCGGTGATGTCGTCCACATGCGACCGGCCGGCGTTCAACCCGTCCACAACCCGTCGGCTGCGGTCGAGACCGACCACTTTCAGCCCTGCCGCCGAAGCGGACCGGGCGAGGGGAAGCCCGACGTAACCGAGCCCCACTACTAGTAGATCCACGGTGGTGGCTCTGCTCACGACATCATTCCCATCCCCGTTCCACCGGCGAATCGCCGCGTGAAGGTAAAACTTCGGTCCTCAGTAACACAATTCGAACAAAACAAGAGTGAGGATGCTAACAAATACTTCACACCCCAAACACGGGTCACGCAGTGCTGCTTCTCACTCACGGACACGTACAACCCTTCGCCCACCTTGTGTGTCTCAACTCATCCCGCTGCGCTCCCTTCGCATGGAGGGGGCGCCGATCACGACCGGAGCACCATGAGTCAGACCCGACTCCCCGCCGCCGCCGACCAGCGCTCACCTCGGCGCGAGCGCCCCCGCAGCCGCGGCCGGACGATACGCCGCGCCCTCCTGGGGGGCTTGTTGGTGCTGGTGCTCGTCGGCGGCGGGACGGCCTGGTGGATGTACCAGGGGCTCGACTCGAATCTCAAGGAGGGCGCCGTCGACCTGGACAAGGCGCTGGGCGACGGGAAGAACCGGCCGGCCCGGACGGCGGCGGCCGCCGGCGCGACGAACCTGCTCGTCCTCGGGTCGGACTCACGCGCCGGGGACAACGCCGCGCTGGACGACGCCAAGGTGAGCGGGGCGAGATCCGACACCGCCCTGCTGGTGCACATCGCCAAGGGGCGGACCCAGGCGGTCGCGGTGAGCATTCCGCGCGACACCCTCGTCACCCGGCCCGAGTGCACCGCGCCCGACGGCACCGTGGTGCCCTCCGCGAAGCGGGTGATGTTCAACTCGGTGTATTCGCAGGTCGGTTCGGCGTGCACGGTGAAGACCGTGGAGGCGATGAGCGACGTCCGCGTCGACCACCTGATCGAGCTGGACTTCGCCGGCTTCAAGGAACTCGTCGACGCGGTCGGCGGGGTGACCGTCACGCTCGACGAACCGATCACCAAACTGGGGCTGAGCGCCGGCGCGCACCGCCTCGACGGCACGGAGTCACTGAAGTTCGTACGGACCCGGTACGGCTACCGCGACGGCAGCGACCTGGGCCGCATCGGGCTCCAACAGCAGTTCATGCTCGCCCTGTTGAGTGAGATCAAGCGGCAGGACCTGCTCGGCAGCCCGACGAAGCTGTACCGGATCGCCGACACCCTCACCGAGTCGCTGACCACGGACTCCGAGCTGGCCTCGCTCACCGCCCTGGCCGAGTTCGGGCGGAGCGTGCAGGGCATCGACCCGGCGAGCATGGAGACGGTCATGCTGCCGGTCGCGTACGACAAGATCGACCCGAACCGGGTGGTGGCCGTCGAGCCGCAGGCGGCGGCTCTGTGGAAGGCGATCCGCACCGACTCCGCGATCCCCGAGTCGGCGAAGAAGTCCCCGGCGGGCGGCGGAAGTTAGCACTTCTCCTACGATCCCCTTACCCAACCCCTCCCGCCCCGGCCCGCACGCGGGCCGGGGCGGGAGGGGCCCGGCCTCAGACCGTCCGCCAGGCCTCCAGCGCCAGCCCCGGCTCGTCCTTCTGCCGGACCACGGACAGTCCTCCCGCGCTCATCGTCGCGGCCACCACCCGTCCACTTGCGTCCTCCGTCAGCGACACCCTTGCGTCCAGGGGGAGTTGAGGGCCGGACTCGGTCCACCACGCCCCAGCCGACTCCTGCTCCGTCGGATAGGCGGCGAAGGCCACCCGGCCGCTCGCGGAGCGCTGTGCGAGCAACGTGCAGTCGACCTCGTCCAGCGTGCAGCGGACCACCGCCACCGGGCCGGGACCGGCTCCGGGGAGCAGTTCGACCGGGTCGCTGCCCGGCCGCCACGCGCACACCGTGTCCGTCTCGTCCGTGTAGAACAGCGTCACATGGTCCTCGGACGTGACCAGCGCCCGCAGGCTTCCCTGACGGGCCGTCACCTTCAGCGGGCTCTCGTCGAGTTCCGGGATCCAGCCGGGTCCGCCCTGCGTCCAGCGCAGGATGCCGTGGGGCGAGTTGCCGTAGAGCTCGACGCGCCCGGAGGCACGCGTGACGGCCGTCAACTGCTCTTCCACGTCCTCGCCCTTGAGGTCGCGCCAGGGACCCCAGCCGCCGCGCTCCTTCTGGCCGCGCATGCTGACCCCGCCCACGGCGTTCCGTACGAAGACATGGGCGCGGCCCTCCGCGTCGACGGCGACCGCCGGTACGCCGGTCCGGTCGCCCTTCTGGTTCGGGTGACCGAGGGGCGTCCAGTCGAGGGCGGCGAGGGCAGGGCGGAAGTGCGTGGTGTGGACGAGGCCCGCCTCGCCCTTCACCGTGGGCCGCCACGTCGCCAAGTGGGCGTATTCGTCGGCGCCTTGGCCGACTCCGAGCATGGGATGCACGCGCTGGTCGCCGCCGATGCGCCGGGGCGGGAGCCAGGGCCCGCCGGGCCGGGACTCCGCGCGGCAGACGATCCCGTCTCCTACGGCGTCGTACGCGCTCAGCCGGCCGTCGCGACCCCGTACGAGCCAGTCGCCGTTGACCGACTCGGGACTCCCCGAGGCCGTGGTGGGGGAAGGAGGAACAATGGGCACTGGACTACTTTAGTGTGCTCTTACCTTCGGCGCGCCCCCCGGCCCCCTCATCCGGTACCCCTGGTTCCGGTCCCGCGTGCGACCCTGAACCCCATGGCTGCCCCTCTGCTCGTGATCGTCGACGCCGCGAATGTCGTCGGCTCGGTGCCCGACGGCTGGTGGCGGGACCGGCGCGGGGCGACGGAACGCCTGCGGGACCGGCTGGCGGCGTACGCGGAGGGCGGGTTGCCGGGGCGGGCGGGCCCCGTGGAGATCGTCCTGGTGGTCGAGGGCGCGGCCCGCGGGGTGACTCCGGTGCCAGGAGTACGGGTCGAGCCGGCACCCGGCAGCGGGGACGACCGGATGGTCGAACTGGTCGCCGAGGCCGCGGACCGCGACCGCCTCGTGGTCACCGCCGACCGTGAACTGCGGCGCAGGGTAACGGAGTTGGGCGCCGAGGTCACCGGGCCCCGTACGGTACGGAGCGACTAGGGCCTGTCGTACCGTACGGCGCCCCATGGCCGACCGCTCGGGTCAGTCGGTGTCGGCTGTCGCCCGCTGTTCCTGTCCGAGGCGGCTGTGGGAGCGGCCGTACAGGAAGTACACGAGGAAGCCGAGCGCCATCCAGACGCCGAACCGGAGCCAGGTCTCGGCGGGCAGGTTGAGCATCAGCCAGAACGAGGCGAGCACCGACAGGATCGGGATGAACGGCACCCACGGGGTCCGGAAGGCCCGGGGCAGGTCGGGGCGGGACTTACGGAGGATGACCACGCCGATCGCGACGACCACGAAGGCGAACAGCGTCCCGATGTTGACCAGTTCGGCGAGTTCGCTCAGCGGGGTGAAGCCGGCGACGATCGCGATGATCACGCCCAGCAGGATCGTCGGCCGGTGCGGGGTCCTGAAGCGGGGGTGGACGTGGGAGAAGAAGCGGGGCAGCAGGCCGTCGCGGCTCATCGCGAAGAAGACCCGGGTCTGGCCGAGGAGAAGGATCATGCAGACCGTCGTCAGGCCCACGGCGGCGCCGAAGCTGATGAAGCCCGCGAACCACGGGTGCCCGGTGGCCTTGAAGGCGTCGGCGAGCGGCGCGGTGACCGACAGTTCGGTGTAGTGCTGCATACCGGTCACCACGATCGACACCGCGACGTACAGGGCGGTGCAGATGACCAGGGAGCCGAGGATGCCCCGGGGCATGTCGCGCTGCGGGTTCCGGGTCTCCTCGGCGGCCGTGGCCACCACGTCGAAGCCGATGAAGGCGAAGAACACGACGGAGGCCGCCGTGAAGATGCCCATCACGCCGAAGTTCGAGGGTGCCCAGCCGAACATCAGCTGGATGAGCGGCGACTGGAGTCCGTCGCCGGCCGGCACCTCCTGCGCCTTCGGGATGAACGGGTCGTAGTTGTCGCTCTTGACGAAGAAGGCACCCGCGACGATCACGGTCAGGACGACGATCACCTTGACGGCGACGACGATCGAGGTGACCCGCGCGGAGAGCTTCGTGCCGAGCACGAGGATGCCGGTCAGCGCCAGGACCAGCGCGGCGGCGAGGATGTCGAAGCCGAAGCCGTCGGCCCCGTCCCGGCCGCTGAGCGCCTCCGGCAGGTGCCAGCCGGCGTTGTCGAGGAGCGAGGTGATGTACCCGGACCAGCCGACGGCCACCACCGCCGTACCGAGGGCGAACTCCAGCACCAGGTCCCAGCCGATGATCCAGGCGGGCAGTTCGCCGAGCGAGGCGTAGGAGAACGTGTACGCGGACCCGGCCACCGGGACCGTGGAGGCGAACTCCGCGTAGCAGAGCGCCGCGAGGGCGCAGACGACCCCGGCGACCGCGAAGGCCAGGGCGACGGCGGGGCCGGCGTTGTTCTTGGCGACCGTGCCGGTGAGGACGAAGATGCCGGTGCCGATGATGACACCGACACCGAAGACCGTCAGATCCAGCGCGGACAGGGATTTCTTGAGCGCGTGTTCCGGTTCCTCGGTGTCGCGGATGGACTGTTCGACCTTCTTCGTCCTGAAGAGGGTGCTGCTCACGGGCGGACCTCCCACGCTGTGTCGTCCCGGACATGATCAGGAGCGGGCGTGGTGCGCCTGCCCCGGCGCGGGGGATTTCACGCCGATGGACCGGTCCCACCACCGTAAAGAGTGGGGAAACCGGCCCATTGGGGGCAGCCGTGAGTCAGTCGCGGGCGGACTCCACCGGGTCGACCTCGGACTGCTCGAACCGTCCGTCGATCCTGGAGACCAGCCCGGTGACCTGGCGGGCGATGTCCGGTGCCGTCAGGCCGATCTCCGCCATGACCTCGGCCCGGGAGGCGTGGTCGAGGAAGCGCGGCGGGATACCGAAGTCGCGCAGCGGTACGTCGACCCCGGCGTCCCGCAGGGCCTGCGCGACGGCCGAACCGACGCCGCCCACCCGGGAGTTGTCCTCGACGGTGACGACCACACGGTGCCGCTCGGCGAGCGGCGCCATGGCCTCGTCGACCGGCTTGACCCAGCGCGGGTCGACGACGGTGGTCGAGATGCCCTGCTGCTCCAGCAGCCCGGCGATCTCCAGGCACATGGGCGCCAGCGCGCCCACGGAGACGAGGAGCACGTCCGGGGTGCCGGTGCCGGGCTCGCGCAGCACGTCCATGCCGCCGACGCGTCCCACCGCGGGTACGGCCGGGCCGACGGCGCCCTTCGAGAAGCGGACGACGGTCGGCGCGTCCTCGACCTCGACGGCCTCGCGGAGCTGGGCGCGGACCTGGTCGGCGTCGCGCGGCGCGGCGAGCCGGAGGCCCGGGACGACCTGGAGGATCGACATGTCCCACATACCGTTGTGCGAGGCGCCGTCGGTGCCGGTGACGCCGGCCCGGTCGAGCACGAACGTCACTCCGCACTTGTGCAGCGCCACGTCCATGAGGACCTGGTCGAAGGCCCGGTTCAGGAAGGTGGCGTACACCGCGAAGACGGGGTGCACTCCCCCGGTGGCGAGCCCGGCGGCCGAGACGGCGCCGTGCTGCTCCGCGATGCCGACGTCGTAGATGCGGTCGGGGAAGGCGTCCGCGAACTTCTTCAGGCCGACGGGCTGGAGCATCGCGGCCGTGATCGCGACGATGTCCTCGCGCTCCCGGCCCAGCTCGACCATCTCGTCGCCGAAGACGGAGGTCCAGTCGGCGCCGGAGGCCTTGACCGGCAGGCCGGTGTCGGGGTGGATGGGGCCGATGCCGTGAAAGCGGTCGGCCTCGTCCTGGAGGGCGGGCTGGTAGCCGCGGCCCTTCTCGGTGAGGCAGTGCACGATGACCGGGCCGCCGAAGCGCTTGGCGCGGGCCAGCGCGGACTCCAGTGCCTCGATGTCGTGGCCGTCGATCGGGCCGACGTACTTGAGCCCCAGGTCCTCGAACATGCCCTGCGGGGCGATGAAGTCCTTGAGGCCCTTCTTGGCGCCGTGCAGGGTCTCGTACAGCGGTCTGCCGACGACCGGGGTCCGCTCCAGCAGGTCCTTGCCCTTGGCGAGGAACCGCTCGTAGCCGTCCGTCGTGCGCAGGGTGGCCAGATGGTTGGCGAGGCCGCCGATGGTGGGCGCGTACGAACGCTCGTTGTCGTTGACGACGATGACCAGCGGGCGGTCCTTGGCGTCGGCGATGTTGTTCAGCGCCTCCCAGGCCATACCACCGGTGAGGGCGCCGTCACCGATGACGGCGACCACGTGGTGGTCGTCGCGTTTCAGTACCTGGTTGGACTTCGCGAGGCCGTCGGCCCAGCCGAGGACCGTCGAGGCGTGCGAGTTCTCGATGACGTCGTGCTCGGACTCGGCCTGCGAGGGGTAGCCCGACAGGCCGCCCTTCATCTTCAGCCTGGAGAAGTCCTGGCGGCCGGTGAGCAGCTTGTGGACGTAGGACTGGTGACCCGTGTCCCAGAGCACCTTGTCCTTCGGCGACTCGAAGACCCGGTGCAGCGCGATGGTGAGCTCGACGACCCCGAGGTTGGGGCCGAGGTGGCCGCCGGTCTTGGAGACCGCGTCGACGAGGAAGGTCCGGATCTCCTCGGCCAGCTGGTCGAGCTGTTCCAGGCTGAGCCGGTCAAGATCGCGCGGTCCCTTGATGCGGGTCAGCAGCGGCACCCGTGCCTCCTTGCAGTAGAGCTGATCGAGCTTTCGCCGGGCGTGTCGAGTCTAGTGTTCCGCCTTCGCGGCCGACGCCCGGCCTCTGCGTGATACGTCACGCGATCGGCCGTACCCAAGAAACGTGCCGTCTATGACACAGCTGTGCCCGGCACCGCGCTCGCGGTACCGGGCACATTTATTCGAAAGTACGCCGCAGGCGCCACTTTCAGGGGCGCGGGGAACTGCACGACAAGCCACAGGTGACGGCCGGCCGTCAGATCGCCCCACGCCCTACGGCGCTACCGCGTCACGCGCGCCCCGCGGCCTTCTGGCTCCGCCGGGACACGGAGTCGATGACAACCGCACCCAGCAGCACCGCACCGGTGATCATGTACTGGATCGACGTGTTCATGTTCAGCAGATCCAGACCTGTCTGGATCGACTGGATCACCAGCATGCCCAGCAGCGCCGACCACACCGTGCCGCGCCCGCCGAACAGGCTGGTGCCACCGATGACGGCCGCCGCGATGGCGAGCATCAGCGTGTTGCCGCCACCCGCGTTCAGCGTGGCGCTCGCCGTCTGGCCGGCGAAGAACATGCCGCCGATCGCCGCGAAACCGCCGGAGATGGCGAACACGGTGATACGGATCATCGGCACGTTGATACCGGCCCTGCGGGCCGCCTCGATGCCACCGCCGACCGCGAAGACCTTGCGGCCGTACGTCGTACGACGGAGCACGAAGTCCACGATCACCAGCGCCGCGAGGAAGATCACCAGGGCGTTGGACACACCGGCCGAGTTGTTCAGCACGGCCGCGGCGGCGAAGGACGCCACGGCGAGCGCGCCGACCCGCAGAGCGATCTCGCTGGTGGGCCGGAAGGGCACCCCGGCGGCCTTGCGCCGGCGCTGTTCACCGAAGGAGCCGACGAGCATCGACAGAACACCGAGGCCGGCCAGCAGATAGGCGCCGATGACGGCCTGGTCCATGAAGAAGGAGCTCTGGCCGAGCAGCTTGACCGGGCCCTGGTCGGCCGGGATGTTGATGGTGCCGCTGGAGCCCAGCAGCCACAGCATCAGGCCGTTCCAGCCGAGGAAGCCGGCCAGCGTCACGACGAACGCGGGTACGCCGATCTTGGCGAAGAACCAGCCGTGCAGCGCGCCGATGCCGATACCGGTCACGATGGTCAGGATCAGCGCCAGCCAGCCGTTCATCCCGTGGGTGACCACGAAGACGGCGAACAGCGTGGACGCGAACCCGCTGACCGAGCCGACGGAGAGGTCGATCTCGCCGAGCAGCAGCACGAACACCAGGCCGATGGCGAGCATGCCGGTGGCCGAGAGGTAGTAGCTGATGTTGGAGAGGTTGTCGGCGCTGAGGAAGCGGTCGTTCTGGAGCTGGAAGATCGTCCAGATGACGATCAGGCCGATGACGACCGGCAGCGAGCCCAGCTCACCGCCCTTCACCTTGCGCTTGAACTCGGTGGCGTAGCCCTTGAGGCCCTCGTCGCGGACCAGCAGACGCGGGTCGACGACGGACACCGGCGCCGCGGTCGGGTCGTCGGCGGGTGCCACCGTGTTCTGGTGCTCCGCCCCTGGGTCGGGCTTCACGGTCTTGGACGTGTCGCTCACTTTGCCGCCTCCGTGTCGCGACGCCCCGCACGACGGGTCACGGCGTTGTCCGTGGCTCCGGTGATCGCGGCGATGATCTCTTCGTGGCTCGTGGTCTTCACGGGGAAGGAGCCGTTGTTCTTGCCGAGGCGCAGGACGTGGACGGTGTCCGCGACCGCCTTCACGTCGGCCATGTTGTGGCTGATGAGGATGACGCCGAGGTTGCGCTCGCGCAGCCGCTCGACCAGGTCGAGGACCTGCGCCGTCTGCTCGACGCCGAGGGCGGCGGTGGGCTCGTCGAGGATGACGACCTTGGGGTCACCGATCAGGGCGCGCGCGATGGCGACGACCTGGCGCTGGCCTCCGGAGAGGCTGGCGATCGGGATGCGCACGCTCGGGATGCGGATGGAGAGGGTGCTGAGCAGCTCCCGGGCGTTCTTCTCCATCGACACCTCGTCGATGACACCGCGGTGCAGCAGCTCTCGGCCGAGGTAGAGGTTGCCGACCACATCGAGGTTGTCGCACAGGGCGAGGTCCTGATAGACGGTCGCGACGCCGAGTCCCTGGGCGTCGTGCGGCTTGTTGATGCTGACCGGGTTGCCCTCCCACTCGATGACGCCCTCATCGATGGGGTGAACGCCCGCGATCGTCTTGACCAGGGTCGACTTTCCTGCGCCGTTGTCGCCCACCAGGGCGACCACTTCTCCGGAATGGACCTCCAGCTCTACGTCGGTGAGGGCCTGGACCGCACCGAACCGCTTGGAGACTCCGCGCAACGCCAACACGGGCGTAGCGGACACGTGAACCATCTCCTTCGCCGCCTGACCGGCGGGGATGCCGCGCTTGGGGTAGGCGCGGAGGGGTGTGCGCGATGGCACTGGATTACAGGACGAACATGCGCGAACCCGCTGCCGATGGCAACGGTTCCGTCCGACGCCCGGCCCGGCAGCGGGGTATGAAGGCCGGGTCGGGCGTCGGACAGGTCTCGCGGGACCGCCGGGCGGTCATGTCCGGGTGGGCGCCGGTGGGCGCCCGCCCGGTGCCGGCGGTCCTGGTGGGGCGACCGCCTACTGGAGACCGGCGGTCTTGCAGGCGGCGGCGAACTCGCCGGCGCAGATCTCGGCGACGGTGTAGAGCTTGTCCTTGACGACCGTGTCCGCGATGTTGGCCTTGGTGACCGACACCGGGGTCAGCAGCTGCGAGGGGACCTTGTCGCCCGAGCCGCTGGTCAGCGTCTCGGTGGCGAGCGAGTCGATGCTCTTGCCGTCGAGCAGGTTGACCGCGATCTGGGCGGCGGCGTCGGCCTCCGGCTTGAAGGCCTTGTAGACGGTGCTGGACTGGGTGCCGGCGACGATGCGCTGGATGCCCGCGAGCTCCGCGTCCTGACCGGTCAGCGGGATACCGCTGATGCCCGCACCCTTGAGGGTGTTGGCGATGCCACCGGCCATGCCGTCGTTGGCGGCGTAGACGCCCGCGATGTTCTTGGCGCCGAGCTGCGTGATGGCGGCCGACATCTTCTGGGCGGCGACGGTGTCCTTCCACAGGCCGGACTGCTCGTAGGCGATGTCGACCTTGCCGTCGAGGGCTTCGTGCGCGCCCTTCTTGAACTGACCGGCGTTCGGGTCGGCGTCGTCACCGTTGATCATGACGACCTTGGCCTTCGGGGTCGCCTTGGCGCCGAGGGAGGCGAGCAGGGCCTCGCCCTGGAGCTGGCCGACCTTGACGTTGTCGAAGGAGACGTAGGCGGAGACCGGGCCCTGGGCCAGACGGTCGTACGCGACGACCTTGATGCCCTTGTCGACCGCCGTCTGGATGGACGACTTGATGGCGGCGGAGTCCTGGGCGCTGACCACGATCACCTTGACACCCTTGGTGATCATGCTGCTGACCTGCTGGGCCTGCTTGGCCGCGTCACCGGCTGCGTTCGCGTACTCGACCTTGCAGTCGGAACACAGCTCCTTGACCTTGGCCTCGAAGAACGGCTTGTCGAACTTCTCGTAGCGCGCGGTCACGCTGTCGGGGAGCAGCAGACCGATGGTCTTGTCGCCCGAGCCGCTGTCCTTGTCGTCGTCGCCGGCCTTGCCACAAGCGGCCACGGCGAGCGCCATGGAAACAGCAGTGGTACCGATCACGACTCTACGCATCATCGCGTTCATTTGGTGGTGCCTCCCTGACAGGGCCGCAACGCTGCGGCCGAGGTGGCTGGAAGTCAACTCGGCCACACGTGCGACGTCAAGAAGTAAATCCTTAACGGGTTGGCAACGGCTTTGTTCGTTCTCTAGGTGAAGACAGGAGTCGCCGTGTTCAGCGTGCCGTCCAAAAGGGTCGAATCGCCCATTTCACTCAACGCGAGAGCGAGCGCTCCGAGCACCTCCGCACGGCCTCCAAGTGCCCCTGGAAGAACGGACAGTTGACGTGCCGCACTGGGGATCGCATAGCGGCCGACAGACTCTCTTATGGGACCGAGCACCAGCTCACCGGCCTCGGCGAGATCACCGCCGAGGACCACCCTGCTCGGATTCAGCAGATTGCAGAGATTGGCGACTCCACTGCCGATATGACGGCCGACGTCGGCGATCACGCGACGGCAGCCCGGGTCGCCGTCCCGCGCCAGCCGCACGACACCTTCCATGGTCAGGTCGGTTCCGTGGCTGGACTGGAGGAGCGGCAGCACATAGCGCGCCGCCGCGAAGGTCTCCAGACAGCCCCGGTTTCCGCAGCGGCAGACGGGGCCGGATTCATCAAGAGTAATATGCCCGATTTCTCCCGCTGTGCCACCCGGGCCCCGGTAGATCTTGCCCTCGATCACCAGACCGGCCCCGACACCGCTCGCGACCTTGATGTACGCCAGGTCGCGCACCCCCCGGCCACTGCCCCAGACCAGCTCACCGAGGGCGCCGAGGTTGGCGTCGTTGTCCACGTGCACCGGCACGTCCAGGCGCCCGCGCAGCTCCTCACCGGGTCTGGTGCCGCTCCAGCCGGGCAGGATCGCGCTGGAGCCCAGGGTGCCCGACACCACGTCGATCGGACCCGGTACGCCCAGGCCCACACCGGCGATCTTGGAACGGTCGACGCCCGTTGCTGCGATCAGGCGATTGACCAGCTCTTCGGCCCGGTCGAAGCCCTGCGCGGCGGAGGCGTCCACGTCCAGCGGTTCGGACTCCTCGGCCAGCACCTGGTGTGCGAGGTTGCCGACCGCGACCCGCAGATGCGTATGGCCGAAGTCGACCCCGATCACGATGCCCGCGTCCCCGCTCAGCGAGACGGCCCGGGCCCTTCGGCCGCCCGCCGAGGTGGGCGTGACCTCGACGGTTCCGCCGTCCTTCAGCTCCCGGACGATGTTGGACACCGTGGCCGCGGACAGGCCGGTGGTCCTGGCGATCTCGGCCTGCGTGAGCGACCCGGCGAGGCGCACGGCCCGTACGACCCGTTCCAGGTTGGCTCGGTGCAGTGACGACTGCGACCCCGGAGTCTCCACGACGACCTCCTGCGCGCGGGACCGCTTCGATGAGGCCCCGTCTATGTCCAACTAGTGAACTCTAAGCTGAGCCGTTCGGGTCACCTCCCGTCAAGAGGTTGAACTGCATCCGAGGTCTTGTACACATAGCTGCGCGCGTGCACGGTTTGCGGTATGCACGCGCGCGTACGGCGGCTGAACAGAAGGTTCCGGTTACTTCAGCGCGCCCGCCGTCAGCCCCGCCACCACCTGACGCTGGAAGACGATGTACGCGGCGAGCACCGGCAGCATCGCCATCACCAGGCCGGCGAAGAGACCCGACCAGTCGCCCTTGTAGCCCTGGCTGGCGGCCAGCTGCACGAGGCCCTGGGTGAGCACCCTCTTGTCGGGGTCGGTGTTGAGCACCGTCGGCAGCATGTACTGGTTCCACTGGCCGAGGAAGTTGAAGATGCCCACGCTGATCAGCCCGGGCTTGGCCATGGGCAGCATGATCTGGAAGAAGGTCCGGGAGTGCGAGGCGCCGTCGACGAAGGCCGCCTCCGCCACCGAGGTCGGCAGGGTCCGGAAGAACGCGGTCAGGAAGAAGACCGTGAACGGCAGCGAGTAGGCGATGTAGACCAGGATCAGCCCGTGGATCGTGTTCAGCAGGCCCATGTTGTTCACCACGTAGAACAGCGGGACCAGCGCCAGCATGATCGGGAAGCTCATGCCGCCGATGAACAGGTAGTAGATGAACCCGTTGCCCGGGAAGTCGAAGCGGGCCAGGACGTACGCCGCCATCGAGCCCAGCACCAGGGTGCCGATGAGCGAACCGCCCACCACCAGGATGGTGTTGAGGAAGTAGTCGCTCATGTTGGCGTCGGTCCAGGCCCGCGCCCAGTTGTCGAAGTGCAGCTTGTCCGGCAGGGACCAGGGGGAGCTGAAGATCGCGTTGTCGTCCTTGAAGGACGTCATCACCGCCCACACGAGCGGCATCACGACCATGAACGCCCACAGGACGAGCATGCCGTGCGAGAAGACGTTGAGGACCGTGCCCTCCTTCTTCTCGCGCCCCTCCTTCCCGGACGCGTTCTCCTTGCGCACGGGCCCTGCGGAGTGCTGGGGAACCGTGTCCGGCGGTGTGCTGTCGGTCGTCTTCATGAGTGTCAGTACTCCAGCCGCTCGCGCCGGCCCAGCCGCAGCACGAGGGCCGCGAAGGCCAGCGTGACGACGAGCAGGGCGACCCCGATGGTGGTTGCGTAGGCGGCCTGACCGTCGCGGAAGGCCTTCTGGTAGACGTACAGGACCATGACGGTCGTCGAGTAGTCCGGTCCGCCGGGCCCGGTCGTCATGATCTGGACGACCGCGAACGACTCGGCGCCCAGCGCGAGGATGCCCATGTAGACCCAGCCGGACTGCACGGTGTCCCACAGCAGCGGCAGGGTGATCCGGAAGAACGTGGTGGCCCGGCCGGCGCCGTCGAGCAGCGCGGCCTCGTAGAGGTCCGCCGGGATCGACGCCATGCCCGCGGAGAAGAGCACCACGAAGAAGCCGACCGTCGACCAGACCAGCACCGCCATGACGCACCACAGGGCGAGACCCGGGTCGCCCAGCCAGAGCGGCTGGACGCTGTCGAGTCCGATGCCGCGCAGCAGCGAGTTGATCGCGCCGCTGTCCGGGTTGTACGCGAAGGCGAACAGCAGCGCGACGATCGCGATCGACAGCACCTGCGGAAAGAAGTAGACGATTTTGTAGAACGAGGAACCGCGGACCCCGGAAATCACCGGTCCGCCACGGCGCCGCTTCCCGCCCACATTGATCATGAAGGCGAAGAACAGCGCCAGACTGATCGTCAACAGCGGCAGCACCAACGCGAACAGCAGGCTGTGCTGCAACGACTTCCAGAAGATGTCGTCGTCGAACATCCTCTCGTAGTTGTCGAAGCCCACCATCTTGAATTCCGGGCTCAGTCCGGTCCAGTCCGTGAACGAGTAATAGATGGACTGGATGAACGGCCAGATGACGAAAAGCGCGTACAGCCCGAGAGGGACCGACAGAAATCCCACGATGAAGCGGTACTTGCCGTGCTGCATTACCACAGACCCCGTTCCGTGCGCGGGTGCCGCCGCTGGTGACAGTTCATCGGCTTCTGATCACTGGTGCTTGTAGTGCTTGATCGACGTGTCCTTCGCGGTCGCGTCGGCGAAGGCCTGGATCTTCTTGATGGCCTCGGCCGGGGTGAGCCGCCCGGCCATCATCTCGCCGAGCCCGGAGACCCCGATCTGCTCCTTCTGGAGCTGCACGTACCAGTCCTGCAGGCGCGGGTTGACGACGTTGTCGCCGGCCTTCTCCAGCGCCGCCACACCCGACTTGAGGCCCGGGGTGAGGGTGATGCCGTCGGTACCGCCGTTGTACGCGGTCAGCGACTTGACCTTCGTGGTGAAGTTCTTCGAGGAGGCCTCGCTGAGCATGATGCGCAGCTGCTCCATGCCGCCCGCGGTGTTCTTCGCCTTGGCCGGGACGATGAACGGCTCACCGCCGGAGGCCCAGATCGTGCCGAACGGCAGCTTGTCGGAGCTGTCGATGCCGGTCGGCGCGGAGACTGCGAGGTCGAAGTCGGCGGGGATGACGTTGGCCGACTCGTTCTCCACCCAGGAGCCGTTCGGGATGAACAGCGCCTTGCCCTTGGCCCACGCGGTCTGCGACTGGATGTGGTCGAGACCGGGGGTGCCCTTGAGGACGTAGCCCTTCTTGTAGAGCTCGTAGTACGCCTCGAAACAGGCCTTGACAGCCGGGGCCTTCCAGGCGTTGGGCTCCAGGTTGTCGATCGCGTCGAGGACCTCGACCCCGCCGACCTTGCCGATCATCGCGTAGAGCGAGAAGGGCAGGTAGTACGGGTACTTGCCCGCGTAGGTCCAGCCGGCGATGCCCTTTTTCTTGGCCTTCTCGCACACGGCGAGCATCTCGTCCCACGTCTCCGGGTAGGTGGCGTCGAGCGAGTCGAGGGCCTTCTGGGAGTACCAGACGCCGTACACCGTGTAGGCGTAGTACATGATCCACACCGGGTCGCCGTCGAGCTGGCCCATCTCGACGATGCCCGGCCGCAGTGTGTCGCGGACCTTCTTGTCCGGGTCGTCGTAGGACGGGGCGTCCAGCAGCGGGGTGAGGTCGGCGAGCTGGTTCTTGCCCGCCAGGACCCCCATGTCCATCTGCTCGGCGCCGGAGTTGTCGATGAGGTCCGGCGGGGTGCCCTGGTTGAAGCGGGGCTGGAGCGTGGACTGGATCTTCTGGGTGGCGGAGAACTTGACCTTCGCCTTCGGGAAGTTCTGCTCGTAGATCTTGACCGCGTCCTCGGCGTACTCCTTGCCGAAGCCGCCGTCGAAGAGCACGAACTCCATCTGCGCGGTGTCGTTGACCGCCAGGGGGTTCTTCGCGGTCTTCGTACCCGCCTTGGCCTTGTCCTCGTCGCCTCCGCCGCTGCTCGCACAGGAGGCCAGGAAGCTCATCGTGGGGACGGAGATCAGGCCGAGCGCCGCTGACCGTTTGATCAGGTCGCGGCGGCCGAGGCCGGTGGCCGTGGTGCCAGTGGTGGTGCTGGTGGTACCGGTGGTGCGGTCGGGGGTGCGGCTCTCGTCGGAAGTGGATCCCATGCTCAAGTCCTCGCCTTCTCCAGGACTCAGGCGGTGAACCGGATCCTCCCGGCACCGCGATCGGGTCGAACTGGGTCGTGCAGGAAGTACTTAGTGCGTGATGCGCCCTGATCAGAGGGAATACCCGGCGGGCCGCGCGTTCAGCACGTCAAACCACCCTTCCGGCTCCCCTCACACCTGATGTCGGCCGGTCGAACAGTGGCAGCTGCCGACAGGTATAGTCCACTTCCCGTCAAAGGGGCAAGATCGAAAGCAGGGTTGGTCGCGGGTCTTTTCCGAGTTGAGACCTCGCGGAAATATGTGGACGGCGCGCGTCCCTTCGCGCGAAAAATTCGCGATATTGGGCCCGAATGCCACACCCAACGCCCTTGACACCACTGACCACTTGACTCCCTACTGGTTCCTGCGCAGCCAAGGTGACAACGTTGTCCAGCGGCAGGGAGGGTGCTCTCGCATGCGGCAGGGAGTTCGATGCAGGGCTCGGTACGGATGGCGGTTCGGATCAATTCCGGCCATCGCGGCAGTGTTCGCACTGGTGATCGGCGGACAAGGTGCGGCGACCGCCATGCCGGTCACCGCACCGGCCGCGGACCGGGAGTTCGCCTCCTCGTTCGAGGCGGGTGAGCCGGCGCCGGACTGGCTGAACACCGTCGACACCGGGCCGGACGGCACGAAGCGGGCCTCGGGTGTCGACGGCGGCTACAGCAGCGGCATTCCGGGCAATGTGACCGACCATGTGACGGACGTACGGGCGAGCGGCGAGAACACCGGCGGGGGCGAGGTGAAGGAGAACCTCGTCGACGGTGTGCCGGGGACCAAATGGCTGACGTTCGCTTCGACCGGCTGGGCCGAGTTCGACCTGGACGAGCCGGTCCGGGTGCTCACCTACGCTCTGACCTCGGCCAACGACCACGCCGAGCGCGACCCTGCCGACTGGACGCTCCAGGGCTCGGCGGACGGGACGACGGGCTGGAGGACCCTCGACAGCCGCACGGGCGAGACGTTCGCCGAACGGTTCCGGACCAGGTCGTACGACCTGTCCTCGCCTGCCGAGTACCGGCACTTCCGGCTCGACATCGGGCGGAACAACGGGGGCGCCATCACGCAGCTCGCCGATGTCCAGTTCTCGACGGGCAGCGCCGACACGCCCGTGCCCCGGGACATGCTGTCGCTGGTCGACCGCGGCCCGAGCGGCTCACCGACCGCGAAGGCGCGCGCCGGTTTCACGGGCAAACGGGCGCTGCGGTACGCCGGGACACACCGGGCGGCCGGACGGGCGTACTCGGCCAACAAGGTGTTCGACGTGAATGTGGCCGTCGACCGGGACACCGAGCTGTCGTACCGGATCTTCCCCTCGATGGCGGACGGCGATCTCGACTACGACGCCACGAACGTGTCGGTGGACCTGGTCTTCACGGACGGCACCCTTCTGAGTGAACTTCGGGCGGTCGACCAGCACGGGTTCGCGCTGACGCCGCAGGGGCAGGGCGCGGCCAAGGGGCTGTACGTCAACCAGTGGAACCATGTCGCCTCGCGGATCGGGGCGGTGGCGCAGGGCAGGACCGTCGACCGCGTGCTGGTGGCGTACGACTCGCCGGCCGGTCCCGCGAGGTTCCGGGGCTGGATCGACGACGTGACGCTCCGGTCCGTCGCCCCCGAGCCGCCTCGGGAACACCTGTCCGACTACGCGGTGACGACGCGGGGCACCAACTCCAGCGGCGGCTTCTCCCGGGGCAACGACTTCCCGGCGACGGCCGTGCCGCACGGCTTCAACTTCTGGACGCCGGTGACCAACGCGGGGTCGCTGAGCTGGCTGTACGACTACGCGCGGGCCAACAACGCCGACAACCTGCCGACGATCCAGGCGTTCAGCGCGAGCCATGAGCCGAGCCCCTGGATGGGCGACCGGCAGACCTTCCAGGTGATGCCGTCGGCCGCCGCCGGCACCCCGGACACCGGCCGCACGGCACGGGCGCTGGCCTTCCGGCACGAGAACGAGACCGCGCGGCCCTACTACTACGGGGTGCGGTTCGAGAACGGCGTCAGGGCCGAGATGACCCCGACCGACCACGCGGCGGTCCTGCGCTTCACCTACCCCGGCGCCGACGCGAGCGTCCTGTTCGACAACGTCACCGACCAGGCCGGTCTGACCCTCGACCAGGACAACGGCACCTTCACCGGCTACTCGGACGTGAAGTCGGGACTGTCGACGGGGGCGACCCGGCTGTTCGTGTACGGGGAGTTCGACGACGACGCGGTGGTCACGGAGGGGTCGTCGAGCGGGGTCAAGGGCTATCTCCGGTTCAGGGCGCCGACCGGGGTGGTGACACTGCGGCTGGCCACCTCGCTCATCAGTGTCGAGCAGGCCAGGGCCAATCTGCGTCAGGAGATTCCGGAGGGTACGTCCTTCGAGGCGGTGCGGGCCGCCGCGCAGCGGCAGTGGGACGGGCTGCTCGGGAAGGTCGAGGTGGAGGGGGCGACGCCGGACCAGCTGACGACGCTGTACTCCAGCCTGTACCGGCTGTATCTGTACCCCAACTCCGGCTTCGAGAAGGTCGGTTCGAAGTACCAGTACGCGTCGCCGTTCTCCCCGATGCCGGGTCCCGACACCCCGACGCATACCGGGGCGAGGATCGTGGACGGCAAGGTGTACGTCAACAACGGCTTCTGGGACACGTATCGGACGACGTGGCCGGCCTACTCGCTCCTGACGCCCCGTCAGGCGGGCGAGATGGTCGACGGGTTCGTGCAGCAGTACAAGGACGGCGGCTGGACCTCGCGCTGGTCCTCCCCCGGGTACGCCGACCTGATGACGGGCACCTCGTCGGACGTGGCGTTCGCCGACGCCTATGTGAAGGGCGTCGGTTTCGACGCGAGGTCGGCGTACGACGCGGCCGTGAAGAACGCGACCGTCGTGCCCCCGACGTCGGGGGTGGGCCGCAAGGGCATGGCGACCTCGCCCTTCCTCGGCTACACGAGCACCGAGACCCGTGAGGGCCTGTCCTGGGCGCTGGAGGGCTACCTCAACGACTACGGCATCGCCCGGATGGGCCAGGAGCTGTACCGGGAGACGGGGCAGCAACGGTACAGGGAGGAGTCCGAGTACTTCCTCAACCGGGCCCAGGACTATGTCCAGTTGTTCGACGTCAGGGCCGGCTTCTTCCAGGGCCGGAACGCGCGGGGCGACTGGCGGGTGGAGTCGTCGGCGTACGATCCGCGGGTCTGGGGCCACGACTACACGGAGACGAACGGCTGGGGTTACGCCTTCACCGCCCCGCAGGACAGCCGGGGCCTGGCCAACCTGTACGGCGGCCGGGCGGGTCTCGCGGACAAGCTCGACGAGTACTTCGAGACCCCGGAGACGGCCTCACCGGAGTTCGTGGGCTCGTACAAGGGGGTCATCCACGAGATGACGGAGGCCCGGGACGTCCGGATGGGCATGTACGGCCACTCCAACCAGGTGGCCCACCACGTGAACTACATGTACGACGCGGCGGGCCGGCCCTGGAAGACGCAGAAGAACGTCCGCGAGGTCCTGTCCCGTCTCTACACGGGCAGCGAGATCGGCCAGGGCTACCACGGCGACGAGGACAACGGCGAGCAGTCGGCCTGGTACCTGTTCTCGGCGCTCGGCTTCTATCCGCTGGTCATGGGCAGCGGCGAATACGCCATCGGCTCCCCGCTGTTCACCAGGGCGACCGTCCATCTGGAGAACGGGCGGGACCTGGTGGTCAAGGCCCCGGACAACAGCGCGCGGAACGTGTACGTCCAGGGCCTGAGGGTCAACGGCCTTCCCTGGACGTCCACTTCACTCCCCCACTCGCTCGTCTCCCGGGGCGGAACCCTGGAGTTCGACATGGGCCCCGAGCCCTCGGTCTGGGGCGCGGCCAAGGGCGCGGCCCCGGTGTCGATCACCCAGGACGACGAGGTGCCGACGCCACGGGCGGACGTGGTGACCGGCGGGGGAGCCCTGTTCGACAACACGTCGGCGACCGACGCGACGGTGACGTCCGTGAACCTGCCGGTCGCCGGTGACACGGAGGCCGTTCAGTACACGCTGACGTCCTCGGACCGCACCGGGGCCCCGACGGGCTGGAAGCTCCAGGGCTCCCCCGACGGCACGAACTGGCGGACGCTGGACCGGCGTTCCGGCGAATCGTTCAGGTGGGACCGGCAGACCCGGGCGTTCTCCGTGGCGTCCGTGGGCTCGTACGCGCGGTACCGGCTGGTCCTCGACGACGAGTCGACGCTGGCGGAGGTGGAGCTGCTGGGCTGACCGGTGGTGGAGGTGCGGTGGAGCGGGCTCCGGGGGAATCGCACGGCTCCGGGCCCGCTTCGTCGTTCAGGGCTCGGGGAGGCGGGACAGCGACCGGCGGGTCCACCAGGGCGACGGTCAGGCGGTCCCGAGAGTGAAGATGTGCAGGTCGGTGTCGGCCGGGAGGCGGACGCTCGCGATGCGCCGGCCCGCCGGTGCCTGGAAGGGGCTGGTGGCGAAGACGTATGTCGGGACCGGGTCCCGGCCCGCTCCCGAGACGTTCCGGTACGCGGTCCTGGCGACGACCTCGTTGCCGTACCGGACGGTTCCCGTGCCGCCGCCGAGGGTCCAGTCGGTGAGGGCCAGGTCGACCGTGTCGGTGGTGCCGTCGGTGTAGGTGACGGTCGCCCGGGTCCGCCGGTCGCCGAAGACCGCGCTGCCGATGAACGACAACTGGGCTGCCGGCGCCTGGAGTCGGATGGACTGGCTGGTCGCGGACGCGTTGTCCGGCCGGCCCGGCGGTGAGCTCGGCCAGGTGAAGGTCGGGCCCGACGCCAGCCGGCCCCGCGTGCCCGGGGGCAGGCCGGCCGCTGTCAGGGCCTGGCGCGAGTAGCTCCGGCCGCCGCCGTCGTAGTCGGCCTCGGTGTGGTCGCCGGTGTCGTCGGAGATGCCCGTGTTGTTGTACGCGGCGAGGAGGGAGCCGGGGGCTGCCACGGTGAGGGCGATCGGCTGCTCGTACGCCGTTTCCGTCGACGTGACCTTGATCCTCGCCTCGTGGAAGCCCTGCTCGGCGGCGGGCTGTGCGGTGAGTGTGATCCGCCGGGTGCCGTCGACCACCGTTCCGGAGGCGGGAGTTGCCGTTACGCCGACCGGGGTCTCCACCTCGAAGCGCACCTCCGGGCCCGGGGTGGCGGCACCCGTCAGGGACAGTGCCCGGATGTCCACCTCCGCGCTGCCGCCCGGTGCGAGCGTCGCCGTGGTGGGGCCGACGCCGATCTGGTACGGCTGCTCGCCCGCGCGGAAGGACGGCGGGGCGTCGGACGGAGCGGTGCCCCAGGTGGGGTCCGGGGTGGCGGCGAGGGTGTAGTCCAGGGTGCCGCCGCGCCGGACGAAGGACGCCGGGAGCCAGGGGCGGTCGCTCGTGCGGCCGTTGACGGCGAGGGACCGGACGTACGGGGCGTCCGCCGCCGCTCCCTGTGCGCGGATCGAGATGTCGTTGTACGGGCGGTTGATCTCGATCCTCGGGAACAGGGGCGAGGCCAGGACCAGTTCGGCCCGGGACGGCACCTGCGGGTACATGCCGAGCGCGGCGAAGACGTACCAGGAGGACATCGCGCCCAGGTCGTCGTTGCCGGGGATGCCGTCCGGGCGCGTCGACCAGAGCCTGGTCATCGCCGCGCGAACCGTCTCCTGGGTTCTGTGCGGTGCGCCCGCGTAGGCGTACAGGTAGGGGACGTTGACCGAGGGCTCGTTGTCCAGCTCGGACTTCTCGCCGCCGCTGCCGGTGAGCGCCCAGGTGCCATCGGCGTGGTGGAAGAAGGCGTCCAGGCGGTCGACGGCCGTGGCGGTGCCGCCCATCGCCGCGAACAGGCCCGCCGGGTTGTGCGGGACCATCCAGGTGTACTGGGCCGCCGTACCCTCGACGAAGCCGTTGCCGGTGGCCGGGGTGAAGCCGGGAACCCAACTGCCGTCCGCCTTGCGGTCGGTGATGTAGCCGCCGCTGCGATGGGCCGCGATGTTGAAGGTGTTCTGCCACCACTGGGCACGCTTCATGAGGCTGTCCGCCGTCCTGGTCCGCCCCGCCGCGCGGGCCAGTTCGGCGAGGGCGAAGTCCGCTCCCGACATCTCCAGCGTCTCCGCGGCGCCACCCCACGCGTTGGACACCGACGGCATGTAGTGGCGTGCCAAGTACTTGTCCAGGGAGGGGCGTTGGCCGACCGAGAGGACCGGCCTGCCCACCGGGGACAGGTCCTGACGCGTCGGTGCCGTCGCCGCACGGAGCAGGGAGTCCAGCGCGCCGCGCAGGTCGAAGCGGCTGCCGCCGAAGGCGCGGATGCCGGCGAGGGAGGCGGGTGAGGGGTCGCCGTTCATGACGTGGGTGCCGCTCGCGCCGTGCAGCCAGCGGTCCCACAACCCGCCGTTCTGGCGGGCGAGTTCGTAGAGGGACTGGGCGATGTCCGAGCCAGCGCCGGGGTCGAGGAGGGTGAGCAGCTGGACCTGGGAGCGGTAGACGTCCCAGCCGGAGAAGGTGCCGTACTGGTGGTCGTGGCTCGCCCGGACCAGATGGACCCTGCCGTCGGCGCCCCGGTATCGGCGGTCGGCGTCGCTGATGACGTTCGGGTGGAGGAGGGAGTGGTAGAGGGCGGTGTAGAAGGTGGTGCGTTCGGCTTCCGTGCCACCGCCGACCTTGATGGCGGCGAGCCTGTCCCGCCAGGCGAGTCGGGCCGCGTGCCGGACCGACGTGAAGGAGCGGGCCGGCGGGTTCTCGGCGGCGAGGTTGGTCTCGGCGCCCGCCCGGCTGACGTACGAGACGCCGACCTTGACCCCCACCGGGCCCGTGCCGGGCTCGAACTCCACGTATCCGCCTGCCCCTTTGCCCGCCACGGGACGGCCGCTGTCGGCGGTGAAGCCGCCTGTTCCGCCGGCTGCCGAGGTGCTGCCCGGACTCAGCCGGTCGTCCTGCCAGGTGCCCGTCGTCTTGAAGGCGCGGTCGAAGCGGGCCGTGAAGTGCAGGGTGTAGTAGGCGCGTCGGCCTTCCGGGTCGAGGTGGCCGCAGAAGTTGCCGGAGGTGACCGAGCCGGAGACCGTGCGGGCGGCGGGGTCGATCGTGAGCGTCGAATCCGTCGAGCCCACCTCGGAGTTGGCGGTGCGGATCAGCATCGACGCCGGTCTGCCGGCCGGGTAGGTGAAGCGGGCGGAGCCCGTGCGGGCGGTCGCCGTGAGGTCGGCGGTGACCCCGGACGCCATGCCCACCCGGTAGTGGCCGGGCTCCGCCGTCTCGTCGGCGTGGCTGAAGTCGGCCGCGTACACCGCGTCCTTGGTGTCGCTCGCCGGGGAGGACGTGACCTGACCGGCGTACGGGAAGAACGGGATGTCGCCGCTGCCGCCCGCGCAGCCCGTGCCGGACATGTGGGTGAGGCTGAAGCCCCGGATGCGGGTGGCGTCGTAGTGGTAGCCGCCGGGGGCCGCGGTGCGGGTGGCGTCACCCCGGGTGTTCTCCGGGCTCCAGGAGAGCATGCCGAGCGGGACGACGGCGCCGGGGAAGACATCGCCGCCGCCTCTGGTGCCGATGAGCGGATCGACGTACGGAGTGGGGTCCTGGACCAGGGGATCCCCGGGTGCCGCCGTCGCCACGGGCGCCGGGGAGAGCGTGGCGAGTGCCAGGGCGGCGGCCGGCAACAGGGACGTACGGCGGACACGCATGACGCGGCCCCTCCTCCTTCGGACGGGTCGCGCACCACAGGTCGCACAAGCCGCGGGGACAGTGACGTCCGCCAGCGGTACCACGGGAGGCCGAGTGCCGGTGCGGGGACGCGCACGCCGGTCACGCGTGCGGGGTACCGCGGCCACCCCGGTGGGGCAGGCAACCGGTTTGACGGTGCCGTCCGTTGGGGCGATGGAGTGATCATCGAACCGCTGGACAACGTTGTCTCCCGTCGGTCACCTCCCGGACGCACTCCACCCGGGCCTCATCCCCCGTGCCGGCCCGGCTCGCGGACCCGGTGGGTATCGACCACCGGGTCCGCCCTGAGCGGTCTCGCACCCGCTGGAACACGAGCTGATCCCGAATGTGCGGCCCCGCGCGTCTAACCGACCCGGCAGGGCAGGGTAGTTGCCGTATCACCCCCGGTACCGCGGACGACGTACCCGAACGTCGTGGTCCTGCCGGGATCGAGCGAGCCGTTCCAGTTGGCGTTGTGGACCATCACCGCCTGGCCGTTGTAGGTCGCGTTGCCGTTCCAGAGGCTGTCCACCGTCTGGCCCGCCGGGAGTGTCCAGTCGACCATCCAGCCGAGCATCGGCACGGTCCCGGAGTTGGTGACGGTCACCTCGGACTGGTAGCCGCCGTTCCAGCTGCCCGTCGTACGGCGGCTGGCGGTGCACGCGCCGGGCGGGGGCTCGGTGGGCGGGTTGCCGGGGTCCTTGATGCCCGTCACCTCACCGTTTCCGCCGTCGAAGACGACGTCGGAGCAGGAGTAGAAGGTCTCCGCGCTGTCGGAACGCTGCCACACCATGTAGATGAGGTGACGCCCGGACTTGTTCGCCGGAAGCGTGCCGTTCCAGGAGTAGTTGGCCTCGACGTTGCCCGGGGTGCCGTTGAGCGGCGGGTGGTCGACGCTCAGGAACGGCTGGGACTCGATCGCGTCCCAGGTGAGCGTCTTGGTCGGGTCGAAGCCGTCCTTGGTGATGTAGACGTAGAACCAACCCGGGTGTGCCGCCCACGCGTTGTACGAGAAGTCGACGTTGGCGCCCGAGGTGAGGTGGGTCAACGGCCAGTCGGCGCTGGGGGTGTTGAACCCGGTGAAGTTGGTGTTGCCGCCGCTGCACAGCTGGCCGTCGGGGACGAAGCCCCGGGTGCGGCCGGCGCCGTCCGAGCGCAGCACCGAGAACCAGTTGTAGAACGGGGTGGTTCCGCTGACCTGTTGTGCCGTCTTGCAGGCCGGGTTGATCGCCTTGATCTCGCCGGTGTCCGTGAGGGCGTCCTGCCAGCACAGGAAGGTACGGCTGCCGGGTTTCATCGGGGTGCCGTGGGCCTCCGCGTCGCCGCCCGCCGTGACGACCAGGCCGAGTGCCGGGATCGCGGTGAGCAGGGCCAGGAGGACGAGGAAGAGGGCTCTGCCCCGGGTGGGCAGCGGTAATCGGCGTGAGGTCCGGGGGGAGGATGGGGACATTGATGTCAGGGCCATGTCATGTGCTCCTTCAGTCGTACGCGATGCGCCGTACGTCGTGCGGACGTACGGAACGTCCGGGTGAAGGGGCGCGCCCGGCTGAGGGCGCGCGTGATGCGCGATGCGCGCGGGGTGACGCGTGGGGGGTGGTGAGGTGGGAGCGGCTCCCGCTTACGGGTTCCGGTCCGCTCGGTGTGGGAGCGCTCCCACCTCACCCTCCCTTGAAGCTAGCGCCGCGCGGTGCCGTTGTAAACGCCTGACGCACATGGACCGCACCCGGAAGGATGCGGCCCTCGCGAATCCTGAAGCCGAAGGCGGGAGTTCAGGGAGGAGTTCAGGGACAGGGGTTGAGCGCGGGGGTCGAGAGCGGGAGTTGAGCGCGGGGGCCGGGGTGCCGCTTCGCCGCCGGTCGTCCACCGGGCTCGCGGAGGTCGCACCCGTCCCCGGTGGAGCCTCCGCGGTGCGAACCCGGTCACCTCCGCAGGGGTGTCCGGAGTTCAGGGCGCGACGTCGCCACCGGCGCCACTCTCGCGGTGGGCAGTTCGATCGTGAACTCGGTGTGTCCCGGGGTGCTTTCGACGTCGATGGTGCCTCCGTGGGCGGCCACGATGGCCGACACGATGGCGAGGCCGAGGCCCGAGCCGCCGTCCTGGGGGCCGCTGCGGGCGCGGGAGACGTCCGCTCGGGTGAAGCGTTCGAAGACGGACGGGAGCAGGTGCGGCGGGATGCCCGGGCCGTCGTCGCGTACCCGGATGACGCACCGCTCGTCCACGACCTCCGCCGAGGCCACCACCGTCGTGCCGGCCGGTGTGTGGACCCGTGCGTTGGCCAGCAGGTTGGCCACCACCTGGTGCAGCCGGGCCTCGTCGCCGACGACCAGCGCCGGGGAGTCGAGGAGCAGCGCCAGCTGCCAGTGGTGGTCCTCCCCCGCGGCCCGCGCGTCCCACACCGACTCGGCGACCACCGCCGCGAGATCCACCTCGTCCGACTGCAACGGCCGCCCCTCGTCGAGACGGGCGAGCAGCAGCAGGTCCTCCACCAGCCCCGTCATCCGCGCCGACTCCGCCGACACGCGCCGCCAGGCCAGCGTCGGCTCGATCCGCTGCGTACCCCGGTTCATGAGTTCCGCGTATCCGGCGATCGACGCGAGCGGGGTGCGGAGTTCATGGCTGGCGTCGGACAGGAAGCGCCGCATGCGTTCCTCGCCGGCCTGGCGTTCGGCGAGGGACGACTCGACGTGGTCGATCATCCGGTTGAGGGCGGCGCCGACCTGGCCGGCCTCGCTCTGCGGGTCGGTGTCGCGTTCCGGGACGCGGGTGAGGCCGACGACCACGCCCCGGCCCAGCGGTGCGCGCGAGACCTCGACCGCGGTGGCGGCGACCCGGCCCAGGGGCCGCAGTTGGCGCCGTATGACGACAGCGCAGACACAGCCCGCGACCGTCAGTCCGACCACGGCGACCGCGGCCTCGACGACGACCAGGCCGCGGATCATGGTCTGGACGTCGTCCATCGGCAGCCCGGTCAGCACGCGGACCCCGTTGTCGGCGGTGCCGCCGATCGCCGTGATCCGGTAGGTGCCGAGGCCCGGCACGGTACGGGTGTGCATCGAGCCGTCGGCCTTGATGCCGACGAGTGCCGCCCGCTGGGCGGGGGTCAGGTCCTGGGGCGCCGCGTCCTGGGTGACGACCTGGGCGGTGAGCAGGGTGCCGTCGGCGGCGAGCCGGGCGGCCAGGGTGCCGGCGGGCTGGCCGCTCTCGTTGAGGAAGCCGAGGTTGGACTCCAGTTCGGGGTGGAGCGCGGCGCCGCCCTGGCTGCGCGCGACGGCGTTGGCCACGCGGTCGTCGAGGCTGCCCAGGAGGTACTTGTGCTGGGCGAAGATGGTGGTGACCGCCATGGCGGCGCACACGACGGCCAGGGTGACCCCGATGAAGAACAGCAGGCGGGTCCGCAGGGAGCGCCCGCGCAGACGTACGGTCATCTCCCGCTCTCCCCCGCCCGGATCGCGTACCCGAGTCCGCGCACGGTGTGGATCATCGGCGCCCGCCCCTTGTCGATCTTGCGGCGCAGGCTGGAGATGTACACCTCGACGAGGTTGTCGCCGCTGTCGAAGCAGCTGGACCACACCCGGTCGAGGATCTGCGCCTTGCTGAGCACCTGGCGCGGATGGCCCATCAGCAGGCTGAGCAGGTCGAACTCCTTGGCGGTGAGCTGGACGGGCGTACCGTCACGGTGCACCTCGCGGGACTCCTCGGTGATCACGAGGTCGCCGAGGACGCGTACGGAGTCGTCGGTGCGTGTCTGTTCGGCGCCGCACCGGCGCAGCAGTCCGCGCAGCCGCAGCACGACCTCCTCCAGGGAGAACGGCTTGGTGACGTAGTCGTCGGCGCCCGCCTCCAGTCCGTCGAGACGGTGTTCGAGGGCGTCGCGGGCGGTGAGCATGAGGACGGGCAGCCGCGGGCTCTCGTACCGCAGCCTGCGGAGCACCTGGAGGCCGTCGAGGTCGGGCAGCATGCCGTCGAGGACGACCGCGTGCGGGGCCGAGGAGCGGGCGATCCGCAGCGCGCTCTCGCCGTCGGCGGCGGGGTAGGGCCGCCAGCCCGCCTCGGTGACGGCCACGCACAACAGTTCCGTGAGCGCCGGTTCGTCGTCGACGATCAGCACACGGACGTGACCGCCGCGAACCCCAGAAGTGCCAGACATGTACGAATCGTGTCCCGGTTTCCTGGGGGAACCCTGTGTTCAAGCTGGGCGGCGGCCGTGGGACGCCTTCCCGGGGGCCTCGGACGCGGTCAACTGCCGTGACCGAAGGGGGCATTGGCACTCCCCGGCCACAGGAATCCCTTGAGTCCCTTTGCGCACTGCACGCACTCTGATCACTGGCTTCCGCTCCACGAGGGCGGAGGCGTTTCAGCGTTCAGGGGAGGACGTCCACACATGCGAAGACTCCACGCCCTTTGGGCCGTGGCAGGAGCGGCCGGGCTGCTCGCCGGGGCGGTCACGCCCGCGGCGGCAGGTCCCGTGTCCCCGACCATCGAACCGGGCAGCACGCAGACACCGCACACCGACACCCAGACCGTCACCCTCATCACCGGCGACACGGTCTCCGTCACCACCGGGCCCGACGGCAGATCCGCCGTCGAGGTCGAGCGCGGCAAGGGCCGTGAGACGGCCACCTTCCTCTCCAGCGAGAAGAACGGCGAGGTCAGCGTCCTGCCGGCGGACGCGATCCCGCTGGTCCGGGCGGGCCGCCTCGACCCGGCCCTGTTCAACGTCACCCAGCTGGTCAAGCAGGGTTACGCGGACTCGAAGACCGGCACCACGCCGGTGATCGCGACGTACAGGAGCGGCAGCGTGACCCCCGAGGGCGCGCGCCGGACGCTCAAGCTGCCGGCGATCGACGGGGCCGCGCTGAGCGCGAGGAAGTCGACCTCGTTCTGGGCCGACATCGCTCCCGCACTCGGCACCGAGCCCACCACGAAGGCCGCGAAGCAGCTCGGCGAGGGCATCGACAAGCTCTGGCTCGACGGCAAGGTGCAGGCGTCCCTCGACGTCAGCGTGCCGCAGATCGGCGCACCCGAGGTGTGGAGGTCGGGCTACGACGGCAAGGGCGTCAAGGTCGCCGTCCTGGACACCGGCGTGGACACCGGTCACCCGGATCTGGCCGGGAAGATCGCCGAGACACAGACCTTCGTGCCGGGCGAGACGGTGCAGGACGGTCACGGCCACGGCACCCATGTGGCGTCCACGATCGTCGGCTCCGGCGCGGCCTCGGACGGCAAACGCAAGGGCGTCGCCCCGGGCGCCGAGCTGTTCGTCGGCAAGGTGCTCGACAACACCGGCCACGGCCAGGACTCGTGGATCATCGCGGGCATGGACTGGGCGGCCCGCTCCGGGGCGAAGATCGTGTCGATGTCGCTGGGCGGTGACGCCACCGGGCCCTCCGACATCCTGAGCGAGACCGTCGACGAGCTGTCCGAGTCCACCGGCACCCTCTTCGTGATCGCTGCGGGCAACTCCGGTCCGGCCGAGCAGACCGTCGGCACCCCGGGCATCGCCGACTCGGCGCTGACGGTCGGCGCCGTCGACAAGTCCGACAGACTGGCCTACTTCTCCAGCCGGGGCCCGCGCGTCGGCGACTACGCGGTCAAGCCGGAGATCACCGCGCCGGGCGCGGGCATCACCGCGGCCCGCGCCGCCGGCACCACCATGGGTACGCCGGTCGACGACTACTACACGACGTCGAGCGGCACGTCGATGGCCACCCCGCATGTCGCGGGTGCCGCGGCGCTGGTCGCCCAGGCCCACCCCGACTGGACGGGCCGGCAGATCAAGCAGGCGCTGGCGACCACGGCGAAGACCATGCCGGACGCCGACGTCTTCCAGCAGGGCGACGGCCGCGTCGACGCCGTACGGGCGGTGAATCAGGGCGTCTTCGCGACCCCGGCACTGAGCTTCGGCAAGTACGAGGAGGCCGACACCGAGGTCGCCGCCAAGGACATCACGTACACCAACACCACGGACAAAGCGGTGGAGTTGAAGGTGTCCTCGTCACTGCGCGACGCCGCGCCGAACGCGGACACGGTCACCGTCCCGGCGAAGGGCACCGCCACCGTCGCGGTCACGGTCGACCCGGCCAAGGAGGCGACGGGCCGGTACACGGGCCACATCACCGCGAGCGCCGACGGTGTCCTCGTCACCACCGCCATCGGCTTCGAGAAGCTGCCGAAGACCTACGACCTGAAGGTGTCGCTGCTGGGCCGCGACGGCAAGCCGTCCACGGCCGCGTCGCTCTTCATGCTGCAGGAGCTGAACGGCGCGTACGCGGACACCTACGGGTTCCTCGGCAGCGGCTACACCTTCAAGGTGCCGGCCGGTACGTATTCCATGGCGTCCTGGATCTCCAAGCGGGACGCGGCCGGACTGGAGATCGACACCTCGATCGTCGGTGATCCCGAGATCGAGGTCGACAAGGACACCGAGGTCGTCCTCGACGCCCGCAAGGCGGTCGAGATCAAGCCGAAGACCAAGGAGGACTCCGAGTTCCGGGGCTTCAGCACCACCTGGCACCGGGAAGGTCCGGGCACTGGCCTGGGGGTGACCTACAGCCAGGGCTGGTGGACCGACCACGTCTATGTGGCGCCCACCGAGCAGGTCACCCAGGGCGTGTTCGAGTTCTCCTCGAAGTTCCGTCTGTACGCCAAGGAGCTGACGGCGAGCGTCACCGGCCCGGAGAAGTACGCGCTGCCCCTCGACTACGCGCAGACGTACAGCGGCCTCCCCGTGAAGGTCAGCGGTGATCACACGGTGCGGGCGGTGGACGCGGGCGCCGGAGCCGCGGCCGACTTCAAGGGACTCGACGTCAAGGGCAAGGTGGCGGTCGTCCACGTGGGCGCCGGCAAGAGGGCGGACGAGGCGCTGGCCAACGCGACGGCGGCCGGGGCCGGTTACGTCCTCGCCTACCAGGAGAAGCCCGGGTACTGGCTGGGCTCCGTGCAGAGCATGACCATCCCGCTGATGCTCGCCACCGGCGAGGACGGCGCGAAGCTCGGCGCCCTGCTGAAGAGCGGGAAGAAGGTCAAGCTGAAGCTGGCCGGCACGCCGGTCAGTCCGTACGTGTACAGCGTGATGTTCCCGCAGGTGGGGGGCGTCTCGGCCAACCAGACGTACAACCTGAACAGCTCCAACACGGTGAAGCAGACGGTTCGCTACCTCGGGGCCCGGGCCGGTGATGTCGGCAAGGACGCCGTGTACCGGTACCGCCCCTGGCAGTCGGCCGACATCGCGACCACCAACAACGTACAGCTCGGCACAGAGCGCACCGAGTACTACAACGTCTCCGACACCCGGATCTGGCACGCCGTCTATCCCAACTGGAAGGCGGCCCAGCCTCAGCGGGGTGTCGTGCGGACCTTCGACAAGGCGGGCAAGCAGCCCGCCGAGGACTGGCTGGGCCAGGTCGTCCGCCCGGCGACCGCCCAGCAGTACGGCCTCTCCCAGCGCACCGGTGACAAACTCACCTTCCGCATCCCGGAGTTGAGCGATGCGACACCGGGCCACTACGGATCCGTGGACAACGTCCTGGACACCGCGAAGGGCAAGCTGTACGCGGACGGGCAGTTGGTCGGCGACACCGCGCTCGGCGGCTACGGCACCTTCACCGTCCCGGCGGCGAAGTCCTCGTACCGCCTCGTGGTCGACACACAGCGCACGGCCGACTGGGCGGCGTACTCCACCGGAACCCACACCGAATGGTCCTTCGCCTCGGCGCACACGGACCAGCAGACGGCGCTCGGGCTGCTCTCGGTCGACTACGACGTGGCCGGACTCAGCCTCCTCAACAGCGCCGGGGCCGGACACACGTCGAAGCTCGGCCTCTCCCTCCGGAACCAGTCGGGCGGCGTCACCGCCGGTTCCCTGAAGGCCTGGGTCTCGTACGACGACGGCACCTCCTGGAAGGAAGTGAAGGTCAAGAACGGCAAGGCGGAGCTCAAGCACCCGAAGAAGAGCGCCGGGTTCGTGTCACTGCGCGTACGGGCCGCCGACCGGGACGGCAACACGATCGACCAGACGATCGCACGGGCGTTCGGCCTGAAGTAGACGACCTCGGTCAAACATTGCGAAAATCCTTAACAAAGATCGTCTAACGTGCCGGGCCATGGTGAACACGGCATACGACACGGCAAGGGAGACCCCTGCCGCGAGCCCCTGGGCCGCGGTGGGGGTCTCCGCGTTCGACGAGCTGTTGTATCAGGCCATCCTCAACCAGCCCGACGCCGGCGCGGCCGGCTGGGCGCTGCTGACCGGTGCCTCCCCGGCCCGGGTCCGCGAGGCCTGCAACCGGCTTCTCACGCTCGGTCTGCTGCAACCACCGGACTCCATGGGCGGATTACGGGCGGTCGACCCCCGGGTGGCGATCCGCGCGCTGATCCGGCGGCGCGAGACGGAGTCCGAACTGCTGTCCGCCACCGCCGAGGAGATGGCGACCGCGTACGAGGCGGGGCTGCTGCGTGAGGAGCCCTCCCGGCTGGTCGAGGTGGCGTCCGGCGAGGGCGCCATCGCGGCACGCCTGGAGGAGATGTACGCGCGCGCAGAACACGAGGTGTGCCTTTTCGACACACCGCCGTATCTCGCCCCGGCCGGTCCGCAGGCGGATCTCCAGGCCGATCTGCTCAACCGCGGGATCGTCTCCCGCGGGATCTACGCGGCGACCGGCCTGGAGGATCCGAAGGTCCTGTCCCGCGCCTTGAGGATGGTCGAACTCGGCGAGCAGGCCCGGGTACTGCCTTCCGTGCCCCTCAAGCTGCTGGTGGTCGACGGATGCCGGGCGCTGCTGCCGCTGACCGCCTCCGTGGCCGGCGGCTACTGCGCCGTCGTGATCTGGCACTCGGCGGTGACCGAGGCCCTGCAGAAGCTCTTCGAGATGGCCTGGCAGCAGGCGACTCCGCTGGGCCAGGCGGCGGACGACAGTGAACTCTCCGAGAGCGAGAGGACGTTGACCCGGCTGCTGGCGGCCGGGATGAAGGACGAGGCGGTGGCTCGCCATCTGGGGGTGAGTCTGCGGACCCTGCGGCGGCGGGTGAGCGAGCTGCAGGAGCGGCTGGGGGCGGCGAGCAGGTTCCAGCTGGGGATGCGGGCTTCTCAACGCGGCTGGGTGTAGCCGCCGCGGCTCCAACGGGTCGAAGGGCCGTGCTCCGGCCGGGAGCGGGGCCCTCGCTCCGTCGGCTGCCGTGGCCGAAGGGTGCATTGGCACTCCCCGGCCACAGGAATCCCTTGAGTCGCGTTCCGCGCAACGCCCACTCTGATCCAAGGCTTCCGCCCACAAGGCCGGAAGTCTTTCCAGAGTTCAGGGGAGGAAGTCCACACATGCGAAGACTCCACGCCCTCTGGGCCGTGGCAGGAGCGGCCGGACTGCTCGCGGGGGCCATCGCCCCCGCGACGGCCGGCCCCCGGTCCCCGGTCCCCACGTCCCGCGCCACAAGCACACCGGACCTCACCCGATCGGGCGCCACGAGCACGCAGACCGTCACCCTCATCACCGGCGACACGGTTTCCGTCACCACGGGAGCGGACGGCAAGAACGCCGTCGACGTCCGGCGCGGCCAGGGCCGTGAGGCGGCCACCTTCCTGTCCAGCGAGAAGAACGGCGAGGTCAGCGTCCTGCCGGCGGACGCGATCCCGCTGGTCCGGGCGGGCCGCCTCGACCCGGCCCTGTTCAATGTCACCCAGCTGGTCAAGCAGGGCTACTCGGACGCGAAGACCGGCACCACCCCTGTCATCGCGACGTACAGCAAGGGCAGCGCGACCCCCGAGGGCGCGCGCCGGACGCTCGCGCTGCCCGGCATCGACGGTGCCGCGCTCAGCGCGAAGAAGTCCAGCGCCTTCTGGACGGACATCGCCCCTGCCCTGGGCACCGAGCCCACCGCGAAGGCCGCGAGGCAGCTCGGCGAGGGCATCGACAAGCTCTGGCTGGACGCCCAGGTGAAGGCGTCCCTCGATGTGAGCGTGCCGCAGATCGGCGCACCCGAGGTGTGGAGGTCGGGCTACGACGGCAAGGGCGTCAAGGTCGCCGTCCTGGACACCGGCGTGGACACCGGTCACCCGGATCTGGCCGGGAAGATCGCCGAGTCGACCAGCTTCGTGCCCGACCAGTCGGTGCAGGACGGCCACGGCCACGGCACCCATGTGGCGTCCACGATCGTCGGCTCCGGCGCGGCCTCGGACGGCAGGCTCAAGGGCGTCGCCCCGGGCGCGGAGCTATTGGTCGGCAAGGTGCTCGGCAACGACGGTCGCGGCCAGTCCTCGTGGATCATCGCGGGCATGGAGTGGGCGGCGCACTCCGGTGCGAAGATCGTCTCCATGTCGCTGGGCGGTACGGCGACCGGCGCGTCCGACGTGCTCAGTGAGACCGTCGACGAACTGTCCGCCTCCACCGGCACCCTCTTCGTGGTCGCGTCGGGCAACGCGGGCCCCTACGCGCAGTCGGTCGGCACCCCGGGCATCGCCGACTCGGCGCTGACGGTGGGCGCGGTCGACAAGTCCGACAAACTCGCGTCGTTCTCCAGCCGTGGCCCGCGCCTCGGCGACTTCGCGGTCAAGCCGGAGATCACCGCGCCGGGTGTCGGCATCGTGGCGGCCCGTGCGGCGGGCACCACCATGGGTACGCCGGTCGACGCCAACTACACGGCGGCGAACGGTACGTCGATGGCGACCCCGCATGTCGCGGGTGCCGCGGCGCTGGTCGCGCAGGCCCACCCCGACTGGACGGGCGAGCAGATCAAGCAGTCCCTGGCCAGTACGGCGAAGACGAACAAGGTCAACTCCGTGTTCGAGCAGGGAGACGGCCGGGTCGACGCCGTACGGGCGGTCGGGCAGGGCGTGTTCGCGACCTCGGCGCTGAGCTTCGGCCTGTTCGAGGACGGTGACACCGGAACCGTCGGCAAGGACATCACGTACACCAACACCACCGACAAGGCGGTGGAGTTGACGGTCTCGTCCACCCTCGCCGCGGCCGCCCCGGGCGCCGGAACCGTCACTGTTCCCGCCAAGGGCACCGCGACGGTCCCGGTCACGGTCGACCCGGCGGCGCAGGCCCAGGGCCGGTACACGGGCCACGTCACGGCGACCGCCGACGGCGTCGAGGTCACCACGGCCGTCGGCTTCGAGAAGGCACCGAAGACCCACGACCTCAAGGTCTCCCTCCTCGGCCGCGACGGCAAGGCGCCCACCGGGGGCTCGATCTACACGCTCATGGAGCTGAGCGGCGCCGTCCCCGACGAGTACGGTTTCCTCGGCACCGGCTGGACCTGGCAGGTCCCGGCCGGCACCTACGCCATCTCGACCTGGATCCCCGACCGTGACGCGGGCGGGACGGTCGTCGGCACCTCGGTCGTCACCAGCCCCGAGATCAAGGTGGGCGGGGACACGGAGGTCGTGCTCGACGCCCGCAAGGCGGTGGAGATCAAGCCGAGGACCAAGCAGAACTCCGAGTTCAAGGGCTTCAGCACCAATGTGCACCGCGAGGGGCCGGGCAACGCCTGGGGGCTCACCTACAGCCAGGGCTTCTGGACCGACCACGTCTATGTGACGCCGACCCCGCAGGTCACCATCGGAAGCCTGGAGTTCTCCGCCAAGTTCCGGCTGTACGAGAAGGAGTTGACGGCGAGCGTCACCGGCCCGGAGAAGACCGAGCTGTCCTCGCTCTACTACTCCCAGACGTACGAGGACTTCCCGTTGAAGATCAGCGGTGACCACAAGGTCCGGGCGGTGGACGCGGGCGGCGGTACCGAGGCCGACTTCGCGGGGCTCGACGTCAAGGGCAAGGTGGCGGTGGTCCGGGTCGGCGCCACGGACCGCGCGCAGAGCGCTCTGGACAACGCGACCAAGGCCGGTGCGGGTTACCTCATCGTGTACCGCGACAAGCCCGGTTTCTGGATCGAGGCCGTGGACCGCGCGACCACGGTCCCGCTGATGATCGCCACCGGCGAGGAGGGCGCCGAGCTCACCGGACTGCTGAAGACCGGCAAGAAGGTCACGCTGAAGCTGAGCGGCACACCGGTCAGTCCGTACGTCTACAACGTGCTCGTCGCGCAGAGCGGTTCCATCTCCGCGGATCAGACGTACAGCCTGGACAAGTCCAACACGGTGAAGCGGCACGCCCGTTACTACGGGGCGACGGCCGGCGAGATGGGCGCGGACGCCCTGTACACGTTCCGCCCCTGGCAGCTCTTCGGTATCGAGAGCAGCGTGTACACACAGCTGGGCACGGAGCGCGACGAGTACTACTACGTCGACCCCGACACCCGTACCTGGCACGTCGTCTACCCCAACTGGAACACGTTCAGGGGCCAGTGGAGCCCGCTGCGGACCTTCGACAAGGCGGGCACGGAGAAGACCACGGAGAACTGGCTGCGCCAGGTCATCCGCCCCGGGACCAGTGAGGAGTACGGCCTCTCCGAGCGCACCGGCGACAAACTCACCATGTCGGTGGCGGAGTTGACCGACTCCACGCCGGGCCACTACGGGTACATCGACGGCACCGACAGCACCGCCAAGGGCAAGCTCTACGCGGACGGGCAGTTGGTCGGCAACTCGGTGCTCGGCGGCTACGGCGTCTTCGACGTGCCGGCGGCCAAGGCCTCGTACCGCTTCGAGCTGGATGTGCAGCGGCGGGCGGAGTGGGCCAGGTACTCCACGAGCACGCACACCGAGTGGACGTTCGCCTCGGCGCACACCGACGCCGGGACGGCGCTGCCGGTGCTCACTGTCGGTATCGCCCCGAAGGGTCTCGACCTTCTCAACCGGGCCGAGCACAAGGGGGAGTTGGAGGTCGCGCTGCCCGTCGCCAACCAGTTGGGAAGCGTGAGGGCGAGCAGCCTCAAGGCCTGGGTCTCCTACGACGACGGCACCTCCTGGAAGGAGGTGAAGGTCAGCGGCGGCACGGCGCGGTTCAAGGCCGTGAAGGGCGCCGGGTCGGTGTCGCTGCGGGTACGGGCCGCCGACAAGGACGGCAACCGGATCGACCAGACGGTGCTGCGGGCGTTCGGCCTGAAGTGAGACGTCTGCGACGGTCGGGCCGCGCTCCCCACGGGAGCGCGGCCCTTCGCCGTTCGGCCTAGTTGCGGATCAGGTTGCGCAGCACGTACTGCATGATGCCGCCGTTGCGGTAGTAGTCGGCCTCACCGGGGGTGTCGATGCGGACGACCGCGTCGAAGTCGACGCCCGTGTCGGTGGTCACCTTGACCGTGCGCGGGGTGGTGCCGTTGTTCAGTTCCTCGACGCCGGTGAAGGAGAAGGTCTCCTCGCCGGTGAGGCCGAGGGACTCGGCGGTGACGCCCTCCGGGTACTGGAGCGGCAGCACGCCCATGCCGATGAGGTTCGAGCGGTGGATGCGCTCGTACGACTCGGCGATGACGGCCTTGACGCCCAGGAGCGCGGTGCCCTTGGCGGCCCAGTCGCGGGACGAGCCGGAGCCGTACTCCTTGCCGGACAGGATGACCAGCGGGATGCCCTGCTCGATGTAGTTGCGCGAGGCGTCGTAGATGAACGCCACGGGCGCGTCGGGCTGGGTGAAGTCGCGGGTGTAGCCGCCCTCGGTGCCCGGCGCGATCTGGTTGCGCAGGCGGATGTTGGCGAACGTGCCGCGGATCATCACCTCGTGGTTGCCACGGCGGGAGCCGTACGAGTTGAAGTCACGGCGCTCGACACCGTGCTCCGTGAGGTACTTGCCGCCGGGGGTGTCGGCCTTGATCGCGCCGGCCGGGGAGATGTGGTCGGTGGTGACCGAGTCGCCCAGCTTGGCGAGGACGCGGGCGCCGGCGATGTCCGAGACCGGGGTGGTCTCCATCGTCATGCCCTCGAAGTAGGGGGGCTTGCGCACGTAGGTGGACTGCGGGTCCCACTCGAAGGTGTTGCCCTCGGGGATCGACAGGGCCTGCCACTGGGCGTCGCCCGCGAAGACGTCGGAGTAGGACTTGGAGAACATGTCCTCGCCGATGGCGTTCGCCACGACGTCGTTGACCTCGGCCTCGGAGGGCCAGATGTCGGCCAGGAAGACCGGCTTGCCCTCCTGGTCCACACCCAGCGCGTCGCGCGTGATGTCCACCTTCATGGAACCCGCGAGGGCGTACGCGACGACCAGCGGCGGGGACGCCAGGTAGTTCATCTTGACGTCGGGGTTGATCCGGCCCTCGAAGTTGCGGTTGCCGGAGAGCACCGAAGTGACGGCCAGGTCGTGGTCGTTGACGGCCTTGGAGACCTCGTCCGGCAGCGGGCCGGAGTTGCCGATGCAGGTGGTGCAGCCGTAGCCGACGAGGTTGAAGCCGACCTTGTCGAGGTAGGGGGTGAGCCCCGCCTTGTCGAAGTAGTCGGTGACGACCTTGGAGCCCGGGGCGAGGGTGGTCTTGACCCACGGCTTGCGGGTCAGTCCCTTCTCCACGGCCTTCTTCGCGACGAGCGCGGCGGCGACCATGACGTACGGGTTCGAGGTGTTGGTGCAGGAGGTGATGGCCGCGACCGTCACCGCGCCGTGGTCGATCTCGTACGTCGAGCCGTCGGGGGCGGTCACGGTGACCGGGCTCGACGGGACGCCGTTCGGGGCGACGGCCGGGGAGTCGGAGGCCGGGAAGGACTCCTGGCCGGCCTCGTCGACGGAGTCGACGTAGTTGCGGACGTCGACCTTGAACTGCTCGGCGGCGTTCGCGAGGACGATGCGGTCCTGCGGGCGCTTCGGGCCGGCGATGGAGGGGACGACCGTCGAGAGGTCGAGCTCCAGCTTCTCGGAGAAGTCGGGCTCGGCGGCCGGGTCCAGCCAGAGGCCCTGCTCCTTGGCGTACGCCTCGACGAGCGCGAGCTGCTGCTCGGAGCGGCCGGTGAGCTTGAGGTACTTGATGGTCTCGCCGTCGATCGGGAAGACCGCGGCGGTGGAACCGAACTCCGGCGACATGTTGCCGATGGTGGCGCGGTTCGCGAGGGAGGTGGCGGCCACGCCCTCGCCGTAGAACTCGACGAACTTGCCGACGACACCGTGCTTGCGGAGCATCTCCGTGATGGTCAGCACGAGGTCGGTGGCGGTGGTGCCGGGCGTCAGCTCACCGGTGAGCTTGAAGCCGACGACGCGCGGGATGAGCATCGAGACGGGCTGGCCCAGCATCGCGGCCTCGGCCTCGATACCGCCGACGCCCCAGCCCAGCACACCGAGGCCGTTGACCATGGTGGTGTGGGAGTCGGTGCCGACCAGGGTGTCGGGGTACGCCTGGCCGCCCCGGACCATGACCGTACGGGCGAGGTGCTCGATGTTGACCTGGTGGACGATGCCGGTGCCGGGCGGGACGACCTTGAAGTCGTCGAACGCCGTCTGGCCCCAGCGAAGGAACTGGTAGCGCTCCTTGTTGCGGCCGTACTCCAGCTCGACGTTCTGCGCGAAGGCCTCGTTGGTGCCGAACTTGTCGGCGATGACGGAGTGGTCGATGACCATCTCGGCCGGGGAGAGCGGGTTGACCTTCGCCGGGTCGCCGCCGAGGGCCTTGACGGCCTCACGCATGGTGGCGAGGTCCACGACACAGGGCACGCCGGTGAAGTCCTGCATGATCACGCGGGCCGGCGTGAACTGGATCTCCTGGCTGGGCTGCGCCTGCGAGTCCCAGCCGCCGATGGCCCGGATGTGGTCGGCGGTGATGTTCGCGCCGTCCTCGGTGCGGAGCAGGTTCTCCAGCAGCACCTTCAGGCTGTACGGAAGGCGAGCCGAGCCTTCCACCTTGTCCAGCCGGAAGATCTCGTACGACTCGTCGCCCACGCTGAGCGTGCTACGGGCGTCGAAGCTGTTCGCCGACACGACAGTCTCCTTCATTGATGTGCGCGTTCCACCGCATCCTGCCGCCACGACGACTTGGCCGATCCGCTAAGGTAAGGCTAAGTTAGGTAAGCCTAAGTGGCAGAAATATCTCGATGTCGAGATAACTCTAGTGCATGGGTGGCGAATGGTCATGCCCGGCCGTCGTGTGATGTACCCATCACCGCGCCGATCCGGGGTAACCGGGCCCTATGACTCTCACGTTCCGCAAGAGCTTCCGGATCCTTCCCTGGCTCCGACTGAACATCAACAGGCGATCCATGTCGTTCACCACAGGCAGCAAGCACGGGCCGCGGCACACGCGCAGCACCACGGGACGCCGTACGACATCGATGAACCTGCCCGGACCTTTCGGGTGGCGGAAGACCCGCACGAAGAAGGACGACTGACCGGCCGTCACTCGAACGGATCCCACAAGGGGCGTCATCTCATATCTGAGATAACCTCAACCCCATGGCAGACGACTACCTCGTACGTATCGGCAAGCTCATCCGTGACGCCAGACAGCACCGGGGCTGGACACAGACGCAGCTCGCCGAGGCTCTCGGCACCAGTCAGAGCGCGGTCAACCGCATCGAGCGCGGCAATCAAAACATCAGCCTTGAGATGATCGCTCGAATCGGTGAAGCACTCGACAGCGAGATCGTCTCCCTGGGCTACGCGGGTCCGATGCACCTGCGCGTGGTCGGCGGTCGTCGGCTGTCCGGTTCCATCGACGTCAAGACCAGCAAGAACGCGTGTGTCGCGCTGCTGTGCGCCTCGCTCCTCAACAAGGGGCGCACAGTGCTGCGCCGCGTCGCCCGCATCGAAGAGGTGTACCGCCTGCTGGAGGTGCTCAACTCGATCGGCGTACGGGCGCGGTGGATCAACGACGGCGTCGACCTGGAGATCGTGCCGCCGGCCGAGCTGGACATGGCGGCCATCGACGCCGAGGCCGCCCGCCGGACCCGCTCGATCATCATGTTCCTCGGCCCGCTGCTGCACCGCCTGGACAGCTTCAGGCTGCCGTACGCGGGTGGCTGCGACCTCGGCACCCGGACCATCGAGCCGCACATGATCGCGCTGCGCCGGTTCGGGCTGGACATCGCGGCGACGGAGGGGCTCTACCACGCCCGCGTCGACCGTTCCGTCTCCCCCGGCCGCCCGATCGTGCTGACCGAGCGCGGGGACACCGTCACCGAGAACGCGCTGCTCGCCGCCGCCCGGCACGACGGCGTGACCGTCATCCGCAACGCGTCCTCCAACTACATGGTCCAGGACCTGTGCTTCTTCCTGGAGGCCCTCGGCGTCCGGGTCGAGGGCGTCGGCACGACGACGCTCACCGTGCACGGCGTACCGACCATCGACGTCGACGTGGACTACTCGCCCTCCGAGGACCCGGTCGAGGCCATGAGCCTGCTGACGGCGGCGGTCGTCACGGAGTCCGAACTGACCGTGCGCCGGGTGCCGATCGAGTTCCTGGAGATCGAGCTGGCGGTCCTGGAGGAGATGGGGCTCGACCACGACCGTACGCCCGAGTACTTCGCGGACAACGGCCGTACGCGGCTGGTCGACCTGACGGTCCGGCCCTCCAAGCTGGAGGCGCCGATCGACAAGATCCACCCGATGCCGTTCCCCGGCCTGAACATCGACAACGTGCCCTTCTTCGCGGCCATCGCGGCCTCGGCGCAGGGCCAGACCCTCATCCACGACTGGGTCTACGACAACCGCGCGATCTATCTGACCGACCTGAACCGCCTCGGCGGACGCCTCCAGCTCCTCGACCCGCACCGGGTGCTGGTCGAGGGCCCGACCCGCTGGCGGGCCGCCGAGATGATGTGCCCGCCCGCGCTGCGGCCCGCCGTGGTCGTCCTGCTCGCCATGATGGCGGCCGACGGCACGTCCGTACTGCGCAACGTCTACGTCATCAACCGCGGGTACGAGGACCTGGCGGAGCGGCTCAACTCGGTGGGGGCACAGATCGAGATCTTCCGGGACATCTGACGCAGGGGCGCGCGCCAGTTGCCGAGGAGGGTCTCCAGGGCCGCCTCGTTCGCGCGTAGTCGGCGTGGTCGGGGAACGCCTCGACGGCTCGGGCCCGCCACAGGGCCTCTCGTCCCCGGTCACCTCGCGTGCCGCCGTGTCCTGGCGCAGCGGGCCGTCCTGGAGCTCGACGCGGGGGTCGGCCACCGCGTTGTGGTACCAGACGGGGTGGGTGGGGGGCTCCTGTCATGGAGGCGACCACGGCGCAGGAGCCGCCGTGGTCCACCCGCATGACCGGGGTCTTGCGGCTCCTGCCGCTCCTCGCGCCCAGGGTGGCCAGGATGACGACGGGCAGGTCCCGGAGCCTCTCGTCCTCTTCCCGTGCGACGAGGACACCCGGCGTCGTCCCCCGCGTCGACAGCGGGCCCCTGCCAGAACCGCGGGTCGAGCACCCGGGTCATCGCTCACTGACCCGCCGGACGCACCTCTGCTCCGTGACCGCGGCGGTGGGTCACAGCGGTGTACGCAGTGAGGTGCGGCCGTCGCGCCAGGCGGTGAGGAGGTGGGTGCCCAGCCGGTTCTCGGTCCATTCGGTGGCGTCGACGCCGAAGGCGATGTCCTCGTCGAGAAAGGGCTCGGTTTCGAGGAGACCGCCGACGACGTCCCGGCGGACGATCTGTTCGTGGACCGCGTCGGCCTCGACGTGCTCGGCGTAGAAGCGGACGGCGGCAGGGCCCGCGCCGACGCGTCGCAGTCCGCGAGCGAGGCGTCGCGAGCCGGGCGACGAGGTCGTCTCCACGGCTGCGAAGTGGCCCACCAGCGCTCCGCGCAGCGCCCGGTGGAGTCCGAACAGGGACATCAGGTTGACGCTCGTCAGCATCTCCGCGCCGGCCGTGTCGACGTACCGTCCGTACGCGGTGTCCAGGCCCAGGTCCGCCATCAGGTCGGCGAACAGCCGGGCGTGGATGCGCTCGGGCCGTCCGGCGCCGAACTCGTCGTACTCCACGGCGACCATCGCGGCCTTCGCGCGTCCCGTCAGCCGCGGGATGACCCAGGCATGCGGATCTGCTTCCTTGAGGTGGTAGAGGGAGCGCTGGGCCGCGTACTCGCGGAACTGCCACAACTCTCCTTGTTCCATGAGGAAGTGGGAGGGTCCGTCGGCGTCGACGGGTTCCACGAGAAGGTCCGCGAGGGCCTCGTCGGCCGTTCTCGGCGGGCCGACGTCGGCGCGGAGCGCGGACAGGAAGCGGTGCTCCATCTCCGCCCTCAGCCGCAGCAGCCCGGGGTCCCACTCCCACGCGGGGTCGACGCCGGCGAAGCCGCGGTAGTGCAGTTCGTAGCAGAGGTGGAGCGCCAGTTGCAGATCGTCCCCGTAGGGGTCCGCGTGCGCCGCCGTCACCCGTTGCGACAGCGGCGTCCCGGCGGGCCTGGTCAGGGTCTGGCGGACCGTACGGGAGAGTTCGCCCCTGCTTCGTGGCAGCAGGGGGCCGGTGGTGTGGTCACGGGCGGCCGGTGCGGTGGTGGTCATACGGTCCGCCTCTTGACTCGGGCCCGGTGGCTGGTGTCGCACCAGGGGTAGGAGCGGCTGCGCCGGCACACGCAGAGCGCGACGACGAACCGGTCCGAACGCACGGTGCGCCCGTCGTCGAGCACGACCTCGACCGGCCCTTCGACGAGGATCGGCCCGTCGCTCGTCAGCGTGACGCGGTGCGACTGTTCAGCGGGTTCGTTCGGCACGGATGATCACCAGCTCTTCCTTCTCCTCGTCGGCGTCCACGAGACCCCGCTCCCGCAGCCACGCCCCACGCGAGCGGAGCACGGGCCCGAACGGCACGAGACACCGGTCGGTCACCCGGGCGTCGAGCCCCGACCGCTCCAGCATGGCCAGCGTCGGTGCGATACCGCACAGGGTGGAGTGCACGAGCAGCAGCACCCCGCCGGGACGCAGCGACGTGTGCGCCCTGCGGCATATCCGGTCCAGCAGGAGGCGTCCGTCGGCGCCCGCGTCCCACGCGACCGCGGCACGGTGGCGGCTCGGGACGGCCCCGGGCGTCGGGACGTAGGGCGGATTGCTCACGACGAGGTCGAACCGGCGGCCGACGACGGGCACGAACAGGTCGCCGTGGAGGACTTCGACGGGCAGCCGGGCGAGCCGGGCGTTGAGCCGGGTCGTGAGGACCGCCCGGCGGGTCCTGTCGACGGCGGTGACGTGGGCGCCCCGCCGGGCCGCGGCCAGGGCGAGGGCCCCGGTACCGGTTCCCAGGTCCAGGACGGCGGCTCCCCCGGGCACGTACTCCCGGTCCAGGGCCTGGGTCAGCAGTTCGGTGTCGCGCTGTGGGGCGTACACCCGCCACGGGGCCAGCACCAAGCCGCCCTCGCTGTCGTTCCGCGCCATCATTCCGAGCACCACGTACACCTCGCAGCCGTGCCCCGAGCGTGTCACCGGACGCACCCGACGGGTGGCTCAATGCGAGGGGCACCTCACGGGCGAACCCCACAGGGCACACCCGACCAATGCGTCACTTCTCCGAGTGCCCGGCGAAACGGCCTTCACACCGCACAACGGACACATCCCCGGTCGACGCGGCACCTCGCACCGGCGACCCGCTGCTCCCCGACCGGGCCGCGGACCAGCGTCTGCCCCGGCAGTACGCCGTTCACCGCGACGGGAACGGCCGGCTCCACGCGGTCTCGGCCCGCTGCGCCCACCTCGGCTCCGCGCCTCCCTGAAGCAGCCCCACATGACCCACATGACCCGCGTGACCAGCCCATCCGTACTCACCATCAGCCGGCCTCGTGCCTCCCCGGACTCCGGTCACTCCTCGTCGGCGAAGACGCTGGAGTCGAGGCTTTCGAGGAGGTCTGCGGGGTCCCGGTACACGGCCCGGGCGCCTGCGGCCTCCAGGTCCGCGCGGGGGATTCCGCCGGACAGCACCGCGACGGGCGTCACCCCGTCCCGCCGGGCCGCCTCCATGTCCCAGACGGTGTCGCCGACGAACACGGCCCGTTCACTGGGCGCACCGGCGAGCTCCCTGGCCTGCCGGACAGGATCGGGGGCGGGTTTGCCGACGGCGACGTCGTCCGCGCCGGCCGCCCCGAGGATGACGTCGTCCGCCCCGATGCCCCTCCGTAGCGCGGAGAGTTCGGCGCCGCTCGCCGAGGTCGCCAGGACGATTCCCCAGCCCCGTCCGGCCAGCGTGCGCAGCAGGTCGCCCGCCGCGCCGAGCGTCGGCAGCCGCTCGAAGTACGTGGCGTAGAGGGCGTGGTGAGCCGCGACGAGCTGCTCGTCCTCATCGGGATCGCGGGCGCCGGCATCGCGGCCGGCGGGATCGCCGAGCAGATGGTCCAGCAGGTCGCTGCCGCCGAGGCCCACGGCACGGTGGATCTCCCGCATGGGGACCTGGTGGCCCGCCTGCCGGAGCGCCTCCCACCAGGTGACGACATGCAGGTGATTGGTGTCGACGAGCGTTCCGTCGACGTCGAAGATCGCGGCGCGTTTCGTGGTCATGCCGGGTGTCCTCGTCCTCTCACAGCTCGTAGCGCAGGGCGGGCAGCAGCTTCCGCTCGGCCCACTCCAGGTACGGCTCCTGGTGCTCGCCGCCGATCTGGACGAGCGCGACCTCGGTGAACCCCGCGTCGGCGTAAGGGCGTACGGCCTCGACGACCGCGTCCACGTCGTCGCCGCACGGAATGGACTCGGCCACGTCCTCGGGCCGTACGAACTGTGTGGCGCCCGCGAACGCGGCGGGCCCGGGAAGTTCGGAGTTGACCGGCCAGCCGCCGCCGAACCAGCGGAACTGGTCGTGGGCGCGCATGATCGCCGCGTCGCGGTCGGTGTCGTAACAGATCGGCAGTTGGCCGACCTTGGGCTTGCCCGTGCCGCCGTGCCGGTCGAACGCGGAGATCAGTTCCGGCCGGGGTTCGGTGGCGATCAGCAAGTCGGCCAGGTGACCGGCGAGTTGGCACGAGCGGTCGCCCGAGACGGCGACACCGATCGGCGGGGGCGCGTCGGGCAGATCCCACAACCTGGCGTTCTCCACGTCGAAGTGGGCGCCGTGGTGGTTGACGTTCTCCCCCGCGAACAGCGAGCGGATGATCTCCACGGCCTCCTCCAGCCTCTCCAGGCGGACGTGCGCTGCGGGCCAACCCCCGCCCACCACATGCTCGTTGAGGTTCTCCCCGGAGCCGAGTCCCAGCCGGAACCGGCCCTGGGAGAGGAGCTGCACGGTGGCGGCCTTCTGGGCGACGACCGCCGGGTGGTAGCGGGTCGTGGGGCACGTCACGTACGTCATCAGGGGAATGCGTTCGGTGGCCTGCGCGGCGGCACCGAGCACGCTCCACGCGTAGGAGGCGTGGCCCTGGGACTCCAGCCAGGGGAAGTAGTGGTCGGACGTGACCGAGAAGTCGAAGCCGGCGCGTTCGGCGCCGACCACATGGCCGACGAGCTCTCGCGGACCCGCCTGTTCGGTCATCATCGTGTACCCGATCTGCACCATGCCGCTCATCTCCTCGTGGGTCGGGATCGTGAGAGGACGTTCTTCCGTCCCGTCACCGCTTCGTCGTGAGCCGCAGGTCGGCCTCCTTCTCCTGGTCTCCCGACGCCGTGCCCCGCTCCTCCACGGCGAACGCGACCCCCAGGGCTTCGCGGAGCTGGTCCACGGCGGTGTAGTCGCCCTGGAGCGTGGCGGAGACCGAGCCCTCCAGGGGGATCGGATCGGTCGGGATCCATTCCTGCGTCGGCTCGAACTCCGCGCTCCACACGATGGAGTCGCCGCCCGGTTGCTCCCTGGGCACGTCGTCGACAGGCCTGTCTGCGGGGAACGCCGTCCGCAGAACGCCGAACACGGTGGCAGCGTCCTCCTTGGACGCTCCGGTGAGGGACACGGTGGCCATCAGGCTCACTCTCCTTCTGCACGCGATGGAACATGGATGATCGGACGCACCCGTTCACGGGGCCGGCCTCGTCCGTGTCGGGAGTCTTCGGGTCGAGGATCTTCGAGTCGGGGATCTTCGAGTCGGGGATCCCCGCATCCGGATCACGACCCGGCTGGTGCTGCTCGTCGGTGGACTTCTCGCTTCCTCGCGCAGGGCGGGTGCCAGGCGCAGGTACCCCGACGGCCGACGATGATGCGGACCTCCACGCCCCGGACGGAGAGGGTCCCGGACCGTGCGGGCGTCCAGGCCACCGGTGGGGCCGCCGGGCACGGCGAAGGGCGGGCACCGGCAGTACGCCGGTGCCCGCCCCCGTGTGCCGCGGAGTGACGGTCAGGCTCGGTGGTCCCCGTAGTAGCCGCCGAGCTGCTCGTGGTAGCCGGGGTCACCGACGTGCTTGTCCTTGTCGAACTCGGGGGAGTTCTTGATCTCGTCCTTGGTGCGGCCGACATGGATCGTCCGCTCCGCGACGTCGATGGACGAGATGACACCGGCAGGGAGCAGAACCTGCTTGCCGAAGATCCACACTCCGGTGTCGACGACGATGTACGCGGCCCCGACATCCTCGGAGTGCTTGTCGACCTTGCCGATCGAGCCGTCGCTCGCCTCGACCTTGAATCCGACCAGGTCCGTCCCCGTCCGGTGACCCGACTCGGCCGGGTAGCCCCACATGTTGTCCGTCATACAAAAACCTCCCCTTGCAGTACGTGAATACCGAGGAAGCCCGTCCGATATTCCAGTGGGCGTCCCTCAGTAGGTCGGGTGCCCAGCGTTTCTCGTCCCACACAATTTGTTTTCGGTCCGCGCGTCCGTCGACACGGCAGAGAACGCGACGGACGGTACGGGTGACCGGGCTCACCAGCGGTACCGACGGCCCTTCGCTCCACCGGTTCCGGCACTCCGGAAGACGAATCCCAGAAGTCGCGGAACGGCTGCGCCGACGGCGATCCACCACAGAACGTGAAGGGCGAATACGGCTCCGCACATATCAGGGCGTGGAGAAGTACAAGAATCAACACAGTCATGTCGATTCCCCTGTCGATTCCTCTTTTCAAAGGGCCGTCGTGCCGGCCGTCCGCGGTGTCCAGGAACGCCCGGTCGACGCGGCCGGTCCGCATGAGACGGGCGAAGCGGGTTACCCGTGGGTCGTGCCGAGAACCGGAGCCGCCGCTGCCATCCGACGCTCGGGCGCGCCTGCTTCCGGCTGGAGCGTATCCGTCCCGAACTGCGACACCACTGCTCCGAGCGGGACTTCGACCGGTATCTCTTCGACCGGGACCTCCGCAGCATCGTCTGCGAGGGGCCAGGGACACCACAGCGGCGGAGCCGTTCGGCACCGGGCGCGACGTGTCCCATCCGATGCGGACCGAATCACGACCATGCCCGCCCTGGAATCCGGGGAAGGGATTCCAGGGCGGGCTGTGGTCATGGCCGATCGTGCCGCACGAGGGGCACGGTTCAGCGGCGGCGCAGCATCAGGACGATAGCGACGATGACAATGATGACGACGACGGTACCCAGGCCTATATACACGAGCTTCTCTTTCCTTCAGGGAGCAGCATCCATCGGTGCTGCGAAGAACCGAGTGCCCCCGTCAAAGTCTTTCAGCCCGCTCCCGTTGTTCTGTTGCCGCGCTGTGACATGCACCCGCGACCGCTGCCCGCCGTCGAAGTCCTCGGTTGCACATTTCTCCGCCGTTTTCCCACAGGTTCGACCCGCCGACGGGCAGTCCGTAAATGGGGCGGTCTGCGGTCTCCCCTTCGCCCGATGGACGACCGGGGCCATAAACGCGCCGAAACAGCAATCACGGTGTCGACGCAGGTGCCACCCATCGGGAACACCAAGCGCTGGTACGACCCTCGACGAGGCCGCCGTCTGGTTCGTCGGTCGTGTGGAGGACCGGATCGACGGCGGCGAACACGTCGGATTCCTGCTCGCTCCGGAGGCGGCGGAGATCCTCACGGGCAGCCGCACCCCCGTGCTGACGCTCGACGACACCCGTCGCACCGGTCAGGAATCGTCTCCGGGCGGGAGATCGGGCTCGTCGTCGTCCTCGGCCTTGTCCCGGACGTCTCGCGGTGTGGGTGTGACGACGTTCCGCTGCTCCGCGGACCGTTCGCGCGTCTCCTCGTCGACCGGAGGTGTCTCGTCGTCGGAGGTCTTCATGGGGTTCCCCTCACTCGGGTTTCGGGACTCGGGACTCGGGCTGCGTCCGCTCGTCGCGGACGCAGCCGACGGGTTCTATGCCTTGTGCTGCATGGCGCGGCGCGCGGGGTTGCCCTGTTCCGCCGCCTTCGGGTCCTTCTCGTGGGACTTCGCTCGCACGCCGTCGGCGATGCGCTTGCCGGTCGTCTCGTCGATACGCGACCAGTACGCGAAGGCGCGTTCGAGGACGGGCTCGCTCACCCCGTTGAGGAGATGGCCGACGACGTTGTCGACCAGGCGGTCGCGGGCCGCGTCGTCCATGACCTCGCGCACCAGGGTGCCCGGCTGTCCCCAGTCGTCGTCCTCCGGGTGGGACACGTACGCGGCACGAGTGATCTCGCCGTCCGCTTCCCAGCCGGGCGGGGTTCCGTAACGGGCTGTGTCGGCGGCCGGACCGCCCTTGGAGTTCGGGGCGTAGACCGGGTCCGCCGTCTTGCGGTAGGCCATCGCTCCGTCCTTGGAGTAGGTGTGGACGTCGACGACGGGCGCATTGACGGGAAGCTGCTGGTAGTTGGCGCCGATCCGGTGGCGGTGCGCGTCCGCGTACGCGAACAGGCGGCCCAGCAGCATCCGGTCAGGACTCGGCCCGATGCCGGGGACCAGGTTGTTCGGCTGGAAGGCCGCCTGCTCGATCTCGGCGTGGTTGTCCGTCGGGTTGCGGTCGAGCGTCATACGGCCGACCGGGATGAGCGGGTAGTCGCTGTGCGGCCACACCTTGGTGAGGTCGAACGGGTTGAACCGGTAGCTCGCGGCGTCCTCGTACGGCATGACCTGCACGTGGAGGGTCCAGCTGGGACAGTCCCCGTCACGGATGTGCTCGAAGAGGTCACGCGTGTGGTAGTCCGTGTCGACGGCGACCATCTGGTCGGCCTCGTGCTGGGTGAAGAACTCGATGCCCTGGTCGGTCTTGAAGTGGTACTTCACCCAGAACCGCTCGCCGTCGGCGTTGATCCACATGTACGTGTGCGACGAGTACCCGTTCATGTGACGCCACGTGCGCGGGATTCCGCGGTCGCCCATCAGCCAGGTGACCTGGTGGGCGGATTCCGGGGAGAGCGTCCAGAAGTCCCACTGCATGTCGTGGTCGCGCAGGTTGTTGTCGGCGCGGCGCTTCTGGGACCGGATGAAATGCTGGAATTTCATCGGATCCTTGATGAAGAAGACCGGCGTGTTGTTGCCGACCATGTCGTAGTTGCCTTCGCTGGTGTAGAGCTTCACCGCGAAACCACGCGGGTCGCGCCAGGTGTCCGGGCTGCCACGCTCCCCCGCCACGGTCGAGAACCGGATGACCAGGTCGGTGTGTGTGCCCGGCTGGAACACGGCCGCCTTGGTGTAGGCGCTCACGTCGTGGCTCACCTCGAAGCGACCGAAGGCGCCGCTCCCTTTCGCATGGGGCTGGCGCTCGGGGATGCGTTCCCGGTTGAACTGCGCCATCTGCTCGATCAGGTAGGCGTCCTGCAGAAGGACCGGCCCTCCAGGTCCAACGGTCAGTGAGTGCTCGTCGCTCTCCACCGGAGCGCCCGAGTCGGTCGTGGTGGCGGGGCGGATTTCTGTCATGACACTCCTTCTGCCGACTGTCGACGGCTTTCACGGTCGTCGCGCGGGACGGGCACACGCCGGAACGCGCCGCGCATCGGGTCGACAAGCCGGCTCCGGTGTCGCCGGCCCTCCCGAGGCCCACAAGCCGCGTGACCCCGAGCGGCCTCGCCAAACATCGTCCGTCGTCCGGGCGACAGCCGCACCCGGCCGCCGCTTCGGCCTGGTGATCACCGACCCGCCCTACGCGCCCACGTCGGCGACGCGCCGCCCCGGGGGCCCTCGGGAGGCGCGCCTACTCCAGCAGGGTGAACCCGGCCGGTGCCTGGCCTCCGTCGGCGTCCCGGCCGGGCGGGGGGCGTCCCACGCCATGGTGACCGGCACGGGTTCGAAGACCGCCGTGTGCCGCCGTCCGGCCTTGGTCACGCCTGGGCGCGGGGCTCGTCCCGCTCCGGGCGCGCCGGACGTGGCGGACTTCCTCGCCGACGGTAGTGAAATCGAAGGTGCCGCCCGAGTTCGATACCGCCTGCGGGGACTGCGGAACGCGGTTCGCCGGCCCGGACGACGAGGCGGGGCCGGACGGACGAACCCTCGTTCGTTGGTGGACCGCGGACCGCATACCGACCGTGCTGACGGTCGGCATCCGGCCGAACCGGGCGAACCAGGGCCGAAGGGCCCCTCGGAAGGGCCTGCCCGGCCTCTGTCCCGGTACCCGCCCCGGTACCAGGCTCGGCGGCGGAAGAGCGACCCATGGGCAGCAACGCTGGAGGTACGCCTCATGCTTCGACACGTCACCGCAGGGATCGACGGGTCTCCCGAAAGCCTGGCAGCAGCTCACTGGGCGGCCCGCGAAGCCACGCGCCGGGGCGCCGCGCTGTGCCTGGTGCATGCCTGGGAGTGGCATCCGCGTCCGGCCCCGTCCGTGCCCGCGGACATGTCCGAACGGGCCTTGGCCGAGGATCTGCCGGAACGGGTGGCCGACAGCGTGCGCGCCGCGCACCCAGGGTTGCAGGTCATCGGCCAGGCGCTGGCGGACTCGCCGGTCTCAGTCCTTCTCAAGGCGGCCGAGCTGGCCGAGTTGCTGGTCCTCGGCTCCCGTGGACTCGGCGGCGTCGCGGGGTTCCTGACGGGGTCCGTGTCACAGCGGGTCGTCGCCAGGGCGTCGGGTCCCGTGGTGCTGGTGAGGACGGGCGGGAGCATCGCCGACGAGCACTTCTCGGCGCCCGACGGCATCTCCCCGGAGGAGATCCCCGGGATCCCGTACCGCGATGTCGTCCTCGGTCTCGACACCGGCCGGCCCTGTGACGAACTGATCGGGTTCGCCTTCGAGGCCGCCGCGCGGCGGGGCTCCTCGCTGCGCGTGGTCCACGCCTTCAGGCGGGCGCCGGACTTCGCGGCGGCGGACAGGATCGTCCCGGTGAGCGGCCCGGAGCTGCGGGCGGAGCAGGAGCAGGCCGTGGTCGCCGTGCTGCGCCCCTGGTACGAGAAGTTCCCCGAGGTCGCCGTCACCGAGAGCGTCACCGAAGGACGTGCGGCCGACGAGCTGATCGGTGCCTCGGCCGGCGCGGCCCTCGTCGTGGTGGGACGCCGGATCCGCGAGTACCGTCTCGGCACCCACCTCGGCCCCGTCGCACACGCGGCGCTGCATCACGCGCCCTGCCCCGTCGCCGTCGTCCCGCACACCTGAACAAGCCCTGGGGACAGGACAGTCGGCCCGGCACGGGCACGCGTTCGCCGAGGGTGTCCGGGGACCTGGCGGACGTGCTCGGCGGCAAGGGGGCGAACCTCGCCACGGAGCCGACCCGGCCGGGGGCGCCCGTACCCCCTGCCCCGGTTCACCGTCGTCATCCGTGTCTGCCGGGAGTGCCCTGCCCCCGGCGCGGGACCCGGGGCACTGCCGTGGCCCGGCGGCCCCTGCTGACGCATGTCTCCTGCCCGGACACGAAATCGCGTCCCCTCAAGGAGGGCTCGACATGCTCCGCAACGTCACCGTCGGCCTGGACGGCTCACCGGAGAGCCTCGCCGCCGCCGACTGGGCGGCCCACGAGGCCCAGCTCCGCGACCTGCCCCTGCGCCTCGTGCACGCCCTGCACCGGCAGCCCCACACGTACGCGTCACTGGCGGGCACCCGCATACCGTCGCCCGCGCGAGGATCGCACCACGACCGGGCCGAACGCCTGCCGCGCGAGACATCGGCCCGGCTCGCCGAACGTCATCCCGGTCTGCGCGTCAGCGCCGAACAGAGCACGGAGCGGCCCGTCACGGCCCTGCTGGCCGCCTCCCGGAACGCCGATCTCCTGGTGCTCGGCTCCCGGGGCCTGAGCGGAGTGACCGGGTTCCTGGCCGGCTCCGTCGCGCTGTCCGTCGTGGCCCGGACCGAGCGGCCGGTCGTCCTTGTCCGAGCCGGTGAAGGCGCCGGGACCGTACACATGTCGGGCGATGTCGTGCTCGGGCTCGACCTGGAGGACCCCGACGACCCCGTGATCGGGTTCGCGTTCCGGTCGGCTTTCCGCCGTGCGGCGAACCTGCGCGTCGTCCACGGCTGGCAGCCACCGTCCTCCTCCGGCTACGGCGACGCCTTCGACATCGAGCCCAACGCGGAACTGGGCGCGCGGGTGCGGCGCGAGCTGGGCGACGTACTGCGGCCGTGGCGGTCGAGGTTCCCCGGCGTCGAGGTGAGCGAGCGGACTCCGGTCGGACCGGCGGGCTCCCACCTGGTGAACGCCTCCCGGGACGCCGCGCTTGTCGTCGTCGGGCGGCGGAACCGTCGTACGCGGGCCGGGAACCACATCGGACCGGTGACGCACACGGTGCTGCAACACGCGGCCGCCCCGGTCGCGGTGATCCCGCACGATTGACCACGCCTTCGTTCCGACCGGCGCGCGTCGGCCGGTCCGGCCGGCCGTCCTGGTCGGCGCGCGCCATCGGGCCGGCATCGGCCGCAGTCACAGTCGTCGAAGGTGCTCCTCGCCTCTGCTCATGTGCGAGGCGGGCGAACGGGGCCGTTCAGCGCGGGTCGTGACGATGGTCCACCGCGACGGCGGAGAGCCGGCCCCGCAACGAGTAGCCGGAATCGCCCGCGCAGGGGGTGAACAGCACCCACAGGCCCGAGCGGAGGCGGGCTGCGACGGAACGCTCGGGGAGGCCGAGCGTGTGGGAGACGGCCGCGCAGGAGCGGTCTCCGATGAGGTGGAGCGCGAGCTCGACGCGGTCGAGGGGCGAGGAGGCACCGTCGGGACAGCGGCCCCCGGTGACGGGCAGGTGTGCGCGGGCGGCGCGTGTCGCAGGGGAGGCGGGGACGGCAGCGGGGTACTCACCCGGTCCGAGGACGGCGGGAGGGTCGACGGGGTCTGTGAGCACCTCGGCCAGGGCCGAGTCGACGACACCGGGGGTGTCCGTCATGAGGGTGGACAGGGCGTGGATGGCCATCAGGTGGCGGTCGCACCAGGCGACGACCGAGCGTCGGCGGGCGAGGAGCCGTTCGGCCTGGTGGCGGGGTGACGTGTCGGGAGCCCGGGTGGTGTCCGGTGTGGTCACCACGTCCGGCTCCGCGCGTCGGTCCCGGGGCCCGGGTGCGTCGACCGCTGCCACTCCTGCCTCCCGTGCCTGCCGTGCTTCCCGGGAGGTCCCGTGCGCGGCACTGGATCCTTGCCGGGTTCGCATGCCCTGGTGACCAGGGCCCGGCCGTGAGTGCCGTGCCAAGAGGCTGGCAGCACCTGAAAGGTGGGCATGGTGCTCCGTCCGGAAGCGGTCGGCACGGCGCCGTGCAGCGCGGCAGGACGTCGTGGTCCTCGGGGAGGAGGACCGGAGCGACGGTCCTTCCTGATGCCCCAGGACACGGTCGTGGACTCCTGGCGCAGCGCCGTGTGTCTCTGGACGCGGCCGTACGGCAGGAGGGTTCGGGATCGAGCCGGTGGCCGCCGGGAAGCATCGGCGACCGTGCGGGGCCACTCCGGTGCATCCGTGTCAACTGGCGGTGGGCGCCGGGGTCCAGGACGTCTGATCAGCAGCCTAGCCCCATTCGGCGCAGGCACAAGGGTCACCCACCGCGCGTGGCCGTAGCGGTGGCCATGGCGGTGGAAGACCCGGGGCCTTCTACGGTCCGCTTCGGAGCAGGGACGTTCGGCCCCTGTGGCGGTACCTGTCGGCACCTGACGGCCCGGACTGCCCGCGCGGGAGAGTCGGACCCTGGACGACGACGGCACGCGGACAGCCGTCGCGCCACGCCCACCAGAGCCCCGGACAGGGATGAGCATCATGGCGGTACACGAAACTCCCGGCCGGCACACGGGTTTCCACCTCCCGTCGCGACACCGGGCCGGGACGGCCCGGAGGGCCGACGAGACCACGACCGACTCGACGGCCACGGCGACCCGCGCCCGGGTTCTCGCGGGGCTGCGGATCGTCACCGGGTTCGTCTTCCTGTGGGCCTTCCTCGACAAGACCTTCGGCTGGGGCTACGCCACCGCCTCCGGCAAGGGCTGGGCCGACGGCGGCTCACCCACCAAGGGCTTCCTCAGCGGCGTCGCCGCCGGACCCATGGAATCCACCTTCCACTCCTGGGCCGGAGCGGGCTGGGCGAACTGGCTGTTCATGCTCGGCCTGCTCGGCGTCGGCCTCGCCCTGGTCAGTGGCATCGCCCTGCGGCTCGCCGCGGTCGCCGGAACCGCCCTGATGGCGTTCATGTGGATCGCCGAGTGGCCGCCCGCCAAGGCGCTGTCCGACGGCACCCCGAGCATGTCCTCCAACCCGGTCGTCGACTACCACGTCCTGTACGCGGCCGTCCTGATCGCCCTCGCGGTCACCTCGGCCGGCACCACCTGGGGCCTCGGCAGGGCCTGGGCCCGTCTCCCTGTCGTCAGCGACCACGCCTGGCTCCGCTGAACACCGCCCGCTCCCCCACGGACCGTCGACCCGGTCCCGGGAGAGCGGGCCGTCGCACACCTGCCGACACCGCCGATCGGACCCGGCGTCCCGTCGCCCTGGAGAGGACGGTGGCCCTGCGCGCCTCGCGCGCGAGCCGGCGTCCGGCGATCCCCCGCACCCCGCGATCGACCGGGTGCGGGGTGCCGTCGGCTTCGCCGGGCCGGCTGCCGGCTTCCCGCAGCGCCGTGCGGGAACGCCAGTCGCAGCAAACGGAGTTGGGCATCCCGGGCGAGGCCGGAAGAATTCCGCGACTGCACCACCTCCGCCGCCGCCACCGCCATGTTGAGGCGGACCGGGGCCGTGTCTTCCGGGACGAGTCGTTCGTCCTCCCGTTTCTGTACCTGTGCCAGAACCTTCACCCGCACCCGCGCCTACGGCTGCACCTTCACCTGCACCCGCACCTCCCGGGAGGTCTCCCGGAGGTCTCCCGGGCCCTGCTCCTGTACCGCCACCGCAGGCTGGGCCGCACAGTCGGGGCTCGGCGGTCGGGGCTCGGCGGTCAAGGCTCGGCGGTCGAGGCTCGGCGGTCGAGGCCGGTCGTACCGGTGGCACGCATCCGTGGCAGAGCGGCGGCGACGGCCGCGAGGAGACCCCGCTGGTGGGTTGACCGGCCATGACGGACCGGGGCCCGCGCGCCCACCCCGGAGGGGATCAGCGGGCGCGGATCCGGCGTCCGGTGACCCGCTCCGGGGTGATGCGCACCCACAGTTCGCGGTCACCGCCCGCCCAGGGCGCCGAGTGGGCAGCGCCGACGAGGTGCCGGGCGGCGGCGGGGTCGGTGACCCATTCGGCACGGCCGACGACGAGGACGCTCCAGCCCTCGCTCAGTGCCTCGTCGATGTGGTCCACCTCGAAGGCGGCCTCGGCTCCGGCTGCCAGGGCGGGCGTGGTGCCGCGCGCGGTACTGAAGGCGACCGAGCCGTCCACGACCGTGTAGTTGACCGGGACGATGGCGGGGCCGTCGGGTGTGGACACCGAGACGCGTCCGACACCGTGGGTGGACAGCCGGGCCCAGCACTCGCCCGGGTCCAGCTCCGTCAGGTCGGGGTGGCGGGCGGCCCGGCCGATGCCGGACGGCAGGTCGGCATCGCCGCCGCGCAGTTGGGCCACCGTGGTCTCCAGCGCGTCGGCCAGCCGAATCAGGAAGCCCGTGCCCGGGGACGCCGTCGGCCGCTCCTCCACGTACCGCAGGTAGTCCGGAGCCGTGCCCGCCAGCGCGGCCACCTGGTCCCCGGTGAGTCCCAACTCCTCGCGCCGCGCTGCCACCCGTCGTCCGATGTCTCCGGCGTTCCTCGTCGGTTCCGGCACGGCCGGTCACTTCCCTTCGCGTTGTCACTCGTCGGTCATGGGATGGGGACCGGTCCCGGACCGGTCCCCGTCCGGGCGTCCGACGGCCCGGGTGGACCGGCTCTCCGCGCGGGCGGTGACGAATCCGGTGAGCCCCGCGCCGAGGGCGGCCACGAGACCGGGCCAGGACGGCGGCGCGGTCTCCAGGACGGCCCGCAGGAACGGCACGTACAGCGCGGCGGCTCCCAGCAGCGCCGCGGCCAGCACCGCCCAGGGCAGGAAGGGGTTCTCGCGGGTGAACAGCCGCTCCCGCAGCCCCAGTACGACGCCGAGCTGGGCGGCCAGCAGCGCGAGGAACAGCGTGGTCTGCCAGGGCTGCCCGGTGTGCCGGACCCACAGCGCCGCGGCGAGGCTCGTGCAGGTGGCCACCGTGCCGAGGCGCAGTACCCGCTGCCACAGCCCACCGCCGAGCACATGCTGTCCGGGCGGGCGCGGCGAGCGCCGCATGGCGTGCCGGGAGACCGGCTCGGCGCCCATGGCGACGCCGGTCAGACCGTGGGTGAGGAGGTTGATCCACAGGATCTGGCCGGCCCGCAGGGGCAGGGCGAGGCCGAGCAGCGGGCCGAGCAGCATGACGAGGATCTCCGCGACGCCACCGGCCAGGGCGTAGAGCAGGAAGCGGCGGATGTTGTCGTAGACCCTGCGGCCCTCCTCCACCGCCGTGACCACGGTGGACAGTTCGTCGTCGGCGAGCACCAGGTCGGCGGCCTGCCGGGCGACCTCGGTTCCCCGGCGGCCCATGGCCACGCCGATGTCGGCCTGCCGCAGCGCCGGGCCGTCGTTGACGCCGTCGCCGGTCATGGCCGTGACGGCACGGCCGGCACGCCATGCCTGGACGATGTCCAGCTTCTGCTGAGGAGTGGTGCGGGCGAACACCCGGACCCGGGTGAGGTCCGGAACCTCCCCGGCGGCCAGCTTGCGGCCGGTGACCACCTCGGCGGAGGCGGTGTCGCCGGAAACGGCGTCGCCGGGGCCGAGGATGCCGACCCTGATCGCGATGGCGCGGGCGGTGGCCGGATGATCGCCGGTGATCAGCACCGGGGTGATGCCGGCTTGTCGGCAGGCGGTGACGGTCGCCGCCGCCGCTTCCTTGGGCGGGTCGCTGATGGCCACCAGCCCGAGCAGTCGCAGCCCGGTCTCGGCGTCCTCGTACCGGGCCGGGAGGTCCGCGCGCAGGGCCGATGCCACGGCCAGGACGCGGAAGCCCTCGGCGGAGAGCGCGGCGGCCTCCTTGCGGACGCGCTCCAGCAGGTCGGGGCTCTCGTCCAGGGTCGCGCCGTCGAGCACCGCCTCCGGCGCGCCCTTGAGGCAGACCTCCACCTGGCCGGAGGGGGCGCGGTGCAGCGTGGTCATGCGCTTGCGGAGACTGTCGAACGGCACCTCGCCGATACGCGGGTGAGCGGGCAGCAGTTCGTCGCGGTCCCGGCCGGCCTTGACCGCGGCGGCGAGCAGCGCGGCCTCGGTGGGATCCCCGAGCGCGGTCCAGACGTCGGTGGCGTCGGGACCGTCGGCGCCGTCGGTGGCGTCGGTGCCGTGCGTGTCTTCCACGTCGTCGGTGCCGTCGCTGTCGTCAGCGCCGTCCGTGCCCTTCGTACTGTTCCCGGGTGGCCGCAGCGAGGCGTCGTTGCACAGCGCCGCCGCCGTGAGCAGGGCCTGTACGGCGCGCAGTGCGGCGGGGTCGGGGGGCCCGCCCGCGACCAGGACCTCACCGGCGGGCCCGTAGCCGGAACCGGTGAGCGTGGCCGTGCCCCGGATGGTCCACACCCGTTCCACGACCATCCGGCCCTCGGTGAGGGTGCCCGTCTTGTCGGTGGCCAGCATGGTGACCGAACCGAGGGTCTCCACCGCGGACAGCCGCCGCACCAGCGCGTGGCGGGCGGCCATCCGCCGGGCGCCGAGCGCCAGGCCGAGGGTGACCACGGCGGGCAGCGACTCCGGTACGGCGGCCACGGCGAGGCTGATCGCGACGACCGCCATGGCCTGCGGCGACTGACCGCGGGCCAGGCCGAGCACGAAGACGACCAGGCACAGGCCCACCGCCACCAGGGCCAGCACCCGGCCGAGACCGGCCAGCCGGTGTTGCAGCGGGGTGGGTTCGGGGTGGGGGTGCAGCAGGGCGGCGATACGGCCGAGCGCGCTGTGCGGCCCGGTCGCGGTGACGGTGGCGACGGCCCGGCCCCGCACCACGACGGTGCCCGCCTGGAGCCGTGCGGCGTCCGGGTCGTCGGCCCGGGCGTCCTTGTCCACCGGCACCGACTCCCCGGTCAGCGCCGACTCGTCGACCAGCAGCGCGGACGACTCGGCCAGCGTCGCGTCAGCAGGGACGATGTCGCCCTCGCCGAGCAGCAGCGCGTCGCCCGGTACGACGGCCGCGGACGGCACCTCGCGCTCGGTGCCGCCGCGCAGCACCCGGGCCGTCGGGGCGGTCATGGCGGACAGCGCGGCGACGGCGTTGTCCGCGCGTACCTCCTGGGCCACCCCCACGGCGGTGTTCGCCACGATCACCAGGGCGATGACCACCGCGTCCGCGTAGTCCCCGGTCGCCACGGTGAGGACCACCGCCGCGAGCAGGATCAGGATCATCGGATCGCGCAGTTGCGCGCCGATCCGCGACCGCAGCGGTATGCGGCGCTGCGCGCCCAGCTCGTTGGGACCGTGTTCCGACAACAGCCGGGCGGCCCGGTCCTCGGTGAGCCCCACCGGGTGCGCGATGCCGGGGGCGGGCGCCGGCTGAGCTGTCATGGTTCTCTCCGGGTTCGATGCGGTGGCCGCCGGTGGTGCGCGGTCTCGGGGCAGGCACCCGGTATGCACGGGGTGCGTGCCGGTTCTGGCACGCGATCACCACTGGTGTGCGCCGTCACGGCGGTGGAACCGTCGGCCCCTCCTGTCCGGAGCCCGGGGCATTGTCAGGTGTACTGCCGCTCCACCGGGGCCCGGTGAGGGCCCACGTCCGCTCCCACTGCCGAGCGCGGTGGCGGTCCAGTCCCATCCGTACGGCCCGGCGGCCGACCAGCAGGAACAGGGCGACGCCGCTCGCCGCCAGCATCCCGGCGAAGACGGACAGCGCGACGGCCTGCCCCGGGGTGGGCGGCGCGCCGACGAGCCGGCCCTGGTCGTCCGTCCAGATCACGGTGCCGGCGCCCGCCCGGCTGCCCGCCACGACCCGTACCTCCGCCGTACGGACGGAGTCGTCGGGTGCCGTCCACCGCACCAGCGCCCAGGTGCGGGCGTACGCGCCGGGCCCCGGGGCGCCGGCGTCCTCGGTCAGCACGGCGGAGGTACGGTGCCGCTCCTGGCGTTCCTGGAGCAGCACGCTTCCGACCCGTACCGATCCGAGGGCTCCGGCGAGGGGCATGCCCGCCGCCATCAGCACGGACGTCACCAGGACGACCCATGCCTCGACGGCATCCGAGCGGCGCCTGAGCGGATTGCGCCGCCACCGCCACCACCGCACCCTCATGCCCATGGCCGAACCCGCTTTCCGTTCACGGCGGTACGAGTAACCAGCAGCGACGGTCGCACACACTCCGCACACCGGAGCAGAGCCGATCGGCCCGTACAAGAGGCCGATCGGCCCCGTTCGGCCCTCGACGGCGACCGACGGGTGCCGCCCGGCGCATGTACCCCGGTCGGCGCGGAAGACGAGGACCAACGGCCCCTGCCGTGGGAGCCGGCCCCTGGGGATTCTTGCGGGGACGGCGTGGTCGGGCCATGCCGTCCACGGGACACGGGACGCGGGACGCGACCGTGCGACGGCACTCTTGAGGAGCCGAGAAGACCATGCCCACGACGCCCCACCCCCGCCCTGCGAAGCCGGAGACCCCGACAGCCAAGTCCGCAGCAGACAAGTCCTCGGCGGGCAAGTCCGCAGCAGACAGGTCCTCGGCAGGCACGTCGCCGACGGGCGACCCGGCGGACAGCCCGCGGGACGGCATCGACCCACCCCGGTCCGGCCCCGGCCCGGACGCGCAGGCGCCGCCGTCGGCCGGCCGACGGTGGCTGATGCTGGTGCTCGCCACGGCCGGGTTCGCGGTGAACTTCTGGGCCTGGGCACTGCTGAGCCCGCTCGGCCCACGGTTCAAGGACAGCCTGCAACTGAGCTCGTTCCAGCAGGCGTTGCTGGTCGCCGTGCCGGTGGTGGTGGGTTCGCTGGGCCGCATACCGGTGGGTGCGCTGACGGACCGGTTCGGCGGCCGGGTGATGTTCCCGCTGGTCTCCGCGGCCACCATCGTCCCCGTCCTGTACCTGGGGCTGGCCGGACACTCCTCCCTGAGCCGGCTGCTGGTGGGCGGGTTCTTCCTCGGCGTCGGCGGCACCGCGTTCGCGGTGGGGGTGCCGTTCGTGAGCGCCTGGTTCCCGCCCGAGCGCCGGGGGCTCGCGATCGGTGTCTTCGGGGCGGGGATGGGAGGTACCGCCATCAGCGCCCTGACCACGGTGAACCTGGTGAAGACGCACGGTCTGGCGACCCCGTTCGTGGTGACGGCGATCGTGCTGGCCTGCTACGCGACGCTGGCCGCGTTCCTGCTGCGCGACGCCCCGGGCAGGACCGTACCGGCCGGGACCATGACGGGCCGGCTCGCCGCCACCGTCAGGCTCGGTGTCACCTGGCAGGCAGCGGCGCTGTACGCGGTGGCGTTCGGCGGCTATGTCGCCTTCTCCGTCTATCTGCCCACCTACCTGAAGTCCGGGTACGGGCTGGCGCAGGCCGACGCGGCCAACCGGATGGCCGGGTTCGTGCTGCTGGCGGTGGTGATGCGGCCGGTCGGCGGCTGGCTGTCCGACCGGCTGGGCCCCACCCGCGTACTGACGGCCGCGCTCGCCGTGGTCGCGGTGAGCGCGGCCGTCCAGTCCTTCGCCCCGGCGCTGGCCCCGCTGGGCACCATCGCGTTCCTGGCGATCGCCGCCGCGCTCGGCGCGGGCAGCGGCGCCACCTTCGCCCTCGTCGCCCTGCTCGCCCCGGCCGGCAAGGTCGGCGCCGTCACCGGCGTCGTCGGCGCGGCCGGCGGGCTGGGCGGCTTCGTCCCACCCCTGCTGATGGGTTCGCTGTACGGCGCCTACGGCGACTACGCGCTCGGGCTGGCCCTGCTCGCCCTGATCGCCGCCAGTGCCCTGGCGTTCACCGCGACCACCGTCCGCAAGGCCGTCACCCGGGGCGCCCACCGCCCTCCGACGGCCGTCAACCCGGCCTGAGACGAGTCACCATGTGTGAGTACTGCGGCTGCCAGGCACTGCCCGGGATCGCCGAACTGACCCGTGAGCACGAGCTGGTCGTCAATCTCATCGGGGACGTCCGTACCGCGCACCGCGACGCGGACGTCTCCCGGATGGCGTGGATCGCGCGCCGCGTCTCCGCCGTACTCGTGCCGCACACGGCGGTGGAGGAGGAGGGGCTCTTCCCGCCGTTGGCAGAGGAGTTCCCCGACGGCATGGCGGCACTCCGGGCCGAACACCGGCGTGTCGAGGCGGTTCTCGACGAGGCCGCCGCGGGCGTCCCGGACGACCCCGCCTGGCCCCGGCGGCTCCTGGACATCCTGGATCTGCTGCGCGACCACATCCTCAAGGAACAGGACGGCGTGTTTCCGGCCGCCCTGGCCGGGCTGAGCACGGAGGACTGGGAGGCCATGGACGCGGTCCGCTCCCGCGTCGGCACGCTGAGCGCGGATTTCGCGGCAACGGGATCCGCCCCGACGGAGTTCGCCCCGGAAGCCGGTGCCGATCAGCGGCACACCGGATCACAGCAGGACGGGCCGCTGACGCCCGGGAAGGCGGCATCATGAGCCCGGAAGACTCGGACACCTCGGACACCTCAGGCACCGCGGACACCGACCCGCAGTCACGCCGGCCGGGGGGCCGACCGGCCGGTCTGGACAGCGAGTTGGCGGACGCGCTGGTGGGCACCCGCCGGTTCTTCACCAGAGCCGAGGTCTCCGCCGACCACCGCACCCTGTACAGGATCGGTGGCCGCAAGGCCGACGACTTCTACCGGGACCGATGGAGCCACGACAAGGTGGTGCGCTCCACCCACGGCGTCAACTGCACCGGCTCGTGTTCGTGGAAGGTGTACGTCAAGGACGGGATCATCACCTGGGAGTCCCAGCAGACCGACTACCCCACGGTCGGTCCGGACAGCCCCGAGTACGAGCCGCGCGGCTGCCCGCGCGGCGCCGCGTTCTCCTGGTACACCTACTCGCCCACCCGGGTCCGCTACCCCTATGTGCGCGGGGTGCTCCTGGAGATGTACCGGGAGGCCAGGGCCCGGCTCGGTGACCCGGTGCTGGCGTGGGCGGACGTCGTCTCCGACCCGGAGCGCTCCCGGCGCTACAAGTCCGCGCGCGGCAAGGGCGGCCTGGTGAGGGCGAGTTGGGACGAGGCGAGCGAGATGATCGCCGCCGCACACGTCCACACCATCAAGGAGTACGGTCCCGACCGGCTGGCCGGGTTCTCGCCGATCCCGGCGATGTCGATGGTCTCCCATGCGGCGGGGGCCCGCTTCTACTCACTGCTCGGCGGGGTGATGCTGTCGTTCTACGACTGGTACGCCGACCTGCCGGTCGCCTCCCCGCAGGTCTTCGGGGACCAGACCGACGTCCCCGAGTCCGGCGACTGGTGGGACGCCGGCTATCTGATCATGTGGGGCTCGAACCTGCCGGTGACCCGCACCCCGGACGCGCACTGGATGGCGGAGGCCCGCTACCGGGGGCAGAAGGTCATCGCGGTCGCCCCGGACTACGCCGACAACGTGAAGTTCGCCGACGAGTGGCTGCCCGCAGCGCCGGGCACCGACGGCGCGCTGGCCATGTCGATGGGACACGTGATCCTGAAGGAGTTCTTCGTCGACCGCCGGGCCGGCTACTTCACCGACTACGTCAAGCGGTACACCGACCTGCCCTTCCTCGTCACCCTCGAACAGCGCGGCACCGGGCCCGAGTCGACCTACGTACCCGGGAAGTTCCTCACCGCCGCCGACCTGGGCGGCACGGCGGCCGAGGCGGAGAACGCCGAGTTCAGGACCGTCCTGCTCGACGCCGCGACCGGCGAGCCGGTCGTCCCGAACGGTTCGCTCGGCCACCGCTACGGCGAGTCCGGCGCCGGGAAGTGGAACCTCGACCTCGGCGACACCGACCCGCTGCTGACCGCAGCCGGTGCTGACGGCGGCGAGGACGCCGTGACAGTCGAGCTGACCCGGTTCGACACCCCGGACGGGACCGCCGGGCAGCTGCGGCGCGGTGTCCCCGTACGCCGGGTCGCCGGGCAGCTGGTGACCACGGTGTTCGACCTGCTCCTCGCCCAGTACGGCGTGGCCCGCGAGGGGCTGCCGGGGAGCTGGCCGACCGGCTACGACGACCCCGACCAGCCCTACACCCCGGCCTGGCAGGCGGCCATCACGGGGGTGCCCGGTGAGACGGCGGCCCGCATCGCGCGCGAGTTCGCCACCAACGCGGAGGAGTCCAAGGGCCGCTCGATGATCATCATGGGGGCGGGGACCAACCACTGGTTCCACTCCGACACCATCTACCGCTCCTTCCTCACCCTGACGACACTGACCGGCTGCCAGGGCGTCAACGGCGGCGGCTGGGCCCACTACGTGGGGCAGGAGAAGGTCCGCCCGATCACCGGCTACTCGGCGGTCGCGACGGCCGCCGACTGGCACCGGCCCGCCCGCCAGATGATCCAGACGGCCTACTGGTACCTGCACACCGACCAGTTCCGCTACGACCCCTTCAGCGCCGACACCCTCGCCGCGGCGGGCGCGGGCGGCGCGTTCGCCGGGAAGAGCACCGCGGACGTCATCGCCGCCTCGGCCCGGATGGGCTGGATGCCGTCCTACCCGACGTTCGACCGCAACCCGCTCACCCTCGCGAGCGACGCGGCAGCCGCCGGGCAGGAGGTGTCGGAGTACGTCGTGGACGAACTCAAGGCCGGGCGGCTGAAGTTCGCGGGCGAGGACCCGGACGCGCCGGAGAACTTCCCCCGGATACTGACCATCTGGCGGGCGAACCTGCTCGGCTCCTCCGCCAAGGGCAACGAGTACTTCCTCAAGCACCTGCTCGGCACCGACTCCGCCGTACGCGCCACCGAGGCACCGCCCGGTGCCCGTCCACGCGACGTGGTGTGGCGGGAGGAGGCGCCGGTGGGCAAGCTCGACCTGCTGCTCACCCTGGACTTCCGGATGACCAGCACCACCGTCTACTCCGACATCGTGCTGCCGGCGGCGACCTGGTACGAGAAGCACGACCTGAACACCACGGACATGCACCCGTTCGTGAACTCCTTCAACCCGGCCATCCCGCCGCCGTGGCAGACCCGCACCGACTGGGACGCCTTCAACACCGTCGCGGCGGCGTTCAGCCGTCTCGCCGAGGGACGGCTCGGCACGGTGAAGGACGTGGTGGCGGCGCCGCTGCTGCACGACACCCCCGACGCGATGGCCACCCCGCACGGGCGGGTCCGGGACTGGAAGGCCGGCGAGTGCGAGCCGGTCCCCGGCCGGACCATGCCCAAGCTGGTGGTGATCGAGCGCGACTACCCGGCCGTAGCCGACCGGATGACCGCCCTCGGCCCGCTGCTCGACACCCTGGGCGCCACCACCAAGGGCGTCACCTTCGACGTACGGCAGGAGCTGGAGTACCTGCGCCACAAGAACGGCACCGTGCGCGGCGGTCCGGCCGACGGCCGCCCGTCGATCGCCCGGGACGTGCAGGTCTGCGAGGCGATCCTGGCCCTCTCCGGCACCACCAACGGGCACCTGGCCACCCAGGGGTTCCGCACCCTGGAGGCCCGTACCGGCGTCGAGTTGGCCGATCTGGCCGCCGAGGCGGAGGGCAGGCGGGTCACCTTCGCCGACACCCAGGCGGGCCCCGTCCCGGTCATCACGTCGCCGGAGTGGTCGGGGACGGAGTCCGGCGGGCGCCGCTACTCGCCGTTCACCATCAACGTCGAACGCCTCAAGCCCTGGCACACCCTGACGGGCCGTCAGCACTTCTTCATCGACCACGACTGGATCGCCGAACTCGGCGAGTGGATGCCCGTCTACCGGCCGCCGCTGAACATGCACGCCCTCTTCGACGAGCCGGCGGTCGGCGACCAGGGCGAACTCGGCATCACCGTGCGCTACTTGACCCCGCACAACAAGTGGTCCATCCACTCCGAGTACCAGGACAACCTGTTCATGCTCTCGCTCTCCCGGGGCGGCCCGACCGTCTGGATGAGCAAGGAGGACGCGGCGAAGATCGGCGTGCACGACAACGACTGGATCGAGGCGGTAAACCGCAACGGCGTCGTCGCCGCCCGCGCGGTCGTCTCCCACCGCATGCCGGAAGGCACCGTCTACATGCACCACGCCCAGGACCGGCTCATCGACGTCCCCCGCACCGAGACCAACGGGCGGCGCGGCGGCGTCCACAACTCGCTGACCCGGCTGCTGGTCAAGCCCAGCCATCTCATCGGCGGCTACGCCCAGTTGACGTACGCCTTCAACTACCTCGGCCCGACCGGCAACCAGCGCGACGAGGTCACGGTCATCCGGCGCCGCACCGACCAGGAGGTGACGTACTGATGGCCTCAAGTGCGGTGCCCGGCCGCCGGGTCATGGCGCAGATGGCGATGGTGATGAACCTCGACAAGTGCATCGGCTGCCACACCTGCTCGGTCACCTGCAAACAGGCGTGGACCAACCGCCCCGGCGTCGAGTACGTGTGGTTCAACAACGTCGAGACCCGCCCCGGCCAGGGCTATCCACGCCGCTACGAGGACCAGGAGAAGTGGCGCGGCGGCTGGGACCTGAACAAGCGCGGCAACCTGAAGCTGAAGGGCGGCGGCCGGTTCAAGAAGCTGATCAACATCTTCTCCAACCCCACGCTGCCCTCGCTCGACGACTACTACCAGCCCTGGACGTACGACTACGAGACCCTGACCAACGCCCCGCTCCAGGAGCACACCCCGGTCGCCCGGCCCAAGTCGCTGATCACCGGCAAGGACATGAAGATCACCTGGTCGGCCAACTGGGACGACAACCTGGGCGGTTCGGCCGACCACGGCGACAAGGACGTCCTCCTCGCGGGGATCGCCGAGAAGGTCAAGTTCGAGTTCGAGCAGACCTTCATGTTCTATCTGCCGCGGATCTGCGAGCACTGCCTCAACCCGTCCTGCGTCGCCTCCTGCCCCTCCGGAGCGATCTACAAGCGCTCCGAGGACGGCATCGTCCTGGTCGACCAGGACCGCTGCCGGGGCTGGCGGATGTGCGTGTCCGGCTGCCCGTACAAGAAGATCTACTTCAACCACCGCACCGGCAAGGCGGAGAAGTGCACCTTCTGCTTCCCGCGCATCGAGGTCGGCCAGCCCACCGTCTGCGCCGAGACCTGCGTCGGCCGGCTCCGCTACATCGGCCTGGTCCTCTACGACCCCGACCAGGTCCTCGAAGCCGCCTCCACCCCCGACGACACCGACCTCTACGAGGCGCAGCGGCAGGTCTTCCTCGACCCCGGCGACCCGCAGGTGGCCGCCGACGCCGAACGGTCGGGCATCCCACGGGACTGGATCGAGGCCGCCCGGCGCTCCCCGGTGCACGCCCTGATCAACACGTACAAGGTCGCCCTGCCGCTGCACCCGGAGTACCGCACGCTGCCCATGGTCTGGTACATCCCGCCGCTGTCCCCGGTCGTGGACGTGGTCCGCGACACCGGCTACGACGCCGAGGACCGCGGCAACCTGTTCGCCGCGATCGACGCCCTGCGCATCCCCGTGGACTACCTCGCCCAGCTCTTCACCGCCGGTGATCCGGCCCCCGTCGACGCCGTGCTGCGACGGCTGGCCGCCATGCGCAGCTACATGCGCGACATCAATCTCGGCCGCGAACCCGACGAGACCATCCCCGCCGCGGTGGGCATGACCGAGGAGCAGATGTACGACATGTTCCGGCTGCTGGCGCTGGCCAAGTACGAGGACAGATACGTCATCCCGCCCGCGCACGCCGAACAGGCGCACAGCCTGGAGGAGTTGGCCACCGAGTGCAGCCTCGACTCCGAGGACGGCCCCGGCATGGGAGGCTCCGGTCCCTTCGGCGAGGCGTCCGGCAGCGCTCCGGCCCCGATCGCCGTGGAGAACTTCCACCTGCTGCGCGACCGCCAGAGAGCCGACGCCGTGGACACCACAGCCGACTCCCCGGCCGCCCCCGGTGACAGGTCCACCCGGCTCAACCTCCTCGACTGGGACGGCAACGGCCGCCCGCGGGGCCTGTTCCCCCGCTCCTCCAAGGGCGAGGACGGCACGGAACCGAACACGAACACCGAGAGCGAGCCGCGTCCATGACCTCCACGAAGAAGCGCGGAGCAGCCGCCCGCGGGGACACCGCCCGGCACAATGCCGCCTGGCAGATCCAGTCCCTCCTCCTCGGCTATCCCGACAAACAGCTGCTCGAACAGACGCTGCTGCTACGGGTGGTCACCGACACGCTGCCCGACCGGATCGCCGAGCCGCTGCGCCGGTTCCTCGGGCACCTCGACCGGACGCCCGCCACCGAACTGGCGGCGGACTACGTCGCCACCTTCGACCACCGCAAACGCAACTGCCTCTTCCTGACGTACTACGCCCACGGCGACACCCGCAACCGCGGCGCCGCACTGCTGCGCCTCAAGCAGACCTACGCCGCCGCCGGACTGCGGCTGACCGACGAGGAACTGCCCGACCACCTGTGCGTCGTCCTGGAGTTCGCCGCCATCGGCGACCCCGAAGCAGGACGGCGCCTCCTCACCGAGCACCGGGCCGGTCTGGAACTGCTGCGCCTGGCACTGCGCGACGCGCGATCCGCCTGGGCCGACGTCCTCGACTCCGTATCGGCGACCCTGCCCCCGCCGGCCGGTGACGAGCGCGAGGCCGTCGCCAGACTCGCCGCCCAGGGACCGCCCGAGGAGCAGGTCGGTCTCGCGCCGTTCGCGCCGCCGGAGTTCATGCCCGCTCCGACGGGAGGCCGGTCATGACCCCGGACACGAACTCGGACACGCTCGACGTCGTGCTGTGGGTCGTCCTGCCGTACATCGCCCTGTCCCTGTTCGTCGTCGGCCATGTCTGGCGCTACCGCTACGACAAGTTCGGCTGGACCACCCGGTCCAGCCAGCTGTACGAGAACCGGCTCCTGCGCATCGGCAGCCCGCTGTTCCACTTCGGGGTCCTGGCGGTCGTACTCGGCCACGTGGGCGGTCTGGTGGTCCCGAAGGACTGGACCGGGGCCATCGGCATCAGCGAGCACGCCTACCACCTCATGGCCACCACGCTGGGGACCGTCGCCGGGGTCAGTACCCTGGCCGGGCTCGCGATCCTCGTCTACCGGCGGCGTACGGTCGGGTCGGTGTTCAGCGCCACCACCCGCAACGACAAGCTCATGTACGTCATGCTCACCGTGACCCTGGCACTCGGGCTGTCCGCCACCGTGGCCAGCAACATCATCGGCTCGGGATACGACTACCGCACCACCGTCTCGCCCTGGTTCCGGTCGGTCTTCTTCCTGCAACCCGACCCGGCGCTGATGGCCGGTGCGCCACCGCTGTTCCAACTGCACGCGCTCAGCGCCCTGATGCTGTTCGGCGTCTGGCCGTTCACCCGGCTCGTGCACATGCTGACCGCCCCCCTCGGCTACCTCACCCGCCCCTACATCGTCTATCGCAGCCGGGACGCGCAGCTGGGCTCCCGCACGCCCCGGCGCGGATGGGAACGCACCTGATGAACACCCACCACAACGGTTCCGCCCGGCCTCCCGAGACACACCTGTCAGCGGGCGAGATCACCAGCCTGCCGGCCATGGGAAAGGAACTGCTCGCCGATGCCCGGTCCACGGACTCCGGCAGTTCGGGGCGGGCGGCACGAACCGTCGTCACCCTGCCGGGACTCCGCGTCACCCTGATCGCGCTCGCGACGGGTTCCGAACTCGCCGAACACGAGGCCCCCGGCGCCGCCACCCTCACCTGCCTGACCGGCCGGGTGACACTCCACACCACCGACCGCGCCTGGCCCCTCGGCCAGGGCGACATCGTCGCCGTCCCCGGCCAACGGCACAGCCTGACCGCCGAGACCGACGCGACGGTACTCCTCACCGTCCGGCCGGCCTGAACACCGGCGCACCGGCGACCGGGTCACGGGACTCGTGGGTCCCCTCCCGTCTCCCCCGCCTTCTTCGCCTCCTTCACCTTCTTCGCCCCGGGCGTCTCCGGTTCCAGGAGCCGGGAGTTCTCGACCGTGAACCCCACCTCCGCGCCCCCGCCCGGTCGGGTCCGGGCGAAGGCCGTGCCGCCGTGGGACTCGGCGACGTCGCGGACGATGGCCAGCCCGAGCCCGGAGCCGGGCAGGGCGCGGGCGGTGTCGGCCCGGTAGAAGCGGTCGAACACGTGGACGGCGTCGGCGGCGGCGATGCCCGGTCCGTGGTCGGCGACGGTGATCTCCCCCCGGCGGACGCGCACCTCGACCGGGGAGTCGCCGTCGGTGTCGAACTTGGCGGCGTTCTCCAGCAGGTTGCCCAGCGCCCGTTCGAGCCCCTGCCTGCGGCCCCTGATCACCGTGTCGTCGACGTCGAGCAGGACGAAGCGCCCGGTGCGCCGATGGACACGTTGCGCCACGCGCCGGGCGAGCGCGGCCAGTTCCACCGGCTCCTCCGCTTCCCCGCGGTCCCGGGCCATGGCCAACTCGACCAGTTCGTCGACCAGTTGGCCGAGTTCCTCGGTCTCGCCCTCCACATCGTCGAGGAGCCGGTCACGGGCGTACGGGGAGAGTTCGGTGACGCGGCGCAGCACACTGGCGTTCGTACGCAGGCTGGTCAGCGGGGTCCGCAGTTCGTGCGCGGCGTCCTGCACCAGCCGCTCCTGGGCCTCGCGGGCGGCGGCGAGCCGGCCGAGCATCCGGCTCAGCGACGCCGAGAGCCGCCCGACCTCGTCGCGTCCGTCCACCAGTCCCGCGCCGTCGAACCGGTCGCCGACGCTGACCTCCTCGGCGACCCCGGCCAGGCGTTCCAGGCGCCGGGTGATGCGCCGGGCGAGCAGCCAGCCGGCGCAGGCCGCCGCGAGCATGACCGTGAGGCTCGCGGCGGCGATCTGGCGTGCCATGCCTCCGAGCACGTAGTGGGTCTGGTCGACCGGTACGGCCACCTGCAGGGCGCCGCGGTCGCCGCCGAGCGCGGTGGTCAGCAGGCGGAACGTCTGGGAACCGACGACGGCCTCGGTGGTGTCCGCCTGTCCGGCGGTGCCGCCGGCGGCGAGCGCTCGGGCGGTGCCGGACAGGGGCAACCGCACGGGCGGGCCGCCCAGTCCGGTGAGGGTGCCGTCCTTGGCCACGGCCCGCGCGGTGACGGTCCGCTCGTCCTCGTCACCGGGACCGGGCAGGTCCGGGCCGGGGTAGAGGTCGGGGGCGCGCTCGACCGCCTCGGACAGGGACAGCGCCTGGTCGGGATCCTGGGCCAGGGCCACCGTGGCCGACCGCAGCGAACGGTCGATCTCCGCCATGACCCGGTCGGAGGCGGCACCGTAGCTGAGCAGCCCGACGAGTACGGCGACCACGGCGCCCACGGCGGCGAAGGCGAGCGCGAACCGCGTACGCAGACTCAGACTCAGCCCGAGGTGTGCCCGCGGCCCCGAACCCCTCAGCCACGCCACCGGCCGTGTCCGTGACGGCGAAAGCCGCCGACACCGTGTCCACAGCCGCGCGACCACCCCTGACCGGGTGCTCATGGCCGCCGTACCGCGTAACCCACGCCCCGCACGGTGTGGATGAGGTCGGGCGCACCGGCGTCGCCCAGTTTGCGCCGCAGATAGCCGATGTACCCGGCGAGGTTCTTGCCGTCCACGGCGAAGTCCTCGCCCCATATCTCCCGGTAGACGGTCGCGTGGTCGAGCACGATGCCCTCGTTGCGCACGAGCAGTTCCAGCAGGTCGAACTCGGTCTTGGACAACCGCAGTTCGGCCCCGCCCCACCACACCCGCCGCCCGGAGGGGTCGATCCGCAGGGAGGCGATCCGCAGTTCGGCCCCGGACACGTCGGCTTCGTCGTCGCCGCCCGGTGTCAGCGCGGCCCGGCGCAGCAACGCCCGCAGCCTGGCGAGCAGTTCGGGCACCGCGAAGGGCTTGGCCAGATAGTCGTCGGCGCCCGCGTCCAGGCCGGCGACGCGGTCCGGGGTCCCGACCCGCGCGGTGAGCATCAGTACCGGGGTGCGGTCGCCGTCGGCGCGCAGTACCCGGCAGACCCCGGCGCCGTCGACGTGGGGCATCATCACGTCCACGACGAGCGCGTGGAAGGAACCCCGGCGGGCCTGGGTCAGCGCCTCCACTCCGTCGACGGCGGTGACGACCTCGTATCCCTCCAACTCCAGGGCGCGTTCCAGGGATTCGCGGATCGCACGATCGTCGTCGGCTATGAGGACACGGTTCGGCATGGGTTTCATTTTGGCCCACGGGCGGCCGTCGGACATCGTCCTCGGTTCTCATCCAATTCCCGAACAGCTCCCGCCGGGGTCCAAGGACGGCCGCACAGCATGGGTTCTCCTGATCACCCCCTCCACAGGAGTATCAATGCGCCGCACCATGACAGCTCTGGCGGTATGCGTCAGCCTGGGCGTCACCGGTTGTTCCGCCGCGAACACCACGTCCTCGGCCGCGCCGGCGGCCCTGAACGCGGCCCAGGTGGCGAAGAAGGTCAAGGGCGTGGGAGGCGCGAACACGGCCAAGGTCGTGGCCGCCGCCGACGCGTTCCTGGCGACGCTCTCCGCCGAGCAGCAGGACACCGTCCTGTACGACTTCGACGACGCCGCCAAGAAGACCGGCTGGTCCAACTTCCCGACCCCCGTCGTGGAGCGCAACGGCCTCAAGCTGGGTGACCTCACCGACGAGCAGGAGGCCGCGGCCCTGAAGGTCATGGAGGCCGCGCTCAGCAAGCAGGGTTACGAGGAACTCGTCGAGATCCGCAAGGCCGACGACTACCTCGCCTCGCTGACGGCCGACGACGGGACCAGCAGCCCGTCACCGTCTGCCACCCCGACCACGGCTCCGACGGGCACCCCGAGCGGTACTCCCACCGGAGGCGGCACCCGTCCCCCGGGGGGTGGCGGAGGCGGCGGAGGCGCCAACTTCGGCTCGGAGTGGTACTACATCTCCTTCTTCGGGCAGCCCAGCAGGACCGGCCAGTTCACGCTTCAGTACGGCGGCCACCACGCCGCGTACAACCTCACCTACGCCGGCCAGAACGTGTCCATCTCCCCGACCCTGACGGCCGTCGAGCCGATGGAGTTCAACTGGGAGGAGATGTTCTACGCCCCCATGGAGGACAAGCGGACCGCCACCATCGGCGCGATCCAGTCCCTGACCGCGACCGAGCTGACCTCCGCCGAGATCGACGGCAGCTTCGACGACCTGTTCCTGGGCCCGGGCAACGACGGCCCCTTCCCGACGGAGCCCGAGGGCGTACTCGTCAGTTCCCTCACCAGGAAGCAGCAGGCCAAGGTGACCGCGATGCTGAAGGCGTGGGTGGACGACCTCGACGAGACCGCCGCCAGGCGGCTCCTCGCCAAGTACGCCTCCGAGTACGACAAGACGTACATCGGGTGGAGCGGCGGCACGACCCTCGACAACGACCAGACCTACGTGCGCCTCGACGGCCCGTCCGCCTGGATCGAGTTCTCCAACCAGCCCGGCGCCTCGACCGACGAGATCCACCAGCACACGATCTTCCGCGACGAGACGGCCGACTACGGCTGGAACTGACCGAGCGGAAGCCGCGAGGAGGAGCACGGGACACCGGCACACGGGAACGCAGGGACACAGGAAAGATCATGAGCAGAACGACGTACCGGCTGTTGCCCGCGCTCCTCCTCGCGGCCCTCTTCCTCACCGGCCTCCTGGCGCCGGCGGCCGAGGCGCACCCGATGGCCACCTCGGCGGTCCTTCTGGACATCGGCGACGACAGCGTGGACGGCGAGATCCAGCTCCCCCTGGACCGTCTGTCCGTCGCGGTGGACCGCGAGCTGACCGGCGCCCGCGCCCTGGGCGCCGACCGGGCGTTCCTGAAGAGCTACGCGGCGCGGCACATCAGCGCCGTCGGCAGGGACGGCAGGCCCTGGACGGTGGAACTCGGCACGGGAACGGTCAGGTCGATCGACGCGTCGCCCCACCTCGTCTACCCCCTGGAGATCCGTCCGCCCGACGGCGAGGTCACCGCCTTCGACCTGCGGTACGACGTCATCGTCGAGGAACTGCTCACGCACAAGGTCGTCGTCACCGTGCGGTACGACTTCGACCGGGGCATCCTCAAGGCGGACGACGCCGAGACCCTGGGCATCTTCGACCACGCGACGAAGACCCTCACGGTCCCGGCGGACGAGGGCTCCTGGCTGCGTGGCCTCGCCTCGACGGCCGCCCTCGGCATCGAGCACATCGGCGAAGGCGCCGACCATCTCCTCTTCCTGCTCATGCTGCTGATCCCGGCGCCCCTGGTGGCGGTCGGCGGCGGCTGGCGCGCGGCTCCGTCACGGCGGCGGGCGATCATGCGGGTCGTGCACGTGGTGTCGGCGTTCGCGGTGGGCCATTCGCTCACCCTGGCCCTGGCGGCGACCGGGGTGATCGACCTCCCGACGCGCCCGGTGGAGACGTTGATCGCCCTCTCGATCGCGGTGTCGGCGATCCACGCGATCCGCCCCCTGGTGGCGCACGGCGAGGTCCTGATCGCCTCCGGCTTCGGCCTGATCCACGGCCTGGCCTTCGCCTCCCTGATCACCGGCCTGGGCCTGGACCGGGGCTCCCTGGTGACCACCCTGCTGGGCTTCAACCTGGGCATCGAACTGACCCAGCTCCTGGTCGTGGCCCTGCTGATGCCGTCGCTGCTCGTCCTGGCCCGCACCCGCTTCTATCCGGCCTTCCGCGTCGCCGTGGCGGTGGTCGGCCTGCTGTTCTCGTCGTCCTGGATGCTCGAACGCGCGGCCCTCACCTCCGCCGACCCCTTCGAGGGCGTCCAGACCTGGCTGGTGGGGCATCCCCTGTGGGTCGCGGCGACGGTCGCCTGCCTGGCGGCGGCCGCCCACGGGACCGGGACGCGGACGCGCCGGACGGCGCCGGAGCACTGACCGGCGCCTCCACGAGACGCCGTGAATGCCGACCGGGTCAGCGGGCCGCGGCGACACGGCCGCGGCCTCAGGGCAGGCGGGGCAGCTCGTCGCGCGCGGAGTGACTGAGGATGCGCAGGTCCTCGGCGAACCGCTCCCAGTCCTCGGGCGGCAGCGGCGCCACGAAATAGCGCCGAATGTTCTCCACGTGCAGCCGGGAGGCCCGCACCGCGGTCTCCTCCCCCAGCGGGGTCAGACGCACCAGCCGGCCGCGCCGGTCGTCCGGGTCCTCGGCTCGTTCGACCAGTCCGGCCGCCGCCATCCGGTCGACCAGACGGGTCGCGCCGCCCGTGGTCAGCACCTGTTCCTGGGCGACGGCGCGCATGGACAGCCCGGGCTCTCCCGCCCGCCCCAGGATGAGCAGCACCTCGAACATGAGGTGGCTGATGCCGCACTCCTGCTCCAGCGACCGGCCGAGGATGTACTCCAGCCGGTTGGCCGCGCCCTGAAGCCGCCCGAACGCCAGCACCAGCGCGTTGTTCGCGGCCTCTCGCGGCGACGAGATCTCCGCCCGTCGGGCCGCCTCGCCGCCCCCGTTCTCGTCCTCTACAGCTGCCATCCACCGATCATGCCGCGTCCCCGGATTTGGCAGAGTGCAAAATTTACCCTGAGCAATGATTGAAAGCCGACTCTCCCCCGTACCTCCTGACGTACGAGCCGCTCGCACCAGGAGGCTTTCATGCCCATATCGGCCAAAACGGCTGGAAACGTGTTCGTGTTCGGCGCTCTGGGCCTGACGCTCACCGCGTTGGCCTACCCCGCCATGGTCGGGGTGCAGAACACGACGAGTTCACCGGACCGCGTCATCGCCAACACCCGCTACGGACCGCTGACCGAGGCCGACCGGGACTTCGTGGTCAAGGTGCGCGCGGCGGGGCTGTGGGAGTACCCGTTGGGCGAGATGGCGATGGAGCGGGGCACGACCGTGGAGATGCGGGAGGCCGGCAAGCACCTGATCGTCGGTCACGCCGGACTCGACGACATGTGCCGCAGGATCGCCCCGGAACTCGGGGTGGTCCTGCCCAACGTGGCGTCGCCGCAACAGCAGCAGTTCGTGGCCACCGCGGACGCCGCCGCCGGCAAGGAGTTCGACTCCACCGCGGTCACCATCATGCGGGTGACCCACGGCCAGATCTTCCCGGTCATCGCCAAGACCCGCGCCACCACCAGGAACGTCATGGTCCGCGCCCTGGCCGACCTGGCCAACGACACCGTCCTCGACCACATCACCGTGCTGGAGAACACCGGCCTGGTCAACATCGACCAGGTCAACTTCCAGCAGAGCACGCCCCCGAAACTGCCCAAGGACGACACGACCCCACCGCCGCCCCTGCCGGGCGCACCGATGGTCGCGCTCACCCCGCGCCCGGACCTGAACATCCACACGGCCGCCCCGGCGCCCACGGGACCGTCGGGTCCGTCGCCGTCGGCGGGCTGAGAGACCTCGGCCCGGATCCCGCCCGCCGTGGACGGCGTCAGACGATCGCGCTGTCCGCCCAGCCGAGCGGGTGCGGCTCCGTGTCGCCCGCCGCCGGGGCCGGGGGTTCGCCACCCGCCTCGCTGAAGGCGGTGAGTGCTTCGACGAGCGCTGCCCGCTGTGCCGGGGCCAGACGCGACACGATCCCGGAGATCTCGGCCCGCCGCCGCGCCGTGACGTCCTCGACCGTGCGACGCCCCTCCTCGGTGAGGCCAAGCTGCGTCTCACGGCGGTTGTCGGGGTTGAGGTGCCGTTCGGCGAGGCCCGCCGCGATCAGCCGGTCGATCATGCGCATCGCGGTGGACGGGGCCACCTGGAGCTGGTCGGCGAGCGTGACCAGCTTGGTGTCGCCGCGCGTGGACAGGACGACCAGCATGCGGAACTGCGGGAGCGTCACACGCTCCTCGACCTCCGCGAGAGAACGGGCGGAGACCGCCACCAGCAGCCGCGACGCGGTCAGCACCGCACGGGTCACCGCGTCAACATCGTCCATGTCCCCCGCGGGGGTCTCGCGCTCCGCCATGGGTCCTTTCTACCGTGCCGCGGTGAACCCTCCCGCACCCGAGGGGAACAGACTTTCCCTGCCCGTGACCGTGGCGGCGGAGCGGGAGCATCGCGGCACCGCAGGTGGGCGCCTTCCGGTGGGTGATCGGGCGGTTGTAGCGTGACCGGGTGCCGGAGAACAGCGTGAGCCACGCGAAGCGTTCGTACGACGAGTACCGGGAACTGGGCGAGGCCGCCTGGTCGTGGGTGCTGGACCAGGTCCGCGACGACGACGGCCCGTGGCTGCCGGAGACGGTGTCCGAGGACACGGCGAAGGACGCTCCGGACCCCGTACCGGCCAAGGACCGCGACTGTCTGTACGCGGGGATCGCCGGCCTGGCCCCCGTGCTGGCCGAGATCGCCCGCCACCGCGAACCGACCGAGCGGGAGCGGTCGTTGACGGCCGGGATCGTGACCAGGCTGTCGGCGGCGGCGGAAACCCGCACGGAACCCTCGCTGTACGACGGCCTGTCCGGTGACGTGACGGCGCTGAGGCTGCTCGCACCGGGCACGGAGTCGGTGGCGCTGCGGCGGCTGGCCGAGCTGGCGGCGCCGGACGGCTGGCGGACCACCGTCGACTTCGAAGCCGGCTCGGACGCGCCCCTCAACGACATCATCATGGGCACCGCGGGCGTGGTCCTCACCGCCGTCTGGGCGGGCGGCGAGTTCGCGGAGCCGATCGCCACGACGGGCTGCGAGGCGCTGCTGCGGGTGGCGGACCGCACGGAGGCGGGCCTGGACTGGGGCATCGGGGCGACCACGGAGTGGCGGGCGCCGAACTACTCCCACGGCACCGCCGGAGTGGCCTCGGCACTGGCCGTGGCGGGGGCGGCGCTGGGCCGCGAGGACTTCGTCGAGGCGGCCGTCCTGGGGGCCCAACACGTTCTGTCCGTTGGCCAGTTGGACGACGGCGGCTTCGTCGTTCCGCACACGATCCCGCCGTCGAAGCGCGAGGTCGAGCCGGTGACGTACACCTGGTGCCACGGTCCGGCGGGTACCTCGCACCTGTTCTCGGCGCTGGCGCACGCGGGCGTGGCGGAGGTGTCGGGGCTCGGCGTCGGCGAGCTGCGGCAGCGCTGCATGACCTCGCTCCTCACCTCGGGCCTCCCCGAGCGCCTGCGTCCCGGCTTCTGGGACAACGACGGCCGCTGCTGCGGCACGGCGGGCGTGGGCGACGTACTCCTGGACGCGGCGCAGGACCGCGGGGACACGGACGCCGCGGAGCCCCTGGTGCGGGCGGCGCGCGTGATGGGCGACGCGCTGGTGGAGCGGGCGATCAGGGACGGGGCGGGCGCCCGCTGGCGCTTCATCGAATACCGTCAGGAGGACCCGCTGCTGCCGCCGGGCACCTCGTGGATGCAGGGCGCGGCGGGCATCGCGGCGTACCTCTTCCGGCTGGCCCGGTTCGTCGAGACGGGGCCCGAGGCAGCGGTGGTGGACCGGCCGGACCAGTGGTGGGCGGTACCGGAGCGGCTGCGTACCACGGGCGGTGCGGCCGGCTCCTGAGCCCCGGCGGACGGGATCAGTCCAGCGCCTGTTCGGCCCAGATCGTCTTGCCGGTCCTGGTGTGCCGGGTGCCCCAGCTGGTGGTGAGCTGGGCGACCAGGAGGAGTCCCCGGCCGCCCTCGTCGAAGATCCTGGCCCGGCGCAGGTGCGGTGAGGTCGAACTGCCGTCGGAGACCTCGCAGATGAGCGTACGGTCGTGGATCAGCCGGAGCTGGATCGGGTCGGCGCCGTAGCGGATCGCGTTGGTGACGAGTTCACTGACGACCAGTTCGGTGACGAAGGCGGCATCCTCCAGGCCCCACTGCTCCAACTGGGCGACGGCGCGTCTGCGGGCCTCGGCGACCACCTCGAAGTCGGCGGGCAGGTCCCAGACGCGGACGTGGCCGGCGTCCAGGGCGCGGGTGCGGGCCAGCACCAGGGCGACGTCGTCGCCGGGGTTCTTCGGCAGCAGGGCGGACAGGACCCGGTCGCAGCGGTCCTCCAGCGAGGCGTGCGCGCTGTGACCGTCCGCGAGGGTCCGGGCCAGCAGGGCGATGCCGAGGTCCGGGTCGCCCGCGGCGGCCTCGACCAGCCCGTCCGTGAACAGGGCGACGAGGCTGCCCTCCGGCAACTGGATCTCGGTGGTCTCGAAGGGCAGACCGCCCACCCCGAGCACCGGCCCGACGCTGACGTCGACGACCTTGGTCTCGCCGTCCGGCAGGACCAGCACGGGCGGCGGGTGGCCGGCGCTGGCGACGGCCAGCTCGCGGGAGACCGGGTCGTAGACCGCGTACAGGCAGGTCGCCCCGGTGGCGCCGACGGCCGCCCGGCCGCCGCCGGTGGCGCTGTCGTCGTCCGCGGCGAGGCGCAGCACCAGGTCGTCGAGGTGGGCCAGCAGCTCGTCGGGCGGCAGGTCGACATCGGCGAGCGTCTGGACCGCCGTACGCAGTCTGCCCATGGTCGCCGACGCCTGGATGCCGTGGCCGACCACGTCGCCGACGACCAGGCCGACGCGCGCGCCCGACAGGGGGATGACGTCGAACCAGTCGCCGCCGACACCGGCGCGCGAGTCGGTGGGCAGATAGCGGGAGGCCACGTCCACCGCCGACTGCCGGGAGGGGCCGCGCGGCAGCAGGCTCTCCTGGAGGGCGAGGGCGGTGCCGCGCTCGCGGGTGTAGCGGCGGGCGTTGTCGACGCAGAGGGCGGCGCGGCTCGCCAGCTCCCTCGCCAGGACGAAGTCGTCCTCGTTGAAGACGTCGGGCCTGGTGCGCAGCAGGACGGCGACCCCGAGTGTCGTACCGCGCGCGATGAGCGGCACGGCCACCAGCGAGGTGACGACGACTCCGCGCAGGCTCTGGGCCCGCTCGGGCGCGCTCGCCATCCAGTGGTCGAAGTCGGGGGCGCCGCTGCGGCTGAGCACCGGCTGTCCGGTGCGCAGCGCCCGGGCGGGCGGGGAGTACGGCGGGTACGTGTCGGTGGCGCCCGGGCCGAGGGCGGGCGCGGGCGCCCCGGCGCTCCCGGCGGCGTGGGCGAGGCGGCGCAGCACGACGGCGCCGTCCGGACCGGCCTCGGCGGGCTCGTCGCCGCGCATGACGGCCTCCAGCAGGTCCACGCTGGCGAAGTCGGCGAACCGGGGAACGACCAGGTCGGCGAGTTCCTGGGCGGTGCGGTCGAGGTCCAGGCTGGTGCCGATCGAGACGGCCGCCTCGTCGAGCACCGCCAGCCGCTGCCGCGCCCAGTGCTGCTCACTGCTGTCGAACGCGGCCATCCCGACCGCGCACACCTCGCCCGAGGCGTCCCGGACGGGCCACAGCTCCAGGTTCCAGGCGTGCTCGCGGATACCGGAGGGTGCCCGCGTGAAGCTCTCGTAGTGCGTGGGCTTGCCCGTCTCGGCCACGTCCCGCAGGGCCGCCAGCATGCCGAGCTGCTCGACGTCCGCCGGTACGCCGTACGGGAAGACCTGGCCGAGCAGTACGTCCTCCTCGACGCCCATCACCTGGCAGGCCACGTCGTTGAGCCGCCGGTAGCGCTGCTCGATGTCGAAGACGGACATCGAGAAGGCCGCCTGCCGAAACGCCTGTTCCACCAGGTCAGGTCCGTCGGGATGGTCGTCGTCAGCGCGCTCGGAGGCCATGGATTCAGTGTCCTCCCCCACCCGGACGGCAACAACCGAACACGTCCGAACGCGCACGCGGAGTTCGTGTACGCCATTCGCGGAGGAGGCTCGACCGAGGTGGACGGGTGGAGAGGTACAGGGGCTTCAGGAGTTCAGTGGGCCCAGTCGCCCCGGACATGGCCGAGGTGCCGGGTCATCACGGTCCGTACGCGCTCCGCGTCCCGGGCGAGGAGCGCGTCGAGGATCTCCAGGTGCTCCTCGGCGGTCGACTTCAGCAGACCGCGTTCGGCCAGTGCGGTGAGCCCGTACAGCCGGGACCGTTTGCGCAGGTCGCCGACGACCTCGACCAGGTGCTGGTTGCCGGCCAGGGCGAGCAGGCCGAGGTGGAAGCGGCGGTCGGCCTCGACATGCGCGATGAGATCGCCGCTGTCCGCCGCGGCGACGCTTTCCACCGCGTACGTGCGCAGCGCCTCCAGCGCGACCGGATCGGCGGTCGCGGCGAGGCCCACGGTGGTCGGGATCTCGATCAGCGACCGGATGTGGGTGTACTCGTCGAGCTGCCCCTCGGAGACCGTGGTGACCCGGAAACCCTTGTTGGGCACGGGGTCGACCATGCCCTCCTTCACCAGGTCGAGCATGGCCTCGCGCACCGGGGTCGCCGAGACGCCGAAACGGGCGGCGAGCGAGGGCGCCGAGTAGACCTCGCCGGGCCGCAGTTCACCGGCGACGAGCGCGGCCCGCAGCGCGTCGGCGACGCTCGCCCGGTAACTGGGCCGCGGCCCGCCGATGCTGGGCAGGGCGGGGCCGGTGCGCTCGGCGGCCATGGGTTCTCCTGGTGGATCTGATGGATCTCGGGTCGGGCGGTGTCAGAGTACGAAGCCCGCCGGGAACGGGTCGTCGGGGTCCAGCAAATACTGGGCGGTGCCCGTGATCCAGGCGCGGCCGGTGATCGTGGGCACCACGGCGGGACGTCCGGCGACCTCCGTGCTCTCGACGAGCCGCCCGGTGAACGACGTACCGATGAAGGACTCGTTCAAGAAGTCCTGGTGCAGCGGGAGTTCACCGCGCGCGTGCAGCTGTGCCATCCGGGCGGAGGTGCCGGTGCCGCAGGGCGAGCGGTCGAACCAGCCGGGGTGGATGGCCATCGCGTGCCGGGAGCGGTTCGCGTTCGAGCCGGGGGCCGCCAGATAGACGTGGTGGACGCCGTTGATGGTCGGGTTCTCCGGGTGTACGGGGGGACTGTCGGCGTTGATCGCGTCCATCAGGGCGAGTCCGGCGGCGAGGATGTCGTCCTTGCGCTCACGTTCGAAGGGCAGGCCGAACTCGTCGAGGGGCAGGATGGCGTAGAAGTTGCCTCCGAAGGCGAGGTCGTACGTCACCGTGCGGCCGTCGGCGAGGGTCGCCTTGCGGTCCAGGTCCACCGCGAACGAGGGCACGTTGCGGATCGTGACCGCCTTCGCCGCGCCGTCCTCCACCGCCACCTCGGCGACGACGAGCCCGGCCGGGGTGTCGAGGCGGATGGTGGTGACCGGCTCGACGACGGGAACCATGCCGGTCTCGACGAGCACGGTCGCCACGCCGATCGTGCCGTGCCCGCACATCGGCAGATAGCCGGAGACCTCGATGTAGACGACGCCGTAGTCGCAGTCGGGCCGGGTCGGTGGCTGGAGGACCGCCCCGCTCATGGCGGGGTGCCCGCGCGGCTCGTTCATCAGGAAGTTCCGTACGTCGTCCCGGTGTTCGCGGAACCACAGCCGGCGTTCGTTCATCGTGTCGCCGGGGATCGTGCCGATTCCGCCGGTGACGACCCGGGTCGGCATGCCCTCGGTGTGCGAGTCGACGGCGTGCAGGACGAGCTTGCTGCGCATGATCGCGATCCTCTCAGGTCAACTCGGGCCGACGTGCCGTCGGCTCAGGTCGGCGGGCTGTCGGCTCAGGTCGGCGGGCTGTCGGCTCAGGCGAGGCCGAGGGCGACGGCCTTCTCGGTGGCCTCGCGGACCGCCTTCTCCTGGTCCGGCAGCAGCGGCATGCGCGGCGGGCGGACGGGACCGCCGTGCCGGCCGACGATGTCCATCGAGAGCTTGATGGCCTGCACGAACTCGACCTTGGAGTCCCAGCGGTGGAGTGCGTGCAGTTGCCGGTAGAGCGGCAGGGCGGTGGCCAGGTCGCCCGCCACGGCGGCGCGGTACAGCTCGACGGTCGCCCTGGGCAGGGCGTTGGGGTAACCGGCGACCCAGCCCACCGCCCCGGCCGTGGCCAGCTCCAGCAGGACGTCGTCGGCGCCGATCAACACGTCGAGTTCCGGGGCGAGTTCCTGGATCTGGTAGATGCGCCGGGTGTCCCCGGAGAACTCCTTCACGCCCTTGATGTGTCCGGCCGCGTGCAGCTCGGCGAGCAGTTCGGGGGTGAGGTCGATCTTGGTGTCGATCGGGTTGTTGTACGCCACGATGTCGATACCGGCCTCGGCGACGGCGGCGTAGTGCGCGAGCACCGAACGCTCGTCGCCGCGGTAGGCGTTGGGCGGCAGCAGCATGACGGCCGCGCAGCCGGCGTCCTTGGCCTGTGCGGCCCAGCGGGCGGACTCGGCGGAGCCGTAGGCGGCCACACCCGGCATGACCCGGTCCCCGCCGATCGCGGCGACGGCGGTCTCGACGACCTTCACCCGCTCCTCGGCGGTGAGCACCTGGTACTCACCGAGGGAGCCGTTCGGTACGACACCGTCGCAGCCGTTCTCGACGAGCCACCGGCAATGGTCCGCGTAGGCCTCGTAGTTGACGCTCAGATCGTCGTTCAACGGCAGCGCGGTGGCGACGAGGACGCCTCGCCAGACAGGGGCGGGGGTGCTACTCATGAGGGACCTCAACTTTCGGAATCGGGGGTAGGGAGAAGCGCCCTGAAGGGGCGCGGGGAACTGCGCGACCAGCCACAACGGCCCCGCAGACAACACACGGTCATGAGCGCTCGGGCTCCTTCGCCAACACACCCAACGGCACCGGCCGAGCGAACGGCCGCTTCGCCAGGCCCACCGGACACCCGGCGACCCCGGCGACGCCAGGCGCGCAGACCCGCCCCTGACACCAGCCCATCCCGGCCCGGGTGAGGAGCTTGACGGTCCGCAGATCGGTCGCGCCCAACTCCTCCACCGCCTCACGGACTTCCGCTGCCGTGACCTCCTCGCAGCGGCAGACGACGGTGTCGTCGGCGACCTGTTCCGCCCAGTGCGCGGGCGGGGCGTAGGCGGTGTCGAGGGCGGCGAAGAACTTCCGCAGCCGGGTACGGGTCCGGGCGGCCGTCGACCAGTCGGCGGGGCTTGGCTCAACTCCCCTCAGCCGGGCGGCGATCGAGTGTCCGGCGATCTCCCCCTCGGCCAGCGCGAGCACCGCTCCCCCGATGCCGGTGGCCTCGCCCGCCGCCCAGACACGCTCGACGTCGGTGCGCTGCTCGGTGTCGGTGACGACGAAGGGGTCCCCGGTGGCGTCGATCGCGCACCCCAGGGTCTCGGCGAGGTCGGTGTGCGCGAGCATGCCGTGCCCGACGGCCAGGGTGTCGCAGGCGATCCGCCTCCTGGTGGCCGGCCGTACCCGGCCGTGGGTGTCCAGGGCGGCGACGGTGACGGCATCGACGCGGTCGGTGCCGTGCGCCGCGACCACGGTGTGACGTACCGTCACCGGGACCTTGTGGCGCAGCAGTTGGGCCGCGTACCGGGCGGCCTCGGCGACCTTCGCCGGGTTGGCGGCGAGCGTCGCGGAGTGCCGTACGAAGTCGGCGGGGTGCGTGGACTCGACGTACGCGGCGACTTCGGCGCCCGCCGCGGCGAGGCCGGCCGCGACCGGCATCAGCAGCGGCCCGGTCCCGGCGACGACCGCTGTCCGGCCCGGCAGGACGAGGCCGCCCTTGAGCATCGCCTGCGCGCCGCCCGCGCTGATCACACCGGGGAGGGTCCAGCCGGGGAAGGGCAGCACCTTCTCGTAGCCGCCGGTGGCGAGGAGGACGGCGTCGGCGGTGACGGTCTGCGACCCGGTCCGCCCGGGACCGACGAGCTGCCCGGGACCGATGAGGGCGTGCACACCGAAGCCGCTGCCGCCCGCGAACTCCCTTTCCACAGACCACACATGGCGATTGGTCAGGTGCGTGACCCGGCCCGCCGCCACATGGGCCGCCAGCCGGTCCCGCAGTTTCTTCCAGGTGCCCCAGGCGTGGTGCAGGGCCTGCGGCCTGCGTGCCTTCAGCGCCGCCGCGGGCTGCCGGTAGAACTGCCCGCCCGCCTGTTCGCCGGCGTCGAGCAGCACGACCCGGACACCCCGGTCGGCTGCCGCCAGCGCGGCGGCGAGGCCTGCCGGACCGGCGCCGACCACCGCGAGAACGGCCTTACCGGAGTTCGCCATGACCGGTGCCTTCCTGGCTGCGGATCGCGTCGCCCGGGGTGGCCGGGACGAGGCAAGCCCGTTGGTTGGGGCGGTCGTTGACCGTGACGAGGCAGTCGAAGCAGACCCCGATGCCGCAGAAGATCCCGCGTGGGGCACCGCTGCCCCGGGTGCGGCGCCAGGAGGTGATGCCGGCCGACCAGAGCACGGCGGCGACGGTCTGACCGGGCAGCGCGGCGGTCTCGTCCCCGTCGACGGTGACGGTGAACGGGGTTCCGGGCCGGGCCCGGGCCAGCTCCAGCGGAGTCATCTCCTCCCCCCTCTCGCCCCTCACGGCCTTCCCAGCCTTCCCGACCCACTCGGTCTTCTCGACCTTCTCGGCCTTCTCCACGTGTTTGGTCCTCTTCACGTTCCTCATCGCTCCTCCCCCGCGAACCTGTCCGGGCGGAACGGCGTCAGATCGAGGTCGGGCGTCCGGTCCGTCAACGACTGTGCGATCAGGTGCCCGGTGCCGACCGCGAGCCCGATCCCCGCCCCCTCGTGACCGCACGCGTGGTAGAGCCCCGGTGCCCGGGGATCCGCCCCGATGGCCGGCAGGTGGTCCGGCAGATACGGGCGGAAGCCCAGGTAGGCGCGCATCGCGTGGACCGTGCCGAGGACCGGGAAGAGCGCCGTCGCCTGGGCGGCCAGTCGGCGCACGACCGGGAGGGAGAAGGTCCGGTCGAAACCGACCCGTTCCCGGCTGGCCCCGATCAGCACCGGGCCCGCGGCCGTGCTCTCGACGACCGCCGAGGACTGGAGCCCTGCGTCGCCGCTGGCGACATCGGCGACGTAGTCGGCGGCGTACACCTTGTGCCGGACGGTGCCGGGCGGCAACGGCTCGGTGACCAGGACGAAGCCGCGGCGCGGCAGCACCGGCAGGCGCACCCCGGCCAGCGCGGCGACCTCGCCGCCCCAGGTGCCGGCCGCGTTGATGACGACCGGGGCGTGGATGTCCCCGTGCTCCGCCGTGCGTACGCCGTGCACGGAACCGTCCGCCGCGCGCAGGATGTCCGTGACGGCGGTGCCGGTGCGCAGCTCGGCTCCGGCCCGCCGGGCCGCCCGGACGACCTGGGCGGCGGCGAGGGAGGGCATCACCTGGCAGTCCTGCGGGTACCGGACGCCGCCCGCGAGGTCGGGGGCCAGGTGCGGTTCCAGGTCGGCGAGCCGTCCGGCGTCGACCACCTCGGCCTCGACACCCGCCGCCCGCTGTCCGGCGGCGAAGCCGGTCAGCGCGGCCATGCCTTCGGTGTCGGAGGCGACGACGATGCCGCCCTTCGCCTCGAACTCGACGGTGCCGCCGATGCCCGGCTCGGCGGCGAGGTCGTGCCAGAGGCGGGCGGAGAGCAGCGCGAGCTCCAGCTCGGGCCCCGGCTCCTTGTCGGAGACGAGCAGGTTGCCCTCACCGGCGCCGGTGGTGCCGCCGGCCACCGGTCCCCGGTCGAGGACCAGGGTCACGAGGCCCGCCCGGGCGAGGTACAGGGCGCAGGCGGCGCCGACCATTCCGGCGCCAATGACCACAACGTCGCAGGTCAGTCGCTTGCTCACATCAGTACAATGTCACATGTTTCTATTCCCGCCAAGGGCACCCGGGTTCGACCCGCCGCCGCCACCAGCCACCACGGCCGGTCGACGGGCGGCCTCCAGCGCGGACGTACCCGTGCAGCGCCGGTAGTTCCTCGACCCGTACGCGCGTCGCCGCACCCGCGTCGGGGCGCCGGTGCACCACCTTCGACACGGTGCTCAGCGGCACTCCCCTGACCGCGCCGCGAGGACGAGAGGCATTAGTACCGGGGTACTAGCCGCAACCCGCCAGTTCGGTCCCGCAGGAGGCAGGGAGCGCGAGAACCCGCCCCTAGCTTGAGATCAAGGGTCGATCGACCCCACGCACTCACGTAACGATCTCTTCTCCTGTGGGAGTACTCCGTGGCCACCTTCCTGTACCGACTGGGACGGCTCGCCTTTCGGCGACGACGCCTCGTCGTCATCTTGTGGATCGCCGTCCTGGCCGCCGTGGGCATCGGCGCCATGAGCTCCACCGGCAAGACCTCCGACAGCTTCACGCTGCCGGGCACCCAGTCCCAGAAGGCCATCGACCTGCTGGGCGAGGAGTTCCCGCAGGCATCCGCCGGCGGCGCCTCCGCCCGGGTCGTGTTCGAGGCGGCCGACGGGCAGAAGCTGACCGCCACCGCCCACAAGGCGGCGGTGGAGTCGCTGGTGGCGAAGCTGGAGAAGTCGCCGCAGGTGGCGAGCGTCTCCAACCCCTTCACCAGCGGTCAGGTCAGCGAGGACGGCACCATCGGCTACGCCGGGGTGACGTACAAGGTCGCCGAGGCCGACGTCAGCGACGCCGCGCACGACGTCCAGACCGCTGTCGTGGCGCAGGGCGAGAAGGCCGGCATCACGGTGAGCCTGGGCGGCGACGGCGTCGCGGACCAGGCTGCCAGCAAGGCCGCCGAGCTGATCGGTCTGGGCGTCGCCGCCGTCGCCCTGATCATCACTTTCGGCTCGCTGATCTCCGCCGGACTGCCCCTGCTCACCGCCATCCTCGGCGTCGGCGCGGCCATCCTGTCGATCACCGTCGCGACCCAGTTCTTCGACATCGCCTCCCAGACGTCCGCGCTGGCGCTGATGCTCGGCCTCGCCGTCGCCATCGACTACGCCCTGTTCATCGTCTCCCGCTACCGCAACGAGATCCGCGACGGCCACGAGCCGGAGGAGGCCTGCGGACGGGCCCTGGGCACCGCCGGCTCCGCGGTCGTCTTCGCCGGCCTGACCGTGATCATCGCGCTGGCCGGACTGAGCGTCATCGGCATCCAGATGCTCACCTCCATGGGCCTGGGCTCCGCCTTCGCGGTCGCCGTAGCCGTGGTGATCGCGCTGACCCTGCTGCCCGCCCTGCTCGGCTTCGCCGGCATGCGGATCATGAAGAACAAGCTGCTGTCCCGCCGTATGAAGGCCCTGGAGCGCGGCGAGGGCGAGTCGATGGGCGTGCGCTGGGCGAAGTTCGTCACCCGCAACCCCGTCAAGGTCCTCGCCGTCTCGGTGATCGGCCTCGGTCTGCTGGCCATCCCCGCCCTGTCACTGCGCCTGACCCTGCCCGACGACTCCATGAAGCCCCCTGGCAGCACCCAGCGCCTTGCCTACGACACCCTCAGCAAGGGCTTCGGACCGGGCTTCAACGGCCCGCTGACCGTGGTCGTCGACGCCCGCGGCAGTGACGACCCGAAGGCCGCCGCCGCGGACGCGACCGCGGTGCTCGGCAAGCTGGACGATGTCGCCTCGGTCCGTGACGCGGCCTTCAACGAGGCCGGTGACGTCGCCATCATCGGTGTCGTCCCGGAGAGCTCCCCGACCAGTCAGGCCACCAAGGACCTGGTCGCCGACATCCGTGACCACAGCGCCGCCCTGCGGAAGGACGCCGGCGCGGACCTGATGGTCACCGGCACCACCGCCGTCAACATCGACGTCTCCACCAAGCTCGCCCAGGCACTCATTCCCTACCTCGCCATCGTCGTCGGCCTGGCCCTGATCCTGCTCCTGCTGGTCTTCCGCTCGATCCTGATCCCGCTCAAGGCCGCTCTCGGCTTCCTGCTCACCATCGCCTCCACCCTCGGTGTCCTGGTCGCCGTCTTCCAGTGGGGCTGGCTCGCGGATGTCTTCGGCGTCGACCAGACGGCGCCCATCGTCAGCGTGCTGCCCATCCTGCTGATCGGTGTCGTCTTCGGCCTCGCCATGGACTACGAGGTCTTCCTCGTCACCCGGATGCGGGAGGAGTACGTCCACGGGGCCGCCCCCGCCCAGGCAGTCATCGGGGGCTTCCGGCACAGCGGCCGGGTGGTCACCGCCGCCGCGGTCATCATGATCGCCGTCTTCTCCGGGTTCCTCCTCGACGACGCCGCTCTGATCAAGTCGGTCGGCCTGGGGCTCGCCTCCGCCGTCCTGTTCGACGCCTTCGTGGTCCGCATGACCATCGTCCCGGCGGTGCTGGCCCTGCTCGGCCACCGCGCCTGGGCGCTGCCCGCATGGCTCGACCGGGTGATGCCCGACGTGGACGTCGAGGGCGAGAAGCTGCGCCACATCCTGGACTCCGACAGCACGAGCACCGCACCCGAACCCGTGCTCGCCGGCGTGGGCGCCGGGGTCCACCAGGGCTCGGGCGGCCACAGCGCCCCGCAGGTCTTCAGCAGCGGCTCCGGCTCCGGCCCCGGTGCCCCCGACCCGAACACGTACGCGTCGCCGCTTCCGCGACACCACCACGGCCGGCCCCGGGGTCTGTCCGGGCTCAGGCAGCGCGGCGCCGACCACCATGGTGCCGAGAGCCTCGCGGACACGGGCGCCGGGAGCGACACCCCGGCCCCGGACAGCGGCTCCACCGGCGCCGACAGCCCCGGCGACACGGCGTCGCCGAGCCGTCGTGCGCGGCTCCTCGGCGAGAAGCTGGGACTGTCCCGGTTCAAGCGGCGTCTCGCACGCACCGGCGACACCACCGCCCCGGCCCCCGACACGACCGAGCCGAAGGACGGCGCGACGAAAGGCATGACGAAGGGCACGCCGAAGGGGATACGGAAGAAGATGTTCCGTAAGCGCTGACAGAGTAGGGCCGCAGCGGCAGCCGCCGACCACCGCCCGACCCACACCGCCGGAACGGCCGCCTCCCACCGGCCGGCTCCCCGGACCCGCCCGCCGGTCCGGTCCCCCGGGACCGGCGGGCGGCCCCCGACCCGTGAAGGACTCCCCGTGACCGTGCCGAGCGCCCCCACTGCCCGCCCGGACGACGACCGGACCCTGCAGATACTGGCCGACGACTCCGTGATCGCCTCGGTCGCCTACCGGCTGGCGGCACTGCGGCAGGCAGACCGGGCACACCCCAGGGTCCGGCACTGGGGTGTGCCGGTCTTCTGCGCCGCGCTCGGCGCCACCTCCAACCTCAACCCCTACAACACCGGTGACATCCCGGCGCAGTTGGCACTCGTCGTCGCCTTCGCCGTCCCGCTCCTGTGGCGGGAGCGCAGGCCCATGCTCGTCTTCGCCCTCACCACGGCCGTGTCCGTGGCGGCCCTCCCCCTGGGGGTGCTGACCGGCTCCGAGTCCGCACGCGTCGTGTCCCTCTTCAACGTCGGCCGGTACTGCACACCGCGCCAACTGGCCCTCGCCGTCGGTGTCACCACCGCGCAGCTCGTCGCGTGGGCCGCCGTGTTCACCGGGCGCCAACTGGAGTACGCCACACGACCGGAGGTCGTGACGATGCTGGCGATGACCGCGATGGCGGCGTTCGCCGCGCTCGGTCTGCTGAGCCGACTGGCCAACGCCTACATCAACACCCTGAAGAAGGAACGCGACCAGCAGGCACGCCTCGCCACCGCGCAGGAACGCGCCCGCGTCTCCCGCGAGATGCACGACATCCTCGGCCACACCCTCTCCGTCATCGTCGGCCTCGCCGACGGCGCCGCCGCCCTCGCCGAGACGAAACCGGAACGCGGCGCCCAGACACTCCGCATCATCAGCGCCAGCGGACGCGACGCCCTGGCCGAACTGCGCCGCCTGCTCGCTGTCGTCGGCGACGACAACGAGCGCGTGGACGAGGCACCACTCGCCCCACAGCCGGGTCTCAGCGACCTCGGCTCACTGCTGGAGCGCGTCCGCGCGGCGGGCCCCACCGTCACCCTGGACACCCACGGCGACCTCGCACACCTGCCCCCGGGTCTCCAACTGTCCGTCTACCGCATCGTCCAGGAGGCCCTGACCAACACCGTCAGGTACGCCGCCTCCGACACCTCCGTCCGCGTGTCGCTCACCGCCGGCCCGGAAGCTCTCCAGGTCACCGTGGAGGACGACGGCCCGCCCCGTACTCCGCGAACCCGGCGCGGACGGTCCGGGGGCGGCCGTGGCCTGGTCGGCATGCGCGAACGCGTCGCCCTCTACAAGGGCACCGTCACCGCGGGCCCCAACTCCCGCGGGGGCTGGACCGTCCGCGCGTTCCTCGTCCCCAACCCGCCCTTCCCCGGCTTCGCGTCCTCGCACGAGCAGGGGGAGCCCCCGTCCTCCCCGGAGCACCGCTCATGACCACAGTTCTCATCGTCGACGACCAGGCCCTGCAACGCATGGGCTTCAACATGCTCCTCGAAGCGCAGCCCGGCATGACCGTCGTCGGCGAGGCCACCAACGGCGCCGAAGCGGTCCGTGCGACCGCCGAACTGCGCCCCGACGTCGTCCTGATGGACGTACGCATGCCCGGCATGGACGGCATCGAGGCCACCCGGCGCATCGTCGAGTCCGGTGGCCGCTCCCGCATCCTGGTCCTGACCACCTTCGACCTCGACGAGTACGCCTACGACGCCCTGCGCGCCGGGGCCAGCGGCTTCCTGCTCAAGGACGCCCTTCCCGAGGAACTCGTCGCCGGCGTCCGCGCGGTGGCCGCCGGTGACGCGGTCATCTCACCCGGCCTGACCCGCAAGCTCATCGACACCTTCGGCGACCGCCTCCCCGGCCACTCCCCGCAGCAGCAGCGCCGACTCGACGAACTCACCCAGCGTGAACGCGAAGTCCTCACCGCCGTCGCCAGCGGCTGGACCAACACGGAGATCGCCGAACGCCTCCACCTCGCCGAGTCGACCGTCAAGTCGCACATCGGCCGCATCCTCACCAAGATCGACGCCCGCGACCGCGTCCAGGCCGTGATCTTCGCCTACGACACCGGACTCGTCCGCCCGGCATGACCCACCCCGCTCGCCCTGCTCGTCCCGCTCCCCCGGCTCGTCGGATGCCCGGGCCAGCTCCCCACGTCCCCAACCGTGTTCACCGCCACGTCCCCGAAGCCCGGCCACCTCGGCGGCACCGCAGCCGAGCATCCACGACGTACACGGTGAACGAGGCATGGCCACCGCCGTCCTGAGCGCCATGAGGAACTGACGACACCCCGGCCAACGACGTTGACCGCGGACAACCGGCGGGAAGCCGGCCCCGTCCACGTCCTTCGCACACCCTCGGCTCCGGGCGCGTGTGCTCAAGCGGAGCGCGCGCCCGGTACGCACCGGCTCCCGTGGGGACAGGCGCCGGTGCGAGGCAGGGCCCGGCCGCGGATCCCGAACCCCAGGACCGCGGCCGGGCCCCGCCCCCCCCTTGCTCCGCCCCACCCCGCCCCCGCTTCGCTCCGCTGCGAACATGGCGGCCGAACGCCTCCGGGCCCGGTCCGCCGGGAGAACGCCCCCATGACCACCGTACTCATCGTCAACGACCAGGCCCTGCAACGTCTCGGCCTGCGCATGTTCCTGGAAACCCAGCCCGACCTCACGGTCGTGGGCGAGGCGACCGACTGCGCCCAAGCGGTCCGGGCCGCCACCGCCCTCCGGCCCGACGTCGTCCTCCTGGACCCGGGCCCGACGGACGCCGACCGCGTTCGGGCCGTACGCCGCATCACCCGAACCGACTGCCATGCCAAGGCGTCATGCTCCGAGCCGCCCGGCCCACTCCCCCCGCGGGTACTCGTGCTGATCGCGTCCGACGGCGACGAGTACGCCTGCGCCACCCTGCGCGCGGGCGCCGACGGAATCCTCCTCAAGGACGCCCTCCCCGAAGAACTCGCCGCGGCCGTGCGCATCGTCGCGCTGGGAGGCTCGGTTCTGTCCCCCCGCCTCACGCGCGCCCTGATCGAGGCCGTCCGGGAACGGGACTCCACCGACGAGCCCGACCGAGGCCGGCGGCTGTCCCGCCTCACCGAACGCGAAACCGAGGTGCTCGCCGCTCTCGCCTCCGGCTGGAGCAACTCGGAGATCGCCGAACAGCTGTCGATAGCGCCGACCACGGTCAAGACCCACATCAGCAGCATCCTCGCCAAGATCGGCGCCCGCGCCCGGGTGCAGGCCGTCGTGTTCGCCTACGAGACAGGCCTGGTCAGGCCGCCTTGGCAGCAGCCCCGCCCACCCGAATCGACCTGACCGAACACCAACACGTCGAGGTGTCCCTGTCCCCACGCCGTCGGCAGCGGCGACCGCCACCCACTGGCCGGCATCGCCCACGCCCACGAACGGGTCGACGCGGGCACGCGCGGCCGGGTGCTGGTCACCGTCCCGCGCTGGAGGGAACGCTCCGTCGTACGCCCCGCCCGGACGGCCACCGCCCCCTGGAGGCCCTGCGCCCTCACTCGATAAACGCTGGTCAGGCACACTCTCATTGTCAGCTCCACAAGCCCGAGCCACTTCGATGACCGTGAAAGTGACAGTGGGCAGGTCGAAGGACTTGTCGACTCTCATTCCCAGCGGCCCGCCCTCACCACCCCGACCTCAAGACGAAGAAGGTGCCGACAGGTGTCCAGGGAATCCACGGGGACCACCCAGCCCACCGAGACCGCCGAGACCAAGGACCGCAAGAACCGCCTCTACCCGTCCGTATCCCCGCAGCTGGCCGAGCTGATGACGACGGGGTGGGCCGACACCGAGCTGCGGGACCTGCGCCCGATCGAGCAGGCGCCCTACGCCGCCGAGCGCCGCGCCGCCCTCTCCGCCCGGTTCCCCGGCGAGCGTCTGATCGTCCCGGCCGGCAACCTCAAGGTCCGCGCCAACGACACGCACTACCCGTTCCGTCCGTCCACCGAGTACGTCCATCTCACGGGCGACCAGACCGAGGACGCGCTCCTCGTCCTCGAACCCCGCGCGGACGGCGCCGGTCATGACGCCGTCGCCTACCTCCTGCCCCGCTCCGACCGGCAGAGCGGCGAGTTCTGGCAGGGCGCGGCCAAGGGCGAGCTGTGGGTCGGCCGCCGTCACTCCCTCGCGGAGGCCGAGCAGCTCCTCGGCCTGCCCTGCCGTGACGTCCGCGAGGCCGCCGACGAGCTGCGCGCGGCCCCCGCCGTCCCCACCAGGATCGTGCGCGGCTACGACGCCGGGCTGGAAGCCGCCGTGCCGACGGACGAGGAGCGTGACACCGAGCTGAAGTCGGTCCTGTCCGACCTGCGGCTGGTGAAGGACGACTGGGAGATCGGCGAGATGCGCAAGGCGGTCGACTCGACCGTGCGTGGATTCGTGGATGTGGTGAAGGAGTTGTCGACCGCGATCGCCACCTCGGAGCGCTGGATCGAGGGAACCTTCTTCCGCCGCGCCCGACTTGAGGGCAACGACATCGGCTACGGCTCGATCTGCGCCGCCGGCGAGCACGCCACGATCATGCACTGGGTCCGCAACGACGGCGAAGTCCGGCCGGGCGAACTGCTGTTGCTCGACGCGGGCGTGGAGACGAACTCCCTCTACACCGCCGACGTCACCCGCACCCTCCCCATCAGCGGCACCTTCTCCCCGCTCCAGCGCAAGATCTACGACGCGGTGTACGAGGCGCAGGAGGCCGGCATCCGGACGGTCAAGCCCGGTGCCGCGTACCGGGACTTCCACGTCGCCGCCCAGCGGTACCTGGCCGGGAAGCTCGTCGAGTGGGGCCTCCTGGAGGGCGACCCGGAGGACGTGTACGAGCTGGCCCTCCAGCGCCGATTCACCATGGCCGGCACCGGTCACATGCTCGGCCTGGACGTGCACGACTGCGCCAAGTCCCGTACCGAGCTGTACGTCGACGGCACCCTCGAACCCGGCATGATCCTCACGGTGGAGCCGGGCCTGTACTTCCAGCCGGACGACCTGACCGTGCCGGCGGAGTACCGGGGCATCGGGGTCCGGATCGAGGACGACATCCTCGTGACGGCGGACGGTCACGAGAACCTGTCGGCCGGGCTGCCCCGTACGTCCGACGAGGTCGAGGCATGGATGCGGGGGCTGACCGGCGCGTAGCACCGGCCGGCCCCCGTCGGTCCCGTGGGGCCGGGCGCGCGGGTCAGACCTCCGTGAGGACGACCTCCTGGACCTGCTCCGAGCGGACGGTCGGCATCGGGATGAAGCCCGAGCGGCGGAACTCCACCAGGCTGGTCTTCACCCGCACCGGGCCGGGCTCGTAGGCGCCCGGCTCGGTGGCCTTGGTGTTCGACCACTGGTGCCAGGAGCCGTCACAGCTGGCGGGGATGCTGTCCATGCCGTACCAGACGTTCTCGCCGCGCTCGACCGAGGCCGCGACGCGGACGGAGTCGCCGGTGCTGAGGCAGCGGTAGCTGCCGGAGAGCGTGAGCTCGCCGTCGGACGTGATGCTGCCGGATTCGACCGTCACCCGGTCGAAGCCCTCGTCCGCGGCCTGGGCCGCCGTCGCGGCCGGGGCCACGGTCAGCAGCACGGCGCCGGCGGCGACGGCCGCGGCACGGCAGAGGGACGAGAACGCCGGGAAGGACCGGAAGGCCGGCGGGAAGGACAGTGACATGGGGAAACCTCCTTGGGGGGACTCCACAGGTACTGGTCCCACGCGCCCGCGCGCGTGATCATCACCCCTTCGTCGGCGAGTCGCGCGCTCCGACTGCCACGCTTTTCGGATCATTTCCGCAGGTCGGGTCCGAATGTCAGGGTGGTGTCACAGCACGTCCGCGTGGTGTCACGCTTCCCCGGCACGACTTGGCGCGGAGCCCCCGGCACGGGCATCGTCAGAAGTGGCAAGGAACCGAGGATCCACCGCACCACCGCACCACCGCACCACCGCATCGCACCCGAGCACCCGCATCCGATCCGGAGGCACACCATGTGTTCACACCAGCCCCCGTGCCCCTCGGCCGACCGTCCCGACCGCGACGCCGCGCACATCGTCGCCTTCCACCCCGAGCAGGGCTGGAACCTCCTGTGCAACGGTGCGATCGTCTTCGACGACACCGGCGAGCTGCTGCCCGACGGCAGCGTGATCACCCCGCACCGTCTGACCGCTGCGGCCTGAACCACCCGGGGCCCCGGCCCACCGGTCCGCCGACTCGCTACGGCAGCACCGCGAAGCCGTCGAGCTCGACCAGGGCCCGTTCGTCCCACAGCCGTACGATCCCGACCACCGCCATCGCCGGATAGTCGCGCCCCGCCAAGCTCCGCCAGATACGGCCGAGTCGAGGGGCCTGGGCGCGGTATTCGGCGACGTCCGTGGCGTACACGGTGACGCGGGCCAGGTCGGCGGGCGTACCGCCGGCCGCGTGGAGTGCGGCGAGGAGATTCCCGAGGGCCCGCTCGAACTGCTCGGGCAGGGTGTCCCCCACGACCTTCCCGTCGGCGTCGAGCGCGGTCTGCCCGGCGAGGAACACGATCCGGGAGCCGGTGGCGACGACGGCGTGCGAGAAGCCGGCGGGCGGCGAGAGACCGTCGGGATTGACGCGCTCGGCACTCATTCGGCACCCGTCCCTTCGGCCAGGCCCGGCGAGCCCTTCGAACCCTGCGAGCCCCTGTACAACTCCTTCGCGATGACCGTCCGTTGGACTTCGCTCGCGCCCTCGTAGATGCGCGGTGCCCGCACCTCCCGGTAGAGGTGTTCGAGGAGGTGGCCGCGCCGCAGCGCCCGGGCGCCGTGCAGTTGGACGGCCGCGTCGACGACGTACTGCGCGGTCTCGGTGGCCAGCAGCTTCGCCATCGCGGCGCGCCCGGGGACGTCCTGGCCGCCTTCGTCGTACGCCGCCGCTGCCGCGTAGACCATCAGCCGGGCCGCCTCGGTGCGCAGGGCCATCTCGGCGACCTGGTGGGCGACGGCCTGGAGATCCTTCAACTTGCCGCCGAACGCGTCCCGTTGGCCGGTGTGGGCGAGGGTCGCGTCCAAGGCCGCCTGGGCCATGCCGACCGCGAAGGCGCCGACGCTCGGCCGGAACAGGTTCAACGTGCCCATGGCGACCCGGAATCCGCGGTCGGGTTCGCCGATGACGTCGTCCGCGGTCACCGGTACGGCGTCGAGGGCGAGGGCGCCGATGGGGTGCGGGGAGAGCATGTCGAGGGCGCTGCCGGTGAGGCCGGGCCGGTCGGCGGGGAGGAGGAACGCCGTGACTCCACGGGCCCCGGCTCCCACTGTCGTACGGGCGAAGACGGTGTAGAAGTCGGCCTCGGGGGCGTTGGAGATCCAGCACTTCTCGCCGGTGAGGCGCCAGCCGGAGGGGCCGTCGGGGGTGGCCGTGAGCGAGAGGGCCGCCGCGTCGGAGCCCGCGCCCGGCTCGCTCAGCGCGAACGCGGCCACCGCGCTGCCCTCGCTCACCCGGGGCAGCCAGCGTTCGCGCTGGGCCGGCGTCCCGTGGGCGTGGACGGGGTGGGCGCCGAGGCCCTGGAGGGCGAGGGCGGTCTCCGCCTCGGTGCAGGAGCGGGCGAGGGACTCCCGCATCAGGCACAGGTCGAGTGCCCCGGAGGTGAACAGCCGGGAGAGCAGGCCGAGTCGGCCGAGTTCGGCGACGAGGGGACGGTTGACTCGGCCCGGTTCGCCCTTGTCGGCGAGTGGGCGCAGCCGGTCGGCGGCCAGCGTGCGCAGCTCGGCACACCAGGCGGCCTGACCCGGTTCGAGCGAGAATGCGGGCATCGCCGGTCCTCCCTCCGAGGCCACCGGTCGCGACCCCTCCCCGACGGTATCGCGCACCGTTGACTGTCGTCACCAACACGATACGCTCGTTCTGCGAGCCCACCAGTACGCCCACCACGGCAAGGGGGCGACCCGCCATGGACCCCACGCACTCCAGGCAGCCCGGGTACGGCAGGGTTCCCGAGGACCGCGCCGACGCCACCGCCCGGCGGATCCCCTCGGCCCACGTCGACACCTTCGCGCGCGACCATCTGCCGCCCCCGGACCAGTGGCCCGACCTCCGCCTCGACCTGCCCGAACTGCGCTACCCCGACCGGCTGAACTGCGCGGCCGAGCTGCTGGACGGGCCCGCGGCCGGACGCCCCGCGTTCCGTACCGCCACCGGCGAGGTGTGGACGTACGGCGAGCTGCGCACCCGCGTCGACCGGGTCGCGCATGTCCTGACCCGGGATCTCGGGGTCGTCCCCGGCAACCGTGTCCTCCTGCGCGGTCCCACCACACCGTGGCTCGCGGCCTGCTGGCTGGCGGTGCTGAAGGCGGGCGCGGTCGCGGTCACCGTGCTGGCCCAGCAGCGTCCGCACGAGCTGCGCACGATGTGCGGGATCGCCCAGGTGCGGCACGCGCTGTGCGACATCCGGGCCCTCGACGACCTCGCCAAGGCGGAGGTACCGGGGCTGCGGATCACGACGTACGGCGGCGACGGCCTCGACGACCTGCTGAACCGTCCGGTGCCGGGCACCCCGTATCCCGCCGTGGACACCGCGGCCGACGACGTGGCGCTGATCGCGTTCACGTCCGGGACCACCGGCCGCCCGAAAGGGTGCATGCACTTCCACCGGGACGTGCTCGCCGTCGCCGACACGTTCTCGCGGCACGTGCTGAAGCCGCGCGCGGACGACGTGTTCGCGGGCAGTCCGCCGCTCGGTTTCACCTTCGGGCTCGGCGGTCTGGTGGTCTTCCCGATGCGGGCCGGGGCCAGCGCGCTCCTCCTCGAACAGGCGGGACCCAAACAGCTGTTGCCGGCCATCGCCGAGCACCGCGTCTCGGTGCTGTTCACCGCGCCGACGGCGTACCGCGCGATGCTCGACGAGCTGGACGCGTACGACACCGGTTCGCTGCGCCGCTGCGTCTCGGCGGGCGAGAACCTCCCCGAGGCCACCTGGCGGGCCTGGTACGAGCACACCGGCCTGCGGCTGATCAACGGCATCGGCGCGACCGAACTGCTGCACATCTTCATCTCGGCGGCCGACCAGGACATCAGGCCCGGCACGACCGGGATTCCGGTGCCGGGCTGGCACGCGCGCGTGCAGGACGAGAACGGCGAGCCGGTGCCGGACGGCACGCCCGGGCTGCTCGCGGTGCGCGGCCCGGTCGGGTGCCGGTATCTCGCCGATCCGCGCCAGGACGCGTATGTGCGGGGTGGCTGGAACATCACCGGGGACACGTACGTCCGGGAGAGCGACGGCTACTTCCGCTATGTGGCCCGGGCCGACGACATGATCATCTCGGCCGGGTACAACATCGCGGGCCCGGAGGTCGAGGAGACGCTGCTGCGCCATCCGGACGTCGTGGAGACGGCCGTGGTGGGACGGGAGGACGAGTCGCGCGGTCAGGTCGTGGTGGCGTACGCCGTGCTCAGGGAGGGCGTACGCCAGGACGCGGAGGCGCTGCGCGCGTTCGTCAGGGAGGAGCTGGCACCGTACAAGTGTCCGCGCGAGATCGTCTTCCTGGACGCCCTGCCGCGGACGGCGACGGGCAAGCTCCAACGCTTCCGGCTGCGCACCGACGCGAGGCCGATCTGACGCCGTCCCGGCCCCGCCCTGAAGTGATCTTGACCGAAAGTCATTCACCCGAGGTAGTTGACCAGCGGAAATGGCAAGCAGCAGTGATTCCGGCGGCCTAAAATGATCAACGTGTCCGAACAGCACGCCCCGCGGTCTCTCATCGTCACGCTCTACGGCGCGTACGGCCGATTCATGCCCGGCCCGCTACCCGTCGCCGAGCTGATCCGGCTCCTCGCCGCGGTCGGCGTCGACGCGCCGTCCGTACGGTCGTCCGTGTCCCGCCTGAAGCGGCGCGGCCTGCTCGTGCCGGCCCGTACGGCCCAGGGCGCGGCCGGGTACGAACTCTCGCCGGACGCCCGCCAGCTGCTCGACGACGGCGACCGGCGCGTGTACGCCGCCGCCCCTCCCCCGCTCGACGAGGGCTGGATCCTCGCCGTGTTCTCCGTCCCCGAGTCGGAGCGCCAGAAGCGCCATGTCCTCCGTTCCCGGCTGGCCGGACTCGGCTTCGGCACGGCCGCCCCGGGTGTGTGGGTGGCCCCGGCGCGCCTCTACGAGGAGACCCGCCACACCCTGGAGCGGCTGCGCCTCGACCCGTACGTCGACTTCTTCCGCGGCGAGCACCTGGGCTTCGCGGCGACGGTCGAGGCGGTCTCCCGCTGGTGGGACCTGGCCGCGATCGCCAAGGAGCACGAGGCCTTCCTCGACCGCCACGCGCGCGTGCTGCACGACTGGGAGAAGCGCGCGGACACCCCGCCGGCGGAGGCGTACCGCGACTATCTGATGGCGCTGGACTCCTGGCGCCACCTGCCGTACGCCGACCCGGGCCTGCCCGCCCACCTGCTCCCGGCGGACTGGCCGGGCGTACGCTCGGCTGCCGTCTTCCAGGGGCTGCACGCCCGGCTGCGGGACGCGGGGGCGGCATTCGCGGGGGTGTGACCTCAGCCACATCGGGCGTCACTCACGCAACCCTCAGGTTCCTCTTCGCCTCTTCTCAAGTTTCTTACCTAGCGTCCGGGGGGCCGCACGCGGGGAGAGAGACGAGGACTGTTGCGTATGACCACCACGGCCAGGCCCACGGGACCCACCAGGGCTCGGGGAGCCACCGTCTGGCTCACCGGGCTGCCGAGCGCGGGTAAGACGACGATCGCCCAGGTGCTCGGTGAGCGGCTGCGCGCCGAGGGACGCCGGGTGGAGATCCTCGACGGCGACGAGATCCGCCGCTTCCTCTCCGCGGGCCTCGGCTTCTCCCGCGAGGACCGCAACACCAACGTCCAGCGCATCGGGCTCGTCTCCGAGGTGCTGGCCCGCAACGGCGTCCTGTCCATCGTCCCGGTGATCGCCCCGTACGCCGACAGCCGCGAGGCGGTACGCAAACGGCACGACGCGAGCGGGACGCCGTACATCGAGGTGCATGTCGCGACTCCGGTGGAGGTGTGCGGCGAGCGGGACGTGAAGGGCCTGTACGCCCGGCAGGCGGCGGGCCGGCTGACCGGCCTGACCGGCGTCGACGACCCGTACGAGCCCCCGGTGGACCCGGCGTTGACCCTGCCGACGCAGGAGCAGACCCCGGCGGAGTCGGCGGACGCGGTGTACGCGGTGCTGGCCGAGCGGGGGCTCGTGTGAGCGGGTTCCGGCCGGACGATCCGGCTGACGGTTCGACGTCGACGGCAGGGACGGCCGAGGTCAACTCCCCAGTGCGAGACGGGGTTTGGGGGCGTCCGTGCGCCCGGTGCGCGGGCGTCGGTTGCCCGCCCGGTACGGGGCCGGCCAGACGGCGCCCGGACCGTCGTACTCCTGCTCGGCCGCCGCGTGCAGGGTCCAGTTCGGGTCGTAGAGGTGCGGGCGGGCCAGCGCGCACAGGTCCGTACGGCCCGCCAGGATCAGGGAGTTGACGTCGTCCCAGGAGGAGATCGCGCCGACGGCGATCACCGGGGCGCCGGTCTCGTGGCGGATGCGGTCGGCGAACGGGGTCTGGTAGGAGCGGCCGTACTCCGGACGTTCGTCGGGCACCACCTGGCCGGTCGACACGTCGATCGCGTCGGCTCCGTGGGCGACGAAGGCGCGCGCGATCGCGACGGCGTCCTCGGCCGTCGTACCGCCGTCGGCCCAGTCCGTGGCCGAGATGCGGACGGTCATGGGCCGGCCCTCCGGCCACACCTCCCGTACGGCGTCGAAGACTTCGAGGGGGAAACGGAGCCGCGCGGCGAGCGGGCCTCCGTACGCGTCCGTGCGGTGGTTGGTGAGCGGGGAGAGGAAGCCGGAGAGCAAGTAGCCGTGGGCGCAGTGCAGTTCGAGGAGGTCGAAGTCGGCGTGGACGGCTCGGTGGGCGGCTGCCGTGAACTGCTCTCGGATCGTTGAGAGTTGAGCGACCGTCAGTTCTCGTGGGGTCTGGCTGCCCGGCCGGTACGGGATCGGGGAAGCGGCGACCAGCGGCCAGTTGCCCTCCTCCAGCGGCTCGGCGCCGTAGGCGGCCTCCCACATCGGCTTCGTCGAGCCCTTGCGGCCGGAGTGGCCGAGCTGGACGCCGAGTGCGGTGCCGGGGGCCTGGGAGTGGACGAAGTCGGTGATGCGTCGCCAGGCCTCCGTCTGCCGGTCCGTGTAGAGGCCGGCGCAGCCCGGGGTGATGCGTCCCTCGGCGCCGACGCACACCATCTCGGACATCACCAGTCCGGCGCCGCCGAGTGCTCTGGCGCCCAGGTGGACGAGGTGGAAGTCGCCGGGGACGCCTTCCGTGGCCGAGTACATGTCCATGGGGGACACGACGACGCGGTTGCGGAGGGTCAGCCCGCGCAATCGGAAGGGCGTGAACATCGGCGGGGTGGCGGGTGGGCAGCCGAACTCCCGCTCCACGCCGGCGGTGAAGTGCGGGTCCCGCAGCCGCAGGTTGTCGTGGGTGACGCGGCGGCTGCGGGTGAGGAGGTTGAACGCGAACTGGCGGGGCGGCTGGTCGAGGTAGAGGGGCAGGTTCTCGAACCACTCCAGGCTGGCGCGGGCCGCCCGCTGGGTGGAGGCGACGACGGGCCGCCGCTCCTCCTCGTACGCCGCCAGCGCCTCGGCCAGCGTCGGCCGCTCCTCCAGACAGGCGGCGAGCGCGAGGGCGTCCTCGACGGCGAGCTTGGTGCCGGAGCCGATGGAGAAGTGGGCGGTGTGGGCGGCGTCCCCGAGGAGCACGATGTTGCCGTGCGACCAGCGGTCGTTGACGACCGTACGGAAGGTGGTCCACGCGGGCCTGTTCGCGCGCAGCGGCCGTCCGCCGAGGGCGTCCGTGAAGATCTTGGCGCAGCGGTCGACGGATTCCGGTACGTCCGTCCGGTCGAAGCCCGCCGCCCGCCACACCTCCTCCCGCATCTCGACGATCACGGTCGAGGCGTCGGCGGAGTACGGGTATCCGTGGAGCTGCATCACGCCGTGCTCCGTCTCCGCGATCTCGAAGCGGAAGGCGTCGAAGGCGAAGTCGGCGGCGAGCCAGAGGTAGCGGCAGCGGTGGGTGGTCAGGCTGGGCCGGAACTCCTGGGCGTAGGCCTCGCGGGTGGTGCTGTGCACGCCGTCGGCGGCGATGACCAGGTCGTACGTCTGCGCCAGCCACTCCGGGTACGGCGCCTCCGTACGGAAGCGCAGTTCGACGCCGAGCGAGCGGCAGCGGGCGTGCAGGATCTCCAGGAGCCGGCGTCTGCCCAGGGCGGCGAAGCCGTGTCCTCCGGAGGTGTGGCGGGTGTCGCGGTGGACGATGTGGATGTCGTCCCAGCGGGTGAAGTGTCGCCGCAGGGCCTCGTGGACCACGGGGTCGGCGTGTTCTATGCCGCCGAGGGTCTCGTCGGAGAGGACGACTCCGAAGCCGAAGGTGTCGTCGGGGGCGTTGCGTTCCCAGAGGGTGATCTGCCGATCGGGGTGGAGGCGTTTGAGGAGGGCGGCGGCGTACAGGCCTCCGGGGCCGCCGCCGATGATCGCGATTCGGTGGGGGTGGTTCGGATGCGACGGCGGGTGCGGGTTCGTTGTGGCTGGCCGCGCAGTTCCCCGCGCCCCTGGGTGTGCCGCCCCTGACGTCGGTTTCATCGTCCCCGCCATTTCGGGGGGCGCTTCTCGGTGAACGCGGCGTGGAACTCGGCGTAGTCCTCGCCGGTCATGAGGAGGGCCTGGGTCGCGGCGTCCAGTTCCACGGCTGCGGCCAGCGGCATGTCCAGTTCGGCGGTGAGGAGGGCCTTGGTCTGCGCGTACGCCAGTGCCGGGCCCTCCGCGAGGTGGTGGGCCAGCGTCTGGGCCGCCTCGTCGGCGCGGCCCTCGTCGGTCAGCCGGCTGATCAGGCCGATGCGCTCGGCCTCGGGTGCCCGCACCGGCTCGCCGAGCATCAGCAGGCGGGTCGCGTGGCCGAGTCCGACGACCCGGGGCAGCAGGTAGGCGGCGCCCATGTCGCCGCCGGAGAGGCCGACCCGGGTGAAGAGGAACGCGAAGCGCGCGGACGGGTCGGCGACGCGGAAGTCGGCGGCCAGCGCGAGAACCGCACCGGCGCCGGCCGCCACCCCGTGCACCGCCGCGATCACCGGGAACGGGCATTCCCGTACGGCCCGTACGACCTGTCCGGTCATCCGGTTGAAGTCGAGCAGCTGGGCGGTGTCCATGGACAGGGTCGCGCCGATGATCTCGTCGACGTCACCGCCCGAGCAGAAGCCGCGGCCCTCGCCGGCGAGCACCAGCGCCCGTACGGATCGCTCCCGGGACAGCTCGGCGAGCAGGTCGCGCAGGTCGGCGTAGGCGCCGAAGGTGAGGGCGTTGAGTTTCTCGGGGCGCGCGAGGGTGACGGTGGCCACGCCGGTGGGGGCGAGGTCGAGGCGGAGGTGGTGCCAGGTGGAGGTGCGGGGGGTCGAGCCGGTGAAGGGACTCATGCGCGGCCTCCTCGTGACGGGGACGGCTGTCTCACGAAGTTATCACTCATCTGTGACTGTCGTCATGAGTACGCGATACAGGGGGCCGCTGCGGCCCGTTCCGGTGATCCGGTCCCGTCACGAGGCGTCAATAGCGCGGTAACAGTGGGAGTGGTTGCGGGAGACGGGCCGTTGGTCTGGGTAAGCCGAACGGTGAGCGGGGCCGAAAGTCCCGTGCGGCGCCCGACCAGTGCCCCTGCCGGACCTCGCCGTACCATTCCTATTGTTGAAAGCAGGACAACCTGCTCCATGAACGGAACCGCCGTGCAAGAACCCCCCGCCCCCGCCTCCTGGCGTATCGCCCTGCCGCACACCGCCGCGGCCGTGCCTGTCGCCCGCGCACTGGTCCGCACGGCTCTGACCGAGCTGGAACACGCGGCGGCGGACTGCGACACGGCGGAGCTGCTCACCGCGGAGCTGGTGGCGAACGCCGTGGAGCACACGGCCGGGGACGCGCCGATAGAGCTGGTGGTGGAGCTGCTGCCGACCAGCTGCCAGGTCGAGGTCCACGATCCCGACCCGGCACCGCCGGGGAATCTCACACGGCCGTTGTCGGAGGAGCCGGACCCCTGGCAGGAACACGGCCGGGGGCTGCTGCTGATCCGGACCCTGAGCTCGTCGTGCGGCCACCGGACCACGGACTCGGGCAAGGCGGTGTGGTTCAGGGTGCCGGTGGTGCCGGCACAGTGGCGCCGGGCGTAGGGGTACGTTTTCAAGCCCGTCCGGCGCTTGAGGACAAGGCCCGTTCAGGGGCCGAGGGGGTCCGGGGGCACAGCCCCCCCCAGGTCGAGGACGGGGGGAGCGGACAGGGGCGGCCGGGGCGAGAGACCCCTCACCCCAGCGAGGCGACCAGCACGGCCTTGATCGTGTGCAACCGGTTCTCCGCCTCGTCGAACACCACCGAGTGCGCCGACTCGAACACCTCGTCCGTGACCTCCAGGGACTCCAGACCGTACGTCTCGTGAATCTCGCGCCCCACCTTCGAACCGAGATCGTGGAACGCCGGCAGACAGTGCAGGAACTTCACGTCCGCGTTCCCCGTCGCCCGCAGGACGTCCATCGTCACGGCGTACGAGGCCAGTGCCGCGATCCGCTCGGCCCACACCTCCTTCGGCTCCCCCATCGACACCCACACGTCGGTGGCGACGAAGTCGGCGCCCCGCACCCCCTCCGGCACGTCCTCGGTCAGGGTCACCCGCGCACCGCTCGCCTCCGCCAGCTTCCGCGCGTCGGCGACGACACCCTCGGCGGGCCAGTAGGCCCGCGGCGCGACGATCCGTACGTCCATCCCGAGCAGGGCACCGGTGATCAGATACGAGTTGCCCATGTTGAAGCGGGCGTCGCCGAGGTAGGCGAAGGCGATCTCCGTCAACGGCTTGTCGCTGTGCTCGGTCATCGTCAGCACGTCGGCCAGCATCTGGGTGGGGTGCCAGTCGTCGGTCAGGCCGTTGAACACCGGCACCCCCGCGTACGCGGCCAGCTCCTCCACCGCCGCCTGGCTGTCGCCCCGGAACTCGATCCCGTCGTACATCCGCCCGAGCACCCGCGCGGTGTCCTTCACGGACTCCTTGTGCCCCATCTGCGAGCCCGACGGGTCGAGGTACGTCGTCGAGGCACCCTGGTCCGCCGCCGCGACCTCGAACGCGCAGCGCGTGCGCGTCGAGGTCTTCTCGAAGATCAGCGCGATGTTCTTCCCCACGAGGTACCGCGTCTCGGCCCCGGCCTTCTTCGCCGCCTTCAACTCGGCGGCGAGGTCGAGCAGCCCGCGGAACTCCTCCCCGGTGAAGTCCAGCTCCTTGAGGAAGTGGCGCCCGGCGAGGGCGGTCGGGACAGTCGCCATGGGGGCGCTCCAGGTGATCCGGCAGGGCGTACGGGACATGAACGAATGGAAGTCTATACGACTCATTACATTTCTATGCGGTCAGGTTTTCGAGCCCACCGAGGAGACCGACCGAAAGCCGCGGACAAGCCCCGGACAAGCCCCGGACGAACACGCCCACACGCACACCCACGCCCACACCCGCTCCCCCTTACGTCACCGCGTCCCGCTGCACCGGGCAGCTCATACAGCGCGGGCCGCCCCTCCCCCGCCCCAGCTCACTGCCCGGGATCTCTATCACCTCAAGGCCCTGCTTGCGCAGATGCGTGTTCGTGGTCGCGTTGCGCTCGTACGCGACGACCACACCCGGCTCCACGGCGAGGACGTTGCAGCCGTCGTCCCACTGCTCGCGCTCGGCCGCGTGCACGTCCTGGGTCGCGGTCAGCACACGGATCTCGCTCAGGCCGAGCGCGGCGGCGACGGCCCGGTGCATGTGCTCCGGCGGATGGTCGGTGACCTTCAACTCCTTGTCCCCGACGCCCGGTTCGATGGTGTACGAGCGGAGCATGCCGAGGCCGGCGTACTGGGTGAAGGTGTCCGCGTCGACCATCGTCATCACGGTGTCGAGGTGCATGAACGCACGCCGCTTGGGCATGTCGAGCGCCACGATCGTCTCGGCCGAACCGGCGGCGAAGAGCTTGTGCGCGAGCATCTCGACCGCCTGGGGCGTGGTCCGCTCGCTCATGCCGATGAGTACGGCGCCGTTGCCGATGACGAGGACGTCCCCGCCCTCGATGGTGGAGGGGTAGTCCGCCTGCCCCTCCGACCAGAGATGGAAGGTTTCGTCACGGAAGAGCGGGTGGTGCCGGTAGATCGCCTCGAAGTGCACGGTCTCCCGCTGGCGCGCCGGCCAGCGCATCGCGTTGATGGAGACGCCGTCGTAGATCCAGGCCGAGGTGTCACGGGTGAAGAGATGGTTGGGGAGGGGGCCGAGGAGGAAGTCGTCCAGGTCCATGACATGGAAGCGGACCGAGGCCGGTTCCTCGTGCGCGGCCAGGAACTCGCGTTTGGTGATGCCGCCGATGAGCAGTTCGGCCAGCTCGGCGGCGGGCAGGGTCTCGAAGGCGGCCCGGAGATGGTCGGTGGCCAGCGGCCCGTACTCCTTCTCGTCGAAGACACGGTCGAGTACGAGGGTGCGGGCCGCCGGGATCGCCAGGGCCTCGACGAGCAGGTCACCGAAGAGGTGGACGACGACGCCCCGGTCGCGCAGGACGTCGGCGAAGCCGTCGTGCTCGGCGCGCGCACGGCGTACCCACAGGACGTCGTCGAAGAGGAGGGCGTCCTTGTTGCTGGGGGTGAGCCTTTTGAGCTCTAGATCCGGCCGGTGCAGGATGACGCGGCGCAGCCGCCCGGCCTCGGAGTCGACATGGAATCCCATGCCTCCATCCTGACCACTCCGCACCTTGTTCACCCGCTGGTCGGCGGTATATGTGCGATAACCCTCGGCACCCCGCCCCTCCGTACACCCCTCCGCACATCCCTCCATCTCGTCCCCTTGACGATAAGGGGGTGGACCGAATATCGTCTACATGACGACAAATGGTGCGGGGTGCCTGCGAACGGGCGCCCCGCACCGGACGAGGGGATGGACGACAGGCACATGGCCGACATCACCCGGCGCCTGGGCTGGCGCCACCTGCGCGGCACACCCACCGCCCACATCCGCCACCACCGCTCCGGCCGACTGGCGCACGACGGTCCCGGGCTCAGCTTCTGGTACCGCGCCCTGACCGCCACGCTCTCCGAAGTCCCGGTCGACGACCGGGAGCTGGCGATGACCTTCCACGCCCGTACGTCCGACTTCCAGGACGTGGCGGTCCAGGCGACCGTCACCTACCGCATCAGCGACCCCGCCCTGGCCGCCACCCGACTCGACTTCTCCGTCGACCCGGACACGGGCGTCTGGCGGAGCGCGCCCCTGGAACAGTTGGCGACCCTCCTGACGGAGACGGCCCAGCAGCACGCCCTGGACGTCCTGGCCCGTACGGCACTGTCGTCCGCGCTGGTCGACGGGGTGGCGTCGGTGCGGGAGCGGGTCGCGGCGGGACTGGCCGCCGAGCCGCGCCTGCCGGCCACGGGCATCGAGGTCGTGGCCGTACGGGTGGTGGCACTGCGGCCGGAGCCCGAGGTGGAGCGGGCCCTGCGGACTCCCGCCCGCGAACAGATCCAGCAGGAGGCCGACCGGGCGACGTACGAACGCCGTGCGGTGGCCGTCGAGCGCGAGCGGGCCATCGCCGAGAACGAACTGGCCAGCCAGATCGAACTCGCCCGCAGGGAAGAACAGCTGGTCGACCAGCGGGGCACGAACGCCCGCCGGGAGGCCGAGGAGTACGCGGCGGCCGACGCGGTACGGGCGGAAGCCGAGGCGGCGCGGGTGGTACGGCTGGCGGAGGCGGAGGCCGCGAGCGTGCGCGGGGTGGGCGAGGCACGGGCCGAGGCCCAGGCGGCGTGGCTGCGCGCCCACGCCGACGCGGACGTGGCGATGCTGCACGCCCTCACGGGCACCCGGCTCGCCGAGAACCTGCCCCGGATCGACAGCCTGACGGTGTCGCCGGACGTACTGACCGGCCTGCTCGCCAGGCTGGGAGGAGCACAGGAGTGAGCCTCGCCCCACGGGCCGTCCTGGTCCACCGCACCACGGAGTACGAGGAGTTGGTGGCCCGACACGGCACGCACGGCCAGGCCGCCTACTTCCTGCGCTCCCGGGGCCAGGACATCAAGGAGGTCGCCGAACGCCACCACCGCACCCTCCGGTCCATGGCGGAGGTGACGGCGGCCATCCCGCTGACCTGGCGTCAGACCCGGGTCGAGCGCGCCGACTTGGACCGGTTCCTCTTCGCACCCGAGGACGTCGTCGTCGTGGTCGGGCAGGACGGGCTGGTGGCGAATGTCGCCAAGTACCTCACGGGGCAACCGGTTCTGGGCGTCGACACCGATCCCGGACGCAATCCCGGGGTGCTGGTGCGCCACCGGCCCGGGGACATGGCGGGACTACTGCCCGCGGTGCTCGCGCGGGACACCGGGGTCGACGAACTCACCATGGTCGAGGCGGTCGCCGACGACACGCAGCGGCTGGTCGCCCTCAACGAGATCTACCTGGGGGCACCAGGCCACCAGACGGTCCGGTACCGCCTGGGCCTCGACGACGACAGGGGTGCCGTCGAGGCCCAGGCCTCCTCCGGAGTACTGGTGGGAACGGGGACCGGGGCGAGCGGATGGCTGCGGTCGGTGTGGCAGGAGCGGGGCGCCACCCTGTCCCTGCCCCGGCCCACCGACGACCGCCTGCTGTGGTTCGTACGGGAGGCATGGCCCTCGCCGGTCACGGGAACGTCGCTGGTGTCGGGCGAGTTGGCGGCGGGATCGGGGCTTCGGCTCACGGTGGAGTCGGAACGGTTGGTGGCGTTCGGGGACGGGATGGAGGGGGATGCGGTCCAGCTGACGTGGGGGCAGACGGTTCGGGTGGGGGTGTGCGGAGAGCACCTGCGCCTGGTGGGCTGACACCCCGGCCCACCGGCCAAGTCCGGCCCGTCCGGCGCTTGAGGACGAGACCCCACCCGCCCAAGCCATGTCTCCCACCCGCCCCCGCCGCTCCTCCAGCCCAGGCCCGGGCAACCCAGCCCGTCCGGCGCTTGAGGACAAGGCCCCACCCGCCCAAGCCATGTCCCCCACCCACCCCCGCCACTCCTCCAGCCCAGGCCCGGGCAACCCAGCCCGTCCGGCGCTTGAGGACAAGGCCCCTTCAGGGCCGAAGGGGGTCCGGGGCGCAGCCCCCAGGAACAGCACGGGACGGGTAGGGGCGGCGGGGGCGAAAACCCCCGCCACCCCCTACAGCCGCGGATCCACCGGCTCGGACTCCAGCGCCAGCACCCCGAACACCGCCTCATGCACCCGCCACAACGGTTCCCCCTCCGCCAGCCGGTCCAGCGCCTCCAGCCCCAGCGCGTACTCCCTGATCGCCAGCGACCGCTTGTGATTCAGGAACCGCCCCCGCAGCCGGGCAAGGTTCTCCGGCCGGGTGTACTCCGGACCGTAGATGATCCGCAGGTACTCACGCCCCCGGCACTTGATCCCGGGCTGCACCAGCCGCCCCTTCCCGTCGCGCACCACCCCGCCCAGCGGTTTGACGACCATGCCCTCACCGCCCCGCCCGGTCATCTCCAGCCACCAGTCCACTCCGGCCCGCACCGACTCCGCGTCCCCCGTCTCGACGTACAGCCGACGCGTCGCCTGCAGCAGACCCGTACCGTCGTGCTCCACCAGCCGGTCCAGCAGGGCCAGTTGCTCATCGTGAGGCAGGCCGGCCAGACTGCGCCCCTCCGTCGCGAGGACCTGGAAGGGGGCCAGGCGGACCCCGTCCAGCCCTTCCGTCGGCCAGCAGTACCGGCGGTAGGCCGCCGTGAACGCCGAGGCGTCCGAGGCGCGTTCACGCTGGCGCGCCAGCAGGTCCCGCACGTCGACACCCCGCGCCGCCGCACCCTCCAGCGCGGCCAGCGCTCCCGGGAACACCGCCCCGGAGGCGGCGCCCACCGCCGCGTACTGCGACCGCAGCAGCCCGGACGCCTTGAGCGACCACGGCATCAACTCGGCGTCCAGCAGCAGCCAGTCGGTGCCGAGTTCCTCCCACAGGCCGGCCCCGTCCGCCGCCGCCCGTACCCGGCCGAGGATCTCCTCGGTCACCGCCGGGTCGTCGACGAACGGGCGCCCGGTGCGCGTGTACAGCGCCCCGGTCGGACCGTCACCGGCGGCTTCACCTGCTGCACCCGCACCACCGCCGTTCACGCCGAACCGCTTCCGGGCCACCTCCGCGTCACGGCACACCAGGACCACCGCCCGCGAGCCCATGTGCTTCTCCTCGCACACGACCCGCTCGACCCCGTCCGCCCGGTACTGCTCGAACGCCTCCGCCGGGTGCTCCAGGTAGCCCTCCACGTGGGAAGTGGCCGTCGGAGCCATCGTCGGCGGCAGGTACGGCAGCAGCCGCGGGTCGACCGCGAATCGGCTCATGACCTCCAGGGCCGCCGCCGCGTTCTCCTCCCGGACGGTGATCCGGCCCGCGTGGCGCGTCTCCACCACCCTGCGGCCGTGGACGTCCGCCAGGTCCAGCGGCCGGCCGTCGTGCCCGCCCGGCGCCTCCGACCGCAGCGGCCTCACCGGCTCGTACCAGACCTGCTCCGCCGGTACGTCGACCAGTTCCCGCTCCGGCCAGCGCAGCGCGGTCAGCTTGCCGCCGAACACGGCACCGGTGTCGAGGCAGATGGTGTTGTTCAGCCAGGTGGCCTCCGGGACGGGGGTGTGGCCGTACACCACGGCCGCCCGGCCCCGGTAGTCCTCCGCCCACGGGTAGCGCACCGGCAGGCCGAACTCGTCGGTCTCCCCGGTCGTTTCGCCGTACAGGGCGTGCGAGCGCACCCGGCCCGACGTACGGCCGTGGTACTTCTCCGGCAGACCGGCGTGGCAGACCACCAGTCGGCCGCCGTCGAGGACGTAGTGGCTGACAAGGCCGTCGATGAACTCCCTTACCCGGACTCGGAATTCGTCGCTCTCGTCGGCCATCTGCTCGATGGTCTCGGCGAGTCCGTGGGTGTGCTGGACCTTGCGGCCCTTGAGGTGACGGCCGTACTTGTTCTCGTGGTTGCCGGGTACGCACAGCGCGTTGCCCGACCCGACCATGGACATCACACGGCGCAGCACACCCGGGGTGTCCGGGCCGCGGTCGACGAGGTCGCCCACGAAGACGGCGGTACGGCCGCTCGGGTGCACCCCGTCCTCGTAGCCCAGCTTGCCGAGCAGGGATTCCAGTTCGGCGGCGCAGCCGTGGATGTCGCCGATGATGTCGAAGGGGCCGGTGAGATGGGTCAGGTCGTTGTAGCGCTTCTCGGTGCGGATCTCGGCGCTCTCGATCTCCTCCACACCGCGCAGGATGTGCACCTTGCGGAACCCCTCGCGCTCCAAGTGGCGCAGGGAGCGGCGGAGTTCGCGGATGTGGCGGTGGATGACCCGGCGTGGCATGTCGGCCCGGTCGGTGCGGGAGGCGTTGCGTTCGGCGCACACGTCGTCGGGCACGTCGAGCACGACGGCGATGGGCAGCACGTCGTACTGCCGCGCCAGCTCGACGAGCTGCTTCCGGCTGCTCTCCTGGACGTTGGTCGCGTCGACGACCGTACGGCGGCCCGCCGCGAGCCGCTTGCCGGCGATGTAGTGCAGGACGTCGAAGGCGTCCCCGCTGGCGCTCTGGTCGTTCTCGTCGTCGGCGACCAGTCCTCGGCAGAAGTCCGACGAGATCACCTCGGTCGGCTTGAAGTGCCGCCGCGCGAAGGTGGACTTGCCCGAGCCGGACGCCCCGATCAGGACGACGAGGGAGAGGTCGGTGACGGGCAGCACGCGCGCCTTGCTCTCAACGCGTGCGATGTTGCTCTCGATGCTGCTCATGCGGCCTTCGCCTCCTTCTCTTCCTTCTCATCCCTCTGGTGGTGCCGGCTCTCGGCCCCGGTCCCGGAATCGGTCCCGCTCCCGGGCTCGGTCCTCATCGTGAACACGGCCATCTGCGTGGGCGGACCCACCTCCGGGTCGTCCGGCCCGACGGGCACGAACTCCGCCTCGTAGCCGTGTCGTTCGGCCACCGTGCCCGCCCAGGAGCGGAACTCCTCCCGGGTCCACTCGAAGCGGTGGTCGCCGTGGCGGCTGTGGCCGGCCGGGAGGGTCTCCCAGCGGACGTTGTACTCGACGTTCGGCGTCGTCACGAGGACCGTGCGGGGGCGGGCCGCGCCGAACACCGCGTACTCCAGGGCCGGCAGCCGGGGCAGGTCGAGGTGTTCGACGACCTCGCACAGTACGGCGGCGTCGTACCCCTTGAGCCGCTTGTCGGTGTAGGCGAGCGAGCCCTGGAGCAGTTTGACGCGCGCCGCCTGCCGCTCCCCCATCCGGTCCAGCTTCAGCCGCCGCGAGGCGATGGTCAGCGCGCGCATCGACACGTCCACCCCGACGATCTCGGTGAACGCGGTGTCCTTGAGCAGCGCCTGCACCAACTGGCCCTGCCCGCAACCGAGATCGAGCACCCGAGCGGCACCGGACGCCTTCAGTGCCGCGATGATCGCGTCCCGGCGCTGTGCGGCGAGCGAAGTCGGCTTCTCCTCCGGTTCCGCCTCCGTCTCCTCCCCGACCGCGTTGTCGATCTCCTCGACGTCGCTGTCGTCGGCCTCGGCGAGCCTGACCAGCTCCAGTCGCTCCATCGCCTGCCGGGTCAGCGACCAACGGCGGGACAGATAGCGGCTGGTGATCAGCTTCTGCTCCGGGTGCGCGGGCAGCCAGCCCTCGCCGGCCCGCAGCAGTTTGTCGACCTCGTCGGACGCCACCCAGTAGTGCTTGGCGTCGTCGAGGACCGGCAGCAGGACGTACAGGTGGCGCAGCGCCTCGGCGAGGGTCAGCGTCTCCGATTCGAGGACGAGACGCACGTACCGGGAGTCGCCCCAGTCCGGGAACTCCGTGTCCAGCGCGACCGGTTCGGCCGCCACCGCCCAACCAAGCGGCTCGAAGAGGCTCCGTACGAGGTCGGCGCCGCCCCGGGCCGGCAGCGCGGGCACCTCGACGCTCAGCGGACGTGCCTGGCCGGGGAGTTCGGGCTTCGCCCGGCACTGGCCCTTCATCGCGCTGCTGAACACGGCGCTCAGGGCGACCGCGAGCAGCGAAGAGGCCGCGTACGGACGGTCGTTGACGTACTGCGCGAGTGCCGCGTCGGGTGCGCCGCCACGTCCCTTGCCCTTGCCGCGCCGGACCAGTGCGACCGCGTCGACCTCCAGCAGCAGCGCGGCCGTACAGCGCTCGTCGGACGCCTCCGGGTAGAGCACGTGCGCGGTGCCGTAGGAGGTGGAGAACGTCTGCGCGTTGTCGGGATGCTTGTGCAGCAGGTAGCCGAGGTCGGTCGCGGGACGTTCGGGGGTGCCGGTGGTGCTGATCGTCAGGAACACGGTGGCCAGGCCTCAGAGAAGGGTTTGAACTGGGAAAACTTGCTGTGCGTCAACGTACAGCGAACGCCCCCGGAGCACTCGGGCATTTTCCGCGCGCCCAAGCGGAGCCCCTCTCCTCGCTTGTCGCAGGCAGGGGTCGGCTGTCAGAACTCTGTGACAAGATCCGCTGCCATGTCGACGTTGCCCGCGTGGCCCTCAAGATCCGGTCGCCGTCTGCTGACCGTCCTGCTCGCGCTGCTCGTGACCGCGGGCTCCACCGTCGTCGCCGAGGCCGGCACGGCGCCCGGTGCCCGGGCGGGGACCGCGTCCGCGACCGGGGCCGCGACGCCCGACCGCCTCAGCTACGACGTGACACTGCGCGGCGACGCCGACGGCTCCCACTGGACCGGCCGGCAACGGGTGTCGTTCCGCAACGCCTCCGACCGGCCCCTGCGCGAGGTGTACGTACGGCTGTGGGGCAACGGCGACGACGGGTGCGGCACACCCGGCAAACCGTCCCCCGTCAGGGTGTCCAAGGTGCGCGGTGGCACTCCGGGCCGTCTCACCGTGGGTTGCACGGCGCTGGGTATCACCCTGCCGAAGCCGCTCGCACGCGGCGGGCGGACGGCCATCGCCTTCGACGTGTCCATCACCGTGCCCGGACGGAACAGCCGCTTCGGCCGCGAGGGCGCGTTCCGCTTCCTGGGCAACGCGCTGCCGGTCCTGGCCGTGCACGACACGAAGGGATGGCACCTCGATCCGTATGTGTCGACCGGCGAGAGCTTCTACGCTCTGGCAGGCGACTTCCGGGTGCGCCTCGATCACCCGACCGCCCTCAAGGTCCCGGCGACCGGCCGCACTTGGACCCGCCCCGGCCGGCCCGGGCGGACGGTCACGCACAGTGTCGCCCAGCGGGTACGGGACTTCGCCTGGGCGGCGGGCCCGTTCCGCACCGCGACCGAGATCTCGCCCGGTGGCGTGCGCGTGAAGTCGTACTGGTCGCCGGACACACCCGCCGCCGGCGTCCGCCTCAACCGCCAGGACGGCGTCGCCGCCGTCGACCGGTTCGGCAGGGAGTTCGGCCACTATCCGTACGGCGAGATCGACCTCGTGATGACCAGCGGGTTCGGCGGCGGCATGGAGTACCCCGGCCTGGTCCTTCTCGGCACCACCGAGGAGGGCGGCGCCGTCGTCCACGAGGTGGCCCATCAGTGGTGGTACGGCATCGTGGGCAACGACGAATACAACTCGCCCTGGCTGGACGAGAGTTTCGCCCAGTACGCCAACGCGCGCTTCTACGGCTGGGACACCGTCGGCTGCTGGTCGGAGGACGAGTGGCCGAGCGACCGCGCCGCGCTCACCAACTCGATGGCCTACTGGTCCGCGCACCGTGGCGAGTACCACCTCCTGTACACGGCCGGCCCCTGCGCCCTGTCCGATCTGGAACGCGCCCTCGGGGCCGACACCATGGCGCGGCTCCTCAAGCAGTACGCCCACGACCACTGGTACGGCGTCTCCACCACAGCCGATTTCAAGAAGGCCGCCCAGTCGGTGACGGACAAGGACCTGGGCCCCTTCTGGAGGCAGCACCGCATCCGCTGAGCCACCGAACCGCGAGCCGACCTCCCGTCCCTCGTCCCCTGTCCCCCGGCCTCCGCCTCTACCGCGCCGCCGCCAACAGCCGCCTGGTGAACGGGTGCGACGGCTCGGTCAGCACTCTCGCCGCCGGCCCCTGTTCGACCACCTCCCCCGCGTCGAGTACGGCGATCCGGTCGGCCGGCGACGCGATGTCCAGGTCGTGCGTGATGAGGACGACGGACAGGTCGTCGCGCCCGCGCCGCAGCCCGGTGAGGACGTCGAGGAGAGCGCACCGGGCGACCGTGTCGAGGCCCGAGGTGACCTCGTCGCAGACCAGTACCCGGGGTCGGGCCAGCAACGCCCGCGCGAGGGAGGCGCGTTGGAGTTCGCCACCGGAGAGACGGCCCGGTACGCGGTGAGCCTGCTCCTCGGTGAGGCCCAGTTCCGCGAGGACGGCGAGCGCCTCCGTCCCGGCGGCCGGGGCTTCGGCACCGCGCAGCCGTACGGCCGTACGCGCGACCTGGTCGACGACGGACCGGTACTCGTCGAACGCGGCCCGCGCGTCCTGGAACACGTACTGCACGGCTGCCAGTTGGCGCCGGTCACGGGCGCGCAGGCTGCGGGGAAGGAGGTGGCCGTCGAGGCTCACCCGGCCGTCGTATTCCCGGTGCAGTCCGGCCAGGCAGCGGGCGAGAGTGGTCTTGCCGCTGCCCGAACGGCCGACGACAGCGAGGCATTCGCCCGCGTGCAGTGCGAGTTCGGGGACGTGGAGGACCTGTGTGCGGTGGTGGCGGGCGGTCAGGTCCCGGACGTGAAGGACAGGAGCGCCGGTCCGGTCGTCGGCGTGGCAGTCTCCGTCTCCGTCGTTACGGACTCTGACACCGAACCGCGGTTGCCGGGCGAGGAGTTCGCGGGTCCACTCATGGCGGGGCGCGAGCCACACCCGCTCCGTCGGACCCGACTCGACGACCCGGCCGTCGCGCATCACCAGCACCTGGTCGGCCAGCGCGCGAACGACGTCGAGGTCGTGGCTGAGCAGGACCACGGCGATGCCCTGTGCGGCGACCGCCGCCAGCTCTTCGACGATGCGGCTCTTGGTCAACGCGTCCTGGCCCGTGGTGGGTTCGTCCGCGACGACGACCCGGGCGCCCAGCAGCAACGCCTGCGCCAGGACCACCCGTTGCTGCTGACCGCCGGAGAGCTGATGGGGGAATCGGCGCAACAGGGCTTCGCCTTCCGGCAGTTGGGCATCTGCCAATGCACGCAGCACCCGCGCGCGCACTTCCGTCCGGCGTGCCGTCCGGGGCAGGTCCCGTACCTGTCCGCGGGCGATGTCGTCGAGGAGGGCGCCCACCCGGCGGGCGGGGTTGAGGACGGCGCCGGGATGCTGGGGGACGTATCCGACGGGCCCCCCGCCGGACACCCGTACCTCTCCGGACACCCGGGCGCCGGGCGGGTGTTCGCCGAGGAGGGCCAGGCCGGTGGTGGTCTTGCCGCTGCCGGACGCGCCGACCAGGGCGGTCACCCGGCCGGGGAGGACCCGCAGGCTGACTCCGTCGACGAGGGAACGGCCGTCGATCTCGACGCGCAGGTTCTCGATCTCGGCGACAGGGACGTCAAGGACATCGCTGGTGACGTCGGCGTTCATGCCAGTCGTCCCTTCTCACCGGTACGCCGGTTGTCGCCGGGGCGCCGGATACGGCCGGTGCCCCGGTCCAGCGCCGCGTCGAGAAGCAGGTTGCTGCCCGTCGTCAGCGCGACGATCAGCAGCGCGGGCACGACCACGGCCCAGGGCTGCACGAACAGCCCGGTGCGGTTGCGGTCCACCATGACCGCCCAGTCGGCGGCGTCCGGCGTGACCCCGACGCCGAGAAAGGCGGCCGTGGCCACCAGGTACAGCACGCCGGTGAGCCGGATGCCCGCGTCGGCGGCGAGGGTGCGGAGGATGGCGCGGCCGACATATCCGACGGCCATGCGCCACCAGGTCTCGCCCTGCATGCGCAGCGCCTCGACAGCCGGGCGGGCGGCCGCCTCCGCTGCCGCCGCGCGCACGATCCGGGCGGCGTCGGGGATGTTGGCCAGTGCGACGAGCAGGGCGAGCCCCACCCCGCCCGGCTCGAACACCGAGGCCACGAGCAGGATCAGCAGCAGCGAGGGCACGGCGATCAGCACGTCCAGGGGCCGCATCAGCAACTCCTCCAGCCAACTCAGGTGCGTGAGCGCGCTGATGAGGCCGAGCGGCAGCGCCACGAGGTAGGCGAGCACGGTCGCGGCGAGCGCGGTCACCACCACCGGCCGACCGCCGTGCAGCACCTGCTGCCAGACGTCCCTGCCCACGAAGTCGGTACCGAGCCAGTGCCCGTCCCCGAGGGTGAACGAGACTGCCCGCGGCCCCGGTTCGCCCGCGAACAGCGGTCCGAGCAGGGCGAGTACGAGGGGTACGCCGATGACGGCGGCCCCGAACACGAAACGCGACCGGCCCTTCACGCCGCCGCCCCCGCCCGGGGTGCGAACCGGTGGGCGACGAGATCGGCGCCCAGGTTGAGGACGACGGTGAGCAGGCCGAACACCACCGCCATCCCCTGCACGACCGGCACATCGCGTTCGGCGACGGCGTTCATCAGGACGGTTCCCAGACCCGGGATCACGTACAGCGCCTCCACGACGATGACGCCGCACAGCAACCAGTCGACGGTGCGCGCGAGTTGCTGCGCCGCCGGGGCCACGGCATTGGGCAGGGCGTGGCCGTAGCGGACGCGGGCGCCCGGGACGCCGTACCGGCGCGCCTGGGCGGCGTACGGCGAGTTGAGCGCGTCGACCATCCCGGCGCGGACGAGTCGGGACAGTGAGCACACCGGCCGGGACAGGAGAACCAGGACGGGCAGGACGAGTGCGGCGGGGTGGCCGAGCAGGTCGGTGCCGTAGCCGACGGCGGTCGGCGGCAGCCAGCCCAGCCGGAGCGCGAAGACGGTCACCAGCAGCACTCCGAGGGCGAACTCGGGTACGGCGTACACGCCGAGGGTGACGGAGCTGACGAGCCGGTCCACGAGCCGCCCCTCGTGCTGGGCGGCGAGCACCCCGAGCCCGACTCCCAGAGGGATCAGGAGCGTCACGGTGACGGTCGCGAGCAGCAGGGTGGGTCCGAGCCCGTCCTCGATGTACGTTCCGACCGGGCGCCCGGAGATCAGCGAGGTGCCGAAGTCGCCGTGTGCGAGGCCCGCCGCCCAGTCGAGCAACCGTTCGTACGCGGGCCGGTCGAGGTGCATGGCGTCACGGATGGCCGCGATACGTGCCGGGTCGGGCTGGTCCCCGGCGAGTGCGACGGCCGCGTCGCCCGGCAGCGCCTCGGTGAGCGCGAAGACCAGCAGCACCACTGCCACGGTCTGCGCGCCGCCGAGAAGCAGCCGCCGGACGACGAAGGAGCGCAGTCCGCTCACGCCAGCCAGACCTTGTCGAACCGCGCCCAGTCGAGCGAGTTGGCGGGCGCCTTGGCCGCAACTCCCTTGACGTTGTCGGCGGTTCCGAGGATCCAGTCCGCGAACCCCCAGACCAGGAACCCGCCCTCGGCGTACAGCCGGCGCTGCATCCGCTCGTACACGGCGGTCCGCTCGGTCTTGTCCTTCGTGGACTGGGCCTGCTGGTAGAGCGCGTCGAAGTCCTTGTGGTGCCACTTCGTCGCGTTGGTGGTCGAGTCGGTGAGCAGCCGCTGCGAGATGTGGGCCTCGATGGGCATGGCACCGGACCGGTAGCAGCAGATCGTGCCGGAGTCGAGGATGTCGCTCCAGTACGAGTCCTTGCTGCCCATCCTCACGTCGATCGTGACACCCGCCTTGGCGGCCTGGTCACGGAAGATCCCGGCGGCCTCGGTGAAACCCGCGGCGACGGCGGAGGTGTCGAGCGTGACCTTGAGGTTCTCGGCTCCGGCCTGCTTCAGCAGGGCCTTGGCCCGGTCGAGGTCCTGGGCGCGCTGCGGGAGGTCGGCGGCGTAGTACTCGTACCCCTTCCCGAACAGGTCGTTACCGACGACGCCCGCGCCGGACAGCGCGCCGTCGACGAGTTCCTGCCGGTCGGCGATGAGGAAGAAGGCCTCGCGGACGCGCTTGTCGTCGAAGGGCGCGCGGTCGGTCTTCATCGCGAACCCCTGCATGGCGCTGTTGCGCAGCCGCACGATCTCGATCTGCCCCTTGCCCTCATGGGCCCGCGCGGTGGTCGGGTTGAGTTCGTGGGCGTACTCGACCTGACCGCCGAGCAGCGCGTTGACGCGTGCGGACTCCTCGTTGGCGACGACGAACTCGATCTCGTCGAGGTGCGGGGCGCCCTCCCAGTAGTCGTCGTATCGGCGGAACAGGGCCGAGCGGCCCGGCGCGAAGGACACGAACCGGAAGGGTCCGGAACCGACGGGCCTGGTGTCGAAGTCGGTTCCGGTCGCGCCGTCGGGCACGATGTACGCGCCGAACGCGGCCAGGATGTTGGGGAATTCGGCCGTGGGCCGCTTCAGGACGAACTCGATCCCGTGCGTGCCCGTGGCCCGGCTGGCATCGAGGTCGATCGGCTCCAGGGACGCCTTCGCCCGGAACGTCTGGTCGGGGTCGGCGATCCGCCGGTAGCTGTACAGCACGTCCTCGGCGGTGACCGGCCTGCCGTCGTGGAAGGTTGCCGGGCGCAGGGTGACCTGCCAGCGGTCCAGGGTCTTGTTGGCCTCCCACTTCTCGGCGAGGCGGGGCTGCGCGGAGAGGTCGGCGCCGTAGTCGGCGAGCTTGTCGTAGAGCGCCTTGGCCCGGGCGGCGTCGGCGAACAGGCCGGCCAGATGCGGGTCGAGGGTCTCGCTGGCGCCGCCGCCGGCGAAGGCGGCGCGCAGCCGCCCGCCGCGTCTGGGCGTACCGCTGTCGGAGCCGCTGCCTTCGGACGTGTCGTCCGTGGAGTCGGCGCAGCCCGCGAGGCCGAGCACACCGAGCGCTGCGGTTGTGCCCACGGCGGTGAGGAAACCGCGTCGGCGCAGGGCCGGGAAGTCGTTCATGGGAGTCCTTCGGGTGTCTTCGGCGTGTGAGGTGAGGTGAGTTGTGCGAGGTGAGTGGTGGGTGGTGTGAAGTGCGTGTCAGTGCCTTCGGCGCGCGACGAGGTGCAGTCGGTCCGCGTCCGTGCTCCCGCCGGGCAACTCGCCCTCCTGCCAGGGCGGTTCGGTTCGTGGCCCCGGTCCGTCGTGCAGTTCGAGTACGTCGAAGCCGTGCACGGCGAGGACGTGACGCAGCTCCTGCGGGAACAACAGGCGCCAGGCGGAGCGCTGTCGGGCGGGCGGCGTACCGTCGTCGGCCGTCCAGTCCCGTACGCGGCGCAGGAGCCCGGCCGTCCGGTCCACTGTGAGCGTGGTGACGGACCGGTAGGCGGTGCCCTGCCAGGTGAAGCCGCCGACGGCCGGGGTGTCGAGCAGGTCGGTCCGGCCGAGGAAGTAGGCGCCGTTGCGCATCTCGGCGACGAGGAGCCCACCGGGAGCGAGGGCTCGCCTGCTGGAGGCGAGGAACCCGTCGAGCTGTTCGTTGGTGTGGCAGTACAGCAGCGCGCTGTCGAGGCAGACGACGGCGTCGAAGACACCGGAGCCCAGTTCGAACGCGGTGAGATCGGCGCCGACGTACTCGGGGCCCGGGTGCCTCGCGCGGGCGTGTGCCAGCATCGCCTCGGAGAGGTCGGCCCCGGTGACGGTCCGCCCGGCGCGCTGCAGGTACTCGGCGTCGCGCCCCGTACCGCATCCGATGTCGAGCACGCGCGGTCCGCCGCCGTGCCGGCGCAGACAGTCCTCGGCCCAGCGTCCGGCCAGCCGGTCGGGGTCGGGGAAGCGGGCCTCGTACAGCTCGGGGTGGTCGGTGAGCAGGTTGCCGCTGCTCACCGGACGATTCCCGACAGGGCTGTTCACAGGGCGGTCCGAGTCATCACCGTTCACAGGCCGGTCCGTGTCACGACTGTTCACAGGGCGGTCCGAGTCATCACCGTTCACAGGCCGGTCCGTGTCACGACTGTTCACAGGGCGGTCCGAGTCATCACGGTTCACAGCAGCTTTCCGGGTTTCGCTGTTCACACCGCGCTCCGCTCCGCCACCGGAGCCGGGCTCACCGGTAGCGCCCCCAGCCGGTGCAGCCAGGCCACGCCTCCCGCCGACGCCAGGCCGAACACCGCGCAGCACGCCCAGGGCAGCCACTCGGAGCCGCCCCGGTCACCGGCGTCCATGGCCCACCCGACGACCGTGTTGCCGACGGCGGCGGCGATGCCGGAGACGACGTAGAAGATGCCGAAGCAGGTGCCCGTCAGCTCGGGCCGGGCGAAGCCGGGGATCAGCTCCATGACGAACGGCGAGGCGACCATCACACCGAGGTTGAGGATCAGCACCCCCACCAGGACGGGCACGGCGGCCCACCACGACCCGTCTCCCACCCCCGCCACCAGCATCGGCGGGAGGAACGCCAGCCCCATCAGCGCCAGCCCCACCGAGATCCAACGAGGCCGCGCGCCACGTGCCTTGAGCGACCGGGTGATCCGGAGCTGGAGCGCGAGGTTGGCGAGTGTGCCGACGAGGAAGACGAGGCCCGCCGCGCCGTTCCAGCCGGTTGCCCGGCGGGCGCCGTCGGGCAGGAGCAGGTAGAGCTGGTTCTCCAGGGTGAACATGCCGACCATGGCGAGCGCGAACGCGACGAAGGCCCGGTTGCTCACCACCTCGCGCCAGTCGGCGAGCACGCCCCCCTTCGCGGGTTCGACCTCTCGGGCGGGCAGGACAAGGGCCTGGGCGACCGTGAGGACGGCGAAGATGCCGGCGGCGGCGAGCGCGGACGCCCGGAAGTCGACCAGGAGCAGTGCGCTGCCGAGCAGCGGTCCGACCAGCGCGCCGGTGGTGGCGAACACGTTGAACAGCGCGAACGCCTCCGCCTTGCGGCCTCCGGCCTCCTGTGCGAGGTAGGCCCGCACGGCCGGGTTGAACAGCGCCCCGGCCAGCCCGCTCAGCACGGACGCGGCCAGCAGCACCGGCAGTCCGTCGCCGAGCGCGAACAGCCCGAACCCGACCGTCCGCAGCCCGCACCCGGCGATGATCACCCCACGCGCGCCGAGCCGGTCGGCGGCGGAACCGCCGATGATGAACAGGCCCTGCTGGCTGAGGTTGCGCACCCCGAGGACGATGCCGACGACGGCCGCCGACATCCCCAGGTCCTCGCTGAGGTGGGTCGCGAGGTAGGGGATGAGGAGGTAGAAGCCGGTGTTGACGCCGAGTTGGTTGACGAGGAGCAGCTGGACGGCGAGCGGGAAGCGCCGCATCTCACGCAACGTGCCCATGCTGGCCCTCCCCGGCTCCGAGCCCCTGAGTTCCGGACCCCTTCACTCCGAACGCCTTCACTCCAAGCTCTTTGGCTTCGAGCTCATTGGCTTCGAGCTCGTCGACTCCGAGGCCCGGGCGGTCACTCGCGCGTACGACGCCGTCGGCGCCGCCGATTCCGGACCACGGGTCCCGGGCCAGCAGCAGATGCCCGTCCAGGTCCGCCCAGCGGGCGCGGTCGGCGAGGTGGACGGCGGGTGCGATGCCGAGGGTGCTGGCGGTGAGGCAGCCGAGCATCAGCTCCGTACCGCTGCCCTCGATCAACCCGGCGATACGCAGGGCCGCGTGCACCCCGCCGCACTTGGCGAGCTTGACGTTGATGCCGTGCACGCGACCGGCGAGCCGCCGCGCGTCCTGGAGGTCCACCGCGTCCTCGTCGGCGATGAGCGGCAGCGGCGACCTCTCGGCCAGCGCCCCGAATGCCTCCGGGTCGCCGGGAGCGACGGGCTGTTCCACCGCCTCGACGCCGAGTTCGGCGAACCGGGGCAGCAACTCCCGTGCCTGGGCGATGTTCCAGGCCCCGTTGGGGTCGAGGAGCAGCCGTACGCCGGGCGCGGCGTCGCGGATGACACGTACGCGCTCCACGTCGTCCTCCGGGTCCGGGCTCCCCGCCTTGACCTTGACGATCCGGAAGCCGCTCGCGGCGAATCGGCGTGCCTCGCCGGCCGCGTGCCGCGCCGAGGAGATGCCGATGGTCCGGGCGGTCATGGCCTCGGGTGCGGCGGGTGCCCCCAGCAGCCGGTGCACGGGGACCCCGGCGCGCCTGCCGACAAGGTCGAGGAGCGCGGCCTCCACCGCGGCGGTGACGGCGGCCGGTGTGTTGTCGCCGCCCGCCAGATCCCCTTCCCGTAGCGCCTCCAGGGCGTCTTCCGGGTCGGCGAAACGACTCAACTCCACCCTGCTCAGCTGCCGTTGGAGCGTGTCGGCGTCGAGGCCGTAGTACACGCTGGTGACGGCCTCGCCGTGGCCGCGCAGCCCTTCGTGTTCGATGCAGAGCCACACCGCGTCGCGGGCGGCCATGGTGGAGCGGGAGATGCGCAGCGGCTCGGTGAGTTCGAGGCGGACGGTGCGCAGGCTGGCCTTCACTGGTTCCTTTCCTGCGGGGAGAGCGGGTCGGTGACGCGGGTGCAGCGCACCCAGCCGGTGGCCTCGGCGGCGCGGGGGTGGGGTATCTCGACGGGGCGGGTCGCCGCCGTGTTCGGGTCGAGGCCGTGGGCGAGGGCGAAGTCGTCGTCGTAGACGGTGCCGAGGTAGCGGTGCGGGCCGTCGGGGAAGACGGTGGCGACGACGGCGCCGGGGTGGACGCGGGCCGCCCAGGCGGCGACGCGGGCGACGGCGCCGGTGCTCCAGCCACCGCTGACGAAGCTCTGGCGGGCGAGCCTGCGACAGCTGTCGACGGCTTCGGCGGGGCCGATCCAGTGGACCTCGTCGAAGGCGTCGTAGGCGACGTTGCGCGGGTGGATGCTGCTGCCGAGGCCGCGCATCAGACGGGGCCGGGCGGGCTGGCCGAAGATGGTGGAGCCGGTGGCGTCGACCCCGATGAGCCGCAGCCCGGGCCAGCGCCGGCGCAGTGGTCCGGTGATTCCGGCGCTGTGCCCGCCGGTGCCGACGCTGCACACCAGGACGTCCAAGTGGTCGAGCTGGGCGGTGAGTTCGGCGGCCAGGGAGGCGTATCCGGCGATGTTGTCGGGGTTGTTGTACTGGTCGGGCCAGTAGGCGTCGGGCAGTGCGGCGAGGAGTTCGCGGAGGCGGGTGAGCCGCGCGGCCTGCCAGCCGCCCTGTGCCGCCGGCCGGTCGACGATCTCCAGCCTGACTCCGTGGGAGCGCAGCAACTGCCGCATGGAGGGCTCAAGTTCGCTGTCACCGACCAGTACGACGGGGTGGCCGAGGGCCTGTCCGGCGAAGGCGAGCCCGACTCCGAGGGTGCCGGACGTGGACTCCACCACCGGTGCGCCGGAGCGCAGTTCGCCGCGTTCACGGGCGCCGAGCAGCATGGACACGGCGGCGCGCGCTTTCATGCCGCCCACCCCGAGCCCTTCGAGCTTGGCCCAGAACCCCGGTTGCGGTCCCGGGAGTTCGGCGGTGATCCGGGCGAGGGGGGTGCGGCCGAGGAGCGCCAGCAGCTCATGGCGGGCGGCGGGCGCGGAGCGTACAACGGTCGTCGTCATCGGGGGCCGTTCCCGCCGTAGCAGTGGATGGTGCCGGGGCCGCCGTCGAGCCAGAAGAAGGGGTACGGTTCCGCGCAGACCGCGCTCACACCGTGTCCGAGGAGGCGGGGCAGGATCGCGCTGCCGGTCTGGGCGAACATGACCAACTGCCTTCCGTGGGCGAGCGCGTGGCGCCGCAGCGGCTCGAACGTCCCGTTGCCGAGGGTCATCCCGGAGGCGAGCACGGCGTCACAGCGTCCGTTCTCCACCTCGGCGAGGGCGTCGGTGACCACCGGATCGCCCCACTCCGTCGTGCCGCCCTTGAGATCGCACGGCACGTAGTTCAGTGCGCGTGAACGCAGTTGCTCCAGTAGGGAGTTGACGACTCCGACGACGAGGACCGTGGCCCCCGGCGGCAGGTCGAGAAGCGCCACCACGGTCTTCGCCCGCGCCCGTGACTTCACCAGCGAGGACCCCGCCGGGAGCCGCACCGCCCGGGCGCCGTGCTCGGGAGTGTGCGGGGTGATGTGCATGAGGTAGGCGTCGAGGGCGGCCACGCGCACCGGCGGCAGGGGGTGCTGAAGGAGCCGGGCGACGTCCGCGCCGACGCAGTCGTCGATCGCGTCGTCCGGCAGTTCCCCGGGTTCGACGGCGCACGACCCGACGGCCGCGCCCAGGCGGAGGCTGAGGACCTCGTTGCGGTATCCGCTGCCCCGTCCCTCGTGCCGTACGGCCTGCCGGGTGGCGAAGGCCACGGCGATGCGCTGCGTACGCGGATCGGGTCCGAGGTCACCGGCGAGAGCCCGGGCCACGAGTCCGTCGCAGGAATCCGGCGAGGCGACTGCCGAGGAGACCGCCGCGGCAGCTGCCGGGGCGATGACCGGCGTTCGCGGTCCGTCGTTCACCGGATCACCAGTCCGGCCCGCAACTCGCTCAGCAGGGAGTCGACGCGGGCGCGGGCGCCGAGTCCGTCGGGGTCGGCCGCCATGACGTGCCCGAGGTATTCGTTGTTGCTGCCCGCGGCCTTGACGACGGTTCCCGGTTCGGCGAGCTGGACCTCCAGCACTCCTTCCCGGGCCCGGAGTTCGCTGCCGCCGTTCAGCGATTCCAGGGTCCCCTCCGTCTCCGGGACGAGGAAGCCGACGGCCGCGCTGCGCAGCCCCGTGTCGGTGCGGCGCAGATCGGGGGCGAGGCCGAGGGAGACGTCCACGAAGGCGGCGGCGAGGTCGATGCCGGTGACGTGGCGGACGAGTTCGGTGATGCGGTTGCCGGCCGGACGCGGGTTGACCTCGACGACGCGCGGCCCGGCGGACGTCAGCTTGATCTCCGTGTGGGCCACGACCCCCTCCACCAGACCGAGTGCCTTCAGGGCGCCCAGCGCGGTCTGCTCGGCGGCCTCGGTGTCGGCGGCGGACAGTCCGGCCGGGAACATATGGCCGGTCTCGATGAAGGCGGGTGCTCCGGCGATGCTCTTGTCGGTCACTCCGACCACCTGGACCGCGCCCGCGAAGGACACGGTCTCGACGCTCACCTCGGGCCCGTCGAGAAGCTCTTCGAGGAGTACGACGGGCGGGCGCCGCTGCCCCCTGGCGTTGACCGGGAACGCACTCAACGCCCGGCAGGCCTGGGCGAGTTGGGCTTCGTCGTCGACGCGGCGGACATACATCCCCGCACAGAGGTCGACCGGCTTGACGACCAGCGGATACCCGATGCCGACCGCTTCGCGCACGATGTCGGCCCACTCCTCGCACACGGCGAAGCGCGGCCCGGGCACCCCGGCGTCCGCCAGTACGCGCCGGGTGGCGTCCTTGCGGCAGGCGTTCTCCACGGCTTCGGGGCCGGGGCCCGGCAGCCCGAGGCGCCCGGCGATCCGGGCGACCGTGGGCAGGTAGTAGTCGCACGAGGTGACGACACCGTCGAAGCCGAGCACCGCGTGCAACCGCTCGACGTACGGCAGCAGTTCGTCGAGGTCGTTGGTGTCGGCGGTGACCACGTTGCGGGCGCCGAGCAGCGGATGCGCGGCCCCCTCGGGCGCACTGCGCAGATAGTGGTGCAGGTCACGGGTGAGGAAGGTGAACTCGTGCCCGCTCTCCCGGATCGCCCGTGGCAGCAGCCTGCTCATCGATCCGACCCAGCTCTCGACCACCAGCAAATGAGCCACAACTCCCCTTTCCACCGCGGCGGTTGAGACCACCGGGGCAGCGCGAAGGCACCCCCGTCGGGGAGGGCTTCGGACTTGACCGTGGACACGTTATCGACAATCGTTTTCATTGTCATCTGATGACCGGACTCTTACCGATGCCGAGATTGCGAGACCCGTGCCGCCTCCCCCACGCCTCCCGCTGCCACGGCCCTCACGCCGTACGGCCCTGCTCTGCGCCTTCCTGGCCGGCGCCGCCGCCCTTCTCCCCGCACCGGCGGCCCGGGCCGCCCCCACCACCCCCACCCGCGTCCACTTCGGCACCTGCCCGGACTCCGTACCGAGACCGGCGGCGCCCGAGACCGTCGAATGCGGCCGGCTCGACGTGCCCCTGAACTGGGACGCTCCGGCGGTGGACGGCCCACGGCTGCGGATCGCCGTCTCCCGGGTCCGCGCCTCCGGTACGGCCGCCGAGCGGCGCGGCATCCTGCTGGTGAACCCCGGAGGCCCGGGCGGGGCCGGGCTGCCGTACGCGGTCACGAAGCGGGCCAGGCTTCCCGAGAGCGTGCGGCGCGCGTTCGACGTGATCGGCTTCGATCCGCGGGGCACCGGCCTGAGTTCACCCGTCGACTGCGGTGCGATGGGGGGCCTCTTCGACGGCGACCGCCCGCACGCGGACCCCGTGCCCGTGGGCCCCCGGGCCGAGTCGGCGTACCTCCGCTCGCTGCGCGCCCTGGCGGACGACTGTGCGGCGGGCGTCGGCGACGAGGTGCTGCCGTATCTCTCCACGGAGCAGACGGCGCGGGACATGGACGCGATCCGTGCCGCTCTCGGCGAGCACCGGACGAGCTTCCTCGGTGTGTCGTACGGGAGTTATCTGGGCGCCGCCTACACGGCTCGTTTTCCCCACCGGGTCGGGCGGATGGTGCTGGACAGTGTCGTCGGACCGTGGGACTGGTACGACTTCGACGTCGTGCAGAGCCGGGCACTGCTGCGCGGGCGCGACACCTTCCTCGCCTGGACCGCACGCCACCCGGACCGCTTCGGGCTCGGCGACGACACCGGGGCGGTTCGGGACGCGTATCTGCGGGTGCGGGAAGGACTTCGCGAGCGGCCCGTGGACGGGTTCGGGGCGGCGGCCTTCGACCGGGCCGTCTACCGCGCCCTCGGCCGCACCGAACGCTGGGCGGGCCTGGCCGACGGACTGCGTACGTATCTGCGGGACGGTACGCCGGGCACACTGCGCCCCCCGACCGCCCCCGGCTCGCCCGACTCACGCACCTTCGAGGCGGCCAACCGGACCGTGAAGTGCGCCGACGGACCAGGTCCGGCCCCCGCCCGCGTCCTGGCCGACCTCCGCCGCACGCGACGGCTGGACCCGCAGCCCGTGCTGACCGGCATGGAGGCATCGGCCTGCGCCTTCTGGCACCACCGGCCCGCCCGCCGAACCGCCCTGGGCAGCCCCGCGGCCCCGCCCGTCCTGCTGATCGCCTCCGCCCACGACCCGGTCACCCCGATCGAGGGCGCCCACGAGCTGCGCCGCCTGCTGCCCGGCTCCCGTCTGGTCACCCTCGACGACGACTACTCCCACGGCGTGTTCGCGAGCCGGGGCAACGCGTGCGTCGACTCGACGGCCGCCGCCTACCTGGTCGCCGGGCGGGTCCCGGCGGCGGACGTGCGTTGCGCGGGCCCGGGGCTGCCGGTGCCGGCCGGCCCGTAGCGTGCCACGGGCGCACCCCGGCGGCCGGAAGGGAACCGGCCGGAACCGGTCGACGGGGTGCGCACCGGCGGCGTACCGGGACTACGACAGCTGCGACTGCACCTGCGAGGAGATCAGCTCCAGGTGGTCGAGGTCGTCGAGGTCGAGGATCTGGAGATAGATCCGCTGTGAGCCGGCCTCCGCGTACCGGCCGATCTTCTCCACGACCTCGGCCGGGGAGCCCGCCAGTCCGTTGGCCTTCAGTTCGTCGACCTCGCGGCCGATCGCGTCGGCGCGGCGGGCCACTTCCTGGTCGTCCTTGCCGACGCAGACCACGAGCGCGTTCGAGTACGTCAGCTCGTCGGCCTTGCGGCCCGCGCGCTCGGCCGCCGCTCGGACCCGGCCGAACTGGCGCTCGGTGTCCTCGGCCGAGGAGAACGGCATGTTGAACTCGTCGGCGTACTGCGCGGTCAGCCGCGGGGTACGGGCCGCGCCGTGGCCGCCGATGAGCACGGGGATCTTGGCCTGCGCGGGCTTGGGGAGGGCCGGCGAGTCGGTGAGGTCGTAGTGCGTGCCGTGATGGCTGAACGTTTCGCCGGTCTTCGCCTCCCACAGACCGGTGACGATCGCCAGCTGCTCTTCGAGGCGGGCGAACCTCTCCTGCGGGAACGGGATGCCGTACGCCTTGTGCTCCTGCTCGAACCAGCCCGCGCCCAGGCCGAGTTCGACCCGCCCGCCGGACATCTGGTCGACCTGCGCGACCTGGATCGCCAGGACACCGGGGAGGCGGAAGGTGGCGGCCGTCATCAGGGTGCCGAGGCGGATGCGCCTGGTCTCGCGGGCGAGTCCGGCGAGGGTGATCCAGGCGTCGGTGGGACCGGGCAGGCCGTCCCCGGAGCCCATGTGGAGATAGTGGTCGGAGCGGAAGAACGCGTCGAAACCAAGGTCCTCGGTGGCCTTCGCCACGGCGAGCAGGGTGTCGTAGGTCGCGCCTTGCTGGGGTTCGGTGAAGATGCGAAGATCCATGCCCCCATCCTGCACTCGGACCCCGGTCAATCTCACCGGCACCCCCTGCCCCACGCCTCCCCGGTCGGGTGAAAAACCGTCAACCACGTGCGAGGTGCGGGTCCGTACCAGTGACCCCCCACCGTGATGATCGTTGGCTCGGGCGGAGCCGGCCCGACCGGCGCCCGCGCCGGCACCGACCGGTCGGCCAGTTCCCTTGCCGGCTCGCTCGCTCCGGGGCGCACCCGCGTCGGCCCCCTCGGGGGCCAGGGGCCGAGGAGGCCGTCCATTGTCCGAAGAAGTCGTGCCGCAGCAGGCGGGGCCCACACAGCCGAAAGGGCTGCTGCAGCAGATGGAGGAACTGATGGCCGCGCTGAACGCGGACCTGTCCGCGCTCGACGCCGACCTTCAGTCCGCGGGGGTGTCGTCGACGTCCGCGGAGGAGCCTGAGGCGGGTTGATGCCGACCGCTACCGGGGGCTCCGCCCCCGGACTCCCGCTCGGCCTGAACGGCCTCGTCCTCAATCGCCGGACGGGCTGAGACGCCCGGGCCGAGCTGCAAGGCTCGGCCCGCACAAAGCCCGTACAGAGCCCGTGCAGAGGGCATCGGGACGAACGAACCGCTAACCAGCCACCCGCTCCGCTCCCCCCGCCGCCTCCTTGGCCGCCAGTTTGCGGAGCATTTCCAGGACCCGGTCGCGGGACTCGTCCGCCGCGTCGATCGATTCCATGCACTGCCAGTACGTCGTCTCGTCGTCCGCCGCGCTGGCGATGCCGACCAGGGCCATGCCCGCCTCGCCGAGGAGGGCGCCGAGGCAGCAAAGGGCCTGGCGGGCGTCGCCCAGCTCGGTGAGCTGGGCCGCGCGTAAGGCGCCGACGGCGAGGCGCGGTTCGTCCAGTACGCCGCAGCCCCGGCCCGCCAGTTCGGTCAGCCCCAGCGCCTCACCCCGCAGTTCGGGTGGTCCGTTGACCGCGAGGCGGCTGCCTATCGCCTGCGCGAGCGCCTGTGCCTGCCACACCTCCGTCAGGGTCTGAAGCACACCCTCGCTGCCCGCGAGGGCATGTCTGCTCGTCAGGATGAGCCGCACCGCATCCATGCGCTGCCCCAGTCTGTCCCCGACGCGCTGTCCGCGCGCCCGCCCGAACTCCACCGTCCACTACCCAGAGTGAAGTGCTGTGGGACGAAAAGCCAGAGGAAGGCGGAAATCTGCGGACAACAATCGAGGAACGAACCGCACTTCGACTTCGGAGAGTAACTATCCCTTGGGCGGGAACCTCTGTTCGTTGCGGTCGATCTTCGCGTCGAGGGCCGCCAGCGCGTCGATCCCGAGCACCTCGCACAGCTGGAGCAGATACGCGAGCACGTCCGCGACCTCGTCCGTCACCCGGTGGGCGGTGTCCGGGTCGTCCATCACCCGTGCCGACTCCTCGGGCGTCAACCACTGGAAGATCTCGACCAGTTCGGACGCCTCCACACTGAGCGCGGCGGCGAGGTTCTTGGGGGTGTGGAACGGCTGCCAGCTGCGTGCCGCCGCGAACTCGGCCAGCCGGCGCTGGAGTTTCGCCACGTCCAACCGCCCGCCGCGCTCCCGGCGTTCGGCCTGCCCGGAGCCTCCGGAGTTGTCGGAGTCCCCGGAGTTCTCGCCGCCTTCGACCTGTTCCTGATCAGTCACGGCTCCAGGTGTACCACCGTCACTCCCGGCACGCCCTCCGCCCAGGACGCGTCGCTCACCGTCCCGAGGAGACGGATGTGCCCGCGGTCGCACATCCGGGCAGCCAGCCGCAGGAGTTGCTCGCGCTGCCGTACGTCCAGGGACCGGTCGAAACCGTCGGCCAGGACCGTGAGCGCCTGGAGGGCGTCGGGCACCTCGCCGGGCCGGTCGACCGCCAGCACACCGGGCCCGGTCAGCAGGACCAGGGCCAGACCCGTGTACCTCAACTCGCCGTCGCCCAGCCTGCCGAAGTGGGTGAGGGGGCCGTCGCCCCGGTCGAGCACGGCCCGGACACGGCCGTCGGCGACCTCGTCGGCCCGTACGTCGGTGACCGGGCCCGCGCAGGCCTCGCGAACCGCGGCGACCAACAGGCCGTGGCGGATGGCGCATTCGGTCCGGGTACGCCAGAGGACCTCGGCCAGGTTGTCGCAGCCCGGCAGGAGTCGTCCACTGTCGACCCGGACCGCCGCACGCATCCGGTCGGGCCGGGGATCACAGGCGAAGACGGACCGCAGGGCGACCACCATCTGCTCGGCGGCGGCGATGACCTGGCGCTGCCCGTCCGTCTTCCCGGCCACCCGCAGCGGCAGCAGGGCCGTGCCGAGCCGGTCGTCCGGCATCGGGGCGCGGGTGACCGATGCCGAACCGGCGGTGTGCCAGGCGGCCTGGACGGTGCGCCGGCTGGGATCGCGCAGTGCCGTCTCCAGCAGGACGACCCCGCCCGCGCTCAACCGCTCGCCCACGATGCGCAGTTCGGGCTCGGCCTGGACGGCGACGTCGAGCAGTACGGGACCCTCCGGGCCGTCCGCCGTACAGCCGATGCGGAAGCCGCGGCGGCGCTGGCCGTCGGGCCGCGCGCGTTCCGGTACGCAGGCCGCCGGGTCCGGGAACGCCTCCTCGACGGCGGCGCCGGAGCCGAGCCGGGCGAGCGACTCGTACGCCCTGAGCGCGGTCGACTTGCCGCCGCCGCTCGGCCCGGCGAGAAGCGTGAGCTGTCCGAGGGGGAACCTGGCCCGCCGGTGCCCCGCGTAGGCGGACAGCCTCAGTTCGGTGACGCTCGGCCGGTCGGGACGCTCCGCCCGCCGTGCTGCGGTGGCCGGGCCGGGCGGTAAGTCCAGTGACAGGGTCATATCCGGACCGTAGGCCTCCGCCCGCGAGGCGAACCGTTCCGTCCGCCGCACCTTCCTACGAACGGGGGACGGATCTCGTCGTGCGGAGTGTCGTGAGGAGTCAGGCCGGTCGGTCTCAGTGCCCCGGGACCCCCGCTCCGCCCATGAGCCCCCCGACCTCGGTGCCGGGCGGGGTGAGAAGGAACACGTTCCGGTCGACCCGGTGCATCCCGCTCGCGAGGCCGAAGACGACACCGGTGCTGAAATCGAGGACGCGCTTGGCGGTGTCCGCCTCGGCGCCCGTCAGATCGAGGAGTACCGGTATCCCCGCCATCAGTGTCTCGGCGACCTCGCGGGCGTCCGCGAAGACGTTGACGCGCAGGACGACGAAACGGCGTCTGGCCTCGGTCGCCGCCTCGGGTATCGACCGGTGGCCCACCGCGGACGGCCAGGCGTCCCGGCCTCTCAGCGGTACGACCTGGGCGAGCCCCTCCCACTGTTCGTCGGTGGCGTCGTGGCTTCTCATCGGCACACTCCGCCCTGGCTCGCACTGACTGTCTGCATCAGCCAATTCTTACTCATGGTCACCCGATCGGCCCAATACGACACGCTCAGCGACCTCCTGTATGAGAAATATCCGAACACCCATACGTACCTCACAGCACTGACAGTCCGGCTGTGCAGCGGGCGTAACCGCTCATGATCGGATCACGTGACATCGACGTAACGGGCAATTCGTACGCTCACGGGTAGCGGGCCCGGCATGGAGATCGACGGAGATCGACGGAAGACGGAGAAAGGCAGCACGTGACCACAACCCCCACGACCACGCAGGTGCGGACCGTGTGCTCGTACTGCGGGGTGGGCTGCGGAATCGTGCTGGACGTCGGACTCGGACCCGACGGACGGCGTACGGTCTTCAAGGCGTCCGGGGACAAGGCGCACCCCGCGAACGCCGGGCGGCTGTGCACCAAGGGCGCGACCACCGCCGACATGCTCAGCGCGCCCGGCCGGCTGACCACCGCGCTGGTCAGGGACGGCCTCGACGACCGGGGCGAGGAGCTGGTCCCCGCGCCCGTCGTCGACGCGATCGCCGAGACCGCGCGGCGGCTGCGCGCGATCGTCGACGAGCACGGCCCGGACGCCGTCGCCTTCTATGTCTCCGGGCAGATGGGCCTGGAGGCCCAGTACCTGGCTAACAAGCTGGCCAAGGGGTTCGTGGGCACGAACCAGATCGAGTCGAACTCCCGGCTGTGCATGGCGAGCGCGGGCACCGGATACAAGCTCTCGCTGGGCGCCGACGGGCCGCCCGGCTCGTACGACGACTTCGACCACGCCGACGCCTTCCTCGTCATCGGGTCGAACATGGCCGACTGCCATCCGATCCTGTATCTGCGAATGATGGAGCGGGTCAAGGCGGGGGCCAGGCTCATCGTGGTCGACCCACGGCGTACCGCCACCGCCGCCAAGGCCGACCTGTTCCTGCAGATCAAGCCCGGGACGGATCTGGCCTTCCTCAACGGCCTGCTCCATCTCCTGCACGCGAACGGGCACACGGACCCGGAGTTCATCGCCGCCCACACCGAGGGCTGGGAGGAGATGCCGGCCTTCCTCGCCGACTACGCGCCGGACGCCGTCTCCGCGATCACCGGCATCCCCGAGGACGAGATCCGGGCAGCGGCGCGGGTCATCGGGGAGGCCAGTGCGTCCGGTGAGTGGATGAGCTGCTGGACCATGGGGCTCAACCAGTCCACGCACGGCACCTGGAACACGAACGCCCTGGTCAACCTGCATCTCGCCACCGGCGCGATCTGCCGCACCGGCAGCGGGCCGTTCTCCCTCACCGGGCAGCCCAACGCGATGGGCGGCCGGGAGATGGGGTACATGGGGCCGGGGCTTCCCGGGCAGCGGTCCGTGCTGGTGGACGAGGAGCGGGCGTTCGTCGAGGAGCTGTGGGAGCTGCCGGCCGGCACGCTCCGCAAGGACGGCGCCGGGCACGGCACGATCGAGATGTTCCGGCGGATGGCCGAGGGTCACATAAAGGCCTGCTGGATCATCTGCACCAACCCGGTCGCCTCGGTCGCCAACCGCCGTACGGTCATCGAGGGCCTGGAGGCCGCCGAGTTCGTCGTCACCCAGGACGTCTTCGCCGAGACCGAGACCAACGCGTACGCCGATGTCGTCCTGCCCGGCGCGATGTGGACCGAGGCGGAGGGCGTCCTCGTCAACAGCGAGCGCAGTCTCACCCTCGCCCAGGCGGCCGTCGACCCGCCCGGCGACGCCATGGCCGACTGGCGGATCATCGCGGCCGTCGCCCGCGCGATGGGGTTCGAGGGGTTCGCCTACGAGAGCGCGGAGGACGTCTTCGAGGAGCTCAAGCGGGCGTGGAACCCGAAGACCGGCTGGGATCTCCGCGGAGTCACCTACGAGCGGCTGCGGGAGACCCCCGTGCAGTGGCCGGCGCCTTCGGTGGACGGGCCCGCGCGCAATCCCGTCCGGTACCGGGAGCAGTACGACGACAACGGCGACAAGGAGAGCGAGGGGCTGCGGTTCCCCACCGCCAGTGGGCGTGGCGTCTTCCACGCCCGGCCGCATCTGCCCGCCTCCGAACTGCCGGACGACGACTTCCCGTTCGTCCTCAACACCGGGCGCGTGCAGCACCAGTGGCACACCCTGACGAAGACGGGGAGGGTCGCCAAGCTCAACAGGCTGAACTCCGGGCCGTTCGTGGAGGTGCATCCCGAGGACGCGCGGGAGCTGGGGGTCGTGGACGGCGACTCGGTCGAGGTCGCCTCGCGGCGCGGGCGGGCCGTACTGCCGGCCGTTGTCACCGACCGGGTACGGCCGGGGTGCGTCTTCGCGCCCTTCCACTGGAACGACCTCTTCGGTGAATACCTCGGCATCAACGCGGTGACGAGCGACGCGGTCGATCCGCTGTCCCTCCAGCCGGAGTTCAAGGTGTGCGCGGTGTCCCTGGTGAAGGTGCACCGCCCCGAGTCCGAGGGGAAGCACCCGGAAACCCCCGAGCCGGCCCGCCCCCAAGTTCCGGTCTCCGTACCGGAGTTCGCGTTCACGCCCGCTCCCCCGCCCGTCCTCAGCTCGCAGGAGCGCCAGTACCTCTCGGGTTTCCTCGCCGGACTGCCCACCGGCGCCGCCGGGATTCCCGTACTGCCCGCCTCCGCTCCCTTCAGCGCCGAGCACGCCGACTGGGTGAACGGGATGCTCGCCGGCATGTACTCCCGGGCCGTCGAGACCCCGCCGCAGGAGCGGGTCGGTGTGGGGGTCGAGGTCGACGGGCGCGAAGTCGTCGTGCTGTGGGCCTCGCAGACCGGAAACGCCGAGGAACTCGCCGGCGCCACCGCCGAGCGGCTGAACGCCGGCGGGCACCGGGCGAGGCTCGTCGGCATGGACGAGGCCGATGTGACCGCCCTCGCGCGCAGCGCCGATCTCCTCTTCATCACCAGTACGTTCGGCGACGGCGACGCCCCCGACAACGGCTCGGGCTTCTGGGACACGCTCTCCGGGGAGCAGGCGCCGCGGCTGGACGGCGTGCGGTACGCCGTCCTGGCGCTGGGCGACTCCTCGTACGACGACTTCTGCGGGCACGGGCGCCGGCTGGACGCGCGGCTCGACGAGTTGGGGGCGGTACGGATCGCGCCGCGCACCGACTGCGAGCCCGACTTCGAGCCGTCCGCGGACGCGTGGCTCGACCAGGTGCTCGACGTGCTGGACACGAGCGGCACGGACGGCACGAACACCACGGGCGACACCACGGGCGCGGGGACCGCGCAGGAGCGGCGGACGGGGGGTACCGCCGCCCAGGTCCCGACTCCCGTTCCCCCTCCGGCCTCGCGGTCCGCCAAGGCCGCCGCCTCGCCCGCCCGGCTCGTCGGCAACCGGCTGCTCAGCCTGCCCGGCGCGACCAAGGAGGTGCGCCGGTTCACCTTCGACACGAGCGGTACGGCACTGACGTACGAAGCGGGTGACGCGCTCGGGGTACGGCCCGTCAACTCCACGTCCCTGGTGGCGGAATGGCTGGCCGTGACCGGGCTGGACGCGTCAACCGGCGTACGGGTGGAGGGAGTCGGTGAGTTTCCGTTCTCCGAGGCGCTGCACCGGCAGCTCGACATCACCCGGATCACACCCGACCTGCTGCGCTTCGTCTCCGAACGGGCCCGGGACAACCGTGAGTTGAAGAAGCTGATGCGGTCCGACAACAAGGACGGGCTGGCCCGCTGGTCGTGGGGGCGGCAGGCCGTCGACGTGGTCGCCGAGTACGGGGTGCGGGCGTCCGCACAGGAGTGGGTGACGGTACTGCGGCGGATGCAGCCCCGGCTCTACTCCATATCGTCGAGCCCGCTCGTCGACCCGGAGCGGGTGTCGCTGACGGTGTCCGTGGTGCGGTACGAGAACCTGCACGGCCGGCCGCGCGGCGGAGTCTGCTCGCCCTTCCTGGCCGACGCCGGGCCGGACACGGCGGTGCCCGTCTTCGTGCAGCGCTCGCCGCACTTCAGGCCGCCCGCGGACGCCTCGACGCCGATGGTGATGGTCGGGCCGGGCACCGGGGTGGCGCCGTTCGTGGGGTTCCTGGAGGAGCGGCGGGCGCTCGGGCACACGGCGCCGAACTGGCTGTTCTTCGGCGAACAGCACCGCGCCACCGACTTCTACTACGAGGAGGAGCTGGCCGGCCTGGTCACCGAGGGCACGCTGACCCGCCTGGACACCGCGTTCTCCCGCGACCAGCGCAACAAGGTCTACGTCCAGGACCGGATGCGCGAGCACGGACCCGAGCTGTGGCACTGGCTGCAGGAGGGCGCCCACTTCTACGTCTGCGGCGACGCCTCCCGCATGGCCAAGGACGTGGACCGGGCACTGCGGGACATCGCGGTGGCGCACGGCGGCCTGAGCGAGGACGAGGCGGGCGTGTACGTGAAGCAGCTGACGGCGGCGAAGCGCTATGTACGGGACGTGTACTGAGTGACGTGAGGCCGACCAAATCGCCATAAATGACTACTGGCGGACATTCTTACCGGCCTCACACCGGACCCTTCACCTCCACCCGCGCGAGGCACACCGGGCACGATTACGTTCCGGTGTCGTGCACTTGGCAGAGACAGCGCCGGACGTCACGGCGAACACCGGCCCCCTGCGGTCCCGTACCCCGGCGAACGCACCGGCGGCCGACGCCCCCGCGCAGTGGCACCGCGTCCTGACGCTGCTCGCGACCGTCAGCCTGTTCATCGGAACGCGCGCGGTGTGGACGCAGGCCGCCAGCCACCGGCCCGTCGTCGCCGCCGTCATCTCGCTCTGCTATCTGTCGATCCTGGTCAGCGGAGTACTGGCGCTGACCGTACGCCGGACGCGTTCGCTCGCCCGCCTCGACCTGTGCGTCCTGGTCACGGCCGTGACGCTGACCCTGTGCACGTTCTCCCTGAACCACGCCGGCGGCGACGAGGGCGTCCTCACCGCGCAGGCCGCCCGCGAACTCGTCGCCGGGCACCCCGTGTACGGGCAGCCCTGGCCGTGGCTCTTCCAGCACAACCCCGACGTCGCCCTGACCCCGACGATGGACGGCGGCTACGACCTCACGTACGGCTACCCGCCCCTGGCCCTGCTGCTGACCGCGCCGCTCCTGTGGCTCGGGCACGGCGCGCTCGCGGCGACCGCGGTGACGACCGGGGCGCTGCTCGTCGGCGCGGTGACGCTGTGGCGGCTGCTGCCGGTGCCGTGGCGGTCGGCGGCGACCATGGCGTGCCTGGGCTTCGGCTTCCTGCCGAGTTACGCGCGGCTCGGCTACCCGGCGATCCTCGGGCTCGCGCTGCTGATCCCGATGGTGGTGCACTGGCCGCGGCTCGGTGCGGGCGGGCGGCTCGGGTGGGGCGGCCTCGCGCGGGCCGCCTGTCTGGGCGCGGCCTGCGCCGCGCAGCAACTGCCGTGGTTCCTCGTGCCGTTCCTGCTGGCCGGGATCTACGCCGTGCGCCGTGGCGAACTGGGCGCGCGGCCCGCCGCCGGGGTGGTGCTGCGGATCGCCGGTACGGCGGTCACCGTATGGCTGCTGATCAACACGTACTTCGTCGTGAGCGAGCCACGGACCTGGGCGGCCGGGGTCGCGCTGCCGCTGACGCAGAACGCGACGATCCACGGGCAGGGCCTGGTGGGCGTCGCGCTCTACTACACCTCCGGCAGCGACCGGCTGGCCTGGTACAGCCACGCGAGCATGCTGCTGACGGGGGCCCTGCTGGTGCTGCTCGTCCTGTTCGTGCGGCGGCTCGGTCCGGCGGCGACGGTGCTGCCGTGGTGCGCCTTCTACCTGGCGACGCGTTCGCAGGACGGCTACTACCTGCTGATGACGCCGCTGTGGCTGGCCGCCGCGGTGACGACACCGGCCGCGTCCTTCGCCGGCGCGTGGCAGCCCCGGCCGCGCTTCCTGTCGGGTCCGCGCAGGCGTCCCGCGCTGATCGCGACGGCCGCGCTGCTCCTCGTACCCGCGCTGGCGAGTGCCGCCGTGGCGGCGACGGGTTCGCCGCCGCTGCGGATGCGGGTGACGAGGGCGCTCACGGTCCGGCCGGGCGCCGTGTCGGAACTGGTCCTCCGGGTCACGAACGTGGACGGCAGCGCCCTCGCCCCCCACTTCACGCTCACCACCGGCCAGGGCATGAGCCGCTGGTGGAAGGTGGTCCAGGGCCCGGCCACGCTGCCCGCCCGCGCGAGCGCCGTCTACCGGCTCCGGCCGCCCGGACCGGTGTTCCAGGTGCCCCGGCGCCCGGGTACGCGGATCCGGCTGCGCGCCTTCACGGCGTCGCCGGACACGTTGACGAGCATGGACGTCGAGCTGCCGGGCGAGCGGTCCTGACGCCCTCGGCCCTGCGGCACCGCCCCTCAGGCGGGGGTGCGGGTGAAGCGGAGGGTGGCCGTGACCGTCGTGAGGCCGCGGATCATGCCCAGCTGGTTCCAGCCCAGGCCGAACTGGTCCCGGTCCACGGTGAACTCCGCGTCCAGGGTGAGCGCGTCGGCGCCGGCGTCGGTGAGGCGCGCGGTGAGGGTCGTGGGGCGGCTGATGCCGCGCACGGTCAGCTGACCGTTGACGTGGACGGTGTCGCCGTCACGGAGTTCGGCGCCGCGCACCGCGAAGGTGATCTCGGGGTGGTTCTCGGCGTCGAAGAAGTCGGCCCCGTGCAGGTGCTTGTCACGCTTGGCGTGCTTGGTGTCCAGGGAGGCGGCGTCCAGGGTCAGGGTGCCCGTGGCGGAGCCGTCGGGGAGGACCTCGCCACCGCCGCCGGTGATGGCGAAGGTGCCGTTCACGGTGACCAGGTTCCACATCGTCTTGTGCTTGATGGCGACGGTGGAGGCCGTCCGGTCGAGCTGCCACAGGCCGGTTTCCACGGCAACGGTCATGAGCTGTCTCCTGACAGGAACGAGGGTCGTGCGACTTCCGCCAAGTTCCGCGAGTCGCGATACCCCAGTCATCCAAATTTGGACGACGGGGCGATGGCGCCACGCTAGCCTGTTATCCAAATATGAACAACCCCTCGTGCAAAATTGGACAACCGGTAGAATCGACGGCATGGCCGCCCCTCCCGAACACTCCGCAGAGCCGACCCGATGTCCCGCCGCGCAGGAGGGCGGGCTGCTCCCGGCCGAGCTACGGGGCTGGATGGTCCTGCTGGCCGCCACCGGGGCGATCGAGCAACGGCTCGGCCCCGTCCTCAAGGACACGCTCGGGGTCTCCCACGACGAGTTCCTGGTGCTGTGCCTGCTCGCGGACCGTCCCGACGGCGGGCTGCGGATGACGCGGATCGCGGAACTGCTCGGGCGCCCCAAGACCCGCCTCACCTATCAGATCGCCTGCCTCTCGCACGCCGGGCTGGTCACCCGGCGCTCGGTGTGCGGCGACAAGCGGGGCGTCGAGGTGGCCCTCACCGACAAGGGCCGCCGCCTGTTCACGGAGGCCTCACCGACGCTGGCCGGCACCGTCGCCTCGGGGCTCACGGAGATCAGCCCCGAGGAGCGCGAGACGATGTGCGGGCTCCTGCCGGAGGAAACGACGGCACCGGAGCGGGTGGAGCAAGCGGAGTAGGGAGTAGACGGAGCAGGGAGCAGGCGGACGCGAGCGGGGAGAACCGGTTTCCCCGTGGCTCCGCGCCCCGCACCCCTGAGCCTCTGCGTCCCCGATCCCCCGCGTCGCCGCGTCAGGCGGCCAGCACTGCCGGCGGGCGCTCGCTCGCGGCCTCGGACACGGGCTCCGGCACCGGCCGGCTCTCGGCCTGCGTGAGCAGGTCGACGAGGGTCGCGCGGGCCCGGGCCACACGTGAACGCACCGTCCCCACAGGGCAGTCGCTGACCTCGGCCGCCTCCGCATAGGGCAGCCCCATCAGTTGCGTGAGGACGAACGCCTCGCGCCGCTCGTCGGGCAGCGCGGCCAGCAGGTCGAGGAGCGCGACCCCGTCGTCGAACCCGGGCAGCCCGCGCGGCTGGGCCAGTTCGACGGTCAGCCGCCAGTCCTCCGTGTCGTGCAGCCGGGGCCGGGCGGCGGCGTGCCGGAAGCTGTCGATCACCGCGCGCCGCGCGATGGCCATCAGCCAGGAGCGGGCCGAGGACCGCCCCTCGAACCGGTGCAGACTGCCGAGCGCCCGCAGGAACGTGTCCTGGGCGAGGTCGTCGGCGGCCTGCGGATCGGCACACAGGTGGGCGACGTAGCGCACCACGTCGCGGTACAGGGCGGCGACGAAGCGCTCGACGGCGACCGGATCTCCGCCACGGGCGGCGAGCGCCCAGGCGGTTATCGACTCGTCGACCGTGACGGCCGGGGAGGCCGAGGCGGTCGGGAGGGCCGGGCCGGTGGGGCCGGTCGGGGCGGGGCGTGCAGGAGTGATCACCTGGTGTCCTTATCGGATCATCCGGAATCCGGCAGGGCGGCCCGCACGACGCGATGCGGGGCAGCGCGACGCGAGGGCGGTGCGGTGCACGAGAGGTCGTGGGCGCACGCCGCTACCGGCAGAGGGAGGACGGCCGTCCACGTGGACGGGTACGGCCGAGGCCCGGAGCTCCCGCGGCGGCCGACGGAGATCGCGTCGGCGCCACCCGGAGCGGACCGGGGAACCAGCTGTCTCAGACGACAGCGATCCCCGTCGGCGGGCCCCGAGAAGTGATCGCGTGGACGAGCGGGAGCAGCCGTGGCGCCCGGTCCGAACCGCTGCGGCGCAGGCGCGGACGGGGCCGGTCGGGCGTCGAGAGCGGCGCGAGCGCCAGCCGCAGCGGAGCGGCCAGCCGGCCGGCCACCGCCCGCAGGATGCGGAACGCGGCCCGCTCGCCGTGCGCCAGCCACAGACCGCACAGCAGCGCGGCGAGCGTGTGGGCGGCGAGCATGCCGTACGAGGACGACAGGACGTCCAGGCCGTGGCCGCCGTGGGCCATGTGCCCCACGGCCATGTCCATGTCGGCGCCGGTGTGGACCATGTCCATGGAACCCATCGGCACACCGGCGGAACCCGTACCCGCGCCCGCGCCCGCGCCCGCGCTCCGGGTGAACGAGAACACCGAGTGGAGCGCGCCCTGGGCGGCGACGACCACGCCCACCACCAGCGGGAGTCCGCGCTCGCGGCCGGTCAGGGACCAGCCTGCGGCGCCCATGACGAGGGCCCCCAGGGCCAGCGTCCACCAGGCGACGGTGGAGCCGGACATGAGCACGTGGCCGAGGGAGGCGAGGAGCACACAGACAGCCGCGAACACCGCGGTCCGTAGCGTGCGTACACCCCACCCGGCAGTCATGACGGCCCACATCCTCCCAGCCGGTGCTCGGACGTCACCGGTAGGTACGCAAAGTACCGATCAACCCTTCGACGAGGTACCCCGGCCGACCGGCGCGGTCCCCCTCGGACACCCGGCGGACAGCCCCTCGGACCCGCGAATTCCCAGCCCAGAGGGCTGACGCGGAAGGCCTCACCGCCGGACTCCGGCCCTCACACTCAGATCGAACCCACAGTTCCTGTCAGCAACGCCGACGCCCCTCCCGAACATGTTTTGAACGCGTTCAAATAATTGGGCTACTCTCACTCCCACACGTTCCAAGCCCTGAGGGGGAGCCGTGAAGGTAGTCATACCCGGTGGAACCGGCCAGGTGGGCGGCATCCTGAACCGCGCTCTCACCGCCGCCGGTCACGACGTCACCGTCCTGACCCGGCGGCCGGCGCACGACCGTGAGATCGGCTGGGACGGCGAGACCCTGGGCGCGTGGGCCGAGGCGGTCGACGGCAGCGACGTCGTGATCAACCTGGCGGGCCGCAGCGTCAGCTGCCGCTACACGCCCGCCAACCTGCGGGCCATGATGGACTCGCGCGTGCACTCCGCCCGGGTCGTCGGCGAGGCGATCGCGGGCGCCGCCCGACCTCCCCGGCTCTGGCTCCAGATGAGCACCGCCACGGTGTACGCCCACCGCTTCGACGCCCCGAACGACGAGGCGACCGGCGTCATCGGCGGCGCCGAACCCGGCGTACCGGACTACTGGGCGTACAGCGTCGACATCGCCAGGGCCTGGGAGAGGGCCCAGGAGCAGGCAGCGACCCCCGCCACGCGCAAGGTCGCCCTGCGGACGGCCATGGTGATGAGCCCGGACCGCGGCGGCGTCCTCGACGTCCTGCTGCGGCTGGCCCGGCTCGGCCTCGGCGGCCCGGTCGCGGGCGGCGCGCAGTACGTGTCCTGGATCCACGACCACGACTTCGTACGCGCCGTCGAGTTCCTGGCCGACCGGGACGACCTCGCCGGGCCGGTGAACCTCGCCGCTCCCCGTCCCCTACCGCAGCGCGAGTTCATGCGCGCGCTGCGCGCCGCGTGGGGCGTTCCGGTGGGCCTGCCCGCGACGCGGTGGATGGCGGAGCTCGGCGCGTTCGCGCTCCGCTCGGACACCGAACTCCTGCTGAAGAGCCGCCGTGTCGTACCCGGCCGGCTGCTCGACGCGGGCTTCACCTTCGAACACGCCGAGTGGCCGGAGGCCGCCACCGACCTCGTACGACGGGTGCGCGACAGGGCGGGGACGGGCGCCGGCGCCTCGACCCGGTCGTCGGCCACAGGCCCGACGAATCGGTGACCGTTCGGCGGCGGCCGAGGGAGGCCCCTCCCGGGCCGCACAGCATGGCCGTCGAGGAGTCGTGCAAGTGACCCCTGGTGCGCGGGCCGTCGAGCGCGAGAGGGAAGCTGGTCTCGACCAACTCTTCCTGGAGGTACGTGAGATGACGAGCCGTCTGCCGCGCCGTACGGTGCTGGGCGGAATGATCGGCGGTGCGGCGCTGGCCGCGGCCGGCACGGGGGCCGGATCCGCGGTGGCCGCGGGACGCGCACCGGGCGCCACCGGGCAAGGGGCCGTCGGCCCGGAGCCGTACGTGCCGGTGGCCGTGGGCGCCGGGGGCGGGCCCGCCGGGACGGACCGGGTGCATGTCCTCAAGGTCGGCCCCGACACGGCGGCCACCGTTCTCCTTCTGGTGCCCGGCATGTTCGGGGCGGCCAACGACTTCCGGCTGCTGGCCCGTGACCTGGTAGCGGCCGCGCCCGGGCTCCAGGTGTGGGCCCTCGACCGGCGGGAGGAGAACCTCTCCGACCGGTCGGGTTTCGCGGGCCCGGACCCCCTCGCCCACTACCTGGACGGCCACTACCGCACCCAGGACCCGGCCGCCTCCCCCTTCGCCGCGCACTGGGGTCTGCCCCTGACGCTCACCGATCTCCGGGCCGTCGTCCGGTCGGCGGGGCGCGGCGGCCGGCGTGTGGTGCTCGGCGGGCACTCCTGGGGAGCGACGACCGCGATGGCATACGCGGCCTGGGACTTCGACGGCTGCCCCGGCTACCGGGACCTCGCGGGCCTCGTGGTCGTCGACGGCGGTGTGCTCGGGGCGTTCGACGGCACGGGCGAGCCGGTCCTCGACTCGCCGGAGCAGATCCGGGAGCGGCTGGCGGCCATCGACGCCGGGGCGGTCTTCGACCTGACCCTCAGCGGCGTGGGGCTCGGCAGCCGCGCGGAGAGCACCCAGATCTGGTACCAGCTCGCCGGCCACTACGCGCTCCACGACCCCGACGGCCCCTCCCTCCTCCAGCCCCGCCTGCCCGACGCCCTGCGCCTGCCCTACCCCGTCACCAACGCGGGCCTGCTGGGCTTCTTCGTGGACGCCGGCTTCGGCTGGCCGAACTCCATCACCGTCCACTCCGGACACCTCGCCGACAGCGGGGACGTACGCGGCTGGGTCGACGACGGGATCACCCCGTTGGGCCGGGTCGCGGCGGCGTACGCCGGTCCGGTGCCGGCGGTGTGGGAGTGGTACTGGCCCGCCAGGCTCTCCGTCGACCTCGACGTGACGGACGCCTACACCGACTCCCCGCTCGCCCGCTCCCTGGGCCTGCGCCTGCACCACGCCGACCGTCTCGACGTACCCCTGTACGCCTTCGGGACGAGCTACGCCAACGGCACGATCGAGGCGGCGGCACGCACGGTGGTGGCCAACTCCCGCATCCCGTACGCCGCTTACGAGACCGACACCGGCATGAACCACCTCGACCCGCTCTTCGCGGCCCCGGCCCACAACACCCTGACGCGGACGCTCGCGGAGTTCCTGAAGGGGCGCCCGGGGACACGCTGAGGAAGGGAAGCCCGCCCGGTCGGTTCCCCGCGGGGAACCGGCCGGACCACCGGAACAGGTCAGCCGCTCCAGATCCCTTGCCTGGCGGCGGTGTCGGCGTACTCGGAGAAGTCCCGGGGATACCGGCCCGGCGCCCGCCGGACGCAGTCGCCGGGGGAGGCCAGGCCGCCCGAGCGGACACGGCCGTACAGGCCGGCCGACAGCAGCCCCCACTCCTCCGGCACACCCCGCGCCCGCTGTTCGTCCATGTACGCCTCCGGCGTCAGCGGCACATAGCCGAGGTCACGGCCGGTGGCCCGAGCGATCTCCGCGCCCGCGTCCCCGAAAGTCATCAGCCGCGGCCCGCCGAGTTCGTAGTGCCACCCGGCGTGCCGGGCCTCCGTGAGGGCGGCGACCGCCACCTCGGCGATGTCCTCGGCGTCGACGAACGCCTCCTTGCCGTCCCCGGCCGGCAGCCGTATCCCGGCGCTCGGCACGGGGTCGAGCAGGAAGTCCTCGCCGAAGTTCTGGAGAACCACCGCGGGCGCAGCACGGTCCACTCCAGTCCCGCCCGTTCGAACGCCCGCTCGGCGGCAAGGACGTGCCCGTGGTCCGCCCCGCCCACGGGCACGGACAGCGGCACCGCGCCTTCGCTCTCGGCACCGCGTTCAAACGCGAACACGGCGTCAGCCCGACCGAGTACAGAACAAACGTCACCTGAGCCCCACGGAGCGGTAGCCCCATGGAGCGGTGGCCTCACGGAGCCGTGGCTCAGGCGGCCTTGGCGGCAGGCTCCAGAATCGCCACGCACTCAACGTGGTGCGTCATCGGAAACAGATCGAAGGCCCGCAGCGTCCGCACCCGGTACCCCCCGTCCCGGAAGTACCCCAGGTCCCGCGCCAGCGCCGCCGGGTCGCACGCCACGTAAGCGATCTTGCGTGCCCCCAGCTTCACCAGCTGCTCGACCGTCTTGCGGCCGGCTCCCGCGCGCGGGGGGTCCAGGACGATGAGGTCGACCTCGGTGATGCCGGTGCGCGGCAGGACGGCCTCGACCTTGCCCTGTTCGATGCGGACGCGTTCGAAGGCGGCGAGGTTGTGCCGGGCGTCCTCGACCGCGCGCTTGCCCGACTCGATGCCGAGGACCGCGCCCTTGTCGCCGATCCGGTCGGCGAGGGCGCCCGCGAAGAGGCCGACGCCGCAGTAGAGGTCGAGGGCCATGTCGCCCTTGCGCGGGAGCAGTCCCTGCATGACCGCCTTCGTCAGCGTGTCCGCCGCCGCCGGGTGGACCTGCCAGAAGCCGCCGCTGCCGACCCGGTGCGTACGGCCGTCGGCGCGCTCGCGCACGAAGGCGCGGCCGTGGACGCGGTGGATGCCGCCGTCGTGCTCCTCGACCCGCATGACGGAGACGGGCTTGTCGAGCTCGACCAGGGGCAGCCGGGCGCCCGGCTTCGGCTCCAGGATGACCATGCGGTCCTGGGATCCGGTCGCGGCGATCACGTCGACGGACTCCATGCCGGACCAGTCGTGCTTCTCGATGCCCAGCTCGCTGACGCCGGGCGCCGCGATCATGCAGTGCTCGATGGGCTCGACCTCGTGCGAACGGTGGTGCCGCAGGCCTGCGTTGCCGTCCGCGTCCACGGCGTACTGCATCCTCGTACGCCACTGGGGGACCTCGCCGGCGGGCAGCTTGTCGCCCTCCGCCGGCATGACCGTGCCGTCCCAGCCGGCCTCCTCCGGGGTCAGGCCGGCGAGCCGCTGGAGCTGTTCGGTGATGACCTCGCCCTTGAGGCGGCGCTGGGCGCCCGGCTTGGCGTGCTGCCAGTCGCAGCCGCCGCAGCGGCCGGGACCGGCGTACGGACAGGGGGCCTCGACCCGGTCCTTGGACGCCGTCAGCACCTCGACCGCGTCGGCGCGCAGGAACCGCGCGCCTTCCTCGCCCTCCGTCACCCTGGCCACGACCCGCTCACCGGGCAATGTGTGCCGTACGAAGAGCACCTGCCCGTCGTCCGTACGGGCGACGCAGTGGCCGCCATGGGCGACGGGACCGACCTCGACCTCGTACTCCTGCCCCGCCAGCGATTTCTTCGGTTCTGCCTGCATGGCGGGGTGACTCCAGGGGAGAGAAAAGGGAACGGCCGGACAACAGCCCACCAGTCTACGTGGGTGCCGCCCGGCCACTCACCACAAGCCGATACCGGACGCGGTCGCCGACAGCCGTCAGTTCTTCGCGGTCGGTTCGTGTGTCCGCTCCTGGGCCGGCCCGCGCCGGACGGATCCGGGCGCGTTCCAGTCCTGCCGCTTGCGGGCCCGCTTCTTCGCCACCTCGGACGACTCGAGCTGATAGGGCACCGACGTCACCATGACACCCGGGGTGAACAGCAGACGCCCCTTGAGCCGCAGCGCGCTCTGGTTGTGCAGGAGCTGCTCGTACCAGTGGCCGACCACGTACTCCGGGATGATCACGGACACCACGTCGCGGGGCGACTCCCGGCGCAGCCCCTTCACGTACTCGATCACCGGCCGGGTGATCTCCCGGTACGGCGAGTCGAGCACCTTCAGCGGGACGGTGATCCCCCGCCGCTCCCACTCCTCCTGAAGCGCCTTCGTCTCCGCCGGGTCCACGTTGACGCTGAGCGCCTCCAGCGTGTGGGAGCGCATCAGCTTCGCGTAGGCGAGCGCGCGCAGCGTGGGCCGGTGGATCTTCGAGATCAGGACGACCGAGTGCACCCGGGACGGCCGTACGCTGTCGTCGCTCGGGCCCTCCGGGGCGGCGATCTCCTCGGAGACCCGGTCGTAGTGCTTGCGGATCGCGGTCATCACCGCGTAGAAGATCACCATGCCGAGCAGCGCCACCCAGGCGCCGTGCGTGAACTTCGTACCGAGTACGACGACCAGCACCAGCCCGGTGAAGAAGGCGCCGAAGGTGTTGATGGCGCGGGAGCGGACCATCTGCCGGCGCTTCACCTGGTCCTTCTCGACGGCCAGGTGGCGGTTCCAGTGCCGGACCATGCCGGTCTGGCTGAGCGTGAAGGACACGAACACGCCGACGATGTACAGCTGGATGAGACGGGTCGAGTCCGCCCCGTAGATCCACACCAGCAGGATGGCGGCGCCGGCGAGCAGCACGATGCCGTTGGAGAAGGCGAGCCGGTCGCCGCGCGTGTGCAGCTGGCGCGGGAGGTAGCGGTCCTGCGCCAGGATCGAGCCGAGCAGCGGGAAGCCGTTGTACGCAGTGTTGGCGGCGAGGAAGAGCACCAGCGCGGTGGCGGCGGCGAGCAGGATGAAGAAGAAGCTGCCGTCACCGAAAACGGCCTCGGCGACCTGCGAGATCACCGGGTTCTGGACGTAGTCGGAGCCGACCTCGACGCCCTTGTCCAGCAGGTCGTGCGCGGGGTTCTCGGCCATCCGCACCTTGGTGGTCATGGCCAGCACGATGATCCCGCAGAACATGGTGACGGCGAGGATGCCCATGGCCGCGAGGGTGGTCGCCGCGTTCTTCGACTTGGGCTTGCGGAAGGCGGGCACACCGTTGGAGATGGCCTCGACGCCGGTGAGCGCGGCACAGCCGGAGGAGAAGGCGCGCAGCAGCAGGAACACGAGGGCGAACCCGGCCAGCCCCTGGTGTTCGGCCTTGATCTCGTAGCCGGCGGTCGGCGCGCGCATGTGGTCGCCCAGCACCAGGCCGCGGAACGCGCCCCACGCGATCATGATGAAGACACCCGCGACGAACACGTACGTCGGGATCGCGAACAGCTTCCCGGACTCCTTGACGCCCCGCAGGTTCATCAGCGTCAGCAGCACGATGACGGCGATCGCGCAGAACACCTTGTGCTCGACGACGAAGGGGACTGCGGACCCGAGGTTCTCGATACCGGAGGCGATGGACACGGCGACGGTGAGTACGTAGTCGACGAGCAGCGCGCTGGCGACCGTGAGGCCGGCCTTGGGGCCGAGGTTGGTGTTCGCCACCTCGTAGTCCCCGCCGCCGCTGGGATACGCGTGCACGTTCTGGCGGTAGGAAGCGACCACAGTGAACATCAGTACGACGACAGCGACCGCGATCCACGGGCTGAAGTGGTACGCCGACACGCCCGCGATCGACAGGACCAGCAGCACTTCCCCGGGAGCGTAGGCAACGGAGGAGAGAGGGTCGGAGGCGAAGACGGGGAGAGCGATGCGCTTCGGCAGGAGCGTTTCGCCGAGCCGATCACTGCGCAGTGCGCGCCCGATCAGGATCCGTTTGGGCACGTCGGTCAGTTTGGACACGGACAGGATCGTAAGCTCCCCGCCTTGTTCTGGGCACATCCGGGTGAAAACCCGACGGTCCACCGAGTGAAATCCCGGCATCCGAGACAGGCGAACACGCCTGGTACCGCGTCCTCATGGCTATATGACGAAACCACAGCACCCTTTATGCCCCCTTTAGCCGCCGTTCCGGCTTCCCCCTTCCCCCCTCTTGCCCGGGAGACCTCATGCCGCATCTCGCCGCGGAGCTGATCGGCGCCGCCGCCGCACTCGTCGTCCTCGCCCTGCTGACCGTGGCCAGCGTGCGCAGCATCAGCCGCAGGTAGGCGGCTCACCGGTACACACGGAGTGCACGCGGGGGTGCCCCGCGCCCACCGTGCGTGTATAGCTTGGTCGGGGGTCTGAGACCCTGTTCAAGCCAAGTCGACAACGGCGGGCTTCGACATCGGATCGGAAGGACGGTCGTGCACATCGTCATCATGGGCTGCGGCAGAGTGGGTTCCGCTCTCGCGCAGACCCTGGAGCAACAGGGGCACACGGTCGCCGTGATCGACCAGGACCCCACCGCCTTCCGACGACTGGGCTCCGGGTTCGGCGGCCGTCGTGTCACCGGAGTCGGCTTCGACCAGGACACGCTGCGTGAGGCGGGCATCGAGGACGCCGGCGCGTTCGCCGCCGTCTCCAGCGGTGACAACTCGAACATCATCGCGGCCCGGGTGGCCCGCGAGATGTTCGGCATCGAGAACGTCGCGGCCCGCATCTACGACCCGCGCCGCGCCGAGGTCTACCAGCGGCTGGGCATCCCGACCGTCGCCACGGTCCGCTGGACGGCGGACCAGATGCTGCGCAGGCTGCTGCCGTCCGGTGCGGAGCCGCTGTGGCGCGATCCCACGGGTGGCGTCCAGCTGGCCGAGGTGCATGCGTCGTCGGCCTGGGTCGGCCACAAGATCAGCAAGATGCAGGACGAGACCGGCGTGCGTGTCGCCTTCCTCACCCGCCTGGGCGAGGCGGTCCTGCCCACCTCGCAGACGGTGCTGCAGGAGGGCGACCTGGTGCACGTGATGATGCGTACGGACCACGTCGAGAAGGTCGAGGCGTCCTTCGCCGAGGGCCCTGAAGAGGAGACCGGTCACTGATGAGGGTCGCCATTGCCGGTGCCGGTGCCGTCGGCCGCTCGATCGCGGGCGAGCTGCTGGAGAACGGTCACGAGATCCTGCTGATCGACAAGGCCCCCACGGCCATCTCGGTCGAGCGGGTCCCCCAGGCGGAGTGGCTGCTGGCCGACGCCTGCGAGATCACCTCGCTGGACGAGGCAGCCCTCCAGCGCTGCAACGTCGTGATCGCCGCGACGGGCGACGACAAGGTGAACCTGGTCGTGTCCCTGCTCGCGAAGACGGAGTACGGCGTTCCGCGCGTCGTCGCCCGGGTCAACAACCCCAAGAACGAGTGGCTGTTCACCGAGGCCTGGGGCGTGGACGTGGCGGTCTCCACCCCCCGCCTCATGTCGGCCCTGGTCGAGGAGGCGGTGAGCGTCGGCGACCTGGTACGCCTGCTCCGCTTCAGCCACGGCGACGCCAACCTGGTCGAACTGACCCTCCCCCCGGAGTCGGCACTGGCCGGCACCCAGGTCGGCGACGTGGAGTGGCCGGAGGACACGTCCCTGGTGACGATCATCCGCGGCACCCGGGTCCTGACCCCGACCCGGGAGGACTCCCTGGAAGCCGGCGACGAACTCCTGTTCGTGGCCGCCCAGGCCAGGGAGGAACAGCTGGAGGACCTCCTGTCGGTGCGCAAGGAGGAAGCCCCGAGCTGACCGGCGCTTTCAGCCCGTCCGGCGATTGAGGACGAGCGCCTTCAGCGCGAAAGGGGGGTCTGGGGGCACAGCCCCCAGGGATGGGACGGGTAGGGGCGGCGGGGGCGAAACAAGCCACGCCCGCCCCCACTCCCCCTGTTCGAAACCCGCGGAACCTACTCGGAAGAGGAAGCCGCAGCCTTCCGCTCCTCGGCCGCCCGCTCCTCCGCCTCCATCTCGGCGAACACGTCGATCGGCGCCGGCGCCTTCGCCAGGAACACCCACGTGAGCCACACGGCCAGCAGGAACGGCGGAATCTTCAACGCCACCAGCACCCACCCGAGCGACGCCGTGTCCGCCCACCAGTACAGCGGGAACAGAATCGCGCACTTGGCGAGCAGGATCAGCCCCCACGCCCAACTGGCCTTCGCATAGGCCTTCTTGCGCCCCGGATTCCGCTTGCGCCAGGAGAGGTTCTCCTTGAAGACCGGGCCGAGGATCACCCCGAGCAGCGGAAATCCGCACAACGTCGTGATGATGTACGCCAGGGCCAGCCCCAGCGTGTAGAGCATGCCGGGCAGATAGAAGTCCTTGGCATTGCCCGTCATCATCGCGAAGACGACGCCGAAGGCCACACCGAACACACCACTGAAGGCGTGCTTGACGGTGTCCTTCATGACGAGGCGCACCACGACCAGCAGCACCGAGACACCGAGGGCCGCGATGGCCGACGAGTGCAGGTCCTTGTTGATCGTGTAGATCGTGACGAAGAGCAGCCCCGGCAGGACCGTCTCGATCATGCCCCGCAGACCGCCGAACGCCTCGAAGAGGGCGGCCTCGGTCACCGCCCTGGAATCCTGCTGGGCGTCTTCGGTCGGCTTGTCGAGCGACGTCACCGGCTACTCCCGTCCGAGTGGTCTCAGTTCGTATTTCGGATTGAACAGCACACGGCGGCCCCGGCTCATCGAGATCCGCCCCGACGCGATCAGCTTGCGCCCCGGCTCTATCCCGACGATGGAACGCCTGCCGAGCCACACCACGTCCAGCGCGGCCGAACCGTCGAAGAGCTCGGCCTCCAGGGCCGGAACCCCCGCCCTCGGCCGCAGCGTGACCGTGCGCAAGGTACCAGTAACCGTCACTATCTGTCGGTCGTGGCAGTCACCGATACGCGTACAGCCAGCGGTCTCGGTGTCCTCGCGCAGCTCCTCGGACTCCAGGTCCTCCTGCGACGAGGAGAGCCGGTCGAGCATGCGCCGGAACCGGCCCACCGGCTTCTCGGAACGAGGAACAGCACTCATACCTGAAGCGTACCGGCGCCCACCGACAGCGACGTACCCCGGGACCATGCCTCCCCACGGCCGGCGCTACCGCTCGAACCGGTACCCCATCCCGGGTTCGGTGATGAAGTGCTTCGGATGCGAGGGATCCGCCTCCAGCTTGCGCCGCAGCTGCGCCATGTACACGCGCAGATAGTTGGTCTCCGTCCCGTAGGACGGCCCCCAGACCTCCTGGAGCAGCTGTCTCTGGCTGACCAACCGTCCCGTGTTGCGCACGAGCACCTCCAGCAGATGCCACTCCGTGGGAGTCAGCCGCACGTCGCGCCCACCGCGGTGGACCTTCTTCGCGGCCAGGTCGACGGTGAACTCGTCGGTCTCGACCATGACCTCGTCCTCGGCGCTCCCGGTGGGCTCGGCCCGGCGGACGGCGGCCCGCAGCCGGGCCAGCAGTTCGTCCATGCCGAAGGGCTTGGTGACGTAGTCGTCGGCGCCCGCGTCGAGCGCCTCGACCTTCTCGTCCGACGAGTGCCGGGCCGACAGCACCAGGATGGGCACCCGGGTCCACCCCCGGAGGCCCTTGATCACCTCGACGCCGTCCATGTCGGGCAGTCCCAGGTCGAGCACGACCACGTCGGGATGGCGGGCGGCGGCGAGTTCGAGGGCGGTGGCACCGTCGGGGGCCGCGTCGACCTCGTACTTGCGTGCCTTGAGGTTGATCACGAGGGCACGCACGATCTGCGGCTCGTCCTCGACGACCAGCACCCGGGTCATGAAACCTGCCTTTCCGACTCCGCCGACACTGTCTCCGCCACCGCTGCCTCTGCCCCTGTCTCCGGTACCGCTGTCCCCGCGACCGCTGTCGGCACTTCTGTTCCCACTTCCGTCGCCCCCGCCCCGTCGCGCCGCAGGAACTCGTTCCCCGCGCCCGCCGTCGCCGCCCGCACCGTGAGCACCATGCTCAGCCCGCCCCCAGGCGTGTCCTCGGCCCGCAGGGTGCCGCCCATCGCCTCGGCGAACCCCCTGGCAACCGCGAGGCCCAGCCCCACCCCGGCCCCGCGCGGAGCGTCACCGTACCGCTGGAAGGGCTCGAAAATGCGGTCCTTCGCCTCGTCCGGAACGCCCGGCCCACGGTCCACCACCCGCACCTCCACCCGCTCGGCGATGGCACTGGCGGCCACCAGCACCGTCTCCCCGTCCGGGCTGTACTTGACGGCGTTCTCGACCAGGTTGGCCACCGACCGCTCCAGCAGCCCGGGGTCGACGGCGACCATCGGCAGGGTCTCGGGAATGTCCAGCTCGACACTGTCCTCGGGTACGCCCCCCAGCGCCATCGGCACCACCTCGTCGAGGTCGATCTCCCTGATCAGCGGGGTGACGGTGCCGGTCTGGAGCCGGGACATGTCCAGCAGGTTGCCCACGAGGTGGTCGAGCCGGTCGGCCCCGTCCTCGATGCCGGCCAGCAGTTCGGCCTGGTCCTCCTCGGACCACGCCACGTCGTCCGACCGCAGCGAAGAGACGGCCGCCTTGATCCCGGCCAGCGGTGTACGGAGGTCGTGGCTGACGGCGGCGAGCAGCGCCGTGCGGATCCGGTTGCCCTCGGCGAGGGTACGGGCCTGGTCGGCCTGGGACTGGAGGCGTCGGCGGTCCAGCACGACGGCCGCCTGGGCGGCGAACGCGGCCAGCACACGCCGGTCGGCGGCGGGCAGTACCCGGCCGGACAGCGCGAGCGCCATGTGGTCGCCGACCGGCATGTCCACGTCCGCGTCCTCCGGCCGTTCCACCGCCTGCCGGGTGCCGACGCTGCCCGCGCAGGTCCACGGATCGACGTCCGAGGCTCGCTCCAGCAGGGCCACGGACTCCATCCCGAAGGTCTCCCGGACCCGGTCGAGAAGGGCCTCCAGGCTGGTCTCGCCGCGCAGGACGCTGCCCGCGAGGAAGGAGAGGATCTCCGACTCGGCCCGCAGCCGGGCCGCCTGATGCGTGCGCCGGGCGGCCAGATCCACCACGGACGCCACCGACACGGCGACCCCGAAGAAGATCACCAGGGCGACGATGTTCTTCGGGTCGGCGATGGTCAGCCGGTGGTACGGCGGTGTGTAGTAGTAGTTCAGCAGCAGCGAGCCGACGGCCGCCGAGGCCAGCGCCGGGTAGAGGCCGCCGAGCAGGGCCGCCGCCACCGTGAGCGCCAGGAACAGCAGCATGTCGTTGGCGAGGCCGAGGTCTACGGCGTTCAGCAGCAGCGCGAGGACCACCGGGCCGGCCACGCCGACCAGCCAGCCCCACGCGATCCGCGCCCGCCCGAGCCGGGCCCCTCTGGCCACGGGCAGGCCTCGCCCCTTGCCCGCCTCGTCGTGGGTGATCAGATGGACGTCGAGGTCGGGCCCCGAGTCCCGGGCCACGGTCGCGCCGACCCCCGGCCCGAAGACGTACTGCCAGGTCTTGCGCCGGGAGACGCCCAGCACGATCTGCGTGGCGTTCACGCCCCGCGCGAAGTCCAGCAGCGCCACCGGGACGTCGTCCCCGACCACGTGGTGAAACGTTCCGCCAAGGTCCTCGGCCAGGGTCCGCTGGACGGCCAGCTCCTTCGGCGAGGCGTTGGTCAGACCGTCGCTGCGGGCGACGTAGACGGCCATGACCTCGCCGCCGGCGCCCTTCTCCGCGAGCCGCGCGGCCCGCCGGATCAACGTGCGGCCCTCGGGGCCGCCGGTCAGTCCGACGACGATCCGCTCGCGTGAACCCCAGATCCTGGAGACCTGGTGCTCACTGCGGTACTCGGTCAGGTACTCGTCGACCCGGTCCGCCACCCACAGCAGCGCCAGCTCCCGCAGAGCGGTCAGGTTCCCCGGCCGGAAGTAGTTGGCGAGAGCCGCGTCGACCTTGTCGGACTTGTAGATGTTGCCGTGGGCCATCCGTCGCCGCAGCGCCTGCGGGGACATGTCGACCAGCTCGATCTGATCCGCGCGCCGGACCACCTCGTCGGGAACGGTCTCCTGTTGACGTACACCAGTGATCGACTCAACCACATCACCCAACGACTCAAGATGTTGAATGTTGACAGTCGAGATCACGTCGATACCCGCGGCCAGCAGTTCCTCGACGTCCTGCCAGCGCTTGGTGTTGCGCGAGCCGGGAATGTTGGTGTGCGGCAGTTCGTCCACCAGGGCGATCTGCGGTCGGCGGGCGAGCACGGCGTCCACGTCCATCTCGGTGAACACGGCTCCGCGGTAGTGCAGGTCCTTGCGCGGGATCTGCTCCAGCCCGTGGAGCATCACCTCCGTACGAGGCCGTCCGTGGTGCTCCACGAAGGCCACCACACAGTCCGTCCCGCGCTCGACGCGGCGGTGCGCCTCGGACAGCATCGCGTACGTCTTGCCGACGCCCGGTGCCGCACCGAGGTAGATCCGAAGCTTGCCGCGTCCCATGGCCTCATTGTCTTCCCGCGCCCGCTGATTGCGCAGCGTCGACCCTACGTCCAGCAATGTCGACAAAAGGGACGAGAGGGAGACCGAGGCAGGTCTTTGACACAACCCTGACGCACGGGCGCACGGAACACGGGCCGTACTCCTCTGCGAGGAGTACGGCCCGTGCGGTGAGAAGTGCGGAGCTAGCGAACCTCGGTGATCTCCGGTCCGCGCTGCAGCTGGCCCATGCCGCCTCCGAAGCGGGAACCCGCCTCCTCCTCGACCTGCGACACGCCTTCGGGCACCATCTGCGCGTCGTTCGGCAGCTTCAGGACGATCGGGTCGCGGGGCGCCATCGGCCCCTCACCACGGACGACGACCGTGTCCCTGAAGATCTGTTCCAGGAGACCGGCGGCCTGCGGCTGCACGGCACCCTGCCCGGAGATGACCCCTCGCAGGAACCATCGCGGACCGTCCACACCGACGAACCGTACGACCTGGAAACCGCCCGTGCCGTCCGGCAGCTGCACCGGCACCTGCGCCCGCAGCTCCCAGCCCAGCGGCCCCTCGACCTCGTCGACGATGCCACCCTGCTGGGTGATGCCGCTGGCGATCTCCTCGCGCACCTCGCCCCAGATGCCCTCGCGCTTGGGCGCGGCGAAGGCCTGGAGCTGGACGGCGCTGTCGCGCAGCACGACGGTCGCCGCGACGATCGCGTCGCCCGCGACCTCGACCCGCAGCTCCATGCCGTCGACCCCGGGCACGAACAGTCCGCCCAGGTCCACCCGGCCCTCGCCGGGCTCGCGCACCTCGGTGTCGTCCCAGGGCCCGTCGGGACGCGGCTCCGGCTCCAGCCGGACGCGCCCACGGCCGCCCGCTGCTTCGTCCGCCTCAGTGTCGACGCTGTCGACGACCTGCTCGGCCTCGCCGGCCGCGTCCTCGGCGGCACCCTTCTTCTTGCGACGTCCGAACACGTCACTGTCCTTCCCGGTCGGCTACGACCGAAGCGTATCGATTCCCACCCGTTGTGCCGCCTACTGCGGCCTGACCGCTGTGACCGCTCGCACCGCCCACCGAGGCGTGACCACCGGTGGACCCGAAGCCCGCCTCGGCCCGCGCCGAGCCGGGAAGTTCCGCGACCTCCCGGAAGCGGACCTTCTCGACCTGCTGGACGACCAGTTGGGCAATCCTGTCGAAGCGCTCGAATCGCACGGGTTCGTGCGGGTCGAGATTCACCACGATCACCTTGATCTCCCCACGGTACCCGGCATCAACCGTCCCCGGGGCATTCACCAGAGCGACACCGCACCGGGCCGCGAGGCCCGAACGGGGGTGCACGAAGGCCGCGTACCCGTCCGGGAGCGCGACAGACACCCCGGTGGGGAGAACAGCCCGTTCCCCGGGCGCCAGTTCGCACCCCTCGGTGGTCCGCAGGTCGGCTCCGGCGTCGCCCGGCTGCGCGTACGCCGGAAGCGGTACGTCCGGATCGACGCGGCGGATGAGAACGTCCAGGGGCTCACGGCCCATGGGTGCGGGGTTCACGGGTTCACCTCGAATGCGCGGGCGCGCCGGACCTGGTCCGGGTCGCTCATGGCCGCCTGGATCTCCTCCGGGCGGCCGTTGTCGATGAAGTGCTCGACCTTGACCTCGATGAAGAGGGCCTCGGCGCGCACCGCGACGGGCCCGTCGGGGCCGCCGATGCGTCCGGTGGCGGTCGAGTAGATCTTGCGCCGGGCCACCGCCGTGACCTCGGCCTCCAGGTACAGCAGGGTGCCGACGGGCACGGGCCGGACGAACTCGGTCTCCAGCCGTCCGGTCACGGCGATGGTGCGCAGCAGCCAGTTCAGCGAGCCGAGCGTCTCGTCCAGCGCGCTGGCGAGCACACCGCCGTGCGCGAGGCCGGGAGCGCCCTGATGGGCCTCCCGCACGGTGAACTCGGCGGTGACCGTGACACCTTCTCCGGCCCTGGCGGCGAGGTGCAGCCCGTGGGCCTGTTCACCGCCGCATCCGAAACACTGTTCGTAGTGGGCACCGAGGAGCTCTCCGGGCGCGGGCGCGTCGGGGTGCCGCACGGGCGCCACGGCGTCGGCAGGGGGCTTCAGAGCTGCGGAAGTACCACTCACAGCCGCAGACCTTACCCGCGAGTCGGCCGTCGGCCGACACCATGCCAAGCTTGGTTCCATGCAGCTTTCCGCCTCCCCGTACGAAGAACGCCTCACGGCCCCCCGCTCCTGGTGGCTGATCTCGTTCCTGGTCGGCGTCTCCTTCGCCCTGATCCTGCTCCCGTTCGGCACTCTGCCCCTGCTCGGCGGCCTGGTGGGCGGCACCGCGGTGGCCGCGGTGGCGGCGAGTTCGTACGGCTCGATCCGGATCCGGGTCGTTGGGGACGCGTTGATCGCGGGCGAGGCGAAGATCCCGGTGGCGGCCCTGGGCGAGGCGGAGATCCTGGACGCGGAGGAGGCGCGCGCCTGGCGCACGTACAAGGCCGACACACGTGCCTTCATGCTCCTGCGCTCCTACATCCCCACGGCGCTGCGCGTCGAGGTCACGGACCCCGCGGACCCCACCCCTTACCTGTACCTGTCGACGCGGGAGCCCCAACGGCTGGTGGCGGCACTGGAGTCGGCGCGGGCGACCGCGCGCGACGCGGGCTGAACCGGTCGGCACGGCGGCTCGGCGCGCGTCGGCAAATTCTTCTCCGGCGGCGGGCAAAGACTTGCCCGCCGCACCTGCGTCCAGGGTCGTACGCGCCCGTCGGCGCTTTTACGGCCCGAGTTCCTTCGGCCCGTCCCCGAGGCTGAGCGCGTCCGTGGGCGGCTCCAGCGGGGGCAGTTCCGGGAGCTGGTCCCAGGGGACCTGGAACGTGCGCAGGTCCTTGCGGATGCGGTCCGCGAGTTTTCTGGTGTCGCGCCGGTTCATGACCGCGCCGACGGCGGCGCCCACCATGAACGGCATCAGGTTGGGCAGGTCCCGGATCGTCCGCTTCATGATCTGCTGACGCAGTTCGCGCTTCATCTGGCCCCCGAGGGCCGCGTTGATCGTCGACGGCTTCGTCACGTCGATCCCCCGCTCGCCCGACCACGAGTTCAGGTAGGCGGTACTGCGCTGCTTCAGACTGCCCGCCGGCCGTACGCCGTAGACCTCGTGCAGTTCGGCGATCATCTTCAGCTCGATCGCGGCCACGCCGGTGATCTCGGCGGCCAGTTCAGTCGGCATGGCCGGTGGCACCGGCAGCATCGCCGCCGCCCCGATGCCCGCGCCGACGGTCGCCGTCGCGCTCGCGGCGCCCGCGACGAGCTTGTCCGCGAGCTGCTCGGGACCGAGACCCGGGAACTGCCGGCGGAGGGTGGCGAGGTCGCGTACGGGGATGCGAGGAGCGTTCTCGATGATGCGGTCCGTGAGGTACGCCAGGCCCGCCCTCGCGCGGCTGCCGCCCTTGCGGACGCCTTCCCTGGCCTTCTCCCGGATCGTGGCCGCCCGTCCGGTGACGGGTGCGGAAGGCTCGGCCGGCACCGGGAGGTCATCCCTGTGGTCGGCCGGCCCGGCGGCCGGTTCGAGCGAGGCCGATCCTGTACCGGATGAGCCCCGCTCGTCGTCACGCACACCATGAGGGCCGTCCTGCGGCCCCTGGTCCGCTCCCCGCAGGGGGAAGCGGCGCTTCCAAGGTGGGGTCGAGCCAGTCACGGCCGACCCTTCCTCAGTCGCAGTCGCGGCAGATCGGCTGACCGTTCTTCTCGCGGGCCAGCTGACTGCGGTGGTGCACCAGGAAGCAGGTCATGCAAGTGAACTCGTCCTGCTGCTTGGGCAGTACCCGGACGGCCAGCTCCTCGTTCGAGAGGTCCGCTCCGGGCAGTTCGAGGCCCTCGGCGGCCTCGAACTCGTCGACGTCGACGGAGGAAGTCGACTTGTCGTTCCTCCGGGCCTTCAGTTCTTCAAGGCTGTCCGAGTCGACGTCGTCGTCGGTCTTGCGTGGGGTGTCGTAATCCGTTGCCATGTCGCGCTCTCCCCCTCTGGGTGTCTGCGGTGTCTCAGCGCAGGTAACGCGTGAGAGGCCGGACTTGTGCCCGACCTGAGGCGGAGATTTTGCCTCACATCAAGGTCTGTTACTCAATCGACACCCAACCGGCCCCTCTGAGAGAGATCGGCATGGATGGCGATCGGGACCGTACACGGTCCGAATGCCATACTTCAAAGGCCCCCACCGTGTACTTCCCGTGATCAAGACCCTCGAAAACCCGGAACTACCGGGCCTTACGACGACTTGCGCAATCACGGAGAGTGGATGGCCATAAATTCGCCCTTGTGATCGATCACACACGAGGTCGCCGGGAGGGTACCCCGGAAATTCCGCGCAAAGCGAACATCCTCGCGTGTCGGCGACATGATCTCAGATCGGCAGGGCGACTCGCATCACGAGTCCACCTCCCTCACGCGGCAGCGCCGAGATGTGGCCGCCGTGAGCGCGCGCCACGGAGCGCGCGATCGACAGTCCGAGGCCCACACCCTTGTCACTGCCCGTTCGCTCCGTACGCAGCCGCCTGAAGGGCTCGAAGATGTTGTCGATCTCGTACGCCGGGACCACGGGACCCGTGTTCGAGACAACCAGCACCGCCTGCCCGTGCTGGACCGCCGTGGTCACCTCGACCCAGCCGCCCTCCGGCACGTTGTACCGCACCGCGTTCTGTACGAGGTTCAGCGCGATCCGCTCCAGCAGTACGCCGTTGCCCTGGACGACCGCGGGATCGCGCTTGCCGCGGAGCTCGACGCCCTTGGCCTCGGCCTCGGCGTGCGTCTGGTCGACGGCCTGCTCGGCGACCTCCGCGAGGTCGACCGGTTTGCGCTCGATGATCTGGTTGTCGCTGCGGGCGAGCAGCAGCAGTCCCTCGACGAGCTGCTCACTGCGCTCGTTGGTGGCCAGCAGCGTCTTGCCGAGCTGCTGGAGTTCCGGCGGTGCCGCCGGATCGGAGAGGTGCACCTCCAGGAGCGTGCGGTTGATCGCGAGCGGCGTTCGCAGCTCGTGCGAGGCGTTGCCGACGAACCTCTGCTGCGCGGTGAAGGCCCGCTGGAGACGCTCCAGCATGTCGTCGAGGGTGTCCGCCAGCTCCTTCAGCTCGTCGTCGGGGCCGTCCAGCTCGATCCGGCGGGACAGGTCCGAGCCGGCCACCGCGCGGGCGGTACGGGTGATCCGGCCGAGCGGGGTCAGGACCCGGCCGGCCATGGCGTAGCCGAAGGCGAAGGCGATCACGGCGAGGCCCAGGAGCGTGAGCAGGGAGCGGCTGAGCAGGCCGTCCAGGGCGTGCTGGCGCAGGGTGTCGTAGCACGCCTTGAGCGCGGCGCTGCGCTGCTCGTCGTTGGTCGCGATGTTCAGCGCCGGGCAGGTGTCACTGGTGATGCTGATGCCACTGCCGTCGATCCGGAAGGACTGGCTGCCGCTGCCCTCCCGGATGGCCTGCGCGGCCAGCAGGTAGATGATCGACAGCAGCAGGATGCCCGCGATCAGGAACATGCCGCCGTACAGCAGCGTGAGACGTATGCGGATGGTCGGGCGCAGCCAGGGCAGGGGCAGCTGCTGTGGCTTCCTCGGGTCCCAGGTGGGCTTCGGAGGTGCCTGCGGGGGTGCGGGTGTCGTGGTCATCGGAGATCAGATCCGGTAGCCGGAACCCGGGACGGTGACGATCACAGGGGGCTCGCCCAGCTTGCGGCGCAGGGTCATCACGGTCACGCGGACGACGTTGGTGAACGGGTCGGTGTTCTCGTCCCAGGCCTTCTCCAGCAGCTGCTCGGCGGAGACGACCGCGCCCTCGCTGCGCAGCAGCACCTCCAGGACGGCGAACTCCTTGGGCGCGAGCTGGACTTCCTTGCCCTCGCGGAAGACCTCCCGGCGGTTCGGGTCGAGCTTGATCCCGGCGCGCTCCAGGACGGGCGGCAGCGGCAGGCTCGTACGGCGGCCGAGGGCACGCACGCGTGCCGTCAGCTCGCTGAAGGCGAAGGGCTTGGGGAGGTAGTCGTCGGCGCCGATCTCCAGCCCCTCGACCCGGTCGCTGACATCCCCGGAAGCCGTGAGCATCAGCACGCGCGTGGGCATGCCGAGTTCGACGATCTTGCGGCAGACGTCGTCGCCGTGCACCAGCGGGAGGTCCCGGTCGAGGACGACCACGTCGTAGTCGTTGACGCCGATGCGTTCCAGGGCCGCCGCGCCGTCGTACACGACGTCGACGGCCATGGCCTCCCGGCGCAGTCCGGTGGCCACCGCATCGGCGAGCAGTTGCTCGTCCTCGACGACGAGTACGCGCACGTCGTTTGTCCTTCCTCGGGGTCGCCCGCGGGCCGGGACGGCACGTTGGCGGAAACTTTTCCTGCGGTCAGGCCTCCATCCTGCCGCTTTCGCCCGTAAACCGGTTGTAAGGGGCCCTCGGACCATCGCCGCACGGCTCCTTTCCGGCGACCGGGGACGCCCCTGGCGACGGTGGGGGGAAGAAATCTTGGCGGGCGGAGGTTTCCTCCGCGGGGAGCACGGGGAGGACGGCTTTACACCCCGCGATCACGCTCTGCGTGTGCCATGACACCTAGTGGTACAACGAACCGCTTTCCGCGGAGCGGCGTGGGTGTCCGGCATCGTGGCCGCCCGGCAGGGCAACGCCGGGCATCCAGTTGGAGACGTGATCGCCCCTTCCGGACGGCACACCCCCGTGCCGTCGACCCACGACCCAGGACGAGGGGGCGCAGCATGGACGCATTCACCGCAGGACTTCTGCAGCGCATAAGGGCGACTGAGACCGACCTGACGCGGGCTCGCGACGAGGGCGACGACTTCCTCGTCGAGGTGGAAGAGGCCGACCTCGACGAACTGCGCCGCCTCGCCGCCGAGCATGGCGTGGAGGTCGGCGCGGCCGGCGTCTGATCAGTCCGTAAGAGAGAGAAAGAGGAGCCCCGGCATCGATCCAGTGCCGGGGCTCACCTCTTTTTGCTCGTTCGCCTGCGGGGCGCGGAAGCCGGTGTCGAGGCGCCGACCGTGCTCGACCCTGCGGGCCTTGGTGGGCTCTCACCGTCGGCTCGCTGGTGCCCCTGGTGCGTGTGTTGCCCTTCGTCAGTCGTGCCAGGCGCCGAAGTCCTCCAGGAGACGCTGGAGGGGTTCGAAGACCCCGGGGGTGCCCGCGACCGTCAGATCGCGTGACGGGCGCTCTCCGGGGCGTCCACCGGTCAGCGCGCCCGCCTCTCGGGCGATCAGGTCGCCTGCGGCAACGTCCCAGGCGTTGAGACCCCGCTCGTAGTAGCCGTCCAGGCGGCCCGCCGCCACGTCGCACAGGTCGACCGCCGCCGAGCCGCCGCGCCTGATGTCGCGCAGCAGCGGAATCAGTCGCCGGGCCACCTCGGCCTGGTGGGCCTTCACCTCGGCGACGTAGTTGAAGCCCGTCGACACCAGGGCCTGGTCCAGGGGCGGGGCCGGGCGGACCGTGAGCCGGCGTTCGCCCTCCCAGGACCCGGTGGCCCAGGCTCCCCCGCCGCGCACCGCGTGGAAGGTCTCGCCGCGCATCGGTACCGCGACCACGCCGACGATGCGCTCGCCGTCCTGCTCGGCCGCGATGGACACGGACCAAGTGGGCAGTCCGTAGAGGTAGTTGACCGTGCCGTCGAGCGGGTCGATGACCCAGCGGATGCCGCTGGTGCCCTCGCTGGAGGCACCCTCCTCGCCGAGGAAACCGTCGTCCGGGCGATGGTCGGAGATCACGTCGGTGATCAGTTTCTCCGCCGCGATGTCCATCTCCGTGACGATGTCGATGGGGCTGGACTTGGTGGCGGCGACCGCGAGATCGGCCGGCCTGCCGTCCCGCAGCAGCTCTCCCGCGCGGCGGGCCGCCTCACGGGCGAGCCGGAGCAGTTCGGGCGACTGCGGGCCGCTCACAGGAGTCCTCGCGTGTACGGGCTGTCGGCGCCCGCGGCGGCGGGCCTGGGGGCACGGGACGGGCAGCAGCCCACAGGGCAGAGGTTCCGGCTCGCGCCGAGCTCGCCGAGGGCGCACGGCGTGATGTCCTGCCCGCTCTCGGTGGCCGCCCGCTCCAGGACGAGTTCGCGGATCGCGGCGGCGAAGCGCGGATCGGCGCCCACGGTCGCGGAGCGGCGCATGGGCAGACCCAGTTCCTCCGCCTTCGCCCTGGCCTCCGTGTCGAGGTCGTACAGGACCTCCATGTGGTCCGACACGAACCCGATCGGCGCGATCACGACAGCCGGGACACCGGCGCCGTGCAGCTCCTCCAGGTGGTCGCAGATGTCGGGCTCCAGCCACGGGATGTGCGGGGCTCCGGAGCGCGACTGGTAGACGAGCCGCCAGGGGTGGTCGACCCCGGTCCGCTCGCGCACCGCGTCCGCGACCAGCCGCGCGGTGTCCAGGTGCTGCTTCACGTAGGCCCCGCCGTCCCCGTGGTCCTCGACGGGCCCGGAGGTGTCGGCGGACGCGGTCGGGATGGAGTGGGTCGAGAAGGCGAGGTGCGCGCTCTCCCTGACGTCCTCGGGGAGCTCGGCGAGGGAGGTGAGCACGCCCTCGATCATGGGCTCCAGGAAGCCCGGGTGGTTGAAGTAGTGCCGCAGCTTGTCGACCTCGGGCAGGTCGAGGCCCTCGGCCTCCAGCGCGGCCAGGGAGTCCGCGAGGTTCTCGCGGTACTGACGGCAGCCCGAGTACGAGGCGTACGCGCTGGTGGCGAGGACGAGGATGCGGCGTCTGCCGTCCTGGACCATCTCGCGCAGGGTGTCGGTCAGATACGGGGCCCAGTTGCGGTTGCCCCAGTAGACCGGCAGCTCCAGGCCGTGATCGGCGAAGTCCTTGCGCAGGGCGTCCAGGAGGGCGCGGTTCTGGTCGTTGATCGGGCTGACCCCGCCGAACAGGAAGTAGTGCTGTCCGACTTCCTTGAGGCGTTCCTTGGGGATGCCCCGGCCACGCGTCACGTTCTCCAGGAACGGAACCACGTCGTCCGGGCCCTCGGGGCCGCCGAAGGAGAGCAGGAGCAGGGCGTCGTAGGGGGTGGCGTCGTGCGCATCTCGCATGGCTCCGATCCTGCCACCCCCCACTGACAGACGGGATCCCGGCCCGTCCTCAAGGGTGCGTTAGGGTCACCTAACTCGTAAGCTGTAACAGCTTCCTTCACGCCTTACCCGCATATCCGTCACGCCTTACCGGATCGACCGGAGACCTCCGTGCCCAGCCCCTACCGCGCCCTGTTCGCCGCCCCCGGTTCCCGGCGCTTCACCGCCGCGGGGTTCCTCGGCCGGATGCCGTTGTCCATGATGGGCATCGGCGTGGTCACGATGGTCTCCCAGCTCACCGGCCGGTACGGGCTCGCGGGCGCGCTCTCGGCGACCGTCGCCCTGGCCGCCGCCGTGGTGGGCCCGCAGGTCTCGCGCCTTGTCGACCGGTACGGGCAGCGCCGGGTGCTGCGTCCCGCGACGCTGTGCGCCCTGCTGGCCTCGGCCGGTCTGCTGCTCACCGCGCACTTCGGATGGCCGGACTGGTTGCTGTTCGTGTGCAGCGCCGGCATCGGCTGCGTACCGAGCGTCGGCGCGATGACCCGGGCGCGCTGGGCCGCCGTCTACCGCGGCACCCCGCAACTGCACACCGCGTACTCCTTCGAGTCCGTGGTGGACGAGGTCTGCTTCATCCTCGGGCCGATCGTCTCGATCGGGCTGTCCACGGCGTGGTTCCCGGAGGCGGGACCGCTGCTCGCCGCCTGTTTCCTGGCGGTCGGCGTCTTCTGGCTGACCTCCCAGCGCGACACCGAGCCGAAGCCGCATCCGCTCGCGCGGCACCGGAGCGGCTCGGCACTGCGCTCTCCCGGTCTCCAGGTCCTGGTGGTCACCTTCACGGCGACCGGGGCGATCTTCGGGGCCGTCGACGTGGTCACCGTCGCCTTCGCCGAGGAACGTGGCCACAAGGGCGCCGCGAGCATCGTGCTGGCCCTCTACGCGGCGGGCTCCTGCGCGGCAGGAGTCGTGTTCGGGCTGCTGCACCTCCCGGGACGCCTGGAACGCCGGTGGTTGCTGGGCATATGTGCGATGGCCGTGAGTATGATCCCCCTCCTACTGGTCGGAAACTTGCCGTCTCTGGCCGTGGCGCTGTTCGTTGCGGGTCTGTCCATCGCTCCCACGATGATCACGACGATGTCCCTCATCGAACAGCACGTACCACGCGCGCAACTGACCGAGGGCATGACCTGGGTGAGCACCGGGCTCGCGGTCGGCGTCGCGCTCGGCTCCTCCGTGTCCGGCTGGGTGATCGACGCCGCCGGTGCGAGTGCCGGGTACGGGGTTCCGGTGGCGTCCGGGGCCGTCGCGGTCGCGGTCGGTTTCCTCGGGTACCGCCGGCTGAACAGACCGGCTCCGTGTCGGGGAGGCACCGTTGAACAGCACAGTGAGCGGCAAGAGCGGCACGTGGCGTAACTGGGCGGGCAACGTCACCGCCCGGCCCGCCAGGGAGGTCACGCCCGCTTCCGTGGAGGAACTGTCCGCGGCCGTGCGGCAGGCAGCCGCGGACGGCCTGAAGGTGAAGGCCGTGGGCACCGGGCACTCCTTCACGGCGACCGCCGCCACGGACGGGGTGTTGATCCGCCCTCAACTGTTGACCGGCATCCGCAATATCGACCGGGAGAACATGACGGTCACGGTCGAGGCGGGCACTCCGCTCAAGAGACTCAACATGGCCCTCGCCCGCGAGGGTCTGTCGCTCACGAACATGGGCGACATCATGGAGCAGACGGTCTCGGGCGCCACCAGCACCGGCACGCACGGCACGGGCCGCGAGTCGGGCTCGATAGCCGCCCAGATCAAGGGTCTTGAGCTGGTGACGGCGGACGGGTCGGTGCTCGTCTGCTCGGAGAAGGAGAATCCGGAGGTCTTCGCCTCGGCCCGGGTCGGCATCGGCGCCCTGGGGATCATCACGGCGATCACGTTCGCCGTGGAGCCCCTCTTCCTGCTCACCGCCCGCGAGGAGCCGATGACCTTCGACAAGGTCACCAGCACCTTCGACGAACTCTGGGCCGAGAACGAGCACTTCGAGTTCTACTGGTTCCCGCACACCGGCAACACCAACACCAAGCGCAACAACCGCAGCGCGGGCCCCGAGAAGCCCGTCAGCCGGATCAGCGGCTGGATCGAGGACGAGTTCCTCTCCAACGGCGTCTTCCAGGCGGCCCAGCTGGTCGGCCGCACGGTGCCCGCCACGATCCCGACGATCGCCCAGATCTCCAGCAAGGCCCTGTCCGCGCGGACGTACACCGACATCCCGTACAAGGTCTACACATCGCCGCGCCGGGTGCGCTTCGTGGAGATGGAGTACGCCGTTCCGCGCGAGGCCCTGGTGGCGACGCTGCGCGAACTCAAGGCGATGGTCGACCGGTCGGACATGCGGATCAGCTTCCCGGTGGAGGTGCGCACGGCCCCGGCGGACGACATCACGCTCTCCACGGCCTCGGGCCGCGACAGCGCCTACGTCGCCGTCCACATGTTCCGCGGGACGCCCTACCAGGCGTACTTCACCGCCGCCGAGCGCATCTTCACGGCGCACGAGGGACGGCCGCACTGGGGCAAGGTGCACACGCGGGACGCCGAGTACTTCGCCGGGGTCTACCCCCGCTTCGGGGAGTTCACCGCTCTGCGGGACCGGCTCGACCCTGAACGCCTGTTCCAGAACGACTACTTGCGACGAGTTCTCGGCGCGTAGCGAAGGAATTGGTTCCGTTTCCGATGTTTACGTGAAGTGCGCTGCCTCCGAGGTCACGGAGCCGGCGGGGGATCGGCCAACTCGCACTCTCCGGCTGGAATTGGGTGGCGTGCCAATCCACGCACGTGGCCCAAATGGAGTACTGTTGCGAGCCCTGGGTCCGGTCTCCCGCCTGGGCGTCCGGGGGCTTCCAGGATCGCCAAGAGGGGGCTCGTTGCACAGGGTGACGGAGTTTGTCACTTAGCGTTGCGAATAGATAACCGTGGTATAACGGCGAGTTCGGGCCCCTGCCCGACACGCCGGGCAACTCGGCAAGGTTGTGGCAGGCTGCACCCGGGCAGGCCACACTCGACTAGCGGAAGCAGCGACGCACGTGACGTCGGCAGGCACCACCCGGGAGGTCCCCATGCCCGAACTGCGTGTCGTGGCCGTCTCTAACGACGGCACACGGCTGGTGCTGAAGGCTGCGGACAGCACGGAGTACACGCTTCCGATCGATGAGCGTCTGCGCGCCGCGGTACGCGGCGACCGTCCCCGCCTCGGCCAGATCGAGATCGAGGTGGAGAGTCATCTCCGCCCCCGCGACATCCAGGCACGCATACGTGCCGGCGCGTCCGCGGAAGAGGTGGCGCAGCTCGCCGGGATTCCGGTGGACCGCGTACGCCGCTTCGAGGGCCCCGTGCTGGCCGAGCGAGCCTTCATGGCCGAGCGGGCCCGGAAGACTCCGGTCCGTCGGCCCGGTGAGAACGCCGGTCCACAGCTCGGCGAAGCCGTGCAGGAGCGGCTGACGATCCGTGGCGCCGAGAAGGACACCGTCCAGTGGGACTCGTGGCGCCGCGACGACGGCACCTGGGAAGTCCTGCTGGTCTACCTGGTGGCCGGCGAACCGCACTCGGCGAGCTGGACGTACGACCCGCCCCGGCGGCTCGTACAGGCCGTCGACGAGGAGGCCCGCTCGCTGATCGGCGAGTCGGACGACCTCGCGGCGCCCGAGCCCAGTTTTCCGTTCGTACCACGCATCGCCCGGCTGCCGCGCGACCGCCCGCTGGACCGCCCGGTCCTGCCCGCGCCGTCGTCCGAGCTCACCGAGGAGGGCGTGAGCGCGAGCGAGCGGGACTCGCTGACGAGCCTTCTGGAAGCGGTGCCGAGTTTCCGCGGCGACATGGTCGTGCCGGAACGCCCTTCCTCCACGGAAGTCGTGGAGGAACCGGCAGCCGAACCCGAGGTGGAGGAGCCCCCGGCTCCCGCGGCCTCGGCCGGCTCCGCGTACGCGGACGTGCTCATGCCCCGCTCGGTCGGCGCCCACCGGGACCGACTGGTCGGTGCCACCGACCGCCAGGCGGAGGCGGACGGCGTCCGTCCCGGGCGCAGAGCGGCGGTACCGAGCTGGGACGAGATCGTGTTCGGCACACGCCGGAAGAACAAGGAGTAGTCACCCGTCCGGGTTACTCATACGACTGTGGGGCCGCATCCGGTCGGATGCGGCCCCACAGTCGATCGCGCCCCTCGTCCGGCCGAACCGGCCAACGGTCTGTCGAACCACCGCGCTACTGCGGATCGGGCCCCACGGCCACGGGCCGCGCCGGATCCCCCGACCACTCCGACCACGAACCGACGTACAGCGCGGCCGGAATGCCCGCGACCGCCAGGGCCAGGACCTCGTGGGCGCCCGAGACACCCGATCCGCAGTACACGCCCACCGCGGTGGCGTCCGCCGCGCCCAGGGCCTTGAACCGGGCCGTCAGCTCCTCGGCGGGCAGGAACCGTCCGTCCGCCGCCACGTTCTCGTTCGTGGGCGCCGAGACCGCGCCCGGGATGTGTCCGCCGACCCGGTCGATGGGCTCGACCTCGCCCCGGTAACGCTCCCCCGCGCGCGCGTCCAGCAGCAGTCCGGAGCGGGCCAGTGCGGCGGCCCCGTCGGCGTCGAGCAGTCCCACCCCGCCCGGCACCGGCGTGAAGTCGCCCTCGGCGGGCACCGGTACATCTGTGTCCAGCACCTCTTCCCAGGACGGCAACCCGCCGTCGAGAACCCGCACGTCCGGGTGACCCGTCCAGCGCAGCAGCCACCAGGCGCGGGCCGCCGCCCAGCCCTGTCCGCCGTCGTACACGACCACCGGGACCCCGAACGAGACCCCGGCGCGTCGCATGGCGGCGCCGAACACCTCCGGGTCGGGCAGCGGATGCCGGCCGGCCGGTCCCGCCGCCGAGGCGAGCTCCCTGTCCAGGTCGACGAAGACCGCCCCGGGAAGATGCCCGGCGACGTACTCGGCGCGCCCGTCGAAGGGCGCCGCACCGCCCGCGGTGGGCATGCTCAGCTGCCAGCGGACGTCGAGCAGGACCGGCGGGTCGGAACCGGCCAGCTCGTTCACGAGTTCGAGTGCGGAGATGATGGCGTTCATGGCTCCATCCTTGCGCACGGGGTGGCCGCGGCGGCCAGGGCGGGCTACTCTCCCGCCGGACAGGTTCGATCACACGGCGTACGGGATCGGGCACATGCTGTACAACTGATGGACACCTTGCGGCAATTGCGCGGAAACAGGCGAGAAACACCGGTTCGGGCACCCTCGGGACGAGGACGTGCGGAGTCGGCGCGGCCCGGGCGCGCGGTACCGCGGGTGGTGCGAGCATCGGCACGGAGCGTGCCCGCACGCGGGAACGCGGCACGGCACGGGCGACGTACCCAACGGAGCACGCCGTACGGCGGCATGCGGCAGGTCCGCCGACGCGGCGGACGGCGGAAGTGACACGGCCACCGCGAGGGGTCGAGGAGAGAGTGACGATGACCGAGGCACGGGAGTCGGCCGACCGGAACAGCGAAGCGCCGGCCCGGCACGCGCCCGGCACACCCTGCTGGGTGAGTCTGATGGTGCACGGCATGACAGCGACCCAGGAGTTCTACGGGGAGTTGTTCGGCTGGGAGTTCGAGCTGGGCCCGCAGCAGCTCGGCTGGTACGTACGGGCCCTGCTCGACGGCCAGGAGGTGGCCGGCATCGGCCAGCTGCCGCCGGACCGCCACCTCCCCGTCGCCTGGACGCCGTATCTCGCCTCGGACGACGTGGACCTCACCGCGGAGATGGTCCGGCACTCCGGCGGCACCGTGGGCGTGGGCCCGCTGGACGCGGCCGAGGCGGGCCGGCTGGCGATCGCCTCCGACCCGACGGGTGCGGTGTTCGGCATCTGGCAGACCGCCGCCCACCTGGGCACGGGAATCACCGGCGTCCCCGGCACCCCCGCCTGGAACGAGCTGGTGACGCGCGACTCGTCGAGCGTCGCCAAGTTCTACAAGACCGTCTTCGGCTACGAGGAGGAGCCCGTGGTGTCGGCGGACTTCGACTACGTCACCCTGCACGTCGCGGGCCGGCCGGTCGCCGGCATCCACGGCGTGGGCAACCTCCTGCCGCGCGACCGGGGCCCGCACTGGATGACGTACTTCGAGGTCGCCGACGCGGACGCGGCGGCCACCCGCCTGGTGGACCTGGGCGGCCACGTCGTCAGCCCCCCGCACGACAGCGCACACGGCCGCGTGGCGACCGTGACGGACCCGGAGGGGGCGTTGTTCTCGCTGATCCAGGGGGCCCACTGACGGCCCCCTGGAGGGCGCCTACGCGGGCCGCAGGACGCTGTGGATCGCGGCCTCGCCGGCCGCGAAGATCGAGTCCTCGCGGACCCTCGCCCCCGGACTCGGTGCGTGCATCATCATTCCGTCGCCGACGAAGATGCCCACGTGACCGACATGGCCCGCGTCCCCGTGGTAGAAGACCAGGTCACCGGAGCGGATGTCGGCGACGTTGATCGCCATCCCGGCGCTCGCCTGCTCGTGCACGGAACGCGGGAGCGCGACCCCGGCGGCCTTCCAAGCGGCCTGGATGAGACCGGAGTTGTCGTACGAGCCCGGCCCGACCGCGCCCCAGACGCACGGCCTGCCGATCTGCGCGCGGGCGAAGGCGACCGCCTTCGCGGCCTTGGCACCGGGCTCCAGGCCCAGCGCGAGGCCGTTGCCGATACTCGCGCCGGACCCGGCACCCGGGAACGATTCGGTGCCGAAGTGGTAGGTCCCCGTGGCGTAGGACGTCTGCGTGCCGTGGGGCGGCGTGTGCGCTCCGTAGGACGGCGTCCCGTGCGGCGGCGTCTGCGTGCCGTAGGGCGCCTCCGTCACGGGGAACGGGTCGGCGACCGGGAACGGTTCCGTGACCAGGGGCAGTTCGGTGACGAGGGCGTAGTCCCCGTCGCGGAGCGTGCCCGCGTAGAGGGGTGTGCCCGCGTCCAGGAACGCGTCCGCGCTGAGACCGGCCGGCTGGGGCAGTTGCCACTCCTCGGCGGGCTGGGGGCGAACCTGTTCCGCGTGGTTCGGGAGGCGCCAGGCATCCTCGACGGGCAGGGGGCCGGCTACCTGGAGAGGAGCGGCGCCCTGGGCGGCCGACGGGAACCAACTGGGCTCGGCCGAAAGCGCGTTCAGGCTCCCCTGAGGTTCCTGACGCGGTGCGGGCACGGCCGACAGCGCGCCCACGGGTGCGGCGGGCAGTTCGGCGACCGGCGCGGGCGGCAGCTCGGCCATGAGCCCGGGAGGCAGTGCGGCCGTCGGTCCGGCGGCCGGCGCGGCGACGGGTCCGGCGGTCAACTCCGCCACCGGAAGGGCGGCCAGCTCGACGCCGGGACCCGCGGGCCGGGTGGGCCGGGCCTCCGCCGCGCGGGCGGGCCTCCTGTCGGGCGGCAGCACCGCCGGCACGGTCGGGCCCAACTGGGCGCGCCCCACGTCGAACCACGGTCGGGCGACCTCGTCGAGGGCGGGATCGGAGCGCCTGCGCGCGCTCTCGGGCGCCGGGTTGACGCGCTTGCGTATCCCGAGCCTCATCGCGCGGGTGGCGTTGAAGGTCCCGGTGAAGCTCTCGGCCTGGTCGTAGAGGCTGTTGATCCGTTGCTGGACCTCCTCACGGCTCGGCCCATCATCTCGGGTTCGTTCCGGCGCCATGGCGGGACGAGCTCCTTCCGTGGTACGTCTCCCCGGCCCACTGTCAGGTGCGGACAACAGGTTTGGGAAGGTGTTCGGAGGTCAACTTAGCCAACTTGTGTGCTTCAGGTGAAGGTTGAAGCACGAAATGCCCGATACGTTATTGTGACCTTCATCGTATCGAGAGCGGCCGGAAAGAACCGCCTAGGAGAACGATCAGGCCGAATTGACCGGCAGGACGTCCGGAGAGATGACGGAGGCGTGCGCGGATGCGCTCGTCATCCGGCGCCGGTGGTGGCGCCGGCACAGCACCTCGTAGCCGATCTCCTCAGCCTGTCGGTTCACGTCACCGACGACGACCTGCTCGCCCTCCACCACCATCACGCCCCCCACGGTGCGCGCGTTGTGCGTGGCCCGTGCGCCGCACCAGCACATCGCCTCCACCTGGAGGGTCTCGATCCGGTCCGCCAGCTCGATCAGCCGCTGGGAGCCCGGGAAGAGCTTCGTGCGGAAGTCGGTGGTGATGCCGAACGCGAAGACGTCCAGTCCCAGGTCGTCCACCACCCGCGCCAACTGGTCGATCTGCTGCGGCGCGAGGAACTGTGCCTCGTCCACGATCACGTAGTCGACCTTGCCGCCCCTGGACATCTGGTCCACCAGATAGGCGTGCAGATCCATGCCCACGGTCGCCTCGACCGCCTCCGTCACCAGCCCCAGCCGCGAGGAGAGCTTGCCCTCGCCCGCCCGGTCGTCGCGGGTGAAGATCACACCCTGAAGTCCTCGTGCCGACCGGTTGTGCCCGATCTGGAGCGCCAGCGTCGACTTCCCGCAGTCCATCGTTCCGGAGAAGAACACCAACTCGGGCATGGGAGGTCGAGCACCTTTCGGCGAGATTCGCGGGGGACGGGAGCAGGGCGAGGAGGCTGGGCAGGGGCTGTCGGGCGGGTGCGGGCGTCAGGAGCGTACTTGCAGGAGCGGGACCAGCTGTTCCGCAGGGGTCATGGAACCGTGGTTGCCGACCATCACGGACTCCCTCGGCTCCCGCTCGGAGGCGACGATCAGGACGTCGTCCCGGGCCGCCGCGACCACGTCGCCGATCCGCCCGTACACACGCTCGTCGACCGTCGGTCCGAACCAGCCCGCCGCGATCGCCTCGTCGCGCGAGGCCACCCAGAACTGTTCGCCGAGCACCTCGCGCCAGCAGGTCAGTACGTCGGCCTCGGCTCCCCGCACCGCGTACACGTGCCGTGCGCGGCCCTCGCCGCCCAACAGGGCGACACCGGCGCGCAGTTCCCAGTCCTCGTCGAAGTCGATGCGGTGCTGCTCGTCGAACGGGATGTCGATCATGCCGTGGTCGGCGGTGACGTACAGCGCGGCACGCGGCGGGAGTTGTTCCGCCAGCCGCTGGACGAGCCGGTCCACGTACATGAGCTGACCGCGCCAGGGGTCCGAGTCGACACCGAAGCGGTGGCCCTTGCCGTCCACCTCCGCGTAGTACGTGTACACCAGCGAACGGTCACCGGCGGCCAGTTGCTCGGCCGCCAGGTCCATCCGGTCCTCGCCGGAGAGCTTCCCCCGGAACGTTCCGCCACTGAGCGCGATCTTCGTCAGCGGGGTGTTCTCGAAGGTCGGCGAGGAGACCTGGGCCGTGTGCACACCGGCCGCGTGCGCCAGCTGGAACACTGTGGGGTACGGCTGCCACGCGCGCGGGTCCGTCCACGGCTGCCAGCGCAGCTGGTTCATCAGCTCACCGGTGGCCGGATCGCGCACCATGTAACCGGGCAGGCCGTGCGCGCCCGGCGGCAGACCGGTGCCGACCGAGGCGAGGGAGGTCGCGGTGGTCGCCGGATAGCCGGTGGTGATCGGGCGGCCCGTGCCACCGCGCGAGCTGCTCATGAGCGAGCTCATGAAGGGGGCCTCGTCCGGGTGCGCCCGGAGCTGCTCCCAGCCCAGTCCGTCGATCAGGAACACGCAGTTCCGGTCGGCGGGCGCCAGTTCCGGGATCGCCGGGGACATGCCCGGTACGTCCATGCCGGCGGCCAGGGTGGGCAGCAGGTCGGCGAGCGAACCCGTGCCGTACTGCGGGACGGGGGCGGAGGATACGGCGAGTGGTTCCGGGTGGTCCCAGGCGGTCGGCTGCGCCATCAGCGGGTGACGTCCGCGGTCGCTTCCGAGAGGGCCTGCGCGAAGACGAGGGCCTGGCGGACCGTCTCCGGGCCGTCACCGGCCTCGCTGACACGCAGGCTCAGGTCGTCGGCGGTCGAGCTGCCGGTGTAGCCGTGGTCCGCCTCGCAGTTGGGGTCGCCGCAGGCGGCGGGCTCCAGGTCGATGCGGGAGACGGCGCCCCAGCCGATGGTGAGGACGACCTCGCGGGGCAGCGTGCCCGGCGTGTACGACTCCGGGTTGGCGACGACCCTGCTGACGACGACGGACGAGATACGGCCCAGCTTCACGGATTCCGTGGACGTGGTGGCGTACGGCGTCGGGGACGTGGTGTCCTCGGCCTGCTCGTCGGTGTGGCTGACGATGAAACGATTGCCCGTGAGGACGAGCACGGTCACGTGCCGACGCACCTCGTTCGCGTCGAATGTCGTCTCCTGGTGGACCAGGTACGACCGGATGGAGTCGCCGCCGATCGCGGCCTCCACCGCCTCGGCCACGAGGGCCGGGTAGTAGCCGCTGCGCTCGATCGCCGCTCGCAGCCCCTGGGTCGACGTACTGGTCTTGGCCATGTGCCCATCCTACGGGGGCCCACTGACTGCGAGGCACCGCTCAGTACACAGGAAGTGTCCTGGGACCCAGGTCGTCACGGGCGGGCGGCGGCGCCAACCGCACCGACGCCCCGAGCACGCTCACGCCGTGCTGTGCGACGACCACCGGCTCCAGCGACACGGCGATGACCTCGGGGTGATCGTCCACGAGCCGCGACACCCTGAGCAGCAGTTCTTCCAGCGCCCCCGTGTCGACCGGCGCCGAGCCGCGCCAGCCGAAGAGGAGCGGCGCCGTCCGGATGGACCGGATCAGCGACGCCGCGTCGCGGTCGGTGACCGGTATCAGTCGGTGCGCGATGTCCCCGAGCAGCTGCGAGGCGGGTCCGGCGAGCCCGAAGGAGAGCACCGCGCCGGCCGCCGGGTCGATCACCGCCCGTACGACGGTGTCGACTCCCCGCGGTGCCATCCCCTGCACCACCGGCCGCACCTCCTCAGGGCTCCCGAAGAGGCCGGTCAGTTCGGCGTACGCCCGCCGCAGTTGCTCCTCGTCCGCGAGATCCAGGCGTACGCCGCCGAGGTCGGCGCGGTGCCGCAGGTGCGGGGCGGTGGCCTTGAGGGCGACGGGGTATCCGAGGGTCCGCGCGGCGGCCACGGCGTCCTCGGGGTTCGGGGCGGGCAAAGCTCCGCGCACCGGGATGCCGTATGTCCCGAGCAGCTCGCACGTCTCGTCCGCGCCGAGGGTGAGCCCCTGCCCGCGCGCGAGGAGCCCGCCGATCAGCTCGGCGGCCCCCTTCTCGTCGATGTCCGCGTCGATGGACTCGGGCACCCTGCCGGGCTCGGCGGCCTCCCGCCGCCACTGCGCGTACTTCACGGCTTCCCCGAGGGCCCGTACGGCGCGCTCGGCGGCGGGGTAGGCGGGGATGAGACGGGAGCAGGAACCGGGGGCGGGCGGGGCCGGGGACGCCGGGGCCTGCGAAACCGGCGCGGAGGCCGGCCGTTCCGCCCCGGGGGTCGGCAGGCGTTCCGCCACTGCGGTGCCGGGTGCCGGTGAACCTGTCTGCGGGGCGGTGCTGGCGGCGGCCGACAGCGCCTCCGCCAGTCCCCCGAGCTCCACATGAACCACCAGTACCGGCTTCCCGGGTACCTCCGCCGCGGCCGACCGCAGGGCCTCGGCCAACGCGGCGTCCCCGGGGGTGCCCTCCCCCACCGTGGGGATTGCGGTGACGACGACCGCATCGCTCGCCTCGTCCGCCAGCGCCGCAGACAGTGCCCGCTGGAAGTCCTCGGGCGACGCCCCCGTCGTCAGGTCCAGCGGCGCCAGCGGCTGGAGCCCCTCGGAGAGGCACGCGTCGTACGTCAGCAGCCCCAGCGACTCCGAGTTCCCCAGGATCGCCACCCGCGGCCCGGCGGGCAGCGGCTGCCGGGCCAGCAGCAGCCCCGCGTCGACCAGCTCGGTGATCGTGTCCACCCGGATCACACCGGCCTGCCGCAGCAGCTCGGACACCGTCGCGTGCGGCAACCGCGTGGCCCGTACGGCATGCCCCTGGGGAGCGGCGCCGCCGTGCCGCGTCCCCTGTACGACCACCAGCGGCTTCGCCGCCGCCGTGCGCCGCGCGAGGCGGGTGAACTTGCGCGGGTTGCCGATGGATTCGAGGTACATGAGGACGACGTCGGTGTCCGGGTCGTCGTACCAGTACTGGAGTACGTCGTTGCCCGACACGTCGGCCCGGTTGCCGGACGAGACGAAGGTCGACACCCCGGTGACCCCGGTGACTCCTCCCCCGCGCCGGTGCAGCCGGGACAGCAGCGCGATCCCGATGGCCCCGGACTGCGCGAACAGCCCGATCCGCCCGGGCCTCGGCATCTCGGGGGCGAGCGACGCGTTCAGCCGGACGTCCTGCGCCGTGTTGATGACGCCGAAGGCGTTGGGGCCGATGATGCGCATCCCGTACGTGCGCGCGTGCCGCACGAGTTCGCGCTGCCGCTCCCGTCCCTCGGGGCCGCTCTCGGCGTACCCGGCGGAGACCACGACGAGCCCCTGCACGCCGTGCTCACCGCACTCGGTGACGACATCGGGGACGTACGCGGCCGGGACGGCGACGACCGCGAGGTCGACGGAGCCCCCGATGTCGCCGACCGACCGGTGGGCCGGCACTCCGTCGATGTCCTTCTGCTCTTCCGGGAAGGCGCTGTTGACCGCGTACAGCTCACCGGTGAAACCGGCGTCCCTGATGTGGTCGAGGATGCTGCGGCCGACGCCGCCGGGGGCGCGGCCGACGCCGATGACGGCCACGGCGCCCGGGACGAGCAGTCGCCGTACGGAACGCCCCTCGGCACGCTGCTCCCGCGCGCGCTGGACGGCGAGGGAGCGGTCCGTGGGCTCCAGGTCGAACTCCAGGCGTACGACGCCGTCCTCGAAGCTGCGCTTCTGGGTGTACCCGGCGTCCGTGAACACCTTGATCATCTTGCTGTTGGCCGGCAGCACCTCGGCGGCGAAGCGGCGGATGCCGCGCTCGCGGGCGACAGCGGCGATGTGTTCGAGGAGGGCGGAGGCCACGCCCCGGCCCTGGTGCGCGTCCTGCACCAGGAAGGCGACCTCGGCCTCGTGGGCGGGACCGGAGGCGGGCAGTCCCTCGGCGTCGATGCGGTCGTAGCGTACGGTGGCGATGAACTCGCCGCCGACCGTGGCCGCGAGCCCCACCCGGTCCACGAAGTCGTGGTGGGTGAAGCGGTGGACGTCCTTTGCGGACAGGCGCGGATAGGGCGCGAAGAAGCGGTAGTACTTCGACTCGTCCGAGACCTGTTCGTAGAAGCTGACCAGCCGGTCGGCGTCGTCCGCCGTGATGGGCCGGACACGGGCGGTGCCGCCGTCGCGCAGCACGACGTCCGCCTCCCAGTGGGCGGGGTACTCGTGCCGGTCCGCCGAGTTCTGCATGCGCCCCAGAGTACGGCTCGCGTCCGACAACGTCGCGAGGCAGTCTGTGGGGAACCGGAGTCGGGCCCAGGCCGGGGTTCGAACGCGGTTCCGGGACGGGTTTCGGCCCGCCTCCCGGCACGCTTCACGCTATGGAACAATGGTCTAGACAACCCTGAGACAGTGAAGGGCAGCATCACATGGCTGAGCGCCGCGTCAACGTCGGCTGGGCGGAGGGCCTCCACGCCCGCCCCGCCTCCATCTTCGTCCGTGCGGCCACGGCCGCCGGCGTCCCCATGACGATCGCCAAGGCCGACGGCAACCCCGTCAACGCGGCCTCCATGCTGGCGGTCCTCGGCCTGGGCGCCCAGGGCGGCGAGGAGATCGTCCTCGCCTCCGAGGCGGAGGGCGCGGACGCCGCGCTCGACCGTCTGGCGAAGCTGGTGGCCGAGGGACTCGAGGAACTTCCCGAGACGGTCTGAAAAGTCCGGCGGAGTCCTTGATTGAGGGTGGCGACAGTCGCCACCGCAAAAGAACCACCCGCACACGGCGAAGGGCCCGCCCGAATATCGGGCGGGCCCTTCACAATTCCCGATCGCGGGCAGCAGAAATAACCTCCCGCGAATTCGACTCTCTTTGTATACGGCTCCCGTGTTAATGACGCAGGCCCGTCATGTTTACGGGATGTTGCGAAGTCCTCACACGATCCGGCCTGTCCCCGGCGCCCGGAAATCGAAGCCGGTGCACGGCGGTCGCGCGCTCGGTGTGCAGCGCCGTGATGGCCCGCGCCCGCTCACTGTCGCCGCGCGCCACCGCGTCCACGATCGCCCCGTGTTCCGCCCAGGAGTCGACGGGGCTGGCAGGCGCCTCCACCGTGTACATCCAGGCGATCTTGTGCCGGAGCTGGGTGAGTGTCGAGGCCAGGGTGTGGCTTCCGGAGGCCTGGGTCAGCGTCTCGTGGAACCAGCCCCCCAGGGAGCGCAGATCCTCGCTGTTCCCCCTCCTGGCCCGCTCCTGGCCCAGCCTGACCAGGCCCCGCAGCACCTTGAGGTGGGCCTCGGTGCGCCGCTGGGCGGCCCGGGAGGCACCCAGCGGCTCCAGGAGCATGCGCATCTCCAGCAGGTCGGAGGCCTCCTGCTCGGTGGGTTCCGCGACGCACGCGCCCGCGTGCCGCCGGGTCACCACGAAGCCCTCGGCCTCCAGGGTGCGCAGGGCCTCGCGGACGGGGACGCGCGAGACGCCGTAGCGGCGCGCGAGCAGTTCCTCGGTGAGCCGGCTGCCGCGCTCGTAGACACCGGCGACGATGTCGTCCCGGATCGCCGTGCATACCGAGTGCGCCGGAATACGCATGTCCGACCTCCGCTTTAATCCCCGTGAAACGTCGACGATTGACGTGTGTTGAGTGACTCTATTGCAGAGAACCGGAATTTCCGACGGCAGGCCGGAATCGATGGATATTTTTTGGACACACCACCCTCCGAAACGCCGAAAGCCCCGGCTCGGGGAGCCGGGGCCACGACAAGTGGTGCGCGGGGTCGTCAGACGTTCACGCCGTGCGAGCGGAGGTAGGCGACGGGGTTGATGTCCGAGCCGTACTCCGGGGTCGTACGTGCCTCGAAGTGGAGGTGCGCCCCGGTGACGTTGCCGGTGGCTCCGGAGAGGCCTATCTGCTGACCCGGGGTGACCGTCTGGCCGACGGACACATTGATGGACGACAGATGACCGTACTGGGTGTACGTACCATCAATCATCTTGATCACGATGTTGTTGCCGTAGGACCCTCCCCAGCCGGCCTCGACGACGGTGCCGGAGCCCACCGCCTGGACGGTGGTGCCGGACGCGGCGTGGAAGTCGACACCGGTGTGGCTGCCGGAGGACCAGACGGCGCCGCCCGCCTTGTAGCCCGTGGAGATGTACGAGCCGGCGATCGGGGCGACGTAGCTGGTGAGGCGCTTGCGCTCGGCCTCACGGGCGGCACGGGCCTTCGCCTCGCGCGCCTCCTTGACCCGCTCCTCCGCTTCCTTCTTCGCGGCGGCGACGGCCCGCTTCTCGGCGGCGGCCTTCTCTGCGGCCTGTTCCTGGGCGGCGGCCTGCGCGTCTATCTCGTCGGCGAGCGACTCACCGATGGAGACCACCGGGGTGAGACCGGTCTGCTCGACGGTGGACTCCGCGGCGAGCGCCGGAGCTGCGAGGGAGCCGACGACGCCGGTGGTCGCGAGGGCGGCGACGCCGGCCGCGCGGACGGTCGTACGGGTGACAAGACTGGGGCGGCTGGGACGACGGTGCTTCCCGGTGGCGCGGGTGAACGCCATGTAGTGGTGGGTCCTTTCCTTCCTTCTCGCCTACCGGGTTAGCTGACGGGTTCGGAGCAGGAAGGTCTCCTACGGACACCCTCGCTGTACACGCGGGCATCCGATTCACCCCAGGGACTGCACATGGTGGGTCCCCGGCTCCCCTGGCTCGCGCCGTACGGGGACTCGGCGATGACTGTCCGGTGCCGCGGCTGCGGCGCAGTGCATGACGGACAGCCGGACAGACGCTAAACGGGACATCTTTCAATCAACAAACCGATCACGGGTTTTGTAGCGCATGCCACAGTGCAGACTGTCCACCTCTCCATCAATACGGACAACTTGCGCATCAACATGGACACAGAAGCCCCGGTGACGCTTTCGTCACCGGGGCTCCTGTCGTGTACGCCGGGTGCCGCTACTCGGCGGGGACGACGGTCACTTCGCCGATACCGAGGGCCCGGACGGGCTCCTCGATCGTCGCCGCGTCCCCGACGAGCACCGTCACCAGACGGTCCACCGGGAAGGCGTTGACGGCCGCCGCGGTGGCCTCCACCGTGCCGGTCGCGGCGAGCTGCCGGTACAGCGTCGCCTGGTAGTCGTCGGGCAGGTGCTGCTCGACCTGGTCGGCCAGCGTGCTCGCAACGGCCGCCGCGGTCTCGTACTTGAGCGGGGCGACTCCGACCAGGTTCTGCACCGCGACATCGCGCTCGGCGTCGGTGAGCCCCTCGGCCGCGAGGGTGCGCAGCACCTTCCAGAGGTCCGCCAGCGCGGGACCGGTGTTCGGCGTGTCGAAGGAGCCGCTGATGGCGAGCAGCGCGGCGCCCGTGCCGTCCGGGGCGGAGCGCAGCACCTGGCCGAACGCCCGCACACCGTAGGTGTAGCCCTTTTCCTCGCGCAGGACACGGTCCAGGCGGGAGGTGAGGGTGCCGCCGAGGCAGTACGTGCCGAGGACCTGGGCGGCCCAGACGCGGTCGTGCCGGTCGGCGCCGATGCGGCCGATGAGCAGCTGGGTCTGCACGGCGCCGGGGCGGTCCACGATGACGACACGGCCGGTGTCGTCGGCGGTCACCGGCGGCACGGGCCGCGGCTCGGCCGTCGAACCCGTCCAGGCCCCCAGGGTGTCGCCGAGCAGCGCGTCCAGGTCGACGCCGGTGAGGTCGCCGACGACCACGGCGGTGGCCGTGGCGGGCCGGACGTGCCTCTCGTAGAAGGCGCGTACGGCTGCCGCGTCGATCTTCGCGACCGTCTCCTCGGTGCCCTGGCGCGGACGTGACATGCGCGAGGACGCCGGGAACAGCTCCTTGTACAGCTGCTTGGCCGAGCGGCGGGCCGGGTTGGCCGTCTCGTGCGGGATCTCGTCGAGCCGGTTGCGCACCAGCCGCTCGATCTCGCTGTCCGAGAACGCGGGCGCCCTGAGTGCGTCGGCCAGCAGACCGAGCGCCTTGGGGAGACGCGACACGGGGACTTCGAGGCTGAGCCGCACACACGGGTGGTCGGCGTGCGCGTCGAGGGTGGCGCCGCAGCGCTCCAGCTCGGCGGCGAACTCCTCGGCGGAGTGCTTGTCGGTGCCTTCGGAGAAGGCCCGGGCCATGATCGTGGCCACTCCGTCGAGACCGGCCGGCTCGGCCTCCAGGGGGGCGTCGACGAGTACCTCGACGGCGACGACCTGCTGGCCGGGGCGGTGGCAGCGCAGGACGGTCAGACCGTTGCCGAGGGTGCCGCGCCCGGGGGCCGGGAAGGCCCAGGGCCTGGCCTCGCCCGCCTGGGGCTGGGGGTGGAACTCCATCGTGGCGAGCTCGGTCACTTGGCCGCCTCCTCGTCGGTGTCGGTGGCTTCGATCGTGGCCTCGGCCTCGGGGTCCTGGGGCGGATCCGCGTCCTCGGCGGTCTCGCCGGAGACCGGCTCGTAGACGAGCACCGCGCGGTTGTCGGGGCGCAGCCGGTCCTTGGCGGCCTGCTGGACCTCCTCGGCCGTGACGTCGAGCACGCGCTCCACGGCGGTCAGGGCGAGCTGCGGGTCGCCGAACAGCACCGCGAAACGGCACAGTTCGTCGGCGCGGCCCGAGACCGTGCCGAGCCGGTCGAGCCACTCGCGCTCCAACTGGGCCTGGGCGCGTTCCATTTCCTCGGCCGTGGGGCCCTCCGCGGCGAACCGGGCGAGCTCCTCGTCGACGGCGGCCTCGATGACCGGCACCTCGACGTCCGCGGAGGTCTTCACGTCCAGCCACCCCAGGGAGGGTGCTCCGGCCAGCCGCAGCAGGCCGAAGCCGGCCGCCACCGCCGTACGGTCCCGCCGTACGAGCCGGTTGTAGAGCCGGGAGGACTCGCCGCCGCCGAGGACGGTGAGCGCCAGGTCGGCCGCGTCGCACGCGCGCGTGCCGTCCTCCGGGAGCCGGTAGGCGGCCATCAACGCGCGCGCGGGGACCTCCTCCTCGACGACCTCGCGCAGTTCCTCGCCGATGACGTCGGGGAGGGCGCCGGAGCGCGGCGCGGGCTTGCCGTCGTGCCCGGCGATGGATCCGAAGTACTTCTCGACCCAGGCGAGCGTCTGGACGGGGTCGATGTCCCCGACGACCGACAGGACGGCGTTGTTGGGCGCGTAGTACGTGCGGAAGAACGCGCGCGCGTCCTCCAGCGTCGCCGCGTCCAGATCGGCCATGGAGCCGATCGGCGTGTGGTGGTAGGGGTGGCCCTCCGGGTAGGCGAGGGCGGTCAGCTTCTCGAACGCCGTCCCGTACGGGACGTTGTCGTAGCGCTGCCGCCGCTCGTTCTTGACGACGTCCCGCTGGTTCTCCATCGACTCGTCGTCGAGGGCCGCGAGCAGCGAGCCCATGCGGTCGGCCTCCAGCCAGAGCGCGAGCTCCAGTTGGTGGGTGGGCATGGTCTCGAAGTAGTTGGTGCGCTCGAAGCTGGTGGTCCCGTTGAGCGAGCCGCCCGCGCCCTGGACCAGTTCGAAGTGGCCGTTGCCCTTCACCTGGCCCGAACCCTGGAACATCAGGTGCTCGAAGAGGTGAGCCAGGCCGGTACGGCCCTTGACCTCGTGGCGCGACCCGACGTCGTACCAGAGGCACACCGCTGCGACCGGGGTCAGGTGGTCCTCGGAGAGCACCACGCGCAGCCCGTTGGCGAGGCGGTGCTCTGTCGCTGTCAGGCCGCCGGAGCCTGCCTCGGCTGTGGCCGTGTGACCCATGGGCATGTACGTCCCTTCGATCGCGGATGCGGTTGTTGCAACCGCTGTTTTCCTGCCGGTCCTGCCACTGTATGCAAGCGTGTGGAGTGCTGGCGAAGTTCCCGGCGGACGTACGCCGACAGCGAGATTCCCCGCCTTCCAGGCGGTACGTTTCAGCATCAGCGGCCATGGCCCAACACCGCCGCAGGCACGGGCCTTGGTCCGCGTTGTCAGTGCGGCAGTCCACAATGGTCCGCGTCAGATCCCGTTCATGTCTCAGCAGGAGTGAGCCACAGGGGCGCGTCGGTGTCGAGAGGGCGAGCGCGCGGAGGCCCGCAGGGCTGAGCACGATCGGGCTCTCGACACCGATACAGGCACCCCGTAGGCGAACGACCAGGAATCAGAAGGAGCCGGCAGCGATGGCCCGCCGCACCACGAAGACCCCGCCGCCCGATGACTTCGAGGAGCGGATCCTCGACATCGACGTCGTCGACGAGATGCAGGGCTCCTTCCTCGAGTACGCGTACTCGGTCATCTACTCCCGAGCCCTGCCCGACGCCCGCGACGGTCTCAAACCCGTACACCGTCGCATCGTGTACCAGATGAACGAGATGGGCCTGCGCCCCGACCGCGGCTATGTGAAGTGCGCCCGCGTCGTCGGCGAGGTCATGGGTAAGCTGCACCCGCACGGCGACTCGTCGATCTACGACGCCCTGGTGCGTCTCGCCCAGCCGTTCTCCATGCGCGTGCCGCTGGTCGACGGCCACGGCAACTTCGGGTCGCTGGGCAACGACGACCCGCCGGCCGCCATGCGGTACACCGAGGCCCGCATGGCCGACGCGACGTCCCTGATGACGGAGTCGATCGAAGAGGACACGGTCGACTTCGCCCCCAACTACGACGGCCAGGAGCAGGAACCGGTGGCGCTGCCCGCCGCCTTCCCGAACCTGCTGGTGAACGGCGCGTCGGGCATCGCCGTCGGCATGGCCACGAACATGCCGCCGCACAACCTCGGCGAGGTCATCTCGGCCGCCCGGCACCTCATCCGCCACCCGGCCGCCGATCTCGACACCCTGATGCGGCACGTCCCCGGCCCCGACCTGCCCACCGGCGGCCGGATCGTCGGCCTCGCCGGGATCAGGGACGCGTACGAGACGGGCCGCGGCACGTTCCGGATCCGCGCCACGGTGTCGGTGGAGAACGTGACGGCGCGCCGGGTGGGCCTGGTCGTCACCGAACTGCCGTTCACCGTCGGCCCGGAGAAGGTGATCGCCAAGATCAAGGACCTGGTCGGCTCGAAGAAGCTCCAGGGCATCGCCGACGTCAAGGACCTCACCGACCGCAGTCACGGCCTGCGCCTGGTCATCGAGATCAAGAACGGCTTCGTGCCGGAAGCCGTCCTGGAACAGCTCTACAAGCTGACGCCGATGGAGGAGTCCTTCGGCATCAACAACGTGGCGCTGGTGGACGGCCAGCCCCTCACCCTGGGGCTCAAGGAGCTCCTGGAGGTCTATCTCGACCACCGCTTCGAGGTCGTACGGCGCCGTTCGGAGTTCCGCCGCGGCAAGCGCCGCGACCGGCTGCACCTGGTCGAGGGCCTGCTCACCGCACTGGTGGACATCGACGAGGTCATCCGGCTGATCCGCTCCAGCGACAACTCCGCTCAGGCGAAGGAACGCCTGATGGAGCGGTTCTCCCTCTCCGAGATCCAGACGCAGTACATCCTGGACACCCCGCTGCGTCGGCTGACCCGGTTCGACCGCATCGAGCTGGAGTCCGAGAAGGAGCGGCTGGCCGCCGAGATCGCGGAGCTGACCCGGATCCTGGAGTCGGACGCGGAGCTCCGCAAGCTGGTCTCGACCGAACTGGCCGCGGTGGCCAAGAAGTTCGGCACCGAGCGGCGTACGGTACTGCTGGAGTCGGCCGGCGCCGCCCCCGCGGCCGGCGTCCCGCTCCAGGTGGCCGACGACCCGTGCCGGGTCCTGCTCTCGTCCACGGACCTGCTGGCGCGTACGGCGAACGGCGAGCCGTTCCCGGCGGACGAGGACGGTCGGCGCGCGAAGCACGACCTGATCGTCTCCGCGGTGCCCGCGACGGCACGGGGCGAGGTGGGTGCGGTGACGTCGGCCGGGCGCCTGCTGCGGATCAACGTCATCGATCTCCCCCGGCTCCCGGACACCATGGCGGCGCCCAACCTCTCCGGCGGCGCCCCGCTGTCGGAGTTCCTCTCCCTGGAGGACGGCGAGACGGTGGTCTGCCTGACGACGCTCGACGAGTCGTCCCCGGGCCTCGCGATCGGCACGGAACAGGGTGTCGTCAAGCGGGTGGTCCCCGACTATCCCTCCAACAAGGAGGAGTTGGAGGTCATCACGCTCAGGGACGGCGACCGGATCGTCGGCGCCGCAGAGCTGCGCACCGGCGAGGAGGACCTGGTCTTCATCACGGACGACGCCCAGTTGCTGCGCTTCCAGGCCGCCCATGTCCGCCCCCAGGGCCGCCCGGCCGGCGGCATGGCCGGCATCAAGCTCACGGACGGCGCCAAGGTGATCTCGTTCACGGCGGTGGACCCGGCGGTCGACGCGGTCGTCTTCACGGTCGCGGGCTCGCGGGGCACGCTGGACGACTCGGTGCAGACGACTGCGAAGCTGACCCCCTTCGACCAGTACCCGCGCAAGGGCCGCGCCACCGGCGGCGTCCGCTGCCAGCGGTTCCTGAAGGGTGAGGACTGTCTGTCCCTGGCCTGGGCGGGCCCCGCACCGGCGCGGGCGTCCCAGAAGAACGGCACCCCGGCGGACCTCCCGGAGATGGACCCGCGCCGCGACGGCTCGGGCCTGTCGTTGCCGAAGACGGTGGGTGTGGTGGCGGGCCCGGTGTAGGTCAGCCGGCCTCTCCGGAGCCCTCCGGGCTCTGCTCCCGTACGTACCTCAGGACGCCCCACATGCTGTGCTCGTCGGCGTGTGGGGCGTCGTCCGTGCAGGTCTCAAGGTCCTTGCCGAGGGCGGACGGTCGGATGCCGGACCCGATGAGGACGAGGCGGCTGAGCCGCTCCTCGCCGTCGGCCCAGGGCTCGGGGTAGAACCGCAGGAACCGCCCGACGGCATGCACGGCGTACCGGTTGCCCGGGTCGTGCGGCCCGAAGTCGACGTACCCCTTGATGCGGTAGAGCCCTTCGGGCCTGCTGTCGAGGAAGTCCATCAGCCGACGCGGATGGAGGGGGACCGGAGAGCTGAAGGAGAGGCTGTCGTAGGCGGCGTGCAGATGCGCGGAGTGGCCCCCCGCACCGCCCTCATGACCGCCTTCGGTCTCCCCGTGCCCGCCCTCCCCGTGATGGTGCAGGTCGTCGAAGGACAGCTGCCCGATGCGCTCTTCGGTCGGCCGGCAGTCGAAGAGGAACTCGGGGTCCACACGCCCGTAGTCGGCGGGGACGACAGCGGCGCGGTCGACCAGCCCGCGGACGGTCTCCAGGACCCGCTCACCGCCGTCCGCGACCCGCCCGACCTTGTTGACGACGACGAGATCGGCGAGGGCGAGATGCCGGTCGACCTCGGGGTGCTTCACCCGCGTGTCGTCGAACTCGACGGCGTCGACGACCTCGACGAGTCCCCCGTACACGACCCGGGGATTCTCGCTGGCGAGCACCATCCGGACGAGCTCCTGCGGCTCGGCGAGCCCGCTGGCCTCGATGACGACGACATCGATCCGGGCCGAGGGTTGAGTGAGCCGATCAAGATAGACATCGAGCTCGCTCGCATCAACAGCGCAGCACAGACATCCATTGCCCAGCGACACCGTGGAGTCCCCCAGCGCCCCCGCGACGGCCATGGCGTCGATCTCGATGGCCCCGAAGTCATTGACGATGGCCCCGATACGACTGCCACCGCTGCGGTGGAGGAGATGGTTGAGGAGGGTGGTCTTGCCGGAACCGAGGAAGCCGGCGAGGACGATGACAGGGATCTGCCGAGGGCTCTGACCCGGACCCGGCTGACTCAATCTGCGGCCTCTCTCACGCCGACGCGCACACCGGCTCACAGCCCCGCGCGCGTACGAGGAACGAATGCCGCCCCAGGATACGAGCCGGGGAGTCGTCACCGGGTGAACGGTGGCCGGCGGCCGGCCCCGGTCAGACCGTCAAAGGCACCGCCACCGGCGGCACGGGTCCCACGTACCGCGCGGCCGGCCGAATGATCTTCGAGTCCTCCGCCTGCTCCAGGATGTTGGCGCTCCAGCCCACCACCCGGGCCGCCGCGAAGGTCGGGGTGAACATCTCGCGGGGCAGGCCGCACAGTTCCATGACCACGCCCGCGTAGAACTCGACGTTCGTGTGCAGTTCGCGGCCCGGCTTGAGTTCGGCCAGGATCGCCTCCACCCTCCGTTCGACCTCGACCGCCAGATCGACCAGCGGGCCGCCGAACTGCCCGGCGATGCCCCGGAGCATGCGGGAGCGGGGGTCCTCGGTGCGGTAGACCGGGTGGCCGAAGCCCATGATGCGGTCACCGGCGAGAACGCGTGCGCGGATCCAGGCGTCGATACGGTCCGTCGTCCCGATCGCGTCCAGGGTGTCCAGCGCGCGGCTCGGGGCGCCGCCGTGCAACGGGCCCGACAGGGCTCCCACCGCCCCCACGAGACAGGCCGCCACGTCCGCCCCCGTCGACGCGATGACCCGTGCCGTGAAGGTTGATGCATTGAATCCGTGATCAATGGTTGAGATCAAGTATTGCTCGATCGCCCTGGCGTGCAGCGGGTCCGGCTCCGATCCCGTCAACATGTACAAGTAGTTGGCCGCATACGGGAGGTCGTCCCGCGGCTCCACGGGATCGAGACCCCGGCCCAGCCGGTGCAGCGCCGTCAGTACGGTCGGCACCGCGGCCGAGGCGACGAGGGCGTCCGCGAGCCGCTCCTCCGCGTCGGTGTCGTACACGGGACGGAAGCCCTTCGCCGCACCGAGCAGGGACAGTGCCGTGCGCATGCCGGCCAGCGGCCCGGACCGGCCACTCGCCGCCGCGATCGCCGGCAACGCGGCCCGCACCTCGTCCGGCAGCCGCCGCAGCGCCGCGGTCTGCGCGGTGAAGGCGGCGAGACGGCCCGCGTCCGGCAGCTCACCATGGGCCAGGAGATGCCAGACATCCTCGAAGCCGCGGGTCTGCGCGAGTTCGACGGCGGAGTACTGACGGTAGTGGTAAAAGCCCTCGCGCCCTCTGACGTCACCAATTCGGGTGTCGGTGACGACGACGCCCGCGAGTCCTCGCGGTACGTCGACAACGGTGGTTGCGGCTGTATCGGCCCGGTTGTTCGGCATGTTTCCTCCCTGAACTTGATTCGACTGTCCATGATTGACTGAAACGATGTCAATATTGATTGAATCAATATGTAGTCCATGCGGATACGGTGACCCCCATGCGCGATCAGGAACCCGCCCCCGACCACACTGGCCGCCGGCTGAGCACCAAGGAGACCGCCGAACTGCTCGGCGTGAAGCCCGAGACCGTGTACGCGTACGTGAGTCGCGGTCAGCTCAGCAGCCGACGCGATCCCGGGGGCCGAGGCAGCACCTTCGACGCCACGGAGGTGGAGGCGCTCGCCCGCCGCAACAAACGGGAGGGCAGCGGGAGTTCGTCCTCCGGCGGCGAGCTGTCCGTACGGACCCGGCTCACCCTCATCGACAAGGACCGCTACTACTTCCGGGGTGTCGACGCCGCCGAGCTGGCCACACGACACTCCTACGAGGAAGTCGCCGAATGGCTGTGGACCGGCACCCTGCGCCCCGGGGCCTCCTTCACCGCGCCCAAGGCCTCCGTCACCGCCGCCCGCCGCTCCGTCAACGCCCTGCCGGAGCACAGCGACCCGGTCGACCGGCTCCGGGTCGCCGCCATCGCCGCGGCAGCAGTCGATCCGCTCCGCTTCGACCTCTCCGAGGGCACCGTCCTGGGCACCGCACGCACCCTCATCCCCACCCTGGTCGCCGCCCTGCCGCCACGCGCACCCGGCCACCGTGACGACGGACCACTGGCCCACCGCCTCTGGGCCCGGCTCACCGTCCGGATCGCCGACGAGGCGTCGCTGCGCACCCTGGACACGGCACTCGGGCTCCTCGTCGACCACGACCTGGCCGCCTCGACGCTCGCCGTACGCGTCGCCGCGTCCGCCCGCGCGCACCCCTACGCGGCCGTCTCGGCAGGGCTCGGCGTCCTGGAAGGCCCGCTCCACGGCGCCGCCAGCGGCCTGGCGCACCGGATGCTCCTCGACGTGCTCGACGAGGGGGACGCGGCTCCCGTCGTCGCGGACGAGCTGCGCGCGGGCCGCCGCGTCCCCGGGCTCGGTCACCGGCTCTACCCCGGCGAGGACCCACGTGCGCGTGCCCTCTTCGCCCTCCTCGACGAGATGCCCCAGGCCGCGCCCGCCCTCGCCGCGGCGCGGGACGTCGTGACGACCGCCGCCCGTCACAGGCCTCTGCACGCCAATGTGGATCTCGCCCTGGCCGTGTTCACCGTCGCCTGCGGCATGGGCGCGTCGGCAGGCGAGACGATCTTCGCCATCGCCCGTACGGCGGGCTGGATCGCACACGCCCTGGAGGAGTACGGCGAGCGTCCACTGCGGATGCGCCCGTCCGGAACCTACGTGGGCGAGCGCCCTCCGCAACCACTCCCGGAGTAACCCGACAGCGCCGGAACCACCCGTTCCGCGCGGCTGGAAGTCGCCCCGCTCCAAGTCAGGTTAGGCTCACCTCTGTGAGTAGGTGCGCAACCGTCTCCCGGGACCTCGACGAGCCCATCGCGGGAACCGCCGCGACCGCGAGGACGTGGCTGCTGCTGGAGCAGCCGGGCCCGTGGGGTGCCCAGGCGCTCACCATGAGCCACCTGGACCCCGGACTCGGCCGCGCCCTGGAGAAGGCCGCGGAGGGCACCGGCGTACGGATCGCACTGATCCGCCGCCCCGGACGCCACGCCGACTTCGGGCAACCTGCCGTACGCCAGGTGTACGCGGCCCACACCACGCCGGGCAACGTCTGGCTGCGCAGCGCCACCACCAGAACCCCCGAACAGCTGCTCGACCTCGACTTCGCCGCGCTCGGCAGGGGCGCCCCGCAGTCCTTCGACGCCGCGCTCCAGGGGCGGCCCCACACCGGCGAACCGCTCGCGCTCGTCTGCACCAACGGCAAACGCGACCGCTGCTGCGCGTTGCTGGGCCGCCCCCTCGCCGCCGAACTGGCCGCCTCCGGGGTCGAGGGCGCCTGGGAGGTCACGCACCTCGGCGGACACCGCTTCTCGCCGACACTGCTCGTCCTGCCGTACGGATACGCGTACGGCCGCGCCCAGGCCGCGCACGTCAAGGAGATCCTCCAGGGCGTGCGCGAAGGGCGTGTCGTCGTGGAGGGCTGTCGCGGCGGCTCAGCCTGGGAGCGGCCCGGACAGGCAGCGGAACTGGCCGTCCGCTCGGCGGCGCGCGAGTACGCGGCGGACGCGCTGAGCGTCGTACGGACTGACGGCCCGGCGCCGCACTGGGAGGTGACCGTCGCCCACACGGACGGGCGCCGGTGGAGCGTCGCGGTGGCCCAGGGCGCCTCACTGCCGCCTCGCCCGGAGAGCTGCGGATCGGCGTTGGGTGCGCCGGCGCGGATGGACGTGCTGGCGGTGCGCGAACTGGAGTCCACGGCTCCGACGCGCTGACCGCACGGCGTCATCCCGTACGGCCAGCGGTCCACCCGTCGGTCACCCCGTACATGCGCAGGCACGCATGTACATACATTGATCAAGAGATCCACGTAACACCCCACTACGGCACAGGCCGCTCGTCCCCGTACCGTCATGGGTATGAGCCCCACTCCCCCTGGACGCCGCCTGCGCCTCGGTCTGCCGCGGCGGATGTTCTCGCAGGTGCTGCTGATGCAGGTGGCGATCGCCGCAGGAGTCGCGGTGCTCGCGACCGGGCTGTTCCTCGCACCGCTCAGCGATCAGCTGGACGACCAGGCGATGCGCCGGGCGCTGGCGATCGCGCAGACCACAGCGGCCCAGCCGCAGATCGCCGAGGACCTGCAGAACACCAGGCCGTCGGCCGGCGGGCCGGTGCAGACCGAGGCGGAGCGGATCCGGAAGGCCAGCGGGGCCGAGTACGTCGTGGTGATGGACATGCGAGGCGTGCGCTGGTCCCACACGGACCCGAAGGAGATCGGCCGGGTCGTCTCCACCGACCCCCGCCAGGCCCTGGCGGGCAAGGAGGTCATGGAGATCGACAGCGGCACCCTGGGCCGCTCGGCCCGCGGCAAGGTGCCACTGCGCGACACCACCGGCAGGGTCGTCGGGGCGGTCTCGGTCGGCATCGAGTACGACAGCGTGCGCGCCCTGCTGTTCCACGCGATTCCGGGGCTCCTCGCCTACGCGGGCGGCGCCATGGCCGTCGGCGCCCTGGCCGCCTGGGTGATCTCCCGGAGGGTGCAGCGGCAGACCCGGGACCTGGCCTTCTCGGACATCGCGGCGTTGCTCGCGGAGCGCGAGGCCGTGCTGCACGGCATCCGGGAGGGTGTCGTCGCCCTGGACCGCACGGGCCGCGTCCGGCTCCTCAACGACGAGGCACAGCGCCTGCTGGGCATCGGCGAAGAGGCCGTCGGCCATTCCCTGGACGAGGCGCTCGGTGCCGGACGTACGACCGATGTGCTGGCCGGACGCGTGACCGGAACCGACCTGCTCACCGTGCGCGGCCAGCGTGTCCTGGTCGCCAACCGCATGCCCACCGACGACGGCGGCGCCGTGGCCACCCTGCGCGACCGCACCGAGCTGGAGCAGCTCGGCCGCGAACTCGACTCCACGCACGGTCTGCTCGACGCACTGCGCGCCCAGGACCACGAACACGCCAACCGCATGCACACGCTCCTGGGACTGCTCGAACTGGAGATGTACGACGACGCCGCGGAGTTCATCGGCGAGGTGGTGGGCGACCATCGGGCCACGGCGGAACAGGTGGCCGAGAAGATCCGGGATCCGCTGCTCGCCGCGCTGCTGGTCGGCAAGGCCACCGTGGCGGCGGAGCGGGGTGTCGCCCTGTGGGTCTCGGACCGGACCCTGCTCCCGGACCGGCTGATCGATCCCAGGGGACTGGTCACCGTCGTCGGCAACCTGGTCGACAACGCGCTGGACGCCGTCGCCGGCACCGCGCACGCGCGCGTGGAGGTCGAACTGCGCGCGGAGGGCCGGACAGCGGTTCTCAGGGTGCGCGACACGGGGCCCGGAATCCCGGCGGAACAGCGCGAGTTGATCTTCACGGAGGGATGGTCCACGAAGAAGCCCCCGGCGCACGGCAAGCGCGGGATCGGGCTTCCCCTGGTACGCCGGCTCGCGGAGCGGCAGGGCGGCAGCGCGCGCGTGGACGAGGCCGAGGGCGGGGGCGCGGAGTTCACGGTCGTGCTGCCGGAGGCACTCACGGAGCCGGACCCCGAGCCGGAATCCCGGCACAGCCACATCGCGGAGGCGGAACACATGCGTGTCCCGGACACGGAACCGTCCCCGGCGCCGGCCACCACCACGGCCACCGGCGCCTCCGCCGCACCGGAGGAGTCGAGATGATCGAGGTCCTGGTCGTGGACGACGACATCCGGGTGGCGCGCGTCAACGCCGCCTACGTGGAGAAGGTGCCCGGCTTCCATGTCGCGGGAGCGGCGCACAGCGCGGCCGAGGCACTGCGACAGCTGGCGGCGCTGCCGGATCTCGACCTCGTCCTCATGGACCACTACCTGCCCGACGGCACGGGCCTCTCGGTCGTCCAGGAGATGCGCCGACGCGGCCACGAGACCGACGTGATCATGGTGACGGCGGCCCGGGACGTGTCGACCGTACAGGCGGCGATGCGGCAGGGAGCGCTTCAGTATCTGGTCAAGCCGTTCGCCTTCGCGGGGCTGCGCGCCAAGCTGGAGGCGTACGCGGAGCTGCGCCGGACCCTGGACGGCGGCGGCGAGGCCGAACAGGCCGAGGTGGACCGGATCTTCGGCGCCCTGTCCTCCGGGCCCGAGCCCGAACTGCCCAAGGGCCACTCCCCCACCACCGCGGAACTCGTGCGCCGAGCCCTGGTGAACGCCGAAGGCCCCCTCTCCGCCCAGGAGATCGCCGAGCGGACCGGGGTGAGCCGCCAGACCGCACAGCGTTATCTGAAGCTGCTGGAGCGCACGGGACGGGCCAGACTGACCCTCAAGTACGGGGACGCGGGCCGCCCGGAGCACCGGTATGTATGGGCGACGCGCCCCTGAGAGCGAGCACGGCGGAGTTGTGAAGATCTTGCTCACGCCCCGCTGTTCGATGGCGGGAGACATGGCGCATGCCACAACATCGAAATTCGGGGCGCAGGCCGTTCTTCTGCTTGCGAAAATCTGTTCTGCTCGTTCCGCTCACCGAAGAAGCGGAGCCGCAACACGGGTTCACCGCACGAGCTCACCGCCCGTCGGCCCTGAGGGAGAGGCACGATGATTGACGTCCTGGTAGTGGACGACGACTTGCGTGTCGCAGAGATCAACGCCAGGTACGTGGGCAGGGTTCCCGGATTCAGGGTCGCCGCCCGCGCGCACAACGCCGCGCAGGCGCTGGCAGCCGTGCAGCAGGGCCCCATCGACCTGGTGCTGCTCGACCACTACCTGCCCGACCAGACAGGGCTCGAACTCGTTCACCGCATGCGGGAACAGGGCCACTGCACCGACGTCATCATGATCACGGCGGCGAGCGATGTGGTGACCGTGCAGGCCGCGATGCGCGTGGGCGCGCTGCACTACCTGGTCAAGCCGTTCACCTTCGCCGCGCTGCGCACCCGCCTGGACTCCTACGCCGCCCTGCGCCGCACCGTCGAGCACGTCGGGGACCGGAGCCACACCGGCCAGGAGCAGGTCGACCGGATCTTCGGCGCCCTGCGCACACCGCCCGCCCCCTCGTCCCCCGACCTTCCGAGCGGCCACTCGGAACCGACAACGGACCTGATCTGCGGCGTCCTCCACCGCGCCGGCCACCCGCTCTCGGCTCACGAGGTGGCCGCCGAGACAGGCCTGAGCCGCTCCACGGCCCAGCGCTACCTCCGCCACCTGGAACAGGCAGGCCGCCTCCGCCTGTCCCTCAAGTACGGCGACACGGGCCGCCCCGAACACCGGTACGCATGGGTGGCCCCCTGAACGCTGCCCGGCCCATCGCGGGTCGTGCGGCGCCCTACGACAGGGAAATCGCCGCCCGCTAAACAGCCCCCGCACCCGTGAGCGACCGCACCTCGGTCTCCGCGTGCTTGGCCTCGTCCGGGTTCTCCGCCGAGGTGACCGTGCCGAGCCAGCCGGCGAGGAATCCCAGCGGGATCGAGACGAGCCCAGGGTTCTGCAACGGGAAGTACTGGAAGTCCACTCCCGGGAACAGTGATTCGGGGCTTCCCGACACCACGGGCGACAGCAGCACCAGAACCACTGACGGAATCAGCCCGCCGTACACCGACCACACCGCCCCCCTGGTCGTGAAGCCGCCCCAGAACAGCGAGTAGAGCAACACCGGGAGGTTCGCGGACGCCGCGACAGCGAAGGCGAGGCCCACCAGGAAGGCGACATTGAGGTCACGGGCCAGCAGGCCGAGGGCGATCGCGACCACGCCGATGCCGACCGCGGCGGTGCGGGCCACGGCGACCTCGCTGCGCGGCTTGGCGCGCGGGCGCCGCAACGACGCGTACAGGTCGTGGGCCACGGACGCCGACGACGCGAGGGTGATGCCTGCGACCACCGCGAGAATCGTTGCGAAGGCAATGGCGGCGACAATCGCGAACAGAACCGTTCCGCCTGTGGAGTCCGCTCCGCCGCCCAGATCGAGGGCCAGCAGCGGGACCGCCGTGTTCCCGGCCGCGTTGGACCCACGGACCGCCTTCGGCCCGACGATCGCCGCCGCACCGAAGCCGAGGACGATCGTCATCAGGTAGAAGCCGCCGATGAGCCCGATCGACCAGACGACCGATCGGCGTGCGGCCCGAGCCGTCGGCACGGTGTAGAAGCGGGAGAGGATGTGCGGCAGCCCGGCCGTACCCAGGACGAGGGCGAGCCCCAGGCTCATGAAGTCGAAGCGCGAGGTCCAGTCACCGCCGTACCTCAGACCGGGGGCGAGGAACGCGTCACCGTGACCACTGCGCTCGGCCGCCGTGCGCAGCAGCTGGTCGAAGTCACCGTGGAACCGCACCAGCACCAGCACGGTCAGTGTGATCGCCCCGCCCATCAGCAGGACCGCCTTGACGATCTGGATCCAGGTAGTGGCCCGCATCCCTCCCAACGACACATAGATCACCATGAGCGCGCCGACCGCGATCACCGTCCAGGACTGCGCCGCCTCGCTCGTCCCGCCCAGCAGCAGCGCGACCAGGCTGCCCGCCCCCACCATTTGCGCCACCAAATACAGAACGGACACCGTGACCGAGGAAGTTCCCGCGGCGATCCGTACCGGCCGCTCCCGCATCCGCGAGGCGACGACATCGGCCAGCGTGAACCGCCCGCAGTTGCGCACCAGTTCGGCGACGAGGAACAGCACGACGAGCCAGGCCACCAGGAAGCCCACCGAGTACAGCAGCCCGTCGTAGCCGAAGAGCGCGATGAGGCCCGAGATGCCGAGGAAGGACGCGGCCGACATGTAGTCGCCCGCGATGGCAAAACCATTCTCCATCGGGGAGAAGAGCCGACCGCCCGCGTAGAACTCCTCCGCCGAGCCCTGCCGGTGACGGCTCACCCACGTGGTGATGGCCAGCGTGACGGCCACGAACGCGCTGAACAGCACCAGCGCCAGCATCTGATGGTTGCCGGTCACGATCCACCGCCTCTGAGGCCACGCGTCAGTTCCTGGGTGTCCCAGCGCAGATCGAGCGCGGCCCGGTCCCTGCGCAGCCGTGCGTGCCGCGCGTACGCCCAGGTGAACAGGAACGTCGTGAGGAACTGTCCGAGTCCAGCCAGCATGGCCACGTTCACCGCGCCCACCACGGGCCGCGCCATGAATCCGGGTGCCATGGTCGCGGTCACCACGTAACCCACATACCAGGAGAAGAAGATGGCGACGCCTGGGATCACGAACCTCCGATACCGGCTGCGCACCTCCTGGAAGGCAGCACTGCGCTGCACCTCCAGATAGACGTCGGCCGCGCCGCCACCCCGGCTCTCCCGCTCCCGGCGCGCGGGCGGAACGACAGGGGCGGGCGCACCCGTGCCGTCCAACTCGCCCCAGCCGGACGCGAGCGCGTCGTACCAGGGGTCGTCGAAACGCGGGTCCCCACCCACGCCCGTGAGGGTCGGGACGGTGTCACGACCTTCGGGGGTCTCGGCCGAACTCTCGGGGCCGCCCACGCGTCTGTTGGGGCGACCGGTGCTTGACTGCATGCCCAAGGATGGACAGAACGGGAAGATCCCCGACTCTTCTTCTCCCCAGTCTTCACCCCATTAGGTGACTCACCCCGTCGGAGGCCGCACCAAACCCCTCCCGAAGGCGTAACGCACCGCCTGCGCACGGTCCTTGATGCCTGTCTTGGCGAAGAGGTTGTTGATGTGGGTCTTCACGGTCGCGGTGGAGACATGCAGTTGGTGGGCGATCTCCTGGTTGCTGAGGCCGTCCGCGATCAGGACCAGCACTTCGGTCTCCCTCGTGGTGAGCCCGTCGGGCGGCTCGGCGGGCGCGGCAGGCTTCTTCTCCGGCTCCGTGAGCCGTTCCAGGAGCCGCCGCTGGATGCTCGGCGCCAGCCCCGCGTCACCGGACAGCACGCTGTGCACCGCTCGGACGATCTCCTCACCGTCCGCGTCCTTGGTGAGATAGCCGCGCGCGCCTGCCTTCAGCGCGCGGAACAGCGAATCGTCGTCCGCGAACGTCGTGAGCACCACGACCTGTGTGCCCGGGTACTCCGCCCTGATCCGCCGGGTCGCCTCGACGCCGTCGCACCGCGGCATGCGCAGATCCATCAGCACCACGTCCGGCGCGAGTTCACCGGCGAGTCTCACCGCCTCGTCCCCGTCTCCGGCCGCGCCGACGACCTCGATCCCGGGCAACAGGCCGAGCAGCATCACGATGCCTTCCCGTACGACGGTCTGGTCGTCCGCGACCACGACCCGTGCGGTCTTCGGGCCCGCCTCCCCTGTCATGTCGGCACCCTCAGCGTCACCACGAACCCCTTCTCGCCCGGCCCGGCATCCAGCGAACCGCCCAGCAGCTCGGCACGCTCGCGCATGCCCAGCAGACCGTACCCGCCTCCCATCCCCGTGAGTTCGCCCGGCGAACCGCCCGAATCCCGCACGTCCAGCGTCACTTGGTGCTCGCTGTAGTCCAGCCGCACCTGGACCTTGGCGCCGGGGGCATGCTTGCGGACATTCGTCAGGGCCTCCTGGGCCACCCGGCGAACGGCCTGCGACGCCTCCGCCGGCAGCGGTCTGCGCTCACCCGTAATGGTGACGCCCACGTCGTCGGTCGCTCCGACGAGTTCACCCAGGTAGTCCTCCAGTGGGGACATCTCGCCCCTCAGCGCGGACAGGGCCTGTCTCGTCTCGGCCAGACCGTCGCGGGCCATCCCCCGCGCCGCGACCACCCGTTCGAGTATCCGGTCCCGGTCGGCGCCCCGCTCGATCAGGAGCCGGGCCGCTTCCAGGTGCACGAGCTGTGCCGAGAGACTGTGTGCCAGCACGTCGTGGATCTCCCGCGCTATCCGGGCGCGCTCCGCGAGCGCCGCCGACTCCGCCTCGGCCGCCCGCGCGGCCCGCTCCTGGGCGAGGAGCCGCTGGGCGTTGCCACGTGCTTCGGCGTCGAGCCGCAGCACGTATCCGGCGAGTGCGAGACCGATGCTGGTGACGGTCGTGGTGAGCAAGGGGTCGTCGTTGACCACGGCGTACGAGCCGAGGGCGACCGTGCTCATGGGCAGAGCGGCTGAGAGGGGCATTCTCTCCAGAGCCGTGATCGCGCACCCGCACCACAGGACGAGAGCCGGCACCCGGAAGCCCGCGGCCTGGCCCGCGACGGCGAGGCCCTGAAGCAGCAGCAGGAGGGCCAGGGAGGGCCACAGCCGGTGCTGGAACGTTGTGCGGTAGAGCGCCCGGGCGAGGAGCGCGGCGGTCAGGACTCCCCCGACGGCCAGGGCCGAGTCCCAGCCCCGGGGCGGATTGCCGCTGACGGCTCCCCACAGCAGCATGCCGAGGAGCAGCATCCGGGTTGCCCAGGCGAGTCGGCGGCGGTTGCGTGAGATTCCCTCACGGCCGAGCGCCTCCCGGGAGGGCCAGCACAACCAGTCGTTCTTCGTCACACGCGCTCCTTCCGCAATCGCACGCCGTCACCGTAGGCCGTGGTCCGCCGGTGCGCCGAGGGTGTGGACGACGGATGCGAGGGCTCCGGGTGCGGGCGCGTCAGTTGTAGGGACTTCGCCCGCCGGTGCAGGATTCCGGCGCGGAGCAGGAGGGTCGCCGCGAGGGCGAGGAGAAGGGCCGAGGTGTCCTGGTGGACGCCGAGTGCTGCGCCCAGGGCGAAGAGGCCGGCACGGAGGCCGATCCCCATGATCCACACGGCCACGCTCGCCCTGGTGCTCCGGCTCCACACCACGCCGTCCGCCTCCGCCCAGACGCGGGTCGTCCAGGCCCAGCCGGCTCCGGTGGCGAGGCCGACGAACAGTTCGGCCGCGAGCAGGGTGATCGACTCCGTGCGGTGGTGGATGTCGACGAGGCCGGGCTCGCGCAGCGCCACGGCGGCCAGGATCACGGGCACGACCCACCAGCGCCGGTCCGCGTCCGTCCGACGTGTGCGGAACTGTCGTACGACCACCAGGGTGACGACGGCGACGATCAGCATGGCATCAACGAGCCCGGACATCAGGCCTCCGTAGGCGAAGAGGAAGCAGGTGTCGGCAGCGGGTGCCGTCGACGCCTTCGACGCTACGGAAACCGGCAGGTCACAGGATCGGAGCAGGGGTGGATCAAGGCTGGATCCGCTGCGGGTCGGCGGTCCACCCCAGGGTGGAGAAATGATGCCGGGGCAGCACCTGAAGGCGCTGCCCCGGCACCGGGACCCCAGACGGGTCACGCGTCGATGCGTGACCTGTCCAGCGTTGCCGCCGAGCTGGAGATGAACTCCTTGCGAGGAGCGACGTCGTTGCCCATCAGAAGGTCGAAGACCTGTTCGGCGGAGTCCAGGTCGGACACGTTGATCCGGCGCAGTGTGCGATGGCGCGGATCCATCGTGGTCTCGGCCAGCTGGTCGGCGTCCATCTCACCGAGACCCTTGTAGCGCTGGATCGAGTCCTTGTGACGGATGCCCTTGCTCTGGAACTCCTGAAGCTTCTCGCGCAGCTCACGGTCCGAGTAGGTGTAGACGTACTTGTCCTGGCCCTTCTTCGGCTGGATGAGCTCGATGCGGTGCAACGGCGGCACCGCGGCGAACACCCGGCCCGCTTCGACCATGGGCCGCATGTAGCGGTGGAACAGGGTCAGCAGCAGGGTGCGGATGTGGGAGCCGTCGACGTCGGCGTCGGTCATCATGATGATCTTGCCGTAGCGGGCCGCATCGATATCGAACGTACGACCGGATCCAGCTCCTATGACCTGGATGATCGCGCCGCACTCGGCGTTCTTCAGCATGTCGGTCACGGACGACTTCTGGACGTTGAGGATCTTGCCGCGGATCGGCAGCAGCGCCTGGAACTCCGAGTTCCGGGCGAGCTTGGCCGTACCGAGCGCGGAGTCGCCCTCCACGATGAACAGTTCGCTGCGCTCGACGTCGTCACTGCGGCAGTCGGCGAGCTTGGCAGGCAGCGAGGAGGACTCCAGGGCCGTCTTGCGGCGCTGCGCGTCCTTGTGCTGACGGGCCGCGATGCGCGTACGCGCGGCAGCCACAGCCTTCTCCATGACGACACGGGCCTGCGCGGCGGCGTCCCGCTTGGTGGAGGTCAGGAAGTCCTTGAGCTCCTTGGACACCACGTTCGTCACGATGCGGCGAGCCGCCGAGGTACCGAGCACCTCCTTGGTCTGGCCCTCGAACTGCGGCTCGGCGAGACGTACGGTGACGACCGCCGTGAGGCCCTCCAGGGCGTCGTCCTTGACGATGTCGTCCTCGGCCACGCGCAGCAGCTTCTTGGTGCGCAGCACCTCGTTCATCGTCTTCGCGACGGCCTGTTCGAACCCCGCCATGTGGGTGCCGCCCTTGGGCGTGGCGATGATGTTCACGAAGGACTTGAGAGTCACGTCGTAACCCGTGCCCCAGCGCAGCGCCACGTCGACACCCAGCTCGCGGGTGACCTCGGTGGGGGTCATCTGGCCGTGGTCGTCGAGGACCGGGACCGTCTCCTTGAAGGATCCCTGCCCGGAGAAGCGGAGGACGTCGCAGACCGGCTTGTCGGTCGCCAGGTACTCGCAGAACTCGCTGATGCCGCCGTCGAAGCGGAAGGACTCCTCGCCCTTGCTGCCGCCCTCACCGAGCCCCACCTCGTCGCGGACGACGATGGTCAGGCCCGGTACCAGGAACGCGGTCTGCCGAGCGCGCTGGTGAAGGTTCTCCAGGGAGAGCTTGGCGTCCTTGAGGAAGATCTGGCGGTCGGCCCAGTACCGCACACGCGTACCGGTGCGGGTCTTGGGGATCCGCTTGGTCTTGCGCAGGCCCCCCGTCTCGAACGTGGCGTCCGGGCCGACGTCGGAGAAGGAGCCGGGCACTCCCCGCCGGAAGCTGATCGCATGGGTGTTCCCCCCGCGGTCGACCTCGACGTCCAGGCGCGCCGAGAGCGCGTTCACCACGGACGCGCCGACGCCGTGCAGGCCGCCGGAGGCCGCGTAGGAACCGCCGCCGAACTTGCCGCCGGCGTGCAGCTTGGTCATGACGACCTCGACACCGGAGAGGCCGGTTTTGGGCTCGACGTCCACGGGGATGCCGCGGCCGTTGTCCCGCACCTCGACGGAGCCGTCGTCGTGCAGGACGACGTCGATGTGGTCGCAGTAGCCCCCGAGGGCCTCGTCCACGGAGTTGTCGATGATCTCCCAGAGGCAGTGCATCAGGCCACGGCTGTCGGTGGACCCGATGTACATGCCCGGGCGCTTTCGCACGGCCTCGAGGCCCTCGAGGACGAGCAGGTGCCGCGCGGTGTAGTTGGAACCGTCCCGGTCTGCTCCTGCCAGCAGCGCTGTGGACGGCACGGACGTATCGGCGGTCACGCGGTTCGCTCCTCGCTGAATTTCAGATGGGGCCCTGATGGGTAAGGGCCTGGCTTCGGTCGCCGCTCAGAGGGTACCGAGGCCTGGTAGAGCCGATGTAACACCACCCTCGGCGAAACTCACACTAATCCAGAGTCGCATGCCTGTTCGATCCCTCGATGGAGTGAAGTACATATCACGTTCCCTTCCAGGCATGAACCATTTAGGCTCCGGGCACGTCCTCATCAACAACCGGCAATCCAGCCGACAGGACCAACACCCCTACAGACGACAGACAGCGCGAACCCGTACAGACACATAGACACGCAATACGGCACATTCGCCGCCAACCGGAAGCAGACAGCCACCTCGAAAAGATTTTTTCGAGGAAGGGCCACGAGCGGGAACGTTTTCGGCCTGGTTGGATGTTGACCCTGGTACGACAGCTCGTCGAGCTAGAGAAGAGGCGACGTGACTACTGTTCTGACCCCCGCGAGCCCGCTGACGGCCGCTGATCGCTGCGACCGCTGCGGCGCCCAGGCATACCTTCGCGTTGTCTTGGCGAGCGGCGGAGAACTGCTCTTCTGCGCCCACCACGGTCGCAAGTTCGAGCCGGAACTCAAGAAGATCGCCGCTGAGATACAGGACGAGACGGAGCGACTGACGACCGTTCCAGCCAGCTCCAACGAAGAAGAACGCTGATACTGCGCGTCGACGACGAGCCAGCCCCGGCACAGGCCGGTTGATTCGGGCGGCCACTCCTGCACTCAGGAGTGGCCGCCCGCTTCACTCAAGCCGCTCAGCGGCCGTCAGGCGCCGCTGCGGGGGCAGACCTCGACAACCCCTCCAAGACGCCGCCCACGCGCCCTCAACCGCCGTTGCCGGGCGCCAGGGCGGCACCCCACCCCATCGTGCGGACGACGTCCGAGACCCGCGTGTAGACGCCGGGACTCCCAGGCCGTCCACAGCCACTCCCCCAGGACACGAGCCCGACCAGTCGCCCCTGGGCGACCAGCGGCCCCCCGCTGTCCCCCTGGCAGGCGTCCGGCCCCCCTGAAGCCTCCCCCGCGCAGAGCATGGTGTCGGCCCGGTACCTTCCGTCGACGTTGCCCGGGTAGGCCTGCTCGCAGAGCGCGTCCGACAGCACGTGCACCCGCGCGGCCCGCAGACTGCGCGCGTAGTCCCCGACCCCCGTGATGTCTCCCCAGCCGTAGACCGTGGCGCTCGTACCGGGCTGGTAGGCCGGGTCGCCCGCAGCCGCCATACCGATGACCGAGCCCGCCGGAAGCGCTTCGGCGAGGGTGAGCACGGCGAAGTCCCCGGCGTTGCTGGCCTTGTCGTAGTCCGGATTGACCCAGGTGTCCCGTACGGCGATCTCCTTGCCCTGCGCCGATGTCAGGTCCGTGCGCCCCGTGATGACCTTCAGGTCCCGCACGCGGTTGGGCGGCGCCCCCAACACGTCCTCGCCCATGCAGTGGGCCGCGGTCAGTACGGTGGTGCGGCCGACGGCCACGCCGCCGCAGAACTGTCCGGCGCGCGCACCTCCGAACCGGTCACGGCTGGACAGCGCCACCGTCCACGGGCCCTCGGACACGTCGACCGGGAACCCGCCGACGACGACGCCGTCGGCGGCCACAGGACCGGCGGACGCCAGCGGTATCACGGCCGCCGCGGCCGCCAGGACCAGCGACCGGGTCAGCGCCCGGGACAGGGCCCGGACAAGGGGATGGCGCATGCGCGCTCCTCACTCTGGGTTGATCACGAGAAACCCAGAGTGATTCAACGGGCTCCACCTCGCACGCTCGGTCCACGAAAGAGGGACGCCGCGGTCTGGAGCACCTCGCTCCGCACGCGCCGGGCCGCACTCCCCGCACGCCGGTGCCACGACCCGCACCAGCTCAGCACGAAGGCCCGGCTCCCCTGAGGGAAACCGGGCCTTCCGTGTCGTACGACCGCGGCCTAGTCCAGGTAGTCGCGCAGCACCTGGGAACGCGACGGGTGGCGCAGCTTCGACATGGTCTTGGACTCGATCTGGCGAATGCGCTCGCGGGTGACGCCGTACACCTTGCCGATCTCGTCGAGGGTCTTCGGCTGACCGTCGGTGAGACCGAAGCGCATCGAGACGACGCCCGCCTCACGCTCGGAGAGGGTGTCGAGCACGGAGTGCAGCTGCTCCTGGAGGAGCGTGAAGCTGACCGCGTCGGCCGGGACGACCGCCTCGGAGTCCTCGATGAGGTCACCGAACTCGCTGTCCCCGTCCTCACCCAGGGGGGTGTGGAGGGAGATCGGCTCGCGGCCGTACTTCTGGACCTCGATGACCTTCTCCGGGGTCATGTCGAGTTCCTTGGCCAGTTCCTCCGGGGTGGGCTCACGGCCCAGGTCCTGGAGCATCTGGCGCTGCACGCGCGCGAGCTTGTTGATGACCTCGACCATGTGCACCGGGATACGGATGGTGCGGGCCTGGTCGGCCATCGCGCGGGTGATCGCCTGACGGATCCACCAGGTGGCGTACGTGGAGAACTTGTAGCCCTTGGTGTAGTCGAACTTCTCGACCGCGCGGATCAGACCGAGGTTGCCCTCCTGGATGAGGTCCAGGAAGAGCATGCCGCGGCCGGTGTAACGCTTGGCCAGGGAGACCACCAGACGGAGGTTGGCCTCCAGGAGGTGGTTCTTGGCGCGGCGGCCGTCCTCGGCGATGATCTCCAGCTCGCGCTTGAGCTTCGGGGCGAGCTTGTCGGCGTTGGCCAGCTTGTCCTCGGCGAAGAGGCCCGCCTCGATGCGCTTGGCGAGTTCCACCTCCTGCTCGGCGTTGAGCAGCGGGACCTTGCCGATCTGCTTGAGGTAGTCCTTGACCGGGTCGGCGGTGGCACCCGCGACGGCGACCTGCTGGGCCGGCGCATCGTCCTCGTCGTCGTCGGAGAGGACGAAGCCCTTGTTCTCGGCCCCTTCCTCTTCCTCTTCGCCGGGCTTGACGTCCTCGAGTGCTTCGTCCTCGACGGCCTCGGCGTCGTCCTTGCCGGCGGTCGTCTTCTTGGCCGTCGCCTTCTTGGCGACGGTCTTCTTCGCGACCGCCTTCTTGGCAGTCGTCGTCTTCTTGGCGGCGGCCTTCTTCGCAGGCGCCTCGTCGTCGACGGAGGGCTCGGCGGAGGGGGCCGCCGGGGTGGCGGTGGCGGTGGCCTTCTTCGTGGTCACCGTCTTCGCCGCGACCGTCTTGGTGGCGGTGCGCTTGGCCGGACTCTTCGCTGCGACGCTCTTTCGGGTGCGCTTGGGCTCCGCGGCACTGACCATCAGCGTCACACCCTCTTCCTCGAGGATCTGGTTGAGGCTGCGCAGTACGTTCTTCCACTGAGTGGCCGGAATCTGGTCAGCTTCGAAGGCCCGACGCACGTCGTCGCCGGCGATCTGCCCCTCAGCCTTTCCCCGCTCGATGAGCGCCATGACAGAGACGGACTCGGCGATCTCCGACGGGAGCGTACGGGATGTGCTGGCCGACACGAACAACCTCTCGAACGTTGGAAAACGGCTTCCGGCCCCGTCCACTACGGACAGGAACCGACGACCGCCGACTGGGGATGGGCCGACGGCGCGGGCGGGGGCCGGGAAGATACACAGCGCCTTGAACGGCGTCCGTATTCCCTCCGCGGCTGTCACCTCTTAGGTCATCGCGCTGCTTCCGCAAGCGTTACGCCCAATCTGCGTGGCCCGAGTCACACCCCGTAAGCGCTCAGAAGAGGTCAAATGTGACTAGAGGTGGTCAGTCACGGCGACGACCAGGCCGTCCCGACCGACCCCGCGCCCGCATCGGCGGCGGGATTCACAGCCTCGACGGCCCCCTCAGGACGATCCGCCGTCTCTTCCTCGCACCACTCACGGCGCGGTCACCCTGTCTCCCCGTCGGACCCCGCCGGGCCCTCTCGGGGTCCGACGGGGCCCAGCGGTGACGGCTCGCGGGCCCGGCGATGCTTCCGGAGGGCGGCACGGTCTCCGATCGCGCCGCTCTCGGCGCGCGGTCAGTGCTCGCGCGGGGCCGGGACCACGCGCTCCACCTCGGGGTGCACCATGAGGAGCTGCCGCATGGCCGCCTCCGCCCCCGCTCCGTCGCCTGCCGCGAGAGCCTCGACGATCCGGGCATGGTGGGCCAAGGACGCCTCGTTGGGCCGGTCACAGCCGGCGATCGGGCCGCCGGACACCTGGAGGGCCGCGGACACGATCCCGGAGAGGTGCTCCAGCATGCGGTTGCCGGCGAGCTGGATGAGCAGCGAGTGGTACTCGGCGTCGGCGCGCGAGAACGTCAGCGCGTCACCCTGGCTCATGGCGTGACCCATGATCTCGACCATGTCGACGAGCCGCTGCTGGACCTCCTCGCGCCCGTGCCCGGCGGCGAGGCGGGCGGCGAGCGGCTCGATCGTCCAGCGCAGCTCGCTGAGCTCGCGGCGCTGGTTGTCGCGCTGCGGTCCGAAGGCGCGCCACTCGATGATGTCGGGGTCGAGGAGGTTCCAGTCGCTGACGGGACGCACGCGCGTGCCCACGTTCGGCCGGGCGCTCACCAGGCCCTTGGCCTCCAGCACCCGGAGCGACTCACGGACCACGGTGCGGGAGACCTCGAAACGCTGGCCGATCTCCTCTGGTACGAGGGGGCGGTCCGCGCCCAGGTCGCCGGAGACGATCATCTGGCCCAGCTGCTGGACGAGTTGACCGTGCAGTCCGCGGCCACGGCTACCCGCGGTACGGCGGCCGACACGGCCCAGCTCAGGGTCCGCGGCATCCCAGGAGGGGACTCCCACCCGGTCGGCACCGGGGGCCTCGGCGTAGGGGTAACGGTCGAGCCCGCCCGGGCCGACGAGACCGGAGTCTGCGGAGCGGGCGGCGGTCATCATGGTGTGCGCAAGGGTACTCACGGATCCTTTGTCGGCTCCGTCTTCAACTCCCTTGAGGTCTTTGGTGAAAAGCACACGAAAGGGTGATCGCTCACCCCGTCGCAATTGACGCCTTATCGGAAAGAAACGGGCGTTCCCCGGGGAGTTGTGCGCAGGGCAGGACCGGAAGGGCGCGGACGATCGTCATCGGACCCTGCTTCGCAGGGTCGTGAGCAGATACGCACAGAGCAGAGCAGCCAGCGACAACGTCAGCGCCCCGGCGACGGGTTGGGCGATCATCCGCGCTCCGGCCGCCAGATACCGCTCGCCTCCGAAGGGCCACTGCGACAGGAGCAGTTCCCGAAGGCGCACGGAGAATCCGGCCGCGCTCCGCACGGACGAGCCCTCCAGGGCCTTCTGCACGAGGGGCACCACCAGGACCGGTACGGCGACCACCGCCGCGAGCCCGGCGGTGGTGGAACGGAAGATTCCCGCGGCCAGCACCCCGGCCCACGCGCAGCCGATCACGAGGCCGATCCAACTTGCGGTCAGCGCGAGCCAGTCCGCGGGAACTCGCGCCAGCTCCCGTCCGTAGACGAGGTAGAGCACTTCGGCGTCGCAGCCCACGGTGAGAAAGGCCAGCAGCAGCCCGGTGGCCGCGGCGACGAGGAGCTTGGCGACGAGCAGTCCCAGTCGGCGGGGCACCGTGCCTCGGTCGACCGCCAGCGCGGGGTGGCGGAACTCGTCCCCGAAGGCGACGGCGCCCAGCAGCCCGGCGCCGAGTGCCGCGGGCGGCAGCGGCAGCTCCTGCGGCCAGGCGGCCAGCAGGCGGTGCTGTGGGGTGTGGCCGACACGGGCCAGGAGTACGGCACCGAGCGCGGACGAGACGAGCACGGCGGCCCCGGTCAGAAACCCGGTGCCGACACCGGCGGCCCGGCGCAGTTCGTAGCGGAGCGGGCGCAGCGGACTCGGAGCGGGGCGGACGGAGATGGGGGGCGGGAGCGGGGGCAGGCTGTCGGAGGTGAGGGGGGCGGAGGAGCGCGGGCGGGCGTTCCGAGGGCGTGCGGGCGCGGATGTCGCTGCGGCCTGTCCGGCTGTCGGTTCGGAGACACGGGTGACTGCCAGCGGGCGGCCGGTGGGCTCGTTCGGCTCGGGGAGGCGGGTTGCCGGGGTGGCTGCGGTTGACGCCGCAGTAGCCGCGCGCTCGCTCTGCCCGGCAGGGCTGTGCAAGACGGAAGGGCCCGGCAAGGCGGCAGAACCTGGCGACCGGTCGGCGTCATCAGGCGTGGTGCGGGCGGCCTTCTGTCCTGTTGCGCCGCCGGTGCTTCCGGTCATGGCGGCTGCCCCGGCCTCACCGAGCGCCGTTGTCCCATCAGTCGCGCGGGCCTCACCGCCTGCCGATGGCCCGCCCTGACGGGTCGAGCCGGCTCCGGGACCCATGTCACCGACCTCGTCGGCGAGTTGGTGTACGAGGATGCCGTGCCGGAAGGCGGCCTCGCCGACGTCCGCGCAGGTACTGCCGTACACGGAGAGCCGGTTGCCCGCCTCTCGTACGACTTCAACGGAGCGCTGTGCCGTCCGCGCCTCTTTGGTGAGCAGGGCGGCGAGACGGGTGGCGTGCGGGCTGCGCACGGCGACGCGGGGGCGCAGCCGGGTGCGGGAGAACTCTGCGGCTTCCTGGTCGGCGACGAGTCGTCCCTGTTCCAGTGTGATGATCCGGTCGGCGGTGCGGGCCGCCTCCTTGGGGTCGGTGGTGGCGCACAGGACGGTGCCGCCCTGGGTCGCGTGGGCGCGCAGCATGCCGTGCAGCCAATGGCGTTCACGAGCCGACAGACCGTCCGTGAGCGCGTCGAGCACGAGGGTGTGCGGGTCCGCCAGCAGCGCACAGGCCAGGCCGAGCCGACGGTCCATGCCACGTGAGAGCGTGCCCAGGCGTTCGTCGCGCAGGCTGACGAGGCCGACGACCTCAAGGACTTCGTCGGCACGGCGGACCGATACGCCCGCCGCGGCGCACAGCATGCGGAGTTGACCCCGGACGGTGCGCGCGGGGTGCCCCGGCACATCACCCAGGAGCACGCCGACCTCACGTGACGGATGGGCGATGCGGTGCAGTGGGCGGCCTCTGAAACAGGTGGTCCCACGGCCCTGTTGGAGTTCGAGCATGAGCCTGAGCACTGTTGTCTTGCCGGCGCCTGGGGTGCCGAGGAGCGCGGTGACGCAGCCCGCGCGTGCCTCGAAGGAGACGTCGTCGACGGCGGGCGGGAGCTCCTTGCGGGGGTTGCTGGTCAGTCCGAAGGCCTGGATCACCCGTAGCAAGATAGTGCGTTATGTCCGTTTTCCCGGGTGCGGCAGGGCCATTGACGGGCAGGCGTTGCCTCAGCGGGTTCGCGGTCAGACCTCGGGACGCAGCATCGGAGGGTTGAGCAGGGTGGCGCCGCCCGCCCTGAAGAGCTGGGCCGGACGACCGCCCTGGCGGGTGGTCGTACCTCCGGTGGGGACGAGGAAGCCCGGGGTGCCCGTGACCTTGCGGTGGAAGTTGCGCGGGTCGAGGGCGACGCCCCACACCGCCTCGTACACGCGGCGCAGCTCACCGACGGTGAACTCGGTCGGGCAGAACGCCGTGGCCAGCGATGAGTACTCGATCTTTGAACGGGCGCGCTCCACCCCGTCCGACAGGATCTGGGCGTGGTCGAAGGCGAGTGGTGCCGCCTGTTCGCCGTCTCTGCCGTAGCCGCCCTGCTGCAGCAGTTCCTCGACGGGCGCCCAGCGGGCGCTGTTGGCGTCACCGCCCGCCCGGGGAGCGGGCAGATCGGGGGCGAGCGCGAGATGGGCGACGCTGACCACCCGCATCCGGGGATCGCGCTTGGGGTCGCCGTACGTCGCGAGCTGTTCCAGGTGAGCACCGTTGTCCTGGGCCGGGGCGTCCGGGTCGTGGGCGCGTAGTCCGGTCTCCTCGGCCAGTTCACGTGCTGCGGCCTGCGACAGATCCTCGTCGGCCCGAACGAAGCCACCAGGGAGCGCCCAGCGTCCCTGAAAGGGCGGCTCACCCCTGCGTACCGCCAGCGCGCACAGGGCATGACGACGCACGGTCAGCACGACCAGGTCCACGGTGACGGCGAAGGGCGGGAAGGCCGAGGGGTCGTAGGGCATGCCGTGATCATAGTCGTCTTCCTGACGATAAACAGTCCCTTCTCCGTCCGTCCACATGGCTGGTCCACGGTGGTCGTGCACGGGTCCCAGGGGCGGCCCCAGGCCGTCCTCCGGGGAGATGTCGTACGAGGTCACGCTCCCAATTGCAGTCCCGCGGCGGCCTCCTCGACCATGGCGACGCCGAGACGGCCGACCCGTACGGAAAAGGGGGCGCCCGCGACGCGCAGCCCCGTCAGGCTGATCTCGCCCAGCGGAACGCTGCGTACCGGACGGAGCATGACCGTGCCGGCCGGGGCGTCCGGACGGATTCCGGCCAGTGCCGCGAGCAGCAGCACCCCGGAGGCGGCAGCGGTGGCCGCCGGCCGGCAGGCGGCCGGGTGGGGCAAGGGAGCTCCTCCTTCCGCGCGCTGCTCCCCCGCGTACATCTCCGGCAGCCGGTACTCGAAGGCCTCGGCGGCCGCCAGGAGGCCGCGCAGCAGCGAACTCGCCTCCTTCTCGTACCCGGCGGTGGCCAGGCCCGCGACGGCCACCGCGGTCTCCTGGACCCGCACGGCACCGCTCCGGTGACCGAACGGGTTGTATCCCGCCTCCTTGACGCCCAGGCCCCGCAATCCCCAACCGGAGTCCATGGCCGGACTGCCTAGCAGCCGCGCGAGCTGCCCGGTCTGCACCTTGTCGAGCAGCCCGGGGGCCGGTTCGCCCCCGCCCAGCAGGCCGGTGTCGAGGAGGTGGGCGGCGATCGCACCGAGGTGCGGCACGGTGCGCCCGTCAGGCGTACGGGCGGCCGCCGGTCTGCCGCCGCCCCGGTCCTCGACCCAGAATTCGTCCCTGAAGGCGGTGCGCATCTCCTGAGCCCACTGCCTCAGCCCGGCACCGCCCGGTCGGCCGTACGCGTCGAGGAGATCGGCGCCGAGGAGTGCGGCGCGGTGCGCGTGGGCCTGCGTCTCGCAGCGCAGGGGGCCGCCCGGCTGCGGATCGGGCAGGTAGGTTCCGTCGCCCACTGTCGCGCGCAGCCAGGTGAGACAGCGTTCGGCGGTCGGGAGCAGTTCCTCTGTCAGCTGTTCCGGGAGCCCCCAGCGGCGGGCCTCGGCGAGGAGCACGGGGAAGAGCAGGGTGGCCTCCGTGCCCGTACAACCCGGCGGCAGGTGGGGGCCCGCGTCGCGGAGCGGGCCGGGAAGCATGCCGGATCTCGGGCCCGGCCCCGGGAGCTGGGTGCGGGCGAGGGCACGCAGCGTGCCCGCGGCGAGCCCGGTGCCGAGGGGCAGCGTCATTCGGGCGGCGGCAAGCGCCTCTGCCGGCGCCATGCCGCAGCGCCATGGCGCGCCTGCCGCGAGGTGGGTGTCGGCGGGATGCGCGGAGTCCCGCAGGAGCAGCGCCTGGAGGTCTTCGATGCTGGTCCGCAGGAGTGCCTCGACGCGTGGATCGTCTCCGGCGGCCCGTGCCGGGGCGAGAGGGCTCGTCGCCACGTGACCCACGGCTCGGACGGGTCCCGAGCCGTCCTGCCGGATCCGCAGCTCCAGGGTCATGGAACCGCCCGGGGGCAGTTCGAGCTCCCAGCGCAGGAGGCCGGCGGAGGCCAGCGCGTCGGCGGGCGGCGGGTCGGCCGTGACGGCGGCGCTGCCGCCGGCACCGGACCAGCGCAGGCCGGAGGCGTGGACGCTGGCGGGCAGTTCGGGACCCGCGGTGCCGGAGGCGATCGTGCCCAGGTCCGCCAGGTCGGTGCCGAGTGACACCTCGACCGGCAGGCGCAGCGGGCGCGGCGCCGAACTGTGCAGGGTGATCCGCTCCGTGCCGTCCGCGTGGCGGATGCGCTCGACGACGACGTCCGGGTCGGGCCCGCCGTCGGGGGCGACACGCAACGTCCCCACGAAGCGGGCACGGTCGGCGGCGGTCATCCGGGCCTGTACCGCGAGTGGTTCACGGCCGGCCACGCGGACCTGGCACCGGGCGAGCACGCGCCTGCCTCCGCGGTAGAAGCCCTCCAGTCCCCGGCCGGTGAGCTGCCCCTGGTCCGTGGAGATCGCGAGCCCGGGAAGGGCGACGCAGATCAGGGTGGTGTGGGTCGGGGGGATCTGGGCGGGACGGCGGGCGGTGGGTGGCGGGGCGAGCGGCGGCCGAGGAGAGTGGGACGGCGCGAGCGATGACGGCATGCCCCTCGCCGGGGGTGCGGAAGGGCGCCCGGTCCCCGGGAAACGAGGCTCCGGCCCTCGCTGGTCCCCCGCGTTCCCGGGTACTCCGCCGCCACCTCCCCACAAGGGTGGCGTGGGTGTGCCTGCGGCACGGCGGCCGTCGTCGGCGGCCGAGGGCGGGGTCGGCGGATACATGGGCGACTTCTTCTGCGCTCTGGGCGCCGAGGGCGCGCTCGGCGCCCGGTAGGGGGCTTCGGCAGGACAGGGGTGATGCGGCGGCTCGGCCTGTCCACGGGTTCCGCCACTCAGGTGAACGGACCAGGGCTTCCCCGAGTCACGCCTCCGGCGGGACGAGCCGACCGAATGGCGGTGAGGCGGAGCATACGTCCGGCCGGTGCCGGGACGACTGCATCGGCCGTCACCGGTGGTCGGAAGAGTGGTGTGTCCATGTGCTGCCCTGGCGCCGGTCTGTTGTACGTGGGACGCGCTGCGCCTGCTCAATCGCGAGTCGCGTGTTCCGCCGTTGCCGAACCGTGCGTGGACCGGCAGGCGGCTGCCCGGACGCCGGTCGGTCGTGCCCCCGATGACGAGTCGGTCCTCGGACGTCCTGGCACTGCCCGGCCGTCGGGAGCCTCCCCTGTCGCTGTTCGGGCGCCCTTCGGCTGTCGCGCGCTTGACGGCTCGTCCGCCCGGCATGCGACTGCCGCCGGGGCGTCCACGAACTGCCCCACCCCGGTTCACGCTTCACTCCCCTTCGTCCGGTGACCGCGAGGAGCGGCCTCCCCGGTGCCCGGGCCACCCCGGCGTACAGCGGGCCTGCCCACGGGCCGGGGACGGGTTCCGCCCGTCCTCCTGGCGCGGGGGCCCGTGTCGCCGTCGTCTGGCGCGCCCACCCGACGTCGACGCCTCGTGGCCGACTCCAACGCCCGGGTGGCACCGCTGATGGACGTCGAGCAGGACGGGGGGCCAGTGACGTCGTCGAGGTGCGTCATGGCCTCGGCGTCGTCGATCCAGTCGTCACCTTCGAGATCGTCGAGACCTTCCCGACCTTCGAGATCTTCCCGATCCACGAGCGCATCCGCGCAATCGACACCGCTCGCTCCCTCGAACCTCTCGGTCCCCTCCGTCCCCTCGAAACCCTCCGTGGCCTCAAGCCCGTCCTGATGCTCACCCCACCTGATGCCCCCGTCCTCGTACGCCTCGCCGGCCTCGATCCGCGCGGTGTCCGGAGTGGTTCCCGGCGGCCCGGCGGCAACGCGAGGTCGGCCGCCGCGCTCCGCTCGCAGACAGCGCCGGATCGACTCCGGGTCCAGTCCCTCGTTGCAGGCCTGGTGCAGCAGGCGGGCGAACAGGTATCCGGGGTCCGCGCCGAGTGCCATGGCCAGGGCTTCCCGGGCCTCCAGTTCGTCGCCGGTCGACCAGGCGACCCAGCCCGCGAGCGTCAGAGGTGCCGCGGCGTGCTCGCGGTACGGCCCGACACAGCGTCGAGCGAGGGCTCGCCAGAGGCGGAGGGCCGGTGCTGCCTCGTCGCCCTCCATCCACTCCGCCGCGCGATCGCGGGTCGTACGGTCCTGCAGGCCCAGAATCAGCATGGCGGCCTCGTCGTGTGCGAGCAGTTCGTCGTCGCGCAGGTCTGCCAGAAGCGTGCCGGAGACAGCGGGTGCGCCGGCGAATCGGCTGCTGACCTGCCGTGCCCGTCGCAGGGTTTCCTCGGCCACGTCCGCGCGGCTCGCGTCGTCGAGGATCCGAGGGACCATGCGGGCATTCACGGTGTCGAGCGCGCGCTCCTGTTCCAGCGCCGCAGCGGTCTCCCAGGGGTGGAACCTGGCCCGCAACCCGCTCAGCGTGCCTCGCACTTGCAGACCGGCGTAGGTCGCGGCGGCGGCCAGCACCGAGGTGCCGGGCAGGCCCATGGGCACTCCGTCGTCCGGACAGCATTCCGGCGTCACGCAGCAGTAGGACCAGAAGCGGTTGCCGGCGATGCACAGAGCCTCGACCACGGGTACGTCGAGACGGCCGCATTCGGTGCGCAGCAACTGGGCGAGCGGGCGCAGACGTTCCCTCACCTGATGCCGCGCTTCGCCCTCCGCCGGTTCCTGGCAGAGATACACGACCATGCTCTCGGGCCGAGCGCCTCTGCGTTCGCTTCCGGTCACCAGACCGTGTGTCAGCTGCTGTGCCACGGCGGGCCAGTCGTCCGGGTTCGCGGGAATTCCGAGCCGGGCGCGGCCTCCGAACCGGCCTCGGCCGTCCCGGTCGTGGAGCGCGACCAGGACGATGCTGTCCTCGGGCTGGTAGCCGAGCAAATACGGCAGGGCGTCGGCCAGTTCGGCCGGGGTACGTAGGGTGACCTGGTGTGTTTCGCCGTGATTCGTCATGCGTCGACGATCTCGCGGTTTCCTCGATCCCGCTTGAGCCTGTGGATAACCTCGACCAGGGACACGTCAAGGGCGCCGCGTGAGTTCATCCGCCACCTCGTACACGCTCAGAGCAGCGGGACACCGCATCGAACGAGCAGCGGGACACCGCCCCGAACGGAGACTCGCATGGCGGCAACGGAAAGGGCCGGTGCCATACCGCACATGGAGGCCTCAGCTCCGATCGTCCGCGGGAGGCAGATGTGGCGGCGCGAACAAGCCACCACCGTCCTCGGCACCAGGCGCCTCCTGGCTGCCGGGCACGGGCAGTTGGCCGACAAGGTCTCCGAGTCCGTTGCGGGACAAGGGTCCGGCCACTGCCGCTTGGCGCAGGTGTTCGGCGAGCGCCGCGGTGGCTGCCGTTGAGGCGTGGTCCCTGACACCCCAGGCCAGCAGATGGTGACGGCAGGCCCAGGGTTCCCGCAGTTCGCACACGTCGAGTGGTCGGCTGGGGTCGACGACCCGACGCGGCACCACGGCGAGCCCGACACCGGCGGCAGCGAGGGTGACGAGGACGTTGAGGTTGGCGACGGTGGTGCGGTGACGCGCGACCGGAGCGTGCGGTCCGAGGTGTTTCTCGATCCAGCGGCGCAGCGAGGAATCGGCGTCGAGCCCGACGAGGGGGTGCTCGGCGACCTCGCCGTAGGTCAGCGCGGTTCGCCCGGCGAGGACCCCTCCGGCCTGGCCGATCACCACCAGGGAGTCGTCGCCGAGGGGTTCCGTCCGCAGGCCGCACTCGCGGGCCTCGTCGTCGAGGACGACCCCCAGGTCCGCCTCTCCGTCCGCGAGCATCCGCAAGGTCCGCGGGGTGCGGCTCTCGGCCACCGTGACGTCGGCCTCCGGGTGTGCGCGCAGGAACGAGACCAGGGCCCGGGGCACGAGCCCGTGCATCGCGGAGCCACCGCCCAACAGGGTCAGCGGGGCCGTCGGAGACCGCGTATAGCTCGCGACGGCGCTGTCGAGCCGAGCCGTCCGAGCGAGCACGTCGCGGGCATGCCGGGCCAGGGTCGTCCCCGCCGGTGTGGGCCGCACGCCTCGCCGGCCGCGGATCAGCAGTGGCACCCCGGCGTGCCGCTCCAGGGAGCGCACCCTGGCGCTGGCCGAAGGCAGGCTCAGGTGCATCCGGTGCGCGCCTGCCGTGATCGATCCCTCCGCCACGATGTGGACGAAGAGCCTCAGGTCGTCCAAGTCGTAGCGCATCGACCCAGCCTATGTTCAGGCCTGAGGCTGGGTGCGTCGATCGCGCATTGTGGGTCTCCTTCCGAGGGACGGATGCTCGGCGTGTGGCCGAGATACTGCTTGTCCTGCTGGCCGGCACCGCCGCCGGAGCGTTGAACGCCATCGGCGGCGGAGGCACCTTCGTGGCGCTGCCCGTTCTCGTGGCGCTCGGCCTGTCGCCGGTGACGGCGAACGCGTTGTCGCGCGTCGCCCTCGTGCCCGGGGCCCTGGCCGGCGCATGGGTGTACCGACACGAGCTCGTGCCGGTCGGGGCGACGTCCATGAGGTCGCTGACCGCGATCAGCGTGGTCGGCGGCGGAGTCGGCGGCGGGCTGCTCCTGGCGCTGCCCGCCTCGTCGTTCGACGCCGCGGCGCCCTGGCTGCTCGCCTGCGCCACGGTCATTCTCGCCTGCGGTCGCCGCCTGTCCCGGGCGTTGAACGCCACCCTGGGCCGCGCGGTCGGCATGAGTCCGCGCGCCGTCCTGATCGGCCAGTTCGTCCTCGCCGTGTACGGCGGATACTTCGGCGGGGCCGTAGGCATCATGATGCTCGCTCTGTGGAGCATCGGCCTCGGTCTCGACGCCGCGGCGAGCAATCCGATGCGCGTCGCGCAACTCGCCGCCATCTATCTCAGCGCGACCGTGCTGTTCCTGATCGCCTCGGACGCCCTGAACACGCCGCTTGTGCTCGCCTCCATGCTGGTCGGCGCGGTGGCCGGGGGCTTCGGCGGCGCCCACCTCGCCCGGCGTCTCCCCGCCCGGCCGCTGCGGGGCATCCTTCTGACCACCGCCGTGATCATGACCGTCCTGTACTTCCTGCGCGGCTGACCATGCGGGAAGTTTCAGCGATCACCCCGAGCCGTCGAAGCTGGGCTGGGGATCAATGCGAACCACCGAACGCGCACATGTGCCGCCGGCTGCCGGTGCGCACGCGCACGTACCGCCGTCCCGATGCTCTCCGTCCCCTCGGTGAGGCTCCCTCACCCGGCCACGGCAAGGGTGAGCGGGAGGACCGCGTCGGCTCCGGCCCGGCGCAGCAGGCGTGCGCCTACGGCCAGGGTCCAGCCGGAGTCGGTGTAGTCGTCGACGAGCAGTACCGGGCCGGGGGTGGCGGCCAGGGCGGCGGCGAGTTCGTCGGGCACAGCGAACGAAGCGGCCAGGGCGCGCAGCCGCTGTGCGGAGTTGCTGCGGTGCGCCGCGTACTCGTCGGCCTGCTCGGTGTAGGCCAGGCTGCCCAGCAGGGGAAGCCTGCCGACCCGGGCCAGTCCCCCGGCCAGCGCGGCGACCAGCTGCGGCCGGGTGCGGGAGGGCATGGCGACGATCCCCACCGGCCGCGCCGCCGCGTCAGGACTGCCGCCGGCCCAGCCGCCCGGCGAGCGGGCCCAGTCGGTCACCACCGTCACGACGGCGGCCAGTACGTCGTCCGGCAGCGGCCCGTCCGCGGCCTGCGCCGACAGCAGCGGACGCAGGCGGTTGCCCCAGCCGATGTCCGACAGCCTGCCCAGGGCCCGCCCGGTGGCCGCCTGCTGACCCACGGGGATACGGCCCTTGAGGTCGACCCCGACCGCCGGCATGCCCGAGGGCCACATCCTGCGCGGCTCGACCTCGACCCCGGGCCGGTCCAGTTCGCCCGCGGCGCCCGCGAGAGCGCCGGGTGACACCGAGGGGTCGAGCCAGGGCCCGGCACAGGAGTCGCAGCGGCCGCACGGGACCGCCTTCTCGTCGTCCAGCTGCCGCTGCAGGAACTCCATCCGGCATTCCGTGGTCGCCACGTAGTCCCTCATGGCCTGCTGCTCCGCGGCGCGCTGCTTGGCGACCCAGGCGTAGCGCTCGGTGTCGTACGCCCATGGCTGCCCTGTCGCCGTCCAGCCCCCCTTCACGCGCTTGACCGCCCCGTCCACGTCCAGGACCTTCAGCATCGTCTCCAGTCGTGAACGCCGAAGATCCACCAACGGCTCCAGCGCGGGCAGCGACAGCGGACGACCCGCCCCCTCGAGAACCGCCAGTGTGCGCCGCACCTGCTCCTCGGGAGGGAATCCCACCGAGGCGAAGTACGCCCAGATCGCCTCGTCCTCCCGCCCCGGCAGCAGCAGCACATCCGCATGATCCACACCGCGTCCCGCACGCCCCACCTGCTGGTAGTAGGCGATCGGCGACGAGGGCGACCCCAGGTGCACCACGAACCCCAGGTCCGGCTTGTCGAAGCCCATCCCCAGTGCCGAGGTCGCCACCAGAGCCTTCACCCGGTTCGCCAGCAGGTCCTCCTCCGCCTGCAACCGGTCGGCGTTCTCCGTCTTCCCCGTGTACGAGGCCACCGGATAGCCGCGCTGCCGCAGGAACGCCGCGACCTCCTCGGCCGCCGCCACCGTCAGGGTGTAGATGATCCCCGAACCCGGCAGATCGCCCAGCCGCTCGCCCAGCCACGCCAGCCGGTGCGCCGCGTTCGGCAGCTCCAGCACGCCCAGCCGCAGGCTCTCGCGGTCGAGCGGCCCCCGCAGTACCAGGGCGTCCTCGCCGCCCGTGCCCAGCTGTTCGGCCACATCCGCCGTCACCCGCGCGTTCGCGGTCGCAGTCGTCGCCAGCACAGGCACCCCCGCCGGCAGCTCCGCGAGCATCGTGCGCAACCGGCGGTAGTCGGGACGGAAATCGTGTCCCCAGTCGGAGATGCAGTGGGCCTCGTCGACCACCAGCAGGCCGGTGGTGGCCGCGAGCCTGGGCAGCACCTGGTCGCGGAAATCCACGGAGTTGAGGCGTTCCGGACTCACGAGGAGAACGTCGGTCTCGCCGCGCTCGACCTCCCCGTAGATCGTGTCCCACTCCTCCGGGTTGGCCGAGTTGATCGTGCGCGCCCGGATACCGGCCCGTGCCGCCGACTCGACCTGGTTGCGCATCAACGCCAACAGCGGTGAGATGATCACCGTCGGGCCGGAGCCACGCCGCCGCAGCAGAGCGGTCGCCACGAAGTACACGGCCGACTTGCCCCAGCCGGTGCGCTGCACCACCAGGGCACGCCGGTGCTCCTCCACCAGGGCCGCCACCGCCTGCCACTGGTCCTCCCGCAACCGCGCCGAACCCCCAGGGGCACCGACCAGCTCGGCGAGGATGGCGTCGGCTTCGTCACGTAGCTCCTGGTTGCTCATGACCCCATGCAACCCCACAGCACTGACAACGGCCCAATCCACGGCCGTGAGGAAGTGCGCAGAGCGTTCTCCCCGGCCGCTCGGAGGCGGGCCGGTCCTCCTTTCGGACGACTTCACGGCGGCCTGGTGGACCCTCCCTGCGGCGGCCCAGGGGCGACGGGGACTGGTGCGCAGCAGCGTTGCCACTGGTCCTCGCCCCGCATCGTCGATGACGAGAACGTGAACCAAACCGAACAAGCGGACCAACGGCACGTTCCCGGCCACCCCAGCCGTCTACAAATGACACACCTGGCAGGGATATAATCCACAGATCACCAGAAGCCGGTCGGTGGCCCCATTTGCTCGTTGCCGCAACCCAGTTCGACAGCGAGAATTGGAGTCCGCTCCCCGCACGGCGTGTCCGTGGTCCGGCAGGGCTCCGCCGCGGTGTGCGCTCCCCCAAGTCCGATCTCCGCCCGCAGTGTGGGCGCGTAGCCGAAGGGAGGACCGTGACCTTCGGATTCGCTCCGTCCCCCGCGGCATCCATGTCGACGTCTGCCGACCTGTCCGCCGCTTCCACCAACTCAGCAGCCCGCATGCTCGAACCCGCGGAGTGGGCCGCAGCCGGGATCCCCCTACTGCGCAATCCCCGTGAGGTCGTCAGCGGACTGCACGCGCGGCACCGCCCCGCGCCCGCGACCGCGATCGTGGCCGTCCTCGACGCGGACGAACGGCTGCGCGCGAGCGCCTCGTTCACCCGCCGCTCGGCGCCGGCCGACGGCTGGATGTTCCGCAACTCGCTGCTCGCGCAACTGCGTCGGGTCATCCCCCACGACCTGCGTCGCCGCACGCCGGTGCGCACCGCCGTCCTGCTCTACTGCCGGGACGGCGACGCCCGCTGGACGGAGGAGGACGGCGCGTGGATGTGGGGTCTGCGTGACGCCTGCACCCTGCACGGGCTGCGCTGCGGCGCGTACATCACGTTGACCCGTGACGGCTGGCAGGTACTCGGCGAAGGCCGCGGCGGGCGCCGCCCGAACGCGGATTCGCCTCCGGAGCCGTTCGCCATGTCCGAGGCACCGCCGCCGCTGCCGATGCCCCGCACCGGAGGCACCGCCTCGGACATCCTGCGCCGCGCGGCAGCCCGCTGACACAGGCGCCCGGCGGCCAGCACGCCTCGCCCCTCGGCCGCTTCGGCGGTCGGCCAGGCAGTGCGCAGTACCGGTTGCAGTACCGGTCGACGTACACGTCGTAGAAGAGCCGTACGAAGAACGGCCACCGCGGACAACGGCGTCCGCCGGTACGACGTACGCCGACGAGGACCACGCACCTGGGCAGCACGTGGGCGACACGAGTCGTCCGGACGGCGTCGAGCACGCAGGAACGGGTGCACGCGCACGCGTGCACCCGTCGCCCATGCGATTCGCCTCTACGATCCCGTTCCACCGCCCGGGCCAGGGCAGGGAGCAGCGCCGCACGGCAGTCACCGGCATCCCGACGCGTCCGCGTGGGGGCACGTCGGACTGCCCGCCGTACGGTCACCGCTTCAGCGGCCCTCCGTCAGCCGGTCGGTGTCACTGGACCGGCCGACCCGGGACGGTTGACGAAGCTGCTCAGACCCCCGCGCCCAGCGCCGAGTTGATCTGCCGCGGGTCGCCGCAGCAGATCAGCAGGACACCGGCCCGGCCGAAGGCCAGTGGAAGGGCAGCTGCGGTCGTCGTGCCGGCGCCGCCGTTGACGGCGACCACGACCACGGGACGGGAGGCGGCACGGCTCAGAGCGGCGGCGTCGGCGTAGAAGACGTCGTCACCCGCGTCGTGCTGCGCCCAGTACGGGCCCTCGCCGAAGGACAGCTCGTGCGCCGCCCACGGGTGCGGATCGCCGGTGGTGATCACCAGCACCTCACCGGGGGCCCGACCCGACTCCAGGAGCAGGTCGACGGCCTCCTCGGCCGCGTCCAGCGCACCCTCGGCCGAGGCCGGGATCAGCTGGATCTGCGGGGCCGCCGGGGCCGCGGAGGCAGGCGCGGAAGGGGTGGAAGGGACAGGGGCGGCCGCTGCCGCGGACGGCCCGGGCTTGACCGCGGCAGCGGTCGAAGCCACGGCCGCGGGCGCGTCGTGCGGTGCACGCTGGGCCGGCGCGGTGGGCCGGAAGGGACCCGGACGGCCGGGACGCGGCGAAGCCGCGGGGCGCGGGCCGGGTACGGGACGGGGGGTCGGCGTGCTGTGGCCACTGGCCGGAGCGACGCGGGGACCCTGGGCACTCTCGTGAATCTGAGGCTCCTCGGGACTGAGAGGCATGACTTGATATTTATCAAACGCCGGTGCGACTCGCGTCAGCGGGTGGCACATGAGTGCGAACGGAACCGTCAGAAGTCGAAGCCGAGCTGGCCCTCGATCTCCGGAGCGTTCCCGTTCGCCCAACTGCGGGCCTTCTTGAGGTGCCGCCACTGGGGCAGCGCATCAAGATACGCCCACGACAGCCGGTGGTACGGGGTGGGACCCCGCTCCTCCAGCGCGGCCTTGTGCACGGGCGACGGATACCCGGCATTGGCCGCAAAACCGAAGTCTGCATGGTCGATACCCAGTTCGGCCATCATTTTGTCGCGGTGAACCTTGGCGATCACGGACGCCGCCGCGACCGCCACGCACGACTGGTCACCCTTGATCACCGTACGGACCTGCCACGGCGACCCCAGGTAGTCGTGCTTCCCGTCGAGGATGACCGCGTCCGGGCGGACCGGCAAGGCCTCCAGAGCGCGCTCCGCCGCGAGCCGCAGCGCCGCCGTCATCCCCAGGTCGTCGATCTCGTCCGGCGAGGCGTGCCCCAGCGCGTACGACGTGACCCATTCCCGCAGTACCTCCGCGAGTTGGGTACGCCGCTTGACCGCGAGGAGCTTGGAGTCGGTGAGCCCCTCGGGGGGCCGCCGGAGACCGGTGACCGCCGCGCAGACGGTGACGGGGCCGGCCCACGCGCCCCGCCCCACCTCGTCGACGCCGGCGATGACCTTCGCTCCGGTCGTGGCGCGCAAAGAGCGCTCGACGGTGTGGGTGGGTGCTTCGTACGGCATGGCGCTCTTAGCGTACGCCGCCCGGAACCCCACCCGACACCCCCGTCCCCCCACGCGACTTGAGAGTCACCGCGGGACATGTCCGGGCGGCCCCGGGGGCGGACTTCAGAGACCGCCCGCCCGCAGCAGCGGAACCATCAACTGGTCGATCATCTCTTCGATGTCCCGCTCCTCCCATTCGCTCCCGCACATCTTCGAGCGGTACATCATCATCGCTGGAATGGCGTCGAGGACGTAGCCGTTGACGGCGTCGGAACGCGCCTCTCCCCGCTCGATTCCCCGGTCGACGATCTCCCGGAGGAGCCTTACCGTCGGCTCGACGAGCCCTCCGAAGATCACGCTCTGGAAGCGCTCCGCCTGCGGACTGTCGCACTCGTGAATCACCGAGCGCAGTGCGAATCCCGGGCGCGAGAACATCGCCTCACGCACCTGTCGGCACAGTTCGAGAAGGTCGTCCCGCACGTTCCCGAGGTCGGGCGCCCGGTCGAAGCGCGGCAGCCCGGCCTGGAGGGCGTCCGCGACGAGGTCCTCCTTGGAGGGCCAGCGCCGGTAGACCGCGGCCTTGCCGGTCTGGGCGCCGGCGGCGACACCCTCCATCGTGAGCCCGTTCCAGCCGACCGTACTGAGCTGTTCCAGCGCGGCATCGAGAATCGCGCGTTCGAGCACGGCGCCGCGCCGGCGGGGGGAGGCCGCCTGGGCGGGGGCAGCCGTCCAGCGCGAAGTAACCATCTGAGCGTCTCCAGCGGGCGGGGAGGAGCGGGGAGTGCGAGTATTTATGAGGATTGTCGGCATTCGGGTGATCACCGACGAGGTGAACCGCCGAGATTACCCGGGCAACCGGTACGCGACACGACGACGGCTTCAGTGAACGCTTGCGTTCACTGTCGGGGACTCACTACCGTTCGACGCGACAGTGAACGCGAGCGTTCACTAGTGCTCTTATGGGGGACCCATAGTGACTACCTCTTCGTTGATGAAGGACCAGAAACCAGGTGCGGCACGCCGGGAGGGGCATCCCGGCATAGCGCTCACCGTCATCGCGGCCTGCCAACTCATGGTGGTACTCGACGCGACGATTGTGAACATCGCGCTGCCGCACATTCAAGGCGCCCTCAAGTTCAGTACGACCGACCTCACCTGGGTGGTCAGCGCCTACACCCTCACCTTCGGCGGCCTGCTGCTGCTCGGCGGCCGGGCCGGTGACATCCTCGGCCGCCGCCGGGTCTTCCTGACCGGCATCCTGGTGTTCATCGCCGCCTCCCTGCTGGGCGGACTCGCCCAGGAACCCTGGCAGTTGCTGGCCGCGCGGGCCCTCCAGGGCGTGGGCGGCGCGATCGCCTCGCCCACCTCGCTGGCCCTCATCACCACCACGTTCGCCGAAGGCCCGGAGCGCAACCGGGCGTTCGGGGTCTTCGCCGCGGTCTCGGCCGGCGGCGGCGCCGTCGGTCTGCTCGCCGGCGGCATGCTCACCGAGTGGCTCGACTGGCGCTGGGTGCTCTTCGTCAACGTTCCGATCGGTCTCCTGATCGCCGTGCTCACGCCGATCTACATCGGCGAGTCCGAACGCCACCCGGGCCGCTTCGACATCCTGGGCGCACTGACCTCGACGCTGGGCATGGCGTCCCTCGTCTACGGCTTCATCCGCGCGGCGGAGAAGGGCTGGCGGGACGGTCTGACGCTCGCGTCCTTCGCCACCGCGGTGGTCCTGCTGGTCGCCTTCGCCCTCGTGGAGATGCGCGCCAAGGAACCGATCACCCCGCTGCGGATGTTCGCCGACCGCAACCGCTCGGGCACGTACGTGATCATGCTGAGCCTGGCCGCGGCGATGTTCGGCATGTTCTTCTTCATCGTCCTCTTCGTGCAGAACGTCCTGCTGTACACGCCGATCGAGGCGGGCCTCGCCTTCCTGCCGGTGACCTTCGCGATCGCCACGGGCGCGGGCCTCTCGCAGCGGTTCCTGCCGGTCCTGGGGCCCAAGCCGTTCATGGTGGTCGGCTCGGCACTGGCCACGCTCGGCCTCGCCTGGCAGGCCTTCATCACCCCCGACAGCTCGTACGTCGGCGGGGTGCTCGGCCCGATGCTGGTGTTCGGCTTCGGCATGGGCCTGAACTTCGTGACACTGACCCTGACGGCGGTCTCGGGGGTCGCCGCGCACGAGGCCGGCGCCGCTTCCGGGCTGCTCAACGTCACACAGCAGGTGGGCGGTTCGCTCGGCCTCTCCATCCTGACGACGGTGTTCGGGTCGGCGAGCCGCGACGAGGCGGCGAAGCAGGTGCCCAAGTTCCTCGCCCAGGCCACGGCGGAGCAGAAGGCGGAGTTCGCCAGGACCAACCAACTCCCCGCTCCCTGGAGCCACGAGGTACTGGCCCACGGCATCTCCACGGCCTTCATCCCCGCCGCCGCGATGGCCGTGCTGGCCCTCGCCACCGCCTGGTTCGTGATCCGCGTCCGCAAGAGCGACCTGGAGGCCCTGGCAGGCACGGCGAGCACCGCGGGCCCGGCCGGCGGCTGATCTCCCGGCAGCGGGCCGCGGACGACGCCGAGAGGGCTGTACGGCCGACGCCGTCAGCCGTACGTCGCTCCGCCCGCCGGAGCGACGTACGGCGACTGCGGGACCGCGCGAGGCTACGGCGCCCGGTGACGTTCTCCGGCGGACCTGGCCCGCAGTCGCTGCCCGTCAGATTCGCGGCCAGCAGGTCTGCGGTGCACGTCGCCGCGCACGCCGGGGCGACGCGGAGCGGTTGCGCTCCGGCACGACCACGCGGGCGGGCGGCCGAGGGGACGAGACCTGGTGCCTGGCGCCGCCCACCCCGGCGACCTGGGCAGGAACCGCACCCGCGGGGCGCGAGGACCCGCCTCGGAGTGGGCGCCCGCGCTACACCCCCGCGGGCGCCCACTCCGGCAGCGGTTCCGTCCGCTCCAGCCATGCCGGCGGCGGTGCCCCCGCCTTCCCCGCGGCGAGTACGCCGCCCACGATGGCGCAGTTCGTGTCCACGTCGCCGCCCACCTGGGCCGTCGTCCAGAACGCCTTCTCGTAGTCACCGAGGGCGCGCGCTGCGGACCAGAGGGCGAAGGGCACCGTGTCGTGCGCCGTCGTACGCCGGCCACACCCCAGTACGGCCGCGACCGTGCCCGCGTCCGCGTAGTCGAGCATGTCCCGGGCGCGCCGCAGACCGGCGGAGACGGCGCTTCTCGGGACGAGTGCGACGACACCGTCGAGAAGCGCGCCGGGGCTCGGCGGGCCGCCCGGCCCGGCCACCAGGGCGGCTGCGGCGGCGACGGCCATGGCGCCCACCACGGCCTCGCGGTGCTGGTGCGTGGGATAGGCCGAGATCTCCGCCTGGTGGGTGGCCTGCTCCGGGTCGTCCGCGTACCAGGCACCCAGGGGAGCGATCCGCATGGCCGCGCCGTTGCCCCAGGACCCCTGGCCGTTGAACAGGGCGGACGCCAGCTCGCGCCAGTCGCCGCCCTCCCGGACCAGCCGCAGGAGCCGGTTCACCGCGGGACCGTACCCGCGGTCGAAGTCGTGGTGCCGCGCGAAGGAAAGGGCCAGCGCGTCCTGGTCGATGCGCCGGTGGGCGGCCAGCACGGCCACCACGGAGCACGCCATCTCGGTGTCGTCGGTCCACTGCCAGGGGCCGGGCGGCAGCTCGCGGAGCCCCGGCAGCGGGTGGTTCACGGGCACGAAGAACTGCGACCCGAGCGCGTCCCCCACCGCGAGCCCGCGCAGACTGGCCAGGGCGCGCTCCAGGCGCTCGGGGGAAGAGGGCTGGGGAGAGGAGTCAGCGGTCATCGCTCTGTCACCCTATCCGGTGATTCCATACGATTCCGGATCACGCCAGCGCTCGAACGGCCGGTCAAGGGTGTATCTGCCGTCACTCCCGAGAACGAGCATCCGCATCTCCGCGTTCCCCGGATTCGACAGCGACTCGAATTCGGCGACGGTCCAGTGGAACCAGCGCATGCAGAACAGCCGCATGGCCAGCCCGTGGGTGACCAGCAGCACGTTGGGCGGATGGTCCGGGGCCTCGAAGCTGCGGTAGAGGCTCTCCAGGAAGCCGCCGACCCTGTCGTACACGTCGGCGCCGGACTCGCCCTGGGCGAAGCGGTAGAAGAAGTGCCCGTAGGCGTCCCGGTAGGCCTTCTGGAGCTGTACGTCGTCCCGGTCCTGCCAGTTGCCCCAGTCCTGTTCGCGGAGCCGGGGCTCCTCGCGTACGCGCACGAGGTCGGAGTTCAGGCTGAAGGCGCGCAGGGTCTCGTGCGTACGGCGGTAGGGGGAGACGTAGACGCTCACCTGCTCCTGCCCGAACACCTCGCGCAGCCGCTTGCCGGTCTCCTCCGCCTGTCGCCAGCCGCGTTCGGTGAGGGCGAGGGCATGATCCGGCTCGCGCTCGTAAACGGTGTCATCGGCATTGCCCATTGACTCGCCGTGCCGGACAAGGACGATGCGCCGTGGTCTTACCATGCCAAAACCCTAGATCGCGTCGGCGCCGACCGGGCACTCGCACAGCCTCTATACGGCGTATGTCACACATGTCGTGCGCGCTGGAGCACACAAGGGGCAACGCGGGGTCCGGAACACAGGCTCCGGACCTCAGACTATCCAGCTGGGTTCCAGTTCGACGATGTCTCCGGCGAGAGCCGCGACGTCCGCCTCGAGCTGGGCCCGCAGCGCCAGTCGCTCCACGCGCTCGGCCCGGTACTTTCCGTGCTCGGCGGCCGACCGCCACATCGACAGGATCAGGAACTCGTGCCCCGGCGCCTCGCCGAACAGCCCCCGCACCATGCCGGGCGAACCCGCCATCGCGGGGTTCCAGACCTTCTCCTGCATCAGTGCGAAGTGCTCGGCGCGCTCCTCGTGGACGCGGCAGTGCGCCACCCGGACCAGGTCGGAGTCCGTGAAGCGCGGCTCGAAGCCGGTCTTCACGTCGAAGCGGTGGTCGAACAGCTTGACCTGCTGGTCCTTGAAGGTGCCCGACTGCGCGGTGGCCAGCCGGTCATGGGACCGGGCCATGAAGGAGTCGTAGAAGGCGCGGCTCTCCCAGAAGGCGAAGACGTGTGCCACGCCGGGACGACCCCGGCTCCAGCCCCCGCCCTGCCCCCGGAATCCCGGCTCCCCCAGAAGTCCCGCCCACTTTCGCTGTCCCCGTTCGAAACCGCGGCGGTCCACCACGGTGCAGCGAATCCACTTGACCAGCACCGCGCCATCGTAAGGCCCCGTGGCGTGGCGCCGGTCACGCTCGGGCGGAGTGCGACCGCGCGAGCGCCCCCGCGCGCGTGACACGATGGACAACCAGCTGCGGTGTACCGGCAGTTGGCGCGACAGCACACGGCGAACGGGGAAGGAAAGTCTGGTGAAGGCCCTCAACAAGGGGATCCGCAAGGCCGAAGTCTCACTGAAGTGGGATCCGAGTCCGGCGGGTCAGCCGCCCACCGATCTCGACATCGTCGCCGCGACCTACTCGGCGACCGATCCGTACGGCGATCCCGCCTATGTGGTGCACTTCGACAGCCGCTCTCCGGACGGCACGATCACGCTCAACCGGGACAGCAAGGACGGCAAGGGCTTCGGCTGGGACGAGGTCATGACGCTGGAGTTCGACCGGCTGGGCGCCCAGTACGCGCGCGTGGTCGTCGGCGTCGTCATCCAGCAGCGTTCCACACACCGGACGTTCGTCAGCGTCCGGGGGCCCGGCCTGCGCATCCGCGAGGGCTACACCGTCCTGGCCGAGGACGACTTCGGCGGCGTTCTGGGATCCACGGCGGCCACGGTCGCGGAGTTCGTCCGTGACGAGGCCGGGTCGTGGGACTTCCACTCCGGTGTCCAGGGCTTCGAGGACGACCCCTCGACGTTCAGCAGGGAGATGGGCCGCACGCGTCAGGCCTGATCCCTCCCCGGGGGTGAGGGAAGGCAGGGAGTGACGATCGCGAGGGTGGCGGCCAGGGCATCGAGTACGGCCTCCCGGTGGGGGACCGCACCGGGCCGGCCGTCCCCTCCCGGTGTCAGCAGTCCGCGGTCCACCAGCAGGTAGAGCATGCGCAGCGTGCGCATGGTGTTGGAGGCCCACGGCGGCACCGGCCCCGGTTCCCCCGTCCGGAAGGCCGCCGAGACGGCGTCCAGCCATCCCACCGACGCGGCGGCACCGAGACCGGGCCGGCACAGGACCTGGGTCAGCGCACGGGCGATCCGGTCGTCCTCCTGGGCGTCGAAGACATGCCCGGTGTCCGCCAGCAACCGCGCGACGGCCAGTTCGAACAGCGGTGCGGGATCCTGCTCCGGGCGCCGCGCGAGAGCCGCCAGCAGGTCGGCCCCGTGCGCGGCGGCATGCACCCAGCCCAGCACCGGGTCGTACCCGCGCAGATCGGTCTCCCCGGGATACCACCCGCTGAACGCCTCCCACCACGCCTGCCGCCACTCCCCCGCATCGGCGATCCGGGCCAGGACGAGGGGCGCGAACGCACGCGCCTGAATGCCGGGGTCGTCGAACAGCCCGGCCGCGCGGTCCCCGAGCCACCGCCGCTCGGCCGCGTCGAGGCCGGGTATCCAGCGGACGGCCGTGCCGTACGCACGCTCGTCCCGCACCACGGGGTCCGGGGACCGGAGATCCGCGACCAGCGCTTCGAGAGCGGCGGCCCTGGCCGCCCCCGAGAGCTCACCGATGTCATCGCCGTGAAGCCGCAACATGCCGTCCATGGAGGGAGGTTAGCTGCCCACGACATGACGGAGGAGGAGCACCGGCACATGGCCGGCACCCCTCCTCCCTCACTCACTCACCGGTCGGCGACCGGCCGTCGAGGTCAGCTGCAACCGCTGGTCGACCCGCAGCCCTCGCAGATGTAGCAGGACCCGGCCCGCTGCATCTTCGTACCGCAGGAGAAGCACAGCGGGGCGTCCGCCTGGATGCCCAGCTGCATCTCCACCAGTTCGGCACTGGTGTGGACCTGCATCAGCGCGGGCTCGGGCGTCTCCGCGACGGCGGCCTTCGGGGCCGCGACGGCCTTCAGCTCCTGGGTGCGGGGCGCCGACTGGGCCAGACCCTCGACCTCGATGCCGACCTCTTCCTCGGTCGGCTCGTAGGACCCCGTCTCCAGGTGCCGCTGGCGCTCGTCGGCGGAGTGGATGCCGAGGGCCGAGCGCGTCTCGAAGGGGAGGAAGTCCAGCGCGAGGCGGCGGAAGATGTAGTCGACGATCGACTGGGCCATCCGGACATCGGGGTCGTCCGTCATACCGGCCGGCTCGAAGCGCATGTTCGTGAACTTCGAGACGTACGTCTCCAGCGGCACGCCGTACTGCAGACCCACCGAGATGGCGATCGAGAAGGCGTCCATCATGCCCGCGAGGGTGGAGCCCTGCTTGGACATCTTCAGGAAGACCTCGCCGAGACCGTCGTCCGGGTAGGAGTTGGCGGTCATGTAGCCCTCGGCGCCGCCGACCGTGAAGGACGTGGTGATGCCGGGGCGGCCCTTGGGGAGGCGCTTGCGGACCGGGCGGTACTCGACGACCTTCTCGACGGCCTCACGGATCGTCGCCTCGGTCTTCGCGGTCACCTCGGCCTTCTCGTTCTCCTTCTTCTTGACGGAGAGCGGCTGGCCGACCTTGCAGTTGTCGCGGTAGATCGCGAGCGCCTTGACGCCCATCTTCCAGGCCTCGAAGTAGATCTCCTCGACCTCCTCGACGGTCGCCGTCTCCGGCATGTTGACCGTCTTGGACAGGGCGCCGGAGATCCAGGGCTGGATCGCGGCCATCATGCGGACATGGCCCATCGCGGAGATGGTCCGCTCGCCCATGGCGCAGTCGAACACCTCGTAGTGCTCGTGCTTGAGGCTCGGGGCGTCGATCACATGGCCGTGCTCGGCGATGTGGGCGACGATCGCCTCGATCTGCTCCTCCTGGTAGCCCAGGCGGCGCAGGGCCTGCGGGACCGTGCCGTTGACGATCTGCATCGAGCCGCCGCCGACGAGCTTCTTGAACTTGACCAGCGCGAGATCGGGCTCAAGACCGGTGGTGTCGCAGGACATCGCGAGACCGATGGTGCCGGTCGGGGCGATGACGGACGCCTGCGCGTTGCGGAAGCCGTTCTTCTCGCCGATGCGGACGACGTCCTGCCAGGCCTCCGTGGCGGCGGCCCAGATCGGGGTGTCCAGGTCGTCGATACGGACGGCCTTGCCGTTCGCGTCGGCGTGCTGCTTCATGACCCGCAGGTGCGGCTGCGCGTTGCGGGCGTAGCCGTCGTACGGGCCGACGACCGCCGCGAGTTCGGCGGAGCGGCGGTACGACGTGCCGGTCATCAGGGAGGTGATGGCACCGGCCAGGGCACGGCCGCCCACGGAGTCGTACGCGTGACCGGTCGCCATCAGCAGGGCGCCGAGGTTGGCGTAGCCGATGCCGAGCTGGCGGAACGCCCGCGTGTTCTCGCCGATCTTCTCGGTCGGGAAGTCGGCGAAGCAGATGGAGATGTCCATCGCGGTGATGACGAGCTCGACGACCTTGGCGAAGCGGTCGATCTCGAAGGACTGACGGCCCTTGCCGTCGTCCTTCAGGAACTTCATCAGGTTCAGCGAGGCGAGGTTGCAGGACGTGTTGTCCAGGTGCATGTACTCGCTGCACGGGTTCGAGCCGTTGATACGGCCGGACTCCGGGCACGTGTGCCACTGGTTGATCGTGTCGTCGTACTGGATGCCGGGGTCGGCGCAGGCCCAGGCCGCCTCGGCCAGCTTGCGGAAGAGCAACTTGGCGTCGACCTCCTCGATGACCTCGCCGGTCATCCGGGAGGTGAGCCCGAACTTGCCGCCCGCCTCGACGGCCTTCATGAACGTGTCGTTCACGCGGACCGAGTTGTTGGCGTTCTGGTACTGGACGGACGTGATGTCGTCGCCGCCCAGGTCCATGTCGAAGCCCGCGTCGCGCAGGGCGCGGATCTTCTCCTCTTCCTTCACCTTGGTCTCGATGAAGCCCTCGATGTCGGGGTGGTCGACGTCGAGGATGACCATCTTGGCCGCGCGGCGGGTGGCGCCGCCCGACTTGATCGTTCCCGCCGACGCGTCCGCGCCGCGCATGAAGGAGACCGGGCCCGAGGCGTTGCCGCCGGAGGAGAGCAGCTCCTTGGAGGAGCGGATCCGGGAGAGGTTCAGGCCGGCGCCCGAGCCGCCCTTGAAGATCATGCCCTCTTCCTTGTACCAGTCGAGGATCGACTCCATGGAGTCGTCGACGGACAGGATGAAGCAGGCCGAGACCTGCTGGGGCTGCGGGGTCCCGACGTTGAACCAGACGGGGCTGTTGAAGCTGAAGATCTGGTGCAGGAGGGCGTACGCCAGCTCGTGCTCGAAGATCTCGGCGTCGGCCGGGGAGGCGAAGTACTTGTAGTCCTCACCGGCCTTCGTGTACGTCTTCACGATGCGGTCGATGAGCTGCTTGAGGCTCACCTCGCGCTGCGGGGTGCCGACAGCACCGCGGAAGTACTTGCTGGTGACGATGTTGACCGCGTTCACCGACCAGAAGTCGGGGAACTCGACGCCACGCTGGTCGAAGTTGACCGAGCCGTCGCGCCAGTTGGTCATGACGACGTCACGGCTCGCCCACTCGACCTCGTCGTACGGGTGCACGCCGGGGGTGGTGTGGATGCGCTCGATGCGCAGCCCCTTGCTCGCCTTGGTGCTGCCCTTGGCGCGGGAACTCCGTGCCGGACCGCTCGCCGTCTCTGTCATGCCGCCTCCCAGTATCGGGCAAAACGCCCAGAAGTGTCACGTTGTTCCCATGACACGGTGTGGTTTCTTGCGCCGCGGGCGTTCTCGTGATGTCGCCCGCAGCAGGTCTTTGGATTGCCGCCACCCGGGGCCGGGGCCGGACGCGCGGTCCGGGTCCGGCCCGCCGGTCAGTCGGTGGCGTTGGCGGGCACGGGGACCTGAGCAGTCCCCCCGGACCCGCGATCGTCCTGCCGGCGCCCCACGTCCGGGTCTTCGTCGTCCACGGCGGGGCGGCGCGGCACTTCCCTGAGCTCCGCGATCGCGGCCTCGAAGTCGTCCAGCGAGTCGAACGCCCGGTAGACGGACGCAAAGCGCAGGTAGGCGACGAGGTCGAGTTCCTGCAACGGACCGAGTATGGCCAGCCCCACGTCGTGGGTGGTCAGCTCGGCGCTTCCGGTGGCGCGCACCGCCTCCTCGACCCGCTGGCCGAGTTGGGCGAGAGCGTCCTCGGTGACAGGCCGTCCCTGACATGCCTTGCGCACGCCGTTGATGACCTTCGTACGACTGAACGGTTCGGTGACTCCGGACCGCTTGACCACCATGAGCGAGCACGTCTCGACGGTCGTGAACCGACGGGAGCAGTCAGGACACTGGCGGCGCCTGCGGATCGACGTGCCGTCGTCGGTCGTACGACTGTCGACCACACGGCTGTCGGGATGCCTGCAGAAGGGGCAGTGCATGGTCTCCAACCCTCCCTCACAGCAGACTCAATAGCCTCGTAGGGACCCTTGAGCCCCTCGAAGCAGCCCCCAGCATAGGTGATGCCCGAGGGACCGAAGACCCGGGGGACCACAACTTCTGGGCTACAGCTGCAATCCAACCACTAGATGTGGGGATTGGCCCGTACATCCATCACGTAGCGCGTGTCGCACCAGTATTGGCATGTGCCGCACGGCCATACCGCCGCGGCAGGGCCGATCCGGCCCGGCCGTATCGCTCCGGAACATGCGGAGATACGGTGAGGACCGCGCGCTGCGGAGGTCGATTCCCGGTCGACCGGGTTCCGGATGGCAGACTTGGGCATCGGCCCGGGAGGTTGCCGCCTCGGCGGTGAAGGGTATAACAAAGGGCCCTTTTGTCCGCTCGGCGCGGCGTGAGTCATACACCCAAACATCTGATCGCGGCAGGCCATCGGCAATTTTTCACTCGAACGTGTGTTTGGCGCAACCTTTCGAAAGCAACTACCGTTGCACTGCACGGGAGACCATCGAGAGGGGCCGACGTGACCACCACCGCAGACAGTGCCACCATCACTGCCCAGGACCGCTCCCAGAGCCGACTCGAGCCGGTGCATGCGATGAACGAAGCCACGAATCCTGAGGGACCCAAGCGGTCCCTACCTGGACGACCTCCAGGAATCCGAGCGGACAGCTCGGGCCTCACCGACCGGCAACGGCGCGTGATCGAGGTCATCAGGGACTCCGTGCAACGACGCGGTTACCCGCCGTCGATGCGCGAGATCGGGCAGGCAGTCGGCCTCTCCAGTACTTCATCGGTCGCACATCAGCTCATGGCTCTGGAGCGCAAGGGATTCCTGCGCCGCGATCCGCATCGCCCGCGCGCCTATGAAGTACGCGGTTCCGACCAAGGGGCTTCCGTGCAGCCCACGGACACCGCGGGCAAGCCCGCCGCGTCGTACGTCCCGCTGGTGGGACGCATCGCCGCAGGCGGTCCCATCCTCGCCGAGGAATCGGTCGAGGACGTGTTCCCGCTCCCCCGCCAACTGGTGGGCGACGGAGAACTCTTCGTCCTGAAGGTCGTCGGTGACTCGATGATCGAAGCCGCGATCTGCGACGGCGACTGGGTCACGGTGCGCCGCCAGCCGGTCGCCGAGAACGGCGACATCGTGGCCGCGATGCTGGACGGCGAAGCCACCGTCAAGCGCTTCAAGCGCGAGGACGGCCATGTCTGGCTCCTCCCGCACAACTCCGCGTACCAGCCGATCCCCGGCGACGAGGCGACGATCCTCGGCAAGGTGGTGGCGGTCCTCCGCCGCGTGTGAGAGCTGCGGGAAGCGGGGCCTTACGGACCCCGCCCCTGGCCGGGCCCCGGAACCCCTGCGCCGGTTCCGGGGCCCTGTGTTGTCCCGTGTGCAGGTGCGCGACTGTGCCGGTCGCCGACTGAGATCGGTGACCGGCACAGTCGTGTCTACGCCTCCCCGGTCTCCTCGGCGCGCTCCGACTCCTCGGCGGTCTCGGGCACCGGGGCTTCCTCCGTCTGCTTCGCCGCCGCGTCGATCGCGGCCAGCGACCGCCGGACCACATTGCCGTCCGTGGTGTACCAGAAGTCCGGCAGGGACGCCTTGAGGTAGCTGCCGTACCGGGCCGTGGCGAGACGCTGGTCCAGCACGGCGACCACACCGCGGTCCCCCGTCGCCCGTACGAGGCGGCCGGCGCCCTGGGCCATGAGGAGCGCCGCGTGGGTGGCGGCGACGGCCATGAAGCCGTTGCCCCCGGCGTCCTCGACGGCCTTCTGGCGGGCGCTCATCAGCGGGTCGTCCGGGCGCGGGAACGGGATCTTGTCCATGACGACCAGCTGGCAGCTGGCACCCGGGACGTCCACGCCCTGCCAGAGGGACAACGTGCCGAACAGACAGGTCCGCGGGTCGGCCGCGAAGTTCTTGATCAGCTCACCGAGCGTCTCCTCGCCCTGGAGGAGGATCGGGAACTCGGGGATACGGGACCGCAGTTCCTCCGCGGCGAGCTGGGCCGCCCGCATCGAGGAGAACAGGCCGAGGGTGCGCCCGCCCGCCGCCTGGATCAGCTCCGTGAGCTCGTCGAGCATGTCGCCGCGGTCGCCGTCGCGCGCCGGACGCGACAGGTGCTTGGCGACGTACAGGATGCCCTGCTTCGGGTAGTCGAAGGGCGAGCCGACGTCGACGCCCTTCCACTGCGGGAGGTCGTCGCCCGCGGTGCCCTCCGGGGCGAGGCCGAGGGAGGCCCCGACGCCGTTGAAGTCGCCGCCCAGTTTGAGTGTCGCCGAGGTCAGGACCACGGAGCGGTCCGTGAAGAGCTTCTCCCTGAGGAGGCCCGACACCGACATGGGGGCGACGCGCAGGGAGGCTCCGAAGCGGTCGTGCCGCTCGTACCAGACGACGTCCCACTCGGAGCCGTTCGCGATCCGCTCGGCGACGTCGTGCACGGACTCCACCGAGGCCAGCGCCTGTTTGCGGACCGCGTCCTCGTCCTGGACGGACTTGTCGCGGGTCGCGCCGATCGCGGAGATCACCGTGCGGGCCGCGTCTCTCAGTGCCATCAACGCGTACCCGAGGTCCTCAGGGACCTCTTCCAGGCGGCCCGGCAGGGCCAGTTCCATCACCCGCTCGAAGCCCTCGGCCGCCGTCTGGAGCTGGTCTGCGGCCTTCTCGTTCACCAGCTTCGCCGCCCGGCGCACGGCACGGTTGACCTGGCCGGGAGTGAGCTCGCCGGTGGCCACTCCGGTGACCCGTGAGACCAGTTCGTGCGCCTCGTCGACGATCAGCACCTCGTGCTGCGGGAGGACGGGGGCGCCCTCGATGGCGTCGATCGCGAGCAGCGCGTGGTTAGTGACGATCACCTCGGCGAGTTTGGCGCGCTCACGGGCCATCTCGGCGAAGCACTCGGCTCCGTACGCGCACTTCGAGGCGCCCAGGCACTCACGGGAGGAGACGGAGACCTGTGCCCAGGCCCGGTCGGAGACGCCCGGGGTGAGACCGTCGCGGTCGCCGGTCTCGGTCTCGTCCGACCATTCGCGCAGGCGCAGCAGGTCCTGGCCCAGCTTGCTGGTGGGCGCCGCCGCCTCGAACTGGTCGAAGAGGCCCTCGTCCTCGTCCTGCGGGACACCCTCGTGAAGGCGGTGCAGGCACAGGTAGTTCGATCTGCCCTTGAGCATCGCGAACTCGGGGCGGCGGCGCAGCACCGGGTGCAGCGCGTCGACCGTGCGCGGCAGGTCGCGCTCCACGAGCTGGCGCTGGAGCGCGAGGGTGGCGGTCGCGACCACGACCCGCTCCCCGTGCGCGAGCGCGGGTACGAGGTAGCCGAGCGACTTTCCGGTGCCGGTGCCTGCCTGGACCAGCAGATGGGAACCGTCGTCGATCGCCTCCGCGACGGCTTCGGCCATGGTCACCTGGCCGGGGCGCTCCGTACCGCCGACGGCGGTGACGGCAGCATGCAGGAGTTCGGGGAGTGAGGGCTTCGTCATAGCGCGACCACCCTACGGGGCGGCACTGACAATCGGGTGATCAAGGCGGAAGCGCACGGTGGGACCAGGAGTGGCGCAGGGGGTCTACAGCGCATCGCGCAGGCCCCGGTCCCGGACCATGAGGGCGGCCCGCTTGGCGGGCAGGTCGAGCTCGGCGCCGAATCGGAACCCGGCGCTCAGGAAGGCCGACACACAGGGCGTGTTGCGCAGGTCCGGTTCCGCGACGACGCGCGCACAGCGCGGAAGGTGGTCGAGTACGAGGTCGGCGACCGCTCTGAGCAGGATTCCGCCCAGTCCGCGCCCGCGATCGGCGACTGCGCCGAGCAGGAGGTGCAGTCCGGTGTCGTGGGGACGGGCCGGATAGTGCCGGGCCAGCGGGTCGAGGTCGGCGCGGTAGATCTCCCAGTAGCTCATCGGGGTGCCTTCCAGCACGCCGAGGCAGGGGACGCTGCGTCCGTGACCGTCGAGCTGGGACCGCAGATGGGCCTCGGTCACGCGCTCGGTGCCGGCGAGCTCCCAGAAGGTGGCGACGGTGGGGTCGTTCATCCAGCGCCCGATGAGGGGGAGATCGCGCTCGATCCGGACGGGGAGGAGGTGGAACGAGCCTGCGGGCGTGCTGATCGGCCCCCAGTCCGCGATGCCGTCGAGGGGATCGCCGCCGGGCGCCGGGGGGACGGTGTCCGCCGCCCTGCCGCCGTCGGCGTACATCGTGAGGAACCCGTCGGGCAGGCGCAGCTCCAGCGTGTCCTCGCTGTCGCCGACGGTGCGGAAGTCGGCGTCGTTCTCGGGGGCCGGGGCGGTCGGGAAGTCGGTACGGGCGTGGGTGCGCGCGTCGGTAGGAGGCACGGGACGCTCCTCTCAGGAGATGGGGTGTGTGGTGGTGTTCCTCAGGGGGTGAAAGGGAGTTGGTGGTGTCAGGGGGGAGGTGTCGACGGCGTCAGGAAAGGAGGGGGTTGGCGATGCTGACGTAGACGGACTGGGTGTCGACCGGGCCGACGAGTTCGTCGAGTCCGTGCAGCCGGGTGAGCAGGTTGGCCTTGCAGCGCAGGACGGGTGAGTCCAGCAGCCGGCCGGGCAGGGACGTACGCAGTCGGGCGGGACCGGAGGCGACGTCCGTGAGGAAGCGGCGGAAGGCTGCCAGCAGCAGCCGTTCGTCGGCGAGGTGCTGGGAGCCGAACGCGCCGATGAGGCCGAGGACGTTGTTGATGCCGAGGTAGTAGGCGAAGCGTTCGTCGGTGACCTCGTCGGAGACGAACGTGTCGCTCTGTTCTCCGATGCCCGGCAGCCGGGCGTCGAGTTCGGCGCGTCGGGACTCGCGGAAGTAGTACCCCTGGTTGTCGCGGTAACGGCCTCCCCGGGGCCAGCCGTCGGCGTCCAGCAGAAGCAGGGTGTTCTGCTGGTGGGCCTCCAGGGCGATGCCTGCCTCGCTGTCCAGCCAGAGCACGGGCCGTACGACCTGCTCCAGGTAGCGCAGGAACCACTCGGCGGCGACGGCCCCGCGCGGGCGGCCGGTTCGTCCGGCGAGCCGTGTGACGACCTCGGTGAGCCGGGACCGCAGGACCGGGCCCTCCCGTCGCGGGCCGGCCGTGCTGCCCGGGTGGGCGCGGGGGCGGGGCGAGACGAGTCCCGCGATACAGGACACGTCGTCCGCGGGGTGGAACGGGTTGTGCCGGATCACCACGTCGAGGCCGGGGACGGGGCGGCCGTCCGGGTCGTCGACGGCGAGCCAGGCCGGGTCGCGGACGATGTCGAAGTCCGGGTGGGCGGACTGCCACTGCTTGGCCAGTCCGCAGCGCAGCAGCCGGTGCACTTCGACGCCCCGGTGGAGTTCCTTGCGGAGGTTCTCGCGCCGGGAGTTGGTGATGCGCAGCCCCAGCGAGAGCTTCAGCATCGCGGAGGCGCCCGAGCGGTGGACGGTGCGTACGGAGGAGGTGGGGTGCCAGGGGGAGCCGTGGGTGCAGAGGTCGCGGAGCAGACCGGCCTCGAACAGGGCCGCGATCTGCGGGCGGTGACGGGCCTCGCGGATCTGCCAGGGGTGCAGCGGGAGGGCCGCGAAACCGTCGGGCAGCGGCAGCGCGGCGCCGATGAGCTGCGCGGTGAGCTGCTCGGCGCGGACGGGGCGGCCACGCTCGGTCCAGGCGGAGTCCGTGGCGAGCACGGAGGGGGCCACCGCCAGCCAGTGCAGCGGGAAGGAGCCGCGCAACTCCGGTGAGTAGAGCCGGGCTTCGGCCTCGGCGAGCCCTTCGCGGCTCTTCGGGGTCGGATGCAGCGGATGGCCGAGCAGCAGCGCCTGCTCGGCGGCGAGAAAGAGGTCGGGCCCGTCGGCCGGTTGCGCACGGCGGTCACGGATGAAGGTGGCGGTCCGGCGGACGGAGTCGGCGACACGTGCGACCAGGTCCACCGCGTCGGGGGGCAGGACTGCGGGGCCGGGCGTCGGCGGGGCCGGCGCGTCGATCACCGTCGGGGTGCCGTCCACATCGGCCGGGGGCACCTCGGTCATCGGGTCGGTTCCGGCCGTCTTCGGGCCGTCGTACGCCTCCCTGGCGAGCAGGGTCGCGACGGTGATCGCGTCGGCGGCCGGGGCTCCCGCGGGGGCGTCGGCCAGATGGGGCAGGCCGAAGCGGTGCCAGCCGGTCGGGGACCAGTAGTGGACCGGGGCCAGCAGGGCGGTGCCGCTGGTGGGGAGGGGGATGCGGAGGGTGCCGTCCTCGGGAGGGGCGAGGTCCTTCTCCCGCACCCAGCAGCGCAGCAGGTTCTCGGTGGCGGCGGCCTGGGCCGCGATGTGGGGGTCGAGGTGTTCCAGGAGGTCGGCCGTGGCTCCGCGCGCCCACCCGCCGCCGTCGGCTGTTCCCTTCTGACGGGGCACTGTGTCCCTCTCGGGCGCCGAACCTCGCGCGGGGGTGAGGTGGGAACGGCCTTCGGGTACGGGGGTGCTGTTCAAGACCGTTCCTCGTGAGGTTGTGCGAGTGCGCGTACGGGGCGGGGCAGGCGAACCGGGTTGGTACGGGCGGGCGTTGGGTCCGGCTACCCCGCTCGCTCGGCGTGGGCGGAGTGCCTGGCGTGCGGGATGCCGGAGTCGGTGCGGCCGCGTGCCACCGCCGCCACGGCGTCTGCGAGCCGGTCGAGGACCGCCGCGGCCTGTTCGTCGCTGATGGTCAGCGGCGGCAGCAGACGGACGACGCCGGCCCGGCGTCCGCCGAGTTCGACGATCAGTCCCCGGCGCAGGCACTCCTGCTGTACGGCGGCGGCCAGTTCGGGCGCTGCGGGACACGGTCCGCCGTCGGCCGGGCGGGGGAAGACCTCCGGATCGGTGTCCCGGTCGCCGTCGGCGGAGTCCGCGGCAGGGCCCGTGCTCCGCTCCGCCCCCGGTTCGACGAGTTCGACCCCGATCATCAGTCCCCGTCCGCGTACATCACCGACGATCGGGAACTCCGCCGCCAGCTGGCGGAGTTGGCTGAGCATCCGAGCGCCCAGGGTGGCCGCGCGTTCGGCGAGTCCGTGTTCGCTGACGTACTTCAGGGTGGCCGTCCCGGCGGCCATGGCGAGCTGGTTGCCGCGGAACGTGCCCGCGTGGGCGCCGGGTTCCCAGACGTCGAGGTCGTCGCGGTAGACCACGACGGCCAGTGGCAGGCTGCCGCCGATCGCCTTGGACAGCACCATCACGTCGGGGGTGACCCCGCTGTGCTCCACCGCCCAGAAGGTGCCGGTGCGGCCGACCCCCGTCTGGATCTCGTCGGCGATCAGCGGGATCGAGCGGGACTCGGTGATCCGGCGCATCCGCCGCAACCAGGCGTCCGGCGCGGGAATCACCCCGCCCTCGCCCTGGACGGGTTCGAGGATCATCCCGGCGGGCAACGGCACGCCCGACTTGGTGTCGTCGAGGACGGACTCGGTCCAGCGGGCGGCGAGTTCGGCACCCTGGTCGCCGCCCATCCCGAAGGGGCAGCGGTAGTCCTGGGGGAAGGGCAGCCGGGCGACCCGTACGTCGGTCGCGTGGCCGGAAGCACTGAGCGACCCGGCGGTCATGCCGTGATAGGCGCCCGTGAAGGCGAGCACGCCGGTGCGGCCGGTCGCGGCGCGCACGAGCTTGAACGCGGCCTCCACCGCGTCCGTCCCGGCCGGTCCGCAGAACTGCACGCGCGCGTGGTCGGCGAGTCCGGGCGGCAGGGTGCGGAACAGTTCGGTGATGAAGGCGTCCTTGACGGGGGTCGCCAGGTCGAGGACGTGCAGTGGCGCCCCCGAGTCGAGGACCTTGCGGATCGCCTCCAGCACGACGGGGTGGTTGTGGCCCAGGGCCAGCGTCCCCGCGCCCGAGAGACAGTCGAGGTAGCGGCGGCCGTCGGCGCCCTCGATCGTCAGCCCGCGGGCCCGTACGGGGACGATCGGCAGGGCGCGCGCGTAGGTGCGTGCCGATGACTCACGCGCCGACTGGCGCCGCAGAATCCCCTCGTGCGCCCCGCGCGCGCCCGCGCACGTATCGACGTCCGCGTCCGCTTCCTCCGACGCCCGGGATTGCCGCGCCACCTCGTGCGCCCCCGTACCCATGGACTCCCGCAGCCCCAATGCCCCAACTCCCCGCTGTTCCCATGCTCCGCCGCCTCGCCGAGCACCAACTCGCCGATACACCCCTCCCGTTACCAACACCCTGCGCACCGCAGGAGTCACGGGTCGCCTCAAGATCCTTGCCGGGACGGCGCCGTCGCCTCCGTACTCCGGAGACAGCACTCCGGAAACAGCCGTACCAAGGCGTCACACCGGCGGCCCGACGGACGATCAGGAGACCGGACCGCCCGTAGCGAAACCGTTGCCGTTCCAGCGGATGAGCCCCACAGCGACCGCATAGTGTGTGTTGCCGAACGGGGACAGCACACGGTTCGAGCACGCCAGGGGGAGACAGATCATGCGACCCATACGCCCACCCTTCATCGCCCGGGACGGGAAGGGCGCACACCGCGGAACCTCCCCCGTGACAGCCGTCGCCGGCCTCGCCCTGGCACTCGCGCTGACGGCCACCGCCTGCGGCTCCGGCTCCGACTCCGGGGGTTCCGACGCGGGCGGACAGTCCTCCGCCTCCGCGACCGACGACGGTGCGGGAAAGATCACGATCCCGGACGGGCTCAGGGACAAGCTCAAAGAGCACGGGATCGACATCGACAAGTGGAAGAACGGCGCCTGGAAGAACTGGGACAAGGACGACTGGCTGCGCGAGGCCGAGGACTACGTCAACCCGATCATCGAGGGCCTCTGGGACGCGGACCGGATGCGGGACGCCGACGACCCGGAGAAGAGCGTCGACACGAACGACCTCACCGGCGACCAGGGCGTCACCGACCCGACGCCGCGGGCGGTGAGGGCCACGGCCGTGCCGCCCGCCTACCACTCCAACGCGCCCGAGGCGGGCAAGGTGTTCTTCGACGCCCCCGAGGGCACGATGGTCTGCTCGGCGACCGTGGTGGAGGACCCCGCCCACCCCGGGAAGTCGAACCTCGTCTGGACCGCGGGCCACTGCGTGCACGCGGGCAAGAAGGGCGGCTGGTACCGCAACATCGCCTTCGTCCCGTCGTACAACGACGCGGGCAGGTCGAGCGCCGAGCTGAAGAACGCCGCTCGCGCGGAGGTCGCTCCCTACGGCGTGTGGTGGGGTGACTGGACACAGACCTCGGACCAGTGGATCGCGCAGGGCGGCTCGACGGGCGGCGACGGGGCACCGTACGACTTCGCGGTCATCCATGTGACGCCCGAGAAGGGCGGCAGCGGCAAGTCGCTGGAGGAGACGGTCGGTTCGGCCCTCCCGGTGGACTTCGACGCGCCTGCCGTGTCACAGGTGGGGAGCATCACGGCGACCGGCTATCCGGCGGCGGCACCTTTCGACGGCGAGACGATGTACCAGTGCCGGGACGAGCCGGGCCGACTGTCGATCGTCAGGTCGGATCCGACGATGTACCGGATCGGATGCACCATGACCGGCGGTTCCTCCGGCGGCGGCTGGGTCACCACAGGCTCGGACGGCAACCCGGCCCTGGTCTCCAACACCTCGATCGGCCCGGTCAGTTCGGGCTGGCTGGCGGGCCCACGACTCGGCAAGGTCGCGAAGGGCGTGTACGACGAGGTGAGCGGCAAGTTCGCCGCCCAGTGACGCGATGGGCCCCCACACCAAAGGCGTGGGGGCCCATCGAGGGGCGCGGGGCTCTGACATTTGCGGCTCCGCCGCGTGGGCGCGACCAGCCACAACGAACCCGCAGACGAAAACGCACCCGCCCGGCGGAGCCTAAAGCGCAGCCGCCACCGGAACGTACGGCGCCAGTTCCGCCGCGAGTTCCTCGTGCACCCGCGCCTTGAGCAGCGTGCCCTCCGCGGTGTGCTCCTCGGAGATCACCTCGCCCTCACTGTGGGCACGGGCGATCAGCTTGCCGTGGGTGTACGGCACGAGCGCCTCGATCTCGACCGAGGGCCGGGGCAGCTCGTTGTCGATCAGCGCGAGCAGTTCGTCGATGCCCTGGCCGGTGCGGGCGGACACCGCGATCGAACGCGTCTCCATCCGCATCAGCCGCTGGAGCGTCAGCGGGTCGGCCGCGTCCGCCTTGTTGATCACGACGATCTCGGGTACGCCGGTGGCGCCGACGTCCCTGATGACCTCGCGCACGGCGGCCAGCTGCTCCTCCGGGGCCGGGTGCGAACCGTCGACCACGTGCAGGATCAGGTCGGCGTCGCCGACCTCCTCCATGGTGGAGCGGAACGCCTCGACCAGGTGGTGCGGCAGGTGCCGGACGAAACCGACGGTGTCGGTCAGCGTGTGCAGCCGTCCGCTCGGCGTCTCGGCCCGGCGCACGGTCGGGTCGAGCGTCGCGAACAGGGAGTTCTCGACCAGCACGCCCGCGCCCGTGAGGCGGTTGAGCAGCGAGGACTTGCCGGCGTTGGTGTAACCGGCGATGGCGACCGAGGGCACCTTGTTGCGGCGGCGCTCCTGGCGCTTGATCTCGCGGCCGGTCTTCATCTCCGCGATCTCCCGGCGCATCTTCGCCATCTTCTCGCGGATCCGGCGCCGGTCCGTCTCGATCTTGGTCTCACCGGGACCACGGGTGGCGAGGCCGCCGCCCTTGCCGCCGCCCATCTGACGGGACAGCGACTGACCCCAGCCGCGGAGCCTCGGCAGCATGTACTGCATCTGCGCGAGCGCGACCTGCGCCTTGCCCTCACGGGACTTGGCGTGCTGGGCGAAGATGTCGAGGATCAGGGCCGTACGGTCGATGACCTTGACCTTGACGACGTCTTCGAGGTGGATCAGCTGGCCCGGGCTCAGCTCACCGTCGCAGATGACGGTGTCCGCGCCCGTTTCGATGACGATGTCCCGCAGCTCGTTGGCCTTGCCGGAGCCGATGTAGGTGGCCGCGTCGGGCTTGTCGCGGCGCTGGACGACGCCGTCGAGCACGAGCGCGCCCGCGGTCTCCGCGAGGGCGGCGAGCTCGGCGAGCGAGTTGTCCGCGTCCCGGACGGTCCCCGTGGTCCAGACGCCGACGAGCACGACCCGCTCCAGGCGGAGCTGGCGGTACTCGACCTCGGTGACGTCCTCGAGCTCCGTGGAGAGGCCCGCCACGCGGCGCAGGGCCGCGCGCTCGGAGCGGTCGAACTGGTCGCCGTCCCGCTCTCCGTCGATCTCGTGGCTCCAGGCGACGTCCTCTTCCATCAGGGCATCGGCCCGAAGACCTTCGGGGTAGGTGTGCGCGAGGCGCTCAGTGTCCTGGGAAGGGGAAGAAGAGGAGGTCATTGGATCCTTACGTCGATGAGGTTTCCGTGTGCGGCGACGGAGCGAACCCCGTCACCTGTCACAACGCGCGAGCGGACCGGGAGATTCCCGGAGGCCGTCCCGTGAGGCCGGGGCGGCGCCGCCGACCTGAAGATGGTCGCACGGCACGCCCCGTCTCGTCACGGTGTTATTCCGTGGCGCTATGCCGTGGGCGCGACGGACTTCCAGTCGGGGTGCCCGGGCATCGGCGGCGTCTTCTCCGCGTACAGCCATGCCTGGAAGAACGCGCTCAGGTCCCGCCCGGCGATGCCGGAGGCGAGGTGCTCGAAGTCGGCGGTGCCGGCGACGCCGTCCTTGTGGAGGCCGACCCAGGCCTCCTCGACCCGCTCGAACGCGGGGCGGCCGATCTCCTGACGCAGGGCGTAGAGGGCGAGGGCGGCCCCGTCGTAGACGTTCGGGCGGAAGATGCCGATCTTCTGGCCGGGCTTCGGCGGCTTGGGGGCGGCCGGTGGTCCGCCTGCCGCCCGCCAGCGGTCGGAGGCGCCGTAGGCCGCCTTCATGCGGTCCACCAGCTTCCGGCCCGCCTTCTCCTCCGCGTACAGGGCCTCGTACCAGGTGGCGTGTCCTTCGTTGAGCCACAGGTCGGACCAGGTACGCGGGCTGACGCTGTCGCCGAACCACTGGTGGGCCAGTTCGTGCACCATGATCGAGTCGACGTACCACTCGGGGTACGCGGGCTCGGTGAACAGGTCTTTCTCGAAGAGGGAGAGTGTCTGGGTCTCCAGCTCGAAGCCGGTCGACGCCTCGGCCATGAGCAGCCCGTACGTCTCGAACGGGTAGCGGCCGACCTTGCTCTCCATCCACTCGATCTGCGCGGGCGTCTTCTTCAGCCACGGTTCCAGCAGCGCGCGGTCCTTGGTGGGGACGACATCGCGCAGGGGCAGTCCGTGCGGCCCGGCGCGGTGCACGACGGTGGAGCGGCCGATGGACACCTGGGCCAGTTCGGTGGCCATGGGGTGCTGGGTGCGGTACGTCCAGGTGGTGGCCGTACCGACCCGGTCGACGCCCGTCGGCAGGCCGTTGGCCACGGCCGTGTAGCCGTTCGGGGCGGTGACCCTGATGGTGAACATCGCCTTGTCGGAGGGGTGGTCGTTGCACGGGAACACCAGGTGCGCGACATCGGCCTGGTTGGCCATCGCGAGCCCGTCGTTCGTGCGCACCCAGCCGCCGTCCCGGCCCGGCGCGGACACGGGGTCGCTGGTGTGCCGCACGGTGATCCGCGTCCAGCTCCCGGCGGGCAGCGGCGCCCGGGGCGTCACCACCAGGTCCTCGCCCGCGCTGGTGAACGAGGCCGGCTCACCGTCGACCTCGACCGACTCGACCTTCCCGTGGGAGAAGTCGAGGTTGACCTGTTCCAGCTCGGTGGTCGTCCAGGCGTCGATGGTCGTGACGGCGGACAGCGGCTTGGTGTTGGTTCCGGAGTAGCTGAGGGCGAGGTCGTACGACGCCACGTCGTACCCGGGGTTGCCCAGGTGCGGGAAGAGGCGGTCGCCGACGCCCAGGGGTGCCGCGGGGGCACTCGCGGCGACGAGGCAGACGGAGACGGCGGAGGCGAGCAGCGCCGACGTGAACCGGGTACGGGGGTTGAGCAGCATGCACCACCGCTACCAGCGCCCGTCCGCCGGAGGGCGGCGACTCGCGCCGGGCCCACCCGAACGGGTGCCTCAGGGAACCGCCACGTGATGCTGGGCCCGGCTCACGTCGTAGACGCCCGGGACGTTGCGCATGGCCCGCATGAGGGCCGGAAGGTGCGCCGCGTCCGGGAGTTGGAGCGTGTACGTGTGGCGTACGCGCTGCTGGCTGGGGGGTTCGACGGTCGCCGAGACGATCGCGACGCCCTCCAGGGCGATGGCCTCGGTGAGGTCGGCCAGCAGATGGGGCCGCCCGAACGATTCGGCGACCAGGGTGACCCGGGCCTCGGTGGTGTCCCCCCAGTGCACGCCGATCTCCGCGCGCCCCGTGCTCTTCATGTGGGCCACCCCGGCGCACTCCACCCGGTGGACGGTCACCACTCCCCCGCGCACGGCGAAGCCGGTGACCTCGTCGGGCGGCACGGGCGTACAGCAGCCGGCGAGCCGTACGGTCGCGCCGGGCTGGTCGACGACGGCGGTCGCGGCGGGGTCGGCGGACTCGGCGCCGTCCTGGGCCGAGCGGGCGTCGACGGCCGCCCGGGCGGCCTCGGCGGTGGCCTCCTCGGCCTCCGAGGGGTCGCCGGAGGACCTCGGCGGCACGTCCGCCGGATCGTTGTGCGCCGGGTGGGCGGACAGCCAGCGCTGGATGGCGATCCTGGCGACGGGCGTGTGCGCGTGGTCCAGCCACTCCCTGGAGGGTTCGGAGGCCGGGTCCTGCCCCATGAGGAGCTGGACCGTGTCGCCGTCCCGCAGGACGGTGCTCAGCGTCGCCAGCCGGCCGTTGACCCGGGCGCCGATGCAGGCGTGCGCGTCCTCGCCGTACAGCGCGTACGCGGCGTCCACGCAACTCGCGCCCTCGGGCAGCCCCAGCGAACCCCCGTCGGCCCGGAAGACGGTGATCTCACGGTCCTGGGCGAGGTCCTCGCGCAGGGTCGACCAGAAGGTGTCGGGGTCGGGCGCTGCCTCCTGCCAGTCGAGGAGACGGGACAGCCAGCCGGGCCGGGTGGGGTCGATGCGCTCGCCGTCGGCGTCGAGGTCGGCGCGCGCGCCGTCGCCGTCGGTCTGCTCCTCCGAAGGAGGAGCGTAGGGATTGCCGAGCGCGATGACGCCCGCCTCGGCGGCCTTGTGCATCTGGTGGGTGCGGATGAGGACTTCGGCGACCTGACCGTCCGCGCGGGCGACGGCGGTGTGCAGCGACTGGTAGAGGTTGAACTTGGGGACGGCGATGAAGTCCTTGAACTCCGAGACGACGGGCGTCATACAGGTGTGCAGCTCGCCCAGTACGCCGTAGCAGTCGGCGTCCTCGTTGACGAGCACCAGGACCCGTCCGAAGTCGGAGCCGCGCAGCTGGCCGCGCTTGCGCGACGCGCGGTGCAGGGACACGAAGTGCCGTGGCCGGATGAGGACTTCGGCCTGGATACCCGAGTCGCGCAGTACCGCGCGTACCTCGTCGGCGATCTCGGCGAGCGGGTCGTCCGCGCGGGAGGCGTTGTCGACGATCAGCTCCCGGGTGTGCTGGTACTCCTCGGGGTGCAGGATCGCGAAGACCAGGTCTTCCAGTTCGGTCTTGAGCGCCTGGACGCCGAGCCGTTCGGCGAGCGGGATGAGTACGTCCCGGGTGACCTTGGCGATGCGTTCCTGCTTCTCGGGGCGCATGACGCCCAGGGTGCGCATGTTGTGCAGCCGGTCGGCGAGTTTGATCGACATCACGCGGACGTCGTTCCCGGTGGCGACCAGCATCTTGCGGAAGGTCTCGGGCTCGGCGGCGGCGCCGTAGTCGACCTTCTCCAGCTTCGTCACGCCGTCGACGATGAAGCGGACCTCGGCGCCGAACTCCTCGCCGACCTGATCGAGGGTCACATCCGTGTCCTCGACGGTGTCGTGGAGCAGAGACGCCGTCAAGGTCGTTGTCTCCGCGCCGAGTTCGGCGAGGATCAGGGTCACGGCGAGCGGGTGGGTGATGTACGGCTCGCCGCTCTTGCGCATCTGACCGCGGTGCGAGGACTCGGCCAGGACGTAGGCCCGGCGCAGCGGCTCCAGGTCGGCGTCGGGGTGGTGGGCCCGGTGCGCCTCGGCGACATGGCCGATGGCGTCGGGCAGGCGGTCGCGGGTCGCGGAGCCGAGGAAGGCCGCCCTGCCCAGTCGGCGCAGGTCGATCCTGGGGCGGGTCCGTCGGCGGGGCGACGCGGCCCCGTCCTGTTCCAGCGAGGCCGCGAGCTTGGGCGAGGACGTCACAGCACCTGGGCTCGCGGGATTCGTGGCCTCCGCACTCATGGGCACCTCCGGCTACCTGGACCGGCGGACGGGATGCCCCATGGCGGACGACGGCTCAGGGGATGGCGTTGTTCCCCCGTCCGGGCCGGTGCTTGATGCTACCGAGCCCACCACGCGCGACTGACCACCTCTCGTCGAGCGTGAAACGGATCACCCATTCGAGCGATGGCTCAGATGCCTGCGCCTCCGCGCCACCGAAGGCGGCACCAACCTCGGATTCGAGCCACGTCGGACCTCAGGGTCTTCACTTCCACAGACCAAGCGGCCCAAAGCCTGCGATATCAAGCAAAAGATCGCTTCAGCTGGCTGCGGATTCCAGCCACTCCGTGTCGATCTCCCCCTCGGCGACGATCACCGCGGGCCCCGTCATCTCGATCTCGCCGTCGGCCCTCTCGGTGATCACCAGGCGCCCGCCGGGCACATCGACGGTGTACGTCACCGGCGTCCCGGTCACGGCCGGGTCGGCGCCGTCGCGCCGGGCGGCGGCCACGGCGACGGCACACGCGCCCGTGCCGCACGAGCGGGTCTCACCGGACCCGCGCTCGTGCACGCGCAGCGCCACGTGCCGCGGGCCCCGGTCGACCACGAACTCGACGTTGACCCCGTCGGGGTAGACGGAGGCCGGGCTGACCGGCGGCGCGGCGAGGAGGTTCCCCGCGTGCCCGAGGTCGTCCACGAAGGCGACCGCGTGCGGGTTGCCCATGTTCACGTTCCGCGCGGGCCAGCTGCGCTCCTCGACCCGCACGGTGACCTCCCCTTCGGGGAGGAGTGCCTTGCCCATGCCGACGGTGACGTCGCCCTCCTTGGCGATGTGCACGCTCTTCACGCCTCCGCGCGTGGCGACCCTGAGGTCCCCTTCGGCCACGTGTCCGGCCCGCTGGAGGTAGCGCGCGAAGACCCGCACGCCGTTGCCGCACATCTCCGCGATCGAGCCGTCGGCGTTGCGGTAGTCCATGAACCACTCCGCCTCGGCCGCCATGCCCTTGGCCTCGGGGTGCGCGGCGGACCGCACGACGTGCAGCAGTCCGTCACCCCCGATGCCCGCCCGCCGGTCGCACAGAACAGCGACGGTGGCCGGAGGGAGATCGATGACGTTGTCGGCGTCGGGGACGATCACGAAGTCGTTCTCGGTCCCGTGCCCCTTGAGGAAGGCGATCCGCGTGCTCATTCCTCGATCGTACGGGGTGGGTACGACACGGTGAGCTGCCATTGGTTCGCAGGCCGTGCGGGGTGCACCCCGCACGTCCGGCGCCGACGCTAACGCAGTCGGGCGACTCTCCACACGGCGAGCCCGATGACCACGACCACCATCAGTACGTACGCCGGCACGATCCGCCAGTCCCGGCGGCCCTCACCGAGCCCAGGAGCCGTGTAGCCGACCCGGCGGGCGGCCATCATGCCCCAACCCGCCGCGCAGGAGCAGATGAGCAGCCCCAGCATGGCGATCACGGCTCCGCTGTCACCGAAGTCGAACGCCAGCGGGAAGGCGAACATCAGGGAACCGAGCGCCGCCAGGACCACGATCGGGGCGAGCTGCCAGATGCGCAGACGGCGCTGCGGCCGGAGCTCGACCTCGACCTCGGGTCCGAGGAACATCTCGTCCGGTTCGGGCCCGTCGGCGGTCACACCGCCCTGTGTCTCGTCGGGCCCGTCGGGGCTCAGACGATCCTCGTCCCGTTCCGTTTCGCCACCGTCACCTGTGGCGTGTCCCACGCCTTGTGCGGTGTCGCGAGGGCCGGCCTCCATCGCCACGCGCCCTCCCAACTCGGACTCCACTTGGTCGATCGAAGCTCGATGATGGCACGGCACCGGATGCCTGGATGACGGCCTGAGCGTCCCGATGCCATGACGTGATCAGGCTGTGACCGGTCGTTCGACCAACGCCAGTGCGAGGTGCGGAAGTTCTGTGAGATCCGCCGCAGCCCCACTCAACCAGTGCACCCGGGGATCGCGCCTGAACCACGAATCCTGACGGCGCGCGAAGCGCTTGGTGGCGCGCACGGTCTCGGCACGCGCGTCGTCCTCACCGCACTCCCCGGCGAGCGCCGCGAGCACCTGCTGGTAGCCCAGCGCGCGTGATGCCGTGAGCCCCTCGCGCAGGCCGTGCGCCTCCAGCGCGCGCACCTCGTCCACGAGCCCCGCCGCCCACATCCGGTCGACCCGGCGGGCGATGCGCTCGTCCAGCTCGGGGCGGGACACGTCGACGCCGATCTGCACGGTGTCGTACACGGAGTCGTGGCCGGGCAGGTTGGCGGTGAAGGGCTTGCCGGTGATCTCGATGACCTCAAGGGCGCGGACGATACGGCGACCGTTGCTGGGCAGGATCGCCTGGGCGGCCTCGGGGTCGGCGGCGGCCAGCCGGGCGTGCAGGGCCCCGGAGCCGCGCAGGGCGAGCTCCTCCTCCAGCCGGGCCCTGACCTCGGGATCGGTGCCGGGGAACTCCATTTTGTCGACGGCTCCCCGGACGTACAGACCGGAGCCGCCGACCAGGACGGGCCAGCGTCCCTCGGCGAGCAGCGCGTCGATCCGTTCGCGGGCGAGGCGCTGGTACTCGGCGACGCTCGCCGCGACGGTCACGTCCCAGATGTCCAGGAGGTGGTGCGGGACTCCGCCGCGCTCCCCGGGCGTCAACTTGGCGGTGCCGATGTCCATCCCCCGGTAGAGCTGCATCGAGTCGGCGTTGACGACCTCGCCGCCGAGACGCTGGGCGAGAAAGACGCCCAGATCGGACTTTCCGGCCGCAGTGGGGCCGACGACGGCGATGACTCGTGGGGTGGGGGCTGCGCTGCTCACCGCCACAGTCTCGCAAACCTCGGGCCCCTCCCCGAACGAGCGACGTGACGGCGGGGATCCGGGGTCGTTGCCAGTTGCGAGGTTCGCGCCGCCGGATTCGGGAGGCGGTGACGGGGGCGACGCAAACGGACGCACCGGGCGACGCGGGATTTCGCCCGCACGAGTAACGTATGGAGTGGATATGGGCGTTTTTGCACGGCTTCTCGGACGGTCGAAGACCACGGAGGAGGCGTCGACCGCCGACGAGCAGGCCGTCGCCGTGACGGACGAGCCGACGGCGGAGGAGACGGAAGCGGTGAAGGGATCGCCCGAGGCCGACAGCGGGGCCGAGACGGACATCACGGCGGAGAAGACGGAGGCCGTGACCGTCTCCGCCACCGAGGGCGTCGAGATCCCCAAGCAGCAGTCCGCCGAGGAGGCCGCCGACAGCGGGGCCGGTGAGGGCGCCCGCAGGTAACCGCCCGCGAGGGAAGGCGAAAAATGGGTCTGCTGGACAATTTGAAGGCAAAGCTCGCCCCGGCCAAGGAGAAGGTCGCGGACTTCGCACACCAGCACGAGGACCAGATCGAGCGGGGTCTCGACAAGGCCGCGAAGGTGGTCGACGAGAAGACCCGGGGCAAGTACAGCGACAAGATCCATACGGGCACCGGCAAGGCGAAGGGCGCCGTGGACCGACTCGCGCACAAGGACGGTGGCACCCCGGACGACACGTTCACGCCACCGCCGGACACGCCGCCACCGGCTTCCTGACCGGCGCGCGCATCGGCACGACACATCGGCGGACGGCCGTGGAGCCCACGCTCCCGGCCGTCCGCCGTGCCACGGCGACAAGAGCAGGAACAGGAACGGCTACGGCTACGGCTACGGCTACGACCAGGCCGCGACCACGTACCCCACGCCGTACGGCGCGTCGTCGTACAGCGGTGTGCCCGCGAGGCCGGCGTTCTCGGCCGCGCCCGCCAGGACCTGCCAGGGCGCCCGGCCCGAGACCTTCAGTTCGTACGCCAGGTCCGCGTCCAGCGCCTTGAGCGCCGCCACGTCCGCCGTCCCGAGCGCCCGTGCGACGTCCGCGTCGAACCCAGGCGCCCGGTCGTCGAGGTATCCGGGCGCCTTGAGCGTGCGGCACGCGCTGGCGTCGCCCATCACCAGCAGCGCCACCCTCTCCGGCCGCCCGCCGATGTCCCTCCCGGCCTCGATGCACCGCTCGGCCGCCAGCGGCTCCCCCACGCCCAGGCCTTCCACGGGCGCCTGGGACCAGCCGGTCCGCTCCAGCAGCCAGGCGGCGACGGCGAGCGCCGCCGGCAGCTCCCGTCCCGGCGCTGCCGGTCCGGCGTTCCCGGCACCCAGGTGTACGTCGAGGTCCACCCCGAAGCCGCGGAACGAGCCCCGCGTGCCCTCCGGGTGCGGTCCGCGCCCGCCCTCCTCGGCGGGCCCGACGACCACCAGACGGTCGGGACGGGAGGCCGCGAGCACGCCCAGCGCGTCCGTGCAGGCGGCGCGCGCGGCGTCCAGCTCGGGTGCGGCGCCCGCGGCGACCTCGGGCACGAGGAGCGGCGGACAGGGGCAGACGGCGGCGGCGACAAGCATGATCGGCAGGGTAACCCCGGAGGACGACGGTGTGTCAGTCCTCGATGAGCACGTCGGTCAGGTCGATGACCGTGAGGAGGAGCACGACCAGCTTGCCGTCGCTGATCACGTACTCGATGAAGAGGTTGCGGGAGAGCGCGATCTCACGCGTCGTCTCGTCACCGCGGACGGAGTGGGAGAGCTTGTGCCGCGGGTCGGTCACCAGTATGGCCAGGCCCCGCTCCAGCACGTCACGCCGGTCGGTGGACAGGCTGTCGCGTACCTGGGCGGCCTCTTCGGTGAACGCGACTCTGTACGGCAACATGTGATGCTCCTTTCCACCCGCTTTCCACCCGCATTGTGGCAGGACGTCAGTCGCAGCCGCAGCCGCTCCCCGCAGCCGCCGGCAGCGGAGCAGGCGCCCCGATTCCCGGCAGGCCCAGCATCACGCCCGCCGGCTTCGCGGCCTCCGCGGTGTTGCGCTTCTCCCAGGCGTCACCCGCGCGCGTGGGACGCACGCTCAGGGCGGCGCCCTCGGCGAGGAGGTGGTGCGGGGCGGCGTACGTGATCTCGACCGTGACCACGTCCCCGGGGCGCACCACGGTGTCCGGTTTGGTGAAGTGGACCAGCCGGTTGTCGGGGGCGCGGCCGGAGAGGCGGTGGGTGGCGCCGTCCTTGCGGCCCTCGCCCTCGGCGACCATCAGCTCCAGGGTGCGGCCGATCTGCTTCTTGTTCTCGTCCCAGGAGATCTCCTCCTGGAGGGCGGCGAGACGCAGGTAACGCTCCTGGACGACCTCCTTGGGGATCTGGTTCTCCATCGTGGCGGCAGGGGTACCGGGCCGCTTCGAGTACTGGAAGGTGAACGCCTGCGCGAACCGCGCCTCGCGCACCGCGTGCATCGTCTGCTCGAAGTCCTCCTCGGTCTCCCCGGGGAAGCCCACGATGATGTCGGAGGTGATCGCCGCGTGCGGGATGGCGGCCCGCACCTTCTCGATGATCCCCAGGTAGCGCTCCTGGCGGTACGAGCGGCGCATGGCCTTCAGGATCGTGTCCGAGCCGGACTGCATGGGCATGTGGAGCTGCGGCATCACGTTCGGTGTCTCGGCCATCGCGGCGATGACGTCGTCGGTGAAGTCGCGCGGGTGCGGGGAGGTGAAGCGGACGCGCTCCAGGCCGTCGATCCTCCCGCAGGCCCGCAGCAGCTTGCTGAAGGCCTCGCGGTCACCGATGTCGGAGCCGTACGCGTTGACGTTCTGGCCGAGCAGGGTGATCTCGGAGACGCCCTCGCCGACCAGCGCCTCGATCTCGGCGAGGATGTCGCCGGTGCGGCGGTCCTTCTCCTTGCCGCGCAGGGCCGGGACGATGCAGAAGGTGCACGTGTTGTTGCAGCCGACGGAGATCGACACCCAGGCCGCGTACGCGCTCTCGCGCCGTGTGGGCAGCGTGGACGGGAACGCCTCCAGCGACTCGGCGATCTCGACCTGCGCCTCCTCCTGCACGCGCGCGCGTTCGAGCAGGACGGGCAGCTTGCCGATGTTGTGCGTACCGAAGACGACGTCCACCCAGGGCGCGCGCTTCACGATGGTGTCGCGGTCCTTCTGCGCGAGGCAGCCGCCCACGGCGATCTGCATCCCGGGACGCTTCGTCTTCATCGGGGCGAGTCGGCCGAGGTTGCCGTACAGCTTGTTGTCGGCGTTCTCGCGCACGGCGCAGGTGTTGAAGACGACGACGTCCGCGTCACCGTCCGCTTCCTTGGGCGCGCGCACATAACCGGCGTCTTCCAGCAGTCCGGACAATCGCTCGGAATCGTGGACGTTCATCTGGCACCCGTAGGTGCGCACTTCGTATGTCTTGACGTCCACGGCCTGGATCCGGTCACTGCTGCTCATGCGACAAGGGTAGGCGGTGCGTGGAGCAGGGCCGTACGGGTTACCGCCCGGCCGCGTTCCGGCCCTGGCGGCGCGGTGGATCTCCGCGATCACCTCGTGAGGCCGGCCCCGTGCACCAGAGCCGTGCCGTACGCGACGTGAACGACGTCGGCCGGCTCGTGCGCCACGCGGTTCGGCGAGACCTCGCATGAACCTGGCGATGTCGCGGCGGCTCTCCGGGTGCCGATCCGATCGTCGCACCGCAGCCCTCCCCTCGCCCGCCCCCTTCCCTCCCTTCCTCCCCTGGCCAGCACCGGGGCCGTACTGGCAGGATCTCGCGCATGCGCAAGGTGCTCCCCCGGATCCGCAGGCGACAGGCCCTCATGGGGTCGGCCGCCGCCTTCGTGGTTTTCGGGCTGCTGCTGTGGTGGCTTGTCCCCCTGGACGAGGACCCTCCGGCCGGGACGATCACGTTCAGCACCGGGTCCCCCGCCGGCGTCTACCAGCAGTACGGCTCGGGGCTCAGGACGGCCTTCGCCAAGGACATGCCGAACCTGGATGTAAAGCTGATGAACAGCCAGGGATCGCAGGCGAACGTCGAGCGCGTGGCCACCGGCGACGCCGACTTCACCATCGCGGCGGCCGACGCGGTGGAGACGTACAGACTGAGGAAGCTGCCGGGCGCCGACAAACTGCGCGGGGTCGCACGCCTGTACGACGACTATGTGCAACTGGTCGTGCCGCGCGACTCCAAGATCTCGACCGTCCAGGACCTGCGGGGCAAGCGGGTGGCCATCGGGCTGGAGAACTCCGGCGTACGGCTGATTGCGAACCGGGTGCTGGACGCCGCCGGTCTCGACCCGGGCAAGGACATCAAGCCCTTCGCCGACGGCATCGACACCGGGCCCGGGCGGCTCCGGAGGAACCAGATCGACGCCTTCTTCTGGTCGGGCGGGCTGCCCACGAACGGTCTGGTGCAGCTGGCCAAGAACTTCTCCTTCCGCTTCGTCCCGATCGACGCGGACCTGGTCGCCAAGCTGCACGAACAGGGCGGAGCCTCCCGCTACTACCGGGCCACCAACATGCCCGAGTCGGCCTACCCGTCCGTCCAGGACGGCTCGACCGTGGCGACGCTCGCGGTGTCCAACCTGCTCATGACACGCGCGGACGTGGACCCGAGGCTCACCGAGTGGCTGACCCGGTCGGTGATCAACAGCCGGGACCGCATCGGCGCCCACGTCCACTCGGCGCAGCTCGTGGACCTGCGGACCGCCATCTACACCGACCCGTTGACGCTGCACGAGGGCGCCCGGCGCTACTACCGCTCGGTCAAGCCGTAGGGCTTGTCCCGGCGCGGGCCGGGACCCTCAGGACGCCGGGCCCGACCTCGGCACCCGCACCGTCACCTTCAGGCCGTGCGGTTCGTGATGGTCGTACGAGATCGTGCCGCCGCCCGCCGCCAGCAGGATCCGGGAGATGGACAGGCCGAGGCCCGAACCCTTGACGTTCTGATGCCGGCCGCTGCGCCAGAACCGGTCGCCGATACGGACGAGTTCGTCGTCGGTGATGCCCGGGCCGCCGTCGGTGACCACGACCGTCGAGGTCTCGCCGTTCGACGCGACCGACACCTGCACGCACTCGTCCGCCGGGGTGAACTTCACCGCGTTGTCGATCACCGCGTCCAGGGCGCTGGACAGCGTGACCGGGTCCGCCCACGCGGTCGTGGCCGGGCAGTCGCCGACCAGGCGTACGCCCTTGGCCTCGGCGAGCGGCGTCCAGGCGGCGACGCGCTCGGCCGTCAGCGCGCCGATGTCGGTGAGTGCGAGGTCCGCCTCGGCGTGCTCGGCGAGCGCCAGGTCGAGGAGGTCGTCCAGAACCTCGGCCAGGCGTTTGCCCTCGGTCTGCACCGAGGCGATCTCCTCGTTCCCCTCGGGCAGTTCGAGCGCGAGCAGTTCGATACGCAGCAGCAGCGCCGAGAGCGGGTTGCGCAGCTGGTGCGAGGCGTCGGCGACGAAGGCGCGCTGCTGCTCCAGCACGTCCTCGACGTTGTCCGCCATCTCGTTGAACGACCGGGCCAGCCGCCTGAGTTCCGGCGGGCCACCGGCCACCGCGACCCGGGACTTCAGACTGCCGGTCGCGATGCGGTGCGTGGTGGCGTCGAGGACGCGTACGGGCCTGAGCACCCAGCCGGTGAGGCGCAGCGCCGCGCCCACCGCGAGCAGCATCGCGGCGATCTCGCCGGCGCCGATGACGATCCAGCCGTGCAGTGTCCGCGAACGCATCTGCCCGGTGGGCGAGTCGGTGACCACGACGGCCACGACATCGCCGTCCCGGATCACCGGCGACGCGACGACGAGCCGGTGCTCCTGCCAGGGCCAGACCTGTTGCGGATCGTGGCTGCGCCGGGACAGGAGCGCTTCGGCGAACGCTTCACGCACCTCGCCCGTTTCCGGCAGGTACCAGTCGGTCGGCGCGTTGGCCATGGGCACGCCGTTGCGGTAAAAGACGCCGGAACGGATGCCGTAGACGTCGTAGTAGCTCTCCAGCTCCCGTTGGAGGGTCTCGCCGCGCTCGTCGGTGTCCGCGTCCTTGACCCGGGACCCGGTGGGCCGGTCGGTGACGAACTGGGCGAGCGCGGCGAACCGCGCGGTGTCGTCGATCCGGTCGACGACGACCGTCTGCTGCTGGGCCGCTGCCACGCTGATGGCGAGCGGGATGCCGAGCGCGAGCAGGACGGCCGCCATCAGGACGATGAGCAGGGGAAGGAGACGTGTGCGCACCCGTCCCCGCTACTTCGTCGGGGCGACGAGCCGATAGCCCACGCCGCGGACGGTCTCGATCAGCGCCGGCATGCTCAACTTGGCGCGCAGGGACGCGACATGCACCTCCAGGGTGCGGCCGGTCCCCTCCCAGCTGGTGCGCCAGACCTCGCTGATGATCTGTTCTCGGCGGAACACCACTCCGGGACGCTGAGCGAGGAGGGCGAGCAGATCGAACTCCTTGCGGGTCAGCTGGACGACGGAACTGTCCACGAGAACCTGCCGGGTGGACAGTTCGATCCGCAGCGAGCCCAGGAGCAGCGCGTTGTCACCGGCCTCGGCGGCGTCCTCGTGGACGCTGCGCCGGCTGACGGCGTGGATCCGGGCGAGCAACTCCCCGGTGTCGTACGGCTTCACGACGTAGTCGTCGGCGCCGAGGTTGAGGCCGTGGATGCGGGAGCGGATGTCGGAGCGCGCGGTGACCATGATCACGGGGGTGTTGGTGCGCTTGCGGATCTTGCCGCACACCTCGTACCCGTCCTGGTCGGGCAGGCCCAGGTCGAGCAGCACCACACCGAAGCCGTTGCCTTCCGGAACGAGCGCCCGGAGGGCCTCCTCCCCGCTGCGCGCGTGCGTGACGTCGAAACCGTGCCGGGCCAGGACCGCGGAGAGCGCGGCGGCGACATGGTTGTCGTCCTCGACGAGGAGCAGTCTCATCGCGACCCCTTCGGTTCATGTGCTTCGGTTCACGGACTTCGGTTCATGGGCTGCGGTGCACGTGCTTCGGTTCGCCGGCCGTGCCGTTTCGACTTGTACACCACATGCGGTGCCCCAGCGGAGTACACCATGTGGACACACGCACGCGTGTGCCTGGTTCCGGCTGCGGACCGCTTCCGTTATCCGTCCGGTACACCTCTTTCGGGGGGCGCTACAAAGCGTGTTGACCTGACATCGGATCGTTATCCTCAAGTTCCGCTCAGATGTGCTGACGCTGGTCTCACAGGGTCACTACTGTCCTCCGAAACCGAGGTGGACGGAGCCAGTAAGCGATGACCGAAGTATCGGTGGCCAAGGACGACGTGCCCGTGACCGGCGATCTGGTCGTCCTGAAGAGCGTCAACAAGCACTTTGGCGCGTTGCATGTTCTCCAGGACATCGACCTGACCATCACCCGCGGCGAGGTGGTCGTGGTGATCGGACCCTCCGGGTCCGGAAAGTCCACCCTGTGCCGCGCCATCAACCGCCTGGAGACCATCGACTCGGGAGACATCTCGATCGACGGCAAGCCGCTGCCCCAGGAGGGCAAGGCGCTGGCCCGGCTGCGGGCCGACGTCGGCATGGTGTTCCAGTCCTTCAACCTGTTCGCGCACAAGACGGTGCTCGAGAACGTGATGCTGGGCCAGATCAAGGTCCGCAAGGCGGACAAGAACGCGGCCGAGGAGAAGGCCCGCGCCCTGCTCGACCGGGTGGGCGTGGCCACACAGGCGGACAAGTACCCCGCACAGCTCTCCGGCGGCCAGCAGCAGCGTGTCGCCATCGCGCGAGCCCTGGCCATGGACCCCAAGGTCATGCTCTTCGACGAGCCGACCTCGGCGCTCGACCCCGAGATGATCAACGAGGTCCTGGAGGTCATGCAGCAGCTCGCCCGCGAGGGCATGACCATGATCGTCGTCACCCACGAGATGGGGTTCGCCCGTTCGGCCGCCAACCGGGTGGTGTTCATGGCGGACGGCCGCATCGTCGAAGAGGCTGTGCCGGACCAGTTCTTCAGCAACCCTCGCAGCGACCGCGCGAAGGACTTCCTGTCCAAGATCCTGCACCACTGACGACCTGCGCGTTTCCAACAAACTTCGTCCGTCAGGCCCGCACGGCACCGACGGCCCGCGTCTCTCCCTCAGTCAAAGGATGTTCACCATGAAGCTCCGCAAGGTCACCGCCGCGACCGCCGCAGCCCTTGTCCTCGCCCTCACCGCGACGGCCTGTGGCGGCGACGACGACAAGAGCGACACCGGCTCCGGCGGCGGCGACAAGATCAAGGTCGGCATCAAGTTCGACCAGCCCGGCATCGGCCTGAAGGAGCCCGACGGCTCCTTCGCCGGCTTCGACGTGGACGTGGCGACGTACGTCGCCAAGCAGCTCGGCTACGAGCCCGACCAGATCGAGTGGGTCGAGACCAAGAGCGCCGACCGCGAGACCGCCCTCGCCCGTGGCGACGTGAAGTTCATCGCGGCCTCGTACTCGATCAACGACAAGCGCAAGGCGAAGGTCGACTTCGCCGGCCCCTACCTGCTCGCCCACCAGGACCTGCTCGTCAAGGCGGACTCCGACATCGCCAAGGGCACGGACCTCAACGGCAAGAACCTCTGCTCCGTCACCGGCTCCACCTCGGCGCAGAACGTCAAGGACACGATCGCCCCGAAGGCCAACCTGCGTGAGAACTCGGGCTACTCGGAGTGCATCGCCGCCCTGCAGAGCGGTGCCGTCGACGCGGTGACCACGGACGACTCGATCCTCGCGGGCTTCGCCGCCCAGGACAAGTACAAGGGTCAGTTCAAGCTGGCGGGCCTCAAGCTGAGCAACGAGAACTACGGCATCGGCGTCAAGAAGGGCGACACCACGACCGTGGACAAGATCAACACCGCGCTGGAGAAGATGGTCAGCGACGGCGCCTGGGAGACCGCGGTCAAGGACAACTTCGGTCCGGCCGGCTACAAGAACGAGCCGGCTCCGAAGATCGGCACCATCGTCAGCTAGCACGGAGTTCCGCAGGTGCGCCGCCGCCCACCGCGATCAGGGCAGCGGCGCACCGCGTCTGCCACGTACATCACGTACGCCACATACGCCTCACACCCGGAAGCGCGGGGATCGTGTTCGACTTTCTTGATGGTTACGACGTCCTCGGGGCGTTCTGGATGACGGTGAAACTCACCGCCCTCTCCGCCCTCGGCTCCCTGGTCTGGGGCACACTGCTGGCCGGCATGCGGGTCAGCCCGGTCCCGCTCATGCGCGGGTTCGGCACCGCCTACGTGAACATCGTCCGCAACATCCCGCTGACGGTCATCATCGTCTTCACCTCACTCGGCCTCGCCGACATCTTCGGCGTGACGATGGGCGCATCCGACGACTTCCCGCTCCAGGGCTTCCGGCTGGCGGTGCTCGGGCTCACCGCCTACACCGCGGCCTTCGTCTGCGAGGCACTGCGCTCCGGGATCAACACCGTGCCCCCGGGGCAGGCCGAAGCGGCCCGCGCCATCGGGCTGAGCTTCAGCCAGGTGCTGGGTCTCGTCGTACTGCCGCAGGCGTTCCGGTCGGTCATCGGCCCGCTGGCCAACGTACTGATCGCGCTGACCAAGAACACCACCGTGGCCGCCGCGATCGGCGTGGCCGAGGCCGCGAGTCTGATGAAGACGATGATCGAGAACGAGGCTCAGTTGGTACTCATCGGCGCGGTCTTCGCCTTCGGGTTCGTGGTACTGACCCTGCCCACCGGGCTCGCCCTCGGCTGGCTGAGCAAGCGACTGGCGGTGAAGCGATGACCTCCGTCCTCTACGACGCGCCGGGCCCCCGCGCCAAACAGCGCAACGTGGTCCTCACGATCGTCTTCTTCGTCCTCCTCGCCCTGTTCCTCTGGTGGATCTGGCGGACGATGGACGACAAGGGCCAGCTGAAGTGGGCCCTGTGGGAGCCGTTCACCACGTCACAGGCCTGGACGACCTATCTGCTGCCCGGCCTCGCCAACACGATGAAGGCCGCGGCGCTCTCCATGGTGATCGCCCTTCCCCTGGGTGCGGTCCTGGGTATCGCGCGGATGTCCGACCACCGGTGGGTCCGGGTCCCCGCCGGTGTGGTGGTCGAGTTCTTCCGGTCGATTCCGGTGCTGCTGCTCATGCTGTTCGCCATGGAGTTCTACGTCAGGTCCACGGACGTCAGCAGCGAGTCCCGCCCCCTCTACGCGGTCGTCACCGGCCTGGTGCTCTACAACGCCTCGGTGCTCGCCGAGATCGTGCGGGCCGGCATCCTGTCCCTCCCCAGGGGACAGACGGAGGCCGCCCTCGCGATCGGTCTGCGCAAGGGCCAGACGATGACGAACGTCCTGCTCCCGCAGGCCGTCACGGCCATGCTGCCGGCGATCGTCAGCCAGCTCGTCGTCATCGTGAAGGACACCGCGCTGGGCGGCGTGATGCTCAACTTCACCGAGCTTCTCAACACGCGCAGCACGCTCGCGGCCAACTACGCCAACGTCGTCGCGAGCTTCATCGTGGTGGCGGCCATCTTCATCGTGATCAATTTCCTCATCACCAGCTTCGCGAGCTGGCTGGAGGGCAGGCTGCGCCGCGGCAAGAAGTCGACCGGTGTGGTGCTCGGACCGGCGACGGTGGCCGGCACGGAGGCGACCGGCGCGGGCGGTTCCATCTGACGGCCACTCAACTCGTATGACCTGCCCGGAGGCAGTGGTGTGACCGACACGGAGGCAGTGGCGCGTTCGCCACTGCCTCCGTCGTCTGCCGTCTTCGCCGGGCACACATGCCGTACCAGGGGAAACGCCGAGTGGGTCGGGGCGGGCGCCTGTGGTGCGTCCAGCTTGACCGGGTGGCGCGGAGTCTGTTGCATACGTTTTGTGATCGTGCACCCCGCTCCAACTTCCTGTTCACTTGTGTCGATGAAGACGTCGCTCTGGGCAGGGGGCGCCGCGCCATGGACCCGGTGATCATCGTCGGAGCGGGGCCGGTCGGGCTCACGCTGGCGCTTGCGCTGGCGCGCCAGGAGGTCCCCTCGGTCGTCCTCGACGAGGGGCCGGGCAAGGACGACCAGCGCCCCGCTCGCACGGTCGTGCTGCGCGAGGACACCGCCGCGCTGCTGGAGCGACTGACCGGTGCGCCGATCGCCGACGCCGGTTTCCACTGGGCCGGATGGCGGTCGATGCGGCGCAAGCAGGTGATGCGTCAGATCTCTTTCGGGACCGAGGGATCCGACGGGCCGACCGACGCGCTTCCGTCGGGGCTCGGGTCGGGACCCGCAGCGGGACTCGGGGCGGAACCCGGCACGGAACCCGGCATCCCCCTGCACATCGCCCAGCACGTGCTGACCGGCGCCCTGCGGACCGCCATCGCGCGCGAGCGGCTCGTCGAACTCGCCGTCAACAGCCGTCTCGACTCCGTCGAGCAGGAGCCGTCCGGCGTCACGGCACACACCCGCGGCCCGGGCGGCACCTGGTGGCGCGGCAGTTACCTGGTCGGCTGCGACGGCCCGCGCTCCACGGTGCGCAAACTCCAGGACATCCGCTTCCCCGGACGTACGGCCGTGGAACGACACGCCGTGGCCGCGCTGCGTACGGAACTCCCGTGGCCCGGTGAGGCGTTGTTGCACCGGATGCCTCCGTGGCGGACCTCCGGGCCCTCGGCCGGGGAGATCACCGCCCGCCCGCTCCCGGACGGTGTGTGGCGCCTGGACTGGCTGATGCCGCCGGGCAAGGACCTGGTCACACCCGAGCTTCTCGTGACCCGGATCCGGGAGACCCTCGCGGGCTGGAGCGGCGGCCCCACACCGCCGTACGACCTGCTCGACACCGGCGTCCACATCGTCCACCACCGGCTCGCCCGGCGCTGGCGGGCCGGCCGGGTCTTCCTCGCCGGGGACGCCGCGCATCTGCTCGGCGCGCTCGGTACACAGGGGCTGGACGAGGGGCTGCGGGACGCCGACAACCTCGCCTGGAAGCTGGGGCTGGCCTGGCACCACGGTCCGCACGAGGCCCTGCTGGACAGCTACCAGACCGAGCGCCGCGCGGCCGTCTCCGCCCGGCTGCGCGCCGCCGACCAGGCGCTGCCGCTGCTGCGCGGCGGCGCGGGGCTGCGGTCGTACGTCCCCGGGTCGGCCCGCGGACACGACTCGCTGCTCACGGACGGTCACCTGGGGCGCGGAATCCTGGGCGAGCCGGGGACGTACGGCCATTCACCGCTGGCGCCCCAGCACATCGAGGCGGAGATCTCGGTGGACACCCCGCCCGGCGGACAGGTGACGGACGTACGGGTCACCGCCGAGGACGGTTCCTTCGTGCGGCTGCGGGAGCGGCTGGGACGCGGTGCGCTGCTGGTGGTGCTGGTCGCGCCCGGTACGGGTGTGTGGGAGCGCAAGCACTGGGTGAGCGCCGGGATCATGCCCCGGCTGGCGGCGGCGGTGGCCGCGCTGCCGCAGTCCGCCGAACTGCTGGTCACCGAGAGCTATCCGGGCGCCGCCGCCCACACCGTGCTTCTGGTCCGCCCGGACGGGCACCTCGTCACGGCGCTGAGCGGGGTACGCCCGGCCGACCTGTACGCGGCGGCCGAGGCGACGCTGGGCGGTCCCCCGCAGGACAGGACGGACGACAAGGCCGACGGGACGACGGGCAGGGGCGACAGGTCGAACGCGAAGGCGCACACCGAAGCCGCGGCGGGCACGCGCTGACACCTGCCCTCCGTCCGCGCCCGCTGCCCCTCCCGTCAGCGGGCGTCCACATGATGACAACGAGTTGACCGGTCAGCACCGCCATGCTGTACTCCGGAGCGTGACCGACGCCGACACCGATGTGCGCCTGTGGCGGAGGGTCCATATGGACCTCGTCCGCTATGCGGGCTGCGTGTGTCGTCCGTCCTGCTGAATTCGCATCCCCTTATTCCCGCGCGCGCCGCTCTTCCGCGCTGTCGCGCGCTCCCCGCGAACGTTCACCAGGACGGTACCCGTGTCCGTGTCACCCTCCGTATCCGCAACCGCCCGGGTCTCCGGGACTCCCAGGACCCCGACGCAGGCGGAACTGCTCGACTTCGTCCGGCGTACGGCAGCCGACGCCGAACTGATCGCCTCCCTGCCGCTCGACCCCGAGGGCCGCACCTGGGTGCGCCTGGAGGGCCCCGGCGGCAGCGAGGCCTGGCTGATCGGCTGGCCGCCCGGCACCGGCACCGGCTGGCACGACCACGCCGACTCGGTCGGCGCCTTCCTCACCGCGGCCGGCGAGCTCAAGGAGAACTCGCTCGCCGCCCGGCTGCCCACCGACGGCTGGAAGACCCTGGAACTCACCGAGGGTGTCGACCGGGAGCGACGGCTGTCGGAGGGCCAGGGCCGGAGCTTCGGCCGCCACCATGTGCACGAGGTTTTCAACGAGTCCCGCGACCAGCACGCGATCTCGGTCCACGCCTACTACCCGCCCCTCCCCCAGATCCGCCGCTACAGCCGTACCGGACAGGTGCTGCGCCTGGAGCACGTCGAGCGCCCGCAGGACTGGCAGTGAGTGAACAGCCCGTCGGCATCGACGGGTTGCTGGACCGCGTGCGCGAGACCTACGCGCGCGTGGAGGCACACGAGACGTACGAGGCCGCGCAGGCCGGCGAGGCGCTGCTGGTGGACATCCGGTACGCGGCCCTGCGTGAGCGCGACGGCCTGATCCCCGGCGCGCTCGTGGTCGAGCGCAACGAACTGGAGTGGCGCCTCGACCCGCTGGGCAGCCATCGCGCGCCTCAGGCGACCGGCCATGACCTGCGGATCGTGGTGATCTGCAACGAGGGGTACGCGTCGAGCCTCGCTGCCGTGTCCCTGCACCGGCTGGGGCTGCACCGGGCGACCGACCTGGTCGGAGGGTTCCAGGCATGGCGGGCGGCGGGGCTTCCGGTGACGTCGCGGGCAGCCTGACGGCCGAAGCCGTCGTACCGTCCACCCGGCCCCGAACGCGGTCGGCGCCCCCGCGCGTCCACCGTGTTCAGGGCCGGGGACGCAGGCCTCCCGAGCGGACAACTGCCTCTCGGGACGGCCGAACCTTCGGCACCACCGGGTTCAGAACTCCTCGTCCGCGAGAAACTCGGTGTCCTCGCCCTCCTCCTCCAGCGCCTGCCGAACGACCCGCAGGGCCATGCCCTGGGGGTAGCCCTTGCGGGCGAGCATGCCCGCGAGGCGCCGCAGCCGTTTGTCGCGGTCGAGTCCGCGGGTCGCACGCAGCTTGCGGGCGACGAGTTCACGCGCGGTCGTCTCCTCCTGCTCGGAGTCGAGCTGCCCGACGGCCTCGTCGATGAGCGTCGAGTCCACGCCCTTGGTACGCAGTTCCTGTACGAGCGCCCGCCGGGCCAGTCCCCGGCCGTGGTGCCGGGACTCGACCCAGGCGTCCGCGAAGGCGCTGTCGTTGATCAGTCCGACCTCCTCGAACCGCGACAGGACCCCCTCGGCCACCTCGTCCGGGATCTCCCGCTTGCGCAGGGCGTCCGCGAGCTGCTTGCGCGTACGCGGGGTCCCGGTGAGCAGGCGCAGGCAGATCGCCCGCGCCCGCTCAGCCGGGTCCGCCGGCGGCTCCGCCTTCTCGGCCCTCGACGAGGAGACGGAACCTCCGTCCTGTGGGTCGCCGCCCGCCTCGCCGAAGCCGCGACGCCGACGACGACCGCGCCCGCCACGCGAGCCCTCACCGTGTGGGCCGCCTTCGTCGTACGGGCCGCTCTCGCCGCCCAGGTCACCGCCGCCGCGGCGCCGTCCGCCTCCCGGCGAACCGTCGCCCCGGTACCGGGCGTCCCCCGGTGAATCCTGACCGCGGCGTGACCCGGCGCCGGGTCCTCCGCCACCCTCGTACACCCCGTCGCCTTCCCGGGCTCCGCGGCCACCCCCGTATGGCCCGGCATCCCTGTAGGCGCTGTCACCGCCCCCGGCAAAGCCCCCGCCGCCCCGGTCCTCCGAGGCACCGGGGTACGCGTACTCGGCCCAGTCGGTTCGTCGTGTCACGGGCTAGCTCTTGACCGCCGTGGCCGTGGCCTTGGCCTTGGTGGTCTTGGCCGCCGACGCGGGAGCAGGAACCGCCTTCGCCGCTCCGTCCGGGGCGACGGTGACCGCCGCGTCCGCGCCGGGTTCGGCGGCGGGCTTCTCCGGCCTGACACCGACCCCCAGCTTCTCCAGGATCTTCTTCTCGATCTCGTTGGCGAGGTCGGGGTTGTCCTTCAGGAAGTTGCGCGCGTTCTCCTTGCCCTGGCCGAGCTGGTCGCCCTCGTACGTGTACCAGGCGCCGGCCTTGCGGACGAAGCCGTGCTCCACGCCCATGTCGATCAGACCGCCCTCGCGGCTGATGCCGTGCCCGTAGAGGATGTCGAACTCGGCCTGCTTGAACGGCGGCGCGACCTTGTTCTTGACGACCTTGACGCGGGTGCGGTTGCCGACCGCGTCGGTGCCGTCCTTCAGCGTCTCGATACGACGGATGTCGAGCCGCACCGAGGCGTAGAACTTGAGCGCCCGGCCGCCGGTCGTGGTCTCCGGCGAGCCGAACATCACGCCGATCTTCTCGCGGAGCTGGTTGATGAAGATCGCGGTGGTCCCGGACTGGCTCAGCGCACCGGTGATCTTGCGGAGCGCCTGGCTCATCAGACGAGCCTGAAGACCCACGTGCGAGTCACCCATCTCGCCCTCGATCTCCGCGCGCGGCACGAGCGCGGCGACGGAGTCGATGACGATGAGGTCGAGGGCACCGGAGCGGACCAGCATGTCCACGATCTCCAGGGCCTGCTCGCCGTTGTCCGGCTGGGACAGGATCAGGTTGTCGATGTCGACGCCGAGCTTCTTCGCGTACTCGGGGTCGAGGGCGTGCTCCGCGTCCACGAAGGCGACCTGGCCTCCGGCCTTCTGCGCGTTCGCCACCGCGTGCAGGGTCAGGGTCGTCTTGCCGGAGGACTCCGGGCCGTACACCTCCACCACTCGGCCGCGCGGCAGCCCGCCGACGCCGAGGGCGACGTCGAGCGCGGTCGACCCGGTGGGGATGACCTCGATGGGCTCATTCGGCCGCTCGCCCAGGCGCATCACCGCGCCCTTGCCGAACTGCCGTTCAATCTGTGCGAGCGCGGCGTCCAGCGCCTTCTCGCGGTCGGTTCCTGCCATGGGTTCCACCCGATTTGCTTGAGTCGATCGCTTCACGTCAAAGACGCTAACGCCTGCCACTGACAATGCGCCCCGACGCCCGTCCGGCCTGTGGATAACTCGGGCACATCTCCATGAAAACCCTGACGAAATCCCCGTCGAGAGCCTCGCCGGAACCTCAATCAGAATGGATGTTCGATTTTCGTGTCAAGCGCAACACTCGGCACATCCGAGACTAGGTTCACGATGCGCCGAGGACCGGGATGTCGGGTTCGACACCCCAGGGGCACACGGCGCGCAACATGGTGCGGGGCGTCCACGACCGGACAGGACGGTGCCGGGCACCTCTGTCACGCGGTCGGCGCCCACCGGCCCTGTGGGCTCCCCCGCGGCGTCCGTCTCCGACAGGGCTACGACCGGGGCTCAGCTCACGCGGGCGTGGAGTCTTCCCCCGACGACGGACCCGGCCCCGGTTCCGGTGCGGGCGCCTCCGCGGAGTTCGCCGAGTCCTCGGGGTCGGCAGCCCGGCGCCCCTCCAGCAGGACCCGTAGCCGCGTGAGGATGCTGGTGCCCCGGCTGCGGTGCCCATGGACACGGGGGTCGTCCGTGACGTCGTACCGCTTCACGTACGCCCCCAGGAACGCCTGGAGCGTGGCGACCGCCGGGATGGCGATCAGCGCGCCGACCGCGCCGAGGAGCGCGGTGCCGGCGATGACCGAGCCGAAGGCGACCGCGGGATGGATGTCGACGGTCTTCGCGGTCAGCTTGGGCTGCAGCACGTAGTTCTCGAACTGCTGGTAGAGCACGACGAAGACGAGCACCCACAGCGCGTACCAGGGATCGACGGTGAAGGCGATCAGCATCGGCAGGGCGCCCGCGAGATACGTACCGATGGTCGGGATGAACTGCGACACCAGTCCCACCCAGACGGCGAGCACCGGGGCGTACGGCACTCTCAGGAACTCCAGCAGGACGTAGTGGGCGACCCCGGAGATGAGCGCCATCAGGCCGCGCGAGTACAGATAGCCGCCGGTCTTGTCGACGGCGATCTCCCACGCGCGCAGTACCTCGGCCTGCCGGGCGGGCGGCAGTACGGAGCACAGCGCGCGGCGCAGTCTCGGCCCGTCGGCGGCGAAGTAGAACGCGAACAGGGTGATCGTCAGCAGCTGGAAGAGCCCGCCCAGCACCTGGCCGGAGACGTCCAGGACGCCGGTGGCGCTGTTCTGTACGTAACTGCGCAGCCAGTCGGAGCGCAGCAGGCCCTCTTGGACGTCCACCCGCTTCAGGTCGGTGTTGAAGTGCGCGTTGATCCAGTTGATGACGGAGTCGAGATAGGCCGGGAAGTCCTCGACGATCTTGATGATCTGGCCGGCGAGCATGGAGCCGAGCAGGGTGATGAACCCGGCGACCGCGATGAGCAGTCCGATGAAGACCAGGAAGGTGGCCAGCCCCCGGCGCATGCCGCGCGACGCCATGCGGCTCACCGCGGGTTCGATCGCGAGCGCGGCGAAGAACGCGATGAGAATGTTGATCAACAGGCCGGTGAGCTCGTGGAAGGCCCAGCTGCCCAGCTGGAACAGGCCGACGAGGGCGAGCGCCAGCATCATGGCGCGGGGCAGCCAGCGGGGCATGCGCGCGCCCTGCCCGGCGGTGTACCCGGCCGGGGGTTCGGGCGGCGTCGCGCCGAACGGGGACGCCTGCTGTCCGGGCTGTCCGGTCTCGTCTGTGGATGCCACGGTGCAAGTCTCGCCCACGCTACCGAGGATCAGTCGCCACCCTGCGATCTACGCGGCCGACCGGCGCCGTTTCAGGACGATTTCACCGATTCTCCGACGGAACGTTCATGGCCGCGCACACCACACGCCACACGTCCTTCGCCTCCCAGCCGGCGTTCAGGGCCTCGTGCACGGTCCGTCCGCCGAGTTCCGTCATCACGTGATCGCGCGCGAAGGTGTCGGCGTACCCCGAACCGAAGTGATCCGCCATCCGCTGCCAGAAGACCGTCAACCGCATGATGTCAGTATCCCGCCCCTGAGGGTGGGCCGACGCCGGGACCGCTTGCCGGGACCGCTCCGCGCCCTACGGTCTGACCCATGGCCGAAACAGGAGCAGCCCCACTCCCCCCGACGCCCGACGCGCGTTCCCCGCTCTTCCGTGCCGAGCACTTCGTGTGGCTCACCGCGCGCGTGCTGGAGCAGCGCCGCTTCGCGTACCACTTCCTGAACGGAGGCGCCGACGAGGTGGAGATCGCGCTGGACGCCTACCGCAACGAGGACGGCGGGTACGGCCACGCGCTGGAACCCGATCTGCGCGGCCCCGTCAGCCAGCCCCTGCACACCGGGCACGCCCTGCGCGTCCTGGACGCCATCGGGCGCTGCGGCGGGCAGCGGGTGGAGCGTGTGTGCCGCTATCTGACCTCGGTCTCCGCACCGGACGGCGCGCTGCCGACGATCCACCCCAGCCAGCGCGGCTACCCGGCGGCGCCGTTCATGCCGATCGTCGCCGACCCGCCGAGCGAGCTCCTCGCCACGGGCCCGGTGGTGGGCCTGCTGCACCGCAACGAGGTGTGGCACGCCTGGCTGTTCCGGGCCACGGACTTCTGCTGGCAGGCGGTCGACTCCCTGGAGAAGTCCCATCCGTACGAGGTGGAGGCCGCCGTGGCCTTCCTGGACTCGGTCCCGGACCGCTCGCGCGCGCAGGCGGCGGCCGACCGACTGGGCCGCCTGGTACGCGAGCACCGGCTCGTGGCACTCGACCCGGAGCACCTCGACGCCTCCCCGGTGGCACCCGGCTACGCCCCGGGCGAGCACCACTTCCCGTACGACTACGCGAGGACACCGGGCTCACTCGCGCGCGCGTGGTTCACGGACGAGGAGATGACACGTTCCCTGGACTTCCTCGCGAGCGAGCAGCGTGAGGACGGCGGCTGGCCCATCCGCTGGCGCGCGTGGGCACCGGGCTCCGCCCTGGAGGCACGCCCCATGGTGACGGTCGAGGCACTGCGCACCCTGAAGGCGTACGGCCGCCCCGTCGGCTGACGGCAGGGCGCGCGCGAGCACGGGCGGCACTCAGCCCGTCATCGCCCGGACCCCCGCCGTCACCGCCACAGCGGCCGCGACGACGACCAGGAAGGGAGCGCGCAGCACCAGCGCCACGGCGGCTGCGGCGAGCCCTGCGGCCTTCGCGTCCAGGACGAGCACCCGCCCGTCGGCGAAGGCCTGCTGGGCCGTGAGAGCGGCGAGGAGGGCGACAGGGAGCAGGGCGGCCAGCCGTCTGACGAGCGGACGTTCCAGGACACCGGCGGGCACGAGGAGCCCGACGAGCTTGACGACGTAACAGCCGAGGGCGGTCACACCGATCGCGATCCAGACGTTCAACGGTCCGCCCCCTTCCCGTCCGTCTCCGCATCCCTCTTCAGGCCCGTCTCCACGCCCGTCCTCCCGTCCCGGTTCCTGTCCCTCGCCGCACGGCGGCCCTGGGCCCAGAGAACGGCGGGTGCCGCGAGCGCGGCCACCAGGACCGGCACACCCGCCGGCAGTACGGGCAGCAGTCCCAGCCCCAGCACCACCGCGAGGCCCGCGGCAGCGCGCTCCACGCCGGACTTCAGCATCGGCGCGAGCAGCGCCAGGAAGACGGCCGGCCCGGCGGCGTCCAAGCCCCAGGCGTCGGTGTCCCCGATGGCCTCGGCCCCCAGCCCGCCGAGCAGCGTCGTGAGGTTCCACAGCACGTACAGGGTGAGTCCCGTGACGGTGAAACCGATACGGGCGCTGCGCCGCGTGGGCTGCGCCAGGGCGACCACCGTGGTCTCGTCGATGACCCATTGGGCCGCGAACGGACGCACCGCGCGCGGGAGGGCCAACAGCTGCGACAGACGCAGCCCGTAGAAGGCGTTGCGCACCCCCAGGAAGAACGCGCCCGCTGCCGCGGTGAGCGGATTGCCGCCGGCCGCGAGCGCGCCCACGAGCGCGAACTGGGAGGCCCCGGTGAACACCAGAAGGCTGAGCGCACAGGTCTGCGGAAGCGTGAGCCCACTGCTCGCCGACGTCACCCCGAAGGCGAAACCGGACAGTCCGACGGCGATCCCGACTCCGAGGGCGTCTCGGACGACGGCGGCGTCCGGCTTGTCTCCGTCGTCGGCACGTATGTCTGCGAGAGCTGCTTGTTCTGCCATCCGTCCGACGGTAGGAGCAGGTGCTCCGCCGGGTCTTGTACGTTCTTGCGCTCGCGCTGGTACGCCCCTGGGGGCACGCCCACGATCCGGGTGAAGTGCCGGTTGAGGTGCGGCTGATCGGTGAAGCCGACGGCGACGGCCGCGTCGGCGGGTGCGGTCCCCGCGTCCAGCAGCCGTCGGGCCCGCCGCACCCGCGCGTCCGTCAGCCACGCGTGAGGCGGCAACCCGTATGTGTCACGGAAGGCCCGCAGCAGCGCGAAGGGGCTGGTGCCCAGGTCCCTGGCGAGTTTCTCCAGGGTCGGCGGCCCGGCCATCGTCTCCTCCAGCACGGCACGCGCGCGTGCCGCGATCCGCCCACCCGCCGTGGGCACGACCCGGTCCGGCAGGGCCCCGCCGTTGAGCCGGAGCAGCCGGGTCACCGCGACCCGCAGCAGCGTGTCGGCGGCCAACGCGTTGCCCTCCTCGGCCGCACGCAGCACTTCGTGAACCAGAGTGACCGAGTACGGATCGTCGAACACGGGGGCGGCAAAGCCCGGGGTCCCCCGGATCGCCGTCGTCTCCGCGGCGATCTCGGCCACCACTTCGGGCGCTGGGTAGACAGCCCCGTACCGCCACCCCTCGGGAACCCCCGCGCGCCCTGTGTGCGGCGTATCGGGATTGACCAGCGCGAGAGCCCCCGGCCCCGCGTACTGATCGGTTCCTCCATGGTGGAAGACCTCCGCGCCCTCGGTGATGGCGGCGATGACGAAGTTCTCGTGGGTGTGCCGGACAAAGGTCTTGTGGATGTACCGCGCACGCAGAAGGTCGACACCGGGCAGGTCCGCGTACCGCCAGTGCCGAGCCCGCTCACCCGAACCCGCCATGCCCCCATTCTCCGCGAAGGGGACTCAGCCCGCCGAGACGCACCCCCACGCACCCGCAGCCGCGACGCCGGAAAGGGGAGGTGCCGGAGCCGAACGCACGACCACCGGCCGGCAGCCCGCACTCAACCGCGCCGCCTCACCGCCGCACGGCCCCATCCCACCCTGCCTCGCCGCATCCCGCCCCACCGCCGCAGACGAACTCGCAGGTCAGGGCAATTGTCAGTGCCGAGGTGCAGGATGGACGCATGGTCAGCTCCGCACACCGAGCCCTCGACGGCTTCTCCCCCGCGACCCGCGGCTGGTTCACGGGGGCCTTCTCCGCGCCCACCGCGGCCCAGGCAGGCGCGTGGGCGGCCATCGGCGAGGGCTCGGACGTGCTGGTGGTCGCCCCGACCGGCTCGGGCAAGACGCTCGCCGCGTTCCTCGCCGCACTCGACCAGCTCACCTCGGCACCCGCGCCCGCCGACCCCCGCAAACGCTGCCGCGTGCTCTATGTGTCACCGCTCAAGGCCCTCGCGGTCGACGTGGAGCGCAACCTGCGCAGCCCCCTCACGGGCATCCGCCAGGAATCCGTGCGCCTGGGCCTGCCCGAGCCCGAGGTCAAGGTGGGCATCCGCTCCGGCGACACCCCGCCCGCCGAGCGCCGCGCCCTGGCCATCCGCCCGCCGGACATCCTGATCACCACCCCCGAGTCGCTGTTCCTGATGCTCACGTCGGCCACGCGCGACGCGCTGACCGGCGTGGAGACGGTGATCCTGGACGAGGTGCACGCGGTCGCGGGCACCAAACGCGGCGCGCATCTCGCGCTCTCCCTGGAGCGGCTGGACGAGCTGTTGCCGAGGCCCGCCCGCCGCATCGGCCTCTCCGCGACCGTCCGCCCGGTCGACGAGATCGCGCGTTACCTCTCCCCCCAGCGAAAGGTGGAGATCGTCCAGCCCAAGTCCGACAAGGAGTTCGACCTCTCGGTCGTCGTCCCGGTCGAGGACCTGGGCGAACTGGGCGGCTCCCCGGTCGCCGACGCGAACGAGGGAGCGGAACGGCCGTCCATCTGGCCGCACGTGGAGGAGCGGATCGCCGATCTCGTCCAGGCGCACCGCTCGACGATCGTGTTCGCCAACTCCCGCCGCCTCGCCGAGCGTCTGTGCAACCGGCTCAACGAGATCGCGTACGAGCGGGCCACCGGCGAACCCCTCGCCGAACACCACGCTCCCGCCGAGCTGATGGGCGGCTCGGGCGCGGCCCAGGGTGCCCCTCCGGTCATCGCCCGGGCCCACCACGGCTCGGTCTCCAAGGAGCAGCGCGCGCTCGTCGAGGAAGACCTCAAAGCGGGCCGACTGCCGGCTGTGGTGGCCACCTCCAGCCTCGAACTGGGCATCGACATGGGCGCAGTGGACCTGGTCGTCCAGGTCGAGTCACCCCCGTCCGTGGCCTCCGGGCTGCAACGCGTCGGCCGTGCCGGGCACCAGGTGGGCGCGGTCTCCACGGGCGTCGTCTTCCCCAAGTACCGGGGTGACCTCGTCCAGGCGGCCGTGGTCACCGAGCGCATGCGCACCGGTTCCATCGAGTCCCTGCGGGTCCCCGCCAACCCCCTGGACGTCCTCGCCCAGCAGCTCGTCGCGATGGTGGCGCTGGACACCTGGCAGGTCGACGACCTGCTGGCCACGGTCCGCCGGGCGGCGCCCTTCGCGTCCCTCCCGGAGTCGGCGTTCACCGCGGTCCTCGACATGCTCGCGGGCCGCTATCCGTCCGACGCGTTCGCGGAGTTGCGCCCGCGCGTGGTGTGGGACCGCGTCGCCGGCACGGTGACCGGCCGCCCGGGCGCACAGCGGCTCGCCGTCACCTCCGGGGGCACGATTCCCGACCGCGGGCTCTTCGGGGTCTTCCTCGCCGGCGCCGACCCCAAGAAGGGCGGCGGCCGGGTCGGCGAGCTGGACGAGGAGATGGTGTACGAGTCCCGCGTGGGGGACGTCTTCACCCTCGGTACGAGCTCCTGGCGCATCGAGGACATCACCCGCGACCGGGTCCTGGTGTCCCCCGCTCCCGGGGTCCCCGGCCGTCTCCCCTTCTGGAAGGGCGACCAGCTGGGCCGCCCGCTCGAACTGGGCCGCGCGGTGGGCGCGTTCCTGCGCGAGGTCGGCTCCCTGCCCGAGGAGGACGCCCGCCGCCGGCTCCTCGCCGCCGGACTCGACACCTGGGCCGCCGGCAACGTGATCTCCTACCTGGCCGAACAGCGCGAGGCCTGCGGGCACATCCCGGACGACCGGACCATCGTCGTGGAGCAGTTCCGGGACGAACTCGGCGACTGGCGGGTCGTCGTCCACTCCCCTTTCGGCGCCCAGGTCCACGCCCCGTGGGCACTCGCGCTCAGCGCCCGCCTGTCCGAGCGGTACGGCATGGACGCCCAGGTCATGCACGCCGACGACGGCATCGTGCTGCGTCTCCCGGACGCCGATCTGATGAGCCTGGACCTGCTCGACCAGGAGCCGGTGAGGGCCGGCCTGGAGTACGACGCGGAGAGGGCTCCCGTGGGCGCCGCGGACGTCGCCTTCGACAAGGGCGAGGTCAACCAGATCGTCACCGACCAGGTGGGCGGCTCCGCCCTGTTCGCGGCCCGCTTCCGCGAGTGCGCCGCGCGCGCCCTACTGCTCCCGCGCCGCAGCCCCGGCAAACGCACCCCGCTGTGGCAGCAACGCCAGCGGGCCTCCCAACTGCTCCAGGTGGCAAGCGAGTTCGGCTCGTTCCCCATCGTTCTCGAAGCGGTCCGCGAATGCCTCCAGGACGTCTTCGACGTGCCCGGTCTCGTGGAACTGATGGGTGACATCGAGTCCCGCAAGGTGCGCCTGGTCGAGGTCACCACCCCCGAGCCGTCCCCCTTCGCCCGCTCCCTCCTCTTCGGATACGTCGCACAGTTCCTGTACGAGGGTGACTCGCCGCTGGCCGAGCGGCGCGCCGCCGCCCTGTCGCTGGACTCGCGGCTGCTGGCCGAGTTGCTGGGCCAGGCGGAGCTGCGCGAACTGCTCGACGCCGAGGTCCTGGCCGAACTGGAGCGGGAACTCCAGTGGCTCACCGAGGACCGGCGCGCGAAGGACGCCGAGAGCGTCGCGGACCTGCTGCGTCTGCTCGGCCCGCTCACCGACGCCGAGCTGGCCGGGCGCGGCGCCGATCCGCAGTGGGCCCGGGAGCTGGCAGGCGCGCGTCGCGCGATCCGGGTCCGCATCGGCGGCGCCGACCACTGGGCGGCGATCGAGGACGCGGGCCGTCTGCGCGACGCGCTCGGCACGGCGTTGCCCGTGGGCGTCCCGGAGGCCTTCACCGAGCCGGTCAAGGACCCGCTCGGCGACCTCCTCGCCCGCCACGCCCGCACCCACGGCCCGTTCACCTCAGCCACGGCGGCCACCCGTTTCGGCCTGGGCGTGGCGGTCACCGAGGGCGCGCTTCATCGTCTGGCAGCGAGTGGCCGCGTCGTACAAGGGGAGTTCCACCCGGCCGGCATCGGCCAGGAGTGGTGCGACGCGGCGGTTCTGCGCCGCCTCCGGCGCCGTTCCCTGGCCGCCCTGCGGCACGAACTGGAGCCGGTGCCGCCCGCGGCGCTCGCGCAGTTCCTGCCGCAGTGGCAGCACGTCGGCAAGGGCCACGGTCTGCGCGGCGTCGACGGGCTGGTGCGCGCGGTCGAGCAGTTGCAGGGCGCCTCCGTGCCGGCGTCGGCCCTGGAGAAGCTGGTCCTGCCGTCCCGGGTGGCGAACTACGCCCCCGCGATGCTCGACGAGCTCACGGCGGCCGGGGAGATCGTCTGGGCCGGGGCGGGCGCCCTCCCCGGCAAGGACGGCTGGGTGTCCCTGTACCTGGCGGACACGGCCCCGCTCCTCCTGCCACCGCCCCACCCCCTGGAACCCACCGCACTCCACCAGTCCGTCCTCGACGCCCTCACCGGGGGCTACGGGCTCTTCTTCCGCCAGATCGCCGACCAGGTCCGCGCCACCACGCACCCGGACGCCACCGATCCCCAGCTGGCCGACACCGTCTGGGACCTGGCCTGGTCGGGCCGGCTCACCAACGACACGCTCGCCCCGATGCGCTCTCTCCTCGGCTCGGGCCGTACGGCAGGCTCGACGGCACACCGGGCGAAACGCGCCGTCCCGCGCGGCAGATACGGCTCGCTGACGGCCGCCGCCCGCCCAGCCTCCCGCAGCGGTCCGCCGACCGTGGCGGGCCGCTGGTCCCTGCTCCCCGGACCTGAGCCCGACCCCACCGTCCGCGCCCACGCCCTGGCCCGCACCCTGCTGGACCGCCACGGGGTGGTGACCCGGGGAGCCGTTTCCGCGGAGGGCGTCGAGGGCGGCTTCTCGGCCGTGTACCGCATCCTCTCCGCCTTCGAGGACAGCGGTCAGGCCCGTCGCGGCTACGTGGTGGAGGGCCTCGGCGCCGCCCAGTTCGCCATGGACGGCGCGGTGGACCGCCTCAGGGCAACAGCGAACGCCCGGGACCGCGGCGACTCCCACCCCGCCCCGGCCTTCGGCACCGGCACGGCCGGCGCGCACGAAACCGCCTCCCCCGCCGACCACGGCTTCACAAAGGACTTCGACCTCGGCCTCGACCTCGACTTCGGCTCCGAATCCCCCCACGCCCCCGTCGCACAGAGCGGACACGCCTCCAGCCACGGTTTCGCCGGAAGCGCCCTGCCCCGGGCCGCCTCCTCCGAGGCCGGCCGTGCCGTCGTCCTCGCCGCCGCCGATCCGGCGAACGCGTACGGTGGTGCGCTGCCCTGGCCCGAACCCCCGACCGGCGCCGGCCACAAACCGGGCCGCAAGGCGGGTTCACTGGTGGTACTGGTCGACGGGGAACTGACGCTCTACATGGAGCGCGGCGGCAAGACGCTGCTCGCCTGGCCCTCCGAACCGGACGGCCGGACCACCGAGGACCCGCGTCTGCGCGCGGCGTCGGAAGCCCTCTCCACTGCGGCCCGCGCGGGTTCCCTCGGCACCGTCACGGTGGAGCGAGTCAACGGCGCCTCGGCCCTGACCTCCCCCTTCGGCACCCTCCTGGAAGGAGCGGGCTTCATCGCGACCCCCCGCGGACTACGCCTCCGCGCCTGATCACCGGCCGCCTGCTCCCCCGCTCGCCCACTACCCCGCTAAAGACCCCGTCCCACCTCGGCATGTCACCCTGGATGCATGCCCGAAGGTGACACGGTCTGGCAGGCCGCGAAGCGACTGCACAACGCACTCGCCGGCACGGTACTGACCCGTTCCGACCTCCGTGTGCCCAGGTACGCCACGGCCGACCTCACCGGCCGCGCCGTCCTGGAGGTCACCCCGCGCGGCAAACACCTCCTCACCCGTGTCGAGGGCGGCCTGACCCTGCACTCGCATCTGCGGATGGACGGCGCCTGGAAGGTGTACGAGAACGGCCGACGCTGGAGCGGCGGCCCGTCCCACCAGATCCGGGCGATCCTCGGCACCGCGGACCGCACCGCCGTCGGCTACCGCCTCCCCGTGCTCGAACTGCTGCGCACCACCGACGAACACCGGGCGGTCGGCCATCTCGGCCCCGACCTCCTGGGCCCGGACTGGGACCCCGACCAGGCTCTCGCCAACCTCCTCGCGGACCCTGCCCGCTCTCTGGGCGAAGCGCTGCTCGACCAGCGCAATCTCGCCGGCATCGGCAACGTCTACAAGAGCGAGCTGTGCTTCCTCCTGGGCGCCACCCCCTGGCTCCCTGTCGGCGCCCTGCCCGCCGACCGCACCGCGAAGCTGCCCGCCCTCGCGAAGAAGCTCCTCGAAGCCAACCGGGACCGCCCGGTCCGCAGTACGACGGGCCGCCGCGGCCAGGACCTCTTCGTGTACGGCCGGGCACCGCGCCCCTGTCTGCGCTGCCGAACCCCCGTCCGCGTCGCCAACCAGGGCGACGGCTCCCGCGAACGCCCCACCTACTGGTGCCCGGCCTGCCAACTGGGCCCGGCCCCCGCCCCCGGAGCCGCCAGGACACAGCGGAAGCCACTCCCGTACGACTGACACCGCACCCGTACGGCTGGCATCGCACCGCGCCCTCACGCCCCCGTCGCTCGGACCGGAGCCGCACGACCAATTGACGATCCGTCAGAAACCCTCGTACCGTCCCAGCATGCCCGTACAGGCGTACGACCTCACCGGACGCACCGCATTCGTCACCGGGGCCGCCAGCGGCATCGGACGCGCATCCGCCGTACTGCTCGCCGAGGCGGGCGCCCTGGTGCACTGTGCCGACCGGGACGCGCAGGGACTGCACGAGACGGCGACCCTGATCAAGGGCATGGGCGGCACAGCCCGTACCCATCACCTGGACGTCACCGACCGGGCCCAGGTCCGGCAGGCCGTGGCCGCGTGCGAGCGACTGGACGTCATGGCGGCGGTCGCCGGGATCATGCACAGCAGTCCCGTCCTGGAGACCCGCGACGAGGATCTCGACCGGGTCCTCGGCATCAACTTCAAGGGGGTGCTCTACGCCTGCCAGGAGGCGGCCCGCGTGATGATCTCCCGGAACACCAGGGGCAGCATCGTCACCATGGCCTCGGGCGCCGTCGACACGGGCAACCCCGGCCTGCTCTGCTACGGCGTCGCGAAGGCAGCCGTGGTCCAGCTGACGAAGACGCTGGCCGCCGAGATCGGCCGCCACGGCATCCGCGTCAACGCGGTCGCGCCGGGCTGGATCCGTACCCCGATGACCGACCGCCACGACGGCGAGGCGCAGGCGCGCACCGAGGCTCTGATGTCCCGGATGGCCCCGCTGGGCCGGGTCGGCGAACCGGAGGAGGTCGCCCACGCGGTACTGCACCTGGCGTCCGACGCGTCGGCGTTCACGACGGGCCAGATCCTCCGCCCGAACGGCGGCGTGGCGATGCCCTGGTAGACAGCGATGCCCCGGTAGACCCTGCACCGCCACCGACTCCCGCACCGGCGCGCCCCCGCACCGCTGCCCCGACCCCCACGACCCGCGCCGCCCGAGCCTTCGGCACACAGTGCACCGGCAGGAGGCTCAGGCCCCACCCCCCGGCCGCGACCGTCCCCTCCAGCACCCCCGCACCGGGCGCCAGCGCGAGGCGCAGCACGGCCCACCACCACACGACACCGAGCCCCAGCAGCGCCCCCCGGCGAACTGTCCGCACCGCCATGGCCCACCTCCAGCCCCACGCTAGAACGCCACGCCCACCTGAACACAGGGCGCATCACCGGCACAGAGGCGCACCGCTTTCCCAGGGAGCGCCGCCCGGGAAACCCGCACGCGCCCGCCTCCTCCCCACCATGACCGCCGTACGACCCACCGGCAAACGCACCAGGGGACGGCCCCCACGAGAGTGCGCGGCGAGCGCGCTGCGAGCGCCCGGGGGCGTGCGCACAACGCGAAAACCCCGACCGCACTCCCCCGGGTCTGCCCGGAGGAGCCCCGGCCGGGGCTCTCACACACTCACTGATCGCGCACCTCAGGCGGCGACGACATCCACCGCTTCTGCGGGCGCCTTGATGGTCACCCGTTCCGGTGGCACACCGGCCACCGATACGGAACCCAGCCTTGGACGCACCGGCGTGGGCACAGGTTCGTTGGCCGCAGCAGACTGGGCCAGCTCGGCGAGAGCGAGATCGTCGCTCACTTCCCGCATGAGCTCGGACATCCGTACGTCCAGCGCGTCGCAGATCGCGGACAGCAGCTCGGAGGATGCCTCCTTCTGCCCCCGCTCCACCTCGGAGAGATAGCCGAGTGAGACTCGGGCGGACGAGGAGACTTCGCGCAGAGTACGGCCCTGGCGCTGGCGCTGCCGACGCAGCACGTCACCCAACAGGCGACGGAGCAGAATCATCGGTGGCTCCCTCCTCGGACCGTGTAGCCGCATCCTTCACGCCCCACCGTACCGCCTTGCGCCGCGGCCGTGCGGGGAGCGATGTCGTGTTCACTCAGGGCTGCAAACATCAGGTCCCCCCGTTCTGTTCCGTATCCTGTGCCCGCTCGTTTCCGGTCTGTTCGCCCGCGATCTCCTCCAGGAGGAGTGCGAGTACGCTCCGTACACTCTCCATACGAATTTCCGCCCGGGAGCCGTTCAACCGCAGCGCCGCCACTTTTCCGCCACTTTCCCCATGGGAATCCGCTGTGCGAGGGCCGTCCACGGCCACGAAAACCGTCCCGACGGGCTGCCCGTCCTGCGGCTCCGGGCCGGCGACACCGGTCGTCGCGACACCCCAGTCGGCGCCGAGAACCCTCCGGGCTCCGGCCGCCATCTGGGCCGCGACCTGCGGATCCACCGCTCCCCGGCCGGCCAGCAGCGCGGCGTCGACACCCAGCACCTGGTGCTTCAGTTCGGTCGCGTACGCCGTCACCGCGCCCCGGAACGCCTTGGAGGCGCCGGGCACCGATGTGATCTCCGCCGCGACCAGACCACCGGTGAGGGACTCCGCGACAGCGAGCGTCTCACCCCTCACCGTGAGTAGTCTCACCACGTCGGCGGCGACGGAACTCACCGTTCCGCCTCCGTGGACGCGGCCGCGCGGTCGGCGATTCCCTGCCTGCGCAGCACAATGGCCTGTCTTACGTAGTCCAGCCCGGTCACCACGGTCAGCACCACCGCCGCGGCCATCACCCAGAACCTCAAGGTGGCTAGCGGTCCCGTCAGAGCCAGCACGTACATCCCTACGGCCACGCCCTGCGTGAGCGTCTTGAGCTTGCCTCCGCGGCTCGCGGGGATCACGCCGTAACGGATCACGACGAAGCGCAGCAGCGTGATCCCGAGCTCGCGACCGAGGATCACACCGGTCACCCACCACGGCAGATCACCGAGCGCGGAGAGACAGATCAGCGCCGATCCCATGATCGCCTTGTCGGCGATGGGGTCGGCGATCTTCCCGAAGTCGGTGACGAGGTCGTACGTGCGCGCCAGATGGCCGTCGAAGATGTCGGTGATCATGGCGACGGCGAAGGCCGCCCAGGCGAGCGAGCGCCAGGCCGGGTCGTACCCGCCGTCGGCCAGCATCAGCGCGACGAAACCCGGGACAAGCAGCAGGCGGATCATCGTAAGAATGTTCGCGATGTTCCAGAGGCTGGCCTGATTGACGGCCGCGGCCCCCAGCTTCCCGCCACGCACCGCCTTCCCACCCTCCTGATCACCGGAAACCAGGGGGTCGGGAGGGGACCCGGACACCCCGGAGCCCGCAGTGGCGCCGAAGGGCGCGGGGGCGACCGAGGGGCCGACGGCCCCGGTGGCACCCATCACGCCCGGCACACTCACCGCACCCGGCACGCTCTTGGCGTTCCGCGCGCTGGAGGAGCCGCCCGCTGCGGATGCCGGGACTCCGGTCATCTGGCTGCCTCCTCTGAATGCGAACACGCGAGCGAGCCGATCGAGCCGGGGAGCAGCTCGGCCAGCAGGTCGACACCTTCCGTGCCGACCACTTTCGCCTCGACCATACGACCGACACTCAGCTCTTCGCCGCTGTCGAGGCCCGTGAAATCCTCGAAGTTGGTGAACAGCACCTGCCCGTCGGTCTCCGGCGCCTGGTGCGCGCCACGGCCGTACGCGCCCTCCTCGCCACCGACCGACTCGACCAGCACGCGCACCGTCTCACCGACGCGCTCCTCCGCACGCTGCGAGACCAGTTCCTCGGCGAGCCGCGACACCCGGGCGAGCCGCGCCTCGACCACGTCCTCGTCCAGCTTGTTCTCGTACGTCGCCGCTTCGGTGCCGTCCTCGTCGGAATACCCGAAGACACCGATGGCGTCCAGACGCGCGTTGGTCAGGAACCGCTCCAGCTCCGCCAGATCGGCCTCGGTCTCGCCCGGGAAGCCCACGATGAAGTTGGACCGCACGCCGGCCTGCGGCGCCTTGCTCCGAATGGTGTCGAGCAGCTCCAGAAAGCGGTCCGTGTCACCGAAGCGCCGCATCGCGCGCAGCACGTCGGGCGCGGAGTGCTGGAAGGAGAGGTCGAAGTAGGGGGCGACCTTCGGGGTCGAGGTCAGCACGTCGATGAGGCCCGGGCGCATCTCGGCGGGCTGGAGGTAGCTCACTCGCACCCGCTCGATGCCGTCGACGCCCGCGAGCTCGGGCAGCAGCGACTCCAGCAGCCGGATGTCACCCAGGTCCTTGCCGTACGAGGTGTTGTTCTCGGAGACCAGCATGACCTCCTTGACGCCCTGCTCGGCGAGCCACCTGGTCTCGTTCAGTACGTCGCTGGGGCGACGCGAGATGAAGGAGCCGCGGAAGGACGGGATGGCGCAGAACGTGCAGCGCCGGTCGCAGCCTGAAGCGAGCTTCACCGAGGCGACGGGCGCGCCGTCGAGCCGCCGGCGCAGTGGCGCACGGGGGCCGGAGACCGGAGCGACGCCTTCGGGAAGGTCGGCGGGAGCCTCGGCCGGTTCCACCGGACCGGCGGCCGGGGCGGTGTCGGAGTCCGCGGCGGCACCGTGCCCCGGAAGAGCGATCCCCGCACCGGCGCCCTGCCGCTCCGCCGGGCTGATCGGCAGCAGCTTGCGGCGGTCGCGCGGGGTGTGCGAGGCGTGGATGCCGCCGTTCAGGATGGTCCGGAGGCGGTCGGAGATGTCGGCGTAGTCGTCGAAGCCGAGCACGCCGTCCGCCTCGGGGAGGGCCTCGGCGAGTTCCTTGCCGTACCGCTCGGCCATGCAGCCCACCGCCACGACGGCCTGGGTTCTGCCGTGCCCCTTGAGGTCGTTGGCCTCCAGAAGGGCGTCGACGGAGTCCTTCTTGGCGGCCTCGACGAAGCCACAGGTGTTGACGACGGCGACGTCCGCGTCCTCGGCGTCCTCCACGAGTTGCCAGCCGTCCGCCTCCAAGCGGCCTGCGAGCTCCTCCGAGTCCACCTCGTTACGGGCGCAGCCAAGAGTGACAAGTGCGACGGTACGGCGTTCAGGCATGGGCTCAAGACTACTTCGTCCCACTGACACCCCACGTCGACGGGGCCAGCCGATCCCGGCCGACCCCGTACCTGTGAACCCTCGAAGGGCGGTACCGCTTATCCGACCTCGGGGTCGCCCTTCGTGTACGTGAGCCGCTCCACGGCACCCGGCTGGAACTCGTCCTCGATCTTCTTGCCGTTCACGTACAGCTGGATGGCGCCCGCGTCGCCCAGGACGAGGTTGATCTCCTCGTTGTCCTGGAAGGTCTGGGACTGGCCCTGCTTGAGCAGGCCGTCGAAGAGCAGGCGGCCGTTGTGGTCCTTGGCGGAGATCCAGCTGCGCCCGTCCGCGGCGCTCACCTGGACGGTCACCTTGTCGCGCGGCGCCGCCGCGATCGCGCTGTCCGACGGGTCCGGCTTCGGGTCGGCGGGCTTGTCCTTCTTGGGGGTGGCCGAGGTCGAGGCGCTGGCCGTGGGCGTGGAGCCCTCGGCGACCTGCGCCTGCGTGCCCTCGTCGCCGTCACCGCCCTTGACCAGCGTGAAGCCGACGAAGCCGATCACGGCGACGATCGCGGCCACCATCGCCGCGGTCCAGTTCGGTCCGCGCCGCTCGGGACGGATGCGTTCCGCCTCGAACATCGGCGCGGCGGGGGTCGGCGCCGGACGCCCGCCATGGGCGTCGGCGAACTGTACGAGGAGCGGCTCGGGGTCGAGCTGGACGGCACGGGCGATGGTTCGGATGTGCCCGCGCGCGTAGACGTCTCCGCCGCAGGGGGCGAAGTCGTCCTGTTCGATCGCGTGCACGATGGCGATCCGGACCCGGGTGGCGGAACTGACGTCGTCGACGGTCAGCCCTGCCGCGATGCGCGCCTGCTGGAGGGCACGACCGATCGAAGGGCGGGCTGCTTCCTCCAGATCGTCGCGGTCTTCTTCGAACGGACGCTCGTCTTGTGGAGAGTTGCCGATGGACACGGGGGCGCCTTTCGAGCGTTTAGCCACCTGTGCTGGAAGTTCAGTTTAGGGGGGTTCGGAATGAGTGGGGCAACCGGGCGGACGGACTTTGTACGCCATCGGAATGGCCAGGACACGCCGGTGGCCAGGTCATGGAGAGGCAAGGATCTGCCGCTTCCCTCAACTTGACGTACGCCGAAGGGAAACGGTTGCTCAATGATCCCTTACGAGTGAGTCACGATCGACCACCCGGTTGCCGCACACACGGACACCCGTTCACCGGACGACTCCCTAGGAGTCAGCCTGCCCACGAATCACCGCGAGCATCTCGTCCAGCCCGTCAGCCTTCACAAGAACGTCACGCGCCTTGGACCCCTCGCTCGGCCCGACGATCCCCCGGGTCTCCATGAGGTCCATCAGCCGTCCCGCCTTGGCGAACCCGACCCGCAGCTTGCGCTGGAGCATCGACGTGGACCCGAACTGGCTGGTGACGACGAGTTCGGCCGCCGCGCACAGCAGTTCGAGGTCGTCGCCGATCTCCTCGTCGACCTCCTTCTTCTGCTTGGTGCCCACGGTGACGTCGTCCCGGAAGACCGGTGCCATCTGGTCCTTGCAGTGCTGGACGATCACCGCGACCTCGTCCTCGGTCACGAAGGCACCCTGCATACGGGTGGGCTTGTTGGCCCCCATCGGCAGGAACAGCCCGTCGCCCTTGCCGATCAGCTTCTCGGCGCCGGGCTGGTCGAGGATGACCCGCGAGTCGGCCAGGGAGGAGGTGGCGAAGGCGAGCCTCGACGGCACGTTCGCCTTGATCAACCCGGTCACCACGTCGACGGACGGCCGCTGGGTGGCGAGGACCAGGTGGATGCCGGCCGCGCGCGCGAGCTGCGTGATGCGCACGATCGCGTCCTCGACGTCCCTGGGGGCCACCATCATCAGGTCGGCGAGCTCGTCGACGATCACCAGCAGATACGGATACGGCTGAAGCTCACGCTCACTGCCCTCGGGCAGCTTGACCTTGCCGTTCCTGATGGCCTCGTTGAAGTCGTCGATGTGCCGGTATCCGAACGCGGCCAGATCGTCGTACCGCAGATCCATTTCCCGTACGACCCACTGGAGCGCCTCCGCGGCCCGCTTCGGGTTGGTGATGATCGGCGTGATCAGGTGCGGGATGCCCTCGTACGCGGTCAGCTCGACGCGCTTGGGGTCGACGAGGACCATACGGACGTCCTCAGGGGTCGCCCGGACCATGACCGATGTGATCAGACAGTTGATACAGGACGATTTACCCGAACCGGTCGCACCTGCGACGAGCAGGTGCGGCATCTTCGCGAGGTTGGCCATCACATAGCCGCCCTCGACGTCCTTGCCGAGCGCGACCAGCATCGGATGGTCGTCCTCGGCCGCGTCGGCCAGCCTGAGCACGTCCCCCAGATTGACCATCTCGCGGTCGGTGTTGGGGATCTCGATGCCGACCGCCGACTTGCCGGGGATCGGACTGATGATCCGTACGTCGGGGCTGGCGACGGCGTAGGCGATGTTCTTGGTGAGGGCGGTGATCCGCTCGACCTTCACCGCGGGGCCCAGTTCCACCTCGTACCGGGTGACCGTCGGACCACGGGTGAAGCCGGTGACCGCGGCGTCGACCTTGAACTCCATGAAGACGTTCGAGAGGGAGGCCACCACCACGTCGTTCGCCGCGCTGCGGGTCTTGCCGGGGCCGCCGCGCTCCAGCAGGTCGAGGGACGGCAGCGCGTACGTGATGTCCCCGGAGAGCTGGAGCTGCTCGGCACGCGGCGGGAGGTCGCGCATCGTCTCCGGCGGGGCCTTCGTGAGGTCGGGGACCCCGGTCCTGACCGGTTCCGCCTTGAGCTTCTCCTGCCTGGGGCGTGCCCCTGGGACGGGAGTGGGCGTCGGGGTCGTCTCCTCGCGGTCGCCGCCCGTGCTCACCCCCTGGGTGAGGTCGGCGACGATCGGCGAGGGCGGCATGCCGTGCAGGACGGCCCCGTCGAGCGCGGCAGCGGCGGCCGCTGCGACGTCCACGGCGTCCATCGGCCGCCCGAGGTCGGGCTGGCGCACCGCGGAGCGCCGGGGGCGGCTCCGGCGCCTGGAGAGCGCCTCCTGCTCGGCACTGTCCGGGTCGTACTCCTCGGGGGCGGACCCGCGGGGGCGCCCGGGCAGCGACTCGCGCCACTGGTCGTCGTACCGCTCGTCGTCCCCCGAGAGCCCGTCCTCCTCGGGGTCGCGGAGGATGCCCAGCCGGATCCCGAGCTGCCGCAGCCGCTGCGGAATCGCGTTGACGGGCGTCGCGGTGACGACGAGCAGCCCGAAGACGGTGAGCAGCACCAGCAGCGGTACGGCGAGAACCTCGCCCATGGTGTACGTCAGCGGAGTCGCCGCTCCCCAGCCGATGAGCCCGCCGGCGTCCCTTATGGCCTGCATGCCGTCGCTGCGCGCGGGGGCACCGCACGCGATGTGGACCTGCCCGAGCACACCGATGACGAGCGCCGACAGGCCGATGACGATCCGGCCGTTGGCGTCGGGCTTCTCGGGGTGCCTGATGAACCGTACGGCGATGACCGCGAGCAGTATCGGCACGAGCAGGTCGAGGCGGCCGAACGCGCCGGTCACCAGCATCTCGACGAGATCACCGACGGGTCCGCGCAGGTTGGACCAGGTGCCCGCGGCGACGATCAGCGCGAGGGCGAGCAGCAGCAGTGCCACGCCGTCCTTCCGGTGTGCCGGGTCGAGGTTCTTCGCACCCTGCCCTATGCCGCGGAACACGGCACCGACGGCGTGCGCGATGCCGAGCCACAGGGCGCGTACGAGTCGGTAGACGCCCCCGGTGGGGCTGGGTGCCGGAGGGGGCGCGGCCTTCTTCGCCGCCGCTCTCTTGGCGGGTGCCTTCTTCGCGGGGGCTTTTTTCGCCGCGGCCTTCCTCGCCGGAGCCTTCCCGGGCACGGCTGCCTTCTTCGCGGGCGGCTTCTTGGCTGCGGAAGGACGTGAGGCCATGTGTGTGAGGTTACCGGGAGACGTCGGCAGACACGTGTGCCTACTGCTTCACCCGTTCGTGTCGCCCCTGCGTGAGCACGAAACTGACACGTGCTCACGCGCAACTGCGCTCGATGTGCGGGTGAGTTCTGTGCGAGAGGTGACGACCGGTGCGCGGATCAGTTCGGCGACGGCACCGTGGGCGCGCCGCTGCCGGTACCCGGTTCGAGCGCGTCCAGAGCACGGCGCAGGCCGGTCAGTTTGCGTTCGAGATGGGCTGCCGTGGCCACCGCGGCCGCGTCCGCCGACTCGTCGTCGAGCTGTTTGGACAGCGCCTCGGCCTGTTCCTCGACGGCCGCGAGCCGCGCGGAGAGCTCGGCGAGCAGACCCGCCGGTTCCTTGGCCGCACCGACCGAGGGCTTGCCGCCACCGCCCTCCAGCTGCAGCCGCAACAGGGCCGCCTGCTCCCGGAGTTGGCAGTTCTTCATATAGAGCTCGACGAACACCGAGACCTTCGCCCGCAGCACCCACGGGTCGAACGGCTTGGAGATGTAGTCCACCGCACCCGCCGCATATCCCCGGAAGGTGTGATGCGGACCGTGGTTGATCGCGGTGAGGAAGATGATCGGGATGTCCCGGGTCCGCTCCCGCCGCTTGATGTGAGCGGCCGTCTCGAAGCCGTCCATGCCCGGCATCTGGACATCCAGCAGAATGACCGCGAAGTCGTCCGTCAGAAGTGCCTTGAGCGCTTCCTCCCCGGACGATGCCCGCACCAGTGTCTGATCCAACGCAGAGAGGATGGCCTCCAGCGCCAGCAGATTCTCCGGCCGGTCATCGACCAGGAGGATCTTGGCCTTCTGCACCATGGCCCGCCCTCCTCGCCCCGGCTTGGGGCCTCCCCTGTCCTCAGGACTTGGGGCAGCACCGCCCGGCGCCGCCCCAGGGGACGGCTCCCTTGCGCCGCCCGTCCTCGTGCCGGTCATGGTAGCCGCACCCTGCCCGTCGCCACACCCTGTCACCGCGATGTCACTGTGCACGTAGCAGAAACGTAGCGGGAGACCAGAAGGTTCCCCGAATCCCGTACTTCTACACGGCTTCGGCCACACTGAGTCAGCAACTCCGCGTGAACACCGGGGGTTCCCGTCAGCGTGCCGGAAACACCCAGCTCAACCGTCACTCCGCTCGCATCCACTGCTCCATCACCGACAGCAGGTGATCGGGATCGACGGGCTTGGTCACATAGTCCGAGGCCCCCGACTCGATCGCCTTCTCCCGGTCGCCCTTCATCGCCTTGGCGGTCAGCGCGATGATCGGGAGCCCGGCGAACTGCGGCATCCTGCGGATCGCCGTGGTCGTCGCGTACCCGTCCATCTCCGGCATCATGATGTCCATCAGTACGACTGTCACATCGTCGTGCTGTTCCAGGACTTCGATGCCTTCCCGGCCGTTCTCCGCATACAGCACCGACAGCCCGTGCTGCTCCAGGACGCTCGTCAGCGCGAACACGTTGCGGATGTCGTCGTCGACGATCAGCACCTTCTCGCCGTCGAACTGGATGCTGCGGCGCGGCTGCTGCGGAGCCTCCTGTTCCGCCGCCGCCCAATGCCCGTTGGCCCTGGAGGACGCGTTCAGTTCGGTCACCGACACAGCCCTGCGGCGCCGCCTGAAGAGCGCGGCGGGCCCGTTCTGCGCCTCGTGGTACGACTTCACCTCGGCCGGCGTCTCGATGCCCGCCCCCGCCAGCTCCGCCTCGGAGGCCAGCAGCTCGCCGACCTCCAGGGACGGCGCCAGCTGCGCGTAGCCCTGCGGGGGCAGTTCACTCGGGTGCAGCGGCAAATACAGCGTGAACGTCGAGCCACGGCCCGGCTCGCTCTGCGCGTGGATCTCCCCGCCGAGCAGTCGCGCGATCTCCCGCGAGATGGACAGCCCCAGACCCGTACCGCCGTACTTGCGGCTGGTCGTGCCGTCCGCCTGCTTGAACGCCTCGAAGATCACCCGCATCTTGCTGGCCGCGATTCCGATGCCCGTGTCGGTCACCGAGAACGCGATCATGTCGGCGTCCGCGTCCCGCAGCGAGCCCGCCTCCAGCAGCTGCTCCCGGATGGCCACCGGGACCTCCGCGCCGGCCGGCCGGATGACCAGCTCGACCGCTCCCGAGTCGGTGAACTTCACCGCGTTGGACAGCAGGTTGCGCAGCACCTGGAGCAGTCGCTGCTCGTCGGTGTGCAGCGTGGCGGGCAGGTCCGGCGAGACCCGTACGGAGAAGTCGAGGCGCTTCTCCGCGGTCAGCGGACGGAAGGTGGCCTCCACGTAGTCGACGAGCTGCACGAGCGCGATGCGCGTCGGGGAGACGTCCATCTTGCCCGCCTCGACCTTCGACAGGTCGAGGATGTCGTTGATCAGCTGGAGCAGGTCCGAGCCCGCCCCGTGGATCGTCTCCGCGAACTCGACCTGCTTCGGGGTGAGGTTGGTGTCCGCGTTGTCGGCGAGCAGCTTGGCCAGGATCAGCAGCGAGTTGAGCGGCGTACGCAGCTCGTGCGACATGTTGGCGAGGAACTCGCTCTTGTAGCGCATCGACACGGCGAGCTGCTCGGCGCGCTCCTCCAGGACCTGCCGCGCCTCCTCGATCTCCGTGTTCTTGACCTCGATGTCGCGGTTCTGCTGGGCCAGCAGCTCGGCCTTCTCCTCCAGCTCCGCGTTGGACGACTGAAGCGCCTTCTGCCGGTTCTCCAGCTCGGCCGAGCGCTCCCTCAACTGCTCGGTCAGCTCCTGCGACTGCTTCAGCAGCACCTCCGTCTTGGTATTGACGGAGATGGTGTTGACACTGGTCGCGATCATCTCGGCGATCTGGTTGAGGAAGTCCTTCTGGATCTGCGTGAACGGCGTGAACGACGCCAGTTCGATGACCCCGAGCACCTTGCCCTCGAACAGCAGCGGCAGCACGATCACCTGCGCGGGCGGCGCCTCGCCGAGCCCGGAGGAGATCTTCAGATAGCCGCTCGGCGCGTTCTCCACGAGGATCGTGCGCTTCTCCTCGGCAGCGGTCCCGACCAGCGCCTCACCGGGCCGGAAGGAGGTCGGCATGGAGCCCATGGAGTAGCCGTACGAGCCGAGCATGCGCAGCTCGTACGCGTTGTCCGGGGCGCCTCCCGGGTCCTTGCCGTCGACCGTCCGCATCGCCAGGAAGAACGCGCCGTGCTGTGCGGTGACGACCGGCGTCAGCTCACTCATGATCAGCGAGGCCACGTCGTCGAGGTCCCGGCGGCCCTGCATCAGGGCGGAGATACGGGCAAGGTTGCCCTTGAGCCAGTCCTGTTCCTTGTTGGCGATCGTGGTGTCGCGCAGGTTGGCGATCATCTTGTTGATGTAGTCCTGAAGCTCCTGGATCTCGCCGGAGGCGTCCACGTCGATCTTCAGGTTGAGGTCGCCGCGGGTCACCGCGGTCGCCACGCGCGCGATGGCACGCACCTGCCGGGTGAGGTTCCCGGCCATCTCGTTCACCGACTCGGTGAGGTCGCGCCAGGTGCCGTCGACGTCACGCACGCGTGCCTGGCCGCCGAGCTGGCCCTCCGTACCCACCTCACGGGCGACCCGGGTGACCTCCTCGGCGAAGGACGACAGCTGGTCGACCATGGTGTTGATCGTCGTCTTGAGCTCAAGGATCTCGCCGCGGGCGTCGATGTCGATCTTCTTGGTCAGGTCGCCCTTGGCGATGGCCGTCGTCACCATGGCGATGTTGCGCACCTGACCGGTCAGGTTGGACGCCATCCCGTTCACCGACTCGGTGAGGTCCTTCCAGGTACCGGCCACACCCGGCACCCGCGCCTGTCCGCCGAGGATGCCGTCCGTACCCACCTCACGGGCCACCTTGGTGACCTGGTCGGCGAACGAACTCAGTGTCTTCACCATGGTGTTGAAGGTGTCGGCGAGCTGCGCGACCTCGCCGCGCGCCTCGATCGTCACCGTCCGCGTCAGGTCGCCGTTGGCGACGGCCGCCGCGACCTGGGAGATGTTCCGCACCTGCACGGTCAGGTTGTTGGCCATCAGGTTGACGTTGTCGGTGAGGTCCTTCCAGATGCCCGTGACGCCGGACGCGTGGGCCTGGCCGCCGAGGATGCCCTCGGTGCCCACCTCGCGGGCCACCCGGGTCACCTGCTCGGCGAACGACGACAGTTGATCAACCATGGTGTTGACCGTCGTGACGAGTTCGAGGATCTCGCCCTTCGCGTCAACAGTGATCTTCTTCGACAGGTCGCCCTTGGCGACGGCGGTCGTGACCTCGGCGATGTTGCGCACCTGGATCGTCAGGTTGTTCGCCATGAAGTTCACGGACTGCGTGAGGTCCTTCCAGGTGCCGGAGACACCCTGCACCTCGGCCTGACCGCCGAGCATGCCCTCCGTACCCACCTCGCGCGCGACTCGCGTGACCTCCTGGGCGAACGACGACAGTTGATCAACCATCGTGTTCAGGGTGTTCTTGAGCTCCAGGATCTCCCCGCGCGCGTCCACGGTGATCTTCTGGGACAGGTCGCCCCGGGCCACCGCGGTCGCCACCTGGGCGATGTTGCGCACCTGGGCCGTGAGGTTGCCGGCCATGCCGTTCACGGAGTCGGTGAGATCCCGCCACACACCGGCGACGCCGGGCACCTGCGCCTGACCGCCGAGGCGGCCCTCCGTACCCACGTCACGGGCGACCCGGGTCACCTGGTCGGCGAAGGCCGAGAGCTGATCGACCATGGTGTTGATCGTGTTCTTCAGCTCAAGGATCTCGCCGCGCGCGTCGACATCGATCTTCTGGGACAGGTCACCCCGGGCCACGGCAGTCGTCACCTGGGCGATCTGCCGCACCTGGGACGTCAGGTTGCCGCCCATGAAGTTGACGGAGTCGGTGAGTTCCTTCCACGTACCGGACACGCCGTCCACGCGCGCCTGACCGCCGAGGCGGCCCTCCGTACCCACGTCACGGGCCATCCGCGTCACCTGGTCGGCGAAGCTGGACAGCTGGTCCACCATCGTGTTCACGGTGTTCTTCAGCTGAAGCATCTCGCCGGAGACGTCGACGGTGACCTTCTGGGACAGGTCACCGTTGGCCACAGCGGTCGTCACCTGGGCGATGTTCCTCACCTGTCCGGTGAGGTTCCTGAACGCCGTGTTGACGGAGTCCGTCAGGTCCTTCCACGTACCCGCCGCACCCGGCACCTGGGCCTGGCCGCCCAGCTCACCCTCGACACCGATCTCCCGCGCCACCCGCGTGACCTCGGCACCGAACGCGGACAGCTGGTCGACCATCCCGTTGACGGTGTTCTTCAGCTCCAGCATCTCGCCGGCGACCTCGACGCTGACCTTCTGCGACAGGTCACCGCTGGCCACAGCGGTCGTCACGGCGGCGATGTCCCGCACCTGGGTGGTGAGATTCCGGAAGACCGTGTTGACGGAGTCCGTCAGGTCCTTCCATGTACCCGCCGCACCCGGCACATTCGCCTGCCCGCCGAGCCGCCCCTCGCCACCGACCTCGTTGGCGACCCGGGTGACCTCGTCCGCGAACGTCCGCAGCGTCTCGGTCATCTGGTTGATCGTCTCGGCGAGCTGGGCGACCTCGCCGCGCGCCGAAACCGTCACCTTCTGCGACAGATCACCGTTGGCGACCGCGGTCGTCACCTGCGCGATCCCGCGCACCTGGGCCGTCAGGTTGCCGGCCATGAGGTTCACCGAATCGGTGAGGTCCTTCCACACCCCGTCCACACCAGGCACCTGCGCCTGACCGCCGAGCTCACCCTCCGTACCCACCTCGCGCGCGACTCGCGTCACCTCGGAGGAGAAGGACGACAACTGGTCGACCATCGTGTTGACGGTGTTCTTCAGTTCCAGCATCTCGCCGGCCACGTGAACCGTGACCTTCCGTGACAGATCACCCTTGGCGACCGCCGTCGTCACCAGCGCGATGTCCCGCACCTGCGCCGTCAGCCGGTACGCCATGGTGTTGACCGAGTCCGTGAGGTCCCGCCACGAACCGGACATCCCGCGCACCTGGGCCTGACCGCCCAGCTTGCCCTCCGTACCGACCTCGCTGGCCACCCGAGTGACCTCGTCGGTGAAGGTCGACAACTGGTCGACAAGGTTGTTGACCGTGCGCCCGACCTTGAGGAACTCCCCGCGCAGCGGGTGCCCGCTGCCGTCCGCGGCCGGCGCGCGCAGCTCCATCCGGGGCGACAGATCGCCCTCCGCGACCGCGCTCAGCACCCGGCCGACCTCGGAGACCGGACGTACGAGATCGTCGACCAGCGCGTTCGAGGCGTCGATCGCCACGGCCCACGAGCCCTCGCTGGCACCCGCCTCCAGCCGCTCGGTCAGCTTCCCCTCGCGCCCCACCATGCGCCGCACACGCGACAATTCACCCGTCAGATGGAGATTACGGTCGGCCACCTCGTTGAAGACCGCGGAGATCTCCGACATGACACCGTCACCGGACACCGTGAGGCGTTTCCGGAAGTTCCCGTCGCGCATCGACTCCAGGGCCGACAGCAGCCGATCCAGAGAAGCCGTGTCCACCTCGGTCGTTCCATTGCGTGGTTTACGACGGTTACTCAGGGGTTGTCCGCCTTTCGCGCGCGTTTTCGTGCCCCGCGTCGCTGCGCCAGACTCCACTGTGTCCCTCCCGCAGGGGTCGACCGTTACTGCTCTGGGTGCTCTGCTGCCGTCACCCGGGCGTACCCGGATACTGCCAGTCGTGCCTAGACCTTCTCCTGGAGCCTGCCCAGTGTTTCACCCTGTCCGAACCCGGCCATAACAGTTCGGCAGCTTCGCACACCGTCCGCACACTCTGGGGACGTAAACACTGCAGACCTGCATCCGCATGGACCGCGAAGGTAAGTAACCTGGCATACGGCTGTCCAGCCACACCGGTCCGTCCGGTCTGGGCGGTGGCACGACCACGAGCGGGCAGGCATCGGAGGGGCACCGCACCATGACCACCGGACTGCATCCCGGGGAAACACCCCAGGATCCCCGGCCGACGGGGAACCAGACCCTGCCCCGGCAGGAACGGGTCGGCCCCGGCACACTGCATGCCGACAACCGGACGAGGAGTTCTGTGATCACCGCGCGCGCGGCCGCCACCTTCGCCCCCGTCGGGCGATCCGTAGCGACCGCCCGTTCCTTCGTCCGCGACACCCTGCAGGGCTGGGGCTTCGCCGACATCATCGACGACGCAGTGGTCCTCACGAGCGAACTGGTGACCAACGCGGTGATCCACGCGGGCACCTCCGCGGACGTCCTGTGTCTACGCAGTGACGACGGCGTCCGCATCGAGGTGGCCGACCGCTACCCCGAGCGCGAGATCCCTCTCCAGGGGTCGCCCGTCAACATGGGCAGCCCCGACCGGGAGGGAGGCCGCGGCCTCCAGCTGTGCGCGGCGCTGGCCGGACGCTGGGGCGTCGAGTACACGTCCACGCAGAAACAGGTCTGGTTCCAACTCGACCTCCCGGAACGCGCGGTGGGCACCCGTTCCGCGGGCCCGGCCCTCCCCGCCGCCCTCCTCCCGCTGGCCGACGGCCGGGTCCGGGTCGCGGTCGTCCAGATCGACCGCACCGGCTCCATCGCGGCCTGGAACGAGGACGCCGACGAACTCTTCGGCTACGCGCCCGAGTCGGTCATCGGCAAACCTCTCACCGACCTCGCCGCCTGGCCGCACACCCCCGGCACCGGCACCGGTATCGCCGAGGCCCTCCAGCTCTCCCGCTGGGAAGGCAGTTACGGCATAAGGGGCGCCACCGGCCGCGTCATCCCGGTGTACGCCTCCCACCTCCGCGTCCGCGACACGGACGGCGAGCCCTCGACGGTCTGCCTCCTCGTACGCGACCACGAACGGGCGGTCCTGCAGACCCCGTTGCGCGGCAGCTCCTCCGACACGACGTCGAGCTCCGAGGGCCCGAACACCGATCCCTTCGAGGTGTTCATCGGTTCCCCGGCCCCGGACGACCTCGACGGTCTGCTCCAGCGCACGGTGGAACGCGCCCGCGACATGCTCGACGCGGACGCCGCCTTCCTGCTCCTCGCCACGGACGACGAGACCGAGCTGGAGGTCCGGGCCTCGACGGGCCTCCCCTCCGCCCGCCAGCGCTTCGCCCGCGTCCCGGTCGAGGCGGGCCCCGGCCGCTACGGCTCGGCCCGTATGCCGGCCGTCCACGACGACCTCTCGGCAGTCCCGGGGGCCGTCCCCCTCCTGAGCGGCACGGGCATGCGCTCCGTCATCACCGTCCCCCTGAAGGTGGAAGGCCGCCTCACCGGCTCCCTGGGCATCGCCGCCGAGTCCCCCGCCCGCTTCACGAACGAGGAGGCGCTGCGCCTCCAGTTCGCCGCGGACCGCATCGCGTTGGCGGTGGAGTCGGCACGTCTCGGCGAACTGGAACGCCTGCGGCGGGGTTCTCTCAGCTTCCTGGTCGAAGCTTCCGATCTCCTCGCCGGAACACTCGACCGCGACCAGACCCTCGCGCTCATGGCCCAGATGACGGTCCCGACCCTGGCGACCTGGTGCGCGGTCTACACGATCGCCGACCAGGCCTCGGAGCCGTACCTGTCGTACGTCCTGCACGAGGACGAGGACCGCATCGACGGTCTCAAGGCCCTCCTGTCGAAGATCGCCCCACCGGACCCGGTCCCCACTCCCGGCGCCCGCGTCTGGTCGGCCCCCGCAGGAGCAGCCCATCAGGCGGCCCTGCGTACGTCCATGCGCAGCCTGGGCCTCAACTCGCCCACCTCGGTCAGTTCGGGCATCGGTACAACTCTCGCCACGGCGGCGGCAGTCGGCGGTGAGACGGTCGTCCTCCCCCTGGTCGCCCGCAACCGTGTGATCGGCATGCTCACCCTCGGCAAGCCGACGGACGAACACTTCCGTCAGGAAATCCTGGAACTGGCCGAGGACTTGAGCCGCCGGGCCGCCCTGGCCCTGGACAACGCCCGCCTCTACTCGGAACGCACCGCGATCAGCCAGTCCCTCCAACGCAGCCTTCTGCCTCCGGAGTTGCCGGAGATCGACGGCGTGGAGGTGGAGGTCATCTACCGCGCGGCCGGCGAGGGCAACGAGGTCGGCGGCGACTTCTACGACCTCTTCCCCATCCGCGACGGCGCCTACGGCTTCGCCATCGGCGACGTCTGCGGTACGGGCCCGGAAGCCGCGGCGGTGACGGGACTGGCCCGCCACGCGCTCCGCCTGCTGGCAAGGGAGGGCTTCGGCGGCCCGGCGGTCCTGGAGCGCCTCAACTCGGCGATCCTCGACGAGGGCGCCCGCAGCCGCTTCCTGACCCTCCTGTACGGCGAGTTGTGGCCCCAGGAGGACGGCAGCGCCGTACTGAAGGTGGTCTGCGCCGGCCATCCCCTCCCGCTCCGCCTGCGCCAGGACGGCACGGTGGAGCCGGCAGCGGAACCCCAGCCTCTCCTGGGCGTCCTGGAGGACCTGGAGCTGTACGAGCAGACGATCACCCTCGACCCCGGCGATGTCCTCCTGTGCGTCACGGACGGCGTCACGGAACGCCGCGAGGGCACCCGCATGCTGGGCGACGACGGCCTGGCGGACGTCCTGACGACGTGCACGGGCCTGACGGCCGGCGCGGTGGCGGCCCGGATCATGCGCGCCGTCGAACGCTTCGCCTCCGACGCCCCGTCCGACGACATGGCGATCCTGGCGATGCGCGTGCCGGGCCTCCAGAAAGACTGACGGCCCGACGACGAGCATGCAGAAGGCCCTGCCCAATCGGGCGGGGCCTTCTGCATGGAGCCCCCCAACGGAATCGAACCGTTGACCTTCTCCTTACCATGGAGACGCTCTGCCGACTGAGCTAGGGGGGCCAGTTACTTTTCGAGGTTTCCCTCGCGGCAACGAAAGAGATCATACCCCGAACAGACCCGTGCTCCCAACTACGCCCGCACGATCAGAAGGCGGGCTGCAACAGACCCCCGAGCGAGTTGCACGCGGACACGATCCGCTGCATGTCCCGCTTGGTCAACGAGGCATCCACCGGCAGCGCCAGCGTCTCGTCGACGGCCAGCTCGGTCTCGGGCAGCGAGACACAGCAGCGGAACGCGGGCATGCGATGCACCGGCGCCTTCACCGGCACCCGGCAGTCAACTCCCCTGGCCCGCAGGGCCCGAGCGAAGGCATCCCGGTCGGGCCGCCCATTGCCGGGCACCCGCACCACGTACTGCTGATAGGTGTGCCCGTCCCCGTCGTCGGGCGTCCGCACACCCCTCAGCTTCAGATCAAGATACGCAGCCCGCTGCCGCCGTTGAGCGATCTCGTCGTACGGCGCCTCGGACTCCCCGTGCTGGAGCACCAGAAGCCCGCGCCGCTGCCCGACCTCCATGAGCCTCCCCATGTCGGCCGGCCGCCCGAAGCGGTGTACGACAACGACGGCCGCCGTCCGAGGAGTTGTGGCGGCTTCGACACCTGACACGTCCAGGCAGTAGGTCACCGGATCTATGTCGGCGAACACCGGTAGCGCACCGGCCAGGATCACGGCCTCGGCGACTTCGACGTTCCCGAAGGCCGGCACGACGACCTCGTCACCGACTCCGACGCCGGCGGCCCTGAGCATTGCAGCAGTACTCATGCTCTGGATGTTGGGCGCGAGACGTGAACGCCAAGTGACGCACAACAAAAAAGGGTTGGACCCCGAACCGAAGTTCAGGATCCAACCCTTTCAATAATTGTTCGGCGGTGTCCTACTCTCCCACAGGGTCCCCCCTGCAGTACCATCGGCGCTGTGAGGCTTAGCTTCCGGGTTCGGAATGTAACCGGGCGTTTCCCTCACGCTATGACCACCGAAACACGGTGAAACACATATCAACCGCACCACCCAGTGGCCCCGGGCGGGGTTGTTCGTGGTTTCAGAACCAACACAGTGGACGCGAGCAACTGAGGACAAGCCCTCGGCCTATTAGTACCAGTCACCTCCACCCGTTACCGGGCTTCCAGATCTGGCCTATCAACCCAGTCGTCTACTGGGAGCCTTACCCCATCTAGTGGGTGGGAACACTCATCTCGAAGCAGGCTTCCCGCTTAGATGCTTTCAGCGGTTATCCCTCCCGAACGTAGCCAACCAGCCATGCCCTTGGCAGGACAACTGGCACACCAGAGGTTCGTCCGTCCCGGTCCTCTCGTACTAGGGACAGCCCTTCTCAATGTTCCTGCGCGCGCAGCGGATAGGGACCGAACTGTCTCACGACGTTCTAAACCCAGCTCGCGTACCGCTTTAATGGGCGAACAGCCCAACCCTTGGGACCGACTCCAGCCCCAGGATGCGACGAGCCGACATCGAGGTGCCAAACCATCCCGTCGATATGGACTCTTGGGGAAGATCAGCCTGTTATCCCCGGGGTACCTTTTATCCGTTGAGCGACGGCGCTTCCACAAGCCACCGCCGGATCACTAGTCCCGACTTTCGTCCCTGCTCGACCCGTCGGTCTCACAGTCAAGCTCCCTTGTGCACTTACACTCAACACCTGATTGCCAACCAGGCTGAGGGAACCTTTGGGCGCCTCCGTTACTCTTTAGGAGGCAACCGCCCCAGTTAAACTACCCATCAGACACTGTCCCTGATCCGGATCACGGACCCAGGTTAGACATCCAGCACGACCAGACTGGTATTTCAACGACGACTCCACCCGAACTGGCGTCCAGGCTTCACAGTCTCCCAGCTATCCTACACAAGCCGAACCGAACACCAATATCAAACTATAGTAAAGGTCCCGGGGTCTTTCCGTCCTGCTGCGCGAAACGAGCATCTTTACTCGTAGTGCAATTTCACCGGGCCTATGGTTGAGACAGTCGAGAAGTCGTTACGCCATTCGTGCAGGTCGGAACTTACCCGACAAGGAATTTCGCTACCTTAGGATGGTTATAGTTACCACCGCCGTTTACTGGCGCTTAAGTTCTCAGCTTCGCCACACCGAAATGTGACTAACCGGTCCCCTTAACGTTCCAGCACCGGGCAGGCGTCAGTCCGTATACATCGCCTTACGGCTTCGCACGGACCTGTGTTTTTAGTAAACAGTCGCTTCTCGCTGGTCTCTGCGGCCACCCCCAGCTCGGAGAGCACGTCTCCTCACCAGTGATGGCCCCCCTTCTCCCGAAGTTACGGGGGCATTTTGCCGAGTTCCTTAACCATAGTTCACCCGAACGCCTCGGTATTCTCTACCTGACCACCTGAGTCGGTTTAGGGTACGGGCCGCCATGAAACTCGCTAGAGGCTTTTCTCGACAGCATAGGATCATCCACTTCACCACAATCGGCTCGGCATCAGGTCTCAGACTATGTGCCAGGCGGATTTACCTACCTGACGTCCTACACCCTTACCCCGGGACAACCACCGCCCGGGATGGACTACCTTCCTGCGTCACCCCATCACTCACCTACTACAGGTCTGGTCCGTCGGCTCCACCACTCCCCCTTGCCCGAAGGCTCCGGGGCGGCTTCACGGACTTAGCATCGCCTGGTTCACTGTTTGACGCTTCACAGCGGGTACCGGAATATCAACCGGTTATCCATCGACTACGCCTGTCGGCCTCGCCTTAGGTCCCGACTTACCCTGGGCAGATCAGCTTGACCCAGGAACCCTTAGTCAATCGGCGCACACGTTTCCCACGTGTGTATCGCTACTCATGCCTGCATTCTCACTCGTGAACCGTCCACCACTAGCTTCCGCTGCAGCTTCACCCGGCACACGACGCTCCCCTACCCATCCCAGCAGGCGTTGGCCCTAAAGCTGGAATGACACGACTTCGGCGGTACGCTTGAGCCCCGCTACATTGTCGGCGCGGAATCACTAGACCAGTGAGCTATTACGCACTCTTTCAAGGGTGGCTGCTTCTAAGCCAACCTCCTGGTTGTCTGTGCGACTCCACATCCTTTCCCACTTAGCGTACGCTTAGGGGCCTTAGTCGATGCTCTGGGCTGTTTCCCTCTCGACCATGGAGCTTATCCCCCACAGTCTCACTGCCGTGCTCTCACTTACCGGCATTCGGAGTTTGGCTAAGGTCAGTAACCCGGTAGGGCCCATCGCCTATCCAGTGCTCTACCTCCGGCAAGAAACACACGACGCTGCACCTAAATGCATTTCGGGGAGAACCAGCTATCACGGAGTTTGATTGGCCTTTCACCCCTAACCACAGGTCATCCCCCAGGTTTTCAACCCTGGTGGGTTCGGTCCTCCACGAAGTCTTACCTCCGCTTCAACCTGCCCATGGCTAGATCACTCCGCTTCGGGTCTTGAGCGCGCTACTAAAACGCCCTATTCGGACTCGCTTTCGCTACGGCTTCCCCACACGGGTTAACCTCGCAACACACCGCAAACTCGCAGGCTCATTCTTCAAAAGGCACGCAGTCACGACTGTATGTGCAAGCACATACAGCGACGCTCCCACGGCTTGTAGGCACACGGTTTCAGGTACTATTTCACTCCGCTCCCGCGGTACTTTTCACCATTCCCTCACGGTACTATCCGCTATCGGTCACCAGGGAATATTTAGGCTTAACGGGTGGTCCCGCCAGATTCACACGGGATTTCTCGGGCCCCGTGCTACTTGGGTGTCTCTCAAACGAGCCGTTGATGTTTCGACTACGGGGGTCTTACCCTCTACGCCGGACCTTTCGCATGTCCTTCGCCTACACCAACGGTTTCTGACTCGTCTCACGGCCGGCAGACCATGAAAGAGAGATCCCACAACCCCGTATACGCAACCCCTGCCGGGTCTCACACGCATACGGTTTGGCCTCATCCGGTTTCGCTCGCCACTACTCCCGGAATCACGGTTGTTTTCTCTTCCTGCGGGTACTGAGATGTTTCACTTCCCCGCGTTCCCTCCACACACCCTATGTGTTCAGATGTGGGTGACAGCCCATGACGACTGCCGGGTTTCCCCATTCGGAAACCCCCGGATCAAAGCCTGGTTGACGACTCCCCGGGGACTATCGTGGCCTCCCACGTCCTTCATCGGTTCCTGGTGCCAAGGCATCCACCGTGCGCCCTTAAAAACTTGGCCACAGATGCTCGCGTCCACTGTGCAGTTCTCAAACAACGACCAACCACCCACCACCCCACCCACAAACGGGCGAGTTCACTGGGGCCGGCACTGAAGGCGACCAGACAAGCCGGCCGTACCCTCAGACACCCAACAGCGCGCCCGACCCGTCCCCGCCCGGAGATCATGCTTTCCACGCCCTCTTGCGAGAGCAGTACTTGCAAGCCTCCGACCCGTGAAACCGGCCGAATAATCAACGTTCCACCCATGAGCAACCAGCATCGGACATCCGCCGATGTACTGGCCTCTGACCGGAACCCCGAAAGGCCCCGGTAAGAAATGCTCCTTAGAAAGGAGGTGATCCAGCCGCACCTTCCGGTACGGCTACCTTGTTACGACTTCGTCCCAATCGCCAGTCCCACCTTCGACAGCTCCCTCCCCGTGAGGGGTTGGGCCACCGGCTTCGGGTGTTACCGACTTTCGTGACGTGACGGGCGGTGTGTACAAGGCCCGGGAACGTATTCACCGCAGCAATGCTGATCTGCGATTACTAGCAACTCCGACTTCATGGGGTCGAGTTGCAGACCCCAATCCGAACTGAGACCGGCTTTTTGAGATTCGCTCCGCCTCACGGCATCGCAGCTCATTGTACCGGCCATTGTAGCACGTGTGCAGCCCAAGACATAAGGGGCATGATGACTTGACGTCGTCCCCACCTTCCTCCGAGTTGACCCCGGCAGTCTCCTGTGAGTCCCCATCACCCCGAAGGGCATGCTGGCAACACAGAACAAGGGTTGCGCTCGTTGCGGGACTTAACCCAACATCTCACGACACGAGCTGACGACAGCCATGCACCACCTGTACACCGACCACAAGGGGGGCACCATCTCTGATGCTTTCCGGTGTATGTCAAGCCTTGGTAAGGTTCTTCGCGTTGCGTCGAATTAAGCCACATGCTCCGCTGCTTGTGCGGGCCCCCGTCAATTCCTTTGAGTTTTAGCCTTGCGGCCGTACTCCCCAGGCGGGGAACTTAATGCGTTAGCTGCGGCACCGACGACGTGGAATGTCGCCAACACCTAGTTCCCACCGTTTACGGCGTGGACTACCAGGGTATCTAATCCTGTTCGCTCCCCACGCTTTCGCTCCTCAGCGTCAGTAATGGCCCAGAGATCCGCCTTCGCCACCGGTGTTCCTCCTGATATCTGCGCATTTCACCGCTACACCAGGAATTCCGATCTCCCCTACCACACTCTAGTCTGCCCGTATCGAATGCAGACCCGGGGTTAAGCCCCGGGCTTTCACATCCGACGCGACAGACCGCCTACGAGCTCTTTACGCCCAATAATTCCGGACAACGCTTGCGCCCTACGTATTACCGCGGCTGCTGGCACGTAGTTAGCCGGCGCTTCTTCTGCAGGTACCGTCACTTGCGCTTCTTCCCTGCTGAAAGAGGTTTACAACCCGAAGGCCGTCATCCCTCACGCGGCGTCGCTGCATCAGGCTTTCGCCCATTGTGCAATATTCCCCACTGCTGCCTCCCGTAGGAGTCTGGGCCGTGTCTCAGTCCCAGTGTGGCCGGTCGCCCTCTCAGGCCGGCTACCCGTCGTCGCCTTGGTGAGCCACTACCTCACCAACAAGCTGATAGGCCGCGGGCTCATCCTTCACCGCCGGAGCTTTTAACCCCCACAGATGCCTGCGGGAGTATTATCCGGTATTAGACCCCGTTTCCAGGGCTTGTCCCAGAGTGAAGGGCAGATTGCCCACGTGTTACTCACCCGTTCGCCACTAATCCCCCACCGAAGCGGGTTCATCGTTCGACTTGCATGTGTTAAGCACGCCGCCAGCGTTCGTCCTGAGCCAGGATCAAACTCTCCGTGAATGTCAACCCGTAATCGGGTCACACCACGAGAGCGGAACAGTCAGGCGGAATAAGCCCGACCGTTCACAGCGTCCTCGCTGTGTTTACTACTTCAAAGGAACCTCAACCCACAGACAAAAGCCCGTGAGCCGGGGTATCAACAAACTTGGCGTTGATTTTTGGCACGCTGTTGAGTTCTCAAGGAACGGACGCTTCCTTCGTACTCACCCAAGAACACTCTCAGGCTTTCCTCCGGGCAGTTTCCCTTCGGTCCTACTATTCTTGCTGTTGTACTGTCCTGCTGTTTCGCTGTCTTGCGTTTCCGACTCTACCAGACCGTTTCCGTATCCGATTTCCTCGGTGCTTTCCAGGTTCCCGCTTTCGCGTTTCCCTTTCCGGCGACTCCGACTTTATCAGAAGTTCTGAGTCGGAATTTCCGCCCTGCTCGGGCTGGTTCCCGGCGCACAGTGGCGTCGGGTTCCCTCGCTGGCGGAGCCGTAAACCTACTGGAGCGGGGCTCCTCGATGCAAATCGAGGAGCCCCGCTCCGGGTTCACGCGCACGAAGGGCAGCTCAGGCGCCCTCCGTGGCCGTCAGACCTCCACGACGACCGGAAGGATCATCGGGCGGCGACGGTATGTGTCCGACACCCATTTGCCCAGGGTGCGGCGGATGAGCTGCTGCATCTGGTGGGGCTCCACAACCCCGTCCTGTGCCGACCGTTCCAGGACCTCGGCGATCCTCGGGACGACGTCGGTGAAGGCGGAGTCGTCGATGCCCGAGCCACGGGCCTGGATGTGCGGGCCGCCTGTGATCTTGCCCGTGGACGAGTCCATCACCACGAAGACCGAGATGATGCCCTCGTCGCCGAGGATCCTGCGGTCCTTCAGGGTTGGTTCGCCGACATCTCCGACCGAGAGTCCGTCGACGTACACGTACCCGGCCTGGACCTTGCCCGAGATCTTCGCCTTGCCCTCGATGAGGTCGACGACCACGCCGTCCTCGGCGATGACGATCCTGTCGTGCGGGACGCCCGTCATGGCGCCCAGCTCGGCGTTGGCCCGCAGATGGCGCCATTCACCGTGCACCGGCATCAGGTTGCGCGGCTTGCAGATGTTGTAGAAGTACAGGAGCTCGCCGGCCGAGGCATGGCCGGAGACGTGCACCTTGGCGTTGCCCTTGTGGACGACCTTCGCACCCCAGCGGGTCAGACCGTTGATCACTCGGTACACCGAGTTCTCGTTGCCGGGGATCAGGGACGAGGCCAGGATCACCGTGTCGCCCTGGACGATGCGGATCTGGTGGTCCCGGTTGGCCATGCGGGACAGCGCGGCCATCGGTTCGCCCTGCGACCCCGTACAGACCAGCACGACCTGGTGGTCCGGGAGGTCGTCGAGGGTCTTGACGTCCACCACCAGCCCCGGCGGGACCTTCAGATAGCCCAGGTCCCGGGCGATGCCCATGTTGCGGACCATCGAGCGGCCGACGAAGGCGACCCTGCGGCCGTACTCGTGGGCCGCGTCCAGGATCTGCTGGATGCGGTGGATGTGGCTGGCGAAGCTCGCCACGATGACCCGCTTGCCGGCGCCCGCGAAGACCTGGCGCAGCACGTTCGAGATGTCGCGCTCGGGTGGGACGAAGCCCGGGACCTCGGCGTTCGTGGAGTCGGAGAGAAGAAGGTCGATGCCCTCTTCGCTCAGCCTCGCGAAGGCGTGGAGGTCCGTGAGGCGGCCGTCCAGCGGGAGCTGGTCCATCTTGAAGTCGCCCGTGTGGACCACCATGCCCGCAGGGGTGCGGATGGCGACCGCGAGGGCGTCCGGAATGGAGTGGTTGACCGCGATGAACTCGCAGTCGAAGGCGCCGATGCGCTCACGGTTCCCCTCCGTCACCTCAAGGGTGTACGGACGGATCCGGTGCTCCTGGAGCTTCGCCTCGATGAAGGCGAGGGTCAGCTTGGAGCCGATCAGCGGGATGTCCGGCTTCTCCCGCAGGAGGTAGGGGACGGCACCGATGTGGTCCTCGTGGCCGTGCGTGAGGACGATGCCCTCGATGTCGTCGAGGCGGTCCCTGATGGACGTGAAGTCCGGCAGGATCAGGTCGATTCCGGGCTGCTCCTCCTCGGGGAAGAGCACGCCGCAGTCGACGATCAGCAGGCGACCGTCGTACTCGAAGACTGTCATGTTGCGGCCGATTTCGCCGAGGCCGCCCAGCGGGGTGACCCGGAGGCCGCCCTCCGGGAGCTTCGGCGGAGCGCCGAGTTCGGGATGCGGATGACTCAAAAGACTCTCCTCACCATGCACGCCACGTACCGGCAAGGCACGTGGCGTGCATGACGTTCGTGCAAAAGCAGTTGTTGGATGTGGACTGCGGACACGGATGTCCCGCGTATTCAGTTGTGAAGTCTGATGTCAGAGCTGTACCCCGCCTGCGGCAAGATCGATCTTGAGCTGGGCGATCTCGTCGGCCGACAGCTCGACCATCGGAGCGCGCAGCGGTCCGGCGGGCAGGCCCTGGAGGGCGAGCGCGGCCTTGGTGGTCATGACGCCCTGGGTACGGAACATGCCCGTGAAGACGGGCAGCAGCTTCTGGTGGATCTCGGTGGCCTTCTGGACGTCCCCGGAGACGTAGGCCTCGACGAGGGTGCGCAGCTCGGGCGTGACGACATGGCCGACGACCGAGACGAAGCCGACCGCGCCCACGGAGAGCAGCGGCAGGTTCAGCATGTCGTCGCCGGAGTACCAGGCGAGGCCGGAGCGGGCGATGGCCCAGCTGGCCCGGCCGAGGTCGCCCTTGGCGTCCTTGTTGGCGACGATCCGGGGGTGCTCGGCCAGCCGGACGATCGTCTCGGTGCTGATCGGGACGCCGCTGCGGCCGGGGATGTCGTACAGCATGACCGGGAGTTCGGTGGCGTCGGCGATGGCCGCGAAGTGCCGGTACAGGCCTTCCTGCGGCGGCTTGTTGTAGTACGGCGTCACGGTCAGGAGGCCGTGGGCGCCGGTCTTCTCCGCCGCGCGGGCCAGTTCGATGCTGTGACGGGTGTCGTTGGTGCCGACGCCCGCGATGATGTGGGCCCGCTCTCCGACCGCTTCCAGTACGGCTCGTACGAGATCCGATTTCTCCGCGTCGCTGGTGGTCGGCGACTCACCGGTGGTGCCGTTGATGACCAGGCCGTCATTGCCTGCGTCCACCAGGTGGGTGGCGAGCCGCTGTGCGCCGTCGAGGTCGAGCGCGCCGTCCGCCGTGAACGGCGTGACCATGGCGGTGAGGACCCGCCCGAAGGGGGTCTGCGGAGTGGAGGTCGGAGCCATGGGTACCACGCTACTCGGTGCTCAGGGCGCGGTCTGCCCTAGGGGTGCGGGAAAAGTCATGACAAAGATGGAGCCCGGCACTGCCTGCTCGGGGGTTCAAGCAGTGCCGGGTCCGTTTGATCAGGCTAGATGAACCTCCCGAAATACCGCAATACGGACACTTCGCGAGGCTGATCCGTACATCTGTGCCCAGTGGCGAAACACGCGTGCGTGTGCCTTACGGCGCGACCCTGCCGTTGGCGTTGAAGGCCGCGTGGGTCAGCGGCATGAGACCCGCCCACTCCGCCTCCATCTTCTCGCCGACCATCTCGATCTCCCGCTGCGGGAACGACGGCACCTTCGCCAGCTCGTGCTGCGTGCGCAGACCGAGGAAGTGCATCAGGGAGCGCGCGTTGCAGGTGGCGTACATCGACGAGAACAGGCCGACCGGGAGGACCGCGCGGGCGACCTCACGGGCGACGCCCTGGGCGAGCAACTGCTGGTAGGTCCGGTACGCCTGGCGGTACGAGTCCTCCATGGCGTGTTCCACGAGTTCGTGCTGCTCGGGGGTGCCCTCGACGAACACGTACTTGCCCGGTCGCCCCTTCTGGACGAGCTTGCGCGACGTGTCCGGCACGTAGAACACGGGCTGCAACTCCCGGTAGCGCCCGGACTCCTCGTTGTACGACCATCCCACGCGGTGTCGCATGAACTCGCGGAAGACGAAGATCGGAGCGCTGATGAAGAACGTCATGGAGTTGTGCTCGAACGGGCTGCCGTGCCGGTCGCGCATGAGGTAGTTGATCAGCCCCGTCGAGCGCTCCGCGTCCTTGCCCAACTCGTCCAGGGACTGCTCCCCGACGGTCGACACACGGGCCGCGAACAGCACGTCGGAGTCGGCCGCGCTGTGTTTGACCAGCTCGACGGTCACTTCGCTGCGCAGGTCGATCTTGAACTCGTCGTCGGGAGTGGGGCTCACGGTCTGGAGGGTCCTTCCGATCTCGGCACTTGGCGACGCCACTCTACGACCCACCAGCGGGACGGCCACCATCGTCACAGAGTTAATTAAATCGGCGAAACCGGGCACCACTTGGGGCCTTCGCTCGTCTGTACAAACAACAGCGATTCGTTCGATCCCCAAGGAGAAGCGCTCCCATGTTCCGTCGGCGCGAGCCCATTCCGTTCGCCTTCATCGCCGAAGCCGACAGGTTCCGCAGCAATGTCGCTCCCCCGCCCCGTGAGCGCGCGTCCGCCGCTGACATAGCCGGGCGTTGGCTCCTGGGGCTCACCGTCGTCGCCGGGCTCGCGGGCTCCCTGATACTCGGGATGCCCGCGCTGTCGGTCGATCAGTCGGCCGGGCACACGCAGCAATCCGAGGCGACCGACAGCCGTTGAGCGCCGCCGGACTGCGGCCGAATGGCGTGGACCTGCCGCCCTCGGGCCCCCAAGGCTGGTGACTGGGCGGCCGGCTGTATAACCTCACCGGGCACAGCCCGCGCATGGAACTGAGTGAGGACCAGCCGTGCCCCTGCCCTTCCTGACGGCCGACCGCGCCTCCGACGAGGCCGCGGCCGGTCACGCGCTGCCGTTCGACGACCGCGACCGTTGGCGGCGCCCCTACCGGCCCGGCCCCTGGCGGGTGGGTACGGCGGCGCTCCTGCTGCTGCTCGCCTCGTACGTGCTGTTCGCGGCGGTCATCATCGCGGCCACCGGCGAGGTGTCCGGCGGCGCCGTGTGTCTCGGCGTGGCGCTGGCCGTCATCGCCGTGGCACTGCGACTGCTGCGTACCGGCGTGTGGGTGAGTGCGCACGGGCTGCGCCGTGTGGGTTTCCTCGGTACTCGGACAACGCGCTGGGAGAAGGTCGTCGCCGTCCGGACGGCGCAGCAGCCGGTGCGCTGGCTGGGCCTGCCGCGCACCGTTCAGGGGCAGGCGCTGCTCCTCGTACGGCGGGACCGGGCCGCGGACGACCTGGCGCCGCTGATGACCACGCACAACGCCGACTTCCTGGGCCGTACGGCGGCGTTCGACCGGGCCGCGGACAGCATCGAGGCGTGGGCCGCGGAGTTCGGGCGGGGCTAGAAGCAGAACCGGCCACCGGAACAGCGCGGAGCACGGTGAGAGGGCCGTCCCCCAACCGGGGGACGGCCCTCTCACCGTCTCGCCACGTTCTGTGTTCAGGCCGCCTGGGCCGGGGACTTGCCGGCGTGCAGGGCGATCGCGCGTTGCATCGCCTTGCGGGCGCGTGGCGTGTCGCGGGCGTCGTGGTAGGCGACGGCGAGGCGGAACCAGTTGCGCCAGTCGTCGGGGGCGGACTCCGTCTCGGCCTTGCGTCTGGCGAAGACCTCGTCGGCAGAGTCGCGGTCGACCCGGCCGCTCGGGGTGCGGCGCAACTCGTCGACGGGCAGGCCGCCCTCGGCTTCGAGTTCGGCGGCGAGGCGGTTGGCGGCACGGACGAACTGCGTGTTCTTCCAGAGGAACCAGACGCCGATCCCCGGCAGGACCAGGACCGCCACACCGAAGGTGACGGTCAGGAGCGTGCCGGTCTGTATGAGCATGACCCCGCGGCTGCCGACCAGGACGAAGTAGAAGACCAGGACGGCGGCCGTGAGGGCGTAGGAGAGTTTCGCGCGCATGAGGTGCCTCAGCCGAGGTCGAGGAAGTGTTCCAGGCCGAAGGTGAGGCCGGGGGTGTCCACGACGCGACGCGCGCCGAGCAGGATGCCCGGCATGAAGCTGCTGTGGTGGAGCGAGTCGTGGCGGACGGTCAGCGTCTCGCCCTCGCCGCCCAGCAGAACCTCCTGGTGTGCCAGGAGGCCGCGCAGGCGGACGGAGTGCACGGGCACCCCGTCGACGTCCGCGCCCCGGGCGCCGTCGAGCGCCGTCACGGTGGCGTCCGGTGCCTGGGCCGAGCCGGCCTTGGCCCGGGCCTCGGCGATGAGCTGCGCCGTACGCGTCGCGGTGCCGCTGGGCGCGTCCACCTTGTTCGGGTGGTGCAGCTCGATGACCTCGACCGACTCGAAGTAGGGCGCCGCGATCTGCGCGAACTTCATGGTCAGTACGGCCCCGATGGAGAAGTTGGGTGCGATGAGCACGCCCGTCTCCGGGAACTGGGCCAGCCAGCCGGTGAGCTGCGCGAGGCGTTCGTCGGTCCAGCCGGTGGTGCCGACGACCGCGTGGATGCCGTGGCGCACGCAGAAGTCGAGGTTGCCCATCACCGAGGCGGGGGTGGTCAGCTCGACGGCGACCTGGGCACCGGTGTCGACGAGCGTCTCCAGTTTGTCGCCCCGGCCGAGGGCGGCGACCAGTTCCATGTCCTCGGCGGCCTCGACCGCCCGTACCGCCTCGGCACCGATACGGCCGTTGGCGCCGAGGACCGCCACGCGCAGCTTGCTCATGTTCTTGCTTCCTTACCGGACGGATGCGGGTGTGGACCGGATACGGCTGTCAGGCGACGGCCTCTTGCAGACGCGCCGCCTGCTTGTCCTTGAGCGGGCCGATGACCGCCAGCGACGGTCGCTGTCCCAGGATCTCGCGGGCGACCTCACGGACGGCGTCCGGGGTGACCTCGGCGATCCGGGCCAGCATGTCGTCGACGGACATCTGGTCGCCCCAGCACAGTTCGCTCTTGCCGATACGGTTCATCAGCGCGCCCGTGTCCTCCAGGCCGAGGACCGTCGAACCCCGCAGCTGGCCGATGGCGCGGCCGATCTCCTCGTCGGAGAGGCCGTGCTCGGCGACGTGGTCGAGTTCGTCGCGGCAGATCTTCAGCACGTCGTGGACCTGCGAGGGCCGGCAGCCCGCGTACACGCCGAAGAGACCGCAGTCGGCGAAGCCGGACGTGTACGAGTACACGCTGTACGCAAGGCCCCGCTTCTCCCGGACCTCCTGGAAGAGGCGGGACGACATACCGCCGCCCAGGGCCGTGTTGAGCACGCCCAGTGCCCAGCGGCGCTCGTCCGTGCGGGCCAGGCCCGGCATGCCGAGGACGACATGGGCCTGCTCGGTCTTGCGGCCGAGGAGTTCGACCCGGCCGGTCGTCCGGAGGGTGCGGCGGCCGTCGCGCGGGGCGATCGGCGTGGCGTCGAGGCGTTTGAGGGCGCCCGCCTTCTCGAAGGCCGCGCGGACCTGGCGTACGACCTTGTTGTGATCGACGTTGCCGGCAGCCGCGACGACGAGGTGGGTCGGGTCGTAGTGCTTCTTGTAGAAGCGGCGGATGCGGTCCGCGGTGAGGGCGTTGACCGTGTCGACCGTGCCCAGGACCGGGCGGCCGAGCGGGGTGTCGCCGAGCATGGTGTGCGCGAACAGGTCGTGCACACAGTCGCCCGGGTCGTCCTCCGTCATCGCGATCTCTTCGAGGATGGCACCGCGCTCGACGTTGACGTCCTCTTCGAGGATCAGGGAGCCCGTGAGCATGTCGCAGACGACGTCGATGGCCAGCGGCAGGTCGGTGTCGAGCACGCGCGCGTAGTAGCACGTGTACTCCTTCGCCGTGAACGCGTTCATCTCGCCGCCGACCGCGTCGATCGCGGAGGAGATGTCCAGCGCCGACCTGCGCGTGGTGCCCTTGAAGAGCAGGTGCTCCAGGTAGTGCGTGGCGCCGTTCAGGGTCGGCGTCTCGTCACGGGAGCCCACGTGGGCCCAGATGCCGAACGTCGCGGAGCGGACCGACGGCAGGGTCTCGGTGACGATGCGCAGGCCGCCCGGGAGGGTGGTCTTGCGGACCGTGCCGATGCCGTTGGTGCCCTTGATCAGGGTTTGCGTACGGGCGACGGCCCGCACCTCCGAAGAGGTGCGGGCCGTCGCCGTGGAGCTGGTCGACGTCACTTGTCGCCGTCGTCCTTCTTGTCGTCCTCGGCGTTCTCTTCACCCTCGATGACGGGGATGAGCGACAGCTTGCCGCGGGAGTCGATCTCGGCGATCTCGACCTGGACCTTGGAGCCGACGGCCACGACGTCCTCGACGTTCTCCACGCGCTTGCCACCGGCGAGCTTGCGGATCTGCGAGATGTGCAGCAGTCCGTCCTTGCCCGGGAGCAGCGACACGAACGCGCCGAAGGTGGTGGTCTTGACGACCGTACCCAGGTAGCGCTCACCGACCTCCGGCATGGTCGGGTTGGCGATCGAGTTGATCGTCGCGCGGGCCGCCTCGGCCTGCGAGCCGACCTGGGCACCGATGTAGATGGTGCCGTCGTCCTCGATCGTGATCTCGGCGCCAGTGTCCTCCTGGATCTGGTTGATCATCTTGCCCTTCGGGCCGATGACCTCGCCGATCTTGTCCACGGGGATCTTGACGGTGATGATCCGCGGGGCGTTGGGAGACATCTCGTCCGGCGTGTCGATCGCTTCCATCATCACGTCGAGGATGTGGAGGCGGGCGTCACGGGCCTGCTTGAGAGCGGCGGCCAGGACGGAGGCCGGGATGCCGTCCAGCTTGGTGTCGAGCTGGAGGGCGGTCACGAACTCCTTGGTGCCGGCGACCTTGAAGTCCATGTCGCCGAAGGCGTCCTCCGCACCGAGGATGTCGGTGAGGGCGACGTAGTGCGTCTCACCCTTGATCTCCTGGGAGATCAGGCCCATGGCGATACCGGCGACGGGGGCCTTGAGCGGCACACCGGCGTTCAGCAGCGACATGGTGGACGCGCAGACCGAGCCCATGGACGTCGAGCCGTTGGAGCCGAGGGCCTCGGACACCTGACGGATCGCGTACGGGAAGTCCTCGCGCGACGGCAGGACCGGCACGATCGCGCGCTCGGCGAGCGCGCCGTGGCCGATCTCGCGGCGCTTCGGGGAGCCGACGCGGCCGGTCTCGCCGACGGAGTACGGCGGGAAGTTGTAGTTGTGCATGTAGCGCTTGCGCGTCACCGGGGAAAGGGTGTCGAGCTGCTGCTCCATACGGAGCATGTTGAGGGTGGTGACGCCCAGGATCTGGGTCTCGCCACGCTCGAACAGCGCCGAACCGTGCACCCGCGGGATGGCCTCGACCTCGGCGGCGAGCGTACGGATGTCCGTGACGCCGCGGCCGTCGATGCGGACCTTGTCCTTGATGACGCGCTCACGGACCAGGGACTTGGTCAGCGAGCGGTAGGCCGCGCTGATCTCCTTCTCGCGGCCCTCGAACTGCGGGAGCAGCTTCTCGGCGGCGAGACCCTTGACGCGGTCCAGCTCGGCCTCGCGGTCCTGCTTGCCCGCGATGGTGAGCGCCTGGGAGAGCTCGTCCTTGACGGCGGCGGTGAGCGCCTCCAGGACGTCGTCCTGGTAGTCGAGGAAGACCGGGAACTCGCCGGTGGGCTTGGCGGCCTTGGCGGCGAGGTCGGCCTGGGCCTTGACGAGCACCTTGATGAAGGGCTTCGCGGCGTCCAGACCGGCGGCGACGACCTCCTCGGTCGGCGCCTCGGCACCGCCCGCGACCAGCGCGATGGTCTTCTCGGTGGCCTCGGCCTCGACCATCATGATCGCGACGTCGCCGTCATCGAGGACGCGACCGGCGACGACCATGTCGAAGACGGCGTCCTCGAGCTCGGTGTGCGTCGGGAACGCGACCCACTGGCCGTTGATCAGCGCGACGCGGACGCCGCCGATCGGGCCGGAGAAGGGCAGACCGGCCAGCTGCGTGGACGCGGAGGCGGCGTTGATCGCCACGACGTCGTACAGGTGGTCGGGGTTGAGCGCCATGATCGTGGCGACAACCTGGATCTCGTTGCGCAGGCCCTTCTTGAAGGACGGGCGCAGCGGGCGGTCGATCAGGCGGCAGGTGAGGATCGCGTCCTCGGAGGGCCGGCCCTCACGGCGGAAGAAGGAACCGGGGATCTTCCCGGCCGCGTACTGGCGCTCCTCGACGTCCACCGTGAGGGGGAAGAAGTCGAGCTGGTCCTTGGGGTTCTTGGAGGCGGTGGTGGCCGACAGCACCATGGTGTCGTCGTCCAGATACGCCACGGCGGAGCCGGCGGCCTGCCTGGCCAGGCGGCCCGTCTCGAAGCGGATGGTGCGGGTGCCGAAGGAACCGTTGTCAATGACGGCCTCGGCGTAGTGGGTCTCGTTCTCCACTAGCGTTTTCTCCGATACTTTTTCGTCTTTTGTCCCGTCCTGCCCGTGTGGCAGAGGGACGTGGGGTCGGAGAAGCGCGCCTTCTGATTGCGGGCCGGTCTTCGATCGAAGCACCCGGGGTTCAGTCCCGGGGGCCACTACCGAGGACCGGCGGCGGCGAGGTGCACTTCTCCTCGTTCGTGTCGTGCGTTTGCGTCCTGCGTTTGTGTCCTGCGTATTGCGTTGTGCTACCACACTACAAAGAGGCAGTGACACTCCGCACGTACAGCAAAGGGAGCGGTCCCCTAAAAGTGGGAACCGCTCCCTCCACGGCGTCTTACTTGGCGCCCGCCGCACCGCGGCGGATGCCCAGGCGGTCGACCAGCGCACGGAAGCGCTGGATGTCCTTCTTCGCCAGGTACTGGAGAAGGCGGCGACGCTGACCGACGAGGATCAGCAGACCACGACGGGAGTGGTGGTCGTGCTTGTGCGTCTTGAGGTGCTCCGTCAGGTCCGAGATACGGCGCGAGAGCATCGCGACCTGGACCTCGGGGGAGCCGGTGTCGCCCTCCTTGGTACCGAACTCGGAGATGAGCTGCTTCTTCACTGCGGCGTCGAGCGACACGCGTGCTCCTCGTAGTCTTTGTAGTAGCCACCGAGTGCCCCTGGTCCACTTCTCAGGGGAGCTTCTGTAACTCGGGAGGCGGGAATCCGCTGAGCGCGGCCTCCGGAGTCGCTGACTCCAGGGGTGCGTACACAAACGGCCGTCGCCCAGGATAGCAGCAGGCAGCAGCCATCTTCACCGCGGTGGACAAACAGGCCGGGCGGCGAGGGCTCGGCCACTAGGGTGAGAACGTAGATCGTAGATCGTAGTTACGTACCGCAACACTCGTAGTAGTCGTATGACGTACGTCGGGAAGGGGTCGCTTCGCCATGGCGGAGGCACAGGGCGCTCAGGACACCACGGCCGTGCAGGACGAGGACGTCAAGGCGCGCAAGGAGCGGGAGCGGGACGAGCTGTACTCCCTCGACATCTCGGGCGTCGAGTGGCACAGCGCCCCCGGTACGGAGGAGCACGAGGAGCGGGTCGAGATCGCCTACCTTCCCGAGGGCGCGGTGGCCATGCGGTCGTCCCTGGACCATGACACCGTCCTCCGTTACACGGAGGCGGAGTGGACGGCGTTCGTGCTCGGTGCGCGCGACGGAGAGTTCGATCTGGAGCCGACGGAGCTCAACGGCGGGCTCGCGGCGGCCGAGGCCGGGCCTTCGGACTCCGACCCGGGTGCGGGTTCGGGTGCGAGTACGGATTCGGACGGGGACGTGGAGTAGCTCGCTCAGCCGTCCTGAGTGATGGATCGAGGGGCGGGGCCGGTGCAGTGCGCCGGCCCCGCCCCTCTTTTTCCTGCGCATTTCCGTCAAAGCTCGTTGTCAGAGGGGCCGCCTACTATGCATGTGAGGTTATGGCGCCGGTGGGACAGATGTAGTAGCGGTCCTGTCAACTCTCTTGCGAGAGAAGGCGGTTCGGGCACGGACGGGATCGGTTCCGGTCAGGCTGTGACGTAATGGACGGTCACTGGGGGGTGGACGGGCCTGCCGGGGCAGGGGGCGTGGTGATTAGGCTGGGACCGGCGCGACGCCGGAACCCGTGGACCGGGCACCGGCGTACCGGGGGGAAAGCCGGGCAGATCGGACGACCTCCACCGCCCGTTGCCGGACGACGTGGGCACGCCCCGTGGGAATACCGGCTTCGGACGAGACGAATACAGACGAGAAATGGTCGCCCAGCACGGCAAGAGGGTGCTCGACCACACCAGGAGGAATTGTGAACGGCGATCGGGACGGGAACCGCGGGGGCTGGGCCACGCCCGGCGATGACCAGTCCGACGCGGAGTCCGCCAGCGAGATGACGGGCGAGTTCACCATCGATTACGCGACGCCTGCCTGGTACACGCAGAACGCGTCGGGAGGGTCGGGGGCGTCGGCGTCGAGGGACGACGAGATCAGTGCCGCGTCGAACGCCGAGTCGGATGCCGAGTCGGCCGATGACACGGGTGCGCATGCGGACCTGGATGGGGATACGGCCGATCGTTCGGGTGCCGATGGAGAAGGTTCCGCCCTCGGTTCCGCGCCTGCGCCTGTGCCTGTTGTCGCGCCTGTTCCCTCTCCCGCCAGTCCTGCGGCTGTGCCCCGGCTCCCTGTGGGCAGTGGGTTCCAGCCCGCGGTGGCGCAGTCGGCGCCTCCGGCCGGGGCGCCTGCCGGCGGTCCCGCGAGTCCTACGGCTGTCCCCGGTTTTCCCGTGAGCGGGTTCCCGGGCCAGTGGACCCCTCCGCTGCCTCCGGCTCCGCCCGCGCCGCCGGCTGATGTGGTCGGGGACGGCGATCTGGAGAGCGGTTCGACGATGCGGATCTCCCCTGGCGCCGCGCAACGCGACTTCGCGGAGCGGGCAGCCGTCGAGGAACCGCAGCAGCCGGTGATCGTGGCTGACGGCGGCGGTAATTCCGGTGAGGCCGGTGAGGCCCGTGACGACTCGGTGGGTGCGGCCGTGGAGGGCGAGGCTGTCGTCGCCGCGAGCGTCCCGGAGTCCGCGGATGACGTGGTCGAGCCCGTCGCAGAGGCTGAGGTGGTCGAGGACGGGGCTGGACCCGGGGACGAGAGCGACGCGGGTACGGACGTCAGCGAGGCCGCCGAAGCGGTGGACCACGGGGTGCCCCCCCTCCAACTCCAGGAGGACGAGCCCCAGGAGCAGCACGCCACCGCCGACGCCGCAACGCCCCAGGACGTCGAGCCGGCGAACGCGCACGCGGACACCGACGCTCAGGACGCCGAGGCCGTAGCCGAGGTCGTGGAGGTCGTCGAAGTGACACCTGTCGACGTGGAACCCGAGGGACATTCGGCCGGGGAGCCGCAGGCCGCCGAGCCGGAGGAGGCGGAACCCGAGGCTGCCGCCGAACTCGCGGACGCGGCGCCGGTGCCGGACGCGGTCGACGACGTACGAGGCTCCGCGCCGGTCGGGCCCGCGCCGGGCTCGGTGCCCAGAGCGCCGCTCGTCCTGCCCCCGCTGCCGGAGGGCGCGCCCGGGACCGTGCCGCCCTCGTGGGCCCCCTCCTCGACGTCCCAGGGCGGGCTGCCGCCGCTGCCTCCGTCGTTCCAGCCGGCCGGCGCCCCCGCCACAGCGGGACAGTGGCCCGCGCAGCCGCAGCCTCAGCCGCCGACGCAGCCGGAAGCGGCGCCCGTTCAACCACAGGCCGCGTCGGCAGCCCCGGCGCCGGGCCAGCAGCCTCAGGCTCCCGCCGTGCCAGGGCAGCAGCCGCCCGTACCGTCGATACAGCCCCCTTTCCAGCCGCAGGCCCCGCAGCCCGCGCCCGCCGCCTGGAACGGCCCGCCGCAGGCACCGGCTCCGGCAAGCCCGCAGGCGGGGTACGGCTTCCCGCCTCCCCACCCGGCCGCAGGGGCCCCCGCCCCGGCACCGGGTTCGCCACCCGTCGGCTATGGATTCCCGCCGCAGGCAACGCCGGCCACGAACACGGGCCCCAACGCCCAGGACGGGTACGGCTTCCCTCCGCCGAACGCGCCCGCCCCGAACCCGGCGGGCCCCAACGCCCAAGGCGGCTACGGCTTCCCCGCCCCGGGCACCCCAGCTCCGAACACTCCGAGCGGCTACGGCTTCCCCCAACAGGGCCCGCCCGCTCCGAACCCTGCGGGCCCCGACCCCCAGGACGGCCACGGCTTCCCCCAGCCCGGCGCACCCACCCCCGATCCGGTGGGCCCCAACGCCCAGGGCGGGCATGACTTCCTGCTGCCCCCCGGCGCCCCGGCCCCGGCCCCCGTGCCGGACGCCTCCGCCGCCGGGTACGGCTTCCCGCCTCCGGCAGCACCGGTCGCCGGCCCGGCCCACACCGCGGGCCCGGCGCCCACAGCTCCCCACCCCCAAGTCGGGTACGGCTTCCCCCGGCCCGGCACGCCCAGCCCCAACCCGGCAGGCCCCAACGCCCAAGGCGGGTACGGATTCCCGCACCCCGGCACCCCCGGCCAGAGCACCTCCGCTCCCGCCCCCGCGCCGGATGCGCCTCCCGCCGGACACGGCTTCCCGCACCCCGGGCAGCCCATCGCACCCGGCAGCCCCGCCGCTACCGCGGGCCAGGCACCCACGGCTGCCCCTCCCCAGAGCGGCTACGGCTTGCCCCAGGCCGCAGCACCAGCCCCGGACGCGGTAGACCCCAACGCCCCAGGCGGCTACGGATTCCCGCCCGCCGGCACCTCGGCCCCGGCACCGGCCGCCCCCGACCCCCACGGCGCTCACGACTCCCCCCGGCCCGCCGGTCAGCCTCCGGCTCCCGGCACCCCGGATGACTCCACTCCCCCGGCCCCGGCCCCCGTCGCCGCACCCCCGAGCCCCGCGCCCAACCCCCAGGACGGGTACGGCTTCCCGCCCCCCGCCGGTCCGCCGCAGCCCGGGTACGGATTCCCGCACCCCGGGCAGCCTGTCGCGCCCGGTGGACCCGCCGGGGCGCCCGGTGGGTACGGGTTCCCCTTCCCGCAGGCTCCCGCGCAGGAGACACCGCCGCAGCCTCAGGTGCCGCAGCAGCCCGAACCACCCCAGCCGCACGCCGGGCCTCAGGCGCCCCCCTACATGCCGGGGCAGGTCCCGGGTGCCGTTCCCGCGTCACCTCCGCAGCCGGCGTACGGCCAGCCCATGCCGGGGGTTCCGCAGCCCGGGCAGCCCGCCGGGCCGCAGCCGCCCGTGGATCCGCGTACCGGGGCCGCCTGGCCGCAGCCGATACAGCACGACCAGCGGCAGATGACCAACCCCGGTGCCGCGCCGCTCGGTTACACCGCGGCCGTCGAGCTGTCCTCCGACCGGCTGCTCAACAACAAGAAGCAGAAGGCGAAGAGCGGCCGGCCCGCGGCCGGGTCCTCCCGGTTCAAGATCGGCGGGAAGAAGGAGGAGGCCGAGCGGCAGCGCAAGCTCGAACTGATCCGCACGCCGGTGCTGTCCTGCTACCGCATCGCCGTGATCAGCCTCAAGGGCGGTGTCGGCAAGACGACCACGACCACCGCGCTCGGCTCGACCCTCGCCACCGAGCGGCAGGACAAGATCCTCGCCATCGACGCCAACCCGGACGCCGGCACGCTCGGCCGCCGCGTGCGGCGCGAGACCGGGGCCACCATCCGCGACCTCGTCCAGGCGATCCCCTACCTCAACTCGTACATGGACATCAGGCGGTTCACGTCCCAGGCGCCCTCGGGGCTGGAGATCATCGCCAACGACGTCGACCCGGCCGTCTCCACGGCCTTCAACGACGAGGACTACCGGCGCGCGATCGACGTACTGGGCAGGCAGTACCCGATCATCCTGACCGACTCCGGTACCGGTCTGCTCTACAGCGCCATGCGCGGCGTACTCGACCTCGCCGATCAGCTGATCATCATCTCGACGCCGTCCGTGGACGGTGCCAGCAGCGCCAGTACGACGCTGGACTGGCTGTCCGCCCACGGGTACGCGGACCTCGTCTCGCGGTCCCTCACCGTCATCTCGGGTGTGCGCGAGACCGGCAAGATGATCAAGGTGGAGGACATCGTCTCCCACTTCGAGACACGCTGCCGGGGCGTCATCACGGTGCCCTTCGACGAGCATCTCGCCGCCGGTGCCGAGGTCGACCTCGACATGATGCGGCCCAAGGTGCGCGAGGCCTACTTCAACCTCGCCGCCATGATCGCCGAGGACTTCGTACGCCACCAGCAGATGCACGGGCTGTGGACGTCGGACGGCAACCCGCCCCCGGTCGCGGCCCCGCCGATGCCGGGACAGCAGCAGTTTCCGGGACATCCGGTCCAGGGACAGCCGTACCCGGCCCCGCCCGCTCCGGGGCAGGGTCAGCAGGTTCCGCCGCCGCCCGGTCAGCCGGGGCAGTACCCGCCGCCGCAGCAGCCCGGTCAGCCGTATCAGCCGCCGCAGCAGCCGTACGGCTACCCGCCGCAGCCCGGGCAGCCCTACCAGCCGCCTCAGCAGCAGCCCCCGCAGCCCGGTTCCCCGCAGCAGCAGTAGGCGGGAGCGAACGAACGAGGGAAGGCGGCCGGTGCCCGAGAGCACCGGCCGCCTTCCCTTGTTCCTGCAACCGACTACCTGCTACCTGCGCTCGGCGCTATTCCGCCGCCGCGATCAGCTCGCGGCACTTCTTCACGTCTTCGGACATCTGGACGAGCAGTGCGTCCAGTGAGTCGAACCTGGCCTGGCCGCGCACGAACGCCAGGAAGTCGACGGCGACGTGCAGGCCGTACAGATCGAGGCCCACGCGGTCGATGGCGTACGCCTCCACCGTCCGCTCCGTGCCGTCGAACTGCGGGTTCGTGCCGACGGAGATCGCGGCCGGCATCTTCTCGCCGTCCGCGTGCAGCCAGCCCGCGTAGACGCCGTCGGCCGGGATCGCGGTGTGCGGCAGCGTCTCGACGTTGGCGGTCGGGAAGCCGAGTTCACGGCCTCGCTGGGCGCCCCGGACGACAACGCCCTCCACGCGGTGCGGGCGGCCGAGGATCTCCCCGGCGCCCCCGACGTCACCCTCGCCGACCAGCCGACGGGTCAGCGTGGACGAGAACGGCTCGCCGCCGCCCGCCTCGCCCGACACGTACAGGTCGACGACCTCGACGTCGAAGTCGTAGGTGCGGCCGAGTTCGGTCAGGAACCCCACGTTGCCGGCCGCCTTGTGGCCGAAACGGAAGTTCGGGCCCTCGACGACCGCCCGGGCGTGCAGCTTGTCGACCAGGACCTTGACCACGAAGTCGGCCGGGGAGAGCTTCGAGAACTCCTTGGTGAACGGGAGGATCAGGACCGCGTCGACACCCAGCTGGGCCATCAGTTCGGCGCGGCGGTGGTGCGGGGCCAGCAGCGGCGGGTGGCTGCCGGGGCGCAGGACCTCGCTGGGGTGCGGGTCGAACGTGACGACGACCGACGGAACGCCCAGCTCGCGGGCGCGCTCCACGGCGTGCCGGACGATCAGCTGGTGTCCGCGGTGGACTCCGTCGTAGGAGCCGATGGTGACGACGCTGCGTCCCCAGTCCTCGGGGATGTCCTCCAAGCCACGCCAGCGCTGCACTGTGACCGCTCCTCGTCGAACCCGTGTCCGTGTCTGCCTCTTACGCAGGTCTTCTTACGCAGGTCTAAGGGTGCCATGCCGAGCGCGCCCCGCTCGCATCGGCATGGAGGCTGTGACGGGGCGCACGTGACCGATTGTCGACTGTTGTCATGGATGTCGCTCCGGAAACCGCTTCGGAAGCCGCTTAGGAGCACTCCGCGGAAACCGCTTCGGAAGCCGTCGGCGAGGGTGCTTCCGGGCTCGGTCACGCGGGGACCCGTACCCCCGCCAGGTTCTCGATCATGCGGTGGGTGCTGGGGCCGACCACGGCTGCCCACTCCCCGGGTGTGTCGGTCAGCCAGCCCGCCATCAGCGCCGCGAATCCGGGCACCCGACGGGCCAACTCGACCAGGACACAGTCGAAACGCGTCGCCCCGTCCGGAGTGCGTACGAGGAGCAGGCCGCAGCGGTGCACGAGTCCCCGGGTGCGCGACTCGTCGTGGCCGGTCGCGCCCCCCACGACGGCGCGGAGCAGCGCGTCGAGGACGGTGGGGTCGTGCTCCCGGGACAGGAGGGCTTCGAGGAGTTCATGACGGAGGGCGTGGGAGGCGGGGGCCCCGGGCCCGGCCAGCACGGTCGCGAGGGCCGCGCGGACCGGTGCCGGGCCGCCGTCGAGGAGGCCGTCGACCAGTGGGAGGAGTACGGGCCGGACGGTGGGGCCGTGGTCCAGGCGCCCGTTGACGTACGCGGCCAGGTGCCCGGCGGTCTCCGGGCGCCGTTCCACCACCTCCCCTACGAGGGTGGCGACCCGGTGGGCCAGGGCCGGGGTCGTGGCGTCGGCGAGGGTGCTCAGGGTGTCGCCCGGCGCCGGCCCGAGCAGCCTGGCCCGGAACGCGTCGAGGACCGGTTCGGGGTGGGTCGCCAGGGCGACGATCAGGGCGCTCGGCGGCAGTTGGGGGTCGCCGGAAGTGAAGTGCCGCAACGCCTGCGGGAGATGACGCTCCCGGGTGCGCGGATCATGGACGAGGAGCGCGAGCGCACCGCCGTGCAGCGTGCGGTCGGCGGGACGGGCGAGCAGGGCGAGGGCGGCGTAGCTCAGGAGGTCGCGGTCGGCTTCCGTGCGCACATGGGACGCGGCACGCGGCCCGTACGCCACCGCCGCGACCCGCCGGGCCGGCCGCTCGTCGTGCGCCCACCGGTCCACGGCCCGGCAGACGGCGGACGGCTCCTCCTCGGCGAGTACGGCGAGGAGTTCGTCCCCGCGCGGGTGCGCGCTGTCGACGAGCGCTTCGAGCAGGTCGTCCGGGGCCCGGTGACGGTGGGTGTGGAGCAGTGCCTGGGCGGCGGTCGCCACGGTCGCGTCGGGCGTCGCGGGCAGCGGACGCTCGTCGTCGAACCAGCGGGCGAGGAGCGGTTGTACGGCGGTGGGGTCGGCGGCGAGCAGCTGGGCCACGGCGTCCAGGTAGCGGGGCTGGTCGGACCGGGCCGGAGGTTCGTCGCCGACGACGAGTCGGCGGAGCAGGTCGAAGCGGGCGGCTTCGGGGAGCCGGAGCGCGGTCCAGAAGGGGGGACCCAACTCCGGTGGCACCGTCCGGTTCTGTCGGCGGCGGGCCACGATGTGGTCGGCGAGGAGCCGCAGGACATGGGTGTACGGGGTCGCGTCGGGGACGTGGCGGAGCGCTTCGGTGAGGAGGTGAATCGCCCACCAGGCCGAGGCCGGGGTGCGGGAGGCGGGCCCGGGGTCAAGTGCCTGCACCAACTCCCGCAGCCGGTGCGCGAGTTCGGGTGCTCCGTGCTGTCGGGCGAGGAGCAGGAGGGACTGGACGACGGGCCCGATGCGGTGGTGCGGTACGGGGACGGGGGCCGTGTCCTTGCCGTTCCCTGGGCGGCGCCGGTGGACCAGGGCGTGCAGCGCCTCGTCGAGGTCCAGGTGCATGCCCTGGATCCAGTCGGCGAGTTCCTCGTGGGCGAAGCGGTAGCCGGTGCCTGCGGGGACGAGGAGACCCTCGGTGAGGACGGCGGACGCCCAGCCGGTGCCGCCGCCCAGGCGGGCCGGTGCGGGGCCCCAGGGGAACACGGACTCGAAGGAGGCCCGGTCCAGCTCGCCCTGTCCGGGTCCCAGACTGCGGCGGGCGGCCTCGTGGATCTGGCCGGAGACCTTGGCGGCGAGGCGGCGTACGGGGGTGCCGCGCAGGCCGTTCTCGGCGGCGAGGCGGACGGCGATGCGGAGGCACATCAGGTCGAGGTAGGCGGTGAAGACGTCGTGGCGGTCGAGGCGGGGGGTGGTGGGGCTGTCGGGAAGGGCGGGGAGAGCTGCGCGGACCTCGGAGAGGAGGCGGAGGGTGAGGGGGTGGCGGGCGTCCTCGGGGGTGAGGGCGGTCGGGGGGACGGCGTAGCGGGTCCGGGCCTGGTGGGCTTCAGCTTCGGTGAGGTCGGTGAGGTGGAGGTGGCGGTGGCGCGGGGGGTGTGGTGGGCGTGTGGTGGTTTCGCCCGCGCGGCCCCCTCTGGGGGACCCCCCTTCGGCCTGAACGGCCTCGTCCTCAGGCTCCCCCGGAGGGGGGACCCCCGGACGGGCCGAGGACAGGGTGCCCGTCTGTTCCCAGTACTCCGGGCGGCAGGCCATCACCAGGCGGGCGTTCGCTTCGTGGAGCCATTCCTCCGTCGCCCTCGTCCATTCGGGGGCACGGTGCGCGAGGAGCGGCGGCATTTCCTCGGGGCCGTCGAGGAGGAGCAGGAGGGGGCGGCCGTTGTCGTGGGCGAGGCGGGCCAGGGCTTCCGGGGTGATGTCGTCCGGGTCGGCGCCGGGTGTGCCCGACGCGGCCACGATCCGGCCCGCGCGGTCCAGCGCGCGGCGGGCCGCGTCCGCCACCGACGTGTCGTCGTCGCGCAGGTCGGCGCCGCGCAGCCACAGGGTGGGGGCCGGTTCCGTGTCCCGGTGGCGGCGGGCGGCCAGGGCCGCGAGTTCCGTCGTACGGCCGCTGCCCGGGGCCCCGACCAGGCCGAGGACGACGGCCGGGGACTCTCGCGCGGCCGTGAAATCCTTCAACTCCCTTGCCAGTTCCGCCCGTTCGACCGGCTCGACCGCGCCCGCGTCCAGGCCGCCCGAGGCGCGGCCCACGAAGCCCGCCAGGGCGCCCGGCGGTCCGTCCGAGCCCACCGAGGTGGCCGTCAGTTCCAGGACGCCCGCGAGGTTGAGGTCGGCGCCGTAGGCCGGCACCGTCGCCGCGTTGCGGGCGAGGAGGTCGGCGAGGGGTCCGAGCCCGGCTGCCCGCCGGTCGCGCAACGGGATCGCGAACCCGGCCGCGCGGTGTCCGGCCGGTTCCGCCGGCTCGCCCGTGGGCTGCGGCAGCAGGGCGGTGCCCAGTACCCCCAGCACCGCTCCCGTCGTACGGTCGAGCACCGGTCCCCCGGCCGCGCCGCCGCCCAGTCGCAGCGCGTCGCTGCCCGCCGTGCCGATCGCCAACTCCAGGGCGTCGGGGAGGAGATGGAAGCGGTCCGTGGCCGTGTACATGACGTCGGTCGTGCCGAGCACCCGCGCCTCGCGCCAGCCGCCCGCCGCGATCCGTACATATGTTCCGGTCGCGACGCGGTCCCGGACGGAGACGGGAAGCGGGTCGGCGCCCAGGCCCTCGGTGTGCACCAGGGCCAGACCGAGAGCCGGAAGGGGGGTCACGGCATCCGCCGCGGACACCACGCACACGCGGTCGGCGGCGCCGTGCAGAACCAGCCGGGCCAAGCCGTCGACCGCCTCGTGGCTGGTGATCAGCGTGCCGTGGTGGTCGGCCACGAAGCCCGTGCCGCGAAGGCGTCCGGCCAGGTCGCACACCTTCACGAGCGACGCGCCGGCGGGCTCGCCGACGGTTTCGCCCTCCCGTGTCTCGCGCGCACCGGCCGACGGCCGACGGCCGCCCCCGGCGCGCGGGCCCCGTCCCGCCATCGTCGACCTCCCCGCCGAACACGCGAGCCTGCGTACGCACGCGTCTACTGACGACGGTAGGCATCCGATGATCAGCCGGACAGAGCTTGCGACGAACGCGCCCCCTTCCGCCCCCTCGGTTCACTCCGAGCGCCTGCCCGGACGGGTGAATGAAGGGTGAAGGATGGACACACCTCTGGGTGGGGGAACCGAGGGGGGAACCGTGGAGCGGCGGGAACGTGTCCCCGTGATCGCCGCTCCACGGCTCGGAACCTCTTCGGACCTCGTCGGACCAGGTGGGACCTCGTCGGACCTCAGACGAAGACGGCGAGGCTCTTCGCCTTGCCCTTCTCCTCCTCCACCAGGGCGAGGAACTGCCCGGTGGGGTCGAAGACGGCCACAGCACCCGCACCCGTGTACTGCTCGGGCATCTCCAGCCGTACGCCGTTCGTCAGCAGCCGCGCCCGCCGCTCGTCCACGTCCCAGCGCGGGAACGCGGCGGTGGCCGCCTCGGCGATCGGCATCACCGTCAGCTCCTGCTGCAACTGGTCGAGCGTCCGGGCGCCGTCCAGCTTGTACGGGCCGACCCGCGTCCGGCGCAGCGCGGTGAGGTGACCGCCGACCCCGAGATCGGCGCCCAGGTCCCGGGCCAGCGCACGGATGTACGTACCGGAGGAGCACACCACCGACACGACCAGGTCGAGTACGGGGGTGCCGTCGGCGGCGACGGCTTCCCGGACGTCGTACACCGCGAAGGAGGAGACGGTGACCGGGCGGGCCGGGATCTCGAACTCCTCGCCCTCACGGGCCCGTTTGTAGGAGCGCACGCCGTTGATCTTGATGGCGCTGACCTTGGACGGCACCTGCATGATGCGGCCGGTCAGCTTGGCGACGCCGGCGTCGACGGCCTCGCGGGTGACCCCGGAGGCGTCGGTGGAGGAGGTGATGTCCCCCTCGGCGTCGTCGGTGAGCGTGTTCTGTCCGAGGCGGACGGTGCCCAGGTACTCCTTCTCGGTCAGCGCGAGGTGGCCGAGGAGCTTGGTCGCCCGTTCCACTCCGAGGACGAGCACGCCCGTGGCCATGGGGTCGAGGGTTCCGGCGTGTCCGACGCGGCGGGTCCTGGCGATCCCGCGCATCTTGGCGACCACGTCGTGCGAAGTGAAGCCCGACGGCTTGTCGACAATGACAAGCCCGTCGGGCGTCCTGGTGTTCTTCTGCGTCATTCGGCGGTGTCGTCCGTCCCTGCGGTGTCGTCCTCGTCGTCCGGCTTCTTGTACGGGTCCGCGTCACCGGCGAACGCGGCGCCCGCGGACGCCTGGCGCACCTGCTCGTCGGACGCCCGGGCCTTGTCGAGGAGGTCCTCGATCTTCTTGGAGGTGTCCGGGAGCGCGTCCGCGATGAAGGTCAGGGTCGGCGTGAACTTCACGCCCGCGGCCTGACCGACGGCGGAACGCAGGACGCCCTTGGCACTCTCCAGGCCGGCGGCGGCTGCTGCCCGGTCCTCGTCGTCGCCGTAGACCGTGTAGAAGACGGTCGCCTCCCGGAGGTCCCCGGTGACCCGGGTGTCCGTGATGGTGACGTGGGTGCCGAGCCGCGGGTCCTTGATCCCGCGCTGCAGCTTCTTGGCCACCACCTCTCGGATGAGGTCAGCCAACCTCTTCGCCCGCGCGTTGTCGGCCACTGGTCCGTCTCCCGTTCTTTCTGTTCCGCGGTTCTGCGGTTCTGCGGTTCTGCGGTTCTGCAAGTCATTCGTCCGGTGTCAGTCGTCGTCGCCGTGGAGGCGCCGTCGTACGGACAGCAGTTCCACCTCGGGGCGCCCGGCCACCAGTCGCTCGCACTGGTCCAGCACATCGGTGATGTGCCCCACGTCCCCGGCCACGACCGCCAGGCCGATGCCGGCTCTTCGGTGCAGGTCCAGGTGTTCGACCTCGGCCGCGCTCACCGCGTACTTGCGCTGGAGCTCGGCGACGATCGGGCGGACGACGGAGCGCTTCTCCTTCAGCGAGCGTACGTCGCCGAGCAGGAGGTCGAAGGACAGAGTCCCCACGTACATGTGTGTATCCGGATGACCCGCCGGTGCGGGATCGATGGCCCCGCCGACGGTGTGGGCGGGGACATCAAGAACCGTACAACGAACGGGGCGGTCGCTCGACGGGATTGTTCCCGCCCCCGCCGCCCCGGCCCGTCGCGTCCCCGGGGGCACTGCCCCCGACAAAGGCCAGGCTGGCCGGCGGGGACTTCTCCCCGCCGGCCAGCCTGATCACACACAGCCTGCTCAGCCGCGCGGCTTCTCCCGCATCTCGTACGTCGCGATGACGTCGTCGACCTTGATGTCGTTGAAGTTTCCGAGGTTGATACCGCCCTCGAAGCCTTCGCGGATCTCGGTGACGTCGTCCTTGAAGCGACGCAGACCGGAGATGGTGAGGCTCTCCGCGATGACCTTGCCATCGCGCAGCAACCGCGCCTTGGTGTTGCGCTTGACCTCGCCGGAGCGGACCAGCACACCGGCGATGTTGCCCAGCTTGGACGAGCGGAAGACCTCGCGGATCTCCGCCGTGCCGAGCTCGACCTCTTCGTACTCCGGCTTGAGCATGCCCTTGAGGGCCGCTTCGATCTCCTCGATGGCCTGGTAGATCACCGAGTAGTACCGGACGTCCACGCCTTCGCGCTCCGCCATCTGTGCCGCGCGGCCCGCAGCGCGGACGTTGAAGCCGATGACGATGGCGTCGGAGCCGGTCGCCAGGTCGATGTCCGACTCGGTGACGGCACCCACACCGCGGTGCAGGACGCGGATGTCGACCTCTTCGCCGACGTCGAGCTGGAGCAGCGAGGACTCGAGAGCCTCCACCGAACCGGACGCGTCGCCCTTGATGATGAGGTTGAGTTCCTGCACCAGACCGGCCTTGAGGGCCTCGTCCAGGTTCTCCAGGGAGAACCGGACACCCCGGCGGGCGAAGTTGGCGTTGCGCTCGCGCGCCGCCCTCTTCTCGGCGATCTGACGCGCCGTGCGGTCCTCGTCGACGACGAGGAAGTTGTCGCCGGCGCCCGGGACGTTGGTGAGACCGAGGACGAGGACCGGGGTCGAGGGACCCGCCTCTTCCACGTTGTCGCCCTTGTCGTCGAGCATCGCGCGGACACGGCCGTACGCGTCGCCGACCACCATGGTGTCGCCGACCCGCAGGGTGCCTCGCTGGACCAGGACGGTCGCGACGGCGCCGCGGCCCTTGTCCAGGTGGGACTCGATCGCGATGCCCTGCGCGTCCTGCTCCGGGTTGGCCCGCAGGTCGAGCGAGGCGTCCGCGGTGAGGACCACGGCCTCCAGAAGAGCCTCGATGTTGAGGCCCTGCTTGGCGGAGATGTCGACGAACATCGTGTCGCCGCCGTACTCCTCGGCCACCAGACCGAACTCGGTGAGCTGACCGCGCACCTTGGTCGGGTCGGCGCCCTCGACGTCGATCTTGTTGACCGCGACCACGATCGGCACACCGGCCGCCTTGGCGTGGTTCAACGCCTCGATCGTCTGGGGCATCACACCGTCGTTGGCCGCCACCACGAGGATCGCGATGTCGGTCGACTTGGCACCACGGGCACGCATGGCGGTGAACGCCTCGTGACCGGGGGTGTCGATGAAGGTGATGCGACGCTCTTCGTCGTTGACGACGGTCGCGACCTGGTACGCACCGATGTGCTGCGTGATACCGCCGGCCTCGCCCGCGACGACGTTCGTCTTGCGGATGGTGTCGAGAAGGCGGGTCTTACCGTGGTCGACGTGACCCATGACGGTCACGACCGGCGGACGCGCGACGAGGAACTCCTCGCCACCCTCGTCCTCGCCGAACTCGATGTCGAAGGACTCGAGCAGCTCGCGGTCCTCCTCCTCGGGGCTGACGATCTCGAGGACGAAGTTCATCTCGTCCGCGAGGAGCTTCAGCGTCTCGTCGGAGACGGACTGCGTGGCGGTGACCATCTCGCCGAGGTTCATCATCACGCCGACGAGCGACGCCGGGTTGGCGCCGATCTTCTCGGCGAAGTCGGTCAGGGAGGCACCACGCGACAGGCGGACGGACTGTCCGTTGCCGCGCGGCAGCATCACGCCGCCGACCGACGGGGCCTGCATGGCCTCGTACTCCTGGCGCCTCTGCCGCTTCGACTTGCGACCGCGACGCGCGGGACCACCGGGACGGCCGAAGGCGCCCTGCGTGCCACCACGGGCACCCGGACCACCGGGACGGCCACCGAAGCCGGGACGACCGCCACCGCCACCACCGGGACCACCCGGACGACCGGCGAAACCGCCGCCACCGCCACCGGGACCACCGGGACGACCGGCGAAACCGCCACCGCCGCCACCGGGACCGGCCGGACGGCCGGCGAAACCGCCGCCACCGCCACCGGGACGACCGCCTGCACCGCCACCGGGACCACCGGGACGACCGCCGCCGCCACCGGGACCACGGCCACCAGGGCCGCCACCGGGACGCGGGCTGCCCGCAGCGGGACGCTGCGGCATCATGCCGGGGTTGGGACGGTTGCCACCGGGGCCGCCACCGGGACGCGGAGCGCCACCGGGACCACCCTGCGGACGAGGCATGCCGCCCGGGCTCGGACGCCCGCCACCCGCACCCTGCGGACGGGGAGCGCCCTGGCCGCCGCCGGCGCCCTGCGGACGCGGAGCGCCGCCGGGAGCACCGGGGCCACCCTGGCCGCCGGGACGCGGGGCACCGCCCGGACGGGGCGTCTGCGGACGCGCCATCCCGGTGGAACCACCGGACGTGAAGGGGTTGTTGCCCGGTCGAGGACCGGCCGGACGGGCACCGCCGGGACGCGGAGCGCCCTGGCCGGCCGGACGCGGGGCGCCCGGACGTTCACCGCGGCCCTGGCCACGGTCCTGACCGCGGTCCTGGCCCTGACCCTGCCCCCGGTCCTGACCGGGACCCGAGGGACGGGCGCCGGGACGCGGGGCACCCGGACGGGCACCGGTGCTGGGACGCGGAGCCTGTGCGGCGGCCGGAGTGACCGGGGCCGACGGCGGAGCGGTGAACTCCGGCGCGGCCGGCGCGGCGACAACCGGCTTCGGCGCGGGCTTGGGGCCCGGCGTCGGACGTGAGCCCTGGGCGGCCGGGGCGGCCGGAGTGACCGGGGCGCTCGGCGCACTGGGCGCGACGGGAGCCGCGGGGCTCTCCGCCACGGCGGGCTTGGGAGCCGGCGGCCGCGGGGCAGCCGGACGGGCCGACTGCGCCGGGGAGGGCGCGCCGGGCTTGGGAGCCGCCTTGCGGGGGGCGCCGGGCTTGGCGCTGCTCCCGCCCTGGAAGGCGTCTGTCAACTTGCGTACTACTGGCGCCTCGATCGTCGAGGATGCCGATCGGACGAATTCACCGAGTTCCTGGAGCTTGGCCATGACAGCCTTGCTCTCCACCCCGAACTCCTTGGCGAGTTCGTATACCCGGACCTTAGCCACTTCGCTCCTTTTAGGTCCGGGTTGCGGCCGGACCGTCGCTACTTCATGGGCGTACTCATCGCGTGCTCATCGAGTGCTCATCGCAATCTCGACCTACTTCCAACTCGCGGGGGTACCAGAGCCGCACGGGGTTCCGCGCGACACGTTTTACGGTGTTTCCTGCTCGACGTACCGGCGCAACGCCACCACGTCGAGCGCTCCCTGGACACGCAGTGCCCGTGGAAATGCCCGGCGGCGGACCGCCAGGTCGAGGCAGACCAGGGCGGGATGCACGTACGCACCCCGGCCGGGCAGCGTACCGCGATGATCGGGGACGCATTCACCCTCGACCGCCACGATGCGCAGCAGATCCTTCTTGGCCGCTCGCTCCCGACACCCCACACAGGTGCGTTCAGGGCATACGCGGGCACGCGTCCGGCCAGACACTCCTAAGTCTACCTCCCCGCAGCGACCTCACCCCTTTGGGGCAAGAATCGAACGGCTGTTGTCGTGATCTCAGCCACCTGCGGCTTGGATCTATTCCCCCGCTAGTCCCGGGGCTGGCGAGCGGGCCGCTCGGACGACCGTTCGGACGGCCGCTCGGAGGACCCTTCGGACGGCTGCTCGGTGTCCGGGCGGATGTCGATCCGCCAGCCGGTCAGCCGGGCCGCGAGCCGGGCGTTCTGGCCCTCCTTGCCGATCGCCAGCGACAGCTGGTAGTCGGGGACCGTCACGCGCGCGGAACGGGTGGCGAGGTCGACGACCTCCACCTTGTTGACCCGGGCCGGGGACAGCGCGTTCGCCACCATGTCGGCCGGGTCGTCCGACCAGTCGACGATGTCGATCTTCTCACCGTTCAGCTCGGCCATGACGCTGCGCACCCGGCTGCCCATGGGGCCGATGCAGGCCCCCTTGGCGTTCAGGCCGCTGCGCGTCGACCGCACGGCGATCTTCGTGCGGTGGCCGGCCTCACGGGCGATGGCCGCGATCTCGACGGAACCGTCCGCGATCTCGGGCACCTCCAGCGCGAAGAGCTTCTTCACCAGGTTGGGGTGCGTGCGCGAGAGGGTGACGGACGGACCGCGCACGCCCTTCGCCACACGGACGACGTACGACCGCAGCCGCAGCCCGTGCGTGTAGGTCTCCCCGGGGACCTGCTCCTGCACCGGCAGGATGGCCTCCAGCTTGCCGATGTCCACGAGCACGTTCTTCGGGTCGCGGCCCTGCTGGACGACACCGGTGACGATGTCGCCCTCGCGGCCCGCGTACTCGCCGAGCGTCGCGTCGTCCTCGGCGTCCCGCAGGCGCTGCAGGATCACCTGCTTGGCGGTGGTGGCGGCGATCCGGCCGAAGTCCGACGGCGTGTCGTCGAACTCGCGGGCCTCCTGCCCCTCCTCCAGCTCCTGGGGGTCCTCCTTCGCCCACACGGTCACATGACCGGTCTCCCGGTCGAGCTTCACGCGCGCCTGGCGGCGGCTTCCCTCGGTGCGGTGGTAGGCGATGAGGAGGGCCGACTCGATCGCCTCGACCAGCAGGTCGAAGGAGATCTCCTTCTCCCGCACCAAGCCCCGCAGGGCACTCATGTCGATGTCCACGGCTACGCCTCCTCCTCTTCCGTCATGTCCTGCTCGTCCAACTTCTCCTGCTTGTCCTTGCGGTTGAACTCGACCTGGACGCGGGCCTTGTCGATGTCGGCGAAGGCGAGCCGGCGGGCGGTGGCCTTCCGGCCCTTCACGCCCGGCACTTCGAGGTCCATGCCGTCGTCGTCCACGGTCAGGATCCGGGCGACCACTTCGCCGCCGCCCTCGGTGAGCTGGAACCTCACCAGCCGCTCGACGGCACGGACGTAGTGCCGGTGCTCGGTGAGTTCGCGCTCGGCGCCGGGGGTGCCGACCTCCAGGGTGTACTCCCCCGCGCCCATCGCGTCCGTCTCGTCGAGTTTCGCCGAGAGCGCGCGGCTCACATCGGCGATCGCGTCCAGATCGGCGCCGTCGTCGGAATCGACGACGACCCGCAGCACTCTCTTGCGTCCGACGGAATCCACTGCGATCTCTTCGAGATCGAGACCCTGCGAGCTGACGAGCGGCTCCAGGAGCTCTCGAAGCCTCTCGCTCTGGGTGGTGCTCATCCGGGTGACTCCTCGGCCGCGTGTGCTGTTGTGGGTATGTCGCGTGTCAGGTCAAAGGGTATCCGGTCCCAGGGGGTGTTGCCGTCCACCGGGACGCCACCCGTCGCCCGGCTGCGCCGGTGGCGGGCGGCGGGCCGGGGCGCGGGTACGGTGATCACGGGCGTGCTGCCCTTCCCTGGTGTCCCGTTCGTACGAGCCCTCCGAGGACGACTGCCGTGCCGTTCCCCCCACCGTCGCGCACCCCGCTGGGAGCCCCTCCCGGTCCACGCCGAAGGACCTTGCTCGCGTCGGCCGCGGGCGCCGCCCTCCTCGTGGGCTGCACCGCCGAACCCGACACGACGGCCACGAGCGCCGGCAGCCCGTCGGTCGCCGAACGCACACGCGCGCGTGCGGAACGCGACAGCGCGGGGCTCGTACAGCAGTACGACGCGGCGATCGCCGCGTTTCCGGCACTGGCGGAGCGGCTGTCGGAGCTGCGGGCGGAGGTCGTACGGCACGCGGAGTCGTTCGGCGGCGGCGAGCCGACACCCACGCCGACGCCCACGCCCACAGCCACGCCCACCACGGCATCCGCGTCCCCTTCGGCTTCTGCGGCGCCGCGGAGTGAGCGGGAGGCCCTCGCCGGCCTCGCCGCCGCCGAGCGGACCCTCGTGGACCGGCGCACGAAGGCGCTCCTGGAGATGCCGGGCGAGCTGGCGCGGCTGCTGGCCTCGGTGGCGGCTGCCGGGGCCGCGCACGTGTATCTGCTGACGGAGGGCGCGAAGTGAGCGGGGCGAAGTCGAACAGGACCGAGAAGGGCCGGAAGGCCGAGAAGGACTCTGCCGAGCTGACCGCCCTCCAGGCCGCCCTCGGCGCCGAGCACGCGGCGGTGTACGGGTACGGAGTCGTCGGCGGGCTGATCGGCGAGGCCCGCCGGACCGAGGCGCGGGCCGCCTACGACGCCCATCGGGCCCGGCGCGACGAGCTGGCGCGCGCGGTGCGGAACCTCGGGGGCACGCCGGTGGCCGCGGCGGCCGGGTACGCCCTGCCGTTCCCCGTGTCGGACTCGGACGGCGCCGTCCGTCTCGCCGCCGAGCTGGAGAAGCGGGTCGCCGGGGTGTACTCCGACCTGGTCCGGGCAACCGGGGGCGATCGGCGCCGGACGGGCGCCGAGGGCCTGCGGGAAGCCGCGGTGCGGGCGGTGCGGTGGCGGGGCGGGAGCGTACCCTTCCCTGGTCTTGCCGAGCGGTCCGGCTCCGCGTCGGCACCGGCCACGGCGTCGGCGACACCCACGGCGTAGCCCGTCCCGCATCCCGCGTACCGGAAGGAAACGACTCGCGCATGGCTTTCGAACCGCCGTCCCGTCTGGTGAGGGCGCTCCGCGAGACGCGACCCGACGGTGACGACTGGCTGGCGCGGCTGCCCGTGATGGCTCAACAGGCCGTGGATCTACGCGTGTTGACCGTGGAGCGGGTGCAGGTTCCGGGCGGTCGCAGCAGCCTGGTGGTGCTGGTGCGGCGGGCTGACGGTACGCCCGCCGTCCTGAAGCTGGCGCCGCGCAGGGCCCGGCCGGAGAGCGAGCGGATGGCGCTGGCGCACTGGGGCGGGGCGGGTGCGGTGCAGTTGCTGGAGCCGGCGGACGGTTCCGGCGGTCTCAGCGGCGAGGGTGTGCTGCTGCTGGAGCGGCTGCATCCGGATGTGTCGGTGCGGTCACTGCCCGAGGCGAAGGCCCTGCTGGAGGCGGCGGGAACGCTGCGGCGGCTGTGGGTCGAGCCGCCCGCCGGCTCGGAGGCGGTGTTCGAGACGGTGGCCTCGCGGACCGGGCGGCAGGCCGAGGCGATGTCGGCGAGCGCCGGTACGGACTCCGAGGTGGCGACCCTGGTCGAGGCGGCGCTCTCCGCGCGCGAGGAGTTGCTGGTCGCGCCGCCCGAGACACGGTTGCTGCACGGTACGTTCCGGCAGAGCAAGGTGTTGGCCGCGGAGCGGGTGCCTTGGCTCGCGGTGGGGCCGGATCCGGTGGTCGGTGAGTGCGCGTTCGATTTGGCGCGACTGGTTCGGGATCGGGTGGAGGACCTGATCGGGTCGTCGTCGGGGGCGGGCATCACCCGGCGGCGGGTGAAGCGGCTCGCCGAGTCGCTGGACGTGGATCAGGAGCGGCTGCGGGGGTGGACGCTGTTCAGGGCTGTGGAGTCGGGGGTTCGGGCGCTTCGGGTGGGGCGGCCCAAGGACGCGGAGTTGTTGCTGGAGTTCGCCGGGTGGCTCTGAGGACTTGCCGTCCCGCGCCCCGGGCAGGTCACCCGACCGTGAGTCCGAGGGCCAGGACGGGACAGTCGGCCGCCGCTCTGCGGGCTCGTTTCAGCGTGCGGGCGGGGATCGGGGTGCCGTCGACGAGTGGGTAGCCCCATTCGTCCGGCGTGATGTGTTCCGGGAGCAGTTCGGCGCACAGGCCGTGGGCCTTGCAGGACGTCCAGTCGATGTCGATCGTCGTCGTCTCGTGGCTCTGGGGCATGTCAGCTCCTCTCGTCGGGCACGGGCAGCAGCGGGGTCGCATCCGTCGCCGTGCAGTAGCCGGTCGCGTGGGCGTCGAGTTCGGTGGCGAAGGTGGTCAGGGCCGAGCGGACCAGACGGACCGTGCCGTCGGGGTGATGGCAGGCTCCGCGGCCCTCGACGAGGCCGGCCCAGCGGGCGACGTCCGCGCGGACCGTGCCCTGGGGCCCGGGGGCGGCCAGGGTCTGGAAGGCGGCGGCGATCCGGGGCAGGCCGTTGAGACAGGGGCCGCACCGACCTGCCGACTCCAGGGCCAAGTACCGCAGGACGCGGGCGGTTTCGGCGAGGCCGCAGTGGTCGGCGGGCAGTACGGCGAGCACACCCGCACCCAAATGCATCGTGTCGAGCGGGAGTTGGGCCGCCTCAGGGGCCGGTATCCAGGTGCCGTGGTAGCCACCGACGAGGACCGAGTCGGCGGGACCCAGTGGCAGCAGCCTCCCGATCGGCATCCCGAACGGGGCCTCGACGACCCGTACTTCACGCCCGGGCACATGCACCGTGCAGAGCGCGCTGCCGGGTTCCGAGGGCGTACCGGCGGCCCGGAACCAGTCGGCGCCGTAACGGGCGATCAGCGCCAGGTGGGCCAGCGTCTCGACGTTCTGGACGAGGGTGGGGGCCCGGTGCACCCCGCGCTCCCGCACCGGCGGGCGCTGGTGCTGCGGAAGGGCGGCGCCACCCGACACGTACGAGGCGAGCGCGGAGGACTGGCCGGACAGGAACCGCCTGGGGACCCGGACGACCTTGACGGACAGCGGGTCGCGACGGCGCTCGGCGAGGGCGGCCTCCAGATGGCTCGCGCCCGCCTCCACCGCGAGGTACGCCTCTGCGGCACCGACCGCCTCGGCCGCCAACTGGAGCCCGTCCAGGACGAGATGGGGTGAGAGATGCAGCAGCGTCTTGTCCTTGCGGCTCGCGGGCTCGCCCTCGGCACCGTTGGCGACGACCACCGGGGCACGGCCGGTCCGGCGGCCGGCGTCGGCCACGGAGACGAGTTTGCGGTAGGTGGCGAAGGCGGCTCCGCCGCGGCCGGTGAGGCCCGACTCGGCGACGGAATGCAGGAGTTGGGGTGGGTTGCCGTAAGAGACGGGCCCGTAGCGCTGCTCGTGGGTGGTGAGGTCGGCCGGGGCGCCGCCGGGAGCCAGGAGGCGGGGCGACATGAGGACCTCGGTGTACGTGGCGGTCATGAGCGGGCCCCTTCGAGCGTGCGTTCCGGTGTGTGGAGCAGGGCTGCCGGGGTCCGGCGGGAGGCGCGTGCCGCATGGGCCGTGCGGATGCCGAAGGCGAGGAGCACGGCGGCGACGCAGGACACGGTCAGCCAGGTCATCCAGTCGGCTCCGGTGTCCGTGCCGATGCCGATGCCGTGGACGAGGGCCACCGGCCAGGAGACGTACGCGAGCCAGTGCACGGCACGCCAGGTGCGGTGGCCGAGGCGGGCGCGCAGGAGGCTGGTGACCAGTACCGCGAGCATCAGGTCGAGGGCGACCGTGCCGAGGCCCAGCCAGAGGGGCTGGTAGTCGGAGACGAAGGGGACGAGGGCGTCGAGGGGGGTGATGTCGACGTATCCGTCGATCACCGCGGCGGCTATGTGGAGGACGAGGAAGGCGGTGGCGGAGAGGGAGAGGGTGCGGTGGAGGCTCACGGTGCCGAATCTGGGGAGACCCGGGAGCCTGCCTCTCAGCCTCACGGCGATGCCGAGCAGGACGACGACGGTGAAGAGGACCAGGCATACGGCACCTGTCGCCCGGTTGGCGTACCAGAGGGTTTCCGAGGTCACGCCGGCCCCCCTTCGGGCTGCACGGGCTCGTCCCCGATCACCGGAAAGGCGGGAGCGGGCCAGCCCGGCGTCGTCACGACCGTTCCGTCCCTCGCCACCAGCCTCGCCGGGAGGCCCAGCCCCGTCAGCCAGCGTTCCGCGCCCGGGCCCTTCACCAGGGCCGCCGTGGTCGCCGCGTTGGCGTCGGCGCAGTTGGCCGCCGCCACGGAGACCGTGCGCCAGGGGGTGCGGGCGGGGAGGCCCGTGGCCGGGTCGATGATGTGGTGGAGGGTGTGCTCGCCCCGGCGCCAGTGGCGGGCAGCCGTGCCGGAGGTGGCGAGGCCGCCGCTGTGGAGGCCGATCGTGGCGTACGGGCCCTGGGCGGGCGGTGCCTCCGCCGGGCCGGTGACGTCCTGGACGCGGATGCGCCAGCCGCCCGCCGGGGGTTCGCCCGCGACCGCCGTGTCGCCGCCCAGGCTCACCAGGACTCCGCACCCGGCGGCCCGGGCGAGTGTTCGCGCGGCCCGGTCGGCGGCCCAGGCCTTCGCGGTGGCGCCCAGGTCGAGTCGGATGCCGGACGGGACGGTGACCGTGCCGGTCGCGCGGTCCAGATGTATCCGGCGCCAGCCGGGAACGCGCCGCACGCTGAGCCGTACCGGGCGGTCGTCCTCCTGGACGAGGGTGAAGTCGCGGTCGTAGCCGAGCGCTTCCAGCGCCGAGCCGACCGTCGGGTCCACGGCTCCGTCGGTCGCCTCGGCCGCGCGCAGGGCCACTGCCAGGGCCTCGGCGAGCAGCGGGCTGACCAGGGTCGGGCGGCCGTCGCTGTCGTCCAGGGCGGAGAGTTCGGAGTCGGCGCGGAAGCGGCTGCAGGTGGCGTCGACCTCGGCCAGATGGCGGGCCAGGAGAAGGTTGCAGGAGTCCAGCAGGGCCGGGTCGGTGGTGACGAGCCGGACGCTGGTGCCGAGGGCACGCCAGTCGGCGGCGGCCGTGGGGCGGACGGCGGTGGTCATCACGACGCCCCCGAGGTGGAGTCGGCGGAGCCGCTGGAGTCGGAGGAGGTCAGGCCGTCCGAGGAGGACTGGAGGCCGGCGGACGAGCTGTCCGACGTGGACGAGTCCGTCGACGAGGAGGAGGTGTCCGTGCTGGTGTCGGTACTCGTGCCGGTGTCGGTGCTTGAGCTGCTGTCCGTGCTTGAGCTGGTGCTCGAACTGGACGTCGAGTCCGAGGTGCTGCTCGCGGTCGTCGCCGCGTCCGACTCCATCGTGCCGACGAGGGCGAACATCCCGGCCGCCGCGGCCAGCGAGACCGCCGCCGCCACGGCCGCCGTGCGCCGTACCCCTCTGCGCACCGCCGCGGCGGCTCCCCGATCCTGCTCCCTGACCGTCATGGCCGTTCCCCTCCGTAGGACGTGACTCTGTGTCACGCCCTACGTTCGGGGACCAGCCTGAGAGAAGTCTGTGAGGCGCCCATACGCCTCCCGAGAACTCTCTGAGAGCCGGATTTAAATCACGCGCGTCGTCAGGCGGTGGCGGTCAGCCGGGCGATCGCTTCCTCGACCGTCAGTTCCTCGCGCTCGCCCGTCCGGCGGTCCTTCAGTTCGAGGACGCCCTCGGCCGAACGGCGGCCCGCCACCAGGATCTTCGGTACGCCGATCAGCTCGGCGTCCGTGAACTTGACGCCCGGGGAGACCCCGGCGCGGTCGTCGACCAGGACGCGGGCGCCGGCCGCGGCCAGCTTGTCGGAGACGTCGAGGGCCAGTTCGATCTGGAGGGCCTTGCCTGCGGCGACGACGTGGACGTCGGCCGGGGCGATCTCCTTGGGCCAGCACAGGCCCTGCTCGTCGGCGTGCTGCTCGGCGAGGGCCGCGACCGCGCGGGAGACACCGATGCCGTACGAGCCCATGGTCACGCGGACCGGCTTGCCCTGCTGGCCGAGGACGTCGAGGCTGAGGGCGTCGGCGTACTTGCGGCCGAGCTGGAAGATGTGGCCGATCTCGATGGCGCGGTCCAGCTTGAGGCCGGTGCCGCAGGCCGGGCAGGGGTCGCCCTCCTGGACGACCACGGAGTCGATGTACTCGTCGACCTCGAAGTCCCGGCCGGCGACAACGTTCCTCGCGTGCACGCCCGCCTTGTTGGCGCCGGTGATCCACGCGGTGCCGGGGGCGACGCGCGGGTCGGCGAAGTAGCGGACCTTCTCCAGACCCTGCGGGCCGACGTAACCGCGTACCAGGTCGTCGCGGCCCGTGAAGTCCTCGGCGGTGACGAGTTCGACGGCGGCGGGCGCGAAGTGCGCCTCGACCTTGCCCAGGTCGACCTCACGGTCACCGGGGACGCCGATCGCGACGATCTCGCCGTCCACCTTGATGAGGAGGTTCTTGAGGGTGGCGGAGGCGGGGACCTCCAGGTACGCGGCGAGCGTCTCGATGGTCGGGGTGTCGGGGGTGGGGATCTCTTCGAGGGCCGGGACGGCCGACCCGTCCACCGGCTGGAGCGCGTACGTGATCGCCTCGGTGTTGGCGGCGTAGTCGCAGTTGGGGCAGTCCGCGAAGGTGTCCTCGCCGGCGGCGGCCGGGGCGAGGAACTCCTCGGACTTGGAGCCGCCCATGGCACCCGCGGTGGCGGCGCAGATGCGGTAGTCGAGGCCGAGACGCGCGAAGATCCTCTGGTACGCCTCACGGTGCAGGGCGTACGACTTGGCCAGGCCCTCGTCCTCCGTGTCGAAGGAGTACGAGTCCTTCATCAGGAACTCGCGGCCCCGCAGGATGCCGGCGCGCGGGCGGGCCTCGTCGCGGTACTTGTTCTGGATCTGGTAGAGGATCACGGGCAGGTCCTTGTAGGACGTGCACTGGTCCTTGACCAGGAGGGTGAAGATCTCCTCGTGGGTCGGGCCGAGGAGGTAGTCGCCGCCCTTGCGGTCGTTGAGGCGGAACAGCTCGGGGCCGTACTCGTCCCAGCGGCCGGTCGCCTCGTAGGGCTCCCTCGGCAGCAGGGCGGGCAGCGTGACCTCCTGGGCGCCGATGGCGTCCATCTCCTCGCGGACGACGCGCTCCACGTTGGCCAGGACCTTCTTGCCGAGCGGCAGCCAGGACCACAGACCGGCGGCGGTACGGCGCACATAACCGGCCCTGACCAGGAGCTTGTGGCTGAGCACCTCGGCGTCGGCGGGGTCGTCACGCAGTGTCTTGACCATCAAACGGGACATGCGCTGGACCTGGGCCTGGGCCATGATTCTCGACTCCTGCTGCTTAAGGGTGATGGCAGGAGGTTAGCCGGGGGGTGCGGGACGGTGGAAATCGGTACGCCCGCGCCCGGCAGCCAGTCCTTATCGGTGGCGCAGCGGAAGCGGGGCGCCCATCACCGCGTACGGCTTCGGGGCGCTGGGGAAGAGGACCTGGCGGGCCAGGTCCTCGTAGCCGAGGGAGTGGTAGAGGCCGCGGGCCGGGCTGTCGGTGTCGATCGCGGAGAGGATCGAGCGGGGTTCGGCGGCGGTGCCGGTGATGGCGGTGATCAGGGCGCGGCCGACGCCGATGTTCTGGGAGGTCGGGTGGACGTGCAGCTCGGTGATCACGAAGGAGCCGTCGAGCCAGGCGTCGTGGCCCTGTCTGCGCAGGTACGGCTCGACGACGGTGGACCACCAGTGCGTACGGTCGTTCGGCATGCCGTACACGAACCCGGCGAGCCGTCCCTCGGGGGTGGTCGCGCCGAGCGCGCGGGCCCCGGGATAAGTGAGATGCCGCAGGACGATCTGCCTGCGTACGGCGACCTCGTCGGGGCCGAGCCCGAACGCCACGGCCTGGACGGCGAGCGCCTCGTCGACCCGGGCGGCGAGGTCGAGGGGGCCGACGACCACGTCGTGGGGGCGGCGGTGACGGTGGTCCTGACCGGGGAAGCGCGGCATGCCGGGAGACTACAGGGGGTGCGCAGCGTCCTCGCGGGGCGTGGGCCGGATGTGGCTGACCCCCACTCCCCCGGACCACCCGGACAACGGCGGCCGTTTCAGCACAGAACGCTTCAGCTCAGAACGCTTCGGGACAGGAATCCTCAGAACAGGACGCTCATGAACGCGCCGACTTCCTGGAAGCCCACCCTCAGATACGTCCGGCGGGCCGGGGTGTTGAAGTCGTTCACGTACAGGCTGACCACCGGGGCCACGTCCGCGAGGGCGTAGCGCAGTACGGCGGCCATGCCGGGGGCGGCGAGGCCCTGGCCACGGTACTCGGGGGCCACCCAGACGCCCTGGATCTGGCAGGCCTGCGGGGTCGCGGCGCCGATCTCGGCCTTGAAGGCGACCTTGCCGTGCTGGTCGAGGCGGGCGAAGGAGCGGCCGGAGCCGACCAGCTCGGCGACCCTGGCCTGGTAGAGGAGGCCGCCGTCGCCGGCGAGTGGCGAGATTCCGACCTCCTCGGTGAACATCGCCACGCACGCCGGCATGATCGTCTCCATCTCGTCCTTGAGGACGCGGCGGACGTACGGATCCGGGGTGATGAGGGCGGGGTCGGGCAGCCGGTCGGTCACCATGAGCGGCTGGTGGCGGCGGACTTCCCTGGCCGGGCCCCAGCTCGGTTCGAGCAGCCGCCACAGCTGGGTGGTGGCTTCGGCGGGGCCGACGATGGAGGAGCAGCGGCGGCCCGCCCGCCTGGCGCGGTCGGCGAAGGCGCGTACGGCACGCGGGGTGGCGCAGATCGGAACGAGGTTGGCGCCCGCGTAGCAGAGGCTGGTGAGCATGCCGTCCTCGTACCAGCCCCACATCTCGCCGCCGAGGCGCCAGGGGTCGAGGCCTGCCACCTGGACACGGGACGTCACGAAGGCGTTCGCGACCGGCTCGCGGCCGAGGACAGCGAGCGCGGCGTCCAGGTCGCCCGGGTCGAGCACCCGGGAGGTGGTCTGCGTCAACACGTACGGGGCCTCACCAATGCGGTCTGCTGATCTCCGCACTGTACCTGCGGAAGCCGAGCGGCGTCGCCCCGTGGGTGGGTGCCGCTCGCTTGCCGTCACCGGGGGCTGCGCCCCACGGACCCCCCTCTTCGGCCCTTAAAGGGCCTCGTCCTCAAAGCCGGACGGGCTGGGAATACCGGCCCGCGCCGGCATTTCAGCCTCTCCGGCGTTTGAGGAGCGGGGTCCGGGGCGGAGCCCCAGAAGGATGGGACCGGTAGGGGCGGCGGGCGCGAATCAACCCGCGACGGACACCGAGGGCTCCCCGGAGGCGATCCCGTCCGCCTCCATCTGTTCGGCGATCTTCAGTGCTTCCTCGATGAGGGTCTCGACGATCTTCGACTCGGGGACCGTCTTGATGACCTCGCCCTTCACGAAGATCTGCCCCTTGCCGTTGCCGGAGGCGACGCCGAGGTCCGCCTCGCGGGCCTCGCCGGGGCCGTTCACCACGCAGCCCATGACCGCGACGCGCAGCGGAACCTCCATGCCCTCCAGACCGGCCGTGACCTCCTCGGCCAGCTTGTAGACGTCGACCTGGGCGCGCCCGCACGACGGGCACGACACGATCTCCAGGCCGCGCTGGCGCAGGTTCAGGGACTCCAGGATCTGGTTGCCGACCTTGATCTCCTCGACCGGCGGTGCGGACAGGGATACCCGGATCGTGTCGCCGATGCCCTCGCTGAGCAGCGCGCCGAAGGCGACGGCCGACTTGATCGTGCCCTGGAAGGCGGGACCGGCCTCGGTGACGCCCAGGTGGAGGGGGTAGTCGCAGGCCTCGGCGAGCTGCCGGTAGGCGTTGACCATGATCACCGGGTCGTTGTGCTTGACGGAGATCTTGATGTCCCGGAAGTCGTGCTCCTCGAAGAGCGACGCCTCCCACAGCGCCGACTCGACGAGCGCCTCCGGGGTGGCCCTGCCGTACTTCTGGAGCAGTCGCCTGTCGAGCGAACCGGCGTTGACGCCGATGCGGATCGGCGTGCCGTGGTCCTTGGCGGCGCGCGCGATCTCCTTGACCTGGTCGTCGAACTGCTTGATGTTGCCGGGGTTCACCCGCACCGCGGCACAGCCGGCCTCGATCGCGGCGAACACGTACTTCGGCTGGAAGTGGATGTCGGCGATCACCGGGATCTGCGACTTGCGCGCGATCGTCGACAGGGCGTCCGCGTCGTCCTGCGTGGGGCACGCGACCCGCACGATCTGGCAGCCGGACGCCGTCAGCTCGGCGATCTGCTGGAGCGTGGCCCCGATGTCCGACGTACGCGTCGTCGTCATCGACTGCACCGACACCGGCGCGTCTCCGCCCACCGCCACCGAACCGACCTGGATCTGTCGGCTCTTCCGGCGTTCGGCGAGCTTGGTCGGAACGGTCGGCATGCCGAGAGAAATCGCAGTCATGTGCTGTGCAACCCCAAGTTGTGGTTCAAGGTCCGGCCCCGGGAACAACGGGCTCCAGGCTTCGAGATTACGGCACAGGCCCAGACCCGAGCACATCCAGCGCCTAAACCCACTCATTGGGGAACGGCCGGGCACAGCGAGGTCCTTCCGCTGTGCCCGGCCGTAGTGAATCCGCCGTGAATCCGTGGGAAATCCCGTGTGGCTAGGAGATTCGCACGGGGTTGACCACGTCCGCCACCAGGACCAGCAGGGTGAAGCAGATGAAGAGTCCCGCCACCACATAGGCGACCGGCATCAGCTTCGCCACGTCGAACGGGCCCGGGTCCGGGCGCTTCAGCACCTTCGCCGTGTTCCGTCGCAGCGACTCCCACAGGGCGCCCGCGACATGGCCGCCGTCGAGGGGCAGCAACGGGAGCATGTTGAACAGGAAGAGGGACAGGTTGAAGCCCGCCACCAGCATCAACGCCATCGCCAGCTGCTGGGTCGGCGGGATGTCCAGGGTGAAGATCTCGCCGCCCACGCGGGCCGCGCCGACCACGCCCATCGGAGAGTCCGAGGCGCGTTCGCCGCCGTCGAAGGCCGCGTTCCACAGGGCGGGGATCTTGCCGGGCAGGCTCGCGATGGAGTCGACGGCCTCGCCCATCCGGTCGCCCATCCAGGTCACCGAGTCGCCGAAGTCCTGGCGGACGATGCCGTTGGCCGCGCTGAAGCCGAGGAAGCCCGCCGTGACGTACTCGCCCTGGACGATCTGGCCGCTGGAGTCCTTCTTCGCGACCTGGTTCGTGGCGATCTTCGCGTGGAGGGTGACCTGCTCGCCCTTGCGCTCGACGACGATCGCCACCTCCTTGCCGGGGTTCGCGCGGATCTCGTCCGAGAGCTTGTTCCAGGTGTCGACCTGGACCCCGCCGAAGGAGAGGATCTTGTCGCCCGCCTTGAGGCCGGCCGCCGCGGCCGGGGAGGCCGCGTCGGTCTTGCGGCAGGCGTCCCGGCCCTCGCTCTGGGCGATGACGCACTGGGAGACCGAGCTGACGTCGGTGGTCTGCTGCGAGACGCCGAAGCCCATGAGGACGATGAGGAAGAGTGCCACCGCGAGGATCAGGTTCATGAACGGGCCCGCGAACATCACGATGACGCGCTTCCACGGCTTGCGCGTGTAGAACAGGCGCTTCTCGTCGCCCGGCAGGATCTCCTCGAAGGACTGGGCGCGCGCGTCCTCGATCATCCCGCGCCAGGGGGAGGTCGAGCGGGCCTCTATCCGGCCGTCCGGGCCCGGCGGGAACATCCCGATCATGCGGATGTAGCCGCCGAACGGGATCGCCTTGATGCCGTACTCGGTCTCACCCTTGTTGCGCGACCAGATCGTCGGGCCGAAGCCGACCATGTACTGCGGGACGCGGATGCCGAAGAGCTTCGCGGTGGAGAGGTGGCCCAGCTCGTGCCAGGCGATCGACACCAGCAGGCCGATCACGAAGACGACTATGCCCAGGACCATCATCAGTGTCGTCATGCACGGGCCTCCGCCGTTGTCTTCGTCTGTTGTGTCAGTTCCCGGGCCCTCGCCCGTGCCCAGGACTCCGCTTCAAGGACGTCCGCGACGGTCAGGGAAGTTCCCGTACGAGGGGTGCCGTGCTCCTCGACCACCCGGGTCACGGTCTCCATGATTCCGTTGAACGGTAGCCCGCCGCTCCGGAACGCCTCGACGCACTCCTCGTTCGCCGCATTGAACACCGCGGGGGCCGTGCCCGCGAGCTGCCCGACATGCCGGGCGAGGCCGACCGACGGGAACGCCTCGGTGTCGAGGGGGAAGAACTCCCACGTCGACGCCCTGCTCCAGTCGAACGCGGGTGCCGCGTCCGGGACGCGCTCCGGCCAGCCGAGGCCGATCGCGATGGGGCCGCGCATGTCGGGGGGCGTGGCCTGGGCCAGTGTCGATCCGTCCGTGAACTCAACCATCGAGTGGACATACGACTGGGGGTGCACGACCACCTCAATGCGGTCGAAGGGAATGTCGTAGAGGAGGTGTGCCTCGATCACCTCCAGGCCCTTGTTGACGAGCGTCGCGGAGTTGATCGTGATCACCGGGCCCATCGCCCAGGTGGGGTGCGCGAGCGCGTCCTCGACCGTCACGTCCGCCAGCTGTGCCTTCGTACGGCCGCGGAAGGGGCCGCCGGACGCCGTGACCACGAGTTTGCGCACATCGGACCGGGTGCCGGCCGCCAGGGCCTGGAACAGGGCCGCGTGCTCGGAGTCGACCGGGATGATCTGGCCCGGTTTGGCGAGCGCCTTGACCAGCGGGCCGCCGACGATGAGCGACTCCTTGTTGGCGAGCGCGAGGGTGCGGCCCGCCTCCAGGGCGGCGAGGGTGGGGGCGAGGCCGATGGAGCCGGTGATGCCGTTCAGCACGGTGTGGCAGCCGGAGGCGGCGAGATGGGTGGCCGCGTCCGGTCCGGCGAGGATCTCGGGGAGCGGCTCCCCCGTGCCGTATCGCGTGCTCAGCGCCTCACGCAGGGCCGGTACGGCGTCCTCGCGGGCCACCGCGACCGTGCGCACGCGGAGCTGGTGCGCCTGCTCGGCGAGGAGCTCGACCCGACCGCCCGCGGCGGAGAGCCCGGTGACCCGGAAGCGGTCCGGGTTGCGCAGCACCAGGTCGATGGCCTGGGTGCCGATCGACCCGGTGGAACCGAGGATCACCACGTCCCTGGAGCCGTCTCCGGCCACGGGGTCGAAGACGAGGTGCGGGTCTGCGAGTGGGGCTGGACTGTCGGTCATCCCTCCATTGTGGCCGCTGCCACCGACAGTGAGGACAGGGCACCCCCGGTGGAGTGTCCATAGGTGAAACCCACATAAAGATCGTGTGATAACACTTCTTTCCTGGCTGGTGGACGACCGGCCAGTCGTGGACGAAATCCTTGGGGGGATCTCGATGCGCATTCGACGCACAGCCCTGCCCGCACTCGCGGGCGCCGTGGCTCTGACCGGCGCGGTTCTCAGCACTCCGGCCGAGGCGGCCGGCGGGGTGGTCATCCGGCACGTGTGGTTCGACAGTCCGGGCTCGGACAACGGCTCGAACGCCTCCCTCAACGGGGAGTGGGTGGAGATCAAGAACACCAGCTCCGCGTCCATCTCCCTCAGGGGCTGGATCCTGAAGGACGTCGCCAACCACAAGTACACCTTCGCCAATCTGAAGATCGGCGCGGGCAAGACCATGAAGATCCGCACCGGCAAGGGGACCGACAGCGCGGCGACCAAGTTCCAGAAGCGTTCCTGGTACGTCTGGAACAACACCAGCGACACGGCGATCCTGACGAGAGCGAACGGGTCGAAGGTCGACGACTGCAAGTGGACGACCAGCGACCCGAGCGACAAGTACTGCTAGCTGCGCCGGCCGGGCGGTCCGTTGTCCGCGGATCGGCACAGCCCCGCGCCCCCTTCGGGGCGCGGGGTCCCGGCCTCGGCCTCGGCCTCAGCGGATGGGGCGGTGGACGTTCTCCTGTTTCGTCGGGCCGGGGGTGGCGTCCGCGATCCAGGGGCCCTCGCCCGAGAGGTCGACGACGCCCTCCTCCAGCCAGGTGTACGTGCCGGCGAGGACGCCCTTGACCACCGCGCGGTCGACGTCGTCGGTGTTGGTCCACAGGCGGCCGAAGAGTTCCTCGACGCGGACGCGGGCCTGGCGACAGAAGGCGTCGGCCAGTTGGTAGGCCTCGCGGCCGTTCTGGCCCTGGGCGCGCAGGAGTTCGGCGCGTACGCAGGCGGCGCTCATCGCGAACAGTTCGGCGCCGATGTCGACGATCCGGCCGAGGAAGCCCTGCTTGGTCTCCATCCGGCCCTGCCAGCGGGACATGGCGTAGAAGGTGGAGCGGGCCAGCTTGCGCGCACTGCGCTCGACGTAGCGCAGATGGGGCGAGAGGTCGACGCCCTCGCGCTTGAACTCGGCGTACGAGCCCGGGAGTTGTCCGGCTCCGGTGACCAGCTTGGGCAGCCACTTGGCGTAGAAGACACCGGCGTTCGCGCCCGCCTTCGCCTTGTCGGACAGGGACTTGTCGGGGTCGATGAGGTCGCCCGCGACCGTCAGATGGGCGTCGACGGCCTCGCGGGCGATCAGCAGGTGCATGATCTCCGTGGAGCCCTCGAAGATGCGGTTGATGCGGAGGTCTCGCAGCATCTGTTCGGCGGGGACCGCCCGTTCCCCGCGGGCGGCGAGCGACTCGGCGGTCTCGAAGCCGCGTCCGCCACGGATCTGGACCAGCTCGTCGGCCATCAGCCAGGCCATCTCGGAGCCGTACAGCTTGGCGAGGGCGGCCTCGATGCGGATGTCGTTGCGGTTCTCGTCGGCCATCTGGGAGGAGAGGTCCAGGACCGCTTCGAGGGCGAAGGTGGTGGCCGCGATGAAGCTGATCTTCGCGCCGACCGCCTCGTGCAGCGCGACGGGCTTCCCCCACTGCTCCCGTACGCCCGACCACTCCCGGGCGATCTTCAGGCACCACTTCCCGGCGCCGACGCACATCGCGGGCAGCGACAGGCGGCCCGTGTTCAGGGTGGTCAGGGCGATCTTGAGGCCGGCGCCCTCGGGGCCGATCCGGTTGGCGGCCGGGACGCGCACCTGGTGGAGGCGGGTGACACCGTTCTCCAGGCCGCGCAGGCCCATGAAGGCGTTGCGGTGTTCGACGGTGACACCCTCGGAGGCGGTCTCGACGACGAACGCGGTGATGCCGCCCTTGTGGCCCTCGGACTTCGGGACGCGGGCCATGACGACGAGGAGGTCGGCGACGACTCCGTTGGTCGTCCAGAGCTTCACCCCGTCCAGGACGTAGTCGTCGCCGTCCGGTACCGCGCTGGTGGCGAGCCGCGCCGGGTCTGAGCCGACGTCGGGCTCGGTCAGCAGGAACGCCGAGATGTCGGTGCGGGCGCAGCGCGGCAGGAACTCGTCCTTCTGTTCCTGGGTGCCGAAGAGCTTCAGCGGCTGCGGTACGCCGATCGACTGGTGGGCGGAGAGCAGCGCGCCGAGCGCCGGGTTCGCGGAGCCGACCAGGGCGAGGGCCTTGTTGTAGTAGACCTGGGTGAGGCCGAGGCCGCCGTACTTGGTGTCGATCTTCATACCGAGGGCGCCGAGCTCCTTGAGCCCGTTCACGACCTCGTCCGGGATCCGGGCCTCGCGTTCGATGCGGGCCGCGTCGATCTTCGTCTCGCAGAAGTCCCGCAGCCTGGCGAGGAACTCCTCGCCGCGCCGCGCGTCCTCGGCGGGCGGGAGCGGGTGCGGGTGGATGAGGTCGAGCCGGAAGCGGCCGAGGAACAGTTCCTTGGCGAAGCTGGGCTTGCGCCAGCCCTGTTCCCGGGCGGCCTCCGCCACCTGGCGGGCCTCCCGCTCGGTGACGGTGGGTTTGGCTGGGGGCTTGACTGGGCTTGCGGACATGAGGCACACCTCGCCGCGAATCGGGATCTTGAGGACCGTACGTTACTGATCGGTGCTACTCGATCGTTGGTACCCGATTACGGGCGCCCCCACCAGTCCTCGCGCGGCCATCGGCCGGGACTGGCCCCCGGCGCCCTCTCCACACGACGGTGACGGGGGATGTTCCGCCCAGCACTCCTCAGCGGGCACCCCCAGGTGGGAAAGTTGCCATGGTGGCCGAGAAGGCCCCGAAAACCTTGTCGAAGCGCTTCGACAACATATGGACACCCAACCCGGGTGGGGTTACTGTCGTTCCACCCTCACTCGCCGTTATCCGTCGCCGTTATCCGTTACGCGCACTGTCGAAGCGCTTCACACAATACTTGGAGAGCTGGATGGTCACCCTCGCCGAGGTCGCCCAGCACGCCGGAGTCTCGGCGAGCACGGTGAGCTATGTCCTCAGCGGCAAGCGGTCCATCTCCGTGGGCACCCGGCAGCGGGTCGAGCAGAGCATCCAACAGCTCGGCTACCACCCGAACGCGGGCGCCCGGGCGCTGGCGAGCAGTCGCTCCAACATCGTCGCCCTGATGGTGCCGCTGCGTACGGACATGTACGTGCCGGTGATGATGGAGATCGCCATCGCCGTGGCCACCAGCGCCCGCACCTACGGGTACGACGTACTGCTGCTCACCGGTGAGGAGGGCCCCGACGCCGTGCGCCGCGTGACCGGCAGCGGGCTCGCCGACGCGATGATCCTGATGGACGTCGAACTCGACGACGAGCGGCTGCCGTTGCTGCGCGGGACGGACCAGCCGTCCGTGCTCATCGGACTGCCGGCCGCCACCGAGGGCCTGACCTGCGTCGACCTCGACTTCGGGGCCACGGGCGCGCTGTGCGCCGAGCACCTCGCGGAGTTCGGGCACCGCGACATCGCTGTCATCGGCGAGGCGCCCGCGGTCTACGAAAGGCACACCGGTTTCGCCGAGCGCACGCTCGACGGACTCCGTTCCCGGTCGAGGGAGTTGGGGGTGCGCGTGCTGCACCGGCCGTGCGAGGGCGGGTTCGACGCGATGACGGTGACCCTGGCCCGGATCTTCGACGAACGGCCGGGCACCACGGGGTTCGTCGTGCAGAACGAGTCGGCGGTCGAACCGCTGCTCGCGCTGTTGCGCCAGCAAGGGCGGGCGGTGCCGGAGGACGTGTCGGTCATCGCCGTCTGTCCTGACCAGGTCGCCACCCAGGCCTCGGTGCGGCTGACGTCCGTCGCCATTCCGGCGCAGGAGATGGGGCGCCGCGCGGTGGAACTGCTGATCGCCAAGCTGGAAGGGCACGGGAGCGACGAAGTCGCTTTGATCGCACCCGAGTTGACGGTGCGTGCGAGTACGGGGCCGGCCCCGGCACCGGCCACTTCCTGATCCCCGCTCCCTGATTCCTGTCCCCACACACTGATCCCCCCACGTCCCGCCCGCGTCGGCCGGCCTCGTCCGGAACCGACCACCACAACCGAAGACCTCACCCGAGCACACACCCAACGCCTCGACGTCTCAAGGCCGTTGGGGCACCCCTGCCTGTCCCGGACCGGCCCGCCAGAGCCGTGCCGGGTTCCCGCACAGCCGCCCCTCCCCCACTCCTTCCTTCAGGAGCCGCCACGTGAACCAGTCCGCCGAATCCCTGCCCCCGTCAGGCGCGGTCAGCCTCGCGCAGTCCTCCCCCACCGTCGGTACGTTCCGTGAGCGGGACGGTGCGCTGGAGTGGAGCGGCCGTCAGGAGACCGTACGGATAGAGCCCTGGGGCCCGGACGCGGTCCGGGTCCGGACCCGGCTCGGCGGACCGGTCCTGGAGGGGCTGCCGGGTGCCCTGCTGGACGAGCCGGAGTCGACGCCGTACACCGTCAAGATCGAGGACGGGCAGGGGCGGTTGACCGTCGGCGCGCTGACCGTCGAGGTGAGCGCCGAGGGCCTGATCCGGTTCCTGCGCACCGATGACTCGGCCGAGCTGCTCGCCGAGGAGCGGGCGCACTTCTGGTGGCCGGGCTCGCGTCTCTACACGGCCGTCGGCAACGGCTACCACCGCCTTGAGCAGCGGTTCGCCGCCTACGAGGACGAGAAGCTGTACGGCCTCGGCCAGCACCAGCACGGCCTGTTCGACCAGAAAGGTGTCGTGCTGGACCTGGTGCAGCGCAACGCCGAGGTGTCCGTGCCCGTGCTCACCTCCAGCCGTGGCTACACCCTGCTGTGGAACAGCCCGGCAATCGGGCGGGTGGAGCTGGCGGGCAACGGGACGCGCTGGGTGGCGGATTCGGCCCGGCAGATCGACTACTGGATCACCGCCGGGCAGCCGGCCGACGCCCAGCGGCGCTACAGCGCGGTGACGGGACGTACACCGATGCTGCCGGAGTGGGCGGCGGGCTTCTGGCAGTGCAAGCTGCGCTACCGCACGCAGGACGAACTCCTCGACGTGGCACGGGAGTACAAGCGGCGCGGGCTGCCGCTGCGGGCCATCGTGTGCGACTTCTTCCACTGGACGCATCTGGGCGACTGGAAGTTCGACCCGGCCGAGTGGCCCGACCCGGCCGCCATGGTCGCGGAGTTGGCGGAGATGGGTGTCAAACTCGTCGTCTCCGTGTGGCCTTCGGTGTCGCCGCTCTCCGAGAACCATCAGCTCATGGAGCAGCGCGGCTACCTCATCGGCACGCAGTACGGCCCGATGGCGCACGCCGACTGGCCGGACAAGGGTGTCGCGTCCACCGTCCAGGTCGCCTTCTACGACGCCACGAACCCGGAGGCCCGCGAGTTCGTGTGGTCGAAGATCCGGGACAACTACCTTGCCCCGTACGGCATCACGGCCTTCTGGCTGGACGCCTGCGAGCCGGAGCTGAAGCCGGGCTTCCCGGAGAACCTGCGGTACTGGGCGGGCCCCGGCCTGGAGGTCGGCAACCTGTACCCGGTCGAGAACGCCCGCACCTTCTACGAGGGCCTGGTCGCGTCCGGCGAGGACGAGGTGATCAGCCTCAACCGCTCGGCGTGGGCGGGCAGTCAGCGCTACGGCGCCGCCCTGTGGTCCGGTGACATCGGCGTCGACTTCCCGACCCTGCGCCGCCAGATCGCGGCCGGTCTCAACACCGCCCTCTCCGGCATCCCCTGGTGGAACACCGACATCGGCGGCTTCCACGGGGGCGACCCGGACGACCCGGCGTACCGCGAGGTGATGGTCCGCTGGTTCCAGTTCGGCGCGTTCTCGCCGCTGATGCGTCTGCACGGGTTCCGTGACCCGGGCATGCCGCTGGGTCCCGACATGACCGGCGGTCCCAACGAGGTGTGGTCGTACGGTGCGGAGGCCGGCGCGATCCTGGAGCGGTACGTCCATCTGCGCGAGCGCCTGAAGCCGTACGTGCTGCGGGTCATGCGGGAGGCGCACGAGGAGGGGCTGCCGGTGATGCGCCCGCTGTTCCTGGAGTTCCCGGACGACCCGGCGGCGTGGTCGGTCGACGACGCGTATCTCTTCGGCCCCGACCTGCTGGTCGCCCCGGTCCTGACGGCGGGCGCGACGACCCGTACGGCGTACCTCCCGGCGGGGGCGGCCTGGACGGACGCGTGGAGCGGTGAGACGTATGCGGGTGGTGCGGCCGTGACGGTGGACGCGCCGCTGGAGCGGATCCCGCTGTTTCTGCGGGATGGGGCGAGGCTCCCGATCGTCGAGTAGCGGCTGCCGCCGGCTGGTGGGAGGGGTGGTTCGGTTCGGCGGTGGGTGCGGGGGCGTGGTGGCTTGGCGCGCAGTTCCCCGCGCCCCTGTAGGGGCGGTCCCCCGGTCGGGGAGTCGTGGCTGCCGGGCCGGCTCGGGGAACGGGTGGTTCGGTTCGGGGGTGGGTGCGGGGGCGTGGTGGCTTGGCGCGCAGTTCCCCGCGCCCCTGTAGGGGCGGTCTTCCGGTCGGGGAGTCGTGGCTGCCGGGCCGGCTTGGGGAACAGGTGGTTCGGTTCAGCGGTGGGTGCGGGAGCGTGGTGGCTTGGCGCGCAGTTCCCCGCGCGCCTGTGGGGGCGGTCTTCCGGTCGGGGAGTCGTGGCTGCCGGGCCGGCTTGGGGAACAGGTGGTTCGGTTCAGCGGTGGGTGCGGGAGCGTGGTGGCTTGGCGCGCAGTTCCCCGCGCCCCTGTAGGGGCGGTCCCCCGGTCGGGGAGTCGTGGTTGCCGTCGGCTCGTGGGAGGGGTTGTTGTGGTTTGGCGGGCGGTTCACGGCGCGCCTGTAGGGCGTGTCCCCGGGGGGGGCGGTGGGTGCGTCAACTTGCGCTCTTTGCAGACTGGTCAGGCGAACCAGTCCTGGTGTTCCCTTGGAAAGGAAAACTGTCTCGTGTCCAGTGCTCCCCTCGCCCTCACGCTGGCGAACCTGTTACTGCGGCCCTCGTTGGGATCCCGGCGCGATCCGGACCGGGTGTTCGACCGGATCGCCGGCAAGGCGGGGCGAGCGGACGGGGACGAGGCGTTCGTCGAGGGGTTCCGGCCGCTGCTCGCCGAGTGGGCGGCCGACGAGGAACTGTCGCCGGTCGGCTGGCAGTCCGCTCAGGCCCACGTCCGCAGGCATCTCACCAACCGGGCCCGGGTCCGGCGGCTGATCGCCGAGCATCCCGCGATAGCCCAGGAGCCCATCGAGAAGCCCGTGTTCGTGGTGGGTCTCCCGCGTACCGCCACCACGCTCACCCACAGCGTGCTGTCCCTCTCCGACGAGCACCGCTGCCCCCGGCTGTGGGAACTGCTCGCCCCCGGCCTCGAACCGTCGCCCGGCGAGCGGCGGAAGGCGGTCACGACCGCGCGCCGGACGCTCGACGGCACGTATCTGCTCAGCCCGCGCTTCCGCGAGATCCACCCCATGACCGCCGAGGGCCCCGAGGAGTGCACCTTCCTCCTGCCGCACGCCCTGGTGCCGCTGTCCCAGGCCCGGCTCCCGGAGTACCACGCCCGGCAGTTCGAGCGGGACTTCGTCCCCGACTACCGGCACCTCAAGGAGTGCTTCCAGGTGCTCCAGTACGGTCGGCCGCGGCGCCGCTGGATCCTCAAGTCCCCCATGCACACCGGGAATCTCGACGCCCTGCGCACCGTGTTCCCCGACGCCACGCTCGTGTGGACCCACCGCGACCCGGCGACCGCCGTCGCCTCGTTCTGCAGCCTGGTCGAGTGCGGAATGGCCCTCTCCCGGCGCACGGTGGACCTGCACGCCCTCGGCGCCACCTGGCTCGACCTGCTCAGCCGCTCCGTGCGGCGCGGCCTCGCGGCCCGGGCCGGCATCCCCCGCGAGGAGGTGGTGGACGTGCCGTACTCCTGGCTCGGCTCCGACCCGGCCGCGGGCGCACCGAAGCTCTACGCGGCCGTCGGCGCCCCCTGGACCGACGCCGACGCGGCCCGGCTCCCCACGGTCAGCACCCACCTCAGGGGCAGCCGCCCCCACCGCTACGACCTGTCCCGCTACGGCCTGACCCGCGCCGACGTCGAGACGGCCTTCGCGGACTACAACACCCTGCGGGCCGAGGTCGACCGCGCCTGAACGGCGCGGCCGGCCCCGGCCCTGTCACCTGGCTGCCGACGTCAGCTGCTGCTGACCGTCAGGTTGTTGGTGGTGAAGTTCAGGCCGCCGGAGGACGAGGTGATCTCGAACCCGAACTGCACGTCACCGATCGTCTCGTTGCCGAACCAGCCCTTGGTGTCCTTGATCCACTTGAGGATCGGCAGGATGTTGACCGTGCCGGACGACGAGTTCGAGGTACGGATGAACGAGAAGACCTCGTTCGCTCCGTTGCTGCCCTTGTAGACGGTCCAGCTGTGGCCGCCCAGCGTCACGTTGCCCTGCGAGGTGCCGAGCGGCCCGACGGCTCCGGTCTTGTTGACCCAGAGCATGATCTCGTAGTCGTAGTCGGTGTCCCAGATGTCGTACGACGTGTTGTACGCGCCGGACGACGGGACCGAGACGTTGTAGCTGCTGGAGAGCGAACCGAGCGAGGTGATCGTCTTGTTGATCACCTTCTTGGAGTTGGGGTAGGACTTGATGCCGCCGGTGTTGGGGTGGTTGGCGTTGACGCCCCAGTTCGTGCCGGAGTTGGCCCAGATGCACTGGCTTCCGGCGCCGGAGCCCCAGATGTTGTTGTAGAGGGTGTAGCCGTTCAGCGAGGTGTTGCCCCACTGGTCGCAGGAGCTCCAGACGGCCGCGGAGGCGGGGGCGGAGGCGAGGCCGACGGTGGCGCCGAGCGCGAGGGCGGGGGCCAGCAGGACCTTGGTGATCCGGCTCAGGGTGCGGGTGCGTGTTGCCATGGGGGTTCCTTCCATGGGTGGGGGGAAATGCGGGTGGGGGGTGGGGGTTGGTGTGCTGCTTTCTGTCGCGCTGTTCCTCGGTGCGGTTACCGCGGCCCCAGGTCGAGGACGCGGTCCTCTCCGGCGACGAGATCGAGCGTGCGTGAGCCGGAGGAGGTTCTGAGGTCGATCCGGTGGCTGCGGGTCGGGCGTACGACGGCCCGGCCCCGCCCCGGTCCCCAGTCGAGGTCCACCTCCGCGCCGAAGCGCGTGCGTACGCCCCGGAGCCGGCCGGTGGGGCAGGACGCGGGGAGCGCGGGCAGGAGGACCAGCCGGTCGGGGGTCGACTGGACGATCGCCTCGATGAGCACCGCCGGCAGGGTGTGTGCCGCGTCGGCGTTGTAGACGTCCCGCTCCGGGTAGTGGGCGCTCATCAGTGAGGCGTGGAAGAAGTCGCCGTCGAGCACCTGGCCGAGGGCGTGGGTGACCCGTTCGCCGTCGCGGAGCCGGGCGGCGATCAGCGCGTGGTGCAGGTGTCCGTGGGCCGAGTCGTTCTCGGCGCCCCGGAGCTGGAGGGCGCGGTACGCGGCGGCGGCGAGGTCGGGGGTGTCGTACGGGTTGATCTCGTCGAGGGGCCAGACACCGTAGAGGTGGCTGAGGTGACGGTGGTCGTAGGTGTCGTCGAGGCCGGGCCACGCCCATTCGGCGAGCGCGCCGTCGGCGTTGACCCGGTGCGGCGGGAGCCGGTCGGCCAACGCCCGCCAGCGGTCGGCCCGTTCGGGGTCGTCGGGGTGGTGGTCGGCGGCGGTGAGCAGGGCGTGCCGGGCCGCCGAGAGGTCCATGGCGGCATTGACGGCGCCCCAGCTCGCGTTGGCGGGACGGTTCTCGGGCGAGTAGGAGGGGACGACGACGAGGTGTCCGTCAGGGTCGGTGCGGGTGAGGAAGTCCTCGTAGAACAGGGCGACTTCGGCGAGCAGGGCGGCCGTGCGCGGGTCACGGACGCCCTCGGTGTCGTCGTGGTCGACGAGGGGCTTCAGCAGCCAGTCGGCGCCGGCGGTCCACAGGTGGAGCGGGTACTCGCGGCTGAAGTGGTAGATCAGCCCGGACTCTCCGTCGGTGTGTGCGGGCGCGGCCACGCCCCGGGCGCCGAAGACCGCGCGGGCGTTCTCCCGCCAGTCGTCCACCTGACTGTGGATCAGGGACGCATGGGCCGCGGTGACTTCGGGGAGCGCTCCGGCCGCCGCGGACGCGGTCTGGAGGTTGAGGTTGGCGTCGGTGGTGAACGCGCCGGACCAGGCGGTGTTCCAGTCGCCGGTCCACAGGCCGACCAGGCGGGGCGGAAGCATTCCGCTGGCGGAGAGCAGGTGGTAGCGGCCGGCGGCGAAGAGACGTTCCAGCAGGGCCGGGCTCTTCGTGCGGGTCAGCAACTCGGCTCCGGGCAGGGCGCGTTCGGTCTCGTCGGCGGCGAGGTCGAGGGTGACACGGTCGTAGGCGGTGCGGTGGAGGGGGGTGTGACGGGCGAGGAGACGGTCGTATGTCTGGTCCCCCGACCATGGCTCACCGTCCGCGTCCGGCAGGAGTTCCCGCAGGTCACGGGCGTGGTCGGCCGTGTCCAGCTCGCCGGTGTGCCGGACGACGCGGGTCAGCAGCAGCACGGACCGCGCGCCCTCGACCCGGACGCCGGGCGGGGTGAGGGTCGTGTCCCCGCCCGTGGGCACGACGAGGGTCACCCCGGTGTATGCGCGGTCGCTGTCCGGGTAGCGGGCGCGGAGGGTGAGCAGGGCGCCCTCAGGGGTGCGCACCACACTCTGGCCGACGCCCAACTCCGCCGGGGCGCCCGGGAGTCGGTGGTCGAGGGTGATGTCGAGGGTGAGGCCGGGACCGTCGGCGACACCGGTGTCGCCGGTGACGTACTGGACGATGACGTCGTCCGCGCGGGACACGAAGACCCGGCTGCGCCAGCCCTCGCACCCGGCGTCGGTGACGCCGGTGGTGAAGTCGACGGACCGCCGGTAGTCACGCTGCCGCCCCGCCGGTGCTCCGCCGCGCAGCCGCACCTGGAACGCCGGATGGAAGGGCTGCACCCATTGCAGCCCACGCCCGTCCGTGAAGTCCTCGGCGGCGGTGGTGTCACCGGCCAGCAACCGGTCCTGGAGGGTGGTCAGCCGGTCCGCGAGCTCCGGTGGACGTGCCCGCTCGCCGCCGTTCGGGCGGACGAGGGAGTGGTGCGTGACGACGACACGTTCGCTCTCCGGGTCGCCGAAGACCAGGGCGCCGTGGTTGCCGTTGCCGCTCAGATAGCCGTCCTCCCAGCGGGCGGCGGGGCGAGGTTCCCAGGTTCCGTGGACGGGTCCGTGGACCGGTTCGTCGGATGTCATGGCTTCAGCACCGCCACTCCGTACCGGTCCAGCGACACCTCGTCCATGACGATCCCGCCGGTCAACAGGTCCCGGTGGACGCCGGGTACGCGGACGGCCACCGGGTCGGACCCGTGGTTGAGCACGAAGAGCAGCTCACCGCGCCGGACCGCCTCGACCCCGGCGGGCAGTCCGTCCAGGACCGGGCGGACGCCGGCGTCCGCGCCGATCCGCGCGAGGAGGTCCCGCAGCGCGTCGGGCTCGGGGAGGGTGGAGACGTACCAGGCGCGTCCCTTGCGCAGCACCGCCGGCAGCCCGTCGAGTTCGCCGCCCTTGTACGGGGTGACCTCGTCGGCGCCGTCGGCCTCCAGTTCCTCGGACCACAGGTGGCCCTGGAAGCCGTCCACTTCGACGGTCTCGCCCGCGTCCAGCGGCCACCACTCGTGCAGGGTGCCCAGGCCGAACAGCTCGCGCAGCCGGGCGTCCATGCCGCCGGGCCGTACCCGGTCGTCCTCGTCGGCGACACCGGTGAGGAATCCGCAGACGAGGGTGCCGCCGCCGCGTACGTACGCCTGGAGGTTGTCGATGGCCGCGTCCGTGAGCAGGTACAGCTGCGGTACGACGACGAGCCGGTAGGCGGACAGGTCGTGCTCGGGGTGGGCGAAGCCGGTGGTGAGGTGTGCTTCCCAGAGGGCGCGGTGCCAGGCCCGTACGACCTGCGGGTAGTCCACCTCGGAGGAGAGCCGCCCGTCCTGGGCGCCGCCCCACCAGGCGTGCCAGTCGTGCAGAACGGCGATGTCGTTCGGGGTGTGACTGTCCGTCACCTCACGGCTGATGGCGGCGAGTTCGGCACCGAGCTGCTTGACCTCCTGGAAGGTGCGGCCCTGCTCGCCGGCGTGGCTGACCATGCCGGAGTGGAACTTCTCGGCGCCCTGCCGGGACTGGCGCCACTGGAAGTAGCAGACGGCGTCGGCGCCACGCGCCACCGCCTGGAGCGACCAGAGCCGGTTGAGGCCGCGCGGCTTGGGGTGGTTGACACCCCGCCAGTTGACCGGACCGGCCGCCTGCTCCATCAGCATCCACGGGCCGCGTGCCTGCGAACGCGTCATGTCCTGGATCAGTGCGCCCTGTTGGGCACCGAACGGGTCGCGGGGATCGGGGTACATGTCGACCGAGACGACGTCCTCCTCCTGGACCCAGCGCCAGGCGTCCTGGCCCGCCCACATCGGCATGAAGTTGGTGGTGACCGGGAGGTGCGGGGTGTGACGGCGGACGATGTCGCGTTCCGCGAGGTAGCACTCCAGGAGCGCGTCGGAGGTGAAGCGTTTGAAGTCGAGCACCTGGGTGGGGTTGCGCATGTAGTGCGGGAGGCGCGGCGGCAGGATCTCGTACCAGTCGCCGTATCCCTGGCTCCAGAACGCCGTTCCCCAGGCGGTGTTGAGGGCGTCCAGGGTGCCGTACCTGTCCTGGAGCCAGCGCCGGAAGGCGGCGGCCGACTCGTCGCCCCAGTCGTAGGTGCAGTACTCGTTGTTGATGTGCCACATGATGAGGGCGGGGTGGCCGCCGTAGCGGGCGGCCAGGTCCTCGGTGATGGCGGCGGCGTAGCGGCGGTAGGCGGCGCTGGAGTGCGCGAAGTGCTGGCGCCCGCCCCACCACTCGACGCGCCCGTCCTCGGCGACGGGCAGGGTCTCCGGGTGCAGCCGGCCCATCCAGGGCGGCGGCGAGGAGGTGGGCGTCGCGAGGACGACACCGATGCCGTTCTCGTGCATCAGGTCCATCAGCCGGTCCAGCCAGCCGAACTCCCTGGCGCCTGGGCGGGGTTCGAGCTTCGCCCAGGAGAAGACGCCGAGCGTGACGGAGTTGACCCCGGCGTCCTTCATCAGCCGGACGTCCTCCGGCCAGGTCTCCTCGGGCCACTGCTCGGGGTTGTAGTCACCGCCGAAGAGGACGCGCCCCCGGGTGGCGTCACCGAGCCCGGGCATCAGACGGGCTCCCCGTACTGGATGCCCCGCCCGTTGGTGGCGACGTAGACACGGCCGTGGATGCGCGGGTCGCCGGTGATCGCGGCGCCGGTCCAGCCCCACTGATGGGCGTCGTCGTTGATCCGCGTCCAGGTCCTCGCTTCGTCGTCGGAGCGGTGGATGGCGGTGATGGTCCCGGTGGAACCGACCAGGTAGACCGCCGGGTAGTCGGCGCCCTGGGCGGCCCGGCCGAACCCGAGCGTGTACGAGGCCCAGCAGCTGGCGACCTTGGTGAAGGTGCCCCCTCCGTCGGTGGACCGGTACAGCCCGTTCCACTTGACGCTCAGCCACAGGTCGCCGGAGCGTCCGGGCGCCGCGGCCAGCTCGAACTGGCTGTCGCCGGAGGGCAGTCCGCTCGCCCGGGCGGTGAACGTGAGGCCGCTGTCTGTGCTGGCGTACAGCGTTCCGGTGTCGGTGTCGTAGGCGTAGAACCGGGTCGGGTCGGCCGGGTCGGCGACCGGTGTGGCGCCCTTCGGGATCGAGGAGACCTCGGACCAGGTCGTGCCGTTGTCAGTGGAGCGCTGGGCCGGGTACTTCGTGCCGTCCCAGTGCACGAAGGTCCACAGCAGCACGCTGCCGTCGGCGTTGGCGGCGATCGGCCCCGGCGCGTTCTTGGCGATGGCGGGCTGGGTGGCGAAGGGTGCCCAGCTCCGTCCGCCGTCGTTCGAGAAGGCCCCGTTGCCGTTGTCGCCCCATCCGGTCCGGACGACGTACGACGGCTTGGCCGCGGCCTGGGCGAGTCCCGTCGCCGATCCGAACACGGGGTTCGACGCCATGCCGCGTGAGGGGGACGCCGTGAGCCGCTCGTGGTACATCACGCCGATGTCCCCGAGCCCGCTGAGCAGGTGCGCCTCCCCGGTCGGGGGCGAGACGAGCTGGCGTACGGACGTCTCCTCCAGGCCGCGGATCTGCGGGGCCCAGTGCTTGAGGTCGCGGGTGCCGTAGAGGGTCGCACCGGTCCCGTACACGATGTGCCGGGAGTCGTAGGGGTCGACGGCGAGCGCCTGGATCCACCAGCCGAACTTCGGCTTGTCCTTGCCGAACGTGAGGAAGGGGGTCTCGGACACGTCGAACACCGCGGTGTCCTTGAGGGACGTCCAGGTACGGCCACCGTCCGTGGAGCGGAACACCGTGTCGATGTCGGCCCAGCGGTTGTTGGTGGAGACGACGAGGGTGCCGGCCCGGCAGGCGTCGACGGCGACCCCGCCGTAGGCGAAGTTGTCGGCGGAGCCGTCGGCGGTGGTCCCGCCCGGCTCGACCGGGGTCACGTCCGTCCAACTGCCGGTGGTGGTGCGCAACTTGTGCACGCTGCCGTCCGACTGACCGTTGGGCCCGGGCGCGTTGGCGTACGTCACGTACAGGTCGCGGGTGTGCTTGTCGTAGGCGGCGCGGATCGGGACCCTGGCCGAGGTGACACCGACGGGCTGGCCGGGCACGGCTTCCCAGGTGGTGCCGTCGGAGGTGCGGTACAGGTTGGCGGTGCCGGCGGTGCCCTTGCCGTCGCCGTCTCCCCAGCCGGCGTAGACGGTACGGCCGGCCGCGACCAGGAAGACCACGCCCTGGCCGCTCGGGCTCGGGGTGGCCGGGAAGGTGGTCGCGGGTGCCCAGGTGGCGCCCCGGTCGGTGGACTTGAGGAGTCCGTCGTGCCGGGTGCCCAGCCACAGGGTGTCGCTGTCCCGCGGGTCGACGAGCAGCCGCTCGCCGGCGCCCCGCCCGTCCTCGTTGGCTCCCAGCTTCACGGTCAGGTCGGTACGGGCCCAGGTCCTGCCCCGGTCCTCGGACCGCAGGACGGCACCGTTTCCGGCCCACGACTGGGCGTAGGTGCCGAGGGAGAGGTACACCCGGTCGGGGTGCGCGGGATCGACGGCGATCGCCTCGACCCCGAGGAGGTTCCAGTCGTCCCACCCGAGGTGATCGGTGAGCGCGGTCCAGCGCGCGGCGCGCTCGTCCCACCGGTAGGCGCCGCCGATGTCGGTACGGGCGTAGGCGAGACCGCGGACGGAGGGGTGGAAGAGCACTCCGGTGACGAATCCGGTGCCGCCGATGACGGCGGTGCGCCAGCGGTAGGCGGGGGCAGCCGCGGCAGCGGAGGCCGCCTGAGCCGCCGTACCGGAGACGGATACGGCGGAGACCGCGGCGACGGCAGCGGTCGCGGCAAGAACGGCACGTCTACTCGGACGGGACGCAGGCATGACTTACCTCGATCTGAAGGAAAAAGAGGGGGGAGGACGCGCCCCCGAAGGGGCGCGGGGAACTGCTCGATCGACCGCATCGGCCCCGCAGCCGCCACCAGACCGCAAGGGGGCACCCAGTACAGCGAACCTGGACGTCAGCCCTTGACCGCGCCGGTCAGCATGCCCTTCTTGAAGTGCCGCTGCACGAAGGGCGACGCCACCGCGACCGGGATCAACGCGAGGACCATCACGGCCATCTGCAACCCCAGCGCCGACAACTGCCCGGTACGGACCGCCTGTTGCAGCCCCGTGGGCGACGCGGTGTTCTTCTGGACCAGCTGGATGAGCACGTTCTGCAACGGCATCATGTCCTGGTCGCTGAGATAGATGGACGCGTTGAACCAGGCACTCCAGTACCCGACCGCGTAGAACAGGGAGATCACCGCCAGCACCGCCCGGGACAGCGGCATGATGATGGTCAGCAGGATCCGCAGATCCCCGGCCCCGTCGATCCGCGCGGACTCGGTGAGCTCGGGCGAGATCCCCATGAAGAAGGCGCGCAGGACGAGGATGTTGAAGACACTGACCGCGCTGGGCAGGATCAGCGACAGATAGGTGTCGGTGAGCCCCAGCGACTGCACCAGAAGGTACGTCGGGATGAGGCCGGCCCCGAAGAACATGGTCGCCATCATGGTGAGCAGGAAGAACCGGTGCCCCACACTGCCGGGCCGGGACAGCCCGTAGGCCGCGAGCACCGACACCACCATCGAGAACACCGTGCCGACGAGCGTGACACCGACCGAGATCGTGATCGCCCGGCTGACCTGGCCGCCGCTGAGCAGCTCCGTGTAGTTGACGAAGGTGATGCCCTGGGGGATCACCACGAGACCGCCGACACGGTCGATCACCGGCTTCGGGGAGAGGCTGGTGACGATCACGATCCACAGCGGCCCGAGCACCCCCAGACAGCAGAGCGCGAGGAAGACGCTCTTGGCGGTGATCCCGGCCTTGTTGGGCTCCTCCTCCCACGCGGGGCGGGCAGGGGCCTGGAGGCTGCGGACGAGCTGCGTGTTGAGGCTCACTTCTTGTACACCCCCTGCTCACCGAGCAGGTGCGCGAACTTGTTCGCACCCAGGACGAGACACACTCCGATGGCTCCCTTGACCAGACCGACCGCGGCGGCATAGCTGAAGTCGCCGTTCTGGATACCCATGTTCCACACGTAGGTGTCGAGGACCTCGCTGACCCCCACGCCGACCGCGTCCCGCTGGAGCAGGAACTGTTCGAATCCGACGCTCAGCGCGTCGCCCACCCGCAGGACGAGCAGCAGGGCGATCACCGGGCGCAGCGCGGGCAGCGTCACGTGCCACATGCGGCGCCAGCGCCCCGCGCCGTCCATGGCGGCGGCCTCGTACAGGTCGGTGCTCACGGCGGCCAGCGCGGCGAGGAAGACGATGATCCCCCAGCCGGCGTCCTTCCAGACGGCCTGTGCGGTGACCAGGTACTTGAAGAGGTCCGCGTTGGTCATCAGGTCGAACCCGCTCCACCCGTGGTCCTCAAGGGTCTGGGCGATGATGCCCGCGCCGCCGAAGATCTGCTGGAAGACGGTGACCACGAGGACCCACGAGAAGAAGTGCGGCAGGTACATGATCGCCTGTGCCACGGCCCGCACCCGGGGCCGGATCACGCTGTTGATGACCAGCGCGAGCACGATGGGGATCGGGAAGAACAGCACCAGCTGGAGCACGAACAGCACGATGGTGTTCTTCGCCGCGCCCCAGAACAGCGGGTCGTCGAACATCCGCGAGAACTGCTCCACGCCGACCCAGGGGCTGTGGAAGATCGCCGTGACGCCGTTGCTGGAGACGTAGGGGTCGTAGTCCTGGAAGGCGACGACGTTGCCGAGCAGCGGGATGTAGTTGAAGAGGAGGAGCAGGAGGATGACGGGCAGCGTCATCAGGATGAGCGCGCGGTCACGGCGCAGCCGGACCCGCCAGGGAACCCTGCCCGCCTTGCTCACCTTGCTCACCTTGCTCGCCCTGCCTGCCCTGCGGGCCTTGCGCGGCACCCGTTCCGTCGCCGTCGTTGCGGCGACCGCGGCCGTCGGTTCCTCGACGGCCGCGGGAGAACGAGTCCCGTCGGGCCTGCTCCCGGCCGTGAGAGACATCAGTTGCCGCTGCCGTTCTTGTCGATGAGCTGCTGGTACCAGTCGCGCAGCTTGTCGCCGCCGGAGGACTTCCAGGTGGAGATGGCCGCCTGTACGTCCGACAGCTTGCGGTTGCCGCGCACGTAGTCGATCTCCAGCTGCTCGAACTGGCTGGAGAGGTTCGCCCAGCGGGTCGGCTCGACGATGTTCATACCGTACGTGGACGACTTCTTCATGAAGGCGCCCATCCGCTGCTGCCACTCGACCTGCTTGCGGGCGACGTCGGGGAAGTCGGGGTGGGCGTAGTAGGGGGCCGGCGCGGACAGCATCACCCAGGCGTTGACCACCTCGGAGTTGCCCAGGTCGTTCTTGACCGGGACGCCGTCCTTGACCGTGTAGTGGGTGCCCTCGACGCCGTAGTCGACGAGCATCCGCTCCTTGGTGCCGTAGGGCGCGGCCGCGAAGTCGGCGGCGGCCAGGGCGTTCTCGATCGTGGTCTTCGAGGCGCCCTTGCGGATCATCGACCAGATGTTGGCGGGCTGGGCCGCCCACAGCGTCGGGTCGCCGCCGTCCGCGCCGAAGATGTCCATGCCCTCGATCTGGAAGTCCGGGTTGGACGCGGCCTGTTCGGAGGTCTTCCCGTACCAGTGGGACATGTCCATGTTGTAGGCCAGGATCTGTCCCGCGGTGAACCGGTTGCCCGCGTCACCGGAGCGCGCCTTGTCGTCGGGGTGGACCACACCCGCGTCGAACAGCTTGCGGGTCCACTCCAGGGCCTCCAGGTACTCGGGCTGTTCAGAGCGGTACGTCAGCTTGCCGTCGGAGCCGATGTTCCAGCCGAGCGACCCGGAGGGGCGGACACCGAAGAAGTTGAAGGCGCTCCAGGACATGTCACCGCAGGCCCACACCTTGGCCTTGGCGCTGGTGGCCTCCTTGGCCCAGCTGAGGAACTCGTCGGGCGACTTCGGTACGGAGTAGCCCTTCTTGTCGAAGATGTCCTTGCGGTAGTAGGGCACGATGAAGGACGCGGCGGCGGCCGGCATCGGGATGCCGCGCAGCGCGCCGCCGAAGATGCTCCTGCGCCAGGCGTCGGAGGGGATCGCGGCCAGGTTCGGGTACTTCTTGACCTTGTCGCCCGCCAGGTAGGGGCCGAGGTCCATGAACTTCGCGGTGACGGCGTTCGGGATCTTGCCGACCAGTTCCCAGCCGGGCACGACCACCATGTCGGGGATGGAGCTGGAGGCGAGGACGGCGCCCAGCTTCTGGCCGTAGGTGTTGCCGTCCTGGTTCTGCCAGGTGATCTTGGTGCCCGCCGCGGCGTCGAGTGCCGTGTAGTAGGCGCAGTCGGCCTTCGGCGGGGAGCCCCAGAACGGGGACATGATCTTGAAGGTGGCGCCGGTGCCCAGCTTGTCCGGGACCGAGGCGGTGAGGGCCGCGAGGTCGACCTTGCCGGTGTAGCCGGCGGACGAACCGTTCTTCGACGGAATGTCCGGCCTGGCCACCGTGCTGGCGACGAACGCCGGGAGCAGCTTGTCCGCGGCCTTGCCCGATGTGGTTCCCTCGCGCTCGCCGCCGCCCGAACCCCCGCAGGCGGCAAGCAGCGGCATCCCGCCCGCCACCGCTGCGGTGGCGACCGCCGTCGAGGCGAGGAAGCTTCTCCGGCTCGGCCCGGAGGGACCGGTGGAGGGGGCAGCGGCATTCGGCGTCATTGCGTCAACCCTTCATGGCGCACCAGGACACCCGGCGGTGGAGCCGTCGGCTGCGGTGTCTTGAGTGTCTTGAGTGAGACTGGCTGAGCTGAAGCGTTCCTTCAACCAGTGCATCGGCTATCCGTAGTCGAAGCGCTTCGATGTTGCTGCGAGGTTAAGTGAACACCTGAGGGTGCACAAGGGTCGGTTCCAAGATTCCTCCGAGGTGCGGGGCCCTGCGGAACGGCCCGGAGCGCCCCCGTATGCCGCTTGACATCACGGGCGGGAAACGGAGTTGTTGCGCCTGGGTCTCTTGACACCCACCCCCACGTCGAATGAGCATCGAAGCGCTTCGAATGTGCCTGGCCGCTCCATCGCAAAGGGAACCCCACGTGACCGCACAAACGCCGCCTTCGCCGCCATTCCGCGATCCGCAGCTGCCGATCGCGAAGCGCATCGACGATCTGCTGTCGCGCCTCACCCTCGACGAACGGGTGGCGTTCCTGCACCAGTTCGCGCCCGCGGTCGAGCGCCTGGGCGTCGCCGCCTTCCGTACCGGACAGGAGGCGCTGCACGGGGTCGCCTGGATGGGCCCGGCGACCGTCTTCCCGCAGTCGGTCGGCCTCGGCGCGACCTGGAACGAGGAACTCGTGCACCGCGTCGGCGAGGCTGTGTCCAAGGAGGTCCGGGCGATGCGCGCCCGCGACGACCGCGTCGGCCTCAATGTCTGGGCGCCCACCGTCAACCTGTTGCGCCACCCCCTGTGGGGCCGCAACGAGGAGGGCTACTCGGAGGACCCGAAGCTCACCTCGGCGATCGCCACCGCCTACACCCGCGGCCTGCGCGGCGACCACCCCGTCTACTGGCGCACGGCCCCGGTCCTCAAGCACTGGCTGGCCCACAACAACGAGACGGACCGGGCGACCGCGTCGAGCTCGGTCCGCCCGCGCGTGCTCCACGAGTACGATCTGCGCGCCTTCCGCGAGACGGTCGAGGCGGGTGCGGTGGCCGGGGTGATGCCCGCGTACAACCTGGTCAACGGCCGTCCCAACCATGTTTCGCCGCACCTGGGCGACCAGCTGCGCACCTGGACGGACGAGGACCTGCTGATCTGCTCGGACGCGGGCGCGCCCTCCAACCTGGTCGACTCCGAGCACTACTACGACACCCACGAGGAGGCGACCGCCGCCTCCCTGCTGGCCGGCGTGGACAGCTTCACCGACCACGGCACGGACAGCTCGAAGATCGTCGCCCGCCTCCGGGGCGCGCTGTCCCAGGGCCTGCTGACCGAGGAGGACATCGACAGGGCGGTCCGCCGCCAGCTCTCGGTCCGCTTCCGGCTCGGCGAGTTCGACCCGCGGGACGACCCGTACGCCGACACCTCGGACTTCGACACCCCGGCCCACCGTGCCCTCGCCCAGGAGGCGGCGGAACAGGCGGTCGTCCTGCTGAAGAACGACGCCGGCACGCTCCCACTGGCCCCCGGCACCCGGGTGGCGGTCGTCGGCCTGCTCGCCGACGAGTGCAAGGTCGACTGGTACAGCGGCACCCTCATCCACCGCTCGACACCCTTGGAGGCGCTGTACGACCGCTTCGGCGCCGAGCACGTCGAGTTCGCGGAGGGCGTGGACCGCGTACGGCTTCGGACGTCCGCGGGTACGTTCCTGCACGTGCCGCCCGCCGAGGACGCGCCGGACGTCGCCCGGGGCGCGGAGGGCGCGCTGGACCCGGCCCTCCTCGCGGGTCGCACCGACCTGCCGGCGCTCACGGCCGACGCCGACGGCACCGAGTTCGCGCTGATCGACTGGGGCGAGGGGGTCCTGACGCTGCGGGCGCCCGACGGCCGCTACCTCTCGGTGGCGGAGGACGGCCGCGTACGGGCGTCGGCGGACCAGCCGGGCGGCTGGATCGTCCAGGAGACGTTCCGCCTGGAGCCCCACGGGTCGCCGGGGTCTCAGGGGTCGCACGTGAACCGTCACCTCCTCAGGCACATCGGTACGGGTCGTCACGTCTCCGTCGCCGCCGACGGCGCGAAGGTTGTCGACGAGAACGAAACCCCTCCGGAGATCTTCGAGCTGATCATCGCCGAACGCGGTGAGGAATCGGTGAAGAGCGTGGCCGCCCGGGCGGACGTGGTCGTCGTGGTCGCGGGCAACGACCCGCACATCAACGGCCGCGAGACCGAGGACCGCACGACCCTGCGCCTCCCCGCCCACCAGCAGCGCCTGCTGGACGCCGCCCGGGCCGCGAACCCCCGGACGGTCCTTGCCCTGACCTCGGCGTACCCGTACGCGGTCGACGTCGCGGACATCCCGGCCGCCCTGTGGACCGCGCACGGCGGACAGGCGGCGGGCACGGCACTGGCCCGCGTCCTGGCGGGCGACGTCTCCCCGGCGGGCCGCCTCCCGCAGACCTGGTACGCGGACGACGCCGACCTCCCCGGCCTGCTGGACTACGACATCATCGGCTCCCGGCAGACGTACCTCTACTTCGAGGGCACCCCCCTGTTCCCCTTCGGCCACGGCCTGTCGTACACGTCGTTCGCGTACGCCGACCTGACGGCCGGGACGGCGGACGACGGGACACTGCGGGTGTCGTTCACGGTGACCAACACCGGGGACGTCACGGCGGACGAGGTGGCGCAGCTGTACACGAGGGCGCCGGACTCGCCGGTGACCCGGCCGCGCAGGGAACTGCTGGCCCACCGCCGGATCACCCTGACTCCGGGGGAGTCCGCGACGGTCTCCTTCGAACTCCCGCTCGGCTGCCTGGAGTTCTGGGACGTGGCGATCGGCGCCCGACGCCTCGCACCGGGCCCGTACGAACTCCTGGCGGGCGCGTCGAGCGAGGACATCCGCGCGCGTACGACGGTCCGGCTGGCCGGCACCCTGTCCCTGCCCCGTCCGGTCCGCCAACGGGGCCTCGCGGCAGCCGACTTCGACGAGCAGAGCGGTGCGGAGATCGTCGACCGTACGAAGGTGTCGGGCGACTCGGTGACACCGGCGGGCGCCGGAGAGGCCGAACTGCTCTACCGGGACTGCGACTTCGGGGCGGGCGTCACGGAGGTCACGGTCGAGGTCGCGGGCGAGGGAGTGGTGGAGGTCGTACTGGACGGCGGCGACAAGGCGACCGTCCTGACCCCGGCCGCGACCGCGGGTCCGTACGACTACACGACGGTCCGGGCCGCCCTCACCACCGACGGCGTACGCGACGTCCGCCTCAGGCTGCGCGGCCCGTTGCGGCTGGCGCACGTCGGCTTCTCCGGCTGAGGGTCCGGAGCGGTCGGCGCATGGAAGGGGTCCGGCACCGGAAGGCATCGGTGCCGGACCCTTTCGTGACGGCGCGTTCGCGTCATCGGCGAGTGTATGTGGAAACGGTTCCCATTATCTAGAGGGCAAGGCCCGTCAGTACGAGAACGCGCTCGTACGTGTAGTCGTCCATCGCGAACCTGACGCCCTCGCGGCCGACACCGGACTGCTTGACGCCGCCGTACGGCATCTGGTCGGCGCGGTAGGAAGGCACGTCACCGATGACGACACCGCCGACCTCCAGGGCCCGGTGCGCCCGGAAGGCGGCCTGCAGGTCGTGGGTGAACACCCCTGCCTGGAGGCCGTACTTGGAGTCGTTCACGGCGGCGAATGCCTCGGCCTCGCCGTCCACCTTCCGCACGGTGAGGACCGGCCCGAAGACCTCCTCGCAGGAGATCGTGGCATCGGCGGGTACGTCGGTCAGGACCGTCGGCGCGTAGGAGGCACCGTCGCGCTTGCCGCCGGCGAGGAGGTTCGCGCCGGCCGCCACGGCCTCGTCGACCCACGCCTCGACCCGCTTGGCGGCGTCCTCGCTGACCAGCGGCCCCACGTCGGTGGCACCATCGGCCGGGTCGCCCGTGACCTGGGCCTCGACGGCGGCGACGATGCGGGGCAGCAGCCGGTCGTACACGGAGGCGTCCGCGATGACCCGCTGCACGGAGATGCAGGACTGGCCGCCCTGGTAGTTGGAGAACGTGGCGATACGGGTCGCCGCCCAGTCGAGGTCGGCGTCGGAGGTGTAGTCGCCGAGGACGACCGCCGCGCCGTTGCCGCCGAGTTCGAGGGTGCAGTGCTTGCGCGGCACGGAGTCCATGATCGCGTAGCCGACCTTCTCCGACCCGGTGAACGAGATCACCGGCAGTCGCGGGTCCTGCACGAGGGCGGGCATGCGGTCGTTGGCGACCGGGAGGACGCTCCAGGAACCGGCGGGCAGGTCGGTCTCGGCGAGGAGTTCGCCGATGACCAGGCCGGAGAGGGGCGTGGCCGGGGCCGGCTTCAGGACGATGGGGACGCCCGCCGCGATCGCCGGGGCGATCTTGTGGGCGCAGAGGTTGAGGGGGAAGTTGAAGGGCGCGATGCCGAGGACGACGCCCTTGGGGAAGCGCCGGGTGAGGGCGAGGCGGCCCTGACCACCGAGGTCGGTGTCGAGGCGCTGTGCCTCGCCGCCGTTGAAGCGCCGGGCCTCCTCGGCGGCGAACCGGAACACGGAGACGGCTCGGCCGACTTCGCCGCGGGCCCACTTGATCGGCTTGCCGTTCTCGGCGGAGATGAGCTGGGCGATCTCCTCCGTGCGCTCGGCGAGACGCCGGCTGACGTGGTCGAGGGCGGCGGCGCGGACATGGGCGGGGGTGGCGGCGAACTCGTCGCGGACGGCGTACGCGGCGGCGACGGCCTCCTCGACCTGGTCCTCGGTCGGCACGCCGACCTTGCCGACGAGGCGTCCGTCCCAGGGGGAGGTGACATCGAAGGTGGTCTCGCCGGTGGCCTGGCGGCCGGCGAGCCAGAAGGCGTGGGTGACGGGCGTGGAGGTCATGGGTCCACGGTAGGGCGGGGAGGGCGGGGGGTTGTTTGTCCGGGGTGGAGTGGTGGGGGCGGAGGGTGGGACGGTTCGGCGTGCTTCAGCCGCTCCGGCGGTTGAGGAGCGGGGATGCGGGGGCAACGCCCCCTCCTCACTCCCCCACTGCCGCCGTCGTCTTCAGCGCCAGCCACAACTCCATCCGCACATCCGGATCATCCAGCGACCGCCCCAGGATCTCCTCGACCCGCCGCATCCGGTACCGCAGCGTATGCCGGTGCACCCCGAGGTCCGCCGCAGCCGCGTCCCACTGCCCGTGCCGGGACAGCCACGCCCGCAACGACGCCACCAGGTCGCCCCGTCCTGTCGCGTCGTGCGCGTACAGCGGACGCAGCAACCCGTCCGCGAACGCCCGCACCGCGTCGTCCGCGAGCAACGGCACCACGGACCCCGCGGCCAGCTGCTCGTGCCCGACCAGTACCCGCCCCCGCCGCCGGGCCACCGACAGGGCCTGCTCGGCCTGCTTGTAGGCGGCAGCCGCGGCGATGGGCCCGGCCGGCCCGGACATCCCCACCACAAGCTCGTCCTCGTCACCGGCGGAACCACCGGCACCGGAGGCACCGGAGAAACCGGAAGAACCAGGGGAACCAGAGGAACCGGAAGAACCTGCTGACGGAACCGAGGCGTCCGCAGCCCGCCCCCTGACCTCCGCCCGCGCCCCCTCCAAGGCCGCGGCGAACTCCTCGCAGGCCCCCACCGCCGCACCCCCGTCCACGGCGAGCACCACCAGCCGTTCCCCCTCGGGCACCACCAGCACCGCCTCCCCGGCCCGCGCGGCGGCCGACTCCAGGCACTCGGTGAGCCCGCCCAGCGGATCGCCGTTGGTGTCGGCTGCGACCAGAGCACCGGCCGTGGGCCTGCTCACCGCCCTCGCCTCCTCCGGCGCCGTCGCCCCCGCCGGAGGGGACGCCGACTCGGCTACGACGATCCGGTACGGCGCGTCGAGCAGTTCGCCGTACAGGCCCCCGGCGACGGCGCGCGCGTGGTCGGGTTCGCCGGCCAGCAGCATGCGCAGGACGGCGGCCCCGATGCGCTGCTCGGCGGCCTGGAGGGAACGGGACCGCTCGGTGGTGAGGGTCAGCAGGGCGATGGCCGAGTGGAGTGCGTACCGTTCCGCCGTACCCAGCGTGGCGGCCGTCCCCACCGCCAGCGCGGCGCGCGGCCGTCGCCCGGTGCCGAGGGAGTGCAGCTCGACCCGGTCCCGCTCCCCGTCGTCGGCCCCGCCGCCCGCGCCCACCACCGCGCTCGCCGGCGCGGGCCGCTCCCGCAGCCGTTCCACGTCGGCCGTGAGCCGTGCCGCCCGCCGCCCGGCCCACTCGGGCGCGGTGGCGACGACGGCGCCCGAGGCGTCGTACAGCGCGGCCCAGCCGTCGACCTGTGAGGCGAGCGCGGCGAGCAGGCCCTCCGGACCGTCGCTGAGCGCCTGCCGGGTCAGTTCGCGCTGCGCCGCGAATCCGGCGGTCACCGCCCGGTACTGGTCGGCGGCGATGGCTGCCGACACCGCCTTGCTGATGGCGAGGAAGGGCGTGCGGCGCGGGACTTCGAGGAGCGGGAGCCCCTCCTGCTCCGCCGCCTCGACGACCGCCTTCGGGATGTCCGCGTAGTTGACCCCTACGGCGAAGCCGAGTCCGACGACTCCCGCCCCGACCAGCCGCTTCACATAGCGCCGCATGGTCTCGGGATCCTCGGCGTCCAGCTTGAGCGCGGTGATCAGGAGCAGTTCCCCGCCCTCCATGTACGGGACGGGGTCGGCCAGTTCGCTGACATGTGCCCAGCGCACGGGTACGTCCAGGCGGTCCGCGCCCGCCCGCACGGTCAGCTTGAGCGCGGAGTGGTGGACGAGCGAGGCGAGCGTCGGGGGCATGAGGCCTTCAGGTCTGTGTGATCTCCGTGAACTTTTGGCCGCCAGGTATGAACAGCCTGTGCCGATTCTGCCTCACCGTACGTACCGCGTGCTCCGCACCCGCGAGTCCCTCTCCTCAGCCCCGCAGGTTCACCAGTAGCGGAGGCGCGTGCTCACCCTCGACCGTCGTGAGGGACAGGACCGCGTGCCCGGGCGGCACCTCGTGCGCGAGTTCGGACGCCGACCAGCGCTCCCTTTCGACCGTACGTACGGTCACGGCATCGGTCGTGACGGCCTTGCCGGTGACCAGCTTGCGCAGGGCGTGGATGGCGCGGGTCATCGGCTGGTCGGCGAAGACGGTGTGCTTGGCCACGTCCCGGGTCTCCACCCAGGCGGTGCCCCAGGCCTGGGCGAACCGGCCACCGTCCCAGGTCGTCACACCGGAGAACGCCATACGGCAGCCGACGGCACCGAAGAGCGGCCCGTGCAGCGCCTCCGGGACGTCGCCGATGGTCCGCAGGGAGAGGACGACGCCCGCGTTCTGGGTGCGCAGCCGCTGGATACGGCGTACCGAACCGGCGGTGACCGTCCCGGTGGCGTCGTCGAGGACGAGGCAGGCGAAGTGGGGGCGCCGTCCGTCGCGTACGACGGCGGTGAACTGGGCGAGGACGAGCCGGGTGATCAGCCGGGCGGCCTCCTCGTGGCCGTGCTCGGGCAGGTCGACGCGGACACGCAGCGGGTACCGGGCGAGGGAGCGCAGGGAGAAGGGCCTGGCCGGGCCGTCTCCGCCGAGGAAGCCGTCGAAGACCGGCCGGTTCAGCAGCGCGAGCCGGTCGGCGAGGGCCCGGCCGACGTCCGCCGGGCTCGCCGCCTGCCGGATGCGTACGTCGAGTTCGCGCCGCATGACGGTGAACTCGTCCCCCGCCAGGGCGTCCCGCAGGCCGGACAGCGCGGCCGGGTCGCTCTCCAGCAGCTCCCGCAGCACCGGCAGGGCCGGGAAACCGCCGTACGCCGCCCGGTACGGTCCGAGCACCTGGGCGAGCGCGGTGGCGGCGCTCTCGGTGGCGACGGTGTCGAGGTCGCCGACCAGCGCCTCGGCGAGGAAGGAGGCCGCCTCGTCGGGGTCGTCGGAGTCGGCGTACGGGTCGAGGTCGTGGACGGAGGAACGGTCCCCGATCCGTACGACCACGTCGAAAGCCGAGTCCGCGACGAACGGCGCCCCCGGAGCCGAGACCGCGACGAACGCGCACTGCCCGGTGAGCGCCCGCAGTGCCAGCGCCTCGGTCACCGGTTCGATCAGATGTCGTGTCTTGCCCGCCCCCGACGGCCCGACCGCGAGCAGGGAGGTGCCCAGTACGTCGGGCCCGAGAGCGGCGCCGGCGCCCTGATAGACGAGGGGGGCCCGCTCGGCCGCCACCCACCGCCCGATGCGCACCTGCCCCGCGGCCAGGTCGTGGGGCGCGGTGCGCCGGGCCAGGTCCCGGGCCCCGGAGGGGTGGGCCCAGGCCGCCGCGCCCTGCCGCAGCACGGTGTCCCGGAAGCCCGGGAGCGCCCCGTCGCGCCTCGCGACCGCCCACGCGTGCTCGACCCGGGCGCAGTCCACGTCGTTCATACGCCCACCGGCCACCTCGGCGGTGAGCAGCTCGGCGGCCTCGTACTGACCGGCCTCCCGCAGGTCGGGCCACTGCTCGCGCGGCCGGTCGGCGGGCGCGGGACCGGTGGGCCCGGCCGCGGCCTTGCGCGCGGCGAGCCGCTCCTTCGCGTACGCCCACCAACCGCCGATCCGCGCGAACGGCCACACGACGAGCAGGGTGATGACGGTGTAGAGGCCGACCTTGAAGACGGTCGAGGCGAACACGTCGAAACCGCCGGAGACCAGCGCGACGAGGGCGACGACCGCGTCGACGATCGGCAGGGCGTCCCAGCCGACGCCCGGAAAGGCGTTCGGGAACACGAAACTGAGCGTGACGAGAGCCCCGAGCGCCGCGAGCAGAGCCCGCGCGGGCTGCGGCCGACGCCCGACGAAATGCCGGGCGATGTCGGGCCAGCTGCCGAGCCGCCCCATCCCATAGAGCAGCACCAGAAAGAAAACACCGTTGTAGACGAGGACGGCCGCGCTGCCCTCCCACCCCTTGGGCGCGACGGTCCCGCCCCACCACCAGTCCTCCGGCGTGAACAGCTTCAGCAGCACCGACTCGTACGGCATGGCGCCCCGCCGCCAGAGGGACCACAGGAACAACCCGACAACGAGGGGCACCAGCAACCCGACGACGGTGACCGGGGAGAGCCGTTCCGCCGCCTGCGCCCCCTTGGGCAACCGGTACCCGTACCGCCAGATCCCGGGCCTCGCCTCGGGCCGAGGCTCGTTCAGCCACTCGGCGACGGACGCACGCGCGGGCACACCCTGCGGCGCCCCCTGCCCGACGGCCCGCGGAGCCCGCCCCGGCCGGGGCGGCACGGAGGGCACGCCCGGCGGCCCCGCCGGACGCGGCACAGGATTCGCATGCGTACCCCGCGCGTCCTGCGTCCCGTCGCTGTCCATCGCCCTGCCCCCTGACCAGCCGTTCCGACCACCATCGGTCGCCAACGGCCAATCTAACGCTCCGACAAGGGGAGTTCACCGCTTGACCGGTCCCGGAGTCCTAGATCCGTGCGGATGGTGGTGCACGGAGCGGCCGAGGAACCCAACCGGTGTCGGTCACGAGGCACCCTCGGTACGCCCATGGCAGGAACAACCGCACCGGGATCGGAGCAGCAGTCCATTGCTGTGCGGCAGCGGTACGTCCTCGGTCTGGCGGCACCGGAGATGCATGTCCGTACAGCCGGGCAGTTTCGCGACCGGGCACTCAGCGGACAACGTCGGATCGTCCGTGGCTCTGGCAGCACTCACCGGCGGTCCACTGTGCTCGCGGCACCGAGGTTCTCGTAGCGGGCGCACAAGGCGTTGACGGAGCGGGCAAGACGCCTCGCGTGTGCGATGCCGTGGTTCAACCGGCACCCACTTCGATGTCGGGCTTCACACGCGTCTCGCCCACGCACGCAAGCGCACAGTATCGAGGGATGTCGTCCTTGGGCTGCCGCCCCGCAGCCATCCCGACCTCGGGGATGAGCAGCCGCATGTGCCCACGCAGCGTGCTGAGGTACGTGTCCAGCTCGCCGGGCCCGAGCGGTTCGGCATCCTCGGCGAGCAGCCGACGCACTGTGGTCGGCTACCGACTGCCGGCGGACGCACGCTGGTGGAAGAACCTGCTGGAGCCTCGGCCGGAGGCTTTCACCCGCGAGGGCGGAGAGCGGACGTACGTCATCATCGAGCTCGACGTACGCAATCCCTGGCGCCGCCGCAGAATCGCCGCCGCCGTCCACGCGCACCTGCTTGAGGGCTTGCCGGTGGAACGGATCACGCTGACCATGCGTCCCGGACCGTAGGCCGCCGCAGCACAGTCCGCATACGCATACGCATCATGGGCTGCCGGAAGGTCGGGCGATCACAACCGTGGAACGAGGCGCCGGCGTACGACGCGATGGTGTTTGATCTGCGCTGAGTCCCAGAAATTCTGAATGGCCCTTCATCGGTTATCGAAATCATCGCTCACATCCCACGGGACCCGGATGGAAGGCACCTCCACCCGGACCCGTCACCTCATCTCCGATGAGCCACCGGTACAACCACTCTGCGAACCCCATCGAATACTCGAAGAACTCGCCCTCACCGTTCTCGATGAAGAGCGACCCCCTGCCCAGCGCTCCCCGTGACGCGTAAAAGACGATGGTTGATCTGGACTGGCGCACAGCCGTCGACGATCTCCTTACGGTCCGCCGGGATATCGATACCGAGATCTTTTTCGACATCCCGCCACGCTGCAGGATTCTGATACCGAATCAGCGGGTCGCCGAGCATGTCCAGAACTCTCCGCAGGTGATTCACTCTCACATTTTCACCTCACAATACGCCGACCCTACCCCACCCAGAAAGGATGCTTTGAATAGGCGTTCTCACATCAATGAACTATCCGGCGTCGACGGGAAGCTCCGTTTCCAGCCACTCCTCAACAGCACTCCACGCCTCCGGGCCGGCCGGGCCGAGCCGTCTCCCTTTACCCAGAATTGGCTCAGATACACCCGATATACAGATCCCCCCTCGACAAGCCGACTGAACAAATGATTCACGACAACTCGCACGTACAGCACCACCAATTACCGCACCACTCATGGACTCCCATACAACAACCGCAGAGATTTATCCATGAAAGAAAATCACATCCCCCGCTGCGGGCCGCGCCAAGAAATTGAGCGATCCTCGACGGTCAACGGCATGCTCTCCAGCAAAAGCGGTCCCGGATAGAAGGCCGCACTGTCCGGGCCGAACATATCCCCACCGGACAGGTACCCGTAAAGCCATTCCGAGAAGCCCATCCGATACTCATAGAAGTCTTGCTCATCTCCGTCACAAGCGAGGATTCTCCACTTTGAATCGCCCCTTCGAATTGCGCCAAAAACGTACTCACCACGGTCGGTACTCGCCAAGGGAATCAAGCCGTCGGGGCCACCAAAGATCGGTCCATTTTCGAATCCCGGACATTCAGCACCAGAGAGATCACTACGCTCGAATGCGGCGATCGTCGACGAGATCCATCTACCCAGATTCCAACGCTCCGTTGCCGGATGGGAAAGATAGAGATGACCATTGACTTGAATGGGCCCATACCCATCGACAAGCAGCCTGTAGTCGACCGGAAACTGCACACCGAGTTCAGATTCCAACGCACGCCAAGCGGAGTCAGCGGCATGGAGGTTCTCGGGAGATCCCATCATGGCGATCACCAGGTCCACATAATTTCGCGACATCACTCTCTCCTAGGGCACGTTGGGACAGTTACTGGAGCCGGCGGTACGCCCACCCGAGCCCTGATTGTGGACGACACAGTGTTTCGCTACGCCCGTACTGAGGTCAGTGTAGTTGTACTCAATGAGGCCCGGTATACCCGAATTCACGTTCCCGTAGCGCGGAGTGATCGACAGAGAGACCGTGTGCCCAGCTTCCAGGGAGGCTCGAATATCCGCCTCGACTCCATCCCTGATATAAGGACTGTTCACATCATGGTATTGGGGCACGCGATTTCTCAAGTCCTTGCCGTCGCCACCTCCCAACTTGGGCTGCAGGTGACCATTGTTCGGCATATATCCCTGACTGCGAATCTCCTCGTACCCGGGTGGCTTCTTGCTGCTTCCCGTACTCGTGCCCGGCCCGGGGTGTGCCTTGGTCGTCAGATCCGACTTGTCAATGAATCCGTATATGCCGATCGCCCGGCACTCCTCCTGCTTGGAGAAGTTGTCGTAGTAGCGCTCCCGGGGAAGGTACGTGACATGGCCAGTTGCACTGGTTCCCGGCCCGTCATCGCACTTGTTGTCGCTACGTGACCGCCCCCGGCTCCCGCCTCCTGGAAGATGGGAGGGTTCCGCAAAGGGAAAGATTTCTAGGCCATCGACCACATTCGGCGTGAAGATCGCAACAGCCAACATGTCGAGGATGGCCTGCGACGTGTAAGTCTCACTCACCCCCTGCCCCGCACCCCACACCGCCGACGTCCAGTCCACCTGGCCCGGCGGAAGGGTGGGAGCCGGTATCGGGTTCGGGCCGTTGTTGGGGTTCTGGTCGATGGGCGGCTTGGGTGGCGTGACGACGCAGTTCGGCGCGCATCCGGTGCCTCCGCCACCGCCTCCACCACCACCGCCTCCAGCACCGGCGGAGCTCGTGGGCACCTTGCTGCCACCACCACAGCTGCCGGTGCAGACCAGACTCGAACTACCGGCAGGCTGAGACGCCGGGCTTCCGCCCCCGCCTGCGCCCGTGCCCGACGGATAGACAGTCCCGAAGTGACCGGTAGTGGTGCTTTCCGACGAGAACAAGGAGATCAGGCTCAACGCACGGCCCAACAGGTTGTTCCTCATGAACATGCCCCCGGCCCACCGGCTCAGGCTCCTGAGCTGGCTCCAGCCTCCGGAGCTGTACAGGCTGCCGGAACCGCTGGAGTAGGGCACACGTGTCCTCCCCGGAGCGATGACGTCGTGCCCGAGGGGGTCGATGTGGATCAGCGGGCTGGCACTGCCGTAGACGTGACGGTTTGCCTGTACCGACGACGTCGGGTCCAACAGCCACGTGTCCCGAGACGCGAACGCCCCCGTCCCCGGCTGATACCACCGTGCCGCCATATTGACGTCCCCGTTGGTCGGGTCCGTCCAGCCGGACTGGTAGCCGATCTCCGGAGTCGTGCCATTGGTCGCGGTCTCCGTGCCGAACGGGTCGTAGGACGTGGAGCCGATGACCCCCGTGGCGTCCGTGTTCAGGCCCGCGACCAGGTCGGTGTGGCGGTCGGTGAGCGCCAGTTGGCCGCTGGCCCCGACCTCGTAGGACAGGAGGCTGCCCTCCGGAGTGCGGTTGTACGTGGTCGTGCCGTCACTCGCGAGATTGTTGGAGCCTCCGTCGTAGGTGAGCGTCGTCGAGCCTCGGGTCTGGACGCGGTCCATGGAGTCGTAGCGGTAAGCCGTCGCACCGTCCGTCACCTTGCGCTCGAAGGCGTCGAAGGTCAGATTGCGGAGCGCGCCCGTGCCGGCGTCGACCGACGACAGCGTCCCCCGTGCCGTGTACGTGAACGTCTGCGCCCCCGCCGTCAGTTGGCGGTTGCGGGCGTCGAACGTCGACGTCGTCGAGCCGGCCCTGGTGCGGTTGCCGGCGGCGTCCCACTCGTACGACGTCGTGGTGCCGTCCTTCGTCCAGGAGGTCAGGCGGCCCGCCTGGTCGTAGCCGTAGGACTGCTGGCCCGCGCCCGCCGTGCCCGTCGTCTGCTTGGACGTCAGGTTGTCGTCGCGGTCGTAGCCGTAGGCCGTGGAGGCGACCGTCGTCGTACCGTCGGGGGTCGTCACGGCATCCCCGCTCAGGCGGCCGAGGGTGTCGTACGTGTACGTGCGCTTGGCGGTGACCGTGTACGACGCGCCGGCGTCGGCCTTCGACGCGTACTGCTCCAGCCTCGGGCGGCCCGCGGCGTCGAAGTCGTACCAGATGTCCTTGCCGGTGACGGAGTCCCAGGTCCAGTCGACATAGCCCGCGCTGTCGTAGCCGTAGGCGGTGGAGGAAGGACGCCGCCTTGTGCGAGCCCGCGTCGTACGTACCGGTCTTGAGCACGGTGTCCGTGGAGAAGTTCGTGTTGTACGGGGCCTGCACATAGGTGCCCGAGGTCGCGCTCACGCCCGCGACGGAGGGGTCGACCCGGACCGGGAAGACCCGGGTGGGGTCGTGCAGCCACTGCTGGTCGAGGGACACCCGCAGGACCTGACGGCCCGACTCCGCCGCCAGGCTGTAGGTGACTCCGGTGGAGATCGCGCCTTCGTTGGCGTTCTCGGCGAGGCGGGAGTCCTCCATCCAGCCCTGCGGGATCCGGGCCCGTTCCGCGCCCTCGGCGTCCTCGAAGACCACCGCGCCGGAGTCCTCCAGCCGGGCGGCCAGGCCTGCGGTCGCCAGCGGGAAACTCCACTCGGTGGGAGCCTCGGGCCCCTTGAGGATCAGAGTCTCCTTGACCGACGCGTTCCCGGCGAGGAACTCGATGTCGGACGAGGTCCGCACGTCCGGGTAGGTGATCGTGCTGCCGTCGACCTGGCCGGCGCTGTGCGCGGCGCCCGACACGGCGAATCCGACCGATCCGTGTTCCCCCAGGTCCAGTCGGGCCACGGGGTCGGCATCCGCGTGACCCGCGAACCCGATGGTCACCTCGGTCGAGCTGGTCTCCCAGAGCGGTGCGGCGACGCTCATGGTGCGGGTGCCGTCGGGCTGGGTCAGGGAGGTGTCGATCGACTGCCAGCTCCCCTTCTCGTCACGGAAGTTGACCGGCTCGTCGTAGTACTGGGTGGTGTAGGTGCCGTCGGTGTTCCGGTAGGTGCGCCCCTGGGACGTGCGCTCGCCGGTCACTTCACGGCTCGTCCTCGGATCGAAGCCCTTGACCTTGGGAACCTCGGGAGCGCCCACCGGATCGGCGCTCTCGGCCTCGACCGAGGGCGCGCCCGCTATCAGGGGCTGCACGGGGAATCCGGTGTCGAGGGCCAGTTCACCCTTGCCGCTCACATGCTCCGAACGGCCCCCGCCCGCGGTGGCATCCGTCGCGTCGGCGGCTGCTTCGTGCGACCGCTCCGCGGCCGTACCCCACCGCTGCTCGGGCCGCTGGCCGCCGGCCGACTCCCGCTGGGCCCACGGCACGGCGACGGCCGCGCCTTCCGCCACTCCCATGCCCGCCATGACCGCAGCCATGACAAGAGCCCCCGCACGCAATCCCCGCCCCACCACTGCACCCCCGCCAACAGACGCCACACACAGGCGGGACAGGCTGACGAACTTTTGGGAACTTATGGGCGACGCACACATGAACTATTAATGAACTCCAGGCCAAGCAGAGGTCATTTCTTCGCGAGTCACCACGAGATCACCGCCCACCCTCCGGGCAGAAGCAGGAATCGCCCACCCCGCCCCTGTCCACCGAGGACAACGACACACCCCCACCACTCCCAAACGGTGCATGCCTCCCCCCTTCCCTCAGGCCTAGCCTGCGGAGAAAGGTGCAGACAAAGACCCGCCTCCGCCACGCCCCCAGGAGCCCTCATGACCGCCCTTCCGCCCCTCCCCCAGGAGCGCCGCGTAGTCACCGCGATCCCCGGCCCCAAGTCGCAGGAGCTCCAGGCCCGACGGCTCGCCGCCGTCGCGGCCGGTGTCGGCTCGGTGCTGCCCGTGTTCACGGCGCGGGCGAGCGGCGGGATCATCGAGGACGTCGACGGGAACCGGCTGATCGACTTCGGGTCGGGCATCGCCGTGACGTCGGTCGGCGCCAGCGCCGAGGCGGTCGTGCGCCGGGCCTCCGCCCAGCTCGCCGACTTCACGCACACCTGTTTCATGGTCACGCCGTACGAGGGGTACGTCGAGGTCGCCGAGGCGCTCGCCGAGCTGACCCCGGGCGACCACGCCAAGAAGAGCGCCCTCTTCAACAGCGGCGCCGAGGCCGTCGAGAACGCCGTGAAGATCGCGCGGGCGTACACCAAGCGGCAGGCCGTCGTCGTGTTCGACCACGGCTACCACGGGCGTACGAACCTCACCATGGCCCTGACATCGAAGAACATGCCGTACAAGCACGGCTTCGGGCCGTTCGCGCCCGAGGTGTACCGCGTGCCCGTCGCCTACGGCTACCGCTGGCCCACCGGCCACGAGAACGCCGGGCCCGAGGCCGCCGCGCAGGCCGTCGACCAGATCAGCAAGCAGGTCGGGGCCGACAACGTCGCAGCGATCATCATCGAGCCGGTGCTCGGCGAGGGCGGCTTCATCGAGCCCGCGAAGGGGTTCCTGCCGGCGATCCGGAAGTTCGCCGCCGACAACGGCATCGTCTTCGTCGCCGACGAGATCCAGTCGGGGTTCTGCCGGACCGGGCAGTGGTTCGCGTGCGAGGACGAGGGCATCGTGCCCGACCTGATCACCACCGCGAAGGGCATCGCGGGCGGGCTGCCGCTCGCCGCCGTCACCGGGCGCGCCGAGATCATGGACGCCGCGCACGCGGGTGGCCTGGGCGGCACCTATGGCGGAAACCCGGTCGCCTGTGCGGGCGCGCTCGGCTCGATCGAGACGATGAAGGAGCTCGACCTCAACGCGCGGGCCAAGCGCATCGAGGCCGTCATGAAGGCACGGCTGACCGCCATGGCCGAGAAGTACGAGGTCATCGGTGACATTCGCGGCCGGGGCGCCATGATCGCCATCGAGCTGGTCAAGGACCGCACCACCAAGGAGCCCCACCCGGAGGCGACCGCCGCTCTGGCCAAGGCCTGTCATCAGGAGGGTCTGGTGGTCCTCACCTGTGGCACTTACGGCAACGTCCTCCGCTTCCTGCCCCCGCTGGTGATCGGCGAGGACCTCCTGGGCGAGGGCCTCGACATCATCGAGCAGGCCTTCACCAGCGTCTGACGCGTCCTCGGCGCCCGCCGCCCCTTCGTCCGGTTCGTACGTACCGGCCGTCCGGCCCGGATTCCGCTTGTTTTCCGGGCCCGCGCGGGCACCGTCAGAGCGTGTGAAGAAGGTGTGCGAGGAGGATGGCGGGATGTCATTCTGTCTGTCCGAGACCCATCCCCTGACGTAGGTTCTATCCAGATGAGAGATACACCCCGCTCGCAGGAAACTGTGGGTGGTGCCTGGTCGGGGCCTCCCCAGCTTCGATCCGGTCGTGCCCTCGCGCACACCACCGGAGCCTCCGGCTCCGGGTCTCCTCACCGGTCGGACAGTCGCCCGCCCCAAACCCCCCGGGGCGTGCGACGACCCGATCTGATCGGCCACCCTGGAGCTCCCCCCCCTGTTCCAGGGTGGCCGACCTCTCGGAGTCTTCTCTCCGGACTGGCCCTCGCGGTCCTTCTCCTCGCGCTGATCACCTGGCAGGTCGCCGTCCACGGCCCCCTCGCCCGTGCGGACGAACACCTCAGCGACTCTCTCGTCCACCCGTCCCGCGGCTGGGCCCTCCTCGCCGACCTCGGCAGCATCGTCGTCGCCGTTCCCGTCCTCGCCGTCGTCCTGGTGTACGTCGGTCTGCGCGCACGCCGGGCGGGTACGGAGCGCTGGTGGCGCGAACCGGTCGGCGCGGGCCTGCTGATGGCGGCCGTACCAGCGATCGTCGTACCGATGAAGGAGCTGGTCGCCCGTCCCGGGCCGCCGGTGATGGGCCCCGGCACCGGGTTCTACCCCTCCGGTCACACCGCGACGGCGGTCGTGGCCTACGGCTCCGCCACACTGCTCCTGCTGCCATGGCTGCACCGTGCGTACGTCCGTCGGCTCGTCCTGGCCGGCTGCCTCGCCCTCAACGCAGCCGTCGCCGTCGGGCTGGTGATCCGGGGTTTCCACTGGCCGCTGGACGTGGTGGCGAGCTGGTGCCTGTGCGGGGCACTGCTGATCCTGCTGTGTCTGTTCGCCCGCAGGCCTTCGCCTTCTCCCCCTCGCTCGTCCTCTTCCTCGTAGTCTCCCTCTCCCTCTCCCTGATAACGGTCCTGTCGGCTGCAGCCGTTCTCTCCGGGGACATGCTTACGCACCCGCATGCCCACGGTTCGCGTCGACCGCACGGACGGCCGACGAGAGCGTGGTCACGCGGGGATCAGACAACCGCGAGAGTCCCGGGCATCACCTGTCTTCGTCGGTAGCCAGATCCGCCGCCGCCTCGTGTATGGCCAGTTCGAGGAGTGCCGGATCGGTGAGGGTGCCGGAGCCGTCCGGCGGGATCAGCCAGCGGACGCCGCCGGTGGCACGGCCCGGGTACGGGACGACGATCCAGGTGCCGCGTCCCGCCGTACGCACCCCCGTGCCCAGCCAGCGGGCCGCGGTGCCCGGTGGCACGAAGAACCCCATCCGGGAGTCGCCGAAGTCGACGAGCACCGGGCCGGGTTGGTCGATGACACGGGAGAGGACGTCGAGGGTGGGGTAGCCGAGTTCACCCGGCAGGATCAGTACGTCCCAGGCCTTGCCGGCGGGAAGCAGCGCGATCCCCAGGGGATTGCGCTCCCATTCCCAACGGCAGGCCTCGGGATCCGGAGCAACGGACGCCAGCCACTCGACCGCCGTTTTCGCCCCTGCCATGAGGGACCTCCCTTTCTCTGTGAACGCTGGTCGCGTCACGAGGGAGAGGGAGGTTTCCCGGGAGCATTACGCGGGTTCCGCCATACCGTGGGAGTGAATCAGATCACAGCCTATGAGCTGGGCGTACGCCTGTGGATCAACGCGCTCCGCACGCGCCCCAGGGCGGCCTCAGCTGTCGAACCCCAGCCCGAGTCGGTCCATCGTCCTCAGCCACAGGTTGCGCCGGCCGCCGTGTGCGTCCGCCCGTGCCAGTGACCACTTGGTGAGGGCGATGCCCGTCCAGGCGAACGGCTCGGGCGGGAACGGCAACGGCTTCCTGCGGACCATCGCCAGCGATGTCCGCTCCGTGCGCTCCCCCGCCAGCAGGTCGAGCATCACGTCCGCGCCGAAGCGGGTCGCGCCGACGCCGAGGCCGGTGAATCCCGCCGCGTACGCCACCCGGCCCGCGTGCGCGGTGCCGAAGAACGCCGAGAAGCGTGAGCAGGTGTCGATCGCGCCGCCCCACGCGTGGGTGAAGCGGACGCCCTCCAGTTGCGGGAAGCAGGTGAAGAAGTGGTCGGCCAGCTTGGCGTAGGTCTCCGGGCGGTCGTCGTACTCGGCGCGCACCCGGCCGCCGTAGGGATAGATCGCGTCGTAGCCGCCCCACAGGATGCGGTTGTCGGCGCTCAGCCGGAAGTAGTGGAACTGGTTGGCGCTGTCCCCGAGGCCCTGGCGGTTCCGCCAGCCGATGTCGGCGAGCTGCGCCTCGCTCAGGGGTTCGGTCATCAGCGCGTAGTCGTAGACCGGGACCGTGTACGCCCGCACGCGCTTGACCAGGCTCGGGAAGATGTTCGTGCCGAGGGCGATCCGGCGGGCCCGGATCGACCCATACGGCGTGCGTACGGCCATGCCGGCGCCGTACGGCCGCAGGGTGAGGGCCGGGGTGTGCTCGTACACGCGGACGCCGAGGCGCAGGCAGGCCCGCTTCAGCCCCCAGGCCAGTTTCGCCGGGTTGAGCATCGCGACGCCGGTGCGGTCGTGCAGGCCGGCCAGGAAGGTGGGGGACGCGACCTGTTCCCGTACCGCCTCCGTGTCCAGGAACTCGGTGCCGGTCGCGAGGCCCTTGCGGTCCAGTTCCTCGTACCAGGCGCGGAGTTCGGCGGCCTGGTGCGGTTCGGTGGCGACGTCGATCTCGCCGGTGCGTTCGAAGTCGCAGTCGAGGGAGTGCCGGGCGACCGACTTCTCGATCTCGTCGAGGTTGCGCGCGCCGAGTTCCTGGAGCCGGTGGATCTCGTCCGGCCAGCGGGCGAGGCCGTTCGCCAGGCCGTGGGTGAGGGAGGCGGCGCAGAAGCCGCCGTTGCGGCCCGAGGCGGCCCAGCCCACCTCGCGGCCCTCGACGAGCACGACGTCCCGCTGCGGGTCGCGCTCCTTGGCGATCAGCGCGGTCCACAGCCCGCTGTACCCACCGCCCACCACCAGCAGATCGCAGCTCTCGCCGCCGGTGAGGGCGGGCTCGGGGTGCGGCCTGCCGGGGTCGTCCAGCCAGTACGCGACCGGCTGGGCGTCGGAAAGAGACTTGGTCCAGCGATTTACGTTTCCATGGGTCATGGCGCTTGGGGCCATGATTCCAACTCCCTACGAATGACTGTGGACGCGAATTGCCGGGAACGGGGCTATGCGCTCTTCTGCCTGTTCCGGCGGTTGCCGATGACCATTCCGGTCAGTACGAACAGTACGGCGATCAGGAACATGGCCGTACCGATGACATTGATCTGAACGGGCGTTCCGCGCTGTGCCGAACCCCAGACGAACATGGGGAAGGTGACGGTCGAGCCCGCGTTGAAATTGGTGATGATGAAATCGTCGAAGGAGAGCGCGAAGGCGAGCAGCGCACCCGCCGCGATCCCGGGGGCCACGATGGGCAGGGTCACGCGTACGAAGGTCTGCACCGGGCCCGCGTAGAGGTCCCGGGCGGCCTCCTCCAGCCGTGGGTCCATGGACATCACGCGCGCCTTCACGGCGACGACGACGAAGCTGAGGCAGAACATGATGTGGGCGATCAGGATCGTCCAGAAGCCCAGCTGGGCGCCCAGGTTGAGGAACAGGGTGAGCAGCGAGGCCGCCATGACGACCTCGGGCATCGCCATCGGGAGGAAGATGAGGGAGTTGACGGCGCCCCGCGCGCGGAAGCGGAACCGCACCAGCGCGAAGGCGATCATCGTGCCGAGGACGGTCGCCCCGATGGTCGCCCAGAAGGCGATCCGCAGGCTGAGCGAGAGCGAGCCGCACATGTCGGCGACCCCGCAGGGGTCACGCCAGGCGTCCGTCGAGAACTGCTGCCACTCGTAGTTGAAGCGGCCCTTCGGTTTGTTGAAGGAGAACACCGTGACGACGATGTTCGGCAGGAGGAGATAGCCGAGGGTGATCAGTCCCGCGATGACGACGAAATGGCTCTTGAGCCAGCGCCCGATCGAATTCACGAAGGCCATTTAAACCAGGTCCTCCGTCCCGGACTTGCGGATGTAGAGGGTGACCATGATGAGGATCGCGGCCATGAGGATGAAGGAGAGCGCGGCGGCCGTCGGATAGTCGAGGATGCGCAGGAACTGCGTCTGGATGACGTTGCCGATCATGCGCGTGTCGGTGGAGCCGAGCAGGTCGGCGTTGACGTAGTCGCCGCTCGCCGGGATGAAGGTGAGCAGCGTGCCGGAGACGACACCCGGCATCGACAGCGGGAAGGTGACCTTGCGGAAGGTCGTGAACGGCCTGGCGTAGAGGTCGCCGGCCGCCTCGTGCAGCCGTCCGTCGATGCGTTCGAGCGAGGTGTAGAGCGGCAGGATCATGAACGGCAGGAAGTTGTACGTCAGACCGCAGACCACCGCGAGCGGCGTGGCCAGCACCCGGTCGCCCGCCGTGATGCCGAGCCAGCTGGTGACGTCCAGGACGTGCAGCGAGTTGAGGGCGCCGACGACCGGGCCACCGTCCGCGAGGATCGTCTTCCAGGCGAGCGTACGGATCAGGAAGCTGGTGAAGAAGGGCGCGATGACGAGGATCATGATCAGGTTGCGCCAGCGGCCCGCGCGGAACGCGATCAGATACGCGAGCGGATAGCCCAGCACCAGGCAGAGGATCGTCGCGGACCCGGCGTACAGCACCGAGCGCAGGAACTGCGGCCAGTAGTCGGTCAGGGCGTCCCAGTAGGTCGCGAAGTGCCAGGTGACCTTGTAGCCCTCCTCCAGGGAGCCCGTCTGCACGGACGTGGAGGCCTGGTAGACCATCGGCAGCGCGAAGAACACGAACAGCCAGAGAAGGCCGGGCAGGAGCAGCCAGTACGGCGTCCAGCGGCCTCTTCTCCGTGGGGGCTTCTTCGCCGGTGCGGGCGCCAGGGGCGGCGCTTCGGGGGTCGCGGTGGCCATCAGAGGGCCGCCTCGTCGTCGACCGTCCCGACGCCCGCGTCTATGTCCTGGTCGGCGTCCAGGCCGAAGGTGTGGGCCGGGTTCCAGTGCAGGACGACCTCCGCGCCGGGGGCCAACCGGGCGTCACGGTCGATGTTCTGGACGTACACCTCGAACTCGGGGCAGACGGGGCTGTCGATGACGTACTGCGTGGAGACGCCGATGAAACTGGTCGCGGCGATCTTTCCGGTGATGCGGTTGCGGCCGGCCGGGATGTCGCCCGCGTCGTCCGCGTGTGTGAGGGAGATCTTCTCGGGGCGGACCCCGACCAGTACCTTGCCGCCGGTTCTCGTCGGGGCGGAACAGCGGGCCTCGGGGAGCAGCAGCTTGCCGCCGCCCGCCTTGAGGACGATCTCGTCGCCGCTCTTGGCGTCCACCTCGGCCTCGATGAGGTTGGAGGTGCCGAGGAAGTTCGCGACGAAGGTGGTCTGCGGGTTCTCGTAGAGATCGGCGGGCGACCCGAGCTGCTCGACCCGGCCCGCGTTCATCACGGCGACCGTGTCGGCCATCGTCATGGCCTCCTCCTGGTCGTGCGTGACATGGACGAACGTGATGCCGACCTCGGTCTGGATGCGCTTCAGCTCCAGCTGCATCTGGCGGCGCAGCTTGAGGTCGAGGGCGCCGAGCGGTTCGTCGAGGAGCAGCACCTTGGGGTGGTTGATCAGGGCGCGGGCCACGGCGACGCGCTGCTGCTGGCCGCCGGAGAGCTGGTGCGGTTTCTTGCGCGCCTGCTCACCGAGCTGTACGAGCTCCAGCATGTCCTCGACCTGCTTCTTCACCGACTTGATGCCGCGCCGGCGCAGGCCGAAGGCGACGTTCTCGAAGATGTCGAGGTGCGGGAAGAGGGCGTACGACTGGAAGACGGTGTTCACCGGCCGCTTGTACGGCGGCAGGTTCGTGACCTCCTGGTCACCGAGGAAGACGGTCCCGGAGGAAGGTTCCTCCAGGCCGGCGATCATCCGCAGGGTGGTCGTCTTGCCGCAGCCGGAGGCGCCGAGCAGGGCGAAGAAGGAGCCCTGCGGGACGGTGAGGTCGAGGGGGTGTACGGCGGTGAAGGAGCCGTAGGTCTTGCTGATCCCGGAGAGACGGACGTCGCCGCCGTGGTCTGCTGTGCTGGTCATGGTGTGGTCCTTGGGGAGTCGGAGGGGTTTCGCACCGCTGGGAGCAGGCGTGGCTACGCCCCTGTCAACTTCGCGAACTTCTCCTCGTACGCCGTCTCTTCCTTCTGGCTCAGCAACCGGAAGGCGTGGGACTTCGCGGCCATCGCCGCGTCGGGAATGATCAGCGGGTTGTCCGCCGCGTCCTTGTCGATCTTCGCGAGGTACGGCTTCACTCCGTCGACGGGACACACGTAGTTGATGTACGCGGCCAGTTCGGCGGCCGGTTCGGGCTCGTAGTAGTAGTCCATGAGCCGCTCGGCGTTCGTCTTGTGCCGCGCCTTGTTGGGGATCAGCATGTTGTCGCTCGACGTGATGTAGCCGCTGTCCGGGATGAGGAAGTCGATGTCCGGGCTGTCCGCCTTGAGCTGGACCACGTCACCCGCCCAGGCGATACAGGCCGCGAAGTCGCCCGAGGTCAGGTCGGCCGTGTAGTCGTTGCCGGAGAAGCGGCGGATCTGGCCCTTGTCGACGGCCTTCTGGAGGCGGGCGATCGCCGCGTCGTAGTCGTCGTCGGTGAACTTCGCCGGGTCCTTGCCCATGTCGAGCAGGGTCATGCCGATGCTGTCGCGCATCTCGGAGAGGAACCCGACGCGCCCCTTCAGCTTGGGGTTGTCGAGCATGTCGGAGACCGACTTCACCTCGACGCCGTCCAGCGCCTTCTTGTTGTAGGCGATGACGGTCGAGATGCCCTGCCAGGGATACGAGTAGGCGCGGCCCGGGTCCCAGTCGGGGCTGCGGAACTGCTCCGACAGGTTCGCGAAGGCGTGCGGGAGGTTCGAGGCGTCCAGCTTCTGGACCCAGCCGAGCCGGATCAGCCGGCCAGCCAGCCAGTCGGTGAGGACGATGATGTCCCGGCCGGTGTCCTGGCCCGCCGCGAGCTGCGGTTTGATCTTGCCGAAGAACTCGACGTTGTCGTTGATGTCCTCGGTGTACTTGACCTTGATGCCGGTCCGCTCGGTGAACGCGTCGAGCGTGGGATGGTGCTTCTCGCTCTCGTCGACGTCCATGTACTCGGTCCAGTTGGAGAAGTTGACGGTCTTCTCCTTGGCCGAGTGGTCGTCGGCGGAGACGCCTCCCGCGGTCTTGCCGGCCGCGGGGATGCCGCAGCCGGTCAGCGCGCCGAGGCCGCCGGCCACCAGGGCACCGCCCGCGGAGGCGCGCAGCAGTGACCGGCGGGTCAGGGCGGCCCTGCCATTGCGGAAGCTGCGCCGCATGGCGGCCACCTGGGCCGGGGAAAGGCGGTCGGGCTCGTACTGCTCCATGCGCGTGATGCCCTTTCGGGAGGGTGTGCGGCCGCTGGTCGGTCGGCCTGTGTCCTGTCAGCGGTCCCCGAAGATCGTGCGGTGCCAGTCCTTGCGGGCAACCGCGGTGTTGTCGAACATGACGTGCTTGATCTGCGTGTACTCATCGAACGAGTACGTGGACATGTCCTTGCCGAAGCCGGACGCCTTGTAACCCCCGTGGGGCATCTCGCTGATGATCGGAATGTGGTCGTTGACCCATACGCAGCCCGCCTTGATCTCGCGGGTCGCGCGGTTCGCCCGGTAGACGTCCCGGCTCCAGGCGGAGGCGGCGAGACCGTAGGGCGTGTCGTTGGCGAGCCGGATGCCCTCGTCGTCGCTGTCGAAGGGGAGGACGACGAGCACGGGCCCGAAGATCTCGGACTGGACGATCTCGCTGTCCTGGGCTGCGTCGGCGACCAGGGTGGGCCGGTAGTAGGCGCCGCTCTTCAGCTCCCCCTGGGGAGCCTCGCCGCCGGCCACCACGCGCGCGTAGGCACGCGCCCGCTCGACGAAACCGGCGACCCGGTCGCGCTGCGCGTGCGAGATGAGCGGCCCGAGATCGGTGCCCGGGGCGAACGGATCACCGAGCCGGACGGTGTCCATGAGGGCGGCCGTTCGCGCGACGAACTCCTCGTACAGCGGCCGCTGCACGTACGCGCGCGTGGCGGCCGTGCAGTCCTGCCCGGTGTTGATGAGCGCGCCCGCGACGGCACCGTTGACGGCCGCTTCGAGATCGGCGTCGTCGAAGACGACGAAGGGTGCCTTGCCGCCCAGTTCCAGATGGAGCCGCTTGACGGTGGCGGTGGCGACCTCGGCGACCCGCTTGCCGACGGCGGTGGACCCGGTGAAGGAGGTCATGACGACATCGGGATGCCCGACGAGATACTCACCGGCTTCCTTGCCGGTCCCGGTGACGACATTGATCACCCCGTCCGGAATCCCGGCCGCGGTGGCCGCCTCGGCGAAGAGGAGCGAGGTCAGCGGGGTCAGCTCGGCGGGCTTGAGCACGATCGTGTTGCCGGCCGCGATCGCCGGGAGGATCTTCCAGGCGGCCATCTGGAGGGGATAGTTCCAGGGCGCGATGGAGCCGACGACACCGATGGGTTCCCGGCGGACGTACGAGGTGTGGTCGCCGGAGTACTCCCCGGCCGACTGCCCCTGGAGGTGTCGGGCGGCGCCGGCGAAGAAGGCGGTGTTGTCGATCGTCCCCGGTACGTCGAACTCGCGGGTCAGCTTGAGCGGCTTGCCGCACTGGAGGGATTCGGCGCGGGCGAACTCCTCGGCGCGCTCGGCGAGGACGGCGGCGAAGCGGTGCAGCGCGTCGGACCGCTCGCCCGGGGTGGCCCCGGCCCAGCCCGGGAAGGCCTCGCGTGCGGCGGCGACGGCGGCGTCCACGTCGGCGTGACCGGCCAGCTCGTACGTGTAGACCTCGTCGCCGGTGGCGGGGTCGACGACCGCGTGCGTACGGCCCGAGGTGCCGCGGGTCGGACGGCCCGCGATGTACTGCGCGCCGGCCGCGAGCCGCTCCTGCGCCGGGAAGCGATGGCCCGGATTGTGCATGTCGCTCTCCTCCGTGGCCCTCCCCTTACAGCGGGGGTCAACGTAGCTCCAGGTCGATTTGAGTGCCGATCCTGACAGAGGAAATGTCCTCCAACAAGGGATTCCGTTGTTTCCTTTTGGTTACGCGACGGAATCTGTCGACCAGGTGTCTAGTGGGACGGGAAATGGGGGGACGCGATGTCAGTGGTGGCTGCCAGACTCGCGTGCATGGGGAAAATCTCGGGTGATACGGGGAAGTCGGGGCAGATCGATTCGTTGGAGGCCCTGACCAGGGAAGTCCGTGCGGGGGCCCGGGTCAAGTACCTGCACTTCTGGGGGCACCGGCCCCGCCCGGACGGCCGTGTGGGAGCGAGCTGTCTCAGCCAGTGGTGGCCGGCCGCGTTTTCGGTCGCCGGGGTGGATTACGCGACGGCCGAGCACTGGATGATGGCCGCCAAGGCCCGCCTGTTCGAGGACGCCGAGGCGGAGCGGCAGGCGATCACGGCACCGAACCCGGCACTGGCGAAGAAGGCCGGCCGCCTCGTGCGCGGCTTCGACGAGGCCGTGTGGAGGCGCGAGCGGTTCGGGATCGTGGTCGAGGGCAGCGTCCACAAGTTCGCCGCGCACAGTGACCTGCGGGGGTTTCTGCTGGGCACCGGCGAGCGCGTGCTGGTGGAGGCCAGCCCGGTCGACCGCGTGTGGGGCATCGGCCTCGCCGCGGACGACGAGGCGGCGATGGACCCCGAGCGGTGGCGGGGCCCGAACCTGCTGGGGTTCGCGCTGATGGCGGCACGGGAGCGGCTTCGGGCGGGTCAGGCATCGCTCCGCTGACGGTGCTTTGCGCCTGCCGTGGGCCGGTAGGGCTGCGGAAACCGAAGCAGCACTCGTCGCGCCCCCGTACGCGGGACTCCAGCGGCTCCCCGGGTTCCGCCCGGACGCGGTCGGCGCGGAGGAGCGGTGCGGATCGCGCGCGGGTCGAGTGGGAGAGGCCGGGCGACCGGCCGGGCCGCTTCCTGCACAGCGCCGGGCAGACCGTCCTCCGGGGCCCCGGCACCGCCCGATCGGCCAGCTCGGCCAGCTCGGCCCGCTCGCCCGACCTGCCCGAACTGCCCGAACTGCCCGAACTGCCCGCTAGACCTGCTGTGACAGGGAGGTCGAGAAACTGCCGTCGATGTCGTCGGCGGACCCCTCCTCGCCGAACGCGATGAGGAGGACGCCGAACACCGTGGCGAGGATGATGCCGGCGACACCGCAGATGATCCCGGCCAGCGCCTGGCCGGCGTTGGTCGCCTGGCCCCGGCGGACCCTGCCACGGGTGATCAGGCCGAACACCACGGCGAGGATGCCCAGGATGATCGCCAGCGGCCAGATGCAGAAGAGGACGGCGGAGACGATGCCGACCACGAGCGAGGCCGTGCCCAGGCCGTTCATCGGCTGGGGTGCCATGGGGGCCCAGCCGTAACCGGGGCCGCCTCCGTACAACGGGGGCACGGGATGCGCGGGGCCGGAAACGGCGTATCCGGCGTATCCGGACTGCTCCGGGTAGCCGTAGTCCTGCCGCCCGGACGGGTAGGACGGGTAGGCGTACGGGGCCTGTCCGGGGCCGTCGGGTGCTATGGGCGGCGGGGGCACCGGATCGCCGGGGGCGGCGGGCTGGGCGTAGGACGCGTGCGGGGTGGGGGACGCGAAGGGGTTGTCCTGCGGGGTCCCGGCCGGGGGAGCGCCGGGTGCGGCGAAGGGGTTGGCCCAGGGCTGGGAGGCGTGGGGTGCGGGCGGGCCGTTGTGGGCGCCGGGCGGGGGCGTGACGGCCGTGGGGTGGTGGACGCCGGCTGGTGGCGGGGTGGTGTCGCCGTTGTTCCAGAACACCGTGCTGCCGGGGCCCTCAGGGGCGGAACCCGAGCGAGGGGCGTCCTCTGCCGGCGGCGCCCAGGGATCGAACTCGGGCTCGGAACCCGTCGTGCCGCCGGGGGCGGACCCGGCCGGAGGCTTGTCCAGCGGGACCCTCGCAGGTATGCCGTTCGCGGGGCTTTCGCTGGCGGTTTCGCCGGTCGCCGCGCCCTCTGAACTCGCCCCCTCCGCGGGGACGTGCTCCGGTGGGTGCGGCGGCTGCGCGGCGTCGGACATGCGTGGGGTCCCCTCGTTCGTGCGTTCCGTCATGCTACGGCCCGCGATCACGGGGCGACGGGGCACCTCCGCCCTCCCCGCCCCCTGCCTCCCCCTGTCTCCCTCGTGCACCCGGCCCCGCCCTCGGACGGAATCCACAGGCGTCCACCGGCGGGCCCGGCCTACGATGATCCCCGAGTCATCGATCAGCCGATCACCCGCGTCCCGCCGACCTTCGCACGATCCGGGGCGCCGTTCCCGGGGAGGAACCCTTGACCGACCAACACCAGCCTGCCGCAGCCGTCGGCGACGACCCGCACGCCTTCATCGCCGGGCTGCCCAAGGCCGAACTGCACGTCCACCACGTCGGTTCCGCCTCTCCCCGGATCGTCTCGCAGCTGGCCGCCCGCCACCCCGACTCCCAGGTGCCCACCGATCCCGAGGCCCTGGCGGACTTCTTCACGTTCACGGACTTCGCCCACTTCATCAAGGTGTACCTGTCCGTCGTCGACCTCATCCGCACGCCCGAGGACGTACGGCTGCTGACGTACGAGATCGCCCGGGACATGGCCCGGCAGCAGGTCCGGTACGCCGAGCTGACCATCACCCCGTTCTCCTCCGTCCGGCGCGGGATCGACGAGCGGGCCTTCATGGACGCGATCGAGGACGCCCGGAAGTCGGCCGAGGCCGAGTTCGGGACCGTGCTGCGCTGGTGCTTCGACATCCCGGGCGAGGCCGGGCTCGAATCGGCCGAGGAGACGGTGCGGCTCGCCACCGACGACCGGCTGCGCCCGGAGGGGCTGGTCTCGTTCGGGCTCGGCGGGCCCGAGATCGGCGTTCCCAGGCCGCAGTTCAAGCCGTACTTCGACCGGGCGATCGCCGCCGGGCTGCGGTCGGTGCCGCACGCGGGCGAGACCACCGGCCCGGAGACGGTCTGGGACGCGCTGAACCACCTGCGCGCGGAACGCATCGGGCACGGCACGAGTTCCGCGCAGGACCCCGCGCTGCTCGCGCACCTCGCCGAGCAGCGCATCGCCCTGGAGGTCTGCCCGACCTCCAACATCGCCACGCGCGCGGTCCGTACGCTCGACGAGCACCCCATCAGGGAGTTCGTGCGGGCCGGCGTCCTCGTCACGATCAACTCCGACGACCCGCCGATGTTCGGCACCGACCTCAACAGCGAGTACGCGGTCGCCGCCCGGCTGCTCGACCTCGACGAGTGGGGTATCGCCGACCTCGCCAAGAACGCCGTCGAGGCCTCCTTCCTAGACCCGGCGGGCAAGGCAGCGCTGGCCGCCGAGATCGACACCTACACCTCGGCATGGCTGGCCCCCTGAGAAACACCACAGGCCCCGCCCACGCACAATGGGCCCATGCAGAACGTGACCGCCGTGGCCCATCGCGGCGACCCCTATCGCGTCCGTGAGAACACGACCGACTCACTGCGTTCCGCGCTCGACCTGGGCGCGGACGCGGTCGAGATCGACGTACGGCTCACCCGGGACGGCGTGCCCGTGCTGCTGCACGACTCGACGCTGAAGCGGCTGTGGGAACGGGACCGGCCGCTGGCCGTACTGTCGGCGGCCGAGGTCCGGGGGCTCACGGAGGGCGGGGTGCCGACGCTCGCGGAGGCGCTGGCCGTCACCGAGGGCACCCGGGTGATGATCGATCTGCCGGGGTCGCCCGATGTGCGGGCGGTACGGCGGGTGACGGACGTGGTCCGGGAGTGCGCGGCGGAGGAACGCGTGTACTACTGCGCGGACGCCCCGGCGATGCTCGCGGTGCGCGCGGCCGACCCGGCCGCCGAGATCGCCCTGACCTGGAAGACCCTCGCACCGCCGCGCCCCGCCCTCCTCGCGACGGTACGTCCGCGCTGGCTCAACTACCGCTTCACCCTCGTCGACCGGGCCCTGGTGGCGCGGGTGCACCGGGGCGGCCACCTGCTGTCGGTGTGGACCCCGGACACCCACCGTGCCATGCGCCGGCTGCTGGACGCCGGTGTCGACTCGATCACCACCAACCGGATCGACGCACTGTGCGCGCTGCGAAAGGGCTGACGCGGCTCGGCCGCTGACGCCTCCCTACACGCGGGACTCCTGGGCCACGGTCGCCGGGTCGGCCGGGGTGTCCCGGGTGACGTACTGCGGGACGGGGGTGTCGTCCCCGCCGGTGTCGCGGACCAGGCCGTAGCGCGTGGCGCCCTCCGGGGGGCCGGTGACGACATCGGCCTCCGCGTTGTCCCAGGTCGTCGGGAAGACGTTCAGGCCGTAGTCGGCGCCCCGTTCGTTCACGGTGAGGGTGACACTGCCGTCGACGTAGAAGTACTCGTTCTGCCACATCTGCTGGGTGCCCGGCGGCGGGACGGCGTAGCCGGTGGTCGAGTTGCCCATGCCGGTGGCGGAACTGTCGGTGCCGCTGACCCGGTCGTCCATGCGCCGGCCACCGCCCGAGGCCACGTGGAAGAGCCTGCCCCTCAGGCCGGTCCAGGTCGGCATGACCAGGCCGCCGGCCCGGTACTGCGGCGAGATCTGCCAGCGGACGAGGACATAGCCCTGGCCGGTGAGCGTGACGCTGTCCCCGCGGTGGTTCATGGTGGCGTGCGCGCCGCCGGTGCTGGTGATCCCGGCCTCGGGCCGGTGCGGGAGGGCGGCGGGCCGCGCGTTCGGGTCGGGTGCCGTGTCGACGGCGTCGACGACCGTGCCGTACAGGTCCGGCTTCGGCCGCGTCGCCGACGGAGTGGGTGAGGCCGGGGCGGAAGGGGAGGAGGGGGACGCCGACGGGGACCGGGGCGGGGAGGTGACGGGCGCCTGGGGCTGGGGGCGGGCCGTGGGTGCCGCGACGGCAGGCGGCGGGTCCTCGACGGGGTACGTCATGACGTAGGCGCCGCCCGCGACGATCGTCGCCCCGGCGCTCAGGGCGACGGCCGGCTTGGCGAGGGCGCCGAGCACCTTGCCCGACCAGCCGACGGAGGCGCCGGCGGTGGCGGCGGCGGCCGTCTTGCCGCCGAGGGCCAGCGACAGGGTGAAGCCGACGGGCAGCGGGACGAGCGCGATGCCGACGAGGAGCCGTTCCGCCGGTACGACGACCGCCTCGCCGGGGCTCGCGCAGTACGCGCACCCCCTGATGTGCCGGGCCAGCCGCTTGCGCCACACCGAGTCCGGGTCGCCGTCCCAGCGGGCGGTCAGTTCCCGCAGGCCGGGGCAGGCGCCGTCGAGCGCGCGGACGATTCCGCGCGAGGCCTCCAGGCGCTCCTTCATCCGCTGGACGCGCACGGCGGCGTGCTGCCGGCTGATCCCGACGGCAGCCGCCAGCTCACGCCGGGTGAGTTCGCCCGCCACCTCCAGCCACCACAGGGACAGCAGCTGCCTGTCCTCGTCGTCGAGCCAGCGCACCGCCTCCGCGACCTCGCGTCGCTGACCCTCCAACTGGAGCCTCAGCACGGTGAGTTCGGCGAAGTCGGCAGCTCCGTCGGCGGTCTCGTCCCGCAGGGTGTCGGTCGTGCGGCGACGGGCGCGGTCCCGGATCTGCCGCATCGCGATCGCGACGAGCCAGGACCGGAAGCTGTCCGGGTCGCGCAACGAGCCGAGGTTGTCGACGGCCCGGAGCATCGTCTCCTGCACGACGTCGTCGACGTCCGCGTGACCGTTCAGGGCCCGGCCGACGATGTTGTAGACCAACGGCAGCCAGCCCGCGACCAGCTCGTCCAGCGCCCGCCGGTCACCGGCCTGCGCCGCAGCGATGGTGGAACTCCACTGGCGCCCGTCCACAAAAGCCCCTTCTCGTACGTGTGTGCACCTTACGTCGCCCTGTCGCACACCGGTTCCCCCGTCAGGTCGCGGGAGGAGACGGACCGGGGGCGCCGCCGATAACAGTTTTTGCCCCCTCGGTGGCCGCCCGGGGCGCGGGCCCTAGGTGCGATCCCCGACAAGATCCGGACGCGGTAAGCCAGTTGGCCTCGGGTCAGGACCAGGGTCGGCGTCATCCCCGGTGACGATCCGTGCCGCCGCGAAAGGATCAAGGATGTGACCATCGACACCGGCCGCCACCTGGAGAAGCCCATGCACATGCGCACGCGTACCGCCGCCCGAGCCACAGCCCTCGCGACCGTCCTCACTCTCACGCTCGCCCTGCCGGCCGGCGCCCTTGCCACTCCCCCGCCGGCCGCCCCCGACGCGGCGACCGCCCGGGGCACGGCGCCGGACACCGAGGCGCTGCGGGCCGCGCTCGCCGGGTTACCGGACGCGGACGCGACGGCTGCTCTCGTACGGGTCGGAGGCACCGGCGGTGGCTGGCGCGGCAGCGCGGGGGTGCACGACCTGGTGAGCGGGCGGGCGGCGGACCCGGCGCCACGATGAGCGCGGGTCTCCAGCGGTATGTCACCCCCGACGGCACGGAGGTGTGGCTGAAGTCGGGTGGCCGGTGGGGCTACAACTCGGTCATCGCGGCCACCCGGGACCTGTCCCGCACCCTCGTCTACAGCGTCAACTCCACCGACGCGAAGGGCCAGGGCCTGAATCCGGTCGCCGCGCGCATCGCCCAGGCGGCCTTCATACGGTGACAGCGCCAACGGCTGGAGGCGCCGCCGTCAGCGCCTCCAGCCGCTTGATGCGTTTCCGTACGACGTAGAGCGGGATGACCCCGAACACGCCGAACGACATGTCGATCACCGTCCACCAGAAGGGAATTCCCCGGACCGGCCCGCAGATCAGCGCGAGCGGGATGATCCCGGCGCAGGCGATCATCCCGAACTCGACGACCCAGATGTTGCGTACGGGGTCGCGGTAGGGCCCGTAGAAGGCGACCGCGATGACGAGGTGGGCGAAGGCGAGCCAGTCCGTGCCGTAGAGGACGAAGGGGTAGCGCTCGTCGGTGGCGTCGAGGCCTTCGCGTACGCGCGTCACCCAGTCCATCAGCCCCGGCAGGTGCTCGGGGACGGACAGGGCCTTCAACAGGCTCTCGGTCCAGCGCAGTTCGTGCACGAGGGGGAAGGCCGTGGCGCCGCTGAGCACCAGACACACGACGAAGAGAACCAGCCAGGCGCGGATGCCCTTGAGCAGGGCGGCTCTGTCGCTCATGGAGGCAGCATACGCCCGAGTTGAACACGTTCAAAAGCGCGGGTGCGCCTGGTCCGGTCACCGCCGGAGGAGGACCGAACCCCTGGGCCCTGGACAGTCGGCTCGTTCGTGGCGCTACAGCCCCACGATCGCGTTCCACCGCTCGGCGAACCCCACCCGTTCCTTCCCGGTGATGTCCCGGGCGATCGCGAGCCGTCCGCGCATGGCGGTGTCGGGGAAGATCAGCGGGTCCTCGGCGAGGGCCGCGGTCTCCTCGTCCTTGGCGGACGCCAGGACGTCCTGCGCGGCAGGTACCGGGCAGACGTAGTTGACCCACGTGGCCAGTTCGGCGGCGACCTCGGGCCGGTAGTAGTAGTCGATCAGCGCTTCCGCGTTCGCCTTGTGCCGGGCGAGGTTCGGGATCATCAGCGACTCCGACCACAGTTCGGCGCCCTCCTCCGGGACGACGAACCGGATGTCCGGGTCGTCCGCCTGGAGCTGGATCACATCGCCCGAGTAGGCCTGGCAGGCGAGTACGTCACCGCTCGCGAGGTCCTTGATGTAGTCGTTGCCGGTGAAGCGGCGGATGTGCCCGCCGCGCACCCGCGCGGCGACCTGCTCGCAGACCAGCTCGAAGTCGTCCGCCGTCCACCTGGTGACATCCACCCCGTTGCCCTGCATGAGCAGCGCGAACGCCTCGTCCAGCCCGGAGAGAAGGGTGACGCGCCCCTTGAGGTCGTCCGCCCACAGGTCGGAGACGCGCCGGAGCTCCCGGCCGACCCTGCGGCGGTTGTACGCGATACCGGTGATCCCCGACTGCCACGGCACCGCGAACCGGCGGCCGGGGTCGAAGGCGGGTGAACGGAGCTGCGGGTCAAGGTACTCGGCGACGTTCGGCTGCCGGGCGCGGTCCATCTCCTGGACCCAGCCCAGCCGGACGAACCGAGCGCACATCCAGTCGCTGATGACGACGAGATCGCGGCCGGTCCGCTGGTGGTTCATCAACGCCGGGCTGATCTTCCCGAAGAACTCGTCGTTGTCGTTGATCTCCTCGACGTAGTCGACGGCGATCCCCGTCCGCTTCTCGAACCGCTCCAGCGTGGGCCGCCGCGTCGTGTCCTCGTCGTCGGTGTCGATGTAGAGGGGCCAGTTCGCCCAGGTCAGCCGCTTGTCCCGGGCGGACAGATCGACCCCGGCGCGCTCCCCCGGGGCAACATAGGCGGCGGGCACCCCGCATCCGGCGAGCGCCGCACCCCCACCGACCGCTCCGAACGCGCGCAGCAGGGACCGTCGGTCGAGGGCCGCGGAGACGCGTGACACTGGCATCCGGGCAGCATGCCCGCCGTAAGCGGGCCCGGGCAATCGACGCCGTGCGGAGCGGTACGGCGCCGACGCGACATCCTGTCGACGACGGACGAGCCGACCGGACCGCCGCAGGGGCGCGGCCCCGGGCGGAGAACTCCCGCCCGGGGCCGCGCGCACGCCACAGAAAACCTCCGGGCCGCTCTCAGCCGCCGAGGGACGTCATCACGTGCTTGATCCGCGTGTAGTCGTCGAACCCGTACCCCGAGAGGTCCTTGCCGTAGCCGGACTTCTTGAAGCCGCCGTGGGGCATCTCCGCGACCAGCGGGATGTGGGTGTTGATCCACACACAGCCGAAGTCCAGGACCTTCGACATCCGCATCGCGCGCGAGTGGTCCTTCGTCCACACGGACGACGCGAGGGCGTAGTCCACGCCGTTGGCCCACTCGACGGCCTGCTCCTCGTCCGAGAAGGACTGGACCGTGATGACCGGGCCGAAGACCTCGTTCTGGATGATCTCGTCGTCCTGCTTGAGGCCCGACACGACGGTCGCGGCGTAGAAGTAGCCCTTCTCGCCGACCCGGTGACCGCCCGCCTCGACCTTGGCGTGGGCGGGCAGCCGCTCGATGAAGCCGGAGACCTGCTTGAGCTGGTTCGGGTTGTTGAGCGGCCCGTACAGCACGTCCTCGTCGTCCGGCTGCCCGGTCTTCGTCTCGGCGGCGGCCTTGGCGAGCGCCGCGACGAACTCGTCGTGGATGGACTCCTGGACGAGGACGCGCGTGGCCGCCGTACAGTCCTGGCCCGCGTTGAAGAAGCCCGCGACCGAGATGTCCTCGACGGCCTTGGCGATGTCGGTGTCCTCGAACACCACGACCGGCGCCTTGCCGCCCAGCTCCAGGTGGACGCGCTTGAGGTCCTTCGACGCCGACTCGGCGACCTGCATTCCGGCCCGCACCGAACCGGTGATCGACGCCATCGCCGGAGTCGGGTGCTCCACCATCAGCCGGCCGGTGTCACGGTCCCCGGTGATGACGTTGAAGACTCCCGTGGGCAGGATCGAACCGATGATCTCCGCCATGAGAACCGTGGACGCGGGCGTCGTGTCCGACGGCTTGAGCACCACGGTGTTGCCGGCCGCGATGGCCGGGGCGAACTTCCACACGGCCATCATCATCGGGTAGTTCCAGGGCGCGACCTGCGCGCAGACCCCGACCGGCTCCCGGCGGACGATCGACGTCATCCCGTCCATGTACTCGCCGGCGCTGCGCCCCTCCAGCATCCGGGCGGCACCCGCGAAGAAGCGGATCTGGTCCACCATCGGCGGGATCTCCTCGGACCGGGTGAGCCCGATCGGCTTGCCGGTGTTCTCCACCTCGGCCGCGATGAGTTCCTCGGCGCGCTCCTCGAACGCGTCCGCGATCTTCAGGAGGGCCTTCTGCCGCTCGGCCGGGGTCCGGTCGCGCCAGGCGGGGAACGCGGCGGCGGCAGCCGCCATGGCGGCGTCGACGTCCGGCTGCCCGGACAGCGGCGCGGTCGCGTACGCCTCGCCCGTCACGGGGTTGACCACCTCGGTGGTCCGCCCGTCGGCGGCGTCCCGGAACTCACCATCGATGTAGTTGCGCAGACGACGCAGCTCGGTGCTCACTGCCGGCCCTCCAGATTCGGGTGTCCATTGACTGAGACACCCACCCTATTCCGCAGCCCGACGTTTTCAACACCCCCGATCCCCCTCGGGCTGCGAAATCCGCAAGACAAGCGTCCATGAACAACGAATTTCATCGATCGAGCCTTGCGAAACCGTCGACTCCTCGTGCACAGTGAGCGCGTGGCCAGTCGAAGCGCAGAGCACAGGGACTCCCGCGAGTCCAGGAACGGCACTCCCCAGCTGGACGCCGTCTCCCTCGCCATCATCGAACAGCTCCAGGAGGACGGCCGCCGGCCCTACGCGGCGATCGGCAAGGCGGTGGGCCTCTCCGAGGCGGCCGTGCGCCAGCGCGTCCAGAAGCTGCTCGACCAGGGCGTGATGCAGATCGTCGCCGTCACGGACCCGCTCACCGTGGGTTTCCGCCGGCAGGCGATGGTCGGCGTCAACGTCGACGGCGACCTGGACCCCGTGGCCGACGGCCTGAGCGCCATGTCGGAAGTCGAGTACGTGGTGATGACCGCGGGCTCCTTCGACATCCTCGCCGAGATCGTCTGCGAGGACGACGACCACCTGCTGGACGTCATCAACAAACGCATACGGGCCCTGCCCGGCGTGCGCTCCACCGAAAGCTTCGTCTACCTCAAGCTCAAGAAGCAGACCTACATGTGGGGAACCCGATAACCGTGACGACCACCGACAACCCCAGTTCCGGCTCCAGCCCCAAGGACCTCAGCCGGACGGCGTACGACCACCTGTGGATGCACTTCACCCGCATGTCGTCGTACGAGAACGCCCCCGTCCCGACGATCGTCCGGGGTGAGGGCACCTACATCTTCGACGACAAGGGCAAGCGCTACCTCGACGGTCTCGCGGGGCTGTTCGTGGTCCAGGCCGGCCACGGCCGCGTGGAGCTGGCCGAGGCGGCCTTCAAGCAGGCGCAGGAGCTGGCGTTCTTCCCGGTGTGGTCGTACGCCCACCCGAAGGCCGTGGAACTGGCGGAACGGCTGGCCGACTACGCGCCCGGCGACCTCAACAAGGTCTTCTTCACCACCGGCGGCGGCGAGGCCGTCGAGACCGCCTGGAAGCTCGCCAAGCAGTACTTCAAGCTGGTCGGCAAGCCCACCAAGTACAAGGTCATCTCACGCGCCGTCGCCTACCACGGCACTCCGCAGGGCGCCCTGTCCATCACCGGCCTGCCGGCCCTGAAGGCCCCCTTCGAGCCGCTGGTCCCCGGCGCCCACAAGGTCCCGAACACCAACATCTACCGCGCCCCGATCCACGGCGACGACCCGGAGGCCTACGGCCGCTGGGCCGCCGACCAGATCGAGCAGGAGATCCTCTTCGAGGGCGCGGACACGGTCGCCGCCGTCTTCCTGGAGCCGGTCCAGAACGCGGGCGGCTGCTTCCCGCCCCCGCCGGGCTACTTCCAGCGGGTCCGCGAGATCTGCGACCGCCACGACGTCCTGCTCGTCTCGGACGAGGTCATCTGCGCCTTCGGCCGCCTCGGCACGATGTTCGCCTGCGACAAGTTCGACTACGTACCGGACATGATCACCTGCGCCAAGGGCATGACCTCGGGCTACTCCCCGATCGGCGCGTGCATCATCTCGGACCGGCTGGCCGAGCCGTTCTACCAGGGCGACAACACCTTCCTGCACGGCTACACCTTCGGCGGCCACCCGGTGTCGGCGGCGGTGGGCCTGGCCAACCTCGACCTGTTCGAGCGCGAGGGCCTCAACCAGCACGTGCTGGACAACGAGGGCGCGTTCCGCTCGACCCTGGAGAAGCTGCACGACCTGCCGATCGTCGGTGACGTCCGCGGCAACGGCTTCTTCTACGGCATCGAGCTGGTCAAGGACAAGGCGACCAAGGAGTCCTTCGACGCGGACGAGACGGAACGTATCCTCTACGGCTTCCTCTCCAAGGCCCTCTTCGAGAACGGCCTGTACTGCCGTGCCGACGACCGCGGCGACCCGGTCGTGCAGCTCGCCCCGCCGCTGGTCTCGACCCAGGAGACGTTCGACGAGATCGAACAGATCCTGCGCGCGACCCTGACGGAGGCGTGGACGAAGCTGTAGCCTCCGGCGGTTCGGTGGTTCAGCCGCTCGTCACGGCCCGGGATTGCACCCATACAAGTGAGAAGGGCGCACCCCGGGCCGCGTGCTGTCCGGGGTGCACGCCCAGGATCTTTAGCGTGCCTGGTAACCGATCGGCCCTGCTTTCGTTCCCCCGCACGGAGGACTGCAAGGCACAACGGACCAGAACGAGGTGTACGCGATGGTGGCCCCGCCGGACAACGACGTGCTCTGGGCACGCGCCCTGCATTTCCAGCACAACGACGGCTCGCCCGCGCTGAGCGGCGTCTCGCTCGGCGTCCGGGAGGGCGAGATCCTCGCGGTCAGCGGTCCGCGCGGCAGCGGCAAGACGACCCTGCTGCGCTGCCTCTCGGGCCTGGTACGCCCGCTGCGGGGCGAGGTCTGGTTCAACAGCGTGCCCGTGCACACGATGGGCCCGCTCTCCCGCGAACGGCTGCGCCGCGACCGGTTCGGCTGGATCGACCCGGCCCCGGTCCTCGTACCGGAGCTGAACGTCTGGGAGAACGCCGCCCTGCCCCTCATGCTGCGCGGCACCAGCCGCCGGCGCGCCAAGACGGCGGCCCTGGAGTGGCTGGAACGCCTGGACATCGGCGGCCTGGCCCGCAAACGCCCGTACGAGCTGCGGCAGTCCGAACGCCAGCGCGTCTCGATCGCCCGGGCGCTGGCCCCGGCCCCCACGGTCCTCTTCGCCGACGAACCGACGGCGCCCCTCTACCAGGCGGACCGGGCCCAGGTACTGCGGACGCTGACGACAGCGGCCCGCTCGCACGGCATCACGGTGATCCTCGCGACGCACGACGCGGACACCGCGTCGCTGGCGGACCGCACGGTCTCGCTGCTCGACGGGCGGCGCGTGAACACCGTCCACCTGCCCCCGGTCGGCGCGAACGACACGCAGACCGGCACCGGGGCCGGGACCGGGACCGATGCGGAAGGCCGGGCCGCGTGCTCGCTCTCCGTCTAGCCCGCGGCGCCCACCCCGGCGTCCAGCTCCGCCGTCTGCTGGTCGCGACGGCGTCCGCGGCCACGGGATTCCTCCTTCTCGGCACCCTCGGCCACGCCCTCGCCCACCAGGACTCCCCCGGCGGCTCGGCCCTCCGTCTGGCCTGGTGCGTGGCCCCGCTGGCGGCCACGGTCTACTTCGCGGTGACGGTGGCCCGCACGGACCCCGGCACGAGACCGCGCCCCGGCCTGTCGGCGATCGGCCTCGGCCCGGGCCGTCTGATGGCCGTCTCGGCCACGACAACCGCCCTGTCCTGCACCCTGGGTTCGATGCTGGCCCTCCTGTTCTTCCTCCACCTGCGGGGCGACCTGACGGGCATGCCGTTCGACGGCGACGCGGCGGACTTCCTGGCCGCCGACCGGCCCCTCCCCCTCCCGGCCGCCCTGACCCTGCTGACCCTGGTCCCGGTGGCGGCGTCGATCTCTGTCGCCCTGGTCCTGCGCCCCCGGGACGCCCGTCGGCCCCGGGCCACGGGCAGTCGTGCGGCTGCGACGGCACGCGTCCCGAGGAGCGCGGCACCCCGTACGGCGCCGGTTCGCGCGTCCGCCCCCCCATCAGCACCGGTCGCGGACACCTCCGAAACCCCGGACGAGGACTCCGCCCCCACCACCGACCCGCATGCCCTCCCCGCCCCTCGCACCACCCCACGGGACCTCCCCTGGGGCATCGCCGTACTGGCAGCCGGTCTCGCCGTGGAGGCATACGCCGCCCGCGCCCCCCACACCCGCCTCGCCATGCCCGGCGGAGCCGCCGGCAGCCCCGCCGCCGTACTCGTCGGCTGGACCCTCACCGCCCTGGGCCTCGCCCTGGCCGGCCCCGGCCTCGCCCACCTCTGCGGACGCCTGCTCCAGGCCGTCCGTCCCGGCGCCCTCCGCCTCCTCGCCGGCCGAGTCCTGATGGAGGAGGCCACCCGCATCGGCCGCCCCCTGGGCGTCGTCTGCGCGGTCGCTTCGGGCGCGTACGCCATGGCCGCCCTGTACGACGCCGACGACCCGTCGCTCGGCCCCCTCACCACCCTGGGCGCCCTGGTCGTGGCGGGCTGCGCCGTCGCCACGCTCCTCACGGCGGCGGCCGAGGCCCGGCGCGCCCGCGCGGACACCACCGCGGCCCTGGTCCGCCTGGGCGCACCGGCCACGACACTGCGCACCGCCGCCGGCCTCCGCGCCGCCGCCCTCATCGCCCTGTTCGCCCCGCTGACCCTGCTGATCGCGGAGCTGGCGGCGCTGCCGCTGACCGCCTGACGGCCTGGCCGCCTGGCCGCCTGGCCTTCGAACGGAACCCGTAGGAGAGCTCAGGGGAACCCGTACGGAAACCCGTACGAAAAAGTCCCGCGCCTCCGATGAGTTCCGCCCGGCCCCCGGGTCTACCCCACCGAACAGCACCACACCGACGGGAGAGACCCTCATGAGCGAGTACCAGCAGATGATCTTCGTGAACCTGGCCGTCAGCGACGTCGCCGCCTCGAAGAAGTTCTTCACCGAGCTCGGGTACACGATCAACCCGCAGTTCACGACCGACGACTGCGCCTGTGTCGTGATCAGCGAGACCATCATCGCGATGCTGCTGAGCAAGCCCCGCTACTCCGACTTCACGAACAAGGAGATCGCGGACTCGACGAAGACCAGCGAGGTCCTCATCTGTCTGAGCGCCGAGAGCCGCGCGAAGGTCGACGAGTTGGTCGACGGCGCGCTCGCGGCGGGCGGCACCGAACCGCGCGAGGCGCAGGACTTCGGTCAGATGTACGGCCGTGCGTTCGACGACCTCGACGGCCACACCTGGGAGGTCATGTGGATGGACCCGGCGGCCGTCCAGAGCTAGGGCCTGCCGTGCTTACATGGGCGGGTGCAGACGAGCCCCGCCCATGCGGCCCACCACGACGACCGTGAGATCGAGACCCTCCAGGAGTTCGACGCGACCGTCTCGGCCCGCGGCACCCTGGCCGGATTCCGCGTCCAGGCCGTCGATCTGACGGACCGTACGAAGGAGTTGCTGACCAGCGACACCACTGGTGCCGTCTTCCTCGGCTGCGCGATGCGTCCGGACGCGACGACGAAGGTCCGCGCGGACGGCGCCCTGGTCTTCCCGCCCCTCCCGGACCTGCCCGTCAACCCGTACCGCGGCCATCTCTACTCACCGGACGAGTTGTTCGCCGGCCTCGACGACGGCTACGAGCGGACACCCGACGCCCTCGGGTACGCCTGGTTCCAGCGCACGAAGGCCGACGGCGACATCTTCGCCTCGATGCTGCGCTCCGTCCACGACGACGCCGTCTCCGACGCCCTCGACGAACTCCTGCGCGCGACACGCGTGGTGGGGGTGATGGGGGGTCACGCGATGGCACGCGGTACGCAGGCGTACGCCGGTGCCGCGCGCCTGGGGCGCGAGCTGACGCGTGCCGGGTTCACGGTGGCCACGGGCGGTGGTCCGGGCGCGATGGAGGCGGCGAACCTCGGCGCGTACGCGGCGCCCTTCGACGACGCCATGCTCGACGAGGCGTGCGAAATCCTCGCCGGGGCACCGTCGTTCACGCCCTCGATCACCGACTGGGCACGCGCCGCCTTCGAGGTCCGCGCCCGCTGGCCCAGGGGGGCCGGCTCGGTGGGCATCCCGACCTGGTTCTACGGGCACGAGCCGCCGAACGCCTTCGCCTCGCACATCGCCAAGTACTTCGCCAACGCCACCCGCGAGGACGGGCTGCTGGCCCGCTCGAACTCGGGGATCGTCTTCCTGCCGGGCGCCGCCGGGACCGTACAGGAGGTCTTCGACGACGCGACCCCGAACTACTACGAGTCGCGCGGCGAGCCCACGCCCATGGTCCTGGTGGACCGCGCCCACTGGACCGAACGGCTGCCCGCCTGGCCGCTGCTCCAATCACTGGCGCGGGGGCGGGCGATGGAGGACCGAATCGCCCTGGTCGACCGGATTGAGGACGCTCCGGAGGCCTTGAAACGCCTCGCCGGTTAACGGGTAGGCAAAACAAATGGCTGGAGCCTGCATACAGATTGACAGTTCTTATGCTGCGCTTATAAACCTGTGAGACTCCAGGGAGCGATGAGGTGATGAGGTCTCTTCGCCCCCGCCACCCCCCTCAGTTGTGCATCCCGTGAAGGGCAACCGTGTCCATATCTCTCCGTACCGCGCGTTCTGTGCGCATTCTCGGTGTTGCCTCCGCCTCGGCCGCGCTCGCGCTGGGCGTCGCGGGCAACGCGTTCGCCTGCAACATCAGTGAGTTCTCCGCCGTCGCCAAGTGCGACGGCGAAAAGGGTGTCATCAGCGTCACCGACAAGGACCCGTCGGGCACCCCCGCCACGGTCACCGTCTACCTGGGCGACAAGCTCATCGGCACCCAGGACGTCGTGGGCAGCCGCGAGGGCGTCACCATCGACTTCGCCGAGGACTGGGCGCCGAACACGACGTACCGCGTTCACGTCAAGGCCGGCAACCAGGTCGACGAGGACATCAAGTCGGGCGTGAACACCCCGGACGAGGCCTGCACCCCGGAGTCCACCCCGACTCCGACGCCGACCCCGTCGGCTTCGCAGCCGGAGGAGTCCGCCACCCCGACGCCGTCGGCCTCGGAGCCCGAGGAGTCCGCCACCCCGACCCCGTCGGCCTCCGAGAGCACCCCGGGCGCCCCCGCGAGCGGCGTTCCGACGCCCGCGGGCGGTAGCTCCAACCTCGCCGAGACCGGCGCCAGCTCGAACACCGGTGTGATCGCCGGCATCGCGGCTGCCCTGGTCGCCGTCGGCGGCGGCGCCGTCTTCTTCGGCCTGCGTCGTCGTGGGGCGTCCAGCAACGGCTGACGTTCCGCTCGCCGTATCCGCAGTACCCGGCTGTACGTTGTGGCCCGTCCCCGGATCAGGGGGCGGGCCACTCCGCTGTCACCGGTCGTGCGTCATCCGAAGGTGGCCCGCGCCAGCCAGAACTCCAGCAGTTCACGGTCCCCGAGGATCTCCAGGCCCGGGCTGTCCAGCGGCAGCCGGCGGTAGAACGCGAGCATGACGTCGGTGAGCGGGCCGCGCAGGGCCACCGTGGCCTTCTCATGGCCGCGCCGCCAGGCGAAGCCGTCCTCGGCGAACTCGACGAACCACTCCGCGTTCGACTCGGGGGAACCGTCGGTGGCGTGGAGATGGATGCTGCGGCCCGGTCCGCGCAGTTCGTTCGCCGGGTCGTCCGGGTCGGTCCGCCGCCCGAACTCGACGATCTGCAGCCACTCGTCGATCGCGTCGGCGGCGATGTCGGCAGCGACCTCGTACGGCAGCCCCGCGGTGAGCGTCGCGTCCGCGCGGTGGACGGTGATCTCGTGGGCCATCCGGCGCGCCCAGAACCCGGAGCTGCGCTCCCAGCCCCACGTCCACACCGTCGCGTCGGGCCCGGCCTCACGCAGGGTGCCGACCAGCAGATCACCGGTCTCGGCGAGCCAGGCGTCCAGCGCGGCCGGGTCACCCGTCGGCTCCGGGCCGCCGCCCAGCGGTACCTGTTCCTCCCCGACATCCTTCTCGGCCCGTGTGCGCACCAGCAGTTCCGCCCAGCGCAGGGCACCCCCGGTGTGCCGCACCAGCTGCTCCAGGGACCAGTCCGGGCAGGTCGGCACGGTCGCGGACAGATCGGCGCCGGAGGTCACCACCGCCCTCAACTGCGCGACCTGATGGGCGATTTCGTCGCAATAGCGGTCATGTGCGAGTGTCGTCATGCTCCGCACACTAGGGGCGGTCCCGTCACCCGAGCACGGCAATTTCGGCCGCGTCGAAGGCCACCCCGACCTCGTCCCCCGGCTCCGGCGCCTCGCGCAGCGCGCACGCGGCCTCCAGGCGGGGCGCGTCCCCGGGCTGGAGCTGGACGGCGACATGCGTACCCCGGAAGGTACGTGCGGCGACGGTGCAGCGCAGGCCCTCGTCGGCGGGCACCAGGCGCACCCCGGCGGGCCGTACGAGCAGCGTGCGCATACCCTGTTCGGCGCCCTCGGGGACCGGCACCTTGCCCCAGGGGGTGTCCGCGACCTGCCCGCTCACCGTCGCCTCGACGACGTTGTCGAAGCCGAGGAAGCGTGCCACGAACTCGTCGGCGGGGCGCTGCCAGACGTCAAGTGGCGTACCGGACTGGGCGATCCGGCCGTCGCGCATCACGATCACCCGGTCGGCGAGGGCGAAGGCCTCAGCCTGGTCGTGGGTGACGGCGAGCACGGTGGTGCCCAACCGGCCGAAGAGCTCCCGGAGTTCGACGACGAGCCGCTCGCGCAGCGAGCGGTCCAGCTGGCCCAGCGGCTCGTCGAGCATCAGCAGCCGGGGACGGGGCGCGAGAGCGCGGGCGAGGGCGACGCGCTGCTGTTCCCCACCCGAGAGCGCGGCCACGGCACGCCCCTCGGCACCCGGCAGCCCGACCAGCTCCAGCAACTCCCGCACGCGTACGTCCCGCTGGGCCCTGGGTACGTGGTGCATGCGGAGCCCGAAGGCGACGTTGCCGCCGACGTCCCGCTGCGGGAACAGCTGGTGGTCCTGGAACATCAGGCCGACCTCGCGCCTGTGCGCGGGCACTCCGGCGAGGTCACGGCCGTCGAGCAACACCCGCCCCGCGTCCAGGGGCTGGAGTCCGGCGACCGCCCGCAGCAGCGTCGACTTCCCGCTGCCGCTGGGGCCGAGCACACACACGATCTCGTGCTCGTCGACATCGAGGCCGACGCCGTCGAGCACGGCCCGCGTCCCGAACCGTACGGTCGCTGCGTCGAGACTGAGCATGGTCAGAACTCTCCCGTCCGGTCGGTCCGCAGCCGCTCCAGCACGAGCAGGGCCACCGCGCACACCACCATCAAGATCGTCGAAAGGGCCATCGCCTGCCCGTAGTTGAGGTCACCCGGGCGGCCCAGCAAGCGGGCCACGGCGACCGGCAGGGTCGGGGTGTCGGGCCGGGCGATGAACACGGTCGCCCCGAACTCGCCCAGCGACACGGCGAACGCGAACCCGGCCGCGACCAGCAGGGCCCGCCGCACGATCGGCAGATCGACCTCGCGCCAGACCCGCCAGGGCGAGGCCCCGAGCACGGCCGCCGCCTCCCGCAACCGCCCGTCCACGGCCCGCAGCACCGGCAGCATGGTCCGCACGACGAACGGCACCCCGACCAGCGCCTGCGCGAGCGGTACGAGGATCCAGCTGCCGCGCAGATCCAGCGGCGGCTCGTCGAGCGCGATGAGAAACCCGAACCCGACGGTCACCGCCGACACCCCGAGCGGCAGCATCAGCAGCGCGTCGAATCCCCGCACGATCCGCCCGGCCTCGCGCCGGGTGAGCGCCACGGCGGCCAGCGACCCCACGACGACGGCGATACCGGTGGCGGCGACGGCGTACTGGAGCGAGTTCCCGACGGCGGCGATCGGCGCCACGAGAAAAATGCCGGAGTCGTCGCGGGTGAGCGCCCTGTAGTAGCCGAGGCCGGCCCCACCGGGCGTACCGAACGACCGTTGCACGAGCACGGCCAGCGGCAGCACCAGCAGGACGGCGATGCTCACCAGCACCCCGCCGAGCAGTGCCCACTGCCCCCGGCCGCGCGGCCGGCGCGCCGTCGTCTCCGGCGCCACGAGCCGCAGCGCGCTCTCGCGCCGCCGTACCGTCCGGGCGTGCACGGCGAGGACCGCGCCCACCGCGACGAACTGGACGATGGTCAGCACGGCGGCCGTGCCGAGGTCGAAGATCTCCGAGGTCTGCCGGTAGATCTCCACTTCGAGCGTGGCGAAGGTCGGTCCGCCGAGGATCTGCACCACGCCGAACGAGGTGAAGGTGAAGAGGAAGACCATGAGCGCGGCGGCGGCCACGGCGGGTGCGAGGGCGGGCAGGGTGACCTGCCGCCAGGCCGCGAACCGCGAGGCGCCGAGCACCCGCGCGGCCTCCTCCTGCCGCGGGTCGAGCTGCGCCCAGAGCCCGCCGACGGTCCGTACGACCACGGCGTAGTTGAAGAAGACGTGCGCGAGCAGGATCGCCCACACCGTCGTGTCCAGCCGTACGCCCCACAGCTCGTCGAGCAGCCCGCCGCGCCCGAGCAGCGCCAGGAACGCCGTACCGACGACGACGGTCGGCAGGACGAAGGGCACGGTCACCACGGCCCGCAGTATCTGCTTGCCCCTGAAATCGAAGCGTGCGAGGACATACGCGCCGGGGAGTGCGATCAGCAGCGTGAGTGCGGTGGAGGCGAGCGCCTGCCAGAAGGTGAACCAGAGGACGTGCCTGATGCCGGGGTCCCCCAGCACGTCGCCCACCTGCCCCAGCCGCCAGACCCCGTCGACGTGCAGTCCGCGCGCGACGATCGCGGCGACGGGATAGGCGAAGAAGAGCACGAAGAAGACGACGGGCACCGCGAGCAGGGCCCCGCGCAGAGCGGCGCCCTTCCCCCGCCCGGCCGCCGGGGCTACTTCAGTACGAGCGATGTCCACGACTTGACCCACTGGTCACGGTGTTCGGCGATCCTCGCGGGGTCCATGGTCTCGGGATCCTTGGCCTGCGGCCCGAACTCGGTGAACTCGGCGGGCACCTTGGCGCCCTCCCGCACGGGATACACGAACATGTTGAGCGGCATGTCCTCCTGGAAGGTCCTGCCGACGAGGAAGTCGAGCAGCGCCTTGCCGCCCTCGCTGTTGCCAGCGTTGCTGAGCAGCCCGGCGTACTCGATCTGCCGGAAGCAGGTGCCCGTCGCGACGCCGGTCGGAGCGGTGGTGGGCTTCGGGTCGGCGAAGATCACCTCGGCGGGCGGCGAGGAGGCGTACGAGACGACGAGCGGCCGGTCGGCCTTGGCCTTCTTGCCGCCGGCCGATCCGGAGAACTCCTCGTTGTAGGCCTGCTCCCAGCCGTCGACGACCTTCACGCCGTTGGCCCTGAGCTTCGTCCAGTAGCCGGCCCAGCCGTCGTCGCCGTACTTGGCGGCGCTGCCGAGCAGGAACCCGAGTCCGGGCGAGGAGGTGGAGGCGTTCTCGGTGACGAGCAGATCCTTGTAGGCGGGCTTGACCAGATCGTCGAAGGACTGGGGCGGGGTCAGCCTGTGCTCGCTGAACCAGGCCTTGTCGTAGTTGACGCAGATGTCGCCGGTGTCGATCGGCGTGACCCGGTGCTTGTCCTCGTCGGTCCGGTACGCGGGCAGGATCGCGTCGGCGTCCTTCACCTCGTACGACTGGAACAGCCCGTTGTCGAGCGCGCGGGAGAGCAGGGTGTTGTCGACGCCGAAGAGGACATCGCCCTGCGGGTTGTCCTTGGTCAGGATCGCCTTGTTGACGGCCTGCCCGGCATCGCCGTCCTTGAGGACCTTGACGGTGTACCCGGACTGCTTCTCGAAGGCCGCGAGGACGCTCTTCGAGACGGCCCACGAGTCATGGCTGACGAGGGTGACGGTCCTGGACCCGCCGGGAGCCCCGTCGTCGGACGACCCGCACGCGGACAGCGTGACAAGCCCGAGCCCGACGGCGACGGCCAGCGACTTCCTGGTGCCGCGCGACTTCTTGGTACTGGTGGTGCTCACGGATGGTTCCTCCTGGGATGACCAGGAAGAGACGCGGCCCTGCCCGGACCCCGTGAAGGGGTCCGGGCAGGGCGCAACAGCTTGAGTGATGACCGAACTTCCTACCCAGAATGACCTGGGCGAGGTTCAGAGGGTCTGCGGTCTGTCCCGCACTCTCAGCGCTGTGGCGCTCCCCTGTCGGAATATGAAGATATGTAGGTACGGCGTAAGCCTACCGCTCGGTGGCCGCGAGCTGCCCGCACGCCCCGTCGATCTCCTGCCCCCGGGTGTCCCGAACGGTGACGGGCACCCCGTGCGCGGCGATGGCCTCGACGAACGCCTTCTCGTCCTCGGGCCGCGAGGCGGTCCACTTGGACCCCGGAGTCGGGTTCAGCGGGATCAGGTTGACGTGCACGGGCTTGCCCCTGAGCAGCCGCCCGAGGCGGTCACCGCGCCAGGCCTGGTCGTTGATGTCCCGGATCAGCGCGTACTCGATGGACAGCCGGCGCCCCGACTTGGCCGCGTACTCCCATCCGGCGTCGAGGACCTCCCGCACCTTCCAGCGCGTGTTGACGGGGACGAGGGTGTCGCGCAGTTCGTCGTCGGGCGCGTGCAGGGAGATGGCGAGCCGGCACTTGAAGCCCTCGTCGGAGAACCGGTGGATGGCCGGCACCAGTCCGACGGTCGAGACGGTGATCCCGCGCTGCGACAGACCCATGCCGTCCGGCGCCGGGTCGGTCAGGGCGCGGATGGCACCGACGACACGCTTGTAGTTGGCGAGGGGCTCACCCATGCCCATGAAGACGATGTTGGAGAGCCGCGCGGGCCCCCCGGGGATCTCCCCGTCCCGAAGCGCACGCATGCCGTCCACGATCTGGTGGACGATCTCGCCGGTGGACAGATTCCGGTCCAGTCCGGCCTGCCCGGTCGCGCAGAACGGGCAGTTCATCCCGCACCCGGCCTGCGAGCTGATGCACATGGTCACCCGGTCCGGGTAGCGCATGAGCACCGACTCGACGAGCGTCCCGTCGACCATCCGCCAGAGCGTCTTGCGGGTGGTGTCCTGGTCGGTCGACAGATGGCGGACGACCGTCATCAGCTCCGGAAGCAGCGCCTCCTGGAGCTTGCCGCGCGAGGCGGCCGGGATGTCCGTCCACTCGGCCGGGTCGTGCGCGAAGCGCGCGAAGTAGTGCTGCGAGAGCTGCTTGGCACGAAACGGCTTCTCACCGATCGCGGCAACGGCCTCTTTGCGCTCGGCGGGCGTGAGATCGGCAAGATGCCGCGGCGGCTTCTGAGCTCCGCGCGGGGCGACGAATGTGAGTTCTCCGGGCTTAGGCATGGCCATACCAGTGTCTCAGACATCCGGACAGCCCCTCGCCGCCCTGTGGACAGAGTCCGGCACGGCCGGAAAAGCCCAGCTCAGCCGGCTACCACGCACTCACCGGGGCGCCGCAGCCATCACCCCTCTCAGCTGCGTCACCTCCCGCTCCAGGTCGCGGTAGTGGTCGCTCACCTTGCGTCGGGCCGTCGGTATGACGCGGCCCCCGTCGAGTTCGGTCAGCCGGTCGCCCAGGGCGGTGAGGTCCGTCTGCCAGCGGTGCCAGCCGTCGGCGCCCCGGGCGTCGGCCAGCTCGTCCTGGGCCGCGCGCAGAGCCCCGTGGGCCGCCTGGCGCAGGGGGAACAGGTCGGTACGCAGCCGTTCGGTGCGCTCGCGCAGATAGGCGAGGGACTCGCCGACCCCGGAGAAGGTCTCCCCCAGCTCGGTCATCGACCTGGCCTGCTCCCCGAGCGCGTCCAGCCAGGGCACGGTCGCCTCGACTCCGTGCTCGGCGGCCTCGACGGCTCCGGTACGGATCTCCTCGTAGTGGCGGGACACGCCGTCCAGGTCGGCGAAGACACTCACCGCCCCGTTCGTCTGCTCGCGGATGGTGTCCGAGGGCAGGCCGTCGCCCTGATCGAGCAGCGCCTCGATCCGGGCCAGCTCTCCCCGTACCGCTCGTCGCAGCTCCAGCAGGGCCTGGTGAGCCGCGTCGGCCGCCTCGACGGGACCGGCGACAGCCGCCAGCCCCTCGGCCTGCCGCTGGCGTCTGGCACGACTACGTCCCCACATGCACGCCACCCCTTCCGGACAGATCGACCGCACTGAAGTCGATCTTAGGTTCGAAAGGGGTGGTTTCAGGCCGACGTAGGTGTTTCAAAGGAAACCCGGACCGTACTGGAACATTCCGGCCGCCCTCAGCCCACGAAGGCGACGAACAGCAACCACACGACGGGAGCCGTGGGAAGCAGCGAGTCCAGCCGGTCCATGATGCCGCCGTGTCCCGGCAGCAGCGTGCCCATGTCCTTGATGCCCAGGTCCCGCTTGATCATGGACTCGCCGAGGTCGCCGAGCGTGGCACTCACCGCGACCGCGAGGCCCAGCAGCAGACCCTGCCACCAGGTGCCGTCGTCGATCACGAACTCCATCAGCACCGCGCCCGCCACCATCGCGAACCCGACAGCGCCGAACAGACCCTCGCGGGTCTTGCCGGGGCTGATGCGCGGGGCGAGCTTGTGCTTGCCGAAGCGCCAGCCGATCGCGTACGCGCCGGTGTCGCTGACGACGGTCAGGAGCAGGAACGTCATGACGCGCCGCGCACCGTCGTCGGCGGTGAGCATCATCGCGACGAACGTGGCCAGGAACGGGACGTAGAAGGCCGCGAAGACGCCCGCGGTGACGTCCTTGAGGTAGCCCTCCGGAGGTTCCGTCATACGCCAGACCAGGACCGCGAGCGCGGTGAGCGCCATCGCGACCCACGCGCCCTCGGGACCCCGGACGTATCCGGACACGACCATCGCGGCGCCGCCGAGCGCGAGCGGCACCAGGGGTGCCCTGATGCCCTTGCGCTCCTGGAGCCGGGACGTCAGTTCCCAGAGGCCGACCACGACGGCGACCGCGATCACGCCGACGAAGGCCGCCTTGACGACGAACAGCGACGCGATGATCACCGCGCCGAGTCCGACACCGACCCCTATGGCCGCGCCGAGGTCCCGGCCCGCGGACTTCTTCTGCGGGGCGGGGGCGGGCGGCTGGGCGTCGTCGGGCGTGGGCATGGAATCCGGCTTCTGCGGCACCGCCCCGTAGGGCTGTGCATGCGGCATCTCGTCGCGGAACAGGGGGCCGCCCGGCCGGGCGGCCCCCCGGTCGTCATCCTGGTTTCCGCCATGTGCGGGTACGTCGGGCACGATGGGCATGGGGCGAGTCTGAGGCGCGTGGTGCGCATCGTAGGCGGGACCCGCCGGGGCAGCCCCCTGGACAGGCCCTCCGTCGGACGGCCCCCAGTACCCGGCGTGGGGCGGCGCCCCCCAGGAAGAGTCGTTCATCAGACTTCGAGAAGCTCCGCTTCCTTGTGCTTGAGAAGCTCGTCCACCTGCGCGACGTACTTCGCGGTGGTGTCGTCGAGCTCCTTCTCCGCGCGACGGCCCTCGTCCTCGCCGACCTCGCCGTCCTTGACGAACTTGTCGATGGCGTCCTTGGCCTTGCGACGGATGGCCCGGATCGAGATCTTGGAGTCCTCGGCCTTGGTGCGGGCCACCTTGATGTAGTCCTTGCGGCGCTCCTGGGTGAGCTCGGGGAACACCACGCGGATGATGTTTCCGTCGTTGCTCGGGTTGACGCCGAGGTCGGAGTCGCGGATCGCCTGTTCGATGTTGCGCAGCGCGCTCTTGTCGAACGGGGTCACCACCGCCATCCGCGGTTCGGGCACGGAGAACGAGGCCAGCTGGTTGATCGGCGTCAGCGCGCCGTAGTAGTCGGCCACGATCTTGTTGAACATCGCCGGGTGCGCACGACCGGTACGGATCGCGGCGAAGTCCTCCTTGGCGACCACGACGGCCTTCTCCATCTTCTCCTCGGCCTCGAGGAGGGTCTCTTCGATCACCACTTGCTCCTGCGTGTCTTGAGTAGGCCCGGCTGCTCTTCGCGGTCCGCGGCCGGCTGCGTCGCGTCTTCTTCCTGCACGGTTCCCGACCGGCAGGACATTGTCCATCCCCCGCTCAGGGTCCGTCCCCGGGCAGGGCTGATCCCCGGTCAGTCCCGGCTGCCCTGTTCACCGACGAGTGTGCCGATCTTCTCACCCTTGACGGCCCGCGCGATATTGCCCTCGGTCAGAAGCTCGAAGACGAGGATCGGGAGCTTGTTGTCCCGGCAGAGGGTGATCGCGGTCATGTCGGCGACCTTGAGGTCCCGGGTGATGACCTCGCCGTACCCGAGCGAGTCGAACTTGACGGCTTCGGGGTTGGTCTTCGGGTCGGAGTCGTAGACCCCGTCCACGCCGTTCTTGCCCATCAGCAGCGCCTCGGCGTCGATCTCCAGGGCGCGCTGCGCGGCGGTCGTGTCGGTGGAGAAGTACGGCATGCCCATACCGGCACCGAAGATGACCACACGGCCCTTCTCCAGGTGCCGTACGGCGCGCAGCGGGATGTACGGCTCGGCGACCTGGCCCATGGTGATGGCGGTCTGGACCCGGCTGTCGATGCCCTCCTTCTCCAGGAAGTCCTGGAGAGCGAGGCAGTTCATGACGGTGCCGAGCATGCCCATGTAGTCCGAGCGGGCCCGGTCCATGCCGCGCTGCTGGAGTTCCGCGCCGCGGAAGAAGTTGCCGCCGCCGAGGACGACGGCGATCTGGGAGCCGTCGCGCACGACGGCCGCGATCTCGCGGGCGATCTTGTGCACCACGTCGGGGTCGACGCCCAGGCCCCCGCCACCGGAGAAGGCCTCTCCGGACAGCTTCAGCATGTACCGGCCGCGTACTTTGCCGTCGTCGCTCTTCTGGGCCTTGGTGGTCATGGAGAATCTCGCCTCTTCACGTGGTCACACATACGAAGAAGGCCACTGCCGATGGGGTGTCGATCGCATCCCATGCTCGGCAATGGCCTCCTCGTCAGATCTGCTGTCGTCCGCCACGCGCGCGTGCGTGACGGCGTACGCGCGCGACTGCCGTCGACCCTATAGGTATCCCTACGCGGGCCGCGCGTCGATCGCGGTACGGACTCAGATGCCGACCTTGATGCGCGTGAAGCGCTTCAGGGTGACACCGGCCTCGTCCAGGACCTTCTGGACGGACTTCTTGTTGTCCAGGGCGTACGGCTGGCCGAGCAGCGTGGCGTCCTTGAAGAAGCCGTTGAGGCGACCCTCGACGATCTTCGGCAGGGCGGCCTCGGGCTTGCCCTCGGCGCGGGTGGTCTCCTCGGCGACACGACGCTCGGTCTCGACGACCTCGGCCGGCACGTCCTCCTTGGAGAGGTACTTCGGCGCGAAGGCGGCGATGTGCTGGGCGATGCCCTTGGCGACCTCGGCGTTGGGCTTGTCCAGCTCGACGAGGACACCGATCTGCGGGGGCAGGTCGGGCATCGTGCGGTGCATGTACGCCAGTACGAAACCGTCCGCGAACTGCGCGAAGCGGTCCAGGACGATCTTCTCGCCCAGGTTGGCGTTGGCCTCGTCGACGTACGCCTGAACCGTCTTGCCGGCCTCGATCTCGGAGGCGAGCAGCGCCTCCAGGTCGGCCGGGGAGGTCTTGGCGACGTGCTCGGCGAGCGCCTTGGCGGCGGCCTGGAACTTGTCACCCTTGGCGACGAAGTCCGTCTCGCACTTCAGCTCGACGAGAACACCGGAGGTGTTGTCGTCGGCGATGATCGAGACGACGGCGCCGTTCTCGGCGGAACGGCCCTCGCGCTTGGCGACGCCCTTCTGGCCCTTGATGCGCAGGGCCTCTACGGCCTTGTCGACATCGCCCTCGGCCTCGTCCAGCGCCTTCTTGCAGTCCATCATGCCGGCGCCGGTGAGCTCACGGAGCTTCTTGACGTCGGCGGCGGTGTAGTTCGCCATGATTCTCGGAGTCTCTCTCGAAGTCTGAAAGATCTGCGGATCGAACGGCGGAGGCCCGATGGAGGTGCCCCCGCCGTCGACAACCCGAAGGGGTGAGGGTCAGGCCTGCTCGGCGTCCGCGGCCGGAGCCTCGGCGACGGGAGCCTCGACGGGGGCCTCAGCGGCAGCCTCGGCCTCGGCGGCCTCGACGGGAGCCTCAGCAGCGGCCGGAGCCTCGGCGGCGGGCGCCTCGGCGTCGTCGGCCTTCTTCTCGCCCTCAAGGAGGTCGCGCTCCCACGCGGCGAGAGGCTCCGCGACGGCCTTCTCGCCCTTGTCACCGGTGTTGACGCCGGAACGGGAGATGAGGCCCTCGGCGACGGCGTCGGCGATCACGCGGGTGAGCAGGGTGACGGAGCGGATCGCGTCGTCGTTGCCCGGGATCTTGTAGTCGACCTCGTCGGGGTCGCAGTTGGTGTCGAGGATGGCGACGACCGGAATGTTGAGCTTCCGGGCCTCACCGACCGCGATGTGCTCCTTCTTGGTGTCCACGATCCAGACGGCGCTGGGCACCTTGGACATCTCGCGGATACCACCGAGGGTCTTCTCCAGCTTGGCCTTCTCGCGCGAGAGCACGAGAAGCTCCTTCTTGGTGAGACCGGACGCGGCGACGTCCTCGAAGTCGATCTGCTCAAGCTCCTTGAGGCGCTGCAGACGCTTGTAGACGGTCGAGAAGTTGGTGAGCATGCCGCCCAGCCAGCGCTGGTTGACGTAGGGCATGCCGACGCGGGTCGCCTGCTCGGCGATCGCCTCCTGCGCCTGCTTCTTCGTGCCGACGAACATGACCGTGCCGCCGTGGGCGACGGTCTCCTTGACGAACTCGTAGGCGCGGTCGATGTACGACAGCGACTGGAGCAGGTCGATGATGTAGATGCCGTTGCGCTCCGTGAAGATGAAGCGCTTCATCTTCGGGTTCCAACGACGGGTCTGGTGACCGAAGTGGACGCCGCTTTCCAGCAGCTCCCGCATCGTGACGACGGCCATGGCCGTTCTCCTTGTGTTTCTCGGTTGTGCCGCGGGTACCGGACGGCGCCCGCGCCTGACGCCCGAATACGCCTTGCCGCGAGGGACCGAGAGGCGTTGACACCCACCCTTTGGGGGCCTGATGTCGGGGCGTGCGAAGTCGACCCGGTCACCCGGATCGCCAAAGGAAGTGTACGGGACCCGCGAGGCCCCGGGTGACGCCGATATCCACAACCGGTCAGTACTCCACAGGCCCGCCTATACCGCCCGGAATCGCGGCAGGCTCCGCCCATGCGAGCGAAACGAGGAGTGCGACGTGCGGGCCTGGGCCTGTTGCTGCCCCTGATGCTGACGCTGACAGTGACGCTGACGGCGTCGACGGCGCGGGGAGCCGGGGAGCCCCCGCCGACCGGACCGTCACCCGCGGCGGACGCCCCGCCCACACCCACGATCGCCCGCACCTGGCCGGTGGGAACACGTCCGTTGGTCCTGCGTGCCTGGGAACCGCCCCCGACGCCCTACGCCAGGGGCCACCGGGGCGTGGACCTGGCGGCGGCCCCGGGCGCCCCGGTTCGCGCGGTGGCCGCCGGCCGGGTGCACTTCGCCGGCCGGGTGGCGGGAAGGGGGGTCGTCTCGGTCGAACTCACGGGCACGGGGGCTCCGCCCCTACGGACAACGTACGAACCGGTGACGGCAGCGGTGAAGGAGGGCGCCGAGGTTGCGGCGGGCGAGGTGGTGGGCACGGTCGAGGCGGGAAACAGCCACTGCGCGACGACGACGTGCGTGCACTGGGGCCTGCTGAGGGGCGACACCTACCTGGACCCGCTCACACTCCTGCCTCCATGGCTGCTGCGCAGGGGCCCCTCACGCCTCCTGCCGGTACAGGGCGTGCCGGTCCCCACGACCTGCGGGCACGCGTGCCGCCAGGGGCGGCGCCGAAAAGCGCGGGCGGCACTCCGACAGCGCCGGACTGCGCGACTCACGCCGGCCCCAACCGCAGCCAGGCTCAGCCCCGCACACCCCGCAGAGCCATCACCACAGCCGCGTCCGTGATCACCGCGGGATCCTCGGCGACGCCGAACTCGATCCGCCGCACGGCCGCGTCGACGATCCCCTGCAACAGCATCGCGGCCATCCGGGGCTGCGCGTGCCCGATGTCCCGCAGCGCCTCGACCACCATCGCGACGAGCCCTCCGTGCGCCGCCCGGATCCTCTCCCGGGCCCCCGCGTCCAGCTCACTCGCCGAGATCGCCACCACGGCCCGGTGCCGCCGGTCGCCCACCAGGGCGAGCTGTCGGCGCACATAGGCCTCGACCTTGCCCTCGGGCCCCTCGGCCGCCGCCATCGCCGCCTCGACCTCGGCCGCCCAGAGCGGGAAGTCGACCTCGCACAGCTCCTCGACGACGGACGCCCGCGACCGGAAGTACTCGTAGACGGACGACCGCGCGAGCCCGGTCCGCTCGGCCAGGGCCGGGAACGTCAGCGCATCCGTCCCGCCCTCGGACAGCAGGGACCTGGCCGCGTCCAGCAGGGCGGCTCGCTGCATCGACCGGTGCTCGGCCACGGAGGCCGCTCGAATCCTTGGCACGTCAACCACTGTACGGACGGACCGCCCCGGAGGGGAGAGACTCGGGTCACCCCGGTCGCCGACCGGCCAGGTCGGGTGAGGTCAGGCCAGGTCGGGTCGGGTCAGCGACCGAAGCTCGCCAGCTTCGCGCGCAGTTGCAGGACCGACTTGGTGTGGATCTGGCTGACCCGGCTCTCGGTCACGCCCAGCACGTTGCCGATCTCCGCGAGGGTGAGTCCCTCGTAGTAGTACAGCGTCACCACGGTCTTCTCCCGGTCGGGCAGCGTGTTGATCGCCCGCGCCAGGAACCGCCGCAGCTCCCGGCCCTCGGCCACCTCGACCGGGTTGTCGGCGGCGGTGTCCTCCAGGGTGTCCATGAGGCTCAGCCGGTCCCCGCCCTCGCCCCCCGCGTGCAGCAACTCCTCCAGAGCCACCACGTTCGCCAGCGACAACTGGCTGAACACGGCGTGGAGATCGTCGACCGCGATGCCCATCTCCGCGGCCACCTCGCCCTCCGTCGGCGTGCGCCGCAGCCGCGCCTCCAGCGTCGTGTACGCCCGCTCCACGTTCCGCGCCTTCTGGCGCACCGACCGCGGAATCCAGTCCAGCGCCCGCAGTTCGTCGATCATCGCGCCCCGGATGCGAGTGATCGCGTACGTCTCGAACTTGATCTCCCGCTCGATGTCGAACTTCTCGATCGCGTCGATCAGCCCGAACACCCCGGAGGAGACGAAGTCCGCCTGCTCGACGTTGGGCGGCAGCCCGACGCTCACCCGGCCGGCGACGTACTTCACGAGCGGCGAGTAGTGCAGGATCAGCTGCTCGCGCAGCCGCTCGTCGCCCGTCGTCTTGTACGAACGCCACAGCTCGTCGAGCGTCGAGGGCGCGGGCGGGCGCACGCTACCGCCGTCGCGGGCTGCCGGTGGGGCCGCCGCCCGGTCGGACCCGGAGGTGTGCTGGGGCATACGTCGCCTTGTGCCGTTCTGCCGTGAACCGGTGGTGTCTGGAGGAGTGCCCGGATGGGCCGTCGGTCTGTAGCGGTCTGATGTCGAATTACCCGTCTGGTCCAATTGCCTGCCCGACTGCCGGTCTGCACCGGAATCCACGCGAGCGTAGCGTGACTGAGGTGTCGCAGTGTGCGAGGTCGGGGGGACAGGGCGTACGCAGATACGTTCCGCTTGACGTCCCTCAGGGGCATGCCCGTTGCCCTGTGTGACCATCGGAGCGGACCAACTGCGGGAATTACCAAGGGCGTCGGGCATCCCCCGGACGGCCGAACACGCTCGGTCAGCACCGCTCCCGGCCGGCCCGGACGGAGATCATCGCCTGGCGTGTCAACTTCCAGCCGTCGCCGTGTCGTTCGACGTAACCAAGTGATCGGAGCTCGTACAGTCTGGCGACCGCGTCGTCCTCGGTCGTCGACGCTCCCCGCGCGATGTCGTCCACCGCCGCCGTCCCGCGCGCCGGCAGCGCGGCCAGAACGCGTTCCGCCGCCGGTTCCAGCAGGTCGCGCGGGAGCACCGGCCCACGCCGGTCCGGCGCCAGTTCGCCCATGTCCCCGACCAGTTCGGCGACTTCCGCCGCGTCGGTGACCAGCACGGCCTCGCCGCGAAGGAGCTCGTGCACCCCCGCGGAGAGTCCGCTGGTGGCGGGCCCCGGCACCCCCATCGTGAACCGCCCCAGCCGCTGAGCCGCCCGCGCCGTGACGAGCGAACCGCTGCGGTACGCGGCCTCGACGATCACGGTCCCCCGGGTGAGGGCCGCGATCACCCGGTTCCGCGTCACGAACCGGCTCGGCGTCGGATGATCACCGGGCGGCAACTCGCCGACCACCAAGCCCTGCTCGGCGATTCTGGTGATCAACTGGGTGTGTCCGCGCGGGTAGGGCCGGTCGACTCCGCAGGCGAGTACGGCGACGGTGGCACCGCCCGCACCGAGCGCACCCCGGTGCGCGGCCCCGTCGACCCCGTACGCGCCGCCCGACACCACCACCCACCCGCGCTCCGCGAGCCCGGCGGCGAGCGTGGCCGCCATGTGGGCGCCGTACTCGGTGCAGGCCCGGGCTCCCACCACGGCGACGGACCGCATCGCCCACATCCGCAGGCTGGGCCGCCCGCGCACCCACAGTCCCGTGGGCCGCGCGTCCCCGAGGTCGTCGAGCTGGGCCGGCCACTCCGGCAGGCCTGGCCACACGAACCGCACCCCCGCCGCCCGCGCGACGGCGAGATCCCGCTCGGGCTCGGCCCGTGCCGCCCGCGCGCACAGCCCCGCCCACCGGGTCGCGGTGACCCCGGTCGGCATCGGACCGCCGTCCCGCAGCCGCCGCACCACCTCCACGGCTCCGCGCTCCCGGACCCACCGCCCGGCGACCTCGTCCCCCGGCTCGACGACCCGGGTGAGGAAGATCCGGGCGAGTCCGTCCGCGCTCAGCCGGCCGTCCGGCTCCCCACCCGGCCGGCCGCCGGTCGCGTCCCCTGCCGCATGCCCCGTCATGTCAGCGCCCCGATGGCCATCGGCACCCCGCGCGGCACTCCCGTACGCAGTTGCAGTGCCAGGGCGACGTCCGTCGCGTCGGGCCGGTCGTGGCCGACGAGGTCCGCGACGGTCCAGGCGACCCGCAGGACGCGGTCGATGCCGCGCGCGGTGAGCACGCCCCGTTCCAGATTCCGCTCGGCCTCCTCCATGGCGCCGGGCACGGCATGCCAGCGGCTGCGCAGTTCCCGTCCCGGCACCTCGCTGTTGGTCCGCCACGGGGTCCCCACGAGCCGCGCCACCGCCCGCTCCCGGGCCGCCCGCACCCGCTCGGCGACCGTCGCCGTGGACTCGCCCCGTGCCCCGCGCTCGATGAGCTGGGAGCGCGTGACCCTGTCCACCTCCACCCGCAGGTCGACCCGGTCGAGCAGTGGCCCGGAGAGCCGGGCCTGGTAGCGCCGGATCACGGAGGGCGGGCACTCGCAGAGGGTGTCCCGCTGGGAGAAACGGCCGCACGGGCACGGATTGGCCGCGAGGACCATCAGGAACCTGGCCGGGAACCGCACGACCCCCGCGCTCCGCGCGATCACCACATGCCCGGCCTCCAGGGGCTGGCGCAGGGCGTCCAGCACCCGACTGCCGAACTCCGGAGTCTCGTCCAGAAAGAGAATTCCGCGGTGAGCCAACGAGACGGCTCCGGGCCTGGCCACGCCCTGTCCACCGCCGACGAGTGCCTGCATGGTGGCCGAGTGGTGCGGGGCGCAGTAGGGCGCCGTGTCGATCAGGGGTTTGCCCGGTGGCAGCAGGCCCGCGACCGAGTGCACGGCGGTCACCTCCAGCGACTCTTCCCGGGTGAGTCGGGGCAGGACAGCGGGCAGCCGCTCGGCGAGCATCGTCTTGCCGGCGCCTGGTGGCCCTTCCAGGAACACGTGGTGACCGCCGGCCGCGGCCACCTCCATCGCCGTGCGTGCCGAGTACTGGCCCACGACGTCGGCCAGGTCGTGACCGTTGTCGTACGGGGCGGCACCCGTGCCGTGCATGCCCGTGGCCGCCCCGGTGCCCGGCATGCGCAGGCCCGCCATGAGCGGGTCCGGGCGGCCGTGCTCGTCCGGTTCCTCCTCGGGTACGGGCTCGTCCGTGAGGACGGCGATCAGTTGCCGCAGACTGCGCACGCCGAGCACCGACACCCCGGGGACCAGCGCGGCCTCGGCGGCGGAGCACTCCGGCACGACCACCTGTTCGTATCCCGAGTCGGCCGCCGCCAGCACCGCCGGCAGGATGCCCCGTACGGGTCGCACCCGGCCGTCGAGGCCCAGCTCTCCGATCATCACGATGTCCGCCAGGACCCGGGGATCGATCCGCTCGGCGGCCCCGAGCACGGCCGCCGCGACGGCGAGATCGAACCCGCTGCCGCTCTTGGGCACGGACGCCGGGCTGAGCCCCACCGTGAGCTTCTTCTGCGGCCAGGCGGCTCCCGAGTTGACGACCGCGGCCCGGACCCGGTCCCGGCTCTCCGTCAGGCTCTTGTCGGGCAGTCCCACCAGGGTGAACGCGGCGACGCCGGGTTCGAGATCCGCCTGAACCTCGACGACCACACCCTCGACACCCACCAGCGCCACCGAACACGTACGGGCGAATCCCATCACGCCACCCCCCGCGCGTGTTCCACCACGGGCGCGCCGCGCTCGGGCAGCAGAACACCGACCAGGTCGATGCGGACCCCGCCGGGTGGCGCTCCCCCGTGTTCCTGGACCCAGCGCTCGGCGAGGCCTCGCAGCCGTTCCGCCTTGGCCGGTGTGACAGCCGCCATCGGGTGCTGGAAGGCCCCCGCCGGTCCGGCCGCCCGGCGGGTCTTGACCTCGCAGACGACGAGAGCGTCGCCGTCCCGGGCCACGATGTCGATCTCGCCGGTCCGGCCGGCGCGCCAGTTGCGGTCCAGGACCGTCATCCCGGCCTCGGTCAGCCGCCGCGCGGCCAGTTCCTCGCCGTACCTGCCCAGTGCTCCGCGCTGCGCGTTGCCCCGCGCGGCGCTCCGTCCGTCGCCCTGTCCGCCGTTTCGCGCATGACGTGTGTTCATGTCGGCACCACCTCCGGCGCCAACGATGCGGGCAGTGCGGCGAGCTATTGGATCTTGGTGGACAACCTCGGCATTGTGGAAAACTCCGCCACCCGCACGAGTGAAGGTCAGCCGCCCGGGAGCTCCAGATCGCTCTTGTTCAGCTCCTCGATGTTCACGTCCTTGAACGTGAGTACCCGTACCTGCTTCACGAACCGGGCCGGCCGGTACATGTCCCACACCCAGGCGTCCGCCATGGACACCTCGAAGAACACCTCGCCCTGGACCGAGTGCACCTGCATCTCGTAGTCGTTGGTGAGGTAGAAGCGCCGTTCGGTCTCGATCACATATTTGAACAGACCGACGACATCGCGGTACTCCCGGTAGAGCTTCAGCTCCATCTCGGTCTCGTACTTCTCGAGGTCCTCGGCGCTCATGGCATGTTCCCCTTCAGCCGTGCGTCCCCCCATTGTGCGCCAGTGCCGCGAGCCACTAGACGATTTCCGTGTCGAGGGTCTCGGGCATGGCCGGGGGACCTTCGTCGAGCACCTTGCGCAGGAGCTCGGCGAGTCTGGTCGGATACACCGTCTCATGTGCCCGGGTCAGTTCCTGGCACGTCCACCAGCGCGCTCCGGCGACACTTCGCCGTTCCAGCTCCGTGAGACCCGTGGCCCGGGTCTCCGTTCTCTCCGTACGGGCCAGGTAGTACCACTCGTCCTGGTCCCAGCGCCGCCCCGCGAACGGGAAGGAGCACCTGCGCCGCCACAGCACCGGACCGAGTTCGACCTCGGTGATGCCGGTCTCCTCCGCGAGTTCCCGCAGTGCGGCCTCCTCGCGCGTCTCGGCGCCCTCCAGACCGCCGCCGGGAGTGAACCACCAGTCGTCGGCCGGATCGTCCGGCTCGTGCCCGTGCAGCAGCAGAATCCGATCCCGGGGGTCGAGGAGCACGATCCGGGACACCCTGCGTACACCGCCGGCGTGCGAGTCGTCGGCAGCGCCCACCGGCTCAGCGGGCACCGGCAGGCTCCGCCACCACGGCAGAGCGCCGCTTCTTCGCCGCCCGGTCGGCGATCGCCCCGTAGGCACCGCCGCCCAGGACGAGCACCCCGCCCACCACGATCGCGACGGTGAGCAGCCGCAGCGGACCCGGCGTGGACAGGCCCCCCAGCGATTCGAAGCCCGTGGGACGGGCCAGCATGCCGTTCATGGGCCACACCACCGCGTCGACGCGGGCCTCCACCCCGCTGCGGTCCACCGTGCCGTTGAAGGCCTCCGTCAGGTGGGCCGTGGAGTCCAGGGAGCCGGTGCGTTCGTCGCCGAGCAGGAACAGGCGTCCCTTGGGGACCGTGATCGACGGGATGCCGGTCAGCTCGGCGAGCTGGCCCTTGCGCAGGTAGGACTCCTGGATCTGCTTGCCGTTGACGACCAGCTTGCCGTCCGTGCAGCAGGAGACCGTGTCGCCGCCCACGGCCACGACCCGCTTGACCAGGGGCATGTCGCCCCAACTCGCCTGCCTGAAGACCACGACGTCACCGCGCTTGATCTCGTCGCCGTCGACCCGCTGGGCCAGCACCCGGTCACCGGCCACGATGGTGGGCGACATGGAGTCCGTCGGCACGGTGTACGGCCGGTAGAGGATCGCGCCCCAGACGAAACCGCCGAGGAAGAGCACACAGCCGAGGGCCATGGCCAGTCCCGACAGCTTGCTGCCGAGCCGTCCATGGCCCTCGTCCGTACGTGCCGTCGTGCTGCTCATCCCAGTGTTCCCCCAGTTCGGAGAAGCGATCCCCGTGGCCCCTGTGCCGACTGGCGGGGCCACGGAAGATCGGCTGTCTGGGACGGCACCCTACCCGGCGGTACCCGACCCGGGAACACCGGAGTTTCCGACGGTAACGGGAGCGGCAGGACGACCGCCCGCGCGACGCCTGCGCCACAGGACCAGCGGGACGGCGCCCGCGAGGCCCAGCGCGCCCGGAGCGGCGGCGCTCAGGTTCTGGTCGAACGTGTCGGGAATCGGCAGCGTGTCCCAGCGGGTGGGCGGCCAGGCGACCACGATGGCGCGGCCCACCACGTTGTCCACGGGGACGAAGCCCGCGTTCTTGTCCTCCTGGTGGTACCGGGAGTCCAGCGAGTTCTGCCGGTGGTCACCCATGACCCAGATTTTGCCCGTGGGTACCGTCACCTTGAACTGGCCGCCCTGGTCGTCGACGCTGCACGGGGTGTTGCCCGCGTACACGTAGGGCTCGTCGAGCGCCTTGCCGTTGACCTTCAGCGGGCCCGTCCCGTTGCACTCGATGGTGTCGCCGCCGACGCCGATGACGCGCTTGATGAGGTCCTTCTCGTTGGCGGACGGCATCAGGCCGATCCAGCCGAGGACCCGCTGCACGGGGTTCGGTTCGACGGTCGGCTCGCCGGCCAGCCAGTCGGCGGGATCGTGGAAGACGACGACCTCACCGCGCTCGGGCTCGGAGCCGAACCACGGGGTGAGCTTGTCGACCAGGACCCGGTCGCCCTGCTCCAGCGTGTGCTGCATGGAGTCCGAGGGGATGGAGAACGCCTGGACGAGGAAGGTCTTGATCAGCAGCGCGAGCACCAGCGCGATGCCGATGAGCAGCGGCAACTCCTTCCAGAAGGAGCGCTGCTTCCTGGGCTTGTGGCCGGACTCGTCGAGGTCCCGCGCCGTGTCGTCCCCGGAGTCCCCGCTGCCCGTCCCGGAGGACCCTGAGCCGCTGCCGACAAGCCCTGGGGCCCCGGAGTCACTCTCGGCGGGGACGGTGTCCTCTGCGGCCGGTGGAACCGGCTCCGCGGGGCGCTGTTCCTCGGGGCCGTCCTGTCCGGACCGTGCGCCGACCGCCAAATCCCCCACGTCCACTCCTCACTCCGAACCGCCGCCTGCGCCGGATGCGACGCAGGCCCACCACTCCCATAACGAGCGGGAGTTCCGCAGGGGTCGGGAGCGGGATCGATCCATACCGATCCGCGGAAGCCACCCTATGCGACGAGCCGAGGGCGGTGGCCGACCCACCCGGCACCGAGGAGAACGTGTCCGGCTCCTCCAGCTGGGTCCAGTGGCCGAACGGCCAGGCGATGACCATGGCCCGGCCCACGACGGAACTCTCGGACACGGTGCCGCTGTACGCCTCGGTGCGGTGGTAGCGGGAGTCGGCGGAGTTGGCCCGGTGGTCGCCCATGACGAAGAGGCGTCCCTCGGGAACCTTCACCTCGAAGGTGAACGAGGACGGCTTGTTGCCGGGGTGGATGTAGGTCGTCTCGTTGAGCGGCATGCCGTTGACGGTCACGCGGCCCTCGGAGTCACAGCACTTGACGGTGTCGCCGCCGACCGCGACGACCCGCTTGATGAGGTCCTTCTCGTTGTCCGAGGGCAGCAGGCCGATGAAGGTGAGCCCCTGCTTGACCTGCTTGACGACGATGGGGTCCTCGCTCTTCGCGGTGGTCGGCTCGTCGTCGAGCCAGCCGCCGGGGTCCTTGAAGACGACGACGTCGCCGCGCTGGGGCTTGGAGCCGAACCAGGGGGTGAACTTGTCCACGAGGACCCGGTCGCCGATCTGGATCGTGTTCTCCATCGAACCCGACGGGATGACGAACGCCTGCACGAGGAAGGTCTTCAGGACCAGCGCGATGAGGACCGCGACACCGACCAGGAGGGGTATCTCCTTGACGGCCGAGCGCCGTCTGCGCCGCTTGACCTTGCGCTGGAGCTTGCGCCGCTCGGCCCGTCCCGGCCTTGCGGCGGCACCGGAGGCCCGGCGCGAGCCGGTGGGCAGCAGTTGGTCTGCGACGGTGCTGGGAGCGCCGCGCGGTTTGCCGCGATTACCCATGGACACCGTCCGCGGCGGGCACACGCGCGTACGCGCCGGGTCGGTGCAGACGGGTCCAGTGCTCGCTGGGCCAGCCGATCCAGTCGGCCCGGCCGATCACTCTGCCGACGGGAACCATGCCGCCGCCCGGCGAACCCAGATGGTCGCGGGAGTCGCTGGAGTCGCTGCGGTGGTCTCCCAGGAGGAAGAGCGCGCCCTCGGGCACCACCACGTCGAAGGACACCGTGGACGGGCTGTCACCGGGGTAAAGGAACGTCGACTCGTCGACCGACCGGCCGTTCACCTCGATTCTCCCCTCCTTGTCGCAGCAGAGCACGTGGTCTCTCCCCACACCCACAACGCGCTTGATGTAGTCGGCGTGCCCGAAGTAGCCGGTTCCGTCGAACACGACGACGTCACCGCGCTGCGGCTCGGCACCGAAACGGTACGCGAACTTATTTACGAGAACGCGGTCCCCGATCCTCAATCCGCCCTCCATCGAGCGGCTGGGAATTTCGAACGGCTGGATGACGAACCTGCTGAAGAGGAGCAGAAACAGCAGAAAAACCAGCACGGTCAGGGTGAACCTTCCGCCCGGGAGCCACTCGGCCGCCCTGGACACCAACGCAAAACGCGACCGGTCCTCCGGCCCCTCGGTGTCCGAGATCTCCTCGGATCGAGCAGGGCGGGAGGAGCGGTCGCGCTCCGTCGGCTGTGCTTCGGTGTCCATCGGGGCAGGATGTTATCCGGCCCCGATGTGAGCCTTCTTTGTATCGGGCTCGCCGAAAGCTCAGTTGTCGCGCTTCTCCTTGATCTTCGCGGCCTTGCCGCGCAGCTCACGGAGGTAGTACAGCTTGGCGCGACGCACGTCACCACGCGTGACCAGCTCGATCTTCTCGACGATCGGGGTGTGCACCGGGAAGGTGCGCTCCACGCCGACGGAGAACGAGACCTTGCGGACCGTGAAGGTCTCACGGACACCGGCGCCCTGGCGGCGGATGACCACGCCCTTGAACTGCTGCACACGGGAGCGGTTGCCCTCGATGACGCGGACGTGGACGTTGACGGTGTCACCCGGGCGGAAGGCCGGGATGTCGGTGCGCAGCGACGCGGAGTCGACGGAGTCGAGCAGGTGAGACATTTCGTCTGCTTTCTTCGCTGATGCCACAGGTCATCAACGGGAGCTTGAATTTCGGAAGGATGCTGTCCGTGCCGGGGCGGGCGTCGTGTCCCCCCGTGGCAGGGGCGCACGCCGGACGACGCACAACAGCGACCTATTCTTCCACGCCCGTCGGCCTACGCCAAAATCGGCCGTCGGCTGACGGATGCCACCCCATGATGGAGAGCGTTTCGCGGTCCTTCTTGTCGAAGGCCGACGCCGCGGTCTGTTCGATCAGGTCGGGCCGGTTGGCCGCCGTACGGCGCAGCGCCTCGTCCCGGCGCCAGCGCGCGATCTTTCCGTGGTGGCCGCTGAGCAGCACGTCGGGGATCTCCCGGCCACGCCACTGGGGCGGCTTGGTGAAGACGGGCCCCTCCAGGAGGTTGGCCATGGCACCCGGCGCGAAGGAGTCGTCCCGGTGCGACTCGGCGTTGCCGAGGACCCCGGGCAGCAGTCGCGCCACGGCCTCGGTGATCACCAGTACGGCCGCTTCCCCGCCGGCGAGCACGTAGTCGCCGATGGACACCTCGTACACCGGCATCCGCGTGGCGTACTCGTCGATGACACGCCGGTCGATGCCCTCGTAGCGGGCGGGTGTGAACACCAGCCAGGGGCGCTCGGACAGTTCGACGGCGAGTGCCTGGGTGAAGGGCCGGCCGCTGGGCGTGGGCACGACCAGTGCGGGTGTCCGGGAGCCGGCCTCGTATCCGTCGGCGAGTACGTCGTCCAGGGCGTCGCCCCAGGGGTCGGTCTTCATGACCATTCCCGGGCCGCCGCCGTAGGGCGTGTCGTCGACCTTGTTGTGGCGGTCGTACGTCCAGTCCCGAAGATGATGCACGTGCACATTCAGCTGTCCACGCGTGCGTGCCTTGCCGACGAGCGAGACGTTCAGGGGTTCGAGGTACTCGGGGAAGATCGTGACGACGTCGAGACGCATCAGGCGTCGGCTCCCGAGGAGTCTTCGTCTTCCCGGGAAGAGACGACTTCCGCCTGGTCGTCGATCAGGCCCGGCGGCGGGTCGATGACCGCCCGCTGCTCCTCCAGGTCGATCTCCACGACGATCTCCTGGACGAAGGGGATGTACACCTCGCTGCCGTCGGGGCGCTCCACGACGAACAGGTCCTGGGAGGGCAGGTGCGAGATCTCGGTGATGCGCCCGATCTCGGTGCCGTCGACCAGGACCACGTCCAGGTCCATCAGCTGGTGGTCGTAGTACTCGTCCTCGCCCTCGGGCAGTTCCTCGGGGTCGACGTCGGCGATCAGCAGGATGTTGCGGAGGGCCTCGGCGCCGGTCCGGTCGCGTACGCCCTCGAAGCGCAGCAGAAGCCGGCCGCTGTGGACGCGGCCGGTCTCGATGGTCAGCGGGCCCGCCGTGGCGGGGTCGGTGGCCAGGACGGCACCCGGACCGAGCCGCAGTTCCGGCTCGTCGGTACGGACCTCGACGGTGACCTCGCCCTTGATGCCGTGGGCGCGGCCCACACGCGCGACTACGAGCTGCACTTTCTGGAATCTCCTGTCGTGTGCCTACGGCATTGCTGCGCAGACGACTACGGGCCGGGGACGGCCCAAGTGGCCATCCCCGGCCCGAGCCGGTGCTACGTGGTGATCAGCGAACCTGGTCCACGTCGACGAGGTCGACACGGACACCGCGTCCGCCGATGGCACCCACGACGGTTCGCAGGGCACGCGCGGTACGGCCGTTGCGGCCGATCACCTTACCGAGGTCGTCTGGGTGAACCCTGACCTCCAGAACGCGCCCACGACGCAGCTCGCGCGAGGCGACCTGCACTTCGTCGGGGTTGTCGACGATGCCCTTCACGAGGTGCTCGAGAGCCTCCTCGAGCATGCTCAGGCCTCGGTCGGCGCAGCCGCAGAGGACTCGGCCGGAGCCTCGTCCTTCTTCTCGGCCTTCTTCTTCTGGGTGATGGCCTCACCCTTGCCCTCGTTGTCGCCGCCCAGGGCCTCGAACAGCGGACGGGCGGGCTTCGGAGCGGCCACGAGCAGCGGAGCCGGGGCCGGCAGGCCCTTGAACTTCTGCCAGTCGCCGGTCAGCTTGAGGATGGCGAGAACCGGCTCGGTCGGCTGCGCGCCGACACCCAGCCAGTACTGCGCACGCTCGGTGTCGACCTCGATGCGCGAGGGGTTCTGCACCGGGTGGTACAGGCCGATCTCCTCGATGGCCCGGCCATCACGGCGGGTACGGGAGTCGGCGACGACGATGCGGTAGTGAGGCGAACGGATCTTGCCCAGACGCTTCAGCTTGATCTTGACTGCCACGGGAGTGGGTTCTCCTGGATTTGACGTGGTTGGGCACGGCGAGATTGCCGCGTGGGGTTGCGGTACCCGAGTGCCCGATGGACGCGTCAGCCGGAGGCGAGAGGGTTCCTGTGCGGCTGTCGAGTACAGCTGGCCATTCTGCCACACCCTGCGGGTCGCGCCGTACCCGGGCAGCACTTGGCCAGGCCTGTATGGGCACCCGGCACTCCGGGTGCCCATACAGGCGACCGCCCGAGGACCGCGCACTCCCCCACGTGTTCATCCGGCACCCACGAGATGCCGGGCTCGATCACGCGACGGGACGGGGTGTCAGGCGGCGCCCGCGCCCACGATCTCGGGGATGCGGAACGGCTTGCCGCAGCCGCCGCACACGATCGGAGCCTGTGCCAGCACCGACGGGACGACGCGCACGTTGCGGCCGCAGTCGCAGACGGCCTTCACACGCACCCCTCCCCCGGAGGAGCCGTGGCGGGCGGCCGGACCGCGGAAGGTGCGGGTCGTGTCGGTGGTGGTGGCCACGGTGTGCGCCTTCAGGGCGCGCTGCAGCCGCTCCATGGTGGGGCGGTAGCGCCGCTTGGCCTCGGGGTTGAGCGTGACCAGCGAGAAGCCGCTGCTGGGGTGCGGTTCCTCAGGGTGGTCCAGGCCCAGCTCCTCGGCGATCGCGAGGAATCTGCGGTTGTGGTAGCGGCCGGCCCGGGAGGTGTCGCGGACTCCACGGGCGGCTGCGATGCCATGGACTGCCTCATGAAGCAGTCGCTCGAAGGAGAGCGCGTGCCCGCAGGCGGACGACGACTCTCCGATCAGGGACTCGGGCGCGGCAAGATCGGGCAGCTCGGGGTGGTACCGCTGAATGTCGGCCCACGCCTGCGCCAGTTCTGCGGCGAGTACAGGTGGTGTCTGTGTCGTGCTCACGTAATGACAACGAGCCTGAGTGCCGCTGTGTTCCGATTCCGGGCCATCCCAAATAATTTGCACGTACCCGTCAGTTGCCGCTGATGCGTCCGGACGAGGGCGGGTGCGCTGATCTGCGGAGAAGCCTCACAGCTCATACCAAGCCGGTGCGTAGCCCCACGTACGACCCGGCGCGTAGACGTTGTCCGCGCGCCGGGGTACCTGTGGTCGTCCGGTGCGCAAGAGGCGTTTCGGTCGCTCTCGTCGCCGCCTCAGTAGGCGCGGGCGACAATGGCGACGTTACCCCGTGCGTCATCGGTCTCGGGGACCGACCCGTCCGCCGCGACCAGACAGCGTACGGTCACCGCGTGCTCACCGAGCCTGGCCTCGCCGTTTTCGCCGAGCACCGCCCAGGGGACGCGCGCCCAGCGACCGGCGGTCGCCGCCTCGACGGCCTCCTCGAACGTCGACACGTCCGAGGTCCGGGACTCCCGGCGCTCGCGCGACTGGGCCAGCAGCAGCGCCTGGTCCTCTTCGAGGACGGTGGGCAGCAGCCGTACGAGCGCGTCGAAGGCCACCGGTTCCTTGCCGCCCGGGATGCGGCGGACGAGCATCGCCGTGCCGCTCTCCAGGTCACGGGGGCCGACCTCGACGCGTACCGGTACGCCCTTGAGCTCCCAGTCGACGGCGCGGCGGCCGAAGGGCACGTCCGTGCGGTCGTCCACGTGTACGCGTACGCCCGCCGCCTTCAGCCGGTCGCCGATCTCGCGGACCTTGGCCAGAACCGCCTCGTCGCCCTTGATCGCGACGACCACGGCCTGGATCGCGGCGAGGCGCGGGGGGATCCGCAGGCCGTTGTCGTCGCCGTGTGCCATCACCAGGGCGCCGATCATGCGGGTCGTCGAGCCCCAAGACGTCTGCCAGACGAGTTCCTGCCTGCCTTCCCTCGACAGGTAGCGGGTGTTGAAGGCCTTGGCGAAGTTCTGGCCCAACTCATGGCTGGTGGCCATCTGGAGGGCCTTGCCGTCGCCCATCATGCCTTCGAGGGTGAGGGTGTTGATGGCGCCGGCGAAGCGCTCCTTGACCGTCTTGCGGCCGGGAACGGTGTCCATCGCCAGGACGTTGACCATGAAGTCCTCGTAGACGTTCCGGTGGATGTGCGCGGCGAAGTCGCGGGCGTCCTCCTGGGTGGCGTGCGCGGTGTGGCCCTCCTGCCACAGGAACTCGCTCGTGCGGAGGAAGAGCCGGGGGCGCAGTTCCCAACGCACCACGTTCGCCCACTGGTTGATCAGCAGGGGCAGGTCGCGGTAGCTCTGCACCCACTTCGAGAAGTAGTCGTTGATGATCATCTCGGAGGTGGGGCGGACCACCGCGGGCTCTTCGAGCTCCTTGCCGCCGCCGTGCGTGACCACGGCCAGTTCAGGCGCGAAACCCTCGACGTGCTCGGCCTCCTTGGCGAAGTACGACTGCGGGATCAGCAGGGGGAAGTAGGCGTTCTGCGCGCCCGTCTCCTTGATCCGCGTGTCCATCTCGGCCTGCATCCGCTCCCACAGCCCGTACCCGTACGGTCGGATGACCATGGTGCCCCGCACCGGACCGTTGTCGGCCAGCTCGGCCTTGGCGACCAGATCCTGGTACCAGCGGGGGAAGTCAATTGCCTGAGGCGTGAGTACGGGTGCCTTTGCCATGGCGCGATGCTACGGGCCCACGTTGCCGGCATGTGAATTCTTTTCGTGAGCACAGCGAGCGCACAACCTCGGCCTCACAACCCCTGGACGGCGGCTCGGGTGCGGAGTTACCTGGCATACGGGGGAAGTGCGAGCGCGCACGGCAACGGGGGCCACCACATCGGAACCAAGGGCAACTCTCGGCGGATTGGGGCGCTTTCGATGACACCTACACTCGTGCGGCAGCACCTGCCTCACACGGGTCCGGCGACCCGTGTGGACCTGTGCGCACGCGCGCGTGACTGGTCGGAGATCCAGGAGCGGATGTTCGTACCGCTCTACGAGTCCGTCTACGAGCGGCTGGAAGTGGGCAACGGCACGCGACTGCTCGGCCTCGGCTGCGGCTCGGGCCTGGCCCTGTTGATGGCGGCCTCGCGAGGCGCCGCCGTTACCGGTGTCGAGGCGTCGTCACCGCAGCGGCTGAGCCTGGCGCGGGAGCGTTTACTGCCCGAATCGGCGCCCGTACGCGCGCGTGCCGACGCCCGGCTCGTGACGAGACTCCCCGAGACGGGCACCCCCGCGTACACCCTGGTGACCGCGTTCGAGCCGATCGGCTGTCGCGCGGGCGACTCCGAGGAGCTCGGCAGGACGCTCGCGGCGGCGCTGCCGTCGGTCGGCCGGGGCTCGCCGGTGGTGCTGGTCGGCTGGGGTCCACCGGAGCGCTGCGCCACGTCGGCCGTACTGCGGGTCGCGGCCCGGCTCGCCGATCCGTTGCGCGTCACGGGCAGTTGGCGCCCCTCGCTCCGCGACGACCTGGAGAGGGTCGCCCAGCGGACGGGCCTGCGCCCGGACGGCTCCGGGCGGGTGTCCTGCCCGTTCGGGTACGCGAACATGCGCAGCGCCGTACGCGGGCTGCTGTCGACGGGGCTGTTCGACGCGGCGATCGCGGCGACCGGCCAGGAGCAGGTGGACAAGGAGCTGGCGGAGGCACTGCATCCGCATCAGCGGAGGGACGGGACGATATGGATGCCGAACGTCTTCCGGTACCTCATCGCCCGGACCGCGTGAGGTGACCCGTGGCAGCCGTTGCGCCGGCTGCCCCGCCCAGGGCCCTCCCAGCGCCTCGGCCGGCGTGTGCGGTCGACCGGCGCGGCCGGGGCACATCCCACCGACGACGCACCCCCGCGCGCGGGGACGCGCGGAACGCGTCAGGGCGCCCCTCAGGAGAAGGGCGCCCTGGACGACGTACGGACGTCTCGAATCGGTTGATCGGCTTCCCGGCCGGCCGGCTTCTCAGCCCATGAACTTCTTGAACTCGTCCGGCAGCTCGAAGTCCTGCGCGCCCTGCTGGCCCGGCAGACCGAACGCGCCGCCCGGAGCACCCTGGGCACCGGCGGCCCGGCGTGCGGCCTCCTCCTGCTCCTGCTGCTTGCGCTTCATCGGGTTGCCGGAGCGCTGCTTGCCCTTGGCCTGCTTGGGCTGCTTCCTGGAGCGGCCGGGACCGCCACCCATGCCCGGCATCCCGGGCATCCCCGGCATACCGCCGCCCTGGGCCATGCGGGACATCATCTTGCGCGCCTCGAAGAACCGCTCGACCAGGCCCTTGACCGCGCTGACCTCGACACCGGAACCCTTGGCGATACGGGCGCGGCGCGAGCCGTTGATGATCGTCGGCTCATGACGCTCGGCCGGGGTCATCGACTTGATGATGGCCGCCGTACGGTCGACATCGCGCTCGTCGAGGTTGTTGATCTGGTCCTTGATCTGCCCCATGCCGGGCAGCATGCCGAGGAGTTTGGAGATCGACCCCATCTTCCTGACCTGCTCCATCTGGGCCAGGAAGTCGTCCAGGGTGAAGTCCTGGCCCTTCTTGGACGCCAGCTTGGAGGCCATGGCCTCGGCTTCTTCCTGGCTGAACGTCTTCTCCGCCTGCTCGATCAGGGTGAGCAGGTCACCCATGTCGAGGATGCGGGAGGCCATCCGGTCAGGGTGGAACGCGTCGAAGTCGTCGAGCTTCTCGCCGTTCGACGCGAACATGATCGGCTTGCCGGTCACCGAGGCGATGGAGAGCGCGGCACCACCACGGGCGTCACCGTCGAGCTTCGACAGGACGACACCGTCGAAGCCGACGCCGTCCCGGAAGGCCTCGGCCGTGTTGACGGCGTCCTGGCCGATCATCGCGTCGACGACGAAGAGGATCTCGTCGGGCGAGACCGCGTCCCGGATGTCCGCGGCCTGCCGCATCAGCTCGGCGTCGATACCGAGGCGGCCGGCGGTGTCCACGATCACGATGTCGTGGACCTTGGTCCTCGCGAACTCCATGGAGTCCTTGGCGACCTTGACCGGGTCACCGACCCCGTTGCCCGGCTCGGGCGCGTAGACCGCGACCCCGGCGCGCTCGGCGACGACGCTGAGCTGGTTGACGGCGTTGGGGCGCTGGAGGTCGGCGGCGACGAGGAGGGGCGAGTGCCCCTGGTCCTTGAGCCACTTGCCCAGCTTGCCCGCGAGGGTGGTCTTACCGGCACCCTGGAGACCGGCCAGCATGATCACGGTCGGGGGCTGCTTGGCGAAGCGGAGGCGCCGGGTCTCGCCGCCGAGGATCGTGACGAGTTCCTCGTTGACGATCTTGAGGACCTGCTGGGCGGGGTTCAGCGCCTTGGAGACGTCGGCCCCGAGGGCACGCTCCTTGACGTTCTTGATGAACGTCCGCACGACCGGCAGGGCCACGTCGGCTTCGAGGAGCGCGATACGGATCTCGCGGGCCGTGGCGTCGATGTCCGCCTCGCTCAGGCGCCCCTTGCCGCGCAGGTTCTTGAAAGTCGCTGACAAGCGGTCGGAGAGAGTATCGAACACGGCGGCGTCGGTCCTCGGAGTAGGGGGCAGAGTGGGCTGTTCTCCAGGGTATCCGGCCTCGCAAGCAAATCGCCCCCGCCTGCTGATTCGGCAGACGGGGACGGAATCCCCGCGCGGGCGGTCACGACGCCCGGATCATCTCCTCCAGCTTCCGTGCCACCGTGGACGCCTCGTCCCCCGGCAGCGGCGCGCCCTTGCGGCTGGTCACGTAGAAGGCGTCCACCGCGTTGGAACCCAGCGTGCTGACGTGCATGCTCCGCACCCGCACCCCGGCCTCCTCCAGCGCCCGCCCGATCCGGTGCAGCAGCCCCGGGGCGTCCTGCGCGCGCACCTCGATCACCGTGGCCTGCCGGGAGGCGGCCGGATGTACGGTCACCCGGGCAGGCGGCGCCACGACGCCCCGGCGCCGCGGGTACGCGGCGTCGCGCTCGGCCAGGCGGCCCGCGATGTCCAGGGAGCCGTCCAGCGCCCGTACGAGGTCGGCGCGCAGGCGGGCCGCCTGGGGCAGGGAGCCGTACTCGGCGGCCACGCGCCAGTCGAGGAGCAGGACCGCGCCCTCGACACCGTCGGGGAGGTCCAGTGCGCGCAGTTCCGCCGTACGCACGGTCAGCCGGTGCATGGCGAGGACGCCGGCCACCGCGGGCAGTACGCCGGGCTGGTCCGGTACGGCGATCAGGAGTTCCACGCCGAGCGGCTCGGGTTCGCCCGCGTCCGGCGACGGGGACTCCTCCGGCGACGCGTCCGCCGGGGCCTCCGTCTGGGCGCGCAGCGACAGCACCGGGCCGCCGGTGCGGAACGCCTCGATGGCGAGCCGTTCCTGTTCGGCGGTGGGCGCGGCGGCCTCGGGCTCCTCGGGGGCGTCCCCGGCGAGCACGGCGGCGACCCGTTTGACCAGGTCGGCGACGAGTGAGCCGCGCCAGGTCGACCAGGCGGCCGGGCCCGTGGCCAGCGCGTCGGACTCGGTGAGCGCGTGGAGGAGTTCCAGCGTGCTCTGCGTGCCGACCGCCTCGGCGACCGAGCGCACGGTGGCCGGGTCCTCCAGGTCACGCCGGGTGGCGGTGTCGACCAGGAGCAGATGGTGGCGTACGAGGGTGGCCAGCACCGCCACGTCGGCGCGGTCGAAGCCGATACGGGCGGCCACGTCCTTGGCGATGATCTCGCCCGCGACGGAGTGGTCGCCGGGCCAGCCCTTGCCGATGTCGTGGAGCAGCGCGGAGACCAGGAGGAGGTCGGGGCGGCTGACCCGGCGGGTGAACTCGGAGGCCCGGACGGCCGTTTCGATCAGGTGGCGGTCGACCGTCCAGATGTGGACGGCGTTGCGCTGCGGGCGGCAGCGGACCCGCTCCCAGTCGGGGAGGAAGTGGGTGATCAGGCCTTCGGCCTCCAGCGCCTCCCAGACCTCGATGGTCGGGCTGCCCGAGCCCAGCAGCGTGACCAGTTGCTCTCTCGCCTCGGCCGGCCAGGGGGTCGGCAGCGGCCGTGCCGCGGCTGCCATCCGGCGGACCGCGTGCAGGGACAGCGGGAGACCCGCCTGGGCGGCTGCCGCGGCGGCGCGCAGCGGGAGTACGGGGTCGCGGTCGGGGCGCGCGGCACGGGCGAGGACCACCTCGCCGTCCTGCTCGACGACGCCCTCGGCCAAGGGTGAACGTTCCGCCACGGGCTTGCCGCCGCCCAGCATGGCGCGCAGGCGCGGGCGTACGGCGCGCGAGCGGAGCACGCGCCCCACCTCGCGCCAGGTCACGTCACTCGCGTACGAGACGACGCGTGCCGCCTCGTAGACCTGCCGCAGGAGGGTGTCGGCGTCGAGGAGTCCGAGTTCGGCGGCTACCTGGTCCTGTTCCTGGAGGGCGAGGCGGTCGGTGGCGCGGCCGGTGGTGAGGTGGAGGGCGTCGCGGACGTCCAGCAGGCGGCGCCGGGCGTCCGTGAGGCCCTCGCGGGGGGCGTCGGCCAGCCAGGAGGCCGCGACCGCGCGCAGGGCGGTGGCGTCGCGCAGACCGCCGCGGGCCTCCTTGAGGTCGGGTTCGAGGAGGTACTGGAGCTCGCCCTGGCGTTCGGCGCGTTCGGCGCAGAGTTCCTGGAGTTCGGGGAGGCGTTTGGGGGCCTGGTTGCGCCAGTCGGCGAGGACGGCGGTGCGCAGGCCGGCCGTGAGGCCGAGGTCGCCGGCCAGGTGGCGGGCGTCCAGCAGGCCCAGCTGCACCTTGAGGTCCTCGCCCGACACCTTCCGGGCCTCGGACTGGGTCCGGACGGAGTGGTCCAGGGCGAGGCCCAGGTCCCACACGGGGTACCAGAGGCGGTCCGCGAGGGCGGCGACGGCGGCGGAGTCGCTGCCGTCGTGCAGGAGGAGCAGGTCCAGGTCGCTGCGCGGGGAGAGTTCACCCCTGCCGTAGCCGCCGACGGCGACCAGGGAGACTCCACGCAGTCCTTGCAGGCCTTCGGAAGCGGCCGTGAAGAGGCCGGTCAGCCACTCGTCGGTCAGTTCGGCCAGGGCCGCACGGCGCGGCGGCCCGGACCGCGCCCCCTCGGTGAGGAGGCGCAGCCGGGCCGCCGCATAGCCGCTGGGTCCCGAGTCCTCTGCATCCTTGCGCACGTCCGTACTCGTCACCCAGCGACTCCTGTTCGTCTTTGCTGCCTCAGAGCGCGTCCGGGCCGCGCTCACCGGTCCGGACCCGGACGGCGGTGTCGACCGGGATGGACCAGACCTTGCCGTCACCGATCTTGCCGGTCCGGGCCGCCTTGACGATGACGTCGATCAGACCCTCGGCGTCGTCGTCCTCGGCCAGAACCTCGATACGGATCTTGGGAACCAGGTCGACCGTGTACTCGGCACCGCGGTAGACCTCGGTGTGGCCCCGCTGACGACCGTAGCCGCTCGCCTCGGTGACCGTCAGACCGTGGACCCCGAAGGCCTGGAGGGCCTCCTTGATCTCGTCGAGCCGGTGGGGCTTCACAACGGCGGTGATGAGCTTCATGCGTCCACCTTCTTGCTCTCGCCACCGACGGCCGCCGTGACGGACGTGCGGGCAGCGCCGCCGCCGGCGCCGCTGAAGTCGTATGCGGTCTCGGCGTGCTCGGCCTGGTCGATGCCGGCGATCTCGTCGTCCTCGGAGACGCGCATGCCGATCGTCTTGTCGAGGAGGAAGGCGAGGACCGCGGAGGCGACCAGGGAGTAGCCGAGGACGGCGAAGACGCCCGCGCACTGCTTCCAGAACTGGTCGAGGCCGCCGCCGTAGAAGAGGCCCTCGACCTCCGACTGGCCCTTGCCGCTGGCGAAGAAGCCGATGAGCAGGGAGCCGACGACACCACCGACGAGGTGGACGCCGACGACGTCGAGCGAGTCGTCGTAACCGAACTTGTACTTGAGGCCGACAGCCATGGCGCACAGCAGACCGGCGATGGCGCCGACCGCGATCGCGCCGATCGGGGAGACCGCACCACCCGAGGGGGTGATGGCGACCAGACCCGCGACCGCGCCGGAGGCGGCACCCAGGGTGGTGAACGCGCCGTGGCGGATCTTCTCGTAGATGAGCCAGGCGAGCATGGCGGCGGCGGTGGCGACCTGCGTGTTGACGAACATCAGCGTGCCGACGCCGTCGTCGTTGCCCAGCCACGAACCGGCGTTGAAGCCGAACCAGCCGAACCACAGGAGACCGGCACCGAGCATGACCAGCGGGAGGCTGTGCGGGCGCATCGGGTCCTTCTTGAATCCGACGCGCTTGCCGATGACCAGGATCACGCCGAGCGCCGCGGCACCCGCGTTGATGTGGACCGCCGTACCACCGGCGAAGTCGATGACACCGAGCTCGAAGGCCCAGCCGCCCGCGCCCCAGACCCAGTGGGCGACGGGGAAGTACACGACGGTGGCCCACAGGGCGACGAACAGCGCCCAGGCCGAGAACTTGACGCGGTCCGCGATGGCACCGCTGATCAGGGCGGGGGTGATGACCGCGAACATCATCTGGAAGACCATGAACGTCAGGATCGGGATGTTGTAGCCGTCCCACAGATCGGTCGTGCCGATGTCGCTGAGGCCGACCCAGCCCGAGGTCCAGCCGATGAGGCTGCCCTTGTCGGTGCCGAACGCGAGGGAGAAGCCGTACAGCACCCACAGAAGGGTGACGATGCCGATGCTGATAAAGCTCATCATCAACATGTTCAGGGTGCTCTTGACCCGGACCATGCCTCCGTAGAAGAAGGCGAGTCCGGGGGTCATGAGCAACACCAGTGCCGAACAGATCAGCATGAACCCGGTGTTCGCGGCAGAGAGCTTGGGAGCCTCTGCGGCTAGCGTGATGGCGGCTGATGCCATCGGCGTCTCCTCGTCATTGGTACGGCCCCGTGCGGGCGAAGCCTGAGCGGATTGAGGGGTGGGCCGGTTATGCGCCAGACATTGACGCAGCGCCGTTTCGGTCGACGCCCCTCGATGTTTCGCCGCAGTGACGAAGGTGCCTCGCGTGTTACGGATCGATGAACTGCCGGATGTTGGACGCGCCGATCGTTATCGTGGCGCAACCTTCGCCCGTGGTGGTGGGCCGACCGCGGCCGACCTTCCGATGACCTGGCGGGGGAGCCGAGTCGGGCTGTCGGGAAGGCCTGCCGCGGCCGGGGTTCCGGGGGTTCAGACCGCCTCGGCGGTCTCGGGCAGATCGATCGCGAGCTGGTCCGTCAGGTCCACGACCTCGGCGAGATCCCCGAACTCGCGCACCGCCGTGTCGACGGTCTTTCGGATACGAGTGTTGACGCGCTCGGAGCGCACCTTCTTGCCGATTTCCATGGCTTCCATGGCCAGCACCGCGGCCCGCTCGGGCTCCCGCTGGAGAAGGTGGACCGTGGCCATGCCGATCAGGTTCAGTGCGTACGAACGCTGGTGATCGGTGTCCTTCGCGAACAGGTCGACGGCGTTCCGCATCAGGGGCTCGGCGAGGGAGGCGTAGGTGGGGCTGCGGCCCGCGACGTAGGCCAGGTCACGGAACGAGTGGGAGTTCTCGCCGTAGAGCTCGGCCCGGGAGAAGAAGCGGATCCAGTCGGGATCGGGCTCGTCCCAATCGTGTACGTCCGCGAACGTGTCCTCGGCCATGCGCACGGCCCGCTTGCACTTCCCGGGCTGTCCCATATTGGCGTATGCGCGTGCCTCCATCGCATACAGCATGGACTGGGTGCGGGGGCTCGCGCAGTCGCGGCTGCCGTACTGCGCGAGGTGGATCAGTTCGAGTGCGTCGTCCGGCCGGCCGAGGTGGATCATCTGGCGGCTCATGGACGACAGGACGTACGAGCCCAGGGGCTTGTCCCCGGCCTCCTTGGCCGCGTGCAGAGCCAGGACGAAGTACTTCTGGGCGGTCGGCTGGAGCCCCACGTCGTACGACATCCAGCCGGCGAGTTCGGCCAGCTCGGCGGCGACCTTGAACAGCTTGCGGCTGGTGGCCTCGGGCTGGGGCTCCTGGAGGAGGTCCGTCACCTCGTGCAGCTGTCCGACCACCGCCTTGCGGCGCAGGCCACCGCCGCACTGGGCGTCCCACTGCCGGAACATCGCGGTGGTGGACTCCAGCAGCTCCAGTTCGGGCCTGGAGAGGCGGCCGGCCCGGCGCGCGGCGGTCGGGTGCTCGGGTTCCTCGGGCGGGGCGGGGGGCACCGGGACGAGCCAGCGCTGCATGGGCTCGATGAGGGTGGGTCCGGCGGCGAGGGACAGGGCGGTCCCGAGGAAGCCGCGTCGCGCCAGCATCAGGTCGCTGCGCGAGAACTCGCTGAGCAGGGCCACGGTCTGGGGGGCCGTCCAGGGCAGGTCGACACCGGACGCGGACGGCGACTGGCGGGCGGCGCGCAGCCCCAGGTCCTCGACGGAGACGACACAGCCGAAGCGCTCGGAGAACAGTTCGGACAGGATGCGCGGGATCGGCTCGCGCGGATTCTCCCCGTCCAGCCAGCGCCGGACCCGTGAGGTGTCCGTCGAGATGTGGTTGGCACCCAACTGGCGTGCCCGGCGGTTCACTTGGCGCGCCAGTTCGCCCTTGGACCAGCCGCTGCGCACGAACCACGAGCCGAGCAGCTCATTCGGGCGCTTGTCGGCGCTGGCCGGTGTCGTCGCGCTTCCGCCGTTGCCGCCCACTGGAACGCCCCCATCCCTGAGACCACTTGTTCGCCGAGTGCGCCAAGCCCTATCAGAATGCCGGTAAATAGGCTCCGTGTCCGACAGTTCTCACCCTTCGAACGGGAAGCCGAGTTGCCTCCGGCATACCCACGAGCGCATGTGCTCCCAGGTCTCGTGCACTCAAAGTAATCCTACGATCACGCCTCCGGCCATGGGGATCCAGGAAACGCCACCATTCGCCACCCCTTCGAATGAACTCACGGGCGGCTGCACAGGATTCACTTGACAGAGGACGGCTGGGAGTGGGCGGAGCGGTGCACGCGAGGGCGCGCACCGCCGAGCGCACCACCCGAGGCACTTCTGGGCGCCGACCGGAGCCGGTGAGGGCGGACAGGGGTGACGGGCAGCCGGAAACGCAGGGTTACGTTCTGGTCGCAGCTCGTAACCACCGGCGCGTCGGACCCGTTGGAGGGGGCATGGGCTTCACGATCGGCAGCAGCCGGGGTATCCGCGAGATCCGGACCGGCACGCGTCGCCGCGGCCGGTCGTCCGAGTGCACCGCCGTGGCCGAGTACACCGGCCTCTGGGGCTGGGACGTGGCCGCCGGCGCCCGCGCGGCCGGCGGCGCCTGCTCCTGCGGCCTGACCGACTGCCCCGCGCCGGGCGCCCACCCCCTGAGCTTCGCGCCCCGGGTCGCGGCCGGCGCCACCCTCGACGAAGTCACCGACACCTGGGGCCAGTTCCCGGGCGCCGCGGTCATGCTCCCCGTGGGCCGCGCCTTCGACGTGATCGAGGTCGCCGAACCGGCCGGCCGCCGGGCCCTGGTCCGGCTGGAACGCATGGGCCTCCCCCTCGGCCCGGTCACCGCCACCCCGGAGGGCCGCGCCCAGTTCTTCGTCGCCCCCGGCGCCGCCGCCGAACTCCCCGAACTCCTCTACCGCATGGGCTGGGACGACGCGGCCCTCGACCTGCACGGCCTGGGCTCCGGTACGTACCTCACGGCACCCCCCTCCGACCGGGGCGGCCTCGGCCCGGTCACCTGGCTGCGCCCGCCCGCCCTGGACACGGCGACCAGGCCTCCGGCGGCCAGGCTGCTGCTGGGGACGCTGGCCTACGTGGCGCACCGGTCGCGGGCGTAGCGCCCGAGTCCACGGCGCGGGGCCGCACAGCAAGGCGCCCGTCCCCAACTGCACCTTGGGGGCGGGCGCCTCTTCGCGGACCTACGGATTTCCGGAGACGGTGACCAGGATGCCGATCACTCTCCGATAAGTGCGTCAACAAACGCCTCCGGCTCGAACGGCGCCAGATCGTCGGCCCCCTCACCGAGGCCGATCAGCTTCACCGGCACGCCCAGCTCGCGCTGTACGGCGATGACGATGCCGCCCTTGGCGGTGCCGTCGAGCTTGGTGAGCACGATGCCGGTGATCTCGACGACCTCGGCGAAGACGCGGGCCTGGACGAGGCCGTTCTGCCCGGTGGTGGCGTCGAGCACCAGCAGCACCTCGTCCAGCGGGGCGTGCTTCTCGACGACGCGCTTGACCTTGCCCAGCTCGTCCATGAGCCCGGTCTTGGTGTGCAGTCGTCCGGCGGTGTCGATCAGTACGACGTCGGCACCGGCCTCGATGCCCTCCTTGACGGCGTCGAAGGCGATCGACGCGGGGTCGCCGCCCTCGGGACCGCGCACGGTACGGGCGCCGACGCGGTCGCCCCAGGTCTGGAGCTGGTCGGCGGCGGCGGCCCGGAAGGTGTCGGCGGCACCGAGAACAACGTTTTTCCCGTCGGCGACCAGCACACGCGCCAGCTTGCCGGTGGTGGTGGTCTTGCCGGTGCCGTTGACGCCGACGACCATCACGATGCCCGGGGTGTCGAGGTTCGAGTCGGTCTTCACCGTCCGGTCGAACCCGGGTTCGAGGATCTGGAGCAGCTCCTCGCGCAGGAGTTCGCGCAGGTCGGCGGGCGTGCGGGTGCCGAGCACCTTCACGCGCTCGCGCAGCCGCTCGACCAGTTCCTGGGTGGGCCGGACCCCGACGTCGGCGGTGAGGAGGGTGTCCTCGACCTCCTCCCAGGTGTCGTCGTCGAGGTGCTCGCGCGCGAGGAGCGTGAGCAGCCCCTTGCCGAGCGCGTTCTGCGACCGGGAGAGCCGGGCGCGCAGCCGGACCAGCCGGCCGGCGGTGGGCTCCGGCACCTCGATCGCGGGAGCGACGGGAGGTTCCTCGACGACGACGGACGAGCCGTCCGCGGTCCCCGGTAGATCCACTTCCTCTATCGTGCGGCGCGGTTCGTCGCGCGGCGTCTCGGCCTCGTCGCCGATGTGCGGCTCGGCCGGAGGGGTGGTGAGGTCGGGTGCCGTGGGGGGCGCCGGGGGCAGCGGCTTCTTCCTGCGGCTGCCGACGACGAGCCCGCCGAGCACACCGAGCACGACCACGGCGATGACTACAGCAAGGATGATGGTTTCCATAACAACGCCAGTATGGCGCGACCTCCCGCGCAGGCGTTCGCTCTCCACGCGGGGCCGCAGCCCGGGCACGCGAAGAAGGGGCCCCAGGGTGGGCCACGACCCATCCGGCGGCCCGTGCCCCGCCCTCCCCGCCGACAGCGCCCGGCACCTCGCACGCTCACGCCCTGGCCACCTGACGATCCGTCAGTTACCGTCCCCTCCACACCGCCGACGAAGGGGATCGGTCCCATGCCCGTCACCGTCGTACGTTTCAACCTGGTCGCCCCCGACGCCACCCCCGCCGATCTCCGCGCCCGCTACCGGGCCGCGATCGAGATGGCCGCGTACGCCGACGCCCACGGAGTCACCACCGTCCAGACCGAGGAGCACCACGGCGTCGCCAACAACTGGCTGCCGTCGCCGTTCACCTTCGCGGGAGCCGTGTTCGGGGCGACGAAGCGGATCGCGGTGACCGTGTCGGCGGTGATCGGCCCGTTGCACGACCCCCTGAGGCTCGCCGAGGACATCGCCGTACTCGATCTGCTGAGCGGCGGACGGCTGGTCACGGTCGCCGGGATCGGGTACCGGCCCGAGGAGTACGCCCATTTCGGCACCGACTGGAAGCGGCGCGGCAAGCTCCAGGACGAGCTGCTGGAGACGCTCCTGAAGGCCTGGACCGGGGAGGAGTTCACGTACCGGGGCCGGACGGTACGGGTCACTCCGCGCCCGTGCACCGACCCGCACCCGCTCCTTCTGGTGGGCGGCTCGTCGAAGGCGGCGGCCAGAAGGGCGGCCCGGCTCGGGCTCCCCCTCTTCCCCAGCGCGCACCTGCCCGAGCTGGAGGCCTACTACAAGGAACGGCTCGTCGAGTACGGCACGGAGGGCTGGACGATGATGCCGGCCGCGGAGACGCCGCTGCTGCACATCACCGAGGACCCGGACCGGGCGTGGGCCGAGTACGGCCACCACTTCCTGCACGAGGCCCGGACGTACGCCTCATGGCAGTCCGGCGACATACGGTCCGCCGTGAAGTCGGCGGCCACGACGGTCGAGGAGCTGCGTGCCGAGGGCGTCTACCGGATGGTGACGCCCGAGGAGTGCGTGGCGCAGGGGCTGGACAACCACGTGCTGCATCCGCTGTCGGGCGGGATGCCGGTGGACGAGGGGTGGCGGAGTCTGCGGCTGTTCGGGGAGCGGGTCGTGCCGGCACTGGCGGCCTGACGCACCTATGGGAAAGCCGCTCCCGGCTCGGGCAGTGGCCGAGCCGGAAGCGGCGGATACGGGGAGAAGGGCGGCGGGGACTTGGCCCTTCTCCCCGAGTCGTGGAGGGGCGGCGGACTACCCCATCTCCTCCAGTGTCTTGCCCTTGGTCTCCTTGACGAACCTGAGCACGAACGGGATCGAGAGCGCGGCGAAGACCGTGTAGATCACGTAGGTCGCGGAGAGGTTCCAGTCGGCCAGTGACGGGAAGCTCGCGGTGATGGCCCAGTTGGCGATCCACTGGGCGGCGGCGGCCACGCCCAGGGCGGCGGCACGGATCCTGTTCGGGAACATCTCGCCGAGGAAGACCCAGACGACGACACCCCAGGAGAGGGCGAAGAAGAGTACGAACACATGGGCGGCGACCAGGGCGACCCAGCCCTGCGTGGCGGGGAGTTTGCCGTCGACGAGGTCGTAGGAGAAGGCCCAGGCCTCCAGGGCGAGCCCGACGACCATGCCGACGGAACCGACGAGCGCGAGCGGCCGGCGGCCGATCCGGTCGACGAAGATCATGGCGATCACGGTGCCGATGATGTTGATGATCGACGTGGTGAAGGAGTAGAGGAACGACTCCGTCGGGTCGACGCCGACCGACTGCCACAGCGTCGAGGAGTAGTAGAACGCGACGTTGATGCCGACGAACTGCTGGAAGACCGAGAGCCCGATGCCGATCCAGACGATCGGCTTGAAGAAGAAGGTGCCGCCGAGCAGGTCCCGGAAGGTCGACTTGTGCTCGCTCTTCATGGCGTGCTCGATCTCGGCGACCCGGGCGTCCAGGTCCATGGTGTCGCCCTCGACCTCGCGCAGCACCTCACGGGCCCGCTCGTCCCGCCCGACGGAGATCAGGAAGCGCGGCGACTCGGGGATCGCGAAGGACAGCAGCCCGTACAGCACCGCCGGTACGACCATCACACCGAGCATGACCTGCCAGGCCTCGACGCCCAGCAGCTCGCCGCGCTGGTCGCCGCCCGCCGCGTTCAGGATGCCCCAGTTCACCAGCTGCGAGATGGCGATGCCGATGACGATCGCGGCCTGCTGGAAGGAGCCGAGCCGTCCCCGGTAGGCGGCCGGAGCGACCTCGGCGATGTAGGCGGGGCCGATGACAGAGGCCATGCCGATGGCGAAGCCGCCGATGATCCGCCAGAAGGCGAGGTCGTACAGCGCGAAGGGCAGCGCCGAACCGACGGCGCTGATCGTGAAGAGCACGGCGGAGATCTGCATGCAGCGGATACGGCCGATGCGGTCGGCCATGCGCCCCGCGGTGGCCGCACCGATGGCGCAGCCGATCAGCGCGATGGCGATGACCTGGGCCAGAGCGGCCGAGCCGACGTCGTAGCGGCTCCGGATGGCCTCGACGGCGCCGTTGATCACGGCACTGTCGTAGCCGAAGAGGAAGCCACCCATCGCGGCAGCCGCCGCGATGAAGATGACATGCCCGAGATGCTCGGGTTGAGCCGTTCCGGCTCGTGACTTGAGTGTCTGCTCAGCGCTGGTCACGTACAACTCCCAGGTAGGTGGTACCTGAAGGTAAAAACAACGTTGCCGAGACTATTCCTTCAAGTTTCGAAGTCAAGACGGCGATGGGTGTGAGATGAGAGGCATTCGTGACTGAAGTGTGTTCAAGTCTTGAAATATCGCAGAGGAGAAGGAGACAGGGGAGGTAGAGAAGGAGAGGGCGGGCGGGCTAGCGGAGCCGCTGTGAAATCACCTTCGACACACCGTCGCCCTGCATGGAGACGCCGTACAGCGCGTCGGCCACCTCCATCGTCCGCTTCTGGTGCGTGATCACGATGAGCTGCGAGGCTTCCTGGAGCTCCTGCATGATGCGGATGAGCCGCTGGAGGTTGGTGTCGTCGAGGGCCGCCTCGACCTCGTCCATCACGTAGAAGGGACTCGGCCTGGCCTTGAAGATCGACACCAGCAACGCTACGGCGGTGAGCGAGCGCTCGCCACCGGAGAGTAGCGACAGCCGCTTGACCTTCTTGCCCGGCGGCCGGGCCTCCACGTCCACACCCGTGGTGAGCATGTTGTCGGGATCGGTCAGGATCAGCCGTCCCTCGCCACCGGGGAACAGCCGGCTGAACACACCCTCGAACTGCACCGCGGTGTCCCGGTAGGCCTCCGTGAAGACCTGCTCGACCCGCTCGTCGACCTCCTTCACCACTTGAAGCAGATCAATGCGCGTCTTCTTCAGATCCTCAAGCTGCTCACTGAGGAACTTGTGGCGTTCCTCCAGTGCCGCGAACTCCTCCAGCGCCAGCGGATTGACCTTGCCGAGCTGCTGGTAGGCCCGCTCGGTCGCCCTGAGCCGTTTCTCCTGCTCGGCCCGGTGGAACTGCTTGGGCTGGTTGCGCGGGTCCTCCGGGTCCTCGGGCAGTTCCTCGCCCTCGGCGGGGGGCGAGGGCGGCACCAGCTGGTGCGGACCGTACTCGGCCACCAGCCCCTCCGGTTCCACACCGAGTTCCTCCAGCGCCTTGGTCTCCAGCTGCTCGATCCGCAGCCGCTTCTCGGCGCCGAGTACCTCACCGCGGTGCATCGAATCCGTCAACTTGTCGAGTTCGGCCTTGAGATCACGGCCGGCGGCGCGAGCGGCGGTCAGCTCCTGCTCACGCCGGGCCTTGGCGGCCTCGGCCGCGGTGCGTTCCTCGTCGGCGCGGGACAGGGAGACCTCGACGTGCGCGAGGAGCTGCCGCGCCCCGGAGGCGACGGCTTCGGCGACGGCAGCCTCGTGTCTGAGCCGCGCCCGCCGCTGCTCGGCACGCGCACGTGCCTCCCGTTCGGCACGCGCGGCCCGGTCGAGCGAGTCGGCCCGTCCCGCCAGCCCCTTGACCCGCTCCTCGTGCGTACGGACCTGGAGCCGGGCCTCCATCTCGGTCTGCCGCGCGTTGGCGCCGTCGGCGGCGAGCCGGTCCCGTACTCCCGTGTCGGGTTCCTCCTCCACGGGCATCTCCTCGGCGACAGCCAGCCGCTCGGCGAGTTCCTCGGCGTCCTGTACGGCCCTGTCCAGCGCCTCCTGCGCCCGCGCCGCAGCCGCGGTGGACCTCTCGGCCTCTCCGGAGGCTCCCCTGGCCTGCCCGGCGAGCCGCCCGAGCTGCTGGGCGACCGCCGACTTCTCCCGGTCGGCGGCCCGCCGCCGCTCCCCCAGCTCCTCGACGAACGCGGCACACTCCTTGCGCCGCTCCCCGGCGAGCCGCTGCGCCCCGGCCAGCTCCTCGCACCGCACGGCCAGTTCATCGAGCTCCGCGGCGGCCTCGTCGACGGAGGCCTGCACCTCCAGCAGGCTCGGCGCCCCGGCGGACCCGCCGTGCGCGAAGTGGGCGCCCAGCAGGTCCCCTTCAGCGGTCACGGCGGTCAGCTCCGGCCGTGAGTACACCAGTTCCTCGGCGTCCTCGAGCGTCCCGACGACCACGATCCCGCGCAGCAACCGGCGTACGGCGGGCATGAGTTCGGCGGGGCCACGGACGAGGCCGGCGGCGGGAAGCGGTCCGCTCGGCCCGCGTCCCTGGGCTCCCGGACGCACACCGGGCGCGGAGCCCCGGCCGACGGCGGCATCGGCATCGTGCGCCTCGGCGGAGGCAGCGGCCCCGGCCGGCCCGGAGCCGTCGCCCCGGGCCCCGGCCGCACCCGGACCGCCCACAGCCTCGGCGCCTCCCACGTCCGCGGCGCCGGATCGGTCGTACGCGGGCACCACCGACCCCTGCCCGGAGCCAGGACCGCCCGACGACCACAGCCCGCCCTCCTGGTCCTCCGCCTCGTCCGGCGCCCCCGCCAGCAGCAGCGAAGCGCGCCCCGCGTCCTGCTTGCGCAGGAGCCGGATCGCCGCCGCCGCGGAGGCCGGGGTCGTCACCGCGATGGCGTCCGCCGCCGCGCCGAAGGCGGCGGCCACGGCGACCTCGTGGCCCGGGGTGACCGTCAGCAGTTCCGCAGCCGGCCCGAGCAGGCCGGTGAGGCGGTCCTGTGCGGCCAGCAGCGCGCCGGACCCGTCCTTGCGGCGCAGGCCGAGGGCCAGGGCCTCGTGGCGGGCCTGGGTGGCCGCGCGCCGGCGTTCCGCCGCTGTGGCCGCCTCACGGGCCGCCGTGAGGGCAGCTTCCGCGTCGGCGAGGGCGGCCTTCGCCGCGTCGTGCCGCTCCGCCAGGTCCGCGTCTCCCGCGTCGAGGCCGTCGACCTCGGCCTGCAGGGTCTCGTACTCCTCCTGGGCCGCGACCGCCCGTTCCTGGGCCTCGTCGCGGGCGGCGGCGAGGCGGTCGATCTCGGCCTGGGCGCTGGCCGCGCGCGACCGGGCGGCGTTGACCTGGCCGTTCAGCCGGGCCAGGCCCTCACGGCGGTCGGCGATCGCGCGGGCCACGTCCTTCAGGCGCCGCTCCTCGACCGCGAGTTCGCGCTCCAGCCCGGCCCGGTGCTCGACCGTGTTCTCCAGCGCGTGTTCGGCCGCCTCCAGGGCCGCTTCCAGCTCGGCCTCCTGCTCGCGGATGCGCGCGGCCTCGCGCTCCATGTCCTCGGGCTCACGCCCGCGCCGCTCCTCGTCGGGGGCGGAGGTGGCGCTCTTCACGCGCGCGTCGGCCAGCGAGACGGTGCCTCGCACCCGTTCGGCGAGCTGAGAGAGCTCGTACCAGGTCTGCTGCGCGCGCTGGAGGCGCGGTGTGAGCTGCCGTACCTCGTCCTCCAGCAGCGCCTCGCGCTGGATGGCCTTCCTCAGCTCGGCCTCCGTCGCGTCCTTGCGCTCCTTGAGCGCGGCCTCGTCCGCGACCTCCGTCCGGAGGGCTCCCCGCAGCCGTACGAGATCGTCGGCGAGGAGCCGCAGCCGGGCGTCGCGCAGGTCCGCCTGGATGACCGCGGCCCGGCGCGCGACCGCCGCCTGCCGTCCCAGCGGTTTCAGCTGGCGGCGCAGTTCGTCGGTGAGGTCCTGGACACGGGCGAGGTTCGCCTGCATCGCGTCCAGCTTGCGCAGCGCCTTCTCCTTGCGCTTGCGGTGCTTCAGTACGCCCGCCGCCTCCTCGATGAAGGCGCGGCGGCCCATCGGATCGGCGTGCAGTACGGAGTCCAGCTGGCCCTGGCCGACGATGACGTGCATCTCGCGGCCGATGCCGGAGTCGGACAGCAGTTCCTGGATGTCCAGCAGACGGCAGGTGTCGCCGTTGATCTGGTACTCGCTGCCGCCGTTGCGGAACATGATCCGCGTGATGGTGACCTCGGCGTACTCGATGGGCAGCGCGCCGTCGGAGTTGTCGATGGTGAGGGACACCTCGGCGCGGCCGAGCGGCGGGCGCCCGGTGGTACCGGCGAAGATGACGTCCTCCATCTTGCCGCCGCGCAGCGACTTGGCGCCCTGCTCGCCCATGACCCAGCTGAGCGCGTCCACGACGTTGGACTTGCCCGAGCCGTTGGGCCCCACGACGCACGTGATGCCCGGCTCGAACCGGAGTGTGGTCGCCGAGGCGAACGACTTGAACCCTCGGAGGGTCAGGGCCTTGAGGTGCACGCCGCTGGACTCTACCTTCCGCCGTTATGTCACACGATGAACCCCTGGATACCCCCCGGCGGTTTCACCGATGAACGTGCAGGGCACATCAGACGTTAAAGAGAGTGGACACCCTCGGGGAAGCAACCACTCTGGACCATGGGGGAGCAGACGGGCAGCACGGGGAAATAAAGAAGGGACGCCGAAGCGTCCCTTGCAATACTCTGGCCAAACTCCGACAGCTCAGCGGCCGATTGGAGCAGTTCGACCACTGGGTGCCTGGTGGGATGCGCAGTGCTGATGCAATGCGTTGACGATGCAGTGATCAGGTGAGCGCGGGCTCCGCCTGGCGTGCGTCGATGCTCTCGAGAAGCGAATCGTGAGAAGCGGCAGCCGTCAGCTCGTCGTTCTCCGCCTGGATGCGTCCGAGTTCGGATTCCAGGTCCTGTACGCGCTGCTGGAGCCGTCGCATCTCGGCGAGGAGTCGCGGGTCAGAGCCGCCGACGTAACCGAGAAGCGCCTTTGCCATGATGGATGGTCCTCCACACTGAGTGACCGACCGAAGCGGTGTGGGTCGTGAGGGAATCGCACCCGCGTTGCTTGGCACTGTGGTGCTCTTGCTTGAGTTTTTACTGCCGTTCTTACATGCCAAACAGCTAAGGTGCGCGGGGCTTTCAGCGTCTCACCAAAAAGTTTGACGGTCAACACGATCACGCCCTGTATTGGCGGGCGGCACGGGGCGCGCGGCGTCTGACGGGCGGCGCGGCGGCGTCGGCGGGGCCCGAGGGCGCGGCGACAAGCGTTTTCTGCGGAGCCTGCCACGACCTGCGCCTCTTGGCAACCACCAGCGGGTTTCCGCTGTGGACAGGCGCGTGTGGCATGTCGTGGCATGTCTACGGTGTGCCGCCCGGGCCGCTTTACAGAACCGCCTCAGCGGATGGCGAAGCCGTCGTAGATCCGGCGGGGTGTGTCCCAGATCTCGGTGACGCCGTCCACGCGCCCGGGCGTGTCGTCACCGCGCAGCCAGTCGAGCAGTCCTTCGCAGCCCTGACGCGGGCCTTCCGCGACCACTTGCACACGTCCGTCGTCCAAATTGAGAGCAAAACCACTCAGCCCGCCGATCTCCAGCGCCCTGGCCCGCGTGAACCAGCGGAAACCCACGCCCTGGACACGTCCGCGCACCCAGGCGACCAGCCGTACATCCTCGTTCATGGATGCACGCTAACGGGCCAATGTCTCTCTGAACACTTCCTCCTCTTGCGCCATGGGGTACCGTCCCCACCCAACGAATCTCATATGAAACTCACTCGTTCGAGTGAGTAACCCTGACCGCAAGGACGAGGAAGGCCAAAACATGGGACGCCACCGACGCTCCGCCGCCGGAAGCGCCACCACAGGTCGCGCCACGGGGGTCACGGAAACATACGATTCGGACACGGGTGGTTATGGATCCGGCCACGGACCCTACGACTCCCCTGTCCCCCACACCCCTCACACCGCGTACAGCACGCTGTGGGAGGACGCGCCCACCACGGTGGGCATCGCCCCGTATCTGAACCCCGAGGCGAACTCCGACGCCTACGCGCGGAGCGACGCCTACCTCTTCGCCCCGGACGACACGGGCGCCCACTCCGCGCTGAACGTCGGCGGCCACTTCGACGGGCCCGGGAACGGCGGCAGCCGCCGGCGCCGCAAGAAGCGGTCCTCCAGGCCGGTCCGCACGGGCCTGCTGGGCGTCTCCGCCGCGGTCGCGCTGGGCACGGTCGCGGTCGCCACCGGCGTACTGCCCGGCGGTGACAAGTACACGATCGGCGGCAGCAGCAGCGGCGACAAGGTGCAGGCCGCGGACTCCCCGACGAACGCCGAGACCCAGCAGGGCGGTACGTCCGGCAACGCCGACGAGGACCGCGACAGCGGTACGTCGACGAGCCGCGACGCGGACCGTGACACGTCCCCCGCTTCCCCGTCCCCCTCGCAGTCGACCGCGTCGGCCGCCCCGACGACCGAGGCCCCGCCGAAGAAGTCGGCGGTCACGCCCAGCGAGGCGCCGGAGACGGCTCCGGCGCCCACCCCGACGAAGGCGAGTGAGACGTCGAGGCAGCAGACCTCCGCCCCCATCACGGTGTCCGCGCAGGCCGCCGCCGAGGCGGAGGTGCTCCAGCTCGTCAACGAGGAGCGGGCGAAGGTGGGCTGCAGCGCGGTGTCCGCGAACAGCGCGCTGCGGGACCTGGCGGAGGCGTTCAGCGAGGACATGGCCGCCCGGGACTTCTTCGACCACACCGACCCCGACGGCCTCTCCCCCTGGGACCGGGCGGACAAGGCCGGCATCACCAGCCTCGGCGGCGAGAACATCGCCCGGGGCCAGGCCGACGCGGCCGCGGTGATGGAGGCCTGGATGAACAGCCCCGGCCACAAGGCGAACATCCTGAACTGCGACTTCAAGACCCTGGGAGTGGGCGTCCACTTCGGCTCGGGCGGCCCCTGGTGGACGCAGGACTTCGGCTACTGAGCACCGAGCGGCGCGACCGCCCGAGCCCAGCCACCCGAAGATTGCACTAACTATTGGTTAGCGCAATCTTCAAGTCAGCGCTGCGCTGCCGTACGCTGGGGTCATGATGAACGCCACGGAGGAGCAGCCCCTCCCCTACGACGTGTTCGCCAAGGCCTGTCCGTCGCGCGGCACGCTGGAGCACGTCACGGGCCGCTGGGGCGCGCTCACACTCGGCGCCCTTCAGGAGGGCTCGCTGCGCTTCAACGAGCTGCGCCGTCGCGTCGACGGCGTGAGCGAGAAGATGCTCTCCCAGACCCTCCAGGCCCTGGAGCGCGACGGCCTGGTCCACCGCGAGGCACAGCCGACGAACCCGCCCCGCGTGGACTACGAGCTGACGGCGCTGGGCCACGAGGTCGCCGAACGCCTGCTGGCGCTCATCCACTTCGTGGAGGGCCGCATGGACTCCGTACTGGCGGCACGCCAGAGGTACGACGAGACACGCGCCCCTCGCCGCTGACACCCGTGCCCGTCTACGCCGAAACGCGCGGCGCCCGCTGGCACTTCGGGCAGAAGTAGCTGGACCGGTTCATCCAGGCGCGGCGGAACATCGGCGTCGCACAGCGCCTGCAGGGCAGGCCCTCGCGTCCGTACGCGTCGAGCGAGCGGTCGAAGTAGCCCGATTCGCCGTTGACGTTGACGTACAGACTGTCGAAACTCGTGCCGCCCACGGCCAGCGCGGCGTTCATCACGTCCCGTACATGGCCCAGGAGTTCGGCCGTGCGCGGGCGGGTGAAGCCCGCGGTCGGCCGTTCGTAGTGGACGCGGGAGCGCCAAAGGGCCTCGTCCGCGTAGATGTTGCCGACGCCGCTGATCAACGACTGGTCGAGCAGGGCCCGTTTGATGGTCGTACGCTTCCGCCGCAGCGCCTGATGGAAGGCCTCGTCGTCGAACAGCGGGTCGAGGGGGTCGCGCGCGATGTGGGCGATGACGTCGGGCAGGCCGTCGGGGGTGCTGTCATGCAACGACAGCCCACCGAAGGTGCGTTGGTCGACGAAGCGGAGTTCGGTACCGAGGTCGTCCGCGAACCGGACGCGAATACGCAGGTGCTTCTCGTCGGCGGCCTCGTGCGGCTGCACCAGAAGCTGCCCACTCATCCCGAGATGCGCCAGCACCGACTGCCCGGTGTCCTCCAGCGGCAGCCACAGGTACTTCCCGCGCCGGCTGGGCGTACCGATGCGATGCCCCTTGAGGCGATGCGTGAAGTCATCGGCACCGGCGACATGCCGCCGCACGGCCCGAGGATGCAGCACCTCGGCGTCGGCAACGGTGCGTTGAGCAACCCACCGGGCCAACCCCCGCCGCACGACCTCGACTTCAGGCAACTCCGGCACAGAAACCCCCTGTTGTTAGGGGCGCGGGGAACTGCGCGACAAGCCACAACGAACCCGCGGCCAAGGAACAACCGAAAAACACCAGTGCCGTCCCGTCAGGGACAGGCACTGGTGCACGCACACAAACTCAGGCAGACGTGGAGGAAGACGCCTCAACGTCATCCTCAACAGGCACCGCGGCCGCCGCCTCAGCGGCAGCGACCTTCGCACGTTCATCCGCATCAGCACGGATGGAACGCCAGGCCGACTCCGCGGCCTGCTGTTCCGCCTCCTTCTTGCTGCGGCCGGTGCCGGTGCCGTACGAGACGCCTCCGACGCGGGCGGCAGCAGTGAAGGTCTTCTCGTGGTCCGGACCGGTCTCCGTGACCAGGTACTCGGGCACGCCGAGTCCTTCGGTCGCGGTGAGCTCCTGGAGACTGGTCTTCCAGTCCAGGCCGGCACCGAGGTTCGAGGATTTCTCGATCAGCGGGTCGAAGAGACGGTGGACGAGTTCGCCCGCCGCGTCGAGACCCTGGTCGAGATAGACAGCGCCGATCACCGCTTCAAGGGTGTCGGCGAGGATGGACGCCTTGTCCCGCCCGCCCGTGCCCTCTTCACCGCGGCCGAGCCGGATGAAGGAGCCGAGTTCGAGCCCTCGGCCCACCTCCGCGAGTGCACGAGAATTGACCACCGCGGCCCGCAGCTTGGCCAACTGGCCTTCTGGGAGGTCGGGGTGGGTGCGATACAGCGTGTCCGTGACCACCAGACCGAGCACGGAGTCCCCGAGGAACTCCAGCCGCTCGTTGGTCGGCAGACCGCCGTTCTCGTACGCGTACGAACGATGGGTCAGCGCACGCACCAGAAGGGCGGACTCCAGCTGGTAGCCGAGCCGCCCTTCCAGAAGCGTGTGGGACGAGGCCGTGTCCGCCTTTTTCTTGGCGGTCGAGTCCGCCTGGGCGTCAGACATGGAGCCTCTCACCGGCCGCTCAGACCTCGAGGACCTGGCGCTTGTTGTAAGTGCCGCAAGACGGGCACGCGATGTGCTGCAGCTTGGGCTCGTGGCAGCGCTCGCACGCAACCAGGGTGGGGACCGCAGCCTTCCACTGCGACCGGCGGTGGCGCGTGTTGCTGCGCGACATCTTCCGCTTCGGAACAGCCACGGCTACTTCTCCTGCTTCTCGTCGACGCCCGCTTCCGCTTCGGCGTCGCTGATCTCGTCCTTCTCGCCGGGTTCGAGTGAACCTGCGAGTCCCTGCAGCGCCGCCCAACGGATGTCGACGGCGTCATGGTGGTGTTCCGGGTCGTCCGCCAGCCGCGCTCCGCACTCGGAGCACAGGCCGGGACAGTCGTCCTGGCACACCGGCTGCATCGGCAGTGCGAGCACCACCGCATCACGCAGCACGGATTCGAGGTCGAACAAGCCGTCCTCGATGAAGAGCACGTCCTCGTCGTCCTCGGCGTCGTCGGCCGGCTCCGCTTTCACACGGCCCCGGTCGTCGGCGTCAGGGTACGAGAACATCTCCTGGAAGTCCGCCGTGAGCTCCTGCTCAAGCGGCTCCAGACACCTTACGCACTCCCCCTTGGCCCGTGCACGGGCGGTGCCTGTGACAAGCACACCTTCCATGACCGACTCCAGGCGGAGTTTGAGCACCATCGGCGTACCTTCCGGCACTCCGATGACTCCCTGGATCCCGAGATCCTTGGGAGCGTCGATCTCACGGGTCAGGCGCTGCAGCGCGCCAGGACGCCGACCCAGTTCGTGCGTGTCGAACACGAGTGGGTTGCGGTGGTCGAGGCGGGCGTTCAGAGCCATTCCTGCTTTCGATCTTCGATGCTCAGCTGCTCGTCCTCCGGGCAGCGGTGATCGCCGAGTTACACGCGACCGAAGAGCCAGGATACTGGACCTTCCGCCCACGGCCCAATCCGGTCCCCGCGCGGGCGTTCACTGCCCGCCGCGGCCCTGTTCGTAGGCGCGCAGCTGCTCGGCGCTGATCATGCCGGTGTCGAAGAGACTGGTCTCGTCGAGGGCGTGCGGCTGCTGCTGTTGGTGCTGCTCCGGCTGGACGTAGCCCTGCTGGACCTGGGAGGGGTCGTAGGCGGCCTGCGAGCCGTCGTACGCCTGGTAGGCGTACGGGTCGGCGGACGCCTGGTAGCCGTACTGGTCCTGCTGCTGGGCGTACGCCTGCTGGTAGCCGCCGTAGGGGTCGGCGGGCTGCTGGTAGCCGTACTGGTCCTGCTGGCCGTACTGCTGCTGGGCCGGGATCTCCGCCGTCCGGGGCTGCTCCCCGAGGGAGTCCGGGGAGTCGGCGAGGTCGGCCAGGTAGTCGGCGTCGCTGGTGTGCTGCCTGGGGGTGCCGTCGTCGTCCTGGCCGAGGGCGCCGAGGTCGTCGCTGGCGATGCGGCCGTGCAGGGTCTGCCGGCCTCGGCCGACCGCCTCAAGGGTCTTGGCGAGGACGGCCTCGAAGGCGCCGAGCTTCACGTCGACGTATTTGTCGGCGTTGACGCGCAGGGTCTCGGGGTCGTGGCTGCGCTCGGGGGCGTCCTCGTCCTCGTACCCCTGGTCGTCGAGGCCGGGGCCCGTGCCGAGCAGCTTCTCGCGGCCGCGGCCGACCGAGCCGAGGGTCTTGGTGAGGACGACCTCGAAGTTGGCGAGCTTGGAGTCGACGTAGTCGTCGGCCTCGGCGCGGACGTCCTCGGCCTCCTTGCGGGCATCGGCGAGGATGCGGTCGGCCTCGTTCTGGGAGCGGCGGGCGACCTCCGTGTCGGAGATCAGGGAGCCGCGCTCCTCGTGGGCGGTCCGGATGATCCGGTCGGCCTCCTGGCGCGCCTGCTCGACGAGTTGTTCCCGGTCGCCGATCAGCTCCTGCGCCTGTGCGAGAGAGCCGGGCAGAGCCGCGCGCACCTCTTCCAGCATCGTGAGCAGGTCGGCGCGGTTGACCACGCACGAGGCCGACATGGGCATCGACCGGGCACTGGAGACCGCGGAGACGATCTCGTCGAGCTTCTTCTGCACGTCCACCGTGTGCTCGCCACTCTCTACAGCTGTGATGAAGACGGACGGGTCGACTGTACGACTCCTGCCGGCCCGCCCGACACCGAGTGACGGTTTGCCGGCCCCTCGCCGGTTCTTCGCCAGACCGTCCGTCAGGTCTTCTTGAGGCGTCCGTCCAGGGCTTCCAGGACGAGCGGCGGCACGAGGTGGGAGACGTCCCCGCCCCAGGCGGCGACCTCCTTGACGAGCGAGGAGGAGAGAAAACTGTAGGTGGGGTTGGTCGGCACGAAGAGGGTCTCGACGCCGGACAGCCCGTTGTTCATCTGGGCCATCTGGAGTTCGTAGTCGAAGTCGCTGACGGCACGCAGGCCCTTGACGATGGCCGGAATGTCGCGCTGCTTGCAGAAGTCGACGAGGAGGCCGTGGAAGGACTCGACCCGGACGTTTCCGAACTCGGCGGTGACCTGGCGGATCAGGTCGATCCGTTCGTCGACCTCGAAGAGGCCCTTCTTGGATTTGTTGATCATGACCGCGACGTAGACCTCGTCGTACAGACGGGAGGCGCGGGAAATGATGTCGAGGTGTCCGTTGGTGATCGGGTCGAACGACCCGGGACAGACGGCGCGGCGCACTAGTGATCCCTCGCTCTCCGGTCCGGTCATCGTGCGTCTTCGCACGTAGAGGCGGCGCGACCGTACCAAAACGTTCCCTCGCCGTAACGACGGGACCGGAGCGCTTCGAAGCCGTCCGGCCAAGGGAACGCGCCGCCTCTGGTGCTGCGCTCCACGGTGACGAGGGCTTCGGCCGCGAGCCAGCCCCCGGCCCGGAGTGTGAGCAGAATCTCGCGAAGATCGTCGTCCGGGACGGCGTACGGCGGGTCGAGGAAGACGATGTCGTACGGCTGTGTGGACGGGGTCTGAACAACCTGTTCCGCCTTGCCCGCCCGGACCTCGGCACCGGGCAGCCCGAGCGCCTTCACGTTCTCGCGGACGACGCGGGCGGCACGGGCATCGGCCTCCACGAGCAGGCTGTGCCCGGCACCGCGGCTGAGCGCCTCCAGGCCGACGGCGCCCGACCCGGCGTACAGGTCGAGGACGCGCTCACCCTCCAGGGGGCCGCCGAGGAGGGCCTGCCAGGTGGAGAAGAGGCCCTCGCGGGCGCGGTCGGAGGTGGGGCGTGTGCCGGTGCCCGGGGGGACGGCCAGGCGTCGTCCGCCGGCTGTGCCGGCGATCACGCGGGTCATGTGGGGGTCCTTGTCCGAGGGATGAGGGATGGGCTGGGTTCAGTTTCGCAGGAGGGGGTGGGGGGTGCGCTGTCGTGTTGGCGACTGCGGGCCGGTGGGGGCTGGTCGCGCAGTTCCCCGCGTCCCTTCAGGGCGCGCTGCCCCTGGGCGGGGACACATGGCTCACCCCTTGTCCAGGTACTGCTCCCGCTCCTCGTCCAGCAGGGCGTCCAACGCTGTGCGCAGGCCCGGGAGGTTCTCCAGGTCCGGGTCTGCGGCGACCACTGCCGTCGCCTCCTCCCTCGCCTCCGCGATGATCTCCTCGTCGTCGATGACGGCGAGCATCCGCAGGGAGGTGCGGGCGCCGGACTGGGCCTGGCCCAGGACGTCGCCCTCGCGGCGTTGTTCGAGGTCGATGCGGGACAGCTCGAAGCCGTCGAGGGTGCCGGCGACGGAGTTGAGGCGCTGGCGGGCGGGGCTCGCCTCGGGCATCTCGCTGACCAGGAGGCAGAGACCGGCGGCCGAGCCGCGGCCGACGCGGCCCCGGAGCTGGTGGAGCTGGGAGACACCGAAGCGGTCGGCGTCCATGATCACCATCACTGTCGCGTTGGGCACGTTGACGCCGACCTCGATGACCGTCGTGGCCACCAGGACGTCCGTCTCCCCGGCGGCGAAGCGGCGCATCACGGCGTCCTTGTCGTCGGGGTGCATCCTGCCGTGCAGGATCTCGACCCGCAGCCCCTGGAGAGGGCCCCGGGTGAGCTGGTCGGCCACCTCCACGACGGCGAGCGGCGCGCGCTTCTCGGCCTCGTCCTCGGGGGACTTCTTCTTGCCGGCCTTCCTGGGGTCGTCCTCCTCGTCGCCGATACGGGGGCAGACGACGTACGCCTGATGGCCGTTGCCCACCTCTTCGCGCACGCGCTCCCACGCGCGCGCCAGGAAATGGGGTTTGTCGGCGGCCGGGACGACATGGCTGGCGATCGGCGAGCGTCCGGCCGGGAGCTGGTCCAGGACCGACGTCTCCAGGTCGCCGAAGACGGTCATGGCGACCGTGCGCGGAATCGGCGTGGCCGTCATCACGAGGAGGTGCGGGGGCTGTTTGCCCTTGCCGCGCAGGGCGTCGCGCTGTTCGACGCCGAAGCGGTGCTGTTCGTCGACGACGACCAGCCCCAGGTCGTGGAACTGGACCTTGTCCTCGATCAGCGCGTGCGTGCCGATCACGAGCCCCGCCTCACCGGTGACGAGGTCGAGCAGCGCCTGACGGCGGGCCGCGGTGCCCATGGAGCCGGTCAGGAGGACCACCTTGGTGGCCCTGTCGGCGCCGCCGAGCATTCCGCCCTCCGCCAACTCCCCCATCATCTCGGTGATCGACCGGTGGTGCTGCTGGGCGAGCACCTCGGTGGGCGCGAGCATCGCGGCCTGGCCGCCCGCGTCCACGACGGCGAGCATGGCGCGCAGGGCCACCATCGTCTTCCCCGAACCGACCTCCCCTTGCAGCAGCCGGTGCATCGGGTGTTCCGCCGCCAGGTCGTCGAAGATCTCCTTGGAGACCTTCTGCTGGCCCTCCGTGAGGGTGAAGGGGAGTTTCGCGTCGAAGGCGGTGAGAAGGCCGTCCGGGGACGGTCGGCGCGGGACCGCCGGGAGTTGGGCGTCCGCGTGGCGGCGGCGGGCCAGTGCGACCTGGAGGACGAAGGCCTCGTCCCACTTGAGGCGGGTGCGCGCGTCCTCGATGTCCGCCTTGGTGTGCGGGCGGTGGATCTTCAGCAGGGCCTCGGGGAGAGTGGCCAGGCCCCTGCCCTCCCGGAGGGAGGGGGGCAGCGGGTCGACGGCATCCTGGGCGCTGGGCAGCACCAGCTGCACCGACTTGGCGATCTTCCAGGACTCCAGCTTCGCGGTGGCCGGGTAGAGCGGGATCAGGGCGCCCGCCCAGGAGTCGACAGCCTCCGTCGCCTCGTCGGTGTCGCCGCGCAGCAACTCGTACGCCGGATGGGCCAGTTGGAGGCGGCGGTTGAAGACCGAGGCCTTGCCGGCGAACAGTGCTCGGGTGCCGGGGAGGAGTTCCTTGTGGGGTTTGTGGACTCCGTGGCCGAAGAAGACCAGTTGGAGCCGGCCGCTGCCGTCCGTGATGGTGACTTCCAGGCGCTGCCCCTTGCCCCGGGGGGCCTTCGAGGACGCGAAGGTGTGCAGGCGTGCGTCGGCCACCTGCGCGACCACCGTCACGTGCTCGTCCATGGGGAGGTCGGCCAGGTGGGTGAGCTGGCCCCGCTCCTCGTACCTGCGCGGATAGTGGTGCAGGAGGTCGCCGACGGTGTGCAGGCCGAGGTGCTCGGCCATCACCTTCGCGGTGGCGGGGCCGAGCACTGACTTCAGTGGTTGTTTCAGTGGTTCTTCCAGTGCGGGCACGAGATCCATTGCACACCACGCCACTGACATTGCCGTATATGTACTGGGAATCCGCTGGTCAGACGGCTCGTTCGGGGCCTAGGATGGCGCGCCCGGCCATCCCCCGCGGTCACCGCCTCACCGGGACCGCCCTACCCCGCGCCGTCGCCAGAACCTGGTCCCCCCTCCGGCGCTGCGACGATGGACTCCCAGACCTCACAGTCATCCCAGGCATCCCAGTCACCGCATACGTTCCAGGTCGACCTGCGCGGCCTCGTGGACCTGCTCTCCCATCACCTCTACTCCAGCCCCAAGGTCTATCTGCGCGAGCTGCTGCAGAACGCCGTGGACGCGATCACCGCCCGGCGCGCCGGGCAGCCCGACGCCCCGGCGCGGGTGCGGCTGTACGCCGAGGGCGGCACCCTGCGGGTCGAGGACTCCGGGGTCGGCCTCACCGAGGCGGACGTGCACAGCCTTCTCGCGACCATCGGCCGCAGTTCCAAGCGGGCGGATCCCGGCGGCATCCAGGAGGCGCGTTCGGAGTTCCTCGGCCAGTTCGGCATCGGGCTGCTGGCCTGTTTCGTCGTGGCCGAGCGGATCAGGGTCGTCAGCCGCAGCGCCCGTACGCCGGACGCGCCACCCGTGGAGTGGACGGCGGCGGACGACGGTTCGTACACCGTGCGGACGCTCCCCGACGAGGCCCGGCCCGAACCGGGCACCACCGTGCACCTGGTGGCGCGGCCCGGCGCCGGCGAGTGGCTCACCGAGGAGCGTGTGCTGGCGCTGGCGCGGGACTTCGGCTCGCTGCTGCCGTACGACGTACGGGTGGGCGACGAGGCCGTCACCGATCTCCCGGCGCCCTGGAACCGCCCCTACCCGTCGCCCGCCACACGAAGGGTGGCCCTTCAGCGGCACTGTCACGACCTGTTCGGGTTCACTCCGCTGGACTCGATCGACCTGGACGTGCCGCTCGCCGGTATTCGCGGGGTGGCGTACGTCCTGCCCTCGTCCGTCAGCCCGGCGCAGCGCGCGAGTCACCGGGTGCACCTGAAGGGCATGCTGCTCACCGAGCGGGCCGAACAGCTGCTGCCCGACTGGGCGTTCTTCGTGCGGTGCGTGCTCGACACCGACAGCCTGCGGCCGACGGCCTCGCGCGAGTCGCTGTATGAGGACGAGACGCTGGCCGCCGTACGGGAGGCCCTGGGCGAAAGGATTCGCTCCTGGCTCACCGGCCTCGCCGCCGGGGATCCGGAGCGGCTGGCCGCGTTCCTGTCGGTGCACCACCTGGGCGTCAAGTCGCTGGCCAGGCACGACAAGGAGATGCTGCGCACGATGCTGCCGTGGCTCCCCTTCGAGACGACCGACGGGCAGGTGTCCCTGGAGGAGTTCGCGCAGCGGCATCCGGTGGTGCACTTCACCCGCACCGTCGAGGAGTACCGGCAGGTCGCGCCGATCGCGTCCGCGCAGGGTGTCGGTGTCATCAACGGCGGCTACACGTACGACAGCGAGCTGATCGAGGCGCTGCCGTCGGTGCGCCCGGGGAGTGTGGTCGCCGAGCTGGACGCCGACACCGTGACCGCGCACCTGGACGCGGTCGACCCGGCCGAGGAGCTGGCCCTGGCGGCCTTCCTGGGGGCCGCGCGCGCCAAACTCGACCCCCTGGGGTGCGATGTCGTCCTGCGCGCCTTCCACCCGCTGTCCGTGCCCGCGCTGCACCTGGACGACCGGGCCGCCCGGCACGAGCAGGCACGCGCGGAGGCCGAGGAGCGGGCCGACGACCTGTGGGCGGGCATCCTCGGCTCGCTGCGCGGCAGCGCCCCGCGCGCGCGGCTGGTGCTCAACCACCTCAACCCGCTGATCCGGCGGATCAGTTCGCTGGAGGACCGGGAACTGATCGGCACCGCCACGGAGTCCCTGTACGGACAGGCCCTGCTCATGGCGCAGCGCCCGCTGCGGCCCGCGGACTCCGCGCTGCTGAACCGTGCGTTCATCGGCCTCCTGGAGTGGGCCACCCACAGCGATCCCACGGAGCCCACGGAGGACGGCCGGCGATGAGCGAGATCAAGGACTTCGACGCCCTCCGCGAGGCAATGGCGCTGAACTCGGAGCAGCCGGAGGGTCCGGCCCGCAACGCGCGCGCGGAGCAGCTGCTGGCCGAGGCCGAGAAGCTGAACATCCCGCTCGCCGTGATCGAGGCGCTCGGGCACCAGTTGAAGGCCTACAACTACAGCTCCGAGAAGGACAAGATGTTCGTCCCCTTCGCGCGTCTGCTGCGCATGTGGGACGAGCGGCCGGAGGACTTCGACGAGTACGAGGTCCACACGCTGCACTGGGTCTTCAAGTGGATGACCACGGGCATGCTGGACCAGCCGCACATCCCGCTGGCCTCCATCGAGAAGTGGCTCGGCGAGATGGAGCACCGCTACCGGCTCGCCGGGCACTCCGAGCGGGCGGTGCGCGGCGCCGAGTTCAGTGTGGCCGCGCATGTCGGCGACCTGGCGCGGGCCGAACGGGCGTACGCCGCGTGGCTGGCCGCCGACCGCGACAGCATGGCCGACTGCCACGCCTGCGAACTGCACAGCCAGGGCTGGTGGCAGGCCGAGCGGGGCGCGGACGCCGAGGCGATCGATCTGTGGCGGCCGGTCCTGGAGGGCGAGTTCACCTGCGCCCACGAACCGCACACCGTCCTGGCGTCCTCCCTGGGCCCCCTGCTGCGCCTGGGCCGGCTGGACGAGGCCCGCGCCCATCACCTGCGGGGCTTCCGGCTGGTGCGGCCCATGGAGAGCATGCGGGGCGCGTACGCGGACCACGTCGAGTTCTGCGCGCTGACCGGCAACGAGGCACGCGGCCTGGAACTCCTCGCGGAGCGCCCCGCGTACTTCACCGACTCCGGGCAGCCGCGCAGCCAACTGGACTTCCTGGCCGCCGTGACCCTGCTCATGGACCGGTTGACCGCCGTGGGGCTGGGCGCCCAGTCGGTGCCAGGCCCGGCCGAGCGCGCCTGGACCGCCCGCGAACTCGCCGTCCACGCGCGCGAGGAGGCCCTTTCCCTGGCGGCGCGTTTCGACCTGCGCAACGGCACCTCCTACGTCGGCGACGACATCCGCGCGCGCATGGACCAGGCTCCGCTGGTGGACCGGCTGCCGCTGGGCGTGCGGGCGGCGAGGGGGATCCCGGCACCCCGCAGGGCGCCCGCGGGGTCCATGGTGGCCGCGACGTCCATGGACCACGCGGAGAAGCCGGCCGACGCCCCGGGCGACCTGCCCGCGCTGCTCGCCGAAGCGCGCCGGATGTCGGACGGGCTGCTTCCGCACGCCATGGAGGCGTGGGCGGCCGTGTGGCGGGCCGCCGAGGACGTGGACCTACCGGCGGCCGACCGGGCGGAGATCGTCGATCACAGGGCGATGGAGGGCGGTCCTGAGGGCATCGCGCTCTTCGAGCGGGCCGCCGAGCTGTACGCCGAGGCGGGCGACCCCGGCGAGGCGCTGGCCGCCCGCGCCCGCGCCGCGTACGCACGCGCGCTGGAGGGCGACATCGACGAGGCCCTGGCGGCCGTCTCCGAACCGTACGAGGAGGTCCTCGCCCTCTACTCCGACGAGCGCACCGGCGTACGGCAGGCCGCGGCCGTCCTGATGGGACGCGCCCGCATCCTCATGCGGCAGGTCGAGGAGGACGGCACCGACCAGGTCCTGGCCGCCGCCGAGAACGCCGTACGGGAGCTCCTGGCGCTCGTCGACGGGCACGCCGGGGACGATGTACGGCTCGCCTCACGCGGCGCGGAGGCCCAGGCCATGCTCGGGGAGCTGGCGACGCGCACCGGGGACCTGGAGGGCGCCGCGGAGCTGTTCGGGTGGGCCACGGAGGCGTTCGTCGCGGCGGGGCTGCCGTGGTTCGCGGTGGAGTACGAGGCCCGGCTGGCCGGACTCGCCCACCACCTCGGGGACATCGCCGGGGCCGAGCGGGCGCTGCGGGGGGCCCTGGAGCACGGCGGGGCGTACCTGGAGGCGGCGGGCCAGGCCCAGCTGAACCTGCAGCTCGCCGAGATCCTCGGGTCGCGCGACGAGGTCGCCGAGGCCGCGGACCGCGCTCTGGAGGCCGCGCACTGGGCCGACGAGGCGGGCGAGGGCCCGACCCTGGGCGCCTGGGCCCGGCATCTGCTCGGCGGTTTCCTGCTGCGGCAGGGCCGGTGGGCGGAGGCGGCCGAGGTGCTGGAGTCGGCGCTGCCCGACCTCGGGACCGAGACGCACGGCGACGGCGCGGTCGTCCAGACGCTGTGGTGGCTCGGTGACTGTCTGGGCGAGCTGGGCGAGCACCGTGAGTCCGCCGAACGCCGGCTGCGGGCCGCGGAGATCGCCCGGCACTGGCCCGAGCAGCAGGACCACGCGACCCTCGCGCATCTGGCCGCCGAGTCCCTCGGCCTGGCAGGGCTGCCCGACGAGGCCGACCAGGCCTATGAACGCGCCGGCGACCTGTGGCGCTCGCTCGGCAACGTGCACGGCCTGGTGCGTGCCCTGCGCGCCCGCGCGTGGCTCGCGCTGCGCATGGAGGCGGGTCTCGACGGGGCCCGGCAGCGGATGTCGGAAGCGATCCGGGAGTGCGCGCGGGCCCAGTCCGAGGCGGAGGAGCTGGAGTCCCGTGAGCAGCTCGGCGCCGAACTCGCGCACACCCACCGCCAGTTCGGCGACATGCTGGCGCGTTCCGCCGCCGAGGACGCCGAGGACGGCGCGATCGAGGCCGCGTTCGAGGCGGCGCTGGCCCAGATGACGAAGGCGATCGCCGTGTTCTCCTCCCTCGGCGAGGAGGGCCTGCACGGCCGCACCGGCGCCGAACTGGCCGCCGGCTGGCTGGAGGCGGACCTGAGCCGCCCGTCGGAGGCCGCGGCACGCGCGCGCGGGGTGCTGGCCGCGTACGAGAACGTCGAGCCCTACGAGGAGGAGGCAGAAACGGTTCGGTCCCGACGGGCCGAGGCGGAACAGATGCTCCAGCTGATGGAGGAGCAGGAGTCCGACTGATCCGGCCCGTCCGGAGGTCCCCTCCGGGGAGACCGAGGACAAGGCCCGTTCAGGGGGCGGACTCCCTCACTCCACCCCGATGAGCAGCAACGCCCCCTGCCGTCCACCCCGGTACACCACGGTGTCGACGGCGAGGTATCCCTCCCGCACCCGCGCTTCGAGGTGCGCGGCGATGTCCTCGGGCGCCTCGTCGCCGAGGACGAGGGTGACCATCTCACCACCCGCCTGGAGCATGCGGTCGATGACGGCCTCCGCCGTGGCCCTGACGTCCGAGCCGATCACGGCGACGTCGCCGTCGATGAGACCGAGGACGTCACCGGTCTGGCAGATGCCGGCCATCGTCCAGGACTGCCGTTCCGCGACGGCGAGTTCGGCGTAACGGGTCGCACCGGCCGCGGAGGTCATCGCGACGACGTCCTCGTCGAACCGGCGTTCCGGTTCGTGCACGGCGAGCGCGGCGATGCCCTGGACCGCCGAGCGGGTCGGGATCAGGGCCACGCGGATGCCCTCCGTGCGGGCCTGTTCGGCAGCCGCGGCGGCGGTGTGGCGCAGGTCGGCGTCGTTGGGCAGCAGGACGACCTCGCGCGCGTGGGCCCGCCGCACCGCCTCGACGAGCTCCCCGCTCGCCGGTGGCTCCCCGGGCCGCGCGAGCACGGTGGTGGCGCCGGCCTCGCCGTACAGCCCGGCCAGCCCCACCCCGGGCACGACGGCCACGACGGCCCGCTGCACCCGCTCCCGGGGCGGCCGTCCGGCGCCACCGGTGTGGACGTCACCGACCCCGAAGTGCGTGATCCGGATCCGGTAGGGCCGCCCTGCCTCGACGCCGGCCTCCACGGCGGCGCCCGCGTCGTCGACGTGGACGTGCACGTTCCACAGCCCGTCGCCCCCGACCACCACGAGCGAGTCCCCGAGCCGGTCGAGCCGCTCGCGGAGCCGGTCGACGGCCGCGTCCCCGGCCTCCAGGAGGTAGATGACCTCGAAGGCGGGCCCGGAGACGTCGTCCGCGCACTCGTCGGGCCCGTCGGGTGCCGACGCCCGGGCCGTCTCGGACCGAACCGGCACACGCACGCGTGCCGCCCCCGTCGCGCCGCCTCCCGGCGCCTCCCCCGTGAACGTCTCCACCAGCGCGCCGAGCACCGCGACCAGTCCCCGCCCGCCGGCGTCGACGACACCCGCCCGCCCCAGGACGGCCAGCTGGTCCGGGGTGGCGGCCAACGCGGCCGAGGCACCCTCATAGGCGGCTCTGGCCACCGTCCCGCAGTCGCCCGCCGCCTGCGTGGCGGCGTCGGCGGCGGCCGAGGCGACCGTGAGGACCGTGCCCTCGACCGGGTGGGCCACCGCCTGCCGGGCGGCGTCGGCCGCGTGCCGCAGGGCCAGGCACAGGCCTGGGCCGTCGATGCGGGCGCTGCCGCCGTCCGCGTCGACGGCCAGCACCTGGGCCATGCCGCGCAGCAGCTGCGCCAGGATCGTGCCGGAGTTTCCGCGCGCCCCTATGAGGGCGCCGTGGGCCATCGCCCGGGTCGCGTCGGCCAGCGTGGGAACCGCGGGAGCCCCGGAGGCACCACCCGGCCCGGCCCCCGCCTCGTGTCCGGCGAAGGCGGCCTCGACCGCCGCGCACGCCGATTCCAGCGTCAGATAGAGGTTGGTGCCGGTGTCCCCGTCGGCGACGGGATAGACATTGATCGCGTCGATCTCCTCGCGCGCCCGCCCGAGCGCGGCCAGCGCGAGTCCGCACCAGGTGCGGACCGCGAGAGCATCGAAGAATGTCTGCGGCACCTGCGGCACCTGCGCCTCCTTGGGCTGCTGGACGTGGCACGCAGCGTAGACCCCGGGTGAATGCCGGGTGGCCCGGGGCCGGGAGTGAGGCCCTGATCAGCCATGGTAGTTTCGTTGTACTGGCGCAGTCGTTGTATGCTGCTCCGGTTGCCCGATCGAGAAGGCCGTCATCAGATGGTCATCGCACATCGGGCCTTCTCCCTGGTACTGCCACTCAGATCCTCCGATCCTGATCCCGGCGTGCCGGGATCAACCCGTAAGAGCATCTGAAGTCTTTGGAGTGACCCGTGGCTGCCAACTGCGACGTCTGCGGCAAGGGGCCGGGCTTCGGCAACAGCATCTCCCACTCGCACCGCCGTACACCCCGTCGCTGGAACCCGAACATCCAGCGCGTACGTACCGTGGTCGGTGGGACGCCGAAGCGCGTGAACGCTTGCACCTCGTGCATCAAGGCCGGCAAGGTCTCGCGCTGACGATCAGCTAGCGCGCGGCCACTGTTGGTTCGCTGCTCAGAGCCGGTCCACCTCGGTGGACCGGCTTTTTGCCGTACCCGTGGTCCACGCAGCTCATGGATCACTGGGGTCGGCTACGTCCGGAAGCGCCACCCGTGGTCCACCGGCCCGATCCCGCCCCCCAGCGCGAACCCGGCCGCGATCGCCCCGGTGACGTACTCCTTCGCCGCCGCCACCGCCTCCGGCACCGGCTCGCCCTTCGCGAGCCCCGCCGCGACGGCCGACGCCAGCGTGCAGCCCGTGCCGTGCGTGTGCCGGTTGTCGTGGCGCGGGGCGCGCAGCCAGTACTCCTCGGACCCGTCCGTGAGGAGGTCCACGGCCTCGCCCGGCAGATGCCCGCCCTTGATCAGCGCCCACTGCGGCCCGTACGCCAGCACGGCCGCCGCGGCCTCGCGCAACTGCCCCTCCGCCTCGACCCGTACACCCGTGAGCTGGGCCACCTCGTCGAGGTTCGGGGTCGCCACGGTCGCCACCGGCAGTAGTTTCGTGCGTACGGAATCCAGCGCCGACGCCGCCAGCAGCGGGTCCCCGTGCTTGGAGACGCCCACCGGGTCGACGACCACCGGCACGTCCGTCGCCGTGATCAACTCGGCGACCGCCTCGACGAGTTCGGCCGAGGCGAGCATGCCGGTCTTGACCGCCTGCACGCCGATGTCGTCGACGACACTGCGGTACTGCGCCCGCACCGCCTCCACCGGCAGCTCCCAGGCGCCCTGTACGCCGAGGGAGTTCTGCGCGGTGACCGCCGTGAGCACGCTCATGCCGTGCACCCCGAGCGCCAGCATCGTCTTCAGGTCTGCCTGGATCCCGGCGCCGCCCCCGGAGTCGGAGCCCGCGACCGTGAGCACGCGCGGAGGCGCGGTCACGAGAGGCACGGTCACGACTCGATGTCCGCGAAGTGGTCCCAGCCGCCCTTGCTGGTCCACGGCGCCCCGTCGACCGTCACCTGGGGCAGCGCCGACGGGTTGAGGACCTCGCCGATCACCTTCCAGCGGGCGGGCAGCTTCACGTCCGGCGGGAAGGTCGCCACGATCGCGTGGTCCTCGCCCCCGGTGAGCACCCACTGCATGGGGTCGACGCCGACGGCCTGCCCGATGTCGTTCATCTGGGTGGGGATGTCGATCGCGCCCGAACGGATGTCGATACGAACCTTGCTGGCCTCCGCGATGTGCCCGAGGTCGGCGATCAGCCCGTCGCTCACGTCGCACATCGCGGTCGCGCCGAGGCCGGCCGCCGCCGGGCCCGCGTGGTACGGCGGTTCGGGACGGCGGTGGGCCTCGACGAAGGCGCGCGGCGAGCGGAAGCCGCGCGAGAGCACCGCGTGCCCGGCCGCCGACCAGCCCAGCCAGCCCGTCACGGCGACGACGTCACCGGGCCGGGCACCGCCCCGGATGACCGGCTCGTGGTTGCGCAGATCGCCGAGCGCGGTGATGGAGACCATGATCGTGTCCCCTCGTACGACATCACCGCCCACCACGGCGGCGCCCGCGACCTGGGCCTCGTCCCGCAGGCCGTCCATCAGTTCGACGGGCCAGGTGACCGGGAGTTCGGCGGGGACGACCAGGCCGAGGAGCAGCGCGGTCGGTACGGCACCCATGGCGGCGATGTCCGCGAGGTTCTGGGCGGCTGCCTTGCGGCCCACGTCGTACGCGGTGGACCAGTCGCGGCGGAAGTGCCGCCCCTCCAGGAGGATGTCGGTGCTCGCCACGACCCTGCGGTCGGGCGCGGCGACCACGGCGGCGTCGTCGCCGGGGCCGACCCGGACCGCCGGGGTGGTGGTGAGCCGGGAGGTGAGCTCCCTGATGAGCCCGAACTCCCCCAGCTCGCCCACAGTGCCCTTCATAGTCGTACGTCCCCTTCTGGTGCTGTCCCCGTTGCTGTCCCTGCCCGGTCGCGAGGCCCCGTGGACCTCTGTACGGTCGAGGTGACCGTCAACCTGTACCGCGTGCGCACCCCGGTGCGGGTTCCCGGCCGCCGCAGGTCTCCCCGTGGCGCGTGGCGACGCGATACCGTGGCGTTCCTTTTCCCCACATGATCCTCGTGGCCGCCCTGGAGGTTCCGTGGTACAGGCGTACATCCTGATCCAGACCGAGGTCGGTAAGGCGTCGACCGTCGCCGAGACGATCAGCAAGATCCCGGGGGTGACCCAGGCCGAGGACGTGACAGGACCGTACGACGTGATTGTGCGCGCCCAGGCCGACACCGTGGACGATCTCGGCCGCCTGGTGGTCGCCAAGGTCCAGCAAGTGGACGGCATCACCCGTACCCTGACCTGCCCGGTGGTGCACTTGTAGCCCCCGTCTACCCTGTGCCGGTGAACCTCTTCCGTCACCGGCCGCTCGCTCTGCCCGCGCTCGCACTGTTGATCGTGGTCACAGGCTGCTCCTCAGCAGACGACAACGCCGCGGTCACGGTTCCCGAGCCGGACGGGAAGGCCACGAAGCTGTGCCGGAACCTGGAAGAGGCGCTTCCGGCGAAGGTGGACGGCCTGAGCCGGGACGATCCCGAGCCCCGGTCCGCACTGACCGCGGGCTGGGGCAGCAGCCCGGCGATCATACTGCGCTGCGGTGTCGTACGGCCGCCCAGGATGACCGACCCCAAGGTCGCCACCGGCGCGGATCCGGATGCGGTGGGGGGTGAGGTGAACGGGGTCGGCTGGCTCATGGAGAAGCGGGACGACGGGTCGTCCCGGTTCACCACATCCTCGCGGCTCGCCTATGTCGAGGTGACTGTCCCGTCGGGTCGGGACACCTCGGGGGCGTTGGTCGATCTGGCTGCCGCCATCAAGAAGACGGTTCCTGTGGGCATTGCCGACTAGGCGCCTTAGTGGGGCTGTTGCGTTGTCGGGTGCGCGTCTGTCGTGGCTGGTCGCGCACCCGCGGCGGAGCCGCATATCGAATACAGTCCCGCGCCCCCTTGGGGGCGTCTCACCTCAGGCCTGTTGAGCGGCGCAGGGCCGCCTGTACCAACCTGTCCACCAGCTCGGGATAGCCGACGCCCGTCTCCTGCCACATCCTCGGGTACATGGAGATCGGGGTGAAGCCGGGCATCGTGTTGATCTCGTTGATGACGAACTCGCCGTCCTCGGTGAGGAAGAAGTCCGCGCGGACGAGGCCCTCGCAGGACGCCGCGTCGAAGGCCTCGACCGCGAGACGGCGCACTTCCGCCGTCTGTTCGTCGGTGAGCGGGGCGGGGACGATACCGTCGGCCGAGTCGATGTACTTGGCCTCGAAGTCGTAGAAGGCGTGCGCCTGTACGGGCGGGATCTCGGCGGGTACGGAGGCACGGGGGCCGTCCTCGAACTCCAGCACCCCGCACTCGATCTCGCGCCCGCGCAGCGCGGCCTCCACGATGATCTTCGGGTCGTGGCGCTGGGCCTCGGCGATCGCCTCGTCGAGGCCGCTCAGGTCGTCGACCTTGGTGATGCCGAACGACGATCCCGCGCGCGCGGGCTTCACGAACAGCGGCCAGCCGTGCTCACCGGCGAAGTCGATGATCTTCTTGCGGGCGGCCGACTCGTCGCGCTCCCACTCGCGCGGCCGGATCACCATGTACGGGCCCACCTTGAGGCCGAACGAGGTGAACACCCGCTTCATGTACTCCTTGTCCTGGCCGACGGCCGAGGCGAGCACACCCGCGCCGACGTACGGGACTCCGGAGAGCTCCAGCAGACCCTGGAGAGTGCCGTCCTCGCCGTACGGGCCGTGCAGGACGGGGAAGACGACGTCCACCTCGCCGAGGGCCTTGGGCACCGATCCCGGTTCGCTGTAGACGACTTCGCGGTTCGCGGGGTCGACGGAGAGCACCACGCCGCCCTCGCTCGACTCGGCGAGCTGGTCGACGTTCGGCGCCGTGCGGTCGACGATCGCCATGCGCTCCGGTTCGTCCGCGGTGAGCGCCCAGCGGCCGTCCTGGGTGATGCCGATCGGCAGGACGTCGTACTTCGTCCGGTCGATGGCACGCAGCACGGCGCCGGCGGTGACCACGGAGATCCCGTGTTCGGAACTGCGACCGCCGAAGACGACGGCCACACGCGGCTTGCGGGACGGCTGCCCGGGGCTCTGGGGGAGGTTCTCGGTGCTCATATCGCGTTGAGGGTACCCGGTGGTAGGGGGCTGAGTCAGCGCCCGCAGACCGCTGTTGCTCAGCGTCGTTCGGGCTTGGCGCTGCGCGACATCAGTTCCTTGAGGGCCACGACGGGCGGCTTGCCCTCGTGCACGATGCCGACGACCGTCTCCGTGATCGGCATGTCGACGCCGTGCCTGCGGGCCAGATCCAGCACGCTCTCGCAGGACTTGACGCCCTCGGCGGTCTGCTTGGTGACCGCGATGGTCTCCTGGAGGGTCATGCCCCTGCCGAGGTTGGTGCCGAAGGTGTGGTTGCGGGAGAGGGGCGAGGAGCAGGTCGCCACCAGGTCGCCCAGGCCCGCGAGTCCGGCGAACGTGAGCGGATCGGCGCCCATCGCGAGACCGAGGCGGGTCGTCTCGGCGAGGCCGCGCGTGATGAGCGAGCCCTTCGCGTTGTCGCCCAGTCCCATGCCGTCCGCGATGCCGACGGCCAGCCCGATCACGTTCTTGACCGCGCCGCCGAGTTCGCAGCCGACGATGTCGGTGTTGGTGTACGGGCGGAAGTACGGGGTGTGGCAGACGCTCTGGAGTCGCTGGGCCACGGCGTCGTCCGTGCAGGCGACCACGGCGGCGGCCGGCATCCGGGCGGCGATCTCCCGGGCGAGGTTGGGGCCGGTGACGACCGCGATGCGGTCCTGGCCCACCTTGGCGACGTCCTCGATGACCTCGCTCATCCGCATCGCGGAGCCGAGTTCGACGCCCTTCATGAGGGACACGAGGACCGTGTCGGGGGCGAGCAGGGGGGTCCACTCGGCGAGATTCCCGCGCAGGGTCTGCGAGGGGATGCTGAGGATCGTGAAGTCGGCGTCGCGCGCGGCTTCCGCCGGGTCCGTGGTGGCGCGGAGGTTCTCCGGGAGTTCGACACCCGGGAAGTAGTCCGGGTTCGTACGCGTGGAGTTGATCGCCTCGGCGAGTTCCGGGCGGCGGGCCCACAGGGTCACCTCGCAGCCGGCGTCGGCGAGCACCATGCCGAAGGCGGTCCCCCATGATCCAGCGCTGAACACCGCCGCCTTGACCGGCTCGCTCACTTGCCCTGCCCCTCTTCCTGAACTTCCCGTACGTGTGCTGCTTCTGGCGTTGCGGCTTCTCGTACTGCTTCTTCTTGTACTGCGGCTTCGTGCACCTCTGCTTCGTGCACCTCTGCTTCGTGCACTGCGGCTTCGTGTGCCGCCGCCGGTCGTGCCCGCGGTCCTTCGCCGGCCGCCTCGGCGACGGCCCTCTCGTGCGCGTCCAACGCGTCCTGCGCCTCTTCCGCGGCAGTGCGGCGGCGCTGCTCGATCCGCTCCTCGCGCGGGTCGTAGGGAGTCGCGGGCGCCTTCTCGCCGCGGATCTCCTCCAGCAGGCGGGTGATGTCGGCCATGATGACCTCCGTCGCCTCCTTCAGGAGGTCGGGGCTCATCTCCCTGTCGTAGAACCGTGTCAGGTCCACGGGCGGGCCCGCGAGGACGTGGTGGGTCTTGCGCGGAAGGACGTTGAGCTTCCTGGCGTACGGCGGCAGCAGCTCGTTCGCGCCCCACTGGGCCACCGGGATCACCGGGCACCTGGTCTGCAGGGCGACCCGGGCGGCGCCGGTCTTGCCGGTCATGGGCCACTGGTCCGGGTCGCGGGTGATCGTGCCCTCGGGATAGAAGACGACGCATTCGCCGCGCTCGACGGCGTCGATCGCGGAGCGGAAGGCGCTCAGCGCGTCGGTGGTCTCGCGGTGGACGGGGATCTGTCCGGTACCGCGCATCATGGTGCCGACGAATCCCTTCTTGAAAAGCCCGCTCTTCGCCAGAAAACGTGGAACACGGCCGCTGTTGTACTGGTAGTGCGCGTAGGCGAAGGGGTCCGCATGCGAATTGTGGTTCACCGCGGTGATGAATCCGTCCGCCGCCGGAATGTTCTCCATTCCGCGCCAGTCCCGGTTGATCAGAACCACCAGCGGCGGTTTGCAGATGACCGCAGCGAGGCGGTACCAGAAGCCGATTCTGCGGCGGGGCACGCGGGACACCTTCCTCTAAGGCCTGGACCAGGACCTCTGCCGACGGACCCGGGGGCCGCACAAGTGTCGCCCCGGGCTTCCGGTCTGTCGAGAACACCGTACGCCCCGGTACCGACACCGCCGGATGGGCTTTGATGACAGCCAGGTGACAATGGTTGCGGCCGGGAGAGCACCGGAGGAGCAGCCGGGTGGAACGAGGGAGGGACGGAACGCTCGTGCAGTGGACAGTGGTCATACCCCTCAAGCCCCTGGCCCGGGCCAAGAGCAGGCTCGCCGACACCGCCGACGACGGGCTGCGCCCCGGCCTCGCCCTGGCCTTCGCCCTGGACACGGTGGCAGCGGTGCTCGCCTGCGCGGCGGTCCGCGATGTGGCGGTCGTCACGAACGACGCCCTGGCCGCCCGAGAGCTGGCAGCCCTGGGGGCCGCGATCGTCTCCGACGAGCCCCTGGGCGGCCTGAACGCCGCCCTGACGCACGGAACGGCGGCCGTACGGACGCTACGGCCCGACAGCCCCGTAGCGGCCCTGAACGCCGATCTGCCGGCGCTGCGCCCCCTGGAACTGGCCCGCGTCCTGGATGCCGCCACCGCATTTCCCCGCGCTTTCCTCACGGACGCGGCCACGGTCGGCACCACTCTGCTGACCGCCCGCCCCGGTCAGGAATTGCTTCCGCATTTCGGTCCGCATTCCCGAATCCGCCACCGCGACTCCGGCGCCGCGGAACTCGGGCTCGCCTCGGTGAATTCCGTACGCCAGGACGTGGACACCGGCGACGATCTGCGGGCGGCGCTCGCCCTGGGCGTGGGGACACGGACGGCGACCGCCGTCGAGGGGCTGCTGATGGCGGGCCAGTAGGCTGCCGCCATGCAGGCGACCGCGTACACGTACGACGCCGGGACACGCAGCGGCAGTGTGCTGCTCGACGACGGCACCCCCGTTCCCTTCGACGCGCCGGCGTTCGACGCGGGCGGGCTGAGGCTGCTGCGGCCCGGACAGCGGGTGCGCATCGAGGTGGAGGGGGAGGGAAGCTCCTCCCGGATCACGCTCGTCACTCTGCAGACCTTCTGAAGACCTTCTGAGCGCCCCCAAAGGGTCCGGACACGCCGCGGGCCGGACTCCCTCGGGGAGTCCGGCCCGGCGCGTGTATGCCCTTGCGCCCTTACTTGGTGCGGGCGGTGGCCTTCTTGGCGGTGGTGGTGCGGGCCGCGGACTTGCGGGCCGGGGCCTTTGTCGCAGCCGTCGCCTTCTTGGCCGCCGGGGCCTTCTTGGCGGCGGTCTTCTTCGCCGTGGCGGTGGTCTTCTTCGCCGCCGCGGTCTTCGCGGTGGTCTTCTTGGCCGTGGTCTTCTTCGCCGTCGCCGTCGTCTTCTTCGCCGGCGTCGCCTTCTTGGCCACGGTCTTCTTCGCCGCCGTCGCCTTCTTGGCGGTGGTGGCCTTCTTCGCCGCGGCCTTCTTGACCGTTGCGGCAGCACTGCCGCCGGTCAGGCTGCCCTTGGGCGCCTTCTTGACCGCGACCTCGCCGCCACGCGGGAGCTTCTTCGAGCCGCTCACCAGGTCCTTGAAGCCCTGGCCGGCACGGAAGCGCGGGACGGAGGTCTTCTTGACCCGAACCCGCTCGCCCGTCTGCGGGTTGCGGGCGTAACGGGCCGGACGGTCGACCTTCTCGAAGGATCCGAACCCGGTGACCGAGACCCGGTCCCCACTGACCGTCGCGCGGACGATGGCGTCCAGGACCGCGTCGACCGCCTCGGCGGCCTGCTGACGGCCACCGACCTTGTCCGCAATGGCTTCTACGAGCTGCGCCTTGTTCACGTCTTCCCCTTCGGAGACATTGCCAGAACGAAAGTGTTCAAGCTTTTTCGCACGTTAGGCAGATATATACCGCAAATCAAACACGAAACGGGCTAATCACCCTTGTGCCGCAACGAACTCGGGCTGTCATGGAGTTCCTCAGCGGTCCTCGTCGGGGATTCGACCCTCGTCGAGGTCCGCCATGAAGCGTTCCAGCCGCCTTGTCGCGTCGGCGAGATCGTGCTTGGCCGCGGCCGTAATGACCAGCAGCTTCCGGGTCAGCGCCATCCGTACGCCCTCCGGGACTTGCAGTGCGCGCACTGTTGTGTGCGCTTCCTTTAGTTGGGCCGCGACCGCCGTGTAGAGCTCGAGTTGGCCGTCGTGTTCCATGCACAGATTGTGCCATCTGGGGCGAGTTGTCGCCTGCTCAGGGGGCAACTGCTGCCTCAAACGGCCTTCCGCATCCACCTGGGAGTCGCGGTGTCAAGACCCGGGTACCCCATCAACACCCTTTCTAACATGGGAAGTTGGGACGCCCCGGCAAGGTGCCCGAGAGGGTCCGGAGGCAGAAACAGCTGTACCCCCAATCGTGGCGATCGGGGGTACAGACGGGGTGTTGCAGTGGCCGAAACCCTACTTGCGAAGGGCCGTCCGGCTCAGACCTTGAGGGTCCACGGCTTGTGCGAGGGGCGCTTCGCCTCGTACGCCGAGATCTCGCCCTCGTTCTGCAGGGTGATGGAGATGTCGTCCAGCCCGTTCAGCAGCCGCCAACGGGCGTTCTCGTCGAGCTCGAAGGCCGCGGTGATGCCCTCGGCGCGCACCTCGCGGGCCTCCAGGTCGACCGTGATCTCGGCCTCGGGGTCGTTCTCCGTGAGCACCTGGAGCGCGTCCACGGTCTTCTGCTCCAGAACCACCGTGAGCAGGCCGTTCTTGAGCGAGTTGCCACGGAAGATGTCGGCGAAGCGCGACGAGATGACGGTCTTGAAGCCGTAGTTCTGAAGCGCCCAGACGGCGTGCTCGCGCGAGGAGCCCGTACCGAAGTCGGGGCCCGCGACCAAGACCGTGGCGCCCTTGCGCTCGGGCTGGTTGAGGATGAAGTTCTCGTCCTTGCGCCAGGCCTCGAACAGCCCGTCCTCGAACCCGTCCCGCGTGACCTTCTTGAGCCAGTGAGCAGGGATGATCTGGTCGGTGTCGACGTTGCTGCGGCGCAGCGGGACGGCCCGGCCGGTGTGCGCGGTGAATGCTTCCATGGCTGATCAGACTCCAGCGGACGTACGGGTGTCGGCGTCGGACAGGTCGGCCGGGGAGGCCAGGTGGCCCAGTACGGCCGTCGCGGCGGCGACCTGCGGCGACACCAGGTGCGTACGGCCGCCCTTGCCCTGCCTGCCCTCGAAGTTGCGGTTGGAGGTGGACGCGGAGCGCTCACCGGGGGCCAGCTGGTCGGGGTTCATGCCCAGACACATCGAGCAGCCCGCGTGCCGCCATTCGGCGCCGGCCTCCTTGAAGACCACGTCCAGGCCCTCGGAGACGGCCTGGAGACCGACCCGCACCGAGCCGGGGACGACCAGCATCCGTACGCCGTCGGCGACTTTGCGGCCCCCGACGATCTCGGCGGCGGCGCGCAGGTCCTCGATGCGGCCGTTGGTGCACGAACCTACGAAGACGGTGTCCACCTTGATGGAGCGCAGCGACTGACCGGCCTCCAACCCCATGTATTCCAGGGCCTTTTCGGCGGCGAGGCGCTCCGATGCGTCTTCGTACGAAGCAGGGTCGGGGACGTCCGCCGAAAGCGGCGCGCCCTGGCCGGGGTTGGTGCCCCAGGTGACGAACGGCGACAGCGCGGCGCCGTCGATGACGACCTCGGCGTCGAATTCCGCGTCGTCGTCGGTGCGCAGCGTCTTCCAGTACTCCACCGCCGCGTCCCAGTCCGCGTCGGCGGGCGCGTGCGGGCGGCCCTTGAGGTACTCGAAGGTGGTCTCGTCGGGGGCGATCATGCCCGCGCGGGCGCCGGCCTCGATCGACATGTTGCAGATGGTCATCCGGGCCTCCATCGAGAGCTTCTCGATGGCGGGGCCGCGGTACTCCAGGATGTAGCCCTGGCCGCCGCCCGTACCGATCTTCGCGATGATCGCGAGGATCAGGTCCTTGGCGGTGACGCCGTCGGGCAGTTCACCCTCGACCGTGATGGCCATGGTCCTGGGGCGGGCCAGCGGCAGCGTCTGGGTGGCCAGCACGTGCTCGACCTGGGAGGTGCCGATGCCGAACGCCAGCGCGCCGAAGGCACCGTGCGTGGAGGTGTGGGAGTCACCGCAGACGACGGTGGTTCCCGGCTGGGTCAGCCCCAGCTGCGGTCCCACCACGTGGACGACACCCTGCTCGACGTCACCCAGCGGGTGCAGCCGGACACCGAAGTCGGCGCAGTTCTTGCGCAGCGTCTCCAGCTGGACCCGGGAGACGGGGTCGGCGATGGGCTTGTCGATGTCGAGGGTCGGGGTGTTGTGGTCCTCGGTCGCGATGGTGAGGTCGAGGCGCCGCACCTTACGGCCGTTCTGACGCAGACCGTCGAAGGCCTGCGGGCTGGTCACCTCGTGCAGCAGGTGCAAGTCGATGAAGAGGAGGTCGGGCTCGCCCTCCGCGCGCCGGACGACGTGGTCGTCCCAGACCTTCTCCGCGAGTGTCCTACCCATCGCTTTCCCTCCGGCCGGCCTGTACGGGCGCCGGCCCAACTAGATAGAGATCTTGTGGCGGCGACCGCCCGTACCCCTTGTCCGGGCATCCGCCGCCGGGCCCGTTGGTCGGCGGGCCACTGTGTCTTCCAGAGTGGCGCGTTCCACCGGAAAATGAACTTGCGTTTCACAGAGTGAGACGCGAGTATCGTTTCATGGACAACAGTAGCGGCGTCGGCGTTCTGGACAAGGCAGCCCTTGTCCTGAGCGCTCTGGAGTCCGGTCCGGCCACCCTCGCGGGTCTGGTCGCGGCGACCGGACTGGCACGACCCACGGCACATCGTCTCGCCGTGGCGCTGGAACACCACCGCTTGGTGGCGCGCGACATGCAGGGCCGTTTCATTCTCGGCCCCCGCCTGGCGGAACTTGCGGCGGCAGCGGGCGAGGACCGCCTCCTGGCGACCGCCGGCCCGGTGCTCACCCATGTCCGCGATCTGACGGGCGAGAGCGCGCAGCTCTACCGCCGCCAGGGCGACATGCGCATCTGCGTCGCCGCGGCCGAGCGCCTCTCGGGCCTTCGGGACACGGTCCCGGTCGGCTCGACGCTGACGATGAAGGCGGGCTCGTCGGCCCAGATCCTGATGGCGTGGGAGGAGCCGGAGCGCCTGCACCGCGGCCTCCAGGGCGCCCGCTTCACCGCGACGGCGCTGTCGGGCGTACGCCGCCGGGGCTGGGCCCAGTCCATCGGCGAGCGCGAGCCGGGCGTCGCCTCGGTCTCCGCTCCCGTCCGGGGCCCGTCGAACCGCGTCGTGGCCGCCGTCTCGGTCTCCGGCCCCATCGAACGCCTGACCCGCCACCCCGGCCGCATGCACGCCCAGGCGGTCATCGACGCGGCGGCCCGCCTCTCGGAAGCACTGCGCCGCACGGGCTGACCCGGAAAACGCACAGCCTCGGGAACCCGGCAGGCCTCAACGCCGCGGCAGGCCGCTTCCCCCAGAGCGCTTCCATACCAGGGGCGAGGTCACCCGCCCAGGGGCGCGGGAAACCGCGCGACCAGCCACAACGCACCCGCACCCACGGCAGAACCTCTACGACGCCGACCGATGAGCGAACCGCTCCTTGCCGGAGCGCCCCCGCCTCTCCACCGGCAGCACCCCGTGCGCCGCCGCCAGCCCGAAGGCCGGCATGTCCGCGTAGATCGACTCGTAGGACCCCTCGGGTACGACATACGTCTCGTGCCACAGCCCCACGTGCTGCCGGACCTTCCCCTCCCGCTCCTTGCGGTTGAGCCTCGCCCACGCCTTGTGATGGAACATGTCGGACGCGGCGGCGTACGTGTACAGCTTCTCCTTGGACTCCCAGTACTGGACGACGTAGTACGTCCGTGGCGACGCCGTCAGCAGCACGTGCTTGAGCAGCCCGCGCGAAGGGTCCTTCGCCAGCTCCCGCAGCATCCGCGGCATGGCCATGAACACCGGGAACCAGTGGTGCACGGCCCAGAAGTGGTTGATGCGCATCCCGATGAGCAGGACGACGACGTCTCCTTCGGCTGCCGCTGTCGTACGGCCCGCGTTGGGCTTCGCGAACATGGGACCTCCCCCGTCGGGACTGCGCGTCCCGTTGGCTAGCGGCACTATCCGACCACCGCGTGCTTGGATCGTGCCGTCGTCCGAGGAAAGGCGCAAGGCATGCGGCTGGCCGAGTTGAGCGAGCGCAGCGGTGTGTCCACCGCGACGATCAAGTACTACCTGCGCGAGGGCCTGTTGGCGCCCGGCCTGCAGATCAACACGACGACCGCGGAGTACGACGAGGGTCATCTGCGCCGGCTGCGACTGGTCCGCGCGATGATCCAGGTGGGGCGTATCCCCGTCGCCACCGCCCGTGAGGTGCTCGGCCACGTCGACGACGAGTCACTGGGCCGCACGATCCGTCTGGGCGCGGCCCTGTGGGCGTTGCCGCAGGGCGCCGGGCCGGACGAGGAGGACCCCGCCGTGGCCGCCGCCCGCCGGGAGGTGGACCGGCTGCTGGTGAGCCTGGGCTGGGAGACCGCGCGCGAGCTGAGCCCGCTCTCCCCCGTGCACCGCTCGCTGGTGGTGGCGGTGGCCGCGCTGATCCGGCTGGGCTATTCCTGGGACGCCGAACTGATGGCGCCGTACGCGGAGTTGATGCACCAGGTGGCGAGACGGGACCTGGACTTCCTGGAGACGCACGCGTCGGACGCGGAGCGGGTCGAGACGGCGGTCGCGGCGACCGTGCTCTTCGAACCGGTGCTCACGGCTCTGCACCGGCTGGCCCAGGAGGAGGAGTCGGCGCGACGGTACGGGCTGTAGGCGGGCGGCCTGGCACGTGGGCGCAGCCCGGCCGGACCTGCCCCACACCCCGTCCATGCAAAGTGGCCCTCCGCCGAAGCGGAGGGCCACCGTGCCTGACGTACCCCCGACCGGATTCGAACCGGCGCTACTGCCGTGAGAGGGCAGCGTGCTAGGCCGCTACACAACGGGGGCAAGGATCCTGCGGCGCATGCAACTACACTGCCGCAGATCCGAGCTGGTCTACCTGGACTCGAACCAAGAATGACGGTACCAGAAACCGTAGTGTTGCCAATTACACCATAGACCAAGGCAATTCAAGGTGAAGCGTACCCCCGACCGGATTCGAACCGGCGCTACTGCCGTGAGAGGGCAGCGTGCTAGGCCGCTACACAACGGGGGCCCTAGCGATCCTGCGTGAGAGCCAGCGGGTGCGACCCGAACTGACCCTCCGGGAAGGATCTGTACCCCCGACCGGATTCGAACCGGCGCTACTGCCGTGAGAGGGCAGCGTGCTAGGCCGCTACACAACGGGGGCTTGTGTGGATTCTGATCTCCACGGGTGCAGATTTGAAGCAATCTGCGAGCTGGCCTACCTGGACTCGAACCAAGACTAACGGAACCAGAAACCGTCGTGCTGCCAATTACACCATAGGCCACTGGAACGCGAGCCCCTGCGGAGCCCCTGTTCTAGCTTGCGCCTTCGGTTCCCGGCCTTTCGACCCGCTCTCCGGCGGCGCAGGAAGAACATTACCCGAAGGTGGACGGCGCTCCAAAACGGGTATCGGTGCCGAGGATCGCCGGGAGTTCGGCGAGGGAGGCGATCCGGTGCGGCCCCCCGGCGGCCCGCTCGACGACGGTGGGGCCGGTGCGGTCGATCCACACGGACAGCAGCCCGGCGTCGACGGCACCCCGCCCGTCGATCTCCGGGTGGTCACCGACGTACGCCACCTGCTCCGGGGACAGGCCCAGGGCGTCGCAGGCCGCGTGGAAGGCCTGGGCGTCCGGCTTGTGGAAGCCGAGCTCGGCCGCGCACAGCACGGCCTCGAAGCGGTCGCGTACGCCGAGCACGCGCAGCTTGCGGTCCTGGACCCGGATGCTGGAGTTGGAGAGCACCCCGTGCCGGTGGCTGGCGGCCAGGAGGTCGAGGACGGGCAGTACGTCCGGGAAGAGCGCCCACGCTGCCTCGTAGTGCCCGATGTAGCGGTCGAACCAGGCGTCGGCCTCGGCGTCGGTCAGGTTCTCGCCCAGGAACATCCGCACCCGCTCCCGGCGCTGCCCCGGGAAGTCGGTCTCCCCCGCCGCGAACCGCGCCCACTGCCGGTCGGTGACCTCCCGCCAGCGGACAAGGGCCTCCTCGATGGTCGCGTACCCGTCGAGCAGGCCCTCTGCCGCGAGCTGCTCCCGCATGCCGACGCGGTCCGCCGTGGTGTAGTCGAAGATCGTGTCGTCGATGTCCCAGACAACGGCTCGGATCGTCATGCCCTCCACGGTACCCACCGACCGGCCGAGAGCCCGGGGCGGCGGGGTCACGGGAACCCCGCCGCCGTCCCTCAGCCGACCGTCGTGGTTCCCGTGAGGTTCAGGGCCGGGCCCTGGGTGTCGTCGGGTACGGCGGTCAGTTTCCAGGTGTAGGTGCCGGAGGCGCGGCGGCCGTCGGACCACAGGCCGTCCCAGGAGGCGCGCACCGCGGCCGCCGTGGTGCTGCCGGTGATCGTGCGGACCGTCGTTCCGGAGCTGTTGGCCAGGGTCAGGGTCCAGGTCGCGGGCTTGTTGAGCTGCCAGACCGGCAGCCAGGGGGACCCGGTGGTGGGGCCGCCCGGCCGGGGGTCCGTCTGGGCCTCCAGCTGTGCCAGCGACGACGCCGGGACCCCGCTGTCCACGAGCGCCACCTGACCGTAGGTGGAGGTGAGGTAGGCGATGTCGCCGCCGAACCGGTCCACGGCCCAACGGCCGTTGCTGCCCCCGGTGTTCTGGTCCGCCGTGGGCAGGGAGGCCACTGTGCGGGTGGTGGCCGCGCCGGTGTGGAAGTCGGTGAGCAGCAGTTGGTGGGTGGTTCGGTTCTCGCGCAGGAGGTAGCCGTCGGCGAGGCGGGCCGGCGCCTGATCGGACGGGACCGGGATGGTGCGGTTGGTCGCCCGGTCGTAGACGCCGGCGGGTCCTGCCGTGCCGCAGGTCCAGTACAGCCAGGTGTTGACGGCCTGGATGTCGGTCGGGGTGCAGGGCGCGCCGGTCGCGAGGGTGGCCACGGTCTGCTGGGTCTTGAGGTGGGTTCCGACGACCGTCCCCTGGGTGCTGCCGGTCGTCCACAGGACCTGGCCCCAGACGGCCGCGGGCGTGCGGGTGCGGGTCAGCGCGACCGTACCGGCGGTGGCGGCGCGCGGGAAGTCGAAGGCCTTCTGTACGCCGGGGGTGCCGCCGTTGTAGAGGACGTAGCGGCCGGTGCCGCTCGGGATGCGGCCCGCGGAGTCTCCCGTGGCGGCGTTGACGACCGTGGTGGCATCGAGGCCGGCGATCGTCACCAGTTGGTCGCCACTCACGGAGGTCCACAGGGATGCGACCCTGCCGTCGCCGAGCGCCTCCAGCTGGGGGCAGGCGGCGTCGCCGGTCAGGCAGGTCGTCCCGCTCATGGCCGGGCCGCGCTTGGTCTGTCCGCCGACCGGCTTGGCCGAGGGGTCCAGTTGGAAGCTGTTGTAGCGGTAGGAGCCGAGTCCCCCGGGGGTGGCTCCGTACAGCATCAACTCGCCGCCGGCGAGGGCTAGTCCGTCCACCTGGGTCGAATAGGCGGGGATGTTGACGACCTTCTCCGTGGCCGTGCGGCCGTCGTCGGTGGGGGTGACGCGGTGGACGTTCCAGTCGAGGCTGGACGGCCCGGCCGTGGCGAGCGCGCCGCCGTCCGGAGTCGGGGTGAAGGAGCCGTCCGAGTCGGCGAGGGCGGTGTATGTCGCGCCGGTGACGAGTGAGAGGGCGGTCAGTTCGGGCTTGGTGCCGGCGACGACGAAGTCCGGGTTGCCGATGAGGAGTTGGTCACCGACGACGGCTTCGAGATCGGCGCCCCAGCGGTTGAGGCCGGTGGGCGTGGTGCCGGGCTCGGCGTCGACGCGTATGGACTTCCAGTCGGCCACCAGCCAGCGGTCGTTGAAGCGGACCGGGGGGCTGGTCGCCACGCCGGTGACATAGGTGCGGAAGGAGCCGTCCGCGAGGTCGACCAGGCCCACGGAGGTCACACCGTCCAGGGTGTAGACGACGGCGAGCCGGAGGACCGAGCCGCCCTTGACGTAGGTGGTCGGTTCGGCGCCCGCGGGAAGGCCGGTGACCGGTATGTCAGTGGTGGCACCGTCCGCGGCGGCGCGCAGGACGTGCAGGGTGCCGGCGGTGTCGCGGGTCAGCACGCTCCAGCCGGGGGCGGACTTGACGCTCTGCCCGGCCGGGATGGTGAAGGTGGCGGTCACGCCCGTGGAGCGGTGCCTCTGCGTGACGGTGGAGCCGCTGAAGGTGCTGATGACATCGGTGCCACTGGCCAGGTCGTCCGGGCCCGCGTGCTCGGGCGGGACGGTGCCCGGGTAGTCGACCGACAGGATGGGATCGGTGCCGGTCGACGTGTACTGGAAGCCGGACGAGCCGACCCACCGGTAGGCGACGGTGGCCGGCTTCTCGGAGGCGAGCCGGACAGTGCCGGCCGGCGGATCGACGGCGGGCGCCGCCTGTGCGGGCACGGTCAGCGTGGCGCAGGACAGCGCCACGGCTCCGCCGAGCACAGCGTTGGCAAGTCTTCGTGAACGGTTCATCTTTCCTCGCCGGTAGATCCCACAACGGAGTGCGCACACGCATCATGCGCACAGGAAACAGCCAGAACAGCCAACGGGCGCCCCCGGTGACTCAGTTGACGACGGTCGTGCCCGTGAGGGTCAGGGTGGGGCCCTGGTGGTCGCGCGGGGTGGCGCTGAGCCTCCAGGTGTACGTGCCCTTGATCCGCTGTCCGTCGGACCGCAGACCGTCCCAGGAGGCACGTACCGCGGCTCCCAAGGTGTCGCCGGTGAGGGCGCGGACCCTGGTTCCGGCGGCGTCGGTGAGCGTCAGGGTCCAGGCGGCGGGCTTGTTGAGCTGCCAGACGGGCACCCACGGTTTCGCGGCGGTCGGCCCGCCCGCCCGAGGTGCCGTCTGGGCCTCCGTCTGAGCGAGCGACGAGGCCGGAACCCCGCTCCTGACGATCGCCACCTCGCCGCGCGACTCCTTCTGATAGGCGATGTGCCCGCCGAACCGGTCCACGGCCCAGCGCCCGTTGCTGCCGCCGCGCGTCACGTCCTGCTCGGGCAGGACGGCCACCGTACGGGTCGTCGCCCGACCTGTGTGGAAGTCGGTGAGCCGCAGCTCGTGGGTGGCGCGGTCCTCGCGGACGAGGTAGCCGTCGGCGAGGCGGGCCGGGGCGGCTCCGGACGGGACCGGGATGGAGCGCCTGGCCGCGCGGTCGTAGACGCCCGCCGGTCCCGCCGCGCCGCAGGACCAGTACAGCCAGGTGTTGACGGCCTGGACGTCGGTGGGCTTGCAGGGCGCGCCGGTGGCGATGGTGGCGACGGTCTTCTTGGTCTTGAGGTTGAGTCCGACGACGGATCCCTTGGTGCCGCCGGTCGACCAGAGGACCTGGCCCCAGACCGACGCGGGCGTGCGGGTACGGGTGAGGACGACCGTGCCGGCGGTGGCGCCGTTGGGGAAGTCGATGACCTTCTGCACATTGGTGGTGCCGCCGTTGTAGAGGACGTAACGGCCGCTGCCGCTCGTGATACGCCCGAGCCTGCTCCCCGTGGCGGCGTTGACCTGGGTCTTCGTGTCCAGCCCGGTGACCCGCACGTTCTGCGGCCCCGCGTTGTCCATGTCGGGCCAGACGCTCCAGTTGGTGGTGGTCCGGCCGTCGCCGAGTGCCTGGATCTGGGGACAGGTGACGTCGCCCGCGATGCAGTCGTACGCGTAGATTTCGGGGCTGCGGAGGGTCTGCGGACCCACGGGCCGGCCTGTGGCGTCCAGGGCGAAGCTGCTGAAGACGCTGGCGTTCGGCGAGTCGCCGTACAGGAACAACTCGCCGCCGGCGAGGGCCAGCGCGGGCACGTACGACACGTTCGTGGGCAGCTGGGTCACCTCCTCGGCGGCGGTGGTACCGGCCGCGGTGGGCGTGATGCGGTACACGTGCCAGTCGAGGCCGGAGGGTCCGGCCGTGGCGAGCGCGCCGCCGTCAGCGGTCGGTGCGAACGACATGTACGACTGGGCGAGCACGGTCGACGTGGCGCCGGTGACGAGTGAGCGGGCGGTCAGCGCCGGGCCGGTGACACCGTAGTTGACCGGATAGCCGATGAGCAGCTGGTCGCCGACAACCGCGAAGTGCTCCCAGGGAAAGGCCGTGACGGGGAGCGCGGTGGGTTCGGTGCCGGGCGGCGCGTCCACGCGTACCGACTTCCAGTCGGCCACCAGCCAACGGTCGTTGAAGGTGACCGCCGCGAACTCGTCGGTGCCGCTGACGTACGTACGGAAGGCACCGTCCGCGAGATCGACGAGGCCCACGGACCGCTTGCCGTCCAGCAGGTAGACGAGGCCGATGCGACGGACCGAGCCGCCGTTGACGTACTTCACGGGCCGGGCGCCCGCGGGCAGGCCCTTGACGGTCAGGTCCGTGGTGCCGTCGGCCGTCGCGCGCAGCACGTGCGGGGTACCGGCGGCGTCCTCGGTCAGCACGCTCCAGCCCGAGGCGGCCTTGTAGGTCTGGCCGGCCGGAAGGGTGACGGTGGCGGTCACACCGGTGGAGCGGTGCTTCTGGGTCACGGTGGAGCCGGTCACGGTGCTGACCACGTCCGTGCCCGAGGGCAGGTCGTCGGGGCCCGCGTGGGCGGGCGGGACCACGCCCTTGTAGTCCACCCATACCGGGTCCGCGCCCCACGCCGTGTACTGGAATCCGGACGCGCCCGCCCACCTGTACGTCGGATCGGCCTCTCTCGCCGACTTGAGCGTGACGGTGCCGACCGGTGTGTCGGCCGTGGGCGCCGCCTGGGCGGGCATGGCCGGCACGGTGCACGCCAGCGCCACCGCTCCGGCGAACGCGACCAGCCTGACAGGACTCCGCGAACGGGTCATATCGCGTTTCTCCCCCTCGAATCCGGAACCCCCCTGTCAACGAGGGGCACATCACGCACACAGACTCGGGCCGGGGAGGGAGAGTTGTACGGAGGGACGGGCTCCGTTTGGGCGGGAGCTGCGGGATAGCCGCGGGGACCCACTGGAATCCGGGGGAACGGCCGGGCCGGGCATGCTGGAGGGCGGCGCCCGGATCGGACGCCGCCCTCCCAAGTGCCGTGACTACGCGGCCAGTCGGGCCAGAGCCGCGTCGATCCGCGCCAGCGTCTTCGCCTTGCCCAGGATCTCCAGGGACTCGAAGAGCGGCAGGCCGATCGTGCGGCCGGTGACGGCGACGCGGACGGGGGCCTGGGCCTTGCCGAGCTTGAGGCCGTGGGCCTCGCCGGCGGCCAGGACGGCCTCCTTCAGGGAGTCGGCGGAGGACCAGTCGGCGGCCTCCAGCTTCTCCCTCGCCGTGATCAGCAGGGCGTCGCTGCCCTCCTTCATCGCCTTCGTCCAGGACGCCTCGTCGGAGGCCGGCTCGGGCAGGAACAGGAAGTCGACGTTGTCCGTGATCTCCGAGAGGACCTTGAGACGGGTCTGGGCGTGCGGGGCGATCGCCAGCCACTTCGACTCGTCGAAGTCCTCCGGCGCCCAAGGCGCGAAGGGGGCCCGGAGCCAGGGCGCGCAGCGCTCCGTGAAGTCCTTCACGTCCAGCAGCCGGATGTGGTCGGCGTTGATCGCCTCGCACTTCTTCAGGTCGAAGCGGGCCGGGTTGGGGTTCACGTCCGACACGTCGAAGGCGGCGACCATCTCGTCGATCGTGAAGATGTCCTGGTCGGCCGAGAGCGACCAGCCGAGCAGCGAGAGGTAGTTGAGCAGTCCCTCGGGGAGGAAGCCGCGCTCCCGGTAGAGGTTCAGCGACGACTCCGGGTCGCGCTTCGAGAGCTTCTTGTTGCCCTCGCCCATCACGTACGGCAGGTGACCGAAGGAGGGCACGGACTTCGCGACGCCCAGTTCGATCAGCGCCTTGTACAGGGCGATCTGCCTCGGCGTCGACGACAGCAGGTCCTCGCCGCGCAGGACGTGCGTGATCTCCATCAGCGCGTCGTCGACCGGGTTGACCAGCGTGTACAGGGGCGCGCCGTTGGCTCGTACGATCCCGTAGTCCGGGACGTTCTCGGGCGTGAAGGTCAGTTCGCCGCGGACCAGGTCCGTGAAGGTGATCGTCTCGTCGGGCATCCGGAAGCGGACGATCGGCGTACGGCCCTCGGCGGTGTAGGCGGACACCTGCTCGTCGGTGAGGGCGCGGCAGTGGCCGTCGTACCCGGAGGGCCTGCCGGCCGCGCGGGCGGCGTCGCGGCGGGCGTCCAGCTCCTCCGTGGAGCAGTAGCAGTAGTACGCGCGGCCCGCTTCCAGGAGCCTGGCCGCCACGTCCTTGTAGGTGTCCATGCGCTGCGACTGGCGGTACGGGGCGTGCGGGCCGCCGATCTCGGGGCCCTCGTCCCAGTCGAAGCCCAGCCAGCGCAGCGAGGACAGCAACTGCTCGTACGACTCCTCGGAGTCGCGGGCCGCGTCGGTGTCCTCGATGCGGAAGACGAACGTGCCGCCGGTGTGGCGGGCGTAGGCCCAGTTGAACAGGGCCGTACGGACCAGGCCCACGTGGGGGTTACCGGTGGGCGACGGGCAGAACCGTACTCGGACGGCGGGGGCGGGTGCGCTAGCCACGCTTGACAACCTTGTTGGTGAGAGTGCCGATGCCTTCGATGGTGACGGCGACCTCGTCGCCGACGGTGAGCGGTCCGACGCCTGCCGGGGTGCCCGTGAGGATCACGTCGCCGGGAAGCAGCGTCATGGCCTCGGTGATGTTGACGATCAGGTCCTCGACGGAGTGGATCATCTCGCTGGTGCGGCCCAGTTGTCGCTGCTCGCCGTTGACCGTGAGCTGGATCGTGAGGTCGGACGGGTCGAGGTCCGTCTCGATCCAGGGGCCGAGGGGGCAGCTGGTGTCGAAGCCCTTCGCCCGCGCCCACTGCTTCTCACGCTTCTGGACGTCCCGCGCGGTGATGTCGTTGGCGCAGGTGTAGCCGAGGATGACGTCCTTGACGCGCTCGCGCGGGACCTCTCGGCACATCCGGCCGATGACCACGGCGAGTTCGGCCTCGTGGTGCAGTTCCTCGGAGAAGGAGGGGTACTGGATGTCGTCGCCGGAGCCGATCACCGAGGTGGACGGCTTGAAGAAGGCGAACGGGACGTCGGGCACCTCGTTGCCCAGTTCCCTCGCGTGCTCCGCGTAGTTGCGGCCGTAGGCGACGACCTTGTTGGGGAGTACCGGCGGCAGCAGCCGGACCTTGTCGAGGGGGACCTTCGTGCCGGAGAGCTCGAAGTCGGCGAACGGGATGCCCTTGATGATGTCCAGGACTAGTTCGTCCGGCCTGTCGCCCTCGACCGCGCCGAAGGCGACATTCCCGTCGATGGAGAATCTGGCGATGCGCACGGGTTCCTGCGCCCCTCTGCTGCTGGTCCGGCTGGAGTCTGAGGGTCCAGGCTAACGCGCCGTGGGCGGGCGTCCCGCGCAATAAAGGCGAGGGCGCCCATGCCCTTCGCGGGCCTCCGCGCGGCGGAGACCGGGTCCGAGAGGCAGAGGCGCCCTTGACACGCGGACATTCTCGGTGTCCGCCCTGAGCAACGGGCGGCGCTCGCGCGTACTAGTCCGCGACGGAGGCCGCGACCGGGGCGTCCATGAGAACGGTGCGGCGGGGGTTGGCGGTCTGGGTGGGGAGGTCTACGGAGTGCTCCGGCTGCTCGACGGGTGTCATCTCGTCGGCGTCCGTCAGGTGCGCCAGCGTCGTGCGCCGCGGGTTTGCGATGTTGTGGAACATCGTCGTCGTCTTCACTGTTGTAGTCCTCGACCCTGTCATGTCCGGGCGCCCGGACAGGCGTGAAGCCGCCGTCCGCGCACGGGTTGTCGGATTTGCCATCTCTGTAAAGCGTCAGGCTAAACATGCGATTCCCTCGGGAAGTCGCGGAGACCCCCTGAAGAGCATGTGAGTTTGCTCACGAATCCATGGACAATACGGCCAATTCGGACAACCGACCTCCCTCCACGAAACGGACATTGCTTCACTGAAGCCCTCATTCCGCTCCTGATCATGGCGACCTGGACACCGTGACTATCCATGCGACACGTGGGATTTCGTCCGGTATGTAGGGAATCGCATTCCACACCTCGTGACGTGCTGCTCACGAGGTGTCATCGTCGTCACACCGTGACCCATTGGCCTTGTTGGAGATCCGGCACTGTGCTGGAATTCCACGGACCGCCGCGGGATTCACGAGCCGGCGCACAGGGGGCGCGAAGACAGCGCCGAGCGGCGGCACGTTAGGGGGAACCGCGCCGGGTTACTCACGACCACCATGGGGGGCGTATTTCAGGGCGCCCCCTATACGCCGACACCGTCCGTCCGTTCACCCGGAAGGGCGCCTGGTCCAGAGGTTGCGACGCTAGTGCAGGGACGTTTCAAGAGGGATGGCAGCGCTTCGGCGGAGCCGGAGCCACACAACGGAGCCGGTAACGGTTCCTCCCCCCAGCACGCCCAGAACCCGGGCCAGGCAGCTCTGACCGGCGACAACGGCGAGCGGTCGACGCGCCTCGGCAGTGGTGCGCCCGGCGGCAAGGGCACGGCCACCGGTGGGCCCGCGCCCGCCGTGCCGCCCGCGAAGCCCGCCAAGGGCCCGACCGGTCCGGGCGCGCGAATAGCCCTGCGCAACTGGCGCATCTCGACCCGTCTGGTCTCGCTGCTCGCACTCCCCGTGGTCGCGGCGACCTCGCTCGGCGCGTTGCGCATCAGCGACAACATGGACGACATCCAGCAGCTCGACAACATGCGGCTGCTGACGGACATCACCAAGCAGGCGACCGAGCTCTCCGCCGCGCTCCAGGAGGAGCGCGACCAGTCGGCCGGCCCGCTCGCGCACGGCGCGCCCGCAAGCGACCTCGGCGTCAAGGGCGTACGCGACAAGACCGACCGGGCCCTCGCCAACTTCATCGACGGCTCCGAGGAGATCGACGCCGCCAGCAAGAGCGGCACCCTCCAGGGTGTCCGCGACAGCCTGGTGGGCCTCGTCTCCGCGCTCGGCGATCTCAGCGAGGTCCGCAGCAACGCCTTCGAGGACCCGAACAACTCGACGCAGACGGTCGAGTCCTACCACCGGCTCGTCACCCAGCTGCTCGACCTCTCCCAGGACATGGCCGAGGCGACCAGCAACCCCGAGATGATCACGCGTACGCGCTCGCTGGCCGCCTTCTCCTCGGCCAAGGAGTACGCGTCGATCCAGCGCGCGGTCATCGCGGCGGCGCTGCCCGAGGACAACAAGAGGCTCGGCAAACTGTCGGAGAACGACCGGCTCTACGCCGAGTCGGCGCTGAACAGCCAGGACTCCGAACTCGACAGCTTCAAGAGCATCTACGGCGACGGCTCCGAGGAACTCCTCAAGTCGATCGACGACGGCAGCCCGACGATCACGGCGGCCGACCTCTACGCCAAGCGCATCCTGGAGAGCAGGGACGGCATCCAGGGGCTGCAGAAGCGCTCGTACAAGGACTGGATCGACGACGACTCGGCGAAGATCCAGCAGATGAAGACCATCGAGATCACGCTGCTCAACCAGATGGAGCAGAAGGCTCGTGAGTTGCGCAACGAGGCCGAGCGGGAAGCGATCATCTCCGGTGCGCTGATCCTGCTCGTGCTCGGTGTCTCCCTGGTCGGCGCCTTCGTCGTCGCCCGGTCCATGATCCGCTCGCTGCGCCGGCTCCAGGACACGGCCACCAAGGTCGCCCAGGACCGGCTGCCCGAGCTGGTCAAGCAGCTGTCCGAGTCCGACCCGCAGGACGTCGACACGTCCGTCGAGTCGGTCGGTGTGCACTCCCGGGACGAGATCGGCCAGGTGGCCGCGGCCTTCGACGACGTGCACCGCGAGGCCGTCCGGCTGGCCGCCGAGCAGGCCCTCCTGCGAGGCAACGTCAACGCGATGTTCACCAACCTCTCGCGCCGCTCCCAGGGCCTCATCCAGCGTCAGCTGTCGCTCATCTCCGAACTGGAGTCCCGCGAGGCCGACCCGGACCAGCTGTCCTCCCTCTTCAAGCTCGACCACCTCGCGACCCGTATGCGCCGGAACGGCGAGAACCTCCTCGTCCTCGCCGGTGAGGAGCCCGGCCGCCGCTGGACCCGTCCGGTCCCGCTGGTCGACGTGCTCCGCGCCGCCGCCTCCGAGGTGGAGCAGTACGAGCGCATCGAGCTGTCGTCCGTGCCGACCACCGAAGTGGCCGGCCGGGTCGTCAACGACCTCGTCCACCTGCTCGCCGAGCTGCTGGAGAACGCCACGTCGTTCTCCTCCCCGCAGACCAAGGTCAAGGTCACCGGTCACGCGCTGCCCGACGGCCGCGTCCTGATCGAGATCCACGACACCGGCATCGGCCTCTCGCCCGAGGACCTCGCGGCGATCAACGAGCGGCTCGCCGCACCGCCCACCGTGGACGTGTCGGTCTCCCGCCGCATGGGTCTGTTCGTGGTCGGCCGCCTCTCGCAGCGCCACGGCATCCGGATCCAGCTGCGTCCCTCCGACTCCGGTGGTACGACCGCGCTGGTCATGCTCCCCGTCGATGTCGCCCAGGGCGGCAAGAAGCCCGCTCCGGGCAAGGCCGGCCAGGGCGGTGCCCCCGCGGGCGGTCCCGCCGCGGCGCAGGCCGCCGCCGGTGTGGCCGCGGCTCGCCGGAGCGGTGGCCAGGGCGCTCCCGCCGGTGGCGGGCTCCTCGGCGCCGGTGCCGCACCGCGCAGCCAGGTCGGCTCCGGCCAGGGTGCACGGGCCGCGCTGCCCGGCCGGGACGCGGGCGGTCGCCCGGGTGGACCGGGCGGAGCGCCGCGTGGACCGCAGGGTCCCGGTGCTCCTCAGCAGGGTGGCAGGCCGGCTCCGGCAGGTGCGGGCGCGGGCGGCTTCGGCGGTCAGGCGCCGGGTGCTCCGCAGGGCCTCCAGGCCGCCGGCGGCTTCGGCGACAGCGCCGGTCCGCGTCAGGGACAGGACGCCTTCGGCAACAACGGCGGACGCCAGGACGCCTTCGGCGGCTCGCGCGGCCCCGCGACCCCGCAGCGCGGGGAGGGACAGGGCGGCGGGCGCCGTCCGCAGCTCCCGCCGCGTGGCGGTGCGACGCGTCCGGAGCTGCCCGGTGGCAACGCGCCGTCGCGTCCGAGCTGGAGCGACGAGAACGCGCAGCCTCCGGTGCCGCGCGCCTCGCTGGACACCCCGCGCGGTCACGAGGAGCCGGACTCCACCTCGCGGATGCCCCGCGTCGACGACCGGCACGGCCCGGCCTCGACGTCGGAGATGCCGGCGATTCCCCGTCTCGACGATCGCCAGAACCCGGGTGTCACCTCCGAGTTCGCGCGCCCCGACTTCAACGCCCCGCGTCCGGGCGGCCCTTCGGACACCGGCCAGTTCCCGCTGCCCGGCTACAACGGCTCCGGCGACACCAACGGCCAGCAGAACAACGGGTCGTACGTCCGCTCGGACGTCTTCGGCGCCCCGCCCGGCGCACCGCAGAACCCGCAGAACAACGGGCAGTTCACGCCGTCGTCGTACGACAGCGGTTCGACGGGCCAGTTCCCCGCGCCGACCGGGTACGACTCCGGCTCGACCGGCCAGTTCCCCGCGCCCTCAGGTTTCGACAGTCGGGGCCCGGTGCCCCGGCGTCCGCAGGATCCGTCGTCCACCGGCCAGTTCGAGCGCCCGCAGCCGGGCGCGGGCCGTGGCCCCGCCGACTTCGGCGGCTCCCGTCCGCCGGTGCCGCCGCGCCCGCCGCAGCCGGAGGCACTGCCGCCGGCGAGCGGCCCCGGTGACGGGCGGACGCCGCTGTACGACACCCTGGAGACCAACTGGTTCCACGGGCAGGGTCAGGGCCAGCAGGGGCAGCCGCCGTCCAACGGCAGCAGCAACGGGAGCAACGGAATTGGTTCGGCGTCGTCGCAGCCGTCCTCCGTGCCGGCTCCCCCGCGTCCGGCGAGCGCGCCGGCCACGACCGGCTCCTGGCGCACCTCTCCCAACGACGAGCTGGTCCGGCAGGCCGAGCGGGTCCGCCAGCCGGCCGCCGGTGGCGTCACTACTTCCGGCCTTCCGCGCCGGGTCCCGCGTGCGAACCTCGTACCGGGTACGGCTCAGCAGCAACAGCACCAAGGCGGTCCGGCGGTCTCGCGCGCGCCCGATGACGTGCGCGGCCGACTGACCAATCTCCGTAGGGGCATCGCCCAGGGTCGCCAGGCCGGTTCCGGCTCCGACCAGACGGGCAGCTTCCCCAGCCCCACTCACCAGCAGGAGCGATAGTTGAGCCAGATGAGCCAGGCGGCGCAGAACCTCAACTGGTTGATAACCAACTTCGTGGACAACACCCCCGGTGTGTCCCACACCGTCGTCGTGTCGGCCGACGGACTCCTTCTGGCGATGTCGGAGGGCTTCCCCCGGGACCGCGCCGACCAGCTGGCAGCGGTCGCCTCCGGGCTCACCTCGCTCACCGCGGGTGCCTCGCGCATCTTCGAGGGCGGCACGGTGGCCCAGACGGTCGTCGAGATGGAGCGGGGATTCCTCTTCCTCATGTCCGTCTCGGACGGGTCGTCGTTGGCGGTTCTCTCCCACCCCGAGTGCGACATCGGCCTTGTCGGCTACGAGATGGCGCTTCTGGTCGACCGGGCGGGCGCAGTGCTCACCCCCGACCTGCGTGCCGAACTACAGGGCAGTCTGCTCCACTGACCGCTCCGGATCCACCCGCCTCACCAAAACACCGTCCGGCCGCCACATCTCCCCCACCGGCCCTGTCAGACGGCACGACTGACCGACGCTGTCCCGCCCGGAGGATTCATGACCCCGCCCACCGCCTCTCATGATCCGTACGCTCATACGTACGAGGATGAGGGCGACCAGCCGCTGGTAAGGCCGTACGCCATGACCGGCGGCCGGACCCGGCCGCGCTACCAGCTCGCCATCGAGGCGTTGATCAGCACGACGGCCGACCCGGCCCAGCTGATGGGTCTGCTGCCCGAACACCAGCGCATCTGCCACCTCTGCCGTGAGGTCAAGTCGGTGGCCGAGGTGTCGGCGCTCCTCGCCATGCCCCTCGGTGTGGCCCGCATCCTCGTCGCGGACCTCGCCGAGGCCGGACTGGTCGCCATCCACCAGCCGGGCGGCGACGAGAACAACGGCGGTGCACCAGCGGTGACACTGCTCGAAAGGGTGCTCAGTGGACTTCGCAAGCTCTGACGGGGGCCGGGCCACCACCTCCGCGAAGATCGTGGTCGCGGGCGGGTTCGGCGTGGGCAAGACCACGTTCGTGGGCGCCGTCTCGGAGATCAACCCGCTGCGTACCGAGGCCGTCATGACGTCGGCCTCCGCGGGTATCGACGACCTCACCCACACCGGGGACAAGACCACCACCACGGTGGCCATGGACTTCGGCCGTATCACCCTGGACCAGGACCTGATCCTGTACCTCTTCGGTACGCCGGGTCAGGACCGTTTCTGGTTCATGTGGGACGACCTGGTGCGCGGCGCGATCGGCGCCGTGGTCCTGGTCGACACCCGCCGGCTCGCGGACTGTTTTCCCGCGGTCGACTACTTCGAGAACAGCGGCCTGCCCTTCGTCATCGCCCTCAACGGCTTCGACGGGCACCAGCCGTACAACCCCGAAGAGGTGCGCGAGGCGCTCCAGATCGGCCCGGACGCCCCGATCATCACGACGGACGCCCGGCACCGCTCGGACGCGAAGAGTGCGCTGATCACCCTGGTCGAGCATGCGCTCATGGCGCGCCTGCGGTAGCGCAATTCGACTCTGCCCTACGGCAGTTGTCGTAGATACACCGGAGCCGGCTGTGGCCTTTGACACGGTCGGCCCCGGTGTTCATAACGTTTCGACAGAGATATCTGGTGGTATGGCCACGCGTCGCGGTCGCCCGGTCTCGCTGTGCTCACATCGGCCCCGCCTTTTGGCGGGGCTCGTTCTTTATGACCGTTTTATCTGGGGCTTACATCGCTATGGATCTTCACATTCCGACGTTTGGAAGAGCGAAGGCCTACGTGCTGGAATGCCTGAACTGCCTAATAGTCAAAGACGTACCCGTGTAGAGGGTCTTTGACTTACCGGCTCTGAGAGACTGCGGCACAACGTTGGTGCCTTCCGCCGAGAGGTTGTTGGTCGAGTGAGGCGAAGCAAGAACGGTCCCGAGCCGTCGGCACGGGGCAACTTCACCCCGCCGCCGCGCGGAGCGGCGCCCGCCCCTGTGCCCGGCTCGGAGCCGATGGCGCCACCCGCTCCGAGCGGCAGCCGGTTCTCCCCGCGCAACTGGCGCGTGCCGACCAGGCTGAACGCGATCCTGCTCATACCGGTGGTGGTCGGCCTGATAATGGGCGGCTTCCAGGTGAAGAGCTCGATCGACACCTGGCAGCAGGCCGAGGACGCCGAGAAGACCGCGCGCCTGGTGCAGGCCGCCCTGGTCTACGGCGACGCCCTCTTCCAGGAGCGCGACATCACCGCGGCACCCCTGCTCCAGGGCAAGGGCGAGGACGACGAGACGGTCGTCAAGGCCCGCGCGGTCACCGACAAGGCCGCTGACGCCTTCGACGCCGCCGCCCAGAACATTCCGGAGCGGGCGAGCCTGGAGCGCCGTCTGGAGCTGTTCCGCGAGGTCGAGCCCCAGCTGCAGACCGTCCGTGCGGCGGCCTACACCTCCAAGCTCACCGGTGTGCAGTCCGAGGAGAGCTACACCGCCATCACGCACACCCTGATGGAGTTCTCCAACGAGCTGGGCCTGGGCACGGGCAACAAGACGTACTCGACCTCCTACGGACGTGTCGTCTACGCCCTCTCGCTGACCAAGGCCGCGCTGTCGCTGGAGCGTGCCATCGGCATGCACCTGCTGATCAAGCCCGGCCCCACCCCGGAGAGCTTCCAGAGCCAGCGCATCGCGCTCTCCTCGTACGCGTACCTGGAGCGGATCGCCATCGCCGAGTACATCGGCGGCGGTACCTCTGCGGACGCCAAGAAGCTGCAGGACGCGAGCGCCCAGGTCACGGCCCAGGGCAAGGAGATGGCCGAGCAGGCCGCACAGGCCGCCGCGGCCAAGGGCGAGACGTATGTCGCCCCGCCGTCCGACCCCAGCAAGATGATCGGGGCCCTCGCCGCGCTCCCCACCACCGACGCCAGTGACCGCGCCAACCTCGCAGCGAGCGGCATCACGCCGCAGAACTGGTGGGCGGTCAACACGCTCAAATACAACATGTATCTGAAGCTGGAGTCGGACCTCTCGCAGAACGCGGTGGACGAGGCAGCGACCATCTCCGACGACGCCAAGCGTGACGCGTTCATCGTGGGTGCGGCCGTCGTGGTCGCCCTGCTCGCCGCGTTCATCCTGGCCGGCATGGTGGCCCGCCAGATGAGCCGCGCGATGCGCCAGCTGCGCAACGCCGCCTTCGGTATCGCCGAGCAGCGGCTGCCGATGCTGGTCGACCAGCTCTCGCGCACCGACCCCGGACGCGTCGACACCCGTGTCGCCGCCATCCCCATCAACACCACGGACGAGATCGGCGAGGTCGCCCGCGCCTTCGACCAGGTCCACCGCGAGGCGGTCCGACTGGCCGCCGAGCAGGCCCTGCTGCGGGGCAACATCAACGCGATCTTCACCAACCTGTCGCGCCGCAACCAGTCCCTGATCGAGGGCCAGCTGACCCTGATCACCGACCTGGAGAACAACGAGGCCGACCCGGACCAGCTGGAGAACCTCTTCCGTCTGGACCACCTCGCGACCCGTATGCGCCGCAACGGCGAGAACCTCCTCGTTCTCGCCGGCGAGGAGCCGGGCCGCCGCTGGGACCAGCCGGTCCCGCTGGTCGACGTCCTGCGCGCCGCCTCCTCCGAGGTGGAGCAGTACGAGCGTGTCGAGCTGTCGGGCGTTCCGGAGGCCGAGATCCACGGCCGCGCGGTCACCGACCTCGTGCACCTGCTCGCCGAGCTCCTGGAGAACGCCACCACGTTCTCGTCCCCGCAGACCAAGGTCCGCGTCACCGCGACCCGTCTCCCCGACGGCCGCATCATGGTCGAGATCCACGACAAGGGCATCGGCCTCACCGCCGAGGACTTCGCGGACATCAACCACAAGCTGGCCAACCCGCCGACCGTGGACGCCGCGATCTCCCAGCGCATGGGCCTGTTCGTGGTCGGCCGGCTGTCCGACCGGCACGGCATCCGCGTCCAGCTCCGCCCCTCGGGCGAGCAGGCCGGTACGACCTCGCTGGTCATGCTCCCGGACGCCATCACCCACGGTGGCGGTGGCGAACAGCAGATGCAGCGCGACGAGTTCACCGTCTCGCAGATCATTCCCGAGCAGCAGCAACAGCAGTACATCGGCGAGAACTTCCAGGCATCCCAGATGCAGCCGATGCGTACGGCGGCCGAGCTCGGCTTCGACGACAGCCGCTACACCGAGGTCCCGGACGACATCCGCGAGCTGGACCCGGTGGGCCGCTCCCTGATGCGTGAGGAGCGCCGGGCGCAGCTGGAGGCCCAGGCGCACCCCGAGTCCGGCCAGCAGGAGGCCAACGAGGCTCCCGCGTACGGCGACGACTTCAGCGCGCCGAACGGCCGGCCGCCGGCCCTGGAGGAGCCCTTCGCGGGCTACGACCAGCAGACGGCGTACGAGGAGCGGCAGCAGCCGTCGTACGAGGAGCCGTACTTCAACGGGAACGGCAACGGGAGCAACGGCTTCCAGCAGACGGACGACTTCACGTCGGCCGGCAGCGAGTACCCGGCGACGAACGGCGGCTACCCGGAGCCCGCGTACACGGAACCCGTCCAGGAGGAGGCCGCCCCGGCCCACGCCTCCGCCCCGGAGAACTTCTCGGCCTTCGAGGAGCGGCGGTTCCAGGATGACTGGCCGCAGCCGGACGGTTACCAGAACGGGCACAGCTCCGAGTACGCTCCCGAAGCGGAATCCGTGCAGGCCGCTGACGTGAGTGAGCGGAATCACGTAGGCTTCGAGCGTCCGGGACCGGCGCCCTCCGCCGCCCACGCGCTGACCGATGCCGGGCTCCCCCGCCGTGGATCCACCACGAGCGGCAACGGCACCAGCAACGGCACCTCCCGGCAGCACGTGGGCCAGGAGACACCGGTCCCCGTCCCCGTCCCCGCGGAGCAGAACGGCAACGCGAACGGGAACGGAACCGGTCCCGACGACTGGCGCTCGGCCAACGACGAGCGCTGGCAGCAGGCCGCACAGCTCCGCAAGCCCAAGGCGGGCGGGGTGACCTCCTCCGGCCTGCCGCGCCGGGTACCGAAGGCCAACCTGATCGAGGGTGCCGCGGAAGCGACTCTCCAGGGCGGTCCGTCGGTCTCCCGCGCCCCCGAGGACATCCGGGGCAGGTTGAGCAACCTGCGCCGGGGCGTCCAGCGGGGACGCACCGCAGGTAGTGAGACGAACGGCCAGGCCACCAGGAATCACCACGGTGGGCCTGACAGCACCTACAACCAGGAGCGTTAGTGTGAGTCCGATGAGCCAGGCGGCGCAGAACCTGAACTGGTTGATCACCAACTTCGTGGACAACACCCCTGGGGTGTCGCACACGGTGGTGGTCTCCGCCGACGGACTCCTTCTGGCGATGTCCGAAGGCTTTCCGCGAGACCGTGCGGACCAGCTCGCCGCTGTCGCCTCCGGTCTGACCTCCCTCACCGCGGGTGCCTCGCGCATCTTCGAGGGCGGGAGCGTGAACCAGACAGTGGTGGAGATGGAGCGGGGATTCCTCTTCCTCATGTCCGTTTCCGACGGTTCCTCCCTCGCGGTGCTTGCACATCCGGAGGCCGATATCGGTCTCATTGGGTACGAGATGGCGCTTCTGGTCGACCGTGCCGGTACGGTCCTGACACCCGATCTGCGTGCGGAGCTCCAAGGGAGCATTCTCAACTAACAGTCAGACGGTGCGTTTTGGCGTCCCGGGGCGGTAGGTTTCGGACGCGGCTCCACAGTGATGCGGTGCCCGGCACAGTCGGAGGAGGAGAAGAAAGTGGCAACACCCCCAGGCGGTTCGCCCTCGGGCAATTGGTCGTACGGCCCTGGCCAGGGTCAGGGCCAGGGTGACCAGAACCGGTACAACTTCCCCTCCGCACCGAGTCACCGCCGGCAGCAGCCGTACGCGCCCCAGAACCCGCAGGGTCCCGGGCCCTCGCCGTACGACCAGCCGGCGGCGCCGCGCATCCAGCCCGTGCAGCCGCAGCGCCGCTCCTCGGAGCCGTCGCCCGCCGGGGGCGCAAGCAATCCCCTGGTGCGTCCGTACGCCATGACCGGCGGCCGGACCCGCCCCCGTTACCAGCTCGCCATCGAGGCGCTGGTGCACACCACTGCGCAGCCGCACCAGATGCAGGGCCAGTTGCCCGAGCATCAGCGCATCTGCAACCTCTGCCGAGAGATCAAGTCGGTGGCCGAAATCTCGGCGTTGCTGACCATCCCCCTCGGCGTGGCCAGGATCCTCGTCGCCGACTTGGCGGAGGCAGGCCTGGTCGCCATCCATCAGCCCGGCGGCGACGAAAGCGCCGGCGGGCAGCCAGACGTGACTTTGCTCGAAAGGGTGCTCAGTGGACTTCGCAAGCTCTAGCGGAGGGCCTTCCCGCTCCACCACGTCCGCGAAAATCGTGGTGGCGGGCGGCTTCGGCGTGGGCAAGACCACGTTCGTCGGGGCCGTCTCGGAGATCAATCCGCTGCGTACCGAGGCCGTCATGACGTCCGCGTCCGCGGGCATCGACGACCTGACGCACACCGGGGACAAGACCACCACCACGGTGGCCATGGACTTCGGCCGTATCACCCTGGACCAGGACCTGATCCTGTACCTCTTCGGTACGCCCGGCCAGGACCGCTTCTGGTTCATGTGGGACGACCTGGTGCGCGGTGCGATCGGCGCGATCGTCCTGGTCGACACCCGTCGGCTGGCGGACTGCTTCCCGGCGGTCGACTACTTCGAGAACAGCGGCCTGCCCTTCGTCATCGCCCTCAACGGCTTCGACGGAAGTCAGCCGTACAACCCCGACGAGGTGCGCGAGGCGCTCCAGATCGGGCCGGACACTCCGATCATCACGACGGACGCCCGTCATCGTGCGGACGCCAAGAGCGCGCTCATCACCCTTGTGGAGCACGCGCTGATGGCTCGCCTGCGGTAGTAGGCAGCAGCTGTTGTGCGGCCACTGGCTGCCTCTCTGACGGTCACGGGCCGTCCGCGGGCAGCCAGTGGCCGTTCCCGGTTCTCCAGGCGGTCGGCAGCTGTTCTCGCGGTTCACCGCGCCCCTGAAGGCGCGAGAAGGGCCCCTCTCGACGAGAGGGGCCCTTCTTGTCGTACGGCAGAGTCAGTGAGTCAGTGCCAGCTGTGCGGGGCGCGGAAGCCGCCCTCGCGCTCCAGGCGGCGCCAGCCGGCCTTCGGGCGTCCGCGGTGGGCCGGGGCCGCCGCCGGTGCCGCCGCCGCACGGGCCAGCAGGATGGCCGTGATGGCGGCGACTTCCTCGGGCCCGGCGTGGCCCTTCTCGACGCGAATGTCAGAAGTGTTCATAGGTCACAGTCTCCGTGAGAGAGGTTTCCGCGGATGGACCGCGAAGGATCCGCTGGGTTACCGAGCGGAATCACTGAGGGGGGTTGCCGTGCTTTCGCGAAGGCAGGTCGGCGTGCTTGGTCTGCAGCATCGCGAGCGACCTGATGAGCACCGAACGCGTCTCGGCCGGGTCGATGACGTCGTCGACCAGACCGCGCTCGGCGGCGTAGTAGGGGTGCATCAGCTCGGACTTGTACTCCTTGACCATCCGAGCCCTCATCGCCTCGGAGTCCTCGGCGTCCGCGATCTGACGGCGGAAGATGACGTTGGCGGCACCTTCCGCGCCCATCACGGCGATCTCGTTCGTCGGCCAGGCGTAGGTGAGGTCGGCGCCGATGGACTGGCTGTCCATGACGATGTACGCGCCTCCGTACGCCTTGCGCAGGATCAGCGAGATCCTCGGAACGGTCGCGTTGCAGTAGGCGTAGAGCAGCTTCGCGCCGTGCCGGATGATCCCGCCGTGCTCCTGGTCGACGCCCGGCAGGAAGCCGGGGACATCCAGCAGCGTGACGATCGGGATGTTGAAAGCGTCACACATCTGGACAAAGCGCGCAGCTTTTTCCGATGCCTCGATGTCCAGGACCCCGGCGAGGCTCTGCGGCTGGTTGGCGACGATGCCGACGACCTGGCCGCCGAGCCGGCCGAGCGCGCAGATGATGTTGCGGGCCCAGCGCTCGTGGATCTCCAGGTAGTCGCCGTCGTCGACGAGCTCCTCGATGACCTTGGTCATGTCGTACGGCCGGTTGCCGTCGGCCGGGACGAGGTCCAGCAGGACGTCACCGCGCCGGTCGGCGGGGTCCTCGGAATCGACCCGCGGCGGGTTCTCCCGGTTGTTCTGCGGCAGCATCGCGAGGAGGTAGCGGACCTCGGCGATGCAGGTCTCCTCGTCGTCGTACGCGAAGTGCGCGACGCCGCTGGTCTCGGCGTGCACGTCGGCGCCGCCGAGGCCGTTCTGGGTGATCTCCTCACCGGTGACCGCCTTGACGACGTCCGGGCCGGTGATGAACATCTGTGAGGTCTCGCGGACCATGAAGACGAAGTCGGTGAGGGCGGGCGAGTAGGCCGCGCCGCCGGCGCACGGGCCGAGCATCACGCTGATCTGCGGGATGACGCCGGAGGCCTTGGTGTTGCGCTGGAAGATGCCGCCGTACCCGGCCAGGGCCGAGACGCCCTCCTGGATACGGGCGCCGGCGCCGTCGTTGAGCGACACCAGCGGGGCCCCGGCCGCGATGGCCATGTCCATGATCTTGTGGATCTTCGTGGCGTGGGCCTCGCCCAGCGCGCCGCCGAAGATGCGGAAGTCATGGGCGTAGACGAAGACCGTACGGCCCTCCACCGTGCCCCAGCCGGTGATGACACCGTCGGTGAACGGCTTCTTGGCCTCCAGGCCGAAACCGGTCGCGCGGTGCCGGCGCAGCTGCTCGACCTCGTTGAAGGAGTCCGGGTCGAGGAGCAGCTCGATGCGCTCCCGGGCGGTCAGCTTGCCCTTGGCATGCTGCGCCTCGGTCGCCTTCTCACTGGGGCCGGCCAGAGCCTGCGCACGGATCTGGTGCAGCTCGGCCACGCGCCCGCGTGCGTCCGTCGGCTCCCCCGTCGGCTCGCCCGTGGACTCACCCTGCGCCTCATCCAAAACGGTCATGTAGCGACCTTACGAAGCGGAGCGAAAAACCGGTCCGTCGACTCCGTACAGTCTCCGGCGCGTTTTCCTGGTACCCCTGAACAGAAGAACACCGGCATGCACGCGACCCGACTGTTCAGGGGCCGTGCGGCTTGTGGGGTTCCCACAAAGCCGTCACATGAACGGCGAGCGAGGCCCGCGTCGGCCACAAGGGGGACGCGAGCCGTGTGACGCCACACCGAAGCCCGCCGGACGGGACTACGCCACTTGAAGTAACATCACGAACACTCTCCGGATAAGGTTGAACATTGAACGGAATAGAGCTATGGTTCATCCCGTTGGACTGATTAAAGATTCAACAACCCGTCCCCAAGGAGTCACGTCATGAGCATCTTCGGCCGCAAGACCACCGCCGACAGCGACGCCGCCACCTCGTCCGTGGCGACCGCGGTGGCCCCCGAGCTCGCCGCGCTGACCGGCGACTACACGATCGACCCGTCCCACACGACCATCGGTTTCGTCGCCCGCCACGCCATGGTGACGAACGTCAAGGGCAGCTTCCAGGAGTTCGAGGGCACCCTGCACCTCGACGGCACCGACCCCGCCAACTCGACAGCGTCCCTCGACATCACGATGAACAGCATCGAGACGGGCTCCGCCGACCGTGACGGCCACCTGAAGAGCGCGGACTTCTTCCGCACCGACGAGTTCCCGACGATGACGTTCCGCTCCACCAAGGCGGAGTCCCTGGGCGGCTCCGACTACCGCATCACCGGCGACCTGGAGATCCTGGGCACCACCAAGCCGATCTCCATCGACCTGGAGTTCAACGGCGCGGCGAAGGACCCGTTCGGCAACGAGCGCGTGGGCTTCGAGGGCAAGGCGGAGATCCTGCGCTCGGCGTGGGGCCTGACCTGGAACGCGGCGCTGGAGACGGGTGGCGTGCTGGTGTCCGACAAGATCAAGCTGAACTTCGACATCTCGGCCATCAGGAACGCGTGACACGACGCCCACCGCTCCGGATGCCGCGACGCCGGCAGCCGCGGAGCGGAGACGAACCGCCCGCCCGGTCGCTCCACGACCGGGCGGGCGGACGTGTGTCGAGGCCCCGACGCCTTTCCCGACTCCCCCTCAGGACGCCGGACTTGGGGACCCTCCCGCCAGTGCGGCCACGGCTGCCGCGAGGCGCGCGGCCCGGACGTCCGGCGTACGGGCCTTGAGCAGCGGCAGTACGACCCGGTACCGGTCCGTCCTGCCGAGCGCCCCGAAGGCCGCCCCGGCTCGCGGGTCGCGCTCCAGCGCGGCGACGAGGTCGTCCGGGACGGAGGCGTTGCGCTGGGACTCGTACGCCGCCTCCCAACGCCCGTCCGCCTTCGCGGCGTCGACCTCCGCGAAGCCCCCGGGCCGCATCAGCCCGGCCGCCGCCAGCTCCGGCACCCGCCGCACGTTGACCATCGACCACACGCTGCCCCGCCGACGCGGGGTGATCTTCTGCAGGAAGTGCGAGGCGTCGAGGCCCTTGCGCTGCCCGGTGATCCACCCATGGCAGAGGGCCATGTCGTTGACCTCTCCGGCGGTGACGGAGGCCGGCTCCGAGCCCTTTTTCGCGACCTTCACCCAGAGGCCGACGGCGCCGGGGGCCCGGTGGGCGGTCAGCCAGGCGTCGAGGGCGGGCGCGTCGGCGAAGGACATGACCGGCACACCGCCGAGGGCGTCGGTGGGCCGGCCGGGGGCACTGTCGGGTGGGGTGGTCATGAGGGCACAGTAGGAGGGATATAGGACAGTTACTGTCCTATGAACGGGCGATCGGCTGCACCGGCCGCCCCCTGTGCTGTACACCTCTCGACGTGGACGTGAGCATGGACAACACCGAGTGGGTCGTCGTCACCTCGTGCGAAAACCTTCCCCGGCGGCCCGGGCCGCTTGCCGCCCTGCGCGGTTGACTGCGCGAACACGGCATCGACTGGATGCCGTTCGCGGTGGACGAGGTCCGGTACGACCTCACGTGCGGCCCGGATGCCGACGGGCGCCCGCGCGGATGGTTCACCGTGTACGTGAGGGCGGACGCACTGCGCGGGCTCGGGCTTCATCCCGGGCAGCCGACCGCGCGCGGTGGCGGCTTCTCGCCGCCCGCCTGGTGGCACGCCGCCGGGGAGCGGTACGGCCGTCGGTGGTCGGCTCCGCCGCCGCCCGAATAACCCGGTGCGGGGCCCCCGCCCGCGAGTTAGCCTCCGACCATGACCTGGCTCCCCCCTGACTTCGTCCATCCGCTGCGCGTCGACGTACCCGGTGGGTATCACCTGCGGCCGATTCGCGGGGCCGACGCCGCCATCGACTATCCGACCGTCATGGGCTCGCGCGAGCGGCTGTGGGGCATCTTCGGGGAGGCCTGGGGGTGGCCGGCCGCCACCATCACGTACGAGGCGAATCTCGCCGATCTGGAGCGGCACGCCGCCGAGGCGGACGCTCACGAGTCCTTCAACTACGTGCTGCTCAACGAGGACGAGACCGTCGAACTCGGGTGCGTGTACATCGATCCGCCCGAGAAGGCCGGTGCCGACGCCGAGATCTCCTGGTGGGTGGTGGACAGCGCCGTGGGAGGTGCGGTGGAGCAGGCCCTCGACGCTCTCGTACCGCAGTGGATCGCCGACGGCTGGCCCTTCGTGAAGCCTCGGTTCATCGGGCGGGACCTCTCCTGGGCGGAGTGGCTGCGGCTTCCCGACGCCGCCGAATGACCCCGCACAGGGGCACGGGGAACGAGGCGCGAGGCACGGGAAACCGGACATGGGACACGGGACGCCGGACACCGGACACGGGTGGCCGGCCCCGATCCGGCCCCCCGGCCCTGTGGCCCGATAGGCGCGGCCTGAATTCGCCCCTTGTGGGCGCACTCACAGCGTTCCCATAATCCTTCAACAGAATTTGACCAGCTCATGCCAGCAAAAGCACGAGTTCTTTCTGTTCATTTGGCATGGGCCTGACATTTCTGCGTATGTCCAACCCCCCACGGAAGGCATCACGTTGAAGAAGCTCATCACCGCGTTCAAGAGAGCCGCTGCCGCCGGCGCCGCCGCGCTCGCGATCATCAGCCTGCAGCCCCTCACCTCCGCGCAGGCCGCTCCGGCGCCCGTCGTCGGCGGAACCCGTGCCGCGCAGGGCGAGTTCCCCTTCATGGTCCGGCTCTCCATGGGCTGCGGCGGCGCGCTGTACACGCAGCAGATCGTGCTCACCGCCGCGCACTGTGTGAGCGGCTCGGGAGCCAACACGAGCATCACGGCCACCGCCGGTGTCGTGGACCTCCAGTCCACCTCGGGCCGTGTCCAGGTCAGGTCCACCCGGGTCCTCCAGGCCCCCGGCTACAACGGCACCGGCAAGGACTGGGCGCTGATCAAGCTCGCCACTCCGATCAACCTGCCGACACTGAAGATCGCCACCACCACGCAGTACAACACCGGTGACTTCACCGTCGCCGGCTGGGGTGCGGCCCGCGAGGGCGGCGCTCAGCAGCGCTACATGCTCAAGGCCACGGTGCCGTTCATCAGCGACGCCACCTGTAAGGCGTACGGCGGCAGCTACAGCGGGCTCGTCGCGAGCGAAGAGATCTGCGCCGGCTTCGCCTCGGGCGGCGTCGACACCTGCCAGGGCGACTCCGGCGGCCCGATGTTCCGCAAGGACAACGCCGGTGCCTTCATCCAGGTCGGCATCGTCAGCTGGGGCGACGGCTGCGCCCGGGCCAATGCCCCCGGCGTCTACAGCGAGGTCTCGACCTTCGCCTCGGCCATCGCCTCGGCGGCGTCGACTCTCTGACCCTCGTCCTCATCGCATCCCGTACGACGTCCACGGGCCCGGCGCCGTTCCGCGCCGGGCCCGTGCCCGTGCCGGCAGGTGAGTCGCAGCGCCGCCCGCACCCGTCCCGTCCTCGGGGGCACCGCCCTCGAACCCCCCGCTCCTCGAACTCCCCCAGAGGGGACCCCAAGAGGCTGGATTTCCGGCATCTGCTCAGAAGCCCCCGCCGAAGTCCCCGCCGCCCCCGAAGTCCCCTCCGCCGAACCCTCCCCCGAAGTCCCCGGGGTCGAAGTCCGCGCCGGACATGTCACCGCCCTCGAAGCCACCGGAGTTGCCGAAGTCGCCGTATCCGCCGCCGTAGTCGGCCGCGTAGGACGGGGTGGCCATCATGCTGCCGAGCATCGTGCCGACGAGGAGACCGGGGAGGACGCCGCCGCCGAAGTAGCCGCCCGCCCAGGGGCCGTACGCCGGACCGGCGTCCCAGTAGGGGCGAGGCCCCGAGGGGGTCTCCACCTCGCGGACCGCCGGGTCGTGGCCGTCGGCCAGGCGGGCGCGGTCGGCGGCGCAGACCGGGACCTCGCGGGGTTCACCGCCCGCGGGGGTCCACGTCGCGTCGGCGACCGAGGGGCCGTGGCGCGGGTCGAAGAAGCAGGGGCCCCGGCGTTCGGGCAGCGGGCGGCCCTCGCGGCGCGCCGCCAGCTGCGCGAGCGAGAACCGGCCGTCCTCCAGGGCCTGGGTCACCGCGCGCACCTCCTCCGGCCGCCGGGTGGCCGCCATCAGCGACTTCGCCTTGTCGTACGCGTCCAGCGCCCGCTCGTAGTCGGCGCGCATCGCGTCGTCGGCGCCCGCCTCGGCGGGGTGGAAGTCGAGCCGGTCGAGTTCCTCGCCGAACGCGGTGATGTCCTCGTCGACGACGACCGTGAGCTTGGCGAGCGCGGCCCGCCGCTCCTCCTCGTGCCGTGCGCGGTTGCGCCGGACCAGCGCGTACGCGCCCACGCCACCGGCCGCCAGCACCGTGCCGAAGGCGATCAGCGCCCCCGTGTTCACCCCGCCCTCGTCGCCAGCACCCGAGCCGCTCCAGGTGGCGGGCGCCGAACCGCCGACGGTGCCGCGCAGCGCCGCGTCGACGAAGTCGTTGAGCTGTGCCTTCGTGTCGCCCGCGGTCCGGACCGCCGTCACTAGGTTGCCGACCGCCGACTCGTTCAGCACCGTGCTGTCGGCCCGCGCGTCGAATCTGCCACCGAGGCGGACGGCGTACAGACCCGTGATGCCCGTCTCCGTGCGGAGGTTCGTGAAGAGGTTCTCGGTCGGGTAGCCGGCCGGGAGTACGGCCACGAACACGGGCTTGTCCGCGTCCTTGATCCTGGCGGCGAGCGCGTCGGCGTCGGACGAGGACAACAGGCCGGAGGCGGCCGGGTCCACGTACACCGGGCCCGCGCGCAGCGCCTCGGCGATCTTCGAGAGGTCGGTGGCCGCGTGCGCGCCGGGCGCGGCGGCCGTCAGCAGCGCGAGTACCGCGAGTGTCGCGACGAAGGGCACCAGCAGCAGGCGTACGAGAGGACGGACCAGTACGGCCTTCATGTCTTCGAAGCTACCCGACTCGGGGGAGAAACGGACATCGGTCCTGGTGGGGCTCCCGCTCCCCCCGACCTCACCAGGACCGCTCCCGCATCGCTCAGGCCGCCCGGTACGCGGCCCTCAGCTTCTCCACGGCCGCGCCGTAGCGCCCGGTCAGCAGCAGATGGTCGGCGTCCGCGAAGGGCTTGGCGACGGTCGGCGTGATGTCCTGTCCGATCTTCTGCTGCACGATCAGCCGCGCCTGGGTGACGAGAGTGCGTCCCGTCCTCCCGTCGTGCGCCCGCTCGGCCACGCCCGCCGCGACCGTCAGCGACTTCAGGGTCTTCTCGCCACCTTCCACGACCTTGGTCCTCGTCGTGAGTCCCCAGCCGTACGGGAACTGCGGATCGTACGTCGCGTCGCCCACGTTGATCGGTAGCTGGGCCTCCAACTTCGGCCAGGTGAGCGGGAGTTGGCCGGTGAACGCCCGCCTGCCGTAGAGCACGTCGGCGACGCCGTCGCCCTCGGTGCCCGGCAGCCAGGAGGCGACCAGGGCGTCGATGTCACCGAGCCGGTCGCCGATGAGCTGGGGGCGCCCGGCGACGACCAGCACCGCGCACCTCATCGCCGCGCACACCCGGTCGACCGCCGCCTTGTCGGCGTCGCTCAGCTCCAGGTCGTTGCCGTTGCCGACGTCGCCGATGCCCTCGGCGTAGGGGGTCTCGCCGACGACCACGACGCCCACGTCGTATCCGGCTGTCGGGGCGGAGGCGTCCTTGGAGTAGGTGATGTCGCCGCCCGCGCCGCGCATGCCCTCCAGGATCGTCGTGCCCTGGGTGATGTTCCCGGAGGAGCCCTGCCAGGTGACCGTCCAGCCGCCGGTCTGGTTGCCGATGTCGTCGGCGTTGGACCCGGCGACGTACACCTTCTGGGACTTCCTCAGCGGCAGCAGGCCCTGCGAGTTCTTCAGCAGCACCTGCGACTTCGCCGCCAACTCCCTTGCCACCTGGCGGTGTTCGGCCGATCCGATGTCCGCCGCGCCGCTCGTGTCGGCGTACGGGCGCTCGAAGAGGCCGAGCCTGAACTTCTGGGTGAGGATGCGGGAGACGGCGTCGTCGATCCGCTTGCCGTTGATCCGGCCGGCGTTCACCTCGCCCACGAGGGTGGTGCGGAAGTCCTTGTAGGCGTACGGAACCATGATCATGTCGAGGCCCGCGTTGACGGACGTCCGGACGTCGGAGGCGTAGTCGCCGGGGATCTGGTCGATGGCCTGCCAGTCGCTGATGACGAAGCCGTCGAAGCCCATACGGCCCTTCAGCACGCCGTTGATCATGTCGGCGCGGGCGTGCATCTTCACCGGGCCCTGACCGTCCCCCGCGATGTCGAGGGAGGAGTAGGACGGCATGACCGAGCCGACGCCCCGGTCGACGGCGTCCTGGTACGGCGCCAGGTGGACCGTCTCCAGTTGCTGCCGGGTGACTTCGGTGACGCCCTGGTCGATGGTGTACGAGCCTGTGGTGGAGGAGCCGTATGTCGTTCCGCCGTCGCCCACGAAGTGCTTGGCGGTGGCCAGGACCTTGTCGTTGTCCTTCAACTGCGTGCCGTTCGCGCGCCCTTGGAGGCCCTGGATCACCGTCTCCATCGACTCGACGAGCGCCGGGTCCTCGCCGAACGACTCGTACGTCCGCCCCCAGCGTTCGTCACGGGCCACGCAGAGGCAGGGCGCGAAGTCCCAGGGGATGCCCGTGGCGCGGACCTCTGCCGCCGTCACCTTCCCTGCCCCGTAGGCGAGTTGGGGATCGCGGGCGGCCCCGATGCCGATGTTGTGCGGCAGGATCGTGGCGCCGGTGAGGTTGTTGTGGCCGTGCACCGCGTCCACCCCGTAGATCAGCGGGATCTGGAACCGCGTTGCCTGCGACCGGAGTTGGAAGCCGTCGATCATCTTCGCCCAGGCCGCCGGGGTGTTGGGCGTGGGTGTCGAGCCGCCGCCCGAGAGCAGCGAGCCGAGGTCGTAGGCGGCGATGTCACCGGGCGTCGCCGCTACCGCGCCGCGCTCGGCCTGGGTCATCTGGCCGGCCTTCTCCGCGAGGGACATCCGGGAGAGCAGGTCGGCGACCCGCTGCTTCACGGGCAACTTGCTGTTCAGATACGGGAGTCCGTGCGCGTCGATGACGATCTGCGGGGTCTCGGCCGGGGCCCTGGCTCCGGTGACCGTGAGCTTGAGGGGGATCGTCTCCGCCGGTTCCGCCGCCCGGTCCCTGCGGGTGGGGACCTGGATCGTGCGGGAGGTGCCGGAGGCGGTGCCCGCGGGGAAGGTGAACTCGCCGCGGACGGGCGTGTAGTCGGCGCCGTCCGACGCCGTACCGCCCGTCGTCGTCTCGTACGTGACCGTCACGGGGTCGGTGAGCGGGGCCGAACCGGTCGTGCCGAGGGTGACGCCGACCGTCGCCGTGCCGCCCTCCTTCACCGGGTACACGGCGGAGTCGGTGGTGACGGACGCGCGCAGCGACTGGTCCGCCCTGCCGTAGAGCTCGACGCCGTCCATGGCGAACCGGTCGCTGATCCCGACGGGGAGCGTGAGGGCGTACCCCCAGGTCTCGGTGAGGCCGAGGATCTGGTCGATACCGCCGACCGGCTGGTAGTCCGTGCGGTACACGAAGTCGGTGAAGGGGATCTCGATCCGCTTCCAGCCGGTGAAGTCGTCGGTGAAGGAGGTCGTCCAGAGTTCGGAGGCCTCGCCGTTGGCGCCACCGTCCTTCAGCTCGAAACTGACCTTCCCGCCGTTGTCGCGGCCCTCCCACCAGAAGCGGACACCCTTGCTCGCCGACCAGTCGTGGGCGGGCTCGGCAAAGGCGAAGTCGTGGGTGAAGCCGCCGTAGCCGCTGATGTCGTAGGTGCCGGTGAGGACCCTGGTGCCCTCGGGGGCGTCCGCCCGTTCGGTGAGGGCGAGCCGGGGCGGGTCGTCGGCGTCGCCGCCCCAGGTGAAGATGCCTCCGGCGGGCGGGGAGGCGAAGGGGACCTCGCCCTCGAAGCGGTCCACCGGGACGGGGGCGGGGTCGTCCGCCCCGGCCGCCGTGCCCGCGGCGGCCAGGGGCAGCAGCCCGGTCAGCAGAGTGGCGCAGACGAGCAGGGCGGTTCGTCGCATGGACCTTCCCTCGGCTCTAGGAGTCCTTGAGGCCTTGAGTCCACTTGAACACCTCGTGTGCACTCACGGCCGGGAACACGCCGTGAGTCAACAAGTGCCCCTGTGAGCCGTCAAGGTGCCGAACAGGCCGCGCGCCACTTTGCCCGGATCGGGTCTCCCTACTTCGCGGGCTCCACGCCCGCCCGCAGCAGCCCGTACGTGTAGGCGTCCGCCAGCGCCTCCCAGGACGCGGCGATCACGTTGTCGGCGACGCCCACCGTCGACCACTCGCCCTTGCCGTCCGAGGTGGAGATGAGGACGCGGGTCGTGGACTGCGTGCCGTGCTTGCCCTCCAGGATGCGGACCTTGTAGTCGACCAGCTCCAGCTTGGCGAGCGGCGGGTAGATCTTCTCCAGGGCCACCTTCAGGGCGCGGTCGAGGGCGTTCACCGGGCCGTTGCCCTCCGCCGTCGCGACGATGCGCTCGCCCTTCGCGAAGATCTTGACCGTGGCCTCGTTGGCGTGGCTGCCGTCGGGGCGGTCCTCGACGATCGCGCGCCAGGACTCGACCTCGAAGTACGTACGGGCCCTGCCCTCGGCCTCCGCGCGCAGCAGCAGCTCGAAGGACGCGTCGGCCGCCTCGAACGTGTAGCCCTGGAGCTCGCGCTCCTTCACGCGCTCGACGACCCGGGCGACGAGCTCGCGGTCGTCTCCGAGGTCGACGCCGAGCTCCTTGCCCTTGAGCTCGATCGAGGCACGGCCCGCCATGTCGGAGACCAGCATCCGCATGGTGTTGCCGACCTGTTCGGGGTCGATGTGCTGGTAGAGGTCGGGGTCCACCTTGATGGCCGAGGCGTGCAGTCCCGCCTTGTGGGCGAAGGCCGAGACTCCCACGTACGGCTGATGCGTGGACGGCGTCAGGTTGACGACCTCGGCGATGGCGTGGGAGATACGGGTCATCTCGCGCAGCGCGCCGTCGGGCAGGACCTTCTTGCCGTACTTCAGCTCCAGGGCCGCGACCACCGGGAACAGGTTGGCGTTGCCGACGCGCTCGCCGTAGCCGTTCGCCGTGCACTGGACGTGGGTCGCGCCCGCGTCGACGGCGGCGAGGGTGTTGGCGACCGCGCAGCCCGTGTCGTCCTGGGCGTGCATGCCGAGGCGGGCGCCGGTGTCGGCGAGGACCGTGGCGACGACCGCCTGGACCTGGGCCGGGAGCATGCCGCCGTTGGTGTCGCAGAGGATGACGACATCGGCGCCGGCCTCGGACGCCGCCCGGACGACGGCCTTCGCGTACTCGGGGTTCGCGCGGTAGCCGTCGAAGAAGTGCTCGCAGTCGACGAAGACACGGCGGCCCTGGGAGCGGAGGTGGGCGACGGTGTCCCGGACCATCTCCAGGTTCTCGTCGAGCGTCGTGCGCAGCGCCAGCTCCACGTGCCGGTCGTGGGACTTGGCGACCAGGGTGATGACGGGCGCGCCGGAGTCCAGCAGCGCCTTGACCTGCGGGTCCTGGCTCGCCTTGCCGCCGGCCCGGCGGGTGGCGCCGAAGGCCACCAGCTGGGCGTGCTTGAAGTCGATCTCCCGCTGGGCGCGGGCGAAGAACTCGGTGTCGCGCGGGTTGGCGCCCGGCCAGCCGCCCTCGATGAAGCCGACGCCGAAGTCGTCCAGGTGCCGTGCGATGGCCAGCTTGTCGGCGACGGTGAGGTTGATGCCCTCGCGCTGGGCGCCGTCGCGCAGGGTGGTGTCGAAGACGTGGAACGAGTCGTCGGGTCCGCTGGGTTCCGTCATGATCTCAAGGCTCCTGAGGATGTCGATCTCGGTCTGTACCGGAATGACCGGCTCCACCGTCCCTCAATGATCCCTCGCGCTCCTTCTCCGGCTGAAGGTGGGCCAGAAAAGCGAAAAACCCCTCGCGGGTGCGAGAGGTCTGCGCGCGGGTCGAGGACGAAGGGGCCGCCCGTACCTGGTAGTACGTGGCGGTCACTGCGGACCGGCGCGCCTGCTGCCAATAATCGTGGCGAACGAGAGCACGGGGGCAGTCTGGCACAGCACCGCCCCCGCGCTCATGGGTGTCTCAGTATGCGAACCCGGGATGCTCAGCGCATACGGCGCACGAACCCGTCCGAGTGACCGTTGGTGTCTCCCCGGACGATGTCGGTCGCGGACGACAGGAAGCCCACGGTCCGCCCGTCGCCGCTGAGCGACGAGGGCGCGCTGTAGCCCTCCGGCTCCGTCGCGATGCCTCCCGTGATCGTCCTGCTGACGAGCCGGGTGGCTCCGGTGCGCAGGTCGTGCAGGTAGACGTTGTCGACGTGATCACCGCCCGGCGTCCGCACCGGGAAGTTGTACGCCAGGTACCGTCCGTCGCCGCTGAGGACGTTGCCGCTCAGGCTCCGCTCCCCCGGGCCCTCGTGGCGGACGCGGCGGGTGACGTCCGTGCGCAGGTCGCGTACGAAGAGGTGGAAGCCGTTCGGAGTCGGGTCGCCCACCAGGTCGGTGAGGGAACTGAAGGCGATGTACCGGCCGTCGTCCGAGAGCGACCCGCCGACGACGCCCGCGTCTGCCTGGGACGGCGTGCCGGCGCTGTCGACGTTGGCCTGCTCCTCCTTGCCGGTCCGGCGGTCGAAGACCATCAACTCGCTCCGCCCGCCGCGCGGGTGGCGGATGACGTACTGGACGTAGCGGCCGTTGCCGCTGATCCCGGTGCTGGAGACCGACCACTCCGGATGGTCGTGGCTGATCCGGGTGACCTTGCCGGTGCGGCGGTCCGTGACGTACGCGGCGAGCTGGTAGCTCGTCCCGCCTTCCATGCGGGCGACCGGCGCGTTGAAGGCGACGTACCGGCCGTCGTCGGAGATGCCGAGGCTGCCGTACGCGTTGGCGGTCCCGCCGTCGGGTGTCGTGCTCACCCGTTCGGTGCGGCCGGTGCGGCGGTCGTGGACGTAGACGTCCGTGTGGGAGTAGCCGCTCGGCGGCCTTCCGCCCCAGTCGACGAGGTTCGTCGCGTCGGAGGAGAGGGCGACGTACCGGCCGTTGCCGCTGATGGTCGCGCTGTGCGTGTCGCCGCCCTCGGACTGGGTGCCGTCCGGGGCGACGCTGACGCGGGTCACCTTTCCGGTGCGCAGGTCGCGCACGAACGCGTCCGCGTCCCCGTTGGTGTCGCCCGGCACGATGGTCGTGCCGTAGGTGGTGAACGCGGCGAAGCGGCCGTCGGCGCTGAGAGTCGGCCCGCCCGAGTCGCCGTCGGACTGCGCGCCCGCGGCCGACACGGTGACCCGCTCGGTGACGCCCGGTCGCGGTGCCTTCCCGGGCGCCGACGACGCCGTGGCCGCGTTCCCGGGAAGTGCGAGTGTGCCGGCGGCGAGCGCGGCGATGGTCGTCGCCCGCACGAACCGCATGGCTCTGCTGGTCATGTGTTTCCCCGTTTCCCCCGGTGCGCATGTCCCCCTGCGCACTGCTCCCCCGGCCCCGTGCCGAGGGCTCACTGCGATGCAAACGCACCTTCACGGTAGGGGTCAATCGGTCTTATTGCGTACAACCTGGACGAGGGTTCACGCGTCTGTGTGGTCCTCGTCGGCCCCGGGAACCTGCGGGCTCCGGACGGCGTCGGGGCGCCTCACCCCGCCTCCAGCCCGGGCAGGAACTCCCCCGCCCCGAACGCCGGTTTGAGGTCGGTGAACCAGGTCGCGTCCTCGTCGTACGCGGCGAAGAACGGGCGGTCGACCAGAGCGGGATCGCGGGCCTGGATCAGGTGCAGCACGAAGACCTTCTCCCCGGCCACCTCCGCGACCCCGTCCACGCTCACCTTGCCGGGCATCGCCGACATCACCGGGCCGCGCACGGTACGGGCGAGGCCGGAGACCCGGGCGTGGGCGTCCCGGAAGATCCGGTGGGCGCGGACCAGCGGGACCCCGAAGTAGCCCTGCGGGCCGGTGTCCCGTTCCACGAACTGGTAGTAGGGCACCGCGCCCAGCGTCGTCGTCTCCTCCCACAGCTCGGCCCAGGCGTCGGCGCTGTCGTTGATCCCGGCCACCAGTGGCCCCTGGCAGCGGATCACCGCGCCCGTGTCGCGCACCCGCCGCATCGCCTCCCGTACCACGGCCGGGCGCAGTTCCTGCGGGTGGGTGAAGTGGGCCATCAGGGCGAGGTGGCGACCGCTCGCCACGACCTTCTCGAACAGCCGCAGCAGGTCGTCGGCGTCCCGGTCGGTGGTGAAGCGGTAGGGCCAGAAGGCGAGCGACTTGGTGCCGACGCGGATCGAGCGGAGGTGATCGATCTCCAGCAGCGGGTCGACGTACCGGCTCAGTACCTCCGTGCTCATCACCAGCGGGTCGCCGCCGGTGATGAGCGCGCTGCTGACCTCCGGGTGGGCGCGGAGGTAGGCCGTGGTGGTGGCGATGTCGTCGGTGGCGATGCGGAGTTCGGACTCGCCGACGAACTGGGGCCAGCGGAAGCAGTACGTGCAGTAGGCGTGGCAGGTCTGGCCCTGGCGCGGGAAGACGAGCACCGTCTCGGGGTACTTGTGCTGGAGGCCGGGCAGCCGGACACCCTCGTGCACGGGCACGTTGGCGTCCAGCTGGCCGGAGGGGTGCGGGTTGAGGCGCATCCGGATCTCGTGGGCGGCGCGCTGGAGTTCGCGGGCCGGGGCTCCGGCGGCCAGCAGGTCCGCGATCTCCCGCACGTCGGGCGCGGGGAGCATTCCCGTCTGCGGGAAGGTGAGCCGGAAGACCGGGTCGCCGTCCGGTACGGCGGACCAGTCGATCAACTCGTCGACGACATAGGAGTTCGTACGGAAGGGCAGCACCGTCGCGACGGCGCGCAGCGCCGTCCGGTCGGCGGGCGAGAAGCAGCCGGCGCGCCGGAGCAGGCCGTCCAGGTCACGAGGAGTGAGGGCGCGGAATCTCGGGCCGCCGCGCGGGGCCAGGTCGTGCGCTGAGCTCATGCTGTGCTGGGGCCTCTATTCCGTGACCAGGGCCGGCGGTCGCAGCCAGACGAAGGCCGCCGCCGGTGCATCGTACTTCTCCGCGTAGTGCGCGGTGAGCTGCGTGTGCAGCTCGGTCTCGTCGTCGACCACGAGCACCTCGTACGCGGCCGAGGGTGTCCCCAGGGCGGCGCTGTACGCGGAGAGCTGGTCGAGGCGGTGGCGCGCCAGGTAGGACACGAGGTCGTGTCCGGCGACGTACCACCGTTCGTCGACGGTCACGAACCGGCAGGTGAACTCCCGCCGGGTGGCGGCCTCGTCGACCAGGGTGACCGGCATGTGGGTGAAGCGGTCCATGGGTTTGCTCTGCTGCCACAGTTCGTCGAACCGCTGCTCGACGAACGCGCCCAACGGCGAGCGGACGGCGACCTCCAGCTGGACGCCCTCGCCGGAGAGGCGGCCGACGGTGAGGAAGGAGACGAGGGAGCGGCCGTCCCAGCGGTAGAGGGTCACACCGGGCGAGGTAGAGCACAGCCGTACGTCGAGCAGGGTGCGGGCGTGGGCGTCGAGGCGGTCCCGGAAGGACTGGAGGGTACGGAGGTTGCGCAGGATGTCCCGGCGGATGTCGGCGTGCCGTTCACCCAGTTCCTGGCCGCGCAGGATGACGGCGAGGGAGTCGGGGTCGAGGAGCAGGATCTGTACGCGGGCGCCGTGCGCCGTGGCGGAGCGGATGCCGCGGAAGAGGCGCTCGGAGAACTGGGGACCGAAGACGTTGGAGAAGGTGTCGAGGATCTTCACGTTGGAGTTCGAGCCGTGCACCTGGGCGCTGAACCACTCGTAGTCGAGCCGGGTGTGCTCGCGGACCCGTCCTTCCTGGGCGCGGCTGATCAGCGGACCGATCACGAAGACGGTGACCGCGACTCCGAGGATGTCGGTGCCGAGGTTGAGGGCGAGGTTCTGGCCGTAGTTGTCCATGCCCGAGCTGTCCCAGAGCAGGAATCCGGCCAGGGCGGCCAGCAGGACGAGGACGGAGAGGCTCTGCGGGCGCCGGGGTTTGCGCAGTTCACGCAGGAGACCGCGCAGACGCGAGCGGCGCGGTGGCCGTGCGGTCATACGTTCCCCTTCCCCCCGGTGGAATGAGTGGATACCCACCGGGGGAAGGCGTTATGCCGGGTGTGAGATCGCGCGCCAAAGGGGTGCGGGCTGTATCGATCTGCGGCTCCGCCGCGGGGCGCGAGCAGCCCCCACCGGCCCGCCGCCGAAGAACCGCCCGCCCTGCCGAGCCCTCAGCCGAGAACGTGCATCCAGCCGTGCGTGTCCTCCGCCGTGCCGCGCTGGATGTCGAGCAGTGCCTCGCGCAGCCGCAGTGTGACCTTGCCGGGCTCGCCACCGCTCTGCTGCCACTCGACGCCGGTGCGCTTGACCGTGCCGACGGGGGTGATGACGGCCGCCGTACCGCAGGCGAAGACCTCGGTCAGGGTGCCGTTCTCGGCGTCGCGCTGCCAGTCGTCGATGGAGATGCGGCCCTCCTCGGCGGTGTAGCCGAGGTCGCGGGCGACGGTGAGGAGGGAGTCACGGGTGACGCCCTCCAGGATGGAGCCGGTGAGGGAGGGGGTGACGATGCGGTCCCCGTACACGAAGTACAGGTTCATGCCGCCGAGTTCCTCGATCCACTTGTGCTCGACGGCGTCGAGGTAGCAGACCTGGGCGCAGCCGTGCTCGGCGGCCTCGGCCTGGGCGAGGAGGGAGGCCGCGTAGTTGCCGCCGGTCTTGGCGTCGCCCATGCCGCCGGGGACGGCGCGGACGCGGTCCTCGGAGAGCCAGATGGAGACGGGCTTGACGCCACCGGGGAAGTAGGCGCCGGCGGGGGACGCGATCACCAGGAACAGGTACTCGTTGGCCGGCTTGACGCCGAGGCCGATCTCCGTGGCGATCATGAAGGGGCGCAGGTAGAGGGACTCCTCGCCGCCGTGCGCGGGCACCCAGTCCCGGTCCTGCCGCACCAGCGCGTCGATGGCGTCGATGAACGTCTCGACGGGCAGCTCGGGCATGGCGAGGCGGCGCGCGGAGTGCTGGAAGCGCAGGGCGTTCTTCTCCGGCCGGAAGGTGGCGACGGAGCCGTCGGGCCGACGGTAGGCCTTGAGTCCCTCGAAGATCTCCTGCGCGTAGTGCAGGGTCATGTTCGCGGGGTCGATGGAGAGCGGGCCGTACGGGACGAGCTGGCCGTCGTGCCAGCCGCGCCCCTCGGTCCACTTGATCGTCACCATGTGGTCGGTGAAGTGGCGGCCGAAGCCGGGGCTGGCCAGGATCGCCTCGCGCTCCGCGCCGGAAAGTGGCGAGGCCGAGGGCTTGAGCTCGATCGTGGGCGTCGTCATGAGTGGGTGTCCTTCACCGGTTTTGTGTGTGACGGGCCGCGCCCACGCCCGTGACCACATGGCTGGCGGTCAGTGTTAGGACGTCCGAGCATTCCCTCGGTCCACGGCTCCGCGTTCGATTATCACGCGGGCGGGGCCATGGACGAAAAGGGCGTGAATGCGACCCAGGGGATGATGGTGACACCCGGCGGGGACATAAGAGAAGCCGCCGGGTGCGTATGCGACCCGGCGGCTTCGAAAGATCTTCGGGAGATCGAGTGAGCGCCGCGGGTCAGCCGGCTACTCGTACGGCGAGGGCGTCGCCGATCTCGTCGGTCGTGCGGGCCGTGGTGCCGCGTTCCGCGAGGTCGGCGGTGACGGCTTCCTCGATGCGGGCGGCCTCGGACTCGTAGCCGAGGTGGCGCAGCAGGAGGGCGACGGACAGGACGGTGGCGCTGGGGTCGGCCTTGCCCTGACCGGCGATGTCCGGGGCCGAGCCGTGCACGGGCTCGAACATCGAGGGGTACTCGCCGGACGGGTTGATGTTCCCGCTCGCGGCGACGCCGATGCCGCCGGAGACGGCCGCGGCGAGGTCGGTGATGATGTCGCCGAAGAGGTTGTCGGTGACGATCACGTCGAAGCGCTCGGGCTGCGTGACGAGGTAGATCGTCGCCGCGTCCACGTGCATGTACTCGGTGGTGACGTCGGGGAACTCCTCGCCCACCTTGTTGAAGATGTCCGTCCACAGGTGACCGGCGTGCACGAGCACGTTGTTCTTGTGGACGAGCGCCAGCTTCTTGCGGGGGCGGGCCTGGGCGCGGGCGTAGGCGTCGCGGACGACCCGCTCGATGCCGAAGGCGGTGTTCAGCGACACCTCGGTGGCGACCGCGTGCGGGGTGCCCTGGCGGATGGTGCCGCCGTTGCCGGTGTACGGGCCCTCGGTGCCCTCGCGGACGACCACGAAGTCGATCTCGGGCTGCCCGGCCAGCGGGGTGGCGACCCCGGGGAGCAGCCTCGACGGACGCAGGTTGACGTGGTGGTCGAAGGCGAAGCGGAGCTTCAGCAGGAAGCCGCGCTCCAGGACGCCGGAGGGCACGCTCGGGTCGCCGATGGCGCCGAGGAGGATGGCGTCGTGCTGCTTGAGGGCGTCCAGGTCGGCGTCGGTGAGGGTCTCACCGGTGGCGCGGTAGCGCCGGGCGCCGAAGTCGAACTCCTTGGTCTCCAGCTTCACATCCTGCGGAAGGACGGCGGAGAGCACCTTCAGCCCCTGGGCCACGACCTCCTGGCCGATGCCGTCACCGGGAATCACTGCGAGATTGATGCTGCGAGACATGACGGCACCGTACTCCGGGTCCCATGGGATGACACACCGTGTCCGCGATACGGACAGCACCCGGACCGGGGGCCGCCGGTCAACCACCGCTCTTCGACCGGCGTTCACCTGTACGTCTGGCGGACGTCGGGGATTGCTGGGAGGTTCCCTCCCATGGACAGTCCCCCGGACACCCCCGACGTCGGCATTCCGCCGTTGCAGGCCCGCCGGATGAGCATGGCCGAGCAGTACGAGTACCTGCGGGCGCGGTTCACCCGGCGCCGCGCGCTGGTGACGGCGGGCGCGCTGGCCGGCGGCCTGCTCACCGGCTGCTCGTCGAGCACGGGCACGGCGAACCCCGCGACCAGCAGGGTCCCCGGCTCGGCCGTCACCCCCTTCGGCCGCCACCTCGCCTTCGGGGCCGACCCGAAGACACAGATGCGGGTCTCCTGGCAGGTCCCGTTCGCGGTGCGGAAGCCGTACGTGCGCATCGGACCGACGCCCGGCGACCTCGGCCGCCGCGTCGAGGCCGAGGTCCGCCCGCTGCACACGCCGGGCGTGACGGGCGTACGCCTCGACCTGGACCAGTACTACGTGCACGCGGCGCTCGACGGTCTGCGCCCCGGGACGACTTACTGCTACGGCGTCGGCCACGAGGGGTTCGACCCGGCGTCCGGCGCGCACAGGCGGACCCTCGGCACGTTCCGCACAGCCCCGGCGACCGGCCCCGCGAGCTTCGTCTTCACGGCCTTCGGCGACCAGGGCGTCACCCCCGACGCGCTCGCCAACGACAAGGGGATCCTCGGCCGGAACCCGGCCTTCCATCTGCACGCGGGGGACATCTGCTACGCGGACGTCACCGGCCACGGCGAGAAGTCGGACAGCTACGACCCGACGGCCTGGGACCTGTTCCTGAAGCAGACGGAGACGGTCGCGAGGTCGGTGCCGTGGATGGTGACGACCGGCAACCACGACATGGAGGCGTGGTACTCGCCGAACGGCTACGGCGGCCAGTCGGCCCGCTGGTCACTCCCCGACAACGGCTTCGACGCCCGGAACACCCCGGGCGCCTACTCGTTCACGTACGGCAATGTCGGCGTCGTGGCACTCGACGCGAACGACGTGTCCTACGAGATCCCGGCCAACCTGGGCCACACGGACGGCCGCCAGACGGCGTGGCTGGACCGGCGGCTGGCCGAGCTGAGGGCTTCGGACGCGGTCGACTTCGTCGTGGTCTTCTTCCACCACTGCGCGTACTCGACGTCCACGCACGGCTCCGACGGGGGCGTACGGGACGCCTGGGTGCCGCTCTTCGACAAGCACCAGGTGGATCTGGTGATCAACGGCCACAACCATGTGTACGAGCGGTCGGACGCCCTCAGGGGCGGCCGGGTGGGCCGACGGGTACCGGTCGGCGCGTCGACCGACCCCACGCGGGACGGCACCGTGTACGTCACGGCGGGCGGCGCGGGCCAGAGCCTGTACGGCTTCCCGTACGGGGTGAAGGACAGCTTCGAGGGGAAGGTCGCCGACCGGGAGTCGGTGGAGACCTACCACTGGACGAAGTCGCGGGAACGGCACGAGGACACCGTGGAGTGGTCACGGGTGCGCTACACCGGCTACTCGTACCTCTCGGTGGAGGCGCGAGCGGGCGTACCGGGCACGGCTCCCCGGCTCACGGTGTCGGCGCTGGCGCAGAGCGGGGAGCGGATCGACCACTTCGAGGTGCGGCGCGGGTGAGGCGCCTCGCGCCCGACGGCGGTCCTCAGTGACCCGTCTGGCCGCCGTTGTCCCGGCGGTCGAGGGCGCGCTGGAGGGCTGCGGCGGCGTTCTTGCGGTCCGATTCGCTCGTCGGAGAGACGTGGCGGACTCGGCGGCGGACGGTCGTCTCGGCCATGGGAAATCGACTCCTTCAAGGAATCCGGGAGTACGGCGGGGAGATTCGAGACGCCGGGTGGGACGGAGAAGCAGCGGTACCGCAGGGGTTGCCTGCACGGGGTACCGGCTCACAACCGTCATTCGCTTGGTCCAGCGAGACGTTCGGCTTCTACAAAGCTAGGCGAGGACCGGGCATCTGTCTCCACAATTACTCGGACTTCCTACTATCTGAGACGGCGGACCGGTCGCACGCGGGCCGGGTGGCCGCCGAACGGTTCGGCGGCCACCCGGCCCGGAGTCTCAGGGGTGGAGGTCAGCCCATGTGCGGGTACGGGTAGTCGGTCGGGGCGACCAGGGTCTCCTTGATGGAGCGGGTCAGGGTCCAGCGCATCAGGTTCTGCGGGGCGCCCGCCTTGTCGTTGGTGCCGGAGGCGCGCCCCCCGCCGAACGGCTGCTGGCCGACGACCGCGCCGGTCGACTTGTCGTTGATGTAGAAGTTGCCGGCCGCGTAGCGCAGCTTCTCCATCGTGTACGCGGCTGCCGCGCGGTCGCCGGAGATGACCGAGCCGGTCAGCGCGTAGTCGGACACGGACTCCATCTGGGTCAGCATCGCGTCGTACGTGTCGGCCGAGCTGTCGTCGTACACGTACACGGCGAGGAACGGGCCGAAGTACTCGGTGGTGAAGACCTGGTTGGCCGGGTCCGTGCACTCCACGACCGTCGGCCGGACGAAGTAGCCGACCGAGTCGTCGTACGTGCCGCCCGCCACGATCGTGCACGTCGGGTCGGACTTCGCGCGGTCGATGGCGGCCTTGTTCTTGGCGAAGGCGCGCTCGTCGATGACCGCGCCGATGAAGTTGCCGAGGTCCGTCACGTCACCCATGGTCAGATGGTCGACCTCGGCGGCGAACTCCTCACGGAAGCCGTCGTTCCAGATGGAGGCCGGGATGTAGGCGCGGGAGGTCGCGCTGCACTTCTGGCCCTGGTACTCGAAGGCACCACGGGTGAGGGCCGTCTTCAGGACCGCGCGGTCGGCGCTCGGGTGCGCGACGACGAAGTCCTTGCCGCCGGTCTCGCCGACGAGACGCGGGTACGAGCGGTACTTCTCGATGTTCGCGCCGACCGTCTTCCACAGGTACTGGAAGGTCTTCGTCGATCCGGTGAAGTGGATGCCGGCCAGATCGCGGTGCTCCAGGGCCACCCCGGAGACCTCGATGCCGTCACCGGTGACGAGGTTGATGACGCCCTTGGGCAGCCCGGCCTCCTCCAGCAGGCTCATGAGGAGGACCGCGGAGTGGGTCTGCGTCGGGGACGGCTTCCAGACCACCACGTTGCCCATGAGGGCGGGCGCGGTGGGCAGGTTGCCGGCGATGGCCGTGAAGTTGAAGGGCGTGATCGCGTAGACGAAGCCTTCGAGAGGGCGGTGGTCGAGACGGTTCCAGACGCCCGGGGAGTTGGCGGGCGGCTGCTCGGCGAGCAGGTCGCGCGCGTACTTGACGTTGAAGCGCCAGAAGTCGACCAGCTCGCAGGGACAGTCGATCTCGGCCTGCTGGGCGGTCTTCGACTGGCCGAGCATGGTGGAGGCGGCGAGGGTCTCGCGCCAGGGGCCGGCCAGCAGTTCGGCGGCACGCAGGATGATCGCGGCACGGTCGTCGAACGACATCGCGCGCCACGCGGGCGCGGCGGCGAGCGCCGCGTCGATCGCGTCCTGGGCGTCCTGCCGGGTGGCGTTGGCGTAGGTGCCGAGACGGGCCTCGTGACGGTGCGGCTGTACGACGTCGAACCGCTCGCCGCCGCCCATGCGCCGTACGCCGCCGATGGTCATCGGCAGGTCGACGGGGTTCTCGGCCAGCTCCTTGAGCTTGACCTCCAGGCGGGCCCGCTCGGGCGACCCGGGGGCGTAGCCGTGCACCGGCTCGTTGACGGGGGTGGGGACCTGGGTGACGGCGTCCATGGGTTCCGAATCTCCTTGGGGGGTGAGTGAGCGGGTGTTGTCGGGGACCAAATCCCTTGGTCTCAGCCCTTGGTGAGGATCGAGCGGCCGCTGTGCTCACCCGGGGGCCAACCCCCGGACCCCCGGCCGAATCCTTCAGCGACTGTCATCCCTCAGCCTCGGGTGAGCATGCTGCGGGCGAAAAAACGCAGGTTGGCGGGCTTCTCGGCCAGCCTCCGCATGAAGTACCCGTACCAGTCCGTCCCGTACGCCGTGTAGACGCGCATCCGGTGCCCTTCCGCGGCGAGGCGCAGATGCTCGTCGCTCCTGATCCCGTACAGCATCTGGAACTCGTACTCGTCGGGCTTGCGGCTCGCGCGCCGGGCGAGTTCCTGGGCGATGGAGATGAGGCGCGGGTCGTGGGACCCGATCATCGGGTACCCCTCGCCCTCCATCAGGATCCTCAGGATGCGGACGTACGCCTTGTCGGTCTCGGACTTCTGCTGGTAGGCGACCTCGGCGGGCTCCTTGTACGCGCCCTTGACCAGCCGCACGCGGCTGCCGCTGTCGGCGAGGCGGTGGGCGTCGGCCTCGGTGCGGTACAGGTAGGCCTGGATGACGCAGCCGGTCTGCGGGAAGTCCTTCCGGAGTTCCTCGTGGATCGCGAACATCGAGTCGAGGGTGGTGTGGTCCTCGGCGTCGAGCGTGACCGTCGTGCCGATCGCGGCGGCGGCCTCGACGACGGGCCGGATGTTGGCGAGGGCCAGCTCATGGCCGTCCGGCAGGGCCTGGCCGAAGAGCGACAGCTTGACGGACATCTCGGCGCGGGTGCCCAGTCCGAGCTCCCCGAGCCGCTCGACCAGCTCCAGATAGGCGTCCCGGGCGGCGGCGGCCTGTTCGGGGGTGGTGATGTCCTCGCCGACCACGTCCAGGGTGACTTCCAGTCCCCGGCCGGTGAGGTCCCGGACGATCGGGACGACGTCGTCGACCGTCTCGCCGGGGATGAAGCGGTCGACGACCGGCCTGGTCACCGGGGCGGCCGAGATCAGCCGGCGCATCCGGTCGCTGCGCGAGGCGGCGAGAATCACGGGACCCAGCACGGGGCACCTCCACAAAAGGCCGGAAGACGAAGAACCGGAGAAACCGGAAAACCGGAGAACCACCGTGAAACCTAGGGATCTCTCCGAGCGTGGGCCATCGACAGCTGTCACGCATCCGTGCCCCAGATCTCATACAGATGTCTGAAGGAGGTGCCGGAATGCGCAAGAATGCCCCCATGAGCCAGGCGAGCGGCGACCACCACGGCGACTACCAGGACCTGGTGGACGACATCTCGGAGCTTCTCGGCGCCCCCGCGACGCTGGAGAACCGCGACTTCGAGCTGCTCGCCTTCGGCGCGTACGACAGCGAGGGCGAACTGGACGCGTCGGCGCTGGACCCGGTGCGCGCCCGCTCGATCCTGACCCGCCGCTCGACGCCGGCGGTGCGCGCGTGGTTCGAGGGCTTCGGCATCACGCGCGCGAGCGGCCCGGTGCGCATCCCGCCCACCCCGGAGGCGGGGGTCTACCGGGGGCGGATCTGTCTCCCCGTACGCCATCGGGGTGTCGTGCTCGGTTACGTCTGGCTGCTGGACGACGATCCGGGGCCCCAGGCGGAGCAGCTGGCGTCGGCCATGGAGGTGGCGGACCGGATCGGCGCGCTGCTCGCGGACGACGCGCAGGCGGGCGCCGACCTGACCCGCGAGTTCCGGACGGTGCTGACCGCCGAGCGCGGCTGGCAGCGCGACATGGCGGTGGCGGCGCTGCGTACGGCCCTGGGGACTCGGGGCGAGGGCCCGCACGCGGTGGTGTGCGTGGCGCCGTGGCCGTCGGCGGATCCGGAAGACGCCCCGTCGGCCCGTACGGTGCCGCACGCGACGGCGGTGTGCACGGTGCCGTGGGGTTCGGCGGCCCAGAGCCTGGCGCTGCTGATCAGGCTGCGCGCGACGGAGGTGCCCGCCCCGGCGCTTTCGGCGGCGGCCCGGCTGCTGAAGGAGACGCAGGGCCGGGTGGCGGCCGGGGTCGGCGCCCCGCGCACCGGCCTGGCCGGTCTGGGCACCGGCTGGCAGGAGGCCTCGGCGGCGGCCCGCGCGGCCCTGGCGGAACCGCACCTCGGCCCGGTCGCGGAGTGGGGCGCGATCGGCCCGTACCGCCTGCTCACGGCGCTGCCCCCGGACACGGCCCAGGACCCCGCGGTACGCACCCTGCTCTCCCCCGCCCACCAGGAACTGGCCCGCACCGCGGAGGTCTACCTGGACCGCGCGGGCCAGGCGGGCCGCACGGCGGCGGAGCTGGGCATCCACCGCCAGACGCTGTACTACCGCCTGTCCCGGGTGGAGCAGCTGACGGGCCTGGACCTGGACGACGGCGAGGACCGCCTGCTGCTGCACATGGCGCTGAAGGGGGCCCGGCTCTAGAGCGGCCCCTGGGCGGCCTGAGCCGACCCGATGACCCGGCGCAGCCCCTCGGTGAGCTGCTCACCGGTCGGCGCCGTCGCCGGATCGAAGACGTACTGGCAGATGAGCCCGGTCATCAGGGTGTTGTAGAACTGGCCGACGGAGTCGACGTCGTCCTCCGACACGTCCTCCTCCTTGCCCCCGAGGAACAGCGGGATGATGCCGCGCCCCGCCTCGCGCTGGGCCTGCGCCAAGTGGTCGCGGACGGTCGGCAGTTGGTCCCCCATGGCCACGATCTCCACGCTCAGGCGCCACAGCGAGCCAGGCTGCCGCATGGTGGCGATGATGTTCGACCAGACCTCCTGGAACCGGTCGAGCGAGCCGGGCCCGGTGCCGCCGGCCGTCTCCACGGCGGGGGCGAAGTCGTCGGAGAGCCCTTCCACGAGGGAGACGTACGCCTCCGCGAGGAGCTTGTCCTTCGAGCCGTAGTGGTAGCCGATCGACGCCAGGTTGGTGCCTGACTCCTTGACGATGTCGCGCGCGGTCGTGCGCACGAAGCCCTTTTCCAGAAGGCAGCGCTTGGCGCCTTCGAGCAGATCCTCGCGATGTCCCATGCGACCACCCTACCCACGGTCCATACGACCGTCCTAGACAAGTGAATTACACGACCGTTCTAGACAGTCGTTTAATACGGCCGTATATTCCCTGCCATGACGAACCCGCCGAACCCGACGAGCACGACCACCTCCCCCGGCCCTCGTGCCGGCCGCCGCGAATGGACCGCGCTGGGCGTGCTGATGCTGCCGCTGCTGCTGGTCTCCATGGACGTCTCCGTCCTCTACTTCGCCGTTCCCGCAATCAGCGCGGACCTGGAGCCGACCGGCACCCAGCAGCTGTGGATCTTCGACATCTACGCCTTCGTCCTGGCCGGTCTGCTGATGACGATGGGCTCGCTCGGCGACCGCATCGGCCGCCGCCGGCTCCTCCTCGTCGGCGCCGCCGCATTCGGCGCGGGCTCGCTGCTCGCCGCCTACGCGAACAGCGCCGAGACCCTGATCGCGGCCCGCGCGGTCCTCGGCATCGGCGGCGCGACCCTGATGCCGTCGACGATGGCCCTGGTCCGCACGATGTTCCGCGACCCCGGCCAGCGCGCCAGGGCGATCGGCATGTGGTCCGGCGTGATGACCGGCGGCATCGCCCTCGGCTCGGTGATGAGCGGACTGCTGGTCGAGTACTTCTGGTGGGGCTCGGTCTTCCTGGTCAACCTGCCCGCGATGGCACTCCTGCTGGTCCTGGGCCCGATCCTGCTCCCCGAGTCGAAGAACCCGGACCCCGGCCGCTTCGACCTCCTCGGCGTGCCCCTGTCGATGGCCGCCGTCCTCCCCGTGATCTACGGCCTCAAGGAGATCCCGTCGGAGGGCTGGCACCCGCAGTACGTCCTGTCCGTCACCGTGGGCCTGTTCTTCGCCCACCTCTTCGTCCAGCGCCAGCGCACGTCCGCCTCGCCCCTCATCTCCCCCGCGCTGTTCCGGGGCCGCGGCTTCGGCCCGGCCGTGGTCCTGAACCTGCTCGCGGCGTTCGCGATGATGGGCTCGGCGTACTTCACCACGCAGTACCTCCAGTCGGTCCTCGGCAAGAGCTCGGTCGAGGCCGCGCTGTGGGGCCTGCTGCCGACGGTCCTGGTCGGCATCGCGGCCCCCGTCGCCGCCGCCCTCGTCCAGCGGGGCGTGGAGCGCGCCCATGTCGTCGCCGGCGGCTTCGTCACGGCGGCCTGCGGATACGGGCTGCTGGCCCTGGTCGGCACGGACTCGCTGTGGCTGGTGCTGGCCGGCGCGGGCGTCCTCGCCGCCGGCATCGTCACCGTGATGTCCCAGATGATGGACCTGGGCCTGAGCACCGCCCCCCTCGACAAGTCGGGCGCCGCCGCCTCCCTGCTGGAGACGGGCTCGGAGTTCGGCGGCGCGCTCGGCATGGCCGTACTGGGCTCGATCGGTACGGCGGTCTACCGCCACGGCATCCCGGCCTCGGCACCCGCCCCGGCCCAGGAGACCCTGGGCGGCGCACTGGCAGTGGCCCGGCAGCTTCCGGCGCGCACGGGAGACGCGCTGATCACGACGGCCAGGGAGGCGTACGCCCATGGAATGCAGGCGGCTGCGATCGCGGGGGTGGTGGTGTTGCTGGGGGCGGCGGTGCTGGCGGCGCGGGCGCTCCGTGGGGTGACTGTGCGGGAGACGGTCGTGGAAGAGGCGGAGGACTACTGCGTCCAGGGCGACTGAAAACGCCGGGTGGACTGGGATTACCCAGTCCACCCGGCGTTCGCGTTCCAGACCTGGCCGACGACCACTTGCGGCCTGGCCAACGGTTACTTTTCAGCGCCGCCCGGCAATCCCAGCCCGTCCGGCGATTGAGGACGAGGCCGTTCAGGCCGCAGCGGGGGCCCGGGGGCGGCAGCCCCCGGACGACGGTCACCTCAGACCAGGTTGACCGAGCGGGCAGACGTCGCCCCGATCTCCTCGGCGACTTCCGCCAGCACACCGGGGGCAACCGTGTCGTCGACGGTCAGGACGGCCAGCGCCTCACCGCCCGCCACCGACCGGGACACCTGCATCCCGGCGATGTTGATCCCGGCCTCGCCGAAGATCCGGCCGACCGTGCCGACGACGCCCGGCCGGTCCGCGTACCGGTACACGACCATGTGGTCGGCGAGCGCGAGGTCGACGTCGTACTCGCCGACCGCGACGATCTTCTGGTGGTTCTTGGGACCGGCCAGGGTGCCGGAGACCGACACCTCCTCGCCGCTGCTGAGCGTGCCGCGCACGGTCACGACGTTGCGGTGGTCGGCCGACTCCGAGCTGGTCGTCAGCCGCACCTCGACGCCGCGCTCCTGGGCGAACAGCGGGGCGTTGACGTACGACACGGTCTCGTCGACGACGTCCTCGAACACGCCCTTCAGCGCGGAGAGTTCGAGCACCTTCACGTCGTGCTGGGTGATCTCGCCGTACACCTCGACGTCGAGACGGACCGCGACCTCGCCCGCGAGCGCGGTGAAGATGCGGCCGAGCTTCTCGGCGAGCGGCAGACCCGGCTTGACGTCCTCGGCGATGACACCGCCCTGGACGTTCACCGCGTCCGGGACCAGCTCACCGGCGAGGGCGAGACGCACCGAACGGGCGACGGCGATACCGGCCTTCTCCTGCGCCTCGTCCGTGGACGCGCCGAGGTGCGGGGTGCAGACGACCTCGTCCAGCTCGAACAGCGGGGAGTCCGTGCAGGGCTCCTTCGCGTACACGTCGAGACCGGCGCCGGCGACGCGGCCCTCCTTGAGCGCCGAGTACAGCGCCTCCTCGTCGACGATCCCGCCACGCGCGGCGTTCACGATGCGCACGCTCGGCTTGACCTTGTGCAGCGCCTCGTCACCGATGAGACCGAGGGTCTCGGGCGTCTTCGGCAGGTGCACGGTGATGAAGTCGGAGACCTCCAGGAGCTCGTCCAGGGACAGCACCTTGACGCCCATCTGCGCGGCCCGGGCAGGCTGGACGTACGGGTCGTAGGCGACGACCTTCATACCGAACGCGGACATGCGCTGCGCGACGAGCGCGCCGATGCGCCCGAGGCCCACGACACCGAGGGTCTTCTCGGCCAGCTCGACGCCGGTGTACTTGCTGCGCTTCCACTCGCCGTTCTTGAGCGCGGTGTTGGCCTGCGGGATGTGGCGTGCGGTCGCCAGCAGCAGACCGCAGGCCAGCTCGGCGGCGGTGACGATGTTCGAGGTGGGCGCGTTGACGACCATCACGCCGGCCTTGGTGGCGGCGGAGACGTCCACGTTGTCCAGGCCGACGCCGGCTCGTGCGACGACCTTCAGCTTGCGGGCGGCGGCGACCGCCTCCGCGTCGACCTTGGTGGCCGAGCGGATCAGGATCGCGTCGACGTCGGCGATGGCGGGGAGCAGTTCGGCTCGGTCCGCTCCGTTGCAGTGCCGGATCTCGAAGTCCGGGCCGAGCGCGTCGACAGTCGCGGGCGACAGCTCTTCAGCGATGAGTACGACAGGTTTCGAGCTCACGTGAGGTCCTCACTCAGTCCTATGCGGACGGCCGTCCCGACGGCCGCAGGCGGTGGAGGTGCTACCGCGTGGAAGACGCACGACGCTGTGGGCCTGACGCGTTGGTAGTACGGCAGTGTAGTGGCGCGGCGAAGGGCGGCTCCCGCCCTTGCGGAAGGATCACTCATCCGTGACCGGTCAGCGCGGACAAGGCCTTACCGGGGGTTCGGCAATGGGGCCGCAGCATGCGCCGCGGCCCCATTCCCCGAAGACCTACGCCTCGTCGTCGACCCAGGACATGAGCTTGCGCAGCTCCTTGCCCGTGGTCTCCAGGAGGCTCTTCTCGTCCTGGGACTTGTACTCGTTGTACTTCTTCAGACCGCCGTGGTACTCGGCCATCCACTCACGCGCGAACGTGCCGTCCTGGATCTCGGCGAGGACCTTCTTCATCTCGGCCTTGGTGGCGTCCGTGATGATCCGCGGGCCGGTGACGTAGTCGCCCCACTCGGCGGTCTCGGAGACCGACCAGCGCATCTTCTCCAGGCCGCCCTCGTACATGAGGTCGACGATCAGCTTCAGCTCGTGCAGGCACTCGAAGTACGCGATCTCGGGCTGGTAGCCGGCCTCGGTCAGCGTCTCGAAACCGGCCTTGACCAGCGCGGCCGTACCACCGCAGAGAACGGCCTGCTCACCGAACAGGTCGGTCTCGGTCTCCTCGGTGAACGTCGTCTTGATGACGCCGGCGCGGGTGCCGCCGATGCCCTTGGCGTACGAGAGGGCCAGCGCGAAGGCGCTGCCGGTCGCGTCCTGCTCGACGGCCGCGATACACGGAACGCCGCGGCCCTCCTCGTACTGGCGGCGCACGAGGTGGCCCGGGCCCTTGGGGGCGACCATGCAGACGTCGATGCCGGCCGGGGGCTTGATGAAGTCGAAGCGGATGTTCAGGCCGTGACCGAAGAACAGCGCGTCGCCCTGGTTGAGGTTGTCCTTGATGGACTCCTCGTAGACCTGGGCCTGGATCGGGTCCGGGACGAGGATCATGATGACGTCGGCCTCGGCGGCGGCCTCGGCCGGGGTCACCACGCGCAGGCCCTGCTCCTCGGCCTTCGCCTTCGACTTGGAGCCCTCGTGCAGACCGACGCGGACGTCGACACCCGAGTCACGGAGCGACAGCGCGTGGGCGTGGCCCTGGCTGCCGTAACCGATGACCGCGACCTTGCGGCCCTGGATGATGGACAGGTCGGCGTCGGCGTCGTAGAACAGCTCGGCCACTTTGGGTTCTCTCCTTGAGTGCAGGTGTTGCGTCCCACCGTATGACGGCGGGCGGAAGTGAGGTTCGGGGGTCTCGGTATACGGGCGGCCGGTATCACCCGGCCGCCCGTATCCGCCGTCCTTGACGCCGGCTATGCCGACCGGTCGAGGGCCCGCAGGGACCGGTCCGTGATCGAGCGCGCGCCGCGCCCGATCGCGATCGTGCCGGACTGCACCAGTTCCTTGATGCCGTACGGCTCCAGCATCTTGAGCATCGCGGACAGCTTGTCGCTGCTGCCGGTGGCCTCGATGGTGACGGCCTCCGGGGAGACGTCGACCGTCTTGGCACGGAACAGCTGGACGATCTCGACGATCTGGGAACGCGTCTCGTTGTCCGCGCGCACCTTCACCAGAACGAGTTCACGCTGAACGGCCGAGCCGGATTCCAGTTCGACGATCTTCAGCACGTTGACGAGCTTGTTGAGCTGCTTGGTGACCTGTTCGAGGGGAAGTGCCTCGATCACGTTGACCACGATGGTGATGCGGGAGATCTCGGGGTGCTCGGTGACGCCGACGGCGAGCGAGTCGATGTTGAAGCCGCGCCGGGAGAACAGGGCGGTGATCCGGGCGAGGACACCTGGCTTGTTCTCGACGAGGACGGAGAGGGTGTGCTTGGACATGTCTCTTTACGTCTCTCTCGCTCAGTCGTCTTCGTTGTCGCCGAAGTCGGGGCGGACGTCCCGGGCGGCCATGATCTCGTCGTTCGAGGTGCCGGCGGCGACCATCGGCCACACCATGGCGTCCTCGTGGACGATGAAGTCGATCACGACGGGGCGGTCGTTGATCGAGTTCGCCTCCTCGATGACCTTGTCGAGGTCGTCGGGGGACTCGCAGCGGATCGCGTAGCAGCCCATCGCCTCGGACAGCTTGACGAAGTCGGGGACACGGGTGCCCCTGGCCGCCGGATTGACGTCGTCCGGCCCGGAGTGCAGCACCGTGTTGGAGTAGCGCTGGTTGTAGAACAGGGTCTGCCACTGGCGGACCATCCCGAGGGCGCCGTTGTTGATGATGGCGACCTTGATCGGGATGTTGTTGAGCGCGCAGGTGGTGAGTTCCTGGTTGGTCATCTGGAAGCAGCCGTCGCCGTCGATCGCCCAGACCGTACGGTCCGGTGCGCCGGCCTTGGCTCCCATCGCGGCGGGGACCGCGTAGCCCATCGTTCCGGCGCCGCCGGAGTTCAGCCAGGTCGCGGGCTTCTCGTACTGGATGTAGTGCGCGGCCCACATCTGGTGCTGGCCGACGCCCGCCGCGAAGATCGTGCCCTCGGGGGCGAGCTGTCCGATGCGCTCGATGACCCGCTGGGGGGAGAGCGAGCCGTTGTCCGGCTGCTCGTAGCCCAGCGGGTAGGTCTCGCGCCAGCGGTTGAGGTCCTTCCACCAGGCGGCGTAGTCGCCGGTCTGGCCCTCGCTGTGCTCCTTCTGGACCGCCTGGACCAGGTCGGCGATGACCTCGCGGGCGTCCCCGACGATCGGGACGTCGGCGGCGCGGTTCTTGCCGATCTCCGCCGGGTCGATGTCGGCGTGGACGATCTTGGCGTGCGGGGCGAAGCTGGACAGCTTGCCGGTGACACGGTCGTCGAAGCGGGCTCCGAGGGCGACGATCAGGTCGGCCTTCTGCAGCGCGGTGACGGCGGTGACCGCACCGTGCATGCCCGGCATTCCCACGTGCAGCGGGTGGCTGTCGGGGAATGCGCCGAGCGCCATCAGGGTGGTGGTGACGGGCGCTCCGGTGAGTTCTGCGAGGACCTTCAGCTCGGCGGTGGCCTTGGCCTTGATGACACCGCCGCCGACGTACAGCACCGGCCGCTTGGCGGCGGTGATCAGCTTGGCCGCCTCGCGGATCTGCTTGGCGTGCGGCTTGGTCACCGGGCGGTAGCCGGGCAGGTCGGTGACCGGCGGCCACTGGAAGACGGTCTGGGCCTGGAGGGCGTCCTTGGCGATGTCGACCAGGACCGGGCCGGGGCGGCCGGTGGAGGCGATGTGGAAGGCCTCGGCGATGGTCTTGGGGATGTCCTCGGCCTTGGTGACCAGGAAGTTGTGCTTGGTGATCGGCATCGTGATGCCGACGATGTCCGCCTCCTGGAAGGCGTCCGTGCCGATCGCCTTGGACGCGACCTGCCCGGTGATCGCCACGAGCGGCACCGAGTCCATGTGCGCGTCGGCGATCGGGGTCACCAGGTTGGTGGCACCGGGGCCGCTGGTCGCCATACAGACGCCGACCTTGCCGGTGGCCTGCGCGTAGCCGGTGGCCGCGTGACCCGCGCCCTGCTCGTGCCGCACGAGCACGTGCCGCACCCGTGTGGAGTCCATCAGCGGGTCGTACGCGGGAAGGATCGCACCGCCGGGAATGCCGAATACCGTCTCGGCCCCGACCTCCTCAAGCGAGCGGATGAGGGACTTCGCACCCGTGACGTGCTCGGGGGCGGACTGCTGTCCTCCGGAACGGGGCCGCGGCTGCGGGTGATGGGCCCCGGTGGCCTGCTCGGTCATCGGCATTCTCTTCTCGATGCTGAGGGTTTTTGCGAGTTTTGTACGGTGTGCGTTGCGGCCCGACCTGCGCCGGTGCAACAAAAAACCCCTCGTGCCGTGAGGCAAGCGAGGGGAGCGCGCCGGGTGCGGTCGCTGGAAGTTCCGGGTCCGTCCGAAACGTTCACCAGCGTCAGCCGACGCGCTTTCCAAGTACGAGAATTCGGGTGCGCATGGGGTCGACCCTCCCCCCGGCACGCACCGACTGTCAAGTGGGTGGGACGGGAGTCTCATTATGTGAACGGAGGGCGGTTCCGCCCCCGAAAACAGCGGGCACACCTGTACTTGTGTACACCCCGCTGCCGCCGCCCGCGAACGCGGGCTCGGCCGGACCGTTCGGCACCGGGTAGCGGCCGGTGGACAGTGCCCGGCGCAGCCGGTACTCGTCCAGCGGCCCGGAGAACGCCATGCCCTGCCCGTGCGTGCAGCCCATCGCGCGCAGGGCGACCACCTGGTCCGGCAGGTCCACGCCGTCGGCGACGGACGGCAGCCCGAGGTCGGCGGCGATTCTGAGCAGGCCGCTGGTGATCTTGTGCAGCCGCGGGGACTCGACGACGCCCTCGACCAGACCGCGGTCGAGTTTCAGCACGTCGACGGGGAGTCTCCGCAGTGCCGTGATCGGCGCGTAGCCGCTGCCGAAGCCGTCCAGCGCGATCCGGACGCCGAGGCATCTGAAGGCGTTCAGCCGGCGCTCCAGTTCGTCCAGGGAGATCCGGGGGTCGGTGTCCGTCAGTTCGATCTCCAGGGCGCCGGTGGGGAGCCCGTGGCGGGTCAGCAGGGTCTCGATCGACCCGAGGGGCAGCGAGCGGTCGAGGAGCCGCCGGGCACTCATCCGGACGGCGACGGGTACGGCGAGCCCGGTCGCGGCGCGTTCGGCGGCCTGTTCGACGGCCTGCTCCAGCATCCAGCGGTCCAGCTCGGCGGTCCTGTCGCTGTCCTCGGTGACGCGCAGGAACTCGGCGGGCGTGAAGAGCACTCCCTGGGAGGAGCGCCAGCGCGCCTGGGCACAGACCGAGGTGATCCGGCCGCTGTCCAGTTCCACCACGGGCTGGTGCAGCAGCGTGAACTCGCCGTCGTGCAGTGCGGCACGCAGCCGGGTGGCCAGTTCCGCCTTCCGTACGACGTCCTGCTGCATCTGGGGCGCGTAGAGCTCGACGCGGCCCTTGCCGGAGGCCTTGGCCCGGTACATCGCCAGGTCGGCGTTGCGCAGCAGCTCGCCCGCGCCGAGGCCGGGCTCGGCGAAGGCGACACCGATCGAGGCGTTGACCCGGACATCGTTGCCGTCGATCTCGTAGGGCTGCGAGAGGGTGAGCCGCAGTCTGTCGGCCAGCTCCCCTATCTGGCGTTCGCGCGCGGCACGGTCCCGGGTGCCGTCCCCGACGATCAGGGCGGCGAACTCGTCGCCGCCGAGCCGGGAGGCGGTGTCCCCGTACCGGACCGAGTCCTGGAGCCTGCGGGCGGCCTGGACGAGCAGTTCGTCGCCCGCCTGGTGTCCGATCGTGTCGTTGACGGCCTTGAAGCCGTCGAGGTCGATGAAGAGGACGGCCGTGCCGCGGTCGGTGGAACGGCGGCCGGACAGGGCCTGCTGCACGCGCTGGGTGAACAGGGCGCGGTTGGGCAGGTCGGTGAGCGGGTCGTGTTCGGCGTTGTGCTGCAACTGGGCCTGGAGCCGCACCCGTTCGGTGACGTCCCGGCTGTTGAAGATGAGGCCGCCGTGGTGCCGGTTGACGGTGGACTCGACGTTCAGCCAGCCTCCCCCGCTCTCGGCTTCTCCCCCAGCCTCCGGCCGGGAGGTCCCCCCGCCGCCGGCCTTGAAGCGGCACTCGATGCGGGTGGTGGGTTCGTCGTCGGGGCTGGCGGCGAGGAAGCGGCGCACTTCGTGCACCACGCAGCCCAGGTCCTCGGGGTGGATGAGGTGGGCCAGTTCGGTGCCTACGAGTTCCTCCGCGGACCGTCCGTAGACCCCGGCGGCGGCCGGGCTGACGTACCGCAGAATCCCGTTGGGAGCGGCGATCATGATGACGTCGCTGGAGCCCTGCACCAGGGAGCGGAAGTGGTTCTCCTTCTGGGCCAGTTCCTGGGTGAGGGTGATGTTGTCGAGCAGCATGATGCCCTGGCGCACGACCAGCGCGAGGACGACGCCACCCGCGGTGATGAGCACCACGCGGTCGGGGCTGCGGCCGTTGAGAACGTTGTAGAGGACGCCCAGCGTGCACACGGCGGCGGCCAGGTACGGCGTGAGCGCGGCCAGGGACCCGGTGATGGGCCGGGTGAACGGATACCTGCCGTGATCGCCTCCCGGTGCGGGCGGATGCCCCTGCCTGGGGGCGGGCGCCCGGCCCTGGCGGGGTGCGGGCCCGCGTCCGTCGGGCCTGCCCGGGTGCTGCCGTCCGGGGCGGTGTTCGTGCACCACACGCGTGTGCCCGTCGGACTCGCCCGGGCCGCCGTGCCCGGAGCCGACCCATGGGGCGTACGCCAGCAGCAGCGAGCCCGCGAACCAGCCCGCGTCGAGCAGCTGGCCCGAGTGGTAGTTGTTGTGCATCAGGGGCGAGGTGAACAGGGCGTCGCAGCCCACGGTCAGGGCGAGCGCGCCGATCGCGGTGTTCGCGGCGGAGCGGTTCACGGTGGAGCGCCGGAAGTGCAGCGCGAGGACCATGCTGACGAGGGCGATGTCGAGCAGCGGGTAGGCCAGCGACAGCGCGGTGTGCGCGACGCTGGGCCCGTCGGCCTTCGCGGCCTGCGCCAGGGCGAGGCTCCAGGACAGGGTGAGGAGCGAGCCGCCGATCAGCCAGGCGTCGAGGACCATGCAGACCCAGCCGGCCTTCGTCACGGGCCGCTTGGCCAGGACCAGGAGTCCCACGATGGCGGGCGGGGCGAAGCACAGGAAGAACAGGTCGGCGAAGCTGGGGCTGGGCACGGCCCGGTCGAGCACCACCTCGTACCAGCCCCAGACGAGGTTGCCCAGGGAGGCCATGGCGGACGACAGGGCGAACAGCAGCCAGGCGGGCCGAAAGCGGATGCGGCGCCGGGCGTAGAGGAAGCACGACACGGCCGCGGCGCCCGCCGCGACACTCAGTCCGAAGTCGCCCATGATCAGGGCGAGTCGGGGGGAGCCCCAGCCGAGCGCGGAACCGACGGCGTATCCCGCGCACACCAGGGCCAGCACGAGCTGCGAGACCAGGTTCGTCCCGCCGCCGAAGACCGGCCGGCGGGCCAGCAGTGCCCCGGGGGAACTCACCGGACACTCCGGGCCCGCACCGCGACCGCGTCCCGCGCGCCCCGTCGCGCCGGGTGCGCGGTGGGGGCCGGGGGCGCGGTGTGGGTGTGCCTCCGGCGACCGCCGTGTCGGCGGTGCTGGTGATGGCTGCTGTGGCCGCGTCTGCGCGCGGCCGTGCACCAGGGTCGCCGTCGGCGGCCCCGCCGCGTCGGATCGTTCGTCCATAGGCCGTGCATCGCCCGTCGCCCCCCTCACAGTCTGCAATGTCCATCCCCGGCGCCGAACGGTTCGCGGCGCAGCCCCTGTCGGGACGATACACCAGTCTCGTCACTCAGGGACATAGTTCCTCTACTCTCCGTAACGGCCGACGGCTGTGCCGACACACCCCGCATACGGGGGAATGCGGAGGGTGCCCGAACCGGACTATGCGTCGACCGCCCCCGTCGTAAGGATCACGTTCCGCAACGGCTCCTGGTTCATGAAACGGCTCAACTGGTCCGCCAGCAGCCTCTCGGCGCGCGGCCGGAACGCGGAGGTCGGGCCGCCGACGTGCGGGCTGATGAGCACGCCGGGTGCCTGCCACAAGGGGTGGCCCGGAGGCAGCGGCTCCGGATCGGTGACGTCGAGGGCGGCCGTCAGACGCCCGGATTCCAGCTCGGAGAGCAGCGCCTTGGTGTCGACGACGGGCCCGCGGGCCACGTTCACGAGCAGTGCGCCGTCCTTCATCCGGGCCAGGAAATCGGCGTTCACCAGCCCTCTTGTCTGATCGGTGAGGGGTGTGGCGAGGATCACGATGTCGGCTTCGGGCAGCAGGGCGGGCAGTTCGGTGAGCGGGTGCACCGGTCCGCGCGCCGTGGTGCGCTCAGAGCGCGCGACGCGCGCCACCCGCGCGAGCTCGAAGGGCGCGAGCCGGTCCTCGATCGCGGCGCCGATCGATCCGTAGCCGACGATGAGGGCGCTCTTGTCGGCGAGCGCCGGCCGGAAGCCGCCCCGCCACTCCCCCTTGTCCTGTGCCCGCACGAAGTCGGGGATGCCGCGCAGCGAGGCCAGGATCAGGGCGAGGGCCAGCTCACCGGTGCTCGCCTCGTGCACACCGCGCGCGTTGCACAGCCGCACGCCCGGGTGCAGCCGCCCGAGCCCGGGCTGGATGTTGTCGACGCCCGCCGACAGCGTCTGAAGCACCTGGACGCGGGTCATCTCCGGCAGGGGACGTACACAGACCTCGACGGGCTTCATGTACGGCACGACGTAGAACGCGCAGTCGGCCGGGTCCCCGGGGTAGTCGTCGTCGCCGTTCCAGAAAAGGTAGCCGGGCCCTTCGGGGAGGCCCTCGATCTCCTCCGGCGGGATGGGGAGCCACACGTCAGCAGTCATGGTCACGAGCGTAGGCGAACCCCTGTGCGTACAGAGGTTAGGTTTGGGGGGCAAGGAGAGAGAGGTTCACGACCAGGTGGAGCGCAGGACGATCGGCGCGGCGGCGCTCGAAGTGGGGGCCGTCGGCCTCGGGTGCATGCCGATGACCTGGGCGTACAGCGCCTCCCGGCAGCGTGGCGAGGAGTCGGTGCGGGCCGTGCACCGGGCCCTGGACGAGGGCTCGACGCTCCTGGACACCGCCGACATGTACGGCCCGTTCACCAACGAACTGCTGGTGGGACGGGTGTTGAAGGAGCGGCGCCGGGACGCCTTCGTGTCGACGAAGGTCGGTCTGCTGGTGGGTGATCAGCACATCGTGGCCAACGGCCGCCCGGGATACGTGAAGCGGGCGTGCGACGCCTCGCTGCGCCGGCTCCAGACGGACGTCATCGACCTCTACCACCTGCACCGCGCGGACCCGGAGGTACCCGTCGAGGAGACCTGGGGCGCGCTGGCGGAACTCGTACGGGCGGGAAAGGTGAGGGCGTTGGGGCTGTCCGCGATGGGCGCGCGGTCCGGGCGCCGGCCGGGGGCGCGGCTGCACGACGCGACGATCCGCCAGCTGGAGCGGGTGCAGCAGGTGTTTCCGGTCAGCGCGGTGCAGGCCGAGCTGTCGGTGTGGTCGAGGGAGGCGCTGGACGCGCTGCTGCCGTGGTGCGCGGCCCGCGACATCGGCTTCCTGGCGGCGATGCCCCTGGGCAACGGCTTCCTGACGGGGACGCTGACCCCGGGCGGGGGCTTCGAACCGGAGGACATCCGCGCCCGCCATCCCCGCTTCACGGCCGACATGATGGCGGCGAACCAGCCGATCGTGGCGGGCCTGCGCCGCGTGGCGGCACGGATCGGCCCGGAGGTCACCCCGGCCCAGGTGGCGCTGGCGTGGGTCCTCGCGCAGGGCCGGCACGTGGTGCCCGTGCCCGGGGCGAAGCAGGAACGGTGGGTGGCCGAGAACGCGGTGGCGGCGCGGCTGCGGCTGTCGGCGGCGGACCTGGCCGAGGTGGCGGCACTGCCCGGGGCACAGGGGTCGTGGGACTGACGCCGGAACCGGGCCGCGGGCATCGGGAACCCGTGATCGGGAACTCGTGAGGCGCGAGCGGTGTATGACAAGGAGAACCCGCCGCGTCGAAAGGACCATGATCGTGCAACGTAGAGCTGTGACGGCCGTACTGGCCGCGGCCACGCTCCTGCTCACGGCCGGCTGCTCCTCCGACGAGGGAGGGAGCGGGGACGGCGGTGGGCCGGGCGGCAACGACAGCGCGTCACCGGGACGTACGAGCCCGGAGTCGTCGCCCCCGGCGCGGGGGGCCGAGCAGACCCCGCCCGCCAAGGGCTCGGTGAAGGTGGTGCGCACGGTCACCGAGGGCCTGAAGACGCCCTGGGGCCTGGCCCCGCTGCCGGACGGCGATCTGCTGGTCTCCTCCCGTGACGAGGGCACGATCACGCGCGTCGACACGGAGACGGGCAGGAAGACCGAGGTGGGCGAGGTGCCGGGCGTCTCCGCGGCCGGTGAGGGCGGTCTGCTGGGCCTCGCACTGTCCCCGTCCTTCTCGTCGGATCACATGGTCTACGCGTACTTCACCACCGATTCGGACAACCGTATCGCCCGGATGCTGTACGAGGAGGAGAAGCCGGCGGGCGAGCAGCTGGGCGCCCCGAACACGGTCTTCCGGGGCATCCCGAAGGGCTACATCCACAACGGCGGCCGGATCGCCTTCGGCCCGGACAGGATGCTGTACGCGGGCACGGGCGAGAGCGGTGAGACGGGTCTGTCGCAGGACAAGGCCTCGTCGGGCGGCAAGATCCTGCGCCTGACCCCGGAGGGCGAGCCCGCCCCGGGCAACCCCTTCCCCGACTCCCCGGTGTACTCCTACGGCCACCGCAATGTGCAGGGCCTCGCCTGGGACTCGAAGCAGCGCCTGTTCGCCTCGGAGTTCGGCCAGGACACCTGGGACGAGCTGAACCAGATCGAGCCGGGCGACAACTACGGATGGCCCGAGGCGGAGGGCGACAGCGACGACGACGCGTTCCACAACCCCGTCGCCCAGTGGCACACGGACGACGCGTCCCCCAGCGGCGTCGCCTACGCCGAGGGCTCGATATGGATGGCGGGGCTGAAGGGCAAGCGTCTGTGGCGCGTCCCGCTGAAGGGCACGGAGACCTCGGCCGACCCGCAGGCGTTCCTGGAGGACGAGTACGGCAGGCTCCGTACGGTCGTGTCGGCGGGCGGCGACAAGCTGTGGCTGGTGACGAGCGAGACGGACGGCAGAGGGTCCCCGGAGGGCGGGGACGACCGGATTCTGGAGCTTCAGGTGACGTAGCTGTCCGGCAGTGGCTTATTCGTCTATCAACGACTGGTCGAGGAGTGCCACCGAGAGCAGGATCAGGAACGCCCGGTGGACCATGTAGCCGGCGGTCAGCCCCGGGGCGACGGACACCACACGGATGTCCTCGCCGCTGACGGCCTGGGACACGGGCGTGAAGGGATCCTCGGCCAGCTTCAGCAGCCCGCGCTCCAGGAGCTTGCGTCGGTCTTCGGGAAGCGTGTCGCGCTGTGCGGCGGCACGCTCGGTGAACTCGATCTGGTACAACACGGCTCCTCCGAGGAGTTTGTCCTGCTGCCAGCATCCCGCGTCGAGGCGGTCGGCGTGCACCGACCGGGAACAGCCCCAGCCGGTGTCAGAGTTCCTGAGAAGCCTCCGGCCGCTCCGGTTCTTCCGGCTGCTCCGACCGGCGTACGACGACCTTTCCGGACGCGAGGTCTATCGGGCCGCGTCCGGGGTCGCCGTCGCCGACGTCCGTGCGGGTCAGCTCCAGGCGGTTCTGCTCGTCGCGCGTGTGCTTGCGTCCCGGGGCGAAGAGCTCCTCGAACATGTTGAACACGGGGCCTCCCAGGGGCCTGGGTTCCTTGCAGCGTAGCTCCCGTCCTCACCCGGTCGTCCGGACCGGGACCGCCCCGGGCGGGAACAGCCCCAGCCGGTGGGCGACCGCAGCCGCCTCTCCCCGGCCCGAGACGCCCAGTTTGGCCAGGATGTTCGAGACGTGGACGCTCGCCGTCTTCGGCGAGATGAAGAGTTCCTCGGCGATCTGCCGGTTGGTGCGGCCGGCGGAGACCAGGCGCAGGACGTCCCGTTCGCGGCTCGTGAGGCCCAGGGATTCGGCCGGGTCCGCCGCGGGACGGGACGAGGCGCGGGTCGGGGTGAGGCGGGCGCGCTGGGCGAGGAGGGTGACGGCGTCGGCGAGGGGGCGGGCGCCCAGGTGACCGGCGACGGTGGCGGACAGCCGGAGGAGTTCGGTCGCCCGGTCGCGGTCGTCGGGCTCGGCGCCGTCCGTGAGCAGGGACTCGGCGAGGCGGTGGCGGACCCGGGCGAGGTCGTAGGGGCGGTCCAGGGCCTCGAAGGCGGTGACGAGCCGTGACCAGGTGTCCGGGGTGGCGGTGCCGTCGGCGCGCTGGAGTTCGGCGCGGACCCACTGCTCGTGGGCGAGCCAGACGGGGGCGCCCGTGGTGAGCTTCTTCGCGGTGTCGAGGATGCGGGCGCAGGCCTCGGGGCGGCCCGCGTCCACGGTGGACAGGGCGCGGGCATCGGCCTCCGCGGTGGCGGCGGCGAGGAGCAGCAGCCAGCCGTAGCGGTGGGTGCCGGGCGGGAAGCCGGTGTCCAGGACGTGGCCGAGTTCGGTGCGGGCGTCGAGGAGGCGGCCCTCGGCGACGGTGACGCCGATGCCGACCAGGGCGAGCAGCAGGTCGTGCTGGGGCATGGGGTCGTGGGTGCCGAAGTGCTCGTGGGCGGTGGCCAGTTGGCGCGCGGCCTCGGGCAGGTCGCCCCGGTCGAGAGCGAGCCTGGCCAGGCAGATGGCACCGGCGCCCTGCGGCTTGTTGCTGTGGCCGCGCCGCAGCGCGTTGGCCGCGGCCTCGGCGGCTTCGTCCCAGCGGCCGAGTGAGTACAGCGATTCGGAGAGGTTGCCCCACACCCAGGCCTCGGAGTCCAGCAGCCCGAACCTGCGGGTGTAGGCGACGCCCTCCTCCAGGATGGGGACGGCGTCCCGGGAGCGGCCGACGCCTTCGAGTCCGGAGGGGAGGTTGACGTATGCCCGCCCGGCGACGAGGAAGATGTCCTCAGCGACCGCCCGTTCCTTGATGGCGTGCATCTCCTCGAACCCGGTCTCCGTGGCACCGGCGTCGATCAGGAGGCCGCCGTGGGTGAGCCGGGCGTGCAGTTCGGTCTCGTGGGCGCCCACCATGCGCGCGTACTCGACGGCCTTCTCGGCGGCGGCGAGGGCGTCGGGGCCCGGGCAGTGCAGCATCGACCAGACGGCGGCGCTTGCCAGGACGTCGGCGTGGACCTCCGAGGGCGGCAGGCCCCGTACGAGGTTCTGGGCGGTGTCCAGTTCCTTCCAGCCGTCGCCCCGGGACAGGGACTGGACCAGGCGGGAGCGCTGGCACCAGAACCAGGCGGCGCGCAGGGGGTCTCCGTCGTCCTCCAGGAGGTGCAGCGCACGCTTGATGATCTTCAGGGCGCGTTCGCGCTCCCCGCACAGCCGGCCCGCGACGGCGGCCTCGGCCATGAGGTCGAGGTAGGGCAGGGGCGTGGTGGCCGGGTCGCAGCCGCAGGGCGGGTAGACCTCGGTGTAGTCGACGGGCCGGAGTGTGGTCCGTACGGCGTCGGGGGCGGCGTCCCACAGCTCCATCGCCCGTTCCAGGAGCCGCAGTTGCTCGGAGTACGCGTACCGGCGGCGGGCGGTGACCGAGGCGTCCAGGACGGCGGGGAGCGCCTTGGCCGGGTCGTGGGCGTGGTACCAGTAGCTGGCCAGACGCATGGTGCGTTCGTCGGCGGGGACGAGCGTCGGGTCGGCTTCCAGGGCCTCGGCGTAGCGGCGGTTGAGGCGGGAGCGTTCGCCGGGGAGCAGGTCGTCGGCGACGGCCTCGCGGACCAGGGAGTGGCGGAAGCGGTAGCCGTCGCCGGCCGGGGTGGCGAGCAGGAGGTTGGCGCCGACGGCCGCGCGCAGCGCCTCGATGAGGTCGTCCTCGGCGAGCCGGGCGACGGCGGCGAGCAGCCGGTACTCGACGGTGGAGCCGCCCTCGGCGACGATCCGGGCGACCCGCTGGGCGCTCTCGGGCAGGCTTTCGACGCGGACGAGGAGCAGGTCCCGGAGGGTGTCGGTGAGCCGGGTGCGGCAGCCCTCGTGGGCGGCGACGGCGAGTTCCTCGACGAAGAAGGCGTTGCCGTCGGAGCGGTCGAAGATCTCGTCGACCTGGGCCGGTTCGGGTTCGGCGGCGAGGATGCCGGCGATCTGGCGGCCCACTTCGGCGCGGTTGAAGCGGCTCAGCTCGATGCGGCGGACGGTGCGCAACCGGTCCAGTTCGGCGAGCAGGGGGCGCAGTGGGTGACGGCGGTGGACGTCGTCGGCGCGGTAGGTGGCGAGGACGACGAGGCGGCCGGTGCGCAGGGTGCGGAAGAGGTAGGCGAGGAGGTGGCGGGTGGAGGCGTCGGCCCAGTGGAGGTCTTCGAGGGCGACGACGACCGTGCGGTCGGCGGCGACGCGTTCCAGCAGGCGTGCGGTCAGTTCGAAGAGGCGGGCCATGCCCTCCTCGTCGTGCCGTCCGACGCCGGTCTCGCCCAACTCCGGTAGCAGCCGGGCCAGTTCCTCCTCCTGCCCGGCAGCGGCGGCGGCCAGCTCGTCGGGCAGCGCGCGTCGCAGGGCACGCAGCGCGGTGGAGAAGGGCGCGAAGGGCAGCCCGTCGGCGCCGATCTCGACGCAGCCGCCGAGCGCGACGACGGCACCCCGGCCCAGGGCCGCTTCGGCGAACTCCTCGACCAGCCGCGTCTTGCCGACCCCGGCCTCCCCGCCGAGCAGCAGTGCCTGCGGCTCACCGTCGGCCGCACGGGCGAGCGCGTCGTGCAACACCCCCAACTCGTCACCACGACCGACGAACACCGGACAGACGGACCTGGTCTCCACGGGCCAGAGCATCGCACAGGGCTCTGACATCGCGGGACTGGTTATCGGGCCGACGGACGGGGTGACGGGCGGGGTTACCGGCGAAGTGGTGGACAACAACGTGCCGGACGGGCCGGTCGCCGAGACGGCGACCGGCCCGTGGTGGGTCGTGGGGTGGACGGCCGCGGCGTGCGCGGGGAGGAGCGACGCCGTGGGAGAGCCGTCCGCCCGTCCCGCGGTGCTCACGCGGCCCGGGTGAACCAGTGCCGGCGCGTGCGGTCGGTATGCACCTCGCCCTCGGCGGCCCGGCCGGCTGCCTCGCGGCGGGCGGCACGGGCGCCGCGGACCGCTTCCCGGGCCCGGCGCTCGTCCGCGGCCTCGCGGCGCAGTTCGGCGGAACGGATCTGGTGGAGTTCGTACTCGAACATGTGATGCCCCTCGGGTCCTGGTGAGTTCGGTCGGTCTTCGCTTTCTGCGATGTCTCAACCTTCGTCTCCCAGGTGGGTCCGCCACATCGGGAGAGTTCCGCATCTTCCGAGGGGGTGGGGGCCTTAGGAACGTAAGAGGGGCCCCAGACCGGCCGTAAGGTGCTTACGACCGGCCTAAGGCCCCTCATGACCTGCGGTGATTCCGCTCCCGTGTCAGGGCGCCGACGGCAGACCCAGCAGCACGTCGGTGTACTTCAGGACCGCGAGGAGCAGTCCGAGGATGCCGAGGGCCACGCCCGCCCAGGAAACCGACTTGATCCAGCCGGCCTGCGGCTTGGCCGGGGCGCCGAACGCGGGCCGGGCGAGGGCGGCGACAGCGACGAGCAGACCGAGCAGCGCGAAGATGCCGCCCCACAGCGCGGTGGTCTGCCAGGCGTCGCCGTAGACCTCCTTGATCTGGGTGGCGACGCTCGCCGAGGACGCGGTCTCCAGCTGGCCCACGAGCGTCTCGCGCGCGCCGGCCACCGTGCCCAGCCAGCTGCCGGTCAGCGAGACGAAACCGAGGACGGCGGACACGACGGCGGCAGCGCCCTGGCCCACACCGGAGGGACCTTCCTGCTCGGCCGCGAGTCCTGCCGCGTCCAGGTCCGTGAGGCCGTCGCCCTCGTACTCGTCCGCGTCGCCCAGGACCTCGGCCCCGGTGTCGGCCGCGGCCTCCGCCGGCTGCTCGTCCTTGGTGATGTCCACCGTCTCGTTACCGCTCTTCACGTCGTCGCTCTTCGCCTCGGTACCGGTCTCGGAGCCGGTCTCGTCTGCTGTCTTGGTTCCCATGCCTCGCACCGTACGGACGTCGTCTGAGAAGTTCCTTAATGCTCCTTGTGAGCGGCACGCGCGCGTGCCGCACGCCACTCGGGCGCGAGTACCGACCAGATCTCGGTGTCCGCGCGGACACCCCGGTGCGGATAGCTCTCCCGCAGCAGGGCCTCACGGCTCATGCCCAGTCGCCGCGCCACGTTGATGCTCGCTTCGTTGACGGACGACGCGTGCCACTCCACACGGTGCATGCCACGTTCGTCAATCGCCCAGTCGATGAGGACACGCATCGCGCGCGTGATCAGTCCGCGTCCGGTGCCGGCCGGTTCCAGCCAGCAGCCGACCTCGCAGTTGCCTTGCTCCGCGCTGAAGTTGAGGAACAGCACCCCGCCGACGAGCTTCCCGTCCAGCCAGATCCCGTGCAGCGAACCGGTGTCGGCGGCACGCTGGTCGGCGTACCGCTGGAGCTGCTCCCGCGCGGAGTCGACGTCGGTGGACTTCATGCCGAAGGGGACGTGCCGGGTGATGAAGTCCCGCCCCCGGTCGAGGTGCGCGAGGAACTCCTCGGCGTGCCAGGGTTCCAGGGGCCGTAGTTGCGCGCCGTCGTCACCCAGGGATATCGCGTACATCCTGCGGTCGCTCCTTCACCAGTACGTCCATGACGTCCATGTCATCCATGACGTCCATGTCGAGTACGTCGAGTACGTCGAGTACGTCCGGAATGCTCGCACGGGCGGCCTCGCCGGCGCCCGGCAATTGCGCGGCGGTGCTCCGGCACTCGGGCGGCTCGATGCTGATGCGCGGCAGGCGCCGGTCCAGCCAGCGGGGCAGCCACCAGTTGGCGTCGCCGAGCAGGTGCATCAGCGCGGGCACCAGGAGGGTGCGCAGGACGAAGGCGTCGAGGGCGACGGCGGCGGCCAGGGCGATGCCGAACATGGCGATCACCCGGTCGCCGGAGAGGACGAAGGCGAGGAAGACGGAGATCATGATGACGGCCGCGGAGTTGATCACGCGGCTGGTCTCGGCGAGGCCCACCCGGACCGCCCGCCGGTTGTCGCCGGTCTCCAGCCACTCCTCGTACATCCGGCTGACCAGGAAGACCTGGTAGTCCATGGAGAGCCCGAAGAGGACCGAGACCATGATGACGGGGAGGAAGGGCTCTATCGGGCCCGCGCTGCCGAGGCCCAGCAGTTCGCTCCCCCAGCCCCACTGGAAGATCGCGACGACGACACCGAACGCGGAGGCGACGGCGGCGACGTTCATCGCGGCGGCCTTGAGCGGGATGCCGATCGAGCGGAACGCGAGCAGGAGCAGCAGACAGCCGAGGCCGATCACGACACCGACGAACAGCGGCAGCTTGTCGACGATCACATCCGCGAAGTCGTCGTAGCTCGCCGTGACCCCGCCGACGTGCAGGTCGAGCGAGGTGCCGGTCTCCGCGCGCGGGAGCACCCTCTCACGCAGCCGTTCCACCAGGTCACTGGTGCGCGCGGACTGCGGGGAGGACTCCGGTACCACTGTGAGGTACCCGGTGGAGCCGTCGGCGCTGTAGGTGACCGGCGAGGACGACGCGACGCCCTCGGTGGTCCGGAGGGTCGCGGCGAGGTTGTCGAGGACGAGCTTGTCCTCGGCGTCGGAGACGGGCGTCACGAGGGTGAGCGGGCCGTTGACGCCGGGGCCGAAGCCGTCGGCGAGGAGGTCGTAGGCCTGGCGTGTGGTCGTCGTCCTCGGGTTGTTGCCCTGGTCGGAGGTGCCGAGGTGGAGCGAGAAGGTGGGCAGGGCGAGCAGCGCGACGACGCCCAGGGCGGCGGCGCCGAGCACCTTGGGGTGCCGCTCGACGAACGCGGACCAGCGGACGGCGAACCCGGTGGGCAGCTCCGGCCCGGGCCCGTGCTCGGCCAGCCTGCGCCGCTCGCGCCGGCTCAGGGCGCGCGGCCCGATGAACGACAGCAGGGCGGGGAGCAGGGTCACGGAGGCCGCGACGGTCAGGACCACCGTCAGGGAGGCCGCGATCGCGACCCCGTTGAGGAAGCCCAGCCGCAGGATCAGCATCCCCAGTAGGGCGATGCAAACGGTCGCACCCGCGAAGACGACCGCGCGTCCGGTGGTCCTGACCGCGTTGACGGCGGCCTCGTCGACGGACAGTCGGAGTCCCACTCGGGTCTGCCCCGCACCGCCCGCACTGCCCTTACTGCCCGCCCCGGCTGCCCCGGCCGACCCGCCTTTCCGCCGCGGGTCCGGGGGTCGCGCCCCCGGGAGGCGCAGCAGACCGCGCCGGTGCCTGGTGACGATGAACAGCGCGTAGTCGATGCCCACGCCGAGCCCGATCAGCATGCCGAGCATGGGCGCGAAGTCGGCGACGGTCATCACGTGCCCGAGGAGCACGATCCCGGCGTACGCCGTGCCGACGCTCACCAGGGCGGTGGCGATCGGCAGCAGGGAGGCGGCGAGCGAGCCGAAGGCGAGGAACAGCACGACGGCCGCGACGACCACTCCGACGACTTCCGCGAGGTGGCCGCCGGACGACTCGGTGAGCGCGATGGCACTGCCGCCGAGCTCCACCTGGAGCCCGTCGGCCCGTGCCGTCCCGGCCACGTCGACGACGGCCCGCGCCTCGCCCTCGCCGATGTCCTCGGCGGACTTGTCGAAGGTGACGGTGGCGTACGCCGTACGCCCGTCGGCGCTGATGCGGCCGGTGTCGCGGCCCTCGTAGGGGCTGACGACCGAGGCGACTCCGGGCAGGTCGGCGATGCGGTCCAGGGTGCGGGTCATCGTCTGCTCGACGTCGGTGGCGCGAACCGTGCCGGAGGCGGTGTGCCAGACGACGGTGTCCGTGTCGCCGCCGAGCCCGGGGAAACCCTTCTCCAGCAACTGGGCGGCGCGGCCCGACTCGGTGCCGGGGACCTCGTAGTCGTTCGAGTACGCCGAACCCGCGACGGCTGCGGCGGCGGTCACACCGGCGAGGGCGGCGAGCCAGATCAGTACGACGACGAGGCGGTGCCTGACACACCAGCGTGCGAGGACTGCCACAGACGTGCTCCCTGGATTAAATGTGGATCTTTGACCGGGAACAGTCGTGAATGAACAGAACAGCCCGCAAAGAAACGAAAAAAGGCAAGAGAGATGCCGAACCACTGTTACAGGCGCCAGTGATCGTTTGAGCCGTTAGTGCCTTTACTCACAAGAATGCGAGTCACATCACAGGACAATCACATGAACTCTGTCGCCTGGATAAAAGCGCGATAAGCAACTCAGTCGAACTGGTCCCCGAGCGCCATCACCATCACGCCGACGATCAGCAGCCACAGGGCTCGTCTGGTCCGCCCCCGCGCCCCCAGCACCGACGCGAGCCCACAGACGGCGGCGCCGAATGCGTACGCACCCGGTACCAGCATGGGCGCGGAGCCCGTGAGGCGGAGCGTCGAGGCGGCGAGCCCCACCAGGGCCAGCAGCACCCCGGTCCCGGTCGCCGCCCAGCGGGCGCGCCGCGCGTCCAGCGCCGCGTCCCCGTACTCCCCCTCGTACTCGTCGGTCCCGTCCTTCTCGTCCATGGCGCGGGAGCGTAGCGCGCCCAGCTGAGAATTCGGATGCGGGTCGCGCGGGCCCACTGCTAGCGTCCGGCCGTCGACTGTCCGTATCCGGCTTCGCCGGTGACCCGAGCAGGTGCATTTTTTGAAGGTCCGACCGAGCTCCGAAGCGTCCCGTTCTTCCCTTCCGCAGAACCCGAGGAGCCCGTTCACCGATGTCCGACATCACCTCCGGAAATGACCGCCTGAACCACCCGCGCTACCCGCGCAGCAGCCGGTACGACGCCCGCTGGACCATCGACAACCAGATGGGCCCGCACGCCCTGTGGCTGCTGGAGTGGCTGGCCCCCGCGCTCGGCCTCGACACCCTCCCGCCGGGCGCCCGGGTGCTCGACCTTGGCTGCGGCAAGGCCATGACGTCGGTCTTCCTCGCCAAGGAGTACGACGTCCAGGTCACAGCCGCCGACCTGTGGATCGAGCCCGCCAAGAACGCGCGCCGGGTCAATGAGGCGGGCGTCGCCGACCGGGTGCTGCCCGTGTTCGCCGAGGCACACCGACTGCCGTTCGGCGACGGGTCGTTCGACGCGATCGTGAGCATCGACGCGTACCAGTACTTCGGCACGAACGACCTGTATCTGCCCAGCCTCACCCGGCTGCTGAAGCCGGGCGGACGGATCGGTGTCGTCGTACCGGCGCTGCGCGAGGAGCCGGACGGTGTGGAGCCGCCGGAACACCTCAAGCCGTTCTGGGACCCCGGGTTCTGGTCGTTCCACACCGCCGAGTGGTGGCGACGGCAGTGGACGCGGAGCGGAGCCGTGACGGTGGAGGCCGCCGACTGGCTGCCCGACGGCTGGCGCGACTGGCTGCTGTGGAGCGAGGTCTGCGCCGAGGAGAGCACCGAGGAGTTCATGGCGGCCATGGCCCGCGACTCGGTGGAGCTGCTGCACGCCGACCAGGGCCGGTCCCTGGGCTTCGTCCGGGTCGTGGGACGTCGTACGTGACCTGACAACAGCTGAGGGGCGCATCGGGTTTCCGATGCGCCCCTCAGCTTCACTGCCCGGCTCAGCCCTCGCTGACGCCCAGCTGTTCAAGGATCAGTTCCTTGACGCGGGCCGCGTCGGCCTGACCGCGGGTCGCCTTCATGACCGCGCCGACCAGGGCGCCGACCGCGGCCACCTTGCCGCCGCGGATCTTGTCGGCGATGCCCGGGTTGCCGGCGATGGCCTCCTGGACGGCCGTGTTGAGCGCGCCGTCGTCGGAGACGACCTTCAGACCGCGCTTCTCGACGACCTCGTCCGGGGTGCCCTCGCCCGCGAGAACGCCCTCGATGACCTGGCGGGCCAGCTTGTCGTTCAGGTCGCCGGAGGTGACCAGCGCGGCGACCCGGGCGACCTGCCCGGGCGTGATGGCCAGTTCGTCGATCGCGGTGCCCGACTCGTTGGCGCTGCGCGCGAGTTCGCCCATCCACCACTTGCGGGCGGAGGCGGCGTCGGCACCGGCGTCGATGGTGCTGACGATGAGGTCGATGGCACCGGCGTTGAGCATCGACTGCATGTCGGTCGCCGTGACGCCCCACTCCGCGAGGAGCCGGTTGCGGCGGGCCAGCGGCAGTTCGGGCAGTCCGGCGCGGATCTCCTCGACCCACTCACGCGAGGGGGCCACCGGCACCAGGTCCGGCTCGGGGAAGTACCGGTAGTCCTCGGCCTCCTCCTTCACGCGGCCCGAGGTCGTCGACCCGGTGTCCTCGTGGAAGTGCCGGGTCTCCTGGACGATCGTCCCGCCCGAGTTCAGTACGGCGGCATGCCGCTGGATCTCGAAGCGGGCGGCACGCTCCACGGAACGCAGCGAGTTGACGTTCTTGGTCTCGCTGCGGGTGCCGAACTTCTCCCGGCCGTGCGGGCGCAGCGAAAGGTTCACGTCGCAGCGCATCTGCCCCTGGTCCATGCGGGCTTCCGAGACACCGAGCGCCTTGATGAGTTCGCGCAGTTCGGCGACGTACGCCTTGGCGACCTCGGGAGCGCGCTCGCCGGCGCCCTCGATCGGCTTGGTGACGATCTCGATGAGGGGGATGCCGGCGCGGTTGTAGTCGAGGAGCGAGTGCGAGGCGCCGTGGATACGGCCCGTCGCGCCGCCGACGTGCAGCGACTTGCCGGTGTCCTCCTCCATGTGGGCGCGCTCGATCTCCACGCGGAAGGTCTCGCCGTCCTCCAGCTGGACGTCGAGGTAGCCGTTGAAGGCGATCGGCTCGTCGTACTGGGAGGTCTGGAAGTTCTTCGGCATGTCCGGATAGAAGTAGTTCTTCCGGGCGAAGCGGCACCACTCGGCGATCTCGCAGTGCAGCGCGAGGCCGATCCTGATGGCCGACTCGATGCCGATCGCGTTGACGACCGGAAGCGCGCCGGGCAGGCCGAGGCAGGTCGGGCAGGTCTGCGAGTTGGGCTCGCCGCCCAGCTCGGTCGAACAGCCGCAGAACATCTTGGTCTTGGTGCCGAGTTCGACGTGGACTTCGAGGCCCATGACGGGGTCGTACGTCGCCAGGGCGTCCTCGTACGACACCAACTCGTCGGTCGTGGTGGTCACGGTGAAAAGTTCCCTCTCAGCCCAGCAGGACGTCGTCGTCGCCCAGCCGCTTCAGCTCGCGGTAGAGGATGGCGAGGCCGGTGACGATGGCGGCGGCGGACACGGCCGCGTCGATGAGGCGCAGCGTGTCGTTCTCCGAGCGGGCCTTCTTGGCCTGCTTGGCGACGCTGAGCGCTCCGAACGCGGTGGTCGCGATGGACAGGTACGTGCCGGACCTGGACTTCTTGAAGCCCTTGGCCTTCGAAAGAGCATTGCTCACAGCGACGGAGCCTCCTCTAGCAGCGGGTGCCCCCACTTTTCCACGAAGGCGGCCTCGACGGCGGCGCCGACCTTGTAAAGGCGGTCGTCCTGGAGCGCCGGGGCGATGATCTGGAGCCCGACCGGAAGTCCGTCCTCCGGCGCGAGACCGCAGGGCAGGGACATGGCCGAGTTGCCGGCCAGGTTGGTCGGGATGGTGCAGAGGTCCGCGAGGTACATCGCCATCGGGTCGTCGGCACGCTCGCCGATCGGGAAGGCGGTGGTGGGCGTCGTCGGGGAGACGATCACGTCCACCGACTCGAACGCCTTCTCGAAGTCGCGGGTGATGAGCGTACGGACCTTCTGGGCGCTGCCGTAGTACGCGTCGTAGTAGCCGGAGCTGAGCGCGTACGTGCCGAGCATGATGCGGCGCTTGACCTCGGGACCGAAGCCCTCCGCCCGGGTGAGCGAGGTGACCTCCTCGGCGGAGTGCGTGCCGTCGTCACCGCTGCGCAGGCCGTAGCGCAGCCCGTCGAAGCGGGCGAGGTTGGACGAGCACTCGGAGGGCGCGATCAGGTAGTACGCGGACAGCGCCAGGTCGAACGACGGACAGTCCAGCTCGACGATCTCGGCGCCGAGGTCCTTCAGCAGGGCCACCGCCTCGTCGAAGCGCTGGATGACGCCGGCCTGGTAGCCCTCGCCGCGGAACTGCTTGACGACGCCGACGCGCATGCCCTGGACGCTGCCGTTGCGGGCGGCCTCGACGACCGGCGGGACCGGCGCGTCGATCGAGGTCGAGTCGAGCGGGTCGTGCCCGGCGATGGCCTCGTGGAGGAGCGCGGCGTCCAGGACCGTACGGGCGCAGGGCCCGCCCTGGTCGAGGGAGGACGAGAAGGCGACCATGCCGTACCGCGACACGGCCCCGTACGTCGGCTTGACGCCGACCGTGCCGGTGACGGCGGCGGGCTGCCGGATGGAACCGCCGGTGTCCGTACCGATGGCCAGCGGCGCCTGGAAGGAGGCGAGGGCGGCACTCGACCCGCCACCGGAACCACCGGGGATCCTGGTCAGGTCCCAGGGGTTGCCGGTCGGCCCGTACGCGCTGTTCTCGGTGCTCGACCCCATGGCGAACTCGTCCATGTTGGTCTTGCCGAGGATGACGACGTCGGCGGCCTTCAGCCGCTTGGTGACGGTCGCGTCGTACGGCGGGATCCACCCCTCAAGGATCTTGGACCCGACGGTGGTCGGGATCCCCTCGGTGGTGAAGATGTCCTTGAGCGCGAGAGGTACGCCGGCCAGCGGGCCCAGCGTCTCCCCGCGCTCGCGCTTGGCGTCGACGGCACGGGCCTGGGCGAGCGCGCCCTCCCGGTCGACGTGCAGGAAGGCGTGCACCTTCTCGTCGACGGCCTCGATCCGGGCCAGGTGGGCCTCGGTGACCTGTACGGCGGTGAGCTCGCCGGACGCGATCTTCGCGGCGGTCTCGGCGGCGGTGAGCCGGATGATGTTGACGTTGCTGTTGTCCGACATGGTGATTAGTCCTCCCCCAGGATCTGCGGCACCTTGAAACGCTGCTGCTCCTGGGCGGGGGCGCCGGAGAGCGCCTGCTCGGGGGTGAGCGACGGACGGACCTCGTCCGCGCGCATGACGTTCGTCAGCGGCAGCGGGTGCGAGGTCGGCGGTACGTCTTGGTCGGCGACCTCGCTGACGCGGGCGACCGCGCCGATGATGTCGTCGAGCTGTCCTGCGAAGTGGTCGAGCTCTTCGCCCTTCAGCTCCAGACGCGCCAGCCGTGCGAGGTGGGCGACCTCCTCGCGCGTGATGCCAGGCATGCAGCGATCCTCTGGGGTGAGTGCGGTGTGGGTTTTGGCCCCAATCCTAGGGGGCGGACGGGCCGACCCGCGCACGGGTTGATCCCATCGCACCCGAGGCCACCGACGGCGAGAGCCCCCACGGGAGACGTCAGCCTCTTGACGGGCGGTGTGCGGGTGGGAGATCTCCCTATGATTCCGCGGCGGGCAGGGCCGCCCGGGGCCGCTGCCACCCACGGGTCCCCCGCGCCAGCAACCACGCCGTGGCCTCCTCGGGAGGCATCGCCGCGGCGACGAGCCACCCCTGCACCGCGTCACACCCCATGTCCCGCAACCGCTCCCACGTCTCGTCGTCCTCGACGCCCTCGGCGACCACGAGCAGCCCGAGGGAATGCGCGAGATCGACCGTGCACCGCACGATCTCCGCGTCCTCCGTGTCCACCGCCAGCCGCGCCACGAACGACCGGTCGATCTTCAGCTCGCTCACCGGCAGCCGCCGCAGATGCACCAGCGACGAGTACCCGGTCCCGAAGTCGTCCAGGGACATCTTCACGCCGTGCCCGGTCAGCGCGGCCAGCGTGTCCGCGGCCTTCTGCGGATCCTCCAGGAGCACGTGTTCCGTGATCTCCAGCTGGAGCGCCCCCGCCGGGACCCCGTGCCGGGCCAGCCGCGCGGCGACGGAACCGGCGAAGCCGGGACTGTGGACGTCGCGCGGGGAGACGTTGACGGCGACCGGGACGAACAGCCCCTGGGAGCGCCACTTCGCGACCTGTGCGAGCGCCGTCTCCAGCACGTACTCCGTGAGGTGGGGCATCAGTCCGGACGACTCGGCGATCGCTATGAACTCGTCCGGCGGCACCTTCCCGCGCTCCGGGTGCACCCAGCGCACCAGCGCCTCCAGGCCGGCGACCTGCCCGTCGAAGCGCACCTTGGGCTGGTAGTGCAGTTCGACCTCGTGCGCGTCGAGCGCGCGCCGCAGGTCGCCCAGGAGACCGAGCCGGTCCGGGGTGTTCGAGTCCCGCTTGGACTCGTACACCTCGACGCCCGTACGGTCCCGCTTCGCCTGGTACATCGCGACGTCCGCGCGCCGCAGCAGCCCCTCGGCGTCGAGCGCGTGGTCGGGGAAGACGGCGAGGCCGGCGCTGGCCTCCAGGACGAGCGTGAGTCCGTCGAGGTCGAGCGGGGAGCCGAGGACGGTGACCAGGTTGCGGGCGACGCGGGTGGCCGACGTCGTGGAGTCGACGACCGGCAGCAGAACGGCGAACTCGTCGCCGCCGAGCCGTGCGGCCTCCGCGCCGCGCGGCAGTGCGAGGCGCAGCCGGTCGGCTATCTGGAGCAGGAGGCGGTCACCGGCGAGGTGGCCCAGCGTGTCGTTCACGGAGCGGAAGCGGTCGAGGTCTATGAGCATCAACGCGGCCCGCGCATCGATGCGTTCGGCATCGTCGAGGGCCGTCCAGGTCCGTTCCAGGAGCCACTGTCTGTTGGGCAGTCCGGTCAGCGGGTCGCGCAGCTGTTCCTCGGCCCGGGCCCTGGCTATCCACAGGGTGGAGTCGAGGGCGATGAGGGGGATGGCGAACAGGGGCAGCAGGATCGGCAGGGCCACGGCGACGACGCAGATCAGCGGCGCGATGGCGAGCAGCGCGACCGCGACCAGGCCCTGTCTGACCAGGGCGGAGCGGGCGACGGTGGGCAGTCCGCCGCGCGGGGTGTGCAGATACCAGAGCAGGGTGCGGGTGAGCGCGAGGTAGGTGACCGCGACCAGCACCACCTCGGGTGCCGTGTAGACGCTCCAGGTCTGCGGATTCCAGGGCGTCTCGACGGACGGGACCCGGCCGAACGCGGCGAGCACCAGGGCGCCGGCGCCGATGCCGAGGATGTCCACCGCGCCGTGCAGGAGACCTTGCCGCCAGCGGTGGCGCCGGGCCACGCCGACCAGGACGACGACGGTGAGGCTGACCATGCCGGCCGGTACCCACCCGAACAGCAGGAGCACGGAGAGGGTGAGGGCGGCGCCCGAGCCGGTGCCGCCCCACCAGCGGGCGCGGCCGAGGGCGACGAGGTGGCCGACGATGACACCGGTGAGCACGGCGAGGGCCCAGCCGACGGTGCCGGAAGGGAAGAGCGCGCTGTGCCCGGTGAAGCCGCGGTAGAAGCCGGCGCCGAGGACGAAGCCTGCCGACGCGACGACCGCCGCGGGCAGTGCGGGCCAGGACAGTTGGCGCGCCGGGTCGTGGGCGTGCAGGTGGGCGACGCGTTCCTCGGCGCTGAGGTGGGCCGTCAGCGGGGTCGACACCCTGCTGTCGGCGACGATGCGCCGGCCGGTGCCGCCCGGCGCACCTGTCCTGCCCGCCGGTCCGGTCGTCCGGAGGCCGACGCCCGCCCGTTCCAGGAACCGTGCCGTCCGGCGGCCCTCACCCGGTTCGCGGCCGGGCTCGGAACGACCCGCGAGGCGGGTGGAGCCCCAGCGCCAGACGCCGGATATCCGGCGTCCGCGCAGCCTTGAGGGAGGGGCGGCGCTATCGGTCGGTTCCATTCCCGTCCCTCTCACAGCCGGCGGTGCCCACGCCACGCGGTCCGATGTCCGTCAACCGGCAACGGCACCGCGTCCGAAACCGCATCCGGGCACGGCAGGCGCATACGTCAACAGTAGGCCGCAGAAGGCTTCCACGGGCAGCGGTCGTCGACGGTTGCCCGAATGCGACCCGGCCACCCGTATGCATCTGGTATGCGCCGATCGGGTGGTCTTCAACCCCTACTCCTCGTTCGGAAGCGCTGCTTCGGCCGCCGCCTCGGGTCCTTGTTCGAGCAGTACGGCAAAGCCGTCCTCATTCAGAACAGGCACCTTCAACTGCATGGCCTTGTCGAACTTCGAACCAGGATTGTCACCCACAACCACGAAAGACGTCTTCTTCGAAACAGAACCGGTCACTTTTGCTCCACGGCTCTGCAATGCGTCCTTCGCACCGTCCCGGGTGTGGTGTTCGAGCGTGCCGGTCACGACCACGGTGAGCCCTTCGAGCGGGCGCGGCCCCTCGTCCTCGCCGGAGCTCTCCTCCTCCATCCGGACTCCGGCGGCCCGCCACTTGCGCAGGATCTCCTGGTGCCAGTCCACCGCGAACCACTCCTTGAGCGAGGCCGCGATGATCGGGCCGACCCCGTCCGTGGTCGCCAACTCCTCCTCGGAGGCCTGCTCGATGCGCTCGATCGAGCGGAATTCCCGGGCCAGTGCCTCGGCGGCGACCGGCCCGACGTGCCGGATCGACAGACCGGTGATGATCCGGGCCAGCGGACGGTCCTTGGCGGCGGCGATGTTGGCGAGCATCGCGACCGCGTTCTTCCTGGGCTCGCCGTCCTGGTTGGCGAAGACCGTGGCGATCTTCTCCTCGCCGGTCTTCGGATCCCGCTTGGGCAGCCCGCTGTCCTGGTCCAGGACGTACGCCTTGATGGGCAGCAGCCGCTCGATGGTCAGGTCGAAGAGGTCGCCCTCGTCGAGGAGCGGCGGCTCGGACGGCTCCAGCGGCTTGGTGAGCGCGGCGGCGGCCACATACCCGAAGTTCTCGATGTCCAGGCACTTGCGACCGCCGAGATAGAACAGCCGCTCCCTCAACTGGGCGGGGCAGCTCTGCCCGTTGGGGCAGCGGAGGTCGACGTCCGCCTCCTTCATGGGCCGCAGCGGCGTACCGCACTCGGGGCACTCGGCCGGCATCTCGAAGGGCTTCTCCGTGCCGTCGCGCAGGTCGGCGACCGGACCGAGGATCTCCGGGATCACGTCACCGGCCTTGCGCAGCACCACGGTGTCGCCGATGAGCACGCCCTTGGCCTTGACCACGTCCTGGTTGTGCAGGGTGGCGAACTCGACCTCCGAGCCCGCCACCGTCACCGGCTCGACCTGCGCGTACGGCGTGACCCTGCCCGTACGCCCCACGCCCACGCGGATGTTGATGAGCCTGGTGTTGACCTCCTCGGGCGCGTACTTCCAGGCGATCGCCCAGCGCGGGGCGCGCGAGGTCGAGCCGAGGCGGCCCTGGAGGGGGATCTCGTCGAGCTTGACGACGACCCCGTCGATCTCGTGCTCCACGGAGTGCCGGTTCTCGCCGTAGTACGCGATGAACTCCCGTACGCCGTCGAGGTCGTCGACCCGCTTCGCGTACCGCGTGGTCGGCAGGCCCCACTCGTGCAGCAGGGTGTACGCCTCGGAGAGGCGGGTCAGCGGGTCGTAGCCCTCCAGGGCGCCGATGCCGTGGACCACCATGTGCAGCGGGCGCGTCGCGGTGACGCGCGGGTCCTTCTGGCGGAGCGAACCGGCCGCCGCGTTGCGCGGGTTGGCGAACGGCTTGTCGCCGCCCTCGACCAGACGGGCGTTCAGCTCCTCGAACTTCTCCATCGGGAAGTAGACCTCGCCGCGGATCTCCACCAGGTCCGGGACGCGGTCGCCCGTCAGCCGGTCCGGGATCTCGGCGATCGTGCGCACGTTGGGCGTGATGTCCTCGCCCGTGCGGCCGTCGCCGCGGGTCGCCGCGCGCGTGAGACGCCCGTGCTCGTACGTCAGGTTGACGGCGAGGCCGTCGACCTTCAATTCGCACAGGAAGTGGTGCTCGGAGGCACCGACGTCCTTGTGGACGCGCTCCGCCCAGGCCGCCAGTTCCAGGTCGTCGAAGGCGTTGTCGAGGGAGAGCATGCGCGAGCGGTGCTCGACGGAGGTGAACTCCGTCTCGTACGCCCCCGAGACCTTCTGGGTCGGGGAGTCGGGTGTGCGCAGCTCCGGATACTCCTCCTCCAGCGCCTCCAGGGTGCGCAGGAGCTTGTCGAACTCCGCGTCGCTGACGACGGGAGCGTCGTTCACGTAGTACCGGAAGCGGTGCTCCTCGATGCGCTCGGCGAGCTGGGCGTGCCTGTCGCGCGCCTCGGCGGGCACCGATGTGGTCTGTGCGTGCTGTTCGCCGGCCACCGTATTGTCCTCCCGTTACTCTGGGTTGTCCGCGAGTGATCTCGCCGCCTGGACGCAGTGGGCGAGCGCCTCCCATGCGTACCGCGGGGAAGCGCCCGCGAGTCCGCACGACGGAGTGACCGTGACCGCCTCCGCGAGAAGCCCCGGATGCAGCCCCAGCCTGCGCCACAGCGTTCTGACACCACTGACGCTACCGGCAGGGTCTGACAATGGGCCGTCCGTGCCGGGCACGACACCGGCGAAGAGCCGGGTGCCGCCCTCCACCGCCTCACCGATCGCGTCGTCGTCACGCTCGGTGAGAAGCGAGAAGTCGAAGGAGACGGCGTCGGCGCCGGCCCTGCGGAGGAAGGCGAACGGGACGTCCGGCGCACAGGAATGGACGACGACGGGCCCGTCACCGTGCACGCCGATGACCTCCCGGAGGGTCGCCTCGGCGATCTGGCGGTCGGGGATCCGGTGGGTGCGGTAGCCGCTGGCGGTCCGCACCTGGCCACGCAGCACGGCCATCAGGGACGGTTCGTCGAGTTGCAGGACGAGCTGGGCGCCGGGGATGCGGCGGCGCAGTTCGTCGAGGTGGAGGCGGATGCCCTCGGCGAGGGAACCGGCGAGGTCGCGGCAGGCGCCGAGGTCGGAGAGGGCCAGCTCGCCGTTCCTGAGTTCGAGGGCGGCGGCCAGCGTCCAGGGGCCCACGGCCTGCACCTTCACCTGGCCCTCGTACCCCTGCGTGAACTCCTCCAGGGCGTCGAGGTCCTCGCCGAGCCAGGAGCGGGCCCGCTTGGTGTCCCGGCCCGGGCGGTCGCCGAGACGCCAGCCACTGGGCTCCACGCGCGCGTACATCTCGACGAGCATTCCGGCGGTGCGGCCGATCATGTCGGCGCCGGGGCCGCGGGCGGGGAGTTCGGGCAGGAAGGGGAAGTCGTCGAAGGTCCCGGTGGCCGCCTTGACGGCTTCCCGGGCGTCGCCGCCGGGCAGGGAACCGATGCCGGTGGCGGGGCCGAAGGTGGGGTTCGCGTTCACGTGGAGCAGCCTATGTTTCTTCGCCCCCGCCGCCCCTACCCGTCCCGTCCTTCTGGGGCTCCGCCCCAGACCCCGCTCCTCAAACGCCGGAGGGGCTGATATCCAGCCCGTCCGGCGTTTGAGGACAAGGCCCGTTCAGGGCCGGAGGGGGTCTGGGGGCGCAGCGCCCAGGGACGGGACGGGTAGGGGCGGCGGGGGCGAGAAGCCGGTGTCAGCGGCCCGGGCGTACCGTCACGTCGTTGATCTCCGCGTCGCGGGGCAGGTCCAGGGCCAGCAGGATCGTCGTCGCCACCGACTCCGGGTCGATCCACTTCGACGGGTCGTACTCCTTGCCCTCCTGCTGGTGCACCTTCGCCTGCATCGGACTCGCCGTCCGCCCCGGATACACCGTGGTCACCCGCACCCCGGCCGCGTGTTCCTCGTGGCGCAACGAGTCCGCCAGGGCCTTGAGTCCGTGCTTGGACGCGGCGTACGCGGACCAGTCGGCATGCGCGTTCAGGCCCGCACCCGAGTTGACGAACACCACCTGTCCCTGGGAGACCCGGAGTTGGGGCAGGAAGTGCCGGGTCAGTTCGGCGGGGGCGATCAGGTTGACGTTCAGCTGGTGGCGCCAGGTCTTCGGGGTCAGTTCGCCCACCGGGCCGAGATCGACCACGCCCGCGATGTGCAGCAGGGAGTCCACCCGTTCCGGCAGCGTCTGGTGCGAGAACGCCCAGGAGAGGCGATCCGGGTCGGCCAGGTCGCCCACCAGGGTCCTCGCCCCCGGAAACTCCGCCGTCAACTCCTTCGCCCGCCCCGCGTCACGCGCGTGCAGCACGAGTTCGTCCCCGCGCGCGTGCAGCCGCCTCGCGACCGCCGCACCGATGCCCGAACCCGCCCCGGTGATCACATGAGTAGCCATGGCCGCCATGCTCGCATCACGGGGACGGCCGTCACACCACTCCCCGGCTCTCCTCCAGGTACGCCAGCGCCCCCACCGGCTCCTCCGCGAAGAACACCAGGTCGGCGAGCGGGCGGGGCAGGAATCCCTCGGTCTCCATACGGCGGAACTGTTCTTTCAGGCCGTCGTAGAAGCCGGCCGTGTTCAGCAGCACCACCGGCATGTCCGTCCTGCCGTGCTTCTTCAGCTCCAGGATCTCCGTCGCCTCGTCGAGCGTTCCGGTGCCGCCGACCATGATCACGACGGCGTCCGCCTTCTCCAGCAGGAGCCGCTTGCGTTCCCCGAGATCCCGCGCGATCACCATCTCGTCGGCGCCCGGCCGTGCCTTCGCCGCGAGGAAGTCCACCGAGACGCCCAGCAGTCGGCCGCCCGCCTCCTGGACTCCGTCCGCGACCACCTTCATCAGGCCCACGTCCGAGCCGCCCCAGACCAGGGTGTGCCCGCCCTTGCCGAGCAGTCTCGCGAACTCCCGCGCGGGGCGCGTGTAACGGTCGTCCAGGTCGGCGGCGGAGAGGAAGACACAGATGTTCATGCTGTCACCGTACGCGGGCGGATCCGGAACAACCCGGGCTCCGCGAACGCTGCTCAGACATGACCGAAGGACACACGATCACCATCGAGCAGGCCACCGACCGCGTACGGGCCGTCCACGGCGGCCAGGTGCTCGCCGAGAGCGGGCGCGCCCTCGTACTCCACGAGACGGGCTGTCCGCCGCGCTACTACATCCCTGCCGAGGACGTCCGGCTCGACCTGCTGACTCCCTCCGAGACCCACAGCTACTGCCCCTTCAAGGGCACGGCGTCCTACTGGTCCCTCCCGGACGCCGCCGACCTCGTCTGGGCGTACCCCGATCCGAAGCCGGAGGTCGCGCGGATAAAGGACCACCTCTGCTTCTACGAATACGAGGTGGAGTTCACTCGGGCGTAGTCGGCGCCCTTGTGACCCCTGCGCCCCCTGAGTCCGCTGCTTGCGGGGCGGCTCCTGGACCGGGTCCGGCAGGGTCCTGCGCACCCCGACCGGCGAGAGGAAGACCGGCAGAAAGGCCCGCCCACCCACAACGCGGCCTGGATGCCGACCAGTTCGCCGAGCACGCCGGAGATCGCGGCGCCGATAGCCAGCGCTCCTGTCAGCAGAAAGCGGAACGTCGCGTTCATCCGGCCGAGCAGTGAGCCGGGGGTCGTCCGCTGCCGCAGACCGAAGCCGAGGACGTTGCCCCTGCCCACCTTGGACATGGCCAGGCATCATCCGGCGCCCGCGACATACAGCCACGGTCACCGGCCGACGAGGGGTACAAGCAGTCCCGCAGCAGCCAGGAACATCCCCGGTGAGGCCGAGCGTACGGCCGAAGCCGAGCCGCGCCGCGACGGGCCGAGCGCTGCGGGCACCGATCAGCAGGCCGATCCTGCCCGCTCCCCAGAACAGGCCCAACGCGGCGCCGGGCAGGCCGAGTTCGCGGACGAACCAGATCGGCAGCATGAGGTTGACGACGGCCGAGCCGAGGTTGGCGAGGGCCGCGGTGAGCACCAGGGCCCGTAGCTCCCGGTTGCCGAAGACGTGTCGTACGTCTTCGGCGATCTGGGTACCAAGCCGTTTGCCCGCCCCGGTTCGGGCCCTGTCGGCCGGTGGGGTGCGGCAGATGGCGACCAGGCCGAGGCCGGAGGCCAGATAGGTACCGGCCGTGACGAGTACGGCTGCCGGTGCGGTGAGCAGCGAGACCAGGGCGCCACCCGCGCTGCGGCCCAGGACGTTGCGCGCCGCCATCAGCGTGTTGATGTCGGCGTTGGCCCGAACCACCGTTTCTTTGCACACCAGTTGAGGCAGCACACTCTGCGAACCCGCGTCGAAGGACACCGTCGCGCAGCCTTTGAGCAGGACGACCGCATAGAGCTGGACCAGGGGCAGGGCGTCAAGCCGCCAGGCCAGTGACACGGAGGCGTAGAGCAGAGCGCGGCACAGGTCGGCGACAACCAGTACCCGGCGGTGGCTGATCCGGTCCACCCAGGCCCCGGCGGACTGGCCGATGACCAGAAAGGCGATCGTACGATCAGGCGTCAACGCATGCCCACCCGAGCAACAACGCCCCAAATAGCGCAACTCCTCAGGGAAGTTTCGCTGCAGTGAAGCCGAGAAGCTCACCGATACCCTTGGCCCGTTCGACTGAACTGCCAACACACGGAGCCCACTGTGAAGTGCCGCCCCCTGCCCGTCGCCGCCGCTCCTGCCGCCTCCGCCGCCTTGCTGCTGTCGGCTTGTGGGGGGAGGGGGTGACGGCGCCACGGAGAATGACAATCAGGGTGATCCCGACCTGTCGGCACTGTCCTTCCACTACGGCGGCGGCGCTCTGGCAGACGCCAAGGACTGGGTCGCGTCACTCATGAGAGACGGCCACTCCATCACGGGCGTCAGCCGCTCCTACAACGCCAAGATCGATGTCTTCGACTCGGTGTCGGCAGGCGTCGTCCACTGCGAGGACCAGAGCAATGCCTTCGCGAAAGACCGCAAGTCGAAAAAGGTTTACAAGACCGAGGTGAACGACGACTCGTACGTCATTTACAGAACGCGTCCGGGTGCCACCAGTGCTGCCATCCAGCCCGTCAGCAACCGGACGCCGCCGGCCTGCTGGTACGAATCCCGTTCCGTCGCGGAGTTCAGCGACTACGTCGAGACGATGCACAACGAGACGATCAATACTCCCGGCCAGGCCAACTACGCCAAGGCTGCTGTTGGTCAGTCCCGGAACTTCTAAAAGGACGGGGAATTCAAGGAATACAACAAGGAAGAGGCCGACGAGGGAAATGGGTGGATTGCTGTCCAGAATCCCGACCGGGTGGACGATCCCGCCAGTATGGAGTGCGACAAGCTTCCCTTCTGGGTGAAGAACGCCGAGGATCCCGGGGTTGAGCAGGCAGTCAGCCCTCGGATTCTCTCTGAGGCTGCCTACAACGCGTTCCAACTGCCTGACTGCCAAGTGACCCTCGCGCCCTTGAATTTCACCAAGGTCAACCGCCCCACCTGGGACTGGCTCGACAAGGCCCGGTTCAAGGAAGTCTCCGTCACTGCGGCTTGGAACGTCGCCGGTCTCAACATCCGGGCGACGACGACTGCGAAGCCGGTCTCCCTCAAGCTGGAGCCGGGCACGAGTGACGCCGAGACCTACCCCGCCTCAGGCGAGTGCGCAATCAACGCCGCCGCCCGATCGGCGAACCATACGGCGAAGGCAGATCCGTCCAGACCCCGCCGTGTGACATAAAGTACCTGTGCTCCTCCGGGGACGGCACCTTCAAACTCCAGGCCACGATCACGTGGGAAATCACCTGGACCGGAACCACCGGTATGGGTGGCGACCTCCCCACAGCAACGTTCGGCAGCGACCAGGGCGTCACCGTCCAGGAGATCCAGGTCGTCAACCAGTAAGCACAGAACCGCAACACACAGGGGGAGGATTCTGAGTGTCCGACTCGGATCTCACGGTCGACTACGATTTTCTCGCCGGGTCCGAGAAAAAGCTCAGCCAGCTCAAGAAGACGTTCGAGGACATCGAGAACCAGCGCGACGATATGCGCGAGCACTGGGGTTCCGGAAAAATTGCCGATGTCATGACGGATTTCGTGGACAACTGGGACGACTACCGCACCAGACTCGTAGAAAGCCTCGACTCCGTCGGCCAGATGGTGGCCGGGACCAAGAAGGCGTTCGAGGATCTCGACAACCAGTTGGCCAAGTGCGACGAGAAGAAGAAGTGACAACGACATCCAAGCGCCGTCCGCTGGACTGGCAGCCACTCCGCGACTCCGACCCGGTGCCCGGAGATCCGGAGGAGATCCGCGCCGAGGTCCGGCACATGGTCTCGGTCGCCCAGAAGTTGAGAGACCAGGCCAAGAGCCTCCAGACAATCAGCAACGAGGACACCCTCAAGGGCAAGTACGTCAAACGCCTGCGGGAGGAGTCCTCCACGCTGGAGAAGCACATGCGGCAGGTGGCCAGCCGTTACGAGCGTGTCCACGGCCATCTCACCACCTGGTCCAACGAGTTGGAGGACTTCCAGACCGAGGCCGACAAGGTCCTGCGCCGGGCCAAGGAGAGACAGGACGAACTTGAGGCCGAGAAGGCCAACGAGGCCGACTCCGGTGACAAGGGCACTCCCAAGCCCGCCGGCGGCGGAACCGACCAGGATCCGCATCTGACGTACCGGAATCAGCTGAACACGATCACCGACGATCGTGACAGCCGGGCCGAGCACCATGCCGGGAAGATCCGCGACGAGATCGAGGACGTGATCGAGGACTCGTGGTGGGACGACGTCAAGGGCTGGGTCCATGAGCATGCGGACGGGATCAAGGCCTTCATGGATGTTCTCGGCTGGGTCGCAACGGTGGCAGGCTTCGTGGCGCTGGCCATTCCCGGCTTGAACCTGCTCGTCATCGGCATCGCAGCGCTCACGATCGGACTCAGACTCCTACTGGTGGCATCCGGCGACGCCACCTGGACGGATGTCATCTTCGACGTCGTGGGTGGACTCCTCGTCGTGGGCGGCCTCGGGGCCGCCGCGAAACTCGCCAGCGGCGCCAAGGCCACTGTGGGCGCCGCTCAGGCAGCCCGGACCGCAGGCCTGAGCCGAGGACTGGCTGGTGTCAAGGGCATCCTGGACGACACGGGGCGGTTGATGACCAGATTGCCAGAAGGGACCGGGCGACAGGCACTTGGCGCGGCTCGAAACGCGATGCGCAAGTCCATCTCCCGGAACGTCGGCCTGGTCGCCAAGAATCCGCTGAGGGTCAGTCCGTTGTCGACGCTGGTGCACCTCGGCGACAAGGAGATGGCCGGTATGGCCAAGATGCTGCAGGCCAACAGAGCTGCCTTCCCGGAGGCCGCAGGTGCTGCGGCGAACAAGGCGTACAAGTCCTATCAGGTTGGCCTCGGCATCGCCTGGACCGGCATGGGGATGGACGTCATGGACAAGGCGCTGGGGAAGAGCGACCTGACAAGCTGGACCCACGAGAAGTTCGGCACCGGTGAGAAGCCGTACAACGCGGTGTACTCGGACTGGAAGGACAACACCCTGAAGCCCGCCCCCGACACCCACTGGTGAGGAATGACAATGGACCTCAACTCGGCGCATCGCATTGTCGAGGCCGAAGCCGCGCGTACCGGTCTCGGCACCGGCCCCAACCGGCGGCTTCGGCTGACGCTGTTCATCGGGATGCCGCTTTTCCTGCCGGTACTGGGAATCATGATCCTGGTGCCGAAGTCCCTGATGAACGAAGTGCTCTACGTCTATGAGGCCGCGATCATCGGCTGCCTCATGCATTATGTGTGGGTTTTCGGGAAATATCCTCGACTCACGGACCGTCCGCCCTACCTCACCCGGGATCTCGCCATGGGCGGCGGCTTCTTCCTGCCCTCGCTGTTCTTCGGCTTCTGGCCTGGCATGATCGCCGCTCCGGCGTGGGCACTCTTCGTGGGCGTTGCCTACGCCGTGGAAGTGACACGGGGGCGCAATGACCACCGTTGAGCACCGTCCGCCCCCGAACGGTTTCAACCTGGTGCCGCCGCCCGGCTGGGACGTCATTCCGCTTCGCGCGGGCACCAAGGAAGCGATGGACCGCATCGTCCGGAAGGCCGTCGCACAATTGCCCGTCGGATTTCCCAAGGACGACATTCCAAAAGCCCGGATGAAGCTCATTCAGGAGATGAAGAAGGTCGTCCGCCGCGCCAGCGCCAAGGGAGGCATGACCCTCTACCTCCCCACCGAACGTCTCCACGGCATCGCGCTGCCCGTTTCGTTCGTGGCCTCGGAGCCGATCGAGATCCCCCGGGTGAGGCCGGACAGCGGTCCGGAGGCGGTCCTGGCCGCGCTCGCCTCCGAGATCCCCGGTGCCGAGACGCGGACACTGGACGACACCGCGGCCCTGCGCTCGGAGCGAGACGTACCGGCCAACGCGGCGCAGGGCGTCGATGTCGCTCACCGCCGGGTCCAGTACTTCGTTCCGGTCCCGGACAGCGCCCCCGACCAGTACCTCACCTTCTCCTTCAGCGCCCTGATCGCGCCCGGCTCGGATCCCGCCTTCTACGACACCCTCGTGGAGTTGTTCGATGCCGTGATGGGCACCTTCCGCTGGACCTACGCCTGAAGGCTCTCTTCTGCCGTACCTCCGAAGAAAGAGACCGCCCATGTCCGAAGGCACCCTGTGGAGCACCGACCTCGGCGCCCCGCTCCACATCGACACGGATGCCAGCCCAGACATCTGGGGCTATATCCATCTCCAGATCGACAAGAAGACCTTCAAGGAATGGCTGGATCTGCACCTGATCGGCTTGGCCGCCGTCCACGACATCGAGCTCACCCGCAAACTGCGGCGTTTCCACAAGAGTTTCTACGAGCAGACAATCGTCACGCTCCGGGACAAGCTCCAGGCCGACGAGGCATTCGTCTACCACCCCGTTCCACTGACCTACATGCCGCTGGTGATGCACGCCACCCGCCTCCAGTGCGAGGCCCGTGACGCGGCCTCCTGCGAGGGAAGCACCGCGTTCACGGTGCCGAACCCGGAAATCCCCGAGTGGCAGCAGCGAACCGGCAGCACGCCCTTCGCCTCTCCGTACCTGGGCGCGGACGGGCTCCGGATCACGCGCTCCTACCCTGCGGACAGCACCATCATGATGACCTCGGTGACATACCACTGGCACACCCCGCCGGGCCTCCCCGACGTCGTCCTCCGCGGCCACCACGACGATCCGGAACTGATCGCCGCCGCGATGGAGGCATTGGACGAATTCGCGCGGACGCTCCGACTTCCCGGGACGGCCCGTTGAAGTCGTCCGGGCCGCCGCCCTCGTCGACCTGCTCGTGGGCGGCGATCAGTATGCCGCCGGAGCCCGCGCAGAGGTCGTAGACGCTGTCTCCCTGTTTCGGGTCCACGAGGCGCACCATCATGAGGACGGCAGACAGCCGGACGTGTCGACCCCGATGACAGCGGAGTTCGTCGCCCCCGAACAAAATCGAAGCGGCCCGTCTGCCTGCCGGGTTCCCCTCAGCCGACCACGCCCGCCGCAGCCCGGTTCGTCGTGGCGATCGTCGCCGAGCCGACGACGCGGGTGCCGTCGTACAGGACGATCGCCTGGCCCGGTGCCACCCCGCGGACGGGCTCGGTGAACGTGACCTCCAGGGTGCCGTCGACGAGTTCGGCGGTCACCTCGGTCTCGCCGCCGTGGGCGCGCAGCTGGGCGGTGTAGGTGCCGGGGCCGGTGGGGGCCGCGCCGCACCAGCGGGGCCTGATCGCGGTGAGGGCGTCGACGTCGAGGGCGGCGGCCGGGCCGACCGTCACCGTGTTGTTCACCGGGGAGATGTCGAGGACGTAGCGCGGCTTGCCGTCGGCGGCCGGGGTGCCGATGCGCAGGCCCTTGCGCTGGCCGATGGTGAAGCCGTACGCGCCCTCGTGCGAGCCGATCCTGGCGCCGGACTCGTCGACGATGTCGCCCTCGGCGCGGCCCAGACGGTTCGCCAGGAAGCCCTGGGTGTCGCCGTCGGCGATGAAGCAGATGTCGTGCGAGTCGGGCTTCTTGGCGACCGCGAGGCCGCGCCGCTCGGCCTCCGCGCGGATCTCGTCCTTCGTGGTGAGGGTGTCGCCGAGGGGGAACATCGCGTGGGCGAGCTGGCGGTCGTCGAGCACCCCGAGGACGTACGACTGGTCCTTGGCCATGTCGGAGGCGCGGTGCAGTTCGCGGGTGCCGTCCTCATGGACGATCACCTGCGCGTAGTGGCCCGTGCAGACCGCGTCGAAGCCGAGGGCGAGGGCCTTGTCGAGGAGCGCGGCGAACTTGATCTTCTCGTTGCAGCGCAGGCACGGGTTGGGGGTGCGCCCCGCCTCGTACTCGGCGACGAAGTCGTCCACCACGTCCTCGCGGAAGCGGTCGGCGAGGTCCCACACGTAGAAGGGGATGCCGATGACGTCGGCCGCGCGGCGGGCGTCCCGGGAGTCCTCGATGGTGCAACAGCCACGCGCGCCCGTGCGGAACGACTGCGGATTCGCGGACAGGGCGAGGTGGACGCCTGTGACGTCGTGGCCGGCTTCTGCCGCGCGGGCGGCGGCTACGGCGGAGTCCACGCCGCCGGACATGGCGGCCAGTACGCGGAGGGGCTGCTGCGAGGTGTGAGTCATAACCCCTCAAGGGTAAGGGGCGCCGGGAACCGGGGCGCGCGAGTATCCGTTGACGATCACATGAAGGAAACACAGGCTCCGCGCGACGGCGACCGGCGCATCGGGCGGCGCGCGCTGCTCATCGGCGGGGCGGTGGCCGCCGTCGCCACGGGCGTGCTCGCGCGGGACGAACTGACGCGCCTGTGGTGGCGGGTGCCCGGAGTGGCGAAGCCGCGCAAGGAGGGCGAGGTCGACTACGCGGGGGCGCGCTGGGTCGCGGCCTCGTCGGCGAACTGGCGGATGGCGGACCGGCCCGACGACTACGGCGTGGACCGGGTGATCATCCATGTCACGCAGGGCAGTTACGCGAGCGCGGTGAAGGTCTTCCAGGACCCGGAGCACCGTGCGGCGGCACACTACATAGTCCGCAGGAACGGGCAGGTCACGCAGATGATCCGCGAGCTGGACGTGGCGTTCCACGCGGGCAACCGGGAGTACAACGAGCGGAGCGTCGGCATCGAGCACGAGGGCTTCGTGGAGAAGCCGGAGGACTTCACGGACGCGATGTACGCCGCCTCGGCGCGACTGACGGCCAGGGTCTGCGCGCGGTACGGCATACCCGTCGACCGGGAGCACATCATCGGGCATGTGGAGGTACCGGGCACGGACCACACCGATCCGGGGAAGGGGTGGGACTGGAAGCGGTATCTGCGGCTCGTCGAAGAGGCCGCCACCGCGACCACCTGAAGATCATTGTGGCGCATGTCACAGTCGCCGAGATCGTGAGTGGCCCATGAGCGTCGGCCGCCCGAAGTGTCCCGTCCGCCGATCCTGACCTGCGCGACACCAACTCGCCTTCGCTCTCATGCAGTTGAGGATCGAATTGGGGCTTCCGGTTTCCACAGGTTCCCGTGGGACTTCAAAAGTTCGCCCCAGTCTTTACACAGTCCTTAGCCCAAAGCTCCGCTGCCATGAGCGAAACGAAGAGCAAGGGCAAGGGCCTGCACCGTCGGAAGTTCCTCGGCGGCATGGCCGGAGTTGGTCTGGCAGCGGTCGGTGCGGCGGGGGGGACCTTCGCACTGCTGACCGACGGCAACACCTTCAAGGCCTCAGCGGCCGACAACACCCTGAACATCCCGGACCTGCTGGAGGGCACCACCGCCGACGGCACCACCACGTTTACCCTGACCGCGCAGACCGGGACGCACGAGGTGGTCAGCGGCGTCACCAGTACGTCGGCCGGCTACAACGGCTCGTACCTGGGCCCGACCATGAAGTGGACCAACGGCGACACCGTCCTGCTGAACATCACCAACGACCTGGGCGCCGACACCACCGTCCACTTCCACGGCGCCCACATCCCGCCCAAGATGGACGGCGGCCCGCAGAACGCCTTCGCCGACGGCACCACCTGGTCGCCCACGTTCGAGATCAAGGACGAGGCCAAGACCCTCTGGTACCACCCGCACGCCCTGGGCACCACGGCCGAGCAGGTCGTCCACGGCCTGGCCGGGATGATCATCGTCGAGGACGAATCGGACGCCTCGGCCGCGCTGCCCAGCGAGTACGGCGTCGACGACATCCCGCTGATCCTCCAGTGCCTGGCCTCCGACACCTCGGGCGACGTCAAGTACGACCTGACCGGCTACCTCTCCTCCGGCCTGGTCTATCCGGTCCTGTGCAACGGCACCAACGTCGACGCCACCACCCTCAGCTTCACGGCCACCAAGACCCGTACACGGTTCCGGGTGCTCAACGCCTCCCCCTCCGACATCCTGACCCTCCAGCGCAGCGACGGCGGAACGCTCACCCAGATCGCCACCGACCAGGGCTATCTGACCGAGTCCGCCGAGGTGACCTCCATCCGGCTGGTGGCGGGCGCCCGCGCCGAGTTCCTCCTCGACCTCACCGATGCGGTGACCCTTCAGACCGTCGTCACCACCGGCTGGGTACGCGGCGGCAGCGGCACCTACGACTTCCTGACCGTCACTCCGGACGCCTCCGACACCCCGGCGGACCTGCCGAGCACGCTCAACACGATCACCCGCTACGACACGACGGACTTCACCGCCCGCACGATCACCCTCGGGCAGCGGGGCACGACGATGCTCATCAACGGCTCGGCCGGCACCTCCATGTCCTCGATGGCGATGATCTCGACCACCCTCGACGCCGAGGAGATCTGGACGGTCACCAACTCCACGCAGCTGGAACACTCCTTCCATCTGCACGACGTGCCGTTCCAGCTGATCGAGATCAACGGCGTGGCGCCCACCGGCACCGACCTGGGCTGGTTCGACACCTACGAGGTGGTCGGCGGTGGTTCCATCAAGATCGCGATGAAGTTCACCGACTTCACCGACGACACGTACATGTACATGCTCCACTGCCATCTGCTCCAGCACGAGGACGAGGGCATGATGGCCGCCCTCATGGTGACGGACAGCTAGCGCCTGCCGACGGCCCCGAAGGGCGGCGGCCCCGCCGGGCAGCCCTTCGACCCGCCCGGCGGCCTCGGCGGCGCCACCTGACGGACCCGCCGCCGAGGCCGCCCCCGGCTAACTCAGCCCGGCCGCCCGCGCCCGCTCCACCACGGGGGCGATCGCCTTCGCCACCGCCTCCACGTCCGCCTGGGTGGAGGTGTGACCGAAGGAGAAGCGGAGGGTGCCGCGGGCCAGGTCGGGGTCCGTGCCGACGGCCAGGAGGACATGGCTGGGCTGGGCCACACCGGCCGTGCAGGCGGACCCCGTCGAGCACTCGATGCCCTGGGCGTCCAGGAGCAGCAGCAGGGAGTCGCCCTCGCAGCCGGGGAAGGTGAAGTGCGCGTTGGCGGGCAGCCGGCCGACCGGGTCGCCGCCCAGGACGGCGTCCGGCACCGCCCTGCGCACCTCCTCGATCAGGGAGTCGCGCAGGGCGCCGATCTCCTGCGCGAACCACTCCTGCTGCTCGGCGGCGATCCGCCCCGCGACAGCGAAGGACGCGACGGCCGGCACATCGAGGGTCCCGGAGCGTACGTGCCGCTCCTGCCCACCGCCGTGCAGCACGGGTACGGGGCTGTACTCGCGGCCCAGCAGCAGCGCCCCGATGCCGTACGGGCCGCCGATCTTGTGGCCGGAGACGGTCATCGCGGCGAGCCCGGAGTCGGCGAAGGAGACGGGCACCTGGCCGAAGGCCTGCACGGCGTCGGCATGCAGGGGGACATCGAACTCGCCTGCCACGTCGGCGAGTTCACGGACCGGCATGATCGTGCCGATCTCGTTGTTGGCCCACATCACGGTGGCCAGGGCCACACTGCCGGGGTCGCGGGCGATGGCCTCGCGCAGGGCGTCGGGGTGGACCCGGCCGTGCGGGTCGACCGGCAGGTACTCGACGACGGCGCCCTCGTGCTCGCCGAGCCAGTGCACGGCGTCGAGGACGGCGTGGTGCTCGACGGGGCTGGCGAGGACGCGGACGCGGGCCGGATCGGCGTCCCGCCGGGACCAGTACAGGCCTTTGACGGCGAGGTTGTCGGCCTCGGTGCCGCCGGAGGTGAACACGACCTCGCTGGGCCGGGCGCCGAGCGACTCGGCGAGCGTCTCCCGGGCCTCCTCGACCGTGCGCCTGGCTCTCCGGCCGGCCGCGTGGAGTGAGGAGGCGTTTCCGGTGACGCCCAGCTGCGCGGTCATTGCCTCGACCGCCTCCGGAAGCATCGGGGTGGTCGCGGCGTGGTCGAGGTATGCCATGGTCCCGTGATTCTACGGCGCCCCGACGCCCCGCCCACGGCCGAGGCCCTACTGCCGCCGACCCGGCACCGTCCGTCGGGAGCCGGCGGCCCCGGGGCCCGTCCGGCCGCCACCGAACCCGCCGACCGGACGGGTCGGCCCGGAACCCACCGCGCACCCGTCGCCGCACACCCGGGAGGCCGGGAGGCCGGGAGGCCGGGAGGCCGGGAGGCCGGGAGGCCGGGAGGCCGGGAGGCCGGGAGGCCGGGAGGCCGGGAGGCCGGGAGGCCGGGAGGCCGGGAGGCCGGGAGGCCGGGAGGCCGGGAGGCCGGGAGGACCGACGCGCCGGACGAAGGCGGCCCCTCGCCTCCCCTCCCTGCGCGCCGAAGGGATCCGGGCGCTACTTGCGTGCCGCGAGCAGTACGCCCACGCCACCCAGGACCAGGCCGGCGACCGCCGACAGGCTGAGCGTCTGGCCGATGACGATCCGGGCGAGCAGCGCGGTGACGGCCGGGGTCAGGAAGAAGAGCGTGCCGACGCGGCTGGCGTCCTGCGTCTTCAGCATGAAGTTGAGCAGCAGGAACGTGCCCACCGAGTTGACCAGCACGATCCAGGCCAGCGCGCCGCCGAAGGCACCCCAGTCGGTGACCTCGGGGTCCTCCAGGGCCAGAGTCATCACGCCCATCACCGGGGCGCCCGCGAGGAAGTGCACGGCGGTGCCGCTGCGGACGTCCACACCCTGGGTCCAGCGCTTCTGGTAGACCGTGCCGACGCTCAGGCCGAGCAGCCCGACGAAGGACAGCACGACGGCACCGGTGGAGAAGTGCAGCGCCCCGGCGACGGCCAGCGCGACCCCGGCGCCGCCGACGGCGAAACCGAGCCACTGCCTCCTGGTGATCTCCTCGCCCAGCAGGAACCCGGCCAGCAGGGCTATCAGTACGGGGTTGAAGCCCTGGATGAGCGCGACGACACCGCCGGGCAGGCCCGCGCCGATGGCCGTGTAGAAGGCGCCGAACTGCACGGCCTGCATCAGCAGACCGACGACGATCACATGGAGCAGCGTCCGGCCCCTGGGCCAGGGCGCCCCGGTGACCAGGGCGACGATCGTGAGCAGGACACCGGCGACCGCGAAGCGGGAGAACGTCAGCAGCAGGGGCGGGGCGGCGTCGGTGCCGATGACCGCCGCGATGAACGCGCTGCTCCAGAGGACCACGAAGACGGCGGGGATCGCCGCGGAGGCCCGGTGCGGGGCGTCGGCGGCCACCACCGCACGGGACCCGGCGTCCGCCTCGGCCCCGGCCTCGCCCCTACCCCTGACCCCGGCTTCGGCGAGGTCAGGGTCGTCGCGTTCCGCCACAGGGTGCCCCCCACGAGAAGTAACCAGTCAATCAGGTTACTTGGACTCTATGGGCACCCGCCGAACCGGTCAATGCGGTTACGCGTGGGGCTACCCTCGGGGGATGAAGTTCGCATTCGTCAGCGGCAGCGCGGCCCTGGACTTCGCCGGCACCGTGCAGAGCCGGCGCGACGCCCCGCTGGACCTGCTCACCACACCGGCCGACCTCACCGAATGGGCCGTGGCCTCGGGAGTCCTCGACGCCCCCGCACCGGCGACCGGGGGGGACCTCACCCGGGCCGTGCACCTGCGGGAGGCGATCTACCGGCTGACGCTCGCCTCGACCGACGGATCCCCCTTCACCCCGGAGGACTGCTCCGTCGTCAACCGCGCCACCGAGCCCGGCCCGGTGCGCTGCGAACTGCTGCCCGACGGCACTGTCCTACGCCACGGCACGATCGGGGCCGTCCTGTCGACGCTGGCCCGGGACGCCGTCGAGCTGATCACCCGCACCCCGGAGCAGGTGAAGGAGTGCGCGGCGGCCGGCTGCACCCGTCTGTACGTCGACCGGTCCCACCGCGGTTCCAGGCGCTGGTGCGACATGACGCGCTGTGGCAACCGGGCCAAGGCCGCGCTCTACCGCTCACGGCATGCCTGACCGTCCTCGGACGGCGGTCAGAAGCTCCACGACACGGTGTTGTCCAGCTGCATGAGGGTGACCAGTACGACCAGGTCGGCGACGCCGAGACCGAGTCCGAGCCAGGCCCGTCCGGGCCTCTTCGTGCCGCGCCAGAGGGCGACGACGGCCAGCGCGATGGCGACGGGGCCGAGGAAGACGTTGAGGACCAGCAGGCCGATCAGGCCCAGGACGAAGGACGCGACGGCCATGCCGTCGGCGTCGCGGGGGGCGGTGCGCTCGGTACGGCCGGTGGCCGATGCGGTGAGTTGCATGGTGATCAGCTCCGACGGGCGAGGCGCTCACGGAGCGCGAAGATGCCGAGCCAGGCGGCGATGCCGGCGGCGGCCAGGACGGTGAACGAGACCGGGAGATGGGCGACGGTGCCCAGCACCATGCCCAGCAGCAGAAGAACGGCCACGAGGAAGAACATGGGAGGAGATCCCTTTCGTTCGTTACAGTTCAGTGAACGATTGTAGTAACACTTGTTCACTGACTCTTGAGTCTAGCGCGTCTCCCGGCTTTTCAATTACAGAGAACAGTTGTTAACTGCATGGCATGAGTCACACTCTCGGCATCCGACAGGCCCAGAAGCAGAAGACCCGGCAGGCGCTCCTGGACGCGGCGCTCGGCCTGTTGGAGGACCAGAGCCTGAGCAGCCTCGGTCTGCGTGAGGTCACCCGCGCCGTCGGCGTCGCCCCGACCGCCTTCTACCGCCACTTCCGCTCCACCGCCGACCTCGGCGTCGCCCTCGTCGAGGAGGCGCTCGGCAGCCTCCACCCGATGATCGGTACGACGGTCTCCGGGTCCGGCGACAGCGAGGAGCGCATAGTCCGCGCGGTCGACCTGATCGCCGGTCACGTCCGGACGCAGCCCGCCCACGTCCGCTTCATCGCGCGCGAGCGGCACGGCGGGGTCCAGCCGGTCCGCGACGCCATCCGGGACCAACTGGCCCGGTTCGCCGAGGAGGTGCGGGACGCGCTCGCCGAACAGCCCGAGTCCGAGGGCTGGACCGACGAGGACCTGCTGATGCTGGCGGGCCTGTACGTCGACCAGATGCTGGTGACGGCCTCCCAGTTCCTGGAGACGCTGGACGCCCCGGCGGCACGGCGCGAGCAGGTGGCCCACCTTGCGACGCGCCGGATGCGGCTGATCGCCATCGGCCGCGGACACTGGCTGGCCTGACCGGCGCGGAACCCTCCTGCCCCCCCCTGGAACGCCCCTGGAGCGCCGTTGGAACACCCCCCGGAACGCACGTGGGCGGCGCGCCCGTCCGTCGAGCGCGCCGCCCATGTCGTACCCGCGAGGCCCCTGGCCCCGCCGCCGTCAGCCCTGCTGCTGAGCCTGCTGGCCCTGCCCGCCGCCCTGGCCGCCGCCGGGGCCACCACCGCAGCCACCGCCGCCGCCCTGGCCGCCACCACCGCCGGGGCCACCGGACGGCATGCCCGAGGGCGCACCGGACGGAGCCGCGCCGGTGGGCGCGCCCGATGGGGCCCCCGAGGCACCGGCGGCCGGGGCTCCTGACGGGGCGCCGCTGGGCGCACCGGACGGCATGCCCGAGGGGGCCTGGCAACTCTGTCCGGAAGTACCGGAGTTGCTGCTGTTCGAGGACGACGAGTCACCGGAACCGCAGGCGGCGAGCAGCGGGGACAGCGCCAGCAGGGCCACGGCGGGAACGAGACGCACACGCTTCATGAGAAACAACTCCAGGAAGATGAAAGAGTTTCGAGGCGGGCATCGAATCAACGACACCTGGTTCTTCCTTGAGTACGCCCTGTTCACTGCCTGTGCGCCAGGTAAAGCGCGTCTACAGGAACGCGCCTGACCTGGCCTTTCTCTCCGGAGAGCCAACTACCCACTGATACAGGTCCGTGACAGAAGCCGCCGCGCGGCCCTCATCCGAGCCGTACGCTCGCCAACTGCCTTGACTGGGCGACGAGTCGGTCCGCGCTGTCCCAGACCTCGGCGTCCTCCTCAAGGAAGCCGCCGGCCATGTTGCGGGTCGTTATGGAGACCCGCAGCGGACCCGGGGCGGGCCGGCAGCGCACATGGACGGTCAGTTCGACCGTCGGGACCCAGCCGGAGAGGCCGATCTCGAACGCGGTCGGCGGCAGCGCGTCGACGGCGAGAAGCAGCGCGAGCGGGTCGGCGTCACGGCCGTCGGCGAGCCCGAACCAGGACCGCATCTCCCCCTTGCCTGAGGGTGCGCCGAGCGCCCAGCCGAGGGTGGCCGGGTCGAGCTTGAGCATCAGCCGGTCGGCGATGGCGGAGCTGCCGGGGACGGGGGCGGGCGCGTCCTGCGGGCCGAAGCACTGGTGCATGGGCGGCAGCGCGGGCGGCTCGGCGGTCGTACGGACATCGTCGGGGAGGGTGTCCAGGTCGCCGTAGGAGGCGAGGACGCGGATCCGCTCGACCTCCTGGCCGTCGTCGTCGTACTGGAAGAGCGAGGCCGTGCCGGTGGACAGTGAGCGTCCGGTGCGGACCACGTCCGTGCGGACGACGGCCGGACCCGGACGGGACGCGGTGAGGTAGTGCGCGGAGACGCTGAACGGGTCGCCGTGCGGGAGGGCGTCCGCGAGGGCGCGGCCCAGCACCGCCAGCAGATAGCCGCCGTTGACGGCACCGATGACGGTCCAGCCGGCGGAGAGTTCGGTGTCGTAGACCCCGGGCGCGCGCCGGGTGACGGCGGTGTCGCGGTCGAACTCACTGTCACCGATGGTGGCTCGCGCGGTCTGCGCGGAAGCTGCTTCTGGCATGTGTGAACGGTACAGCAGAGCAATACTAAGCGGTAGCTTTTGTCGGGTGCGGGCGGTGCCGCCTCTTGGTAAGTGACCGGAATGTCTTGGGTAAGGGTTCGTCCGCAGCCGTGACCTCCGGCGTCGGATCGTCCTCCTTCCAGACATGAGCCTCACCGGTACGCCGTTCCTCCTCACGACGATCGCGCTCGTCGCCGTCGCCGTACTGCTGCCCCTCGCCCTCTGGTCCCGGGTGCGCGGGCCCGCGCTCGTGCGTGGCGCCGCCCGGCTGCTGATGGTGCTGTTCGCCCAGGCCACGGCGGTCACCCTGGTGTTCCTGCTGGTGAACAACTCCAACAACCTGTACGACAACTGGGGCGACCTCCTCGGCACCGGCGACCATGTCCAGGCCGCCGCCGACCTCGGTCCCGACGGCACCGGCGGTATCTCGCTGCGCAGACTGCCGAAGGTGAGGCAGACGTTCCGCGAGGCCGACGGGCCCGGCATGCACGCGGCCGGCGGCGTCGAGGTCACCGATCTCAGGGGCCAGGTCTCGGGCGTCGACGCCGAGGTCTACGTCTGGCTGCCGCCGCAGTACCACCAGGCCGCCTACCGGCACCGCAGGTTCCCCGTGGTCGAGTTGCTGCCGGGCTACCCGGGCTCGGCGAAGTCCTGGTTCGGCTCACTGCACGCTCCCCAGCAGCTGCTGCCGCTGATGAGGAGCGGCCAGATCACGCCCTTCATCCTGGTGTCGCCGCGCACGACCCTCATCGCCGACGCGGACACGGGCTGCGCCAACATCGCGGGCCGGGTCGACGCGGACACCTGGCTCAGTGTCGACGTACCGAAGATGGTCACCGACAACTTCCGCGCCGAGGGCGGGCCGGGCGGCTGGGCCGTCGCCGGGTACTCGGCCGGAGCGCACTGCGCGGCCAAGCTCGCCGTCGCGCACCCCGACCGCTACCGGGCCGCGGTGTCCATGTCCGGCTACAACGACCCGGCCGGGGAACCCCTCTCGCTGGCCGCCCGGACCCCGCAGCTGCGGGCCGCGAACAACCCGTACCTGATCCTCAAGCACGACCGCGTGCCGCCCGCCGTCGCGCTCTACGTCTCCGGCGAGTCCGGTGACGGCTACGAGGCCGGCCTGGCCCTTCAGAAGGTGGCGAAGGCACCGACCGCGGTGGACGTGGTATATCTGCCGCGCAGCGACGGCGGGCACAACATGGCGCTGTGGCGGCCCCAGATCACCACGGTGTTCCGCTGGCTGACCCAGCAGTTCGACGCGGGCGGCCGGAAGGCGAGCGACGGCCTCGCGACCGGCTCTACCCGGCGGACTCCTCGTCACGAGCCGTCGACCGCCGGTGCCACGCACGCGGAGCTCGCCAGTGGAACCGCATCGCGAGCAGCCGCAGTACGAAAGCCGTGACGATCGCGAACCCGCTGGTGAACGGGTTGAGGATGTCGTAGCGGATGCAGAGGACGGCCAGCGCGGAGCCGACGATCGCCGGAACCGCGTACAGGTCGCGGTCCCAGCGCAGCAGTGAGGGAACCTCGTTGGCGAGCACGTCACGCAGCACTCCGCCGCCCACGGCGGTCGCGAGACCGAGGGCGGCGGAGGCGGTGAGGCCGAGACCGTAGTCGTACGCCTTCACCGTGCCCGTGACACAGAACAGCCCGAGGCCCGCCGCGTCGAACACGTTCACGCCCGCCTGGATGCGCTCCACCTCCGGGTGGAGGAAGAAGACGAGCAGGGCGGCGAACAGCGGCGTCAGGAAGTACCCGAGATCCGTGAACGCCGCCGGGGGCACCGCCCCGATGACCAGATCCCGCAGCAGCCCGCCGCCCAGCGCGGTGACCTCGGCGAGTACGGCGATCCCGAAGACGTCGAAGTTCTTCCGGACGGCGAGCAGAGCGCCGGAGATCGCGAAGACGAAGATGCCGACGAGGTCCAGGGTGTGCTGGACGGAGGGACTGAAGAGCTGCTGAATCACCCCCATATTCTTACCTGGAATCGGGCGTGCGCCTTACAAAGCAAGGCCAGATGGCTCTACTGCTTAGATGACGGGCTTGCCGGTCGTGAAGAGCCACGTCTGGAAGAGGTCGTCGAGCTGCTTGCCGCTGATCTTCTCGGCGAGCCGGACGAAGTCGTCGGTGTTCGCGTTGCCGTACCGGTGGAGTTCGGTCCAGGTGGGCAGGAGCTTGAAGAAGGCGGGGTCGCCGATGCGTTCGCGGAGCATCTGGAGGGTCATAGCGCCGCGCTGGTAGACGGCCGAGGCGAACATGGTGTCGCGCTGCGGATCACCGACGACGATCTGCCAGAAGGCGCTGTCGGCGGGGCGGGCGTTGTAACCGGCCAGGAAGGAGTCGTGCGCCGAGCGGGTGCCCTTGTACTCGGCCCACAGCCACTGGGCGTAGGTCGCGAACCCCTCGTTGAGCCAGATGTCCTTCCAGCGCTCGGTCGACACGGAGTCGCCGAACCACTGGTGGGCCAGCTCGTGCACGATGGTCGTCTCGCTGCGCACGGCCGAGTAGACCGGTTTCGTCTGCGTCTCCAGCGAGAACCCGGCGGCCGGCATGTCGTCGACGATCGCGCCGGTCTCCTCGAACGGGTAGGGCCCGAAGACCTTCGACCAGTAGTCGGTGGCCTCGGCCGTCACGGCGTACACGTCGACGCTGTTGCCGTTGGCCAGCACCGGGTCGATCGCCACGTAGATCGGCGTCCCGCCGGGCGTGACGCCCGTCTTCACGTCGAACTTCCCGATGGTGGCGGTGGCGAGGTAGGTCGCCATCTGCTTCTTCTCGCGCCAGTGGGTGTACGTCGAGCCGCCCTTGTCGTACGTCGAGACCAGCCGGCCGTTGGAGACGGCGGTCAGCCCCTTCGGCGCCTTGATCCGGATGTCGAAGGATGCCTTGTCGGAGGGGTGGTCGCTGGACGGGAACCAGGTGGAGGCGGCGTTGGGCTCACAGGCGACGAAGACGCCGTCGGTGGTCTTCATCCACCCGCAGCTGGAGCCGAAGACGATGGGCCCGCCGAGCGGTTCGGGCACTCCGCCGTAGGTGACGGCGACCTCGAAGTCCCGCCCCTTGGACAGCCGGCCGCGAGGCGTGATGCGGATCTCGTCGCCGTCGCGCGTGAACTGGGCGCGTCTGCCGTTCACTTCGACCTTCGTGACATCGAGCTTCTGGAGGTCCAGATCGAAGGAGGAGAGGTTCTGGGTGGCGCGGGCGGTGATGGTCGTACGGCCGTCGAGTCGGTCGGTGTCCGGGTCGTACGCGAGGTCGAGGGCGATGGGGGTCCCCCCGGGTCGAACGAAGTTGAGAGCTGGGGGAGGCGGGCGTCGAAGCCGCCGTTGCCCAGCTGCGGGAAGCAGGAGTCACCGATGCCGTCGGCGCCGGGGGCCGGGGCGGAGGAAGCGGCGATGACGAGGAAGGAGGCCGCCGCGGTGGCGACGGCCCCTAAACGTGCCGAACGGGAGAGTGCGAACGGGAGAGTGCCATGGGTCGTCCCTTTCGAGCGTGTACCGGTCGGACAAGACGGACACGGACGACTCTGCGCTCTCCCGTTCGAACATGTGCATGACTTTGCCAACTCGTCATGCCTTACTTGTCAGTTGACTCCTGACGGTCGTCTTCCGCTTCCGCCTCCGGCGGTGCGGTGGGGGCGACGTCGTCCGCCTTCGTCTGCGGGTCCGCCTTCGCGGCCGGAGTCACCAGCTCGACCGCCTCCCTCGCCGCCGACAGCAGCACCGTGTCCTGCGGCGCCTGGTCCGCCGCGTTCTCCGGGTGGTGGCAGGCGACCTGCTGGCCGGGCTTCAGCTCCAGGAGCGGCGGCTCGGTCGTCCGGCAGATCTCCGTCGCCTTCCAGCACCGGGTGTGGAACCGGCAGCCGCTCGGCGGCGCGATCGGCGACGGGACATCGCCCTTGAGCAGGATGCGCTCGCTCTTGGTGCCCCGGCGCTTGGGGTCGGGTACCGGCACCGCCGACATCAGTGCCTTGGTGTACGGGTGCATCGGAGCCTCGTACAGGGAGGACCGGTCGGCGAGTTCGACGATCTTGCCGAGGTACATCACCGCGATACGGTCCGAGACATGGCGCACGACGGACAGGTCGTGCGCGATGATCACGTAGGTCAGGCCGAGTTCCTTCTGGAGGTCGTCCATCAGGTTCACGACCTGCGCCTGGATCGACACGTCCAGCGCGGACACCGGCTCGTCCGCCACGACCAGCTTCGGCTTCAGGGCGAGCGCGCGGGCGATGCCGATGCGCTGGCGCTGACCGCCGGAGAACTCGTGCGGGTAGCGGTTGAAGTGCTCGGGGCTGAGGCCCACCAGCTCCAGGAGGCGCTGGACCTCCTTCTTCACCCCGCCCTCGGGCTCGACGCCCTGGAGCCGGAAGGGCGCCGAGACGATCGAGCCGATGGTGTGGCGCGGGTTCAGGGAGCCGTACGGGTCCTGGAAGATCATCTGGATGTCCCGCCGCAGCGGACGCATCCCGGCCGAGTTCAGCCGTGTGATGTCCTGGCCCTCGAAGTGGATCGACCCGCCCGTCGGTTCCTGGAGGCGGGTGATGACCCGGCCCATGGTCGACTTGCCGCAGCCCGACTCACCGACCACGCCGAGGGTCTCGCCCTTGCGCACCTCGAAGTCGATGCCGTCGACGGCCTTCACCGCGGCGACCTGGCGCTGCAGGATCCCCTTCTTGATGGGGAAGTGCTTGACCAGGCCCTCGACCTTGAGCAGCACCTCGCGCTCGTCGGAAGCCGCCACAGCGGTCGCCGCCTCGGGTTTCTTCGTCTCGCTCACAGCTTCGGCGCAATCTCTTCGGTCCAGATCCGCGTACGGTCCTCCGGCGAGAGGTGGCAGGCGGAGAAGTGCCCGCCGGCGACCTGCTGGAGCTCCGGGCGCACGGTACGGGTGACGTCGCCCTTCGGGATGTCCGCGTACGGGCAGCGCGGGTGGAAGGCGCAGCCCGAGGGGACGTTGATGAGGCTCGGCGGCTGGCCCTTGACGGGGATCAGCCGGTCGGAGGTCTCCCGGTCGATGCGGGGCATGGAACCGAGCAGACCCCAGGTGTACGGGTGCTGCGGCTGCTCGAAGATCTCGTCGACCGGACCGCGCTCCACGCACCGGCCGCCGTACATCACCAGGACCTCGTCGGCGATCTCGGCGACCACGCCGAGGTCGTGCGTGATGAGGACGACCGCGGAGCCGAACTCCTTCTGCAGATCGCGGATCAGGTCGAGGATCTGCGCCTGGACGGTCACGTCGAGGGCGGTGGTCGGCTCGTCCGCGATGAGCAGTTCGGGGTTGTTGACCAGCGCCATCGCGATCATCGCGCGCTGGCGCATACCGCCGGAGAACTCGTGCGGATAGCCGTCGACGCGCTTGCCGGGCTCGGGGATGCCGACCCGGTCGAGCATCTCGATCGCCCGGGTGCGGGCCACCTTCTTGCTGACGTCGTGGTGGACGCGGTACGCCTCCACGATCTGGTTGCCGATCGTGTAGTACGGGTGCATCGCGGACAGCGGATCCTGGAAGATCATCGCCATCTCGCGGCCCCGCAGCTTGCGCACCTCGTCCGGGGCGGCGCCGACCAGTTCCTTGCCGTCGAGCCAGATCTCGCCGGACATCCGCACGTTCTTGCCGCGTGCGCCGAGCCGGTGCAGGCCCATGATGGCGAGCGAGGTGACGGACTTGCCGGAGCCGGACTCGCCCACGATGGAGAGGGTCCTGCCCTTCTCCAGCTGGAAGCTGAGTCCGTCGACGGACTTGACCAGGCCGTCGTCGGTCGGGAAGTGGACCTTGAGGTCGCGGACTTCGAGGAAGGCGCTGGGCGCGTTCGAGGGCGAGGGTTCGCCCACCGCGGTGCTGTTCGCGGGCAAAGGAGTCAGTTCGGTCACGAGAGCCTCACCCGCGGGTCGGCGGCCGCGTAGAGCAGGTCCACCAGAAGATTTGCGATCACGACGAAGAGAGCGGCGAGCAGGGTGACGCCGAGGATCTTGGGCAGGTCGTTGTCGGTGATGCCCTGTACCGCGTACTGGCCGATGCCGGGCAGCGAGAACACGCTCTCGGTGATCACGGCTCCGCCGAGCAGCAGACCGAGGTCCATGCCGAAGATCGTGATGATCGGGGTCAGGGCGGCCCGTAGTCCGTGCTTGAACACGACCTTGCGCTCACGCAGGCCCTTGGAGCGTGCCGTACGGATGTAGTCCTCGTTCATCGTCTCCAGCATGCCCGAGCGGGTGAGCCGCGCGTAGATGGCGGAGTAGAGGAGAGCGAGCGAGCACCACGCGGGGAAGAGGGTGTTGGCCCATTCCGCGGGGTTCTGGGTGAACGGGACGTACGTGCGGCCGAAGATCGGCCACTGGTAGGTGAAGAGCAGCAGTGCGAGGTTGCCCGTGAAGAACATGGGCAGCGAGACGCCGGCGAGGGCGATGCCCATGAAGGTGCGGTCGAGGAACGAGCGCGGCTTGAGCGCGGAGACCACACCGGCCGTGACACCGGACACCAGCCAGAGCACCGCGGCACCGGCGGCCAGCGAGACCGTCACCGGAATGCGGGAGGTCAGCTCCGGCCAGACCGCCTGGTGGGTCTTGAAGGAATAGCCGAAGCAGGGCGCGTTGCAGTGCGCCGTGGTGGGGCCGAGGTCGTAGGTGGCACCGACCACGATCCCCTTGATGAAGTGCCAGAACTGGGCATAGAGGGGCTGGTCCAGTCCCAGGTTGTGCTTGACCGCGGCGATGTCGGCCGCCGACGGGTTCTTCCCGATGTACTGCTGGGCCAGCGAGTCGGCGGTCTGACCGGCGAACCGCGGCAGTACGAAGAAGATGGCGAAGGTGACCGCGGTGACGACCAGCAGCAGGATCACTGCCGCAGCCATCCGGCGGAGGATGTACGAGATCACGGGGACCGGCGCCGGTGCCCGCGGGCCGCTAAGCCCGCGGGCACCAATGCCTTCACCTGCCTTCCGGGGCTACTTCTTGGTCGTGCCGATGTTGAGGTAGTCGTACTGACCGCTGAAGGCCGAGGAGGAGACGAGGTTGGTGAAGCCGGCCGGGCGGTACAGGAGGACCTTGAAGTAGGTCAGCGGGACGAGGGCGGCCTCGTCCATGGCCTTCTTGTCGACCTCGGTGTACAGGGCGTCACGCGCCGCCTTGTCCTCGGTGCCGATCGCCGTCTCCAGCGTCTTGTTGACATCGGCGTTGTCGAGCTGCGACAGGTTGGTGTTGCCGGACGCGCCGATCGCGTCACCGTGCAGGATCTGCTGCAGGAAGCCGTAGCCGGAAGGCCAGTCGGCACCCCACTGCATCATCATCAGACCGATGTTGTTCTTCTTGTCGAACTCGGGGACACCCGCGTTGTCGGTGAAGTACTTGCCCGACGGGTACTGCTTCAGGCTGGCGTTGATGCCGGCGGCCTTCAGCGAGTTGATGATCGCGGTGGCCGCGTCGATCTCCGCCGGACGGTCGCTGCGCGCGGAGATGTTCGTGCTGATCGTCGTCTTGCCGCAGGCCTGGAGCTGCTCCTTGGCCTTGGCCACGTCACCCTTGTTGCCGTCGGTGGCGTAGACGTCCGCCTTCTCGTAGCCCGGGATGTCCGGCGGGAGGACGGTCGTGGCGATGTCACCGCGGATCGGGCCGCCCTCGGCGGTCTGCACCGAGACCTTGTCGACCGCGTACTCGACGGCCTTGCGGCAGGCGACGTTGTCGAACGGCGCGAGCTTGGTGTTGATCGCCAGGTAGACGAGACGGCCACCGTAGGCGTTGTCGGTGTTGGCCTTCAGGGCGGCGGAGTTGACGACCTTCGCCTGCGTCGCGGCCTGGACACCCGTACCGCCCAGGTCGATGGCGTTGCCGGCCATGACGTCCTGGTCGATCGTCTCGGCGTTGACCTTCAGCTTGACGACGATCTTGTCCGGGTACTGCTTGCGCAGCGGGTCGGTCGACGCGTCCCAGTTCTTGTTGCGGACGAGGGTGACCTGCTTGCCGTCCTGGTAGCTCTCGAACTGGTACGAGCCCGAGGACACGATGTTCTTGACGTAGTCGACACCGGTGTCCTTGGCCTGCGGCACCGGAGCCGTCTGCGGCGTGGCGACCAGGTAGTCGAACTCCTGGAAGGCGCGGTTGAGCTTGAAGACGACCGTCGTGTCGTCCGGCGTCTCGATGGAGGCCAGGCCCCCGGCGCTCTTGTCCTTGTAGGGACCCTTGTACTTGTCGCCGCCGGCCAGGAACTGCTGGAAGTAGTTCGGGCCGAGGGAGAGCACGTCACGCGCGAAGTTGGAGCGCTCGACGGCGTACTTGACGTCCTTCGAGGTGATCGCGGTGCCGTCCTGGTACTTCAGCCCCGAACGGAGCTTGTACGTCCAGGTCTTGCCGCCGTCGCTCGGTACACCGGCGCTCGCGGCGAGGTCCGGGACCAGCTCGTTGCCCTTGTCGCCCGGACCGGGCTTGAAGGTCATCAGCGGGCGGGCGTACAGCCGGCTGAGGTTGTACATGTACGCGTAGTACGTGTTGCCGGGGTCGAAGGAGTCCGGGACGTCGGAGTACTCGTAGGTGACCGTCCCGCCTGTCTTGGTCGAGGCGTTGACGACGTCCTTGGTCGCTGCGTTGGCCCCAGCCGACTTCGTTCCGTCATTTCCCTCGTTGTCATCGGCTTTGCTGCAACCTGCAAGCAGCAGGCTCACAGAACCGATGGCCGCAACCGCGGCCAGCGCTGACCTTCGCATGATGGTCTGCTTCCTCCATTGTTGGAAACTTGATGGACTCTCGGCGCGACCGCTGATCAGCGACTGCGCGGGTCGAGAGCGTCGCGGAGACCGTCGCCGAGCAGGTTGAACGCCAGCACGGTGACGAAGATCGCGAGGCCGGGCACGATCAGGAACTGCGGATCGACCTCGTAGTAGGTGACGGCCTCGCTGATCATCCCGCCCCATGACGCCTGCGGGGGCTGGATGCCGACGCCCAGGAAGCTCAGGCTGGCCTCGAAGAGGATGTTGGTCGGGATGAGCAGCGTCGAGTAGACGATGATCGGGCCGACCAGGTTCGGGAGCAGCTCGCGGAAGAGGATGTACGGCCCCTTCGCGCCCATCCCCCGGGAGGCGTCGACGAACTCGCGCTCGCGCAGGGCCAGGGTCTGGCCGCGGACGATGCGTCCCAGGTAGGGCCAGTTGAAGAAGCCGATGATGAAGATCAGCACGCTGATGTGAAGGGGCAGCCCCTCCAGGCCGAACGCGCCGCCCTGGAGCGTGGCGGAGATGGCGATGGCGAAGAGCAGGAGGGGGAAGGCGAGGAAGGTGTCCATCAGCCGGCTGATGATCGTGTCGACCCGTCCGCCGTAGAAGCCGGCCACCACACCGAGGACCGTGCCGATCACGTTGGACAGGATCGTCGCGCCGAAGGCGACGACCAGCGAGACCCAGGAGCCCTCCAGGATGCGGGTGGCGATGTCGCGCCCGAACTTCGGTTCGACACCGAGCGGGTGGTCCCAGCTCATGCCGCCGAAGCCGCTCGTGGGGAGGGAACTGTTGGGGTCGATCAGATCCTGGTTGAAGGCGTTGGGGTCGAGGCCGAACAGCGCCTGGATGGGCCGGGAGAGGATCGCGAGCAGGACCAGCAGGATGACGATGACGCCGCCGGCGACCGCCACCTTGTCCCTCTTGAACCGGGACCAGGCGATCTGCCCCAGGGATCGGCCCTCGATCTGCCCCTTGCCGGCACCGGCGAGCACAGCCTCCGGCTGTACCTCGGCTGCCGCTGCGGTGGTCTCGATCGGTGCGGTCACAGGACCCGACCCCTCTCGCCGGTGGTGACCGGCCTACGCCTGCCGCTGTCTGCGGCTTGATTCACTTGCTCGCCGGACACGGGCCGCAGATGGTGCGGCCCGGTGAACCGGCTGTTCGTTCCTGCTGACGATCCGTGCTGATTAGTCGACTTAGCCATGCGCCGCCGCCCGCAGGATCGATGACCCCATCGTCTGACAGGCGAGTCTTCAGTGATTCGGCGATCACGTGAAAGGCCTGTCGGCGAAAGTATGCGCAACCGTGATGCTGTCCTGGGGATTCCGTTATCCGAACAGCGGGTAACGACCCTCGGACGCGGGGCAGTTGGGACAGAAGGGACATCCGAATACTATCGCGACTATCCGTCGTCATCTACGCGCGAAGACAGTGGCGCGCGAATTCGGCCGTACGGGTGAAGATCCGCTCAGTAACGACCCCGCGCGGGCGGATACCCGTATCCGCCCGCCGGAGCCTGTGGGGCCTGGGGCGGGGCGGCGATGGCGTGGGCCTCCCGGTCGTAGAACGGCCGGGCGTTCGCACGCAGCCACATCACGACCGGGTCGTGCTCGTCCGACATCGCGACCGTCGACACCGGCAACCCGTCGGGGACCGCCCCGATCGACTGCTGCATCATCGCGCGCACCGAGTCCACGGCGGGCGGCGAGGTGTCGTACACGTCCAGTCCGATGGCCAGATACGGCGCGCCGAGCGCGGGCTGCACCCAGGCGCGGCGCAGGGAGCGGACCGCCGGGGTGCGGTGGGCGTTCTGCGAGAGGAGGGCGTAGAACTGCGGGATCTCGATGCCGGGTTCGGCCAGCCGCAGGGGGCCGGCGGGCTGGCGCTCCAGGCCTGTCGCGATCCGGCGCAGGTCGAGCCAGGGGATGCCGACGCCGCCGCCCGGGGAGTGCGGGTTGAGCCAGAGGCCGTACTGGTCCGGATAGAGGGTGCGGGCCACGTCGAGGCCGTCGACCACCTCGTACGACCTGTTCCAGCCGCTGACCGACAGTTCCTGGGCGGAGGTCACACAGGGCGCGTATCCGTACCCGTCGACCTGCATGTTTCCGTACTGCGCGTCGGGGGAACCGGCCTGGCCGTGCCAGAGCAGCATCCAGATCTGGCCGGAGGACGGGGTCGCGAGGGCACGCAGGAGCGCCTCGTAGGCGTCGTAACGCCCGGGCGTCACCTGGCGCAGCATGTGCTCGACCTGACCGGCCGCGGCCGTGCCCGACGCGCTCACCATTACCGCCCCTTCGTAACCCTGACCGAGTTGTGCGTTCTAGCTTATGCGCTCCGCTGGTCAGGCCGTTGAGAGCTCGGGGCCTGGTGTTGTCGGCGGAGTGCGGGTGATTCGTGGCCTGTCGCGCAGTTCCCCGCGCCCCCGGGGGGTTGCCCCTGGGGCGCGTTCGTCAGTATCCATGCTGATAGAAGGGGCGGACCCTGTCCCTCAGCCAGTCGGTCACCGGGTCCTGGGCCGCGTCCAGGAAGACCAGGTTCACCGGCCAGGGTGAGGGCGATCGCCCCAGCGCCCTGCCCACCGCGTCCATGGGAATTGTGCGGGCCAGCGGGTCCCAGGGGGAGAGTTCGACGCCGACGAACAGGACGGGGGCGGCCGTTTCGATCGCCGCCAGGCAGCGGCGGGCCGTCCGGACCACGCCCGTGCCCGCGAACTCCGTTGCCGCGGCGGTGAGGAAGTCGACCGGGTCCTCCTGCCAGTTCGGCTCGTAGAGGCGGACCCGTCCGCCGCCGGCGCCGTCGAGGACGGTGCGGCCGGAGCGGCAGAGCTGGGCCACGGCCTGCGGGGGCAGCGGGACGCCGACCACACCGTCCGGGTTCACGGCGATGCCGACCTGGGGCGGCAGACCGCGCGCGAACTCGACGGCCGGGGCCACGGTGTACGACACATGGCCGCCGACGACCTGCCGGAACTGTTCCTCCGAGCTGAAGACCGGCACGTAGGCCTGGCCCTGGATGTCCATCGTGGGCAGGTCGAGAGGGCCGGTGTAGGGGCCGCCGCCGGACGGCAGGGGAACCCAGACGAAGCTGCGGCCGAGGACCTCGACGATACGGGCGCCCGCGCCGGGGACCCCGAGGGATGCCGAGAGCACCTCCTCCAGCTCGTTGCCGGGCCAGCCGCCGTGCGAGTGCGGGTGTACCTGCGCGGGGAAACCGCCGGGAAAGTCCGGGGGGAAGTCCGCCGGGATGTCCATCTGCCTACCGCCTGCTGTGAACCGCTGCCCTGGGTCCCTGGGTGGGAGTCCCTTAATGGGCAAAACCCTAACCGGCCCCGGCAAGTACGGCTGTCAGTCGGCGAAGTCGATCCTGCGGAGGGTGTCCGCCGCGTCCCGGTCGATCAGGACCGCCGAGCCGCAGCCCTCGGGCAGATTCCCCTTCTCCACCGAGCGCAGCAGACGTGAGGCGGCCCGGCGGTGGCGCAGGAACGCGTACCGCGAGACGCCCCGGCCGCGTTCGCGCTGGCCCTCAAGGGCCTCGTCCGGGGTGACGTCGAGGAGGAGCAGATGCAGGGTGCCGCCCCGGCGGCGGGCCTCGCGGGCCAGCCAGCCGCGCACCCAGGCCTGCGTACCGCAGTCGTGCACGACGACTCCGGCACCGGAGCGCAGGGCGCTGCGCAGTCCGGCGTAGTGGGCGAGGCGGACAAGGGGCCGGTAGACGGCGTAGGGGAGGAAGGAGGGTGTCAGGGCGTCCCAGTGGTCGCGGGTGTTCTGGGAGTCGATGCCGGTGGCGCGCACCGCCCGGCGCATCAGTGTGGACTTGCCGCTGCCGGGCAGGCCGGTGACCACGACGAGGTCGCGGGCGCCGAAGGTGAGGCCGTGCGGGCTGTGGCCCGCGCGCTCCCGAAGGTCGCGGATCACGGGTTCCGGCCGCGAGGCGCATGCCTCCCGGACGGGGGCGGCCGGCTGCTTGGGCAGCGCGTCGGTCAGTGCGAGGGCCGAGGTCGTCGCATACACCGTGGTCCTGTTCACCGTGATCGTCCTCCCATGGGGTCGGGAAGTACCGTCCCCGTCGAGTGTAAAGAGAAGGTAATACGCGGTGTCTCTCGTTTGGGTCCGCTTACTGCAACAGGCCTGCTACAGGGCGATATGTACGCCCGTGGCGTGGCTGTGTCCCTTCTGTGAAGGGTCCCCCTGCCGGGCCGAAGGAATGCGTGCGATGATGTGCCCGCCAACTGCATACCGGCCGCTTGAATCCGCGCGGGAGAGTTCCGGGCACCTACGGGTACCCGGGCGCCGAAGGAGCAAGTCCCTCCCTTGAATCTCTCAGGCCCCGTTACCGCGCGGGCGAGGCACATCTGAAAAGCGGGCCGCGGGTCGTCATGACCGGTGGCTCCACCCAAGGTGCAAGTCAGTGACCAGGCGTTTCGCCGACGGTCATGACGAACCTCTCAGGTTCCGATGACAGATGGGGAGGAACGACCTCGCCGTCATGCCCTGGGAGCACTACCGATGAGCAGCACCCCTCCGCGTCCGACCGCGCTCGATGCCCTGCATCGTTCGCTCGGCGCCACCATGACCGACTTCGCCGGCTGGGACATGCCCCTGCGGTACGGCTCCGAGCGCGACGAGCATCTGGCCGTGCGCACGAAGGCCGGCCTCTTCGACCTCTCCCACATGGGTGAGATCACCGTGACGGGGGCGGAAGCAGCCGCCCTCCTCGACCACGCCCTCGTCGGCGACATCGGGTCCGTCGCCGTGGGCCGCGCCCGCTACACGATGATCTGCCGGGCCGACGGCGGCATCCTCGACGACCTGATCGTCTACCGCCTGGCCGAGACCGAATACCTGGTCGTGGCCAACGCCGGCAACGCGCAGGTGGTGCTCGACGCCCTGCTGGAGCGCGCCGACGGCTTCGACGCGCTGGTCCGCGACGACCGGGACGCCTACGCGCTGATCGCCGTCCAGGGCCCTCAGGCCCCCGGCATCCTCGCCGCCCTCACCGACGCCGATCTCGACGGCCTGAAGTACTACGCGGGTCTGCCCGGCACGGTCGCCGGCGCCCCTGCCCTGATCGCGCGCACCGGGTACACCGGCGAGGACGGCTTCGAGCTGTTCGTGGCGCCGGAGGACGCGGAGAAGGTGTGGCAGGCGCTGACCGACGCGGGCACGCCCGCCGGGCTCGTCCCCTGCGGCCTGTCCTGCCGGGACACACTGCGCCTGGAGGCCGGCATGCCGCTGTACGGGCACGAGCTGACCACCTCCCTCACCCCCTTCGACGCCGGGCTCGGCCGGGTCGTCAAGTTCGAGAAGGCGGGCGACTTCGTGGGCCGCGCGGCGCTGCGCGAGGCCGCCGAGCGCGCTTCGTACGAGCCGCCGCGGGTACTCGTCGGACTGGTCGCCGAGGGCCGTCGTGTCCCGCGCGCCGGATACGCGGTCGTCGCCGGCGGCCGGGTGATCGGCGAGGTCACCTCGGGCGCCCCCTCCCCCACGCTCGGGAAGCCGATCGCGATGGCGTACGTCGACGCCGCGCACTCGGCGCCGGGTACGGCGGGCGTGGGCGTGGACATCCGGGGCAGCCACGAGCCGTACGAGGTCGTGGCGCTGCCCTTCTACAAGCGCCGGAAGTAGCCCCGGTCCTCGTTCCGGTGTCGTGAGCGAGCCGTGTCCTGCCTGCTGACAGGCAGGCGGTTTTTCCCCCGTAGCACCCCATGCATGACCAGTCCCCCGCGTACAGGAGAATTCAGGCCATGAGCAACCCCCAGCAGCTGCGCTACAGCAAGGAGCACGAGTGGCTGTCGGGCGCCGAGGACGGCGTCTCGACGGTCGGTATCACCGAGCACGCGGCCAACGCGCTCGGCGATGTCGTGTACGTCCAGCTTCCCGAGGTCGGTGCCGCGGTGACCGCGGGCGAGACCTGCGGTGAGCTGGAGTCGACCAAGTCCGTCAGCGACCTGTACTCCCCGGTCACCGGTGAGGTCACCGAGGTCAACGAGGACGTCTCCAACGATCCGTCACTGGTGAACTCCGCCCCGTTCGAAGGCGGCTGGCTCTTCAAGGTGCGTGTCTCGGAGGAGCCGGGCGACCTGCTCTCCGCGGACGAGTACACCGCGTTCTCCGGCAGCTGAGACTCCGGGCTGAGATTTCCAGGCACAAGGACGTAAGGACGTACTGACCCCATGTCGCTTCTGAACACTCCCCTGCACGAACTCGACCCCGACATCGCCGCCGCCGTCGACGCCGAGCTGAACCGCCAGCAGTCCACCCTGGAGATGATCGCCTCGGAGAACTTCGCTCCGGTCGCGGTCATGGAGGCCCAGGGCTCGGTCCTCACCAACAAGTACGCCGAGGGCTACCCCGGCCGCCGCTACTACGGCGGCTGCGAGCACGTCGACGTCGCCGAGCAGATCGCGATCGACCGGGTCAAGGAGCTGTTCGGCGCCGAGTACGCCAACGTGCAGCCGCACTCGGGCGCCTCCGCCAACCAGGCCGCGCTGTTCGCGCTGGCCCAGCCCGGCGACACCATCCTCGGCCTGGACCTGGCCCACGGCGGCCATCTCACCCACGGGATGCGGCTGAACTTCTCCGGCAAGCAGTTCGACGTGGTCGCCTACCACGTGGACGAGGCCGGCCTGGTCGACATGGCCGAGCTGGAGCAGCTCGCCAAGGAGCACCGCCCGAAGGTGATCATCGCGGGCTGGTCCGCGTACCCGAGGCAGCTGGACTTCGCGGAGTTCCGCCGCATCGCGGACGAGGTCGGGGCCTACCTCTGGGTCGACATGGCGCACTTCGCCGGTCTGGTCGCGGCGGGCCTGCACCCGAACCCGGTGCCCTACGCGGACGTGGTCACCTCCACGACCCACAAGACGCTGGGCGGCCCGCGCGGCGGCATCATCCTGGCGAAGCAGGAGTTCGCGAAGAAGCTGAACTCGTCCGTCTTCCCGGGCTTCCAGGGCGGCCCCCTGGAGCACGTGATCGCGGCGAAGGCGGTCTCCTTCAAGGTCGCGGCGAGCGAGGAGTTCAAGGAGCGCCAGCGCCGTACGGTCGAGGGCGCGCAACTCCTCGCCGAGCGCCTGGTGCGCGCGGACGTCGCCGAGCACGGCGTGTCCGTCCTCTCCGGCGGTACGGACGTCCACCTGGTCCTCGTCGACCTGCGCGACTCCGAGCTGGACGGCAAGCAGGCGGAGGACCGGCTCCACGAGGTCGGCATCACCGTCAACCGGAACGCGATCCCCAATGACCCGCGGCCCCCGATGGTGACGTCGGGCCTGCGGATCGGCACCCCGGCGCTGGCCACCCGCGGCTTCACGACCGAGGACTTCACGGAGGTCGCGGACGTCATCGCCGAGACCCTCAAGCCGTCCTACGACGCCGAAAGCCTGAAGGCCCGCGTGAAGGCGCTGGCCGACAAGCACCCGCTGTACCCCGGCCTGACCAAGTAGTACCCCTGGAGTGCGTGGGCTCCGCCCGGTGCGGAGCCCACCGCCCCCGTTCTGAGGAGTTCCCGTGGCCATCTCGGTCTTCGACCTGTTCTCGATCGGTATCGGCCCGTCCAGCTCCCACACGGTCGGCCCGATGCGCGCGGCCCGGCTGTTCGCGCGCCGACTGCGCAACGAGGAGGTCCTCGGGGCGGTGACGTCGGTCCGCGCGGAGCTGTACGGCTCCCTGGGCGCGACCGGACACGGCCACGGAACTCCCAAGGCGGTGCTGCTCGGCCTGGAGGGCGCCTCACCGCGCACGGTGGACGTGGAGGGCGCGGACACCCGGGTGGAACAGATCAAGGAGTCGGGCCGGCTGAGGCTCCTCGACGACCATGAGATCGCCTTCTCCTTCGACGACGACCTGATCCTCCACCGCCGCAAGACACTCCCCTACCACGCGAACGGCATGACCCTGTGGGCGTACGACGCCTCGGGCGCCGAACTCCTCTCGAAGACGTACTACTCGGTGGGCGGCGGATTCGTCGTCGACGAGGACGCCGTCGGCGCCGACCGGATCAAGCTCGACGACACGGCCCTCAAGTACCCCTTCCGCACGGGCGACGAACTGCTGCGCCTGGCGAAGGAGACGGGCCTGTCGATCTCCGCGCTGATGCTGGAGAACGAGCGGGCCTGGCGCACCGAGGACGAGATCCGCTCCGGGCTGCTGGACATCTGGCGTGTGATGCAGACGTGCACGGCACGCGGCATGTCCCGCGAGGGCATCCTGCCGGGCGGGCTCCGGGTCCGCCGGCGCGCGGCCATGTCGGCACGTCAACTCCGCGCGGAGGGCGAGCCGTTGGCCCGCGCCATGGAGTGGATCACGCTGTACGCGATGGCGGTGAACGAGGAGAACGCGGCGGGCGGTCGGGTCGTGACGGCCCCGACGAACGGGGCCGCGGGCATCATTCCGGCGGTCCTGCACTACTACATCAACTTCGTGCCGGGCGCCGACGAGGAGGGCGTGGTCCGCTTCCTCCTCGCCGCAGGCGCGATCGGCATGCTGTTCAAGGAGAACGCGTCCATCTCCGGCGCGGAGGTCGGCTGCCAGGGCGAGGTGGGCTCGGCCTGCTCGATGGCGGCGGGCGCACTGGCCGAGGTGCTCGGCGGCAGCCCCGAACAGGTCGAGAACGCGGCCGAGATCGGCATGGAACACAATCTCGGCCTGACCTGCGATCCGGTCGGCGGCCTGGTCCAGATCCCGTGCATCGAACGCAACGGCATGGCCGCGGTGAAGGCGGTCACGGCGGCCCGGATGGCGATGCGGGGGGACGGCTCGCACAAGGTGTCCCTGGACAAGGTCATCAAGACGATGAAGGAAACGGGCGCCGACATGAGCGTCAAGTACAAGGAGACGGCGCGGGGCGGGCTCGCGGTGAACATCATCGAGTGCTGAGGCAACAGGCCCTAACCAGCACGTTCGTGTCTTTCGGTGCTGTCGGGGCCTTCCCTGCTTACTCGGCGGGAAGTCCCCGAAAACTCCCTGAGACAGGCTTGAAAGTCCCCGAAAAGTCCCCAGGAAATCCCATGGGCGGGAGCCTGACCTGGAGGTTCGTAACCTCTTCGATCGCTGTTCCGACTCGCCCTGACCGCCAACCGTCGCCAGGATGTATCAAATCGATCCCCTGAAACCTCCAGAGGGGTACTATTCGATACATGAGTGCTGCGGAGAACCCGCGCTTGGAGCAGCGGCTGACCGGCCTCTCCCCCACGTTCACTACGGCGCAAGCACGTCAGGTCCTGCTCTCCCCTCGTGATCTGGCGTCCTTGGTCGCGGAGGGAGAGATAGACGAACTGTCCCGAGGGGTCTACCGACGGGCAGACGCACCAGAGACCGCGCACGCGGATCTGCTGGCCGTGTGCGCACGGGCTCCTCGCGCCGTCGTGTGCGGCGAGTCCGCTCTGGCCCTGCACGAGCTGATCGACGACATCCCCGCAGCGGTACACATCGCCGTGCCGCGCGGTACACGCCGCCCCACGATCTCCTACCCGCCCACCGTAGTGGCGCAGTACGCCCCGACGACCTTCGCTCTCGGCGTCGAACGATTCGAAGCAGCCCCAGGAGAAACCATCCCCGTGTACAGCGCCGCCCGCAGCGTCGTCGACGCAATGCGCCACCGCAGCCGCATCGGCGAGACCCTCGCCCTGTCCGCGCTCGGCCGCTATCTGCGCCAGGGCGGACGCCGTAACATCGGCGAACTCCAGGACGTCGCGCGCGAGTTGGGTGCTCTCTCCGTTATCCGCCCTGCCGTTGAGGCGGTGCTCGCCTGATGGCCAACCCCACTCGTGACACCACCGCCGGCCGCGTCTACAACGACCTGCGCAACCTGGCTCGCCACGCCAGCCGGTCCACGGACGAGATCATGGTCGAGTACGTCCTCGAACGCTTCCTCTACCGCCTGGCCGCGTCACCCCTCGGCCGCGAACACTTCGTACTCAAGGGCGGCCTGCTCCTCGCCCAGTTCGGCGCACGCCGGATGACCCGCGACATCGACATCCTCGGCCGCTCTTTTCCAGGCGACGAAGCGGAGATCATTCGCAGGATCGCCGGCATCGCCGCCACCGAGATCGACGACGGCGTCGCATTCGATCCCGCGACGCTCAAGACCGTGCCCATCCGCGAGGAGGACGAGTACCACGGTCTGCGTCTGTCCATGGGCGCCTCCGTCGCCCGAGCACGACTCAAGCTCCAACTTGATGTCAGCTTCGGCGATCCAGTCACTCCCGGCCCCCGGATCATCGACTACCCACAGCAGCTCACGACGGACAGCTTCCAGCTCCTCGGCTACCCACTCGCCACCGTCATCGCCGAGAAGCTCTCCACCGCCGTCTCACTCGGCGACCTCAACACCCGCGACCGCGACTACGGCGATCTCTACCGGCTGCTCACCCTCAACGACCTCGACGGCCAGGAACTCACCACCGCGCTGACCGCCACCGCCGCACACCGCGGCATCACCCTGAAACCCCTCAGCACCGCCATCAGCGACCTCGGCGAGCGCCGCCAGACCTCGTACACCGCCTGGCGCCGGAGACAGGGCCCCGCCGCGACCGGCTACCCCGAACGCTTCACCGACGTCGTCCGACAGGTCACCGCCTTCGCCGACACACTTCTCAACGACGATGCCATCAGCCTCACTTGGAGTTCGGCGACCCTCGCGTGGTCATGAACCAGACCCGGCCGACCGGCCAGGCTTCAAGGCGAACCCAAGACGTACGCATTACGAGTGCGGGGCTCACCGAAGTCATCGGGTGCCGCCCGAGCATCAACGACCCAACCCCACAGGCGTCTCACGCAGCATCGAATACGTTGTAATCAGCCCCGACAAAAAGTCCCCAAAAAGTCCCTGACGTGATTCAAGGCAAGCCTGGGTATATCAAAACCGCAGGTCAACCCCATGATCAGTAGCCGTCCACATGTACGTCAAGTACAAGGAGACGGCGCGGGGCGGGCTCGCGGTGAACATCATCGAGTGCTGAGGCGATACGCCCTGCCCGCCGACCGTCACGGAGCGAAACCCGATGATCGGTGAACGGTGAGGAGTCCTGATGCCGGATCAGCGGTGGATGCGCGAGGAATCCCGTGTCACGTGGGAGGCCATGGGCCGGAGCGACCACGCGGCCGTCGTCCGAGCCGCCCGCGGGGGCGAATCGGCAAAGGACCCCGACCCCGCCACCGCGCTGCTGGCGCTGCACTGGGCCTGGGCCGTCATCGGGCCGCCCGGTGCGCGCAGGCGCTACCCCTGGCAGGACGTCTTCCTCGATGTCAGGCCCACCGCTCTCCTCACCGACATCTACGACGGCACACCGCGGAACGACGTCCGCACATACGTCCGCCGCGACGCCCGGCGGGTTGAGGCGGCGTACCTGCCGTTCCTGGAGTCCCTTGACGTGGAAACGGGCCGACCAAGACGAGGCGCAGCGTCCTGGTCATGACCGGCGGGGCAGGGGTCTCCACCGCGATCGGCAAGAGGCTGAACCGGCAATCCCCCGTGCCGCGGAATCACTTGTGCAAAGGTGGGAAACCAGCAATTCCTGTCCCCCCACCGGCACTTCAGGGAGCACCCCATGCTGCGCGGCATAGACGTGAGCGCGTACCAGTCCTCCGCCTACGACACGGACGGCCTCTCCTTCGTCTTCATCAAGGCGACGGAGGGCCGTTCGTACGTCAATCCCAAGCTCGCCGCGCAGACGGAACGGGCCCGCGACGCCGGCTGCGTGGTCGGCTTCTACCACTTCCTCTGGCCCGGCAACCTGACCGCCCAGGCCGAGTACTTCCTCAGCAGGGCCTCGGAGCGGGCGAATGCCGACATCCTCGCCGTCGACTGGGAGACGACGGGCGACGGCACCCACGCCTCGAACGCCGAGAAGGACACCTTCATCCGCAAAGTGAAGGAACTCCGGCCGGACAACCGGGTCGTCCTCTACTGCAACAGGAACTACTGGTTGAACGTCGATACGACCTCCTACGCGGGCGACGGACTGTGGATAGCCGACTACGTGACGGCCGGCGAGCCCCGTATCCAGGCGACATGGCGCTTCCACCAGTACACCGACGACCCGGTCGACACGAACGTCGGCGACTTCGCGACCAAGAAGGCCCTGCAGGAGTGGGCAGCCTTCAACTGACGCTTACGTCCGACACGTTCTCCGCGCATCCGGGTGCCCCCAACACCCTCGCGGGGACGTGAAAGGGGCGCCCGCCGGCGGTCCGGTGGGCGCCCCTTTCACGTACTGATCGGCGCTACTTGTTCAGGTACGTCCAGAACTCGTCGAACGACAGGAGCTTGTCGCCGTCGAGGTCGCGGGAGGCGATGATGACCTCGGCCACGGACTCGGTGACGTTCCAGTCGCCCTCCTGTGCCAGGGCGGTCTTGAACTCGGCGGCCGTGATGAACCCGTCACCGTTCGTGTCGATCCGCTCGAACTGCTTGCGTGCTTCCTCGATGTCCGCCACCGGGACCCGCCCCTTCATGTACGTACTACTGACGAGGTCAGATTAGCTGGCCGAGCGCGCACGCAGCGCCGCGACCACCCACCCGAACTCCGCACGGTGCGCGGCCGGCGGTTCCTGTCCCTTCACCGCGACGAGCAACTCGCGGTAGCGGGCGACCGTGTCGTTCGTCGGCGACTCCAGGCGCGCGAGTACGTCGGCGGGGTCGGCGTCGCCCAGCAGGTCCCGCAGTACCTCCGCGGCCTCCGGGTCGTCGGGGGCGACACCCCGCGCACGGGCATCGGCCGCCAGCTTGACCATCCGCTGGGCGAACCACAGGGACGCGCCCTCCTCGGCGTCGTGGCCGCGGTCGGCGGCGTTGAACTCGGCCACCGCGCGCATCCGCGCCTTGAACTCCGGGTCACTCAGCAGCTCGGCCAACTCCACCCAGGCGTCGACCTGTTCGGGCGTCGGGTCGTCGGGCAGGTCGGCGGCGACGTTCCGCATCCGGTCGCGGATCGCCGGGTCCGCCGTGTCGAGGCCGTGGAACATCTCGTCCACGAACTCCTCCAGGATGCGTTTGCGTTCGGCGGCCGACAGCCGCGCCAGCTTGTTCATGAGTGTCGTCTCCTCCGCGGTGGAACCGCGTCTCGCCACGGACGACAGCACCGCACGGGTCACCCGCAGCGTCCGGATCTGCGCGTCCAGCGCCGCCACATGCGCGGCGGCCACCTCCGCGACCGTCGTCTCCCCGGCCAGCACGGCGCGTACGTGGTCCAGGCCGAGGCCCAGTTCGCGCAGGGTGCGGACCAGTTCGAGGCGGGCCACGGAGCCGGCGTCGTACAGCCGGTACCCGCCGGCCGACCGGGTGACGGGCGGCAGGGCGCCCTCGTCGGACCAGTAGCGGATGGTCCGTACGGTCAGCCCGGTGGCCCGGGCCAGTTCGCCGATGGTGAGATGTCCGGTGCCGTCGTCGATCATGTTGGCGAGTCTGGGCCTTCCAGTGGGTGGAGACTCAAGAGGCCGGGAGGGGCGCTGTGGGGGAAACGCTGAAGGACATTCTCGACTCGGCGGCGCGGGGTGTCTTCCCGCCTCCCGACGGCCGCACGACGATCGTGCCCCAGGCCTCCCACCGCGACGCCGGGGTCATCGCCTTCACCGCGCACGCCGTCGTCTTCACGGACGAGGACCCGGACTGGGTACGCCGGACCCTGGCCGGCGTCGACAGCGACGCGCTCTCCGCGCCGATGAACCCGCGTTTCCTGGCCGCCCTCATGGACCGTACGGGCCGCTCGAACGAGACCATCGACCTCCTCGCGGTCGCCTCCCCGGTCCAGGGGGACCCGCCGCTGCCGCTGACGGAGATCGACGGCCTCGGGCATCACCGGATCGCCCGGGCCCACAAGCACCGCGACGACGTGCGGGTGTGGGCGGCCGACGGCGGGGTGCTCATCCTCGGGCGCGGGGTCGCGGGGCGGCTGGAGGCCGCGGTGGAGGTGGCGGAGACGGTACGGCACCGGGGGCTGGGGCGGGCGCTGGCGGCTGCCGCCAGGCAGCTGAGCGGCGGGGAGCCGGTGTGGGCGCAACTGGCTCCCGGCAACGCCCGCAGTGTGCGGGCGTTCCAGGCGGCCGGGTTCGTGCCGGTGGGCGGGGAGGCGCTGCTGCTCGCCCCGTAGACGTCCCGGCCGACGCCGACGCGGCGGTCGACGGCCGCCTTGACCGGGTCGCCGAACTGAGGGCGGGCCGGGGATCAGCGGAAGATGCCCGTGTGTCCGAGTGAATAGCGGCCGGGCTGCGGGTAGACGGCGAGACCGTGCGGGCCACGGCCGACGCTGACGCGGGCGAGCTGCCTGCCGGTCCGGGTGTCGATGGCGTACACCTCGTCGTCGTAACGGCCGGACAGCCAGAGGACCCTGCCGTCGGCGGAGACGCCGCCCATGTCGGGGCTGCCGCCGTCGGGCAGCCGCCACTTCTTCGTGACCTCGCCCTTCTCGAAGTCGAAGACGGAGACGGTGCCCTCGCCCCGGTTGGAGACGTACATCTCGCGGGAGTCGCGGCTGACGTACAGCCCGTGGGTGCCCTTGCCGGTGGGCAGGAGGGTGGGCCGGGCGAAGCTGTCGCCGTCCAGGACCCACATGCCGTCGGCCATCATGTCGGCGACGTAGAACCGCTTGCCGTCGGGCGAGATCTTGACGTCCTGGGGCATCGCGCCCTCGAAGGGCAGCTTCTGTTGCCCGACGACCTTCATCTTCTCCGTGTCGACCTTCAGCAGTTCGCCGCTGAACTCGCAGGACACGACGAAGTACCGGCCGTCGAGGGAGAAGTCGGCGTGGTTGACGCCGTAGCAGCTGACGGGCACGGTCTTGGCGATCTTCATGGTGTGCGGGTCGCGGAAGACGAGCTCGCGGTCCAGGGAGGCCATGACGACGGCGTATCTGCCGTTGGGCGTGAAGTAGAGGTTGTATGGGTCGTGGACGTCGACCGGTTCGCCCGCCTTCCCGGTCCTCGGGTCGATGGGCGTGAGGGTGTGCCCGCGGTTGTTGTTGACCCAGAGGGTCTTGAGGTCCCAGGAGGGCACGACGTGTTGCGGCTGGCGCCCGACGTGGATCGTCTCGACGATCTCGTACGTCCTCGGGTCGATGACGGAGACGGTGTCGGACTCGGTGTTGGGCACGTAGACCCGGGACGGGAAGTCCCGGACGACCGGGGAGAGTCTGTTCGGCCGGTCGGCGGCGTACACGTCACGCGGGTGGAGGACGGGCGGCATCCCGGGCAGTCCCCGGACCACGGGCGCGGCGGGGACGGCGGGCCGGGCGGCCCCGACCGTGCCGCGGGCCCTGTTCGGCTGTTCGCCGGCCTCGGTGCGGGACTCGGTGCGGGTCTCGGTGCGGGTCTCGGTGCGGGACTCGGTGCGGGGCTCGGTGCCGCAGCCGGCGATTCCGGCGAGGACGGCGAGAGCGGCCCCCGTGACGAGGGCGCGGGTGATGGCGGTGGGGGGCATCAGGTCAGCAACTCCGTGGTGGTCACCGCGCGCAGGCCGCGGCGGTCGAGTTCGTGCAGGAGGCCGGGGAACGCGGCGACCGTGTCCGCGTAGCCGAGGTGCAGGCTCACGATCGATCCGGCGCGGATGCCGGCCATGACGTTGCGTACGACGGCGGGGGCGCCCGGCGAGGTGAAGTCGAGGGAGTCGACGTCGTAGGACAGGACGTGCGGGTAGCCGGCCCGGTGGGCGAGCCGTTCGACGAGCGGGGAGGCGCGGGCGGCCCGCGAGGGCCTGAACCAGGTGCCGATGGAGCCGGTGAGCCTTTTCAGTCGCTCGGCGCACCCTCTGATCTCGGCGTCGGCGTCCGCCTCCGGCATGGTGTTGATGTCGAGGTGCCGGAGGGTGTGGTTGCCGAGTTCGTGACCGCCGTCGAGGACGCGGTGCGCCAGGCCGGGGTGGGCGTCGAGCCAGGTCCCGACGGCGAACACGGTGACGCGGGAGCCGTGTTCCTCGGCGGCGTCGAGCAGCGCGTGCGCGGTGGCGGGGTCGCCGTCGCCGTGGAAGGTGAGGGCGACCCGGGGGCGGTCGCGGGGGCCGTGGGGGATCTGGGCGGGGTAGCGGAGGAGCGGTGCGGGAGCGGGGGCGGGGGTACGGGAGGCCGGGGCGGTGGCTGAGGGGGCGACGGGCTGAGCGGCGGCACCGCCGGTGGCGTCACTGGTCGCGCACCCGCTGGTCAGCACCCCCGAGGCAACGATTCCGGCGCCCGCGCGCAGCACCGCCCGACGGTCGGTCGTGGTCACCGCACCATTTAAGGGGGGTCGGTCCGGAAAACAGGCGATTAGCCCGATCGGCGGCCCGCCCACATACGGTCACCCCCCGTACGGCAACCGCCCGCACGGCAACCGCCCGTACGGCCACCACTCGTAGGGCCAGGCACCCTCGCGCCCGGTCGCGTGCTCTACCGGTCGGCGACCCGCATCTCGAACCACGTCGTCTTCCCGCGCGGCAGCAGGTCGACGCCCCAGCGGTCGGAGAGCTTGTCCACCAGCATCAGTCCCCGCCCGCTGATGTCCATCTCCTGGACCGGCATCAGACACGGCAGTCCCCGTGAGGGGTCCCGGACCTCCACCCGGATCCATCCGCGGCGCCGGCGCATGCGCAGGCCGAAGACTCTCGCGCCGGTGTGACGCACCGCGTTGCCGACCAGTTCGGAGACGAGCAGCACGGCGTCCTCGGTCATCTTGGGGGACAGTCCCCAGTGACGCAGTACGACGACCTGGGCGAGGCGGCGCGCGGTCGCGGCGGACTCGGGGCGGGACGGCAGCGGAACCTCGGCCTCCGTCGGGTCTCCGAACAACTCGAGCGCCTTGAGCGCTCGTTCGTCCTCCACCGCAGGCGACCACCGCGCCGCCGTCGCACGACCGTGTCCCCGCGGCTGTTCCATGCCCTCCAGCCCCGCCATGCCCCCATCATGGCCGCCCGAGCCGCCCTCGGGGGCTGTTCCGCGGGAATACGCCCCCCGGAACACGTCATTCCGAATAGGCCGTTCGGCATATGCCGTTGGCATCACGTCGGGCCCCGAAGGACCTCCGACCTGCGACGGAAGCTCACTTTCGGGCAAGCGACAGGCCCCCTCGACAAGACAGGCTTAAGGCTCGCTTAAGGCTCCCATAAACCGCCCGATCGAGGGACCCGGATAAGACATCGCGTCAACTGCAAGTACTTTGTTCGAGAAAATCGGCGGAACCTGGCGGAACTCGGCGAGAGTCAGAGGAACTTCGCCTTACCGGGGCCCTCCTCCACGAAGCTCCGCATCCCGATCTCCCGGTCCTCCGTCGCGAACAGGCCCGCGAACCAGTTCCGCTCGATCGCGAGCCCTGTCTCCAGGTCCGTCTCCAGACCCGCGTCGATCGACTCCTTCGCCGCGCGCAGCGCGATCGCCGGTCCCTGCGCGAGCTTCGCCGCCCACGCGTGTGCCTCGGTGTACACGTCCGCTGCCGGTACCACGCGGTCGACCAGGCCGAGCGCCAGCGCCTCGTCGGCCTTGACCATCCGTCCGGTGAAGATCAGGTCCTTGGCCCGGGACGGGCCGATCAGCCGGGACAGTCTCTGCGTACCGCCCGCGCCGGGGATCACTCCCAGCAGGATCTCCGGCTGACCGAGTTTCGCATTGTCGCCGGCGATGCGGTAGTCCGCGCAGAGCGCCAGCTCACAGCCGCCGCCGAGCGCGTAGCCGGTCACCGCGGCGACGACGGGCTTGGGGATACGGGCCACGGCACTGAAGGAGTTCTGCAGGTCCCTGGACCGGGCGACCATCGCCGCGTGGTCCATCGCCTGCATCTCCTTGATGTCCGCGCCGGCCGCGAACACCTTCTCCCCGCCGTACACGACGACCGCCCGTACGTCGTCCCGGCGGGTGGCCTCCTCCGCGAGTTCCTTGAGGCGGTCCTGGGTGGCGACGTCCAGCGCGTTCATGGGCGGCCGGTCCAGCCGGATCGTGCCGACGCCCTCGGCGACTTCGAGATGCACAGTCATGTACGCAGGTTAACGAACACTAACGACAACGGGCCCGGTGCTGTCAGTCACACCGGGCCCGCGGAGCGTCGTGGCGGAGAGAGGAGCGGAGAGGACGGGGAGGGGCTACGCCTTCCACTTCTCCCAGGACATGTTCCAGGCGTTGAGCCCGTTGTCCGGGTCGACGATCCGGTCGTTGGAGTTCTTCACGATCACCACGTCGCCGATCATCGAACGGTTGAAGAACCAGGCCGCCGACACACCGCTGTCGTAGCCGCCGCGCACGTCCCGGAGGCCGATGCAGCCGTGGCTGGCGTTGTAGTTGCCGAAGGCGTCGCCGCCCCAGTAGTTGCCGTGGATGAAGGTGCCGGAGTCGGTCAGACGCTGGGCGTGCGGGACGTCCTTGATGTCGTACTCACCGCCGTAGCCGACCGTCTCGCCGTTCATCCGGGTCACTTCGAGGCGCTCGGTGATGACCATCTGGCCGTTCCAGGTGTCGTAGCCGGGCTTGCCGGTGGTGACGGGGATGGTCTTGATGACCTTGCCGTCCCGTCGTACGACCATCTTCCTGGTCTTGACGTCGACCGTGGAGACCTGGCTGCGGCCGATGGTGAAGGAGACCTGCTTGGCCTGCTTGCCGTAGACACCGGGCCGTCCCTCGACGCCGTCGAGGGCGAGGGCGACGGTGACCTTCGTGCCCGGCGTCCAGTACTTCTCCGGGCGGAAGTCGAGGCGGTCGTTGCCGAACCAGTGGCCCTCGACGTCGACGGCCGGCTCGGTCCTGACCGTGATGGCCTTCTCGACGTCCTCGGGGTGTGTGATGCCCCGCGTGAAGCGGATCGAGAAGGGCATGCCCACGCCGACCTTCGAACCGTCCTCGGGCGTGAACGTGCCGACGAACGTGTTCTTCGGGGTGAGGGTGGTGAAGGAGGACTCCTCCGCCGCCGTCCGCCCCTCGGCGTCCTTCGCCACCACGTGCACCTTGTACGTGGTCGACGCGGCGAGATGCGTCGACGGCGCCCACTTGGTGTCGCCGGCGGTCAGCGCGCCCGCGACCGCGTTGCCCTTGGAGTCCTCGACCTTGACCTCGGTCAGCTTGCCCTTGGCGGCGCTGACGTTGAGTGCGCCGCTGGTGTCCACCGACCTGGCGCCGTCCTTGGGCGCGATGGTGACGACCGCCTGCGACTGCTGGGTCTGCGCGGTGGTGGAGTCCTTGCCCTTCGGCTTGGCGTCGTCGGACCCGGAGTCCGAGCCGCCGCCACCCCCGCCGCACGCGGTGACGGCGACGAGCAGGACACCGGCGAGCAGCGCCAGTGGTCCTCTGCCGCCACGTATGCCGCGTGTCCCGGCCGCCTTGGTCCTGCCTCGCCGTGCCGCAGCCGAAGCCCCCGATATCGGTCGCGTGTTCAAGCTTTCTCCCCTCCCCGTGGCCTGACTCAGGCCCGCTTCCCCGGCGCGTCCCGCGCACCCCGGGCGCATATTAACCACAAGGTCACGCCCCCCGGCGGCCCCTGAAGGTCACCATTCCGTCCCAACATCATCAGATTGTCGGACCCGACCGTTCAGGTCACCCCCGTGACCGTTACAGCGCTTCGGTGACCACTACGACGTCGTTCGGCGTCCCGCTACTTCACCGCGCTGCCCGCCGTCCACTCCTTCCAGCCCATGTTCCAGCCGCCGAGCCCGTTGTCGGGGGCGACCTTCTTGTCCTTGCTGTGGACGACCTCGATGACGTCCCCGACAAGGCTGCGGTCGAAGAACCAGCCCGCCGGGCTGTCGGCGCTGCCGCCCTTCACGTCCTTGAGCCCCACGCAGCCGTGACTGACGTTGGTGTTGCCGAAGGCGTCCGGCGCCCAGTAGTTGCCGTGCAGGAAGGTTCCGGAGGTGGTCAGGCGCATCGCGTGCGGCACGTCCGGGATGTCGTACTCGCCGCCGAAGCCGACCGTGCGGCTGTTCATCCGGGTCACTTCGAGCATCTCCGAGACCACCATCTTCCCGTTGTACGTCGTGTTCTTCGGCGACCCCGCGGTGATCGGCACCGTGGCGAGCAGGTCGCCGTCGCGCCGCACCTCCATGGTGTGCGCGGCGGCGTCGACCAGCGAGACCTGGCTGCGGCCGACGGTGAAGGCGAACGTCTTGTGCTGGATCCCGTAGACCCCAGGAGCCCCCTCGACGTCCCGCAGCGCCAGCTCGACGGTGACCCTGGTCCCCGGCGCCCAGTACTCCTCGGGCCGGAAGTCGAGGCGTTCGGAGCCGAACCAGTGCGGCCGGATGTCGACGGGGGGCTCCGCGGTGACGCGCACGGCGCGTTCCACGGCCGCCCGGTTCCTGATCTCGCGGTTGAACTCCAGCGACACGATCATTCCGGTGCCGACGGTGGCACGGTTCTCCGGGGTGACGTACCCGATGAACCGCTCATCGGGCACGTACGTGGTGAAGGTCGTGTGCCGGGCCGAACGGCGTCCGTGGGCGTCGAGCGCCACGGCGTCGACCGTGTACCTGGCGGCCAGCGCGAGCCGCGCGTCGTCGGGCCGCCAGGACAGCCCGTCCTCGGAGATCCGCCCGGACACCTCCGACTCCTGCGCGTCCTGTGCGCTGACGACCTTCACCGACTCCAGGCGCCCACTGGGCACCCGGACGAGAAGGGGGCTGCCGGGGCGCACGGAACGGCTGCCGTCGGCGGGCGAGACGTCGATCACATCCTGCGGCGCCCTGGGTTTCCCGAACACCGAGTCCGCGCCGCCCACCCCCTCCGAAGTGCAGCCGGCGACTCCGGCCAGCAGTCCTGCCCATGTCAGTACGGCGACCAGCCCGGCCCTCGCGCGCCCAGCGCGCCCTTGTACGTGCCTCACACCGCACCCAACGACGCGGCCCGCCCCGGGGAAACGTGAGTGCGAGCCATGCTCTGGGCAGAACAGGGGGGAGAAACGACGCGAAGTACAACGCAACAGGGCGCCGCGGCCGGGACGCCGCACACTTGTTCTTGCTGTGCTCGCTTCGTTTTACTCGTTTCACTCGTCCCATGAGTCGCGGGAGGCGGAGAGGTGTCCAGCGCAGCCGAGCAGAAGGCGGTCGCCAAACAGCGCACCGTCGAGGAGAGGCGCCCCGAAGCCGTGTTGCCCGACATCGATCTCGATCCCGGTCCCCATACCGACAGCGCGCTGAACGGCACGTCACGCGCCGCGCTGCCCGCCGTGCCCGTGTGGCCGGGGACGCCGATGCCCCTCGGCGCACGTTTCCGCACGGGCCCCGACGGGGTGTCGGGCACCAACTTCGCGCTGTGGGCGGGCGGCGCGGAAGCGGTGGAGCTGTGCCTGTTCGGCGAGGTCGAGGAGGGCGACGGGGGCGGCGCGGAGGTGGAGACCCGCATCCCCCTCACCGAACTGACGCACGAGATCTGGCACGGCTTCGTGCCCGGGGTCGGGCCGGGCCAGCGGTACGGCTACCGCGTGCACGGCCGCTGGGACCCGTGGACGGGCGCCCGCTGGAACCCGGCGAAGCTGCTTCTCGACCCGTACGCGCGCGCGGTGGACGGCGATTTCGACCTGCCCCCCGAGGTGTACGGGCACGTCCGTGACTGGCCCCAGCAGCAGGTCGCGGACACCGTGCGCGACGACCGCGACTCGGCGCCGTTCGTCCCGAAGGGCGTCGTCGTGCACGACGACGCCCCCGACGACGAGTGGGCGGACGACCGCCGCCCGAAGACCCCGTGGGCGGACTCGGTGATCTACGAGGTCCACGTCAAGGGCTTCACCAAGCTGCACCCGGGCATCCCGGAGGAGTTGCGGGGCACCTACGCGGGCCTGGCGCACCCGGCGGCGATAGCGCACCTGACGAAGCTGGGCGTGACGGCGGTGGAACTGCTGCCGGTGCACCAGTTCGCTCACGAGGACCATCTCCTGCGCCGGGGTGTGAAGAACTACTGGGGCTACAACTCGATCGGCTACTTCGCCCCGCACGCCGGGTACGCGGCGACGGGTACGGCGGGCCAGCAGGTCGGCGAGTTCAAGCGCATGGTGCGCGCACTGCACGAGGCGGGCATCGAGGTCATCCTCGACGTGGTCTACAACCACACGGCGGAGGCGGACGAACACGGCCCGACACTGTCGCTGCGGGGCATGGACAACAGGGGTTACTACCGGCTGCAGAGCGACGCGCGCCGCTACACGGACTACACGGGCTGCGGGAACACGCTCCACGTGGTCCAGCCGCACGTGCTGCGGCTGATCACCGACTCGCTGCGGTACTGGGTGACGGAGATGGGGGTCGACGGTTTCCGCTTCGACCTGGCCGCGGCCCTGGCCCGCTCGATGCACGACGTCGACATGCTCTCCCCCTTCCTGGCGGTGATCGCGCAGGACCCGGTGCTGCGCCGGGTGAAGCTGATCGCGGAGCCGTGGGACGTCGGTTCCGGCGGCTACCAGGTGGGCGCGTTCCCCCCGCTGTGGACGGAGTGGAACGACCGCTATCGCAACGCGGTACGGGACTTCTGGCGGGGCGCGCTGCCGGACGTGCGGGACCTGGGATACCGCCTGTCGGGGTCGAGCGACCTGTACGCGTGGGGCGGTCGGCGCCCCTACGCCTCGGTCAACTTCGTGACGGCGCACGACGGTTTCACGCTCCGGGACATGGTGTCGTACGAGCGGAAGCACAACGAGGCCAACGGGGAGGGCAACCGGGACGGCACGAACGACAACCGCTCCTGGAACTGCGGTGTGGAGGGCGAGACCGACGACGAGCAGATACTGGCCCTGCGGCGGCGCCAGTTGCGGAACCTGCTGACAACCCTGTTGCTGTCGACGGGTGTTCCGATGCTGGTCGCGGGCGACGAGCTGGGGCGTACGCAGGGGGGCAACAACAACGCGTACTGCCAGGACAACGAGATCAGCTGGGTGGACTGGAGCCTGCTGGAGGACCCGGGCTGGCGCGCGCTGACCGAACTGACCGCCCGGCTCATCGAGTTGCGGCACCGCCATCCCGTACTGCGCCGCCGGGCGTTCTTCTCCGGCCGGGCCCATTCGGCCGACGGGCTGCGGGACCTGGCCTGGTTCACCGCCCGGGGCGCGGAGATGACGGAACGGGACTGGTACGCGCCGGCGGAGACGCTGGGCATGTACCTCTCGGGCCTCGACATCCCCGGCCGGGACGCCCGGGGGGTACCGATCACCGACGACAGCTTCCTCGCGATCCTCCACACGGGCGACACCCCGACGAACTTCGCACTGCCGGGCTCCCCTTGGGCCGAGCGGTACGAGGTCGTCGTCGACACGTCACGGGAGGAGCAGGGGGAGGCGCCGGGGGTGGGATACCGGGCGGGGGACGCGATCGGGGTGCCGGGGCGGGCCGTTCTGCTGCTGCGGGTGGTCAGGTGAGGGTCGGCCCCGGTGTCACCCGTGTGAGGCGTCGTTCGAGGCCCGCCCGGCAGGCCGGCCACTCCTCCGCGGTGATCGAGAAGATCGCGGAGTCACGGAGCCGGCCGTCCTCGCCCGGTACCCAGGAGCGGGACCAGTTCCGCAGGACGCCCTCGAAGCGGGCGCCCGCCCGCTCGATCGCGGCCCGTGAACGGGCGTTGCGCGCGTCGGTCTTCAGGTCGACGCGTGCCACGTCCCAGTTCTCGAAGGCGTGCCGGAACAGCAGGTACTTGGCCTCGGTGTTCACGCCGGTGCCCTGGGCGGATGCCGCGAGCCAGGTGAAGCCGACCTCGACCGCGCACAGTCCCTCGCCCTCCGGCCACGGCCGCGGGTCCCAGTAGGCCGTGGCCCCGACCGCGCGTCCCGACGCCCGGTCCACCTGCGCGTACGGAGCCAGTTTCCCCTCGGCGGCGCGGGCGAGCTGGGCGTCGATGTACCCGCCGACCTCGGCCGCCCTCGGCACCCAGGTGAACCGGTACGAACCGCGGTCCTCCTCCGCGGCCCTCGCCAGGTCCGCGGCGTGACGGTGGGCCAAGGGCTCCAGGCGGACGAGCGAGCCCTCCAGAACCGGTCCGTCCAGCGTGAGGCTCATCGATCACCGATCCAGAACAGGGAGACGCTGCCGACCCCGTACGGTTCCAGAGTCGTGGCCGTCCTGTCGCGCGAATTCAGCGTCGGTTCCGGTCCGTGGACACCTTCTTGACGCCCCCGTCCTCCCCGCTGGGGCAACTCGGCGACCACGACCTGTACGAGGGCAACGCCGAGTACCAGGATCTGCCCCACCGGGATTCGTTTGCAGTGCATCGGGCTTCGGCCCGGTGGTGAAGCAGGTCCGAGGTTGCGACGCTGAGCGTCGCGGGTTCTTGTCCGGCGGAGCCGGATGGGGTGTTCCTCGCCCGTGGCGCGGAGCGTCGCGAGGCGGAGCCGGGCGCCGCTCACGCAGGGCGGTTGCACTGTTCGATGTACTGCTTGACCGCGGAGAGTGGGCGCCGCCGACGGTTCCGGCGAAGTAGGAACCGGACCAGAGCTTGTTGGACCGTCAGTGGTGGCGTACCAGGTCGGGGAACTCCTGACGCAGGCGGCTGTAGGAGACAGCTTGCGGGAGTTGACGAGCTTGGTGACGGCGACCTTGGGCGGGAGGTTCACCAGAAGGTGGACGTGGCTGTCGAGTCAGCAGGCCCTCAACCAGTACACCGACGGCTTGGTCGAGAACTACACGCAGATGAGGCAGAGCGCCTCTGCAACCTGGCCGCCGACCGGCGCGAGCAGGCCGATCCGGCGCCCGACAAGCCGGAGTTGCTCGCCGAGCTGACAGCCGCGTGGGAGACGATCGCGAACGGGCTGCTGCCGTCCCCGGGTCAGGGGCTGTGCGGGCCGAGGATGCCTCGCTCGTAGGCCGTCGCCACCGCCGCCGCGCGGTCCTTCACGCCCAACTTGGTGTACAGGTGCGTCAGATGGGTCTTCACCGTGGCCTCGCTGATGAAGAGGACGCGGGCGATCTCCCGGTTCGACGTGCCCCTGGCGACCAGGGCGAGAACCTCGCGTTCGCGGGCCGAGAGGGGCTCGTTGCCCGGGGCGCGGACCGCGGAGACCAGACGGGAGGCCACCGCCGGGGAGAGGACCGTGCGGCCCTGGGCCGCCGCCCGTACCGCCGTGAAGAGTTCGTCCCTCGGGGCGTCCTTCAGGAGGTAGCCCGTCGCGCCCGCCTCGATCGCGGGGAGGGTGTCGGAGTCCGTGTCGTACGTCGTCAGGACGAGGACCCGGGCCCGGGACCGGCGGCGGGTCAGTTCGGCGATCGCGTCGACTCCGCCGCCGCCCGGCATCCGCAGGTCCATCAGGACGACGTCGGGGTCGAGGGCGGCGGCCAGTCCCACCGCCTCCACGCCGTTCGACGCCTCGGCCAGCACCGTGAAGCCCGGCGCCGACTCGAACATGCCGCGCAGACCGTCCCGTACGACGGGATGGTCGTCGACGATCAGCAGGGTGATGGGCGCGTCAGTAGTCATGGGGGACCAAAGGTACGCGGGCCGAGACCGCCGTGCCGTGACCAGGCCCGGACTCCACGGTGAGCGTGCCCGCGACGCGTTCGGCGCGGGCACGCATGCCGTCGAGGCCGAAGCCGCCGGTGCCGTTGCGTTCACGGACCGTGAGCGGGTCGAAGCCGTCGCCGTCGTCGCGGATGTCGAGGATCACCTCGTCGCCGAGGAAGGTCAGGGTGACGCCGGCCCGTGACGCCCGGGCGTGACGGGAGGCGTTCGACAGGGCTTCCTGAGCGATGCGCAGGAGGGTCGCCGCGAGCTCCGCGTGGAGCTGTTCCGCCGGGCCGGTGACCGTGAACTCGGCGCGTACGCCCGTCCGTTCGGCCCAGTCCGCGACCGTCTTCTTCAGGGCCTCCGGCAGGTCGTCGCTCTCCAGGGCCACGGGGGCCAGGTTCTGCACGGAGCGGCGGGCCTCGCCGAGGCTGCTGCGGGCCAACTTCATGGCGCGGTCCACGTGTTCGCGCGCCAGGGTCCGGTCCGGGGTGTTCGTCACCACCTGGAGCTGGGCGATGATCCCGGTCAGGCCCTGGGCGATGGTGTCGTGGATCTCGGCGGCCAGCCGACGGCGTTCGTCCGCGACGCCCGCCTCCCTTGCCTGGTGAAGGAGTTGGGCGTGCAGGGCGGCGTTCTCGTCGAGGGCCTGCTGCAACGCCGTGTTGGTGCGTTCGAGTTCGACGATGGTGACGGCCCGGTCGCGGGAGCGCTGTTCCTCCTGCTCGGTGGCGTGGGCGACCAGCGCCTGAAGACCGAAGTTGACGGCCAGCAGCGCGGCGAACGCGGCCCACTGGACCCCGCTGTCGAACAACAGCCCGCCGGCCTGCGCGGCGGCCACGGTGACCGCGCTGGCGAACAGTCCGAGCCGCCGCCACATGCCCGGGATCAGCTCGTCGGCGTCCATGTAGCCGGTGGCGGCGTAGAACGCGAAGAACGGGTTGATCCAGGTGAGCAGGAAGGCGATCGCCCAGCGCACGACGTAGTACGCCGTGCCCGCCCGGGACGGGGTCCGGCCGCGGTTCGCCCGCCGGGAGCGGGTGCCGTGCCACCAGAGCTGGAGCGCGAGCGCGGCGCCGACCAGCGCCCCGGCGGCCTGCCACTCGACGGGGCCTTCGATCAGGTCGGCGGAGACCCCAGCGAGGACCACGCTGACACCGAGCAGCCCGTACGGCCCCCAGATGTGCAGGTGCTCCATGCGCCGGTCGATGCCTGTGTCCGCCGCGGTCATGTCCCCAGTCTGCACGGACCGCCGGCCGTCCCCTACTCCCACCGGAACCAGCGCGCGGCGCCCGCCGTGAGCAGTACCGTCCACGCCACCAGCACGCCCAGGTGGCCCCAGCCGGGCCAGTCCCCCGCCGCCGCCCGGTTCAGTGCCTCGGCCGCCGCGCCGAAGGGGGTGCGGCCGACGATGCCGGCCAGCACGTCCGGCATGGTCTGCACCGGCGCCCACAGGCCCGCGCAGAACATCGCCGGGAAGAACACGGCCGAGCCGATCGCACCCGCGATCTTCGTCGTCCGGGACAGCGCCGAGACCACCGCGCCGAGCGCGAGGGCGGCCAGCACGGTCAGGACGAGGGCCAGGGCGTAGCCGAAGGGCTGCCGTGGCAGTCGTACGTCGAAGGCGAGGCGCCCGATCGCGAGGGCGAGCAGCGACGAGGCCAGGGCCGCCCCGCCGTAGACCAGCATCTGCGCGGAGAGCAGGGCGGCCGGGCGGACCGGGGTGGCGGCCATCCGGCGCAGGATGCCGCGCTCGCGGTAGCCGGTGAGGGTCTGCGGCATGGACTGGAGCCCGCCGACGATCGGGCCGAGCAGCACGGCCACCGGCACGTACACGTCGATCGTCCGCAGGCCGCCCAGGTCGGCCTGCCGGTCGCCGAACGCGGGGATCGAGCCGAGGATCACCAGGAGGAGCGTCGGGAACAGCAGGATCCAGAAGAGGGCGCCGGGTTCACGGCGGAACAGGCGGATCTCGGTCCTCAGTACCGCGGTGTCGACGACGGACGTGTTCATGGCGCTCATGCGGCTTCCCCCTTCGTCAGGTCGAGGAACGCGTCGTCCAACGTGGCGTCGGTGACGCGGAGTTGGTGGGCGGTGACATGGCTGCGGGCGAGGAGGGTGATGACCGCGTTGACGGTCTCGTCCGTACCGGAGAGGGTGACGCGGCCGTCCCTGTGGTCGACCGACGCGAGCGCGGGAAGCGCGTTGAGAGCGTCATCGGCCAGCGGGGCGGACGGCGTGAAGCTGATCACCGTGGCACCCGCCGAGCGGCGGATCAGACCGGCCGGGGTGTCCAGGGCGGCGATCCGCCCCTTGTCGATCACGGCGATCCGGTCGCAGAGCCGTTGCGCCTCCTCCATGAAGTGCGTCACGAGGAGAACGGTGACCCCGCTCTCCCGTACGTCCTCGATGAGCTGCCAGGTGTCCCGGCGGGCGCGTGGGTCGAGGCCCGTGGTCAGTTCGTCGAGGACGACGACCCGCGGGTTGCCGATGAGCGCGAGTGCGATGAACAGGCGCTGTTTCTGGCCACCGGAGAGCTTGCCGAACCTGGCGTCGAGACGGTCGGTCAGGCCAAGCCGCTCGGCCAGCGGGCGCCAGTCGGCCGGGCGGGGGTAGAAGGCCGCGTACAGCTCCAGGGCCTCGCGGACGGTCAGCTTGGCCTGCAGTTCGCTCTGCTGGAGCTGGGCGCCGAGGACCCGGCTGGTGGCCTCGTGGTCGGTGACCGGGTCAAGGCCGGTGACCCGGACCCGGCCGGAGTCGGGAAGGCGCAGGCCCTCGACGCATTCGACGGTGGTGGTCTTGCCGGCGCCGTTCGGGCCGAGGATGCCGAAGATCTCGCCCTCCTCGACGGCGAAGGAGACGCCGTCCACGACGGGACGGCCGCCGTAGGACTTGCGCAGGTCGTTCACTTCGATGACGGACATGCAACCAGCGTCGCGGCGCGGGACGGGGCGGCACATCGGCCGACGCGCTCGGACCGGCATCAGCCGATCGGTTGATGCGCGCGTACGACTTCTCGAACACGCAGGTCGTAGGACCTTCGGCCGACCGAGTTCGGGTCAAAACTCGGTAGGCACTGTCAGTGGTGGTTTGTAGGCTCGGATGGATGTCCACGACACGTGCAACCGCAAAGGGCCCGGAATCCCACGCCGGCCGTTCCGCCGTACGCACCCTGTTGCGCCTGTGGCCCTATGTGCGGCCGGTGCGGGCACGGCTGTTCACCGCCGCCTTCATCGCCGTGCTCGCCTCGTGCATGGGGCTGGTGATCCCGCTCGTCCTGAAGTGGATGGTGGACGGGCCGATCGCCGACCGTGACTCGCGCGGTGTGTGGCTCGGGGCGCTGTGGCTGCTGCTGCTCGGGGTCGGGGAGGCAGTGCTGTTCGGGCTGCGGCGGTGGCTGGTGGCCCGGCCGCTGGCCGGGGTCGAGGCGGCGATGCGGGCGAGCCTGTACCGGCGGCTCCAGCGGCTGCCGGTCGCCTTCCACGACCGGTGGCCGTCCGGTCAGCTGCTGTCCCGGGCGACGTCGGACCTGCAACTGCTGCGGATGTTCCTCGCCTTCCCGCTGACGTTCCTGTTCGTCAACGCGGTGACGATCCTGGCCGGCGTGACCATCATGCTGGTCCAGGACTGGTCGCTGGGGCTGGTGATCCTGGGGCCCGCCGTCCCCGTCCTGATCGTGTGCATCGTCTTCGAGCGGCGCTACCACCTCGTCGCCCGGCGCGCCCAGGACCAGGTGGGCGACCTGACGACGGTCGTCGAGGAGAGCGTGCTCGGCATCCGGATCATCAAGGGGTTCGGGCGGCACAGGAGTCAGGCGCGGGCGTTCCAGGAGCTGTCGCGGACGCTGCGCGGGACCGAACTGCACAAGGCCCGGCTGCTGTCGGCGATCTGGGCGGTGATCGTCACGCTGCCGGAGCTGGCGATCGGGGCGGCGCTCGTGCTGGGGACCGTGCAGGTCGCCGACGGCGATCTGTCGGCCGGGACACTGGTCGCCTTCCTGTCCACGGCCCTCGCCCTGCGCTGGCCCGTCGACTCCATCGGCTTCCTCCTCGCGATGAGCCAGGACGCGGCCACCGCGACGGAACGCTACTTCGAGGTGATGGACGAGGACCCGGAGGACGTGGGGGAGGTCGCTCCCGCGGACGCCCGCGCCCCGGCCCCCGCTTCGGCCTCGACCTCTGCCTCTGTCTCCGCCTCGGCCGCTGTCTCTGCGGCTTCCGCCGACGCCGACCGTGGGCTCCGCTTCCACGGTGTCTCGTTCCGGTATCCCGACGCCCCCGCCGGCTCCCCTCCCGTCCTCGACCGCGTCGACCTCCACATCCGGCCCGGCGAGTCCATGGCCCTCGTCGGCACGACCGGCAGCGGCAAGACCACGCTCACGGCGCTCGTCCCCCGGCTGCACGAGGTGACCTCGGGGCGCATCACCCTCGACGGACACGACATCTCCGCCCTGCCCAGGGAGGAGCTGCGCGAACTGGTGGCCGTCGCCTTCGAGGAACCCACCCTCTTCTCGGCGAGCGTCGGCGCCAACGTCCTCATGGGGGCCCAGGACTCCGCCGGCGAGGCCGAGCTGCACCACGCGCTGGCCGTGGCCCAGGCCGACTTCGTGCACTCGCTTCCGCAGGGCACGGACACCCAGGTCGGCGAGCAGGGACTCAGTCTGTCCGGCGGCCAGCGGCAGCGGCTCGCGCTGGCCCGGGCGGTCGTGGGCAGTCCCCGGTTCCTCGTCCTCGACGACCCGCTGTCCGCGCTGGACGTGCGCACGGAGGCCGCCATCGAGGCCGCGCTGCGCCGGGTCCTCGCCGACACCACGGCCCTGATCGTGGCGCACCGCCCGTCCACGGTCCTGCTCGCCGACCGCGTCGCCCTTCTGTCCGGCGGCCGGATCACCGCCGTGGGCACGCATCACGAACTCCTGCGGACGAACTCCGAGTACGCCTGGCTGATGGCCGGCGCGGACGAGGAGAGCGACCGCGGCGGCACCCCCCACGGCACCGACAGCACCGACAGCTTCGAGGAGGCCGCCCGATGACGGCGCCCACGACCACCGCGCCGACCCCCGACGACGAACAGCCCTCCGGGCCGGACGGCGGCCCGGCCTCCGGAACGGCCGCCGGACCGCACACCTCGCCGGACACCGCGGCCGCCCCCGCCGCCCCCCGGTCCCCCACCCCCGGCGACCCCTTCGACCAGGACGACCTGCCCACCCCCAAGGGCGCCACCGCGAGCCTGCTCCGGTCCCTCCTCGCCCCGATGAAGGGCCGGGTCGCCCTGACCGCCGTACTTCTGCTGCTTCAGCAGGCGGCCGTCCAGACGGGCCCGCTGCTCGTCGCGTACGCCATCGACCGTGCCGTTCCGGCCTTCCGCGACCACGACAACGGGCCGCTCGTCGCCGTCGCGGTCGGCTATCTGCTCTGCGCGCTGGCGTCGGGCGCGTTGCAGTACTGGTTCATCTCCGCCGCCGCTCGGGTCAGTCAGGACGCGCTGCTCGATCTGCGCGGGCGCATCTTCCGGCACGCGCAGGCGCTCAGCCTCGACTTCCACGAGCGCTACACCTCGGGCCGGCTGATCTCCCGTTCCACGGCTGACGTCGAGTCGCTGCGCGAGCTGCTGAACGACGGGCTCCAGGAACTCGTCACCATCGCGCTGTCGTTCGCCTACATCTCGGCCGTCCTGCTCTGGCTGGATCTGAGCCTCGGGGCGCTCGCCATCGCCTCGTTCGTGCCGCTGTACCTGCTGGTCCGGCTCTACCGGCGCCGGGCCGGCCGGGTGTACGCGCTGCGGTCCACCGCGATCGCCGCCGTCATCGTCAAGTTCGTGGAGACGATGAACGGCATCCGGCCGGTGCGCGCGTTCCGCCGCGAGGCCGCCAACGACATGGAGTTCGAGGGCCTCAACCGGGACCACGAGCGGAAGAACGGCGACGCGATCCTGGAGATGGCCCGTTACGTCGTCGGGTCCCGGGTCGTCGCCAACTCCGCTGTCGCGGCGATGGTGTTGTGGGGCGCCCACCGGGTCGCGGACGGCTCGCTCGAACTGGGTGTGCTGGCCGCCGCCGTGCTGTATCTGCGCCGGTTGTACGACCCCATCGACCGGCTCGGCATGTTCCTCAACTCGTACCAGTCGGCCACGGCCTCCCTGGAGAAGATCTCCGGGCTGCTGTCCCAGACGCCCTCCGTCCCGGAGCCGTCGGCTCCGCGGGAGCTGCCGGTACTGGAGTCGGAGCACCCGGGTCGCGAGGTCGTCTTCGACGGGGTCCGGTTCGCCTACCGCACCGGCGGCGAGGTGCTGCCCCGCTTCGACCTCACCCTCCCGGCCGGGCAGACCGTCGCGGTCGTCGGCTCGACCGGCGCCGGCAAGTCCACCCTGGCCAAGCTGCTCGCCCGCTTCTACGACCCCACCGAGGGAGATGTCCGCCTCGACGGCGTCGACCTGCGGGACCTGTCGGGCGCCGACCTGCGGCGCGGGGTCGTGATGGTGACGCAGGAGGCCTTCCTGTTCTCCGGGAGCGTCGCCGACAACATCGCCATCGGCGCCCCGGACGCCTCGCGCGAGGAGATCGAGCACGCGGCCAAGGCGATCGGCGCCCACGACTTCATCACCTCACTGCCCGAGGGCTACGACACGGACGTACGCAAGCGGGGTGGCCGTATCTCCGCCGGGCAGCGCCAACTGGTCGCGTTCGCAAGGGCGTTGCTCGCCGACCCGGCGGTGCTGATCCTCGACGAGGCGACCAGTTCGCTCGACATCCCGGGTGAACGGGCCGTGCAGCGCGCGATGTCGACGGTCCTGAGGGGGCGTACGGCCGTCGTGATCGCGCACCGGCTGTCGACCGTCGAGATCGCCGACCGGGTGCTGGTGATGGAGCACGGGCGGGTCGTCGAGGACGGCGCCCCGGCCGAACTCATCGGCGGTAAGGGCCGGTTCGCTGATCTGCACCGGGCCTGGCGGGACAGCCTGGTGTGAGTGCGTGGGTGCGTCCGCGAGCGGGCGCGCCGGTGCTTGTCTGCGGAGGACGGGACGGGGGACGGCAGAGAAATGATCGACGCGTACGAGGATCCCGGCACGCCCGACTCCCGCGGTCCCGCCCGCTATCTGCTGTGGCTGGTGCGGCAGCAGTGGCGGCGGTGTGCGGTCGGGGCGCTGCTGGCCAGCAGCTGGACGACGCTGATGGCGCTGTCGCCGTATCTGATGTCCCGGGCCGTCGACGAGGGTCTCGAACCGGGTGACCAGGCCGTGCTGGCGGGCTGGGCCGGTGGGATGCTCGCCGCCGGGACGTTCAGTGCGTGGCTGAGCATCATGCGGCACCGCACGATGACCCGGGTCCGGATGGACGCCAACTTCCGCACGGTGAAGGTCGTGGTCGGGCAGGCCGTGCGGCTCGGGGCGGCGCTGCCCCGGCAGGCCGGGGCCGGTGAGGTCGTCACGATCGGCGTCGGTGACGTGCAGACGATCGGCCAGTCGCTGACCTTCGTCGGGCCCGGCATCGGCGCGATGGTCTCCTACGGTGTGGTCGCCGGACTGCTGCTGGCGGTGTCACCGACGCTCGCCGCGGTGATCCTGCTCGGCGTGCCCGTTGTCGCCGTCCTCGTCGGGCCGTTGCTCGGCCGGCTCCAGGGGGTGGAGTCGTCGTACCGGGAGCGGCAGGGCGTCCTGACCGCCCGGATCGGGGACCTCTCGGGCGGGCTGCGCGTCCTCAACGGCCTTGGCGGCAAAGGGCTGTTCGCCGACGCCTTCCGCCGTGACTCGCGCCGCCTCCAGGAGCAGGGGTACCGGGTCGGGGCGGTGAGCAGCTGGATCCAGGCACTCGGGGTCGGGCTGCCGACGCTGTTCCTGGCCCTGGTGACCTGGCTCGCGGCCCGGCTGGCCGCCCAGGGGTCCATCAGCGTGGGCGAGTTGGTGTCGGTGTACGGCTATGTCGCCGTGCTGATCATGCCGGTGGCGTTCTTCATCGAGTGCGGTTTCCAGATCAGCCGCGCCCTGGTGGCCGCCCGAAGGGTCGTACGGTTCCTGGCACTTGAGCCCGACGACGACAGCGGCGGCCGGGGGCTGGACGCGCCCGCGTCGCCGTCCGCGCTGCACGACCCCGAGTCCGGGGTGACCGTCGTGCCGGGGCGGCTGACCGCGCTCGCCGGTGCCCGGCCCGCCGATGCCGCCGCCGTCGTCGACCGGCTCGGCCGGTTCACGCCGTCGGCGGCGACCTGGGGCGGCGTACGGCTCGACGAGGTCGCCCTCGCCCAGGTGCGCGCCCGCATCCTGGTCGCCGACAACGAGGCCGACCTGTTCGCCGGGACCCTGCGCGAACTGGTCTCCGGGCGCGGGGAGCCCGGCGAGGAGGCCGTCGCGCGGGCGGTGCGGGCCGCCGTCGCCGACGACATCGTCCTCGGGCTGCCGGAGGGGCTGGACTCGGCGATCGACGCACAGGGCCGCAACCTCTCGGGCGGGCAGCGGCAGCGGATACGGCTGGTGCGGGCGCTGCTCGCCGACCCCGAGGTGCTGCTGGCCGTGGAGCCGACCTCGGCGCTGGACGCGCACACCGAGGCCGCCGTCGCCGACCGGCTGCGCGCCGAGCGCGGCGAGCGCGCGGACCGTGCGACCGTCGTGGCGTCCACCTCGCCCCTGCTGCTGGACCGGGCGGACAACGTGTACTACCTGGTCGACGGCAGGGTGGCGGCCGTCGGCAGCCATCAGCGGCTGCTCGCGGAGGAACCGGGATACCGGGCCCTGGTGGCGCGCGACGCGGACGAGACGGACGAGGAAGAGAGCCCGGGAGACCTGGTGGCCGGCGAGGAAGGCCTGGAGAGCGTCGAGGAGCCCGCACGGTGAGTGCCCACCTGCCCGTCGCCACGGCGGCCGACGTCCGCCGGGCCGCCGTCCGGCTGATCCGCGCCGACGGCCGCGCCTTCACCGCGCTTCTGCTGCTGAACTCCGCTGCCGCCGGTGCCGGGCTCGTCGCGCCCTGGCTGCTCGGGCGGATCATCGACGAGGTGCGGGCGGGCGCCGGGGTCTCGGCCGTGGACCGGCTCGGGCTGGTGATCGTGGCGTGCGCGGTGGCCCAGTTGCTGCTGGCGCGCTGGGCGCGGTACGTCGGCTACCGGTTCGGGGAGCGGACGCTCGCCCGGGTGCGGGAGGAGTTCGTCGACCGGGCGCTCGCGCTGCCCGCGTCGGTGGTGGAGCGGGCCGGGACCGGTGATCTGACGGCCCGGGGGACGGCCGACGTCAGCACGGTCGGCACGACGTTGCGCGATGCCGGGCCGGACCTGCTCATCGCCTCGGTGCAGTGCGTGTTCATCGTCGGCGCCGTGTTCGCGCTCGATCCGCTGCTCGGTCTGGCCGCGGTGCTCGCGCAGACCGGCATCTGGTTCGCGCTGCGCTGGTATCTGCGCCGGGCACGCGACGCGTATCTCGCCGAGGGTTCCGCCAACTCCGAAGTGGCCGAAATTCTCTCGGCGACCGCCTCGGGGGCCCGCACCGTCGACGCGTTCGGGCTGGCGGAGCGGCGGGTCGCGGTGAGCCGGGAGGCACTGGACCACTCCCGGCGCAGGCGTCTGCACACGCTGTATCTGCGGACGGTGTTCTTTCCGCCGGTGGAGGTGTCGTACGTCCTTCCCGTGGTCGTCGTGCTGGTGGTGGGCGGCGCGCTGCACGGGCAGGGGGCGATCAGTCTGGGCGCGGTCGTGGCGGCGGCCCTGTATCTGCGGCAGTTGGAGGCGCCGCTCGACGAGGTGCTGACGTGGATGGAGCAACTGCAGTCCAGCAGCGCCTCGTTCGCGCGGGTGGAGGGGCTCGGGCGGGCGCCGAAGGGCGGGTCGCAGGCGTCGCCGGTGCCGGTGGACGACCGGATCGACGTGACGGGGGTGCGGTACGCGTACGACCGTGGGGGCGAGGTGCTGCGCGGGGTCGATCTGACGGTGCGGCCGGGTGAACGGCTCGCGGTGGTGGGGCCGTCGGGGGCGGGCAAGACGACGCTGTGCCGGCTGCTGGCGGGAGTCGACGAGCCGCGTTCGGGCACGGTGACCGTGGGCGGCGTACCGATCTCCTCGCTCGGGCCGGAGGAGCTGCGGCGGCAGGTCGTGCTCGTCACGCAGGAGCACCATGTCTTCCTGGGCACGGTCCGGGACAATCTGCTGATCGCCGAACCGGCCGCCACGGACGCCGAGTTGTGGGCGGCGCTGGCCGCTGTCGGCGCCGCCGGCTGGGTGCGCGAGCTGCCGGCCGGGCTGGACACCGGGCTGGGCCCCGACGGGGAGTCGACCGACGGTTCGCGGGCCCAGCAACTGGCCCTGGCCCGTGTGGTGCTGGCGGACCCGCACACGCTGATCCTGGACGAGGCGACGGCGTTGCTCGATCCGACGACCGCGCGGCACACGGAGCGCGCGCTGGCCGCCGTACTGGAGGGGCGGACGGTGATCGCGATCGCGCACCGGCTGCACACCGCGCACGACGCGGACCGGGTGGCCGTGATGGAGGACGGGCTGATCACCGAACTCGGCACGCACGAGGGGCTGGTGGCGGCGGGCGGGGCGTACTCGGCGCTGTGGCGGTCGTGGCACGGGGAGCAGCAGCCCGCTTCGGCGGAGAAGATCGATTCGTTGCAGAAGGTTGAATAGCCCGTATAGCGAACATGACCAACCGGACAACGAACCTTTTCCAGCCAACTTATTGACGCGGTCCTGACAGCGTACGGCCCTGCCTGCCACTCTTCCCACGGCACCTTCACAGCCACTCCACAGCAACAAGGCTGTGTTCGTCGTCGCGCATCCGCACGCACCTGTTCTGCCCCGGACGGACGACCACCGTTCGGTCCCCCCTGGCCGTTCGACCGGCGGCCAAGCAGAAGGAGTCAGTGTTGAGACGCCAGTCCCACAGACGCGCCCCCCACGCCACCCCCACCGAGTTCTCCCGCTCGACGCAGCGACGGGTCGCCACCGGCGCCCTCGTCGCGGTAACAGCCCTACTGGCAGCGGCAGTTCAGTCCGGTGCCGCCACCGCAGCCCCGGAGAAGGCACCGTCGGCCGCGGGCAGGGTCATACCGGGCGCCGAGTCCGTCAAGCTGTCCCCCGCCCAGCGCGCCGCGCTGCTGGCCGAGGCCAACGCCACCAAGGTGGACACGGCCAGGGAACTCGGCCTGGGCGCCAAGGAGAAGCTCGTCGTCCGTGACGTCCTCAAGGACGGCGACGGCACCGTGCACACACGGTACGAGCGCACGTACGACGGCCTCCCCGTCCTCGGCGGCGACCTGATCGTCGACACCGCCAAGTCGGGTGCCACGGAAGGCGTCGTGAAGGCGTCCCGCGCCACCATCAAGGTCGCGACGACGACGGCCTCGCTGCCCGTCGCGAAGGCGGAGCAGCAGGCGCTGACCGCCGCGAAGGCCGAGTCGAAGAGCCCCAAGCTCAGCAAGGAGCCCAGGAAGGTCGTCTGGGCCGGCTCCGGGACCCCGGTGCTCGCGTTCGAGACGGTCGTCGGCGGTCTCCAGCACGACGGCACCCCGAACGAGCTGCACGTCATCACCGACGCGGCCACCGGCAAGAAGCTCTTCGAATACCAGGGCGTCGAGACCGGCACCGGCAACACGGTGTACAGCGGCACGGTCGACCTCACCACCACGCAGTCGGGTTCGACGTACAACCTGACCGACGGCGCGCGCGGCGGCCACAAGACGTACAACCTGAACCGCGGCACCTCCGGCACCGGCACCCTCTTCTCGGGCGCCGACGACATCTGGGGCAACGGCCTCGCGTCCAACCTGGAGTCGGCCGGTGCCGACGCCCACTACGGCGCCGCGCTGACCTGGGACTACTACAAGAACGTCCAGGGCCGCTCGGGCATCAGGGGCGACGGCGTGGGCGCGTACTCGCGCGTCCACTACGGCAACGCGTACGTCAACGCCTTCTGGCAGGACAGCTGCTTCTGCATGACGTACGGCGACGGGTCGGGCAACACCAACCCGCTGACCTCCATCGACGTGGCCGGCCACGAGATGACCCACGGCGTCACCGCCAACACGGCCGGCCTCAACTACTCGGGCGAGTCCGGCGGCCTCAACGAGGCCACCTCGGACATCTTCGGCACCGCCGTCGAGTTCTACGCGAACAACTCCTCCGACGTCGGTGACTACCTCATCGGCGAAGAGATCAACATCAACGGCAACGGCACGCCGCTGCGTTACATGGACAAGCCGAGCAAGGACGGTTCGTCCAAGGACAGCTGGTACTCGGGCATCGGGTCGGTCGACGTGCACTACTCGTCGGGTCCCGCGAACCACTTCTTCTACCTCCTCTCCGAGGGCAGCGGCGCCAAGACCATCAACGGCGTCAGCTACAACTCGGCCACCTCGGACGGGCTCCCGGTGACCGGCATCGGCCGGGACAAGGCGGAGAAGATCTGGTTCCGCGCGCTCACCACGAAGTTCACGACGACCACCAACTACGCGGCGGCCCGCACCGGCACCCTCGCGGCGGCCGGTGAGCTGTACGGCACGACGAGCGCCGAGTACACGGCCGTGCAGAACGCGTGGGCCGGGGTCAGCGTCGGTACGCGTCCGGGCGGCGGTGGCGGCGGTACCGGCACCTCCTTCGAGTCCACGACCGTCGTATCGATTCCGGACAACGGTGCCGCCGTGACCTCGTCGCTCGCGGTCACCGGCATCACCGGCAACGCGCCGGCCAACCTGGTGGTCACGCCGAACATCACGCACACCTGGCGCGGCGACCTCGTCGTCGACCTGGTGGCACCGGACGGCTCGGTCTACAACCTGAAGCCGTTCAGCTCCTCGGACTCGGCGGACAACGTGACCGAGGCGTACACGGTCAACGCTTCCTCCGAGGTCGCCAACGGGACCTGGGTGTTGAGGGTCCAGGACAAGGCGGCCCAGGACACCGGCAGGATCAACGGCTGGAAGATCACCTTCCCGTCGGCCTGAACACACAGCGGTTGAGGGCCCGTTCGCGCGGCGTTCAGGACCCGTTACCGGCAGGGCGCCGCCCCGGTGGATCAACTCACCGGGGCGGCGCCGCCTTTACCGCCCCCGTACTGCGCTTTTGTTGGCACACTGCCCGGCCTTTGTTGTCGCTTTACCAAGATCGCGCCGTGTTACATACATGAAACGTTCACCGGACAGTCGATTTTCAGCCAACATCACTTTGGGGTCCTGACATGTACAGGGCGCCAATGTCACTCTTCCACCGCACGCCGCAGCAGCACTCCAACTCCACAACCACCTCCGGCCGATCACCCCAAGACCGCCCGGAGCCCCCACAAAAGGAGTCCGTGTGACCCCCCTCTACGCGCGTCACAACCGCACCACCCTGGCCATCGCCACCGCTGTCGCCGCCGGAGCCCTCATCACCACCGGCCTGACCACCGGCGCCTCCGCGCAGAGCGAGCCGGCCGGCGCCAAGGCCAAGGTCTCCGCCGTCCCGGTGACGCTGTCCCCCGCCGCTCGCACGGCCCTCATCAAGGAAGCCGCCGCCGAAGCCCCGGCGACCGCCGACGAGATAGGCCTCGGCGCGAAGGAGAAGCTCGTCGTCCGTGACGTCGTCAAGGACGCCGACGGCACGCTGCACACCCGCTACGAGCGCACCTACGCGGGCCTGCCGGTCCTCGGCGGCGACCTCGTCGTGCACGAGAACGCGGCCGGCGTGACCAAGGGTGTGACCAGAGCGCACAACGCGGCCATCAAGGTCGCCGACCTCACCCCCGAGGTCACCACGGCCGTCGCCGAGAAGCAGGCCGTCACGCTCGCCAAGAAGGCCGGCTCCACCAAGTCGGAGGCGTCCAACGCCCCCCGCAAGGTGATCTGGGCGGCCTCGGGCACCCCGACCCTCGCCTACGAGACCGTCGTCGGCGGCCTCCAGGAGGACGGCACCCCGAACGAGCTGCACGTCATCACCGACGCGGCCACCGGCAAGAAGCTGTACGAGTACCAGGGCATCGAGACCGGCACCGGCAAGAGCCTGTACTCGGGCACGGTCTCCCTGAGCACGACGCTGTCGGGCTCGACGTACCAGCTGACCGACGGCACCCGCGGCGGCCACAAGACGTACAACAAGGCGCACGCCACCACCACGTCCGCCGGCACCCTGTTCACCGACGCCGACGACACCTGGGGCACCGGCGCCGCCTCCAGCTCGACCACCGACCAGACCGCGGCCGTCGACGCCGCGTACGGCGCGCAGAAGACGTGGGACTTCTACAAGGACACGTTCGGCCGCTCCGGCATCAAGAACAACGGTGTCGCCGCGTACTCCCGCGTCCACTACGGCAACGCGTACGTCAACGCGTTCTGGGACGACAGCTGCTTCTGCATGACGTACGGCGACGGCGAGGGCAACGTCAACCCGCTGACCTCGCTGGACGTGGCCGGGCACGAGATGACCCACGGCGTCACCGCCAACACGGCGGGCCTCAACTACTCGGGCGAGTCCGGTGGCCTGAACGAGGCGACGTCCGACATCTTCGGCACGGCCGTCGAGTTCTACGCGGCGAACTCCTCCGACGTCGGTGACTACCTCATCGGCGAGAAGATCGACATCAACGGCGACGGCTCGCCGCTGCGTTACATGGACCAGCCGAGCAAGGACGGCGGCTCGGCCAACTACTGGTCGTCCACGGTCAAGAACCTCGACGTCCACTACTCGTCGGGTCCCGCGAACCACTTCTTCTACCTTCTCTCCGAGGGCAGCGGTTCGAAGACGATCAACGGGGTCAGCTACAACTCCCCGACCTACAACAGCTCCACGATCACGGGTATCGGTCGCGCCAAGGCCGTCCAGATCTGGTACAAGGCGCTGACCACCTACATGACGTCGACGACCAACTACAAGGGCGCCCGCACGGCGACCCTGTCGGCGGCCTCGGCCCTGTACGGCGCCAGCAGCACGGAGTACGCGGCGGTCAACGCGGCCTGGGCCGCGGTCAACGTCACCGCCTGACGAGTGCCACGGGCCGCTCGGCACGAGCGGCAGGTGAGCAGGTGAGCAGGTGAGCAGGTAAGCAGGTAAGCAGGTAAGCAGGTGAACGGCGGGGCGGTACCCGGAACGAAGGCATTTCCGGGGACCGCCCCGTCGTACGTGTGTCCGCGTCCCGCACCCCGCCGCACAGCCGCTCGCACCCCCCGCCCTACCCTTGGGTCCCATGTCCTTCACGTACGCGGACGTCGGCGCGACCCGCGAGCGCGGCTTCCGTTGTCCGCCCGGCTTCCGCCCCATGCATGTGCGCACCCGCCTCGGTGAGGGCGAGGCGGTCTTCCGACGCGCGGCCGAGGCCGTCCTCACCTGGGAGATGCACCGCGCGATGGGCGTGGGCATCGACACCACCTCGGAACGGGCGGCCCCCGACGTGGATGTGACCGTCACTCTCGCCGGGGTGATAAAGGCCCCCTGCCGCGTGGTGTGGACAGTGGAGGAGTACCGCCGCGCCGGCTGGGCGTACGGCACCCTGGCCGGTCACCCGGAGTGCGGCGAGGAGTCGTTCGTCGTGGACCGCACGGGCGACGGCACCGTGTGGCTGACGATAAGCGCGTTCAGCCGCCCCGCGAAGTGGTACGCCAAGGCGGGCGGGCCAGCGACGCGGGGATTCCAGCATGCCTATGCACGGCGGTGCGGGGCGACACTGCGGCGGCTGTGCGAGGGCTACGAGGAAGCCTGACGCGGACCGGCCGCCGACCGGCACGGACTCACCCGGTTCGGGGCGGGCTGAGCCGGACCGGCCGCTGCGCGAATTCCTGGCCACGGAACCGGCCCAACTCCCCGTTTCGCACAGGCGTGCTGCGCTAATCTCTCGATCACACGTGCCACCCGAGAGACCAGGGCCCTCATGCCACCCCAACAGCGCAGCCGCACCGAAGAGTTGGCCTATGCGGCAGCCGGTATGGAACCACCCCCCGTGGTCCCGCTGCGCAGGAACGATCCGAGGCAGGCCGGCCCGTACCGGCTGGAGTCGCTGCTCGGCACCGGCGGCATGGGCCGCGTTTATCTGGGCCGGGACACCACCGGCGGCACGGGACCGGCCGCCGTGAAGGTGATCCGGCCCGAGTACGCGGAGGACCCCCTCTTCCGAAAGCGTTTCGAGCGCGAGGTCGGCGCGCTGGACAGCGTCCGGGGCGCGCACATCGTGCGGCTGCTGGGCAGCGGCTGCGAGGAGGACCTGGTCTGGGTCGCCACCGAGTACATACCGGGGCCCACCCTCGCCGACGTCGTCAACGCGCGCGGGCCGATCGCCCCGGCGGCGGCCTGGCGGCTGCTGGCCGACGTGGGGCGCGCGATCGAGGCCATCTGGCAGGCGGGGCTCGTCCACCGCGACCTCAAGCCGTCCAACGTGATCCTGGGCGCCGACGGTGCCCGCGTCATCGACTTCGGCGTCGTCCAGGCCCCCGACGGCACGGCGATCACCGCCACGGGCCAGAACGTCGGAACGCCCGCCTACATGTCCCCGGAACAGGCGAGGGGCCGCGAGGTGACCGCCGCCTCCGACGTCTTCTCGCTGGCCTCGACGCTGACGTACGCCGTCACGGGGCACGCGCCGTTCGGTGAGGGAACGGGCGTCGACGTTCTCTTCGGAGTGGCCTTCGAGCCACCCCGCGAGGAGATCCTCGACCAGGTGGAGACCGTCGACGCGGAACTGGCCGCGTTCATCCGCACCTGCCTGGACAAGGATCCGGAACGGCGCCCGCTGCCGGAGACGGTGTTCAGGACGGCCATCGGGCACCAGATGTCGGCGACACCGTCGCAGTCGCCCACGAGCAGGCCCGGGCCGAAAGTCCTTCCCGAAGCGCCGCCCCGGGCCGCCGAACCCGCCCTGCCCGCCGCACCCGCCACACCGGCAGGGAGCGGAAATCGCAGGAGGATGACGGCAGTCGCCGTCGCCGCGGCAGTCCTCCTGGCCGCCGGAGGCGTCGCCCTGGCACTCCTGGAACAGGACGACGACCGGACACCGGCCGCCGCCGCTCCCGACACCGGTGCCGGTACGTCGGCTGCCGCGTCGCCGGAGACGTCCCCGCCCGCGACGGGAACCGCGTCCGCCACCCCTCGCAACGCGGTTGTGCCGACCCCCTCGAAGCCGGTCGACCCAACACCGCGGCAGGATTCGAGCCCGACGACCGTCCAGAACCCCGCGACGCTGGACCTCCGGTCCGCCGCGTGCGCCGCCGAGCTCGGGTCGGGCTCCGCAGGCGACTGCGTCGAGGCACTGCAACTCCTCCTCGGCGGCCACGGTCTGTACGTCACGGTGGACGGCCGGTTCGGGCCGGAGACCCTCGCGGCGGTGAAGGCCTTCCAGACGGAGGCCGGGACCACCGTGGACGGCAGGGTCGGCGCCCAGACCAAGGAAGCCCTGTACGCCACGGCTCGCGGCCCGGTCCGCACCGGTTCCCTGACGGTTGTCGAGAACAACGGCGCCCTGGTCGCCAGATGCCTCGATGCCCGCGACAGCCCGACCGTCGGGGTGTGGACCTGCAAGGGCACGTCCACCCAGAAGTGGGCCCTGTACCGCGTGCCAGGTCCGGCCGCCACATACCTCGTCGTCGACCAGGGCACCCACCGCTGCCTGGACGCCGACGCGGGCACCAGCTCCGCGAACGGCCAGAAGATCGGCGCCAGGGTCTGCGACGGCCTGAGCGCCCAGCACTGGCGGCTCGGCGACGCCGGTGAGAACGACGGGCAGACACTCGTCAGCATCCCGAACGGCTACTGCCTGGACGCGGAGGCCGCCACCTCGGGCCAGGAGGGCCGGGCGGTGCAGGGATGGAGCTGCGCGGGCAACAGCAACCAGGCGTGGAGCTGGTCCTGACGCACCGTCATCCCGTCAGGACCAGCCGACCAGGTCCGGCGGTCACCGCATCAGAACACCGGCCCCCTCCCCCAGTTCCTCCGAGGGCACCGCCACCAGCCCCATCTCCGCGCTGGACGCCAGCAGCCGGTGCGCCGGCAGGATCCGCACCGTGTACCCGTAGGGCCCCGTCCGATGCAGCGACAAGGGCCCCTCGTACGTCCAGCACCCTTCCGGGTCCGGGCCGCCGACCGCCTTCAGCGGCACCGTCGTCGCGTCGGTGATGCTGTCCTGCGAGTCGACCCGCCCCGAGACCGCCTGGACCTCGACGTCGTCCGGGGACAGTTCACCGAGTGCCACCCGCACCCGGAGCGAGAGCGTGCTCCCCAGTTCCGCCGTCAACGCGGGGGCGGTCGCCGCCGAGGTCTCGACGTGGTCGACCGTCACCGTGTGCCAGGCGGAGCGGACCCGGGACTTCCAGGCCGCCAACTCCCTTGCCGTGTCCGGGGTCATGGTGCGGTGGGCGCGGGCCGCGGGAGCGTACAGGCGCTCCACGTACTCGCGGACCATACGGCCGGCCAGGACCTTCGGGCCCAGGTGGGTCAGGGTCTCGCGGACCATCTCGATCCAGCGGTCGGGCAGACCCGTCTCGCCGTGCTCGTAGAAGCGCGGGGTGACGCGCTGCTCCAGCAGGTCGTACAGGGCGGCGGCCTCGACGTCGTCCCGGTGGTCGGGGTCGGTGCCCGCGACGCCGTCCGCCGTCGGGATGGCCCAGCCGAATTCGGGCCGGAACCACTCGTCCCACCAGCCGTCCAGGACCGAGAGGTTGAGGCAGCCGTTCAGCGCCGCCTTCATCCCGCTCGTGCCGCACGCCTCCAGGGGGCGCAGGGGGTTGTTGAGCCAGATGTCGCAGCCCGGGTAGAGCTTCTGCGCCATCGCCATGCCGTAGTCCGGGAGGAACACGATGCGGTGGCGGACGCGCGGGTCGTCCGCGAAGCGCACCAGCTCCTGGATCAGCCGCTTGCCGCCGTCGTCCGCCGGGTGCGCCTTGCCCGCGATCACGATCTGGATCGGCCGCTCGGGGTGCAGGAGCAGATCCAGCAGCCGGTCGCGGTCGCGCAGCATCAGGGTCAGGCGTTTGTACGAGGGGACACGGCGGGCGAATCCGATGGTCAGGACGTCCGGGTCGAGCACCCCGTCGATCCAGCCCAACTCCGCGCTGCCCGCGCCGCGTTGACGCCAGGAGGCCCGCAGTCGCTCCCGTACCTCCACGACCAGCTGCTCACGCAGGGAACGTCGTAGCTCCCAGATGTCCTGGTCGGCGATGTCCGCGACCGCGTCCCACCGGTCCGAGCCGCCGACCGTCAGCGCTTCCTCGGTGCGCTCCGCGCCGATCTGGCGGGCACCGAGCCGGAACACCTCCGGCGCGACCCAGGTGGGCGCGTGCACACCGTTGGTGACCGAGGTGATCGGGACTTCGGCAGGGTCGAAGCCCGGCCACAGCCCCGCGAACATCTCCCGGCTCACCTGGCCGTGGAGGAGGGACACCCCGTTCGCCTGGCGGCCCAGCCGCAGGCCCATCACCGCCATGTTGAAGAGGTTCGGCTCGCCACCGGGGTAGGTCTCCATGCCCAAACCCAGTACACGTTCCACGTCGATGCGCGGGAGTTCGGCGTCGGAGCCGAAGTGGCGGGCGACCAGTTCGCGGTCGAAGCGGTCGATGCCTGCGGGGACGGGTGTGTGCGTGGTGAAGACCGTCCCCGCGCGGACCGTCTCCAGACCCGCGTCGAAGTCCAGCCCCTCGTCGCAGAGTTCGGCGATCCGCTCCAGGCCGAGGAAGCCCGCGTGGCCCTCGTTGGTGTGGAACACCTCGGGGGCGGGGTGGCCGGTGAGACGGCAGTACGTCCGGACCGCGCGCACTCCTCCTATCCCGAGCAGCATCTCCTGGAGCAGCCGGTGCTCGCTGCCGCCCCCGTAGAGCCGGTCGGTGACGCCCCGCTCGCCGAGGTCGTTCTCCTCCACGTCCGAGTCGAGGAGGAGAAGAGGCACGCGGCCCACCTGGGCCAGCCAGATCCGGGCCCGCAACTGCCGGCCGCCGGGCAGGGCCAGGGCGACCTGGGCCGGGGAGCCGTCGGGTTCCTTGAGGAGGGCGACGGGGAGTTCGTTGGGGTCGAGGACCGGATACTGCTCCTGCTGCCAGCCGTCCCGGGAGAGCGACTGGCGGAAGTAGCCGTGCCGGTAGAGGAGTCCGACGCCGATCAGCGGTACGCCGAGGTCGCTGGCCGATTTCAGATGGTCCCCGGCGAGGATGCCGAGGCCGCCGGAGTACTGCGGCAGGGCGGCCGTGATCCCGAACTCGGGTGAGAAGTAGGCGACGGCTGCGGGCAGTTCACCCCCATGGCCCTGCCCCTGGCCCTGATTCTGGGTCTGCGCCTGGTACCAGCGGCTGCCGGTCACGTAGTCGTGGAGGTCGTCGGCGGCCTCGGTGAGGCGGCGCAGGAAGCGGTGGTCCTCGGCGAGCTCGGTGAGCCGCTCGGGCGAGAGGCTGCCGAGGAGCCGTACGGGGTCGCACTCCGAGTCGGTCCAGCGCTCGGGGTCGACGGACTGGAAGAGCTCGCGTGTCTCCGCATGCCAGGACCAGCGCAGGTTGCGGGCCAGATCGCTGAGCGGCCGGAGGGGCTCGGGGAGAACGGGACGGACGGTGAACCGACGGATCGCCTTCACATGCCACCTCGGTGGTCGTGCGTGATGTCAAACCTGTACGTACCGGGACGCACGGCCGTGTGCGTCCCGTCATCATCCCCTTGACGGTATCGGTGAGGGAGCGCGGGAACCATGGCGCGTCCGGCGGGCCCCCCGTCAGGGCCGACTGCCGATATGGCCGATTCCACCCCCGTAGGCCACCTTGTGACACTTCTCCCCGCACGAGAGGCTGCCCAGAAGGCCGCCCGGTGTCGGCGGCCGAGGAGGGGGAACTCCAGGCATGAAACGGACGCGTACCAGACGTCTGCGCTGGACTGCGGGCCTGACCACGGTGACCGTGCTTTCGGCGCTTTCGGTGCTTTCGGCCACCGCACCAGCGCAGGCCGCCCCGGAGGGGCGCATAGCCGGCGCCGGTGAACCCGGCACCGTCGACGGAAGTTACCTGGTGACACTCAAGGGAGGTACGACCGCTTCGTCGGCGGACGGCAGGAGTCTCGCCGCGAAGTACGGAGCGAAAATAAGCCACACCTACAGCACCGTCCTGAACGGCTACGCCATTCGGGCCAACGAGAAACAGGCCAGGCGCCTCGCGGCGGACTCCCGCGTCGCCTCGGTCGCCCAGGACAGCCGGATCACCTCCGACGGTGCCTCCTCACGCGGCCGGCAGATCCCGCCGTCCTGGGGGCTGGACCGGATCGACCAGGCCGACCTGCCGCTCGACGGCGGCTACACCTGGCCGCGGTCGGCGGGCTCGGGCGTCACGGTGTACGTGATCGACACCGGCATCCGTATCTCGCACAAGGACTTCGGCGGCCGGGCGAGCTACGGCTGGGACTTCGTCGACGACGACAGATGGGCCGGCGACGGAAACGGCCACGGCACGCATGTCGCGGCGACGATCGCCGGCACGGCCCTCGGTGTGGCGAAGAAGGCCAGGGTCGTCTCCGTACGCGTCCTCGACGACGCGGGCGGCGGCACGACGGCGCAGGTCATCGCGGGTATCGACTGGGTGACGAAGCACGCGAGGAAGCCCGCCGTCGCCAATGTGAGCCTCGGCGGCTACCGCAACACCCAGCTGGACACGGCCGTACGGAACTCGATCGCGTCCGGGGTGACCTACACGGTCGCCGCCGGGAACGCCGACGAGCCGGCGGACGCGTACTCTCCGGCCGGCGTCAAGTCGGCGATCACGGTCGGCGCGACCGGGCCGACGGACGCCCGGGCCGCCTTCTCGAACTGGGGTTCGGCGCTCGACCTGTTCGCCCCGGGTGTCTCGATCACCTCGGCGTCGTATGCCAGCGACACCGGCCGGGTGACCTATTCGGGCACATCGATGGCGGCGCCGCACGTGGCGGGCGCGGCGGCCCTCTACTTGGCGGAACGACCGAAATCCAGTCCGGCGCAGGTTTCCAAGGCACTGACGGCTCTGGCGACGTCCGGGAAAGTCTCCGACAAGAAGGCCGGTTCACCGAACAAACTCCTGCGAACACCGCTCTCCTAGAAGCACTGTGCCGTTGTCGGCCCCGTCCACCGGACGGGGCCGACGTCGTTCGCCGACCTGGCTGATCCTGGGTACGGACATACGCGCGAGTAGTTGGCAAAGTGCCGGATTGCCTACCCGAATAGGGTGGGAAGGCTCCCCCGGTACACGACTGGGGTACACCACGCAGGACACCCTCCCCACATCCATCCGCCCACCCACGTTGACGCGGACAGGAGCGGTAATGCCCGCCACGCACCACTCGTCACCACCCCCGACACCCACCTCCGGCACTCCCCCGATACGCCCGACGGACACCGCCGTCCCACCGGTCACCCCGGAGACACCCTCTCCGGCCCCGGAGACCCCGCGCGCCGCCCGGTCCACCGCCCCGGAGGCCTCCGCCTCCGCCGCCCGGCCCCCGACCCCGGAGCAACCCTCCGACCCGGGTCCGCCGACCCCCGGCACACGCTCCGCCAAGGACCGGCCGACCCCGGGCACACCCTTCGCCACGGACAAACCGGCCCGGGCCACGGCCACCGCCCCGGCCCCCCAGGGCGGTCCGCCCCGCCCCACCGCCACAGGCACCGCGGTCGGCCGTATCCCCGTCCTGGATGTCCGGCCCCTCGTCACGGGCGGGCGCCGGCCGGCGAAGGCGGTGGTCGGCGAGACCTTCCAGGTCACCGCGACGGTCTTCCGCGAGGGCCATGACGCGGTCGCCGCCAACGTCGTGCTCCGCGACCCGAAGGGCCGCCCCGGCCGCTGGACGCCGATGCGTGAGCTGGCTCCGGGCACCGACCGCTGGGGCGCCACCGTCGAGGCCGACGCGCCCGGTGACTGGACGTACACCGTGGAGGCGTGGGGCGACCCGATCACTACCTGGCGGCATCACGCCGGCATCAAGATCCCGGCCGGGATCGACACGGAACTGGTACTGGAGGAAGGCGCGCAGCTCTACGAGCGTGCCGCGGCCGGCGTACCGAAGAACAAGGGCAAACGGGACGTGCTCCTGGCCGCCGCCGAGGCCCTCCGGGACGTCGGACGCCCGGCGCCGGCCCGTCTGTCGGCTGCCCTCACCCCGGCGGTGGACAAGGTGCTGCGCCGGTATCCGCTGCGTGAGCTGGTCACGTCGAGTGAGCCGCTGGCGCTGGTGGTGGAGCGGGAGCGGGCGCTGTACGGGGCGTGGTACGAGTTCTTCCCTCGTTCGGAGGGGACACCGGAGCAGCCGCACGGGACGTTCCGGACGGCGGCACGGCGGTTGCCGGCGATCGCCGGGATGGGTTTCGACGTCCTCTACCTGCCCCCGATCCATCCGATCGGGCACACCTTCCGCAAGGGTCCCAACAACACGCTGTCGGCGTCCGCGCAGGATGTGGGGGTGCCGTGGGCGATCGGTTCCGAGGCGGGCGGACACGACGCCGTGCACCCGGATCTGGGGACGCTGGAGGACTTCGACTTCTTCGTCGCTGAGGCGGCCCGGCACGGGCTGGAGGTGGCGCTGGACTTCGCGTTGCAGTGCTCGCCGGACCATCCGTGGGTGCAGAAGTATCCGCAGTGGTTCCATCACCGGCCCGACGGGACGATCGCGTACGCGGAGAACCCGCCGAAGAAGTACCAGGACATCTATCCCATCGCCTTCGACGCCGACCTGCCGGGTCTGGTCGCGGAGACGGTGCGGGTGCTGCGGCACTGGATGGCGCACGGGGTGCGGATCTTCCGGGTCGACAACCCGCACACCAAGCCGGTGGTCTTCTGGGAGCAGGCGATCGCGGAGATCAACGGCACCGACCCGGACGTGATCTTCCTGGCGGAGGCGTTCACCCGGCCGGCGATGATGCACACGCTGGCCCAGGTCGGCTTCCAGCAGTCGTACACCTACTTCACCTGGCGTACGAGCAAGGCGGAGCTCACCGAGTACCTGACCGAACTGTCGGGTGAGGCGGCGGCGTACATGCGGCCGAATTTCTTCGTCAACACCCCCGACATCCTGCACGCGTATCTTCAGCAGGGCGGCCGTCCGGCGTTCGAGGCGCGTGCCGTGCTGGCCGCGACGCTCTCGCCCACCTGGGGCGTCTACAGCGGCTACGAACTGTGCGAGAACGCCCCCCTGCGCGAGGGCAGCGAAGAATACCTGGACTCCGAGAAATACCAACTGCGTACCCGTGATTGGGAGTCGGCGGAACGTGACGGACGTAGCATCGCGCCATTGATCGGCACGCTCAACGCGATCCGGCGGCGCAGCCCGGCCCTGCGGCAACTGCGCGACCTCCACTTCCACGAGGCGGACCAGGAGGCGGTGATCGTCTACTCGAAACGCCGGGGATCGAACACGGTTCTGGTGGTCGTGAACCTCGATCCGCACCACACCCAGGAGGCGACGGTCTCGTTGGACATGCCGCAACTCGGCCTGGACTGGCACGAGTCCTTGCCGGTGCGCGACGAGCTCACCGGTGAGACCTACCAATGGGGCAGGACGAACTACGTGCGCCTGGAACCGGGTACGCGCCCCGCGCACATCCTGACCGTCCTGCGACCGTCCACCCCGCAGATCGGAGGGTCACCCACAACATGATCGTCAACGAGCCTGTCCCGGACACCTTCGAGGACACTCCCGCCAAGGACCGGGACCCCGAGTGGTTCAAACGCGCCGTCTTCTACGAGGTCCTCGTCCGTTCCTTCCAGGACAGCAACGGCGACGGAATCGGCGACCTCAAGGGCCTCACCGCCAAACTGGACTACCTCCAGTGGCTCGGCATCGACTGCCTCTGGCTGCCCCCCTTCTTCAAGTCACCCCTGCGTGACGGCGGCTACGACGTCTCCGACTACACCGCCGTCCTCCCCGAGTTCGGGGACCTGGCCGACTTCGTCGAGTTCGTCGACGCCGCCCACCAGCGGGGCATGCGCGTCATCATCGACTTCGTCATGAACCACACCAGCGACCAGCACCCGTGGTTCCAGGAGTCGAGGAACGACCCCGAAGGCCCCTACGGCGACTACTACGTGTGGGCGAAGAAGGACGACCAGTACCAGGACGCCCGCATCATCTTCGTCGACACGGAGGCCTCCAACTGGACCTTCGACCCGGTCCGCAAGGAGTACTACTGGCACCGCTTCTTCTCCCACCAGCCGGACCTCAACTACGAGAACCCGGCCGTGCAGGAGGAGATCATCTCCGCGCTGCGGTTCTGGCTGGACCTGGGCATCGACGGCTTCCGGCTCGACGCGGTCCCGTACCTCTACCAGGCCGAGGGCACCAACTGCGAGAACCTCCCGGCCACGCACGACTTCCTCAAGCACGTGCGCAAGGAGATCGACGCCCACTACCCGGACACGGTGCTGCTGGCGGAGGCGAACCAGTGGCCCGAGGACGTCGTCGACTACTTCGGCGACTACGGCAGCGGCGGCGACGAATGCCACATGGCGTTCCACTTCCCCGTCATGCCCCGCATCTTCATGGCCGTCCGCCGCGAATCGCGCTACCCGGTCTCGGAGATCCTCGCCAAGACCCCCGCGATCCCCTCGAACTGCCAGTGGGGCATCTTCCTGCGCAACCACGACGAGCTGACCCTGGAAATGGTCACCGACGAGGAACGCGACTACATGTGGGCCGAATACGCGAAAGACCCGCGTATGCGCGCCAACATCGGCATCCGCCGCCGCCTGGCCCCGCTCCTGGACAACGACCGCAACCAGATCGAGCTGTTCACCGCCCTGCTGCTGTCCCTCCCGGGCTCGCCGATCCTCTACTACGGCGACGAGATCGGCATGGGCGACAACATCTGGCTCGGCGACCGCGACGCCGTCCGCACCCCCATGCAGTGGACCCCCGACCGCAACGCCGGCTTCTCCTCCAGCGACCCCGGCCGCCTCTTCCTGCCCACGATCATGGACCCCGTCTACGGGTACCAGGTCACCAACGTCGAAGCGTCCATGTCGTCCCCGTCCTCGCTCCTGCACTGGACCCGGCGCATGATCGAGATCCGCAAGCAGAACCCCGCCTTCGGTCTCGGCTCCTACACCGAGCTTCCGTCCTCCAACCCCGCCGTGATCGCCTTCCTGCGCGAACACAAGGACGACCTCGTCCTGTGCGTCCACAACTTCTCCCGCTTCGCCCAGCCCACCGAACTCGACCTACGGGCGTTCAGCGGCGCACACCCCGTCGAGCTGATCGGCGGAGTCCGCTTCCCCGCCATCGGCGAACTCCCCTACCTCCTCACCCTGGCCGGCCACGGCTTCTACTGGTTCCGACTGCGGAAGGACGCGAAGGACGCCGGGTAGAACCTGGTTTTACCTGCACGTACGTGGTCGTATGTGCGGAACCCCGGCGGGCCGGTTTCTCCCGTCCCGCCCGGGGCACGCAACAGTCACACCCCGCCCCTGGGGAAAGGACGCGCCGCCATGTCGGAAGCCATCACCCGCTCCGCCACGACAAGTCCCGGCCTCCTCACGTCCCTGGAACCACTGCTGCGCGAATGGCTGCCGAGACAGCGCTGGTTCGCGGGCAAAGGACGTCCGGTCACCGGCTTCTCCCTGGTGGCGGCCACCGAACTGCTGCCGGTCACCACCCAGCTCGGCCTGTACCACCTCCTCGTACGCGCCCGTCAGCCCGCGCTTCAGGGCCCCGGAGACTGCTACCAGCTCCTCATAGGCACGCGCGAGGCGCTGCCGCCCCGGCTGGCGCCCGCGCTGATCGGGCACGTGGACCAGGGCCCGCTGGCCGGACGCACGGTGTACGACGCCCTGTACGACGCCCGGCCGGCCGCAGTGCTCCTGGAGGCGATGCGGACCCGGGCCCGGATCGGCGCGCTGCGCTTCGACCGGGACGGTGACGACAGCGGGGGCGAGGGCGGGATACCGGCGGGACTGGTGGCCCGGATGGTGACCGCGGAGCAGTCCAACTCGTCGATCGTCTATGGCGATACGTTCATTCTGAAGCTGCTCCGCCGGGTCATGCCGGGCGTCAACCCGGACCTGGAACTCCCGCTGGCGCTGGCCCGCGAGGGCTGCCCCCGGGTACCGGCCCCGGTGGCGTGGATACACACCGACACCGCCGGGACGACCGACCCCGACGCGAAGCCGAACGCCGAGGACAGCTACGTACTCGGTGTCCTCCAGCCCTTCGTACGGGGTGCCACCGACGGCTGGGAGCTGGCGTTGCGCGAGCTGGCCAAGGGCGAGGACTTCAGCGCGGAGGCCCGGGCGCTCGGGCGGGCGACCGCCGAGGTGCACCTGGCGCTCGCCCGTGCCCTGCCCACCGTGACCCTGGGCCACGCGCAGCTGCGCCCGCTGATCGACGGCATGACCGACCGCCTGGACGCGGCGGTCCAGGCCGTACCTGCCCTCCACCCGTACGCGCCCGGCCTGCGCTCGGCGTACGAGGCGCTGTCCGATCTCGCGGCCGAGGGCCAGACCTGGACGGCCCAGCGCATCCACGGGGATCTGCACCTCGGGCAGTGCCTGCGTTCGCCGTCCGGGGAGTGGTCGCTGATCGACTTCGAGGGCGAGCCGTCCAAGCCACTCGCGGAACGGCGGCTGCCGCAGCCTCCGGCCCGGGACATCGCGGGCATGCTCCGCTCCTTCGACTACGCGGCCCACTCGCTCCACCCCCGGCCGCCCGGCTGGGCGGCGGTGTGCAGGGCGGCGTACTGCGCCGGATACGCGGAGGTCGCCGGCCGGGACCCGCGTACCGATCCCGTCCTGCTGCGGGCGTACGAGACGGACAAGGCGGTGTACGAGGTGGTGTACGAGGCACGGCACCGCCCGGACTGGCTTCCGGTACCGATGTCGGCGGTACAGCGCCTGGCCGCACCCGGCTGACCTCCCGCGGCAACCCGCCCGCGGCACCTCCCCCACCCTGACTCACCTCCGAAAGGCCCCCGCCCGTGACCCCGCACTCCCCGTCCAGCGGCTCGAAGAACCCGAAGAAGAAGACGTCCGCGAAGAAGGACCCTGGGAAAAAGGCGGCGAAGCAGGCGGCGAAGGCGGCGGCGAAGGAGTTGGAGAAGACGTTGGAGACAGGGCTGGGGAACGGGCCGGAGAAGGAGTCGAAGCCCAAGCCGGAGACGACGTCAGAGACGGCACCGGAAACGAACCCAGAAACGACACGGGAGACGACACCGGAGACGGAGACGGAGGCGGTGACGAAACCGGTGACAGAGCCGGTGCCGGAGCCGGTATCCGTGGCCGTGGCCGTGCCGAAAGCGGTGGTGGAGAAGCCGGTCCCGGAACCGGTCGAGGCCGCTCCGAAGGAGACCGTTCTCCTCCCCTCCCCCGTGCTGGACGCCTCCGACCGCGGGCGGCTGCTGGCCGGCACGCACCACGACCCGCACTCCGTCCTGGGCGCGCATCCGCTGCCGGGCGGGGTCGCTTTCCGGGTGCTGCGGCCGTACGCCCTGTCGGTGACCGTCGTGGCCGGCGATCTGCGGGCCGAGCTGCACGACGACGGCGACGGCTTCTTCTCGGGTGCGCTGCCGCTGCGGGGCGTCCCGGAATACCGGCTGGTCATCGCGTACGGGGACCAGGTGCAGGAGACCGAGGACGCGTACCGGCTGCTGCCCGCGCTGGGCGACCTGGACCTGCATCTCATCGGCGAGGGCCGGCACGAGGAGCTGTGGAAGGCGCTGGGCGCCGAGCCGATGACCCACCAGGGCGTCACCGGCACCCGCTTCGCCGTCTGGGCGCCGAACGCGCTCGGGGTACGGGTGACCGGGGGCTTCAACTTCTGGGACGGCACGGCGTATCCGATGCGGTCGCTGGGCGGCACCGGGGTGTGGGAGCTGTTCGTGCCGGGCATCGGCGAGGGTGAGCTGTACAAGTTCGAGATCACGCGCCCGGACGGCTCGAAGACACAGCGCGCGGACCCGATGGCCCGCCGGACCGAGGTTCCGCCCAACACGTCGTCCATCGTGCACAGTTCGCGCCACGAGTGGGAGGACGGGGAGTGGCTGGACCGGCGGGCGAAGGCCCCGGCGCACGAGGCCCCGATGTCGATCTACGAGATCCATCTGGCGTCCTGGCGACCGGGCCTGACGTACCGTCAGCTCGCCGACCAGCTCCCCGCCTATGTACGGGACCTGGGCTTCACGCACGTGGAGTTGATGCCGGTGGCGGAGCACCCCTTCGGCGGCTCGTGGGGCTACCAGGTCACCGGTTTCTACGCGCCCACGGCCCGGCTGGGCACTCCGGACGACTTCAAGTACCTGGTGGACGCCCTCCACCGCGCCGGCATCGGCGTCCTGATGGACTGGGTCCCGGCCCACTTCCCGCGCGACGACTGGGCGTTGGCCGAGTTCGACGGCCGCCCGCTCTACGAGCACTCGGATCCGCTGCGGGCCGCACACCCCGACTGGGGCACCCTGGAGTTCGACTTCGGCAGGCGTGAGGTCCGCAACTTCCTTGTGGCGAACGCCGTTTACTGGTGCGAGGAGTTCCACATAGACGGCCTGCGGGTGGACGCGGTCGCCTCGATGCTCTACCTCGACTACTCGCGTGAGCCGGGCCAGTGGACGCCGAACGAGCACGGCGGCCGGGAGAACCTGGACGCGGTCACCTTCCTCCAGGAGATGAACGCCACGGTGTACCGGCGGGTCCCCGGGGTCGTGACGATCGCCGAGGAGTCGACGGCGTGGGACGGCGTCACCCGGGCCACGCACCACACGGGGCCCGGCGGGTTCGGCGGCCTGGGCTTCGGACTGAAGTGGAACATGGGCTGGATGCACGACTCGCTCGGCTACGTCCAGCACGACCCGGTCCACCGCAAGCACCACCACCACGAGATGACCTTCTCCATGGTGTACGCGTACAGCGAGAACTACGTCCTGCCCATCTCCCACGACGAGGTCGTCCACGGCAAGGGCTCGCTGGTGTCGAAGATGCCCGGCGACTGGTGGCAGCAACGGGCCACCGAGCGGGCGTACCTGGCCTTCATGTGGTCGCACCCCGGCAAGCAACTGCTGTTCATGGGCCAGGAGTTCGCGCAGGGCGCGGAGTGGTCGGAGGCCCATGGTCCCGACTGGTGGCTGCTGGACCCCGCGTACGGTGCGGAGGCGGACCACAGGGGCGTACGGGACCTGGTCCGCGACCTGAACACCGTGTACCGGGACACGCCGGCCCTCTGGCAGAAGGACACCCACCCCTCGGGCTTCGAATGGCTGGTCGGGGACGCGGCGGAGGACAACGTCTTCGCCTTCGTCCGCTACGACGCGGAGGGCACCCCTCTCGTGTCGATCAGCAACTTCTCCCCGGTCGTCCGCAGCGACTACCTCATCGGCGTCCCGGACACGGTCCCGGCCTGGCACGAGACCCTGAACACGGACGCGTCCCGCTACGGCGGCGCCGACATCCACAACCCGGACCCCCTGAAACCGGACCCCCAGCCCTGGCACGGCCGCCCGGCCAGCATCCGCGTGACCCTCCCCCCACTGGCGACGATCTGGCTGCGCCCGGCGTAGCACGCGGCACCTTCCCGCCCCGGTCGGCACCCTTCAGCCCGTCCGGCGTCTGAGGACGAGCGCGTTCAGCGCGAAGGGGAGTCCGGGGGCGCGGCCCCCAGGAACGGGACAGGACGGGACGGGTAGGGGCGGCGGGGGCGGGGGCGGAACGAACCCACCGCACCCCCCGCCTCACCGCCCCCCGAACATCAACCTCCGCAACGCCCCCAGCAGCCCCCTGACCTGACCGTCCCCGCCGGACACCACCGCCTCCCCCACCACAGCCGTCTCCCCCCGAACCCCACCACCGGCAACCCCCCGCCCCACCTCACCGCTCAACTCATATCTCACCGGCAACAACCGCAGCCCTCGCACCACCGGCCCCGACCGCCACGGCAACTGATCCGCCGGCAGGGTCAGTTCGGCCTTCGTCAGGTGCTCGAAGATCCGCCCCACCGCCGTACTCACGATCATCCCGCCCAACTCCCGTGCCGCGCTGGGACACTGATGCGGCCCGGCCCCCCACCCCAGATGCGCCCGCGTGCTCACCGTCGCCCCGACCAGGTGAGACGCCCCGATCGCCATCAGGTCCCCGTGCGCCGCCGCGGCCGACGGCGAGACGATGTCCCCGCCCCGGATCCAGAAGTTCCCCAGCGCCACGTCCCGCGCCGCGAACCGGAAGCACATGTTGGCGACCGGCGGATTCACCAGCGCCGCCCTGTTCACGGTCTCCCCGAGCTGCCCGGCCGACAGACTGCGCCGCACTGTCGCGTTTCCGCGCAACACCTCCAGCAGCGTGTTCAGCACCATGTTCCCGGTGATGTCGTTCAGGTACACCGCGTTCATGAACAGCTCGCGCCCCAACTGCTCGTCCGACAGCTCCGGGTCGGCCAGCAGCATGTAGGAGGTCAGGTCGTCCCCGGGCCGCGCCCGCCGGTGCGCGGCCAGCCGCGTCATCGCGGCCAGCGCCCGCCCCGTCGCCGGTCCCGCGTCCGGCCCGGCGTCCAGCATCCGCCACAGGTCCATGACCAGCTCGTCCCCGAGCTCGACAGGGCACCCGAACAGCTTCGTGGTGACCATCAGCAGCAACGGCCGCGTGTACTGCGCCCCGAGGTCGGCGAACCCCGCCGTGCCCGACTCGGCCGCCAGCATCCCGATCAGCTCGTCGGCGTACCGCGCGACCGTCGCCCGCAACTCCCAGCCCTGCGGGGTCTGTCCGTCCTGGAACGGCCGCAGCGCCGCATGGTGCGTGTGCCGGGCGGCGAGGTGCTCCTCGTCGTCCATGAACATCGTCTGCCGCACCTCGTAGCCCGCGAGCAGCGGCCAGTCCGGTGGCAGCCGACCCTGCGCCCTGGCCCGCCAGTACCGCACGTCCCGCCGCCAGACACTCTCGTTCCGCAGTACCTCCAGCACCTCGCGGTAGTCGAGAACCAGCCACACCGGTACGCCCATCAGCCCCACCGGCGCCACGGGTCCGTAGGTGCGCCGAAGTCGCGCGTAGACCCCGCCCGGGTCGGCGTCGAACTCCGACGTCAACAGCGGTTCCACAGGCAACGACTCAAGCGCGGGGCTGTCGGCCGGCGCGGTCGCGAACGGATGGGCTTCCATACGCACACGCATACCGCACCAGCCGCACACGTGCAGTGACCATGGCGCGAACTGTTACGCCTTGGTGACTCCTGGTGCAGGCGTCACGTGTCCCCTCAGGCCCCGGCATCAGCCAGCGCCCCCGGCAACTCCCCCTGGTACAGCACGCCGACGCGCTGGGTGGCGCGGGTCAGCGCCACGTACAGGTCGCTCGTGCCGAAGGCACCCGGTTCGACCACCAGCACGGAGTCGAATTCCAGCCCCTTGGCCTGCCGTGGATCGAGGAGTACGACATCCCTCGTCAGGTCGGGCTCCGCCCCCGCCTCCACACCGTCCAGCCGCGCGGCCAGCTCGCCGTGCAGCTCGCGCGGCGCGATCACCGCGAGCCGCCCCTCGACGGGCGCCAGTTCACCGACGGCCTTCTCGGCAGCCGCCGCCAGATCGGTGTGGACCGCCCGCACCCACGGCCGTACCCCGGTGGACCGTACGGACGCGGGCGGCTCGAAGTCCGGCCGTTCCGCCCGTACCACGGCCGCCGCGAGGTCCATGATCTCGGCCGGAGTCCGGTAGTTGACGCCCAGTCGGGCATGCTCCCAGCGGTCCTGGACGTACGGCGCGAGGATGTCCTCCCAGGATCCGACACCGCCCGGCTCGGCGGTCTGCGCGGGATCGCCGACCAGGGTCATCGACCGGGTCGGGCTGCGGCGCATGAGGAGGCGCCACGCCATCGGCGACAGCTCCTGCGCCTCGTCGACGATGATGTGCCCGAACGCCCAGGTCCGGTCGGCGGCCGCCCGTTCGGCGGCGCTGCGCAGGTCGTCCTCCTCGTGCCGCTCGGCGAACCGCTCCGCGTCGATGATGTCGTGCGCGGACAGGATCTCGGAGTCCTCCGCGTCCAGGTCCTCGAACTCGTACGTGCGGGAGGCGTACGAGACGTCCAGCACGCCCTGCGCGTAGGCGACCTGGCTGCTGCGCTCGCGCTCCGCCCGTGCCCGGGCCGGCCGGTCGTCCTCGCCGAGCAGTTCCGCCGCCTCGTCGAGCAGCGCTACGTCGGCCGTCGTCCAGGCCCGGGTCACGGGCCGCCGAATGGCATCCGCGTCGGCCTCCGACACGTACCCGTCCGGTGCGGCGAGGAAGTCCGCGACCAGTCGCCGCGGTGTGACGCGGGGCCACAACCGGTCGATGGCGGCCCAGACCTCACGGTTCTCGGCGAGGTCGTCGCGGATCTGGGTGATGTCGCTCGGGTCGAGGAGATTGCTGCCGTCGTAGGGGTCGGTGCCGATCCGCTCCGCGAGCATCTCGGTCAGCGTGTTGAGGATGTGCCCCTCGAAATGCTCGCGCGCGACGTTGTGCGGCAGTTTCGCCTCGCGGGTGCGCTCCCGCGCCACGCTCACCAGTCCGGCGTCGAGCATGAGGATGTCCCGGTCGTGCTCGATGGCGATGACGGGGTCGGGCAGCCCCTGCCGGTCCCGTACGACGGCTGCCAGCACGTCGGCCATCCGGGCCCGCCCCTTGACCACAGCGGCTTCGGCCGTGTCGGCGGCGGTGGCCTTCACGCCCGGGAACAGCTCGCCGACGGTCGCCAGCAGGACACCGGTCTCACCGAGCGAGGGCAGCACCTCGCCGATGTAGCCGAGGAAGGCGGGGTTGGGGCCGACGATCAACACGGCCCGCTTGGCGAGGAGTTCACGGTGTTCGTAGAGGAGGTAGGCGGCCCGGTGGAGTGCGACGGCGGTCTTGCCGGTACCGGGCCCGCCCTCCACCACCAGCACACCCCGGTGCGGGGCGCGGATGATCTCGTCCTGCTCGGCCTGGATGGTCTGCACGATGTCGTTCATCCGGCCGGTGCGGGCGGAGTCGAGCGCGGCGAACAGTACGGCGTCGCCGGAGGGGTCCTCGTAGCCGGTGCGCGTCTCGTCCCCGAGGTCGAGGATCTCGTCGTGCAGTCCGGTGACGTTCCGCCCGTCGGTGCTGATGTGCCGACGCCGGCGCAGCCCCATCGTGGTGTGTCCGGTGGCGAGATAGAACGGCCGGGCGACCTCGGCCCGCCAGTCGATGAGCATCGGGGTCCGCTCGGCGTCGTCGGCGCGCAGTCCGATCCGGCCGATGTGGTGCGTGACACCGGAGGTGAGATCGATCCGCCCGAAGCAGAGCGACCCGTCGACGGCGTTCAGCGCGGCGAGCAGTCCCGACCGCTCGGCGACGAGCACGTCCCGTTCGAGCCGGGCCTGCATCGGCGTACTGCCCTGCGCGAGCGCGTCCGTGACGGAGTGCTCGGTGTCGCCGCGCAGGGCGTCCACGCGGGTGTAGAGCCCGTCGACGAATTCCTGCTCAATCCGCAATTCATCGCGAGTTGATTCCTTGTTTGCGCCCCTGTTTGACAATTCCGCTCCCGCTCGGATATACTCTGCTCAATGAACTTCTCGTGACCCGATTCAAGCAAAGTCGCGAACCATTGAATATACGCAAAGAAATCCCCCGGGCGCAATCGCCCGGGGGATTTCTTTCTTGGTCCGTGGCCCGGAGTGCGTCAGAACACGTCGGACAGCTCCTCCAGCAACCGCCTTTTCGGCCGGGCCCCCACCATCGACCGCACCGGCTCCCCGCCCCGGAACACCATGAACGTCGGCATGGACAGCACCCGGTACGCGTTGGTCGTCAGGGGGTTGGTGTCCACGTTCAGCTGGACCACTTTCAGACGGTCGGACTCCTCCGCCGCGAGGGCGCTCAGCACCGGGGCCATCTGGCGGCACGGTGGGCACCAGTCGGCCGTGAACTCCACCAGGACCGGCAATTCGGCCCCGATCACCTCCGCCTCGAAGTCCGCGTCCGTCACCTCGGCCACACCCGCCGCCTTGATCATCGTGTTGGTCCTCCCCATTCGCATGCCGGTTCCGGACCGCCCGGAACCGTCGCCTCGGCCGCCAGTTCGTCGCGCGCCCGCTCGGCCCGCGTCAGCTGTTCGCCGACCTTGGCCCGTACCGACTGCAACTCACCGATCAGCGCGTCGAGTTCGTACAGCTTGCGGCGGTAGACGGCTAGTGACGCCGGGCAGGAGTCACCCTCCGGGTGACCCGCCCGCAGGCAGTCCACGAAGGGCCGGGTCTCCTCCAGGTCGAACCCGAAGTCCTGGAGGGTCCGGATCTGCCGGAGCAGCCTCAGGTCGTCCTCGTCGTAGGCGCGGTAGCCGTTGTCCGCGCGCCGCGCGGGCAGCAGCCCCCGCGACTCGTAGTACCGCAGGGTCCGTGTGGTGGTCCCGGCCCGAGCCGCCAGCTCGCCGATCCGCATGCCGATTCGCATACGTACGAACGTAGTCCTTGACGCCGACGTCAAGGCAACCTCCGCGGGCTCACCCCGGTGGCAGCAGCGGCTTCCCCACTACCGGGGAGGAGAGGACGATCGACGTGGTCGTCCGGCCCAGCGCCGACGTCTGTTCGAGGATGTCCTCCAGGTGGACCGTGTGCTCCACGGCCACCTTGAGGATCCAGCAGTCCTCGCCGACCACGTGGTGCACCTCGGTGATCTCGGGGCGGGCGAGCTGCTCCAGGGTCCTGGGGTGCTTGAGGGTGTAGCCCCCGTGCGGATTGACCCGGACGAAGGCCTGGATGCCGTAGCCGAGGCGCGAGGGGGCGACACGGGCGCCGTATCCGGTGATCGCGCCCGCCGACTCCAGCCGGCGTACGCGCTCCGTGACCGCCGCCGGGCTCAGCCGCACCCTCCTGCCCAGCTCGCTCAGTCTGATCCGGCCGTCGGTCTGGAGGAGCCCCAGGATCTGCCGGTCCAGCGCGTCGAAGGCCACCGCCGTTTCGTTGGCCGCGGCCCGCGACTGCCGTGGTTCTTTCGGTACCCCGGCCGTATGTCCCATGACTCCCCCTTCAGAACTCACTGGTGCGTCAGGAGAATTATGATCGCAAGGTCAACAACGGGGAGGGGACGTCATGCGTGACGTATTGGTCATCGGCGGTAATCGCTATTTCGGAAAGCGGCTCATCGACCGGCTGATGGCGGCCGGAGACCGGGTGACTGTTCTCAACCGGGGTTCCGCTTCACCGCCTGCCGGGGCAATTCACCTAGTCGCCGACCGGGACGACGAGGCCGCGCTGAATTCCGCTCTCGGCGACCGCGCCTTCGACGCCGTCGTCGACCAGGTCTGCTACACACCCCGCCAGGCGGCGACCGCCCGGCGCGTCTTCTCCGGCGGCCGTACCCGCCGCTATGTGCTGACGTCCACGGTCGAGGTGTACGAGTACGAGGACTCCCTCGTCTACGAAGACACCGTTGTCCCCGTGCGCGAGGACGCCGTCGATCCGCGTACCGTCCCCGTCCGGCTCGAACTCCCCTGGCACAAGCCGGAGTTCCGCGAGACGCACTACGGCGAGGGGAAACGCCAGGCCGAGGCGGTCCTCGCGTCCACCGGCGCCGACCCCGACGGCACCGACGCCTCGGGCGACCCGGCGGCCGACGCCGCGGAGCTCCCGTTTCCGTACACCGCCGTACGCGTGGCCCATGTCCTGGGCGGGGAAGACGACTTCACCGGCAGACTCGACCACTATGCCCGGCGCATCCGTACCGGCACCCCGATCGCCGTACCGACCGAGAACCGGCCCGCGACCTATATCCACGTCGAGGAGATCGCCGACTTCCTGTTCTGGGCGGTGGGCGAGAATTTCACCGGGCCGGTCAACGCGGCATCCCACGGCCTGCTGACCACCGAGGAGTTGTGCGCGGCCGTGGCCCTGCACATCCCCGACGGCAGGACCGTCTTCCAGAACGTCGACGTCGGCAAGGTCTCCCCGTTCTCCTTCTCCCGCTCGTACGGCATGGACAACTCCCGGGCCACCGAACTCGGGTTCACCTTCGGCCATGTCCAGGAATGGCTGCCGCGAGCTGTCGCCGAGATGCTTGCCGCGGAGGCGGGAAGGGGGAGGTGAAGCGCGGTACGGCACGCAATTGGCGTGCCAGGAAACGGAGTCGGCGCCGGCCCCTAGTGTGACCCCATGACGCCCTCCGAGCCGCAGCATTCTCCGCCGTCCCAGCCCGCCGGCCTTCCGACGCCCGAGGGTCTCCCCAAGGCCGAGTTCGCCTTTCCCGGTCCGCTGCGCGACCGGCTCGTCGCCGCGATTCTCGACGGTTCGAAGACGTCCACGACCGGGCTCGTCGTGGAGTACGAGCACGACGGTGAGGCTCTGCCGGAGACCGGGAGTCGTTCGGTGGTCGTCGACTCCGAGGACCGGCCGGTGGGGATCATCGAGGTCACGGGCGTACGGGTGGTCCCGCTGGCCGAGGTGGATCTCGCCCACGCGCTGGACGAGGGCGAGGGGTATGCCGACGTGGCCGCGTGGCGGGCCGGTCACGAGCGGTTCTGGCACAGCGCGGAGATGCGGGCGGCTCTGGGCGATCCCGGGTTCACCGTGGCGGACGCGACAGCGGTGGTACTGGAACGGTTCCGCCTCGTGGCGGACCTCCGCCCCTGAGGCCCTCGCCCCCGCCGTCCCCGCCTGCCACCCTCTGCCCTTGCCTGCCCCTGCCTGCCGCTGTCTGTCTTTTACCCGTCCCGTCCCGTGAGAAGAAGCAGCAGTGCCGAGATCGGGCCGCGGATCTCCCTGCGGTCCTTCTCCCCCCGCGTCCATTCGATGTCCGTAGCGACCAGCCGCGCCTCCGGCAACGGCCACGGGCGCGGCGGAAACCGCATCGTCCACACCCGGTCGGCCGCGTCCCGCGCCGCCGCCGGAGGCATCACGCGCTCCCTGCCCAGCGCCCGTGCGATGTCCTGGCCGTGGACGAGGATGTCGATCAGGGGTTCGCGACGGGTCGTACCGGGTGCCAGCCGACGGGAGCCGACGGTCGCGCGCAGGTTGGCGACGATCTCCTCGACCGGCAGCCGCGCCTCCTGGACCGCCGTGTCGTGGATCATCCGGTCGACGTTCCCCCGGGCGCGGACGAATTCCCGTGCCACCGTGCCGTACGACATACGTGCCGCGATGGTCAGATGCGCGGCCACATCACGTACGCGCCAGTCACCGCACCGGGTGGGCCGCTCCCACTCCGCCGCGCTCAGTCCCGCCAGCAGCTCCGCCAGGCTCGCGCGCTCGTCGTCGACGACCTGCCAGCGCTCGTCCGTCTCCAGCACGACTCCCATGGGGATCACCGCCGCCTCAAGTGGTAAGCTTCCCTGACCAAATTAGTCAGAGTCTCTTACCAAAGTCAAGCCGGAGGAGAGTGCCGACCATGGCTGCCGCATCCGCCGTACCCGAGAGTGAGCTCAGCACCGGGCTGCTCCTCTTCCTCCCGTACCGGGCGTTGGAGAGCCGTATCTTCGCCGTGCTCGCCGAGGCCGGTTTCGACGACTTCACGCCCGCCCAGGCCCGCGTGCTCCAGCGCGTCGGCCCGGACGGCACCCGGCTCACCGAACTGGCCGAACAGGCCCAGATCACCAAGCAGACCGCCGGATTCCTGGTCGACCAGCTGGAGAAGGCGGGCTATGTCACGCGGGAGCCGGACCCGTCCGACAGACGGGCCCGACTGGTGTGTCTCGCGGAGCGGGCGCGTGCCGCGCAGCCCGTCGCCGCCAGGGTGGTGGCCGAGGTGGAGGCGGAGTGGGAGGCCCATCTCGGCAAGCGCCGGATGACTCAACTCCGCGAGGCGCTCACCTTGTTGAGGGAGATCACCGACCCGTACGCGTGAGCTCGGACGCCTCGCCGGAGACTTCGGCTTCCGTCCCCGTCCCGGTCTCCGTCACCGTCTCCGTCTCGACCATCTTCTCCGTTTCCGTTTCCGTCCGCGCCTCCGCCTCCGCCTCCGTCACCGTCTCCGTGCCCGTTTCCGTCACTGCCTCCGCCGCTTGCTCACCGAGGTGCGACTTCCCCGGCAGGAGAACAGCGACCAGCACCGTGCCCACCCCCAGGATCACCGCCCCGATCAGGCTGGTGTGGGCCACCGCGTCCGAGAAGGACGAGCCGACGGCGTCAGCCATCTGCCGCGCCCCCTGGGCGAGTTGAGTCGCCTGCGCCTTCAACTCGGCCGCCTGCGCGGTGTTTCCCGCGCTCGCCGCCTGCGACGCCTGTGCCGCGAGCTGCTGGGCCTGTGCGCCGATCGCCTGGGCCACCTGGTAGCCCGCGCCGACCGAGTCCTGGGCCGAACTCAGCGCGTCCGTCGGCAGCTTGCTGCCGCTCGTCGCGTCGGTGAGGTGGGAGGCGTACGACGTGGAGAGCAGTGAGCCGAGGATCGCGATGCCGAGCGAGCCGCCGAGTTCCAGCGAGGTGTCGTTCACCGCGCCGCCGACGCCCAGTTCGGCCTCGGGGAACGCCCCCATGATCGCGTCCGTGCACGGGGAGAGTGCCAGGCCGATCGCGAGGCCGAGGACGACGAGAGGCGCGACGAAAGTCCCGTACGACGAACCGGAGTCCACCTGCGAGAGCAGGGCGAGGGCCGCCGTACCGCCGACCATGCCCGCCGTGACCGTGACCTTCATGCCGACGCGCGGGGTGAAGTAGGCGGTGAGGGCCGAGCCGACGAAGACCGCGCCGGCGAGGGGCAGCATGCGCAGGCCGGTGTCCAGGGCGTCGTAGCCGAGCACGAACTGGAGGTGCTGGGTGAGGTAGTAGAACGCGCCGAAGACAGCGAGGAAGAACAGGGCGACAGCGAGGTTCGAGCCCGCGAACCGGCGCTGGGTGAAGCGTCGTACATCGAGGACGGGGCGCGGGTGGCGCAGTTCCCATACGACGAAGAGGACGAGGCCGAGACCCGCGGCGACCGCCGCCGTGACCGCCTTGACGCCCCAGCCGAAGTGCGGTCCTTCGATGATCATGTAGACCAGCGCGCCGATCCACACCACGGACAGCAGACCGCCGACGTAGTCGATCCGGTCGTGGTGGCCCGCCTTGGACGGCGGTACGAGGACGAAGGCGCCGATGATCGCGAGCACGGCGATCGGCACGTTGATCAGGAACGTCGAGGCCCAGCCGTGGTCCTCCAGCAGTGCGCCCGCGACCAGCGGACCGGCCGCGATGGCGAGGCCGGCGGTGGCGGTCCACAGGGTGATCGCCTTGGCGCGTTCGGCGCGCGGGAAGGTCGCGGCGAGGAGGGAGAGCGTCGCGGGCATGATCAGCGCCGCGCCCACGCCCATGACGGCACGGGCCGCGATGACCCCGGTGGCCGAACCGACCAGCGAGCCCGCGACCGACCCGGCGCCGAAGACGACCAGACCGAGGACGAGCGCCCCGCGCCGGCTGTACTTGTCGCCGATCGCGCCGAGCAGCAGCATCAGGGCCGCGTACGGGACGGTGTAGCCGTCGATGACCCACTGGAGGTCGGCGCTGGACAGGCCCAGGTCCTGGGTCATGTCGGGGGCGGCGACAGTGAGGGCGGTGTTCGCCATCACGATGATCAGCAGGCTGAGGCAGAGCACGAGGAGCGCCCACCAGCGCCGGGCGTAGGGGCGGGTCATCCCCTCGACGGGTTCCGTCCTGAAGAGTCGCATGGCCACGGGAGCGCCTTCCTTACTGGCTGTGATCACCGGCTGGTGACTGATCGTTTTGCACAGCGACGTGCAGTTGCACAATAATGTGCAACATACCCCGATGCACAGTGGTGTGCAAATAGAAGGAAAGGAAGGCACAATGTCAGCCATGACCACGGGTTCCACCAGCCGCGCCGACACGAATCGCCGCCGCATTCTCGACGTCGCCCTCGCCGAACTGTTGCGCGACCCCGACGCCTCGATGGACCAGATCGCGCGCGCCGCGGGTGTCGTACGACGGACTGTGTACGGGCACTTCCCGAGCCGGGAGGCGCTGATCAGCACGCTGCTCGACGGCGCCGTGGAGGCGGTGGCCGCCGCGCACGCCGAGGGGACCGAGGGCGCGGCGGAGGACCCGGCGGAGTGTGTCGCCCGGTCCACGCTCGCGGTCTGGCAGGTCGCCGACCGCTACCGCATCCTCGTCGGGCTCGCCCAGCGCAGCGTCACCGTGCAGGGCATCCGCGACCGGTTCACCCCGGTCCGCGAGGCTGCTGTCGAAGTGCTCCGGCGAGGCCTGGAGGAGGGCGTCTTCACCTCGTCCCTGCCCGCGCCGGCACTGGCGTACGTGCACGAGCAGATGCTGTTCGCGCTGATGGAGGCCGTGAACGACGGGCTCCTCGGGGCGGAGGAGGCGGGCCGTTCGGCCGCGGTCACCCTGCTGGCCGCGGCGGGAGTCCCCGTCGCCCGGGCCACCGCGCTGGTGGCCGAACTGAGCGACGCGCGGGCCGAACGGCCTGTCGGCTGAACGGCGGCGTATCGGCTGGGCAGCGGGTCGGCTCACCGCCGTACCGGCGAACCGCGGTACCGGTGAACCGTCGTCTCGGCGAACCGTCGTCTCGGCGAACTGCACTGCCGACGAACTGCTGTCACCGGACACGGAAACGGCCGAGCGGCCAGGCTTCGGGGGAGTGCCTGGCCGCTCGGCGTTTTTCGAGGTCCTGGGGCTCCGGCGGACCTGCCGGGGGCCCCAGGCCGGGTGACTGGACTACTGGGGAGTGTCCGTGCCATCCGGGGTTTCCGGGATCTGACTGTCGTTCCGAGTCCGGGAGAGCGGGAGCCTGCCCGGCGTGGAACGTGCGCCCGGGGCCTGTGCCCGGGCGGCTGAGGGACGGGGGAGCACCTCAGCCGCCCGGAGTCGACGGAGCCGGACCGACCCGGTCCGATCCCGGGACCTGGCCTTTGGATCAGGCCTGGGATCAGGATCGGTCTCAGGATCGCTCTCGGACCTGGGATCGGGCCTCGGATCGGGCCTCGGATCAGGCCTTGGCGAGTTCCTTCTCGCCGCCCGGCTCGGTGACCTCGGTGTCGGCGGGGTCCGGGTGGAAGCCGTCGTTCTCGTCGATGAGCGTCTTCTCGTCGAACGGGTGCCGGCCGGCGAGAACCTCCGCGACGCGCTCCTTGTCGATCTCGTTGGTCCAGGTGCCGATCAGGACCGTGGCGACCGCGTTGCCCGCGAAGTTCGTGAGGGCGCGGGCCTCGCTCATGAAGCGGTCGATGCCGACGATCAGGCCGAGGCCGTCCACCAGGGCGGGCTTGTGCGACTGGAGGCCGCCGGCCAGGGTCGCGAGACCGGCGCCGGTGACACCCGCCGCGCCCTTCGAGGCGACGAGCAGGAAGAGGAGCAGCGGGATCTGCTCGCTGACCGACATCGGCGTGCCCATGGCGTCGGCGATGAACAGGGACGCCATGGTCATGTAGATCATGGTGCCGTCGAGGTTGAACGAGTAGCCGGTCGGGACGGTGATGCCGACGACCGGCTTGCTGACGCCCAGGTGCTCCATCTTCGCGATGAGGCGCGGCAGCGCGGACTCGGAGGAGGAGGTCGAGAGGATCAGCAGGAACTCACGGCCCAGGTACTTGAAGAGCGTGAAGACGTTGAGGCCCGTGAAGATCTTCAGCAGCGCACCGAGCACCAGGAAGACGAAGAGGAAACAGGTGAGGTAGAAGGACAGCATCAGGACGGCGAGCTGCTTGAGCGCGTCGACACCTGCGGACCCGGTCACCGCGGCCATGGCACCGAACGCGCCGATGGGGGCGGCCCACATGACCATGCCGAGGATGCGGAAGACGAGCCGCTGGATGTGCTCGACACCGCGCAGGATCGGCGCGCCGGTCGAGCCCATGGCCTGGATCGCGAACCCGGCGAGCAGGGCGATGAGCAGCGTCTGGAGGACCTCCCCGCCGGTGAAGGCGGAGACGAACGTGGTCGGGATGATCCCGAGCAGGAACTCGGTGGTGTCCTTGGCCTCGGCCGCGACCTGCGCCTGGCCGGTCTCCTTGACGGCGTCGGTCAGCGCGAGGCCGGTACCCGGCTCGATGATGTTGCCGACGACGAGGCCGATGCCCAGCGCGACGAACGACATGAGCACGAAGTAGCCGAGCGCGATACCGCCGACCTTGCCGACCTTCGCGGCCTTCCGTACCGAACCGATACCGAGCACGATCGTGCAGAAGATGATCGGCGAGATCATCATCTTGATCAGGTTCACGAAGCCGGTTCCGATCGGCTTCAGCTCGACGGCGAAGTCCGGGGCGATCAGGCCCACGGCGATACCGGCGGCCACCGCGGCGATGACCGCGATGTAGAGGTAGTGGGTACGGTCCCGCTTGGCGGCGGGTGCGGCAGGTGCCGTTGAGGATGAGGTGGCCACGGCTGCCCTCCTTGACGTCGTCGTCGGCATCACCGGCGTGCGGCTCACGTCCGGGGGATGGGGAGAAAGTTGTGCTGGGAATGCGATGGTGCTTCGGGGTCGCGGGCGGCGACCGAAAACAGGCCAAGGCCCGTGAATCGCGTCCCTGCGATGCCGTGACTATCCCGCGGCCTGTGAGGGCGGTCACCCTTCCGTTCATTTAGTTCACACTTATAAGGAGAGGCAGACTGACACCATGCGCTTCCCCCGCGTCCCCGGACCCCGCAGCCTGGCCGCCCAGCTGTTCGCGATGCAGGCCGTGCTGATCGCGGTCGTGGTGGCCGGATGTGCGCTGTTCACGTACCTCAGCGACCGCAGTCAGGCCGAGGACGCGGCGGGCCGCCAGGCGATGGCCGTCGCCCGTTCCGTCGCGGACGCCCCCTCGGTGCGCGAGGCGATACTCACCGCTCCCGAACCGACGACGCTGCTCCAGCCGTACGCCCTCCAGGTGCAGCAGCACACGGACGTCGACTTCATCACGATCATGAACCCCGAGGGCATCCGCTGGACCCACCCCGACAAGGAGCAGATCGGGCAGCGCTTCCTCGGACACCGGGAGCGCGCGCTGCGCGGCGAGTCGTTCACGGAGGTGTTCTCCGGCACGCTCGGCCCGTCCGTCCGCGCGGTGACCCCGATCCGGGCCGACGGCTCCGAGAACCCCGACAGCGAGATCATCGGGCTGGTCAGCGCCGGTATCCGGGTCGAGGAGATCAGTGCCCGGGTCCAGGACCAGGTCACGGCGCTGATCGGGGTCGCGGTGGGCGCGCTGGCGCTGGGCGCGATCGGCACGTACGTGATCAACGCGCGCCTGCGCCGCCACACGCACGGGATGAACGCGGCCGAGCTGAGCCGTATGCACGACTACCACCAGGCCGCCCTGCACGCCGTACGCGAGGGGCTGCTGATGCTGGACGGGCAGTACAAGGTGGCGCTGATGAACGACGGCGGGCGGGAGCTGCTGGGCGTCCCGGAGGAAGGCGCGGGCGCGGGTTCGGGCGCGAGTACGGGTACGGGTGCAGGTTCGGGCTCGGGTTCGGGCTCGGGCTCGGGTTCGGGAAGCGTCGTCGGCCGGTCCGTGGCCGAACTGGGGCTGCCGGCGCCGCTGACGGGTGCGCTGCTGTCGGCCGAGCCGCGTGTCGACGAGGTGCATCTGACCGCCGACCGGGTCCTGGTCGTCAACACCTCCCCGGTGTCGAGCGGCGAGCGCCGGGGCACGGTCGTCACCCTGCGCGATGTGACGGAACTCCAGTCCCTGATGGGCGAGTTGGACTCCGAACGCGGTTTCACGCAGGCGCTGCGCTCACAGGCGCACGAGGCCGCGAACCGCCTCCACACCGTCGTGTCCCTGATCGAGCTGGGCCGGGCCGAGGAGGCCGTGGACTTCGCGACCGCCGAACTGGAACTGGCCCAGGCGCTCACCGACCAGGTGGTCGCGGCGGTCAGCGAACCGGTGCTGGCCGCCCTGCTGCTCGGCAAGACGGCGCAGGCGAACGAACGGGGCGTGGAGCTGGTGGTGTCGGAGGACAGCAGCCTCGACGACGGCCTCCTCCCCGACACGCTCCCCTCCCGCGACCTGGTCACCATCCTGGGCAACCTCATCGACAACGCGGTGGACGCGGCCCAGGGAAGCGTGGAGGGCGGCATGGGGGCGTCCCGGGTGACGGTGACGGCCCTGACGGAGGACTCCCTGCTCGTGCTGCGGGTGTCGGACACGGGCGCCGGCGTCGACCCGGCCCACGCCGAGGCGGTCTTCCAGCGGGGTTTCACGACGAAGCCCGCGGGACCGGGCGGTCGGGGTCTGGGGCTCGCTCTGGTACGGCAGGCGGTGGCACGGCACGACGGGACGCTGACGGTGGCCGAAGCGGCCTGCGGCGGGGCGGAGTTCGAGGTACGGCTGCCGTTGCCTAAGGTGGCGGCGCCCGTGCCGGTTCCGGCAACGAACGCTCCGGGACGTCACGCTCCCATCGGCTCCACCACTACCGAGCCCGGCACTGAGGCCCCTGAAACCACCGAAACCGCCAAGACCACCGCAACTGCCAAGACCGCCGAGACCGCCGAGACCGCCGAGCACACCGAGCCCGCCTTGCCAGGAGGCGACGCATGACCGACCCGAGAGACCCGAGAGACACGACGCGCAGAGACACGACGACCGACCCCATCCGCGTTCTCGTCGTGGAGGACGACCCGGTCGCCGCCGACGCGCACGTCATGTACGTCGGCCGGGTGCCCGGGTTCACCGCCGTGGGCAAGGCGCACACGGGCGCGGAGGCGCGGCGCGCGCTGGACCGTACGCCCGTCGACCTGCTCCTGCTCGACCTGCACCTGCCCGACGGACACGGGCTTCAGCTGGCCCGCTCGCTGCGGGCGGCCGGCTATCACGCGGACGTGATAGCGGTGACGTCGGCACGGGACCTGGCGGTGGTCCGGGAGGGGGTCTCGCTGGGGGTCGTGCAGTACGTGCTCAAGCCGTTCACCTTCGCGACCCTCCGGGACCGGCTGGTGCGGTACGCCGAGTACCACGCGTCGGCGGGCGAGGCGAGCGGCCAGGACGAGGTCGACCGCGCGCTGGCCACCCTGCGCGCACCGGGCCCCGCCGCCCTCCCCAAGGGCCTGAGCGCCCCCACGCTGGAACGGGTCACACTGACTCTCCGGGCCAGCACCGAGGGCCTCACCGCGGCCGGGGTCGCCGAGGAGGTAGGCATCTCGCGCATCACGGCCCGGCGTTACCTGGAACACCTGGTGGACGCGGGCCGAGCGGCGCGGAGCCCGCAGTACGGGCAGGTGGGGCGGCCGGAGTTGCAGTACCGGTGGGTGAAGGGCCAGCGGGAGAAAGGGAGTTGAGCGGGACTGCCCCGACCTCCCGCCCAGTGGACAGCGAGACCGGCGAGCGGGACGAGGCAGAAGGCCGGCAGATCGGTGACGCACTGATCGACTTCGCGGGAACTCCGCCACAGATCGCGCGTCGCCACAGCCGCCGGCCCCGCCGCCGGAAAACCTCCTCAGGCCTCGGGCAGCACCCCAGGCCTGAACGGCTCCACCCCCACAACCCGCCGCACCCGTGTCACCTCGATGAGCAGCATCACGCGCCGCTCCCCCGGCAGCAGCCACGGGTACCGGTCCTGGTCGATGTACTTCTTGGTGAGCCGGTCCATGGAACGTTCCGCCTCCTCGCCCTCGACGAACCGCACCACGCGCCCCCGGATCTCCGCACGGTCGTACGGGTTCTCGGGGTCGTGGTGCGAGAGCGACACGTTGGGATTGATACGGAGGTTCTCCTCCTTCACGCGGCCGATGGCCGTGTTGACCATGACGTGGTCGCCCTCGATGTCGACCCACATCGGCGACACCTGCGGCATCCCGTCCGCACCGACCGTCGCGAGGTGCCAGAAGTTCGGGGCGAGCAGCCGCTCCCGTATGTGCCCCTCGATCTTCTCCGTCTTACCACTCACAGGACCACCCCACCACTTTCCGATGCCACCCAATGCCGGCCGATGTCAGCCGATGCCGCACTACGCCACTCGACGCCGCTCGACGCGCTCAGAAGCCCGCCGGACCGGCCGCCGCGGCAGCCCGGCCCATCCTGACCGCGGCCCGCGGCTTTCGGCAACGGTACGTGCCCCCTGCCTTCCAGGAATCCCAACATGCCCGCCTGAACACGTACTTGACGCTCGCACGCCCATCGGACACAAAGGAGTGACGACCCCCACGACAGCCGAGGCAACGACGACAGGACACCGGCGACCCTCCGGCGGACCGCTCAATTCGCGCCGCCCCTACTCACCAGTCACCCGCCCCACCCCGCCCCACCGAACCCTCCACCACACCGCACCCACCTTCGACACCCACTCACAGTGCCGATACCTCACCGTCTCAAGCCCTCGCCCACCCCACCGCCGAACGCTCGCGCATATGCCCCACCACCTTGCCGTTCGCACGATCCGCCACCCGCGGAAGGCAACCACGCACTCCTCGTCCACCCCCCACCCCACGCGCTCCGGCCGGCACCGGACCAGCCCGAATCGGCCCCGAACCCGTAGCTTCCTACAATCCGTGATTGTGGCCGAACAGAACGTAGTCACCGTCGCTCCGCACCCCTAGCTTGTGGCGCGTGCGCCGACCCCCAGTTCCACCCCCACCGCCCACGCCGCCGACCCCGCCCTTCGACGCCCACGCCGCCCGCAGACTCCGTGTGGCCCTCGGGATGGGCCCCGAACACGTCGCGTACGGGATGCGGGTCTCGTACGGGCTGCCGTACGTCACGCCCGACCACGTGATCGCCTGGGAACGCAACATCATGGCCCCGGGCACCAGCGAACTCACCGCTCTAGCCGGTGTGTTGTGGTGTGCACCCTGCGAACTGATCGGCCGTCCCCGCACCTTGCGCGAGCACCGTGCCACGCGCGGACTCGGCGCCGAGGACGTCGCCCGGGCCGTCGGGCTCGAACTCCTCGTCTACATACGGATGGAGGAGAGCGGCGAGTGGCGCGGAACCGAACGGCAGTCCGCGATCCTCGCCGAGGTGCTCGAACTCTCGCTCGCCGATTTCATGGCTCTCACCGGCCTCGACGGCAAGCTCGCGGGCCTGCTGCGCAGCGCGGTCACGACGCGCTGGCAGGCGTACGTCCGCCCCGTCAACAAGATGGTGCCGCTGAACCGGCGGCTCCTGGAGAGCACCCTCCAGGAGCTGCATCGCTACTACCAGGGGCAGTTGGCCGCCAACCTGACCTGGTCGGACGGCGCCGCGGCAACAGCGGCGACGACCGAGGCGAGTCACACCGGCCGCGACTTCCTCGACCGGATCGTGGAGCACTTCTGGGCGAGGGTCGACTCCCTCGCCCCCAACACCCCTTGACCGGCCGGAGACCAACAACGACAACCAGTCCGACCGGACCAACGAGGACAACCAGACCGACCACTCGTCCTACGAGGGCTACGCGGCCTAGAAGACCGACTCCGCCTCGTCCATCCGGTCCTTCGGGACCGTCTTCAGCTCGGTGACCGCCTCCGCCAGCGGCACCATCACCACGTCCGTCCCGCGCAGCGCCGTCATCCGTCCGAACTGGCCCTGGTGCGCGGCCTCCACCGCGTGCCAGCCGAACCGGGTCGCGAGGACGCGGTCGTACGCGGTGGGCGTGCCGCCGCGCTGGATGTGGCCGAGGATGACCGGCTTGGCCTCCTTGCCGAGCCGGCGTTCCAGCTCGTACGCGAGTGCCGTACCGATGCCCTGGAAGCGCTCGTGGCCGAACTGGTCGATCGCGCCGTGGCCGTAGTCCATGCTGCCCTCGGCGGGGTGCGCGCCCTCGGCGACGCAGATGACCGCGAACTTCTTGCCGCGGGCGAACCGTGCCTCGACCATCTTCACGAGGTGGGCGGGGTCGAAGGGCCGTTCGGGGAGGCAGATGCCGTGGGCGCCGGCGGCCATGCCGGACTCCAGGGCGATCCAGCCCGCGTGCCGACCCATGACCTCGACGACCATCACCCGCTGGTGGGACTCGGCGGTGGTCTTCAGGCGGTCCATCGCCTCCGTGGCGACACCCACCGCCGTGTCGAAGCCGAAGGTGCGGTCCGTCGACGAGATGTCGTTGTCGATCGTCTTCGGGACGCCGACCACCGGCAGGCGGGCGTCGCTCAGCATCCGTGCCGCCGTCAGCGTGCCTTCGCCGCCGATCGGGATCAGGACGTCGATACCGAACTCGCGGGCCATGTCCTGCGCGTTCTCGCAGGCCTCGCGCAGCCGGTCGCGCTGGAGCCGGGACGAGCCGAGGATGGTGCCGCCGCGGGCGAGGATGCCGCTGACGTCGTCGAGGTCGAGGGTGCGGTAGCGGCCGTCGAGCAGCCCCGCGTAACCGTCCTCGAAGCCGATGACCTCGTCGTCGTACTGGGTGACCGCCCGGTGCACGACCGACCGGATCACTGCGTTCAGGCCCGGACAGTCGCCGCCTGCGGTGAGAACTCCGATGCGCATCGTGCTGTGTCTCCTGATCGCTTTGCTGGCTCTGATCGTTCTGATCGCTGTGATGGCGCTGCTTGCCGGTGATGCCGGTGAGTCACTGCAATTGTTTCACGCCCTGGCCCGGCCCTCGATCCTGGCGGGCGCCGTAGCCAGCGCCGCGGGTACTGTCAAGAGGGTTCCGCTCACCGCGGTGAGCCCTGTTCGCGAGCATGGAAACGGAGAGCACGCGTGACGACCCGCAGCGTGTACGTGACCGGTATCGACCGGGGCGACGGCCGCCAGGTCGTCGAGCTGGGGGTCATGGAACTCCTGACCCGGCAGGTCGATCGCGTGGGCGTCTTCCGCCCCCTGGTGCACGACAACCCGGACCGCCTCTTCGAGCTGCTGCGCGCCCGCTACCGCCTCTCCCAGGACCCGGCGACCGTGTACGGCATGGACTACCCGGAGGCGTCCGCGCTCCAGGCCGAGCAGGGCACCGACGAGCTCGTCTCCACCCTCGTCGACCGCTTCCTGCGCGTCGCCCGCGAGTACGACGTCGTCCTCGTCCTGGGAACCGACTTCGCCGACACCCAGTTCCCGGACGAGCTGGCCCTCAACGCGCGCCTCGCGAACGAGTTCGGCGCGTCCGTCGTCGCGGTGGTCGGCGGACGCAACCAGACCGCCGAGTCGGTGCTCGCCGAGACGCGCAACGCGTACCGCGCGTACGAGGCGCTGGGCTGCGACGTCCTCGCCATGATCGCCAACCGCGTCGCCCGCGAGGACCGCGCCGGTATCGCCGAGGGCCTCGGCTCCCGCCTCCCCGTGCCCTGTTACGTCCTCCCCGACGAGCCCGCCCTCTCCGCGCCGACGGTCGCCCAGATCACCCACGCGCTCGGCGGCAAGGTGCTCCTCGGCGACGACTCGGGCCTCGCCCGTGACGCGCTGGACTTCGTCTTCGGCGGCGCGATGCTGCCCAACTTCCTGGCGGCACTGACCCCCGGCTGCCTGGTCGTCACGCCCGGTGACCGCTCCGACCTGGTCGTCGGCGCCCTGGCCGCGCACAGTGCCGGGACGCCGCCCATCGCGGGCGTCCTGCTGACCCTGAACGAGCGCCCCAGCAACGAGGTCCTCACCCTGGCCGCCCGCCTCGCCCCGGGCACCCCGGTCGTCTCCGTGGCCGGCACGAGCTTCCCCATCGCCGCCCAACTCTTCTCCCTGGAGGGGAAGTTGAACGCGACCACCCCGCGCAAGGCGGAGACGGCACTGGGGCTCTTCGAACGGCACGTGGACACCACGGAACTCCTCACCCGCGTCTCGGCACCCAGCAGCGACCGTGTCACGCCGATGATGTTCGAGCACAAGCTCCTCGAACGCGCCCGCGCCGACAAGCGCCGGGTCGTCCTCCCCGAGGGCACCGAGGAACGCGTCCTGCACGCCGCCGAGGTACTGCTGCGCCGGAGCGTGTGCGACCTGACGCTGCTCGGCCCGGTCGACGGCATCCGCAAGAAGGCCGCCGACCTGGGCATCGACCTCGGCGGCTGTCAGTTGATCGACCCGGCGACCTCCGAACTCCGGGACTCCTTCGCCGAGAAGTACGCCGCCCTCCGCGCCCACCGGGGCGTCACGGTCGAGCTGGCCTACGACGTCGTCTCCGACGTCAACTACTTCGGCACCCTGATGGTCCAGGAGGGCCTGGCCGACGGCATGGTGTCGGGGTCGGTGCACTCCACGGCCGCGACGATCCGGCCCGCCTTCGAGATCATCAAGACCAAGCCGGACGCCGACATCGTCTCCTCGGTCTTCTTCATGTGCCTGGCCGACAAGGTCCTCGTCTACGGCGACTGCGCGGTCAACCCCGACCCGAACGCCGAGCAGTTGGCCGACATCGCCATCCAGTCGGCCGCGACCGCCGAGCAGTTCGGCGTCGAGCCGAGGATCGCGATGTTGTCGTACTCGACGGGTACGTCCGGGTCGGGGGCCGACGTCGACAAGGTGCGGGAGGCGACCGAGCTGGTGCGCTCGCGGCGCCCGGACCTCCGTATCGAAGGCCCGATCCAGTACGACGCGGCCGTTGAGCCGACCGTGGCCGCCACCAAGCTCCCGGGCTCCGAAGTCGCGGGCCAGGCAAGCGTGTTGATCTTCCCGGACCTCAACACCGGCAACAACACCTACAAGGCCGTGCAGCGTTCGGCCGGCGCGATCGCCGTCGGCCCGGTCCTCCAGGGCCTGCGCAAGCCCGTCAACGACCTGTCCCGGGGCGCCCTGGTCCCGGACATCGTCACCACGGTCGCGATCACGGCGATCCAGGCCCAGACAGCCACCGCCAGCGACACCGCCGCTTCCACCCCTACCGAAAAGGCTTCCGCGCAGTGACCGCGACCCGCGTCCTCGTCCTCAACTCCGGCTCCTCGTCGGTGAAGTACCAGCTGCTCGACATGAGCGACAGCAGCCGGCTCGCCGTGGGCCTGGTGGAGCGCATCGGCGAGGAGACGTCCCACCTGAAGCACACCCCGCTGGCGACGGGCGGCGCGTCCCGCGAGCGCACCGGCCCGATCGCCGACCACGAGGCCGCCCTCAAGGCGGTGGCGGAGGAACTGGCGAAGGACGGACTCGGCCTGGAATCAAAGGAGTTGGCGGCCATCGGCCACCGGGTCGTGCACGGCGGTCTGACCTTCACCGAGCCGACGGTCATCGACGACACGGTCCTCGCGGAGATCGAGCGCCTGATCCCGGTGGCCCCGCTCCACAACCCGGCGAACCTGACCGGCATCCGTACGGCACAGGCGCTGCGCCCCGACCTCCCGCAGGTAGCGGTCTTCGACACGGCCTTCCACACCACGATGCCGGATTCGGCGGCCCGCTACGCGATCGACGTGAAGACGGCCGACGAGCACCGCATCAGGCGGTACGGGTTCCACGGCACGTCCCACGCGTACGTGTCCCGGGAGACGGCGCGGCTCCTGGGCCGGGCACCCGAGGACGTGAACGTGATCGTGCTGCATCTGGGCAATGGGGCGTCCGCTTCCGCCGTACGGGGCGGCAGGTGCGTGGACACCTCCATGGGGCTGACGCCATTGGAGGGACTGGTCATGGGAACCCGGTCCGGTGACCTGGACCCGGCCGTCATCTTCCATTTGACGCGTGTTGGGGGAATGTCCACGGACGAGATCGACACTCTTCTCAACAAGAAGAGCGGCCTGCTCGGTCTGTGCGGAGACAACGACATGCGGGAAATCCGCCGCCGTATCGACGAGGGCGGCGCGGACGCCCCGGCGGCCCGGCTGGCCTTCGACATCTACATCCACCGTCTGAAGAAGTACATCGGCGCCTATTACGCGGTACTCGGCCGGGTGGACGCCATCGCGTTCACGGCCGGAGTGGGCGAGAACGCGGCGCCGGTGCGCGAGGCGGCGGTGGCGGGCCTGGAGGGCCTCGGAGTGGCCGTGGACGGCGCCCTGAACGCCGTACGGAGCCAGGAGGCCCGCCTGATCTCGCCCGCGGGCTCCCCGGTCGCGGTGGCGGTCGTCCCGACGGACGAGGAGCTGGAGATCGCGACACAGACGTACGCGCTGGTAGGAACGGACTGCGAAACGGACAACTGACGACACTTGGCGGATATTGATGGGAGAGCCTCACCTGAGCGCTATCCCGCCCCTTTGTGTTCAGTGCATGCCTTCTACGTCGTCCACCAGGCGGAATATTCCGAAGCGAAACAAACCGATAGGATCACCCCATGCGCCGTTCGAAAATCGTTTGTACTCTCGGCCCCGCGGTCGACTCCCACGAAATGCTCGTGTCGCTGATCGAGGCCGGCATGAACGTGGCCCGTTTCAACTTCAGCCACGGCTCGCACGCCGAGCACCAGGGCCGGTACGACCGGGTCCGTGCCGCCGCCAAGGAGACCGGCCGGGCCATCGGTGTCCTCGCCGACCTCCAGGGCCCGAAGATCCGCCTGGAGACGTTCGCGGAGGGCCCCGTCGAGCTGGTGCGGGGCGACGAGTTCGTCATCACCACCGAGGACGTCCCCGGTGACAAGACCATCTGCGGTACGACGTACAAGGGCCTCCCGGGTGATGTGTCGCGCGGCGACCAGATCCTGATCAACGACGGCAACGTCGAGCTGAAGGTCGTGGACGTCGAGGGTCCGCGGGTGAAGTCGATCGTCATCGAGGGCGGTGTCATCTCGGACCACAAGGGCATCAACCTGCCCGGCGCGGCCGTGAACGTCCCGGCCCTCTCCGAGAAGGACATCGACGACCTGCGCTTCGCCCTGCGCATGGGCTGCGACCTGGTCGCCCTGTCCTTCGTCCGCGACGCGAGCGACGTGGACGACGTCCACAAGATCATGGACGAGGAGGGGCGCCGCGTCCCGGTCATCGCCAAGGTGGAGAAGCCGCAGGCGGTCGACAACATGGACGCGGTCGTCGCGGCCTTCGACGGAGTGATGGTGGCCCGCGGCGACCTCGCCGTCGAATACCCCCTCGAAAAGGTCCCGATGGTGCAGAAGCGCCTCGTGGAGCTGTGCCGGCGCAACGCCAAGCCGGTGATCGTCGCGACCCAGATGATGGAGTCGATGATCACCAACTCCCGCCCGACGCGCGCCGAGGCGTCCGACGTGGCGAACGCGATCCTGGACGGCGCGGACGCGGTCATGCTGTCCGCGGAGTCGTCGGTCGGCGCGTATCCGCTCGAAACGGTCCGCACGATGTCGAAGATCGTGGCCGCGGCCGAGGAGGAGCTCCTCTCCAAGGGCCTCCAGCCCCTCGTCCCCGGCAAGAAGCCGAAGACGCAGGGCGGCTCGGTCGCCCGCGCGGCCTGCGAGATCGCCGACTTCCTCGGCGGCAAGGGCCTGGTGGCCTTCACCAAGTCCGGCGACACGGCCCGCCGCCTCTCCCGCTACCGCGCGGCCCAGCCGATCGTCGCCTTCACCACCGACGAGGGCACCCGCAACCAGCTCTCCCTGAGCTGGGGCGTCGACAGTTACGTCGTCCCGTTCGTCAACAGCACGGACGAGATGGTCTCCCTGGTCGACCAGGAGATGCTGAAGCTGAACCGCTTCAACATCGGCGAGATCGTCGTCATGACGGCCGGCTCCCCGCCCGGCGTCCCGGGCACGACGAACATGGTCCGCGTGCATCACCTGGGCGAGGGCGAACACGCCTGACGTGACTGTCGTACAGCAGCCTGTACGGCTGTGAGGGCGCCTCCTGTGACAGGGGGCGCCCTTCCGCGTTTCCGAGCCCCGGGAGGTGTCATAGGTTGGCGTTCGACCTGCCGGGGACGGCGAGCAACGGCTACAGGGGGAGATCATGGCGAGCTATTCGGTGTCGTTCAGACTGCGGCGTACGGTCGTCGAGGAGCGGTACGTCTCGGTCCCGATCACCGACGCGGTGATGCAGACGGAACCGGACGAGGACGGCGCCTACCACGTCGACACGGGCAAACTCGTCGCCGCCGCGATCCGGCTCGGCCAGGACGACGCCGACTGGCTGCCGGAGGAGCGAGAGGTCACACTCCATCCGATCCAGAAGGCACCGGATCATGCCCAGGACCAGAACCAGGCCCTGCCCGACTCCTCGGAGGACCCGCGGTAGGACGTCGAACTCGCGCGGAATTCGGCAGAAGGCCTTGGCGACCTGGTCACAGGAGGTGGTCGGCTTTGCCGGCCTTGATGTCCTGGATGAGGGTGCGGAGGGCGTCTCGGGTGTCGGTGAGGTAGGTGTCCTCCTGGCCGGCGATGGCGATGTAGGCGTTGCCGTGGGGGTCGGTGCCTATGCGAAAGCAGTTGTTTCCTTCAGCGCAGTAGGGCTCTTCCCAGGTGATGTCGGGCATGGTGGCTCTCCTCAGAGTTGCTGGGCGATGGCGTGGATGAGGTCGCGCGAGTCCTGAGGGCTCAGGGTGTGGGAGTGCCACCAGTCCATGTGGGCGCGGTACTTGGCGAGTTGGGAATCGGCGTGGGTGAACTCGCCGCCGTGGGCGGAGTCCAGCTGCACGGTGTCCAGTTGCGGGACGGCACCGTCGGCGTACAGAACGGCGTGCCCGGCGCCGGGGAAGGCTCCGGCCTCGACGGGTAGCACGCGTACGTCGACGTGCTTGCGCTCGGACGCCTCGCACAGGTGGGTGAGCTGCTCGCGGGTGGACCGGCGCCCGCCGAACTGCATGCGCAGCGCCCACTCGTGCACGTACGCGACGTAGTCGACGGGGTTGTCGCGGTCGAGCACCTGCTGGCGTTGCAGTCGCTGCACGACGCGTAGTTCCACCTCCGACCTGGGCAGCGGGGGCAGAGCCGCGTCGAAGACGGCCCGGGCGTAGCTGCCGAGCTGAAGCAGACCCGGGATGTGGACGGTCTGGTAGCTGCGCAGCCGGGTGGCGAACCACTCCAACTCGGCCACATCCAGCAGCCCTTGAGGGAGAGCGCCCCTGAACCTCTCCCACCAGCCGCGACTGCGTGAGTCGGCCAGGGCCACGAGCGCGTTGACGTAATCCTCGTCCGCGCAGTCGTAGTTGCTTGCGAGTATCCGGATCCGCTCGGGCGAGGTGGCTCGCACGCCCGACTCCATGTTGGACACCTTCGTCCGGTCGAGCCCGAGGAGCCCGGCAGCGTACTGGGTGGTTCTGTCGGCCGCGAGCCGCATCTTGCGCAACTCGGCACCCAGGCGCTTCTGACGTTCTGTCGGCGCGGGCCGTGTCGGCATCTGCACCTTCCTCCCCGGTTGGTTGGGAGTCAGTCTGCCGCGTCAGCCATGTACTGGTCCACTTCGATGGAGGCAATGCGCAATAGAATGTGGCACACGTACCCCATCAACCCCTACAGTTGGTGACGAGTCGCTTACTACCCGACATCGCCCGGAAGCGCATCGCGCGAGCCTGCCCGCATCCTCCTTCCCTGGGAGGGGCACGCTCGCGCCAGGGAGACAGGCCACCGGTCAGGTGTACGTCGACTGCGTCAAGTCCGCTGTCCAGCAAGGGAGTTCACCATGCCCGCTTCACTCGCCGCCTCGGCCTGCCCCATCTCGACCGACCTCACGAAGGCCCCGCCGCCCGGCCCCGACACGCTCACGTACGGGTTCACCCTGCCCGCCGAGGCGGCGAGTTCGCGGGTTGCCCGGGCTACGACCCGGGTTGTTCTCCAGACGCATGGGCTGGAGGAGATGGCGGACGCTGCGGTTCAGGTGGTGGGGGAGCTGACGGCGTGTGCTTTCCGGTTCGCTGCGGATGCGTCGGTGTATGTGTCGCTGCGGTGGTGGGAGGACGAGTTGCAGGTGGTTCTCTACGACGGTCACCGGCGGCATGTTCATCCCCGGCTGGCTGCGGCCTGCGATGAGCGGAGGGGGAATGCGTTGCGGGTACTGGGGTGCGTCGTGGAGGGGTGCGGCGGGGAGTGGGGGTTCGGGGAGGCTCGGGAGCCGGGAGGAGGGACACGGATGTGGGCCGTGCTGCCCTGGGCAGGGGCCCGCGAGTTTGCCGGGGTGCGGGCTGGAAGGGGGTGAGGCGGTTACTGGCGCCGCCATCACCCTCGCCCACCTCATCGAACTACGGGGGTCCGGACCCGCGCCAGTCACTTCGCAGCACTTCGCCCCGCCGAGCGTCAGCTCAACGAGGCGAAGTAACCGGGCCCGAACTAACCAGCACCCCACAAATGCAGGGCCTCTCAAGCCCGTCCGCGGTGCGTCACACCTCGGAGACCGCCTTGACGATGCCGAGCGCGAGGGCGTCGAAGTTCTCCCGGTAGAAGGTCATCTGCTGGTGGAACTCCTTCTCCGAGAGCACGCCGCGGTCCAGGAACATGGTTGCTGCGGCGGTCAGTGCGCTGTGCAGGATGTGCAACTCGTGGGTGGTGAGCCGGAGCTCGAAGGACTCCGGCTGCCCACCCGCGAGGCGTTCGGCGAGGGCACCGACCGTTTCTGGGCTCGCACCGAGTTGTACGGCCAGAGCGGTGGTCCCCAGACCCCGACCGCGGAGGAAGGCCAGCGCCCGGTGGCAGGCCTCAGCCTGAGTCGGGGTGAGCCGTGCGAGGAATGTCCCAGCGTCATGGGTGAGCTTGATACGACTCCTCATGCGGACACCTCGCTCACTGCCTCAACGATGCCGAGTGCTAGCGCGTCGAAGGTTTCCCGGAAGAAACCCAGCCGGATGTGGAAGGGCTCCTGCGAGAACCTGCCGTGCGACACAAACATGGTTGCTGCGGCGGTCAGTGCGCTGTGCAGGATGTGCAACTCGTGGGTGGTGAGCCGGAGCTCGAAGGACTCCGGCTGCCCACCCGCGAGGCGTTCGGCGAGGGCACCGACCGTTTCTGGGCTCGCACCGAGTTGTACGGCCAGAGCGGTGGTCCCCAGACCCCGACCGCGGAGGAAGGCCAGCGCCTCGGAGCAGGCCATGGCCTGTTCCACCGAAATCCGGGCGACGAACATGTCGCCGTCGCGGGTGAGCGTGATGCGGGTTCTCATACGGTCACACTCCCGTGTCACTACGAGTTCGGCACATATCGGTTGCCCCTCAGGAAGTCGACCTTGGACAGCTTGTAGCCATGGATGAACCGGGCCGTGATGATAATGATCACGCCCTTCTGGTCGTCGTAGGCGACGGACTTGCCGGTCGTCGAGTCCTTGTGGGTGCCCTTCCCGCGATACTTCTTGAAGTACTCGGCCATGGCTGGCAGATCACGGCCGATGCCGGGGATGTTGTGGTCAGCGGCCTCGCTACTGTTCCCCATCATCCGCTGCCACTGGTACTCGATACCGTCCGCCACGTCGGTCCCGTACTTCTCGTCCAGATGGTTCAGGATCTCGTCGGACAGGCCCGCCAACGGGTTCAGGTTGCACAGATCCGGCTCGTCGTCCGAGGCTGCGGCGGACATCGACATCGAGGCGGACGCCGGTGCCACTGCGAGCACGGCGGTCTTCAACGACGCCTTCTTCATGCATGCGGGAAGGTCCGGCTCCTTCTTCGCCTTCTCCGCCAACTTGCGCAGCTTGTCCAGCGTCCGCTTCGCCGTAGCCGACTTCTCAAAGAAGCCCACGACACCACTGGAGATCTTGATGACCGCCTTGGCCACCGCGGGGAACTTGAGGACCGGGAGAGCTGCGCCGATCGCGTTGACCAGGGTCCACAGGCAGGCTTCGACGTCACCCTTGGTCAGACAGTTCTTCAGGTCGGTCCAGCCGATGTAGTCGAGGAGGATCGCACCGCCGTTCTCCTTGACCCATGCCAGCAGGTCCATGGAGGCCAGTGCCTGCGCCGCGCGGTACTGGTCCACGCATTCCTGGCCGCAGACACGCAGCAGGGCCGCTTCCAGGTCTCCGGGCAGGTCGGGGGCATCGTATGCCTGGTCGGCGCGCTTCTTGCGGAGCGCCTCCAGTTCCTCGCGCTGGGCCTTCTCAGCGCGGTCGGCGGCGGCGTCGGCGTCCTTGGCCAGACTGTCGGCGTTGACCGCCGCAGACTCGGCCTTGACCGCGTCCGACTCGGCGTAGGTGGCAATCCGGTCGGCCTCGGCTGAGGCGGTCTCGGCGTTGGTGGCCGACGAACGGGCGCTCGCAGCGTCTCGCTCGGCCTGTGTGGCATCACGGTCGGCCTGGGCCGCCGCCGACTCGGCCTCGCCTGCCGCGAAGTTGGCGTAGAACGCGTCCGTACCCGCCTGCGCGTCGTACTTCTGGGCGTTCGCGTCGGCCTTCTTCGCTGCTGCCGCATCGATCGCCGCCGCGGCAGCGGATGCGTTGGCCGCCGCAGCGGAGTTGACGGCCTGCACGGCATAGTCCGCTGCGTCAGCCGCCGCCTGGAGCGCGATCTTCGCGTCGCCGGCGGCCTTGTCTGCGAGCGCCTTGGCCGTGGCCGCCGCCTTCTTCGCCTCGTCCGACTTCGCCTTGGCCGCGGAGGCCTGCTGCTCGGCGAGGGTCTTGGAGGTCTGCCCGATCAGCACCGCGTACGCCGCCGAGGTGTCCGTCTCACGGTACGGAGAGCCGACGGTGATCGCCTCGTCGGCCGCCTTGGTCGTCGCGGTCGCCGCATCCCGGGCTCCCTGCGCGTACTGGGCCGTGGCGAGGGCGTACCCGGCGGTCTTCGCCGACCAGGCAGCCGTCTTGGCAGCCTCGGCCAGCGCTGCGGTGGCCTCCTTGCGCGCGGTGATCGCCGCGGCCTGGGCCTTCTTCGCCTCGACGTCCGCCTGCTTGGCGTTCTCCTTCGCGGCTGCTGCCGCGTCGATCGCCTCGGCAGCAGCCGCGTGGGCGGTCGTGGCAGCCGCGTGCGTCCTGGTGTACGCCGACTGGGCCGCGTCGGCGGCGGAGCGGGAACGCTTCGCCGCGCCTTCGGCCCGGGTTGCCGCCGCTCGGGCGTTCACCGCCGCCGTGGTCGCCTCGTTCGCCGCAGTACGGGCCCGGGTCGCCGCGCCTGCCGCGGCGGTGGCCGCGGAGCGGGCCTCGGTGGCTGCCTGGCGGGTCTCCCCTGCGGCGCTGGTGCCCTCGGCCGCAGCAGCGGCTGACTCCAGGGCAGCCGCACGCGACGCGGTGGCGTTCTTGTCCCGCTCGGCCGTGACCGCCTTGTTGCGGGCGAGGAACGCACGCACCTCGGCGTCCTCCGCCGCCGCCAGCTTCTCCGCCGCCGTCGCCCCGGCCGTCTCCGCAGCCGTGCGGGCCTGGCCGGCCCTGGTCTGCTCGTCCCTCGCCCGCTCCTCGGCCGCGCCTGCCTTCGCGCGCTCGCTCGCCGCGAGGTCGCGCTCCCGCTCCGCGGTGGCCTTCTCGGCCTCCGCTATGCCGCGCTGCCGCTTCGCCTCGGCCGCCTGGGTCATGGCGGTCTGCTCGGCCTTCTCGGCGGTCGCACGGGCGGTCTTCGCGGTGGCGGCGTTGGCCGCGGCCTCCGTGGCGAGCTTGGCGGCCGACTCGGCCGCGGCCTTGGCCTGCGCCTTGGCCTCAAGCGCGGCGGTCTTGCGGAACTCCGTGTTCAGAGCGTGCGTCTGGGTCTTCGCCAGCGCCAGCAACGTCTGGGAATCCGCCACCGTGGCCTTCGCCGCGTTCGACGCCGTCAGCGTGGCCTTCGCAGCCGCCAGGGTGGCCGCGGCCGACGCCTTGGCGACCTGCACGGACTGCTGCGCGTAGAGCAGACCCCGGCCGCGGGGCAGCTTCGCCGCGTCCGCGATAGCCCACGCCTTGGTCTGCTGGGCGCCCGCGGCGTCCGCGGCCGTCTTGGCCCGGGTTGCCGCCGCGTCCGCCAGGGCGACCTGCGCGGCGGCCTTGGTCCTCGCCGCGTTCAGGTCTGTCGTGGCCTTGGTGAACACGGCCTTCGCCGGGTAGTTGATGGAGTCCTTGTGCGCGGCCCAGTACTTCTGCCAGTACAGGATCTGGTCCGCCTGCCAGGCCTGCCGCACCGCCTCGATCATCGCGTCCGTGGCGACCCGGACTTCCTTCGCCGCGGCGGCCTTGGCGGTGACGATCGCCTTCCGCTGCTCGGCCTGACCGGCGTACTCCGTCTCCCACTCCGAATAGGCCACCAGGACCGGTCCGGTCAGCACCCGGTAGTGGTCGATCGGGTTGGCGCTGTCACAGGCCGCCCAGGCCGTCTTCAACGCCTCGACCTCGGTACGGAACTCCAACGAGTCCGGCTCGGGGGCCTTGGTCGCGAAGCCGCCGAAGCGCAGGAAGGTCGCTACGTCGTTGGCCGAGGAGTAGCCAAGGTTGGTCGTGTCGAGCAGTTCCCTCCCGGCGAAGTCCTTGTATGCGGCTGCCCAGGTGTCGCCGCCGGTGCCGAACGCGTCGAGCACCTTCTTCGCCTGGTCCAGTGCGGCCTGGCCGGGTCTCGGGGTGGGGTTCTCCGAAGCCTTGCTGTACAGATCCTGCTGTGTGCCGAGGGTGAAGGCGACGATGTCCTTGCCGAACTCCGGCGCCCAGTAGTCCCGGCCACCGGTCGAGTTCTCATGGGCATACGGTTTGTTGGCGGTGTTCAGCTTCTCTTGGCGGTCCTGAAAAGCGTGCAGCGCGGCGATTCCCGCGTCTCTGTCACGAGTGCTCGCCTGGCCCCACTCACCCAGGAGGACATCCTGCCTCACGAACTCGCGCAGCCCGGCGTCCGTGCCGGTGAGCTTCGCCCCCGCTACCGAATCCAGCTCGGGCCCACCGAAGTGCACGGCCCGCCCAGCCTGGCAGCGGTCCTTTCGGGCCTGCTCACCGAGGCTGATACGGAGGGTGCGCTCGTACGGGTTGGTCGGGTTGTCCCCCGGCTCGTCGGAGGCCGCGGGAGCGGCGGTCACCAGTCCGCCGAGCACAGCGGCGGCGGTCGCGAGCGCGACGGCCGCGAACCCTCTTTGCGGACGGCTTCGTCGAGGTCTTCTCGGAGTTTTGCGCACGTCGGTGCCTGCCTGGATGGTCGGTCCGGATGATCGGTCTCGTCCGGCAGGAAGAAGGCACGACGAACACTCGGCCACGACCGCCCGGTGGTGTCACCGGCGGCCTGCCGCGTAGGAAAGTCAGGAAGTTCTGAGACCCCCGTCTCTGCTGCGCGTGCGGTCAACACGCGCCCCCCGTGGCCCCCTTCCCACAGGGACTGGATCATCATGACAGCGAGAAGCCGTTTACGAAACCCTTAATTCGCTATTACATTCGAACATTGCTCTCGCCTCCGGACAGACCTGTGGCCCGGCCCCGCCAGCGGGCGGTGGGCCGGGCCACAGGTCTCGGTGCGGCTCCCGAACGGGGTGGTGAGCGCTCAGGTCGTGTACTGCTGCAGGCCGGGAACAGTCAGCGTGCCGCCGAACTGGCCTGCCTGGATGACCTTCACGTTCGTGAAGTAGATCAGGGGGATGTTCAGGGGCGGCGGGCTCTTCGGGCTGAACGTCACCGGGATCAGGCCGAAGAGGTTGCCGGAGATGCTCTCCGTGTACATGACCGTCTTGCCGTCCTTGATCGTGGACTTCGAGCCCTTGGCCGCCTGCACGTGGTAGGTCTTGCCGGACGTGTCGTCCTTGACCAGCTGGTGCAGGTCACCGATCTCCGTGCCACCGGAGATCACGTACTTCAGGACCTCCTTGACCGTGCCGTCGGCGGTGCGCACCTTGACGATGCCCTGGTAGTCCGCGCCCGTGAGCAGCAGCGAACTCGCCTCCAGGGTCCACGGGTCGACAGGCAGCCGGATGGTGTTGTCGACACCACCCTCGTCCTCGGTCGCGGCCACGCAGTTCTCCGCGTCCGTCGTCTCGCTCGCCGAAGGGCTCGGGGACGCGGTGGCCTCGTCGGCTGCCGCCTCGGCGGCCTTCGTGGTCACCTCGGTCGCCTTGGCCGCCGTGTCGGTGGTGTCCTTGAGGACCTCGGTGACCTTCGGCGTCGTGTCCTTGACCGTGGTGGTGGCGGTCGTGTCCTTGTCGGCCGCCTCCGCGGTCGCAGCGGGGGACGCGGTCGGCGTCGGGGTGGCGGTGTCGGTCGACTCGGTGGTCTCCGTCGACTCCGTGGAGGTCGTCGTGGACGCCGTGTCGGTCGACGAGTCGCTGCCGCCCGTGAAGATGTCCACGATCGCGTCGCCGATGGTCTCCAGCAGGTTGCCGCTCTCCTCGGTGGCGCTCGCGCTCGCCGAGGGCGTGGGCGTGGCCGTCTCGCTGCCGCCGCCGGTGCTGCCGCTGGACGTCGTCTTGCTCGCGGAAGGCGTCGGCGTCGGTGTGGCCTCGTCGTCGGAACCTGAATCCGACGAAGGGGAGTCACCCGAGGCCGAGTCGTCGCCCGAGTTCGAGTCGCCGGCGGAGGCCGACGGAGTCGATGTCGCCTCGTCGGAAGCCTCTTCGGACGAACTCTCCGAGGAGGTCTCCGCCGTGCTCGTCGACGCCGAGGCGTCGTCCGTCATCGCCGCCACGCAGGCCTTGTACTCCTCGGCCTGCTGGGCGTTCGACGCCGGCTGATCGTCGGCGTTGGCGAGCGTGGGCGTGAACCCCATGCCCATGAGGACGGCGGTGGGCATCGCCGCCAGGGCTATCGCCTTGCCGGCCGGCATGTGGAACCTGGTGAACAGCGGCTTCCTCGGAGCCGCGTGCCGCGGCCCGGTTCTCCCGCGGGACTCGTCCACATCAGTCCCGTGGATCACCTCGTCAGCCGGCACTTTGCCTCCCGTTCGCCCCGTTCACCGGGCTCGTTCCTGACAGATCGTTCGGCTCGTACGGCTCGTTCGGCTTGGCCGTGTCCAGTTCGCCGGGCTCGGCCACCGCGTCATCTCCGTCGGTGGCCTCGGCGGACACAGGGGCCTCAGAAGCCTCAGGGGCCTCAGCGGCGGGGGCCGCGTCCGTGCCGTTGCCCGCGGGTACTCCGTACCTCGACTCCGGCTCCGACTCACCGGGCGCCCAGGCGATGGCCAGCGCGCCGCCGACCATGGCCAGCAGGAAGCCCATGAAGAACCCGCCGAAGTTGGAGACCGGGAGGGACACCAGGGCCAGCAGGATCGCGGCGGTGCCGGCGAAGGTCCGTACGTGCTTCTGGAACCAGAGGCTGATTCCGAGTACGACGAGCAGCACGCCGATGATCAGTGACCCGGCTCCGGCCGTCGTCGACATCGCCATCGTCAGACTGCCGAGTTTGATGTCGAAATACGGGAAATACATGATCGGGAAGCCGCCGAGGAGGACCAGCAGCCCTGCCCAGAACGGACGGGCGCCCCGCCAGTCGCGGAACTTCAGCTTGAAGACGCGAAGATAGTGCTCGTCTTGCGCGGGCGACTCGGCGTTCATGGAAAACAGCTCCCTGGAGCGGTGTTGCCGTGATGAGTGTTGTTGCTGGTGTAAGAGAGCGAACGGGCGGGGCACCATCGGGCCCCGCCCGTCACTGAGCGCCTAGAAGCACTCGGCCTTGGTGCCCGCCGACAGCTTCATCGACAGACCACTGAGCTTGAAGGTTCCGGCAGTGGTGGCCCACGCCGTCTGCTCCACGCCGGTGAGCGTCGCCTCGTCGGCCTGCTGGGCGAAGCCGGCACTGCTGGCCCGCCCGGACTTGAGCTCCTCGTCCTTGACCTTCGGTCCCTTGGTGATGGAACCGGCGGCCACGCCGATGTCGATGTTGCTGAACACCGCATCGGCCTTGAGGTCCTGGACATCGATGTACAGGTTCTCGGCATGGACCGGGGTCCCGCCCCCGCCGGCTTCCAGCCGGAGAGTGACCGAACCCAGGACCGGGATGTTCGGCGTGACCACGGACTGGCACATCTTGGTGATGTCGGCCGAGTTGAACGCCGAGACCGCGACGGGCTTGATCGACCCACCAGGGCCAACGTCGATCGCGCCGTACTGCGAGAAACCCTTACCTTCGAGCAGGTCCGCCTTCACCTTGAAGGACTGACCGGACACGCTGAACGAAGCGGCGAGAGCACCCTGCGCGAGGGCAACACCTATACATGCCGTAGCGGCAACGCTGGGCACCATGACCACAGCGAAGCGCTTCCATCTGGTCCCGCCACGCACCTGGGACTGCATATTTCCTCCTTCTCGGACGTACATCTCCTGGCCCTGACTGCCCCAGAACGGCGGCTCAGCCGGGCAGGGATGGGAGAAGTGCTACGTCCTCGGTAAGGAGAGCGCCCGCGCTCGACGGCGCGAACAGCGCCCGAATCACCGGCGATCACCCCCGAGCGACAACCACTGGTCGCGCCTGACGCACATCACGCACAACCTTGCCGGACAGGCTCCACCCGAAGGCGAAGACCCCCCTGTCCGAGAGTCGGCGCCACTGCCGCCGACTCTGCCCGGTGGGGACCCAACAACTCCCGTCCGCCCGACTGGCTGTCGGTGTACGGGATAGGACCGAGCGACGCCGATCGTGGTGCATTCTCGCCGCCCGCACAAGGGGGTTCGTTACTGGCTAGTAACGGGCAGATAACCGAGCAGCGACCCACGGATGTCGCTCAACAACGCTGGGTGGCCCTCAAGGGGGTGACAAACCGGTAGCTTCCCGACCCAAACCCGACAGCGAGACACCCTCGCTTTACTCCAAGTAACAGCGGCCGCAATTACCAAGATTTGGCAAAGTGCGGCCGCACGGGCACCCAATCGACAAATTCTTCACGCTGACAACACGCGTCGCAGTGTTTAGCGACAGGTCAGGCCACTGATCGAACAGCGACCCGTCACCCACCCCGACCGACCGGTCAGAACAACGCCCGCGCCAGCGCCCGCCGGGCCGCCGCGACCCGCGGGTCGTCCGCGCCGACGACCTCGAACAGCTCCAGCAGCCGCAGCCGTACCGCATCCCGGTCGTCGCCCGCCGTACGCCCCACCGTCTCGATGAGCCGGCCGAACGCGTCCTCGACATGGCCGCCCACCAGATCCAGGTCGGCGGCGACGATCTGCGCCGTCGGGTCCCCCGGCTTCTCGGCGGCGTCCTTGCGCACCTGCTGCGGATCGACTCCCTGCACCCGCTGAAGCAACTCGGCCTGCACGAGGCCGAGTTTGGCCTCCGTGTTCCCGGGGTCGTCGCTCAGCACGTTCTTGTAGGCCTGCACCGCACCGCCCAGGTCCCCTGCGTCCAGGGCCTGCACGGCGGCTTCGAGCAGCGCGTCGTACGGCCCGACCGGGGCGGCCTGGGGAGCGGGGGCCTGGCGGTCACCCGGCTCGGCGTCCGCGTCGACGACGAGGCCGGTGAGGCCGAAGCGCTGCTCGGCGACCTGCACGAGCTGATCGAGGGTCTGGCGGATCTGCTGTTCACCGGCGGCGCCCTGGAAGAGGGGCAGCGCCTGCCCGGCGACGACGGCGAAGACGGCGGGAATCCCCTGGACGCCGAACTGCTGCATCAGCATCTGATTGGCGTCGACGTCGATCTTGGCGAGGACGAAGCGCCCGTTGTACTCGACGGCCAGCCGCTCGAGAACGGGGCTCAGCTGCTTGCACGGCTCGCACCACTCGGCCCAGAAGTCGATGACGACGGGCACCTCGGTGGACCGCTGCAGGACGTCGAGTTCGAACCCGGCCTCATCGACGTCGATGACGAGGTCGGCCGGCGAGACAGCACCTCCCCCGCCCTGCCGGGCGGCTTCGGCGCGCGCCTGCTCCGCCTTCGACTTGGCCTCCTGGGCCGCCTTCACCGCGGCGAGGTCGACGACCCCGCTCATGGACATGTTCCGTGGCTGCATGCGTCTATCCTCCCCCGTTCGGCGCGCACATGTGAAAGCCGTAGTGAAATGCGGTCCTGGTCGATGGACACTGCTTTCGCTACGAGCCGTAGCGTAACGGCAGTGGGAACCTTCTGGGAAGTACCCCGGAGTGACCTCCCTCACTGCCTCACGGGACGGGAATGGCCGGTTATGGTCATGTCATGCAGAGCCGCACCCCCGTCAGCCGTACGGGACGCCCCCGTAGCGCCACCGCGGACACCGCGATCCTGGCGGCGACGCGGGAGGCGCTGGTCGAACTGGGCTGGTCCAAGCTGACGTTGGGGGACGTGGCGACGCGCGCCGGGGTGGCGAAGACGACCCTCTACCGCCGCTGGCCCGGCAAGAACGAACTGGTCGTCGACGCGGTGGCGGCGCTCTTCGACGAACTGGAGATGCCCGACCGGGGCAGCCTCGCCGCCGATATCGAGGGCGTCGTCCTCCAGTTCGCGGCGATCCTGGTGCGCCCGGAGACGAAGAGCGGGCTGATGGCGGTGGTCGCGGAGTCGACGCACGACGACGCGCTGCGCGAACGCATCCGCGCGTCCATCGTGGACCGGCAGAAGCGCCTGGTCCTGGAAGGCCGCTCACGGGCCCAGCAGCGCGGCGAGCTCCCCCCGGAGCCGGATCCGGGGGAAGCCGCCCGCACGGTCGACCTGATCTTCGACATGGTCGCGGGCGCGGTGGTGCACCGGACGCTGGTGAGCGCGGAACCGGTGGACCCGGAGTGGGCGCAGGCCTTCACCCGGGTGCTGGTGCTGGGGCTGGCCCGCAACCAGTAGGGGCCACGCCCGTCACGCCTTGGCTGCCACCGGCTCCGGTTCCACAATCCGCCCCGCCAGCTCGCGGGTGACCTTCCGCTCCACGAAGAACCCGGCCGTGGGGATGGTGCCGGCGAGCAGGACCCACAGGAGCTTGCCGAACGGCCACTTGGCCTTGGAGCCGAGGTCGAAGGCGAAGGCCAGGTAGACGATGTAGAGGAAGCCGTGGACCTGGGAGACGACCAGGGTGACGTCTTCGCCCATGTCGAAGCCGTACTTGAACACCATGCAGGTGCACAGCACGAGCAGCATGACGGCGGTGACGTAGGCCATCACCCGGTAGCGGGTCAGCACGCTTCGTTTCATGGATACGAGCGTAACCGCCCGGAAAAACCCCGCGTCGGCGGGGACGAGGCAATCACCCGGTACCGGGTGAACACCCTTTTCGGACCACTCCCGCGTCGGCGGGGAGCGGCACTCCGACCGGAAAAACCTACTCGTCCTCGAAATCCCGGGCGGCGGTCCGCAACGGCCGCAGCATCGCGAAGATCTCCGCGCACTCCTCCGCGTCGTACACACCGAGGCCGAAGTCCATCGCCATCAGGTCGCGGGTCGCCGCGTCGACCGTCTCGCGGCCCTTCTCGGTGATCGTGGCGAGGGTGCCCCGGCCGTCGTTCGGGTTGGGACGCCTGGCGACCAGGCCCGACTTCACGAGGCGGTCCACGGTGTTCGTGACCGACGTCGGGTGGACCATCAGACGCTCGCCGATCTTGGACATCGGCAGCTCGCCCGCCTTGGAGAAGGTGAGCAGCACCAGCGCCTCGTACCGCGCGAACGTCAGGCCGTACGGCTTCACCACCGCGTCGACCTCCGCGAGCAGGATCTGCTGCGCGCGCATGATCGAGGTGATCGCGGCCATGGACGGGACGTTTCCCCAGCGCTGCTTCCACAGTTCGTCGGCGCGGGCGATGGGGTCGAAGGGAAGACTGAGCGGCTTCGGCACGGCACCAGACCTTACCGGCCGGTCACATCGCGGTCAGCCCCGTCTCGCCCTTCGGTCCGGCCCTGCGGGGAACACGGCCGCCCCGGTGTCGTATCGGCACCGTTTACTCCGTTTATGCCACGATTGCTGACTCGTCGTCACCTCGCCCAAGGGGGCCGTATGTCCCGGCTGATGCCCACCCTCGCGGTGCTCGCGGCTCTCGGGCTCGCGGCTGGTTGCGCCGCCGCGCCCGAGGTGGGCGAGGCCGCCGTCGTCAGCGGTGCCACCAAGGAGGCCTCCACCGACGGCGACCGGCTGTTCTGGGTCGATCCGGCGGGCCCCGCCGCCCGTCAGGTCCGGCTCTGGCAGCGGCAGGGCCGCGGGCAGGAGGCGCGACTGCTGCGCCGGATCGCCGAGCAGCCCGCCGCGCTGTGGCCGGCCGGCGACGATCCGGTACCGGTGATCCGCGCCGCCACCGAGGCGGCGGCCCGGGAAGGGCGTACGACCCTTTTCGTGGCGTACGACATTCCGCACCGCGACTGCGGTCAGCACTCGGCGGGCGGGGCCGGCGACGCGGACGCCTACCGGGCGTGGATCGGGCGGTTCGCCGGGGCCCTCGGGGACAGCCGGGCGCTGGTCGTCCTCGAACCGGACGCGGTCGCGCACATCGTGGACGGCTGTACGCCCGGCGAATACCACGCGGAGCGCGAGCGGTTGCTCGGGGAGGCCGTGACGCGGCTCAAGCGGCAGCCGCGTACGAAGGTGTACCTGGACGCCGGGAACCCCGACTGGATCGAGGATCCGTCGAAGCTCGTCGAACCGCTGCGGCGGGCCGGGATCGCGCGGGCCGACGGTTTCGCGCTCAACGTCTCCAACTTCCAGACGGACGCGGCCACCCGGAAGTACGGCGTCGCTCTCTCCCGCGCCCTCGGCGGCAAGCACTTCGTGGTCGACACCAGCCGCAACGGGAACGGCCCGCTGGGCGGCGACCGCAGCGACGCCTGGTGCAACCCGCCGGGACGCGCCCTCGGCACCCGCCCCACCACCCGCACCGGCGAGCCCGCCCTCGACGCCTACCTGTGGATCAAGCGGCCCGGCGAGTCGGACGGCGAGTGCCGGGGCGGACCGGCGGCCGGGCGGTGGTGGCCGGAGTACGCGCTCGGGCTGGCCCGCAACTCCCGTACGCGGTAGGCCCGCGACTCCCGTAAGCGGTAGGCCCGCAACTCCCTTACTCGGTAGGCCCGTTACGGCTGTTCACTTCGCCCGGAAGCACGCCGGTCACTTCACCTGGAGCCACTTCGCCTCCGACGGTGTCCCCTTCGCGTCCGTCACGAACAGCATGTACCAGCCGGGCGGCACGAGCGTCCGGTCCTTCGGTACGTCGACCGTCACCGAGGTGCGGTCCTTGCTGAGGGGGAGGTCGATGGAGCGCTGTTCGACGTCCGTCGTGTGGGTGACCGCGCTGGGGCGCATCAGGCGGGCCTTCGCGACCCGCTCGGGGTGGGTGGTGGCGAAGGTCGCGCGGCCGAGCCTGTCGGTCTCCTGGGGGCCGTCCCCCAGCACGGGACGGTTCTTGCCGTTCCTGTGCAGCGCGGGCGGGGTGAAGATCTCCATCCGCTGCTCGAAGTGACCGAGCTTGGTGTTCTGCTGGTTGTCGTAGAGCGGGTCGGAGCCGAAGGTGGCGACCCGGCCGTCGGGCAGGAGCAGCGCCTCGGAGTGGTAGTTGCGGCCCACCTTCGGGGAGGCCGCCGCGCGGAACGCGTTGGCCTTGGGGTCGTAGAACTGCGCCTTGAGGATGTTGCTGCCGCTGCGGCCCCGGTAGTCGGCGGAGCCGTTGGACGTGAACACGGTGTCGTCCGGCATCAGGACGCTGTTCAGGTAGCGGGTGCCCTGGGGGAGGTCGGGGCCGGCCTCGAAGACCGGGTTGTCCTTCTTCAGGTCGACCACGGCCGTGCGCCGCGTCGCCTTCTTGGACTCGCCGACGCCTCCGCCGCCCAGGATCATCACCTTCTGGTCCTGCGCGGGCGGGAGCAGGACGGACGCGGAGGTCTCGGTCTCGTCGGCGTCCGTGAGGCCCGGCACCTTCTCGAAGGTGTTCGTCCTCAGGTCCCACAGACCCGGCGCGCGGCCCATGGTGGCGGGCCCGTAGCCGGCGTTGGAGGCCGGGTAGAACAGCTTGCCGCCCTTGGTGAGGAAGAGGGCGGGATAGGTGGGGAAGTAACGTTTCGGCCCCGGGGTCCACTTCTTGGTCCTGGGGTCGTAGATCTCGTTGTCCCCGGGGTCGATCGCGCCGACGTCGTCGAGACCGGAGACGGCCAGGACCCGCCCGTCGTCGAGACCGACGAGGGTCGGGTACCAGCGCGCCTTGTCCATCGGATCGACCGGGATGTACTTCTCGGCCTTCGGATCGAACTCGTAGGCCGCCCTGATCCCCTGGAAGTCCTGCTTGTCCATGGTGATCTTCTCGGAGAGGCCGTACGTGTTGTCGGCGTCCTTGCCCTTCAGGCCGACGATCTCGTACTGGGCCTGCCTGGCGGTGATCGACACGGGCCCCGCCTCGGCCGCCTCGACGAAGACGCGGGCCTCGCTCGGGACGACCTTCGTCACCCAGGGCTGCATGACCCCGGCCGCGTTGTAGGTGATCTTCTGGGTGCGCTTCGCCTTGGGGACGGTGACGTCGAACCGGCTGACGTACTCGACCCCGGCGGGCGAGCGGAACCGGGTGCCCTTCTTCAGGACCACCGGTTTGTCGGGGTTCTCGTTCTTGACGCGCATCCCGCCGCCGGCCCGCTCGACCTCGCCGTCGAGAAGCTCGTAGCGGGCGGTGCCGCCGGCCACCAGGAGCCGTCCGTCGGGGAGTTGGGCGTGTCCGGCGCAGAAGAAGTCGTCGGGGGTGGCGATCTTCTTGAAGGTGTCCGTTCCCGGGTCCCAGAGGATCGTGTCGAAGGAACCCTTGTCGAACTTCTTCTGTTCGTTCCCCGAGCCCGCGACGACCAGGACCTTGCCGGTGTGGAGCAGGGCCGCGTGGATGGCGTTGGTGCGGAACTCCTTCGGGATGTCGACCGAGCTCCAGGAGCCGTACTTCGCCTGGTAGCCGGGCTGGGCGATCTTGTACTCGTGGTACCGCTCACCGGCGAAACCGAGCACGGCGGGTGCGTTGAGACCGGCGAGGAGGGCGACGCCTCCGATGCCCAGGACGGTCTTCTTGGTCTTCTTCGACGGCTGGAAGGCCATGGCCTAGTTGCCTCCTGTCGGGGTGCCGGAGACCGGGGCGACGGCACCGGTGGCGAGCGCCGGTTCCTCGCACTCCCGGTTTTCCCTGCTTTCCCTGCTTTCCCTGATCTCTCTGCTCTCTCTGCTCTCTCTGTCCTCTCCGCTCTCCCTGCGGTCCTTGAGCCGGGTGGCGAGCCACACCCCGACCGGGGCCAGGGAGATCGCCATGGCGAGGACGGCCCAGGTACGCATGGCCACATGGGTGTGGCCGAGGTGGACGGAGGCGACGAGTGACGTCGCCAGGAGCGCGGCCCAGAAGAGGTGGACGCGGAAGGTGAGCAGCCGGTCGGGGCTGGCGTCGCCGCCCTTGGGTGTGACGACGAACCGGCTGGGGCGGCGGAGCAGGGCCGCGCCGAACGACTTCAGGTAGATCGGCGCGGAGAGCGCCGACATCGCCATGCCGGCGAGCCCGCCGGAGCCCTCGGGCTCGTGGGGCGAGACGTTGTGCCGCCGGTTCCACAGGTACAGCCCGATCTGGAGGGCGGCGGCGTCGCTGTAGAGCATCAGCCAGACGGAGGCGGCGACCTGGGTGCCGGAGGCCCCGAACCAGAGGAAGAGGAAGCAGCTCAGGATGCCGAGGAACCAGTTGACGGCGGTCATCGGGTAGTAGACGAGCATGAGCGTGTACGAGAAGAGCCGGCCCGGGGGCATGGTGAAGGGCGCCTTCCAGTACTGCTTGAAGAGCGTCTCGTAGGTGCCGCGCGACCAGCGCATCTGCTGGGTGAAGAAGTCGGTCCAGGAGACGGGCCCCTCGCCGACGGCGAGCACGTCGGGCGTGTAGACGGACCGCCAGTGGCGCCCGGTGCGCGGATTGCGGCGGCGGTGGAGCTCGAACCCGGTGGCCATGTCCTCGGTGATCGAGTCGTACAGCCCGCCGATCTGCTTGACGGCGGCGATGCGTACGACGTTGTTGGTGCCGACGAACATGGGGGCGCGGTAGCGGTTGCCGGCGCGCTGGATGAGCGCGTGGAAGAGGAACTGCTGCGACTCGGCGGCCTTGGTGACGGGGTGGGTGTAGTTGCCGTACACCTGCGGGCCGACGACGAAGGCGATGTCCGGGTCACGGAAGAAGCCCGTCATCCGCTCCAGGAAGTTGGGGAGCGGAACGTGGTCGGTGTCGACGGAGGCGTAGAAGTCGTACTCGTCGCCGTGCATGGCGATCCACGCGTTGTAGTTGCCGTGCTTGGTACGGGCCTTGTGGACGCCCCTGGTCCGGTTCCACTCGGGGACCCCGTGCCGGCTGAAGTGCCGTACGCCCAGTTCGGCGCAGAGCGCCCTGGCCTGTTCGTCGTCGCCCTCGTCGAGGAGCCAGACGTCCACGGGGCCGGTGTGGTGGACGCGGACCGCGCCCTCCAGGGTGGCCCGGACCATCGCGAGGGGTTCCTTGCCGGGGACGTACGTGGTGAGGAAGGCGACGCGGGTGCCGGACTCGGGCACGACGGGGACGGGATCGCGGGCGACCATGGTGGCGTGGGCGATGGACGCCACGTTGACGACCATGAACAGCTCGATCAGCCCGATGGCGACGAGCATCACGATGTCGAGATCGACCATCCACGCCTCACCGGCCTCGCGCTCCACCCAGTGGGTGGGCCAGACGAGGTAGACGAGCAGGGCGCCGGTGAGCAGGGGCGCGAGGGTCATGAGCAGAACGGCGCGTATTCGGCGCGGCTCGCGGGAGAGGAGCGAGGTGTACCGCACCTGGTACGGGGTTCCGGCCGGCGCCTCGGTCAGGGGTCCGGCGAGCCGGCTGTGGGTGTCGTAGTCGTAGCCCTCCGGCCGCACAGCGCCCTCCAGTGATCGAACGAGCCGATGTCCCCACCAAAGTGGAGATATGACGGCGAGTCGAACTGGGTGCGTCCGGACGGGTGAGCGTGTGCGGGCGTGGTTTACCGGTCCAGGGGTGCCCTGTCACCGGATGCGGGTGACGGGGAGAGGTGGCGCTCCACCGTCTCCACCTTGGTGGTCAGACCGTCGGTCACGCCGGGGCGGATGTCCGCCTTGAGGACGAGGGAGACGCGCGGCGCGCGTTCCTCGACGGCGGCGACGGCGCGTCTGACGACGTCCATGACCTCGTCCCAGTCGCCCTCGATGGAGGTGAACATGGCGTCGGTGCGGTTGGGCAGGCCGGATTCGCGGACGACGCGGACGGCTTCGGCGACGTACTCCCCCACGTCCTCGCCGACGCCGAGCGGCGTCACGGAGAAGGCGACGATCATGCCTTGACCGCCCCGTCCTGCTCCTGGCGGGCGCGGGAGGCGATGGCCGCGTCGACCGCGTTCTCGGTCTCGCGGCGCAGCCTGCGCTCGGCGAAGAAGCCGCCGGTCGGCAGGACGGAGAGGACGAAGTAGAGGCCGGCGATCTTCAGGGACCACCTGGCGCGGTACCAGGCGTCCGCCCAGAAGATCACGTAGAGGACGAAGAGGAGTCCGTGGACCGCGCCCATGACGGGCACCGCGTTGAAGTCCGTGGTCCGCTTCAGCACCGAGCAGACCAGCAGGACGAGGAAGGAAACGGCTTCGGGGGCCGAGACCAGGCGCAGGCGGCGGAGGGCGGAGGCGGTCTTGATGTCCACGGGTCACCTTCGGTGGGTGCGAGGGGGTCACTTTGTGAATGAGCGCACAAACGTTCTCCATTGTGACATCGGCGTCCCGGGCGACCGGGACGGGGGTGTGGAGGGAGGCGCGGAGGGAGGTGTGGACGAAGGCGCGGCCGGAGGGGTGGACGCGAGATCGGCCCCTAGGGGGAGGTTCAGGGGCGATCTCCACCTTCGGGATCTGTTGCCGGGGGTGCCCGGCGGGCTACCTTCGCCCCGTGGCGATGTTTCGACTTCAAGGCAGCAAGGTGCTGGCCATCGACATGACCGGGGACGCCGTCAAGGCGAAGAACGGCTCGATGGTGGCGTACGACGGCCAGATGGACTTCAAGAAGCTCAGCGGCGGCGGTGAGGGCATCCGGGGGATGGTCACCCGGCGGATCACCGGTGAGCAGATGACACTGATGGAGGTGAAGGGGCACGGGACGTGCTGGTTCGCGGACCGCGCCTCCGAGATCAACCTCGTCGGCCTCCAGGGGGACAAGCTGTACGTCGAGTCGAGCAACCTGCTGGCGACCGACTCGGGCCTGCGCACGGGCACGTCCTTCACCGGGATGCGCGGCGCCTCGCAGGGCAACGGCCTGTTCACGACGACCGTCGAGGGGCACGGCCAGGCGGCGATCATGTCGGACGGGCCGGCGGTGGTGCTGCGGGTGAGCCCGCAGTTCCCGCTGACCGTCGACCCGGGGGCGTACATCGCGCACCAGGGCAACGTCAGGCAGTCCTTCCAGTCCGGTGTGACGTTCCGCACGCTCATGGGCGAGGGTGGCGGCGAGGCCTTCCAGATCCGCTTCGAGGGCGACGGCCTGGTGTACGTCCAGCCCAGTGAGCGCAACACGATCGCCGGGGATGTGTGACATGCCCTTCCGTGAGATCAACTCCAAGATGGTCGAGGCGACCCTCATGCCCGGCCAGCGCGTCTTCAGCCAGCGCGGGGCGATGCTCGCCTACAAGGGCGAGGTGTCCTTCACGCCCAACATGCAGGGCGGCCAGGGCGGGATCATGTCGATGATCGGCCGCCGGGTCGCCAACGAGGCCACCCCGCTGATGACGGTCGAGGGCAACGGCACGGTCCTGTTCGGGCACGGCGGCCACCACATCCAGGTCATCGGCCTCACCGGGGACACGCTGTTCGTCGAGGCGGACCGCCTCCTCGCCTTCGACGGCACACTCCAGCAGGGCACGATGTTCATGGGCTCGCAGGGCGGCGTCATGGGCATGGTCCGGGGGCAGGTGACGGGGCAGGGGCTGTTCACCACCACCCTCAAGGGGCACGGCTCGGTCGCGGTCATGGCCCACGGCGGGGTGATCGAGGTGCCGATCACCCCCCAGCGCCCGGTCCACGTCGACCCGCAGGCGTACGTCGCGCACCACGGCGACGTCCGCAACAAGCTGTCCACCGCGCTGGGCTGGCGCGACATGGTGGGCCGCGGCTCGGGCGAGGCGTTCCAGCTGGAGCTCAGCGGCAGCGGTGCGGTGTACGTCCAGGCGTCGGAGGAGAAGCTGTGACCACCTACCCGGGCGCGGGGCCCGTTGTCCACGACCCGATGACGCTGCCGTCCGACGACAACGTCAACAACTACACCTTCTGCGTGGAGCTCAAGGGGAGCCAGTGGTTCCTGCAGAAGGGGAAGATGATCGCCTACTACGGCTCGATCGACTTCAACGGCATCGGACACGGCCGTCTGGACCGTCTTGTCCGGACGTCTTTTCATTCGCCTCTGCACGCGAGCGACTGGGTCGTGGCCGAGGGCTCGGGCAAGATGCTCCTCGCCGACCGGGCCTTCGACGTGAATTCGTACGATCTGGAGGAGGGCAACCTGACCATTCGCTCGGGCAACCTTCTCGCTTTTCAGCCAAGTCTCGCGCTCAAGCAGTCGATCGTGCCGGGCTTCCTCACCCTCATCGGAACGGGCAAGTTCGTGGCCGCGTCGAACGGCCCGGTGGTGTTCATGGAACCCCCGATCCGGGTGGACCCGCAGGCCCTGGTCGGCTGGGCCGACTGCCCCTCCCCCTGCCACCACTACGACCATGGGTACATGACGGGCCTGATGGGCGGTCTACGTGCGATGACGGGCATCGGCGGGGCATCGGGCGAGGAGCACCAGTTCGAGTTCGTCGGGGCCGGCACGGTGCTGCTCCAGTCCAGCGAGACACTCATGGCCGAGCAGGCCACGGGGCTGGTTCCGCACGAGCCCGGGGTACCGGGCGGCGGCGGGGCTCCCACAGGTCATCCACAGCAACCGGGTGCACCGCGCCTTCCCGGACAGCTAGGTGACCTCCAGCGTCGCTTCGGGCTGTGAGCGGTAGTCTGCGGAGTGTGACGTCGAACATGTGCGCGCCGTCACGCCACCCTCACTAGTTCGCCTTTCAACCTTTTAGGTAGACTTCATTCATGGAGACCGAGACGGCCACAAGCTGGCTGACCGACGCGGAGCAGTGCGCCTGGCGCACCCACCTGGAGGTCAACAGGCTGCTGGCATACCAGCTCGAAAAGGACCTGCAACCGTTCGGCCTGACGATGAACGACTACGAGATCCTCGTGAACCTCTCCGAATCCGAAGATGTGCGCATGCGGATGAGCGACCTCGCGTCCGCCACCCTCCAGTCCAAGAGCCGGCTCTCCCACCAGATCACCCGCATGGAGAACGCGAACCTGGTCCGCCGGGAGAACTGCGAGTCCGACCGGCGGGGCCTGTACGCGGTGCTCACCGAGCAGGGCATGGAGACGATGAACAAGGTCGCGCCCCATCATGTGGCGTCCGTGCGGCGGCACTTCATCGATCTGCTGACCCCGGAGGCCCTGGCCGAGCTCAGCACGTCGCTCAAGCCGATCGCGCAGCACCTGCGCGACCAGCGGGGCAGGCCGTAGCACCGGGGGAACCCGTGCCACGGATCAGGTGACCGGCAGGCGGAGCTCGAACAGGGCTCCGCCCGCGGTCGCTTCACGCACGGTCAGCGTCCCGCCGTGCCGTACGGCGACGTCCCGGGCGATGGCCAGTCCGAGCCCGGCACCGCCGTCGTCCCGGCTGCGCGCGGCGTCGAGCCGTACGAACCGCTCGAAGACCCGCTCCCGGTCCTCCGGGGGAACCCCGTCCCCGTCGTCGGCGACCTCGACCACGGCCCGCGCGCCCTCCCGCCGCACCGACACGGTGACCGCCGACCGGGCGTGCCGCTGCGCGTTGTCCAGCAGATTGGCGACCAGCCGCCCCAACTGCGTCCGGGACCCGGCCACTTCCACGACAGCCTCCGTCTCCGTCGTCACACCCGCCCTCCCGTCCGCCTGCTCCCGGACCAGCTCCGCGAGGTCGAAGCGCGCGTCGGCGGGCCGCTCCCCCGCGTCCAGCCGGGCGAGCAGCAGCAGGTCGGCGGCGAGGCGTTGCAGCCGTACGGTGTCCTCGACCGCCCCTTCCACGTCCAGCAACTCCGGGTGTGCGGAGCCGACTTCGAGCTGGGTACGCAGGGAGGCGATGGGGCTGCGGAGCTCGTGCGAGGCGTCGGCGACGAACCGGCGCTGGCGTTCCACGGAGGTCTCCAGGGCGGCCAGCGTCTCGTTCGTGGTGCGGGCGAGCCTGGCCACCTCGTCGTGCGTGTCCGGCACCGGGACGCGCCGGGCCAGGTCCTCGGAGGCGGTGATCGCGGCCATCTCGGCCCGGATGCCCTCGACAGGGCGCAGCGCGCGCCGGGTGACCAGCCAGGTGACGCCCGCGACGACACCGAGGAGCAGCGGGAACCCGATCAGCATGACGGTCAACGCGGTGCTGACGGCGCTCTGTTCGGCGGAGAGCGGTGCGCCGGCGTGGACGGTGAGCGTCCCCTTGTCGTCGACCTCGACCCGTACGGCCGCGAACCGGTAGTCGGCCTCGTCGCCGTCGACGGTGGCGGACCCGTCGGAGAAGGAGACGTCCTCGTCGATCTCGCCGGGCGAGAGGGCGCCGTCGTCATCGTCGCTCCCGTCCCCGGACCCGTCCCCGGACCCCTCGTCGTCGCGTGCGTTGCCCGCCGGCACCTGCGGGCGCACGGCCGCGACACCCGTGCCGCTGATCCGCTCCAGATCCTCGCTGGCCGCGACGAGCCGTCCGGAGGCGTCGACGACCTGGACGGGCCGGTCGTCCGCGTCGAGCGACAGCTTGTCGTACGGCGTCCCGGCCGCCAGGTCGGCGGCGACCGCCCGCGCGGTCCGTTCCGCCTGCGTACCGGCCTGGCCGCTGAGGTTGGACCACAGGGAGAGCAGTACGGCGGTCCCGGCGGCGACCAGCGCGACCGCGACGACGACGGTGGCGCCGAGGGTGGCGCGGGCCCGTACCGAACCGAGAGCGCGTCTCACCGCGGCGCCTCCAGCCGGTACCCGGCGCCGCGCACGGTCCGGATCAGCGGGGCGCCGAGTTTCCGGCGCAGTGTGCTGACGTACACCTCGACGATGTTGGGGTCGCCGTCGTACGCGAAGTCCCAGACGTGCTCCAGGATCCGTGCCTTGGACACCACCTTTCCGGCCCGCACGACGAGCTGCTCCAGGACGGCGAACTCCTTTGCCGTGAGGGTGACTTCGCTCTCGCCGACATGGACGCGGCGGGCCGCGGTGTCGACCGTCAGCTCGCCGACCACATGGACGGGCGAGCCCCCCGCCGACCCGCGTCGGCGCAGCAGCGCCTTCACCCGGGCGACCAGGACGACGTAGGAGAAGGGCTTGGTCAGATAGTCGTCGGCGCCGGTGTCGAGTCCCTCCGCCTCGTCGTACTCGCCGTCCTTGGCGGTGAGCATGAGGATGGGTACGTCGTGGCCGGCGGCGCGCAGGGCCGCGCAGACGCGGTAGCCGTTGAGGCCGGGCAGCATGATGTCGAGGATCACGAGGTCGTAGGGCGTCTCGGAGGCCCGGTGCAGGCCCTCGCGGCCGTCGTGGACGACGTCCACGGCGTATCCCTCGGCGGTCAGGCCCTTGGCGAGCGACAGGGCCAGTCGCTTCTCGTCCTCGACGATCAACAGTCGCATGCGTACAGCCTCGCAAAACGAAGCTGAAGACGCCTTCAGGTGCCTTCAGGTCCGCTTCAGCCGCCGTCGGGCAGCTTGGTTCTCGTCATCGGGGCGGAGCGAATCGCCGCTGAACCGACCGAACCGAGCGAAGAGGCAGGAATTTCCATGAAGCGGAACATCGTCATCGCCACCCTCACCGCCACCGCCCTGGCCGGCGGCACCGTCGCGGCCTTCGCGGCGGGCGGCGACGGGCCGGCGGCGCGGGACCGGGCGGGAACGAACGTGCAGGTGGTCTCCGACCGGGACGACGACGCGGCCGAGGACGCGGCCGACGATCGTACGGCTGTTCGCAGCAGCGCCGTCACCGCCGCCGAGGCCGTCGCGGCGGCCCTGCGGCACACCACGGGGACCGCGGTCTCCGCCGAGCTGGAGGACGACGGCGCCGACGCCGGCACGTGGGGCGTGGAGGTCGTGCGGGGCGACGGGACCGAGTACGACGTCAAGGTCTCCGGCACCGGGAAGGTGCTGGGGGCGCACCGTGACACCGACGACGACAGCGACAGCGACGACCGCGCCGAGTTCGCCGCGCTGAAGGGCGCGAAGTCCGACGCCCGGGAGGCCGCCCTTGCCGCCGCGTCGAAGGGTACGGTCACCGAGGTCGGCGCCGACGAGGGGAACGGCGCGGTGGCGTGGAACGTGGAGACCGTGAAGGACGGCAGGGCGAGCGAGTGGAAGGTCGCCCTCGACACGGGCAAGGTCACGCGAGACCACTCCGACGACTGAGAACACCCTCGCCGTCCTTGCCCGTCCCGTACCGCACCTGAGGGCTGCGGCCCGCAACGGGCCCGGTCCTCGATCTCCCCCAGAGGGGGGACCCCCAGACAGGCTGGAATGCCCCCGTCAGCAGGACCGTCACGCCGGTCAGGGCGAAGCAGGCGCCCACCGGCAGGTGCCCGGCGAGAACTCCGGCTCCCGCCGCGCCGATCGTGCTCCCCGCGTTGGTGGCCGTGTTGACCCACGCACCTGTCCTCTCCCCTCACCGCTCCGTCAGGCCCGCGACCAGTTCGTCCGCCGCCCGGTAGGGGTCCAGTTCGCCCGCCACGATCCGCTCCGCCAGGGCGCTCAGGCGGCGGTCGCCGTGGAGGTCGCCGATGCGTTCGCGGAGGGTCGTGACGGCGATCGTCTCGACCTCGTGGGACGCGCGGGCGCGGCGGCGCTCGGCGAGGACGCCGTGCTCCTCCATCCACGCGCGGTGCTTCTCCAGGGCCTCGACCAGCTCGTCGACGCCCTCCGACCGCGACGCGACCGTCTTCACTATCGGGGGGCGCCAGTCGCCGGGGGATCTGGACGCGCCCAGGCCGAGCATGTGGTTCAGCTCGCGGGCGGTGGAGTGCGCGCCGTCCCGGTCCGCCTTGTTGACGACGTACACGTCGCCGATCTCCAGGATGCCCGCCTTGGCCGCCTGGACGCCGTCGCCCATCCCGGGCGCGAGGAGCACCACGCTGGTGTCGGCCTGTGCGGCGATCTCCACCTCGGACTGGCCGACGCCCACCGTCTCGACCAGGATCACGTCGCAGCCCGCCGCGTCCAGGACGCGGATCGCCTGCGGGGCCGCCCAGGCCAGACCGCCGAGGTGACCGCGGGTCGCCATCGAGCGGATGTAGACGCCGGGGTCGGACGCGTGGTCCGACATCCGCACCCGGTCGCCGAGCAGCGCGCCGCCGGAGAACGGCGACGACGGGTCGACGGCGAGCACGCCAACCCGCCTGCCCTGCCGCCGGTACGCGGTGACCAGAGCCGACGTGGACGTCGACTTGCCCACGCCGGGTGATCCCGTCAGGCCGACCACGTACGCGTTGCCCGCCAGCGGGGCCAGCGCGGCCATGACCTCGCGGAGTTGTCCGGACGCCCCCTCCACCAGGGAGATCAGCCTGGCCACGGCCCGCGGCCGGCCTTCCCTGGCCTGGGCCACCAGCGTGGGGACGTCCTGCATCACAACTCCGTTCCGATCTCGGACGTACGAGCCGTGCGGCCGGTCTCAGGGCCGCACGGCCGCCCTGCTACGCCTTGGGTACCCGCACGATCAGCGCGTCACCCTGGCCGCCGCCCCCGCACAGGGCCGCCGCGCCCACGCCACCGCCGCGCCGCTTCAGTTCCAGGGCCAGGTGGAGTACGAGCCGTGCGCCGGACATTCCGATCGGGTGGCCCAGGGCGATCGCACCGCCGTTGACGTTCACCCGATCCGTGGACACCCCGAGGTCCTTGATTGACTGGACCGCGACCGCCGCGAAGGCCTCGTTGATCTCGATCAGGTCAAGATCCTCGACGCCCAGGCCCTCCTTCTTGAGGGCGTGCAGGATGGCGTTGGAGGGCTGGGACTGGAGGGAGTTGTCCGGGCCCGCCACGTTGCCGTGGGCGCCGATCTCCGCGATCCACTCCAGACCGAGCTCCTCGGCCTTCGCCCTGCTCATCACGACCACGGCCGCCGCGCCGTCCGAGATCTGCGACGACGTGCCCGCCGTGATCGTGCCGTCCTTCGTGAACGCGGGGCGCAGCTTGCCCAGTGACTCCGTCGTCGTCTCCGCCCGGATGCCCTCGTCCTGGCTGAAAACGATCGGTTCGCCCTTGCGCTGCGGGATCTCGACCGGGGTGATCTCCGCCTCGAAGACGCCGTTCTTCTGGGCCGCCGCCGCGCGCTGGTGGGAGAGGGCCCCGATCTCGTCCTGCTCGGGGCGCAGGAGGCCCAGGCGGGTGTTGTGCTTCTCCGTCGACTCGCCCATGGCGATGTTCTCGAAGGCGTCGGTCAGACCGTCGTGCGCCATCGTGTCGAGCATCTCGATCGCGCCGTACTTGAAGCCCTCACGGGACTTGGGGAGCAGATGGGGGGCGTTCGTCATCGATTCCTGGCCACCGGCCACCACGATGTCGAACTCGCCGGCGCGGATCAGCTGGTCCGCCAGCGCGATCGCGTCCAGGCCCGACAGACACACCTTGTTGATGGTCAGCGCCGGGACGTTCATCGGGATGCCGGCCTTGACCGCGGCCTGGCGGGCCGGGATCTGGCCCGCGCCGGCCTGGAGGACCTGGCCCATGATCACGTACTGCACCTGGTCGCCACCGATACCCGCACGGTCGAGGGCGGCCTTGATCGCGAAGCCGCCGAGGTCGGCTCCGGAGAAGGTCTTCAGCGAGCCCAGCAACCGTCCCATGGGCGTACGCGCGCCCGCGACGATCACCGAGGTACTGCTGTTCGTTCCTGACATGAGGTGCGATCCCCTTTCAGCTGGGGAGCTGAGGAGTGTGAACGAGGGTTTACTAGGAATGTACTGAGCGGTAGTCCCGCCGTCATCGGGCCGTCGGTGTGATCGCGCGCACGTTGCGTAACCGTCTCCGGAGCGCTGCACTGACACCATGCTGACGCGAATCGACCACATCGGGATCGCCTGTTTCGACCTCGACACGACTGTCGAGTTCTACCGGGCCACGTACGGCTTCGAGGTGTACCACTCCGAGGTCAACGAGGAACAGGGCGTGCGCGAGGCCATGTTGAAGATCAACAACACGGACGACGGCGGCGCCTCCTACCTCCAGCTCCTGGAGCCGACCCGCGAGGACTCCGCGGTGGGCAAGTGGCTCGCCAAGAACGGGGAGGGCGTCCACCACATCGCTTTCGGTACGGCGGATGTCGATGAGGAAGCCGCGGACATCCGCGAGAAGGGCGTACGCGTTCTGTACGACGAGCCACGGCGCGGCTCCATGGGGTCGCGGATCACTTTTCTGCACCCCAAGGATTGCCACGGAGTACTGACAGAACTGGTCACTTCGGCGCCTGTTGAGTCACCTGAGCACTGACCCTCGTACATATGGGCCGGTAGGGTTGGGCACGGCCGCTCCCCTGTTGTCGGGAAGCGGTCCGGGTCCCGGTGTGTGGAGGTGCGGGATCCGAGGGCCGGGGTACAGGTTTCGGGGGCCGAGGGTGAGGGCGGAAGTCCGTGCTTCGCCGTTGATCTGACACCATTCCCCGGGGGCCCCGTCCGGCGGATGGACGTGGCTCGTTCGGAGAAGGTTGCGACCAGGGGACGGATGGGACCGCGCAGTGCGGGGCTACGAACGCCAGGAGCGAGAGCCGGCGGCTGACGTCGACCACCTCTCTCGGTTCGAGGCCGAGATGGAGCGGCTGAAGACCGAGCGGGAAAAGGCGATCCAGCATGCCGAGGACCTCGGCTACCAGGTCGAGGTGCTGCGCGCCAAGCTTCACGAGGCGCGCCGCACCCTCATGTCCCGGCCCGCCTACGACGGCGGTGACATCGGCTATCAGGCCGAGCAGCTGCTGCGGAACGCGCAGATCCAGGCGGACCAGCTGCGCCAGGACGCCGAGCGCGAGATGTCCCAGGCGCGCGCCCAGACGCAGCGCATCCTGCAGGAGCACGCCGAGCAGGCGGCCCGGTTGCAGGCCGAGCTGCACCAGGAGGCGGTCACCCGTCGCCAGCAGCTCGACCAGGAGCTGTCCGAGCGGCGCCAGACCGTCGAGTCGCACGTCAACGAGAACGTGGCGTGGGCCGAGCAGCTGCGGGCCCGCAGCGAGTCCCAGGCGCGCCGGCTCGTCGACGAGTCGCGGGCCGAGGCCGAGCAGGCGCTGGCCGCCGCCCGCGCCGAGGCCGAGCGGGTCGCGAACGAGGCCAGGCAGCGGCTGCAGAGCGAGGGCGAGTCCGCGCGCGCGGAGGCCGAACAGCTGCTGCGCCGGGCGCGTGCCGAGGCCGAGCGCCTCCTGAACAGCGCGACCTCCGAGGCCCGCGAGGCCGCCGACCACGCCGAGCAGCTGCGCAGTTCCACGGTGACCGAGTCGGACAGCGCCCGCCGTCAGGCCACCGAGCTGAGCCGCGCCGCCGAGGCCCGGATGCAGGAGGCCGAGGCCGCCCTGCGCGAGGCGCGCGCCGAGGCGGAGAAGGTCCTCAGCGAGGCGAAGGAGACCGCGAGCAAGGCGATCTCCAGCGCGGAGTCGGCCAACGAGCAGCGCACCCGTACGGCGAAGGAGCAGGTCGCCCGACTGGTCACCGAGGCCAGCCAGGAGGCCGAGGCCACCAAGGCGTCCGCCGAGGAGATCGTCGCCGACGCCAAGGCCAAGGCCGAGAAGATCGTCGCGGAGGCCGAGGAGACCGCCCGCAGTCTCACCGCCGAGGAGACCGCCTCCCAGCTCGCCAAGGCGGCCCGCACCGCCGAGGACGTCCTCAACCGGGCGTCCGAGGAAGCGAAGGCGACCACCCGGGCGGCCACCGAGGAGGCCGAGCGCATCCGCGCCGAGGCCGAGACGGAGGCCGACCGGCTGCGCGCCGAGGCGCACGACATCGCCGAGCAGCTCAAGGGCACGGCGAAGGACGACACCAAGGAGTACCGCGCCAAGACCGTCGAGCTTCAGGAAGAGGCCCGGCGGCTGCGCGGCGAGGCCGAGCAGCTGCGCGCCGACGCGGTCGCCGAGGGCGAGCGCATCCGCGCGGAGGCGCGCCGTGAGGCCGTCCAGCAGATCGAGGAGGCGGCCAGGACCGCCGAGGAGCTGCTCGCCAAGGCGAAGGCGGACGCGGACGAGACGCGCCAGACCGCCCAGTCGGACAGCGAGAAGGTCCGTACGGAGGCCATCGAGCGCGCGACAACGCTGCGCCGGCAGGCCGAGGAGACCCTGGAGCGGACCCGCAAGGAGGCCGAGCGGCACCGCGCGGAGGCCGTCGAGCAGGCCGAGGGCATCGCGGCGGACGCCGAGCAGGCCGCGCGCGAGCTGCGCGAGGACACCGAGCGGGGCATAGAGGCGCGCCGCGACGAGGCCGCCGCCGAGCTGACCCGGCTGCACACGGAGGCCGAGGACCGGCTCACCGCCGCCGAGCAGGCACTCACCGACGCCCGCACGGAGGCCGACCGGACCCGCCGCGAGGGGTCCGAGGAGGCGGAGCGGCTTCGTTCGGAGGCCGCCGAACGCATCCGCAGCCTCCAGGCGCAGGCCGACGCGGAGATCCAGCGGCTGCGCGACGAGGCGGCGGCGGACGCGTCCGCGTCCCGCGCGGAGGGCGAGGCCATCGCCGTACGCCTGCGGTCCGAGGCCGCGGCCGAGGCCGAGCGGCTGAAGACGGAGGCCCAGGACACCGCCGACCGGGTACGGGCGGAGGCGCAGGCCGCTGCCGAGCGACTGGCGACGGAGGCGACGGAGACGCTCGCCGCCGCCCAGGAGGAGGCCACCCGGCGGCGCCGCGAGGCCGAGGAGACCCTCGGTTCCGCCCGCCAGGAGGCCGACCAGGAACGCGAGCGGGCCCGCGAGCAGAGCGAGGAGCTGCTGGCGTCCGCGCGCCGGCGCGTGGAGGACGCCCAGGCCGAGGCCGTACGGCTGGTCGAGGAGGCGGACCGCCGTGCCAACGAGATGGTGTCGGCGGCCGAGCAGCACGCCCAGCAGGTGCGGGAGTCGGTGTCCGGGCTGCACGAGCAGGCCCAGGAGGAGATCCAGGGGCTGCGCTCCGCCGCCGAGCACGTCGCCGACCGGATGCGGCGCGAGGCGTCCGAGGAGTCGGACCGGGTCCGCGCCGACGCCTACTCCGAGCGGGAGCGGGCCTCGGAGGACGCCGGCCGGGTGCGGCGCGAGGCGTCGGAGGCCGCGGAGCACGCCAAGGCGCTCGCCGAGCGCACGGTGGGCGAGGCGATCGCCGAGGCGGAGCGGCTGCGCCAGGACGCCGCCGCGCACGCCCAGCGGGTGCGTACCGAGGCGTCGGACACCATCGCGGGCGCCGAGCAGGACGCGGCACGCAGCCGCGCGGAGGCGCGCGAGGACGCCAACCGGATCCGTTCGGACGCGGCGACGCAGGCCGACACGCTGATCACCGAGGTGACGGCCGAGGCGGAGCGCCTCACCGAGGAGACCAACGCCGAGGCGGAGCGGGTCCGGGCCGAGTCCGTGGCCGCGGCCGAGCAGTTGCTCGCCGAGGCGACCGGGGAAGCGGAGCGGCTGCGTGCCGAGGCCGCCGAGACGGTCGGTTCGGCACAGCAGCAGGCGGAGCGGATCCGTATGGAGTCGCAGCGGGTCAAGGCCGAGGCGGCGGCGGAGGCCGACCGGCTGATGTCGACCGCGCGCGACGAGGCCGACACCACGTTGGACGAGGCCCGCAAGGAGGCCAACAAGCGGCGCTCCGAGGCGGCCGAGCAGGTCGACACGCTCATCACGGAGACGGCCGCCGAGGCCGACAAGCTTCTGTCGGAGTCGCAGCAGGCCGCGCAGAAGACGACCGCGGAGGCGGAGGCGCAGGCCGACTCGATGGTGGGCGCCGCCCGCAACGAGGCGGACCGGCTGCTGGCCCAGGCGACGGCCCGGGGCAACTCGACGGTGGAGAAGGCCCGCACGGACGCGGACGAGCTGCTCGTCGGCGCGCGCCGGGACGCCACCGCCATAAGGGAGCGCGCCGAGGAGCTGCGCGACCGCATCACGGCCGAGATCGAGAGCCTGCACGAGCGGGCCCGCCGTGAGGCCGCCGAGACCATGAGGTCGACCGGCGACCGCTGCGACGCGCTGATCACGGCCGCCGAGGAGCAGCTCGCCAAGGCGGAGGCGAAGGCCAGGGACCTGGTGTCGGAGGCCAACTCCGAGGCGGGCAAGGTCCGCATCGCCGCCGTCAAGAAGGCCGAGGGGCTCCTGAAGGAGGCCGAGCAGAAGAAGAGCTCGCTGATCCGGGAGGCCGAGGAACTGCGAGCCGAGGCGATCCGCGAGGCGAAGGCCACCGTCGAGGAGGGCAAGCGCGAGCTGGAGATCCTCGTCCGGCGCCGCGAGGACATTCAGGCGGAGATCTCCCGTGTCCAGGACGTGCTGGAAGCGTTGGAGTCTTTTGAGGCCCCGTCGGCGACGAAGGACGGCGGCGTCAAGGCGGGAGCCGCCGTAGGCGTCACTCGTACGGGTGGCAAGTCGTCAGATGGCTAGCGCGGAGGGCGCGTTGCGTGCATTCTGTGTGGCTTTCTGGGGTCTTTGACCAATTCTTTGGCAAGGAGTCCGCCGGTTAGCCACTCAAAAGGGGTCTGATTCTCCATATCAATCGGGCTTCTGCTCTATGACACGCCGCTCGGCCCCCTAGGATTCCACCTATCACCTCACCGGTCTCATTCGACAGGAACCCCATGAGCGACACTTCCCCCTACGGCTTCGAGCTTGTGCGGCGTGGGTACGACCGCGCTCAGGTGGACGAACGCATCTCGAAGCTCGTCTCCGACCGTGACAGCGCTCTGGCTCGTATCACTGCTCTGGAAAAGCGCATCGAGGAGCTCCACCTCGAAACGCAGAACGCCCAGGCCCAGGTCAGCGACGCAGAGCCGTCGTACGCCGGTCTCGGCGCGCGCGTCGAGAAGATCCTCCGTCTCGCCGAGGAGGAAGCGAAGGACCTGCGCGAGGAGGCCCGTCGCGCGGCCGAGCAGCACCGTGAGCTCGCCGAGTCGGCGGCCCAGCAGGTGCGCAACGACGCAGAATCGTTCGCTGCGGACCGCAAGTCCAAGGCGGAGGACGAGGGCGTCCGGATCGTCGAGAAGGCCAAGAGCGACGCTTCTCAGCTGCGCCAGGAGGCGACGAAGGACGCGCAGTCCAAGCGCGAGGAGGCGGACGCCCTCTTCGAGGAGACCCGCGCCAAGGCCGCCCAGGCCGCCGCGGACTTCGAGACGAACCTCGCCAAGCGCCGTGAGCAGTCGGAGCGCGACCTCGCGTCCCGTCAGGCCAAGGCCGAGAAGCGCCTCGCGGAGATCGAGCACCGCGCGGAGCAGCTCCGCCTGGAGGCCGAGAAGCTGCGCACGGACGCCGAGCGCCGCGCCCGCCAGACCGTCGAGACGGCCCAGCGCCAGGCCGAGGACATCGTGGCCGACGCGAACGCCAAGGCCGACCGGATCCGTTCGGAATCGGAGCGCGAGCTGGCGGCTCTCACCAACCGCCGCGACTCGATCAACGCCCAGCTGACGAACGTCCGCGAGATGCTGGCCACCCTGACCGGAGCCGCGGTCGCCGCCGCGAGCGCCCCGGTCGCGGACGACGAGCCGATCACCCGCGGAGTGCCGGCCCAGCAGTCCCGGTAAGCAGCGGTTCCAAAAGGCCCGGCACCCCTCCTCCGAGGGGTGCCGGGCCTTTTGTGGGCGCGGGGCTGTGACATTCGCGGTTCCGCCGCGTGGGCGCGACAAGCCACGACGGCGCCGCACCCGACGCGCAACGACCGGCCCCCGACACGAACCCGCGGTCACCGGAAGTTGCCGCACGCGTCACCTCCCGTCCGGCAGAGCCAACTGGCAGCGTTCGACCCCTCGAACTAGCGTGGCCGCATGATCGAGCTTGAGGGGCTGACCAAGCGGTACGGCGAGAAGATGGCGGTCAACCACCTGACCTTCACCGTCAGACCGGGCATCGTGACCGGCTTCCTCGGCCCCAACGGCGCCGGCAAGTCCACCACCATGCGGATGATGCTCGGCCTCGACCGCCCCACCGCCGGCGACGTCCGGATCGACGGTCAGCACTACGACCGGCTCAAGGACCCCTTCAAGTACATCGGCGCCCTCCTCGACGCCACGGCCGTGCACGGCGGACGCAGCGCCTTCAACCACCTGCTCTGTCTCGCGCAGAGCAACGGCATCCCCTCCTCCCGCGTGCACGAGGTGCTCGACACCGTCGGGCTCTCGGCGGTCGCCCGGAAGAAGGCGAAGGGGTTCTCGCTCGGCATGGGGCAGCGCCTCGGTATCGCGGGCGCGCTCCTCGGTGACCCGCGAATCCTGATGTTCGACGAGCCGGTCAACGGTCTCGACCCCGAGGGCATCCACTGGATCCGCAACCTGATGAAATCGCTGGCCGCCCAGGGCCGCACGGTCTTCGTCTCCTCGCACCTCATGAGCGAGATGGCGCTGACCGCCGACCACCTGGTCGTCATCGGACAGGGCCGGCTGCTCGCCGACACCTCCATGGCGGACTTCATCGAGCAGAACTCGCGTTCGTACGTCCGTATCCGCTCCCCCCAGCGCGAACGGCTGCTCGATGTCCTGTACGCCGCCGGGATCACCGCGGTGCAGGCGGGCGGCGAGACGCTCGAAGTGGACGGCGGGAAGGCCGAGCAGATCGGTGAGCTGGCCGCGCAGCACCACCTCGTCCTGTATGAGCTGAGCCCCCAGCAGGCATCCCTGGAGGAGGCGTTCATGCAGCTGACCGCCGAGTCGGTCGAGTACCACGCGCACTCCGGCGCACCTGACCCGTCCGGCCTCCCGGCCGGTCCCCCGCACCGTTCCCCGCCCGATTCCCCGGCGGGGGCGTGGGGCGACGGCTGGCAGGAAGGACGGTCATGACGGCTGTTCAGGTGATCCGGTCCGAGTGGACCAAGATCCGGTCGGTGGCGTCCACGGTGTGGACGCTCGGTCTCGCGGCCGTGGTGACGATCGCGCTCGGCGCGCTGATCTCGCTGCTCTTCAAGAACCAGTGGAGCGACCTCAGCGAGAAGGACCGGCTGTCCTTCGATCCGACCTACACGAGTTTCGCGGGGATGAGCCTCGGGCAGCTCGCGATGATCGTGTTCGGGGTGCTCGTCGTGTCGAACGAGTACAGCACCGGCATGATCCGCACCTCGCTGGCCGCCGTGCCGCAGCGCGGCACGTTCCTCGCCGGCAAGCTCACGGTGGCGGCCGGGCTGGCCTTCGCGGTCGGCGTCGTCACCAGCTTCGCCGCGTTCTTCCTCGGGCAGGCGATGCTGGGCGACCGTTCGACGTCCATCGGTGATCCGGGCGTGCTGCGCGCGGTCATCGGCGGGGCGCTCTACATGACGCTCATCGCCCTGTTCTCCATGGGCGTGGCCGCGATGCTGCGCAGCCCGATGCTGTCGCTGGGTGTGCTGATGCCGTTCTTCTTCCTGATCTCCAACATCCTGGGAGCCGTCTCGGCGACGAAGAAGGTCGCCCGCTATCTGCCCGACCAGGCCGGCAGCAAGATCATGCAGGTGGTCACCCCGGTCGACAACGACACTCCGTACGGTCCCTGGGGCGGGCTCACGATCATGCTGGCGTGGGTCGTCGTGGCCCTGCTGGGCGGGTACGTGCTGCTGAAGAAGCGGGACGCCTGAGCCCGTCCCCTCGCGCAGGCCCCTCGCGCAGCCCCTCGCGCGGTCATGGACCCGACATTTTTGATGCTTCCTCGGGGGAACCGTCAGCGCCCGGATAAGCTCCTAACCCTTACGGGGGCGTGTGCCCTGCTGTCCTGAATTTTTCGGTGGGTGCGGAGCATGATCGAGGCAGTCGGCCTGACGAAGCGCTATGGCGACAAGACGGCCGTGTACAACCTTTCCTTCCAGGTGCGGCCGGGGTCCGTCACCGGCTTCCTCGGCCCCAACGGGTCGGGCAAGTCGACGACGATGAGGATGATCCTCGGCCTGGACCAGCCCACCTCGGGCCAGGTGACGATCGGCGGCTTCCCCTACCGCAAGCTGCCCAACGCCCCCCGCCAGGTCGGTGCGCTGCTCGACGCCAAGGCGGTGCACGGCGGCCGGCACGCCCGCAACCACCTGCTGTGCCTGGCCCAGCTGTCGGGCATTCCGGCGCGGCGCGTGGACGAGGTGCTGGGGGTGGTCGGGCTCCAGGACGTGGCCCGCAAGCGCTCCAAGGGGTTCTCGCTCGGTATGGGGCAGCGGCTCGGCATCGCCGCCGCGCTCCTCGGCGACCCCCAGGTGCTGCTCTTCGACGAGCCGGTCAACGGCCTCGACCCCGAGGGCATCCTCTGGGTGCGCAACCTGATGAAGGCGCTCGCGGCGGAGGGGCGGACGGTGTTCGTCTCCTCCCACCTGATGAGCGAGATGGCGCTGACCGCCGACCACCTCATCGTGATCGGGCGCGGGCAGCTCCTGTCCGACATGAGCGTGAAGGACTTCATCTCCACCAACTCGGCCGACTTCGCGCGCGTGCGCACGCCGGAGACCGAGCCGCAGCAGCGCGAGAAGCTGACGGCGGCGCTGACCGAGGCGGGCGGCCAGGTGCTGCCCGAGCAGGACGGCGCGCTGCGCGTCATGGGCCTGCCCCTGCACCGCATCAGCGACCTCGCGCACTCCGCCGACGTACGCCTGTGGGAGCTGTCGCCGCACCAGGCGTCGCTGGAGGAGGCGTACATGCGGATGACGCAGGGCGCCGTCGACTACCGCTCGACCGTCGACCAGAAGGCCGGGCTCCAGCAGCCGCTGCCGCCGGGCGCGCAGCCGCCGGTGCAGATGCCGGTCCCGGGTCAGGGCCAGCCGGGCTGGTACGCCCCGCCGCCGCCCCAGCAGGGCGGTCAGCCGCCGTTCGGGGACCCCGGCCAGTACGGCCGGCCGGGACAGCCCGCGGGCCCGTACGGCGCCCCTGGCGGCCCCGGCGCTCCCGACGGCGGCCACGTGAACCCTTACGCGCAGCCGGCCGCCGCCCCGCAGCAGGCGCCGGGCGCTCCCGCCTCTCCCGCCCTGACCAAGCCCGAGGACGCCCGATGAGCACGCCCCAGCAGCCCCCGACGCAGCAGCTGTCACCGCAGGCCGCGCCCGGCACTGCGTACGCCCCCTACACCTCGCCGATCCCGGTCACGCGCACGCACCTCGGGCATGCCCTGGCCTCCGAGTGGACGAAGATCAAGTCGGTGCGCTCCACGCTGTGGACGCTCGGAGTCTTCCTGCTCCTCGTCATCGGCATCGGCCTGCTGGTCGCCGTGCAGACGACCGAAGAGGACTTCGGCGATGTGCCGTACACGATCCCGGCGTTCTTCGGGCTGGTCCTCGGGCAGATCTGCCTGATCACGCTGGGCGTGCTGGTCATCTCGTCGGAGTACGGCACGGGCATGATCCGTACGACGTTCACCGCCTCGCCGCAGCGTCACCGGGTGCTCGCCGCCAAGCTGATCATCTTCTTCGCGGTCGCGTTCGTCGTGTCCGCGTTCGCGATCGGTTTCGTCGGTCTGGTGACCGAGTCGATGCACAACGACGGCGCCGGCAAGGCGTGGGGCGGCACGGTCGTCATGGGCGCGCTGTACGTCTCGCTGCTCGGGGTACTCGCCCTCGCGGTCGGCTCGATGCTGCGTCACTCGGCGGGCGCGATCACCGCGATGCTGGGGCTCGTGCTGGTGCCGGCGATCCTGCCCGCGTTCCTCCTGCTCTCCGACAGCATGCGGACGATCGGCGAGAAGATGATGGAGTACAACGCGCCCAACGCCCTCGCCAGGATCTTCCAGCTGGACAGCGAGAACGGCAACGGCGGTGCCCAGCTCGGCCTGCTCGCCGGGGTGACCGCGGCGGCGATCGCCGGTGCCTTCGTGCTGCTGGACCGCCGGGACGTGTGATTCACCCGGACGCGTGAACTCTCCTGACCACTGGGCGAGTTCGGGAGCCCGGTCAGAACCTCGGCGCGTTACGGGACCGCTGCACCCGCGTGGTGCGGCGGTCCTTCGCGTTCCAGCACGCCTTGTGCCAGTGCCGCCGTTCGTCCACGCCCGCGTGCTCGGCCCACGCGACCACGTGCGGGACACCTGACGGGATCAGCTGGTCGCAGCCGGGGCAGCGGTACGTCTTGCCCTGGGCGCCGGCGCCCGCCACATGCCGGACGTTCCAGTTCTCGCCCTGCCAGTTCTCCGAGGAGTGGAAGCCGCCGTAGCGGCCGGAGTCCTCCCCGTCGGCGCTCCGGCCGGACGAGCCGCCGGGGCCTTGGGGGCGGTTGCGACGCGGGGACACAGGACACCTCACGGAGCGGTTCAGGGGGCACGATTCCCCTCCAGCCTACGCGGCGCGATCCGGGGTAAAGGTAAGTCACGGCCTCAGCGTCACCTCTCTCGAACCTCCTCTCGAATCCCCCGTCGGCTCGCCATCGGCACCCCGGCCTCTTCCGCCCGGCTGCTCGATTCTGCAGACAATCCGCCTATCTCTCCGCCAAGCCGTGACTTCGGCACGTGTCGAGCGGTTATGCCGTGCGGGGGAGCTCCGTGTCGGGGCCTAGGAAGCAGGAAAAGAGCAATGCGCGTAGGAAGTTTTGTGCTGGCGGCCCAGTTCCCGGGCCAGGGCCAGGGGGAGGCGCTGCACCGAGCTGTCAGGTCCGCCGAGGTCGCCGAGGAGGCGGGTCTCGACACGGTCTGGCTGGCGGAGCACCACTTCGTGCCGTACGGCGCCTGCCCGTCCGCGACCACCCTGGCCGCTCTGCTGCTGGGCCGCACCCGGCGCATCCGGGTCGGTACGGCGGTGAGCGTGCTGCCCACCACCCACCCCGTGGCGCTCGGCGAACAGGCGGCGCTGCTGCATCTGACGTCCGGCGGGCGGTTCACGCTGGGCGTGGGGCGCGGCGGGCCGTGGGTCGACCTGGAGGTCTTCGGGACGGGGCTCGCGGCGTACGAGAAAGCGTTCCCCGAATCACTCGATCTGCTGCTGCGCTGGCTGCGCGAACCGTCCGTGTCGGCCGACGGCGACCGGTTCAGGTTCCGCGAAGTGCCCGTCGTACCCAGCCCGTCGGAGTCTCTGACGGACACCGCGGGGCCGGAGGTCGTCGTCGCGTGCACCTCGCCGTCGAGCGTGCGGCTGGCCGCCGAGCGCGGGCTGCCGATGCTCCTCGGGATGCATGTCGGGGACGAGGAGAAGGCCGAGATGGTCGCCCTGTGGCGGCGGTACGCGCGTGCGGCGCGACGCCCGGGGGACGAGATCCGGGGTGCCGCCCATGTGTCGGCCGGCGTCTGCCAGATCGCGGACCGGCGCACGGACGCGGTCGAGACCCTGATGAAGGCGATGCCGGGCTGGCTGCGACAGGGACTGGAAGCGCATGTCACGGTGGACGGCCGCCAGCGCTCGATGCGGGACCCGGTGGCGTACACCGAACTCCTCTGCGGACTGCACCCGGTGGGCACGGCCAGGCTCTGCGCCGACCGGCTCGCGGCGACCTCCGAACGGACGGGCATCTCCCGCTTCGCCCTGCTCGTCGAGGGTTCCGGCGACCTGGCGGCCACGGAGGAGAACGTACGACGGCTGGGGACCGAGGTGCTCACCCAGCTGCGCTGAACACCCGCCGGGGCCGAACACCCGGCTGCCGCAGGGAGCTTGCCGCTCCGTACTGAACACCTCCCGCGTACGGAGCGGCAAGCCGTTGCCCCCAATCGCGTCAGCAGTCCCGGAATTCCGGGGACTGGTTCAGCAACTGACTGCGCACCGAGGTGAAGCGGGCCAGCTTGACGTCCACCGAGGAGTCCAGCGGGAACACCGCCACCCGGTGGCAGTTCTGGAAGGCCAGCCGCACACCGAAGTGCCGCTGCAGCGCTCCGCGTATCGCGTCACTCGCCAGCGCGCGCAGCAGCTGGCCCCGTGCCTGCTCGTCCGGCGGCGGCGTCTGGTTGTCGGCGAAGTCTCCGCCGTCCACCTTCAGCTGGGCCACCAGGGAGCTGATCATCTCCCATGCGTAGGGCAGGGAGGTCCGGACGCAGTCGACGAATTCCGCTTCGTCGACCTCGCCTCGCTCGGCCTGTTCGAGTAGGGCCGGTGAGACGTCGAGCGACATGAGTTCTCCTCTCGCACCCCCGGGTCACGGGGGTTGCCTGACAGGGAAAGGGAGCCCGCGAAACCGAGCACGCTCCGTACACACATCGCGACCTCCCGTTTACTACCGTAGGCAACGGGCCGTTACAGCACCAGGAAAACGCGGATACAGGACCGGTCAGAAGCGTCCGCGTAGGCACACAATCAGCCAACAACGAACAGTTGCCACTGGCATGTTCCTTCGGCCCACGAAATCCCCGTCAGCGCTTCTGAGGTGGGCGAATCGCGTGGACCACCGCGCGTCGAGTAGCGTTGCCGACCATGCGTCTCGTCATTGCGCGCTGTTCCGTGGACTACGCGGGCCGGCTCACCGCTCATCTCCCGTCGGCCCCCCGCCTCATCCTGGTCAAGGCTGACGGCAGCGTCTCGATCCACGCGGACGACCGCGCCTACAAGCCTCTCAACTGGATGTCTCCGCCCTGCACGTTGAAGGAGGGGGCAGGAGAAGAGGAGGGGATCTGGACCGTCATCAACAAGGCGGGCGAGAAGCTCATCATCACGATGGAGGAGATCCTCCACGATTCCTCGCACGAACTGGGCGTGGACCCCGGCCTGATCAAGGACGGCGTGGAAGCGCACCTCCAGGAACTGCTCGCCGACCGCATCGAGACCCTCGGCGACGGCTACACCCTGATCCGCCGCGAGTACATGACGGCCATCGGCCCGGTCGACATCCTGTGCCGTGACGCCGACGGCGCGACGGTCGCGGTCGAGATCAAGCGACGCGGTGAGATCGACGGCGTGGAGCAACTCACGCGCTACCTGGAGCTGTTGAACCGCGACCCGCACCTCGCGCCGGTCCGCGGCATCTTCGCCGCCCAGGAGATCAAGCCCCAGGCCCGTGTCCTCGCGACGGACCGGGGCATCGGCTGCGCGATCCTGGACTACAACGCGATGCGCGGCATCGAGGACGACAAACTCCGGCTGTTCTGACGTCCGTTCACAGCTGTACGAGGAAGGGGGCGGGCCCGTGACAACGGGCCCGCCCCCTTCCTCGTGCTGTCAGATCACCGGTGCGCTGGTGTCGGCGGCCGGGGCACTCGCCGACTCGCTCGCCGTCTCGCTCTGGACCGGGCTGGAGGCCGAGGCAGGGGGGTCCGAGGGCGACGTGGACGCGGTCGGCTCGACCGAGTCGGACGCCGACGGAGTGGGCGTGGCCGTGTCGGACGGCTGCGTGGACGGAGAGGTCGACGTCGACGGGTTGGAGCTGGGCGACGTGGACGCGGACGTGGTCGGCTTGGGCGGCTTGGTCCCGCCGCCGGTGCTCCCCCCGCCCCCCGGCGTCCTCGTCCCCGTGGGGTCGTCCGACGGCGTCTGGCCGTCCGCGGGCGGCGGCGTCGGGTCGTCCGAGGTGCCCATCGTCCCGTCGGGTCCCGGGTCGGTCGGCCGGCTGGTGGCCGTCCCGGTGTCGCCGTTGCTGTCGCTGCCGCCGTTGTCGGCCTTGTCGGCGCCCAGGCTGTCGTCGTCGCTGCCCGCACTGGCGGACGGGTTGACGCCGACCTGGTCGGACGGCGCGTCGTTGGGGTTCGAGGTCGCCCCCAGCGTCACCACCGTGCCGAGGACCGCCGCGAGCAGGGCGCCCGCGCCGACCGCCACGAGGTTGCGCCGGGCACCGCCCACGAGCCGCTGGACGGCCGAGGCCTTGTGCGCCCCTCCGCCACCGGACCGGGACGTGATCACCGTCGCCGGGAAGTCACCGCCCCCGTAGCCGGAACCCGAACCGGAAGCCGAACCGGAACCCGCGGGCGACGCCTTGAGCGGCGGGTAGCCCGCGGCCCCGAAGACGGCCGGGACGCCGCCGGGCGGCGACGCCGACTCCTCGTACCGCGCGTCCGGCACCTCCTCGCCCGCCGGGGAACCCGTGCCGGAGCCGAGCCCAGGGGTGTCGCCGGACCGGTCGGCTACCAGGGTGAGGGCGCGGCGGCCCGCGACCGTCCCGCGCTTGTCGGCGACGGCACCGCGCAGCCCGATGGCGCCCTCCAACTCGCTACGGGCCCGGTCGAGCTGTTCGCCGCAGAGCGCGAGGATGCCCAACTCATGGTGGAAATAGGCCTGTTCCGAGACATCCCCGGCGAGCCGGGCAGCCTCGGCGCCGGAGTGCAGGACGTGTTCCCAGGCGCTCCAGTACAGGCCGGCCGCGAAGGCGGGCGCCGCCGTGCGGGCCAGCTGCACGGCCGTGCTCTCCTCGTCCTCCCCCGGCGGTGTGGTCGTGGGGACCAGCACGTCGAGGGCGGCGAGCAGGGCGTCGGCCTCGGCGCAGACCCGCTCGGGGGTCACGGAGGGGTGTCCGGCCCACCAGGCGTAGTGCTGGGCGGCGGTGAACGCCCGGTCCTGGGCGCCTTCGCCGTATCCGGCGGCCTCCAGCTGGGTCCGTACCCCGGCCGCGAGCCGGTAGTGGGAGCCGACCGGGGAGACGAGGGCGCAGCCCAGCAGCTCACCGAGGGCGGCGTCCGCGTGGGTGTCGCCGACCAGCGCGGGCAGATGCGCCTGGTGGGGCACCTCGCCGCCGAGCGCGACGGCGAACCGCAGGGTCTCCCGCGCGGACGCACTGAGCCGGGACGCGAGCAGCGGCGCGGGCGCGGCACCCTCGGCGAGCGAGGGCAGCGGTACGTCGTCCTCGTCGCCGGTGTCGAAGGGCGCGTCGACCGGTGTGTCGGCCGGGGCGTCCTCGAAGACGCCGAACTCGTCGAACGCGTCGGCGCGGGCGCGCAGTTTGTCGCGCTGCCTGAGCAGGGCGCCTGCCTGGACGAACCGCAGGGGCAGGCCCTCGGACTCGAACCAGAGGTCGCCCGCCCAGTTGGCCTCCTCCTCGGTGAGGACGCGGCCGACGGCGCGCTCCAGGAGTTCCAGGCCGCCGGCCCGGTCGAGGCCGTCGAGGAACAGTTCCTCGATCAGCGCGTCGGCGGACGGCGCGGGCACGTCGGGGGTGGCGCTGATCAGGAAGGCGCACTCGGGGGTCGCGTCGAGGAGTTCGTCGAGCGCGGCGCCGCCGAACTCCACGTCGTCGAGGACGACGACCGCGCCGGCCTCGCGGACGAGGGCGCGCAGTTCGTCCGGTTCCGGCCGGTACAGAGGTGCGCTGTAGACGGCGTAGAAGAGGTCGTAGAGCAGATCGGTCTGGGTGCGGTGGAAGCCGGTGAGGCGGACCACGCCGTCGGGGGCGAGGTCCGCGCAGTCCGCGGCGACGGCGTCGAGGAGCGTGGTGCGGCCGGCGCCGGCCGGGCCGGTGAGGCGAACCGAACGGCCGCGGGCCAGCAGCCGCACCAGCCGTTCGCGCTCGCCGTCGCGCTCCAGCAGCGGCAGTTCGGGCTGTGCGGGCCCGGGCAGTACGGGTGGTCTGGCGGCGCGGCTGATCTCGGCGCGCTCGGCGGCCGTGAGTTTGACGGGCCTGCCGGGCCGTTCGCCGGGCGGGCAGACCTCTATCTCGCTGCCGTCGACCGGGTTGACGGTGAGCAGGTAGTCGCCCGAGACGAGCTGCGCCGTGCGGGCGAGCGCCGGTGTGTGCTGGCCGAAGTCGTTGGTGAGGGCGTCACGAGGCGGGCGCTGACGCGGCGTGCTGCCGTCGGCGTCCTGGCCGTACTCCTCGGAGCCCTGGCTGTTCGGGTCCATAAGGTTCAAGCCCCCCAAAAGCGTCGTGTGCGGGTCGACAGGACCCAGGCCCCTCCCGGCCTTGCTGCACACTGCGCTGTCGCTTCTGGTCCGGGCCCGCTCGTGGGATGTCAGGCAGCGGGCGACCGAACCCTAAACCTTCGCACAGTATCTATGACAGGCCGGGGTACCGCGCCGTCCGAGACGTCACAGTCTCGTGAGGATTGCGAGTGAAGCGCGTTTTCACACTCACCGGTTCACACTCTGGGCAGCGACTCCACCCCGATACCGCCCTCGATCGCCAGGATCCGGTGCAGCCGGGTGGCCACCAGCAGGCGCTGCATCTGCGGTGGTACGTCGCGCAGCACGAGCCGTCTGCCGCACCGCCCGCACCGCCGGTGGGCTCCCATGATCACGCCGAGTCCGGTGGCGTCCCAGGAGTCCAGCTCGGACAGGTCCAGCACGAGATCGCCGACGCCTGTGTCGACGGCCGTATGCAGGACCGTACGGGCGTCCGCCGCGCTGCGGACGTCGAGGCGGCCCCCGACGACCAGCTCGGCGTGGTCGCCCCTGATGTACATATGCGCTCCCGTGAGTGCGTGTCGTGCTCCGCGTCGGTAGGTGATGCAACGTCTGACTGCCTGAGAGGCGGTCAGGTTGCCGTCTGTGAGCGAACCGATACTCAATTCACCCCACAGGGTGATACCCCAGGGGTTCGTGCGGTTTCCGTGCCTGTTGACTACCCGCGATACCGCTCAGTGCTTGTAGAAGCCCTGCCCGCTCTTACGGCCGATGTCACCGGCGTCAACCATCCGGCGCATCAGCTCCGGAGGAGCGAACTTCTCGTCCTGGGACTCGGTGTAGATGTTGCTGGTGGCGTGCAGCAGGATGTCGACCCCGGTGAGGTCGGCGGTGGCCAACGGGCCCATGGCGTGCCCGAAGCCGAGCTTGCAGGCCAGGTCGATGTCCTCCGCGGTGGCGACACCGGACTCGTACAGCTTGGCCGCCTCGACGACGAGCGCCGAGATCAGCCGGGTCGTCACGAATCCGGCGACGTCCCGGTTGACGACGACACAGGTCTTGCCGACGGACTCGGCGAACTCCCGTGCGGTCGCGAGGGTTTCGTCGCTCGTCTTGTAGCCGCGGACCAGCTCGCAGAGCTGCATCATCGGCACCGGCGAGAAGAAGTGCGTGCCGACGACCCGGTCCGGGCGGTCGGTGACGGCGGCGATCTTGGTGATCGGGATGGCTGAGGTGTTGGAGGCGAGCACGGCGTCCTCGCGCGCGATCTTGTCGAGCGCGCGGAAGATCTCGTGCTTGACCTCCAGCTTCTCGAAGACCGCCTCGACGACGATGTCCGCGTCGCCGACCGCGTCCAGGTCGGTCGTCGCGGTGATGCGTCCGAGGGCGGCCTCGGCGTCGGCCGCGGCCAGTTTGCCCTTGCCGACGAACCGGTCGTACGAGGATTTGATGCCGTCGGTGCCACGGGTGAGCGCTTCGTCGGTGACATCGCGCAGTACGACGTCCCAGCCCGCCTGGGCGGATACCTGGGCGATGCCGGAACCCATCAGGCCGGCTCCGATGACGGCAAGCTTCCGTGCCACTGTGCGACTCCCCTGACGCGCTGTTTATGCATGCCTCGTGTATTGGGCCTCTTCGGCGGACCCTAGCGGTCGTGAGGGTGCTGTGTGACCGGTAAGTAATGCGCGTCACGTCTCATCTGACGGACATCACACCGACGTGTCTCATTCCACCCCTCGTACGGCCTAGTTGAGCGGTCGTCGGAGCTGGTCACTACCCTGGCCACATGGTCAATCTGACGCGCATCTACACGAGGACCGGCGACAAGGGCACCACCGCCCTCGGCGACATGAGCCGGGTCGCCAAGACCGATCTGCGGATCTCGGCGTACGCCGACGCCAACGAGGCGAACGCGGTGATCGGGACCGCCGTCGCGCTGGGCGGGCTGGAGGCGGAGGTCGTCAAGGTGCTGACGCGGGTGCAGAACGACCTGTTCGACGTGGGCGCGGACCTGGCGACGCCGGTGGCCGAGAACCCGGAGTTCCCTCCGCTGCGGGTCGAGCAGTCCTACATCGACAAGCTGGAGGCGGACTGCGACCGGTTCCTCGAAGACCTGGAGAAGCTGCGCTCGTTCATCCTCCCCGGCGGCACCCCCGGCGCGGCTCTGCTGCACCAGGCGTGCACGGTCGTACGCCGGGCCGAGCGCTCGACCTGGGCGGCCCTGGAGGTCCACGCGGAGGTGATGAACCCGCTCACCGCGACCTACCTCAACCGGCTGTCGGACCTGCTGTTCATCCTGGCGCGGACCGCCAACAAGGCGGTCGGGGACGTCCTGTGGGTCCCGGGCGGGGAGCGCTGACGAAGGACCTGATCGAGGCCGGTACGGAGGTGGCGCGCGGTGCTGTCGCGTCTCGGCGAGGGACTGTCCAACACGGACGTCGCGATCCGCCTCGACATGACCGAGGCGACGGTGAAGACGCACGTCAGCCGGTTGCCGGGCAGGCCGGGGCTGCGCAGTCGGGCGCAAGCGGCGGTGCCGACGCAGGAGTTGGGGGTTTAACGGATCGGTGGAGGCTTTCCGCGAAGTGGTCCAGACCTATTGACCCGTGGTCCAGACCTTCCTATTCTCGCGGCACTGTGGGTGCGAAGGCTCAGTCGCGCCCCCCTGACACCTCCAAGGAGGCGCGGCATGCGCTTCGGACAAAGATGTACGGCAGGCCTGACCACCCTGCTGCTCCCCCTCGCCGCCCTGGTGGGCCTGGCGAGCCCGGCACAGGCGGCCACCTCGGCCACCGCGACCTACGCGAAGACCCAGGACTGGGGCACCGGTTTCGAGGGCAGGTGGACGGTCACCAACACCGGCACCACATCGATCAGTTCATGGACGGTCGAGTGGGACTTCCCCTCGGGTACGTCCGTCACCTCGGCCTGGGACGCCGATGTCACCTCCAGTGGCACCCACTGGACCGCCAAGAACAAGTCGTGGAACGGCACCCTCGCCCCGGGCGCCGCCGTCTCCTTCGGCTTCAACGGCGCCGGTTCCGGTGCTCCCGCCAACTGCAAGCTGAACGGCGGCAGTTGTGACGGCGGCTCGGTCCCCGGCGACAACGCCCCCTCGGCGCCCGGCACTCCGACGGCCTCCGGCGTCACCAACACCTCGGTGAAGCTCAGTTGGGGCGCGGCCACCGACGACAAGGGCATCAAGAACTACGACGTGCTGCGCGGCGGCACCAAGGTCGCGACGGTGACGGCCACCTCGTACACGGACACGGGTCTGACCGCCGGCACGGACTACTCCTACACCGTGCAGGCCCGGGACACCGCCGACCAGACCGGCCCGGTGAGCGGCGCGGTCGCCGTGCGCACCACCGGCGGCACCACGGACCCGCCGCCCACCGGCTCCAAGGTCAAGCTCGGCTACTTCACCGAGTGGGGCGTCTACGGCCGCAACTACCACGTCAAGAACCTGGTGACCTCGGGCTCGGCGTCGAAGATCACGCACATCAACTACGCGTTCGGCAACGTCAAGGACGGCAAGTGCGTCGTCGACGACACCTACGCCGCCTACGACAAGGCCTACACCGCCGACCAGTCGGTGTCCGGCGTCGCCGACACCTGGGACCAGCCACTGCGCGGCAACTTCAACCAGCTGCGCCAGCTGAAGGCCAAGTACCCGAACATCAAGGTGCTGTACTCCTTCGGCGGCTGGACCTACTCCGGCGGCTTCGCGCAGGCCGCCGCCAACCCGGCCGCCTTCGCCGCCTCCTGCAAGGCGGTCGTCGAGGACCCGCGCTGGGCGGACGTCTTCGACGGCATCGACATCGACTGGGAGTACCCGAACGCCTGCGGCCTGACCTGTGACACGTCCGGTGCCGCGTCCTTCAAGAACCTGCTGTCGGCACTGCGTTCGACGTTCGGGGCGAACTACCTGGTCACCGCGGCCATCACCGCCGACGGCTCCTCCGGCGGCAAGATCGACGCGGCCGACTACGGCGGCGCCTCCGCCTACGCCGACTGGTACAACGTGATGACGTACGACTACTTCGGTGCCTTCGACGCGGACGGCCCGACCGCCCCGCACTCACCGCTCACGTCGTACGCCGGTATCCCGGCCGCCGGCTTCAACTCCGCCGACGCCATCGCCAAGCTCAAGGCGAAGGGCGTCCCGGCGGCGAAGCTCCTGCTGGGCATCGGCTTCTACGGCCGCGGCTGGACCGGCGTCACCCAGTCCGCCCCCGGCGGCACGGCGACCGGCGCGGCACCGGGCACCTACGAGGCGGGCATCGAGGACTACAAGATCCTCAAGAACTCGTGCCCGGCCACCGGGACGATCGCCGGCACCGCCTACGCGTACTGCGGCAACAACTGGTGGTCGTACGACACCCCCGCGACGATCGCCGGGAAGATGACCTGGGCCAAGAACCAGGCCCTGGGCGGCGCGTTCTTCTGGGAGTTCAGCGGCGACACGAGCAACGGGGAGCTGGTGAGCGCGATCAGCGGCGGCCTGGGCTGATCCCCTCGGCAGCGGCAGAGCAGCCGCGGACGGACCTCCAGGTCTGTCCGCGGCTGCTCTGTGCGCCGCGCACGCCCCCGGCGCACTCAGCTCCGGGACCTTCGGTCCCCTCGGAGGGCCGGATGTCAGGCGCCGTCCGGCCGTTCACCGGGAACACTTTGGACCACGAACCACCAGGCAAAACGTCTCACTCGGGGGAACTCATGACCCGCAGGACCAGGAACAGGACGCCCCGCAGGATCACGGCGACGACCACCAGAGCCGTCGGCACGCTCGCGGGAGGGGCGATAGCGGCCCTCATGGCCCTGGCCCCGGCAACCATCACCGTGACATTCGGCGCGCCGGCACCGCTCGCGGTCTCCGCCCAGCCCGGCACCGCCATCCCCTACGACGGGTCGGTGTGCCCGCGGACCACGGGGAACCGGGCGACAAGTTAGTCAGGCCGTCAGGCCACGTTCACCTGTTGCCCGGGAGGCGCCGCCTCCAGCCAGGCGAGGAAACCGGTCAGCGCGTCGTCGCTCATCGCCAGTTCGAGTCTCGTCCCCCGGTGGAGACAGGCCAGCACCACCGCGTCCGAGAGCAGGGCCAGCTCCTCCTCGCCGTCGGGGGCACGGCGGCCGGCCACCTCGATCGACGAGCGTTCCAGGACACGGCGCGGACGCGGGGAGTACGAGAAGACGCGGTACCACTCGATGCGGTCGCCGTTGTAGCGGGCGACACCGTAGCCCCAGCCCTTGCCGCTGGGGTCGGGTTTCTCGGGTACGTCCCAGCGCAGGCTGCAGTCGAACGTACCGCCGGAGCGTTGGATGAGCCGGCGGCGCAGGCCGAAGACGAACAGGCCGACCACCACGACCGCCACTACCAAGCCGCACACAGTCAGAGCGAGGATCATCGACACCGACCTCCTCGTCTCCTAGGTAACGGAAAAGAAAAAACATCCGGATTCGCCTCAGCCGCGGCCAGGACCGGCGCAAACCGGTCCCAGCCGCGGCTGAGGCAAAGCGTCACACTGTGCTCCCCCAGAGCCTAAACGGCCTGGGCGGGACCCCCAGATGTCAGCGCGCCGCCACGGCCCGCAGTCGGACGTCCGCACGCCGCTCGGCGGAGGCGTCGCCCTCCGCCTTCGCGCGTTCGAGCTCCCGCTCCACGCGCTGGACGTCGATCTCGTCCGCCAGCTCGGCGACCTCCGCCAGCAGCGACAGCTTGTTGTCGGCGAACGAGATGAAACCGCCGTGCGCCGCGGCGACGACCGTTCCACCATCACTCGTACGGATGGTCACCGGGCCCGACTCCAGCACACCGAGCAGCGGCTGGTGACCGGGCATGACGCCGATGTCGCCGGACGTGGTGCGCGCGACGACCAGGGTGGCCTCGCCGGACCAGACCTGACGGTCGGCAGCGACCAACTCGACGTGCAGCTCAGCAGCCAAGGTTGGCTCCTCGGGTCACCACCCGGCTAGGTCACCGGGTGTTGCGTATAAGTCTAGTAGGGCTCCGAGCACCGAAGTGCCGGGGCCTCCCCCCAGGCTTTCGGCTGGGGGTCCGGGGCCGCGCGGCGCCGGCCGCGAATGACACGGCCCCGGGATGATTCAGCGGTGGGTGTGGCGAGAGGGGCAGGACGCACCCCGCGAAGGGTGCTCCCCTGCCCCTCTCCCAAGAAGCGCGGGGGTCAGGAGACGCCCAGCTCCTTGGCGTTGGCCTTGAGGTCCTCGATGCCACCGCAGAGGAAGAACGCCTGCTCCGGGAAGTGGTCGTAGTCGCCGTCGATGATCGCGTTGAACGCGGTGATCGACTCGTCCAGCGGTACGTCCGACCCGTCGACGCCGGTGAACTGCTTGGCGACGTGGGTGTTCTGGGACAGGAAGCGCTCCACGCGACGGGCACGGTGGACGGTGAGCTTGTCTTCCTCGCCCAGCTCGTCGATACCGAGGATCGCGATGATGTCCTGGAGGTCCTTGTACTTCTGGAGGACACCCTTGACACGCATGGCCGTGCTGTAGTGGTCCGCCGCGATGTAGCGGGGGTCCAGGATGCGGGACGTGGAGTCCAGCGGGTCCACGGCCGGGTAGATGCCCTTCTCGGAGATCGGACGGGAGAGAACCGTCGTCGCGTCGAGGTGGGCGAACGTGGTGGCCGGGGCCGGGTCGGTCAGGTCGTCCGCGGGGACGTAGATCGCCTGCATCGAGGTGATCGAGTGACCACGGGTCGAGGTGATGCGCTCCTGGAGGAGACCCATCTCGTCGGCCAGGTTCGGCTGGTAACCCACCGCGGAGGGCATACGGCCGAGCAGGGTCGAGACCTCGGAACCGGCCTGCGTGAAGCGGAAGATGTTGTCGATGAAGAACAGCACGTCCTGCTTCTGCACATCGCGGAAGTACTCCGCCATGGTCAGACCGGCCAGGGCCACGCGCAGACGGGTGCCCGGGGGCTCGTCCATCTGGCCGAAGACCAGCGCGGTCTTGTCGATGACGCCGGACTCCGACATCTCCTCGATGAGGTCGTTGCCCTCACGAGTGCGCTCACCGACACCGGCGAACACGGAGACACCGTCGTGGTTGTTGGCGACGCGGTAGATCATCTCCTGGATGAGCACCGTCTTGCCGACGCCGGCACCGCCGAACAGGCCGATCTTTCCACCCTTGACGTACGGGGTGAGAAGGTCGATGACCTTGACGCCGGTCTCGAACATCTCGGTCTTCGACTCGAGCTCGTCGAAACGCGGGGCCTTGCGGTGGATGGACCAGCGCTCGCCCGAGTACGTCTCGTCGGAGTTCAGCACCTCGCCGAGGGTGTTGAAAACCTTGCCCTTGGTGAAGTCGCCGACGGGGACGGTGATGCCCGTACCCGTGTCGGTGACCACGGCCTGCCGGACCAGACCGTCGGTGGGCTGCATGGAGATGGTGCGGACCAGGCCGTCACCCAGGTGCTGGGCGACCTCCAGGGTCAGCGTCTTCTTCGCGCCGTCGAGGGCCGGGTCGGCCACCTCGACGTGAAGGGCGTTGTAGATCTCCGGCATGGCGTCGACGGGGAATTCCACGTCGACGACCGGGCCGATGACCCGGGCGACGCGGCCCGTGGCAACGGCCGTCTCAACTGTCGTCGTCATTACCTGTCACTCCCCGCGGTCGCGTCGGCCAGGGCTGCGGTGCCACCGACGATCTCGCTGATTTCCTGGGTGATTTCGGCCTGTCGGGCCGCGTTGGCAAGTCGGGAGAGCGTCGTGATGAGGTCTCCCGCGTTGTCGGTGGCCGACTTCATCGCGCGGCGCGTGGCGGCGTGCTTGGAAGCGGCCGACTGGAGCATCGCGTTGTAGATACGGCTCTCGACGTACCGCGGCAGCAGGGCGTCGAGGACGTCCTCCGCCGACGGCTCGAAGTCGTACAGCGGAAGGATCTCGCCCTTCCCCGCCGACTCCGCGGCCACCTCGTCGAGACGCAACGGCAGCAGACGGCCGTCGACCGCGTTCTGCGTCATCATCGAGACGAACTCGGTGTAGACGATGTGGAGTTCGTCCACGCCGCCGTCCGCCGTCTCCTTCTCGATGGCCTCGATGAGCGGAGCCGCGACCTTCTTGGCGTCCGCGTACGTGGGCTGGTCGGTGAAGCCCGACCACGACTCCACGACCTTGCGCTCGCGGAAGTTGTAGTGGGCCAGACCGCGGCGGCCGACGATGTACGTGTCGACCTCCTTGCCCTCCGCCTCAAGGCGCGCCGTCAACTGCTCGGCGGCCTTGATCGCGTTGGAGTTGAAGGCACCGGCCAGACCGCGGTCGCTCGTGAGGAGCAGCACCGCGGAACGGGTCGGCGTCTCGGCCTCGGTGGTCAGCGGGTGCCTGGTGTTCGAGCCTGTGCCGACCGCCGTGACCGCGCGGGTGAGCTCGGTCGCGTACGGCGCGGAGGCCGCCACCTTGCGCTGCGCCTTGACGACTCGCGAGGCGGCGATCATCTCCATCGCCTTGGTGATCTTCTTGGTCGCGGTGACGGATTTGATGCGACGCTTGTAGACCCGGAGCTGGGCTCCCATGAGTCAGGTCCCTTCCGTCGTCACTTGGCCGCGGCGGCAGGGGTGTCCTCGCCGAGCAGCTTGCCGTCCGACGTCTCGAACTGCTTCTTGAAGTCCGCGATGCCGTCCGCGATGGCGGTGAGGGTGTCGTCCGACATCTTGCCGCCCTCCTTGATGGAGGTCATGAGGCCCTGCTCCTTGCGGTGCAGGTACTCCAGGAGCTCCTTCTCGAAGCGGCGGATGTCGTTGACCGGCACCTCGTCCATCTTGCCGGTGGTGGCGGCCCAGACGGAGACGACCTGGTCCTCGGTGGCCATCGGCTGGTACTGAGCCTGCTTGAGCAGCTCGACCAGTCGCTGACCGCGCTCCAGCTGGGACTTCGACGCGGCGTCCAGGTCGGAACCGAAGGCGGCGAACGCCTCCAGCTCGCGGTACTGGGCGAGGTCGAGGCGCAGTCGGCCGGAAACCTGCTTCATCGCCTTGTGCTGCGCGGAACCACCGACTCGGGAGACGGAGATACCGACGTTCAGCGCGGGGCGCTGACCGGCGTTGAACAGGTCCGACTCCAGGAAGCACTGGCCGTCGGTGATGGAGATGACGTTGGTCGGGATGAACGCCGAGACGTCGTTGGCCTTCGTCTCGACGATCGGCAGACCGGTCATCGAGCCCTTGCCCAGCTCGTCGGAGAGCTTCGCGCAGCGCTCCAGCAGACGGGAGTGCAGGTAGAAGACGTCACCCGGGTAGGCCTCACGGCCCGGCGGGCGGCGCAGCAGCAGGGACACGGCGCGGTAGGCGTCGGCCTGCTTCGAGAGGTCGTCGAAGATGATGAGGACGTGCTTGCCCTCGTACATCCACTGCTGGCCGATGGCCGAACCGGTGTACGGCGCAAGGTACTTGAAGCCGGCCGGGTCGGACGCCGGGGCGGCGACGATGGTCGTGTACTCCAGCGCGCCGGCCTCTTCGAGGGCGCCACGCACGGAGGCGATGGTCGAACCCTTCTGACCGATGGCGACGTACACGCAGCGAACCTGCTTGTTGACGTCACCGGAGCGCCAGTTGTCGCGCTGGTTGATGATCGTGTCGACGGCCAGAGCGGTCTTGCCGGTCTGACGGTCGCCGATGATCAGCTGACGCTGGCCACGGCCGATCGGGGTCATCGCGTCGACGGCCTTGTAGCCCGTCTCCATCGGCTCGTGCACCGACTTGCGCGCCATGACGCCCGGAGCCTGCAGCTCCAGGGCGCGACGACCGCTGGTCTCGATCTCGCCGAGGCCGTCGATCGGGTTGCCGAGCGGGTCGACGACGCGGCCGAGGTAGCCCTCGCCGACGGCCACGGACAGGACCTCGCCGGTACGGGTGACCGGCTGGCCCTCTTCGACGCCGCTGAACTCGCCGAGGATGACGGTACCGATCTCGCGCTCTTCGAGGTTGAGCGCGAGGCCGAGGGTGCCGTCCTCGAACTTCAGCAGTTCGTTGGCCATGGCCGAGGGGAGGCCCTCTACCTTCGCGATGCCGTCGCCGGCAAGGGTGACCGTACCGACCTCCTCGCGCGAGGCCGCGTCCGGCTTGTACGACTGGACAAAGGTCTCCAGCGCATCCCGGATCTCCTCCGGCCGGATCGTGAGCTCCGCCATCTGGGTTCCCTGCTCTCCTTGTTGGGCCCGAAGTTTCACTTGGGGGGATGGGGACTCCCCCCAAAAAGAGGTGAATCCTCTGCACGGCCCAACCAGGGCCGTATTCAAGTACGTACTACGAGTATTGAGTTGCTGCGTGCTGTGTGGCTGCCGGGCGGGCTAGCCCGCCATGCGGCGGCCGGCGTCCTCGATACGGTCCGCGATGCTGCCGTTGATGACCTCGTCGCCGACCAGCACCCGGATTCCGCCGAGGACCTCGGGGTCCACGTCCAGGTTCAGGTGCATCTGACGGCCGTAGAGCTTCGCGAGGGCGGCGCCGAGGCGCTGCTTCTGCGGGTCGCTCAGCGGAACCGCCGAGGTGACGACGGCGACCATGCGGTCCCGGCGCTCGGCAGCGAGCTTGGACAGGGACTCGAGTCCCGCTTCCAGGCTACGTCCCCGCGGCGCGGTCACAAGGCGCGTCACCAGACGCTCGGTCGTGGGCGCGGCCCGGCCCCCGAGCAGGCTGCGCAGCAGCTCGCTCTTGGCGCCGGTGGTCGCGGCACGGTCGGTCAGCGCGGCGCGCAGCTCGGTGTTCGAGGAGACGATCCGGCCGAACCGGAACAGCTCGTCCTCGACGTTGTCGAGCGCGCCCGCCTGCTGGGCGGCCGTGAGGTCGGCGAGGTCCGCCAGCTCCTCCAGCGCGTCCACCAGGTCGCGCGAACGCGACCAGCGGGAGCGCACCATGCCGCCCACCAGGTCGGTGGTGGGCCCGCCGACCTGACTGCCGAAGAGACGCTGGGCCAGCTCGGCCTTGGCCTCTCCGGGCTGCGCCGGGTCGGTGAGGACCCGACGCAGCGACACCTCGCGGTGCAGCAGCGCGGTGACCGAAGCCAGCTCCTCCGACAGCTTCTTCGCGTCGGCGGACGTCGAGTCCGTCAGCGCGTCGAGACGCTCCCGTGCGGCGGCGGCAGCCTCGCGACTGGCTCCGTGCACGGTCATCGAGTCGCCTCGGCCTTCTCCTCGAGGTCGTCGAGGAAGCGGTCGATCACACGGCTCTGCCGGGCGTGGTCCTCAAGGGACTCACCGACGAGCTTGCCGGCCAGCTCGGTGGCGAGCCTGCCGACGTCCTGGCGAAGCGCGGACGAGGCGGCCTTGCGGTCGGCGTCGAGCTGGGAGTGACCGGCGGCGACGATCTCCTCGCGCTGCCGCTGGCCTTCCGCGCGCATCTCCGCGATGAGCGTGGCGCCCTGCTCCTGCGCCTCCTGGCGCAGACGCGCGGCCTCGTGCCGGGCCTCGGCGAGCTGGGCCTTGTACTGCTCGAGGACACTCTGGGCCTCGGTCTGAGCGGCCTCGGCCTTCTCGATACCGCCCTCGATGGCCTCGCGCCGCTCTTCCAGAACCTTGTTGATGGTCGGGAGGAGCTTCTTGGCGAGGAAGCCGAAGACGATGACGAAGGCGATCAGGCCGATGACAAGCTCCGGCCACGGCGGAATGAGAGGGTTTTCCTTCTCCGCCTCGGCCGCCAGCTGAACCAGTGCGTGGTTCACATCAGTGCCTTTCGTCGAATGGGGCTGTCGTCGTGATTCGTCTTAGTAGACGAACGGCATGACGAGGCCGATGAGGGCCAGCGCCTCACAGAACGCGAAGCCGAGGATCTGGTTGGCGCGGATCAGGCCGGCCGCTTCGGGCTGACGGGCCAGGGCCTGGGTGCCGTTACCGAAGATGATGCCGACGCCGACGCCCGGGCCGATCGCGGCGAGGCCGTAACCGATGGAGCCGAGGTTGCCTTCGACCGCAGCAAGGGTCTGGAGAGCGGACATGCCGGTTCTTCCTTCTCTTTCAGTGACCGGTGGGGGTTGGCCACCGGATGTCTCTTGGTAGGGCGGACGACTCAGTGGTGCTCGGCGAGCGCGCCCTGGATGAAGGTGCAGGTCAGGAGGACGAAGACGTACGCCTGCACTGCCTGGATGAAGAGTTCGAAGGCGGTCATCACGATGACCATCACGAAGGAGACACCCGAGTACGCGATGCCGATGCCGTTCAGCATGTACCAGCTGGCGATCGTGAAGAGCAGCAGCAGGGTGTGACCGGCGAACATGTTCGCGAACAGTCGCACGGCGTGCGTGAACGGGCGGACCACCAGGTTCGAGAAGAACTCGATCGTCATGGCCAGCGGGAGCACCGCGCCCAACGTCTTGTCGTAGCCGGTGAAGTTCTTGAAGGCGCCGACGAAACCGTGCCGCTTGAAGGTCAGTGAGACCCAGGTGATGTAGACGATGGCCGCGAGAACCGCCGGGTAGGCGATGATCGAGGTCACGGGGAACGAGGCGATCGGGATGATCGACCAGATGTTCATCATCCAGATGAAGAAGAAGAGCGAGACGGCAAGCGGTACGTACTTGTCGCCCTCCTTCTTGCCGATCGTCTCGTAGACGATGCCGCGCCGGACGAAGTCGTAACCGGCCTCGGCGACCATCTGCAGTTTGCCGGGAACCATCTTGGGCTTACGGAACGCGGCCCAGAAGAACCCCACCACGATGATGGACCCGAGCAGCGCGAGCAGCATGGGCTTGTTGAAGTAGAGCCCGTTGCCGTCGGCGTCGCCCCAAAGCGGCTCGAACATGAACGAATGCAGGCCCGGAGCCGGGAAGCCACAACCGTCGAAGAGGTGGCAATCGGTCTCGAAGGCGAGCACCTGCGTCGGGTCAGCACTCACCACGGGCTCCTTCGGCGTGACGCATGGGTACGGCAACCTCGTTGTGTCGGCACGGCGCGCAGCCGCGGTTCGGCACTGGACTGGTGTTACGGATGTGGGGGCGGCTGTGGGGCATCAAGCCTCGCGATTGAGCAGGCGTCAGCTCAGATGCCCGCGCCCGCGATGCCGCAGTTGGCACCGGACGATAGCAGGATCTCTCGCACCCGCTTATCCCGGCCCTACCTCTCACGACGAGTGCCCTGTCTTTTCGGGCCTGTCCCCCATCGTGGAGTCGGGTTCAACGTAGAGGATCTTCGACTTCATGTGGGCACGAGCTTGCGCCGCGATCCAGGCGAGCGTGCCTGCGACCAGCGTGAGCGCGAAGGCCCTGGGGTTGAACAGCGTCGTGTTCTTGAACGCCGCGAGAAAGATGAACAGCAGAAGAATTTGCGCCGCGTACAGCATCAGGCCCATTGCCTGGAACAGATGCGGAAGCGTTTTGGCAGTGCGCTGCAGAACGTAGAACCCGATACCCATGAAGAGAATCACGACCAGCGTCGCCACGACCGCCCCGATCGCGCCTTCGGCACCAGCGACCACGGCACTGACGACGGCGGCAAGTGCGCCGACGGCAGCTGTGGGCACAGCGGCTTGAAGCAGGATCCGGACGTCATTGGACGGCATGGCGGCAACTCCGCTTTCACAGGGGGGCAGGTGTCGTCATGGACGAGCGTAGTCCCCGGTTCGAGCAGAGAAACTCGCGCCAATGGACCGTCGCACTGCGGTCCTTCGGTTCTGTCCGGGGTTCTCGTGAACCGTATCACAAACTATTTGATGAGGTCTTTACCTGGATGGTGTGCTCGGTGTCACACATGAGAGTGAACCTGCCCACCTGTGCAGAACCAGCGCCGAATTGTCTGGTATTGGAGCGCTTCGTCCGCTCCGTGCTCTCTCTGTTTCAAGCAAAGCATTAGTCAGATTCTTACCTTGCGTCAGCGCGACGACCCGGCTTTACGTCGGTCAAGGAGCCGCGAACGGGGGCCGATCGCCGTCGCTCCGTTGACACCCGAGACGCCGGCCCGCACCGGAGCGCGGTGTTCGGGGGCGGCCTCCTCGTCGGCCATGGCCGGCACCGAGGCGGCGGGCGCCGTCGCACCGGCCTCCTCCGCCGTGCGGCCGCGCCGGTAGCGCGGCGGCACGAACCGCTCGGCCCAGCGCGGGGTGCGCGGCGTGAAGCGCGGCAGCAGCAGGAGTACGAGTCCGATCGCGCTCAGTGCCACCACACTGAGGACGATCCACATGGACGCGTTGTTGACCGAGTAGGACAGGGCGCCGAAGCCGATCAGCGCCGACCAGAAGTACATGATCAGGACGGCCCTGCTGTGCGAGTGCCCGACCTCCAGCAGCCGGTGGTGCAGATGCCCCCGGTCGGCCGCGAACGGCGACTGTCCGCGCCAGGTGCGCCGCACGATGGCCAGCACGAGGTCGGCGGCCGGGATCGCGATGATGGTGAGCGGCATCAGCAGCGGGATGTAGACCGGCACCATCTGGTGCACGGTGTTGCGCTCGGACCCGGAGAACAGGTTCATCGCGTCGGGGTCGATCTGCCCGGTGATGGAGATCGCGCCGGCGGCCAGCACCAGGCCGATGAGCATCGACCCGGAGTCGCCCATGAAGATCCGGGCGGGATGCATGTTGTGCGGCAGGAAGCCGAGGCACATGCCCATCAGGATCACCGAGAACAGGGTGGCCGGGGCGGCGGCCTCGATGCCGTACGAGACCCAGACGCGGTAGGCGTAGAGGAAGAACGCCGCCGAGGCGATGCACACCATGCCGGCCGCGAGACCGTCCAGGCCGTCGACGAAGTTGACGGCGTTGATGGTGATGACGACCAGCGCCACCGTCAGCAGGGTGCCCTGCCACTGCGTCAGCGCGACGTTGCCCACGGACGGGATCGGCAGCCACAGGATCGTCAGACCCTGCATGACCATGACGCCGGCGGCGATCATCTGGCCGCCCAGCTTGATCAGGGCGTCGATCTCGAACTTGTCGTCCAGCACGCCGATCAGCCAGATGAGCGCGGCGCCGGAGAGCAGTGCCCGCGGCTCGTTCGAGTTCTTGAAGACCTCGTGGAGGTTGGTGAGGTGGTCGGCGACCAGCAGTCCGGCGCACAGCCCGAAGAACATCGCGATCCCGCCGAGCCGCGGAGTGGGTTCCCGGTGCACGTCACGGGCCCTGATCTCCGGCATCGCTCCGGCCACGATCGCGAACTTCCGTACCGGCCCGGTCAGCAGATACGTCACCGCGGCCGTGATGCAGAGCGTCAGCAGGTATTCACGCACAGGCTTCCCCACAGGTCTCGCTGGCCATCCAGGCCCCACACCCTAGCGAGGGACGCATAGGGATAGGGACTTCCGGGTAGCGAAGATGGTTGCACGCGCGCCTGTGCACAGGTTGACGACTACCCCTCATCGCCCGGGATACGGCGGAAATCTACCGGTCAGCTCCCGCACTTCGTCACGCGCCCCACCGCTCTCGACAGCCCCACGCAGCACATCCGCCAGCAGCACCGCGATCCGCGCCATCTCCGCCTCCCCCATCCCCTGGGTGGTCGGCGCGGCCGTCCCCAGCCGCAGCCCGCGCGCCTCCCCGTGGGGCAGCGGACAGCAGTCCAGAACCACTCCTGCGGCGGAAAGCAGGCCTCGCGCGGCACGTCCGTCCACGCCCAGGGGCGCCGGGTCGACCGTGATCAGGTGCGTGTCCGTCCCGCCTGTCGTCACCACGAACCCCTCGGCGGCCAGCCCCGCCGCCAGCACCCGGGCGTTGGCGACCACCTGATGGGCGTACGCCGTGAAGGCCGGGGTCGCCGCCTCGCCGAAGGCGACTGCCTTGGCGGCGATCGTGTGCATCTGCGCGCCCCCCTGGGTGAACGGGAAAACCGCCCGGTCGACCCGTTCCGCGAGCTCGGCGCCGCACAGCAGCATTCCGCCGCGCGGTCCGCGCAGCACCTTGTGGGTGGTCGCGCAGACGACGTCGGCGTACGGCACGGGGCTGGGCGCCGCTCCCCCGGCGACGAGTCCGATGGGGTGCGCGGCATCCGCGATGAGGTAGGCGCCCGCCTCGTCGGCGATCTCGCGGAAGGCGGCGTAGTCGATGTGCCGGGGGTAGGCGATGGACCCGCAGACGACGGCCTTGGGTCGATGCGTACGGGCGAGGGCGCGCACCTGCTCGTAGTCGATGAGGCCGCTCTCCGCGTCGACGCCGTAGGGGACGAAGTCGAACCAGCGGCCGGAGAAGTTTGCGGGCGACCCGTGCGTGAGATGCCCGCCGTGGTGCAGCCCGAGGGCTAGGACGGTGTCACCGGGGCGCAGGAGGGCGGCGTAGGCGGCCAGAACGGCCGAAGACCCGGAGTGGGACTGGACGTTGGCGTGTTCGGCGCCGAACAGGGCCCTGGCCCGCTCCACGGCGAGGCGCTCGGCGACGTCGACGATCTCGCAGCCGCCGTGGTGCCGGGCGCCGGGATAGCCCTCGGCGTACTTGTTGGCGAGCGGCGAGCCGAGCGCGGCGAGCACGGCGGGCGAGGCGAAGTTCTCGGCGGCGATCAGCTGGAGCGTCGTCGACTGCCGTTCGGCCTCCCCGAGCAGCACCTCGGCCAGCTCGGGGTCCTGCCGGCGCAGTACGTCAACAGCGCCATCGCTCTCAAAGGCATGCGTGACCGACATGATGGGCTCCGGGCGTCGACGGTGACGTACGTCCAATGTAGGCCGCAGCGCCCTGATCGGCGCGGCGCTGTGCCAATACGCGGCTCCGCCGCGCGGGCGCGACAAGCTCCGCTCCCGGCCCGTCATCGTCCGCGCCCACGGAAACGCGCCCCGGAGGGGCGCGGGGAACTGCGCGATCAGCCACGACGGACCCGCAAGCCGCACGACGACCCGCCGAGGCAGGTCAGTGGGCGCTCAGGCCTTCGCAGGCACCCCGGTCAACGCCGTCACGACCGGATCCAACGCCTGCTGTATCTCGTCCCCGATCGACCGGAAGAAGGTCAGGGGCGCCCCGTACGGGTCGTACACCTCGTCCGCCTCCGCGGTGGGCGCGAGGAGCCACCCGCGTAGAGCCGCCGCGGCGCGGACCAGTGCGCGCGCCCGTTCGATCATGCCGTCGTCGAGCGGGGGCAGGGTCGCCGGGTCTATCGCCTTCACCAGGCGGGTGAACTCCTTCAGCGTGAAGGTGCGCAGGCCCGCCGAGTGGCCCATGGAGATGACCTGCGCGCGGTGGTCACGCGTGGCCGTCAGCACCAGGTCGGCCCGGATGACGTGCTCGTCGAGCAGCTCGCGCCCGGTGAAGCCGGAGGGGTCCGCGCCGAACTCCGCGAGGACCGCCTCCGCGTTGGCCTCCATGGGCGCGCCCTCGTGGCCCCACGTACCGGCGCTCTCCACGATGAGGCCGCCCCACAGCGGGTCGCCGAGCCGGTCCGCCAGGGCATGCCGGGTCAGCCGCTCGGTGATCGGTGAGCGGCAGACGTTTCCGGTGCTGACATAGAGGATGCGGAAGGCGTCCCGCGAGGCCCCGTTCCAGTGCTGAGCCCCCGTGACCCCCGTGCGCATGCCTATGCCACGCCCCGCGTCAGGGGCTGTCAATTCGCCACCTCGAGGTCGGGGACCACCTTGCGCAGCTCTTCGGCCGACAGTGCGCCCGCGCGCAGCAGGACCGGCACCTTGCCCGTGACGTCGACGATCGACGACGGGATGATTCCGGGCGTGGGGCCGCCGTCCAGGTAGACGGAGACGGAGTCGCCGAGCATCTCCTGGGCGGCGTCGCAGTCCTCGGGGGACGGGTGGCCCGTCAGGTTGGCGGAGGAGACCGCCATGGGGCCGACCTCGGTCAGCAGTTCGATCGCCACCGGGTGCAGCGGCATGCGTACGGCGACCGTGCCGCGAGTGTCCCCGAGGTCCCACTGGAGGGACGGCTGGTGCTTGGCGACGAGGGTCAGGGCGCCCGGCCAGAAGGCGTCGACGAGCTCCCAGGCCATCTCGGAGAAGTCCGTGACGAGGCCGTGCAGGGTGTTCGGGGAGCCGATCAGGACGGGCGTGGGCATGCCACGACCACGGCCCTTCGCCTCCAGCAGGTCGGTGACGGCCTCGGAGGAGAACGCGTCGGCACCGATGCCGTAGACCGTGTCGGTCGGGAGGACCACCAGCTCGCCGCGGCGGACGGCGGACGCGGCCTCGCGCAGACCGGTCGTGCGGTCGGTCGCGTCGTTGGTGTCGTATCGCCGAGCCATTTAGCGGGCCTCCTCGTACACGTACTGCTGGGGGTAGGAAGTCTGGGTGTCGCTCACGGCGTTGCCCTGCGGGCCGTCGCGAAGCGCGGGCGGTTGTTGAGGTCCGGGTGGTCGGCCGCGTCGGCCCAGCCCCGCTCCTCGGTGAAGATCCACGGCACCTGGCCGCCCTGGGTGTCCGCGTGCTCGACGACGACGACGCCGCCGGGGCGCAGCAGACGGTGTGCGGTGCGTTCGAGGCCCCGGATGAGGTCGAGGCCGTCCTCGCCCGAGAACAGGGCGAGTTCGGGATCGTGGTCCCGGGCCTCCGGGGCGACGTACTCCCACTCGGTGAGCGGGATGTACGGCGGGTTGGAGATGACCAGGTCGACCTGGCCGTCGAGGTCCTGGAAGGCGTCCAGGGCGTTGCCCTGCCGCAGGTCGACCCTGGACCCCTCCATGTTCTTGCGGGTCCACGCCAGGGCGTCCTCGGACAGCTCCACGGCGTGCACCCGGGAGCGCGGGACCTCCTGGGCGAGGGCGAGCGCGATGGCGCCGGAACCGGTGCACAGGTCGACGATCAGCGGCTCGACGACGTCCATCGCGCGGACGGCGTCTATGGCCCAGCCGACGACCGACTCGGTCTCGGGACGGGGTACGAACACGCCCGGTCCGACCTGGAGTTCCAGGTAGCGGAAGAAGGCGCGTCCGGTGATGTGCTGGAGCGGCTCGCGGGCCTCGCGACGGGCGATGACCTCCCAGTAGCGGGCGTCGAAGTCCACGTCCTTGACGGTGTGCAGCGTGCCGCGCTTCACGCCGTGCACGAACGCGGCGAGTTCCTCCGCGTCGTTGCGCGGCGAGGGCACGCCCGCGTCGGCCAGCCGCTGGGTGGCCTGGGCCACCTCCGCGAGCAGCAAGCTGCGGGGGCTCGGGGGCCGTCCCCCAATGTTCTGCTGCACGCTGGTCCTCCGGTACTCGTCACTCGTACGGGGCTCGTACGGGGCTTACGCTGCCGCGAGCTTCGCTGCGGAGTCCGCGTCGACACAGGCCTGGATGACGGCGTCGAGGTCGCCGTCCAGCACCTGGTCGAGGTTGTACGACTTGAAGCCGACGCGGTGGTCCGAGAGGCGATTCTCCGGGAAGTTGTACGTACGGATCTTCTCGGAGCGGTCGACGGTGCGGACCTGGCTGCGGCGGGCGTCGGCGGCCTCCTTCTCCGCTTCCTCCACGGCTGCCGCGAGGAGCCTGGAGCGCAGGATACGCATCGCCTGCTCCTTGTTCTGCAGCTGGCTCTTCTCGTTCTGGCAGGAGGCGACGACTCCGGTGGGAACGTGCGTGATGCGCACCGCGGAGTCGGTCGTGTTGACGGACTGTCCGCCGGGACCGGAGGAGCGGTACACGTCGATGCGGAGGTCGTTCGGGTTGATCTCCACGTCGACCTCCTCCGCCTCGGGGGTGACCAGGACACCGGCCGCGGAGGTGTGGATACGGCCCTGGGACTCGGTCGCGGGCACGCGCTGCACGCGGTGCACCCCGCCCTCGTACTTCAGCCGGGCCCAGACGCCCTGGCCGGGCTCGGTGGCACCCTGGCCGCCCTTGGTCTTCACCGCGACCTGGACGTCCTTGTAGCCGCCCAGCTCGGACTCGGTGGCGTCGATGATCTCGGTCTTCCACCCGACGCGCTCGGCGTACCGGAGATACATCCGCAGGAGGTCACCGGCGAACAGGGCGGACTCGTCGCCGCCCGCGCCGGCCTTGACCTCCAGGATCACGTCCTTGTCGTCGTTGGGGTCACGCGGAACGAGCAGCAGGCGCAGCTTCTCGGTGAGCTCCTCGCGCTGCTTCTCCAGTTCCTTGACCTCGGCGGCGAAGTCGGGGTCGTCGACAGCGAACTCCTTCGCCGTGCCGATGTCGTCCCCGGTCTGCTTCCAGGAGCGGTAGGTCCCGACGATCGGGGTCAGCTCGGCGTAGCGCTTGTTGAGCTTGCGCGCGTTGGCCTGGTCGGCGTGCACCGACGGGTCGGCGAGCTTCTTCTCCAGGTCGGCGTGCTCGGTGAGCAGATCCTCGACGGCCTCGAACATGGGGGCTCCTGAAAACGTGTGGTGCGTGGGGGACGGCGGGCGACCAAAAACGCCGGTCCAGGTACGCCCCGGGGGGCGACCATGGACCGGCGCTGGTGCCTCGCTACTTCGTGGAGCCGGCAGCGGCCTTGCCGAAGCGGGCCTCGAAGCGGGCCACGCGGCCACCGGTGTCGAGGATCTTCTGCTTGCCCGTGTAGAACGGGTGGCACTCGGAGCAGACCTCGGCGCGGATGGTGCCGCTCGTGATCGTGCTGCGGGTGGTGAACGACGCGCCACAGGTGCAGCTGACCTGCGTCTCGACGTACTCGGGGTGGACTTCGCGCTTCAAGGGGTTCTCCTAGTTTCGGGAGGGCTCCGGGTCGCCTCCGCGGGATGCGGGTGCGTGAACCGGGGCCGACGTACCAGTCTGCCAGGACTGGGCGCATCCCCCAAAACCGGGGGCGGGGGTTGGATATTCCCCGGGGGTGCGGGAGGGGGTGGTGGAGTTGCGTTCGCGGGCAGGTGCGGGTGCGCTGTGGCTTGTCGCGCCCACGCGGCGGAGCCGCAAATGTCACAGCCCCGCGCCCCTGGGAAAGCAGGGGCGCAGCCCCTGCTTTCCTAGCTCACCACACCCGCCGCGTCGCCCTTCGCCGTGCCCTTTGTCGCGGCTGCCGGGATGGGCCGGTCGGCCTTGAGTGCGTTCCAGACCAGGCGGGCCTTGGCCTTGTCGACTATGACCCTGTTGGGGTTGGCCGGGTCGTACTCCACCGGCATGGTGATCATAGTCATGTGGGCGGAGCTGATGCTCTTGAGGCCCGTCGCGAAGGAGGTCAGCGACCGGACCGAGCCCAGGTCGGAGTCGGTCGTGACGGCCTTGGTGGCGGTGTCCGCCAGGTCGAAGAGCTTCTTGGGGTTGCTGAGGACCCCTACGTCCTTGATCTGGTCGACGAGGGCCTTGATGAACGCCTGCTGGAGCTGGATGCGGCCGAGGTCGGAGCCGTCGCCGACGCCGTGGCGGGTGCGGACCAGGCCGAGCGCCTGCACGCCGTTCAGCTTGTGCGTACCGGCCTTCAGGTTCAGGTGGCTGTCGGAGTCCTTGATGTCCTTCGTCGTGGTCACCTGCACGCCGCCCAGTTCGTCGACGAGCTTCTGGAAGCCGGTGAAGTCGACCTCGATGTAGTGGTCCATGCGGATACCGGTGAGCGACTCGACGGTCTTCACCGCGCAGGCGGCGCCGCCCGTGGAGTAGGCGGAGTTGAACATCACGCCGGAGGCCGGGTCGTGCGTGACGCCCTTGGCGTCGGTGCACAGGGGGCGGTCGACGAGCGTGTCCCGGGGTATGGAGACCACGCTCGCCTTCTTGTGGCCCTCGTACACGTGGACGATCATCGCGGTGTCCGAGCGTGCGCTGCCGTCGTCCGCGCCGCCGCCGAGCTTCTTGTTGGCGCCGGAGCGGGTGTCCGAGCCCAGGACCAGGATGTCCTCGGAGCCGTTGTCGACGTTGGTCGGGCGGTCGGTGCCCAGGACCTGGTTGATGTCGACGCTCTTGATGTTGCCGTTGAGCTTGAAGTACACGTATCCGAGACCGGTGCCGCCGAGCACGACGATGGCGGCGGCGATCCAGGCCGTGACGAGCAGGGCCCTGGAGTGCTTGCCCCGGGGCTTGCGGCGGCTGCCTCGCTTACCCGGCGCTCCTGGCACCCCTGGTGCCTGTGGCGTCCCTGGCTTGGCTGGATCAAGCGGATTGCTCTCGGCGGACATGTGCTTCCTTCGGTCTCGTCCGGTCGGTTACCCCCTGCTTTCAGGGACAGTCCTGTTTCCGTCGTAACCGGTCAGTCAGACGGTCATTACGGAAAAAGGGTTGCACAACGCGCTGTGCCCTTCGCGTGATGCGAAGGGCACAGCGCGTGACCGAACGCTCGGGACGTTCCTCGCGAATCGCTCAGAAGACCCCGTTCACCTGCGGATTCAGCTGATGATGTCCCACTGCTTGTAGTCGGTTCCGACGGACTTCGGTGTGCCGAAGATCTCGCTCGTGCCCTTGCCGGTACCCGGGTAGAGGTACATCGTCCCGGCGGGCGTACGGGCCAGGAGGTCGGCCTTTCCGTCGCCGGTCACGTCACCGGGGGTGACCAGGGTGTTGAAGCCGCTCCAGGTGCGCACCTTGACCCGGGCCGCGAAGGCCTGGGAGCCGGTCTTGCCGTTGCCCTTGAGGAGGTAACCGACCCCGCCGGTCCTGGTGCGGGCCAGCAGGTCGGCCTTGCCGTCACCGGTGAAGTCGCCGTGGCCGACGATCGAGCTGTACTGGTTCCAGCCGGTGGAGACCTTCGACGGCGTCCCGAAGGTGCCGTTGCCGTTGCCCGGGTAGATCCACAGGGCGCCCGCGGAGTCGACCGAGAGGACGTCGGGCTTGTAGTCGCCGGTGACGTCACCCGGGGTGATGATCCGGGTGCGGGTCTTCCAGTTGGCGAAGATCGTCTTCGTGGCCCAGCTTCCGGCACTGCCGTCGGCATTGGGCACGTAGTGCATCCAGTAGACGGCACCGGAGCCGCTGTCGCGGATCACCAGGTCCTGGTAGTCGTCCCGGTTCAGGTCGGTCTGGAGGACGACGTTGACGCCGTCCCAGTTGCCCCAGGGCTCGCTCGCACCGAAGCTGGTGCCCTTGGAGTCCTTCTCGTAGCCGACCTTGGTGGAGGCGCGGCGCAGCCACAGGTCGGCCATCTGGTCGCCGCTGAGGTTCGCGTCCTCGACCCGCGGGTACACGGCGCCGACGTACGAGGTGACCTTCGAGAAGACGCTGTAGGCGCCCGTCTCGACGCAGTCCGTCACACCCCACGACACAACGCCCACGACCTTGCCCGCGACCACGAGCGGGCCGCCGGAGTCGCCGTTGCATGTCGTGGTGGTACCGGTGTCGCTTCCGGTGGCGGGCTTGCCCGCGCAGACCATGTGCCCCTTGACGAAGTCGCTGCCGTACTTGCCCGCGCAGGTGGCGTCGGACTGGATGGGCAGCGTGGCCGTCTTCAGGGTCGCGGAGATGTCCTGGGTGGTGGAGCTGGTGCGCCCCCAGCCGTAGACCTTGGCGTTGGTGAGCGCCTTGTACGAGGTGGTGTCGCCGGACGTCGTCATCCGGATCGGCGGGGCCTTGACGGGGTACGCGAGTGTCAGGACGGCGATGTCGTTGTCGAACGTCACCGAGCTGTACGACGGGTTGCTCCACTGGCGCCAGACGCCAGAGACGGTCCCGTTCGTGTTCCCGTCGGCGTCCGGAAGCGTCGCGGTACCGGTGATGACGGCACCGTTGGCGTTCCAGTTGTAGCCCTTGACGCAGTGCGCGGCGGTGAGGACCTTCGTCGGCGCGATGACCGCGCCGCCGCAGAAGAAGTCGACGTCGTCGCCGGTCGCGTCCGGGGTGCCCTTGTCGTCGTAGTACCAGAGCTGGGCCATGTACGGGGCCGCCGAGATGGTGGTCGTCGAACCACCGATGATCTTCGCGTCCTTGGTGCCGCCGACGGAGCCGGCGGTGAACGCCGTCTTCTTGGAAGCCAGGGTGCCGTCACCGGCGGCCGCACCCGCGACGCGCTGCTTGAGCTCCGCCGTGCTCGGCGCGCTGCGGCTCAGGTCCGTGGTGGGCTTCGGCAGGGCGGTGGCCGCGTTCGCGGACGACATCATCAGCGCGCCGGTGACCGCGGCGGCGAGGCCGGCGGCGATCACGGGAACGGCGATCCGCACACGGCGTCTGTGGCGGCCTTCACCGGCCAGGGATATACCCACTCAAGTCCCCCCTAGGGATCGTCAGTTCGGGCACACCACGAGAATCGGCCCGAAGAGCGCGATCGTACACCTGTCCCATACACCACAAAGGGCCACCCCCTTAACAGGGGGTGGCCCTTTGTGGACTGCTTGCCGACCGTTTACCGGCCGTCAGTCGTTGTTGCCGCCCGGCGTCGTCTTCTGGATCTGGAGCAGGAACTCGGCGTTCGACTTCGTCTGCTTCATTTTGTCGAGAAGCAGCTCGATCGCCTGCTGCTGGTCGAGCGCGTGCAGCACCCGGCGCAGCTTCCAGGTGACGGCGAGCTCGTCGCTGCCGAGCAGGATCTCTTCCTTACGGGTACCGGACGCGTCCACGTCCACCGCCGGGAAGATGCGCTTGTCGGCGAGCTTCCGGTCGAGCTTGAGCTCGGCGTTTCCGGTGCCCTTGAACTCCTCGAAGATGACCTCGTCCATGCGGGACCCGGTGTCCACCAGCGCGGTGGCGAGGATGGTCAGCGAGCCGCCGTCCTCGATGTTGCGGGCAGCACCGAAGAAGCGCTTCGGCGGGTACAGGGCGGTCGAGTCGACACCACCGGACAGGATGCGGCCGGAGGCCGGGGCGGCGAGGTTGTACGCACGGCCCAGACGCGTGATCGAGTCCAGGAGTACGACGACGTCGTGGCCCAGTTCCACCAGACGCTTGGCGCGCTCGATGGCCAGCTCGGCGACCGTGGTGTGGTCCTCGGCCGGGCGGTCGAAGGTCGAGGAGATGACCTCGCCCTTCACCGACCGCTGCATGTCCGTGACCTCTTCCGGACGCTCGTCGACCAGGACGACCATCAGGTGGCACTCGGGGTTGTTGTGCGTGATCGCGTTGGCGATCGCCTGCATGATCATGGTCTTGCCGGTCTTCGGCGGGGCCACGATCAGACCGCGCTGGCCCTTACCGATCGGCGCGACGAGGTCGATGATGCGGGTGGTGAGGACGCCCGGGTCCGTCTCCAGACGGAGGCGGTCCTGCGGGTAGAGCGGGGTCAGCTTGTTGAACTCGGGGCGCCCGCGACCGGAGTCGGGGGCCATGCCGTTGGTCGAGTCCAGGCGCACCAGCGCGTTGAACTTCTCGCGGCGCTCCCCGTCCTTCGGCTGACGGACCGCGCCGGTGACGTGGTCGCCCTTGCGCAGGCCGTTCTTGCGGACCTGGGCGAGGGAGACGTACACGTCGTTGGGGCCCGGCAGGTATCCCGACGTGCGGATGAAGGCGTAGTTGTCGAGGATGTCGAGGATGCCCGCGACGGGGATCAGGACGTCGTCGTCGGCGACCTGCGGCTCGTTCGGGCCGAACTCCTCGCGCCCACGACGGCCACGGCGGTCGCGGTAGCGTCCGCGACGGCCACGGCGTCCGCCGTCGAAGTCGTCCCCGTCCTCATCGGCCCGCGGACCGTTGTCACGTGGACCGTTGTCGCGCGGCCCGGTGTCCCGCTGCTGGCGGTCCTGACGGTCCTGCCGGTCCTGGCGCTCGGGACGGTCCTGGCGGTCCTGACGACCGCCGGCCTGCTGCTGACCCTGCTGGGTCCCGCGCTGCTGGGCGGCGCCCTGCTCCTCGGTCTTGTTGCCCCGGCGGTCGCGGTCCCGGCCGCGGTCGCCGCGGTCCCGGCGGTCGCGACGGCCCTGGCGGCCGTCACCGTCGGCGTCACCGGCCTGCGCGGCCTGCGTCTCGGCCTTCGGCTCGCTCTTCACCTCGGCGACGATCGTCTCGGGGCTGCCTGCCTCGGCGGTGGCGCGGCGCCTGCGGCGCTCGGCCGGGGCGTCCTCGCTGGCGGGCTGGCCGGGAATCTCGATCTGCTGCTGGGCCACGGCCTTCTCGACGGGCGCCTCGACGACCTGCACGGCCGCCTTCTTCTCGGCGGCGGCGGGCGCGGCGTCCTCGCCCGTGCGGGCCTTGGAGGTGGCGCGGCGCCTGGGCTTGGTCTCGGCGGCGTCCCCGGCAGGGGCAGCGGCGGCCTTGGGGGTCCCGCCCCCGGCCTGCGCCTCCTTGATGACCTCGATCAGCTGGCTCTTGCGCATCCGCGCGGTGCCCTTGATACCGAGGCCGGATGCGACCTGCTGCAGTTCGGCCAGCACCATGCCGTCGAGGCCGGTACCGCGGCGCCGCCGGGAGCCGGCACCCGTGGCAGGCGCGGAGGCGTCCGTGGAGGGCGCCGCAGCGGTCTCCTCGACACGTGCGCCCATCAGATCGGTGGTGTCGCTCACGAAGGGTCCTTCCCTGGAGCGGACGTCGGCCTGTCTGGCACGGCGACCGGTTTTGCTGTCCGGCTGCGGTCCTTCATGAGTGGACCGTGCCGGGGCGGTGGTCCGCCGAAGCGGCGGAAGAGGTTTCTGGTGATGGCGTTTCCCAAAGCCGTGACACTGAGTTCCGTGTCAGGTGGCTTGGTCACACCGGTTCCGGAGCGTGCCCTGAATGCCACTCAGCGCCTGCACACGACGAAACGAACGCCGCATGAAACACAGAGTGGCTTGGGGGGCTCCCGGAAGAATGTCTGTCCCGGACGGGGACACAAAGCACCTCGCCATGGTGGGGTCGGGTGCAGACTTGAGGTTAACACTACCGGATCCAACAAACATTCCCCCTCTCCAAATCCGGCAACCGTATGTAGTTGAATGTCACAGCGCCGAATGCCGCAGCGATGAATGCCGACCCGTCCGACGCGTCGGACGAGCCGTCGGAGGCGGCGCCGAACGCGGCAGTGCCGGATCTCGTAAGTTCGCTGGTGCGCGCCCCGTTGATGTCGTCGCCTAGCTCTCTCCGGGGGCCGCGAGCGGCAGAACGCTCGCGCCCCGGGCGTCGAGTCCGAGCCGGTTGGCGGCCCAGCCCTCGCCCGCCAGCCGGGACACCTTGTCGGCGGTGGCCTCGTCGGTCAGCGCCAGGACCGTGGGCCCGGCGCCGGAGATCACCGCGGGGATGCCGTCGGCCCGCAGCCGCTCCACCAGCGCCGCGCTCTCCGGCATGGCGGGGGCGCGGTAGTCCTGGTGCAACCGGTCCTCGGTGGCCGGCAGCAGCAGCTCGGGACGCCTGGTCAGGGCCTCGACGAGCAGAGCGGCGCGCCCCGCGTTGGTCGCGGCGTCGACGTGCGGGACGGTGCGCGGCAGGAGGCCGCGCGCGGTCTCCGTGAGTACCGCCTTGCCGGGGACGAACACCACCGGAACGACCGAGTCGGCGGGTTCCATCCTGATCGCGCGGGCGGCTCCGGACTCCATCCAGGAGAGCGTGAACCCGCCGAGGAGACAGGCGGCGACGTTGTCGGGGTGTCCCTCGATCTCGGTGGCGAGTTCGAGCAGCGCCTCGTCGTCGAGACGGCTGTCGCCACCTATGGTGACGGCCCGCGCGGCGACGATGCCGGCGCAGATGGCGGCCGAGGAGGACCCGAGTCCCCGCCCGTGCGGAATGCGGTTGGCGCACACGATCTCCAGACCGCGCGGCTGTCCGCCGAGCAGGTCGAAGGCGGTGCGCAGAGACCGTACGAGGAGGTGGTTCTCGTCGCGCGGGAGGGTCTCGCTGCCCTCGCCCGCGATGTCGATGTGCAACCCGGAGTCGGCCACCCGGACGACCACGTCGTCGTACAACCCCAGCGACAGGCCCAGGGCGTCGAAGCCCGGACCGAGATTGGCGCTGGTGGCGGGGACGCGCACCCGTACGGCGGCGGCTCGGAACGCTGGACCGGCCATCGCTCGATGACTCTCCTTGAGCTGCGATTTCGTCGAAGACATGCGATACGACACTGGAGAACGGCTACTGAAAACGGCTGAGAACCTACGGGGAGACCCTCAGGCCGCTGAGGCAACGGGGCGCCGCGCCATACGCGGGGGCATATGCGGCGGGCGGGTTCACCCCAGCTTATCGAAGGAAGGTTCTGTGGCGACATAGGGCGCACAGGAGGCGCACGATGCGTGTCGTAAGCCCCCTGTGCACCCGTCGTAGGGAGTACCCCGGTTCGGGCGATCAGTACCCGGTCTACGCGAGTCCGAGTCGCTCGGCGGCCGTCGCGGCGTCCACCGGGACGACGACCGGCTTCGGCGCGCCCTCGGTGGCCCAGCCCGGGTCCTTCAGGCCGTTGCCGGTGACCGTGCAGACGATGGTCTGGCCCGGGTCGACCTTGCCCTGCTCGGCCATCTTCAGCAGACCGGCGACGGACGCGGCGGACGCCGGCTCGACGAAAACGCCCTCCTGCGCGGCCAACAGCCGGTAGGCGCGCAGGATCTCACGGTCCGTCACCTCGTCGATGAGGCCGCCCGACTCGTCGCGCGCGGCCAGCGCCTGCTTCCAGGAGGCCGGGTTGCCGATGCGGATCGCGGTGGCGAGCGTCGAGGGGTCCTTGACGATCTCGCCGCGCACGATCGGGGCACTGCCGGCCGCCTGGAATCCCCACATGCGCGGGGTGCGCCGGGCGATGCCGTCGACGGCGTACTCGGTGTAGCCCTTCCAGTACGCGGTGATGTTGCCCGCGTTGCCGACCGGCAGGACGTGGATGTCGGGCGCGTCGCCGAGCATGTCGACGATCTCGAAGGCCGCCGTCTTCTGTCCCTCGATACGCACCGGGTTGACCGAATTCACCAGCGCCACAGGGTAGTTGTCGCTCAGCGAGCGGGCGAGGGTGAGGCAGTCGTCGAAGTTGCCGTCGACCTGGAGGATCTTGGCGCCGTGGACCAGCGCCTGTCCCATCTTGCCGAGGGCGATCTTGCCCTGCGGCACGAGAACGGCCGAGACCATGCCCGCGCGCACGGCGTACGCGGCGGCGGAGGCAGACGTGTTGCCCGTGGAGGCACAGATGACCGCCTTCGCGCCCTCCTCCTTGGCCCGGGTGATGGCCATGGTCATACCGCGGTCCTTGAAGGAACCGGTCGGGTTGGCGCCCTCCACCTTGAGGTGGACCTCGCAGCCCGTGCGCTCGGAGAGCACCTGCGCGGGGACGAGGGGCGTGCCGCCCTCGCGGAGCGTCACGACCGGCGTGCTGGCGGAGACGGGCAGCCGGTCCCGGTACTCCTCGATGATTCCGCGCCACTGGTGGGTCATTGCTGGTTACTCTCCTTCAACCCGCATGATGCTTGCGACACCCCGCACGGTGTCGAGCTTGCGCAACGCCTCGACTGTTCCGCCCAGGGCGGCGTCGGACGCACGATGGGTGACGACGACGAGGGAGGCCTCGCCGTCCTTGCCCGTCTGCCGAACCGTATCGATGGAGACACCGTGCTCGGCGAACACAGTGGCCACCTGGGCGAGAACACCCGGTTTGTCGGCGACGTCAAGGCTGATGTGATAGCGAGTGACCACATCGCCCATGCCCGAAACGGGCAGCGCGGCATACGCCGACTCGCCCGGCCCGGTCGTCCCGCTGAGCCGGTTGCGGCACACGGCGACGAGGTCACCGAGCACGGCGGACGCCGTCGGCGCCCCGCCGGCCCCGGGCCCGTAGAACATCAGCTGGCCGGAGGCGTCGGACTCGACGAACACCGCGTTGTAGGCGCCGCGCACGGAGGCCAGCGGGTGCGTCAGCGGGATCATGGCCGGGTGCACGCGCGCGCTGACGGACTGGCCGTCCCCGGCCCGCTCGCAGATGGCGAGCAGTTTGATGGTGCAGCCCATGTTCCTGGCGGAGGCGAAGTCGGAGGCGGTGACCTCGGTCATCCCCTCGCGGTAGACGTCGTCGAGACGCACGCGCGTGTGGAAGGCGATTCCGGCGAGGATGGCGGCCTTGGCGGCGGCGTCGAACCCCTCGACGTCGGCGGTCGGGTCGGCTTCGGCGTACCCGAGGGCGGTGGCCTCATCAAGGGCCTCCTGATAGCCGGCCCCCGTGGAGTCCATCTTGTCGAGGATGAAGTTGGTCGTGCCGTTGACGATGCCGAGCACCCTGTTCACCTTGTCCCCGGCGAGGGACTCGCGCAGCGGCCGGATGAGCGGGATGGCGCCGGCGACGGCGGCCTCGTAGTAGAGGTCCGTGCCGTGGGCCCCGGCGGCGGCGTGGAGGGCGGCGCCGTCCTGGGCGAGGAGCGCCTTGTTGGCGGAGACGACCGACGCACCGTGCTCGAAGGCGGCGGTGATGAGGGAGCGCGCCGGCTCGATACCGCCGATGACCTCGACGACGACGTCGATGTCGCCGCGTTTGACGAGGGCGGTGGCGTCGGTGGTGACGAGGGCGGGGTCGATGCCTTCACGCACCTTGGAGGGCCGCCGCACGGCGACCCCGGCAAGCTCGACGGGAGCACCGATGCGCGCGGCGAGATCGTCGGCGTGCGTCGTCATGATGCGCGCCACCTCTGAGCCGACTACCCCACAGCCCAGCAGCGCCACCTTCAGCGGACGCGTACGCATCATCCGACCTCGTTTCCTCATACCGTCTACGGTTCATAAGTCTCACTCACCGGACTGAAGTTTCTATCAATCGTCCGGATCGTGAGATGTCTATTTCGTTTTCCGGGCGGCGGAAGACAGGAGATCTTCCGCCGCCTTCTGCGATTCTGCCGTCACCCCACGTCGAGCCGGAGAAGATCCTCCTCGGTCTCGCGCCGGACGATCACCCGGGCCTCCCCGTCCCGCACCGCGACGACGGGCGGACGGAGGGCGTGGTTGTAGTTGCTGGCCATGGACCGGCAGTAGGCGCCGGTCGCGGGCACGGCGATGAGGTCGCCCGGCGCCAGGTCGGCGGGCAGGAAGGCGTCCTTGACGACGATGTCCCCGCTCTCGCAGTGCTTGCCGACGACCCGCACGAGCATGGGCGCGGCCTCGGAGGTCCGGGAGACGAGAGCGACGCTGTACTCGGCGTCGTACAGAGCGGTGCGGATGTTGTCGGACATCCCGCCGTCCACGGAGACATACGTGCGCAGCCCGTCCAGCGGCTTGATGGTGCCGACCTCGTAGAGGGTGAAGGCGGTGGGCCCGACGATGGCCCGCCCCGGCTCGACGGAGATACGGGGAGTACGGAGCCTGGCCCCCTCGCACTCCCGGCTGACGATCTCGTTGAGCGCCTTGGCGATCTCGTGCGGCTCGCGCGGGTCGTCGTCGCTGGTGTAGGCGATACCGAGCCCACCCCCGAGGTCGATCTCGGGCAGCTCGACCCCGTGCTCGTCACGAATGTCCTTGAGCAGCCCCACAACGCGGTGCGCGGCGACTTCGAAGCCCGACATGTCGAAGATCTGCGACCCGATGTGCGAGTGAATACCGATCAGCTCAAGCCCATCAAGCTGAAGCGCCCGCCGCACGGCCTCCGCGGCCTGCCCGCCGGCAAGGGGAATACCGAACTTCTGGTCCTCGTGGGCGGTGGCGATGAACTCATGCGTATGGGCTTCGACCCCGACGGTGATACGGATCTGCACGCGCTGCCGCTTGCCGAGGGACTGCGCGACATGCGCGACGCGCACGATCTCCTGGAAGGAGTCGAGCACGATCCGCCCGACCCCGGCGCGAATGGCGGTCTCGATCTCTTCGACGGACTTGTTGTTGCCGTGGAAGGCGATGCGATCGGCGGGCATACCGCCGGAGAGGGCGGTGGTGAGCTCCCCGCCGGAACAGACATCGAGATTGAGCCCCTCCTCGTGCAGCCACCGCACGACGGCACGCGAGAGGAACGCCTTGCCTGCGTAGAAGACGTCGGCGTCGGCCCCGAAGGCGGTACGCCACGCACGAGCCCGCTCACGGAAGTCGGTTTCGTCGAGGAGATAGGCGGGAGTACCGAATTCCTCGGCGAGCCGGGTCACCTCGACGCCTCCGACACTGACGACACCGTCGGGCGTACGGGTGACGGTCGACGCCCAGACCTTCCGGTCCAGGTGGTTGAGGTCGGCGGGCGGGGCGGAGGGGTGCCCCTCGGGCAGGACATCGGCGTGGCGGGGCCCGGCGGGGTGTGCGGAACGGCTCATGGCTGGGTGGCTTCCTCGGTGTGTCAGAGGTATTTCAGTTTCAAAGGTATTCGGGTGCGTCGATACCGAGCAGGGACAGGCCGCCGGCCAGCACCGTCCCGGCGGCTTCGACGAGCGCGAGCCGGGCCCGGTGGGCGGCCGAGGGTTTCTCGTCGCCGAGCGGCAGCACGGTGGGGAGGAAGGCGAGCGTGGCATCGGCAAGGGTGACGAGATGCCGGGCGAGCCGGTCCGGGGCGCGGTGGGTGGCGGCGCCGAGGAGGAGTCGGGGGTGGTCGGCGAGAGCGAGCTGAAGAGGAGCCGGTACGTCGGCGAGGTCACCGGCGTACGCGGCGAAACCGAGGTCGGCGGCATTGCGGCCGAGGGCGCGGGTCCGCGCGTAGGCGTAACGCACCCGGAAGAAGGGGTTGCTCTCCCGCTGGACCAGGTGTTCGGCACCGATACGGGGCCGGTCGCGCGCCGCGGGATGGAGAAGCGCCCAGCGGCCGGCGTCGGGGCCGAGGGACGCCGGATCACAGGGGGCGGGAGGAAGAGCCCGAAGATCGAGAATCCGGCCCGCCTCAGTACCTTGTCCACCCCGTCCACCCGGTCCGCCGGGTCCGGTCCCTCCGGCCTGTTCACCGCTGCCGCGGTGGAGACGGACTCGGGCGCCTTGGGTGGCGACGATGCGTGCGACCGCGTCGGCGACGGCATCGGCCCGGGGTTCGTACGCGACCGGCAGCCGTACCGACAGCACCTGACCGGCGAGGGCGTCGCTGTGTCCGTAGCGCAGGCCCTGGGCGAGGATCTCGCGTACGAGAGCTGCGGGGGCGGCGCTGTCGAGGCTGATGTTGAGGAATCCGGGCCCGGTGATCTCGACGCCACGGACGCCGGGGGCGGCACTGATCCGCTCGCGCAGGACCTCGGCGACGTAGCGGGGGGTGCGCCCGGCGGGCCGGGCCAGCTGTAGCGCGATGTTCGTGGCGTAGTCCCCGGAACCACCCGGCCCGGGCGCGGAGACACCGGCACGTACGGGGACGGCGACACTCAGCTCTCCCGCGTCGACAGCACGGCGCACCGCGCAGAGCACGGTACGGGAGAGCTCGACGGGGGTCACGGGACAAGCGTATGGGAGGAGGGGGGTGGGCAGGCCACTCGGTTTGGGGGCGGGGGCGGCAATTCCGCTATGTGGACGGAGGGGGGCGGACCGCAGGCGGGAGGTGGCGGACCGGAGGCGGGAGGGCGCGGGGAGACGGGAGCAGGGGCGGAGCCGGGGTTCGGGCCGAGGGATGCAGGGGCTCCAGCGGGGCGGTGCCGGATTCGGGGCCGAAGGGTGCACGGGCTCGGGCGGGCGGTGCCGGGTTCAGGGCGGACCGGTGCGCGGGTTCCGAGGGAGGGGTGCCCGGGCGGAGCGGTACCTCGGGTCAGCCGCCGGCGCCTCGGCCGGCGCGCTCGGCTTCGGTAGGGGCGCCGAGGGAGCCGATGGCTGATCCCAGGGCCGGTCCGAGGGCACTCTCGAAGGAAGCGTCATCCTGCCCCCGCTCGGCCAACTGCCTTACGAGGCTGATGAGTTCAGCAGGATCGAAGGGCTTGGCGAGAAACGCGTCGACGCCGACCTCAAGCCCGGCCTCGACCTCGTACTGAGTACACGCGCTGATGATGGCGAGGGGCAGGTCGCGCGTACGGGGATCGGCGCGCAGCCGGGCGGCGGTGCGCAGACCGTCGAGGCGAGGCATCGCAACGTCGAGGGTGACGACATCGGGGCGCACCTGATGAACAACATCCAGACACTCGGCACCATCAGCCGCGGTCACGACCTCGAAACCCTCCAGTTCGAGGTTGACCCTGATCAGCTGCCGGATGACCTTGTTGTCGTCCACAACAAGCACCCGACCGGACACGCCTGGCACAAGTCGAGGGTAGGTCGAGACCGGCCGGCGCGTCCGGCTTTTCGCCACTTCCACCGGTCCGATCGAGCGCCGGCCCCGTCCGCCACGACCTCCAAAACCCGTTCCTGATCACCCCGAACGAGCTGGTAGGGTTCTACTCGTCGCCGCGCAACGCGCCAGACACGCCCCCGTAGCTCAGGGGATAGAGCAACGGCCTCCGGAGCCGTGTGCGCAGGTTCGAATCCTGCCGGGGGCACCTTGAATGAGGTGCCTAAAGACCCCGCCATCAGCGCTTCAGCTGAGGACGGGGTCTTCGCGTGTGTGCAGGCGGGTGCCGTCGAAAGCAGCCGTTTGATAGTGATCGCGCTGCAGTGGCGCGTCGATCTTGAGTGGCTGTGCAACAGGTCAGCGGACGTTGCCAGGCTCCGCTTGTATCGCCTGCCGTTGACAGGACCTTGGGCTTGTGTCGATGCCTCTCAGCCGCCACTGCCGCGCCGTCCTCAATTGAGCCGCAGCGCTGTCAGCAAGGAACGCATCACGGCCGCATCCATCGGACCGGCCGGCCGTCGCGGGTTCGGAGCCCGCCAGGGGCACCTTGGAGAAGGTGGCCGAAGACCCCGCCAGCGGCGCAGTAGCCGAGGGTGGGGGTCTCCTCCGGTGGTTTGTTCGTCTTTGTTCGCCCTCTGTGCTTCTGGTTGTCAGCGGCTCAGGAGGGCGAGTTCCCGGTTCATTTCGGCGAGGAACCGGACGACCACCGCCAGTTCGTCGGCCGTGAAGCGGTCGCAGGCGGCTCCGGTGCTCCGAGCCAGCGGTCGGAAGTAGTCGGCGGCCACGCGTCTGGCCGCCTCCGCGTAGTGGAGGTGGACCACACGCCTGTCGTCGACCGCCCGGATGCGCTGGATGTGGCCCGCCTTCTCCAGGCGGTCGATGCAGGCCGTCACCGCGCCTGACGTGAGGCTGAGCCGCTCGCGAAGTCGGCCGGGGGTCATGGGGCCGTCGTCCGCGTCGGCGTCCAGGATCGCGATCAGGGCCAGTACGTCGGTGAGGTGCAGGCCCTGCGCCTGGGCGAACTTGTGGGCGATGCGGTTGAACTCCGCGTTCATTGCCCGCAGAAGGACGGCGAAGGACTGCAACCCCGTCGGGTCGTCTCCGGGAAGGGGGGACGAGGAGTTGTTGACGGGCATGATCCCAGTATATGTTCTCTCGATCGTTGAGATACTTAATCAGTGACTTACCTTCTCTGTCGCCTGAGGATGCTCATGGGAACCACACCGCGCCGGGCCCGATGGCTCGTACCGCTCGTCCTGCTCCTCGTCTGGCTGGGCGTGGGCGGGACTCTCGGTCCTTACGCCGGGAAACTGGGCGAGGTGGCCACCAACGACCAGGCCGCGTTTCTGCCACAGAGCGCCGAGTCGACCCGGGTGCTCAAGGCGCGTGAGGCGTTCGACCGGTCCCAGTCCGAGACCCTGCCTGCGATCGTCGTCTGGACGGTGGACGGGAAACGGGTGGTCGGGAGCCGGCTGGTCGGTGAGGAGCAGCAGGCCGACGCCAACCGTGCGGTCGGCGGACTCGTCGGACGGCCCGGAGTGGTCGGGCTGCCCTCCCCCGCTCTCCTCTCCGAGGACGGGCAGGCGATGCAGTCTGTCGTACAGCTGAGGGCCGATCTCGGAGAGAAGCTTCCGGACGTCCTCGACACGGTGCGTGCGGCGGCGGGGAGTGTGCCGGGGACCACGGCGCGGATCGCGGGCCCGGCGGCGAGCCAGGCGGATCTGTCGGACGCGTTCGCGGGTATCGACGGGCTGTTGCTGGGCGTGGCGCTCGGTGCCGTGCTGCTGATTCTGCTGCTCGTCTACCGGAGTGTCCTCCTGCCGTTCCTGATCATCCTCGGCGCCGTGTTCGCCCTGGGACTGGCCTGTGCCGTCGTCTACGCGCTCGCGGACCGGGACATGGTGAGGGTGGACGGTCAGGTGCAGGGCATCCTGTCCATTCTGGTGATCGGTGCCGCCACCGACTACGCGCTGCTGCTGGTCGCCCGTTTCCGCGAGGAGCTCGCCGTGCGCGGGGACCGGGTCGAGGCCGCGGTGGCCGCCGTACGCCGCTCGTTCGGTGCGATCACCGCGAGCGCCGCGACCGTGGCGCTCGGCCTGTTGGCGCTGCTTGCCAGCGACCTCACGAACAACCGCGCCCTGGGCCCGGTCGGGGCCATCGGCATCGTGTGCGCCGTGCTCTCCGCACTCACCTTCCTGCCGGCCGTGCTGGCCCTGCTGGGCCGTGCCGCCTACTGGCCTTCCCTACCGGGATCGCCGGACCCGGCAGACGCGTCGGACCCGTCGGATGTGGCGGACCCGTCCGGCGCGGTGGCTGGACGGCACGGGGTGTGGGGTCGCGTCGCCGCGACCGTGGACGCGCGACCTCGGCGGACGTGGGTGGTGACCGCACTTGTCCTGGCCGTCTTCGCGGCCTTCGCGCCGTCCCTGTCCGCCAAGGGCGTCCCGCTCGACGAGATCTTCGTGGGTGACGCGTCCTCGGTCGCCGCGCAGGACACGCTCGGTGAGCACTTCCCCGGCGGATCCGGCAACCCCGCCGTCATCATCGCCGACGCCGGGCGTGCCGCTCAGGTGACGGCCGCGGCGAGGCGCACCGAGGGGGTGGCGTCGGCCGGCACGGTCTCCGCGTCGGGGCGGCCGGACGCCGGGAAGCCGCTCGTCGTCGACGGCCGTGTCCGGATCGACGCCACCCTGGAAGCGACGGCGGACAGCGCTGCCGCCAAGAGGACCGTCGTGCGGCTGCGCGCGAACCTGCACGCCGTGTCCGGGGCCGACGCGCTGGTCGGCGGGTACACGGCGCAGCAGTACGACACCCAGCGGACGGCCGCCCGCGACCGTACCGTCATCGTGCCCGTCGTGCTCGCCATCATCCTCCTGATCCTGATGCTGCTGCTGCGCTCACTGCTGGTACCGGTGCTGCTGGTGGCCACCGTCGCGCTCAACTTCCTCGCGACGCTCGGGGTGTCGGCGCTCGTCTTCGAGCATCTCCTCGGCTTCAGCGGCACGGACGCGTCGGTACCGCTGTACGGGTTCGTGTTCCTGGTGGCGCTCGGCGTCGACTACAACATCTTCCTGATGTCCCGGGTACGGGAGGAGTCGCTCGCCCACGGCACGCGGTGGGGCGTGCTGCGCGGGCTGACCACGACCGGCGGAGTGATCACCTCGGCCGGCGTGGTGCTCGCCGCGACCTTCGCTGCCCTGATGGTGATCCCGCTCGCCTTCCTGGTCCAGATCGCGTTCATCGTCGCCTTCGGCGTCCTGCTCGACACGCTCGTCGTCCGCTCGTTGCTGGTGCCCGCCCTGGTGATCGACATCGGTCCGCGGGCGTGGTGGCCGAGTTCCCTGGCCCGCGACGCCGACGGGAACAGGGCCGGGCCGAAGCCTCCGGCGTGACGGCAGCGCATCCGGGCACCCGGGAGTCCCGGACTTCCCGGGACTCCCGGGCCGCTTCGCGACGACGGGCACGGTGGGCCCGTAGCGGCAATGATCGGACGACGGGGCAACAGCGTAGGAGCGAGCGCGTGGAGGCACGGTCGTGAGCACGGATGGAGAGCGGAAGGGGCCGGACGCGGCGGAGGGACACGGTGGCCGCGGGGCCGAGAGGCTGCGCTGCCTGGTCACCGGAGCGTCCGGCTACATCGGCGGGCGCCTGGTGCCGGAGCTGCTGGAGGCGGGCCACCGGGTACGGTGTCTGGCCCGTTCCCCGGACAAGCTCCGTGACCACCCCTGGGCGGGAGACGTCGAGCCGGTTCGCGGGGACGTCACGGACCCCGAGTCGGTCGCTGCCGCCATGCGCGGCATCGACGTCGCGTACTACCTGGTGCACGCCCTCGGCTCCGGCTCCGGCTTCGAGGACACCGACCGCCGCGCCGCGCGCGTCTTCGCCGAGCAGGCACAGGCCGCGGGCGTACGGCGGATCGTCTATCTCGGCGGGCTCACCCCGCGGGGCGTACCCGAGGACTCGCTGTCCCCGCACCTGCGGTCCCGGGCCGAGGTGGGGCGGATCCTCCTCGACGCGCCGGTACCCGCCACCGTGCTGCGGGCGGCGGTCGTCATCGGCTCGGGGTCGGCCTCCTTCGAGATGCTGCGCTACCTCACCGAGCGGCTGCCGGTGATGGTCACCCCGAGCTGGGTGCACACCCGCACCCAGCCCATCGGGGTACGGGACGTGCTGCGCTACCTCGTCGGCTCGGCCACCATGCCGGACGACGTCAACCGGGCGTTCGACATCGGCGGCCCGGACGTCCTGACCTACCGGGAGATGATGAGCCGTTACGCCGTCGTCGCGGGACTGCGGAAACGGCTCGTCGTGCCGGTTCCGATCCTGACCCCGAGGCTGTCCAGCCACTGGGTCGGTCTCGTCACACCCGTGCCCGCCTCCCTGGCCCGGCCGCTCACGGAGTCGCTGCGCCACGAGGTCGTCTGCCACGAGCACGACATCGCCCGGTACGTTCCCGACCTTCCGGGCCGGCCGCTGCCCTTCGACGAGGCGCTGGCCCTGGCGCTGCGGAGGGTGCGGGAGGCGCAGGTCGCCACCCGCTGGTCGTCCGCCGCCCTGCCGGGTGCGCCCAGTGACCCCCTGCCCACCGACCCGGACTGGGCGGGCGGCAGCCTCTACCAGGACGAGCGGCGCCTGTCGGTCGACGCGTCCCCGCAGGCCCTGTGGAAGGTGGTCGAGGGCATCGGGGGCGACAACGGCTGGTACTCCTTTCCGCTGGCCTGGGCGGTCCGGGGCTGGTTGGACCGGTTCGCCGGGGGTGTCGGCCTGCGCCGCGGGCGACGCGACGCCGAGCGCCTGCGGGTCGGTGACTCGCTGGACTTCTGGCGGGTCGAGGAGATCGAGCCCGGACGGCTGCTGCGGCTGCGGGCCGAGATGCGCCTGCCCGGCCTCGCCTGGCTGGAGATGTACGTCGAGACAGCGGGCGAGGGCCGCACCCGTTACCGCCAGCGTGCCCTGTTCCACCCACGCGGTCTGCTGGGCCACGTCTACTGGTGGTCCGTCTCCCCCTTCCACGCGGTCGTCTTCGGCGGCATGGCCCGCAACATCACCCGAGCCGCCGCCAAGGCCACCAGCGGGCGCGGGACATCGTCACTCGCCGACCACAAGTGAGCCTGCTTCAGGGCGCGTTGGCCTGACAGCCCGGCCTCCGCGCCCTGCACCACCCTCAGTTGCCCACTCGCGGCTCATCTCCTGGGCCGGAAGTGCGCCTCCGTCGACTGCTCCCCGGTGATCGTGGCCACGCAGCGCAGGACGCGCAGACCGTCGGCGTACTCGGTCTGGGTGGGCGGGAGTACGTCGATGGTCCAGCGGGCGGGGTCGATCTTGAGTGCGGTGCCCTGTCTGGACTCGGCCAGGACCTCGCGGGAGCAGAGTCTGCGGACGTCCGGGTGGTTCTCCAGTTCCCGCTGGTTGTTGGTCATCCCGTCGGACGGGAGCGGGGCTATCGCGAAGGTCTCCCACGGGTGCTCGACCACACAGTCGGAGCGGTTCACGCTGACGATGCCGACGGTGACGACCATGCCGCCCCAGCATTCGGCGGTCGTGGTGCAGCGGCCGTCCATGCCGGCGACGCCGGTCGCCGGGCAGTTCTCGGTCGTCGTCGGTACGCCGAAACCGGCGTTCGCGGCCTGGGCCGCCCCGCCCGTGGCGGAGGCTGAGGCGGATGTGGAGGGTCCGGTGGTGGGCGACTCGGTCGTCGACGGCGGCAGGTACTGGTACGCGACTGTTCCGCCCGTCCCTACGACGGCCACCGCCACGGCCGCGACGGACAGCCGCACACTCACCTTCGTCCGCCGCCGCGGGGAGGCGGCGGCCGGCGGGACGGTGGTGGCCAGGGGGGAGGGCGGCGCGAACGTCGGGGTGAGGACGGAAGCGGGACCCGGGGCGGCTCCGCCCGTGTCCGTCAGGTCCACGGCGGCCAGTGCGTCCCTGAGCGCCGCGGCGCTCGGCAGCCGGTCGGCGGGGTCCGGGGCCATGGCGTGGCGGAGGACCTCGGTGAAGCGGGGGTTCACTCCGGGGAGGTCCGGCAGGGGCCAGGTGTGCCGGACGATGACCTCCGCGATGCCCAGGCTGCCCTCCGCCGGGAAGTGCGGGGGTCTGCCGTGCACGAGGGCGTAGATCGTGGCGGCGAGGGAGTACACGTCACCGGCGGGGGTGGGCTCGGCCAGCCGGAACGCCTCCGGTGGGGCGTACGCGGGTGTCAGCGCCTCCCGGGTGACCGACAGTTCCTGGCCGGGGCGGGGCATCGCGGCCAGCCCGAAGTCGGCGAGGCCGACGTTTCCGTACCGGTCGATCATGATGTTGCCCGGTTTGATGTCGCGGTGCAGTACGCCGCCGGCGTGGGCCGCGGCCAGCGCGTCGGCGACGCGTATGCCGATGTCGCGCGCCTCGGCGGCCGGGAACGGACCCCGCTGGTGGAGGCGGTCGCCGAGCGACCCACCGGGGCACAGCTCCAGGACCATGTACGGGCGGCCGTCGTCGAGCACCCCGGCGTCGTACACCGCCACCACATGCGGGTGGCCCGACAACTGACCCGCCGCGGTGACCTCACGCAGGAACCGCTGCCGGTCGCGGTCGGTGGCCAGGACGCGGCTGTCCATCTTGAGGGCGACCTCGCGGCCCACGGCAAGCTGGCGGGCCCGGTACACGGTGGCGAAACCGCCCTGGCCGAGCACCTCGACGACCTCGTAGCCGGGCACGCCCGTACGTTCGAACTGCATGCTGCCGTACTCCCCCACCAGCGAGGCCGACCGCCCCGGCCGGGGGTACCGGACCGGGGTGTTGAGAGCGCCGAGAGTAGTGCACGGGAAACCGGCGGGCGCGCCCGGTCGGTGCGATGACATGCTGACCGGGTGAGCAGACCGGAGATCGTCATCAGTTTCGCCCCTGAGCTGCGTCTCTTCGTCCCTTCCGAGCGACGCGCCGGCCCGACGACCGTGGCCACCGACGGATCGTCCTCGCTCGGGCACGTGGTGGAGTCGCTGGGCGTGCCGCTCACCGAGGCCGGGCGGCTGCTGGTCGACGGCCGGGAGGTGCCGGTGTCCCATGTGCCGGGCGCGGGCGAGAAGGTGGAGGTCCGTGCCGTCGTCCGGCCGCAGCCGGTGCCGGGGGCGCCGCTGCGCTTCCTGCTCGACGTGCATCTGGGCACGCTCGCCCGCCGGTTGCGGCTCCTGGGTGTCGACGCGGCGTACGAGAGCGAGGACATCGGTGATCCGGCGCTGGCCGCGCTGTCGGCGGCCGAGCGGCGCGTGCTGCTCTCCCGGGACCGGGGTCTGCTGCGGCGCCGGGAGCTGTGGGCGGGCGCGTACGTCTACAGCGACCGTCCGGACGACCAGCTCCGGGACGTACTCGGCCGGTTCGCGCCCGCACTCGCCCCGTGGACCCGGTGCACCGCCTGCAACGGACGGCTGCGGCGGGCCGACAAGCAGACGGTCGGCGACCGGCTGGAGGACGGCACCCGGCGTACGTACGACGTCTTCGCGCAGTGTGCGACGTGCGAGCGTCTGTACTGGCGGGGTGCGCACCACGCCCGGTTGGAGGAGATCGTCGCGGGCGCGCTGAACGAGTTCGGCGGCGGGGCCGGAACCGATGGCCGCGCGAAGGCGTTGAACGTGCGTAGCGAAAAGGACGTATTGACAGGTTGACAGGAGGCAACGAGGGGAGACTTCGACAGAAAGCTTCAGGCATCATCTGTGTCGCCCGTCCGCCCTCACCCCTTCTCTTCCCGGACATCACCCCGTCACGCGGACTGGGAACGCTCTTGCCGTCCCCCCTTGCTTCGCTCTTCAATTCCCCCCGTCCGCCCCCGCAGCGCGTGGGCGCAACGTGGAAGGACGACGCGCGCTGTGTCCTCTTTGCCCATAGTTCCCATCGCCCCGCCCGCTCCGACGGTCCAGGCCCCTCCCCAGGGCACCGCGGACTGTCCCGTCGCGGCTTCCCGCGCCTCCTTCTGTGCCCGGTTCCCCGCCGCCCGGCACGCCCGCCGGGTGCTCTGTCTGCTGCCGCTCGTGCTCATCGGGGTCTGGGCTGCCGACAACTGGCGGGTCCTGCACGACGGGGCCCGGCAGCTCACCACCGCCGACCCCGGGTGGCTCGCGATCGGGGCCGCGTTCACGTTCCTGTGCTGGGTGTCCGCCGCCTTCGCCCGGCAGGGCGCGATCCCGGAGCGGCTGCCGCCCGGACTGCTGCTGGCCTCGCAGTTCGCCGCCGGCGCCGCCAACAACGTCCTTCCGGCCGGTCTCGGCGCCCACGCCGTCACCCTGCGCTTCCTGACCGGCCGTGGCATCCCGCTGGCCCGGGCCACCGCGTCCCTCGCCCTGTACTCGCTGGTCAAGCCGGTCGCGAAACTCCTGCTGATCCTCGCGCTCCTGGCGACCTTCCCGACCTCCCTGGGCACCACCGACCTCCTCCCCGACCAGGAGACGCTGCTGCCCATCGCCATGGGCGTGACCGGCGCGGTGGTCGTGGTGACGCTGGTTCTGACCTTCGTACGTCCGCTGCGGCGCCCCCTGCTCGACGGTGTGCGCACCGCGCTGACCGACGCGCGGCGGCTGCACACCCGGCCGGTCCGGGTCGCCGCGCTGTGGGGCGGTGCCGCCGGGTTCTCGCTGTGCCAGGCGGCGGTGCTGGCCTGCGTCGGTGCCTCGCTGGGGCTGCCGATCGCCTGGCCGGACGTCGTCTTCGCCTACCTCGCCGCGAGCGCCGCGGTCGGCGCCGTACCCGCGCCGGCCGGGATCGGTCCCGTCGACGCGGCGCTCGTGTTCACGCTGGCCGCGATGGGCGCCCCGCTGTCCCTGGCCACCGCGGCCGTCGTCGGCTTCCGTGTCCTGACGGTCTGGCTGCCGCTGCTGCCGGGCGCCCTCGTGCTGTCGATGCTGGTGCGCGCCAAGGTGCTGTGACCAGCACCAGGTGGGGTGCCGCGCACCAGGTGCTGTGACCAGCACCGGATCTTGTGCCGCGCACCGTGTTCCGTGCCGCGCACCGTGCTCCGTGCCGCGGCCGGGCCCTGTGACGCGCGCAGGTCCCGTGGCACGAGCAGGTTCTGTGCCCGAGCAGGTTCTGTGCCGCGCCCGGTCGCTGTAGCGCGCCCGTGCCCTGTGCGCCCGTGCCCTGTGCCGCGCCGGTGGGTCGTGACGCGCACGGTGTGTTCGCTCGGGTTCGTGCCGCGGCGTCCGCAGCGGCTGTCCCTGCCCGCGCCGGCCTGTTCTCCGTGCCGGGCGGGGTCCGGGGGCCGCGACCTGGGTGCCGGTGTTGTGGCCCCCGGAAGGGGGTGTCAGTCCCGGCGGGCCACCAGACGGTACGCGTTGGAGACGCCGAGGCGGTGGGAGATCGGCCGGACGGCGAAGCGGTCCAGCAGGGTGCCCAGGATCAGCGCCGGGACGCCGGCCAGCAGCAGGGCTCCACGCAGGGTGCGGCGCAGGGCGTTCGGGGGGTGCGGGAGCCACGGGAGGTTGTCGCGCGGGGCGGCGTTGTCGAGGGCCAGCCAGACGGCGGCGAGCAGGTCGACGGGGTCGTGCGGCTCGGCGTGCTGTTCCAGGACGACGGTGAAGCCGAGGTCGGTGAGCCGCTGCCGGAGGTTGTCGACGGGGACGAAGTGCAGGTGCTGGGGCTGGAGCCAGGGCAGCCACCAGCGGCCGAGCAGCTTGGCGTAACGGCTGTCGGGGTCGGGGACCTCGATCACCAGGTGTCCGCCGGGCCGGATGGCCTGCCGGGCGGCCTCCAGTTCGAGCGGGGGTTCGGTGCTGTGCTCCAGGTAGTGGAACATGCTGACGACGTCGTAGTGGGCGGCCAGTTCGGGGGCCAGTTCGGTGAAGCTGCCCCGGTAGCCGCGCTCGACGCGCCCCGCCCGTTCGGCGAGTTCGGCGCCGTCGGTGAAGTCGAGCCCGTCGAAGGTGGTGCCGGTGTGGACGCCCCGGGCCGCCTCGCAGAAGTGGCCGTGGCCGGTGCCGACGTCGAGCCAGTTCTTGGGCGAGTCGTCGAAGGGGAGCAGGGCGCGGGCGCGCTGCTCGTACATCTTCGTGCGGCTCGCGAAGGTGTTGCCGAGCTGCTTCTCGCCGAGTCCGTCGTAGAAGTCGCGGTAGTAGAACTCCAGCCCGGCGGCGCTGAGCCGGGGGTTCTGGAAGGTGTGCCGGCAGTCCTGGCAGCGGTCGAGGACGAACCGGCCGGGCTTGTGCTGGAGCAGGTCGGTGGTCCGCAGCCGGGTCTCCAGCCGGGCCGAGCCGCACCAGGGGCAATCGGTGCGCGGGGGTTCGAAGAACCGGTCGGTGCCGGAGGCCAGGTCGGCCTGATAGGCGGGCCGGAGGGCGGCCACCTGCTCGGTACGGGTCGCGCCGGCCTGGGCTTCCGGTGCCGTCGGTGCGTTGGTCCCGTGCTCGTCGTCACTCATACCGTCTCCTTGGCGGGCGCGCCGATGGCGAGTTGCTCAAGATGGGTGGCCGCGGCGGAGGCACCTCCGGCGGCCCGGAACGCGGTGCGGATCCGGTTCGCCGCGGCGCGGTGTCCGGGCTCGTGCAGTACGGCGTCGATCGCGGCGCCCAGTTTCGGCGCGGTGACCCGCCCGAACCGCACCCGGATGCCCGCCCCGGCCGCCACGACCTGCCCGGCGACCACGGGCTGGTCGTCCCGGATGGGCGCGACGACGAGCGGCACACCGTGCCAGAGCGCCTCGCACACGGTGTTGTGCCCGCCATGGCAGACGACGGCGTCGACCCTTTCGAGGAGCGGGAGTTGGGGCACCGAGGCGGCGACCAGGACGCTTTTGTCGTCCTGGTCGCCCGGGGTGCCGCCGAGTACGCCCGCCGGGTCGACGATCACCGTCTGCATCCGGTCCGCCCGCTCCCGTGCGGCGGCCCGACACTCGGTCAGAAAGCGTTCGCCGACATCGGTGTTGGCGGTGCCGAGGGTGATGAGGACCGTGGCGCGGGCCGGGTCGAGCCAGTCCCAGGGGAAACCGGGCGGGGCGGGCCGGTCGGCGACGGACGGGCCGACGTACCGGATCTGGTCGCCCGTCCGGGCGTCCGGGCCGACGAACTCCGGTGTGCTGAAGGCGAGTACGAGGTGCGGGGAGAACCGTGGGTCCGCCGTGCCCGTGCTGTCACCGACGCGGTCCCTGAGTCCCGCGAGCAGCCCGTCCAGCCACTCCGCGACCTTGGGCATGCCGGACAGTACGTCGGTGAACTCGGCGGAGGTGGTGGCCGAGGTCGCCCAGGGCAGACCCAGACGCTCGGCGACGAGCCCGCCGGCGAGGGCCTGTTGGTCGGCGACGACGACATCCGGCCCGAACTCCCCGACGGCGGCGGCGACTCCGGGAGCCATCTCCTCGGCGAGCGGGGCGAGGAACCGTTCCCAGAGGAACTTCAGCGCCTCCGGCCCCCGCAGATCCGGTGGCCGTACGCCGTCGCCCGAGCCGGGGACGGGCCCGGCGCACGGAAAGACGGTGGCGCCCTTCCCCGCGAGCCGCCGCACGAGTCCCGGATCGGCGCATGCCCAGGCCGACTCATGTCCACGTGCGGCGAGTTCGGCGGCGACACCGACGGCCGGGTTGATGTGCCCGACGAGCGGCGGCACGACGAACAGGAACCGGCTCACCGCGCTTCCGCCCCCGCCAGCTGCACCGGAACGGTCGCGCCGAGGATGAGCGACAGGATGTGCCCGCCGACCGTCCCCGACGCCTCGACGAGCACGGAGTGTTCGTGCCCCGGCACGACGACGGTCCGGCAGTCGGGCAGCACGGACTCCATCCAGGGCGCCAGTTCGGCGAGGTCGGAGTCACCCCCGTACACACCGAGGACCGGGCAGCGTACGGAACTCATCTCGTCCTCGGTCAGTACGCGGCTGGCCGGGATGTCCTGGGCGAGGGTGGTCTCGCGGGCCAGCCGGGCGGCGCCCTTGGCGAGGCGGGCGGTGTTCTGGCTGCGGTTGGCGGTGATCCAGGCGATGGCGTCGGCCTCGTTGTGGGCGAGTTCGTGCATGACCCGGCCGAGGATGCCGTCGAGTTTGCCCGCCCAGGCGGCGGTGGCCGGTTCCGACTCGATGAGGGAGACACTGGCGGCGCGCTCGGGGTGGCGGGCCGCGTATCCGAACGCGACGGTCCCGCCGTAGGAGTTGCCGACGAGATGGACCGGGCCGGTCACCTCCAGACGGTCGAGGAGTGCCTCCAGGTCGTCGATGTTGTCGTCGAGGGTGTAGCCGGTGGCGGGGCGGGTGGAACGGCCGTGGCCGCGCAGGTCGTACATGACGACGTCGATGCCGGAGGCGGCGAACGCCGGTGCCACGGTGAAGTAGTAGCTGGCCAGGCTGTCGGTGAGCAGGCCGTGCACGAGTACGGCGGTCGCGGTGACCGGCCGGTCGCCGCGCGGGCCGATGCGCTGGGCGTGCAGTCGCAGACCGCCGCCGATGTCGACGATCGCCATGGTCAGTTCGCCTCCGCCGCTTTGAGGCTGGCGACGACGTGCTCGACGAGCCGTCCGACGGTGAGTTCGATGATCTCGTCGAAGTCCATGTTGGCCAGGAACTCGGCGAAGTTGACCCGGTTGCCGTACTTCTCCTCCAGGAGCCCGGCCAGGGTCACCAGGTCGATGCTCTCCAGTTCGAGGTCGCGGTTGAAGGTGGTGTCCATCCGGATCTCGACGTCGTCGAGGCCGTACTCGTCGAGGAGGACCGCGAGCATGCCCGTGATGTCGGCCAGCACCGCCTCCTCGCTACCGGTACCGGTTCCGCTCGTGTGCCCGTTGAGGCTGGTCATCGCTCCAACTCCCCTTCTTCTGATGCGACTTCTTCGGCCGGTCCGGTCGTCCAGGCCACGACGTACTCCCTGTCGGGCAGTCCGGGGGGATTGCCCGTCTGCTCGCAGTGCACGGTGTAGGCGGGGGCTAGCCGCCCGGAGACCGTGAGCCGGTCGCCCGCGTCCGTGGCCTCCGTTACCGCGAAGTCCCTCGGCCGGCCGCCGAACCCGGTGCCCTCCGCCTTGGCGACCGCTTCCTTGGCGGCCCAGAAGCGGGTGAACCAGAGCGCCTCGGACTCGCCGCCGGCAGTCGACTTGGCTCGGAGCAGGGCGAGTTCGGCCGGACCCAGGGCGGTGGCCAGGGTCGAGGCGTCCCGCTCGACGACCTCCTCGATGTCGATGCCGGGCCCCGCACCCGGACCCGCGCCGGGGGCGGACCCCGGCCTGTGCCGCCGTACGATCGCCACCCCCGCCTCGGCCCGGTGGGCCAGCGAGATGTCCAGCAGGGGCAGGGTCCGGCCGTGCGTCCCGGTGACGTACGGCCGCCCGGTCGCGTCGTTGTGCACCCGGATCTCCGCCGGGAACACGTCCCCCTCGCCCTCCTTCTCCCAGAGCCACCGCCGTACGGCGTCCTTCGCGGCGATCCGGCCGAGCAGCCACTGCCGACGGCCGCGCGGCGCGTGCCGCTCGTACTGCGAACGCTCCTCCCCGCCGAGGGAGTTGCGCATGATGAGGTCGCGCGAGGCGAGGTCGGGCCAGCGTTCGTGGAGGAGTACCCAGCCGTCCGGCCGGGCCTGGGAGAGGGTGTTGCGCTCGGGGAAGCGTTCGACGGGCCTGGTCTGCGGGTCGTTGTCGAAGCGCCGGTCGTGCCAGCCGCTCAGCACGGCCCAGACCTGGCCGCCGACGGTCAGCTGGACGTCGGCTTCGAGGACGGTGTCGGTGAGCGAGGTGATCCGGACGAAGCAGTCGACGTCGGTGCCGGGTTCGGGGTGCGGCCCGTAGAACCTCATCTCCCGCATCCCGACCGGGAAGACGACCGTCCGCTCGGTGCGCGTCGCCATGATCCAGTACCCGAGGATCTGCCCGACGTTGTCGAGGAGCGAGCCGGGCGCGGGCGGGGTCGTGATGACTCCCCGTACGTGCGCCTCGCCCAGCGCGGTGAGTTCGGTGACCCCCTGGAACGCCGGGCCGTGGAACATCCAGCGCTCGGCGTAGAGCTGGGCGGCGGTGTGGTCGGGGGTGCGTTCGGTGGTGGGGTCGGTGGGCCAGGGGGCGGGGCGGGCCGCCGACTCCGGGTAGGCGGTGGCGAGTTCGACGGTGGCCCGGGCTCGGGGACCGAAGGAGACGGCGCGGTGGGTGGGGGTCGCGGGGACGGGGGTGACTGTCACCTCCACGTCGCGGGGCGGGGTGGCGGTGAGCCACTGGTCGAAGCGGGCGCCGTGGACGGCGACAGCGACGGCCCGGGTTCCGGGGCCGGTCCGCTCCGCCGCCCGCAGCGCCTCATCCATCATGTGCTGCACGATCGTCGTCGCCGGGACCACCGGCCACCGGTCGGCCACGTCCGGCCAGCCGGGACGCTGCGGGAAGAAGCAGTGGTCGAGGAGGTACGGCATGGTGTCGGGGGACACGTGGACCGTGGTGCGCCAGGAGGGCGGGGTGGCCCCGGCGGGCGCAGCTGCGGGCGGCGCCGGCGGGAGCGGTCGTGTGCCGGGGGTGGCCGGCCGGACGCCTGCCTGCGGGGACAGAGGCGTGGGGGTGGGGTGAGCGGCGGTGGGGAGCCTGCCGCCCGGAGCGGGGTGGGGCGCCGTGGGCGGTGCGGACAGGCCTGTGGCTGTGCGGTAGGCCTGGGGCGCAACCCCGGCGGGTGGCGAGGGGGCCTGCCGGGAAGTTCCGGTGAGTGCGCTGCCTGCGGGGCCGGTGTCCCCGGCGGGGTCGCCCGGACGCGGTCCGGCGCCCCCGGCGTAGGCCGCGGCCGAACCCGGACGGCGACTGCCCGCGCCGATCAGCTCGGCGGCGGTGTCCGCCGTCTCCCGCAGCAGGGCGCCGAGTTCGGCGGCGGCCGGGAAGCGACCCGCGAGGGCGTCGAGGGACGACGTCAGCCCGGCGACACTCGGCAGGCCGGCGGCACCGGGGGTCTCCGGGAAGCCCAACACCCCTGCGGCCCGCCTCTGTTGGGCCGTCACCGGAGCCGGGGAGGTGAGCGGCGACGGACTGGCACCCGGCGGCGCGGCGGGAACCGGAGCCCCGGCTCCCGAAGCCCCTGCGGGGTTCAGCCCCGAACCCAGTTCCGCGCGCAGTCGTGTGAGCGTCGGTTCGTCGAAGGAGACGAGGGCGCCGCCCAGGTCGAGGCGCACGGGTGGGCGTCCGGACGGCCGGTCCCCCCGCACGGAGTTCCCGGCGCGGGCCGGTTCCGTGGAGCGGTCGGAGGGACCGGCGGCGTGGGAGGCGGAGCCGGGGGCAACCGCGCCCGGCAGTGCCGGTACGGGAATCCCGGCGCGGGCCGGTCGTGTGGACCGCGAGGAGGGACCGGCAGCGCGGGAACCGGAGGTTGCGGAGGCGTCAGTGGTGGCGGGGCGCGGCAGCGCCGGTGCCGTCGTCCGGCCCGACACCCACAACGCCGTTGCCACGCGCCGGAGTTGCGCGAGTCCGCTGCGATGCGGGGAGTTCGCGGCGACGACCAGATGATCGCGCCCCGACAGTGTGTCGCCGATGAGGGAGCCGAGCTGGCCGGTGCCGACCTGGACGAAGGTCCGGTGCCCGGCCGTGTACATCGCCTCGACCAGTTGCCGGAAGCGCACCGGTTCCAGCAGATGCCGTACGAACAGCTCACGCACCGCCGACTCGCCCGCCGGGAAGGGCGCCGCCGTCGTCCCCGACCAGACGGGAACCGTCGGCGGCTGGAGCCGGAAGCGGCTCGCGGCCTGCTCGATCGGGGCCAGGTAGGGCGCCAGCATCGGTGTGTGGAAGCCGGACTGGAAGGGCAGCACCTGGCTGAGCACGCCCCGGGCGCGGAACGCCCGGACGAACTCCTCGACCGCCGAAGCGGGGCCGCACACCATCGACTGGCCGGGCGCGTTGTCGTGCGAGAGGACGATCCCGGCGTCCGTCCAGGTCTCCTCGGCGAGCGCCGCGAGGACCCGTTCGGCGGACGCGCCGAGTGCGCCGAACGCCAGCCCCGGGACAGTCACCGTGTCGGGGTCGAAGGTCGCCATGAAGGCGCCGACCTCGTCGCCGTCGTACAGCCCGGCGGCCGTCATCGCCGTCCACTCGCCGACGCTGTGCCCGGCCACCGCGTCGGGGACGACGTCCATGCGGCGCAGTGCCCGGTCGAGCAGCAGGCCGACCCCGACGACCCCGAACCCGTGCCGGCCCACGTCCCCGACCTCGGCCCGCTCACCGGTCGGGAGGACGTCGGTGAGACCGAAGTGGTCGGCGATGTCGTCGACGTGGGGCTCGAAGTCACCTTCGAGGCCGGGGAAGACGAAGGCCAGGCCTCCCAACGCCCCTTCCACGTCCGCGCACAGCGGCTCCGGCCGGAACCAGACGTCGCTGCGCCCTTGCCACGCGCGCCCCTTGGCGATCGCCCGGCGCGCCAGCGTGAGCCGTTTCGCGGTCGGGTCGACGATGCCGAGCCGGGCGGGCCCGGCCTGCGGATGATGCGTACGGTTGGCGTCCAGGCCGGTGGCGAGTACGGCCGTGTCGTCCGCGTCGAGCAGAGCGGCGAGGCGCTCGGGGGTGTCGGCGGCGAGCAGGAGGACACGCTCGGGCTCGACGACGGTCACCCGTGGTCCGGCGGAGGGCCCGAGGGCAGACCCAGACCCGCGGGAAGGTCCGGAGGGCGGCACCAGGTGGGACTCGCGGGAGGGCTCCGGGGAAGCCGTCCTGTTCGCACGCGCCCCGGGTGCCTCCTCCAGCACCACATGGGCGTTGATCCCGCCGAACCCGAACGCGTTGACCGCCGCCCGCCGTACGGGCTGCTCGGCCGTCGTCTCCCAGCGCGCCGCCCGGTCCAGCGGGCGGAAACGGGTGGCCGCGAGGGCCGGGTGCGGGTCGTCGCAGTGGAGGGTGGGCAGGAGCATGCCGTGGTGGACGGCGAGGGCGGCCTTGACCAGGCCCGCGACCCCGGCGGCGGGCATGGTGTGCCCGATCATCGACTTCACGGAGCCGATCACCGCCGGAGCGCTGCCGCCCGCCTCTTCGCTCTCCCCGGGCCCGAACACCTCGGCCAGCGTGGCCAGTTCGGCGGCGTCACCGGCGGGCGTCGCCGTGCCGTGGGCCTCCAGGAGGCCGACGGAACCGGGCCGGGCGGGGTCGAGTCCGGCGGCCCGCCAGGCCTGGCGTACGGCGTGGGTCTGGCCGCCGGGGTCGGGGTTGACGAGCCCGGCGGCGCGGCCGTCGCTGGCCACACCGGTGCCCCGGATGACGGCGTAGATCCGGTCTCCGTCGCGCTCGGCGTCGGCGAGGCGCTTGAGGACGACCACGCCGGTGCCCTCACCGATCAGGATGCCGTCGGCGCCCCGGTGGAAGGGGCGGATGCGCTGGCTGGGCGAGAGGGCGCGGAGCTGGGAGAAGACGCTCCACAGGGTGATGTCGTGGCAGTGGTGGACACCGCCGGCCAGCATCAGGTCGCAGCGCCCGGACGCCAGTTCGTTCACCGCCTGGTCCACGGCGACCAGCGAGGAGGCGCAGGCCGCGTCCACGGTGTACGCGGGTCCGCGCAGGTCGAGCCGGTTGGCGACCCGGGAGGCGGCGAGGTTGGGGACGAGCCCGATCGCCGACTCGGGACTGTCCGGACCGAGTTTTTCGGTGAACGCCGTACGGACACGGTCGAGTTGGGCGGAATTAAGGTCCGGCATCAACTCCCCGAGTGTGCGGACGAGTTGGCCTGCCGTACGGACCCGCTGGTCGAGCCGGACCAGGCCGGGGGTGAGGTAGCCGCCCCGGCCGAGGACCACTCCGATGCGGTGCCGGTCGGGCAGGTGGTCGTCGCCGCCCGCGTCGGCGAGGGCGGCGGCGGCCACGTTGAGGGCGATGAGCTGGTCGGGCTCGGTGCCGGCGACGGAGTTCGGCATGATCCCGAACCGGGTCACCTCCACCTCCGCCAGCCCGTCCACGAACCCGCCGCGCCGGCAGTACACCTGGTCGGCGACGGCACGGCCACCGGCGGAGTCGGGCCGGTAGTAGGCGTCCGCGTCCCACCGCCCGTCCGGTACGTCGGTGATGGCGTCGGTACCGGCGAGCAGGTTCCGCCAGTAGGAGTCGAGGTCGGCGGCGCCGGGCAGCAGCACCGACATGCCCACGATGGCCACGGGCGTCGACGTGCCGCCCGCCGAACCGGTATGACGATCCGTCATGTCGGTTACCAGCCCGACGAGGTGTAGACGACGGCGCCTGCCGACTCCTCGCCCCAGGCCAGTTCACGGAGCAGTGCTGCCGTGCCCTCCTCGGGGTCGATGAGCCTGACCCCGCGCCTGGCGTACTCGCGCCCGAGCTCGGGGGTCACCATGCCGGTGTGACCGCCGGTCGGCGCCCACGGCCCCCAGTGCACGGTCAGGGCCCGCTGCCCGGTACGGGCCGCCCAGACGGCACCGAGGCTCTGGAGGGCGTCGTTGGCGGCGGCGTAGTCCACCTGGCCCCGGTTGCCGAGGACGGCGGAGATGCTGCCGAACAGGACGGCGAAAGCAGGGCTGTTGGGGAGCTGCTGCAGCGCCGCGAGGAGTGTCTCGGCGCCGGTGGTCTTCGTCCCGTAGACGCGCTGGAAGGACTCGGTGGTCTTCTCGGCGATCAGGCGGTCCTCGATCACCCCGGCCGCGTAGACGACCCCGTCGAGGCGGCCGTGTTCGGCGTGGATCTCCTTCACCGCCTGGAGCGCCGCGTCCTGTTCCCTGAAGTCGACGGAGTGGTAGCGGGCGGGGCTGCCGAGGGCCCTGAGTTCGTCGAGGGTGGCGGTGATCTCCCGCTGGGCGAGCAGGAGTTCGGTCTCGCGGTTGATGTCGGCGGGGGTCAGTCCGCCCCGGGCGGCGAGGGCCGAGCGCAGTTCCGTCCGGGTGCCGGCGGCTGCCGTGGCCGGGTCCTCGGGGCCCTCCGGTGCGGGTGTCCGGCCGAGCAGTTCGATCCGGCAGCGGGAGGCGGACGCCAGCGCGGCGGCGAACTTCGCGGTGATGCCCCGCGCCCCGCCGACCAGCAGGACCACGCTGTCCCGGTCCAGTCCGAGGGCGGCGGCCTCCGCGGCCCCGTCCCCGGCGGGTCCGGCGCCGGTGGTGCCGAGTGCGCCCAGCGGGGTCTCGACCAGTTCGAGTCCGTGCCGTCCGGCTGCGGTTCGCAGGACGACCGGGGTGCGGTCGGAGGCGAGCAGCTCGCCGAGCAGCGCGTCGGCGACGGCTCCGGCACCCGTGTCGGCGCCGGTCACGTCGATGATCCGCGCGTCCGTCTCCGGGTACTCCCGGGCGACGGTGCGGAAGAGCCCGTGCAGGCCGGCCGACCTCAGCCCGGCCTCGTCCGGTCCGCCTTCCGGAACCACCCGTACGGCGAACAGCAGGCGCGGGTCGAGCCCCAGGGCCGCCTTGAACACGGGGAACGCGTCGGGCAGCACCGGCGGCCGGGACGAGGCCAGCGGGTCGAGGTACAGCACCCCGTCCACCGGACCGTCCGCCCCGGTCAGCAGATGCTCGGGCCCGAGGGCCACCGCCTCGGCGCCGTGTACGGCGAGCCGCGCCACGACCTCCTGGGCCACCGCGCCCTGGTCGTCGTCACCGAGGAGCGCGAACCGCTTTCCGGCGAGTACGGCGGCGGGGTCGACGGCCCCCGTCCCGTCCTGCTGCTCCAGGAGCACGGGCCGCAGCTGGAAGCGCTTCGGCGCCTCACCGGTGACCTCCGGGGACGCGTCGGGCGCCTCCGGCCGGAGAGGCCGAGGTGCCGCTCCTTGTTCCTCGGCCTCGCCGGGGCCGGTGAGCCGCGCCGTGAGCCACGCCGTCACGGACGCCGCCGTACGGGCCTTGGCGAGTTCCTCCAGCTCGGCATCACCGAGCACCGTGAGGTCACCACCACCCCCCACACCCAACCGCTGCGCCAACTCACCCGCGATCTCGGCCCGCTTGATCGAGTCGACACTCAGATCGGCCTCCAGATCGAGATCCGGCTCGATCATGTCCACCGGATACCCGGTCCGCTCACTGATGATCTCCAGCACCACCCCCAGCACATCCGCCTCCCCGAACCCCACCGGGGCGGAGACGGGAACAGGCGCCGGCTGGGACACGGCCGTCGTGAGCCGCGCCGTGAGCCACGCCGTCACGGACGCCGCCGTACGGGCCTTGGCGAGTTCCTCCAACTCGGCATCACCGAGCACCGTGAGGTCACCACCCCCCACACCCAACCGCTGCGCCAACTCACCCGCGATCTCGGCCCGCTTGATCGAGTCGACACTCAGATCGGCCTCCAGATCGAGATCCGGCTCGATCATGTCCACCGGATACCCGGTCCGCTCACTGATGATCTCCAGCACCACCCCCAGCACATCCGCCTCCCCGAACCCCACCGGGGCGGAGACGGGAACAGGCGCCGGCACGGCGTAGAGCGTGGGCGGGTAGGTGGGCGCGGGCGCCGCCTGCTGGACCTGGTCGAGTGCCGTCCGCAGGGGCTCCGGTGCCGCCGGCCCGGGTATCCACTGGCCCTGCGCGGCGCCGAAGTACGTGAGGAGTACGTCCCGTTGGGCGGCGACCATCTCACGGCTGGCGCGCAGGAACTCGGAGATCAGCGCGTCTCTGCCACCGGCCGGGGCACCGTCCTGGTGATTCGCGGTCACTGTCGTCGTCTCCACTACGCGTCGGGCCGGTGCGAGGGCACCGGGGAGGAGTTCGCCCGCGGCGGTGCGGACCAGATGGCCGTCGACCGTCCAGCCGGGCCGCTTCGGTGCCTTGGTCCGGGTCGCGTCGACGGCGTCGCGCCCGTGGAACAGCCATCCGGTGCGCACCGGCAGCCCCGCGACGGCCAGTTGGGCCAGGGCGTCGAGCCAGCCGCGCAGTCCGCTGTCGGCACGCGGTTCGCAGGCGACCGTGCGGTGCGGGCGGTCGCCGAGGATCTGACCGACCAGCCGGGTCAGTACGGAACCGGGTCCGGCCTCGACGAAGATCCGGGCGCCCGCCTCGTACATGGCCTCGATCTGGGCGACGAAGCCGACCGGGGCACCGATCTGGGCGGCGAGTTCGGCACGCACCGCGTCGGCGTCGGTGCCGTACGGCGTGGCCGTCCGGTTGGACCACACCGTGAACTCGGGTGCCCGCACCGGCTGTTGGGCAAGTGCTGTCGCGAACCGCTCCCCGGCCCCGGCGACCAGCGGGCTGTGGAAGGCGCAGGCGACGGGGATGCGCTTCGCGCCGAGCCCGGCGGCTCGCAGCAGCCGTACGGCCTCGTCAACCGCCTCCGTCGGTCCCGAAATCACTGTCTGCTTGGGCGAGTTGCGGTTGGCGACGACCACCGAGGCAGGCGCGTCGGCGGCGCGCAGGGCGGCCGTGACGTCCTCGGCGCCCGCCGATACGGCAGCCATGGTGCCCGGGTCGTCGCCGTTGGCCTCGCCCGCGGCGGAGAGGATCGCGGTCGCGCGCTCGGCGCTCAGGGCGAGGAGCGCCTCCGGGTCGAGGGCGCCGGCCGCGCTGAGGGCGACGAGTTCGCCGTAGCTGTGTCCGGCGGCCATGTCCGGGCGTACGCCTGCCGTGGTGAGGAGGGCGTGCGCGGCGAGGCCGGCGATGCCCAGGGCGGGTTGGGCGACGCGGGTGTCGGTGAGCGCCGTGTGCTGGCGGTCGCGGGCGGTGTCGTCGAAGGCGGTGGGCGGGTAGAGGAGGTCGGCGTGGTCGCTGCCGAGTTCCAGGTAGTACTGGAGTTCGGGGAGGGCGACGAACACGTCGGCGAGCATCCCGGTCCGCTGGCTGCCCTGCCCGGGGAAGAGGAAGGCGACCTGGCCCGCCGTCTCCTCGGGGTGCCGGGCCGCGAGGTGCACGCCGGCGCGCGGGTCGTGCTCCCCCGCCAGTGCCCGCCTCAACCGGCCGACGAGCCCTGCCGTGTCGGTCGCCACGACCGCGACCTGCACGGGTTCGTGGCGGGCGTCGGAGCGGCGCGAGGCGGCGAGGGCGAGATCGCGCAGCCGCCAGCAGGACCGCTCGTCCTCGGCGGCCTTCAGCACGTCCTCGATGGCCCGCCGGGCTCCCGCCGGGTCGGCGGCCCGGAAGGTGAACAGTTCGGCGGGCCAGGCGTCGAGCCCGTGGGCGGGCGGGGCGGAGTCTGCGTAGGCCTCCAGCACCACATGGAAGTTGGTGCCGCCGAAGCCGAACGCGCTGAGCCCCGCGATTCGTTCGCTCGCCGGAGCCGCCCAGGGCCGCGCCTGCCCGTGGAACACGAACGGGCTGCTGTCCGCCTCCCAGGCCGAGTTGGGCTTGCTGACGTGCAGGGTGGGCGGCTTGACACCGGTGTGCAGGGCGAGCACGGTCTTGATGAGGCCGGCGAGTCCGGCGGCGCACTTGGTGTGCCCGATCTGCGACTTGACCGAACCGAGGGCGACGGCGCCCGACTTGGCCCCTGCCTCGCTGAACACCTCGCTCAGGATGGTGAGTTCGGTGCGGTCGCCGACCACGGTCCCGGTGCCGTGCGCCTCGACGAGCCCGACCTCGGCGGGCGACACCCCGGCGTTGCGGTAGGCCCGTTGCAGCGCGGCCCGCTGCCCTTCGGGCCGGGGGGCCGTCAGCCCGAGCGAACGCCCGTCGCTGGAGCTGCCGACACCCTTGATGACCCCGTAGATCCGGTCGCCGTCGCGCTCGGCGTCCGCCAGCCGCTTGAGGACGACACACGCGACGCCCTCCCCCAGCGCGATCCCGTCCGCCGAGCTGTCGAAGGCGCGGGAACGCCCGGTCGGCGAGAGGGCGTGCACGGAGGAGAAGAGCACGTAGTCGTTGATGCCGTTGTGCAGATCGGCGCCGCCGCACAGCACGACGTCGCTGGTGCCGCCCACCAGTTCCTTGCAGGCCACGTCGACGGCGGCCAGGGACGAGGCGCAGGCGGCGTCGACCGTGTAGTTGGCGCCGCCGAGGTCGAGCCGGTTGGCGATCCGGCCGGAGATCACGTTGGAGAGCATGCCGGGGAAGGAGTCCTCGGTGAGCCTGGGCAACTGCTCCGCGAGCCCGTCCGGCACCTTGCCGTAGTAGGAGGGCAGCACGGCCCGCAGCGTGCCCGCGTTGGACAGGTCGCTGCCCGCCTCCGCGCCGAAGACGACCGAGGTGCGCGAGCGGTCGAACTCCCGCCCGCGGTCCCCGTATCCGGCGTGCGCCAGGGCTCGCCGGGCCGCTTCCAGCGCCAGCAGCTGGACGGGCTCGATGCTGCCCAGCGAGGTGGGCGGAATGCCGTACGACAGCGGGTCGAAGGGGATGCGGGGCAGGAAGCCGCCCCACTTGGACGGTGTGACGCCACCGTCCCCGGCCTCCGCCGAATAGTGCACGGCGGGGTCCCAGCGGTCGGCCGGCACCTCGCTCACCGCGTCGTGACCGCCGAGGACGTTCGCCCAGAAGGCGGCGAGGTCGGGGGCGTCCGGGAACATGCAGGCCATGCCCACGACGGCGACGTCGAGGGGCGCGGGTGCCGGAGTCCCGGTGTCCTCCTCGGCCACCGGCACGCCGAGCCGCTCCCGCAGCCGGGCCGCCCGGTGGGTGAGGAAGTCGGCGGCGCCGTCCGCCACGGAGTGGTGCAGCGCGTCGACGGTCGTGGTCGCCGAACGCAGCACGGCCACTTCCCCGGCCATGAACATGCCTTCGGCGAGCTGCCGCTGCTCGTCCACGGCGGCCAGGTCACCGCCGGCGTCCCGCTCGATGCCCTTGCTGGCGATCCGCAGCCGTCCGACGTTGAGCCGCTCCAGCCGCTCCCAGATCTGCCGCTCGGGTACCCCGCTCGCCCTCAACTCCGCCTCGAAATCACGGTAGTTGTCGCTGAACGGGCTGGGTACGCATCGGGTGGCATGACCGGGTGCCGTCTCCAGCAGCGCGGTACTGGTCGCGTCGACGACCTGCCGCTGGAAGAGCGGCTGGACGGCTCCGCAGGCCACGGCCTCCTCGGTGAACAGATAGGCGGTGCCCATGAGGACGCCCACGGAAGCACCGCGCGCGGTCAGCGGAGCGGCGAGGGCGGCGACCATCGCGGCCGACCGCTCGTCGTGGACACCGCCCGCGAAGAACACCTCGATCCGTTCGGCGTCGCTGCCGTTGGCCCCGGCCAAGTAGTCTTCGATGACCGCGAGTTGGGCCTCCCAGAGCGGGAAGCTGCCGCGCGGTCCGACATGCCCGCCGCACTCGGACCCCTCGAACACGAACCGGCGTGCCCCCGCTTCCAGGAACTGCTTCAGCAGGCCCGGCGAGGGCACGTGCAGGAAGGTGCTGATCCCGGCCCGCTCCAGCGCCTCCGCCTGGGCGGGCCGGCCGCCCGCGATGACGGCGTGCGTGGGCCGCAGCTCCCGTACGGCTTCGAGCTGGGCGTTTCGCAGCTCCTCGGGTGCGAACCCGAGTACGCCGACGCCCCAGGGCCGGTCGTCCCCGACGGCTTCCCGGGTCTCGGCCAGCATGGTCCGGGTCTGCTCGCCACTGGCGAGGGCCAGCGCGACGAACGGCAGCGCGCCGGCCCCGGCGACGGCCGCGGCGAACTGCGCCTGGTCGCTGACGCGGGTCATCGGCCCCTGGGCGACCGGGAGTTGGGTGCCCAGAGCCCGGCTCATCGGGGAACCGGCGCGCAACGCACGTACGGAACCGTCGCCTCGTACGACATCCCGTACGACATCGCGCACCGCGTCGGTGAGGGCGCGGACCGTGCGGGCGGTGTCGCCCCATCGGTCGGCGAAGCGGGCGGCGAGGAAACCGTCCTGGCCGACCGGGAGGAGCTGGGTGCGCAGGTCCTGGGCGCCGAGCATCGCCGCGACCGCCGCCGGATCACCGGCCGGGACGGCCGGGGCGTCGGGGCCGCGCCGGTGCAGTACGCGGTGACCGGCCACGACGACGGTCTCCGAGCCGTCCATCGAGCGCAGCGCGGCAGCCGTCGTCTCCGGCAGCGAGGACTCGGCGAGCAGGGCGAGCTGGCTGTCGAGCACGACGCCCGCCGCTCCCCCGGCGATCGCGGCGGCGGCCGTACGGGGGCCGATGCCGCCGCGGGCCCAGACGGGGAGGTCGATGCCGGGTTCGGCGAGGAGCCGTTGCAGCAGGACGAAGGTGCTGAGGTCACCGATCCGGCCGCCGCCGTCGCTGCCCCGGGCGATCAGCCCGTGCGCACCGGCGCGGACGGCCGCGAGGGCCTCCGCCAGGTCGGTGACCTCGACGAGGACGCGATGACGGGCGGTGATCCCGGCGCCCGGCCGGAACGCGTCGGCGGCGTCGGGGGCGAGGATCACGGTGTCGGGGCCGCCGTCACCGGCCAGGTCGGCGGGGGTGAGCCGGCAGTGGGGGCCGATTCGTACGCCGTAGCGGAAGCCGGGGACGGCGGGGGCAGTGGGAGCGGAGGGAGCAGGGGGGACCGGGGGAGAGGAGGGAGAGGAGGAGGCTGCGAGGCGGCTTATTCGCGCCAGCGCGTCTCTGGCTCTCCGGTCGCCGAGGCCAAGATCGAGTATCCCCAGACCGCCTGCCCGGCTGACGGCGGCGGCGAGCCTGGCGTCGGGCTCACCGAACGGGGTGACTCCAATGATCATGTCAACGGCGCGCACGGCAGACGTCATGATTCTCCGAAATATTCGGTGAAACTGCACGGTGGGGGTTTTGTGTGGCGCGAAGGAACTTCACTTCAGGGGGAAACCAACGGGAAGCTAGCGCCGACATTACTCGCGAGTCAACATGGCGTGGAACTTTCCGTATGCGGCCGATTCCATTCGGCCACCACCGTCCAGCCGCCCCAAGTGTCGAAAAACCGCCCAATTCCAAGCAGTTTCGACATCGCCGCAGACCCAGCCACGCGCCTTTGCTGTCAGCCAGTTGTCAGAAACCCGATTGAATTCACTTCCGCCTCACGCCTCGGAAACACGTTGGGCAGGCGAAGGAAACCTTGTAAATTCTTCATGTCCGCATCGCGGCGGCCGAATCCGGGCATGCCTGAGAGGCTCCTTCGGCACGGCCAAAGGACCCGGCCCGGCGACACTGACAGACCATCTAATTCCACGTCCCCTTCCTGAACAAGAGGCGGGACACGACAGAACGAGCCGACCTCCCCGGCGGGAACCCGGGGAGGTCGGCTCGTCGTGGGGGCCGGTCGGTCGCCGTCAGGCCTTGGCCTCGGACACCCGGGACGCCTGGGACTCCTCGGGAGCGAGGGCGTCCGGGGTCTCGTCGGCCGTCGCATCGGGCGCCGCGGGGGCCTCCGCCGGGCGGACCGGGATGAGGAAGGCGACGACCGCCGCCGCGAGGCCGAGTCCGCAGCCGAGCGTCATGGCGGCCCGGAATCCGGCCTCGGAGGGCAGCGCGAAGCCGCCGAAGTCGGTGGTCATCTGAGCCAGGACGACGCCGATGACGGCGGCCGAGACCGAGCTGCCGATCGAGCGCATCAGGGTGTTGAAGCTGTTGGCCGAGGCGGTCTCGGACTGCGGGACCGCGCCCATGATGAGCGCCGGCATGGCGCCGTAGGCGAAGCCGACACCCGTGTTGATGACGACGGTCACCGCGAGCAGCCCCCAGACGGAGCCAGAGCCGACGAGCGGCAGGGAGATCCCGTACCCGACGGCGATGACCAGGCTGCCGACGGAGAGCGTGATCCTGGGGCCGGACTTGGCGGAGAGCATGGCGCCGATCGGCGACATGACCATCATCATCAGGCCGGCCGGAGCCATCCACAGCCCCATGGCGAGCATGGACTCGCCGAGCCCGTAGCCGGTCTCCTCGGGCAGCTGCATCAGCTGGGGGATGACCAGGGACTGCGCGTACATCGCGAACCCGACGAGGACCGAGGCCACGTTGGTCATCAGCACCTGCGGACGTGCGGTCACGCGCAGGTCCACCAGCGGTTCGGTGTTGCGCAGCTCCCAGCGGCCCCAGGCCAGCAGCACGACCACGGCACCGGCGAACAGCCCGAGGGTGGTGCCGCTCCCCCAGCCCCAGTCGGCACCCTTGGACACGGCGAGGAGGAGGCAGATCAGCGCGGTGCCGAGCCCGAGCGCGCCGAGCACGTCGAAGCGTCCGGCGGAGGTGTTCTCGCGCCCGGCGGGCACGAAGAGGGCGATCAGCGTGGCGACGGCGAGGGAAAGCGCGGCCACGACCCAGAACAGCACCCGCCAGCTGGCGTTCTCGGCGATCGCCGCGGAGAACGGCAGCCCGAGCGCGCCACCGACACCCATGGACGCGCTCATGATCGCGATGGACGAACCGAGCTTCTCCGCCGGTACGACGTCACGCAGCAGGCTGATTCCCAGCGGTACGACACCCATGCCCATGCCCTGAAGTCCGCGCCCGGCGATCATCGGGAGCACGGAGGAGGACAGCGCGCAGAGGACGGAGCCCAGGACGAGCGGCACGAGGGAGACGAGCAGCATGCGCTTCTTGCCGTACATGTCACCGAGTCGGCCGGCGACCGGGGTCACGACCGCGGCGGCCAGCAGGGTGGCGGTGATCACCCAGGAGGCGTTCGAGGCGGAGGTGTCGAGCAGGGTCGGCAGCTCCCCGATCAGCGGGACCACGAGGGTCTGCGTGATCGCGGCCACGATGCCGGCGAAGGCGAGGATGCCGACGACTTTGCCGGGGCCGGCGTCGGGCTTGGAACTGTCCACTTGGTCGCTCCCTCAGAGATGTGCATCATGCACGAGAAGTGCATCATACATATCCCTGATGGACGCACTAACTTGGGAGAGGGTCCGCCGAGGGGAAGACCCGTTCAGGAGCCGAAGGAAGCAGCCGCATGGACAAGCCCGAGGACGACCGCGTCGACAGCGACGTCGACGACGCCGTCGACAGCGTCGCGGACGAGACCACGAACAACGCCATGAACAATGTCGCGGAGGGCGTCACGGACGGCGTCATGGACAAACCCGTCGACCTGGTCGAGTTCGAGATCATGCTCCTCGGCCGCCACATGCACCTGCTCTCACCGAAAGCGCGCGGCGCACTGGGGCGGCTCGACCGCAGCGCGTACATCCTTCTCAGCCGTATCCAGGCGGAGGGGCCGATGTCCATCGGCCAGCTCAGCGCCGCTTTCGGTCTCGACGCGTCCACCCTCAACCGGCAGACCGCCGCGATGCTCCGGGCCGGAGTCGTCGAACGCATCCCCGACCCCGACGGGGGCATAGCGCGCAAGTTCGCGATGACGGGGGAGGGCGAGCGCCGCCTGGCCGCCCACCGCGCGGAGAACCTGGACGGCCTGGCCAAGGTGATGACCGACTGGACGGCCGAGGAGATCGCGGACTTCGCCGCCCGGCTGAGCCGCCTCAACCGTGACGTGGAGCGACTGGACGGACGGCCGTGGCCCCGCGAATGAGCGGCCGGCCGGCGGGGCGCCACCGCCGTCACGTCCAACCAGTGAACGCACGTTAACGATTGAAGTCTGTACCACCCCGGCATGAATTGCCCCTGGCACGGGCAGAGTTGAGGTGCGCCGACCGTCCCGCGCCGCACCCCGGGAGGCAGCCCCGCCATGCGTTCCGAGCCGGATGCCCCCGAACACCTCAGTCGCGTCGGCGCCCGCCGGGTCGTCGTCACCGGCCTCGGCGCCGTCACCCCGCTCGGCGTGGGCGTCCCCGACCTCTGGCGAGGACTTCTCGAAGGCCGTTGCGGAATAAGGGAGTTGACCGGCGAGGAGTTCGCCGGTCTGCCCGTCCGGGTGGCGGGCACGGTCCCCGTGGACACGGCAGGACTGCTCCCCCGCCCCCAGGCCCGCCGGATGAACCGGTCCGCGCAGTTCGGCGTACTGGCGGCACGGGAGGCCTGGCGGGACGCGGGCTTCGACGGTTCGGGCACGGAGGCGAGCGGCCTGTCCCCCGAGCGGGTGGGGGTGTCGGTGGGCGCGATCCTCGGCGACGCCTCGGTCCTGGTCGGCGGCGACCGCAGACTGCGCGAGCAGGGCCCCCGGGCGGTCTCGCCGCTCACCACCCCCATGACGGTGCCGTCGCAGACCGCCTCCCAGATCTCGCTGGCCCTGCGCATCACGGGCGAGGCCCGCACGGTGACCAGCGCCTGCGCGTCGGGCACCGAGGCGATCGGCCAAGCCATCGACCGCATCCGGTACGGCCATGTCGACGTCGCCCTCGCGGGAGGCGCCGAGGCTGTCGTCACCCCGGCGATCATGGCGTCCTTCGCCGCGATGCGCGCCCTGTCGACGCGCGCCGCCGGGGAGCTGCCGTCCCGCCCGTTCGCCCGGGACCGGGACGGTTTCGTCAACGGCGAGGGCGCGGGTTTCCTGCTCCTGGAGTCCGAGGAGCACGCCCGGGCGAGGGGCGCCCGCGTCTACTGCGAGGCGGCCGGCTGGGGCCTGTCGGCCGACGCCCACCACATGGCGGCGCCCGACCCGTCCGGCACCGGAGTGGCCCTGGCCATCCGCCGCGCCCTGCGCGACGCCGGCGGCCACCCCGCCGACGTGGTCCACGTCAACGCCCACGCCACGGCCACGATCGACGGCGACCTGGCGGAGGCCGGCGCGCTGCGGGCGGTACTGGGCACCACCCCGGCCCCCGTCACCGCCCTGAAGGGACACCTCGGACACCTCCAGGGCGCGGCGGGCGGGGTGGAGGCGGTGGCGACGGTCCTGACCCTGCACCACGGCACGATCCCGCCGACGATCGGCTGCGCGAACGGCGACCAGGACGAGGCGATCGACCTGGACGTGGTGCGGGGCACCCCGCGCCCGCTCCCGGACCACGGCGACCTGGCCCTCAGCAACTCGTTCGGGTTCGGCGGCCACAACGCGGTACTGGCGTTGCGGCGCGAGCGCTTCGCCGGATAGGCGGTTCGTTGGCTGCGGGCCAGTGGGGGCCTGTCGCGCAGTACCCCGCGCCCCTGTCGGGGCGCTGTCACGCCGAACGTTTGCGGGAGGCCGTCTTCTTGGCGGCGGCCTTCTTGGCCGGGCTCTTCCTGGCGGTGCCGGTCAGCTTGTCGCCGGTGGTGGTCTTCTTCGCTGTGGTCTTCTTGGCCGTGGTCTTCTTCGCTGTGGAGGTCGACTTCTTCCCGGGCTCGGCCTTGGGGGTGGCCTTGGCAGGGGGACGACGTCCCCGCAGGGGTTGGACCTCGCCCTCCGCCGCCTTCTCCTGCTCGCCCCGCGACTCCTTGGCCTCCCGGACGCTCTTCTCCAGCGCGGCCATCAGATCGAGCACCTTGCCACCACCGCTCGGTGCCGGGGCGTGCGGAGCCTCCTCCCCGGCGGCCTTCGCGGCGATGAGCTCCTCGACGGCTTCGCGGTAGTCGTCGTGGAGGTGGGCGAGATCGACCTCGCCGAGGGTGGCCATGAGGGCGTCGGCGAGATCGAGTTCCCGGTCCCGCACGGTGACGCCGGTTTCCGGCGCGACACCGTCCGTGGCCCGGATCTCGTCGGGCCAGAGCAGCCCGTGCATGGCGATGACGTCGTCTACGACCCGCAGCATGCCGAGCCGCTCCCGCCCCCGGAGCGCGAACTTGGCGATGGCGACCTTCCGGCTGCGCTTCAGGGCCTCGCGCAGCAGGATGTAGGGCTTGGCGGCCGGGACCCCGTTCGCGGAAAGGTAGTAGGCGGTGTCCATCTGAAGCGGATCGATACGGTCACCGGGCACGAAGGCGACGATCTCGATGGTCCTGGCGGTGGGCAGGGGCAGCGACGCCAGATCGTCGTCGGTGATCGGGATCATCGTCCCGTCGGCGCCCTCGTACGCCTTGCCGATCTCGTCCCCCCGGACCTCGCGGTCCTCCATCTCGCACACCTTGCGGTACCGGATGCGCCCGCCGTCCTCGACATGGATCTGCCGGAAGGAGATCGAGTGGCTCTCGGTGGCGTTGACGAGCTTGATCGGGATGCTGACCAGCCCGAAGGAGATGGCGCCGTTCCATATGGATCGCACGAGGGGAACCTTCCTCCGAGGGTGGCTTTGCCCCGCTTTCGTGGGATTCTCATCGTATGACGCCGATCACGGAGGTGGAGGGGCGAAGGGTGGTCCTCTCCAACCTGGAGAAGGTGATCCACCCGGCGACAGGCTTCACCAAGGGGGAACTGCTCCACTACTACGCCACCACCGCGGACGTCCTCCTCCCCCACCTCCACGACCGCCCGGTCTCCTTCCTCCGCTACCCGGACGGCCCCGACGGCCAGGTCTTCTTCGCCAAGAACGTGCCGCCCGGTACGCCCGACTGGGTCACGACGGCGGAGGTCCCCCGCTCGGAGGGCCCGGCGCGCATGGTCCTGGTCCAGGACCTGCCCTCGCTGATGTGGGCGGCGAACCTGGTCACGGAGTTCCACACCCCGCAGTGGCTGATCGACGCCCCCGGCGAGGCCGACCGCCTGGTCCTCGACCTGGACCCCGGCCACCCGGCGACGATCGTCGAGTGCTGCGAGGTCGCGCTGTGGCTGCGGGAGCGGCTGGCGGCGGACGGGCTGGAGGCGTACGCGAAGACGTCCGGCTCGAAGGGCCTGCACCTCCTGGCGGCACCGGCGACCCGGACCCCGTCCGGCGAGATCACGGCGTACGCGAAGGACCTCGCGGTCGAGGCGGAGCGCGCCCTCCCCCACCTGGTCGTCCACCGCATGAACCGCAGCCTGCGCCCCGGAAAGGTCTTCGTCGACTACAGCCAGAACGCGGCCCGGAAGACGACGGCGACGCCGTACACGCTGAGGGCTCGCGCGGAGCCGACGGTGTCGGCACCGGTGACGTGGGAGGAGGTGGCGGGGTGCACCGATCCGGCCCAACTCGCGTTCGGGGCACCGGACATCGGCCCCCGTCTCCAGGCGCACGGCGACCTGCTGGCACCCCTGCTGGAGGGCTGACACCCAACGGACGTCCCTGACCTGCCCGAGGAAGAGGGGGTCAGCCGGCCCGGAGCCGGAAGTGCAGCAGTCCGGTGTCGTCGGCGGAGACGGGCTTGCCGTCGGGGTCGGTGACCGCGGTCACCGTCAGGCCGGCGGTCGTGGCCAGCTTGTCGAACTGGTCCCGGGTGTACCAGTGCAGGACCCACGGGCGCTCCACGACGCTGCTGTCCGAGCCGTGGTGGCGCTCGTAGCGCAGAAGCGTCGTCCGGGTCCGCGCTGTCTCGTCGTGTTCTTCGGCGACGACGGAGAACCGCAACTCCGCGCCGTCGGGTGCGGCAGCCGTACGCACGTGGCCGATCTGTTCGGCCGGGGTCGGCGCGGGGGTGAACAGGGGCACGAGGGCGGTGCCGCCCTCCGTCAGGTGAGCGCGGATGCCGCGCAGGGCGGCCAGGGCCGCGCCGTCGTCGGGGAGCAGGGTGAAGGTCGGCCCGGCGAGGAAGATCGCCCGGTAGCGGCGGGGCAGGTCGAGGGTTTCCATGCGCTGGTGGAACACGGTGGCGCGGATGCCTTGTTCATCCGCCCGGCGACGGAGGCGTTCGAGCATGTCCGCGGAGGAGTCGACACCCTCGACATCCAGGCCGCGTCGACGCAGGTCGAGCAGGGGATCACCGTCCCCGCAGCCCAGCTCCAGCGCCGGCGTGCCGGCCTGCCGGATGAAGTCCGCGTAGGGCTCGGGGTCCTGGGACGAGGATTTCAGCGGTCCGTAGAGGTCCGCGACGATCCCGGTGTAGAAGTCGGCTGGGTCCACGGCCGTCACCCTACGCAACCCGTCCCGCACGGTCACTCGAATATCAAGTGCGGCGCGTTCCGAGGGAGTTGGCCGCGATCGAGCGGAGCCGCCGCCCGGCCGCCGTCACACCCGTCCCCAGGTCCCCCGGTCCCGCGCCACCGCGTGCAGCGCCTCCACATCGGCCGGTTTGAGCACGCCCCCCAGCCTCGCCAGTCCCGACAGGTCCGTGTCCTGGAGAACCCTGACCTCCCGCAGTGGAACCGTGATCCTCAGGTCGGCCGGGCCTGCCAGGGCGAGGACGGGGTGGACCTCGGCCGTCAGCGCGTACGAGGCCCGGTCGGCGTCGGAACGAACCCGGCGCAGTAGTGGGCGGGGGTCCCGGCGGCCCAGGGAGACCATGGGGTCGGCGACCAGTACCCGTTGCTTGCGGGCGTACAGCGTGTGCACCGCGAACAGTCCTCCGGGGCCGATCACCAGGTGGTGGATCCGGTCACCGCCGGGAAGCGGGAGCGAGTGCAGGGTGTGCCAGCCCGCGCCCTCCAGCGCCTCCAGGGCGTCGCCCACCGCCTGTTCCGCCGCCAGGGCCCGCCGTCGGGGGTCCGGGCGGAGGCGGTGAGGCGGTCCGGGGTCGCGGTCCAGGGCGATCTGGAGGGCCTCGCCGGGACGGTTCGGGGCCAGGTCGTCGTCGGGATGGAGGGAGAGGCGGGCCAGTTCCGCCGGGGTGGGGACCGGGGGCGGGCCCACCGTCACCGGGCCCGTCAGGAACGGGCCCAGGGCTTCCAGTACGTCCCCTCTGAGGTCGTCGCTCAGCAGGTTGACCCGGGACGACTCACGGTCGTACCAGGCGATGTTCCGCCCGTCCGTCAGGCACACGTACAGCCGCTCGTGACCTTGCCGCCAGGCCGGTACGACACGCAGTCCGCTCATCCACCATCACCCCAATCCCCGCATGGCCATGGGAACAGGCGGGGTGCTGCGGGGGCAAGGACCCGGTTACCTTTGAAGGGAGTCGGGGCGGAGTTGGGTGCCCGAGTGGGGGAGGCGGCGAAGTTGCGGACCCGCGGGAAGGAGCCCGACGTGCCGGCTCCGGGCAAGCCGTGGAGCGAGATCGTGCCCGGGCTGTGGATGGGCGGACACGAGTTCACGCGTCGCCCGGGGGAGATCGAGTTCGCCGTCGTGCACGATGAGTTCGACCTGGTCATGACCCTGCTGAGGCTGCCCGGGTACGGGCCGGATCCCGGCGTCGAGCACCACGTGTGGTCCATCCCGGACGGGCCGCTCGACGGGACCCAGCTCGCCGGCGTGATCCGGCTCGCCGAGGCTGTGTGCGCGGCACTTGAGGACGGGCGCAAGGTGCTGGTGCGCTGCTACAGCGGCTACAACCGGTCGGGGCTCGTCGTCGCGCACGCCCTGGTCCTGGACGGGTACGACATCGAGGAGGCGATCCGCCTCATCAGATCCCGCCGCTCCCCGTGGGCCCTGCACAACGAACGGTTCGTGGAGTATCTGCGGACGGGCCTGTCCACGGCCCGGCTGCTGGAGGAACTGACGGAGTAGCCCGCGTGGCCCGCATGACCTGTGCGGCCCGCATGACCTGTGCGGCCCGCATGACCCGTGCGGCCCGCCCGGCGAAATGCGACTTCCCTGCGAATGAATAGGGTGTCGTGCACGAGGCGACTCATCTGCCGTCGCCCGTCACACCCTTTCCGACACCGACGCCGACGCAGGAGTGCAGTGGACGCCAGCCGCATCTCCCGCGCTGCCCGCACCTCCCCCGCCGCCCGGGCCTCGCGCGTCTCCCTCGCCGTCCTCGCCCTCGCTCTCGCCACCTCAGCCTGCGGTGACGCCGGCGGGCTGCGCGGGGCCGGGCCGACCGCCACCGCCGTCAGCCCCGCCCGGCTCTGGCCCGAGTTGCCCGCCGCCTCCAGCCCCGCCTGGGACTACGGCGAGGCCGAGACCGAGACCGTGAAGGGCGTCACCGCCCCCGGCGACGACATCCACAAGGTCGACCCGGTGGCCGTCGTACGGGCGGAGATCGCCAGGCATGCCGACACGTACACCGCCGACGGTGCCCCGTACACCGGGACGGCCGCCGGAATGGCGGCCTGCGACCGGAAGGGGCACACGGGTACCGATACCGGCGGCGGTAGCGGCGCCTGTCCCGTCCTCAGGGCCTACTACCGCGACCTCACCGGCGACGGCCGTGACGACATGGCCCTCGGTTTCCGGCTGCTGCCGGGCAACGGGACGGCCGTACGCGTGTACACCTTCCAGCGGCACCGGCTGGTGCAGATCATGGCGAACGACGACGCCGTGACCGCCGTGGAGCTGGCCGGCCGGGCCGTGATCATCCGCTCGCCGTCGCAGATCCCCGGGTACGAGTACCGCACGCAGTGGACCTGGGACGCCGACCAGAAGGCGATGCTGCTCACCCGGGACGAGTTCCTGCGTACCGGCAAACCCAAGCGCCTCGCCTCGGCTGCCCCCTCGCCCCTGCCCTCCTCCGCGAGTGCCCGGTGAGGGTCTCGCTGCCCGGGTGGGCAGGCACCCTCGCCGCGAAGGCCGCGCTGTTCATCACCGGGATGTGCTGCGCCCTCGCCGCCCTGCTCGGCGTCCTCGTGCATGTCTCGGTGACCCACCAGACCGTCGACCAGGCCCGCGACCGCGCCCTGTCCCGCCTGGTGGAGGCCACTGCCGCGTACGAGGCCGGGGACGCGCTGCGGCCCCACACCGGCATCGATCCGGAGGGGCTGCCCAAGGCGCTGCGGAATCTCGCGGCGGCCGGGGAGCGCGGCACGATGGTCACCGACCACGACGGGGTGCCGACGATGTGGGCGGCGGGGCCCGCGGACGGCGGGCACGCGCTCGCCGTGGCCCTCGACTACTCGCAGAGCGCCCGTACGATCGAGGGCCTCGACCGGGCCATCCTGTGGTCGTCGGGCCTCGCCATCGGCGCGACGCTGCTGGTCGGCGCGTTCGCGGTGACCCGGGTGACCCGGAGGCTGCACGCGACCGCCCAGGTGGCCCGCCGGATCAGCGCCGGCGACCTGGACGCCCGCGTCGGCGACGCCCGTACGCAGGACCCGAACCGCTCGCCGGACGAGGTCGCCGCCGTCGCCGCCGCCCTCGACAGCATGGCCGCCTCGCTGCAACGGAAACTGCTCAGCGAACAGCGCTTCACCGCCGACGTGGCCCACGAGCTGCGCACCCCGCTCACCGGGCTGCACGCCGCGGCCGAACTGCTGCCCGCCGGGCGGCCGACCGAGCTGGTCAGGGACCGGGTCGCCGCACTGCGTACGCTCACCGAGGACCTGCTCGAAATCTCCCGGCTGGACACGGGCAAGGAGCGGCTGGAGGCCGAGACGGAGGCGCTCGGCGCCCTCGCCGAACGGGTCGTACGGGCTTCCGGGGCCACCGGAGCCGACACGGAGATCGTCGTCGCCCGGGACGCCCTCGTCGACACCGACCGGCGCCGTCTCGAACGGGTGCTCGGCAATCTGGTCGCCAACGCCCACCGGCACGGACGTACGCCCGTGACGCTCACCGTCGACGGGCCGGTCGTGACCGTGCGGGACCACGGTGACGGCTTTCCGGAGTACCTGGTGGAGCACGGGCCGCAGCGGTTCCGTACGGAGGGCGGGGCGACCGGACACGGGCTCGGGCTGACGATCGCGTTGGGCCAGGCGGAGGTACTGGGCGCCCGGCTCACCTTCGCCAACGTGCCGGAGAGTGACGGCGGTGGCGCTCTGGCGACGCTCACACTGGCCGAATCCCGGGGGCCGGCCACCAACGGCCCAGCGTGACGGGCGCCTTACACGACCCGCTCCTAGCGTGGCGGTTAGTCAGCTCTGTCCTGCCAAAGGAGCCCACATGTCACCGCGGACCACCCTGACCCGCCTCGGCATAGCCGCCGCCACCACCGCACTCTCCGTCGGCGCCGTCACCCCGGCACTCGCGAGCCCCGCCGACGACGACTGGGGCACCAGCTGGAACCAGCAGCAACAGAACAGCCAGAGCAACCAGAACAGCGACGGCGGCGGGCAGCAGCAGAGCGGCAACAGCTGGAACCCGCAGAACAGCAACCAGCAGAGCAACAGCCAGCAGAGCGGCAACGGCGACTGGGGCCAGCACAACAACACCAGCAGCAGCAGCAACGCCGTCCTCTACAAGGGGATCGTCACCGCCAACGGCGGACTGCGGCTGCGCAGCGCGCCCAACCGCGGCAGCGCGATCATCCGGGTCGCCCCGAAGGGCTCGATCGTCAACATCTTCTGCAAGACCGGCGGCGAGAACGTCGACGGCAACTCGCTCTGGTACCTCCTCACGGACGGCACCTGGGCCTGGGGCGCCGCCCGCTACATCGACAACATCGGCGCCGCACCGCGCTTCTGCTGACCCCGGCCCTGCCCCGGCGCAGCATCACGCAACATTCCGCCCACTTTGGGTAGATTCCGGGCATGACGAAGCCCGGAACCACCGTGGCGGCGGAGTACGAGGAATCCCCGAAGCCCTGGCTGTCGGAGCCCGCCGATCCCTCCGCTCCCGCCCCGCGCGTCCCCCGGCGCCGTGGCATCGAACTGGCCCTCATCGTCGTCGCCGTCCTCCTCTCCGTGTTCGGCTACTGCGATGTGGGCCTCGCGAAGAACGGCACCGTCCCGCCCGGCGCCGCCGGTTACGGCGCCGGGCTCGGCGTGCTCGCGCTCCTCGCCCATCTCGCGGTGCGCCGCCGCGCCCCCTGCGCCGACCCGCTCCTGCTGCCCATCGGCGTGCTGCTCAACGGCCTCGGCCTGGTCCTCATCTACCGGCTCGACCTGGAGACACCGGGCCATCGGGCGGCCCCCGCCCAACTCGTCTGGTCCACGGTCGGCGTGGCGCTGTTCATCGTGGTCGTCGTCCTGCTGCGCGACCACCGGGTCCTCCAGCGGTACGCGTACGTCTGTGTGGCCGCCGCCCTCGTCCTGCTCACCCTCCCGATCTTCTTCCCGGCGGTGAACGGGGCCCGTATCTGGATCCGGATCGCCGGGTTCTCCTTCCAGCCGGGCGAGTTCGCGAAGGTGCTGCTGGCGGTGTTCTTCGCCGCGTACCTCGCCGCCAACCGGGGCGCGCTCGCGTACACGGGCCGCCGGATCTGGCGGTTCAGCAGGCTCCAGCTCCCCACCGGGCGGGTCCTGGGCCCGATCGTCGCGATCTGGCTGCTCAGCGTCGGCGTACTGGTCCTGGAGCGCGATCTCGGCACCTCGCTCCTCTTCTTCGGCCTCTTCGTGGTGCTGCTGTACGTCGCCACGGGCCGCACCGGCTGGATCGCGGTCGGGCTGCTGCTGGCCGCGCTGGGCGCCTTCGCCGTCGGCACCCTCGAACCGCACGTCCACAGCCGCGTCGAGGACTGGCTGCATCCCTTCGCGACGATCGAGGCGGGTCAGGGCCCCAACCAGCTCTCCCAGTCGCTGTTCGCGTTCGCGGCCGGCGGCATCCTCGGCACCGGCCTCGGGCTCGGCCACTCGATCCTGATCGGCTTCGCGGCCAAGTCGGACTTCATCCTGGCGACGGCGGGCGAGGAACTCGGGCTGGCCGGTCTCTCCGCGATCGTCATCCTCTACGCCCTCCTGGTGGAGCGCGGCTACCGGGCCGGACTGTCCCTCCGCGACCCCTTCGGGCGGCTGCTCGCCGTCGGCCTCGCCTCGATCGTGGCGCTCCAGGTGTTCGTGATCGCGGGCGGGGTGTCGGGCCTGATCCCGCTCACCGGTATGGCGATGCCGTTCCTGGCGCAGGGGGGCTCGTCCGTGGTCACCAACTGGATCATCGTGGCGCTGCTGATCCGGATCAGCGACTCGGCCCGGCGACAGCACAACGAAGTCGACGACGGGCAGCGCACACCATGACGAGACAGCCCGAACGGGCAAGAAGACCACGGCAGATGACGCGCTGCATCAAGCACGCCGCCCTCTTCTGCGCCCTGCTGCTCCTCGCCCTCCTCGTCAACATCACCCGCGTCCAGGTCGTCCAGGCCCAGCGCTACGACGACAACACGGCCAACCGCCGCCTGGTGATCGCCCGTTACGGCCGGCCGCGCGGCGCCATCCTGGTCGGCCACCGGCCGGTCACCGGGTCAAGGGACACCGGCGAGCAGCTCCGCTACGAACGGACGTACAAGAACGGCCCGTTGTACGCCCCGGTGACCGGCTTCGCCTCCCAGGTGTACGGCACGACGTTCCTGGAGCACGCGGAGGACGGCATCCTGTCGGGCACCGATCCACTGCTCTCGCCGTTCCCGCTGTGGAACGACGTGACGCGCGCGCAGAACCCCGGCGGCGAGGTGGTGACCACCGTCGACCCGGCCGCCCAGCTGGCCGCCTACGAGGGTCTCGGCCTGCGGAAGGGCGCGGTGGCGGCCGTGGAGCCGTCGACCGGACGCGTCCTGGCCCTGGTCTCCGCACCGTCGTACGACCCGGCGGCGCTGTCCGGCAACGGGCTTGCCGTGGAGCGGAGTTGGCGGCGGCTGAACGCCGATCCGGACAAACCGATGCTCAACCGGGCGGTGCGGCAGACGTATCCACCGGGTTCGACGTTCAAGGTGGTCACCGCGGCGGCGGCCCTCGACGCGGGGGTGGTCACCGATCTGGACGAGCCGACGCGCTCCCCCGACCCGTACCGCCTCCCCGGTACGTCCACGGCGCTGACGAACGAGGGCGACGGGTGTGCGGACGTCTCGTTGCGGGAGGCGTTCACCTGGTCGTGCAACACGGTCTTCGCCAAGCTGGGCGTGGACGTGGGCGTCGCCGATCTGGCGGCCACGGCGGACGGGTTCGGCTTCAACGACGCGGGGCTTCGCATCCCCTTCTCGGTGGCGCGGAGCACCTTCGACACACACGTCGACAAGGCGCAGTTGGCGCTGTCCGCGATCGGCCAGTACAACACGCGGGCCACACCGCTGCAGATGGCGATGGTCGCGGCGGCGGTCGCCAACGGCGGCCAGGTGCCCGCCCCGTACCTGGTGGAGCGGACAACCACCGCGCACGGCAGGACAGTCGCGAGCCCGGGCGTACGGAACCGGCTCCGGGCGATGAGTCCGTCGACCGCCGTACGGATGCGCGAGCTGATGCGGGACGTCGTGGAGCGGGGCACCGGCACGAACGCGGCGATCCCCGGCGCCACCGTCGGCGGCAAGACCGGGACGGCCCAGCACGGCATCGGCAACTCCGGTACGCCGTATGCCTGGTTCATCTCCTGGGCGCAGGGCGAACGGGACGTCGAGCCGACGGTGGCCGTCGCGGTGGTGGTCGAGGACGCCTCCGCCGACCGTACGGACATCAGCGGGGGCGGGACGGCGGCGCCGATCGCGCGGGCGGTGATGGAGGCGGTGCTCGGAGGACGCGAGCGACGATGAGAAAAGGGGGTGCGGGGGCCGTACCCCCGACCTACCGTGCGGCCATGACGTCATCAGCCCCCAAAGCCGCGTACGAACTCGCCCAGGTCAACATCGGCCGCCTCAAAGCCCCTCTGGACTCAGCCCCGTTGAAGCCGTTCGCGGACGGCCTCGACCCCGTCAACGCCGTCGCGGACGCCTCGGACGGATTCGTCTGGCGGTTGCAGGGCGAGACGGGCGACGCGACCGACACGCGCATGTTCGACGACGAGTGGATCCTGGTGAACATGTCGGTGTGGCGGGACACGAACGCCCTGACGGCGTTCATGTACCAGGGGCAGCACCGGGAGTTGCTGGCGCGCCGCCGGGAGTTCTTCGAGCGGCCGGCAGAGGCGGTCACGGCTCTGTGGTGGGTGCCGGCGGGACACCGGCCGACGGTGGAGGAGGCGGAGACCCGCCTCCTCCATCTGCGTGCGCACGGACCGACGGAGTACGCGTTCACCCTGCGTACGTCGTTCCCGCCGGGCCCCGCGAGCCCGGTACCGGACCAGGCACCGGAGTCGCTCAGCCGATCGGCTTCCTGATCTCGTCGCGGATCTTGACGGCGGTCTCGGCGGCAGCCGCCAGGTCCACCTCGGCGGGCTTCTTCGTGACCGTGTCGGCGGTGATCTCGGCGATGGAGGCACCGGTGTTGCCGTCGACCCAGCCGCAGATGGGGATGGTGAGCTCCGTGCCGGACTGGTTCTGGACGAGGACCTCGCAGGTGACCGTGACGTCGGAGCCGGCCGGCTTGAAGTCCTTGGGCTTGACGGCCACCTGGGCACCGGCGCCGCCTGCCGCGCCCTTCATCATGTTGTCCCGGGCGAGACCGGTGTTCTTGAACCGTCCGTACATCCCGGAGATCACCAGCGTGCCCTGTGCCTGGTCGCCGCCGAGGCTGTACTGACCGACCACCGCCTTGGTGTCCCGGGCGTCCCAGGCGCCGTCGGCCTCCTCCTCGATGGCCTTGCCCTCGGAGCTGGAGAGGTCACCGGCCAGCTCGTACTTCTCGTCGAGCACCTTCTGCGGCAGGGTCAGCTTGTACTCGGCCTCGGGAAAGCCGGTGTCCGACTTCGTCGCGACCCAGAAGAGCACGGCCACGCCGACCACGGCCAGCACGACGACGCCGCCGATGATGCCGAGGACGAGTCCGAGCCGGCTCTTCCCGGGCGGCGGAGGCGGCGCACCCCAGGGAGCGGGGGCGGGTGCGCCGTAGGGCTGCTGCGGGCCGTAGGCGAACGGGGGCGGCGGCTGCTGGCCGTACGGCCCCGGAGGCGGACCCGGATAGGGCGGCTGGGGCGGCTGGGGCGGCTGCTGGCCGTAGGGCCCCGAAGGGGGCGGACCGTAGGGGTTGTCGGGCGGCTGGGGCGGCGGAGTCGTGGACACGCCAGCACGCTACTGCACCCGGGTGACCGTGTAAGCCGCGCATAAGACTACGTACAGGTCTTCGCGTTGGTGGCTCCCAGGGGATTGACCGACTTGCTGACAAGCGGTCTCATAAGAATGTGACGACAGTGACGGAAGCCGAGATACTCCGCGACGCGCTTGGCGTGCTCAAGGACCGGGAGCAGGTCGCCGAACGGCTGCTCGACGCGTCCGCCAGGCACTCCTTCGACCCGGACAAGGAACTGGACTGGGACGCCCCCTTCGAGGACGGCAAGTGGTTCTGGCCGCCCGAGCTGGTGTCCCTCTACGGGACTCCGCTGTGGAAACGGATGAGCGAGGAGCAGCGCATCCTGCTCTCCCGGCACGAGGCGGCGGCGCTCGCCTCGCTCGGCATCTGGTTCGAGATCATCCTGATGCAGCTCCTCGTACGGCACATCTACGACAAGGCGGCGACGAGCGCGCACGTCCGCTACGCCCTGACGGAGATCGAGGACGAGTGCCGTCACTCGAAGATGTTCGCCCGGCTGATCAGCCGCGGCGGCACCCCGTACTACCCGGTCAGCCGGACGCACCAGAACCTGGGCCGCTTCTTCAAGACGGTGTCCACCACCCCCGGTTCCTTCACGGCGACCCTGCTCGGGGAGGAGGTGCTCGACTGGATGCAGCGGCTGACGTTCCCCGACGAGCGCGTCCAGCCGCTGATCAGGGGCGTGACGAGGATCCACGTGGTGGAGGAGGCCCGCCATGTCCGCTACGCCCGCGAGGAACTCCGCCTCCAGATGGTGACGGCCCCGAGGTGGTCCCAGGAGTACACGCGCGTCTCGTCCGGCGAGTTCGCCCGGATCTTCTCGGTCGCGTTCGTCAACCCGGACGTCTACGCGAACGTCGGCCTGGACAAGGCGGAGGCGGTGGCGCAGGTCCGGGCGAGCGGACACCGGCGCGAGGTGATGCAGACGGGGGCACGGCGGCTCACCGACTTCCTGGACGACATCGGGGTGCTGCGGGGAGTGGGGCGGCGGCTGTGGATCGCGTCCGGGTTGCTGGCGCCCTCCGGCCCCTCGTAGCCGCGGGCATGCGTGTGGGCGGCACCCGATTACGCTGCCCCCATGACCTCCACTCCCGCATACCGACGACTCGGCGTCGAGGAACGGAGACACCAACTGCTGGAAGCCGCGCTCTCCCTCTTCGCGCACCGCCCCCCGGAGGACGTCTCACTGGACGACGTCGCGGAGGCGGCCGGCGTCTCGCGCCCTCTCGTGTACCGCTACTTCCCCGGCGGCAAGCAGCAGCTGTACGAGGGCGCGCTCCGCTCCGCCGCCGAGGAACTGGAACTCTGCTTCGACGAACCCCCCGTGGGCCCGCTCCCCCAGCGCCTGTCCCGCGCGCTGGACCGCTATCTCGCCTTCGTCGACGAGCACGACGCCGGCTTCAGCGCCCTCCTCCAGGGCGGCAGCGTCGTCGAGACGTCCCGTACGACGGCCATAGTGGACCGGGTCCGCCGTACCGCCGCCGAGCACATCCTCAGCCATCTCGGGGTCGCGGCACCCGGCCCACGGCTGCGGATGACCGTACGGATGTGGATCACCTCGGTCGAGGCGGCCTCGCTGATCTGGCTGGACGAGGACAAACAGCCGCCGGTCGACGAGCTGCGGGACTGGCTGGTGGAGCAGTTCGCGGCGGCACTCACGGTGACCGCCGGACGCGACCCGCAGACCGCGGCGGTCGTACGCGACGCGCTGGGCGCGGATACCGGAAACTGAACCCGTGAAGAGCCAAGACACCGCCTTCGAGGGCGGCCCCCTGGACGGCCGTGTGCTGCCCGTCCTGCTCGGGCCGACCGGCCACCCGCCGAAGACGTACAAGGTCCCGGTACCGGACGCGGCCGGCGGCCCCCCGACCGTACTGGTCTACCGGCGTGCCCCCAAGGGCCGACCGGGAAAGCTGGGCCTCCACCCGGGCTGGAAGTACGCGTACGACCCCGAGGGCGACACGGCGGGCGACGGCAGGCTCCGCTGGCCGTGGTCGAAACCGGCCACACCACCAGCCGCCACGCCGCAGGGCAAGCCGGACGACACCGACGGGTGACGGGGTTGGGCCGAACCGCGCACGCTCGGCGCGCGGACCTCGCGCCCGCGTCACAGGCTCGCGGTGCGGAGCGGAAGGGCTGCCCCGCACCGGAGGTGATGACGTGTCAGGAAGGCTTCTGCGTCTGGTCTGTACGGCGGCGATGGCGGCCGGCACACTCCTCGCCCCCGTCCCCGCACTGGCCGTGCCGGACCCGGTCCCCTCGACGACCGGCTCCCCCGCCGAGCCCACCGCGGAGGAAGAACCATCCGTCGCCGCACTCCTGACGGATCTTCAGCGGCTGTACCGCGAGGCCGAGCGGGCCACCCGGACCTACGAGGCCACCGCCGGACGGCTGAAGCGGCAGCGCGCCGAGGTGCGGCGGCTGGACGCGCAGCTCGTGCGCGCCCGTCTCTCCCTGCACGAGCGGCGCGGCGCCCTCGGCCGGCTCGCCCGGCAGCAGTACCAGAGCAGCAGCGGCATCTCCCCGTACGTCCAGCTGCTGCTGGCCCGCGATCCGCAGCACGCGCTCGAACAGGGCCATGTGATCCGGCAGTTGTCGCTGGAGCGGGCCGAGACCGTGGGCCGGCTGGTCGGCGGCGAGCGGCGCACCGACGGTCTGGCGCGCGCGGCCCGTGCCGCCCTGGACGGGCAGCTCACCCTCGCCGGACAGCAGAAGCGGGACCGGGACGCCGTACGGGAACGGCTCAGGGAGGTCGAGGAACTGCTCGCCACCCTCAGCACCGAACAGCTCGCCGAACTGGCCGAGTTGGAGCGCGGCGAAGTGACCGGGGAGCAGCGGGAGTTCATCACCTCGGGTGCCCTCAGCGCCGGCCGTAAGCCGACCGAGGAGGGTGAGCGGGCACTGCGGCAGGCCGTTGCGCAGCTCGGGAAGCCGTACGAGTGGGGTGCCGAGGGGCCGGCGTCGTTCGACTGCTCGGGGCTGACCTCGCAGGCCTGGGAGGCGGCGGGGCGGCCCGTCCCCCGGACCAGCCAGCAGCAGTGGGCGCGGCTGCCGCACATCCCACTGGCCGAGCTGCGACCCGGTGACCTGGTCGTCTACTTCCCCGGGGCGACGCACGTGGCCCTCTACCTCGGGGACGGGATGGTCGTGCAGGCCCCGCGGCCGGGCGCGAAGGTGAAGGTGTCGCCGATCGCGGCCAACCCGGTGCTGGGCGCCGTACGGCCGGACCCGGACGGGGAGCCCCTGCGGCGGTACACACCGCCGAAGCTCCCCGCCGACGCCACGGCCGGCCCGGACGAGGGCTACTCCCTCGCCACCGAGCCCACCCGGGCCACCGGCCCCGCCGGCCCCACGGGCACCGCCGGCTACGCCCCTGCGATCGACCCCAGGTAGGCGGCCGTCTTCTCGGGCTCGTAGAAGAAGTTCTCGAAGTCCGACGGGTCGTCGAAGGCGTTGGCGAAGCGGTCGGCTGCCGGGGGCAACTGGCCTGCCGCGCCGAGGAGGTTGATGACGTGCTCCGGCGGCGGGCCGAGCATCGCGTTGGTCCACTTGGTGACGTGCTGGGCGGTGTCCCAGTAGCGGTCGAAGGTGGCCCGCATCCAGGTCTCGTCGAACTCCTTCTCACCGTGTTCGAGGATCGAGGCGAGGTAGGAAGCCGCGCATTTCGAGGCGGAGTTGGAGCCCTGGCCGGTGATCGGGTCGTTGGCCACGACCACGTCGGCCACACCGAGGACCAGGCCGCCGCCGGGGAGGCGGCCGACCGGGTTGCGGACGGTGGGGGCGTAGCGGCCGGCCAGCGTACCGCCCGCGTCGGTGAGTTCGGCCTTGGTGGCCCGCGCGTACTCCCACGGCGTGAACTTCTCCATGAGTTCCAGGGTCAGGGAGAGGTGTTCGGCCGGGTCGCGGACGCCGTTGAAGACGTCGAGGGGGCCGCCGGGTATGCCCTCCCAGAACAGGATGTCGGCGCGGCCCGAGGTGGTGAGTGTCGGCATGACGAACAGCTCGCCGACGCCCGGGACCAGGTTGCAGCGGACGGCTTCCATGTCCGGGTGCTCGGGGCGCGGGCCCAGGCCGTGGACGTAGGCGACGGCGAGCGCGCGCTGCGGCTCGCGGTACGGGGAGCGCTCCGGGTCGCGGGCGAACATCGACACCAGTTCGCCCTTGCCCGCGGCGACCAGGACCAGGTCGTAGGTGCGGGAGAAGTAGTCGAGGTCGCCGACCGCCGCGCCGTGGATGACGAGTTGGCCGCCGCGCTGGGCGAACGTCTCCATCCAGCCGGCCATCTTCACCCGCTGGTCGACCGACTGGGCGTGGCCGTCGAGCGTGCCCACCCAGTCGATCGCGCGCTGTGTCGGGCCCGGGTCGTGCGAGCCGGGGGCCGCGACCGAGACGCCGAGTCCTTCGATCTTCGGGGCCTGGGACTCCCAGAAGTTCAGTTGGAGATCGCGCTCGTGCTGGAGGGCGGTGTGGAACATGCACTGCGTGGACATGACCCGGCCGGACCGGATCTCGTCCGAGGTCCGGTTGGACATCAGGGTGACCTCGTACCCGTGCGACTGGAGTCCGAGGGCTGTCTGAAGGCCGGCCTGACCGGCTCCCACGACGAGTATCTTCCGCATACGGTCTGGTCTCTCCCCTTGTCGCAGTTGCGTCGCAGTTACGTCGACTTACTCGGGACTGACGTCCAGCGCGTGGCCCACCAGGGCGAGCAGGGTCTCGATCACCGGGAGGCGGCGCCGCGCATCCATGATCATGACAGGTATGTGCGCGGGCACGGTGAGCGCCTCCCGCACATCCTCGGGGTCGAACTCCGCACTGCCGTCGAAGTGGTTGACGGCCACGATGTACGGCAGCCCGCAGCTCTCGAAGTAGTCGAGCGCCGGGAAGCACTCCTTCAGCCGCCGGGTGTCGGCCAGCACCACGGCGCCGATCGCGCCGCGCACCAGGTCGTCCCACATGAACCAGAACCGCTGCTGGCCCGGCGTGCCGAAGAGGTAGAGCACCAGATCGTCGTCGAGCGTGACGCGGCCGTAGTCCATGGCCACGGTGGTCGTCTGCTTGTCCGGGGTCGCGGTGAGGTCGTCGGTGCCCTCGCTCGCCTCGGTCATCAGCGCCTCCGTCTGGAGGGGCTCGATCTCCGAGATGGTGCCGACCATCGTGGTCTTGCCGACACCGAAACCGCCCGCGATCACGATCTTCGTGGCGATCGGCGCGCGGGTGCGGTCCTGCTGCCACGGCCGCAACTCCTCCTCGTCGGGCGACAGTCGGAGAAGCGGGGACACACCACGGGCGACGTCAGAGACGACGGAGTCCACTCAGCACCCTTTCCAGCAGCGCGCGGTCCGGCTGCCCCGGCCCGTGACCGGTTCCGTACACACGGATCTTTCCCTGGTCCGCGAGGTCGCTGAGGAGCACGCGGACCACGCCCAGCGGCATCCTCAGCAGCGCGGCGATCTCGGCCACCGTACGCATCCGGCGGCACAGTTCGACGATGGCCCGCAGCTCCGGCATGACCCGGGTGCTGAGGGAACCATTCGCCAGCTCCTTGCGCTCCTCGGGCGCCTCGATCGCGGCGACGAACGTCTCGACGAGGAGGACATGGCCGAAGCGGGTCCGGCCGCCGGTCAGCGAGTACGGGCGTACCCGGGCCGGTTTGCGGTCGCCGCCACGGACCGGGAGCCTGGGCGCGTCCGGGGTGCCGCTCATTCGGCGACCTCCGCCGAACGGCCCTTCACGGACCGGACAGCCATCGGGCCGACCGCCGCCGGCTCGCCGTCCGCCGTCCCGCGTTCGATCGACTCCCGGAGCTCACTGCGGAGTTCGGGCGTCAGGACGTGTCCGGCGCGGCCCACGAAGAGCGCCATGTGGTACGCCACCACGCTCATGTCGCAGTCCGGGGAGCCGTGCACACCGAGCAGCGAGCCGTCGCTGATCGACATCACGAAGAGGGTGCCGTCCTCCATCGCGACCATGGTCTGCTTGACGCCGCCGTAGTCCATCAGCTTGGCGGCGCCGATGGTGAGGCTGCCGATGCCGGAGACGATCGTGGCGAGGTCGGCGGCGGAGCCTCTGGGGCCGGTCGGCCGGTCGGGCCGGCGTTCCGCGTTCCTGTCTGGGTCGGACGAGAGCAGGAGCAGTCCGTCCGAGGAGACCACCGCGACCGACGTGAGTCCCGGCACCTCCTCGACGAGATTGCTCAGCAGCCAGTGCAGGTTGCGGGCTTCACTACTCAGGCCGAAGGTACTGGGCGCGGTCAACTGCTTGCCTCCTCGACTGGTCCCCCCGTGGTTTCTTCGGCACGTGCCGGCTCTGCCGTACGCGCCGTCCGCCCCGCCTGCTGCGCGATCTCCGCTTCCACGTCACGGTGCCCGTCGCGCGCGCCCCGGTGGAAGCCGCCGAGCCTGCGGCGCAGTGCCTCGGCGTCGACGGATCCCATCCGTGGTCTGGGCGGCGTGGCGGGCGCGGTGATTCTCGGGGTCCGCTTGGGCAGCCCCTTGTCGGTGACCGGTTCCTCCTCGACGCGCTCATGCGTGTCGGGGCCGATGGCGTAGGGGCCCGGGGTGGTGGTTTCGCTCGCGGTCGCGGACACGGCGTGGGTGTCGCGGTCGCTGTCACTGTCGGGAGCCGTGGGGACGGCCGGCTCGTGGGTGTCCTCGGCCGGGGGTTCCGGCACGAGCAGTTCCATGGTGATCTCGGACGCGGGCAGGGGCTCCGGCTCGTCCGCGTCCGCTTCGGCGTCGGCCTCCGCGTTCCGTACGGCCCGCTCCGCCAGCGCGATCATCGGGTCGGGTGCGTCGGCCGGGACCGGGGCGTCGGCCGGCCTCTCGCCCGGCTCGCCGTCGGGTTCCGGGTCCGGTTCCTCGGCCTCCGAACGCCCTTGCAGGACATTGGAGTTGACCTCGGCGTCGGCCCCGGGGAAGGAGAGTGCGGAACCGGCGAGCGTCGAGGTGGCCGACGGCGGTACGGCGGCCGGGTCCGGGGCCAGCAGCGCCTTCGGCAGGACGACGACCGCCGCGACACCACCCTGCTTCTGCTCCCGCAGCTGCACCCGCACCCCGTGCCGGTGGGCGAGCCTCGCGACGACGTACAGCCCGAGGCCGATCCCGTCGGCGTCCTCGCTCTCGGCGGCCTCGCCCGTCTCCCCTGTCCCGTACGCGTCGTGCGGGACGTCCGGATCGAAGTCGGCGAGGCGGGAGTTGAGGCGGACCAGGCGGTCGGCGGTCATACCGATGCCCTCGTCCTGGACGGAGAGCATGATCTCGCCGCTCTCCAGGAGCCAGCCGGAGATCTCCACCGGAAGCTCGGGCGGGGTGAACGAGGTGGCGTTCTCCAGGAGTTCGGCCAGCAGATGGCTGACGTCGTCGGCGGCGAACCCGGCGAGATGCGCGTGCGGCGGCAGCGCGGAGATGCGGACCCGCTCGTACCGCTCGATCTCGCTCACGGCGGCGCGGACCACGTCGACGAGCGGGACCGGACCCGCGTGCTGGTGGCCGTGTTCGGCGCCGGCGAGGACGAGGAGGTTCTCGCTGTGCCGGCGCATGACGGTGGCGAAGTGGTCGAGCTTGAAGAGGGTGGCGAGCCGGTCCGGGTCCTGCTCGCGCTCCTCCAGTCCCTCGATGACGGCGAGTTGACGCTCGACCAGGCCGAGGGTGCGCAGCGCGAGGTTCACGAAGGTGCCGTGGATGCTGTGCCGGGTGCGCGTCAACTGGTCGGCTGCGTCGGCGAGTTCGGTGCGCAGTTCCTCGCGGGCGTCGGCCATCTTCTGGCGCTGGCCGACCAGGTGCTTGCGGTCGGACTCCAGGGTGGCGATGCGCTCGTGGACGGCGAGGGCACGGGCGTGCAGGGCGTTGACCGAGCGGACGACCTGGGCGAACTCGTCGTTGCGGCCGGTGAACCTGACCGGTTCCTCGGCGAGCGGGTCGGCTGCCCCGGCCAGCCGGGCGGTGCCCCGGCGCAGCACGGAGAGCGGTCGGGTGAGGGAGCGGGCCATGGCGGTGGCGATACCGACGGCGACCAGGAGGAGGGCGCCGAGGGCGGCGATCCGGATCTCCAGCACGGTGACGTCGTCGTCGCGGAGCTTGGTGAGGGCCTTGGTGCGGCGGTCGTAGAGGGAGGACTCGACGCCGCGCATCAGTTCGAGGCGGGCGGAGACGGCCGCGTCGACGCCGCTGAGGCTGGTGGCGAGTTCGCTCGTGGACAGCGTGGGCTGGTCGGTGAGCGAGGCGAGGTACTTGTCGGCGCTGTCGACCTCGGGTCCGGTGACCGTGGAGTCGTAGCTGCCGACGGCGGCCTCGGGGGCGGTCTCGCGGAAGTCGGTGATCGCCGCGTCCGAGCGGAGCCGGGCCTGCTGGGCGGCGGCGCTGAGCGCGGCCCGGGTCCTGGCATCGGCCGGCGCGGTGACGGTCTGCTCGGACGACAGCCCGGTGACCGGGTCGTACACGTTCTCGGTGGACGTCGGCACACTGAGCGCGGCGAGGAGGAGACCACGGGCGGCGGCGGCCTGCTGGACGGCGGAGTCGAGTTCGGCGAGGGCGTACGCGCCGGCGCCCGCGCGGGGCGGCTGCTTCTCGGCCAGCTGTTCGGCGAGACGGTGCAGCCCGGTGATGGCGGCGGAGTACGCCTCGTGCGACTGGAGAGCGGTGCTCTTCCCGGTGAGCGCCTCCGTGCGCAGCGCCGCGATGGCGTCGAGGTCCGCGACCAGTGCGGCCGGGGTGTCGGGGTTCGCGCGCAGGTCGCCGACCTCCCGGTCGACGCGGGCGGCCCGCTGCTCGGAGGGCGCCTTGCCCTTGGGGCGGCCGGCGGCGATGTAGACGGTGGCCTCGTCGCGTTCGTCGGCGAGCGAGTGGGCGAGGGTCAGGGCGTCCTGGGTCTGCGTCGCGAGCGTCACCAGATCCTGCGAGTCGTGGAGCTGCGAGGAGGCCGCCACCACGGACGGGGCACCGGCTCCGGCGATCGCGGCGGCCACGACGGCGACGGCCACGATGAGCCGGTTGCGGACGTGGGCGGGACGACCCCGGCCCGCGGGATCGGTCGGGGCGTCACCGGTAGCGCCCCCTGCGGGAGCTGTCTGCCTGCCTGTGCGCCGAGGCCGCGTCTTCTGCACCGGTGCTCGCATTCCTGACTCGTGTGCCCATGGGCCCGGGTGACGATCCATCGGGACCCGGATGACGATCCGTCAACTGCACGGCCGCCCGGATGGTTCTGGCCTGCCGCTCACCCGGTACGACTCCGGTTCTCCGGCACAGTCCGGCTCCCGACCCTCCCATGCCGACGGGCAGGGAGCGCGCGTCACCCGACCCGCCACTCAAAGGAGTGAACATCAAGGAGTCAACATCGGCGGGGAGTTGGCGGCAAGTTCCTCCGGCCTGTGCACCCACCGTGACCGGCGGCCCGGTTGGACGTGGGCGGCGGGCTTTGACATTATCCGCTGTTACGTATTCACCGGGTGGATCATTCTCCCCCAAAACAGGCGTCTGACCAGCGAGTACACGTTGTTCGGACGATTGTTGCCAGCCTTTCGGGAAGCTTGTGAAGGGCTCGTGCAGACTGGCCGGATGCGCACTGAACTCGTCACGGAGCCCGGCGATCCGGCCCGCCCCAATGAGGACTTCGCGGCGATCGGACTCCCCGCCTCCGGGCAGGGCGGTTCGCTCGTCCTGCTGGACGGGGTGACTCCCCCCGGCTCCGGAACGGGTTGTCTGCATTCCGTCCCCTGGTACACGGCCCGGCTCGGCGGCGCACTGACCGAACTGTCTGTTTCACGGCGGGATATGCCCCTCACCGAGGTCCTGGCGGCCGCGATCTCCCGCACCGCCGGGGCCCACAGGCAAACCTGTGACCTTTCTCACCCACGCACCCCGCAGGCGACCGTGGTTCTGGCCCGCTGGTCACCGGCCGCCGTCGAGCACCTGGTCCTGTCCGACTCGGCCCTGCTGACCGAGTCCCCGGACGGCACGGTCACCGCGCACCTGGACGACCGCCTGTCCCTCGTCCCCCGCGCCTCCCTGGTCACGGACGCGATCGCCGACGCGACGGTACGCAACAGGGAGGGCGGCTTCTTCACGGCGGCGGCCGATCCGTCGGTGGCGTCCCGCGCGGTGACGGGTTCACTCCCGCGCGCCGAGGTCCGCGCCCTGGCCGCCCTGACGGACGGCGCGACCCGCTGGGTGGAGAGGTTCACCGAGGGCGACTGGACGGCCTGCTTCACCGCCGTACGCAAGGAGGGCCCGGCGGCGCTGGTGAACCGCGTACGGGAGCTGGAACGGGCGGACGCGGACGGGGGCCGGCCGCGCCTGGGCCGCAGCAAGACGCACGACGACGCGACGGTCGTGTACGTGGAGCTGTGACGGCCGGGAACCACTGACCGCCGGTGCGGCGGGCCTACTTCTCCATGCCGACGTTGAGCTGGTGCAGCAGCCGGGCCAGTTCGGCCACCTCGACACGGTCCCAGGCGGCCAGCTTGCGCACGTACCGCTCCCGTCGCGCCTCCCGGACGCTACGGAAACGGACCCGGCCCTCGTCCGTGAGGTGGACGAGCCAGGCACGTCCGTCGGCCGGGTCCGGCTCGCGGGCGATCAGGCCCAGCTCCTCCAGCGCGCGCAGCTGACGGGACATGGTGGCCTTGCCGACACCGATGTAGGCCGCGAGCTCGGTGGCACGCTGACGCCCGCACTCGTCGAGCCGCACCAGCAGCCCGTACGCCGACGACTCCAGGTCGGGGTGGACCTCGCGGGCCATCTCCCCGGAGTTGGCCCGGGCACGCCGCAGGAACACCGTCAACTCGCGCTCCAGGGCGAGGAACTCCCGCTCGACCCCGCGCCCGGACATCGCGGACTCGACACGCCGCCCGCCGAGGTTCCCCTCGCCGTTCCCGTCCTCGTGCACGTCAGCACCCCTGATCCGGTTTCGCCGCTCTGAAGATTTCCGCCACACACCGCCGTTGCCGCAGCTCGGACAGTATTTCGCAGGCCAGGAGCAACGACGTCACCCAGGTCCCCCCGCAGGCCCCGGGCACGGGTACGGGAAGGCCCGGACCCCCCTTCCTTCCGGGGACCCGGGCCCTCGCCGACCGGCAGCGTCCGTCACGCCGCTGCCGGAACCCTCACCTCCGCCGGGTTCTGAGCCGGGGTGAGCGCCAGTTCGAGGACCTGGCGGACGTCCGTGACGGCATGGACGTCGAGCTTCTCCAGGACCTCGGCCGGGACGTCGTCCAGGTCGGCCTCGTTGCGCTTCGGGATGATCACGGTGGTGACGCCGGCCCGGTGCGCGGCGAGCAGCTTCTGCTTCACACCGCCGATGGGCAGCACCCGTCCGGTCAGCGAGACCTCGCCGGTCATGGCGACGTCCGTCCGGACGAGCCGTCCGCTGAGCAGCGAGGCGAGGGCGGTCGTCATGGTGACGCCCGCGCTCGGACCGTCCTTGGGCACGGCACCCGCCGGGAAGTGGATGTGCACGCCCCGGTCCTTCAGGTCGCCCACGGGCAGTTCCAGTTCGGCGCCGTGCGAGCGCAGGAAGGAGAGCGCGATCTGCGCGGACTCCTTCATGACGTCGCCGAGCTGCCCGGTGAGGGTCAGTCCGGCGGCGCCGGTCTCCGGATCGGCGAGCGACGCCTCGACGTAGAGGACGTCACCCCCGGCCCCGGTGACCGCGAGCCCGGTCGCCACGCCCGGTACGGCGGTGCGCCGCTCGGCCGGGTCGGTGGCGGACTCGGGCACGTGGTGGGGCCGCCCGATGAGGCCGCGCAGGTCGTCCTCCGTGACGGTGAACGGCAGCTTGCGCTCACCGAGTTCGTGCTGTGCGGCGACCTTGCGCAGCAGCCGCGCGATGGACCGCTCCAGGTTCCGGACCCCGGCCTCCCGGGTGTACTCGCCGGCCAGCTTGCGCAACGCGCCCTCGTCGAGGGCGACTTCGGCGCCTTCCAGGCCGGCCCGCTCCAACTGCCGGGGCAGCAGGTGGTCCCGGGCGATGACGACCTTCTCGTCCTCCGTGTAGCCGTCCAGCCGGACGAGTTCCATCCGGTCGAGCAGGGCCTCGGGGATGGCCTCCAGGACATTCGCGGTGGCGAGGAACACCACGTCGCTCAGGTCGAGTTCGACTTCGAGGTAGTGGTCGCGGAAGGTGTGGTTCTGCGCCGGGTCGAGGACTTCGAGCAGGGCCGCGGCCGGGTCGCCCCGGAAGTCGGAGCCGACCTTGTCGATCTCGTCGAGGAGGACGACGGGGTTCATCGACCCGGCCTCCTTGATGGCCCGCACGATGCGCCCGGGCAGCGCGCCGACATACGTACGCCGGTGCCCGCGGATCTCGGCCTCGTCCCTGACCCCGCCCAGCGCCACGCGGACGAACTTCCGCCCCATGGCGTGCGCGACGGACTCACCCAGGCTGGTCTTGCCGACCCCGGGCGGCCCGACGAGGGCGAGCACGGCGCCACCACGACGCCCGCCGACAACACCCAGCCCGCGCTCGGCACGCCGCTTGCGCACGGCGAGGTACTCGGTGATGCGCTCCTTCACGTCCTCCAGCCCCGCGTGCTCGGCGTCGAGCACGGCCTGGGCGCCCTGGATGTCGTAGGAGTCCTCGGTCCGCTCGTTCCACGGCAGTTCGAGAACGGTGTCGAGCCAGGTCCGGATCCAGCCGCCTTCGGGTGACTGCTCGGAGGACCGCTCCAGCTTGTCGACCTCCTTGAGAGCCGCCTCGCGCACGTTCTCGGGCAGATCGGCGGCCTCGACGCGGGTCCGGTAGTCGTCGGACTCCTCGCCGTCCCGCTCGCCGTTGATCTCGCGCAGCTCCTTGCGTACGGCTTCCAGCTGCTTGCGCAGCAGGAACTCCCGCTGCTGCTTGTCGACGCCCTCCTGGACGTCCTTCGCGATGGTCTCGGCCACGTCCTGCTCGGCGAGGTGGTCGCGCAGCTGCTGGGTGGCGAGCTTCAGCCGGGCCACCGGGTCGGTGGTCTCCAGCAGTTCGATCTTCTGGTCGGTGCTGAGGAAGGGCGAGTAACCGGAATTGTCGGCAAGGGCGGAGACGTCGTCGATGGCCTGTACGCGGTCGACGACCTGCCAGGCGCCGCGCTTGCGCAGCCAGGCGGTCGCGAGAGCCTTGTACTCCTTGGCAAGTTCGGTGACGTGACCGGGCACGGGGTCCGGCACGGTCTCGTCGATCCGCGTCCCCTCGACCCACAGCGCGGCCCCCGGGCCGGTGGTCCCGGCGCCGATCCGCACCCGTCCCCGGGCCCGGATGAGGGCGCCCGGATCCCCGTCGGCCAGCCGGCCGACCTGCTCGACGGTACCGAGCACACCGGTGCCCGGGTACGTCCCGTCGATGCGCGGCACGAGCAGAACCCTGGGCTTGCCGGGCTCGGTGCGGGCGGCGGCCTGGGCGGCCTCCACCGCGGCACGCACCTCGGCGTCGTTCAGGTCCAGCGGAACAACCATGCCGGGCAGCACGACCTCGTCGTCGAGCGGCAGCACGGGCAGCGTGAGCGGTGTGAACGCCGTGGACTCAGTAGCCATGATCTCCCCTTCGGCACTCAAGTTGAGCTATGCCGACTCAATGCACGGCGGAGGCCGATTGTTCCCCGGTCCGTGTTCGCCGTGAGCGATCACCTCTGCCGCGACGACCGGACCTGCGCATACAGTCTCGTACGTAATACTCATTACTGAACTTCAACCATTACCTCGGGAGTTGGCGTGGACGGAACCGTGCGGGCCTGGGTCGACGGCTGGGTGGTCTCGCGCGGGGCGTCGCCGCCGTTGGTCGAGCCCTGGGGATACACGATCGACGTGGGCACGGCCGAGCACGTCACCCGGCACGTCCTCGACGCGGTGAACGACGGCGTCGAGGAGCGGACCGTCCGGAAAGTGGCCGACGCGGTGACCGGGGAAGGCGTGTGGCTCAAGGTCTTCGCCGACCCGGCGACGGTCGGCGGGTGGCTCGGCGAGGGCTGGTGGGTCGCCCCCGATCCGGGTTACCTGATGTCGGCCCCCCTGACCGCCGCGGCACCCCCGGCCGTCCCGGACGGCTACCGGGCCCGCGTGTGGACGCGCGGCGGGGTGACCCGCGTCCTGCTCACGGCACCCGACGGCTCCTGGGCGGCCCGCGGCCAGCTCGCCCCGACGGGCCGTACAGCGGTCGTCGACCAGGTGGCGACCTCCCCCGCGCACCAGCGCCGGGGACTCGGCTCGTTCGTGATGCGCACGCTGGCCCAGGAGGCCGTCGCACAGGGCGCGGAGAGAGGCGTACTGGCCGGAACACCGGACGGACGGGCGCTGTACGAGGCGCTGGGCTGGCGGGCCGAGGCGCTTCTGACGAGCGCGAAGTTCATGGGGACGGGCGCCGGACGTTAAAGATCAAGCCGGGCCGGCCTCCGCCGTCGCCGCACCCAGGGCCAGGTGGCGACGCCGATGGCCAGCGCCGTCACATGCCCCCAGTTGGTCATCGGATCGGTGTAGGCGATCAGGTCCCGCACCAGCGTCCCGCCGAACACCAGCAGCAACGGCCACCCCAGCCAGGGCCTCAGCAGGCCCGCCAGCGCCCCCGCACTCGCCGCGACCCCGAAACTGATCCCGTAGTCGAGCCGGTGAAGGGAACTCACGGGCAGCCACCCCACCAGCACCGCGAGCCCCACCGGCACCTCGGTCGCGAGGGTGGCCAGCACATGCCCCAGTGCGAACACCCCTGCGGTACGCAGCCCGCCGATCCGCCGCTCCAGCGCGGTCAGCACGAGGAGGAAGAGCACGGCGTACGGCGATGTCACGCCACCCACGACCCACAGCGCGCTGGCGACCAGCACGAACACGGGGGTCCGCAGGAGATGGGCGACATCGGTGCTGGAGCCCTGGTGGAGGGCGTGCACGAGGGCGGGGTCGGCGTGCTCGGCGACGAAGGCCGTGACCAGGAGGACCGCCGCGAACGTGAGGGTGAACGGGGTTCCGGTGGGAGTGGGGAGGAGGCGCCAGGGACGGAGGACCCGCCTCCCGGGGGCAGCCCCCTCGGGCGCCGCGGGCCGCACGGGCACGGCTTCCACCGGTCCTCGCTGCCTCGGCATCCCGTCCAGCAGCCGTACGCCCTCCGCGACGGGCGCGTCCGGGGGCGCCGACGGACCCGCCGTCACATCACCCTTCGCATCGACCCGTTCCACGGTGAGGCTCTCCTTCCGTTTCGCCCCACCCTTCGCCTCCACCCGCACGGTTGTCTGTGACCCGCACCACGCCTCGGCCGATTCACAGCAATCCGACAGGCCTCATAAAGGCCGCGCTCATTCGAGGCGCACTGCGCCAAGATGTCCCCATGACCCACCCGACCGCCGCCCACGACACCCCCGAAGTCCTGGACCGCCGCGAGGGCCCGTACGGCGAGGTCGTCCTGCGGCGACACGGGGAGTTACTGCAGATCATCGCCAACGGGTGCTTCCTGATGGACACTTCGGACGGCCGGTCCGAGCGCCTCCTCGTCGACGCGGCCCTCGACGCCCTCACCCCCGGCACCCGGGACTCCGCCCCGCACGTCCTCATCGGCGGCCTCGGCGTCGGGTTCTCGCTCGTGCACGCCGCGGCCGACCCCCACTGGGGCGGCATCACCGTCGTCGAACGCGAACCGGCGGTCATCGGATGGCATCGGGACGGACCGCTCGCCCCGCTCTCCTCCGACGCCCTCGCCGATCCCCGTACCAGGATCGTCGAAGCCGATCTCGTGAGATACGTCAATGAGACCTCCGCCACATTCGACGCGCTGTGTCTCGACATCGACAACGGGCCCGGCTGGACCGTCACGGAGGACAACCAGAGCCTGTATTCGCAGGCCGGACTGGCAAGCTGCGCAAGGGTGTTGAGGCCGGACGGGGTGCTCGCGGTGTGGTCCGCGCAACCCTCACGGGAATTTGAGGGAACTCTACGGAATGCCGGATTCCGGTCGGTACGCACCGAAGAGATCGCCGTTGCCCGGGGAGTCCCCGACGTCGTCCACCTCGCCGTCCGACCTGGATAGACCCCTCGCGGTGACTGCCCGTACTCTGCTTCCCTGACGCCGATCACTCATCCGATCAGTCGTGCGTCAATCGCAGTCATGCGCGGACAAGCGCAGCCAAGGAACCACCCCACTGGTTCCGGAAAGCACACTTCAGGGACGGGCGATGGAGCAGACACACACCTCCCAGAACGGCGCGACGGCGACCCCCGGCGCCCAGCGCCGGGTACTCGTGGTCGAGGACGATCCGACGATCGTCGACGCCATCGCGGCCCGTCTGCGTGCCGAGGGATTTCTCGTGCAGACCGCCGGTGACGGCCCGGCCGCCGTCGACACCGCCGAGGCATGGCAGCCCGACCTGCTGATCCTCGACATCATGCTGCCCGGCTTCGACGGGCTCGAAGTATGCAGGCGGGTACAGGCCCAGCGGGCCGTGCCCGTCCTGATGCTCACCGCGCGCGACGACGAGACCGACATGCTGGTCGGGCTCGGTGTCGGCGCCGACGACTACATGACCAAGCCCTTCTCCATGCGCGAGCTGGCCGCGCGGGTGCATGTGCTGCTGCGCCGGGTGGAGCGGGCCGCCATCGCCGCGTCGACACCCCGCTCCGGCATCCTGCGGCTCGGCGAGCTGGAGATCGACCACGCGCAGCGACGGGTGCGGGTGCGCTCCGAGGACGTGCATCTCACGCCCACCGAGTTCGACCTGCTCGTCTGTCTCGCCAACACCCCCCGCGCCGTCCTCTCCCGCGAGCAGCTGCTCGCGGAGGTGTGGGACTGGGCGGACGCCTCCGGCACCCGCACCGTCGACAGCCACATCAAGGCGCTGCGCCGGAAGATCGGCGCCGAGCGGATCCGTACGGTGCACGGGGTCGGGTACGCACTGGAGACACCGACGCCATGAACCGCGGGCGGCCGGCCGCACGGAGGAGCCCCGGAGAACCCTGGGGCGGCGTACGCCCGTTCTCGATCAAGACCAAGCTGGGCGCACTGGTGGTCGTCTCGGTGCTGATCACCACCGGCCTGTCGATGATCGCGGTGCACACCAAGACGGAGCTCCGCTTCATCACGGTCTTCTCGATGATCGCCACACTGCTGATTACGCAGTTCGTGGCCCATTCGCTCACCGCGCCGCTGGACGACATGAACGCCGTGGCGCGCTCCATCTCGCACGGCGACTACACGCGCCGGGTGCGCGAGAACCGCTGGGACGAGCTGGGCGACCTGGCCCAGACGATCAACGTCATGGCCGACGAGCTGGAGGCCCAGGACCGTCAGCGCAAGGAGCTGGTGGCGAACGTCTCGCACGAGCTGCGCACCCCCATCGCGGGTCTGCGTGCCGTGCTGGAGAACGTCGTGGACGGCGTCTCGGCCGCCGATCCCGAGACCATGCGCACGGCGCTCAAGCAGACCGAGCGCCTCGGGCGGCTGGTGGAGACCCTGCTGGACCTCTCCCGGCTCGACAACGGGGTCGTACCGCTGCGCAAACGGCGGTTCGAGGTCTGGCCCTACCTCTCCGGTGTGCTCAAGGAGGCGAACATGCTCGCCTCCACGCGCGCGGGCATCGCGTCGGGCTCCGGCGGGCACACCCGCAACGACGTCCATCTGCACCTCGACGTCAATCCGCCCGAGCTGGTCGCGCACGCGGACCCGGAGCGCCTCCACCAGGTCGTCGCCAACCTGATCGACAACGCGGTCAAGCACAGCCCCGCGCACGGCCGGGTCACGGTGAAGGCGCGGCGCGGGACGCTGACCGAGTCGCTGGAGCTGGAGATCCTGGACGAGGGCCCGGGCATCCCGCGCTCGGAGTGGCACCGGGTGTTCGAGCGGTTCAACCGCGGTGGCGTCAGCGCGCCGCACGGGCCGGGCAGCGACGGCGGTACGGGCCTCGGCCTGGCCATCGCGCGCTGGGCCGTCGATCTGCACGGCGGCCGGATCGGTGTGGCCGAATCCGAGCGAGGTTGCCGGATTTTGGTCACCCTTCCGGGAGAGTCATCCGTTCCAAGTTGACGTAAAGTTCGAAGCGGAGCCGCAAGATCCACCTGGCATCCGCGCTGACGGACGCGCGTGGACACGTGTGATTGCTCACAGGCCCGCGCATTTGGTGCGCCCGGCCGACAATTTGGGCTTCCCTCAGGTGTCCCTTTCGGACCGGAACCCCGCTTGTTTCCCGCCATTTCACCCCCCGAAACCCGATTCCCGATGTGACTTACGCGACGATGAACGGACCCGGACTGACCTTTCGGCCACGGGGGCGTAGCCTTAATTCCCGCTGTCCATCACCTTGTGAAGCGGAAGAGGGCGGTTGCCGCCGTGTCTGCACAGTCCCCCAGTAACTCATCGAGCATCTCGACCGACGAACCCGCAGGTAACCCTGCGGCGGCGTTCGGCCCCAACGAGTGGCTCGTCGACGAGATCTATCAGCAGTACCTCCAGGACCCGAATTCGGTAGACCGTGCCTGGTGGGACTTCTTCGCCGACTACAAGCCCGGGGCGCCCGCCGCCTCGCCGGCTACGGCGGGTGCTGCGGCCGCGGGGGCCGCAGAGACCACCACGACCGCCCCAGCGGCTCCGGCCGCGCCCGCGGCTCCCGTGACGCCGTCCGTACCGGCGCCGGCTGCCGCGGCGGCTCCCCCGGCCACCGCGCCCGCACCGGCCGCGAAGCCCGCAGCGTCGAAGCCCGCCGCCGCGGCGCCCGCACCGGCCGCCGCCAAGCCCAAGGCCGCTCCCGCCGCCGAGGCCGCGGACGGCCCGGAGTTCGTGACACTGCGCGGCCCGTCCGCGGCCGTGGCGAAGAACATGAACGCCTCGATCGAGGTGCCCACGGCCACGTCCGTGCGCGCGGTCCCGGTGAAGCTGCTCTTCGACAACCGCATCGTCATCAACAACCACCTGAAGCGCGCCCGGGGCGGGAAGATCTCCTTCACCCACCTCATCGGCTACGCGATGGTGCAGGCCATCAAGGCCATGCCGTCGATGAACTACTCCTTCGCGGAGAAGGACGGCAAGCCGACCCTCGTCAAGCCGGCGCACGTCAACTTCGGTCTGGCCATCGACCTGGTGAAGCCCAACGGCGACCGCCAGCTCGTCGTGGCCGGCATCAAGAAGGCCGAGACGCTGAACTTCTTCGAGTTCTGGCAGGCCTACGAGGACATCGTCCGCCGCGCCCGCGAGGGCAAGCTGACGATGGACGACTTCACCGGTGTCACGGTCTCCCTGACCAACCCCGGCGGCCTCGGCACCGTCCACTCGGTCCCGCGTCTGATGCCCGGTCAGTCGGTCATCATGGGCGTCGGTTCCATGGACTACCCGGCGGAGTTCCAGGGCACCTCCCAGGACACCCTGAACAAGCTCGGCATCTCCAAGGTCATGACGCTCACGTCGACCTACGACCACCGGGTCATCCAGGGCGCCGCCTCCGGCGAGTTCCTGCGCGTCGTCGCGAACTACCTGCTCGGCGAGGCCGGCTTCTACGACGAGATCTTCGAGGCGCTGCGCATCCCCTACGAGCCGGTCCGCTGGCTCAAGGACATCGACGCCTCGCACGACGACGACGTCACCAAGCCCGCCCGCGTCTTCGAGCTGATCCACTCCTACCGGGTCCGCGGCCACGTCATGGCCGACACCGACCCGCTGGAGTACCGCCAGCGCAAGCACCCCGACCTGGACATCACCGAACACGGGCTCACCCTCTGGGACCTGGAGCGCGAGTTCGCGGTCGGCGGCTTCTCCGGCAAGTCCCTGATGAAGCTGCGCGACATCCTCGGTGTGCTGCGCGACTCGTACTGCCGCACCACGGGCGTCGAGTTCATGCACATCCAGGACCCCAGGCAGCGCAAGTGGATCCAGGACCGCATCGAGCGCCCGCACAGCAAGCCGGAGCGCGAGGAGCAGCTGCGCATCCTGCGCCAGCTGAACGCGGCGGAGGCCTTCGAGACCTTCCTGCAGACCAAGTACGTCGGCCAGAAGCGCTTCTCGCTGGAGGGCGGCGAGTCCGTCATCCCGCTGCTGGACGCCGTGATCGACTCGGCGGCCGAGTCGCGCCTCGACGAGGTCGTCATCGGCATGGCCCACCGCGGCCGGCTCAACGTGCTCGCGAACATCGTCGGCAAGTCGTACGCCCAGATCTTCCGGGAGTTCGAGGGCAACCTCGACCCGAAGTCGATGCACGGCTCCGGCGACGTGAAGTACCACCTGGGCGCCCAGGGCGTGTTCACGGGCCTGGACGGCGAGCAGATCAACGTCTCGCTGGCCGCCAACCCGTCCCACCTGGAGACGGTCGACCCGGTCATCGAGGGCATCGCCCGCGCCAAGCAGGACATCATCAACAAGGGCGGCACGGACTTCACGGTCCTGCCGGTCGCCCTGCACGGTGACGCGGCCTTCGCGGGCCAGGGCGTGGTGGCCGAGACGCTCAACATGTCCCAGCTGCGCGGCTACCGCACCGGCGGCACGGTCCACATCGTCATCAACAACCAGGTCGGCTTCACCGCGGCGCCCGAGTCCTCGCGGTCCTCCATGTACGCGACCGACGTCGCCCGCATGATCGAGGCGCCGATCTTCCATGTGAACGGCGACGACCCCGAGGCCGTCGTCCGCGTCGCTCGCCTGGCCTTCGAGTTCCGCCAGGCGTTCAACAAGGACGTCGTCATCGACCTCATCTGCTACCGCCGCCGCGGACACAACGAGTCCGACAATCCGGCGTTCACGCAGCCCCTGATGTACGACCTGATCGACAAGAAGCGCTCGGTGCGCAAGCTCTACACCGAGTCCCTCATCGGCCGCGGCGACATCACCCTCGAAGAAGCCGAACAGGCGCTCCAGGACTTCCAGGGCCAGCTGGAGAAGGTCTTCACGGAGGTCCGCGAGGCCATCTCCGCGCCGGCCGAGGCCCATGTCGGCGACCCCCGGGCCGAGTTCCCGGTGGCCGTGGAGACCGCGGTCTCCCAGGAGGTCATCAAGCGCATCGCCGAGTCCCAGGTCAACATCCCCGACCACGTCACCGTGCACCCGCGGCTGATCCCGCAGTTGCAGCGCCGGGCGGCGATGATCGAGGACGACACGATCGACTGGGGCATGGGCGAGACGCTCGCGATCGGCTCCCTGCTCCTGGAGGGCACCCCGGTGCGCCTCTCGGGCCAGGACTCCCGGCGTGGCACCTTCGGCCAGCGTCACGCGGTCCTGATCGACCGGGTCACCGGCGAGGACTACACCCCGCTCCAGTACCTGTCGGACGACCAGGCCCGCCTGAACGTCTACGACTCCCTGCTCTCCGAGTACGCGGTCATGGGCTTCGAGTACGGCTACTCGCTGGCTCGTCCCGACGCGCTCGTGATGTGGGAGGCGCAGTTCGGCGACTTCGTCAACGGCGCGCAGTCGGTGGTGGACGAGTACATCTCGGCCGCGGAACAGAAGTGGGGCCAGACGTCCGGCGTCACCCTGCTCCTCCCCCACGGCCACGAGGGCCAGGGCCCGGACCACTCCTCGGCCCGCATCGAGCGGTTCCTCCAGCTCTGTGCCCAGAACAACATGATGGTCGCGCAGCCGACGCTGCCGTCGAACTACTTCCACCTCCTGCGGTGGCAGGTGCACAACCCGCACCACAAGCCGCTGGTGGTCTTCACCCCGAAGTCGATGCTGCGCCTCAAGGCGGCGGCCTCGAAGACGGAGGAGTTCACGACGGGCTCCTTCCGCCCGGTCATCGGCGACGAGTCCGCCGCCCCGGCCGACGTCCGCAAGGTCGTCTTCTGCGCCGGCAAGGTGTACTACGACCTTGAGGCCGAGCGTAAGAAGCGCGGCATCACGGACACGGCGATCATCCGCATCGAGCGCCTGTACCCGCTCCCGGGTGCGGAACTCCAGGCGGAGATCGCCAAGTACCCGAACGCCGAGAAGTACCTGTGGGCCCAGGAGGAGCCGGCCAACCAGGGCGCGTGGCCCTTCATCGCCCTCAACCTGATCGACCACCTGGACCTCGCGGTCGGCGCGGACATCCCGCACGGCGAGCGTCTGCGGCGCATCTCGCGCCCGGCCGGCTCGTCCCCGGCAGTGGGTTCGGCCAAGCGTCACCAGGCGGAGCAGGAGCAGCTGGTGCGTGAGGTGTTCGAGGCGTAGGGCTCGACCCGCCTCCACCGAACACGGTTGAGGTACGAGGGCCCGGCACCGGAGAGATCCGGCGCCGGGCCCTTTGTCATCAGGGCCCCGGAAATGTACGCATAACCTGGAGAGGCTCGCCCGGCGGCCCGTCCCCGGCCCCGAGCCCAGTCCTCACCACCAGTCCGACCAGTCCGACCAGTCCGACCAGTCCCAGCATTCCCCAGGAGAACATCCGTGTACTTCACCGACCGAGGCATCGAAGAGCTGGAGAAGCGGCGCGGCGAGGAGGAGGTCACCTTCGAGTGGCTCGCCGAGCAGCTACGGGCCTTCGTCGACCTCAATCCCGACTTCGAGGTGCCGGTGGAGCGCCTGGCCACCTGGCTGGCGCGGTTGGACGACGAGGACGACGAGTAACGAGTAACGCACAGGGCGCAGGGCGCAGGCGGGCATGGCGAGCGGCTCCGATCCGGGTGTCTTGACTTTCCGTGACCGCGATATATCGTGAATAGCGGAAGACGCGATATGGCGTGTCGTGACGTACCCGGTCGTCGGCCTGCCGTTCGTCAGCCCGTCCGTTCACCAAGGGGGTCCGCATCATGTCCACCACAGCCGCGTCCGAGTGGTCCGTCAAAGAGCCCGGCAGCCTCGACTTCGCCGAGCCCGTCACGGGCCTGCAGGTACGCATCGTCAACGGAACGGTGAACGTGGTGGGCACGGACGAGAGTTCCGCCCGCCTGGAGGTCACCGAGATCGAGGGCCCACCCCTGGTGGTGACCCAGGAGGCCGGGGTCCTGACAGTGGCCTACGAGGATCTGCCCTGGAAAGGATTCCTCAAGTGGCTGGACCGCAGGAGCTGGCGCCGCAGCGCGGTGGTGACCCTGACCGTCCCGGCCTCAGCGCGCGTCGAGGTGGGCGTGGTGGGCGCCGCCGCGGTCGTCTCGGGGGTCGCCGGGGAGACGGTGGTGATGGGCGTCACCGGCGACACGACACTCGTCGGGCTCTCCGGGCCCGTCCGCGCCGACACCGTCTCGGGCAGCCTGGAGGCCCAGGCGGTCACGGGCGACCTGCACTTCAACTCCGTCTCGGGCGACCTCACCGTCATCGAGGGCTCCGGCCCGTCGGTGCGCGCGGAGTCGGTGAGCGGCGCCATGATCGTCGACCTCGACCCGGAGGGCCCGACGGACGTGCGGCTGACGAACGTCTCGGGCGAGATCGCCATCCGGCTCCCGCATCCGGCGGACGCCGAGGTGGAGGCGAACACGGCGAGCGGCAGGATCTCCAACGCCTTCGACGACCTCCGCGTCCACGGCCAGTGGGGCGCCCACCGCGTCACGGGCCGCCTGGGCGCGGGCACGGGCAAACTCCGGGCGACGACGGTCTCCGGCTCGATCGCCCTGCTCCGCCGCCCTCAACAGGATGACGAACCGGCGGACTCCACCCCCGGGAACACTCCCGGTGACAGTTCCGGTGACACCTCCGGCCCGACGAACAAGAAGGTGCTCTGACATGCCTCCCGTCTTCGCCCACGGCCGCCTGCGCCTCTACCTGCTGAAGCTGCTGGACGAGGCTCCCCGCCACGGCTACGAGGTGATCCGCCTCCTGGAGGAGCGCTTCCAGGGGCTGTACGCGCCGTCGGCGGGCACCGTGTACCCCCGCCTGGCCAAGCTGCAGACCGAGGGGCTGGTCACGCACACCACGGAGGGCGGCCGCAAGGTGTACTCCATCACGGACGCGGGCCGCGCCGAACTGGCCGACCGCAGCGGCGAGTTGGCCGACCTCGAACTGGAGATCCGCGACTCGGTCGCCGAACTCGCCGCCGAGATCCGGGCCGACGTCCGGGGCGCGGCGGGCGACCTGCGGCGCGAGGTGCGCGCGGCGGCGAGCGAGGCCCGCAGGTCCCCCGGAGCCGCGCCGAGCGCCCCGTTCGGAGAACCCGGCGAGTACGGGGGCCTCACCGACCTCGGCGACAGGGAGGCGTGGCGTGCCGCGAAGGAGGAGATGCGGCGCGCCAAGCAGGAGTGGAAGGAGCAGGCCCGGCGCGCGAAGGACGAGAGCCGCCGGGCCCGTGAGGAGGCCCAGCGGGCCAGGCGCCAGGCCAAGGAGGCCCAGGACAACGCCCGCGCGCAGGCCCAGGAGGAGGTGCAGCGCATCGCCAGGCACGTCCAGGAACAGGTCCAGGACCACTTCAGCCGGGGCGACTGGCCGACGGGGGTCCGCGAGGGCCTGACCGAACTGGCCAAGGAGTTCGGCGAGTTCGGAAAGGACTTCGGCAAGAACCTCGGCCAGGGCCTGGGCAAGGACTTCGGCTTCGCGCGCCCCGGCGGCACCACGACCGCCACGGCACCGGAACCGGAGCGCCCGCAGTACACGGACACTCCCCCGGACTTCCCGGCCGGCTACGAACCGTCCTGGGCCCACGAGGACTTCACCGGCGACCCGGCCCGCGACCTGGACCGCCTCCTCGACCGCTTCCGCGACGGCATCCGCGACTCGGCCCGCGACCACAGCGTCACGGAGCCTCAACTCCACGAGATCCGCGGCCACTTGTCCGCGGCGGCGGCATTGGTGGAGGCGGCACTGCGGACGCCTGAGAAGTAGGCGGCGACCCCTCTGGCGAGCGGCGGACCTCTATCGTTCGCCGGTCGCCCACTCGGGCCGGACAACCGCCCTCGGGCGCCGCCGCTGGTCCCGGTAGTGGCTCAGGCTGGGGGTCGGCACGCGCGGATACAGCCGTCCGTAGCGGGAGTAGTGCTTGCGGACGATGGCGAGACCCTCGTGCGTGGCTACGGCGTACATCTGGTCACCGCGCTGAACGACAGTGGCGTACTGGCGTATCCGAAGGGCCTCGATGTCCTCGGCGGAGGCGTAGCGGGAGGTGCTGGCGAGGACTATGCCGTCGATGCCGGCGTTGGCCAGCGCGACCATCAGCCGCCACTGACGGACGTTCATCGCCTCGGACAGGAACCGGTGCAGGCTGCGTGCGGCGGTCGGTGCGGCGTTCTTCACATGGAACTCGATGCGGGTACGGCGCTCGCGGGCCCGCTCGGCATCGGACTCGGTCTGCGCGAAGGCTTCGTCGACCTCCATACGGGCCCGGTCGCGCAGCAGTTCGCGATAGGTGTCGAGTTCCGCGTTGAGGAGTCGGCAGGCGACTCCGGGCGAGCGTTGCAGCAGTGGAGCGATCAGTTGCAGGAGGGGGTCGTCGGCGTCGATGACGGCGAGCCTGTGCTCCAGGTGGGCCCGCTGGAACACGACGCCCAGATGGTCGGTCAACTCGGCCAGCCGCTCGACGGCCACCGGGTGGCGGAGCAGTGCGCGGTCGATGACGGCGGGGTTCACCCCGAAGACACGGGCGAGATCCATCCGTACGGTTCCGTCGTCCCGTACGGGAAGCCGGGCAAACCGTTCGATGTTCGTGTAGCCGCTGCGGCTGATGCCGACCTCGTCGGCCGCCTGCGCGATCGTCAGCCCGGCCTGGCAGCGCAGCCCCTGGATGTCCGCCAGGGCGCGCTTTCTGCGGAGTTCACGTGCGGGGATGTCGAACAGGGCGCTGATCTCGGCGATGCGCCGGGGGTCCGGCTTGGAGATGTTGTTCTCGTAGGCGAGGACGCGGCTCTTCGAGGTACCGAGCCGTTTCGCGACCGCGTCGGCGCTGAGGAACTCGCCGTCGACAGCGCGTGTGAGCCGCGCGAAGCGCAGTGCGTCACCGTCGAAGTCCACCGCCCCACGGGCCACTCACCCCACCCCCTCTCGTTACCCCTTCAACTAGCAGTACGATAAAAGGTACCGCTTAGGTTCGGAAGCGTGTCCATGGATTCACTCTGGAGAGTGCCAGGGACACGCTACGAAGCCGAAATCTCGCTTCGGCCCCGTAGCGTGGTACCGCTTAGCATTGTTTTGGATTCCCGCCGCACGGCACAGCGGTGAGGATTGAGGAACACGCGGGGGCGGCTTTCCAGGGGGATCTCCACAGCGGGACGACTCCGGAACGCGTCACTCCGCGACGACTTACCGAAACGACCGTGAGCCCGTGTCCGGTGGCGATCCTGAGCACGGGCCCACGCGGCCGGCTATTCGGTAACTGACGGCGGGTGAGGGGCCAACCTCATCCGCCGTTGTCGTACAGATCGAACATCAGCCGGATGAGCCAGTACAGGCACTCCCCGGCCATGCGTGCTCGGCCTCTGCGCGGCGCGCTACCGCGGTCCGGCTCTTCGGGGCCGCGCGGTTCGGGAGGGACATCGTCATCCCCATCGCTTGGCCGTTCAGAGCCTGCCACGGACCTCTCTCCTCTCTGTTGGGGACCGGGCCGGATGAACCCGTACGGCGCCCACAGGAACCGGCTCAGAGAGGAGCTAAAGGGAACTGTACCGGGTGGCAGGGCGAGAACCCGTATCACTCGTCCGGCCCAACTGCGCGCCGCCGCACACCGGGTGACACCGTCCCGGTACAGCGTGATGTCGACCTAGTAGACGAGTCGACTTTCAGTCGCGACCCGCGACTGACGCCTTGTAAACAAAGGGAGGATTAGGCAACTTCTTTGCGAATCAAGGGTGTTGTTACCCTTGGGTAGCACGAAAAAAAGATGGCCGGGGGTTGCCGGGGATCACCATTCCGGTCGGTCGGCCCGTGAATTACGACCCGTCATCCCCCGTGAGCCCGCGGCGAGTTGCACCACCTTCGGCACCGCACCCGACGGACCGTCAGCCCGCCTTCGCCTCGCCTCCGCCGTACAGCACACGGCTCAGGACCTCGTGCGTGACCCCCTGGTCGGCGAGGACCTCCGCCGGCACGCCGGGGCGGGCCGTGAGGGCGAGGAGGATGTGGTCGTCGCCGATCCGCCGGTCCCGGTGGGCCACCGCGATCCGCAGGCACCTCTCCAGCACCTCCTTGGCGTCCCGGCTGAAGGTGCGGCGCCCGGACGACAGCCGCCCCCGGCTCCGGCGGTCGCCGGACATCGCACCGACGCCGTGCACCTCCTCGATCCGGGAGACGATGTCGGACACGTCGATCCCGAGCCCGGCGAGGGCATCGGCCTCGGCCTGGGACAGTCCGGCGCGGCGCCTGGCGTCGGCCAGAGCGGCCCGCACCGACTCCTTCCGGCCGGCGAGTCCGAGCGAGGCCAGCGCGAAGGAGGCCCGGCCGGCCTCGCGGTCGAGCAGCGCGAGCAGCAGGTGCTCGGCGTCGACGGACCGACTGCCGGCACGCTCGGAGTGCTCGACGGCACCCCGCACCACGGCGCGCGCATCGCTCGTGAACCGTTCGAACATCACTGCCTCCCGTATTTCTTGTGCACGGCCTGCCTGCTGACACCGAGCTCCGCGGCGATCTCCTGCCACGACCAGCCCTGATTGCGCGCACTGCACACCTGCACGGACTCCAGCTGCTCGACCAGCTTCCGCAGCGCGGAGACGGCCCGCAGCCCGATCCGCGGATCGCGGTCACCCGCGCGCTCGGCGAGATCTGTTGCTTCGGTCATGACGTCAACTTAAGTTGACACGCGGATGGATGTCAACCTTGATTGACATTCCGGAGTGTGCGGACACGCGAGCGGCGGGCCCGGAAACCCGGACCCGCCGCAGGAGGACACGCGTGACGGTGATCAGGACGTGGTGAGGACGATCTTGCCGAACAGGTCACCGGACTCAAGGCGTTCGAAGCCCTCGCGGGCCCGGTCCAGCGGCAGCACCTCGTCGATGACGGGACGTACGCCGGTGGTGGCGCAGAACGACAGCAGGTCCTCCAGCTCGTCCTTCGTGCCCATCGTCGAGCCGACGACCTTGAGTTCGAGGAAGAAGATGCGGGTCAGTTCGGCGTGCGAGGGGCGGTCGCCACTGGTGGCACCCGAGATGACGAGCGTGCCGCCGGGCCGCAGCGACTTGACCGAGTGCGACCAGGTGGCCGCCCCGACCGTCTCGATCACGGCGTCCACGCGCTGTGGCAGCCGCGCCCCGGGCTCCACCGCCTCGACGGCGCCCAGCTCGATCGCCCGCTTCCGCTTCGCCTCGTCGCGGCTGGTGGCGAAGACCCGCAGGCCCGCCGCCTTGCCGAGCACGATCGCGGCGGTCGCGACACCACCGCCGGCGCCCTGCACGAGCACCGAGTCGCCGGGGCGTACGCCCGCGTTGGTGAAGAGCATCCGGTACGCCGTCAGCCAGGCCGTGGGCAGACAGGCGGCCTCCGCGAAGGAGAGCTCCTTGGGCTTGGGCAGGACGTTCCACGTCGGTACGGCGACCTGCTCGGCGAAGGTGCCCTGGTAGCGCTCGGTGAGGATGGAGCGGGGTTCCCTGGGGCCGACGCCGTGGCCGGTCTGGCCGATGACGGAGTGCAGGACGACCTCGTTGCCGTCCGCGTCGACGCCGGCGGCGTCGCAGCCGAGGATCATCGGCAGACGGTCCTCGGGGAGTCCGACCCCGCGCAGGGACCAGAGGTCGTGGTGGTTGAGCGAGGCGGCCCTGACGTCGACCGTCGTCCAGCCGGGGCGCGCCTCCGGGGCTGGGCGGTCGCCCAACTCCAGCCCGTCGAGCGGGTGGCCGGGGTCGATACGGGCGGCGTAGGCAGCGAACATGACCTTGACGATAGGGGCCCGGCGGAGCCGGGGGAACGAGGCGGCACTGTGACACACGCCCTGTTGATTTCGCCCCCGCCGCCCCTACCCGTCCCGTCCTCGGGGGCTCCGCCCCCGAACCCCCGCTCCTCGAACGCCGGAGGGGCTGACTACTCAGCCCGTCCGGCGTTCGAGGACGAGGCCTTTCGGGGCCGAAGCGGGGGTCTGGGGGCGGCAGCCCCCAGGAACGGACGGGACGGGTAGGGGCGGCGCGGGCGAGACAGAAATGGCCCCGCCGCAACCGACGGAGCCACCCTGGGAAGCCACGCTCAGCGGCGAGCGACACCTTCCGCCCGAGCCGCCGCGGCGACCGCCGCGGTCACCGCCGGAGCGACCCGCGGGTCGAACGGCGACGGAATCACGTAGTCGGCGGCCAGATCCTCACCGACGACGCCCGCAAGCGCGTCCGCCGCCGCGATCTTCATCCCCTCCGTGATCCGCGAAGCCCGCACCTGCAGCGCCCCCGCGAAGATCCCCGGGAACGCCAGCACGTTGTTGATCTGGTTCGGGAAGTCCGAGCGCCCGGTCGCCACGACCGCCGCGTACTTGTGCGCCACGTCGGGGTGCACCTCGGGGTCCGGATTGGCCATCGCGAACACGAACGCGTCCTTGGCCATCGAAGCCACCGCGGCCTCCGGGACCGTACCTCCGGAGACACCGATGAAGACGTCGGCGCCCGCCAGGGCGCTCTCCAGCGACCCCGTCAGCCCGGCCCTGTTGGTCAGCTCGGCCAGCTCGCGCTTGACCGGTGTGAGGTCGTCCCGGTCCGCCGAGACGATGCCCCTGCGGTCGGCGACCGCGACATCGCCGAGCCCCGCCTCAAGGAGGAACTTCGCGATGGCGACGCCCGCCGCGCCCGCGCCCGAGATCACGCCCCGCAGTTCCCCGAGCTCCCGCCCGGTGAGCCGCGCGGCGTTGCGCAGGGCCGCCAGCGTGACGACAGCCGTGCCGTGCTGGTCGTCGTGGAAGACGGGGATGTCCAGCTGCTCCTGGAGCCGCCGCTCGATCTCGAAGCACCGCGGTGCCGAGATGTCCTCCAGGTTGATCCCGCCGAAGGACGGCGCCAGCCGGACCACCGTCTCGATGATCTCGTCCACGCCCGTGCAGGCCAGCGCGATCGGGACCGCGTCCACGCCGCCGAACTGCTTGAACAGGATCGCCTTGCCCTCCATCACCGGGAGGGAGGCCTCGGGACCGATGTCCCCGAGTCCGAGGACCGCCGTACCGTCCGTCACGACCGCGACGACGGACGACTTCCAGGTGTAGTCGTTGACGAGGTCGGGCTGCTCGGCGATGGCGGTGCACACCCGGGCCACACCGGGTGTGTACGCGAGGGACAGGTCGTCCTTGTCACGGATCGGCACGGTGGCCTGCACGGCCATCTTGCCGCCCCGGTGCAGGGCGAACGCCGGGTCGAACTCACCGGCGTCGCTGTCCGTGTCGATGTCGCTGCGAGGATTGACGATCTCCGCTGCCACTTTGTTGTACCCCTTAGGTCTTCACGGTTTGAGGGTGGCCACTCCTGGTGAGGGGTGGGCGGGCACCGCGCAAGGCCCCGGTGAGTGATGCGCACGGGCACGAACGCGACGGGCGCGCCGCACACGCGCCCTGAGCCCCTGATGAGGGGTGTAAAGAACCTTCTTACCGGACGGAGGACACCGACGACGACCCCATAACGCGAAGGTCACACGGGGGCGACATGACTCATCACCACACATGACCACATACCCGGGCATGATCGATCAAATCGAGAAGCGGGTCGACGACGAGACCGGCACCGCGAACGAGACCAAGTCGAGACCGGGCGGGGTCACGAACCGGGCCCCGATCCGGACCACGAGTCGGCCCACGGGGCGCGGCGGAGTCCTCCCGCGGCCGTGCGTACGGATGCAACAGCCGCTCACCTGGCGAGATGCACCGAAGATCTTCCGGCCGGAACGAATGATTCCCGTAGAAGATCCGGGAAGGTCCGGCTCTGATGCACCGACCTGACGCTCTACGGGGGTCACCCGTTATCCGATTTTGACATAGCCGGTCGTCTGAATGACCTCGTCCGAATGGCAAGATGCCGTAATCACACAAGGTCGCGACACTCAAAGATGTGTGCACCAGTCGACCGAACCGCCGGCATCGTCCGCCCCCTGGGAGGACGCCGGCCCCAATGGCTCGCCATCCATCCGCCGGAGGAACCCACCATGACCGCAAGCTCCACCCTTCGTACGACCGCTGCGCAGAACCGGCTAGCCGCGGTCGGTGCGATCGCGGTCGCGGGCGCCCTGCTGCTCACCGGGTGCGGTGACCAGACCAAGGACAAGGACAGCGGCTCGGAGAGCGCCTCGACGAGCTCCGCCCCGCTGGCCGACAAGCTGCCCCAGGCGATCCGGGACAAGGGAGTCGTCACGGTCGGCTCGGACATCGCGTACGCGCCGGTCGAGTTCAAGGACGACTCCGGCAAGACGGTCGGTCTCGACCCGGACATCGCGGACGCCATGGGCAAGCAGCTCGGTGTGAAGTTCGAGTTCCAGAACGGCACCTTCGACACCCTGATCACGGGTCTGCGCTCCAAGCGGTACGACATCGCCATGTCCGCGATGACCGACACCAAGGACCGCCAGGAGGGCACCGAGAACGGCAAGAAGGTCGGCGAGGGCGTCGACTTCGTCGACTACTTCACCGCCGGTGTCTCGATCTACACCAAGAAGGGCGACGACCAGGGCATCAAGAGCTGGTCCGACCTGTGCGGCAAGAAGATCGCGGTCCAGCGCGGCACGGTCTCCGAGGACCTCGCCAAGGCCGAGACGAAGAAGTGCACGGGTGGCAAGAAGATCGCCATCGAGTCGTACGACAACGACCAGCAGGCCCAGACCCGGGTGCGCGCGGGCGGCGCCAACGCCGGCTCCTCCGACTTCCCGGTCACGGCGTACGCGGTGAAGACCTCGGGCGGCGGCAACGACTTCCAGGTCGTCGGCGAGCAGGTCGAGGCGGCGCCGTACGGCATCGCGGTCGCCAAGTCGAGCACGCAGTTGCGGGACGCCCTGCAGGCCGCGCTCGACGCGATCATCAAGAACGGCGAGTACGCCAAGATCATCGCCAAGTGGGGCGTCGAGGACGGTGCCGTGACCTCGGCCACCGTCAACGGCGGCAAGTGACCCGAGGCTCACGGAAGTACGGGCACTGAAAGGCAACATCCGTGACTGTTGACATCGACAAGGCGACAGGACCGGCGGACACTCCCCCGGCCGGACCGGAGGCCATCAAAGCCATCCCGGTCCGGCACTACGGGCGGTACGTCTCGGCCGTGATCGCCATCGCGATCTTCGTCGCGATCGTCTACGCGTTCGCCCAGGGCAACATCAACTGGGGCGCCGTACCGGACTACTTCTTCGACGACCGCATCATGACGGGCGTCGGGAAGACCCTCCTGCTGACGGTCCTCTCGATGGTGATCGGCATCGTCGGCGGCATCCTGCTCGCCGTCATGCGACTGTCGAAGAACCCGGTGACCTCGACCATCGCCTGGTTCTACATCTGGTTCTTCCGCGGCACCCCGGTCCTGGTCCAGCTCGTGGTCTGGTTCAACCTGGGCCTGGTCTTCACCTACATCAACCTCGGTCCGATCTACAAGGACTACTGGTCCAGCTTCATGACGCCGCTCCTGACGGCGCTCCTGGGCCTGGGCCTGAACGAGGCCGCCTACATGGCGGAGATCTGCCGCGCGGGCCTCCTGTCGGTCGACGAGGGCCAGACCGAGGCCTCGCACGCCCTGGGCATGAGCCACGCCAAGACCCTGCGCCGGATCGTGATCCCGCAGGCGATGCGCGTGATCGTGCCGCCCACGGGCAACGAGGTCATCAACATGCTCAAGACGACCTCGCTGGTGTCGGTGGTCCAGTTCGCCGAACTGTTCCGCTACGCCCAGGACATCGGGCAGACGTCCGGTGCCCCGGTGGAGATGTACTTCCTCGCCGCCGCCTGGTACCTGATCCTCACCTCGGTCCTCAGCGTCGGCCAGTACTACATCGAGCGGTACTACGCGCGCGGTTCCAGCCGTACGCTCGCGGACACGCCGTTCCAGAAGATCAAGGCGAACATGCTGTCGCTCGGAAGCTGGAGGCGCTGACCATGAGCACGGAAAAGGTCACCGGGTCCGCGGACGGCGTCGCGATGGTCAAGTCGGAGGGCGTCCACAAGTCCTTCGGCCCCGTCGAGGTCCTCAAGGGCATCGACCTGGAGGTGAAGTCGGGCGAGGTGTTCTGCCTCATCGGCCCCTCCGGCTCCGGCAAGTCGACGTTCCTCCGGTGCATCAACCACCTGGAGAAGGTCAACGCCGGGCGCCTGTACGTCGATGGTGAGCTGGTCGGCTACCGCCAGAAGGGCGACAAGCTGTACGAGCTGAAGGACAGCGAGGTCGCGCTGAAGCGGCGGGACATCGGCATGGTCTTCCAGCGCTTCAACCTGTTCCCCCACATGACGGCGCTGGAGAACGTCATGGAGGCCCCGGTCCAGGTCAAGGGCGTGGGCAAGGCACAGGCCCGTGAGCGTGCGGGCCAGCTCCTGGAGCGCGTGGGCCTGGCCGACAAGGCCGGCAACTACCCCTCGCAGCTCTCCGGCGGCCAGCAGCAGCGCGTCGCCATCGCCCGGGCCCTCGCGATGGACCCGAAGCTGATGCTGTTCGACGAGCCGACCTCGGCGCTGGACCCGGAGCTGGTCGGTGACGTCCTCGACGTCATGCGGGACCTGGCCGAGTCCGGTATGACGATGGTCGTCGTCACCCACGAGATGGGCTTCGCCCGCGAGGTGGGCGACAGCCTGGTCTTCATGGACGGCGGCGTGGTCGTCGAGTCCGGCAACCCGCGCGACGTCCTGACGAACCCGCAGCACGAGCGCACGCAGTCGTTCCTGTCGAAGGTGCTCTGACACCGGCAGAGACGGCAGCGGACACGCGCAGGGGGCGGTACGAGATCCTCGTACCGCCCCCTGCGCCGTGCCGGGCTACTTGAGCGCGAGCAGCAGCGTGTCCGACGGCGAGCACCACACCGGCCGTGCCTCCGCGAACCCCTTCTCGCGCAGCACGCGCGCGTGCCACCCGGCGGAGGGCATGTCGCCGTCGGCGTGCTCGCCGTAGATCTCGAAGCGGCGGGCGGTCGGGCCGGCGAGGGCGGGGTCCTGCGCGGCGAGCCGCCACCACTCCGCCCAGTCGACGGCGCCGTCGTGTTTGGCCTGATCCATACGTGCGTGGCGCAGTGCGCGCTCCGCCGCGTTGATCCGGGGCGTGCTGTCGTCGATCATGTGGTCCGCGTTCATGAACAGACCGCCGCCGCGGACGAGCTCCGCGATCCGGCCGTAGAGGTCCGCGAGGGGTTCGCTGTGCAGCCAGTGCAGGGCGGTGGCGGTCAGAACGGCGTCGTACGAGTCGTACGGCAGCCCGCTCGTCCACCGCGGGTCCTTGAGGTCGGCCGTGACGAGGGTGACGCGGTCGTCGCCCGCGAAGGTGCCCTCGGCGATGGCGAGGAGCGCCGGGTCGAGGTCGACGCCGGTACTGGTGGCCTCCGGGAACCGGTCGAGCAGCCGGGACGTGATACTTCCCGTGCCGCAGGCGAGATCGAGTACGCGCGGGGCGGGGCCGACGAGGGCCTCGACCATGTCGAGCATGATCCGGAACCGTTCCTCGCGGTCCGGCATGTACCACTCCTGCTGCCGGTCCCAGCTCGTCTGCCAGGCATGCCAGTCGGTTCCGGCGTCTGTCCCGGTGGTGTCGGTGGTGCCAGTGGTGGTCGTCATGGAGAACCCCTCCCCGTCGGTCGCTCAGTCGCCCGCTTCGCACGCATGCGTAATACCCTGGAAGCAATATCAGCCGTTACTTCCTCGCATTCACGACCATAGAGCGCCCTCGTAAGGACTACAAGTGGAACTGGCCTATTACTCGGACTATGCCGTGCGCCTCGTCAACACCGAGGAACCGGCCCGCGGAAAGGACTCGCTGACCTCGATCGACGCCGTCCGCGATCTCTTCGGCGCCAACCAGCAGGCCGCCCGCCGCGCCACCGACGCCGACGTGACCCGGTTCCGCTCCGTACGGGCCCGTCTGCGCGCGGTCTTCGAGGCGGCGGACACGGGCGACGAGACGCTCTCGGTGGACCTGCTGAACTCACTCCTGCTGGAGTTCCCGGTGAGCCCGCAGATCTCCGGGCACGACTTCCGGGACGACGACGGACGCCCGCTGTGGCACATGCACCTCGCCGACCACCCGTCGAACGCGACGGCGGGCTTCGCGGCCATCGCCGCCATGGGCCTGGCCTTCCACCTCACCGAGTACGGCGTGGACCGCCTCGGCCTGTGCGAGGCGCCGCCCTGCCGCAACGCCTACCTCGACACCTCGACGAACCGCTCCCGCCGCTACTGCTCCGACCGCTGCGCGACGCGGGCCAACGTGGCCGCCTACCGTGCCCGCAAGCGCCTGGAGGCGGACCGGTCCGAGAAGACGGGCCTGGCCGCCGACACCGCCCAGCGCAGCAGCGTCAGCGGCGAACGCTGACCGGGCTTGAGCGGCCGGTACCGGAACCGGACCCTGCCCAGGATCAGATCGTGCGGCACGGTGCCGTAGTCGGTGCTGTCGCCGCCGGCGAAGGAGTTGTCCCCGAGCACCCACCAGCCGCCCTCACGGCGCTCCACCGCCCGTTTGACGACCAGCAGGTCCTGCTGGAACGGATGACGCAGGACGACGATGTCCCCGGCCCTGACCCGGTTCCCGTACCGCACCACGAGAAAGTCACCGTGATACAGCGTGGGCACCATCGACGGTCCGGTCACGGAGACCCAGCCGAAGGGCTTCGCGGCCCCTCCGCGCTCGCTCCCGGGTTCGCTCCCGTGTTCACTTCCGTGTTCGCTCTCCTGCGACAGCTCCGGCATCCCGGCACCTCCCCGGTCCATCCTCCACGAGTACCAGTCTGACGCCCTACTTTTGTCCTAAGCCCATGGGGGCACTCGCGAAAACCCCTCTCTCAGGGAGTAATGTCCAACCTGAGAAGACGATCACGAGGAAGGAACGCTCCATGCTTTCCCGCCTGTTTGCCCCCAAGGTCAAGGTCAGCGCTCACTGCGACCTGCCCTGCGGTGTGTACGACCCGGCCCAGGCCCGCATTGAGGCGGAGTCGGTGAAGGCCGTGCAGGACAAGATGGCAGCCAACGACGACCCGCACTTCCAGGCGCGCGCCACCGTCATCAAGGAGCAGCGCGCAGAGCTCGCCAAGCACCACGTTTCGGTCCTGTGGAGCGACTACTTCAAGCCGCCGCACTTCGAGAAGTACCCGGAGCTGCACCAGCTGGTCAACGACGCCCTGAAGGCCCTCTCGGCCGCCAAGGCGTCCGTGGACCCGGCGACGGGCCAGAAGGCGCTGGACTACATCGCCCAGATCGACAAGATCTTCTGGGAGACGAAGAAGGCCTGATGCAAGCCTTCTTCGAAGGGCCGGTCGAAGGCTGACCGGCCCTTCTCCCATTCTTCCGCCCGGGCGACGTCGGCCCGTTCAGCGCCGGCAGACGAGAATCCCCGCCCGGCAGCCGACCTCGAACTTCCCCTCGCGGGCGATCCGGTCGGTGACGATGGCACGGGCCCGCTCGACGGTCGCGTCGAAGGGCGTGCCGTACTGGTCCGCCCAGGCCCGGTAGGACGCCAGGTACGCGACGACCGGCTCGGGCTCGCGGACCGTGACGGTGCTGGGCAGTTCGATCGTCCGCACCCGGCCGAACTCCGCCCCGAGGAAGTCCGGAGCCTTCTCCAGGGAGAAGCGGCCACCGATCGAGAACCGGGCCGGCTCCTGCCCGGTGCCGAGCACGTCGCCGACGGCCCGGTGCCACAGGTCGTCCAGTTCGGCCTTGTCCCGGTCGTTGTTGGTCGAGACGATCACCACCCCGTCCCGCGCGACGACGCGTGCCAGCTCCCTTACCGCCTGCGGGATGTCGGGCACGTGGTAGAGCATGTGCATCGCCAGGGCCGCGTCGACGCTCCCCGTGGCCAGCGGCAGCCGCGTGACGTCCGCCACGGCGACCGGGCCGGGGACCGTGGCGAGGATGCCGGGTGAGATGTCCAGACCCAGTGCGGACAGGTCGGGCCGGTCCTCGCGCAGCCGCTGGACGTACTTGCCGTTGCCGCAGCCGACGTCGACCACGCGCCCGCTCGCCCGCACCCCGCCCAGTTGCTCGACGACGATGCCCGGCAGGTCGTGACGGGGCGTCTGCCACTGGTAGATCGACTGCCGGGCGGCCAGGTCCCGGTCGCTGCCGTACGCGCTCTCGGCGAGGCGGACTCGCTCGGTGCCGACGGAGGCGGACGCGGAGGCGGACATGGATGCGGAGGTGGATGCGGATGTGGATGGGGTGCGGTCGGTCACGTCAGCGGCTCCCGGGTTCGGGTGGGGCGGCGTTCACACGCCGTCGTCATCCTCCCCCGCCTCCAGCAGGTTCACCGCCGAGCCCACGATGCTCGGGTCCGGGCTGCCGACGACCTCCTCGTCCTTGCCCGTGTAGTCGAAGCGGGCCAGGACGCTGCGCATCGCCTCCACCCTCGCGCGCTTCTTGTCGTTGCTCTTCACCACCGTCCAGGGGGCCTGTTCGGTGTCCGTCGCACGGAACATGGCGACCTTGGCGGCCGTGTAGTCGTCCCAGCGGTCCAGGGAGGCGAGGTCCATGGGGCTCAGCTTCCACTGCCGTACGGGGTCGACCTGGCGGATCGTGAAGCGGGTGCGCTGCTCGCCCTGGGAGACCGAGAACCAGAACTTGATCAGGTCGACGCCGTCGTCGACGAGCATGCGCTCGAACAGCGGGGCCTGGCGGGTGAAGCGGCGGTACTCGTCGTCCGTGCAGAAGCCCATGACCCGTTCCACGCCGGCCCGGTTGTACCAGGAGCGGTCGAAGAGGACTATCTCGCCGGCGGTCGGGAGGTGTTCGACGTACCGCTGGAAGTACCACTGGCCGCGTTCGCGTTCGGTGGGCTTCTCCAGAGCCACCACGCGGGCGCCGCGCGGGTTGAGATGCTCCGTGAAGCGCTTGATCGTGCCGCCCTTTCCGGCCGCGTCCCGGCCCTCGAAGACGACGACGAGCCGGCGTCCGGTCTGCTTGATCCAGCTCTGCAGCTTCAGCAGTTCGATCTGCTGGAGCCGTTTGTGCAGGTCGTACTCCCGGCGCTCCATGCGCTCGGAGTACGGATAGTTCTCCCGCCAGGTGTCGACCGGCGTGCCGTCCGGCCGGACGAGGACGGGTTCGTCGAGGTCGCTGTAGTCGACCTTCAGTCCGGACATCAGCGGTGTCATACCGTCGGCCTCCTTGGCATCAACATCAGCGGTCAATGACGATCAGTGACAGTCAGTAGCGGTCGATAGTCATCGGTAGTGGTCAGTGGCGGTCCGTGGAACTGCGGCACGATCAGACAGATGCCGTACGCGACCACGGCCGCGCACGCCAGGAAGCACAGCCCCGCCTGGGCGAACCCGAGCGCGTGGGTACCTCCGTCATTCTCACGCGCACTCTCGACCCGGGCGAGTCCGAGGACGCCGAAGGCGAAGGCGCCGACCACGGCGACGGTGGCTCCGAGGCTCACCGCGGCCACCCTGGTCACCGAGTCCTTCCGGGCGCGGGCCGTGAGCCTGTAGGCGAGGTACGTGGCGATCAGCGCCGCGATCCCGGCCACCAGCGGTGAGGCGAGCGCCGGGATCAGCACCTTCTCGACGGCCTTGGTGAAGTGCACGCCCTCGGCGCCCGCACCCACCCACACCGCGCCGATCAGCCCGCCGATCAGGGCGTGCGAGGAGCTCGACGGCAGCCCCACCAGCCAGGTCATCAGGTTCCACAGGATCGCCCCGACCAGCCCCGCGAAGATCATCCCCGGGGTGACGAGCGTGTCGTCGACGATGCCGCCGGAGATCGTCTTCGCGACCTCGGTGGTCAGGAAGGCGCCGACGATGTTGAGGACACCGGCGAGCAGGACCGCGGTTCTCGGCTTCAGGGCGCCGGTGGCGATGGAGGTGGCCATCGCGTTCGCCGTGTCGTGGAACCCGTTGGTGGAGGCGAAGGCCAGGGCCGTCACGATGACGACCGCCACCAGGAACGTGATGTGGTCCATGCGTTCGATGGAAGCAAGCGCAGGCGTACTCGCGACGAACTGCGGGCAAAGCCTGTTCCTGGAAAAAACGCAGGTGACGTGGACGACCGTCACCTTACGATCACGCCATGAGCAACGGCTTCGGCACCGACAGCGGCATCCGCTGGACCTACGCCTTCGTCGACCGGCCCGTCGGCGATCTCGGCGCCGCCCAGGCGTTCTGGGCCGCCGTCACGGGCACCCGGGTGTCCGAGACCCGGGGTGAGCAGGGCGAGTTCGTGACCCTGCTGCCGGGCACGGGCGACGCCTGCGTCAAGGTCCAGGGGGTGGCCTCCGGGGACGGCGGCGCCCATCTCGACTTCGCCGTCGAGGACGTCGACGCCTTCGTCGGAGCGGCGTCGGCGCTCGGGGCGACGGTCGTCGGGGCGTACGACGGCTGGTCCGTGCTGCGCTCACCCGCAGGGCAGCTGTTCTGCGCCGTGCCCTGGCACGGGGAGGCGGTACGGCCCGCCGTGGTGGACGGCAGCCGCCTCGACCAGGTGTCCATCGACATCCCGCCCGCCGCCCACGGCACGGAAGTCGCCTTCTGGGAGCGCCTCACCGCCTGGGACTCCCTCGCCGGCTCGCTCCCGGAGTTCCACGTGCTCAGGCCTCCGGCCGGCCTCCCGGTCCGCATCCTCCTTCAGCGCCTCGGCACCGAGCGGCCCGCCGCCTCCGCCCACCTGGACCTGGCCTGCGCCGACATCGGGGCGACCGGCGCCCGCCACCGGCAGCTGGGGGCCACGGTCGTCGCCCGGCACGCCCACTGGACGGTCATGCGCGACCCGGCGGGCGGCACGTACTGCCTCACCGGCCGCGACCCGGAGACCGGCGGGCTGCCGAAGGCGACGCCCACGGCCGATCCCGCCCAGCGACCGATCCCGTATGCACACGCCACGAGCGTCGGAGCGGCCTCAGGCGCCGCCTCCGGGTGACCTCCCGGCGCGGCGGGCACGCGTACTCCGTGTCCTGCCGCGGCGCCGGCCCAGGATCGCTGTCGCCCGTCCTGTCCGGCTGCTCCGCCGCCGAGTCCCGCAGCCACACCGTGAGCGCACCCCCGACGGCCACCGCGACCACCCGGACCTCAACAACCGCCCGCGCTTCGCGACGGCCCGCGGCTCACCCCCAGGCCTCGACGTCGACCACGGCTGCCACCGGGATCGGCCCGTACACGTGCGGGAACTCCTCGCCGCCCGGGTCCGGGGCCTCGTACTTCAGGGGCACGTCGAGCAGTGCGGGGTCCACGACCAGCACCACCAGGTCGTCGGGGCCGTCGTAGGAGCCGTACAGGAAGGCTGCCACGGCCGGGAGTTGGGCTCGGGTCGAGCAGTGGACGAAGCCCTGCTCCCGGAGGGTGCGGCCACGCGTCGACATCTCGTACGCGCCTTGCTCGCGGGCCGCGTCCCAGAGGGAGCGTTCGGTGATGTGGAGTATGTGCGATGAGGACATGAACCCAACCTACGGGCCTGCCCGTGCCGCGCGTACACCGGCCGACCGGTGCTCCCGGCACGGCTCGCGGCCCGGACCCGGCCTCAGGGTTTCTCCGTGGCGGGCCGGCTCTTCGCCGCCGAACCGGCAGCGGCCTCCGCCTCGGCCTCCGGGTCGACGTACGCCTCGCACTCGGTGTTCCGGCACGGCCCGGCGACCCACTTGGGCACCCATGCGCCCAGGGTCTTGTACCGCCGCACCACCGTGGTCACGTGCTGCCCGCAGACGGGACAGTCGTGCTCTTCTCTGCCCATGCAATCAGGGTATTGCCGGAGGGACCGGGGCGCTCCCCACCGGTTCGGGGTTTTCTGCCGGGGGTCGCGCCGGAGGCGGCTGGTGGGGACCAGGGCCGGCGATCAGGGCCCGGGGATCAGGGCTGGGGCTCGCGCCACATGGGCCACATACGGGGGCCGTCCGGGAGTTCGAGGGGGCTGTCGAGGAGGTCGAAGCCGAGCCGCTCGTACAGCGTGCGGCTGCGGGCGCTGCTGGCCTCCAGGTAGGCGGCCAGTCCCTCCCGGTCGCAGCGGTCCAGGACGTGCTGGACGAGGGCGGTACCCAGTCCCCGGCCCTGGCTGTCCGGTGCGACGCCGATCATCCACAGGTATTCGTGGGCACGTCCGGAGGGGTGTATCCCGGCCGTGAGCTGCGCGATCAGCTCGACGCGCTCGTTGTCGGGATCGACTGCCTCACGCATCCGGGCGGCGTCGTCGCCCTGCCCGGTCTCCCCCTCTACTCCCTCCTCCTTCTCCTCCCCGTCGTTCTCCGCGTTCTCCGCGTGGGTGTCGGCGGGGACGGACAGCCACAGCGCGCATGCCGTGCCGTCCTCGGTGAGGTCGACGCGGCCCTCGGCGAGCACGATGTCCAGGAAGGCGGCCATCAGTCTGGGATGCGTCGCGCGGCGGTGATCCGGGTCCGGGAAGACCCAGCCGCTCACCGGATCGTCCTGGAACGCCCCGTCGAGCAGCCGGACGACCAGCTCCCGGTCGTCCTCGCCCGCCGTACGTATCGCCACGCCCATGCCCGCCCCTTTTGTCTCAACCGCCGTTGATCTTACGGCGGTTGAGCCTAACGGGTGAGGGATGTGTGACGGGGCCCGCACACCGTGGGGATGTGCGGGACCCGCCAGACCGGAGCGCCGCGCCGGGACGTACGGAGTCAGGGCCGTACGCCCCGCCGCGGGTGGCTCCGGGGTCTCAGGTGGTGCGGCGGGTCACGAACTCCGCCAGGGACAGCAGGCCGCCGGCCGCCTCCGGGTCGGGGACCGCGCGGGACAGTTCGTGTATCGCGCGGGCCATCCGGTCGGCCGCCTGGAGCTGCGCCCAGTCCCGGCCGCCCGCCCGCTCGACGGCGAGCACCGTCCGCTCCAGCGCCCCTTCCTGCCCCTCGTCGTACGGAACTCCGTACAACTCGGCCAGTTCGGTGGCCGCCGGTGTGCCGGAGGCCAGTGCGGCGACCACGGGCAGGGACTTCTTGCGGGCGACCAGATCCGCCCCGGCCGGCTTGCCGGTGCGGCTCGGGTCCCCCCATATCCCGATCACGTCGTCGATGAGCTGAAAGGCGAGCCCGGCCTCCCGGCCGAACGCGTCCATCGCCTCGACGTCCTCCGCCGACCCGCCCGCGTACAGCGCCCCGAGCGCGCAGGCACAGCCGAGCAGTGCGCCCGTCTTGGCCTCGGCCATGACGAGGCACTCGTCGAGGGTGACCTCGTCGGGGCCCCGCTTCTCCATGGCCGTGTCCGCGTGCTGCCCCTCGCACAGTTCGACGACGCAGGACGCGAGCCGGGCGGCGGCGGTGGCCGACGCCTGATGCGGGTCCTCGGCGAGCAGCCTCAGCGCCAGGGCCTGCAGGGCATCCCCCGCGAGGATCGCGTCGGCGTCGCCGAACACGGTCCACGCGGTGGGCCGGTGTCTGCGGGTGGTGTCCCGGTCCATGACGTCGTCGTGCAGCAGGGTGAAGTTGTGGACCAGTTCCACCGCGGCAGCCGCTCGCACGGCCGCCTCCGGCCGGCCGCCGAGTGCCGCGGCGGCGGTCAGCACGAGGGCCGGGCGGATGGCCTTGCCCGCGTTGCCCGCCGCCGGACTGCCGTCCGCGTGCTCCCACCCGAAGTGGTAGAGGGCGACGCGGCGCATGGACCCGGGCAGCGACTCGATCGCCGCGCGCAGCGCGGGATCGACCACGGTCCGGGACTGTTCCAGGATGAGAGCGGCGTCCTGCCCGTCCGCCCCGCCGGACGCCGTCCTCTCCTCCCCCTTCCCCCGTACGGGTACGGGGGATGATCCCCCCTGCCTCGCGTGCCCTGTGCCCACGGCCGGCCGCTCCCGTCCCCCGGACTCCGGTGATCGCTCCGAAGGCCTCTCCGCCGGACTGCCGATGGGGTTCCGCCTCTCCGGATCCAGAGTCCCGATGGTCTCGGCCGGGCCGTGGGCCCGGGTCATCGCCAGCGGCCGATCTCGACGTTCTCCAGCACTCCGAGGGCGTCCGGCACCAGGACTGCCGCCGAGTAGTAGGCCGTCACCAGGTAGTTGATGACCGCCTGTTCGTTGATGCCCATGAACCGCACGGACAGGCTGGGCTCGATCTCGTCCGGGATGCCGGCCTGCTGGAGCCCGATGACCCCCTGCTCGTCCTCGCCGGTACGCATGGCGATGATCGAGGTCGTACGGGCCTCGGTGACCGGGATCTTGTTGCACGGGAAGATCGGCACCCCGCGCCAGGTGGGGATGCGGTTGCCGCTCATGTCGATCGTCTCGGGGACGAGTCCGCGCTTGTTCAGCTCACGGCCGATCGCGGAGATCGCGCGCGGGTGGGCGAGCAGGAACTTGGTCCCGCGCCGCCTGCTGAGCAGTTCGTCCAGGTCGTCGGGGCTGGGCACGCCGTCGTGCGGCTGGAGCCGCTGGTCGTACTCGCAGTTGCTGAGGAGCCCGAACTCCCGGTTGTTGATGAGTTCGTGCTCCTGGCGCTCCTTCAGTGCCTCGACCGTGAGCCGGAGTTGCTGCTCGGTCTGGTTCATCGGCTGGTTGTAGAGGTCGGCCACGCGGGAGTGGATGCGCAGCACCGTCTGGGCGATGCTCAGTTCGTACTCGCGGGGCTTCGCCTCGTAGTCGACGAACGTGCGCGGGATGTCCGCCTCGCCGTGGTGACCGGCCGCGAGGTCGATCTGCTTCTCGCCGTACCTGTTGGCGCTCTGCTCCGGGATCGCGCTCAGCGCCCGGAGGTGCTCGCGCAGCGAGTCGGCACGCTCGGCGACCTGCTCGAAGTGCTGACGGGAGAGTGTCAGCACGATGCATGTGGTGACCGCGCGGGCCGTGTACTCCCACAGGGCATCGGGGTCGAGGAGCGCCTGGTCGCCGAAGTAGGCGCCGTCGGCCAGCATGCCGAGTTCGGTGTCGTCGCCGTACGGGCCCGTGCCGATCTTCTCGACCTTGCCGTGGGCCAGCAGGAACACCTCGTCGTTCGCGCTGCCGAAGGAGGCGATCTCCGAGCCGGGTGCGAACTCCCGCTGCTGGCAACGCCTGGCCAGTTCGGCGAACACCTCCTCGTCCTCGTAGTCCCGCAGCGCCGGCAACTCGGACAGTTCGGCGGGGACCACTTCCACGCGGTCGCCCGTCTTCACGAACGTCAGACGGCCGTCTCCCACGGAGTAGGTGAGCCGCCGGTTCACACGGTATGCACCACCCTGCACGTTCACCCAGGGAAGCATCCGCAGCAGCCAGCGTGAGCTGATCTCCTGCATCTGGGGTACGGATTTGGTGGTGGTGGCCAGATTCCGCGCGGCCGAAGTGCCGAGACTCTGCTGCGGCTTGTCCTGCTCCGTGCGGATCTCTTCGCCTACCGACATAAAGAACTGCCCTCCCATTAACGCGTAATGCGCCGGTGCGGCGACCCCCCTCGGGTGTGCTCCGCATCGGACGCCTGCGCGCACCAGCCTTCCTCACCGAGCGTGTCAGTGCTATTACACGAATGAGCGGGAATGGATCATTGCCGAAGTGGGCACATGGGAGTTCTTCGCCAGCTCGTTCGACCCGGCGAACGGGAAATGCCTCTCCAGGGGAACTTCAAGATCGGGCCGGCCGTTGGAACAGACGACGGACGACGAACTGAGGAGACACCGATGGCAGGCTTCCTGGACCGCGCCAAGGAACAGGCACAGCGCGGCCTGACGCAGGGCAAGCAGAAGCTCGACGAGGTGCAGGCCCAGCGGGCCGGCGGCGACCTGCTCAAGAAGGTGGGCGCGGCGTACTACGCGGAGCGACGCGGCAGTGGTTCCCCCGACGCGACACAGCGGGCCCTTCAGGCCCTGGAGAGCCACATCGCGGTGCACGGGGACTCGTTCCTGCACCAGTGACAGCCGGTGACGCCGTATCGGCGCCGCTGACCGGATCGGCTCGCACGCCGTGCGAACAACTGGCCCCCGACCGTCGGATTCCGGTACAAGCTGCGGTATGAGGCGGTCACGACCGGTGACCGTCGCGCAGCGCGAAGGAGACGGTCATGGCCCCACCCATGTCCGCTGCCGACTTCCTGGACCGGCTCAGGGAAGAAGGCGTCGTCGTCGTCGAAGTGGGCGACTGGGTCCACCACAACCGCAACCACAAGGGTCCCTGGGGCCCGGTCCACGGCGTGATGATCCATCACACGGTGACCGAGGGCAGCGAGTACACGGTGGAACTCTGCCGGGCGGGCTACGCCGAGCTGCCCGGCCCCCTGTGTCACGGCGTCATCACCAAGGACGGCCGTGTCCATCTGGTCGGCTACGGCAGGGCCAACCACGCGGGCCTGGGCGACGACGACGTCCTGCGCGCGGTGATCGCGGAGAAGGCGCTGCCGCCGGACAACGAGGCCAACACCGACGGCAACCGGCACTTCTACGGCTTCGAGTGCGAGAACCTCGGTGACGGGGCGGATCCCTGGCCGCAGGCCCAGCTCGACGCCATCGAGAAGGTCGCCGCGGCGGTGTGCCGCCACCACGGCTGGACGGAACGGTCGGTGATCGGGCATCTCGAATGGCAGCCCGGCAAGATCGATCCCCGGGGCTTCACCATGCAGTGGCTGAGGGAACGGGTACGGGACCGTTTGAAGTAGGGGCTTTCCCCGCCCCCGCGCCGCGGCCCCTGCCCGCCCCACCCCATCCCCATCCATCCCCCTACCGTTCCCGGGGGCTGCGCGCCCGGGCCCCCGCTGCCGGCCCTGAAGGGCCCCGTCCACAAACGCCGGACGGGCCGGCGGGGGCGCGCCGACACTGGAGACCGCACCCGTGTCTCGTGTCCTGAACCCCGGACCGGTCGACAATGGCCCCGTGCCTCTCCCCAGCCCCCTCCAGGAACTCGCGGACCCCCGCTTCGCCCGTCGCTCCCTCCGGCTGCTCCTCAAGCGCGACGACCTGATCCACCCGGACCTGATCGGCAACAAGTGGCGCAAGCTGGTCCCCAACCTGGACGCCGCCGCCGGCCGGCCGATCCTCACCTTCGGTGGCGCCTACTCCAACCACCTGCGTGCCACAGCCACCGCCGGCCGCCTCCTGGGCCTGCCCACGGTCGGCGTGGTCCGCGGTCAGGAACTCGCCGGCCGCCCCCTCAACCCCTCCCTCGCCCACTGCGCGGCGAACGGCATGCGCCTGCACTTCGTCGACAGAACGACGTACCGGCACAAGACCGACCCCGACACCCTCACCGCCGTCCTGCGGGCGGCCGGCGCCGAGGACGCGTACGTCGTGCCGGAGGGCGGCAGCAACCCTCTCGCCGTACGCGGCTGCCGCGCTCTGGGAGAGGAGCTGCGCGGCCACGCCGACGTCGTCGTCGTGGCCTGCGGCACCGGCGGCACCCTCGCCGGCCTCGCCGCCGGCCTCGCCCCGGAGCAGCGCGCCCTCGGCGTCCCGGTCCTCAAGGGGGGCTTCCTGGACGCGGAGATACGCGCCCTCCAGGACCTCACCTTCGGCGGGCCCCGCGGCTCCTGGACCCTCGACGACCGTTTCCACTTCGGCGGCTACGCCCGTACGCCTCCCGAACTGCACGCCTTCGCCGACGACTTCGAGGCCCGTCACGACGTACCCGTGGAACGTCTCTATGTCGCCAAGATGCTCTACGGACTTGTCACCCTCGCCGAGGAGGGCGCGTTCGCGAACGGAACCACCGTCGCGGCGGTGATCACGGGCCGCCCGTTCCCGTAGCCGACCGGAACGGGCCTGCGTCTACTCCGCCTCCCTGAACGCCGCCGCCTCCTCCAGGTCCAGCCGTCGCAGCAGGGTCCGCAGCATCTCGTCGTCGATGTGGCGGCCGTCCCGCAGCCGCACGAACACCTCCCGCTCCGCGCTGATCATCTCGCGGGACAGCCGCCGGTAGGTGTCGTCCACCGTCTCGCCGGTCACGGGGTTGACCGAGCCCAGCCGCTCCCAGACGGCGTTCTGTCTGCGCTCCAGCACCATGCGCAGCCGGTCGGCCAGCGGGGGCGGCAGCGTGTTGCTCTCGTCCTCCAGCAGGCCCTCCAGGCGCCGCTGTGCCGCCCTGGACGCCTGCGCCTGGGCGTTCGCCTCCGCGAGCGTCTCGGCCTGCGCGTCCCGCCCGGGCAGCTTCAGCAGCCGGAGCAGGGGCGGGAGTGTCAGACCCTGGACGACCAGGGTGCCGATGACCGTCGTGAAGGTCAGGAAGAGCACCAGGTTCCGTTCCGGGAACGCCTCGCCGCCCTCCATCGTGAGCGGGATCGAGAAGGCGATGGCCAGCGAGACGACCCCCCGCATCCCGGCCCAGGAGATGACGAACGCGCCCTTCCAGGTCGGGTTCGGTTCGCGTTCCCGGATCCGCGCCGACAGCAGCCGGGGCACGAACGTCCCGGGATAGACCCAGGCGAACCGGGTGACGACGACCACGACGAAGACGGCGACCGCGTACCAGGCGGCGTCGGCACCCTCGTACTCCCCAAGTCCTTCCAGGACGACCGGCAGTTGGAGCCCGATCAGGGCGAAGACGGTCGATTCGAGTACGAAGGCGACCATTTTCCAGACCGCCTCCTCCTGAAGGCGGGTCGCGAAATCGACCTCCCACGCGCGGTGACCCAGATAGAGCGCCACGACCACCACCGCGAGGACCCCGGAGGCGTGCACCTCCTCGGCGACCGCGTACGCCGCGAACGGGATCAGCAGGGAGAGGGTGTTCTGGAGCAGCGCTTCCTTCAGGTGGGTGCGCAGCCAGTGGATCGGCATCATCAGGACCAGCCCGATCCCGATGCCGCCGACGGCCGCGAGCAGGAACTCGCCGATCCCGCCCGCCCAGGTCGCGCCCTCCCCGACGGCCGCCGCGAGAGCGACGCGGTACGCGGTGATCGCGGTGGCGTCGTTCACCAGGGACTCGCCCTGGAGAATGGTGGTGACCCGCGACGGCAGCCCCACCCGGCGCGCGATCGCCGTCGCCGCGACGGCGTCCGGCGGGGCCACCACCGCACCGAGCACCAGCGCGGCGGTCAGCGGCAGCCCGGGCACGATCACATAGGCGGCCCAGCCGACGACGAGGGTCGCGAAGAGCACGTACCCCACCGACAGCAGTGCCACGGGCCTCACTTGCGCGCGCAGGTCGAGGTACGAGCTGTCGACGGCCGCCGTGTACAGCAGCGGGGGCAGCATCAGCGGCAGGACCACATGCGGGTCGAGCGCGTAGTCGGGCACCCAGGGGACGTACGCGAACACCAGGCCGGCGGCGACCAGCAGCAGCGGGGGCGGAACAGGGGTGCGGCGGCCCGCGGCGGCAATGGCGGCGCTGCCCGCGACCAGCAGGAGCAGTGGCATCACATGCATCGGTTTCGGCCCACTCTCGTTTCCACCCACCCTGGCATCCGCGCACTCCGGCTTTCCGCGCGGCCCACCGCACAGCCGTCGTAACCTGGCAATCATGAAACAGTGCACGCATGCCGACGCGCTGCCGCTCCCGGAACCCCAGCCGCAGAACGAGACCTGTCCGGAGTGCCTGGCGGCCGGAACCCACCCGGTGCAGTTGCGCCTCTGCCTGGAATGCGGCCATGTCGGCTGTTGCGACTCCTCGCCGATGCGCCACGCGACAGAGCACCACAAGGAGACCGGGCACCCGGTGATGCGGACCTTCGAACCCGGCGAGAGCTGGCGCTGGTGCTTCGTCGACCACGTCCTCGTATGACCTCCGGCCCGTGTGAGCAGGGGCATTGGTGACCGAGGGCGTACTCGTGTGACTCTGGATCCGGACGGTTCGACCGTCTGACGTCTGGGTACGTCAACCCGGCGCGCGCTCTTCCCAATTGGGCCCGCAGACCCCTAGCCACTGTGCGTATTCACAGGTTTACTATGAGTGACGACAAAGGGCTGGGGTCCCGGGACAGGAAAGTCGAGAGCGCGGTAGCGTCACCGCTGAACCACCTATCGCGTTACCCGGGGGGCGACCCTCGGCCCCCGAAAGAGCTTGTACCACCTTGGAGGTGAGGGTGTCCCAGTTCGCAGGCGAGCCCGCGACCCAGGACTTCGTCGAAGTCCGGCTGCCGGCCGCGGGTGCCTACCTGTCGGTGCTGCGTACGGCCACGGCCGGCCTCGCGGCCCGTTTGGACTTCACCCTCGACGAGATCGAGGACCTGCGCATCGCGGTGGACGAGGCCTGCGCGATCCTGCTTCAGCAGGCCGTGCCCGGCTCCGTACTCAGCTGTGTGTTCCGACTGATCGACGACTCCCTGGAGGTCACGGTCTCGGCCCCGACCACGGACGGTCACGCCCCCGCGCGCGACACCTTCGCGTGGACCGTCCTGTCGGCCCTCGCCGGCCAGGTCGACTCGACCGTGGCCGAGGACAAGACCGTGTCGATCAGTCTCTACAAGAAGCGCGGCGCGGGACCCGGGCCGGCGTGAGGAACGGGGACGGGCCGGTGCGGGACGAAGAGCGCGGCACACGGGAGCTGCCCGCGGCGGGCAGCGACGGCCCGGACGGGCAGCGGAGCACGGCGGACGCCATTTCCGGCATCGCCGGTATCTCCGGCATCCCCGAGCAGGCCCGGCCGCACCCGGAGGAGAACCCCCCGGAGGCGGGCTTCATGGACGACGGGCAGCTGGATCGGGAAGGTGCCGTGCAGAGTGCGCCCCTGGAAGGGCCAAGTGAGCTCTCCCCTGTTCGAGCCGACGCTCGGACTCCGGGAGGGTCGACGGGCGGGACGATGAGCGAGCACGAACGAGACGACGCGCAGGGCACACAGCAGACGGCACAGCCGTCGGCGCAGGCCGCACAGCACTCCCCGACGGACCGCAGCGGAGCGCGCGCCCTCTTCTACGAGCTGCGCGCACTGCCGGACGGCAGCGCCGAGTACGCGGAGCTGCGCAACCGGCTGGTCCGTATGCATCTGCCGCTCGTCGAGCACCTCGCGCGCCGCTTCCGCAACCGCGGTGAGCCGCTGGACGACCTGACCCAGGTCGCGACGATCGGCCTGATCAAGTCGGTCGACCGCTTCGACCCGGACCGCGGTGTCGAGTTCTCGACGTACGCGACCCCGACGGTCGTCGGCGAGATCAAGCGGCACTTCCGTGACAAGGGGTGGGCGGTCCGCGTCCCGCGCAGGCTCCAGGAGCTGCGCCTCTCGCTCACCACGGCGACCGCGGAGCTCTCGCAGCGGCACGGCCGCTCCCCCACGGTCCACGAGCTCGCCGAGAAGCTGGGCATCTCGGAGGAGGAGGTCCTGGAGGGCCTGGAGTCGGCCAACGCCTACTCCACGCTGTCCCTGGACGTTCCCGACACGGACGACGAGTCCCCGGCCGTCGCGGACACCCTGGGCTCGTACGACGAGGCCCTGGAGGGCGTCGAGTACCGCGAGTCGCTCAAGCCTCTCCTGGAGGATCTCCCGCCCCGCGAGAAGCGCATCCTGCTGCTGCGCTTCTTCGGCAACATGACGCAGTCGCAGATCGCGCAGGAGGTCGGCATCTCCCAGATGCACGTCTCCCGCCTGCTGGCCCGGACCCTGGCCCAGCTGCGCGAGAAGCTCCTGGTGGAGGAGTAACCCGAAGGGCATCCCCTCGGGATCTACTCGGATTCCCTGCCGGGCCCCCGGATCCCGAGGGCCCGGGTCGTCTCCTGGTTCACCAGCAGCACCAGCGCGGTGACCGCCACGACACCCAGCACGATCCCGCCCGGGATGGCCACACTGTCGGCCCGGAGCAGGTTGTAGGCGACGGGCAGCGCCATGATCTGCGTGATGACGGCCGGCCCCCGGCTCCAGCTCCGCCGCCCCAGCAGCCCGCGCGCGGCGAGCAGCGGCAGCAGCGCGAGCACGATCAGTGTGACGCCGCCGGTGACGGCCTGCTGCCGGTCGTCCGGGTCGCCCGTCAGCCCCAGGACGAGGATGAAGGCCCCGCCGACCATCAGGGCGAGCCCCTCCAGAGCGGCGAGCACGGCCGCCGCGGTCAGCCGCAGGGGCCGCGGCCCCGTCGGTTCGAGGGTTTCCGGGGCGGGGGTCTGCTCAGCGCTCACCCGAGAAGGGTAGCCCTGGACGTCAGGGCGCTCGGCCCGCGCCCATGGGGGCGCGGGGCTGTGACACATCGCGGCTCCAACGCGGGGCGCGACCGGCCACAACGCACCCGCGGCCTCCTGCGGCGTTTCCCGCGGAGCGCCCGGCTCACGCCCCCTGCTTCTTACTGATCCCTAACCTGCCCTGGGCCGAGTACCACCGAGTAGGTACCCTGCTTCGCATGCGTGCACTTCTCGTGGTCAATCCGGCGGCTACCACCACAAGCGCACGTACGCGCGATGTGCTGACCCATGCTCTCGCGAGCGAGATGAAACTCGAGGCGGTCACCACCGAGTACCGGGGGCACGCGCGTGACCTCGGCCGCCAGGCGGCGGAGAGCAAGGACATCGAGCTGGTCGTCGCCCTCGGCGGCGACGGGACGGTCAACGAGGTCGTGAACGGCCTTCTGCACAACGGGCCCGACCCGGACCGGCTGCCCCGTCTGGCCGTGGTCCCCGGCGGCTCCACGAACGTCTTCGCCCGCGCCCTCGGTCTGCCCAACGACGCCGTGGAGGCCACCGGCGTCCTTCTGGACGCCCTGCGCGAGGACCGGGAGCGCACGGTGGGCCTCGGTGTCGCGAGAGGCACACAGGGCACCGAGGACGAGTCGGTGCCGGAGCGCTGGTTCACTTTCTGTGCCGGACTGGGGTTCGACGCAGGTGTGATCGGCCGGGTGGAACAGCAGCGGGAACGCGGCCGTAAATCCACACATTCCCTTTACCTGCGGCAGGTTGTGCGCCAATTCCTCGGAGAGGCCAACCGCCGGCACGGCACAATCACCCTGGAACAGCCGGGCATTGATCCGGTGACGGATCTGGTGCTGTCCATAGTCTGCAACACGTCCCCGTGGACGTATCTGGGCAATCGTCCGGTGTACGCGTCACCTAAGGCTTCGTTCGATACCGGGCTCGACGTACTCGGTCTCAGCCGCATGTCGACGGGCGCGGTTGCCCGGTATGGCATGCAGTTGCTCACTTCGTCCCCCGAACGGGGACCCCATGGCAGGCACGCCACCTCCCTGCACGACCTGACGGACTTCACCTTGCATTCGAAGGTCCCTCTGCCCCTCCAGATGGACGGCGACCACCTGGGACTGCGAACGAGCTTGACGTTCACAGGCGTACGCCGTGCACTGCGTGTGATTGTGTGAGCGGAACGGGCTAAAGTCCTTCCACTCGAACGTTTAGGCCAGGGTCCACCCCATGGAAGTACGGCTGTGACTGAGCCGACACCGAGGAATCAAAAAAAACTTTCCGGTAGGGGTTGTATCCGCCGCTGAGGTTTGCGAGTCTCTACGTGGCGCTCGGGACGGCCCGCAACACCGGCCACCACAGAGAGCCAGAACCCCTCCTCACTTCAAAGGACCACATCAGTCCGTCTGATGATCGGCCCTTCACTTGTTGGGGGATTCGTGAAAGCGTTCACATTCACAAGCAACGTGCATGTAATACCAAGGAGAGGTAGCAGCCATGGACTGGCGTCACAACGCCGTTTGCCGCGAGGAAGACCCGGAACTCTTCTTCCCCATCGGCAACACCGGTCCTGCGCTGCTGCAGATCGAGGAAGCCAAGGCCGTCTGCCGCCGCTGCCCCGTCATGGAGCAGTGCTTGCAGTGGGCGCTTGAGTCCGGCCAGGACTCCGGCGTCTGGGGTGGTCTCAGCGAGGACGAGCGCCGTGCCATGAAGCGTCGCGCCGCCCGCAACCGGGCCCGCCAGGCAACCGCCTGACAACCCACCCCGTAACAGCCTGAGCTTGGCGGCGCGTACAGCGAGTACGCATCTCCCGCCCCCGAGCCGCAGCGCGCAGTGCCCCCGATGCGCATGACAACAAGCATCTGAGCCCCGGACCGTCCCATGGTCCGGGGCTCATCGCTGTACCCGGGCCCGTCCCCGCACTCGGGCTCAGCCGCCGTGCGCGCGCTACTTGTTGGCGCGCACCGGGATGTCGAGGATCACCTGCGTACCCCGCTCGGGCGCCGGCACCATGTCGAAGGTGCCGCCCAACTCCCCCTCGACCAGCGTCCGTACGATCTGCAGGCCGAGGTTGCCGGAGCGGTGCGGGTCGAAGCCCTCGGGCAGGCCCACGCCGTCGTCCTGGACGGTGACGAGGAGGCGGGCCTCCTTGCTCGTGCCGCCGCGGACCGCCGAGACCTCGACCGAGCCGGTGTCGCCCGGTCCGAAGCCGTGCTCCAGGGCGTTCTGCAGGATCTCGGTCAGCACCATGGAGAGCGGGGTCGCGACCTCCGCGTCCAGGATGCCGAAGCGCCCGGTGCGCCGGCCGGTGACCGTGCCCGGCGAGATCTCGGAGACCATCGCGAGCACACGGTCGGCGATCTCGTCGAACTCCACGCGTTCGTCCAGGTTCTGGGAGAGCGTCTCGTGCACGATCGCGATGGACCCGACCCGCCGCACGGCTTCCTCCAGGGCCTCGCGCCCGCGCTCCGACTCGATACGCCGGGCCTGGAGGCGCAGCAGGGCGGCCACCGTCTGGAGGTTGTTCTTGACCCGGTGGTGGATCTCCCGGATGGTCGCGTCCTTGGTGATCAACTCTCGCTCGCGGCGGCGCAGTTCGGTGACGTCCCGGAGCAGGACGAGCGAACCGATGCGCGTGCCCTTGGGCTTGAGGGGAATGGCGCGGAACTGGATGACCCCGTCGACGGACTCGATCTCGAACTCGCGCGGCGCCCAGCCGCTGGCGACCTTGGAGAGCGCCTCGTCCACCGGGCCCCGGGACGGAGCGAGCTCGGCGGTGGTCACGCCCAGGTGGTGGCCGACGAGGTCGGCGGCGAGGCCGAGGCGGTGGTAGGCGGACAGCGCGTTGGGCGAGGCGTACTGGACGATGCCGTCGGCGTCGAGCCGGATCAGTCCGTCGCCGACCCGCGGCGAGGCGTCCATGTCGACCACCTGATTGGAGAAGGGGAACGATCCGGCGGCGATCATCTGGGCCAGGTCGGAGGCGCTCTGGAGATACGTCAGCTCCAGTCGGCTCGGGGTCCGGACGGTGAGGAGGTTGGTGTTGCGCGCGATGACCCCGAGGACGCGTCCCTCCCGGCGCACGGGGATCGACTCGACGCGGACAGGGACCTCTTCGCGCCATTCCGGGTCGCCCTCGCGCACGATCCGGCCCTCGTCCAGGGCGGCGTCCAGCATGGGGCGGCGGCCACGGGGTACGAGGTGGCCGACCATGTCGTCCTGGTACGAGGTCGGGCCGGTGTTGGGCCGCATCTGGGCGACCGAGACATAGCGGGTGCCGTCGCTCGTGGGGACCCACAGGACGAGGTCGGCGAAGGAGAGGTCGGAGAGCAGTTGCCACTCCGACACCAGCAGGTGCAGCCACTCCAGGTCGGAGTCGCTGAGGGCGGTGTGCTGGCGTACGAGTTCGTTCATGGAGGGCACGTGTGCGAGCGTACCCGCCGGTCCGGACATGGCCGGAAAGCACAGGCCGCCGGGGCCTCGAAGCGGGCCCGGAAACACCCGCGGGCCGCGGCGCCTGAGAGGGACCCTCAGCCCTCCCGGCACCGCAGCCCGGAGCAGCAACGGCCGTGGGGTGTGCGGTCCCGGTCGGCCGATGGATGAGGAGCCGGCGCAGTCAGGGCAGAGAGCCCCGGTTCCTCGATCCGTCTTCCTGTGCGGGGAAGACGGAGGCTCTGGTCGTATGTCTCTCTACGTATTGTGGACTAGACCATAGGTTGTGTCCACGCGTTGGAGAGTGTTTGTTGTTGTGCCTTCACGAGCGGGCCCGACACCTGAGGGCCACCCGGGGGAACTAGTCGGACGTCCAAGCTTCCAGCATGCAGCCTAGCCCTGTTGGTTCCTGTGCGGGGGTGGATCGCCGGGCCAATTTCCGCCGTTACCACAGTCTGTTAGATTGGTCTAAACCACACGGCTCAATCCAGATCGGCAGGCCCAGCGTGGAAGTTGTCATCGTTCCGGACGCCAAGGCGGGTGGCGAGCTCATCGCCGGGGCCATGGCACAGCTGCTCCGGCACAAGCCGACCGCCCTGCTCGGCGTGGCCACCGGTTCGACGCCGCTGCCCATCTACCAGGCGCTCGCGGCCCAGGTGGGTTCCGGTGCGGTGGAGGTGTCCCGGGCGCGGATAGCCCAGCTCGACGAGTACGTGGGACTGCCGGCCGACCATCCGGAGTCGTACCGTTCGGTGCTGCGGCGCGAGGTGCTGGAGCCGCTCGGGATCGGCATGGACGCGTTCATGGGCCCCGACGGGACCGCCGAGGACGTGCGGGGGGCGTGCGAGGCGTACGACAGGGCGCTGGCCGAGGCCGGCGGCGTCGACCTGCAGTTGCTGGGGATCGGGACCGACGGACACATCGGGTTCAACGAGCCGTGCTCGTCGCTGCGCTCGCGGACCCGGATCAAGACGCTGACCGAGCAGACCCGGATCGACAACGCGCGGTTCTTCGACGGCGACATCGGTCAGGTGCCGCATCACGTCATCACGCAGGGCATCGGCACGATTCTCGAGGCTCGGCATCTGGTGCTGCTTGCGACTGGCGAGGGTAAGGCCGATGCCGTCGCGGCGACCGTGGAGGGGCCCGTTGCCGCGGTGTGCCCCGCGTCTGCGCTTCAGCTGCATCCGCACGCGACGGTGGTCGTCGACGAGGGTGCGGCTTCGAAGTTGAAGCTTGCGGATTATTTTCGGCACACCTTTGTCAACAAGCCTGACTGGCAGGGGATTTAAGGGATCTGTGCGTCTGCCGGGTTCGGTTTTCCGCTGGGTGCGGGTCCGCTGTGGCTTGTCGCGCAGTTCCCCGCGCCCCTAGAAACAGGTGCCGGTCCCCCTCTCCTGGAGGGGGACCGGCGTTCTTGCCGTCGTCCGGCCTACTCCCCCGTGATGATCTCCGCCGCCGCCCGGCCGCAGACTCGGGCCGCGCCGTGGGTCGCGAGGTGGACGGCGCCTCGGCGGGGGGACTGGGGGACGCCCATCTCGACGACGATCGTGTCGGGGCGGGCGGCGAGGAGGGTGTCGAGGGCCGCCGACATCCATGGGTGACGGTGTTCGTCCCGGACCACGGCCACGATGCGGCTCGGTCCCGCCTCGGCCAGGGCCGCCCGGGCCGCGGCCTCGCCGGTGAAGGTACCGGTGCGGGTGCCGGGCAGCAGGCGTACCAGCTCGGCCGCCACACCCCACGGGGTCTCGTTGCCGACGGCGAAGTTCGCCACGGGGGTGAAGGCGGCCACGTACGGGGGTTCGCGGAGGGGTTCGAACGGCGCGGAGTCCGCCGGGTACGTCGCCTCCACGGCGCGTCGGGCGGCGAGGAGGCCGACGTCGGCGGGCCGCCGGGCGGCGGGCTCCTGCGGTGGTGTCGCCGTCCAGCGGGCCAGGGTCCGGACGCGTTCCGCCGCGTCCGCCAGGCGTTCTTCCGGGAGTTCGCCCGTGCGGACGGCCCTGACCAGGGCGTCGCGCAGGAGGCGTACCGTCTCGTCGTCCGCGAGGCCGCCGCCCACGCAGATGGCGTCGGCACCGGCGGCGATGGCGAGGACGCTGCCGCGTTCGATGCCGTAGGTGCCCGCGATGGCCCGCATCTCCATGCCGTCGGTGACGATCAGCCCGGTGTAGCCGAGTTCGCCGCGCAGGAGGTCCGTGAGGACGGGGTGGGAGAGGGTGGCCGGGCGGTCGGGATCCAGCGACGGGATCAGGATGTGGGCGCTCATCACCGCCCTGGTGCCGGCGGCGATCGCGGCGCGGAAGGGGGCGAGTTCACGGTCGAGCACCACCGAGCGGCTCGCGTCGATGCGCGGGAGGGCGTGGTGGGAGTCGACCGACGTGTCGCCGTGGCCCGGGAAGTGCTTCGTGCAGGCGGCGACGCCCGCCGTCTGGAGGCCGGTGACGTATGCCGCGGTGTGGCGGGCGACCAGTTCCGGGTCGGCGCCGAAGGAGCGGACACCGATGACGGGGTTGGCGGGGTTGGAGTTGACGTCCGCCGACGGGGCCCAGTTGAGGTTGACCCCGCAGGTCCGGAGACGGTGGCCGAGTTCGTACGCCACCTGCCGGGTCAGCTCGACGTCGTCGACCGCGCCCAGGGCGTGGTTGCCGGGGAAGGAGGAACCGGTGTGGACCTCCAGGCGGGTGACGTCACCGCCCTCCTCGTCGATCGCGACCAGGACGTCGTCGCGTTCGGTGCGCAACCGGGCGGTGAGGGCGGCCAGTTGGTCGGGGGATGTGATGTTGCGGCCGAACAGGCCCACGGAGGCCAGGCCTTCGCCGAGGCGGCGGAGCAGCCAGTCGGGGGCCGTGGTGCCGGTGAAGCCGGGCTGGAGGACCGTGAGCGCGTCCCGGGTGAGGGTGTCGGGGCGGCGGGCGAGTGTCGTCATCGGGTGGGGTTATCCCTTCACGGCGCCCGCGGTCAGGCCCGCGGCCATCTTGCGCTGGACGAGGAGGAAGAGGACGACGATCGGCACGGCCATCATCGTGGAACCGGCCATCATCGGGGCGTACTCGGTGCCGTGCTTGGTGGTGAAGTTGCCGAGCCAGACGGTGGCGGTCTGGTTCTTCTGGCTCATCAGCATCAGGGCGTACAGGTACTCGTTCCAGGCCTGGATGAAGCCGTAGACCGAGGTGGCGACCAGGCCGGGGGCCAGCAGGGGGAAGACGACGCGGAGGAAGGCGGTGGTGCGGGAGCAGCCGTCGACCATCGCGGCCTCCTCCAGTTCCTTCGGGATGTTGACGATGAAGCCGCGCAGGGTCCACACCGTGAACGGAAGGATGAAGGTGAGGTAGGTGATGATCAAACCGGACAGCCGGTCGTACTGGTCGAGGTCGTTGAGCAGCAGGAACACGGGAATGATCATCGCGACCAGGGGGACCATCTGCACGGCCAAAATGCCGACGATGACGACCTTTCGGCCGCGGAAGGCGAAGCGCGAGATGGCGAGGGCCGCCAGCATGCCCACGACGATGCCGATCACCACCACCGTCAGGGACACGACGAGGCTGCGGCCGACCGGGCCCCAGAAGTCGGCGATGTTCAGCGCGCGGCGGAAGTTGGCGAGGGTGAAGCCCGTCGGCAGCAGGCTCGGGTCGGGGTCGATCGCGTCCTTCGCCGGCTTGAACGCCGTGTTCAGCATCCAGTACACGGGGAAGCCGGCCGTCAGGAAGACGAGCAGGCCCAGCAGGTTCCAGCCGGCCTTCGACTTCCGGGGCTTCCGGGACAGCGCAGGGGCTGCCGCGCTCATGCCGCTCATTCGACGTCTCCGATCTTCAGCATCTGGCGCATGTAGACGGCGACGACACCGAGCAGCAGCACCACGGTGAGCAGGGCGATCGCCGAGCCCTGGGCGTAGTCGTTGACGGCGAAGGCCCGGTCGTAGGAGTAGGTGGTCAGGAGCTGGAACTCGGCCTCAGGGTGGCCGTTCCGCATGACGAACACCTGGGGGAAGACACCCATGTCCCAGATGACCGACAGGGTCGTGAGCATCACGATGATCGGCTTGAGGATGGGGAGGGTGACGTAACGGAAGACGCCCCAGGCGCCCGCGCCGTCCAGCCGGGCCGCCTCCTCCAGTTCCTTCGGGACCTGGGTGAGGCCCGCGCCGAGGGTGATGACCACGAACGGCACCGCGCCCCAGACGACGAGCAGCATGATCACGGCCAGGCCCTGCGGTCCGCTCGCGAACCAGTTGTGGCCGATCAGCTCGACGCCGGGCAGCCTGCTCAGCAGCGCGTTGACGATCCCGTAGTCGGAGTCGAACAGCCACTTGAAGACGGTGGTCGCCACGATGATCGGCATGCCCCAGCCGGCCACCAGGACGATGTTGATGAGCGTCTTCATCCAGCCGCTCACCCGCTGGAGCAGCAGGGCGATCAGCATGCCGCCGACCATCGTGAGGACCACGCACCCGACGGCGAAGACGATCGTGCGGACGACGACGTCCCAGAACTCGCTGTCGCCGAGCACCTTGCCGAAGTTGTCGAAGCCCACCGACTCGGCCGGCTGGAAGCCCCACAGCTGGGACTGCCCGAACTTCTGGAAGGACAGGGTGACCAGACGTACGAGGGGATAGCCGAGGACCAGCGCGAGGATCAGCAGACAGGGGGCGAGCAGGGCCCACGGAATCGCGGCGGTGGCCCTCGGGGTCCGCCTCGCGGGTGGTGCGTCGGTGCCGGGCGGCGGGGTCGGCGGTGTGTGCCGCGTCGACGGCGGCAGCTTGGCAGGGGTTGTCGTTTCAGCGGCACTCATCCGCGCGCTCCTCAGCGGTCCCTCAGGTCGTACGGTCGTTGCGGTCGTCCAGGTCCTGCGGCGAGCGGGGCCCTCCCCGTGACAGGGCCCCGCCTCGGCTCGCTACTTGACGTTGATGACCTTGTCGATCGCCGCGTCCGCTTCCTTCGCGGCGGCCTCGACCGACTTCTTGCCGGTGCCGATGCTCTGCAACATGGTCTGCAGGATCTGGGCCTTCTCGACCTGGCCCCAGCCCGGTGCCATCGGCACGAACCAGTTGGACTCGGCCGCCGTGGCCGGGACCGCCGTCGCCGGGTCGCTCTTGAGGGTGGCTAGGTCGGTCTTGTTGTTGGGCAGGTTGCCCTTGGCGATCAGGCCCTTCTGGCCGCTCGGTCCGGTGTAGGCGTTGATCCACTCGGCGGCGAGCGTCTGCGCCTTCGACTTCACCGGGACGGCGAGGTCCGAGCCGCCCAGGAAGACCGGCATGTTCTTGCCGGACGGGCCGGGCATCACGAAGTTCTCGGTGTTGCCCTTGAGCTTGCCGGTCTTGTCGTTCTCCGGCGTCTCGGCGGTCGCGCCCTCCCAGGCGGCGGCGAAGATCATGCTCGTCTTGCCCTGGCCGTAGACGATGTAGCGGTCGGACTCATCCTTGGTCTTGTCGCCGTGCATGTACTTGTCGATGACGTTCTTGAACTCGGTGAGGCCCTTGACGGACTCCGGGGAGGAGAGGCTCGCCTTCCACTGGCCGCCCGACTCCTCGGCGATCGAGCCGCCGGCGTCGTAGACGAAGGACATGGCGGCGTACCAGTCACGGGTGGGCTGGTACCAGGCGTTGTACTTGTCGCCCTCCTTCTTCTGGATCTTGTCCAGGGCGGAGGTGAGTTCGGCGTACGTCTTCGGCACGGACTTGACGCCGACCGAGGCCGCCACGTCCTTGCGCCAGTTGGCGACGCGGCCACCGGCGTAGTAAGGAACGCCGTACGTCCTGCCGTCGTAGGTGACGGAGGCCTTGAGGCCGTCCAGCCAGGCTGCCGAGTTGTCGAACCTAGCCGGGTCCAGGGGGGCGAAGGCGCCCTTGACCATGTAGCCGAGCATCTCGGTGTTGCCCATCTCGACAACGTCGGGGGCCTTGTCCGTGGCGAGGACGGCGTCGAGCTTGGCGTTCTTGTCGGGCCAGCCGTAGTACTCGTGGTTGATCTTGATCCCGGGGTGCTTCTTCGTCAGGGTGGCGTCGGCGGCCTTCACCAGCTCCGGCCAGTTGTTCTGCGCGTCCACGGTCAGCCAGACGGTCAGCTCCTTGGCGTCAGCGCCCGAGTTGTCCGAGCCGCCGCCATCACTGTCCCCGCATGCCGCGATGGAGACCATCATGCCCGCGATACCGATCGCGGCTATCAGCTTGCGCTTCACGCCAACCTCCTCAGGAGCTGGACCAATGGTGTAGACCAGTAGGCGGAGCTTGGCTCAGACCAAACAACGTGTCAAGGGTGCGGGAAAGCCTTTGACCAGCCGTTATGCGACCTACATATGCAGGAACCTTTAAGTAAGAAAGTGGCGGAAATACCCCGCACACCCATCCGGCACGAGGTAGACCACTTCGAAGGAGCGCCGAGGCGCGGCCTTGGGCGGGGCTTTCCCTGCGGTGGACTAGACCAGCGAGGGGCGTGAAGGTATACAGAGGGGATCACGGAGCGCGTGAGGGTCCGCAGAGACCATTCACAGGTCAATGACGGCGCCGACCGTGCCACGATGTGGACGTGGACCGGCGGGATGCCGGCCGTGGCAGCACCAGGAGCCGGGAAGGCGGAGCATGAGCACCGACGTGAGCAGTGCGGAGAACGAGGGTGGGGCTACCGTCCGTACCGCGCGCGTGCCCAAGTACTACCGTCTGAAGAAGCATCTGCTCGACATGACGGAGACCCAGTCGCCCGGCACCCCGGTCCCGCCCGAGCGCACGCTGGCGGCGGAGTTCGACACCTCCCGCACCACCGTCCGCCAGGCCCTCCAGGAACTGGTCGTCGAGGGCCGGCTCGAACGCATCCAGGGCAAGGGCACCTTCGTCGCCAAGCCGAAGGTCTCCCAGGCGCTGCAACTCACCTCGTACACGGAGGACATGCGCGCCCAGGGCCTCGAACCCACCTCGCAGCTCCTCGACATCGGCTACATCACCGCCGACGACGCCCTCGCCGGGCTGCTCGACATCACGGCGGGCGGGCGCGTCCTGCGGATCGAGCGGCTGCGGATGGCGAACGGCGAGCCGATGGCCATAGAGACCACCCATCTCTCCGCGAAGCGCTTCCCCGCCCTGCGCAGGTCGCTCGTGAAGTACACGTCCCTCTACACGGCCCTCGCCGAGGTGTACGACGTCCACCTCGCGGAGGCCGAGGAGACCATCGAGACCTCGCTGGCCACCCCGCGCGAGGCCGGTCTGCTCGGCACCGACGTGGGCCTGCCGATGCTGATGCTGTCCCGGCACTCGCTGGACAAGGACGGCCAGCCGGTGGAATGGGTGCGGTCTGTCTATCGGGGCGACCGGTACAAGTTCGTCGCGCGGCTCAAGCGGCCGATCGACTGATCCCCCGCCCGACCTCCGCGCTCTGACACATTCCCCTCACCTGTACGGGCCATCCGTTATGCGGGCGGGGTTACATAAGACGGAACCGTCCCTTAGATTCCTGCGCGTTGCACCAGTGATCACAGGAAAGTGATCACGGGAATCAGCGAGGGGACGGAGCCGTGACATGCCAGAAGCGCCTGAGGCGAGACAACCGGTGACAGCACAGCCGGTGGTGACTCCGATCCGCGTCGTCATCGGGCTCTGCCTCTTCGCACCCTTCGTCGCGATGCTGTGGGTGGGCTCGTACGCGAAGGTGGATCCGGCCTTCATCGGCATCCCGTTCTTCTACTGGTACCAGATGCTGTGGGTGCTCGTCTCCACCGCGCTGACGATGACCGCGTACCAGCTCTGGCAGCGTGACCAGCGGGCCCGCAGGGCGACTTCGGCCTCTGCCTCCGCGGCCACCAAGGACGGGGGTGCGTCCGCGTGAACGACGGAGTGAACGGCGTGGCACTCGCCGTCTTCATCATCTTCTTCCTGGCCGTCACGGTCATCGGCTTCATGGCCTCCCGCTGGCGCAGGGCCGAGAACGAGAACAGCCTCGACGAATGGGGCCTGGGCGGCCGGTCGTTCGGCACCTGGGTCACCTGGTTCCTGCTCGGCGGCGACCTCTACACGGCGTACACCTTCGTGGCCGTACCGGCGGCGATCTACGCGGCGGGCGCGGCCGGCTTCTTCGCGGTGCCGTACACGATCCTGGTGTACCCCCTGATCTTCACGTTCCTGCCCCGCCTGTGGTCGGTCTCCCACAAGCACGGATACGTGACGACCTCGGACTTCGTACGCGGCCGCTTCGGCTCGAAGGGCCTGTCGCTGGCGGTGGCGGTCACCGGCATCCTCGCGACCATGCCGTACATCGCGCTCCAACTGGTCGGCATCCAGGCGGTCCTCGACGTGATGGGCGTCGGCGGCGGCGAGAACACGAACTGGTTCGTGAAGGACCTCCCGCTGCTGATCGCGTTCGGCGTGCTGGCGGCCTACACGTACTCCTCCGGTCTGCGGGCCCCCGCCCTGATCGCGTTCGTGAAGGACACGCTGATCTACGTCGTCATCGCGGTGGCGATCATCTACATCCCGATCAAACTGGGCGGGTTCGACGAGGTCTTCGGCGCGGCGAGCGAGAAGTACACCGCCGCCAAGGCGGGCGCCCTGATCCCGGCCGAGGCCGGACAGTGGACCTACGCCACGCTGGCGCTGGGTTCCGCGCTCGCGCTGTTCATGTACCCGCACTCGATCACGGCGACGCTGTCCTCCCGGAGCCGTGAGGTGATCCGCCGCAACACCACGATCCTGCCGCTGTACTCCCTGATGCTCGGGCTGCTCGCGCTGCTGGGCTTCATGGCGATCGCGGCCGGGGTCAAGGTCACCAACCCCCAGCTGGCGATCCCGCAGCTCTTCGAGGACATGTTCCCGTCCTGGTTCGCGGGGGTGGCCTTCGCGGCGATCGGCATCGGGGCCCTCGTCCCGGCGGCCATCATGTCCATCGCGGCGGCCAACCTCTTCACCCGCAACATCTACAAGGACTTCCTCAAGCCCGACGCGACACCCGAGCAGGAGACCAAGGTCTCCAAACTGGTCTCGCTCCTGGTGAAGGTGGGCGCGCTGATCTTCGTCCTGACCATGGACAAGACCGTCGCCATCAACTTCCAGCTCCTGGGCGGCATCTGGATCCTCCAGACCTTCCCGTCCCTCGTCGGCGGCCTGTTCACCCGCTGGTTCCACCGCTGGGCCCTGCTGGCCGGCTGGGCGGTCGGCATGCTGTACGGCACGCTGGCTGCGTACGGGGTCGCGTCCCCGACGCAGAAGCACTTCGGCGGCAGCTCGAAGGAGATCCCGGGGATCGGCGAGATCGGCTACATCGGTCTGACGGCGTTCGTCCTGAACGTCGCCGTCACGGTGGTCCTCACCTTCGTGCTGAAGGCGCTGAAGGCCCCGGACGGCGTGGACGAGACGAAGCCGGCGGACTACACGGCGGACGCGGGGGATCCGGGCGTGGCGGTGGAACTGCCGTCGGCGACGGCGGGTTCCGCGCACTGAGCTCCGCAGGGTCCGTGGTTCGTCCACTGCGGGCCCGTGGGGGCTTGTCGCGCAGTTCCCCGCGCCCCTTAAGGGGCGCCATCGGGCCGCCGGAGAAGTCCGGCGGCCCCTTGTCGTACTCCTCCAATCCCCTCAACTCGGCGATACGACACAACATGTGGGGGTGCTTCCAGGGCCCGGCACAAGATGTATGCTCATGCTCGCTGTCGCCGCAGGGGAATCCGGTGCGAATCCGGAACTGTCCCGCAACGGTGTACTCGTGCATGTTCGTGCGCGTGTCCAGTCCGAGGACCTGTCGACAGTGCGCCCGGCCGACCGGTCCGGGTGCCTGACGTCCGGGCCTCGTGGAGTGGGCCGGTGGACGCGCGCGTACCCGTAAGGCGTCCGTGTGCCCCGCTGCCCTCCGCAAGGCCCCGTGCCGAGCGAGGGAGAGCCCCCACGTGACCATCGCGCCAGCCGAACCGGCTTCAGCGACCGCAGTGGCCCCACTGGCCCCAGTGGAGACGGACGGTCCGGGTACCGCGCTGCTGCGGATCCTGACCGAGCTGACCGCCGACCTTCCCGACGCCGACCCCGGCCGGGTCGCCGCCGTCGCGCTGCGCGGCCGGTCCGCGCGGGCCGACGAGTCGGAGCTGCGCGAGCTGGCCACCGAGGCGGCGGCCGGTCTCATCTCCGAGGACCCCGTCTACTCCCGGCTGGCCGCCCGGCTGCTGACCGTCACCATCGCCGCGGAAGCCGCCTCGCAGGGTGTCACGTCCTTCTCCGAGTCGGTCGCGGCCGGCCACCGGGAGGGCCTGATCGCCGACCGCACCGCCGAGTTCGTACGGGTGCACACGGACCGGCTGAACGCCCTGATCGACGTCGAGGGCGACGACCGTTTCGGTTACTTCGGCCTGCGCACCCTGCACAGCCGCTACCTCCTGCGCCACCCGATCACGCGCCGGGTCGTCGAGACGCCCCAGCACTTCATGCTGCGCGTCGCGAGCGGGCTTGCCGAGGACACTGCGCTTGACGCAAAAACGGGCGTTCGAGGGCTGGACGAAGTCGCGGCGCTCTACCGGCTGATGAGCCGCCTCGACTACCTCCCCTCCTCCCCCACCCTCTTCAACTCCGGTACCCGGCACCCCCAGATGTCGTCCTGCTACCTCCTCGACTCCCCGCTGGACGAGCTGGACTCCATCTACGACCGCTACCACCAGGTCGCCCGCCTCTCCAAGCACGCCGGCGGCATCGGCCTGTCGTACTCCCGTATCCGCAGCCGCGGTTCGCTGATCCGCGGCACCAACGGGCACTCCAACGGCATCGTGCCGTTCCTGAAGACGCTGGACGCCTCCGTCGCCGCCGTGAACCAGGGCGGCCGGCGCAAGGGTGCCGCCGCGGTGTACCTGGAGACCTGGCACTCCGACATCGAGGAGTTCCTGGAGCTGCGCGACAACACGGGTGAGGACGCCCGCCGTACGCACAACCTGAACCTCGCGCACTGGATCCCGGACGAGTTCATGCGCCGGGTGGACGCGGACGCGCTCTGGTCGCTCTTCTCCCCCTCCGACGTGCCCGAACTGATCGACCTGTGGGGCGCCGAGTTCGACGCCGCCTACCGCAGGGCCGAGGAGGACGGGCTCGCCCGGAAGACCATCCCGGCCCGCGATCTGTACGGCCGGATGATGCGCACCCTCGCGCAGACCGGCAACGGCTGGATGACCTTCAAGGACGCGGCCAACCGCACCGCCAACCAGACGGCCGAGCCGGGCAGTGTCGTCCACTCCTCGAACCTGTGCACCGAGATCCTGGAGGTCACGGACGACGGGGAGACCGCGGTCTGCAATCTGGGCTCGGTCAACCTCGGCGCGTTCGTCGACACGGCGGCCGGTGACATCGACTGGGAGCGGCTGGACGAGACGGTCCGTACCGCCGTCACCTTCCTCGACCGGGTCGTCGACATCAACTTCTACCCGACCGAGCAGGCGGGCCGCTCCAACTCCCGCTGGCGCCCGGTCGGCCTGGGCGCGATGGGCCTCCAGGACGTCTTCTTCAAGCTGCGCGTCCCCTTCGACTCGCCCGAGGCGAAGGCCCTCTCCACGCGCATCGCCGAGCGGATCATGCTCGCCGCGTACGAGGCATCCGCCGACCTCGCCGAGCGCAACGGCCCGCTCCCGGCCTGGGAGAGGACCCGTACGGCCCGCGGTGTGCTGCACCCCGACCACTACGACGTCGAGCTGGCCTGGCCCGAGCGCTGGTCGGCGCTGCGGGAACGTATCGCCTCGACCGGGATGCGCAACTCCCTGCTCCTGGCGATCGCGCCCACCGCCACCATCGCCTCGATCGCCGGGGTGTACGAGTGCATCGAGCCGCAGGTCTCCAACCTGTTCAAGCGCGAGACGCTGTCCGGCGAGTTCCTCCAGGTCAACTCGTACCTGGTGAAGGAGCTCAAGGACCTCGGTGTGTGGGACGCCCGCACCCGGGAGGCGCTGCGCGAGTCGAACGGCTCGGTGCAGGACTTCGCGTGGATCCCGGCCGACGTACGGGCCCTGTACCGCACGGCGTGGGAGCTCCCGCAGCGCGGGCTCATCGACATGGCGGCGGCCCGGACCCCGTTCCTGGACCAGGCGCAGTCCCTGAACCTGTTCCTGGAGACGCCGACCATCGGCAAGCTCTCCTCGATGTACGCGTACGCCTGGAAGTCGGGCCTGAAGACGACGTACTACCTGCGCTCGCGCCCGGCCACCCGCATCGCGCGCGCCGCGCAAGCGAGTGTCCCCGTCCAGCAGGCCGCCGACCCCGACGCCGTCGCCTGCTCCCTTGAGAACCCCGAGTCCTGCGAGGCCTGCCAGTAATGACCACCGCCGCTGAGAAGAACCTGCTCGACCCGGGCTTCGAACTGACCCTCCGCCCCATGCGCTACCCGGACTTCTACGAGCGCTACCGGGACGCCATCAAGAACACCTGGACCGTCGAGGAGGTAGACCTCCACTCGGACATCTCCGACCTGGCGAAGCTGTCCGAGGGCGAGCAGCACATGATCGGCCGGCTGGTCGCGTTCTTCGCGACGGGCGACTCGATCGTGGCCAACAACCTGGTGCTGACGCTGTACAAGCACATCAACTCCCCCGAGGCGCGGCTCTACCTGAGCCGGCAGCTGTTCGAGGAAGCCGTGCACGTCCAGTTCTATCTGACGCTCCTGGACACGTATCTCCCCGACCCGGAGGACAGGGCCGCGGCGTTCGACGCGGTGGAGAACATCCCGTCAATCCGCGAGAAGGCGGAGTTCTGCTTCAAGTGGATCAACGAGGTCGAGAAGCTGGAGAGCCTGCAGACACAGGCCGACCGCCGCCGGTTCCTGCTCAACCTGATCTGCTTCGCCGCGTGCATCGAGGGCCTGTTCTTCTACGGGGCCTTCGCGTACGTCTACTGGTTCCGCAGCCGGGGTCTGCTGCACGGCCTGGCCACCGGCACGAACTGGGTCTTCCGGGACGAGACCATGCACATGAGCTTCGCGTTCGAGGTGGTCGACACCGTCCGCAAGGAGGAGCCGGAGCTGTTCGACGAGCGGCTTCAGCAGCAGGTGACCGACATGATGCGGGAGGCGGTCGAGGCGGAGCTCCAGTTCGGCCGCGACCTGTGCGGTGAGGGCATGCCGGGGATGAACACCGAGTCGATGCGCCAGTACCTGGAGTGCGTCGCCGACCAGCGGCTGGCCCGCCTCGGCTTCGCCCCGGTGTACGGCTCCGAGAACCCCTTCTCCTTCATGGAGCTGCAAGGGGTGCAGGAGCTGACCAACTTCTTCGAGCGGCGCCCGTCGGCGTACCAGGTGGCGGTGGAGGGCACGGTCGACCTCGACGAGGATTTCTGACGCCATGTCACCGATGGTGCCGGGCTTACCGAAGGGTAAGCCCGGCACCATGAAGCGCGAGGCGTCGTCCATGGACCGTCCATCGGCCGTCCATGGACCTCCTATGGAGCGGCAAAGTTCTTCCGACGCATCTGTTCCGGTCTTGTCGGCCCCGGCTACTTTCTGGCCATCCTGTCATGCGCACAACGGCATCACGGAACGTCCAAAGTGTCATGCCCCTGACGATAACGCGCTCTGCCGCCGCTACGCGCGTCACAGGCCTGCCACCAGCGTCGAGAACCCCACTCCCACGACGGAGGCAGTACCCCCATGCGTAAGACACCCACCGGTAAGCCCGGCCGGAGCCTGCGAAGACTCCTGGTCGCCGCCATACCCGCCGCCGCCCTCGGCCTCGCCGGACTCGTCGCGGTGCCGGCACACGCGGCGCCCGCAGCACACGCGACCGCGCCCACCTCGCACGTCACCCAGAACTCCAAGGCCCTCACCTCCCCGGACCGGCAGACGTTCCACTCGACCGGCAAGGCCGGCCAGAAGGTGCCGACCACACATCTCTGCGCCACCGCCAAGCCCGGCCAGGTGTCCTGTTTCGCCCAGCGCCGGACCGACATCAAGCAGCGGCTGGCCGCCGCGGTCGCCGCCGCGCCCTCCGGGCTCAGCCCGGCCAATCTGCACAGCGCCTACAACCTCCCGTCAACGGGCGGCTCCGGCCTGACAGTTGCCGTGGTCGACGCGTACAACGACCCCAACGCCGAGGCTGACCTGGCCACTTACCGTTCGACGTACGGCCTGTCCGCCTGCACCAAGGCCAACGGCTGCTTCAAGCAGGTGAGTCAGACCGGTTCGACGACCTCGCTGCCGACCAACGACACCGGTTGGGCCGGCGAAGAGGCGCTCGACATCGATATGGTCAGCGCCGTCTGCCCCAACTGCAGCATCATCCTCGTCGAGGCCAACTCCGCCACCGACTCCGACCTCGGCACCGCCGAGAACGAGGCCGTGGCGCTCGGCGCGAAGTTCGTGTCCAACAGCTGGGGCGGCGACGAGGCGTCCTCCCAGACGACCGAGGACACCTCGTACTTCAAGCACCCCGGTGTCGCGATCACGGTCAGCGCGGGTGACAGCGCGTACGGCGCCGAGTACCCGGCAACCTCCCAGTACGTGACCGCCGTCGGCGGCACCGCCCTCTCCACGTCCTCCAACTCCCGCGGCTGGACCGAGTCCGTGTGGAAGACCAGCAGCACCGAGGGGACCGGGTCCGGCTGCTCGGCGTACGACGCCAAGCCGAGCTGGCAGACCGACACCGGGTGCGCCAAGCGCATGGAGTCGGACGTCTCCGCCGTCGCCGACCCCGCCACCGGCGTGGCCGTCTACGACACCTACGGCGGTTCCGGCTGGGCCGTCTACGGTGGCACGAGCGCCTCGGCGCCGATCATCGCGGGCGTGTACGCGCTGGCCGGTACCCCGGGTTCCAGTGACTACCCGGCGAAGTACCCCTACAGCCACACGAGCAACCTGTACGACGTCACCAGCGGCAACAACGGCTCCTGCTCGACCTCGTACTTCTGCACCGCGGCCACCGGCTACGACGGTCCCACCGGCTGGGGCACCCCCAACGGCACCACCGCCTTCACCTCGGGCACCAGCACGGGCAACACCGTGACCGTCACCAACCCGGGCAGCCGGTCGACCACCACCGGCAGCTCGGTCAGCCTGCAGATCAGCGCGACCGACAGTGCGTCGGCGACCCTCACCTACAGCGCGAGCGGTCTGCCGACCGGGCTGTCGATCAGCAGCTCGACCGGCCTGATCTCCGGTACGGCGTCCACCGCGGGCACCTACCAGGTCACCGTGACCGCGAGCGACAGCACCGGCGCCTCCGGCTCCGCCTCCTTCAGCTGGACCGTCGGGTCGAGCAGCAGCACCTGCACCTCGTCCCAGCTGCTCGGCAACCCCGGCTTCGAGTCGGGCAACACCACCTGGACCGCCTCCACCAGCGTCATCGGCAACTCCACCAGTGAGGCGGCGCACGCCGGCTCGTACTACGCCTGGCTGGACGGCTACGGCTCCGCGCACACCGACACGCTGTCCCAGTCGGTGACGGTGCCCAGCGGCTGCAAGGCCACCTTCACCTTCTACCTGCACGTCGACACCAAGGAGACCTCCACCAGCACCGCCTACGACAAGCTGACGGTCACCGCCGGCTCGACCACCCTGGCGACGTACTCGAACCTCAACGCCGCCTCGGGCTACGCCCAGAAGTCCTTCGACCTGTCCTCGTACGCCGGCTCCACCGTCACCCTGAAGTTCAGCGGTGTCGAGGACTCCTCGCTCCAGACCAGCTTCGTCCTCGACGACACCGCCGTCACGACCAGCTGACCACCACCGCACCCCGGGCCCCGGTCGCCGCCTTCGCGGCCGGGGCTCCGGTGCGGGGTCAGTCGTGGGACACGTGTGGGGCAGGTGTGGGATCCGGACGTGCGGGTGACACGTCGAAGGAAAGAGGAGGCCCAATCATGTGCCGAACGATCCGCCGCCGCACGACCCTCGTCCGCGCCCTCGTGACACTCACACTCGCACTCACCGTCGCAGGCTGCGCCGACCGGACCGGCAGTGGCAGTGGCAGTGGCAGTGGCAGTGGCAAGGACGGCGGCGACAGCGTGCCGACTTCCGTGGGCTGTACGGCGGTGACGACGCTCGGCGCCCGCGACAGCGGCCGTACGGTGTGCCTGGCGGTCGGCGACACGGTCCGCATCAGCCTGGACGGCACCTCCGAGCGGCCCTGGAAACCGGTCACCCTGAGCGGTCCCGGCCTGACGGCCACCAACAGCGGGCTCGTCCTGCCACCCGGCGACGCGAGCGCCGCCTTCGAGGCCGTATCGGCAGGCAGGACCCGGCTGGAGTCCACGCGGCCACTGTGCGCCGCCCGGACCGGCCAGGTCTCGTGCCGGGGGATTCAGGAGTGGCGGGTCACTGTGGTGGTGAAGTAGCGCGGCCGCCGTGCGGGGAGCGCCCTGGGGCCGACTCGCTCGATCTCCCGGCGGGTCCTCCATGCCTCGCGGAGCTGGCGGTCGACGCGCCGGTCGTGCGCCAGGCCGATCAGGGACGGAAGGGCGAGGGCCACGAAGATCGCGACGACGACGAGGATTCCGACGATGTTGTCCGTTGCTGTGTTCATGGACATCAGTCTCGCGCCGAATACTCCTGACTGTCAGTGGCAGGACTGCCGCACACCCTCGATTTCCTGCCAATGCCGAGGCACACTGGGGACATGCTCGAAAACGTGGCCGTAGTACTGCTCGACGGAGTGCACCCCTTCGAACTCGGCGTCGTCTGCGAGGTCTTCGGCCTCGACCGCAGCGACGAGAACCTGCCGGTGTACGACTTCGCGGTCGCCTCGGCCGAGGGCCCGACCCTGAGCACCCACGCGGGCTTCACGGTGGGTACGGAACACGGGCTGGAGCGGCTTGAGACAGCCGATCTGATCGCCGTACCGGCCGGGCAGACCTACGCGGACCGGGAGTATCCGCCGGAGCTGCTGGACGCGCTGCGGCGAGCCGTGGAGCGCGGGGCCCGGGTGCTCAGCGTCTGTTCCGGGGTCTTCGTGCTCGCCGCCGCGGGCCTGCTGGACGGCCGGCGGTGTGCGGTGCACTGGCGGCACGCCGACGAGCTGGCCCGGCGCTATCCACGGGTCCGGGTCGAGCCGGACGTGCTGTACGTCGACGCCGGGCCGGTGATCACCTCCGCCGGTACGGCCGCCGGGATCGACGCCTGTCTGCACCTCGTCCGGCAGGAGCACGGGCCCGAGGTCGCCAACGCCATCGCCCGCCGGATGGTCGTACCGCCGCACCGGGACGGCGGGCAGGCCCAGTACATCGAGCGGCCTCTGCCCCGGTCGCGGTGCGACACCGTCGGGGAGGTGCTGGTGTGGATGGAGCGCCATCTCGACGAGGAGGTGACGGTCGAGCAGCTCGCCGAGCGCGCCCACATGTCGCCGCGCACCTTCGCCCGCCGCTTCCAGCAGGAGACCGGCACCACGCCCTACCGCTGGATCCTGCGGCAACGCGTGCTGCTGGCGCAGCAGTTGCTGGAGGCGACGGACGAGACGATGGACGCGATCGCCTGGCGCACCGGGTTCGGCAACTCGGCGGCGCTGCGCCACCAGTTCGTACGGTCGCTGGGGACCACCCCGCAGGCGTACCGGCGTACGTTCAAGGGCCCGGAGGCCGCCTGAACGTACGCCCGTTCCACCACCCGGCCCCCTTCAGCGGGGTATCGCCCGCAGCAGCATCCGGTCCGGATGCAGGGTGATGCCCACGCGGACCGCGTCGCGTGATCCGGGCACCCGTTCGAAGCGCCACTTCCTGGCCACCTCGGCCGTGAGAATGGTCAGCATGGCCATCGAGAAATGGTCACTCGGACACTTGCGGTTGCCCACGCCGAACGGGGTCATCGCGTACTTGGGCAGGTCCTTGACACGTTCCGGAAGCCAGCGGTCGGGGTCGAACTCGGTGTTCCGCTCGTACGAACGCGGATCGCGCTGTATCGCGTACGGGCTGTACACGAGATCGGCACCGGCCGGAATCCGATAGCCGCCCAGCTCGGTCCCGGCCACCGCCCGCCGCGTCAAAATCCATACGGGCGGCTGCAAACGCATCGTCTCGACGACGACATTGTTCGTGTACGCCAGCTTGCGGACGTCCGCGAATGCGACCGCCCGGTCGGACCCGACCGATTCGGCCTCCTCGGCGACCTTGTCGGCGTGTTCCGGCTGTTCGGCGAGGACCTGGAGCAGGGACATGATCGTGGAGGCGACGGTTTCGGCGCCCGGGGTGACTATGGCGATGACCTGGTCATGGATCTCCTGTTCGCCTATGGGCTCGCCATTCTCGTTCTTCGCGGTCAGCAAAGCCGTCAGCAAATCGTCCGGATTTTGACCGGATGCCCGGCGCTCGGCCACGATCTCGTCGACGACAAGATGCATATCGGCCAGCGCCCGGTTGAATTTGAGGTTGGCCGGCAGCGGAAGCCGGTAGAGGGGTCCCGCAGGGATCACCATGCGCCGGTACATCCCCAGGAACACCGTCGCGAGCGCGGCGCACAGCCGTTCGGCCCGCTCGTCCATGTAGTCGCCGCGCAGCAGACAGCGGGCCGCGATGCGCACGGCGATCCGGAAGGACTCCGCGGTGCAGTCGATGACCTCGCCGGGCTGCCAGCGCCGGGCGAACGCCTGTGCCTCCTCCGTCATGATCGGCCCGTACTCGGGGAGCACGTCCAGTCTGAACGCGGGCTGGATGGTGCGCCGTTGACGCCGGTGGGTGGGTCCGTTGGCGGTGGCCACGCCCTCCTTGCCGAGCAGCCCTTCGAGGGACTCCCACAGCGGGCCGCCGATGATGTAGGCGGGGTTCAGCGCGAGTTCCCCGACCAGTTCCGGGGACGTGGCGGCGTACACCGTCTTGGGGCCGAGTTTCAGCCGTACGACGTCGCCGTGGTCGCGGAGCCGGGCGAAGAAGCCCAGCGGGTCGCGGACCAGCTGCCAGCCGTGGCCGAGGAGCGGGACACCGCCGCCCGCGAAGGGCGGATCGGGCAGCTCCCCGGCGTGGGGAGACGCGGGACGTACTGATTCGACGGTCATTTCTCACCTGCCGCTTCGTTGTTGACGTACGGGGGTGTGGAGCGGTCGTCCCAGTTGTCGACCATGTAACGGCCGGACTCGTGGTGGAACCAGTAGACGGAACTGAACCAGTTCCGCATATTGCCGAGGCAGGCACTCACGGCGGTGCTGATTTGCTTTCCCCGCGCGCTGCCGTCGTCGATCGATTCGGCGAACCTGTGCACTTCCTGTTCCGCCGCGAGGAATTCCAGGACGGACCTCTCGACCCGTCCCCTGACTTCCGTGATGGCCTCTTCGAGTGTCAGTCCCTCATGCCGGATAAGACTGATCCCGAGATTGTGCACCTCGTCGCCCGCGAGTTCCTTCGGGAGCGAGCAGAGGTCGTTGTACCAGGCGGCGAATTCCTGGCTCAGCAGCGCCGCCCGGCGGAATGCGGGGTGTTTCCTCACCACACCGGGGAGTTCGCATCCCGCGCTCGGTTCCAGGAGGTCGGTCCAGATCCAGTGCGCGAAGGTGAGCCGCCTGAGTTCCAGGTATTCCTCGACCTTCGGCACGGTTCCGTTTGTACGGTTTCGGAATTCGCGGTCGTACGCGTCGATCACCTCGTGGAAGTGCCGCGCGAAGCGGGCGTTCCACCTCCTGCCAAGGAACGAGTAGAGGCGCAGCACACTGTCCGCGAACCCCGCGACCAGCGGGTCCCGGTGGTACAGATACAGCCCGGGTGCGTCCAGCGCCGCGTGGAGCCGGCCTTTGAGATGTCGCCAGGAAGCGGGACGGCCGTGCACGATGTCCCGGTCGTGGCGGTCGTCCCAGACGAAGAACCAGGCACTGAAGTCCGCTATCGCCTGGAGTACGTCGTCCGGGGCGCCGAGGTAGTACCCGGCCATGAGGTCGGTGTAGCAAAGGCCGTCGGCATATTCGGCGACCTTGTCCGCCGACATGAGGCGTTTTTCCAGCAGCCAGCCCTTGGTCTTCTCCTGCAGTCGGGGCCAATACGGATGCAGTTGCCGGGGAAACGCCGCCTCGATCACCGGTAGGGCCAGTGACGGTGGGATCGCTACCGCTGGTGTCGCCGGTGAGGTGCTGCGTGGGAAAGCAGGCACGAACAAACCCCTCTCAGCCGCGAGTTGGCGCAACACCCCTCCCGCTGTGCCGGGCGTGCGCCGTTGCGTATCCCCGCAGTTCCCATTCAGCCCTACAACTGACCGTTCTGGGAACGGATTTGCTTCCTTCACTACCCCAAGCTGCCGAGATTCGCCGCTCGCCTGACTGGTTCTGGATCACTACGGACGCACTTGAGTCCGCGTTTCGATCGAACGTGCGACAGACACACGAACGGCTCCTGCTCAGGGCATCACCCTGAGCAGGAGCCGTTCGTGTGCACGTCCGTCTCAGACGTTGTCAGAAGTGGTCAGCCGTTCGCGACCACGGGGTACCGGGGCTCGTTCTCGGCCATCTGCCGCAGCGCGTCCTTGCGCTCGCGCTTGGAGAGCCGGTCGATGTACAGGTACCCGTACAGGTGATCCGTCTCGTGCTGCAAACAGCGCGCGAAGTAGCCGGTGCCGCGGACCTTGATCGGGTTGCCCTTCTCGTCCTGCCCGGTCACCTCGGCGTAGTCGGGCCGGGCCAGCGGCGCGTAGGCGGTGGGCACCGAGAGGCAGCCCTCGTTGCTGTCGTCCAGCCGGCGCCGGTCGGCGGGCAGTTCGACGAGCTTCGGGTTGCAGATGACACCGGTGTGCCGGGCGCCCTCGTCGTCGGGGCAGTCGTAGATGAAGACCTTCAGGTCGACGCCCACCTGGTTGGCGGCCAGACCGACGCCCTCGGCGGTGCGCTGGCTGGCGAACATGTCCGCCACCAGCTGCTCCAGTTCCGGGCCGAACTCGGTGACGTCCTGGCACTCCTTGTGCAGCACCGGGTTGCCGACGACCGTGATGGGCAGCGAGGTCCCGCGCTCACGCCAGGCGGCCTCGCGCTCCTCGCCGTCCTCGGTGTCGATGACGAAGCCCTCGTCGTCCACGGGAAGCACGCCCACGTGCTGCTGATCGGTGTCCTGCTGCGCCATGACCGACGATGCCTCTCAAACAATCAGGGGGTGAAGTTGCTGCTACAGGGTACGTGGACGCGCCCCCGCGGGGGCGCGGGGCTGCGCCGATTTGCGGCTCCGCCGCGCGGGCGCGACAAGCCACGACGGACCCGCGGTCGGCGAGGTACCTAGCAAACCTCTTCGAGATCCCGCCAGTCCCGAGTCTCCGGACTGTCGGCGACCCACCCGTCCAGCAACCCCCGTACGAGGGTCGCCGGGGCCGCGATCCCACACTCCCGCTCCGGCGCCCACAGCTGCCCGTCCGTACGATGCCCCAGCGGCCCGGGGTGCCCCGGCTCACTGTGATCGTGCGGATCGAGATGCTCCCCGTCACCCTCGTCGGACGGCATCCGGGACTCCGAACACATCCGGCACAGCAACCGCACCGACGACGACCAGTCCTCGGCAGCGAACCCGGCGTCGGACGCCAGCCGCTCCAGCGCGTCCCGGTCCTCCTCGGCGGCGGCCTCCAGAAGGACCACCCAGGTGGGCACGGGCGAGGGCGCCCACAGCTCGATCTCGTCGAACACGGGGTAGGAGTGCCCGGCCGCGGTGGTCCGCTCCCCGTGGGGCACCCCGTCGTGCAGCACGACCTCGCCCCAGCGCCGCCCGGAGGACGGCAGCGGAATCGACAGCACCTCGATCCGGGCGGGGTCCAGCCGCCGCCCCCACACGACCTCGGCCTCGCCCTCCGGCGACAGCCGTACGGCCGCGCTGCCCAGGTCCATCCCGGCGGGTTCACCGGCGGCCGTGGCACCCCCGGGCACCCGCAGCCCGTACGCCTGCCAGGCCCGCCGGGCCAGCGGCCAGTCCTGGAGGGCGGTGGCAGCGATGCCCACGTTCCACCAATCGGGGGCCCCGGTCTCCCGGTCGAGCAGCGCGACGGCGCGCAGACCGGCCGCCCGGGCCTGCTCCCAGTCGTGCCGGAACTTGTGCAGCAGGGCGAGGTTGAACCAGGACTCGGACAGCCAGGGTTCAAGATCGGCGGCACGTGTCAGCAGTGCGCCCGCGTCCTCGTACCGCCCGTCGCCGATCAGCGTGAACGCGCGGTCGGTGGCCTGCCGCCATGAGGCGGAGGGCCGGTGCCGCCCCTTGCCGAAGATCCTCACGATTCCCGCCTGCCAGTGCCGTGGAATGGGCCGGCTTCTGCCCCCGTACAGCCTCTCCCTCGCATCCAACCACGGACCGCTGGAGGGGCGCTCATTACCCATGGGTTACCCAACCGAGGGCAGCGTAAGACCGTCCACCCCTCTCCCACCACCATCTTCAACCGATGTGCTCCCCCACGACTCCGCCATTCCTGGCGAGTACCCTGCCGAGGGATTCCACCACCTCGGGCTGATAGTCCCGCCCGGTGCCGAGCCGCAGCTCTTCGAGCGCCCGCAGCGGACCGCCCGCTCCGGCGTCCCGCACCTTCTCCTCGTAGGCGTTGACGGCCCGCACGATGCGCGCGGAGACCGGCTGCTCCCGGTACGGATCGGCCTGCCGTTCCACGACCACGGCGACCGCCGCGGCCACCCCCGTCTGCCGTACGACGGCCCCGCCGAGCAGCGCGATCCGGCGCTGTTCCTCCACGGGGAGTACGGCGGTGGCCCCGGCCGGTACCGGGTCGACGAGGCTGAGCTGCCCGATGTCGTGCATGAGGGCCGCGTACTCCAGCACGGTCAGCTCCGCCTCGGACAGCCCCAGCTCCCGCCCCACCGCCCGGCTGAGCACCGCGACGCGACGGGCGTGCCCGGCAGGCGTGTACCCGGCGATCTCGGTGGCGCGGGCCAGCGAGGCGATCGTCTGCCGATAGGTGGCCCGCACGGCCGCGTACCGCCGGAAGGCGAGCTGGGTGAGGAGCAGCGGCAGCGAGAAGACGGGCAGCGCCCAGAGTCCGACGACGGCGACGGCGAGCGCCATGACCACCCCGGTGGCGCACACGGCGGTCCCGATCCCCAGGGTGGCCCGCAACTCGTCCCGCAGCAGCGGACCGAAGGGCCAGCCGGTGCGCGAGTGGGCGAGCGCGGCGGCGAGCACCGCGTCGCAGAGCGCGGTGAGCACGAGCAGCGCGACAAGCAGCAGGACGTACGCGGGGCCACCCCAGGCCTCGAACACACCCTGGTTGTACAGGGGTTGGAAGCAGGTGGCGGCGAACCCGGCGGTGAGCACCCGGCGGGCGAGGTGGTCGGCGGTCGGCCCCTGCCCGCGCGCGACGTGCGGTACGCACCCGACGAGGGTGGCCGCGACGACGACGGCGACGACCTGGAGGGCGCCGTGGTGCGTGGCCCGCCCGGCGTCCTCCCCGAGCAGCGCGTACGACAGCGCCCCGGCGGCGGCGAGCGGCGCCGCCTCCCGCGACTCGGGCCCGCTCCACCGGGTCAGCTCCCCGAGCACGACGAGCACCCCGAAGGAGAGCGCGACGGCCCGCCCGTCGAGGCCGGACCAGAGGGTATGGGCGAGAGAGAGAAACGCGAGAAGACCGGCGGTGGCATGAACGAGGGGCCTCATGCCACCCCACCTTCACTACGAACCTGCCCGGGACGGGGAAGGGCAACGGGGCCGGAGCCGGAGTCGGAATCAAGGCCGGGACCGGGATCGGGATCGGCGCACGTTGGTGGCCGACTGGAAACGAGCGGAGCGGGTGGGTGATCACGACGGGGCTGGACTCCGTCAGCCGTCACCGCCGGATGCCACCCACCCCGCCGGCCAAGCGCACGCGCCAACGCCCCCACCATCACCGGATCGAACTGCGTCCCCGCGCACCTCTCCAGTTCCGCCAGAGCAACCCGCACCGGCCGCGCCCTGCTGTACGACCGGGTCGACGTCATCGCGTCGAAGGCGTCCGCGACGGCGACCACACGCGCGAACTCCGGGATCTGGCCGCCGACAAGCCCGTAGGGGTACCCGCTGCCGTCCAGCCGCTCGTGATGGTGCAGGATCGCCGACCGCGCCTCCCCGAGGAAGCCGATCCCCCGGACCATCTCGTGTCCGTACTCCGGGTGCAGTTCGATCACCCGCCGCTCCTCCGGGGTCAGCGGCCCGTCCTTCCGCAGCAGCCGGGTGGGAACGCCCAGTTTGCCCACGTCGTGCAGGATCCCGGCGAACCGCAGTACCTCCACCCGCTCGTCGTCCATGCCCAGTTCCCGCGCGATCATCATCGACGCCTGTCCGACCCGCTCGCTGTGCCCGCGCGTGTACCCGTCCTTGATGTCGACGGCCTGCACGAGCGCCCTGATCGTCGCCTGGTGGGCCGCCCGCTCCCGGTGGTACTGCGCGAACACCCACCACGACACCCACATCGGCAGCAGCACGAGCAGCGCGGCCACGGGCCCGTACGGGCCGCGCCACAGGACGGCCATCATCAGCCCCGCGAGCCCGTGCACGCCGACCGGCACCAGTGACCGTACGAACAGCCCCCGCCAGGCCAGCCGCACCGGCACCCGTTCGGCGAGCGCCAGGATGCCTCCGTCGAGCAGGGCCAGGACCAGGCAGAACGCGACCACGGCCGCCCCCGCGGTGACCAGCGCGTACGGAAAACTGGAGGAGACCACCGTGTCCGGTCCGCCGAGCGACCAGTGCACCCGGGAAGCCGTCCAGGCGCCGATCCCGAGCTGTCCGGCCCGCCAGAGCCGGCGCGGCCAGGGCGTCCGCTCGCCGCCCCGGACCAGCAGCGCGCCCGGCAGCGGCACGAGGGCGGCGGCCGCGGGCGGCAGCAGGAAGGCGGCGGCGAGCAGGACGGGCGTGTGCCACCGGGGCGGCCCGGCACCGGCGCCCCCGGGACCGGCGGCGCCCGGACCCTCGTATCCGCGGGCTCCGCCGAACCGGCCGGCCGCGAGCTGCTCGCACGCGGCGCACAGCGCGGCGAACAGCGCCACGGCGCCCCAGGGGGCGTGCGCGGACCGGACGGGCGCCGCGCAGAGGGCGGCCCCCACGGCGACGGCGATGACGTAGACACGCGCCCACGGTGTGATCGACCGCATGGCGCTCCCTCCCCCGTGTACCGGACCGGGGCCGGCCCGGGCTGATGTGCGGCACAAGCCTGTTCAGGCTCCGGGACATGGAGGATAGGGCGGCCGACGGCGGCCGTACGGAGGCATTGGCCGAATCTCAGGCCTCAGGAGCCGCAGATTAGCCCGTTAGGGTGAGGCGTCGCGGGGTGCCGGCATATCGGCTCAGTACGCCACGTCCGCCGCCAGGACCTTGGCCAACTCCTCGATCGTGGCCGGGGATTCACGCTGGAACGCGGCGATGTCCAGCCCGTCGTCGCCCATGACGGTCAGCAGCGCGCGTTCGCCGACGGCCAGGACGATGACGTGCCCGGAGCCGCACCGGGCGACCACCTCGCGCAGGGCGCCGACCTTCGCCTGCTCGGCGATACGACGGCTCACCCCGAGCGTCGCGGCGGCGAGCGCCGCGACCGACTCGGGGTGCACGGTGTCCGCGTCGGCCACGACGAGAAGGCCGTCCACCGTGGACAGAACGCTCTCCGAGACTCCCATCACCCGGTCCCGCAACGAGATCAGGATGTCGGTCAACTGGGAGGACTGGGCAGACTGGGGCGGCTCGGGACTGTCGCCGAGAGGGCTCGGAGGGCTCAGGGGACCCATGGGACGTACTCCTTGCGGTCAGTCGGGCTCGGGGAGAGCACGCAACGCATGGCGGACCCGCCGCAGCGTCTCGACAGAGGGTTGGTCGGCGGCCAGTTCTTCGGCCGAGGGGCCCAGCAGGGCCGGGTTCGCCGCACCCCGTACGGGAAGCGGCTTCCGTACGGGCAGAGGGGGTGTGCTCACGCCCGGGTCGTCGTGGTCCGCGATTCCCTCGTCGCGTCCCTCGTCGTTCCCGTCAGCGCTTCGGTCGGTGCTCCTGTCGGCACTTCGGTCGGTGCATGGGTCATCTCTTCCATCGTCCGCACTCACTTCCCCCCTTTCTCTCCGCCACGGGGCATACGCCTCGGCAGCGGCTCGGTTCTCGACGGCGGCGGGCCGGCGGCCGGCGTACGGCCAGGGGTGACACGTGGCGCCGTGCTGGGCCGGCCGCCGGGGACGGTCGGGGTCTCCCACCGGAGGAACCCGAGCGTCCGCATGCGGATCAGGTCCAGCATCACGGCGTACAGCCCGCGCCCCAGCGCGAAGGCGATGTCACGGGCCGTACGGCGCCCGTTGACCTGGTTCAGAACGTCCTCGTGCCGACTGGACAGCGGCCCCTCCACAACCCCCACGCCCGGTACGGGGCGCACGCGGGCCAGCTCGCCCGGGGGTCCCCACAGGCGGATGAGCAGGGAGATGCGCCGCGTGGTCTCGTCGGTCAGCTTCCGTGGCTCCAGGCCCGGCCGGACGACGAGTGACGGTTCCGGGTCGCTCAGCTCCCAGCTGCCCGGCGCGCCCAGCGACAGGGCGAAGGCCGCGTCGAACACGGCGGCCGTGCAGATGACTTCGAGTTCGGCGGCGCCCACCAGTCCGTCGGCGACCAGGCGTTCACCGAGCAGGTCCGCGTCGCGCTGTGCGGCGCACGCGGCGAGCCAGTCCTCGTCGCCGATCCGGCCCGAGGCGAGCAGGGCCGAGGTCGCGGTCGGCGCCCCCGGGGTCTCGATCGCGCCCACCAGGCCGTCGCGCAGGTGGAGCGTGCCGCCCGGGCTGCCCGCGACCCGTACCGTGCCGTTGAACCCCTCTTCGCGCAGCCCCTGCAGCAGCGCGGGCAGATTGCGTGCGGCGGACGCGCTCATGCATCCACCCGCGCTCTCGTGCCGCTCGTACGAGTGGGTCCGCCCACACCGGCCGGGCCTGTCATGCCAGCACCTCGCCCGCCAGGTCGCCCATGCTGCGTGCCGCGAGTGCGAGGTTGGCCCGCTCCCGGTCGAGTCCGGCCGTCAGCAGCAGCGGATCGCCGGCCGGGCGGCCCACCGTGACCAGGACCTGATGGCGTCGCACGCTGGTCGTGACGACGCTCTCCAGCTCGCCCTCGGCGCCCGCCCGGCCCAGCCGTTCGGCGACGAGGGCGGCGAACTCGCAGCTCTCCGAGCCGTCCCCGGCCTCGGCGATGTCCCCCGCCGCTCCGTAGGTGAGGCCGGTGACAGCGTCGACGAGGGCGACACCGGTGACGCCGGGGGAGTCGAGGAACCGGGCCAGCGAAGCCTCAACTGCCGTCGACATTTCGCCATTCCCCCTTCGCGTACGACCGCTGCACAGTACTTTGAACGACAACTTTCGTAACGCACACCAAAGTTGATGATTTGCGACCCACGGGTCGTCCGAGTTCGATCGTAGTTGCACGGACTGCGACCGGTCAGCATCACTGAGGAATTGGGGCAGCAGAATGAACATCGAGACAGCGCTCAAGGAAGCCATGACCGTGGACGGAGCGCTCGGCGTGGCGCTCGTCGACTACGACAGCGGCATGTCGCTCGGCACGCTCGGCGGCGGCCCCGGTCTGGACCTGGAGCTCGCGGCGGCGGGCAACACCGAGGTCGTACGGGCGAAGATGCGCACGCTGGCCTCGCTGGACATGGACGACACCATCGAGGACATCCTCATCACGCTGGGCAAGCAGTACCACCTGATCCGGCCGCTGGCCAGCAGCAAGGGCGCGCTCTTCCTGTACATCGCGCTCGACCGGTCGCGCAGCAACCTGGCGCTGGCGCGGCACAGCCTGAAGAGGATCGAGAACGGCCTGGACGTCTGAGGTCCCAGGCACGAAAGGGAAGAAGAACGACGATCGGCCCCGCGCGACAGCAGCGGGGCCGACGACGTCCGGCGGTGTCAGCTCTCGGCAGCCACGTCGTGGTCGGGCACGGCCTGCCCGGAGCGGATCATGTCCAGCCGTCCCATGACCTTGGCGCGCAGGTCGGTCGGCACGTCGTCCTGACCGCAGCAGCGCTTGACGAGCTTCTTCACCGCCTGTTCGAGCCCGTACTTCTCCAGGCACGGAGAGCACTCCTCGAAGTGGACCTCGAACTTGGTGCAGTCCGAGTCCGGCATCTCCCGGTCGAGGAACTCGTAGAGATGATCGAGTACTTCACTGCAGTCCGTCTCGTGCGGCTCTCCGCAGCTCATGAGCCCGAGCCTTTCGCTTCGTTCGACTCTCCGGCACCGGCCGGGACCAGGCCACGGTCACGGGCGTAGTCCTCCAGCATGCCGCGCAGCTGACGGCGACCGCGGTGCAGCCGGGACATCACCGTACCGATGGGTGTCCCCATGATGTCCGCGATCTCCTTGTACGCAAAGCCCTCTACGTCCGCGAGATAGACCGCGATCCGGAATTCCTCCGGGATGGCCTGAAGCGCTTCCTTGACGTCGGAGTCGGGCAGGTGGTCGAGCGCCTGCGACTCGGCCGAGCGCAGACCGGTGGACATGTGCGACTCGGCACGCGCGAGCTGCCAGTCCTCGATCTCCTCGGCGGCGCTGCGCTGGGGCTCGCGCTGCTTCTTGCGGTACGAGTTGATGAACGTGTTCGTGAGAATCCGGTACAGCCACGCCTTGAGGTTGGTGCCCTCACGGAACTGGTGGAAGGACGCGTACGCCTTGGCGTACGTCTCCTGCACCAGGTCCTCGGCGTCTGCCGGGTTGCGTGTCATGCGCAGCGCGGCGGAGTACATCTGGTCGAGGAATTCGAGCGCGTCCCGTTCGAAGCGCGCACTGCGCTCCGCGGTCGACTCACTCCTGCCCGGACCCTCGGGCTGCTCCGCCTGGCCGTGTTCGGTCCCTGCGTCGGTCCCAGTGACCGGACCCACCTCCTCCAGTGCCGTGGTAGGACCGAAACCGATCCCACTCGAATCGGAGGATAGACGAACATCGTGTCCGCCCGCCGCCCGAATAGGGGCGGTCTTCGTCGCGTGCAGCACCGTCCAGTCCAGGTCAGCGCTGCTGCGACGATTCGGGCAGATGGTCGAACCCATGCGGCGGACTTCCTCTCGTACGGACGGTCACCACACGCTCGTGGTGTCTGATCCGCACAACATCGGTCCGCCGCCCGGCATTCCCGGCCCTCACCCGAGTGACGCGGTCCACTCCACGACCCGCCCGGTGATCACCGCAAGCGCCTCCTCCTGCCCAATGGGTGCCCGTTTCGGCACGACGAAACCATGATCGCCGTACGGGACCTCCACCAGCTCGTGCTCCCCCGGCGGGAACTCGGCCGGTTTCCCGAACGGATCGTTGCCGCCCTGGACGACCAGGGTGGGCACCCCGGCCCCGAGCAGTTCGGCGGCCCGCGACTTCTCGGGCCGGCCCGGCGGGTGCAGCGGGAAGGAGAGCGCGAGCACGGCCACGGCGCCCAGTTCCCCGGCCGTACGACAGGCCACGCGGGCCCCGGCGCTCCGCCCGCCCGCGATCACCGGCAGCCCGGGCCTCGCGAGCGCGGGCCAGCTGCCCCGCCACCCCACGTCCAGCGTCCCCGGCGCGGGCGCCACCTTCTTCCCGGCCACCCGCCAGGGCTGCTCGACGAGCGCCACGGTGACGCCGTGCGCGGGCAGCTCCCCGGCGAGCGCCTGGAGGTCCCGCGCCTCGATGCCCCCGCCGGCGCCATGGCTGACGGCGAGGACGAACCGGGCCCGCGCGGCCGGACGCCAGGTGATGCGGGCGGTGCCCGCGTCGGTCTCGACAGTCTCGACGACCCCGGTGGCCTCAGCGACCTCCGTCGTCTCAGTGGCCTCGGTGGTCTCGGTGGGTTTCTTGGTGCTCACGTCAGAAGAGTGTGCCCTCCTCGGGCCCCTCCAGCTCGGTCAGCAGCTCCGGTCCGTTGTTGCGGACGTTGCTCACGGCCGTGGAGACGGGGAACGCGCGCAGCAGCCCGCCCGGCGGCGGCGCGAGCAGTCCGCGCAGGTCGTCCACGTCGGTGCGGGCCGGGTCGAGCCAGGCGTCCCAGTGGTCGGGGGTGAGCATCAGGGGCATCCGGGGGTGGATGTCGGCCAGGGCGCGCGGGCCCTCGGCGGGAGCCGCCGCGAGCGGGGTGGTCTCGGCCTCGGTGGTGATGACCGAGCAGGTCACCCACCAGGCCAGGGCGTGGTCGTCGGGCAGGGTCCGGTCCCGCCAGAACTCGTACAGGCCCGCCATCGCGAAGACCGACCCGTCGGCGGGCGTCACGAAGTACGGCTGCTTCCGTGGCCGCTTCTTCTTCCCCTCGACCTCCAGTTCCCGCTCGCCGGCCGCGGTGACCCACTCGTAGTAGCCATCGGCGGGCAGGATGCAGCGCCGGGTGGTGAAGGCACGCCGGAACGAGGGCTTCTCGTGGACAGTCTCCGCGCGCGCGTTGATCATCCGGGCACCGCCCTCGGGGGTTTTGGCCCAGGACGGGACGAGCCCCCATTTCAGCTTCCGCAGCTGCCGAACCGGATCCGGATCGTCGGCGTCCTTGAGAGGACGGTCGAGGACCGCGTAGACCTCTTTGGTCGGGGCCACGTTGTAGTCAGGGGCGAATGTCTCCTCGGGCTCCCTCCCCCAGTGGCTCGAATCCCCTCGCCCTGGGGGGACCCCCATCTCGACCTCAAAGATTCCTGCGAGATCCTCGGGCGCACGACTCGCTGCATACCTACCGCACATACGTGCCACACTGCCAGATTCGAAGCGACGCTAGGGAGCCTCCGCAGACAATGGACAGCACCGCATCCACCTCGCTGGCCGGCCTCTGGGACGAGATATTCGGCAGCCAGCCCGACCCCGACCTGTGGGTGGTGTTCGCGACCATGGTGGCCGCACTCGCCGTGATCGTCCCGCATCCGCTGTGGCGCCTCTCCCGCAACGCGATCACCATCGCGCACGAGGGCGGCCACGGTCTGGTCGCGCTGCTGACCGGCCGCACCCTCACCGGCATCCGCCTGCACTCCGACACCAGCGGCCTCACGGTCAGCCGGGGCAAGCCGCACGGCCTGGGCATGATCCTGACGGCCGCCTTCGGCTACACCGCTCCCCCACTGCTCGGCCTCGGCGGCGCCGCGCTCCTCGCCGCCGGCCACATCACGGCCCTCCTGTGGCTGGCGACGGTGCTGCTGGTGGCGATGCTGGTGATGATCCGCAACGCGTACGGCGCCCTCACGGTGTTCGTCTCCGGCGGCACCTTCGTGGCGGTGTCCTGGCTCACCGGCCCCCAGATCCAGGCGGCGTTCGCCTACGCGGTGGTGTGGTTCCTGCTGCTGGGCGGAGTCCGCCCGGCCTTCGAGCTCCAGGCCAAGCGCCGCAGGGGCGGAGCGGGCGACTCGGACGCGGACCAGCTGTCCCGGCTGACGCATGTACCGGCGGGGCTGTGGCTGTTCCTGTTCCACGCGGTGAGCCTGTGCTCGCTGATCGGCGGGGGGCGCTGGCTGCTGGAGGTGTGAACACACCCCGCAGGGGCGGTGTTCAGGGGCGCGGGGCCGTATCTGTTCGCTGTTCCGCCGCGATGGGGGTCCCCCCGCTTGAGCGAAGCCGAGAGTGGGCAGCGACCAGCCACAACGGCGCAGCACCCGAATAACGGCCGCCCACTAAAGTAAACCTATGGCCCCGAACCCCGCAGACCCCGCCCTCTGGCCCGCCCCGCACGCGAGCGGAGCCGTCCACTCGACGGTCCACGTGCCCGGGTCCAAGTCCGTCACCAACCGCGCCCTCGTCCTCGCGGCCCTCGCCTCGGAGCCCGGCTGGCTGCGCCGCCCCCTCCGCTCCCGGGACACCCTGCTGATGGCCGGCGCCCTGCGGACGATGGGCGTGGGTATCGAGGAGACGGTGTCGTCGAGTTCGTCCGTCGCGGGGGCCCCCGACGGTTCCGGCTCCGGCGAGGCCTGGCGCGTGATCCCGTCCGGTCTGCACGGCCCCGCCACGGTCGACGTCGGCAACGCCGGCACGGTGATGCGCTTCCTGCCGCCGGTCGCCGCCCTCGCCGACGGCCCCATCCGCTTCGACGGCGACCCGCGTTCGTACGAGCGTCCGCTCCACGGCGTGATCGACGGCCTGCGCGCCCTCGGCGCCCGCATCGACGACGACGGCCGCGGCGCGCTCCCCCTGACGGTGCACGGCAGCGGCGCCCTGGACGGCGGCCCGGTGTCGATCGACGCGTCCTCGTCGTCGCAGTTCGTGAGCGCCCTGCTGCTCTCCGCCCCGCGCTTCAACCAGGGCGTGGAGGTCCGTCACACGGGTGCGACCCTGCCCTCCCTCCCCCACATCCGGATGACCGTCGACATGCTGCGCGCGGTCGGCGCCCAGGTGGACACCCCGGAGTCGGGCGGCGAGCCGGACGTCTGGCGGGTCACGCCGGGCGCGCTGCTCGGCCGTGACCTGACCGTCGAGCCGGACCTCTCCAACGCCCAGCCGTTCCTGGCGGCGGCCCTGGTGACCGGCGGCAAGGTGACGATCCCCGACTGGCCGGCCCGCACCACCCAGCCCGGCGACCGGCTCCGCGAGATCTTCACGGCGATGGGCGGCTCCTGCGAACTCACCGACTACGGGCTGGAGTTCACGGGCTCCGGGGCGATCCACGGCATCGACGTGGATTTGAGCGAGGTCGGCGAGCTGACCCCGGGCATCGCGGCGGTCGCGGCCCTCGCGGACTCCCCCTCCACCCTCACCGGGGTGGCCCATCTGCGCCTCCACGAGACGGACCGCCTGGCGGCCCTGACCAAGGAGATCAACGAACTCGGCGGTGACGTGACCGAGACGGCCGACGGCCTGCACATCCGCCCGCGCCCGCTGCACGGCGGCATCTTCCACACGTACGAGGACCACCGCATGGCGACGGCCGGCGCGATCATCGGCCTGGCGGTGAAGGGCGTACGGATCGAGAACGTGGCGACGACGGCGAAGACCCTCCCGGACTTCCCCGAACTGTGGACCGGAATGCTCGGGAACTGACGGGCGGACCTGGATCATGCGGCGCTACGGCAAGAACACCGACGAGGACGACATCCGCTCCCGCCCGAACCCCAAGGGCAACCGACCCCGTACGAACATCCGTCCGAAGCACGAGGACGCGGCCGACGGCATGGTCCTCACCGTCGACCGGGGCCGGCTGACCGTCCTGGTCGACGACCGGATCGTCATGGCGATGAAGGCCCGTGAACTGGGCCGCAAGGCCGCGGTGGTCGGCGACCACGTGTCCGTCATCGGCGACCTCTCCGGCAAGAAGGACACTCTGGCCCGCATCGTCCGCATCGGGGCGCGTACCTCGCTGCTGCGCCGCACGGCGGACGACGACGACCCCTACGAGCGGGTGGTCGTGGCCAACGCCGACCAACTGGCCATCGTGACGGCCCTGGCGGACCCCGAGCCCCGCCCGCGACTGATCGACCGCTGCCTGGTGGCGGCGTACGCCGGCGGCCTGACCCCGCTCCTGGTCCTGACCAAGTCGGACCTGGCCCCGCCCGACGAGCTCCTGGAGCTGTACGGCGCCCTGGACATCCCGTACGTCGTCACGAGCCGCCAGGAGCTGGAGAGCGGGGCCGCCGTGGCCCGTGTACGCGAGCAACTGGACGGCAAGATCACGGCGTTCGTCGGCCACTCGGGCGTCGGAAAGACGACCCTGGTCAACGCCCTGGTGTCGACCGACCGACGGCGCTCGACGGGAATCGTCAACGCGGTGACGGGCCGGGGCCGCCACACCACCACCTCCGCGCTGGCCCTCCCCCTCCCGGGCGACGCGGGCTGGGTGGTCGACACCCCGGGCGTACGTTCGTTCGGGCTGCACCATGTCGACCCGTCCCTCGTGATCCACGCCTTCCCCGACCTGGAACCGGGCACGGAGGGCTGCCCGCGCGCGTGCAGTCACGACGAGCCGGACTGCGCGCTGGACGAGTGGGTGGAGAAGGGGCACGCCGATCCGGCGCGGCTCTACTCCCTGCGCAGGCTGCTGTCGACGAGGGAGCGGACGGAAGGCGACTGACCTCCGCGTTGTTTGGCCGGGGCGGCGGCCGGTAAGTGCATAATCGCACCGAGCCGGATCCGAGCACGACGTAACAGGCGCATCCGGCACAGCAGACGAAGCAGTCGACGCGGTACACGGGAGGACAAGACATGGCGTGGCTGCTGGTCGTTGTGGCGGGACTCCTGGAAACCGGCTTCGCCGTCTGTCTGAAGCTCTCCCACGGCTTCACCCGTCTGTGGCCGACGGTCGCGTTCTGCATCTTCGCCCTCGGCAGCTTCGGTCTGCTGACCCTCTCCCTGAAGAAGCTCGACGTGGGCCCGGCGTACGCGGTGTGGACCGGCATCGGCGCGGCGGGCACCGCGATCTACGGGATGATCTTCCTCGACGACCTGGTGTCCGTCCTGAAGATCGTCTCGATCAGCCTGGTGATCATCGGCGTGATCGGCCTCCAGCTGTCGGGCTCGTCGCACTAGCCGTCCCCGCCGGGACGGCTCCGCGCACTCAGTTCCACACAGCGGCCTTCGAGGGCCGCAACACACTCCCTACGAGGTCGGCGATGCCGCCCTCCCCCGGGGGCGCGGCGACACAGGACAGGGCGAGCCGGACGGCCAGTTCGCAGGTCCGGGACATCTCGGCCACGTCCGACTTGGCGGCGCCGGTGCCGGACAGCACGGTCACGGCACGGTCCCGGACGAGGGCCACGAAGTCGCCGGGCGAGGGCAGCGGCCCGTCGGCCCGCCGCTGCGCGGGCACCGCGGCGGAGGACGGCACGGCGGACAGCGTCGGCGCGGGCAGCCGCTCGCTCCAGCAGCCGGTCAGCAGGGCCCGTACGAGGACGTTGTCGCGGGCGATCGACGCGGTCCACTCGGCGGTGGCGGTGAGCCGGTCCCGCGCACCGGCACCGGGGTCGGCGGGCCCGGTCAGCGCCCGCTCGACGCCCGCGAGGTAGGCGTCGGCCTCTCTGCGCACCAGGGCCCTGGCGAGCCCCTCCTTGCTGCCGAACTCGTTGTACAGCGTCTGCCGGGACACTCCGGCCAGCGCCGCGACGTCGACCATTCGGACCGCGGACCACGGACGCCGCGCGAGCGCCGTGTAAGCGGCATCCAGCAAGGATTCCCGCGCTGCAGGCATCATCCGCCTCCCAGGGGCGAGCGGCTCTGGGCCCCAGGTTTGACGCGCACGGAGTCACTGTCAAGGGTTCGCGACAGCACCGGGGAGCGCGTATCGACATTCGCGCCCCGTCCGGAGCCGGCGGCGTCGGAGGAGCCGGACAACCGTGGGGCATCGCACCCGCCGCCCCCTGTAGCCCGGCGGCAGCCGCGAAAGATACGGTTCGCCTATGCCCGACTATCTCGATGACCTGCGCCTTGCCCACGTCCTCGCGGACGCTGCCGACGCCACGACGATGGCCCGGTTCAAGGCACTCGACCTCAAGGTCGAGACCAAGCCGGACATGACTCCGGTCAGCGAGGCGGACAAATCGGCCGAGGAACTGATGCGCGGCCAGTTGCAGCGGGCCCGTCCGCGCGACGCGATCATCGGCGAGGAGTACGGCACCGAGGGCACCGGCCCGCGCCGCTGGGTGATCGACCCGATCGACGGCACCAAGAACTACGTCCGCGGGGTGCCCGTCTGGGCGACGCTGATCTCCCTGATGGAGGCGGGCGAGGGCGGCTTCCAGCCGGTGGTCGGCCTGGTCTCCGCTCCCGCTCTGGGCCGCCGCTGGTGGGCGGCGAAGGGCCACGGCGCGTTCACCGGCCGCAGCCTCTCCTCGTCGTCCCGGCTGCGCGTCTCGAACGTCTCGAAGATGACGGACGCGTCGTTCGCGTACTCGTCGCTCACCGGCTGGGAGGACCGCGGCGTGCTGGGCGGCTTCCTCGACCTGACCCGCGAGGTGTGGCGCACGCGCGCGTACGGCGACTTCTGGCCGTACATGATGGTCGCCGAGGGCTCGATCGACATCTGCGCGGAGCCGGAGCTGTCCCTGTGGGACATGGCGGCCAACGCGATCATCGTCACGGAGGCCGGCGGCACGTTCACCGGCCTCGACGGCCGCCCGGGCCCGCACAGCGGCGACGCGGCGGCGTCGAACGGCCACCTGCACGACGAGATGCTGGGGTACCTGAACCAGCGCTACTAGATCCCGGCCCTGTTCCCCGCACGCCCTGTAACAGCCGCACACGCCCTCTTGTTGACCGTCTCTTTAACTGCCACTCTGAAGCTCCCCCCACTTGTGAACTTGTGAAACGCCGAACAAGGCGGTGAACAGGGGCGGGAACTCTCTAGGAGGTGGCTCCACCCCATGCTCGTACGTGACGCCATGAGCACCGTGGTCCTCACCATCGGTCCCGATCACACACTCCGCCAGGCAGCCGCGCTGATGGCCGCCCGGCGTATCGGCGCGGCGGTGGTCCTCGACCCCGACGCCGGCGCCATCGGCATCCTCACCGAACGCGACATCCTCAACTCCGTCGGCCTCGGCCAGAGCCCCGACATGGAACGCGCCCACGCCCACACCACCAACGACGTCGTCTTCGCCACACCCTTCTGGACCCTGGAGGAGGCCGCACAGGCGATGGCCCACGGCGGCTTCCGCCATCTCATCGTCCTCGACGGCGGCGAGCCCACGGGCATCGTCTCGGTCCGCGACATAATCCGCTGCTGGGCCCCGGTGCGACAGCACGCGCCCGCCTGAACGAAGAACGCACCGAGGGCCGGAGTCCTGTATCGGACTCCGGCCCTCGGCCTCAAGTAGCGGGGACAGGATTTGAACCTGCGACCTCTGGGTTATGAGCCCAGCGAGCTACCGAGCTGCTCCACCCCGCGTCGGTAAACACAACGTTACGTCAGCCCCACCTGCGAAGGCAAATCACTGGACCACCAGCAGCCAGGCCGGGTCATTCCAGCCCGTCCGGCGCTTGAGGACAAGGCCCCTTCAGGGCCGAAGCGGGGGTCTGGGGCGGCAGCCCCCAGCAACAGGACGGGACGGGTAGCGGCGGCGGGGGCGGGGGCGAAAAGCCAATGCCCACCCCCACCCACCGCACCGTCAGGCGGAAAGCTCCTCCCGCAACGCGTCCCGCAACCGAGCCGCCCGCTCGGCGACCTCCCCCGGCCCCAAGGACACCGCCAGATCGGCCCACCGCTGCCCCTCCGCCAGTTCCCCCCGCCGCGCATACACCAGCGCCAGCCGCAACGCGGCCCGCCCGTGCCCCGCCTCGGCCGCCCTGGCCCACCACACCGCGGCCTCGGGCTCACTCCCCTCGCGGGCCAGCAACAGCCCCAGATTGAACGCCCCGTTACGAGACCCCGCCTCGGCCGCGGCCCGGTACCACCGAGCCGCCTCCACCACGTCCCCACGAGCCGACGCCAGCATCCCCACCCGCACCTGCGCCCGCCGATGCCCCTGGGAAGCCGCCCGCTCGTACCACTCCTCGCACTCCGTCTTCTCGTGCGCGATCTCACCGAGCTCATGCGCGGGCGCCTGCGGACGCCGCGCGTCGAGCACCGAGGCCAGCCGATACGCGGCCTCGGGGCTGCCCCCGCCCGCCGCGCACCGCAGATACCGCTCGGCCTCCCGCTCGTCGCCCTCCCGCAGCCGGGCGATCCCGACCTGAAGCGCCGCCTCGGTGTGACCGGCGCCGGCGGCACGCTCGTACCACCGCAGCGCGGCCACGTCCTCGCCGCGCCCGGCATACAGAATCCCGAGGTTGAAGGCGGCGTCGACACTGCCCGCCTCGGCGGCCTTGGAGAACCACGGCTCGGCCCCGGACGCGTCCCCGCCCTGCAACAGCAGAATGGCGAGCGCGTTCGCGGCCTCGCGGTGCCCGGCGTACGCGGCCCGCCGGTACCACTGCTCGGCCTGCGCGGTACGCGACTGCTCGGCGCAGAGCAGACCGAGGTTGTACGCGCCGTTCACGTCCCCGGCGTCCATGGCCGCCCGGTACCAGCGCTCGGCGGTCTGGGTCTCACCGCGCTCGGCGTGCAGCGCGCCCAGCGCGTTGGCCGCGTTGCCGTCCCCGTCCTGGGCAGCGCGCAGCCACCACACGGCGGCACTCTCGGCGTCCCCCGCGTCGCGCAGCAGGAACCCGAGCGCACACGCTGCCCGCGCCTCACCGTCCTTGGCGGACGTCAGATACCAGCGCCCGGCCTCCTTGAGCTCACCGCGCCGCTCCAGAATCGCCCCGAGATGCAGGGCGGCCCGCTGATGCCCCCGGGCGGCGGCCTGCCGGTACCACTGCTCGACCTCCCCGCCACCAGCGTCACCCGCACGGTCCTCGGCGCCCGCGCTCTCCGCGTGCTCCGCGGCCTTGCGGTCGAGCGCGCGGGCGAGCCGGTACGCGGCCTCCCGGTGTCCCCGCTCGGCGGCGACCCGCATCCACTGCTCCGTGGCCGTGTCCCCGCGGTGCTCCAGCAGATCGGCGAGGGCGTACGCGCCCAGCACGTGCCCCTGCTCTGCGGACTGACGCAGCCAGTACTCGGCGGCCGGCTCGTCGCCGCGCTCGCGGTGGTGGCGGCCGAGTGCGTGCGCGGCGGGGGCGGAGCCGGCGACGGCGGCGATCCGCCACCAGCCGGCGGCGTCGTCGGCGTACCCGCGCTGGTGGAGGAGGACGCCGAGGTTGTTCGCCGCGGCGCGGTCGCCTGCGGCGGTGGCGGCACGCAGCTGAGGCTCGGCTCCGTCGAGATCACCGCGGCGCAGCAGCATGGCTCCGAGGACACTCATCGCCTCGACGTCACCGGCCTCGGCCGCGAGCCGCCTGCGTGCCTCTTCTACCGCCTCGCCGGTTTCGTCCCGGTCGGAAGGCTGCACAAATCGCCCTGTCTCCAACAGAGTTGCCTTGTCCCCCATAACGTCCATCGTCGCACCACCTGCAACCTGGGTACACCTGGTATACCGCAGCCAGTGAGGTCTCTACAGCGTTTTGTCGACATGCCCACAGAGAGACAAGTGAAACACAATTACCCTCAACTGCCCCGGGAAGGCGCGACCTTCACCAGGTCGGCACATGCGTTCGCACAACGCGAAGGCCCGGATCCTTGGAGGATCCGGGCCTTCGCGATCAGTAGCGGGGACAGGATTTGAACCTGCGACCTCTGGGTTATGAGCCCAGCGAGCTACCGAGCTGCTCCACCCCGCGCCGTTGTGTTGCAACCGTACCACGGCGCGGGAGGAGCGGGAGCCGCAGCCTCAGCAGGCCTCCGACCAGCGCTAACTACTGGTGGAAGTACTGCTGGGACTGCTACTTGGACTGCTGCTCGGACTACCGCTGGGGCTGGGGCTCGCACCGGCGGAGGAACCGCTGCCGGTCTTCTTGTCGGCCGCGGCCTGTGCGTCCTCGGCCCGCTTGAGCGCGGCCTCAAGATCCGCCTGCGCCTTGCCGTACGCCTCCCAGTCGCCCTTCTTGAGAGCGGCCTGGCCGTCGTCGAAGGCCTTCTGGGCATCGTCGAGGGCCTGTTGGACCGTCGGGTTGTCGGACGTCGGCGGCGGCGTTGTCGTACCACCGCCGTCGTCAGGCGGCTCGGTGGTCGTGCCCTCCGCCCCGAAGACCTTGTCGAGCGCGGCGTCGAGTGTGTCCTCGAAGGCGGTCTGGCCGTCGTAGGTCACCAACACCTTCCGCAACAGCGGGTACTTGAGTCCGCTGCCTCGTACGTAGACGGGTTCCACGTACAGCAGTCCGCCGTCGAGCGGCACGGTGAGCAGGTTGCCGTACTCGATCTCCGAGTCCCCGCCTCTCAGCAGCCTGATGGTCTCGGCGATGTCCTGTTCGGAGTTGAACTGGCTCTGGACCTGTTTGGGTCCGCTGACGGTTCCGCTCGTCGGCAGTTTCAGGATTCTGATCTTGCCGTAATCGCTCGTCCCCGCCTCGGCGTTGACGGACATGAAGGCACTCAGGTTGTCCCGGCCGTTCGGCGTGAACGTCGTCGTCAGGGAGAACGCCTGTGCCTGCTGGTCCGGCATCTTCATGCTCAGGTAGTACGGCGGCACCGCGTCGCCCGACTTGTTGCTCGGGTCGTCCGGCACCTGCCACACCTCGGAGCCGCTGAGGAACGTCTCCGCGTCCGCCACGTGGTAGCGGGTCAGCAGCTCGCGCTGGACCTTGAACAGGTCCTGCGGGTACCGGAGATGGGCCATCAGAGAGGCCGAGATGTCGCTCTTCGGCTCGACCGTGTCCGGGAAGGCCTTCATCCAGGTCTTCAGGACGGGGTCCTTGGTGTCCCACTGGTAGAGCTTGACCTCGCCGGTGTACGCGTCGACGGTCGCCTTCACCGAGTTGCGGATGTAGTTGACCTGGTTCTGCTGGGCCACCACCGCACGCTGGTTGTTGCCGGCGGTGAGCGAGTCGGCCGTCGTGTCGCCCAGGGTGGTGCGAGAGGCGTACGGATAGCCGTTCGTCGTCGTGTAGGCGTCGACGATCCACTGGATCTCACCGTCGATGACGGCCGGGTAGGCGTCACCGTCGATGGTCAGCCAGGGCGCCACCGCCTCCACGCGCTCCTTGGGCGTGCGGTTGTACAGAACCCGCGAGCCCTCGCCGATGGCACCGGAGTAGAGGATCTGCGGCTCACCGAACGCGACGGCGTACGCGGCACGGTTTATCGGGTTGGAGAGGCTGACACCGCTCTTCCCCCGGTAGCTGGTGGTCTTCTCACCGTTGTCGTCGGAGTAGTCGATCTCCTTCTGCGGGCCGCCGACGATCGAGTACTGGCTGGTCTTCTCGCCGTAGTAGATCCGCTGCTGGTACGTCCCGAGGTCACCCGTGGACGGCAGGTCGGACTCGGTGAAGACCGGGCGTCCCTGGGCGTCCCCCGTGGTGCCCTTGGCCGCGACCACGCCGAACCCGTGCGTGTAGCGGAAGTGGTCGTTGATCCAGTTGTTCTTCGGAATGCCGTTGAGGTTCAGCTCGCGCAGACCGATGACCGTGTCCTGGTCCTTGCCGTCCTTGCTGTACCGGTCGACGTCCAGGTTGGTCGGGAACGCGTAGTAGTTCCTGATCTGCTGGAGCTGCTGGAACGTCGGCGACACGATGTTCGGGTCCACGATGCGGATGCTCGCCGTGGCGTCGACGTCGTCGCGCAGCTTGGTCTTGTCCTCGGTGTCACTGCGCCCGGCGTACTCGCTGACCTTGGCGCCGTCGATGCCGTACGCCTCGCGCGTCGCCTTCAGGTTCTTCTCGACGTACGGGGCTTCCTTCGCCTGCTCGTTCGGCTGGACCTGGAACTTCTGCACGATCGCCGGGTACAGCCCGCCGATGAGGATGGCCGAGAGGACCATCAGTCCGAAGCCGATGACGGGCAGCTGCCAGGTGCGCCGCCACAGGGTCGCGAAGAACAGCAGCGAGCAGATGATGGCGATGCAGAACAGGATCGTCTTGGCCGGCAGGTAGGCGTTGGCGTCGACGTACCGCAGACCCGTCCAGTTGCCGGTCGCCTTGAAGTCGCTCGACTTCACCGCGAGGCCGTACCGGTCGAGCCAGTACGCGACCGCCTTGAGGGCGACGAAGATGCCCAGCAGCACGGACAGATGGCCGGTCGCCGCGGCCGTCGCGCGCGCGCCCGGGCTGGTGATGCGCAGTCCGCCGTACAGATAGTGGGTGAGGGCGGCGGCGATCAGGGAGAGGATCGCGGCTGCGAAGCCGAAGCCCATCAGGAAGCGGTACCAGGGCAGGTCGAAGGCGTAGAAGGACACGTCAAGACCGAACTGGGGGTCCTTCTGTCCGAAGGACACTCCGTTGACCCACATCAGCCAGGTCCGCCACTGCCCGGACGCCGACGCGCCCGCGATGAGGCCGACCAGGGCCGTGATACCGAGCAGCAGCCACTTCTTGTACGGGGCGATGCCCATGCGGTACCGGTCGAGGCTCTGCTGCTCCATCGACATGGCGCTCAGTGGCGGGCGCAGCCGGTGCGCCAGCCAGATGTTCACCCCCACCGCGGTCGCCATCAGCAGACCGAAGACGAAGAAGAGACCGATCTTGGTCCACAGAGTGGTCGTGAAGACCGATGAGTAGTTGACCGAGCGGTACCAGAGCCAGTCCGTCCAGAAGCCCGCGAACATGATGAACGCCATGCCGAGAACGGCAAGGACACCCATTGTCATGAGCAGGGTCCGGACGCGCCGGGACGGGCGGCCCACTCTGATCCGTGGCCCCTGCGGGCCTCCGCCGCGGTCCGGCATCTGGAAAGCCAAGGTTGGCACCTCACAAGTCGCTGTCGGTCCGTCAGGCCCCATGATCGCGGACCATCCGTCAGGGCCCGTGATCGCAGGGGCCTCACCTATGCAACTTACTCACGCTTTACTCGGTTCCCGCTTCGGGCCATGAACGAGGCAGGATTGTGACCATGTCCAACACTCCCATGGCGGCGAACCCGCTCACCCGGGCCGTACTCGAGATCGACGAGTACGCCTCCGGCCTCGGCTGGGACCAGCCGGCCCGCCTCTTCGCTCTCGTCGACACCGCCCGCCTGCGGGTCCAGGAACCCGCTCTCGCAGCCCAGCTCGGCCTGGCGGACGAGCAGGCGACCACCACCGGTCTCACCCCGATCGAGCAGGACGAGATCCCGGCGGGCAAGCCGCTGGACGAGTTCCTCGCCACCATCGCCTGGCCGGACGCTGTGGTCGGCTGCGCCCTCACCGTCGAGCGCCTGATGCTCCCGCCGTCCGCGGAGGCGTCGGTTCCGTCAGGACTGAGCGAGAAGAAGCTGGCGGCCTGGGTCGCCGCGCACCCGGACCGCCAGGAGGTCCGGATGACGGTCGCGGTCCTGCGCGACGGCACACGGGACTCGGCGGTGCGCCTGCGCGAGAAGGACGCGGCCACAGAGGTGCTGACGGGCTCGGGCCTGGTACCGGGCCTGGCGGAAGCGCTGTCGGCGACGTTCGCGGACTAACGGGGGAACAAGGTGCGGGTGAGCGGTCCGACGGACCGCTCAGCCGTGTTCCCCGCTACTTGGTGCTGCACTTCGGCAGTTCACCGGTGTCGCCGGAGCGGATGTCCTTGAGGGCGTTCAACGCCTCACCGATGGTGCCCACCTTGACGAGCGTGAGCCCCTTGGGGGTGTCCTTCGCGGCGGCCTCGCAGTTCTCGGCCGGCGTCAGGAAGTACTGGGCGCCCTTGTCCCGGGCGCCGACGGTCTTCATCTCGATCCCACCGATGGGACCGACCTTGCCGTCGTCGTCGATGGTGCCGGTGCCGGCCACGAACTTGCCGCCCGTGAGGCTTCCGGGCGTCAGCTTGTCGTAGATACCGAGGGCGAACATGAGCCCCGCGCTCGGCCCCCCGACATCGGCGAGCTTGATGTCGATGGTGAAGGGGAAGGTGTGGTCGGTCCCGGCGGAGATCCCGACGATGGCGCGCTCGGCGTTGCCATCGGCGGACCTCGTGGTCGTGATGGTGACGTCCTGTGTCCTGGTGGCCGCCCGCTTCGCCTTCTCGGCGGCTGCCTGCTCCGCGGCGGGCACGATCGTGAAGACGACCTTCTCGCCGGCCTTGTGCTTGGTCACCAGCTTGGCGACGTCGTCGGGCTCCTTGACCGTCGCACCGTCGACAGCCTTGATGACGTCACCGGCGTGCAGCGCGCCCTCGGCCGGGGACCCCTTCAGGACAGTGGAGACGATCACCCAGGACTGCACCGGCACGTCGAGTGCCTCCAGAGCCGCGACCTTGGCGCTCTCCTGGGACTGGCTGAACTCCTCGGCGTTCTCCTGGGTCGACTCTTCCTCGGTCTTGCCGTCCGGGTAGAGCGTGTCGTGCGGCACGATCTTGCTGTCGTGCGTGAGCCACCCGAACACGGCCTCCACAAGGTTCATCTTGTAGTCGGCGCTGGTGACCCGAACGGTGGTCATGTTCAGGTGCCCGCTGGTCGCGTAGGTCTTGCGCCCGGAGATCTGCAGCACCGGCTCGCCGCCGTGGTCCCCGAGAGTGTTCACGGTCGGCCCCGGCGAAAGCTCCGAATACGGCACGTTGATGAACACTCCGGCGCACAGGAGCACGATCAGCATCAGGGTGGAGGCGAGCAGCGTCGCGGTGCGGCGTGGCATGGCACGACAGTACGGGACGGTCCTGTCGGCGCACCGTCAGGGCCGCCCGTACGGAGGCTCAGGTACGGGACTTCTCCATGGCCTCGCGGAACCGCACGTAGCCGTCGAGCTCGGGACCGTCACCGCGCGTCCTGCGCGTCCGGTTGGCCCAACTGCCCCACAGACCGGCGCCGATCGCAGCCACAAGCGGAATCAGCAACCAGGCGAGTGCCGCCATGCCGACCTCCCAACCCCAAAGAGCGACCGCAACTGACTGATCAGCAGATTAACCTCCGCCGTGTCAACGCTCACGCCCGGGGGGCGGTTACGCAACCGGAGACGCCTCACCCACGGGGTCACTCGCCCGGCTCAGCAGGCGCCGAGCCGCCCTCCCGCCGCCCGACCACCACCCCTCAACGGCGACGCTACGCGCCGACCCACTCCTCGGTCCCGTCGGAGAACGTCTGGTGCTTCCAGATGGGCACCTCGTGCTTGAGGTCGTCGATCAGCTTCCGGCAGGCCTCGAAGGCCTCCCCCCGGTGCGGACAGGACACGGCGACCACGACAGCGAGGTCCCCCACTGCCAGGTCCCCGACCCGGTGCACAGCGGCGAGCGCCCGCACCGGGAACTCGGCGACGACCTTCTCGGCGACACGCCGCATCTCGGCCTCGGCACTTGGGTGACAGGAATAGCCGAGCGCCTCGACATCGGCACCACCGTCGTGATTCCGCACGGTCCCCACGAACAGGGCGGTCCCCCCGGCGGAGTCGTCCCCCACAGCCCGGAAAACCTCGTCCAGGGAGAGCGGCGCCTCCCGAACGGCAACGAGCTTGATGGGCTCCAGGGCTGCCTGCTCACCGGGATGATCACTGAGGGATGCCATACCCCCATGGTGCCACCCCAGCCCCACTTCCCGGCCGGCACCATCCAGCCCGCCCGGCACCGTCCAGCCCGTCCGGCGTTCGAGGACGAGCGCGTTCAGCGCGAAGGGGAGTCTGGGGGCACTGCCCCCAGAAACGGGATGGGACGGGTAAGGGCGGCGGGGGCGAAAACCCCACGCCCGCCCCCACCCTCAGATCCGGCGCCGAGCCTTCCGAGCCCGCCGCACCAACGCGGCCGTACCCAGCAACGCCACCGTCGCCCCCGCGGCCCCCGCCGCAGTCGCGTCCTTCCGCCCAAGCCGCCGCCCGGCCAGCGTATGGCGCCCCGCGACCTCTTCGAGCAACTCCGCGAGAACCTCCTCGTTGCTCCACTGGGGCCGCCACCCGGCATCATGCAGCCGACTCCCGCTCACCACCCAGGGATACATCGTGTACGCCAGATCCCCGGCCGGTGAGGGCGTGAGCCCGATCCGGTGCAGCCGGGCGGCCGCGCCCAGCGCGACAGCGGACGGCAGCTCCATGCGCCGGATCCCGCTGATCTCCTCGACCTGCTCCTGCTCCAGCCACCCGTCGCACCCGACGGCAAGTTCGCCGTCGACCTTCTCCAGCACCGCGTACTCCAGGGCGCTGCACAGATCCTCGACGTGACAGAACTGCCAGGCGGGCCGCGACCCGGCCACGACAAGCAGCCTTGGCGACTCGAAGTACCTGGTCAGGGCGGTGTCGGTGCCGCCGACCAGCACCGCGGGCCGGACAACGGTCACATTGAGCCCGGGGTGTGCTCGCGGTGCGCGCCGGGCGAGCCGCTCGATCTCCAGCAGGTCCCCGACCCCGGTCGCCTCGGCCGTCGCCCGCAGTTCGGCGTCCTCCGCCAGCGGCAGTTCGTTGTCCGGCAGCGCCCCGTAGACCATCGCGGAGGTGCACAGCACGACCCGGTGCACCCCGGCCGCCGCGGCTGCCGTCAGCACGGTCTGCGTCCCGCGCACGTTGTACGCCGTACGGGCCGCCCCGTCCGTCTCCAGGTCCAGGTCGAGGGCCAGATGGACCACGACATCGGCGCCCCGCAGTTTCTCCGCGATGGCCGGATCACGCACATCGAGGATGTGCCACTGCGCCGCCGCGCACTCGCCGCGGCGCTCGTCGATGGCGACGACCTGCTTGATCTCCTCGGACGCGGCGAGCCGCTCGGTGAGCAGCGCTCCGATGCCCGTCGCGGCACCGGTGACCGCGACGACCGGCCCGCGTAGGGCCGGGTTGGTTGAGTGGTTTCGCGCTGCGCGAACCTGCGGATCTGGGGAACTCACCGGCGTCTCCAGCGGTTGTCTTCAGTAAGGACGCGCGTGACGCGTACGTACCAGGTGACATCCATCCTGCCGCAGGCCAGGAGTCGGCGGAGCACCGAGCCCCCAACCGGCCACGGTGTCTAGGCTGGGTGGTGTTGTCGGGCAGCCGCCGTCGAAAGAGCCGACGGCCTTACCAGCCGAGGAATCCCGTGAGTGACACCCCATTCGGTTTCGGCCTTCCGCCGGAGGAGCCGGAGAACGGCGACGAGGGCAAGCAGGAGGACCAGCAGGGCGGTGGTGGTCAGGGACCGTTCGGTTTCGGACTGCCCGGCTTCGGCGGTCCCGGAGGCGACAATCCGCTCGCAGCCATGTTCGGTTCCATGAACCCCAACGACCTGGGCGCCGCGTTCCAGCAGCTGGGCCAGATGCTCTCGTACGAGGGCGGTCCGGTGAACTGGGACATGGCCAAGCAGATCGCCCGCCAGACGGTCTCCCAGGGGACGTCCGACGGCGTCAAGGACTCCAGCATCGGCCCCGCCGAGCGCACCGCGGTCGAGGAGGCCGTCCGCCTGGCGGACCTGTGGCTGGACGATGCGACGTCGCTGCCGTCCGGTGCCGGCTCCGCCGTGGCGTGGAGCCGCGCGGAGTGGGTCGAGGCGACCCTGCCCGCCTGGAAGGAACTGGTCGACCCGGTCGCCGAGCGTGTCGGCGCGGCCATGGGCGATGTCCTGCCGGAGGAGATGCAGGCCATGGCGGGCCCGCTGATCGGCATGATGCGCTCCATGGGCGGTGCCATGTTCGGTTCGCAGATCGGACAGGCCGTCGGGGTGCTCGCGGGCGAGGTCGTCGGCTCGACGGACATCGGTCTGCCGCTGGGCCCGGCGGGCCGGGCCGCACTGCTGCCGGCGAACATCGAGGCGTTCGGCAAAGACCTGGGCGTGCCGCAGGAGGAGGTGCGGCTGTATCTCGCCCTGCGCGAGGCCGCCCACCAGCGCCTGTTCGCCCATGTGCCGTGGCTGCGCTCGCACCTGTTCGGCGCGGTCGACGGCTACGCGCGCGGGATCAAGGTCGACACGGCCAAGCTGGAGGACGTGGTCGGCCAGTTCGACCCGCAGAACCCGGAGCAGATTCAGGAAGCGCTCCAGCAGGGCATGTTCCAGCCGGAGGACTCCCCGGAGCAGAAGGTTGCCCTGGCCCGTCTGGAGACGGCGCTGGCCCTCGTGGAGGGCTGGGTGGACGCGGTCGTGCACGCTGCGGCGAAGCCCCGGCTGACGTCCGCGGACGCGCTGCGCGAGACGTTGCGCCGCCGGCGTGCCTCGGGCGGCCCTGCCGAGCAGACGTTCGCCACGCTGATCGGCCTGGAGCTGCGCCCCCGTCGTCTGCGGGACGCCTCGCGTCTGTGGGCGTCGCTGACGGACGCGCGCGGTGTCGACGGCCGGGACGGCCTGTGGGCCCACCCGGACATGCTGCCTACGGCCTCCGACCTGGACGACCCGGACGGCTTCGTGCACCGCGAGCAGCTGGACTTCTCCGAGCTGGACAAGATGCTCGGTGAGGCGGCGAGCGGCTCCGCCGAGAAGCCGAACCTGAAGAAGGACGACGACTCAGAGTGACTCTCCACGGCAACGCGGTCCAGGTGCTGGAGAAGTACGAGGATCAGCAGGAACTCCGTCAGCTCTACCTGGACCATCTGGACGGCCATCCCGACGGGATGTGGAAGGACTGCGAGGACGGGCACATCACAGCCAGCGCTCTGGTGATCGACCCGGAGCGTGAAAGGGTCCTGCTCACGCTCCACAAGAAGCTGCGGATGTGGCTCCAGATGGGCGGGCACTGCGAGCGGAGCGACGACACGCTCGCCGATGCCGCGCTCCGCGAGGCCACGGAGGAGTCCGGCATCCCCTCGCTGCGTCTGCTCCGGAGCACTCCGGTCCGCCTGGACCGGCACCACACGCCCTGTGCCTGGCACCTGGACGTGCAGTACGCGGCGGTGGCCCCACGGGGAGCCGTGGCGACGATCAGCGACGAGTCCCTGGACCTGCGCTGGTTCGCCTACGCCGAGGTGGCGGACGTGGCGGACGACTCGGTCGTACGACTGCTCGAAGCGACCCGCGCCGGACTGTGAACGCGTAAGGGGCGACCGCCCATGGTGGTCGCCCCTTACCTGTCCGGTGCGGCTAGCTCCAGACGTTGCCCTGGTTCTGTGCCCGGGCACCGTGCTGGCCCATGCCGAACTGGGCTGCGGCGCCCTGGCCGATCTGGGCGTTCTGCGGGGGCAGCAACTCGCTGGGCTGGACCAGCGCGTAACCGGAGCCCATGAAGCTGAGCTCCCAGCCCTCGCCGGTGTTGCCGCGGCGCCGCCACACTCCGGAGGTGTGCGTCTGGGCCTGCATCTGCACGCGCAGGCCGGTCGACCAGGCGACGATGGCGTCGGCGTCACAGTTGACGTACTTGTCCGGCGTCACCTGCATCATCAGCGGCGCGCCCGAGGTCATCAGGGCGACCCTGCCGCGGCCGGTGATGTTGAGCTGGTACTTCCCGGATCCGGAGATGCCGTACAGGCTGTCCACGGCGATGACCTCGTGGTGCAGCCCGGAGTCCATCGCCAGCACGTAACTGCTGTCGACCGTCAGTCCGTCCTGTTCCACGTCCATCACATGGATGTGCTGGGCGAGGTTGGCGAGATAGACCGTGCCCTGCCCGTGGCAGCGCATCAGGTCAAGGCCCTCGCCCGTGTGCGCCCGCGAGCGGCCCTGGTTGCTGCTCTGGTACTCGGCGTCGAACTCCATCAGACCCTGGTAGGCGACCATCGTGCCCTTGCGGGCGAGGATGTCGTCGTGGCCCTCCAGGGTGACCCGGAGCATCTGCTTGCTCTGCAGACTCCAGCGTTCCTGGGTCTGCGAGTCGTTGTGCGCGAAAAGTGGGCTCTGCATGACGTTCTGACTCCCCCTCAGCCCCGGAACCGGAGGCGGTCGGTGCTGTCCTCGCTGGGCTGGACGACGACAATGCCCTGGCCGGAGAAGGCCATCTGGTAGGCCTCGCCGCTGCCCCGGCCGATGAGCGACTGCGCCTTGAAGCTGCGCTTGCCCTTCACCTTGAGGTTCGGGGACCAGGCGACGAGCGCGTCCGGGTCGACGTACGTCTCGTCGTCGCCGCCACCGCAGTCGACGACGATCGGCTTGCCCCGGGAGGTCAGCGCGACCCAGCCCTGCCCGGAGATCCTGGTGTTCCACAGACCCTGCCCGGCGAACTTCGCCAGCCCCTTGACCCGCTCGACACCCCAGGTGAGGTGTGCGTCGAAGGCGAGCAGGTTGGTGGCGTTGACGGAGATGCCGTCGCCGTTGAGGTTGATCACGACCACGTTCGCGCCGTAGTCGGCGAGATAGAGCAGGCCGTCCCCCGAGCACTTCATCAGGGGCGCGCCCTCGCCGGTCATCCAGTCCTTGGCGATCTGGCGCACGGCCGGCGGGTTGGGCTCGTACTGGACGAACCCTTCGTAGGCGACCATCGACCCCACGCGCGCGAGGAGGTCGTTTCCGGTCTGCATGGCGACCTTCAGCATGTGGTTGCCGTGGTTCTCCATGCGGGCGGTGACGGGTGCGGGAGCGTAGCCCGCGAGTGGCTGGTTCATGACGGACTCCCTCAGACCTCGTACGGCTGGACGACGATGAAGTTCCCGGGCGCGCCCCGGAACTGGAGGTTGACGCCCTCCCCGGTGTCGCCGGGGTAGGCGTTGCGGCGCATCCGCACCTGGCTGGAGACGACCACCTGGGAGGCGGCGGACCAGGCGACCACGGCGTTGCAGTCGGCGAACGTGGTGGGGGTGACGGGCAGGACGACGGGGACGCCGTGCGTCTTCACGACGATGGTGCCGGTGCCCGTGAACAGCATGGTGAAGAGGGCACCGCCGGGAATGCCGTGTCCCTCGACGCGACGCACCTCGTACTGGAGGCTCTCGTCGAACGCCAGGACGCTCTCAGCGGACACGCAGATGCCGTCGCCCTGCAGCTCGATGGGGTGCAGCATCGTGGAGTTGTCGGCGAGGAACACCTGGCCCTGGCCGGTACAGCGCATCAGCTGCATCTCCTGGCCGGTCGCGCCGCCCACGACGCGGCCGGCGAATCCGGCGCCCTTGTAGCTGAAGTCGACCTTGCCCTGGTAGAGCACCATGCTGCCCTGCCTGGCCAGCACGGGCTGACCGCCCATGCCCAGGTCGACGCGGATCAGCTTCTTGTTCTGCTGTGTCCAGCGCTGCCCGGTCGGCGTCTCCTTGAACTGCTGGAGCGCGGCTGTGACACCGGCACCCTGCCCGGCGCCCTGCGGTACGCCGTAGGTGGCCTGCTGGCCGGGGGCCTGCCCGAACGGGGGCTGCTGGCCGTAGCCCGGGGGCGCGGTCGGCTGCCCGTAACCGGGTGGGCCGGGCGGGGCCTGGGGTGCCTGGGGCTGGCCGTAGCCCGGAGGCAGCGAGCCGGTCTGGCCGGGCGGCTGGCCGTACGGGGCCTGCGGATGACCCGGCTGTCCGTACGGCGCGGGCGCCGGAGCCGGGGGCGGCACCTGGGCACCGCCGGGCGGTGTCAGGGGCGCGACGATGGTGGGGGCCGCGTGCACCGACGGCGCGGGGGCCGGAGCCGGGGGCGCGGTGGCTCCCGGAGGGGGCGCGAAACCCTGCGGGGCGGGCTGCGGAGCGGCCGGAGCCGGAGCGCCGAACGCGGGCGGCGCGAAGCCGGGAGCGGCACCGGTCTGGGGCTGCTGCGGAGCGGGCGCCGCCTCCTCGGCGACCTCCCCTCCGAAGTTCTTCAGCAGCGCGTCCAGGCCACCGTCGAAACCCTGTCCGACCGCGGCGAACCGCCACACGTCCTTCAGGTAGAAGTCGCCCAGCATCACGGCACGCTCGGTGGTGAACTCCGAGCCGTCGAAGGAGTAGCGGGCCACCTCTTCGCCGCCGGCGACGATGCGGATGTACCCGGGGGCGACCTGCGACATCTGCCCGGCGCCGTCGAGCGTGGCCGTGAACGACAGTTTCTGGATCTGCGGCGGGATCCGGTCGAGCGTGACGCGGAAGGACTCCGTGTCGCCCGCCTGAGCGCCCAGGATCTGGATGGACTCCTCGGGGGACTTCGGCTGGTTGAAGAAGACGAAGTAGCGGTCGTCCGAGAGCTGCTCGTCGGCGTCGAGGCCGAAGCAGCTGATGTCGAAGGTCAGCCCCGGTCCGGAGATCTGTACGCCTACGTACAGATCCGTGCCCGCTGTGAGATCACTGATCCTGGCCTTGTGGCCGCGTTGGAATTCCCTGGCCATGCGTACCGACCGTCCCCCATCCCGAATGCCGAATGCGTCGGGTCAGGCTAACGGCTAATTCCGGACGTGACCCGAGCCGGTACAAACCCGGTACACAACGCCCCGTCACCACCGCGCGCCCACGGCCCGCAGGTCACTCCCCGCGCGCGGAGGGCGGATGCGGCAACCGGTCGGCGGCGACCACTCCTTCGAGGTATCCACGGGCCCGCTCGGTCCGTGGATACGCGTCGAGGAGCCGCCAGAAACGGGGCCCGTGCCCGGGCACCAGCAGATGCGCCAGCTCATGCAGGAGGACGTAGTCGACGACGTACTCGGGCATGCCCTGCAGCCGGTGCGACAGACGGATACTGCCCTCGGCCGGGGTGCACGAGCCCCAGCGCGTGTTCTGGTTGGTGACCCAGCGCACCGAGGCGGGCCGGGCGCGGCCGTCGAAGTACTGGGCCGACAGTTGCTCGGCGCGCTCGGCCAGCTCGCTGTCACCGGGCACCCGTTTGTGCTTGTTCTCCTGGGCGGCCAGTTTGTCGAGCATGACAGTCACCCAGCGCTGTTCCTCGGCCGCGGACATCCGGGCGGGGATGAGCACGACGGTGCGATCGCCCTCGCGGTACGCGGAGACCGTCCGGCGTCGCCGGTCGCTCCTGCGAACCTCGATCGCGCTCGCCCCCGAGCCGCTCGGCGGCTGGCTCGTCGTACTGCGCTGTGGGTTTCCGGCGCGGTGCAGTGGGTCGGCGGGCACGGCACGACGTTACCCGCTGTGCATGGAGGAAGTCTTGACTCCGGCGCGGTTCGGCGGCGATCCCCACCATGCGTTTGATTTGTACGACTAATACTCACCGCCTGTGGACAACTTTCGACGCCCGACGAGCAAACCGGTCATGCTGGCAATCGCCGGCGGACGAGCACTGACATCCACCGACAAACAAGGACTTTCACCGGGAACTTTCCTGACTACGGGGGCCTGCCATGCGTGCAACCACCACACCTGCGCCCGCGCCGGACACTGCTGTCGCGCTGTCGGCCACAAGCCGCTCGGACGACACCCGCCCGCGGGTCGCCCACCCGATGATGAAGGCCGCGCTGCGCAGCGGCTGGCGGGATCTGAACACGGTGCAGTTCGGGATGACACCCGCCCACGCGATGACACTCGGTCCGATGGACACGGCGACGGGCAGCTTCTTGACCCTGCTCGACGGCACACGCGGACTGCCGCGCCTCCATGACGAAGGGCACCGCATGGACCTGCCGGCCGCCCATGTCGACGGGCTGGTGGAGCGGCTGAGCGAGGCCGGCCTCCTGGACGACGCGACAGGCGGCGGCCCTGCCGTCGAGACCTTGCGCGGCAAGAAGAAGGTTCTGGAGCGGCTGGGTCCCGATCTGGCCTCCCTCTCCCTGATCGCTCGGGAACCGGGCGAGGCGATGGCACGACTGGCCGCTCGCAGGTCACTGCGCGTGCAGGTCCGAGGCGCGGGCCGGGTGGGCGCGGTGGTGGCCTCCCTGCTGGCGGGCGCCGGCGTGGGACACGTCGATGTCCGCGACGGCGGCGTGGTCGAGCCGTGGGACGTCGCACCCGGTGGCCTGCCCGTCGACTCCGTCGGCGAACGCCGCGACGAGTCCGCGCGGCGCGCTGCCCGACGGGCGGCCCCGGACCGCCCGCCACGGCGTACGGCCGCCCGGTCGCCGTCCGGCGAGCACGACCCCGGTCTCTCCCTGGTGATCCTCGCCCCGCGTGACGACCTCGCCGTGCACGCCCCGGACCCGGCCGCCGCAGAACCACTCGTGACCTCGGGCACACCGCATCTGTACGCGGGCGTGGTGGAGGGAACCGGCATCGTGGGCCCGCTGGTCCTGCCGGGCGAGACGGCGTGCGCCGGGTGTCTGGACCAGTGGCGCGTCGACCGGGACCCTGTCTGGCCACGCCTGGTGGCACAGTGGCGTTCCGCACGTCCGCGCCAGGTCAGGGCCTGCGACCTGGCCCTGGCGACGACGGTCGCGGGACTGACCGCGAGCCACGCGCTCGCCTTCCTGGACGGTAGGACACCGTCCACCGCGGGCGCCCGCTGGGAGGTCTCCGTACCCGGGCTCGACTGGCACGCGCGCCCGGTCTGGGCACACCCCGCATGCCCCTGCGGTGCAGAGGAGAAGAGTAAGAAGGAGGAACACGCCTCGGAGGACGGGGAGTCGCACGAGACAATGGCCGGGCAACGGCCGTCGACGGAGTTACGCCGTAAGGCACACACGGCGCGGCTGTCCGGAACTTGGAGGGCTCATGTCTGATCTGCCCCGGAAAGCGGTCACCCGTACCGCCAAACTGGCCGCGCTCCCGCTCGGCATCGCCGGGCGGGCGACCTGGGGACTCGGCAAACGGATCGTCGGCGAGTCGGCGGACATCGTCGGCCGTGAACTGCAGCAGCGCACGGCGGAACAGCTGTTCAAGGTGCTCGGCGAGCTCAAGGGCGGCGCGATGAAGTTCGGGCAGGCCCTGTCCGTCTTCGAGTCGGCCCTGCCCGAGGAGGTCGCGGGCCCCTACCGCGCGGCGCTGACGAAGCTCCAGGAAGCGGCCCCGCCGATGCCGACGCGCACGGTGCACTCGGTGCTGGAGGCACGGCTCGGCGCGGACTGGCAGGACCTGTTCCTGGAGTTCCAGGACAAGCCGTCCGCGGCGGCCTCGATCGGTCAGGTGCACCGCGGGGTGTGGCACGACGGACGCGAGGTCGCGGTCAAGGTGCAGTATCCGGGCGCCGGCGAGGCACTGCTCTCCGACCTGAACCAGCTGAGCCGCTTCGCCCGTCTGTTGGGGCCCCTCATCCCCGGGATGGACATCAAGCCGCTCATCGCCGAACTCCGGGACCGCGTCTCGGAGGAGCTCGACTACGGCCTGGAGGCCCAGGCCCAGCGGACCCACGCGGACGAGTTCACCGACGATCCGGACGTCGTGGTACCGGCCGTCGTCCACCAGTGCGAGCAGGTCCTGGTGACGGAGTGGATCGACGGCATACCCATGTCGGAGGTGATCACCGACGGTACGCGGGAGCAGCGCGACCGCGCGGGCCAGCTGCTGGCCCGGTTTCTCTTCTCGGGTCCCGCCCGCACCGGCCTCCTGCACGCCGACCCGCACCCCGGGAACTTCCGCCTGCTGCCCGGCGGCCCGGCCGGCAAGGACGACTGGCGTCTGGGCGTGCTGGACTTCGGCACGGTAGACCGCCTCCCGGGCGGGCTGCCCACGACGATCGGCGACTCACTGCGTCTGACCCTGGACGGCCGGGCCGAAGCGGTCTACGAAGCCCTCCGGGCGGAGGGCTTCGTCAAGGACTCGATCGACCTGGACCCCGACGCGGTACTCGACTACCTGCTGCCGATCATCGAACCGGCCCAGGCGGACGAGTTCACCTTCACCCGAGGCTGGATGCGCAGCCAGGCGGCCCGCATAGCCGACCCGCGCTCCCCCGCACACCAACTGGGCAAGCGCCTCAACCTGCCCCCGTCGTACCTGCTGATACACCGGGTGACCCTGAGCACCATCGGTGTCCTGTGCCAACTGGGAGCGACGGTCCGCATGCGCGCGGAACTGGAGGAGTGGCTGCCGGGATTCCTGCCGGAGGCCGAGGAGGAGGCCGCGGTCGCCGAGGCGTGACCCGGCTTCACCACCAGGCCGGGTCCAGCCGCCCCTCGATCGCCCTGAGGTTCTCCCGGGCACACGTGTCGCAGAGGTAGTGACGCGTTCCGTTCTCCACCGAGCAGGTCCAGGTCAGTTGCGGACTCTCGGCCCGCGTGCCGCATCGGGCACACACGACAGACCGGGGGTCCGTCGAGGAACCGCCGTCGTCACCGCCACCGGGAACGTCACTGCTACCGGGAAGACTCGTCACCAGGCGACGATATCGCCGTGACCGGCGGCGGAGAGGGCACAACGCACCGCGGGGGCCGGTCCGTTCGGACGGACCGGCCCCCGCGGGAGGCTGCTGCTGTTACTACGGAGCTGCCGTGGTCGTTACTGCATGACCGCCATGGCCAGCGCGCGGCGGGCACGCAGCGAAGCGCGCTCTGCCCGGCGCTGGAGCCGACGGGCGGTCACCACGCGGTGCGCGCGGCGTTCCCGCTCGGCTTCCTGAAGGCGGTCGTGCATATGCGCACGAGCCAAGGCTTCTGGGATGAGTTGCATCTCTCGGGTCCTGTTCTGGCGCGAGTCGTTCGCACCGGTGGTGGTGAAGTCCGGGGTCGCGGAGCCGACGGGCTCGCTGGTGGTCGGCGTCATCGGGGCCTGCTTCTTGGGGTCGTGCGTGAAGGGGCGGTCGATCGTTCCTGTGATGTTCATGCTGTGACCGGGTTCTTGCGCGGACGGCCACGGGGCCGCTTGCGGGCCACGACGACACCCTGGACGAACAGTTCGCCGCCCCAGACGCCCCAGGGCTCACGCCGCTCCTTGGCGCCGGCGAGGCAGGCCTCCATCAGCGGGCAGGTACGGCAGAGGGACTTGGCGTACTCGACATCGGCCGGCGACTCGGCGAAGAAGACCTCCGGGTCGTAGGAACGGCAGGGGACGGGTACGCCGAGGTTCTCGATGGCGTCGTCGAGCGCGGTGAGCGCAGTGAGCGGGATCAAGGTGCAGTCCTCCGTGAGGCCGGGCGGGGGGATCGTTTCGGAAGGCGGTACGGACGGGGCGTGCGCTTCGAGTTGCACGGGTTGTTTTCCTCGTCTGGTCGTTCCGGCCCTGTTGGGCCGGGTGCGGCTGGTACCGGCGGGTTTTCTCTTGTCCCGAGGCCCCTTCGCTCCGTCGTCCCCGTTCGGGGAAAACAGAAGGGCCGCGGATCCCGGATGGGGTTCCGCGGCCCTGAAGGCGCCGGCCTGATCAATCAGGCTGGATCACTCCAGGGTTCTGGCCCACGGAAGGCCCACATCGTGTGGTGCTGCGTCGTCTGCTTGAGGGATCCGGCACCGGCCGCAAAGGCATAGGCCGGGGCCTTTGCCTGTACTGCTCCTGCTTCCAGTGCCTTGCTCGGTCGCTCATTGCGCTCGCGGACAGGGAGACCCGCGAGAGACACGGAGGACGCCGGCCGGACGGCAGGAATGCCGGACAGACCGGTGCCCAGGTTCGAGACGCCGAGCATGCACAGGGAGACGGTCGAGAGATCGGTCATTTTGACCGTGCTGACAGAGCTGGTGTTGATGCTGATCACTGGACTCGCCTCCTCTCGGCGTCTTGGGGGACTGGGGTGAACCAGTCCAACGGATATACGACTATGAAGTACAGCACAGGGCCAGGGCTTCTGAGAAGACTCTGTTCCCGTGGCTAAGAACCTATGGGGATTCCCGGGGCATGCGCAAACTATTTTTCCGACGAGTTTGAATCAGTCACCGCCGACCTCCCCCTCTACTTCCTGACCTGCGCAGATGGCCAGAACATCGGATCCGTACCGGTTGAGCTTGCGCACCCCGACGCCGGGGATGCGGGCCAGATCCCCTTCCTCGTCCGGAACGGTCTCCGCGATCGCCATCAGGGTCCTGTCGGTGAAGACACAGAAGGCCGGCTGCCCGCTGCGCACCGCCTGGACCGCCCGCCACTCGCGCAGCCGCTCGTAGAGGCCCTCGTCCATGTCGGAGGGGCACTCGTCGCAGCGCATCAGCTTCATCTCGCCCGCGTCGGTCAGCGTGCGCCCGCAGACCCGGCAGCGGGCCGGGGTTCTCTGCGTCCGGCGCGGGACGGCACCGGGGCTGCTTCCGAAGCCGCGCTCGATGCCACCAGGGCCGGCGGTGCCCGTCCGGGCGGCGGTGTTGACGGAGCCGGGGCGCAGGCCGTCGAGGAAGCGGCTGGGCCGGCGGTTCGGCCGGCCCCCCGGCGAGCGGGAGAGCGCCCAGGAGACGTGGAGGCGTTCTCGCGCGCGGGTCACTCCGACGTACAGGAGGCGGCGCTCCTCCTCGATCTGTTCATCGGTCTTCGCGTAGGTGATCGGCATCATGCCCTCGGCGACTCCGACCAGGAAGACCACGTCCCATTCCAGGCCCTTGGCCGAGTGGAGGGAGGCGAGGGTGACGCCCTGCACGGTCGGGGCGTGCTGGGCGTTCGCCCGCTCGTCGAGTTCGGCGACGAGGTCGGCGAGCGTGGCACTCGACTTCGCAGCAGTGAAGTCCTGCGCGAGGTTCACCAGCGCGGCCAGCGACTCCCAGCGCTCCCTGACGGCCCCGGAGCCCGCAGGCGGCTCACTGGTCCAGCCCTCGCCGGACAGCACGGCACGGACCTGGGAGGGCAGGTCGACGACGTCGTCCAGGAGTGAGTCGTTGGCCCCGAAGCGGGCGGCGGCGCGCAGCGCGCTGATGGCCTTGCGCACCTCGGGCCGGTCGAAGAACCGTTCGGCGCCGCGCAGCTGGTAGGAAACACCTGCGTCGGCGAGCGCCTGTTCGTAGGTCTCGGACTGGGCGTTCGTCCGAACCAGGATGGCGATCTCGCTGGCCGGCACGCCGCCGGCGACGAGGTCCCGGATGCGGCGGGCCGCACCCTCGGCCTCGGCGGGTTCGTCGGCGTACTCGGCATAGGCGGGTTCGGGTCCGGGGCCGCGCTGGGAGATCAGTTCCAGGCGGTGTTCCGCGGCGCGGCCCCGGGCCTGGGCGAGCAGGCCGTTGGCGAGGTGGACGACCTGGGGCGTGGAGCGGTAGTCGCGGACCAGCTTGACGACGGTGGCACCGGGATGGCGGGTGCGGAAGTCGAGCAGATGGTCAGGAGTTGCTCCTGTGAACGAATAGATCGTCTGACTGGCATCGCCGACCACGCACAGGCTGTCCCTCTCCCCGAGCCACAGCTCCAGCAGTCGCTGCTGGAGCGGGCTGACGTCCTGGTACTCGTCGACCACGAAGTGCTGGTACTGGGAGCGGACCTGCTCGGCGATGTCGTGGCGGTCCTGGAGAACGGCGACGGTGAGCAGCAGGACGTCCTCGAAGTCGATGACGGAGCGGTCCCGCTTCAGGTCCTCGTAGGTGGCGTAGAGCTGGGCGATCTCGGCCGGGTCACGGGGTGCGACGCGGCCGGACTTGGCGACTGCGGGCACGTAGTCGGCGGGCACGGTCTGTGTGACCTTGGACCATTCGATCTCGGCGGTGACGTCCCGCAGCTCGCCCCGGTCGAGGCGGATGCGGCAGGCGGCGGCGGCATCGGCGACAAGCTGGATCTTGCGGTCGACGAGGCGGGGCATGGAGCCGCCGACGGCCTTCGGCCAGAAGTACTGGAGCTGGCGGAGCGCGGCCGAGTGGAAGGTGCGTGCCTGGACTCCGCCGGCGCCGAGCTGGCGCAGTCGCCCGCGCATCTCACCGGCGGCGCGGTTGGTGAAGGTGACGGCGAGCACGCTGGAGGGCTGGAGCATTCCGGCGCGTACGCCGTAGGCGATGCGGTGGGTGATCGCCCGGGTCTTGCCCGTACCGGCGCCTGCCAGCACGCACACCGGACCGTGCAGGGCGGTGGCCACCGCGCGCTGCTCGGGATCGAGTCCGTCGAGCACCGCGTCGGCCGAGTCCGGAACCTGCGGGAAGAGGGTGGAGTGCGTTGCTGCTGTCACACCGCCATGCTGCCAGGTCGCCGGAGACGGGTGAGCCGGTTGTCCACAGGCAGCCCCTTGCAGTCGTACTAATACGGCAGGCGTCTCCTGATACCCCATACCCCCAGCGGGAATGGCGGCCGGGCCGCGTGCGTTCCACCACAGCGAGCACCCGTCCCCCGAACTGCTGAGGAGCGCGAGAGACATGCCGGGCACTGTGACGATGTACAGCACCACGTGGTGCGGATACTGCCGTCGGCTGAAGAGCCAGATGGACCGCGAGGGCATCGCGTACAACGAGATCAACATCGAGCAGGACCCGGAGTCCGCGGCGTTCGTGGAGAAGGCGAACGGCGGCAACCAGACGGTTCCGACGGTGCTGGTGATCCCCTCGAACGACGGCCCCGAGGTCGTGATGACGAACCCGAGTCTCGCGCAGGTGAAGCAGGCCCTCGGCGCCTGACCCCGCGTTTCCTCGACCCCCGACCGGCCCGGCGGCCGTGCGGGGGTCTTCGCGTGCCCGGCGCGTCGGCGGGACCTGCTCGGGGCCGGCCTCGTGGGTCAGAGCGCGCTGTTCGGCTTCGGGAGCGGCTTGCCGTACCAGAGTTCGATCAGGCGGGCCGCGATCGAGATGCCGTACGGCGGGAGGACCTCGCCGGATTCGAAGCCCGCACGCAGGTCCTCGCGGGAGAACCAGCGGGCCTCGTGGATCTCGTCGCCGTCGACCTCGATGTCGGTGGAGGTGGCGCGGGCCATGAAGCCGAGCATGAGACTGGACGGGAAGGGCCAGGGCTGGCTGGCGACGTACTCGACCTGGCCGACGTGGATGCCGGCCTCCTCGAACACCTCGCGGCGCACCGACTGTTCGATGGACTCGCCGGGCTCGACGAAACCGGCGAGCGTCGAGAAGCGGCCCTCGGGCCAGTGGACCTGGCGGCCGAGGAGAATGCGGTCCTCCTCGTCGGTGACGGCCATGATCACGGCCGGGTCGGTGCGCGGGTAGTGCTCGGCGCCGCAGGCCGGGCAGCGGCGGATGTGACCGGCGGCGGCGATGACGGTGCGTTCGCCGCAGCGGGAGCAGAAGCGGTGCAGTCGCTGCCAGTTCTCCAGGGCCACGGCGTGGACCATCAGACCCGCGTCGCGGGGCGAGAGGAGCAGGCCGGCCTCGCGCAGGCCCGCGGGGCGCGCGGACTGGTCCATGCGGCCGGGCAGGGCGTCCTTCTGGAGGGCGAAGTAGCTGGTGCCGTCGTCGTCACTGCCGAGGAAGTAACGGTGCGCTTCGGTGAGGGGGGCTTCGAAGGAGGGGGTCATGACGAGTTCGGTACGCCCCTCGGACGTCTCGTCGATGAGGACCTGGCCGCCGGAGACCACGAAGCAGCGGGTCGTGGGGTGGCTCCACGCTGCGGCGAGCCAGGCCTCGTCGAGCCGGTGGTGTGCGGCCCGGTCGATGCCGCTGGGGGCCGTGAGCGAGATGGGACGGTCGGCGGTGTGGTCGGTCCAGGTGGTCACAGGTGCTTCCAACTCCCCCAGTGGAACGGATATTTCGGCGGTCGGTTCAGCGGGATACGGGTGGGGACGCATGGGGGGCGGCGGTTTTCGGGCGGGTTCACGTGCGTGCGGGGCCGTGCTTCCAGTCTGCCCCGGGGCGGCTGCCGGACCGGACCGCACCGGGTCGTCAGGACTCATGGCGCCAGGTCCCCGCCAGGTCGCCCCACAGGTAGGCGGTGGTCTCGACGCCCTTGAGGAGCAGGTCGATCTCCACCTTCTCGTTGGGGGCGTGCCAGCCGTCGGACGGGACGGAGATGCCCAGGAAGAGCACGGGGGCACGGAGGACGTCCTGGAGGTCGGCGGCCGGGCCGCTGCCGCCCTCGCGCGTGTAGCGGACCGGCTTTTCGAAGGCGCGGCTCATGGCGCGTACGACCGACTGCAGGGCGGGGTGGTCCAGTGGGGTCAGGCACGGGCGCGTGGCCGCCGCGAACGTGATCTCGTAGCGGATCCCGGCGGGAACGCGGGTCGCGGTCCAGTCACGGACGATCTTCTCGATGTGGTCGGGGTCCTGGCCGGCGACCAGTCGGAAGGAGAGTTTCACCATGGCCGAGGCCGGGACGATCGTCTTGCTGCCGGGGCCCTGGTAACCGCCGCCGATGCCGTTGACCTCGGCGGTGGGACGCGTCCACACGCGCTCCAGGGTGGTGTGTCCGGCTTCGCCGTGGGTGGCGTACGACTTGGCGGTGCGCAGCCACTGCTCCTCGTCGAAGGGCAGTTCGGCGAGGAGTTCGCGCTCGCGGTCGGTGGGTTCGGTGACGCCGTCGTAGAAACCGGGGATCGTCACGCGCGCGTGCTCGTCGTGCAGTGCGGCGACGAGGCGGGCGACGGCGGTCGCCGGGTTGGGCACGGCGCCGCCGAAGGAGCCGGAGTGGATGTCCTGGTCGGGTCCGTGGAGCTGGATCTCGCACTCGGCGAGGCCGCGCATGCCGGTGCACACCGTGGGGGTGTCCTCGGCCCACATGCCGGTGTCGGAGACGATCACGGCGTCGGCGGCGAGCCGGTCGGCGTGCTCCTCGACGAGGGAACGGAAGTGGACTGAGCCCGACTCCTCCTCGCCCTCGACGAGCATCATCAGATGGACGGCGGGCGCGGCGCGGCCGGTGGTGGCGAGGTGTGCGCGGACGCCGAGTGTGTGGAAGAACACCTGGCCCTTGTCGTCGGCGGCCCCGCGCGCGTGAAGGCGGTTTCCCCGGACGACCGGTTCGAAGGGGTCGCTGTCCCAGCCGTCCTCGCGGGCGGCGGGCTGCACGTCGTGGTGGCCGTAGACGAGGACCGTGGGGGCGGCGGGGTCGTCGGCGGGCCACTCGGCGAAGACCGCCGGGGCGCCCGGTGTCGCCCAGACCTCGACGGTCGGGAAGCCGGTTTCCCGGAGTTTGGCGGCGAGCCAGTCGGCACTGCGGCGCACATCGGGAGCGTGGTCGGGCTGGGCCGACACGGACGGGATGCGCAGCCACTCGGCGAGGTCGTCGAGGAAGGCGACGCGGTGCTGCTCGATGTACGTGCGGACGGCGCTGTCCGGGGCCTGGCTCATGGTCATGAGCTTATCGGCCCGCGCTGACATCCTCGTCCGGTACTTCGAACGCGGTGGGCTCGTCCAGCAGCAGCCGCTCCAGCGCGGCCCGGTCGGCGAGGTCGTCCGGCCGCACGACCTCGCCGCTGCGCACATAAAGGAAGGCGGCGCCGACGGCCTCCAGGGGGACACCCTGCTGCTCGGCCCAGGCCAGGCGGTAGACGGCGAGCTGGAGGGGGTCGGCGGTGTGGGCGCGGTGGGTCTTCCAGTCGATGATCTCGTACGTCGCTTCCTCGCCGTCGCCTTCCTTGTAGACGGCGTCGATCCGGCCCCGGACGACGCGTCCGGCGATGTCGAGCTGGAAGGGCGCCTCGACCCGGTAGGGCGTGCGGTGGGCGTACACGGTGTGCTCGAAGGCGTCCTTGAGGTCCTGAAGGTCGCGTTCGTCGGCGATCTCCGCGTCGCTGCCGGGGAGTTCCTCGGGCTCCAGCATGGGGAGCCGCAGTTCCTCGAAGCGGGCCTCGACCCAGGCGTGGAAGCGGGTGCCCCGGCGGGCGGCGGGCTGTGGCGGGCGCGGCATGGGGCGGGCGAGTTCCTGCGCGAGGGCGTCCGGGTCGGCGGCCAGGAGCATCAGCTGGGACGCGGTCAGTGTCGGGGGCAGGGGGACGTCGGTGACGCTCTCCCGCGCGCGCAGCAGTTCCCCGGTGAGCGCGTCGAGGTCGCGGTCCCAGGAGGCGACGGCACGGGCCTCCTCGGGGGTGAGACCGGCTTCGTCGGGGTGTCTGCGGGCGTGGGGCACGGCGGGCGGGCGGGGACGGTCGTGTGCGGTGTGCGTCTCCCGCGCGGGGGACGAGGTCTGTGCGGGCGGTTCAGGACGGGCCGTGGTCCAGGCGTCCCAGTCTCCGTCGTCCTCGACGGGGGAAGGGACGTCTTCGTCGAGCGGGCCGTCGTCAAGGGGCTCGTCGTCCTCGTAGGGAGGCTCGGCCCCGTAGGGAGGCTCGTCGTCCGGCGGCGGGGGCCAGTCCGGGTCGTCGTACGCGTCGGGGTCGTCGGCGGCCGCGGGGTGGCTGTCGTCGTGGAAAGCGAGGGTCTCCAGATGGGCGAGGACCGTCTCGGCGGCGGCCCTGCGGCGGCGGAACGCGTCGTCGTCCAGGGGCAGGGGCCACAGTTGGTCGGCGGTCGTCGCGTGCAGGGCCGGATTCTCCTCGTCCTCCTCCGGTTCGTCCGCCCAGGCCTCGATCTCGCCGTGCCCGGCCGTGCAGTGGTCGTGGAGTGCTCGCAGGAAGTCGGAGGGGCCGCGGGGCTTCTTCTGGGAGGGCCCCCACCAGTGGCCGGAGCCGAGCAGGAGGGAGCGGGGGCGGGTGAAGGTGACGTAACCGAGGCGGAGTTCCTCGGTGCGCTGGTGGTCCCTCATCGCCTCCTGGAAGGCCTTCATGCCACGGGAGTCCCAGGCGTCGATGTCGGGCAGCGTGTCGGTGTCGCCGCGCAGTGCGTGCGGCAGGACCTTGGCCTGCGAGGTCCATTTCTCGCGGCCCCGGTCACTGGGAAAGGTGCCGGTGACCAGGCCGGGGACAGCCACGACGTCCCACTCCAGGCCCTTGGACTTGTGGGCGGTGAGCACCTTGACGGTGTTCTCGCCGCCGGGCAGGGCGTTGTCGAGGCCCTTCTCGTACTGCGCGGCCGTGCGCAGGAAGCCGAGGAAGGCGAGCAGGCTCGCCTCGCTCTCGTGGGCTGCGAACGAGGCGGCGATGTCCAGGAAGTTGGAAAGGGTCTCGCGGCGGCGGGCGGCCAGGGCATGCGGGGACGCCGACAGCTCCACCTCCAGACCGGTGACGGCGAGCACGCGGTGCAGTACGTCCATCAGCGGGTCGGCGAGTGAGCGGCGCAGGTCGCGCAGTTCGGTGGCGAGCCGGGCGAACCGCACACGCGCGTCCGGCGAGAAGGGCAGCCCGTCGTCGTCGCCCTCGCCTCTCAGAGATGTCTCCAGGAAGGTGTCGAGAGCGTCCGCGAGCGATATCACCTCGGCGGGATCGACCCCCTCGACGGCCTCGGCGAGCCGGCGGTCGGGGTCGTCGGCGTCGCCCACGCGCGTGTGGGACACGAGAAAGCGGGCCCGGCGGCCGAGGAGGGCGAGGTCGCGGGGGCCGATGCGCCAGCGCGGTCCGGTCAGCAGCCGGACCAGGGACGCGTTGGCCCCGGGGTCCTGGAGCACCTCGCAGACGGACACCAGGTCGGCGACCTCGGGCAGGTGCAGCAGCCCGGAGAGCCCGACGACCTCGACGGGGACGTCCCTGGCGACGAGCGCGCCCTGGATCTCGGCGAAGTCGGTGGCGGTGCGGCACAGGACGGCGATCTCGCCGGGTGCCTTGCCGGTGCGTACGAGGTGGGCGATGGAGTCTGCGAGCCAGTCGATCTCCTCGGCGTGGGTGTCCAGCAGCGCGCAGCGCACCTGGCCGTCGCGCTCGGCTCCTGGTGCGGGGCGGAGGGCCTCCACGCCCGCGTGCATGGCGCGCAGGGGCTCCGCGAGGCCGTTGGCGAGGTCGAGGAGGCGGCCTCCGCTGCGGCGGTTCTCGCTGAGCGACTGGCGGGCCGCCGGCCCGCCGTCGGCATGGGCGAAGTGCTCTGGGAAGTCGTCGAGGTTGGCGACGGAGGCGCCGCGCCAGCCGTAGATCGCCTGGCAGGGGTCGCCGACCGCGGTCACCGGGTGTCCGGTGCCGCCGCCGAACAGTCCTGCCAGGAGGACGCGTTGGGCCACGGACGTGTCCTGGTACTCGTCGAGGAGCACCACCCGGAACTCGTCGCGCAGGACGCGGCCCACTTCGGGGATGTCGGCGAGCGTCGCGGAGAGGGCGATCTGGTCGCCGAAGTCGAGGAGGTCGCGCTCGCGCTTGGCGGCCCGGTAGCGGGTGACCAGTTCGGTGAGTTCACGGCGTGCCGCGGCCGTCTCGGGGACCCTGCGCAGGTCCGCGTTGGTGAGTTTGGCGCCCTCCAGGGCGCGCAGCAGTTCGGCGTCGTACGCGCGCAGTTCCCCGGGGCGGACGAGGTGTTCGGCGAGTTCCGCGTCGAGGGTCAGGAGGTCGCTGACGAGGTCCGGGAAGGAGCGCGTGAGCGCGGGGTAGGGGCCCGGGGCTTCGCGCAGTACGCGCGCGGCGAGCTGGTAGCGGGTCGCGTCGGCGAGGAGCCGGGCGGTGGGTTCGAGGCCCAGGCGCAGGCCGTGGTCCTTCAGGAGGCGGCCGGCGAAGGCGTGATAGGTCGAGATGACCGGTTCGCCGGGCGGGTTGTCGGGGTCGATGACGTCCGGGTCGGTGACGCCGGCCCGGACGAGCGCCTTGCGGACGCGTTCGGCCAGTTCACCGGCGGCCTTGTTGGTGAAGGTGAGGCCGAGCACCTGTTCGGGGGCGACCTGGCCGGTGCCGACGAGCCACACCACGCGTGCCGCCATCACCGTCGTCTTGCCCGACCCGGCTCCGGCCACGATCACCTGCGGGGCGGGCGGCGCGATGATGCAGGCCGTCTGCTCCGGGGTGAACGGGATGCCGAGGAGCTCTTTGAGCTGCTCGGGGTCGCTGATACTGGCTGGCACGTCAGAGAGGCTAGCGGCGGCCACTGACAGTGGAGGCCAGGTTCGCCGTCCGGGGCGGCGGAAGCGCAGGTCGGCACGGTGGGTGCCGTACATCACTCCTGGCCGGGCGTCACCCTCGTACAGGTCCGGCGGGTGTCACTCGACGACGTGCCGGCCTTCCGGGCGGGCGCTGCACGAGGCCCGGAAGGAGCAGTGCGCGCAGTGCTGGCCGGCGGTCGGGGTGAACCGTTCGTCGAGCACCTTGCCGGCGGCGGTGGCCAGCAGATCGCCGACCCACTCCCCCTCCCCTCCTGTCCCTGTCCCTTCCTCAAGGGGTGGCTGCGCCTGCACCTTGGGCAGTGTCTCGCCGCCGTCCTTCTTGGCGGCGCCCTGGCGCAACTGGACGAGTTCGGCGCCGCCCGGTTCGGGGCGCACCCCGTCGAAGGCTTCGTCGACGGCGCCTTCGCGGACGGCGAGCTGGTAGACGGCGAGCTGAGGGTGACGGGCCACCTCGGCTGCGGTGGGCGTCTGTTTGCCGGTCTTGAAGTCGACCACGTAGGCGCGGCCCTCGCCGTCGGTCTCGACGCGGTCCATGGAACCGCGGATGCGGACCTCGTAGTCGCCGGCTCCGAGGGTCACGTCGAAGTCGTGCTCGCTGGCCACGGGGGTGCGGCCGGTGCGGCCGGAGGCGACATGCCACGTCAGGAAGCGTTCGAGCGCCACACGCGCGTGCTCCTTCTCCTGCGTCGACTTCCAGGGCGCGTCGAAGGCGAGCGCGTTCCACACGGAGTCGAGGCGTTCCATGAGGACGGCGAGGTCGGCGGGGGTGTGTCCGGAGGCGACCTCGTCGGCGAGGACGTGCACCACGTTGCCGAAGCCCTGGGCGGCGGTCGCGGGGGCGTCGGCCTTCACCTCGCGGCCCAGGAACCACTGCAGGGCGCAGGTGTTGGCGAGTTGGTCGAGAGCGCTGCCGGAGAGCACGACGGGCTGGTCGCGGTCGCGCAGCGGGACCTTGCTCTCGGTCGGCTCGTACATCCCCCACCAGCGGTAGGGGTGGGCCGACGGTACGAGTGGGCGGCTCTCCTCGTCGGTGAGCGCGGCGAGCCGGGCCAGGCGGCGGGCGGCGGCCTCTCTCAGGGAGGCGGACACACGCGGGTCGACCGTTGTCGCGCGCAGTTCGGCGACGAGGGCGGCAACGGAGAGGGGGCGGCGCGGGCGGCCCGTCACGTCCTTGGGTTCGACGCCGAGTTCGGTGACGAAGCGGGACGGCTGGTCACCGTCGTCGGCGGGGGCCTTCACCGCGGTGACGACCAGGCGTTCCCGCGCGCGCGTGGCGGCCACGTAGAACAGCCGCCGTTCCTCGGCGAGCAGTGCGCCCGGTGTGAGCGGTTCGGCGAGGCCGTCGCGGCCGATGCGGTCGGCCTCCAGGAGGGAGCCGCGGCGGCGCAGGTCGGGCCACAGACCCTCCTGGACGCCGGCGACGACCACGAGGCGCCACTGGAGGCCCTTGGAGCGGTGAGCGGTCATCAGGCGTACGGCGTCGGGGCGTACGGCACGGCGGGTGAGGGTGTCGGCGGCGATGTCCTCGGCGTCGATCTCCTCCAGGAAGTTGAGTGCGCCACGGCCGCCGGTGCGCTCCTCCGCGCGCGCGGCGGTCGCGAACAGCGCGCACACGGCGTCGAGATCGCGGTCGGCGTTGCGTCCGGCGGCGCCGCCGCGCCGGGCGGCCCGCGCAAGCCGTCCTGGCCAGGGTGTGCCGTTCCACAGGTCCCAGAGGGCTTCCTCCGCCGTGCCGCCGTCCGCGAGGCGCTCACGTGCCTTGCCGAGCAGCGCGCCGAGGCGCTGTGCACCGCGCGCGTACGCCGGGTCGTGGACGACCAGGCGTTCCGGTTCGGCCAGCGCGCGGGCCAGGAGTTCGTCCGAGGGCGGTGGTACGGGGTTGCCCGCGGTCCGCTCCTCCTCGCGCAGGGCGCGGCCGAGGCGGCGCAGGTCGGCGGCGTCCATGCCGGCGAGGGGCGAGGTGAGGAGGGTCAGGGCTGTTTCGGTACCGAGCCAGGCGGTGGCTCCCGGCAGGGCGGCCTCGGGGTCTTCGCTCTCGCCGGCAGCTGCCCCTTCGACGTCCGTCTCCGCCTGCCCCGCGCCCGACTCGGCCGCAGTCGCCACCGCCCGGAGCGCCGTCAGGAGCGGTGCCACCGACGGTTCGTGGCGCAGGGGCAGGTCGTCGCCGTCGATGTCCAGGGGGACCCCGGCGGACGTGAGGGCGCGCCGGACCGTCGGGATCGTACGGCCGCCGGCACGCACCAGGACGGCCATCTCGCTCCAGGGGACACCGTCCTCCAGGTGTGCGCGACGGAGGATGTCGGCGATGTTCTCCAGCTCCGTACCGGACGTCGGGTAGGTGCAGACCTCGACGCGGCCTCCGTCGCGGACCGGGGCGATTCCGCGGTGGGCGCGGACCTTCTCGGCCGGGAGGCGGCTCAGGGGCATGCGCTGGGTGAGGAGGCGGGTGGCGGTCAGCGGGACGGCGGCGGAGCGTCGGGACGTCCTGAGGACCTCGACCGGGGCGGGGCGGCCGTCCGCGCGCGGGAAGACGTCCGGGAAGTCCAGGATGCCGTTGACGTCCGCGCCACGGAACGCGTAGATCGACTGGTCGGGGTCGCCGAGGGCGACGAGTGTCCGTCCGCCCCCGGCGAGCGCGTCCAGCAGCCGTACCTGGGCCGGGTCGGTGTCCTGGTACTCGTCCACGTAGACGGCGTCGTAGCGGGCGGCGAGCTGCCCGGCGGTGTCGGGGCGGCTCGCGAGGAGGACGGCGCGGTGCACGAGTTCCGCGTAGTCGAGCACTCCTTGCATGTCGAGCACGTCGAGGTACTCGGCGAGGAAGGCGGCGGCGGCGCGCCAGTCGGGGCGGCCGATGCGCCGGGCGAAGGCGTCCAGGGCGTCCGGGCCGAGGCCCAGTTCGCGGCTGCGGGCGAGGACCGCGCGGACCTCGTCGGCGAAGCCGCGGGTGGTGAGGCAGGCGCGCAGTTCGTCCGGCCAGCGCACATGGGCGAGGCCGAGGCGCTCCAGGTCTGGCTGGCCGGCGAGCAGCTCGCGTACGGCCACGTCCTGTTCGGGGCCGGAGAGCAGCCGCAGGGGTTCCACGAACAGGTCGCTGTCCTGGTGGGCGCGGACCAGGGCGTAGCAGAAGGAGTGAAAGGTGGTCGCGCGGGGAGCGCGGGCGGCTCCGATGCGCAGTGCCATGCGGTCGCGCAGTTCGACGGCCGCCTTGCGGCTGAACGTCAGCACGAGGATCCGCTCGGGGTCCCCGCCGCGGGCGATCCGGGCCGCCACGGATTCGACGAGGGTGGTGGTTTTCCCGGTACCCGGACCTGCGAGGACGAGCAGTGGGCCCCGTGTGTGGTCAACCACCGCGCGCTGTGCGGCGTCCAGATGAGGGGGATCCTGCCGCGTGGGCGGGGTGCGCACCAGCCGGTAAGCGCCACGGTTCCCCTGTCGACCCTGGGGGTGCGACAGGCGCCTGGTGGAGGAAGAGGAGCTCACGTGGTTCGCCGGTCCTGGTGGGTGTGCTGGTTGGCTGACCGCGTGGAGGACGGTGGCCGGGAAGTGAGGGGGGTGGGTGCAGCAGACGGTACGCCGACGGGTGGTTCGGAAGCAGGCCTTCCGCTTGTTCCCTTCCGCCCCGAGCGTCACCCGGGCCCCTCGCCCCACGAACGTACGCCATGGCACGGACGTGCCCGGTTTACCCCGTACGGGCCACAGGGCCCCCTGATGCCCGCCCGATGGCGGAAGCTGTCAGGTGTGACCATCCGCCCGCTCGCCGTCCCACCGCGCCCGTCTCATGTCGAGGCGCGGCAGATGCCCCTCGGCGGCCCTGCTCGCCTCTTTCAGGGGCGTGCCCTCCGCGCGGTAGTGGCCGAGGGCCTCCAGTTCGTGGCCGGGGAGCAGGACGCCGTCCGCCCGGACGACACGCCACCACGGAACAGCACCTCCGTAGAGGGCCATCACCCGCCCGACCTGGCGCGGTCCGCCCTCCTCCAGCCACTCGGCGACATCGCCGTACGTCATGACACGCCCGGGCGGGATCATTTCCGCGGCCTCCAGGGCACGCTCGGCGTATTCCGGCAGGGCGTCCGCCGGACGGCTCTCGTTGCTCATCCGGCCCATCCTGCCCCACCCCACCGACAATGTGACGAGACGGCGACCCTGGGTATTCCTCGCCCCGGAGCGGCGCTTGCGGCAGACTGTGCGCCCCCGCATTGCACCCTGATGCCCCTGTGTGTCAGTGGGGCATGCCACCATCGTGCGGGCGGTGACCGGTGATACGAGACCAAGAAGAGACCATGAAGCAGCAGGGCGTGCACCCCGAAGGCACGGAGGACACCTCTGAGGTCTCGTCGCGTCCCGGTGCGGACGGCACCGGCCACGAGCACGAGCGGACACCGGGCGGACCGGCCGTCGACTGCGCCGACGAAGACGCCCACGTCGAGGAGGTCGAGGGCGACGAACCGCTGCTCCCCGCGCGCGTGCACCGCCCCTCCGATCTCATGCGGCTCCTGGCCGGCGTCTTCGCGATCGTCGTCCTGCTCGCCATCGCCGCGTTCGCGCACGGCACCACGTCCGGGCTCGAACAGGACATCAACAAGGGCACCGGCCAGGCACCCGATCTGCTGATCAAGATCGCGGGACTGGCGTCGAGCATCGCGATCCTCCTGGTGCCGGTCGCCTTCGCGATCGAACGGCTGATCAAGCGGGACGGGCTGCGCATCGCCGACGGTGTGCTCGCGGCCGTCCTCGCGCACGGGGTGACCCTCGCCACCGACCTGTGGGTCGCCAAGGCCGCCCCGGACTCCATCCAGGAGGCGCTGACCCAGCCCTCCCCCGGCGACATCCACGCGCTCACCGACCCGGTGCACGGCTATCTCGCCCCGGTCATCGCGTACATGACGGCCGTCGGCATGTCCCGGCGGCCCCGCTGGCGCGCCGTGCTGTGGGTGGTGCTGATGCTCGACGCCTTCTCGATGCTGGTCACCGGCTACACGACACCGTTCTCGATCATCCTGACAGTGCTGATCGGCTGGTCGGTGGCGTACGGAACCCTGTACGCGGTCGGCTCGCCGAACGTGCGTCCCACCGGGCGCAACCTGATGGCGGGCCTGCGGCACGTCGGCTTCCACCCGGTGAGCGCGGCCCGTGAGGAGGTGCCGGAGGCCACGGACAGCGGTGACCGCGGCCGGCGCTACTTCGTCACCCTGGAGGACGGTCCCCCGCTGGACGTCACCGTGGTCGACCGCGAGCAGCAGGCGCAGGGTTTCTTCTACCGCATGTGGCGCAACATCACACTGCGCGGTCTGGCCACCCGCAGCAGCCTCCAGTCGCTGCGCCAGGCACTGGAACAGGAGGCTCTCCTCGCGTACGCGGCGATCGCCGCCGGAGCCAACGCGCCCAAGCTCATCGCGACCTCGGAGCTCGGCCCCGACGCCGTCATGCTCGTCTACGAGCACACCGGGGGTCGCACGCTCGACTCGCTGGAGGACGAGGAGATCACCGACGAGCTGCTGCGCAACACCTGGCACCAGGTGAAGGCGCTTCAGTCGCGGCGCATCGCGCATCGCAGGCTCGTCGCCGACGCCATTCTGGTGGATCGTTCCGGCAAGGTGATCCTCACCGACCTCCGGGTCGGCGAGATCGCGGCCGGCGACCTGCTGCTGCGCATGGACATCGCCCAGCTGGTGTCGACACTGGGTCTGCGCGTGGGTGCCGAACGCGCGGTGACGTCCGCGGTCGGAGTGCTCGGCCCGGACGCCGTGGCGGACTGTCTGCCGATGCTCCAGCCCATCGCGCTGTCGCGCTCCACACGCGGGACGCTGCGCAGACTCGCCCGCGAGCGCGCCCAGCGTCAGCGCGAGGCGGTCCTGGAGGCGTCCCAGCTGGCCAAACAGGCCCGGCTTGAGGCGGCCCATCCCGACCCCGGGCCAGTCGCGCTGGAGAAGTCCGGCAAGAAGGCCGTGCGGGCGGAACAGCGGGCCGAGAAGCGGGCCATCGACGAGGCTCTGGAGGGTGCCCGCGAGGAGGATCTGCTCGCCCAGATCCGCCACCAGGTGCTGCTGATCAGACCGCAGGCACCGGTCGAACCGGCCCGGCTGGAACGGGTGAGACCGCGCACCCTGATCAGTTTCATCGCGGGCGCGTTCGGCGCGTACTTCCTGCTCTCCCAGCTCACCCACATCGAGTTCGCCACCCTGTTCGACGAAGCCGAGTGGGGCTGGGTCATCGCGGCCGTGCTGTTCTCGGCGCTGAGTTACTTCGCCGCGGCGATGAGTCTGCTCGGTTTCGTCCCCGAACGGGTGCCGTTCATGCGGACCGTGGCCGCGCAGGTCGCCGGGTCGTTCGTGAAGATCGTGGCGCCGGCGGCGGTCGGCGGTGTGGCCCTCAACACACGTTTCCTGCAACGCGCGGGAGTACGTCCGGGGCTCGCGGTGGCCAGTGTCGGCGCGTCGCAGCTGTTCGGGCTCGGCTGCCACATCCTGATGCTGCTGTCGTTCGGCTATCTGACGGGCACCGAGAAGACGCCGTCGCTGTCACCGTCCCGGACGGTCATCGCGGGCCTGCTGACCGTCGCGGTGCTCGTCCTCGTGGTGACCTCGGTGCCGTTCCTGCGGAAGTTCGTCGTCACGCGCGTGAGGTCGCTGTTCGCCGGTGTCGTACCGCGCATGCTGGACGTTCTCCAGCGGCCCCAGAAGCTGGTCACCGGTATCGGCGGCATGCTGCTGCTGACCGCGTGCTTCGTGATGTGCCTGGACGCGTCGATCCGGGCGTTCGGCGACGAGTCGACCTCGCTCAGCCTCGCCAGCGTCGCCGTCGTCTTCCTCGCCGGCAACGCGCTCGGCTCCGCGGCTCCGACCCCCGGTGGTGTGGGCGCGGTCGAGGCGACCCTGACGGTCGGTCTGATCGCCGTCGGTCTCCCCAAGGAGGTCGCGGCCCCCGCCGTGCTGCTCTACCGGCTGCTCACCCTCTGGATCCCGGTGCTGCCGGGCTGGCTGTTCTTCAACCACCTGACCCGGAAGGGCTCCCTCTGAGAGTGCGGCCTCGCGCCGGTGCTCCCCGGGGCGTGCGCGGTACCTCGTACGGCTCGCGCCCCGAGCGCCCCACCGGGTGCGACCGCAGGATGGGGGCATGCCCAACCCCTTCCGGCCGCGTGCCGCTGCTCTGACGGCCACCGCACTCCTGCTGACGTCGCTCATGGCGGGGTGCAGCGACGATTCCGGCCCCACGGACGAGGATCCGTCGGCCCAGAAGCTGAGCTGGAAGGACTGCCCGGCGCCGTCCGGATCGGAGGGCGGCGGCGAGGCCCCGTCCCCGCTGCCGGGCGGCGGCGCCTGGCAGTGCGCCACCATGAAGGCCCCGCTGGACTGGGCCGAACCGAAGGGCGAGACCATCGGACTCGCGCTGATCCGGGCGAAGGCCGACGGCGACGCGGACAAGCGCATCGGATCCCTGATCTTCAACTTCGGCGGGCCCGGCGGCTCCGGAGTCACCACGCTTCCCGCGTTCGGCACGGACTACACGAGCCTGCGCACGCGCTACGACCTGGTGAGTTTCGACCCGCGCGGGGTCGGCCGCAGCGCCGGTGTGCGGTGCGAGGACGACGAACAGCTCGACGCGTACTTCCAGCAGGACGCGACGCCCGACAATGCCGCCGAACGATCCGAACTGCTGGACAACACCAGGAAGTTCAACGCGGCCTGCGAGAAGAACTCCAAGAGGGTGCTCCCGCATGTCCGTACCACCGACGCGGCCCGGGACCTGGATCTGATGCGCCAGGTCCTCGGCGACGACAAGCTGTACTACTTCGGCATCTCGTACGGCACCGAACTCGGCGGCGTCTACGCCCACCTGTTCCCCAAGAGGGTGGGCCGTGCCGTCTTCGACGCGGTCGTCGACCCCACCCAGACACCTGAACAGGGCTCCCTCGGGCAGGCCAAGGGCTTCCAGCTCGCGCTCGGCAACTTCGCCGAGGACTGCACCTCCAAGACCGAGGACTGCCCGGTGGGCGACACCGCACAAGATGTCGAGGACCGGATCGCCAAGCTCCTCAAGGACCTCGACGCGAAGCCGATCCCGGGCCTCTTCCCGCGCGAACTGACCCAGAGCGCGGCGGCCAACGGCATCGCGCAGGCGCTGTATTCCCAGGACTTCTGGCCGTACCTCACCGAGGGACTCGAACGGGCGTACGACGGTGACGGCAAGGTCCTGATGCTGCTGTCCGACTCGATGAACGGGCGCAACCAGAACGGCGAGTACAGCAACATCACCGCGGCGAACATCGCCATCAACTGCTCCGACCAGAAGCAGCGTTACACCGTCGCGGACGTCGAGGCGAGGCTGCCCGGGTTCCGCGCCGCCTCTCCCCTGTTCGGCGACTTCCTGGTCTGGTCGATGGTCAGCTGCACCGACTGGGCCGTGCGGGGCGCCGCCGGGCACCCCGACGTCAGCGCGACCGGTTCGGCGCCGATCCTCGTCATCGGCAACACCGGCGACCCGGCCACGCCGTACGAGGGCGCGCGGAAAATGGTGGGTGCGCTGGGTGAGGGTGTGGGCGTCGAGCTGACGTACAAGGGGCAGGGGCACGGCGCGTACGACAGCGGGAACCGTTGCGTGCGCACGGCGGTGAACGGCTACCTGCTGACCGGGAAGGTACCGGCGAAGGGCACCGTATGCTCCTGAAAGACCAGGTCAGAACGTTATCCACAGGCTGATACGGCCTCGGCGTGATCCGCCTAATATGGCCGGACCGCCATCCGCTGGTCCGGGCGGACGGCTCGCAGGGGGGAAGTGCGCATGTCTCGTTTCGTACGCTGGACGGCCGCTGCCGCCGCCGTGCTGCTGGTGGCCGGCTGCAGCGACAGCACGTCCGACAGCGGTGACGGCAAGGGGTCCGCCGCCACGCCCTCGCCGCCGGCCTCCTCGTCCCGGGCCTCGCCGGGGCTGCCCGCCTCGCTGACCTCGCAGAAGCTCGACTGGGGCCGCTGCGAGGGCACGTCCGACTCCCCCACACCCGGCAGCGACTGGCAGTGCGCGACGCTCAAGGTGCCGCTGGACTACGCGAAGCCGGGTGGCGAGACCATCGGCCTGGCGCTCATCCGCGCCAAGGCCACCGGAGGCAACCGCATCGGGTCCCTCCTGTTCAACTTCGGCGGACCGGGCCAGTCGGGCATCTCCGTGATGCCCTCCTACGCCGGGACGGTCTCCGCGCTCCGCGAACGCTACGACCTGGTGAGCTGGGACCCGCGCGGGGTCGGGGCCAGCGAGGGCGTGCGCTGCCGCGGCGACAAGGAGATCCAGGCCGCCGAGTCGGTGGACCCGACGCCGGACGACCCGGCCGAGGAGCAGGCGTACTTCCAGGACGCGGCGAGCTTCGGGAAGGGCTGTGAGAAGTCCGCCGGAAAGCTCCTCGCCCATGTCTCGACGACCGACTCCGCCCGCGACATGGACCTGATGCGCCAGGTCCTCGGCGACACGAAGACGCACTACTTCGGCATCTCCTACGGCACCGAACTCGGCGGCGTCTACGCCCACCTGTTCCCGAAGAACGTGGGGCGGCTGGTCCTCGACGCCGTCGTCGACCCGAGCGCCGACATGGTGGGACACGCGAAGAACCAGGCCCGGGGCTTTCAGCGCGCCCTCGACGACTACCTGAAGTCGACGGGCCAGGACCCGGACCAGGGCTCGCGGAAGATCTCTGCGCTGCTGAAGCGGATCGACGCCGAGCCGCTGCCCACCTCCTCCGGGCGGAAGCTCACCCAGGGCCTGGCCGTCACCGGCCTCGTCCTGCCGCTGTACAGCAAGCAGAGCTGGCCGGCACTCACCAGCGCCCTGGACACGGCCGAGGAGGGCGACGGATCGGACCTGCTGGCGCTCTCGGACAGCTACAACGACCGCGACGCGTCAGGTCACTACGGCACGACGACACATGCCCAACGGGTCATATCGTGCTTGGACGACAAGCAGCGGCCGACCGCGGCGCAGACCAGGAAGCTGCTGCCCGAATTCCGCAGGATCTCGCCCGTGTTCGGGGAGTTCATGGGCTGGGACACGGCCGGCTGGTGCCACGACTGGCCGGTGGCCGGCCAGTACGACACACCGGAGGTCGGCGCGCCCGGCGCGGCACCCGTCCTGGTGGTCGGCAACACCAGGGACCCGGCGACGCCGTACGAGGGCACGCGCAAGATGGCGGACGAGCTGGGCAAGGGCGTGGGCGTGGTGCTGACGTGGAAGGGCGAGGGGCACGGGGCGTACGGCAGTGGGAGCGAGTGTGTCGACTCCACGGTGGACGCGTATCTGCTGGACGGGACGGTGCCGCCGGACGGCAAGGTCTGTTCATGACGGCGGCGGTGGCCCCGGGCACCTGTGGTGCGCGAGACCCCCGCCGACCGAGCAGAGGGAACGGGCCGAACCGGAGTAACGGGACAACCGGTGTGATGGACCGCGGGTCAGTAGACCGGCTTGTGCGGCTCGATCTGGTTGACCCAGCCGATCACACCGCCGCCGACGTGGACCGCGTCCGCGAAACCGGCGGACTTCAGGACCGCGAGAACCTCCGCACTGCGGACACCCGTCTTGCAGTGCAGGACGATCTTCTTGTCCTGCGGGAGTGTCGCCAGGGCGGTGCCCATGAGGAACTCGTTCTTCGGGATCAGCTTGGCGCCGGGGATCGAGACGATCTCGTACTCGTTGATCTCGCGGACGTCGATGATCTCGATGTTCTCGCCGTCGTCGATCCACTCCTTGAGCTGCTTGGGAGTGATCGTCGAGCCGGCCGCCGCCTGCTGGGCCTCCTCGGACACGACGCCGCAGAAGGCCTCGTAGTCGATGAGCTCGGTGACGGTCGGGTTCTCGCCGCAGACCGCGCAGTCCGGGTCCTTGCGGACCTTGACCTGGCGGTACTGCATCTCCAGAGCGTCGTAGATCATCAGACGGCCGACGAGGGGCTCGCCGATGCCCGCGAGGAGCTTGATGGCCTCGTTGACCTGAATGGATCCGATGGACGCGCACAGCACGCCCAGGACGCCGCCCTCGGCGCAGGAGGGAACCATGCCGGGCGGCGGGGGCTCCGGGTAGAGGCAGCGGTAGCAGGGGCCGTGCTCGGACCAGAAGACGGAGGCCTGGCCGTCGAAGCGGTAGATCGAACCCCACACGTACGGCTTGTTCAGCAGCACGCACGCGTCGTTGACCAGGTAGCGGGTCGCGAAGTTGTCCGTGCCGTCGACGATCAGGTCGTACTGACCGAAGATCTCCATCACGTTCTCGGCTTCGAGCCGCTCTTCGTGAAGGACCACGTTGACGTACGGGTTGATGCCCAGCACCGAGTCACGGGCGGACTGGGCCTTGGAGCGGCCGATGTCCGCCTGGCTGTGGATGATCTGGCGCTGCAGGTTCGACTCGTCGACCTCGTCGAACTCCACGATGCCGAGCGTGCCCACGCCCGCCGCGGCCAGGTACATCAGCGCCGGCGAGCCCAGGCCGCCGGCGCCCACACAGAGCACCTTGGCGTTCTTCAGCCGCTTCTGCCCGTCCATCCCCACATCGGGGATGATCAGGTGGCGGGAGTACCTGCGGACCTCGTCTACGGTGAGCTCGCCAGCGGGCTCGACCAGGGGTGGCAGCGACACGGGGACTCCGTTGGTCGGTCAATCACTACAGTTGTTCTCCCCGTAACACTGCCACGCCCTTCTTCATTCCGAGACACCCGTTCCGAGGCGCGAGACAATGTCGTCCCAGTAGCCGGGCATGGTCTCCCAGGGGTCCGCGCGGCCACCGCGTGCCGTGCGGTCGGTGAAGTAGATCGTGGCGGCGCCCTGCCAGCGGGCGACGCGCAGCGCCTCTTCGAGATGGCCGAGCGGCAGTCCGTGCACGAAGTGGCAGAAGCGCTCGGGCGGATGGTCGGCGGTCCACTCGGCCACCTGCGACCAGCGGTAGTCGCTCCAGTGCCCGGAGAACGTGACGAGTTGGTCGGCGTGCTCGGCATAGTCGGGATGCGGATGGGTGCCGTGGCCCAGGACGATGTGCGCGTCACCGTCCGCCGCGCGGATCGTGCCGACCGTGCGGCGGATCTCCGGGAGCGCGGTGCGGTCGGTCGGGCATCGGTCCAGGAGGAAGCCGTCGGCCTTGTACCAGTCGCGGTACCGCTGTGCCTCGGCGGCCAACTCACCGTGTGCGCGGGCCCCGTGGGCCGTGTCGAGGTGGCCGAGGACGCGGACACCCGCGTTGCGCAGGCGGCCGACGGCCTCCAGGCAGTGCGGATCGGGGCGGCTGCCCGGGCCGTCGGCGACATTGAGGACGACCCAGTGCAGGGGCGTGCCCGGGCGGGTCAGTTCAGCCCACTCGGCCGGGGCGACGAGCGGGTGCGCGAAGCCCGGGATACCGAAGCCTGTGCGTACGCCGGTGCTCGCGGTGCCCGCCCTGGCACTGGTCAGATGCGGCATGCCGCCTCCATCCAGATGTCCGCCAGCGACTCCTCCAGGTTGATCCTGGGCCGCCAGCCGAGCCGGTCGCGTGCGGTGCGTACGTCGGCCTGCTGCCAGCTGCCGCAGCCGTCCGGGTACGGGTACGCGACCGGGGCGGCGTGGTCCGGGTCGGTGCGGGGGTGGCCGATGGACGCCCTCAGCGGACCGGGCGGGCCGTCGAGTTCGTGCAGCGCGCCGCCGTACCCGGCCACGCGGGCGAGGACGGAGGCGGCGTCGCGCAGGCGCACCGCGCGGCCGGAGCCGATGTTGATGACACCCTGCGCGGCCGAGAGCGAGGCCGCGTGCACGGCCCGAGCCACGTCGCGTACGTCGATGAAGTCGCGCTGCGCGCCCAGGCCGCCGAGCTTGAGCTCGCCGTCGCCGGACTGCATCGCGCGGCGCATAGCCTCGGCGAGACGGCCGAGCGGGGAGCCGGCGGGTGTGCCGGGCCCGGCCGGCGAGAAGACGCGCAGGACGACGGCGTCGAGGCCGGAGCCGAGGACCAGTTCGGTGGCGGCGAGCTTGCTGACGCCGTACGGGCCGCCGGGGCGGGGTACAGCGTCCTCAGCCGTGGAGGAACCGGGCTGGCTGGGGCCGTACTCGGCGCCGCAGCCGAGCTGGACCAGACGGGCGCCGCAGCCGCTGCGCCTGAGGGCCTCGCAGACGGTGGCGACGGCGACGGTGTTGTGGCGGGTGAGTTCGCGGGCCCCGCCGCGGGTGGCGCCCGCACAGTTGACGACGACTCCGGGGTGGACGGCGTCGAGGAAGCGGGTGAGTGCGCCGGGGCTGCCGGACGCGAGGTCGAATCGGACGTCGGCGTCGTCGCCGCGGCCGAGGACGGTGAGCTGCACGGCCGGGTCGGCGAGCAGCCGGTCGGCGACGAAGCGGCCGAGATAGCCGTTGGCTCCGATCAGCAGAACCCTCATCGGACGGCTCCCTCGGCGGACTCTCCGGCTCCGGGTCGGGAGGTGATCATCGGTGTACTCCTTCGGGGGTTGCGGGTTCGTTCGTGATGGAGGGCCGGGTATCGCGGAATCGGTTGTCCGCCGTGGTCGTGGTCGTGCTCCGGGAGGGTCATCCGGGCTCACCCGGCATCGCGTGCGCCGACGCCCTGGTCAGCGTGCGAGTGGCGTGGAGCAGGAGGATCAGGGCGGCGACCCCGCAGGCCACGGCGGGGACGGCTGCCGTGCTCCAGGCGGCCACGACCGTGTCCACCGGGATGGCCAGGAAGGCGCAGCCGGGGAGGTGGGACGCGAAGGCGGTGGCCAGGGCCGTCGCCTCCGTCGCGGTGGCCGCGCCGAGGACCACCGCCGGGGCGTGGGTGAAGCCGTGTGCGGTGAGGAGACGGGCCAGGAGGAGCAGGGCCCCCAGGGTGACCGTCGTGGTGTAGGCCGCCGGTTCGTGCAGGACCTTCGCGGAGATCGCCGCGAGCGCCGCCGACGTGCAGAGGAATAGGGCGAACGCGCCCAGGAGGAGGGGTTTCACAGCTGCCGTGAAGTCCGCCAGGCCACGACTGGCGGCCAGCTTGCGACGGGCTCCCGCCGCGAAGAGGTGGGCGCACCAGGCCGCCGGGGCACAGGCCAGGGTGAGGGCCATGACAGGGGCGGTGGACAGGTCCCGGACGGCGGCCGGGAATCCGTCGGGGCCGCCTGTCAGCGCGGCGGTGAGCAGGTCGTCACCGAGGAGCGCGTACGCGAGGAGCCAGTAGGTCCACGCGCGCGTGGAGCCCGGGGTGTGGCTCGGGTAGGTGCCGGGGGGCGCCGGGTGGGACCTGGGGCCCAGTGGCCCCCGGCCCAGTGCCGCGCGCACGGCCAGCGCCACGGCCAGGGCACCCAGCGTCGCCACGGCAAGCCGGACCCGGCCCTCGGTGAGGTTCAGGCCCGTCACCGTCGCCGCGCACAGGGCGCCCGGGAGCAGGGAGAGCAGGACCCAGTCGGCCCGTACGCCGGGGGCGGGTGCCGGGGTGGGTCGCGGTGCCGTTTCCGCTTCCCGGGAGACCCGGGCGTACATCTCCTCGGCCAGGGAGAACACGTCCCGGTGGCGGAAGCGGGCGGCAGTGCGGTCGGTCACGCCGTGGGCCTCCAGGCCGGCGGCGATCTCCAGGGGGTCCACGGCCCGCTCGCACAGCTCACGGTGTCTGTGCATGAGCGCCTTCACGGGGTCCCCGGTCCCTCGGCGCGCGGTACGGGTGGAGGAGGGCGCGGTGGTCTGTGACTGTGTCCGCGTCGTCGTGCCCGTGCCCGTGCCCGTGTCTGCGTCTGTGTCCGTGTCCGTGTCTGCGTCTGTGTCCGCGGCTCGTACGTTCGTCTCCGCGGCGCCCATGAGCCACTCCTCCGAGTGCTCGTCCCAGGCTCCGGGGTTGTTCGGTGTCCCCGGGCGGTCCAGTTCTCCCAGCTCGCTCATCGCGCGCCCTCCCCGGCGGGTACGGGGGTCGCCTGTACCGGTGCGGAAGCGCGTCCTGTCGCCCAGCTGGGCCCGCCCCGGGCCACCACGCGTATGTCGGCGTGCGTCCAGTGGCCGGGCACGTGGGCTTCTGCGGGGGCGGCGAACGGGAGCGGTTCGCCGGTGGCGTCGAGAACCACTCTGCGGACGGGGCAGCGCGAGACGACCTCCAGGTAAATGCCGTGAAATGCCTCGACGTTCTGCTCGACGGTGAACAGTTCGAGGGCACGGGCGCGGGCGGCGGCGCCCAGGCGTTCACGGCGCGCCGGGTCGCGCAGCAGCGCCACGCACGCCTCCGCGAGCGCCCGCGGATTGCGCGGGGGCACCACGAGCCCCGTACCGCCGATGATCTCGACCACCGCGCCCACGTCCGTCGACACGGTCGCCCGGCCGCAGAACATCGCCTCGACCAGGCTGATCGGGAAGCCCTCGACCACGCTCGACAGGACGACGACCGCGCCGGCCGCGTACGCCTCCGCGAGCGTCGGCGCCTCCGGGCCGCCGATCTCCTCGAAGGACACGGGGTTGTCGCCGACCGCGTGAATGCCCTCGGCCTCGTCGGGGAAGAGCTGCGCGGCGAGCGCCCGGCAGTGGCCGAGGTACGCCTCGCTCTCGGCTCCCGTGGCGGCGCCGATGATCCGCAGGCGGGTCTTCGGCTCCTCCTTGCGGATCTCCGCGAAGGCGTGCAGGAGGGAGACCAGGTCCTTGGCGGGCTCGATACGGCCGACCCAGATCAGCGTGTCGGGGTCCGCGCTCTCCGGCGACTCGCCCACTTCCGCGAAGTGGGACGCGTCCATACCCGGGTACACGGTCCGCAGCTTCTCCCGGTCGGCCCCGCATCTCTCCTGCCAGCGGCGGGTGTGCGTGTTGCCGGGGGTGACGAGCGCGGCGCGCCGGTAGACCTCCGAGGCCAGCCTGCCGTGGAAGGCCGCGAGCAGGGACCGTACGGCCGGGGCGCTGTCGTCGGCACCCGAGGCCAGGTAGTGCGCCCGCAGCGGCACTCCGTACTCGGTGACCAGCAGGGGTACCCCGGAGAAGTGGTGGGCGAGGAGTCCGGGGAGCGCGGCCGGGCCGCCGGCCGCGGCATGGCACAGGTCGACCGAGCCGAGCCCGTCGTCCTCGTACCAGTCGAGCGAGAGGGGGCGCAGGGCGCGTTCCAGGTGCGCGGCTACGGCGAGCAGATCCGGGACGCGCGCCTCGCGCGCCGCTCCCTGCGCGCCGGGCGCACGACAGGCGTGCTCCAGAGCGCGTACGGCGGCTTCGGAGCGGAGTGCTCCCACCAGGCCGCCCTCGTCCCGGGCGAGTTCGGCGAGCCCGTACAGCGCGCTGCCGAAACGGTCCGCCTCAGCGGTGGCCGGGTCCGCGCCGTCCGACGTGGTCCCCGTGTCGGGGCCGCCGCACAGGGCCGCGGCCAGCTCTCCGTAGGCCTCGGCGAATCGCCGGCGCGCACGGCGCCCGTGGACCACCCCGTCGTCCTCGGCCGTCCACAGTGGAGCGGTCCGGACCCGGCTGACCTGCGGCGGAAGTTCGATCCACCCCTCGTCCTCCTGCCGCTCACTGCGGCTGAGCGCGTAGATGTCGAACTCGTGTCCACCGAGCCCGCGCACGAGCCGGTCGCACCAGAGTCTGGCGTCACCGCTCACATACGGATAGCCACCTTCCGTCAGCAGTCCGATGCGCACGAGCACACCCCCGATCTCCCGTATGGGGAGCCGCCGTTGACCCGGCGGCTCGCAGCGGGACGAACGTATGCGGACATGACGGTGGTGCGACGGACGGTTGTCCGTCGCACCACCAAAAGGGGTGAACGGTCGTAACTTTCCCGTGCGGCTCGCGTTCGGTCGCGCTAAGAGATCATTCGCGCACGCATCGTTACGAACGTCTGTGCGGTCACGCCCGGGTCAACTCCTGTCGGGCGGTGCGTCGCCGGGTCGCGGTCTCCGGGTCGAGAGCGGGTACGGCGGCCAGCAGCTGCCGGGTGTACGGAGCGCTCGGATTGTCGTACACCTGGTCGGCGGGGCCCGATTCGACGATACGACCCCCTTTCATCACCGCGACGCGGTCACTGACCTGGCGCACGACGGCGAGGTCGTGGGCGACGAACACCAGCGCGAGGCCGAGTTCGCGCTGCAACTCGCCGAGCAGGGCGACCACCTGGGCCTGGGTCGTGACGTCGAGCGCCGATACCGGCTCGTCGCAGACGATGACGCGCGGCTCGGCGGCCAGCGCCCGCGCGATGCCGACGCGTTGGCGCTGGCCCCCGCTGAACTCGTGCGGGTAGCGGCCGAAGTGCGCCGGGTCGAGTCCCACGCGCTCCAGCAGCTCTCCCACGCGCCCCCGGACACGCCCCTCGTCCCTCTCGCCCCGCGCCCGCAGCGGGTCGGCGATCGACTCGCCCACGCTGCGGCGGGGGTTGAGGGAGGCGACCGGGTCCTGGAAGACCATCTGCACCGCCGGGCCGGCCCCGGACCGCACGCGCCCCTCGTAGCGCACCTCGCCCGCCGTCGGCTCCAGCAGCCCGACCAGCATCCGCCCGAGCGTCGTCTTGCCGCTGCCGCTCTCGCCGACGATCCCCAGGGTCTCGCCCCGGCGCACGGTCAGCGACACGTCGTCCACGGCCGCGAACGCCCGCTTCCCGCGCCCGAACTCGCGCCGCAGACCGACGGCCTCCAGCACGACCTCTTCGGAGCCGGAACCGGAACCGGAGCCGGCGTCTGAGCCTGAGCCTGAGCCGGAGGCGTCCGCGCGGACGCGCCGCGCGTCCACGCGCGGTACCGCGGCGAGCAGTTCACGCGTGTACGCCTGGGCGGGCGCCCCCAGTACGGCGGCGACCGGGCCGTACTCGACGGCGCGCCCGTGCCGCATCACCAGCACGTCGTCGACGCTCTCCGCCGCGACGCCCACGTCGTGCGTGACCAGGAGCAGGCCCATGCCGGTCTCCTCGCGCAGCGTGTGCAGCAGGTCGAGGATCTGGGCCTGGACGGTCACGTCCAGCGCGGTCGTCGGTTCGTCGGCGATCAGCAGGCCGGGTTCGCAGGCGAGCGCCATGGCGATCAGCGCGCGCTGGCGCATCCCGCCGCTGAACTCGTGCGGCCGGGACCGGGACCGTCGTACGGCGTCCGGAATCCCGACCCTGTCCAGTACGTCGACGGCACGCGCGCGTGCGGCCCGCCGGGACACCCTCGTGTGCACCCGGTACACCTCGGCGATCTGGTCGCCCACCGCGTAGTACGGGTCGAGGGAGGACAGCGGGTCCTGGAAGACCATCGCCGCCTTCGCCCCGCGCAGCCGCCGCAGCTCGGCCTCGGACGCCTGCCGTACGTCGGTTCCGGCGACCCGGATCGTGCCGCCGACCTCCGCTCCCGTACCGCGGTGCAGCCCGAGCAGGGCGGACGCGACCGTGGACTTGCCGGACCCGGACTCGCCGACCAGGCCCAGCGCGGCGCCCTTCGCGAGCCGGAACGACAGCCCGTCCACGGCCCGCAGCGGGCCGAAGGCGACCGTCAGTCCGTCGACCTCCAGGAGAGGCCCGCCCTCCGTGCTCTCCACCGGGACCTCGACCGAGGCCTTGTCCGAGCTCATACGAGCACCACCCGTCGGTCGGCCACCGCGTACAGCACATCCGCGACGGCGTTGGCGATGACCACGAAGAAACCGGTGACCAGGACCATGCCGACGACCACCGGCAGGTCGACGACCTTGACCGCCTCGACGAGTTCCTGTCCGAGGCCGGGCAGGCCGAAGAGCGTCTCGGTGAGCACCGCGCCGCCGAACATCGATCCGAAGTCCGTGGCGCTCAGGGCGATCAGGGGCGCCACCGCACCGCGCAGCGCGTGCCGCCCGATGACGGACCGCTCCCCCACGCCGTACGCGCGGAAGGTGCGTACGTGGTCCTCGGCGAGCGTCTCCAGCATCGACGCCCTGGTCAGGCGGGCGTACTTGGCGGACTCGATGAGGGCCAGCGACAGCCAGGGCAGCAGCAGGCTCCAGGCCCACTGCTCGGGATCGTCGGCGAAGGGCACGTACTGCGGGAACGGCAGCAGCTCCAGCTGGCCGCAGACGACGATCATGAGGATCAGGCCGATGACGAAGACGGGCGTGGCCGTGCCGGCCAGCGTGAGCCAGGTCAGGACGCGCTCGGTGGGCCGGCCGCGCCGCCAGGCGGAGAGCACTCCGGTGCCGACGCCGATGAGCAGCCACAGCACCATCGCGCCGAGCGCGAGCGAGCCGGTGACCGGCAGTTTCGCCAGGATCAGCTCGGTGACCTGCTGGTCGCTCTGGTACGACAGGCCGAGGCAGGGCGCCGAGCAGTGCTCGACGGATGTGCCGGTCGAGTAGTCCCGGCCGACGAAGACGCCCTGGAGGAAGTGCCAGTAGCGCAGGTAGAGGGGGTCGTCGAGACGCAGTTGCTCGGTGACCTGGTGCACCTGGGCGGGGGAACAGCGCGGACCGCAGGTGATCTGTGCGACGTCGCCGGGGGCGACGTAGAAGACGACGTAGATGATCACCGAGATGGCGAAGAGGGTGACGATCGCGCCGACGACCCGGCGGGCCGCGAACCCGCCGAGACCGGAGATGTTCATGCGTCTGCCCCCTTCTTCCCCGTCGTGACCTCGGTCTGCTCCTCCGCCGTGACAGCCGCGGCCTTGGTGGCGTTGGCGCCCTTGGCCGCCTTGGTCTCGCGCCTGCGGCCCGTCCCGATGCGCAGGCGCGAGGCCGCGCGCGGGTCGAGGGCGCTGCGGATGCCGTCGCCGAGGACGGTGAGGGCGAGGACGGTCACGAAGAGGGCGCCCGCGGGCAGCAGCAGGTACTGCGGTGCCGCCTGGTACCAGACGTCGGCGGCGGTGATCATCTGCCCCCAGGACGGCGTCGGCGGCTTCACACCGACGCCGAGGAACGACAGGGCGGCCTCGACCGTGATGTTCGACGGGACGAGGAGCGCGGCATACGTGATGACGGGCGCGGCGAGGCCGGGCAGCAGTTCGCGGCGGGCGATCCGCCAGGAACCCCAGCCGCTGAGCCGGGCCGCGGCCACGTGGTCGAGCTGTTTGAGGGTGAGCGTCCGGGCGCGCACGATCTTCGCGATCCCGCCCCAGGCGATCAGTCCGATGACCAGGGCGACGAGAACGGGCCGCGGGAAGCTGCCGGGCACGATCGCCAACAGGGCCAACGACATGATCATGAGCGGCAGGGCGATGATGACATCGGTGAGACGGCTCAACAGTTGATCAACCCATTGACTGCCGAGGGCGGACGCAACGCCGACCACGACGCCGATCAACACCTGGACGAGGGTCGCCGCGAGCGCGACGCCCAGCGAGACCCGGGCGCCGTAGACGAGCCGGGCGAACAGGTCGCGGCCCGTCTGCGGTTCGACGCCGAGCCAGTGCTCACCGCTGATCCCGCCGAAGGAGCCGATCGGGACGCCTCCGCGCGCGGAGTCGACGAGGGCCGGGTGGTAGGTGGTCGGGTCCTGGCCCGCGAGCGCGGTGAGCAGCGGTGCGGCGAGCGCGACCAGGACGAGCAGCACGACGACGGCCGCCGCGACGAGGGCGGCGCGCTGCGCACGCAGCCGCCGCCAGAACTGCCGGGCCCCCGAGGCCGCCGGGACGGGTGCCGTACCCGTCCCGGCGGCCCGGGAGGAGAGAAGGACCTCACTCACGGTGTCGTCACTTCACCGCGACCTGGGAGATGTCCAGGACACCCGTCCAGTCGCTGATCACGATGTTCTTGACGTCCTTGCCGTACAGACGCTTGTAGACGGGGTGGAACAGCGGCACGGTCAGCGCCTGCTCGCCGATCCTGCTGTCCAGTGCGCCCCACCTCTTGGCGGCGGCGTCAAGATCGGTCAACTTGTTGATCGCGTCAATCTCGGCATTGACCGACTTGTCGTTGAGGAAGCCGGAGTTGAAGTTCGCGCCGTCCTTGACGATCTGCCGGCCGTCGAAGATCGGGGCGAGGAACGGACCGCCGGAGGGCCAGTCGGCACCCCAGTGGGCGAGGAAGAAGCCGGGCTCCTTGTTCACGTCGTGGATGGTGTCGGAGTAGTCGTTCTCCTCCAGCCCGTCCAGCTTCACCGTGATGCCGGCCTTCTTGAGCGCGTCCTGGACGGCGGTCGCGATCTCCGGGCTGGTCTCGAAGTCCTTGGCGTTGGAGTGGGTCAGGGTGACGGTCAGCCCGTTCGGGTAACCGGCCTCCTTCAGCACCTCCTTGGCCTTGGCCGGGTTCCCGGACGCGCCCGCCGGGAAGTGGTCGTACGGCGTGTACCCGAAGGACTTCTGGTTCGGCAGGTAGGTGGTGGCGGGCTCGGCGAGCGACGAGCCGCCGGCCGCGTTGATGACGCTCGTACGGTCGATGGCGTACGAGATCGCCTGCCGCACCTTGATGTTGTCGAACGGCTTGATCTTCGGGTTGAACGCTATGTAGTCGGTGTAGCCGAAGTGCCCCGTGCCGACCCGCGCGGCCAACTGCTTGTCGCCGGTGACCTGGGCGAGTTCGGCCGGGCCGAGGTTGGTGTCCGTGGTGACGGACACCGCGTCCGCCCCTTGGGACGCCGACAGCCGCTGGTTGATCACCGAGGAGTCGAGCCCGGACCGTACGTCGATCTTGTCCGGGTAGGCCTTGCGCTCCGCGTCCGTGGCGGCGGACCAGTAGGTGTTGCGCTCCAGGACGATCCGCTCGCCGTCGCCCTCGTTGCTGACGACCTTGTAGGGGCCCGACGAGATCGGGTGCTCCTCGTACTTCGTGCCGGTGTCCTTGGCCTTCGGGACCGGCGTGAACTGCGTCTGCGTGGCCAGGTAGGGGAACTCCCCCTCGGGCTTGTTCAGGTGGAAGACGATCGTGCGGGCATCCGGTGTCCCGATCGCGTCGAGGCCCTTGCCCTTGTCCTTGTAGGGCCCCTGGTAGTCGGCGGCGCCGATCAGCCAGTCCCTCAGGTAGGGCGCGCCGCCGGAGAGTTCGGGGGCGAAGGAGCGCTCGATGCCGTACTTGATGTCGGCGCTGGTGATCGCCGTACCGTCCTCGTACTTGAGCCCTTTCTTGAGGGTGTACGTCCACACGGTCGCGTTCTCGCTCGGGCGCCCGGTGTCGGTGGCCAGGTCGGGCACGACCTTGGCGCCCGCCGCCCCGCTCTCGCGGTTGCGCGTGGTGAGCGTGCGGAAGACGAGCGAGGGGACGTTGCCGCCGCCGGAGGTGTACAGCCGGGCGGGGTCGAAGTCGTCCTGCGGGTTGGAGTTCAGGACGGTGAGCGTGCCGCCCTTGTGCGGCTCGGAGCCGCCGCTCCCCGCGCCCTTGGCATCGTTGTCCTTCGGACCGCACGCGGCGGCGCCCGCGGCCAGAACCAGGCTGACGGACACCGCTGCCACGCGGCGCGCTCTGACGGACGGTTGGCGCATCACGAAGACGACCTCTCGAATGATGAGACGGAATGACGGGGAATGAGACGGGAGTACACACACGTCCGCCCGGGCGTCAGGTCGCGTCAGGTCGTCGAGAACCACCGCCGACGGCTGAGGCCAGTCGGTGACGGCAAAGGTGAACGTCGCGACACGCGCGCCCGAGGGCGGGTGTCAGCGACAGAGAATGTCGGCTACACAGAGAGCGGTCACGCCGATCAGCGCCAGCTCGATGGCGACGCGCTCGGCAACATGACTAGACCACATGCGCAAAAATATGAACGAACTTTCCACCCATGTCAACGTGGCCCCTGAGCCGCGTGTCAACTCCCCGGATACGGCCAGGGGTTGGCCCGGCAGTGGATCCCGTCATGGTCGAGGAACTTGGTCTGCTGCTGCATGACCGGGGCGAGGTCGCCGTCCTTGTCGCAGGTCACATGCCCGTAGCCGAGGCGATGACCGACCTCGTGGTTGATCAGCATCTGCCGGTACGCGTAGATCTTGTCGCCGTAGGTCTCGGACCCCTGCGCCCATCGATAGGCGTTGATCATCACGCGGTCGGTGGCGGCCGAGTCACAGGACACGTTGTCCTCGGTGGTGTCGAGACCCGACTTGGCGCACCAGAAGGCGGTGGTGCCGGGGCTCGCCAGGGTGATCACGAAGTCGGGCTTGCCGGAGGAGATCCGCTCGAACGTACGGCCGCCGTTGTGGGCCCAGCTCCGTTTGTCGTTGAGCGTCTTCTGCACGGCCTGCGCGAACAACTCCCCGTCGAGCCCGAGCCCCTGCTCGACATCCACCCGGTACCTGTACTTCCGCCCGGTTCCCGGCGCCTTGGCGAACCCGCGGATCGCGTCGAACTTCCCCGAACCCGTGAGGGCGGCTCCGAGCGCGTACGTCCTGGCCATCTTCTGGTCGTACGTCAGTGTCGTGACCGCGGCCGGCGCGTCGGACGCGGCGGGGAGGCCGTCGTCGCGCGCCGCGGAGTCACCGGAGCCCTGGACGTCCTGGCCCGAGCCGATCGCGGTCTGTGTCCGCACACCGCCGTCGTCGTCCTGGCCGTTGGTGACCTGTCCGGCCACGACGACAGCCAGCACGGTGGTGACGGCGGCAGCCGCGATCCCGGTGAACGCCCGCCCCATGCCGCCCTTGCCCTTGGCCGCCACCTGGGCGGCCGGGGCGTACGCGCCGGCCGGGTGCGGCGCACGGGGGCGGGGCGCGAAACGGTCGGGGTCGTCGACGGCGGTGCCGGGCAGGCCGGCTCGGTCGAAGGCGTCGACGTACGCCTGCCGGGGTCCGGGGGCGATCGGTGGTGCGGGACGCTGACGCGGTATGGCGGGCCCGGTTCCGGGCCGCCCGCCGAACTCGCCCCAGCCACCGCCGGCTTCGCGCTGCTCGGGATGCCCGCCTCCCCGGACACGGGGAAAGCCGTGCGCGGGGGTGCCCTCCGGGAGACGCGGGAACCCATGGGCGGGCGTGCCGTCAGGAATGGTGAAACGGGGCGCACCCTGGCCCGGCTGGGGTCGCTTCCCCTGCGGGGTGACGGGGATGTTCGCCGCGTCGCCCGTACTCGCGCTGCCGCCGGTTCGACCGCGACGGCTGTGACGTCCCACCTGGCGTCTCAGCTCCCCGCGTTCGCGGCGTCGGCCCGATTGCCGACCGTCCTCGCTGCCACACTACCGGCATCCGCTGTCAACTCGTGTGTGTCCTGAAGCAGTTCGCGGAACGCCGACGCCACCGTCTCCGGGTACTCCATCATCGCCACGTGCCCGGCGTCGGGCAGCGAGAGCAGCCGCGAGTCGCGGAAGGTGCGCGCCGCACGCTGGGCCATTCGGTAGGAGACGAGCTGGTCACGGCCCCCGTAGACGAGGAGCGTCGGCGCGAGCACCCGCTCGGCCTGGCGCCACAGCCCGTGCTGCCCGCCGAGCGTGTAGGCGTTCACGATCCCGCGCGCGGAACGCGCCATCGCATCCCAGAAGTACGGCAGTTGCAGCCGTCTCTCCATCTCCTCGACCGCGTTGCGGAATCCCTCGGGCGTCACCTGCCCAGGATCCCCGTAACAGAGCGCCGTGACCCCGCGGACGCGCTGTTCGGCGCTCCACTCCGCGGTCAACCGGGTGAACAGGCGGGCCATGCCGGGCAGGGCGAGCAGTCCGGTCGGCACCGCGTTGCGCTGCACGCGGATCTCCGGCAGCGCGGGAGAGACGAGCGTGAGCGTCCTGACGAGGTCTGGCCGCACCGCCGCGACGCGCGTCGAGACCGCGCCGCCCAGCGAGTTGCCGAACAGGTGGACGGGACCGCGCCCGGAGGCGTCGAGGTACCGGATGACGGCACGCGCGTGCCCGGTGACCGAGTAGTCGCCGTCGTCCGGCGGCGGGGAGTCGCCGAAGCCCGGCAGGTCGAGAGCCTCGCTGTCGACGAGATCGTCGTGCAGCTGCATGAGCGCCGACCAGTTCTGCGAGGAACCGCCCAGGCCATGGACGTACAGCGCGGGCGGCAGTCCCTCGCGCGCGGGGGGACGCGACCGCACGGTCAGCGTGATCCCCGGCAGACCGACCGAGCGCAGCCGCTCGCCCTCCGCGACCCTGACGGGCGCCACCTTCGGAAGCACATTGGTGGCCGGCATGTACGGCGGCTCGGTCGAAGACATGCGGCAATGTTACGAGACGATCACGCAGTGGTTCGTGTGTTCGGCATCACAGGCCGACGATCCCGATCTCATGGGCTCGGATGTCACGCACCCCCATCACCTGGCGCCCTCATCACCTGGCGCCCCGATCCCGTGTCTCCTACGCTCGTAACAGGGCACCCGCAGTGGAACCGCAACCCGGGAAGGGAGCCCACCATGGACGTCGACCCCACCGACCCCGAGATCTTCGAGGAAACCAGGCACCCCGAGGACTACGAGGGCGAGGACAACGCCACCGAGTTCGACGTCGAAGCCCCCGAGGCCGACGCCGCCGAACAGCGCACGGACGTCACCCCGCAGCACGACGCTCCACTGACCGGCGAGAACACCGACCGCGCGAACGAGGCCGACCTCGCGGAACAGGCCCGCGTCGTGAAACTGGACGAGGACGACTACCGATAGCCGCCGTCGTTCTCCGTACCAAGCGCAGGATTTGTTGCCATTTGAGCGGATAGCCCGGAACATACAGTCGCTCGGTCGAGGAATTTCTGTGCTCGCACCGCGCACACCGGGGTTACCGAAAAGTACGATGGCGGCGCGGCGCACACCCGCATGTGGACGAAATTGGGAGGCGGCGTGACAGCCATCGAGCAAACTGAGGCGGCACGCCCTCGGGGCACGCGGTTGCCGCGTCGCGCCCGACGGAACCAGCTGCTGGGCGCCGCCCAGGAAGTGTTCGTGGCGCAGGGCTACCACTCCGCCGCGATGGACGACATCGCCGAGCGGGCCGGCGTCAGCAAGCCGGTGCTCTACCAGCACTTCCCGGGCAAGCTCGACCTCTACCTCGCGCTGCTGGACCAGCACTGCGAGGCACTGATCGAGTCGGTCCGCACGGCGCTGGCCTCGACCTCCGACAACAAGCAGCGCGTCCGGGCGACGATGGACGCGTACTTCGCCTACGTGGAGGACGACGGCGGGGCCTTCCGCCTGGTCTTCGAGTCCGACCTGACGAACGAGCCCGCCGTGCGCGAGCGCGTCGACAAGGTGACGAACGAGTGCGCGGAGGCGATCTCCGAGGTCATCGCCGAGGACACCGGCCTCTCGCCCTCGGAGTCGATGCTGCTGGCGTCCGGCCTGGGCGGCCTCTCCCAGGTGGTGGCACGGTCCTGGCTGCACAGCGACCGCAGTGTCCCGCGCGATCAGGCGGTCCAGTTGCTGGCCTCCCTCGCCTGGCGCGGCATCGCCGGTTTCCCGCTGCACGGCACCGAGCACCACTGACCGCCCGTTTGTTCCCGTCGGCTGTTCGCTCCTGGCGTTCCCGGCCGGAACATGTACGTCCCCTCACCGGGCTAATGTGTGCTGGGTACGGCGCGGACGCCCGCGCACTTCACTGACCGTCGGAGGGACATAGCCGTGGAGGTCAAGATCGGCGTGCAGCACGCGCCCCGCGAGATCGTTCTGGAGAGCGGTCAGAGCGCCGAGGAGGTCGAGCGAGCCGTATCCGAGGCGCTGGCCGGCAAGTCGGCGCTTCTGAGCCTCGTCGACGACCATGGCCGCAAGGTCCTGGTCCCGGCAGACCGTCTCGCGTACGTCGAGCTGGGCGAGCCGACGGTCCGCAAGGTGGGCTTCAGCGCGCTGTAGGACACGTAGGGACACGCACGCGGGTGGGGCCCGGCGGTTTGAACCGCCGGGCCCCACCCATGTTCATAACCCTGCCCGTGGCCCTGTACGTGCCCCTGGCCCTGCCCCGTCACCGGGGTTCGGATCCATGGTCCGGATCCACAGGTTGACCACACGTCACCCTTACAAAGGGATTGCCCTGCGCAGGTCACGGGTATGACGGGCTGAGAACGTCACGCGCACACAGGCTGTGGGAGGGACCCCGACATGTTCTTGGAAGCACTCGGCTCCGCGATCCTCGGCCTGGCGCTCGCGTGGGCGGCGGCCCGCCGACTTCCCGACCGGCTCCCCGCACGCCCCCTGGTCCTGTCGACCGGTGCGGCCGGAGCCCTTTTCGGCGCTCTGATCACGCACAGCGCGCTGAGTTCCGGCCACTTCGTGCTGATCCTGCTGGGTGCGGCGGCCGTGTCGGCCGCCTCCCTCTCCCTGCTGCTCCGCCCTAAGGCGAGGCTCCGCCGGTCATCGGCGACGGCGTAGCCGTCGCCGACAGGGGCGCGAGGAACCGCGCGACGAGCCACAGCTGACCCGCGGACGAAGACACCTACGCGGCCAAGCCCAGCGCAGCCATCCGCTTCGTGTGCGCCTCGGTGATCCGGGAGAACATCCGGCCGACCTCCGCGAGGTCGAACCCGTCCGCGACACCGCCGACCAGCATGGTGGACAGCGCGTCCCGGTCCGCCACGACCCGCTGCGACTGTGACAGCGCCTCGCCCATCAGCCGCCGCGCCCACAGCGCGAGCCGTCCGCCCACGCGCGGCTCCGCGTCGATCGCCGCGCGCACCTTCTCGATGGCGAAGCTCGCGTGCCCGGTGTCGTCGAGGACCGCCAGCACCAGCTGACGGGTGTCCGCGTCGAGGCGGGCCGCGACCTCACGGTAGAAGTCACTGGCGATCGAGTCACCGACGTACGCCTTGACGAGTCCCTCCAGCCAGTCGGAGGGGGCCGTCTGCTTGTGGAAGCCGTCGAGCGCGGCGACGAACGGCTCCATCGCCTGTGTCGCGTCCGCGCCGATCTCGGTGAGCCGGTCCCTGATCTGCTCGAAGTGGTGGAACTCCGCCGACGCCATCTTGGCCAGTTCCGACTTGTCGACGAGCGTCGGCGCCAGCTTGGCGTCCTCGGCTAGCCGCTCGAACGCGGCCAGTTCGCCGTACGCGAGCGCGCCCAGCAGGTCCACGACCGCGGCACGGTACTGCGGGTCGGTGGCGGCCTGTGCCCAGTCCTGGGCGGCGATTCCGGTGGGTGCGGGAGCGGCGTCGGCCGCGGTCTCTGCCGTGCTTTCGTCGGGGGTCGCGGAGCTACCGGAGGCATTGTCAGACGTCGTCATGAAGCGCACAATAGCCCGCTCACCGCAAGGCGGAAGTCCCTGCTCAATCAGTGTGACGACCACTACGTGACCGAATCGGCCATCGCATGTGCGCGATTCCGGGGTATGGTGGTAATGCGCCCGCTGAGTTGAAAGACGTATCTCAACGGGCCACACGAATGAGGATGCCCGGTCGGTGGCCCGATCGGCTCCGACCCGACAGCTCTCCTCACCCGTACGGCACCATGCGTACGGAGTTCGGAGGGACCCTCAGCGGTACGAGCGCTCGAGCGTCGGCAGTGGTCCCGTGCCACTCGGCCCGCCCGCGAGGCGGCCGAAGTTCCCGGCCCGGTCCCGACACGACCCCCGCGCTCGCCTCGCACCGCGTACACAGAAGAGGCATTGCCCTGACTACGACTTTCCGGGATCTCGGAATTCTTCCCGAGACCGCCGAGGCGCTCGAAGCCGTCGGCATCATCACCCCCTTTCCCATCCAGGAGATGACGCTCCCCGTCGCCCTCACCGGCACGGACGTCATCGGCCAGGCCAAGACCGGCACCGGCAAGACGCTCGGCTTCGGACTCCCGCTCCTTGAGCGCGTGACCGTCCCCGCCGACGTCGAGGCCGGCCGCGCCAAGCCCGAGCAGCTCACCGACGCCCCGCAGGCCCTCGTCGTCGTCCCGACGCGCGAGCTGTGCCAGCAGGTCACGAACGACCTGCTGACGGCCGGCAAGGTCCGTAACGTGCGCGTTCTCGCCATCTACGGCGGCCGGGCGTACGAGCCCCAGGTCGAGGCCCTCAAGAAGGGCGTCGACGTCATCGTCGGCACCCCGGGCCGTCTCCTCGACCTCGCGGGCCAGAAGAAGCTCGACCTCAAGCACATCCGGGCGCTCGTCCTCGACGAGGCCGACGAGATGCTCGACCTGGGCTTCCTGCCCGACGTCGAGAAGATCATGAACATGCTGCCGCCCCGCCGTCAGACGATGCTGTTCTCGGCGACCATGCCGGGCGCGGTCATCGGTCTGGCGCGCCGCTACATGTCACAGCCCACACACATCCGCGCCGCCGCGCCGGACGACGAGGGCAAGACGGTCGCGAACACCGCGCAGTACGTCTACCGCGCGCACAACATGGACAAGCCCGAACTGGTGGCGCGGATACTGCAGGCCGACGGCCGGGGACTGGCCATGGTCTTCTGCCGTACGAAGCGCACGGCGGCGGACCTCGCCGACCAGCTCGCGCAGCGCGGTTTCGCCTCCGGCGCCGTCCACGGCGACCTCGGCCAGGGTGCCCGCGAGCAGGCGCTGCGCGCCTTCCGCAACGGCAAGGTCGACGTCCTCGTCTGCACCGACGTGGCGGCGCGCGGTATCGACGTCGAGGGTGTCACCCACGTCATCAACTACCAGTCTCCCGAAGAGGAGAAGACGTACCTGCACCGCATCGGCCGTACGGGCCGCGCGGGTGCCAAGGGCATCGCGATCACGCTGGTCGACTGGGACGACATCCCGCGCTGGCAGCTGATCAACAAGGCGCTGGAGCTGAACTTCAACGACCCGCCGGAGACGTACTCCACGTCGCCGCACCTGTTCGAGGAGCTGAGCATCCCGGTCGGCACCAAGGGTGTCCTGCCGCGCTCGGAGCGCACGCGCGCCGGCCTGGGTGCCGAGGAGGTCGAAGACCTCGGTGAGACGGGCGGACGTGGTGGCCCGCGCGGTCGCGGCGGACGCGGCGGCCACTCCGCCGGCCCGGCGGCTGCCGCCGCACCGGCGGCGGAACGTGAGCGCCCGGCGCGTACGCCGCGCAGTCGCCGCCGTACCCGTGGCGGTGCCGCCTCGGACGCGCCGGCGACTCCGGTCGCGTCGGCCACCCCGGTCAACGAGGCGCTCGCCTCCTCCGAGCAGCCCACCGAGCGCCGTACGCCGCGCCGCCGTCGCCGTACGCGCGGTGCCGCCCCGGAAGCGGTGGTGGCCCCCACGACGACGTTCGTCGAGCCGCCGGCCGAGGCCGCCGCGGTGCCGGTGCAGGACCCGGCCCCCGAGGCCACGGACAGGTCGCGCCGCCGACGCACCCGCAGGACGGCGGAGATCGCACCTGCCGCCCCGGTCGCTCCGGTCGAGGTCGCTCCGGTCGAGGCCCCGGTCGTCCCCGATGCCGTGGCACCGGAGGAGCAGCCGCGCCGTCGCAGGACCCGCAGGACGGCGGAGCCCTCGCTGACGACTCCGGCCCAGGTCGTCCCGGTCGAGGCACCGGCGCTCCCCGAGGCGGAAACGCCGGAGGAGCAGCCGCGCCGCCGCCGTGCCCGCAGGACGGCGGAGCCGGTCGTCGACGCCGTCGAGGTGCCGGTCGTCACGGAGACCAAGCCGCGCCGCGCCACCCGCGGGACCACGGCACCGGCTGCGACGGTGACCGCCGAAGCCGTCCTGGACACGGCGGAAGGAGCGGAAGTCGCCGAGGCCAAGCCGACGCGCCGGACGACCGCCCGCAGGGCGACCGCAGCGGTACCGGCCGCCGAGGCGGTTCTCGACACCGCGGAGGCAGTCGAGGCCAAGCCCCGTCGCCGGGTGACCCGCAAGGCGGCCGAGCCCGCTGTGGCCGTGGTCGAGGCCGCCCCGGAGGCTCCGGAGGCCGAGGTCACGAAGCCCCGCCGGACGCGCAAGACCGCGGCGGCCGCGGTGACCGCCGTGGAAACGGCCGAGGCGACCGAGACCAAGCCGCGTCGTGCGACCCGCAGGACTACGACAGCGACCGCACCGGCCGCCGAGGCGGTTCTCGACACCGCCGAGGCCGTCGAGGCCAAGCCCCGTCGCCGGGCGACCCGCAAGGCCGCCGAACCGGCGGTCGTGACGGAAGCGGCCGACATCCCGGCCCAGCCGGCCTCGGCCGAGACCCCGGAGCCGAAGCGCCGTACGCCCCGCAAGGCGACGGCACCGGCCGCCGAGGCCGCCGTGGACACCGCCGAAGGCGTCGAGGCCAAGCCCCGCCGCCGGGCGACCCGCAAGGCCGTGGAGGCCCCGGTCGGCACGGAGCCGGAAGCCACCGAGCCGAAGCCGCGCCGGACGGCCCGCAAGGCGACGGCACCGGCCGCCGAGGCCGCTGTCGACACCGCCGAAGGCGTCGAGGCCAAGCCCCGCCGCCGGACGGCCCGCAAGGCGGTCGAGGTCGTCGCCGACATCCCCGCCCAGGCGGCGGACGAGACGGAGACCAAGCCGCGCCGCCGGACGGCCCGCAAGACCGCCGAACCGGCGGTCGTGGTGGAGACGGCACCGGAGGCCGCCGAGGCGAAGCCCAGGCGCCGCGCCACCCGCAAGGCCACGGTCAGCACGCCGGCCACGGACTCCGTGGAGGCCTGACCACCGCGAGGGCCCCGGCCCTCGGCACCACCGGCAACACCCCGACGGCCCGGCCCACCCCACCAGGTGGCCGGGCCGTCGGGGTTCCCCGCGCCCCGCTCCCGTACGCCGACGAGGCGCCGTCGGCCTTCCTCCGACCGGTACCGCCGGACATGCCCCCGACCGTGCCCTCGCCGGCCCTCGGCGGTGCTCGGCGGCCCGCACCGCCCCTCGTCCGCCCGAGCCGCCGCGCTCCCTCCCAGGCGCGCCGGATAACCTCGGCACATGAGCAGGCCTTCGACCTTCGCCCCGCCCCCCGGCGCCCGTGCGTACGCCCTGCGTACCGCGCGTGGTGAGTTCGCCGTCATCGATGCCTCCGTGGCGGCCGGCGTCGAGCCGAAGGGGACCGTTCTGCTGCTGCCCGGGTTCACCGGCAGCAAGGAGGACTTCATCTCGACGCACGAGCCGCTGGCCGCGCGCGGGTACCGTACCGTCGCCGTGGACGGACGCGGTCAGTTCGAGTCGCCCGGCCCCCGGGACGACGAATCGGCTTACGCACAGGCCGAGTTGGCCCAGGACGTGCTCGCGCAGGCAGCGGCCGTGGGCACCCCCGTGCACCTCGTCGGGCACTCGCTCGGCGGGCAGATCGCCCGGGCCGCCGTGCTCCGGGACCGCTCCCCGTTCCTGTCGCTGACCCTCATCTCCTCGGGCCCCGCCGAGATCTCCGAGGCCCAGCAGCAGCGCGCGAAACTGCTGCGCGACGCGCTCGCCGTGATGAGCATGGCCGACGTCTGGGAGGCCATCCAGGCCATGGACGCCCCGCAGGCCGGCGGCGGTGACCTCGACTCGGTGGACGCCCTGGATGCCGGGCTCGACGACCGCGAGGACCTGCGGCGCCGCTGGATGGGCAACAGCCCGGCCCAACTCGTCGCCACCGGGCGCCAGTTGTGCTCCGAGCCGGACAGGGTCGCGGAGCTCGCCGCCGTCCCGATGCCCTTCCACGTGCTGTCCGGCGCCGAGGACGGCACCTGGGCCGTCCCGCTCCTCGACGACATGGCCGTACGACTGCACGCGCACCGGACCGTCATCGCGGGAGCCGAGCACTCCCCCAACACGGATCGCCCGTTGGAGACCGCGCGCGCCCTGGCCGACTTCTGGGACACCCTCGATCAGTAGCGACGGTCGAACAACGCACCGGTACGGCCGGCACCACCACCGGTACGGCCGGTGCTGGTACTGCTAGTACTGCGTCTGCAGGTGCTCCCAGAAGCCGTCCCGCAACGCCCGCCGCAGCTCGGCCTGCCCGCGCAGCGAGTACTGGAGCAGCCCTTCCGCCTCCACCAGCAGGTCCTGGTCGACGGAACCGGGCAGATACGGATGCCCGGGCAGCAGGTCGACCAGCGACTCGCGCCCCCGCGCGGCGAGCCACTTCGCCGCGACCTGGGCGCCCACGAACCGCACTCCCTCGCGCGTGGGGCGCGTCCCCGGCGACGACTCGTAGGACGTGGCCGTGCGCCGGGCGACGTACGGCTTGAAGAAGTCGAGGTCGAAGGTGCGCTGACTGTCGACCTCCCAGAGCAGGGGCTCGGCCTGGTTGCGGCCCTCGGGCGCCTCGATGCCCCAGAGGTGGACGCGTGCGCCGTACCCCTGTGCTGCCTCGACCGCAGACACCAGGTCCTCGTCGCCGCCGATGAGCGCGGCGTCGCTGATCGCGCGGTGCCGGGCCAGCGACTCCAGGTCGGTACGGATCAGGGAGTCGACGCCCTTCTGCTGGTTGTTGGCGTTGAGGTTGCCCAGGCGAACCTTCACATCGGGGAGTTCCGCGATGGACTGCTGCTCGATCGTGTGGATGCGGCGCCGGGCGCCGTCGTACCAGTAGACCCGCAGCAGCCGGCTGTCCGCGAAGATCGTGCGGGCCTTGTCGATGAGCGCTTCGATGAGACCTTCCGCGTCCAGCTCGTAGGAGCGGCGGTCCTCGGTTCCGGCGACGAGCCGTCCCGCCGCCGCGTACAGATATCCCGCGTCGACGAAGATCGCATGTGTCGAGGGTGTCTTCGCCACCTCTGCGAGCATGCGGTGGAGGAGTTCGTTCGTGCGGTCGATGCGGGCGCTCAGCTCCGCGTGGTCGTCGTTGTTCATATACCTCCATTGTCTCGGCGGTCACGCTTCGAACACAACCGGTCCCGGTCAGTCTCCTGCGCCTCCTTCCGGACGCCCGCGTTTACAGAGCGGTAGTTAGACGTTCGAAAAATTTCCTTAGCGTAGGGAATGTTCGTAACACGCGGGTAGTTGACTAGGTACGTAACCAAGTAGTTCTCCTCAGGAGGATGACCAGACGAAGGGAGAAGCCCATGCGCTTCGAAATCATGCGTCTTGACGACGTCGACGGAACCCCCGTGGACAGTACGGTCGTGGACGCCGCCTCCGTCAACCGGATCGTGCAGCAAGCAGCCTCGATAGGGCAGCGTCTCTGGATCCGCCCGGCCGACACCTCGGCCTCATAACGCGCGGACGACGCTCGCACACGACGAGCAGACTTCGGAACCCCCGTACGGCACCCATGCCGTACGGGGGTTCTGCTTGTGGATCCCGGCGTGAGCCCCGGGCGCGTGCCGCAGGCGTCAGCTCTGCTGGATCACCTGGGTGACGCCGTTGATGATCTGCTGCACGGCGATCGCGGACAGCATCATCCCCGCGAGCCGGGTCACCAGGACCACGCCGCCGTCCTTGATGACACGGATGATCAGCAGCGAGTACCGCATGACCACCCACAGCACGACATGGACGGCCAGGATCGCCGCCCACACCGACACCTGCATGGCCACGCCGTCCGCCTTCTGCACGGCCAGAATGACCGACACGATCGCACCGGGCCCGGCGAGCAGGGGCATGCCGAGCGGGACGAGGGCGACGTTCACGTCCTTGGTCTGCTTGGGCTCGTCCGTCTTGCCGGTGAGCAGGTCGAGGGCGATCAGCAGGAGCAGCAGCCCGCCGGCGATCATCAGGGCGGGCACGGAGACATGCAGATAGTCCAGGATCTGGTGCCCGAGCAGCCCGAACACGGTGATCACACCGCCGGCCACGCACACGGCCTGGAACGCCATCCGCTTCTGCACACGGGCGGGCCGGCCGGCGGTGAGCGCGAGGAAGATCGGGGTGATCCCCGGGGGATCCATGATCACGAAGAGGGTGAGGAAGAGCGAGCCGAAGACAGCGACGTCGAACATGGGTGGGCGAGCCTTGCGTAGATGCGGGGAAGGGCGGAGGGCGAGCGGGAGGGGCCTGATCCGAGGCCTCAGGCCCCGCCGGTCCCCGGTACCGGGAACGCCCCGGTGGCCCGCCGTGTGATCTCGCCGTACACCTCGGGGTCCGTCGTGTACTCCCCGAGCACGCAGGTCTTGCGGCTGCCGTGGTAGTCGGAGGATCCGGTGCCCAGCAGCCCCAGCTCCGCCGCGAGGCCGCGAAGTCGCGCCCGGGTCGCCGGTTCGTGGTCCATGTGGTCGACCTCGATGCCGTCGAGCCCGGCGGCGGCCAGCTCCGCGATCGCGGACTCCGGAACGGTCCGCCCCCGCTTGCTCGCGGCCGGGTGCGCGAACACGGCCACCCCGCCGGCCCCCTTGATCAGCCGCAGCGCCTCGAAGGGGTCGGTCTCGTGCTTCGGTACGTAGGCCCGGGCGCCGTCGGCCAGCCAGTTGCCGGTGAAGGCGTCGTTCACCGTCGGTACGACGCCCAGCTCGACCAGCGCGGTGGCGACATGCGGTCGGCCCACGGATCCGTCACCGGCGATCCGCGCGACCTGCTCCCAGGCGATGGGCACGCCCAGCCCCTGGAGCTTGGCCACCATCCCCTTGGCCCGCGGCACCCGGTCGTCCCGCACCAGCTCGCGCTCGGCGAGCAGCTCGGGTTCCTCGGGATCGAACAGGTAGGCCAACATGTGCATGCTGACCCCGTCGAGCCGGCAGGACAGCTCGGCCCCGGTGACCAGCGTGAGCCCGGCGGGCAACGCGGCGATCGCCTCGGCGTACCCGCGGGTCGTGTCGTGATCGGTCAGCGCGACGACGTCGAGCCCGGCAGCGGCGGCGTTGCGCACCAGCTCGGCGGGGGTGTCCGTACCGTCGGAGGCGGTGGAGTGGCAGTGCAGGTCTATGCGCACGGTGCGGGCTCCAGGCGACGACGGGACGAACGAGACGCGCCAAGCATAACGGCCCCGGAGGGCGACTCGTCACACCTGAACCTCGCGACCGACCCTTACAGGAGCGCCCCGATCAGAGGCGCGGGGAACCGCGCGACAGGCCCCCACGGATCCGCACGCAACGACGAGCCCGTACGCCCCGAAACCCAGCGGCGCGCTACGGCTGGAGCAACCGGGGCGACAACGCCCCGCAGGGCACCAGCTCCAGCTCCGCCCCCGCGTCGCGCAAATCCGTGAGCACCAGCTCGTCGTACATCAGCAGCCCCGACTGCTCGGGCCATACCACCGCCCACAACCACAGGCCGAGCGCCTCACCCGCGAACACCGCGCGGTCGTCGGGCCCACCCGCGACATGCCACATCGGAGTGGGCCGCCCGGCCGCCAGCACCTTCGCCTCGGCGGGCTTCTCGACGTTCATGTACGGCCCCGGGTCCGGCCCGTCGATGCCCGCGTACCGCGCACCGAGGCCGACGCCGAGCTCCTCGGCGACCAGGATCAGCTCACCCATGCCCCCGAGCGGACCGGGCCCCGTGCAGGCCACCGCCGTCGCACGGCCTCCACTGCGGTCGTCACCCGCGCAGACCACGCCGGTGAACAGCCAGCCGACCGGCAGCGGCCACGGCATCCACACCGGAACCTGCGTGCGGTGCACCACGACACTGAGGGCCTCGACGCTGGGCGGGATCACGGGCTGAAGCGGATGCACCGTCCCGTGCACATCGCACTGCCAGGAGTCGGCAAAGAGTCCGGGAGCCCTGACCCGGCCACCACACTTCGGGCAACTGGGTTCGCCCCTCATAGAGCCCCACGGTCCTCCCAGTCCTTCTTCCCGTCAAGGACGATCACCCGTCCGGAGTGACACGTCTCCAGCCCTTCCACCAGGTGAAATTAGATGTAGCTTGCATTAATTAGCCTGGCTAACTTACTATGTGCATATACCAACGACCTCTCCGCGGGTTGGGCCCGCGAGTCGTGAAGGAGCAGGCATGCACAGCAGCGCAACGAGCACAGCGGCGGGAAGCACGGGAGGTCCCGCCGAAGCGGACCCCTTCGACGCGGGAGCCGGCGGACTCCTCCGGCAGCCGAAGGCCGTCTGGGCGACCGCCGGCGCGTCGGTCGTCGCCTTCATGGGCATCGGACTCGTCGACCCGATCCTCCCGTCCATCGCCAAGGGCCTGGACGCCACGGCCGGCCAGGTCTCCCTGCTCTTCACCTCGTACTTCCTGATCACCGCCGTGGCGATGCTGGTCACCGGCTTCGTCTCCAGCCGGATCGGCGGCAAGAAGACCCTGCTGCTCGGCCTCGCGCTCGTCGTGGTCTTCGCGGGCCTGGCCGGCACCTCCGGATCGGTCGCCGAACTGGTCGGGTTCCGGGCCGGCTGGGGCCTCGGCAACGCGCTCTTCGTCTCGACGGCCCTCGCGGTCATCGTCGGCGCGGCGGCCGGCGGCAGCGCGGCGGCGATCCTGCTGTACGAATCCGCCCTGGGCCTCGGCATGGCGTGCGGCCCCCTGCTGGGCGCGCTGCTCGGCAACGCCAGCTGGCGCTACCCCTTCTTCGGCACCGCGTTCCTGATGGCCGTCGGCTTCCTCTGCATCACGGTGTTCCTCAGGGAACAGCCGAAGCCGGCCCGGAAGACCTCACTGCTCGACCCGCTCAAGGCGCTCGGCCACGGGGGCCTGGCCTCCGCCGCCGTCTCGTCCTTCTTCTACAACTACACGTTCTTCACCGTGCTGGCCTTCACCCCGTTCGTGCTCGACATGACGCCCTACAGGTCGGGGGCCGTGTTCTTCGCGTGGGGTCTCCTGCTGGCCGTCTCGTCGGTGCTCGTGGCACCGCGTCTCCAGCGGCGGTTCGGCTCGCTGACGGTGCTCGGCGGCTCGCTGGTACTGCTCGCCGTCGACGTCCTGGTTCTCGGCTACGGCAGCCACACCACCGCCGTCGTCTGCACGATCCTGTCCGGCGCGTTCATCGGCGTGAACAACACGGTCTACACCGAGCTGGCGCTGGGAGTCTCGGACGCGCCGCGCCCGGTGGCGAGCGCCGGCTACAACTTCGTGCGGTGGTTCGCGGCGGCAGCGGCCCCTTACTTCGCGCCGAAGATCGAGGAGTGGAGCGACATCCACATGCCGTTCGTGGTCGCGGCGGTGACCGCGGTGCTCGGCGCGGTGGTGGTTGTCGTGCGGCGGAAGTCGCTCACCCACGAGGTGGAGGAGCTGGAGGTTCGGCACGCCGCGGAGGACAGTGTCGGTGTCTTCGCGAGTTGAGCACGGCGGTTTGCCCGCGGGCCGGTGGGGACTTGTCGCGCAGTTCCCCGCACCCCTAAGGGGGCGCTGCCCAACTGGCTTCTTTCGAGGGCCGGTTGGTGACATCGGTCACTCCGGGGCGATGTACGAGGGTCAGTCCAGCGGGACGGACCTGCGGGCCGGGTCCCGTAGGTCCGTCCCGTTCGTGAGCCAGCGTTCCTGGAGGGCCTGGGCGCCGTGGACGCGCTTCCAGGCGGCCTCGTTCGCGGTCATCGGGAGCAGGGGCAGGAAACGCACCGGGTCCAGGGGCGCGTCGAGCTCCAGGTCCTCGACCAGGCCCCCCGGCTCCGCGACCAGGACCGAGGTGAAGGGCGCACCGGGCCACAGCGGCTCCCCGACGTCGAGCGAGGCACCGGGAGCGACGATCACACCCTCGACCTGCGGGGAAGCGGCGAGAACCGCGAGCGGGCGCAGCACCTTGTCGGTGTCGGCGAGACCGGCCCGGACGGAGATGACCAGTTCGGCGCGCGGGCCCTTCACCGGGTCGGCGAGCACCTCGGTGGGGTCCGCCATCGGCAGCGCGGACATGCCGAGGGTGGCGTAGCGGACGATCTCCCCGTCCTGGTCGCGGTCCTGGAAACGCAGCACCTCGACGCGGTCCGTGCCGAGGAAGGTGACCGCGGCGCGCGCGTCCGGTTCGCCCAGTGTCGTACGCAGCCGGGCCTCGACCAGAGGAAGAACATCAGACATGCGCCGAGCATAGAACTCGTCAGTTGCGGGCAAACGCGCACCTTGACAGTTCAGTCGGCTGTTACCCTTGGCCGGGTTCGGGGCAGCACGCAGAAGCGTCGCGATCAAGTCCCGGCAGCGCTGAAGTTCCCCCTTGGGGGGCTCCCCTCGAAGGGGAATGGATCGTCCCTCACGAGGGACCGGCCGGAGGAGGTGGGGCTGCAATGGATCGAAGTCATCCGTGCAGTAGCACCCGCTCTTCCGCCCGCTGATCCAGTCGCTCCGGCTTCTCCGGCTGGCTGTCACCTCTCGCATTCGCGTCATCGCGGAAGAGCACTTGGTTTCGTTTTGCCTGATCCATGTGATCTGCGTCAGTTCTGAATCGGTAGCGAAACTCACCACCGCGACGGTGCGGTGCTCCCCGCTTTGTGGACGTGCCAAACATCCCCAGTCAGGACGTCCCCATTCCGGGCAGTTCCAACCGTTGTCGGCGGTCTTTCGTTGCCTGTAGCGAAGGAACCTGCCAATGTCGATGATCAACAACCTGCGTGCCGCCGTCCGCCCGTCCCGTCCCTCCCTGCGCAAGGACGGCAGCAGCTACGACACCACCCGCGACCCCTCGACGCCCTCCGCCGTCGTCGACTGCGCCGTCTACCGCGACGGCGCCCGGGTCGAGACCCCGAAGGCACTGACCCCGCACGAGGCGATGCGCAAGGTGCGCCGCGACGGCGGCTTCGTGTGGATCGGGCTGCACGAGCCGACGGAGGGTGAGTTCTCCGGTATCGCCAGCGAGTTCGGGCTCCACCCGCTCGCCGTGGAGGACGCGATCCAGGCCCACCAGCGGCCCAAGCTGGAGCGGTACGACGACACGCTCTTCACCGTCTTCAAGACCATCCACTACGTCGACCACACCGAACTCACCGCGAACAGCGAGGTCGTGGAGACCGGCGAGGTGATGTGCTTCACCGGGCGGGACTTCCTCATCACCGTCCGGCACGGCGGTCAGGGCTCCCTGCGGGCGCTGCGCCACCGTCTCCAGGACGACCCCGACCTGCTCGCCAAGGGCCCCTCCGCCGTCCTGCACGCCATCGCCGACCACGTCGTCGACGGCTATGTCGCGGTCGCGGACGCCATGCAGGACGACATCGACGAGGTCGAGACGGAGGTGTTCTCGCCGGGCCGCAAGGGCACCCCGCGCGGTACGGACGCCGGCCGGATCTACCAGCTCAAGCGTGAGGTCCTGGAGTTCAAGCGGGCCGTCTCGCCGCTCCTGCGGCCCATGCAGCTGCTCAGCGAGCGCCCGATGCGGCTGATCGACCCCGACATCCAGAAGTACTTCCGCGACGTCGCCGACCACCTCGCCCGGGTCCAGGAGCAGGTGATCGGCTTCGACGAGCTGCTCAACTCGATCCTCCAGGCCAACCTCGCGCAGGCGTCCGTCGCGCAGAACGAGGACATGCGGAAGATCACGTCCTGGGCGGCGATCATCGCCGTACCGACGATGGTGTGCGGCGTCTACGGCATGAACTTCGACTACATGCCGGAGCTGCACTGGAAGTTCGGCTACCCCGTGGTCATGACGGCCATGGTGGGCATGTGTGTCGGCATCCACCGCACGCTGAAGCGCAACGGCTGGCTGTGACGGCGGCCCGGGGCGTCGGACGGCATCGCTACCCTTCTGCCCATGACTGACACGCTGCTCGACCGGGCCCTCGTCGAGGAGGCCACCAAGAAGTCCGGGCTCATCTGGGTCAAGGGCAACGGCGTGCCCGCGCCGCACATCGCGGGCCATGGCATCCCGGCCCGCGCGATGTGGCACGTCTGGCACGAGGGGGCGGCCGTTCTCGTCGGCGACGGGCCCGGTGAGCAGCCGCTGCCCGGCCTGGTCGAGGGGGCCGACGCGGAGGTCACCGTCCGCAGCAAGGACAAGGGCGGGCGGCTCGTCACCTGGCCGGCGACGGTCGTGGAACTGGCCCCGCACTCCCCGGAGTGGGAGGCCTCGGTCGCCGAGCTGAAGGGGAAGCGGCTGAACGCGCCGGACGGGGAGGCGATGACCGATCGGTGGGCGCGGGAATGCCGGGTGGTGCGGCTGGTGCCGCGCGCGGAGGGCTCACGCCCTCTGCCGGAGGGGTCGTTGGCCGCGCCGCCGTTGCCTACGTCGGCGACTACCAGGGAGCCGATCCCGGCAGGGTTGCCTCGGCTGCTCTTCAAGAAGCGGAAGCGCTCCGCGGGGTAGGTGGTTCGTTTGCTGCGGGCCCGTGGGGGCTGGTCGCGCAGTTCCCCGCGCCCCTTCAGGACGACGGGAGCTGTTGCCCGTAGTCCACTGTCTCGTTCTTCGCCGGCTCCTTCAGCGGGAAGTCCTTGCCCCAGTCGCTCAGCAGGAGGGTGCCCGCGCCGCCCGCGCGGACCAGGCGCAGGGGGTAGGGGGCTCCCTCCAGGGAGACGTCCAGGGTGCCGCCGTCGCCCTTGTCGCCGGTGATGCGGATCGTGCGGACGCCCGACTGCTCGTGGTGGCCGTCCGTGGCGAGGCTGCCGTGCAGGGTGAGCAGGCCGTCCAGGAGCTCGTCCTTGTCGGTGAAGCCGCTGAACTTCTTGTACGAGGGGTCGCCGGTCGGCACCTTCACGTAGAGGCCCCCGAGCTTCGCGGCGGCTGCCGTGTCCGACGCGTCGTCTTTCCCCTTGCCGCCGTCCTCGTGGTTCCAGAACGCGGCGTCGGCCTTCAGGAACAGGTGCTCCCCGACCCGCAGCAGCCGGAACGTCGACCCCTTCGCGGAGACCGAGCCGCTGCCGCCGTCGTCCTTGAGGCTCATGTCGAGGGTGTACGTGGTCCCGCTGGTCACCACGGTCCCGGAGAGGCGTACGGCGTCGGCGGACCGGGCTGCCGTACGGGTCTTCGTCTGGATGGTGTCGGCGGGCAGTTTGCCGACCCCGTTCGTGCCCTCGTCAGGGTCGGCACTGCATGCGGTCAGTCCCGTCCCCGACACGAGCAGTGCGCACATCGCGCTCACCAGTCCGGCGCTGCGGGTACGGCCGCGGGGAATCGCAGACACAGGTGGGGCTGCCTCTCGTACGGGTGTCCTGAGGGGTGTGGACGGCAGCGTACCGGTGCCGTCGGCCCCCGGCGGAGCCAGTCCGTCCGGACCCCCCACCAAGGCGCCGCCGAACCGGACGGGCTAGCCTGAAGCGCACCCGAGCAGGCAATTCGGAACCACCGGACGCAATCCGACGCGCTTCCCGCAGCGCCCATCGAAGCGGCACACCGAAGCAGGAGGCGTGGCATGGCGGCAGGCTCATCCCGTGTCTTCGTCTCGCACCTCGCCGGTATGGCCGTCTTCGACCCGAACGGCGACCAGGTCGGCCGCGTGCGGGATCTCATCGCGATGCTGCGTGTCGGCAACCGTCCGCCCCGGCTGCTCGGCCTCGTCGTCGAACTCACCACCCGGCGCCGCGTCTTCATGCCCATGACCCGCGTCACCGGCATCGAGTCCGGCCAGGTCATCACGACGGGCGTGCTGAACGTCCGGCGCTTCGAGCAGCGCCCCACCGAGCGGCTCGTCCTCGGCGAACTCCTCGACCGGCGCGTCACGCTCAACGAGACCGGCGAGGAGGTCACCGTCCTCGATGTGGCGGTACGCCAGCTGCCGGCCCGCCGCGACTGGGAGATCGAGCGGGTCTTCGTACGGAAGAAGGGCCGCGGCGGTGCCTTCCGGCGCAACACCGGCGAGACGCTGACCGTCGACTGGTCCGCCGTCACCGGCTTCTCCCTGGAGGAGGACGGCCAGGGCGCCGAGAGCCTCCTCGCCACCTTCGAGCAGCTGCGCCCCGCCGACCTCGCGAACGTCCTGCACCACCTCTCCCCGAAGCGGCGCGCGGAGGTCGCCGCCGCCCTCGACGACGACCGGCTGGCCGACGTACTGGAGGAGCTGCCCGAGGACGACCAGATCGAGATCCTCGGCAAGCTCAAGGAGGAGCGCGCCGCCGACGTCCTGGAGGCGATGGACCCGGACGACGCCGCCGACCTGCTCGGCGAGTTGCCCGAGGACGACCAGGAGCGGCTGCTCAGCCTGATGGAGCCCTCCGACGCGGCCGACATGCGCCGGCTGATGGCGTACCGGGAGGACACGGCGGGCGGTCTGATGACGACCGAGCCGATCGTGCTGCGCCCCGACGCGACGGTCGCCGACGCGCTGGCCCGGGTCCGCAACCCCGACCTCTCCCCCGCGCTCGCCGCCCAGGTGTACGTGTGCCGGCCGCCGGACGAGACGCCGACGGGCAAGTACCTGGGCGCCGTCCACTTCCAGCGGCTGCTGCGCGACCCGCCGTACACCCTGGTCGGCTCGCTCGTCGACGACGATCTGCAACCGCTCCGCCCGGACGCCGAACTGCCGGTGGTCGCCGGTTTCTTCGCGACGTACGACATGGTGGCGGCGCCGGTGGTCGACGAGAGCGGATCGCTGCTGGGCGCGGTGACCGTGGACGACGTCCTCGACCACATGCTGCCCGAGGACTGGCGGGAGGCGGAGTTCCACCTGGCCGAGAGCGCCACCGACACCGATGACGACGGCGACGGCGTCTCCCATGGCGATGACGACTCCCATGGCGATGACGTTGGCGATTCCGATGGCGAGAATGAGTCCGAGAGAGCGGGTGGTCATGACTCCTGAGCGTGAGCCCGGCACCCGCGAGCGCGCGGTGAGCGGCTCCACGGCGGCCTCCCGGCCCCGGGTGCGCCTCGACCAGCCGCGTGCGCCCCGGCGCCGGCTGTGGCCCGAGTACGACCCGGAGGCGTTCGGACGGCTGTCCGAACGGATCGCGCGTTTCCTCGGCACCGGGCGGTTCATCGTCTGGATGACGGTCGTCATCATCCTGTGGGTGGTGTGGAACGTGTCCGCACCGGCCGACCTGCGCTTCGACCACTACCCGTTCATCTTCCTGACGCTGATGCTGTCGCTCCAGGCCTCCTACGCGGCCCCGCTGATCCTGCTCGCGCAGAACCGGCAGGACGACCGCGACAAGGTCAACCTCGAACAGGACCGCAAGCAGAACGAGCGGTCGATCGCCGACACCGAGTATCTGACCCGCGAGGTCGCCTCCCTGCGTGCCGGGCTCGGCGAGGTCGCGACCCGGGACTGGATCCGGTCCGAGCTCCAGGACCTGGTCAAGGAGCTGGAAGAGCGGCGTGCGGAGCGGTACGAGGGCGGGCACCACTCCGGCAAACCGATGGTATTCCCGGCAGAACGGCCGCGGGGGCGTGACGCAGAAGACCGGTGACAGGCTTTCCGGGGGCCCTGTGCGGCCCCGTACCATCGGGGTCATGGCTACGGAAGACGCGGTGCGTGAAGCACTGTCGACGGTGAACGACCCCGAGATCCAGCGACCCATCACCGAGCTGGGGATGGTGAAGTCGGTGGTGATCGGCGCGGACGGGGCGGTCGCGGTGGCCGTGTACCTGACGGTCTCCGGCTGCCCGATGCGCGACACGATCACGAAGAACGTGACGGAGGCGGTCTCGCGGGTCGAGGGCGTCACCCGCGTCGACGTCGAGCTCGACGTCATGAGCGACAGCCAGCGCAAGGAGCTGGCGTCAGCCCTGCGCGGCGGCCAGGCCGACCGCGAGGTCCCCTTCGCCAAACCGGGCTCCCTCACGCGCGTGTACGCGGTCGCGTCGGGCAAGGGCGGCGTCGGCAAGTCGTCGGTCACCGTCAACCTGGCGGCGGCGATGGCGGCCGACGGACTCAAGGTGGGCGTGGTCGACGCCGACATCTACGGGCACAGCGTGCCCCGGATGCTGGGCGTCGAGGGGCGTCCGACCCAGGTCGAGAACATGATCATGCCGCCGTCCTCGCACGGCGTGAAGGTCATCTCCATCGGCATGTTCACCCCGGGCAACGCCCCGGTCGTCTGGCGCGGCCCGATGCTCCACAGGGCCCTCCAGCAGTTCCTGGCGGACGTGTTCTGGGGCGACCTGGACGTACTCCTCCTGGACCTCCCGCCGGGCACGGGCGACATCGCGATCTCGGTGGCCCAGCTGGTCCCGAACGCCGAGATCCTGGTCGTGACGACGCCTCAGCAGGCGGCGGCCGAGGTGGCCGAGCGGGCGGGTGCCATCGCCGTCCAGACCCACCAGAAGATCGTCGGCGTGGTCGAGAACATGGCCGGGCTGCCCTGTCCGCACTGCGGCGAGATGGTCGACGTCTTCGGCACGGGCGGCGGCCAGAGCGTCGCGGACGGCCTTACGAGGACGACCGGCGCGACGGTGTCGGTCCTCGGCTCCATCCCGATCGACGTCCGCCTGCGCGAGGGCGGGGACGACGGCAGGCCGGTCGTCCTGACGGACCCGGACTCCCCGGCGGGCACCGCGCTGCGCGCGATCGCGGGCAAGCTGGGAGGCAGGGCACGAGGCCTGTCGGGCATGTCGCTGGGCATCACCCCGAGAAACAAGTTCTGACGGGGGTCAGCCGGGGCTTTTGCCTTTGGGGGCGCGGGGCTGTGACATTTGCGGCTCCGCCGCGCGGGCGCGACCGGCCCCCACCGGGCCCGCAGTCGCCCACGCACCTGAAGACCCACGACGAAGGGGCGCCGAAAACAAACGGCGCCCCTCTCTCACGCGTACTCGCCAATATCCTTGATCACGGCGAAGCCCAGCCCGTACGCACTCATCCCACGCCCGTACGCGCCCACGTGGACGCCCTCCTGGGTCGATCCGGCGAGGACCCAGCCGAACTCGGACTCGCGGTAGTGGAAGGGCGTAGGCACCCCGTCGACCGGGAGGGAGAGGGTGGACCAGTCATCGCCGCCGAGATCGTCCGCGAGGACCCACGCCGTCTCCGTCTGCTGGTCGAGCCAGTCGTCGCGCAGGGTGTGGTCCATCTGACCGGGCCAGGTGAAGGACAGCAGCCCCACACCGGCCAGCCAGGCCGCCGACGAGACCGAGGTGGCCTCCAGCAGCCCCGTGCCGTCCGCGCTGCGCCGTACGGGGTTCGCGGCCACGGTGACCACCACCGCGAACCGCTCCTTGTCCTCCCCGATGGTCTCGTGCCGTACGGAGGGTTCGTCGCCGTGCCCGATCGAACCGTGCTCGACGGCGCCGTCGGCCGCCGTACCCACCTGCATCAGCCAGCGCGGTCCCGTGAAGGCCTCGTCGAGGCCGTACCAGGGGAAGGGCGCCAGCAGATAGCCGTCGACCGTGCGCCGGGCGGAGGGGACCTGTTGTCCGCCCTCCGCGGCCGGCGCCTGCGCGCCCACCCGACTTGTCGTCTCCATGTGTCCGGACGCCTCCTCGTTCTCGTCGGGCCGGAGCGGCCCGCCCCCCATCGGGCGGCGTTGTTCGCCCATGTACGGCCCCACAACAACTCGGCAGCATAGCCACACCGCTCCGAGCAGCAGGGAAAGCGCCCGGCGCGCGGGCCGCGCGGACGTCCGGATCAGGCCGTCAGAGGCCCGGTCGGAGTATGAGACACGTCACGCGCGGGCCTACGACGGTCAGGTGGCGTCCGCGTCGAAGGGCGGGCGCTCGTCCGGCTCGGGCTTCTTCGTCATGTCGACGGTGCCACCGGAGGAACCCGACGTGCTGGAGGAGGACGACGTGTCCGACTCGCGGCCGTGGACCGCGTCCGTGACCTCGGCCATCTCCTTCTTCAGGTCGAAGCCGTTGCGGATCTCCTTGAGCCCCAGCTCGTCGTTGTCCAGGTGCTTGCGGATGAACGTCTTGGGGTTCAGGTCCTCGAACTCGAAGTCCTTGAACTCGGGGCCCAGCTCCGAGCGGATGTCTTCCTTCGCGCCCTCCGAGAACTCCCGGATCTTGCGGATGGTGCGCGTGACGTCCTGGATCATCTTCGGAAGCTTCTCCGGACCGAAGACGAGCACGGCGAGGAGCACGAGCGTCACCAGCTCGAGCGGTCCTATGTCATTGAACACCTGAAGCTCCTTGCGATGTCCTCGGCCCTCGGCCCTCGGTGGTCCGTGCGGTCTTCGCGGTCTTCCGTGGTCCGGGCCGGTTCCACGGTACCCGGCCATCCTGTCCCACCGGTACCGTCCCGGGGCCCAAGAGTGGGTGTACACGAGCGGTTTTCCGGGATGTTTGCCTTGTGGGAGCCGGTGAGGGCCCGCCGTCTGTGAAGTTTCTGTCAGTTGCCGCCGGAGGAGCCCAGGACGAGGGAGACCGTCCGTTGCCTGCCTCCGCGCAGCAGGGACAGTTCCAGCCGGTCGCCGGGACGTTGGGCGCGGATCCTGACGATCAGCTCCTCACCGGAGTGGACCCGCCGCCCGTCGACCACGGTGATGACGTCACCGGCCTGTAGTCCCGCCCGGTCGCCGGGGCCGCCCTTGGTCACCGGGGGCCCGCCGTCGTTGCCCTGCGTGCCCACGCGGGCGCCGTCGCCGGTGTAGTCCATGTCGAGGGTGACGCCGATGACGGGGTGGGTCGCCCTGCCGGTGTTGATGAGTTCCTCGGCGACGCGCCTGCCCTGGTTGATGGGGATGGCGAACCCGAGCCCGATCGAACCGGCCTGTGTGCCGTCCAGCCCCGAGCCGCCGTCGGCGGAACGGATCGCGGAGTTGATCCCGACGACCCTGGCCTCGGTGTCCAGCAGTGGCCCGCCGGAGTTGCCCGGGTTGATGGACGCGTCGGTCTGGAGCGCGTCGACGTACGAGACGTCGCTGCCGTCCCCGCTCTCGCCCCCGGCGGTGATGGGCCGTTCCTTGGCGCTGATGATGCCGGAGGTGACGGTGTTGGCGAGGTCGAAGGGGGCCCCGATGGCGACGACGGGATCGCCGACCACCACGTTGTCGGAGTTCCCGAGGACCACGGGCCGGAGCCCGTCGACCCCGCTCACCCTGACGACGGCGAGGTCATAGCCGCTGTCCCGCCCGACGACCTCGGCCTCGGCGGTCTCACCGCCGCTGAACGTCACCGTCACCTTGCCGTCGGCACCGGCGGCCTCGACGACGTGGTTGTTGGTGAGGATGTGTCCCCGACCGTCGAGCACGAACCCGGTTCCGGTGCCCTCCGCGCCGCCGCCGCGCACATGCAGTGTCACCACGCTGGGCAGCGCCCGCGCGGCGATCCCGGCCACGCTGTCCGGTGCCCGTCCGACGGACTCGTCCCTGTCCGTCTGCGACAGCCGAATGCGGTCGCCGTCCCCGTCATGGCGCTCCAGATAGGACCCGACGGCCCCGCCGATGCCCCCGGAGAGCAGCGCGAGCAGCAGGGCCCCGACGACCAGCGCGCGCCTGCGCGGCCTCGGCCGGCCGTCGACAGGGACGGCTCCGTTCTGCTGGAGAGGGGACGGCGCGACGGGCGCCCACGGGTCGTAGCGGCGCCAGGGGTCGTCGGCGGGCGCCAGGGGCTCCGGTACGGCCGTACCGTGCGCCGGGGTCACCACGGGGTGCTGGACCGGCGGAGCGGGCGCCCAGGGGCCGGGGTGGCCGTACGGCGGGGTGCTGTAGGGATCGGGGTCGTGCAAGGAATCAGGGTCCCGCAGGGGTGCGGGGTCATGCAGCAGTGCGGGGTCATGCAGGGGTTCAGGGCCATGCAGGGGTGCGGCGGGGTCGTGCGGGGGCGCGGGGTCCGCCTGGACGGCGGGTACGGGTCCGGGTGCCGCTACGGGCAGCGGCAGCTCGAAGTCCCCTTCGTCGCCGGCGTCCTCACCGGCACCGCCCCCGGCGCCACTGCCGCCGGCCTCACCGGGCAGTGCCCGGGGCCGCACCAACTCGAAGTCGCCCCCGGTGTCGGCCCCTGTGCCGGTCCCGGCGTCGGCTCGGGCCGTTCCCGCCCCGGACTCTCCCTCACCGGGAGCCGGAGCTGGGGCCGGAGCCTCCTGACCCGAGGCCGGCTCATCCTGACCGGGCGCCGATCGCCCGCCGGGCCGGCTCCACCAGTTGGCCTTCGCGGGCTTCCCCTCGTCCATGCTCTCCCCACACCTGGCCCGCCTGACGGCTCGTCGGCGCTGGCCGAGGGCCGCCGACGCCGCGAACCGCCGCTCCGCCGACCGCTGTTGTGCGGACCGCCGGTGCGCGGTCCGCACCTCGGATTCAACCAGGTTCGTGGGATCAGCGGACGGTGTCCGACATGGACGGGGAACCGGACGGTGAGGGTGAGGGTGATGAGTCGGGCGCCGGTGCCGTGAGCAGGCCCTGGACCGCCGACTCGGGCGCCGTCGACCAGGAGGTCAGGGCGACCTGCGGGGCCGTCAGCGGGCGTATGAGCGGGGACAGCACAGCGGCGGCGGCCACGACCGGCGCGGTCAGCTGGTGCATGGCCTCGCGCTCCCGGCCCCCGGAGGGCGGTGCCGGGATGCCCGGCAGCAGCGGCGCGGACACCTCCGTCGGCGCCACCGGTGACTGTCCGAACGTCCCCTGCCCCATTCCCTGGGAGAACAGCGGACCGACCGTCCGGCGCCGCTGGCTGTCAGGAACCGTGGAGGTCCCCCCGCCCTGCGGACGCATCGGCGTCACATTGCTGCCCCCGGCGGTGCCCCGGGCGTCCGTCGTGTCACCGGGAACGCCCGTCGACACACCGCCCAGCGCGATCGCGGCCAACGACACCGCGCCGGCGGCGGCGAAGGCGAACCGGAGGCTGCGCGAGGACGACCGGTCGGCATAGTGACGGCCGACGTCGTGGATGCGGAAGCCACGGCCGGGAGCGGACGGGAGCACCGAGGTGTGCGGCCGGGCGGGAACGTACCCGAACCCCTCCCCCTTCACCCCGAAGACTCCTGAGCCGGCTCCTGGGCTTCCGGGGAAGCCGGAGAGCCCGTCGGTGAATCCTCCCCCGCCCAGCGGAGAGCCGCCGGAGTCGGAATCACCTCCGCCGGGAAGGCCCTGCAAGCGGGCCAGGAAGCTCTCGGAGGGTGGTGGCGGAGCCATCTCCGCGAAGACGTTCTTCAGACGGCGCTGTGCGTCGGCCTCGGCCTTGCACTTCGCGCAGGTGGCCAGGTGCGCCAGGACGCGCTCACGCGTCTCATGACCGAGTTCCCCGTCCACGAGGGCGGAGAGCCGGTCTCCCAGATGCTGCTCGGCGAGTCGACGCTCGGCAGAGTACGGCCGTGATGCACTCACGCGGTCGCGCCCCCTCCTCCCAGCGCGGCCACCCGTGGCACCGCGAAGCGGCGCTCGGCACGGGCCTCCGGAGAGCGGTGCGCGAGGGCCTTGCGGAGCTGGGAGCGGCCTCGGTGGATACGGGAGCGGACGGTGCCGAGCTTCACGCCGAGAGTCGCGGCGATCTCCTCGTACGACAGTCCCTCGATGTCGCACAGGACGACGGCGGCGCGGAACTCCGGCGCCAGCGTGTCCAGCGCCTGCTGGACGTCCGCGTCGAAGTGCGCGTCGTTGAAGACCTGCTGCGGGGAAGGCTCGCGGCTGGGCAGGCGCTCGGCCGCGTCGTCGCCGAGGGCGTCGAAGCGGATGCGCTGCTTGCGGCGGACCATGTCCAGGAAGAGGTTGGTGGTGATGCGGTGCAGCCAGCCCTCGAAGGTGCCGGGCGTGTACGTCGACAGCGAGCGGAAGACGCGGACGAAGACCTCCTGCGTGAGGTCCTCGGCGTCGTGCTGGTTGCCCGTCAGGCGGTAGGCCAGGCGGTAGACGCGGCCGCTGTGCGTGCTGACGATCTCCTCCCACGAGGGCGGAGTCCACGCCTGCCCGTCCGCGTCGGTGGAGAAGGTCGCGGTCTGGGCTCGGTCAGCGGCGTGGCTGGGGTCAGCAGCGGTGTTGTTCACGGATTTCGGCCTACCCGCTGATCCGAGAAGGCGCCTCAGCGCTCCTCCCCGATCCACAGGCGCAGCCGCACCTCCCCTGTCGGCTCTGGTGGTGTCCAGTGGAGCCCCTACCATAGCCACCTCGCCCGTTAGCTCCGGATAAGCGGTTTTCTGAGAAATTGATGTACGCCGACCCGGCTCCCACGGCCGTTCCAGCAGCTGCACCGAGTTCTCCGTATTCACCGTGTGCCGGCTCATCAGCTCATCCCCCATGTAGTCGCCCTGTCTGCACCACCTCGTCCCGCACCCCTCTAAACGACTGGTCCCATCTGCGGGTTCCCGGGCGCAACGGATACAGTCACGCCCAGGCAACCGCGGGGACAGGAGAGGGTCATTACCGGCAACCGGCAGACGAGCTGGGCGTTCGCCGACGCCTTTGTCGCCGAGGACGAAGCACTGCGCTGGGCCCGTGACCGGGCCCGCGAGGCAGGGCTGCGCTCAGTGGCGCCCAGCACGGGTGCCGCGCTACGGCTGCTGGCCGCCTCGGTGGACGCGAAAGCGGTGGCGGAGATCGGGACCGGGACGGGCGTCTCGGGGATGTACCTCCTCCAGGGCATGCGCCCGGACGGCGTCCTGACGACGGTCGACCCCGAGCCGGACCACCAGCAGTTCGCCCGCCAGGCCTTCCGGGCGTCCGGCTTCGCCAGCAACCGCGCCCGCTTCATCCCCGGCCGCGCCCTGGACGTGCTGCCCCGGCTCACGGACGCGGGCTACGACCTCGTCTTCTGCGACGGCGACCGGCTGGAGTGCCTGGACTATCTAGCTGAATCGTTGCGTCTGCTCCGTACGGGTGGCCTGGTGGTTTTCGAGGGCGTCTTCGCCAACGGCAGGACCGTCGACTCGGGGCCCCAGCCCACCGAGGTCATACGGCTGCGGGAGCTGCTGCGCGCCGTGCGCGAGAGCCAGGAACTGGTGCCGTCCCTGCTGCCCGTGGGCGACGGCCTGCTGTGCGCGGTCAAGCGCTGAGCACTCGCGTCCCGCGGCGCACGGACGGGCAGACGGAAGGACAGGCACACGGGCAGACGACAGACGGGCTGCAGAACAGTGCCCCGGCACCGTATGTTCACGGTGCCGGGGCAGCTGAAAGGGTATGGACGCGTCCGCGCGTCAGCCGACGACCTTCTTGAGGGCATCGCCCAGCGCGTCGGCCTCGTCAGGGGTCAGCTCGACGACGAGTCGACCGCCGCCTTCGAGCGGAACGCGCATGACAATGCCCCGCCCCTCCTTTGTCACCTCGAGCGGGCCATCGCCCGTCCGCGGCTTCATGGCCGCCATGCTCGTTCCCCTTCCTGAAACCAGCTCATCGTCGCCGACGGCCCCTTGGGAGGGCACGCGCTTCCCCTCATGAGAGGCACGTCACCGGCATCGAACACATTGCTTCCCAGCCATTATCCCGCATCTCAGGACCCTATGACCAACATCAGTCGGCATCGCTTGGGCAACGCGCGCGATCAAAACCACTCAATTCGGCGGTGTGACTGCGATACTTCGCCGCCGCGCGCGCTCTCGGCCGACCGAGACCGAACCGGAATTCTTTGACGCAGGTCACATGACCGGTCCTCTCCTCTGCGCGTGATCTCCGCCATGCTGTCATGGGACGAGTACGTACTGATCAGTACGCAGGACGACGCAGCCGCGACACCGGAGGGGACCCCATGGCCGACACCGTGCTCTACGAGGTGCACGACGGGCTGGCGACGATCACACTGAACCGCCCCGAGGCGATGAACGCGCTGAGCATCGCGACCAAGGTCGCACTCCGCGAGGCGGTCCAGGCAGCGGCCACGGACGAAGCCGTACGGGCGGTACTGCTGACCGCCGCCGGCGACCGGGCGTTCTGCGTGGGCCAGGACCTCAAGGAACACATCGGGCTGCTGGCCGCCGACCGCGCGGCCGGCACGGGCCAGACCATGACGACGGTCCGGGAGCACTACAACCCCATCGTGCGGGCGCTGACGAGCATGCCCAAGCCGGTGGTGGCGGGCGTCAACGGCGTCGCGGCTGGGGCCGGCTTCGGCTTCGCACTCGCCGCCGACTACCGGGTCGTGGCGGACACGGCAGCCTTCAACACGTCGTTCGCGGGCGTGGCGCTGACCGCCGACTCGGGGGTCTCCTGGACGCTCCCGCGCGTGGTGGGCCCCGGCCGCGCCGCCGACCTGCTCCTGTTCCCGCGCAGCGTCAAGGCGCAGGAGGCGTACGAGCTGGGCATCGCGAACCGGGTCGTCCCGGCGGCGGAGCTGCGGGCCGAGGCCGAGAAGACGGCACGGGCCCTGGCCGAGGGCCCCACGGTGGCGTACGCGGCCCTCAAGGAGGCCATGGCGTACGGGTTCACCCACTCCCTCGCGGAGACCCTGGAGAAGGAGGACGAACTCCAGGCACGCGCGGGCGCGTCGGAGGACCACGCGATCGCGGTGCAGGCGTTCGTCAACAAGGAGAAGGCGAAGTACCTGGGGCGTTAGTCCGGGGCGGGAGCGCCGTCGGAGGCGTCCCTCACGGGGCGCTTCTCGCGACGCACGTCTCCAGGTGGTCGTCCACCAGTCCGCAGGCCTGCATCAGCGCGTACGCGGTCGTGGGGCCCACGAAGCGCAGCCCGCGCTTCTTCAGCGCCTTGGACAGGGCGGTCGACGCGTCGGTGACCGCGGGTACGTCGGCCAGGGTCCGCGGAGCCGGCCGGGAGGCCGCGTCCGGGGCGTGGGACCAGATCAGCTCGTCCAGTTCCCCCGGGGCCCACTCGGCCAGCACGCGCGCGTTGGCGATCGTCGCGTCGACCTTCGCGCGGTTGCGGATGATGCCGGCGTCGGCGAGGAGCCGTTCGCGGTCGGTGTCCGTGAAGACCGCGACGGACGAGATCTTGAAGTCGGCGAAGGCGGTACGGAAGCCCGCCCGGCGGCGCAGGATGGTGATCCAGGAGAGGCCGGACTGGAAGGCCTCCAGGGAGAGCCGCTCGAAGAGGGCGTCGTCGCCGTGGACCGGGCGGCCCCACTCCTCGTCGTGGTACGCCACGTAGTCCTCGGTGGAGAGCGCCCAGGGGCAGCGCAGCGCCCCGTCGGGGCCGGCCAGGGCCACGCCGGCGTCGCTCACTGTTCGTTCCTCTCGGCCTGCTTGTCCATGCTGACCCGCGGCGCGGCCTGGGCGCCGGCCAGCGCGGACTCCAGGTCGGCGATACGGGCGTCCCGCTCGGCGAGTTCGGCACCGAGGCGGGTGAGCGCGTCGTCGACGTCCGACATGCGGTAGCCGCGGGCAGCGACCGGGAAGCGGAGGGACTCGACGTCGTCACGGCCCACCGGGCGGTCGGGCGGCAGCAGGTCCTGGAGCCGCTCGGGCGCGGCCTCCGGCAGAACGGCACTCTCGCCGCCGCCCAACACGGCCAGCGTCACGGCGGTGACCACGACGGCGAGCGCGACGACCAGGAACAAGAACATCAACATCGCTGGGTCCCCACGGGATTCGGATGGATCGGGTTGAACGGATGGATCGGGTTGATCAGGTTGATCGGCGGGCCTGTGCCGCATGCGGCAGGGTCCGATCGTGCCATGCGAGTCTGGCAGTTATGGTCGCAGGCAGCCGAATACAGGGCTGATTGCCGGGCCGGGCACAGGAACGTACTGGGAGACGCACACGGTGAGATCACAGCGGACGCTCAGGCTGGGCAGGCGTGAGTTCGGCGCGCACGAGCCGGTGATCATGGCGATCGTGAACCGGACCCCGGACTCCTTCTACGACCAGGGAGCCACCTTCCGCGACGAGCCGGCACTCGCGCGCGTGGAGCAGGCGGTGTCGGAGGGCGCCGCCATCATCGACATCGGCGGGGTGAAGGCGGGACCGGGCGAGGAGGTGACGGCCGCGGAGGAGGCACGGCGGACGGTCGGCTTCGTGGCGGAGGTGCGCCGCCGTTTCCCCGAGGTGATCATCAGCGTGGACACCTGGCGGGCCGACGTGGGCGAGGCCGTGTGCGAGGCCGGCGCGGATCTGCTGAACGACGCGTGGGGCGGCGTCGATCCGGGGCTCGCGGAGGTCGCCGGGCGTTACGGAGCGGGCCTGGTGTGCACGCACGCGGGCGGTGCGGAGCCGCGGACACGTCCGCATCGGGTGGCGTACGAGGACGTCATGGCCGACATCCTGCGCGTGACCGTCGGGCTGGCCGAGCGGGCGGTCGCGCTGGGGGTGCCGCGGGAGTCGGTGCTGATCGATCCCGGGCACGACTTCGGGAAGAACACGCGGCACAGTCTGGAGGCGACGCGGCGGCTGGAGGAGATGGTGGAGACGGGGTGGCCGGTGCTGGTGTCGCTGTCCAACAAGGACTTCGTGGGCGAGACGCTGGACAGGCCGGTGAAGGAACGGCTGGTGGGGACGCTGGCGACGACGGCGGTGTCGATGTGGCTGGGGGCGCGGGTGTACCGCGTCCACGAGGTCGCGGAGACGCGGCAGGTACTCGACATGGTGACGTCGATCGCCGGCCACCGGCCACCGGCGGTGGCGCGGCGGGGGCTGGCGTAGGAGTTCCTCGCCCCCGCCGCCCCTACCCGTCCCGTCCTCGGGGGCGCTGCCCCCGAACCCCCGCTCCTCAAACGCCGGAGAGGCTGAAATACCAGCCCGTCCGGCGCTTGAGGACGAGCGCGCTCAGCGCCCCGCCTCCTTGGACACCAGCGCCACCGCCTCGTCCACGTCGTCCGTGACGTGGAACAGCATCAGGTCCTTCTCGGACGCCTTGCCCTGGGCGATCAGCGTGTTCTTCAGCCAGTCCACCAGGCCGCCCCAGTACTCGCTGCCGAAGAGGACGATCGGGAAGCGCGTGACCTTCTGCGTCTGCACCAGGGTCAGCGCCTCGAAGAGTTCGTCCAGGGTGCCCAGGCCTCCGGGCAGGACCACGAAGCCCTGCGCGTACTTCACGAACATCATCTTGCGGACGAAGAAGTAACGGAAGTTCAGGCCGATGTCGACGTAGGGGTTGAGCCCCTGCTCGAAGGGGAGCTCGATACCCAGCCCCACCGAGACGCCCTTCGCCTCGCACGCGCCCTTGTTGGCCGCCTCCATCGCCCCCGGGCCGCCACCCGTGATCACCGCGAACCCGGCCTCCACCAGTCCGCGGCCGAGGCGGACGCCCGCCTCGTACTCCGGTGAGTCGGCCTTCGTCCGCGCCGAGCCGAACACGCTGATCGCGGCCGGGAGTTCGGCCAGTGTGCCGAAGCCCTCGATGAACTCCGACTGGATGCGCAGCACCCGCCAGGGGTCCGTGTGGACCCAGTCGGAGGGACCGCCCGCGTCGAGGAGACGCTGGTCGGTGGTGCTCGCCTGGACCTGCCCGCGCCTGCGAAGCACCGGCCCGAGCCGCTGCTCCCCCGGTGGCTGCTTCCTGTCCTCGGGGTTGCCGTTGTTCATGGCCGCTCCCTTCCTCCGCCTACGGTCGTTCCGCCTCAGCGTAGATCTCCGCCGGTTACGGACGGGGGACGCGAGCATGTCCACCGGGAAGCGCCGCCTCCCGGCTTCCTCGGGTCCCCTGCCGGGTCATGACGTCAGCCAGGCCCGCAGCCGTTCCTCACCCAGGAGAATCTTTCCGGTTTCCACCCGTTCATCACGTTTGTGCGCCAAGTGCGGGTTCCCGGGGCCGTAGTTGACCGCGGGGATGCCGAGCGCGCTGAAGCGCGACACGTCCGTCCAGCCGTACTTGGGCTGCGGGGTGCCGCCCACCGCCTCGATGAAGGCAGCCGCCGCGGGGTGGGAGAGACCGGGGAGGGCGGCGCCGCTGTGGTCGTCGACGACGAACTCGGCCACTCCGCAGTCCGCGAACACCTCCCGTACGTGCGCGAGGGCCTCGGCCTCCGAACGGTCGGGCGCGTAGCGGAAGTTGACCGCGACCACGCACTCGTCGGGGATGACGTTGCCCGCGACTCCGCCGCCGATACGGACCGCGTTGAGGCCCTCCCGGTACTCCAGGCCGTCGATCACCGGGTAACGCGGCTGGTACGAGGCCAGTTTGGCCAGGATCGGGGCCGCCGCGTGGATCGCGTTGGAGCCCATCCAGCTGCGCGCGGAGTGGGCCCGCTCGCCGGCCGTCCTCAGCAGCACCCTCAGGGTGCCCTGGCAGCCGCCCTCGACCTGGCCGTCGGACGGCTCCAGCAGGACCGCGAAGTCGCCCTCCAGCCAATCCGGGTGCGCCTCGGCCACGTGCTTGAGGCCGTTCAGGTCGGCCGCGACCTCCTCCTGGTCGTAGAAGACGAACGTCAGGTCCCTGTTCGGTTCCGGCACCGTGGCCGCGATCCGCAGCTGGACCGCGACCCCCGACTTCATGTCGCAGGTGCCGCAGCCCCACAGGACCCCGTCGTCGTCCAGCCGCGACGGCACGTTGTCGGCGATCGGGACCGTGTCGATGTGGCCGGCCAGGATCACGCGCTGGGCACGGCCCAGGTTCGTCCGGGCCACGACGTTGTTCCCGTACCGCTCGACCGTGAGATGCGGCAGTCCGCGCAGCGCCGTCTCGATCGCGTCCGCGAGCGGCTTCTCGCTGCCGCTCTCCGAGGGGAAGTCGACGAGCCACGCGGTCAGTCGAGCGGCGTCCAATGTGAGGTCAAGCGGGGTATCGGCCATGCGGACGACCCTAACGCGCCGCCCCGCCCACCTGCCGAGCACCGCCCCACCTCACACCACCTCACCGGGCCATGGGGTCACGGGGTCACGGGACCAGCGCACACCGTCCCCTCACTCCCTTCCGACCTCTCTCCTCACCCGACACGCAAGCCGCACTCCCTACTCTCCAGTACCTTGGACGGATGCCGGAGTCGTCCCCCACCCAGACGCGTCGTGGCCGCCTCCTCCGTCGTGGGGCGTCCTTCCTGGTCCTGCTCGCCGTCGCGGGTTATCTCGCGGTGCAGTACGTCACCGGTGGCACCGGGGATCCGGCCTGCGAGGTCGTCTCGGCGGGCGGCGACGGAGCCACGTACGAGTTCACCCCCGAGCAGGCGGTCAACGCGGCGACGATCACCGCGGTCGGTACCGCGCGCGGACTGCCCGAACGGGCCGTGGCCATCGCGCTGGCGACCGCCCTCCAGGAGTCGGGGCTGCGCAACATCACCCATGGCGACCGGGATTCACTGGGCCTGTTCCAGCAACGGCCCTCGCAGGGCTGGGGCACGGCGAAGGAGATCCTGGACCCGACCTATGCGGCGGGCGAGTTCTACGACCATCTCGTGAAGGTCTCCGGCTATTCACGCCTCCCCCTCACGGTGGCCGCGCAGCGCGTGCAGCGCAGCGGGTATCCGGAGGCGTACGCCAAGCACGAGCAGGACGCCACGCTGCTGGCGGCGGCTCTGACCGGGCGCGCGGCGGCCACCCTGACCTGCGAGGGCCGCCCGGACGCCACCCCGACCGGCGGCACGGACGCCGTACGGGCGGCGCTCGTACGGGACTTCGGCCGCGAGGTGCTGGCCGTGGCCGGCGCGGAGGTGGGCCGTAAGGCCGCCGCCACCCCGTCCCCCTCCCCCACCGCGACGGCGGCCGAGCGGCGGACCGTGACGCTTCCGGTGCCCTCGGACACCGACACCGCCACCGGGACGACGGTCCGTCAGCGTGGCTGGCAGCTGGCGCACTGGGCGGTGGCCAACGCCTCCGCGCTGCACATCGAGAACGTCTCGTACGCGGGGCGCCGCTGGACGGCCGGCAACACCGACAGCGAGTGGCGCCCGGTCGAGTCGGAGGAGGGCTCGGACAGGGACTCGGAGAAGGGCACCGACGTGGTCCGGATCGTCACCGCCCAGTAGTACGGGCAGGAGTACGGGACGTCACCCGGGAGGGTTACTCCTGCCGGGTCCCGGTGGGAGTCTGCACGGGTTTTCGCCGAGTCGCCCCCACATCCGCGCACTGTCCGTCAGAACCCTTGCGAACAAAGGGCTGTAACCCGTCACAAGGATTCACCCGACTTTCGGACCGGGTGGCCTTTGCCCGTTTTTATCCGCAGCCGATTATGCGACGCATTGCCAACTCTTTACATTGGGGCGCCGCAACTTCAGGGGCCTTCGAGCGGTAGTCACTGCGTCCGAGTCCGGACGATCAACAGTCAACCGACACTCAGGAGCATCATGTCCCTCCCCCTGACCCGCCGGATCGCCCGTGCAGCGCTGCTCGTCGCAGCCGGAGCGGCAGCCGGGGTCGGTGCGGCAGGCGCCGCCAGCGCGGCGCCCGCCGGGCTGCCTGCCACCCCGAACCTGGGCGGCCTGACCGCCCTGGACGGGGCGAACGTCGGCAACACCGTCGACGGTGCGGCTCAGAACGTCTCCGGGCTGGCGGGCCAGACCGGCGGCGACGCGGTCAAGAAGTCCGTGCCGGCGGCGGGCGACGCCGGTGGCATCCTCGGCGACACCGCCGAGACGGCCACGAAGGGCGGTCTGCCGACGGACGCCCTCCCCACGAAGGGCCTGCCGGGCGCCGGTCAGCTGCCCCTGGACGGCCTGCCGCTGGGCTGACCCGAGCAGCGGTGACCAGGTGATGGCGGAGGGGCCCGGGGAACTTCCCCGGGCCCCTCCGTCGCACCGACAGCCGTCGCACTGACAGTCGCCGTATCGCCGGTCGCCGTATCGCCGGTCGTACTGACTACAGGCGGGCGACGGCCGCCGCCACCCGCTCGTCGGTCGCCGTCAGGGCCACGCGGACGAACGTCTCGCCGGCCGTGCCGTAGAAGTCGCCCGGCGCGACCAGGATGCCCAGGTCGGCGAGGTGGGCGACGGTGTCCCAGCAGGACTCGTCCCGGGTGGCCCACAGGTAGAGGCTGGCCTCGCTGTGCTCGATGCGGAAGCCGTGCCGTACCAGGGCCTCGCGCAGGGCAGTACGCCGGGCGACGTACCGTTCGCGCTGCTCGCGTACGTGCGTGTCGTCGCCGAGCGCTGCCACGACCGCCGCCTGGGTGGGTGCCGAGGTCATCATGCCGCCGTGCTTGCGGATCTGCAGGAGCGGGCCGAGGACCTCGGGGTCACCGGCGAGGAAGGCGGCGCGGTAGCCGGCGAGGTTGGAGCGCTTGGAGAGGGAGTGGACGGACACGATCCCCTCGTACGAGCCACCGCACACGTCCGGGTGGAGTACGGAGACCGGGTCGGCCTCCCAGCCCAGCTCGATGTAGCACTCGTCGGAGAAGACCAGCACGCCGTGCTCGCGGGCCCAGGCGACCGTCCGCGTCAGCTCCTCCTTGCCCAGCACCCGGCCCGTGGGGTTCGAGGGCGAGTTGAGCCAGAGGAGCTTCAGGCCGGTGGGGTCCAGCTCGGTCGGGTCGTCGTAGACCTCGTACTCGGCGCGGGCCAGGCGGGCGCCGACCTCGTACGTCGGGTAGGCGAGGCGGGGGTACGCGACCTTGTCCCCCGGGCCCAGGCCCAGCTGGGTCGGGAGCCAGGCGACCAGTTCCTTGGAGCCGACGACCGGCAGGACGTGGCGGTGGGTGATGTCCCGGGCGCCGAGCCGGCGTTCGACCCAGGCGGTGAGCGCGTCGCGCAGTTCCGGCGTGCCCCAGACCGTCGGGTACCCGGGCGAGTCGGCCGCGGCGACCAGTGCTTTCTGGATCAGCTCGGGAACCGGGTCGACCGGCGTGCCGACCGACAGGTCGACGATGCCGTCCGGGTGTGTGGCGGCCGTCTTCTTGTACGGCTCCAGCTTGTCCCAGGGGAAGGTGGGGAGGCGGTCGGAGACTGCGGACACGGGATCTGGCTCACTTTCGAGTACGAAGTACACGTAACGGCGTCACGCACCCGCGTCACGTACATGCGTACGGATGCGTACGGCAAACGCCTCGGTCCCGTACGGCGATCACGATCAAGGTGATCGGGCCGTACGGGACCGGGGCGGCGCAGGCTCTGCGGGCCGCTCTCAGCCGTTCTGGTTCTGCGGCGGGAGCGCGGCGATGAAGGGGTGATCGCGCTCGATCAGCCCCAGCTTGCTGGCGCCGCCGGGCGAGCCGAGCTCGTCGAAGTACTCGACGTTCGCCTTGTAGTAGTCCTTCCACTCCTCCGGAGTGTCGTCCTCGTAGAAGATCGCCTCTACCGGGCAGACCGGCTCACAGGCTCCGCAGTCGACGCATTCGTCCGGGTGGATGTACAAGGACCGGGAGCCCTCGTAGATGCAGTCGACCGGGCACTCTTCAATGCACGCCTTGTCCTTGACGTCGACACAAGGCTGCGCGATGACGTAGGTCACGCTGTCGTTCCTCCTCGATAGGGCGCTGGCGAGCCGTTCAGGCTCCGCCACCTGGCGCGCGGGAGCGCGGCGTCGTCGATGCCCGCACCTAGTATCTCCGTTCCCAGGCATGATCCATACAGGAGGGGTGAACTGACCTGTGGAAATCTCCGCGGCCGGCCGTCTCGAAGTCCGTATAACCGCTGCTGACGTGGGCAAACGTGTCTCTGTTCGACGGCTGAACGAAGAGCCTCCCGGTAGTGAGAGGTTCACCGACACGGTCGGTGTTCTCACATCATGGGACGAAAAGGCGGGTGTGCTTCTGATCACACGGCGGAACGGCGAGCGCGTCCGGGTCACGGAAGCGTCCCTGGTGGCGGGCAAGGTCGTCCCGGCGGCCCCCGCCCGCCGCCACGGTCCCGCCGCCTCGTACGAGGAGCTGGCGCGGGTCTCCGCGCGGTCCTGGCAGCCGGTGGAGAGCGAGCGGTTGGGTGACTGGGAGCTGCGGGCAGCCTCCGGTTTCACCCGGCGGGCCAACTCGGTGCTGCCGGTCGGCGACCCCGGTCTGCCGCTCGACGAGGCGCTGGCCGTCGTACGACGCTGGTACGGCGAGCGCGGTCTGCCCGCCTACGTCCAGACCGCCACCGGCGCCGAGGGCACGCAGGAGCTGCTGTGCGCGGAGCTGGAGGAGCGCGGCTGGACGCGTGAGGTGACGGCCGAGCTGTGGGTCGGCGGGCTGGCGCCCGTCGCCGATCAGGGGGACGCGGGTGCGGTGGTGCTGTCGCGGGAGGCCGACGAGGCGTGGCTCGCGCGGTATCAGCGCAAGGGTGTGAGTGACGCGGCGCTGGCGGTACTGGGAAGCGGACCCTCGGTGTGGTTCGCGACCGTGCCCGGCGGCGAGGGCGAGCCGCCGGCCGCCATCGGGCGGTGTGTCGTGGACGGGCGCTGGGCCGGGTTCGGCGCCGTCGAGGTGGATCCCGCTCAGCGGCGGCGAGGGCTGGCGACGGCTGTCATGGCGGCGTTGGCCGGGCGGGCGCTGGAGGAGGGGGCGTCGGCCTCCTGGCTCCAGGTGGAGGCCGACAACGTGGGAGCGCGTGCGCTGTACGCCAGGATGGGGTTCGCAGCGCATCACTCCTACCACCACTACCGATCGGTGTGAGAGGGCACGGCCCTGTTATGCGTTTCCCACATCCCCTGCCACATCCGCCGGAGCCCGGACGGTCCGCCGAGTTGCGGCGGCTGTTCGCCGACGAGGCCCGGTCCGAGCGGCCCGATCTGACGACGCTGTGCCTGCTGATGGGCGCGGTAGCGGACCGGGCGCTCGACGAGACCGGGATCGACGGCGTGCAGATGGAACTCGACAGGCTGGCCGGACAGTTGCCGTTCCGACCGGGCGGGCCGCGTTCCTGGGCGACGGCCATGCACGAACTCCTGGGCGAGCGCCACGGGTTCCGCGGCAGCCCCGCCGACTATCAGCGGCTGGAGTCCTCGCTGCTGCACGAAGTACTGGTGCGGCGGCGGGGGTTGCCGATCCTGCTGTCCGTGGTGTGGATGGAGGTCGCCCGACGGGCGGGGGCGCCCGTGTACGGGGTGGCGCTGCCCGGGCACTTCGTCGTGGGGTTCGGTCCGGTCGACGAGCAGGTGCTTGCCGATCCCTTCGACGGGGGACGGGTACTGAGCAGCGGGGACGCGGAGTTGCTGGTGGCCGGGGCCACGGGCGAGGCGTTGGACCCGTCGATGCTGGCGCCCGCGGATCCGCTGGATGTGGTGTTGCGGGTGCTGAACAATGTCCGGGCGTGGGGGGCGGCGCGGCCGGAGCGGTCGGAAGTGTCCTTGTGGGCGGTGGAGTTGGCGTTGCTGTTGCCCTCGCATCCGGCCCGGTTGCGGTACGAGCGGGCTCAGTTGCTGGTGCGCAGGGGGGAGTTCCTGGCGGGGGCGGCCGAGCTGGAGGGGTACGCGGAGGTTGTCTCCACGTTCGACCTGCCCGCGGCTGATCGGATGCGGGGGCAGGCCCGAGCGGCTCGGGCCCGCCTCAACTGACCTGATCGCCCAAGCGGCATAGGGGTATCTGTTCGTGGGCGGGTGCGTTGTGGCTTGTCGCGCAGTTCCCCGCGCCCCCAGGTCCGTCACCGCAGCCCCTGTTGGTAAGTGACCGTGCCACCAGCCCGCCGAAAGACCTCTACAACCAGCCCTTCTCTCTCGCTATCCGCACTGCCTCCGTCCGGTTCCTTGCCGTCAGTTTCTGGATGGCCGTGGAGAGGTAGTTGCGGACCGTGCCCTGGGACAGGTGCAGGGTCTTCGCCAGCTCGGCGTTGGTCGCGCCGTCCGCTGCCGCGCGCAGGACCTCCCGTTCGCGGTCGGTCAGCGGGTTGGCTCCGTCCGCCAGCGCGGCTGCCGCCAGGGTCGGGTCGATGACGCGCTCCCCGGCGAGCACCTTGCGTACCGCTGCCGCGAGTTGGGCGGCCGGGGCGTCCTTGACCAGGAAGGCGTCGGCGCCGGCCTCCATGGCGGTACGGAGATAGCCGGGGCGGCCGAAGGTCGTGAGGACGACCAGCTTCAGGGACGGGAACTCCCGGTGCAGCTGGGCCGCCGCCTCGATGCCCGTGGCGCCCGGCATCTCGATGTCCAGGAGGGCCACGTCCAGGTCGGCGTGGGCCCGGGCGGCCGGCAACACCTCGTCGCCGCGCGCCACTTGGACCACGACCTCGATGTCGGGCTCCAGACCGAGCAGCGCGGCCAGCGCCTCGCGGACCATCGACTGGTCCTCCGCCAACAGGACCTTGATCATGCGGCTCATGAACCGGATCCTACGTCCGCCGGAGTGGACGCGGTGCCCGCCGGAACCCTTGCCACCAGGCGGAAGCCGTGTTTCGTGCGGGACGTCTCCAGGGAGCCGCCCGCCTTCTCCAGGCGCTCCGCGAGGCCGGTGAGACCGTTGCCCGGGGTGCCGGAGGTACCGGCCGAGCCGTTGCCCGAGCCGTCGTCCTCGACCGACAGTTCGAGCACCGGGCCGCCCAGGGTCTGGCGGCTCAGCACCTCCACCGTGCAGCGCCGGGCCCCGCTGTGCCGTACGACGTTCGTCACCGCCTCGCGCAGCGCCCAGGCGAGGGCGGACTCCGCCTCCTCGTCGACGTCGGCGGGGACCGGGTCCAGGTCGGGGGGCAGGGCGGCCGTGATGCCCGCCGCCGCCAACGCGACCTGCGCGCCCGCCAGTTCACCGGCCAGCCGGGGGCGCCGGTAGCCGCTCACCGCCTCGCGTACGTCCACCAGGGCCTGGCGGCTCACCTGCTCGATGTCGGCCACCTGCTGGGCCGCCTTCTCGGGGTGGTCGGGGAGCATCCGGCCCGCCAGTTCACTCTTCAGGGTGATCAGGGAGAGGGAGTGGCCCAGCAGGTCGTGCAGGTCCCTCGCCAGGCGCAGGCGTTCCTCGTTCGCCGCCAGTTGGGCGACCGTGGCGCGGGCCTCGCGCAACTCGATGGTCGTGCGCACGAGTTGCCGTACTCCCGCCATGGCGGCGCCGCCGAGCAGGGCCGGGACGAGGAGCGAGGCCAGATAGGAGTGGCCGCCGGGGACGGTCAGCGCGACCGCCGACATCAGGGCCGACGTGGCGGCGATCGCCCAGCGGGACATGCGCAGCGGCAGGGCGGCGCCGGACGAGGTGGAGACGTACACGAACAGGACGAGCCACTCGCGGCCCAGGCTGAGGGCCAGGACGCTCGCCTGGGCGGCGAGGACGGCGAGGGAGGCCACCACCAGGCGGGTGGTCTCGCCGCGGCCCGTGCGGAAGACCAGGGCCGCGTACCAGGCGACGAAGACCGCCAGGCCCAGCCAGCCGAGGACCCGTACGCCCGTGCTGTGGCCGCCGTGGAGGAGGTCGCCGACCGGTGCGCCCAGGTAGACCAGCCAGACGCCGATCCACAGGGACTTCATGACCCGCCGCTTGGGGGTCGCCGGGCGCTGCCCGATGCCGACGCTGCTCACGCCTTCAGCGTGTCCTTCCGGTACAGCCAGGCCGCGCCGCCCGCGAAGAGGACGAACGAGACGGCCAGGATCGCCACATCCTTCGCCTGCGGGGCGTCGCCCAGCTCGATGGACCGCCCCAGGGCAGCGTACGCGTGCGTGGGCAGCCACTTCGCGATGTCCTGGAGCCATTGCGGGAAGGTCGTGGTCGGCATCCACAGGCCGCCGAGCATGGACAGGCCGAAGTACACGATCATCGTGATCGGACGGACCGCGTCCCCGCTCGCGAGATAGCCGATGGCGACCCCCAGGGCCGCGAAGACGAGGCTGCCCACCCAGATCGCGCCGGTGAGCGCCAGCCACTTCCAGGCGTCCAGGCGTACGTCCTTCACGGCCGCCGCGACGACGAAGACGATCACGATCGACGGGAGGCTGATCACGGCCGCGCTCGCCGTCTTCGCGAGCACATAGCCCCGGCCCGGCAGCGGGGTCAGCCTCAACTGCCGTACCCAGCCGCTCTCGCGCTCCTTGGCGATGCGCTCGCTGTTGCCCATCAGGACGGCCGTGAGGGCGCCGAAGGAGGCCATGGAGACCATGAAGAAGGTCGGGAGATTGAGATCGGTGCCCGTCACCTTCGTGGTGCTGTCGGCGCTGCCCGCGATCAGCAGGAACAGCGCGGAGGGGTAGATCACCGAGAAGAACAGGAACTTGCGGTTGCGCAGGGCCCGGGTGATTTCGAGCCTGATGAGGTCGTTCATGCTGTGCGCGCCTCCTCGGCCGCGGCGGTGAGGGTGACGAACGCCTGTTCAAGGCCCAGGCCGGCCACTTCGAGGTTGCGCGGGTAGAGGCCGAGCCCGTACAGGGCGTGGACGGTCGCGTCGGCGTCGGAGGACTGGATGCGGACCTTCTGACCGGACACGTCGAGGGAGGTGAGGAAGGGCAGGGTGCGCAGTACCGCCTCCTCCGCCGGGGCCTCCCCGCTCGCCCCCGTCGCCCCGGTCGCCCCGGTCTCCAGGTCGAAGGAGATCCGGCGGGCGCCCGCCTTCGCCTTGATCTCGGCGGCCGTGCCGTCGGCCAGCAGCCGGCCCCGGTGCAGGACGAGGACGCGGTCCGCTGTCGCGTCCGCCTCCTCCAGGTAGTGGGTGGCGAACAGGACCGTACGGCCCTGGTCCGCCTGCTCGCGCATGGTCGCCCAGAAGGCCTGGCGGGCGGTGACGTCCATGCCGGTCGTGGGCTCGTCCAGGACGATCAGGGCGCTGTCCCCGGCCGTGGCGAGCGCGAACCGGACGCGCTGCTCCTGCCCGCCGGACAGCTTGTTGACCTTGCGGTCGGCGAGCTGGGTGATCCCGGCCCGGGAGAGGACCTCGCCCACCGGGAAGGGGCGCGGGTGCAGGGCGCGGACCAGCGACACGAGCTCGCGGACGGTGACCTCGTCCATCAGGCCGCCGCTCTGGAGCATGGCACCGACATGCCCGCCGACGATGGCGTCCCGGGGACTGCGGCCGAGGACACCGACCGTGCCGCTGTCGGGCTGCTTCAGCCCGAGGAGCAGGTCCAGGGTGGTCGACTTCCCGGCACCGTTGGGGCCCAGGAGCGCCACGGTCTCGCCGGGCCGGAGGGTGAGCGTGAGCCCGTCGACGGCCCGGACCTCGCCGTAGCTCTTGGTGACCTGGTCGAACGCGACCACTGGGGTGGTTTCCATGGGGTCCATGGCATCCATCGTGGCCGCGGACCCGGTCCGCCCGGCAGTGCCGGTGATCCTGACTCGCGGATGACAGATGTCATGGGCGGGACGGTCGTACGAGGGTGACCTGCCCGTACGTCAGGAGGGGCGCCCGGTGTCCCGGGCGCCCCTCCTGACCTGCGCTGCCGTGTGGCCGTACGGCCGTGCGGCTACGAGGGGTTGGTCTCGATGATGCCGACCCGGTCGGTCGTGCTGACCAGGGCCGGGCGCAACGCGCCGATGACGTCCTCGACGGTGACCGGGGTCTTGCTGCCGTTGCCGCGGGTGATCAGGACCTGGCTGAAGGTGCCGCCGTACAGGTCCTTGAGCGCTTCCTTGTCGTAGGCCTCGACGAGTGTGCCGTTGACCGCCTTCACCTGGAGGAACTTCCACAGGGAGTTCTTCGGGCTGAACTCCAGCTCCGGCGCACCGGTGTCCGGGCGGACGGTGACGTTGGCGGACATCGCCGGAGTGGCGAACTTCTTCATCATCCGGTCGACCTCGGCGTTCGTGATCGTCGGCTCCTGCGCCTTGGTGGGCACCTGGACCGGCGTGCTCGTGCCGCTCTCCACCTGGCTGCGGTAGGCGCTCTCGACGGACTCCGCGGCCGCGGCGGCGTCGATGCCCTTGCCTGCCTTGCCGTAGACGGCGACGGCCTTGCCGGACACGAACCTGATCGTGCCGTCGCTCGCCGAACTGGCCCCGCCCGCCACCCGCTGGAGCGCGGCGGCGAGCTTCTCCTCGTCGACCGGCATGACGGGTTCGACGACCCGCTGCTGCCCGAAGAGCGAGCCGATCACCGACACCGGGTTGTAGTCGCTGACCGCCGCCGCCCGGACCGTCGCCTGGGTGTCGAACTGGAGCCCCGCCTGGTCCGGCTTGAGCTCGACCGTCTTTCCGTCGACTGACAGCTTCAGCGCCTGCGTCATCCGGCCGTCGAAGGCGTCGTCGAGCTTCTTGACGGCCTCGTCACGGGTGCCGCCGCCGATGTCGACGCCGAACACGGTGGTGCCCTTGGGCACGTCGGAGTGGTTCATCAGCAGCCCGGCACCGTAAACGCCACCGCCGATGACGATGACGCCGGCGAAGAGCAGCGTCACCTTGCTGCGGCCCTTCTTCTTCGCCTTCTTGCCCTTGGGCGCGGCAGCGGCGGGCGTGCTCGGCGACACCGGCTCGGGCAGCTTCGGCGGGGTGTGCGGAAGCGGTCCGTCGGAGTGCGTGCCCGGCCCGAACGGGGAGTTCCGGTCGGTCGGGACGACGGGCATGCCGCTGGTGAGGGTGGAGCTGGAGACGTTGTCCACGGAGCCGCCGTAGCCGCCGTAGGCCTCGGCGCCCGGGCCGGGGACATGCTTCTGCGGGGTCAGGATCGCGGTGTCGTCGCTGAGCCCGGCGGCGAACCCGCCCGTGCCGGAGACACCGGGGGCCATGCTGCCGTCGCCGACGAACGGCGGGACGACCGGGCCGTCCCCGGTGACGGGACCGCCGGTCGGGCCGGCGGGACCGCGTCCGCCCGGAGCGCCGGGCCCCCCGAAGCCGTTCTGGCCGTTCCGACTGCTCTGGCCGCTCTGGCCGTTCGGAGCGCCGCCGAAGTCGCCGAAGTCGTTGGGCGCAGTGAAGTCGTTGGGCGCAGTGAAGTCGTTCTGGGCGGCGAAGTCGTGCTGGGGACCGAACCCGTTGCTCTGACCGCCGAAGCCGTTGTGACCACCCTGGCCGCCTGGACCGCTTTGGCTGCCCGGGCCGTTCGGGCCACCCTGACCAATTTGGCCGTTCCGGCCGTTCTGGCCGCCCTGCCCGTTGTCCGAGAAGTAGGGCAGGTCGTCGCGGCGCGGCTCGCCACGGCCGTCGGGAACCCCGGCCGGAGTGCCAGGACCTCCCTGGTTGCGGGACTTGCCGGCCGGCGGGTAGGCGGAGGTGCCCGGCGACGACGGGGCCGCCCCGGCCGCCAGCGCGGACACGTCGAAGGAACCGGTGCCACCGCCGTGCCCGGGCGCGACGGGACCGGCGCCGGTGGCACCGCCGAGCCCGGCACCCTTCGTACCGCCGCCACCGGCGGCGCGTGGGCCGCCCGCGTTGCCCGCGGCGCCCATGACGCCCAGACCGGGGCGCGAGCCCGAGGAACCAACGCCGCCTGGAACGCGGGGAGGGGAAGCACCCGCCGGTCCGGTGCCGTTGGGGCCGCCTGGACGGGCACCTGCGGGCGCGGGACCCGAAACACCGGGCAGACCCGCCCCGTTGCTCTCGCCACCGCCTGGACCGGCCTTCGGCGCACCGGACTTGCGCGGCGCGAACCAGTCGCTGGTCTTCTCCCCGGACTCGCCCGGGGATTCGGCGGACGGTTCGGCGGCGCCGTTGGACAGGGGCGCGCCCGGCGTTCTGCCGTCGCCTCCCGCCCCGGGCCGCGCATGGGTCCCGGTGTCCTCGGCGGACTCGGTGTCAGCGACGGGCGTCCGCAGGACGACCGGCGGAATCGGCCGGGATCCGGGGATGTTGATCCGGATCCGGGTCGTCAGCGTGGTCTCGGTCTTGGGTCCGTCCGGCTCCGCGGCCGACGAACGGCCCGCGTCCGCACCGCCGTCGGACGCCATGGGCGTGCCGTACGGCGGTGTCCCCGAGGGGTAGGCGGCACCTCCGCGCCCGTTGGGCCCGGAGGACGGACTGTCAGTTTCACGACTCAAGGCAGGTTCTCCCGGTTGGCTCCGCCGCCCGACGCGACCTCACGCGGGCAGCTCGGCGGCGCGCACCACCATACTGGCCACGTCTGGCGCGTATCCCACGACCGCCGGAGAAACCATCACGGGACCCCCACGCGGTTGCGACGGCGAAGTAGTACGTCACTTGCCAAGTCGGACAGCGGAACCGTCCGGTTGCCGCGTCCGGGCGAGCGTGGCACACATCACAGCGACGGCCATCCCGCCGAGGAGGAAGAGGTACGAGCCGACTCCGGCGGCGAACACGAAGTCTCCCTCCGGGCGGCTTGCGGTGAGCAGGACGACGGCGACCATCCAGCCGGCCGCGGGCGCGACCGCCCCGGCGCGTGTGCCGACGGCACGCGCCCCGCCGAGGAACAGCCCGCCCGCCCCGCCCAGCGCGAGCAGCAGCCCGCCCGGGAACCACGCGGCCTGCACGAGCGCGCCCGCGCCCCCCACGACGGCCCCGAGGACGAAGAGCCCCAGGTAGCCCGCCGCACGCCCCGGAGGGGGCGCGACGAGCGGCTGGGCCATCAGACTGCCCCCGGCCGCACCCTTCCCGCGGGCTTCGCCGACGGGGGCCTTCCCGTTCGCACTCATCGCGCACCACCCTCCGCAGTCACTGCGATCCCGTCGAACAGATCGGTCTCACGTACGGAAATACGCTCAACACCCGCATCCCGCTCAACACCCTCACCACGTACCAACTCGTAGTACTCGTCGGTGAAGAGCGGCTGGGCCTGCTGGTTGGAGAGGGCGAACCAGGGCTCGGCCACCTCCACCTGCGTGGCGTGGGCGCGCATGGCGGCGGCCTTGGCGGCGGCGTACGCGGTCCCGTCGACGGCGGTGGTGACGCGGTCCTCGTCCACGACACCCGGTACGTCGTCGATCGCGCCGGCCTTCGCGAAGGGCAGGCCGGGCAGCGCCTCCCGGAGCCGGGCGAAGCCCTCCTCGGCGACCGGACGGGGCACCCGGTTCCAGTACACCTTGGGGACGCTCCAGCCGGCCTCGGCGGCCAGTTCCACCGCCCGCATGGCGACGCGGTGGGCCTGGATGTGGTCGGGGTGGCCGTAGCCGCCGTCCGGGTCGTACGTCACGACGACCTGCGGGCGGACCTCAAGGATCACCTCGACGAGGTACCCGGCCGCCTCGTCGACGTCCGCCTGCCAGAAGCAGCCGGGGTCGTCGTTGTCAGCGAGCCCCATCATCCCGGAGTCCCCGTACCGGCCGGGTCCGCCGAGCAGCCGGTGGTCGGCCACGCCGAGGGCACGCATGGCCGCGTCCAGCTCACGCAGCCGGTACGCGCCGAGGGCGGCCCCGGTGAGATGCGCGAGCTCGGGCGGAATGACCTCACCACGCTCACCGAGGGTGCAGGTGACCAGGGTCACCCGGGCGCCCTCTGCCGCGTACCTGGCCATGGTCGCGCCGTTGTTGATCGACTCGTCGTCCGGGTGCGCGTGCACCAGAAGAAGACGCCGGTCGGGCAGTTCCGTCATGGGGTCAGCCTACGAGGCGGTGGCGGTCGGACTGATGCCTGCCCGTCCTTCACTCCTCGTGGTCATCGTCAGCATCGTCGTCGAGCACATGGACGATGGCCAGCGCGATACGTTCGATCCAGTCGATGGCGTCGGTGACCTCGGCCTCGTCTATCGGGCGGCGCTGTTTGAGGTCACCGTCGATCAGGTCGGCGTCGTGCGCGATCTTGTTGCGCCGCTGGGTGATCTCCAGATAGCGACTGCGGAGCTTCTTCTCGTTCAGGGTGGTCCGGCCCTGGAACCACTCGTTGATCCGCCCCGCCGCCTCATACCAGACCTTTTTCTCCGTCACGAGCTTGAGCGCCTCGGAGATCTTCCCCGGGTGCTGAAGCGCCTGGCCGGCCAGCTTGTCGCGCAGATGCTCGACGACGGCCTCCGCCAGCGTCACATCACCCCGACGCACCGCCTCGACCCGGAACAGCGGCAGTTCGTACATCCGCAGCTGGTACGGCATGTCGGGGCTGTCTTTGGCCGCCAACTCCGCGACGCGGCGCAGCACTTCCTCATGCAGCCAGTGATCGATCGCCCCGACTGCCTGCACCCAGGCCGCCCGGTAGAAGTCGTCAATATCGATCGTGGGCGACCTGAGGGGGGTGAGCATCCGGCCCGTCTCGACCATGCGCCGGGCGTACGACAGGTTCGTCATGAACGCCTCGAACTGGCGCGTCTGCGGTCTGGGAATGGCCATGCGTAACCCCCGTGTACTCATCTGTCGTCGCCATCGCTGTGGCTACGATCACGATTCCCGAGCCGTACGGGGGACAGTCAAGCGAGTTCGCGATACCTGGACGAAGGTGTCTGATTCCGGTCCGTTGGCTTCCGGATCCCGCCCCTCCGAATGCGAGTGCTGCTGGTCTGTGTGTCGTGTTGCGTACGTCGGCTGTGGGTTTGGTTGAAGCTGGGAACTGATGTTCCCTCATCGAATGCGTGACCTTTACGAGTGGTGCTCGTTTCCCATGACGACGGGATCGTCGGGTGGCATCGGGCGGGGGTGACGGGGTGGGTGAGCTGAGGAGTGTGGCGGCGTCGTTCGTCGCGTCGGGTCCGTCCGGTGTGGCCGTGCGGACCCGTCTCAAGCAGCTGACGCCGGACGATGAGAAGGTGCTGCGGCTGGTCGGCGGGCATCTGGGGTCGCTGGCCTCGAAGGATCTGAAGACGCGTTGCCAAGACGGTCTGTCGCATTCCGGTGAGGCGTGGGCGGTGCGTAAGCGGGAGCTGACGCCGCTGTCGTCGTCGCGGTGGGCGGGCAGTATCACCAATGCCACGCATGACCAGTGGGCGCTGGCCCGCCGCTGCCAGTCGGCGCATCTACAGAACCTGGAAGCGGGCGTTCGCACCATCGAGCAGCGGTTGTCGCTGCCGGTCGGGCAGAAGGGGACGAAGAAGGCGCCCGGGGGTTATCGGTCCCAGCGGGAGTGGCATGCGAAGTCGAGGCGGCTGCGGGTGCTTGAGGACCGGTTGGCCGCCGCCCGCGCCGACCGCGAGGCCGGCATCGTGCACGTCGTACGTGGCGGGAAACGGCTGGCCCGTGCCAGGCATCACCTGGCCGAGGCCCAGCTGACGGAGTCGCAGTGGCGCCGGGGCTGGGAGGCGGAGCGCTGGTTCTGCCAGGCGGACGGGGAGTCCGGCAAGCGCTACGGCAACGAGACCATCCGTATCAGCCCCGACGGCGAGGTGAGCATCAAACTCCCCGCCCGGCTCGCTCATCTGGCGAACGCCCCGTACGGCCGGTACGTCCTGGCCTGCCGGGTCGTGTTCGCGCACCGGGGCGTGGAGTGGGCGGACCGTGTCGCGGCCAACCGGGCGACCGCCTACCGCATCCACTACGACACGGGCCGGGACCGCTGGTATGTGACCGCATCCTGGCAACTCCCGATTACACAGACCGTCCCGATGGAGGTCGCCCTCGCGCACGGTGTGATCGGCGTCGACATGAACACCGACCACCTTGCCGCCTGGCGCCTCGACACCCACGGCAACCCGACCGGCAACCCGCGCCGCTTCTTCTACGACCTTTCTGGCACTGCCGAGCACCGTGACGCGCAGGTCCGTCACGCCCTGACCCGCCTCCTGCACTGGGTGCAAACGTGCGGGGTGAAGGCGATCGCGGTGGAGGACCTGGACTTCACCGCGGAGAAGACCCGGGAGAAGCACGGCCGCAGGAAACGCTTCCGGCAGCTGATCTCCGGCATGCCCACAGGCAAGCTCCGAGCCCGCTTGTCTTCGATGGCCGACGCCACGGGTATCGCAGTCATCGCCGTCGACCCGGCCTACACCAGCCGCTGGGGTGCCCAGCACTGGCAGAAACCCCTCACCACCACGACACGTAAGACCACTCGCCATGATGCTGCTGCCGTGGCGATCGGAAGGCGCGCCCAGGGACACCCGATCCGGCGACGGACGGCACCGCCCCCACACGACCGGAGTGATCGTGCGGGGCATCGGACCGTCCAGGCCAGACTGGGTGTTCCTGGGCGTGAGGGAACCCGCCCCCGCATCCCCGGACCACGGACACGATCCGTCGGCGCCGGACGCCGGGCGAACGCGGGCAACCAGAACGCCCAACACCGTCCGGGGCGTTCGACTGAGCATGAGTTCTGGCAACAGGACCCACTCCCGCTCAGTCCCTAGGAACGGTGGTTCTTGCCCGGGATACGGGCTTGGGCGTGCGAGGGCACGCTAAGGTTTTTCCCATTCATCGGGAAGTTGCCTCTTCCTCGGTGGTCAGGCCCTCGCCTCGGGATTGCCTTCCCGGCGAGGGCCGTCGCATGTCTGCGGTTGTCTGTGAAGTCGCTGATGTTGCTGCGCCGAGCGTAGGGCAGGCAACCGGTCCCGAATCCAGCCGAGTTGCTGATGTTCACTCGCCCGAGTGAGTTTCGCGGCGGCAGCAACGAGGGCCCCAGAGGCGTCCCGGCGGGCGGGAGAGGTGGGGTTTGGTTGGGGTTCTTTCTCTCCAGATGTTCCTTTGAAAAGAGCGCCGGTCGCACCGAAACCCACTCGGCCAGGTTCCGGAGCGGGATCACGTTCCGGCAGGAGAGGATGTCTGGCATGCCGAAGACCACACAGTTGCGTACGTACACCGTTCGGGACGGTCGGCTCGACGAGTGGGTGGAGCGGTGGCGGAAGGAAATCGTGCCGCTGCGGCTGGAGTTGGGATTCACGATCGGAGGGGCCTGGGTGGACCGGGAGCACAGCCAGTTCTTCTGGCTGATCTCGTACGAGGGCCCCGAGACATTCGCGGAACGCAACGCGCTGTACTGGGCGTCGCCCGAGCGCGAAGCCATGAGCCTGGATCCGGACGACTACCTTGTCCACACCGAAGAGCGCACGGTCGAACCGGCCTACTGATCACCCGGTCACGCGGGGTCGAGCGGCAGCAGATGATGCCGCCGCTCCTCGCGGGTGAGGGTACGGAAGACCCTTCCCCGGGCGACCGCCTCCAGCCGGTCATAGTCCGGCTCGGCCCGCCACACGCGCGCCGTCCCGTCGGCCGATCCCGTGAGCAGCCTCGTGCCGTCCGGGGACCAGGCCACGGAGGTCACCTTGTCCTGGTGCACACCGACGACGGCGATCTCCTCGAAGGTGGCAGCGGACCAGACCCGTACGGTGCGGTCGTCGGCGCCCGTGGCAATGTGTCGGCCGTCGGGTGACCAGGCAACGGCACGAAGCCGTCCCTCATGTCCCTTCAGCACCTCGATGCGCCGCCCGGTGGGGACGTCCCACACGGCTGCCGTCCAGTCGCCGGAAGCGGTGGCGATCCTCGTCTCGTCCGGGGACCAGGCCGCGTCCTCCACGTAGTTGTCGTGGCCGCGCAGCACTGTGAACTGCCGCCCCTCCCCGATGTCCCATAGTCGGCACGTCCGGTCGTCGGAACAACTGGCGAGTAGGCGTCCGCTCGGCGACCAGGCCACGCGCCCCACCCAGTCCTGGTGTTCCGTCAGTTCCAACAGCTCGGTCCCGTCCGGCGCGGACAGGACACGCACCGTGCCGTCGTGGCCGCCAGTGGCGATGCGTCCGCCGTTCGGCGACCAGGCACACCCCTCGACGACCTCACCCTGCCGTTCGAACACTGTGCCGCCGCGCCCGTCGGTCATTCGGAACAGGCCGTCGTTGGTGCCGAACGCAAGCCGTTGCCCGTGCGGGGCCCAGGCGACGGCCCACACCCGGGCCTCCAACTCCGTCACCGGTCCCGCCGGAGCACCGGTGGCCGCGTCCCACACCCGTACGGTGCCGTCGTCCGAAGCCGTGGCGAAGAGGGCACCGTCCCCGGACCACGCGGCCTGGTTGACCGGGGCTCGGTGGCCGTCGGCCAGTACGGCCTCGGCGCCACGAGGGCGCAGGTCCCACACCATGCCGGTACCGTCGGTGGAACTGGTGGCGAGCATGGTCCCGCAGGGTGACCAGGTCACGCCCCACACGGTGTCGGCGTGGCCACGCAGAACAGCCAGGACCTTGGCGTCCTCGGTTCCGACGATGCGCACGGTGCGGTCGGAGGATGCACTGGCCAGCATCCGCCCGTCCGGCGACCAGGCCAGGTTCCACACGTAGTCGGTGTGTCCCCGTACCAGCAGGCGCAGGTCGCCGGTCCCAGCGTCCCAGATACGGGCGGTGTGGTCCCCGGAGCCGGTTGCGATCTGCCGACCGTCCGGCGACCAGGCGATGCCTTCGACGAAGTCGGAGTGCCCGGTGAGTGTGACGGCCGCTCGTCCGGTCGTCAGGTCCCACACGATCGCGGTCTGGTCGTGTGAGGCGGAGGCAAGGCGGTTGCCTTCCGGCGACCAGGCCACACCCCACACGTCCTCGCCGTGCCCGTCCAGTTCGTGCACGAGCCGTCCGGTATCGGCCTCCCAGACCCGCACGATCCGATCCTTGCAACTCGCCGCCAGATGCTGCCCGCTCGGCGACCAGGCCACCTGTCGGTTGATGTCTCCGGCTCCCGTGAGCAGCCGAACCGGCTCCCCCGACGTGGCGTCCCAGATGCGTACGACACGGTCACGGCCGGCGGTCGCCACTCGCGCCGAGTCCGCCGACCAGGCGACGGACTCGACCATGACCCCGTCGCAGGGCAACACCAGCAGACTGCGCCCGGACCGTGCGTCGTGAACGCGGGCCGTGCCGTCTCTGGACGCCGTGGCCAGCATGCGCCCGTCGGGGGACCACGCGATGTGCCGAACAGTGTCGGTGTGCCCGTCGAGCCGGGAACGGAGGTGACTCGCTGCCAGCACCGCCATCAGTCCGCGCCGGGCCGAGGGTGTGGGCGTGCATTCGCCGAGCGCGGCGAGCGAGAGCAGCAGGGAGCGCTCCGGCTCGCTCTCCGCGCTGACAAGGACTTGACGGCCGATACTTTCGGAGACCCGGCTCAGGAAGGTCAGGTCGTGGCGCTGTGAGGACTCGACGAGAGCGCGGGTGGGCGTGGACGCCTGCCCGGACTCCTCCAATGCTTCGAGCCAGCGCCGGGCAACCGTGAGGCGCTCCCCGGTGAGGAGATAGTCGTCGCTGCGTCCGGCCCGCTCCCAGTCGGCCGCCCATCGCTCCAGTTCGGCGCGCTCGCGAAGTCGTTCGGCCCGCGCCTCGACCTCCTGCCGCAGCGGGGCCCACTGTCGGAACAAGGCTTCGTGCGTCACCTGCGCATAAGGCTCCCTGACGGGTGCGGAACCGCCGCCCGCCGCGTCCGTACGCAGGAGCCGCGCCTCGACGAAGGCATCGACCACATACCGGTCCCGGTCATCGAGTTCGGACAACGGCACATGGCGTCGGGCCACGTCCTGGCCCTCGACTGTGACGAATCTGAGCAGGACGCGGAGGACTGAGTCGATACCCACACCCTCGCCGAGCCCGGTCACGGTGTTGTCCGCCTGGCGCGCCAGCGCGCCAGGCACTCCGCCGAGCCGCCGGTACAACTCCTCGGTGACAGTCCCGCCAGGGCCGGAGGCGAAGTACAACTCCTGGAGGAGGTAGGCGAGCAGCGGTAGTGCGTCGTCCGTCCCGGTCTCACTCACGATGGAGTCGACGACTCCGGGCTCGAAGCTGAGGCCGACGAGGGCGCCAGGTCGCTCCACAACGTCGGCGAGCTGTGCTCTGCCCAATGTGCCGATGGCGACGGGATGTTGAAGGAGTTCCGCGTGTCCGGTGCCAAGGAGCCGACCGAGGAGGTCCACCCGGAGAGTGACCAGCACACGGACCGCCGAGTCCTGTTCCACGCAGATACGTAATGCTTCAAGGAACTGGGCGCGTTCACGCTCACCCGCCAGGGTGACGATCTCCTCGAACTGGTCGACGACGAGGAGTATCCGCCGGAACCGGCCGCCACGCAGCCGTGACAGCTCGGCACGCAGAGCGTCCGGCCCCTGGCGCAGCCTGCGCAGTACGGCACTCGCCGGTTCCTGCCCGTCGGCGACGGCCGCCAGCGCGCCCGCGAGAGCACCCAGCGGGTTGGGTCCGGGGGCGAAGGCCGGTACGACGGTCCAGCGGCGCTCCCGAAGCCGGGGCATCACCCCGGCCCTGACCAGTGAGGACTTCCCGCTCCCGGACGCCCCGATCAGCACCAGGAACCGGTCCCCGGGGCGGTTCGCGGTGGAATTCAGCCTTCGGGCCAGCTCGGCGGCCTGTGTGTCCCTGCCGAAGTAGACGGCTGCCTCGTCCTCGTCGAATGCGTCGAGGCCCGGGTACGGAACCCGCTGACGCGGCCACACGGTCCGGGGCGGCGCGGGATTCTCCAGCCGGTAGACGACGACCTGCCCGACCACCAGCGCCACGATCAGCAGCCCGATAGCCGGGACGGAGAACCGCTGAATCGCCTCCAGTACCCAGGGAGCCTCATCGGTGCTGGTCGCGTAGTTGGTGGCGATCCCCAGTAAGCAGGCCACGAGAGCCAGCATGATCTGGAGCGCGACCTGAAAGCGGTTCCTCACCCGGCACCGCTCCCGACCATGTCGCCACCCGCCAGCACCGCTCAGCCCCCGTTTCACCAGCCTCGAACCGCCGGCACCGCGTCATCCGCCCGCTCCCCCTTGTCCCGGTGGGGCGGGGCGCTCATGACCATCTTCAGGGGCTTCGCAGGCGCGTTCAACAGTGCGTACGGGTTTCGGCCAGGCAGGCCGCAGCGTGCCGGATCCCGCGCAAGCCGGGAATCACCAGGGCGCGTCCTACGTCAGGTGTTCGCGTTTCGAGGCCATCGCATCCGATGGGAGTACGACCTCGGCCCACACCGTTTTACGCGGGCGCAGCACTGGCTCCCACCCCCAACGGTCGGCAAGCGCCTCCACCAGGGCGAGGCCCCGCCCGGACTCCGCGTCGTCGGACGGAGGTTGAGGACACGGCGGTCGGTCACCACACGTGTCAGTCACCTCGATGCGCAAGGTGGCGCCGATGACGTACACCGTGAGCCGGAAGTCGCGGCCCGGGACGCGTCCGTGGGTGGCCGCGTTCGCTGCCAGTTCGGCGACGATCTGGCGGGCTGGGTCCAGAGGGAGTCCCCAGGAGCGGAGTTGCTCGGCGGTGAGCAGCCGGGCCAGGCGGGCGCCACGGGGTGTGGGGGACAGGCGCACGCTGAAGTTGCGGAAGGCGTCTACGGGTTGGGCCTCGGGGGCGGCGATTTGTTGGTTCACATCACTCAGAGTGGCCGTATATGCCTACCGTGATCAGTGACTTCGCTGTTGCGTACGGTGACTGTCCGGAGCTTGTCCGGTCGTGTCCGGGCTGTCGGGACGGGGCGTACGGGTAGGGGCGGGGCAGTACAGCGCGGTACGACGGAGGGGCGCGGGCATGAGCGTGGACAGTGACGCGGGGCAGCTCAAGGGTGAGGCGGACGAGCCGGGTTGGGAGGTGGACCCGGACGACGAGTGGGGTGTGGCGGTCGTGGCGACCGTCGGACGTCAGTTGAAGCTGCGGCGCGAGGCAGCGGGGATGCGGGCCGCCGACTTCGGCAGGGCGCTCGGGTACGGCGAGGACATCGTCTACAAGATCGAAGGCGGGAAGCGCATCCCCCGGCCCGAGTACATGGTGAAGGCCGACGAGCTGCTGGGGGCGGGCGGGCTGCTCTCCGCGATGAACGAGGACTTGGAGAAGGTCCGGTACCCGAAGAAGGTACGGGCCATCGCGAAGATGGAGGCGAAGGCGGTGGAGGTCGGGGTATACGAGTGCAGCAACATCGTCGGCCTGTTGCAGACGCCTGAGCATGCGCGAGCATTGTTCGAGGTGTGGCAACCGTCGTACTCAAAAGAGGAGATGGAACGTCGCGTGTCGGCTCGTATGGCCCGCCAGTCGATCTTCGACCGTGACCCCGCCCCCGCCCTCAACTTCGTCCAGGAAGAAGCAACGCTCCGACGCCGAGTCGGAGGCACAATGGAGCGACGACAGCAGTTCGAACGCCTGCTAGAGATGGGACGGTTGCGCAACGTCACGCTTCAGGTGATGCCGATGGACAGTGCACCCCACCCCGGTATGGGTGGCAGGATTGAGTTGCTGAAGTTCGCGGACGGCACGGCGGTTGGGCGCTCCGACGGCGCGTTCAACGGCCGCCCGATTTACGAACCGAAGCAGCTGAGGATCCTTGAGCTGCGGTTTGGCACCATTCGGGCACTGGCTCTCCCACCGGGGGAGTCACTGACCCTCATCGAACAACTGCTGGGAGAAACATGATCCGCAAGACCTCCGCCGGGGACGCCTCCGAACTGGCGTGGTTCAAGAGCAGCTACAGCAGCGGTCCAGACGGCGACTCATGCGTCGAGATCGCCACCACTCCCGGCACCATCCACGTACGTGATTCCAAGATCGTCGTGGACGGCCCCCATCTGGCCTTCACCCCTGCCACTTGGACCGCTTTCGTGCCGTACTCGACCGGACGCTAACCGACTCGCCGCGTGGGCACGGCGAGCCCGGCCTCCCAGGCGTTCGGATCGGGCTCTCAAGCCCAGCCTGTGATGTCATCCTCAATGCCTTGCCGTTCGTTCACCACAAAGCGACTCCGGCCTCCTCAGCTGCCGTGTCGAGTATGCGAGTGACAGCTGCCTGGGCCTTGCGGAAAGCGTCCTCCGGGGCGCTCGGATCGGCGATGGTCCGCTCGGCCTCGCGCATCATGCGCGCCTGCTCGGGGTGGCGCTCGATGGCGACGAGCGTTGCCCACTTCTCCAGGAACAGCCGCATCGGTGTGATCGACGAGAGCTGGATGGCATGCTCGGAGGCTTCACCAAGGTCACGGTCGAACACGGGAAGCCTGGCGAGCACCACCTGGTTGACTGCCTGACGCAGGGCGTCGCGGGTGCTCAGCGGCTGCGGGATGAGCGGTGGCCGTGTTTCTGCGTGCCGTTTACTCATGCGCGTTCTCCATTCGACGCTGCTCGTCACGACCCAGGACGCCCGCGCACGCGGAAGACGAGTCGTTCAAGAGCCGGTCCCTTGAATGGCACGGGTGACTATCGCGCGCGATCTGGCTCCACTCATCCCCTCTCAAGGCCGAAGGCTCGGTCTACTCGATCTCCGCCTCCGGTACATCGACCTCGGCGCCCAGGGAGCGGGCGATGGCCGTGAACTCGTTCAGGGCGGCCTGAAGGTCGCGGACGATCTCCTCTGCGATCACCTCGGGCGCCAGACCGCTGTCGGCGTCGTCAAGGGCCGGATCCTTCATCCAGGTGATGTCGAGGTTGACCTTGTCGCGAGCGATCAAATCCTCGTAACTGAACTTCCTGAACGGCCCGTTGTCGTCCTCGGACTCGACGCGGGAGGACCTGGGCTCGCCGACGCGGTAAGCCGCCACAAAGTCGTCTAGGTGAGCTCGGGTGAGGGGGCGCTGTTTGAGCGTGAAGTGCTGGCCGACGCGGAAGTCGTAGATCCAGGTCTCGATGGTGTGCGGCTTGCCGTCGGCGCGCGGGGGCTTCTTGTCGAAGAAGAGGACGTTGGCCTTCACGCCACCGGCGTAGAAGATGCCTGTCGGCAGGCGCAGGATGGTGTGGAGGTCGAACTCGTCGAGCAGCTTGCGCCGGACCTTTTCACCGGCCCCGCCCTCGAAGAGGACGTTGTCGGGCAGGACGACAGCGGCGCGTCCACCAACTGCCGTGAGCGACATGATGTGTTGCAGGAAGTTCAGCTGCTTGTTCGTGGTCGTCGCGGTGAAGTCGTCACGGTCGTACTGAATGTCCTCCTTCTCGACATCGCCGTCCTGGCCGATCACGGTGATTGCGGACTTGCGGCCGAAGGGAGGGTTGGCGAGGACGAGGGTGGCATGCCGTCCGCTGGGCTTCTCGGCGAGCGCGTCGCCGACGCTGATAAGACTGGGCCCGTCGCTCTTGCCGATGCCATGGAGGAGCATGTTCATCGCAGCGAGGCGGGCGGTGCCAGTGACGAGTTCGTTGCCCCAGATCTTGCGGCCACTGTCGTAGGCCATCCGCTCGTCCAGCGACATTTTCTTCATGTGGTGGTCGCGGATGTAGGAGTGAGCCGCGATGAGGAAGCCGCCGGTACCGCAGGCCGGGTCGGTGACGGTGTCGTCAGGACCGGGCTGAGTGACGTCGACCATCGCGTCGATGAGCGCGCGGGGCGTGAAGTACTGGCCGGCGCCGGTCTTGGTATCCGAGGCCCCCTTGTTCAGCAGCCCCTCGTAGGCGTCGCCCTTGAGGTCCGCACCCTGGAGAGTCCACTCCTCCCGGCCGATCAGCTCAACGACCAGCTTCTCCAAGAGGGCGGGCTTGGTGATGCGATTCTGGGCGCCGTCGAAAATCGTTCCGATGGTGGTCTTGGGGTGGCGGCCCAGGTGTTCGAGAGTGTCGGTGTAGTGCTTCTCCAACTCGACACCACGCTTGCCCACGAGTGACTGCCAGTTGTACTCGGCGGGAACGATCCCGCTCATGTCCTGGCCGCCCCAGGGGTCGCTCTGAATCTCGTCCACCATCTTGAGGAAGAGCAGGTACGAGAGCTGCTCGACGTACTCGATGGTGGACATGCCGTTGTCGCGGAGGACGTTGCAGTAGTTCCAGAGCTTGGAGACCAGGGTGTTCGTCTGGGCGACGGCCTTGGCCTTCTCGGCGGGCTCTGTTGCGGGCTGCGGGACGTCTGCTGGGGCGGTCACAGGTCGAACTCCTGCTGTACGGCGAGGGCGGGGGCGGAGGTTGGCTCGGGGGCGGGAACCTGGGAAGGCATCTTGGCCGTGGCCCGGCGGGAACGCCTGGCCGCCGGTTGGGCAGCACGCTCGGCGGTGATGCGGGCGAGCAGATCCGCAGCGGGTTCGTCATGCACGTCTTGGTGCACGAGCCCCCCTTCGAATGCCTTACGCAGGAGAGCGTTGCGCAGTGCCCTGCCTCGCCTCAGCACTTGCTCGCTCGCCTCTCGGGCATGCCTCAGTTGGACAAGGCGCACTTCGATTCGCTCTACCATTCCCTGCTGCTCAGCCTGTGGAGGCACAGGAACCGGGAGGTTCTTAATCTTGGTCAGGCTGATGGAAGCAAGGTTCGTACTCTGCTTACCATTGACCTCAAACCACTTCGCCGCGCCATTCGCATACCACGACAATAGTTCCGGTTTGAGTAGATCTTGATGAATCCTGGCCCTGAAAACATGGTTCTGATGAATTACGTCAGGAACCTGTCCCTGCCAGATCCATCCCCTGCCCAGCTTGTCGCGGTCACCTCCCTCGTTCATCAGCACGTCTCCGGATTTCAACCGCAGTTGATCCGCCTTCTTCTGCGGGACTCGGATCATCGCGATGTGGTCGAGTTCAAGGTGACCGCGCTGGACATTCGCGACGCGAAGGTACGGCACCTCGGGGAACTGCGGATCGGATTGCTTCTTCGCGTCCTTCGTCACCCCGCCGACCACCTCGGCCAAATCCCCGAGGCGCATCCACTGCCAGCCCGAGGGGATTCTGGGAAGCTCCCCGTCAATCGAGTTGGTCACGGCAGGAAACGGCGCGGCTGGTTCGTCAGGCTTCAGGGAGACGCCAGCCATGAAGTCGGTGGCCTTGTCGAGTAGGCGGCTGATGCGTTTCAGAGCTCCGCGAACACTCCCCTCAGCCGCTTCAAGCCGAGACAACTGCTCTTCGAGGGCCTCGACAATGCGATGCTGCTCCACGAGCGGCGGCAAGGGAACCGGAATCTCACGGATCCGCTGCTGCGGCAGATGCTTGATGGTGCTGCCGGTCGCAAACCGCGTCAGCCGTCCGGAAATAGCCGCATATTCAAGGTAGTAGCGAAGATACTTGGTATCCAGCGCCCACGACGGACGCACACGATGCAACGCCTTCTGGTAAGCGATCGGCTCATCCGCATTCCAGATGGCGCACCGGCCGATCTCTCCACCTTCGCAGACGACCAGATCGCCCTTCGCCACCGTGAACCGACCAATCTCGTCCGGTTCGATGTCCATCGTCAGTAGATCGCCAGTATCAATCCTGCCCCACTGGACATTGATGTTGCGCAGGTATGGCGTTGGATTCAGGCCAGTGGACTGCTTCCTGTCCAACATCTTGCCGAGCGCCGTATCAGCAATGTCCCCCAGCTCAGCCCAAGCCCACCCCGCCGGAAGTTCCCGCTCCCCATCCATACTCACGCTCAAGCCAGTTCCTGATTCAGCTCAGCCAACAGTTCCAACGCCTTGTCCTTGTCCCCGAACGCCTTCATGAAGCCTCGGCCTCCGCCGCGCTCGGAGAAAGGCGCGTGTCCGAAGTCTCCCGGCTCGATGCCGATGTCGGCGGCGATGGCGTTCTTGATGCGGTCCAGCCACCACAGCTGGTCCTCCGTGAACTCCACGCCCGCTTGTTGCTGCCGCATCAGCCAGCCCTCGAAGCGCTCCTCGACCACCGTACGGTACGGGCGCAGCTCGTCGTCGGCGCCGAGCTCGAAGCGGATGAGCCGCAGGAGGTCGCCGAGTCCAGCCTCCTTGCCCGGGCTCGCGGCGGCCTTGCCGAGTTGGTCGTAGTGGTCCCAGAGGACACCTGTCGTCCAGGAACGATTCGTCGCCCGGATCCTGCCCGCGAGTTCCTTCAGTGCGTCCCGTGCCTCGCGCGGAGTGAACCGGCGCGTACCACTTCCCAGCGCGACCCTGATCGCCGCGTTCTCGTCCCGCTGCTCCTTCGTGAGGAGCGTGTTCCACTCGGCGAGCTCCTTGCGGGCCCGTTCTTCTCGCGGGACCTCCGTCAGTGCAGTTATCCGCACCTCTGTCGTCTCGTCGTACGTCAGGTCCTGCTGGTGGCGGATCTCCAGGATCAGCTTGCGCAGCTCCGGCCGGGAGGTCAGCGGGGACACCGCGTCCTGGACCAGTTTCCGGGCGAGTTCGGAACCACCCTCATGCCGGGCTCGGTCCTGGGTGTCGACGTCCACCGCGTCGGCGATACGACGGGCGATGTCAGCCAGAGAGGCTCCCCCGGACGTCTGCGTCAGCAGTCCTCTCTCCTCCTGCCCGAGCTGACGGTCGATGCGGGCCAGCCGACGCCCCAGCGTCTCCGCCTCGTCTGCCGTCAACGACAGCGTGCCGGCCTTGTCGAGTAGCTTCGCCAGCGACACGCCTCGCTGCTCCCCCGCCGGGATCAGCGGCCTGGCGTCCACAAGAGGCGAGTCGGTGACGCCCACCGCGTCGATCAGTACGAACCGGTCCTTGGCCAGGTCCGGCGCCGCCTCCGGCGTAACCGCCTTCAGCTCGTCCGCGTCGATGGAACGGGCGCCCCGGCCCTTCATCTGCTCGAAGAGCACCGGGCTCTTCACCGCGCGGAGGAATATCACGCATTCGAGGGGCTTCACGTCTGTGCCCGTGGCGATCATGTCGACCGTCACCGCGACGCGCAGCCTGGGCGAGTTGCGCAGATCGTTGATGAGCGAGTCGGGGTCGTCCCCGTTCTCGCGCGACCGATAGGTGATCTTCTTCGCGAACTCGTCGCCCCGGCCGAAGATCTCCTTGACCTGCTTGAGCACCTCTTCCGCGTGGTCGTCGCCAGCCGCGAAGACGAGGGTCTTGGGGAGGTCGGCACGGCCCGGGAACCAGCGCTGCCAGTTGTTCTTGTACGTCGTCAGGACGGCCCGGATCTCGTCCTCGGAGATCACCGTGCGGCCGAGCTGCGAGGTCGTGTAGGTGAAGTCCTCGTCGAGTTCCTCGTAGCGCTGGGCGCGCGTCTGCCGGTCGCGGATGCGGACGGTCGTGCCAGCCTCGATCTTCGCACCGCCGTCCTCGCGCAGGTCGGTGTTGAGGCGAACGATGTCGAAGTCGACGTTGACGCCGTCGGCCACGGCCTGCTCGTACGTGTACTGCGAGACCTGGTTGTTGTCGAAGAAGCCTTTGGTCTGGCGGGTGGGCGTGGCCGTGAGGCCGACGAGGTGGGCGTCGAAGTACTCCAGGACTCCGCGCCACAGGCCGTAGATGGAACGGTGGCACTCGTCGATCACGATCACGTCGAAGGACTCGATCGGGATGTCCGGGTTGTACTCGACCGTGATCGGCTCGTCCGCCTCGTAGGTCTCGTCCAGGGCCGAGGTGGAAGTCGCCGGGGTCGAGGTCGTCGCGATCCCGGTGTTCCCACCGCCCTCAGCGTTTTCCTCGCTGTCCTTACCGTCTTCCCGGTCCGCAGCCCCCGGCTCGTCCGTGATCGCCTCGCCCTTGAGGAGGGCGTACATCCGCTGAATCGTGGAGATCACCACGGAGGACGTCTCCTGGATCCCGCCCCGGCCCAGCATGTCGACGTTGTAGAGGTCCGTGAGCTTCCGGTTCTCGTCCGGTGTGCGGTACTTGTCGAACTCCGCGTGTGCCTGGCGGCCGAGGTTGTTGCGGTCAACGAGGAATAGAACCCGGCGGGCGCCCGCGTGACGCAGCAGGCGGTAGGTCTCGGTGACCGCCGTGAAGGTCTTGCCCGCTCCCGTCGCCATCTGGATCAGGGCACGGGGGCGGTCTGCGGCCAGAGAGCCTTCCAGGCCCGTGATGGCGTCGACCTGGGCCATCCGTAGACCGTGCGTCTCCAGGAGCGGCATGCTCGTGCGCAGGGCTGCCCGGAAGGTGGGCGATTCCGGGTTCTCGTCGGACGTCCTCATCCAGGCGGCGAGGGTCTCGGGGCGGTGGAAGGCGAAGACTTCGCGGGAGCGGGCGTCAGGGTCGACACGGTTGACGAAATACGTCTCCGTGCCCGTGGTGGCGTAGCGGAAGGCGAAGGGCTCCTCGCGGCGCCATACGGCCATCGCGTGTTCCTTGAGCACGCCCGCCGCGTACCGCTCGTTCTGGGCGAGGGCTCCGGCGAGCGGTGTTCCCTCGCGCTTGGCCTCGATGACGCCGACGATCCGGCCGTCGACGTACAGGACGTAGTCGGCACGGCCTGTGGCGACGGTGAACTCGCGGATGGCGACTCCCCTGCCCGCCAGCGGGTTGGCGTCCGTCTTGTCCTGGATCAGCCAGCCCGCGTCGGAGAGCATCGCGTCGATCCTCACACGCGCCTGGACCTCGTTGAGCGGCGCGGGGCGCTGGGCGCGCTCCACGATGGCGTCCCGGGCGGCGGAGGCGACCTTGCGGGGCCGGAGGCGCTCACGGTCGTACCGCTGCTGGTGCGTGACACGCAGCTCGGCGACCTGAGCCGTCAACTCTTCGATCCGGGCGGCGTCCGCGGCCCTGGTCTGCTCGGCGCGGGCGATGAGAGCCTCGGACTCGGCGCGGGCCCTACGTGCGGCCTCCAGGCGGTCGCTGGTCTCCGACAGCTTGATCCGCGACTCGGCAAGCGCACTGCGGTGCCCCTGCAACGCCTTCTGGAGTTCGGCGATCTCCTCGGGGTCGGCGGCCGGCATCTCGACCGGGAGCGTCGGCGGGACGAACGCGGCGACGGTCCGCGTCCCGCCCATGGCACGGTCGAAGAGATCGCCCAGCTGCCAGCACAGCTCCAGCGCTTCGAGCGCCTTCGTCGTATCGAAGAGATGATTGTGCGCGGCGTCGTTACGGCCCCGGCGCAACTTGTCGAAGGCGCCACGGCTCCAGCCAACGAGCACGCCCTCCCGGGTCAGCGCGTTGAGGCGGTCGACCTGCCGGGTGCCCTCGACGCGCGTACCGGTCCGGGTGACGAACTCCTCGGCCAGGACCTCGGCGAACTGCCCGGCGCTGACGTACGCGGCGTTCGGGTTGGTCAGGACGGTGAGTTCCGCCTGCGACCCGTAGATCGCCAGGAGCGGCTGATACCCGTACAGGCGCCCGAAGTTGGGTGATGCCTTCGCCAGCTCACGGAGCCGATCGTCAGCGTTGTGTCCGTCCACGCGCCCCCGCCTCGACCTTCGCTTGACCCAATTCCGTCAAGCTTACGGTCGTGGGCGGGCCGAGTGACGCGGAACACGTCACCGGGGTCGGGCTCCGGCCATCAACCTTCCGGAGCCCACCCACCGGCGCTGCTCAGCAGACGCCGGTCAGAACTTCAGGTCGCCGATCATGCCCGCGATGCTTGTCGTCAGGTCGCTGATCGTCGGGGCGAAGGTCGATGAGGCCATGTAGAACCCCAGCAGCATGCACACCACCGCATGCCCTCCCTTGAGACCCGACTTCTTGATCAGCAAGAAGACGATGATCGCCAGCAGCACTACCGCCGAAATCGAGAGCGCCACGGCGGCTCACCTCCAAAGGGCCCAGGGACCGGGGGTCGGACTATGGGGGCAGGAAATCCATACAGTGGCCAGCAGGTTCATACCCACTTGCCGCCAGTGATCATAACTATTCGCCCGCGCGCATCGGTCGGCGCACGGCCGCACAAGGGGGCGCATGGCCAATATGGTCGAGGCATGACGACCGAGCCTGTGTCCTTCCCCCGTCGGCACGCCCGCACCCAGCGATTCACGCTCGGCGCGCCTCGTGCCTTCACCGTGGCGCCCGACGGTTCGCGGGTCGCCTACCTGCGGTCCTCCGCCGGTGACGACCGGGCGAACAAGCTGTGGGTGCTCGACCTCCCGGAGGGCGGCGGGCGAAGCGGGACGGGGGTCCCCCCGGCCGAGGGCTCGGAGAGGGTCGCCGCCGACCCGTTCGTGCTTCTCGGCGGGGCCGACGAGAACCTGTCCGCCGAGGAGCGCGCGCGTCGGGAGCGCAGCCGTGAGGGCGGCGCCGGGATCGTCGGTTACGCCACCGATTCGGCCGTCGAACTGGCCGCATTCGCCTTGTCCGGGCGGCTTTTCGTGGCCGAACTGCGGGCCGGGACGGTGCGCGAGATCCCCGCCCGGGGGCAGGTGATCGACCCGCGCCCCTCCCCCGACGGACGGCTCGTCGCGTACGTCGCGGACGGCGCCCTGTGCCTCACCGACCTGGCCGGCGAGTGGGCCCGTGTCCTGGCGGAGCCCGAGTCGGAGACGGTGACGTACGGGCTGGCCGAGTTCATCGCGGCCGAGGAGATGGCCAGGTCGCGCGGCTTCTGGTGGTCCCCGGAGTCCGACCGGCTGCTGGTCGCGAGGGCCGACGACGCGCCCGTGAACCGCTGGTGGATCGCCGATCCGGCGCATCCGGAACGCGAGCCGCAGCGGGTCGGGTATCCGGCGGCGGGCACCCCGAACGCGGACGTCCGGCTCTTCGTACTCACCCTTGAGGGGGTGCGCACCGAGGTCGTCTGGGATCGGAAGAAGTACCCCTATCTGGCACGTGTGCACTGGTCAGGGGCGGGTGCGCCGCTGATTCTGGTGCAGTCGCGGGATCAGCGCGGGCAGCTTTTCCTGGCCGTCGACCCGGACACCGGGGTGACCCGGATGGTGCACGCGGAAGAAGATCCACATTGGCTGGATCTTTTCCCCGGTGTGCCCTGCTGGAGCCCGTCCGGACAGCTCGTGCGCATCGCCGACGAGGGCGGCGCCAGGGTGCTGGCGGTCGGCGAACGGCCCCTGACAGGCGCCCAGTTGCACATCCGGGCGGTGCTGGACGTCACGGCCGACGACGTGCTCGTGTCGGCGTCGGCAGGTGAGGCCGCGGTCGGTTCCGAGATCGGCGAAATTCACGTCTACCGAGTGAATGAGCTCGGATTGGAGCGCGTCTCGCAAGAGCCTGGCGTGCACTCGGCGGTTCGCGCCGGGGGCGTGACCGTGCTCGTGTCGGCGGTGCCGGACCGGCCGGGGGCCCAGGTGCAGGTGCTGCGGGACGGGAAGCAGGTGGCGACCGTCACCTCGTACGCCGAAGACCCCGGTTTGTCCCCGCGCGTGACCTTCACCGAGGGGGGCGCACGCCGAATTCCATGCGCCCTGCTTATGCCCACCGACTACGACGGCGTCACTCCCCTCCCTGTCCTCATGGACCCCTACGGTGGTCCGCACGGCCCCCGTGTGGTCGCCGCGCACAACGCGCACCTCACCTCGCAGTGGTTCGCCGACCAGGGTTTCGCGGTGGTCGTGGCCGACGGACGGGGCACGCCGGGGCGGTCGCCCGCCTGGGAGAAAGCCGTCCACGGGGACTTCACGGTGTCGCTGGACGACCAGGTCGACGCCCTGCTCGACCTCGCCGAGCGCCACCCGCTCGACCTCTCCCGGGTGGCGATCCGGGGCTGGTCGTACGGCGGCTGGCTCGCGGGTCTCGCGGTGCTGCGGCGCCCGGACGTCTTCCACGCGGGTATCGCGGGCGCCCCGGTGACGGACTGGCGGCTGTACGACACGCACTACACGGAGCGGTACCTCGGCGACCCGGCGGCGGCTCCGGAGGCGTACGCGAACAGCTCGCTCGTCGGTGACGAAGGCCTCTCGTCACCCGCCGAGCCGCACCGGCCGCTGATGGTCGTCCACGGCACCGCCGACGACAACGTGGTCTTCGCGCACGCGCTGCGGCTCTCCTCGGCCCTGCTGGCCGCGGGCCGCCCGCACGAGGTGCTCCCGCTGTCCGGCGTCACGCACATGACCCCGCAGGAACAGGTCGCCGAGAACCTGCTGCTGCTTCAGGTGGACTTCCTGAAGCGGGCGTTGGGACCGGCGTAGGCCTCGTGCGGGTGTCGTGCGGGCACGGCAACGGGCCGGGGCTACATGGCGAGCCCCGGCCCGTTTACGGCACCCGCACGGCCGTACGTCGTTCAGAGTGGACCGTCCATATATCGAGACCGGGTCGGCCAAGTTGCCTGCGTGTTAACGCGTTTCGTGCATACTTATGCGCTTATTTCACCCCGTCAACAAGATCGTCCGGGGGTTCCGCCGTGGGTACGACATGCTTCTCCTCCGCGAAATGGCAGGCCGAGGCATGCGCCGCCGGACCCGTCGTCAGCCGGAACTCCGCGGGGACCGCCAGCAGCGGAACCTCCAGGGCGCACCGTTCCCGGGCCTTCCAGCAGCGGGTGCGGAAGCGGCAGCCGGAGGGCGGGTTGGCCGGGGAGGGCACGTCACCGGTGAGGATGATGCGCTCCCGGTGTTCACGGGCCTCGGGGTCGGGGACGGGCACGGCGGAGAGGAGCGCCTGGGTGTAGGGGTGCGTCGGATGGTCGTAGATCTCGGCGTCGCGGCCCGTCTCCACGATCCGGCCGAGGTACATCACCCCGACCCGGTCCGAGATGTGCCGCACGATCGACAGGTCGTGGGCGATGAAGACGTACGAGAGGGCGAACTCGCTCTGGAGCCGGTCCAGGAGGTTGATCACCTGCGCCTGCACCGAGACGTCGAGCGCCGACACCGGCTCGTCGGCCACGATGATCTCGGGACGCAGCGCCAACCCCCGCGCGATACCGATGCGTTGACGCTGGCCGCCGGAGAACTGGTGCGGATAGCGGTTGATGTACTCGGGGTTGAGGCCGACCACGTCCAGCAGGTCCTGGACCTTCCGGCGCCGGTCGCCCTTGGGCGCGACCTCGGGATGGATCTCGTAGGGCTCCCCGATGATGTCGCCGACCGTCATCCGGGGGTTGAGGGAGGTGTACGGGTCCTGGAAGACCATCTGGATGTTGCGGCGTACGGCCTTCAGCGCCTTGCCGGACATCCTGGTGATGTCCTCGCCCTTGTACAGAATCGTCCCGGCGGTCGGCTTCTCCAGGTTGACCAGCATCTTGGCGACCGTCGACTTGCCGCAGCCCGACTCGCCCACGATGCCCAGGGTTTCGCCGGCGCCGAGCGCGAAGTCGACTCCGTCGACCGCCCGGACGGCGCCCACCTGCTTCTTGAAGAGGATGCCCTGGGTGAGCGGGTAGTGCTTGACCAGCCCGGTCACTTCGAGAATCGGATCGAGAACCGGCTCAGTGGCCGCGACGGGCTCAGTGGTTGCGGGCATCGAGCGTCTCCTTCCAGAAGAAGCAGGCGCTCCTGCGGACCCCGTCCGCCGAGTCCACCTCGGCGAGCGGGGGTACGTCCGTGCGGCAGATGTCCTGGGCCATCGGGCAGCGCGGGTTGAAGGCGCAGCCCGGCGGGATGTTCATCAGGTTCGGCGGGAGGCCCTTGATGGCGTACAGCTCGCGGCCCTTCTGGTCGAGGCGCGGGATCGACTCCAGCAGGCCCTTGGTGTACGGGTGGGCGGGCGCCTTGTAGATGTCGTGGACCGGCGCCGACTCGACGATCCGGCCCGCGTACATGACGGCGATCCGGTCGGCGACGTCCGCGACGACCCCGAGGTCGTGGGTGATGAGGATCAGGCCCATGTTCAGCTCGCGCTGCAACTCCGCGAGCAGGTCCATGACCTGGGCCTGGACGGTGACGTCGAGAGCCGTCGTCGGTTCGTCGGCGATGATCAGGGCCGGTTCCAGGGCCAGCGCCATGGCGATCATGATGCGCTGGCGCATGCCTCCGGAGAACTGGTGCGGATAGTCCCGTACACGCTGGGCGGCGGCCGGGATGCGGACGCGGTCCATCAGCTCGACCGCCTTGGTCCTGGCGTCCTTCCGGGACATTCCGCGGTGGACCGTGAACATCTCGCCGAGCTGTTCGCCGACGGAGAGGACCGGGTTGAGGGAGGACAGGGCGTCCTGGAAGATCATCGCCATCTTCGCGCCCCGGACCTTGCGGCGGTCCTCCTCCTTGAAGGTGAGCAGGTCCTCGCCCTGGAAGAGGATCTCGCCGCCGGTGATCTTGCCGGGGGGCGTGTCGAGGATGCCCATGACCGCCTGGGCCGTCACCGACTTGCCGGAGCCGGACTCGCCGAGCACGGCGAGGGTCTCGCCCTCGTCCACGGCGTAGGTGACGCCGTTGACGGCCTTGGCGACCCCGTCCCGGGTTCTGAACTCCACGTGGAGGTCGCGTACTTCGAGGAGCATGGCGCCGGTCACCTCAGCTTCGGGTCGAGGGCGTCGCGCACCGCGTCGCCGAGCATGATGAACGCGAGCACGGTGACCGCGAGCGCTCCGGAGGGCCACAGGAGGGCGTGCGGGGCGTTGCGGACGTAGAGGGAGGCCGCGCTGATGTCGATGCCCCAGGAGACCGTGGGCGGCTTCAGACCGACGCCCAGGTACGACAGGGTGGCCTCCAGGGCGATGTACGTGCCGAGCGCGATGGTCGCCACGACGATCACGGGCGCCACGGCGTTGGGCGCGATGTGGCGCAGCAGCATGCGGGAGTTGGAGGCGCCGAGGGCGCGGGCGGCCTGGACGTAGTCGTTCTGTTTGGCGGTGATGACCGAGCCGCGGGCGATCCGGGAGATCTGCGGCCAGCCGAGGAGCACCATGAACCCGATGACCGGCCAGACCGTCGAGCTGGTCACCACGGAGAGCAGGACCAGACCGCCGAGGACGACCGGGATCGCGAAGAAGACGTCGGTGATGCGGGACAGCACCGAGTCCCAGATCCCGCCGAAGAACCCGGCGAGCCCGCCGAGGACCGACCCGAGGACCGCGACCCCGAGCGTGGCGCAGACGCCGACCGTGACGGACGTACGGGCGCCGTAGACCGTGCGCGTGTAGACGTCGCAGCCCTGGCCGTCGTAGCCGAAGGGGTGGCCGGGGCCCGAGCTCTTCTGGGCGTTGGTGAGATCGCACTTCAGGGGGTTGCCGGAGGCGATCAGCGAGGGCCAGATCGAGATGACGACCAGGAAGAGGATGACGAGCGCGGAGATCAGGAAGACCGGGTTGCGGCGCAGGTCCTGCCAGGCGTCGGACCAGAGGGAGCGGGGCTTGTCGGCCGGGTCTCCGCCCCGCCCGGCCCCCGGGCCCTTCTCCAGGGTCTCCGCCTCGCTCGCGGCGAGGTCCATGGCGCCGCCCATGCCGGTCGCGGCGATGGCGCCCTCGGGTGCGCCCGTGTCGCCCGTGGACTGGGGTTCAGGCATAGCGGATCCTCGGGTCGAGTACGGCGTACAGGAGGTCGACGAGCAGGTTGGCGACCAGGAAGACGAGGACGAGGACGGTCACGAAGCCGACGACCGTCTGGGTGTTCTGGCGGAGGATGCCCTGATAGAGCTGGTAGCCGACGCCGTGGATGTTGAAGATCCGCTCGGTGACGATCGCCCCGCCCATCAGCGCGCCGACGTCCGTACCGATGAAGGTGACCACGGGGATCAGGGAGTTGCGCAGCAGGTGGCGGGTGATCACCCGGCGCCTGGGCAGACCCTTGGCGACCGCCGTACGGACGTAGTCGGAGCGTCTGTTCTCCGCGATCGAGGTCCTCGTGAGTCGGGTCACGTAGGCCAGTGAGACCGAGGCCAGGACCAGGCCCGGCACGATCAGTTCGTCGAAGGGGGCGTCCGTCGACACCGATGGCTTGATCCAGCCCCACTCGACGCCCAGCAGGAGCTGGAGGAGCAGACCGGTGACGAAGGTCGGCACCGAGATGACGACCAGGGTGACCAGCAGGACGCCGGTGTCGACGGGCCTGCCCCGGCGCAGGCCCGTGACCACGCCCAGGGTGATGCCGATGACGACCTCGAAGACCACCGCCACGATGGTGAGCCGGATGGTGACGGGGAACGCCGTCGACATCAGCTCGGTGACCTTCTGGCCGTTGAAGGCGGTGCCGAAGTCGCCGGTGAAGACGTTGCCCATGTAGGTCAGGTATTGCTGCCACACGGGCTTGTCGAGGCCGAACTCCTTGCGGAGCTGGGCGGCCGTGGCCGGGTCGCACTGCCGGTCGCCGCAGAGGCCCGCGATGGGGTCGCCCATCACGTTCACCATCAGGAAGATCAACAGTGTGGCGCCGATGAAGACCGGGATCATCTGCAGCAGACGCCGGATCACATACCGTCCCATGAGGGCTCCGGAGGTTGTGGGGACGGGCGCTCCAAGAGGTTCCGAGAGGCCCGCCCCGCGACGGCTCAGCCGGTCAGCTGACCTTGATCTCGCTGTACACGGGCAGGCTGAACGGGTTCAGTGCCACGTTCGAGAGGCGCTCCGAGTAGCCGGCGCTGCCGTTCTGGTACCAGAGCGGGATGGCGCCCATGTCGTCCCGCAGGACCTCCTCGGCCTGCTGGAACAGCTCGACGGCCTTGGCGCGGTCGGTCTCCGCGTTGGCCTCGTCGACGAGCTTGTCGAACTCCTTGCTGGTCCACTTGCCGTCGTTGGAGGAGGCGTTGGTGTAGTAGAGCGGCTGGAGGAAGTTCTGGATGAGCGGGTAGTCCATCTGCCAGCCGGCCCGGAAGGGGCCCGACATCTTCGACGAGGTGATCTGGTTGCGGTAGTCGGCGAAGGTGCCGACGGGGTTGCCGACGCAGGCCTTGTCATTGCCGAGCACGTTGTTGACGCTGTTGCAGACCGCGTCGACCCACTGCTTGTGCGAGCCGGTGTCCGCGTTGTACGAGATCTTGACCTGTCCGCCGGGGAACCCGCCGCCCTCCTCGATGAGCTTCTTGGCCTCCTCGGGGTCGTACTCGCAGGCGTCGCCGCACAGGCCCTCCTTGAAGCCGCCCTCCTCGCCGAGGACCGGTGAGGTCCAGTCGGTGGCGGGGGTGCGGGTCTTCTGGAAGATCGTGTCGGTGATCTGCTCGCGGTTGATCGCCCGGGAGAGCCCGGTGCGGACCTTCTCCATGCCGGGCTTGTCCCAGTCCTTGTCGTAGAACGGGAAGGCGAGGGTCTGGATGATGCCGGCGGGGGTGTTGATGTACCGGTCGCCGAGGTCGCTCTTGACGTTCCCCAGCTGGGCGGCGGGCACGTCGTCGACGAGGTCGAGGTTGCCGGCCATCAGGTCGGTGTAGGCGGTGTTGTTGTCGGTGTAGACCTTGAGGTCGACGCCGCCGTTCTGGGCCTTGTCCGGGCCGGAGTAGGCGTCCCACTTGCGCAGGGACATCTGCGAGCCCTTGGTGTACGAGTCGATCGAGTACGGGCCGTTGCCGACGGGCTTGCTCACCCAGGCCGCGTGATCGTCGAAGAAGGCCTGGGGCAGCGGCGAGAAGGCCGCGTAGCCGAGGGTGTCGGGGAACGTCGAGAACTTCTGGTTGAGCTTGACGGTGAAGGTGTTGGTGCCGGTCACCTTGAGCCCGGAGAGCGTGTCGGCGGTCTGCTTGCCGCCGTCCTCGGGGTGGGTCTTGTCGTAGCCGTCGATGTAGCCGAAGAAGTAGGCGTTCTTCTGGTTGTTCTTCAGACTGGCGCCGTAGTTCCAGGCGTCGACGAACGACTTGGCGGTGACGGCCTCGCCGTTGCTGAACTTCCAGCCGTTCTTGATGGTGACGGTGAAGTTCTGCGAGTCGGTCGTCTCGATCTTCTCGGCCATCATGTTGTCGGCCTTGCCGGTCTTGGCGTCGTACCGCTTCAGACCGCGGAAGATCATGTCGAGGACCTTGCCGCCCTGCACCTCGTTGGTGTTGGCGGGCTCCAGCGGGTTCTGCGGGTCGCCCCAGGACGAGCTGAGGATGCCGGAGCCGTCGCCGGAGCCGCTGCCGCCGCCGCTGTCGTCGTCACCGCCCCCGCAGGCGGTCGCCGTGAGGGCGACCGCCACCGCGCATGCGGCCCATCGGGCGTGCGTGGCTCCACGCATGGAGTGCCTCCAGTTCAGTGCGCCGTACCGTTACCGGCAAATATCGGTGCACAGCACCCATACCGCACGTCTACTCGGCCCGTACGGGTTTACCTCCCGCTTTGGTCATGGCGGCCCAAAGCCGACCCAAGTGACGCACCACCCCTGAGTCAAAGGGCAAAAGTCCAGATCAAAGGCGTCAATGAAGCATTGACGCCGACTGAACCCGCGCTGAAAAGTCGTATTCAGCCCGCTGTTCTGCTGTACGCGGGGCCCTTCACCACTCCGGGCCTGGAGCACCATGACCTCGCCTATGCCTTCCGCCACCGCACCCCAGGTGGCGGCCGATTCCGGTGCCGTGCCGCCGGCGCCATCCGCGCCGGCCCGCGGCGGCACCGGCCGCTCGCCGGGGCGGATCGCCTGGCTGCGTTTCCGGCGCGACCGCACCGGGGTCGTCTCGGCCGTCGTGGTCGTGCTGTTCTTCGCGGCCGGCATCGGCGCCCCGCTGATCGCCAAGGTCTACGGCAAGGACCCGTACACGACGTACGGCCAGAACGGCACCGGTCTCCTCAACGAGTTCGGGTTCCCGATCCGGCCCAACGGCGGCATCAGCGGCGACTTCTGGTTCGGGGTCGAGCCGCAGCTCGGCCGGGACGTCTTCACCCTGCTGCTGTACGGCATCCGCAACTCGCTGCTCATCGCCACGGTGACGACAGCGCTGGTCACCCTGTTCGGCATCGCCGTCGGTCTCACGGCCGGCTATCTGGGCGGGCGCATCGACGGCTTCGTCGGCCGGGTCATCGACATCCTGCTGGCGTTCCCCTCCACCCTGTTCTTCATCGCCTTCTGGCCGGTGATGATCTCCGTCTTCGTGTCGCCGGAGGAGAACACCCCGACCTGGCTGACCGTCGTCAGCCTCATCTCCGTGATGACCGCGTTCGGCTGGGCGCCCATCGCCCGGCTGCTGCGCGGTGAGGTACTCGCCCTGCGTGAACGGGAGTTCGTCGAGTCCGCCAAGGTCACCGGCGCCTCCCCGGCCCGGATCATCTTCCGGGAACTGCTGCCCAACCTGTGGACCCCGATCCTCATCCAGGCCACCCTCGCGCTGCCCATGTACGTCACCACCGAGGCGGCGCTCGCCTTCCTCGGGGTCGGGCTCAGCGACCCCACGCCCGACTGGGGCGTGATGATCCAGCGCGGGGCGCAGGTCTACCAGAACGACATCACCTACATGCTCTTCCCCGGCCTGTCGATGGTGATCTTCGTGATCGCCTTCAACCTCCTCGGCGACTCCGTGCGCGACGCACTGGACCCGAAGACCAGGCGCTGAACAGCAGCACCGGCCTCCTCCCCCGCACGGGAAACACCCCTTCTCCCTGATTCAGGCAGGACACCCCATGTCTCTCTCCCGCAGAAACTTCGTCATCGCCACATCCGTAGCCGCCGGCGGCTCCATGGTCCTGTCCGCGTGCAGCAGCGGAGGGGGAGGCGGTGGCGGTACGTCGGGGGGCGGCGACGCGGCCGGGACCGGCAAGTTCGCGACGGTCACCATCGGCACCAAGGAGGACTCCACGGGGCCCTCGCCGGAGATCCCGGGGGCGAAGAAGGGCGGCACGATCCGGCCGATCGGCCCGCAGGACTTCTCGCACCTCGACCCGCAGCGCATCTACTACTCGTGGAACTCCGAGGTCGGCAACCTCTACATCCGCTGTCTGACCGGCTACCGCATCGACGGCGGCGCGATGAAGCTCGTCGGCGACCTCGCCACCGACACCGGCACCATGTCGGACGGCGGCAGGACCTGGACCTTCACCCTGAAGGACGGACTGAAGTGGGAGGACGGCAGCGAGCTGACCGTCGAGGACGTACGGCACGGCATCGAGCGCGGCTTCGCCTCCTTCACCACCGAGGGCGCCACCTACCTCCAGGCCGCGCTGACCGGCACCAACGACTTCCGCTCGGTCTACAAGGGCCCGTACGACGGCAAGCACCTCGACTCGGTCGTCACGGACACCGCGAAGAAGACGATCACCTTCCACCTCAAGACGGCCCGCCCCGACCTCAACTGGACGCTGGCGATGCAGTCGTACGGGGCGGTGCCCGCCAAGCACGACACCAAGGAGAAGTACGACAAGGACCCGTTCTCCTGCGGGCCCTACCGGCTCTCGCAGCACTCCGTCGACAAGTCGCTGACGATGGTCCGCAACACCCACTGGGACCCGGCGACCGACCCGATCCGCAACGCCTACCCGGACTCCTTCGCCTTCGAGTTCGGCCCCGAGGCGCTCCAGAGCACCGACCGGCTGATCGCGGACTCCGGGACCGACCAGTACGCCGTGATGGCGTACAGCGGGGTGCCCGCCGAGCGCATCCAGAAGGTGCTGACGACGCCCGCGCTGAAGAGCCGTACCGTCGACGGACTGCTGACCGGCCTGTACTACTACGCCATCAACTGCAAGCGGATCACCGACCTGAAGGTCCGTCAGGCGCTCAACTACGCCTGGCCGTTGCAGCAGATCCGGACCATCTACGGCGGCCCGTCCGCCGGCGACTACGCGACCACGATCCTCGGCCCGGACATGGCGGGCCGGGTGAAGTTCGACATCTACGGCAAGCTGGCGAAGCCGCAGGGCGACACCGCGAAGGCGAAGGCGCTGCTGAAGGAGGCCGGCAAGCTCGGCCAGAAGATCGTCTACACCTACCCGCAGGGCGGCAACGACGCCTACGAGAAGACGAAGGTCGTCATCGCCAACGCCCTGAAGGCGGCGGGCTTCGACCCGGTGATCAAGCCGGTGGAGTCGACCAGCTACTACGACCAGATCCAGCAGATCGACAACTCCTTCGACGTGATGTGGTTCGGCTGGTCCCCCGACTGGCCCACCGGCTACACCATGCTCCAGCCCCTCTTCGACGGCCGGGTCATCGCCAACGGCGCCAACAACGTCTCCCAGCTGAAGGTGAACTGGGTCGACGCGGCGATCGACAAGGCCGCCGCGATCACCGACCCGACGAAGGCCAACGCGGCGTGGGCGGCCCTGGACAAGGAGCTCATGGAGAAGGAGGCGCCGATCATCCCGGAGACGTACCAGCGCCGCTTCTACCTGTACGGCAGCAAGGTGGGTGGCACGGAGTACGACCCCCTGAACTCGTCGTTCGTCCTTTACAAGCTGTACGCGAAGTAGAGCTGGAACTGCGGTTCTTCGGCTGCGGGCCGGTGGGGGCTGGTCGCGCAGTTCCCCGCGCCCCTGAAGGGGCGCGTTACCGCACCGGAGTCCATCGATACCCCCGCCCTCCTCCCACCCGACCACTCCGGCACCGGTCCCACCCACCAGGGACCGGTGCCGGGGGTTCCGCCAGGGAATCCGATCGCCATGTTCCGCTTCATCCTCCGCCGGACGCTCAGCGCGCTGATGATCCTCCTCGTCATCAGCGCGATCACCTTCGTCCTCTTCTACGTCGCCCCGCGCGACCCGGCCCGCAGCGCCTGCGGCAAGCTCTGCACACCGGAGACGCTCGCGCTGGTCAGGCGCAACCTGGGCATCGACGAACCGCTGCCGGTGCAGTACTGGCACTGGCTGGCGGGCGTGTTCGTGGGCCGTGACTACACGGGCCTCGGGCACTGCGCGGCACCCTGCCTCGGCTACTCCTTCACCAACCACGAGCCGGTCCTCGGTCTGATCACCAACCGCTTCCCCACCACGCTCTCCCTCGCCCTGGGCAGCACGGTGGTCTTCGTGGTCCTCGGCGTCGGCACGGGCATGCTCGCGGCGGTGAAGCAGGGCCGGCCCCTGGACAAGATCGCGTCGTCGCTCTCGCTGATCGGCTCGTCCCTGCAGATCTACATCGTCGGCGTGGTCGCCATGTACTACCTCTCCGACCAGTGGGGCATCCTCCCCCGCCCCCAGGACAGCGTCGGCTTCACCCAGGACCCGGTGGCCTGGTTCAAGGGACTGCTGCTGCCCTGGTTCGTCCTCGCGATCATCTTCACCGCCAACTACACCCGGATGACCCGCTCCCAGCTCGTGGAGACCCTCGCCGAGGACTACGTCCGTACGGCCCGCGCCAAGGGCCTGTCCCGCCGCACGGTGTTCTTCCGGTTCGCCTGGCGGGGCGCCATGGGCCCGATCGTCACGATCCTGGGCCTCGACATCGGCTATCTGCTCGGCGGCGCGATCATCACCGAGGAGACCTTCGGCCTGCACGGCATCGGCGCCCTGTCCATCAAGGCGGTACGGGACAACGACCTGCCGCTGCTGCTGGGGGTGGTCCTGGTGGCCGCGGCGGCGATCGTCGTGGCGAACATCGTCGTGGACGCGGTGTACGCGCTGATCGACCCGCGGATCAGGCTGGCGTAGGGAGACCTGATGACCTCACCGCCCGGCCCGCCGCCGGCCGAGCCCTTCCTCTCCGTACGGGACCTGAAGGTGCACTTCGCCACCGACGACGGTGTGGTGCGGGCGGTGGACGGCCTGTCCTTCGACGTGGAGCGCGGCCGGACCCTGGGCATCGTCGGCGAGTCCGGCTCGGGCAAGTCGGTGACGAACCTGGCGATCCTGGGCCTGCACGACCGTACGCGGACCACGCTGGCCGGGGAGATCGTGCTGGACGGCAGGGAACTGCTGACGGCGCGGGAACGGGAACTGGAGAGGCTCCGCGGCAACAGGATGGCGATGATCTTCCAGGACGCGCTGGCGTCCCTGTCACCGTTCCACACCGTGGGCCGCCAGATCGCGGAGACGTACGCCAAGCACACGGGCGCGTCCCGCCGGGAGTCCCGGGCCCGCGCGGTGGAAATGCTGAGGCGCGTCGGCATCCCGCAGCCAGCGCTCCGGGCCGACGACTACCCCCACCAGTTCTCCGGTGGTATGCGCCAACGGGCGGTGATCGCCATGGCGTTGGTCTGCGACCCGGAACTCCTGATCGCCGACGAGCCGACGACGTCCCTGGACGTCACGGTCCAGGCCCAGATCATGGACCTGCTGAGGGACCTCCAGCAGGAGTTCGGCACGTCGATCGTCTTCATCACCCACGACCTCGGCGTCATCTCCCGTATGGCGGACGACATCCTGGTGATGTACGCGGGCCGCGCGGTGGAGCGAGGCACCCGCAACGAAGTACTGAGGACGCCCGAACACCCTTACACCTGGGGCCTGTTGGACTCGATGCCGACGCTGCGCGCCCCGGTGGACGTGCCGCTGTCGCCGATCCCGGGCACTCCCCCGTCACTCCTCGACCCGCTCCCGGGCTGCCGCTTCGAGCCGCGCTGCGCGTTCACCGAACAGACCCCGGAGGGCCACTGCGCGAGCCGGCGCCCCTACCTGCCCCGGACGCCCGCCCATGGCGCGGCCTGCCATCTGACGCCGGCGCAGCGCGTGGAGTACCACGCCGACTACGTGGGCGTGAACCCCGGATGACAGGGAGAGCCTGATCGCTACCCTCTAGGTATGGACTACGCGAAGATGCGCGCGATCGCCGAGGAGCTCACGGCCTACGCCGAAGAGCTCGAAGGGACCTGGAACGTCGAGATCGGCCCTTCAGGCCCCTTCCTGGCCATGATGAGCCCGTCGAAGCGTCACGAGGGCACAGTCCGGCGCATCCGTAACCAGCTCAACGCCCAGTTGCCCGACACGCACCCCGGCTATGTCTGCGAGAACGGCCCCGAGATCGAGCACCCAGCCATAAGCCGTATGCGTCGCCCCGATGCCGTCGTCATCCCCGAGGAGGTCCTCGACGAGGAGGGACTCGCTGTCGACGCGACCCAGGTGCTGGCCGTCATCGAAGTCGTCTCGCCGTCCAACCCGAACAACGACTACGGCGAGAAGCTGGCCGAGTACCCCGCGATGGGCATCGCCCACTACATGATCGTCGATCCCCGCACGGGCACCATCGAGGTGCATTCAGACCCGTGCAAGGGCCGCTACGAGCGCAAGGACCCCTACATCTTCGGTGACGCGGTGCCGGTCGGCCCCTGGACCGTGCAGACCCACACGTTCCGCCGTTACGGGAAGGCCGGGAACGACCCGAGCTGAACGCCCCCCGACGGTCAGCCCAGCTCCCCGCGCTCCACACAGAACTCGTTGCCCTCCGGGTCGGCCATGAGCACCCACCCGCCGCCGTCCGGCCTGCGGTGGTCCGCGACGACCCGGGCGCCGAGGGACACCACCCGCTCGACCTCCTCGTCCCGGGTGCGCCCGTGCGGTCGTAGGTCGAAGTGCAGGCGGTTCTTCACCGACTTGCCCTCCGGCACCTGGATGAACAGCAGCCTGGGCCCGCCGTCCGGGTCTTCGATCTCCGCCGCCGGGTCACCGGGCTTGTCGTCGTCGGCCAGCGGGCGGCCGAACACCGCGCTCCAGAACAGGCCGAGGTCGTAGGGGTCACCGGTGGTGTCGAAGGTGATGTTGTGGATCGTCGGGAAAGACAACGAGGCCTCCAGGCCATGTGAGGGATACCGCGTGCGAGCGTCCCCGACCCGGCGCCGTGTGTCGAGCGAATAAAAGCCGGGAGTGAGGAGCCACTGCTCCTCACCCCCGGCCTCACCGCGTTCCCGCGACCTCAGTCCTCCGTGGCGTCCGCCTCCAGCGCCTTCAGCGCCGGGTCGAGGACGACGTCCTCGTCGCGGGCCTCCGTCGTCGGCTCCTCCGGGAAGTGGCAGGCCGTCATGTGGCCGTCACGGTTGCCGGAGATCTGGACCAGCGGGGGCTCCTCGCTCGCGCACTTGTCCTGGGCCTTCCAGCAGCGCGTACGGAAACGGCAGCCGGACGGCGGGTGGATCGGCGAGGGGACGTCACCGGCGAGGCGGATGCGCTCACGGGCGTCAGCCTCGTCCTCCATCGCCACCTCGGGGACGGCGGACAGCAGGGCGTGCGTGTACGGGTGACGCGGGCGGTTGTAGATCGAGTCCCGGTCGCCGATCTCGACGATCTTGCCGAGGTACATCACCGCGACGCGCTGCGAGAAGTGCCGGACGATCGCCAGGTCGTGGGCGATGAACAGGAACGCGATGCCCATCTCCTCCTGGACCTTCTTGAGGAGGTTCACCACCTGGGCCTGGATGGAGACGTCCAGCGCGGAGACCGGCTCGTCCGCCACGATCAGCTTGGGCTTCAGGGCGAGCGCGCGGGCCACCCCGATGCGCTGGCGCTGGCCGCCGGAGAACTCGTGCGGGAAGCGGTTGTAGTGCTCGGGGTTGAGCCCGACCAGCTCCAGCAGCTCCCGGACCCGCTTCTCCCGGCCGCCCGACGGCTCGATCCCGTTGACCTCCATCGGCGACTTGATGATCGTACCGACGGTCTGCCGCGGGTTCAGGGAGCTGTACGGGTCCTGGAAGATCATCTGGATCTCGGACCGGACCGGCGCCAGCTGCCTGCGCGAGGCGTGCGTGATGTCCTGGCCGGAGTACGTGATCTTGCCGCCGGTCGGCTCCAGCAGCCGGGTGAGGAGCCGGCCCGCGGTCGACTTGCCGCAGCCGGACTCGCCCACCATGCCGACGCTCTCGGCGACACCGATGGTCAGATCGATGCCGTCGACCGCCTGGACGGCGCCGACCTTCCGTTTGATCGGGAAGCCGCCGTAGATCGGGAAGTGCTTCGTGAGGCCCTCGACCTTGAGCAGTTCCTCGGTCGACGTACCGGTGGAACCCTGCTGTGTGGGGAGGGTGAGGTTGTCACTCATGTCTCGGTGCTCCCTAGCGCAGCCGGGGCTGGATCTTGTCGATGAAGATGGTCTGCTTCTGCTCCGCCGTCAGATGGCACGCGGAGGCGCGCCCGTCCGCCAGCGACGGCCGTTCGTCGGTGCAGCGGTTGCCCGAGACCTCGCCGGTGAAGGCGCAACGCGGGTGGAAGGGGCAGCCCGAGGGCGGGTTGAGCAGTGAGGGCGGCGAGCCGGGGATCGGCGTCAGCGCCTCGTGGATGTTGCCGTCCAGGCGCGGCATGGAGCTGAGCAGACCCCAGGTGTACGGGTGCTTCGGCGTGCGGAGCACTTCCTTCACGCTGCCGCGCTCGACGGCCCGGCCCGCGTACATCACCAGCAGGTCGTCGGCCACGTTCGAGATGACGCCGAGGTCGTGCGTGATGAAGATGATCGCGGAGCCGAACTCCTGCTGGAGGTCCTTGAGCAGGTCCAGGATCTGGGCCTGCACCGTCACATCCAGCGCGGTGGTGGGCTCGTCGGCGATCAGCAGGTCGGGGTCGCACATCAGCGACATGGCGATCATCGCGCGCTGGCGCATACCGCCGGAGAACTGGTGCGGATAGTCGTCGAAGCGCGTCTTGGGCTGCGGGATGCCGACCTTCTCCAGCATCTGCACGGCCCGGTCCTTGGCCTCCTTCTTGGAGGCGCCCCGGTGCTTCATGTACGGCTCGGACAGCTGACGGCCCACCGTGTAGTACGGGGAGAGCGCGGTCAGCGGGTCCTGGAAGATCATCGCCATCTTGTTGCCGCGGAGCTGCTCCAGCTCCTTCTCCGTGGCGGTGACGAGCTCCTTGCCGTCGAAGACGATCTCGCCGTCGACAGTGCTGGTCCGGGGGTTGTGCAGACCGAGGATCGTCAGGTTGGTGACGGACTTGCCGGATCCCGACTCGCCCACGATACCCAGGGTCTTGCCGCGCTCGACGTCGAAGGAGAGCCCGTCGACCGCCTTGACGATGCCGTCCTCGGTGGAGAACTGCACCTTGAGATCGCGGACCGAGAGGAAGCTGTCCGGACCGGTCGGGGCCGGTGCGTCCTCTGGCTTGGTCAGTGTGGTCACGGTGGTTCGTTCTTCCTAGGAGAGCCGGACGCGCGGGTCGATATAGGCGTACACGATGTCGGTAAGGATGTTCAGGATCAGGATGAAGAAGGCCCCGAACAACATGATGCCCATCGTCAGCGGGAGGTCCTTCTGGACCGCGCCGTCCACGGCCAGGCGGCCGATGCCCTGGAGGGAGAAGGTCAGTTCGGTGACGACACCGCCGCCCAGCAGGGCGCTGACGTCGATGCCGAGCACGGTGACGATCGGGATGAGCGACCCGCGCCAGGCGTAGCGGAAGAAGACGTACTTCTGTGACATGCCCTTGGCGCGGGCGGTGCGGACGTGTTCCTCCGCGAGCTGCTCGATCATCGAGGCGCGCGCCATACGCGTGTACTGCGCGGTGAAGATGGTGGCCATGACGACCATCGGGATGGACAGTCCGACGAGCCAGCCGACCGGGTCCTCGGTGAACGGCACGTACTTCGGGTCTTCCATCCAGCCGGTGCTGTAGACGAAGACGATCAGCGCGATCGGTCCGAGGAAGTAGATCTGGAACGAGCTGAGCACCATGGACGCGCCGGTGGAGATCTTGTCCACCAGGGAGCCACGCTTGTAGGCGGAGAGCATGCCCGCGCCGAGGCCCACGACCAGGAAGACGACCAGCGCGCCGATCGTCAGCGACAGGGTCAGCGGGAAGCGGTCCTTGATGAGGTTCCAGACCATGTCGTTGTAGTAGAACGACTGTCCGAGGCAGGGTGCGCTGCAGTGGCCCTGCGGGAAGTCACGGCCGGTCACGATGCCAGACATGAAGTCCCAGAACTGCTGCGCGATGGGCAGGTTGAGCCCAAGGGCAGTACGGATGTCTTCGAGTCTCGCGGGCGAGCAGTCCTTGCCACAGGCCAGTGAGGCGTAGTCGGAGGGCGCCGCGACGAACAGGAAGAACGTGGTGGCGCCGATCAGGAACAGGGTGACGACGGCACCGACCGTACGCCGGAGGATGAACTGAAACATGGCGGGGGGCTGCTCTCTGCGGAGACGTGCGGAGACGGGATGGGACGGGTTCACGGAACCGCGGGGGTGCGCTCCGCCTGGTGCGCACCCCCGCGATCAGCCGTAGAGAGTTACGACTTCAGGAACAGTCGGGTGATGTCGATGTAGCTCGACTCGGTGCTGTAGCGGGCACCGCCGATGTTCGAACCGTAGAGCTGGAACTGCTTGGTGTACCAGAGCGGAGCGGCCGGGTTGACCTTCTCCAGGATGTAGTGCTGCGCTTCCTTCCAGGTCGCGGCAGCGGCGGTCGGCTCCTGGGTCAGGGCCTTCTTGATGAGCTCCTGGACCTTCGGGTCGTTGATGTGCGAGTAGTTCGCGGACCCGTCGGCGACCTGGTCACCGTCGTAGATGGGCGTGACGACCGTGCCCGGCGACGGCCAGTCCTGGCCCCAGCCCGTGACGTACATGTCGTACGGGTTCTTGACCTTGCCGATCTGCTCGTAGTAGCTCGCGGAGTCGACTTCCTTGGCGACGACGTCGATGCCGATCTTCGTCAGCGCGTCCTCGATGGCGACCTTGCGCTTCTGGCCGGCCTCGCTGTTGGAGTACGCGTAGACGAGCTTCTTCTCGGCGGCCGGAACGTCCTTCAGAAGCTCCTTGGCCTTCGCGATGTTGCCCTGGGGCGTCTTCAGACGGCCGTACGGGTCGTACGTGGCCTCGTAGCCGGGCAGGGTCGGGGCGAACAGGTTCGGGGCCGGGTCGCCACCGTAGGCGCCACCCTCGCCGGCGATGAGCGACTTGGAGTTCACGCCGTAGGTGATCGCGTCACGGACGGCCTTGTTCTTCACCCGGTCCAGGTTGAACGTCAGCGTCATGACGTAGGGCTGGTAGCCCTTGATCGTGCGCTTGTTGACGGCCGCGTCGCTGATGACCTTCTGGATCTGGGTCGCCTCGACGCCACCGGTGAGCTGGATGGCGTTCTTGGAGTCGCCCTGGTCGGCGATCAGGCGGCTGGTCTGCGTCGACTCGGTGACACCGAAGTCGAAGTTGAAGCCGTCAACGTACTGGTGGCGCACGGAGTCGGTCTTCGGGTCCCAGTTCTCGTTCTTGACGAGCTTCATGGACTTGCCGACCTTGTACTCGGCGATCTTGTACGGGCCGGTCGAGACCGGAGCCGCGTCGTACTTCTCCTTCGTGTCGGTCTTCTCGGGGACGACCGAGTAGCCCGGCATGGCAAGCGTCTGGGGCAGGTCCGGACGCGCCGTGTCGAAGTGGAAGACGACAGTCTTGGCGTCCGGGGTGTCCAGAACCGTGGACGGCAGGTGCTTGGAGCCGAAGCCGCCGTCCTTCAGCGTGTCGCGGTACTTCGGGCCGCTCAGCCAGGTCTGCAGGTAGGTCGGGCCGTCGAAGATGAACGCGGCGTACTGGCGCTCGATGGTGTGGCGGATGTCGGCGGACGTGATGACGTTGCCGTTCTGGTCCTTGACGCCGTCCTTCAGCGTGTAGGTCCAGGTCTTGCCGCCGTCCGAGGACTTGCCCGAGTCGGTCGCGAGGTCACCGACGACCGAGACGTTGCCCTTGCCGTCCTCCTCGAAGTTGGTCAGGCCGCGGTACAGCAGGTTGGCGACCTGGCCGGCGTCCGAGACGTAGATCTGGCCCGGGTCCAGGTGGGTGAGGCCCGACTCCTGGTAGACCTGGACGGTACCGCCGCTCTTGGCGCCGGCGACCTCCTCGGCGGGGCCGGTCGACGCGGCTGCGTCGGCGTAGACGACCGCCTTCGACTGCTCGGCAGCCTTGGACTGGTCCTCCTTGGAGTCCTTGCCGGAGCTGCCGCCCTTGTTCTCGGAGCAACCGGTGAGCGCGAGGGAGCCGGCCGCGATGGCGACCACGATGGCCCGCGTTCTACGCGAATTGAGCGACTTCATTTTGGCGAATACCTACCTGTCAGTTGTTATCCATGAGTACTGCCTGACGTGACCGACAGGCCACGCGGGGGCGGCAGTCACCCCCCACCAATGGACGGTTCAGCGCCCGGACTTGGGGTCGAACGCATCCCGTACGGAGTCTCCGAGGAGGTTGAAGCACAGGATGAAGATCACCAGAGCCAGGCCCGGGAAGAACATGAAGGACGGATCGGGCTCCGCGTACCCGGCACCGGCGGCGAACATCCGCCCCCAGTCGGGGGTCGGCTCGACGAAGCCGACGCCCGCGAAGGACAGGAACGCGATGGTGAGAATCGTGCTGGGCAGCTGGTATGTGAACTGCACCAGGATCGGCGAGACCACGTTGGGCAGGATCTCCTTGCGGATGATCCGCCACGGAGAGGCGCCCGCGACCTTGGCCGCCTCCACGAACTCACGGTCTCGCAGGGACAGCACCGTGGAGCGGATCAGACGGGCCATGCCCATCCAGCCCAGCACCCACAGAACGATCAGCATCGCCACCGCGCGGAGGTACGTGGGGGTTTCCTCCCGCGGATCCACGAAGAACGCGGTCACGACGGGCATGAACGCGATGAAGAACAGCTGTGAGGGGAAGGAGAGGAAGAAGTCCGTGACCCGGCCGATCCAGTAGTCGGTACGACCGCCGACGTAGCCGCCGATCAGACCGATGAGGATGCCCGTGATCATGACCAGCACGGTCACGCCCACCGCCATGAACAGCGAGGTGCGCATGCCGTACATCAGCATGGCGAAGACGTCACGGCCCAGCTGCGGCTCCACGCCGAACCAGTGGGTCCCCGAGACGCCGCCGAAGTAGCCGAGCGGCAGCCCGAACTCGTCCAGGACGGGGCTGTCCGCGTACGTGGGGTCCTGGCCGTACAGCGTGTAGGGGTTCGTCCCGCTGAGCTTCGTCAGCAGAGGCGCCGCCAGCGCGATGACGAAGTAGAAAATCACTACGCAGGCGCAGATGACACCGGTACGGTCACGCTTGAAGCGCTGCCACATCAACTGCCCGGGAGAACGACCCTCAAGCTTCTTCGGCCCCTTGGCGGGCTCGGTCTTCGTATCGAGCTCGGGGTCCAAGGCGATCGAGGGCCCGGCGCCTTCAGCCTTGGCTGGACTGGTCATGTGTGTTCTTCCCCCGGGGGGTTGGAGAGTTGAGCGCAGCACAGATACCGGCGGGTTCTGTGGTTTGGGGGAACTTTCGCCAAGTAAGTCAACGCGCGTCAAGGCCGGAAGGCATAGGGATCTCCCTACCGTCGAAATTTTGAGCAAAAATTGCAAAGATTGACACCTGCGCGCGCTTGACACGTCAAACAGTAAATCCACCAAACGGACATAAAGGGATGGTTTTCTGTTTACATGTCCGAAACTTGATCGTTGGTTCACCGGTATCCGAACAGCGTCGCACAGCTCGCGGACAGACAGGTGGACGGGTATGGGCCAGTCGCGCCGGCAGGGCGGAGACGTCGTTCTCGACGAGGCATCGCGGACATGCCGAAGGCCCGGCCCCCACCGGTGGGGAACCGGGTCCTCGTGACGTCGGATCAGAGCAGGCTCAGCCCCTGATCAGCCGTGCTTGGCGCGGCTGGCGGAGCGGGCGCGCTCACGGGCGTCCAGGTTCACCTTGCGGATGCGAACCGCCTCCGGGGTGACCTCGACGCACTCGTCGTCGCGGCAGAACTCCAGGGACTGCTCCAGGGAGAGCTTGCGGGGCGGGACGATCGCCTCGAACGAGTCGGCCGAGGACGACCGCATGTTCGTGAGCTTCTTCTCCTTGGTGATGTTCACGTCCATGTCGTCGGAGCGAGAGTTCTCGCCGACGATCATGCCCTCGTACACCTCGGTGCCGGGGTCGGTGAACAGCACACCGCGCTCCTGGAGGTTCGTCATCGCGAACGCGGTGACGGCGCCGGCCCGGTCGGCGACCAGCGAACCGTTGTTACGGGTCGCCAGCACGCCGAACCAGGGCTCGTGGCCCTCGTGGATGGAGTGCGCGATGCCGGTGCCGCGCGTGCCCGTCAGGAACTCCGTACGGAAGCCGATGAGACCGCGCGAGGGCACGACGAACTCCATGCGCACCCAGCCGGAGCCGTGGTTGGACATGTTGTCCATCCGGCCCTTGCGGACACCCATGAGCTGCGTGACCGCGCCCATGTGCTCCTCGGGCACGTCGATCGTCATGCGCTCGACGGGCTCGTGGACCTTGCCGTCGATGATCTGGGTGACGACCTGCGGCTTGCCGATGGTCAGCTCGAAGCCCTCACGGCGCATCTGCTCGACCAGGATGGCGAGCGCCAGCTCACCACGGCCCTGGACCTCCCAGGCGTCGGGACGCTCGGTGTCGAGGACACGGAGGCTGACGTTACCGATCAGCTCGCGGTCGAGACGGTCCTTGACCTGCCGGGCGGTGACCTTGCGGTCCTTGACCACTGCCTTGTTCTCGGCACCCTTGCCGGTGCCGCCGCGGCCGACCATCGGCGAGGTGTTCGTACCGATGGTCATGGAGATCGCCGGCTCGTCGACCGTGATGAGCGGCAGCGCGATCGGCCGCTCGGGGTCGGCCAGGGTCTCGCCGATCATGATGTCCGGGATACCGGCGACGGCACAGATGTCACCCGGGCCGGCCATCTCGGCGGGCTTGCGGGTGAGCGCCTCGGTCATCAGCAGCTCGGTGATGCGGACGTTGGACATCGTGCCGTCACGCTTGATCCACGTGACGGTCTGGCCCTTGCGCAGCTCGCCCTGCTCGACCCGGAGCAGCGCGATACGGCCGAGGAAGTTGTCCGCGTCCAGGTTGGTGACGTGCGCCTGGAGCGGGGCCTCCTCGTCGAACAGCGGGGCCGGGACGTGCGACAGGATCGTGGAGAAGAACGGCTCCAGGCTGTTGCTGTCGGCCGGGACGGTGCCGTCCTCCGGCTTGGTCAGCGAGGCGACACCGTCACGCGCACACGCGTAGACGATGGGGAACTCGATCTGCTCCTCGTCGGCGTCCAGGTCCAGGAAGAGGTCGTACGTCTCGTTGACGACCTCGTCGATCCGGGAGTCCGGGCGGTCGGTCTTGTTGATGCAGAGGATGACCGGCAGACGCTGCTGGAGCGCCTTGCGCAGCACGAAACGGGTCTGCGGCAACGGCCCCTCGGAGGCGTCGACCAGCAGAACCACGGCGTCCACCATCGACAGACCGCGCTCGACCTCGCCACCGAAGTCGGCGTGGCCCGGGGTGTCGATGATGTTGATGGTGATGACGTCCCCCCCGTCCTTCGGGTGGTACTTCACCGCCGTGTTCTTGGCGAGGATCGTGATGCCCTTCTCACGTTCCAGGTCGTTCGAGTCCATCATGCGGTCGTCGAGCGACTCGGCGGCGTGCGCGGCGAAGGCACCGGCCTGCTTCAGCATGGCGTCGACCAGTGTCGTCTTCCCGTGGTCGACGTGGGCGACGATGGCGACGTTGCGGATGTCGTGGCGCGTGGCCATAGTGCGGCGTACTCCCGGAGTTGAGGACGGCCTGCGCGTACGACTGCGTCACGCGGGCCCTGCCGGGCTGAACATGCCACGGCCTTACCCCATGGTACGGGCCCGGCGCGGTAGGGGCTCGCCGGGCCGTACCGATGAGGCGACCGTCACGGTCGGGACGACGGCCTGCTGCCCGGGGTGACGCCCTTCTTCAGGAATCCCATGTCCTCGTAGAGGGGGGTCTGGAAGCCGAAGGCACCCAGGTTGGCGACGTTCTTCCGCACTGCCGTGAGCTGGGGCCGCTGGAAGAGCGGAATGGACCCGCCGGCCGCCCAGATCCGGGCGTCGGCCTTCCGCACCAGCGAGGCCGACCTGCCCTCGTCCAGGGTGGCGATGGCCTGGTCGAACAGCTGGTCCACCTGGTCGGTGCCGACCCTGGTGTAGTTCTGCTCGACGTTCAGCGACCCGTCGGCGGCGGGCACCGGCTTGGCGTAGATGGGCCGCGCGTCGGTGGCCGGGAAGGCGGACGCGGGCCACGAGTACAGGGCCAGGTCGTACTGTCCGCTGGCGATGTGGTCCTTGAAGTAGCTGTCGTCGGACACCTTGGTGACAGCGGTACGGATACCGACCCGGTCGAGCATCCGCGCGATCCGTTCGCCCACGGCCCGCAGCGTGGCGGAGCCCGGCCCCGAGGGGAGCACGAACCGCAAGGTCAGCGGCTTGCCGTCCTTGGCGAGCGCCCCGGCGGCCCCGGCGGGAGCAGGGGTGCCCTTGGGCGCGTAGGCACCGGGTGCACCGCCCTGTTCCGGGTGCTTGCGGACGGACTGCTTCCCGTCCTGGGCGAGGTTCTTCTTCCCGGCACCGTCCCGGTGGTCCCGGTGGTCCTGCGGGTTCTGGTGGTCCTCGCGGACGGGCTCGCCGTACGGCTTGTCGTCGTCGCCGACGACATAGGTCCCGTCGTCGTCACCGCTGCCCTCACCGGCCTTGGGCGACGCCTTGGCGGAAGTCTTCGGGGACGCCTTCGGGGACGCCTTGGGCGCGGCGGACCTGCCGCCGGCCTTCTTCCCCTCACCTCCGGCGACCTTCTCGCCGTCCTTCTTCCTCGGCTTCCCGAGCGGGCCGCCGTGCACCCACCCCGCGTCGGCGAGGAGCGCCTCGGCCTCGTCGGTGTCCTGGCCGCCGAGCGCGCCGCTGTTGTCGGCGTAGGCGGCCTGCCCGGAGAGCGCGAGATGACTGCCGACGGGTACGGCGGGCAGCCCCAGCGGCTTGAGTACGAGGCCGGCGATCTCCTCGCGGTCCAGCGCACGGGCGATCGCGCGGCGGACGCGTTCGTCGGCGAGGGGGCCGTCGGCGCCGTTGAGGGCGAGCTGTGTGTAGGCCGGTTCGAGGGACTTGCGCACCTCGAACGCGCTGAGCGACTGCTGCTGCTCGGCGTACTCGGCGGCGGCGGCGCGCTGCTTGCGCCGGGCGCCGGCCTCCGCCCCGGCCGCTTCGTCGTCGGAACCGTGCGCGAGGGCCCAGGAGCGCAGGGCTCGGGCCGGGGTGAGCGCGGCGCCGGGGCCCTGGAGGGGGGTGGACTTGCCGCGCGCGGCGAGAACGATGCGCTCGGCCTCGGCGGGGTCGATCTCGGCGACGTCCACCTTGCCGGCGGCGAGCGCCTCGGCGCGCTTGTCACGCGGTACGGCGTGCAGCACGATCCCGTCGAGCCGGGGGGTACGCCCCCACCAGCGCGGGTTGCGTACGAGGACGACGTCGCCGTCCGCCCTGGCGACCTTCTTGAGGCCGAAGGGCCCGGCGGTGACCTTCAGCCTGCGCCGCGCCCCGTCGTTGAAGGAGTCCGGGGTGCCCATGACCTCCTTGGGGTACAGGGGCGAGAACAGCGACTTCCAGTCGGCGTAGGGCCGGCTGAAGGTGACCTTGACCTCAAGGTCGTTCGCGCCGCGCTGCACCTTCTCGATGCGGTCGTACCCGGCGTTGCGGGCGGTCCAGTACGCGGAGTCCCTGCCGGACAGGGCACGCCACTGGGCGGCGAAGTCGGCGGCACCGATCTCCCGGCCGTCGCTCCAGACGGCCTGCTGGTGCAGCTTGTAGAGGACGACCTGCCTGGGCTCGGTCTCGACGATCTTGGCGGACTCCAGGAAGTCGGCGTTGCGCTGGGGCCGCCCGTTCACGTCGAGCCGGTACATCGACGGCAGCACGGCCTGCGCGACCCGGGTGGTCGCCGCGTCGGCGTCCGCCTGGAAGGTGTTGAGCGTCTCCGGTACGGAGTCCACGGCCCAGCGCAGAGTGCCGCCGTCGGCGAGCTCGGCGCGGGCGGCGGGCGCGATGTCCTGCCCGGCGAGCGGCTTGCTCTCTTCGTCCTGGTCACCGCCGCACGCGGTGACCAGCGGCACGGCGAGCACGCCGGCGGTGAGGAAGGCGACCGAGCGAGTGACCGCGCGCAGTCCGACGCCGTGGTGGGACATCAGGTCTACCTCCGGTGGCGCGTTAATTGGCTGATCAGATGTACGGCCACTGAAGAGGAAAGGGTTCGGCAGCGGAGGGCGACACGGCGGCGGGCCGCGCGAAGCCCAACCGTTTGGAGCAACAGCCTTTCCCACCCACCCACCGGTTTCGTCCCGATCACCAGCTGACCTTGACGCTCTGGCGCCGGCCCGCATTTCCAGCCCGTCCGGCGATTGAGGACAAGCGCCTTCAGCGCGGCCCGGGGGTCTGGGGCGGAGTCCCCGGGGATGCGCACCCCGACGTACCCCCGCGCCCCCCTCCCTCAGCCAATCCATGCACACCGCTTCCCACCGGCAGGTGTGACGCGCAACACTCTCAGGCGCATGAACGTCTCCGCCCAGGGCCCAGCGGCCCGGAAGTGAGGTCACGTCATGTCCGTGCACGACGAACTGACGTCAGTACAGCGCTGTCTGGACGACCTGTTGCGTTCGATGGGCCGCCTGGAACAGCAGATCGGCAAGGGCGGCCTGGAAATGCGCCGCCTCCGCAGCGACGCCAACCATCTGCGCGAAAGCCTCGCGCTGCTCCGCGAGGCCGCCCCCGCGCTCGCCCAGCCCCGCCGCCCCGACCTCGTGACGATCCCCGACACCCCGTACGACAAAGCACTGTGGACGGACTCGGACGACGAGGGCCTCGGCGCGCACCACGGCCCCAACCACTGAGCGGAGCCCGCCTTGGCCACCGGCACCGAACCCCCGGACACGGAGTCCCATCCGAACATCGGCGGTGTGCGCACCCCTACGCGCGCCGCCATCGACGCCCCGCACCTGCGGACCGACCGCTGGTGGCTGGCGCCCGCCGCCACGGCCGCCGGTCTGCTCGCCTTCATCGTGTACTCGACCTGGCGGGCGTTCGCGAACGCCGACTACTACGCGGCCCCGTACGTCTCGCCGTTCTACTCGCCCTGTCTGGCGGACAACTGCGCGCCCATGCGGCACGGCCCCAACGCCGATCTGTTCGGCGGCTGGTGGGGCATCTCCCCCGCGATCATCATCCTGATCTTCCCGCTGGGCTTCCGTCTGACCTGCTACTACTACCGCAAGGCCTACTACCGGGGCTTCTGGGCGTCCCCGCCCGCCTGCGCGGTGGCCGAGCCGCACAAGAAGTACACGGGTGAGACGCGCTTCCCGCTCGTCCTTCAGAACATCCACCGCTACTTCTTCTACGCGGCACTGCTGGTCGCCGGGATCCTCACCTACGACACGGTGCTGTCCTTCCGCGACGAGCACTACGACTGGGGCCACATGGGCCTCGGCACGCTCGTCTTCCTGCTCAACATCACGCTGATCTGGGCGTACACGCTCTCCTGCCACTCCTGCCGGCACATCGTCGGCGGCAAACTCAAGCACTTCTCCAAGCACCCGGTGCGGTACCGCGCCTGGCAGTGGGTCGGGAAACTGAACGCCCGTCACATGCTGCTCGCCTGGGCGTCGTTGGTGAGCGTGGCGCTCGCCGACTTCTACGTGTACCTCGTCGCCTCCGGTGCTTTCGATGATCCGCGCTTCTTTTAGATTGGGAGGTGCCTTCTGATGTCCGTGGTCGATCGACAGGAATGGGACGTCGTAGTGGTGGGCGCCGGTGGCGCCGGGCTGCGCGCCGCCATCGAGGCACGCGAGCGCGGCGCCCGTACGGCCGTGATCTGCAAGTCCCTGTTCGGCAAGGCGCACACCGTGATGGCCGAGGGCGGGATCGCCGCCGCAATGGGAAACGTCAACTCGGGTGACAACTGGCAGGTCCACTTCCGGGACACCATGCGCGGCGGCAAGTTCCTCAACCAGTGGCGGATGGCGGAGCTGCACGCGCAGGAGGCCCCCGACCGGGTCTGGGAGCTGGAGACCTGGGGCGCCCTCTTCGACCGCACCCGGGACGGCCGGATATCGCAGCGCAACTTCGGCGGCCACGAGTACCCGCGCCTCGCGCACGTCGGCGACCGCACCGGGCTCGAACTCATCCGCACTCTCCAGCAGAAGATCGTCTCCCTCCAGCAGCAGGACAAGAAGGAGACCGGCGACTACGAGTCCCGGCTGAAGGTCTTCCAGGAGTGCACGGTCACCCGCGTCCTGAAGAACGGCGACCGGGTCTCCGGCGTCTTCGCCTACGAGCGTGAGACCGGCCGTTTCTTCGTCCTCGAAGCCCCTTCCGTCGTGATCGCGACCGGCGGTATCGGCAAGTCCTTCAAGGTGACGTCGAACTCGTGGGAGTACACGGGCGACGGCCACGCGCTGGCGCTGCTCGCCGGGGCGCCGCTGCTCAACATGGAGTTCGTGCAGTTCCATCCGACGGGCATGGTCTGGCCGCCGTCCGTCAAGGGCATCCTCGTCACGGAGTCGGTGCGCGGCGACGGCGGGGTGCTGCGCAACTCCGAGGGCAAGCGGTTCATGTTCGACTACATCCCGGACGTCTTCAAGGAGAAGTACGCCCAGTCGGAGGCCGAGGGCGACCGCTGGTACGAGGACCCCGACAACAACCTCCGGCCCCCCGAACTGCTCCCCCGGGACGAGGTGGCCCGCGCCATCAACTCCGAGGTCAAGGCGGGCCGCGGCTCCCCGCACGGCGGCGTCTTCCTGGACGTCTCGACGCGGATGCCCGCCGAGGTGATCCGGCGCCGACTGCCCTCCATGTACCACCAGTTCAAGGAGCTGGCGGACGTCGACATCACCGCCGAGGCGATGGAGGTCGGGCCCACCTGCCACTACGTGATGGGCGGCATCGCGGTCGAGTCCGACACCGCTGCCGCACGCGGCGTACCGGGCCTGTTCGCGGCCGGTGAGGTCGCGGGCGGGATGCACGGCTCCAACCGGCTCGGCGGCAACTCCCTCTCCGACCTGCTGGTGTTCGGCCGCCGCGCGGGCCTGCACGCGGCCGAGTACGCGATCTTGGCCGCCGACCGCCCACCCGTGGACGACGCCCAGATCGACTCGGCGGCGGCGGAGGCCCTGCGTCCCTTCTCGGCGGAGGAACCGGCCCCGGGCGGGGAGAACAGCCGCCCGGCGGAGAACCCGTACACCCTCCACCAGGAGCTCCAGCAGACCATGAACGACCTGGTCGGCATCATCCGCCGCGAGGGCGAGATGGAGCAGGCGCTGGAGAAACTGGCCGAGCTGCGGGTACGGGCCCACCGCGCCGGTGTCGAGGGGCACCGCCAGTTCAACCCGGGCTGGCATCTCGCCCTCGACCTGCGGAACATGCTGCTGGTCAGCGAATGCGTGGCCCTGGCGGCGCTGGAGCGCACCGAGTCGCGCGGCGGCCACACCCGTGAGGACCATCCGGTGATGGACCGCGAGTGGCGCAACGTGAACCTGCTGTGCCAACTATCCGATCCCGCGAGCGGATTGGCGGCCACGGACCAGGCGAACGGCCTGATCACCCTCACCCGCGAGACCACCGACCCCGTCCGCCCCGACCTGCTCGCCCTCTTCGAGAAAGAGGAGCTGGTCAAGTACCTCACCGACGAGGAGCTCTACGAGTGAGCAGCAGCGTGAGCAGCAGCTACGAGGCCCGCTTCAAGGTGTGGCGCGGCGATGTGAAGGGCGGCGGGCTCAGGGACTTCGCGGTCGAGGTGAACGAGGGCGAGGTGGTCCTCGACATCATCCACCGGCTCCAGGCGACCCAGGCCCCGGACCTCGCCGTGCGCTGGAACTGCAAGGCGGGCAAGTGCGGTTCGTGCTCGGCGGAGATCAACGGGCGTCCCCGGCTGCTGTGCATGACCCGGATGTCGGTGTTCACCCGCGAGGAGACGATCACCGTGACTCCCTTGCGGGCCTTCCCCGTTGTCCGGGACCTCGTCACCGACGTCGGGTTCAACTACACCAAGGCCCGCGAGGTGCCGTCCTTCGTGCCGCCGGACGGGGTGGGGCCCGGTGAGTACCGGATGATGCAGGAGGACGTGGACCGGTCGCAGGAGTTCCGCAAGTGCATCGAGTGCTTCCTGTGCCAGGACACCTGCCATGTGGTCCGCGACCACGAGGAGAACAAGCCCGCGTTCGCCGGCCCGCGCTTCCTGATGCGCGTCGCGGAACTCGACATGCACCCCCTGGACGCGGCGGCGGAGTCCGGCCTGGACCGCAAGAAGTCCGCCCAGGACGAACACGGCCTCGGCTACTGCAACATCACCAAGTGCTGCAGCGAGGTGTGCCCGGAGGGCATCCACATCACGGACAACGCCCTGATCCCCCTGAAGGAACGGGCGGTCGACCGCAAGTACGACCCGCTGGTGTGGCTGGGCTCGAAGATCAGGAGGCGGTCGGAGAGTTCATGAGTTCCCGGTACGGGGGCGGGGCCGGCGCGGGTGAGCTTCTTGCGGGCGCGCCGGTCACCCGTCGACGCGTTCGCGCGTGGAGAGCATCTGGAGGTAGCCACCCGCCACGATCATCACCATGGTGGCGACAAAGGCGGCATCGACAAGGGCCGGGGAATCGTCGAACACGCCGAACGTCCCGTACGACATGCTCAGGAGCACGCCCCCGCTGAAGAGAACCGTTCCGTATCCCCACAGTGCGGGCCGCAGGGTCCGGCGCCGCAACCACGGCAGCAGCCAGCCGGTAGCGACCGCCATCACGCCGCACAAGGCCATGGCGCCCAGCAGCAGTGCGGCCGTCACCGACAAGTACTCGTACATCCCCCGCCCCCTTCGAACACGTCTGCGCGGACCCTACCCATTCCTGCTCTCCCGCCACCCCTGCCCCGCCCCGGTCGCGCGAGTGCGATCACCCCCATACGCTCACAAACGTGACGCCCTCTCCTACCCGGGGCCGGCCGCGGCGAGCCGCCTCCCACATACCCGCGCGCGTGGCGCACACCGCGCTGGGCGGGGTGATCGGGGTGATGTGGCTGGTGCTGCCCGGGGTGACGGCGGAGCACGAGAGGTACGGGCGGTACGAGGTGCCCGTGTCGGTGGTGGGCAGCGCACCGGCCGTGTCCGGTGCCGTCGCGGCTCCGGAGGAGGAGAGTTCCAGCGGCGATCTGGTCCTGCCCCTCGTGGTGGCGGGCGCGGCGATCGCGGTGGCCGGGTACGCCTACGCCCGCCGGAGACGCCGTACCAGGACCCGTACGGCTCCCGCGCCCTCCGCTCTGCCTCCTGTCGCGCAGCCCACCACCCCCGAACTCGACCGGCAGGCCCGCAAGTCGCTGGTCGCGGCGGACGACTGTGTCCGCACCAGCCGCGAGGAACTCGGCTTCGTGGAGGGACTGCTCGGGGCCGAGACGGTCCTGCCGTTCACCGAGGCCCTGCGGTACGCCGAGTCCGAGCTGTCGGCCGCCTTCCAACTGCGCCAGGCGTACGACGACAACCCGACGGACGCCTCCCGGAGCACCCTCGACGAGATCGTCGCCCGGTGTGTGGACGCGGGGCGGCGACTGGACGCGGAGGCCGCCGGCTTCGACCGGCTGCGCGCCCTGGAGCAGGATCTGACCGGCTCGCTCAGACACGCCGAGGTGCGCTTCCGGGAACTGACCGGCCGTACGGGGGCCGCCGCGGCCACCCTCGCCGAGCTCGCCGAGCGGTACACGCCCGCCGCCGCCCGCTCCGTCGACGGTCAGGTCGAACAGGCGAAGGACCGGCTGGTGTTCGCCACGACCGGGCTCAACCGGGCCCGTCAGTCGGCCGACCTGGGCGAACCGGACAGGGCGGTGCTGCATCTGCGCGCCGCCGAGGGCGCGATCGCCCAGGCCGAGGTGTTCGTGGACGGCGTCGACCGTCTCGCTTCCGCGCTGGCCGCCGCCGCACAGGCGGTTCCGGACACGCTGGACGAGGTGGAGGCCGCGGTCGTGGAGGCGCGGGAGCGGGTCGCCGAGGGGAAGCGGGCGGGGGTGCCGGACGGCGCGCTGGAGGGTCATGTCCGTCGCGCCGGGGCCGCGCTGACCGCCGTACGGGAAGAGGCCGCCGCCGGGCCCTACGACCCCCTGGAGGCCCTGCGCCGGGTCGCGGTGGTGGCCGCGCCCCTCGGGGCGGTGCCCGGTGCCGTACGGCTCGTCGCGCGTCTGGCGACCGACGCGGCGGACGGCTTCGTGGGCACGCACCGGGGCGCGGTGGGCGCCGAGGCCCGGACCCGGCTGGCCGAGGCGCGCCGGCTGCTGGACCGGGATCCGGCGGAGGCCGACGCCTTCGCGCTGCGGGCCCGCGAGCTGGCCGAACAAGACGTGCGCGCGCACGGGAATCCGTACGGCGGGCGGCCCGAGCACACGAACGGGGTCGCCGGGGCGGTCCTCGGCGGGATCCTGCTCGGCGATCTGCCGGACGCGGCGGCCGAGGCGCTCACCGGCGGCGCGCCGGGCTCGTTCGGCGGCCCCGCCACACGTGCGCGGCGGGGTCCGGCCCCGCCGCGTAAGAACTCGCCGGGAATCCCGTAAGAGGGCCTGAGCGGGCCGAGGTGACGGGGCCGCAGGCCCCTCCAGGGGGCGCGGGGCTGTGACATTTGCGGCTCCGCCGCGTGGGCGCGACAAGCCACGACGAACCCGCAGGTTCCCCACAGCCGAACCCGGCAGGGCCTCGTCAGAACAGACTCAGCAGTGCCTCCGCCGGGTCCGCGAGAACCGTTCCCGCGTCCGGCAAGGGAAGCTCGAACCACACCGTCTTCCCCCGGGGGGTCCTGCGGGAGCCCCAGGCCGCGCTGAGCAGGCCGACCAGCTGGAGTCCGCGTCCGCCCTCGTCGGTGTCGCGGGCGCGGCGGCGGCGCGGCTGGACGAGGCCCGCGTCCCACACCTCGCACACCAGCATCCGGTCGAGGAGGAGCCGTAGCCGGATCTCGCCCTCGCCGTAGCGCAGGGCGTTGGTGACCAGCTCGCTGACCAGCAACTCCGTGGTGTCGATGAGGGCTTCGAGGCCCCAGGAGGTGAGCTGGGTGCGGGTGTACTCGCGGGCCCGGCCCACGCTGCGCGGTTCGCGCGGCAGGGTCCAGTCGCCGACGGAATCGGCGGGCAGCCCCTGGACGCGTGCCATCAGCAGGGCGATGTCGTCCTCGCCGTGGTGGGTGTCGAGGGTGCTGAGGACGTGGTCGCAGACGTCCTCCAGCGGCTGGGATGGGTCGCTGAGGGCGCCGACGAACGCCTGCAGTCCCTCGTCGAGGGGGTGGTCGCGCGATTCGACCAGTCCATCCGTGTAGAGCGCCAACAGCGAACCTTCGGCCAGTTCGACCTCTACCTCCTCGAACGGCTCGCCGCCGACACCCAGCGGCATGCCCGGCGGCACGTCGAGCATCAGCGCGTCCTCGCCCGGTTCGACGAGCACGGGCGGCAGATGGCCGGCGTTGGCGAAGGTGCACCGGCGGGTCACCGAGTCGTAGACCGCGTAGATACAGGTCGCGAGGTACACCTCGGCGAGGTCGGCGTCCTTGGGCTGGCGGGCGGCGCGGGTGGCCTGCTGGACGCCGCCGGGGGTGCCGAGGCCGCGCGCGATCTCGTCCAACGCCGAGAGGACCTCCGCCGGTTCGAGGTCGAGAAGCGCCAGGGTGCGGACGGCGGTGCGGAGTTCACCCATGGCGACGGCGGCGCGCAGCCCCCGCCCCATCACGTCACCGACCACCAACGCGGTGCGGTTGCCGGGAAGTTCGATGACGTCGAACCAGTCGCCGCCGACCTCGGTGGCCGCGTTGCCGGGCAGGTAGCGGCAGGCGATGTCGAGGCCGGAGGCCTCCGGGTCGCCCGGGGGCAGCAGGGAGCGCTGGAGGATCAGCGCCCGCTCGTGCTCACGCCGGTACAGCCGGGCGTTGTCGATACAGACGGCGGCCCGCGCGGCCAGCTCCCAGGCCAGCGACCGGTCCCGCTCCCCGAACGGCTCGCTGCCCTTCGTACGGGAGAACTGCGCGAGGCCGACGACGGTGTCGTGGGCGACCATCGGGACGGCCAGCGTGGACTGGATGGCGCCGTTGTCCTCGGCGGGGACGAACTGCGGGCGCGCGGTGCGCAGGGCGTCCGCGCAGGGCGAGTTGAACGGGAAGTGGTGCACGGCACCGACGGACACCGGCGCCCCGCCGCCGGCGAAGGGCGCGTCGGAGACGGCGCTGGCGAAGGCGACGCGGCGGAGTTCGGCACTGCCGTCGGCGAGCCCGGGCGGGGTCTCGTCGCCGGCCAGCAGCCCCTGGTAGAGGTCGACGGTCGCGAGGTCGCAGAAGCCGGGGACGACGACGTCCAGGAGTTCGCGCGCTGTCGTTTCCAGGTCCAGGGAGTTCCCGATGCGGGAGCCGGCCTCGTTCAGAAGGGCGAGATTGCGCCGTGCGGCGGCGGCCTCGCGGGCGGCGGCACGGCGGGCGGTGATGTCGAGGGCGAGCCAGGCGACACCGATGGGGCGGCCGGTGCCGCTGTGCACGCGGTACAGGTTCACCGACCAGTGCCGGCGCTCGTCCGAGCCGGGCACAATGCCGCTGATGTGCATGTCCGTTATCGAGTCACCGGTCTCCAGGACCCGCCGGAGCGTCGCCGAGACGCGCTCTGCCTCGGGAGAGCGCAGGTAGTCGTACACACCGCGGCCTCGGTGGTCGTCGACGTCGCCGCCGTAGATCGAGGCGAAACGCTGGTTGGCGCGCCGGACCTTGAGGTCGGTGTCGATCAGCAGAAAGCCGAACGGAGATTGTCCGAAAATCGCCTGCGAGGCGGCGAGGTCGGTCTCGATCTGCCGCAGCGTCCGGACATCGACGACGATGCACACGGCGGCCCGCTCGCCCTCCTCCGTCCGCGTGGGCATCACATAGACCTCGGCGAGCCCCTCCCGGCGGCCCTCCTCACCCAGCCCGGGCTCACGGACGCGGAACGGGACCACGCCGGTCCACTCCCGGCCGTCGAGGATCTCCGCCATCTTCCGCTGGCCGCGCTCGCGCAGATCGGGGTCGATGAAGGCCTCGATGGGGTCCATGCCCACGGCTCGTGCGGCGGGGATGCCGAAGATCTTCTCGGCGCGCAGGCTCCACTGGTCGACGAGGCCGTCGGGACCGATGGAGAAGGACGCCACCTTGATGTAGTCGTAGATCGAGCCGGGAGGGCTGCTCTGCCACATGGGGTCACCTGTCACATCACGCGCGTGGTCCTGCGCGGTGTCACGTGTCGTCTCGTGCACCGGATCGCCCATGGTGTCACGCGTGGTTTCACGTGTCGCATCGCGTATCGCGTCACCGCCGACGGTGCCCCCGGCGCCCGGCGCACGGCGGGACGCACCGGTCGCGGCATCACCCGCACCCGCCGCACTCGCGCCGCCCGACGGGTCCTTGGACTCCGTGGCCTTCGCTGGTATCTCGCTCACGCGAACCGTCCCCTCCAGCTCACCGCGTCCGGCACCGGTCACCGGGGGCGGCTGCCCGCAGTATCCAGCACTACGGCGCCCCACAACACGGTGTTCACGATCACGGGACAATCCCGATGCTTTTCGGACCGGCCCGCGACAACACTCCCAGTCTTCTAACCAGGGGACCACCGGTCGAACCCCTATTGGCGACAACTGCCAGTGGCCTGAACCACACGGTCGACAGTGCGGGGCGGGCGTACAACCGCGGTTCACCCCGGCGCGCGGTCGGTGGTGGTCAGAACGCCGGGTTCCCTGTCCGGCCGGGTCTCATCCCGGTACCGGCAGTTCGAACCACACCGTCTTGCCCGCGCCGCCGGGACGGGTGCCCCAGCGGCTGGACGAGTGGGCGACGAGCCGGAGCCCCCGGCCGCCCTCCTCCTCGGGGCCCGCGACGCGTTCGCGGGGCGGGTCGGGCAGTGGGTCGGAGACCTCGACCAGGAGCGCGGCCACGCTCCCGGCGGGCCGCACCAGCCGGACACCGATGGGCCCCGTGGCATGCCTCAGGGAGTTGGTCACCAGCTCGCTGACCAGCAGCGCGGCGATGTCACCGAGAGCGTCGAGCCCCCAGTCGCGCAGTTGGCCGCGGACGACCGCCCGGGCCGCTCGGACGGCGCCGGGCTCCGCGGGAAAGGTCCACTCGGCACAGTCGCCTTCGGTGTCGATCACGCCGATCACTTCCCAGGCAAGCGACCCACCCATGTCCGGTTTCGTGGGGTTAATGGGCACATACCCGATATTCAGCACCGATTACCGCCTCTAAGGGCGCACTGTGGCACGAACGGCGTACGGGGCGCGCACACCGGGCGCCTCACACATCGCACGAGCCGCCCGTCGACCCGGTGGGTGTCACCGCAGCCGGGCGGCCGCTTCCCGTACCGCCGGCACGTCCTGATCCAGCCAGTCCACGTCCCAGATCTCGGCCGGGGTCAGCCAGCGCAGTTCGTCGTGGTCCTGGAGGGGCTTCGGTTCGGCCGAGCCGGCCGGGAGCCGCGCGGTCCAGACCCACAGGACGTACGGCGCCCTCAGGGGCCACTCCCCCGGGATGCGTTCGACGGGTTCCGCGTCGACGCCCAGTTCCTCGCGCAGTTCGCGCACGAGGGCGTCCTGTGGCGCCTCGCCCGGTTCGACCTTGCCGCCGGGCAGCTCCCAGCGGCCCGCCAGTTCGGGGGGTGCGCTGCGGCGGGCGGCGAGGAGGCGTCCGTCGCGCAGCAGGGCGGCGCCCACGACCACGACCCGCGCCTCGACCGCATGCTCCGAACCCGCCGCCGGTTCCGTCCGTTCCGTCATGGACGGGAGCCTACGGGAGCCGGATCACCGGGTTCCGTTCTGCCCGTTCTGCCCGATCCGCTCTACCCAGTAGAGCTGCTTGTGGCCGCGGTCATCAAGGCTGTCGGCGATCTTCTGAGCCTCCGCACGGGTCGCGTACCGGCCCACGCGGTAGCGATTGCCGTTGTCGTCCTGCCGTATGACGAGCCAGGGAAGAGTGATCGTCCCGTCAGTCATGGAGCCCCTCCACTTCCCGCCCCCGGCTTGCGCCGCGCCCCGCCCGCCAAGGAAACCGCAATCCGCATATGCCCGAGCCTACGCCTTACCTTTACGCAGCGAACACGGCTTTTCACAAAGAGGTACGCCAACCGGCCAGCGGCGAGGGGCGCGTGGCGGCGAACGCGCCGCCGAAAGAGCACGGTGTGTCCGGTCAGCGGCCCACCGCGCCCCTTGGGACGACCTGCGAAAACGGCCAGAATCCAACGGCCCGGCGGACGGCGGCGATGGGCGGGGCAGCGGTGAAGGGGGAGCGTTCGAGAGGTCAACCGCCCCTGAATGTGGGCTACTTCACTGGACCCAGGGGCGGCGGGGCTACTTCACCGGCAGGTGGTACGCCACCTGGTAGCGGTCCGCGGGGATCACGACGTCGGCCGTCTCGACCGGGCGCCCCGAGGCGTAGTACGTGCGGTGCACGACGAGCACCACATGCCCGGGGACACCGCCCAGGGCGTGCAGTTCCTCGGCGAGGCCGGGGCGGGCGCCGACCTCCTCCGTGACGTTGTCCACGATCACGTCGATGGCCGCCATGCGCTCGACGACACCCATCCCGCCGAGCGGGCCCTCCTCGGGCAGCATCACCGGCGTCCGGCCGGTGACGGCGAGGGGCTCCCAGGAGGTGGACAGCATCATCACCTCACCGGCGTCCCGGAAGACGTACTTCGTGCACATGACGCGGTCGCCGGGCAGGAGGGAGAGGCGCTCCGCGATGGCGTCGCTCGCCCCGACCTGCGCGCTGCTGGACTCCCAGGTGCCGCGCGCCTCCGCGTCGGACTGCTCCTGGCGGAACGGTGTCGCGCCGCCGTCCGGCCGGAAGCCGGAGCGCGCGATCCGGCGCGGCACGGGTCGCTCACGCACATACGTGCCCGACCCGGAGCGGCCCTCGACGAGGCCCTCGGCCATGAGCACCTTGCGTGCCTCCAGGGCGACCGTGTCCGAGACGCCGTACTCCTCCCTGATCCTGGCCTGGGAGGGGAGGCGGGTGTGCGGTGGCAGTGAACCGTCGACGATCTTGTTCCGCAGATCACCCGCGACACGCAGGTAGGCCGGCTGTTCACCGAATGTCACGGGCCACTCCCATCAGGTTGTACAGACAGCAACAGCCTGGCAACCATGGGTTGTGACACGCAAGCAAAGGCCAGAGAATCACTCAATGTGATGACTTGTGCCGCGGTGGGGCATGGGACGCGTGCTCGCGCGGGCGCGTCACGGAGGGATGTTCTCCCCACTCCGGCCGCCGTCACACATCGATCCCGGCGTCCCCTCCGTTGTCCTCGCCAGTACCCTCGCCGGTGCCCTCCGGGTCGTACTCGGGCGGGGTCGTCGCAAGGCCGAGAGCCTTGCGCGGGGTGACCGTACGCTCGGCGTCGAGCAGTGTGCTGCCGGTGTCGTAGTGGTCGTAGAAGGTGTCGACGTCGGTGGCCTCGGCCGCTTTCGCCCACTCCTCGCGCGCGCTGCGCAGGTCCTTCACCAGGGCGGCGACGCTGGGCGAGGCCTTGGCGGCGAACCGGTGTCCGGTCAGCAGGCGCGTCTGCTCGTCGAGCGCGTCCGTCACCCGCCCCGCCCACGCCTTGTGCCCCGGCAGGTCGTCGTCGACGTACTCCTCGTCGGGCGCCGAGTCCATCGCCCTGTTCAGGACCTGGGCCGCCTTCAGATACGTCAGCTGGTCGGCGTCGAGCGTCGTCTCGTCCCTGCGCAGCGAGCCGGTGAGGGTGCCGTCCGGATCGACGCTGCCGAAGACACAGGTGATCTCGCGGTCGCCGAGGCGCCAGCTCTGGCTGGTCGGGGTGAGGTAGTAGACGTCGGCTTCGTCGGGCAGGGCCCAGGTGTCCATCGCGTACTGGTCCTCAAGGGCGTAGCACTTGTCGTCGGCGACCTCGGTGACGCGGTCGTCACCCGGGTAGGCACCGGCCGGCAGCTTGAAGGAGGCGAACACCTCGCCGTCGTGCGTACCGGCGCAGGGGACCTTGTCGACGTCGTAGGTGAGGCCCTCCAGGGAGCCGTCCACCGAGTCGAAGCAGTCGCCCTTGACAAGGGAGAAGGTGCTGTTGTTCTCCCTGGCGGCGTCCTTGAAGCCGTCCCAGGCCTCGGTCAGGCCGCCGGTGCCGAGCAGCAGCGCCCACAGCGCGAGGCCGACGGTCGACAGCACGGATCCGGCGACCGCCATGCCCTTGCCGCGCTCGCCCTTCTTCCGGATCTGGACGAGGGCGACGGTCCCCAGGACGAGGCCCAGCGCCGGCAGGAAGCAGAGGATGCCGAGCACGAGGGAGGCGATGGCGACGCCGTTGACGGGGGTCGGGCGGTTGTACGGGGAGTAGCCCTGGGGCCAGGGGGCGTAGGGGCCCTGGGGGTAAGGGCCCTGAGGGTAAGGAGGGTGGGAACCCTGGGGGTAGGGGTGGGGGTGGGGCTGGCCCGGGTACGAGGGGTACGGCGACGGCGCCGACGGCTGGTCGGGTCCGGGGGGCGGGGGTATGGCCACGGGTGCCGGGCTCCTCGTCGGGTCATGTGAACTGGCGTGCGACTTGGCGCATGGTAAGGGAGTTTCGCCCCTGCCGCCCCTACCGCCCCGGACGGACCGGGAGTGCCTGAACCTGTGCCGAACCCCGTACGCAACTACTCTGCGTACATGACCCCACTGCCGGACTGCTACTGCCCCACGGACGGCACCCGCGTCCCCGGAGGCACCCTCGCCTGGTGCTGCCCCCTCTGCCGGGGCCCCCTGGATCTCGACTTCGCACCCACCCCGGCGTCCCTCAAGTCCCTCACCGGCAGGGTCAACTCCCTCTGGCGCTACGCGGAGACGCTCCCCCTCCCCGCCCCCACCACAAGCCTCGGCGAGGGCCGCACCCCCCTCGTGGAACTGCGCGACGGCATCTCGGCGAAGCTCGACTTCCTGATGCCGACCCTCTCCTTCAAGGACCGGGGCGCGGTGCTCCTGGCCGAACTGGCCCTCCGGCTGAACCCCGCCCAGGTCGTCGCCGACAGCAGCGGCAACGCGGGGACGGCGATCGCCGCGTACTGCGCCCGCGCCCGGCTGCCCTGCACGGTGTACGTCCCCGAGGGCACCTCCCCGAAGAAGCTGGAGCAGATCGAGGCGCACGGGGCGAAGGTGCGGGTGATCGACGGTGACCGGGAGGCCGCCGCGGCTGCGGCCCGCGAGGCGGCGGACGCGCCGGGCACGTTCTACGCGTCCCACGTCTACAACCCGTACTTCCTGCACGGCACGAAGACGTACGTCCACGAGCTGTGGGAGGACATGGGAGGCCGCCTCCCGGACGTCCTCGTCGTGCCGGTCGGCAACGGCACCCTGCTGCTGGGCGCGGCACTCGCCGTCGCCGAGTTGCACTCGGCGGGTTTCATCGACCGGCGGCCCGCGCTGTACGCCGTCCAGTCGGCGGCGGTCGCCCCGCTGGCGCACGCCTGGGAGGAGGGCGCCACCGACCTGACCGGCGTCGTCCCGCCGCCGGTGTCGCCCACCCTCGCGGAGGGCATCGCGATCCCCAGGCCGCCCCGGGCCCGCCAGATCCTGCGCGCGGTGCGCGACTCGGGCGGCACGTTCCTGACGGTGACGGAGGATCAGATCCGGCACGCGCAGAGGGACCTGGCGTCCCAGGGGCTGTACGTGGAGTCGACCGGGGTGGCCTGCTGGGCGGCGGTGCGGGAGGAGGCGCTCGGGGCGCGAACGGCGGTGGTGCCGTTGTGCGGGGCGGGACTCAAGACGGGCCTGGCGCCGTCGGTCTGACACCGGCCCGACGCCGGTCCGACACCGGCCCGGGACCCGCCCCGACCGGCCTCAGTCCGCGTCGAACCCCGTCGCCCGCGCGCGCTTCTCCCAGCCGACGACGTCACCCCGTACCTGCTCCAGATGACCGAGTACGCCGGTGACCGCGTCGTCGCCCAGGGGGAGCCGCAGCGGTGTGTCCTCGGCGTCGAGTGCGGCGAGGATCAGGGCAGCCGCCTTCGCCGGGTCGCCGGGCTGGGCTCCGTCACCCTCGGTGACCATCCGGCGGGTAGCGCCGACCGTACGGACGTAGACGCCGAGATCCCGGCTGGCGCCCGCACGGCCGCTGTCGAACAGCTCGGTCCTGAAGGACCCCGGTTCGACGATCAGCACCTTGATCCCGTACGGCCGGACCTCCGCCGCGAGCGCCTCGGACATGCCCTCCAGCGCGAACTTCGTCGCGCTGTACGCCCCGAAGCCCGGCGCGGAGATCTGCCCGCCCACGCTGCTCATCTGCACGATCGCGCCCGAGCCCCGCTGCCGCATGTGCGGCAGCACGGCCCGTACGAGGGCGGCCGGCCCGAAAACGTGCAGGTCGAACAGGTCGCGCAGTTCGGCGTCGGTGGTCTCCTCGACGGCACCGACGTGCGTACGCCCCGCGTTGTTGACGAGCACGTCGATCCGCCCGTGCCACGCGACGACGTCCTCGACGGCGGTCGCGACCGCGGCCAGGTCGGTGACGTCCAGGCGCAGCGCCTGGACCTGTTTGGGGTGGGCGGCCACAAAGGCGTCCAGCGCGCCCGTCCGTCGTGCGGCACCGACGACCACGTCACCCGCGGCGACCGCCGCCTCGGCGACAGCCCGCCCGAAGCCACTGCTCGCACCGGTGATGAACCAGACCCTGCTCATGAGGTCGACCCCCTCCTCCAGACCACCGTCCGCTCACTGCGCGAACCCGTTCGGACGCTCCGTCAGCAGCCTAGACGGACCGTGCCGGCCCCCGGGGGCGCACGCATCCACCGGGCCGAAACGCGACCCGTCCGGCTTCAGTCCTCGCCCCTGACGACGTTTCCCTCGCCGTTTCGCCAGGTCTCCCCGGCGTCCCCGTCGGACGTGGCCCGCACACAGGTGCGTACGCCGTGTCCGCGCAGTCGGCGGGCCCTCGCCCAGCCGGTCTCGGCCCTGCGGACAGTGGTCCTCGTCTTCCTGGCTTCGGCACTCACGGTGCTTCATCTTCCTTCTGCGTCCGGCCCGTTGGGGGTCCACGTCGATCTTCTGACACCGGTTTGCCCGGTTGTGTCTCCGGGTCCCCGTCCCAGGGCGCGGGAAACATGCCCCGTCGGTCTCCTCGGCTCGGCCGCGCCGACCGGCGAGCCGACACCCCGGAGCACCGGCCGCGTCCCGCGAGTCCGACGACTCCCGGGACGCGGCCGGTGCTCCGGCCCTCGTCGTCAGTGCCCGGCCGGGTGCGCCGGTCCTTCGCGGCCGACCGTCAGTGGGGCCGGGCGGTAGGGGACGTACGCCGCCCCGTCCAGACCGAGCGCGGTGGCGGACCGCTGGAGTTCGGCCGGGGTCGCGACCGCGTCCCAGCGGCCGGTGTCGACACGGTGTTCGAGGGCGTGCAGCGCGGCCACCGTCTCGGCGGTGGTGAACGCGCAGTGACCCTGCCGTTCGACATAGGCCTGCCGCAGCAGTGCACCGTCGCCCGAGGCGCGCACCCGGGCGGCGAAGCGGGTCTCCTGCTCCACCGGCACCAGGTCGTCGGCGGTGGTGTGGATGTCGAGCAGGGGCACCTCAAGCCCCTGACCGGCGGAGGAGGTCCGCTGAGCGGTGCGGACGGCGGCGGGGTCGGCGGTGATCGTGGCGCCCTCGGTCAGTGTGCGCAGGTCGGCGCGGAGGTCGAGGCCGGCCGCCCGGTAGAGGGCGCGGACCTGGGGGGCGTGCACGGAACCGGCGAGCAGGCGGGCGTAGTCGACGCCCCGGTTCCAGGAGTTGTTGCCGCCGACGGACTGCTCGATGGCGTACCGGCCGAACTCGACGAACGACAGGATGCCCTGCGCGAACCACGCGTACTGCTGCTCCTGCTGGCCCGCCCAGTCGGTCGGGGCGGGCCGGTCCTTGCCGGGAGCCCAGGCGGGCAGGTTGAGGAAGGCGGCAGCCAGGGCGATCCGGGCGCGGCCCTGCGGGGTGGCCTGGGCCGCGGTGACCGCCTTGGTGAGCACGTCGGCGGTGGCGGCGGCCTCGGCCGGGGTGCCGAACCGTACGAGTTTCACGTCCTGTTCGGGCAGCAGCAGGCGCGCGATCGTGTACTCGGCGTCCAGCTGGTAGTTCTCCAGGTCCGTGGCGCCCGCGACCAGGCCGCACATGCCGAGCGCGCCGTCGATGATCCCGCCGCCGTCCCGGGCCAGCTGCGCGTTGACGAGCCCGCCCATCGACGTGCCCATGGCCAGGGTGTGCGACGGCTCGCCGATCTTCGCTGTGACGGCGTCGATGGTGGCGAACTGGTCCCGTGCGGCGCTGTCCAGGGCCCACATCGAGCCGTTCGGGTCGTACGACGAACCGGCCAGCGCATATCCCCGGGCGAGCAGTTCGACGCGTAGGGCCTCCGTGGGTGCGTTCATGGCGATGGTGGGGCCGAAGCCGTGGCTGAACACCACCAGGGTGCCGTTCCAGTCGTCGGGGACGTCGGCGATCCAGGTGGCTCCGTCGGCGAGGGTGCCGGTGAGGCGGCCGGCGACGGCCGCGTCCGGCTGGGCGGCGGACGAGGGGAGGGTGGTGAGCGCCACCGAGGTCAGCGCGGCCAGGACGGCCAGGGTGATGCGCGAACCGGTGCGGCGGGTGCGGGGGCGGGTGCCTGCGGGCATGGAGCGGCTCCTTGTGGGGGTGGGGGGACGGTTTACGGAGCGGGACCTGACAGGTGCTCAGTGCGCTGAACGAAGACGTGGAGGAATGTAGGGCTGATTTCTTGCGGCCGTCAAGATAATGCACAGCTTTGTTGATGCGAGTGGGTGAGTCGGTACCGGGCTCGCCCGAGAGGCCCGGAATGGCCGCTCACATGACGGCGCCGGCCCCCGGTGATGCTGGGGGCCGGCGGTGAGTGGGCGGCCGTCAGGGCCACCGCGGGGAGGCGGATCGTCGTCGTCGGCCGCTACTTGCCGAAGCCCGCGGTGAGTCCGCCGATCAGCTGGCGGCGGCCGATGACGTAGAGGGCGAGGATCGGGAGGGTGGACAGGACGACGGCGGCCAGGATCGCGGGGATGTTGATGGTGAACTCGCCCTGGAAGCTCCACACGAACAGCGGCAGGACGCGTTTGTCGGGGCTCTGGGTCAGGATCAGCGGGAAGAGGAAGCCGTTCCAGACGTTGAGCGCGTCGTAGATCGTCACCGTGATCAGCGCCGGCCGGGAGAGCGGCAGCGCCAGACTCCACAGCATGCGCCAGTGGCCGGCGCCGTCGGCACGCATCGACTCGTACAGCTCGTCCGGGATGTCCCGGAGGAAGTTGACGAGGATGATCACCGTGAGCGGGATGGCGAACGCCGCCGAGGGGAGCACGATCGCGCCCAGGGTGTCGTACATCTGCGCCTTGGCGATCAGGTAGTACACCGGGATGATCGTGGCCTGCAACGGGATGGCGAGCCCCAGCAGGAAGACGCTGAACGTCCAGCGCAGGGCGCGGCTGGTGCCGCGCACGATGGCGTAGGCCGCCAGGAACGACACCGCGAGGGTCAGCAGCGTGGCGCCGGTGGTCACCACGACGCTGTTCCACAGGAAGTGGGCGAAGTCGTTGTCCAGGACCAGGCGGTAGTTCTCCAGCGTCGGACGGGTCGGGAGCGCGAGGGGGTTGGCATCGAAGAACCCCTCGCGGGTGCGGAGGCTGGTGACGACGACCCAGTACACCGGTACGAGGACGATCAGCAGCCAGAGCAGGCCGCCCAGGGCGCCCGGCGAGTTGGTGCGGCGCAGCCGGGCGAGGCGGCCCGGCCGCGTGGACGGTGCTGCGGACGACCGGGGCGCACGGGCCTCGGAGTCGGTCTGCGGGGCGTGGGAGAGCGCGGACATCACACACCTGCCTGCTGGCTTCGCATCCGGGAGAAACCGGAGAAGCGGACGACGATCAGGGAGAGAAGGAGCCCGGCGGCGACCAGGATGACGGAGATCGCGCTGGCGAGGCCCATCTCGTTGCTCTGGAAGCCGGTGATGTACATGTCGAGCGGGAGCAGGCGGGTGGCGTAGCCGGGGCCGCCGCCGGTGAGGACGAACACCAGGTCGAAGTAGGTGAGCGAGCCGACCAGCATCAGCGTCGAGGAGGTGACGACGGTGTAGCGGAGCTGGGGCAGGGTGATGTGCCAGAACTGGGCGAGCCGGCCCGCCCCGTCGATGGCGGCGGCCTCGTACAGCGAGGCCGGGATCTGCCGGGTGCCCGCCTGGTAGAGCAGGGTGTGGAACGGTACGAACTGCCAGGCGATGACGAACACGACCGCGTAGAAGGCGAGTTCGGGATCGCCCAGCCAGTTCTGGTTCAGCAGGGGCAGGTCGAGGCTCGCGCCCAGGCCGAAGTTGGGGTCGAGCAGGTTCTTGAAGATGATGGCGATGGCCGCCGAGGAGATCAGCAGCGGGACGAAGTAGAAGACCGCGAGGAGGGCCCGGTAGCGCTGCCTGCCGGCGACGAAGACGCCCAGCAGCAGGCTGACCGGGGTCTGTACGAGCCAGGAGACCAGCATGAACTTGAGCGTGAGCCAGAGGGCGTGCCGGGTGACGTCGCTGGTCAGCGCCTCGCGCCAGTTGCCGGTCCCGGCCCACGCCGGACTGCCCAGTCCGTCCCAGTGGGTGAAGCTGAGGTAGACGACGATCCCCATCGGGACGAGCGCGAAGACACCGAAGAGCAGCAGGGCGGGCAGGGCCATGAGGAAGGGCGGGCCGCCCTGCTGCCGGGGCGTCGCGGCGGCCTTGGCGGTGCTCACTTCGCCGCCGCCTCGTCCATCTGCGCGCAGAACTCCTCCGGGCCGATCTGGCCGAGGAAGAGCTGGTCGAGGTGGGTGAGCAGGTCGTTGCCGAGTTCGGGGCTGAGTGCCTGGTCCCAGGAGAGCTGGAAGTTCTCGGCGTCGCCGGTGAGGTTGTAGACGTACGACGACCAGTCCGCGTTGGCCGATGCCTCGATCTTGGCGTCCAGGTCCTTCACCGGCGGGACGTCGCCGTTCTTGAGCAGGCTGTCGATGTAGGTGTCGTTGTAGACGCCGTCCCTGAGGTACGCCACAGCGGCCTTCTTCTCCTTGGCGCTCGCCTGCGCGGACAGCGAGAAGAAGTTGGCCGTGTTGCCGACGATGTTGCTCGCGTCGCCCTTGCCACCGGTGACGGCCGGGAAGCCGGTCCAGCCGAGGTTTCCGGCGGAGACGAACTCGGGCGCACCGGTGGCGATGGTGCCGTATCCCCAGCTGCCCTGGAGGATCATCGCGGCCTTGCCGGTGTACAGCTGAGCCTCGGCCTGGCCGGTGTCGGCGGAGACCGAGGTGAAGCCCTTGGCGAAGCCGCCCGCGTCGACGAGCTGCTTGACCATCCGGGTGGCTTCGAGGACGGCGGGGTCGGACCAGGCGCCCTTCTCGCCTTCGGCGATGGCGGCGAAGGTGTCCGGGCCGCCGACGCGGTCGACGAGGTACTCCAGCCACATCAGGTCCGGCCACTTGGAGGCGCCGCCCATGGAGATCGGCGCGATGCCCTGGGCCTTGAACTTCTTCACCAGGGCGAGCAGGTCGTCCCAGGTCTTCGGCGGCTCGGCGCCGGCCTTCTTGAACAGTTCCTGGTTGAAGTACAGGACCACCGGCTGCACGCCGTTGACGGGCACGCCGTACGTCTTGCCGTCGAAGGTGGCCGACTTCAGGACCGAGGGGAAGATCCGGTTCTTCCACTCCGGGCTGGCGTCGAGGTCGGGGGTGAGGTCGGTGACCTTGCCCGCGTCCACGTAGCTCTTCAGCCCGCCGCCGCCCCAGTTCTCGAAGAGGACCGGGCCGTTGCCGGCGCCGACGGCGGTGCGCAGCTTCTGCTTGTACGGGTCGTTCTGGAAGTACTGGTAGGTGACCTGGCTGTCCGGGTGCTGTTTGTTCCACTCCGTGGCGGAGGCCCGGAAGGTCGCTTCGGACCCCTGGGTCAGCGCCCAGACCAGCGCGCCGTCACCGGAGTCGGCGCCGGCGCCGCGTCCGCCGCTGCCGCAGGCGGAGAGAGTCAGGGCGAGTGCCGCCGCCGAGGCGGTGGCCATGACACGGATCGGGGTTCTCAGGGCCATCGGGAGCTCCTTCGCTCTGCAGAGGATCCGGTTCGAAAGTTTTCGAAACCTCTACGATTTCTGGCCGATAAAGTAGGTGCGGATGCGGAGGGGGTCAAGACGCCGAGCAGAATATTATTCCGGACAATTCCGCTCTGGACCGCTGCGAAAGCTTGCGCTAACGTCCCCGTAAACCATCGAAAGGATCAGTATGGCGAAGAGAGCCGTTACGCGGAGTCGGACCACCCTGACCGGTGTCGCCGAAGCGGCCGGGGTCTCTGTGGCCACCGTGTCGAAGGTGGTCAACGGTCGCAGCGACGTCTCTCCCGAGACCCGGGCGCGCGTCGAGCAACTGCTGGTCGAGCACGACTACGTGGCCCGCGGCCCGGGTGGCGCGCAGTCGCCGGTGCGCACGATCGACCTGACCTTCGACGCGCTGCTCAACTCCAACAACCTGGTCATCGCGCGGGGTGTGACGGAGGCGGCGGCCGAGGCGGGCGTCGACGTCGTCCTCGGTACGGCGCCCGACGACCCGCTCGGTGCCGCCTGGACCCGGCGGATCGCCAACGCCGGGCGGGAGGGCGTCATCCTGGTGACGTCCGAGCTGACCTCACGGCAGCGCGCCCAGTTCGCGCAGGCCGGCATCCCGGTGGTGCTGATCGACCCGACGAACGTGCCGGACGAGAGTGTGCCGAGCATCGGTGCGACGAACTTCGCCGGTGGCATGACCGCGACCGAGCACCTGCTGAAGCTCGGCCACCGCAGGATCGCGATGATCGAGGGACGGCACGACGCCGTCTGCAACACCGCACGCCTGCACGGCTACCGGGCCGCGCTCACCGGCGCCGGCATCACCCCCGACCCCCGGCTCATCAAGCAGGGCGACTTCCGCTTCGAACCCGCGCACCGGGCCGCCCTGGAACTCTTCGCCCTCGACGACCCGCCCACCGCGGTCTTCACCGGCAACGACCTGTCGGCGTTCGGCGTCATCGAAGCCGCCCGCCGGCACGGCCTGCGGGTGCCCGAGGACCTGAGTGTCGTCGGCTTCGACGACACCGCCGCGGCCAGCACCTCCGCCCCGCCGCTGACCACCGTCCGCCAGCCCTTCGTCGAGATCGGCCGCGCCGCGCTGCGCACCCTGCTCCGGCTCACGGCCGGAGAGCCACTGGACAGCCACCGGGTCGAGTTGGCCACCCAGCTCGTCGTCCGCTCGTCCACCGCCCCGCCGCCCGCCTCCTCCTGAGCCACCTCATCGTGAAAGACCCCTCCGGAAACCCCTCCTGAGACCCCCCTCCCGAAGCGCCCCCGCTGGACCGCCTCCCCCGCGACTACCACCCCGAGGACACGCCATGACCACGCCTTGGGCCGATCCGGCCTGCCCCCGTGACGACAGGGTCGAGGCACTGCTCGCCCAGATGACCCTGGAAGAGAAGCTCGCCCAGCTCGGCAGCGCCTGGCCCGGCGTGGAACACGTCAGCGGAAACGTGGCCCCCATGCAGGACGTCTTCGCCCGCCACAACGAGTTCGAGCGGGCCAGCAAGGACGGCCTGGGCCATCTCACCCGCCCGTTCGGTACCAAGCCCGTCGACCCGACAGAAGGCGCGCACCAACTGGCCGCCCTGCAAAGTGAGTTGATGGACAGCACCCGGCTCGGCATCCCCGCCATCGCCCACGAGGAGTGCCTGACCGGGTTCACCACGCACCGCGCGACGGTCTTCCCCACCGCCCTCGCCTGGGCCGCCGCCTTCCACCCCGAACTCGTCGAACGCATGGCGGGCGCCATCGGTACGAGCATGCGCCGGGTCGGCGTCCACCAGGGCCTCTCACCCGTACTGGACGTCGTACGCGACTACCGCTGGGGCCGCGTCGAGGAGACACTCGGCGAGGACCCCCATCTCGTCGCGACGACCGGTACCGCCTATGTACGCGGCCTGGAGAGCGCCGGAATCATCGCCACCCTCAAGCACTTCGCCGGGTACTCCGCCTCCAGGGGCGCCCGCAACCACGCACCCGTCTCCATGGGCCCGCGCGAGCTCGCCGACGTGATCCTGCCCCCCTTCGAGGCGGCGATACGGGACGGCGGCGCCCGCTCGGTCATGAACTCCTACGCCGATGTGGACGGCGTACCGGCGGGCGCTGACGCCGGGCTGCTCACCCGGCTTCTGCGCGACGAGTGGGGCTTCGAGGGCACGGTCGTCTCCGACTACTGGTCGGTCGCCTTCCTGCGGACCATGCACCGCATCGGCGAGACCTACGGCGAGGCCGGCGCCCGCGCCCTCGAAGCCGGCATCGACGTCGAACTCCCCGACACCCTCTGCTACGGCGAGCCCCTCGCCGAACTCGTCCGCGAGGGCACCGTCTCCGAGCACCTGGTCGACCGTGCCGTACGCCGCGTACTGCGCCAGAAGGCCGAACTGGGCCTCCTGGACGCCGACTTCGACCCGGACGTCGCCACCAGCCCCACCGCCGCCACGGAGCCGATCGACCTCGACCCGCCCGAGCACCGCGCCCTCGCCCGGGACCTGGCCGAGCAGAGCGTCGTCCTGCTCGACAACCGCGCCGCCCTCCTCCCCCTGTCCGCCGGCACCGCGTCCCTCGCCCTCGTCGGCCCCTGCGCCGACGACCCGAACGCCTTCTTCGGCTGCTACTCCTTCCCCAACCACGTCCTCCCCCACCATCCCGGCCACGACAACGGCATCGAGGCCCGCTCCCTGCTGGACGCCCTGGCCATGGAACTGCCCGGGACCCTGATCACGTACGAGCAGGGCTGCCCCGTCAAGGACGCCGACCGCGCGGGCATCGACGCGGCGGTGGCCGCGGCCCGGGAGGCGGACGTCTGCGTCGCCGTCGTCGGCGACCGGGCGGGCCTTTTCGGCCTCGGCACCTCCGGCGAGGGCTGCGACGCCGAGGACCTCTCCCTGCCCGGCGTCCAGGGCGACCTGGTCGAGGCGCTGCTCGCCACCGGCACCCCGGTCGTGCTCCTCGTCGTCTCCGGCCGCCCCTACGCCCTCGGCGCGTACACCGACCGGGCTGCGGCGGTCGTCCAGGCGTTCTTCCCCGGCGAGGAGGGCGGCCCCGCCCTGGCCGGCATCCTCTCCGGACGCGTCGTCCCGTCGGGCAAGCTGCCCGTACAGGTCCCGCGAACCCCGGGCGGCCAGCCCGGCACCTATCTGCACGCGCCCCTGGGCGGCAACACCGAGGGCGTCAGCAACCTCGACCCCACGCCCGCCTACCCCTTCGGCCACGGGCTCTCGTACACGACCTTCGCCTACGACGGCCTCGACCTGGGCGCCGACACCGTGCCCACCGACGGCGAGGTCGACATCAGCTGCCTGGTCCGTAACACCGGCGACCGGCCCGGCACCGAGGTCGTGCAGCTCTACACCGCCGACCCGGTCGCCCGACTCCCTCGCCCGGTGACCCAGTTGACCGGCTTCACGCGCGTACGGCTCGACCCCGGCGAGCAGCGCAGGGTGACCTTCCGCCTCCACACCGACCGGCTCGCCTACACCGGCCCCGACCTCCACCGCATCGTCGAACCCGGCGACATCACCGTCATGCTCGGCGCCTCCAGCACCGACATCCGCCTCACCGGCACCCTCCACCTCACCGGCCCGGTCCGCGAAGCGGGCCACGACCGGGTCCTGCACACGCCGGTACACATCGCCTGACGGCTGCTGGCAGCGGCTGACTGCACGGTACGGGGGCGCGTCCCCGCAGGTCAGCAGCTCACCGCCCGCAGCGCTCCCGGCCTGCGGCAGACACCGGCGGCCCGCCGGGCCGGGGCGAGGGGCGGCGGCACGGGCGGTCGCCGCGGGCCGCCGCCCCTCGCCGGTGCCCAGGCCCAACGGAAGGACCTGCGGTAGCGTTACTAGCACGTGCAAGTTACGGTCATGGCGACCCCGAGCCCACGGAGACGCCATGATCCGCACGCCCTTCAACGACGACTGGGAGACCCGCCCCAAGGTCAGCCCCTTCGCCGAACTGTCCGGCGCGAAGGTTCCCTTCCGGCCGGTGACGCTGCCGCACGACGCGATGATCGAGCGGGAACGCACCGCGCCCGGCGGCGAGGTCACCATGGAGGGCGGCGCCGGCGCGTACTTCCCCGGCGGGACGTACGAGTACCGCAAGACCTTCACCGTGCCGGAGGAACTGCGCGGCAGGCGGATCCTCTTCGAGTTCGAGGGCGTCCACCGCGACGCCGTGGTGTTCATCAACGGGGACTACGCCGGTCAACGGCCCTACGGATATTCGCACTTCCACATCGACGCGGACCGTTTCCTGCGCTTCGGCGAGGCCAACGAGATCCGCGTCGAGGCCCGCACCCATCGCGACTCGCGCTGGTACACAGGCGCGGGCATCTACCGCGACACGTGGATGCTGGTCGGCGAAGTGGTCCGGATCGCCCCCGACGGCGTCCGCGTGAGCACCCCGGACATCGACACCGGGCGGGCGGTGGTCGAGATTGCGACGAGGGTCGAGAACGACTCGACAGCGATCCGTACGGTCGATGTTGTCACGGACATCCGCGATGCCGACGCGGGCGTGGTCGCGAGCGACGTCTCGAAGGTCACCGTGCTACCGGGCGAGCCCGCGACGGTACGCCAACGCCTCTACGTGCGGGCCCCGTTGGTGTGGAGCCCGGACACGCCCGCCCTGTACGCCGCCACCGTGACGCTGAAGGACACGGGCAGCGGAGCGGACAGCAACGCCGACGTGGACGTGGACGTGGAGACCGTCGCCTTCGGCATCCGCTCGCTGAGCCTGGACCCCGAGAACGGTCTGCGCATCAACGGCGAGACGGTCAAGCTGCGCGGCGCATGTGTCCACCACGACAACGGAGTTCTGGGCGCGGCGACCTACGCCCGTGCCGAGGAACGGCGCGTCCGGCTCCTCAAGGACGCCGGGTTCAACGCGATCCGCATGTCCCACAACCCGATGAGCAAGCCGATGCTGGACGCCTGCGACCGCCTCGGCATGCTCGTCGTGGACGAGTCCTTCGACGTGTGGACGTCCGGCAAGAGCGAGTTCGACTACAGCCTCGACTTCCCGGAATGGTGGGAGCGCGACATCGAGGCGATGGTGGCCAAGGACTTCAACCACCCCAGCGTCATCATGTACTCGATCGGCAACGAGATCCCCGAGACCGGCTCGCCCTCCGGCGCCGCGTGGGGGCGCAAACTGGCCGGGAAAGTCCGCTCGTTGGACCATACGCGTTACGTCACCAACGCGGTCAACGGCCTGCTCGCCGTGATGTCCGAACTGGGGAAGCCGGGCGGGCAGTCCCAGGAGAACCCGGGCGACGGCGAGGGGGCGGGCATCAACACCCTCATGGCCGACGCGGGCGACATGATGAACGCGATCAGCGCCTCCGGCCTCGTCACCGAGAGGACGGCCGAGTCCTTCGCCGTACTCGACGTCGCCGGCATGAACTACGCCGAGGCCCGCTACGCCCTGGACCGCGACCTGTTCCCCAACCGCATCATCCTCGGCACCGAGACCTTCCCCACCCGCATCGACGGCAACTGGCGCCTGGTCGGACAACACGCCCACGTCATCGGCGACTTCACCTGGACCGGCTGGGACTATCTCGGCGAGGTCGGCATCGGACGCCCCCAGTACCTCACCCCCGAAACACCCCGGCCCTCCCACTCGGCGCCCTACCCGTACCTGCTCGCGGGCTGCGGCGACCTCGACATCACCGGTCACCGCCGCCCCGCCTCCTACTACCGCGAGATCGTCTTCGGCCTGCGCGCGGAGCCCTACATCGCGGTCCGCCGACCCGAGCACCACGGCAAGACCTGGGCGGGGACACCCTGGGCATGGAGTGACACCATCTCCTCCTGGACCTGGCCCGGCTTCGAGGGCGCACCAGCCACCATCGAGGTCTACGGCGACGCCGACGAGGTCGAACTCCTCCTCGACGGAAGCTCCTTGGGGCGCCGACCGGTGGGCGCGGACCACCGCTTCCGCACCGAGTTCGAGACACCGTACGAGCCCGGCGAACTCCTCGCGATCACCTACCGCGACGGCACCGAAACCGGCCGCACCACCCTCCGCTCGGCGACCGGCCCGGTACGGCTGCGCGCCGAGACCGACCGCCCTGCCATCGCCGCGCACGGCGGCGACCTCGCGTACATCACCCTCACCCTGACGGACCCGGACGGCACCCTCCACACCGCCGCGGACCGCCCGGTGCGCCTCGAAGTCACGGGCTCGGGCGTCCTGTTGGGCTTCGGCAGCGCCGATCCGGCCTCCACGGAACGCTTCGACGCCACCGAACGCCGTACCTACGAAGGCCGCGCCCTCGCCGTCCTCCGCCCGACCGGCCCCGGCAGGATCAGCCTCCTCGCGTCCGCACCCGACTGCGACCCGGTCGAGGTCGACGTGTCCGTGGCCGCCGCCTCCGACGACATCCGCGCCACTGTGATCAATCCGGAGTAACACGTGCAACTACCATCCAGGAACACGGGGCGAGAGGCGAGAAGCGAGGCGCTGTGGGTACGACAGGGCAGAAGCGGGTCACGGCGGCGGACGTGGCCCAGTCGCTGGGTCTCTCGCGAGCCACCGTGGGTTTCGTCCTGAACCACACCCCGGGGCAGACGATCCCGGAGAGCACCCGGCGGCGGGTGCTCTCCGAGGCGGCGCGCATGGGCTACCGCCCGCATCGGGCGGCACAGACGCTGCGGCGCGGCAGCAGCAAGGTGATCCTGTTCGTCCTGCCGGACTGGGTGTCGGGCCTCCCCATGCAGCAGCACCTCGACGAGGCCGCGCTCGCGCTGGACGAGGCAGGCTATTCCCTGGTCACCTGCCCCCGGTACGCCGCAGGCCGGGCACGTCCCCTGTGGGAGCTGCTCACCCCGGACGTCGTACTCGGATTCAGCGCCTTCGACGCCGCCGAACTGACCTCGATGCGCGCCTGCGGCATCACCAGGATCGTCCCCGCCCCCGAGCACCCGACGACGCCGGCCGAATGGCCCGCCCTCACCGCGGGAACAGCCCTTCAGATCAACCACCTGTACGAACAGGGTCATCGACGGATCGCCTTCGCCGCCCCCGCCGGCCCCCACTCGTCCCTGCTCGACCTCCGTGTGAACACGGCCCAGGAGACAGCCGCCCGGCTCGGCCTCGATCCGCTCGACATCCGCCCGGTGGACCACCGAGACGACTCCGCCCGCGCGGCGGTCCAGCGTTGGCGCGCCGAGGGCATCACCGGTGTCGCCGCGTACAACGACGACAGCGCGGCGGCCGTGGTGGGCGCGGCGATCCGGACGGGAGTCGCCGTCCCCGACGAGCTCGCGGTGATCGGCCACGACGACACACCCCTGGCCGCCCTGTTCGTCCCCTCCCTCTCCACCGTACGGATCGACATCGTCAGCCTCGCCCACCACTTCGCCGCCTTCGCCCTCCACGAGGCGGACGGCCGGCCACTCCCCCAACGGGACACCACGGCCGACATGACGGTGATCCCCCGCGAGTCGACCCGGTCCGGCCCCGACACACCTCAGCCCGCGAACCCGCCGCGATGTTCCGCACCACCAGGAACGCGGCCGACCTGATCTCCTGGCCGCCCGATCCTCTGATTGCTCCGGTTCCTTCTCGCCGATCCGCGTGCCAACTCGGTGTCCGACACGTCGTCCGAGGTTCGCAGATGACGACCACGGAGGCAGCCCGCACGGTGAGGCCGATGCCCGCCCCACCGACTACCGGCTGCCGTGCACGTCTGGTGGCCTTGACCGGCATCACGCCTCGCTTGTCTCGCACAGGACATGGGTGATCAGGCAACCGTCGACTCGAACTCTGGTGTCTCCTCCACGTGGGCATGCGAGACTTGACACCATGGGGGATCCCGGTGACTCCGCGAGTAAATCTCCATCAGCACGGTCGCGGGACGCAGTTGTCGTCGTGCCAGGGACTATGGGCAGCGAACTCGTCGATGCCGACGGACGAGTTGTCTGGGGCCTGGGCGATCCACGTTGGTACGTAGCAGCCTGGACATCGAAGACTTCCCTGTCCGCTCTGGAGATGACCCCGGACGAGACCGAGGGTATCTACGGACGGATAACCCCGCGCCGGTTACTGCGGTTCCCGGCCTTCGCACCCTTCCTTGCCGGCTTCGAGCCCTACTCGGCGCTCCTGAAGAGTCTGCGGTCCGTCACCTACCCGGCAGCAGTCAAGGAGTTCCCTTACGACTGGCGGCTCCCGGTGGCCTACACGGGCGGCCTGTTGGCAGACTTCGCGATTCGGCACCTTGTGGAATGGCGGAACAGCGAGCAGGAAGTGGCCGCCCGCCGCCAGGACCCCGAAGGTGACAGACCGGCGCGGTTGGTGATTGTCGCCCATTCCATGGGTGGGCTGTTGGTGCGTCAGGCCTGCCGAAGCGCTGGGTTCGCGGAGGAAGTCAGGGCTACCGTCACGTTGGGGACCCCGTTTTTCGGAGCTCCGAAAGCCGTGCAGATGCTGGCCGCGCCCGGCCGAACGCTTCTACCGCGGGAGAGACTCCAGGAACTCGCACGCGGTCTGCCAGGTGTGTACGACCTGCTCCCTACCTACCGCTGCGTTGCGGACGGTGCGCAGGCTCGTCGGCTGACCGCGTCAGATGTCGACGGCGTCGGCGGTGACGGCACGTTGGCGGAGACTTCCTTCTCCTGGCAGGAGTCCGTCTCGGCGGTGCAACTGCCACACCACGAACAAGTGGTCGGCGTGAACCAGCCGACAACGCAGTCGCTCACAATCGAAGCGGGTGCGGTGACCGGGCACGAATACACCTACGAACGGACCACGACCGGCGTACAAAAGGTCGCACTGGGCGGTGACGGCACGGTACCGATGATCGCAGCCCGTATTCCGGATGGTGCCGACATTCCACTGGCTCAGTCGCACGGCGCCCTGGCGTCCCACTCCGACTCACAGATCGTGGTGGAACACGTACTGGCCAAACGCAGGAGGGGCCCGTGGTTGGGTGGCGGTGGGCTGGGGCTGAGCGTCCCCGACGTCGTCGTCGCCGGCAGTTCCTGGGAAGCGTCGGTCAACGGTACTGAACGGGCCGGCCAGCCCGTCTGCTCAGTTGTGGACGTCGCTACAGGTCTGGTGGTGGATATCCCCGAGATAAGACCGGGGGCCGCCGACGGTGTATCGGTGGCCCTCGTTTCGCCCTTACCTGTCGGACTCTTCCGCGTCAGTGCCGACGGTGGCGGAACCGCTCCTGTGCAACAAATGGTGATGGTCACTCCTGATACGGGAAGGCCAGCGCGGTGAGACCGCTCCCGATTCACACAGGGCGTCCGGACACGTCCGATTCCTCGCCGACAATCGGCGTGTTTCCTGTGGCCATCGGAAAATACAGCGATCCCCACCTCCCCGACTTGGATGCGGAACCCCAGGTTGGGCACCTTTACGACCTGCTCGCGGCCTTCAACGTCGCGCAGCACCCATGGGCGACCCCAGCGAGTGAGCGCGGAGCGGGAGCCGTGGAGCGCCGACTGCGTCAGTGGGCGGATGCTGGTGGCGAGCCACAGGCGCCGGCGAACACCGTGCTGTACTGGGTCGGTCACGGTTGGTCCGACGGGTTGAACGCGGCCCTGGCGCATGCCGACAGCCCAGCGCGGACAGGAGAGGCCGGCGTCACTCCCGAACACCTGGCGGATGCCATCCGTACCCGCCAGGCACTGGCTCTGCTCCGTGCGGGCGACGAGGGAGTTCAGGGCTGGACGATGGTCGTCGTGGACACGTGCAGGTCGCGGCGCTTCGTCGAGCGGCTCGCGTCTGTCCTCAACGCGCACAACCCGCCTCGCCGCGTCCTGCTCATGGGGGTTTCAGGTGAGGGCGCTACGACGCTGGGCCGGTTCACGGCCGCCCTGCGTGCCGCACTGAGCACGACTTACAGGGCTGACGCGGAGATTTCTCTCATCGACCTCGTGAACCAGTTCCACCGGTTGCTGCCCGACTGCGCGATCACCGTTCTGGGTGACATGACCGATGCCGTACTGACTCCTGTGATGCCACCCGTAGGGTCGTGGATGTCGGCGCCGCTCGACGAGATCAGACATCTGGAAGATGTCATCGACGACCTGTCCCCTGACGAACGCCGTCATTTCCTGGCCAAGGCACAAGGCGCGGAGCACGGCGAGATTTCCTGGTTTTTCGAAGGCCGTGAGCAGCAGATCGCCCAGATCGACAGCTGGCTGCGCCAGTCAGTCACGGGCATGCTGGTTGTCACCGGACGGGCGGGGTCGGGCAAGTCCGCGTTGCTGGGCAATGTGGTCGTGCATGCCCTGCCCGAACTTCGTTCCGCCCTGGCTCGGCGGGGCCTCATAAGCGCCCACGAACACGACGGCATCGCAACCGACCCCGTATTCGATGCAGTTATTCACCTCAGTGGTCTGTCCCTGTCCCAGGCCACCGCAAGGATCGCGACCGCGGCCGGCCTTGGCCCCTTGCCCTCCCAGATTCGCGAGGACGCCGGACTCGCCACTGACCTCGACTGGCTCATTGACGGACTGACGCGACGCCACAAGCCGTTCACCGTGCTGACCGACGCCCTGGACGAGGCCGTGGATCCGCTCGATACCGCCCGGTCGCTGCTGGCTCGGCTGACCTCTGTGCCCCTGGTGCGGGTCCTGGTCGGAACGCGGGCCTCGACCAACGAACTTCCGGACGTGCCGGCTCGCGATGAGAACGTGCTGGACGCACTGAGTTCATTCACGGATGCCATCGAATACGTTCGGGTCACCTGGGAGGCAGAGGCAATCCACCGGTATGTGGTCCGCCGACTGAGAACGGCCCGTGACCACGGTTCCAGAGGCGTAACGGCTGCCAACAGGGGCATCATCGATGGCTGGCAGGACGAAGACATAGAACGCGTGGCCGACACCATCGCGCGAAGGGACCGAGAGTTCCTCTACGCGCGATTGGCGGTGTACGAGATCCTGGAGGACCCGCGGCTGCTCACACCCGGGCGGGCCTGGTCGCTGGACCTGCTTCTCGCCGGCGATCACAACGACTTGTTCGGCAAAGCCATCGGCAGGCTGGCTCAGACGAACGACCGTCATCCTCTTCTGCTCCGAGCGCTGGCACTGGGCCATGGGCGCGGCGTTCCGGAATCCGACGGCGTCTGGGCGGCTCTCGCGGCATCGGTCGGTCCGAGCACGATGCGGGTGGACTGGTCCCAGGGTGCGCCCTCGGACAGCGTGCATTCGGACATTGCCTGGGCCGAAGTGATGGGCGAGTTACTCGAACGGGCCGCAGCCTATGTGGTCATCGACACCACGGGAGTCGAGGGAACGCAGGCACGAGCGGAGCATGGCGGGGAAACGGTCTACAGGCTGGCGCACCGCACCTTCATCGAGTACTTCCTGGCTCGCGATCCCGAGCAGGCGGTGCGGGACCGGCACAACGCCGCCCGAGCACTCCTCTCGATCGCGGCGGGTTCGAAGGCGCCGGCCATGCCCGCCTATCTGGCCCGTCACCTCTCGGGCCACGTCGCCGAAGCCGACCTCTGGGAACAACTGGCGGAACTCCCTTCGGTTCTCGACCGTCTTCAGCCGCGTGCGATCACGGCAGACGCCTTGCGTACCTTGTTCGGACGCAAGGCGGTGCCTCCCCCAGTGGCAGGTGTCATCGGAGCCTGCGAAGTGCTGGAGAAGGCCCATCCCGGCGATCGGCCGGGGTTGCGGCAACTGTCCATGGCCAAGTACAGCGGCCGGCAGATCGCGGAGGAATCCACGGGCGGCTGGGGGATTGCCTCCGCGCGCATTGGCCATATGACCGTGCACGCGCAGCTCAGCGGGCACTCCGCACCCGTAAATCGCGTACGCGGCCTTTCCTTGTTCGATGGCCGCAGCACACTCGCCTCAGCCGGTGACGACGGCACCATCCGGCTCTGGGACGCGGAGCACGCCACTCCGATCGGGCCTCCCATGCATGGCCATCACGGCACCATTGAGGATATTTGCGCCTTTCTCGGGCCGAACGATCGCACGCTCCTCGCCAGCGCGGGCGGTGACCGAACAGTGCGAATCTGGGACCTTTCGACAGGTCGCCAGGTAGGCGGGCCGCTCACTGGTCATCGAGGCCGCGTCTGGGGTGTTTGCCCTCTTCCTGGATGGGATGCCGACGGAAATCCGGACGACCGGAACCTGATCGCGGCGGCAGACGACGGCACGGTTCGGGTGTGGGACCCGATGAGCGGAGAATTACGGGGCGCTCCGTTGACCGGCCACACAGGTGGCGTCTGGTCGCTGTGCACCCTCCCGGGCCGGGGATTTGACGGGTTCCCCGAACGGACCACGTTACTGGCGACCGGCGGCCAGGACGGAACCGTACGGATCTGGGACCCGGGTTCCGGCAGTCAGGTGGGCGAACAGATCATCGCGAACTCCGGCGGGATACGGAGCATGTGCGCGCTGCCCGGGTGGGCACCCGACGGGCGCTCCATACTGGCCACCGCGGGTGACGACGGAATGACTCACCTGTGGGACCCGGTGGACGGTCGCCGGATCGGTGTTCCCCTGGAGGGCCATGTCGGCCGTGTCTGGGGAGTCTGCGCAGTAACCAACGAAAACGCCGAGGGCATTCCAGAACGCACACTCCTCGCCACGACAGGCCAGGACGGTTCGATCCGGCTGTGGGATCCCGTCGCGGGGCGCCAAATCGGGCCATCGCTCGCCGGGCACGACGGACGCGTCATGGGTGTCTGTGCCGTTCCGCGACTACAGACCTCCCGCGGGCGTTCCCTGTTGGCCAGCGCCGGGCAGGACGGAACGGTACGGATCTGGGATCCGGCGGTCTCCGAGGACAGAGAAACCGATCCTTTCGCCGACCGGGCCGTTCGCGTACGCGCGGTGAGCCCGCTGAACCGAGGGCTGGGCAAGTCCACCCTGGTGGCGAACGCTGCCGATGACGGAACCGTCCGCATCTGGGACCCCGCCCTTGGCTGCCAGATCGGCCGCACCCTCGGAGGCCACCGAGGCGCCGTACTGGGCATTTGCACGCTCCCTATTCCGAATCAGCACCACGGGACCGACCCCGGGACGTTCCGACTTGCCACTGCGGGCCGGGACGGCACTGTGCGGATCTGGGATCCGGTCGTCGGCCGCCAGTCGGGTCCACCACTGACCGGCCACGAAGGCCGCGTCTGGGGTATATGCACCCTTCCCGGGTGGGGGTCCGACGGGACCTCGGACGGAAGTACGTTGCTCGCGACCACCGGGCAGGACGGCACTGTGCGGATCTGGGATCCGGTCGCCGGCCGCCAGTCGGGTCCACCACTGACCGGCCACGAAGGCCGGGTCCGGGGTATATGCACCCTTCCCGGGTGGGGGTCCGACGGGACCTCGGACGGAAGTACGTTGCTCGCGACCACCGGGCAGGACGGCACTGTGCGGATCTGGGATCCGGTCGCCGGCCGCCAGTCGGGTCCACCACTGACCGGCCACGAAGGCCGGGCGCTCGGGATCTGCTGCTTCCCCGCGCGTGACGCGGCAAGCGGCCTGCTGCTGGCCAGCACCGGAGAGGACGGCACCGTACGTGTCTGGGATCCGGTGACAGGCCATCAACTGGGACTCCCGCTCGTGGGACACACGGGCGGCGTATGGGCGGTTTGCGCGTTCCCGGCGCCCGCAGATGGCAAGTCGACCGGGTACTCCACAGCGGCTCCCATGCTGCTGGCCACAGCCGGGGAGGACGGGACGGTGCGGGTTTGGGACCCGATAGCCGGCCGTCAGCTCGGGGCCCCCTTCAACGGTCACGCCGGCGCCGTGTTCGATGTGCGCGTCGTACCGGGGTCGGACGCCACTGGTCATCCGGACGGGCATGCCCTCCTCGCCACAGCCGGCGAGGACGGCACGGTCCGAGTCTGGGACCCCTGGACGGAACGACTCGTGGGTGAAGCATTCCTGCCGTCTTCCAGGACGGTTCGAGCACTGGCGCCGATGGAGGTGAGCGACACCCAGTGCGTTGTCCTCACCAGCAACGGTGCGCTGTCGACCTGGGATGCCGCCACTACCGCCCTGGAGCCGATCCGGATGAGGGCGGGGGTCTCCGCCGTGGCCTCACTCGGGGAACATGGCCACGGGACTCTGGCTGTCTGCCACACCAACGGGCTTGTGCAGTTGATGGACCGACACGGCAGCCCTACCGCAGCCGACTCCCTTCTGATCGACGGTGATTCGGCCCTGACAGTGGGGCATCTGCCTGCACCGGGAGGTGGTCGAGGTCACTTCGTCGAAGCCGGATCGGCCGGGTTCATCACCGAGTTCACCTTTGACAAAGGTATTCGCCACACGTTTCGGGCGCACCATGCTCCCATCAGGGATCTGCGCCTTGTGGAACCGTCCGGCGGGCAGCCGGCGCTATTGGCCTCCGCGGGCAACGACGGAACCATTCACATATGGGACGCCACGACGTGGGTCCGTCGTGCGCGTCTCCTCCCCGGGCACAAAGGATGGGTATGGTCCCTTGCCCTCCTACCCGGAGGCACAGCACACGCACCGACGCTGGTCTCGGCAGGCTCCGACGGTGTCATCCGCGTCTGGGACCCGTATGCGGGCAGCCAGGTCGGATCGGATTTGCTCGGGCATGACGACCAGGTCAGAGCTCTCGTGGTGGCAACCTCCCCCGACGGCTCCATGCTTCTGGTATCGGGCGGCCACGACGGCACAGTGCGCCTCTGGTGCCCGTTCACCGGCTCCCTGATACGGACGATTCCCCTGGGTGCTCCTGTGCACGCCCTGCTCCAGCAACCGGCTCGGGAGGCCGACCTTCGGCGGACGACCGACGGAGCCACCATCACGGTCGGCCTTCAGACCGGAATTCTCCTCCTCGACATACATGGCTCGCTTTTTTGTTCAGAGTGAAAACCTAGCGAAACGGCTGTGATAATTATGCAGACCAGGCCCGAATGGGACGAATACTTCATGTCGATCGTCGAGGCCGTGAGCCTGAGGGCAACGTGCAATCGCGGGAAATGCGCCTGCGTAGTCGTTCGCGATCAACGGATCATTTCGACCGGGTACGTGGGCACACCGCCCGGGGTCGACCATTGCGACGAAGTGGGTCATCTCGTGCGTAAGATGATTTCCGATGACGGGCGCGCACGGTCTCATTGTGTACGCACCATTCACGCAGAGCAGAACGCGATCGCGCAGGCTGCCCGATACGGTCAAACACTGGGAAGCTCGACGTTCTACTGCACGATGGAGCCATGTCGAGCGTGCGCAATGCTCGTGATCGCCGTAGGAGCCGAGCGCGTGGTCGCCGCCTACAGATACCAGGCGGGCGAGGACACGCGAGAGCTCCTGAAGCAGGCTGGAATCGCTCTTGTCGTACTGAACGACGAAGTCATGGAATATGACTCCATGGAACAGGTGTAGGAATCCTCAGCGCCCGCTCGAAACGCGCGGCGGGTAGGAGCTGTATAAGTTCCTGATCAGCTCCATCTTTTCAGCCATTACAGCTGCATTCATCGTGCCCGCCAGCCGCACGTCACTGTGTATGTCGACGAATTCATATGGCACGACGCCCCCAGAGGCCCGGGTTTCCTGGACATATTGACGCACTCTCCGCATGAAGGGGAGAACCACACCGGCCAGTATTGCTGCCTCCTCCCGCCTCGGCGGCCGGGTTACGGTCGCCTGAGATATGTGCGTCCTGGACATCTCCAATATCGAGAGAGCCAGTCCACTGGTTTCCGCTTCAGTCAACTGGGTGACTTCAGGGAAGACCGCCGCCACCATCAGCGTCAGCTGGAAAACATACCGGCGAGCAGACTCACTGATGTCGAACGCTCTCATTTCCGTCAAGGTGCCATTTAATACCACATCGGGACAGGCAACGACATAGCGAGAGTATATTTCGAGTATCGACTGCTTCCGTTTGAGCACCTGGAAATGCAGGAGTCGATTCTTGGCAACGTCGCGATCAAGCCGCCCGGTCGGGTGCACCAAAAACCCGATACTTTCGCAGAAGTTCGGCGCATCGCCCTGCAAGCACAGCATGAACTTTTCGAATATTTCCTCACCCTTCATCTGCGGTTCCGAAACGTAGACGTAGTACCGTCGCAGATCCCGGGCAAGGAAAGATGCATCAGAAAGGAGCTCGAAACCGAAAGGGCAGATGCCGGAGGCCTGGGGCGATATGTGCGAGATCGTGGAGGTGATGTAGGTGCGCCACTTCGACAACCAAAAGGATCCTTGCTGATCGGTGAATTCATGGACAAGTCCAGCCATTGAGTCCTCCATTCGGAAAATTCCAGCATCGAGGGTCACTCGTTCAGCCACTTGCCGAAGAATTCTGCGCAGATTCGACGGCCACATATTTACGACTCGGTACTAATGTCCCAGCTCCGCCTGAATTCGTCCAGCACGCGGGCGCACCCGGACCGATCCCGACCGGCACGAGAACGGCGAAGGGGCCGAGCTCATGAGAAAGCCCGGCCCCGAATCCGCACACCCAACGAATCGAATCAACGCAAGGTAATCGATCGGTCACACGTTGAAGCGGAACTCCACCACATCCCCGTCCTGCATCACATACTCCTTGCCCTCCATACGGGCCTTGCCCTTGGCGCGGGCCTCGGCCACCGAGCCCGTTTCGACCAGGTCGTCGAAGGAGATGACCTCCGCCTTGATGAAGCCCTTCTGGAAGTCGGTGTGGATGACTCCGGCGGCCTCGGGGGCGGTGGCGCCCTTCTTGATGGTCCAGGCGCGGGATTCCTTGGGGCCGGCCGTCAGGTAGGTCTGGAGGCCCAGGGTGTCGAAGCCGACCCGGGCCAGGGTCGCCATGCCGGGCTCCTCGACGCCGACCGACTCCAGGAGTTCCATCGCCTCCTCCTCGTCGAGCTCGGCGAGGTCCGCCTCCAGCTTGGCGTTGAGGAAGATCGCCTCGGCGGGGGCGACCAGGGCGCGCTGCTCGGCCTTGAAGTCCTCGTCGACCAGTTCGTCCTCGTCGACGTTGAAGACGTAGAGGAACGGCTTGGTGGTGAGGAGGTGCAGGTCGTGGAGGAGTTCCTCGTTGCCTGAGCCCTGGACGATGCCCTGCGAGAAGAGCGTGTCGCCCTTCTCCAGGATCTCCTTCGCCGCCTCGACCGCGGCGACCTTCGGTCCGATGTCCTTCTTGATGCGCGACTCCCGCTGGAGGCGCGGCAGGACCTTCTCGATCGTCTGGAGGTCCGCGAGGATCAGCTCGGTGTTGATCGTCTCGATGTCGTCCTTCGGCGAGACCTTGCCGTCGACGTGTACGACGTTCTCGTCCTGGAAGGCGCGGATGACCTGGCAGATCGCGTCGGACTCACGGATGTTCGCGAGGAACTTGTTGCCCAGGCCCTCGCCCTCCGAGGCGCCCTTCACGATGCCCGCGATGTCGACGAAGTCGACGGTCGCCGGAAGGATCTTCTGGGAGGAGAAGATCTCGGCCAGTTTCGTCAGGCGCGCGTCCGGGACGCCGACCACGCCGACGTTCGGCTCGATCGTGGCGAACGGGTAGTTGGCCGCCAGCACGTCGTTCTTGGTCAGGGCGTTGAACATGGTCGACTTGCCGACATTCGGCAGACCGACGATTCCGATCGTGAGCGACACGTTGCGACTTCCCGTACGAGAGGAGGGTGAGGGGGTGGAGACGATCCCTCAGTCTAAGGGCTGTCGTAGCCCCCGCCCGGCGGCGTATCGAACGCTTGGCCAGGGTCGGTCCGTCGGCGTGTCCTGGGTGCTTGTCGGGCGTGGGTTCGGTATCCGTTCGGCGTGTCTGAGGGGCTGTTCCCTGTACAGGCCGACCTAGGTTGGTCCAGTGGAGCAACACAGGACCCGACACCGTCCCCCGCACTCCGGCCCCGCCCGGCCCGGCCGCGGCGCCTCGCCGGACCCGCGCGGCGGCCGTGCCGCAGGGCAGGCGGCGGCCGGATCCCGGCGCCCCCCGGCCGCCGCCCGGCGGTCCGCCCCGCCGTTGGTGCAGGCTCTGCGGCGGATGCCCGATCCCCGGCTCACCGGTCTCGGCGGCGGGCTGTTCTGCGCCGCGGTGATGTTCGCGCTCGGCTGTCTCGACCGGTTGCTGTTCGGGGCGTCCCTGACGGCGTACGGAGTGCTGTTCCTGCCGGTGTGCGTGCTCACCGCGGTCTGGGTGCGGGGCGCGGACCTGGTGACCGCGCCCGTCGTCGTACCCATCGCCTTCACCGTGGGCCTGCTGCCCGTGGCCGACGGGGACGGCGGGATCTTCTCCCACCTCATGGGCATCGTCACGGCGCTGGCCACCGAGGCCGGGTGGCTGTACGGGGGGACGCTGGTCGCCGGCCTCATCGCGACCGTCCGGAAGGTGCGCCTGATGAACCGGCGGCCGGGGCGGGCCCGTATGCCCGTGTGAGGTGCCGGGGCGATGGTTGCCCCGGCTGGTGGTGGTCCCCTGGCCGCCCGTCCCGCGTCTCGGCGCCGCTCCCCGCCCGGTCACGCCGGACAGGTCACGACGCCCTGTCACGACGCCCGGTCACGCCTCCTTGGACGCCCGCATCGCCGCGCCCACGATCCCCGCGTTGTTCTGCAGCTGAGCCGGGACGAGTTCCGCCTTGATGCCCTCGATCAGCGGCAGGAACTTCTGGGACTTGCGGCTGACACCGCCGCCGATGATGAACAACTCGGGGGAGAACAGCATCTCCACATGGGCCAGGTACTTCTGGACGCGGTGGGCCCAGTGCTCCCACGTCAGCTCGTTGTCGTCCTTGGCCTTGGTGGACGCCCGGGTCTCCGCGTCGTGCCCGTGCAGTTCCAGGTGGCCCAGTTCCGTGTTGGGGACCAGCGCGCCCTCGACGAAGAGGGCGCTGCCGATGCCCGTGCCGAAGGTGAGGAGGGCGACCGTGCCTCTGCGGTCGCGGCCGGCGCCGAACTGCATCTCGGCGACGCCCGCCGCGTCCGCGTCGTTCAGCACGGTCACCGGGAGGCCGCCCAGGCGGTCGCTCAGCAACGCGCGCGCGTCCGTGTCGATCCAGTTCTTGTCGACGTTCGCCGCCGTACGGATCGTCGAGCCGCCGGTGACCACGCCCGGGAAGGTGATGCCGACCGGGCCCGTCCAGCCGAAGTGGTCGACGACCTCCTTCACGCCGTCCGCCACCGCGTCGGGTGTGGCCGGTTGCGGGGTGAGCACCTTGAAGCGCTCCTCCGCGAGGTCGCCCCTGTCCAGGTCCACAGGGGCGCCCTTGATCCCTGACCCGCCGATGTCCACGCCGAAGATGTGCATGGCTCTACGTTACGGCGTAGGACAGACAGTCACTCGCCCGAGGGGGTCTCGGCGGTCGTGGCACCCGTGCGCCGGCCCACCAGCTCCGCCGCCTCCGCGCGCAGGTCGCGGCGCAGTTCCTTCGGCAGCGAGAACGTGATGGACTCCTCGGCCGCCTTGACGAGTTCCACGTCCTCGAAGCCGCGCTGCGACAGGTACTCCAGGACCTGCTCGACCAGGATCTCGGGGACCGAGGCGCCCGAGGTGACGCCGACCGTCGACACGCCGTCCAGCCACGCCTCGTCGATCTCGTCGGCGAAGTCCACGAGGTACGCCTCGCGGGAGCCGGCGAGCTTCGCGACCTCGACGAGCCGGACCGAGTTCGAGGAGTTCTTGGAGCCGACGACGATCACCAGCTCCGCCTCCTCGCCCATCTGCTTCACGGCGAGCTGACGGTTCTGGGTGGCGTAGCAGATGTCGTCGCTGGGCGGGGAGATCAGCTGCGGGAACTTCTCCTTGAGGGCGTCGACGGTCTCCATCGTCTCGTCCACGGAGAGGGTGGTCTGGGACAGCCAGACGACCCTCGACGGGTCGCGGACCTCGACCTTCGAGACGTCCTTCGGGCCGTCCACGAGGGTGATGTGGTCGGGGGCCTCGCCGGAGGTGCCGATGACCTCCTCGTGGCCCTCGTGACCGATCAGGAGGATGTCGTAGTCCTCCTTGGCGAAGCGGACGGCTTCCTTGTGGACCTTGGTGACGAGGGGGCAGGTCGCGTCGATGGTCGCGAGCCTGCCCGCGGCGGCCTCGTCGTGCACGACAGGGGCGACACCGTGCGCGGAGAACATGACGATGGACCCCTCGGGGACCTCCGCGGTGCGCTCGACGAAGATCGCGCCCTTCTTCTCCAGGGTCTGTACGACGTATTTGTTGTGCACGATCTCGTGCCGGACGTAGATGGGGGCCCCGTACTGTTCGAGGGCCTTCTCGACGGCGATCACGGCGCGGTCCACGCCCGCGCAGTAGCCCCGGGGGGCGGCGAGCAGGACACGGCGGCCAGGCGAAGCGGTCATGTGAACCATCGTAAGGCCGCGCTCGGTGCGGCAACGATTGTGAGGGGTTCGCCCCCGCCGCCCCTACCCGTCCCGTCCCGTCCCGTCCCCCCGGGGGCTGCGCCCCCAGCCCCCCATCGCGCTGAACACGCTCGTCCTCAAACGCCGGACGGGCTGGATGGTGCCCGGGGTTGTCAGTGGCGGCCGTTAGTCTCGCGGTATGGGTCTCAATACGTCCGCTGACGCTCCGCTGCCCGTCGGTGAGGTGTCGCGGCTCATCGGGGGGTGGATCGACCGGCTCGGTGCCATCTGGGTCGAGGGGCAGATCACCCAGTTGTCGCGGCGGCCCGGTGCCGGCGTGGTGTTCCTGACGTTGCGTGATCCCTCTCACGACATCTCCGTGGCCGTCACCTGCTACCGGCAGGTGTTCGACACCGTCGCCGACGTGGTGAGCGAGGGCGCCCGGGTCGTCGTACTCGCCAAGCCCGAGTGGTACGCGCCGCGGGGGCAGTTGTCGCTGCGGGCCACCGAGATACGGCCCGTGGGGGTCGGGGAACTGCTCGCCCGGCTGGAGCAGTTGAAGAAGGCCCTGGGCAACGAGGGGCTGTTCGCCGCCGAGCGGAAGAAGGCGCTGCCCTTTCTGCCCCATCTCGTCGGGCTGGTCTGCGGGCGGGCCTCGGCCGCCGAGCGGGACGTTCTGGAGAACGCCCGTCGCCGCTGGCCCGCCGTGCGCTTCGAGGTGCGCAACGTCGCCGTACAGGGCGTGCACGCCGTGCCGCAGGTCGTCCAGGCCGTGAAGGAGCTGGACGATCTCGACGAGGTGGATGTGATCGTGGTGGCCCGGGGCGGCGGGAGCGTGGAGGATCTGCTGCCCTTCTCCGACGAGCAGCTCGTCCGGGCGGTCGCCGCCTGCCGTACGCCGGTCGTCTCCGCCATCGGGCACGAGCCGGACCGTCCGCTCCTCGACTACGTGGCGGATCTGCGGGCCTCCACGCCCACCGACGCCGCCAAGAAGGTCGTACCGGACGTCGGCGAGGAGTACGAGCGGGTGCGGCTGCTGCTCGACCGGGCCCGGCGGTCCGTCCACACCCTCGTCGAGCGGGAGGAGCGCGGGCTCGCGCACGCGCTCGCCCGGCCCTCCATGGAGGATCCGCACCGGATGATCGACGAACGGGCCGACCATGTCGTCTCCCTTGTCGAACGGGCGCGGCGCACCCTCGGTCATCTCCTCGACCGCGCCGACTCGGAGCTGTCCCACACCCACGCGCGCGTGGTGGGCCTCTCGCCCGCGGCGACCCTGCGGCGCGGGTACGCGGTGCTCCAGCGGGCCGACGGACACGTGGTCCGGGATCCGGGCGAGGTGACGGCCGACGAGACGTTGCGGGCGCGGGTCGCCGAGGGTGAGTTCACTGTCCGAGTCGATGTCTAGGGTGGGCGCATGACCAGCAAAGTGAGTGAGTCGCTCGGCTATGAGCAGGCGCGGGACGAGCTGATCGACGTCGTACGGCGGCTGGAGGTGGGCGGGACGACGCTGGAGGAGTCCCTCGCCCTCTGGGAGCGCGGCGAGGAGCTGGCCAAGGTGTGCCGGCAGTGGCTGGAGGGGGCGCGCAAGCGGCTCGACGCGGCCCTGGCCGAGGAGCGGTCCGAGGAACCTTCCGAGGCGGGGAGCGACGACGACGGCGCGGAGTGACCTGCCCGCCGTTCGGTGCGTCCCGCCCCCTGTGAAGCGGATCACCATCGACCGCCTTTTGTTGAACCTTGAACTTTCACTTTGTACTGTCGACATCGTCAGCCGATCCCGCCGGATCCGACGTCCGACGCACGTCTACAGAAGGTTTGCCATGTCCCTCGTTCTTGACCCCGCCGCCCAGGACCTGCTGTTCCGCGAGGCCCGTACCGCGAACACCTTCACCGACGAGCCGGTGTCGGACGAGCAGGTCCAGGCGATCTACGACCTGGTCAAGTTCGGCCCCACGGCCTTCAACCAGAGCCCGCTGCGCATCACGCTGGTCCGCTCCGCCGAGGCCCGCGAGCGCCTTGTGCAGCACATGGCCGAGGGCAACCAGGCCAAGACCTCCACGGCGCCGCTGGTCGCGATCCTCTCCGCGGACAACGAGTTCCACGAGGAGCTGCCGGCCCTGCTCCCGGCCTTCCCCCAGGCCAAGGACCTCTTCTTCAGCGAGCGCTCCGCCCGTGAGAGTGCCGCCGGGCTGAACGCCGCTCTGCAGGCCGCGTACTTCATCATCGGCGTGCGTGCCGCGGGCCTCGCCGCCGGCCCGATGACCGGTGCCGACTTCGCGGGCATCCAGAAGGAGTTCCTGGACGACGACCACACCCCGCTGGTCGTCGTCAACATCGGCAACCCGGGCGCCGACGCCTGGTACCCGCGCTCCCCGCGTCTGGCGTACGACGAGGTCGTCACCACCGTCTGAGGTACACCGACGCGTTCATGGGTGAGGCCCCCGGCTCTGCCGGGGGCCTCACTCATTACTCGTGCCTGCCCGCCTGACTCGCAGACCGGTTTCCTACGTCGTCCTCAGGGCCTGGGCCATCTTCGTGAGGCGGTCGAACGACGCCGTGCCCGCCACCACCGTCGTGGAACCCTTCTCGCGCAGCACCAGCGCGTCGTACTTGTCGCCCTCGTACCGCGTCCACGTCGCGTCCCCTATGCGCTGGGTGACCTTCGTCTCCCGGGCGCTCTGGGTGGCTTCGCCGATGAAGACGGACGGCTTCTGAGCGGACTGCTCCACCGCCACGTACTCACCCTCGGAGTCGTGGAAGCCGAGGTGCCACTTGTCGAAGTCCTCGCCGGAGAAGCGCACCGACGTCGCCTTCCAGTCGGCCGACAGGCCCTCGGGCGCGGCCACCGGGTAGCTCGCGGCGCGGCGAGCCGTCAGCAGCTCGACGCGGTAGTCGACCCGTTTGAGGTCGGGAGCGGAGTCGTCGTGCGGAATGAAGAGATAGATCACTCCCGCCGCGAGACTGATGAGACCCAGGGAAAGAATCATGTCCCGGGCCGTCTTCTGCTTGCCGTTCTTGCCGTTCGAACCTGCCACGCTCCCCATCGTCGCAGGTGCACCCGCCCGCTCATCCGTGGGGCCCCCTGCTCATTTTGTCTGCCTAACGATAGAGTCGTGGCCAACACCCTCATCCGGCCGTCGCCGTATCAGAAAGGTGCGTCTCGATGACCGAGCATCATCATCTGCCGTCCGAACTCGAAGTCCCCTCCGAAGCTCCCGACCGCAACCTGGCCCTGGAACTCGTCCGCGTGACCGAGGCCGCAGCGATGGCCGCGGGCCGCTGGGTGGGCCGCGGTGACAAGAACGGTGCCGACGGTGCCGCGGTGCGCGCCATGCGGACCCTCGTCTCGACCGTCTCGATGAACGGCGTCGTCGTCATCGGTGAGGGTGAGAAGGACGAGGCGCCCATGCTCTTCAACGGGGAGCGCGTCGGCGACGGGACCGGGCCCGAGTGCGACATCGCCGTCGACCCGATCGACGGTACGACCCTCACCGCCAACGGCATGACGAACGCCATCGCCGTCCTCGCGGCGGCCGACCGCGGGTCGATGTTCGACCCGTCCGCAGTTTTCTACATGGACAAGCTGGTCACCGGGCCGGACGCCGCCGACTTCGTCGACATCAACGCGCCCGTCTCGGTGAACATCCGCCGGGTCGCCAAGGCCAAGCGGGTCACGCCCGAGGACGTCACCGTCGTCATCCTCGACCGGCCGCGCCACGTCGGCATCATCAAGGAGATCCGGGAGACCGGCGCCCGTATGAAGCTGATCTCCGACGGCGATGTCGCCGGTTCGATCCTCGCCCTGCGCGAGGGCACCGGCGTAGACCTGCTCCTGGGCATCGGCGGTACGCCCGAGGGCATCATCTCGGCCTGTGCAGTGAAGTGCCTCGGCGGCACCATCCAGGGCAAGCTGTGGCCGAAGGACGACGAGGAGCGGCAGCGGGCAGTGGACGCGGGGCACGACCTCGACCGCGTGCTCACGACCGACGACCTGGTCTCCGGGGAGAACGTGTTCTTCGTCGCGACCGGCATCACCGACGGTGAACTGCTGCGCGGGGTTCGTTATCGGTCGGAGACGGCGACGACCGAGTCGATCGTGATGCGGTCGAAGTCGGGGACGGTCCGGCAGATTTCGTCCGAGCACCGGCTGAGCAAGCTGAGGGCCTACAGCGCGATCGATTTCGATCGCGCCAAGTAACCCGCCAGGTAACCCGCCGAGCGACTTCGGTGTGGGGGACTTCGGGTCGTGGGTGGGTGCGGGTGCGTCGTGGCTTGTCGCGCAGTTCCCCGCGTCCCTGGGGCGCGGCGCCGGCGAGCAGCTTCCCGCAACCCCGCGCCTGTGGCCCTATGTTCAAGAGCCCATGCGTGAGAAGGGGGCGCCCTCTGTGCGGAGAGGGCGCCCTCTTCCATGACCAGCGTGACCGGGTCGGTCAGCCCGCCGCCGCTATCGTGCCGTGGGCGGCCTTCTTGAGCTCCATCTCGCGGCGGCGGCGCCTGGCCAGGACCACCCGGCGTTCGGCGGCGGTGAGGCCGCCCCAGACGCCGTACGGCTCGGGTTGCAGCAGCGCGTGTTCACGGCACTCGACCATGACCGGACAGCCACCGCACACCCGCTTGGCCGCCTGCTCCCGGGAGAGCCGGGCGGCGGTCGGTTCCTTCGAGGGGGCGAAGAAGAGACCCGCCTCGTCGCGCCGGCACACCGCCTCGGTGTGCCACGGGGCGTCCTGGTCCCTTTCCCGCACTGGCACCCGCTGGGGCGGAACGGCGGCGACCTGCAGGGACGAATGCGGCGGTTGCAGCACGGTCTACTCCTGACGACGGCTTCTTCGCGAGCTGGAGGGAGCCGTGGGGCCCACGTGGCCCGGGGCGACGGTCCCGGAGCGTCCGGAGCATGCGATCGCAAGTCGCTCGCTCGCCGGGCGTACCGGGTTCCGCGTGAAGCCCACGGCACCCTCCAAGAGACGATGCAGCAAGCCCTACCCGCTGTGCGCGCGCCTATGCACTGAGTTCCCGACCGCTGAGGTTCCAGGGCACTGCCGGGGCGTCGTGACCTGACCGAATCGCTTCGGGTGCGACCGAATTCACAACCGTCAATGATCCAGGTGTTTGCGCAAACTCCTGTCGACCTTGCGGGAGACGAGGTCGAGGATGTCCCCGATCACCTTGCCCCGCTTGGGTTTCGCCTCGACATTGCCGAGTATGGCCAGTCCGTCCACATAGACCACGGGTGCGTGGGGATCGCCCGAATCCAGCGTGCTCACCTCGAAGTTGCCGAGCACACCGCCGCCGGTGCCGCGCAACGAGACGTTCTCCGGGACGCGGATCTCGACGTTGCCGAAGACCGAGATCGCCTTGATCACGACCTGCTGGTACTCGAATATCGCCTCGCTGAGGTCGACCTCGACAGTGCCGAAGATCGCGTACGCGTGCATACGGCGTCCCGCGCGCCAGCGGCCCTTGCGGACCGCGGCGCTGAATACCGCCACCATGCTGTCGTCGGGGTCGAGCGGGATCGCGCCCGGGGTGGGGCGGTTGGGTGCGGGCGCGTATCCCCACGCGTCGGCCCGGGGCGCGTGGGACCGGTGACCGGCGGGCAGGTCCCGCACGAAGACCTCCAGTTCGCCGACCGTCTTGGCGCTCAGCACCCCCTCGACGCGCTCGGAGTGCTCGTCGGGCGTGAGGCGGCCCTCGGCCAGCGCCTCGCGCAGGAGGTCCGCGACGCGGTCACGGTCGGCGTCCGAGGCGCGGAGTTCGGACGCGCGCGGTTCGGTCTGCTTCTGAAGGTCCACGGCAGCAGCGTACCCAAACGCGATAGATCGCGACTAGGGGTGTGGACGAACATGACGAACAAGCGGACGGACGGGGGAGGTCCCCTCGTTCGAGCCGCCCCCTTCTCAACTGAGTCCTACCTAACAAGCTTCTCCGCGTCGGCAGGTCCTACGCTGGTGGGCGCCCGCCGATGAAGGCAGGCCGCTGTCTTCGTCGAGTGAGGAATGGGCGAGATGCCTGAGTTCGCGTACACGGATCTGCTCCCCATGGGAGAGGACACCACCCCGTACCGGCTGGTGACCTCCGAGGGTGTCTCCACCTTCGAGGCCGACGGGCGGACGTTCCTCAAGGTCGAGCCGGAGGCGCTGCGCAAGCTCGCCGCCGAGGCCATCCATGACATCCAGCACTATCTGCGGCCCGCCCACCTGGCGCAGCTGCGGCGGATCATCGACGACCCCGAGGCGTCGAACAACGACAAGTTCGTGGCACTGGACCTGCTGAAGAACGCCAACATCGCGGCTGCGGGCGTACTCCCCATGTGCCAGGACACCGGTACGGCGATCGTCATGGGCAAGCGCGGCCAGAACGTCCTCACGTCGGGCGGTGACGAGGCGGCCCTGTCCCAGGGCATCTACGACGCGTACCTGAACCTGAACCTGCGCTACTCGCAGATGGCTCCGCTCACCATGTGGGAGGAGAAGAACACCGGCTCCAACCTGCCGGCCCAGATCGAGCTGTACGCCACCGACGGGGGCGCCTACAAGTTCCTGTTCATGGCGAAGGGCGGCGGCTCGGCCAACAAGTCGTTCCTCTACCAGGAGACGAAGGCCGTCCTCAACGAGGCCTCCATGATGAAGTTCCTGGAGGAGAAGATCCGTTCGCTGGGTACGGCCGCCTGTCCGCCGTACCACCTGGCGATCGTGGTCGGCGGCACGAGTGCCGAGTACGCGCTCAAGACCGCCAAGTACGCCTCCGCGCACTACCTCGACGAGATCCCGGCCGAGGGGTCCGAGCTCGGTCACGGCTTCCGGGACAAGGAGCTGGAGGAGAAGGTCTTCGAGCTGACGCAGCGGATCGGGATCGGGGCGCAGTTCGGCGGCAAGTACTTCTGCCACGACGTGCGCGTGGTGCGGCTGCCGAGGCACGGCGCCTCGTGTCCCGTCGCCATCGCCGTGTCCTGCTCGGCCGACCGGCAGGCCGTCGCGAAGATCACGGCGGAGGGCGTCTTCCTGGAGCAGTTGGAGACCGACCCGGCGCGGTTCCTGCCCGAGACGACGGACGAGCATCTCGACGAGGCGTCGGACGTGGTCAGGATCGACCTCAACCAGCCGATGGACGACATCCTCGCCGAGCTGACCAAGTACCCGGTGAAGACGCGGCTGTCGCTGTCCGGCCCGCTGGTCGTGGCGCGTGACATCGCGCACGCCAAGATCAAGGAGCGGCTGGACGCGGGCGAGGAGATGCCGCAGTACCTGAAGGACCACCCGGTGTACTACGCGGGGCCGGCGAAGACGCCGGAGGGGTACGCGTCCGGCTCCTTCGGGCCGACGACGGCCGGTCGTATGGACTCGTACGTGGAGCAGTTCCAGGCGGCGGGTGGGTCGAAGGTGATGCTGGCCAAGGGGAACCGGTCGGCGCAGGTCACCAACGCGTGCGACGCGCACGGCGGCTTCTATCTCGGCTCGATCGGCGGCCCGGCGGCTCGGCTCGCCCAGGACTGCATCAAGAAGGTCGAGGTCGTCGAGTACGAGGAGCTCGGGATGGAGGCGGTGTGGAAGATCGAGGTGGAGGACTTCCCCGCGTTCATCGTCGTCGACGACAAGGGCAACGACTTCTTCAAGGATCCGGCACCGGCGCCTACGTTCACCTCCATCCCCGTGCGGGGGCCTGGGCTGGCGTAACCCGGCTCTTCCAAGGCGGGCCCACCTGCGGCGAGGTCCGTGACGTAGCATCAACTCCCTTTTCGTCACGGTCTCTCGAATTCTGGTGGGCCCGCCTCATGTCCGAAACCGACACACCGCCGCCCGAGCGGCAACCCGTGGCGTCGTCCTCCCTCGCGGACGATGTCATCGCCACCGTCGTGCCCGAGGCGGCCGGGCTGGAGCGGCGGGCCCGCAACCGGCGGATCGCCGTCAGCCTGGCCTGCGGGACGGTGCTCACGGTCCTGGCTGCCCTCGGGGCCAGGAGCGCCGACTGGTTGTTCGCCGAGCACGACGCACAGGTCGCGAGCGAGGCCGACGACAAGATCGATCATGCGGGTCCGGCGTTCACGGCCTCCGTGCGGGCGGACGCGTGGGACCCCAGCGACCCCGACGCGACTCTCTTCGACAAGCCGTTCTCCACCGAGGAAAAGCGCACGCTGCTCGGCATGGGCGTGGCGGACATCGACAACCTGTGGTCCTTCATGAAGGCCCGCCACGGGCGGGACGTCTTTTACGCGCCCCTCCGTCCCACTGCCATGAAGGGCTCCTCTCCCGCTTACTCGGAAGCCTGGCTGGTGGATCTTCTCAGCGACCGACAAGCCGGCCTCGTCGTCAACGACCTGCGTGTCAAGGGTCTGAGATGCACTCCGGCTCGGGCGGTCGCGGCCATCGACTTCGTGGGGCAGGGGGGCAGCGGCTACGAGGGCATGCTCTTCGACCTGACGCGCCCCGATCCCGTCGCGCTCGCCATCTCGGAGGAGAACCTCGGGAAGCCGTTCTTCGCCCACCGCAAGATCGACCTCGGCAACGGGGCGACCCCGGGCGGGCTGCGGATCGCGGTCACCTCCGGGACGCAGGACTGCACCTGGAAGTCGTTCGAGGCCACCTATGTCGATTCCGAGGGCACCCACACCCAGGAGATCACGAACAACGGCAAGGGCTTCACCGTCCACGGCATCGCCGAGCACAGCGAGCAGATGTTCGAGGTGAGCGTTATAGATCCCCTCGTGACCGAATGCACGGTCTCGGCCCAGGGCGACCCGGCCTGCTGAGGCGTTCGGCGCACGGGCCGGAACATCTGCGATGTCCCGATCGCTGTACCCGGCATGAGCGAATACCGCATCGAACACGACTCCATGGGCGACATCCGCGTCCCCGCCCACGCCAAATGGCGGGCCCAGACCCAGCGTGCCGTCGAGAACTTCCCCGTCTCCGGGCAACGTATCGAGCGGGCTCACATCGAGGCCCTCGCCCGGATCAAGGGCGCCGCCGCCAAGGTCAACGCTCAGCTCGGGGTCGTCGACAAGGACATCGCCGGGGCGATTCAGGAGGCCGCCGACCAGGTAGCCGCCGGGGACTGGGACGAGCACTTCCCGGTCGACGTCTTCCAGACCGGGTCCGGCACCTCCTCCAACATGAACGCCAACGAAGTCATCGCCACCCTTGCGAGTGAGCGGCTGGGCAGGGACGTACACCCCAACGACCACGTCAACGCCTCGCAGTCGTCCAACGACGTGTTCCCCTCCTCCATCCACATCGCCGCCACCGCCGCCGTCACCCGCGACCTGATCCCCGCCCTCGACCACCTCGCCGACGCGCTGACCCGCAAGTCCGAGGAGTTCGCCGACGTCGTGAAGTCGGGGCGTACGCATCTCATGGACGCCACGCCCGTGACCCTCGGGCAGGAGTTCGGGGGGTACGCCGCCCAGGTGCGGTACGGCGTGGAGCGGCTGCGTGCCTCCCTGCCCCGGCTCGCCGAGCTGCCCCTCGGGGGTACCGCCGTCGGGACCGGGATCAACACGCCTCCCGGGTTCTCCGCCGCCGTGATCGAGGAGGTCGCGCGCACCACCGGGCTGCCCCTGACCGAAGCCCGCGATCATTTCGAGGCACAGGGCGCGCGGGACGGGATCGTCGAGACGAGCGGGCAGCTGCGGACCATCGCCGTCGGGCTGACGAAGATCGCCAACGATCTGCGGTGGATGGCCTCCGGGCCGCGTACCGGGCTCGCCGAGATCAGCCTGCCCGATCTCCAGCCGGGGTCGTCCATCATGCCCGGCAAGGTCAACCCCGTGATTCCCGAGGCCGTGCTGATGGTCGCGGCGCAGGTCATCGGCAACGACGTCACCGTCACCACCGCCGGTGCGGCCGGGAACTTCGAGCTCAACGTCATGCTGCCCGTGATCGCCAAGAACGTGCTCGAATCCGTCCGGCTGCTCGCCAACGTCTCGCGGCTGCTTGCCGATCGGACCGTCGACGGGATCGTCGCCCATCGGGAGCGGGCCCGTGAGTACGCCGAGTCGTCGCCCTCCGTGGTCACGCCGCTCAACAAGTACATCGGGTACGAGGAGGCCGCCAAGGTGGCCAAGAAGGCACTCGCCGAGCAGAAGACGATTCGCCAAGTCGTCCTGGAATCGGGCTATGTGGAGCGCGGTGATCTCACCGTCGAGCAGCTTGACACGGCGCTTGATGTCCTGCGGATGACGCGCCCGTAACGTCATCCGGCCACTGGCGAGAACCGTGACGCGCACCGCAGCGTCGTATGCCCGGGGCACCTAATATCTCTCCATGACAGACGACGGAGCGGTGAGACAAGTGGAAGCGGGCGGATCGGCGGCGTACTGGTCTCCCGGAAGTCAGATCCTTTGGCGGTACCGCGAGAACTCCGGTGAGCGCTTCCACATCGCGCGTCCCGTCACCGTCGTGCGGGACGATCCCGAGGTGCTCGCCGTGTGGATGGCACCGGGTACCGAGTGCGTCAAGCCCGTGCTCGCCGACGGTACGCCCGTTCATGTGGAGCCGCTGGAGTCGCGGTACACCAAGCCCCGGACCGTGCTGCGCGACCGCTGGTTCGGTACCGGGGTGCTGAAGCTGGCGCGGCCCGCCGAGCCCTGGTCGGTGTGGCTTTTCTGGGAACCGGGCTGGCAGTTCAAGAACTGGTACGTGAACCTGGAGGAACCACTTGCCCGTTGGGCCGGCGGGGTCGACTCCGAGGACCACTTCCTCGACATCACCGTGAATCCCGACCGGACATGGGAATGGCGCGACGAGGACGAGTTCGCGCAGGCCCAGCAGGCCGGGCTGATGGACGCCCAACTCGCCGAACGGGTAAGGGAAGCGGGGCGTTCGGCGGTGGACGTCATCCATGCCTGGGGGGCGCCGTTCGCGGATGGCTGGCAGCACTGGCGCCCGGATCCGTCATGGGCTGTACCGTCACTGCCGGAGGACTGGGACCGTACGCCCGCGCACTTGTCGTCATGAGACCCTTGATGCGCCCCCGGTGCACAACCGTAGGATCGTCCTCCGCAAGGGCGCACGACCGTAACTGCCGGAACATGCGCCGGGCCTGACCATACGTCACCGAGGGGCGGCAGGACGTGAGCGAGGGGCACGAGGGCAGCACCGGGCCAGGCCGAACAGGGCTTGCCGGTGCACCAGGAACAACCTCTGACCACGCCGGTTTTCCGTTCCTGGGACACGTATTCCGGGTATCGGGAAGTCGGCGGGACCAACTGCGTGTACAGCGCGCAGCCCCGGACGGATGGATTCGACACGCGTGACGGAGCAACCCACCTCGCACGAGCACAGTCGGCCGGGCACCGGACGGCCGGACATCCCCGCGGACACCCGCGGGGCGCTTCTGCGTTCCCCGGAGGCGGCGGCTCAGCCTCTGCCGAAGCAGACGACAGGGCAGGGAGGGGCCGCCGGTGGGCTGGAGGCCGCCGCCCGCTCCGTGAAAGGCTCCGAGAGCCCCGAGACCGTCGGTGGCGCCGGTAGAGCCGCGCACGACGCGGGAACAGCGGGAACAGAGGCGGGAACAGGCGCGATGGCATCCAGCTCGGGTACTGGTACCGGTACGTCCGGCTCCACCGGCCCCAACCCCGCCGGTCCCCCGGTCTCCCCCGGGCCCGAGCACTCGCAGCCCGACCAGCCGTCCTCGACCGAGCCCGACGCGCACCGCCCGCGTCCGGCGCCGGACAGCATCCCGGTGCAGCCGGGCGCCGAGACGGCCCGCCCGGGCACGGAGAACCACGCGAGCGTGAACGGGCCCGCCGACGGCGACAGCGCCGCCCCGGCCGCGAGCGCCCTCGCGGGCAAGGAGCGGCGTTCCGGCCAGGGCAACCCCGCCGGCACTCCCCTGCCGATGCGGCGCGACGGCGACCGGCTGCGGTTCGTCGGCGCCGCCACCCGGCGTATCGCGCGGGGCATCGACCTCGACGAGATCGTGATGGGGCTGTGCCGGGCCACCGTGCCGACGTTCTCCGACACGATCCTGGTCTATCTGCGCGACCCGCTGCCGGTCGGCGACGAGCGGCCCACCGGCCCGCTGGTGCTGCGGCTGCGGCGCAGCGACCGCCTGCCGCAGGAGCGGGACACCGAGAACGGCTTCCTGGCCACCTCCGCCGTCCCCCAGCCGCCGCCCGAGCTGTCCCCGGTCAGCGCCGAGCTGTGCGAGGTGCGTCCCGGCGGCGCGCTCGCCGAGGTGCTGCGCGGCGTCCGGCCCGTCTTCGCGGACGCGCCCGCCGCCCGCGCGGCCCTGCCCGAACTGCTCGGCGAGGGCTGCGAACTGGACGTACCGGACGGACAGCGCGCGATCCTCGCCCCGCTGCGCGGCCGGCGGCGGGTCATCGGGGCCGCGCTGTTCCTGCGCCGCCCAGAGCGCATCCCGTTCGAGACGGACGACCTCCTCGTGGCCGCCCAGCTCGCCACCCACAGCGCCCTCGGCATCGACAAGGCGGTGCTGTACGGCCGCGAGGCCTACATCGCCGACGAGTTGCAGCGCACGATGCTGCCGGAGACCCTGCCGCGGCCCACGGGTGTGCGGCTGGCGTCCCGGTACCTGCCCGCCGCCGAGACCGCCCGCGTCGGCGGTGACTGGTACGACGCGATCCCGCTGCCCGGCAGCCGCGTCGCGCTCGTCGTCGGTGACGTCATGGGGCACTCCATGACCAGCGCGGCCATCATGGGCCAGCTGCGGACGACCGCGCAGACCCTCGCCGGGCTCGACCTGCCCCCGCAGGAGGTCCTGCACCACCTCGACGAGCAGGCCCAGCGGCTCGGCACCGACCGCATGGCGACCTGCCTCTACGCGGTCTACGACCCGGTGTCGCACCGGATCACCATCGCCAACGCCGGCCATCCGCCGCCCGTCCTGCTGCACCTGGGCGGCCGGGCCGAGGTGCTGAAGGTGCCGTCCGGCGCCCCCATCGGGGTCGGCGGTGTCGACTTCGAGGCAGTGGAGCTGGACGCGCCCGCCGGTGCCACCCTCTTCCTCTACACGGACGGGCTCGTCGAGTCCCGGCTGCGGGACGTGTGGACCGGCATAGAGCAGCTGCGCGAGAAGCTCGCCGCGACCGCCCAGCTGACCGGGCCGGACCATCCGCCGCCCCTCGAAGCGCTGTGCGACGAGGTCCTCGACATGCTCGGCCCGGGCGACCGGGACGACGACATCGCGCTGCTCGCCGCCCGCTTCGACGGCATCGCGCCGAGCGACGTCGCGTACTGGTATCTGGACCCGGAGGACGCGGCGCCCGGCCGGGCCCGTCGGCTCGCCCGGCGCGCGCTGTCCCGGTGGGGTCTGGAGGACCTGACGGACTCGGTGGAGCTGCTGGTCAGTGAGGTCGTGACGAACGCGGTGCGCTACGCGACGAAGCCGATCACCCTCCGGCTGCTGCGGACCGACGTACTGCGCTGCGAGGTCGGCGACGACGTGCCGCAGTTGCCGCGGCTGCGGCAGGCACGGGCAACGGACGAGGGCGGGCGGGGACTGTATCTCGTCAACCGGCTGGCCCGGCGCTGGGGTGCGACCCGGCTGAGCACGGGGAAGGTGGTCTGGTTCGAGCTGAACCGGACCTGAGCGGCAGCGGTCGCGACCTGTACGAGAGTGGGCTCCCGGTGATCACCGGGAGCCCACTCTCGTACGTACCGCCTACTGGCCGGCGCCCGGGTCCGGCGGATCCAGGGTGATGTCCCCCGACCCGCCCGTGGGGGTCGCCGCCGGGGTCGACGGGGTCACGGACGGCGTCACCGAAGGAGTGACCGACGGGGTCACGGACGGCGTCACCGAGGGCGTCACCGACGGGGTCACCGAGGGCGTCACCGACGGGGTCACGGACGGCGTCACCGAAGGAGTGACGGACGGGGTCACGGACGGCGTCGCCGTGGGCTTCACGCCCGCGCCCAGGGTGGTGTCCAGGTCGAACTTGGTCACCTTGCCCATCGTGCCGAAGGTGTACGTCGCCCAGATCTTCGCCGGGTAGCCACCGCCGTTGATCCGGCCGCCGCCCGCCTGGATGAGGCCCGTGGCGCCCGTCAACGAGACCTGCTTGTTGGCCTTCGTGTCCTCGCCGAACAAGCCGACCGAGGTGACCAGACCGGGCGTGTAGCCGGTGAACCAGGCCGACTTGTTCTCGTCGGAGGTGCCCGTCTTGCCGGCCACCTGCTGGCCCTTGCGGTTCTTCGCCTGGGCCACCGAGACCTTGGCCGTACCGTCGTCGACCACGCCCGTCAGCACCGACGTGACCGTGTCGGCGGCCTCGCGGGTGATGACCTGCTCGCCGATCGGGGAGTCGAACTCGACCGTACGGTCCTTGTGTTCGGCCGACTTGATGACGGCCGGGGTGACCTTGCGGCCGTGGTTGTCGAAAGTGGCGTAGACGGCGGCCATCTCCAGCGGGCTCGCGCCCATCGTGCCGAGGGTCTGCGCGGGCACCGCCTGCAACCCGGTGGTGTCCAGGCCGAGTTCGTCCGCGACCTTCATGACCTCGGACATCCCGACGTCGACGCCCATCTGCGCGAACACCGAGTTGATCGACTTGTTCATCGCGGTCTGGACGGTGACGTTGCCGTAGTCCGAGTCGTCCTCGTTGGGCGGGCCGAAGCCGACCTTCTTGCCGTCGTCGACGACCTGCCGGCCGCTCGTGCCGTCGTACTTGGTGTCCGGGGTGATCAGATCGCCGTCCTGCGTACGCGCCTGCTCCTCCATGGCCGCCGCGAGGATGATCGGCTTGAAGGTGGACGCGGGCTGGTAGTCACGCCGGGTCGCGTTGCTGATGTAGTGCTTGAAGTAGTCGGTGCCGCCGTACAGCGCGAGCACCCGCCCGGTCTTCGGGTCGACGGACGCGGCACCGGCCTGGACGTTGCCGTCGACCTTGCGCTTCTTCGCGTCGAGCTTGCTGGTGAGCTGGCTCTTGACGGCCTCTTCCAGCTCGGTCTGCTTCTTCCGGTCGATGTTGAGCGTGATCGTCCAACCACCCTTGTCGACCAGCGCGTTCGCGCTGTTGGTGTCGTCCGCCGTGCCGTCCGCGACGAGTTGCCTGGCGAGCTCGGCCTTGGCGGCGTCGACGAGGTAGCCGGTCTGGCCCTCCAGCCCCGGGGCACCCTTCGGGTCCTTCGGCACCGGGAACTTCATGGCGTCGCGCTCGGACTTGTCGAGCCAGCCCTCCCCGACCATGTTGTCGAGTACGTAGTTCCAGCGGGCGGTGACCAGCTTCTTGCCGGTGTCGGAGGCGACGGCCCAGTCGTACTGGCTCGGCGCCTGGAGGAGCGCGGCGAGGTACGCGCCCTGCGCGACGGTGAGCTTCTTGGCGTCGACGCGGTAGTAGGCCTGGGCGGCGGCCTGGATGCCGTAGGAGTCGCGGCCGTAGTAGTTGGTGTTGATGTAGCCGGCGAGGATGTAGTCCTTGGTCTTCTGGCGGTCCACCTTCAGCGAGATGACCAGTTCCTTCAGCTTGCGCGAGATGGTCTGGTCCTGCTCCAGGTAGTAGTTCTTGACGTACTGTTGGGTGATCGTCGAACCACCCTGCTTGCCCTTGCCGGAGAGCGTGTTGATCAGACCGCGGGTGGTGCCCTTGAGGTCGACGCCGGAGTCCTTGTAGAAGGACTTGTTCTCGGCCGCGACAAAGGTCAGCTGGACCTTCTTGGGCACCTCGCTCAGGTCGACGATCTCGCGGTTGACCGTGCCGGTGCGGGCGAGGACGGTGCCGTCGCTGTACTTGTAGACGTTGCTCTGCTTCTCCGCGGCGGCGTTGCCCGCGGGCACGTCGATCATCATGTACAGCACGAGGAACGCGCCCATGCCGAGCAGCAGGAAGCCGAAGAACGCGCCGAGGATCTTCTTCCAGGTGAAGAGCCGACGGAGAAAACTCTTACCTTCCTTGCCGTTCTTGGCACTCCTGCCGCGCGCCGCCGCCCTGCTCGCTGCCCTGCCCGTGGTTCCCGGCTCGGCCACCGGCGCGGTCGCGGTCGCGAGCCCGCCCTCGGTACCGGTCCCCGCTCCGGTATCGGTCTCGGTCGTCGCATTCCTGGAGGAGCGCTTGGGCGCCGCGCGGCGGCCACCGCGATGCTGCCGCGCTCGTCTCTCGTCCGCTCGTCCCATGGGTCGCTTCGCTCCGCTTCCTTCTTCACACAGGTTCGTGGCACAGGTCAGCTCAGAAAACTAACACCGGCGGATAAGACGACGAGCTTTCGATCCCCTCTTTTCCGGACGTGACAATCAGCACCTGCCTCACAGGTACCGACTGCTGGGGGCTGCGGAAGGTTGCCGAACCTACTAAAGTGATATCACTTAGCTAGAATCCTGCTAAGCTCCGGCAACGACAGCCACGAAACGGGGGAACCAGCCATGACCACGCACGACTCCACTCCGCCCACCGATCCCGACGTCGATCTGCCCGACATGCCCGACCCACAGGTCCGGGAGTTCGCGGCCCACAGCATCGGGGGCGGACTCGCCCTCCTCCTCGGGCTGACCGGACTCCTGGCGGCCGTCTTCCTGTTCGCCGCCGGTTCGGTGAACCCGGGATTCCCCGCGGGAGGTGTCGTCGTACTCGTCGCGGCTCTCATCTCGCTGCGCGGGCTCAACACGGTGGCGCCGGGTGAGGCCCGGGTGGTCCAGCTCTTCGGGCGGTACCGGGGAACGATCCGGCAGGACGGGCTGCGCTGGGTCAACCCGTTCACCTCCCGCACGAAGATCTCCACCCGGGTCCGCAACCACGAAACGGCCGTCCTCAAGGTCAACGACGCCTACGGCAATCCGATCGAGCTCGCCTCGGTCGTGGTCTGGAAGGTCAAGGACACCGCACAGGCGACGTTCGAGGTGGACAACTACATCGAGTTCGTCGCCACTCAGACCGAGGCGGCCGTCCGGCACATCGCCATCGAGTATCCGTACGACGCCCACGAGGAGGACGGGCTCTCGCTGCGCGGCAACGCCGAGGAGATCACCGAGAAGCTGGCCGTCGAGCTGCACGCGCGCGTGGCGGCGGCCGGTGTCCACATCATCGAGTCCCGCTTCACCCACCTCGCGTACGCTCCCGAGATCGCCTCGGCGATGCTCCAGCGGCAGCAGGCGGGGGCGGTCGTCGCGGCGCGACGGCTGATCGTCGACGGCGCGGTGGGGATGGTCGAGGCCGCGCTCGCCCGCATCGCCGAGCAGGACATCGTGGAGCTGGACTCCGAACGGAAGGCGGCGATGGTGTCGAACCTGCTGGTGGTGCTGTGCGGCGACCGCGCGGCGCAGCCGGTCGTGAACACGGGGTCCCTGTACCAGTGAGCGCCCCTTCCGGGGGTCCGGCCGCCGAGAACCCCGAACGTCCCGAGCGTCCCGCGCGTCGGCCGCAGCAGCAGCGCAAGCAGGTGCTGCTGCGGCTGGACCCCGCCGTGTACGAGGCACTGGCGAGGTGGGCCGGCGACGAGCTGCGCTCGGCCAACGCACAGATCGAGTTCCTGTTGCGGCGGGCGCTGGCGGAGGCGGGGAGGCTGCCGGGGGAAGCGGGGCCGATCCCGCGCCGCGGGCGGCCACCCGGGGGCTCCGCCCCCGAACCCCCGTCGGCCTGAAAGGCCTCGCCCTCACCCGCCGGACGGGCCGATCATGCCCCCTCCGATCCATGCACAGCGATCTATGCACAGCAGGTATACACATCACGTATACCTGCTGTGTATAGTCCTCCCCATGTCCATCGGTCACACCCTTCTGGGACTCCTGGAGTCCGGCCCGCGACACGGTTACGACCTGAAGCGGGCCTTCGACGAGAAGTTCGGTCAGGACCGCCCGCTGCACTACGGGCAGGTCTACGCGACGATGTCCCGGCTGCTGAAGCACGGACTCGTCGAGGTCGACGGGGTCGAGTCCGGCGACGGGCCCGAGCGCAAGCGGTACGCGATCACCGACGCCGGGATCACCGACGTGGAGCAGTGGCTCGCGACGCCCGAGAAGCCCGAGCCGTATCTGCAGTCGACCCTCTACACCAAGGTCGTCCTCGCGCTGCTCACGCACCGGAACGCCGCCGACATCCTCGACACGCAGCGCGCCGAGCACCTGCGGATGATGCGCATCCTCACCGACCGAAAGCGCCGGGGCGACCTCGCCGACCAGCTCGTCTGCGACCACGCCCTGTTCCACCTCGAAGCCGATCTGCGCTGGCTGGAACTGACCGCCGCGCGTCTGGACAAGCTCGCTCTGGCGGTGACGTCCCGATGACCTCTCCGAAGAGCGCTCCTCCCGGTTCCCTGCTCGTCGCGAGCGAACTGCGCAAGGCCTACGGCCCGACCAACGCGCTCGACGGCGCCGAGTTCTCGATCCACCCCGGCGAGGTCGTCGCCGTGATGGGCCCGTCCGGGTCCGGCAAGTCGACCCTGCTGCACTGTCTCGCCGGGATCGTGCCGCCCGACTCCGGGTCCATCACGTACAACGGCCGCGAGATGGCCGGCATGAGCGACGGGCAGCGGAGTCAGCTGCGGCGCACCGACTTCGGGTTCGTGTTCCAGTTCGGGCAGCTCGTGCCGGAACTCACCTGCGTCGAGAACGTGGCGCTTCCCCTCCGCCTCAACGGGACCTCCCGCAAGGAGGCCGAGCGGACCGCGCTGTCCTGGATGGAGCGGCTGGAGGTCGACGACCTCAGGGGCAAGCGGCCCGGCGAGGTGTCCGGCGGCCAGGGTCAACGGGTGGCTGTCGCACGGGCGTTGGTCACCAGCCCGCGGGTGCTGTTCGCCGACGAGCCCACCGGCGCCCTCGACTCGCTCAACGGCGAGCGCGTGATGGAGCTGCTCACCGAGGCGGCCCGGTCGACCAACGCCGCCGTCGTGCTCGTCACGCACGAGGCACGGGTGGCCGCCTACTCGGACCGCGAGATCGTCGTACGGGACGGAAAGTCGCGGGACATGGAGCGCGTCGTATGAGTGCTCGACGGGGGGACCTCCCGCGCGAGCGGAGCCGCGCGTGGGGGCGGAGCAGGGACCTGGGCATGGGGATCCGGTTCGCCTTCACGGGCGGGCGCGAGGGCTGGGGCCGGGTCCTGCTGACGGCCGTCGGGGTCGGGCTCGGGGTGGCGCTGCTGCTGCTGACGACCGCCATCCCGAGCGCCCTGTCGGCCCGGCACGAGCGCGAGAGCGCCCGGACGAACATCATGTACGTCGACAAGCAGATGCCGAAGGCCGACAACACGCTGCTCGTCGCCGTGGCGGACACGACCTACCGCTCCGACGACATACGCGGGCGGGCACTGGAACCCGAAGGCGTACGGGCGCCCCTGCCACCGGGGGTCGACAGGTTCCCCGCGGTCGGGGAGATGATCGTCTCGCCCGCTCTCGAACGGCTGCTGAAGTCCGGCGACGGCAAGCTGCTGCGGGAGCGGCTGCCCGACCGGATCGTCGGCACCATCGACGGCGACGGGCTCAGGGGACCGGCCGAACTCGCCTTCTACCGGGGCGCCGACCATCTCGCGGAGCGCCTCACCAACGGTGTGAACACGCGGATCAACCGGTTCGGGGATCTGAATCCGAGTTCCGAGGGGATGGACCCCGTCCTGCTCCTCCTCACCCTCGTCGTCTTCGTGGTGCTGCTGATGCCGGTCGGTGTCTTCATCGCCACGGCCGTACGGTTCGGCGGTGAGCGGCGCGACCGGCGGCTGGCCGCCCTGCGGCTGGTCGGGGCCGACGTCGGGATGACCCGGCGGATCGCCTCGGGCGAGGCCTTCGCGGGCGCCGCGGTCGGGCTCGTCCTCGGCGCCGTCTTCTTCCTGATCGGCCGGCAGGCCGCGGGCCACGTCGAGATCCTCGACATGAGCGTCTTCCCCAGCGATGTGAATCCGGAGCCCGCGCTGGCCGTCCTGGTCGGCGTCACGGTGCCGGTGGCGGCGGTGCTGGTCACCCTGTTCGCACTGCGCGGAGTGGTGATCGAACCGCTCGGCGTGGTGCGTACGGCCCGGCCGCCGCGCCGCCGGCTGTGGTGGCGGCTGCTGATGCCGCTGGGCGGGGTCGCGGCGCTCTCCCCCATGATCGGACAGGGCAACGACGCCGGGCAGTTCAACGACCTCCTCGTCATCACCGGTGTCACGCTGCTCCTCATCGGGGTGACCGCGCTGCTGCCCTGGGTCGTCGAGGCGGCCGTCGCCCGGCTCGGCTCCGGCGGGCTCTCCTGGCAACTGGCCGTCCGACGGCTCCAGTTGAGCAGCGGTACAGCGGCTCGCATGGTGAACGGCATCGCGGTGGCGGTGGCCGGTGCGATCGCGCTGCAGATGTTCTTCGCCGGGGTCTCCGGTGCCTACACGACCGCGTCGGACCAGGACCTCGACCGGGCCCAGATGGAGTTCAGCGTTCCCGACAACGTCTCCCCGGCCTCGGCGGCCCAGCAGCTCTCCAGCACCAGGGGCGTACGGAAGATCACCGTGATCTCCTTCGCCTCGGTCGGCGAGAAGGCCAAGGACCCGGAAAACTATGTTGAGTTGACCATCGGCGACTGCGCCGCCCTGCGTGAGATGGGCCGTCTGCCCTCGTGCCGCGACGGCGACGCCTTCACCGTGCGGGGCGCCGAGTACGACACTCAGACGCCCCGACTGGTCAAGCCGGGACGGGAGTTGTGGATCAGCCCGGACTACACGCAGTCGGCGAACCGGTCGGTCGCCTGGACGGTGCCTGCCGGCCTCAAACAGTCCGGTGTGCGCGAGGACCCGTCCGGGAGCGAGCACGGCGGCATCCTCGCCACGCCGGGTGCCCTGCCCAAGGAGATCGTGGCGCGGGCGGCCGGCCGGATCTTCATCGGCATCGATCCCGGGGTGCCGGACGCCCGCGACCGCGTCCGCAACACGGCGGCGCTGATCGATCCCCTCACCTCGCCCGACACCTGGACGTCGAGCGATCGCACCAAGCAGTTCAACTCGATCCGCACGGGCCTCTTCGTCGGCGCGACCTGTGTCCTGCTGCTGATCGGGGTGAGCCTGCTGGTCTCCCAGCTGGAGCAGTTGCGCGAGCGCCGGAAGCTGCTGTCGTCCCTGGTCGCCTTCGGCACCCGGCGGCGCACCCTGAGCCTGTCGGTGCTGTGGCAGACCGCGATCCCGATCGGACTGGGGCTGGTGCTGTCTTCGGCGGTGGGGCTGACCCTGGGCTCCGTCCTGCTGAGGATGACGAGCAGGTCGGTCCACGTCGACTGGGGCGCCGTACTGATGATGACCGGCATCGGCGCGGGCGTCGTGCTGCTGGTGACGGTGCTGAGTCTGCCGCCGCTGCTGCGGCTGATGCGGCCGGACGGTCTGCGCACGGAGTAGCGCCTCCGCGTCCGCCCGGTGCCCACGCGGTGCCCGCCCCCGACGGGCCCCTCCCCCGGACCTCGGTCTGCTGGGGAGGGGCCCGTCCGCGATCCGCTCAGCCGCCCTCGGTTCCTCGCGGATCCGGTCCTTTCAGAGGCTGTACTCCTTGACCACCCGCCGTACCTGGGCGAAGAGCATGCCGACGTTGACCGACTTGCGGCAGACGACCACGGCGACGACGTCCTGCTGCTCGTTCAACCGCACGAACAGGTGAGTGAGGTTCTCGCTGTTGACGAGAATCTCCTGGAAGAAGTGCTGATCGCCCGGGGTGCCCCGCCGTTCCTTGAAGACGTCCTCGATCATCACGACCGTACGGCCCTGGAACAGGTCGAGGGTCGCGCCCGCCAGCAGGTCGAGGACCTCCGGCGGATGGTTGTCGACCGTCTCGTAGGACAGCAGCATCCCGGTGGACATGTCGACCACCCCCGACGCGACACACTCGGGGGCATCTGTACGGAGCGCCTTGACCAGGCTCATGACCTGGTCGGAGAAACCTGTGGTCATGCGTTTCGTCGCCATCCTTCCTTCACACTCCTTCGGTCGCCACGGCTGATTCCGTCGCGGTGAGGATCGAGCCGATACGGCGCAGCGCCGGCTGGGTAGCACGGTGCAGCCGGTCCAGGTCGACGCCCTCGTCTCCGAGTACGACCATCAGCGCGGTGTCCCCGACTGCGTAGAACGCGGCGCAGCCCTGGCTGCCGTAGGTGACCGTCCGGCGCAGGGTGCCCCGGCCGGTCGCCTGGGCCGCCCGACGGGCGAGGCCGAGTCCCGCGGCGGCGATGGCGGCGAGGCTCTCGGGGTCGATCGACTCGGCGGTGTCCGCCGCGATGAGCAGTCCGTCGGTCGCGGCGATCGCCGTGTCGGTGATTCCGTCCACTTTTTCGCGCAGGTCGCGCATTTCCATGGCCAGCGCTTTGTGGTCCATGTACTCAACTCCCCTATGGGTTTCTATGAATTTCTACGGGTTTCCATGAGCTTCCATGCGTCTCTGCGTTCTGTCGGGACTTATTTGGCGGTTCCGTTCCTCATGCGAAAGAACCCTTTCCAGCTCGCCCCGCGCTTTTCCGGGGCGAGAGATTCGGTGATGCCACTGGCGCCGGGGTCGCGGCGGGGCAGTGCGGGCGCGGAGGCGGGAGCCTGCGGTGGCGCCGCCGGCCGGGGAAGCGGCTGCGCGTCGGCGGCGAGGACGGCGGCCAGCGCGGTGACGACGGCCGGGTCGACGTACGGGATCGGCGGAGGTGGCGGGGCCGGTGGCGGCGGGGGCGGCCTGCGCTGCCACAGACCCCCCTCCGGCACCCGTACGACCGGCAGCGGCGCGGCCCCCTCGGTGCACTCCAGGAGCCCGGCACCGAGCATCCGGGCCAGCTCGACCGTCACCGTGTACACCCCCCGTCCGGTACGGAACGCGAGGTCACGGGCGGTCCGGCGGCCGTCGGCCTGGGCCAGCAACTCCTGCTGTACGGGGGTGAGCTGGCCCTCGTCCACCGCGGCCGGCGCCGAACTCGGGCTCGGGCGCTCGCGGTTAGGGCGTACCGGGTGGGACAGGGCGGCGAGGGCGGCCAGTTTGCGGTTGGCGTCCTGGAGCAGGCGGATCGGGCCCTCGCCCACGGGGACGGGGGCGAGGGGTTCGGCCCCGAGGTCGCGTTCGCAGGCGTCCACGCGGCCGGCGACGATCGCGAAGACGGCGTCCCGCAACGCCATCATGCAGACGACCCGCAGCTGGGCGGCGCCCGCGTACCCGTGCCTGATCAGTTCCGTGCCCGGCCAGCGCGCTCCCCCGGCCTCGCGGACCAGCTCGGCCCACTCCTCACCGCTGATCCGGCGGGAGCGCAGCAGCAGCGCCTCGGGGCCGGGGGCGCCGGGGCTCTCCGCGGCGACGACGAGTCCGCGCCGGAGATGGAAGGTCCCGCCGGGGCTGCCGGCCGCGCGCAGTGCCCCGGTGAACTCCTCGCGCCCGCACTCGGCCAGGGCGTTCAACAGCAGGTCGTAGCCGATCCGGCCAAGGGAATCCGGGGACGCGTACACGGATTCGGATTCGGGATCCGGGGCGGATGCGGATACGGAATCGCGGATGACCGACATCACTCCCCTTGGCCTTGCTCATCGGCATTTCGCACAGACGCCTGACGCGTAGCACTGAGGGGGTATGTGTATCAGTCCGGGCGCATATTCAGACCGGTGTCTTGTTACCTGACGGAAGTTGAAGTCTCTCGCCGTTCAACGGTCTTTGTTCGACGCTCATTTGATCGAACTGTCACTCTTTTAGTCGCCCCAGACCCGTACGGGCAACGGCCGCAGCGCCTCCCGCAGGGCCGCCGCGAGTTCCTCGTACTCCACGCCCCGCACGGCGCCCGCGCGCATCGCGAGGCCGATCCGGCGGGCCGGGGCCGGGGCGGCGAACCGGCCGGTGCGGAGCTGGTCGCCGCGCCCCGCCTCGACCCTGACGGCGGTGTGCGGCAGCAGCGTCACACCGAGGCCGCCGGCCACGAGCTGGACGAGGGTGGACAGACCGGCGGCCGTGGTGGAGGCGGGGGCGTCCGCGCGCCCGGCCTCCCGGCAGATGTCGAGCGCCTGGTCGCGCAGACAGTGCCCCTCGTCGAGAAGGAGCAGGTCCAGGTCGCGCAGCGCCTCGCGCGGGATGTCCGTGTGCCCGCCGAGGGGATGGCCGAGGGGTGTGACGAGCACGAAGTCCTCGTCGAAGAGGGGCAGTTCGACGATGCCGGGCAGCCCGGTCGGGACGGCGATCAGGAGCAGGTCGAGGCGGCCGGTGGTGAGCCCGTCGAGGAGTCCGGCGGTCTGCTCCTCGTGGACCTGGAGGTCGAGGTCCGGGTAACGGTCGTGGACGAGGCGCAGGACGGTGGGCAGGAGGTAGGGCGCGACGGTCGGGATCACGCCAAGCCGCAGGGCCCCGGTGAAGGGCGCCCGCACGGCCTCGGCCTCCTCCATCAGCGCGGCCACCGACTCCAGCACGGCCCGGGCGCGTACGGCGAGCCGCTCACCGGCTGGCGACAGCAGCACCCTGCGGGTGGTGCGTTCGACCAGGGTGACGCCGAGGGCCTCCTCCAGCGCGGAGACGGCGCCCGAGAGCGCGGGCTGGCTCATGCCGATCGCGGCGGCGGCGTCCCGGAAGTGCAGATGCTCGGCGACGGCGGCGAAGGCGCGCAGCTGGGCGAGACTGGGCCGGCGGCGCCCGTCGGTGTTCCTGGCCGCGGTCATGCCCACACTCCACTCGACTGATAGGTTTCACTGATCAAGGCGACCGAGTGTAGCGATTCCTCTGATCAATGGCGGTGGGTGGGTATGGGCCTCGCGGAACTGAAGTCCGCGCTGCCGGACTTCGCGGCGGACCTGCGTCTCAATCTGGGGTCGGTCGTCGACGGCTCCGGGCTCACCCCGCAGCGGCTGTGGGGCACCCTGCTGGTCTGCGCGATCGCGTCCCGCTCACCGCGTGTGCTGCGCGAGCTGGGTCCGGAGGCCAGGGAGCACCTCTCCCCGGAGGCGTACACGGCCGCCCGGTCGACCGCGGCCATGATGGCGATGAGCAACGTCTTCCACCGCACCCGCCATCTGCTGTCCGACCCGGAGTACGGGCGACTGCGCGCCGGTCTGCGGGCCAACGTGCTCGGCGACCCGGGCGTCGAGCGGACCGACGTCGAGCTGTGGTCGGTGGCCGTGTCGGCGATCAACGGGTGCGGCGCCTGTCTCGACGCGCACGAGCGGGTGCTGCGGGGTGCGGGCGTCGACCGGACGACGGTGCAGGAGGCGTTCAGGATCGCGGCGGTCGTCCAGGCCGTCGGCACGACGCTGGACGCGGAGGCGATCCTCGCCGAGTAGCCGCCCGGCCGACCGCGTGACTGCCCGGCTGGGCGGGTGACTGGACGCGGCAGGCGGTACGTCCGACAATGGGCGGACCCTCACTCCGTTCGTCGCCGCCTCGTCGTACCGGCCGCGAGGACCGTCCTCCTCCGACTGAGGGAGCCACCCGCAATGACCGTCGCCCTGGCGCTGATGGCCGCCGTCGCCCTGACCGCCGCCGCCGTCCTGCCGCGTGTGCTGACCCGGGCCGGCTGGCCCGACCGGGAGCCGGTGCTGGGGCTGTGGGTGTGGCAGTGCCTGGTCTCCACCGTGCTGGTGTGCTGCCTCGCCGCGCTGCTGCTGGGTGCGACGGCTGCGTTCGGGACCGTCCGGGCCCACGCCTTCGCGCCGACGCCGCCCTCGGTCACGGCCGCCTACAAGGTGGGGCAGGTGCCCGTGTGGCTCACCGTACTGACGCTGCTGCTGGCCTGCGGGGCGGCCTGGACGGTCGCCATGCTCGCCCGGGAACTCGCCGAGGCGCGCAGGCGGCGCCGGCTGCGGCGCGTCCATCTGCGGGAGCGCGCGCCGGACCTGCCCGCCGGATTCCCGGCCGCCAAGGGGCCGCTGCTGGTCCTGGAGGACGAGTACCCGGACGCCTGGCTGCTGCCCGGCCCGACACCCCAGCTCGTCGTCACCACGGGCGCGTTGCGGCGGCTGTCCGACCACGAGCTGGACGCCGTACTCGCCCATGAACTCGGTCACGCCCGCGCCCGCCACGACTGGCTGCTGCATCTCTCGCAGGCGCTGGCCACCGGCTTCCCGCGCGTCCCGGTCTTCACGCACTTCCGGGACCAGACGCATCGCCTGATCGAACTGGCCGCCGACGACACCGCGTCCCGGCGCTGCGGCCACCGCACCACCGCGCTCGCCCTGATCGAACTCAACCGGCACCGGGGCGTGTTGTCCTGCGCGTGCACCCGCGGGCAGCTCGGCGACCGGGTCGAGCGTCTCCTGGCGCCCCCGCCCCGCCTGGACGCGCCGTATCGCGCGGCGACGACGCTCGCGGCGGCCCTGGCACCGCTGATCCCGCTGCTGATCGCGCTGGGCCCGGCCCTGAAGGTCCTCAACTGACCCGCTGAGAGGGCGCCGTCGGCGGACGCCCACGCGGGGGGGGGCGGCAGGTCGAGTGCGGACCCGCGGCCTAGGAAGGCGGCGGTTCGTCGGACGGCGGCGCTTCCCGCTCGGGCCGCGCGGCAGCCTGCTGGGCCCTGTTCAGCGCGATGTCCACCGCCGTGGATCCGTGCGGCTTCGGTGCGTGGCGCAGCACGTCCGTCGCGTTGTTGTAGGCCTGGGAGTACACGCGCAGATAGCCGACGACCGTGTTCGTCACCGCGACCAGCGGTACGGCGACCACCGCGCCGCCGATCCCGGCCACCATGCCGCCCGCCGCCACGGACAGCACGACCGCCAGCGGGTGGACCCGGACCGCCCGGCCCAGGATGAACGGCTGCAGGACGTGGCCCTCGATCTGCTGCACGGCCAGCACCACCGCGACCACCAGCACCGCCGTGAACACGCCCTGGGTCACCAGCGCCACCACCACCGCGAGGGCGCCCGAGGCGACCGCGCCGACCAGCGGGATGAAGGAGAACAGGAAGATGAAGACGGCCAGCGGGACGGCCATCGGCACGTCCAGGAAATAGATGCCGATACCGATGAAGATGGCGTCGATCAGAGCCACTATCACCGTGCCCCGCACATACGCCGTCAGCGTGCGCCACGCTCGCGGGCCCGCGCCGGCGACACCGGGCCGGGCCGCCGCCGGGACCAGCTTCAGCGTCCACTCCCAGATGCGCTTGCCGTCGTAGAGGAGGAAGAGGGTCGAGAAGGCGGCCAGCAGTATGCCGGTCAGCGCCTCGACGATGACCGTGACGCCCTCCAGGCCCATCGACGTGATCTGGTCCGTGTTGGCACCGACCGCGTCGCGCAGGTTCTCGGCGATCTTGTTGATCTGCTTGTCGGTGACGTGGAAGGGGCTGCGGAGCAGCCAGTTGCGCAGTTCGTCGATGCCGTCCTGGACCTGGTCGGCGAGGTTGTCGATGTTCTCCATGACCTGCCAGGTCACGAACCAGCCGATCAGCCCCATCACGACGAACCCGAGGACCGCGGTGAGCGCGGTCGCGGGCCCGCGCGGCACGCCCCACCGGATGAGGCGGGCGACCGTGGGCTGGAGGAGCGCGGTGATGAGCAACGCCACCACGAAGGCGAAGACGACGAGCTGGACCGCGCCGATTACCTGCATCAGCACCCAGAGGGTGCCCGCGAGCACCAGCAGCCGCCAGCCCGCCTCGGCCGCGACCCGTACGCCCCACGGAACGACGGAGGCGGGCTCGGGCCGGACGGCGAGCATGCCCGGGCCCGTCGGGGTGGTGGTCGTGGCCGCGCGGGGAGGCTGCTCCTCCCCTTCGTACTCGTACTGGGGCTGGTGCTGTTGGTGCGGTTGCCGGCTCTCGGGCGGCGAGGTGTCCGGCAGTGAGGTGTCCGGCGGCGAGGGAGTGCCGTACGACGGGTCCCCGTCGTCCGCGTGCTCCTTCTCCACCTCGGCCCGGCGCGCGTCCAACCGCTCACCCATCTCGGTGAGCCGGACTCCGACCCGGCCGAGCCACTGCGGCACTCGCGACATGATGCGCCCTCGTCCCCCGTATCTCCCTCTGCCCATCCTTCTCCCCAAAGCCTCTTGAGCCTCGGGAGCAGTGGTCCACATGCGACCGTACATGGCCGAAGCCCCTCACCGAAGGACGGTGAGGGGCTCGGAAAGGTTGAGACAACCGCGCGCGGAAGGCGCAGCAGCCGCAGCAGGCTCAGTAGTAGTTGTTGGCCTGCCAGAAGTTCCACGCGCCGCACGGGCTGTCGTAGCGGTCGTTCATGTAACTCAGGCCCCACTTGATCTGGGTGGCCGGGTTCGTCGCCCAGTCGGCACCCGCCGAGGACATCTTGGAGCCCGGAAGCGCCTGCATGAGACCGTACGCGTCGGAACTGGGGTTGTCCGCCTGGTAGTTCCAGCTGGACTCGTGGTCCACGATGTTGCTGAAGCACTGGAACTGGTCGGCCGGGACGATCTGGCGCGCCATCTCCTGGACCTGCGCAACGGTGTACGAGGACTGCACCGGGAAGCTGGACGCGTCGCGCGTCGCGGAACGGCTGGCGGCCTCTTCCGCTTCCTTGCGCGCCTTCGCCTCGGCCTCGGCCTTCTCGGCGGCCTTCTGCTTGGCCACCGCGTCCTTGGCGGCCTGCTTGCGGGCAGACTCCTCGGCGTCCTTCTTGGCGGTGGCGTCGGCGGCGATGGCCTGGATGTCGGCCTGCTGCGTCAGGGACGCGGTCTGCACCTCGGCCTGGGAGCCCACGGGAATGTCCGTGAGCAGCGTGGTGTCGCCTACCAGGGCCTCGGCGTCGTTGGGGGTCCCGGTGCTGCCCGAGGCCACACCTGTAACTGCGCCGACAGCGGTGACCGCGGTGGCCGAAGCCACTGCGAGTCCCCGGACCGAAATCCGGCTCACACGGTTTCCTTCCAGCATCGCCCGCTTCGGTGACCCTGGCGGACGCAATCTTGCCCCCAAGACACTGGCCTCCCAACTGCGGGGTCACGGGAGACACGGGCCCGGTGGGCAACTCCTTTACGGGGAGCGCCGCATGGTGCGCGGGCGGCATACGACGACGGTATGGAGTTGAAGGCGGTGCTTCGGTGCTGCCGTACTACTGGTGGTACAGATGTGTCGTATGCGGGGCCTGACAGGAGTGAGACTCTGCCGCACCCGGACGCCGGGTGGCAATTCCGAGTTGCGTGTGAAAGCTCACACCTCGTTTGTCCCTGGTGATTTGAGGAAAGCCGCAGACGCGGAAGCGCCGCCCGGCTAGGCTCTACGCCTTTGCCGGACGGCGCCCGTTCTGTGAACTCCCCGGTAACCGGACGCAATTGCCCAATTGCCCGAGCGGGTCCCCATCCGCCCAACACCTGCCCAACATCTGACCAACAGGGTCAGATCTGCCCGTCCTCCAGCATTTCGGTCACCAGGGCCGCGATCTGCGACCGCTCGGACCGGTTGAGGGTGACGTGCGCGAAGAGCGGGTGTCCCTTCAGCTTCTCGACGACGGCTACGACACCGTCGTACCGGCCGACCCGCAGATTGTCCCGCTGCGCCACGTCATGGGTGAGAATCACCCGGGAGTTGGCGCCGATCCGGGACAGCACGGTGAGCAGGACGTTCCGCTCCAGCGACTGTGCCTCGTCCACGATCACGAACGCGTCGTGGAGCGACCGGCCGCGGATGTGGGTGAGGGGCAGCACTTCGAGCATGCCGCGCGAGGTGATCTCCTCGATGACCTCGCGGCTGGTGACCGCGGACAGCGTGTCGAAGACCGCCTGCGCCCAGGGACCCATCTTCTCGGACTCGGAGCCGGGCAGATAGCCGAGTTCCTGCCCGCCCACCGCGTACAGCGGCCGGAAGACCATCACCTTCTGGTGCTGCCGCCGCTCCAGCACGGCCTCCAGACCGGCGCACAGCGCCAGCGCCGACTTGCCGGTGCCGGCCCGGCCACCCATCGACACGATCCCGATGTCCGGATCGAGAAGGATGTCGAGTGCGATCCGCTGCTCGGCGCTCCTCCCCTTGATACCGAACGCTTCGCGATCCCCGCGCACCAGGCGGACGTTGCCCTCGGCCGTGACTCGCCCCAGGGCCTTGCCGCGCTCCGACTGGATCGTCAGACCGGTGTGCACCGGCAGGTCGGCGGCCTCGGGGACGTAGGCGTGCCCTTCCTCGAAGAGGAGGTCCACCTGTTCGCCCGGCAGGGTCAGTTCGGACATTCCGGTCCAGCCGGACGAGCCCGTGATGGCCAGCTCCGCGCGGTACTCCTCGGCGAGGAGCCCGACGGACGAGGCCTTGATCCTGAGTGGCAGGTCCTTCGACACGACCGTGACGTCGTACCCCTCGGCCTGCAGATTGCGGGCGACCGCGAGGATGCGGGAGTCGTTGTCCCCCAGGCGATAGCCGCTTGGCAGCACGCTGGGGTCCGAGTGGTTGAGTTCGACACGAACGGTCCCGCCCAGCTCCCCGATCGGAATCGGGGCGTCGAGACGACCGAACCGGACCCGGAACTCGTCCAGCAGGCGCAGCGCCTGCCGGGCGAAGTACCCGAGTTCGGGATGGTGCCGTTTGGCCTCCAGTTCCGTGACCACGACGATCGGCAGCACGACTTCGTGCTCCTCGAAGCGGTTCAGGGCGCCTGGGTCGGCCAGCAGGACGCTGGTGTCGATGACATAGGTGCGCCGGTCTGGCATACGGCGCTTTGTGCTGGTCACCACGGAAGGACGTACCCCCTCGGATGAGGTCGGGGAGCGACGAAGGAGATCTGGACCGGTCGACGGCCGCTGTGCGCGGGCCGAGAACCGGCCCTCCGCCTGTTCGCCCGTGCTGTGACCACACGGTCGGGCTGGTGCAAAGGGCCTCCCGGGCGGACGGCCCCGTGCCGTCCGCTGAGATACGACACCCGTGGTTCGGGTGTCGACCTGCTTGGCTTATGCCCTCGAACATGCGCGGCCATGCCACACCGCGGGACGGCGCGCTGGTGAACTCCTTGTTACTTCTGTCCCAGAGCCCTCGAAGGGCGCGACGAACCGGGCGGCCTGCCCTCATCGGACCGCGGCGGAAGAACCGCACGTCCAGCGGAGCGCTCAGCCGCCGTAGCGCCGGTGGCGGGCCGCGTAGTCGCGCAGGGCGCGCAGGAAGTCGACCTTGCGGAAGGCCGGCCAGAAGACCTCACAGAAGTAGTACTCCGAGTGGGCCGTCTGCCAGAGCATGAACCCGGACAGCCGCTGCTCGCCGCTGGTACGGATGACGAGGTCGGGGTCGGGCTGGTCGCTGGTGTAGAGGTGCTTGCCGATCAGGTCGATGTCGACGGTCTCGGCGAGTTCCTCCAGCGAGGTGCCCTTGTCGTGGGCGTCGAGCATCATCGAGCGCACGGCGTCGGCGATCTCCTGCCGGCCGCCGTAGCCGATGGCGACGTTGACCAGTATCCCGTCCGCCACGTGCGCGGTGGCCTCCTCGGCCTCCTTGAGCTGGGTCTGCAACTGCCCGGGGAGCAGATCGAGGTTGCCGACGTGGTGGACGCGCCAGCGGCCGTCGGCGGCGAGGGAGGTCACGACGTTCTCGATGATCTCCAGGAGTGGTGCCAGTTCCTCCGGCGGACGGTTCACGTTGTCCGTGGAGAGCAGCCAGAGGGTGACGACCTCGACATCGGTCTCGGAGCACCAGCCGAGGAACTCCTCGATCTTGTCCGCGCCGGCCCGGTGTCCCTGGGCGGTGGTGGAGCCCGCCGCCTTCGCCCAGCGCCGGTTGCCGTCCACGATGACACCGATGTGCTTCGGCACCTGGTCGTGGTCGAGGTGGCCCTCCACCCTGCGTGTGTAGACCCTGACCAGCAGTCGGCGCAGGTTGTCGCGCAGGTTCACGTTTTTGTCAGCCCCTCCGTACGGATCGGACAGGCGCGGCCGGGCGCAATCCCTGGCGCGATTCCTGCCCGTGTGGTGGTCCTCGGGGTTGGCGATCCCCGGAGGGGAAGCGTACCGCTGCGGGAAGGGGCGTCCTGCGCCCGGGGGAACGGGGGCCTCGCACCCGGGTGTGCCACGGCTGCGCCAGGCATGGGCCGGGCGTGGGCCGCGGGCACGAAAGGGGAGCTTGCCGCCCGAGAGGCAGGGAGAAGGGGGCCGTCGGGAAGAGGGTCGGAGAGCGGCGGTATCCGGCTGCTCCGGCCGGGCACAAAAAACGGGCCGGTCCGTGGGGGGGAGACGGACCGGCCCGAGGGGGGGCTTCCACCATAACCCTTCGTAAGTGATGCTGCGTACATCGGCGCGGAAAACTACTCTCCGAAGTCGTCCGGCAACGCGTGGATGGCCTCGGAAGTACGTTTTCACGGTCGGATCATGGCTGAAAAGCAGCTGATTCCCAGGAAATATCGCGGGATCTATGGAGATCCAAAGGGACCGGGCGGGTTTCACCCCCCTGTCGAACACCCCGGACCGTCCCACCGCCATTCGGGTGCCGGACGGGTTCGCGCGGGTCGCCGGGCCCGGCATCCCTCCCAGGAGCGACCCGGTCGCGAACGCTCGCTTGACGTCCTCGCTAACTTCACAGCCATGGCCACGTTCACCACCACTCAGACACCGGAGCCGATTCCACTGGAGGTCGCCGAGTCGGGACGGGCACGGCGACGCGGGCTGCTGGGCCGGGACGGAATCGAGGGCGCGCTACTGCTGACGCCCGCGAGTTCTGTGCACACGTTCGGGATGCGGTTCGCGATCGACGTCGCCTACCTCGACGGAAAGGCGCGGGTCCGGGCGGTAAGGACCATGCGACCGGGCCGAGTTGGACTGCCCCGCCCCTGGGTGCGCTCGGTCCTGGAGGCGGAGGCCGGGTCTCTGGAGAGGTGGGGCGTACGCCGGGGTGTACGACTCACGATCCTGACCGACGATTCAGTGCCGGAGGGCTGCTGAACAGGCGCGGAGCCGCCTGGCGCGAGCGCCGGGTGAAGAGGCAGGGCACCGCGCAGGCCCCTCCTCTGCGCGGTGCCGTCCGCGCGACTTTGCTCACGCGAATTACCTTTGCCCAAATTTACGCGACGCCTCGCCGGACTTGTGGGCCACCGCGATAACGATGTGGAAACCTCGTGAAACCTTTTCGGGCATATGCCCACATGTCTCACAGGTGAGGAGTGCGGCCACACCGGACGGCACCCCCTCCGCCGAGTTCTCGCCAATATTCGGACGGGTGGGAGCGATATCCGGATGTTTGCGGATGATAAGCAGGGAGATGCAACACTTCGCCCGAAATATTCACGGTATGACGGGAGAGGAACCCTGCCTATCACCTGAGCCAAGACGGCCTCCGGCGACTCGGACGACAGTTACTCGCCAGTTCTGCCTCTCTGGCGGAAGGGGCGCCGCCGCTCGGGACGGGGCCGTGTGGGCCGGTGCTAGTACATGCCATTCCATGGGATCAATCAGGATTCGGCGGGATTCGGCGGGATTCGGCGACGAACGATCCGGCCGAGCGGGAAAGCCGGCTGGATCTGCGGGGCAGCCGGTCGGTCGGTCGGCTGGTCGGCTGGTCGGCTGGTCGGTCGGCCTGTGAATCAGTCAGCCGGACGGTTTGCGGGCCTCGAAGAGATGGCGACTGCTGTGTGCCACGAACGACCCCTCGGCCTCGATCCGCTCGTGCAGGGACCGGAGTTGGGGGCGGTAGGCGTCGACAGTGAACCCGGGCACCATCCAGATCACCTTCCGCAGGAAGTGCACGACGGCCGCGATGTCGTAGAACTCCATCCGCAACCGCTCTGCGCGCAGTTCGACGATCTCCAGCCCGGCGGCTTCCGCGTCGGCCCGCTCACGGTCGGGGTGGCGGGCGCCGCGCTGCTCGGCCGGTTGTGGTCCGAGGAAGTGCTCGACGAGTTCGTACGCGCTGGCGGGCCCGACGTGCTGGGCGAAGTACGTACCGCCGGGTCGCAGGACGCGGGCGATCTCGGTCCAGTGCGGGGCGACGGGGTGCCGGCTGACGACCAGGTCGAAAGCGTCGGCGGCGAAGGGCAGCGGCGCGTCGTCCGGCACGGCGACGACTGCCGCACCGCGCGGATGGAGCAGGGCTGTGGCCTTGGCGACGTTCGGCGGCCAGCCCTCGGTGGCGACGGTGAGCGGGGGCAGCTTCGGGGCGGTGTTGAGCACCTCGCCGCCCCCGGTGTGCACGTCGAGGGCGGCGGACACACGGGCCAGCCGCTCCCCCATGGCCCGGGCATATCCCCAGGAGGGCCGCGCCTCGGTGGCTCGGCCCTCGAACCAGGAGAAGTCCCATCCGTCGGTGGGGACGGCGGCGCCTTCGGCGAGGAGTCGTTCGAAGGCCGAGGTGTGTACGGGGGTGGCGGGCTCGGGGGTGGCGGGCTCGGGGCTGGTGGGCTCGGGCGCGGACATGAGGGCGATGTTCGCAGGCAGTTGTCACTGGCCGCTGATAATTTCCGCCGCACGACGGAAGCAGAACGGAAGAAGAGGTGGTCCGGGACATGCTGTACGCCGATGACGAGACGACGACGCTGCGCGCGAAGCTCGACCAGGAGCGGGACTCGGTGCTGTGGAAGCTGGAGGGACTGAGCGAGGAGCAGGTCCGCAGGCCGATGACACCGTCGGGGACGAGTCTGCTGGGGCTGGTGAAGCATCTGGCGTCGGTCGAGTACGGCTGGTTCGTGGAGACGTTCGGCCGCGAGACGGAACCCTTCTGGTTCGACCCGTATCTGGGGGAGGACATGACCGCGGGCCCGGAGGAGACCACGGCCCAGATCACCGACTTCTACGCGCGCGCCCGAGCCGCCGCCGACCGCGTACTGACGGAACTTCCCCTGGACACCCTGGGCAAGCCGACATGGCGGGACGACGAGTGCTCGCTGCGCTGGGTCCTGGTCCGCATGACGGCGGAGACGGCACGGCACGCGGGGCACATGGACATCGTGCGGGAGCTGATCGACGGGGCGACGGGGGAGTACGAACCGTCGTAGGTCAGGGGCTCATGCTCATTGCCTGGTTCAGGCGGTGCGGACGGTGCGGGCTACCGGGGGCAGTGGAGACGCGGGCAAGGGAGGGCTTCATGACCTCTCGGTGTCCAGGACGAGCAGGATGTGCTCGATGTCGCCGTGGCGGACCGTACCGGTGCGACGGAAGCCGTGCTTTTCGAGGAGGCGGACGGAGGCGGTGTTCCCGACGAAGGGATCGGCATAGAGGGGCCGGTTGGTCTCACGCAACAGGAACTGCCCGAGGGCGACGCTCCCTGTCCCTCTCCCCCAGTACGACCGCCCGAGCCAGTACCCGATGAAGCGACGGCGGCGTCCACCGACGCCCTGTTCCCCCAGTTCGCCGTGTTCCCCCTGTTCGTCCTCCCACCAGGCGACGATGCTGCCGGCGGGCTCGGTGTCCACGGTGACCGTCTGCACGAACACGGTGCTGTCGCCGAGGATCTTCGACTTCCAGTGCGCCATGAAGGCGTCCCGAGGTCGTGGCGTGAACCGGGACCGCCGGACGGCTTCGGGATCGTTCTCGCACGCGAGCAGAAACTCCAGGTCGGCTTCCACGACATCACGGAGCCGCACGTCGTTGCCGGACCCACCGTCGGTCAGGTCGCCGGTCGCGTCGCCGGTCACGTTGTCGGTCATGGTGGGGAGTCTGGCAGGGGGGACTGACATTGAGACGGAGACGTGGAAGACGAGCGGGACCAGAGGAACCGGGACGGGCCGGGAAACCTGGGTGGGTCAGGGGAACCGGGGGTGGGTCAGGGGACCAGCGGCCGAACGTCCTCCGCGACGAACCGTACGAAGCCCTCGGGATCGGGGTCGTCCCCGGTCGGCTGAAGGATGACGGTGTCGGCACCGGCCTCGACGAGGCGCCCCACAGCCTCGGCAACGGCACCGGCGTCCCCGGCGACGCCGAGATCGGGGACGGAAGCGAGTCCTTCGGCGGCCAGTTCGGCGCTGAGCCGTTCGTGGGCGTGCGGCCCAGTGGCGGCAAGGAGATAGACGACGACACGGTGGGTCCACCCGGCGGCTTCCGTCCGGCCGGCGGCCACTCGTCCCTCCTCGATCAGTTGCCGGGCCCGTCGCACCCCGTCGGGAGCGGTACCGGCATGGAGGACGGTCCCGTCGGCGACCTCACCGGCCAGCCGCAGCGATCGTGGCCCGGTGGCCCCGGCGAGAAGGGGCAGCCCCGGCTCGGGCGGCCAGCCGAGGCCGACGTCGTCAAGCTTCACGTACCGCCCGTCGACGGTGACCCGTTCACCGTCGAGCAGTGGGCGCAACGCGAGCAGATACTCCCGCAACAGGGTAAGCGGCGACGCGACACGTGCCCCGACCTGCCCCATCCAGTCCTGCACACCGTGCCCGAGGCCGAGGATGGCCCGCCCCGGGAACAGACGGTGCAGGGTGGCGGCCTCCATCGCGGTCAGAGCGACGTTCCGGAGGGGTACGGGGAGCAGGCCGACACCGACTCGAACACGTTCGGTCCAGGCAAGGGCAGCCGCGGCGGCGGAGACACCGCCTTCGAGGAAACAGTCCTCCCAGAGCCACAGTTCCTCGATCCCGGTGGCATCGGCGAGTCGAGCGACGGCACGCAGCCGTTCGGGCGGGAGCTGGGGGCGGAAGACGACGCCGAGGCTGGTCATGGGGCCTTCCTATCGAGCGCGGCAGCGCAGTACAACACCATTACTGGTGCCGGCCACCGCTGCTGACACGCTCGCACCGGAGGATCACGACGCCCCACCGAAGGCGCGTGACTCGGCGAGCCGAAACCGAGTGAGGCAATCGGCCTCGGGAGGTGCGGTCTGCCGCGTCCAGTCAGCATGGGAAGGACGCACAGGATTCGGCCTCACTCCCCCTTCTGGAACGTCACCTCCACGCGCCGGTTCTTGCGCCGGCCCTGTTCCGAGGAGTTGTCGGCGATCGGGTAGTCCTCGCTGTAGCCGCGTACCTGGAAGGTGACGTCCGCGCCGAGGCTGGCGGCCAGTTGGTCGTGGACCTGCTCCGCGCGGTTCTTGGAGAGGGTCAGGCCGTGGGCGTACGAGCCCAGGTTGTCGGTGAAGCCGAAGACCCTGACGGTCGTGGCCTTCTGGGCCTTGATCTCGTCCGCGATCGCCTGGATGCGGGAGTTGGCCTCCGGGTTGAGCTTTGAGCTGTCCTTCGGGAACAGGACCTCCGCCTGGAGCGCGAACGTCACGTTCTCGTTCGTCTCCACTCGGCGTTCCTCGCCGCCCATGTCCTCCACGACCGACTTGATGTCGAGGACCTTGGCCGGGGCGAGCGTGGCGCCGTCGGCCAGCTTCAGGCCGGGGCTGTTCGGGTCCACTTCGGGGGGTGGAGATGTGGTGACGCTGCCCGGGGGTGCGCTCGGGTCGTCGTCGTCAGCATGGGCTACGGGGGCAGCCAGGGTGAGGGTGACCAGGACTGCCAGCGCCGTGAGGGTGGTTGCGGTGGGGCAGTGAGTGCGGGGCAGCACGACTATTCGCCCCCAGAGATCTCGATGGATGCCGGGGGCATGCCGCCGACCTGGAAGTCGACCTTGGCGGTATCCGTGGGAGGCGCCGGGAACTGCGCGAACCACTGGGTTGTCTCACCTTCGCTGAGACCGCCCTCGAACCTCGTGCACAGGCAGCGGCCTTCGGTGTCACGCAGGACCAGGTACTTCTTCTTGCCGGTCTGATCGACCAGGCTGGCCCCGGCCATGGACCCGCCGTTCTTGGACAACTCGCGCTCGTCGCCACGCCAGTTGCCCACGGACCAGGCGCTTCCCGTGCCGTTGGTCACTGTGCCTTCGACGGTGACGAACCCACCCTCGTCACGCTCGGCTGAGGCGATCGTGAGCGTCACACCGTTCTCGCCCTTGACCTCGGCCAGCACCGTCTCCGGCTCGGGGGCCTTCGACTCCTTGTCCGCGTTGTCACTGTTCGCACTCTTGGTCTGCGAAGGGGCCGAGGACGCCCCGCCATTGTCGGAGTCGTCACCTCCCCCACCGCAGCCGGCCACCGCGAGAAGCAACCCGGTCGTAATCGCCAGTGTCGACAGCGCCCTGCGGCTCTTCTTGGTGCGCCGGAAATCCATCGGTACGGCTTCCTCTCACTCGGCCAGATGCACAGCGAACAGCACGGACGCGTCGGGCAAGTCGTCCGGGTCGAAATCTACGGGGTCGATGTTCACGATCTGGCCGTCGCAGTCCAGCACGATCGGCTGCGTGGGATCCGCGGCAGGGTCGAAATCACAGCGAGGCTGGATGACGGCGATGGCATCGGCCTTGGCGTGCATGCCCTCCGTGCCCGGAATGATCGACGCGCCAACCGTGTTGATGGTCTCCACGGCGACGCGGAACCCCGGGTATCCGTCCATCACGACAGGTTCTGCGCCACCCTGGACAGTTGAGCCGTTCTCGGCAGCCAGTGCCTGTGCGGCCTCGGTCGCCCCGGCACCCGGTGGATCCTGACCGTTCAACCAATCGAGCCAGTCGTCACCCTGTCCGATCGCGCCCGTCAGGGCTTCCACCAGTTCGTCACGGGCGTCTTGTGCCGCCGCCAACGCAGCAGCGTCTGCCGCGGATTGAGCTCCATTGCGGACAGACGCTGCTTGAGCGAAAACGAAGAACGCGACGGCGGCGAAGAGCAGAATCCCCGTCAGCCAGATATAGATGGGCAGAGTCTGGCCTCTGTCGCTCGAAAAGTGCGCGGAGGTCAGCCTCCGATGACGTCCTGGACGGCGTTGAGGATGGCGTCCGAGATCAACCCGTCCAGCCCCAACCCGTCGATCAGCGTGAAGATCCCCGCAATGATGATCATGAGGCCCGCGTACTCCACGAACCCGGCCCCCGCGTCCCGCCCCTTCCCCCGCATCCGGGAGGCAACGATCCGCATCCACCTGTTTGTCTTCAGCATGGCTTGCGCCTTCCCGCCCGACACCACTACCGACCTCAGCACAGTATGTGAGACACCGCCTACTGCGCGTGGGCCCATGGGCCCAACTTCCCTCCGCAGCACGCCCCATCACTCCCACCCCTCCCGAGCCGTACCCAGCCACCGAGCGATCGCTTCGCTCCGCGTCGTGCTGTGCAGCTTTGCGAAGATGCGGTTGATGTGGTTCTTGACGGTCTTCTCGCTGATGAAACAGGTGGCGGCGATCTGCTGGTTGTTCACGCCGGCGGCGATGAGATCCATGACCTCCACCTCCCTTGAACTCAGGCCGAAGTCCGGTCGGTTGCGGTTGCGCGCGGCGAGTGTCGTCGCTTGGCCGAGCCGGGTCTTTGGAGTCTGCCGCAACGATGCCATAAGCGGTTGCAGATGCGAAGAGCTTTCGGTCGGTTCGTAGGAAACACCGAGTGAATCCTCGGCACCCGGACCAGGAGCACCTGGAACGGGCGGAGTTCTCGGAATCTTCGGGACCGCAGAGGCATGCGGGGTCCTCGACGGCTGTGTCACGACCCGCGACCCGCGTCCCACCGCCCGTACCGCCTCCGTCAACTCCTCTGTCGTGAAGCCTCCGTGGACCAGATAGCCTGATGCGCCCCTGTGCAGTGCCTGCCTGACCACTTCCGGTTCGCTGCTGTACGTCAGCATCATCACCGGGGCCAGCAGGGCCAGTCGGGGGAGTGCGGTCAGGCCGTCGGTGCCTGGCATGCGTACATCCAGCAGGACCACGTCAGGGTGCACTCGCTCCGCCGCCGACACCGCTTCGGTGCCGTTCGACGCCTCCGCGACCACCTCCATGTCCGGGTGACCGCTCAGCAGCGCCGCCAGTCCCGCCCGTACTACTGGGTTGTCGTCCGCGACCAGCACCCTCAGCAGGTCCCGCTGCCGTTCATCTGTGGACATGGGATGCGGCCTCCTTCTGTCGGCGGGGCCGGGGAATGTGGTCGAGTCCGGGTGGCGTCACGTCCACGCGGATCTCCGTGCCGCCCTGCTCACCTCGGCCCACGTGAATCACCGCCCCCAGCGACCTCGCCCGTTCGACCATGCCGAGCACGCCGAAGTGGCCTGATCTGGCCGCCTCTTCGAGGTTCAGGGGGCCGGGCAGGCCCACTCCGTCGTCCCGGATGCGGAGGGTCACGCACTCTCCCGAGGCGGTCGCCTCCAGCGTCACCCTGGTCGCGTTCGCGTGCCTGCGCGTGTTCTCCAGTGCCTCCGACACGATCGCCAGAAGGTGGTGTGCCGTCCGGTGCGGGAGGGCGCCGATCCGTGCGGTGCTCGTCGCCAGGCTCGTACGGATGCCCGTGTTCCGCTCGAACTCCGTTGCCCTCCGGGCCAGTTCCGCGATCAGGTCCACGTCCGGCGACGTCAGGTCCGTGTGGTGACGCAGGTCCTTCAGGAGGTCGCGGGACTCCGTTGCCGCTCGGCGGGCGGCCGAGGCCACCAGGGTCGCGTTGCGCCCCACCGTCTCCGGGTCCGTGCCGTCCTTCGCCGTCGCCGATGTCGCCAGGGCCTGCGCCGCAAGTGCCAATCCGTGCAGGGTCTTCGTGACCGAGTCGTGCATCTCCCTTGCCAGGCGCGCCCGTTCCGACTCCACCGCCTCGGCCACCGCCAGCCGGGAGTTCGCCTCCGCCAGTGCCTCGCTCGCCGTGCCGAAGCGGAACATCAGGTTGCGCAACGTGACGCCGATGATTCCGGCACCGACGCAGAAGCCCGCTATGAGGAGGGTGCTGGTGCCTGTGCCCGGCCGGTGTTCCCAGGCCCGGAAGACCGTGAGGAGCACCACCAGTTGCAGGCCCGTGAAGACGCCGGAGCCGCGCCAGCCGTAGAGGAGGCCGGCGAGAAGAGGGGTGCAGACCGTGGCGTAGGCGAGGGGGGAGGCCGGGGACGCGGTGAGGAGGAGTATCGCCGCGAACGTCAGGTCCGCCGCCATGAGAGTGGGGTGGGCCAGGAGGCGCGGGGCCAGACGGTCCCAGTCGCGGTACATGGCGTACGAGGCGGTGATGCCCAGGACCGCCGCCGCCAGGACCGCGTAACGCGGGGGCCCTTCCGCGGTGTTGGTCATCGCGAAGGGGGTGCCGAGGGCCAGCATCGTCATGCGTACCGCGAACGCCTGGCGGCACAGGGCCTGCAGGGCGTTCAGTTGGAGGCGGATGGTGGCGGGGGCCGGGGCGTCGTCGGCCAGGTAGCCGGCGGTCGGGTCGTAGCCCCGGACCCGGCTCCGGATCCGGTTCCCGTACCGACTCCGGTTCCGGTTCCGGCCCTGTCGTCCCTCGGGTTGCTCTGCCTTCGTGCCTCTCATCGGCCGCACCGCCCTCAACGTCCCAGAATGGAGCCGAAGTTCGTACCCGAGCCGAGGAACATGCCCGTCGCGATGAGGATCATCGTTGCCGGGAGCATGAACACCAGGGTGACGAGGGTTGCCTTGGGGATCGTCTTCGCGGCGCGGCGACGGGATTCCTGGGCGTCCGTGCGGCGCATGTCCGCGGCGATCTGGATCAGGGTCTCGGCGATCGGGGAGCCGAGTTCCTCGCCCTGCTGGAGCGCCGAGACGAACTGGGCCACCTGTTCGCTGGAGTTGCGCTTGCGGAGCTGGTCGAAGGCCTGGCGGCGGCTGACGCCCATGTCCATCTGGCGGAGGGTGATGCGGAGTTCGTCGGCCCAGGGACCCTCGTACTTCTCCGCGACCCGGTCCAGGGCCTGGCGGAAGCCCAGGCCCGCCGAGACCACGACCGCGAGCACGTCCAGGAAGTCGGGGAGTGTGCGGTCGATGACGTCCTTGCGTTCCCGTACCGCCTGCCAGATCGCCGCGTCCGCGGCCGTCACTCCGAAGGCGAACGTGATGACCGCGAGGACCAGTTGACCGTTGCTGAGGAAGATCAGGCCGAGGAGGATGCCGAAGGTGAAGTAGACCGCCCGGCGGGCCGCGTAGCGGGTGATGGTGAGGCCGCCGGGGTTCCCCGCCATGTCGATGCGCAGGCGTTTCGCGTCGACCCGGCGGGGGCCCATCAGGCGTAGGACGAGGGGGGCGAAGCGCATGCCCATGCGGTCCACCGCCGAGTCGGCCTTCGAGACCCGGGTGCCGCCCACCTCCAGGGCGAGGAGCAGGTCGGAGGGGAGTTTGGCGTCGGCTCGGATCATGCGGATGCCCAGCAGGACGCCCGCGACGGCGATCGCCATCACCAAGGCCAGTAGCAGTGGCAGCATCCGGTCACTCACTCCCCTCAGACTTCGATCTTGCCCAGGCGGCGGATGACGAAGAAGCCGACCGTGTACAGGCCCAGGGAGAGGAGGATCAGGCCCTGGCCGAGGCCGGACCCGGTCACCTTCTCCAACGCGCCCTCGTTCGAGGAGTTGATGAGGAGGAGGGAGCCCAGGCCCAGGCAAGGGACCGTGAAGGCCGTCGCGTTGACCTCCGACAGCATCGTGCGGACCTCTCGGCGCGTCTCCTTGCGGTCCTCAAGGGTCTGGGTGAGGTTGCGCAGGGAGCTGACCACCGAGCCGCCCGCCTTGTTGGCGAGGATCAACGTCGTCACCAGAACCACCAGTTCGCGGGACGGCAGGCGTTCCGCCAGTTCTCCCAGTGCGTCGTCGACCGTCCGGCCCATGGTCAACTGGTCGGCGACCCTGGCCAGTTCCTCACCCGCCGGGGCCTCCAGTTCCTCCGCCGCCATCGCCAGCGCCGTACGCAGGGCGAGGCCGGCCGCCGTGGCGTTGGCCAGCAGGCGTGCCACGTCCGGGAGTTGGTTGATGAACGCCTCGATGCGTTTCTGGAGCTGCCAGTTGAGGAAGATCGCCGCGCCCCAGATCGTCACCAGCGCGGCGATCGGGCCGAAGAACGGGGCCAGCACGGTGGCCGCCAGCAGCCACAGCGCGACGCCGACAGCGGCGACGTACGTGAAGAACTCGCCCGCCGTCAGGTCCAGTCCGGTCGCCGAGAGGCGGAGGTGGATCGTGCGGCCGAGGCGGGTGCGGCGCAGCCTGCGGTCGAGGGCCGCGAACCGGCGTACGCGACCGGCCGCCGTACGCAGGGCACCGCCGCCGGCCAGGCGGTCTTCCAGTGCCTGGCGCTGGGCGCGACCGGTGGCGTACGTGTGCACGCCCGCGACCGCGAGCGTGCCGCACAGCATGGTGGCGCCCAATGCCAGCGGGACCGAGTTGTTCATGGCTGCTCGCTCCGCACAGTCGTCGTAGTCACCCTCATGGCCGCCCTCGGCGCCGTCCCCGGAGCCGTACGCATGGTGGTCCTTGTGTTCGTCCGGGTCGTCATCCGATCGCCTGCCTCGAGTCCAGTACGTCGAGTACCTCGGCCACTCCGAACGCCGGTGGCAGCGATTCGTTCGCCAGGTACAGCTTCTCGGCGACCTGGCGGGGCACCGGGAGGTGTTGGAAGTAGCCCTGGGCGACGCGGTCGGGGCCGGTCGGGCGGGTGACGTAGCGGGAGACGGTCACGATGCGGAACTGTTCGCGGCCGTGGGACACCAGCAGGGCGATCTCCGCGATCCGGCGGGTGCCGTCGACGTGGCGGGCGAGTTGGACGACCACGTCGACCGCCGAGTTGATCTGGTCCTTCAACGCCTCGAAGGGGATCATGACTTCGGACATCGAGCCCAGGGTCTGCAGGCGCATCAGCGCGTCCTCCGCCGAGTTGGCGTGGACGGTGGCCAGGGAACCGTCGTGGCCCGTGGACATCGCCTGGAGCATGTCGAGGGTCTCGCCGCCTCGGACCTCACCGACGATGATGCGGTCGGGGCGCATGCGCAGGGAGTTGCGGACCAGGTCGCGGATGGTGATCTGGCCCTTGCCCTCCACGTTCGGCGGGCGCGATTCGAGGCGGATCACATGCTCCTGCTGGAGCTGGAGTTCGGCCGAGTCCTCGATGGTGATGATGCGTTCGTGGGAGGGGACCAGGCCGGAGAGCGCGTTGAGAAGTGTCGTCTTGCCGGTGCCCGTGCCGCCGCTGACGATGACGTTGAAGCGGGCCCGGACGAAGGCGGCGAGGAGCATCAGCATCTGCTCGTCCAGTGAGCCGAGGCCGATCAGCTCCGGGAGCGTGTAGGCGCGGGGGAAGCGGCGGATGGTGAGCGTCGGGCCGGTGAGGGACAGCGGCGGGATGATGACGTTGACGCGTTCGCCGGTGGGCAGTCGGGCGTCGACCATCGGATTCGACTCGTCCACACGCCTGTTGACCGTGGAGACGATCCGCTCGATGGTCTGCATCAGCTGCTCGCTGGACGCGAAGCGCATGGGGAGCTGCTCGACGCGTCCTGCCCGTTCCACGAAGATCGAGTCGGGGCCGTTGACCATGATCTCGGTGATCGACGCGTCGGCGAGGAGCGGTTCGAGCACGCCGAGGCCGAGGGCTTCGTCGACCACTCGCCGGATGAGCTGGGAGCGTTCGGCGGAGGACAGGACCGGGCCCTCACGGCTGATGATGTGGCCGAGGACGCGTTCCAGCCGGACACGGCGTTCCGCTGCCGCGAGGCTGGACATCTCCGCGAGGTCGATCTCTTCGAGGAGCTTGGCACGGTAGACGGCGACGAGGTGGCCGTCCTCGCGCGCGGTTCCGTTGCCGTTGTCGTCGGCGGAGGCTATGCGGGAGCGCAGGCTCATGGTCTCTGTCTCAACTCCTCTCGATTGATTGCCGGTGCACGGTCAGTCGTCCTGGTCGTTGGGCATGGTGGCGGAGGCGTCCAGGTCGAAGTCGCCGAAGATCGGGATGATCGCGGGCACGTGGACGACCACGGTGGCGGTCGTGGTGTCGCCGGCGCCCAGCGGTGCGTCCACCTCCGGATCGAGCCAGTCGCTGACGGAGGCGACTCCGGCCGCCACCCCGTCGCCGTCGAGGGAGGCGGTCCGTGCCGCCGCGCGGGCTCCCGTACCGGCCTGGCTGAGGCCGTAGCCGATCAGGCCGAGCTGGATGCAGGCCAGGCCGATGAGGATGAGGATCGGGAGGAAACCGGTGAACTCCAGGATGGAGGAACCCCGGTCCCCGCCTTCCCGGACGCGGTTCGCAAGTCGGCCCTGAAGGCTTCCCGTCCCCGTCGTCGTCCCCGTCGTCGTCCTCGTCGTCGCCCTCATCAGTCCTCGTCCCCCTCCAGCGCCGCTCCCGCCTCGCCGTTCACCGTCCAGTTGACGTCGAACCCCGGGAAGAACAGGGGGACTTGGGCACTGACGGTGGCCTTCATGACCTCACCCTCGGGACCGCAGCTGATGGCCGCGCCGTTCCAGGCTCCGGGGAGGTGCTCGCCGCCCGCGCTCTCGCAGGCTCCCTCGTAGCCGCCGGGGTCGAGGGCGTACGCCGCTGTGGCCGCGCGCGCCGCCTCGTCCGCCGCGTTGCCGGCCAGCGAGTACGTGTAGCCGTACAGCACGCACTGCCACAGGATGCTCATCACGACCAGCAACAGCGGGAACATGCCGGCGAATTCGAGCGTCACGGCCCCTCGGTCGCCGCGTTCCCCTCGTCGGCGCAGGCTCATTGCGCCCCGGTCGGACGACGATGACGACTTACGCCGCTTGCCGCCGCCCCCCTCCTGGACGACGACCAGCCCCAACTCCCCCGCCAGCGCCCACAGCGCCTGCTTGACCGTCGACCGGGCGTCCAGGTCCTGGAGTCGTCCGGCGTCGACGACGCCCTGAAGTTCCTTGAAAGCGGCGGGAATCGTCGCGCGGGCGACCTTGGTGCCGGTGACCTTCTCCACGAGGGAGGGCTGGATCTCCGTACCCTTGGACTGCCTGTTGACAACCGTCAACGTCTCCTCGGCCTTGCGGATCTGGAGGCGGTCCCAGAGGCGGACCATGCGTTTGGCGGCGCGTACGGCGACGACGTCCGGGGTGACGAGGAGCAGGGCGTGGTCGGCCATCTCGACGGCGGCGGCCGTGGCCGAGTCCATGCGGGCGCCGCAGTCGACGATCACGACGTCGTGGCGGGAGCGCAGGGCGGCGACGACCTGCCGGGTCACCCTGTCGGTGACCTCCTCGCCGCGTTCTCCCTCGGCCGGAGCGAGGAGCAGGCCGATGCCGGTGTCGTGGATGAAGACGGCGTCCTGGAGGACGCGCGGGTTGATGTCCGTGATGGCGGCCAGGTCTGCGATCGACCTGCGGAACTGGACGTCGAGGTAGGAGGCCACGTCCCCCGACTGGAGGTCCAGGTCGAGGAGCGCGACGGTGTGGCCCGACGCCCGTGCGGCCAGGGCGAGTTGCACCGCGGTGACGGTGGCGCCGACGCCGCCTTTGGCGCCGGTGACGGTGACGACCGTGCCGCCCGGTCCCGCGTACAACTCGGGTGCGGTGCTGCCGAGATGGCGCCGCATGCCCGACGACCAGGCCGCCGCGGCCATGACGCGTTCCGCCAAGGCCTCGTAGCTGAGAGGCAGTTGGACGATGCCGCGGGCGCCGGAGTCCATGGCGGCGGTGAGGACGCCGGTGCTGGGGTCGGCGGTGATGAGGACGACGCCGACGGCCGGGAAGCGCATCACGAGATCGCGGACGAGGTCGAGGGCCGGGACCGGCCCTATCCGCTCGTGCACGAGGACGACTTCCGGCAGTTCGTCGAGGGACTCGGCGGCCAGCCGGGCCAGGGTGTCGAGCAGCGCGGTCGAGTCGGCGACGGGCGGGGCGGGTTCGGCGTCGGGGAGCCTGCTGAGGAGGGTGCTCAGGGCGCGGGCGGACTCGATGTCCGCGGTGGCGGGAAGGATGCGGATGGTCATCGGCGCGCCCTCGGCAGGCACTGCTGCGACGCCGACCGCCGCTGAGGCTGCGGCTGCGACCGCCGCCGGGGCTGCGGCTTCGTACGTACGGACCTCATGCCCGCCTCCTACTTGTCCTTGTCGAGGGTGTACGTACGGTCGGCGGCACCGGGGACGGCCGTCAGTTCGCCGCCCGCGACCAGGGAAAGACGGACGTGTTCGGCGAACGACTCGGCGTACGCGACGCGTTGGGCGTCCGGCGTCTTGAGCGCGAAGGTGATCGGGACGGCCTCCGTAGCCGTACGCCGGCGTTCGTTGGTCGACTGCCCCGGTTCGAGGGCGGTGAGCTTGCCGACGTCGATGACGCGCGCGTTGGTGACGAGCAGCTTGGCCTCGTCGACGCCCTTCTCGCTGTCCTTGGACTCGAAGGTGGCGTAGATGTTGACGAGCGACCCCGGGTTGATCTTTCCGGCCACTCCTGTCGACGCGTCGATCAGGATCGCGATCTCCTGCTCACCGGCCTCCAGTTCGGGCCGGTCGACGATCATGTCGGTCTGGAGCAGGGAGCCCTTCTCCAGCCGGGTCACCGCGATCTTGCCGCGGATCTGGGAGACGCGCGTGACCGCGGTCTCCGACAACCACCGCTTCGGCATGGAGATCTTCTCGAACTGGTCGGCCGTGAGCTCCTTGTAGGGCGCGATGTCGCTCTTGAGGCGGTACGCCGTCACCTCCGGACCGACCTTGGAGTTCACGTCGCGGATCACCGAGAGGACTCCGACGAAGGCGCCGATGGCGCACAGGACCGAGAGGACCAGCAGGATGACGCCGCGGCGCTGGCGTGAGTTCATGACGCGGACAACCTCGATCGGGGGTGGGGACGGACACGTCTTCTACGTCTCTTACGTCGTACCTCGGGGCAGTGCTCGTACTGGTGTTCCTGATGCTCCTGCCGGGGTTCCTGCCCGCCCGAGGGCCGCGGGAAGCTCAGAAGTCGTGGCGAGTGGGGCGGCACAGAATCCGCAGCGGTCACCGATGAGTTCGAGGCCGCACCAGTGACACTCCTCGCGGCGCACGGAGGAGACCAGTTGGTAGAGCACGGAGACATCGTGCAGCCCGGCCGCGAACTCGACGATCTTCCCGGTCCCCCACCAGCGCGCGGACTCCGCCGGCAGTGGAACCGGGGCGACTCCCTGCACGCGCCAGGCGGGTGCGAGGGTCGAGGTGACCCAGTCGGAGGGCGGCTGCCCCTGCGCCACGAGCAGCCGCGTCCCGAACTCGGGGCCGGCCAGCTCCTCCTGGCCGACCCGTACGAGCTGGGCGCGCGGGTTGGCCAGTACGGCGAACTGCGCGCCCGGCACCCAGGACTTGGCGTGCGACTTCAGGGAGACGGGCACCCGGTCGAGCTTGGTGACGGAGCCGAGGTGAGCGCCGGCGTAGATGTAGTGGGCGAGCAGCCGGGCGGAGGAGGCGAGCACCCCCGGGCTGAAGTCGCACATGGAGAGCTGCCGCAACTGCTGGGCGAGCAGGGCGAGTCCGAGCGGCGGCAGATCGACGGCGAGCAGCGCGATACGGTCGCTCTCCAGGACGGAACGCACCGTGTGCAGCCGCCGGGTGACAGCCGGGTCCGTGGACGCCGGGTAGAGGGCGATGACGTACCCGTGCTGCTCGATGAGCGTGTGCATCCCCATGAGGGCGCCGTCGAGGCTGTCGAGGGACGGGACGGCGGCGGGCGGGGTCTGCCGGTCATGCGGTGGGAGCACCAGGTCGGAACTGGTGACGGCTATCGCGGTCGGCACGCTGCACACCACCCCGTTCACTGCGGCGGGGTGGTCGGCCACCGCCTCAGATCGCCCCTGTGACGTCCTCTTGCATCAGCACCTTATCCACGGCATGGCCCGCTCAACACCGAATCTTCTAGATCAACTAACGGAAGGTGGAGCTTGATCCACGGAGAGTGAGGCGAATATGCCACAAGTCGGGTGCCGGGGAGGGTAGTTGACGGGAGGCGCCCGACGAAGCCGATGCACCTTTCGAGGGCAGGTCTGCCAAGATTTTTCACACCTTCGACAACTTCGCGCGTAAACCTCACCTCCGGAATTGTGGCCTCCATCACAGTGCGAGCAGTTCGCGTCTGATCCGCTGCCCGGATGCTGGTCAGCCTGATACTCCGCGCCTCACTGGAGACAGGTGCGGGTGCGGTTCGAGTGCGGGTGCGGTTCGAGGGCATACCCGGGCACTGGGAGCCTTTCCCTCGCCTTCAGGGGCTGTCCGAAGCGAGATAGGCACGCGTTCTGGTCAGGCGGACCGCAGCCGCAAGGAAGGCGATACCGGAAGCCTCGGAGCCGAGGGCCACGTCGAGGTGTCCTCCATCGCGGACGGTCAGGTCGATCAGCTGGCCTCAGAAGCTCCCCAGCCCGTTACCCGGAGACCGGTCACACCCGTGAAGAAGAGGTGGAACTCGAAGGCGTTGAAGCCCTTCCCCCTCCATTCAGGAGGCAGGTTCACCGGGAAGGCCCTGGTGTCGAAGCCCAGGGTCACCGAGTCGTCCCGTTCGTCGATGTGCACGCAGAAGAGATCGCACTCGTCAGTTCTCCACCGCCAGAAACTTCAATTGACACTGCACCGTGTCCATAACCGCATCGATCCACTCCTGTGGTGCCGAAGCGGGAAAGTAGGGCAGGTCGATGCGGAGCGTTACCGTGGGCCCGCGCCAGTTCAGATTGATCGATCTGATCCTGACGTCAACGAGGTCCGGGACATGGCCATAGAGCGAATCGAGTGCTTCCGGATTCACGATAAAGCTCTCAACGGTCGCCATACCCGACCTTCGCCCATAGCTGTTACGCAGTGGCGGGAGCTGCTGCGAATCACGTTCCGATCGTCCAAAAAGGCGAGTCCTCGGGAGGAGCGGGCCTCACTTCCCACTCGGAGAGATCTTCGCCAGGCGCGCCGTACGGCAACTGACCGTCCCGTGGCTCGAAGTAGAGGCCGTAGGCCCAGTACTCCGGCATCTCATGACACATGAGGTCGGGGTACGGCTCGATCCGAGCGCCCTCGTACGTCGAGTTGATCCTGGCCACAGCTTCGGCTCGGGAGATTCCGAACCGGCTGACCATCTCCTCGGCGATCTCGCGGAAATATTCGAGCATCTCCCCATCAAGTTCGATGAGGAACTCCTCAGTCTTCACGATGGACCCACTCTCCGTACGAATGAATTGTCAAACAACTGGGCTGCACGATCGGTGAAGATCGCAATTTGATGCCCATCAAATACACCAGGTTTCCCCTTGAGGAACGCTGGGACGTTTCTCAGCATAGGGCCTTCGACCATGTCATATCCATGCATGTCGCCACCGCTTCGGTGATGCCTGATGAAGTCGGCGAGCTCATCACTTGGACCCTCGAAAATCCTGCTGTTCAGGTTGTCCAGCTCACTCCTGGGCACACGGAAGTGCAGAACCGCAGGAACATCGTTGTACTTGGTCCCCAGCCTCTTCGCCCAGTCGACGGCCTGCTGCGGACTGTTGGTGACATAGAAACCGTATGAACCGAAGTCCATCTTCCGCGGCTTGAATCCGGGGTCGATCCCGCGAGCAAGAATGTTGTCCGCTCCGGATCCGGTCGTCCCGTGGTAGAGGTCCACCATGCAGGGCGCTTTCAGACCCAGCGGGTCCTTCCACTGCAGCGGATTCTTCACGTACGCGTAATGGTTGGGCGCTGGCGTCCGCCCCAACGGATCGGGGCTCAGATAACGTGCCGTACCAGGTTCGTAATAGCGGTGAAGATTGTAGTGCAGCCCGGTTTCTTCGTCGAAATATTGGCCCGGAAAGCGCAGTGGGCAGTCGACGCGCGGTGCGTCGGCCCGTTCCGTGGGAACACCCCAGAGCGTCGACGACTGCGTCCACACGACCGCCCCGCCGGGATCGACGAGTTCCGTCGGCGTCCCGATGAGGTCGGTGACGATGGCGTAGAAGCGTTCATCGATCTCGTCCTGCGCCGTGTCCGGCCCAATCATCGGACCGGTGGCGCGTACCCGCTGGCCGATCGGGATCGGGCCGTCTCCCCAGTCCCACGACAGGCTGACGGTTCCGTCCGTCTGTTCGGCGAGGTTGTCACCGTCCCAGAAGAAGGAGACCTGCTCGGCCACGGTGGCCCCGTCGTCCCCCAGCAACTGCTTGGCGACACGTCGGCCCACCGGGTCGTAGACGTAGTGCCAGCGGCGACCGTCAGGGGCCAGGACGTCGGTGAGCTGGTCTTCGGCGTTCCAGGTGTAGCGCCAGACGCGTGTGCCGCCGGACAGCAGTTTTGTGGTCCGCTTCACTACGCGGCCCTGTTCGTCGTGACGGTAGCGGGTTCGGCCCGCCCGCTCGATCAGAGTGCCGGAGTAGGTACGCTCGCCGGGACCGGTCTCCTCATCGTTCACCGGAGCTGATGTGCTGAACTCGGTGAGGTTGCCGAGGTCGTCGAACCGGTAGATCTCGTCCAGGCCGTCGCTGCCGCCTCTCGCGGCCGTCACCCTCCCGGCGGCGTCGAACAAGAAGGTCCGCTCACCGAGACGTGAGTCGGTGACCGAGGAGAGCATGCCGTCGGGACGGTGCTGGAACGTGCGCCGCCGGACGTCGCCGGACTCCGTTACGAGCCGTTGCGTGGTGCGCAGCTGATCCGCGTCCCATTCATGGGTCAGACGTACGGCGTCCCCTAGCACCCGTTCGATCTCGCGGCCGGCGATGTCGTACTGGAACATGACGTCGCGTCGCCCGGATCGCTGTACGACGGAGCGCTGTTCGGCGTCGTAGCTCCACCGGGTGATCGCGCCGCTCGGCGTACGACGCGCGAGGCGCCGTCCGATGAGGTCGTACTCGGAGCGCACCTCTCGTCCGTTCCACGACTCCGCGAGTACCCGGCCCATTGCGTCGTGCTCCGTACAGAGTTCGACTTCCGTGCCACACGCCTTTACGAGCCTGCCGAGCACGTCGTACTCATACGTCGTGTTGGTGCCATCAGCCTCCATGGCGATGACGTTGCCGATGGCGTCGTACCGGAACTCGGTAACCTGACCGGCCCCGTTGGTTCGCTCGACCAACTGTCCGCCGGCGTCGTAACGGTAGGTCAAGGTCCGACCATTGAAGTCCGTTTCGGATGTCACCCGGCCTACCCCGTCATAGGTGTAAATCCACTCCTGGCCAACCGCGTTGATGACGCTCCGTAGCCTCAGCTCGGTGTCGTACCGGAAGCGTTCCAGTGTCCCGTCCTCGCTCTCCCGCAGCGTGCAGAGATCGAAGTGGGTGTTCTCGAAGCGGGTGTGGCGGCCGTTCGACGACGTGTAGTCCAGCGGGTTGCCCTCTGCGTCGTACGACCAGTCCTCCATGGTCCCGTTCGGCAAGTGGCGCCACGCGATCCGGCCCTCGGTGGTCCATCCGACCCGGGTTACGGCACCGAAGGGGTCGACGAGTTCGACGATCCGACCGAACGCGTCACGTACGAGTGAGTTCCGCGCCCCCAATGTGTCGACCATGGCGACCACGAGTCCGGCGGCGTCGTTGGTCAGCGTCTGCTGTCGGTGGCCAAGCGCGTCAGTGACACAGGTGAGACCGCCGTGCTCGTCGAACGTGAAGGCCGTTGTGGCACCGAGTGCATCGACGACCGCCACACGGTTGCCACGCTCGTCGTAGACCGACTCCCAGGTGTTGCCGTCCGGCTGGGTCACCTTCGTGACCTGCCCGAACTCGTTGTACCGCTTGGCTACGACACAGCCGTCCGGACGGACTACTTGCGTGGTGTTGCCGGCGTCGTCGTGGCCGAAGCGGGTCGTACGGCCCAGGGGGTCGGTCAGAGACACCAGCCGACCGTGATCGTCCCAGTCTCGGGTCGTGGTGTGTCCCAGCGGATCGGTCTCGGTGACAGGGCGGAGGTCCCCGTCGAAGGTGTAGGTGATTCGCTGGTCGAGGGAATCTGTCGCAACGGTGGTGCGTGTCTCATCGTCATACGCGTAGGAGTACGCGAGCACACCGCTGTCGCCGCCCGTACGGACGCAGCGGCCGACTTCGTCGTATGTGTAGCGGTACCAGTCGCCGTTCCTGCTTCTCCAGCCGGTAAGCCGCTGCTGGTCGCCGTAGCTGTAGCGCTGAGGCACCGCGGACGAGTCTGTGGCACCGACCAGACGGCCTTGTGCGTCGTACTCGTACGTCATGAGGCGGGGCCGGTCCGGAGCGCTGAGGAGCGTCAGGGATGTCACGCGGCCGGACGAGGCGGTGACTCCGAGCCGGTAGCCGCTCCGGTGCGCCACCTCGCAGGGGGAGCCGTCCTCCGCGTATCGAATGTCGATCGCGTTGTCGTTGCGGTCCCGGAGGCCGACCAGCGGGAGTTCCGCGGTGGGGCCGCCGGGCGCTCGGCGGAAATGGAGCGTCGTACCACTCTGAGGCTGGTGGACGGTGACCTCTCCGTCCGGAGTGCCGTCCCAGCGCAGAGGCCAGTTGGGACCGAAGACCGGCGGCATCGGCTCGCCCGGCTCCGGAACCGCGTAGTAGAGCATGGTGCCGTCTGCGCCGATGAACCGGAGGCCGTCGCGGTCGATGACGATCCGCTGGTCAAGGGTGGACGTCCAGTCGGCGCCGAACCAACGCCCCGAGTGCACCCCAGTGCGGTGACTACGCTCGATGACCAGAGGCAGGACTCCGGGCAGAGTGACGTCGGTAATCGACATCACCATCTGGCCCGTGGCCATGTCGATCGGGTCGCCACAGGTGAAGAGCGTTTTCATCTGGCGGCCCAGGTTCTTCATACCTGGACCGAGCCCCTTGACGCCCATGGCCATGCCCTTGAGACCGGTCTTACCGAACGCCTTCAGCCCCTTGGCGAGCCCACCGAGGGTGGTCAGCCCCTTCATCCCCGGAATGCAGTCCAGCGCGGCAAAACCCACATCCCACAGGGACGCCTGCCCCTTGGAATACTTGTAGAGCGTGTCCGCCAACACGACGAGGGCCGCGATCAGCACGATCGCACCGAGAATCGGCCCCCCGATAATCATCGCCACAACCCCGACGACAGCGACGACAATCTTGCAGACCGCGACGATGGTGTCCCAGTTGTCGACGAACCAGTCCCCGACCTCCTCCCACCAACTCCGGTTCTGAATACCCGCGTCCGACGCCTCGCCGATCCTCCGCTTCGCCTCCCCCGCCGCGTCCTCACGCATCTTCCGCGCGTCCTCGGCCATCTTCTTCGCCGCATCCAACGCCGACTGCGCGCTGCCGACGTCCGACCGGGCACTGTCCTGCGCGGTCTTGGCGTGCTGCGCGTCACGGGTGGCCGCCCGGACCTTCGCCTCGTCCGGCTTCTCCGCCGCCCTGCTGCCCGTCGGATCGTCCTTGTACTTGTCCGACTCCTTCGCCGCCCGCGACACCCACGAATCAGCCGACGACAGACGCGACTTGGCCGACGCCAGATCCGCCTGCGCCTCCCGCCCCTTCGCCAAAGCCCGGTCCGCCAGCGCCTGCGCCCGCTCCAGCCTCGGCCAGTAATCCACCAGCGCGTCACCGCACAGGTCGTACGACCTCTTCAGCTTCTTCAGATTCTTCGGCACATCCGAGAACTCGTCCTGGAACACCTCAGCGGTCTTCCCCGCCCACTCCAGCGTCTCGTTCTCCGACGCCATCCCCTTCACCAACCGCAACGCATCCGCGACATCATCCGCGAAGTCATGCAACGTACGAGCCAGCTGACGGACACGATCCGGATCACCCGGCGTCGGGTCCCTGTCCAGATCCAGCACATGCCAGTCCGCCGGCCGATACCCCGCCATCCCGCAACCCCCGTCACGCCAACATCCTCAACAACACCCGTACACACACGCGAACTTACTGCGCTTCAGCGTTCGACGGAAAGCTCGGAACGGGCAAGGAACCGATCAGAAGCGATGTGGGTCACGCTGTGCGGCGCAGAAGGTTGCGAAGATCACGTCCACTTGTGGAGGCGTCAGGCGCAGGGCCTGAGCGTAGAGCCGAAGCAGCGTGTACGGCGACCAGTCCTTTGCCGTTGCCACAGTGCAACCTGGGTCGCCTGGCGGAACCACCGGCCCCACCGATAGCGTCTTGGTTTTGTTGGCACATCTGTCTCACGGGGAGTCCATTTTGAAGCGCCGCTCTTTGCCCGTTGCTGCTGCGCTCGTCGCGTCCGCCGCCCTGCTGTTGACTGCCTGTGGCGGCGACGACAGCGGATCCAAGGACAACGACAAGATCGCCGGGGCCGACACCGGGAGCGAGACCTCGGCATCGCCGACAGCGTCCGCCTCGGATTCGGCGGCATCCGCCGACCGGCCGAAGATCGAGTTGCCGTCCGACCTGACCTACACCTTCGAATGGCCCAAGACGGGTGACAAGGACAAGGACGCGGTCCTCAACGACAGCGAGCAGTTCATCAAGGCCGTGGACATGGCGATCGCCAATCAGGACCCGCTGGACAAGGCGTACCAGTTCTACTCCGAAGGCGAGGCTGCGGCCGGATCCCAGAAGTTCATTCAAGAGTTCGTGGACTACAAAGACCGCATCACCGGCGCCAAGCATTACTTCGACGCCAAGGTGAGCGTCAACGGTGACGGAACCGCCGGTCTGGTCTACTGCGAGGACCAGACCAAGGCGTACAACAAAAGCCTCAAGACCGGCAAAACCGATGTGACCCCGGCATCGAAGGACAGTTATGTCCTCTACGCCAGCCGACTGCGGGTCGACAAGAACGGCATTTGGATCACGGAGACGCTGACGTCGCAACGGGGGAGTTCAGCATGCCAGTCCTGACGTACCGGTGCCCTGCAGTGGTCACGCTGACCGTGGGCGCCTTGCTGTTGTGCCCCGTGCAGGCGTTCGCGGGTTACGGGCATGGCGGCAGCAGCAACGGCAACGAGACCGTGGAAGGCGGCCAGGACGGCCAGAACCTCACGGCAACCGCCGGCGCCGTCGTCTACGACCGTTCCAAGAACGGGTCCGGGCAGTCGGCCGGTCCCGTGACCGCGACTGGCAGTTGGACGCCGCCCGCTTGCTGGTATGCGCCGACGTACAGCCCCGAGGAGCTTGAGAAGGTCAAGGTGCCGGTCTGGGAGGCGGGGTCCACGGGGTATGAGTGGGATGCCGAGCAGCGGGAGAAGTACCTCAACGAGGACGACCACACGAAGGACTTCAACAAGGACAAGACCGGCAAGGGCTACTGGTGGGGCTCCTACGTCAACAAGTCCTTCCCGCCGGGCTGGGACTCCTGCAAGGAGGACTACTTCTGGGTCGACACCGGTGACGCCCCGCCCGCCAACATCGACAACGTCATCACGCCGGAAATCCTCGCCGGACTCGCCTACAACGAGATCCGCGTCCCCTCCACCAAGGTGACCCTCGCCCCCGCCGGCCCCACCAAGGTGAACCTCCCGACCTGGGCCTGGCTGGACGCGGCTCAGTTCAAGCCGGTCTCCGTGACCGCGTCCGTCCCGGTTCTCCAGATGGAGGCCACCACCGTCGCCGAGCCTGTCTCTCTCAGGATCGAACCCGGTACCGCCGACGCGCAGGTCTACCCCGCGTCGGGCGTCTGTACGTTCGTCAACGGGCGGATCGGGGAACCGTACGCCGCCGGGAAGGCGAAGCAGACCCCGCCCTGCGGTGTGAAGTACCTGCGTTCCTCCGGTGACGGGACCTATCCGCTCCGCGCCACCATCACCTGGAAGATCCACTGGACCGGTACGGGTGTTCCCCAGGAACAGCCGCTGCCCGACGGTGAGTTCGGGGCCGAGCAGGCCGTCGTCGTTCAGGAGATCCAGGCCGTCAACCGCTGAGGCGGCTGTCCGCTCGCCGCCGACCCGTACTTCGCCGCCGTCTCTCGCGGCAGCGTCGCCCACATGCGCGTCCCGCCGCCCGGTTCGCGGGACGCGCCGAAGCCCCAGTCGCCCTCGCAGGACCTGCATACGCAGGCCAGGACGCGGAGGGAGGCTCGGCGGCGGGTGTCGCACGCTGTCGCGAGGTTCGGCTGGGTGTGGCGGGGGTGGCTGTCGTAGACGATCACTCGGAGCGTGGCGGCCCGGTAGCGGAGGGCGAGGTGGAAGTCCATGGACTCCGTGAACTGGCATGCCGTTGCGGTGAGTTCGGAAACGGCTTGCAGGGCCGGGGCCAGCATGTCGGCCAGGTCGTACGCACGCGGGAACGCCCCTGTCGCCGCCCTCGACCACGCAGAGGGCCAGTTGGCGAAGTACCGTGCCCACCTGGACTGGATGGAGGGCCTCGCCCTGTCACCGGAGGCGTCGCGCGACTTCATCCAGGACATCGCCGGCCAACTCTGAGGGAGCCATCCATGAACGACATCACCTGGGAAGAGCCGTTCTGCGGCGAGGGAAACTCCTGCTTCCGCCTCGGCACCGACCCCACCGGCAACGCCTACATAGCCATAGCCGGTGCCGAGGACGCCTACCTCACCGACACCCGTGAAGCGCTCCGTACGCTCATCCTCGACATCAAGGCGGGGAAGGCCGACCACCTCCTCTGAAGCTGCTCCGAGGCTCTCCGAGGTTCCCTGCAACATTTCCCCGTGCCCACCGCGTCAATGAGGTGAGTGCAGTCCACGCGCTGACGACCTGAGCGCGGCGCAGGCAACAGGGGGAACGTATGAGGAAGGTCCGCGCGGACGAGTACGCGGAGTTCGCGGTGGCGCGCGCGGGGCATCTGTACCGCTCCGCGTGTCTGCTCACCGCCGGGGACACATACCTCGCCGAGGACCTGGTGCAGGAGACGCTCGGGCGGTTGTACGTCCACTGGGGGCGCGTCTCCCGGGCCAACAATCCCGCGGGGTACGCGCAGACCGTGCTCACCCGCGCCTTTCTCACGCATCAGCGGCGCCGCAGCAGTACCGAGCGGGCCACCGACGTGCTGCCCGAGGTGCCCGCCCCGTCCGCCGGAGCCGACGTGACCATGCGGCTCACCCTGGTCGAGGCGCTCGCCCAACTCCCGCCCAAGGACCGGGCGGTGGTCGTCCTGCGCTACTGGGAGGACCGTTCCATCGAGGAGACGGCGAGTGCGATGAACGTCAGCTCGGCCGCCGTACGCACCCGTTGTGTCCGCGCACTCGCCCGGCTGCGCACCCTCCTGGGCGAGGAACTCGGCGAGTACGCGATCCGCTGACGTCCGCCTCCCCTCCCCCACCTCTCTCCGCCCCGCTCCGCCCCGTCCCGGTACACAATTCCCGTACACAGCAGAAGTGGTGGTTCCCCATGTCCGTTGAACATCGAGACGACCAGTTCGAGGACCGGCTCGGCGCCGCCCTGCGCAACGCCGGCGGTGCCTTCGACGCCGATCGTGCCGCCCTCGTCGCCGGCGGGGAGAGCCGGGGGCGTCGGCTCCGGATGCGCCGCCGGACCGCTGTCGTGAGCGGCGCCGCCGCGATCGCGCTGGTGGGGGTGGGCGGTGCGCTGGTCGCGCCCTGGGGCGGTGACGGGAGCGGACAGCGGGCCGTGGGGGCCGGCGGGACCACGGTCGGGCCCGGTGATGCCACCGGCACCGCCACGCCCTCCCCCGTCTCCGGCGCCCAACTGCTCAGCACCCTGAAGGAGTTGTTGCCGAAGGGCACACTCAGCAAGGAGTCGGCGCGCGGCACGGACGCGAAGCAGGGTCCGTACGTGTATGCCGTGTTCGACGACGGGAAGGGCGCCGCGGCGCTCTCCGTCAGCCTCGGCCGGGTCGAGCCGGGGAGCGTGCAGGCCCGGGAGGCGACCGAGTGCCCGGACACGGCGTTCACTCCGTACGACGACTGCGCGAGGAGCACGCTGTCCGGCGGCACGGCGCTCAGGATCCTCAAGGGGTACGAGTATCCGGACCGCCGCGTCGACACGAAGCTGTGGACGGCGGACCTGGTCACGCCTGGCGGGGAGCGTGTGTCGGTGAGCGAGTGGAACGCCGCCGCCGAGAAGGGCTCGCCCATTACTCGCCCCGAACCGCCCCTGTCGAAGAGCCAGTTGAAGACCTTCGTCACCGATCCCGCGTGGCTCAGGGCGGCCAACGCCATTCCCGTGGTCACCGCGACGGGAACCCCGTCGGTCCCCTCGGCCTCGTCGAGCCCGACTCAGGGGGCCGGCAGCGGCACCGTCTTGTCGACGCTCACCGGTCTGCTCCCGAAGGGCCTCTCCGTGGTCGGCAAGAGCAGTGGTGAGGACAGCGAGTACGCCTATGTCGTCGTCGACGACGGCAAGGGCAGGAGCTTCGTCCAGATCAATGTGCAGCCCAACATGAGTGACGTGGAGGACCAGCTCTTCGGCGAGGGCTCGGGCGCCGTGACCCGGCCCGACGGGATCAAGGTCGTCGTCCGTCAGGGGGTTGGCGACGACCAGGGTCTGGGGCTCGTCATGCGGACCGCCGACACCCTCTGGCCCGACGGTCTGCGGGTGGTCGTCAGCGCCTTCAACTCCGCGAGCCAGATCACCGGCCCGACCCGGGACAAGCCCGCTCTGACCCTCGACCAGCTCAAGACGATCGCTACGGACTCGAAGTGGCAGGGACTGCTGCCGCCCCCCAACTGAGCCTCGCGGAGGGGCTTCTCGGTCCCTGAGGGACTCAGAAGAACTCCGACCACGGCTGGTCCCAGATCTGCTTCACGCACAGCACCAGGAACAGCAGGCCCGCCATCACCAGCATCGTGTTGCTCAGCAGCCGGTTGCGCCATTCGGCGGGCGTGCGGGAGGAGTTGAGCAGGACCAGCAGGGTGCCCGCGAGGAACGGGAGGAAGGCCGCGCCCAGGACGCCGTACAGGATGATCAGGCGGAAGGGCTGGCCCTGGAAGAGCAGGACGATGGGCGGGAAGGTCAGCCACAGCAGGTACGCGCGGAACGGCCACGACCGTTCGCGGGTGCCCGAGGCGACCTCCTCGCCTGTCGTCCGGGTACCGCGGAGGCGTTCCACGAAGTCCGCGAACATCAGGCTCACGCCGTGCCAGACGCCGATCAGCGACGTGTAGGAGGTGGCGAAGAAGCCGATCAGGAAGAACTTCGCGGTCGCCGTCCCGTACTTGTCCTCCAGGATGTCGCTCAGCTGGATCAGGCCCTTGTCGCCGCTCGCGATCGCGATGTTGGCCGAATGCAGCAACTCGGCGCCCACGAACAGCATCGCGACCACGAAGATGCCCGTCGTCGCGTAGGCGACACGGTTATCGAGGCGCATCACCTTCATCCAGCCGGTGTTGGTCCAGCCCTTCGCGTTGACCCAATAGCCGTACGCCGCAAGGGTGATGGTGCCGCCCACGCCGCCGATCAGGCCGAGCGTGTTGAGGATCGAGTCCTTCTCGTCGGGGAGGACGGGCAGCAGGCCGGCGAAGGCGTCCCCGAGGTTCGGGGTGACCCGGATCGCCAGGTAGACCGTGACGACGAACATCACGCCGACCAGCACGGTCATGACCTTCTCGAAGACCTCGTACTTGTTGAACCAGACGAAGACCAGGCCCGACAACCCGCACAGGATCGCCCATGCCTTGAGGTCCATGACGTCCGGGAACAGGGCTTGGAGCGGCAGCGCGCTCGACGACATCGCCGCCGCGCCGTAGACGAAGCCCCAGATCACGACGTAGGCGACGAAGAAGTACGTCGTCCAGCGGCCGAGGCTCGCCCAGCCGTCGAAGAGGGTGCGTCCGGTGGAGAGATGCCAGCGGCCGGCGGCCTCGGCGAGGGAGATCTTCACCAGGCAGCCGAGTACGGCGGCCCACAGGAGGGTGTAGCCGAAGTTGCTGCCGGCGATGAGGGTCGCCACCAGGTCGCCGGCGCCGACCCCGGTCGCCGCGACGACGATCCCCGGGCCGATGTACTTCCAACTGGATTTACGGGGAGCCGAGTGGGGACCTGGGGCGCCCGTGGCCCCTGATTCCGTGGTGTTTCCTGTGGTGTCCGCCATGTACGTAAAGGAAGCGCAAAGAGGCCGGGGTGCACAAGAGGGCGTCAGCCGGTTCACGCCATCACCCTTCAGGCGCTCTTGACCTGGCCATGTCATAGCCGCACGATGGCGCCACACCCGCACCAGTCCGTCGCACCGAAGAACCACCCCCCGCTCCACTCCCCAGCTTCCGGAGATCCCGGAACTCCCGGAGAAAACAGGAGACTTCATGCGACTACGCACACGAGGCTCAGGTGCCCGCAGCGGCAGACGGTCCGCCGCCGCTGTCGGCCTGCTGTCGCTCGCCCTCGCCGTCGGCCTCACGTCCGCGGCACCCGACGACGCCACCGCGACCAGCGCCGCACGCCCGGCGGCCTCGGCGGACGACATCCGTCAGTACGAGATCAACTTCGCGAACTCCACGTCCGACGTCCGCACCGACATCATGGCGTCGGGCGTGACCGTGGACGAGGCCGACGAGGAGCGGGTCGTGGTCTCCGGCCGCGCCGAGCAGGCCAGGAAACTGGCCCAACGCGGCTATGAGATCACCCTGTTGGGCTCGGCGCCGGACCGTTCCAGCAGCGCCGACGACGTACGGCTGCTCGACTTCCCCACCGCCGACTCCCGCTATCACAACTACGCCGAGATGACGTCGGAGATCAACTCCCTCGTCTCGGCCAACTCCTCCATCGCCAGCCAGCGGGTCATCGGCACCTCGTACTCGGGCCGGAACATCGTCGCCATCAAGCTCAGCGACAACGTCGGCACCGACGAGGCGGAGCCCGAGGTGCTGTTCACCCACCACCAGCACGCCCGTGAGCACCTCACCGTCGAGATGGCGCTCTACCTGCTGCGCAATCTGACCTCCACCTACGCCACCGACTCCCGGGTCAAGTCGATGATCGACTCCCGTGAGATCTGGATCATCCCGGACCTCAACCCGGACGGCGGCGAGTACGACATCGCGAGCGGCCAGTACCGTTCGTGGCGCAAGAACCGCCAGCCCAACAGCGGTTCGTCGTACGTCGGCACGGACATGAACCGCAACTGGAACTATCGCTGGGGCTGCTGTGGCGGTTCCTCCGGCTCGACCTCGTCGGAGACGTACCGCGGTCCGTCCGCCGAGTCCGCGCCCGAGGTCAAGGTGGTCGCCGACTTCGTCCGCAGCCGGGTCGTGGGCGGCGTCCAGCAGATCAAGACGGGCATCGACTTCCACACGTACAGCGAACTGGTGCTGTGGCCCTTCGGGTACACGACCGCCAACACCACGACGGGGATGACCCAGGACGACCGGGACGCCTTCGCCACGGTCGGCGGGAAGATGGCCGCCAGCAACGGTTACACGCCCGAGCAGTCCAGCGACCTGTACATCACCGACGGCTCGATCGACGACTACCTCTGGGGCAGTCAGAAGATCTTCGCGTACACCTTCGAGATGTATCCGACGTCCAGTTCGGGGGGCGGCTTCTATCCGCCCGACGAGGTGATCGACCGGGAGACGGCCCGCAACCGGGACGCGGTGCTGCAACTGCTGGAGAACTCGGACTGCATGTACCGGTCCATCGGGAAGCAGACGCAGTACTGCTCCTGACGGGCGCCTGAAGTGGTGGGGAGCTGCGGGCCGGCTGTGACCGGCCGCGCAGTTCCCCACGTCCCTTACGGGGCGCTCTTCTCAAGGCCCTCTGTGTCTTGTGCGTCCCCTGAGTCCCCTGAGGGGTCCGAGGCGTCCGAGTCCCCTGAGGGCTCTGCGCCCTCCGAGTCCGCTGCGTCCTCCGCGTCCTCTGTGTCCTCGGAGTCCTCGAAGTAGGCGTCCAGAACCGCGTCCAGTTCCGTTTCCCACTCCTGGTACTGGGACTTCGCCTTCGCCTCGATCTCGACCGGGTACCAGCGGCGGTCCGGCGTGTGGACCGTCACCGTGAACCGCTTGCCGAAGCGGGACGTCTCCGTCTCCACGGCCCCGATCTCGTCCCAGCGGAACTCGCACTCCTGGTCGTCCAGGTAGAGCCGTACGCCACTGTGGTCGGCGATGATCTTCGCCCGGCGGTCGGACGCCTCGAAGACGGGGCCGTCGACCTCGGGGGCCGCCGCCTCTCCCTCTGCCGCCGGCTCCGCTTCCGCCTCGGGGGCGGCCTCCTCGGGGGCGGCCCCCTCCGGAGCAACATCCTCCGGTGCGGCCTCCTTCACCGGGTCCGGAATCCCGTCCTCCGGCTTCGCCGGCACGGGTGAAGTGAGCCCGGGGATGGCCGCAGGGTCGACCGCGGCGGTTTCCAGGGGCTTGCTGCTCGAACCTATGCGCTGCTCCACAGGCGGAAGTATGGCGGACATTGCTGTGTCATGGGACAGCAGGGGCCAGAGAGATCCGGCGAGATCCGGAGAGCGCCCGCGCGACCCCGCCGGCCTCGCGGATCGCGGCACGGCGGCCCAGGGGTGCTTCGGGGCGGGCGCCGTGCCGTGCCGTACCGGTTTACGAGGTGCGTCGTGCGGAGTGCGCGGGGTGCGCAGCGTTCGGGGTGCGCGGGGTGTGCTGTGCGGGAGTCGACGAGCGCCGGGGGTCAGCCGAGTACGGCGAGCGCGTCGATCTCGATGAGGAGGCCGGCGGGCAGACCGACGTAGACGGTGGTCCGGGCGGCCGGGGGCGCGGTGAGGGCCTGCTCCTCGAAGTACGTGTTGTAGATGCCGTTCATCTCGGCGAAGTGGTCCACGTCCGTGAGGTAGACGCGGATCATCATCACGTCGTCCCAGCTCGCGCCCCCCTCCTCCAGGATGGCCTTGACGTTGGCGAGCGTCTGGAGGGTCTGCTCGGCCAGGGTCGGCCCGGCGGGCGTGGGGGGCTGCCCCTCGACGGCGGGCAGGAAGCCGACCTGCCCGGCCACCTGCAGGATGTTCCCCTTCCGCACACCGTGGGAGAACTTGGCGGGTGGGGTGGTGTGGGTCCTGGGAGTGAGGGCGATCTTCTCGGACTTCTCGGTCATCAGCTGGATTCCTAAACGGCTGGGGTTCTTCCGGAGTACTCACCGCTGATGGCATCCGCCGTACGGCGGACCAGTGGCAGCAGGGTGAGGAGTTCGTCGGCGGTGACGACGACGTTGGGGGCGGAGACGGACATGGCGGCGACCACCCGTCCGTCGGCACCGCTGATGGGGGCCGCGACACAGTTGATGGACTCCTCGTGACCGCCCAGGTCGGTGGCCCATCCCTGGTCGCGCACCTTCTCCAACTCCCTCAGGAAAGCAGGGGCGTTGGGGGTGGAGCGGGAGGTGTACATGGGGTAGTCGAGCTTGTCGGCGACGGCACGCCGTTCGGGCTCCGGCAGGTCGGCGAGCAGCAGCTTGGCGACGGCGGCGACGGTGATGGCGACGGGCTTGCCGATCCGCGAGTACATGCGTACCGGGTAGCGGCTCTCGACCTTGTCGATGTAGAGGACCTCGCCCTCCTCGTGCACGGCGAGGTGGACGGTGTGCCCGCAGTGCTCGTTGAGGCGTACGAGGTGGGGGTGGGCGATCTCCCGGATGTCGAGGTTCTCGACGGCTTCCTGGGCGAGCGCGAAGAGGCGGGCGCCGAGGCGGTAGCGCTGGTCGGACTGGCGGTAGACGAGTCCGTGCTCGTGCAGGGTGCGCAGCAGCCGCAGCGCGGTGGACTTGTGGACGCCGAGCCGGTCGGCGACCCGGCCGAGGTCGGCGGGGCCCTCGGCGAGCAACGGCAGGATGCTCAGCGCGCGGTCGACGGTCTGGCTCATGGGGTGCGTACCTCCTCCGGGGCCTGCTCGGCCTGCGTCCAGCCGGGCCCGAGTCGAAGTGTCTCCCACGCGCGCTCGTCGAGAGCGGTCAGCCGGTCGGCGTGGTCGCGGGCGGGCGGCGCGGCGAGGTCGCCGGGGACGGTGAGGACGGCGGCGGCCATGAGGTGGCCGTGCCGGATACGGTCCCGTACGGGGAGGCCCCGCAGGGTCGCGGCGAGGAACCCGGCGGCGAAGGCGTCGCCGGCCCCCACTGCCGCGACGACGTCGACGCGGGGCGCCCGGGCATGCGTGGCGACACGGTCGGCGTCCTCCAGTCCCGCCAGTCCTGCCAGTCCTGCCAAGCCCGTTGGCCCTGCCGGCCCCGCCACTGCGCCGGGGCCCTTGTCGAAGGCGACGGCGCCGCCCCTGCCCTGCTTGACGACCACGAGTCCCGGCTCGGGCAGCGCCCCCGCGATGTCGCCGGCGCCACGCAGCCCCCACGCGGCCTCCGCCTCGTCGGAGCCCACGAAGACGATGTCGGCCCGCCGCGCCAGATCCAGCAGCACCCGGGGACCGTCGCTGTCGGCCCACAGCCCCGGCCGGAAGTTGACGTCGAAGGAGACGAGCGGCCGGCCCGCCCGGGGCTCGGTCAGCTCCCACAGCAGGTCGAGACAGTCGGCGGAGAGGGCCGCGGTGATCCCGGACAGATGCAGCACCCGCCCGGCGCGCGCCGCCGCCAGATCCATGTTCGCCGCGGACATCACCGAGGCCGCCGACCCGGCCCGGTAGTACGCCACCTCGTGCGCGTCGGTCGCCCGGTCCCCCGCCGTACGGAAGTACACCCCTGTCGGACGCGTCGGATCACGCCGTACGGACGCCACGTCCACGCCGTACGACCCGATCGCCTGTATCAGGTGGTCGCCGAAGCCGTCGTCGCCGACACGGCCGATCCACCGGGCGGAGTGGCCGGCGGCGGCGAGGGCGCAGGCCACGTTGGACTCGGCGCCGCCGATGGCACGCTCGAAGGACGGTACGTCGGCGAGGCGACCCGGCCGGGAGGGCAGGAAGGTGACCATGGACTCACCGAGCGCGACGACGTCCACGACGTCGGGGGCATTGCAGGGTCCGGTGATGGTCACGATCGTCGTAGCTCCTGGATGGTGCGGGGAGACGGCGGCTCCGTTGACCCCGCGTTGGCGAGATGTTAGACAGCGACAAGCGATATGCGCAATGAGCGTTGCAAAGAGTGCAACGACCTGGACGAGGGAGACCCCATGGGCGCAGAGGACACCGAGGACGTCGGTCACATCGGGCGCATCGGGCACGCTGAGCACTTCGGTCAGGTGGAGCGCGTCGGGGGCGGTCAGGGTGCCGGGAGCACCGGGGCGGCGCTCGCCGGGCTGGCCACCGAACTGGTCGACGCCCGCTTCAAGGGTCTCCCGCCGGACGCCGACGGTCTGACCGTCGGCGAGCTGGCCGCCCAGCGCCGCAACCTCTTCACCGGCGGCTTCACCACGCCCGTACTGGCCCTCTCCGCCGAGCGTCTCGCCCACAACCTGGAACTGATGGAGACGTACGCGGCCCGCCACGGCCTCGCCTTCGCCCCGCACGGCAAGACCTCCATGGCCCCGCAGCTCTTCCACCGCCAGATCGGGCACGGCGCCTGGGGCATCACCCTCGCGGTCCCCCACCAGGTGCGCGTCGCCCGCGCCTTCGGCATCCAACGGGTCTTCCTGGCCAACGAGTTGGTCGACCCGGCGGCCCTGCGCTGGATCGCGGCCGAGCTGGCCGCCGACCCCGGCTTCCGCTTCGTCTGTTACGTCGACTCCGTGCGCGGGGTGGAACTGATGGACGCGGCTCTCCCGGCGGCGGGGGCGGGCACCCGTCCGCTGGACGTGGTCGTCGAACTCGGCGCCGGCGAGGGCGCCCGGACCGGCGTGCGCACGGAGGCGGAGTGCGCGGCGGTCGCGGACGCCGTGGCCGCCGCACCGTCACTGCGGCTGGTCGGGGTCGCCGGGTACGAGGGCGAGGTGCCGCGGGCCGACCCGGAGCGGGTGCGGGCGTGGCTGCGGCGGCTGGTGGCGCTGGCGGCGGACTTCGACAAGGCGGGGCGGTTCGCCGGCACGTCGCTCGAGGAGATCGTGGTGAGCGCGGGCGGCAGCGCCTGGTTCGACGTGGTCGCCGACGTCTTCGTGGAGATCCCCGAACTGTCGCTCCCCGTACTGAAGTTGCTGCGCTCGGGGGCGTACGTCTCGCACGACGACGGCCGCTACCGCGAGGTCACGCCGTTCAACCGGGTTCCCGAGGAGGGTGCCCTGGAGCCCGCCTTCCTCCTGTGGACGCAGGTCGTCTCCCGCCCCACCCCCGAGCAGGCCTTCGTCAACGCGGGCAAGCGGGACGCGGCGTACGACCTCGACCTGCCGTTGGCCCGGGCGGTCCGCAGGGAGGGGGCTCCGGAGCGGCCCGCCACCGGCATCTCGGTCACCGGCCTCTCCGACCAGCACGCCTGGCTGCGTACGGCCCCGGAGGCGGACCTGGAGGTCGGCGACTGGCTGGGCCTGGGCCTGTCCCACCCGTGCACGTCGTTCGACAAGTGGCAGCTGATCCCGGTCGCGGAGGCGGACGGCACGGTCGTCGAATACATCCGCACGTTCTTCTGATCTACGATCCCCAACCGCTGAGGAGGCCCGGCGTGGATGAGCTCGTCATTCGGGACGCGGACGTCGTGGACGGCTCCGGCGGGCCGTCGTACCGCGCCGACGTGGTGGTCGACGGCGGCCGGATCGTGTCGATCGTCCAGGAGGCGGCGGCAGCGGGCTGCCAACGCCCCGAGGCACGCAGGGAGTTGGACGCGGAGGGGCTGACCCTGTCCCCCGGCTTCATCGACATGCACGCCCACAGCGACCTCGCCCTGCTCCGCGACCCCGACCACAGTGCGAAGGCCGCGCAGGGGGTGACCCTCGAAGTCCTGGGCCAGGACGGGCTGTCGTACGCCCCGGTCGACGACCGGACCCTCGCCGAGGTCCGCCGCGCGATCGCCGGCTGGAACGGCCACGGCGACGACATCGACTTCGACTGGCGTTCCGTGGGCGAGTACCTGGACCGTCTCGACCACGGCTTCGACGGCGGGGGCATCGCCGTCAACGCGGCCTATCTGATCCCGCAGGGCACGGTACGGATGCTCGCCGTCGGCTGGGACGACCGGGACGCGACACCCCAGGAGCTGGACCGGATGCGGCAGTTGGTCGCGGAGGGGATGGAACAGGGTGCGGTGGGCATGTCGTCGGGGCTCACCTACACACCCGGCATGTACGCCAAGGACGCGGAACTGACCGAGCTGTGCCGGGTGGTGGCGTCGTACGGCGGCTACTACTGCCCCCACCACCGCTCGTACGGCGCGGGGGCGCTGGAGGCGTACGCGGAGATGGTGAGCCTGACCCGCGAGGCGGGCTGCCCGCTCCATCTCGCGCACGCCACCATGAACTTCGGTGAGAACGAGGGCCGGGCGCCGGAGCTGCTGTCGCTGCTGGACGAGGCGCTGGCGGCGGGGGCGGACCTGACCCTGGACACGTATCCCTACACGCCCGGCTCCACAACGCTCGTGGCGATGCTGCCGAGTTGGGCGGGCGAAGGCGGTCCGGAGGAGGTCCTGAAGCGCCTGGCGGACACCGACACCGCCGAACGTGTCCGTCACCACCTGGAGGTGGTCGGCGCTGACGGCTGCCACGGCGTGCCCATCGAGTGGGACACGATCGAGATCTCGGGGGTGACGGACCCGGCGCTGAGCGAGTTCGTGGGCCGCACGGTCGAGGAGTCGGCGCGGGCGCGCGGGGAAACCCCCTGGTCGACGGCGCGCGGCCTGTTGCTGGCGGACCGCCTGGGCACGACGATCCTCCAGCACGTCGGCCACGAGGAGAACGTCCGCGCGATCATGCGCCACCGCGTCCACACAGGCGGCTCGGACGGCATCCTCCAGGGCACGAAGCCGCATCCGCGTGCGTACGGCACGTTCCCGCGGTATCTGGGCAGGTACGTAAGGGAGTTGGGCATCCTCTCCCTGGAGGAGTGCGTGGCCCATCTGACCTCGCGCCCGGCGGCCCGGCTACGGCTGCCGGACCGGGGGCTGGTCCGCGAGGGCTACCGCGCCGACCTGGTCCTCTTCGACGCGGCGACGGTGGCGGCGGGCTCCACCTTCGAGGCGCCGCGCACACTCCCGACGGGCATCCCGTACGTCCTGATCGACGGCCGGTTCGTGATGGAGGACGGCCGCAGGACGGACGTACTGGCGGGCCGGGCGGTCCGGTCGGCCCCGCGCCCTTAAGGGGCGCGGGGCTGTGTCGATGTGCGGCTCCGCCGCGTGGGCGCGACCAGCCACGACGGCGCAGCAGATCGCGCAACAACCGGTCCCGCCCGCCGCGGAGCGCTACGGCTTAGGCAAGGTGCAACCGCTAGCGCTGAGGTCCAGCTTGTTGTCGAGCCCGAAGCACGCCGGGATCTGGTACGTCTCCTGGGCGTAGTTGATGCCCTGGCGGACGGTCACCGTGCCGTTGGCGTCCACCTCGCAGGGGTTGTTGTCGGTGCAGCGCCCGCCGTCCTCGTTGCCCGTGTTGTTGACGGCGACGACGTTGCCGGTGGCGTTGTCGACGACCGGCGAGCCCGAGGTGCCGCCGATGGTCTGGCAGGCGGAGGTGTAGCGGACCGAGTCCTTCCAGGTCCACTCGCCTTCCTTGAGGCGGTAGGCGAAGCCGTCGACGTTGCAGGCGTACGTGCGCTTCCAGTAGCCGGAGACGACGGTGATCGCGGTGCCGACGACCGGGTGGGTGGTGTTGAGCGTGAGCGGGCTGATGTTGTACGAGCTCTTGATCGCCGCGTAGGTGGTCGTGAGCTGGTAGATCGACACGTCGGTGTCGGTCATCGTCGCGTACGCGATCTTGCTGGCGCGCAGGGTGGCGACGCGGGTCGCCGAGGCGTTGAGCAGCCCGAAGGTACGGGTGGACGCCTGGTCGACGATGACCTCGCCGGCCTCCGGGAAGCCCGTCTCCAGGCAGTGCCCGTTGGACATGACCAGCGCCGGGTCGTCGGCCTCGGAGTTCGGGAAGCGGACGAGCGAGCCGGAACAGTTGGAGAGCGAGACGGTGCCGGCGAAGTTGACGGCCTGGATGGCGGGCGCGGCGGCTGCCTTGACCGAGGCGCTCTTCGCGACGGGCGCGGCCGTGTCGGCCTGCGCGGCGACCGCGGGTGCCGCTCCCGCCCCGGTGATCACCAGGGCTGCGAGCGCGGCAAGGAGAGGCTTGTTCATGTGGGGGTCCCCTCGTACGAAGGAGCGACCGGAGGTTTTCCGGCCGCTCGCTTTTTGTCATGCGCATTGTGATGCGGAAGGGACCGCTGGGGCAAGGAATCGTTTCCGGCCGGAAGTTGGCGAGATTGCGCACAGGCGTCGCCACCACGACTGAGGACCGACACGGGGGCGCCGACCACCGCAGGACGGCGACCCCCGCACCCGACCAGGCCGACGAACCGGGCGATCACGCCCGCCGCCGGCGCGCTCAGAGCCGCTGGAAGATGATGGGGATCAGGGCGGGCACCGCGGGGACCAGTAGGTAGAGGGTGATTCCGGTTGTGGCCCTGCGGGTGGTGACCGGGAGGACCGGGACGGCCCAGACCTGGGCTGTCGCCGGGTCGCGCTCGTTCTCGGGGAGGGTCCGGTAGAGCCACTTGACGTGCTTCTGCTTGACGAGCAGCGCGGAGTGGTAGCCGATCGAGGAGGGGTAGACGATCACGAGCATGTCCACCACCATCACCACCAGCACGACGAACACCATCCACGACGCCGCCGGCAGCCAGACCGTGAAGAAGACCAGCAGGCCGATCAGGTGGGCGAGCGCGGAGCCGTAGGTCCACAGCATGAACTGGCGCAGGGGACGCAGCCCCCGGAAGCCGTCGCTGTCGAACCTCATGTTCGGGGTCACTCCGAAGCCGATCACCGCGGAGCGGTACAGGTAGACGGTGAAGACCACACCCATGACCAGTTGCTTGGCCAGGAAGTAGAAGGCGTACGTGCCCGCCGCGCACAGGGCCACCGCCATCTCGGGATGGGTGTGGCGGTTGGCCCACCAGCCGTCGTAGACCGCGGAGCGCCAGACCGGGTCGGGAAGCCCGGTCGGGTTCCACGCCTCCAGGAGGCCATGGGTGTTGACGAAGGCGTGGAGGAAGTACGTGGCTGTCGCCATGGCCACCGCGACGGCCAGCGAGACGTCCCGGCGGCCGAGCGCGGCCAGCCACCGGTTGGTCCGCCTGACCAGCAGGTTGAGCCGCCGGACCTGCGCCTCGGACAGTCTCTCCGCACCTCCGTTGCGCACGTTCATCTGCACGAAGTCCCGGATGGCCAGCACCTGTTGACAGCAGAAGACCGGAGTGACGAAGACGACCGCCAGCACGACGAGGCCGGCCGGGTCCTGAAGCAGGGACAGGCTCACGCCCCGCAGATCGGTGTTGTCGGCGAACAGGTAGTCCAGGGCCCACCGCCTGTCCGTGTCGGCCGGCGCCCCGAGCACTCCGGCGACTCCGGCCAGGGTCAGCAGCGCGACGGAGGAGGCCAGGCCGAGCAGCCGGATCTTGGTCCCTGCCGTCAGCGGCCGGTACATCAGGCGGACCAGCCGGCGAGCCGCGTTCCGGCGCGGCTGCGGCACTCTGCGCAGCCGGCGCATCGCCCAGCGGAAATCGACAGGTTCGGTCGAGTGGAAGGCTCTCCCGATCCGATCCGGCCGCAGTGCCCTGAGCTGCTCCATCCCCGCCCCCGACGGCCGCGACACCCGATGGTCGCCGACGACCGGTGTCCTGTTTTTCCTCGTCCCAAGTGGTGGAAAACACGGGGCGGCACGCGTTACCCGGCCGTAAGCTCACGGACATGCAGCTGATCCAGTCGACCAAGCTAGCCAACGTCTGTTACGAGATCCGGGGCCCCGTTCTCGAAGAGGCGATGCGGCTTGAGGCGGCGGGGCACCGGATCCTCAAGCTGAACACCGGCAACCCGGCGGCCTTCGGCTTCGAGTGCCCGCCCGAGATCCTGGAGGACATCCTCCGCAACGTCTCCTCGGCCCACGGGTACGGCGACGCGAAGGGGCTGCTGGCGGCGCGCCGGGCGGTCGTCATGCACAACCAGACCCTCGGCATCGAGACGGACGTCGAGCACGTCTTCGTCGGCAACGGCGTCTCCGAGCTGATCGTCATGGCGATGCAGGCCCTCCTCGACGACGGCGACGAGGTGCTCGTCCCCGCCCCCGACTACCCCCTGTGGACGGCGGCGGTCTCCCTCTCCGGCGGTACGGCGGTCCACTACCGCTGCGACGAGCAGGCCGACTGGATGCCGGACCTCGCGGACATCGAGCGCAAGGTCACCGACCGCACCAAGGCGATCGTCATCATCAACCCGAACAACCCGACGGGCGCGGTGTACGACGACGCCATGCTCCGGGGGCTGACGGACATCGCCCGCCGCCACAACCTCCTCGTCTGCTCGGACGAGATCTACGACAAGATCCTTTACGACGGCGCCACGCACACCTCGACCGCGAAGATCGCCCCCGACCTCCTCACGCTCACCTTCAACGGCATGTCGAAGGCGTACCGCGTCGCCGGATACCGGGTCGGCTGGATGGCGATCTCCGGGCCCCGCGCGCACGCCGACTCGTACATCGAGGGCCTGACGATCCTGGCGAACATGCGCCTGTGCGCCAACATGCCGGGGCAGCACGGTGTCGTCGCCGCGCTCAGCGGACGGCAGACCATCAACGACCTGGTGCTGCCGGGCGGGCGGCTGAAGGAGCAGATGGATGTCGCCTACGAGCTGCTCACGCAGATTCCGGGCGTCAGCTGCGTGAAGCCGAAGGGCGCGCTCTATCTCTTCCCGCGCCTCGACCCGAACGTCTTCAGGATCAAGGACGACCGGCGGATGGTCCTGGACCTGCTCCGCCGCGAGAAGATCATGGTCGTGCACGGTACGGGCTTCAACTGGCCCGAACAGGACCACTTCCGCGTCGTCACGCTCCCCACGGTCGGCGACCTGCGGGACGCGGTGACCCGCATCGGCAAGTTCCTGGACGGCTACAGCCAGCCGTAGCGGTGGAAACCGCGGAAAGCGTCGGTAAACCTCCGTCCCCGATCGGGCTCAACTTTAGACTGAATCTAAGCTAGGATGGCTTCCTGTCAGCGCACAGGAGGCCGTCTCCCATGTACGAACCGATCCGCACCCCGTCGGTCCACAGCACCCGCAGCGCACCGGCCGGCACCGCCTCGGACTTCCCCCACAGGTCGCGCGAGGAGGAGCTGGACATCCAGCTGGCCGGTCATCTCGCCGCACTCCTCACCGCGACCGACGAGCTGCGCGCCCTCGCACCGTCCGCCGACCTGGACAACGCCGCCGAGCGCCTCACCGGCCAGGTGAGCCGACTGCGCCACGGCCGTACGCCGGTCCGCGCCCCCGCTCCCGCCACCGTCGCCCCCGACCTCGCCGCCCTGCACCAGCGCGCCCTCGCGCTCGCCGGACGGGCCCTGGTCGTCGCGGCCTCCCGCGCCGACACGGCCGCCGCGATTCTCGCCGCCGAGCGCATGGACGCCCACGCCGAGGCCACCGGACCCCGCGCCCTCGCGTCCCGCTGAGCCCCCGACTCCTCTCCAGGGCTCCCCTCTACGGCCCCGGTCCGCGCGCTCCCGCAGCGACGCGCGGACCGGGTGCCACCGCACCGCGTTCGCTTGAGCAGGGGGTTCTTGTGGCGCCGGGTTGTGAGGTGCCGTTGGCCGGGGTGCGGTTCGCCTTAAGAGGTTCCGTGGCATGCGGCTGCGGGCCCGTTGTGGCTTGTCGCGCAGTTCCCCGCGCCCCTTAAAGGCGGCGTGGCGTACCGGGACGGGTGCTTCACCCTCTGTTCACCCATCTCGCCGGGGAACGTTGGATTCCGGGAGCACGCTCCGGGCGTGAGACGAATCGCAGGGATTGTCCTCGCGGTCCTGCTGATCGGCGGCGTGGTGGCAGCCGTCGTGGCGGGCCGGGACAACGGGGACCGGAGCACGGCAACGAAGACCGTGCGTGGAGTGATCGGGTCGGAGAAGGCGGAGTTCTTCGCCGATCCCGACGTGGTGAAGGCCCTCGCCGCCAAGGGCTACACCGTGCGGACGGAGACCTCCGGGTCGTGGGCCATGGAAGGGCTGGACCTCAAGGGGTACGACTTCGCCTTCCCGTCCAGCCAGGCACCCGCCGACGAACTGGCCGCCAAGTACAAGGCACGGCAGCCCCTGCCGCGCCCCTTCTACTCGCCGCTCGTCGTCGTGGCCCACCGAAACGCCGCCGAGGTGCTGGCCGCCAACGGACTCGCGACGCTCGACAAGGGGCAGCACCGCGGCACCCTGAGGATGGCCGCCTATCTCGCCGCCGCCGACCAGGACCGCACCTGGCAGCAGCTCAAGGGCACTGCAAAGTACGGGGAGTTGACCGGCACCCTCTACATCGCCTCCACCGACCCGGAGAGTTCCAGCTCGGGTGCTCTCTACCTCGCCGCCACCAGCTATGTGGCGAACGGCGGCCGGGTGGTGGCGAGCGACGCGGACATCGGCCGTACCGCGCCCCTGATGCACAAGCTGGTCAGCGTCCAGGGCGCCCAACAGCCCAGCTCCGACGCGGCGTTCCGGGACTTCGTGAGCGGCGCCGGAAACCCGCTGGTGCTCGTCTACGAGTCGCAGGTCGCCTCGCTCCTCGGTACCGACGGTCAGCAGGGCGCCGGCGGCGACCTCACCGTCCTCTACCCGGACACCACCGCCAACAGCGACCACACCGTCGTACCGCTGACCGAAGAGGGCCGCGCACTCGGTGAACTCCTCAGCGACGACCCGGTGTTGCGCAAGCTCGCCGTCCGGCACGGGTTCCGGCCGCAGGGTGACGCCGCCGAGTTCGTCGCGGCCACCGCCGCCCACGCCGCCTACCTCAACCAGAGACTGACCGGCGTCCGGCAGGCGCCCGTGCCCACCTCCGAGGTGCTGCACGAGATGGCGCGCCGGGCCCGAGGACAGTCGTAACCAGGGGGGATCACACATGAACTTCCAGAAGCCCAGACAGCACACGAGCGAGAACACGAGCCAGGACAGCAGTCGGAGCGCCGACGACATCTTCACCCTCACCCCGCCCGAGCCCGTCGCGGCCGTGCCGCGCGAGAAGGCCGGCGGTCTCGTCCCCGTCGACGACGGTGTCCGTACGGACATGGCCCGCAAGGCCGCCGAGTACGTCGGACAACTGGCCGCTCTCGACGCCCGCTCGCCCGAGTTCGCGGGCCGGGTAGGGGAGATCACCGGCCTCGGCGCCGGTGAGATGCGGACCGCCGCCGCGCAGTCCAACCGCATGCTGGAACGGGCCGTCCGCAGCCTGCCGGGCAAGGGCGGGGACGCCCAGTCCCAGGTGGCGGGCTCACTCGTCGAACTCCGGCGCGTGGTGGAGGACCTGGACCCGCGTGACCTGCCCACGGGCAAGGGGCGGAAGTTCCTCTCCAAGCTGCCCGGCGGCAACAGACTGCGCGACCACGTCGCCAAGTACGCCTCCTCGCAGGCGAACCTGAACAAGATCGTGGGCTCGCTGCGCGGCGGCCAGGACGAACTGCGCAGGGACAGCGCGGCGTTGCAGACCGAACGTGTCCGCCTCTGGGAGACCATGGGCAAGCTCCAGGAGTACGTCGTCCTGACGGAAGCCCTGGACTCCGCGGTGGAACAGCACATCGGCGGCGTCGAGGCGGCCGACCCGGCGGTCGCCGACAACCTGCGCGCCGACGTGCTCTTCCCGGTCCGGCAGAAGCACCAGGACCTGCTGACCCAGCTCGCGGTGTGCGCACAGGGCTACCTCGCCATGGACGTCGTACGCCGCAACAACGACGAACTGATCAAGGGGGTCGACCGCGCGGCCACCACGACCGTGTCCGCGCTGCGCATCTCCGTGATGCTGGCCACCGCCCTCGACAACCAGAAGAAGGTCATCGAGCAGGTCAACGCGCTGCGCGGGACGACCGAGGACCTCATCCGGGGCAACGCGGAGATGCTCGCCACGCAGAGCGGCGAGATCCAGCGGATCGCCGCCGATCCGGCCGTCGGGGCGGAGACCCTCCGCAACGCCTTCCAGCAGATCTACCGCACCCTCGACACCATCGACACCTACAAGGTCCAGGCGACCGAGGCGATGGCGGCGACGGTGGAGTCGCTGACCTCCGAACTCCAGCACGCGAGCGCCTACTTGGAACGCAGCCGGTCCCGGAGCGCTCTGGACGGGGGCCAGGTATGAGCATCGGACGCCGGCTCACGGCCACCACGGTTCTCGCACTCGCCGCCCTCCTGACCGCCTCCGCCTGTACGGCGCAGGAGTCGTCCCAGGACCCGGCCGCCGCGGCCGCCGCGGAGCCCGGCACCCTCCGTGTCCTCGCCTCCAGCGAACTCTCCGACATGAAGCCGGTGCTCGCCCGGGTCGAGAAGGACACCGGCATCAAGGTCCGGCCCACCTACATGGGCACCCTCGACGCCGTCGACCTGCTGGCGAAGGGGAGGACGGACGGGGCGTACGACGCCCTGTGGCTGTCCTCCAACGACTATCTGCGGCTGCGTCCCGACGCGGCGAAGAAGGTCGTGTCGGAGACGTCCGTCATGTCGAGCCCGGTCGCGATCGGCGTACGGGCCGCCACGGTGAGGGAGTTGGGCTGGAAGCCGGACCAGGTCACCTGGTCCCAGGTCGAGGAGGCGGTAGGGGACGGGCGGCTGACGTACGGCATGACCGACCCCGCGCGCTCCAACTCCGGCTTCTCCACGCTGGTTTCGGTCGCCTCGGGTCTGTCGGGGGCACAGTCCGCGCTCACCGACGCCGAGGTGACGAAGGCGTCGCCGCGCCTGAAGGAGTTCTTCAAGGGGCAGAAGCTGACGTCCGGTTCGTCGGGCTGGCTGGCCGCCGCGTACCAGCGGCGCGGCACGGTCGACGCCCTGCTCAACTACGAGTCCGTCCTCAAGGGCATTCCGGGCCTCACGGTGATCCGCCCGCGCGACGGAGTCGTCACCGCCGACTACCCGGTCACCTCCCTCGCGTCGACGGACGCCGCGACCCGGGAGGAGGTCCGCCGGCTGACGGAGGCCCTGCGCACCCCGGCGATCCAGCGTCAGATCACCGACGTCACCCACCGGCGCCCGGTCGTCGCCTCCGTACCGCCCGCGGCCGGTCTCGACACCTCCCGCCGCCGTGAACTCCCCTTCCCCGGCAGCCGATCCGTCGCCGACGGCCTGCTCGACGCGTACGAGAACGAGCTGCGCCGCCCCTCGCGGACGGTGTACGTCCTCGACACCTCGGGCTCGATGGAGGGCGGGCGGCTGGCCGGGCTGAAGCAGGCGCTGCGCGGCCTCACCGGGGACTTCCGGCAGCGTGAGGAGGTCACGCTGATGCCGTTCGGCTCGGACGTGAAGAGCGTACGGACGCATGTGGTGAGCCCCTCCGATCCGCGGAGCGGACTCGACGCGATCCGCCGGGACACCGACGGGCTGGCGGCGGACGGCGACACCGCGATCTACACGTCACTGGAGCAGGCGTACGAGCAACTCGGCGCCGACCGCGACACGTTCACGTCGATCGTGCTGATGACGGACGGCGAGAACACGGCGGGCGCGAAGGCGGCGGAGTTCGACGGCTTCTACCGCCGGCTCCCGGTCCGGCAGCGGGAGATACCCGTCTTCCCCATCCTCTTCGGCGACTCGGACCGCTCCGAGCTGGCGCACATCGCCGATCTGACCGGCGGTCGTCTCTTCGACGCCCAGGACGGCTCGCTCGACGGCGCGTTCAAGGAGATCCGTGGCTACCAGTAGGTTCACGGGAATCGTGGGGTTCCTGGAGTCCCGCAAGAACATCGCCGGGAGCACGTGCGGGCTGGTCGGCCTGGGCCTGACCTTCACCGGTGTGGCGGGACCGTACTGGCCGGTCGTCGTCGCCGGGCTGTACGGCGCGGGTGCGCTGATCGCACCGCCGGAGCGGCAGCCGGTGCCGGACTTCCCGGACCCGTCCGCGCAGCTCTCCGCCCAACTCGACGAGCTGCGGGGGGACTTCGGCCGGTTGCTGGCATACCTCGACGGCGTCGAACTGCCGCCCGCCGCCGCCGGCCGGCTCACCGAGCTGACCGGACTCCTCACGGCGCTGCTGGACCCCGGCTGGTCCGGCGAGGTGCTGGCGACCGACCCGGAGGGCGTCCACACGCTCTCCCGGGCCGTACGGCAGGACGTGCCGGAGGCCGTCGACACCTTCGTACGGACCCGGTGGTGGACCCGGCTGGCCCCGGGCGCGGAGGCGCCGGAACGGCACCTGGAACGGCAGCTCGGGCTGCTGTACGAGGAGGCGGAGCGGCTGGCGGTGAGCCTCCGGGAGGCGGAGGCCCGACGCCAGGAGACACACACCCGCTACCTGGAGGACCGCGCGTAGCCGAGCCACACCCGGACGTTCTTCGCCCCCGCCGCCCCCAGCTTCGGCCCTGAAGGGGCCTCGTCCTCAAACGCCGGACGGGCTGAAGATCAGCCCGTCCGGCGTTTGAGGAGCGGGGGTTCGGGGGCAGCGCCCCCGAGGACGGGACGGGTAGGGACGGCGGGGGCGAGAAGAGGCACCGCGGCCGGTCGTGACGACGTCGCAGGTCAGGGCAAGTCCGACCGGCCGCGGAGTGATGGGGGCGAGCCTCAGCCCAGGCGCTGCACCAGCGCCCGGTACTCGTCCCACAGTTCCTTCGGAGTGTGCTCGCCGAACGTGTTCAGGTGCTCGGGAACCAGCGCCGCCTCCTCACGCCACACCTCCTTGTCGACCGTGAGCAGGAAGTCGAGGTCGGACTCGGAGAGTTCGAGACCGTCCGTGTCGAGCGCGCCCTTGGCCGGCAGCACACCGATCGGCGTCTCGACACCCTCGGCCTTCCCGTCCAGCCGGTCCACGATCCACTTCAGGACCCGGCTGTTCTCACCGAAGCCGGGCCACACGAACTTGCCCTCGTCGTTCTTGCGGAACCAGTTGACGTAGTAGATCTTCGGCAGCTTGGACTGGTCCTTGTCCTTCGCCACGTCGATCCAGTGCGCCATGTAGTCGCCCATGTTGTAGCCGCAGAACGGCAGCATGGCGAAGGGGTCGCGGCGCAGCTCACCGACCTTGCCCTCGGCGGCGGCCGTCTTCTCGGAGGCCACGTTCGCGCCCAGGAAGACACCGTGGTTCCAGTCGAAGGACTCGGTGACGAGCGGTACGGCGGTGGCGCGCCGCCCGCCGAACAGGATCGCCGAGATCGGCACGCCCTTCGGGTCCTCCCACTCGGGCGCGATGATCGGGCACTGGGCGGCGGGGGTGGTGAAACGGGCGTTGGGATGGGCGGCCGGGACTCCCGACTCCGGGGTCCAGGAGTTGCCCTTCCAGTCCGTCAGATGGGCCGGAGTCTCCTCCGTCATGCCCTCCCACCAGACGTCGCCGTCGTCGGTCAGCGCCACGTTGGTGAAGACCGAGTTGCCCCACAGGGTCTTCATCGCGTTGGCGTTGGTGTGCTCACCGGTGCCGGGCGCGACGCCGAAGAAGCCCGCCTCGGGGTTGATGGCGTAGAGACGGCCGTCCTCACCGAAGCGCATCCAGGCGATGTCGTCGCCGATCGTCTCGACGGTCCAGCCGCCGACCGTCGGCTCCAGCATCGCGAGGTTCGTCTTGCCGCAGGCCGACGGGAAGGCCGCCGCCACGTACTTCGACTCGCCCTGCGGAGGCGTGAGCTTGAGGATCAGCATGTGCTCGGCGAGCCAGCCCTCGTCGCGCGCCATGACGGACGCGATGCGCAGGGCGTAGCACTTCTTGCCGAGCAGCGCGTTGCCGCCGTACCCGGAGCCGTACGACCAGATCTCGCGGCTCTCCGGGAAGTGCGAGATGTACTTCGTGGAGTTGCACGGCCACGGCACGTCGGCCTCGCCCTCGGCCAGCGGCGCCCCGAGCGTGTGTACAGCACGCACGAAGAATCCGTCGGTACCGAGTTCGTCGAGGACCGGCTGCCCCATGCGCGTCATCGTGCGCATGGACACGGCGACGTACGCCGAGTCGGTGATCTCGACGCCGATGGCGGAGAGGTCCGAGCCGAGCGGGCCCATGCAGAACGGGACGACGTACATCGTCCGGCCCTTCATCGAGCCGCGGAAGACGCCCTTGTCCCCCGCGAAGATGTCCCGCATCTCGGCGGGGTCCTTCCAGTGGTTCGTGGGGCCCGCGTCCTCCTCCTTCTCGGAGCAGATGAAGGTGCGGTCCTCGACACGCGCGACGTCGGTCGGGTCGGAGGCCGCGTAGTAGGAGTTGGGGCGTTTGATCGGGTCCAGTTTCCTGAAGGTGCCCTTTTCGACGAGCTCTTCGCACAGACGCTCGTACTCGGCCTCGGATCCGTCACACCAGACCACGTTGTCCGGCTGCGTCAGTTCTGCGATCTCGTTGACCCACGAGACCAGTTGCTTGTGGTTGGTCGGGACGGTGCCTGAGAGGAAGGTGTCAGGGGGAACGGGAGCCGCGATGTCGCGCGCCACGATCTGCTCCTTGAATGAGGGTTTTTTGTTGACTGCCCCTTGGGGGCTGCGACCCGGATGCTTCACGGTATTGATCAATGGCGCTCATCCGGTGCCGACCGCACTCATTTGATCATCCGACCGTTGCGCCCATCTGTCCAGAGGGCCCCACACCTGAGCGACGTGACCATCACCACTCATTCGCCGCCCGCCCAGGCGTTTCCTCCGGGCCACCACGTATTCACCTGGCGCGGCGCGACCCATCGCACATGAGAGGCTGGCCACTTCTCCACCGGCCCGTCGCCGGACTGACGCGTAACTTACGGTTCCGTAGGTACGATTGCCGTCATGACTGCGTCCGTCCCCGACGCGCCCCTGGATTCGCCGGCCGTCGGCCGCGGTCCCCTGGCGCTCTCGCTGCCACATTCCGATGAGATCAAGCCCAAGCTGCGCGGCTGGCTGCATCTCGGCATGTTTCCGGCCGTACTCATCTCCGGCCTGGTACTCACCGCGCTCGCCAGTTCCAGCCGGGCCCGCATCGCCTGCGGGATCTTCACGCTCACCGCGTGCCTGCTGTTCGGCGTGAGCGCGCTCTACCACCGCGGCACCTGGAGCCCGCGCATGGACGGCGTCCTGCGCAGGCTCGACCACGCCAACATCTTCCTGATCATCGCGGGCACCTACACCCCCCTGACGATGCTGCTGCTCCCGGCGAGCAAGGGCCAGTGGCTCCTGTGGGGCATCTGGGGCGCCGCCGTGGCCGGCATCGCCTTCCGGGTGTTCTGGGTCGGCGCCCCGCGCTGGCTCTACACCCCCTGCTACATCGCGATGGGCTGGGCGGCCGTCTTCTTCCTGCCGGACTTCATGCGCGCGGGCGGCATCGCCGTCCTGGTGCTGGTCCTCGTCGGCGGACTCCTCTACAGCGCCGGCGGCGTGATCTACGGGCTCAAGCGCCCCAACCCGTCACCTCGCTGGTTCGGCTTCCACGAGGTGTTCCACTCCCTCACCCTCGCGGCCTTCGTCGCGCACTACATCGGCATCTCGATGGTGGCTTACCAGCACGGGTGATCCCCCCGACCCCTCCCCTTCCACCCCCTTCCCCTCACCCTCACCCGAGATGGCCGCGGCTTCCGAGCCGCGGCCATTTTCTGTGCCCGCACATCCGATTCGCGCGCCCTCGCGCCCAGATTCCGCACGCTTGCACCCCAACCTTATTGACAGTCACCACCTTTTGAGAGTTACTCTCATTTCATGGCTACTGTCACTGGGCCGGACACCGGCACGGACACCACCCCACCCCTCGACCCCCGCCGCTGGTGGGCCCTGGGCGCCCTGGTCGCGAGCATGCTCGTCCTCGGCTTCGACATGACGATCCTCAACGTCGCGCTGCCGACGATGGCCGAACAGCTCGGCGCGTCCACCGGCGAGCAGCTGGGGGTCCCCCCAGGCATTTAGCACTGGGGGAGGATGGCGGACGCGTACATCGTCGTGTTCGCCGCGCTGATGCTCCCGGCCGGACTCCTCGGCGACCGCTTCGGGCGGCGCCGGATGCTGATCGCCGGGCTCGGCGTCTTTCTCGCCGGGTCGCTCGTCGGAGCGCTGGCCGGTGACGTGAACTGGATCGTCGCGGCCCGAGCGCTGATGGGCGTGGGCGCGGCCCTCGTCATGCCCCTGGCCCTCTCCGTCCTGCCCTCGCTCTTCCCGCCCCACGAGCGCACCAAGGCCGTCGGCGTCATCTCGGCCGACTCCGCGCTCGGCATGCCGCTGGGCCCGATCATCGGCGGCTGGCTGCTCAACCACTTCTGGTGGGGCTCGGTCTTCCTGATCAACGTCCCGATGGTCGCCATCGGCATCGCGGCCTGCGTGTTCCTGCTCCCCGAAACCCGTGACCCGGCCTCCCCCAAGGTGGATGTGGCCTCCACGGCGCTCACGGCGACAGGCCTGGGCGCGCTCATCTACTCGATCATCGAAGCCCCCACCCGGGGCTGGACCGACCCGCTGGTCCTCACCCTGTTCGCCCTGGCGGCCGTACTCCTGACGGCCCTCGTCCTGCGCGAACGCCGCGCCACCCGGCCCATGCTCGACATGGCGCTGCTCTCCCAGCGGGGTTTCCTGCTGAACACGATCGCGGCGACGCTGGTGATGTTCGTCCTGTCCGGCCTGATGTTCGTACTGCCGCCGTATCTCCAGGCGGTACTGGGCGGTGACGCGCTGGGCACGGGCGTACGGCTGCTGCCGCTGATGGCCGGCCTGTCGGTGGCCGCACGGGCGGCACAGCCCGTGGGCGCCCGGTTCGGCTCGCGGGCGACGGTGGCCGCCGGCCTGGTGGTCCTGGCCTTCGCGGCGATCCTGGGCAGCCGTACGACGGTCGACGCGGGCTACGGCTACACGGCCCTGTGGCTGACCGTCGCCGGTTTCGGCTTCGGCTTCGCCGTCGTCCCGGCGATGGACGGCGCCCTGGCCACCCTGCCCGCCGACCGCGCGGGCTGGGGGTCCCCCCACGCCCTTGAGGCAGTGGGGGAGGCGGAGGACTCCTGATGACGCTGCGCCAGGTCGGCGGCGCGATCGGTATCGCCCTGCTGGGCAGCCTGCTGGCGAGCACCTTCCGCGACCGCCTCGACGTCACGGGTCTGCCCGCCGACCTCGCGGACACGGCCGGCGACTCGGTGGTCGCGGCCCACCTGATCGCGGAGCGGACCGGCTCGGCACAGCTGCTGACCTCCGCGAACAGCGCGTACGTCCACGGCATGGGAGTCGTCCTGCTGGTGAGCGGGGTGGCTGCTCTGGTGACGGCGCTGCTGGCCGGGGCGTTCCTCCCGAACACTCCGACGCACACCGCTCCCGCACCGACGGACCCGGCACCCCCCACCCCTGCCACCACACCCGACACGGACACGGACACAACTACTGGCGCAGCCAAGGGCACAACCCCCGACATGCCTGCCGGCCGGCCCGATGGCCGACAATGAACGCATGACGGCCGCACGCACCTCTCCCCTCGCCGACCGCCCCCAGCTGGGTCTCCGTGAGCGGAAGAAGATCAAGACCCGGATGGCGATCCGTGCCGCGACGTACGAACTGATCGAGGACCAGGGGTACGACGCCACGACGATCGAGCAGATCGCCGAGCGCGCCGAGGTGTCGCAGTCCACGGTCTTCCGCTACTTCCCCACCAAGGAGGACATCGTGCTCACCGACGAGTACGACTCCGTGCTGGAGGAGGAGCTGCGCGCGCGCCCGGCGGACGAACCGTGGCTCGACTCCCTGCGGTACATCCTGAAGAAGGCCGTCGGCGCCAACTGGACCGAGGAGCCCGAGGTGACCCGGCTGCGCAGCCGGCTGATGCTGGAGGTACCCGCGGTCCGCTCCCGCATGATCGAGAGCATGTCCGAAATCGGGCGCCTCCTCTGCCGTGTCATCGCGGAGCGCACCGGCCGCGACCCCGCCGACCTGGAGGTCCGCGTCTACGCCATGTCCCTGATCGGTGGCCTGTCGGAGGTCACCGTCCACTGGGCGCAGAACGACTTCAGGGACAACCTGGCCGACCTGGTGGACCGCGCGGTGAACGTCTTCGAACACGGCCTCCCGACGGATTGAGCCGAGGCAGCACCTCTTTTCCCACCGCACCTACCCGCCTGCTGCATCCATCCAGCGGGTCGGCACCCCTGCAGTGCCGTCCCGCACCCTCAGCCCGTCCGGCGTTTGAGGACGAGCGCGATCAGCGCGAAAGGGGGGTCCGGGGGCGCAGCCCCCAGGGACGGGACGGGTAGGGCCGGCGGGAGCGAACTCAGCCCCCCAGCGCGATACGCAACCGCTCCGGATCGGTCGTCGGAGCGTCACACGTGAAGTTGCGGCAGACATACGCGGTGGGCTCACCACCGACGAGCGGCCGCCCGGCAAGCAACGGCAACTCCTCCCCGCCCGCGACCCCCACGGCGACCACGGCCCCCGGAGCCGTGGCCAGAAGCGCCGTACGGTGCAGAACGGTCGTGGCCGGATCACCGAGCGCCGGCCCGACGATCGCCACCTCCCGGGGCCCGTCCAGCAGCGCCTCCGCGACAGCGAGCCCCCACCCGATGAACCGCGGCACACGCGGCCCGAGCGCCTTCACGACCCCCAACGCCCGCTCGGCGGCGGCCCGATGGGGCTCGGACCCGGTCTGGGCGGCGTAACCGAGCAGCGCCCCCGCGGCGGCCGTCCACCCGGAGGGCACCGCGTTGTCGGTCGGATCCTGCGGCCGCCGGATGAGCTGCTCGGCGTCACTGGCGGTGTCGTACAGGGCCCCCGACCCGGCGTCGACGAACCGCGCGAGCACATGGTCGAGCAGGAACCCGGCGAACTCCAGCCACACCCCCTCCCCCGTCACGGAGGCAAGGGCGAGGAACCCCTCGGCGACATCGGCGTAGTCCTCCAGCACACCGGCGTTCGGACCGACCTGGCCGTCCTTGCTGGTACGGGCGAGATGCGCGCGGTCGTCCAGGTGAACCCGTACGAGGAGATCTGCGGCGGCCAGCGCGGCGTCCACGAGGTCGGGCCGCTCGAAGTAGGCACCGGTCTCGGCGAGCGCGGCGACGGCGAGCCCGTTCCAGGCGGCGACCACCTTGTCGTCCCGGCCGGGAGCGGGCCGCTCGCGACGGGCGCCGAGCAGCCGCGCCTTGACGGACTCGATCTTCTCGGCATCGAACACGCCCTCGTGCTGCGGAAGTTGGAGAACGGACGCCCCTTCCTCGAAGGTCCCGTCCGCCGTCACCCCGAAGTAGTGCGCGGCAAGCTCCGCGTCCTCGGCGCCGAGCACCTCGGTGAGCTGGGCCGGCGTCCAGACGTAGTAGGCGCCTTCGACGTGCTTGCCGGTCCCGTCGTCGCTGTCGGCGTCGAGCGCGGAGGCGAAACCCCCTTCGTTCGTGCGGAGTTCACGCACCAGGAAGTCGGCGGTCTCCAGGGCCACGCGCCGGGCGAGTTCGGAACCGGTGGCGCGCCAGAGGTGCGCGTACACGCGGCACAGCAGCGCGTTGTCGTACAGCATCTTCTCGAAGTGGGGCACGACCCACTCCCGGTCGACGGAGTACCGGGCGAAGCCGCCGCCGAGCTGGTCGTAGATCCCGCCCCGGGCCATGCGCTCGCAGGTGTCCTGGGCCATCTGGAGCGCCCCCTCGGCACCCGTACGGGCACTGTGCCGCAGCAGGAACTCCAGGGCCATGGACGGCGGAAACTTCGGCGCCCCACCGAATCCGCCGCGCTGGGCGTCGTACTCCCGGGTGAGCCCGAGCAGTGCCCGCGCCTGTTCCTCCTCACCGGGCGCCTCGGACGCGCCGTACCCGATCTCGCGCCCGGCGAGGTCCCGCACGATCTTCTGCGCGACCTCGGCGACCTCGTCGCGCCGGTCGGTCCAGGCGGCGCGGACCCCCTCCAGCACCTCCCGGAAGGAGGGCATGCCGCTGCGGGGCTCGGGCGGGAAGTAGGTACCGAAGTAGAAGGGTTCGGCGTCGGGGGTGAGGAACACCGTCATGGGCCAGCCGCCCTGGCCGGTCGCCGCCTGGACGGCCTCCATGTAGACGGCGTCGACGTCGGGCCGCTCCTCGCGGTCGACCTTGACGCTGACGAAGTGCTCGTTGAGGTAGTCGGCGGTGGTCCGGTCCTCGAAGGACTCGTGAGCCATGACGTGGCACCAGTGGCAGCTGCTGTACCCGACGCTCAGCAGGACCGGTCTGCCGCTCCGCCGCGCCTCCTCGAACGCCTCGGCCGACCAGGGCCACCAGTCGACCGGATTGTCGGCGTGCTGGAGGAGGTAGGGGGACGTCTCATGGGCCAGTCGGTTCGGCATGGGGTCCATCCTGCCGCAGTACCCGGCCCGTCGGACGGCAGGCGTATCCCGGACGATGACGTCCGGCTTCCCGACGCCACTGTCCGGCGCGCTGACGACGCCGGGGCAGGCGACGCGGCCCCTGTCGGCCGTCAGGCGGAAGCGGTCGCCCCGCTTCCCGTCGGCCCGGCACGAGCAGATCGCCGGCGTGCCCGGCACGGCGATCAGGTCCACACGCCCCCTCGCACCAATGCGCCGTCCGCAGGACACTTGACCAAGGAACCACCGAGGACAGGCCGTTGCTGTCAGATCGCCGTCGGATCACCGTCAGATCGCTGCCAGAGGGGGACACACCATGCGGGACAGCCACCGGGCGGAAGCCGAGCGGCTGTTGGGCCGGGCCGTGGAGGAAGAGGTACGGCGGTCCGGGGGGCGTACGGACGGGAGTGTGCTGCTGACGCGGGCGCGCGGGGCACTGGACACCATGGCGCAGTCGTCCGCGGAGGAGTACGCCGCGTACACGCGGGCGCTCGACGAGGCGAAGGCCGGACAGCTCACCTTCGGGCAGCGCTACGCCCGGGAGGGCGCCGGAACTCCCCTGCTGGTGGCGGCTGTCGCCGCGCTCGCGGCGGGCGTCGCCGACCTGGCCCTCGGCACCGGCACGGGCACCGCCGTGGGCGCGGCGCTGACCGTGGGCGTCGTGGGCGCCGCCGCGACCGTCCTCAAGGTGACCGCTTCCCATGTGCCGGCCGCCCACCACCGGGCCGGCGCCGTGAGCCAGCCCGGCGGTCCCGAGCAGCTGCGGCTGGCCTGGCTGACGGCGCTGGAGGTACGCGGCATCCGGCCGTTCCTCGACCAGCAGCGGGTGCTCAGCGCGTCCACCGGGCCGACGAAGAAGCCGGGGCCGAGGCTGCGCGGCAGTGACAAGAGCGCGGCGGCCCGCACACGCAGTGTCCTTGAGCAGTCGTTCGCCCAACTCCCGGACCCGGACGAGCCGTTCGCGGGCCGACGGCAGGAACTGACCCGTATCCGGCAGTGGGTGCACGCGGCCCGGGCGAGTACCGAGACCCGGCCGACCCTGGTCGTCCTGCACGGCGCGTCCGGCAGTGGCCGCAGCGCGCTCGCCATCCACGCGGCGCACGATCTGCGGGACCAGTTCCGGGGCGCGTGCGTGGTGGATCTGCGCGGCGACAGTCCGAAGGAGCCGCCGCTGCCCACCCGTGACGCCCTTCTCTACCTGCTGAACCGGCTCGGCGCCTCCCGCGAGCAGTCGCTCTTCCGTGAGCGTTCGTCACCGGACCAGCAGGTCAGAAGGCTGAGCGAGCTGTACAACCAGCATCTCACCGGGGTCCCGGTGACGATCGTCCTGGACGACGCGCAGGACCCCGAGCAGGTCCGCACCCTCGTCCCGGAGCGCTCCGACAGCCTCGTCGTCGTCACCTCCCGCGAGCCCCTCGCCCTTCCGGCCGACCTGCCCTTCTGGGTGCATCAGCTGCCCGTCACCCCCCTGGACGCGGCGGGCGCGGAGGAACTGCTGAACGCGTCCGCGCAGACGGAACCGGGATCGGGGTCCTCAGGGTCCTCAGGGTCCTCAGGGTCCTCAGGGTCCTCAGGGTCCTCAGGGTCCTCAGGGTCCTCAGGGTCCTCAGGGTCCTCAGGGTCAACGAGTCCATCAGATCCGTATGACGCCGAATCCGCCGAGCGAATAAGGGAGTTGTGCGGTGGGCTGCCGCTGGCGCTGCGCCTCGCGGGCTCCTCGCTCGGCCCGCGCAGCAGGCGCCGGCTGGCCGCCGATCTGGGCGCGTACGGTCCGGTCGAGCCGGTGGAGCGCGTGCTGTGGCTGCGCTACACCGATCAGCCGGAACCCGCCCGCCGGCTGCTGCGCAGGCTGGCGCTGGCCGGGCGGGCCTCCCTCGGCGCGGCGGCTGCCGCGGCCCTGCTGGCCACGGACCGGACTGAGGCGACCCGTCAGCTGGACGCGCTCGCCCGCGCGGGCCTGATCGACCATGTCCGAGGCAGCCGTTACCGTCTGCACGACCTGGTCCGCGCCTTCGCGCAGGCCCGTCTCCTCGACGAGGAGGAACCGGCGGAGCGCACGGCCGCGCAGGAACGTCTCATCGTGAGCTACGGCGAGCTGGCCGACTCGGTGCTGCGCCTGGTCGACGGCAACATGTCGACCCGCTCGGACCGCTTCAGCCCGCACGGCTTCACCTCCCTCGACGAGGCGCTGCGCTGGCTGGACGACGAGTCGAGCTTCATCACGGCGACGCTGCGGCACGCGGAGGGCGTGAACCGGGCAGCCGTGCTCAACCTGCTGGGCGCCCTGTGCGACTACTGCCTGCTGCGCGGCGACCTCTACCGGCTCGGTGAGATCAGTGAGCTCGCGGAGTCCGTCGACCAGGGTCTGCTGGTCCGCTCGGTGCAGTGGCGTACGGGTATCGCGGCCCGTCAGCTGGGCGAGCTGGACAAGGCGCGTACGACGCTCACCTCGGTCGTCGAGCTGTACATGGAGGCCCACCACGACGCGGGCGCCGCGCGGGCGCTGTGCTCGCTCGGCATCACGCTGCACCACCAGGGCAACCTGGGCGAGGCCGCGGCGAAGCTCCAGGAGGCCCTGGACCTCCAGCAGGCGCCCGAGCTGGCGACCGACCGCGCCTGGACGATGCACGCCCTCGCCGCCGTCGAACGCGACCGCTCCCGCCTCGCCGAGGCCTGGGACCTGCTGACCCGTTCCCTCGTCCTGCACAAGGAGGGCGAGTCGATCCACGGCGAGGCGTGGGCCCACTTCCAGCTCGGCCAGCTGGGCCTGCGGATGGGCGACGTCCCGCGCGCCGAGTCCGAACTGCGTACGGCCCTCGATCTGTACGGCCGTACGCGCGACGCCCGTGGCGAGGCCTGGGCGCTGACCCAGCTGGCCCGGGCCCGGCTGGTCGCCGGGGACGCGTCGGCGGCGGTGGACGGGCTGCGCCGGGCGGCGGCGGTCCACCGGGACAACGAGGACGCGCGCGGCGAGGCCTGGTCGGTCTACTACCTGGGCCAGTCCCTGGAGGAGACCGGCAACCTGGATCTGGCGGTCCGCGAGCTGGAACGTTCCCGCACGATGTTCTCCCGCATCCGCGACGTCTACGGCCTGGCCTGCGCCCGCCATCACTCCGCCCGCGTCACCCGCGACCAGCGGGCCGTCCAGACGGGCTCGCTGCGCAACTCGGGCTTCGCCCGCCAGCTCCTGGTGGACGCCCGCGCCGACTTCCAGCGCATCGGGGTGGCCCACGGCGAGGCCTGGACCTGCCTGGAGCTGGCCGTCGTCGACGCGGGCAACGCCCGCACCCAGCAGGCGCTGGCCCTGTGCGACGAGGCGATCGGCCTGTTCACGTCGTACGGCGACCGGCGCGGCGAGGACTGGGCGCGCTTCCTGCGCTGCACGCTCCTGCCGTACGCGGCCCCCGGCGGCGTCGAGATCGGCACGGCGGTGGCCCAGGAGGAGCTGGCCCAGCTCTCCCGTGGCCGCCATCCGTCCCGCGACGAGAAGCTCGACGACTTCGTCGATGCCTATCAGCTCCTGCTGGAGCGCGGGGTGGCCCTGGAGTCGGGCTGGCAGGGGTGGCGCCTGGGCATGATCCCGAACCGGCACGCCCGGGAGGTCATGGGGGTGCCGGTGGCTGCGGCCGGCCGACGGTAGGGGAAGCGTGGTCACCCGGTGCCGGGCACCCGGCGACCGCGCCTCACTCCTGCGCGGAGCCCTTGACCGTTCCCTTGGCCGCTCCCGTGGCCGTTTGCCCGGCCTGTTCACTGGCGGCGTCGGGAGTCTTCCGGGGGTCCGGCGCCTCCTTGAACTCGATCCTGCCCATCTGCTTGTTCATGGACTTCATCAGGGCCCACACGGCGAGAGCCATCACCGCGAACACGATGAAGCCGAGGACACCGGGGGTGACCTTGTCCTCGTCGACCTCCGCCGCGAACGGAAGGAGATGCGTCATTGCCAGGCTTGCGCTTGCGCTCATGTCAGGCATTGTCGCGGATGCCCGCAAAGAGGTCGTCCTCGGGGAGGGATGTGTCCACGAGCGACTTCGCCAGCTCGTACTCCTCCGTCGGCCAGACCTCCCGCTGAAGGTCCAGCGGCACCCGGAACCAGCCCCCGTCGGGGTCGATCTGCGTGGCGTGCGCGAGCAGCGCCTTGTCGCGGATCTCGAAGAACTCCGCGCACGGGACATGCGTGGTCAGCGTGCGCTCGGTGCGCTCGAACTCCGCCCACCGCTTCAGCCAGTCCCCGTACGGCGACTCCATGCCGCGCCCGATCAGCGCGTTGTGCAGCGCCTCGGTGCGCGGCCGGTTGAAGCCCTGGTTGTAGTACAGCTTCTGCGGCTGGTACGCCGGGCCGTACTCCGACTCGGGGTAGGTCTCGGTGTCCGCGGCGCCCTCGAAGGCCGCCATCGAGATCGTGTGGGTCATGATGTGGTCGGGGTGCGGGTACCCTCCGTTCTCGTCGTACGTCGTGATCACCTGCGGGCGGAACGCGCGGATCTGCTTCACCAGCTCACCGGCCGCCTTGTCCACGTCCTCCAGGGCGAAGCAGCCCTCGGGCAGCGGCGGCAGCGGGTCGCCCTCGGGCAGGCCGGAGTCGACGAAACCGAGCCACTCCTGCTTGATGCCGAGGATCTCGCGGGCCTCGTCCATCTCCTTCTTGCGTACCTCGTGGATGTGCTCCTCGATGTACTTGTCGCCCTGCAGCTTCGGGTTGAGGATGGATCCGCGCTCCCCGCCCGTGCAGGTCACGACGAGCACGTCCACCCCCTCGGACACGTACTTCGCCATGGTGGCCGCACCCTTGCTCGACTCGTCGTCGGGGTGCGCGTGCACGGCCATCAGTCGCAGCTGGTCAGTCAAGACTCAATCCTCGTAAGTCGGCATCCGGTGTGAGCGGACATTCAATAGGGGCCGTCCCGTAGGGACGTCGATGAGGGGCGGCGGTCGGGTGGCGGGTGGGAGACTTCTATAGTGACCGAACCGAGCGGCCAATAATTCCGGGGCCCGGCTTTCCAGGGCCCTCGCGGAGGGGACGATCATGAGTACGGCGACCACGCGACTGCCCGAGGGACGGTACGGCCGCTCCACGGACGAGCGCGCCGACCGCAGGCTCCGGATCGCCGCCGCGGTCCTCGGGTCGGTACTGCTCGTCGTGGTCGGCTGGTTCGGCTACCACTACGTCGTCGGCAACAAGATCAGCGCCGAGATCATCACCTTCAAGACGTACGACGACTCGGTCAAGGTTCATCTGGAGGTCCGCAAGGACTCCGGCACGAACGGCTACTGCACCGTCCGCTCCCAGGCCGAGAACGGCGCCGAGGTCGGCCGCGCCGACTTCCGCTTCGACGGTGACGCCACCCGCATCGACAGGCTCGTCACGCTCCGTACGACGTCCCAGGGGACCACGGCCGAGCTGCTCGGCTGTCACAGCGACTGAGGCAGCCGCCGGGTCATCAGCGCGGGTCATCGGCGGGGTCGCACTCATCACACAAGCACTGACCTGCGCCGACGTTTTTCTGATGGCTTATGTCCTCCCCCTGCCGCCGCTGAATTGTTAGGCTCGTGGTTTCGCCCATCCGTGGAGGAACATTCTTCTGGTAGGGCGATGCTTTGTATTCCCAGTACCTACGAGGAGCACCTGTGACCCAGACCAGCGAGAACGTCACCTGGCTGACCCAGGAGGCGTACAACAAGCTCAAGGACGAGCTTGAGCACCTTACTGGTCCTGCGCGCACGGAGATCTCGGCCAAGATCGCCGCTGCACGCGAGGAGGGCGACCTGCGCGAGAACGGCGGGTACCACGCCGCCAAGGAGGAGCAGGGCAAGCAAGAGCTCCGTGTGCGCCAGCTGACCCAGCTCCTGGAGAACGCGAAGGTCGGCGAGGCTCCGGCGGCGAACGGCTCGGTCGCGCCCGGCATGGTCGTGACCATTGCCTTCGACGGCGACGAGGACGACACGCTGACCTTCCTGCTCGCCTCGCGCGAGTACGCCAGCTCCGACATCGAGACCTACTCTCCGCAGTCTCCGCTCGGCAGCGGGGTGAGCGGCAAGAAGGTCGGCGCGGACGCCCAGTACGAGCTGCCCAACGGCAAGCTCGCCTCCGTGAAGATCCTGAAGGCAGTGCCCTACCAGGCCTGACCTGTCGGAACCGATCCGTCGGACCTGACGGAATCCCCTGCCTCGGCCCTTGCGATGTCCCCGGCGCCCTCCTGGCGCCGGGGACATCGTCATACCCGGGACGACCGGGACAACGGGGACGACCGAGGCGCCGTCATGCCGTGGCCGAGCGGTACTTGCGGACCGCCAGGGTGCGGAAGACGAGGATGATCAGGACCGAGTAGATCAGCGAGGCCCACACCGGATGCTGCATGGGCCAGGCGTCCGAAGGGGACAGGCCGGGGTCGCCGAAGAGCTGGCGGCACGCCTGCACGGTCGCGCTGAACGGGTTCCACTCGGCGATGTGTCGCAGCCAGGGCGTCATCTTGCTGGAGTCCACGAACGCGTTCGAGATGAAGGTCACCGGGAAGAGCCAGATCAGCCCACCGGAGGTGGCCGCCTCCGGGGTGCGCACCGACAGGCCGATCAGCGCGCCGATCCAGGTGAAGGCGTATCCCAGGAGAAGCAGGAGGCCGAAGCCGCCCAATATCTTCCCGACGTTGGTCGGGTCGACGGAGCCGGGGCGCCAGCCCACGAGCAGTGCGACGACCGAGAGGACGAGCAGTGTCAGAGCCGTCTGCACCAGGTCCGCGACCGTACGCCCGGTCAGCACCGCGCCACGCGCCATGGGCAGTGAGCGGAAGCGGTCGATCAGGCCCTTGTGCATGTCGTCGGCGATGCCGGCGCCGGAACTGGCGGTGGCGAACGTGACCGTCTGCGCGAAGATGCCCGCCATCAGGAAGTTCTTGTAGACGTCCAGATCGCTGCTGTCGCCGATCTGCATGGATCCGCCGAACACGTAGGTGAACAGCACCACGAACATGATGGGCTGGATGAGCCCGAACAGAATCATTTCGGGAATCCGGGTCATGCGAATCAAGTTCCGGCGTGCGATGACCAGGGAATCGTTCACGGCGCTCACTGGACGGTCTCCTTTCCGTTCTGCTTGCCGTTCTCCTGGTCCTTCACCTCGGCCAGGTGGCCGGTCAGGGAGAGGAAGACGTCGTCGAGGGTGGGGCGGCGCAGGCCGATGTCGTCTATCTCGATGCCGCGGCTGTCCAGTTCGCGGATGACCTCCGCGAGGAGCTTCGCGCCGCCGGTGACGGGCACGGTGAGTTTGCGCATGTGCTCCTGCACGGTGACCTCGCCCTGGCCCTTGCCGAAGACGTTGAGCACCTCGGACGCGGTCGTCATGTGCTCGCGCTCGTGCACGACGACCTCGACGCGCTCGCCGCCGGTACGGGCCTTGAGCTGGTCGGAGGTGCCGCGGGCGATGACACGGCCGTGGTCGACCACCGCGATGTCGTGCGCGAGGTGGTCGGCCTCCTCCAGATACTGCGTGGTCAGCAGCAGCGTCGTCCCTCCGGAGACCAACTGCTTGATGACCTCCCACAGTTGCTGGCGGTTGCGCGGGTCGAGGCCGGTCGTCGGTTCGTCCATGAACATCACCGGGGGCGAGACGACCAGGGCCGCCGCGAGGTCGAGCCGGCGGCGCATGCCGCCTGAGTAGGTCTTCGCTGGGCGGTCGGCGGCGTCCGTGAGGTGGAACTGCTCCAGCAGTTCGTCCGCGCGGGCCTTCGCCGCCTTCGACTTCATCTGGTACAGCTGACCGACCATCTGGAGGTTCTCGCGGCCGGTCAGATACTCGTCGACCGCCGCGAACTGGCCGGAGAGCCCGATCGAGCGGCGGACGGCGTCGGGGTGCTTCAGGACGTCGATGCCCGCGACGACCGCCGAGCCGCGGTCGGGCCGCAACAGGGTCGTCAGACAACGGACGGCGGTGGTCTTGCCTGCTCCGTTCGGCCCGAGCAGACCGAGGACCGTGCCCTCGGGGACGTCCAGATCGACGCCGTCCAGAGCCTTTACGTCACCGAAGGTCTTCACCAGGCCTTCGGCATAGATGGCACCTGGCATATCAGTTCTCCACGTGGTTGAGGATTACCGCAAAAGCCTAGATTTTTCCCCTTCGCCCCGCCCGGCGAGCGAAGGAAGGGCGAGAGAGCGGATGGGAGGTGGACAGGGAGCGGATGAGAGAGCGGCGCAGTGGCGTGACACACACCATAACGCGATGTATCGCGTCTCTCAACGCATTTTCCCAGAGCCACCCGTCCGAGTGAGTGACCTCAGTCGATGACGAGGTAACCGGCCTCGCGCAGCGCCAGACCGACCTCGGCGCAGTGCGCCGGCCCCTTGGTCTCCAGATGCAGCTCGACCTCCGCCTCCGTGAGCCCGAGCCGCGGATCGGTCCGGACATGGCTCACGTCGAGGACATTAGCGTCCACCACTGACAACACCCCGAGCAGCGTCGCGAGGGCGCCCGGCCGGTCCGTCAGACGCAGCCGAACCGCCAGGTAGCGGCCCTGTGCGGCCATGCCGTGGCGCAGGATACGCTCCAGCAGCACCGGGTCGACGTTGCCGCCGGACAGCACGGCGACGATCGGCCCCTCGAAGGCCCCGGGCTCGCTCAGCAGCGCGGCGACCGGGCTCGCCCCCGCCGGTTCCACGACGAGCTTGGCGCGCTCCAGGCAGAGCAGCAGCGCGGCCGACAGTTCGTCCTCGCTGACCGTGCGGACCTCGTCGACCAGCTCGCGGATGATTCCGAACGGCACGTCTCCGGGCCGCCCGACCTTGATCCCGTCGGCCATCGTGACCGGGTTGGCGACCGACACCGGCCGACCGGCCGCCAGCGAGGGCGGGTACGCCGCCGCGCCCGCCGCCTGCACACCGACGATCCTTACGTCGGGCCGCACCGACTTCACGGCGACCGCGATCCCGGCGGCCAGGCCGCCTCCGCCGATCCCGACGAGGATCGTGCGCACCTCGGGGCACTGTTCCAGGATCTCCAGGCCCACCGTGCCCTGTCCGGCGATGATGTCGGCGTGGTCGAAGGGGTGGATCAGCACCGCGCCCGTCCGGTCCGCGTACTCCTGGGCGGCGATGAGCGCCTCGTCGACGACCTGACCGTGCAGCCTCACCTCGGCGCCGTACTCGCGGGTGGCGCTGATCTTCGGCAGTGGCGCGCCCTGCGGCATGAACACGGTGGCACGGACACCGAGCAGCGCGGAGGCCAGCGCGACCCCCTGCGCGTGGTTGCCGGCGCTGGCCGCGACGACACCGGCGGCGCGCTCCTCGGCCAGCAGCCCGGCGATACGGACGTACGCGCCGCGCAGCTTGAAGGAACCGGTCCGCTGGAGGTTCTCGCACTTGAGGTGCACCGGGGCGCCCACCAGCTGGGACAGGTACCGGCTGCCCTCCATGGCCGTCACCCGCGCAACGCCCATGAGCATCTTCTGGGCACCGCGTACGTCGTCCAGGGTGACGGGCCTCAGGGAGTGCAAGGAGTCAGCCGTGCTGTAGCTCATGACCCAAGTCTCGCAGTTCACAGGCGCGGGCTCGCGGTGTGACCAAGCTCCGAGATCGGTTTTCGCAGCGTCGGTACGGGCCGCCTTTCTCCCGCGTACCCTGTCCCCCAACCCAGCACCCCCTTTGATGAAGCGAGCCCCCGGCCATGCCCACAACACCTGAAATGTCGATGGACATGACGACCGTCGGTGACAGCGGTCTCCTCGACACGTTGCAGCACGAGGTCGCGGTGTTCGCGCGCCGTGCCGAACAGACCCGGCTCGGGGGAGTCGGGCAGGTGCGCAACTCGATGGACCGCGCCGCGTATCTGCTGCTCAACCGCCTCGACAAGGAAGGCCCGATGGGCGTCAAGGCGCTCGCCGCGAGCATGGGCATCGACTCGTCGACGGTCACCCGGCAGGTGGCTCCGCTCGTCGACACGGGCCTCGTCAAGCGGACCTCGCACCCCGAGGACGGGCGGGCCGTGGTCCTCCAGCTGTCCCCGCGCGGGCTCTCGCGGCTGGAGGAAGTACGGTCGTCCAGGCGTCAGTTGATGGCCGAACTGACGCAGGAGTGGGCGCCGGAGGAGCGCGAGGTGTTCTGCACGCTCCTCACGCGCTTCAACACCGCGCTCTCCGCCCGCCAGGCCTCCCAGGGCATCCCGGTGGGCGAGCCGGAGTCCGCCTCCTGACCGGCTCCCGGCAGCTCCTGCTTCCCGGCTCTTGACCGGCGGGCGGCATCTGGCCTCAGATGAGACCGGGTCCTTGTCGCACGGCGGGAGGCACGGTGCGAGCACGGCAGGTGTCCCGAGGTGCCGGAGCGGCCAGGGATTTCGAGGCGTTCGTCGCGGGCGCGGCGGGCCGGCTGCTGCACACGGCCACGCTGCTCACGGCGGAGGCGCCGCACGACAACCCGCGCGCGCGGCGGCTGCTCACGTACGCCTTGGCGCACACGTACGCGTGCTGGGACCGGATGCGCGGCGAGGACCCGTACGACCTGGCCCGCCAGTATCTCGCCGTTCGTTTCGCGCGCGGGGCCTGGCACCAGTACGGCGGTCTCGGCCGGGCCCGCCCGCACCCCGACAGTGCCCTGGCCCGGCTCACCCCCCAACAGCGGCTGATCCTGGTCCTGCGGCTGTACGAGGGGGTTGGTGAGGAGCAGACGGGGGCGCTGCTCGGACTGCCCACGGAGCGCGTCCACGCGATCTGCGACCGGGCGACAGCGACGCTTCTGCATCCGCCGCGGGGCCCGGCGCCGGCCGTGGCCGGGCCGAAGGCGGTGCCGTCGTGAGCCGGCGGGACCGGGAGGCCGCCGCACGGCAGCGGATGGAGCGTACGCCGCCTCCGGTGCCACCGGACCTGTACGTGGAGGTCGTACGGCGCGGCACCCGCATGCTGCGGCGCAGGCGGGCGGCGCGGCGGCTGATGTGGCTGCTGCTGTTCGTCGCGGTGGTCGCCTTCAGCCTGTGGGCGGCGACGGTACAGCCCTGGGTGGAGCCGCCGTCGGAGACGACTCCACCGCTGAACGGCTGGTGAGAGCCGGTCGCGGGGACCGGGTCCCGGCCAGTCCCTAGCCGAGGGCCTGCTGGAGGTCTTCCAGGAGGTCGTCGACGTTCTCGATGCCCACGGAGAGGCGTACCAGGTCGCCCGGCACCTCCAGGGCCGACCCGGCGACGGACGCGTGCGTCATACGTCCCGGGTGCTCGATCAGGGACTCCACGCCACCGAGGGACTCGCCGAGCGTGAACACCTTGGCGCGGTTGCAGACCTCGACGGCCGCCTCCTCGCCGCCCTGGACCTGGAACGACACCATGCCGCCGAACGCCCGCATCTGCTTGGCGGCGACCTCGTGACCGGGGTGCTCCGGGAGCCCCGGGTAGAGAACGCGCGTCACGCGCGCGTGCCGGGTGAGCATGTCGGCGATCTTCGTGGCGTTCTCGCTGTGCCGGTCCATCCGCACGGAGAGCGTCTTCGCGCCGCGCAGCACCAGCCAGGAGTCGAAGGGCCCGGCGACCGCGCCCATCGCGTTCTGGTGGTACGCCAGTTCCTCGCCGAGTTCCTGGTCACCGGTGACCAGCGCACCGCCGACGACGTCGGAGTGGCCGCCCATGTACTTGGTCAGGGAGTGCACGACGACGTCGGCGCCGAGGGCCAGCGGCTGCTGGAGGTAGGGCGTGGCGAAGGTGTTGTCGACGACGAGCCGGGCGCCGGCCTCGCGGGCGATCTGGGCGACGGCGGCGATGTCGGTGATGCCGAGAAGGGGGTTGGAGGGCGTCTCCACCCACACGGCCTTGGTCTTCGGGGTGAGGGCGGCCCGTACGGCCGCGGGGTCGCTGGTGTCGGCGACCGACCACTCCACGCCCCACCGGGCGACGACCTTCGCGAAGAGACGGAACGTGCCGCCGTACGCGTCGTTGGGGATGACGACGTGGTCGCCGGGGCTGAGCAGCGTACGCAACAGGCAGTCCTCGGCCGCCAGTCCGGACGCGAACGCGAGACCGCGGCGACCGCCCTCCAGGGCCGCGAGGTTCTCTTCGAGGGCGGTACGGGTCGGATTGGCGCTGCGGCTGTACTCGTAGCCGCCGCGCAGCCCGCCGACGCCGTCCTGCTTGTAGGTCGAGACCTGGTAGATCGGCGGGACGACCGCGCCGGTGAGGGGATCCGCGGTGTTGCCCGCGTGGATCGCGAGGGTCTCGAAGTGCTGACTGATGTGCCTGTCGCTCATGTGGACCGAGGGTAGTCCGCCCACGCGTTCACTGCCGTCCACGCCCCCGGGGCGCGGGGCCGGGCGGGCCGGAAGGAGCCCGGGGCGGGCCGGAGCGGCTCTCCGGGGTGTACCCGGGGTTTCCGGGGCGGCTGAGGGCGGGCCGGGTGCCGGCGGGCCCGTCGGCACCTGTCGGGCGACCGGTCGGGCAGCCGGTCGGGCAGCCGGTCAGAGGCGGTTTCCGGGGGCTCCGGGAGGCTTCCTGAGGCCTTTGTCCCGACCGGGTTGGCCAATTGTCAGAGGCGTCTGGTTCGCTGGAGGCATGCAGATTCTCTGGGTCCTGATGGCACTGGTCATGCTCGGCTTCGTGGTGTTGCCGTTCGTGCGGCGCAGGAGTGCCGGTATTCAGCAGGTCGCCCCCGGTGACCCGGACGCCGCGGACCCGGCGAACTACGGCTTCGTCCGGCAGGAGGCGCTGGACATCCGTATGCCCGGCCCCGACCAGGACCTGCTGGACGTACTGGACGTCGTGCAGCGCACGCAGGACTACAGAGCGGCGGCGCAGCTGCTCGCCGGCACGGAGAAGGACGGCGAGCAGCGCTGGCAGCGCGTGCAGGCCTTCGCGGGCGCCGCGTCGCTGGAGCTGCGGCAGCGCCCCGGCGGGGTGAGCGAGACGCCGGGCGGCCAGTGGCTGCGGGTGTGGCGGACGGAGGCGCCCAAGGACCCGGGCGGCGCGGCGGTGCACGCGGAGTTCCTGGTGCAGCAGGCGTGGCGGACGTCGTCGCCCGGGACGGACGAGTTCCGGATCATCATGGAGGAGGCGAAGGCGGCGTGCGCCGACGCGGCCCTCCTCTCCCCCGGCGACCCGGTCCCGTACATCGTCGAACTGTCGGTGGCGCGCGGACTGGGGTACTCCCGGCCGGAGTTCGAGCAGCTCTGGCTGAAGATCCTCGACCGCGCGCCGGAACACATGGGGGCGCATCTCGCGGCCCTGCACTACTGGTGCGAGAAGTGGCACGGTTCGCGCGCGCTGGCGATGTCGTTCACGGAAGCGGCGGCGGCCCGGGCTCCACAGGGCTCCCTGCTGGCGGCGATGCCGCTGTTCGCGGTCTTCGAGCACATGCCCGAGGTGAACCTGGTCAGCGGCTTCTACCAGAGCGAGGTGGTGACGAAGTCGATCCACGGCGCGCTGTACGCGGTCCACGCGGCCCGGCCGGGCGACCCGATGCTCGCTCACGTACGCCATCTACTGATCTTCTTCCTGGTGCGCTCCGAGCGCTGGGCGGAGGCGATGAACCAGCTGGTGCACGTCGACGGCCACGTGGGTGCCCTCCCCTGGACCCTCACCGCCGACCCGGCGTCGGAGTTCGCGGTGTACCGGGCGCTGGCGGTGGCGGGGTACGAGGCGAACGGCGGAAGCCCGGCGACGCTCCTGCGATGAGGACGGGAGCGGACCGGTGACCGGTGACGGGTGACGGGTGACGGGGACAGTCAGAGCCCCGGGAGAAGGGAGCGGGGCGGAGATCGTCCGTCCTGACGCCTTCTTTCCTGCTCCGTACCCGGTGGCATGATCATGTCTTGCCTGCCCGCGTGCCCGTAGGCGATACTCCGCTTTCCCCCACCCGCCGGTCATGTCCCCACCGCTCGGCCGCGCGCCCTTCCTACCGTCCCCGTTCCCGTGGAGGGATCCCGGCCCGATGGGCTCGACCCTGCGCGCGCTGCGCGCTCTCGTACTGCTCGCCGGCTTCTATCTGCTCGGCGTGCTCCTGCTGGCAGTACTCGCCGGCACCGACTACCTGCTCTTCGCGCACGCCCCGGCCGCCGTCGCGACAAAGCTGGCGGTCGTCTCCGTACTGCTGGCGATTCCGTTGGTCCGTGGCCTGCTCATGCTGCGCACACCGAAGGGCGAGGAGCCCGCCGGCCTGCCCGTGTCCGAGGCGGACGAGCCGGAACTCTGGCGTACCGTGCGGGAGTTGGCCGACCAGGTCGGCACCCGCGCCCCGTCCCGCATTCTCCTCACCGGTGACGTCAACGCCGCCGTCAGCGAGGACGCCCGGCTGCTCGGCCTCCTCCCCGGCCGTCGCCTGCTCTGTCTCGGCGTACCTCTCATGCAGGGTCTGACCGAGGCCCAGCTGCACGCGGTCCTCGCCCATGAACTCGGCCACTACGCCGGCTCCGACACCCGCCTGGCCGCCCTCACCCTGCGCGGGCGCGTCCAACTCCTGCGCACCATAAGAAACTTCGAGGAGCGAGCCGGCAGCACGGAGGCCCGGGAGCGGGTCCGGCAGGAGCGGAAGAACGCCAGGGCCGTGGCCAGGGGCAAGGAAGGCCGGGAGATCGACACGGGCGGCGCGGGCATCACGTACCGCGTACTGGCCCGGGTCTACACCGCGTACGCCGAGTTGTACCTGCGCGCCACGCTCGCCGACTCCCGCCGCCAGGAGTACGCCGCCGACGCCTCGGCCGCCCGGATCGCCGGACGCGACGCGACCGCCTCCGCACTGCGCGAAATCCCGGTGCTGACCGGCGCGTTCGGGTTCTACGCGCGCAGCTACGCCACCCTGGGCACCGACGCCGGGCTGCTGCCGCCACGCGGTCAGGTGTTCGGCGGCTTCGGCCGCATGCTGACCGCCCGCCAGCTCGAACTGGCGGGCCTGCGCAGCGAGTTGCCCACGGAGCCGGCCTCGCCGTACGACTCCCATCCGCCCGTCGCGGACCGCGTACGCCGTATCGAGCTGCTTCCCGCCGACGGCCGCGCGGACGAGGCCCACGGCGCGGCCATCGCCGTCCTGGCCGACGAGGAGCGCACGTTCGCCGCACTGGAGGACGCGGTCCTGACGGACGAGGTACGGCAGTTGCGGCGCGCCGCCGACTGGCCGGAGCTCCTCGACGGAGCGATGGCGGCCAACCTCGCCGCGCTCAACACCCCGCTGCACCGGGCCCTGGCCCTGTACACGAAGGACCGCCCCACCCTCCCGGCCCTGCTCACCCTCATCGACAACGGCCAACTGTGGCAGCTGGCGCGCCGGTTGCCGCTGTCGGACGAGGCGGTCGCGGCGAAGGGACGTGCGTTCCGCGAGTTCGTACGCCCGACCCTGCACAACTCGCTGCACAGCATGGTGATGGCGGAGTTCAGCGCGCGGTCGCGGATGCGCTGGGAGTTCTCCTGGGAACAGTCGGCGAAAGCGCGTCTGCTCCCGCCACCGGGCAGCACGCCCGAGGACGGAGCCCCGGGGCTCGACGCCGCGATCGCCCTCGCCGTGGACACGGCTCTCGCCGACTCCCCGGACACCGCCCCGCTGCGCTCCCTGCTTCCCCCCGCTCCCCGCTCCCCCCGAGAAACGGACGCCCCCCGATGACCGTACTGCTGTGGATCCTGGGCATCCTGGCCGTGCCCACACTGATCTTCGTGCTCTGGCTGGGCGGGGTGTTCGTCAAGGAGTTCATCGCCCAGACCAGGGGAACGGGCGGCGGCGAGGACGGTGAAGGTGACGGCGGTGCCGAGGCGGCCGAACAACTCGGGCTGCTGCCCGCCGAACGGCAGAACACCGAGTACGCGGGACCGCTGCCCGACGACTGGGAGGCGGCGTTGAACACGGTCCGGGGTGGCGGCGACGGCTGGAAGGCAGCCGCCGGACTGCTGCGCGACATCGGCCGGGACTGGGAAAGCCGTTCCTGCGCCGTCAACCTGCTGGCGAAGCTCGCGGCCGAGGACGACAGCTGGCTGCTCGCCTGGGAGGCCGACGGACCGGACGGCCCCGACGACCCGGACGCGGCCATGGTCCGCGCCAAGAGCACGGTGAACCTCGCCTGGAACATCCGGGGCTCCCAGCGGGCCGACAACACGACGGGCGAGCAGTTCGCGGGCTTCCACCGCCTGCTGCAGCGCTCCCGCGAGGAGATAGCCAGGGCGGCGGCACTCAGCCCGGACGACCCGACGCCGTACATCACGGAGATCTGGACCGCGCTCGGGCTCGGCTACCCGCACTCCGAGATGGACCGGCTGTGGTCCGAGCTCACCGCCCGCGACCCCCACCACTACGAGGCGCATTTCTCGGCGCTGCAGTACTGGTGCAAGAAGTGGCGCGGCTCGGAGGAGCTCGCGACCGGGTTCGCCGAGCGGGCGGCGGCCTCCGCACCGCTGGGCAGCCTGTTGACGGCCCTGCCGCTGATCGCCCACTTCGAGCATGACGAGTCGGACGACGTCGAAGCCGACCGGACCCCCGAGATGATCGCCCGCGTGAACGCCGGTCTCGCCGACGCCGCGGCGGCCGACCCGGCCCATCCGCGGCTGTCGGAACTGCGCCACCTCCTGGCGTACTACCTTTCCCTCCAGGACCGTGACGAGGCCGCGATCGAGCAGTTCAGGCTGGTCGACGGGCATGTGAACGCCCTGCCGTGGCGCTACCGCGGCACCCGGATGACGGCCCGCTACTGCCACATCCGGAACCTGTCGGCGCAGGCGGTCGTGTCGGCGGCGGCTGAACAGCAGGCCACGGCGGCGGGGGCGGGAGCCGGGGCGAGCTGACCGGGGTCGGCCGGAGCGACAGAACGCGGCCGGTATCGATGGTGCTGCCACCGATACCGGCCGCGCCCGGTGGACTCGGCTCACTGCGGCTCGCCGGGACCCAGACCAGTCAGCATGCGCTTCCGCCTTCCACCCTCCGGCTTCCGGCTTCCGGCTTCCGGCTTCCGGCTTCCGGCGAACCGCCTCTCGTCAGCCCTCCGTGCGGGCGGGCAGCCGCCATCCCGGGCGGGGGAAGTGGCAGGTGTAGCCGTTCGGGTAACGCTGCAGGTAGTCCTGATGCTCGGGCTCGGCCTCCCAGAAGGGGCCGACCGGCTCCACCTCGGTGACGACCTTGCCCGGCCACAGCCCGGAGGCGTCCACATCCGCGATCGTGTCCTCGGCGATGCGCTTCTGCTCGTCGTCGACGTAGTAGATCGCCGAGCGGTAGCTGAGGCCGATGTCGTTGCCCTGGCGGTTCTTGGTGCTCGGGTCGTGGATCTGGAAGAAGAACTCCAGGAGCGCGCGGAAATCGGTGCCCGCGGGGTCGAAAAGGATCTCGATGGCCTCCGCGTGCGTGCCGTGGTTCCGGTACGTCGCGTTCGGGACGTCCCCGCCGGTGTAGCCGACCCGGGTCGCCGTCACGCCCGGGAGTCGGCGGATCAGCTCCTCCATCCCCCAGAAGCATCCACCCGCCAGCACCGCCCTCTGCGTCTGCGCAGTCATCGAGGCCCCTCCAATTCCTGTCGGCTCGGTCCACTCGGTCCACTCGGCCTGCCCGGCTCGTACACCACCTGGCATCCCTCGGCCATTCTCCTCAACACGCGAGGGCTCCAGGCGATTCCGTTCCCCTCACCGGGACTACCGGCAGCGCCGGGCCCGCAGGCATCGCGCCGGAACCGGAGGCAGCACCATGGCCACCTCTGTGAGCGGGTGAGCCCGTCACCTGAAGGGACTGAGGGAACTGAGGGAACTGAAAGAACTGAAGCGACTCAGAGAACCTGAGGAACTTGAGGATCCTGGGGGACTTGGGGGACTTGAGGGACGGCGGAGTTGGGGTCGAACCCCGCGAAAGCCAGGCCGATGACGAAGCCCGCCACCTCCTCCAACTGGCGGACGCGATCCAGCGCCCCCAGAGTCGCCGGGATCCCGCCCACGTCACGGACCAGTTCGCCGACGACGTCCAGCGCCGCCGGGTCGTCGCCGCACATCGCCACCGTCACCCGGGAGTGGCCGCCGTCGGGCGGGCTCGTCCACCGGCCGGCGGGAAAGAGATGGAACGCCTTCACGACCCGGGCCCCGGGAGCGAGCCCGGCGATCCGCGCCGCCATCGACTCCCCGTTTCCCGTGAGCAGGGTGCCGACACCATGTGCCACAGCGTTCGTGGGATCGATCAACGGCGTCCCGTCGAGTACGCCGTCTGCCGCGCGCACCGATTCCAGCATGTCCTCGACGCCGTCCCATGACACGGCCAGCAGCACCGCATCGCGCCCGACGACCGCCTCACGCGGCGGGACGGCGCGCACGCCGTGCCCCAGCCGCCCGACAAGCGTCTCCGCCTTCACCCGCGACCGCCCGCCGATCGCCACCTCATGCCCCGCCCGCGCCCACCCCTCGCCCAGGGCCGCCGCAAGTACCCCTGTTCCCAGGATCCCGATACGCATCGTCGCCACCTCTCAAACAGTGCTCGGTCGGGTAGGCACGGTATGCGGGGCGTTGCGCACCGATCGGTACGTGACCACCACGGGATGATGGGCCGCGAGATGACTGATCACGACGTTCACTGCCTCGACTTCGTCGCCGACTGCCGTCTGCGCGCGGCCACTGACCTCTTCACGCACACCTGGGATCCCGTCGTACTGGCGGCTCTTCGCCTGGGGCCGCGCCGACGCCGTGAGCTGCGCACCGCGATCGGCGGCATCAGCGACAAGGTCCTCACCGAGTCCCTGCGCCGTCTGCTCGCCGCCGGACTGCTCGACCGCCACGCACACGCCGAGGCCCCGCCACGCGTCGAGTACGTCCTGACCGGCCTGGGGCAGAGTCTGGTCGAGGGCCCGATGACGGTGCTCGGCCGCTGGGCGATCGAACACGCCGACGAGCTTCTGGAGGCCCGGGAGAGCAGTGCCTCAGGAGGCTGGTGACCCTGCTGTCTCCTCTCGCAGAGCGGGAATCAGCTCTGCGAGCCGCTCAAGCTGATCGCGCTGGGAGCGCAGGCCAAGGGCCCCGAGGCGGGCGACGACGTGGCGAGCACCGGCGGCTGCGTACTGTCCCAGACGCTCTCTGACCTGGGCGGCGGAGCCGGTGACGACCTTCGCCACCGCGATCGACGTGACGCTCGCCGAGCTGAAACTGGAGGCGTTCCTGCCGGCCGATCAGGCAACGGCGCACGCTCTTCCGGCGGCTGCGGGGGCGATGGCTCCGGCTGCCGTGGAGATGTGCACGACGGGCGTGGTCCCGGGCCGGAAGTGAGCAGCCATGTCGGTGTGACGTGAGTACCCATAGGGTGCATCCGTGACTGCCACGTTGAGTTCCACAAGAGCCCGCTCAGCGCTCCGCACGACGGCGCGCGCGTCCGCCGAGTTGCTCCTCGTCCTGCTGACGCTCGCCGTGGCTCTGTGGATCCTGGGCCGGATGTGGTCGGTCGTCTGGCCGCTCGTGGTCGGCCTGCTGCTGACCACACTGACCTGGCCGCCGACCCGTTTCCTGCGTCGTCGCGGATGGAAACCCGCCCTGGCCGCATCGGCCGTGACCGTGCTGTTCCTCCTGGTCGCCCTGGGCTTCGTGGCACTGATCGCGGTTCCGGTGGCGTCCCAGTCCGGCGAGTTGACCGACGGTGTGGTCGAAGGCATCCAGAAGCTGCGCGAGTGGGCCGCCGGGCCACCGTTGAACATCGGTGACGCCCAGATCGACAAAGCTTTCGACACCGCGGTCTCCCGCGCGCAGGACGGCCTGGGCAGCGTGGTCGGCGTTGCCGTCACGGGAGTGAGCACCGTGGTCAACGGCTTGGTCACCGCCGTCCTGGCCCTCTTCCTGATGTTCTTCTTCCTCAAGGACGGCCCGCGGTTCCTGCCGTGGCTCGCCCGTCAGCTGCCCGGCCGGCTCGCCACCGACGTCCCGACCGTGGCCGCGCGCGGCTGGGACACGCTGGGGGCGTTCGTACGTTCCCAGGCGGTCGTCGGCCTGCTGGACGCCGTCCTGATCGGCCTGGGACTGTGGATTCTCGGCGTACCGCTGGTGCTCCCGCTGGCGGTCCTGACCTTCGTCTCCGCGTTCGTGCCGATCATCGGTGCCCTGTTCGCCGGTTTCGTCGCGGTCCTCATCGCGCTGGTCTCCAACGGCCTGACGGACGCGCTGATCGTGCTGGCCATCATCGTCGTGGTGCAGCAGCTTGAGGGCAACGTGTTCCAGCCCATGATCCAGAGTCGCGGACTCGGCCTCCACGCAGGGGCGATCCTGCTGGCGGTGACGCTGGGCGGGAACCTGGCCGGCATCGTGGGCAGCCTGCTCGCGGTTCCGGTCGCCGCACTGATCGCGGTGGTCTGGAACTACGTGCGCGAGCAGCTCCAAGAGCCGTCACAGGACCCGGGGACCGACGAGTCGGACACGGGCGCCACCGTCCCGTCGTAGGGCCACGCGTGTACGACGACTCCGTCGGCGTCTTCGATGGCTGACGGGCTGACGACTCCGGGCGTGGTGATCGGTGTACAGCGGGCAGGCGCTCACCTGACAACACGGCCGGTGTTCCTCCCCGTCGAAGGGCTGACGATCCCTCGCGGTTCCTCCCCGGAGAAGCATGGGAGATCTGCTGATCAGGCTCTTCGGATCACATGGCCGCACAGGCTCGGCGGGGCGACCGTTTCCCCCCGTCGGCACTCGGCGCAGTGCCGCCGCCTGAGCGGCTGCACGACGAGAGCAGGCCACATCCAACTGCGTTTGAGGAAAGGCCAGATCGATCCAGGAAGTGCGCGGGGACCTCGCCCCAGCATGTTCTTGCTCACCACCACAGGGAAGATGTCCCTAAAGGTTGTCCCGTAAGTGATCTTCGATTTGGTGCGGACGAGACCGGCTGTTCGCTGTCTATCCGCCGAGGACGAGGTTGTGCAGACGGGCGACGCCGAGCATGGCGAGGTGGACGCCGTCGCCCTTGAGGCGGCAGTCACGCAAGATCTTCCAGCCCTTCATCCGGGCGAAGGTGTGCTCGACGCGGGCGCGAACTCGCTTGTGTGAGCGGTTGTGTTCCTCCTTCCAGGTCGGCAGGTAGCTCCCCTTTTCGCGTCGGTGTGGGATGACCAGGCCGGTCCCCTGGTAGCCGCCGTCGGCGATCGTCATGGTGGTACCGACGGCAGCCTTGGCTCCGGACTCTTCCCAACGACGGGAGTCGTGTCGACTACCGGGCAAAGGCCGGCCGACCACGACGACCAAGCGGGTGTCGGCGTCGATAACGACCTGGTGGGCTGTGGAGTAGCGATAGTTCTTGGACTGCTCGGCGACCGTGCGGTCGCGGGTCGGCACCTAGGTCCCGTCCACGATGAGCACAGTGTCCTTACGGAACCGTCTTCGCTGCCGGAGCGCCAACAGCGGACCGAGGCGGTCGATGATCCGGTCTGCGGCCGACTTCGAAATCCCGAACAACGGAGCCAGCTGTCGCATCGTCAAGTTCGTACGCCAGTAAGCCGTGACCAGCAGAACACGGTCCTCCAGCGGCAGACTCCAGGGACGCCCGCGCTGTTGATCCGCAGCCTGCTCGCGTCGAACCTCGGCTACCAGCTTGGCGAAGCAGCGCGGGGTCAGACCCGTGAAGGGCTCTATCCATGACGGCACCGACGCCGTGATCACACCAGCCACGCAGTGATGGTTGCACCTCCCAACGGCCGTCAAGAGGCTGGCCATAGAGTGAGGCGCCATGCGAAGCCTGGACCATCTGCCGAAAGCCCATCTCCATCTCCATCTCGAAGGTGCGATGCGTCCCGCCACGCTCGCGGAGCTGGCGGGCGAGCGTGGCGAACGACTGCCAGATTCAATCGGCTTCACCTCGTTTGAGGACTTCGGCGCTTTGTACGGCGCCGCTGCCCGGGTGGTGCGCGAGGGCCCGCGCAGGAACCTTCTGCGGCTGGTACGCGAGGTGGTCGAGGACGCCGCCGCGGACGGAGCGGTATGGATCGAGCCGCACTTCAACCCCCTGACCTATGAGGGCGATCCGGACGCCGCGCTCGACGTCCTGGACGCGGTGATCGACGAGGGCCGCCGCGCGGGCGCGCGGCTGGGCGTCGGCTTCGGCGTCCTGTTGTTCGCCCGACGCAACGCGGACCCGTCGGAAGCGGTCGAGGCCGCCCGCCTGGCGGCTAGACGATCGGATAATGGGGTGGTCGGCTTCGGCCTGGCCGGAGATGAGGCCCGCCATGCCCCTGAGCCGTTCGCTGAGGCGTTCGCCATCGCCCGCGATGCCGGGCTGATTCCCGCCCCGCACGCAGGGGAATTTGCCGGCCCGGCCGGCATGCGCGCCGCACTCGACGTACTCGGCGCCCGACGGATCGCCCACGGCGTACGGGCAGTCGAAGACCCGGCTCTTCTTGCCCGCCTGGCCGCGGAAGGCATAGTCCTCGACGTCTGCCCCACCTCCAACGTCGCCCTCGGGGTCGTCGCATCCCTGTCTGCGCATCCCCTGGCGCGGCTCCTGCAAGCAGGAGTCCGGTGCACCCTCAACGCGACGACCCTCTCCTGTTCGGGCCGGGTCTGCTGCAGGAGTACGAAACAGCCCGCACCGCGCTCGCCCTCACCGACCCCCAACTCGCCGCCGTGGCCCGTACCTCGCTCGAAGCCTCCGGCGCCCCGCGCGCCACCGTGGAAGACGCAGTCACCCGCATCGGCGCATGGCTGGACATCCCGGGCCAGGCAACTACGCCTCCCAACCCAACAAGCATGTCGGCCGCCGCACCATAGGCGCCGTCTGGAACAACCAGCCAGAGATTGCGGGACAGCCTTTAGTCAATGGCAGGGAGCCCTGGGTCATAGGCCTGAAGGTGTTCAGGGCACAGCCACAGGCTGTCGCCTGCGGCTGTTGTCCTACGCATGAGGCCACCGAACTCACGACCCGGGTCCACCTGCAACAGAAGGTACCGAAAAGTTCGATATCCCCTGCGTGCCTCATCATGCGCGGATCCACCCAATCGACCCACAGCCGCCTCAATTTCGGTCGCACTTCCCTGCGCGTTCAAAAAATCCCGGCCAGTGGCAAGCGTTTCCACACCAGCCTTCATATTTTCAGAGACCGAACTCGAAGCCAGAGTCCCCACGATAGGCACAGCAAGCGAAAGCAGAGGAACCACCAGGGCCAGGAAAGGCTGAATCTCGCTCACGACGGATCTGGAACACCTGATTTCATATGTGGCCGGCACCCAGGCATGCGTCTGATTGGTTTCCTCACAGAACAAGGTGAGCACATACCGTCTCGCCAGTGGATTTTTGCTGCGCTGCCGTGACAACGCGAAAAGACTGGGACAGTCGTGCATTTCATTGGCGAGCATGTGCCGAATCGCGCGAAACTGAAAGGCGATTTCAGAGAGCCCACGCTTCAGTTGCAAGTCACTGGCCAACTGGGCCCCGGCAAGCATTTGGAAGCCTTCTTGCGTGCGTACTTCCGCCGCTTTAATCTGTTGACTGAGGGCCCGCAGGCCTACTACCGAAGTCGAATCAGGACTAAATCCGGTCAGAAGACTTACGATGTCGTGGGTTTCCGCGCAGGCGTGACAGGCCACAGACGCCACGCCTTTACTCTTGAGCTTCTCCAATATGGGAACCGGAAAGCTTCCAGCACAAGAATCCCCCTGCAGAGAACGAGTGGGACACGGTACTGCAAACTGCGGAGAAAGACCCTGCCATCTTTCACTGACAAGGTGCTGGGTGGAGTCTCGAAGCAGCGCAAGGAACATATAAGGAGACGGCCCGTGCACCGAAATACGCAACTCGCGGTCATTAATCAGTTCCAGCAGGGCGCCAGCTCCGTACTCTTCACACAGAAGATAGACACCACGACGCCACCGCAGGCTGGTCCAGTACTTGTTGTTTCGCACAGTTAGCCAAGCAATAAGACCGACCGGGGGCTCGGAGAAACTGCACAGGAGTGCGGCCGAATGCTCACCGGAAGGGACAGGACGTCGCGGATCCCATGGCACCGAGGGTCTACTGTATGGCACCAGTTGACCGACAAGGGCAGCCCGTCGCCCAGGAAGTCGGTAGGAGACGTCGAATTTCTCCATAAGCCTCAGAAAGTAGGGATGAAATGAGGCAGGGTACCCTTCCCTCCCTGCCGAATTTCCCCAGATTTCACCCAGCCGCTCGTAACGCAGGACCCCGTCCTCATCCCGCGTTATTTTGTCTTCCAGCACGTATCCGATGGCTTTGGTCAACCATTCAGGTTGCAGGATGATGATGTCCCGCAGCCCTTGATCCTGATCGAAGTGGATAATGTGCCCCAGATCGTGAAGCAGCGCCGCCAATGTCTCCGTGGCAGCATCTTCGAGACCTATCGACTGACACATGGAGATGAACTCTTCCCAGCCCATCCACGGATCACGCTGGGCTCGTTCGAGCACGACGTCACGAGCTTGGATCCAGTACTGGCTCAGCAGCTCCCCCATCTGGGGGAGCTTTGCCGCCTCCCGAGCTATCGCCTCCTTCAGCGTCCCAATCCCGGCGCCAGTGAGGCTGTCGACTGCGTACTGGCCCACAAGGACCGGCCCAAACTTCCTCTTCAGTTCGGGGTAGTCCAACTCGGGCTGACGCCCCTCCGACTCACTGTAGGTAGACACCACGATAATCCGTGCACCATCTCCAGTTCTCAGCCGGACGCGCCTTATCCATCCCTCGACCGCATTCTCTTCCTGTCCATCACGTGGACGCCAGACCAACAGGTAGAGGGACCTTTGACTGTAGAAGAACTGATGACTGATTCGATAAACTTCCTGCCCCCCGAAGTCCCAGACATTGAGGTGCAGTTGCCGGGCAGACTTCACTATTCCGTCCGGGTGAGGGAGTCTTAGATCTTCCACTTCGATTCCGTGGGTGGTTGGCCTGTCGGCCACAAATTCCTGACCACGCAAGGCGCCTACCAGGGAAGATTTTCCTACATTCCCCTCTCCGATGACCACCAGTTTCGCCTCATACAATTCCTCGACCCGCTCTTCCAGGCTCGTGAGGTAGGTGAGGAGAGCCGGCACTCCCCTGCCCAACAATTTGGCGATGGAGTCCGACAGAGCTGGACATTCGAGCCTTAGGTCGATCGTGTCAGGAAGTCGACCCAGTCGTGGCGGCAGCACTTTGAGTCGTTGGCTCGCTATACGCAGCGACCGCAGGCACTGAAGACGACCGAGCGAACCAGGGAGGCTTTCCAGTAGTGGCGCATTTACAATCAATTCTGTCAGCGAGCCGAGATTCCCCAAGAAGTCAGGAAGCGTCTTCACGCTGACACCCTGCAAGGAAAGACGCCGCAGGTGTGGAAGTTCCATGATTCCGCTGGGAACATCCGTCAATCTCTGACCTCGAAGCGTCACAGACGTTAGCGTCCTCGGAAGATTGGCCAATTCACCCAGCGGCTCGCCTCCAACGAAAGAGACAGCCAGATTGGTGAGCAGCGGAAGACTGTTCAACCAGGTCGGGAGTGAATCTCCACGATACTCGAGGAGCTCAACTTCACTAATTCGATGGGCAATATTCTTCAGCCGATTCGGCATTTCGTGGATCGGACCGGACAAGCGCACACGCCAACCTCCCGACACTTCGAAGGCGTCCACAACCACGCTATACGCATGAGACCCCATGCCCGCCCCCTCCGAAGTGCCGACTCCGTGCCGCTGCGAAAGCAGGTGCAAGAATATCCATGCCAACAGAGAGAGGAAAGAGGGCATCCGAGATCATCCGGGAATCCCTGGCAAGACGCCTGGTCGAACGCGCACCGGGTCTTCGTCCGATACCGGCGAAGCGGAAGATCTGGCCATGGAACGCCAACGGCAGCTTCAGGATGGCTGACCCTCAATCAAACGTATTCCACCCTCAGCCCGGCTCGACTTGCTGAGACCGCGTTTGGGATCTGTCGTGTCACCGTGCTGATGTGGTCGTTGAGCTTGCTGTGGGCAGTACTGGGGGCGGGTATCCGTCGGACCTGGCGGATGAACCGTGGGCGTTGGTCGAGCCGTTGCTGCCGCCGGCGAGTGCGGGCCCGAAGGGTGGGCGGCGGGAGAAGCATCCGCGGCGACGGACCGTGGACGCGATCTTCTACGCGGTGCGGACCGGCTGCGCTTGGCGTCAGCTTCCGAAGGACTTCGCGCCGTGGCCCAGTCCGTCCGCACCGCCGACACCGTCCCTGCGGTGACACGGGGCTTCGATGCGAGCAAGAAGGTCAAAGGTCGCAAACGGTTCCTCGTCACCGACACCCTCGGCTTGCTCCTGGCGGTCCACGTCGTAGCGGTCGGCATCCAAGATCGCGATGGTGCCAAGCACCCACTGCTGTGGACCCGCCTCGACCACCCTGATGTGCGGAAGGTCTGGGCCGAACAGGGCATCGTTGGCCGTCTGGTCGACTGGACCTCCCAGATCCTCGGCCGCGAGCTCGGGATCGTCGGCTGAGGCGCTGGCCAGCGCGGCTTCCAGGTGCAGCCGAAGCGGTGGGTGACTGAGCGCACGCTGTCGTGGATCACTGCCCGCCGGCGCATGACTCGCGACTGCGAGAGCAGCCCGGCTCACTCGGAGACCCATGATCCGTTGGGCGATGATCGGGGTCATGGTCTGCCGCCTGACGCGGGGCAGACCTGCAACTCGGCCTGGACCCAAACCGCTTACCCAGCTGCGGTGACGCGCCAGAACACCAGTACCGTGCCGCTGTGCCCAGTGACAAAGCCGACCGCCGCGGGCTCTGGGACGCCGCTGCGGTCCGTGCCCGTATCGCCGCCATGGCCCAAGGAGACCCTGGGCGCCAGCGTTTCGGGTCCTCACACCATGGATATCGACTTCGGCCTCCTCTGGCAGAGGACACGATCTGGCTGTTCGAGCAGCAGCACGGTGTCCGGCTGCCCGCCTCCTACCGCAGCTTCCTCAAGGATGTCGCCGACGGAGGAGCGGGACCCCACTACGGCCTCCTGGGCCTTACCGAGGAAGTGGACGCCGAAGAGTCCCTGCACGACCTTCGAGAGGGCGGCCGACGCACGGGCTTCCTGTCCACGCCGTTTACGCACACCACCGAGTGGTCGGGGCGGGGCAAGGAGGGTGATGCCAACTACTCGGTCGGAGGGAGTCTGGTCATCGGGGAGTGCGGTTGCGGCACGTTCCACCGGCTGGTCGTCACGGGGAGAAACGCTGGCCAGGTCTGGCTCGACGATCCTGACTGGGGTGGCCTGACACCGGGGCCGGACTTCCGGGACTGGTACCTGGCATGGCTGGTTACGACCTGACTTCTGCGGCCCGAGGCCCGTCCGGGCGAGCTGGTCGGCAGATCTCAAACGCGGTCCGAGGGGCGGCTAGCGGCTTTGCCGATCATGCGGTACGACGCCTGGAACAGCCGGTTCGCTGGCTGCAGGCACCACGGACGGTGCCGCTGGAACCGTGACGGGCCACGTCGGCCCGGTAGGCATGGAGGTGCTTCCTCGCACCCTCCCCACGATCTCGAACATTCGCTCCTGTTCGGCGAGGGTATGTCGTTGTTGGGTCCGTCCGGAAAGCCGAAATCGGTACCCGGCACCGGCCCACCCAGGTCGCCGTCCGCGCCGCGGTTTTCTCCTTCATCCGAGATCTTCTGCAACCGCCCCCGGCTGCGACAGCAACCCATGCGGGGCTACCTGCCCCCACATGCCCCGAAGCTCTCGGCTGCGGCGATGTCGTGGCGCCAGCCAGTGCGTACGGTGCTTGCCCTCATCGTCAACTCTGCTGTCCCGGTGGCGAATTGGCTGGACTCACGCCCAGGTCCCGAGCCACCTCGGTGACCGTCCGGACCGGGCCGACGCCACGGCGTCCCGCTTGAACTCCTCCGAGTACCGCTTGCCCTGCTTGTTGCCCACCTGGCTCTGTTTCCTCCGGAACCTCACGTCCCAGTCTCCAGGTGCCCAAGTCCACAGGGGAAGCTTCGACCCAGGGAAATCGAACTCGACGGTGCGTCAAGAAGGATTGCCGTGACCTCGTCCCGCCCATACGACAGGGCAGGGCCCGTTGAGAACGCCCCGAGGGCCCTGCCTCTCATGGCTCTACCGCCTACCGCCTCACTTGGCGGGCTTGTAGAACGCGTACGTCGCGGAATAGGGAACGCTCACCTGGTCGGTGCCGGTGCAGGCCGTGGCGGGGGCGACGCCGCCGTGGGTGTTGAGGCGCTGGATGTAGGAGACGCCGGCGAAGACTCCGGTGCCGCGAGTGGCGGTGGACTGCAGGAGGAGCTCCGGGATCGTGCCGGCCTTGGGCGAGTTGGCGATCGCGGCGGCGTTGACCGCGCTGCCGTCCACCGTCGAGACCCAGACGGGGCCGCGGGAGTGGAGGGCAACGGTGCGGTGGGAGCGGTCGTTCTTCGCCCAGAGGATGGCGGCGGGCTCCAGCAGCTTCCAGACGCCGTCGGTGCAGGTGTAGGTCTGGACGCCCTCGGCGGAGAAGACGCCGGTCAGCCGGTTGCCGTCGGGAACCTTCAGTGCGGCGGGAGCGTCGACGCCGGGGCGGGCGGACTGCGAGGGCGCGGCCTGGCCGACGGTCGCGCTCAGGAGCGTACCGGCGGCCACGGTGGCGAGAGTCGCGGTGGTGAGGATGAGACGCTTGGCGAGTTTCATCGGGTTTGTCTCCAGAACGTTTTCTGAACTCTGAACTCGGAAATCTGAACCAGGTCGTGAGTGCGGCACGGATGTCACGCAGGTCCCTGTGCCGGGACTGTGCGGTTCGCCGCCCTCCGGGCACGCTAATCGGTCCCGCGTCCTCGGCTCCGCGCCGTCGTGTGAGGATCAGCTACGAGAACATGAACAACTCGTGTGCATCACGGCCTGGTTGAGCGTGACGACCGTGGGGCCCCCAATTGCCGGGACTGCCCCGGCGGAGATCATCACGTCTCACGAGTAGGGAGTATCGCCGTACGGGTTTCAGCCCGACGAGGGCCTGCGGGGCACGTGGACGGGCACGCCGAGGCGCACTCCGGACGTCCGACGTACCGTCAGGGCAGCCTGACACCGCGGGTTGCGGCGCCCGAAGGGTGACGAACAAGGCTCGGCATGAACAGGGAATCTTCCGTTCGGCGAGGAGGTTCGCAAGGGCATGGCTGTCATCCACCGCACGACCATGACCCCCGGCAAGCTGGAGCTCCTCACGGCATGGCTGCCCACGCGGCCCTGGTATGTCGGCGCGGCGCGTGGGCCGGAGTTGAGCAAGGCCGGGGGGTTTCGGCTCGACGATCCGGAAGGGGAGGTGGGTATCGAGTTCCTGGTGGTCACGGACTCGTCGGGTGAGGAGCCGGTCTCCTATCACGTGCCGCTCAGCTACCGGGGCGCGCCGCTCGACGGAGCCGACGAGGCGCTCGTGGGCACGTCCGAGCACGGGGTGCTGGGCAAGCGGTGGGTGTACGACGGGGCCCACGACCCGGTGCTCGTCGGCCAGTTGCTCGCGTTCCTCCAAGGCCGTACCGAGGCGCAGGCCCAGAGCGTGAGCGACACTCCCGACCCCTCTGTCACCGGCTCCTTCACGGGGGCCGGGGTTTCCGCCGAGGTCGGGTCCGTCGCCGCCACCGATGGGGAGTGCGGCACCGTCGTCGTGGTGGAGACCGGGGCTGCGGGAAACAGCGAGGCGGGGAGTGCCACCCTGACCGTTCAGGTGACCCGCGTCCTCCCGCCGGAGGAGTCGGCACAGCAGGTCCCCGACATCGGCACCACCGGGGCTCGGGGTCACGTCACCGCCGCCTGGCGCCTGCCGGACGGCAGCGAGAGGCGCGCCCCGTTCGTGCTCGTCGGCGGCGCCACGATGCCCTGAGCAGGCCGAACCTGCGCGCCCGCGTGTCACGGGAATCGACACGAAAATCAACGGCGGACGCAGATCCTCCGTCCTACGATCGCTGTCATGCTGCTTCGAAGAACGTTACGGATGATCATGGTCATCGCGGTGGCCCTCGCAGCGGCGGTGCAGGGTGGGGTCGCGAGCGCGACGCCTGCCCGGGGGAACCAACCACCGTCACCCGAACGGCAGTTGCTCTACTACAACCACGCTTACGGGGTGTTCGACCGGGAGACCGCCGACGCCGTCGAGCACTCCGCCTATCTGCGGGAGTTCGCCAACTTCCAGGTCCGCACCACGACCGGGGCCGGCGGCGAGACCTGGACCGGCCGGTATCTGACGGGCCGTGAGACCTACCTCGAACTGTTCGGCGTCGGCGACGTACCCGGCCAGGACGGCACCCTCGGCTCCGCCGGGACGGGGCTGTCGACCGAGCGGGCCGGCGATCAGGCCACCGTCATCGAGCGGTTGCGGGCGGAGGGGGTCAGCGACCCGGTCCTTTTCCGGCAGACGCGGGACTTCGGTGACGGCGTCCCGGTGCCGTGGTTCGACGCGGTCCTCACCACCGTCCAGTACGACGCGTACGGCGCCTGGGCGATGGAGTACACGCCCGAGTACTTCGCCGACCCCCGCAGCAACACCGAGCCGGCCGCCTTCCCCGGTGACGTCGGCCGGGAGCGCTATCTGTCCGACCTCTACCGCGACCGTCTGATGCGGGACATCACCTCGGTCCGTCTCGCGGTCACCGCACGCGACCTCGCCGCCACCGTGCCGCTGCTGCGGGCCGGTGGCTTCGCCGTCCGGCCGGTGGCGGACGGCGGGATCGTCGCGAAGGGCGGCGGCACCACGATCCGGTACGACGTCGTCGCGCGCGAACACGCGGGGATGCGGCGGGTCGAGATGTCCCTCAACCGGCCCGTGAGCCACCGGCACGAGGAACGGCTCGGGCATTCGGCCCTGGTGGTCGGCCCGGGCACCCGTGCCGTGTGGACGTTCGACGACACCGGCGGGACGTGACGGCCGAAGGCCCGCTCACGCCCCGCCGCCATGAGGACCGATCCTCGAAGTGCGTCCCCCGCGCGTTCCCGGCGTCGGGGGACGCACTTCGTCCGCCTGTCCACGTCACGACCCCGGGTCCGTTCCACACAGAAAGCGAAGTTAAGGTAAGCCTTGCCTTAGAAATACCGGAGTGGCTGAAAAGCAGAGCAGCGGAGTGAACCAGTGCGTACGTCGAAGTGGCAGTCCCTCGTGGTCGCGATCCTCGCCGGAGGGCTGCTGACCAGCTGCTCGTCGGCCTCTGACAACGATGCCGAGGCGGCCGGCGCCGAAGCCCGCCACCCCGTCATCGGGGCCTCGGAGGGTTCCTCCGACGGGCCCTCCGCCGCACCCTCCGCCCTCGCCACCGGCATGGGCTCCGACGTCGCCACGGACGGCGCCTTCCCCCGTACCGTCACCCACTTCAAGGGCTCCACCGCCCTCAAGACCGCGCCCACCCGCGTCGCCGTCCTCAGCACCGGGCAGCTCGACGACCTGCTGTCCCTCGGGCTCGTCCCCACCGCCACCACCCGCGCCGGCAACGCCGGGCTCGTCCCCGACTACCTCGCCGACGCCTTCCCGCAGTACAAGGCGAAGCTCGCCGCCATGACCGACGCGGGCACCCGGCAGGCGCCGAACCTCGAAACCCTCGCCGCCGCCAAGCCCGACCTCATCCTCGCCAACGACTCCCTCGGCGACCTCTATCCCAAGCTCTCCAAGATCGCCCCGACCGTCGTCACCGCGGGCAACGGCATCAACTGGAAGCGGGATCTGCTGCTCGTCGGGGACGCCGTCGGCAAGGGGGAGCAAGCCCGGAAGCTCGTCGAGACCATCGCCGCCGACGCCGCCGAGAAGGGGAAGGCGGTCGGCTCCACCACCGTCTCCATGGTCCGCTTCACACCCGACCGTACCCGGATGTTCGGCGTCTCCTCCTTCACCGGGTCCATCGCCGTCGACATGGGTCTCGGTCGGCCCAAGTCCCAGCAGTTCAGGGCCATTTCGGAGGACATCGGGGCCGAGAGCATCGACACCGCCGACGGCGACTGGATCTTCTACTCCGTGCAGGGCGACGCCGACAGGACCGACGCGGCGAGTGTTGTCGCCGGGCCGCTCTGGAAGTCGATGAAGGCCGTCACCGCCGGGCACGCCGTCAAGGTCGACGACGACCCCTGGTACCTCAACGCCGGTCCGACCGCCGCCCGTCTCGTCGTACGGCAGCTCGCCGAGCACCTCGGCAAGTGACCGCACGTCCAGCGCGTACCGCCCGTACAGCACGACGTACCGCGGCCACCACCGCCGTCGCCGTCCTCGCCCTCCTGGCCGTCGCCGGCGTCGCCCTCCTCAGCCTCGCCGTCGGCACCCGTCCCGTGCCGCCGTCCGCCGTCCTCGACGCGCTGCTGCACGGCGGGAACACTCCGGACGCGCTGGTCGTACGTTCGCTGCGGGTGCCCCGGACCGAGATCGGGCTGACCGCCGGGGCCGCCCTCGGGCTCGCCGGGGCCGCGTTGCAGGGCGTCACCCGTAATCCGCTCGCCGACCCAGGGATCCTCGGGCTCAGCCAGGGCGCGGCGGCCGGGGTCGTGATCGCCATCGCGCTCGGGCTCGCGAACGGCTTCGGCGGGTACGTCCGGTACGCGTTCGCCGGTGCCGTCGCCGCCGCCTGTCTCGTGTACGTCATCGCCGCGCGCGGCCGTGGCGGCGCCTCACCCGTGAAACTCGCGCTGGCGGGTACCGCCCTGTCCGCGATGACCGCCGGCGCCACCACCGTCGTCCTCACCTCCTCCTCCGCCACGCTCGACCAGTTCCGCTTCTGGCAGGTGGGCGCGCTCAGTGGCCGGGACGCCGACACCGTGGGGCGCATGCTGCCGTTCCTGCTCGGCGGGGCGCTGCTCGTGCTGGGCTGCGCCCGTGGCCTCGACGCCCTCGCGCTCGGCGACGACACGGCCCGGGCGCTCGGACACCGGGTGCATGCCGTACGGGGGGCTGCGGCGCTCGGCGCCACCCTGCTGACGGCCGCCGCGGTCGCCGCCGCCGGGCCGATCGCGTTCGTCGGCCTCGCCGTGCCCCACCTGGCCCGGCGCCTCGTCCCCGGCGGCCACCGCCACGTCCTCCCGCTGTCCGCCCTGCTGGGCGCGGCCCTGCTGCTGGCAGCCGACGTAGCCGGACGCGTCGTACGGGCCCCGGCCGAAGTGCCCGCCGGTGTCATGACGGCGCTGGTGGGCGTACCGGTGCTGGTGGTGCTCGTACGGCGGAAGAAGGTGGCGGACACGTGACCGGCGCTCCCGTACGGCCGTCCGTCGCCCGGGACGGCTCCCTTCCTCGCGGGGTCACCGTCCTGCGGCTGCGGCCCCGGCTCTCCCTTCTCCTGCACCGGCGGTCCGCCGCCGTCACCGCCGGGCTCCTCGCGCTGCTCGCGCTGGTGATGGGGGTGTCCGCGTGCGCCGGGCAGACGTACGTTCCGCCCGGGGAGGTGTGGGCGACCGTCCGGCACGGGGGCGGGGCGTACGACCTCGTCGTCAACGAGCTGCGGGTGCCGCGGATCGTGCTCGGGGCGCTCGTCGGGGCCGCCCTCGGGCTCGCCGGGGCGCTCGTGCAGAGCGTGACGCGCAATCCGCTGGCCAGCCCGGACGTCATCGGCGTCGGGCACGGGGCCGCCGCCGCGACCGTACTGGCACTCGCCACCGGGGTGGCCGCCTCCCCGGGGGCCATGCCCGCCGTGTCCGTCGCGGGCGGGCTCGCGGCCGCCACGCTGGTGTACGTGCTCGCCTGGCGGCGCGGGATGCAGGCGAGCCGGTTCGTGCTCACGGGGGTGGGGATCGGCGTCGCGCTCTCCGCGGTGGTCCAGCTCTACCTCACCGACAGCGAGCTGGAGGCCGCCGAGCAGGTCAAGCTGTGGCTCACGGGGAGTCTGAACGGGCGGGGCTGGGAGCAGGCGGGGCCGTTGGGCGTCGTACTGCTGCTCTGTCTGCCCGCGCTGGTGTGGGCGAGCCGGGCGCTGCGGCCCCTAGGGCTCGACGCCGACACCGCCGCCGCTCTCGGGGTGCGGGTGCAGCGGACGCAGCTCGGGCTGACCGTTCTCGGGGTCGTCCTCGCCGCCACCGCGACCGGCGCCGCCGGGCCGATCGGGTTCGTCGCGCTGACCGCGCCCCAGCTGGCTCGGCGGCTCACCCGTACGCCTCAACTGCCTTTGCTCGGCTCGGCGTTGACGGGTGCGGTGGTGCTGGTGGGGGCCGATCTGGTGTCCCGCACGCTGCTGCCCCCACTGGAAATCCCAGTGGGGGCACTCACGGCGCTGGTGGGCGGCCCGTACCTGCTGTGGCTCCTGGCCGCCCCTGGAAACCGTCGCCTGGATCACGCCTAAGGGCTTGCAGATCATCAACACGTTGTCTTGATCGTGCTGCTGGCGTCGCTGCTCAGGGCTCGAACCCGAGACTGGAGGGCTGTGAGGGCAGAGGGCGGAGTGGCCGCCGGCGGGATGACGATGCTGTGCGCCTTCAGCAGCGTCCTGATCTTCAGCAGGGTGCGGTGCATGGCGGTCCGACTGCTGTCGAACAGCACGGCGAGGGGTTCTGCGGCCAGGGCAGCCCGCAGGTGAAGGACGGCTGCCAGGACTTGGTCGGGGAAGGTGAGCCGGGGCGGGCGGCCGCGCTTGACGTCGCCGTGGAGGGCCAAAGTGTCAGTGAGTTCGCTCAGTTGCTGCTGGGACATGCCGGTCAGGTCGGGGTCGGACAGGAGAGCGTGGTCCCACTCCGGGGCCGGCTTCTGCGGAGCCCGGGGTGCTGGGATGGCTGGGCAGAGCTGGGGGTGCAGGGCATAGTTCCAGTCGCCGTGGAAGGCGTGTCGGGTCAGTGGCAGGGACGCCATCTCCGCGTCGCCGATCTGGACTCCGGTGGGGTAGACGTTGTTGTCCAGCTCGGCCATGACACGTAGTCCGGTGCGGGTGGTGGTCGCGGCGATGGACTGGACAATGACTTCATGGCTGGTCAGCGGGCGGCCGCGCCAGTTCATGGTGATGTGTGAGAAGAGCCGGTGCTCGATCTTGTTCCACTTCGATGTGCCCGGCGGCAGGTGACACACGGTGATCGTCAGTCCTGTTTCGGCCGCGAGCCGGGCGAGTTCGAGCTTCCGGGCCCGGGTGCGGTAGCCGTTCGAGCCGCCCGCGTCGGCGGTGATGAGCAGTCGCGTCGCCTGCGGGTAGGCGACCCGACCCTGGCCGCACCACCAGCGGCGGATCGATTCCACCGCGAATGCGGCGGTGTCGTGATCGGTGCCCCACGTTGATCCAGCCGGTGTTCGCCGCGAGGTCGTAGATCCCGTACGGGACGGCCTTGGCCAGCTGGGGGTCGGCGAAGTCGTGGACATTCACCGGTGCCGGATCAGCCGCAGGCCGCCACTGGCGGCCGTTGTTCTTGAACTCGCCGACGAGTTCCTTCTTCTTGGTGTCCACGCCGATCACGGGCTGGCCGGCGTCCCGGTGATCACGGGCCTGCTCGTTGAGACAGCGGAACTGGGCGTCTCGGTCGGGATGTTGGCTTCCCTCGATGGTCTTGGCGTTGGCCTGGAGACTGAAACCTTCTTCCCGCAGCAGGTCCGCGACGGTGTCCGCACTGACTTTGTGTCCGGTCCGGGCGAGCTCCCGCGCCAGCGTGCGGGTCGACTTCACCGTCCACCGCAGCGGCGACATCGGATCGCCTCGCTCGTCCGGCTCGACAAGCGCCAGGAGAGCCGGCCGCAGCCCCGGATCGAGATCTGCGACCCTCTTGCGGCCTCCGCCCGGCCGCCGAACCCGCCCCAGAGGCTCCTCGCCGGCCTCCAACTCGGACACGCCCTTGCGGACCGTGGTCTCACTCACCGAAGCCGCCCGCGCGACGGCCCGAACACCACCGTGTCCCAGAACACGGGCCTCTGCGGCCATCAGCAGCCGTCGTTGCCGCTCATCCAGACGCGGGAACAACACCCCGAACTTCATGGCGAGTTGGGCACAGATCTCGTCCGGGATGCGCGTACCACATCAACGAGCCATGGGACGGGAAGCAACACCTTGATGATCTGCAAGCCCTAGCGATGTCCCGTAATCGTCGCTTCGTGTCTGCTGGGCCAGGCTCAGGAGCTTTCCGAGGTGGAGGCGTGAGCCGCTGCCGCTTGGACGGCGGGGATCAGGTCTGCGATCCGTTCGAGCTGGTCGCGCTGGGAGTGCAGGTCCAGGGCACCGAGGCGGGCGACGATGTGCCGAGCACCGGCGGCGACGTACTGTCCTAGGTGCTCAAGCACCTGGTCCGTGGAGCCGGTGACCACTGCCTGGATCTTTTCCAGCTCCTCCAGTGGCATGCCGTATGTGGCCCGCGCGTAGTCGTCCAGTGCCCGACGGCCGCTCTCGATGTCGTTGTCGATCCGTACCGAGAAGAATAGTGCGGGGGTGATGTCCTCGGTCTCGCGTCCTGCTTCGGTCGCCGCTTTGTGGACGTTGCGGAGGCCGGACGCGTAGTCGGCGGGGTCAGGCGGGTAGGGCAGCCATCCGTCGTACAGTCGGCCAGTGCGGGCCAGTGCTGCGGGGGACGCGCCGCCGAGCCAGATGGGCGGGCCGCCGGCTCGGGGCGGCCTGGTCGTGGGCGGGACGTCATCGAACCGGAGGATCTCGCCGTGGAAGGCGTCGGCTCCGTCCCACAGGGCCCGCCACAGTGCAACAGTCTCGTCCAGGCGGGCGAAGCGCCTTTCCCACGGCAGCTCGGACAGAGTGTAGAGGGGCCGCCCGAAGCGGCCGGGGAAGCCGGCGCCGACGGTCACGGTGAGCCGGCCACCGGACAGCAGGTCGATCGACGCAAGTGCCTGCGCGGCCTGGATCGGCCGACGGAGGAACGGCATCAGTGCCGCTGTGCCCAGTGTCACGGTCTCGGTCACCGGGGCAAGTGCGGCCAGCATCGTGAGCGCCTCGATGCGTGGGCTGATGAGAGAATCGTTGGCGAAGAGCGAGGAGAAGCCCGAGCGTTCGGCGTAGCGGCCGAAGGCAATCAGCTCGCGAGGGTCGTCGGCAGGGCCCCACTGGGCGGTTCCGGTCGGGAGCAGTACACCGATGTTCATGCGGCAATGTTCACGACCGGTACGAGTGGCGACAATTCCCTGCGGGGAATGGCCTGGGACCCTCCGCCACCGTTACAACAGGCCCGTGGACTTCCCTCGTACGCTTCGTGAACGTCGTACCCGCCGTCATGTCAGCCAGCTCGATCTGGCGCTGCGAGCTGGCACCACCCAGCGCTACCTCAGTTTCATTGAATCTGGCAGGTCTGTTCCGGGCCGGAACATGGTCGTGCGCCTGGCCGAGTCGCTGGAGCTGCCGCTGCGGGAGCGCAATGAGCTGCTGCTGGCCGCCGGGTATGCGCCCGCCTACCCGGAGAGCTCACTGGACGATCCGGTGCTGGCCCCCGTGCGTACTGCGATCGACCACATCCTCCGCGGGCATCTGCCGTATCCGGCGCTGGTTGTGGACCGGGGCGGTGACCTGATCGCCGCGAACTCCGCTTTCGACCTGATCACCGAGGGCGCGGCTGACGAGCTGGTGGGTCCGGGCACGAATATTTACCGCCTGGCGCTGCATCCCGACGGACTGGCTCCCCGCATCCTCAATCTCGCCGAGTGGGCGCGCCACATCCTGGTGCGCCTTGGCCACCTGGAGGAGTTGCGCGCCGAGCTCACCAGGTACGTTCCCGAGCTGGAGCCGTCCGCCGGGCAACTCGGTTTCGCGGTGCCACTCCGCCTGCGGTCCTCGTACGGTGAGCTCCGCCTGATGACGACTGTGACAACCTTCGCGACCGCCGTCGACGTGACGCTTGCCGAGCTGAAGCTGGAGGCGTTCCTGCCGGCCGACCCGGCGACTGCCGAGGCTCTCTCAGCAGCCGCCGGGGCAATGGCTTGTGCTGCCGCCGCTCAGGAGCCCGGGAACATGTAGTCCATCTTGATGCGGCCGTTGTCGTCGAGTACGAGGACGTCCGAACCACCACCCACCACGTCGCCAGTTGCGGTGGACACCGCCTCCCAGCCGATCCTGACCACGCCATCGAGACGTATCGCACCGGGGCGCGCCCGGAACGCGAACCCCTGTTTCTCGACGAACCGCTCGTAGCTTCGCGCCACTCGGGTCTCGATGGCGTCGTATCCCTGTGCCTCCAGAGTCGGGTGGTCGAAGCCGAGTTCCGCGGCGGTCTCCCGTATCTCCGCAGGCGGGTGAAGGATGTGGGTGCCGTCCTCGGCCCAGAGTCGCTCGATGGCAGCGCGGCGCTCTGCGGCATCGGGCACATTCCATTGAGCCATGTAGCGGTCGGCCGGCTCCTGCGGGTCGATCTCGATCATCTTCGTCTCCTCGCCCGGGCAGGTCCATTCGGACCAGATCCTGCGGGGCACGGTGGAGACCGACAATTCCCTGTAGGGAATGGGACTTTCAGGTCAGAGACGACAGCGGCCATGCATAGTCTCAGTGGAATGATCACTACGTGAGTGGTGTGATTACGACGTCGGAACCGTCCTGGATAGCTCCGTTCACTGGGCTGAGCCCGTCGGCCTTCGGCAAGCTGGTGGCGCAGCTGCGGCGCGAGGGCGCCGACGCGTCCGGCCGGGGACGACCGTGGAAGCTGTCGCTGGAGGACCGAGTGCTGCTGGTGACGGCGTACTGGCGAACGAACCTGACACTGCGACAGCTGGCCTTGCTGTTCGGGGTGTCGAAGTCTGCCGCCGACCGCGTCATCGACCACCTCGGCCCGAAGCTCGCGCTCCAGCCACGCAAGCGGTGCGCGAAGGACACGGTGCTGATCGTGGACGGCACCCTGATCCCGACCAGGGACCACAAGGTGGCCGAGCAGTCGAAGAATTACCGCTACTCCACCAACCATCAGGTGGTCATCGACGCCGACACCCGACGGGTGGTCGTGGTCGGCCGACCGCTGCCGGGGAATCGCAACGACTGCCGAGCCTGGGCCGAGTCCGGCGCCAAGGCCGCCGTCGGGAACACCACTACGATCGCCGACGGCGGCTATCCGGGCACCGGCCTGGTCCTCCCGCACCGCCGCCGCAAGGGCGAGGAACTCTCGGCTCGGAAGCAGGCCCACAACAAGAGTCACAAGCAGGTGAGAGCCCGCGTCGAGCACGTCCTCGGCCGCATGAAGGCGTGGAAGATCCTGCGCGATTGTCGCCTACGCGGTGACGGCGTCCACCATGCGATATCCGGCATTGCCCGCATGCACAACCTCATGCTCGCCGAGTAGGGGCCGGTCGCCGCGTCGGCAGGACGCACCTCGCCCGGGAGAACGATCATTTACGGGACACCCTTTACGAGCTCGTGCATGGTTGGCGGTGAGACGTCGAGGGCATCGGTGGGGTCCGGGGGTCACATCTGCTGAGCCGATGTCAGATCCGCGGTCCGCTGGTGGGACAGCAGGCCGGCGATGGCTTGCACCGTGTCGCTCATGTGCTCGCGGCGGCCGAGGTGGCGGGCCAGCGCCCGCCAGTTCTTGAGATGTGCGATGCCGTGCTCGACCCGGATGCGGCGTGAGGAATGCGCCTTGCGCTGGCGCTCGTACATCTCCTCGTACCAGTCCGGGGCGTTCTTCTTGAACTTGCGGTGCTGTGGTGTCACTACACGTCCGCCGGTCTGCGCGCCGAGCCCCTGGTAGCCGGCATCGGCGAGGATCTCGACCGCGGGCCCACCGGCCAGGAGCCCGACCAGCCCCAACTGGCGTGCGTGGGTGATGTCCGCGCAACTCCCGGGCTCGGTCGGGCTGCACCACAGCACGCGTCCTTCGCCGTCCGTGACCACCATGGACTTGACGGCGTTCTGCTTGTTCTTCCCGGAGATGAACTTGTCCCGGTCCTTGCGCCCCTGGGCCGCGCCGGACCCGGATCTCGGTGCCGTCGATGATGCCGGTCTTTCCGGTCCCGCCGAGATGGCCGATGACTTCGGCCAGAGTCCGCAGCCGTACGTCGGGGCTGATGGTGCACCCTCGCTCGGCGAGCAGGGGCCGCACCTCGTTGACGGCCCGGGTGATGGCCGAGCGGTCCACGCCGAACCAGCAGGCCAGCACGTCGTGGGTGGCTCCGTGACGGAGATGGACGAGAGTGGCCAGCAGTCGGTCGACGAACACCAGCCGGTGCTTCGCGCCGGCGCCTATGGCCCGCTCCCGCTGCCGGGAGGCAAGCCTGGCCTGGTGGCGTTGATGCCACAACGGGCCGACCTCGGCAGCGAGTTCAGCGATCACATCGGCCGTCAGGCCCGTGATCCGCCGGTTGCCGATGACCAGTGCACGAGTCGAGTTCCCGACCACACAACCATGATCAACGATCAAGAGCTCGACGTCTCACCACTAACCAGGCACGAGCTCGTAGCCTGGACGCAGCACCGACAGAGGGAGCGCCAGGCCTGATGAACCCCTTGGAACCGAACCCCTCTCCCGCGTCTGCGACATTTCCCATCGTGCCCGCGACAAATCCCGACGGCGGCTGGGGTAGGCAGCGGACTCCGCTGCCCGCGCCACCGCTCGATCTCGACCCCGCGCAGCGCGACCGAGGCTTCGGCTACGTCGCACTGCGCACGTTCGTGATGTCCACGCTGCCGCCCGAAGAGCGTCGAGGCCTGCGCGAAGGGCTTGCCCCCGACGAACGGGCCCGCCTCACCGCGGGGACGGCAGGCCCGGAAGGAGAGCGCCTCCTCACGGTCCGCGCGGGGCTACGGCTGCTCCTCGGGCAACTGCTGGACGCCGACCCAGGGGCCGTCGTCATGGACGACGGCCCCTGTCCGCACTGCGGTCGACTCCATGGCCGCAGTGCGTCCTCCCCGGCCGGCCGTCGACTGCACTTCGCCACCGCCGGGCGAGGGGATCTCGTCGTGTACGCGGTCAGCCGCTTCCCCGTCGGGCTCGGGCTCGCCGTGACCGACGGACCCGACCGCGAGGCATGGCTGCGGGGCCGCAAGCCGGCCCGGCACGCCGCATACCACGATGGGGTGGCCCGGGGACGGTGTTCCCGCCCACGGGACGGTTCGGTGGAGCACATCGTGCGCTACGTCGATACGGCGCCGGAGTACTGCTGCGTCGTATCGGTGGTGTATGAAGTTCCTTTCCGCGAGGACACCCCCATTTCCCTGGACCCGGCGACCGACTAAAGAGCTCGTGCACGGCCAACCGTGCACGAGCTCGTTAGGGGACATGGGGCGCAGCCCCGTCCTCCAGGGGCGCGGGGCTGTATCGATATGCGGCTCCGCCGCGTGGGCGCGCCAAACCACAACGAACCCGCAGCCGAATACGCGCACCCAGCGGAGCTAGATCGTCGCCGCGTCGATCACGAAGCGGTAGCGGACGTCGCTCGCGAGGACCCGCTCGTACGCGTCGTTGATCTCCGAGGCGCTGATCAGCTCGATCTCGGAGCCCAGGCCGTGCTCGGCGCAGAAGTCCAGCATCTCCTGGGTCTCCTGGATGCCGCCGATGCCGGAGCCCGCGAGGGTCTTGCGGCCGGCGATCACCGAGAAGAGGTTCAGCGCGACGGGCTCCTCGGGGGCGCCGACGTTCACGAACGCGCCGTCCGTCTTGAGGAGGGACAGGTAGGTGTCCAGGTTCAGGGGAGCCGAGACCGTGGACAGGATGATGTCGAAGGTGCCGCGCAGCTCCTTGAAGGTGGCCTCGTCGCTGGTCGCGTAGTAGTGCGCGGCGCCCAGCTTCAGGCCGTCCTCCTTCTTGCGGAGGGACTGCGAGAGGACGGTGACCTCGGCGCCGAGCGCGTTCGCGATCTTGACGCCCATGTGGCCGAGGCCGCCCATGCCGAGGATCGCGACCTTCTTGCCGGGGCCGGCGTTCCAGTGCTTCAGCGGGGAGTACGTGGTGATGCCGGCGCAGAGCAGCGGCGCGGCCACGTCGAGGGAGAGGCCGTCGGGGATGCGGACGGTGAAGCTCTCGTCCACGACGATCTTCTCGGAGTAGCCGCCGTAGGTCGGCTCACCGTTCTTGTCGAGGGCGTTGTAGGTGCCGACGCCGCCCTTGAGGCAGTACTGCTCCAGGCCGGCCTCGCAGTTCTCGCACTCGCGGCAGGAGTCGACCAGACAGCCGACACCCACGTGGTCGCCGACTGCGAACTTGGTGACACCGGCACCGACGGCCTCGACGACACCGGCGATCTCGTGGCCGGGGACCATCGGGAAGATGGCCTCGCCCCAGCCCTCGCGGGCCTGGTGGATGTCGGAGTGGCAGATGCCGGCGAACTTGATGTCGATCAGGACGTCGAACTCGCCGACCTCGCGACGCTCGATGGTGGTGCGCTCCAGGGGAGCCTTGGCGGAGGGGGCGGCGTATGCAGCGACAGTGGTCATGCCGGGGGTTCTCCTAGGGGGATTCCGCGCCCGGCCGCCTTCTGACCGGGTGCGACACCCAGTGTGCCCAACGTTTCTGCATCCACCCAGTCCACACTTCTGCGTACGTCCAGCGGTCCTACCACTGGCGGGGTCAGGCTCGTGTTCGTACGACCGGGAATAATGGACCGTATGGACGAACATCCCGATCGCCCCGATCTCCCCGACCGCGCCGATCGCGCTTATCCGGTGGACGCCTCCGGGAACGGGCGGACCCCCGGGGCCGGGGCCGGGGCCGGGGGTGCCCTGGACCGGCGTGCCGAGCTCAGTGAGTTCCTGCGCACCCGGCGGGCCCGGCTCAAGCCGGAGGACGTGGGGCTGCCGGACTTCGGGCGGCACCGCCGGGTGCCCGGGCTGCGCCGCGAGGAGCTGGCCCAGCTGGCCGGGGTGTCCGTCGCCTACTACACGCGGCTCGAACAGGGCAACGGGCGGAACGTCTCCGCGGAGGTCCTCGACGCCATCGCCCGCGCCCTGCGGCTGACGAGCGCCGAGCACGCCCACCTCACGCACCTCGCCAAGCCGAAGCAGCACAAGAAGAAGCCGTCGGTACGGGCACAGGTGGTGCGCGGGACGCTGCGGCAGCTGCTCGACACGATGGACGGGGTGCCGGCGTACATCGCCGGGCGGCGTACGGACGTCCTGGCGTGGAACGCGATGGCCTCGTCCCTCTTCGGGGACTGGGCCGAGCTGCCGCCGCAGGACCGGAACTGGGCGCGGCTGGTGTTCCTGCGGCCCGAGTACCACGACCTGTTCATGGACTGGGAGCAGAAGGCGATCGACATCGTCTGCCATCTGCGCATGGACGCCGGCTGCTACCCGGAGGACCCGAGGCTGTCCGCGCTGGTGGGTGAGCTGTCGGTGAAGAGCGAGGAGTTCCGGCGGCTGTGGGCGACCCACGACGTCAAGGAGAAGAACTACGGGGTGAAGCGGTTCCGGCATCCCCTGGTGGGCGAACTGACCCTGAACTACGAGTCGTTCAGGCTCCCGGACGACGGCGACCAGGCCCTGATCGTCTACCACGCGGAACCGGGGTCCTCGTCGGCGGAGGGCCTGCGCCTGCTTGCCAGCTGGGGCCGGGACGCGACCAGGGCCGGCACGATTTCCTGACCTGACGGGCCGAAACACACGGACGGCCGGCCGGGGGATTCCCCGGCCGGCCGTCCGCCGACACCGACGTCAACGCCTCACCTCGGCGCCTCCGTCGGAGGCGGCCTACTTTCCGTAGTAGGCGTTGTAGATGGAGATCGTCGACTTGTTGCCCTTCTTGTCGCTGATCTTCGCGTGGAAGGAGATCGCCGCCCCCTTCGCCGGGTTCACGACAGTGACCTTCCCGTTCTTCACGGTCAGCTTCTTCCAGGTCTTGCCGTAGTCGTACGACGCGTACACCGACAGCGACTTCAGGTTGCTGCCGCGCGCCGCGCCCTCGACGACGACCGGGAAGGTGACCTTCGTGCCCGCCGCGACCTTGTTGTCCAGGCCGACGGCCGCGTTGAAGCGGACCGAGGAGACCGGGAGCTGTGCCCCGTCCTCTCCCGGCTTCTTCGACCGGAACGTCCAGCTCGCGTCGATCCGCGTGGACGCCTGGGCGACCTTGACGCTGCGCTTGACCGACGTCGTCAGCTTGTACGCGGCGTCGCCCGCCGGAACCGTGAACGCCTTCCCGCCGAACAGCGGGTCGTCGTTCGTGCCGATCTTCTGGCCGTTGCGGTAGAGCGTCGTCGTCACCGACGTGAAGTCGGACGAGCCGGGGTGGCCCGCGCCGTCGGAGAACAGCGGGACGACACCGAAGATGTAGTTGCCGTCACGGAAGACGCCGAAGTCCGGAAGCAGCCGCGGACCGAAGACCGCGGTGTTGAAGGTGCGCGCGTAGGTGCCGCCCGCCTTCAGCGTCTGCGCCATACCGAGCGTGTAGTAGGCCTCGGGGATCGGGAAGCCCTGTGCGTCCTTGCCCTTGAACTGGGTGAAGTCGAACAGCCACTGGACCTTCTCGCCCGTGGACATGTACGTCGTACGGGTGCCCGGCAGCGCCTGCTCGACGAGCGAACCGAAGGCGAAGTCCTCGGGCAGGAAGGCGATCACGCCGAGGGCGCCGGTCTTGTTGGGCGCTCCGGCACCGAGACGGTTCGACACCTTGGCGAACTCGCTCGCCTTGAAGTGGCGGACCTTGTCACCGGTGATCTTCTTGACCTTGGCGGTGGTGATCGCGTCGTACTCCGCGCCCGCGCCCTTGCTGAACTGGCCGAACCAGGTCTGCGAGAGGCCGGTGACCTCGGCGCCGAGGTGGGCCATCCGCACGTTGGCGAAGGAGTCGAGAGCCACGCCGATACCGATGCCCGGGGTGTCGTACATGTAGTTGATCATCGCGCTCTGCGGCTTGGCGTCGGCGTCCGGCACCGTGATGTCGGCCGCCTTGGTGGTACGGGCGTCGATCGTCACCGAGAGGTTCTTGGTGACCGCCAGTTTCGGCTGGACCACCCAGTCGAGGCCCTCGCCGCCCAGGTCGGGCTTGGTGAAGTCCTTCGCGATCCAGCCGTCCAGGAGGTACGTGCCCTTGGGCAGACGCATCGTCGTGGTGCCGGTGGCCGCCGTCGGGACCTGGTAGCCGCGGTCGGTGGCCAGGCCGCTGTAGCCGAGGAGGATCGTGTTGTACTCGCCCGTCGGCTGGCCTGCCTTGTCGATGTGCTTGATCGTGACGTCGTACGACTCGACCTCACGGTTGACCGCCGCGGCCGTACGGACGCTCTGGGCGCCGGCCGTCGCCGTCACGTACGAGGAGTACGCGCCGTCGAGAGTGCCGCCCAGCTTGGTGTTGACGGTGTAGCCGACCGTGGCACTGCCGTTCGCCGGGACCTTCAGGGTCGTCGCGGCCAGCTTGAAGAAGCCGGCCGGAGCGGCCTGGCCCTTCGGGTTGGTCGCGGTCGCCGTCAGCTTCAGCGTGACGTCGGTCTTGCCGAGGTTGCGGTACGTCAGCGGCTTGGTGACCGGGGTGTCGTCGGTGTGCGGCCACGCCTGCGTGCCGAAGCTCACCGACGCGGGGTCGGCGATCACGGTCTGCTTGATGGCCTGGTCGACCTGGATACGGCCCGAACCCTGCTGGAACGGCGTGTACTTGCCGCCCTTCGCGGACCCGGTGAGCGCGCCCTTGATCTCGGCGTACGTCCAGGTCGGGTGCTCCTGCTTGAGGATCGCCGCCGCGCCCGCCACATGCGGCGTCGCCATCGACGTACCCGAGATGGTGAGGTAGCCGGCCGGGTTCTCGCCGACCTCCGACTCGATCAGGCTGCCCTTGGCGGAGGCGGCCGTGATGTCCACGCCGGGCGCGGTCACGTCCGGCTTGATGGCGCCGTCGCCGACCCGCGGGCCGGTGCTGGAGAAGTCGGCCAGCAGGTCCTTGTCGTCGACCGCGCCGACGGTGAGCGCGTTGTCGGCGCTGCCCGGCGAACCGACCGACTCCGGACCGGAGTTGCCCGCCGCGATGGCGAAGAGGATGCCCTTCTCGGCGGACAGCTTGTTGACCGTCGCCTCCAGCGGGTCCACCTCGGGGGTGTCCTGGCCGCCGAGGCTGAGGTTGACGACCTCGGCGCCCTGCTCGGCCGCCCACTCCATACCGGCGACGATGCCCGAGTCGTCACCGGAGCCGGTGTCGTCCAGGACCTTGCCGTTGAGGATCTTGGCGCCGGGTGCGACACCCTTGTACTTGCCGCCCGACTTGGCGCCGGTGCCCGCCGCGATGGACGCGACGTGCGTGCCGTGGCCGAACTTGTCGGTGGTGCTCGTGGCCGTGGAGAAGTTCTTGGCCGCGATCACCTGGTCCTTGAGGTCCGGGTGGGTGGCGTCGACACCCGTGTCCAGGACGGCGATCTTGACGCCCTTGCCGTCGTAGCCGGCCGCCCACGCCTTCGGCGCGCCGATCTGCGGCACGGACTTGTCGAGGCTTGCCTTGCGGGTGCCGTCGAGCCAGACGTGCGCGATGCCGGCGGCGGTCCGGTCCCCGTTGGTCACCGCGTCCCAGAGTTCGGGAGTGTCCTTCTGCGGCGTCTGCACGGCGTCCGCGTTGAGGAACTTCAGCGTCCGGCGGAGTGTGCCCGCGTCACGGACGTCGGCCTTGGTGGCGGTCGCCGCCCCCGTGTAGCCGACGATGACCTTCAGCCCCTTCTGCTGGGACCTACGGGTCGCCGCCTTGTTCAACTCCGTGACGTCGAAGAGCCGTTGGTCGAGCTTGCCGCTCGACACCAGCCGGGCCGCGTCGGCCGGTATGACGAGCGTGTGCCCGTCGGCCTTGCGGATCTGCACGGGTATCTTCTCGCGTCCCGCCGCCCGTTCCAGGCCGACGACGCGGCCCTTGGCGTCGACGGCGACACGGTCACCGGTGATCAGTGTGATGCGGTGCGCGGGCTGGAGCTTCTGTGCGGCGCTGGTCGCACGCTGCTGCTCCGCCTTCACGTCGGCCTTCGCGGACGCCGGGCCGGTCATGCCCGCCGCGAGGGCAACTGCGGCGGCCGTGGCCACGGTTGCCGCACATGCTCTTTTCACTTCTGTGCGCAAGTCTCCCCCTGGAGCGCTGGCTGAAGTGCCGGGCAGTTCCCCGTTCACCCGGCCGGGGGGAGTCCCGTACGCATGCGCGCACACCCCCCGACCGTGAATTATGCCGAGGGGTGATCAGCCGCTCAATAGACTGGAGGATTGCGCTTTTGGCTGTTACGAGCCAGTTACGAAATCTTACGGACCTTACGGACTTTACGAACCGGCGTTCTCCTTCACGGTGATCTTCCCCTTGCGGATGACGGCCAGCCGCGGGGCTTTCTTCGCGATCGCCGAATCGTGCGTGACCATGATGAAAGTGAGCCCGAGCTCCTTCCACATGGTTTCGAGTACGTCCATGATCTCGTCGCGCATCGACTCGTCGAGGTTCCCGGTGGGCTCGTCGGCGAGCAGCACCTTCGGCTGCTTCACCAGCGCACGAGCGATGGCGACGCGCTGCTGCTGACCGCCGGACATCTCCCCGGGCAGATGCCCGAGCCGCTCCCCGAGCCCCACCGACTTGAGTGCCTCGGCGGCCCGTTCGCGCCGTTCCCGGCCCTTCACTCCGAGCGGGACGAGAGCGGTCTCGACGTTTTCCTGGGCCGACAGGGTCGGAATGAGATTGAAGCTCTGGAAGACGAAGCCGATGTTCTCGCTGCGGACTTTGGTGAGGCGGCTCTCGGACAGTTTGGCGAGATCTGTGCCGTCGAGGTCGATACTGCCCTCGGTGGGGCGGTCGAGCCCGCCGAGCATTTGCAGAAGGGTGGACTTGCCGCCGCCGGTGGGGCCCTGGATGACGAGGCGGTCGCCGTCGGCGATGGTGAGGTCGATGCCCGCGAGGGCGTCCACGGTTTCCTTGCCTCGGATGTAGCGCTTGGTTACGCCCTTGAGTTCGTACATGGTGGCTCCTGCCTGGGATTCGGGTGGTAGCGGTCACTTGTCGGCTGCGGGCCGTGGGGGCTGGTCGCGCGGTTCCCCGCGTGCCTGAAAGTCCAGCCCCTCCGGTCACAGCCGAACCCCGCGCTACTCGACGCGCCTCAGCGCGTCCGCCGGGCGCAGGCGGGACGCGCGCCAGCCGCCGAAGGCACCGGCGATCAGGCCGCCGGCGACGGCGAGGCCGACCGCGAGGGTGATGGTGGAGAGCGCGACGGGCGCGGTGAGCGCGACCGTCAGGGCCTTGGTCGCGGCCTGTCGGCCGAAGCCGCCACCGCCGGGGAAGCCGCCTCCGCCGGGACCGGCGTTGCCGCCCGAACTGCCCACCTCAGCCTGGAGTTCCGGGCTGATCGCGGTGACGACGTACGCCCCGGCGAGGCCGAGCGCGATACCGAGGGCGCCGCCCACCAGCCCGTTGACGACGGCCTCGCCGACGACCTGCCGGGTGACCCGGCCCGACTTCCAGCCGAGCGCCTTCAGCGTGCCGAACTCGCGCACCCGCCGGGAGACGGCCGAGGAGGTGAGCAGGCCCGCGACCAGGAAGGCGGCGACGAGCACCGCGATGGACAGCCACTTGCCGACGTTGGAGGCCAGGTCGGACGCGGTGGACAGGGACCCGGAGACGGTGCTGGCGAGATCGGCGGACGTGGTGACGGTCGTACCCGAGATGTTCTTCTGGATGGTCGACTTGACCGCGTCGATCTGCTGGGAGTCGGTCGCCTGGACGTAGATCGTGGTGACCTTGTCCTTGGAGTCGCTGAGGGTCTGGGCCTGCTTCAGCGGGATGTAGAGGTTGGCCGCCGCGTCGCCGCTGTCGGGGGTGGCGATGCCGATGGCCTTGTACTTGACGCTCTTGATGGTGACCGTGCTGCCGACCTTGAGCTTCTTCTCCTTGGCGTAGGAGGCGTCGACGACCACGACCTTGGCGTCGGTCTCGGAGGTCGTGAAGGTACGGCCGCTGGTGATCTTCGAGGAGGTCAGCGGGCCGAGGGCCGGCTTGGTGACGTCGGTGCCGTACACCGAGTAGTTGTTGACGTCGAACTCGGCGCCGCCGCCTTCGACGCGCCCCTGGGGAGCGGCCGTCGAGTCCCCGCCGGGGCGTCCGCCGCCCTGGTTGCCGCCGCTGCCCTGCTGGTCCTGCTGGAACTGGCCCTGGCGGAACTGGCCGCTGACCTTGATGACTTGAAGGCTCAGTCCGCCGACGGCGTCCGAAACACCCTGCTGCGTACCGACCTTGGTGACCGTGGAGGCGGCCAGGGTCTGGAAGCCCTGGACCATCACCCGGTCGCTGCTCTGCTCCGCGTCGGAGTCGTTGTCCTGCGCGTCGAACTGGAAGCGCCGGCGCTGGGTGTCGGCGGTGCCGGTCTGGGCCGCGGCGGCCTTGGTGACGGTCATGTCGGTACCGAGTCCGTACAGCGACTCGAGAACCTTGTCCTGCGCCTTCGACATGCCCGAGGACACGGAGGTGACCACGATGACCAGGGCGATGCCGAGCGCGAGCCCGGAGGCGACGACGAGTGCCGCTTTGCGACGGCGGCGCAGTTCGCGCCTCAGGTAGGTGAAGAACATGGCCGCAAGCTAGGTACACCGCGTGATGACGGGATAAGTCCTGCATAAGAGATGCATGAGAAGGCTGTGATCAGCCAAGGAAAGTCCCGGCAAACACCGATGCCGCCCCTGGGGGCGGCATCGGAGAAGCTGTGCGGTGACTGTGTGTCAGACCGGCCGTGCGGAACTCAGACCGCCGAACCCGCCTTCCAGTCCGCCCAGTTCAGGTTCCAGCCGTTGAGGCCGTTGGCCGGGTCGACGGTCTTGTCGCCGGTGTTCCGGACGTCGACGACGTCACCGATGATCGAGTGCTCGTAGAACCAGTAGCCCGCGGAGTTCTTGTCGTTGGCGCCCTTGGTGTCGTTCAGGCCGACGCAGCCGTGGCTGACGTTGGCGCTGCCGAAGGTGCCGTCGGAGCTCCAGTAGTTGCCGTGCACGAAGGTGCCGGAGGTGGTCAGCCGGATGGCGTGCGGCACGTCCTTGATGTCGTACTCGCCCTTGCCGTCGTCGTCGGTGAAGCCCACGGTCGCGCCGTTCATGCGCGTCTCCTTGAACTTCTCCGACATCACCATCTTGCCCTCGTACGTCTTGTTCTCGGGCGAACCGGCGGAGATCGGGATGGTCTTGATGACCGTGCCGTTGTGCATGACCTTCATCGTCTTCGTCTTGGCGTCGACGATGGAGACCTGGTTGCGGCCGATGTCGAAGGTGACCGTCTTCTGCTGCACGCCGTAGACGCCCTTCGCGCCCTCCACGCCGTCGAGCGCCAGCTTCAGCGTGACGGTGGAGTTCTCCTGCCAGTAGTCGTCGGGGCGGCAGTCCATGCGGGTGTCGTTGAACCAGTGGCAGACGACTTCCTGCCCGCTGGTCGAGGTGACCGTGACGGCCTTCTGCACGGCCGCCTTCTCGGTGATCGCCTTGTCGAAGTTGATCGACACGGGCATGCCCACACCGACGGTCGAGCCGTCCTCGGGGGTGAAGTAGCCGACGAAGCTGTTCGCGGCGGCGACCGTCGTGAACGAGGCGTTCTCGTGCGCGGCGCGGCCGTCGGCGTCCTTGGCCTCCGCCGTCACCTTGTAGGTGGTGGCGCGCTCGAGCTGGGCGCTCGGCTTCCAGCTGGTCTTGTCGGCAGATATCTCACCGGCGACGGCGGTACCGTCCGCCGTCGTCATCTGCACGGACGTGAGGGTGCCCTTGGTCACCGCCACCTGGGCGGCGTTGTTGATGGAGGCGTTGTTCGAACCGTCCCCGGGTGTGATCTTGATCTGGGCCTCGGAGGCCTTCTCCGCCGCCGCCTCGTCGGCCTTGGCCTGCGAGGTGTCGGTGCCGCTGTCGCCCTTGGAGGCACTGTCGCTGTCGCCTCCGCTGCACGCAGAGAGCACCAGCACGCCACCGAGCAGGGCGGACGCGGCCATCAGACCCTTGCGCCGCCTACTGTCCGTCATCACACGCTTCTCCATCGTTGCCGAATCCCCAACCAGAACCAGCGAGGGTCCCCGTACGAAACCTGTAGATCCCCGTAACACGGTTCAACCCAACGCTACGACCGGTACATCCCGTTCCACATTCGATCGATGTGTGGGGGACACCACGTCGCGCGGGTCACAGGGAGCTGTCCGCTCGTCCCGTACTCCACCGGGTCGCATGGTGCCACTGCCGGTCACTGCTTCTCCTGAGACGACGAAACCCCGGTCGGCGGTTGCCGCCCGGGGTCACTTTTTTCCCCGGCGGCCTCAGCCGTCCACCCGCTCGCCGACCATTTCGTCGCCGTCCGCCTCATCATCCTCGTCCAGATCCCAATCCGGCGAATCCGGGTCGTAGTCGATCTCCTCGCTGCTCCACGAGGCCTGCGCCAGTTCGGTCCCCGGCACCTCGCCGACCAGGTCGAACGGGTCCACGAGGTACGCGAGCGCCTCCGCGGTGTCCTCCGTCACCGTGTCCTCGGCGTGCACCCGCTCGTCGGCGGGCATCTCGGTGTCACCGGCGATCCGCTGCAACGCGGCCTTCGTCAGCGCGTCCACGTCGTCGACCTCGACGACCAGTTCCAGCCGAAGCCGTACAAAACGTGATGTCTCTGATGTACTCATGGTCGGAGAGCGTACGGCTCACAGCTCCCGCAACTTTCCCACGACCCACGCCTGTCATTAACATCGGGGTCACGGCCAATTCGCCAGCGCCACAAGGGGATCGATATTCCGTGTCATCCGCACGTCGATCGTTGTTGACCGCCACCGCCGCGGGCACCCTGCTGGGTGCCCTGTGGTTCGTCCCGTCCGCCAACGCGACGGCCGAGCAGCCGGTGCAGCAGCGACACAGAGCGGACACGTCCATGTCCACGATGTCGGAACAGACCCGGCAGATCTCCACAACGGGCACCGCGAAGAGTGCGGGCACGAGCACGGGCCTGAGGACGAGCACGAGTACGACCGCCACCACGGCCACGGCCGCCACGACCTCGGACTCGGCCGCCGACGGCACCCGCCTCGCCGACACCGGCAGCTTCGACACCACGCCGTACGTCGTCGGGGGCACCTTCAGCCTCGCTCTGGGCGCCGGGTTCGTGGTGTATTCGCTGCGACGGGAACGTCTGGGGTTCTGACAGGCCTCCGAGCCGGCAGTCAGGCTTTTGAGGAACTTTAAGGATTTGACGTTTATTTGACCGTCGGTTCATAGTCCGCCCATGAAGAGATCATCGAGGGTGCGCGTGTGCGCCACGACAACCGTGGGCGTACTGGCGCTGGCCCTCATCACGGGGTGTGGCGGCGGGAACTCCGGCGAGTCCGGGGGCTCCGGGGCGTCGGCGACGACGCAGGCCGGAAAGACCGCGAAGGCGGCGACCGGCGCCGAGCTGGAGAAGCTGCTCGTCACCACGGCCGACGTGGTCGGTTACAAGGTCGCACCGCTCACCGCTGAGGCGGAGGCCGAGGAGAAGGCCGCGGACTCCAAGAGCGACCTCAGGATCGCCGACAAGGCCTGCGCGCCGATCGCGTACGCCGTCTCGGGCTTCGCGCCCGGCGACGAGGCGGCCGTCGTGCAACGCAAGGTCACCCAGGACGCGAAGACGCCCGCCGACGCCGCTTCCGGGTCGACGGACGACCTGTCCGACGCGGAGTGGCAGGCCTCGTTCGCGGAGTCCATGAACATCGACATCACCTTCCTCACGCTCTCCTCGTACGACGGTGACGGCGCCGAGAAGACCATGAAGGCCGTCTCCGACGCGGTCGCCGGCTGCGCGGGCGGCTTCTCGATCAGTGGCGGCACGGACAAGACGACGTACTCGAAGATCGCGCCGGTGAAGACGTCCGGGGCCGGTGACGAGGCCGTGGCGTTCTCCGCGGCCGGCGAACCGGAGGAGTCGGACGGCGCGACCGGCTTCACGTACGGCGAGGTCGTGCGCTACGGGAACACCATCGCGGCGTACACCACGGTCAACCTCAGCAAGGTCGTGTCCGGGAAGCCCTACGCCGTCTCGGCCCCCGTCGTGAAGGCACAGTCGGCCAAGCTGAAGTAGCGCGAGCAGCCGAAAGAAGCGATTCGGGGCCCTGTCCGGCGACACCGGCAGGGCCCCGCTCACCTTCCCCCGTACGGGAGTTACCGCACGAGGAGTTGCCGCACCGGGGTCACCGCAACGGCCCCGTCACCGGTTCCACCGCCGCGACCAGCCGGCCGCTCCGCACGAACGCGTCCGCCGCGGCGAGGTCGGGCGCCAGGAACCGGTCGGGTCCGGGCCCCTCGACACCCGCCGCCCGTACGGCGTCGATGACGGCCCGGGACGCGGGCGCGGGCGTCAGCCCCTCCCGCAGCTCGATGGCACGCGTGGCCGCGTACAGCTCGACGGCGATGATCCGGGCGAGGTTGTCGACGGCCGTACGGAGCTTGCGCGCCGCCGACCAGCCCATCGACACATGGTCCTCCTGCATCGCGGAGGAGGGAATCGAGTCCGCCGAGGCAGGCACGGCGAGCCGCTTCAACTCGCTGACCAGGGCGGCCTGCGTGTACTGGGCGATCATCAGACCGCTGTCCACACCGGCGTCGTCCGCGAGGAACGGCGGCAGCCCGTGCGAGCGGTTCTTGTCGAGGAGGCGGTCCGTGCGCCGCTCGGCGATGGACCCGAGGTCGGCGGCGGCGATGGCGAGGAAGTCGAGGACGTAGGCGACCGGAGCGCCGTGGAAGTTCCCGTTGGACTCGACCCGCCCGTCGGGCAGGACGACGGGATTGTCGACGGACGAGGCGAGTTCCCGCTCGGCGACGAGCCGCGCGTGCGCCATGGTGTCGCGCCCGGCGCCGGCGACCTGCGGGGCGCAGCGCACGGAGTAGGCGTCCTGGACGCGCGGCGCGCCGTCCTGGTGATGCCCGGTGAGCTCAGAGTCCTTCAGCACGGCGAGCATGTTGGCCGCGCTGGCCGCCTGCCCCGGGTGCGGCCGGATGGCGTGCAGCTCGGGCGCGAGCACCTTCTCGGTGCCGAGGAGCGCTTCCAGGGAGAGTGCGGCGGTGATGTCGGCGGACTTGTAGAGGGTGTCGAGGTCGGCGAGGGCCATGATCAGCATGCCGAGCATGCCGTCGGTGCCGTTGAGGAGGGCCAGGCCCTCCTTCTCGCGCAGCTCGACGGGGACGATGCCGTGCTCGGCCAGGAGTTCGGCGGCCGGCCGTACGACGCCGTCCGGCCCTTCGGCGTCGCCCTCGCCCATGAGCGTGAGGGCGCAGTGGGAGAGGGGCGCGAGGTCGCCGGAGCAGCCGAGGGAGCCGTACTCGTGGACGACCGGGGTGATCCCGGCGTTGAGCACGTCGGCCATGGTCTGCGCGACCTCGGGCCGCACGCCCGTGTGCCCCGAGCAGACGGTCTTGAGCCGCAGGAACATCAGCGCCCGTACGACCTCGCGCTCGACCCGCGGTCCCATGCCGGCGGCGTGCGAGCGGACGATGTTGCGCTGGAGCTGGGCCCGTAGTTCGGGGCTGATGTGCCGGCTCGCGAGGGCGCCGAACCCGGTGCTCACGCCGTACACGGGCTCGGGCTTGGCGGCCAGGGCGTCGATGATCCCGCGGGCCTTCGAGAGAGCGGCGACGGCCTCCCCGGACAGCTCGATCCGGGCCCCGCCGCGCGCGACGGCGAGCACGTCGGCCGCGGACGTCCCGGACGTCCCCACCACCACAGTGTGCATATCCATATTCAGGAGCGTAACCACTGAATTCGAAGATGTCACTACCGGATGGCTGGTACACCCCTTACCGGCACTCCCAGCGCCGGCCCGCACCCAAAGCACCGGCCCGCACCCCCAGCCCGTCCGGCGATTGAGGACGAGGCCCGTTCAGGGCCGGAGCGGGGTCTGGGGGCGCAGCCCCCAGCGAGGCCCGCACCCACACCCCGCACCTCACGCCCGACGCCCCCGGAACCGCCGCCGCTCGACAACCCCCTCCCCGGAGGGCTCCTCGGCGAGCCGGACGACCGGGTCGTCGGGACCCTCACGCCCCGCGACCACCGGCCGGTCCGCGTGCACCGCCTTCGCCCGGTACTGCGCCGCATCGGCGAGCCGGAACAACCGGCGAGCCGTCCGCACCGGCCCGATCCCGTCACCGGTGGACGCGATCCCGCACGCGACCCCCTCCCCCAGCTCCAACTCGGCGGCACGACGGCACAGTTCGGCACCCGCCCGGACCACGTCGTCCGCGGGCGCGCCGACCACCAGCAGGCAGAACTCGTCACCGCCGAGACGCGCGGCGAGGGCGCCGGGCAGCATGGCCCCGCACAGCGACAGCACCGACCCGAACCGTTCGAGGAGCCGGTCGCCGACCGCGTGCCCCAGGGTGTCGTTGACGCGTTTGAGTCCGTTCAGGTCGCAGACGACGAGGCTGACCACGACCCCCTCCCGCCGGTGCCGCTCGATCGCCTCGTCGAGATGGGCGTCCACGGCACGACGGTTGGCGAGCCCGGTGAGCGCGTCGGTGAAAGCGAGCCGCCGGGCCTCCTCCAGCCGCTCGGTCTGGGCGATCCCGGCGGCGACGACGGAGGCCAGGACGGTGGCGAAGTCGGCGTCGGCGCGGCCGAAGACGGGGGCACCGACGGGCCGGGCGACGTACAGCTCGCCCCAGGCCCGGCCGTGCAGCACGACGGGGGCGACGACACAGCAGCCGCGCCCCCTGCGCCGCAGGGCGGCGACCCGCTGATGGCAGTACCCGGCGCGGCCGGCCGACGACCCGCGCGCGGGCCCCTCGGCGGTCTCGACCCAGGCGTTGGGCCCACCGCCGCCCGCCCATCGCTCGTGCAGGAACTCGGTGATCTCCGGGAACTGGTGCACGGGGTAGGCCTCGCCCTCCGGGAACTCCTCCTCGTCGGCGGCCCGCTCCCCCACGTTCACCAGGACCCGCAGCCGCCCCAGCTCCCGCTCCCACACCGACAGAGCGGCGAAGTTCCCGGCCAGGGCATGACGGGCACCGAGCGCGGCGGCACGCCAGGACTCGCGGGGGCTCTGCGCCGCGGCCATCCCCTGCGCGAGTGTCACGACGGCGTGGAGCCGGCTTTCCTCACCCATTGATCCAGGTTAGGAAGGTTTGGGTGTAATTGAGACATCGAGAGGGCGAACAGAGGCCCCCCAAGGCCGCCGGAGGCGGGAGGGCTACTCCCCCGGCCAGACGGGCGCCCTCTTCTCGGCGAAGGCCGCGACCCCCTCCGCCCGATCACCCGAAAAGGCGACAGAACGCCACGCGGCGTCCTCCACCTCAAGCCCCGCCCGCAGATCGAGCCCGAACCCCACCCGCAACGCCCGCTTGGCCGCCCGTACCCCCACCGGGGAGTTCGCGGCGATCCGGGACGCCAGCGCCAGCGCCTCCGCCCGGTCGCGGCCCTCCTCCACCAGTACGTCCACCAGCCCCAGCTCCCGCGCCTCGCCCGCCTCCACGCGCCGCGCGGTGAAGATCAGCTCGGCGGCCCGCGCCGCGCCCACCCGGCGGGGCAGCAACTGTGTGCCGCCGCCTCCCGGAATCACGCCCACGGAGACCTCGGGCAACCCCACCACCGCCGTGGAGTCGGCCACGATCAGATCGCAGGACAGCGCCAGCTCGAACCCGCCCCCCAGCGCGAACCCGTGCACCGCGGCGACCGTCGGCATCGGCAGGTCCAGTACGCCGGTGTAGGCGCCCCGGGCCACCGGCCGCTGCCGGACCAGTTCGGCGTCCGACATCGAGTTCCGCTCCTTGAGGTCGGCCCCGACACAGAACGCCCGCTCATGGGTGGAGCTGAGCACCACCGCGCGTACGTCACGGTCGGCGGCCAGCGCGGCACACGCGCCGACGACGGACCGGGCCATGGCGGAGGAGACCGCGTTCATGGCCTTCGGCCGATCGAGGACCAGCTCGGCGACGAACCCGTGCCGCCGCACGACGACGAACTCCCCGAACCGCTCCTCCGGCCGCCCCTCGGACCGCTCCTCGGACCGTCCCTCGCCCATGACACCCTCCTGGTTAACGCAGGTTAACTACGGCCGCCCCGATCATCGCAGCCCGCCCACCCCCAGGGGAAGAACGGGCGGCGGGGAAGGGACCCGGAGGGACCCTCTCCTCGTTCGGGTGACATGGCGCCGATCTCCTGAAATTCGGCTCCCGGGAGCGCATAACGTGCGCTCCGCCACGGCGCACCCGGGGCGCGAGCGCAACGGGGAGGGATCGCGTGACGGACACGACGACAAGGCCGGTCGGGACAGGCACACCGAGGCACACGCAGCTCCCGCCCCAGGCTCCACCCCAGGTCCCGCCGCGGATCCCGCCGCAGTTCCAGGCCCCCGCCCGGCCGTGGACCCCGCCCCCGCCTCCCGCCGCGCCTGCCGTGCCCGAGGCCCCGTCCACGCCCCTCCTCAACCGCCCCCGGGGCCGGCACCGCAAGCCCCGCCCCCGCAAGGTCCTGCTCGCGGCGGGCGGCTTCGCGCTGGCCGCCGGGGTCCTGAGCCTCGTCCGGCTGGCACCCGACGGCGGAGTGGGCGTCGGCAGGGCGCAGGCCCAGTCCGAACCGGACGCGGACACAGGGGCGAACTCGGACCCGGACACGGGCGCGGACACCTCGGCCGACCGCACCGGCAACGCGGCGGCCACCGTCGGCGGCGGCCCCACGGCGAACCCGTCGGCGAGCGCTCCCATGGGTGGCGCGACCCCCGTCCCGACCACGCCCCCGACGGCACTCCCCACCGCGCTGCCGAGCGCGACGGGCCCGCTGCGGCCCTTCCCCGTCGGCGCGTTCCCCACGTCCCTCGGGCCCGCCGCCGACGCCACCACGATCCCGCAGCGGCCCGACGCACCGGCGCCCGCCGCCACGCCCGGCCAGACGCGCCCGGCGGCATCGGCACCGGCCCCGGTGGCAGCTCAGCCCCAGCCGCAGCCCCCGCAGCAGGCGACACCGGCGCCCGCGCCGACGCCCGAACCCCCGCAGGCACCCGCACCGGCCCCGCAGCCCGCCAAGCCGGGCGGAGTGTGCGTACCGCTCATCGGCCTGTGCGTGGACGCGCTGGACCACCGCCACTGAGCGGGAGGGGGAAAGCGGGCAGCGCGGCCGGTCCTACGCGACGGGGCCGGTCCGCCGGGTCAGCAGCCAGGGCTCGACCACGCCAAGCCCGCGCACGGGCCGCTGCCACATCGGCTGGAGCGCGAAGCGGTACAGCGGCGGCTCCTCGCCCTCCTTCTCCGCGGTGGCGGCGGCCTCGGCGGCCTCCGCCTCGGAGGCGGGCGCGTCCCCGGTGCGGATCAGCTCCTCGGCGAACGCCGCGTCGACGAGCACGGCGTCCCGAGGCGCTATCGACGTCAACCGCGAGGCCAGATTCACCGTCGACCCGAACACATCACCCATACGGGTGGTCACCGTGCCGAAGGCCATCCCGACCCGCAGCTCGGGCATCGTCTCGTCGTGCGCCATCGTCTCGATCAGCCGCAGCGCGATCTCGGCGGCCACCCCCGCGTCGTCCGCCGCGTACAGCACCTCGTCGCCGAGCGTCTTGACGAGCCGCCCGCCGTTCGCCGCCACCAGGTCGGCGGCCGTGGTCTCGAAGGCCTCGACGAGTTCGCCGAGTTCCTCCTCCTCCATACGCCGGGTCAGCCGGGTGAACCCGACGAGGTCGGCGAAGCAGACGGCGAGCCGCCGGTCGACCATCTCCTCGTCGTCGGCGGCCTGCACGACCCGCCCGGTCGCGGCGGCGAGCTGGCGCCGCCAGACGTAGACGATGAACTCCTCCAGCTCGGGCAGGAGCAGCTCGATCAGCGGGTACGTCACCTCGGTGCGCGTCATTCCGGGCTCGGGCGGCTCGGTCAGCCCCTCCAGGAAGGAGTCGATCTGCCACTCGGCCAGACGGGCGGTGGTCTGCCCCGTGGACCGCGCCACCTGCACGGCCATCGCCTCGCTGAGCAGACCCGCCTCGACGAGACCGGCGAGCCGGCGCAGCGCGAGGACGTCCGCCTCGGTCAGCGCCTTGGCCTGCCCGATGTCGGCGAAGCCCATCGCCCGCCAGAAACGGGACGCGAGCTCCATGGAGACACCGGCGCTGCGGGCGGCCTGAAAAGGGGTGTAGCGCCGCTCGGCACCCAGGATGAGCTGTTCGAGGCGCAGGGCGAGCGGGTCCTCGCCGGAGTCGGCGTCATGGGAGTCCCCCCGCTCGAACGAAGTCGAGAGTGGGGGAGCGTCCGCCCGCCTGCCCGCCGTGTCGGAGCCCGTGTCGTCGACGGTCACGCCTGCTGCCCTTCCGATCTGTCACGGTCAGATATCGACCGCCCTCAACGATACGGCCTCGCTCCGCCGGGTTCAGCAGGGACGACGCGCCGGAGTTGGTGTGAGCCTCGCTGGGGCTGCGCCCCCAGACCCCCTACGGCCCTGAACGGGCCTTGTCCTCAAACTCCCCCAGAGGGGGACCCCCAGACGGGCTAAGGAGTTGCCGGCCGCAGGTGCACGACGTCCCCCGCGCCCACCGGCTCCTGCACCCCCTCCCCCGTAGCCAGCACCAACCGTCCGTCCCCGTCCACGGCGACCGCCTCCCCCACGACGCTCCGGTCCCCCGGCAGCTCCGCCCGCACCGTCCGCCCCAACGTCGCGCACCCCGCCGCGTACGTCTCCTGGAGCCCCGACGACGCGGGATCCCCCTCCACCGACCGCCACCGCACGTACCACTGCTCCAGCGACCGCAGCACCGCCCGCAGCAGGGGATCCCGGTCGGTGCCCACCGCCCCGGCCAGCGCCAGCGACCCCGCGGTCGGCACCGGCAGCTCGTCCTCGCGCAGGGTGACGTTGATGCCGATGCCGATCACCACCGCGTCCGTACCGGACCGCTCCGCGAGGATCCCGCCCGCCTTGCGCTCCGCGCCGTCCACGGTCACCAGCAGGTCGTTGGGCCACTTGAGGGACGTATCGATGCCCGCCGCGCGTGACAGTCCCGTCGCCACCGCGACCCCGGTGAGCAGCGGGAGCCAGCCCCAGCGGGCCACCGGGACCTGCGTCGGCTTCAGCAGCACGGAGAGGAACAGCCCGGAGCGGGCGGGCGCCGTCCACTGCCGGTCCAGTCGGCCGCGCCCGGCGGTCTGCTCCTCGGCGAGCAGGATCAGTCCCTCCTCCGCCTTGCCCGCGTCCGCGAGGGCGACAAGGTCGGCGTTGGTCGAGCCGGTACTCCGCACCACGTTCACCTGGGACCACAGGCTGCCCTCGCGCACGAGGGCCCTGCGCAGGCCGACGGCGTTCAGAGGGGGGCGGTCGAGGTCGGACCAGCGGTCCGACCTCGGCTCACCGCGCCCGTCGGGCGGGTTGCCTTCATCGTTCGGTGGCGTCTCCATCATGCAAGCCACACTAGGTTTGACATCCTCCATCCCGCAGAGGGGGATGGATTCCAGCCCGTGAGGGCTGAGGTTCACAAGCGCTCGACCGCTCTCGCGATGTCACCTCTCCGGCGTGTCCCGCCGCGACATCTTGAGCATATGCGTGGCCGCGTGCTCACGTGGCTTCTTCTGGAGATATTCCCTGCCCCTCTGTGAAGAGGAGAGGAGTGTGGTAAACGCCGCACTGCCGATGGGTAGGCGCGCCACTACGCTACGGATGAGTAGCCAATCCCCCTTCTGAGCACGTCACTCTTTGCAGGGAGCCGCATCCCGATGGCCGAGCCGGTACAGCCGCAGCAGATCGACATCCACACCACCGCGGGCAAGCTCGCCGACCTGCAGCGCCGCGTGGAGGCGGCCACGCACGCCGGATCGGGACGGGCTGTCGAGAAGCAGCACGCGAAGGGCAAACTGACGGCCCGTGAGCGGATCGAACTGCTCCTCGACGAGGACTCGTTCGTGGAGCTGGACGAGTTCGCCACCCACCGCTCGACCAACTTCGGGCTGGAGAACAACCGCCCGTACGGCGACGGTGTCGTCACCGGCTACGGGACCGTCGACGGGCGTCCGATCGCCGTGTTCTCCCAGGACTTCACCGTGTTCGGCGGTGCGCTGGGCGAGGTGTACGGCCAGAAGATCGTCAAGGTCATGGACTTCGCGCTGAAGACCGGCTGTCCGGTCATCGGCATCAACGACTCGGGCGGCGCCCGTATCCAGGAGGGCGTCGCGTCCCTGGGCGCGTACGGCGAGATCTTCCGCCGCAACACCCACGCGTCCGGGGTCATCCCGCAGATCAGCCTCGTCGTGGGCCCCTGCGCCGGCGGTGCCGTGTACTCCCCGGCCATCACCGACTTCACGGTCATGGTCGACCAGACCTCGCACATGTTCATCACCGGCCCGGACGTCATCAAGACGGTCACCGGCGAGGACGTCGGCTTCGAGGAGCTGGGCGGCGCCCGCACCCACAACTCCGCCTCGGGCGTGGCCCATCACATGGCCGGCGACGAGAAGGACGCCATCGAGTACGTCAAGCAGTTGCTGTCGTACCTGCCGTCCAACAACCTCAGCGAGCCCCCGCTGTTCCCGGAGGAGGCGGACCTCGCCGTCACGGACGAGGACCGCGAGCTGGACGTCCTGATCCCGGACAGCGCGAACCAGCCGTACGACATGCACACGGTGATCGAACACGTCCTGGACGACGCCGAGTTCTTCGAGACACAGGCCCTGTTCGCGCCGAACATCCTCACCGGGTTCGGCCGGGTGGAGGGCCGTCCGGTCGGTGTCGTCGCCAACCAGCCGATGCAGTTCGCGGGCTGTCTCGACATCGACGCGTCGGAGAAGGCGGCCCGCTTCGTCCGTACCTGCGACGCCTTCAACGTCCCGGTCATCACCTTCGTGGACGTCCCCGGCTTCCTCCCGGGCGTCGACCAGGAGCACACGGGCATCATCCGCAGGGGCGCGAAGCTGATCTACGCCTACGCGGAGGCGACCGTCCCGCTCATCACGGTCATCACCCGCAAGGCCTTCGGCGGCGCCTACGACGTCATGGGCTCCAAGCACCTCGGTGCCGACCTCAACCTCGCCTGGCCGACCGCGCAGATCGCCGTGATGGGCGCCCAGGGCGCGGTCAACATCCTGCACCGCCGCACGATCGCCGAGGCCGAGGCGAACGGGGAGGATCTCGACGTCGTCCGCGCCCGGCTGATCCAGGAGTACGAGGACACCCTCCTCAACCCCTACATCGCGGCCGAGCGCGGCTACGTGGACGCGGTGATCCTGCCGTCCGACACCCGCCGCCAGGTCGTACGGGGGCTGCGCCAGCTCCGTACGAAGCGCGAGTCCCTGCCCCCGAAGAAGCACGGCAACATCCCCCTCTAGACCGTTCAGGAGCCGTTGTGAACATCAAGGTCGTACGGGGCAATCCGACCCCCGAGGAGCTGGCCGCCGCCCTGGCGGTGGTCCGGGCCCGCGCCGTGGCGGCGTCCTCCACGGCGCCCGGCACACCGGGCACGAAGGACGCGTGGGCGGACCCGGCGAGGCTCGCCACCCACCGCCTGCCCCACCCCGGCCCATCATCCTGGACCCGCACCTACTGGCCGGGCTAGACCTTTCAGGGGCGCGGGGAACCGCGCACAGAAGGACAGGAAAGGGCGCCGATCTGAGTACCCCTACTCAGGCGCACCCCACCCGCCAAGCCCCACGCTGGTGGCATGCTGTGGTCCGACCCCGAGAACGAGCCGCCGAAGGAACTGCGCGACGCGCAGCAGATGCTTCGGCGGCTCGGGTTTCTCATGGCGCTGGCCATGCTGCTCGCGATGATCGTGCTCGGCGTTCTGTAGGACCTGTCCGGGCGCCTTACCCCGCCGATACCCTGGCCGCATGACCGATGATCAGCCGCGCCGCCGTCTCGTGCTCGCCTCCCAGTCCCCCGCCCGGCTCAACCTGCTCAGGCAGGCCGGACTCGACCCCGAGGTGATCGTCAGCGGGTTCGACGAGGACGCCGTGACCGCGCCGACCCCGGCCGAACTGGCCCTCGCTCTCGCCGAGGCCAAGGCCGCCGTGGTGGCCGCGCGGCCCGAGGCACACGGTGCCCTGGTGATCGGCTGCGACTCCGTCCTCGACCTGGACGGCGAGGCGTACGGCAAACCCGCCGACGCCGAGGAGGCCACCGCCCGCTGGAAGTCGATGCGCGGCCGGGCGGGCACCCTGGAGACCGGGCACTGCGTCCACGACACCGCGTCGGGGCGCTCCGTCTCCGCCACCGCGTCCACCGTGGTCCGCTTCGGCGAGCCGACGGACGAGGAGATCGCCGCGTACGTCGCCTCGGGCGAGCCCCTCCACGTCGCCGGGGCGTTCACGCTCGACGGCCGCTCGGCGCCGTTCATCGACGGCATCGACGGCGGCCACGGCAACGTCATCGGCATCAGCCTGCCGCTCGTACGCAAGCTGCTCGCCGAACTGGGCGTCGGCATCACGGAGTTGTGGACGCCCCAGGAGGCGTAGTCGCAGGGATCGAGGCGGCCGACGGTCAGGTGGTGCTGGGGGTCGGCGGGGGCGTCAGCGGGGAGGTGTCCGCAGGGGCATCGGGGGCATCGGGTGCCTCGGGTGCCTGGGGCGCGGCGGGGGTCTGCTTGTCGTACGTCATCAGCAGGAGCACGACCAGCGCCAGCACCACGACCATGGTCAGGAACGCCGGCACGCCCACCAGCCCCCAGGCGAACGCGCCCAGCAGCGCGTGCACGACGGCCACACTGATCAGGAGGACGCGGCCGAGGCCGGCCGGGGAGCGGTCGCGCCAGGCGACGAGCAGGGCCACCACGCCGCACAGCGCGAAGTAGGCGCCGAAGACCACGCCGCCGACCTTCGAGGACACGGACATCATGTCCGGGTCGAGGCCGGCGAGGGACATCCGCTGGTTGTCGGCCACGATCCCCAGGAGCCAGTTCAGGGCGGCTATGCCGAACGCCTCCACGAAGAGGACGATCGCGACGATCCATGCCACCGGTCTGCGGACCACCGGCCCCCACCCACTTTCGACTGCGCTTCGACTGCGCACGGACGCCGCACGGGCGCCGCACGAGCAAGGCTCTTGTTACCACTAGTACGTTCAGTTGGCACTACGTTCGGTACATCGTGAACGCTACTAACCGGTAAACGTGCGGACAAGGGTTCGGGAGAGGTTCCTCGGCAGGCGAAGAATCATTGGGCCGTTCGTAGGGTGTCCACAAAAAAACCGAGTGGGCCGCAGCACGCTCTCACAGAGACCTTGACCACATCAGGGGGCTAGGGTTTCCCGATGGAGTCCCGCGTACATAGGTGCGACAAGGGATTTCACGGGTAGGGCGAGCCTCGCATCACGCTCCGTGTGGGCAAGCTCACCAGTGGGGACGGGTCGATGCGCCGTGTCGGCAGTCCCTAAACTCAGCTTGTTTCAAGGAGGGAGCCTCAATCGTGCGCAAGGTGCTCATCGCCAACCGTGGCGAAATCGCTGTCCGCGTTGCCCGGGCCTGTCAGGATGCCGGAATCGCGAGCGTGGCCGTGTACGCCGACCCGGACCGGGACGCGCTCCATGTGCGTGCCGCGGATGAGGCGTTCGCTCTGGGCGGTGACACCCCGGCGAGCAGCTATCTCGACATCGCCAAGGTGCTGCAGGCCGCCAAGGACTCCGGGGCGGACGCGATCCATCCCGGATACGGCTTCCTCTCGGAGAACGCGGACTTCGCCCAGGCCGTCATCGACGCCGGGCTGACCTGGATCGGCCCGCCCCCGCAGGCGATCCGCGATCTCGGTGACAAGGTCGCCGCCCGGCACATCGCCCAGCGTGCCGGCGCGCCCCTGGTCGCCGGCACCCCCGACCCGGTCTCCGGCGCGGACGAGGTCGTCGCCTTCGCCGAGCAGCACGGCCTGCCCATCGCGATCAAGGCCGCCTTCGGCGGTGGCGGACGCGGTCTGAAGGTCGCCCGCACCCTCGAAGAGGTACCCGAGCTGTACGACTCGGCGGTCCGTGAGGCCGTGGCCGCCTTCGGGCGCGGCGAGTGCTTCGTCGAGCGCTACCTCGACAAGCCCCGCCATGTGGAGACGCAGTGCCTGGCCGACTCCCACGGCAACGTGGTCGTCGTCTCCACCCGTGACTGCTCCCTCCAGCGCCGCCACCAGAAGCTGGTGGAGGAGGCCCCCGCCCCGTTCCTGTCCGAGGCACAGGTCGCGGAGCTGTACTCGTCCTCCAAGGCGATCCTGAAGGAGGCCGGCTACGTCGGCGCCGGGACGGTGGAGTTCCTGGTCGGCACGGACGGCACGATCTCCTTCCTGGAGGTCAACACGCGTCTTCAGGTCGAGCACCCGGTCACCGAGGAGGTCTCCGGCATCGACCTCGTCCGCGAGATGTTCCGTATCGCCGACGGCGAGGAACTCGGTTACGGCGACCCCGAACTGCGCGGTCACTCCATCGAGTTCCGTATCAACGGCGAGGACCCCGGCCGCGGCTTCCTGCCCGCCCCCGGCACCGTCACCACCTTCGCCCCGCCCTCCGGGCCCGGTGTCCGCCTCGACGCGGGCGTCGAGTCCGGCAGTGTCATCGGCCCGGCGTGGGACTCCCTCCTCGCCAAGCTGATCGTCACCGGCGCCACCCGTGCCCAGGCCCTCCAGCGGGCCGCCCGCGCGCTGGCCGAGTTCCAGGTCGAGGGCATGGCCACCGCCATCCCCTTCCACCGCGCGGTCGTCGCCGACCCCGCGTTCGCGCCCGAACTCACCGGCTCCACCGACCCGTTCACGGTCCACACGCGGTGGATCGAGACCGAGTTCGTCAACGAGATCCCGGCCTTCGCCGCGCCCGCCGATGTCGAGGCGGACGAGGAGGCGGGCCGCGAGACCGTGGTCGTCGAGGTCGGCGGCAAGCGCCTGGAGGTCTCCCTCCCCGTCTCGCTGGGCATGTCCCTGGCCCGCACCGGCCTCGCCGCCGGTGCCAAGCCCAAGCGCCGCGCCGCCAAGAAGTCCGGCCCAGCCGCCTCGGGCGACACCCTGGCCTCCCCGATGCAGGGCACCATCGTCAAGGTCGCCGTCGAGGAGGGCCAGGAGGTCAAGGAGGGCGACCTCGTCGTCGTCCTCGAAGCCATGAAGATGGAACAGCCCCTCAACGCGCACAAGGCCGGCACCATCAAGGGCCTGGCAGCGGAGGTGGGCGCCTCCCTCACCTCGGGCGCCCCGATCTGCGAGATCAAGGACTGACCCGTACAAGATTGCGAGGCGCCCGGCGGACTGAGCGATCAGTCCGCCGGGCGCCTCTTTTCATGGCTTACGGTGCGCGCAGCGCCCGTAAGCCAGGGGCGCGGGGAACTGCGCGACAAGCCACAACGGACCGTCAGCCCGCCACGCACCGCACCCCCACGGCGGCTGGCCAGTGGCATGCTGAACCCACGGAACAAACAAACGAAGGGCAGGTGAACCCATGGCCCAGCCACCGGCAGGCCTCCGTGCCGACGCCCGCCGCAACTACGAACGGCTGCTGGCCGAGGCGCGTTCCGCCTTCGCCGAGCACGGAACGGACGCATCCCTGGAGGACGTGGCACGGCGCGCCGGCCTCGGCATCGGCACGCTCTACCGCCACTTCCCCAACCGGCACGCCCTGATGAGCGCCGTCTTCGAGGACGCGGTGAGCGACCTGCTGGCCCGCTCCCGCGAACTGCTGACCGACCCGGAGCCGTGCGCCGCGCTGGTGACCTGGCTGCGCGAGATCGTCAGGCACGCCGGCGAGTACCGAGGTCTGGCACGGGCGCTCATGTCGGTGTCGTACGACGCCGACTCGGCCCTGGCCAGGTGCAGCAACCCGATGCGGGAGGCGGGCGCGGCCCTGCTCGCCCGCGCCCAGCAGGCCGGCACCCTGCGCGCCGACGTCTCCATCGGCGACCTGCTCCAGCTCACCAACGCCATCGCGCTGGCGGCCGAGGCGACCCCGGACGACCCGGAGCTGGCCGACCGCCTCCTGACCCTGACACTGCGGGGCCTGAAGGCCGTACCCCAGTAACCCGGTCCGCAGGCAACCCGGTTCGTACGGCCCGGTTCTGACGGCCCGGCCCGTACGGCGGTCAGCGGCGGCGGAGGTCCGCCACCCGGGCCCGTTCCCGCTCGCGCTCGCCAGGTCCGCCGGGCTGCTCGCCCAGCATCGTGCCGCGCAGCGGATGGCCCGCCGCGCCGCCGGGCAGCTGTCCCCGGCGCGGGTTGGGAAGGGGCACGTCCCGGCGCTGTTGGCGCGTCGGGACCTGCTCACCGCTCTGCGGCCCGTTTCCCGGGGAGTTGCTGCCGGAGCCCGACGATCCGGCCACGGCGATCTGGACTCCCTGGTCGGCCAGGGCCTGCAGTTCCGTACCGGCACGGTCGTCGTGGACGGGTGGTTCGTCGGTGACGAGGCGGGTGATCACGTCCGTGGGCACGGTCTGGAACATGGTGTCCGAACCGAGCTTGGTGTGATCGGCGAGCACGACGACCTCGGCGGCGGCCTGCACCAGCGCGCGGTCGACGGACGCCGACAGCATGTTGGAGGTGGACAGCCCGCGTTCGGCCGTGAGCCCGCTTCCGGAGAGGAAGGCCTTGGACACCCGCAGCCCGTGCAGGGACTGCTCGGCACCACTGCCGACCAGGGCGTAGTTGGAACCGCGCAGAGTGCCACCGGTCATGACGACCTCCACTCTGTTCGCGTGGGCCAACGCCTGGGCCACCAGAAGGGAATTGGTGACGACGGTCAGCCCGGGGACCCGCGCGAGCCGGCGGGCCAGCTCCTGCGTGGTGGTCCCCGCCCCGACCACGATGGCCTCGCCCTCTTCGACGAAGCTCGCGGCGAGGTCGGCGATGGCCGTCTTCTCGGCGGTCGCGAGATGGGATTTCTGCGGAAAGCCGGATTCTCGCGTGAACCCGCCCGGCAATACCGCACCGCCATGCCGGCGGTCGAGGAGTCCTTCTGCCTCCAGTGCGCGCACGTCCCGCCGTACGGTCACTTCGGAGGTCTGGACGACGCGGGCGAGCTCACGGAGCGACACGGCTCCATTGGCACGCACCATTTCGAGGATCAATTGACGACGTTCTGCAGCGAACACGAAACTGACAGTAACCCCAACGACCGTCTGCTTTCAGCAGTTTGCGCCGAATAGCAGAAGTTGTTCGCATGGGGGTACCGGAAGTGGTATACGGGCCTATCTCCCCTGCTTATGCCGCAGGAATGGGCGGCAAATCCCCGTGACCAGCGGGAAGTTGCCGCCCCTGGCGCGTCCCGGCCGTCAGGCCTCGCCCGCCGCCTTGCGCGTGTGAAGCTGCCGGGCGACCTCGGCGATCGATCCCGAGAGAGACGGGTAAACAGTGAACGCGTTCGCGATCTGCTCGACCGTCAGATTGTTGTCGACGGCGATCGAGATCGGGTGGATGAGTTCGGAGGCGCGCGGCGACACGACACACCCGCCCACGACAATCCCGGTGCCCGGCCGGCACATGAGCTTGACGAAACCGTCCCGGATGCCCTGCATCTTCGCGCGCGGATTGCGCAGCAACGGCAGTTTGACGACCACGGCGTCGATCTTGCCGCTGTCGACATCGGCCTGGGTGTAGCCGACGGTGGCGATCTCGGGGTCGGTGAAGACGTTGGAGGAGACGGTCTTGAGGTTGAGCGGGGCCACCGCGTCGCCGAGGAAGTGGTACATGGCGATACGGCCCTGCATGGCGGCGACGGACGCGAGGGCGAAGACACCGGTCACGTCACCGGCGGCGTACACACCCGGGGCGGTCGTCCGCGACACCTTGTCGGTCCAGATGTGCCCGGAGTCGCGCAGCTTGACCCCGGCCTCCTCCAGGCCCATTCCGGCGCTGTTGGGAATCGCGCCGACGGCCATCAGACAGTGCGAGCCGCTGATGACCCGCCCGTCGGCGAGGGTGACCTCGACCCGGTCGCCGACGCGCTTGGCGGACTCGGCGCGGGAGCGGGCCATGACGTTCATGCCACGGCGCCGGAAGACCTCTTCGAGGACGGCGGCGGCGTCGGGGTCCTCGCCCGGCAGCACCCGGTCGCGCGACGACACGAGGGTCACCTTGGACCCGAGGGCCTGGTAGGCGCCCGCGAACTCGGCACCGGTGACACCGGAGCCGACCACGATGAGCTCCTCGGGCAGCTCGGTGAGGTCGTAGACCTGGGTCCAGTTGAGGATGCGCTCACCGTCGGGCTGCGCGTCGGGCAGCTCGCGGGGGTGCCCGCCGGTGGCGATCAGCACGGCGTCCGCGACGAGGGTCTCCTCGCTGCCGTCCACGGCCCGTACGACGACCTTCCGGGAGCCGTCGACGCCCTGGAGTCCGTCGAGCCGCCCGCGCCCGCGCAGGACGCGTGCGCCGGCCCGGGTGACGGAGGCGGTGATGTCGTGCGACTGGGCGAGGGCGAGGCGCTTCACCCGTCGGTTGACCTTGTCGAGGTCCACACCGACGACGCGGGCGGCCTGCTTGTCGGGCGGGGTGTCGTCGGCGACGATGATCCCCAGTTCCTCGTACGAGGAATCGAAGGTCGTCATCACCTCGGCGGTGGCGATCAGGGTCTTCGACGGTACGCAGTCGGTGAGCACCGACGCCCCGCCCAGACCGTCGCAGTCGACGACGGTCACCTCCGCGCCGAGCTGCGCCGCCACCAGCGCCGCTTCGTAGCCGCCGGGTCCGCCACCAATGATCACGATCCGAGTCACATACCCCATTGTCCCGTACGCGCCGGGGTGCCGACGCCCCGGGGCCGCCGCACGGGTCCGGGGCGGACGCCGGAGGGACCGCCGACGGGTCCGGCACGGGCGGGGGCGGACACCTGTACGGGTACGGAGGGGACGTGTGCTGTCGGAGTGACGGCCGGGTCCGCTGCCGTACTCTCGATCCATGTCGCTCTACGCCGCCTACGCCGGCAATCTCGACGCCCGGCTCATGACGCGCCGCGCACCGCACTCGCCGTTGCGCGCCACCGGCTGGCTGACCGGCTGGCGGCTGACCTTCGGAGGCGAGCACATGGGCTGGGAGGGCGCCCTCCCGACGATCGTCGAGGCCCCCCGCTCCCAGGTCTTCGTCGCCCTGTACGAGATCGCCCCGCTCGACGAGGACTCGCTGGACCGCTGGGAGGGCGTGGGCCTCGACATCTACCGCCGGATGCGGCTGCGCGTCGACACGCTGGAGGGCGAGGAGCCGGCGTGGGTGTACGTCCTCAACGGCTACGAGGGCGGCCTGCCGTCGGCCCGGAACCTGGGCGAGATCGCCGACGCGGCGGAGTCGGCGGGGGCACCTCACGACTATGTGATGGAACTGAGAAAACGTCCCTGTTGACCGGGGACCGGCCGGGGGCGGGTCCCCGGCGGCGCCCTTTGGATGGAAACGACAAGACAACGATCGGCATCCCGTAACCTCCGTCATCTACGCGCGTAGGCTCGAACCGGATACCCTCATGCGCGTGAACGCATCTCTTCTTCCGGACGACATCCAGGGCGACCCCTACTCCGCCGCCGACGCCGCCGCCGCGCGCCTGCGGGAGCTCACGGGCGCCGAGACCCACGACGTCGCCCTCGTGATGGGCTCCGGCTGGGCACCGGCCGTGGACGCCCTGGGCGACCCCGAGGCCGAGTTCCAGGTCACCGAGCTGCCCGGCTTCCCGCCGCCGGCGGTCGAGGGCCACGGCGGCAAGATCCGCTCGTACCGGATCGGCGACAAGCGCGCGCTGGTCTTCCTGGGCCGCACGCACTACTACGAGGGCCGGGGCGTCGCGTCCGTGGCACACGGTGTCCGTACCGCCGTGGCCGCCGGGTGCAAGACCATCGTCCTGACCAACGGCTGCGGCGGCCTGCGCGCCGACATGCGCCCCGGCCAGCCGGTCCTGATCAGCGACCACATCAACCTCACGGCGACCTCCCCGATCGTCGGCGCGAACTTCGTCGACCTGACGGACCTGTACTCGCCGCGGCTGCGTGCCCTGTGCAAGGAGATCGACCCGAGCCTTGAGGAGGGCGTGTACGCCCAGTTCACGGGCCCGCACTACGAGACACCGGCGGAGATCCGGATGGCGCGGGTCATCGGCGCGGACCTGGTCGGGATGTCGACGGTGCTGGAGGCGATCGCGGCACGCGAGGCCGGCGCCGAGATCCTGGGCATCTCCCTGGTGACGAACCTCGCGGCGGGAATGACCGGAGAACCCCTGAACCACGAGGAGGTCCTCCAGGCAGGCCGCGACAGCGCAACCCGAATGGGCTCCCTCCTGACCCAGGTCCTGGACCGCCTGTAGCCCCACCCTGGCCCGAGAGCCTCCACCCCAGCCTTCCCCCCTCCCCCACACCCCCCACCACCACATCCGCGGCCCGAGTGCCCCCACCAGCCCACCCGACCCCGGCCCACACCCCCAGCCCGACCAGCACCTTCCCAACCCCGACCCACACCCCCAGCCCGACCAGCACCTTCCCAACCCCGACCCACACCCCCAGCCCGACCAGCACCCTTAGAACACCGGCCCACACCTCCAGCCCGACCGGCACCCTTAGAACACCGGCCCACACCTCCAGCCCGTCCGGCGTTTGAGGACAAGGCCCGTTCAGGGCCGGAGGGGGGTCTGGGGGCGCAGCCCCCAGGAACAGGACGGGACGGGTAGGGGCGGCGGGGGCGACAAGAATGGGCCCGCACCCGACCACACACCGCACCGCACCGCACCACCACAACGAGAGGCACCGACGTGCACGACGACGAACTCATCGCACGCGCCAAGGCGTGGCTGGCCGAGGACCCCGACGCCGAAACCCGTGAGGAACTCGCCAAGCTCATCGACGCCCAGGACCTCCCCGAACTCACCACCCGCTTCACCGGCACCCTCCAGTTCGGCACCGCAGGTCTCCGCGGCGAACTCGGCGCCGGCCCCATGCGCATGAACCGCTCGGTCGTCATCCGCGCCGCCGCCGGCCTCGCCGCGTACCTCAAGGCGAAGGGACGGACCGGCGGCCTCGTCGTCATCGGCTACGACGCCCGCCACAAGTCGGCTGACTTCGCCCAGGACACCGCCGCCGTGATGACCGGCGCGGGTCTGCGCGCGGCCGTCCTCCCCCACCCCCTCCCCACCCCCGTACTGGCGTTCGCCATAAGGCACCTGGGCGCGGTCGCGGGCGTGGAGGTCACCGCCAGCCACAACCCGCCCCGCGACAACGGCTACAAGGTGTACCTGGGCGACGGCTCCCAGATCGTCCCGCCCGCCGACGCCGAGATCGCCGCCGAGATCGAGGCCGTAGGCGCCCTCGCCGACGTGCCCCGCCCCACCGCGGGCTGGGAAACCCTCGACGACACCGTCCTGAACGCCTACCTGGCCCGTACGGACGCCGTCCTCACCCCCGGCTCCCCCCGCACCGCCCGCACGGTCTACACCGCGATGCACGGCGTCGGCCGGGACACCCTTCTCGCGGCCTTCGCCCGGGCCGGTTTCCCCGCCCCCGAGCTGGTCGCCGAACAGGCCGATCCCGACCCGGACTTCCCGACCGTCGCCTTCCCCAACCCGGAGGAGCCCGGCGCGATGGACCTCGCCTTCGCCAAGGCCCGCGAGACGAACCCGGACCTGATCATCGCGAACGACCCGGACGCGGACCGCTGCGCGGTGGCGGTACCGGCCGGCGGTGGCTGGCGCATGCTGCGCGGCGACGAGGTGGGCGCCCTCCTGGCCACCCACCTGGTCCGGCACGGCGCGCGGGGAACCTTCGCCGAGTCGATCGTCTCCTCCTCCCTCCTGGGCCGGATCGCCGAGAAGGCGAACCTCCCCTACGAGGAGACCCTCACCGGCTTCAAGTGGATCGCCCGCGTCGACGGCCTGCGCTACGGCTACGAGGAGGCCCTCGGCTACTGCGTGGACCCCGAGGGCGTACGCGACAAGGACGGCATCACCGCCGCGCTCGCCGTCACGGAACTCGCCTCCGAGCTGAAGGCCGAGGGCCGTACGCTCCTCGACCTGCTCGACGACATCGCGGTCGAGCACGGTCTGCACGGCACGGACCAGCTCGCGGTCCGCGTCGAGGACCTGTCGGTCATCGCGGACGCCATGAGCCGGCTGCGCGAGCAGCCCCCGACCCGCCTCGCGGGCCTGGCGATCACGAAGGCCGAGGACCTCACGCAGGGCACGGAGACGCTCCCGCCCACGGACGGCCTGCGCTACACGCTCGACGGTGCCCGCGTCATCGTCCGCCCCAGCGGTACGGAGCCCAAGCTGAAGTGCTACCTGGAGGTCGTCCTCCCGGTGCCCACGCACGCGGACCTCCCGGCGGCCCGCGCGAAGGCGACGGACCTGCTGGAGACGATCAAGCGGGACCTCTCCGCGGCGGCGGGCATCTGAGCGGCTGCCGACCGGAACCAGGCTGATCCACCGGGCAGGCCCTGGCCTGCCCGGTGCCCCGCTCTCAGCGCGCCGCCACCAGCGCCACCACCCACACCCCCGCCAGTACCGCGGCCAGCGGCCAGAGCGGCCGTCCCCGTTGCGCCGCGCGGCTCTCGCCGGTCGGCCGCAGCTCGGCGTCGAGGCGCATGGCGGTCAGTTCGGCGGCCAGGGCGTCGTACGGGTGGGTCAACCCCAGGCGCCGCTGGAGCCGGCCCCAGCGGGGCGCGGAGACCGACCAGACACCGTCCTGCCAGTCGATCTTCAGCTCCAGTGAGCGGCGTCGTACGAAGCGGAGGTCGTCCCAGGGCACGTGCTGGGGTCCTCGCAGCCCGTTGATCCAGAGACCGGACCGGTCGGCGGTGACGCGCCAGGCGAGCTTCATGACGACGACGACCGCGAAGCCCAGCCCGAGCAGGGGGAGGCCCACCAGCTCCCACGTCGGGAGGTCGGGCTCGTAGATCCAGTCCAAGGCCAGCCACAGGCCCCACAATCCGGGCAACACGGTGGCCAGCCAGTCCAGCCACCCCGCCCGCCATTGCCGCACCTTGCCGGCCATCGCCCGCCGCTCGGCCAGCTCCCGCCCCTGAAGCTCCAGTTGGAGACTGTCGGCGGCGTGTTCGCGGTGCCGGGCGACGCGCCTGCGACTCGCGTCCGGCGACAGCGGCCGGACCGGCCCCGCCGACCACTCCGTCAGCGGCGGCTGCGCGGGATCCTCGTCGGCGCTGACGACGAGCACCTCGGCGCCGTCGAAGGGGGCGCCGTAGAGAACGGCTTCCCGGAGCGGCCCGAGGGTGTCGTCGTCGAGACCGAGAAGCACCCGCCGAAGCTCGTCGTCGACGTCCCCACCGGCCTCACCCTCCCCGCTCGCGCCCCCATCGCCTTCGTCGTCACCCTCGTCATCGACGTCATCGACGTCGTCATCGTCGTCGAAGGAGGTGAGGTCGACGGTGAACAGGGGCCGCTCGGCGTCGAGATCGTCGGCGGCGTACACCTCCGTACCGCCCTGCGCGTCGTCACGTACGAGGACGCGCAGTACCGGCACCGGGGCTCCGCGCAGCGCGCCCGCCCGCTGCCGGCCGAGCCATGCCGAGGTCAGCGCGGTCGCTGCCAGGCCGGCCAGGAAGACGGTGAAGACCCAGGCGCCCTCCTGGTCCTGGGCCGATCCCCAGAGACCGGCGGTGCTACCGGTCAGCAGGCCGAGCGCGAGCACGACGAACCCCAGCACGAACAGCAGCCGCCCACGCCGTACGGGGACCTCGGCGCCCGGTACGAGCGCGGCGACGCCCCCGGCGGCCTCGACGGCCCGCTCCAGTTGCTCACCGCGCGCCCGCAGCCGTACGGCCACGACAGCCCAGGAGCCCAGCACGACCACCACTCCGAAGCCGGTCAGCGCCCATGACTTCGCGGAGGCCTCCGCGGCGAGGGCGAGGAGCAGCAGCGGCGCGCCGACCCACACGAGCTCGGGCCGGGCGAGCACCCACAGCACGTACACCGCGAACCCGGCCGCCACGAAGGGCCACAGGCCGCCGGCCATGGCCACCAGGGCGCCCACGCACAGCACCAGGGTGGCGAGCCCGGCCGCGACCGAGCGGCGCACCCGGAGGAAGGTCCAGCGTGGCGGCAGCGCGGCCGACCAGCCCGCCGCGCGAGCGGTGGTCCAGTCCTGGCAGCCGTCGGGTATGGAGGCGGGGGGCAGCCGCAACGACTCGTCGGGGAGGGCCACGCGGATCAGCCGACCGCGAGCAGAATCGCCAGCAGAACCGCGCCGGCGGCGGCGGGCGCCATGATCTCGTACGCCCATTTGACGGTCACCTCGCCCTGTGAGGTGGCCGCCTTCTCGCGGGCCTCCCACAGCTGGCCCAGGTCGTCCATGATCTGGTCGTTCTGGGCGCGGGTCGGTCCGGGCGGCACCAGGGGCATCCGGCCGCCGGGGCGGCCGGCCTCGCGCGCCTCGCGCATCTTGGCCCGGTTGGCCCGCTTGCGGGCACGCAGCGAGACGGGGACGGCCCAGAGCTGGTACTTGGTACCGGACTCGACGACGACCTCGTTCGAGAAGCTCGACCGGAACCCGGCGACCGTCCCCCAGGGCAGCTCGACGACCCGGAACGGGTTGCGCACGCGCAGCCGGTGGTCGTTGGCCAGCACGGCGGGCCGCAGCGTGAAGGCGATCACCAGCGGTACGGCGAAGAGCAGCGTGGCGAGCGCCAGCCACGGGGTCCGCCCGTGGCCGACGAACAGCGCGTCGCCGCCGAGCCAGCCAGCGAGCCCGAGCAGCAGCACTCCGGCCACGAGGGCGGAGGGTGACCGGTAGACCCGGTCGGGAGACACGGGTTGCGCTGGGCCCTGCTCGGGCGACGGGTGGTCCGGGGTCGTCATGCCCCCGATTCTGCCCGACGCCCCGGACACCCCTCGCCGCCGGTGCCGCCCGGGCCGCGTTTCCCGCTCCGCCACCCGTTCACCGCATATGTCCACCCCGGGCCCGGGGTCGGCCCGCTCCACCTGTTTCCCGGGGCTGTACAGCCGCTACGCGCGTAGATATGCTCGGCTTGTGACCATGCCCACCACTGCATCAACCGCACTCCCGCTCAAGGACGTGACCGCGTCCGACAGCACGCTGCGCCGCTACCTTCACGGGCTGCCCGGCGTCGACGCGGTCGGCCTGGAGGCGCGAGCCGCCTCCCTCGGCACACGTTCCATCAAGACGACCGCGAAGGCGTACGCCATCGACCTGGCCATCTCGATGGTCGACCTGACGACTCTGGAAGGCGCGGACACCGCCGGCAAGGTCCGGTCGCTCGGCGCCAAGGCCGTCCGCCCCGACCCGACCGACCGCACGGCCCCCGCCACGGCCGCGGTCTGCGTCTACCCCGACATGGTGGCCGTCGCGAAGGAGGCCGTCGCCGGGTCCACCGTCAAGGTCGCCTCCGTCGCCACCGCCTTCCCCGCGGGCCGCGCCGCGATCGGCGTCAAGCTGGCCGACGTGCGTGACGCCGTCGCCGCCGGTGCCGACGAGATCGACATGGTCATCGACCGGGGCGCGTTCCTCGCGGGCAACTACCTGAAGGTGTACGAGGAGATCGTCGCCGTGAAGGAGGCCTGCGGGGCGTCCGCCCGGCTCAAGGTCATCTTCGAGACCGGCGAGCTGTCGACGTACGACAACATCCGGCGCGCGAGCTGGCTCGGCATGATCGCCGGGGCCGACTTCATCAAGACGTCCACCGGCAAGGTCGCCGTCAACGCGACGCCCGCGAACACCCTCCTCATGCTGGAGGCCGTACGCGACTTCCGCGCGCAGACCGGCGTCCAGGTGGGCGTGAAGCCGGCCGGTGGCATCCGTACCACCAAGGACGCGGTGAAGTTCCTGGTCGTGGTCAACGAGACCGTGGGCGAGGACTGGCTCGACAACCACTGGTTCCGCTTCGGCGCCTCCTCGCTGCTGAACGACCTGCTGATGCAGCGCCAGAAGCTGGCCACCGGCCGCTACTCCGGCCCCGACTACGTGACGGTGGACTGATCACCATGACCATCGAGAAGCGGTCATCCGCATTCGAGTACGCACCGGCGCCCGAGTCCCGCGCCGTCGTCGACATCGCTCCCTCCTACGGCCTGTTCATCGACGGCGAGTTCGCCGAGGCCGCCGAGGGCCGGGTCTTCAAGACCGTCTCCCCCTCCACCGAGGAGGTCCTCTCCGAGGTCGCGCAGGCGGGCGAGGCGGACGTCGAGCGTGCGGTGAAGGCCGCCCGCAAGGCCTTCGAGAAGTGGTCGGCGCTGCCCGGCTCCGAGCGCGCCAAGTACCTCTTCCGCATCGCCCGCATCATCCAGGAGCGCAGCCGTGAGCTGGCCGTCCTGGAGACCCTGGACAACGGCAAGCCGATCAGGGAGACGCGCGACGCCGATCTCCCCCTGGTCGCCGCGCACTTCTTCTACTACGCGGGCTGGGCCGACAAGCTCGGCCACGCCGGTTTCGGCGCGAACCCCAGGCCGCTGGGCGTCGCGGGCCAGGTCATCCCCTGGAACTTCCCGCTGCTGATGCTGGCCTGGAAGATCGCCCCGGCGCTCGCCACCGGCAACACGGTGGTGCTGAAGCCCGCCGAGACGACCCCCCTCTCCGCCCTGTTCTTCGCGGACATCTGCCGCCAGGCGGGCCTGCCCAAGGGCGTCGTCAACATCCTTCCCGGGTACGGCGACACGGGCGCCGCGCTCGTCGCGCACCCGGACGTCAACAAGGTCGCGTTCACCGGGTCGACGGCCGTCGGCAAGGAGATCGCGCGCACGGTCGCCGGCAGCCGCAAGAAGCTGACCCTCGAACTGGGCGGCAAGGGCGCCAACATCGTCTTCGACGACGCCCCCATCGACCAGGCCGTCGAGGGCATCGTCACCGGCATCTTCTTCAACCAGGGCCAGGTCTGCTGCGCGGGCTCCCGGCTCCTCGTCCAGGAGTCGATCCAGGACGAGCTGCTCGACTCGCTCAAGCGCAGGCTCTCCACGCTCCGCCTCGGCGACCCGCTGGACAAGAACACGGACATCGGCGCGATCAACTCCGCCGAGCAGCTCGCCCGGATCACCTCGCTCGTCGAGGCGGGCGAGGCGGAGGGCGCCGAGCGCTGGTCCCCGGCCTGCGAACTCCCCTCCTCCGGCTACTGGTTCGCCCCGACGCTCTTCACGAACGTCACCCAGGCGCACACCATCGCCCGCGACGAGATCTTCGGCCCGGTGCTCTCGGTCCTCACCTTCCGCACCCCGGACGAGGCCGTCGCCAAGGCCAACAACACCCAGTACGGCCTGTCGGCGGGCATCTGGACCGAGAAGGGGTCGAGGATCCTCGCCGTCGCGAACAAGCTCCGCGCGGGTGTCGTCTGGTCCAACACGTTCAACAAGTTCGACCCCACCTCGCCGTTCGGCGGCTACAAGGAGTCGGGCTTCGGCCGCGAGGGCGGTCGCCACGGCCTGGAGGCGTACCTCGATGTCTGACCCCCGAGTGGACACCCGACCGGACACCCGACCGGACACCCGGTCGGACGCACGTCTGTCCGTCTTCAAGACCTACAAGCTGTACGTGGGCGGGAAGTTCCCGCGTTCCGAGAGCGGCCGGGTGTACGAGGTGAGCGACGCGAAGGGCAACTGGCTGGCGAACGCGCCCCTGTCCTCCCGCAAGGACGCCCGTGACGCGGTCGTCGCCGCGCGCAAGGCGTTCGGCGGCTGGGCCGGGGCCACGGCGTACAACCGCGGCCAGGTCCTCTACCGCGTCGCCGAGATGCTGGAGGGCCGCAGGGAGCAGTTCGTCCGGGAGGTCGCGGACGCGGAGGGCCTGTCGAAGCCGAAGGCCAACGCCCAGGTGGACGCGGCGATCGACCGCTGGGTCTGGTACGCGGGCTGGACCGACAAGATCGCCCAGGTGGTGGGAGGCGGGAACCCGGTCGCGGGACCCTACTTCAACCTCTCCTCCCCCGAACCGACCGGCGTGGTGGTCGTCCTCGCCCCCCAGGAGTCCTCGTTCCTGGGCCTGGTGTCGGTCCTCGCCCCGGTGATCGCCACCGGCAACACGGCGATCGTGATCGCCAGTGAGAGGTCACCGCTCCCCGCGCTGTCCCTCGGCGAGGTCCTGGCCACCTCGGACGTACCCGGCGGAGTCGTCAACATCCTGTCCGGCCGTACGGCGGAGATCACCCCGTCGCTGGCCGCGCACCAGGACGTCAACGCGATCGACCTGGCGGGCGCGGACGAGGTCCTCGCGAAGGAGCTGGAGATCGCGGCGGCCGACAACCTCAAGCGCGTTCTGCGTCCACAGACTGTGGACAACGCCCAGTGGTTCGCCACCCCGGGCACCGAACGCATGACCGCCTTCCTGGAGACGAAGACGGTCTGGCACCCAACCGGTTCACTGGGCGCGTCGGGATCCTCCTACTAGGCCGGCCGCAGGCCGCCTGGTAGGGGCGCGGGGAACTGCGCGACCAGCCACGACGCACTCGCGCCCGGCAACGGTCAGCAGTTCCCCACCCCTCCCCCGCACATCAATCGCACATCAACCGCCCAGGACCCCCAAGGCCTCCCCCAGCACCGGAATGCGCCCGATCGACTGCGCCTGCGCAACAGGCCCGGTCACCATCTGCGAAGCAACCGGCTGGAAGTCGGCGAGCTGGGTGCCCACGCCGTTGTCGAGCGGGTCGACGCCCGTACCGGCGAGGGGGTTGGGCTTGAGACCCTGGACCGCACCCGTGACGTAGCCGACCGAGCCGGTGAGCGCCGCCAGGCCCGACTGCGGGTCGATCTTCCCCAGCGAGGTGGTGGGGTTCATGCGGATGGCGTCCACCGCGGGACCCGCCTCGGCGGCGGAGGCCGTCGCGGCACCCGCCCCCAGGGCCGCGCCGGTGGCCGCGAGGGCGATCAGCGCGCGCTGGGCGGTCTGGTTCTGGGTGGACGTACGTCGTGCCATGACTGGTGGCCGCCTTCTGGTGCGCCGGGTAATCGGATCGACACGAAGGGTAGTTGAGGTGTGACGCACCTTTCAAAGCCGACCCGCGGGGTCGGCAGGGGGGCGCCCGATGCCTCACACTGGTGTCTCGTGACCTCCCACCCGCACATACCCACGCGAGTCGTGCTGCTCTGCGGCCCTTCAGGCTCCGGCAAGTCCCTCCTCGCGGCCCGTTCCGGTCTCCCGGTCCTGCGGCTCGACGACTTCTACAAGGAGGCCGCCGACCCGACGCTGCCGCAGGTCCTGGGAAGCACCGACATCGACTGGGACCACCCTCAGTCGTGGGACGCGGACGCGGCGGTCACCGCGATCACCGAGCTGTGCCGCACGAGCCGTACGAACGTCCCGGTGTACGACATCTCGCTGAGCGCCCGTACGGGCGAGGAGAGCGTCGAGATCGGCCGGACCCCGCTGTTCATCGCGGAGGGCATCTTCGCCGCCGAGATCGTCGCGCGCTGCCGGGAGGAGGGCGTCCTCGCGGACGCGCTCTGTCTGAGCCGGGGGCCCGTTCGGACGTTCCGCAGACGCTTCCTGCGGGATCTGCGCGAGGGCCGCAAGTCGGTGCCGTTCCTGCTGCGCCGCGGCTGGCGGCTGATGCGCGCCGAGCGTTCCATCGTGGCCCGCCAGACGGCCCTGGGCGCCCACGCGTGCGACCGGGACGAGGCGATGGGCAGACTGGCCGACGCGGCGGCGGGCCGCCGCACACAGACGCGCACGGCGGCCTGACCCCCGCCCTCACGCACACGAGAAGCGGGACTGAACGGACCCCCCGGCCCCCCAGTCCCGCTTCTCTTGTGCTTCCCCCGTGTGGTGCAACCCCCGCGGCCCCCCAGCCCCGGTGGTTTCCCCCCCTGGTGATGCTCCCCCGTGCTTCCCCCCGTTTACCGCTCCCCCGTCTACCGCTCCCCCGAGCGGTGCTTCCCCCACACCCTCAGGCCACGAGCTCCCCGAAGGATTCCTCCTCGTCACGGCCGAAGCTGAGGACCTCGTCCTCGCGCATCCGGCGGAGCGACCGCCAGATGCTGGACTTCACCGTGCCGACACTGATGTCGAGGATCTCCGCGATCTCCGGGTCCGTGCGGCCCTCGTAGTAACGAAGGACCAGCATCGTCCGCTGGAGTTCGGGGAGCCGGGCGAGCGCCTGCCACAGGACCGCGCGCAGCTCCGTGCCGCGCATCGCGTCCGTGTCGCCGGGCGTCTCCGGCAGTTCCTCGGTCGGGTACTCGTTCAGCTTGCGGCGGCGCCACGCGCTGATGTGCAGATTGGTCATCGTCCGGCGGAGGTATCCGCCGACCGCGGCCTTGTCACTGATCCGGTCCCAGGCGCGGTACGTCGAGAACAGCGCGCTCTGGAGCAGGTCCTCGGCCTCGAAGCGGTCACCGGTGAGGTGGTAGGCGGTCGCGTACAGGGAGGCGCGGCGCTCCTGGACGTAGGCGGTGAACTCCGCCTCCGACAGCGAACGACGCTCCCCCGTGGTCTCCCTGTACGCGGCCCCCGTCAGCCCCGCCTCTTTCGTGGCGGCGCTGCCGCTTCCCCCCGTGTGTGCGTCAACCACCGACATGTACGTGGTGTGCTGACGCCCGGTGCCGCGAACGCACCCCCGCCCGTTCACGGCACCGGACTTCTCGGTGGTCCTCGTGACGTCGTGCAGGCGCGTGATCACTGCGTTCGCGCTTGTGCTGTGCAGCGTGCTCATCTCGCGCCCCCCGTCGTGGACTTACCGTCTTCGGCTCGGTTCGTGGTGCTTCCTTGCCTGTGCCGAGAACTCTGCCCAAGCCACTTCATGACGGTGTCCGCCGACTGTCACAGGCGTGCAACAGGGGCACTTCTCAGGAACAGCACGGCGAACAACACAGGAAGGTCACAGAGTGGCGCGGTAAAGGCCCGCCGACACCCCGAAATCGCCCGACAAGCACCTGACAGTCGCAGCCCGGCCCGGCCATGGGCCAGAATGCATCCGTGCCTTCCCTGTTGCTGATCGAGGACGACGACGCCATCCGTACGGCCCTGGAGCTGTCTTTGACCCGCCAGGGCCACCGGGTCGCCACCGCTGCCACCGGTGAGGACGGTCTGAAGCTGCTGCGTGAGCAGCGGCCGGATCTGATCGTCCTGGATGTGATGCTGCCCGGTATCGACGGTTTCGAGGTGTGCCGGCGCATCCGGCGCACGGACCAGCTGCCGATCATCCTGCTCACCGCGCGCAGCGACGACATCGACGTGGTCGTCGGGCTGGAGTCCGGCGCCGACGACTATGTCGTCAAACCGGTGCAGGGGCGGGTGCTCGACGCCCGTATCCGGGCCGTGCTGCGGCGCGGGGAGCGCGAGTCCAACGACTCGGCGACCTTCGGTTCGCTGGTCATCGACCGCTCGGCGATGACGGTGACGAAGAACGGCGAGGATCTGCAGCTGACGCCCACCGAGCTGCGGCTGCTCCTGGAGCTGAGCCGGCGGCCCGGTCAGGCGCTGTCCCGGCAGCAGTTGCTGCGTCTGGTGTGGGAGCACGACTACCTGGGCGACTCGCGGCTGGTGGACGCGTGTGTCCAGCGGCTGCGCGCCAAGGTCGAGGACGTGCCCTCGTCACCGACGCTGATCCGTACCGTCCGCGGGGTCGGCTACCGGCTGGACTCGCCTCAGTGACGAAACCGCAGGGCAAGCTCCGCGGCTGGGCCGCGGCGCGCAAGGCGATACTCTCCGGGCTGCGCTTCACCAGCCTGCGGCTGCGGCTGGTCGTGGTCTTCGGCCTGGTGGCGCTGACGGCCGCCGTGTCGGCCTCCGGGATCGCGTACTGGCTCAACCGCGAGGCCGTGCTCACACGAACACAGGACGCGGTGCTGCGCGACTTCCAGCAGGAGATGCAGAACCGCGCGGGCACACTGCCGACCCGGCCCACCCAGGACGAACTCCAGCACACGGCGGGCCAGATGGCCGCCAGCAGCCAGCGGTTCAGTGTCCTGCTGGTCGCCGAGGACGAGAACGGGCGGACGGTCGTCGGCAACTCCGGGGCGCTGGACCCCTTCTCCCTGGCGGACGTGCCCCGGTCGCTGCGCACGGCGGTCGGCAAGGAGCAGTCGATCACCTCGAACAACAAGTACCCGTACCACCTCTACTGGCAGCGGATCATCGACGGCGACAAGCCGTACCTGGTCGCCGGCACGAAGGTGATCGGCGGTGGTCCGGCCGGCTACATGCTGAAGTCGCTGGAGCCCGAGGAGAAGGACCTCAACTCGCTGGCCTGGTCGCTGGGCATCGCCACCGGCCTCGCGCTGATCGGCTCGGCGCTGCTCGCGCAGGCCGCCGCGACGACTGTATTGAAGCCGGTGCACCGCCTCGGTATCGCGGCCCGGCGGCTCGGCGAGGGGAAGCTGGACACCCGGCTGCGGGTGTCGGGCACGGACGAACTGGCCGACCTCGCCCGGACGTTCAACCACGCGGCGGAGGCCCTGGAGAAGCGGGTCGCCGAGATGAGCGCCCGTGACGAGGCCTCGCGGCGGTTCGTGGCGGACATGTCCCACGAGCTGCGTACGCCGCTCACCGCGATCACCGCCGTGACGGAGATCCTCGAAGAGGAGCTGGACGCGGAGACCGGCAGCGTCGACCCGATGATCGAACCGGCGGTACGGCTGGTGGTGAGCGAGACCCTGCGGCTCAACTCCCTGGTGGAGAACCTGATGGAGGTCACCCGCTTCGACGCGGGCACCGCCCGGCTCGTCCTCGACAACGTCGACATCGCCGACCAGATCACGTCCTGCATCGACGCCCGCGCCTGGCTGGACGCGGTCGAACTGGACGCCGAACGCGGCATCATGTCGCTGCTCGACCCGCGCCGCCTCGACGTCATCCTGGCCAACCTCATCGGCAACGCCCTCAAGCACGGCGGCTCGCCGGTACGGGTGTCGGTGTGCGCGTCCGACGAGGACCTGCAGATCGAGGTGCACGACCAGGGGCCGGGCATCCCCGAGGACGTCCTGCCGCACGTCTTCGACCGCTTCTACAAGGCGAGCGCCTCCCGCCCCCGCTCCGAGGGCAGCGGCCTGGGCCTGTCCATCGCCCTGGAGAACGCCCACATCCACGGCGGCGAGATCACCGCGGCCAACTCCCCGAAGGGCGGCGCGGTGTTCACCCTGCGGCTGCCCAGGGACCCGTCGGCACTGACGGAGAAACCGGCCGAGCCGGCCGGCGCGAACGGCAACGGGGAGAGCGCGTGACGAACGTACAGGGCGTACGGCGCGTACGAGGTGCTCGGGGCGTGCGCCGCCGGGCGGCCGTCCCGCTGCTCGGGGCGCTCGCCATGCTGCTCGCCGGGTGCGGGATCCGGGCCACCGAGGTCCCGACGGACTTCGGTCCGGCGCCCTCCCGCGTCCCGTGCTCCCTCTCCGACATCTCCGCCCCCGCCGCGCCGGACGTCACCGCGCAGACGTCCGCGGGCGTCCCCGTCCAGGTGTTCCTCCTGTGCGCCTCCCAGCTGGTGACCGTCGACCGCGCGGTGCGCGTCCCGGACGGTACGGCGGAGGCGGCGCGGCGCGTGCTGGTGGCCCAGGGGCTGCTGGACGAGCTGTCCAGGACCCCGTCGACGACCGAGACCGCGGCCGGCTACACGACGGACGTGCGCGGCGGGATGAGCGTGAGCGGACCCGGCCCGAAGGACCCCGAGGACGCCCTGCGGCTGAGCACGTCCCCGGCCGAGCTCTCGTCGTACGCCCTCGCCCAGATCGTCTGCACGTTCTCCGACTCGGCCGCCGCCGAGGGAGACGGCTCCGTGGTCCTGGGCGGCCCGGACACGGACCCGCTGCGCCGGTACACGTGCACACCGGAGGTCCGCTCCCGGCCGGGGGCACAGGTACCGCCGTCGTCGGGCGTGGACAGCGGCTGAGTGCTGAGCGCCCCTAGGGGGCGCGAGGAACTGCGCGACAAGCCCCCACCGACCCGCGGCCGAGGAACCGCCCGTCCCCCGGTGGGCCCCGCGCAGGCCCCCGTGTGGCACACGACTCACTCGCCTGTACGGGGGCAACCCGGAACCGATCGTGCCGATGGCCGCGTCTTGGGGGACGTGCAGCGTCTTGGCTCGGTCGGCGAAAGTGCCGCCATTCGCATCCGTACGGCGGGAGGTGTCCTCCTCGTCGCCCATCTCGCGCTCGTCGCCTGGATCACGCTGCGTCCGCTCGACGTCCCGTGGCAACTGCCTCCCAACCTGCAGCCCTTCGCGGGCATACGGGCCGATCTGACCCTCGGCTGGCAGGACGCGGCCCGGCGCATCACGGAGGGGCTCGCCCTGCTGGCCCCGCTGGGTGTGCTGCTGCCGATGGCGGGCGGACGGCTCGACGTCTCCCCGCTCGCCTCGCTCGTCCGTACGGTCATGGCCGGTGCCATGATCTCGCTGGGCATCGAACTGCTGCAGACCGGCGTGCCCGGTCAGGTCGTGGACGTCGACTCGCTGCTCCTGAACACGGTGGGCGTGGGACTCGCGCATGTCGCCGTGGTGCCCGCCGCACGGTCCTGGCTCCGCCGCAGGAGTGACCGCAGGCGCCGGGCGGCCGTCCGCACGGAGGACGCGACTCAGGGTAGGACCCCGACGATTCCCAGGGTCGGGATCGCCCCGTAGAGCGACGCTTCGTCCGCTGCGCGTCCGTAACGTTGAGTGCAGATGAGGCGACCGGAAAAGCCGGCCCCGCCCATCGGATCCACCGGACCCACCGGATCCACCGGATCCAGCCGGACTCACCGAGGAGACGCCATGACCGCCCTTGCCCGCCCCACCAACGGCCGCATGATCGGCGGAGTGTGTGCCGCGCTGGCACGGCGCTTCGGCACCTCCGCGACGACGATGCGCGTGATCTTCGTGCTCTCGTGCCTGCTGCCCGGCCCGCAGTTCCTGCTCTACATAGCCATGTGGATCCTGCTGCCCTCCGAGAAGTACGAGAACAAGGCCCACGCGGCCTGGTAGCCGACGCGAACCGCCCGGACGGCCTGCCTGTACGCCGATGGGGCGCACCCCTTGACCAGGGGTGCGCCCCATCGGCGCGTTCACGGGGTGGGTCAGCCGAGCGGAATGCCGTTCACCGGGAGGCCGTGCGTGGGCAGGCCCTGCAGCGGAAGGCCGCCGAGCAGACCGGAGACCGGCGCGGTCGGACCCTCGGACAGCAACTTCGTGACGGCAGGCTGCGCGGCGGCAACGCCCGCGCCGACCGCGCTCTGCCCCTGGGCCACGGCCTCGGCGGCACCGGGCAGCGCCTTCGACGCGCTCTCCACGGGCAGCGTCTGGGTCACGGAGCCCAGCGCGGCGGAGTCCGGGAGGGCGGGAAGAGCCGGGGCGGCGTTGGCGGCACCCGCACCCGCGGCGGCGAAGGCGGCACCGAGGGCGGCGACACCGAGGGTCTTGGCAGCAGACTGCTTCATAGTGAATGCGTCCTTGAATGCGAGACGGGGATGTGAGCGGTCCACGACCGTAAACACGAGAAGCCGCCTGCCGCAAACATCGAAAAGCGGTCGAGTCGCACCGGCCCGACCGCCTCCCGGACCCCCGGATCAGCCCTGCGTATCGACAGAACCGCTGGTGGAGGCGGTCTGCCGGAACAACCATTCGGATTTCAGCTCGGCATATCCGGGCTTGATGACGTCATTGATCATCGCCAGTCGTTCATCGAAAGGAATGAATGCTGACTTCATAGCATTGACCGAGAACCATTGCAGGTCGTCGAGCGTATAACCGAATGCTTCGACAAGATGCTCGAATTCCAGGCTCATTCCGGTGCCCGACATCAGCCGGTTGTCGGTGTTGACAGACTATCCGCCAGGAAGTGCACCTCACCACCCTTGCCCTGACCTGCGACAACGGGCTCCGCGTCAGGCAGGGGGATGTTGAAGGCGATGCGGAGCAGATCCGCTTCAAGATCGTTAGCGTCCCCAAGGGCCTTCGCGAGGCGAGCTACGAGCGCAGGGGTCAGCCGGCCGACGACTATCCCCGCCGCCTCCCCCTCGGGGCCCTCCTCCTCTGGAAGCTCCCGACCGTCTGCGATCCGCACCTGGCGCATGCGCTCCTCGAACCGCTGCGCCGCGGACATCTCCCGGTCCTGCGCCATCAGCCGTTCGAGCGGACTCAGCTCCACCGACACAGCCCCTCCCACCAGGTTGCTCCAAAGGAGGTGATCGTATCGGTTCCATAAGCAACCCCACCACCCATACGGGTGAACGACCCGTACTTCTGGCGAGGTGTCATTTAGCCTGCCACGCATGAAACTTGGCGACGCGGAAGCACTGGTCCGGCTCGTGGCCGGCGGCCTGGCGCGGGACCCCGACCCCGCGGCACTCGACGCTCTTTACGAGTCCCTCCCCCGCTTGGAGTGCCAGCGAAAATGCGGGTCTGCCTGCGGCCCTGTGCCGCTGAGCCCCCTGGAAAGAAACCGGATCAGGGCGAGCGGGGTGCGGTGGGTCGACGGCCGGGTAATTACTCTGTCCGTAGGACAAAGAGTGGGGACGACCTGTACCGCGCTGGACCAAGAAAAGATGCAGTGCCGTGCGTATGAAGTACGGCCCATGGTCTGCCGCATTTGGGGCCTCGTGGAGGAACTGGCCTGCCCCTGGGGGTGCATGCCCGAGGGTGGGTATCTGGACACCATCGAGGGCCTGCGCCTGATGAATCTGTCCCTGTGGTACGGCGGCGACCTGAACGGCATGGAGCCGTCAAAGTGGGAGAGACTCGCGGCGAACCCACACCGGCGCCGACTCGCGGCCGAATTCCTGGCCCAAGCGAAGCCCGTTCAGGAGGATGCGCGGATCATTCAGACGACCATCCCGGTGCGGCTGGCGAGCTGAGGCCGGATACGACGATGGCCCTCGCCCTGTTTTCCCAAGGCGGGGGCCTAAGCCGTTACGGGGCCTTCAGGCTGCTTCGCTAGCCACCCCCGCTGTTTCGGTTGCGTCCGCGCCAGGCGTTTTCTCCCACCCTGCCTGGTTGGACTTGAAGATGTGGGTGGCGAGGGACTGCTTGTTCGGGTGACCGTAGCCACCGTTGTCGGCGCACACCTTGTGCACGAAGCACTTCTCGCCGAGCTGCATGTCGTCAGGCAGCTCGTATTTGATCTCGGGGCCCATCATGTTGTGGGCCCTTACCGCGTGGCTGTGGCGGTCCTTGACTCTGACCCAGTACTCGTCTTGGGGGCTGTTGGCGCCGGGGTGGCTTTTGGGGCAACGGACTTGGTCTTCGCCGTCGATCCGACGGCCGCGGTTGGCCACCGCCTTTTTCCCTGTTTTCGTGGCGGGCTCGGGGTCGGCCACGGGCTTGGGTGCGGCCGGAGGAGTGCTTTTCGCCACCTTCTTCTTCGGGGCCGACGGGGCGTCAGGGATGGCGAGCTGTGCGGGGCGGCGCACCTTTTCTTCGACGGCAGGCTGCCGACCGGTACGGAAGAGACGCTCGACGACCTCAGCGTTGAAGAGTTGGACCATGAGGGCCATTCGGGGCGCGCTCAGGTCGTACGCCACGCTGCAAAGGTCGCAGAGGTCGAGTTCCTTGCCGGCGGGGTTGACGCGGACGTGTACGGCCGACACCTGCTCTGGGGGCCTGAGTTGCTCGTGCCAGTCGCAAGTTTGGCTCGTGGTGATGCGATTTGCCATTTACGCAGCCCCCTTGGCGGGCGTGGCGACCTGGAGCATCCTCCGCCGGACGCGTTCTTCGCGGATGATGTCCGGCATCTCGGTGCGGACGCTGATGCCCGTGAAGGAAATGCCCTTGGGGCTGGCGAGGTCAGGGTGCATGTTGCTGTAGCTGTATTCGGTGGTGCGGACCAAACCTTGGCTGCGGTGGTTCCACTCCATCTGGTAGTTGCGCTCCCGGCCGCAGCCCCGTTCCTCGTTCTCGTCCTCGATGCAGGTGTCGGTCCCTTCGAACCAGGCGGCATCGCGCAGGTCGCTGCCGCGGAACTTCCTGCCGCCCGCGGTGTACCCCTGGACGTTGTGGGCGATGTCCCAGTTGTGGTCACCTCCTGCGCACCGGCGGTACTTGGGGTGGACGCTGCGCATGTGCGCGTAGATCGCTTCTTCGGTGGGGATTTCGTGCTCTGCGGTTGCCACGGTTACTCCCTGTCGCTCTGTTATTGCGATGGATCACAAAATAGCTGGGGGGTGACCTTGGCCGGAACGCAGTTGGGCGATTTCCTTCGCTGACACTCGAATGGGTGAATCCATGTGCTAGGGGGTTGTGGAGCCCGGGTCATCCTGGTCCATGCGGGCTCCACTTGATCCTCACAGGTCATTCACCCCATGCCGTGGATTCGGACGGCGTACCGGCCGAAGTTTGTGATCTCCCAGCCGTGGAGGGACGTAGGGGCGTACTTGATGAACTCCAGATTGTGGAGTCGGGTGGCGCTGGTCTTGAGGTAAGAGACACCTCCCTTGCTGTTGAGGGCCGTGATCCCGGCGAGCTGATTGAGGATGGTGGCGTGCTGGTTGCTGACGGTGGCGATGCGTTCTGTCAGCGTCCATTCCTTGATTTTTTCGGTGCGGTCGACGCCGTAGCCAGTGCGGCGGTCCCACTTCTGGTCGTCCTGAACATCGGGGTGGCGCTGAGCCTGGGTGAGCGGCTGGTAGTACTCGCGGGCTTTGGCTTCGTTGTAGTCCTCGTCGGCCTCGGCCTGGGGCTCGGGCTCTGCCGGGGGTTCGGGGACGGCGTGCAGGGGCCGGCGCTTGGGGGGCTCCGGCGGGGTGTTGGGCTTGTCGGTGGCGGGGGTGGTGCCGTGGTCGTTCTGCGCCTGCTTGAGTTTGTTTAGGGGGCCGATGTCGCCGCGCTGGAAGGCGTTGTAGGCGTCCTTGATGTTCCGGCCGAGCACTCCGCGCTGTTTCGGGGCGATGAGGCCGTGCTCGGTGGCCCAGGCGCGGGCGGCCTTGGGGTCGATGCCGCCCTGGTGCCGGCTGAGGGTGGCGCTGGCGCCGGCGGGCTCGGTCATGGGCCGCGGCAAGCGCCTGCGCTTGGGGACGACGCGGCCGGCCTGTGTGAACTCCTTGAGCCGGGCGCGCAGTTTCTGGGCGTTGGCTTCGGTGAGGTCGATTTCGTAGTCCACGCCGTCGAGGCTGAACTGGACCGTCTCGTCGGCTTCGGTGGTGTCGTCGTTGGCAAGGTCATCGAGGAGGATGACGAGCTTGATGCGGCTCACGGTTCTTCCCTTCGGTGTGAATGCAAAAGGCCCCGTGTTTACGGGGCCTTGGCGTGCGGGTGTTGCTGAGCCCGCTGCGGGGGGTGTACAGCGGGCTTCAGGGTTTGGGGTGGCTTTGTGGTTAGGCGTCGGCGGGGTCGATGCCGCGGACGTTGAACCACAGGCGTCCGACGTTGGTGATCTCGTAGGTACTGGTCTCTTCGTCGTCAGTGATCAGGGTGCAGCAGCCTCGGTGCATGAGTGCTTCGAAGCTGGTCTTGGTCTTGCGGTTGGCTGTGGCGCGGCCGTCGGGGGCGCCGAACATCTCGCGTAGGTGGGTGAGTTGGGCGCCGCTGAGTTTGCCGACGAGTTCTGCGGTCTTGCGGTCGATCTCTTCCTGGGTGGGTGCTGCTTGCTTGGCGGAGTCGACTGCGGTGAGCCTGCGTGCTGTGGCCAGGGCCTTGGTTGGGTTGATGCCTGCTTTCTGGAGAAGTGCCTTCCAGGGCCCCCTCTCGTCTTCCTGGAAGGCTTCGTAGGCCGTGCGGATGTGTGCGGGTACGCGGCCCCTAGCGGGGACGTCGGGGACTTGGTAGCGCTTGGCCCACTCCCGTACCTCGGGGTCCTTGGCGGGTGCGGGGTGTGGCGTTGGAGCTTGTGCGGGTGCGGGTTCGGGTTCGGCTCGCGGTGCGGGTTCGGCCGGCGGTGCGGTGTGGTCGAGCTGGTGGGGAACTGCCGGGGCGCTTGCGGCGAGTTGAAGGATGGGCCGGACGCTGCGGTCGGCTTCCGGGTAAGCCACGCCGCCGTTTCCGGCGATGGCCTGCTGGCCCATCGCGCCTGACTCGAAAGTCCTCGTCCCTAGTACGTGGCGGAGGTGTGCTGTGGGGAGGCAGACGGTGACTCCGACGGTTCGGGATTTAGCCAGGTACGGCCTGAACATGCCGCGAAATGCTGCGGCGTTCGGTTGGCTCAGGTCGATCTCGAATGCTTGACCGTCTAGGGAGAAGGTCACAGTTGTGGCCTCTGGCGTGCCGTCTAGATCGTCGTACCTGGTAACCGCCATGGCTGTTCCTCCACGCGTCCTTTTATGGGAAGTCTCTTGATGCCGCACCTGGTGCAGACTCTAGCGGCAGCAGGTGGTGTGAGACCTGGAAGCGAGGGTAGGCGGAGCACTTTCGGCTGAGTTTGCCTGCACGATGTTTTGCCATAATGTGCCCGCTATTTTCACCGCCACGGGGGGCGCAAACGCCCGGTGTGCGGGTAGTGCGCGCGGGTTCGTGCTGCTGCTCGCGGACCAGCGTCATTGTCGGGTACATGCGAAACGCATATGCGTCGCCTGCGGGGAGGGACGCCGGACCCTTGGCTCGATATTTAGAAGGCCGGGGTAAAGCCGCGTTCAGCAACTCGGTCAGGCTTTGCGAGGAGTGCTGGTGCGCTTGGGCCCGCGCCGGCCACCGCCAGACTCGACCCGTCGCTCCCACTCGGCGAGCAGCTCGCGCCCTCTGTCTGTGAGGCCGTCGATCCGCCAGGCGCCCGTGTGCTCCGTGTCGCCCTCTTCAAGCCAGGTGACCTCCCAAAGGCCCAGTACCTGGTAGGCGCGGACGTCCTTGGTGTTCCAGACGGGCTCCCCGGGGGGCATCTGGTAGCGGCCTGTGCCTGATCGGCCGGCGACGTACCTCAGCCGGGCGGCGCCGCTCTCGTAGAGTTGGCGCGAGATCCCTTGGGCATCCGTCCATGTCATTTTCGTGCGCTGGCCCACACTCTTCACCATTCAATAGTTAGGCAACGTTGTTTATTTATTGCTGCACATCTGCGACCGGCAGCCGCCCCAGCCCACCCACGGAATATTGAAAGACGCCCCGGGTGGGCTGGCGAAGTTGTCAGCGGTCTGTGCGGTCACCCGGCACCCTGCGGGAGCGGGCCGGGCCGGCGCAAGTTTCTGTCGTGTCCTTCGTCTGTAAAACCTACGCTCCCGGGAACAGTGCGGGGAACATCCGGCCGGCGATCTCGCGGTGCTCGGTGCAGAACGCCGAGCCGTCGTCGGTGAGGTCCGTGGCACCGCAGTACACCGACTCGGTCTCGTCGAGGTGCAGCCACTCGCGCGGTGCGTGCAGGGAGAGGACCCACTTGCAGCCCTGGCGCCTGGCGGCGGGCCACAGCTTCTTGAACTCCTCGGCCGGCACCTCCTCGGCTCGCTGGAAGGCGCGGCTGTTGAGTACGGACAGCAGGGGCACCTCGGCGGCCTCGGTCCACTCCTTCGTCGTCGTCCCGGGCTCCAGCCCGTCCTCGTCGTTGTGCCACAGCATCCGGCCGTCCGGGTACAGCTCCACCCGGCGGATCTCGAAGTCACCGTGATCGTCGACTTCCTGGAGGATCACGCACGGCTCGGCCAGACGCACGCTCGCGCCGAATCGAGTGATGCGGTAGTAGGAGCGGCTGGGGATTCCGGTGCGGCTGGTCTTGACCTTCTTGAGGTGGCGGTCGAACTCCTCCGGCGTCTTGGCGATGCCTGCCGTCCGCTGGCCCAGGTGGTGGCGGATGAAGGCCCGGTTGGCGTACCGCGACGAGAAGGGCACCTCGTCCTTCAGGTAGACCAGCGGGACGCCCAACTCCTCGTACAGCTCGAAGAGTGCCTTCACGCGGCGCAGGCACTCTTCGGCGTTGTCCGCGGTGAACTCCTCGATGCCGAGGTGCGCGGCGATGACGAATTCCGTCAGCGGGTAGTTGGTGGACCGCTGCACGATGGGGGCGGTGAAGTACGTGCCTCCGTCGACCGTGTTCTCGTTGCTCATGCCGATTTTCCTTTCACTGGAAGAGGGGACGCGAAGGGCCCGCACCTGCCCTGTACGGGGTCAGTGAGCGGGCCCTGCGGTCGCTGTGCCTTACGGCTGCTGCTTGGTGCGCGGGATGACCTTCACGCCGCGCCCGGTGGGTACCGGGGTTGCTGCCGTGTCCACGGCCGCGGCCGGCGCCGTGGGGCGCTCCGGTGCGGCTGGCGCTTCGGCCGGCTGGGGTGTCCGGGTGAGTCGCGGGTCGGTTGTGTCCTGGAGCTGGCCCCTGCCCGCGTCGAAGCCGACGTGCCAGAGCACTTCGTCCTGCCCCGGCAGGTCGAGGACGCCGTAGCCACTCGGGGCGAACTGCGGGCCGGGTGCGAGCTTCTGGTACGCCTCGCGCAGGGAGCCGGCCTTGACCACGCCGGTCATGTGGGTGGGCCGGAAGACGATGGCGTACTCGTACTCCTGCCCCGGCTGCCCCCGCTCGTCCGTGGGCTGCTTCGCGTCCTGGAGCTGCTGCACAGCGGGGGGCCTGCTGTGCGCCTTGAGGGCGTCCTGCCAGTCGACCAGCGCCTGGGCGTACTCGCGGACCCGGGTCTGCCGCTGGGCCATGGTGATCATGCCGACGGTGAGCCACTCGCCCGGCATGCTCTTGTCGTCGTCGCGTGTTCGGTATACCGCGTCCGGTGGCGCCCCGGCTTCCGCGGCGGCCTTGCACTCGTTCTCGATGAACGTGCGGCTGGTCGCTCCGAGGGCGACATTCCAGGCCCACACGTACGGGTAGCCGTGCCACTGGGTGGGGGTGCTGGGCTGGGATTCAGCGCCGCCGGTCGGCGTCCTCAGCACTGGTCGGAGTTCGGACATGGTCATCAGGTCTCCGGGGTGGTGTGGACGGTGCTGGTGTGGACGGATTCGATGACGGCACCCTTGTCGGGCTTGCCGATCTCGACCAGGGACACGCGCCGGCCGGTGCTGGTCCTGGCGCCCAGGAGCTGCGCCGCCAGGTCGGCGACCTCCCGGTTGGCGGTGAGCAGTTTGCCCACGAAGTACTTCTGGTCCTCGGGCGTCGGGTCGTGAGGACCGTTGCGGTCGGCGTAGATGTAGACGAACCGCATGCCTCGGTCGGCGGGGATGTCGGTCACGAAGGCTCCTAGGCGGTGGTAGTGAAAGCGGCGGCGGCCTCGTGCCGACGCCGGAGTACGGAAAGCGGGAGGCCGTAGGCGACGCCCTTTCGGCGCTCGCGGAGAATCGTTACGTCGCCGAGCAGCTCGCGAAGGCTGGCCTCCTGGCGCTCGGCCTCGGCGAAGCGCTCGGGCAGCACGTCGAGCGTGAGCTTCCACTGCTTCTGACCTGCCCTGACGCAGGTGCCGCCGCAGTTGTTGTGCTCGTAGCCGAGCGCGTACAGCCGGGGCGGCTCGATGCCGTACCAGCGGGAGAGGTCCATGAGCTGGGCCTTGGACTCCTCCTTGCCCAGCTCTGGCATCCACCGGCCGCACAGCGGGAAGCGCACCTGCCAGGGTTTCCAGTTCCGGGCGATGGCCGGGGCGCGGAGCCGGTCGCGGGGCGTCTTCTCGATGCCGATGTAGACGAGGGAATCGTCGACGGGGGCGTGCTCCTTCATCCACTTCCGGCACGGCTTCTGCTTCAGCCACGTGGTGCACGGGGTGATGCGGTCGTTGCCCAGGAATCGCTTCTCCCGGAACAACTGCCACGGCGTACGGCCGTCGGCCACCTTCGTCAGCGGCACGCCGAGCAGGCGGCTGGTGTCGTCGGCGAAACGCCACAGGTCCGGGTCTTCGATCCCGGTGTCCGCTATCAGCAGCGTCAGGTTGCGGGTGCCGTGCTTTTCGGCAACCCAAAGGGCCGCCCCGAAACTACCGAGGCCGCCGCTGAACTGAACAACGTGCTGGGTCATCCGTTCGACTCCGGCCCGTCGGTGACCCCGAACAGCAGGCGCCGGTTCTCCGCCATGAGGGCCTCGTAGACCTCGGGCAGGCCCTGCTCCCACTCGCCGCGGGCCTTGTCGTAGTCGTACATGTTCAGGGCGTTGCCGTTGCCGTCCGTCAGGGTCTCGTACTGCTCGTCCCACGCTCGCTGGTAGACGAGGGCGTGGGCGAGGGCCAGCCTCATGGGTGAGCCGGGGACGCGTTCGTAGTTGGTGCTGGATACCCGGAACTCGATGGGCCGCGAATGGCGCTCGTTGAAGATGCGGGCGGTGCCGCCCTCGATGTCGGTCAGCAGGCCGGTGGCGGCCCTGGCGCCGGAGATGACGGTCACCATGGCGCCGACCAGGCCCTGCAACTGCTGGTCGTCGAGGTCGGCCAGCCAGCCGTAGCGGGGGACGGTGGGGGTGTCGGTGTGCGTGGTCACAGGGAACTCCTCTGGAACGGAGGGGCAGGGGGCGGGGGTCAGGACGCCAGCTCGGCCAGGAGGGCGGCCAGGTGGCGCTCGCTGGCCTCGCGCCAGCCGCCGCGCATGGTGTGGAGGTCGCGCACGTCGATCTCGCCTCGGGAGATCCGGGCTTCCTGCGCGGACAGCCACTGCGTGTACTTCTCCTGGTGCTCGACGGCCTTCTGGTAGGCGGCGCCAGTCGACACGTCACGCAGCCGCGGCTCGGTGATCTTGTTGGGCTCGACCTCGGTCCCTTGGAGGTCGTAGCCGCTGAACAGGGGCAGGGGCATGGCGTGCCGCTTGTGGACGCGGATGAGCGCGACCACCTGGGCCACACTCAGGTCGCGGGAGCGCTCCACCTCGTGGCCGCAGCCGACGCAGGAGATCGCGATGTCCTCGTGGCTGAGGCCGGTCAGGTCGGCCGTCGCCTGCATCGGGTCGGTGTCGACGTCGAAGCTCAGGTAGGCCGTGGTCATCATGTCGAAGGTGGGGTCGTCGCACTGGTCGGTGGGGCACGTGAGCATGGCGTTCCAATCAGGTGAGGGGCGGAAATGGGCGGGGCGTTCGGCGAAGACCGCCACGCCCCCGAGGGGGCGGACGGAGGAGGCCGAGGTCAGGTCGATTCGGGACGGTTGTTTGCGAAGGCGCGGATGGCCTTCTGCTCCTCGCGGGTCAGTTCGCCAGCGCGGGCGGTGTACCAGCCGCTCGGCCCTTCCGGGAGGCTGCCGACGGGGAACTCCATGAGCGTGCCGTTGTAGGCGTAGGCGACTTGCACGACGCCGTTCGGGCTCTGAGGGGTGGGCCGGGGCACAAGCAGGCCCACCCGGCGGCGGCCGGTCTTCGGCGCCGCAGTCACCGGGTGTTCGTAGTACGCCGCCCAGCGGGGCTTCTGGAGCCAACGGACGGATCGGATGGGGATAGGTCGGGTGTCCGTGGGTTCGCGGCGCGTTTCGGTGGTGCCCTGGACGTGGGGCGCGCATTCGCCGCATGGCGTTTTCGATTCGTCGGCGCCCGGGGTGCGGTAGTCGACACCGTTGGGGTACTGCTCTTCGTCGGCCTCGATGACGTACTCACCGCAGCGCGGGCACTTCAGGCAGCCGTCGTGAACGATGGCCATGGGTGTCACTCCATCCGTTGTAATTCGGCAGGCCGGCGTCCTTGGATCAACGAGCGCCGACTTAATTAGTCAGGTCACCCATTTGAGTGACGGAGTTTTTTATTCGGTGTCCTGCGTGAGGTTCACCGCGCGCAGCGAGTGCCGGGCGGCGTCCCCGGCGTGGATGGTGGCCCACCAGCCGCCCCCGGAGTACGCCTCGTCGCGCACCCACAGGTGCACCTTTTCCGGCGTGACGTGGTCGACGGTGCCGACCAGCGTGCGGGGCGTGCGCGTTTCGCGGCCGTCGGCGTCTTGGAACCACTCGAACCGGCGCCTGGCCTTTACCTTCAGATCCTTGAAGGGGTTGTCGATGGAGGTCGTGGCGCGGAATTCGGTGCCGAGCCACGGGACTACGCTCACGGTGTCGTCGTCGTACCGGCGCAGTGAGGCGGTCTGTGCCTCCGGGTCCAGGGCGATCAACTGCCCGCCCACCTTGTCTCCCTGGCGGCTGATCGGGACGGCCACCAGGTGCTTGCCGAGGTAGTCGAGCAGTTCCTCAGCAGCCTTGGGGCTCGTGATCTCGGCCGTGATCACCCACAGCTTTTCGTCCTGCGTTTTCTTCTCCACCGGAGAACTCCTTTCGAGATGTACCTGCAAAAGGACTGGCCCCCGCGAAAGTCACGGGGGCCGGTCTTCAGTGAACCCGTACATGCCGGGTGGTCGCGTCGGCCATCCGAGGGGCCGGCCGGGAGGTCAGAGCGTGTCGGCCTTCGCCAGCAGCTCGGCGACCTCGAAGGCATGAAAAAGCGGCCGTCCCGGGTAGGAGGCCGCGCGAATTGCTGCTGTGCCCCTGAGTCAGTGCTGCTGGGGCTTCCTGGTGATCAGCCCGGACACGTCGACCCCGTGGAGGTGTGCGCAGCACACCGGTCAGCTCCCTCGACGGTTGTCTCGGTGCAGTAGCGAGGCTTGTCGGCGGTTCCGGTCGGGTGGCCGCAGATGAACGAGCCCGCCGTGGGCTGTTCGGCAAGGTGGTCCAGGGGTTCGATGAACTTGGTCTCCATCTCGCGGGACCAGCCGCGGGGACGCTTGTACCAGTCGCCCAGGTGCCGCGCGTCGAGGGTTTCCACGGACGTGATCCCGATCGGCTTTTTCTGGTCGTTGCGTACGTGGTACTTGATGCGGCCGTAGTAGTACTCGGGCTGGGTGGAGTCGGTCCAGACGCGTACGAACTGGCCCTCCGGAAGCTCGGAGTAGGGGTGGCGCTGGCGGTGGGTCATGGCGGTGCTCCTCACGAGAATTGGAAGACGGCCCGCGATGAGAACGGGCCGTCCAGGGATTTCTGATCAACGGTTCTTCGGCCTGCCGTCCGTCCCGGCCAGTCGCTCTGTGTGCGCTACCCAGGTGACGGCCTGGACGACGCTGGGGATTTCCTCCAGCCTCAGTCCGGCCTCGCGGTAACAGTGCGCCAGAAGGGCGTACCGCTGCTTCGCGCTGAGGCCCCGGTCCTCGTTGCCGTAGACGGCGCCCACTGCGATGTCGTGGGCGTGACGGTCGATGACGACCGGGTCAGGGTCTTCCGGGTCGAGGATGCACCGGAAGAAATGGCCGGTCTTCATGGACATCGGGAGCACGTCCTCCGGGTCTTCGCCCAGCATGATCCGCTCGACCTTGCGCAGGGTGTCCCCGGTGTGGCCGGACGGCCCTTCGGTGTAGGCGCTCCGGGCGAGCCGTTCGTTCTCCCGCCAGGACTTGTTCGCCGACAGCGCCGCCAGAACGCCGGCGCCTTCCCGAACGTTGCCGTCCGCGATGATGTTCGCCAGGCTGTGAGCCACTCGGTACCACGCCCGGCCTCGCTGCTCCTGGTCCGCGGTCGCGCGGCCGAAGGCTTCGAGGATGTTCTGGACGTACTGTTCGCGCGTTTTCTCGTCCACCGTGAGCGGGATCGCCCTTCTACGCGATGTGCTTCTACTGGTGGCAGAGCTTAGGCGGACCGTTCGGGCTGGTCTCACGGCTTCGAGGCTGGGCTGCATCATCCCCTCCAGGCATGAAAAATGCGGCCACCCTCATGGGTGAGCCGCGCGAATTTCGGTTGTGTCCTTGCCCGCTGCTACTGGTGCTCGTACTTCTTCTGCACCAGCGTCAGGAACTCGACGGAGAGCGTGTTGCAGACGACGCCGAGGATCTTGTGGCGGTACCGGTCGTGGATGACCTCGTGGCCCGGCCTGGCGATCGACGCGGTGAGGTAGAAGCGCTGCCCCCGGTGCTCGGCGAAGGAGCAGTTCTCCGGGCTCGGGTACGGCTCGCAGTTGCAGATCGGCAGGTAGGTGTGCAAGGCCACGTTCTCCGGCCGCATCTCCCCGATGGGCATGTGGGCGTTCGCGAGAATCTTGCGGAGGACCAGAGTCAGTTCGTCCTCGTCGCCCGGTCGCTTCAGGTCCGCCGAGTCGACGATGCACTCGGTGTCCCTCAGCTCTCCGTCGCCCTCCGCCCGCGACCACGTGACGCGGTAGCGGGTCAGGACTGACGCGGTCACCTCGGTGGCCTGGGTGTCTTCCATGGCTGTCCCTTCATCGTTCGTAGGTTGGTCGGTGTCAGGAGGCGTTGGCGTAGGCGTACAGAACCGCGTACGCCTGGGCGATGGTGGCGTTGCGCAGCCAAACGGCGGCGAACGTCCGGTTGTTGGTCTTGGCCCCGTCGTGCCGGACGACCAGGGCGTGGCGGATGGTGAGGACGCCGCTGTCGTCCTTCAGGTCGGTGTATCGGGGCACGTCGCTGACGACATGCTTCGCGGTCAGCCCCGGGAACGTGGCGGCGACGTCGTCGCGTACCTCCTCCGGCAGGCTCTTGATGTCCCGCATGGGGTGGCCGAGCCCTGGCCGGATGCCCTCAGTGATCCGCGCCGCGGTCCGGATGGGAAGGTGCGGGATGCGGATCTCCACGCGGGTGTCGTCGCTTCCCGTGGAGGTGATGATCACCCCGAGGGGCCGCCGTTCCCCCTGGTCGTACTCGCGGACTGGCACGTTGAGCCGTTCCGGCGTGTAGTCGATGTACGTGTTCAGCGTGCCGCCTTGGGCGACGGCGGGAATGCCGGCGTCTCGCAGGGGGATGGAGAGTACGCGCAGGCCGGCGACGGCGTCCTCGCGTCCGAAGTGCGGCAGGATCTGGGTGCGGATGGCCGCGGCTGTCCGCTGGACGGTGATTGCAGGGTCGCCGGCCGTTTCGACCATGGCGGTGACGTCCTCCAGCGGCTTGCGCTTGTCGGTGCTGACCGACACGTGCGCGGTGAGGAGTACCTGGTCGGTGCCGTCGTTGAGGCAGACGCGGAGGCCGAAGCTGTGCACGACGAGGGCGGAACTCAAGATGGCCTCGACCCTCCACTCCGGGCCGAGAGTTGCGGCCGTGTCCCGTGCGATCCGTAGGAGCGGCTCAGCAACGAGACGAAAGTCGGTGTACATCGGGTCGGCCATGGTGGCTCCTACTGGTAGATGCGGGTCTGGAAGATGAGGTCGGCGACGGGACCGAAGGCGTCGCACACTGCGTCGGTCACCTGCGCCAGGTGCGTGGACTCCGGGAAGTTCAGGCCCGAGATGCGCAGCACCGCCCTGGTCTGGCCCTCGGGGTAGTAGAGGATGACGTCCTCACAGCCGGGGGTGTAGCAGGCGAAGTTCATAGCGCCGTTGTAGTTTCCGGTGTGGAAGTGGAAGGCGACCTGCCTGTAGGTCTGGGCGTATTCCGGGTTGATCAGCTCGGGCGCCGGGTAGCCCCGGTTTTCTCGCTTCTCGGCCCAGACGTACGGAATGCTCGGGGAGTGCATAAGGACGTACTCCCGGTCGCGGAAGGTGAAGGTAGCGACGACAAGGCGATCGTCCTTGGTCAGGCGCCAGTCTCCGACGCCCATGCCGACTTCATGGGTGACGTATTTCCACCAACGGCCGGCCAGCTCGTCGCGTGTGACGTCCGATCCGATGCCGGCCTGCGGAAGCTCGCGGCTGTTCACGGACTCCGGGCGGGCCGGGCATCCGTGCAGCATCGCGAGCTTGAACTGATCGGTGCTGCCGGTCCGTCCGCAGTCGTGGCACTGCGCGCCGTGCTCGGGGTGGTCGACCAGCCGGTGGCCTCCGGCGATGTCCTTGAAGGCGGGCGTCGGGGTGTAGATGTGCAGGGGAACGACGCGGGCCTTGAGCGCGGGGCGGCGTCGGTATGCCACGTCGCCGCAAGGCTTGCACACTGGCTCGGTGTACCGCTTGCGGGCGCCCTGCGGCTTGTGCGGGTCCGGCATCGACCACAGCAGCATGTGTGTAGCGGTGCTGGTGCAGGTGTCGCTCAGATCGATGTTGGGTCGGGTGCTGCAACGCATGACGCTCCTACTCGGGAAAGGCCGTGGGAACGGCGGGAGTTGGGGCTGCATCCTTGGCGGGTACCTGGCTGTCGTGGGCCTCGGCGCACAGCTCGCAGATGTACCCGCCGGGCACCTGGTACTTCCGGGTGTTGGGAACAGGGCCGTGACCGTTGCCGAACGAGCTGGGGCATTTGTCGTTGGCGCAGTAGAAGTGGCTCTCGGCCTCGGGCTCGGGCTCGCCGTCGGGCCACTCCGGGCCGACGTAGACGCTGCGGGTCATGCGCCGGACTCGCAGCGAGGTGCACCGATGAGGTCGCCGTCATGCCCGGTGAAGCCGCAGCACCGGCACTTCCACACGAACGCCTTCTGCTCCTCGTCGGCGAACCAGGGAGCGGTTTCACGGGTGTTGACCAGCCGGTGGCCGCGGAAGAGGCGTAGGCCGTTCTCGTCGCGCTTCTCGTAGGCGTCCACGCGGGGCATGCGTACGCTCAGGTCGCCTGCTCGCCAGAACTCGAAGTCGGCCAGCCACGCGGCGTAGGTGCCGGGGTCACGCTCGCGCAGTTCGGCGGACAGCCGCTCGAAGTCGGGCCGGCGTGCCTCCGACTCGGCCTCGGTGGTCGGCCGCAGGTACTCACCCATCGGCCCCTTGCCCTGGGGTCCGTAGTCCTTGATCGGGGCGCCAGGGGTCGACTGGTATGCCGCGTGCTGGAGATTGAGCATCACGACCTGCAATGACGTGCGCATGTCATCCAATCCTCTCTGAATGGTTGTAGACCTCGCGGGTCAGGACGCCGGTGCGCTGGAGGTGCTTGGCCAGGGAGGAAGCGCTGGTCTCCAGCTTCTCGGCCGCCGCCTCCTGCCGGAACTCGTCCTGCTCGGTGACGGCCTGCTGGTAGTCCTCGGCGTGTGTCTTGATCTGCTCGCACAGGTCCGTGGCGTAGTCACGGCTCGCCGGTACAACGGCCTTGGAGCCCTTCTTGTCCACGATCAGGTCGAACGACTCCGCGATCTTCCAGGCGTAGTGCCTGCGGGCGTCGTCGCCGTCGGTCCAGTAGACCGCCTGGTCGGAGTTGTAGAAGCCGACCGCGTACGGCTGCGCGGCGTGCGCGTTGAAGGCGAGGAACAGGATCTTGCCCTCGGGGGTCAGGAATGTCTCCTGCACGTCGTACAGACCGTGCCGACTGATGACCTCCCACTTCTCGGTCTTGGTGTTCCAGTACTCGTTCGCTTCGGTCTTGCGGCGGGTGACGTCGCTCGGCTCGTACGTCATGCGGTGATCTCCCGGACTTTCTTCAGTTCCTCGACCCACACCAGGAGGCGGACGGTCGATGTGCGGGTGGGCTGGCAGAGGATGAAGCCGGTGTTGGCGCCGACGTCGCCGTAGTCCTGGTCAACCTGGTCGTAATTGACCACCGTCAGGTTTTCGCCGTCGAAGGTGGTGACCAGGTCGCCGGGCTCGATGCCGAAGTGCGGGGTCCAGTGATCAGAGGCGTAGTACCTGAGCCACTCGTCCTGGATTTCGACCGGCCGCTGGTAGACACCCTCGAAGCCGGGGCCGGCCAGCCGATTCGGGCAGTCCGTGATGACCTCGCCAGCACCGTCGATGATCTCGACGACGTACACCTCCAGACGACCGGCGCGCATTGCTGCTGCGTCCTCGCCCTCCCACCAGTCGCTGTCCCTCGCGTACGCGTCGGGCTCACTGTCGTGCTGAACCCGGACCCTGATCCTCGGTGCGACCCTCGACACCGCGGCCCCGTTTCGGGCGAGGTACGGGCGCCAGCGCTTGACCCGGTTCGTGCGCATGTAGCTGTTGCCGCACTCCTCGCACACGTAGTCGTGCCCGCGGCCCGGCTCGTCCGGGAACGGCGCGAGCAGGTCGTACTCCAGGACGTGCGTCGGCCGGGCCTCGCACCCGAGCGTCGAGCACTTCTCAGGCGGCAACAGCAGCACTCTGATTCTCCTTCCATGCGGCGTACAGCTCGCCCGCCTTCTGCGGCACGAGGTAGGGGAAAATGCCGGCCCACTCACGGAGTCGGTGCGACTCCCAGTCCTCGACCGGACCGACGAGCTTCTCGGGATTGCGAGCCAGGTCTTCGATCACGTCCCGGCTGCCACGCGCGTCCCACAGCGGCTGGTGGCCGAGCTGGGCCCACTGCTCCTCGTCGTTGTGCGTGTCGCACAACTGCGTCTTCACGCCCGTCGCCTTGTGGAGCACCTTCACGCTGGCGGGATTCGGGTACGGGCGGGGGCAGCCCATGCACCACAGCATTCCGGCCGGGCCGAAGGCGCCGCGGTGGACCTCGGAGGGGTCGGTGATGAACTCGAAGTCCTCGGCGACCGGCGTGACTTCTGCCAGCGGTCGGCGGGCCCCGCTGTAACCCTCGATCAGATCCACGTACGCGCCGAATGGCTTGGCGACCTTCCGCCGGTACTGCCTGCCGTCCGGCTTGTAGAAGTCGGTAATGCGGCCGTACATGAATTCCTGCCGCCCGTCCATCTCCTTCACCACACGGACCATGTCGCCGATCTTCATGTCTTTCCCTTCCTGCTCTCGGAATCAATCTGGTGCCCCGTGCGGGAATCGAACCCGCCGGATGCCGCAAAGGGGAGGACGGCACCGCTACTCATCGACGGGGCCCGGCTTTCCCTCAGCACTCCTCGGTGGTCAGTTCCGATGCGTGCACGAAACGGCACACGCCCGTAGGGCCGTTGCGCACCACCACGTGCCAGTAGCCCTCCCACACGTTGATGTGCCGTACGGTGCCGTCCTTGTGCATAGAGCGGGTCGGGCGGGTGATGCCATCGGCGTCAGGGCGGCGGTGTCCGGTGCTGTGGTGACGCCCACATCCGTTGGCGGTCACGGTGGTCACCGGCTCGTCGTCGAAGGTGTTGTGCAGTTGCATGCCGTTGCGGATCTCGATGCCGCTCTGGGTGTGCCTGGGCATGTCATCGCCGAACATTTCAGCTCTCCTTGATCTCGCGGTTGCTCGTCGGCCGGGCCCGAGTCCTACTCGTCGACCAGAACACCCCAGACGTTGTCGATCGTCTTGGGGCTGTTCTCGCCGACCTCCCGCACGTACCTCTCGTGCGCCTCTTGAACGGCCCGGGAGTGGTCGTCGACGAGGAAGGAGCAGGCCCAGCCGTCCTGCTTGTGCTCATCGGGCAGATCCCGGTACGCCAGGGCATCGAGTTCGGTTTTCGATGTGCTGTCGGGGTATTCCTGGGAGGTCTCGATCACGAGATTCCCGTCTTTGTCCCAGTGACCGGTCAGAAGAATCACGCGTCGTCCTCCTCGTCGGGCCGGGTGTACACGCGAAGCGGCTTTGCTTTCCGGTAGTCCCAGACGTTGTCGGCGTCCAGCTCCTCCGCCAGGGCCCGGAACGCGTCGGCCTCGGACTCGGACTCGACCGTGTGCGTGAACGCGTTGCTGTCGCTGTCGGCGGCGACAAGGCCCTCGATCGTCGCGTCGGGCAGGCCCACGCCCACGTATTTGACTTCGAGGCCGCCGCCGTCGTCCCAGACGCCGGCCATCGTGTATTCCTTCATCAGATTTCCCGTCCCTTTTCCTTCCGAGGGGTTGAGACGTGGTTCAGGCGAGGTAACCGAAGACAGTCACGCCCTCGATGTCCTGCGGCGGCTTGCCCTCACGCATCAGGCAGCCGGGGCAGGTGAGCCGGTCCAACGAGTGGATCGTGATGTAGGAGCTGTGGCCCTGCTCCCGCAGATTCACGCCGCCGGTCGTCTCCAGCAGCAGACCGCACATGGTCGACTGCCAGGTCCGTTGCTCCTCGTAGTGCTTGCCGTTGTAGAAGCTGGTCGCGGACATGGAGTGCTTGGCGTCCTCCGGCATCTCCCACACCGCGAGCCGCTTCGAGCCGTTGGCCAGCTCGCACGCGCACAGGTTCGAGATGAAGCAGACGACGTCCTTGTGCATCCGCATGTAGATCCGGAAGTGATCCGGCCTGTTGCAGATCGGGGTGTACGGGAGGTTCGGCTGCTCACCGTCCAGCACGAATTCCGCGTGCCACTTGTCCCGGTGGTTCACGGCGCGCGGGTCGAACAGCGACACCCGCTGGCCCGGCTTGATTCCTCGCAGGAAATCGGTCGCCTCGTCGATCGTCAGCATTTTCAGACCTCCGTCAGGTGGTGTCGGCCGGCGAAGAGGTTGAAGTGGGTCGGGATGTCGACCCACGTGTCCCGGTGGGTGCGGGTGACGTGCTCGCGGACCTCGGTGTCGAGCGGCACGACGGCGGAGCGGGACCACGAGATGTTCTTCAGGAACCGGCTGTTCTCCACGAAGCGGACCTGAGCGGTCGGGATGTCTCGCCCGTGCATTTCGCGGGCCGCGTCGCGCATCTCCTCGAAGCGCATGGACTGAACGCCGTAGAGCTTCTTGCCCTCCACGTAGACGTAGTAGCGGCCGTTCGTGTGGGTCACGGTGTGGCCCACACCGATCTCGTAGACGTCGGTGCCGTAGTAGCCCTGGTCGTCCCTGTAGAAGCCGCTGATCCAACTGAGCGGGTTGGGCATCCCGTCGTCACGACCGGTGTCCGGGTGACGGAGCTGGCCGAACCCGTTCTCCAGGATTCGGACCGGCCTGTACTGCCCGACCAGGCCCAGATGCATCATGCATTCGGACGCGCCGATCTCGACCACGACGGTTTCGCCGACCTGCGGGTAGTACTTCTCGGGCCTCTTGTAGACGTGCGGCATGTGGTTTCCCTTCTGGACTGGGTAATTCGGCTGATGGTCGGCAGCTCGGGGCGCGGCGTTGCTGCTGCGTCCTGGACTGCCGTTAGCTCAGACGTCGATTGATGTGCGGGTGCCGTCGATGTGCACCACGAATACCTGCTGGATTACTGAGCCCCTGAACTCGCGGACTTTCACGCGGAATTGGGGCTTACCCTTGCGCATTCGCGCTTTCATGTGGCGCACGCAATATTCGGCAACCGGGTCGGACTCCCGTCCGCGCGGTTTGAGTTGTACGTACCGCGTCGCGGTATCGACCCATGCGGCCGGCTGCTCACCGGCCGGGGGCACGTACTGCTGGAGCATGAAGAACCAAAGCCGGCCGACCCGCTCAGGCCCAGGCACCGGCTTCCAGTTCCGTACCGATGCCGACGCCGTACGACGACCAGCGCACGAGCGTGTCCTGGTCGCCGACGATGTTGAACAGGACCTGCCGGTGCCTCCGGCCGTCCGGGTACTCGTGGTACGCCTCGGCGTACTCGCGAGCCTGCTCGATCGTGGGGAATGGGATCTCGACCGGCGCACCGTGGAGGTAGCCACGGGCCGTGGCGAGGCTGCCGCCGACCGGCACGATGCGGAACCGCTCGCCTTCCGACGGCATCTCGCCGTCGAACAGCCACCCGTCCGTCGAGTACCAGCCGCGCGCCCTACCGTTGAACCAGGCTTCGGCCAGACTCTGCGTGTCGTGTGTGGTGAGCGTGGCCACGCGCTTGTCCCTGTGCCCACACGAGAGCGGGCTGTACCCCGGCACTCGGTTGAACGGGGAGCGCGGCGGCGGCGTGTAGCCCGGTTCCTGAACTGGGCAGCAGGGCTCCAGGATGCAGACCGTGAACATGGCTATCCCCCCTCAGATCTGGAGCAGTTCGCGAAGAACCTTCGGCCCTTGGCCGGCCGGCCGTTCCTCGGCCTCGCGGGGCACCTGCTTGAGCTGGGGCTTGCGTCCGACCCCGGCGTCCAGCTCCCAGCCCGCCAGGCGCCGCGGGAACAGCACGTCACGGCCGAACTTCGTCAGACGGCACTCGACTCCCGAGGTCAGTTCCAGGAGCCCGTCACGGACCAGCTTCTGACCGGTGGCATCCGAGACCACCATCCGGTGCCCGTTCCCACGCCCCGGCGACACCCGCCAGCTCGTCACTCCGTTCAGGTGGAACAGCCATCCCCGGTCCGCGCACTCCAGCACCAGGTGCGCACGGTCCGACAGCCTGTAGTCCTCCGGCCGCTTCTGCTTGCTCACCGTCTTGCCGCTGCGGTCGTTCACTGGTCCTCCTCGACGATCTCGGGGTGCGGCTCGGCGTTGTTGCAGTTGGGTCCGCGCTCGTGCTCCTTCTGGAGCTGGTTCGCCGTGTTCCAGTGGTGGAAAAGCCGGAACAGGGTGGCGAGGGTGTTCGTCTCACGGCAGGTGAGATCGGCCCCGAACTCGTGGCTACACGGGTTGACCGTGTCGGACCAGACCCAGGTGAACTCGTCCGCCGCTTCGAGCCGCTGCCGCGCCACCTCACGCCGATCGCGCCAAACGGCCAGCCTGTCCTTTACTACGTCAAAAACCACGGGGTACCTCCTAGCCCATTCGATGGATGGACCTAGAAACTCAGGATGGACAACGGAAAGGGAGCCCACCGGCATTTACGCGCGCCGGGGCTCCCTTTCCGTCGGATAGTTCAGTTGTCGTACCGGAGTGCCGCGTACTCAGAGTCGGGGAACATCTCCTTCACCCGCTTCAGCAGCTCGGCCCAGGTGTTCTCCCAGCCTGACCGCACGTTCTTGGGAACGTCCTCGTACCGAAGGGCCCGGCCGGGGTAAACGTCGACCCACGTCAGATGCCCGTCCTCACCCGAGCCTTGATGCCTGGGTTCGACGACCAGGTCCACGCGCTCCCTCTGGTCCCTCTGGCGCATCGGCCAGGCCACGACCGCTGGGATCACCATGCCCTCGTATTCGATGAGAATTCGCTCGTCGGCCCGGAGGCCGAGGGGTTCATCCGTGGCCCGCTCAGCGCGTGTCGAATCCCACCAGCCGCGAAACTGCCACGCCTTGTGCTCGGCCGGGAAGCGTGTACGGAACGCCTCGATGTAGCGATCCGCTTCCTGCCTCCAACGCGTGCGCTCGTCGTCGGTCAGCTCACGAGTGGGGTTCATCGGGTACACCCACGGCCGGATGTCCTTGTCACGGCCCGTGTTCTGTACTCGGTTCGCGTGCTCCCACTCCCGGACGCTCACACCCGGCGGGTAGTCGTTGGTTCGACTGCCCGGCGCGGCCCGTTCGGCGAACGCCCCGATCACACGCGGGAACGCCTCAGCGCTCATCTTCTCGATGTCGCCACGGCCGTCGGCGAGTTGCTGCTGCACGCCCGCGTCCTGGCCCAGGAACCGGCGGGCCAGATCCCGGGCCGTGTTCAGGGCCCGCTCTTCGAACTTGCGGTCGATCACCCGGACCACGCCATCGAACTGGAGCCACGCGACCACCGTCTGATTTACCGAGACGGTGGTGTGCAACGCCTCCGGCGTCGTCGGGATGTCGCGCCAGCGCATGTAGTTCATGAGCCGCGCATCGGCGGCGGCCACGTACGGCGCGAACTCCTCGTCGGTCAACTGACCCCGGAACTTCGCCCCACCGCACACACTCTGCTGAGTGATGCTCAGTTCCTTGATTCCGTGGCCGTTCAACGTCCGGAGCGCGACCGTTACAGCCTGAATGTCAGCGCGCAACGAAATACCCCCTCCCTATTCCTGCGGAAATTGCTGCGGCATCCCTGCCGACCCATCGGCCGGCCGACCCGCAGCAGGACCATGCACGGGACGCGCACAGCCTCGGCCGGCCTCGGTTCCCCCCTGACACCGAGCCCGACCGGGGCCATCTACGCGTCCGTGTGGGTGCTGGCGTTCTGGGCGATGTCGATTACCTGGCCCATCTGGAAGTCGATGTGCCCCTGGAGCCGCTCGACCGCGCCCTGGGCCTTGTCGTTGCCCAGCTCGTCGCCCAGGCGCCGCACGAACCTGGCGCGCTCCGCCAGTTCGTCGGCGAGCGACTCGATCTTGCTGTGCATCTCCAGCCGGTCGAGTCCGACGCGCATCATGTCGATGCTGTGCGTGTCGACCGCGCCGTTGTGCGTGAACTCGTCGACGAGCTGCTCGAAGTCGCGGGCCGTGCGTTCGATCTCCCGCCCGATCGGGCCGTCGAGGCGGTCGGCCGCCGCATGAGCGGCAGGGAACTGCGACCTGATCACGTTCGTCATGCGGCGTCTCCGGTCTCGTTGGGGAAGAACCCGGGGCGGGTGAATGCCGGACCGGCGTACGCGTTTCTGCCGTCGCCCCACCACGTGGGGCTGAGCAGGTTGCGGTGACTCGTCGAGTGCGTCAGCCTGCCGTCGTGGTCGCGGTGCTCGATTCGCGCGAACGTGAGCGGCGGCTGCGTGCAGCGGTCGTGCCTGCCGGGCTTGGGCGTGTGCCCGGTGTAGACAGCGCGCAGGGCAGCGAAGCCCTCGTTGAATTCCCGGAACGCCTCCCAGAATTCCTCCACCAGCTCGTCCGTGTCGCCAGGCTGAGTGGTGACGTAGGGCAGGTACTCGAATTCTCCGCTGCTCATGCGGACACCTTTCGGTCGATCATTTGAATGGACGCCTTGGCCGTGCGTGTGAAATCCGCGCGCTTACGGCCGCGCTTGGTCTTGCCGTACAGGGGGCAGAACAGGTTCAGTCGCGGTGCCTGCCCGGGAATGCGAACGGCGAGCGGAACGGTGGGGCACGTGAGCATGGGATGTTTTCCCCTTTCAGCACTGGTGACGTCTGGCGAATCTCACCGGGTCGTAGGAATCCGTGCTTTCCTCCGTGCACGAGCACTTCGTGCATCCCACGGTCCAGACATCGGTGAGCGGGTTGTGGATCAGCGTGATTTCCTGCCTGCCGCCGATCCGATCCGAGACCCAGCCCTTGGGCCCGGTGACGCGCACACCGAGCGGCGACGCGTGCAGGTTCTGCGCAAATTCGGCAGCCGCTCGCATGGCCTCTTCAAGGGGCATGCGCCGGTACGCGCCGTATCCCTGCCACGAACCGGAGTCGTGGAAGTTCTGGATTCCGTAGTCACCGGCCACTGGAACCCCCGACCGATACGGGGTGCCGCAGACTCCGCATCCGATCCTCGACCGACTGCCGAGTGGCCCGCCGAGTCCCGAGCACAGACCGGTACGCGAACGCGTAAGCGCTGTCCGTCATGGAATATCGGTGGGAGCGCAGCGTCTCCAGGAAATCCCGCACCTGAGTGCCGTTCGCCTTGAGTACGTCACGGCGCATGTCGACCTTGACCGAGCGACGCGCCGCCGCGCGCTTCATGGTGTTGTGCATGGGTTAGGTTCCACCCTTCTTTTGAGACGAGAAAAGGGCGCAGGGGGAATTCCCTGCGCCCCTAGGGCTGAGACAAGACCGACGCGCGCGGCTTGGTACTTTCTGGAGCCGCGCACGCCGGAGATCGGATCACCCCCTCACGCGGCAGTGGTTTCGGTCGTCTTGGCCTTGATCTTCTTCGGCTCCGTGCGCCGCCGCGTCTCCTGCCTGATCAGCCGGTCCTTTTCGGTCTCGACCGCCGCCGCCTTCTCCTCCACGGGCCTGAGAGGCGGGACTTCCATGTACCGGACGGCCTTACCAACCAGCCGCGCGCACAGCGGCCGGAACGACTCGTCGTCGGCGTTCGCCTCGCCGACGATCCTCCAGTCCGACAGCTTGCCCATGCGCGCGAGTTCCCTGATGACGGCCTTGAAAGACTCCTGCAATTCCGCCGCCTTCACGGTCCGCATCTCTTTTACGGCCGGAACGGGAATCGCCTCCTTGCCCGTACGCCGAGCGGCACGGTTGAATTCCCGGGCGCGTGTCATCAGCTTCTCCGACATGTCGGCGTCGCCGGATTCCAGGGCGATACGCGCGGCACCGATCGCCGCGTGCTTCAGGTCTACGGCCTCCGTCGGGCCGAGGGGGGAGGAATGCGTGATCACGTTCATCCGTGTGTCTCCTGTCAGTGGTTGCGGAAAATCCGGCGGTACTTACGAGCCTCACTCATCCACGCTTCGGCGCCGGAAGGATCACCGGCAGCGGTCCGTGCATGAGCCTTACCAATTGCGTGCGCGTAGTCCTCACGCGCTTGCGCGATACGCGCGGCCTCGGAGTCTCCCGAGACACTCGGCACCTTTTCCTGCGCCTTACGGCTTGCAGCCGTACCCGCGAAGTACTCGGCACGGTTCTGCCGGATACGCTCATCCGACAGACGCTTGACCCCGTCACCCGAGGAGCCGTAGTCACGACCGGCAAAGGTTCCTGCCGCTTCGCGCCCTACGGTGTGCGGCTTACGCTTAGGTCGCATTTTCGGGCCGCTGTCACCCTGGGAAATGCGCACGTCCTTAACGCTGCCGCTCATGCGCTCAACAACGCGCGCGGGAACGTTCGCACCTGCCTGGCTTTCTGCTTTGAGTCGCTGCGCCGTAGCGGAGAGCGTTTCAGGCATGAGCCGCTTACTGCCAGGCTTCACAGACTGGCGATTTTCCTTACGGGACAGTTCGAGAGTCGACGCGAGTGCACGCGCCTTACGCTTGGCTTTCGACATAGTCAGAGTCCTTCCGTGACTATTAGTGAATGAGTGCCCCCGTCCGGAGTTGAACCGGTAAGCCGTTCAGGGGCGAGAAAATGAGTGCGCGTAATCAGCGGTATGTTTCACCCGCTTACCCACTACGCGCACTCGGTAGGTTGTGCGATAAACGGGGCCGGTAGCGCGCAAACCCTCACACGCTACCGGCCCCCTATTTGGTCGCTTCGCTAAGCGTTGCGACCCTTCCCGCGCTCCCGTTGTGAGCGTTTGCGCGGGGAATTGAGAACCTTTTCGGGGACACGTACGTCTGCCCCCTCTGCCGTTGACTGTTGTCCGTTATGTGGCTATGGGGTGCAGAGTAGACAACCGTCCGCACGGTCTGAGGGCAGAGTTCACCCCCAGAAACAATTCCATAGGTGTTTGCTTTCGCGCGCTTTGAGTACCGGGCATGACCCCGGTAGTCAGTTCTTCCGTACTAGGTTTACGCATGCCCGTATACAGCTCGTTTCAGCACACGCGCGCCCTTTTCGGGTTTCAGTCACGGTTAACGGGCAGGAATTCACCCGTAATTCGGCACGCTCACCACGCAAAAGATCACATGAATGAGCGCGCAACTACGTACCCTCTGCGCACTACTTACGTCCGTCCCCTTGTGGGGAACGGCACGGGGACTGTCGTCACTCGCGATACCTAGAAAATGGAGCGGAGGCAAACCAGTCCTCCCAAGCGCATGCGACCAACACGCGCGTTTGAGCTAAAGGCGACGCCGAAGCGACCCCGGGAATTTTTAGGCAGAATTCCGCCATGGGTACGGCACTGCTACCCGCGCAGGATCACACGGGTAAGGGCGTACATGGGACGTGGGGTACGCGCAGAAAGTCACACGTACAGTCCCGTGAGAATCTGTCCGAAGACAGAGTTCTCCCTAGGTAATTCGCGAGAGTTCAGACAGACAACTCCCACATAACACGGCACCCTGTTGAGTTCTCAAAGGTTGGGGACACTCTCCCGTCACCTCTGCGCCGTACGGCCGAAACGGCGTACCGCACGCAAAGTCACCGGGGGCACTGCCACTCACGCGCAGAAATTCACGTGTGAGCGACTCCCCGCCGCCCCCGTGTTCCGGGCCCTAGGTTCCGGGCCCGTCCCTCGGTGGCGACATGGAGAACATTACGGGGTCACGGGGCCCTCGTGAACCCCTTTTGCCGAGGAAACCGAGGGAATCCACGTTTTCGCAGGTCAGAGGCCCTAAAACTAATTATGTTGATCTTGGGAATGTCTCACATTTTGAGATTTCGTAAGATCAAATAGCCCGTGCACCCATTACATAGGGGCTCGCGAGGGCGCCCCGAGGGTCTATTGGGGGTGATTTTCAATAAGGCCAAAAAGGGCCTCTGACCTGCGAAAACGCGATTTTCTGACAGGGCGTCAGAAATGGCCGTCGGCAAGGGTCGGGCGCCCCCGGCGGGGCCAAATATCACGCTGGGTGCCCAAAATTCGGGGAAGATTGACGCTATGTAACCGCGCCCCTGTGTGCCTCCCTACGGGGCGCACTCGCCCCCGGGGCCCGTCTCTCCGGTCGCTCCCTACGGGGCCCGTACGCGCCCGGTGACGTGCTCGCACGGTACGACTACGCCCCCGCCGCCGCCCCGTATCCGGCCCGTGCGCGGTGCTGTCTGCCCGCGTCGCGGCCTATCTCCGGCCCGGGGTCGCTCGGTACCCTCACGGCGTCCCGCGCGGCAGAACGGCTCTCAGCGCCACGCCCCTGCATACCGGGCATGACGGACACGCCCTAGAAAATGACGGGACGCGAAATTTCGGGGTGCTTAAAGGGTATGCCCCTCGTACCCGTACATAGGTAGGTAAGAGGACGTATGCCCACCGTGTCGGCTCATGCCATGCCATGTGGGGGTAACTCGCTTATGCCTTACAAATAGCCTATGCCAGGCATGGAGTGCATGTCCCCCGTGTCAGTACAAAGGCAGTACCTCACGACACGGCATATCATTTATCGACACGTCGTACATTTACGACTGTGTCGGACATGCCCCATTTGCTGAGCAAAGTGGAACGTTTGCTCCCAGTTCCGCTACCGTACGCGCCGGGAGCGTCACGCTCTGCCTAACATTACGCATGGTAGCTGTAACTACCGTGCGTAAGCTCGGACATCACACGTACAACGTGGGCATGTCCTACAATCAGCGCTAATACCCCGCATGTCCTGCGGAAACGGTGAATACGGGAAAATGGGTGCCGAATCCCTGTATATGCGGACCCCCCCACCCTTAACGGGCATATCGGACAGGAGGGGGGCCTGGTTGCTCTGACGCATATCCCCTCCTCGCCCGAAGGCAGTGTCCGTGCCGCCGGCAGTGGCCGCGGGCCGTGGACTCGGATATTAGCGCGGGGCCGACGGCACGAGGCTAGCGGATTTAGCCCGGAAAGTGGCCAGCCTGCCGGTGGCCCTGCCCCCTAACCTCTTGGCCGGAGCGGGGGCAGGGCCCTTCCGATAGCAGTGGCTAGCCACTGCGGCACAACCGGCGAACCGGTCCACTGCCAGGCTGGCACAGCACCGACAACCGCCGCTACAGGTCAGGGGAAAAGTCACCCAGCCGCAGGCCGAGCCGGTGAGGCCGGCCGAAAAAGTCAGGCATTCGCCTTTTCGTACGCTTCCCTGATGTCGGCGGGGACCCGGCCGCGGTCGTTGACGTCGTAGCCGTTCTCCTTCGCCCAGGCGCGGATCTGGGCGGTGTTCCCACTGCCGGCTCCGCGACGCTTGGCCTTTCCGCCGCCCGACGTGACGCTCCCGCGTACTCGGCGGGCACCCGCAGCGTGCAGGAACGGGCGCAGGGCCTCAAGCAGGAGATCGTGGTTCTTACTGGTGAGGTCGATTTCGACCCCGGCACCGTCAATGACGATGGTGTGCGTGTCGATGTCGTCGGCTTCCTCGCCGCTGATGTCGTCCACCAGGGTGACAATTGTCTTTTGCATGCGGGGATTGTAGGGCTACTCAAAACGCTAGGGACGTGCTTCAGCGGTTATTCCAGCCGGGCCTTGAGAGCGAAGGTGTTGCCGGCGTCCATCTCGGCGAGCAGCTCCTGGCCGCGGACCTCGGGGCCGGGCTCACGTTGGAGGACCAGGAGGCACCAGCCGGCCTCACGCACCAAGGCGTGCCACATCTCGGGTGTCGGAAGGTTGTTGCTGAGCTGGACCTGGCCTTCGTAGGTGGCTGTGTACGAGGTCTTCGTGGGCAGGGAGAACTTCCAGTCCGGGTGGGGGTCTGGGACGCCGTCGCTCGGCACGAGTTGCGTGAAGCCAGCGTGCACGAGGGCCTGTTCGAGCGGAGAAAGCGGCTTTAGGTCGCCTCCGCGGAGGTCGAGGACGAGGTGCTGGGGCCGCATGCCGAGCATGGGCAGAGGCAGGCCGTCGATGCCTCGTGCGCCGACGACTTTGATGTTCACCCCGGAGAGGATTTCGAGCGCGTTCATGGCGTGACCGTAGCGCTGACGGCCCTGCATTTACGGTGCTGTCACTCGAACGGGTGAGTCGGTGCTCTCGGCCCCGGGGCTGGCAGCTCTCGCGCCGTCACGGAGCTGCCAGCCCCGGTGAGTTTAACGAAGAGGCCGGAAAAGTGGCAGACCGCGAAATGTGGGGCCGGCCTGAGCCTACAGTCGGCCCATGACTCAACTTCAAGCTCTGGACCGGGAGTTGCGCCCGCTCGGTCGTCGCTTTCCTGTGTGCGTGGGCCACGACGTCCGCTACACCGCCGCGGTCAGGACTGCGGAGGGGTGGAGGTGGTACTGCCCCGGTGAGGACGGGGCCCATCTGGCGCCGATGCGCCGGCACTCGCCTCCGGACGCCTTCCCGGGGTGCCCGGTCTGCGGTGAGGTGCCCAAGGGGCTGAGGCCGGCGCTCCGAGAGTTCAAGGAGAAGGAGCTGCCGTTCCTGAGCGTCACGCTTGTCGGCTGTGGTCACGTGCTGGGGTTGCCGTGGCCGGCCGCCATCGGCCTGGTCTGATGCGGAATAAGCCGGCGACCCTCCGCGGGGGATCGGAGAGCCGCCGGCGCTTGGAGGTGAGGCCGGCGCAGCGACATCGGCCGGCCTCGGCGTGACCGTAGCGGTCTGGTCGGGAACTCGCGGGAAATCAGGACTCTGGCGTCGGCTGGCCGTCGTCCTCCTCGGCTTCACTCAGGAGCTGGTCGATGTTGCGCTGGATGGCGCGGGCATGGCGGGCGTATTCGGCGCCGGCCGGCGGCTTCGGGCACATCTCGCGGAGGAGCTTTACGATCTGGCGGTGGGCCTTTTTCGCGTCGGCCTCCGTGCAGGGGTAGTAGCCCTCCCAGACGGTGGTCCAGGTGCCGGCCCAACCGATGCCGGTGTGGTACATGGTGGCGACCTGGACGCCGTCGTTGATGCCTTCCCACTGGGTCTGGACAACGGCGTCGAGATGCGGGGTCTTGGCGACGATGCGGTAGTCGGGGTCGTTCCAGAGGCGGGACCAGTCGCCGAGCGAGATCGGTTTGCCTTCGCGATCCCAGTGGGTGACCAGGTCAGTCTCCTGCTCCAGCGTGCTCAAGTCGCCCTCCTCGGTCGCTCGCGTAGATTTTTTGGTCGGCTGTGGTTGGTCAATGTTTCACGCTTGGTGGCCGGGAGTTGGCAAATGTGCCCCGTCCTTGAAAGGGGATCAGGAGGCCGGCCTCGATGAGGGGTTTGAGGGCGTTGCGGAGCGTGATTTGGCTGACTCTGAATTCCTCGGCTAGTGACCTCGTGGATGGCACTCGTTCCCCTGGGGGGTAGGTCCCGCGGGCCAGTCGCCTCGTGAGGACCGTCCGGATGTGGTCGGCGTTCGTGATGCCTCGGCCGGGTACGGTCCAGGTCTCGGTCGTGCCGGCGAGGGTCGTTACGTGCAGCTCGGGGCCGGTGGGGGGTGCTTGCGGGTCTGTCACTACGGTGCCTCGCCCTTCGACAAGGAGCAAGAGACCTGCGTCTGACAGCCGGTTGAAGGCGAACTGGACGCTGTCCTTGCCGACGCCCAGTTCGGAAGCGAGAGCTTCCATGCTGGGTATCTGCGCCCCTGTCTGGTACGTGCCGGTCGTGATCCGGTCTCGCAGTAGTGACTCCACGCGTGCACGTTCGGTGGTTTGTGGCTGAGCGCCGGGTCCTGGAGTGGTCAAGGCATCTTCCTGGCTGGGATTTTTGCGTCGCGTCGCCTGCGGGCGCAGGCTCCGCTCAGACCATGTTGCTCCATGTGCTCGCTTGGTGTCAGCGAGTTGTGCCATAGTTGCCTGGCGGGTCGCTCCTCGGAGCAGGCTCGTCGCCACTTGCAACCGGGTGGCTGCTCCCCGAGCGATCGGGGGTGACTCATAGACCCTGTGGGGATCGAGAGTGGCAGCACGGATCGGTTGCTCCCCGCGTAGGTGGGGATGAGGTGCTGAGGATCGCAACGCGATCAGAGCTTTCCGTTGGGAAGCCGCAGCGAAGGACCCCGGGTACTCGACGGGGTCCTTCGTCGTGTCTGGGGTCGGCTGGCCGGCCTCACGGGGCGGGATGTGGTGTCTCGTCGGTCGGCGCCAGCTCGGGGAGCATTTCGGTGACCGCGGCCTGGACGTCTCTGAGGCCGAGGGGAAGCGTGACGGGCTGGCCTTCGACGGCGTGCTTCCAGGGGGTGGCGGTGGTGAGCGCCCAGTAGGTGGGGCAGGGGAAGGCGACGTGGCAGGTGGAGCACTGCTGGTCGTCGTCGGCGTGGTGGTGTTCGAGGGCTGCCTTTTCGCGGAAGCGGCGGTCGAGGGCTTCCGCGCGCCACGCGTTTTTGAGGGAGATGGTTTCGACGTGGCGGACGGAGTCGACGACATTGGGCCAGCACTGGGCCCACCGGTCTTCGTAGCGCACTGGTCACAGCCTCTCTACGCGCGTGGCGCTATGGTGCGGAAATGACGAGTGTTACCCCCAGCCCGGACCAGATCCGCCGGGCGCCCAAGATTCTGCTGCACGACCACCTCGACGGCGGCCTGCGCCCCGGAACCATCGTCGAACTCGCCCGCGACAGCGGGTACACCCAGCTCCCGGAGACCGACCCCGGCCGGCTCGGCGTCTGGTTCCGCGAGTCCGCCGACTCCGGCTCGCTGGAGCGGTATCTGGAGACCTTCTCCCACACCGTCGGCGTCATGCAGACCCGCGAAGCGCTCGTCCGGGTCGCCACCGAGTGCGCCGAGGACCTCGCCGCCGACGGCGTCGTCTACGCCGAGGTCCGCTACGCCCCCGAACAGCACCTCGAAGGCGGACTCTCCCTCGAAGAGGTCGTCGAGGCCGTCAACGAGGGCTTCCGGGAGGGCGAGCGCCGGGCGCGCCAGGACGGGAACCGGATCAGGGTGGGCTCGCTGCTCACCGCGATGCGGCACGCCGCCCGGTCGCTGGAGATCGCGGAGCTGGCCAACCGCTACCGCGAGCAGGGTGTCGTCGGATTCGACATCGCGGGCGCCGAGGCCGGCTACCCGCCCACCCGCCACCTCGACGCCTTCGAGTACCTCAAGCGCGAGAACAACCACTTCACCATCCACGCCGGGGAAGCCTTCGGACTCCCCTCCATCTGGCAGGCGTTGCAGTGGTGCGGCGCCGACCGGCTCGGCCACGGCGTCCGCATCATCGACGACATCGAGGTCCACGAGGACGGCTCCGTGAAGCTCGGCCGCCTCGCCTCGTACGTCCGCGACAAGCGCATCCCGCTGGAACTGTGCCCCAGCTCCAACCTCCAGACCGGCGCCGCCCGTTCGTACGCCGAGCACCCCATCGGGCTGCTGCGGCGACTGCGGTTTCGTGCGACGGTCAATACGGACAACAGATTGATGTCGGGGACAAGCATGAGCCGGGAGTTCGAGCATCTTGTCGACGCTTTCGGTTATACGCTCTCGGATCTCGAATGGTTTTCGATCAACGCAATGAAGTCTGCATTCGTTGCGTTCGATGAACGTCTCGCAATGATCAGTGAAGTAATTAAGCCGGGGTACGCCGAGTTGCGGGCCGAGCGGCTGTTTCCTGGTCGTTCGTAAGGGCTACTGCGCTGGCGGGGGCCGGGACGTAGCCTGTCCCGACCCCCTGGGAGGGTTCTCGATTAAGAGTCGAGTCCTGTGAAGGAATCCACCCATCAGCTCGCGCCGACACTTTTAAGGTCCCGAGTCGTGTTGAGGTCTCCGCGTCCTGCCATTGGACCACCGCGCATCGAGCTGCGCGGGCCGGACTTGAACCGGCATTTCGGGGATGTGGCTCGGGCCAGTTGATTCGGCGCTTGGTGGCGTGTCTGAGTCTAGGAGCGAGAGCTTCAGATTCGGGGCCGGCTTGCCTCTACCGACTGGGCTACCCCGGCGTGTGGTGCCGGGGGAAGGGTTCGAACCTTCGCTGTGGCCTGCCCGTTGTTGAATTTCAGTCCTGAGCTTCAGATTGCGCTCCATGCGCACCCGTCGCACGCCGGCGACGGGGGTCTGTGGTGTTGCTCGCGGGGTACCCCTCCCGCTCCCGAGACAGTCGCGCAATGCTGGCTGTTACCCATGTGCCGTGAGGCATACAGATGCTCGGCCCTCTTCGGTGTCCTCCTACGCTGCGGCGGCCTGTTCGTTGGCCGGCGGGGTGAAGGCGGGGAAGAGGTAGTCGAGGAGGGGGCCGGCCACGCGCATCTGGGGGATCTCGGTGGCGTTGGCCGCTTCACGTGCGTACTTGACCGCGTCGCGGAGGGCCTGGACGCGTGCGAGCATGGCCTTGACGTGGCTGGCCGGTAGGGCGCCGGAGAACTTCACGGTGCTCCAGGTGCCGACCGGGATGTCCTCGTGCCAGACCTGTACCTGGGCGGGGTGGCGGTCGGTGGCCTCGGCCAGGACGTGGTTTCTGGGGACTTTCTTGGAGCGCTGCGTCTCGTAGGCCGGCGTGCGGTAGATGCCCTGGTCCGGGCTCCACACCCATTCCTCGGCGGGGTCGAGGAGGGGGAGCTTCTCGACGAAGGTGTGCAGCGAGGTGAGCTGCTTTTCGAGGAACAGCAGGTACGGGACCGGGGCGTCGCGCAGCAGGGTGATGCCGGCGACTTTGATGTCCGCCTTGGCTGTGGTGTTGGCCCAGTCGCGTGTGGCGGTGACGTCGTAGAAGCGGGTGAGGGCCTGCTTCACGTCGTCGATGGCGTCGGTTGCCCGGAGTTGTACGCGGGTGGACTCGGGCGGGAGCTGTTCGCCGTCGTCGTCGCGGGGCCGGTAGGTGCGGGTGATGCCAGCGAGCAGCGGGGGCTTTTGGACCTGGTGGTGTGCGGCGCTGAGGGTGCCGTATGCCTCGGTCTTGATGGGCTTTTCCACTGCGACGACCTGGCTGAGTCGCGTCGTCATGGCGGTGAATTTATGGATCGTTTTTTGGTTAAGGCAAATCGTCTTTAGGCCGTATGGGTGGGCGACTTTGAAATTGGCTGGTGGGGTGGGGGGCCTTCGTCGTGCTGGCATATGCCAACTTCGCAAGGTGCGCGCGCACATGCGCGCGCAGGGCTACCGTGCGCACAGGGTGTGGCTAGACCGTCGCGCTGGGTGCGCGGGATGGAGGGCTCATGGCAGTGGATTTGCGGGAGATGGTGGCGGATGCGGAGCGTCTGGCTGCTCCGTTCGTGGCGAAGCCGGTGGACATGGAGCGCTGTTCGGTGCATCCGGGTCTGAAGTACGAGTCGAACTTCGCCCACCTGCTGGTGTGTCCGCACCGGTCGCACTGGCCTGACCGTGGCGATGGCGAGGAGTGAGTGATGGGCGCGTTCGATCTGGAGTTGTCCCACGTGCGGCGTGAGGACGGGGTGTTGGTGGTCCTGGTGGACGGCGATATCGACGTCTACACCCATCCCAAGCTCCGGGATTACCTGAAGGGGCTTGTGGTGGAGTGCGACGAGCCACCGGTGCATGTGGGAATCGATCTGAGCGATTGCGTGTACCTGGACTCGTGCGGCCTTGGGGTCTTGGTGGGTCTCCTCAACCACAGGCGGAAGCGGGAACTGGACTGGGGACTCTTCGTCGTCGCCCCGGACGAGCGCACGGCGAAGATCTTCAAGATCACGGGTATGACGAATGTGCTCCCTGTCGTGGACTCCGTTGAGGACTTCCACCGGATGTGGGCGGAGCTGCCTGCGGGCGAGCCTGGGGGTGCTGGCGGGGAGGAAGCGTGTGCATGAGGTGTCTGCCGCGTGAAGTTTTTACGCTCCGTAATTGAAATCGCGGAAAGTCTCACGATGTGGGCGAAAATCACGGGCATCTTGGACATCTCGACCGGCGAGCGTGTGCGCGGAGAGTTATTTCGTCACCCATTAGAGTGATGAGGCGAGAAATAACCCGAGAACTGCGTGACTCGCACACGGAGTCATGAGTTGATGTCGGTGCGTGCCCACGCAGCGGGGTCCCGGTCGATCACCCCACCCCCGGTCACCGGGACCCTGCATGGCACGCACCTCGGAACGGTCCGGTGCAACCAGTCGACGCAGGTGCTGTCCCCCCGGCACCTTGCCTCCTGGTTGCGCCGGGCCTTCGTTTTCTCAGGGAAAGGACGCAGCGTGCAGAGCCAAACTCTCCTCGACGCCGGCCAGGCCCCCGACATGATTCCCCGTGGCCCCGGCGGAACCCCCCTGGCGTTCAACCTCCAGGGCGAGCCCATCTCCGTGCGCGAGGCCATCGAACTCGCAGACAACCTCGACCATTGCACCTTGCTCTGGACGCCCGTCACCCTCGCGTCCGGGCGGCTGGCCATCGTGCGCACCCTCTTCCGCGTTTTCGACGACGAGGCGTCGCAGAGAGCGGTGCCGGAGGGCCACGTGCCCCAGTTGTACGCCAGCGTGCTGTTCACGCCGGCACCGGAGAATCGTTTCCTGAAGCGCTTGTGGACGTACGGGTCGCCGGCCGAGGCGCATGCCGGCCACCCCGAGGCCGTCATCGAGTTCCAGTCGGGGCGAGTCGATGTCGACCTCTGAAGTCGACGAGCGCCCCCCGCTGCCGCACCGCCTGGTGGTGCCGACCGTCGACACCGGCGAAGTCGGCCTGGTGCTGACCGTGTGCGGCGTCGAGTGGGAGCGTGCCCCCCACGCCGAGCGCCGGCGCGACATCAGGGGCTACTGGTCCGTGACTCTGGAAAACGGGGATCGCTACGTGCTGCCGGAAGGGCTGCACGGGTGGGCGCGGAGTCTCGACAGCGATGTCCGTCGGCGTCTTGTGCGGCTGCCGGTGGTGTGCGCCTTCGCTCAGCACGGCGGCGCCGCGGCGGCCCGGATACTGTCTGCTGCGCAGAACGGGTGAACGGAGAGAGCTTGTGGCACGGCTGGCCCACACGGGGACGCTGAGGACCCAGTACCTCAACGAAATCCGGAACATGCACGTGTTCCACGTCGAGCGGCCCGTGACGCTGAATGTGCTGGCCATCTACACCGCGCCGCAGGAACGGCTCGCGTGGATGGAGTGCCAGCAGGGCACCTGGCGCCTGCCGGCCGTGATGCGGGGCTGGGCTGAGGAAATCGAGGAGCGCGCCCAGATACTTGTGGGGCACGACGAAATTTTCCCCTGCCCGGTCGTTTTCGCCCCCAAAGCCGACGGTCAGCACTTCGAGGTCGAACTGCGTCCGAGGGGTTACAAGCCTTTCCTTCTGACATGACCGAGGCCGCACCCCATGCGCAAGGGTGCGGCCTCGGCTGTCCGGGACTTTCCAGTCCCGCCCTGCCGGGATTTAGTCTGGCACAGGGCTGACGCCCTCACAGCCCGCCATTTGGGGGAGCTGCTCGAAATCCTCCGGCTGGTTCGACCAGACCCAGCGGCGCCCGGTGAAGACCACCAGTTGGCCGTGGCTGACGCAGTGGAAGTAACAGCCCGGCACGGTGTCCGGGTCGGGTGCCATGTCCACGAGCGCGGCCACGACGCAGGCACAGGTTGCCGTCGTCACGACGCTTCCTCGCGCTCGAAGGCCGCGCACATGGCACGGGCCCAGTGCCAGTGGTCGCAGGTGCAGTACCGCATGGCGTGCAGGTGGGGGTCCTCGCTGAAGATGCAGCGCACCAGCATGCCCACATCCCACGGGGCGGGGTGGTAGACGGTCCAGGCCCGCAGGGAGGCGCTACAGCAGCGCATGAAGCCGCCGCCCATGACGGGCACCGGATCGAGGATGGCGAGCCCCACATCTTCGTTGGCCGCGTGGAAATCGCGGCAGAGGGAGCAGTACCCGTAGTCCATTCGGGTTGCTTCAATTTGGCTGCCGCATTCGGGGCACACGTCCCGCGGCTCAGGAACATGGATCATGCTGGGAAGGCTAAACGCTGACATGCCACAAATGGCTGAACCGAAAGCCGTGGACGACCCGCGTCTCTGGGCGATTGCGTACGTCAAGTTCTTCGTCCAGGACGCGGACCCGGAAAGCCGTGAAAGTCGGCGGCTGCTGGAGCGCGACTCCGGGTACATGTCCAGAGCCGTCGGGAACTTCGCCCTGTTTCTCATGGACGCGGTCGAGCTGCCGGTCAACTTCCGGGTGCACTGGACGGATTCGTGGGTGGAGGTCGACGCCCTTCGCCGTCTCAGCCCGGCCCTGCGCGAGGCCCTCGCCCGCAGGGAGCGGTACCGGCGGCAGGGCCTGGGCCAATCCGCGTGCCCCAAGTACCGGCTGCGGCAGACGGCCAAAGACGTTGTTGGCCTGCTGTGGCTGGCGTACCAGGCCGAGTGTGCTCCTGACCCGCCGCTGCTGTACGGCTCGGCACCCGTGGTCGAAATGCTGGAAAGGTACCGGGTCCGATTCGGCCGTTCGAGTGGCCCGTCCGAAAACGCGTAACCGGCGGGCGGGTGGCGCAGTTACGCATTACGACGGACGACGGAAAGTCCCCGATGTAGCGGTGTCGCTCTGACGGTGGAGTGATGGGACTGACCGGAGACCGGAGCGAAAGACCCCCCACTGCGGCCTGTTCCTCCCCAGTGGGGGGTCTTGCTTGTTTCCCGCGCCGTACTGGTCACGGAGTGAAAAACTCATGGGTATGACGGAAACCCAGCAGGTGCTCAGGCTTCTCCGTGATGAGGGGGCCTGCACCGTGGACGAAGTGGTGTCACTCACGGGCATCCCGACCGGCCGAGTCGTTGCCGCTCTGGGCAGCCTCCAGCGAGCCGGCAACGCTCTCAAAGACCGTAGAGACGAGGGCACTTGTTACAGCCCCACCGAGGCCGGCCGCGACCACGTCGCGAGCTGGGAAGCGCCGGCCCCGCGAGGAGCCGGCCGTGTGTGACTGGACCGACGTCAGGCCCGAGGTCGCCTTCCTCGTCGCGCTGAGCACCGACCTGTTCCTCTCCCCCGCATGCGCGGCCGGCGAGCACGGGCATTGCTGGGCGGTCGACGCCTTCAGCGGCCGGCCCTGCTGCTGCCCCGAGTGCGACCACGTCGACTCGGCCGGCGACCCGCCGCCGGCCACCCTGCCGCTCCTGCACCTGGCCGAGGAAGGCCGCACAGAGCCCGGGTACACGTATTTCAAGGACGAGGGCCTGGGCGTGCGCACCGATCTGGTCGACGCGATGAACCGCGTCCTGGAGCTGCACGTGCACGAGCTGCGCCGGCCCTACCTCGCTTACCGGCTCGCGGTGTCCGCGGCGCTCGCCTACGCCCCGAGGAGGGGCGCGTGATGTTCCAGCTCGCGGTACCCGAGCCTTTCCGGCCCGAGGACTACGGGTGGGAGGTGAGCAACCCGATCGTGCCGCAGCAGCAGCTCCAGGCCGCGATGCAGGAGCTGCACCGCTTCGGTTTCGTCTCCACCCAGTACAAGCGCTGGCAGATCCCCCTCAGCTCCCCCGCCGTGCTCACCATCGCCGGCTACGACCCCGGCCGGCGCCTGTACCGGCTGTTCTACATGCCGCCATTCGAGTGTGCCGACAAGGAATTCACCCAGGGTGAGATCCTGCGCGATATCCGGTACGGAATCGGCTGGCGGGGGGATTCACCCGAGCGCCCATCCGTGTCGCTACCGGCGAAATAACTTCACGTTGCACGATTGCGTCAGCCCAGTTCCGAAAGGACCCCCCATATGGCTGACGCCTGCGAAAAAACGGAACTCGACATCTACGCGGAGCGCGCCCACCTCCTGGCCGTGATGGTCGCGCTTTTCGGTGGGGCGCTCAGCTACACGGACCCCCAGACCCCGGACTGGCCCGTGCTGTACGTCGAGAGCCCGACCGGCCAGCTCTCCTGGCACATCCACCCCGACGACGTCTGGCTGTTCCCCAACGTGCCGGTCGTCGACAACTACCCCTGGGACAAACACACCACCCGCGTGAAGTACAAGCGCGTGCGCAACCTGGTCGCCCAACTCCCGAAACTGACGTACGCGAAGCCGGAGTACGGCAACCCCTAATTACCTGCCGGATATTCGTGGCCGGCACCTTTAAGGGGTTCCCGCCCGATTCGAGGTGACCGTCATGCCCCTCGTACGACGCCCCAACCCGTCGTGGCAGGCGTTCCAGGAGATACTCCCCGGCACCCCCACCGGGGGCCCCAGGAGCAGCCTGGCGGCCGGCTGGCCGTCTGAACTGCCTGACCCTGGCACGCCGGCCCTCTCCGCGAGCACTCTGCCGCGGCTGAGCGCTCAGCCGGGCACCAGCCCGGTCCGCGGACGACCCACCCACGCCCAGCTCGGCCTCGGCTCCCCTGGCGCCGCGTCCACCGGGGCGCCGTCCATGGGGCAGGGCCGCAGCTCGATTTTCATGGCACCCACGTACTGACCCTCGGAGGTCCCCATGTCCAGCGTCCTCGACGTCTTCGTGTCCGTCACCGTCCAGCTCGGGGTGTTCCTCGGCCTGTAGGCGTGGCCGGCCGCGGGGGGCGAAGACCCGCGTGCGGCCATGAGAAGGCCCGCCCCTCTGACCTGAACAGAGGAGCGGGCCTTCAGCATGCGTGGGCCGTTCAGCTCAGGCCGGGCTCCTGAGCCTGAACGCCCTGGGTGAAGGCACTCCACTCGGCATCGGTGAAGAACAGCTTCGGCCCCGAGGGGTTCTTGGAGTCACGGACCGCACGGCCGCGCTGGAGCCGGGCAACCTCCACGCAGTCGCCGCCGCTGCCGGCGCCGGAGAACGACGACTTCACCCACGCGCTCTCGGGGATGGTCTGGTTCTTCAGCTCGTTGTTGTCAGGCACTAGACATCTCTTTCTTGATTCTCTTGATCACAGCAATCGTTTCCAGATGCGGCAGGGCCAAGTTCCTCATGGCCTCGACGTAGTAACGGTTCTCGCGGACCTCCCTGGGACGCTTCTGGAAGGACATCCCCGTCATGGAATCGAACGCCGTGATGGGTTTCTCGTCGCCTCCGAACTCCAGCAGATGCACCATGTACGCGGACGGAGCAACTGCCGTGAAAGGAACGACGCGAAGGCTGACGTTACGCAATGCCCCGTCCTCGATCAGCGAATCGAGCTGCTCCAGCATGACGTCTTTGCCGCCAACTGCTTGTCGCAGAGCGGCCTCACTGAAGATGAACTCGACGACAGGAGGGTTGGGCTTGGCGAAGATGCGCCGTCGGTTCCGCCGAAGCTCCACCGAGCGCTCTACCGCGTCAGCAGTGAGCACAGAGCCGGCGACCCGTGACGTAAGAAAACGGGCGTAGTTGGCCGTCTGAAGGAGAGACGGCAGTACGTTGACCGCACAAGTCGTGACGCGCTCCGCGGCATCCTCGAAGGCCACAAACTGCAAGAGCGATTCGGGGAATTCCTCCTCGAAGTCGCGCCACCAGGAGTCCGCGATCTCCCTGCCAGCTTCCATCAAGGCTTCCAGACGGGCCCGGGTCGCTTCGTCCATGGCGAGGACTGAGCGAATGATTTCCCACTCTTCCGGCTCGGGAAATGCCCTACCGCGCTCCAGACGGGAGTACCGGTCGCGGGTGCCTCGCTTGAGCGCCTGAGCAACGTCCAACTGCCGCACGGGCCGGCCGTCGGACCGGCGCGCAGCCAGCCGGGCCTCCTTCAGTGCTTCACCAAATTTTCGTCCCACGGCGACCGCGGACGTGTTCACCGACATGGACTCACCTCCCCTCCTGACTCTCTGCGCAGGGTAGCGGGAGAGCAGCGACATTGGCACTTCTGAGGGCAAGTTGGGCCACAGACTTGCGCGCGCAGGTGCGCGCGCACCACAGTAGTGAGTCACGTACCGGACGGGGCTCGTAGCGGTGCGTGATCGTCTTGCGCGGCTTCGGATGCCGCGTGCTGGAGGCTGCGATGCGCTCACAACAGCACCAACAGCAAGGCGCGTTCGTGGCGAGAAGCGTGTTTCCGTGCACCGCGGAGGCCGTCAGGCCGGCCCGAGACTGGGCCGCCAGCGTTCTCCGGCAGGCCGGCGGCGGCACGGAGCTACAGGCCGAGACCTGCGCTCTGCTGGTCAGCGAACTCGCAACGAACGCGGTACTGCACGCCGAGGGCGAGCGCTTTGAGGTCACGGTGTGGCCGGAGTGCACGATCGACGTGAGGGACGGATCACGAAAGGAGCCGGAGAGTCGCTTCCCCGGTGACGGGGAAGAGGGCGGCCGGGGCCTGCTCCTGGTGACGCTCTTAGCCCAGAAGTACGAGGTCATTTTGACTGATGATGGCAAAATCAGCCGATTTCGGCTCTAACTGGAGCGCGTCGATGCGTGAGGAGGCTGGCGTGAACCCGGAGGAGCAGCACCCTCGGTTATTTCTGCTCAGTCAGGCGGAGTTGGACGCCGACCCCTACCCTGACGAGCCTTTTCGCATCGACTTCGCGGGCTACTCGCGAACCGGACCGGACGGCACGGTCCAGTACGGGAATCTGAAGGTCCGCCTCAACAGCGCGGACATCGCCGCCCTCAAGGCGCAGATCAGGGCCGCCGAGCTGGCTTACGCCAGCCGCCTGGGGCGCATGACGGACGAGCAGCTCGAACGTGCGAGAGCGCGCGAGGTAGCTCGGGCCGCGCCTCCGCCGTCCACCGACCTGCTGGAGCTGGTCCTCGTGAAGCTGAGGGCCGCGTAGCTTCGCCTCAACTCGGCCCAAATTCATCGCTGTTGGGCCGCGCAAGCGGTGGCGGGAGGTGTTCACAAGAAGGCCCTCCCGCCACCTGATACGGGCCTGGCCGGCGCGTGACCCCCCTCCGAGTTGGCCGCCGGCCAGGCCCTCGTACAGGAGATTCGCAGTGAGCTTGAGGACCAGCGGCACGACGGTATGCGCCCTCGCCGGGATTTTTTGCATAACGGTCTGGGCCGGGTCGATTTCCATGATGCTCGCTCTCGCTCGGCGGCCCGGCGCATGCCTGTGCTGCCACAGCGAGGACTACTTGGACTCCGCCGAGGACGACCTTCCTTTCCGGTCTCCCCTGTCGTCCGGGCGGTACACGATGCCGAGTCAGAGAGGAGATGATTCAGGGAACGAATTTCAGGCATGATCGCACCTAGAGTGCCTGGGCTGGCGCTATTTGCTCTTACCACTCCCTAGAGTCGCTCACCAGCCCAGGCATTCAGGTGTTCCCATTCTCCGGAAGATTGCATTCTGCGCTTCCGGCCTTTTGCGTGCTCAAAGTCAGACACTCTAATTTGGCATAGTCCGATTTCGCGGATTGGCGGTTTTCGGTGTTTCCGGGACCGGGTTTCGTCGGTAGCTTTCTCCTCGGCGACAGCGGCCGGTGACGGCGGAAACACACGCTGTCAGCCAGGTAATGCACATCCATCGGAGTACCTGGAGGAACCCATGACCACTCCCCCCGGACCGACCCCGCCGGCCGTGGACACGCAGGCGCTCACCGGCGTCGTGACGGCCGTCCAGACCGACCCGCCGGCGCTCGCGGCCGGTATCCGCGGCCGGATCACCGCGTCCCATCAGGAGGGCAACGTCTGCATGATGGGCGGCTGGACCTCCTAGTCCGCCCCTGACGCGCTGAACCCCTGAGTGTGCCCGGAGCGAGGATCATTCGCTCCGGGCACACGCATCTCACTCTAGGAGAAAGCCTGTGCGTTTCCTCAACATCGGTCACATCGCAGAGACGGTCGCCCGGTTCGCCCACGCGGTCAACGGCAAGCACGTGGAGGACGCGGCCGACCTGGCGGAGGCTTACCGTGAGGCCATCGCCAAGCTGCGCCCCTTCGCGCCGGCCGAGGCCGGCGTCGCCATCACCTACGAAGACGGCAGGTGGGCCAGGCACTGCCGCGCCGAAGGCATCTTCGAGCACATCTTCGCCGGAGCCACGGCCACTGACGGGCCGACCCGCGAGGCATGGGACATGAAGGTCCACGGGGCCTTCGAGCACGTCCGCACCCTCGACCCGAACCTGCACAGGCTGGCCGAGCTGTTCGTCACCGACGTCGTAGTCCTCAACAGCGGGGTCGACGGCGGCGGCAGCGCCAACACGCTCCCGGGTGTCGTCGTCATGAGCCCGGCCGAGACATGGGAGGTGCCGGACTTCGCCGAGTGCCTGGTGCACGAGGCCCTGCACACCGGATTGTTCGTGATGGACATGGCCTACGGCATGTTCAACCTGACCTCGCGCGAGATGGAGGGCGAGCGGTACCGCGCGCTGTCCGCGGTGAAGCTCGGTCAGATGCGCCCGCTGGACAAGGCGTTCCACGCTGCCGCGGTCACCGTGCCTCTGATGTACATGCAGCACCTGCGCGGCGTCAGCACGCTCGTCGACCTGTACACCAGCTCGCTGCGGCAGGCGTGTGAGTCGCTGGGACACCAGCGGCAGCACTTCACGGACTACGGGAGGCTGCTGCTGGACGAGATGACCGAGTGGGCCGGCACCGGCCCCGAGCCGCTCGACTTCGGTCACGTCGCCCGCAGCATCTCCTCCGTGAGGTACGCCGGCTACAAGCCGGCCGTCGCTGCCTGACGGGCTACGACTCGATCAGAATCCCCGCTTCACGTGCGAGGCTCAGGCCCAGTTCCATGGCGCCTGGGCCTCGTACCGTTGCCCCCTTCAGGCCGGCCGTTCCGCCGATGTCGAGCATGGTGCAGTTGGTGAACTCGACGCGGCTCATTTTGGAGTTGGCGAACTGCACGCCGCTCAGATCGCAGTTCTCGAAGCTGACGTGGGCCAGCTCGGCGAACTGGAAATCGGCCTGCCGAAGGTTCGTTTCCCGGAACACCACGCGCCTGAGCTTGGAGTGCCGGAACTGCGCCAGGTCGGCACGGGCGCCTTCGATCCTGACGTCGGTGAACTGCCCCGAGGTCCAGTGGGAGCCGGTGAGCCGGCTGGTCGTGATCGTGCTCCGGAGCACGGATGTGTCTCTGGCGCGGAGGTTGGCGAAGTCGACGTTCTCGCAGACGAGGTCGCCGAGCACGCACCGCTCAAGAGTCGTCCCGTTCATGCGGGTGCCGGTGAGCCGGGACTGTTCCATCTCGACGATTTCGAGTTCCAGGCCGCTGAGCAGGGTGTTGTCGAGCAGGACGCCCTTCAGTACGGCGTCGTCCTCGAATTCTTCGGCCGTGGCCGGCCGGGGGTTCGCGTGGACCCTGGGCTTGGCGGGCTGCTGGAGCGGGGGCTTGTATACGTCACGCTGTTGCCCGACGGCCGGCGTCATCTGGTTCTCCTTCGCGGGTACGCGGCAAGTGACGCAGCGTAGCAGCGGGATGACGCCAGGCAGGGCGCTTCTCAGGCGGCAGCCATGCGCTCGCGGACGGCCTGGAGCGTGGCGAGGGCCATGTCCCACTCCCCCAGGTCGTCGGCCAGGTGCTCGGCCGGCGTCTCGGCGACGCGCATGCCGTAGGCCCACACGCTGATGCTGTACTCGCGGGCCCCGTCGGAGGACATTTTCGCGATGCGCCGGCGGGCGTCGGCCAGGTACGGGTTGGGGGCGTCTTCTCGGCGGGTGAACACGGCTACGCCTCCGTGCGGCGGTAGTTGGGCAGGAGGTGGCCTTCGGAGCTGAGGACGGTCGCGGGGCGGGCCTGGAGGGCGTCTGCGAGGGCCTGGTGCTCGTCCGGGGCGCGGGAGGTCCAGCGGCCGACGACGAGGCCCCGTGTGCCGAGCCTGTAGACGGTGGCGGGCTCGGCCCGGCGGTAGGGCGGCGCCGTCTCCTGGTAGTAGGTCCGGTAGCGGCGGGGCCAGTCGCGCCGGCAGCGGGTGGTGGTGATGAGCATGGGCTTTACCAGGCCGCCGGCGAGTACGGCTTGTTGTTGAAGTGGGTGTTGATCATCCGGCCCGGGGAGTGTGCGTTGCGGAAACGGTCCCATTCGCGGCGGGTCACGTTGTAGTACTCGTAGCCCACCCCGTCCTGGTAATGCCCGGGGGCGACCTTCTCGCCGCGGAAGCGGACGAACATGGTCTTCGACTTGTAGTCGTACCCAGCGGCGACCGTCCTCGGCCGCGGTGGGTTCGAGGTGTTCGTGGGCCGCTCGGTGAGCAGCGTCTGGTCGTCGCCCAGGTGGAAAGCACGTACGAGCGCGGCGAACTTCCTGGGGCCGAGCTGCTCGCGGCTGCTGAGAATGTACTCGCGGATCTCGTCTTCGTTGAATCCGTGCAGGGGCATCGAAAAACCCTCCCTTCCGGGTCCGGTTCTTTGACCGTAGGAGGGGAGGGTTTTCCGCTGATATTCGTCAGGGTGCCTGGGTGGTCCAGTCGATGCCGTAGGGGTTGCGGTGGTGGCCTGCCGGCAGTCGGGAGGCGTGGCGGTAGATCATCGTGGTGTTGAAGTCGCCGTGGTCGTAGTAGGTCATGATGCGGTCGCGGCTGGGTTGGGCGGGGTCGACCAGGGCGAGGGTGATGGACGTGGCGCGGCCGTCGTGAGGGGCAACCTTGATGTTGCTGGCTGCGCCGGCACGCTGGACCATGCGGAAGAGACCGGATTGGTCGAGGCGGGTGTGTTCGAGTTGGCCGGTGTCCGGGTTGCGGGTTCGTCGGCCGGTGGACGTGATCAGCGGTCCCTCGGTGCGGCCTCTTAGGTGCTTCTGGAGTAGGGGCACGACCGCGGGGGGGATGTCGATGTCCTGCCAGCGGTTCTTGCCCTTGCGCTTCAGCCGGAGCATGCGGCCTCGGGGTACGTGGTAGAAGCGTTCGACGTCGATGTTGGCGACCTCCTCGCAGCGCAGGCCGGCGCCGAAGAAGAGGGCCGTGACCAGGGCGGCGCGGGGGGATTCGCGTTCTGCTGCTGCGACGACACCGTGGACTTCCCAGGGCAGCAGGATGAGTCGTTGCTTGCGGGTGCGGGGGTCCAGCTTGACGGCGCGCACGGGGTTGGTGCCGCGGAGCTGGTGGATGACGGCGTAGTTGAAGGCGCTGCTGAGGGCGTCGTACTTGGCCTTCTGGCTGGGCAGACCGTAGGGCAGGTTGCCGCATTCGGTGTTGCAGTCGCCGGGGTGCCCGTCCCAGTGGGGGGCTTGGAGGTAGGCGAAGTAGTCCTCCAGCTCCTCGACGCCGGCCTCCTTGAGCACCTCGATACCGCTGTAGTCGCTGTAGCGCTCCATCCACGTGACGAAGAGATCGAAGTACGCCAGGTACTTGCGCCTGGTCCCGGGGTTCTGGAGCTGGTCTTCCCACCGGTCCCTGAAGGTGGCCAGAGTCCAGTCCGTGTTGCGTGAACGGCGGTTGCGGTCGGCCCAGTTGGGCGCGGTGGTCGTGGCGGTCATGAGCGGCACCCTAGCGGAATAATGCACGGTAGCCCTGGACTACCGTGCATTAGATCCCCAGCGGAAGCATTATCTGTCCATATTTGCCCCGCTTTACCTTCGCCGACATGGGGACCACGCCGCTCGATGCCACCGACCACGAGCTGACGCTGGGCATGCCCGACGAGTCCGACCCCGCCGTATCGCACGGCACCGACCAGGCCCTCGTCGAGGACATCATCGACAAGATCGTCCTCGTCATCGACGAGCTGTCCGGCCACCCCCTGCGCCCCTACCAGCTCCCCCTCGCGCGCCGCATCCTGGAGAGCCTCATCACCGAGGACTCCGCCAAGCTGACCGCCCTGTGGAGCCGGCAGTCCGGCAAGTCCGAGACCGTCGCGGACACGGTCTGCGGCGCCGCCATCATGCTGCCGCGGCTGGCCAAACTCTTTCCCGACCTCCTGGGGAAATTCCGCGAGGGCCTGTGGATCGGCGTCTTCGCTCCGACCGACGAAATGAGCGAGACGCTTTTCTCCCGCATCGTCGGCCGGCTCACGAGCGAGCGGGCGCAGGATCTCATGGCGGACCCGGAGATCGACGAGAAGATCATCACCCGGGGGAAGCTGTTGCGCTTCAAGCGCTGCGGCTCGCTGATCAGGAAACAAACCGCCCACCCGAAGGCCCAGATCGAAGGCCAGACCTACCACCTGGTGGTCATCGACGAGGCCCAGGCCGCGGACGACAAGGTGCTGAACAAGTCGATCGCGCCGATGCTCAGCTCGACCGCCGGCACCCTCTGCCTGACCGGCACCCCGTCCTACACCAAAAACGGCTTCTACGAGCAGATCCAGAAGAACAAGCGCGAAGCCAACCGCAAAGGCAGAAAGAACGACCACTTCCAGGTCGACTGGAAAGAGGTCTCCAAGCACGTCACCCGCTACAAGAAATTCGTCCAGTCCGAGATGGACCGCCTCGGCGAGGAATCCGACGAATTCAAGCTCAGCTACCGGCTCATCTGGCTTCTCGACAAAGGCATGCTGGTCACGTCCGACCGATTCGACTCCCTCGGCGACGTATCCATGCGCGTCGTCCAGGAATGGCACCGCTCCCCTGTCGTCGTCGGCATCGACCCGGCGCGCAAGACAGACTCCACCGTCGTCACAATCTGCTGGATCAACTGGGACTACCCAAACGAGCACGGCCAGTTCGAGCACCGGGTACTGAACTGGCTGGACCTGACCGGCACGGACTGGGAAACGCAGTACTACCGCATCGTCGAGTTCCTCAGCCATTACAACGTGTTCGCCATCGGCATCGACGCCGGCGGCCTGGGCGACGTGGTAGCCAGCCGGCTCCGCGTCCTCATGCCGTACGCACAGATCGTCGACCTCAAAAGCGACCGCACGAACCAGACCAAGCGGTGGGCCCACATGATGGACCTCATGTCGAAGGGCCTCGTCATCTGGCCAGCGCACGCGAAAACCCGCCAGACGAAGAACTGGCGGAAGTTCCGGCAGCAGATGGAAGACGCCGAACTCACCTACCAGGGGCCGCACATCATCGTGGCCGCTCCCGAGGTCGACGCAGCCCATGACGACTACGTGGATTCCCTCTCCAACGCCCTCTACCTGACGGCTGATATCGCCATGCCGGAAGCCGAGATGCACAACAGCCCCTGGTAGCCATTAACGGCGCGAAAAATGCCGTGCTTAGCGTCCTTGGTGAGACGTCTCAAATTGGGAGGCCCACCATGGCGCAGAGCCCTCTCGCCCCAGACCCGCAGTTCCGTGAAAGTGCCGACCGCTTCTACGAGCGGAAGACCGCCAACAACCCGTCCCGTCGCGGCCCCCTCCGTTTCCAGGAAGGTGTCGCCTCCGACAGCGACATCCCCAGCGAATTCAGCGAGGGCGTCATGCAGGGGTACCGCACCCCGCCCGGCCGCTCGAACCACAACATGAACGTCTTCACCAAGAGCCCCGAGGAGACGCTGCGCGAGCGCGCCCACGTCGGCTCTGCCTCCTGGCCGGAAGCCCCCACCTTCATCTCCGCGATGGCGGAGGGCGCCAGCGAGCCCGAGCTGAAGTACTCGAACGTCGACCGCGGCGAAGGCCGCCACCAGCGCCGGAACTACGCCCGCGTCGACTGAGTAGGACGATCCGTGACCAATCCCGGCCAGTCCACCCCGTGGGCGCACCTGCCGATCCCGAGCGAAGGCAAGCTCCCGGATGTTCCCGTGGACCTTGCCGCGCTCGCGGACCCCATCGACACGCTCCTCAAGAACGTGGTCGGTGGCACCAGCGCGCCCACGGGGCCTCTCACCCCCACCCTGATCGACGCCTCGGCCTCCATCGGCTCGCTCAACGCCACTCAGTCGACGCAGCAGGGCCAGATCACGACTCTGCAAGGGCAAGTGGCCGCCCTGAGCGCACAGCCCTGGGCCATCGGCACCGCGCGCACTACCGGCTTCTCCCTGGCCGGCAACGTGCGCACGCCGACGCTGGTGCACTCGTACCAGGTCCCGAGCTTCACTCAGCGGCGGCTGCTCCTGGTCTACGGGAACCTCTGCCTGGGCTGGACCGACGGCACCACCACCGCCGCTGTCCGCGTACGCCTCCAGCTCCGCGCGGACGGCGCCACCACGTACGTCGACCGCAACCAGCACGTGCAGACCGGGGTCGACCAGGCGCACAGCGTGTTCTTCACGGAAACCGTCGAGGCCGGCAAGTCGGTGCGCATCGGCCTGGCCGCAGACGTCTACGGCACAGCCACCTCCAGCAAGAGCTTCGAGACCCAGGAGATCGACCCGCGGCTCTACATCGTCGCCCTCCCCTGGTCCGGCTCGGCCGTGCCCTTCCTGCCGGTGATTTGACCCGGCCTAGCGCCAGAGAGGAGGTGATGCCATGTCAATCGCCTTTGTTTCCCCCAGCATGCGGGCCTCTGCCAGCGACCTGACCATCTCGGTCAGTCCGCTCGGCCTGGTCGAGCTGGCGGACGAGGAGTTTGAATTACCGACGTCCACGGACCTCGACTGACCCGCTACGCCAACCATTTCGCGTGGTACCTGGGCCACCACTGGGCTTACAAGAGGGAAGCCGGCGAGCCCAGCATCACCATCAACTACGTCGGCGCCCTCTCCCGCTACATCACGAACTTCACGTTCGGCCGCGGAATTCACTTCCAGAGCGAAAAGAAATACGAACACGTCGTGCCGGCGCTCCTCGACCGCGCCTGGAACGTCGACAACGACAAGAAGTCGCTGCTCTGGCAGATGGGCGAGAACGGCGGAGTCTCCGGCGACTGCTTCGTGAAGGTCGCCTACGAGCCCGCCTGGACCGACCCCGCCGGCAACCTGCACCCCGGACGGGTGCGGATTCTCCCCCTCAACTCCGCCCAGTGCTTCCCTGAATACCACCCCCACGACCGTGACCGGTTGCTCCGCTGGAAAACGAAGTACAAGTTTTGGGGCACCTCACTGGAGGGGACCCGCGCCGTGTACACGTACACGGAGATCATCACGGACGACTACATCGAGGAATACGTCAATGACGAACTCCTCGACGCCCGTGAAAACCCGCTGGGCCAGATCCCCATCGTGCACATCCGCAACATCTCCGTGTCCGGCTCGCCCTGGGGCCTGGCCGACATCGTTGACGTCATCCCGCTGAACCGCGAGTTCAACGAGAAGGCCACCGAGATCTCGGACATCGTCAACTACCACAGCGCCCCCGTCACGATCCTTTTGGGCGCGAAGGCGAGCAACCTGGAGAAGGGCCCCCGAAAGATCTGGGGAGGACTCCCCAAGGACGCCCAGGTCTTCAACTTGGAGAACGGCGTCGACCTGGCCGGCCCCCTGGCCTACCTGGACCTGATCAAGCGGTCCATGCACGAGCTGACGGGTGTCCCTGAGTCGGCCCTGGGACAGGCTCAGGCGATCTCGAATACGAGTGGAGTCGCCCTCTCTATCCAATTTTTCCCGCTCATGCAGCGGTACTCGCTCAAGCAGACCAACTACACCGACGGCCTGCGCCGGATCAACGAACTCATCCTGCGGACGCTCTTTCTGTACGAGCCTGAGACCCGCGTCTACAACCCGGACACCCAAGGCATCCGCACGTCGGAGCAGCAGCCTCTCGTCATCGACCCGCGAGACCCGTCCGTTTACGACACCACCTGCGACTGGCCGCCTCCGCTGCCGGTCGACGAGTTGGTGAAGCTGAATGAGGTCCAGGCCAAGCTCGCGCTCGGTCTGGAATCGAAGCGCGGAGCGCTGCGGGACCTGGGGGAAACCTTCCTCGACGAGAAGATGCAGGAGATTTTCGACGAGCGCCTGGCGGAAGCCAAAGAAGACGGGGCGCTGGAATTTATCAAGGCCCAAATTGCCTCCGCTATCTTGCGGACAACGGGATTGCCGCCCACTGGCGTGGAAAGCCCGCCCCCTGCCCCCGCAGGCGGGTCCTCATCGGATTCCAAATCGGGAGCGACGTCCGCTGGTCCACTGCCGGGGCTTCCCGGTACGGGCAGCGGTCAGGACATCGAATCGGTCCTCAGTGAACTCGTGACGCTCTCCAAGGGCACGAAACTCGCCCAGCGGAGAAACCCGGAAAACGACTGAACCGTCCGCCTCTCATTCCTACTCATTCCGGCGGCTACCCCAGCCTGGAGTGTAGAAGTGCCCGACAACCCGAACCCGACTGGCCCGAAGCCGCCGACACCGGCGCCGCCCGCCCACCCGGGCACTGGCGCGCAGGCCAACCCCGACGGCACCGTGACCCTTCGCACCGAGTCCAACCCGCCGGCCCAGCAGCCGGCCGAGGGTGGGCGGACCTTCACCGCGGCCGAACTCGAAAGGGCGCGGCAGGAGGAGAAGGACAAGCTGTACTCGCGCCTCACGAAGGGCGACGAGCGCCTCCAGGCCCTCGAAGCCGAGCTGGCGGCGGTGCGCGAGGAGCGCGAGGCCCGTGAGCGGGAAGAGGCCGAGCGCCAGGCCGCCGCGGAGGAGGAGGCCAGGAAGCGGTCCGAGGCAGAGATGTCCGCCAAGAAACTCGTCGAGGAGCGCTCCACCGAGTGGGAGCGCAAGTTCGCCGAGCTTCAGGCGGAGCGCGAGCAGGAGCGTGCGACTCTCGCCAAGGAGGCCGAATTCAACGCGCTTCGTGCCTACATTCAGGAACGAGTCAACGCGGAGCGGAACGCTATCGCTCCCGAACTGGTCGACCTGGTATCCGGGAACTCCCGGGAAGAGGTCGACGCTTCGATCGAGCTGCTCAAGGTGAAGACCGACGCGATTTTCCAGTCCGTGTCGGCCGCCCAGCAGGCGGCGCGCTCCCAGATGCGGGGCGTGTCGACGACTGGCTACACCGGGAATGGCCCCACCGATGGGGACGCCGGCGCCCGCCAGCTTTCGGTCGAGGACATCAAGAACATGCCGATGTCGGAGTTCGCGCGCTACCGCTCGCAGCTCCTCGGGGCAGCGGCTACCAACTCCAGCAATCGCGGGCTTTTCGACTGACCCGCTCCCTCGACAGACCGCCTCTCATTCCTACTCATTCCGGCGGCCCAACACGGAATGAGAGGCACCCGTGGCAAGCGGAATCACTGGGACTCCGGTCCTGTCGCCGACGCCGACGGCGTATCAGGCGGCAAACTCCACCATGCTCACGCCGGCCATCCAGACGCTGTGGAGCAAAGAAATTTTGTTCCAGGCAATGCCCGTGCTCCGGTTCGAGCAATTCCTTGTGAAGAAGACCGAGCTGGGAACTGCTCCCGGTCTCACGGTGAACTTCATGAGGTACCGCTCGCTCGACGGCGCGCAGCAGCTCGTGGAAGGCGTGCGAATGGAGACGCACGCGCTCTCGGCCGAGCAGATCACAATCAGCGTCGCTGAGCACGGATTCGCAATCGCCGTGACCGAACTTCTCCTCAACGCGAGCTTCGACGACGTTATGGCGAGCGGTGCTCGTCTTCTCGGGCGAAACATGGCGACGTACATCGACGCCCTGGCTCGCGACACCTTCATGGGCGCCCCGTCGGTCCTTTACGGATACGACAAGCTCGCGTCCTGGTCGGCCGGCGCCGCGCGTACTCCGCTTTCTCCGTACGACCGGGGAATGTTCGCCGATTCCGAGGCGACCATGGCGACCAACGGCGGCTTCTACTTCACGTCTGCCCTGGTCAAGGACGCCGTGGAGACCCTCGCCACCAAGAACGTCCCGCGTCTCGGCGAGACCTACGTCGCGTTCGTCCACCCGCACCAGAGCCGCCGACTTCGCGATGACCCCGAATTCATCGAGGTCACGAAGTACGCCGCCCCGGGCAACTTCATGCTCGGAGAAATCGGCCGCTTGAACGACGTGGTATTCATCGAAACCACGCAGGTCTTCCAGGGCAACACGACCCCGCCGGCGACCCAGCAGCTCGGGACCAACATCCCGACGAACACCGCCCAGAAGTGGGGCGGCCAGCCCTCCCGGACGGCGTCGGGATCGACTCCGGCAATTCCCGCCGTGACGTCCACCCCGACCAACCCGAACGCCCCGGCAAACGCCCTGTACCGCGCTCTGGTAATCGGGGACAACGCCGCGGGTCACGCCATCTCCCTGCCCGTCGAACTTCGCGACGGCGGTGTGCTCGACTTCGGACGCGAGCACGCATTGGCGTGGTATTCGATCTTCGGCCTCGGACTCATCACGGATTACGCCGTGGTGCAGTGCGTGACCAACTGATCAACCCACTCCCCGGGGCGGGGAATTCTGTCAACGTCCCCGCCCCGGACTCCTCACCCGACTCAATAGGAGAACACTCCGTGCCTGCAAACCCGCGCACCCGACCGAATCCCAAGGATCACACCGGGAACAAGAAGCGAATCCTCGCCGAGCAGCACGCCGAAGAACTTGCCAAGCGCAAGGGCGAAATCGCCATGCAGCACGCCGAGCAGGCAGCCAACCTCGACCAGCCCATTTCGCTGGACGACAAGGGCCGGACCATCCAGGCCGTCGCCGAAGAGGAGACGCAGGAAGGGCCCGTCGAGCTGCCCCCGGAGAAGGTCCACATTCGCATCGGCTGCGACCTGGAAAAGGTCACGATCGGCCAGGGCACGGATTTCGATTTCAAGGAGGGCCAGGTCTACGAAGTTCCGCTGCACGTGGCGCTGCACCTGGACCGGCTCGGTTACGTCTGGCAGTGGCTCTAACCACCGAAAGGGGCGCCTTCGTGGCGAACATCAAGAGCCTGGCCGAGACCGACAAGACGCCGGCCCGCGGGCAGTGGTACCGGCTCCTCTCCGATTTCGGAGAGGGCGTCGGCATGCTCACCAAAACGCACCGCTACCGGGCGCCGGGCAGTGACGAGACCCAGGAGAGCGACCGCATGCTCCTGGTCCTGGCCATCGTCGAGCCGGCGAGCTACGGCGTCGGCTACAGCGCGGAGCGCAGCGTGGTTGCCATGTGGCTGGAGCAGAGTGCGCCCGGCCGTTTCTCCCAACACCACATCTCCTTCCCGATGACGCAGTTCACCGAGCTGGTCGGCTCGGGCAAGCAGCCGCCGGAGTACGCGGACTGGCAGGCCCAGATGGCGGCGGGTGACTGATGGCCGCCAACGGGTTCATCGCCCTCCAGGGAGCCGTCAGCGCGCTGGACTACCTCAACGGCCGCACGACCGCCCTGGAGGCCGAGTGGCAGGCCAAGACGGCGGCCGGCGACCCGCAGCCGAAGACGACCTATCTCATGCTGCTCACCCAGGTCGTGACTGACGCTCAGACGGACATGACCACGCTCGTGGGCATCGAGGCCGCCGGCACTGGCTACGCCCGCCAGCCCATCCCGTGGGGCGCAGCGTCGACCAGCACCAGGACGTCGGCGAACACGGACTTGGTGCAGTTCGGCCCGTTCAACGACCCGACGGGCCTGGCGGCCCCGGTCACCGGCGCGGCTCTCGTCACGCGCATGACGTCGTCGGCCGGCCAGCCGACCGGCCTGGCCTTGATGGCGTGGAACCTGGCCAGCGCCATCACCACGGCGCAGAATCAGGCCCTCCAACTCGCACCAGGGTCACTGACGATGACGCTGGCGGTGAGCTGACGTGGCGACGCTCGCGGGGGTCATTCAGCGCATCCGTTCCGAGGTGGGCGACCTTCCTGCGCCTTTCGTCGACAGCTTCATCGGTGGCGACGAGCTGAGCAGTTACGACCTGTCCGAGGTCAACGTTTCCTCGGTCCAGGCGAAGGTCGCCACTGTCGACCCCGCGGGCACCGTCGAGCTGGTGGAGGACACCGACTACGTCCTCAGCCCGGCAGAGGGCTCCATCCTGCTGATCAACCCTGCCTACTCGCCGCTCAAGCACGGCCAGACGCTCATCGTCCGCGGGCGCAGTGAGGGCATGTTCAGTGACGCGGAGCTGGAGATGTACGTCAGCGACGCGATGAATCAGCACACCTACGGCCGCACGCTCAAGACTCGCTACCGGGACGGCCACGGCCACATCCGGTACGACCTGGAGCCCATCGACCTGGAGAACCTCCCGGCGGTCGAGGAACCGCTGGTGGCCTATCTCGCGATCACCAACGTCTTGTGGTCGCTCGCCACCGATGCGAGCACCGATATCGACGTCAACACCAGCGAGGGGACCTTCGTCCCGCGCAGCCAGCGCTACCGGCAGCTCATGGAGCACCTGGACCAGATCCAGGCCCGGTACAACACGCTCGCGCAGCAGCTCAACGTGGGCCTGGGCCGCATCGAGATGTTCCAGCTCCGGCGAGTCTCGCGGACCACGAACCGGCTCGTGCCGGTCTTCCAGCCCCGTGAGTACGACGACACTTCCCGGCCTGAGCGGCTGCTGCCGCCGATCGACGGTGATGCCTACGACGACGAGTCCGGCATCCCTTCGCCGCTCTATCCGGGCACGTGGGGGTGATCGGGTATGCGGGGACGGGCTGACTGGAAGCGCGGTCGCTTCGGGATCAATGCGGAGACGACGCTCATTCACCGCGCGTTGCGGGGCTGGCAGGCACGCACGGGCGACAGTGTCACCTATTTCCGGTTCCGGTACGCCGAGAGCGACGTGCATGAGGTGTACGACGAGGCGACCGGTGCCGGCCGCGTCTTCTACGGCCGCTGGCAGCTTCCGGCCCTGCACGTCACACATGTCGAGTCCGCGAATACTGACCCTCGCGACAGTGGCCTGTACGTCACGGACACCTTGCGCATCGTCCTGGAATACGACCAGCTCGTGAAATTCGGGCTGACCGAGATGGATATCAAGCACGGCAGTTTCCAGCGTGACCGCGTCGCGTACGACAACTCTCTCTACGCCGTGCAGCGGGTCAACATCCTCGGCCAGATCCGCCGGCGGGACGTCGTGGTCGTCATCGAGGCCCAGCAGCTCCAGAACGACGAGCTGGTCAACGACCCCGCGTTCGCGCAGTACCTCACCGACCCCACCGAGCTTCCCGCCGTCACGCCGGAGCTGATGGCCCAGACGGTGATCCCGCCGGAGGAAGGCCAGAGCGATGACCCTTACTCCTCCTGAAGTCCCGACCGTCCGGCTCAGGGGCCGCTACCTGGCTCCTGACAAGACTCCGCTGGCCGGCACCGTGTCGTTCGCGCCGCCGTCGGTTCTGACGCTGCCGGCCTCGGATGTCATTTCTACGACGGCCGCGAAAGTCACTCTCGACTCCATGGGCGCCTTCGAGGTCGACCTGATCCCCACCGACGTCCCTGGCATGTCGCCGTCGCGGTGGTCCTACCAGGTGACGGAGAAGCTCAAGGGCGTCCCCCCGCGGATCTTCCACATCATGCTGCCGGGCGGTACCGGCCCAGTGGACCTGGCGGACATCGCCCCCGTCTCGCCCTACGCGGGCAACTACCTGCCGGTCGCCGGCCCGCAGGGCGCCAAGGGTGACCAGGGTGAGCCCGGCGAGGTCACCAGCGAGCAGCTCGACGCACTCGAAGCCCGGGTGGCGCCGCGCCCGCAGGAGTACACCCAGACCTCCGCGCTCGCGGAGTGGACGATCCCGCACACCATGCCGTACCGGCCGGCCGTGAACGTCTACGACGTCTCGGGTCGAGAAATCGGCGGCTCCGTCGAATACCCCACCCCCACGACCGTGCTGGTCCGTTTCGCGTTCGCGGAGACCGGCTCGGCAGTACTGCACTAGGAGCGCCCGATGGCCACTACCGATTTCCGGTTCCCGGTAAAGCTCAACAAGCTGCCCGTCCAGGGCCTGGTGCCGGAAGCGTCAAGTTCCGCTCCCACGGCTCCTGTTGAGGGGCAGTTGTGGACCGACACCGTCAACCACACGGTGAAGTTCTGGAACGCCTCGGTGTGGAAGGACCCGCTGAGCCGCAGCGACCACACCGGCACGCAGCCGGCGAGCACCGTCAGTGACCTCGCCGCGGTGGTGCAGGCGTACCGGCTCGACCAGTTCGCTGCGCCGACGGCTGCCGTTTCCCTGGGCGGTCAGCGGGCTACGAACGGTGCCGATCCGACAGCGGCAACCGACCTGGTGACGAAGCAGTACGCCGACAATTTGAGGGCCGGCATCGCCGTCAAGGACCCGGTGCGGGTCGTCGCCACCTCGAACATCGACCTGTCGACCCTGCCGGCCGCCATCGACGGCGTCACCATGGCCGCGGGCAACGCGTTCCTGGCGGCGGCCCAGACGACCGGCACCCAGAACGGCATCTACACCTACCCGGGGTCCGGGCAGCCGGCCACCCGCCGAAGCGACGCCGACACTACCGGGGAAGTCCTCGACGGCACGCTGGTGGCAGTGGCCGAGGGCGCCGCGGCCGGCACCCAGTACATCCAGACGGCGACCCCGTCCGGGGCACCTGGCGCATGGACCCAGACGTGGGTGCTGTACTCCTCCGGCGGCCAGACGTACACCGCCGACGGCCAGGGCCTGGAGCTGTCGGGCACGACCTTCTCGCTGGAGCTGGCCGACGCCACCCTCTCCAAGAGCGCGGGCGGCCTGACCGTCGGCCTGGTCACCGTCGCCAAGGGCGGCACGGGCGCGACGACTGCGGCCGGTGCCCGCACGGCGCTCGGGACGGTCGGCAAGTACAGCGCGAACGTCGGCGCTCTGACCGGCGGCACGCCGCTGAACATCACGCACGGCCTGAACTCGGTGGACGTCCTGGAGCCGTCGCTGAAGGAGATCAGCAGCGGCGAACTGGTGGGGGCGAAGTTCGTGGTGGTCGACGCCAACACCGTCAGTGTCACGACCGCGGCCTCCTACGCGGCCGACACGTTCCGGATCACGGTGGTGGGCTGATGGTCGCGCGCCAGCTCGCCCCGCAGACAGTGCCCGCGACGGGCGGCAACGTCGTGTCGTCCGACAAGGTCGGCGCAGCCAACGGTGTGGCGGGCCTCGGTGCCGACGCCAAGGTTCCCGCGGCACAGATCAGCGTTCCGAAAATCACGGTCGGCGTCACCGCTCCCACAAGTCCCGCCGTCGGGGACGTGTGGATCGACACGAACTGAGGCAGCATGGCCACCCGCTTTTGGCTCACCTCCGCGGCTGCGCCCTACACCCCGGCGACCAAGCGCGGGGCGTGGACCAACGCGACGGCTACCGTGGCTGGGCTTTTGGGCCGGCAGCCGGCCGGCGCCTCGACGACTTCAGCGGTAGCGGAGACGTCTCTGTCGCAGCACAGTGTCCTGTTGGGGCGGTGGATCAGCCCGCCGGCCCGGACGGTCGGCACGCTCTCCGGCACGACGGATTTCTGCATGGGGCGCGTCGCGTCGGCGACGGCCGCCGCTTTCGTCACGCGGGTGCACATGTACGTCACGGCCGGAGACAGTGACACCGTGCGCGGCACCCTGCTCGACAACTGGCAGGGGTCGAGCAACTGGCCGACCACTGCCTCCGGTGGTGCAGCAACAGCACAGGCCATCGGTTCGGTCGCCGTCCAGACCGGAGACCGGATCGTGGTCGAGTTCGGCTACCAGGCCACGAATACGGTCGCGACGTCCTACACCGGCACCGTGTACTACGGCGCTACCGGCACCACGGATCTGGCCAACGCCGCCACGGCGGTGACCACACAGCCGGGGTGGGTCGACTTCTCCGGCGCGGACGGACTGTTCACCGCACCGGCGGCCGAGATCGTCGACAAGTTCACCACGGGAATTGGCTCACGGTTCGTGTTCTGGGGCGGCACCTTCTGGAACGAACCCTGGAAACGGGTTGGTGTTCCGGCCAACAGTGAGTACCCCGGCCTCATGGCCACGGACGTCGGCTACGAAATCACCGGCTCCTCGCACTACGCGGAAATCGTGCACATGCCCACGGGTGGCGCCTACACGAGCTTCTCCGCAATCGTCCTCGGCCCGGTCGACAACGGCACCTACGTCCGCACGAAGTACAGCGTGGCCACCGGCAACCTCACCTTCGAGAATGCGGTCGGGTATTTCGACGCCTCCCCCACCACGCTGGCGTACGATCCGGTCGCTCACCGGTGGCTCCGATTCCGCGAAACGGGCGGCACGTTCTACTGGGAAACCAGCCCGAATGCATCGACGTGGACCGTGCGCCGCAGCGTGGCCACCCCGCAGTGGCTGAAATTCGGAACACTGCGCACGAATTTCGAGGGCTACGCCGACTCCGGTGGAACCACGACCCCAGCCGAGGTCGACAACGTCAACACAGTGCCCACGACTGTGGTGAAGGTCTGGAGCGGCAGTGCCTGGGTCACCAAACCCCTCAAGGTCTGGAGCGGCAGTGCCTGGGTCACCAAACCGGTAAAGGCATGGTCCGAAACGGCCTGGTTCTAGGGATTAACTTGCCGTTAAGGCCACATGCGACGCTCGTCCTCAGATCCTTTTGCGATCGACCCATGCCATTTCTCTGAGGAGGTCATTCATGGCCCGCTATGTGCTCGTGGACGCCGACGGCATCGACATGACGATCAAGTACGGCCCGATCGAGCTGGAGGACCCGTCGCAGTACTCGGTGCCGGAGGGCAACAAGCTGCTCCTGGAGAGCACCGCCCTGGGCGAGGGCTACCGCTACGCCGAGGGCGGCGGGGCTCTCGCACCGGAGAACCCGGACGGCGATGACTCCGCCGACGACGAGGACGACGACGAGGACCGCCGCGGCCGGCGCGGGGGCGGAGACGGCGCTCGTGGACCGCAGGGTCCCCAGGGCGGCCAGGGTGCCCAGACCCAGCCTGGCGGCCAGGGCAACCCGAACCAGTAGCAGGACTGCCGGGGCCTGCCGTCTCGGGGGCGGCGGGCCCGGTCCATCCGGAAGGGAATCGACCATGACTGTCTCGCAGATCGTGGGCCTGGTGCTCATTGTGCTCCTCGTGCTGGTCATCCTGAAGATCATCGGACTCTTCTGAGCCAGCGCCCATTAACTGGTCACAAATGGCGCCAAGCATTCTGGTGGGGCGATCTACAACCGCCCATACCGGAGTGCCACTGTGCCCTTTCTTCTGAACGAAGATAAGGCCCTGAAGCAGAAGTTCCAGGGTCTGATGGTGCATGACGCCACCTCTGGTGCCGGCCGTAAAGTCACCGTGCGGTACCGCAACCCCGAGTACGAGCTTGCGGACGCCGTCTATCCCCTGGTTCTCATTTCCCACTCCCGGATTTCCCGGGCCGAGGACAGGGAGCACCGCGGGTACGTCCGCCTTCACTACGCCCCGGAAAACTTCGAGCCGTGGGCCGACATGACGGACCCCTCGCAATCGCCCTACATGGCGCAGATGCCTATCCCGCTGAACGTCGACTACCAGATCGACGCCTACGCGCGGAAAGAGACGCATCTCATCGAGATGACGGGCGCCATGTCTGGGTTCCACTTCCTTCCCGCCCGCTTCGGCTATTTGCCTATCGGCGAGGACGGGACCGTGCGCCGGCTCGATCTGCTCGGCGGCCCGGAGTACAGCGAGTCGAAGGACGAGCAGGGCAAGCGGCTTTTCATCGTCTCCTGGGTGATCCGCGTTTCCAGCGAACTCTTCCTCTCCGACATTCAGACCCTCACACCCGCGCAGCGAGTCCTTGTCAGTTGGCTCGACAAGCGCTTTTTTGATGAGGGGCACACCGTCGAGCTGGACCCCACGCAGGTGGTCACCCCCGCGGAGGCTGATACCCCATGACCACGCCCACCACATTCCCCTACCGGCGGCCCGGGGTCTACATCTCGGAGACGCTCAAGCCGCTCCCGCAGCAGGTCAGTCCCCCGGGTCTGGCAGTGGCCGCGTTCGTCGGCACCCACGACTCCGGCCCGTCCACCCCGATGAAGGTCACGAGCTGGGAGCAGTTCGTCGCGCTCTACAACGGCTTCGGGAACGGGCTGAATTACCTGCCCTTCCAGGTCTACTCGTATTTCGCGAACGGTGGGCAGACCGCGTGGATTCTGCGGGCGACGCCCACCGACTCGACCGCGTCCCGTCTGGTGGTGCAGAACCAGCCGGTGCCGCCGGCCGAGACCATCACGGCGACACCTGACGGCACCGCGCCGACGGGGTCCGGCACCGCACCGACCGGTAAGGCCACGGGCGTGCAGCTCGTCACTCCGGTGGCGCCGGTGACGGCCAACCCGGAACAAACGGCGTTCGCCATCGAGTGGACCGCGGTCACCCCGCTGTCCAGCGTGGACGCGTACGAGGTCGTCGTGACCAACCCGGACGAGGGCAGCTTCAACACGCAGATCTGGGTCGCTCAGCCGGAGACCGGCAAGCCCCAGGCCGCGTTCACCGACCTGGCGCCGGACACGACCTACGAGGTCCAGATCACGCCTTACAAGGGCGGCACGGCCGGCTCCCCGATGGACCTGCCGGCGGAGTTCACCACGGCCGCGGGCTACACCAACGTGGACGCGCTCCAGATCAGCGCCAAGGGGCGGGGTGCCTACGGCAACGGCATCTACGTCACCACGGCCCCGAGCTGGACCGCCGGCCGTTTCCACCTGTTCGTGAAGTACGGCGGCACCGGCTCCAGCGCGCTGGTGGAGACCTGGCAGGATCTGTCCCTCAACCCGGCCGACCCGCGGTACATCGTCGGCCTGGTCAACTCGGCCAACGCCGGCTCGAACTACGTGACCGTGGCCAACCTGTTGCCGCCGTCGTCCGCGACTCCGGGTACCGGCATGACGCCCGACGCGTCCTGGCTCCCCGAGTATGTGGCGGATGCTCCTCTGGCCACCGGCGCCGACGGTGTCCAGGCCGTCAACCTGGCTCAGCAGCTCAGCGACCAGTTCGCGTCCATCGCGGATGTGCTGCTGGTCAACCTCTGCGGCAACACGGGTATGACGGACCACATTCCGGCCTCCACCCAGATCAACGCGGCCATCTCCTGGGCGGAAAGCCGGCGCGGCGCCTTCCTCGTCCTCGACACACCCCGCCAGCCCTCACCGATCGACAGCGAGACCGCGGCGACGAAGTTCGTCGAGACGGTCGGCGGCTACGCGCCGGCATCCTCCTACGCCGCGGCGTACGGGCCCTGGCTCCAGGTCGCTGACCCAGCGGGTTCGTCGGTGTCCTCCACGCGCGTGCTGCCGCCGGCGGGCGCCGTGATGGGCCAGTACGCACAGGCGGATGCGGCCGTGGGTCCCAACCGCAGCCCGGCCGGCGTCGCGTACAACCTCGTCGGGGCGGTGGGAGTGGAGCACCTTTTCACGAACGCCCAGCTCGACACGCTCAACGACTCCGGCGTCAATGTGCTCCGCCCGGTACCGCAGTCCGGTTACTGCGTCATGGGCGCGAGGACCCTCAAGAAGGGCATGCCCGACAGGTACATCTCCGTCCGGCGCATGCTCATCTACCTGGAGAACCTCCTCGAAGACGTCACTCGTTTCGCCATCTTCGAGCCCAATGGGCCGGACCTGTGGCAGACGATCGCGGCCCTGGTCGACCAGCAGCTCCTCACGCTGACCCAGGCCGGTCAGCTTCAGTCGACCGTGCCGAGTCAGGCGTATTTCGTGGTCTGCGACGAGACCAACAACACGCCGAGCACGGTGGCTCTGGGCGAAATCCACGTCACCGTAGGTGTCGCTCTCGCGTCGCCGGCCGAGTTCATCGTCATCGAGATCAGCCAGTACCAGGGCGGCGTTTCCGCGGCCACTGACTCCGCGACCCAGACGGAAACGTTCTGACGGTCCAGCTAGCCCGCCTCTCAATTCTGTTCATTCCGGCGGCCCTTCGAACCGGGAATTGAGAGGTGAAGCATGGCGACCACGACCACGACGCAGAGGCCGTCCCTGGCGCAGCTCAGCACGGACCCTCTGAGGAACTTCAAGTTCCAAGTACAGATCCACCTCGCGGGGTCCACGCTCGACAGCTCCAAGCGGTCCAACCAGCTCGGCTTCATGTCCGTCTCCGGCCTGTCCATCACCACTGACGTGGTGGTCTACAGGCAGGGCGGGATGAACACGACAACACAGAAGATGCCGGGCCAATCGGACTTCGCGCCCATCACCCTCTCAAGGGGGCTGATCTGTGGCGACTCGGACATTCACGCCTGGCTGCGGCAGATCTTCCAGGTAATGCAGGGGACGGGCGGAAACAACGGAAGCTACAACTTCCGCGCCATCATGGACATCTTCCTGCTCGACCACCCCGTCACCACTCAGACCGTCACCTACAAGGCCGGCTGGCGGGTCTACAACTGCTGGCCGACCTCCATTGCATTCGGCGATCTCGACGCCGGAGCAAACGGAATCGAACTCCAGCAGATCACCCTCGCCCACGAAGGCTGGGACTTCAAGATCGCCAGCAAGTACGGGCCCGGCGCCGGTATTTCGCTGCCGTAATTCGAACCACCACTCAAGGACGACACATGACCGAGCCCATCGTGCTCCCCGCATTCGAGAACTTCGGCGACAAGGCCATCAGCGGCCTGGAAACCCCCGAAGAGGCTCACGCTGCGACTCAGGCCCTCCTCAAGGACGACCGCGAGTCCGGCCGGCCGCACATCGACGGCCCCGGGGAAACTCAAGTCACCCTCGAACGCGGAATCTTCCGGGACGGCACCTGGTACCGCGACGCGGAGGTACGTGAACTCAACGGCTACGACGAGGAAGCCATCGCCGCGGTCGGCTCCGGCAGCGCCCCCCACAGGGTGGTCGAGACCCTCCTGACAAGGGGCGTGGTCAGCGTCGGCCGCGAGCAGATGACCCGCAAGCTGGCCGGCGAGCTACTCATCGGCGACCGCGAGCTGCTCATCATGGCCATCCGCCGCGCCACGTTCGGAGACACCCTCGAATTCGAGCGCCTGCCCTGCTCGGAGTGCGGCGAGCTGGTCGACCTCACCGTGCCCCTCGCGGCCATCCCCTTCGTCCACCTCGACGACCCGGAACAGACCGAGTACGAGGTGCCGCTGCGCAAGGGCAGGAAGGCGCTGCTCCGCATGCCCACCGGTGAGGACCAGGAGCAAGTCTTCAACGTCCGCAACAACAGGGCCAAGCAGGACTCAGTCATCCTCTCCCGCTGCGTCCTGCGCCTGGTCCAGGAGGACGGAACCGAGGTGCACCGGCCGCCCGCTCAGTCCCTCAACATGGGCGACCGGCAGACCATCCTCCAGTTCCTCGTAGACCACCAACCCGGGCCCCGGCTGGCCGACTTCACCTTCACGCACGAGACGTGCGGAGAGGAGGTCAAGCTGCCGATCAATCTGGCCGTCCTGTTTCGCGGACTGTGACTACGCGCGGGCCTTCACCGAGTTCGAAATTCTCGCCCGCTTCCACCCCGGCTGGACCCTGAACGAGATCAAGTCGCTGTCCGTCCGTGAGCGCCACCACTGGCTCGTGTGTGCCGCCTGGGAAATCGAGAGGAGGCAGTAGGTGACGACTCCCCCCACGCCGCCAGGCCCGCCCACCCCAAATCCGGGTGCGGGAGGTCTCTTTGGCGCGAATAACCTCGGCCAGCAGATCGACGGGCTGACCAGGGCTTTCACCACGTTCACGAACCGATTCGCGAGCACAGCCGGCCTGTCCACGATGGGTTGGCAGGCATCCAACGGCGGCCAGGCGCAGCGCATGGGGGACCAGCTCGGCCGAACCCAGCAGCGCTACCAGCAGACGTACGACGCGCACAACATCGCCCGCCAGCGCATGCAGGACGAGCTGGAGCGTCAGCAGCTCCAGTGGGACAGGCAACTGCGCGTAGGCACGCGAACCGCGGGCAACATGCGGCTGCCCGCCTGGCAGAGGCAGGAAGCCCAGGACCGCCTCGACGAGCAGGCGATCCTCTTTGCCAGCAACCAGTCCCGCACCCGCCGGGAGTGGTCGCACCAGGAGGGCGCGCACGCCTCGGCCATGGCGCAGATGCACTCCGACATGAGCCGGCTGCAAGCCCAGCAGCGCACGCAGACGACGATGAACCGCGTCGCGATGGCCGGCCAGGTCGGCGGAGCCGTCGTCGGGGCCGCTCGCTCGTACTACAGCGGCGGCTTCGAGGAAATGCTGGGCCAGTTCGAGCGTCGCTTCTCGCTCATGCGGCCCGACTCCGAGGGAACCCACGGAGGCCGTGCCCGCAGCTACGGCCGGGAGATGAAGCGGTACGGCACCGTTATGTGGGGCACCTCGAACGAGGACGTCTTCGGGGGTGCGACCGCGATCCTCCAGCAGTCGCCGCTCAATCAGTACGACAAGCAGATGCGGCGGGCGTCGTCGGCCGCGTACGTCACCCCGGGGCTCGGCATCCAGGGCGCAGCCCAGATGCAGCAGGAACTCGGGACCGCGCAAGCCTTCTACGCGTCCCAGATGTTCGGCCTGGCCCCGACGCGGTTCGCCGGCGGCGTTCAGAACTCCTCGGCCTCCATCGCGCTCTCGCTCGCGCAGCGAGTCAACGCCGGCAAGTTCTCCAGCCTCACCGGCAGTCAGCTCCAGGCGCAGCTCGCCCAGGGCGGGTCGCTGTCGATGTCCATGGCCAACTACGCCCGCGCCGCCGGTCTCAGCGGTCAGAGCGCGGAGGCGATGCGCAACCAAACCGAGCTGTTGCGCGACCTGGTGAACCCGGGCAAAAAGAGCGGCCTGAAAGGACTCTCCTCCGAGGATGCCCTGAAGGTCATCGAGGACGCCGGCCGACGTGACGACGCTGGAGAAACGGCCCGCGACAAGATCAAGAAATACGCGCCGAGCGTCGGCGACTCCTACCAGGACTCACAGCGCTACCTCCAGGGTCTGGACCGCGAGGGCCATCTGCCGGCCTCCGCTTCCTTCCTGGACGCGGCAAAGGCGTCGGCGAACACCCTCGCGGATATCCACTCGCTGCTCCAGAAGACGCTCGAACCTCTCGCCGACGCCATCGGCTACGCGTCAGGCAGTGCCCACGGCGGCGGGTTCTGGGGTTCGACCGTCGAAGGGTTCAAAAAGGGCTGGAACATGGGCCCGAACTTCATCTGGGGCGACGCGGGAGAGGGCACCGACCAGTCGTCCTGGGCCAAATCTGCGTGGAGCGGATTCACCGGGCTCTTCGGCGGTGACAGCGGAACCCCTCAGTCCAAGCAGGGTGGGAGCAAGAAGAAGAAGAGCGACAAGGCCGGCTCCACCGGCGGCGGAATCGCGGCGGCAATTTCTTTCGCCCGTGCTCAGGTGGGCGAGCGGTACATCCTGGGTGCCAACGGCCCGGACGCCTGGGACTGCTCCTCGTTGGTGCAGCAAGCCTTCGGCAAGGCCGGCGTCAAGCTGCCGCGCGTCACCTACGACCAGATCGGCAGCGGTGTCGAGATCCCCATCGACGACGTGCGCGCCGGTGACCTCGTCTTCTACAAGGACTTGAGCCACGTCGGCCTCTACTCCGGCGGCGGCAAGGTCATCGAGGCCGCCAACCCGGGCAAGGGGGTCGTCGAGGGCCCGATGTACAGCAAGTTCACACGGGCACGTCGTGTGATGTCCGGTGGCATGGCAGCCACCGAGTCGCTGTCCGGGGAAAGCAAGGACCCGGCCACCGGCGACGGTACGGGTGGCGGCGGAGGCGGCTTCAGCGTCTCCGGCGCTTACGGGTCCGTCGAGGAAGTCGACGCCCTCGCCGCCGCGCTCACCGGCGGCGGTGGAGGCAGTGCCCAAAGCGTCAGCCGTACCCCGAGCGCGACGCAGAACGAAGAGGCCGACACCGACACCGACACCGGCTCGGGAGGCAACGCCGGGAAGGACGCTCCGCACAACGTCCAGGCGAACGTCAAATTGGGCAAGAAGATGGCCGCCGACTACGGATGGACGGGCGGCCAGTGGGACGCCCTTTACAAGCTGTGGATGCGCGAGTCCGAGTGGCGACACTGGGCCGACAACCCGAACTCCGACGCCTACGGAATTCCGCAGGCCATGTCGAACATCCACAAGGAGACTGCCACCTCGGCATGGCGGAACTCTCCTGCCAAGCAGATCGCTTGGGGCTTGAAGTACATCAAGGGCCGTTACGGCACGCCCTCTAAGGCGTGGTCCTTCTGGAACTCGAAAAACCCGCACTGGTACAAGGACGGTGCGTGGGACGTGCCCGGCCAGGCGGGTGAGGGCCTCGACGCCAAACTGCACGGCGGCGAAATGGTGCTGGAGCGCAACACGGCCCACACCGTGCGCCAGGCCCTCCTCAACCAGGGCATCACGCCGTCCCCCGGCCAGGGCTCGAACATCTCCGGGCCGTCCGGCTCCGTCACCCTGCAATTCGGCCCAGGCAGTGTCGTCGTGCAGATGCCCGCGGCCACGGCGGAGGGCGCCAAGAGCGCCGCGCAGGCTTTCGTCTCCCACATTGCGGCCGACGACCGGATCAAATCCCTGATGGGAGGCTGGTGATGGCCGACAAGAAGAAGAAAAAGAAGGACGCGGTCACAACACCCGGCACGGGGATCTACGAGAACACTTTCGACAACCGAATCCAGAACATCCCGTCATACCTACCCGGCGAGACGGCCGGCACCAACTACGGATTGATCCGTGGGTACATGGTCACGGCGTTCCCGAAGGGGCAGACCGGCCGCTTCTACATGCTCAACTTCCTGTACAACCCCTCCACGGTGCAGGTGAGCCACTCCCTCGACGCGGCCAACCAGGTCATGCCGGCCTACACCCGCTCCGACCAGGACACCGGCACACCGCTCACTGCGGCCGGCGGCACCCTGTCGTTCTCCCTGCTTTTCGACCGCAGCTACGAAATGAGTGACCCGAGCCAGTTCAACACGGTCGAGGGCACCTACGGCGTCATGGCAGACATTCACGTCCTGTACAACCTCGTCGGCATCAACATGAAGCAGCAAGTGTGGACTTCAGCGACGGCAAGCGACGCGGCCAGCACCGAGATCGGTGACGTCGTCGGAATCATGCAGATGAATCCCGTGTGGGTTCACTTCAACCAGGCTCGTCACCGATTCGCCGACAAGCTACCGAACATGTCCCGCATGTCCTACTTCGGCTACCTCGCCAGCCTGGACATTTCCTACACGCATTTCACGCAGCGAATGACCCCCGTCCGGTGCGCGGTCAGCATCAGCATGCAGCTCATGTCCACCGTCGGATGGGTCTAGGAGACGGCATGGCCATCGACATCACCTCGCGCTACCAGCGCAACGAGACCGCCCTGGTCCCCGACCGCAACGGCAAACTCCAACTCGCCGTCATGCCTCGCCGGCCCGCCGCACAGACGCTGCGCGTGACCGACTACCGCTGGCGAACCGACGAACGCGTGGACTACGTCGCCTCCCGTTATTACGGGTCGGAGTCCTCCTGGTGGATGTTCGCGGAGGCCAACCCGAACATCCTCGACTGGAGCCAGGTGCAGGCCGGCCAGCAGATCTTGGTGCCCCGTGGCGTGGCGTAAGGTCTACCGGCCCCACCTGCTCTGCCGCACGCCTGGGCTGGAGCGGGGCGCCTGGCTGTCCAGCGTGGACGTCTACCAGGACGAGGGCGCGCACCAGGTCGTCGAGCTGACCGTCATGCACACCTACAACCCCGCTTTCCCCTCGCAGGCATGGCGGACGCCAGCCGGGTCGGTGTGGCCGGAGAACACGGCCGTGCACCTGCGTTTCGGCTGGTACGCGGACGACTCCGCCGACTGGTACGGGTACGTCGCCTCGTCGCGTGTTGTGGGCAGTGAGACGGACCCCCGGTTCGGGCACGCTGTGCAGGTGCCGGTGGTGTACACGCTGACCGGGGCGAGCATGCCGATGCAGACGCGCCGCAACCGAAGCTGGGCCGGCACGACGGCCTCGGCCGCGGCCCGCCAGATCGCCCGGGAGTACAACCTTCAGCCCCGTGTGGATGCGACCTCGTACGTCTGGGAACAGAGCACCCAGGCGAGCAGCGACTGGCAGTACCTCAACGACCTGGCCGACCGCAGCGGCTACCGGCTCTACTGCGACAACACGTCTCTGTGGTTCGTCACCCGTCGCACGGTCATGCAGAGCCCGGACGGGACCTGGCCGGTTTTCTGGCAGCGCAAAACCCCCGGCGCCATCGACACTCTGCGGGAGTTCAGCGCTGTGGTGGGCGACACTGATCCGGCCGGCGGCCTGCGAGCCCGCTACAAGACGACCGCGTTCAACCGGGTGTCGAGCGTCCTGACCGAGAGCACCTTCACCCAGGACCGCACCACCGTGCAGGGCCGGGCCGTCGACCCGCTGCTGACCTCGCAGTACAGCACGCGGCCGGCGGACTCCTACGCGCAGTCGCAGCGGCTCTTGGGCGCGGAGGCCGACTGGCTGTGGGTGGAGGCCCGTGCCGTGGTCAACGGCGACCCGCGGCTGAAGCCCGGGGCCATCGTCGAGCTGCGTGGCGCCGGAATCGGGGACGTGAACACAGGGCTGTGGATGGTCCGGTCGGCCGTCCACAAGCTGGGGATCAACCCGGTGTACCCGCAGAAGTCGACGTACACCACGACGCTGGTGGTGGGTCGCGACGACGTCCGCGGCCTCACGCTGGGCGTCCAGAGCCGGCCGAAGCCCGCGGCCCCCACAGTCCTGGTCTCCGGGCGCTGGCGGGCCGCGTACACGGGAGGGACGACGTGAGCACGTCCGGGGTGTACGCCGGCATCGTCATTGCCACCAACGATCCCCAGCACCGGCGCCGCGTACGGCTGCGCATCCCGCAGGTCACCGGGACGGCCGTTTCCGGGTGGGCCGAACCGGTCTCGTTCGGCACCGTCGTGTCCGGCGACCAGGTCACCGTGGCGTTCGAGGGCGGGGACCTGAACTACCCCCTCTACTGGCCCCAGCAGAGCGTTTCGCCCTGGACGCCGTTGACGCTGGAGTCCGGGTGGGTGGCGTCGTCGGCCGGCACGCCGCTCTACCGGACCACCGCGGACGGCATGGTCGAACTGTCCGGCTCGGTGGAAACCGCCGAATCCATCGCGACGGGCAGCGCGGTGAAATTCGCGAGCCTGCCTGACCTTGCCCGGCCCATCGAGCGGACCCGCGCGACGACGGCCACCATCTACCGCACGGCGTACAACTCGAAGACCGCCTACGCGGAGCACCGCACCACGATCTCGACCACGAGCGCGACCTACGTCACCGACGCCAACGGCCCGAGCCTCACCTTCATCGCGCCGGCCTCGGGACAGGCCGCGGTCGTCTTCGGCGCCATGATGCAGAACACCACGGCCACGGGCCGCTGCCTGATGAGTGTCCGGGTCCTCCAAGGCGCGACCGTCATTGCGGAAGGCGACGACAACCGCTCCGCAGAACTCCAGGGCACGAATAACACCACGGCCGTCAACTCGCGCCAGGTCACCGGCATGACGCCTGGGACGACGTACACCGTCACGGCCGTCTACCGGACGGAGGGGGCCAGCAGTTCCGCGTCTTTCGACAACAAGTGGATCGTCGCCATTCCTGTGGGCCAGCACGACACACCCTCAGCGCGTATCACCATGGAAACCAATGGAGACCTGACCGCGCTGTTCCCTGGCGGCGCCGCCCCTACCTACGACATGTCGCTGACCGGCATCCGGGCCCGCCTTATCTGAGGAGCAGCCGTGACTACGTACCCCTATTTCCGCAGCCTCGCAGCCGTGAAAACTCTCGGCATCGACTACGACATCAAGAACCGGTACGGCACCGGCGACTACCTGATCTACATCGCCATTCACGGTGGGGCGATGGAGCCGCCCACCTCGCAGCTCGCGGTGTACTGCGCCGACGTAACCGGCGCGTACTACTCCTTCGAGGCCCTGAGCGACCTCACCGCCGCCACCCTCAGCCTGTCGGCGACCACGTTCGACGAGCCGTTTTGCCAGGTCAACGTCGGCAACAGCTTGCGCGCAATCAGCTTCCGCGGAGTGGAGGACCAGCGAGAGAGCGAGGAGGTCGCCTACGTCTCCGGGCTCGACGACGTCCTGGTGGCTCTGGTCAGTCAGGAGCTGACCGTTGCGGGGTTCATCGTCGACACCCCGCCCCTGCGTTTCGAGGGCAGCGACCCGCAGAACATCGTCAACAGGACGCGCCTGCGCGCCGGCGTCCAGGTCGACCTCACCCGGTCCCTGCGCAAGAGCTTCTACGCCGGCGGGGACCTGTCGACGGCGGCCGTGAGCAACCCGGCCAACCGACTGCCGCCGTTTTTCTCCTTCGGAGATGCCATCAAGCGGGCCGCGGCCCAGGTTCCGCTTACCGCGGAACAGCACGAGACTCCGCCGGTCATTCGGGTAACCGGGGCCGTGGACACCTCCGTCAGCGTGGCGATGACCACGCCTTTCGCCATCGACCACACCGGGGCAGTGGCCTCGACCACCGACCAGCGCGAGCAGCTCGTGGACCGTGTGCATGCCCTGGTGGGCACGCATCCTGGTGAGCGAGTCATGCGTGCCACGTACGGGGTACCGACCTCGGCCGCCCTGTTCGCGGTCAACGCGGACGCGGCTCACGCGCAGCTTGAGCGGGCGGTCATCGACGCCGTGGGGGCGTTCGAGCCGAGCGCCGTGGTGTCCGCTGTGACCGCTGATGTCGACGACGAGGCCGGGTCGGTCCGGGTCAACGTCCAGGTCTCGCGATCCGACGTGCCGAACGCCGAGCTGGACACCACGCGAACCGTGGGGGTCCTCGTAGGCGGCACCGTGGTTGCGGCCGGCGGGTAGGCCATTAACGGAGCTTCGCGTAAAACCGTAGAATCCGAATATCAGCCGGCACACATTTCTAACTCGATCCCGCTGGCGGGGACCGAGAGGGAGTGTGCCTGGTGGCAGTCGACAGCGGGTCGGTAGCGAGTATCGACTACACGTCGCGCGATTTCACGGGCTATCGCGATGCACTGCTGGCGTACGCACAGCAGGTGCTTCCCGAATGGACGTCCCGGTCCCCCGCGGATTTCGGCGTCGTCATGGTCGAGCTGTTTTCGTATCTCGGCGACATCGTGTCGTTCTACCAGGACCGCATCGTGGACGAGGGATTCCTTGCCACGGCGACCCAGCGTTCCTCGGTCGTCGCCATCGCGCAGCAGCTCGGGTACCAGCCGCACACCGCGATCCCGGCTACCGGTCAGGTGGCGTTCAGCCCGGCGCCAGGACTGACCTCTCCGCTCACCCTTCCGGCCGGTACCCAGGTCATCACCTCGTACATCGCCTCTCTCGACCGGCCGGTCACGTACGAGACGACTGCGGACGTCATCGTGCCGGCGTACACCTCCCCCGTGCCCCAGGCCGTCGCGCTGGTGGCTGAGGGTGCCACGCAGGGCGACCGGACGCTGGCTCTGTACGCCTCGACCTCGGGGCAGCCGGCGACGACCGTGCGGGTGGAGGACATCGGCAGCAGCGACGGCACCAAGTCGCAGGTGTTCACGCTGGCCCAGGCCCCCGTGCTGCTCGACACGGTGCGGGTCTTCGTAGACGACGGCGTAGGTGGCACGGAGTGGACGAGGGTCGACAACTTCCTCCTGACCCGTGAGTCCGACCTGATTTTCACTGCGGCAACGGATGACCGGGGCGTCACGCAGGTCACTTTCGGCGACGGGGTCAACGGCGCGGTGCCGGCGACCGGATTGACCATCGCAGCGGCTTACCGGACCGGCGGTGGCTCGTACGGCAACGTGCCGCAAGGGTCCATCTCGGATCTCTCCGAGTCAGTTCCCGGAGTGGTGGTCGCCGGGTCCTCCCCGATGGCCGGCGGTGCCGACGAGGAGACCATCGACCAGATCCGCATCAACGCGCCCAGGGTTTTCCGGACCCAAGGCCGGGCGGTCAGCGCCACGGATTACGCCGACCTCGCCCTGACGGTCGCCGGCGTGGCAGATGCCCGTGCGGTAGTCCGCTCCGCCAGCGCGGTGACCATCTTCATCATCGGTCCGAACAACATCCTGCCGAGCGAAGGACAGCGAGACGCGGTCGCCCAGTACGTGCAGGCCCGCTCCCTTTCCGGCGTGGTCGTCAATGTCGTCAACGGCACGCTGGTCCCGGTCAACATCGGCTCCACCACGCTGCCGGTCCTCATTTCGGTGCAACCCCGCTACCGACGCGACACGGTGAAGCTCGCGGTCCAGCAAGCCATTCAGAGGGTGTTCACCCCGCCGGAAACCACGTTCGGTTCACGGGTCTCCATTTCGCACCTCTACCGAGCCATTCAGGAGGTCCCGGGAGTGGACTGGGCTGTCATTCAGATGATGGCGCGCTCCGATCTGACGCAGAGCGGCACGGCCGACGTCGTATGCCGCGACAACGAAATCCCGATCGTCGGCAACATCGTGATCACCGCCAGCGGCGGAGTATAGGAGCCCGCACCATGCCCGCTGTATATCCCATGTCGGTGCGGTCGTTCACACCGAAGACCGACAACGTCGACGTCATCTGGGCTGCCCACGTCAATGACTTGCAGAACGAGATGGCGGCCGTCGAGCGCACGGTGGGCGCCAACCCGCATGTCTGGCCCGGCTGGGTACCGGGCGGGAGCACGACCTGGCCGCCGAAGACCGGCACGATGACCGTCAAGACCCCAGCGCCCATTGCCAACTTCGGCGCTGCCAAAACCTATGCGTCCGTGGCCGACCGGCTCAAGGCGATGCAGCAGCAGGTGACGTGGCTGTCTCTCATGACGCAGCTCCTGGCCGGGCAGTCCGGGCAGAGCAAGCCCTTCAAGCCGGCCGCGGCCGTCATCCGGGCCCCGGGTATGAAGATCCCTGCCGGCGAGGGCAAATGGGTTCCGTTCAAGTGGGGTGCGGCCGATTTCGACCCCAACAAGATGTACCAGGGCGGATCGAACATCTACTCACCGCTCACCGGGTTCTGGGACGTCTCGGTGAACGTCTGGGCCGACTCCACGGTACGAAAGGCCAACGACTTGCACTTCGTGCACGTCCGGCTGATGCGTGGCTCAGAGGAAATCGCCGGTCAGGACAGCCTCATCGAGACGCAGACCTGGATTCGCCACCGCATCAACCTTTCCTGGCAGGGGCGTTGGAACAAGGGCGTGCCCATTCAGGTTCAGGTGAGCCAGCACGGTGCGAGCGACAACACCGTGGACGCAAACTGCAACATTTCCGTGTCGTTCGTACGCGACCTGACGTGAGGTGACGATGGGCGTCTACGAACTCGATATCTACGCCAAGACTCTCTACGGCGCACCGCTTTTCGTTTCCTTCGAATCCGCCATGTCCGCCGAGCAGCGCGGGTACGGGGCCCTGGAGGTCTCGTGGGAGACGCCTATCCAGGCGAACTCCAGTCAGATCCTTGCCGGGGTGAAGTCCTGGAGCCGGCTGCGCCTGGTCCGCAATTCGTACGGCATCCCGGAGACAGAGGACGACGGCTGGGTAATCCTCGAAAGCAGCGCGGGAGTTGGCGGCGGCAGCGGTGACCCCACGAACCGCTTCCTCGACGACTCGGCGGTTCCCGGCCGGGTCTACTACTACGCCGTTTTCGTCAGCACGGCCCCCGACGTCTACGACTCCGCCACCGCCTACTACCCCGGCGACCTCGCCACCTACAGCGGCAAGGTGTACGTGGCCTCCGCCAACTCGACGGGCCTCCAGCCCGACACCAACCCGGGGAGCTGGACCCTCACCGGCATGACGGAGTCGTGGTACCGGTGCGGAGGCTGCGTCGGCCTGGCCGTAAAGGACTTCACCCACAGCGAGCTTCTCTACGACCACATCCCCCGCCCGTACAAGGTCGACGTGGTCGAAAGCACCGCTTCGAGCATTCCGGTGAACGAGCAACTCCTGCGTTTCTGCCGGATCTTCGGGTACTTCTTTGACGTCATCAAATGCGAGCACGACCAGTTGCTCCGCATCAACAACGTCATGCTTTGCACCGACCGCCAACTCATGCTGCGTTCCCATGAGTTGGGCGTCAACGACCGTATGCCGGCACTGCCGGAGCTACGCCGCTCCTACGTGGCGAACGCGGCACTGATCCAGCGGGACCGCGGCAGCGTGGAGTCCACCCAGAAGCTGGTCAAGGCCCTCACCGGCTGGGACTCGGACGTCCTGATCGGCTACAACGAGCTGCACGATCTCGACGAGGCCGCCTTCGCCAGCCCCTCGTACCCCGACTGGCAGCGGGACAAGGTCTACTACACCACCGTCGGTTCCCAGCTCTACTCGGACATCGTCACCTACAACGGCACCCTGTACGCGGCCATCGGCACCCCCCGCCGCGAGTCGGCCTACCTGTCCTACACGGGCTCCAACCCGGTCCGGACGGGTACCGGATCGATCGTAAAAGACCCCGATCGGGTGGCCGACCCCTACCCCGGCTACGTCCGCCTCAGCAACGCCGCGGCCGGCGACACCCTCACGTACACCTTCGCCGCACCGGCGGCCGGCACCTACACGGTCCTCGCCGTCCTGATCGCCGACCCCGCCGGCGGCATCATCAGCGCGAAGGTCAACGGAGTCGACGGCGGCATGACCCCCATCGACCTCTACAGCTCCTCGCGACAGCAGGTGCCCGTCGCGGTCGTCGGCACCTTCACCCTCACCGCGACCGGCAACACCCTCACTCTGACCAGCACCGCAAAGAACGCCCTGTCCAAGGGCTACGACATCACCATCTCCTACCTGCTCATCCAGGGCACCGGCGTCAACTTGAACGTCACGCCGACCGGCCACGCCCAGTCCGCGACCTACTGGCAGGCCATCACGCCCAACACCTTGAAAGACACCCAGACCGAGTGGAATCCGCTGACTGCGGGATACGGCTCCTGGAACCTGCTGATCCCGGGCGGCGCCGTCAATCCGGACGTCACCGCCACCGCCACCCCCGACTGGTGGATCTCCCCACAGGGCGCATCGGTCGGTACCGGCAGCCCCGGCAGCGGAAACAGCCTGAATTACACGGCCCTCGGCACCGCCGGCACGCGCGAAGTCTTCCTCTCCGGCCCCGTCCGCACCACCGCCTGGAGCACCTCGGAGACCTACTACCCGGGGCAGGCAGTCACCTGGAATCCCCTGGGCTGGGCCACGGCTCCGGTGTACGTCGCCGTCACACAGAGCGTGGGCCGGCAGCCCGACCTCAACCCCGACAAGTGGCGCTTCACGCCCTACCGGTCGAATTTCACTCCCGAGGCGAGCCGCATCCTGACCGACTCGGTCTACACGCCGAAGGTCGTCTCCTGGTCCCCGACGCGCTCGTACAAGAAGGGCGCCCGGATCTCCTGGCGGGGACACCTCTACGAGGCCGCGCGGCCTTCGCTGGGCATCTACCCGACGGGCTACAGCACCGACAACCTGTGGTGGCGCTGGTGCGGGCTGAATATCCAGCGCTACACCTACTCGCTCTACCACAACCGCACCTCGACAGCGACCGGCGAGGACGTCCGGCTGTTCATCAACTGGTACAACTCCAACGGCACTTACGGCGGGCTGGGCTTCGTGCAGTCCGACGCCCAGATGCTGTTCGACCGGTTCGAGACGACGCCGACCTACCCGCAGGCCACCGGCAGCGCGCCCGCCGGCTGGACGGTGCCGACAGCAGGCACCCACGGCGTGGCCATCCCCTGGGTCACGGCCTGGGGCACCTGGGCCAACACTCGCGGTGTCGTACGTCCGACGGCCTGGAACTCCGCATCCGCCCTGGAGCGCCAGGCCGGCCGCGTCATGTTCTTCCAGCGGGACTGGGTCTACCCCACCCCTCCGGCCGGACAGCAGGGCGAGCAGGTCTACGCGACGTTCATGTCCGCGCCGGACGGCAGCCAGGCCCTGATGGAACACGGCCTGACCTTCCGGTACAACGCCTCCGCCTACTGGCTGGCCTCGCGTGACCGGCTGACGTACACCACCGTCACCGTCTCCGGCGGCACAGTCACCGCGGTCACCGTCGCCGTCGTCGCCACCTGGACGCCCATCGCCTACGGCGAGCGGATGCGCGTGCGCAACCGGTCCGGAGACATCCTCGTCGAGGCCCGCGGATGGTCTGGCTGGCGCACGCTCGCCAGCGTTTCCGACACCCGAAACAACACCGCGCTCGGGTACGGGCTGCTCGAAAGGGTCCGCACATGACCGTCGCAATCCCGATCCTGCTGGACGGCACCACGCCGAGCACGGGCGCTTTCACCCCGGCCCTCCGGCTCATCACGCAGATCGCCATGAACGCCGGCCAGAGTGTAGGAAACGGCGCCATCGCCCTGACCTACTCCGACGTTCCCGGCGCCTTCACCGATTTCGCGGTCGTGCCGTACGGGCCATCCGTGCAGACCGATCCAGCTTTCAGCCACGCCACTTCAGCCGTCATTCGCCTGGGCGGCACCGACCCGACCAACACCTGGCGGCGCCTCTCACTGACAGTCGAGTCCCCTAACCACAACTACGCCCCGGGCCCGATCGGCGGGATCTACGGGACGTTCGATTACGCCCGCCTGGGCATCACGTCGTCGGCCATGGCCGTGGGCGAGACGCAGCAGATCGCCTACGCGCAGTTCGAGCGCACGCCCCCGGGCATCGACCTCGACACGAGCCAGTTCGGCTCCAACCTGTTCGACCTGGAGCAGTCCTCGTACGAGGGCCGGCTGATGTTCACACCGGTCGGGGGCGGTGGCGAGACGGCCCACATGACGTACGTCCGCACCAACGAGTACACCTCGTGCGGCGAGTATTCGGGGAAGTTCGTCTATCAGAGCCCGCCGGCCGACAACTCATATGCGGCCGTGGCCCAGTTCGGCAGCTACCCGAACCTGATGGCCAAGCGGCAGACGTACGCGGACGTCAAATACAGGACATTCCTCCCCGGCGAGGGAACGCCGGACAACCCCAACGGGACCGGCGTATCGGGCGGCACCCCCGTGCCGGCCCCCGCCTCCCTCACCCTTGAACCCCTGCAAGCCGCACTGGTACGCGTCGAGCCCGGAGTCACCTACCAGGCCCAGATCTCCGTCGCCACGGAAACGGCCGGCCTGGACATCCGCTGCGCCGTCCTGCGCTTCGACGCGAATTTCAACCTCCTCGGCACCTTCGCGGCCGGCAGCACCGTGACCTCAGCCGGCGGCTACAGGTGGCAGCAGGCCACGGCCACGCACACCATGGACGCCACCGCCGCCTGGGCCGCCGTCGTCCCTCGCCTCAGCTCGGGCGGCGCCTCGCGCGTGCAGTTCTACGTGGACGAGCACCGCTTGTGGGTGCCCTCCACGCTGGCCACCAAGAGCGGCGGGGCTTCACCGGCCAGGGCGTGGCAGCCGCCGCGACAGTTGATCATCAAAGTGCGGGCGACCCGCGTGAACTACGCGAAAAACCCCAGCTTCCAGAATTCGCTCTGGGGCTGGGGCCAGGAGAAGGACGGATCGGTGACCTCCGCCCTGACGCTGGCCACCGGGGGCGGCATCGTTGGCAACGCCGCGCAGTACAGCATCACGACCGTGCCCACGGCCACCCTGGTCAACGGCGCGTCCCCACGCACCGGCGTCATCTCCCAGACCGCTCAGCCGGCCCTCGTCGATCGGCTCAGGCCCGAGACCGTCTACACGGCCTCGATCTACGTCCTGCCGATGGCCGGCGAGGTACCCGTCACGCTTTTCGCCAGCGACGGCACAAACATCATCCGCGGCACGAGTACGCCGATTTTCGATCCAACCGGAAACTCGGTCTGGACCCGGCTGTGGGTGAGTTTCAAGACGTCGTCCACGTACGGCGGAACGCTCCGGCTCTACCTGGGCTACGCGGCCGACGACGTCGCCAGCGTCTACGCGGCCGTCACGCCGGGCACCAGCGACGCCGTCTGGCAGCTCCAGGAGGAGGCGCCCACGGCCGAGCCGACGTGGTCCCAGAGCGCCCCCTACACCGCCGGCGCCCTGGTCCAGTGGGACGGGCAGTTGTGGCAGGCCCTCGTGAAGAACGGGCCGTACGCGAACGTCGGCCCGCTGACGTTCCGCTACGACCACCTCCTGGTCGAGCAGGCCGACAAGCTCGCCCCCTATTTCGACGGCAACGAGCCCTCGGCCGACTACGTATGGGAAGGCACCCCCGGGGACTCCCGCTCGCACTATTACCGCGGAAAAAGGGTCAGTCAGTACCGTCTCGATCAGCTCATTCAACGGCAGATCGGCGTGGGCGCCTCCTATCGGCTCGTGTATGCCAGCGCCCCGTGACCCGGGAATCGCCATGCTCTCTCTGATCGTCCTTGCACTCGCCACGTTCTTCGTATGGGAGTGCCTCGTGCGCCCGCTAGTTGGCGCCCTGTGCTCGGTGCTGCCGATCCCTGACGCGGTCTCGGCCTATGCGAAAGCCCTGACCGCGTTGGGGGTCGCGGTCGCCCTGGACCGGTGGATCGGACGGGATTTTCAGACGGTAATGGCGGCTGCCTCGATCGCCGGCACCCTGCACCTCCTCAGCCGTAAGAGTGAGACTCCCCGAATTGCCACCGTGACGCGTGGCAGGTCCGGACGGGGGATGCCAATGCCAGGCCCGTGAGGTGAAAGCCGCTGTCTCACTCATACGGCCGAGACTGGGCCAAGCGAGTGGTCTTAAACAAAATGCCCTGTCGCACCTATTTCCTACGGGTCAACACAGGCACTATCGCTGACACCCCACCCGATCAACCCATGTGAGGAAAATATGGCTTTGCGTCCGGTCACCTTGGGGATTCTGGGAAACGCGGAGGTTGCCGGAAACCTCATCGTCGACACCCTCAACGCGCACTTCGCCCTCGGAGCCGAGGACCACGAGGGCTACTTCGCCCCCTCCGACCGCTACGAGCTGCACGCGCTCATCCCGGCCGGCGAGACCGTCACCTCCCAGGGCATCCACGCCTTCTGGGAATGGGTCGTGCGGTGTGAACTGCCGTACCAGGTGCTGTTCGACGAGACCATGAACGAGCGCACCGACGACATCCTCGGCAACGTCGAGAACCCCGAGGACGACATCTACATCAACTGCGTCGACCCGGACCTCGGCATGGTGGGAAAGCTCGCCAAGGCCGAGAACCCGATGCTGCTGGTGCTGTCCAACGAGGGCCAGTTCCTCGACGGAGTCACCGCGGACGCCGCCGCGGCGGCCCTGCGGGAGGGCATCCCGGTCCACGACCTGTCCCGCATGCTGCTGGAGATCACCTGGCAGCACCTGCCCGACCACGAGCCGCCCGCGGAGGCGGCCATGGAGGTCGAGCCGGACGGGCAGATGGCGCTCGTGGTCAGCGACGCCCCCGACGTCACGCTCACGGCCGGTGAAGTCGCCGCGGTGAACCGGACGCTGGAACTGGCGGAGACCTTCGTCGACCGCCTCTTCGGCGAGCTGGTCAACGAGGCCGCGACCCTGCGGCAGAGCCTCATCCACGGGCGCTCCCTCCTCGCGCCGCGGCCGGAGACGCCGGCCGAGTCCCAGGGCGAGGAGCCCAAGAAGACACGGCTCGAAATCTTCAACCCCGAGTCCGGGAAGTGGGAGCCGGCCGGCCGCGGCCGTCCCCCCAAGACAGCGCAGACCCGTCGGGTCCCCGCCTGACAAACGGAAGACCCCCGGCGGACATTGACCGGATTCCGCCGGGGGCCGTTCGTTCTGGCTGCCACGCCAATTCAACTCATTCCACGGGGAGAATAGCATGAGCCTAGAAATTCCCGTTGACGAGATTCTCGCCCGAGTTCCCGAAAGGGCTCGCACGGCGTACACCAACCTCGTTACGCACAAGAGCAGTCGCTACGACCAGGACACCGGCTGGTCGTGCGCCTACGTCACCCAGCAGGATCTCGCGGACGAGATGAAGGTCTGCCTCCGCACTGCCACTCGGGCGCTAAGTGACCTGCGCACCATCGGACTTGTGCGCATTCTCGCCTGGCCGGGCGCTCAGACAGAGACCCAGGTTCGAGTAGGCAGCGTCTGCGTGGAGAGTCCCTTCGGTCTGCTTCGCATGGAGCAGGCGAGGATGCCGCACCACCAACTCGTGGACTGCGCTATCCAGATGCTCGTGAAATCCAACCGAAGGCTGGAGGAGAGCATGTCCGAAAGCGAGTAACTGGGCTGACGTATCAACTGACGCATTGAGCGCGCACATGCACGCTCAAGCGAAAGCACCAGCTCAAGCAAGAGAACTGCTAAATAGAAACCTTCGGTTTCTATTAGCTGCCCGCGAACATTCGTTCGCGTGCACTTCTGGACCGCCACACCAGCAGGAGACCGCGATGGCTCGACGCCAGATCGACCCCGACTCCGAATTCGACACCACAGCCTGTGCCCGGAAACTCCTCCAGGGCGCCTCAGAGCCCTCTCCAGCCCCTCAGACCGCCTGGACCCCGCCCGAGCCCGCCCCGCGCCGTGAGAGGCGCACCAGGGGCCGCGCGTACGGCCCCGACAGTGTCGCCGGCCTCGCCGACTACTTCACCCGCGCCTGCCCCCCGCTGAGCTGGGCCGGCGGCCTGGAAATCGGCAACCGCCAGGCGCTGATGACGGTCTTCAGCGAGTTGCGGCACAGCGTCGGCCTGACCCCCGACGACTGCCGCGCCCTGGTGGACCTCTACGTCACCCGGCTCGGCGACCGCCGGCCCCAGCGCCCCTACATCTGGGACTTCAAGTGGCAGCGCTACCAGCTCCTGGCGGCCCTGCGTAACTCCGGCGTGACCCGCACCGACGCCGACTACCAGAGCTGGACCGAGACCGCCTGCACCAGCAAGACCGAGGACGAGGCGTTCGTCGCCTCCTGGGAGAAGTCATGATCACGCGCCCCATGGACCCCGAGCGCGCCCGCTGGGTCGGCACCGGCATCCCGCCCCGCCTGCGCGGCATCACCCTCAACGACGTCGAGGAGATGGGCCCCAGTCACCCCCAGGCCCTCGCGAACGCCCGCGCCTACGTCGACCAGTTCCGCGGCCAGCAGGACAAGAACTGGAAGGGCCTGCCCACCAACCCCAACATCTTCGGCCAGGGCCTGATGTTCGCCGGCCCTCCGAACACGGGGAAGACCACGCTCGCCGCCGCGGTCCTGTGCGAGCTGCGCCGCCGCTGGAACGTGAGCGTCTACTACTCGCGCTTCCCGGCCCACGTGGACCGCAAGATCGCGCTGCTCAAGGCCGGCGGAGACGCCAACCCCGAGGAAGTGTCGCGCATGACGTACTCCGTCGAGCGCGTCGAATGGGCCGACGTGGTCCTCCTCGACGACGTCGGGCAGGAGCACACCACCAGCACGGGATACGCCGAAGACACCCTCTCCGAGCTGCTGCGCCAGCGCTTTGACGAGGGCCTGCCCACCCTCATCACCACCAACTTGGGCGGCAGTGAGTGGGCGCAGCGCTACTCCAAGCCCCTGCGCTCCTTCATGGACCGCTGCACCCGCCGGACCGTTTTCGTCGGAGAGGTCACGCGGAGGGCAGCGGTGTGATCGGGTACGCCGACCTCGCCGACGACGAGCCGATCCCCACCGAAGTCTTCGTCGTGTGGGAGGGCCTGATCGGACTCCCCGGCCCCAGCTACACGGAGAAACGATTCCGCAGGCGCTTGCGCTGGAACCGCGCCAGCCGGAGCGCTCTGGACCTGTTCGAGGAGACCAACGAACAGGCCGTCGGCGAGCTGTGGCGACTGTGGCAGCGCGACGTGAACGTGGCCCTGGTGACCTACCTGCCCGAAGAGTTGGCCGGCGACCTCGCCGTCCGCGTCGATGCGGAATCCATCCCCACCAGTCGGCTGGTCGTCACCACACCCAACGAAATGGCTCGGCTGCTCACCCTGCTGGGCACCGCCCATATTTTCCACTCGCTGCCCGAGCACACGCTGCGCTACGGGCCCCGGGGCATCTACGTCCACCCGCGCCACTGCGAACTGATGGGCCAGGTGGTCTGAGTGAACGACTACCGCCCGCCGGGCGCATTCCGCCGCGAGACCGTCCAGTTCATCCCAGACAGGTTCGGCAAGACCGGGCTCTTTCGCTCCGAGCTGGGGCTGGAGGGCTACGACTCCCTGCCCCTGGTCGGCTGGGCCCTCGTCGTGACATTCGAAGCCGACGAGCTGCCCCGCCTCACCGTCGAACCGGTGGTCGACGACCGGTGCATGGGCCCCGTCCCACTCGGCGACCTCGAAGAGGAAGTCGGGCCTCTGACACTGCTGGAGATCGTGTGATCAACTACCGCATCCCCCCCGAGGACAGCAACCGCATCGTCGCCCAGCTCATCCCCGACACCACCGGGAAGACCTGCCAGTTCCGCCACGAGTCCGGCGCGTCCGACATGGAATATCTCCCTCTGCGCGGGTGGGCGGTCGTCATCCGCGCCCGCGAGGGCGAGATGCCCGAGGTGACTTTCGAGCCCGTCGTGGACGACGAATGCCACGGCCCCATCGCCCTGGGCGACCTCGAAGATGAAGTCGGGCCGCTGACCCTGGTGGACATTTCGTGAGCACCATCGAAGAGGAGGTGATCAGCTACATCGCCCTCACGGGGGACCTGGAAAAGGTCACCCAAGCGCGCATCACGGCTGATCACTTCCTCGACCCGGCCAACCGCAAGGTCTTCCAGGACATCGTGAATTTCCGGGCGGACTACGGGGAGCCGCCCACGCCCGAGGTCATCGTGCGTGACCACCCGAACTTCACCTTCCACGAGGACTCTTCCGGCCCCCTCGACTACCTGATCCGGGAGCTGCACGAGGCCCGCCGGCGGGTCATCATCGACCTCGGCCTGGACGCGGTCGCCGAGGCCCTCGACAAGAACGGCTCCGAGGCAGCGCTGCCGCTGCTGCGGATGATGCTCGCGCACGCCACCACCACCTCCGCCACCTCCCGCGAAATCGACTACGCCGCCACCGGCACAGACCGTCTGGCCCTGTACCGGCAGGCACGGGACAACCCGGACCAACTCCTCGGCATCCCCACGGGCTTCAGGTTCCTGGACAAGGTGACGCTGGGCGTTCAGCCGCAGCAGATGATCGTGCTGACCGGCCTGGCCAAGAGCTGCAAAACCACGGTCATGCTCGGCATGACCCGCAGCGCGTACGACTACGGCGCCAGGCCGCTGCTCATCTCCTTCGAGATGCCGTACGCCGAAATCGCCCGGCGCCTCGACGGGTTCCTCGCCCAGGTCAACCCGAAGAAACTCCAGACCGGTGACCTCAGCCCCCGCGAGTGGAGAGCGCTGGAAGCGGCACTGAAGGACCCGTTGGGTGACCAGCCGTACATCGTCACCGAGGACCGCGCCGGCGTCATGACGCTGACCGGTATCCAGGCGAAGATCGACCAGCTCTCGCCCAGCGTCGTCTTTGTCGATGGCGCGTACTTCCTTTTCGACGAGGTCTCCCGTGAGTCGGGGACACCTCTCGCGCTGACGAACATCAGCCGCGGCCTGAAGAAACTCGCGCTGAACAACAACCTTCCGGTCGTCGTCACCACCCAGTCGCTGTCTCACAAGGTCGGCGCCAAAGGTCTGACCGTGAACAGCCTCGGCTACACCTCCGCCTGGGGCCAGGACGCAGACCTGGTCGTCGGCATGGAGGCCACCGACGAGGACTTTTGCTACCGCATGAAAGTCCTGGCCTCCCGTAACGCACCGCCCCAGGAAAACCTCATCTCCATCTCCTGGGACCCTCCCGCGTTCGAGGAGGAAGACGTTGAAGACGAACTCCCCTACTGACGTCTGGGCGCAGCTCGCCGCCTACTCGAACCCCGTCCCGGCCGACGTCGCCGGCGCGATGGGCCGGCTCGGTGTCGAGGTACTGCGGGAGGTGAGTGGGGACGACTCAACGGAGTTTCTTGCTCGTTGTCCCGCCCACCTTGCTCTGACCGGGAAGGCGGACCGCCGGCCGTCGTTCTCGGTCAACTCCCGTTCGGGGCTCTTTAACTGCTTTTCGTGCGGGTACTCCGGGGCGTTCGTCGACCTGGTGGAAGACACCCTTGGGTTCGCGCGGGTCGAGGCGTGGCATTGGATCGCACGCCACGGCGTATACCGCACACGCCACGAAGATCAGCCCGAGCGCAAGGAGCCCGAGGAGCGGATCACTGAAGCTGCGCTTGCGCTTTTCGTGCCCCCTCCCCCCGAGGCCCTTGCCAAGCGGAGACTGACCGCCGAGGCGTGCGCCGCCTTCGGTGTGCTGTGGAACCCGGGGAGGGGGCACTGGATTCTTCCAATCCGCAACCCCATGACAGGCGAGCTGTGGGGCTGGCAGGAGAAGGGGAAACGGTTTTTCCGAAACTACCCAAAGGGAATTCTGAAGTCTCGCACCCTTTTCGGTGACTTCGCGTGGCACGGCCCCACAGCCTTGCTGCTGGAATCACCGCTCGACGCCGTGCGCGCCCACTCGCTGGGCATCGAAGGGGCATTCGCATCCTTCGGCGCGCATGTCTCCGAGATGCAGATGCGGCTCATCAAGGCCCGCTGCACGACGCTCGTCCTGGGCCTCGACAACGACTCGGCCGGCAACACCTCGCGCGACCGGCTCTACCAGCGCTGGCGCCCGCGCGGACTGCCGATGCGGTTCCTCGACTACGCCGGAACCCCTGCGAAAGACCTGGGCGACATGGACGACGAGGCGGCGAAGTCCGCCTACGCCGGCGCCCACTACCCGTGGCGCAGGAGGCGCTGATGTTCACCGGAACCCTGCACCCGTACCAGCACGACGGCGTGAACCGGATTCTGTCCGACCGCCGCCTCCTAGTCGCCTACTCGATGGGCACCGGCAAGACGGTCATGGCCATCGCCGCACTGGAAGAGATGCTCGGCCGCGGCGACATCCGACGCATCGTCATCCTCGTGCCCTCCTCCCTGAAATTCCAGTGGGCCCAGGCCATCGCCGCGTTCACCGACGCCCCCAAGCGCACCCTCAAGGTCCGCGGCGCCAAGCTCACGGTCCCCACCGAGGACGTGTGCGTGATCGTGAACGGCCCGCCGGCCAAGCGCGAGCAGCAGTGGGAGAGAGCCCAGCACGCGGACTACGTCATCGCCTCCTACGGCGCCGTCCTGCACGACTGGAAGCACCTGTGCGCCGTCTGGGCCGACGCCCTGGTCCTCGACGAGGCCACCGCCATCAAGAATTTCGCGGCCCAGACGACCAAGCGCATCAAGAAACTCCGGCCGCCGGTACGCGTCGCCCTCACGGGAACTCCCGTGGAGAACCGGCCCGAAGAGGTCTTCTCCATCATGGAGTGGGTCAACGAAAAAATCCTCGGACGCTGGGACTTGTTCGACAAGAGCTACATCAACAGGAATTGGTTCGGCGGCGTGACCAGCTACAAAAACCTGGACTTGCTGCACCGCAACCTGTCCAAGGCGATGATCCGCAAGTCGCGTCTGGACCCCGAGGTCGCGAAGTACCTGCCGGCCGTCACCGAGACAACCCATGCGGTCCAGCTCGACAAGACGACCAAGGCCGTCTACAAGGCCATCCTCCTCGACCTCCAGCAGGCGATGGACGAGTTGGCGGAGGCCGGCCAGGAGCTGGACGTCGCCGCCTACTACGCCGGCGTCCGCCCCGAGGCCGGCTTCGGGGCCCAGGGCAAGGTCATGGCGCGCATCCAAGCGGCCCGGCTGCTGCTGGACCACCCACAGCTCCTCATGGACTCCGCGGTCGCCTACCACGAGACCAAGGCCGAGGGATCGGAGTACGCCGCCCAGTTCGCCGCCAGCCGTACCGATCTGCCCGACCTCAACCACTCCCCCAAGCTGAACGCCCTGGACGACCTGGTCGCCGTCATGGTCGACGAAGGCGCCAAGGTCGCCATCTTCACGGACTACCGGAAAATGCTGCCCTACCTGTCCGAGCGGCTCGAAAAGCACGGCGACCTCGTCCACTTCCACGGCCAGCTCACCGCGGACAAGAAGGCCGCCGCGCTGGCCAAATTCAAGACGGACCCGGACTGCCGGATCTTCCTCTCGACAAACGCCGGCGGGTACGGCCTCGACCTTCCCGAGGTGCAGTACCTCATCAACTACGACCTGCCCTACAGCAACGGCCTCCTGGCCCAGCGCAACACCCGGCACGTGCGCGCCAGCTCGACCTTCGAGCGGGTACACGTGGTCAACCTGGTGGTGGAGAACTCCATCGAGGAGCGGGTGCAAGCCACGCTCCGGCTGCGCCAGAACCTCTCCCAGGCCGTGATCGACGGCCGCGGCACCCACTCCATCGACATGGATGTGGAAAGCCTCTCGGACCACATCGGAAATAGCTTCTGAGGGCACTCGTTTGGCCGATTGGCGGTCATTTTTTCCGCTCGTAGGGTCAACGGCACGGAGCTATGGAGTAGCTCCTTCGCTTAACCCCTACGGGAGCACTGCGTGCCTGAAGAAAACAATCCCACGGCCGCCCCGCAGCCTCAGCGAATTCCGTTCGACCCGATCATCCCGGTGTTCCGGGAGTGGGCTGTCCTCAAGGCCCAGGTAACCGAAGAGACATCGCGGCTCAACAAGCTCCGCGACAAAGTCTCCGGCGCGGTCGAACAGCGCGGCTACACCGACCACAAGGGAAGCCAGTACCTCGATCTGCCCTTCCCGGTGCCCGCCGGCGACCACGAGTACATCCGCATCAAGCGGGAGCGCCGCGTCTCCGTCGTCGCCGACGAGGAAGCCGCCGAGCGGATTCTCAAGGGCAAGAGCGAGGCACTGTACCGCCGGGCCTTCCCGCCCGTGCCGACCCTGGACGCGGATGAGCTGTACGTCCTGCTCCAGGAAGGCCACCTGAGCGAGGCCGAGATGGACGAGATCCTCGTCCAGCGGGAGACCTACGCGTTCCGCGGACTGACCTCGTGATCGGCCCTCCGCGGCAGCCGCTCGACGTCTACCCCGGAACGGCACGCCCCCTCGGAGTTCCCCACCCCGTCCAGAGCCCGAGCGTCGGGGAGGTGGCCCGCTGGGACGAGGACCCCGTCTACAAGAAAATCAACGGCCAGTTCCGCGAGTTCTTCGCGATCAGCCACATGGCCGCAGCACTCGGCCGGTCCACCAAAACGCTCTACAAGTGGGAATCCCTCGGCCACTTCCCCGGCGCCACCTGGATCTACAACAGCGAATCCAAGAACGGCCGCCGCCGCCTATACACGCGGCGACAGATCGAAGGCGTCGTCGTCATCGCCTACGAAGAGGGCGTCCTCTCCGGGACGAAGCGATTCATCTCGCACACCCAATTCCCGGCTCGCTGCCACGAATTGTTCAGGCAAACGCGTGCCGTCCTGCCAGAACCCGTTGAAGACTGGAGCTGACTCATGCCCGAAGCCCGTACCTACGGCCGTCGCCGTGCCGTCCCCGCCGCCAAGCCGGCGGCCGAGAAGCCGGCCCGCACTGCCAGCTCCGAGACCGCCGTATCCCGGCGGGAGGTCATCACCGGCCGCGTGGTGAAGACCGGCGCGGCCTCCACCACCCAGGCCGGCTGGGACGACGTCGACAAGGTCGCCTCCGCGGCCGGCGGTGGAGACCTGTACCTCAAGGTCAACGAGAACCGCATGGTCATCAAGATCCTCGGCGACGGCCCGTTCGACGTGTTCGCGAGCCACTGGATCGACGAGATCGAGGACGGCTCCAAGTCCATCCGCTGCTGGGGCAACGCGACCTGCCCGCTGTGCCAGATCGGCGACAAGGCCAAGCGGTTCAGCGCCTGCTTCGACGTCGTCTCCCTGGAGGACCCGGAAGTCCCGGTCATGAAAGTTTGGGACGTCGGAATCAAGATCGCCCGCCAGCTCAAGGAGATCGCGTCCGACGACAAGCGCGGCCCCCTGAACCGCCCTGACCTGTACTTCACCATCCGCAAGGAGACGAAGAAAAAGAGCGTCGAGTACACCCTGGAGCGGGTCAAGGAGCGGGACCTGGACGAGGAGTACAACGTCGCCCCGCTCGGTGAGGAAGAGCTGCGCGCTTTCCAGGCCGAGTGCCACGAGTACGGCGACAAGGTCAAGGAGGCGCTCGACGAGGACGCCATGGAGGAGATCGTCCGCCTGCTGATGGACGACGCCTGACCGTCCCCACCCCCCGAAAGCTGCCCGCGCCGGCCGTTTCCCTCGCTTCTGCCGGCGCGGGCTTTCCCGTCTCCTCACCGGCCCGGGGTACTCGTGCAGCTCATCACCGACACTGTCCAACTCGAAGACGCCATCGCCCACTTCAGGAACCAGGACGGTTTCGCATTCGACGTCGAAACCACCGGCGCGCACCGCGGAGTGCCGGCCGTCAACGAGGTCGTATGGATCTCGCTCGCCACCAACGGCCGCACCGTCGTCATTCCCATGGGGCACCCCAACGGGTACCACCTGCTGCGGAAGGCGACCCGGCGGAAGAACAAACGCACCGGCGAGTGGGAACACCTCGCCGCGGAGTGGGAGGAGCCGCCACCACAGCTCCGCCCCAGCACCGTGTTCGACGCCCTGGAGGAGCTGCTTTTCTCCGAGCGGATGAAAGTCGCCCACAATGCGCCCTTCGACCTCTTGAGCGTCGCGAAGTACTACAAGGGGAAATACCCCCCGCCGCCGTACGGGGACACCATCGTCGGCGCGTGGATGCTGAACGAGAACCGGCCCATCGGTCTCAAGTCCCTCGACAAAGAGCGCTGGAATCTGGTCTACGACCTGGAAGAGGTCGGCCGCTGCATCGAGAAACACGGCTTCGGCACGGTGGCCGACTACGCGTACATGGACGCGGCCTCCACCTGGCTCCAGTGGCTCAAGATCCGGCCCGGCATCACCGCCGAGGGCCTGGAGGACATGTGGGCCCTGGAGATGGACGTCCTCGCCTGTCTCCTCCACATGGGCTCGGCCGGCGTCCCGGTGGACATCAAGGCCCTGGAGCAGCTCCGCGCCTCGCTGCGCGAGCGCATGACTCAGTGCGAGGGGGACGTCTACCGGGCGGCCGGCAAGGTCTTCAACATCGGCTCAACCCCGCAGAAGCAGCGCATCCTCTACGAGGAGCAGGGTCTGCGCCCGCGGAAACTTACGAAAAAGGGCGCCCCGAGCACCGACGCCGAAGCCCTGGAGCCGTACAAGGGCCGCAACGACGTGGTCGACGCGATCCTCTCCTACCAGGAGGTCTCGAAGATCCTCTCCACCTACGTGGAGGGCTACCTGGGCAACCCCGAGGACGACAAACCGACCCAGATCTTCGGCGGCCGGATCTACCCCATCCTCAAGCAGTACGGCACGGTCACCGGCCGCTTCAGCAGCTCCAGGCCCAACGTGCAGAACTGGCCCAGGGCGGAGACCGAGTGGGGAAAGGCCATCCGCGACCTGATCGACCCGCTCGAAGGCTTCTGCCTCCTGGTCGCCGACTACGCCCAGATCGAGCAACGCATCCTGGCGCACTTCGCGGGCAAGGGTGCGCTCTGGCAGGGGTTCTGGGACGGCGTCGATGCGCACACCGCCACGGCCGCCGCCGTGTTCGGCGTGGCACCCGAGGACGTCACCAAGCAGATGCGACAGGTCGCCAAGGCGATTGCGTTTGCAATCAACTACGGCGCCGGCCCTCAAAAAGTCGCTGACATGTCCCACACCACGCTGCGCCGCGCGAAGCAGATCCTGGCCGAGCACGAGCGCCAGTTCCCCGAGGTCTACGCCTACAAGAAGCGCCTGTTGCGCACGGTTCGCTCGCGCCGGCCGGAGCCGTACCTGCGCACGCTGCTGGGCCGCAAGCGCCGCCTGCCCGACCTGCTGTCGCACGACCACGGCCGCCGCGGAAAGGCGGAGCGCCAGGTCGTCAACAGCCATATCCAGGGCTCGAACGCGGACATCACCAAGCTGGCCCTGGTGCGCCTGAACAAGAGCCGCCTGCCCGGAATGCAGATCCTGCTCACGGTCCACGACGAAATCGCTGCCATGTGCCCGGTGGACATCGCGGAAGAGGGCGCCAAGGTGCTGCACGACGCGATGGCTGGCCCCGACATGCAGCTCCTTTCCGTGCCCGTTACCACGGACGTGAAAATCTGCAATCGCTGGAGTGAAGCCAAATAATCATTCGATCTACTCTGGCAGCATGCCCGAAACAGTCTCCGAAGCACCGGCCATCTTCCGTGGAATGCTGCGCGACGTCGTCCCATGCCGCGACTATCACGAGGTGTGCCGGATGCTCGGCCTGGTGCCCGCCGGTCCGGAAGTGGACCAGGTCGAGCACTACCAGTCGCACATGCGGATCGAAGCGTTCAACAGGGTGGCCGAGGAAGTCTTCCCCCACGCCGATATCGCGGCCGACATGTTGTACCGGCTGGCGTGCCTCAACCGGGACGGCGAGGACTGCGAGATCGACGAGGACGACCCGGAACGCGACATGTTCACGGCCGTCAGCCGCACCGCGGTAGCCGCCGTCATCGGCCACCTACTCGAAAAGGGAACCCTGGGAGTTTCGAGATGAGTGACTTCTGGCTCAACAAGCTCCGTGAGGCAGGCGGAGCAGCATCCGCGCCGGCCGCCCCCCAGGCCGGCCTCACGCCCACGGGCGCCCCGTGGTGGGCCCACCCCACCTACGGCCCCGCTCAGCCCCCGGCACAGCCGCAGCAGCCCGCACAGCAGCCCCAGGCGGCCTATCGGACGACGAAGGCGCAGTCGGCCAAGTCCCACGAGAGCTGCCCTTCCTGCGGCAGCGACGAGTACTGGCGGCCCACCGTCAACGCCCAGGCCCGGTGCAACCAGTGCCACTACCCCGTCCAGAACTCCACCCAGGGCGTGGCCATCTCCAACCGGGACGCGCCGGCGAGGGCCTCGCTGCACCAGCCGAAGGGCGCCGGATACCGGCCCGACGTCATCGTGGGCCGGATGTGAGCCGCATTCTCCTTCTCGGCGCCACCGTGTGTCTCGTCGCCGGAGCGGTCCTCGGCATCTGGTCGGCCGTGGACACGGCCCGCGATCCGCGGGTGTATCACTGCGTCGGAACGGACGATGAACCGGCGGGCTGCCCGTAAATAGAAAATAGGCCACCCGTTTGGCGCTGTGCGGTCATTTTTTCGGTCCATACGGTCGTCGTATGCCGCTCAGCAATGAGGCCCGCGCCGTCATGGCGCAGATCAATAAAAAACACGGCCCCGGCTCGGTCATTGTCGCCTCGACGATGCCCACGCTTTCGCGCTTCACCACCGGGTCGCTCAGCCTTGACGTCATGCTCGGCGGGGGCTGGCCGGCCAACCAGTGGAACGAGATCCTCGGCGCCGAGTCCTCGGGGAAGACCACGATCGTCCACAAGACGATCGCAGCCAACCAGCAACGAGACCCGGAATTCCAAACGTTCTGGGTCGCCGCCGAGCACTACGACATCGAATGGGCCTCCGCGCTCGGCGTGGACGTCGACCGGGTGGCGGTCTACTCCACGAATGCGATGGAGGACGCCTACACCGCCCTTTTGAACGCGGCGGAATCCCGCGCATTCGACGCAGTGGTCCTCGACTCCTACCCCGCCCTCGTCGCGGACGACGAGGCCGAGAAAGAGATGGACCAGGCCACCATCTCCGCCGGCGCGAGGGTCACCGGGAGGTTCTTCCGCAAGGCCGGCTCCGCCACCCGCCGCAGCCTGGTCGACGTCGAACGCCCCCTCCTGGCGCTGATCATCAACCAGTGGCGGGACCAGATCGGCGGGTGGTCACCGGCAGGCATGACACCGAAGACCTCCCCCGGGGGCCGGGCGAAGAACTACGCGTACTACACCCGGCTGGAGGCCAGCCGCACGGAGTGGATCGATGAGAAGCGCCCCGGCGGTGGCAGCCTGCGCGTCGGTCAGGTCATCAAGCTCAAGACGATCAAGTCCAAGTCCGCCGCACCCCAGCAGGTCGCGACCGTCCGCTTCTTTTTCGCCGACTCCGCCACCGGCATCCAAAAGGGCGACTACGACACCGCGGCCGAGATGGTCACCATGGGCATCCTGTACGGCCTGATCAAGCTCGACGGCACCTGGTACAAGTACGCCGGCCACCAGTGGCACGGCGAGAAAAAGATGCGGGCGGCCTTCCTGGAAGACCTCGACCTCCAAGAGCAGATCGCCGCGGACGTCCTGGCCCTGGTGCAGCCCGGGGCGGCCTGATGGACCGCCGCATCAAAGCCTCCCGCGACCAGGAGAAGCGACTCGCCCGCAAGGTCGAGGGCTTCACCACGGCCGGTTCCGGCAACGGGTGGGCGGTGAAAAACGACGTCCGGAACACCAAGTGGTCCATCGAGTGCAAAACGACCGGGGCAGCCCGGTTTGCACTCACCAACCGGGATCTGCTGTCCGCCGAAAGGCACGCCCTCCTCGACATGCGGGAGATGGCTTTCGCGATCCAGATGTGCGGCCGGAACTGGGTCGTCATCTCGGAGGCGAATTTCCTGCGCTTCCTGGAACTGGAGGCGGACACCTAATGGGAATCCGCGCCGTCATCAATGCCCCGGACTGGTCCCCCAAGCACCACCGCGGGGAAGCCAAGTGCCGCGACGAGTCCCTCACCCCCAGCCGCCGGCGCGACATCTTCTTCTCCGACGAGTCCTTCGCCCTCGACGTGTGCAACGGCACGTACGACGGCGCCATTTGCCCCCGCCGCGCCGAATGCCTCCACGTCGCCATGGTCAACCGCGAGAACTACGGCATCTGGGGCGGCATGACCCCCGAAGCCCGGCTCGCCTTGCGCATGCGCTACCCGGCCATGCCTGAGCGCTGGACCTGGCATCCGCCCAGCGGCGACGTCACCCCCGAGCAGCAGGAGACCCAGTGGCCCCACGCGTCGTGAAGGGCGGCCCAGCCTTCACCGAGTACATCGCCGCCTCGAAGCTGGCCGAGCCCCTCTTCGGAGACCTCCAAAAGTACGTCCTGGACAAGGCCGCCAAGCCGTCGGGCCGCAGGCAGGACGTCCTCCACCCCAGCGAGATGATCAAGAGCGACTGGTGCCACCTCGCCGCCTTCCACCGCCTGCGGCTGCTGGCCGAGTCTCCGGACCGGCAACGGACCACCTTCACCCGCGAGAACATCTTCCAGGAGGGCCACCAGACCCACGCCAAGTGGCAGCAGTGGCTCAAGGAGATGGGGCGCCTCGCCGGCGACTGGTACTGCCTGTACTGCGAGGACGTCTTCTGGTGCGACACCACCCCTGACGGCTGCGGTGAATGCGACGCACCCCCCGCGGCCCTTCAGTACGCCGAAGTCCCCCTGAACGCCCACCCCTTGCGGATCGGCGGCAAGGCGGACGGCTACGCCCCCCAGGACGGCGCCCTGATCGAGATCAAGACTCTCGGTCTGGGCTCACTGCGGTTCGAGCGGCCCGAATTCCTGGCCCGCTACGAAGCCGAAACCGAGCACGGCAAAGTCCACGACCTGACCCGGCTCTGGCGGGACTTCCGCCGGCCGCTGCCCACCGCGGTACGCCAGACCCAGCTCTACATGTACCTGGCCAACCATTTCGAGGATCTGCCGTGTGACCGCACGGTGTTCTTCTACGACTTCAAATCCACCCAGGAAACGAAGTCCTTCACCGTCACCTACGACGAGTCATTCAGCGAGCCGCTCATCGAGGCCGCCGCCGCGATCGTCGACTGCCTCCAGACGGACACCCCGCCCTTCTGCAACATCAACGGCCGCTCCGGCTGCCCTGCGTGCCTGACATTCAAGGAGTACGTCAAGTGAGCGCTGCCGACGACCTCTGGGAAAAGCTGGAAAAGCTGGGCTTCGAAAAGGAGGAGAAGCCCGACGGGTTCATGCCGCAACTCCCCGCGGACATCACCTCCCTCGACGACCGCCAGCTCATGACGCTGTACGGCGAGTACGTGAGCTGGACCGCCTACGCCGCCATGCGCCTGGTCGAGGCCCGCACCAACGTCCGCGCCGCCAAGCAGAACCTCGACTACAGCAGCGCCCGCGCCGCGCTCGCCGCCTCCACCGAGAAAACGGTCGCCGGCCGGAAAGCGGCTGCCGCCGCGGACGACCACGTCCAGGAGGACGAGAAGCGCCACCTCGACGCCCTGGCGCTGGCCGAGGGCCTGGAGATGGTCCACAAGAACGCAGAGGCCCGCGCCCAGTTCTGCTCCCGAGACCTCTCCCGCCGCCAGAACTCCGGCGCCGACAGCCGCTACAGCAAGTGGGGGACCTGACATGCCGCGTATCTCCATCGGCATCGACCAGTCCTACTCCGGCTGCGCTGTCGTCCACTACGACGCCACCACCGGTAGCGCATCCGAGACCGTCCTCGACTTCTCACCCAAGAAAGTCGGCACCGGCATCCCGCGCCTCGTCACCGTGAACGCCATGCTGCGCGAGCACTTCGCCGCCATCGAGCGCCTCGGGCAGATCACCCACATCTGCTACGAGGGCTACTCCTACGGCTCCAAGTTCAGGCGGGAGGAGCTGGGCGAACTCGGCTGCGCGCTCAAGCTCGCCCTGGCCACGCAGTTCCCCATGCACCTCGAACGCCGTATCCACGCCGTCGCACCGACCACCGCGAAAAAGTTCGTGACCGGCAGCGGCAGGGCGGACAAGGACAAAATCATGTTGGCGGTGTACATGCGCTGGCAGCACGAGCCGTCCAGCAACGACGCGGCCGACGCTTACACGCTGGCCCGGATCGCCGACGCCCTGGCCACCCCGGAGCCGCCGGAGCTGAAGTTCCAGCAGGAAGTCCTCGACACGATCCGCAACCCCCCGAAGAAGACCCGCGCCAAGAACGCCGCATAACGCACGGTAATTCTTCCGCCATACGCTCCCTGCATCAGCTCTAAAATGCAGGGAGCGTATTTGTCGTGCAGACTCAGCCCGCCGAGGTGAAGGAGAAGGAGTTCCGCGTCAAGAGCGTGACTCCGCCTCCAGAGCTTGGCTCCGCGATTGCCCACGCAATCAAGTCCGGCCATCAGGTCGTCCTCAAGGCCGTTGGCGCCGGCGCCATCAATCAGTCCGTGAAGGCTATCCCCATCGCCCAGTCGTTCGTGTCTTCCTTCGGAACGAGGCTGATCGAGGAGATCACCTTTTTCCGCAGCAAGACTCCGGAAGGCGAGATCCTGGGCATCTCAATCCGCGTGATGGGCACGTGAATATCGGCCCGAAAATCCGAGACCTAAACTCGCCACATCAGGCCCACTCACTGCTGACTCACACACTGCTCATGTTCTGACTCCCCCGGGCCACGCAACGCCGCGCGGAGGAAGATCATGACGCACTGGACTCCCCCCAGCCGAGGTAAGACCAGCTTCGGCGGCCCGCTGTCCACGGGTCAGTTCCCCACCATGGGCGACGAGCTGCACCGAGTGACCTGGATTCGCCCCGAGAACGGTCAGACCGTCAGCCGCCAGGGCATGTCGAAGTCTGGCGACGGCGATCTCGGCCGCAACACGCACCGCAGCAACCGCACGGCCTCGGCCGCCGAGACCTTCGGCCCGGCCGGCGTCGTCCAGGTAAAGCGGTCCCTGCACGGACCCGGCTGCGTCTGCTGCGCGACCACCGGCCGCTACCGCATGCCCAGCGCCTTCGGCAGCCAGGAGCAGTTCACCGGGGGCGCGGCCACCGGGAAGCGAGGCTGACCATGTGGCCTCTGCTCGCCGGCGTCGCCGGGAGGGTCGGGCTGTCCACCGCAACCCGCGGTGCAGCCACCACCGCCTCACGCTCGGCCGTGACCTCGGCCGCGTCGAGCGGCTCCATCAGCGCCGGCACCACCAGCGCCAGCTCGGGGAGCCGCCTGCTGTCCGCCGCCCAGTTCGCCAACGCCGGTGCCAACGCGTTCTCCAGCAGCAGCAACCGGTCGCAGGGGAGCCCACAGGCCCCCGGAGGCGACCAGTCGGGGTGGCTGCGCTCATGAGCACCGCAGTCACCTCACCCAGCCCGGTAGCCGATTTCCGCAGCGCCATCCGCATGACCGGCACGACCGATGACGGCTCCCTCGCCCCCGCACCACCGACGAACGCGGGCAGCACCACGACCGCCGCCGCACCCCACAACAGCACCGCAACCGCCGAGTTCGCCCACGGAGCCACCACAGGGAGGTGACCCCCATGCCGGAGTTCAACCCGGACCAGTTCCGCCAGAACTCGTTCGACGGTTTCGGGGAGCGCCCCATGCGGCCCTACCGCGTCTCGCGGCCCCAGCCGGCCAGCGACCCGCAGCCCGCCAGCACGCCCAGCGGCTGGACACAGCCCCAGCTTCCCGACCCGCCCGCCGCCCCAGCCCGCCCCGCCCGGCTCACCCCGGCCGCCCAGGCACGCGCCGACATCTCCGCTGCCCGCGCCGACGCCCGCACGGCTCGCGTGGCCACCGCCCAGGCCAACGCCCAGGCCGCCGCCCACCGCCAGAGTGCGGCAGAGGCCCGAGCGACCCAGGCCCAGCAGCGCGCCGCACAAGCCACCCGCACACCCCCGCGCGTGGACCCCAGCTCGGTGCCCGACCTCACCCCGCCCCGGACGCCTGACACCCCCAGCGGGCCCGGACGCCGGGCGCCCGTCAACAGCCTGGCGTACCGCAGCGCGAGCATGCGGTTCGGCCCGCCCCCGGCGCCGCCTGAGCCCGCCCCCTCCACCATCCCCCCGCGCCCGACCTCGCCGGCCCGGCCGCCTGCCCCGCCCACCCCTACCAGCGGCACCCGCCGCGTCTCCCCGGGCATGGCCCGCGCCGGCCGCGCGGCAGGCGTCGGCGTCTTCGTCGCCGCCAAGGCCCTTCAGTCCATCAGCCGGCCCGCCACCGACCCCAAGCGCTCCGGCAACCCCCGCTACAAGACGAATCAGGGGTGGATGCGATGAACCGCGCAGGCGCCAACTCCAACATCATGTACAACCCGCCCTACCAGGCTCCGGTGGGCGGGGCGATCACGTACACCGGCGGCTCCGGCGGCACGCTCATGTCCGGCGCCCGGGACATCCTCGACGCGCGGCGGCTGATGGACACCGGCCACGTGCCCAGCGCGGAGTACCCCGACGGCTACCTCGGGACGATCGGGGCCGGCACTCGCCGTCAGGACCGGCTCCTGAACAACATCGGGAACAGGGCCACGCAGCGGTCGTACCAGCGTGGTGTGCACAAGGGGGAGAGGGTCGACCCGGCCGACTACTACTGGACCACGGACGTCCACCCGGCCGCCGCCCTCCAGGCCCAGGCCCGTGGCGAGCGCTGGACGCAGCGCGGCTCGATGATCGGCTCGCCGCTGGTCAACGACGGCAAGTCCGAGACGCTGGTGTCGACCCAGGCCCGGTTCGCGACCGCACAGCGGGTCTACACGCAGGAGATCACCCCCTCCTACACGGCCGTCAACGAGCAGCGCCGTCAGCAGCTCCTGCGCTTCCAGCCGGCCTGGAGGTGACGGCCGTGCTGCAACAGGACTCCATCTACGCCCGCCGGCCCTGGTCCAGTGCCCGGGAGCAGCAGGTCAGCGACGCTCTGCGCGAGTGGACCGACATGCCTCCGGACGCCGTTCGCCGCATGAAGCCGCCCATCCCGAACATCGGCAGGACACCGCCGCGGTTCGGATACGCCCAACACACGCTGTCCATCACGGACATCGCACGCCTCGACGACGTGTACCCCGGCGCCCGCGTGGACTTTTCGCAGCGCCAGTCCGGGTATTCCGGGACCTCTTTTCCAGCGCTGGGAGTGATCTGAAATGCCCAAGGCGACCAGCCTCACCGACCGCCGTAAGCACGGCCGCGGAGACAACAGCAGCGGCGTCGTCGGCACGAAGAACAACCTCCAGGACCAGCGCACCGTGGGCCGGTACTCGCCAAGGCCGCCGTCGGCCCGGTCGGAATTCGAAGCCGGCGTCACGGCGGGGCGGCCCATGGCCAAGGGGGTCCCGGCCGGCGGCTCGAAAAAGCGGGCGGCACCGGCCGTCCGGCGGCTCGGAGAGAAGAAATGAGCATGCGAGCACTGTCCAGCTTCCTGGCCTCCGTTTTCCAGCGGCTGAAGACGAGGTGGGCGGCATTCCGCGCCCGCCGCCGCGCCAACCAGAGCAGAAAGGCCCCGCCGGTATGAGCTACGCACCGAACCGCCCTCTGGCGGGAGAACTCAACGAAGGTCTGACGGACGGCACCTACAAGAAGATCAGCACCGACCGTGGCGGAGGCGTCGAGCCGACCACCTACGCCGTCCGCCAGGACCTGAACGACCTCTGGTACGGCGTGCATGAGACGCCCGTCAAGCGGCGCCCGGACGGCATCGCCACGCGGACGCCCGGCTATGTGCCGAATCCGCCGGCGCACATCTACTTCGGGATGTGACGTGAACCGCGACTACGAAGTACTCGTCTACCCACCGGCCTTCACAAAGCGCATGCTCGGCGTGGGCCTGAGCCTCTTCACCGCTGCCGCCGCGCTGCAAAAGGCCCTGGGTTCAACGCCGTTCTCGGTGGTCGACGCACCGGGCGACAGTTGCGCCTACTACATCGCCCTCATCTACACCACGTTCGGTGTCGCTCTGGGAGTGGTCTCGGCGGTGTACTCGGTGAAGACGTCCAGCCTGCGACTGATGGGGTATCTCGGCGCGTATCTCCTGGCGTTCGCCTCGATCAGCCTGTTCAACAGCCCCGCGACTGCGTGGATGCAGTTCGCCAACGTCGTTTCGTTCATCGGCATCTCGCTGGCCGCGTTCTCGGCGTGGCTCCGATACCGGCGGGAGGGCCCATGACGATGTCCGACGTGGCGGCGCAGATGCTTTCGATCCTCGTCAGCGCCATCGGCCTCGTCATTTTCCGGGTGATCGCCAAGTACCTGCCGGAAGACCCCGAGCCGGTCCCCCGCCCCCGCAGAAGGGCGGCGAAAAACGATGACAGCGACGACGACGCGCAGGTCTGAGTCACGACGTGAAAGGCCGTCTTGATGGCGCAAGAGAAGTGGAACCTCAACACCACGGGTCCCCTGACTGCCGAGCCCGGCAGCCCGGTCGGCCTGGTCAACCCCCCGCTCACCCCGGACGCGCGGGTAGCGGCTCGCCCCGAGGACTACGGCGAACAGGTCGTTCCGCCCAAGCCGCTGTGGTACCTCGACCAGGAGGGCGACCCGCACTCCCACGGCGTCACGGAGCCCTACAAGGTGCTGCTGTTCTGGCGCTCCAACATCGGCGACATGGCCGCCGACCTCGACGACAGCTACTACATGGGCGTCCGGGGCCTCCAGGGCATCGGCGTGGCCGGGCACCTGGTCACCGTCAACGGTGACGGCGAGATCTACCAGCCCGGCAGCGAGTCCTCGGCCACGATCACCCAGTACTGGGACAACACCGACCCGGAAAACCCGGTGCTCACCGAGATCGAACCCGAGACGGAGTACACCTTCACCGTCGCCGCCCACAACCAGGCCGGCGAGTACGGGCCGGCCTCGGACCCGCTGACCGTCACCACGCCGGCCGTGGGCTACGAGTTCAAGCACCTCACCCTTCCGCCCCGGCCCCCGAACGACGTCACCTACGCGGCCCCGCTGCCGGTCATCACCTCCGCCGCAGGCGGTGGAATCCAGCTCCACTGGACGAAGATCGCGAACGTCACCAAGTACGAGATCTTCGACAACACGAGCCAGGACACCACCGAGGCCATGGACCCCAGCCGCATCGGGCTCAACGAATCCGACGTCAAGCTCGGCGAGGTCAACCAGCCCGGCGCGAACGCCACCACCGTCACCTACACCACGCCCAACTACACCGCCCCGCGCCGCCGGTTCGCGCTGAAGGTACGGGCCGTACGCACCGACGACAACGGCACCGCCGTCTCGGAGTTCTCCACCCCACTGCGCGGCACCATCCCGGCCTCCACCGTCGCCCCCGGAACCCCGGGCGCCCCCACCCTGACCACGACACCGATCGTGGGCGGCCAGGTCAAGCTCACCATCACCCCGCCGACCATCGACTCCACCCACGGCGCCCCGGAGTACTACGCCGTGTACGACGGCACCCGCAAGGTCGCCGTCGTCTACACCCCCCTGGGCACCGCCCCGCACGTCACGCTCCAGTACACCGCGGCGCAGACCTACAGCTTCACGGTCGCCGCCGGCAACAGCGTCGGCGTCAGCGCAGCCTCCACAGCGCTCACGGGCACAGTGCCCACGCCGGCCGCCCCGGGCGCCCCCACCGGCGTCGGCGTCACCAACGTCACCACCACCGGCATGACCGTCAACTGGACCGCCCCCGCCGGCGCCAACCCACCCGTCACCTCCTACAAGGTCTACGACGGCAGCACGGTCAAGGCCACCATCACCGCCCCCACCGTCACGGCCAACCTCACCGGCTACAGCCCGGACACCGCCTACTCCATCCAGGTCGCGGCCGTGAACTCGGCGGGCGAGGGCTCCAAGTCGACGCCGGCCGTCACCGGCACCACCCCCGCCTCCTAGGAAACGAGCAGACAGTGCCCCAACCCCCCACCCTCGGCCGCAACGTCCATTACCGCGCCTCCGCAGACGACGCGGTCCGGATCAACAAGCGCCGCAAGGACGCCTACACGAGCGGCGCCTACGCCCAGGAAGACGGCACGATCGCCCACCTCGGCAACGACGTCGCCGAAGGGCAGATCTTCCCGGCCATCGTCGTCCGTGTCTGGACCGGCTCGGTCAACCTGCAAGTCCTCCTCGACGGCAACGACGTGTTCTGGGCGACCTCCCGCTCGGAGGGCGAGGAACCGGGTAAGTGGGCCTGGCCGGAGCGGGTGAGCTGATGGCCCCCCCACTCACCGCCACCGCCTTCCTCAACGCCCTGCGCGCGGAGGGCATCACCGTCGTCGAGGTCGGCTCCTGGCGCACCCACACCCGCACCGCGGAATCCCGCCCCTGGGGCCCTGTCCACGGCGTCCTGATCCACCACACCGTGACCCGGGGCACTCAGAACTCCGTCTCCATCTGCCGCGACGGCTACTCCGGACTCCCCGGCCCTCTCTGCCACGGCGTCATCGGCAAGGACGGCGTGGTCTACCTCGTCGGCTACGGCCGCACCAACCACGCCGGCGGAGGCGACCCGAACGTCCTCAAGCAGGTCACCGCCGAGAACTACGGCACCGCTCCGACCAAGCCGACCAAGGGCAACTTGGACGGCACGGACGGCAACCGCCACTTCTACGGCTTCGAGTGCGAAAACATGGGCGACGGCAAAGACCCATGGCCCAGCAAGCAGGTGGAGGCCATCGTCCGGGCCGCCACCGCGGTATGCCGCGCGCACGGCTGGAGCGCCAAGTCCGCCATCGGCCACCTGGAGTGGTCCGACGACAAGAGCGACCCTCGCGGGTTCACCATGCCCTCGATTCGCGACCGCGTCGCCGAGCGGCTCAAGCATTCGGCGAACTGGAACCCCTCCACCCCCACCCCTCCCCCGGTTTCCACCATCGAGACGAGGGTGGCAGCTCTTGAAAAGCTCGTCGCGGCGCAGGAGAAGCGCATCGTCGCCCTGGAAAAGAAAGCGGCCCCGAAATGACCGTGTACGACGTTCTGGTCTCGCTGTGGCGGACCGCGGTACCCATCATCGTCGGCTGGGTGGGCGCGCTCCTCGCGCACATCTACATCGACGTCGATGAGCAGGCTCTCTCGCAGTCCCTGGCCGCCGTGTTCGCGGTGGTCTACTACGGCCTGTTCCGCCTGCTCGAAGCCAAGGTCAGCCCCGCCTTCGGCTGGCTCCTGGGGCTGGCCCGCCCGCCCGCCTACACCAAGCCCGACCCGACGGTGACCCCCTGGGGGAAGCCGCCGGCTACCTGATTCATTTTCGGGGCCTCTATGGTGACCGACGCCGGAACGCCTGCGGGATGGCCGGGGTCTTGTCACCGTTGAAAGGTCCCCCCGTGTCCCGCCCGAAGTTCCCCACGCTCTCCTGGCGTCAGGCCCGCGTCGCCTCAGCAGCCGCCCTCACCCTCCTCCTGACGGCCGCGTACCTCGCCCAGCCAGCAGACGCCGAAGACCCTCCTCCGCGAACCGTCGCCGCCCCGTCGATGACCATGCTCGACCGGCCGCTGACCATCGACACACGCGCCGCGATCACCGCCCAGGCCAACGCCCAGGCCGCCGCCCACCTCCAGGCCGTCCAGAAGGCCGAAAAGGCGAAGCAGGAACGCCAGGCCCGCGAACGCGCCGAAGCCCAAGCAGCCGCCGCCCGCGAACACGCGCGAGAACAGGCACAGGAGCGCGAACGAGCCCGGCAGGCCGAGCAGCGAGCCGCCCGCAGCGCCCAGCGCCAGCAGGCCGCCACCCTGGCCGCCCCCTCCGCCACCGTCTCCGGCGCCCAGGGCTACGCACGCTCCCGACTCTCCTCCGCCCAGTACCAGTGCCTGAGTAACGTGGTCAGCCGGGAAAGCGGATGGAACCACCGGGCCACGAACCCCTCCTCCGGCGCCTACGGGCTCTTCCAGGCACTGCCCGGATCGAAGATGTCGTCCGCCGGCAGCGACTGGCAAAGCAATCCCCTCACCCAGATGCGGTGGGGGATTTCCTATATGAACGCCAGGTACGGAAGCCCGTGCGGAGCCTGGGATTTCTGGACAAAAAATAGGTGGTATTAGCGTCCCCACATGACGCAGATCCGCCTCCTCCTCTGCAAGGACTGCCGCACCACTGAAGTGCTTCCCGCATATCAGGGTGATCCCCGCGGAGACTCGGTCCTCGAATACGCCGTAGCCAAGCACCAGTACCCCAACGGTGAACGGCACTTCGGTCGGCTCTACCCGATCGACGGCGTAGACGAGGACCGCTGGCATTCCTCAGCAGAAATCCGCGACGAGATCCTCAAGCGGGTCTGGCAGCAGGAGGGCGCCACCGGAATGGAGCCCTGGGTCTACCAGGCCGTCGACACCCTCAAGGCCGACGCCATGCAGTGCTGGCGCAGCCGGCACCGGCCCGAGACCTGCTCCGACTTCCACTCGGAGAAGAAGCTCATCACCCCTCCCACCGCCGGCGACCGCAAGGCCGAGGGCCTGCCGAAGTGGGACAAGTCCAACCCCACCAACCAGCGCTACCTCTGCGACTACTGCCCCATCCGCAGCGTCAACGAGCAGAAGGTCCGCGCCAAGCGGGGGCTCTACCAGTGAGCGCACACCGCCGACCCGCCGAGCGCGACTGGACGAAACGATTCTTCGACAAGGTCGACCCCGGCACCGAATTCGACGACTGCCACATCTGGCTCGGCGCCAAGGACGACTACGGCTACGGAAAATTCCGAATGCCGAACGGCCACACCAAAGGCACCCACATCATCGCCTGGGAACTGGCCAACCAAAAGACCGTCCCCCCGGGCTGGCACGTCGACCACCGCTGCCGAATTCGAAGCTGCTGCAATCCAGACCACCTGGAGCCCGTACCGGCCACCGAGAACGTCGCCCGCGGCGAATCCTTCTCGGCCCGCAACGCACGAAAGACCCACTGCCCAAAGGGCCACGAGTACACCGAAGAAAACACCCGCTGGCACTCCGGCCGGCGCGAGTGCATCACCTGCATTCGAGCCCGCGACCGCGAACGACGAGCAGCGAAACGCGCGGAAAAACAAGACAGCACCTGGAGCACCACACGAAAGGGCTGGCAGTGACACACACCAGAACGCACGTGTACGACGACCTCGCCAACCCCTACATCGTCTGCGAACGGTGCCACCAGCCCGTACCCCGCTGGCACAACCGCGACAGATGCGGCTGCAACAGCGAAGCGTCGTTCTGGAACGCACCCTGCGGCCACACCGCCGGTCTGCGCAGCACCTGCCCCACATGGAGCCCGGTCGACGAATGCCAGTGCACCGGCCCCAACCCCCACCGCATCCCCGACACCCTCATCTAGGAACCCCCATGCCCTACGACACCCCCACCCCCAACGGCCCCGACGGCACCCTCCAGGTCCGCACCGCCTTCCTCGTGGTCCAGCACGAGAACGGCGAGTGGGAGGCCATGACCGACTTCGGCACGCCCATCACCGCCGAACACCCCGCCACCGTCATCGAGATGAAGTTCGGCGCGAGCGAAGTCGTCTCCGACATCGAGGCCAGCAAGCAGGCAGCCATCACCGCACACCAACTGATGGCCGTCACCGCGCAGATGCAGCAGGCCGCCAGCCACCGCTCCCTCGCCGACCAGCTCAAGCTCTAAGGCCAGCCATGCTCGCCGCCGTCATGGTCGTCGAAGGCGTCCTGCGCGCCCCCGACGGCGACGCCCACTACGACACCGGCTGGAGCCTCTACCAGGCCCTCGCCAAAAACTCGCGCCTCTACCTGCTCTCGGCCACCTGGACCGAAGACCAGTGCGCCCTCTGGCTCGCCAAACGCCAACTCCGCGGCCACATCGGCTATCTGCACCAGACCATCCCCAGCACCGCCGGCCGCCTCGAAGCACTCAACCGCATCCGCTCCTGGCACATCGGCCTGGTCCTCGAACCCAACCCCAGCATCGCCGCCGCCCTGCTGCGCGCCGGCTGGAACACCGCCGTCCTCACCCACTCCGCCTACACCCAGCCCCAATGGCGGCCCGACTACGACGGCACCCCACGCCCCTGGGACGACCTCACCGGAGAAATCGAGCACCAAACCGCCCTCCGCCTCACCGACCCCCGCACACAGGAGACCTCATGACCGTCATCCCCGCCGACAAGGCGCCCCGCCGCTTCAAGCTCATCCGCCGCACCGACGTCACCGGCGTCTCCGGCGAAGGCCACGTCGCCGACGGCGTCCAGTGGCCCGACGGAACCTGCGCCCTGCGCTGGCGCACCCAGGTCGCCACCCACGCCCTCTACGACCAGGTCCAGCACGTCGAGCACATCCACGGCCACGACGGCGCCACACGGGTGGAATTCACCGACCCCGAATGAACCGCGCCCACCAGGCCCGCCTCCTCAGCCGCCTCCACCTGACCCTCACCATCATCTGGGCACTGCTGGCCATCCCCACCCTCGTCTGGTGGCGCGAGTCCATCCTCTGGGTCGCCTTCATGAGCCTCTACGCCAACGTCGCCGCCCACTGGTCGGCCTTCCAAGGCACCCGCGCCGAACGCGAGGCAGAAAAGGACATCTGACCGTGGCCATGTCCCGCAAGCACTACCGCGAAGCCGCCGCGCTGCTGCGCACCGCGCTCCCGCCCAAGGGCAAGCGGCAACCCACCAGAAGCGCGACCGTCCGGGAAATCGCTGACGGTCTCGCCTCCATGTTCGCCCGGGACAACTCGTCCTTCCGGCGGTCCACCTTCATGGACGCGATCTTCGAGGACCAGACGTGATCATGTACTTCGCCGGCGCGGAGATTCCCTCCCACCGCAACCTCCTCAAAGCCGAAGAGGCAACCCACGTCGGCATGAGCTACATGGGGCTGCGCCGACGGGTCAAATTCTCCAAGCCCTGGCTCATCAACGACCACTACCCCCCGGCCCAGTCCGTGTTCCTAGACAGTGGCTGCCACACCCTCAACCGGGCCGGCGTCGAGGTCACCCCCGAAGAAATCCAGGACATCGCCGACCACTACGACCAGTTCGTAGAGCAGAACCTCGACCGCGTCCAGGCATACACCGAATTCGACGCCCTCCCCATGGGCCGCGACTGGATCGCGCAACGCCGGCAACACCTCGACCCCGAAAAGGCCATCGTCGTCTGGCACGAGGAATGGGGCATCGACGTCCTCAAGCAGATGGCCGACCACTGGCCCTACATCGCCGTCGGCCAGGCCACCTGCGGCGACAGAGACATCATCCCCCTGCTGCGCTCCATCAGCCGCAGCATCAGGCTCCACGGCATGGGCTTCAGCTCCCCGCCCCTCATGCTCTCCGCAGACTGGTACTCCGTCTCCTCCACCACCTGGCTCTCCGCCGCCCAACACGGCGAGACGTTCATCTGGACCGGCAGCGAGATGAAGCGCTACCCCACCCGCTACAAGGCGCAGGCCCGCAAGCGCCACCGCACCCTCGTCACCGGCGCCGGCTTCGACATCGACAAGATCGAGGCCGACGACGCCACCGAGAACCTCCGGCTGTCCCTGTGGTCATGGCAGCAGCAGATCGCGCACATCTCGCAGCGCCATGGAAACGGAGTAACTCCCACCACCGAAACAGCCACACCCCGCAACGGGGAAAAACACCTCGCGTCAGTTACGGCGATCCACCAGGAAGCCGGGAACGAGCGAGCAACTCAGGCCCCCTCCGAACGAGTGAAGAAGCTCCTCCCCGGCATCGCCACCGAAGAGTTCACCCACCGCTACACCGATCCCGACACCGGGGAACGAAAGACACGCACCGAGCACCGCATCAACGCCGTCGACCCCAACGTCCGGGTCTGCGACGGCTGCTTCCTCGCCAAGAAATGCCCCGAGTACTCCCCCGGGGAGTCATGCGTCTACGAGATGCCGGTCAAGGTCAAAACCAAAGAGCAGTACATCGCACTGCTCGACTCACTCATCACCATGCAAGCCATGCGCGTCTTCTCAATGCGCATGTCAGAAGAGGTAGAAGGCGGATACGCCGACCCCAACCTTTCCGGCGAGATGGACCGCCTCGCCAAATACGTCAAGCTCAAGGCGGACATCGAGGAGGCGGGATTCACCTTCTCGATGAAGATGGAGGGCCGAGGGGGGCAGGGAACCGGAAACGAGGTCGGGATCATCTCCCGCCTCTTCGGAGCACGCTCCGATGGGCCCCCCGCCCTCTCACCGGCCGGGACAGTGTCAACCGAAGACGCCCTCTCCCAGATGGGCATCGTGGACGTCGAGGTCGTCGAGGAGCCAGCACCGAGGGAGTAACCCCCTCAAGGCCAGCTACCGGCGGACCCACGTCCTAGCACGGCTTGCTACGCGCGCCCCACCCGACGGCGGTGAAGCACCTGTGTGCAACCGCCGACCACCGCGGTGAGCAGACCGAACAACCAGCACAGCGCGTACTCATCACGGAACCAGTAAATGACGGTCACCGCCCCCTCGACCGCGGCCACCGCTACCCCCAGGACGTAGAGCGTCTTACGCGGACGCTTCGGCCGGCGCTTCTTCTGCCGCCGACGGTCCTCCCGCCCCATGCCCCAGACCGCAGCACCGAACAGCATCAGCGTCATGACGGTCGCCGAGACCACCACCGACAGGTCACTCCCGAACATCAACTCCAGGACACTTCCCACCACTACCTCCAGACATGACGAAGCCCCCGCTCCAGGACGGACAGCGGGGGCAGAACACAGGAACTGACGGCTACCGGTCACGATCCCTCGGACAGCCCTCGTGCTCCCAGAAGCACGCATGGAACGCGAAGAACGTGACCCCGGTGTCGGGAGTGTTCAGCGCCAGGACCGCAGCCGCCTCCACCAGCGCGCTCAGCACCCCGCTCGACTTCCCCTTCTTGAGCTGGTCCTTCTGGAACTGGAAGATGTCCCCCTTCTCCGTGATCGTCTTCGCGGCTGCCTTCGCTCGGCTCAGCAGCTCGGCCTCACCCGTTCCGCTCAGGTCGAGCATCTTCAGCGGAACCAGGCCGATCAGCGCGTAGCCCACGTTCTGAACGAACTCGTTGGCGTCCCACCGTGGGTCCGCCAGGCACGTCGCCCACCCCATGCCTCCCGCGTGCGGCTTCCTCTGCTCCTCGGTCATTTCGATCTCCCCTCCTGTTTTCGGGCATGAAAAAGGGCCCCGACTCCAGGAGGAGCGGGGCCCGCGAAACGGCTGTGTGATCAGCCTTGTCGGCTGCGGTACTCGTCGACCACCTCCAACGGCACCTTCTCTACCCCCAGGATCTGGTACACGTTCCCGACCTTGTTCGCCAGGTGCAGCTCCACCTCACGAACGCAGTTCTGGAGGTACCGAAGCGACTTCAGCGTCTCTTCGCGGAGTGCCAGGGTGTGCTCCTCAAGTGCGCCGTCCGACGCGTCCAGCCCCTTCGCTGCGCCGGCCGTGCCTGACTCGACAAGCACGTCCAGTTGTTCCAACTGCGTCCGTAGGCCGGTCATCCACTCCGCGCACACCGCTCCCTGCCGCAGGATCACCTCGAACGGATCACCAACCGGCATCTGGCCAGCGCCCATGACCTCACTCACCAGGCGTCTCCTCCCTCGCTTCTTGCTTAGGGCGCACAGCGTAGGTGCTCCCACTGACAAGGACCCCCACTTCTCGGGAGAAGCAGGGGCCCGTGCACTTTCCGACCGCCCTGCCCATTCGGGCTAAAAGCGGGAGTCCTTTCTTTCGATGTAGTCGGCGCAGCCGGCCACCCAGTCGTCCTTTTTCAGGCCCGCGAGTTCGTCGGACGGGAACGCGCCCCACAGCTCCTCACACCGCGCCTCGTCAGCCGCCCGTTCCTCGTCGGTCACCACGTAAGAACCGGCGAAGGCGTGGTAGCCGTGCTCATAGCTCCGCTGGTCCATCTCCGGCTCCGCCTCGATGCCCTGCACCGCGAGGTAGGCGACCACTGCGAGCGAGATCAGGGCCAGCAGGGTGCCCGCCATTCGTGTGTACCGAGGGCGCACCACACCACCTCCATTTTAGAAATGAAATGCACCACCCATTTGGTCGATGGCGAGCATAAAAGTACCCGGGGAACAGTCGATGGCATGTTGACCCACGACCATTCCCCGGGTTCTTCACCCACTCGCAGCACTGAGGAAGAGTGCTGGGCGAACTTTTGGCGTGTCATCGGAGAGATCGCCCACCGCGTTTGGGTGGACGATCACCCGAACTCAGGCGGCGGCAGCCTCGGCGGCGGCAGCGTCCTTCTTACGGAAGGGCTGATTGAGGATTCGCTCTGAGTCGTCAGCCCACAGGGGAATGATCGTCGCGTCGCTGCCCTGGGTGGCGGACTTCTTCGGGGGTGTGATGCGCACGTGATCAATCACCTGCGACAGGGCCCGCCGCTTCTCTGTCGGGGTTGCACGCTCCCACACCGCAAGCAGCCCCTGAAAGACTTCCTTCTCCGGGATGCGGTTCGTGGCCGCCTCCGTCTCCAGGCGCCGCAGCTTCGCTTTCGTGTCGGCGATTTCCACCTTGACGGCGGCCATTTTCGCCTTCGCCTCGTCCAGTTCGGTAAGGCCCGCCTCCCAGCCCTCGTTGATCCGGGCCTTCTTTCGCTCCAGTGTGGCCAGTTCCTTCTGCACGTTCGGGATCTCGGAAGCGCTCTGTTCCGCCTTGGCTGCACGCTCCATGCTGATCTGCGCCAAGTGCTCGCCACCCTTGGACATTTGAGTGATCCAGTCGAGCACAACCTTCTCGATGCGATGCAACGCCATGCTGAGGAAACTGCCACGTGCATGAAGCTCGTCACGAGTGCACGTGTAGTAGCGGATCGTCTCCTTACCCTTGCGGGTCTGCCCGATGATTTTCATCGAGTGCTTGCACGGCGTCCCGTCGTGCTTGAGGTCGCCGCAACGAACCAGGCCGGAGTATGCGAACTTGGGCGTGCTCTGCCGCTGGTGTTCATTCGCCTGACGGATACGCCGCTCCACGTACGCATCCCAGACTTCCTGAGAAATAATCGCGTCGTGCGCCCCGTCCCCCCAAATGTCGTACACATCGGGGCGCGTGGACGTTGGGCGCGTCGTCTTGTCGCTACGGCCCCGCAAGAGGCCGGCGGAAAACCCGCTGTCCATGACGGCCCGCCAGGCGCTTTCGTCCATGCGGTTGCCTCGCAGCGAGACAACACCCTTTTGCCACGCGTCTTTCGCGACCTGGTACATCGAAGCGCCGTGCACGAACATGTCGAATCCGCGGTCTAGTTGGACGCTGCGCAGCGTGCGCTCTTCCTCGTCGTCGGCGAGGTAATCAGGAACCAGCAGGCCGCCGCACTTTTCCTTGCAGGCGTAGCTACGGGAGTTCTCCTCGGGACGGAAGCAACCGCGGCAGCGGCGGTAACCGAAGCGCTCCTGACCGCCGTGAGGCAAGCCGTTTGCGATGCGTCGCTTGTGGGTGCTTTTCCAGCCGTCGGTGATCTGGTCGAGCTGGTATTCCGCCAGGCGAAGGAACTGGTCTCGCATGTAGCGGCCGGCGGGGGTGGTGGCGTCGATGTCCTGGGTGGCCGACAGCAGTTCTCCGCCTGCGGCTTCGAGCTGCTTGATGTAGTACAGCGAGCCGACGAGCGTGCGGCCGAAGCGGCTGTATTCCCAGACGATGATGGCGTCCGCCTCATTGGCGCGGACTCGCTCAATGATGTCGCCGATCTTCCGCTTGGCGAAATCGGCGCCGGACAGGTCGAGGTCCGGGACCACGTCGACAATCTGGATGTTCTTTGACGCGGCGTAGAACTGGCAGATATTGAGCTGCTGCTCAGGGCTTTTCATGTCCTCGCGTGCGGTGCTCACGCGGATGTAGACGATGGCGGTCCGGACAACCCTCCCCGAGGCCAGGGTGAAGGGGAGCCCGCCCATGGTCTGCTGCATCGTTCTCCTAGGCGGCCAGCGCGACGGACAAGCGGCTGGCCACCATGTTGCGGGGCACTCGGCGGCGCTCGCGTCGGCCATATGAGTGCACTGTCTGACATGCAGTCCGTGTTCACCGTCGCACGGAAGTGCAGCTTGCGCAGCAGCCCGATGGGGTGTTCGGCGTAGGAGGAGGCGGCGCCGGTCTGGAGGTTGGAGCTGGGGCACAGTTCGAGGGGGATGCGCTTGTCCCGCACGTAGGAGGCCAGGCGGCCGAGTTTCACCGAGCCGTCGTCCTGGACCTGGATGTCGTCGATGATGCGCACGCCGTGGCCGAGCCGGTCGGCGCCGCACCACTGGAGGGCCTGCCAGATCGAGGGGAGCCCGAAGGCCTCGCCGGCGTGGATGGTGAAGTGGTTGTTCTCGCGCTTGAGGTACTCGAACGCGTCGAGGTGCCGGGTGGGCGGGAAGCCGGCCTCTGCACCGGCGATGTCGAAGCCGACGACGCCCAGATCGCGGTACCGGTTCGCCAGTTCGGCGATCTCCAGGGAACGGGCGGCGTGCCGCATCGCGGTGAGCAGGGCGCCGACCCGGATCCGGTGACCGTTCTCCCGGGCCAGCCGCTCGCCCTCGCGGAAGCCCTCGTTGACGGCCTCGACGACCTCTTCGAGGGTGAGCCCGCCTTCGAGGTGCTGCTCGGGCGCGTACCGCACCTCGGCGTAGACGACACCGTCCTCGGCGAGGTCCTCCGCGCACTCGGCGGCGACCCTGACGAGGGCATCACGGGTCTGCATGACGGCACAGGTGTGGGCGAAGGTCTCCAAGTACCGTTCCAGGGAACCGGAGTCGGCGGCGTCACGGAACCAGGCGCCGAGCTTGTCGGGGTCGGTCTGGGGCAGTTGGGTGTAGCCCGTGTCGCGGGCCAGGTCGACGATCGTGCCGGGGCGCAGGCCGCCGTCGAGGTGGTCGTGCAGGAGAACCTTGGGGGCCCGCCGGATCTGGTCCGGGGTGGGACCGGGACCGGGGCTCGCACCGGCGCCGGCGCGCACACCCTGGGCCGTCTTCCGACTCGTCCGACTCGTCGTCCGATCACTCTGGCTCGTCATCTCCGCACTCTAACTCCTACGCGCGTAGATCACCTGCTCTCCCTCGCTCCTCTTTCTCCCTTTCTTCGCCTGTACGTTTCCGTCGATATGTAACGGTGACCGCGAGGACGGGTCGCGTACACCGATGCTTCTGACACTGTTCTGTCATGGCACACCAAGTGACGCCGGTACGGCATGCCCGGCTCGGAAAGGCGCTGGGCCCGGAGCCGACGTCGGTGAGTGGCGTGGTCCTGCTGCTACCCGGCGGTGACGAGGTATCGACCCGCAGGCCGTCGCCGATGCTGGCCGCCGCCTCCGTACGGACGTTGGGCCGACGGCTCGCCCGCGCGGGCCGTACGGACGGGCTCGCCGTGCACGTCGTCCACTACCGCTACCGCGGCTGGAACGGCAGCGACGCGCAGCTCGCGCACGACGCGCGATGGGCCGTCGACGAGGTCGTACGGCGGTACGGCGACGTCTCCGTGTGCCTCGCCGGCGTCGACATGGGCGGCCGGGCGGCGCTGCGCGCGGCGGACCACGAGGCCGTCAACTCCGTACTGGCGCTGGCCCCTTGGCTGCCCGAGGAGGACGTGGCAGCACCGGAGGAGCCGGTACGGCAGCTGACCGGGCGGCAGGTGCTGATCGTGCACGGCACGAACGACCAACGGACCGATCCCGAACTGTCGTTCCGGTTCGCGGCGCGCGCGAAGAAGGCGAACCGGGACATCTGCCGGTTCGAAGTGCACGCGGACGGGCACGGGTTGCGTCAGTACCGGCAGGAAGTGCACGCGCTGGCCGAGGACTTCGTGATGGGGGTGCTGTTCGGGCGGGGGTTCTCCCGTCCCGTTCAGGACGCGCTGATGGCTCCGCCGCCGCTGGGGCTGAGGATGCCGTTGGCCGCGGGGTTCGGCAGGTCTTTGCGACGTTAGGTTCCGGGGCGGACCGGTTGTGTTCGGAGCGCGGGTCAGCGGGGGCCGGGCGCACGGTTCCCCGCGCCCCTCGAAGCAGGGGTGTCACCCTCACGCAGGCAGCAGGTTGCCCCTTCTGGACAGCAGGAACTTCTTGAAGGCGGCCACCGGCGGGGTGTCCGGATGGCCGTCCAGCCAAGCGACACCGATCTCTCTCGCCGCTCTTGGTGAGGTGACCGTCAGTTCGGCAACTCCCGGGCGGGGGACAGCCGGTGGAGGGAGCAGGGCTACGCCCAGCCCAGCCGCCACCAGGCCCCTCAACGTCTCCGCCTCCTCTCCCTCGAAGGCGATCCGGGGGCGGAAGCCGGCCTGCTGGCAGAGGTCGTCGGTGATGCGGCGGAGGCCGTAGCCGGGTTCCAGGGTGACGAAGGTTTCGTCGGCCGCTTCGGCCAGGCGGACCCGTCTGCGGGTGGCGAGACGGTGGTCGGCTGGGACCACCAGACGGAGTTTCTGTTCGTCGAGGCGGCGGGCGACCAGGTCGGGGGCGTCGGGCACGGGCGAGGTGAGGCAGAGGTCGAGTTCGCCGGAGCGCAGGCGTTCGATCATGGCCTCGCCGTAGTTCTGTACGAGGGTGAAGCGGACGCGGGGATGGTCGGCGCGGAAGGCGTGCAGCAGGCCGGGTACGGTCTCGGCGCCCATGGTGTGCAGGAAGCCGAAGGCGACCTTGCCGGTGGCGGGGTCGGCGTCGGCGCGTACCTCGTCGGCGGCCCGTTCGATCTCCGCGAGGGCCCGCTCGACGGAGGCGAGGAACGTACGGCCCGCGGGGGTGAGGGAGACGGTCCGTCCCCGGCGGGCGAAGAGGTCCACGCCGAGGTCCTGTTCGAGGCGGACCATCGCCCGGGAGAGCGTCGACTGCGGGACCTGCATCTCCTGGGCGGCGCGGGTGACGTGCTCCGTGCGGGCGACTCCGGCGAAGTAGGAGAGCCGCGGGGCGAGGGCGGTCACGATGTCTTCCGTGTCACTGGACGGTGACAGGCTGGCTGCTGACCTCTGCTGATGCACCATGGGAACGATTATGGGGTTTCCGTGCATTGGACGGATGAACGGGGGCGTACGTAACTTCGAGGCATGCCTGCTGCCAGTACCGGGGCGTCCACGATCGTGGCCGCCGCCCCTCCGTCGCTCCCCTCGTCCCCCGCCGCCGACTCCCGTATGGCCCCGGGCGGGCCGGGCTACCGGCGGATGAGCTTCGCGCTCTTCCTCGCGGGCGTGGCGACCTTCGCCCTCCTCTACTCCACGCAGGCGCTGCTGCCGTTGATCTCCGGCGAGTTCGGGGCGGCGGCGAGCGACGCGAGCTGGACGGTGTCGGCGGCGACCGGTGCGCTGGCCCTGTTCGTCCTCCCGATGAGCGCGCTGTCGGAACGGTTCGGTCGGCGTACGGTGATGACCGGGTCGCTGGCCGTGGCGACCACGGTCGGGCTGCTGGTGCCGTTCGCCCCGTCGCTGGGCGCGCTGGTCGCGCTGCGGGCGGTGCAGGGTGCCGCGCTGGCGGGGCTGCCCGCGTCGGCGACGGCGTATCTGGCCGAGGAGGTCCGTCCCAGGGCGCTGATCACGGCGATCGGTCTGTTCGTGGCCGGCAACAGCGTGGGCGGGATGAGCGGCCGGGTCATCACCGGCTGGGTCGCGCAGGAGTGGGGCTGGCGGGTCGCGGTTGCCGTGATCGGCGTCGTGGCCGTGGGCTGCGCGGTGGCGTTCCGGCTGCTGCTGCCCGCGCCGCAGCACTTCCGCAAGGGCTCGCTGCGGCCCCGGGTGCTGGCGCGCACGGTCCGTACGCATCTGGCGAACCCGTTGCTGCGGCGGCTGTACGCGATCGGCGCGCTGTTCATGACGGTGTTCGGCGGCGTCTACACGGTGATCGGGTACCGCCTGACGGAGGCCCCGTTCAGTCTGCCGCAGGGTGTCGTCGGGTCGATCTTCCTGGTGTACCTGGTGGGTACGGTGTCGGCGTCCACGGCGGGCAGGCTGGTCGCCCGGCTCGGGCGGCGGGGTGCGCTGTACCTGGCCGGCGGTACGACGACGACGGGCCTGCTGCTGTCCCTGTCGGACTCCCTGGCGCTGGTTCTGCTGGGCCTGGTGCTGATCACGGCGGGCTTCTTCGCGGGGCACGCGGTGGCGTCGTCGGCGGTGAGCCACACGGCGAAGGAGGGGCGTGCGCAGGCGTCGGCGCTGTACCAGTCGGCGTACTACCTGGGCTCCAGCGCCGGCAGTACGTTGGGAGCGGTGGCGTTCCACGCGGGTGGCTGGTCGGGGACGGTGGCGATGGGGTTGCTGGCGGTGCTCGGCGTGGTGACGGTGACGGTGATGGGGTCCCGGGCGGCGCGGAGCGTGCGGGTGCCCGCGGCGGCGTGACCGAGGCTTTCTTCTTCGCCCCCGCCGCCCCTACCCGTCCCATCCTTCTGGGGCTCCGCCCCAGACCCCGCTCTTCAAACGCCGGAGGGGCTGGATTGTCAGCCCGTCCGGCGTTTGAGGACGAGGCCCCTTCAGGGCCGAAAGCGGGGGTCTGGGGGCGCAGCCCCCAGGAACAGGACGGGACGGGTAGGGGCGGCGGGGGCGAAACCCTTCTCACCTGCACCTTTTCCCACTCCCCGGGCCGTTGTCAGTGGCCTGCGCTAGCTTCATCGTGTTGGGTCGCGATGGGGCGACGAAGGCAGCCATGGGGTGGGTTGGCGATGGGTGACAGTACGGCTACTGCGACAGACCTCGACGTACAACTGGAACGGCACCGCGTCGAGCTGACGGGGTACTGCTACCGCATGCTCGGCTCCTCCTTCGAGGCCGAGGACGCCGTGCAGGACACCATGGTCCGTGCCTGGCGGAACCACGAGAAGTTCGAGGGGCGGTCGAGTCTGCGTTCGTGGCTGTACCGGATCGCGACGAACGTCTGCCTGGACATGCTGACCGCCGGCAACAAGCGCGCCCGCCCCATGGACCTCACCGACTCCACTCCCCTCGCCCGGGCCGCCCTCTCCCCCCGCCCCGACAACACCTGGCTGGAGCCGATGCCGGACGCCCGCGTGCTGCCGACCGTCGAGGACCCGGCGGAGGCCGCCGTGGCCAAGGAGTCCGTGCGGCTCGCCTTCATGGCCGCGTTGCAGCAACTCCCCGCGAAACAAAGGGCCGTGCTGATCCTCCGCGAGGTGCTGGCCTGGAAGGCGAGCGAGGTCGCCGAGCTCCTCGACACCTCGGTCGCGTCCGTCAACAGTGCCCTTCAGCGGGCCCGGGCGACCCTCGCCGAGCGGGACCGGGACGGGAGCGGCATCGGTAGCCGTGCCGCCGTCTCCGACCCCCTCAGCGAAGAGCAGCAGAAGCTGCTGGAGCGCTATGTCGCCGCGTTCGAGGGGTACGACATGACGGCACTGACGGCGCTGCTGCACGAGGACGCCGTCATGACGATGCCGCCGTTCGACCTGTGGCTGACCGGGCCGGAGGACATCACGGGCTTCATGACGACGCTCGGCGCCGCCTGCGCGGGCTCGCACCTGGTGCCGGTCGCCGTCAACGGGCTGCCGGGCTTCGCCCAGTACAAGCCGGACGAGGAGACGGGCGGCTACGCCCCCTGGGCGGTCCAGGTGCTGGAGATCTCAGAGGGCCGGATCACCGGGTTCCACTGCTTCCTCGACACCGAGCGCTGGTTCCCGCTGTTCGGGCTTCCCCTCTCGCTCCCTCTCGACGTCGAAGCCGATACCGACCAGGTCCAGGAAGGCGAGTAGGGCGGGCGCCGGGTCCCGGAGGCGTATCCGGCCTCCGGCCCGGCGGGCGGCCAGTTGGAGCCTGGCCAGCAGTTCCACCGCGTCCAGCCCCGGTGGTCCGAGCCCCGCGACATCGCACACCACGACCGGGCCACGGCCATTGCTTCCCCCGCCGCCACCGCGACCGCCGCCGGCCCCCAACAGTGCGCGCACGTCCTCGCACAGCCTCGGCACCCCTTCGCGGGTGACGGGGCCGGCCAGCACGAGTACAGGGGGTGTCATGGCGTCCACGAACGGTAGACCGGACGTCCGCCCGTAACTCATCGCCCACCCGTTGAGATCACTTTGACGTGTCCCCCTCCTCCCCCGGAGGGTTGCGTGTATGCCCCATGAACCGTCCCCGCCCCTGCTGTCGCACGGCTCTCCTTCCTCCCGGCCCACGAAGGAGGCTCCGTGCAGGGGGTGCTGACCGGGTTCGCGGTGATCGCCGTGGTCATCGGCGTCGGCTATGTGATCGGGCTGCGCGGCTACCTCGGGGACAACGGACGCGAGGTCCTGACCAAGCTGGCCTTCCATGTCGCCACCCCGGCCCTGCTGTTCACCATGCTCGCCCGGGCCGACCTGTCGGTGATCTTCTCCAGCCGACTGCTGATCACCGCGCTGAGCACGGTCGCGGCGGCGAGTGTCTTCGTCGCGGTGGGCGTCGTACGCCGCTGGGGTGCCGGGCGTACGACGATCGGCGCCCTCTGCTCCAGTTACGTCAACTCGGGCAACCTCGGTATCCCCATCGCGGTGTACGTGCTGGGGGACGCCTCGCTCGTCGCGCCGGTGCTGCTGTTCCAGCTGCTCGTGGTCACGCCGGTCGCGCTGACCGTCCTCGATCTGACGAGCGCCGGTGAGAAGGGCCCGCTGTGGCGGCAGCTGATCACTCCGATACGCAACCCCATCGCCGTCGCCACGCTCTCCGGGGTGCTGGTGGCGGCGACGGGGCTCACCGTCCCCGCGCCGGTCATGGACCCGCTGACCCTGATCGGCAACATGTCCGTCCCGGCGGTGCTGATGGCGTTCGGCATCTCGCTGTCCGGCAGCACCTGGCCGTTGCGCGGCTCCGAGCGGACTCCCGTACTGCTGTCGGTCGCCCTGAAGTCCGTGGGCCAGCCGGTGGCCGCGTGGGCGCTGGCCGCGGGTGTCTTCGGGCTGCACGGCGCGCCCCTGCTCGACGTGGTGGTGACCTCGGCGCTGCCCGCCGCCCAGAACCTCTTCACGTACGCGAGCCGGTACCGCGTGGGGGAGACGCTGGCCCGCGAGTCGATCCTGCTGTCGACCGTCCTGGCCGTACCGGTGCTGGTGGTCGTGGCGGCCCTGCTGGGCTGAGCGAACGAGCCGCGCCCGGGCGGGGACTCCCCCACCCGGGCGCGCCACGCTCTACCGGCTACCGGCCACCGGCCACCGGCTCAGGCGATCCGCTCCAGCACCACCGGGGCCGCCGTGAAGTCCGTCCCCGCCGCGCCGATGTCGTACGAACCCTCGACCGCCTGGAGCGCGTACTCGAAGCGTTCCGGGGTGTCCGTGTGGAGGGTCAGGAGGGGCTGGCCGGCCGTGACCGTGTCGCCCGGCTTGGCGTGGAGCTCGACGCCCGCGCCCGCCTGCACCGGGTCCTCCTTGCGCGCGCGCCCCGCCCCGAGCCGCCAGGCGGCGACGCCGACGCCGTACGCGTCCAGGCGGGTCAGGACGCCCGAGGACGGTGCCTTGACGACGTGCTGTTCCTTCGACGTCGGCAGGGTGGCGTCCGGGTCGCCGCCCTGGGCCGCGATCATCCGGCGCCAGACGTCCATCGCCGAGCCGTCGGCCAGCGCCTTCGCCGGGTCGGCGTCGCGAACGCCGGCCGCGTCCAGCATCTCGCGGGCCAGGGCGAGCGTCAGTTCGACCACATCGGCCGGGCCGCCGCCGGCCAGGACCTCGACAGACTCCCGTACCTCCAGCGCGTTGCCCGCCGTCAGGCCGAGCGGCGTCGACATGTCGGTCAGCAGCGCCACCGTCTTCACGCCGTGGTCGGTGCCCAGGCCCACCATGGTGGACGCCAACTCCCGTGCGTCCTCGATGGTCTTCATGAAGGCGCCCGTGCCCACCTTCACGTCCAGGACCAGGGAGCCGGTGCCCTCCGCGATCTTCTTCGACATGATCGACGAGGCGATCAGCGGGATCGCCTCGACCGTGCCGGTGACGTCCCGCAGCGCGTACAGCTTCTTGTCGGCGGGGGCGAGGCCGTCGCCCGCCGCGCAGATCACCGCGCCCGTGGTGTCCAGGACATGCAGCATCTCCTCGTTGGAGAGCAGCGCGCGCCAGCCGGGGATCGACTCCAGCTTGTCCAGGGTGCCGCCCGTGTGGCCGAGGCCGCGGCCCGAGAGCTGCGGTACGGCGGCGCCGCAGGCCGCGACCAGGGGGGCGAGCGGGAGGGTGATCTTGTCGCCGACGCCTCCCGTGGAGTGCTTGTCGGCCGTCGGGCGGGACAGGGAGGCGAAGTTCATGCGCTCACCGGACGCGATCATCGCCGCCGTCCAGCGGGCGATCTCAGGGCGGTTCATGCCGTTCAGCAGGATCGCCATGGCGAGCGCGGACATCTGCTCGTCGGCGACCACGCCGCGCGTGTACGCGTCGATGACCCAGTCGATCTGCTCGTCACTGAGTTCACCGCGGTCCCGCTTGGTGCGGATGACGGAGATGACATCCATCGACAGCAGCGTCATGGCTTTGGCTTCCTTCCGGTGGTTCTGCGAAACTGTGCGGCCCCCCTGAGACCGAGTGATCGCCGACTCAGGGGGGCCGTACGGGAGTTACTTGGTGAGATGGTCCGGGCCGAAGGCCTGGGGCAGCATCTCCGAGAGGGGCAGGATGCCCGCCGGGGTCTCCAGCAGCAGGGTCGCGCCGCCGAACTCGTACAGCAGCTGCCGGCAGCGACCGCAGGGGACGAGGACGTCGCCCTTGCCGTCCACGCACGTGAAGTGCGTCAGCCGGCCGCCGCCCGTGAGCTGGAGCTGGGAGACCAGGCCGCACTCGGCGCACAGGCCGATGCCGTACGACGCGTTCTCGACGTTGCAGCCCGAGACCGTGCGGCCGTCGTCGACCAGGGCCGCGACACCGACCGGATAGCCGGAGTAGGGGGCGTACGCCCGGGACATCGCGTCCCGGGCCACCGACCGCAGCTTCTCCCAGTCGACCCCGTCGTCGTCCGTCACTTGCCCTGGCCCTTCCGGTAGCGCATGCCGTCCGCCTTGGGCATCCGCAGACGCTGCGCGGACAGCGACAGCACCAGCAGCGTGACGACGTACGGGGTGGCACCCACGAAGTCGCTCGGGACCTCGTCGGTGGTCAGGTACCAGACCAGGACCGCCACGGCCACGACGGCACTGATGACACCCGGGACGAGAGCCTTCTTGTACAGCTTCCAGCCGGCCATCGCCAGGAGGAGCACGAACAGCAGCAGGAGCAGCGCGTGGACGGTCTCGCCCCCGCTGCGCAGCTGAAGCGCGTCCGAGTAACCGAACAGGCCCGCGCCCATGGCGAGACCGCCGGGCCGCCAGTTGCCGAAGATCATGGCGGCGAGACCGATGTAGCCGCGCCCACCGGTCTGGCCCTCCAGGTAGGTGTGCGAGGTGACCAGCGCGAGGAAGGCGCCGCCGAGGCCGGCGAGGCCACCGGAGACGGCCACGGCCGCGTACTTGTACTTGTAGACGTTGACGCCGAGGGACTCCGCCGCGATCGGGTTCTCACCGCAGGAGCGCAGACGCAGGCCGAACGGCGTGCGCCACAGCAGCCACCAGCTGGCGACGAACAGCGCGATCGCCAGGACCGTCACCACGGACAGGTCGGTGACCAGCCCGCCGAGGATGCCGGCGATGTCGGAGATCAGGAACCAGTGATGGTTCTCGACGGAGTGCAGCCCACTGGACAGGCCGGGGACGTCGAAGCTGGGAAGCGAGTCCACGGGCGGCGACTGCTTGGGGTTGCCGCCCGCGTCGGCCGCCTTGCCGTCCACGAAGAAGATCTTGGCGAGGTACTGGGTGAAGCCGAGCGCGAGCAGGTTGATCGCGACACCGGAGACGATGTGGTCGACGCCGAAAGTGACGGTCGCGACCGCGTGCAGCAGGCCGCCCAGGACACCGAAGCCGACGCCGCACACCACGCCGAGCCAGGGGCTGGACTGCCAGCCGATCCAGCCGGCGCCGAAGGTGCCGAGGATCATCATGCCTTCGAGGCCGATGTTGACCACACCGGCCCGCTCGGACCACAGACCGGCGAGGCCGGCGAGGCCGATCGGCACGGCGAGGCTGAGCGCGGCGGAGACCTGGCCCTCGGAGGTGAGCTGGTCGGATCCGGAGATGACCCGGACCGCGGCGACGAGCAGCAGCGCTCCGGCGACGATCATCAGGATCTGGCCGAGCGAACGGCTCGACCGGGTCGCGGCGGTGCCCGCCTTGGGTGCCGCGGGGGGCGGCGTGTCGGTCATCGTGGCAGTCATCACGCCACCTCCTGCTTCTGGGTCGGGGCTGCGGCCTGTGCGGCGAGCTCGGCGCCGACCCGCTGCTGCTGGCGCTTGAGTCCGTAGCGTCGTACGACCTCGTAGGCGATGACGACGCACAGGACGATGACGCCCTGGATGACGCCGAGGATCTCCTTGTCGTAGCCCTCGAACTCCAGGTGGTTGGTGGTGCGTTCCAGGAAGCCCCACAGCAGGGCGGCGAGAGCGATACCGACCGGGTTGTTGCGGCCGAGCAGCGCGATGGCGATGCCGGTGAAGCCGATGCCTACGGGGAAGTCGTTGCTGAACTGGTGGCTGTCGTTGAGCAGGGTCGGCATACCGATCAGACCGGCCACCGCGCCCGAGATCACCATGCTGGTGGCGATCATCCTCTTCACCGAGACCCCACTCGCGGCGGCGGCGGACTCGGACTGACCGACGGTGCGCAGGTCGAAACCGAAGCGGGTCCGGCCGAGCACGAACCAGTAGGCGATGCCGACGACCACGGCGATGACGATGAAGCCCCACAGCTCGCCCGCGGCGCCGGTGTCGATCTGGAAGAAGTACGACGACTCCGGCAGCGGCGTCGTGGAGACGACCGTGCCGCCGGCCTGGAGCTCGGCGAGCTTTCCGGGCTGGAGCAGGTAGGCGATGATCGCGGTGGCGATCGAGTTGAGCATGATCGTCGAGATGACCTCGCTGACCCCGCGGGTCACCTTCAGGATGCCCGCGATGGCCGCCCACAGGGCACCGGTCGCCATCGCGCACAGCATGATGAGCGGGATGGAGATCCAGCCCGGCGTGGTCAGCGCGCCGCCGAGGACGGCGGCGACGAACGCGGCGATCCGGTACTGGCCGTCGACGCCGATGTTGAACAGGTTCATCCGGAAGCCGATGGCCACCGAGACGCCCGCCAGGTAGTACGTCGTCGCCTTGTTCAGGATGTAGACCTGGCTGTCGCTGGCGGAGCCGTAGGTCACCATGTCGCTGAAGGCGGCGCCCGGGTTCTTGCCGGTGGCGAGGATCACCAGGGTGGTGACGACGAGCGCGGCGACGACCGCCAGCACCGGCGCCGCGATACCGAGGAGCAGCCGCTCCCTGTCGATGCGTTGCGTCAGCTTCTTCATCGGGCGTCGTCCTCCGCGCTCCGGGGGCCGGAGGCCTCTGTGTGCTCCAGGTGGCCGGTGGCCGCACCCGTCATGGCGGAGCCCAGCTCCTCGGGGGTGATCGTGGCGGGGTCGGCGTCGGCGACCAGACGGCCGCGGTACATCACCCGCAGGGTGTCGGAGAGCCCGATGAGCTCGTCCAGGTCCGCGGAGATCAACAGCACGGCCAGGCCCTCTCGGCGGGCCTCGCGGATGTGATCCCAGATCGCGGCCTGCGCGCCCACGTCCACACCGCGGGTGGGGTGGGCGGCGATGAGCAGCTTGGGCCCGTGGCTCATCTCGCGGCCGACGATCAGCTTCTGCTGATTGCCGCCGGAGAGGGAGGCTGCGGTGACGTCGATGCCGGGGGTGCGGACGTCGTACGCCTCGATGATGCGCTCGGTGTCGGTGCGGGCCGCCTTGATGTCGAGCAGCTGGCCGCGGGAGTTGGGCTTCTCGGTGACGTGGCCGAGGATGCGGTTCTCCCACAGCGGGGCTTCGAGGAGCAGGCCGTGGCGGTGGCGGTCCTCGGGGATGTAGCCGACCCCGGCCTCGCGGCGGCGGCGGGTGGGCACGTGGGAGATGTCGGTGTCGTCGAGGGTGATGGCGCCGGCGTCGAGGCCGCGGATGCCCATGATCGCCTCGACCAGTTCGGACTGGCCGTTGCCCTCCACGCCGGCGATGCCGAGGACCTCGCCCTTGTGGATGGTGAAGGAGATGTCGTCGAGGATGATGCGTTCGACGCCGTCGAGGTCGGTCTGGGCCAGGCTCAGGCCGTCCAGCTTCAGGAGCGGGACGTCCGTGACCGTGGACTCCTCGGTCTCCGGGGTGGGCAGTTCGCTGCCGACCATCAGCTCGGCGAGCTGCTTGGGAGTCGTACCGGCGGGCTCGACCGTGCCGACGGTGGTGCCGCGGCGGATGACGGTGATCTCGTCGGCGACGGAGAGAACCTCGCCCAGCTTGTGGGAGATGAAGATGACGGTGAGGCCCTCGGCCTTGAGCTCGCGCAGGTTGTCGAAGAGAGCGTCGACCTCCTGCGGTACGAGGACGGCGGTGGGCTCGTCGAGGATGAGGGTCTTGGCACCGCGGTAGAGGACCTTGACGATCTCCACGCGCTGCCGGTCGGCGACGCCGAGCTCCTCCAGGAGGACGTCCGGGCGGACGTTCAGGCCGTACGCGTCGGAGATCTCCCTGATCTTCGTGCGGGCCTTGGCGCCGATGCCGAACAGCTTCTCCGCGCCGAGGACCACGTTCTCGAGGACGGTGAGGTTGTCGGCGAGCATGAAGTGCTGGTGCACCATGCCGATGCCGCGGGCGATGGCGTCGGCGGGGTTGTGGAAGGTGACCGTCTCGCCGTTCACCGTGATGGTGCCCTCGTCCGGCTGCTGCATGCCGTAGAGGATCTTCATCAGGGTGGACTTGCCGGCGCCGTTCTCACCGCACAGGGCGTGCACGGTGCCCGTGCGGACGGTGATGTCGATGTCCTTGTTGGCGACGACGCCTGGGAATCGCTTGGTGATGCCGCGCAGTTCGACGGCAGCGGGAGGGCTGGACGCGTTGATGGCGCACTCTCCTCGGGGGAAAGGGGCTGCATAAGGGAGGGCAGGCGTCGGCGACGCTAGCGCGGCAACTCCATGCTACACGCGTAGAGTTGACACATTGTTATGGCTCGGCGAGAGGGTTGAGGTGCGCCGTCTCGCCGAGCCGGGGTTCCTGCGGGAACCGTCAGGTCACACGGTGGTCTTGACCGTGATGGTGCCGTCGACGATCTTCTTCTTCGCCTCGTCCAGCTGCGTCTGGATGTCGTCGATGAAGCCACCGCTGGTGGCCAGGCCGACACCGCCCTTGGCGAGGGAGTAGATCTGGTTGCCGGTCAGCGGCGTGCCGTTGTGGACGGACTTGACGAAGTCGTAGACGCCGACGTCGACGTTCTTGACCATCGAGGTCAGGATCGACTCCTTGTACTTGCTCAGACCCTGGATGTTGTACTGGTCCGAGTCCACGCCGATGGCCCAGGCACCCTTGACGCCGGAGACGGCCTCGATCGCGCCGTTGCCGGAGGAGCCGGCCGCGCTGTAGATCACGTCGGCGCCCTTGTCGAGCTGGCCGGACGCGGCCTCCTTGCCCTTGTCGGGGCTGGCGAAACCGGAGAAGTCGGAGCCGCGGGTCAGGTACTGGACCTCGACCTTGACCTTGGGGTTGGTGTCCTTGACGCCCTGGACGTAGCCCGCCTCGAACTTCTTGATCAGCGGGGTGTCCACGCCACCGATGAAGCCGACGTGGTCCTTCTTGGTCTTCAGCGCCGCGGCGACACCGGCCAGGTAGGAGCCCTGCTCCTCGGTGAAGGTGATGCTGTCGACGTTCTTGGCGGTCGCGACCGCGTCGATGAGGCCGAAGCTGACCTTCGGGTACTTGGCGGCGACCTTGTCGACCGAGGTCGCGTAGGAGAAGCCGACGGCGACGATCGGGTTGTAGCCGGCGTCGGCCAGGTCGGTCAGCCGCTGCTCACGGTCGGCCTCGGTGTCGGAGCTCTTGGCGGTCAGCTCCTTGAGGGAGCCGCTGAACTCCTTCTCGGCCTTGTCGGCGCCGCGCGCGGCGGAGTCGTTGAAGGAGCGGTCACCACGGCCGCCGACGTCGTAGGCGAGGCCGATCTTGACGCCGCCCTTGGCGCCGTCCGACGACGAGGAGGACGGGCTGTCGTTCTCGGAGGAGGTGCTGCCACAGGCTGTGGCAGTCAGTGCGAGAGCTGCGGTTGCGATACACGCAGCGGAAAGCTTGGCTACCCGGCGCACGGGAGGCTCCTTCACCTGACCTGAGCGCCTAGTCGGCGCTTCATGTGAGCACCATGCCAGTGCTCGGGCCCGGACGCCCTGGTGGCGTCGGCTTCGCGGCATCGTAACGCGCGTAGATGTCAGAAAATAACCCATGGGGAAGCCGTTATCGATTCGAGGCAAACGCCTTCTGAACTCCCGCTCTTACGGCTTCCGGGCCGATGGTTTCCGATGGCGCACGATTGGCTTACAACCGTGTTGCGCCAATCGAAGGAGCGGCTCCCGAAGGAGCCGCCGCCCGTTCGGGCGGCCCCCGCCTCGACCGGCGCCGCGGCCGTGAGCTTCTCCGCACCGGCCGTGACCACGTACTCGTCGGCACCGAAGTCGTCCCGGCGCGGACAAGGGCTGGTCACCCTTGCCACCGACGCCACAGGCCAGGGCCACCCTCAGGGTTCTTGCCGACATTACCGGTGGGCCCGCCGGACGAGCCACCACGGGCGGACACCGTGACGGCGAGGGCTGCGACCGCAGCACCCGCCAGGGCGATACGGGGCACGCGGCGCGTGAACGGGGCCGGATCCCCTCGTGTGGAACCCCAAGCGACGCATGCGCGGGAAACCGTGTCCGGTCGGGCCCGCCAGGGCACGTCAAGGCATGTCAAGGCACGCCGGGAGAGACGTCCGCTGACCGAAGATTGACCGAAGCCGGGCAAAAATTGACCGAGCACGGACAAAGGCAAAACCAGGCCCGCCCTACCTTCTGACCCATGCCCCCACAGCCACCGTCTCCTCCCCGGGCTGCCGCCGCCCGCCCCTCCCCCAACCTCCCGGTGCTGCCCTACCGCAAGCCCACCAAGGGCCGCGACTACTGGGTGCTGGACGATGTCCTGCCCGGCGTGGACGCCGTACGCGAGCGGTGTCTCGCCAAGGACGACTGGACGAAGGGCCACCCCTACACCTCGGAGAGCTGGCCCGGGCTGCGGGCCATGCCGGGTCTCGAACCAGCCGAGCTGGGGCGGATCGAGCGGCTGGTGCGGCAGGCGACCGGGGCGAAGGAGCTCTGGGTACAGAAGGCCCCCGGCGGCGGCACCCTCAACCACAACTGCGTCCAGGTGGTCGGCGAGGGCGAGAGCACGCCCCGCCCCCACACGGACTCACGGGCACTGTGCCGGTACGCGGCCGTGCTCTACCTCAACCCGGGTGTACACAAGGACTGCGGCACCAGCTTCTACCGCCAGTCCCTGCCCGGCGGGCGTCTTGGCGGCAACACGGTCCAGGCCCCGCACAACAACCTGGTCGAGGCGCTGGGCACCCGGTTCGTGACACCGGACGCCTTCGAGGAGGACGTACGGGTCCCGCACAGGTACAACCGCCTGCTCCTCTACAACGCCAACCTCGTGCACAGCGCGACCGGTTACTGCGGGACGACCCTGGAGGAGAAGCGGATGACGGCGGTGTTCTTCTGGATGGCGTGAGCCTCTTCTCACCTCCGTGCCCTTCCGTACGAGCAGCGCCCCGGTCGCGTGGACCGGGGCGCTGCTCGTTTCCGCTGTCCGACCGAGGCCACGGCGTCCGTCATCGCCTTGCGCTTGGACGGCCGCCGCATGGACGGAGCCAACGCACACCACCCGGTCGCGGCCGGCCCGGGCCGGCCGGGTGAGGCACCGGACCTTGCCGGACGGCCGGAAGGACCCCTCCCCGGCCTTCCTGCTTCTGTAGCTACTTCTGTCGCTCCTGGGCGTCGAGCAGCGCGGCGGCGGTGAACAGTTCCACGCCGACCGTGATCGCGTACTCGTCTGCGTCGAAGTCGCCCTGGTGCAGATCGCGCGTTCCCCGCTCCCCCGGCCTGCGCACGCCGAGCCGGGCCATCGCGCCGGGCACGTGCTCCAGGTACCAGGAGAAGTCCTCGCCGCCGAGGCTCTGGGCGGTGTCCTCGACGGAGTGGGTGCCGCGCCGGGCGGTCATGGCGTCGCGCAACAGCTCCGTGACCTCCGCGTCGTTGACGACGGGCGGCACGCCGCGCACATAGGTGATCTCCGACTTGGCCCGGTACAGGCCGGCGATCTCGTCGACGGCCGCGTGGACGAGGTCGGGGGCCTGGTGCCAGGTGTCGAGGTCGAGGCAGCGGACCGTCCCGGAGAGTTCGGCGTGCTGCGGGATCACGTTGCAGGCGTGCCCCGACTCGATCCGGCCCCAGGTCACGGAGAGCCCGCTGCGGGCGTCGACGCGCCGGGCCACGAGCGCGGGCACCTCGGTGGCGACGCGGGCGGCGGCGGTGACGAGGTCGGTGGTGAGGTGGGGGCGCGCGGTGTGGCCGCCGGGGCCGTCGAGCGAGATCTCCAGGCGGTCGCAGGCGGAGGTGATGGGACCGTGGCGCAGGCCGATCCGCCCGGCCTCGACCTTCGGGTCGCAGTGCACGGCGATGATCCGGCCGACCCCGTCGAGCGCGCCGCACTCGATCGCGTCGGCGGCGCCGCCGGGCAGCACCTCCTCGGCGGGCTGGAAGAGCAGCCGCACCGGCCGCGGCAGAGCGCCCTGGCGGTGCAGTTCGGCGAGGACGAGCCCGGCGCCGAGGACGACGGTGGTGTGCACGTCGTGGCCGCAGGCGTGGGCGCGGCCGGGCACGGTGGAGCGGTACGCGCAGTCACTCTTCGTGTCCGGGATGGGAAGGGCGTCGATGTCGGCGCGCAGGGCGAGCACGGGCACAGCGGTGCCGCCGTCCTGGCCGTCGGGGTCGACTCCGATGTCACCGATGTCACAGACGAGTCCGGTTCCGGTGGCGAGCACGCGCGGCTTGAGGCCGGCCTTCTCAAGCCGTGCCTTGATGGCGGCGGTGGTGCGGAACTCCTGGTTGCCGAGCTCCGGGTGCATGTGCAGGTCACGTCGGAACGCGACGAGTTCGGCGCGCAACGCCTCCGGCAGCGTGCCGGGAAGCGCGGCTTCCCCGGGGAGATCGGCCTCGGACTCTCGGGACATCAATTGGTTCACCCCATGAAGGGTAGGACGCCCGAGCGGTCAACTGACCAGGATCAACAAAATTTCAACCTGTTAGAGGAAGAAAATCTGACCGCCGGAGGCATACTCGCGAACTGGAATGGGTAAAATAGTGGCCCTTTCCCGGCAGCCACTCGCGTCCACCCGTGTCCAGGTTGCCACGCCGTCCACCGCGTCGCGGGAACTGTCCACCCACCGAAACAGCCGGGTTCACGGCACATGAACATTGGCCGACAGGCACCGCCGCCCGCGTGAACGCGCCTTCGGCCGCGCCGCCCCCGGGTAACGTGCACCCCCGTGACCGCCCCGAACCAGGTGTCCGTTCCGGACTCCATACAGGCCGCCGTACCGGACTCACCGGACTTCCTCCAGGCCACCCGCGCGTCCTACGACGCCATGGCCGCCGACTACACAGAGCGATACGCGGACCACTTGACGGACCTTCCCCTGGACCGCGCCCTTCTCGCCGCCTTCGCCGAGCTGGTGCGGGCGCAGGGCACCGCGCCCGTCGCGGACATCGGCTCCGGCCCCGGGTACGTCACCGCGAGACTGCACGCCCTCGGCGTCCCGGTGTTCGGCGTGGACCTGTCCCCGCGCATGGTGGCACTGGCCCGCCAGGCCCACCCCGAACTCCGGTTCCACGTGGGCTCGATGACATCCCTGGACCTCCCGGACGAGACGCTGGGCGGGGTCCTGGCCCTGTACTCGATCATCCACGTCCCGGACGCCGCCCTGCCCGCGGTGTTCGCGGAGTTCCACCGTGTCCTGGCACCCGGCGGCCATGTCCTCCTCGGCTTCCAGGCGGGCCCCGACGACGGCCCCCTGCACCTCGCGGAACGCTTCGGCCACGAGATGTCGCTGGACTACTGGTTCCGTACGCCGGACCGGGTGGCCGAACTCCTGGCCAAGGCGGGCCTGACCCTGCACGCGCAAACGGTCCGCGAACCGTACGAGGACGAGACCCGCCAGCGCGTGTACCTGCTGGCGCGCAAGCCGATGGCGTAGCCCGGGGACGACTCCCGGGCCGCGCCCGCATCATGGGCGTATGGCGCGCCTCCATGACATCGTCGTCGACTCGGCCCACCCGGCCCCACTGGCCCGCTTCTGGGCCGCCGCGCTCGACGGTTACGCGATCGCCCCGTACGACGAGGCCGAACTCGCCCGGCTGCGGGCGCTGGGGATCGACGGTCCGGAGGACGACCCGACGGTCCTGCTGGAACCACTGGACGGCGGTCCCCGGCTGTGGGTCCAGCGCGTCCCGGAGCCCAAGCGCGGCAAGAACCGGCTCCACCTGGACCTGACGGCGCCCGACCTGGCCGCCGAGCTCGACCGGCTCACGGCGCTGGGCGCGACCGTCCTCTCCCGCCACGAGGCCCATGTGGTCCTGCTGGACCCGGAGGGCAACGAGTTCTGTGTGGCGGAGGGCGCCTGAAAGCCCTCAGGGGGTGCGGGGTACGGGCGTTCAGCCCGTCGCCTTCGCTTCCTTCGTCGGGCGGCCCGACTCCGTCGACACGCGCTGCACGTCCCGGGCCGAACCGGTGACGCCCGAGAGGAACCCCTGCGCCCGCGGGGAAGCGTTCGCGGTCAGCCAGGCCGGGTCGATGTCGCAGACGGCGACCTTGACATCTGTGCCCGCCAGGGCCAGGGGGAGGGTGTGCACGACCGTCGAGGGGAAGCTGAGGATCGTACGGCCGATGGGGCCGCGGCGGGCGATCAGTTCCAGGGGGAGGTCCGGGCGGACCACCTCAAGGCCCGTGCAGGCCGCCAGGTCGTGGAGTTTCTCGGCGCTCTCGCGGCGGTGGGCGAAGTAGCGCGTCACACCGTGGGCCTTGGCCAGGGCGCGGACCGCGTCGCGGTAGCGGTCGGCGTCGACCACACCCGTCTCGACGAGTGACGTGCCGACCATGTCGGCGCCCTCGGAGATGACCGGGGGGCCGAAGCGGGAGCGGGTCCAGGCGAAGTCGTTGGAGGTGACCTCGACGCCCTTGGGGGTGTCCTCGATCGGCATCGAGGAGAAGATCTCGACCCGGCGCCTGCCGCCCGGGGTCAGCCGGCGGCGGGCCTTCGACGACACCGGGATGAACAGCAGGTCCCGCGCCCCGGGGCGCTGCGACTTGCGGTGCCAGCGCACCAGGCGCTCACCGCGCGCGAGTTGGGAGACGAACTCCATGGTCGCCGTGCCGTCGTCGACCACGACGAGGTCGCGGGCCTTGGTGATGTTGAGGAGTACCTGGACATAGCGGGAGAACGGGTCTCCCATGACGATCCGTTCCGTCCTGCGCAGCAGGGGGGCGAGACCGCCGATCGTGCGGAAAGGGGCCGAGGTTCCGGCCCGCGCGTCCTCCCAGCGGACCTCGTGGCCCTCCTCGCGGGCGAGTTCGGCCATGCGGCGCAGCTGGCCCCGGGTCATCGGGTCGACCGGGGAGAGGACCACCAGGGTCAGTCCGCCACGGGAGGGTTCCCGGTGGACCTCCGGCCGGCTCTGGCCCCTGCGCCAGCGGCGCGACGCCTGTCCGGGGACCCTTCCGGAGAGTTTGCCCCTTTTGCGGGCGGAAACAGCCGACGCCGGACCGCCGGCCCCCTCCGGGCTGAGCGCATGCGCGTGCACATGCGCCCATTCCAGCACGTTCAGAAGCTGGACCGGGCTCTCGACGAAGGCGAGAGTTTGGGGGCCGGTGGTACCGGCGCGTGGGCTCATCGACGTACGACCGTCGCTTCCGTGAGTACGGACTGGGGGATCCGCGTGGACGACAGTGGTCACCGGCGGCTGGCGCCGGTGAGGCCGCTGAGTGGTGCGGATCAGGCGGTGACGGGCTCGCCCGCCGCAGCCGCGATCTCCGCGTCGGCGATGACGCCGGAGACACGACGGAGCTTCTTCATCGGGCCGATCTCGGACTCGTAGACCTTCTTGACGCCGTCGCCGAGGGACTCGGAGATGGTGCGGATGTCACGGACGAGGCGGGTCAGGCCCTGCGGCTCGACGGAGGCGGCCTGGTCGGAGCCCCACATCGCGCGGTCGAGGGTGATGTGACGCTCGACGAAGGTGGCACCGAGGGCGACCGCGGCCAGCGTGGTCTGCAGGCCCGTCTCGTGGCCGGAGTAGCCGATCGGGACGTTCGGGTACTCCTTCTCCAGCGTGTTGATCACGCGGAGGTTGAGCTCCTCGGCCTTCGCCGGGTAGGTGGACGTCGCGTGGCAGAGCAGGATGTTGTCGCTGCCCAGCACCTCGACCGCGTGACGGATCTGCTTCGGGGTGGACATACCCGTCGACAGGATGACCGTACGGCCGGTCTTGCGCAGGGCGACGAGCAGCTCGTCGTCCGTCAGGGACGCGGAGGCGACCTTGTGGGCCGGGACGTCGAACTTCTCCAGGAACGCGACGGCCTCGGTGTCCCACGGGGAGGCGAACCAGTCGATGCCGCGCTTCTTGCAGTGCTCGTCGATCTGGCGGTAGTCGTCCTCACCGAACTCCACACGGTGGCGGTAGTCGATGTAGGTCATGCGGCCCCAGGGGGTGTCGCGCTCGATGTCCCACTGGTCGCGCGGGGTGCAGATCTCCGGGGTGCGCTTCTGGAACTTGACCGCGTCGCAGCCGGCTTCGGCGGCCACGTCGATCAGCTTGAAGGCGTTCTCAAGGTCACCGTTGTGGTTGATGCCGATCTCGCCACAGATGTAGACGGGCTGGCCGGGGCCGGCGGTCTTGGAACCGAACGAGCGCAAGCGGGTGGAGGTCATTCTGGGGGTTCCTTACTTCTTGTTGAGGGGGTCGAGAGAGGGGCCGAGGATCCAGCTGGCGATCTCTCGGATCGCGCCGTCGCCGCCGGGAACGGTGGTGACCGCGCGTGCGGCGCCGCGCACAACGTCGTGGGCGCTCGCGACCGCCACGGGCCAGCCCACGAGGGCGAAGCACGGGAGGTCGTTGACGTCGTTGCCGACGTAGAGCACGCGCTCCGGCGCGATGCCCTGCTCCTCGCACCACTGCTTCAGCGCGAGGTCTTTCCGGTCGATGCCGTGCAGCACGGGCAGCTGTAGCTTCCGTGCGCGGGCGGCGACGACCGGGTTCTGCTCCGAGGACAGGATCAGCATGGTGAGGCCGCTCTTGCGCAGAGCGGCGATGCCGAGTCCGTCACCGCGATGCACGGAGACGAATTCCCGTCCCTCGGAGTCGATCAGCACCCTGTCGTCGGTCTGGGTGCCGTCGAAGTCGAGTACGACCGCGTCGATGTCGTCGGCGGTCGGGAGGGCGCCGGGGCGGTTCGCGTCGAAGAGCGTCGCGAGGGCCCGGGCGCGGGCGAGGTCGTGCGGGTCGTCGATCTCCAGCACACGGGCCGGGTCGGTGCGCACGGGTTCGGTGTGACCGAAGAAACGGTGCTTCGACCGGCGGAAGCCGGTCGCGTTCATGGCGTAGACGGCGCCGGTCTCCAGGAGGTCCTGGGGGCGGTCCTGGCGGCGGGGCCGGAAGGACTTGTCGTGATTCACGCCATAGCCGCCGCCGACGGTGACCGTCTCGGTGGCCACGGAGCCGGTGCCGCCCTCGACGGCCGTGCGCTCGCCGGGCACCGGCTGCGGGTCGTCGGCGGCGTCGCGCCAGATGAAGCCGTGGAAGGGCGCGACGGTCAGCGCGCTGTCCGCGCCGTTGTGCACGACCGCGTTGACTACGCCGTCCACGTCCTCGCGGATGATGAACGGGCTGGTGCACTGGACGAGCAGGACCACGTCGACCGTGGCGCCGTGCAGCGTCTCGTGGGCGTCCATGGCGTGCAGGACGGCGGCCTCGGAGGTCGCGGTGTCACCGGCGATGGCCGCGGGACGCAGCACGACCTCGGCGCCGGCCTGCCGGGCTGCGGCGGCGATCGCCTGGTCGTCCGTGGAGACCACGACGTCCGTGACCAGCTTGGCGGCGAGGCACTCGCGCACCGCGCGGGCGACCAGCGGGACCCCGCCGACCGGCAGCAGGTTCTTCGCGGGCACGCCCTTGGAGCCCCCTCTCGCGGGGATCACTGCGAGCACGCGGGGCCGCGCGGTCGCTCGGCCCGCTTCCAGGTTGGACTCCGGGTTGGACATTGCCTGTACTCCTTGACGCTCTTCGCGTGTTTGACGGGGGATCCGGTGGGTCACAGTTCCCCCATCCGCCGGATCACGGGCGCGACGCGCTGCACGCCGTGCCGGTAGGCGCCGCGGGCCGCGCGACGCACGATCTGCCGCACCGCTCCCGGCTCCTTGTCGGCGGCCGGCGCTCCGGGCAGCGGAACGCCGTCGGGGCCGAGGTGGTGCCGAGCGAGAATACCCGGCAAATATCCGGGAGCCGTCATCGGTGTGTAGTACGGGGCCAGGGGCGGAAGCTTCGAGGATCCCAGAAGACGGTCGATCCTGTCGCGTGCGGCGTCGAAGGCCGTCTCGTACGAGCCATCGGCGGCGACTCCTTGGCGGGCCACCCACCCGGCGTCGGGAACGGGCTGGTGACCGGCGTCGAGCTGCTCCCAGGAGGCGAGGCAGCCGGAGCCGATGAAGTGGTGGTTGCCGAGTGCCTCGCGCACGCCCAGGTCGCTCAGCACGACGGTCGGGATGCTGCGGTGCAGGGACTCCAGAGCGGCCGTGGAGCTGATGGTGACCAGCAGGTCCGTGCGGTCCAGGACCTCGCCCATGTGCCCGTACACGAGCTTGAAGTTGGGCGGAAGGTCGGCGCGCTGGGCCAGTTTCTGGTAGGGCAGTTCCTCGATGTGGGTGGTGTGCTCGCCGGGCTTGGAGCGCAGCTTGAGCAGCACCTCGCGCTCGGGGTGCAGCCTCGCGTGCTGCACGAGCCGGTCGAGGAGATACGTACGGTCCTTGCGGCTCTCCGGGACGGAGGGCTGAGCGGCGAACACCACGGTGTACGGGTGACCATGCTCACCCGTGTAAGTCGCGCCACCCAGGAACGGAAGTGCGACTTCGGTCACAGAGGACGAATCGGCACCGACTCCGTCGTACACGGCCTTGAAGCGGTCGGCGTCCTGGCGGGAGTTCGCGAGGACCAGGTCGGCGCCGTGCCGCAGCAGGAGCCCGTCGGCGAGCTTTTCGTAGACGACCCCGACATAGCCGGTGACGACGACGGGGCGCAGAGCCGTGTCGTCCCACACCTGTGCCAGGCCGTGCAGCATCGCCTGGACGCCACCGCCGACGAGGGCGAGCACGAGGATGTCGTACGGCTCCTCCTGGTCCATGGCCCGCAGGAACTCCAGGGCGGTCACCTCGCGCAGCGAGTCCGCCCTGACGCCCACCTCCTGGAGCTGGCGGGCGGTGGGGGTGGCTCTGCCTCGGAGGAGGTAGCCGTCAAGATGAATGTCGGAATTATCAGGAGAAATACGGCTGGCTGTGAGCGCACCCCATTTCCACCGAGTGTCGGAATCGGCGAGGACGGCGACCCTCATGGGGCTCGTGGTACTGGCTGGCACGCCCAAGACCTTAAGCCGACATGGGGGGCTTCCACCCAATCCCAAGGCAACAAAGGGTTAACAAAGGGTCGCGTCGACTTGAATCAAGACGTCAAACGTGCAGAAACCCCCTTGATTCACCGGGCGGACACATGTAGTTCACCCGACATCAAACCCCGGGTAAAGTGAGACCACCGGAGAGGCTCTAACCTCGGACTCGTGGTCAAGCTCTCCGTCATCGTGCCGTTCTACAACGTGCAGCAATACGCGCCCGACACTCTGAAGAGCCTGCGCGCCAACGCGCGCGAGGACTTCGAGTTCATCCTCGTCGACGACTGTTCTCGCGACGAGACTCCGGACATCCTCGCGCGCGCAGAGCGCGAGCTGCCGGGCGCCGTGCTGGTCAGCCACGAGAAGAACGGAGGCCTGGCCACCGCCCGCAACACCGGTATCGACAAAGCGCGTGGCGAATACCTCACGTTCCTCGACGGCGACGACTGGCTCGCGCCCGGCTATTTCCCTCAACTCCTCGAATCTATTGAGGAGTTGGGCTGCGATTTCGTTCGCACGGACCATGTCCAGTGCACCAACAGGGCACGCGCGATCCATCGGGTCCCGCACGGCCGGCGCGGGGTCGTGATGTCACCGCGGGACGCGATCCTGCCCACCGACCGCACCACCTCCGTCGACTACGCCTACGCCTGGGCGGGCATCTACCACCGCCGGCTCGTCGACCGCGGCATCCTGCACTTCACCGACGGGCTGCGTACGGCGGAGGACCGGCCGTGGATCTGGAAGCTGCACCGGGAGGCGGAGTCGTTCGCCGCGGTGGGGCTGCTCGGCGTCTTCTACCGGCGTGGGGTCGCCTCCTCGCTCACCCAAATCGGTGATGTTCGCCAACTCGACTTCATCAGGGCCTTCGACCAGGTCATCGAGGAGACGGCCCGGGACCCCGAGGCGGATAGGCTGCTGCCGAAAGCAGTGCGCACCTACTGCGCGATCATGGCTCATCATCTCGGAGCGATCGAGAGGTTCGAACCCGCCGTGGCCCGAAAACTGCGCTCCCTGAGCGCCGCCGCGCTGAAGCGGATGCCGCAGGACGTCCTCGCGGAGGCCATCGACTCGATGGACGCCCAGCGGGCCAACCGACTGCGGAAGGTGCGGCGCAGGCCCGTCTCCGCGTCCGCCGGGACGGTGTCCGTCTGATGTCCGGCAGCAAAAAGACCCGCACCACGCAGATCTTCTGCGCGTCGACGCTGTACGGCGCCGCCACGCTGGCCGCCGCCCTCGACGCCGGGCTCTTCGGCCCCGCCGACCGAAGACTGCTGGTGATCACCAACAACGCGGCCAACCCCGAGATCACCCCCGGGCTCGACGCGATGTCCGGCTTCGACCGGGTGAGCGGGCGGTTCGACGAGGTCCTTTCCTGGAACGAGACGATCGCCCCGTTCCACCCCAGCGGCTGGGGCCCGCGCGCCGACGACGTCCCGCTGTGGGAGCGGCACCTGCGGCTGCTGTGGAACCTCGGGGACGACAACATCCAGCTGGTCGTCGAGTCCGTGCAGGTCAACCCGGCTCTCGCGCTGTGCCAGCTGTTCACCGGCGCTCCCGTCGACGTCTACGCGGACGGCCTCATAAGTTATGGCCCCACGCGCGACAAGATCGACGCGCTGGTCGGCACCCGCATCGGGCGCCTGCTGCACCTCGATCTCGTCCCGGGCCTCACCCCGCTGCTGCTCACCGAGTTCGGCGTGCCCGCCGAACTCGTGCCGTCCGAGGCGTTCCTGAAGGTGCTGGGCGAACTCGCCGAGGCCGGGGACGAGACGGTGAACTGGGAGAACCTCCCGCAGGGCCGGCCCGCGCTGCTCCTGGGCCAGTACCTCTCCGCGCTCGGCATCCTCACCCCGCGCGAGGAGGAGGAGCTGCATCTGCGCATGGTGCGCGGCGCCGTGAAGGCCGGACACCTCTCGCTCGTCTTCAAGCCGCACCCGACCGCGCCCACGGCCTGGTCGCGGTCCCTGGAGACGGAGGCGAAGAAGCTCGGCGCGGAACTCACCGTCCTGGACCGGCCCGTGCTCGCCGAGGTCATCTTCCAGCGGCTGCGTCCCGCGCTGGTCGTCGGCTGCTTCTCCACCGGCCTGTTCACGGCCGCCGGCCTCTACGGCATCCCGGTCGCCCGGGTCGGCACGGACACCGTGCTGGAGAAGATCACGCCGTACCAGAACAGCAACCGTGTGCCCCTGACCATCGTCGACCTGCTGCTGCCGGACCTCGCGGACGCCAAGGCCGTCAAGAAGTGGGCGATGCCGTCGGAGAAGCAGGTCGGCAAGAACCTGGCCGGGCTCGTCAAGGCGATCGGCTTCTGCATGCAGCCCCGGATCTATCCCCGGCTGCGCCCGGAGGCGGAGAGCTACCTCTCCAAGCACCTCACCGAGCAGACCTGGCGCTACTTCAAGCGCCGCCGTCTGACCTCGCTGGCACTGCCCGGCGCCCTGCCGTCCCAGCTGTCGTTCATCCCGCGCAACGCGACCGTGCGCCGGATCGCGCGCAGGGCGCGGGCGCTCAGCAGGACCGTCAAGCGGTGACCGGTGAATCTGTGACAACGGGCACTGCGAAGATTTAATCTGCCGAACGCGTCGCCCCCCGTTTCGTATACGGACGGGTGGCGACGCGTAGGTGTGTGTACGCGTGGGCGTCCCCGCCCGTACGCGTGCGTGCATACGTCAATGACCTGACCGGTTGTTCATCCGTGAGAGTTCTGTGCTACCTCTTTGGCTTGCCCCTGACTCTCCTGGTTGCCGTCGATGAGTCAGTTTCTCTTGTTCTGCTGTGCACTCGTTCTCTTGTCCCAGCTGCGAAAGGCCACCCGATGACCGCGGCCGATCAGACCATGGCCCCCCCGCTACCGGGCCCGCCGCCGGCCCCGCGGTCCGGGAGTGCCGAACCGGCCGCCGCGCCCGCCGCCGAAACCGTGAAGCGCCGCCCGGTCAGCCGGCTGAAGGCGCTGGACGGACTGCGGCTGGTGGCCGCCCTGATGGTCTGCATGTACCACTTCGCCGGCAAGAACGGCCAGGTCGCCGAGTCCTGGCACCAGTCGCCCGGTGTGATGTTCCCGACCCTGTCCCGGTTCGCCACCTACGGCAGCCTCGGGGTGCAGTTCTTCTTCGTCATCAGTGGCTTCGTGATCTGCATGAGCAGCTGGGGCAAGACGCTGGGCGACTTCTTCCGCTCGCGCATCGCCCGTCTCTACCCGGCGTACTGGGTCGCGATCGTCATGGTCACCGCCGCCTCGTTCCTGATGCCGGTGGTCGTGCACCATGTGCGCGGCGACGAGTTCCTGGTCAACCTCACGATGATGCAGCAGCCGCTGGGCGTGCCGCGTGTCCTGGGCGTGTGCTGGACGCTGTGGGTGGAGCTCAAGTTCTACGTGCTGTTCGCGCTGTTCGTGGTCTGGAAGGGCGTCACCTACCGCCGGGTGGTGACGTTCTGCATCCTGTGGACGCTGGCCGGCGCCTTCGCCCGCGTCGCGGACAACCCGCTGATCTCGGAACTCACCTTCCGTGACCACGCCCCCTTCTTCATCGGCGGCCTGGCCCTCTACCTGATCCACCGCTACGGCAGCGACCTGCTCCTGTGGGGCATCGTCGGCATGTCGTACCTGCTGGGCCAGCGCTACTCGGTGACGGCGCTGTGGCACCCGGGCGCGCAGGGCGACTTCGTGCGCAACCCGCTGGTCATCCAGGCCATCGTGCTGGTCGCCTTCGCGTCCGTCGCGGTGGTGGCGCTGGGCTGGACGAGCTGGGCGAACTGGAACTGGCTGACGGTCGCGGGCGCGTTGACGTACCCCTTCTACCTGATCCACGAGCACCTGGGCTGGTTCTTCATCCGGGTCCTGCACCGCGGCTGGGGCCTCGACCCGTACCTGACGATCCTCGCGACGGTGGCGAGCCTGCTGTCGCTGGCCTGGCTGATGCACCGGTTCGTCGAGAAACCGTTCGGCTCCCGGCTGAAGCGGACGATGACGCTCCAGTCGAAGAAGCTGGGCGAGAAGCTGAAGCAGGCGTAGCGGACAGCGGACACGAGGAGGCCCGGGGTCGGACACCGACCCCGGGCCTCCTCGTGTTCATGCCTGTCAGGACCGTGCGGCCCTGACCCTCTTCACGACCTTGCGGACCGTCGGGTTGCGCCGCAGCGTCTCCGCGCGGACCGCGCTGCCGCCGGGGAGGCGGAGGCTGGTCAGGCGGCGGCGCTTGAAGTAGTGGGCGTTCTCCGAGAGGTGAGTCGACAGCCAGGCGGCGACCTCGTCGCGCAGCTGCGGGTGCTTGCGGGACTGCATGCAGTACCCGACCGCCTTCACCAGCGGCGACAGCCGCTCGACGAGCCCGGGGTCGTCGGACGGTGTGCCGATGCTGGACGCGAGGTCGCGTTCGGCGTCGGGCAGGGCCGCGTCGATGATGGTGAGCGGGATGCGGTTGCTGTTCTCGTACGGCGTGATGCGGTCGAGGAGCGTCTCCGTGCCGACGCGGGCGACCGGGATGCCGTAGAAGGTCGCGGCGGTCATCAGCGCGGTGGAGAAGCAGCCCACGACGAGCTGCGGCTTCAGGAACGCGAACACCGTCTCGGCGAGCACCGGCTCGTTCAGCACGCTCAGGTGCACGCCGAGTTCCGTGGCGGCGGACTGGAGGGACGTGGAGTACGCCGCCGGGGCGCTCGGGTGCGGCTTGAACAGGACGGCCGTGTGACCGGCCTTTGCCGCCGCCCGGAGCATCCGGACGTGCAGCTCCTCCTCTTCCTCCTGGGTGATGAGGTTGATGGCGGACAGGTACTGGCCGAGGAGCACGGCCGTCGGGGGGTTCTCGGCCGGGATGCGGGCGGCCAGGATGTCGGCGCCCTGCTCCCCGATCTCGTTGAGCACGCCGACGATCGGCTCGTTGGGGATCGGCACCGGCTCCACGCCGTACTCGGCGAGGAGGAGGGGCCGAAGGCCCGGTATGAGGTCGAGGTGCAGAACACGCGCGATGCGGCTGCTCATGCCGTGCGGGACGCGGTTACGGGTGGGGCCGTAGCTCATCAGGCCGTCCGCGTACACGTGGATCGGGCTGTCGGCGAAGATCTCGGCGACCGCTCGGGAGGGGTTCGCCTGGATCGACTCGCAGGCGATCTCGACGGGCTCGTCACCGAGGTCCCAGGCCAGACGTACGGCCTTCTCCCACATGATGGCGTCCTGCGCGCGGGGGGACCAGCCGGCCGGGTGGTGCGGGGAGATGAACTCGTTCCAGGAGCGCACCTCGTCGAACTCGGGCCGCAGCTTCTCGAAGCCGGCCATCCTGTCGAGCGGGGTGCCGACCTCCGGAATGGCGGCCGTGTTGCTGACGACCAGGATGCGGCGGTGGTCCTCGCGCGGGCCGAAGAGGCCGGCGCGGATGGCGGCCGTGACGGTCGCCGCGGCGTACTGCGTCGCCGAGAAGAAGATCTGGATCATGCCGCGATTCCCTTCATACCGCCGCGCACGCGCCGCAGCAGATGGACGCGTTGCTCGCCCATCCCGATGAGGGCGGCCTGGAGCTCGTCCTCGGACATCTTGTTCAGCGCGTCGGCGCTCATCTGCCGCAGTTTCGCGGCCGTGGGCCGGTCGAACCGGCTGCGCTGGAGCAGCTGGTGGGCGATGACGACGCAGTAGTTGCGCAGCGCCTTCTTGCGCAGCAGCCCGACCTCGGGGTCGTTCGCCAGTTCGGCGAGTACGAGGTCGAAGGACCGGAAGAAGTCCAGCTGGCGGACGTCGCCGATCTGGGTCAGGGAGGTGGTGACGCCCCGGCGGTAGAAGACACCGCGCAGGCTGGCGACCGCGTAGGACTCGGCCCTGCGGTGCAGGTCCCAGATCCAGGGGCGGTCCTCGGCGGTCTTGAGACCGTCGTGGAAGCGCAGCAGGCTCTTGTCGAGGAGGCGGCGGTGGTAGACGCCGGCCCAGGCGTAGGGGTAGTCGACCATCGTGGTGTCGTCGACCGGGAGGATCGAGGTGCGCGGGTCCAGCGGGACGTTCCGGCGGCCCTCGGGCGCCCGGTGGACGGCCCGCTCGATGCCGTTGACCTGGACGTGGTCGGTGCGCACGAAGTCGACGTCGTGGCGCTGGATCGAGTCGACGAGGTCCTTCAGATAGCCCGGGGCCAGCCAGTCGTCACCGTCGAGGAAGGTGAGGTAGGTGCCTTCGGCCGCGTCGATGCCGGTGTTGCGCGCGGTGGCCAGGCCGCCGTTCTGCTCGTGCTGGATCACCCTGCCGTGCTTCAGCCGCTTCGTCAGTTCCAGCAACGCCTCGTAGGTCTTGTCCTTCGTCGAGCGGTCCTCGATGAAGATGAACTCGAAGTCGTCCTGGTCGTTGTTGACGAGACTCGCCACTGTGTCCGAGACGTAGGTCTCGATGTTGTAACAAGGGACGATGACGGACAGTATCGGGGATCGGTTGGTCACGCGCACACCTGGGCTCTCTCAGCTGCAGATTCCGCGACAGTAAGAGTTATTCGGCGCCGGATGTCAACTCGGTCCCGGCCGGACAGCGCTCGAAGGATGAGGGCCGGGCCGAACTCCCAGCGCGTCATGACGACTTGCCGTACGTCGTCCTGATCCCTGCGAGCACCAGCCCCAGCCCTTCCTCGAACTGTCGGTCGTAGTCCTGGAAGACCTCGGCGCCGGCCGCGGCCGACAGGGGAAAGTCTGCCATCCGCCGGGCCCGCTCCTCGACGTCGTACCCCTCCCGGCGCTCGCCGGGCAGCGGCTGGACGCCCTGTTCCTCCGTGACGAAGCCAATCGTATAGACGTACGCCGTCATGTTCGCCCGCACGGCCTGGGCCGGGGTGAAGCCCGCCTCGACGAAGCAGCGGAGGTTCTCCTCCATCTGTACGGCGTGCTCGACACCGGTGAAACGGGAGCCGCTGAACACCTTGGCGCCGTCGCGGTAGCCGAGCAGGGCGTCGCGCAGGCCGCGGTTGGCGGCGAGCAGCCGCTCGTCCCAGGGGACGTCGGGGCCAGGGGGCGGGCCGGCGACCATCCGCCGGTACATCTCGGTCGCCATCTCGTCGAGCAGTGCCTGCTTGTCCTTGAAGTGCCAGTACAGGGCGGGCGCCTTGACGTCCAGTTCCTTGGCGATGGCACGCAGGGTGAGTCCGTCGAGGCCGACCTCGCCCAGGAGTCTGAGTGCGGTGTCCGCGACGCGTTTGCGGTCGAGGGGGGCTCGGCGTCCGGGCCGTTCGGGTCGTCGCTCTGGTTCCGCTGGTTCCGTGCTCACGCTTGACAACTTAACACCGTTAAGTCCACTCTCGGAGAGCAAGGTGACTTAACAACGTTAAGGAGATGGTCGTGATGGCCGCCGTACTGACTGACGTACTGGTGGTGGGCGCGGGTCCCACCGGACTGGCACTCGCCGTGGACCTCGCGCGGCGCGGGGTGGACGCGGTGGTGGTGGAGCGGGCCGGGAGGCTGTTCCCCGGATCGCGGGGCAAGGGCATCCAGCCGCGCACGATGGAGGTCTTCGACGACCTCGGGGTGGTGGACGCGATCCGGGCGGCCGGCGGCCCGTACCCGGTCGGGATGATCTGGCGGGACGGCGAGCGGGCGGGCGAGCACCGGATGTTCGACCCGGCGGAGGAGTCGGGGACGGACGGGGACTCGCCGTACGGCGCCGAGCCGTGGATGGTGCCGCAGTGGCGGACTCAGGAGATCCTGTCCGCGCGGCTGACGGAGCTGGGCGGTCGGGTGGAGTTCGGCCGCGAGGTCGTGGGGTTCGAGCAGGACGCGGAGGGCGTGACGGTCGCCTTCGCCGCCGGGGAGCCCGTCCGGGCCCGGTACGTCGTCGCGGCCGACGGTGGCCGCTCGACGGTCCGCCGGGCGCTGGGCATCGGGATGACGGGCGAGACCGTCGACCCGAACCCGATCCTCGTGGCGGACGTACGGATCACCGGGCTGGACCGCGACAACTGGCATGTCTTCCCGCCCGGCGATGCGGGCGAGGGGTTCATGGCGATCTGCCCGCTGGCCGGGACCGAGGACTTCCAGCTCGTGGCCCAGTTTCCGGAGGGGGACCACCCGGACCTGTCCCTGGAAGGCATCCGCAAGGTCGCCGCGACCCGCTCGCACCTTGCCCCCGAGGACGTGACCGAGGTCCGCTGGGCCTCCGACTTCCGCCCGCGCGCGGCACTGGCGGACAGCTTCCGCGCCGGCCGCGTGTTCCTCGCCGGGGACGCGGCGCACGTCCACTCCCCCGCCGGGGGCCAGGGCCTGAACACGAGCGTCCAGGACGCGTACAACCTGGGCTGGAAGCTGGGCGCGGTGCTGCGGGGCGGGGCGGCCGAGTCCCTGCTGGCCACGTACGAGGAGGAGCGCCGGCCGATCGCCGGGCAGATGCTGGGCATCTCGACGGGGGTCCACCGCGGCGAGATCAGGCGCGGCGAGGCGACCCGGCAGCTCGCCCTCGGCTACCGCGACTCGTCGCTGACGGTGGAGACGCGCCCGTCCCCGGGCCCGGTCCACGCGGGCGACCGCGCCCCGGACGGCACGGTGGACGGCGTACGCCTCTTCGACGCGTTCCGCGGCCCGCACTGGACCCTGCTGACGGTGGGCACGGCCACTTCGCTTCCGACGCTCCCGGTCCCCACGCTCCGCCTCCGCTCGTACGGGCCGTACGGCACGGGCGTCTTCCTCGTCCGCCCGGACGGCTACGTCGGCTGGGCGGGGGCCACGGCGGAGGGGCTGCGGGAGTACGCGGCGGGGCTGGGCGTCCAGGGCCCGGTGTAGGAACGGGCCGGCGACATCTTCACGGCGCGGACGACAGGCCCACGGTCAGCCGTCGAGGAGGGTGTCCACGGAGAGTCCCCTTCCGATCACCCATTCGAATGAAGCGCCCAGCTCAGGGGGCATCGGAAGGCGCGGCGGGCCTGTACATCGGTTCGACGGGTAGTCCTGGGGCCGACTCGCGCGTCATGGTGTGTGCCTCGGCGTAACTTGCACGGGGGTCAGGCGATGAGCTTCGGGGGGTCCGGCTTGCGTACCAGGGGCATGCGAAAGGTGATGTCCGCCGTTCTCACGGTTCTGGTCGTGGGCGGCTGCACGGTGCAGACCACCGACCCGGACGGCGACCCCCGGTCGCCCGTGCACATCCAGGTCTCGCACCCGCCCTCCGACGACAGACCCGGCGCCACGGCCACACCGGCGCCCAGGTCCCCGTCCACGTCCACGCCCAAGAAGGCGGATCCCGTTACCTCGCCGCCCGCCGCCGTCCTCTGGTCGCGCGGTGACAGCGGGCGGGACGTGCGGGAACTCCAGGCGCGGCTGCGTCAGGTCGCCTGGCTCTTCGACGGGCCGACCGGCTCGTACGACGATCTGACGGAGACCGCCGTCAAGGGCTTCCAGGGCAAGCGCGGGCTGCCGCGCACCGGACGGACCGACACCGTCACCTGGCAGCGGCTGCTGCGGATGACGCACGAGCCAGGGCAGTGGGAGCTGTATCTGATGGGCGGGCAGCCGGCCGCCTACCCCGACCCGCGCTGTCTCACGGGCCGGGTGCTGTGCATCAGCAAGACGAGCCGGACGCTGCGCTGGATGATCGACGGCCGGACCGTCTCGACGGTGGCCGTGCGGTTCGGCAGCCAGTACACGCCGACCCGGGAAGGCGTCTTCAGCGTCTACTGGAAGTCACGGCACCACGTGTCGACGCTCTACGACTCCCCCATGCCCTACGCGATGTTCTTCAGCGGCGGCCAGGCCGTCCACTACTCCGCCGACTTCGCGGCCCGCGGTTACGGCGGCGCCTCGCACGGCTGCGTGAACATCCGGGACGAGACGGCGATCGCCGCGATCTTCGCCGAGGTGAGCACCGGCGACAAGGTCGTCATCTACTGGTGAGCCCGCGGCGGTGAAGGGGGCAGCAGGGAGAGTTTGGGGCGCGGACGGGACCGGGGGAACGTGTCCCGCCCGCGCCAGGTGCACGAGCCGAAGGTACGGGGGGAACCCCCGGCTCTGTGCGAGGAACCGATGACCAGTCGGCTCACTTCCTACTGCGTCGGCGCCGCCGAAAGTGTCACACCCGGCACGCGGGAACTTCGCCGGCGCGCGTCCGTGCAGGTCGGCGCGGTGCGCAACGGTCGATCCCGGCGCCGTGCGGTGCGGCTCGCGCGGAGAGGCGTGACCGGGTCCTACGCGGCCTACGGGGCTCAGGTGGCCGTCGGCATCGGCAGGACGCCGTACGACGGGTCGGGGTCCGGGGCCGGTTCGTTCTGGGGCTCGTCCGCCCTGAGCGCGGTGAAGGACGTCGGTGTGGGCGTCGGCTTCGCCGCGGCACGGCCGCCGCGGCCCCCGCCGTCGCCGCTCCCGTGGCCGCTTCCACCGCCGTCGCCGCCGCCGTTGCCACCACTCACGCCGTTGCCCTTGCCGCCGGTGTCCCCGGCGCCGTTCTGCCCGTCCTCGGGGCCGGTGGCCGCGCCGCCCGCCCCGGTGCCGGTGCCCGTGTCGACGTTCGAGCGGACGGCCGGTTCGTCCCTGAGGGTGTCCTCGCAGTACTGCGGCACCTGCTCGGCACCCTTGGCCGCCTTCTCCAGGGCCCGTCTGCGCTCCGCCTCCAGCTTCTTGCCGCTGCGCATGTCACGGCAGGACAGGGCGAGCGCGCTGCGCCAGTCACCGGGCAGGGCCGGGTCGGAGCGGGACTCCTGTCCCTCGCCGGTCGGGCTGCTCCCGGGCTCGTCACCACCGGCGGCGCCCTTGTCGAAGGAACCCCCGGCCGTGCTGCCGGGCCGGAGGGACGGGACGCCCTTGCCCCGGGTGGCGTCCGGCGACGGCGAGGCCCGCATGGGGTCGCGTGACTCACCGGCCGACACGGTGGCGGCGGGGCGGCCGGGCTCGTCGCCGCCGAACAGGTTCGGCAGGACGGCGACACCGGCGGCCATCGCGGCCGAGCCGACCATGCCGACGGCCAGCGCGGCACCGAGCCCCAGCCGCAGGGGACGGCCCCAGCGGGCCTTACGGGCACCGCTCCGGGGCGCGGCACCGAAACGCCCGAAGCCTCCCACCCGTACGAGGCCCATGTCCGAGTCCGGGTCCGAGGCGGGCAGGATGGCGGTCGCGGGAGCGGCGGTGCTGAGGTCCGGGGCCGGGCGGGCCTTGCGGAAAGCGGCCAACGCGGCTGCCTCGCCCGGGAGTTCGGCGTTGCCGGGCGGGGTCTCCACGGAGAGCGCGCCCAGGGTCTTGGCGAGCAGCTCGGCCCGGTCGCGGGCTTCGGGGCCGGCGGACTCCAGTGAGGTCTCCAGCGGCTCCCCGCTCAGCAAACGCTCCGCCGCAGCGCGGTCCAGCCACCTGTACGGGTCGTCGTCGGCCATCACATGTCCTTCTGCGTCCGCGAACGCGTATGCGTCACACCGGCCGACGACACCGCACGTCCGTGCGGTTCCCGTGGGGGCGGCAGCGCGTCGAGTGCGGCGGTCGCGTCCGGGTCCGCCCCCAGCAGCTCCGCGAGCCGTCTCAGACCTCGGTGCGCCGCCGTGCGGACTGCTCCGGGGCGCTTGCCGAGGGTCTCGGCGGCGGTCTTGGCGTCGAGGCCGACGACCACCCGCAGGACGACGGCCTCGGCCTGGTCCTGGGGCAGCTGGGCGATGAGGGCGAGGGTGCTGTCGGTGGCCAGCGACTCCATGGCCTCGCCCGCCGTGTCGGAGTCGGCGGCCCGGCCGGACAGTTCGGTCTCGTCGCCGCCTATGGCGGGGCGGCGCCCGCGCATCCGTATGTGATCGAGGGCACGGTTGCGGGCGATCCGGGCGGCCCAGCCCCGGAAGCGGTCCGCGTCCCCGCTGAAGCGGTCCAGGTCACGGGCGATCTGGAGCCAGGCCTCGGACGTCACGTCCTCGGCGTCCGGGTCGCCGACCAGCGTCCGCACGTACCCGAGCAGCCGTGGGTGCACCGCGCGGTACACAGTCCGGAACGCGGTCTCGTCCCCGGCCTGTGCCGCAAGCACCGCGGTGGTCAGCTCCGCGTCGTCCCCCTGCACCGCGCACACCTCAAGATTTCAGTGGATGCAGTTTGCCTGTCGTCCGCAGCCTGTAGCGAAAGGCACGTTACGGCGTGAAAGTGCTCCTCGTCCATGTCCGTACAACGTGCAACTAACTCGTGACGCGGTGACGGTGTGACAGAAAACGCACGCGCGGCGCTGTAGGAGATACGGGCCGCCGCGCGGCCCGTGCCGCGCGACGGCCGGGGCCTCTCCTGTGGGGGGTGGCGGCCCCGGTCGTTGCCATCGGCGCCCAGCGGGGCCCTCCGTCATCGCCAGTCGTCCCGGCGCCGGGTGCGTGCCACCTTGTGCGCGCCGGAGTCCCGGGCCACGACAAAGGCGGCGACCGCCTTCCTCTCCCCTTCGCCGGTGGTGCCGTCGTCCCGTGGGCCTTCGCGCAGGGCTGCCGCGAGCAGCCCGGCCAGGCGCCATGGCGGCCGGCCGCCTGTCCTGTCGTCGCCGTTCATGTGACTTCTCCCAGTTGCCGGGCGAGGCGTTTCAGGCCCCTGTGCGCGGCCGTGCGTACCGCGCCGGGGCGTTTGCCGAGGACACGGGCGGCGGCGGGGGCGTCGAGACCGACGACGACGCGGAGCAGGACCGCCTCGGCCTGGTCGCGCGGAAGTCCGGCGATGAGCCCGAGGGCGTACTCCGTGGAGAGGATCTCCAGCGCCTGGTCGGGGGTGCTGTACGGGCCGGGCAGGTCCAGTACGTCCTGTTCGAGCGGCGCCCCCTGGGGCCGGGTCCGTCTGCGGCGCAGCAGGTCGAGGGCGCGGTTGCGGGCGATGGTCGCCGTCCAGCCGCGGAAACCGGCGCCGTCGCCCTTGAAGCGGCCCAGGTCGCGGGAGATCTCCAGCCAGGCGTCGGACGCCACGTCCTCCGCCTCGTCGCCGACGAGCCCGCGCAGATAGCCGAGGAGTCCGGGCTGCACGAGCCGGTACGCGACCGCGAAGGCCGCCTCGTCCCCGTCCTGGGCCCGCGCGACGGCGTCGCCCAGCTCCGCGTCGTACGCCTGTACCCGGCGGGGTTCCCGTCGTTGCTGGCCCAAGCGCTGTCCCCGTCCGTACCGGCGCACCGAGTGCGAGTACGGGTTCGACTCCCCGTCCCCATGGGCATCTGCGTCGCTCAGCGCGGAAACGTCACTGCTCGCGCCGGTTCAGACCGCGGTCGCGTCCCGGCACAGCAGCCGCAGCGAACCATGGCCGGCGAAACAGCGGCGGGCCTCGTCGACCGGGTCCCACAGCCGGCCGTCGGCCGTACGGACCCAGTGCCCGCCGCCCGACTCCAGCCACTCGGCGGCCCCTCCGGTCCGCCGCACGATCACCTCGCCCGTGTACGCCCCGAAGCCGCGCAGCACCGACTCCACGGCGGGGTACGGCGTCTGCTCGCGGCGGAGTTCCTCGATCATCCGGTCGGCGCGCCACAGACTCTGGGTCGAGTAGTCGAGGCGCAGCCGCGCGCCCTCGCGCATCGTCGCGACGGTGTCGGCGGCCCACCGTACGGGCTTCGCGGCGGCCTGCGGACGGGTCGCGCGGGCGGCTCTTTCTGGTGCTCGGTGTGCTGTCACAGTCCAGGAAAGCGCGCAGGCGGCGGCGCGCGTCACCCCATACCGGCGACTGCCCGGGATCGGTGCGGGACCACCCCAGGTCCACCCCGGGACGACCACAGGAAAGCCACAAGATCCGCCCCTGCCCGGGAGCTCAGGCCCGTCCGCGTGCCCGCCGCGACACCACCGCCCGCAGGACGCGCCGCCCCTCCGTCGACACCGCGAGCGCCTGCCGCAGTCCGCCGGAGCCGTTCGCGGCGAGCAGTTCCAGGACGGTGATCTGGCGCCGCAGTTCGGCCGCGACGAGGGGCGAGATGCCCTCCGTACGGCCTTCGCGGTGGGCGTCGACCGAGGAGGGGCCGCCCGCGGAGGCGTCCAGCAGCTCGTGGATGCGGAGGGCGGCGACGGAGCAGTCGTCGGCCCATTCGCGCACGTCGGCGGCGGACCGGGTGCCGGGGGCCGCGGCGAGCATCCGCCGGGCGAGGAGGACGGTCTCGCCCTCGTCGGCGGCGTCGGCCGCGTCGGCGGGGCCGAGCTTGACCCGGGCCTGTTCCAGACGGCTCGCCCATTCCTCCGCGTCGCTGCCGTCGGCGAGGCTGGTCCACAGGGGACGCAGGATCTCGTCGTCGCCGCCGAGAAGGGACACGCACCGATCCAAACAAGCCAGTCCGCTGACTGTCAGGCCGAGTTCGTCGGCCTCGGCGATCAGTTCCACCAGGCTCATGCGCGCCTCCCGGCTCTCCGGCTCCAGGGGCGCCATCCCTTACGGAGCCCGTACTTTCCTCTGCTGCGTGCAACGTACCCGGAGCGTCACAGGGGCAGAACACCAAGGCGGTCGAGGAACCGGAAGAACAGGTTTTCGGCCAACGGGTCGGGTTCCGAAGTCAGTACGTCGAGGAGCGGCGCGGCGTTCACCGTGTGGCCGGCCTCGGCGGCCCAGTCGACCGCGCGTTCGGCGGCGTCGCCGGGTTCCAGGAAGTAGTCGTCGAGCGTGAGCGCGGCGCCCTCCTCGCCGTCGGCCTCCCCTTCGCCCTGACCGGCGCCCAGGTACCCGGCCATGGCGTCACGCGCCAGACAGGTGGTCCACGCCCCGCTCGCGGGCGCCGCCGCCTCCAGCACCACACAGTGGCTGTCCATGACGTACCCGAAGAGCGCGGGCGCGCCGGTCTCCACGGCGAGCGTGTTCATGCTGCCGACGTCGCCGTCGCCGCTCGGGTACTCCCACACCTGCCAGCCGTCGTCCCGCAGTTCACGCGAGGTCAGCCCGTCGCGCACCGCACGCAGGGCATCGGTCTCGGCGAGCGGCCGCTCGCTCCTGCCCACGATCAAGTAGCCCCAGTAACCCAATGCCATCCCCCTGGCGTTTCGGTTCTGCTCGCTCTGCCCGTGCCGAATACACCACAGACACAAGCGAGTTGGCCAGGGATCCGACAATCGGACGTCAGACGCCCACGGGGGCGGGGCCGTGCAGGGCCTTCTCGTGCTGCATGCGGGTCAGCCGGAGCACCACGAGGATCGCGAGGACGGCCGCTCCGATGTCGACGGCGTCGGAGAAGAGCACCTGGCCGGTGGCGTACTGGATCTCCTCCGCCGTGTCGGCGCGGCTGTACGCGCTGGTCCCGAGCCTGTTGGTGAAGAGCGCGATGAGCCACAGCGTCCACCAGGCGTTGACGAGCGCGTGCGAGGCACGGGTGGCGGCGGGGCTGCTCGCGTCCCAGATGTCCAGCATGATCCGGCGCGGGAACCACAGGCTGACGACCGGCACGAACCAGCCCCAGCCCGCCCAGGCGCGCTTCTTGCTGTGCCCGAACGGGTCGAACACCTCGGCGTTGACCCGCACCCGCAGGAACCAGACCAGGTAGAAGACGACCGTCGCGACGAAGGTCACCGTCTGCGCGACACCGGCGGCGGCGTAGAGCGTGTCCGCGTGGTCGGCGCGGCGCATGAGGGCGTTGTAGCCGCCATAGCCGAGGCCGTCGTCCGCGAGGGAGCCCATCACGTCGTACATGGTGATGCCGGCGTAGACGGCGAAGAGGTCGACGGCGGTGACCACGCCGAGCAGTACGGCGACGGCCCTGCCGAGTCCGACCGGCGAACGCAGCCAGGCCGGTCCGTGCGGCTGGACGACGGGGCCGGTGGGTGCGGACGGCGCCGGGAGCACGGGCCGGGCCGCGAACGCGCGCCCGGATCCGGGATCGTCGGCCGCGTCGGCGCAGTCCCAGCACAGGCCTTCGGGAGTAGCGGCCGTGGACAGCTTGCAGTGCTTGCAGGACATGCGGATCCCCCGGGACAAGAAGAGGGGCGCGTCCCCTCCCCAGGGACACGCCCGACACACGAACACGCACGAATACGTGTACTACTTGTGCGGAACCTACGTTTCACCGGCCCGCACGTCCAGCCGGTTTCAGCCCAGCGTGCCCGCCAGTTTCTTGAACGCGGTCCAGGACAGGGGTGGCTGGGCCCGGGGGTCCCACAGTTTCTGGACGGTCGCCCGCAGCGGCAGCCGGATTCCGGCGGCCACCTGGTTCTGGGTCTGTGATCCGGCGAGGTCGCACCAGACGGCGAAGGCCCCGCCGAGGATCTGCCCGTCGTACGACGCGGAGACGGCCGTGCTGCCGCGCAGCACCCGCGGGGTCCACTGCTTGTAGATCCGCTCGCCGGTCGGATAGACGAAGGTGTTCGGCTGCCCGAGCACGTAGTAGAGGTACTCGTCGTTGTAGTTGACGACCTTGCGGCCAGCGCTCAGGTAGGCGGTCGGCTGCCGGGCGCCGATCTCCTTGCCGGTCCAGTAGGCGACCTGGATGTTCTTGGCCGGCTGGACCGAGCTCGACTTGTAGAAACCGTCGTTCCAGGCGCGCACGTTCGTCCGGTTGTGGGCGCGGACGGTGGCGGCGCGGTCGTTGAGCCAGCCCGTCGCGAGGTCGGAGACACCGGCGCCGGCGCCGTACTTCTCGGTGGCCGCGGCGGCGAGCTGGGGGTAGGAGGCAGCCGGGTTGGACACGGCCAGGGCCCGGTACTCGTCGCCACCCAGGTGCCAGGACGCGCCCGGGAAGAGGTCGGCGTACTCGCCCAGCAGCTCGTCGACGATCTTCGCGGCCCCGGGCTTGGAGATGTCGATCGCCCCGCGTGCCGCCGTGCCCTGCGCGTTCTTCAGCTGGAGGTCGGGGTGGGCGGCGAGAACCGCGCCCAGGTGGCCCGGGGAGTCGATCTCGGGCACGACGGTGATGTGACGGCCGGCTGCCAGGGCGAGGATGCGGCGGACCTCGTCCTTGGTGAGGTGGTCCTCGGACACGACCTCGGGGTGGGTGTCGGAGGCGATCCGGAAGCCCTGGTCGTCGGAGAAGTGCAGGCCCAGCTCGTTGAACTTGAGGTCGCCCAGCTCACGGACGCGGGCCTCGATCCAGGCCGCCGTGAAGTGCTTGCGGGCGATGTCCAGCATGAACCCGCGCTGGGGCTTGGCGGGCCGGTCGCGCACGACGCCCTCGGAGGCGGTGGTCCCGGCGGCCACCTCCTGCTTGAGGGTGCGGGTGCCGTAGAAGACTCCGGCCTCGGCGGGGGCGGCGACGGTGACGCGGCTGTTCCTGACGGTGAGGGTGTAGGACTCGGGGCCCTTCGCCGCCTGCCCCGGGTCCAGCTTGAGCTGGACGTCCCCGGCCCGGGGGGCGGCACTCCCGCCGTACACCATCCGCAGCTCACCGGCGAGCAGCTTCCCCTCGTCGGCGAGGGAACCGGCGGTGACGACCACCCGGGCGGTCGCGGCGGGGCGCCAGCCCGGACCCCGGGCGGGCACGTGCTCGCGTACGGCGGGGATGGTGCGGGGGGTCTTGGAGAGGGGGTAGACGCGGGCCGGAGACGGAGAGGGGACGGCGGGGGCAGGGGCGCGGGACGCGGCGGGCGCCGAGCCGGACGTTCCGTCCGAGTCCGCGGAGCGCGCCGCGCCGATCGACGCGATGTCGCTGCCCGGGTCGGTTCCGGTGCCCGTGTCGCCGACCGGCCAGAGGACGACGGTCACCCCCACCGCACCGGCGGCGACGAGAACACCGGCCCCGAGAAGCAACCCGGACCCCTGTCCGTACGTCTTCCCGCTCAGACCCCGTTTCCGCTTCCGCGCAGGAGCCCGTCGCCTCCGGCCGGTCACCGGTTCCCGCCTGCCAGAACCTCATGTATCGCCCGCATGCCACGCACCTCCTGGATCGCCTCCACCCTTGACCCCAACGACCCCATCTCACCGGGATCGTCCACCGTATGTTCCGAAACTATCCCGTTCGGGTGAATTTCAGATCCCCGTCGGACAGCTCCTGACCACTATCGATAATGTGAGCGGCGCCTCTCCCCTCTCGACGCGCATCTCACACTCCGACCCAGACCTCCGAGGACTCACGCTGCCCGCGCACCGTCTTCCCCAATTCTCCGGCCAACTCGCCATGCCGGCACAGACGCGCGCCGAGTCCCCCTCTCCTACGCCGCGGAGCCTGGCCCGGTTCAACACCGAGCCCGCCGAGGACATCGAGCGCGCACTTCTCGGGTGCCTCCGCAGCCTCCGCTGGGCCCGCCGTCTCACCGACCACCGCCCCTACCCCGACCTGGACTCCCTGCTCGCGGCGGCGGACGAGGCTGCGTACGACCTGACCCCGGGGGACCTCTCCGAGGCGCTGGCCGCGGAGGCGCTGCCCGCCCTGCCCGACGGCGTGTACTCGGCGGCGCACACGGCCCTGGGGGCAGCGCACGCGGCGTACGAGGCCAGGTTCGGGCATGTCTTCGTCATCTGTCTGGACGGCACACCTCCGACAGAGGTCCTGAACACGATCCTGACCGCCATCCGGTCACGGTTGACGAACGATCCGGAGGAGGAGCGGGTCGTGGCGGCGGAGGAACTCCGGCGCCTGGCGAGGGAACGGCTGGGAAACGCCCTGAGGGGCGCGGGGAACTGCGCGACCAGCCACATCTGACCCGTCACCCGGCAGACGAACCGCGCCCCCTCCCCAGTAGCCCGTACGAGCCTGTTTGATCACATCGGTAGGCCCGCTGTAAGCGTTCCGACAACACGTCGCTACGATGGCCAGGGCCGGTGGACCGTACCCGGCCGGGCCCGTCCGACACACCGAGCCGGCGCGGCCCCGATCCCCGCTCCCGGAGGGTTTTCCGTGCCGGCTGGAACGCTGTACCGCGGCCGGGAAGGAATGTGGTCCTGGGTGGCTCATCGAGTCACCGGCGTCCTCATCTTCTTCTTCCTGTTCGTACACGTCCTGGACACCGCTCTCGTCCGTGTCTCTCCCGAGGCCTACGACAAGGTTGTGGCCACGTACAAGACGCCGATCGTCGCCGTGCTGGAGTACGGCCTCGTCGCCGCCATCCTCTTCCACGCGCTGAACGGCCTGCGCGTCATCGCCGTCGACTTCTGGTCGAAGGGCCCTCGCTTCCAGAAGCAGATGCTCTGGACCGTCGTCGGCCTGTGGGTCGTACTGATGATCGGGGCCGTCTACCCCGTCCTCGGCCACGCCGCTCGTGAACTGTTCGGGAGCTGACGCACATGGCGACGACTGAATCCACCGCCTCGGGCATCGGCCCCGTCGAGGGCGCGGGCACGTTCGCGGGGTACGACGCCGACAACCCGGCACCCCTGATCGAGGCCCCGCGCAAGCGCACGAAGAAGACCCCCAAGTCCACCCGGGGCAACTTCGAGATGTACGGCTGGCTGTTCATGCGGCTGTCCGGCATCGTCCTGGTCGTGCTGGTCCTGGGCCACCTCCTCATCCAGCTGGTGCTGGACGGCGGTGTCTCCAAGATCGGCTTCGCCTTCGTGGCCGGCCGCTGGGCCTCGCCGTTCTGGCAGGTCTGGGACCTGCTGATGCTGTGGCTGGCGATGCTGCACGGTGCCAACGGCCTGCGCACCGTCATCAACGACTACGCGGAGCGCGCGAACACCCGACTGTGGCTCAAGGGCCTGCTCTACACCGCCACGGTGTTCACGATCCTGCTGGGCACGCTGGTGATCTTCACCTTCGACCCGAACATCCGCTAGGCCACGGTGCTGAGGGACTGAGGAAATCCTGATGAAGATCCACAAGTACGACACCGTCATCGTCGGCGCGGGCGGCGCTGGCATGCGCGCCGCGATCGAGTCGACGAAGCGCAGCCGTACCGCCGTACTGACGAAGCTCTACCCGACCAGGTCCCACACGGGCGCCGCGCAGGGCGGTATGGCCGCCGCGCTCGCCAACGTAGAGGAGGACAACTGGGAGTGGCACACCTTCGACACGGTCAAGGGCGGTGACTACCTGGTCGACCAGGACGCCGCCGAGATCCTGGCGAAGGAGGCCATCGACTCGGTCCTCGACCTGGAGAAGATGGGCCTGCCGTTCAACCGCACGCCCGACGGGACGATCGACCAGCGGCGCTTCGGCGGCCACTCCCGCAACCACGGCGAGGCCCCGGTCCGCCGCTCCTGCTACGCGGCCGACCGCACCGGTCACATGATCCTCCAGACGCTGTACCAGAACTGCGTGAAGGAGGGCGTGGAGTTCTTCAACGAGTTCTACGTCCTCGACCAGCTGATCGTCGAGGTCGACGGCGTGAAGCGGTCCGCGGGCGTCGTCGCGTACGAACTCGCCACCGGTGAGATCCACGTCTTCCAGGCGAAGGCCGTGATCTACGCGTCCGGCGGCTGCGGCAAGTTCTTCAAGGTGACGTCGAACGCGCACACCTTGACGGGTGACGGCCAGGCGGCGGTCTACCGTCGCGGGCTGCCGCTGGAGGACATGGAGTTCTTCCAGTTCCACCCGACCGGCATCTGGCGCATGGGCATCCTGCTGACGGAGGGCGCCCGCGGTGAGGGCGGCATCCTCCGCAACAAGGACGGCGAGCGCTTCATGGAGAAGTACGCGCCGGTGATGAAGGACCTGGCGTCGCGCGACGTCGTGTCCCGTTCCATCTACACGGAGATCCGTGAGGGTCGCGGCTGCGGCCCCGAGGGCGACCACGTCTACCTCGACCTCACCCACCTCCCGCCGGAGCAGCTGGACGCCAAGCTGCCCGACATCACCGAGTTCGCGCGCACCTACCTGGGCATCGAGCCGTACACGGACCCGATCCCGATCCAGCCCACCGCGCACTACGCGATGGGCGGCATCCCGACGAACGTCGAGGGTGAGGTGCTCCGCGACAACACGACGGTGGTGCCCGGACTGTACGCGGCCGGCGAGGTCGCGTGTGTGTCGGTGCACGGCGCCAACCGCCTCGGCACGAACAGCCTCCTGGACATCAACGTGTTCGGGAAGCGGGCCGGTATCGCGGCGGCGGAGTACAGCCAGCAGGCCGACTTCGTCGAACTCCCCGAGAACCCGGCGGAGTTGGTGATCTCCCAGGTGGAGCACCTGCGCGAGTCCACGGGCACGGAGCGGGTCGCCGCGCTGCGCCTGGAGCTCCAGGAGACCATGGACGCGAACGTCATGGTGTTCCGTACGGAGCAGACGATCAAGACGGCGGTGGCGAAGATCGCGGAACTCCGCGAGCGCTACCGGAACGTCTCGATCCAGGACAAGGGCAAGCGGTTCAACACCGACCTTCTGGAGGCCATCGAGCTGGGCAACCTGCTCGACCTGGCCGAGGTCATGGCGGTCTCCGCGCTGGCCCGCAAGGAGTCGCGCGGCGGTCACTACCGCGAGGACTACCCGACCCGCGACGACGTCAACTTCATGCGCCACACCATGGCGTACCGCGAGGTGGGCGACGACGGCACCGAGTCCATCCGTCTCGACTACAAGCCGGTCGTCCAGACCCGCTACCAGCCGATGGAGCGTAAGTACTGATGGCAACCCCTGTTCTGGACAAGGCGGACGCGGCCGGCGAGCCCGAGCCCGGCTTCGCCGACTCCCCGTACATCACGGTCACCTTCCGCATCCGCCGCTTCAACCCGGAGCTGGCGGCCGAGGCGGTCTGGGAAGACTTCAAGCTGGAGATCGACCCGAAGGAGCGCGTCCTCGACGCCCTCCACAAGATCAAGTGGGACCAGGACGGTTCGCTGACGTTCCGTCGTTCCTGCGCGCACGGCATCTGCGGCTCGGACGCCATGCGGATCAACGGCAAGAACCGCCTTGCCTGCAAGACCCTGATCAAGGACATCAACCCCGCCAAGCCGATCACGGTCGAGCCCATCAAGGGCCTGACGGTCCTGAAGGACCTGATCGTCGACATGGACCCGTTCTTCCAGGCGTACCGCGACGTGATGCCCTTCCTCATCACGAAGGACACCAACGAGCCGACGCGCGAGCGTCTCCAGACGGCGGAGGACCGGGAACGGTTCGACGACACGACCAAGTGCATCCTGTGCGCGGCGTGCACGTCGTCGTGCCCGGTGTTCTGGAACGACGGCCAGTACTTCGGCCCGGCCGCGATCGTGAACGCTCACCGCTTCATCTTCGACTCGCGTGACGAGGCGGGCGAGCAGCGCCTGGAGATCCTGAACGACCGGGACGGCGTGTGGCGTTGCCGCACGACCTTCAACTGCACGGACGCGTGCCCGCGTGGCATCGAGGTCACGAAGGCGATCCAGGAAGTGAAGAGGGCGCTGATCACTCGGCGGTTCTGATCCACGGGATCCATTCCCTTCTCCCGGATCCACTCCGTTCTCTCGGGTCGACTCTGACCTTTCGGGTCTGCCCGATGACCTCCGGTGGCCGTGCCTCTGCATCGACAGAGGCACGGCCACCGGGCGTTCGGGCCCTGCCCACAGAATCTGCATATCCGATCACTACGATGACGCCACGCGCCGCCTCCTCCCCCATTGCGGCGGGAGTGGGAATGGGAGCGGGAGTGGACGGGCGATGGTGAACGGCGTCGAGAACCGGGCGTCACGGTTCCGGGTGTGGGTCGGGATCGTCCTGCTCGCGGTGGGCTGCTTCGTCGCCGGGGACGCCGCCCGGCGGGTCGGCCAGGCGCTGTTGTTCGGCGCGCGCTGGTGGCCGTGGATCCTCCTGACGGTGGCCGTGCTCAACCTCCTCAGGTCCGCGATTCCCTCGGGTTCGTACATCGGCCCGCTCGTCCTGTGTGCCGTGGCCCTGACAGGGCTGGCGATGTCCGACAACGTCAGCCGCCACGAGGTGGCGGACGTCGCCCTGCCCGGCGTACTCGTGGTGGCCGGCGCCGGGCTCGCGCTGGCGGCCTCGCACGACGCCCGGACGACCAGCTGGACCCGGATCCTGACGACGGGCCGGGTCGTCATGCCCAAGGGTGCCTACAGGACGGTCACTGTCCGTGCCGTACTGGGCGACCTGCGCGCCGATCTGACCCAGGCACCGGCCGACGACGAGACGTGCGTGCGCCTCACGGTGATCGCGGGCCATGTGCAGGTGACGGTTCCGAAGGACCGGGCGGTGCGGGTGGACACCTCGGGGGCGGTGCTCGCGCACGTAAAGGAGACCGGGGCCGACCCGGCTGGTCCGACTGGTCCGACTGATTCGAGCGGTCCGACCGGTCCCGCGAAGGGGTTCACGATCCAGGTGCTGGGGGTTTGCGGTGCGGTGGGCATCGTGCGGGTGTGAGTCACGGGCGTGAGCCACGGGCATCAGCCGGCCAAGGGGACGCCGGGTTCGCAGGACACCGGGCTCGCATGCCTCTCAATACCCGCCAGTACCACTAGGAACTTGGTCAACTCCCGTTACAGACTGGGCACATGACCATCCTGAGGAAATCGATCGCAGCACTGTCGGCAGCCGCGGCCACGGCGGCCACACTGCTCGCGATACCCCCCACCGCCTCGGCGACTCCCGCCCCGCACAAGACGTTTGCGCGGGAGAACTTCGACCGGCTTCCCCTCGGCCCGGTCACCGCCGGCCGCGGCTGGACGACGGACACCTCCAACGGCACCCTGACCGTCACCCCGAGCTCGACCGGCAAGGGCCGCGAACTCCGCATCCGTACGCAGGGCAACGGCCGCGCGTTCGTCGTCTTCCCCGACCTCGCCGCACCCGGCAACAGCTACTGGGCCCGCCTGCGCCTGCGCGTGGACGCGTTCCCCACGGCCCCCGACTGGGCCCACTGGACGATCGCGGAGGCCTCCGGCGCCGACTCCCCCACCCTCGTACGTCCGTTGGGCGGTCAGTACGCCCCCACGGACAAGGGCAACTTCTGGGGCGTCGGCTCCGACCTTGGCCCGACGGGCGACTGGACGTCGTGGAAGACGTCGGCACCGGCGGTGGCGGACGGGTGGCAGTGCGTGGAATTCCATCTGGACGCTGCGGACAGCCGGGTCACGGTGTACTTCGACGGGGTCGAGCAGTCGGACCTGACGGTCTCCGCCCAGAGCCACGGCGGCGCCCAGGACTCCGACTTCGCCTTCCCGACGTTCGACAAGCTGAAGCTGGGCTGGCAGTTGTACCAGGGCGACCCGACTCCGCCTTCCTACGACGTGCGGATGGACGACGTGGTGGTGGGTTCGGGGCGCGTGGGCGGGTGTTGAGGCCGCTCTGACCCACGATGAGGGGCGGAGGGTGAAGGGTGAGGCGGGCGGTGGCCTGCCTTGCCCTTCAGTCCTCAGCCGAGGACGAGGGGGAGGGGGGAGGGGGAGCTTCGCGGCGAGGTCACCGAGGACGGCTGTCTCCGCGTCCGTCGGCGTACGGTGCGGATCAGCAGCACGTACTCGGAGGACCTCGACGAGATTTCGGCAGGGGCCCGGCGCATGGTGGCCGAAGCACGCGTCCGTGTTCATCGTCGCCAGCAGCTTCTCGCCGTGCCGTTGCGTCAGTGTGCGGCGCACCGATGTCCGCGGCCGAGAACGACCACGGCCGTCACCGCGTCCACGCCCCGGGCGAACTCGTCGCCCTCACCGACTCCAGCGGCGCCAAGGTCACCCTTGACGTGGCTGCGACCTCGATGCCGGGCAGTCGAAGCAGACTCCCTGATCACGCACGTCACAGCGCCCGTCTGCCCGCTCCAGCCTCCCGGGATTCCGCCGACCATCCCCTTACCCTGACGCCATGTCAGATGACGAGTCGTACGAACTGCTCGGTTTCGACAACGTGCTGCTGCCTGTCGGTGAGCTCGCCGAGGCGGTCGCCTTCTACGAGCGTGCCGGGTTCGGTGTCACCGCTCGGGTCGACGAGGCCGGGATCGCCGTGCTGAGGGTCGGTGCCGAGACCCCGGGGCTGCTGCTGCGGGTCGAGGAGGCTCTCGGGCACCGGGCGCCGCCGTGGGCCTCCCCCCGGATCTGGCTGGAGGTGCCGGACGCCAAGGCTGCGGCCCGCGCTCTGGCCACGGCCGGCATCACCCCGCTCGACGCCCCGCTCTCCGTGGCCACGGGCTGGACCGTCGAGATCGCCGATCCCTGGGGCAACGTCATCGGCTTCACGGACTACACGAAGCGGCCGGAACTCGCGCGGTCCTGAGACGGGTGGTCTTGAGACGGGTGGTCTTGAACCCGGGCGGCGATTGATCGCCGTCAGGTCGATGTCGATCTCGAAGGGCACGGCCGGTTTGAGGCGGTCGTGGAAGATGCCGGTGAGGGCGTAGGACTTGGTGGCGGGGTCGAGTTCGTAGACGTAGACGACGGGGAGCCCCTTGTCGTCGTCCTGCTCGACCCGCCAGAAGTGCCGTACCCCGGCCGCCGCGTACTTGCGGGGCTTGACCTCGCGGTCGCGGTCCCGGGTGTCGGCGGCGGTCACCTCCACCGCCAGGAGAATGTCCCCCGGCTCGTACCAGGTCTGGTCCGGGCCGGTGTTCACTGCCTCCGGGAAGACGATGACGTCCGGTTCGGGGCGGTTCCTGGCGTCCAGCTTGACGGTCATGCGCGACAGGACGTCGAGGTCGTCGGCGGTCCAGCCCTCCGGGGGCGCGATCGGCCAGCGGTACGGCGGTTCGGGGTCGAACCACTCCTCCCGCTCCCCCCGTCCCTCCCGCTCTTCTTCGCGTGCGGCGCTCATAGCTGTCCTAACGTCACCAGCCAACCCCGGTCACTACTTGAACGTGTTCAAAAACAGGTCTACAGTCTCCCCCGTAAGAACTTTTGAACGCGTTCAAGTCGTTCAGGGAGCTCGGGGACAAGGACGAACACATGGACCTCACAGTCGTCGCATACGTCATATACCTGCTGGTCAGCATTGCGCTGACCGTCTGGGTCGCGCGGACGCTCAGCAGCAACGGGCGGATTTTCCTCTCCGATGTGCTGCGGGGGAACGAGAAGCTCGCCGAGGCCGTCAACCATCTGCTCGTGGTCGGGTTCTATCTCGTCAACCTCGGGTTCGTGGCCCTCTATCTGAGCGGGGACGGGGACATCGCCAGCACCCGGGAGGTCTTCGAGGCGCTCTCCACCAAGCTCGGTGTCGTGCTGCTCGTGCTGGGTGTCATGCACCTCGCCAACGTGTTCGTCCTCAGCAGGATCCGGCGGCGGAGTGTCATGGAGCGGGAGCAGGTGCCGCCCGTCGCGCCGCAGGGCTGGGTCGCTCCCGCGGCCGGGGCGTGACCGGAATGAGCCACATCGAAGCGGTGGGGTCGGGGGACAACACCACCGCCCGCGCGGACCGGGACGCCACGGGGGGCGTTCCGGTCCGCCGGCTCACCGTCCTGTACGACGCCGAGTGCGAGCTGTGCACCTTCGTGCGCGGCTGGCTCGTACGGCAGTCGCAGCTGGTGCCGCTGGAGATGGTGCCGGCGGGGTCCGGGCAGGCGCGGGCGCTCTTTCCCGGCCTCGATCACGCCGCCACCCTCGACGACATCACCGTCGTCGGGGACTCCGGTCAGGTCTATCGCGGCGCCGGCGCCTGGGTCGTCGTGCTGTGGGCGTTGCGTGAGTACCGGCCGCTCGCGCACCGGTTCACCACCCCGGCCGGGGCCCGGCTCGCCAAGGGTGCCGTTCTCGCCGCCGCCAAGTGGCGCGGGAGTCAGTGGGGTACCGCCGGGAGTGGCCGCCGTGTGTACCGGCGGCCCGACGGGTGGTCGTACGATCCCCGCTTCGGGTGGGTCCACCATCCACCGGGCAGCCCACTCAGCAACCCGCCCGGCGCCCCGCCCGGCTGTGGCAGCGGCACCTGCTCCACTGGTTAGGCTCCTTCCGTGTCAGCAGCGAAAGACAGCCCCGAGTCCCCTGAGCCCTCCGAGCCATCTGCGTCGTCCGAGTCGGCTGGGTCGTCCGGGTCCGAGTCCCCGGCGGCCGCCGCTCATGCTCCCGCCAAGAGCGAGCAGACGCGTGCGCTGATCCTGGAGACGGCCATGCGGCTGTTCAAGGAGCGGGGGTACGACAGGACGACCATGCGGGCCATCGCTCAGGAGGCCGGGGTCTCCGTCGGCAACGCGTACTACTACTTCGGCGGCAAGGAGCACCTGATCCAGGGCTTCTACGACCAGCTCGCCCGTGAGTACCAGGTGGCCGCGCGGGAAGTCCTGGACCGGGAGACGGAGTTGGAGGCGCGGCTGGCCGGGGTGTACCGCGCCTGGCTCGATGTGTCCGCTTCCTACCACGAGTTCGCCGTGCAGTTCTTCAAGACCGCCGCCGACCCGAACAGTCCCCTCAGCCCCTTCTCCCCCGAGTCGGAGCACGCGCGCACGCAGGCCATCGACGTGCACAGGGAAGTGCTCGCCGGGTCGAAGGCCAAGGTTCCGGAGGAACTCCGGGACGTGCTGCCCGAGTTGATGTGGCTGTCCCAGATGGGCATGGTCCTGTACTGGATCTACGACCGTACGGAGGGCCGTGAGCGCACCTACCGGCTCGCCGCGCGCGGTGCCCGGCTCACCGCCCGTGGTGTGTCCCTGGCCCGCTTCCGTGTACTGCGTCCGCTCGTCCGCGAGGTCCACGACCTGTTCAGCGACTTCCTGCCGGGGATGACCAATGCCCTTCCCGAGGAACCCGGGAAGGGCGCAGGTCCAGGGAAGGACGGAGATCCCGGGACGGGCGAGCGGGCCGAGTAGGCGGCGCGGAAGGCCAGTCAGTTCACCGCGTCCGCTTCCTCCTCCGAGGACTCCGACGACCCCGAGGACTCCGTCAGCTCCACGTCGTACACCAGCGGGCCGTCCTCCACCGTCACCTGTCGGGCCCGGGAGCCGTACGAGACCGCTGTCGCCGCCAGCAGGTACGCGCCCGGGGCCGGGACGGAGAGGATGTACGAGCCGTCCGCCAGCGAGGTGACCCGGTCCAGTTGGCGTCCGCCCTTCGAGCGGAGGGTCACCGTGGCGCCCTCGACCGGCGCGCCCTCGGCGTCACGTACGTAGCCGTGGACCACCGAGGTGCTGCCCGCCGGCCGGTCGGGTTCCGCTGCCTCCGGCTCCTCCTTCGGTTCCACCGCGAGATGCGGCAGGCGCTTCTCCAGGCCCGCCGGCAGCCACCAGTTGGAGTTGCCGAGCAGGTGCATCGCGGCCGGCACCAGGGCCGTACGGAGGATGAACGCGTCCAGCGCGACCGCCGCGGCGAGGCCGATGCCCGCCATCGCGCCCTCCATGTCGCCGCTCAGGACGAAGGCCGAGAAGACGCAGATCATGATCAGGGCCGCGCAGTTGATGACCCTGCTGGTCTCCGCGAGGCCGACGCGGACGGCCCGTGCGTTGTCCTTCGTGTGGACCCATTCCTCGTGCATGCGGCTCACCAGGAACACCTGGTAGTCCATCGAGAGGCCGAAGAGGAGGGAGAGCATGATGACCGGCAGGAACGCCGTGATCGGGCCCTCCTTGCCGATGCCGAGCAGCTCCGTGCCCCAGCCCCACTGGAAGATCGCGACCAGGACGCCGAAGGAGGCCGCCGCCGCGATCAGGTTCATCAGCGCGGCGGTGAGGGGGACGATCAGGGAGCGGAACGCCACCATCAGGAGCAGGAAGCCCAGCGAGATGATCGCCGCCACGAAGTACGGCAGGCGGTCGCCCGTCACCGCCGCGAAGTCCTTGAAGATCGCCGTCACCCCGCCGACGTGGGCCTCCGCCCCGGAGGCCGGGATGACCTCGTCGCGCAGGCGGTCGATCAGCTGGTCCGTGGCCTTCGACTGGGGTGACGTCGTCGGGACCACCTGGATCACCGTGATGCCCTGGGCCGGGGGCGCCGCCGCTGCCTGCGCCACGCCCTCCGTCGTACGGATCGTCGCGACCAGCGCGTTCGCGTCGCCCTTGGCCACCACCACCTGGAGCGGGCCGTTGAAGCCCGGGCCGAAGCCCTCCGCGAGCAGGTCGTACGCCTGGCGGGTGGTCGTCGACTCCTGGTGGTTGCCCTGGTCGGTCGCGCCGAGCCGGATGGACAGGACGGGGAGCGCGAGGATCAGCATCGCCAGCAGGGCCATCGCGGCGGTGGAGCGCGGGCGCCTTTCGACGTACGACGACCAGCGCGCCGCGAGCCCGCTCGCCTCGGCCGACTCCGGTCCTGTCACGGCCAGTCGGCGGCGCTGCCTGCGGCTGAGGACGCGCATGCCGAGGAGACCGAGGAGCGCCGGGAGGAGGGTCGTCGCGGCGAGGACGCTCAGGACGACCGTGAGGGAGGTCGCGATGACCACGCCGTCCAGGAAGCGCATGTTCATCACGAGCATCCCGGCAAGGGCGATGCATACCGTGCCGCCGGCGAACAGCACTGCTCGGCCGGAGGTGTTGAGCGCCGTCACCGCCGAGTCCTCGGGCTTCATACCGCGCAGGATGCCCCGGCGGTGCCTGGTGACGATGAACAGCGCGTAGTCGATGCCGACGCCCAGGCCGATCAACGAACCGAGCAGCGGGGCGACTTCGGGAACGTCGGTGACATGGCTGAGGAGGGAGGTGGTCATCAGGCCGGTGCCCAGGGCCGCGATCGCGACGACCAGCGGCAGCAGCATCGCGAAGAGGGAGCCGAAGGCGAGGAACAGGACGACCGCCGCGGCGAGGATGCCGACCATCTCGGCGATGCCGGTGGGCGGTTCCTGCGTCCTGGTGATCGCCTGACCGCCCAACTCGACCTGGAGACCGTCGCGTTCGGCGGACTGGGCCGTGTCGACGACGTCCTCGACCGTCTTCTTGGGTACGCCGTTCGCCTGCTCGGTGAAGGTGATCTGGGCGTAGGCGATCCGCCCGTTCTCGCTGATCTGGGCCGCGCCGGCGGCGCCGTCGGCGTACGGGTCGGTGACCTCGCCGACGCCCGCCATCTTCCCGATCTCCGCCAGCTTCGGCTCGATCCGGGACCGTACCGACTCGTCGCGTACCGAGCCCTCGTCGACCTTCCACACGACCGTGTCGGTGTCGCCCGCGCTCTGCGGGAAGGCCTTCTCCATCAGGTCGTACGCACGCGTGGAGTCCGTGTTGGGGAGGGAGAAGGTGTTCGCGTAGTCCGTACCCGCGGCGGAGCCCGCGAAGCCCAGTCCGAACACGGCCCCCACCCATATCAACAGGACCACCAGCCGGTGCCGATAGCACCACCGCGCCAATGCCGCCACGCTGAACACCCCTTGTTCATCAGGTTGGTTGATTCGGTTGGTCCCCCAGGTCCTGGGGAACAGGATTGGCGGTGACGCGCGGGCGCGGACACCTGGCGGCCATGACTCTCAAGGAACTCCAAAGCGCGAACCGGGTCCGGCTGTCGGTGGCCCCGCCGATACTGGGGGCATGACGGCTTCAGGCGCAGGGACAGGCACAGGCACCGTGCTGGTGGTGGAGGACGAACCGAGCATCGCGGACGTCCTGGCCATCGCCCTGCGCTACCACCGCTTCGAGGTGATGGTCGCGGGCACCGTCCGCGAGGCGCTCGCACTCGCCGGGCGCACCCGCCCGGATGTAGCCCTGCTCGACATCATGCTCCCGGACGGCGACGGCCGCGCCCTCGGGCGTGAACTCCGGGACCGCAGGCCCGAGTTGGCCCTCGTCTTCCTGACCGCACGGGACGCGCCGGGGGAGATAGTCGGCGCCCTCGGGTTCGGCGACGACTACATCACCAAGCCGTTCAACATCGACGAGGTCGTCGCCCGCATCACCGCCGTGCTGCGCCGGACCCGGCCCGCCGACGTGCTGCCCCAACGGCCCCCGCTGCGCTACGGCGACCTGGAGCTGGACGAGTCGACGTACAGCGTGCACCGCTCGGGCGGCACCGTCGAGCTGACCCCCACGGAGTACGCGCTGCTGCGGTTCCTGGTGCGCAACGGCGGCCGGATCGTGCCCAAGGAGCAACTCCTGCGGCACGTCTGGCAGTACGAGCACACACCGCCCGAATCGACCGTCGTCGAGACGTACATCAGCTATCTCCGGCGCAAGCTCGACGCGCTCGGGCCGCCCGTGATCACCACCCGGCGCGGTGTCGGATACGGGCTGGCATGAGTCTCCTCGCGATCGGACTGGGCTGGGGGCGCGCCTTCGGGGCGGGATGGGGACGCACCTTCCACTGCAAGCGCGGTATCCACTCCCTGCGCGTCAAGCTGACGCTGGCCAACGTGGTGCTGCTCGCCCTCGGCATCGTCGTGGCGACCGCCGTGAGCGTGATGGGCATGCGGCTGTATCTGCTGGACAGCGTCGACACCCAGCTGATGGGCACCCGGGACTCGATCAGCGGCTCCCGGGTCACCCTGGAGCAGATCGACTCGCTGACCGCGTTCGCCGCCCTGACGGACAGGTACCGGCACGCCTCCGGTGAAAGCAACGGCAATGGCAACACCGTTGGCAGCGGAGGCAGTTCAGCGGGGTCCGACTCCAGCGACACCGGCCCCACGACCACTGGTCCCACGACGGCTGGTCCCACGACCAGCGGGTCCACGACCACCGGCTTCTCGAACGCCGACTCCCTCGTGTCCGACGGCATCTTCGTGGTCGTCGGCGAGAAGGGGCAGGCCATGCCCGTCGCCGGGTTCGAGGCCACCGCCGCCCAGCGCGCCCTCGCCGCCGCCGTCGCCGACCCGGCGGACCTCGCCCGCGACGACGAACCCCACGACATCCGGGTACGGGACGCCCCCTACCGGGTCACCGCAGCCCACCTCGCCGACGGCAAGACCGTGCTCCTGGCCACCTCGACGGACGCCCTGCACGACGTCCTCGGCAAGGCCCTGAAGCTCGACCTCGCCGTCGGGACACTGCTGCTCGCACTGCTCGCCGTCCTCACCATGTTCAGCGTGAGCCGCCGTATGGCACCCCTGGAGGACATGGTCGAGACGTCGACGGCCATCGCCGAGGGCGACCTCACCCGGCGTGTCCCCTCCAGCCGCGAGGCCACCCTGGAGGTCGAACAGCTGCGGGTCGCCCTCAACACCATGCTCCACCAGGTGGAGTCGGCGTACCGCACCCGCGAGCGCAGCGCGGCCCAGCTGCGCCGCTTCGTCGCCGACGCCTCGCACGAACTGCGCACCCCGCTGTCCGCGATCCGCGGCTATCTCCAGTTGTACGACAAGGGCATGCTGACCGACCCGCGGGAACGCCGGCGCGCCTGGGACCGGATGAACGGCGAGGCCGACCGCATGGGGCGTCTGGTGGACGAACTGCTGACGCTGGCCCGTCTCGACCAGCAGCCCGAACTTCGGCTGAGAAACGTCGACTTGAGCCGCCTTGTGCGGGACGCGGCGGAGGATCTGCGGATCCAGGAACCGGACCGGCCGATCAGCGTGGCCGCCGACGGGGCGATCCTGGTGCGGGCCGACGAGTCGGGGCTCAGGCAGGTGCTGGGCAACCTGGTGGGCAACGTCCGCACGCACACGCCCGCCGATGTGCCGGTGCGGCTCGGCGTGGAGCGCGCGGACGGTGTCGTACGGCTGTGTGTCGCGGACATGGGGCCCGGGCTGGCACGGGAGGACGCTGCGCGTATGTTCGACCGGTTCTTCCGGGCGGGGGGTGGGGCGGGGAGCGGGCTGGGGCTGGCGATCGTGCAGGAGGTTGTGCGGGCGCACGGTGGCGAGGTGAGTGTGCGGACCGCCTCCGGCGAGGGTTTGGCGGTGACGGTCAGTCTGCCGGAGCGGGTGGTCTGTCCGTGAGTCGGCGGCTGGCCTGTCCGTGAGTCGGCGCGGGTCTGTCCGTGAGTCGGCGGCTGGCCTGTCCGTGAGTCGGCGCGGGTCTGTCCGTGAGTCGGCGGCTGGCCTGTCCGTGAGTCGGCGCGGGTCTGTCCGTGAGTCGGTGGCTGGCCTGTCCGTGAGTCGGCGGCTGGCCTGTCCGTGAGTCGGCGGGTGGTTGGCGCGGGCACGGGGTGGCTGGTCGCGCGGTTGCTGCCCGCGTCCCTAAAGGGGCGCTGTGACCAGCGCCCAGACCGTCTTCCCGTGGCGGCCTCTGCTCCACACCCCCCACGCCTCCGCGATGTCCTCGACCAGGTGGAGGCCCCGGCCGTGTTCCTCCCAGTCCGCCACCGGGCGGAGACGGGGTTCCGTCGTTCCCTCGTCGGAGACCTCTATGAGGCAGGAGCCGTCGGCGAGTGCGGTCACGGCGACCTCGAAATCCGGCTCCAGGAGGGGGCCGTGGCGTACGACGTTGGTCGCCAGCTCGGAGACGAGCAGGACGGTGTCCGCGAGCGCCGGGCCGTCGGTGCTGTGCCCCCAGTCGGCCAGATGGTCGTGCACCCGGCGCCGGGCCAGCTCGACGGACGCCGGGTGCCGGGGAAGCCTGAAGGAGTAGCGCCTCAACACGTCTGCTCCTCACCCCGCCCACACCATCGCCATACCTGATGCTGCGTTGGGTACCCTCCCAGCGTTACCTATTCCGCGTCAGATCCAGTCGAGGGTCCAGAGCCGGTAGACCCCGGTGCCGTCCGAGAGGTACTGGCCGCCGCCGACGTCCACACTGCTGACGACGTACTCCTTGCGCTGCCACAGCGGGATGACGGGCACGTCCTGGGCGATCAGTTGCTGGAGTGCGCGGAAGTCCTGGGCGGCGCGGGCGCGGTCGGCGTACTGGCGGCTGTCCAGGATCAGCCGGTCCACCTTCTTGCTGCCGTATCCGTTCTTCATGCTGTTGCCGGTGCCGACGAGCGGTCCGGTGAAGGTGTCCGGGTCGGGAAAGTCGGCGACCCAGCCGACGGCGTAGGCGTCCAGCTTCCCTGCCGCGTACCGCTTCTGGTAGTCGGTCCACTCGTAGCCCTTGACGGTGACCTTGAACAGGCCGCCCTTCTCCAGCTGCCGCTTGAGCAGGGCCGCCTCCTCGGCGGCGGCGCCGCGCCCCTTGGCGTAGCCGTAGGTGAAGCTGACGGGGAGTTCGACGCCGGCCTCGGTGAGCAGGGCGCGGGCCTGCGTGACACTGGGTTTGGGGTAGTCGTCGAAGAACGACGTGGTGTGGCCGGTGAGGCCCGCCGGGATCAGTGAGTAGAGGGGCGTGGCCGTCCCCTCGTACACCGTGGCGGCGAGTTCCTCCCGGTTGACCAGCCAGGCAAGGGCGCGGCGGACGAGCGGGTCGTGGAGGGGGGAGCCCTCGCGGACGTTGAGGACGAGGTTGCGGGTCTCGGCGCTGTCGGCCTCGATGAGCTGCTGTCCGGGGTCGCTGGGCGAGAGACCGGCGAGGACCGCGGGCGGCAGCTGACGGGTGGCGACGTCGATCTGCTTGGCCTTCCACGCCTTGTCGAGGGCCTGCGGATCGGCGTAGTAGCGCAGGCGGATGGGGCGGCCGGTGCTCTTCACGGCGCCCTTGTAGTGCTCGTTGGGTTCGAGGAGCGCCTGCTTCTCCTTCGTATACGTCTTCAGGACGTACGGTCCGGTGCCGTCGGCGCCGGTGTCGGTGCGCAGGCCGTTCTTCGGATAGCGCTCGCGGTCGACGATCGCACCGGCTCCGGTGGCCACCTTGAACGGGAAGGTGGCATCCGGCGAGTTGAGGTGGAAGGTGACCGTCAGGTCCTTGGCGTCGACCGAGGCGAGGGTGCCGAGCAGGGACGCCGGGCCGACGTCGGAGTTGATGCGCTTGACGCGCTCGAAGGAGAACTTGACGTCCTCGGCGGTCATCTGACGGCCGCTCGGGAAGTCGAGGTCGTCGCGCAGGACACAGACGTAGGTGCGCAGGCCGGAGCCCTTGAAGCCACAGGTCTTCGCCGCGTCGGGGACGGGGCTCGCGCCGTCGGGCCGGTAGGTAAGCAGTGACTGGAAGACGTTGCTGAACAGGGCCCAGGAGCCGGCGTCGTAGGCACCGGCCGGGTCGAGGGCGGTCACGGCGTCGGTGGTGCCGACGGTGATCGTCCTGCCGTGGTCGGCTCCCGTCGGCATCAGCTGCCAGCCGACCGCCCCCGCGGCCGACACAATGAGCAGCGCCGCGAGAATCCGCATGCGTACCGAGCGCATCGGTGTGCCCTCCCCAGGCCCCCTGCACAGGTGACTCCCCCTGTGGCGTTGATCACCTAACCACAGGTGTTTCACGTCGGGGAAGGGGCCTCTTGCGAGATGGGAAAGACGTTACCGACGGCTTGTTACCGACCGGTTTCCGACTCGCTCAGAGCCGCCCGCGCATGACGCTCCATGGTGCCTGCAATCGCCCAACTCGCTCCGCCGTCAAGGCGTTTCCAGCTGGTCGTGGGTCGGCAGGTGATAACCGCGACGGCCCTGCCTTCGGCGACGGCGATGTCTACGGACACCTGGATCTGAGGCCCGTACGGCGTCTTGCAGATCAGGGAGACCTTTCCGTGCCCCAGCTCCAGCACCTCTGCGATCACCGGGGTCTGCGCCTTCTTGATGGTGTGCAGGATGCTGTCGGCCAACTGGAACGCCGTGGCGCCCGAAGTGTCGGCCGTGACCCGGCGGACGGCGGGCAGCCGCGCCGCCGCCGACTCCAACAGCAGCCCGTAGTGGGAAGCCGTACGGACAGCGGTGACCGTGTCTGGCACGGGTACGACCAGCAGGAAGGCGACACCGCAGATCAGCCCTGCGAGCGCGCTCTGGCCGAGCGCGGACGCGACGGGTACCCCGTCGCCCACGAGCAGCACCGCGAGCATGGCACCGCCGGCCACCAGGGCGATCAGCCCGGCGGCGGGCGCGACGCGGCGGACCACCGCCAGCCAATACGTGATCGTCGACTGCACTTTCATACTTCCGTTCGTTCAGGGAAACGGCAGGGGAGACGGCCGGGCCGGCCGGCCCCCGGAAGGTATCCCCTCGCGAAGGCCGGCCGGCGTGTCGACCCGACCAGTGGTCCAACCACTGCTCGTCGAGCTGATGTTCACCTAGCCGAGGGCCTTCTTGAACTTGTCCCAGTCCTTGATGGCCTGCCGGTCGCCCCAGCCCTTGAAGACCTTGCCGCCTATCTTCTTGATGAGCTTTCCGGCCGCCCCGCCGAAGCCGCCGATGGCGGCACCGATGAGGGTGGCCTTGATGGCGCCCTTGATGGTGTAGCCGTGGCCGCCGTGGTGGGTCCACCAGTAGCGGGCGAAGCCGGTGATACCGCCGCCGACCGCGCCGCAGATGATGGGTCCGGCAAACGGCGCGCACGCCGCCGCGGCGAGCGACCCGACGAGCGTCACGCCGAGGCTGCACCAGAAGCCACAGCTCCTCGCCTTCTTCCGGCCGTCCAGGTCGTACGAGCCGACCGGGTCGCCGGGGTAGACATAGGAGTTGGCGTTCGCGCCGTAGACCGGGTCGGTCTGGAGGAACCGGCCGAGGGTCGGGTCGTAAGCGCGGGCACCCAGGTAGCTGAGACCGCTCACACCTGAGGTGGACCGGGCATAGGCGCCCAGGTACCCGTAGGTGGCCGCCGTGGTGGCGTCGAGTTGCTGCCCGTACTCGTCGTAGTGCTGGACCGTGCTGGCCTCGTTGGCGTCCAGCGACTGCTGGACGATCACGTCGCCGTGGATGTTGGCGAGTTGCAGGACCGTTCCGCCACTGGCCGTGGTCTGGGCGGCGAGGCTACCCGAGAGATCCTGGACGCTGCGACCGACGGTGCCATCGGCGGAGGTCCAGACCGGCCGGTCACCATCGTCGCCGTAGTGGTTGGTGATGGTATCGGTCGTGCTCCAGGTGCCGTCCGTGGCCTGGGTCTGGGCGGACCGGACGGCGAGGCGACCGGCCGCGTCGAGGGCCCAGGTGCCGCGGTCGGTCCCGACGGTCTCCGTACGCACCAGATCGTTGGTGAAGTACGTCAGGCTCCGGGTACCGGCGGTGGTGGTCCGGCCGAACGCGTCGTAGGCGTAGCCGGAGTTCACCAGGCGGTTGGCGCTGTCGTGGGTGTACGACGTGGTGGCCGTGGTGTCGTCGTCGGTCGTGGTGGTGTCGCAGTCGTCCGACGTGGCTGTCAGGGCAGTGCGGTTGCTACTCACGTCGAAGGTATAGGCGCGGGTGGTGCAGCCGGTAGACGTGGTGTCGCTCGCCTGGGTAAGGCGGCCTGCACTGTCGTAGGTGTAGTCGGAGCGTGTGGTAGAGCCGTCGGTCTGGGTGTGGCCGGCCTGCTGGCCCGTGACCGTGTACGTGGCCGAGTCGGCGAGGAGCGTGGTGCCGTCCGCGGCCGTGTAGGCGCGGTCGGTCTCCTGGCCGGCCGGGTCGGTGGCGACGGTCAGGGTGTAACTGCCGGGCAGGGTCTCGGAGATGAGTGCGCCGTCTGCGTTGTACGTGCCGGTGAAGGTGCCCGCGACCGAGTCAGTGACCGTCTTGAGGTCACCGGTGGTGGCGTAGGCGTAGGTGACGGTCGACGGCGCGGAATCGGTGGTCTTCACCTTCCGGTCGAGGACATCGTGCGCCGTGGTGCTGGTGTTGCCCGCGCCGTCGCTGTAGCCGATCCGGCGCCCGAGGCTGTCGTAGGTGTAGGTGACGGTCTGACCGTTGGAGGTCAGTGAGGCGAGCTGCCCGTTGGACGTGTTGTACGTGTACGTGGTGGCCGGCGTGTCCGTGCCGATGCCTCCGGTGACCGCCGTGTTGGTCGTGCGGCTCGTGCTGTCCACGGTGTTGGTGGTCGTGCGGGTCACAGAGCCCGAGGTCTCCGTCTTGACGGCAGGCCGGCCCCAGCGGTCGTAGGTGTAGACCGTGGTGACCGCGTTGGCCGGGTTGCTGCCACCGCCGGTGATCGTGGCCGCAGGAGCGGTCCTGCAGAGCAGCCCGTCCCACTCGATGGACGCGCAGGTGCCGGTCGAACTCGCACTGTAGTAGCTGTAGTTGAGCGCCGCAGCGTCCGAACCGGTGGAACCCGCGGTACGGGTGGTGGCCACGCGACCGGCGCCGTCGTACGTCGCCACGATGTCCGTGGTGTCGCCACCCACGGTCTTCAGCTCCTGGCCGGTGGACCAGTCGTACGTGGTGGTGACCGTGTGCGTCTCGGCGTCGGTGGCGTAGCCGGGGATAGCCGCGCCGGTCACGGCCGAGGTGACCAGGTTGGAGACGGCGGCGTCGGTGGGCTTGTTCTCGTCGTAGGTGTACGCCGTGTGGGCGTGGGCCGGGATCGCTGTGCCCGCGGCCAGGGTGGAGTCGGCGGTGGTGCCGGTGAGTTCCTCGGTGAGGGTGATCTCGTGCAGGGGGCCGTACTCGTCGGTGAGGCGTTCGCCGTCCGTCGAGTACCCCGAGACGCTGGACAGGAGTTGGGCGCGGTCGGCGGTGGACAGGTCGGTCAGGCCGAGTGAGGCCAGTTCGTCGGCGGCGCCGGAGGACGTTCCGAGCGCCAACTCCCGGTTGGCGGCTGTCAGTTCGGTGACGGTGTTGCCGTAGTCGTCGTACTCGGTGGTGGTGATGGCGCCGCCGGGTCCGGCCCGGTTGGTTTCCGTGCCGTCCGCGTTGATGTAGGTGATGCTCGCGCGGTCGTAAGAGGTGGCGGTCAGGTCGCTGCCGGTGTTGGAGGCGGGGACGCTGTCGGCCGGGAAGACGGCGGTGGCGTCGGTGGGTGCCTCGTCCTGGGCCCAGGTTGCGACAGTGGTGGCGTCCATCTGGTAGGGGGCGGTGGTGCCGGAGAGCGGGACGTCGTAGACGACGGTGGTGGCCGCCGTACCGGAGGTGGTGCTCGCGGTGCCTTCGGCGAGTGCCGGACGGGACGCCTTGAGGAGCATGCCGGTGCCCGAGGTCAGGGCGGAGCCGGCCGTGCCGTAGGTGAACGTCCAGGGGAGTTCACCGGGTTCGGTGAGGGTGGCGACGCGGCCGTCGGTGCCGTAGGTGTACTCCGTCTTCAGCGCGGGGCTGATCCGGGGGTCCCACACCTGGCGCAGCTGGCCGGCGGTGTTGTACGTGTACGAGGCGATCGTCTCGGCGGTCGAGGCGGAGGCGTCGGGGGTGGTGGCCCACAGTTTGACCGACGTGACCTGGCCCGCGTAGTCGCCGAGGGTGCTGGAGGTGGCGGTGGTGGCCGTCGCGTAGATGTATTCCAGGACGCGGCAGCCCTTGGTGGCCGGGGTGGCCTGGCAGGTGGCCGCGGTGACCGCGCCGGTGGGGGAGATCACGTACTTCGGGCGGGCCAGCGTGTTGTTGCCGACCGTGACGGTCTCCGAGGCGATGGTGACGGCTGTGTCGTCGACCGCCGTCGCCGAGGAGGCGAGCGTCCAGGTGACCGCGTCGGTCGCCGCCTTGGTGAACACCGTGGTGTTGGCGTCGGTGTCGGTGAGGGTGAAGGACGTCCCGGACAGGGTGCCCGTCAGGGTCAGGAGCCCGGCGCCGGTCTCGGGCTGCCAGCCGCTGCTGGTGGCGGTGAAGGCGACCGAGCTGCCGTCCGCGGACAGCAGTTCCACCGAGGTGGCGGAGGTCTTGCGGAGCTGGGTGAAGTCGGTGCCGACGGCGTCGACCGAGGAGGCCCAGCCGGGGCCGAAGATCTGCGCCTGGCCCTCGGTGTTGGTGCTGTTGGCACGCGAGGAGTACGTCCGGTCCACGCTCGCGGCGAAGGCGGAGGCGTCGGTGGCGGACAGGGTGTAGTCACCGGTGAGCTGGTTGACCTCACCCGGGCCGACCTGGGCACCCGGCGCGTTCCCGGCGTCGCGGTCGAGGGTGACCTCGGTGGTCTGCGAGTAGCCGGTGGTGGTGCCGTCGGTGAAGGCGGCCCGCAGCTGGATCACGCCGTCCTCGGACAGCGAGTTGACGGTGTTCCAGACCAGTTTGGTGGCGGTGCCGCTGGTGACGGCGACCGGCCAGGCGGAGACGGCCGCGCCGGAGGCGGTGACGTCGACGGCCGGCACGGTGTGCCAGGAGTCGGTCTCACCGCGCCGGTACTGCCAGGTCACCCCGGTGTAAGAGGTGAGGCCCTTGGCGGACAGGGTCAGGCGGCGGGCGGTGGTGTCACCGTCGGCCGGGGAGAGGATCGCGGCCCCGTCGGCGCCGACACCGAAGGTGTAGGCGGTGGTTGCCGTCGAGAGGTTGCCGCCGGAGTCGACCGTGCGCGCGTACAGCGTGTGCCAGCCGTTGGCCGGGTTGATGCTGACGGTCTGCGCGTCACCGCCGGTGCCGTTGGTGGTGTCCAGCTTCCTGTTCGGCAGGGACGTGTCGTCCAGGCCCCAGGAGTATCCGGCGCCGTCGGTGGAGGCGGTGTCGAGGGTGCAGGACACGGCGTCGTCGGCCTTCGCGGTCCAGCCGTTCTCCGTGTACGTGTCACAGGTGAGGGTCGGTGCGGCGGGCAGGCCGGTGTTCATGACGAACGTGGTGTAGCCGGTCCAGGAGCCGTAATCGGTGCCGTCGTAGGCGCGGACGCGGTAGCGCAGGTGGGCGCCGGACGGGAATGCGCTCGCCGACGGAATCGTCAGCTTGGCCGCCGAGCCGGAGGACACCGACGAGCTGGTCGCGGTGTAGGAGTACGTGGTGTCCGCGTACGCCGGGTCCGCCGTGATCTCGAACTGGCCCTTGGTGGCGGAGCCGTCCGGGTCGGTGACCTTCGCCGAGAGGGTCGGGGTGAGCGAGGTGACGTAGCGGTAGCCGTTGTAGGCGTTGACCTGCGAGGGCGCGATCGCCGCCGAACTCGGCTTCGCGGGGTAGGAGTTGTAGGTGACGGTGAGTGCCGGCGCGTAGCCGCTGGTCGTGTAGTTCGCGGAGCGGAAGCGGCGCCAGGTGGTGGAGTCGGTCTCGTCGGTGCCATAGACCATGAGGCCGTAGTTGGTGGCGCCGTCGGCCCAGGCCTGGACGATGGTGTCGATGTCCCAGTTGGACCAGGCGGCCGAGCAGTCCGAGGAGTAGCCGCGCGGCACCAGGTTGTTGACGGCGCCGGTGCCGGTGGACGAGGGCCGGGTGTCCCAGGTCAGGGACGTCGAGGACCAGGCGGAGGTGATACGGCGGACCGTGGTGCCCGCTCCCTCCCGGGAACAGGTCGAGGACCAGTAGCTGTAGAGGGCGAAGTTGGTGTCGGTGATGTGCTTGCCGGCGAACTTCGACACGTCGAACTTCAGGTACGAGCGGGCCTTGTCGGCGCCGGCGTCGTAGGTGCCCGACTTCAGCTCCTGCGAGGAGACCTGGGAGTCGGGGTAGTCCGGGGTCTGGATCCAGGTGTCCGTGGTCACCGCGAGGGTGGACGTCGGGTCCACCGTCACCGGATAGGTGAGATCGGAGTCGGCGAGGAAGTCCGCGTCGGGGGTCAGGACCAGGGTCTGTGCGCCGTCGTCGGCGGTCTCGACCTTGGTGGTCACCCGGGCCTGGTGGTCCGGTTCACCCGAGGATTCGTTCCTGCTGGAGTCCCACATCATCGGGGCCGGGGCCTCGGCCACCAGCCTGCCCGCGGAGTCCTTCAGCAGCAGGTGCCCGGAGTCGGCCTGGGACAGCGTCAGTCCGTCCAGGTGCAGCGGGATGCGGTAGGAGACCGGGCTGTCCGGCGCCTGGTCGAGGATGACGTTCTGGGAGAAGCCCTGTGCGAGAGCGCTGACCGTCAGGGTCTGGCCGTCGCCCAGGTCGTAGGAGGCGGTGTTGTCGGTGACCGTCGGGGTGGGCAGTTTGTCCTGCCAGCCCATTCCGAAGGACGTCTCCCCCTTCGACACCGACGCCAGCGCCGTGTCCCCGCCGTCCGACACGGTGATGTCGGCGGCCGTGGCCTGCGGGGTCAGACCGGCCCCGGTGTCCGACAGCGACGTGTCGATGTCCTTCCACACCCCGTCCTGCCGCACGCGGACCGGGCCGGCGAACGTCTCCGTCTGCAACTCGCCCGACGGCAACGCGTACGTCGTCGAATCCGCCGCCCGCTGCGACAGCACCTCGATCCTGCGGCCCTCAAGACGGGCCATCAGCAACGCCGAAGCCGTCGAATCCGCCGACGACGACACCGACTCCACAGCCGCAGCCGACGACGCCTTCGCGCTGCCGGAATCGACAGCCGCGAAGGCCTGTCCGGAGCCCAGCGACACCAGTGCCGTCTCCGCCGCCAGTACAGCCGCGACCGCAAGCGCGGTCCGGCGCAGCGATGCGCCCGTTGTTCTGTCCCGCCCCCGTGAGGCAGGGAAGACACGTCTTCCCTTGAGTCCCATGCGCACTCCTGTGATCACGCCACGACACTTGTTGCGTCCTGAGCGGGCCTGATCAAAGCAGGCCTGTGTGAGGAGTTCTCCACGCTTTCACTGCTTGTTGCCCACCGTGACCCTCAGATCCTCCTCAATAGTCTTGACGTGAATTCGGTCAACACGTTTCGGCCACCGGAAGATGCGCTTCCACTGAGCGCTTCCTGTGGGCCGGCTTCGGCGAATAGGGCATCTCGGGCCCGCCATCGACAGACACTCAGCGGATCGACAGGACACACTGCGGGCTCCTCGGCCGCGAACCTTTATCGACCCGTGATCATCACTGGTTGTGATCAGGCCCGCCGGGACGCCAGTTCCACCACGGTGATGTCCGACGGCGCCCCCACCCGCGTGGGCGGACCCCAGGCGCCCGCGCCCCGGGAGACGTACAACTGAGTGTCCCCGTAGCGCTCCAGGCCGGCGAGGGTGGGGTTGGCGAGGTCGGCGACGAAGTTGCCGGGCCACAACTGGCCGCCGTGGGTGTGGCCGGAGAGCTGGAGGTCGACGCCGTGCTCGACGGCGTCGTGGATCTGCACCGGCTGGTGGGCCAGCAGCACGCTCGCCCGTGAGGTGTCCCGGTCGCCGAGCGCCTTGGCGAAGTCGGGGCCCTGGCCCTCGCTCTCACCGGCGATGTCGTTGACCCCGGCGAGGTCGAAGGCGGGCAGTTCGACGCGCGCGTTCTCCAGTGGGCGCAGACCGAGCCGCCGCACCTCCTCGACCCACTGTTCGGCGCCGGAGAAGTACTCGTGGTTGCCCGTCACGAAGAACGCCCCGTGCCGTGCCCGGAGTTGGGCGAGGGGTGCCGCCGCCGGACCGAGGTCCTTGACGCTGCCGTCGACCAGGTCGCCGACGACCGCGATCAGATCGGGCTGGGTGGAGTTGATCGTGTCGACGACCTTCTGCGCGAAACCCCGGCCGAGGACCGGCCCGAGGTGGATGTCGCTGACGACGGCGATCCTGAACCCGTGGGCGCCGCGCGGGAGTTTGGCCAGCGGCACGGTGACGCGCCGCACACGGGGGCCGCGTACGACGCCGTACGTGCCGTATCCGACGGTCCCCGCGGCGGTCACGGCCGCGGCGCCGGCCACGACACGGGAGACGAAGAGGCGCCGGGAGGGCGCGGCGAGGAGACGGGGGGAATCCGGGGTGCCGGAGGTGTCCGGCCGGTCCGGGGTGCCGGAAGCCCCCGACGCGGCTTGCGGGCTTTCGGGGGCGCCTGCCGGGACGGTCTCCGCCCTCCGGAGCGGTACGGGCTCCGACACGGGTGCCTCGGCCGGCCCGCGCCGCTCCAGGAACCGCCGCAGCAGTGGCCGTACGAGTTCGCCCGCGATCAGGGCCAGCCCCAGGTACACGAACAGGGCCAGCCAGAGGAAGCCCGGCCAGGCCAGCGTGCGCTGGAGCCAGAAGGGCGCGCCGCCGCGCTCGGCGGCCAGGGCCGCGACCATCATGACGGGCAGGGCGACGAACACCACCGTGCCGACGCGGCGGGCGAGGCCGGGCCCGGCGGTCGTGTCGCGCACCAGGCGGCGCCAGACGTACCAGTGCAGCCCCACCAGAGCGGCTACCGCGACGAGCAGGAAAACGATGACCATGCGGGTGTGTCCCCCGTTATGAGGTCTGGCGCAAAGCGCGCAGTCCGCGCAACCCGATGCCCCCGACGATCGTCCCCAATACGAAGGAGACGACCGCGAGCACCAGATGCACCCAGAAGTACGCCGTCGGAGTGCCCGCGTCGTCGAACGCGAGCCCGCTGCTGTCCTTGACCAGATTCTTGATGAAAGTGACCCAGATGACCCAGCTCCACACCCCGAAGGCGAGCAGGAACCAGGAGACGGGGCGGCTGAGTTTCACAAGAAAGGGCCTTTCATCACTGAACCGGGCAACTCGGTCCGGCCCGGCCGGACAGGGGTCCGGGGGTTGTCCCCCGGATGAGCACAGCGTGGGTTCAGTATCGCCGCTCGGCGCCCGGGCCCGTGGCCGGGGTGGGGAGGGGGGTTGGCGGGTCCGTTCCGGGGGCGGTGCGACTTCATGGGCCGGTACATGTACGTTCTCCGTCGTGCCCGCCTCGAAAAAGACCGCCAAGCGAACCTTGCTGGTCACCTCCGCCACCCTGCTGTCCGCCGCGCTGACCGCGCCCGTACCGGCGTTCGCGGCCCCCAAGCCGACGCCGAGTGCCTCGCCGTCGGTGACTCCCCCGGCGAAGATGTCGACCGTGGGCGGTGAGCGGCTCGGACAGGCCGGGACTCAGGTGAACCTCTCCGACGGGGTGCCGGTGATCCCAAAGGACATCACCGCCCGCTCGTGGATCGTCTCGGACGCCGAGTCCGGCGATGTGCTCGCCGCCCACAACGCGCACTGGCGGCTGGCCCCGGCGAGCACCCTGAAGATGCTGTTCGCCGACACGGTGCTGCCCAAGTTCCCGAGGACGCTGAAGCACAAGGTCACGACCGCCGAGCTGGCGGACGTCGGCGCCGGTTCCAGCATGGTCGGCATAAAGGAGAAGGAGACGTACACGGTCCACGACCTGTGGCTCGGCGTCTTCCTGCGGTCCGGGAACGACGCGGTGCACGTGCTCTCCCACATGAACGGTGGCGTCGGAGCCACGGTCAAGGAGATGAACGAGCACGCCGAGGAGCTCCAGGCACTCGACACGAACGTGGTGAGCCCCGACGGCTACGACGAGCGGGGGCAGGTGTCGTCGGCGTACGACCTGACGCTGTTCGCCCGCTCCGGGCTGCAGAAGAAGGACTTCCGCGAGTACTGCTCGACCGTTTCGGCCAAGTTCCCGGGCGAGACGAAAAAGGACAAGAAGGGCAAGCTGGTCCGCGGGTCCTTCGAGATCCAGAACACCAACCGGCTGCTCGCCGGCGACTCGGACATCCCCGTGTACCAGGGCATCGCGGGCGTCAAGAACGGCAACACCACCAACGCGGGCGCGACCTTCACGGGGGTCGCCGAGCGGGGCGGCAAGGTGCTGCTGGTCACGGTGATGCACCCGGAGAAGAACGAGCACAACGAGGTCTACAAGGAGACCGCCCGGCTGCTCGACTGGGGCTTCAAGGCCGCCGGGAAGGTGCAGCCGGTGGGTGAGCTGGTCGCGCCCAAGGGGGCGGAGGGGTCGAGCGCGCAGCCGGGCTCGACCGACGGCGCGGACTCCGGTTCCGACTCGGGGGAGGCGGGGGGTGGCGACGGGTCCGGCAAGGGTGACTCCTCCGCGTCCCCGGTCGCGAACACGACCGCCGGGTCCACGGCGGACGAGGGCGGGATGGGCATCGCGCTCGGAATCGCCGGTGGGGTCGTGGTGGTGCTGGCGGGGGGCGCGTTCCTGATCAACCGGCGGTGGCCACTGCGCCGACGCTGACCGCTGATTGCGCCCCCGCCGCCCTTACCCGTCCCGTCCCTGGGGGCTGCCTCCCCCAGACCCCCGCTGTCGGACTTCCCAGCCCCTCCGGCGTTTGAGGAGCGGGGGTTCGGGAGCAGCGCCCCCGAGGACGGGAAGGGTAGGGGCGGCGGGGGCGAGAACCCGGTCTCGCCCCATCACTCCGCAGCGGCACCGCCACCGGCACCGTCGGACACGTCCTCGCTCGGCGTCGCCGTCCAGGACGCGCAGAACAGGACGAGTTTCGACGTGAAGTTGATCCACAGCAACAGGGCCACGGGGACGCCGAACGCGCCGTACATGCTCTTCGCCGCCACCCCCTGCATATAGCCGCTGAGCAGCAGCTTCAGCAGCTCGAAGCCGGCGGCGCCGATCAGCGCGGCGACGAACAGACGACGCCGGGTCGGTTCCACGCCGGGCAGCAGGGTGAGGACGTACAGGAGCAGCAGGAAGTCGGCGAGGACCGCGACGGCGAACGCGGCGAGGCGGAGCAGGACCGCGCCCCAGCCCGCCTCGTCGATACCGAGCCCCCGCGCCGTCCAGCCGACCGCCGCCGACGCGACGGTGGACGCGGCGATCGTGACGAGGACTGCGCCGCCGAGCCCGACCAGCACACCGGTGTCCTTGACCTTGCGCAGGACGGGGTTCCCCTCGTCCTCGGGCACCTCCCACACCGCCCGCAGACACTCCCGCATCGAGCCCACCCACCCGATGCCGGTGAACAGCAGCACGGCGCCGGCGATCACCCCGATCGCGCCCGCGTTCTCGACCAGACCGTTGATGTCCAGTTGCTCGGAGATACCGGGCACCTGCTCGGCGATCTTCTCCTGGAGCTCCTGCTGCCGCCCGGTGCTGAGCGTGGCGGCGGCGATCGCGGCGGCCACGGTGAGCAGCGGGAACAGTGCCACGAAGCTGATGAAGGTCATCGCCGCCGCGAGCCGCGACCACTTCACCCGGTCGAGACGCTCGTACGACCGCCACACGTGCGTGGTCATCAGGCGGACGACGATCGGTCCGACGCCGGGGAGCTTCTTCAGCCAGTCCATGATGACCTTGTACCCCGGAAGCGCCTGTCAGTTGTGGTTCTCGGGGGTTCTACCTGGCCGGAAGGGGGCCGCGCTCCACGTGGGCCGCCTGCGGCGGCACGACGGCCGCGCCGAAGGTGTACTCGCGCAGCTTGCGCCACACCTCGTCGGGCCCCCGCTCGTAGAGCGCGAAGCCGGTGCAGGGCCAGTCGGCCTCGTAGTCGGCGAGTTCCGCGAAGGCGCGGTCCATCGCCTCCTCGGCGATGCTGTGCGCGACCGTCACATGCGGGTGGTACGGGAACTGAAGCTCGCGCGCCACCGGGCCGGAGGCGTCCCGGACCTGCTTCTGCAGCCAGGTGCAGGCCTCCGCGCCCTCGACGATCTTGACGAACACGACGGGCGACAACGGCCGGAAGGTGCCCGTCCCGGAGAGCCGCATCGGGAACGGGCGGCCCGCGGCGGCCACCTCGACGAGGTGTGCCTCGATGGCGGGCAGCGCCTCGGAGTCGACTTCCGTGGGGGGCAGCAGGGTGACATGGGTGGGGATACCGTGTGCGGCGGCGTCGCCGAAGCCCGCACGCCGCTCCTGGAGCAGGCTGCCGTGTGGCTCCGGGACCGAGATCGACACACCGATCGTTACGGTCCCCACGTCGTCTCCTGTTCGTCGTCCCGGTGTTGCTCTTGCGGTGTCGCGTGTGCGGTGTTGCTCGTGCCCGTGTTGCTCATATGGGCTGTTGCTCGTACCGGTCGGCTATCGACTGTACGGCCACGTCGGGTCTGCGGGCAGGCGCAACCATAGTGATGTGCAGCGCTCTGATACCGCGTCGTGCGCCGTGCGGTGGTACTGGTACCCGTGCGACGACGGTTCAGTGCTTCGCGGGCAGGAAACCGACTCGCTCGTACGTCTGGGCGAGCGTCTCCGCGGCCACGGCCCGTGCCTTCTCCGCACCCTTGGCCAGGATCGAGTCGAGCGTCTCCGGGTCGTCCAGATACTGCTGGGTGCGCTCCCGGAACGGCGTCACGAAGTCGACCACGACGTCGGCGAGGTCCACCTTCAGCGCACCGTAGCCCTTACCGTCGTAAGTCCGCTCAAGTTCGGCGACATCCGTGCCGGTGAGGGTCGAGTAGATGCCGAGCAGGTTGCTGATGCCGGGCTTCTCCTGCGGGTCGAAGCGGATCACGGTGTCCGTGTCCGTGACCGCGCTCCTGACCTTCTTGGCGGTGACCTTCGGGTCGTCGAGGAGGTTGATGAGGCCCTTGGGCGTGGACGCCGACTTGCTCATCTTGATCGACGGGTCCTGAAGGTCGTAGATCTTCGCCGTCTCCTTCAGGATGTACGGCTTCGGGATGGTGAAGGTCTCGCCGAAGCGGCCGTTGAAGCGCTCGGCGAGGTCCCGGGTCAGCTCGATGTGCTGGCGCTGGTCCTCGCCGACCGGTACCTCGTGCGCCTGGTAGAGCAGGATGTCGGCGACCTGGAGGATCGGGTACGTGAACAGCCCGACGCTCGCCCGGTCGGCACCCTGCTTGGCGGACTTGTCCTTGAACTGGGTCATACGGGACGCCTCGCCGAAACCGGTGAGGCAGTTCATGATCCAGGCGAGCTGGGCGTGCTCGGGGACATGGCTCTGGACGAACAGCGTGCAGCGGTCGGGGTCGAGCCCGGCCGCGAGGAGCTGGGCGGCGGCCAGCCGGGTGTTGGCCGTGAGCTCCTTCGGGTCCTGCGGGACCGTGATCGCGTGCAGGTCGACGACCATGTAGAACGCGTCGTGGGTCTCCTGGAGGGCAACCCACTGGCGTACGGCGCCGAGGTAGTTGCCGAGGTGGAACGAGCCTGCGGTGGGCTGGATTCCGGAGAGCACGCGGGGACGGTCAGAGGCCATGCTTTTTATTGTCTCAGAGGTGCGGGGTGGTTTCGGTACGCGGGGAGCCGCGGGCCGGTGGGGGCCGTTCACGCCCCGCGGCGGAGCCGCAGACAGATGCGGCCCCGCCCCCTGAGATCCTCAGCCCAGGTCGATCTCCGGATACAGGGGGAAGCCCGCCACCAGGTCCGTCGCCCTGCGGGAGATCTCCTGTGCCACCTTCTCGTCCAGGACGTGGGATGCCTTCGACGCGGCGCCCGACTTCGTCGTGCCCGGTTCCGCCTCCGTCAGGACTCGGTCCATCAAGGACGCCACCTCGTCCATCTCCGCCGTGCCGAGGCCACGCGTGGTCAGCGCGGGTGTGCCGATGCGGATGCCCGACGTGTACCAGGCGCCGTTCGGGTCGGCCGGGATGGCGTTGCGGTTGGTGACGATGCCCGAGTCGAGGAGCGCGGTCTCGGCCTGGCGGCCGGTGAGGCCGTAGGAGGAGGCGACGTCGATCAGGTTGAGGTGGTTGTCGGTGCCGCCGGTGACGAGGGTGGCGCCGCGGCTCATCAGGCCTTCGGCGAGGGCGCGGGCGTTGTCGACGATGCGCTGGGCGTAGTCCTGGAAGGCGGGCTGCCGGGCCTCGGCGAGGGCGACGGCCTTGGCTGCCATGACGTGCGGGAGGGGGCCGCCGAGGACCATCGGGCAGCCGCGGTCGACCTGGTCCTTGAGGGAGTCGTCGCACAGGACCATGCCGCCGCGCGGGCCGCGCAGGGACTTGTGGGTGGTCGTGGTGACGATCTGGGCGTGCGGGACCGGGTCGAAGTCGCCGGTCAGGACCTTGCCGGCGACCAGTCCCGCGAAGTGGGCCATGTCGACCATGAGGGTCGCGCCGACCTCGTCGGCGATCTCGCGCATGATCCGGAAGTTCACCAGACGGGGGTACGCGGAGTAGCCCGCGACGATGATCAGCGGCTTGAAGTCACGGGCCGACGTGCGCAGCGCCTCGTAGTCGATCAGGCCGGTCGCCGGGTCGGTGCCGTAGGAGCGCTGGTCGAACATCTTGCCGGAGATGTTCGGGCGGAAGCCGTGGGTGAGGTGGCCGCCGGCGTCCAGGGACATGCCGAGCATCCGCTGGTTGCCGAAGGCCTGGCGCAGCTCGGCCCAGTCGGCGTCGGAGAGGTCGTTGACCTGGCGGGCGCCGGTCTTCTCCAGGAACGGGACCTCGACGCGGTCGGCGAGGACGGACCAGAAGGCGACGAGGTTGGCGTCGATGCCGGAGTGCGGCTGGACGTAGGCGTGCCGGGCGCCGAAGAGTTCGCGGGCGTGCTCGGCGGCGAGCGACTCGACGGTGTCGACGTTGCGGCAGCCGGCGTAGAAGCGGCGGCCGACCGTGCCCTCGGCGTACTTGTCGCTGAACCAGTTGCCCATGGCCAGCAGGGTGGCCGGGGAGGCGTAGTTCTCGGAGGCGATCAGCTTGAGCATCTCGCGCTGGTCGGCGACCTCCTGGCCGATGGCGTCGGCGACGCGCGGCTCGACGGCGCGGATCACGTCGAGGGCGCTGCGGAAGGCGGTGGATTCGGTGGAGAGCTGCTCGGTGGAGAGGGGCTCGGCTGACATCGGGACCTCCGGACGTGGCGTTCGGCGTTCACGGCTCGGCCCAGGCGCACGGCACTCACTCACGGACCCCGGCAACGGGTTGCGACGGGTCCTGGGGCCGCTTCCCGATGGTCGGTCCCATCCCAGCGCGCCAGTCACGGCCCGTCGGCCAGCCTACCGGGCAGGCCGGAGGGCCGAGCCGCCCTGTCCACCATGCGAGCGACGCCCGCCCGCGGGGGTCCGGCGGGCGTCAGAGGATCACGTGGGGCAGGAAGCGGGCGTACTCGTCGGTGATCAGGCCGGTGGACTCGCGGATGCCGAGCCCCGCCGACTCGTTCTCGACGACCCAGGCGCCGAGGACGACGTGGTTGCCGTCGAAGGCGGGGAGTGGGGCCAGCTCCTGATAGCAGCAGGGGTTTTCGTCGTCGCGCGCGGTGCGGACGGTGGACGCGGTGGGTGTGCCGGATGCGGTGGGGGCACCGGGTGCGGTGTCCGGTTCGTGGACCGTCACTCCGGCGCCCTCCCGGCCGAGCAGCGGCTTGGCGACGTAGCCGGTCGTGTGCGCCAGTTCCCGGGGGCCGTCCAGGTAGGCGGGGAGGAGGTTCGGGTGGTCCGGGTAGAGCTCCCAGAGGACGGCGAGGAGGGCCTTGTTGCTGAGGAGCATCTTCCAGGCCGGTTCGATCCACAGGGTGCTGCCCGTGCCGCCGCCGTTGTCCAGGGTGTCGAGGACGTGGTCCGCGAACTCGTCGGTGGTGAGCCATTCCCACGGGTAGAGCTTGAAGCAGCTGCGGATGAACCGGAGTCGGTTGTCGACGAAGCGCCCGGAGAGCGGGTCCCAGCCGATCTCCTCGACGGAGATCCAGTCGGTGTCGAGACCCGCCTGCTCCGCCGTCTCCTTCAGGTACGCGACGGTCATCAGGTCCTCGCCGATCTCGTCGGCGGCGGAGTGCGCGAAGTGGAGGGGGCTGCCGGGCGGGAGGAGAGCGGCCTGCTTCCGCCAGGCGGCGATCAGGCGTTCGTGGAGGGAGTTCCACTGGTCGGCACCGGGGAAGCGGTCCTCCATCCAGAACCACTGGGATGAGGCCGCCTCCACGAGGGAGGTGGGGGTGTCGGCGTTGTACTCGATGAGCTTCGCGGGGCCGGTGCCGTCGTAGCGGAGGTCGAAACGGCCATAGACGGAAGGGAGTTCGGCGCGGCGGTGCCAGGCCTCGGCGACCGCTGCCGCGATGCGCGGGTCGGTGATGCCGAGGTCTGCGAAACGGTTCGCGGTGACGATGTGGTCGGCCGCGGCGAGGCACATTCCGTGGAGTTCCTCCACGACGTCCTCCAGCGCCTCGACCTCCGGGAGCGAGAAGACGTAGTACGCGCTCTCGTCCCAGTAGGGGCGCAGGGTGCCGTCGGGGTGGCGGGTGAGCGGGTAGATGAGCCCCTGCGCCTCGACCGTCTGCTGCCAGCCGGGGCGGGGCTCGATCGTGCGGCGCTGCATGGCGGGCTCAGCCGCCCGAGCTGCTGTCGCCGCCGCCGAGGCCGCCGCGGGAGACCCCGGTTTTGCTGCTGTCGTCGTCACCGCTGCCCGAACTGCCGCTGCCCGTGCCGGACTTGCCGGACTGGGTGAAGGAACCGCCCTTCACCCAGCCGGACTTCTTCTTGCCGCCGTAGTAGTGGGCGGCGTTGACGGTCGTGGTGGACTTGCAGTTCTTCTCGGCGACGACCTTGTAGCCCTTGGCGGCGTTGTAACTGTCCCGGTCGACGCAGCGCTTGTCGGGGTCGTCGGAGGAGCAGGCGGTGAGGGCGGCGGCGAGGAGGCCCATCCCGCCGAGTACGACGGTGCCCGAGCGGAGCCTTCTGCCCGGTTGTCTGCGTGCGTCAGCCATGTTCACGTCTCCCCGTTGGTGTCCGGCCCAGCTTAAAGATCGTCCCAGGACGGTACACACACGACTCCCGCCCCTCCCGGCCGCCTCCCGCGCACCTAGAGTCACTTTGTGCTCTTTGGAATGGTGTGCGCGCTCGGCGCGGCGGTCTGCTTCGGTACGGCGACGGTGTTGCAGGCGATGGCCGCACGGGCGGCGGCCGGTGTCGCCGGTCCGGGTGGCGGTCCCGGCAGGGGTTCCGGTGGGGTTCCGGGCAGCGGTCCCGGTGGGGGGCCGGGCGGCGCAGCGGCGCTGCTGTTGCGGGCGTTGCGGCAGTGGCGGTACCTCGCCGGGCTGGCCCTGGACGGGCTCGGGTTCGTCTTCCAGATCGCCGCGCTGCGGTCCCTTCCGATCTACGCCGTCGGCGCCGCGTTGGCCGCGAGTCTCGCCGTCACCGCGGTGGTCGCCGCCCGGCTGCTGCGGGTGCGTCTGAGCGGCGTGGAGTGGGCAGCGGTGGCGGTGGTGTGTGCCGGGCTGGGGATGCTGGGGCTGGCGTCCGGGACGGAGGGCGAGCGGACCGGGTCGGACGCGCTGCGGTACGCGATGCTCGCGACCGCCGTGGGTGTGCTGGTGCTGGGGTTGCTGGGCGGGCGGTTGCCGGAGCGGGCGCGGGGGCTGGTGCTCGGGCTGGGGGCGGGGTTCGGGTTCGGGGTGGTCGAGGTGTCGGTGCGGCTCGTCGACGAGGTGTCGGTGGGGGCGCTGGTGACGAACGCGGCGGTGTACGCGCTGGTGCTGGGGGGCGGTGCGGCGTTCATCGCGCTGACGTCGGCGTTGCAGCGGGGGGCGGTGACCGTGCCGACGGCGGGGATGGTGATCGGGGAGACGATCGGGCCGGCGCTGATCGGGGTGGTGTGGCTGGGGGACCGAACCCGGGACGGGCTGGAGTGGCTGGCGGTCGCGGGGTTCGGGGTCGCCGTGGTGGGCGCGCTGGCACTGGCCCGGTTCGGCGAGGCCCCGGAACAGATCCTGGAACAGACCCGGGAACTGGCCCCGGATCAGGTCCCGGAATAGGTCTCGTCCCCGCCGCCCCCACCCGTCCCGTCCTGTTCCTGGGGGCCGCGCCTCCGCCCCCCTACGGTCCTGAACGGGCCTCGCGTCCTCAAGCTCACCCAGAGGGGACCCCCAGACGGGCTGGAGGCGGTCAGCCCATCCCCTCCACCACCCCGTCCCACAGCCGCACCCGCGCCTCCAGCGCGTCGGTCGCGGTCTCCGCCGCCTCCGCCCATCGCATGTCGTCCGCCCCGCACAGGTCGGCGACCATCTGCATCGCCATGGGCGTGTGCTCCTCGCCGTCGACCTCGATGTGGCGGGACAGGTAGTCGCGGAACAGGGGGAAGCGGTCGGTGCCCTCTTCGCTGATGACCTGGTCGAACATGTCCGGGATGAGGTCCTCGCGGGAGAAGGCGAAGGCCGCGGCCCGGCAGTGCAGCGGCCGGTCGTTGATGATCTCGAACGTGGTGCGGACGAACTCGGCGGCGGGACCGGGTACTTGGGCGACCCGCAGCGCCGAGCCCACGTCGTGCCCCTCTCCCACCAGAGCGACGAACGTGTCGATACGTGACGTGTTCGCCTCCGCCTCGCCCATGCCGGCCCGGTACAGCTCGAAGTGGCTGGTGAAGCCCCCGTTCAGCTCGTCGCTCTCCTCCACGAGCACGATGTCGTTGATGAGGCGCCGGCTCACCTCCGGCCCGCGCGGCACCCAGGGGACGTCGACACAGGTCAGCTCCCGTTGCAGCGACTTGAGCAGGGACATGAAATCCCATACCGCGAAAACATGGTGTTCCATGAACGTCGCCATGCGTTCCCTGGTGTTTATCCGCTGGTAAATCGGGTGGGCGGTCACTTCTTTTCGCACGGGTTCGATCACGGACCGGGCCCGCTCGATCCCTTCGTGGGTCATATCCCAGTCGTACCTGGACATGAAATCTCCCTCGCGTCGGTCGAATGGCGATCGTGCAGCTTTCCCACTCCCCCGGGCAAGCCCTTTCCTGAATTCCGGAAAAGTTACCGCGAGTATCACTGGAAAGAACCGTCAAATCGGCCCTAAAAGCCGATAAAAAGTAACCTTCCGGACATCCCGGAGGAGGTTTTGAAAATCTTCATTGAAGATTTGAGCGTGACCGCTTCCTGCTGCGTATACGACGGGGTGACCAGGAATCCCGTCACCATCACGGTGGCGTATCAAGTGATCCCGGGCCGCGAGACCGAGTTCCACTCCTGGGGGTGGGCCGTGCTGCGTGCGAGGGCGCGCGAGCCGGGTTTCCTGGGGGGTGGCGTGCTTGTCGACGGAGAGGCGGAGTGGCATGTGGTCTACCGCTTCGACAGCGAGGATACGGCCCTGGCCTGGGAGAACTCTGCCAGCTGGGCACAGTGGGCGGCCAGGGCCCAGGGGCTCGCCCAGGAGACCGGCCGCCGGACCGTCCAGGGCTCCAAGGTGTGGTTCGACGCCCAGAAGGACTCACCGGCCGGCGCCCCGGCACCGGCCGCTCCGCCGCGCCCGCCGGACAAATGGAAGCTGTGGTTCGTGAATATGAGCGCGGTTTTTCCGCCTGTGCTCATATTCAATCTGACCGTTCTCCCGTTCCTCGGCGGGGTAAACGCGCTCATTCGCACTCTACTGCTGTGTCTGGCCGTGACGGCGCTCGTCACCTGGATTCTCATGCCGCGCCTCCAGCGCTTCTTCAAGAAATGGCTCTACCCGCCGCTCCAGGCACTTCGTGGACGGCACAAAAGGCGAACCGCATGACGGCGGCATGAACGATGCAAGGGAGGTGGGCGGGTGAAGACCCTGCTCATCGACAATTATGACTCGTACACGTACAACCTGTTCCAGCTGATCGCGGAGGTCAACGGCGAAGAGCCGACGGTGATCCGCAACGACACGCTGACCAGCAGAGTCGACAGTCTGCTGGAATTCGACAAGTTCGAGAACGTGGTCGTCTCCCCCGGGCCCGGGCACCCCGCCGCCGCCCGCGACTTCGGGATCAGCGCACGTGTACTCGCCGAGTCCCGGATACCCGTACTCGGCGTCTGCCTCGGCCACCAGGGCATCGCGCTCGGCGAGAGCGGCCGGATCGCGCCCGCCCCCGAGCCCCGTCACGGGCACCTCTCCACGATCCGGCACGACGAGCGGGACCTCTTCAAGGGACTCCCGCAGAACTTCACCGCCGTGCGCTACCACTCCCTCTCCGTGCGCGAGCCGCTGCCCGACACCCTTGAGGCCACCGCCTGGGCCGAGGACGGCGTCCTGATGGGGCTGCGGCACCGCACGCGCCCCCTGTGGGGAGTGCAGTTCCACCCGGAGTCGGTCCTCACCGAGTACGGGCGCCGCATGCTCATGAACTTCCGCAACCTCACGGCGGAACGCGCCCGCAAGCTCCGTACGAAGAACACCGCCGTCACCTGCACCGCCGCGGCGATGCCCGAACCCCCCACCCCGACGCTCGTCCCCCGCACCGCCCGCATCCCCGCGCAGCGCCGCTCGCCGCAGCATCAGCGCCACACCCACCGCCTCCACACCCGGCGGATCGCCACCGCCGTGGACACGGAGGCCGCCTTCGGCCGGATGTACGCGGGCTCGCCGCGCGCGTTCTGGCTGGACAGTTCGCAGGTAGAGAAGGGGCGATCGCGGTTCTCGTTCTTCGGGGACGGGTCCGGTCCGCTCGCCGAGTTCGTGCGGTACGACGTCACGAGCGGTGTCTGTGAGATCGAGCGGGCCGGGCGGCCTACGCGCAAGGTGAGGGCGAGCGTCTTCGACTACCTGAAAAGGCAGTTGACGAACCGTCATGTCGACGCCACCGGGCTGCCCTTCGACTTCACCGGCGGATACGTCGGCTACTTCGGGTACGAGACGAAGGCCGACTGCGGAGCCTCGCCCAACGTCCACCGGGCCCAGACCCCGGACGCCTGCTGGCTGTTCGCCGACCGGCTGATCGCGGTGGACCACCAGGAGGGCTACACGTACGCCGTCTGTGTCGCCGAGGACAGTCCGCAGGCCACGCTGGAGGCCGCCGACTGGCTCGACAGCGCGCTGGCCCAGCTCTCCTTCGTGTCCGGTCAGCAGCCGCCGCCTCCCGTACCGGCCGCCGAGCCGGACCCCGGCTCGGCGGAACCCTGGCTGGTGCGCGACCGGGCCACCTATCTCGCCGACATCGCGGCCTGCCGACGGGAGCTGGCGGCCGGCACGAGCTACGAGGTCTGTCTGACCAACGCGGCCCGGCTGCCCGCCCCGACCGACGCGTACGACTACTACCGGGTCCTGCGCCGCGTCAACCCGGCGCCGTACGCGGCCTTCCTGCGGTTCGGGGACCTGGAGGTGGCCGGCTCCTCCCCCGAGCGGTTCCTGCGGATCACCCGGGACGGCATGGCCGAGGCCAGGCCCATCAAGGGCACCGCCCCGCGCGCCGACGACCCGGCGGAGGACGACCGGCTCCGCGACTCGCTCGCCGCGGACGACAAGACACGCGCCGAGAACCTGATGATCGTCGACCTGCTCCGCAACGACCTGGGCCAGGTCTGCCGCACCGGCACGGTACGCGTCTCCCGGCTCATGGTCGCCGAGACGTACGCGACCGTGCACCAGCTCGTCTCCTACGTCGAGGGGCGGCTGCGCGAGGGCACCGACTCGGTGGACGCGGTCCGCGCCTGCTTCCCCGGCGGTTCCATGACCGGCGCGCCCAAGCTCCGCACGATGGAGATCATCGACTCGCTGGAGACCGAGGCCCGGGGCGTGTACTCCGGGGCCCTCGGCTACCTCGGGTGCAGCGGCGGCGCGGATCTCAGCATCGTCATCCGGACCGCCGTGATCGCCGACGGCGAGATGCAGCTGGGCGCGGGCGGCGCGATCGTCCTCGCCTCGGACCCGGTCGCGGAGTACGACGAGATGCTGCTGAAGACAGCCGCGCAGATGCGGGCCCACCAGCAGTACGAGAAGCAGTACCGGGACCATTACCAGGAGCAGTACCGGCGCGACCGGGAGTACGGCGGCCGGGCGCGCCCGGAGTACCCCGAGTACCCGCGGTCCTCCTCCCTGTCGGCCGCCGCCGAGGAGGTCGCGCGATGACGGCCCACCCGTCCGCCACCGCTCCCCCGGTTCCTGCCCCGGCTCCAGCTGCCGCTCGTGTTCCCGCCGCCTCCGCCGCCGATGCCGACGCACCGGGCAACCTCGCCGCCCATCTCGCCGCGCTCGCCGAGCGGCGCGGCTGGAGCGACCGGGCCGCCTTCCACCAGAGCCATCAGGGGCACCGTTCCTGGACCCACGGCGAGGTGCACGAGCTGGCCGCCCGTACGGCGACGGTGCTCGCCCGGCACGGCGTGGGACCCGGCGACCGGGTGATCCTCGCGCTGCCCGACGGGATCACCTGGGTGACCGTCTTCCTGGCCACCGCCCGCCTCGGTGCCGTGGCCGTCCTGGTCAACCCCGAACTCCCGCCCGCCGACCACGCGTTCATGACCGAGGACGCCGAGGCCGTGCTGTGCGTGACCGGCCCGGGCCTGGAGGAGGGCGAGCGGGAGACAGGGGTACGAGAGGGAGGGGCGGGAGGATTACGAGGGGAAGCGGTACGAGGCGGTCGTTTCGCGGGGCGGCCCCTCCTCGGCGCCGACCAGCTCGCCGCCCTCGCCCCCACCGCCGAACCGGCCACCACCGCCCACCCGGTGGACGCGCACACGCCTCTGTACGTGCAGTACACCTCCGGAACCACCGGGCGCCCCAAGGGAGTTGTGCACTGCCACGGCGACCCGAAGACCTATCACGACCTCATCGGGCGCCGCCTGCTGCGGATCACCCAGGACGACGTCACGCTCTCCGTCTCGAAGCTGTACTTCGCCTACGGGTTCGGCAACGCCTTCGTCTTCCCGCTCTTCTCCGGCTCGTCGGCCGTCCTGGTCGACCGGCGTCCGGCCCCGGCCGCCGTCGACGAACTCGTCGCCCGGCACCGGGTGACGCTCCTCTACTCCGTGCCGTCCGCGTACGCCGCCCTGGTCGCCGACCGCGGCACCGGTCACCAGGCCTGCTTCGCCTCCGTACGGGCCGCCGTGTCGGCCGGCGAGGGGCTGCCGGACGGGCTCGGGCAGCAGGTCGGCGAGCTGCTCGGCGCGCCGGTGCTGGAGCAGATCGGCTCGACGGAGGCCGGGCACGCCTTCTGCGCCAACAGCCTCGACCACAACCACCCCGGTACGGTCGGCCGCCCCGTCCCCGGTTTCGAGGTCGAACTGCGCGACCGCGCCGGGCTTCCGTTGTCCGGTGCCGACGAAGGTGCCGAGGGCGAACTCTGGGTGCGGGGGCCCACGGTGACGAGCGGCTACCTCAACCGGCCCGAGGAGACCGCCCGTTCACTGGTCGGCGGGTGGCTGGCCACCCGGGACCGGGCGGTGCGTGAACCGGACGGCACCTACCGGCATCTGGGCCGTGCCGACGACATGGAGATGGTCGGCGGCATCACGGTCTCGCCGCTGGAGGTGGAGGCCGTACTGCGTACCCACCCGGCGGTGAAGGAGGTCGCCGTGGCCGCTCTCACCGACGAGCGGGGCTTCAGCAGGCTGCGCGCCTTCGTCGTCCCCGCCGGTCCGCCCCGGACGGGCCTGGAGACCGAACTCATCGAGCTGGCCCAGGCCCGGCTCGCCGCCTTCAAGGTTCCCCGGAGTGTCAGCTTCGTCCCGACGCTGCCCCGCACCTCGACCGGGAAACTCCGCCGCCATCTGGTCCGCCAGGGCGCCTGGTGACCCCCGCAGCCACTGCGACCCCTCGCAGCAGTACTTCAGAAGGGAACGGGCGCATGCCACAGCCGCAGCCCCTGCTCACCGACCGCGGTTTCTATCTGGGCCCGGTCTTCCGGCGGGCCGCCGACCGCCACGGAGCCGTCTTCGTCACCCTGGACCGGCCGCTGGACGTCGCTCCCGGCCTCGGGGTCGACCTCAGCTACTCCCGACTGGCCGATCTGGTCGAGGAGTTGTCGGCCCGGCTGTGGGCGGCCGGGGTGCGGCCGTCCGAGCAGGTGGTCGTCCACAAGACGGACAACGTCGACATCGTCCTGCTGACCTGTGCCGTCTCCCGTATCGGCGCGGTCCCCGTGCTGCTGTCCCCCGGCCTCGCCGGACCGGTCGTCGGCCGGCTGCTGGCCCGGCTGCAACGCCCCTGGCTGCTCACCGACAGCGCCAAACTCACCGGCCCGCTGACGGAGTTGGACCTCTCGCCGCTGGTCCGCCGAACCCTCTGCGTGAATGCCGACGCCGACACCGACGCGCCCGGCGCCGAACCGCTGGCGATGTACGCGGGTGCCGAGCCCGTCGCCGCCGTCCGTCTCCACCCCCGCGAGCCCGCCCTGATCACCCACAGTTCGGGCACCACCGGCGTCCCCAAGCTCGCCGTGCACTGCGCGAACACCATGTGGAACCGGCTCGTACCGCAGCAGGCGATGGGCTGGCCCACACGCGGTGAGACGGCCGCGCTGCACATGTCGTTCGTGCACTCGCGCTTCTACCATCTCCTCGGTGTTCTCCTGCACTTCGGCAGCCCGCTGCTCCTGATCACCGACCCGGCCCCGGCCGCGGTGGGCCCGCTGCTCGCCCGCCATCGCCCGGGCATCGTTGAGACCCACCCCAACACCTTCGTCCTGTGGGAGGAGTTGGCGGACGCGCCGGGTCAGCCCCTGTCGCGCGTACGGTCGTACGGGTCGACGTTCGACGCGATCCACCCGCGTACCGTACGGCGGCTGCTGGGCGCCTCGAAGCGCCGTAGCGCCTGGCTGATCCAGCTGTACGGGCAGAGCGAGACCGGTCCCGTCGCCTTCCAGTGGTTCACCCGGCGCAGCGTCGCGAAGGCGGACGGCCGCCGGGTCGGGATCGGGATACCCGGCTTCACCCGGGTCCGGGTCACGGACGACGACGGCCGGCCCGCGGCCCCCGGCAAGCCGGGCCGCATCGAGGCCCGTACGCGCGGGCGCATCCTCACCTACCTCGGCGCGCGCGAGCAGTACGACCGCCAGCTCGACGGCGGCGGATGGTGGCAGATGGGCGACATGGGGTACCGGAGCAGGCTCGGCGCGCTGTACCTCATCGACCGCGAGATCGACCGGATCGACTCCGTGCACAGCAACCTGGAGGTCGAGGACACGCTGATGGACCGGCTGGAGGAACTGCGCGAGGTCGTCATCGTGCCGGGCGCCGACCGTGAACCGGTGCCGGTGGTCTGCGTACGGGACGAGATGCCGCTGGACCCGGACCGCTGGCGTCGGGCGACCGCCGATCTGCCGACGATGGCCGAGCCCAGGCAGTGGCGGTTCGAGGAGCTGCCGATGACGGCGACATGGAAGGTGAAACGGGTCGAGATCACCCGCATGCTCGCCGAGGGCGCACGCACGTGAACTCCCCGGAGCAGGTACTGGTCGTCGGGGCAGGTCCCGTCGGCCTGTCCGCCGCCCTCGGGCTGCGCGCCCACGGGCTGGCCGTCGTCGTCCTGGAGGCGGACCCCGAGGACCGTGAACGCCCGGGCAGCCGCGCCCTGTTCGTGCACCGCGAGACCCTGCGGCTGCTGGACGGGATGCGCCCGGGCCTGGCCGCCGAGTTCGCTTCCTACGGGCGGACATGGCACACCCGGCGCACGCTGTACCGGGGCCGCGAAGTCTACTCCCGCACCTTCCCCGAGCAGCCGAGGACGCCCGCGACGACCCCGCCCTTCACCAGCCTGCGCCAGGTCGACACCGAGCGCCTGCTGCGCGCCGCCTGCCGGGACGCGGGCGTGGAGTTCGCGTGGGGCGTACGGGTGACGGGCGTGCGGTCCTCGCCGACCGGGGTCACGCTCACCGACTCCGACGGCGGCGTCTGGCACGGTACGCATGTCGTGGCCGCCGACGGCGCCCGCTCGGCCGTGCGGGCGGAGTTGGGGATCACCATGGACGGCACGCGTTCGGAGGGGTTCCACGTGGTCGTGGACGTCGCCGACATCCCCGGCGCCGAACTCCCCCTGGAGCGCGTCTTCCACTACGAACACCCGGGCGTGGGCGGCCGGAGCGTGATGCGGGTGCCCTTCACCGGCGGCTTCCAGATCGACCTCCAGTGCCGCGACGACGACCAGCAGGAGGCGTACGGCACGGAGGAGGCCGTACGGGAGTGGCTGCCATCGGTCCTGGAGGCACCCGGGTACGGGTCGCAGATCCTGTGGGTGTCGACGTACCGCTTCCTGCGCAAGGTCGCCGACGCGTTCACCGACCGGCACCGGCGGGTGCTGCTCGTCGGGGAGGCGGCGCACCTGTTCCCGCCGTTCGGGGCGCGCGGGATGAACAGCGGTATCGCGGACGCGGCAGCCGCGGCGGAGGCCATCGCGGCGGTGATCAGGACCGGGCTGGTGGGAGCGGTCGCGGAGTTCGCCGAAGTCCGGCACGCGGCGGCCGTGTTCAACAGCGCGGCCGCCGGCAACGCGCTGGACCACCTCCGCCCCCGGCGCCGGCTCGTCCGGGCCAAGCAGCGCGCGGCGGCTGCCCTCGCGCCGGTCCTGCCGTGGTGCGGATCGTGGCTGGAGCACGCGCCGTACGGACCCCGGAACGGGGCGCCGGCGGTGGCGGGCCGCAAGTACTGACCCAGGTATCAAGAAGGCAAGTAAGCAAGAAAGAGCACTTGATGACGCACTCAGCAACACAAGCGGCAGTCGCGGAAGGGCTGTTGGCGTGGTCGCCGCGCCGGGGCCTGACCGGACCGGACGCGCACGACCACGTGCCGACGGTCGGCGAGCGACTGGCGGTCGCCGACTCCTGGCTGCTGCGCGACGGCCGGGTACGCGGCCTCGTCCGCCACCGGGAGCGCTTCCTGGGCGCCTGCGGCGAATCGGGCGGGCCCTCCCTGCGCCAACTGGTGGACTTCTGGCGGGACATGACCGCCGCGCTGCCACGCACCGGGGAGTGGTTCCCCCGGGTCGAACTGGGCGCCGAATCAAGGGAGTTGAGGCTCCTTCTCCGCCACGCTCCACCGCTCGGCAGCAGCGTGCGGGTCTGGGCAGCGGGCCAGTCCGACCCGCGTACCGTCCCCCGCCGCAAGGGCCCCGACCTGGACGTCCTGGCCCGGCTCCGGCAACGGGCGGTCGCCGAGGGCGCGGACGAGGCGGTACTGGTCGCCCCCTCGGGCGTGGTCCTGGAGGGCATCCACTCCAGCGTCCTGTGGTGGGAGGACGACACCCTGTGCCTGCCCTCGCCACAGCTCCCCGTCCTGGCCGGAGTCACCGTCGCCCTCATCCAGGAACGCGCCCAGCGCACCGGCATCCGCGTCGCCCACCGCGAACGCACCCTCGCCGACCTGGACGGCCGCGAGGTGTGGCTCGTGAACGCCCTGCACGGAATTCGCCCGGTGACGGAATGGACGGGCGGAACGGAACCACTCATGCGGGCCGGGCGCGCGGTACGGGCGGCCGAATGGCGGCAATGGATGGAGGACTTGCCGGAGCCGCTGCAATAACCGAGGGCTGAGGCAAAGAAGGGGTAGGGGGAGGGTGAATTGAATTCACCCTCCCCCTACCCCTTCATGTCTGAATGTGAATTCAGCTGCTCTTCTGAACCGGCTGATAAGCGCCGGGAACCATCCGTGTCGCGATGGCGATCCGGTTGTACGCGTTGATGACGGTGGCCGCCCAGATAAGCGCGGCGACCTGCGCCTCGTCGAAGACGGCGGCGGCCTCGGCGTAGACGTCGTCGGGGACGCGCCCCTCGTGCACCAAGGTCACCGCCTCGGTCAACGCCAGTGCGGCGCGCTCCCGTTCGGAGAAGAAGGGGGTCTCCCGCCAGGCGTTCAGGGCGTAGATCCGCTGCTCGGTCTCACCCTGCGCGCGGGCGTCCTTGGTGTGCATGTCGAGGCAGAACGCGCAGCCGTTGAGCTGGGAGGCGCGAATCCGGATCAGTTCCAGGAGTTCGGGTTCCACCTTGGCGTCCTGCGCTGCGGAAACGGCGGCGCCGTGCAGGGCGCCCATCGAGGCGGAGACCTCGGGGGTGATTTTCTTGAGGGCGACGCGGGATATGGGTTCAGTGGTGGTCATGGGAATACTGTAACTGCTGCGAAGAGCCTCAGGATCGCCAACCGGACAGCAAAATCGAGGTAATTATCTGTCGTATGCACGGTGCGCTGCTAGAGTCGCGACGCCGGACAGTCGTCTCACCGCACCGTTGCCACGAGGCCTTCGTCGGAGCGGTGACGATGTCCCGCATCGGGGGGATCGATGCCGCTCATCGCGAAGGCTCTCGCACCGTGCGCCGAGGAGATCTCGGTACCACCGGTGCCGCCGACGTTCACGGAGGCGGCGCGGGGCGGCCTCACCGTCCTGCACGCGCCGCCGGGCTACGTCCTCGGGGAGGGACTGGCCACCGCGCTGACAGGTGCGGGCAGGCATCCGCTGTGGCTGCGGCTCGATGTCGAGGACGGCGACCCGGCGACCTTCCTGATCTCGCTGTCGGCCGCAGCGTGCCGTCAGCGGCCGGGCGCCTGCCGTGCCACCCGGGAGCTGCTGCGGGCCCGGCCGGGTCCCGTCTCCGGCTGGCCTCCGCTGTTCGAGCGGCTCGCGTCCGATCTCGTCCCCCTGCTGCGGGACCGGGGGGCGCTGGTGCTGGAGAACGTGCATCACGCGTCGGCCCCGTCGCGGACCCTGTCCCTGGTCATCGCCCATCTGCTGCCGGCCCTCGTCGCGGCGGACGTCCCGTGCGTCCTCGTGGGCCATCGACAGGTGCCTCCGCGGTTGCTCAGCGACGGTGAAGTCCGCTGTTTCGGGCCCGAGTTGAGGGTTCCGCCGGGTGCGCTGGAACAGTTGCTGGACGGCGGCGCCCCGGTGGCCAGGCGGCTGCGACGACGGCTGCGCGGCCTGTGCGGCGGCCGGGCCGCCGTGGTCGACGCGGTACGCACCACCCTGGTCCTGTCCGGTGCCCGGGAGGTGGAGCGCGCCCTCGACGGCGCCACCGGTGTGGACGACCTGCTCACCCGGCTGGCCGGGACACTCCTCCACAGCTCCGACGGGGCCGGGCAGCGCGCCCTGGGCCGGGCGGTGCGGCTGGAGTACGCCCATCCGACGCTGATGGGGAGCGGTCTGCTGCCGTCCGGTCCCTGGCTGCAGGGGCTGGAGGACGGCTGGACGCGGGTGCGCACGGTGTGGCGTACTCCGCTGCGTGCCGCACTCGACCGGTGCGGCTCTCCCCCACGCGAGGAACTGCGCTGTGCGGCCGAGCAGTTGGTGGCGCTGGACGCGGTGGAACACGCCGTACGCCTGTATCTCGACCTCGGCGACGGGGAGTCCGCGGCCCGACTGATCACGGAACGCTCCGACGGTCTGATGGACGACGGCCAGTGGGAGCTGCTCGACGGGTGGATCGCGCGGCTGCCCGCCGGGGTGCTCGAAGCGCACCCCCAACTCCTCTACATCCGGGCCGAGATGGCCGCCGCCTGCGGGGCCGCCGCGCGGGCCCGGCACTGGTTCGACCTCGCGGCCTCCCGGTTCGGCGACCGCGCCGACTCCGACGGTGCCTGCCGGAGCCTGCTGGCCGCGAGCGTCGTGGCGGCCGGCACCGGAGATCTGGCGACGGCCACCGACCGGGCCCACGCGGCGTACGCCCTCGCCGACACCGACGGCCTTCCCGCGCATCGGAGTTGGGCCGGCTGGCAGCAGGGCCGACTGGCGCTCCTCGCCGACGACACGGAGGGCGCGCTCTCGCACTTCGCCGGGATCGCCGCCGCCCCGGCCGGTGAGCCCGCGCTCACGGCCCGGCACCTGGCCCGACAGGTACAGGGGCTGCGCCACGAACAGGCCCTGCACCGCGAGTCCCTGACCGTGCTGGAGGACACGGAGCACGGCGTCCTCGACCAGATCACACGGAGCGCGCACCCGTCCGCGGACCGGCTCGGTCAGGTGATGGGCAGGTGCGGCTGGTCGCGCACACCGGTCCCGTTGAAACTGCTGGGCGTGACGGCGCCGACCGCCCGGGGCGACCGGGGCGACCGGGGCGACCGGCTGTGGGCGGAGCTGTGGCGCACGTTCAAGGGCGGGCCCCGGGAACCGGTCTCCCCGGCGCGGGCACCGGCCCGGGCCGACACCCCGGACGCGGCGCCCGCGCCGGGGACACCGGACGCGCCGTCCCGGCTGCTCGCCGTGCATCTGCTGGGCACCCAGGTCGTCACCGTCGAGGACACCCCGGCGGACAAGTTCACCAGCAGTCGCGCCCGTTCGCTCTTCGCCTATCTGCTCACGCATCGCGATCCCTGGCCACGCCGTGAGGCCCTGATGGAGCTCTTCTGGCCGGGCTCACCCCCGGTGGCCGCCCGCAACAGCCTGAACGTCGCGATCCACGGACTGCGCCGCACCCTGCGCACGGTCACCGCCGATCCGGTGATCGTGTACGCCGACGGCGCCTACCGGCTCGCCGACGACGTCCGGCTGTGGCTGGACGTCGAGGAGTTCGAGCGACGGGCGGAACGGGGCCGAAAGCTGGAGGCGGCCGGCCGGCTCGGCGGCGCGATGTCCGAGTACGAGTGCGCGGCGGGCCTGTACCGGGGTGATCTCCTCGCCGACGACCCGTACGAGGACTGGCCGGTGCTCGACCGCGAACGGCTGCGGCTCGCCCATCTCGACGTACTCGACCGGCTCGGCGGCCTCTCCTTCGCCTTCGGCCGGTACGCGCCCTGCGCGGCGCTGTGCCGACGCGTCATCGAACTCGACCCGTGCCGCGAGGACGCCCACCGCCGTCTGATGCGCTGCTACTGCCGCCAGGGCCAGCCGCACCTGGCGCTGTTGCAGTACCGCGCCTGCGCCCAGTTGCTCCAGGAGGAGCTGGGGGTCAGGCCCGGCCCGGCCACGGTCGACCTGCGTGACCGTATAGCCCGGCATGACAGCATTTGACCCCCGGCTTAAATGCGGAACGGGACGTGCCTAAGCGCGGGCGGGAGCGGTGATTAAGCGAGCGGCGGTAGGCCGTTGGGCAGACACCGCCGAACGAAAGGGGCACCGCACCATGCCAACCGAACCGAGCACGGACCTCCGGGTCGTCGAGCGTCTTCAGGTACTCGACCCGAACGGCATCCCCTCCAGCCTGATCATCAGGAAGGGCGATCCGTTCCAGGTGGCGATCGAGTTCGAGGTGCTCGCCGCGGCCGCCAAGGCGGTCCTGTGCGCGCTGGCCTTCGAGGTCAAGTACTTCGCCGAGAGCCTCGGCCCGGGTCCCGAGAAAGTACTCGGCTCCTTCACGAGGAACACCGTCGCCGGCCAGTCCACGTACAACGCCACCACGCCCGCGGGGGCGACGACCACCCTCACCGTTCCGGGCAACACCCTCCCTCCGGGCGTCTACCGGCTCGCGGCAATGGTCACGTTCAAGGTGCGCTGCCCCGGCAGCGGGGCGCCCCAGACCCCGTACCCGCTGAACGCCTTCGTCGAAGGACGGGCCATCGAGATAGCGCCGTAACACGCCTGGACCCAGCTGGTCCTCCGCGACTGCGACACAGGAGGACCAGCCGTCCGGCGACGCCACGACCCGCGGACACAGGTGACGAAGGAGCAGCGACCGTGGAGCGCCGTAACGACATCAAGGGCGGGGAGGTCGGCACTCCCCGTGCGCACGACCTGACACGGATCGAGGGCATCGGCCCCAAGATCGCGTCCCGGCTCGCCGCCTCGGGAGTGCTGACCTTCGCGGATCTCGCCGAACGTCCCGTCGACGAGATCATCAAGCTGCTGTCGGACATCAGCCTGTCGCGGACCAAGGTGGAGCACTGGTGCGCCCGCGCACGGGAGATGGCCGGCACGCAGGAGAGGGCGGCGGACGCCGAGCCGCCGGCCGACAGCCGGCCCTACGAGAGCTTCCTCGTCCGCGTGCTGCTGGACGAGAGCGGCTCGATCCGCAGTACGACGGTGCAGCATGTGCGGAGCACGGAGCAGGAGCGCTGGGCGGCATGGGACCGCGAGGCCCTGCTGGACTTCGTCGAGAGCCGGATCGGTCTCACGACACCGCCGGAACAGGAGCCCCGGGTACGGGACGAGCCCGCGCCGGAACCCCCCGTCGAGTCGGCCGAGCCCGAAGCGGCGGACGGGGTTCCGGAGTCGGCCGGAGTGCCGCAGCCGGGCGGAACCGCCGTGCACCGGACCGGCATCGCGCCCGGGCTCACTCTGGATCTGCCGGGCCGGCAACGCATCCACGCCGACGCCAGGTTCAACATGACGATCACCCTCGACCTCACCGCGGCGGATCTGCGGGCCGACCGTCTCGCCTACCACGCCATCGTGGTGGCACGGCAGTTGGGAACGAAGACCCGCTACACGGTCGCGTCGGCGGACGGGCTGGTCCCGGTGAGCGCGCCCGCCATCCGGCTGGAGGCCCAGGGGCTGCCCGTCGGCACCTACCGCCTGGAAGCGGCCGTCAGCCTGCGCGAACCGGGGGCAGTGCACCCGGAAGGCCTGGCCGCGACGGCCGAGTTCCTGACGCTGGAGATACCGGCGAGCTGACCGCACCGACACAACCGGCGGGACTGGAACAGCGGGAGGAACTGGCCCAACCGGCAGGGCAGTTCACGCCGAAGCGTCGTTGTCCCAGTCGATGCCGTTGTCCTGGAGCCACCGTATGTCGTGCTCGGCCACCGGCCGGGCCGCCGGCTCCACATCGACGGCGCCCAACCGGACTCCGCCCTTGCCACCGACGTGAGTGGCGTTCTCGTCGCCCAGTTCGAGGACGAGCTTTTCGTAGTGGGGCGGCCAGCGCAACAGCATGCGCCGCTCGCAACTGAGGCAGCTCCACTCCTCAGCTCCGGACTCGACCGTCCCGGTCAGAACCATCTCATGTGTCCCAGGCACCGTACCGTCCTCCTCCACCCCCATATCCGCCCCCGCCGGCATGGCGGAGCGGTTGTTCCGCCATGCCACCTTGTGTTTCCGTGTCGCACCCGCCTAAACCGCGCGGCACGCGGGCCCGGCGGGAAGCCCGGCGGAATCCTGGGGCTCCATGACCGCGCGGTCCGCGAACGTACGCCGGCAGCGGCTGTGCCGGATGTCCCGCGTGTGCCTGCTCCGTTGATCGCCCCCTGCCCAGCGGCGAGGGCCGTCGCGCTCTCGCCGGGAGGCGCTCTGGTGTTCGGGTCGGGTGGCCCAGCAGGATGGGCGCGTGTTCAGATCCCGCCGCGCCGAGAAGGCGTACCGCGCCTGCCAGGAGGCGCTTGCGCGCCGCGATGCGCAAGAAGGGCTGCGGCAGCTGGAGTTGGCCGCGAGCCTCGGGCATCCGAAGGCGATGACCGACATCGGGAACCTCCGGATGGAGAGTGGGGATGCCGAGGCCGCCCGCGAGCTGTGGCGCCGGGCGTCCGAAGCGGGCGCGGGCAGGGCGTCCACCAACCTCGCAGCCGAGGCGGAGCAGCGCGACGACATGGTCGAGGCCGAGAAGTGGTGGCGCAGGGCGGCCGAACAGGGAGAGCGGGAGGGTGCGCTGGGTGTGGGGGTCCGCTCCTACCATCGCGGCGACCCGGCCGAGGCCGAGAGGTGGCTGGCTCTGGCAGCGGGCGACGGTGACGCGGAGGCCGCCCGCCACCTCGACGTCGTACGCGGCGAGCTCAGGGCCGGGGAAGCGGAGCGGGAGGAGGAACAGGGCTGGGAACAGGGCGAGTTGACGGAGGAGGCACTCCTCGCCCGGTTGCAGGCGGGCGATGCGGACCTCGCCGAGTCGCTCTTCCGTCAGGCGGCGATGGAGGGGGACGCCGAAGCCGCCTTCAACCTGGGGCTGTTCTACCAGCAGGCGGGGAACCTCGCGTATGCCGAACCGCTCTGGCGGCTCGCTGCCCAGCGTGGCCTCACCGCCGCGGTGTACAACATGGCGATCCTTCATGAGCAGCGGGGCGAGCAGGCCATGGCCGACGTGTGGCTGGTCCGGGCGGCCGAGGCCGGGGAGTTCCGGGCCCAGGCCTCGGTGGGGCAACGACTGCTCCGCGGCGGCAACCACGAAGAGGCCGAGCGGTTCCTGCTCGCCGCGGCCCGGCAGGGCAGCGTGGCGGCGACGTGCTCACTGGGTTCACTGCTCGCGGGGCGCGGCGAGACCCTGTCCGCCGAAGAGCTGTGGGAACACGCCGCGCGGGGCGGCGACGACTACGCGGCCCGCAGGGTGGCCCAGTTGTGCGAGGACCGCGGCGACAGCACCGGAGCCGCCCACTGGCACGCGGTCGCGGAGCGGGCCGGCGAGTCCACGGTGGCCGAACTCGGACCACCGGCCCCCTTGTTGGCGCGCCTGTACCCGCAGTAGCCGGGCCTCCCTACTCGCTCCCCCAGCCGCCGTCCCCTCGTCTCGCCTTCTTCCTGCTCTCGCGCACCGCCCGCCGACGCTCCTCCTCCGCATCCCACCGGCGCTTCAACTCCAGGCTGCGCTCGCTGAGTTGGACCGGCTCGTCGTCCTCCTCCCGCCACAGGCCCTGTTCCTTGAGACGGCGTGTCTGCACGTCGACGGGCGGTTCGGGGTCGAAGTCGGAGGGGCGTGGGCCCTCGGGGCCGTCGGGGCCGACCCTGATGAGGCGTTCGACCCGGGTGACGCGGTAGCGGATGCCGTCGACGGTCGCGACGTTGGAGCGCTTCTCGTCGACACGGTCGGCGATCAGGGCGTACTCGGCGGCCTTCTCCTCGCTCAGCCGGAGGGTGAAGGGGGCCATCACGCGCAGCCAGTAGGCGAGGGAGTCCCGCGCGCCCTGGGGTGTGGAGTCGGCGGAGCCGGGGTTGTGCGCCCGCCAACTCCCGTCCACCCGCTCGGAGATCATGTATACGGCGGGCAGGAGAACCCCGCCCGGGTGCGTGTGGAGTGCCCGTCGCGCCTCGTCCCGGACCGCCTGCGGTGCGCCGGGCGCGATGCCGACGAACTGGATGAGGTCCAGTTTGAGGATGCCGTCGGACAGCCCGGTGCCGGTGACGGGGTCGACCACGAAGCCCTTGGTGCGCGGTCCCACCCGGTACGCCTCGCCGACCTCCGCAGGGTCGGGGTCGGAGGGGCGGGGCGGCTCGGGCCCGTTCGGCCCCATCCGGACGAAGCGGGAGGCGCGCACGATCCGGAAGCGCTCGCCGCGCACCCGTACGTCGTTCACGACCTCCCGGTCCATGCGCACGGCCGCCGCCATCCACTTGCGCCGGGCGGCCTCGTCCCCGGCCTCCTCGGCCTCGCCGGCGCGCAGCCGGAACACCGAGCCGAGCGAGTCCCGGGAGCCCTGCGGGGTGTCACTGCCGTAGCCGTAGAGCTCCCAGCCGCCCGTCTCGCACTCCCTGGCGTGGAAGAACTCCGGGATGCCCACTCCCATCAGGTCGGGATACCGCCGCGCGGCCTCCCCGGCCTCCTGCTCCGCGAAGGCCGCGATCGGACCCTCCTGGGCGGTGACCCGGATCGTCAGATACGCCGGAACATCGTCCCTGTAGTCGCTCATGCACTGAGCGTGCACACAACGGTCCTGCCGGACACCCGATTTCACCGAATTCAGGGGGCCCCAGGTGTGGAATCCTGTGGAATCCCCTCGTCACAGACACCGAGGGGCGGGCAGAACCAGTCCAACGCCGTGGTGAGAAGCTCCAGTTCGTCGTCGCGGCCGTCCGAGTCCGGGCCGTACGCGGCGATCGCGTAGATCTTGCCGTCCGAGGCCACGAAACGCTCGTCGTATACGTGCCAGGTGCCGGGGTCGGGTTCGCCCCGTATCGAGTCGGCCAGATACTCCAGCCGGGATCCCGTGAACGTGCCGTCGTCGAGGTGGTCCAGGCCGATCTCCGTGAAGCCGACCGGCTTCGCGGTCCGTTCCGACAGGAACAGCTCGAACGAGGCCTTCGGCGACGGCTCCGCCACCTGGTACACCTGGATCCGGTGGGTGCGGTCCGAACTGCGGTAGTTGACCACGCTCATGCCGTACAAGGAGTCCACCGTGGCGCGGGTCCACCCCTCGGGGACCGCGATCCGGAAGCCCTCCGTGTCCTGGCGCAGCTCGTAGCCGGAGGGCGGTGCGGAGACCTGCGCGGAGGGCGGGGCCGTGGTCTCGGTGGGCGACTCGCTCACCTCCGTCGACGCCGACGTCACCTCCGGCGGCTCTGACGTCACGGGCGTCGTGGACCTGCCGGGCACGGCCGCCCGGTCCCCGTCCTTGCCGTCGTTCCCGTCGACCACGAAGGTCAGCACCAGAGCCACGGCGACAGCGGCGCCGACGGCCCCGATCAGCACGGACCACACGAGCCGCCGTCTCGTCCCGCCGGTGGCGGCAGGCGTGGCAGGCAGACCGGCGGGCGGCCAGGACGTGTTCGGCCAGTCGGCGAAGGGGCGACCGGCATCGTCCGTCGCGGCCCCTTCGGCGCCCGGCAGCGGCCACACTCCCTGCCCCGCGGCGCCCGGCCACCCGGCGGGCGCGGACACCGTGGGCGCCTCGGCCACGGGCGGCCACTCACCCCCACCGGCCGGACCAGCGGCAGACGTGCCCGAGGTGCCCGTCCCGGCCGCTCCCGGCCACCCGGCGGGCGGGGGCACCGCAGGCGCCTCCGGCGGCCCCGATACGAGTGGCAGCGCCTCCGCACCGGCCGGATCGGTGGCCGGCGTCCCCGGCCACCCGGCGGGCGGGAAGTGCGGCCTGGCCGGTGGCGGCGGAGTGGCCGGAGCGGCGCTGGGGCTCCCGGCGTCCTCCCAGCGCTGTGTCTCCTCGTCCCAGTACCGCGATCCGCCGCTCATCGCGATCCCCGTCTCATCGTGGTCCCCCGCTCATCGCGATCCCCTCACAGCCCCAGGAGGGCCGCCACGGCCCCCGCCGAGGCGAGCACGTTCAGCAGTGCCTGGGAGTCGGTGAGCAGCTCCCGCAGTCGTTCCCGGCGCGAAGGAGCCGCCCGGCCGGTGCGGGTGATCTCCTCCTCCGTCTCCTCCAGGGCCGTGCGCAGTGCGTCCGTCTCCTCGCCGGCCCGCACCCGGGTCAGGTCGGCGCGCAACTCGCGTACCGCCTTCAGCAGTTCCTCGGTGGCCTCGTCGCGCTGCGGAGCCGTGCCGTGGTTGGTGACGGCACGCGCGTGGCTGCCGATGGCGAAGGTGCTGTGCGAGACATCGCCGATACTGACGTTCGGTTCATCGGTGGTCATCAGTTACCGGATCCCGTCTGCGGCGCAGTGCCGCCGGTCGTGGAGGAGGCGGTGGCGTGACTGCCGACAGCGAAGGTGCTGTTGTCGACGCGGGCGATGTTCGTCACGTCGCCGTTGTTGTTGATGGTGGTGATCTTCTGCATGAACTCGCCGGTCCGGTAACCGGATTCGGCCAGTGCGACCCGAACCCCGTTCGCCACCCGGTCCTGCACGTTCTTCAGATAGCGCAGGACGTCCATCTCCTGGAAGTGGGACCCGGTGGGCACCGAGCCCAGCTCGCGCACGGAGAGGGCGGGCCCGTCGGGCAGCGCACCGGCGTACCCGCCGGTCAGCATCCGCCAGACGTACACCAGGCCCTTGCCCAGGGTGATCAGTGAGCGGGCCACGGAGCCGGGAACCTGGGCGACGGCCCAGGCCGCCTTGCCGAGCCCGTGGTTGTTGCGGAAGCGGTGGGCGACACGGTCGGCGTTCTTGAAGTCCTCGCGCACCGGCGTCAGCACGTGCGGGGCGACCTCCAGGGTGAGCATGCGGCCCTGGGTGTGGATGCGCACGAAGACCGTGACGACCAGTTCCTCCTCCCAGCCGCCGACACGGATGCGCAGGAAGTGCCGTCTCTTCTCGGCACCCTCCTCGACAGCGCGGGCCCGGTGCTCCTCGAAGGCCTGCGGATGGTACGGCGCCTCCTCGCGCCGCAGGATCCCCTCGGCGGGCAGGAACACGCACTCGTCGATCTCCAGCCGGCGCAGCCGGTCGCGCCCGAACTGACCGGCGTACTCGGCGGGCAGCCGCAGCTGTTCGATCAACGGCCGGATCTTCTCCAGTACGACGCGGTTGCCCAGCGGCTGCTGCTTCTTCATCTCGTCGGGCCGCAGCTCCACCGCGAGGACCCAGGTCTGGTAGGCCTCGCCCGCTCCCAGGAAGGGCCGCGCCTCGTTGTACATGATCAACGGCGCGTGCTGTTCGAGCCGGATACGGTCCTTGAGCCGCTGGAACCGCGGCCCCTCGGCCTGCTCGGCCGGGTCGGAGGCGGCGTCCGGGAAGCGCTGCGGGGACAGTTCCGCGGCCATCGCCCGGGCGAACTGGCCGCGCTGCGCGGCCACGCACAGCGCGATCAGGGCGAACAACGCGAACGTGACCCAGGCCTGCCAGCGCTCGATCGCGACGTCTGCGCCGTCCCCGTACGGCACCAGTACGTCGGTCGCCCCGGTCAGCTCGGAGGAACCGGTGCCGTACGAGCCGGAGGACGAGCCGCTCGACGAGCCGTCGTCCAGGCCGTTGAACGCGACGACCACCGTGATGACCAGCAGGACCCCGAACAGGACCCGGCCCCACCAGCGGAGCAGAAAGGCGGGCACCCGCCGGTACAGGGGCGGGTACTCGGCGCGGCCCCGGATCCAGGACGCGACCGCGAGGGCCAGAACGGGGAGAACGAAGAGGGCCAGCCAACCGCGGGTCAGCGCCGAGCCGACCACCCACAGGCCCAGGATCGCCCCGGCCCACAGCAGTTCCCGGTTTCTGGCCCGCAGGGCGTGCGCGAGGACGCGGGCCGCGTCGAAGCCGAGTGAGGGCGCCACGATCCGCTGTTCGTTGAGATGGAGTTCCTCGATGACCCGGTCGCGGTATCCGGAGTCCAGGTAGGTGCCCGCGCACAGCAGCCGGGTGGCCTCACTGGCGTGCGGTGGCGTGGGCGCCGGCACGGGCGGTGCGGGCGGTGTGTCTGGTGTCGACTGCGGCTGCTGTGGCACGTGTGCGGTACTCACGCGGCTCCCCCGATGCGTGTAACGACCCTTGCCAGAGGGCCAGTTGACAGCCCATCAGCATAGAGGGACGGAGGGGCCGCGGGACAGTGGATTGTCACGGCCCACGGGTCGTGCGCACGGAGGAGGCGGCGAGCGGACGGCGGCGCGGCAAGCGGACGGCGGGGCGGCGCCGGACACACCCGGGCCCCGTCCGGCCGAAGCCTGAACGGGGCCCGAAGGAAGAGCGGTTGGGGCTCAGATGAGGCCGAGGGCGCGGACCGCGTCGCGCTCCTCCGCCAGCTCCTGCACCGAGGCGTCGATGCGGGCGCGGGAGAACTCGTTGATGTCCAGGCCCTGGACGATCTCGTACACGCCGTCCTTCGTGGTGACCGGGAAGGAGGAGATGAGGCCCTCCGGGACGCCGTAGGAGCCGTCGGACGGGATGCCCATGGAGGCCCAGTCGCCGTCGGCCGTGCCGTTGACCCAGGTGTGGATGTGGTCGATGGCGGCGTTGGCGGCGGAGGCGGCCGAGGACGCGCCACGGGCCTCGATGATCGCGGCGCCGCGCTTGGCGACGGTCGGGATGAAGTCCTCGGCGAGCCACTTCTCGTCGCTGACGACCTCGGCGGCGTTCTTGCCGGCGATCGTGGCGTGGAAGATGTCGGGGTACTGGGTGGCCGAGTGGTTGCCCCAGATCGTCAGGCGCTTGATGTCGGCGACCGTCGAGCCGGTCTTCTTCGCGAGCTGCGTGAGCGCGCGGTTGTGGTCCAGGCGGGTCATCGCGGTGAAGCGCTCGGCCGGTACGTCCGGAGCGGCGGCCTGCGCGATCAGCGCGTTGGTGTTGGCCGGGTTGCCGACGACGAGGACCTTGATGTCGTCCGCGGCGTTGTCGTTGATGGCCTTGCCCTGGGGCTTGAAGATGCCGCCGTTGGCCGAGAGGAGGTCACCGCGCTCCATGCCCTTGGTACGCGGGCGGGCGCCCACCAGGAGAGCGACGTTGGCGCCGTCGAAGGCTACGTTCGCGTCGTCCGTGATGTCGATGCCCTGGAGCAGCGGGAAGGCGCAGTCGTCCAGTTCCATCGCGGTGCCCTCGGCGGCCTTGAGCGCCGGGGTGATCTCCAGGAGGCGGAGCCTGACCGGCACGTCCGCGCCGAGCAGCTGGCCGGAGGCGATGCGGAAGAGCAGGGCGTAACCGATCTGGCCGGCCGCGCCGGTGACGGTGACGTTCACGGGAGTGCGGGTCATGGCGTTCTCCGTAGGACAGCTGGCGGTGGGGCGTCGCTGCCCCGGTTCGGATGATCGATCTCTTGGCGTCAAGAGAGATCCGCCGTCAGGCTATCGCGCATCCGGGATCCCGGACGTCCGGGTCCCGTGTGGCCCACCCCACAGAGTCGCGTTCACCGTGCCACGGGCAGCGACGGCCGCCCGTCCGGGAGAGGGGAGTGACGAGCGGCCGTCGCCCGGGGAACCGACTTCGCCGGACTCCCGTGGGGATACTTCCTCGCCTGCCCCGAACCGGGCCGGGCATTCCCCTCGTACGGCGATTCGTACGAGGGGAGGCTGCCGTGGCGCCCGCACACGCTGCCGGGTGCCGCGGCCCTACCGGGTGCGCCCCTACTGGGTGCAGCCCTTCTGCCCGGTCGCCTTGAGCGTGACGCACGCCGTCGCGTCGCCCGCGTCCTTCACGGCCACCATCGGCGTGTACGCGTCGGTGTCCGTGTCGACCGCACCGGTCTGCTTCGCCGACCCGGAGGCGGTGACGTCGACCTGGTCGCCCGGGGCGGCCTGGGTGATGCGCGCCCACGCCGCCTGGCAGGTCTTGCTGTAGCGGACCTCGACGAGCGTGGTGCCGACGGTGACGCTGTTGGCGGTCTGCGCCAGCTCGCCGCCGCAGCCCATGTTCTCCGGGTCCTGGCCGGTGCACGTGGCGCCGCTGCACTCCACACCGACCGGCAGGTCGGGATTCGTGCCGGCCGAGGTCGTCGGCGACGCACTCGGCTTGCTCGCCTCCGGGGTGTCTTCGCCCCGGTCGGTGAAGGCCCAGGCCGCCGCGACCACCACCGACGCCCCCACGACGCCCGCGAGGAACATCGTGAGCCGCCGCTTGCGCCGCGAACCGCCGGACCCGCCGCTGCCGCCCGGCCGGGCGTCCTGCGGCGGACCGCCGGGTGCCACTGCGGGCGTACCTGGGGTCCAGGGTGCCGCGCCCTGATGTCCGGGCGTCTCCGACGGCCCGGACGGTCCGGCCGGTCCCGAGGGCGAGGCCGCGCGCCCCCCGGCGCCACCTCTCGCCGCCGGTCCCTGGTACCCGGCCATGCCCCACGAGTTGCTCTCGGCCGAGCCGGAACCGGCCGAACTCGCGGAACTCACCGAGCCGCCGGCAGCACCGCCGCGTGCCGCGCCCGTACGTACGTCGGTCGCCGAGTCCCGGGCCTCCGTGGCCTTCGGCTGCGGCGGCACGGTCGGTGAGACGCCCGCGGGTCCGGCGATCCCCGGAGTGACCGTCGCGGTCCGGCCGCCCCGCCCGTTCTTGCCGCTCCCGTTCTTCGTCTCCGCGGCAGGCGCCCCGAACTCACCCAGCGCGGCGCGCGCCTGGGAGATCCGGATCGCCTCCATGGTCATGTCGTGGCGCATCTCCGAGCGGCTCCAGGCGCGCTCGGCCAGCTCCCACATCGTGGTCAGGTGCACGGGATTGGTCCCCGTGACCTCGGCCAGGGCGACGATCGCGCCCTTGGGCGCGAGAAGCCGACCGTTGAGATAACGCTCCCACGACGTCTTGCTGTAGCCCGTGCGGTCGGCCACCGCCGCGATGCTCAGGCCACTGCGGTCCACGAGCCTGCGCAGCTGGCTCGCGAACTCCCTGACCTGCGGATCCAGTTCATCCGGCAAGGCCCTCCAACGAGGCATTGCTTCCCCCCTCATTCCCCCCGGTCGTGCTGGCTGTTCTCCCGTGCGTGGTGCCGTGGATCCCTTTGGCCGAATCCTTTTCTTGACTGTCTTGGCTACCCACACGGATGCGCCCAGTCAGGATCTCGGTTCCCGGGGTGGGGGCGCACGGGAGCATTGTCAGGCCCGGAGGTGCACCGTTGCACGCCCCCGACCTACGGTCCAGTGTTCCACCGACTGCCCTCCCGGCCGGCCGAACCCCTGGATTACGTACGGGACCCCCCGGACCGTCCCGATTGCCCACATTAACCCTGTCGCGTTGCGCCCCGGTTGCGATTCCTCGAACTTATCGACACATCGCCACACAGAAAGCACAAGAAAGGTCACACCGGACGCGCGGATGTCACATTCCCTCAACGCCCTCAACCAAAAACGACAGCGCCGACCACCGCGACAAGCACGAGCACCAGTACGAGGACCACGGCGACGAGCAGCACCCGCCGGGACGGGTCCGCCGAAACCCCGGAATCCTTTCCGGACCCCGAGCCCGAACCGGACCCCGACCCGGTCCCGGACTCCACCCACCACGGGAGGGTGGGCACCTCCTCCTCGTACACCCCGTCCTGCCGCTCCGGTTTCCCGGGCTCCGGGGCCGGTGGCCGGGGCCAGGCCTGGACCGCCAGTTCCCAGCGGACGCCGAAGCGCTCGGCGTCCACAGGGGCGAGGCCCGCGACCCGGCACAGGGCGGCTATCGCCTGCCGGGGCGGCGGCTGGGTCGCGTTGAGGTACCGCTGCCAGGAGGACTTGCTGTACGCGGTGCGCGCGCCGAGCGCGGCCAGGCTGAGCCCGGTGCGGTCCTTGAGGAGCCGCACCTGCTCGACGAAGTGCCGCACTTCCGGCGGCAGGTCGTCGGGCAGCGGCTGCCAGGCGCTCATCGCGCGTCCTCCTAGGCGTTCGTCGGCCGGTCCCAGGCATTTGACGACGTCAGAGGGGGCAACGGTTCCCGCCGGGGCGAAGTACGGCCCACGGTTCCTACCTGCCCTGACTGCTGATCGTGTAGTGCAGCGTGTCGTCCAGGAACGGGATCGTCAGCCACGGCCTCGGCTGCGCCATCATCGCCAGCAGCACGATGGCCGTACCCAGCACCGTGTACGTGACCATGTCCGTGAACCGGGACCGTACGGCGAGCATCCCGACGTCCGGCACCACCCAGCGCAGCACCGCGCCGGCCAGCATCGCGGCCCCGATCAGCAGCAGCCCGTACCGGAACACGTCGAGCGCCGTCATCAGGAGCCCGGCCCCTACCGTGCCCAGCACGACGAGGATCGGCCACTGCCGAACGGGCGCCGGCGCGTCCCCCGGAGCCGCCCGGCCGCCGCCCTCGGGTCGCGCGGTGTCCCGCGTGAAGAGGGGGAAGCGACGCGTCGTACGCCGGGGACGCCCCGCGGCGTCCGGCGCGCTGACGGGGTCGACGGCAGTGGGTTCGGGCAACTCACCGGATGCCGGCGCGGACGCCGACGCGGGCTCCGCCCGCCTGTCCTCCGCCTCAGCCGACACTGCGCTCCGCCGCCTCGACCACGTTGACGAGCAGCTGGGCACGGGTCATCGGGCCGACTCCGCCGGGGTTCGGGGAGATCCAGGCGGCCACCTCGGCGACGCCCGGGTGGACGTCGCCCACGATCTTGCCCTCGGCGTTGCGCGAGACACCGACGTCGAGAACGGCGGCGCCCGGCTTCACGTCCTCGGGGCGGACCAGGTGGGCCGAGCCCGCGGCGGCGACGATGATGTCGGCGCGGCGGAGGTGGGAGGCGAGGTCACGCGTACCCGTGTGGCACTGCGTCACCGTCGCGTTCTCGCTGCGCCGGGTGAGCAGCAGCGGCATGGGGCGGCCGATGGTGACACCGCGGCCGACGACCACGACCTCCGCGCCCTTGATCTCGACGCCGTGGCGGCGCAGCAGGGTGAGGATGCCGTTGGGGGTGCAGGGCAGCGGAGCCGGCTCGTTCAGGACGAGGCGGCCGAGGTTCATCGGGTGGAGGCCGTCAGCGTCCTTGTCGGGGTTCATCAGTTCGAGGATGCGGTTCTCGTCGATGCCCTTGGGGAGGGGCAGCTGGACGATGTAGCCGGTGCAGGCGGGGTCCTCGTTCAGCTCGCGTACGGCCGCCTCGATCTCCTCCTGGGTGGCCGTGGCGGGCAGTTCGCGCTGGATGGAGGCGATGCCCACCTGTGCGCAGTCGCGGTGCTTGCCGGCGACGTACTTCTGGCTGCCGGGGTCCTCCCCGACGAGGATCGTGCCGAGGCCGGGCGTGACGCCCTTCTCCTTCAGCGCCGCCACGCGGGCGGTCAGATCGGACTTGATCGCGGCTGCGGTGGCCTTGCCATCGAGAATCTGGGCGGTCATGCCCCCATCCTCGCGGATGACCACCTCCGGGTTCCAATCCGGGTTCGGTTCCGGGTTGGGATCAGGGTTCCGATCCGGGTTCGGTTCCGGGTTCGGATCCGGTTGCGCCACCGCCGTACGGGCATGATCGAGGATGTTGCACTTGCACAACACATGCACTATGCGGCTGGACAAGCACAAGTGAACTAAAGAACGATAAAACGACAAGCAGCACAGTGCCGCGGGCAGGGCCGGGGGGCGGACCGCATACGTACATCACCTTCCTCCGTTCGGTGCCTCGCGTCGTCCCCGCACTTGACGCAGACGGAGGAAGACCCGCCATGAGTTTCGGCGACCCGAACAACCCGTACGGCCCGCCCCCGCAGCAGCCCCAGCAGCCGGCGCCCGGTTACGGCTACCCCCAGCAGACCCCGCCCCAGCAGCCCGGCTACGGCTACCCGTCGGCACCGCCGCTCGGCCAGCAGGGGTACGGACAGCCGGGCTACGGACAGCAGGGCTACGGCGGCTACCCGGGCGGCCCGCTCACGATGCCGGGCAACGTGAGGGCCGCGCGCGTGATGCTCTTCGTCATCGCGGGCCTCCAGGTGATCGGCGCCATCCTCATCGCGCTGTCCGCGGTCGCGATCAACGCCGCGAAGAACGACCAGCAGCTCAAGGACGACGTCGACTTCCAGCAGCTCGCCGACTACTCGTCCGGCGCCCTGTGGGCCGTCACCGCGCTGGCCCTCGCCTGGGGCGTCTTCGCGATCGTCCTGGGTGCGAAGTTCGGCAGCGGCGGCAGCGGCGTCCGCGTCACCACCATGGTGTTCGCGATCATCACCGCCGTCCTCGGTATCTACCCCTTCATCGTCGTCGGCCTGATCCACACCGTGCTCGCGATCCTCGTCGCGGTGTTCGTCGGCAAGTCCGAGGGCGCGGCCTGGTTCAACCGGGCGAAGTACCCCGGGGTCCACCAGTAGGCAGCGGCTGCCGGCGAGTCCGCAGCGTCCACCGTCAAGGGCCGTGTCCCACCCCGCCCGAGGGGAGGACACGGCCCTGGTGCGTCGCGCCCTGTCCGCCGGGCACCGCTCCCCGGGCTCAGCCGCAATGCCGAAGATCCACTTGTGGGAACGGAGCCTGTGTCGACCTGTGTTCGGACGGCCCGACGCCGACGAAGCGCGCGTCCACCGGGCAAGGAAATCCGTCCCAGCGGGATGCCGGGACGACGGGACGGAGTTCACGCGGCACGTTCCGAGATCGTTGGAACGGCCATGGGACGGCGTGCGTGGCACAGTGGCCCGGCTACTGGAGCGTCTGACCAACGTGCCATGGGGGGAAACCATGCCCGCACACCCGGAATCCGAACAACTCGCCGCGATGTTGCGTGCGTTGAAGAACAGATCAGGACTGAGTTACGAAGCACTCGCCAAGCGGACCGACATCGCCGGCTCCACCCTGCACCGCTACTGCAAGGGCACCTCGGTGCCTCAGGACTACGGAAGCGTCCACCGCATCGGCACGGTCTGCGGCGCGTCACCCGACGAACTCCGGTCACTGCACCGGCTGTGGGCGCTCGCGGACACGGCCCGGCTCAAGGAGAACGGGGCGGAGAACGCCGCAGGGAACGCGGCCGGGAGCGGGGAGGCCGCAGATGCGGTGCAGGACCCGGCCGCCGAGGAACCGGCGACGCCGGAACCCGTCCCGGCCCGTCGGACCCGCTACCCCGTCGTCGTCGCCGCGGTGGCGGCGGTTCTGACGGTCGGGGTCTCGGCCTGGGTTCTGTCGACGGAGGAGGCGTCCTCCGCCAACGGCCCCGGCACCGACGGCCGCGTGCTGTTCTCGGCCGGCTGCCGCGAGGTGGTGGCCATGGGCCAGCACGACACCTGCGTACACGAGGTGCAGCAGCTGCTGCACGACAAGGGCGCGGACATCGGCGTCGACTCGGACTTCGGGCCGCAGACCCTGCGCCGGGTCACCGCGTTCCAGGTGTTCGCCGGCCTCCCGCCCAACGGTGTCGTGGACGACGCGACGAAGAAGGCGCTGTACTCCTCGCCGAAGGTGCGCATGAACGTGTGGTCGCCGGAGAAGGTGCGGCAGCGCATCCGCGCGGTGTTCAAGGAGGCGCCGGACAAGGCCGTCGCCATCGCGGACTGCCAGTCCTTCCTGGACCCGTTGCACATCCTCCCCAACACCAACGGCACCCGTAACTGGGGCGTGTTCCAGATCTCCGACGCCCGGCTGCGCGAGCTGGGCGGCACCCCGCGGCAGGCGCTGGACCCGGCGTGGAACATCACGGCGGCCGAGCGCCTGTGGAGCGTGGACCACGACTTCCACGACTGGCCGAACTGCGAACGAGCCGCCGATGCCTCGCCATCGCCCACAAAACGCCCCTGAGCACACGGCCGCGGCTCACCGGAACCGGGATTCCGGTGAGCCGCGGCCCTACTCGTCACTCGTCACTCGGCCTCGGGCTCGGCCTCAGTGGAAGAAGTGCCGCGTCCCCGTGAAGTACATGGTGACGCCCGCCTTCTGCGCCGCCTCCACGACCAGCTCGTCCCGCATCGAACCGCCGGGCTGCACCACGGCCTTGACGCCGGCCGCCGTCAGGATCTCCAGCCCGTCGGGGAACGGGAAGAACGCGTCCGAGGCCGCGTACGCACCGCGTGCCCGCTCCTCCCCCGCCCGCTCGACCGCCAGCTTCGCCGAGTCGACGCGGTTGACCTGGCCCATGCCGACGCCGACCGAGGCGCCGCCCTTGGCCAGCAGGATGGCGTTGGACTTGACGGCCCGGCACGCCTTCCAGGCGAAGGCGAGTTCCGCGAGCTCGGACGCGGACAGCGCGTCGCCCGTCGCAAGGGTCCAGTTGGCCGGGTCGTCGCCGTCGGCCTGGAGCCGGTCCGTCACCTGGAGCAGCACACCGCCGTCGACGGGCTTGACCTCGACCGGGTTGGCGGGCGCGCCGGCGGCCTTGAGCACCCGGATGTTCTTCTTCTTGGCGAGGGCCTCCAGCGCCCCCTCCTCGTAGTCGGGCGCGACGATGACCTCGGTGAAGATCTCCGCGACCTGCTCCGCCATCTCCTTGCTGACCGGGCGGTTGACGGCGATCACACCACCGAACGCCGACAGCGGGTCGCACGCGTGCGCCTTGCGGTGCGCCTCGGCGACGTCCGCGCCGATCGCGATACCGCAGGGATTGGCGTGCTTGATGATCGCGACGCAGGGCTCGTCGTGGTCGTACGCGGCACGGCGGGCGGCGTCCGTGTCCGTGTAGTTGTTGTACGACATCTCCTTGCCGTGCAGCTGCTCGGCCCTGGCCAGGCCGCCACCCGTCCCGTCCACGTACAGGGCGGCGGGCTGGTGCGGGTTCTCGCCGTAGCGGAGGGTGTTCTCGCGCTCCCAGGTGGCGCCGAGGAAGTCAGGGAACTGCGACTCGTCCACCGGGGCGTACGACGACGCGAACCAGGAGGCCACCGCCACGTCGTACGCGGCGGTGTGCTGGAAGGCCTCCGCGGCGAGCCGCTTGCGGGTGGTGAGGTCGAAGCCGCCGGTCTGTACGGCGCTCAGCACGTCGGCGTACCGCGCCGGGCTGGTGACCACGGCCACGGACGGGTGGTTCTTGGCGGCGGCGCGGACCATCGAAGGGCCGCCGATGTCGATCTGCTCCACGCACTCGTCGGGCGAGGCGCCGGAGGCGACCGTCTCGCGGAACGGGTAGAGGTTGACGACGACCAGGTCGAAGGGCTCGACGCCCAGCTCGGCGAGCTGGGCGCGGTGGTCCTCCAGACGCAGGTCGGCGAGGATGCCCGCGTGCACCTTGGGGTGCAGGGTCTTGACCCTGCCGTCCAGGCACTCGGGGAAGCCGGTGAGCTCCTCGACCTTGGTGACGGGGACGCCAGCGGCGGCGATCCGGCCCGCCGTCGATCCCGTGGAGACGAGTTCCACGCCGGCCTCGTGCAGGCCACGGGCCAGCTCTTCCAGACCGGTCTTGTCGTAGACGCTGACGAGCGCCCTGCGAAGGGCCCGCTTGTTGCTCTCGGCCGTGACAGTGATGTCGGCGGTCACTGGATAACTACCTTTCGTCCCTCAATGCGATAGCCGTTGCGGGCGAGCCGCCCCACGACATCGACGAGCAGCCTTCGCTCGACTTCCTTGATGCGCTCGTGCAGAGCGCTCTCGTCGTCCTCGTCCCGGATCTCCACCACGCCCTGAGCGATGATCGGTCCGGTGTCGACGCCGTCGTCGACGAAGTGGACGGTGCAGCCGGTGACCCTCGCGCCGTACGCGAGCGCGTCGCGAACGCCGTGGGCCCCCGGAAAACTGGGCAGCAGGGCGGGATGCGTGTTGACGAACCGCCCGCCGAACAGGGCCAGGAACTCCTTGCCCACGATCTTCATGAACCCGGCGGAGACGACCAGATCGGGTTCGTACGCGGCCACCGCCCCGGCGAGCGCCGCGTCCCACTCCGCCCGGGTGCCGTGGTCCTGCACCCGGCACACGAACGTCGGCAGCCCGGCCCGCTCCGCGCGGGCGAGCCCCTCGATGCCGTCGCGGTCGGCGCCGACCGCGACGATCTCGGCCCCGTAGGCCTCGGTGCCGGTGGCCGCGACGGTGTCGAGGAGCGCCTGCAGGTTGGTACCGGATCCGGAGACCAGCACGACAAGACGCTTGGCGGCCTGGGACTCGGCCACGGCGGGGCCCTTTCTCGGGGGAGCGTTTGTATGGTCGTACGAATGCTTCGCGCCCGGGGATACGGGGAAGTCTACGAAGCGGCCGACCGCCAGCAACGATACCGGCACTCCGGACAGCCCCCACGGGACGGGGGCGTGGCCGGAAGGTAGCGTCTGGGAGGAGCCGGTCCGGGAACGCGGTGGTCACGCGGTGCGTTCACGGAGTGGCGGCTCATGCCGAACAGCCGTAATCGACAGCCGTATCGACAGCCGTGAACCAACGGCCGTGATCAACAAGGGGAAGACGCTCACTTGATGTCGGACCGCAGCCTGCGACTCCTCACGCTCACCCCGCAGTCTGTGCTGCTGCGGGAGCACCCCGCGTCGCCCCCCGACGCGCCCTCGGGCAAGAAGAACGTCGACACCGGCACGAACGGCGACGGTCAGGGAAGCGCGGCCCAGGACGACAACCCGTTCGCCCCGCCGCCCGAGGGCACACCGGACAGGCCCTGGCAGCCCCGGCATCCGGCGGGCGACGACGCCTCCGGCGACGGCGGCAGCTCCCCATGGGGCAGTCAGTGGAGCGACCGGCAGCCCGGCCGCTCCCCGGGCGTCTTCGGCGACCGCTCCGGCCGGTCCGGCGGACAGGGCGGCCCCGAGGGACAGGGCGACGGACAGGGCACCAACCCGCGCTGGGACCCGACGGACCCGGCCCAGCGCCAGGCGCGGTACGCACTGCTGTCCGGCATGTGGGCCTTCTTCTTCGCCCTCTTCAGCTGGCCGTACGTGGCACTGCTGCTCGGCGCGCTCGCCCTGAACTGGGGCATCGGCGCCCTGCGCGCCAAACCACGCACCCCGAACCCGGACACCCCGGCGCCCCCGCAGGGCACCGGCGGCGCGGGCGCCGGGAGCCGGCAGCAGCGGACGGCCGCGATCAGCGGCCTGGTCACGGCGTCCCTGGCACTCGTCATGGTCGCCGCGACGTTCAGCCTCCAGTTCATGTACCGCGACTACTACACGTGCGCGAACGACGCCCTCACGACCACCGCCGAGAAGGCCTGCAACGACCTGCTCCCGAAGCAGCTCCGGGAAGTGTTCGGCACGAACAGCTAGATCCGGTCCGGGAACAACTGTCCCCCGGCTACGGCTGGGTCTCCTCCGGCTCCGGCCGAGCCTCTTCCGGCGGCGCCGCCGACGACGCCGCCTTGAGCGCGGCCCAGCGGGCCTCGCGGGACGCGGCGTCGTCGTACCAGGGCGCGGGTGGCGTCGACGGTGACGGCAGATCGGCGGGGAGGAAGTCGTAGACGGCCTCCAACTCGTAGGGGTCGCTCGCCCCGTAGGCGTCGTCGGCCGCAGTCCCGCGCGGTTTCCGCGTCCCGTCGGGCACCGCCGGGGTCGTCAGCTTCAGCGTGCCGGTGTCGGCGCCGGTGTCCGCTCCGGTGCCCTTCGGCCGCTTCCGCAGCCGCCACGCGCGCAGCCCCAGGGCCGTCGGTACGGCGACCGCGGCCGTCCACACCAGTGTGGCCGCGCCCGTCTGCCACCACACCGGTCCGACATGGGCGAGGGCGCCGCTCCCGAGCGGCCCGCCCGACAGCGCCGCCAGCACCGCCAGCGCGCCCGCGCACAGAGCTGCGGCAAGACCCGCGTTGGCGGCGGTACGCCCGCCCGACCAGGGCACCTTCCCCTCGCCCGGCCCCGCCGCCCGCGCCGTGAACCAGGCCACCGTCAGCCCGGCCGCCACCGGCACCGCGGTGACCGCCCAGGTCAGCGGGGTGCCCGGGCCGGCGTCCGGCAGGGCCGCCAGCAGCGGGAACGGCGGCAGCAGCGGCGCCGGGTCCGAGACCAGTGGCCCGGTGGCGTGGCCCGCGCCGAGCGCGAACCCCGGGCCGAGCGCGTAGGCCGCGCCCCACAGTGCCGCGTTGGGGATCAGGGCCAGGCAGAGCAGCAGGACGGCGATCCGGCCCGACCACGCCTCCGTCAGCTGGAGGAAGGAGTCCCGGGCGGCGCCGCCGTGCCCGACCAGCGACACCGCGACGAGCAGCGCCCCGCCCCCGACGACCACGGCGGTGCCGGCCCCGGCCGCCCGCCCGACGGCCAGTCCCCGGCCACGGGCATCCGCGTCCAGCGCGCGTCGGCGCACCCACCTGGGCAGCGGATACAGCACCCGCGGCGAGAGGGGCGCGCACGGCCGACCGTACGCCGTCCACACCCCTGCGCCCGCCGCCGTCATGGCGAACAGCGGCACGCATACGGCCGTCCACGCCCAGTCGGGACGCAGCCCGCCCCCGGCCGCGTACAGCGCGACACCCCCGCCGACGGCCAGATACCCGGCGACCACGCCGAGCCAGACGGTACGGGCGGGAAGAGGGGGCGCGTCCTCCGCCGCGCCTTCCCGCTCCGGGCCCTCCGTCGCGTCGCGGGCGGCTCGGTGCAGCAGCCAGGCCGGGAGCGCGAGCAGCAGCAGGGGGGTCACGCCGACGGGGGCGGGGGCGCCGGACAGGCTGTCCACGCGCACGAGTTCGGCCCCGTGAGCGAGCAGCCAGAGGGCGGCGGCGACGTGCAGGGCGCCGTCGGGTCCGCTGTCCGGGTACGGCGAGCTGATCCAGAGCACCATGACGAGCACGGCGAACGAACCGAGCCCGAGCCCGGCCGCGACCGCGCCGCCGAGCAGGCCCGCGCCCAGTCCGGGGGAACGGTCGCGCAGACGGTCGCGGAGCCGGTCGCGCAACCGGGAGCGAACCCGGGAGCGGACCCGGGAGCGGACCCGGGTACGCGGGGGCAGGAAGGAGAGCCGGCGGTCGGTCGTCTGTGTCACGGACGCCATGCTCCCAACGACACGCGCTTTCCCGTCGTAACAGGCGAACTTACGACGTGTCACTCAATATACGTTTTATGTACTTTTCTGTGCGAAGGGGCCCCCGGTGACGCAAAGCCCCGCCATCCCGCTGCCCCCGCCCGCCGAACGCCGACGCCTGCGCGAGTCCCAGTCACTGACGCGGGCTCAGGTCGCCGAACGGGTGGGCGTCAGCCGCGAGACGGTACGCGCGTGGGAGACCGGCCGTACGACACCGCGCGGACGCAAGGCGCAGAAGTACGCGAGCCTGCTGGCATCGGCCCCGACGTCGGCACCCACCACACCCGCACCCACGTCGGCACCGGCACCGGCAGTCGTGGCGGAAAAGGGGACGGGCGACGCCCCCATCACCCCCCTGACGCCCGCTCAGGCCTTCGACGCGCTCTACGCGTTCTGCGCGCCCGCCCTCGTACGGCAGACCTATCTCCTCACCGGGCGGCGGGAGTTGGCGCGCGAGTCGGTCGAACGGGCGTTCCAGCTGGCCTGGCACCGCTGGCCCGAGGTGGCCGTGGACCCGGACCCGGCGGGGTGGGTACGGGCGACGGCGTACGAGTGCGCCCTCTCCCCCTGGCACCGCTTCCGTGCCCGCCACCGCCACCCGGAGGCCCCGCCAGCCGACCCGGACGACCGCGCGCTGTTGTCCGCGCTCCTGACACTCCCCCCGCCGTACCGCCGCACCCTGGTCCTCCACGACGGTCTGGGGCTCGGCCTGCCCGAGACGGCGGCGGAGACGGAGGCGAGCACCAGGGCGGCGGCGGGCCGCCTCCGCCACGCCCGCGAGACGATGGCGACCCGCCTGCCGGACCTCACGGACCCGGCCCGCCTCGCACCCCGCCTGGCGGGCCTGGCCACCCACGCCCGGCTGCGCGCCGCCCGCCCCTCGTCCGTCCGCGCGGGCAGCGAACGCCGCGCCCGGAACTGGACCCAGGCGGCGATCGCCTTCACCGTCGCCCTGATCGGCGCCACCACGTTCACCCTCCAAACGGCCCCGACGCACTACGAGCCACCGGTGGCCCCGGGGACGACAGTGCAGGGGGTGCCACCACAGGCGGCCCCGGGGCCGTTGTCACGGACGGAACGAAACCTCCGCAAGAAACTCCGGGACACGACGCCGAGCGGCCCGGAGAGAACCCTGCCGGAGCCGAGGTGAGCTGCGTGCGGGCTGCGGGCTGCGGGCTGCGGGCTGCGCATGACTGTGGGCCCGCCCCGACAAAGGGAACGGGCCCACATGGGTCCGGCTCAGGACCACCGGAAGACGTCAGGAAACGTCAGCCGGCGAGGATCTCACGCGCCAGCTTCGCCGTCTCGGTGGGCGTCTTGCCGACCTTGACACCGGCGGCCTCAAGGGCCTCCTTCTTCGCGGCAGCCGTGCCGGAGGAGCCGGAGACGATGGCACCGGCGTGGCCCATCGTCTTGCCCTCGGGCGCGGTGAACCCGGCGACGTAACCGACGACCGGCTTGGTCACGTTCTTCGCGATGAAGTCCGCGGCACGCTCCTCCGCGTCACCACCGATCTCACCGATCATCACGATCAGGTCGGTGTCGGGGTCCGCCTCGAACGCGGCCAGCGCGTCGATGTGCGTCGTGCCGATGACCGGGTCGCCACCGATGCCGACGGCCGACGAGAAGCCGATGTCCCGCAGCTCGTACATCATCTGGTACGTCAGCGTGCCGGACTTCGAGACCAGACCGATACGGCCCGGCTTGCTGATGTCGCCCGGGATGATGCCGGCGTTCGACTGGCCCGGAGTGATGAGACCGGGGCAGTTCGGGCCGACGATCCGGGTCTTGTTGCCCTTCGACTGCGCGTACGCCCAGAAGGCGGCGGAGTCGTGGACGGCGATGCCCTCGGTGATGACGACCGCGAGGGGGATCTCCGCGTCGATCGCCTCGACCACGGCGGCCTTGGAGAAGGCCGGCGGTACGAAGAGGACCGATACGTTCGCGCCAGTCTTCTCCATCGCCTCGGCGACCGTGCCGAAGACCGGGATCTCGGTGCCGTCGATGTCGACGGAGGTGCCCGCCTTGCGCGGGTTCACGCCACCGACGATGTTCGAGCCGTCCGCCAGCATGAGCTTGGTGTGCTTCATGCCCGTGGCACCGGTCATGCCCTGGACGATGATCTTGCTGTCCTTGTTCAGGAAGATAGCCATGGCTGTTCTGTCCCTCTTCCCTTACTTCGCAGCCGCGAGCTCGGCGGCCTTGTCGGCCGCGCCGTCCATGGTGTCCACGCGCTGGACCAGCGGGTGGTTGGCGTCGGTGAGGATCTTGCGCCCCAGCTCGGCGTTGTTGCCGTCGAGGCGGACGACGAGGGGCTTGGTGACTTCCTCGCCCCTGTCCGCGAGCAGCTGCAGCGCCTGCACGATGCCGTTGGCGACCTCGTCGCACGCGGTGATGCCGCCGAAGACGTTGACGAAGACCGACTTGACGTCGGGGTCGCCCAGGATGATCTCCAGGCCGTTCGCCATCACGGCCGCGGACGCGCCGCCGCCGATGTCGAGGAAGTTGGCGGGCTTGACCCCACCGTGCGCCTCACCGGCGTACGCGACGACGTCGAGGGTGCTCATGACGAGACCCGCGCCGTTGCCGATGATGCCGACCTCACCGTCGAGCTTGACGTAGTTGAGGTTCTTGGCCTTCGCGGCGGCCTCAAGCGGGTTGGCCGCGTCCTTGTCCTCAAGGGCCTCGTGGTCCGGCTGGCGGAACTCGGCGTTCTCGTCCAGGGACACCTTGCCGTCTAGGGCGATGACCTTGCCGGAGGCGACCTTGGCGAGGGGGTTGACCTCGACGAGGAGGGCGTCCTCCTTGATGAAGGTGTCCCACAGGGTCACGAGGATCTCGGCGACCTGCTCGGCGACCTCGGCCGGGAACTTCGCCTGGGCGACGATCTCGCGGGCCTTCTCGATGCTCACGCCCTCGTTGGCGTCGACCGGGACCTTCGCGAGGGCCTCCGGGTTCTCCTCCGCGACGACCTCGATCTCCACGCCGCCCTGGACGGACGCCATGGCGAGGAACGTGCGGTTGGTGCGGTCGAGGAGGTACGAGACGTAGTACTCCTCGACGATCTCGGGCGCGGTCTCGGCGATCATCACCTTGTGGACCGTGTGGCCCTTGATGTCCATGCCGAGGATGTCCGTCGCGCGGGCGACGGCCTCGTCCGGGGTGGCGGCGAGCTTCACGCCGCCGGCCTTTCCACGCCCACCGACCTTCACCTGCGCCTTGACGACCGACTTGCCGCCCAGACGCTCAGTCGCAGCGCGCGCCGCCTCAGGCGTGTCGATGACTTCACCGGCCAGCACCGGTACACCGTGCTTGGCGAAGAGGTCCCTCGCCTGGTACTCGAACAGGTCCACGCGCGTCCGTCCCTATCAGTGATCTCGCGGTTCGTTGGATGCGTGGGCGTGCCGCGAAGGGCAACGTGACGTCCGCCGTGTCACAAGGGTGGCGCACACGATGTCCGAGTGCGCGGCATGTCCGTCTCGCAGGTTATCGCCGCACCCCGCAGGTCCCTAAATCAGGAATCACACCTGAGCGGTGATACCTGTCACAGAGTGCCATTCACGGCCGATATTCGGCCCGCGAGAGGGGCGCAAAGACGCGTTACGAATGCATAGGGGCGCAAAGGTGAGGCCTCACCGGGCTGGGGTGGGCCCGGTGAGGCCCCTGGAAGGCCCGCCAACGGCTTTGACGGTCCTCCGGCGACGGTTCCCCACCCCTGGGGGAGCCGCTCGCCGCTGCCCGCCGGGCACGCCCCGACCGGACCGATGGCATTCGGCCGTACAGGGGCTTTCCCGGCGGAGTCCGGAAGATCCGCACGTCAGGCGTGCGGAGGTCGGGTGCGCGGAGCTGGGCCAGGATGTGCGGAGGCCGAGATTCCGGCTGGCACTCCGTGCAGTCGTCGCGTGCCGTTCCGGCCCGACGGACGGTTTCGCGCACGGCGACGGAACGGAGCGGACGCCCTGCCTAGGCGGGGCTTACGGGAATGTCCCGGTACCTGTTCCCGGCCTCGGCACCGGCGGCGACCGGGGCGACCCCCGGTACGAGGCACACCGGCGCCCGCTGGTTCAGCGCGACGGCATGTCCGTCGCCGTGCCCTCCGTGCCGGGGACCACCGGCGTCGACGACCGCCCGGTCACCGAGCGCCCCATGAGACACCCCGTTGTCCGGCATGCCCCCGGGCACCCGACGCACAGCCGCCCCGGAGACGTCCACGCCATCCCGGTCACCGGCCGCCACCACTCCACGGACGTCCACGGCCCCACCCGCACGACCGAGGAACCGAGGGCCGTAGGGCACTCCGTCCTGATGCGCCCCGGCAGCGGGCGTCGGCAGGGTCTTCTTCGGCAGCGAGGGGGCGGCCGGGGACGAGGGGGAAGTGGAAAGAGGGGGAAGGGAGGGGAGGGAGGGAGAGTCCGGAGAAGCAGGGACCGGAGAGTGAGGAGAAGAGGGTGCGGTAGGCAACGAGGGCACGCCCGGAAGCACGGGCGGCTCAGGGATCTCCGGAAGCACCGGAAGTGCCGGCAACTCGGGAAGTGCCGGAAGTGCCGGTAACGCGGGGAGTCCCGGAAGTTCGGGTAACGCGGGAACCGCGGGAAGCGTCGGCGGGGCAGGCAACGTCGGCGCCTGCGCCACGACCTCCGCCAACTCCTCGGTCACGGCCGCCACCGGGCCACCGACCGGAGGCCCGACCCTCTCGGCCGTCGGCCGAACCACGTCGACCCGCACCGGTGGCGGGCCCTCCGCGGCATGCGCCCGCTCCCCGCAGAGGAACCCGAACACGAACAGGCCGCCGACCAGCACCGCCACCCGCAGCGCGCGCCGCCCCGCCGCCGTACGCGTCACACGCACTACGGCAACGGACAGGGCGACTGGCCAGTTCAAGAAGGAGGACTTTCCCGGGCGGCGTTACGACGACGGGCGTCAAGGAACCACGAGTGTCGAGGAACAACGAGGAGCAGGACAAGGCGGCGCCGATCCTGCACGGCCCTCCCGAGGTCGCGCAAGTCCCCCGTTCCCGATGCGCACTCATGTCCCTTTTGCCGACCGGAAGCCGCCCTCACGCCACTCGGTTCACTCAGCGCACTCGGGTCACTCGGGTCACTCGGTGTCGGGTATCGGCAGCGGGCGCTTCTCGATGGCCGCGGCCATGATGTCCGGGAACAGGTCGGGAGTGCAGGCGAACGCCGGTGCTCCCAACGCCGCGAGTGCCGCCGCGTGCTCCCTGTCGTACGCCGGCGCCCCCTCGTCCGAGAGCGCGAGCAGCGTCACGAACTGCACCCCGGACGCCTTCATCGCGGCGACCCGCTTCAGCATCTCGTCGCGTATGCCTCCTTCGTAGAGGTCGCTGATCAGCACGACGACGGTCTCGGCGGGCCGGGTGATCTGCGACTGGCAGTACGCGAGCGCCCTGTTGATGTCCGTGCCACCGCCGAGCTGCGTACCGAACAGCACGTCCACCGGATCGTCGAGCTGGTCGGTGAGGTCGACGACCGCCGTGTCGAAGACGACGAGCCGGGTGTCGATCGACCGCATGGACGCCAGCACCGCCCCGAACACCGACGCGTACACCACCGATGCCGCCATCGATCCCGACTGGTCGATGCAGAGGACGACCTCCTTCTTCACCGACTGGGAGGCGCGCCCGTACCCGATGAGCCGCTCCGGCACGATCGTGCGGTACTCCGGGAGGTAGTGCTTGAGGTTGGCCGAGATCGTACGGTTCCAGTCGATGTCGTGATGGCGCGGCCTGCTGATACGGGCACTGCGGTCCAGCGCACCGGTGAGCGTGGCCCGGGTCCGGCCGGCGAGCCGCTTCTCGAGATCCTCGACGACCTTGCGTACGACCGCTCTCGCCGTCTCCTTCGTCGTCTCCGGCATCGCCTTGTTGAGGGAGAGCAGCGTGCCGACGAGGTGGACGTCCGCCTCGACCGCCTCCAGCATCTCGGGCTCCAGCAGGAGCGCGGAGAGACCGAGCCGGTCGATGGCGTCCCGCTGCATGACCTGGACGACGGACGACGGGAAGTACGTCCGGATGTCACCGAGCCATCGTGCGACCGACGGCGCGGACGCCCCGAGCCCCGCCGAACGGTCCCGCCCCGGCCGGCCCCGGCCCCCGTCGTCCCTCCCGTAGAGCGCGGCGAGCGCGCCGTCCATCGCGGCGTCCTGTCCGGAGAGCGCACACCCGGTACCGTCCGCCGCGTCGCCCCCGAGCACGAGGCGCCACCGCCGCAACCGCTCCTGTGCCGGATCCGCCGACTCGGTCGCCGTCGTCATGTCCCCACCCCCACAAGGTTGTTGTCGTCGACGCCCCCGTCACCCGCGTCCGACGGCCCCAGCAGCAGCCGCAGCACCGGCAACACGGCATCCGCCCGCCGGGCGTCGAGGCCGGGTGCGAACCCCGGCACACCGGCGGCGCCGGTCACCGCACTTCCCCCTTTCCCCGGGCCGCGCCGGACCAGTTCCCCCAGCGTTCTGCGCACCCCCGGCTCGTACACCGAGAACGTGCGCCTCAGCAGGGGCAGCACATCGGTGAACGCCTCCGCGGACACGCCGGTCAGCCAGGCGTCTACCAGCCCGAGCAGCCGCTCGTCGTGCACCAGGAGCATCCCGCCCCCGGAGCCGCCCCCGACGAACCCCTCGATCCACGCCGCCGCGTCCCCCGGCGCCGTCCCCGGCGACAGCACGAGCCCCACGAGGACCGCCGCCTCGTCCTGCGCCAGCTCCCCGTCGTCCAGCAGCAGCCGCACGGCCCGCCCGCGCACGACCCCGGCCACACTGTCCCGCGCGCACAACACCCGGAGCACGGAGTGCCAGCGGTGCCGCAGCTCGCTGTGCCGTCCCGGCGCGGGGACATCCTCGGCGGCGCTCGCGGGAGTGTCCTCGGGCTCGGAGTCCCTCACGGGGACCTCCGCGGCGGGGCCCGCGGAGACACCGCCCGGAGAGGCCCCCGCGGCAGCGCCACCAGCCGGAGCCGGAGCCGTGTTCGTGCCGGCGGCCTCGCCGAGCAGCCCCACCGCCCCGTGCACCGCGTCCACATGGCGCCGCATTTCCTCGGCGGCCTCCGTGTCGAGCGCGGCGCAGGCCGGGGGCAGGCCGACGAAGACGCGCTCGGCGAGACCCGCCGCGACCTCGGCCAGCGCCCGGGTGTCCGTGCCGCGTACATCGCCGTAGCGCAGGGACCGGACCAGCGCCGGAAGTGCCTGGGCCAGGTGGCCCACGTCGGCGTCGAGGGCCGCGCGGTCGGCGAGGACCCGCATCACCACGGGGAGCGCGTCGGCCAGTTCGGCGAGCAGACAGCGCTCGGCGAGTCCGGTCACGTCGGCCAGTGAGCCCGCGCCGACGGCGTCGGCCTCCGCCCTGGCGGTCGCCGCCGAGAGCACGGTCGTCCCCCACACACCGGCCTCGGCGACCCGTACCGCCAGCTCCGGCTCCCACCTCAGGCGCCACGTCTCCCGGAAGGTACCGGTGCTGCCACGCGACGCCGCGGGCTCGCCCCAGCCGATCCCGAGCAGCCGCAGGCGGTGCAGCAGCCGGCTGCGCGCGGCGTCGGTCTCCTTGCGCAGATCGAGCTCCAGCTCCCTTTCCAGCGCCTCCGGTTTGAGCCGCAGCCGACGCTGAAGGCGCGTCAGGTCCCGTTGCAGGGGCACCGTGGGCGCCGACTCCGGTACCTCGCCCAGCACGTCTCCGACGACGAGCCGGTCCTGCACCAGGGCCAGCGGGACGTCCGAGCCCTCGCACATCACCGCCCGCACGGCGTCGGTCGTCTCGGTGAGTCCCGGCAGCGGGCGCCCCCGCATCGCCGCGAGCGTCTCCGCCAGCCGCACCGCCTCGATGACGTGCGCCGAGGAGACCATCCTGTCCTCGTCGCGCAGCAGCCCGGCCACCTTGGTCATCCACCGCTCGACCGGCCGGTCCCGCGCGCCGAACAGGTGCCCGTACCAGCCGGGCGAGTCGATGCCCGCCCCGTACCCGCTGGACCGCGCGAGCCTGCGGTGCGTCCACGGCACCCAGGTCACGTCCACCTTGACCTTGGCCAGCCCCTTCAGCAGCGCCCGGTCGGCGGCGACGGCGGTCTTCCGCCGCAACGCGGGCACATGCCAGGCGCCGCACACCACGGCCACCGCCGCGTCCCCGAACTCCCTCTGTGCCGCCCGCATCTGGAGCCGCATGTACGCCTCCCGCACGGGATCCCGGTCGTGGCCCCCGGTCCCGTACACCTCACGCAGCGCGCCCATGGCCTCTTCGAGCGCCTCGAAGGGAGCGAACGCGTCCCCCTCCCCCGTCCCCCGGTGCTCGACGACGTCCTCCCACCAGCGCTCCGGATCGTCGTAACCACCGGTCCTCGCGAGCACGGCGAGCGGATCGACCCGCAGATCGACGTCCGTGACCGTGTCCGTGCCGGACGCCGGACCATCGGTTCCGTCCCCCTCGCCCTCCGGCTCCCCGTCCTCCGCCACCTCCGCCGTCTCGTGCTCCCAGGCGAGTGTGTGCGTGGCGGGGAGGTCGATGAAGCGGACGGGGACCCCGTGTTCGAGGGCCCAGCGGATCGCCACCCACTCCGGGGAGAACTCGGCCAGCGGCCAGAACGCCGAGCGGCCGGGTTCGTCCACGGCGTGGGCCAGCAGGGCGACCGGTGGCCGCATGTCCTCGTCGGCGGCGAGCGGGACCAGGGCGTCGGCCTCGGGCGGCCCCTCGATCAGGACGACCGCCGGCCGCGCCGCCGCCAACGCGGCCCGCACCGCCCGCGCCGAACCGGGCCCGTGATGCCGCACACCGAGCAGCAACGGCCCGGTGCTCCGCCCGGCCTCGGTCACGATGCCCCCTTCCTTACCCACGTCGAGTCGTCGTCATCGACCGCTTCACTCACGCCACCGCCCCACACGGACACCGAACCGCCTCCCGCCGACATCCCGTACCCCCGTCCCCGTCCATCCGCGCCCCCACCCACGGCACGGCTCATGCGCTCGCCTCACGGCAGGCCCGGTAGAAGTCCTTCCAGCCGTCGCGTTCGCGGACCACCGCCTCCAGGTACTCCTGCCAGACGACCCGGTCGGCCGCCGGATCGCGGACGACGGCGCCGAGGATGCCCGCGGCGACGTCGGAGGCCCGCAGGACGCCGTCGCCGAAGTGGGCGGCCAGGGCCAGGCCGCTGGTGACCACCGAGATCGCCTCGGCGGTGGACAGCGTGCCGCTGGGCGACTTCAGCTTCGTCCGGCCGTCCGACGTGATCCCGTCGCGCAGTTCACGGAAGACGGTCACGACGCGACGGATCTCGTCGACACCGTCCGGCACGGCCGGCAGGTCGAGCGAGCGGCCGATCTGGTCGACCCGGCGCGAGACGATGTCCACCTCGGCGTCGGCGCTCTCCGGCAGCGGCAGCACGACCGTGTTGAAGCGGCGCCGCAGGGCGCTGGACAGCTCGTTGACCCCGCGGTCGCGGTCGTTGGCCGTCGCGATCAGGTTGAACCCGCGTACCGCCTGCACCTCCTGGCCCAACTCCGGTATCGGCAGGTTCTTCTCCGACAGGATCGTGATCAGCGTGTCCTGTACGTCGGCCGGAATACGGGTCAGTTCCTCGACACGGGCCGTCATCCCCTCCGCCATCGCCCGCATGACGGGGCTGGGCACGAGGGCCTCACGGCTCGGGCCGTGCGCGAGCAGCCGCGCGTAGTTCCAGCCGTACCGGATCGCCTCCTCCGGCGTGCCGGCCGTGCCCTGGACCAGCAGCGTCGAGTCGCCGCTGACCGCTGCCGCCAGGTGCTCGGACACCCAGGTCTTCGCCGTGCCGGGGACGCCGAGGAGCAGCAGGGCGCGGTCGGTCGCCAGGGTCGTGACGGCGACCTCGACGATGCGGCGCGGGCCCACGTACTTCGGGGTGATCACCGTGCCGTCGGGGAGGGTGCCGCCCTGCAGGTAGGTCGCGACGGCCCACGGCGACAGTTTCCAGCGGGCCGGGCGCGGGCGGTCGTCCTGCGCGGCCAGCGCGGCGAGTTCGGCGGCGAAGGCGTCCTCGGCGTGCGGGCGCAGTTCCTCCGTGCCGTTCGCGTGCGCGGACTGCTCCTGACGCGGTTCGACGGATGTCGGTTCAGTGGAAACAGACATGGCTCGGTCCCCCTCCAGCTCGGCCGGTCTTGGCCCGTTCGGATCTGGTGTCCACACTGCACCACGCCACTGACAATGCGCTCTGAGCTGCGGAAATACCATTTCTGGAGCCGAGTGGAGATCGTCGCGGGGGCCGATTGTCAGTGCCGGGATCTACCTTCGATGTCATGACTCAGCAGGGGGTGCGCTGGACAGCGGATCAGGTGCTGGCACTGGCGCCTGACGTCTCGTCACGCAAAGCGGGAAGCAAACTCGGTGCGGCCGGGCCGTGGTCGGAGGCCGGCAGTTCCGACGAGGGGACGGTGTGGGGACTGTGCAAGGGCAGTGGCAGCAAGCCGTATCAGACGGTCGTCGACATCGCGGACGCCACCGGGCCCGCGTACAAGTGCAGTTGTCCCAGCCGGAAGTTCCCGTGCAAGCACGCGCTCGGGCTGCTGCTGCTCTGGGCGGGCGGGGACGGCGCGGTGCCGCGAGGGGAGGCGCCGGGCTGGGCGGAGGAGTGGCTGGCGGGGCGGCGGAAGCGGGCGGAGGAGAAACGGACGGCGGGCGCGGCCGGTTCCCCGTCCGGTTCCGGTGATCCGGAGGCCGCTCGACGCAGGGCGGAGCGCCGGGCCGAGCGGATCACGGCGGGGGCGACGGAGCTGGAGCAGCGCCTCGCCGACCTGCTGCGCGGCGGCCTGGCCACGGCGGAGCAGGCGGGGTACGGGCTGTGGGAGGAGACGGCGGCCCGCATGGTCGACGCCCAGGCCCCCGGACTGGCGGCGCGGGTAAGGGAGTTGGGGGCGATCCCGGCGTCCGGCCCGGGCTGGCCGGTGCGGCTGCTGGAGGAGTGCGCGCTGCTGCATCTCCTCGACCGGGGCTGGCTGCGCCGGGACGAGCTGCCGGACGGTCTGGCGGCGACGGTCCGGTCGCGGATCGGCCTGCCCGGCTCGGCGGACGGCCCGCCGGTGCGCGACCAGTGGCTGGTCCTCGCCCAGTACGAGACGGCGGACGCCCGCCTGACGACCCGCAGGATCTGGCTGCACGGCGCGGAGTCGGGCCGTACCGCCCTGCTCCTCTCGTACGGGGCGGCCGGCCGGGCCCCCGAACTGGCACTGCCGGTCGGCCTGGCGTTCGAGGCGGAGGTGTCCGCGTATCCCGGCGCCGGGCAGTTGCGGGCGGCCCTGGGAGAGCGGTTCGCACCACCCGCGCCGACGGGGACACGGCCGCCGGGGACGACGACCACGCGCGCGGCGGAGCTCTACGGTGACGCCCTCCGGGACGATCCCTGGCTGGACTCCTTCCCCGTGACGCTGGACCGGGTGATACCCGTCCCGGACGGCGGCTCCTGGCAACTGGCGGATGCCGACTCCGACTTGGCGCTGCCCCTGGCCCCCTCCGCCGTCGCTCACCCCGGCCTGTGGCGCCTCGTCGCGCTCTCGGGCGGGGCTCCCGTGACGGTCTTCGGCGAGTGCGGCCACCGCGGTTTCACTCCTCTGACGGCCTGGCCGGAGGAGGCGGCGGGACAGGCGGTCCCGCTGTGCTGAGGCGACCCGGCACAACACGACTCACGGCTCCCCGACTCCACCGCTCCCGACGAAGGGGAATCTCATGAACGGCAGCAGGGCCTCCACCCCCGTGGACTCGCCTTCCGTGATCTCGCCCTCGGCGGACGCCTGGGAGGAGCTGGTCACCGCGGCGCTCCTCGGCACGGAGCGGCGTACGCCCCCGGGCTGCCCGCCGGGCAGGCAGGCGCCGGTCGCGCTGCTCGACGCGGCGGCCGTGGAGACCGTACGGCGGCGTGCGGGGCTGCGACCGGCCAGGGCGGCGACGCGGCCGGAGCCCGCAGCGGCGGACCCACGACCGCCGCTGCCGCCCGCGGCGGCCCGCCGGCTGTCGCTGCTGCTGGCCGACCGGCCCGGCACCCCGGGCGGCAGCGGTCGCCGGGGCACGGCGCCGGACCTGATGGAGCTGCTGCCCCAGTGGCTCGCGGCGGCGAACACGCACGGTTTCGCGGCGCCTCCACAGGCGCTGCCCGCACTGCTCGACGCGGCCAGGGGGCGTACGGATCTGCGTCCGGCGGCGCTCGCGTTCGCGGGCCCGCGCGCGCTGTGGCTCGCCCGGCTGAACCCGGACTGGCGGTTCGCCCTGCGCTCGACGCCGGGAGGGGGCGCGTCCCTGCCGGGCGTCGAGGAGGCGGAACAGATCCAGCGGCTCTGGCAGGAGGGCCTGTTCGCCGAACGCGTCTCCCTCCTCGCGGCGATACGCGCGCGGGAGCCCGCCGCCGCCCGGGAGCTGCTGGAGACGACCTGGGCGACAGAGCGGGCCGAGGACCGGCTGATGTTCCTCGACTCGCTCCGCACGGGACTGCGCGCCGAGGACGAGCCGTTCCTGGAGCGGGCGTTGGCCGACCGCAGCCGCAACGTCCGGGCGACAGCTGCGGAGTTGCTGTCCGCGCTGCCCGATTCGGCACTCGCCGCACGGATGGCGGTCCGCGCGGGAGCGTGCGTGGCCCTCGACCACACGAGCAGCGCGGACGACGCAAGCGTTACGGGCGGTACGAGGGGCGGGACGGCGCTGGTCGTCGAGGCACCGCACGAGTGCGACGCGGGCATGGAGCGCGACGGCGTCGTGGCCAAGGCCCCGGCGGGGCGTGGTGAACGGTCCTGGTGGCTCGGCCAGTTGGTGGAGGCAGCGCCGCTCGGATCGTGGTCGGGGCGGCTCGGCGGACGTACGCCCGAGGAGATCGTGGCGCTGCCGGTGGCCGACGACTGGCAGGGCGAGCTGCACGCCGCGTGGTGCCGGGCTGCGGTGCGGCAGCGGAACGCCGACTGGTCGAGGGCGCTCCTCGGCGCGCCCTCGACACCCGGAGCCGGCGGCCCCGGGGCGGTGTCCCTGGCGGAGCGGGCGAAGCTGCTCGCCACGCTGGCCTCCGCCGAACGGGCCGACTGGGTGGCGGGGTTCATCGCGACGCACGGACTGTCCGAGGCCTTCCAGCTGCTCGGGGTGTGCGCGGTGCCGTGGGCGCCACCGCTCGGGCGGGCAGTGGTCGACGCACTCAACATCGCTCGGGACGCCGGGAGTTACCCATGGAGCTTCAGCGGGGTGATGGGGCTCGCGGAACGCTGCCTCGACCCCTCCGAGGCCGGCCGCCTCGACGGCCTGCTGGCGATACCCGACGAGGGGAAGGACGCCTCACCGGGCGCGGGCAGCTACTGGGCGGAGGCCTTCCAGCGCCTCGTAGGCACGTTGCGTCTGCGCGCGACGATGGAGGAGGAACTGACAGCGGGCGGGCGGGTGGGAGAAGCCTGAGCCGCCACCGGGACCCACCCGCACCCCGAGGCCCCACGCCCGCAGCCCGCACGCCCTACGCCCCCGCCGACTCCCGTACGTGCGCCCGCACCCACTCCACGGCAGAACCCGTGGTCGCCCCGGGGACGGTCTCCTCGCCGAACACCTTGATGTCCGCCGCGTCCTGCTCCCGCAGGAGGTCGCCCACAGCCGCGAAGAGCGTGCTGTGGGCGCCGGAGGGGACGGAGAGCCAGATCGCGTCGGCGTCCTCCTGGATCGCGGTGCCGACGATCTGCTCGGGGGTCTGGTGAAGTCCGGTGTAGATGACCTCCATACCGGCGTCACGCAACGCCCGCGCCATCACCTCGGCTTCGCGGTCGTGACCGTCCGGCCCCGGCTTCGCCACCACCACACGGATCGGACCGGCCGCGACACCCATCTTTGCCTCCATGAAGTGAACGAACGTTATGTCAAGCATCCCGCAACCGGCAGTTTCGCGACGGATTCCGAGGGGGAAATCACACGGTGGGACACGTTCGCCGCGCACCGGTGGGACCGGCGCAAGGGGAGCCGCATCGAGGTCGTCGCACCACCGCGTCGCGAGCCGCGCGCCGTGGGGGTGCGGTGCGTCGGAGATGGCACGAAGGGCAGTAAGGGCACGACAGCGGGGAGCTTCGTCGCCGTCCGGCAAGGAGCTTCACCGCCCCTTGGCGTCACGCACGCCGCACGCCTCACTCGTGCACCACCACCGCCGACGCCACCACCGGCCGCCCTCGTCGCGACCCCCCACGAGGGCACACGAGGGACAGAGAAGTCCACCGTGTGCCGACAGGAGGTCGGCCATGAAGGTCATCCGGGCAGCACTGCCCCTGCTTCCGTTCTGTCAGCGCGTCCTGCCGAGCAGGCTGACGGGGCTCTCCGTCGCACTGCTGAAGGCGACCGCCCTGGAGATCGCGATCCTGGCGGGACATCTGCTCCTCTATCCGTCGGGCATCGTCCAGGAACGCCGCCCCACGCCCTGTGGCCCCTCCCCCCTCTGTGACCCCTCCGACCCCTCGGCGCTCCCGGGAGCCCTCAACACCGCCGCCGCCCCCACCCACCTGCCGACGCAGCCGAAGCCCCCGGTCGTCCTCCTCCACGGCTTCATCGACAACCGCTCCGTCTTCGTCCTGCTGCGCCGATCCCTCGCCCAGCACGGCCGGCAGCAGATCGAGTCGCTCAACTACTCCCCGCTGACCTGCGACATCCGTACCGCGGCCGAGCTGCTCGGCCGGCACGTAGAGGAGATATGCGAGCGCACGGGCCACCCACGGGTGGACATCGTCGGGCACAGCCTGGGCGGCCTGATCGCGCGCTACTACGTGCAGCGCCTCGGCGGTGACCTCCGCGTCCGTACGCTCGTCACCCTCGGCACCCCGCACTCCGGCACCCGCGTCGTCCCGCTGGCCGACGCGCACCCGATCGTCCGCCAGATGCGCCCCGGCTCGGCAGTGATCGAGGAACTGCGCCTGCCCGCGCCGGACTGCCGTACGCGCTTCGTCAGCTTCTGGAGCGATCTGGACCACCTGATGGACCCGCCGGAGACGGCCCGTGTCGACCACCCGGACCTGCTGGCGGAGAACGTGCAGGTCAGCGGCGTCGGCCACCTCGCCCTCCCCGTACACCCCGCCGTCGCGACCGGGATACGGCAGGCACTGGACGAGAGCGACCACTCCCTCACCGCCGTGTCGCAGACGGACAAGGCCCGAGCCGGCGGACTGACCGTGGCGTGAACCCGGCCCCGAGCGCCGCCCGCGGGCGGGCCAGGGCCGCCGAACAGCCCCCAAGATTCGAACAATCTTCGAACGCCAGGCCAAACCCGTGCCCGCAGTCCCCCGAAACACGGCCGAATGCCCGTTTCCCTCAGGCACGAAACCTGCGGAAGATTGTCGCGCCCGCGTACCGCCGGGTACAGTCGCCGCACTGCTCTGCCAGCCCCTGTTGTCGAGGCGAAAGAGAAGTTGGTGAACGAACGTCACCCGTCGGGGACCATGACCCCCCCGGCTCCGGCTTCCGATGCCGCGACGGCCCATTACGCGTCGTACGGCACGCAGGAAGTCCCTTTCGGTGACTTCACCACGCACGACCCCACCTTCGCCAACGGTTTCGACACGGGCATGGGCACGGGTAACGGCACCGGAAATTTCGAAACCGACCCGCTCTTCGGCGACATGCCGGGCGAGGACACCACCGGTTCCTACGACAACTCCCAGTGGTCCACCGGCAGTCACCAGACCCTGAACTACGACCCGTACGCGGCCCAGCACCACGCCGCCTACGACACCGGGGCTTACGACACCACCGCCTGGGCGCCGGGATACCAGCAGCTCGCCGGGATCCCCGCGCAGACGCCGCCTCCGGGCGGTGACAACAGCGGCCAGTGGGATGCGAACGCCTGGCTCCAGCCCGAGCAGGCCGGCCCGGCCAACCAGACCCAGCAGTGGGAATGGGGCACGCAGGCCTTCGACACGGGCGTGTACGACGCCACCCAGTGGAACTCGGACAGCGGCCCGGACAGCACGCCCGCCCCGTCCACCGAGTACGAGCACACGCACGAGCACGAGTACGACCAGCAGGCGACCGCACTGTTCGAGCAGATCACGGACGCTGCGGAGTACGACCAGCACGCCCTCGCCCACGACGAGTCGGACCCCTTCACCGACGGCGAGCTGCCCGCCGAGGCCCCGCTGCTCGACGGCCAGGAAGAGGTCGCCCCGGGCGCGATGCCCGGACCCGGGCGCGCGGCTTCCCGTACGGCGGCGCGCAACGCGGGCCGGTCCCGGCGCCGTACCCCGGCCAAACGTTCCGCCCTGCTGACCATCGCTGTTCCGTCCGCCTGTGTGATGGGGGTCGCGGGGATCGCCGCCGCCTCCGTGGGCGGGATGAACGGGGACAGCGAGCAGAACACGACGACGTCGGCGGCGGACGGTGTCGCCGTGAAGCCGTCCACCGCGAACAACAAGCTGGACTCCCAGCTGGAAAGCCTCTCCGCGGGCGCCGACGACTTCGCCGACCGGGCCAGCCGGACGCAGGAACGTATCGACCTCAAGGCCCAGCAGGTCGCGGAGAAGAAGGCTGCGGCGGCGGAAGCCGCCCGCAAGGAGCGACTGCGCCCGAAGTACGCCCTTCCGGTCGAACAGCGCGGCCTCAGCGCCTACTTCGGCCAGGCCGGCATCAACTGGATGTCCGTACACACCGGGATCGACTTCCCCGTCTCGTACGGCACGACGGTGATGGCCGCGACCGACGGCACCGTCCGGACGCAGTGGAACAGTGCCTACGGCAACATGATGATCGTGACGGACAAGGACGGCACGGAGACGTGGTACTGCCACCTCTCCACCTACCAGGTCCCGTCCGGTACGACGGTCAAGGCCGGCGACCCCATCGCGTACTCCGGGAACTCCGGGAACTCGACCGGCCCGCACCTGCACTTCGAGGTACGGCCCGCCGGCGGCTCGGCGATCGACCCGCTCCCGTGGCTGCGCAGCCACGGCCTCGACCCGACGTAATCGGCCGCAGCGCCCCCGATGCCCCGATAGGGGCACTAAGGGGGCGTGGGGAACTGCGCGACAAGCCACAGCGAACCCGCAGGTTCCGCACCGAGCATCCAGCGGAGCGCTAAAGCTTTTCCACCGGCGCGTAGCGCAGCAGCAGCCGCTTCGGCTTGTCCTCGCCGAAGTCGACCGTCGCCTCGGCGTTCGAGCCCGTGCCGTTGACACCCACCACGGTGCCCAGCCCGAACTGGTCGTGCGTCACCCTGTCCCCCACCGCCAGCGCGACGACCGGCTTCTCGACACCGCCGCGGCGCGTGGCGAAGCCGGACGCGCCCGAGGCCGCGGAGCGCGACCGCGAGGACGCCAACGACGAGAACGACGACGCCACCCCGGAGGCCGGGCCCGAGGATGTCGCCGGAGCCATGGCGCCCGTGCGCTTCCACTCCAGATGGGCCGCCGGGATCTCCTCCAGGAAACGCGAGGGCGGGTTGTACGACGGCTGCCCCCACGCACTGCGCAGCGACGAGCGCGTCAGGTACAGCCGTTCACGCGCGCGCGTGATGCCGACGTACGCGAGCCGCCGCTCCTCCTCCAGTTCCTTGGCCTGGCCGAGGGCACGCATGTGCGGGAAGACGCCGTCCTCCATGCCGGTCAGGAACACCACGGGAAACTCAAGGCCCTTGGCGGTGTGCAGGGTCATCAGGGTGATGACGCCGGAGCCGTCGTCGTCCTCGTCGGGGATCTGGTCGGAGTCCGCGACCAGGGCGACCCGCTCCAGGAACGCGGCGAGCCCGGCCGGGGCCGGCGGCTCGCCCTCGGCGGGCTGGTCGGCCTCGGCCGCTTCCCCGGCCGCGGCCGATTCCTGCTCGAACTCCAGGGCCACCGCGGCGAGTTCCTGGAGGTTCTCGATCCGGGTCTCGTCCTGCGGGTCGGTCGACGCCTGCAACTCGGCCAGATAGCCGGTGCGTTCGAGGACCGCTTCGAGGACGGTGGCCGGGCCCGCGCCCGACTCCACGATCGTCCTCAGGTCCTCCATCAGCGTGTTGAACCGCTTGACGGCGTTGGTCGACCGTGAAGCCATCCCGTACGCCTCGTCCACGCGCTTCAGTGCCTGCGGGAAGCTGATCTTCTCGCGCTGGGACAGGGCGTCGATCATCGCCTCCGCGCGGTCGCCGATGCCGCGCTTGGGGACGTTGAGGATGCGGCGCAGCGGCACCGAGTCCTCCGGATTGGCCAGGACGCGCAGGTAGGCCAGGACGTCCCGGACCTCCTTGCGCTCGTAGAAGCGGACGCCGCCGACGACCTTGTAGGGCAGGCCGACGCGGATGAAGATCTCCTCGAAGACACGGGACTGGGCGTTCGTCCGGTAGAAGACGGCGACGTCGCCCGCCTTCGCGTCGCCCGCGTCCGTCAGCCGGTCTATCTCCTCGGCGACGAACTGTGCCTCGTCGTGCTCCGTGTCGGCGACATAGCCGGTGATCTGAGCACCCGCGCCCGCGTTGGTCCACAGGTTCTTGGGGCGCCGGGACTCGTTGCGCTCGATGACCGCGTTGGCGGCGCTCAGGATCGTCTGCGTGGAGCGGTAGTTCTGTTCGAGCAGGATCGTCGTCGCATCCGCGTAGTCCTCCTCGAACTGGAGGATGTTGCGGATCGTCGCGCCCCGGAAGGCGTAGATCGACTGGTCGGCGTCGCCCACGACACACAGTTCGGCGGGCGGTACGTCGGCGGCGTCACCGGTGTGCTCGGCGGTGCCGACGAGTTCCCGTACGAGCGCGTACTGGGCGTGGTTGGTGTCCTGGTACTCGTCGACGAGGACGTGCCGGAAGCGGCGGCGGTAGTGCTCGGCGACGTCCGGGAAGGCGCGCAGCAGGTTGACCGTCGTCATGATCAGGTCGTCGAAGTCGAGCGCGTTGGCCTCACGCAGTCGCGACTGGTACATCGCGTACGCCTGGGCGAGGGTCTTCTCGAAACCGTCGTTCGCCTGGGCGGCGAAGTCCTCCTCGTCGATCAGCTCGTTCTTCAGGTTGGAGATCTTCGCGCTGAAGGACTTGGGCGGGAAACGCTTGGGGTCCAGGTCCAGATCGCGGCAGACGAGCGCCATCAGCCGCTTGCTGTCGGCGGCGTCGTAGATCGAGAAGGAGGATGTGAAGCCGAGCCTCTTGCTCTCCCGCCGGAGGATCCGCACGCACGCGCTGTGGAACGTCATCACCCACATCGCGTTCGCGCGCGGGCCGACGAGGTGCTCGACGCGTTCCTTCATCTCGCCGGCGGCCTTGTTGGTGAAGGTGATCGCGAGGATCTGGCCGGGGTGGACGCCCCGCTCGCCGAGCAGATACGCGATGCGGTGCGTGAGCACACGCGTCTTGCCGGAGCCGGCGCCCGCCACGATGAGCAGGGGGGTGTCGGCGTGCACGACGGCCGCGCGCTGGTTCTCGTTCAGCCCGTCCAGGAGCGCGGCCGGGTCCACCACCGGGCGCGGGGCGCCGTCGCGGTAGTACGCGTCCCGGTCCGGCGGCGCGTCGAACTTCCCGCCGAACAGGTCGTCCGGAACGGGCTCCGGCGCATGCTCGTCCTCGGGCGGCGGCGGGGGTTCCTCCTCGCGGGCCCGAGGACCCTGGAGGTCCGCCAGGAAGCTGTCGTCAAAGAGGCTGCTCATCGCTCTCCGAGTCTAGGCGCCCCCACTGACAACCCGCCGCCACCCCGAAAACATCCCCCCGTCATCCGCACCGGACGATCCGACCTGTCCGAACAAGGGGCACAAAAAGCGCGCACTCACGGAATTCACCGACCAGTGCGACGGAAAATTTCCGACTGATCACACAAAGCGATGTTTACGGCCGAGGTCACAAAAACGTATCGGGCATAGCGGTCACCAACCTTCACAGGAGCCACACCTGTTGGTTAGCGTGCCGTAAGGCCGCTCGACCTCCACCGGCGAACATCGCCGGGCCGTGCGGCCTCCGCCGAGTCCGATCGTGCCGCCCCTCGCGGCAGGAGCCGGGGACCCACCGAAATCCTGGGGTGAATCGGTCCGACTGCCGTCCAGGGCAAGGACCGTAGGGCAATCCTTCCGAATGACCCGCCCGAACCCGACAGCTAACCCGGTAGGCGGAACGTGGAAGGAGTCGCCTCCCTTGGCGTCGTCGCACCGCAAGTCGCGTCCTACGGGAACGCGCGTAGCAGGCATACGGACCCCCGCCTTCGCCACGGCGGCCCTGACCTCCGTCGCCCTGCTGTCCCAGACCGCCAACGCCGCGCCGAACTCACCCGCCGCGCCTCCGGCGCCCTCCTCCGACGACAAGCCGAGCGTGGAGGATGTCGAGGCGAAGGTCGGCGACCTGTACCGCCAGGCCGAGACGGCCACCGACAAGTACAACGCCGCCAGGGAGAAGACCTCCGAGCAGCGGGGGCGCGTCGACGCCCTGATGGACGACGTGGCCCGGCGCACCCAGAAACTCAACGACGCGCGCGAGGAGCTGGGTTCCTTCGCCGCGGCCCAGTACCGCACCGGATCCGCCACCCCCGACACGACCACGACGTTCCTGCTCGCGGACGACCCGCAGGACTACTTCGACCAGAACCAGCTGATGGACCGCCTGACCGCCCGCCAGAAGGACGCTGTCGACGACTACACCGGGCAGCAGGCCGAGACGTCGCGGAAGCGCCAGGAGGCCACCGCGGGCCTGGAGGCGCTCACGGAGTCACAGGACGAGTTGCAGAGAACCAAGACCGCCGTCCAGACGAAGCTCGTACAGGCCCGTCGGCTGCTCTCCCGACTCACCGCCGAGGAGAAGCTGCGGCTCGCGGCGATCGAACGGGAGAAGCAGGCGGAGGCCCGCCGCCAGGCACAGGAACTCGCCCAGCAGCAACAGGCGGCGGAGCAGCAGCGGCAGGAAGCCGCGGCGGCGGCGCGGCAGCCGACGGGCACCAGCGCCTCGGACACGTCGACGGCTTCGGTCCCCGACTCCTCGTACGCCACCAAGGCCGAGAAGGCCCTGACCTTCGCACGCGCACAGGTCGGCAAACCGTACGTCTGGGGTGCGACGGGCCCGGACTCCTACGACTGCTCAAGCCTCACCCAGGCCGCCTGGAGGGCCGCCGGAGTCACCCTCCCGCGCACCACCTACGACCAGGTGAACGCGGGCAAGACGGTTCCCCTCTCCGACATCCGCCCCGGTGACCTGGTGTTCTTCTACGACGACATCAGCCACGTCGGCCTGTACATCGGCAACGGCATGATGATCCACGCCCCGAAACCGGGTGCGTACGTCCGGGAGGAATCGATCTTCTACGACGGCGAGTCGACGATCCACAGCGTGGTGCGCCCGGCCTGACGCGCCGTGGACGGAGGTCCGGCCGGGTCAGGTCCAGAGCACGGCGATGAAGATGTTCGCCGTGGTGAACAGGCCCACCAGGCCGAACAGTCGCTTGTCCACGGTCTCGTCGTCCCGCTTCACGTAGACGAGGCCGAGGATCACGATCAGCAGGGCCAGCTTCACACCGATCTTGATGTTGTCGACCGGCTGGTCGTCGGCCTGGTTGAGGCCCACCAGGACGGCGCCGGTGACCAGCATGGTGAACGCGCCGTGCAGCATCGCGGGCACGAAGCGCGCCGTCCCCTGCCCCATCGCCTTCAGCTGGGTGAGAAACCCGCCCAGGAGCGAGGCGATGCCGATGATGTGCAGGCCGACGAAGAGATGGATGAGTACGTCCATGGTCCCGGAGCCTAGCCAGCGGCGCCCGCGCCGTACGACACCGGGCCGGGCGTACAGCGTCCGCGAGGCGTGCACGCGGCACCCCGGGACCGCGCATATATGCACCCCATAGCACCGTGTCGCCACCACGTGCCCCGTGAACCTCCGCATCGGTCAGCCGTCAGTGCGAAGTCGGCGGCGCCGGAACTCGATCACGGTCTCATGCGGTCACCCGGCGGTCGGCTCACGCCAGTTCCGTACATGGCGTTACCCCCACGCCCCACTCAGGTTTAGCGTCCTCCACCAGGTGCCCGGCTCCCCACCGCCGCCCGGGCCAGGGGCGGCAGTCGGACACCACCGCCGAGAAAGTCCGGCGGCGGACCGCTCCCCCTGTGCGAGCCGCCGCCGGACGCGCAACCGCCCTCCTGGGTCCGCTTCCCAGGCAGTCGTCCGGCGGTCGTCGCAGTGGCGGTCGTACGAAAGGACGTGACACCCCGGTGGCAGCGCACCGCAAGCCCCGACAGCGCTCGCTCAACGGCAATACGGCCCGCACCGCCGCGACGATCGCCCTCGCGGGCGCGGCGACGGCGACGGGCTTCGACGGCATCGGGTACGCCGAGCCACAACTGACCCCCGCGCAGGTCGAGGCCAAGGTGCACAAGCTGTACGAGGAGGCGGAGGTCGCCACCGAGAAGTACAACGGCTCGAAGGAGAAGGCCGAGCAGGCGGAGCGGCGGCTGGGCACTCTGCGGGACGAGGCGGCACGCAAGGAGGACCGGCTCAACTCGGCGCGGGAGGCGCTGGGTTCGATGGCCGCTGCACAGTACCGGTCCGGCGGGCTCGATCCCGCGCTGCAACTCGCCCTGTCCGAGGACCCCGACGGCTATCTGGACGGCGCCGCGTTCGCCGAACGGGCGGGCAGCAGACAGGCGGCGAACGTGGCCCGGGTACGCGAGCAACTGCGGGAGATCGAGCAGCTGCGCGGGGCCGCCCACGTCGAACTGACCTCCCTCAAGTCCCGTCAGACCGAGCTGAACCGCCACAAGAAGACCGTGACGGGCAAGCTGGGCGAGGCCCGCAGGCTGCTGTCCCGTCTCACCGCGGAGGAACGCGCCCGGATCGCGGCGCAGGGCGGCAGTGACGGCGGCGGCTGGGACGGAGGGCATGCTTCACGGTCGTCCGGGAGCGCGCGGGAAGGCCTGGGGACTCCGGGAACACCTGGAGTCCCCGGGGCGCCCGGCGCGTCCGGGACCTCCGGAGCGGCCGAAGCGCCCAACTCCCGAGCGGCAGCGGCCGTCGCCTACGCCTACCAGAAGCTCGGCAGCCCCTATGTGTGGGGCGCCACCGGCCCGAACGCCTTCGACTGCTCGGGCCTCATGCAGGCCGCGTACAACTCCGCGGGCATCTCCCTCCCCCGCACCACCTACGCCCAGATCAACGTTGGCCGGCGTGTCTCACGGTCCGAACTCCTCCCCGGCGACCTGGTGTTCTTCTACTCGGGCATCAGCCATGTCGGCATGTACGTGGGCCGCGGCCAGATGATCCACGCCCCGAACCCGTCGGCTCCGGTACGGGTGGCACCTCTGGACGAGATGCCCTTCGCCGGGGCCACGAGGGTGGTGTGAGGCGGGGGCTCGCCTAGACGAGGCGCCGTGCCGTGGCCCACCGCGTCAGCTCGTGCCGGTTCGACAGCTGGAGCTTCCTGAGCACGGCCGACACATGCGACTCCACCGTCTTCACCGAGATGAAGAGCTGCTTGGCGATCTCCTTGTACGCATACCCCCTGGCGATCAGCCGCAGTACCTCTCGCTCGCGCTGCGTGAGACGGTCGAGGTCCTCGTCCACCGGCGGGGCGTCCGTGGAGGCGAACGCGTCCAGGACGAAACCCGCGAGGCGCGGCGAGAACACCGCGTCGCCGTCCTGGACCCGGAAGACGGAGTCGACGAGGTCCGCGCCGGTGATCGTCTTCGTGACGTATCCGCGCGCACCGCCGCGAATCACGCCGATGACGTCCTCCGCGGCGTCCGAGACGGACAGTGCCAGGAAGCGGACCGGCCGCGTCGCGTCGGCCATCAACGGGGCGCAGCGGCGCAGGACTTCGACACCGCCACCGCCCGGCAGATGGACATCGAGGAGGACCACCTCGGGCCGGGTCGCGGTGATGACGGTGACCGCCTGGTCGACATCGGCGGCCTCGCCGATCACCTCGACACCGGTCCGCTCGGTCTGCCCGATCTCGGCCTGGACACCCGTACGGAACATACGGTGGTCGTCGACGAGCACCACACGCACCCGCCGCCCGCCCGCCTCACCACTGCGGCTGCCCTCGGCGGCGGACTCCCCGGCCTGTCCGGCCGCGTCGGCTTCCGTCGGCTCGGCAGGTGCTGTCGACTCGCCCGCATCCTCCGAACCGGCCGACCCGGTCTGCCTGTTGTCCCCGTGCGCCTCGCTCATGACGTGCTCTCCGCCCTCTCCATCTCCAGCTCGACCTCCGTGCCGCCGCTCGGTACCGCGCGCAGTCGCGCCGTACCGCCGTGGCGCTCCATGCGGCCGATGATCGATTCTCTGACGCCCATGCGGTCGGCGGGTATGGAGTCGAGGTCGAAGCCGGGCCCGCGGTCCCGGACGGACACGAAGACCGTCCTGCCCTCGACCTCGGCGTAGACCTGTACCGCGCCGCCCTCGCCACCGTACTTGGCGGCGTTCACCATCGCTTCCCTCGCGGCCTGCATCTGCGCGCCGGTTCTGTCGTCGAGCGGGCAGTCACCGACAACCACCACCTCTATGGGGACACCGTGCTTGTCCTCCACCTCGGCCGCGCTGCGCCGCACCGCCTCGGCGAGAGTGCTGGGCTCGTCGGCCTCTTCCTTTCCGGTGCCCTCCGGTTTGTAGAGCCAGTTGCGCAGTTCACGCTCCTGGGCGCGGGCAAGGCGGCGCACCTCGTTCGCGCTCTCCGCGTTGCGCTGGATCAGGGTCAGGGTGTGCAGCACCGAGTCGTGCACATGGGCGGCGACCTCAGCACGCTCCTGGGCGCGAATGCGCATCAGGCGCTCCTCGGAGAGATCCTGGGTCATACGGACGAGATACGGACCGGCCAGCAGAGCTATCCCGACCAGCACCGCGAGCGCGGCCTGGAGGACCGAGCCGAGGTGCGCGGCGGAGCCCTGCAGGACGAAGACGCCGGACACGCCCGCCGTCACCAGCAGGACGCCGGCTGCGGCCCGGACGAGGGTGAGCGTGCGCCGTCGGCTGCCGACCTCCATCCAGCGGGCCCGCCGTGCGTTGTCCGCCTGCCGCCAGACCAGGGCGACGCCGGCGGCGACGAGCACGATCGGGAACAGATAAGCCTTGGCGCCTCCGCCGAGATTCACATTGCCGACGAAGACCATGGCCACGACGACCATGAGGAGCAGCGCGACGATCTGGCCCTTGTCCGGCTTACGGGCGACGAGTCTGCGACGGCCGTCGGGTGAGGACTCGGTGCCGACGAGGGACGGGGGCCGCTGGGCCTCGACGCCGCCGACACCCAGAGGGACGAAGAACCAGAAGGCCGCGTACAGCAGGGCACCGAGGCCGTCCGCCATGAACAGGCCGACGAACATGAGGCGCAGCCAGATCACGGGCAGCCCGAGATGCCCGGCGAGCCCTCGCGCCACGCCTCCGAGCCAGCGTCCGTCGCTGCTGCGGTAGAGCTTGCGCGAGGGCCGCGGTTCGACGAGTGGCAACGCTGCGGCTTCCGGCATGCCATCGATGTTCACACGCCCGGCGGGCCCGGGCATCAGGGTCGGCCCCCGAGACTCCCCTGATCTTCGGGCCGGCCTGCCGTCGAACGTTTCCCCCGCCCCGTCTCAGGGCCGATATCAGGGTTCGCCCAGGGTCATTCCGACTGCCGCCGGGCCGCCGCAAGCGCCACCATGGACGCATGACAGATCACGCACACGCCGCGACGGGTCCGGGACCCGGCTCCGGCCCGCGCCCCGACCCGGGCGCCGGGCCGCAGGATGCCGCACCCGCCGCGGCGACCCCGCCCACGAAGAAAGGGGAACCGCGCGCGCCCGAGCACGCGGACACAGGCGCACAAGCGGATACGGGTACTGGTACTGGTACTGGTACGGATTCAGGTGCGGGCGCGGGAGCGGGAGCGGGCGCACACGCGAGTTCCCTCACCTCCGAAGCATCGGACAGAGCCGCCACAGCCGACGAGCAGTTGCCGGCCAGGTTCCGGCGCGACCGCCGGCAGAAGATACTGGGCGGGGTGTGCGCGGGGCTCGGGCGGACGTGCGACATGGACCCGGTGATCTTCCGGATCACCCTCGCGGTGCTCTCCGCCACCGGCGGCATCGGCCTCATCTTCTACGGCTTCGCCTGGCTGTTCGTGCCGTACGACGACGATGAGGAGAACGAGGTCCGCAAGCTGCTCACCGGCCGCGTGGACGGCCAGGCGCTGACGGCCGTGCTCTTCGCTCTGGTCGGCTGCGGTGTGTTCCTGACGATGCTGAAGAACGGCGGGGTCCTCTCCTTCGCCGTCATACTGTCCATCCTCCTCGCGGGCGCCGGCTACTGGTCGCGCAACCGCGGCGCCCCCGACCCCGACCCGCTGGCCGCCCAGGCCGTCGCCGACGCCCCACCGGAGGCCCAGGCGCCCCCCGTCCCCTCCGCCTACCCCTCCTGGTGGCGCGACCCCATCGTCAAGGACGGCACACACGTCGGCGGTACGGGCTATCTGTGGGGCCCCCACGACACCCGCGACCGGGACATCTCGGCGGCGGTCAACATCACCTACGGCAACTATGGCAACTACGGCGGACTCCATCCGGGCATACGGACCCCCTGGCCCGGCCGGCCGAAGCCACGCGGCCCGCGCTGGATCGGAGGCTGGATCCTCCTGCTCGCGCTCCTCGCCGGTTTCCTCGGGACAGCGGCGAAATGGGACGAGGAGGCACTCGCCACCAGTTTGCAGACCGGCCTGGCCTGCGCACTCACGGTGTTCGGCGTGGGCATCGCGGTCAGCGCGTTCCTCGGCCGAACCGGAGCGGGCTCGATCTTCCTGGCGATCGTCACGGCGGCGCTGCTGGCCGGCTCGGCCGCGTTGCCCAAGGACGTCAGCACCCACTGGGTGCGCACGGAATGGACGCCGACCGCGGTGGCAGAGGTTCTGCCGAGGTACGACCTCGGTACGGGCGTCGCCACACTGGACCTGACCGGGCTGCGCCTCACCAAGGGGCAGACGGTGACGACGGCGGTCGAGGTGGGCGTGGGCCGGATCGAGGTGATCGTGCCGAAGGGCGTCACAGTGAAGGCGGACATCGAGGTGGGCGTAGGTGACATCCAGTTGCCCGGGGACGACAAACAGGACGTGGACGTGGCACCGGGCAAGCACAAGCAGGTCACTCTGTCGCCGACGAGCGGCGGCACCAGCACCGGCACGGTCGACATCGACCTCGGAGTCGGCCTGGGACAGGCGGAGGTGACCCGTGCTACGTCATGAGTTCCAGCCCGGAAAGCTGATCGCCGGCCTCTTCGTCACCATCGCCGGCGTCACCTACGTGGGCGACGCGGGCGACGCCTGGGAGACACCCTGGTTCGCGGTGATCCCCCTCCTGGTGTTCGGCCTGACCCTGGCAGGCGCGGTGGCCCTGATGACCGGGGCGATACGCCGCCGCACAAGGGCTCGCCGCGCGGCAGCACCCACCGACAGCACACCGGACGGAGCAGCGCGGAGGGCGAGCGGGGAGACGGCTGAGGCCGCAGGACCGTCAAGGCCACCGGAGATACCGAACTGACCGTCCCGGCGCCCGCTGACGACGTCCGCCGCGGACGCCCGTTGTCGTCACGCTCGCGCGCACCGACCCCCAACCACCGCTACCGATAGTCCCCGGAACGCTGTCGCCGTCGGGCCCGCAGAGCGGCGTCCACGGAGAAGACGGACGCGCCGGCGAGGACCAGAGGGAGCCAGGCCATCAGGTAGGGGAGATCGTTGCCGTAGTAATAGGGATCGGAGGCCCAACTCACGGTCAGCCAGAGACTGAGCGAGATCAGCGCACCGCCGACCGCCGCCAGCCGGGCCAGCAGCCCCAGCAGCGTCCCGATGCCGACGGCCAGTTCGCCGAAGGCGATGGCGTAGCCGAAGCCCGACGGGTTCTTGAGGGCGAGGTCCACCAGGGCCGGGATCGCGGAGGAGTCACGGACCGTGCGCATCAGATCACCGACGGAACCTGATCCGGAGCTGGCGAAGAAGGAGCTGTCGGTGAGTTTGTCCAGGCCTGCGTAGATGAAGGTGACACCCAGGAAGACGCGCAGAGGCAGCAGGGCGTAACGAGTGGCGGTGTCCCGCCAGTCCCGATCGCCGTCGAGATAAGGAGAGTGCGTGTCCGTTCGAGCGCTGTGAGCCATCGGCCTTAGCCGCCTCTCGCCTGCCAACGTTGACCTCTCAACAGACGATACGCACGACGACGTGACCTCGCTCACCTCCGGCACGGCATTTTTCCGCTTGCATCCGGGAAGCGGTGGTGGCCGGGCACGCCGGGAGGTCCTGGTGACCGCGCTGCCGCAGCCGTCGTACGACGGCAGGGGACGTGTCCGGCGCGGCAACGGCCTCAGGAGGGCACGGCGGGCAACGCGAACCCCACCGGCGGGTGCCGGCGCTCGGTGAGCGACCCCTCAGTCCGTCACATCGATCACGCAGCGGTTCGTCTCCAGGCCCGCCGCGGTCACCACCTGCACCTCGACCCGGCCGGGCTCCACGTCCGCCGGAACCGGCACCGTCAGTACCTCGTCGCGGGGGTTGCTGAAGCCGCCGGGTACCGGAACCAGGGGGACGTGGACATGGACCGGGCCGATGCGGACGACCATGCGGGACAGCCGGTCGGCGGTGCCCGCGCCCGGGGGCACGAAGCCGGCGCCGCGGATCTCGATGTCGTCGCCGGTGCGGATCGGGCCGTCCAGGTCGCCCGCCTCCCGGGACCGGACGACCGACAGGATGACCGGCCGACCGCCCTCCGAGTACTTGCCGGCCACATAGGTCGCCGCAGACACCAGCACCACCACCGCCAGCCCCCACGGCAGGTCCGGCAGCTGATCCGGGCGCCGGGCCAGCCGTACGACCGCGAACAGGAGAGCGACCGTGCAGATCATCACGTACTGGATGTCCGCGAAGGTGCCGCGGCCCGCGTCGTCCGTCAGGAGGTCGGCCGCGCGGGGGCGGTCCGCGCGTACCTTCTGCAGGCGCTGGCCGAGGACGCGCAGGCCGACCACCCTGCGCACGAGCACCGCGATGGCGCACACCACCGCGAGGACGGTCACGACGCCCGCGCCCCGGGCGAGGTCGAGGCCGGCGATCAGCGCGTCGCGCTCCTCGTGGCCGGAGGCGGCAGCCAGCCGGCCCACCAGCACGAGCACGGCGTACGCCAGGAAAAGCACCCAGCTCGCCGCCACCACACGGGAGGTCGACAGGCGGTTGTCCTCACCGATCAGGGGCGCCAGCGCCCCGCCCCGCGCCCGGTGGAACCAGGACGCGGCGGTCAGCGCGCCGCCGACCAGCACGGCGGCCACCAGTCCGGCCGTCCGGGCGGCGGTCCAGCCCGCCCCGATCGCGGTGAGCGCCTGGACGAGCAGCAGGACGCAGATGAGCGCCCACACGGTGAACGCCGTGCGGCGCCACAGCCGGGCGAGCCACACCTCGCCCTCGGCCCGGCCGCGCTCGGCGACGATCGCCGCGGACTGGGTCAGCTCGTCCGAGACCCACTGGCGGGAGGCCGAGGCCGAGTGGGCCACCGCGGCCGGCAGCCCCTGCCCGGCCGCGAACCCGTCCCGCATGAGCAGGAACTCGGCGACCGCGCGCCGGTGTCCCGCGCGCGCCCCGTGCGGGCAGTCCCCGCAGGTGCAGCCGCCCCCGTGTTCCCCGGGCAGCACACCTTGTCTCGCCTCCTGCAACGCCACGCCCGCCGCCCGCCTTCCCCGCACCCGACACGACACATCACGAACCAGGACATCAACACACCGGAGGATCCGCCGGAACAAACCGGCACACACCCGGACTTCTGGAGCCCGAAACCTGGCTCGCGCAACTCCCCCACGACGAGAGCGAATTGTGCCCTACCTAACACCCGTCGTGTGCGGCAGGTCCGCCCCGGCAGCGGAAAAGGCGAGTGAAACCACGACCCCCGTGTTGACCCGGCTGCGAGAATTCGCGTATGGCCGAGATCATCCAGCGCGACGGAACCTGGGCCTTCGACGGCAGCACGGTCAGGATCACGCCGGGGCTCCACCGTTCCGTGCCACTGTTCCGGCAGACGTACGGCGAGGTCGCCGTGCCCCTGGAGGCCGTCTCGGGCATCGTCTACGAACCCGACCGCAAGCGTGGCCGGCTGCGGCTGCGGCTCCGCGAGGGTGCCGACCCGCTGCTCCAGGCGACCGGCGGACGGCTGCCGGAGGCCGCGGACCCGTACCGGCTGATCGTGGACATCGACCGGTCCGGAGTCGCCGAGTACGTCGCCGAGGAGATCCGGCACGCCCTGCTCCTCGACCAGGTGCCCGAGGAACCGGCCAAGGCGTATCTGCTCCCGGGACCGCCCGTGCCGGTGTCGGTGCGGTCCAGCGACGGACTGGTGTCGTTCGACGGTACGCAGGTCCGCATCGACTGGGCCGACACCTCGGACCGGGTCAAGCGGGCCACCGGGCCCCGCATCATCTCCACCCACGATCTCGTCCAGGTCGACTGGCTGCCCAACTCCGGCTACGAGGACGGCTTCATGCGCTTCGTGACCCGCGGGACGGTGTTCTCCAAGCTGCCGCCCGAGAAGGACCCGTACGCCCTCGACCTGTGGGGCAGCACCCGCCGCGACCTGCTAACGGCACTCGTGGCGACCGCGGTGACCGCCCGCCTGCCACACCCCTCCACCCGAGCGGTCGACTACGTGGTGCGGCCCCGGCCCATGCCCGCCGTCCCGCCCCAGTCCGACCATCACGACGTACTCCTGCGCAGGCTCCGGGAGTTGGGCGAGCTGCACCGCGAGGGTGTGCTCACGGACGAGGAGTTCGCGACCACCAAGGCCGCCGTCCTACGCGGCTTCTGACCCACTCGGGGTCTCCGGTGCGACAGGGGTTTCCGGCGCACCCGGGGTTTCCGGTTCCCCCAGGGCCGCTAGCTCAGCAGGTCCGGCTCGCTCCTGCTGATGTCCCGCCACAGGGGCTGGTAGTTGATCCACGCGACGAGGTCGCCGCCGAGCTGTTCCCGGGTCGAGACCGCCTGCTTGTGGTCGATCAGGATGGGCCGGCCCGCCGCCCGTGCCGTCAGCTGGACCTGACTCGACCGTTCCATCGACAGGAACCACCAGGCCGCCGCGTCCACCGAGTCGCCCACCGTGAGCAGCCCGTGGTTGCGCAGCACGAGGGCCTTGCGGGAGCCCAGCGCGGACGCGATCCGACGCCCCTCGTCGGCGTCCACGGCGACGCCCGTGTAGGCGTCGTACAGCGCGTGGTCCTCGTAGAAGGCGCAGCTCTCCTGGGTGATCGGGTCGAGGAGGTCGCCGAGGGCGGACAGGGCACGGCCGTGCACCGAGTGGCAGTGGGCCACGGCGACGACGTCCGGGCGGGCGGCGTGCACCTGGGCGTGCACGGTGAAGGCTGCCTGGTTGATGTGATAGCGGCCCTCGATGACCTGGCCGTCCTGGTTGGCCATGACGAGGTCGCTCACCGTGACCTGTTTGAAGGGGATCCCGAACGGGTTCACCCAGAAACAGTTGCTGTACTCGGGGTCGCGTGCCGTGATGTGCCCCGAGACACCGTCCTCGAAGCCGAACCGTCCGAACAGTCTGATCGCTCCGGCCAGCCGTTCCTTGCGGTGCCTGCGCTCGTCGTCGAGCGACTCGTACATCGGGGGCATCGCGAACTGCAGCTGGTCGGTGGGCAACGGCAGGGGCGGAGTGGGCCCGTGCATAGGTCCTCCAGCACTGGGTTCCTTTACGGAGCGGAAGTTACCGTCGGTCCGCACAGGAGAACAGGGATGTTTACGAAGAGATGAAACAGATACCTGAGCCAGGACCCGGGACACCGACGAGACGCCGGCGAGGGGGAGCCAGGCGGCGGCGAATACACGTCACAGGATGTCGGGTATCCGCGTCAGACTCGGTTCCATGAAATGGGCAGTATTCACCACCGCGGCACCCGACCTGGCCACAATCGTCGAAGAGCGTTTCCGCGCCTTCACGCACCACACCCTCGCCACCCTCCGCAAGGACGGCTCCCCGCGTACCTCGGGCCTCGAAGTCCGCTTCCTGAACGGCGAGTTGTGGCTGGCCATGATGCCGGACTCGCTGAAGGCGCTGGACCTGCGCCGCGACCCCCGCTTCGCCCTCCAGGCGAACCAGGGCCCGGGTACGGACATGGGTGGCGGCGATGTGCGGATCAGCGGCCGGGCGTACGAGACCGAGGATCCGGCCGCCAGGGCCGGGTACGTGGAAGAGGTGGAACCGCCGGAGCCGTTCCACCTCTTCCGTACCGAGCTGACGGAGGTCGTGCGGACGTACGTCGAGGACGAGAAGTACCTGGTCGTACAGGTCTGGCAGCCCGGAGAGCCGGTACGGACCCTCAGACGGACATGACCTGCACGGCCCGCGGGACTACTCCCACTCGATGGTGCCTGGCGGCTTGCTCGTCACGTCGAGGACGACACGGTTGACGTCCGCGACCTCGTTGGTGATGCGCGTGGAGATCTTCGCCAGGACCTCGTACGGGAGGCGGGACCAGTCGGCGGTCATCGCGTCCTCGGAGGAGACCGGGCGCAGGACGATCGGGTGGCCGTACGTACGGCCGTCGCCCTGGACGCCGACGCTGCGCACGTCCGCGAGGAGGACCACCGGGCACTGCCAGATGTCGCGGTCGAGGCCGGCGGCCGTCAGTTCCTCGCGGGCGATGGCGTCGGCGTCGCGGAGGAGGTCGAGGCGCTCCTTGGTGACCTCGCCGACGATCCGGATGCCGAGGCCGGGGCCGGGGAAGGGCTGGCGCTGGACGATCTCCTCCGGCAGGCCCAGTTCCTGGCCGACCATCCGGACCTCGTCCTTGAAGAGCCGGCGCAGCGGCTCGATCAGCTCGAACTCGAGGTCCTCGGGCAGTCCGCCCACGTTGTGGTGGGACTTGATGTTGGCGGTGCCGGTACCGCCACCGGACTCGACCACGTCCGGGTAGAGGGTGCCCTGCACCAGGAAGGCGACCTCGGGACCCTCGTCCGCGATGATCTCGGCCTGCGCCTGTTCGAAGACGCGGATGAACTCGCGCCCGATGATCTTCCGCTTCTCCTCGGGGTCGGAGACCCCGGCGAGCGCGTTCAGGAAGCGCTCCTCGGCGTCGACGACCTTCAGCGTGACGCCGGTCGAGGCGACGAAGTCCTTCTCGACCTGCTCGGTCTCGCCCTTGCGCATCAGGCCGTGGTCGACGTACACGCAGGTCAGCTGGGAGCCGATGGCCTTCTGTACGAGGGCCGCGGCGACCGCCGAGTCCACGCCGCCGGAGAGGCCGCAGACGGCGCGCTTGTCGCCGACCTGCTCGCGGATGAGCGCCACCTGCTCTTCGATGACGTTGCCGGTGGTCCAGGACGGGGTCAGGCCCGCACCCCGGTAGAGGAAGTGTTCGAGGACCTGCTGGCCGTGCGTGGAGTGCATGACCTCGGGGTGGTACTGGACCCCGTACAGCTTCTTCTCGTCGTTCTCGAAGGCGGCGACCGGTACGACGTCCGTGGACGCGGTGACCGAGAAGCCCTCGGGGGCGGCGGAGCAGGCGTCGCCGTGGGACATCCACACCGACTGGCCGGCCGGGGTGCCCTCGAAGAGGGTGGACGACGGCTTGGTGACGGCGAGCTGCGTACGGCCGTACTCGCGGGCTCCGGTGTTGTCGACCGTGCCGCCGAGGGTGGTCGCCATCAGCTGGAAGCCGTAGCACATGCCGAAGACGGGGACGCCCGCCTCGAAGAGGGCGCGGTCGACGGTCGGGGCGCCCTCCGCGTACACGGACGAAGGGCCGCCCGAGAGGATGATCGCCGCCGGGTTCATGGCGAGCATCTCCTCGACCGGCATGGTGCTCGGCACGATCTCGCTGTAGACCCGGGCCTCGCGGACTCGGCGGGCGATGAGCTGGGCGTACTGCGCACCGAAGTCGACGACCAGGACGGTGTCGGGGGCGGGGGTCGCTGCTGACACGGGGGCCTTCCGGCGGTTGGGCGGGGGTCTGTGCGGGCGATTCTACCGGGGTGGTCGTCGGACACCGCGCCGTCTACTGGGGGCTGCCGCCCCCAGACCCCCGCTTCGGCCTGAACGGCCTCGCCCTCAGGCGCCGGACGGGCTGAAATTGCCTGGACCGGCACTGAACGGCGGCCGCCGGCGAAAGGCCGCCACTCGGGCACAGCCACCACCCCGCAGAAGCTGGCACCCCCGGAAACCGCGTCTTGGAAAGGCTCCCGCCCCCGTGCATACTTGCCCCATGCTCACGCACCCGACCTTCCTCTTTACCTATGGCAACCGGCCCACCGGCTGCCATGGTCGTGCTGCTTGAGCAACTGACAAGCGACTTCCCAGGCGCCCCGGGCCGACAAGGCCCGGGGCGCCTGCCGTTTCCGGGTCCTGCCGATCCGGGGCACACCGCCCCGTCCGACAAGGAGCCCCGCATGACCACCACCGACGCCACCCCCGACGCGACCCAGATGATCGCCGGCGCACGTGAACGCATCGACGCCCTCGACGACCGGATCATCGGTCTCGTCCAGGAGCGGATGGCCGTGTCCGCCGTGGTCCAGGAGACGCGTATCGCCTCCGGCGGGCGGCGCGTGAACCTGTCCCGCGAGCTGGAGGTCCTCAGCCACTACCGGGAGGCGCTCGGCAGGCCCGGCACCTCCCTCGCGATGACGTTGCTGGAGCTGTGCCGGGGGCGGATCTGAGACCGGGTCCGGGGTCGTATCTGAGTTCGGGCGCCGTCTCACCCGTCCGGCGCGTGACCGCCGTACGCACCTTTCGTTGGTACCGGTGTCCGTGCCAGCCAGGGGCGGGCCCGCACAAACCACGCGTGGCTCCAGGGTTGTGACCGGACGGCAGGGGACAGCAGCCCGGTCACCCCGAGAACGGCCGGCTCCGGGGACGCCCGGGGCCGGCCGGCAGAACACGGCCGGCACAGCGCAAGGGCCAAAAAGTACAAGCCCGGGTCAAAAGGTTGCGTACTCGACGGCCTTCCAGCACGATGCAGGAACCACCCCAAGTTCCGCAGCGGGCAACCGCATTGACCTGCGAGACCTGACCGCCATTGGTCCAGACCCGGTGTGCGTCCCCGTACACCGGAGAACCGACCGTGGGTACAGACCAACAACGCGGCGCAACCCCCCGGCGCCGCTTCCCCAGGCACCGGCGCTGCCCTGACGCCGGTGCTGACGGAGAAGGGCCCCGCGGCTCCGCCCCGCGGGGCCCTTCGCTCCGCCCGGCGCCCGGGAATCAGGAACGTGTGACGGTCGCGCAGGCCTCGTCGTCCACGTCGCCGCTGCGGTCGTAGGGGTCGACGGTGGGACCGGTGGGGGTGGCCTCCGTCAGGGCGGCGTCCGAGTCGAACTGCGGGTGCAGATAGCCGTCGTACACATCGCAGGCCGTGTTGCCCATCTGGGTGTTGTACTTCAGGATGCTGATCTTCCCCGGTGTGACGTCGAACTTGACGGGGTCGTAGAGCTCGATGTCGATGACCCGGCGCACGATGGTGCGGGTCACCTCGGTCGTGTTCCCCTGGGCGCGGACCAGCGGGTAGACGAAGGTGTAGTCGGTGTGCACGACGACGGACGAGCCCTCGTCCGCCTCGAACGTCATCCGTCCGCGGGTCTTGATCACGTCACCGGCCGGGCGCAGCTCGGCAGGGTTGAACCGGCTGAACATCCACAGCGGGTCGTGCTTCGCGTCCGGCCGGCGCAGGGACGAGTTCAGCAGGACGAGCAGGTCCTTCTGTTTGGGGTCGAGCACCTTGAGCGCGGCCGTGGGACGCGCGCCGCGCAGGGTGGCCGGGTCGAGGTTCGCGTCGACCAGGAACTGCCTGGTCTGCCGCAGCACCCGTTCCACCTGGGCCTTCGAGAAGGCCCCGACCGCCTTCGCCGGGGGCGGGACGATCCCGGCCGCGCCGTCCGCGTACCGCTCGGCGGGCGATCCGGCGAAGGGCCTGGCGAGCGTCGGGGTGTTCGGGTCCACCTCCGTCGGCGGCGCGGACGGCGCGGCCGTCTCCTCGGGCAGCGGGGTGGTGTCGGCGGCGGAGTCCCCGTCCGAGCGGGCGGCACCGAAGGGATCACCCGGGATCAGCGACGGCCTCACCGCCACCAGGGCCACGGCGATCGCCAGCGGCACGCCGACGACCGCCCACAGGCGCCGGCGCCTGGTCGCCCGGCCGTTCATCTCCTGCCAGGCGGGGCCGGTGCGCCACCCCTCGGGCAGTTCGCCGCGCGCCTCCTGGCGGCGCAGGCGCTCGCTGACCGCCCGTGCCCGGGCGGACGGTTCTTTCGGGGCCGAGGCCTTGATGTCCCGCTCGGTGTCGCGGGTGAACTGCTCCCATATGTCGTCGGGTACCGACGACTCAGGCTCTTCGGCCGGCTTGCCGCCGGGCTGATTGTCAGACACGAGGGACAGTTCTAGGTGATCGGAAAGCAGAACCACAACCAGTCCCCGGGAAAACCTCGACCCGGTCCATACGCGGATATCGCATGTGACCCAGCACACATAAATTTTCTGTGAGCGAAGAGCAACCATTCACAGGCGCCGCATGTCACATGTTCAGAACCAGGGGGCACGCCCGTGCCCCGTACCTGGTGTACCGAGGTCTTGAGGTCTTCATGAAGCTTCGCCGTGCCATGGCCGCAGCAGCGGCGACAGCTGTCATAGCCCCGCTGGCTTTGCTGTCCGCGCCCATCGCGTTCGCCGACGAGTCGCCCTCGGCCGGCCCGACCGAGACGACCGTCACCGAGACCACCTCGCAGACTCCGAGCGACACCGCGCCGTCGACACCGTCCGACACCGGCCTGCCGTCCGACGTTTCGTCGACCAGCGCCTCACCGAGCGCGAGCACGAGCGACTCCGCCTCGCCCTCCCCGTCGGACTCCCCGTCGCTGTCCGCCTCCCCCTCGGTCTCCGCCGAGCCGAGCGAGGAGCCGACGGACCCGGACGTCCCGTTCTGCGAGGACCTCGACGAGGACTACAGCGACGCCAAGGTGTCCGCCGACATCAAGGGCCTGCCGGGCAAGATCGTCGCGGGCGACGGCTTCCACGGTTTCGAGCTGGTCGTCACCAACGACTCGAAGGCCGACGTCACGGGTGTCGCCTTCTACGCCGAGATCGAGAACTACGAGTTCGACGAGGCGAAGTTCCTGAGCCCGTACGTCGACCTGGAGTTCAAGAACCCGGAGACCGGCAGCTGGGACCGGATCGGCAACGACGACTGGGCCGGCGACTACTTCTTCTACGTCGACAAGCTGAAGGCCGGGGCGAGCAAGTCCGTCGACCTGCGCGTGAGCATCGACGCGAAGGCCCCCGCGGGTGACGCCTACTCCTTCGGTTCCGGCGCCTACATCGACAACGTCGACGGCCAGGACTGCATCGCCGAGGGCTGGGCCCAGTACGACTTCGAGGTCCTGAAGGCCGGCTCCTCGAACACCGACCCGGGTACGGCCAGCCCGAGCGACAGCGGCTCCAAGGACCCGGTGCACAAGCCCCAGGGCAACGTGTCCGACCTGCCGAGCGGCAACCTCGCCGACACCGGCTCCAGTTCGGCCCTGCCGATGATCGGCCTGGTCGGCGGTGTCGCCGTCGTCGCCGGTGCGGGTGCCGTGTTCGCGATGCGCCGCCGGAAGTCGGGCACGGAGGCGTAGGCCTCCGGCAAGGACAAGGGAAGGACCTGCGCTCGGAGGGGGGCGCGGGTCCTTCCCTTTATTCTCCCGCTTCACTCGGGACGTTCACGCCCGGCTTTCACGGGCGGCTTTCACGGGCGCACTTCACTCGTGCTCTTCACTCGCGCTCTCACTCGTGGGCCGCACCGTCGGCATCCCCAGGAAGGGCAGTCGCAGCGCGCCGAACGCCTCCGCCGGGACCGCGGGCGCCTTCGGCTCGACCGGCTGAAGGCGCTCGTACGCGGCACCCTGGGCCGGACGCGGGTCGGCCTCGCCCTTGTTCGGCCAGTACGACATCGCGCGTTCGGCCTGGGCGGTGATCGTGAGGGACGGGTTGACACCCAGGTTCGCGGAGACCGCGGCGCCGTCGACCACCGAGATGCCGGGGTGACCGTACAGGCGGTGGTACGGGTCGATCACGCCTGTCTCCCGTGAGCCGCCGATCGGACAGCCGCCGAGGAAGTGGGCGGTCAGCGGCATGCCCATCAGTTCGCCCACGTTGCTGCCGGCGAAGCCGTTGATCTCCGCGGCGATGGCCGACGCGCTCTCCGTCGCCGCCCTGATCTGCTTGGGGTTGGGGGAGCCGTGCCCCTGACGTGCCGTCAACAGCCCTTTGCCCGCGCCCTTCGGCTTCAGGTAGGTGGTCAGGGAGTTGTCCAGGGACTGCATCACCAGGCCGATGATGGTGCGTTCCGACCAGTGGCGGTTGGAGATCGAGCGGAGGACCAGGAGGGGGTGGCGGGCGGCGTTCGCCAGCCAGCCCAGGGCCCTCGACGACCCTTCCGCGTAAGGGACCTGGAGGATCGACAGGCCGCCCATCGAGTTCGAGCCCTTGCCGTAGCGGACGGGTTCGACGTGGGTGTTCTCGTCGGGGTGGATCGAGGACGTGATGGCGACTCCGCGCGTGAAGTCCACCTTCGCCTCGCCGGTCGCCCTGCGGTAGCGGCGGTCGTCGGTCTGGGCGCCGACCAGCGCCTCCGAGTTGGTGCGGGTCAGCTCGCCCAACCGGTCGGAGAGGTGCGGGAGTTGGCCGCCCGCCTTCATCCGGTGCAGCAGGGTCTGGGTGCCGTACGTACCGGCTGCGAGGACCACGCGGCGGGCCGTGAAGGTGCGGCCCCCGCTCTTCTTCTCGTCGGTGGGGAGCGTGGCGACCGCGTAGCCGCCGCGTGAGTCGTCCGTGACGGACACGACCGTCGTCAGGGGGTGGACGACCGCGCCCGCCTTCTCGGCCAGGTAGAGATAGTTCTCGTTGAGGGTGTTCTTCGCGCCGTGCCGGCAGCCCGTCATGCACTCCCCGCACTCGGTGCACGCCCTGCGCGCGGGCCCGGCACCGCCGAAGTAGGGGTCCGGGGCCTGCTCCCCCGGCGCCGCCTTCACGCCGCCCGTCCCGCTCTCCCCTCCCTCTCCGTCCGCGCCGTCTCCGAAGAAGACGCCCACCGGCGCCATATGGAAGGTGTCCCCGACGCCCATCCGCTCGGCCGCCGCCTTCAGATGGACGTCGGACGGGGTCATCGTCGGGTTGAGCCGTACGCCGAGCATCCGCCGGGCCTGGTCGTAGTACGGGCTCAACTCCCCCTGCCAGTCCGTGATGTCACGCCACTGGGGGTCGTCGAAGAACGGCTTCGGCGGTACGTAGAGGGTGTTGGCGTAGTTCAGCGAACCGCCGCCGACGCCCGCGCCCGCCAACACCATCACGTTGCCCAGCAGATGGATGCGCTGGATGCCGTACATACCGAGTCTGGGCGCCCAGAGGTAGTTCTTGAGGTCCCAGGAGTTCCTGGGGAGCGTGTCGCGCGTGAAGCGGCGGCCCGCCTCCAGTACGCCGACCCGGTACCCCTTCTCGGTCAGGCGCAGGGCGGTGACGGAACCGCCGAAGCCGGAGCCGACGACGACGACGTCATAGTCGTAGTCATGGGCGTAGCCGTGATCGCTGTCGTACGACACTTGCTCTCCTCGTTGAGAACAGAACTCTTCCTCGGCGCCCAGCCGTTGACGCGGTCCGGCCGTTGACGCGGATGGGACCTACCGCAGCCGCAGTGCCTTCATCACCTTGAGGCTCCGGCTCATGAACTCCGCGTACTTCTCGTCGTCCATGCCCAGGGCCGGGGCCAGCGGCAGCAGACGCTGCTGGGCGATCGTCTGGGCCTCGGTGTACTTGAGGATGCCCTCGGAGCCGTGGCGGCGGCCGAGGCCGGATTCCTTCATACCGCCCATGGGCGACTGGACGCTGCCGTACGCGGCCGCGTAGCCCTCGTTGACGTTGACCGTGCCGCAGCGCACACGGGCGGCGACGGCGCGGCCACGGGCGGCGCTCTTCGTCCAGACCGAGGCGTTCAGGCCGTACGGCGTCGAGTTGGCGAGGGTCACCGCCTCGTCGTCGGTCCTGAAGCGGTAGATCGCGACGACCGGGCCGAAGGTCTCCTCCGAGCAGACGGCCATCGGGGTCTCGACACCGTCGAGGATGGTCGGCTCGTAGAAGTAGGGGCCGATGTCCGGGCGGGCCGTGCCGCCCGCGAGGACCTTCGCACCCTTCGCGACCGCCTCGTCGACGTGCTTCGTGACCGTCTCCAGCTGGCGTTCGCCGACCAGCGAGCCCATGTCGGCGCCGTACGCGAGGGACTTGCCGAGCCGCATCGCCTTCGTACGGGCCGCGAAGCGCTCGACGAACGTGTCCGCGATCGACTCGTGGACGTACAACCGCTCGATGGAGATGCAGAGTTGGCCGGCGGAGGAGAAGCAGGCCCGGACCGCGCCCGCCGCCGCCTTCTCTATGTCGGCGTCCTCCAGGACCAGCATGGCGTTCTTGCCGCCGAGTTCGAGGGACACCCCGACCAGACGCGCGGCGGCGCCCTGCGCGACCTCGCGGCCGGTGCGGGTGGAGCCGGTGAAGGAGACGTAGTCGGCGTGCCGGACGACCTCGGGGCCGATGACCGGACCCTCGCCGAGGACGACCTGGAAGACATCGGCGGGCAGACCGGCCTCGATGAGCAGGTCCCGGGCCCACAGGGCCGTCAGACAGGTCTCCGTGTCCGGCTTCATCACGACCGCGTTGCCCGCGACGAAGGCGGGGATCGCGTCGCCGACCGACAGTTCCAGCGGGTAGTTCCAGGGGGCGATCTGGCCGACCACCCCGCGCGGGTGGCGCAGTTCGGTGACCTTGGTGAGGGTGGGCATCGCGCCCGCGTGCCGCTTCGGCTTCAGGTACTTGGGGGCCATGCGGCCGTAGTGGCGGGCGGCCACGGCGACGGCCTGGACCTCCTCGTGGGCGTGCAGGCGGGCCTTGCCGGTCTCCAGCTGGATGAGGTCGAGGACCTCGGCCTGCCGGTCCAGCACCAGGTCGTGGAAGCGGAGCAGCACCGCGGCGCGCTGCCGTACCGGGGTCTGCTCCCAGACGGCCTGGGCCACGCGGGCGCGCTCGTACGCCTTCTCCACGTCCTCGGGGGTGGACTCGGGCAGGTCGGCCAGCTTCTCGCCGGTGAACGGGGTGTGGTTGGCGGTGCGACCGGAGCCGACGACACCCTTGGTGAGCTGGGCGACCAGCTCGGGGGTGACCACGTCGGCGGCGGTGCGGGCGCCTGTGGGCGCGGGTGCCAGGGGGTTCGTACCGGTGGGGGCGTCGGTGCCGGGCTTTACCGGGGCCTGCGAGTCCGTCATGAGCCGCAGGGTATGACGGCTCGGAGGCTTTGGGTACCCATGGGTAACCCGGATTCACCGAGTACGCACATGCTGTCGGCCCTCAACGGTAAGCCGCCAGTGAGTACTGGCAACGAATCCGCTGATCAGGGCGTTGGCCGTCGCGCGCCCGGCCGGGAACAGCCCCGGACAGCGGGTTGCGTCACTTTTTCCGGCCGGCAGCCGACCGGGAGTCAGTTCCTGTCGATTTCGAGCCGGTCCCGCGCCCCCTTGAAGACGTCCGTCCCCCGCTTCTCGTCCGGCGTCCCCTTGGGCATGTCGACGCGCAGCTCGTACAGCCTGCCGTCGTCGGTCAGGATCTCCACCTGCATGACCCGGACGAGCCTGCCCTCGGTCTCGTACGCGGTGTCGGCCTGGACGGCCTCGTAGCCGTTGACGGTCGTGTCGGTGTAGCGGGTGGTCGACTCGCCGTATCCCGACCAGATGTCGGCGGCCTCCCTCGCCTGGCCCAGGGGTGAGCGGGGTGCCTTGTCCCACAGGGTGAGGCGGACCTGGATGACCTCGTCGTTGTCGTAGATCGCCATCCGGGGCTGGTCGACGGCGTCGCCCTGCTGGTGGAAACGGACGTACTGGCGCGGCAGGGCGAGGACCGCCCTCAGGTCCTTCTCGTCGTGGGCCAGCCAGTTGTCGAGGGTGGGGGCGACCTCCGTCGGTACGACGCCCGGGGTGGCGCGCTGCTCCACCTCCGCGACGGCCGCGTCCTCACCGCCGGTCTCGACGACCGCCCCCTCGAACACCATGCCCACGACCACGAGCACGACGGCAGCGGCCAGGACCGCGAGGACCAGGCGCAGAGGGCGGCGGCGACGCGGTGGCTTCGAGGCGGGCAGCGCGACGGCACGGGTTTCGGGCGAGGGCTCGGGCACGGGGACGGGGACCTCGGGTACCGACGCACCGGGTACGGCGGTCTCGGAACCGGAGGCGGAACCGGAACTGGAACCAGAGCCGGAGCCCGAGCCGGAGCCCGAGGCGGAGGCGGAGACCGGCGCGGACTTGGGTGGCTCGGCCTCGCCCTTCAGTCGTAGGGTCCCCGCGTCGTCCGCGAACTCCCTTATCCCGGACGGCTCCTGAGCCTTCGTCAACTCGGCGCGATCCGGCGCCTGCGGCAGCGGCCAGCCCTTGGCGACCGCCTCCAGGGCCGCGGTGACCTCGTCCGCGTCGGGACGCTCGGCGGGGTCCTTCACCAGCATCCGTACGAGCAAAGGGCCGAGCGGGCCAGCCTGTTGGGGCTCGACCGGCTCGGCGGCGAGAATCGCGGCGAGCGTGGACTCCAGGGTCGTCCGGCGGAAGGGGGACCAGCCCTCGACGGCCGCGTACAGGAGTACGCCGAGCGACCACAGGTCGGAGGGCGGTCCGGCACCCCGGCCGGACATCCGCTCGGGCGCGATGAATTCGAGGGAACCGACGAACTCCCCGCTCATCGTGAGGGATTCCTCGCCCATGATGTGGGCGATGCCGAAGTCGGTGAGGACGACCCGGCCGTGCTGCCCGAGGAGCACGTTGGCGGGCTTCACGTCCCGGTGGACGATCCCGACGGAGTGCGCGGCGCGCAGCGCGCCGACCACCGCGAGACCGATGCGCGCGGACTCGGCGGGCTTGAGGGCACCGCGCTGGAGCACCTCGTGGAGGGACTCGCCGCGCACCAACTCCATGACGATCCAGGGGAGTCCGTCCTCGACGACGACATCGTGGACGGAGACGGCCGAGGGATGGTCGACGCGCGCGGCGGCCCGTGCCTCCCGGTGGAGGCGGTGGGCGATCCGCTGGTGGGCGGCGTCCTGCGGGTCCCCGGGCAGCCTCGGCTGCTTGACGGCGACCTCGCGTTCGACGAGTTCGTCCTGGGCCCGCCACACGGTGCCCATGCCGCCGGAGCCGATGCGCTCGGTCAGCCGGTACCGGCCACCGACCAGCCGCCCCTCGTCACCTGTGCCGCCCCCGTTCCGGCTCGCCCCTCCCCGGTGCGCGCCGCCGTCCCCGCCGTTGCTCATGTCCCATCCCTACCCTGCGGGCCCGACGCTTGTCGACGCCGGTTCAGGGCGTCCGTCGTACGGCGGGGCAGTGCCGTACGTCCGACCGTCGCCGCCAGTTTGCGCAGCCGCCGCCAGTCCATGGGGGGCGTCGGGGCGGGCACACCGGGCCGGTCGCGGGGGACCCGGACGCGCAGGGCGCCCGCTTCGACACGGCAGCGGACGGGGGTGGGCAGGACGAGGGCCTCGCCGTCGAGACCGACCTCGATCTCGGGCAGGTCGGCGTCCACGACGACCTCGTGGGCGGTGACGACGGTCATGCCGGTGGCGTACCGGCCGAGCAGCAGTTCGGCGGCCTGGGCCGCGTCCTCGACCTTGATGCCGAGCACGCCGAGGACACCGGCGTCCAGGCGTTCGCGACGGCCGAGGCCGACGAGGTCGTCCATGCGGTACCGGTTGTTGCTGACCAGCACGGCCTGCGGCGCGTGGATGACCGTCTCCCCCGGCTGCGTCCGCCCGTACGGATACGCCCGGGCGGTCAGCGTCGGGCCGCGCTCGAACGTGAGCAGCTCGGGCAGCAGCCCCAGGGTGGTGCCGACCTTGTCGTCACGGTAGGCGGGGCTCTGCACGATCGAGGCGTACGCGCCGAAGGAGGCGTTGTTGACGAAGGGGCGGCTGTCCGCCGTACCGCCGCCGTCCGCGCTGTCGGCGCCGCTGTCCAGGTAGCCCAGGTCCACCTTCAGCTCCACCCCGCCCGCGTCCGTGAGGGCGTCGAGGCAGGTCGCCGGGTCGTCGCGGTCGAGGCCGAGGTCCATGGCGAAGTGGTTGCGCGTACCGGCGGACACGACCAGGAAGGGCAGTCCGTGTTCGGCGGCGACGCCCGCGACGAGGGCCTGGGTGCCGTCGCCGCCGGCCACACCGAGGAGATCAGCGCCCGCCGCGACCGCCTCCCGGGCCAGGGCGACGACATCCTCGGGCTCGGGTTTGCCGGGGTCGATCAGGTGGACGCGGGCGCCGAGCCGCTCCGCCTTCTCGCGCAGCCGGAAACGCTCGACCTTTCCGTCACCGGAACGCGGGTTCATGAGGAGGAAGGGCCGCAGTGGCGCGGGCGACTCGTACTCGCGGACCGGCAGGACGTGGGACCTCGTGCTGCTCAGCGCGAACTTCCCGGCCCATACGGCGGCGCCCCACAGGGCGAGGGACCCGATGGCGGGCCCCAGCAGGTTGGCGGCGGCGAAGAGGGCGACGACAGCGATGGGGGTGGCGACGGCGAGCACCGCCCCCGCGCCCCGCACGAGGCCGCGCCGGGCGAGCGCCCACCACAGGCCGGAGGCCGTGAGCACGGCTCCGCCCACACCGACCACGCCGAGCAGCAGGCTGCCCATGCCCGCGTAGCCGACCGGCAGCAGCACCGCCAGCCCGGCGGCTCCGAGCGCACCGCGCGCCGCCCAGCGCTGCCGGGCGTGCGCACGCCCGAACAGCTCGTTGCCCACGCCGGTACCCATGTCCATGTCGACGTTTTAGCAGAGTTCGTATTCAGCCTGCTCACAGGTGGAACAAAGCGGCATTCAAGGGTGACCCGGCTCACCCCGCTGAGCAGGATGATCACGGCGCTCTTACCTTGAAGACACGATCGGGTCACGGTATCTTCACGACCCAGTCGCCACACATACCCGATATCGGCGCGCGCATTCGCACTTCACACTTCGCACTGTTTGGAGAACGTGACGATGACCGTGCCCGAGACGAATTCTCTGCGACAGCAGGAAACAGAGATACGGCATCACGTCTCGCGCGCCGAACTGCGGGGCACCCGGGTGCGGTTGTCCGGGTATGCGTATCTGCACCGCGTGGAGACACGCGACGTCACCACCGAACTCGTCCTGCGTGAGCGGGAGTCGGGAACGGAGTACCGGCTGCCCGTCACCCACACCGCGTCCCCGCACATCGGCGCCGAGGAGGACGCGGGGCGGTACTCGTACGACAAGGCCGGTTTCGAGGCCGCCTTCGACATCGACTCGGCCGCCGGCGGATCGCCCCTCGACGACGGGCTGTGGGACATCTCCCTGGCCGTCGGGGCCCAGGGGCTGACCCGCGAGGTGCGCATCGGCAGCAACCGGGCCGACCGGCTGCCGGGCCGCCCCGACGTACGGATCACGGAGACCGTACGCGGTCAGCGCGCCGCCACCCTCTACACCACCGTCCCGTACGGCAACTACACGCTCGACCTCGGCGAGCGGAAGCACCCGGTGCTGAAGCGGATCACGTTCGGAGGCATCCGCTGGCATGCGGGCCGGCCCACCGAGCTGCTGATCACCGGCCGCTGCACACTCGGCGCGTGCCCGCGCGGAGCGCTGACCGTGCACCTGAGCAACGAGGAGGAGCCGGGCGCCACGGCGGCCTTCACCGCCGTACGGCCCCCGCACGGCGAGCAGTTCACCGTGCACATACCCGTGGCCGAGCTCGGGCCGGGCGTGTGGACCGGCGAACTCCGGCTCGGGGAGCGGGTATTGCCCCTGCCGCAACCGCCGAAGGGACTGGGGGCGGCCAAGTGGTGGCGTCGGAGCGGCCTTTGGCACGCAAAGGCGGTTTCCCGTCCCGGCGACGGGTTCGCTCTACGGGTGGGCAGAACCGGGAAAAGGGGACTTGTCAGAGCGGCTGTCCGTTTCTGAAATCACCGCCCCGCGGCTTTCCGCGGCTTTTCACGGCTTTCCATCGCTATACATGGCTTTACATCGCTTTCCGGTCAGCCGCCTGTGCCGAAGGTGTCCAGGGCGACATCGAAATACTCCTTCGCCTCCCGCACCTTGCCGACGGGCGCCGACACCCACACGTCGTACATCCGCCCGCCCTCCTCCCAGCACAGGTCGTAGGTGTGCCGCGGCCCTTCGGCCGCGCTGAAGCCGTCCCACGTGAACTCCCAGAGCGCGGCGGTCTGTCGGGCGTGCACGGTCTCGGTGACCCGCCCGTCGCGGTAACCCGGGTTGGCGGAGGCCCCGTTGGCGTCCGCCTGCTTCATCACCGCGAGCGGGCCGCCCGGCTGGGGGTCGACGATCTTGATCCCGAGGCGGAAGGTCTCCCCCGGCGACAGATAGAAGACGCGCTCCTTCTGCTCGGAACGCGTGAAGCCGTCCGGCACGGCGAGCGAGAACCCGCGCGGGTCGTGGGCGAGACGGTAGCCGGAGGGAGCGGTCGGGGAGGAAGGCGACGGCCCGGCCGTGCCCGGCGATCCCTCCGTCGCACCGGGCGACACCGTCGACGCACCGGGGGACCCCTCCGCCGTGCCCGGGGACCCCTCCGCCGTGCCGGGCGCCGTCCCCGTCCTGCTGGGCGACACCCCCGTCGCCCCCGACACCGTCGCTGTCGCCGTGTCCTTCGGTGTGCCGCCCCCGCCGTCCCCCGAGTTCATCAGCAGCGCCGCCGCGGACACCCCGGCCCCGGCCAGCGCCGCGACCAGCACCGCCGCGATGAGTACGGCCCGCCCCGAGGGCCGCGGCGGCTGGTCCGCCGTACGGGAGACGTCCTTGCGGGGAGCAGTCTTGCGGTAGGCGGCCTTGCGGAGAGAGACCGTCGGTGTCGTCTCCCGGCCGCCGGGTTCCTCGCGCCGCTGGGTCTGCTGCCGGCCCGGCGTGTACGCGGCCGACAGTTTCGGCGTACGGCCGGTCGCCCGGAACGCCCGCAGCATCCGTTCCGCCTCCGCCGCGTCGAGGCGCCGCTCGGGATCACGTTCCAGAAGGCCCCGTACGACGGGCAGGAGCGGCGCGGCCTGCGCCGGTGGCCGTACCTCGTCGATCACGACGGCGTGCAGGATGCCGCCCAACGAGTCGCGCCGGAACGGTGATTCGCCGCTCAGGGCCGTACAGAGCAGCGCGCCGAGCGACCACAGGTCGGACTCCGGCCCGGTCCTGACCCCGGACATCCGCTCGGGCGCGGTGTACTCGGGCGAGCCGACGAAGGAGCCGCTCTCGGTGAGCGTGGTCGCTCCGGCGACCTGGGCGATACCGAAGTCGGTGAGGACGATCCGGTCGCTGCCGTCCTCAAGGAGTACGTTCGCGGGCTTGACGTCCCGGTGCAGGACCCCGGCGGCATGGGCCGTGCTCAGGGCGCCGAGCAGGGCGATACCGATCCGGGCGGCCTCGTCGGCGTCGACCGGGCCGCTCCGTGAGATCCGGTCGGCGAGTGAGCCGCCGTCGACCAACTCCATGACGATGTAGGGGCGTTCGTCGTCCTCGACGACGTCGTGCACGACGATGATGTGCGGGTGGTGCAGCTGGGCGACCGCGCGGGCCTCGCGCAGGGTGCGGTCGCGCCGCAGCCGGGCCTCGTCCGTCGTGAGGGAGGTGTCGGGCGTCAACTCCTTGACCGCGACCCGCCGTTCGAGCAGCTGATCGGTCGCCCGCCAGACGACGCCCATCCCGCCCCGGCCGAGCCTCGCCTCCAGGCGGTACCGCCCGGCGATCAGTCGGAAGCTCTCCCCCTCTGTCCCCATGCGCCTCATCATGCCGCACCGGACGACGGGACTCCGGGACGGTGACCGGCGGATGACCGACAACCGCCCTACCAGGCCGGTGAGGCAGCGGGCGCGGTCAGCCGGACTTCGGCCGCCACCCCCGCAGCACCGCCGTGAACTGCTCGCTCGCGGTAGCCCAGTCGGCCGCCGGGGCGGACATGTAGATCACGTACTCGGCTCCGTCCCGGCCGAGATAGGCCTGCTCGATGGCCCGCCGCGGCCCCGGGAACTCCGAGTCCTTGGCCAGGGCCGTCCAGGTGAAGTCCCAGAGCGCGCCCTTGCGGTCGCGGTAGACGTTCGCCCCCAGGCTCACCCTTTGGTACGCGCTGAGCCGCTTGAGCTGCTGTTCCAGATCGAGTTGGTGCTGGTAGGGGTCGTCGAAGTCCGGGGACTCGTCGATGGCGATACGCAGGAAGTGCTCGCCTCCGTCGGGCGAGTAGTCGATCTGCCCGTTCGCCTCCTTCCGCGTCCATCCCTGGGGCAGCGGAAGGCTGAAACCGGCCGGATCGTCGACCCGCACCCAGCCCTTCGGCACCGAGGGGGCAACAGCCGGAGGAGTGGCCGAGGCAGCGGGAGCCGCAGGGGTTGAGGCAGACGCGGAGGGAGCGGCCTGGGAGGCGGTTCCGACCGTCCGCGACCCCTGATTCCACTGGTGCAGCGCGAACGCTCCGCCCCCGCCGACGAGCACGACCAGCAGGACGACGAGGGCGACCGTGCGACCCCGGCGGCGCGGCCGGACCGGGCCGGGAGGAGCGACGACGGCGCTCTGCTGCGCCGTGGCGGAGCCGACTGCCGCTGGCGCTGCCGCTGTCACCCCGCCTATCCGGAAGGTGCCGACCTCTCCCTCCGCGGGTGCCCGCACCGACCCGACGTGCTGCGTCGGCACGAACTGCTGGGCCGCGCGGGGCCGCCGCCCCTCCGCCGCCTCCGCGAGCATCTGCTCGGCCTCGGCCGCTCCGGGCCGTACGGCGGGATCCTTGAGGAGCAGCGCCGTGATGACGGGCCCGAGCGGACCGGCGTACCGCGGCTCGGCGGGCTCGTCCTCGACGACCGCCTGCATGGTGGTCAGCGGGGAGGTGCGGCGGAACGGGGACCGGCCCTCGACGGCCGTGTACAGCGTGGCGCCGAGCGCCCACAGGTCGGAGGACGGTCCGGGGTCCTCGCCGCGCAGCCGTTCCGGGGCGAGGTAGTCGACCGATCCGACGATCTCTCCGGTACGGGTGATGGTCGTGTCCCCCTCGACCTGGGCGATGCCGAAGTCGGTGAGCAGGACACGGCCGTCCTGGGAGAGAAGGACGTTTCCGGGCTTGACGTCGCGGTGCAGGACCCCGGCGGCGTGCGCGGCGGTCAGCGCGCGCAGCACCCACAGGCCGACCCTCGCTGCCTCGCGCGGCTCGACGCGTCCGGCCTCCTTGACCTCGTCGGCCAGCGAGTTGCCCTCGACGAGTTCCATCACGATCCACGGCCGGCCGTCGTGGTCGAGCACGTCGTGCAGGGTGACGACGGCGGAGTGGTTGATCCGAGCCGCCGCGCGGGCCTCGGCCCGGGTACGGGCGAGCAGGACGGCCTGCTCGCTCTCGGACACGTACAGCGCGGCCGTCAACTCCTTGATGGCGACGGCACGGTGCAGCAGCTCGTCGTGCGCACGCCACACCCGCCCCATGCCACCGCTGCCGATGACGTCGACGAGCCGGTAGCGGCCCGCGAGGAGCTGACCCTGCATCTGATTCACGTTTCCCCGCAATGGTCTTGTCAGGGGCAAGACTAAGGAGCCCTCTCGCCGGAGGGAACCGCAGGGGGCCCTACGGGGACAGCACTGTGACGGTTCTGCCCGTCCGGCAGGACCTCAAGGTCAGCCGGTGGGCTGATAGGTCGCCGCCGCCTGCTCGTACAGCCGGGTCACCTCGTCCCGCTCGGCCTCCGGCCCGCGCACCTGAACCACGTGGTACCGGCCGTCGACGACTATCGCGAGATTGCGTACGAACACCTCACTGCCGGAGCTGCTCTGCCAGGTGAACTGTCCCTCGGCCATGGTCCGTCCGCCCACCTCGATGGTCCGCATCCCGCTGGACGTGGCCCAGGTCGAGTCGCGGAACGGCTGCAACTCGTACTCCCGCTCCCGCTGGTAGGCCATCGGATCGGCGCCGTACTCCTTGGTGGTGTCCCGGCCCGGTACGACGATGAGCTGGAACGCGCCGTGCGAGTACACGACTTGGCCGCGTCCGTTCTTGCCCGTCCGGTCCCAGCCGTTGGCCACGGCGACGCGGAAGCCCGCGGGGTCGGTACGCACGGTGAAGCCGGCTGCGGCATCGGGCCCGGCGTCCGGCGCCGTCTCGGACGCAGACGCGGACGAACCGGCCGACGGGGAGGCGCTGTTGCCCTTCCCGTCGCCGGGCGAGGTCTGCTCGGGCCGCGGTTCGCTGCTCGCGTCCGGGGTGTCGGCCGACTGCTGCGGCGCCGAGCTCACCTCGCCTGCGGAACCGGTCCGCTCCCCGTCCTGCGCTCCGTCGCTGCCGGCCTTCGGCATGAAGTACAGGGCGTACGCGATCGCCGCGGCCAGTACGAGCAGTATCAGGAGGAGCAGGTTGCGGCCCAGTCTGCGCGGCGCCCGCTGTTCCTGCCTGGCCCGCTTGTGCCGGCCGTGCGGACTGTTCGCGGGCAGACCTGCCCGGCGCCTGCGCACCAGCTCGCCCCGGCGCCGCACGATCGGCAGCCGGCGCGGATCGGTGGGCGGCGCGGCGACGACGTGCGCACCGGCCTCCGGCTCGGGCGCCGACCGGACCAGGGAGCGCAGCCAGCCGTTCAGCTCCTCGAAGTCGAGGCGCTCGGTGGGGTCCTGGCGCAGCAGCGACTCCACGACGGGCCTCAGCGGCCCGCACTCCTCCGCGAAGGCGGGCGGCTCGGCACACACCAGCTGCACCAGCTCGGCCGTCGACTCCTCGGGGTAGGGCGCATGCCCCTGTACGGCCCTGAAGAGCAGCGCGCCGAGCGCCCACAGGTCGGTCGCGGGACCGATGGGCGGGGCCAGCTGCCAGTTCTCGTGCACGGGCCCGGCCTGTTCGGGTGCCCAGCGCTCGGTCACCGCCCCGACGACGGACATCCGGGCCTGCCGCGCCCGCTCGGCGGCCAGCGCGGTGGCGGGCCCACGCCTGGGGGCATCGGCGACGGCCATCTCGTCCCAGCCCGAGGCCCGGCCGGGAACACGGTCGGCCGGCGGCGGCTGGTCCTGGGCGTGGGGGTGGGTGTGGGCGTGACCATGGGTGAGCGGGCGGGGCTGCTGGTGGTGCTGCTGCTGAGGAATGCTGTCGGCCACCCCGCCCGTCGCGGCACCGCTCCCTCCGGCGGACAGAGCGGTGCGTGCCGCCTGTCCGGCAACCCCGGTCGCGGGGGCGGCGGCGCCGTTCCAGGCGGTCGTGCTGCGCACGCCGTAGGGGTCGGCGATCTGCCCAGGAGGCGGAGTGGCCGGACCCCTCTCCACGCCGGTGCCGTAGGCGCCGCCACCGGTGTCACCGGGCGCCCCGGCCGAAGGCCGGGCGCCGGGCAGGGCGGTACGCCCGCTCTGCCCGGCCTCCTGAACCCGGGCCGCGGCCCGCGCTCCCGCCCGATACGCGGCGATCGCCCCGGCCCGCGCCGCCCTAATGTCCCCACCGGTCTCCAACGCCCGCCGTTCACCGCCGGCGGAACCCGAGTCACGCCGCTCGACCCCGGTCCCGGGCACCCCTCCACCGGTCCGCGCCTCGATGGCGGCACGCCGCGCAGCCTCGGGATCCCCTCCGGAATCCCCGGCAAACGTGCCCCCGGCAGGCCCGTAACCCCCACCGGGATGCCCCGCACCGCCACCACCACCGCCGGTCAAACCCTGGGGCCGCACCACGCCCGGCACATCTGCCGACGAGGCCGGCGGCTGCCCGTACCCACCGCCCCCGCCACGCCCGCCCGCCGAACCCGCACCGGTCCGCGCCTCGATGGCGGCACGCCGGGCAGCCTCGGGATCCCCGGCGAACGTCCCCCCGGCAACCCCGTACCCCCCACCGGGAGCCCCCGCACCGGCACCGGCCCTCTGGGCGCCGACCGCCGTGCTCGCGCCCCCCGTGGGCTGCGCGTCCTCCGGGGCCCCGGCCGATCCCGGTGTGTCCCGGCCGGGTACCGGGTCGTACCCGCACAGCGCCTCTTCCGCCGCCCCGGCCGCCAGCCCGGTGAGCATCACGCGCCCGTCGTCGCAGACGAGCACCGTGCGCTCGGTGATGTTGCGGTGCACCCAGCCGTGGGCGTGCAGCACCCGCAGGGCCATGAGGACGTCGGCGGCGACCTCGGCCGCGCGGTACGGCGTCAGCGGCTTCTCGGCGAGGAGCGACTCAAGTGACCTGGCCGGCACCAGTTCACTCACTATCCACAGTGAGCCGCCCTGCGCGAACACGTCGAAGACCTGGTCGAGCCGTGGGTGGTCGGGGATGGACGCGGCGGCCTGCGCGGCCTCTATGGCACGCCGTACGGTCGGATCGCTGGGTCGGCGGGTTGCCGCGGACCGGGTGGCAGCACCTCGCGTCCGGCGCCCCTCCCGCGCCACGAAACCGTCCGGCAGACCGTCCGCGTCGAGCACCTCGGCCTCGACGACCTCGGGCAACGGCACCTGCCTGACCAGGACTTCCTGCCCGCTGTACGTGTCGAAGGCCCGGGTCTCGGACTGTTCGAACTCATCGGTCGGCGGCAGCGGCAGGCGGTAGCGGTCGGCGAGTACCCGCCCCGCATATTCCTCCACGATGCCTCCCCCGACCGTCCGGCTGCTCAATTCCGTTCGCCATACGTCCCGTTCTGCATGCGTACGGTCCGCAACCACTCACGATACGTGCCGGAGGCAACCTGCAAAGAGGGGATTCGAGATCTCACGGCCTCAACTCGGAAGCGCGGGCATCACGATTTCGGTTCGAACGTCTCCGCGAAGGTCCGCCATGTCTCCTTGCGCAGCTCACTGCCCCAATTGGACGCTTTCGCCGTGTACATCAGCCCATATCCGAGTTGTTCGGTGACGACGAACCCCCGGTCCACCGACCGGTACTTCGTCCCGCCCTCCGTGTAGGTGAACTCCCAGTCGGCCGTGTTCCAGCCGCGGTAGTCCACCTTCGCTATTCGGATCCGGTCGTACTGCGAGCGCGTCATGTACTGCTCTTGGTTCTTCCAGTCGGCCACGGGATCGCTCTTGGGCGTGGTGGTCCACCCGACGAGCAGCTTCTGCCCGTCGGGCCCCGCGAAACGGGCCCCCGCGGCTCCCGTGGACTCGTACTTCCACCCGGCGGGCAGTCCGATGGAGAACCCCTGCTCGTTCGTGTGCGTGGACACACCCGTGGACCCACCCGACCCACCCGACGCGCTCGCCGACGCACTGGGCGAGTTTCCCGGATCGGTTCCCGCGCCCGAGCCGGTGCCCGCCTCCGCGCTCTTCGTGGCGTCGGCGCTCTGCCCGCCGTCCACACGGGTGCCCTCGTCCTTGTCCTCCTTGGTCTCGGCGGAGGCGGAGGACGTGGACGTCACCTTGTCCCCGCCGCTCTTCGCCCCGCCGGCGGAACTGTCCGTGGAGTCGTCGCCCCCGAGCACGAGGGCCAGCACCACGCCGAGCACGATGACCGCGACGACCACACCGATGATCACCAGCGTGCGCCTCGGCACCACATCGGTGAGCGGCGCCCTGGGCACGGACCGGGGCGGCAGATCGGGCGGCGGCACCACAGGCCACCCCGAACTCCGCCCGCCGGTAACGGGGTTACCCGCCTGAGCACCGCTGTCCCGGCCCTGACCGTCCCGCGCGCGGGGAACAACGGCCCCCTGAGCAGCGCCTCCGGCCGACTTCCCGGATTCCCTCGCACCGTCGCTCTTCGCAGCCTCGTCCAGCGCACCGGAGGAACCCGCGCCGGAGGAAGCCACACTCCCGGAGACCGCGGTCTCGGAGGCCGTGGCACCCGCACCCGCTCCGGCCCCGGCCGCTCCTCCGCCCGCGGAAGCACCGGCAGCCGCAGCGGAGTCGGCGGACTTCGTCCGCACCACCGCCCCCGCCCCGGCACCAGCCGCGACGGCCGCCTTCTTCACCGAGCGGAACGCCCCCCGGAACCGCTCGCCGGCGTCCTCAGCCCGCTTGCCCCCGGAGCCGGTGTCGGCCGAACTGCCGCTCTCCGCGCCCTTGTCCGCCCGCTTGTTCCTGCCGGGGACGGGCGGCAACGGCACGACCTTCGTCGTGTCCACCGGCTCCGGCTCGGCCTGCTCGCGCTGGGGCGCGTGGATCACCGCGTTGAGCATCGTGCGCGCACCGGCGTCGTCGAGCCGCTTGGCGGGATCCTTGGTCAGCAGCCCGTAGATCACGTCCTTCAGCGGACCCGCGTTCTTCGGCTCCTCCATCTGCTCCGTCATCACGGCGGTCAGCGTCGCGATCGCGGAACCCTTGTCGTAGGGCGGCACACCCTCGACCGACGCGTACAACAAACCGCCGAGCGACCAGAGGTCGGCAGCCGGGCCGGGCTTGTGGCCTCGGGCCCGCTCCGGCGAAATGTAGGAGGGAGCGCCGACGAGCATGCCGGTCGAGGTGATCGACGGGTCGCCCTCCACCTGCGCGATACCGAAGTCGGTGAGGACGACCCGGCCGTCCTCGGACATCAGCACGTTCGACGGCTTCACGTCGCGGTGCAGGATGCCCTCGCGGTGCGCGGCCCTGAGCACGTCGAGAATCGCGAGGCCCACCTCGGCGGCGCGGCGCGGCTCCAGCAGCCCGTCCTCACGGATGACCTCGGCGAGCGACTTGCCCTCGACGAGTTCCATCACGATCCACGGGCGGTCGTCCTCCTCGACCACGTCGAAGACGGTCACGGCGCTGTTGTTGCGGATCCGCGCGATCGCCTTGGCCTCGCGCAGCGTCCGCGTGATCAGGCGCCGCTTCTCCTCCTCGTCGATGCTCCCCGGAAACCGCAGCTCCTTGACGGCGACCGTCCGGCCGAGGGTCTCGTCCTCCGCCCGCCAGACGGTGCCCATGCCGCCGCGGCCGAGGACTCCTCCCAGCCGGTACCGCCCGGCGAGGAGACGCTCACTCCTGTCCTCACGGGATGCTCCCGCCCGCTCCGCCTCCGACATGCGTCCCCTCATGCAACCCGCCCTGACAGAGCCTCCATTGTCCCTCACCCGACAACCGGCCGATGCCCCGGGTGCCCCTGGGGACGGACGGCGGCCCGCGAGAAGGGGGACCGCGTGAAGCGAGCGATCCGCCGTCTCACCTGCTGTCACTGTCTTCCCCCCTCCCGGTTGAACGCGGACGCGAGCGCGGGCCCCGGCCTCGAACCGGCCCGGCTCGCCGCCGAGTTCTGCCCCCGCACCCCGTAGAACGGACGGCTGCCGGGCAAAGATCCCAGCTCACGACACTCGTTCGAGTGACGATCGGGAGTTCGAGAGAAAAGGCCAGGAGGCCCCCGGAAGTCCGAAACCCGCCCTGGGTGACCGGAAGTTGCGGAGGCGTCAGAGCGGCACGATGTCCGGCGCACCCAGCCGCGCGGCGTCCGCCGTCAGGTCGTCGGGCTGCCGCTGCGACTCGCGCTCCGCCTCCACCCGCTTGTCGTAGTGCTCGACCTCACGCTCGATCTGGTCCTTGTCCCAGCCGAGGACGGGCGCCATCAGCTCCGCGGCCTCCCGGGAACTGCGTGTCCCCCGGTCGAACGTCTCGATGGAGATCCGGGTCCGCCGCGTCAGCACGTCGTCCAGGTGCCGCGCCCCCTCGTGCGAGGCCGCGTAGACGACCTCCGCCCGCAGATAGTCCTCCGCCGACTGCAACGGCTCGCCGAGCGAGGAGTCGGCGGCGATCAGGTCGAGGACCTCCTGGGCCAGTGAGCCGTACCGGTTCAGCAGGTGCTCCACGCGCACCACATGGAGGCCGGTGCGCGCGGCCGTCCGCGCCCGGGCGTTCCACAGCGCGCGGTAGCCCTCGGCGCCCAGCAGCGGCACGTCCTCCGTGACGCACTCGGCGACCCGTTGGTCGAGCCCGTGCACCGCCGCGTCGACCGCGTCCTTCGCCATCACCCGGTACGTCGTGTACTTGCCGCCCGCCACGACCACCAGGCCCGGCACCGGATGCGCCACGGTGTGCTCGCGCGACAGCTTGCTGGTCGCGTCGGACTCACCGGCGAGCAGAGGCCGCAGGCCCGCGTACACGCCCTGGACGTCGTCCCTCGTCAGCGGCACCGCGAGCACCGAGTTCACGCGCTCCAGCAGATAGTCGATATCGGCGCTGGAGGCCGCCGGGTGGGCCTTGTCGAGGTCCCAGTCGGTGTCCGTCGTCCCGACGATCCAGTGCCGGCCCCACGGGATCACGAACAGCACGGACTTCTCGGTGCGCAGGATCAGCCCGGTCGTCGAGTGGATCCGGTCCTTGGGGACGACCAGATGGATGCCCTTGGACGCCCGGACGTGGAACTGGCCGCGCTCGCCGACCATCCCCTGAGTGTCGTCGGTCCACACCCCGGTGGCGTTGACGATCTGGCGGGCGCGGATCTCGTACTCCCCGCCGCCCTCGACATCCCGCACCCGGGCGCCCACGACCCGCTCACCCTCACGCAGGAAGCCGGTCACCCGCGCGCGGTTGGCGACCTTCGCGCCGTACGCCGCCGCCGTGCGCACCAGGGTGGCCACAAAGCGGGCGTCGTCCATCTGCGCGTCGTAGTACTGCAACGCTCCGACCAGGGAGTCCTTCTTCAGGGCGGGCGCGACACGCAGGGCGTGACGGCGGCTCAGGTGGCGGTGCCCCGGCAGACCCCGCCCATGCCCGCGGGCCATCGACATGGCGTCGTAGAGCGCGACGCCCGCACCGGCGTACAGCCGTTCCCAGCCCTGGTGCTGAAGGGGATACAGGAACGCCACCGGCTTCACCAGGTGCGGTGCGAGCCGCTCCAGCAGCAGTCCGCGCTCCTTCAACGCCTCCCGTACGAGGGCGAAGTCGAGCATCTCGAGATAGCGCAGGCCGCCGTGGATGAGCTTGCTGGACCTGCTCGACGTGCCCGACGCCCAGTCACGGGCCTCCACCAGACCTGTGGACAGGCCGCGGGTCACGGAGTCGAGCGCGGTGCCCGCACCGACCACGCCCGCGCCCACCACCAGCACGTCCAGCTCACGCTCGGCCATTGCTGCCAGTGACTCGGCACGCTGCGCCGGTCCCAGTGCCGCTGTCCTCATCGCTGCCTCCTGCTGTCGGTCACGCCGGCCGCTTCCGTACGGCCGGCTGACTGTGTCCCGCCGTACGGCTACGCCTGCCCGAATCCCCTGCCCGAATTCTGACCGGGTTGCCCGGCTTCGGCCACCACCCGCCCCCAGCCTGTGGACAACCCACACAGAAACACCTGTGGAAACTCGCCCACCCAATCACGCATATCGGTCATATTTACTCCTAGTCTGACATTGCGCCCGCTCGTTCTGTCCACAGGGCTTGCGCACCTGTCCCGCTTCGGCTACTGGGAAGGACGGCCCACGCATGCCCGCAGATCTCGCCGTCATCGGACTCGGACATCTCGGCCTGCCGCTGGCCCAGGCCGCCGTCGCCGCCGGCATCCCCACCCTCGGGTACAAGACCGGCCCGGAGGCCGGTTCCCTGACGGCCGCCGAACTGCGCCGGATGCTCTCGGGGGGCTTCCGGACAGCCGCCGGCCCCGCCGAGCTCGGCCGCGTACGCACCGCCGTCATCTGCGCCCCCACCCCGCGCGGCGCCGACGGCGCACTCGACCTCGGTCAGGTGGAGGCGGCGGCCCGCACCCTGGCCGCCCGCCTGCGTCCGCACACCACCGTCATCCTGGAGTCGCCCGTGCAGCCGGGCACGACGGAGGAGTTCCTGCGCCCCCTCCTCGAAGAGGGTTCCGGGCTGCGGGCGGGCCGCGACTTCCACCTCGCCTACTCCCCCAGCCGTGTCGACCCCGGCAACCGCGACTTCACCCCCGCCAACACCCCCAAGGTCATCGGCGGCCTCACCCCCGCCTGCACCGAGTCGGCCGCCGCCTTCTACGGCCGGCTCACCGACAAGGTGGTACGCGCGCGTGGACCCCGGGAAGCGGAAACCGTGCAACTCCTGGAGAACAACTTCCGACACGTCAACATCGCCCTCGTCAACGAGATGGCCGTCCTCTGCCACGACCTCGGCGTCGACCTGTGGGACGTCATCCGCTGCGCCGAGACCAAGCCGTTCGGCTTCCAGGCCTTCCGTCCGGGCCCCGGCGTCGGCGGCCACGCCACCCCCCAGGACCTGCGGGGCCACACCGGCCGCACCCTGCGCATGGTGGAACTCGCCCAACAGGTCAACAACCACATGCCCCAGTACGTCATCCAGCGCGCGGCCACGCTCCTCAACGAGCACGGCAAGTCGGCCCGGGGCGCCCGCGTACTGCTCCTGGGCGTCACCTACAAGCCCGACCTCGCCGACCAACAGGGCTCCCCCGCCCAGGAGATCGCGATCCGCCTGATGGAACTGGGCGCCTCCGTCAGCTACCACGACCCCCACGTCCCGTCCTGGAGCGTCCTGGACCGCCCCCTCCCGCGCGCGGACTCCCTCTACGAGGCGGCGGCCGACGCCGACCTGACGATCCTGCTCCAGCAGCACCGCACGTACGACCTCCAGGGCCTGTCGGTGAAGGCTCAGCTACTGCTGGACACACGGGGGGCCACGCCTACGGGGGCGGCGCATCGGTTGTGAACGGGGGCGCGTGGGGCACGGCGGGCTCCAGGGACGGTGGCAAGCGGCTCCCCGCGCCGGTACCGTGGAAACAGGTGGAGCCCACCGCAGCGGCTACTGCGGCAGGCTCCTGGATGGTTCACGGGTGTCCGCCCCTAGTTCTTATAGGGGCGGCCGCTCACCATCCGTAGGTCCACAAGATGCACCTCCTCCGGAACTTGACCGCCCGAAGACGGATCCGGTCCCAGCGGGTGGGCTTGCGGTGACGCCCCATGGGTGCGCCCCCTTCCATGACGCCGCCCAGTCAGCCCGGTGGACGGTCCATTGGAGTTCGGGCCGGGCCCCGAGGGCCGGGGTCCGGATCGTCATCCTTGGAAGGGGGCGCCCCAGAGAACTTGGGGTCGCCGGAACAGACGTTATCGCCCCGACGCACCCCTTCGGCACGCATTCGCCCCGAACGCAACCGTGCGCCCCCACCCGCAAAACGCGCCCCACCAGCGCCACTTGTACACACGAAGGGGCCCGGTCACCACACGGGTAACCGGGCCCCTTCGACCTCGCTCAAGCCAAGCGCAGCGTCATCTCACATCAACGCATATGCGTCGAGTCCGCCACCGTCACCTCGACCCGCTGGAACTCCTTGAGGTCGCTGTAGCCGGTGGTGGCCATCGCGCGGCGCAGGGCGCCGAAGAAGTTCATCGACCCGTCGGGGATGTGCGAGGGGCCCATGAGGACCTCCTCGATCGTGCCGACCGTGCCGAGGTCGACCTTCTTGCCGCGCGGCAGTTCCTCGTTGACGGCCTCCATGCCCCAGTGGTGGCCCTTGCCGGGCGCGTCGGTGGCGCGGGCCAGCGGGGAGCCCATCATCACGGCGTCGGCTCCGCAGGCGATCGCCTTGGGGAGGTCGCCGGACCAGCCGACACCGCCGTCGGCGATCACGTGCACGTACCGGCCGCCGGACTCGTCCATGTAGTCGCGGCGGGCGGCGGCCACGTCGGCGACCGAGGTGGCCATCGGGACCCGGATGCCCAGCACGTTGCGCGTGGTGTGCGCGGCGCCGCCGCCGAAGCCGACGAGCACGCCGGCCGCGCCGGTGCGCATCAGGTGCAGGGCCGCGGTGTACGTGGCGCAGCCGCCGACGATCACCGGGACGTCCAGCTCGTAGATGAACTGCTTCAGGTTCAGCGGTTCGGCGGCGCCGGAGACGTGCTCCGCGGAGACCGTCGTACCGCGGATGACGAAGATGTCCACGCCCGCGTCGACGACGGCCTTGGAGAACTGGGCCGTGCGCTGCGGGGAGAGCGCCGCCGCGGTGACCACGCCCGAGTCGCGCACCTCCTTGATGCGCGCGCCGATCAGCTCCTCCTTGATGGGGGCAGCGTAGATCTCCTGGAGGCGGCGGGTCGCGGTGTCCGCGTCCAGGTCGGCGATCTCGTCGAGCAGGGGCTGCGGGTCCTCGTACCGCGTCCAGAGGCCTTCGAGGTTCAGGACGCCGAGGCCGCCCAGCTCGCCGATGCGGATCGCGGTGGCCGGGGAGACGACCGAGTCCATGGGGGCCGCCAGGAAGGGCAGCTCGAAGCGGTAGGCGTCGATCTGCCAGGCGATCGAGACCTCCTTCGGGTCGCGCGTACGACGGCTGGGGACGACGGCGATGTCGTCGAAGGCGTACGCCCTACGGCCGCGCTTGCCGCGCCCGATCTCGATCTCAGTCACGTGTGTGGCCTTTCCATCCTTGGTTCTGCGCCTCCCAGTATCCCCGACGGGCACGACGAAGGCGGTCCCGGAGTACCTCCGGGACCGCCTCGCGCACGTCCGGCTACTGCTCGCGCCTACTTGCGGCTGTAGTTGGGCGCCTCGACCGTCATCTGGATGTCGTGCGGGTGGCTCTCCTTGAGACCCGCCGACGTGATGCGGACGAAACGGCCCTTGGTCTCCATCTCACCGACGGTGGCCGCGCCCACGTACCCCATCGTCTGGCGCAGACCGCCGACGAGCTGGTGCAGGACGTTGGCCAGCGGACCCCGGTAGGGCACCTGACCCTCGATGCCCTCGGGGACGAGCTTGTCGTCGGAACCGACGTCGGCCTGGAAGTAGCGGTCCTTCGAGTACGACTTCGCCTGGCCGCGCGACTGCATGGCGCCCAGCGAGCCCATGCCCCGGTACGACTTGAACTGCTTGCCGTTGATGAACTGCAGCTCGCCCGGGGACTCCTCGCAGCCGGCCAGCAGGCTGCCCAGCATCACGGAGTCGGCACCGGCGGCGAGCGCCTTGCCGATGTCGCCGGAGTACTGCAGGCCACCGTCGCCGATCACCGGGATACCGGCGACGCGCGCCGCGAGGGCAGCCTCGTAGATGGCCGTGACCTGCGGTACGCCGATGCCGGCGACCACGCGGGTGGTGCAGATGGAGCCGGGGCCGACGCCCACCTTGATGCCGTCGACGCCCGCGTCGATCAGGGCCTGGGCGCCGTCACGCGTGGCCACGTTGCCGCCGATCACGTCGACGTGGACGCTCGACTTGATCTTCGACATCCAGCTCAGGGCGTTGCTGTTGTGCCCGTGCGAGGTGTCGACGACCAGGAAGTCCACGCCCGCCTCGGCGAGGCCCTGGGCGCGCTCCAGTGCCTCGGGGCTGGCACCGACGGCCGCGCCGACCAGCAGCCGGCCCTCGGAGTCCTTGGCGGCACTCGGGTACTTCTCGGCCTTCACGAAGTCCTTGACCGTGATCAGGCCCTTGAGGAGACCGGATTCGTCGACCAGGGGAAGCTTCTCGATCTTGTGGCGGCGCAGCAGCTCCATGGCATCGGTCCCGGAGATACCGACCCTGCCCGTGACCAGCGGCATCGGCGTCATGACCTCACGGACCTGACGCGAGCGGTCGGTCTCGAAGGCCATGTCGCGGTTGGTGACGATGCCCAGGAGCTTGCCGTTGCCGTCCGTCACCGGGACGCCGCTGATGCGGAACTTGGCACAGAGCGCGTCGGCCTCGCCGAGCGTCGCGTCCGGGTTCACCGTGATCGGGTCGGTGACCATGCCGGACTCGGAACGCTTCACGAGGTCGACCTGGTTGACCTGGTCCTCGATGGACAGGTTGCGGTGCAGTACGCCGACGCCGCCCTGCCGGGCCATGGCGATCGCCATGCGCGACTCGGTCACCTTGTCCATCGCCGCGGAGAGCAGCGGGATGTTGACGCGGACGTTGCGGGAGATGCGGGACGAGGTGTCGACAGCGTTGGGCAGCACTTCCGATGCGCCCGGCAGCAGCAGCACGTCGTCGTAGGTCAGCCCGAGTGTCGCGAATTTGGCGGGCACTCCGTCGACGTTCGCAGTCATGACACCTTCCCCAAAGCCTTGATCGGTGCGGATGTCCATGCTAACGGGAAGCACGGGTCCCGAATTCCACGGTGCGAGCTGCCCCGGGGCTTCGTATGTTCGTACGGAGTCGTCTGTTCGTACGGAGTCGTCTGTTCGTACGGAGTCGGTGCGTCGGCCGTTCACCCAGGGCCGGGAAAAGGGGGCCCGTCACTGCGGGTTCCTACTGTTCCGCCAGAGCCCGGAGCCGGCTCAACGCACGGTGCTGGGCCACTCGCACCGCGCCGGGTGACATTCCCAACATCTGACCCGTCTCCTCCGCCGTGAGGCCCACCGCGATGCGCAGCAGAAGCAGTTCGCGCTGGTTCTCGGGGAGGTTGGCCATGAGTTTCTTGGCCCATTCGGCGTCGCTGCTGAGGAGGGCGCGTTCCTCCGGGCCCAGGGAGTCGTCGGGGCGTTCCGGCATCTCGTCGGAGGGGACCGCCGTCGAGCCCGGGTGGCGCATCGCGGCACGCTGGAGGTCGGCGACCTTGTGCGCGGCGATCGCGAAGACGAACGCCTCGAACGGGCGTCCGGTGTCGCGGTAGCGCGGCAGGGCGAGGAGTACGGCGACGCAGACCTCCTGCGCCAGGTCCTCCACGAAGTGCCGCGCGTCGCCCGGCAGTCGGGACAGCCGGGTGCGGCAGTAGCGCAGCGCGAGGGGGTGCACATGGGCGAGCAGGTCGTGCGTCGCCTGCTCGTCCCCGTCGACGGCGCGGTGGACGAGACCACCAATCACCCCATGGGCATAAGCCGCCTCGTCGTCACGCATCGGACCATGGTGCCTTGGCGTCGCTCTCTCCGTGGCACCGCGTCCGTTGTTGTGCACCGAAGCGTTATGAGCAGGTGCGCCGGAACTCATCTCCTGCGCCCTCCCCTTCCGCTCGACCGACTTGTCCCCGAGGAACTCCACACCTCAAGGATGCGGCATCCGCGCCGAAACGAGCAGCGGGCATCCGGCGGGCCGTTCTGCGACCCCCGCCCACCTTGCGGCAGGCGGGGACTTCTCCACCCCCGGCGAGGTCCACCTAACGGACCAGACCCCACCGGAAACCGAGCGCCACCGCGTGCGCGCGGTCCGAGGCGCCGAGCTTCTTGAACAGGCGCCTGGCGTGCGTTTTCACGGTGTCCTCGGAGAGGAACAGTTCGCGTCCGATCTCCGCGTTGGACCGGCCGTGGCTCATGCCTTCCAGGACCTGGATCTCGCGCGCGGTGAGCGTGGGCGCGGCGCCCATCTCGGCCGAGCGCAGCCGGCGCGGCGCGAGCCGCCAGGTCGGGTCGGCCAGCGCCTGCGTCACCGTGGCCCGCAGTTCGGCGCGCGAGGCGTCCTTGTGCAGATAGCCGCGGGCACCGGCGGCGACGGCGAGCGCCACGCCGTCCAGGTCCTCGGCGACGGTGAGCATGATGATGCGTGCTCCGGGGTCGGCGGACAGCAGCCGCCGGACCGTCTCGACGCCGCCCAGACCGGGCATGCGTACGTCCATCAGAATGAGGTCCGAACGGTCGGCACCCCAGCGGCGGAGAACTTCCTCGCCGTTGGCCGCCGTGGTCACGCGCTCGACACCGGGCACGGTCGCGACCGCGCGGCGGAGCGCCTCTCGGGCAAGCGGGGAGTCGTCGCAGACGAGGACGGATGTCATGGCCGCCCTCCGCAGCTGATGCGCGTCACCTTGAGCCTCCAGGCTGGTACTTATCGTCACCTGTGCGGTTGACGCTCGACCGAATTTCCCGGCAGTGGGTACTGCCGCCCGTTCGAGCGCTTGTCCCTCCAACCGCCTCGCACTCTCAACGATGGTCACTCGAAAGAGTTACGGGGCCGTGTGTCGTCTTCGGCACTCTACGTGAGGGCACGCACACGGTGCAGACATGCTCAACAGACCCTCAACGTTTCAACACAACCTATGCCCCATTTAGCCGTTTTTCTTCCCTTTTATTGGTGTCTAAGGCTAGATTCACAATGAGTCATATTTTCATCTCCTTAGATCGTAGTTATACGGTCAGGGGCACCAAGTCAGCCCAGAACGGCAACAAGGGGACACGCAATGGCAGATTTCTCCCGCCTTCCCGGTCCGAACGCGGACCTCTGGGACTGGCAGCTCCTCGCGGCCTGCCGCGGGGTCGACAGCTCGCTCTTCTTCCACCCGGAGGGAGAGCGCGGTGCGGCACGGAGCGCTCGCGAGAACTCGGCCAAGGAGGTCTGCATGAGATGCCCGGTCCGCGCGCAGTGCGCGGCGCACGCACTGGCGGTGCGTGAGCCCTACGGCGTGTGGGGCGGGCTGACCGAGGACGAACGCGAAGAGCTGATGGGGCGGGCACGCAACCGGCTGGTGTCGGCGTCGGCCGGTGGCGGCGACCTCGGTTCGAACAATTGAAGGAACGTTTCTTCCAAAGCCGGGCCCGCCGCGGGCCGGCCCTGGGCCCGGGCGCGCGTCAGACCCGGCCCGCCGCCCGCGCCAGCTGGTCCAGCGTCGCCGCCACCGCCGGCACCTGCGCCAGGTCGGGCAGGGTCAGCGCGACGATCTCCCGCCGCACCGCCGGTTCCAGCGTCACCGTGCGCGCACCCCGCGGCCGTACGGACTCGATGGCGAGCTGGGGCAGGACGGCGACGCCCAGACCCGCGCCCACCAGGCCGATCACCGCGGGGTAGTCGTCGGTCGCGAAGTCGATGCGCGGGGTGAAGCCCGCGCTCTCGCAGGCCTCGACCAGTTGGCCCCGGCAGCGCGGGCAGCCGGCGATCCACGACTCGGCGGCGAGTTCGCCGAGGGCGACCGACTCGGCGCGGGACAGCCGGTGACCTTCGGGTACGAGGCCGACGAGCCGGTCGGTGAGAAGGGGGCGGACCACCAGGTCGTCCCACTCGCCGGCCCCGGCCGCGCCCTCGTACCGGAAGGCCAGGGCCACGTCGCAGTCGCCCTCGCGCAACAGTTCGACGGAGTGCGGGGGTTCGGCCTCCTCCAGGGAGACCCGGGTGCCGGGGTGGGCGGCGCGCAGGGCGGCGAGGGCCGTCGGGACGAGGGTGGAACTGCCGCTGGGGAAGGACACCAGCCGGACCCGCCCCGCCCGCAGGCCGGCGATCGCGGCGACCTCCTCCTCCGCCGCCGTGAGCCCCGAGAGGATGCCCGCCGCGTGTCGCACCAGGGCCTCGCCCGCCTGGGTCAGGCGCATCTCGCGCCCGCTGCGGATGAGCAGCGGGGTGCCGACCGAGGCCTCCAGCGCTTTCATCTGCTGGCTCACGGCCGGCTGGGTGCAGCCCAGTTCGCGGCCCGCCGCCGAGAAGGAGCCGGTGGCGGCCACGGCACGCAGGACACGGAGATGACGGGCTTCGATCATTTTTCGAGCATAAGTGAACCTTGGGGATGCTGACGAATAACGCGTCGACACTTTGGGCACGAGTGACTTAGCGTGTGGTCGTGGTCATCGATGCGGTGTCGGAATGACGAGTACGGGGGCGAGTGGCTGATGAAGGTGTTGTCCGTGAACGTGGGTCGTGCGCAGTCCGTGCCGTACACGGATCATCCGCAGGGCACGGGTATCGACAAGCGGCCGGTGGACGGGCCGGTGCGGGTGGCGGCGCCCGGCCCCAGGGGGATCGGCGGCAGCGGTCTGGCCGGGGACACGGTGTGCTCGAAGGAGCACCACGGCGGCGACGAACAGGCGGTGTACGCGGTCGCGCGCGAGGATCTCGACGAGTGGGAAAGCGAGTTGGGCCGCCCGCTGCGCGACGGGATGTTCGGCGAGAACCTCACCACCCAGGGGCTGGACGTGTCCGGTGCGCTGATCGGCGAGCGCTGGCGGATCGGGTCCGAGGTGGTCCTGGAGGTGACCAGCGGGCGCATCCCCTGTGCGACGTTCCAGGGCCATCTGGGTGAGAAACGGTGGGCGAAGCGGTTCACGCAGCGAGGTGCGCCCGGCGCCTATCTGCGAGTGATCGAGCCGGGTGAGATACGGGCGGGCGACCCGGTGGACATCGTGCACCGCCCGGACCACGACGTGACGGTCGCCCTGTACTTCCGGGCGCTGACGACCGAGCGGACCCTGCTGCCACGGCTGCTCACAGCCGGTGCGGCGCTGCATTCCGGGGCGACGGCGGCGGTTCACGAGCATGTGAGGAAGTACGGCTGACGCTCGGCGGCGGCACGGCTGCTGACAAGGACCTACGCGAAGGCCCCACGCGGGGACTTCACGATCGGGAGGGAGCGTGCAGGGGGGCGGACGGGCACAGTCGGGGTCACTAATCTTGCGCCATGACAACGGCTCTGATTACGGGATCGACCGCGGGAATCGGCGCCGCGTTCGCGCGGCGGCTGGCGGCCGACGGCCACAACCTCGTCCTGGTGGCGCGCGACACCGAGCGGCTCGGCGAGCAGGCGACGGAACTGCACGACCGGCACGGCATCGAGGCGGAGGTGCTGAGCGCCGACCTCGCGACGGACACCGGCATCGAGGCGGTGGCCGATCGCCTCGGCGACCGCAGGAACCCCGTCGACCTGCTGGTCAACAACGCCGGCTTCGGCAACAAGGGCCGCTATCTCGACGTGTCGATGGCGGACGAACTGAGGATGCTCAAGGTGCACTGCGAGGCGGTGCTGCGACTGACCAGTGCGGCGGCCGAGGCCATGCGGGAGCGGGGCCGCGGGGGTGTCGTCAATGTGGCGTCAGTCGCCGCCTTCGTGCCGCGGGGTACGTACGGGGCGTCGAAGGCGTGGGTCGTGCAGTTCACGCAGGGCGCGGCGAAGGACCTGGCGGGGAGCGGGGTGCGGCTGATGGCGCTGGCTCCCGGTTTCGTGCGTACGGAGTTCCATGAGCGGGCCGGGATGGGGACGGACAACATTCCGAACTGGATGTGGCTGGACGCGGACAAGCTGGTCGCGGCGGCGCTCGCCGATCTGGCCCGGGGCAAGTCCCTGTCGATTCCGGACCCGCGGTACAAGGCGCTGATGGGCGTGGTGAAGGTGACGCCCAGGGCGCTGCTGGGCGGGATCTCGTCGAAGACGGGGCGGAAGTACGGGCCGCAGTGACATCTGCGCCGGACTTGGTGGAAGAGGTGGTGGCGCGGCTCCGGTGGGAGTATGGAGAGAGGTACCGGACCCAGGGGGGCCGGAGGCGGCGCCATGACATTCGTACAGCTGATTGACTGCAAGACCAGTCGGTTCGACGAGATGAACCGGCTGATGGACACCTGGGTCGAACAGACCAGAGGGAAGCGGACCGCGACGCACACGCTGATCGGCAAGGATCTCTCGGACTCGTCGCACTTCGTCGAGATCGTGGAGTTCCCGTCGTACGAGGAGGCGATGCGGAACTCGAACCTTCCGGAGACGGACAGGATCTTCCGGGAGATGGTCGCCCTGTGCGACGAGATGCCGACGTTCACGGATCTGGACGTGGTGCGGGACGAGCAGTTGTGCGCCGACACCGCGCGGCGGTTCTTCGAGGTGATCGCCGTCCACGGTGAACTGCCTCCACTCGACGACCTGTTCGTGGAGAGCTACCACGACCACGACCCGTCCAACGAGCAGGACGTCATCGGGCTGGACGCGGCCCGGCGCGAGATGCAGATGTGGCGCGAGGGCTTCGACTTCGTGTTCACCGTGCACGAGCAGATCGCCCAGGGCGACAGGGTCTGCACCCGCTGGACGTGGAACGGGACTCAGCGCGGCGACTTCATGGGGATTGCCGGCACCGGCCGGAAGGCGTCGATGACCGGCACGACCATCCACCGGTTCGACTCGGACGGGAAGATCGTCGAGGGCTGGTGGGAGTACGACCGGCTGGGGCTGATGGGGCAGCTCGGGGCGCTGGACTCGTTGGAGCGGTAGGAGCGGTGGAGAGCAGGGGCAGCGCAGGAGTGGAGCACTCGGGGTGTGTGCGTACGGGGATCGTCTGACCGCCCGCGAAGGGAGAAACCCCCCGTTCCAGCCAGGAACGGGGGGTTTCTTCGTGCCGCGTGAGCTGTTGGCTCAGTGGGAGTGGCCGTGGCCGTGGCCTCCGGCGGCCGACTCTTCCTCTTCCTTCTTCTCGACGACCAGGGTCTCGGTCGTGAGGAGGAGGGAGGCGATCGAGGCAGCGTTCTCCAGGGCGGAGCGGGTGACCTTGACCGGGTCGATGACGCCCTGCTTGACCAGGTCGCCGTACTCGCCGGTCGCGGCGTTGAAGCCCTGGCCCTTGTCGAGCTCGGCGACCTTGGAGGTGATGACGTAACCCTCCAGGCCGGCGTTCTCGGCGATCCAGCGGAGCGGCTCGACGGCGGCCTTGCGGACGACCGCGACACCCGTCGCCTCGTCGCCGGTCTTGCCGAGGTTGCCCTCAAGGACCTTCACGGCGTGGACGAGCGCGGAGCCACCGCCGGAGACGATGCCCTCCTCGACCGCGGCGCGGGTCGCGGAGATGGCGTCCTCGAGACGGTGCTTCTTCTCCTTCAGCTCCACCTCGGTGGCGGCGCCGACCTTGATCACGCACACGCCGCCGGCCAGCTTCGCGAGGCGCTCCTGGAGCTTCTCGCGGTCCCAGTCGGAGTCCGTGTTCTCGATCTCGGCCTTGATCTGGTTGACGCGGCCGGCCACCGCGCCCTTGTCGCCACCGCCGTCGACGATGACCGTGTCGTCCTTGGAGATGGTGACGCGGCGGGCGGTGCCCAGCACGTCGAGGCCGACCTGGTCGAGCTTGAGGCCTACCTCCTCGGCGATGACCTCGGCGCCGGTGAGCGCGGCCATGTCGCCGAGCATCGCCTTGCGGCGGTCGCCGAAGCCGGGGGCCTTGACCGCGACCGCGTTGAAGGTGCCGCGGATCTTGTTCACGACCAGGGTCGACAGGGCCTCGCCCTCGACGTCCTCGGCGATGATCAGCAGCGGCTTGGAGGAGTTGGTCTGGATGACCTTCTCCAGCAGCGGCAGCAGGTCCTGGATGGAGGCGATCTTGCCCTGGTGGATCAGGATGTACGGGTCGTCGAGGACGGCCTCCATACGCTCCTGGTCGGACACCATGTACGGGGAGAGGTAGCCCTTGTCGAAGGCCATGCCCTCGGTGAAGTCGAGCTCCAGGCCGAAGGTGTTGGACTCCTCGACGGTGATGACACCGTCCTTGCCGACCTTGTCCATCGCCTCGGCGATGAGCTCGCCGACCTGCGTGTCCTGCGCGGAGAGCGCGGCCACGGCGGCGATGTCGGACTTCTCCTCGATCGGGCGGGCGGTCGCGAGGAGTTCCTCGGACACAGCCTTGACCGCCGCGTCGATGCCCTTCTTCAGGGCGGCCGGGGAGGCGCCGGCGGCGACGTTCTTCAGGCCCTCGCGGACGAGCGCCTGGGCCAGCACGGTGGCGGTGGTCGTACCGTCACCCGCGATGTCGTTGGTCTTGGTCGCCACCTCCTTCACCAGCTGGGCGCCGAGGTTCTCGTACGGGTCGTCGAGCTCGACCTCGCGGGCGATGGTGACGCCGTCGTTGGTGATGGTGGGAGCGCCGAACTTCTTGTCGATGACGACGTTGCGGCCCTTGGGGCCGATCGTCACCTTGACAGTGTCGGCAAGCTTGTTGACGCCGCGCTCAAGGGCGCGACGGGCGTCCTCGTCGAACTTCAGGATCTTCGCCATAGGAGCGGTTCAGCCCTCTCGGAAAACTTGGGTGAACGAACCGCGCCCCCAGCACCCGGCTTGTTGAGAGTCGCGGGGGCCAGGGGCGCAGTTCACTGCAATGCTGGTAATACCGGGTGAATTACTTCTCTACGATCGCGAGCACGTCGCGAGCCGAGAGGACGAGGTACTCCTCGCCGTTGTACTTCACCTCGGTGCCGCCGTACTTGCTGTACAGCACGATGTCGCCGGTCTTCACGTCGAGCGGAAGCCGCTCGCCGTTCTCGAAGCGGCCCGGGCCCACGGCCAGGACGACGCCCTCCTGGGGCTTCTCCTTGGCAGTGTCCGGAATGACCAGGCCAGAAGCCGTGGTCTGCTCGGCTTCGAGCGGCTGGACCACAATGCGGTCCTCGAGCGGCTTGATGGCAACCTTGGAGCTGGTGGTCGTCACGATCCGACCTCCCCCTTCGGAGATCTCACGGGGTTAACTGTCTGAGGTGGCGACCAGGTGGATCCGTCGTCGCGGGTGCCGGACCTGCCCGTCGCTGTTGGCACTCTCCAGTGGGGAGTGCCAGACCTGAGACTATGACCGCGATTAGCACTCGGTCAAGCGGAGTGCCAATTCCGTCGTGGGTGGCGCGGGGTTTCCGGCGGTCGCGGGGTGCGCTGAGGAGGGTGTCGATGCGTCTGCGTCCGGGTGAGACCGAGGCCGTCGGCCTGCGGGTGGTGGCCGTGCTCGACGCCGTCCGGCTGTTGCGCGAGGCGGCGCCCGACGTCACCGGACGTCCTCGGGTGATCGCGATCGACGGCCGGGGCGGTGCCGGCAAGACGACCCTGGCCGAGCGGCTGCGCGAGGCGGCGCCCGGCTCCGCCGTCGTGCACACCGACGACATCGCCTGGAACCACGCCTGCTTCGACTGGGGTACCGCGCTCGTCGAGAACGTCCTGCGCCCCCTGCACCGGGGCGAGGCGGTGGACTTCCGTCCTGACGCCTGGATCGCCCACGGCAGGCCCGGGTCGGTCACCGTGCCCGCGGGTGCCGGTTTCGTCTGGGTCGAGGGCACGGGCGTCATCCGCGAGGAGCTGGCCCCGTGGCTGGACGCCTCGGTGTGGATGCAGGGCGACCTCGACGAGCAGGAGCGTCTGCTGACCGTCCGCGACGGCGACTCCCCCGCGCAGCGGGAGCACGTGGCGAACTGGCTGCTGGAGGAGCTGCCGTTCATGCTGCGCGAACAGCCGTGGGCCCGAGCGACCATGGTCGTGGCCGGTCCTCCGCCGACCGGCCACGACCACGACCCGGACACCGAGCTGGTCGTCGCCCCGCCGGTCGGCTCCCGGGCGCCCCTGGGCCGGCTCGGCCGAGGGCGTCAGAGGTAGTCCTCCAGGCGGCCCACGCTCAGTCCCTTCTCCTGGACCTCGCGGAGCAGCCTCACCGTCCGCTCGACCAGTGGAGGGCCGTCCAGGTCGTCGTCGGGGCCCACGAGGAGGATGTCGCCCGCCCGGAGGTGCTCCCCCTCGGTCCACCGGACCACCGCCGAGACCCCGCAGTCCGCGGCGGCTCTCAGGGTGGTCGTGTCGTAGGTGCCGTAGGGCGGGCGGAAGAGGCGCGGGCGGAGGCCGAAGCGTTCGCGGAGTTTGTCCTGCTGGCCGCAGATCTCGGCGCGCTGGCCGGCGTACGGCAGGCCTCGCAGGGACTGGTGGTCCAGGGTGTGGTTCTGGACGTTCGCGCCGACCTCGCGCAGTCGGGCGAAGTGGGCGTAGCCCGGGCCCACGACACTGTCCGTGAGGAACATGCTGACCGGGAGGCGCAGTTCGCGGACCAGGTCGACGAACCGGGGGTCGCGTTCGGCGCCGTCGTCGTAGGTGAGGAAGACGACCTTGTCGTGGGTCGGGACGCGGTCGACGACCGGGGGCAGGCCGGGGCCCGCCGCACGGATCGGGGGGCGGGGCGACGGGGGCGGGGCCAGGGGCACACGGGACGGCAGGCCCCAGCGGCGGTAGGCGTGCGGGTCGTCGGCCCGGGAGGGCGGCGTACGGGCGGCCTGCCGGGCCGCGTGGGCCGCCTTTCTGCCGAGGCGTTCGATGGGGTCCACGGACTGGGCGCAGCCGGTGACGGCCGCCCCCAGGAGCGCGGCGGCGAGTGCGGCGGCGACCAGTGGGCGCGCGGTCACAGGTAGTCCTCCAGGCGGGCGACCGCGTACCCCTTGGCGGTGACGAGTTTCATGAAGCGGCGGACCATGTCGGGCATCGTGCCCTTCCCGTCGTCCTTGCCGCGGAAGTGGCTGAGGACGATGTCTCCGGGGTGGATGTCCCGGTCCCACTCGCGGTAGTCCCAGTGGTCGGCGAAGACCTCCTCGTTCCAGAGGGGTACGTGCTTCACGCCGCACGACTTCGCGGCGCGCAGGCTGTCCTCGTTGTAGTTGCCGTAGGGCGGGCGGAAGAGGGCCGGGCGGGTGCCGTACCGCTTCTTGATCACGTCCTGCATGCCGCAGATCTCGGTCTTCTGGCGTTCGTAGGAGAGGGCGGGCAGGTAACGGTGGTGGAGGGTGTGGTTGTTGAGTACGACACCCCGGTCGCGCATCTTCCTGAAGTAGCCGTAGTCCTCCTTGACCAGGTAGTCGCTGAGGAAGGCGGTGTACGGGATCTTGAGTTCGCTCATCATCCGCAGGAACGCCGGGTCCTTCTCGGCGCCGTCGTCGATCGTGAGGAAGACGATCTTGTCGCGGGTCGGGATCGTGGTGAAGACGGGCGGCAGGCCGCGTTCCTCGTGGTCGTCCACCTCGAAGCCCTTGCGGGTGGCGAGGTGGGGTTTGCGGGCCGGGGGCGGGGGTGCGGTGAGCGGGGGTGCGGTCAGGCCCCAGCGCTTGGCCGTGGCCGCGCGGGCCGCGTAGGAACGGCGCAGCTTCTGGGCGTAGGCGTCGAGGGCGCGCGCCGGGGGTGCGTGGAGGCGCAGTTCCTGGCCGGGGGCGGGGCGGACGTTCTTCGGCGGGGCGGTGGCTGCCGTGCGGCGTTCCGTGCGGCGTTCCGTACGGCCCTCCGAGCCGCCTTCCGCGCAGCCGGAGATGAGGGGGGAGGCGAGAGCGGCCACGGTGAGAGCGGTGATCCCCGCACGGATCACTGACCGGTTTTTGTATTTTTGTCCTACTGATCGCATGGTGCCGGATCTTCCCAGGACGGGACCGCGGAAGGCTGCCGACACCGCCGCCGGAAGCACGCCGTCCACCGGCTGGCCCACAATGTCCCGGTGAACGACCTCGCCGCACCCCTCTCCGCCTTCGCCGCCCTCCTCACCCCCGAGGGCCGCGCCCTCCTCGACGAAGTACGCGGTACCGAGCCGGCCCGCGAACTGGCCGTCGCCACCCGGCTGCGCCGCGCGCACCCCGCCGGACTGGTCTCGGCGGCGCTCGGACAGGAGCGGTTGCGGCAGCGGGCGGTGGCGAAGTTCGGCGCCGGGGACGCCGGGCGGATGTTCTTCACGCCGAACGGGGTCGAGCAGTCGACGCGGGCGAGCGTGGCCGCGTACCGGGCCGGACGGTTCAGGGAGTTGGGCGTGACCTCCGTCGCCGACCTGTGCTGCGGGATCGGGGGCGACGCCCTCGCGCTCGCCCGGGCCGGGATCCGTGTCCTGGCCGTGGACCGGGATCCGCTCACGGCCGCCGTCGCGCGAGCGAACGTCGAGGCGCTGGGCATCGGGGATCTGGTGGAGGTGCGGGAGGCCGATGTCACCGACGTCGACACGACGGCGTACGGCGCGGTGTTCGTCGATCCGGCACGCCGTGGGGGGCGCGGGAGGATCTTCGATCCCGAGGCGTACTCGCCACCCTTGTCGTGGGCCGTGGGGGCGGCGCGGAAGGCGCCGCTGGCCGCACTGAAGATCGCCCCCGGTGTGCCGCACGAGGCGATTCCCGCCGACGCCGGAGCAGAGTGGATCTCGGACGGCGGTGATGTGAAGGAGGCCGTGCTGTGGTTCGGGGCCGAGCCCGGGACCGTTCGGGCAACCCTGCTGCCAGGGCCGCGCGTTCTGGTCGGGCGGGGGCTGCCGGACCCTCAAGTGCGTCCGGTGGGGCGGTACTTGTACGAACCCGACGGCGCCGTCATCCGGGCGCATCTGGTGGCGGAGGTCGCCGAGGAGGTCGGCGGGGGGCTCGTCGACGAGACGATCGCCTATGTGACGGCGGATGAGCCGCGGGCCACGCGGTATGCCTCCGCCTACGAGATCACCGATCAACTGCCGTTCGGGGTGAAGAAGTTGAAGGCGTTGCTGCGGGAGCGGGGAGTCGGGGTACTGACCGTGAAGAAGCGGGGGTCGGCTGTCGAGCCGGAGGAGCTGCGGAAGATGGTCAAGCCGCAGGGGCCCAACTCGGCGACGGTTTTCCTTACCCGGGTGGCGGGGACGCCGGCGATGCTTGTCGGGCATCCCGTGCGTTGAGCTCCGCCGGTTCGGGGGTTCGTTCACTGCCGGTCCGTGGGGGCTTGTCGCGCGGTTCCCCGCGCCCCTGAGAACTCAACCGCACTCCTGCGCCCGGGCTCGCAGCAGGTCCCGTTCTCGTTCGTTCCGGGTCAGTTCGGCCGCTCGGAGGAATTCCGCTCCCGCCTCCTTCCTGCGGCCCAGGCGCAGCAGCAGGTCGGCTCGGACGCTGGGGAGCAAGTGGTAGTCGCGCAGGGCCGGTTCGGTGGTGAGGGTGTCGATGATCTGGAGGGCGGGGGCCGGGCCCTCGGCCATCGAGACGGCCACCGCGCGGTTCAACTCGACCACCGGGGACGGGGATCGGACGGCGAGGGCCGCGTACAGCGCGGCGATGCGGGGCCAGTCCGTGTCGTCGTAGGAGTGGGCGTGGGCGTGGCAGGCGGCGATGGCGGCCTGGAGGGCGTACGGGCCAGGGCCTGATGTCGTTGTCGTGGCGCCCGCCGCTTCCGCCCTGGCCAGGGCGGTGAAGCCGCGGGCGATCAGCAGGCGGTTCCAGCGGGAACGGTTCTGGTCCTTGAGGAGCACCGGTTCGCCGGTCGGGCCCGTGCGGGCCGCCGAACGGGACGCCTGGAGCTCCAACAGGGCTGTCAGCGCGTGCACTTCGGGTTCCTTGGGCATCAGGCCCGACAGCACGCGGGCCAGCCGCAGGGCGTCCTCGCAGAGGGCGGGGCGCAGCAGGTCGTCGCCGGCTGTGGCCGCGTACCCCTCGTTGAAGATCAGGTAGATGACCTCCAGGACCGAGCCGAGGCGGGCCTCGCGCTCGGGGCCGTACGGGACCTCGAAGGCGACGTTCTTCGTCGCGAGGGTTCGTTTGGCGCGGACGATGCGCTGGGCGACCGTCGCCTCGGGGACCAGGAAGGCGCGGGCGATCTCGGGGGTGGTGAGGCCGCCGAGGAGGCGGAGGGTGAGGGCGATGCGGGCCTCGGCGGACAGCACCGGGTGGCAGGCGGTGAAGACGAGGCGGAGCAGATCGTCGTCGATGTCGTCGGGGGCGGACGGCTCGACCGGCGGGGTGGTCGTCTCCAGGGTTCGGCCGATCTCCGCCAACTTGCCGGCGTATGTCTCGCGGCGGCGGATCAGGTCGACGGCGCGGTGCTTGGCGGTGGTCATGAGCCAGGCGCCCGGGTTGTCGGGGACGCCGTCGCGGGGCCACTGTTCGAGGGCGGCGACCAGGGCGTCCTGGGCCAGCTCCTCGGCGATGCCTATGTCCCGGACGATGCGGGTCACGGCCGCGATGATCCGGGGGGATTCCAGGCGGAACACCGTCTCGACGGTCTGCGTGAGTGCCTGTTCGGTAGCGGTGCCGGAGGTGGGCTGTCGGGTCACAGCCCACCATCAGACACCGTCAGCGGCGATCGGCCAAGGAAGCCGGGGGGCCGGGAGGTACGGGAGGTACGGGAGGTACGGGAGGTACGGGGAAGGGGAAGCGGCGAGCGGGTCGCTCAGCCTTCCGCGATCTCCCGTACCTCGCAGGTCACCGTCCAGTGCTCCTCGTGGACCTTCAGGAAGCGCTTGGTCCACTCCAGTGCCTCGGCCTTGTCCTTGCACTGCATGATCGCGTAGCCGCCGACGATCTCCTTGGACTCGGTGAAGGGACCGTCGGTGACGGAGATCCTGCCGTCCTGCCAGTGCACGCGGGTGCCCTGCGCGGTGGGGGTGAGGCCCGCGGTGTCGAGCATCACCCCGGCCTTGGTGATCTCCTCGATCAGCTCGCCCATGCGCTGCATCAGCTCGGGGCTGGGGCCTTCGGCGGGGGCGGTGGCTTCGTCGATCTGCACGAGGGAGAGATAGCGGGGCATGGGGTTCCTCCTTGGGCGTGGCCCGGTTCCTTTCCGGGCTCTCACCAGTGCGTCGAACGGGAAGGGCCCGGATCGACACGGCTGCGGAAATTTCTTCGGGAATTTCTCCCGGGAGGCGTCTCCGCAGCTCAGAGGCTCACCCATCACCTTAGAGCCGTCACCGCAAAGTCGTCACCGCGAGGCCATCACCGCGCAGCCGTCACCGCAGGGTCGCCCACAGTTCCGCCGCCTCCGGTTCCTGGGCGACCACCCGGTTGGCGTCGGACGGCGCCGTCACCACCGGCATCGTCACCGTCTTCAGCTCGTCCGCCGACAGGCCCTGGAGGCTCTGGCCCAGGCCCATCAGCTCGCTGAGCGAGTTCAGGCCGGTGTCCGTGGTCAGGCTGGCCGTGGCCACGTCGGCGACCTTGTACAACTTGGCCGGGCTGGTCAGCAGGTTCGTTGAGGAGATCTGCCGGAGGAGGGCCTTGACCAGTGTCTGCTGGAGGCCTATTCGGCCCAGGTCGCTGCCGTCGCCGATGCCGTGCCGGGTGCGGGCGAGGGCGAGGGCCTTGGTGCCGTCGAGGTGGTGTTCGCCCGCCTCCAGGTCGAGGTGGCTGTCGTCGTCGTGGATGTCCTCCTCCGTGGTGACCGTTACGCCGCCCAGCGCGTCCACCAGGTCCGCGAAGCCGGCGAAGTCGACCTCCAGGTAGTGGTCCATGCGGACGTTCGTCATCGACTCCACCGTCTTGACCGCGCAGACCGGGCCGCCGACCGAGTACGCCGTGTTGAACATGACGCCGTACGCCACCGCCGTCGAACCGCCGTCGGCCAGCGGGCAGGACGGGCGCGTGACGAGCGTGTCGCGCGGGATGCTCACGATCGTCGCCTTCTTGCGGCCCGCGTCCAGGTGGACGACCATCGCCGTGTCGGACCGGGCGCCCTCGCTGCTGCCGCCGCCGAGTGCCTGGTTCCGTTTGCCGCTGCGCGAGTCCGACCCCAGGACCAGGATGTTCAGCGCCTCGCTCGGCAGCGGTGTCGCCGAGGCGGACGCGCCTGCCGAGGGCAGTGACTGCGTCTTCGCCGGGCGGTTGTCGCCGAGCGCGCTGTTGATGTCGACGCTCTTGATGTTGCGGTTCAGATGCCAGTAGGCGTAGCCCGCGCCTCCGGCCGCGATCACCAGGGTGCCGGCCAGCGTGAGACCGACGGCCTTCATCCAGCGCGACGACCGTCGGCCCACCTGTCTTTCCGCGCCCCCGTCGTCATCCGACGTCTGTTCCTCGTCTCCCATCACGGAGAGGAACGTACGTCCGAAATATTACGCGCAGGGGCCCCTACCCGGGATTCTTCGGAAAATCTCACGCTTCTCAGGCCAGGATCAGCCAGGGATCGGACAGAGATCGGACAGAGATCACCCCAGCGTCACCGTCGGCACCGGGTTGCTTCCGCTCCACGTCCCGTTGAACCCGAAGCTCACCGAGCCGCCGCTCGGCACCGTGCCGTTGTACGAGGCGTTCACGCAGGTCACCGCCGCTCCCGACTGGGTGCAGGTGGCGTTCCAGGCCTGCGCTACCTGCTGGCCGGCGCCGTACGTCCAGGTCACCCGCCACGACGACAGTGAACGGCCGGCGGAGCAGGCGATCGTCACCTGCCCGGTGAACCCGGAGTTCCACTGGTTCGGGACGCTGTACGTCGCCGTGCAGCCCTCCGTCGACGGGGTGCCGCCGAGCGCCTGGGCGATCGCGTAGTACGCCGGTTTCGGGGTGAAACTCTCCGTGTACGGGGTCGCCGCGCCGTATCCGTCGAACACGTCCGGGATCCATGAGTCGGAGTCGGTGAAGCCCCAGACCGTCACACCGACACACCTGGTCACGGCCACGCAGGCGTTCATGACCGACTTGTAGTCGGCCGCCTGCTGGGTCAACTTGGCTTCGGTGGCGGGCAGTTGCATACGGATGTCCAGTTCCGTGATCGCCACGTCGACGCCCAGATCGGCGAACCGCTGGATGTTCTGCTGGAGGGTCGCGGGGTACTGGCCGAGGATCAGGTGTGCCTGTAGACCCACTCCGTCGACCGGGATCCCGCGCTCCTTCAGGGACTTGACCAGGTTGTAGAGGGCCGTGCTCTTCGCGTTGACGCCCTCCACGTTGTAGTCGTTGATGTAGAGCTTCGCCGCCGGGTCGGCCGCGCGCGCCCAGGTGAGGGCCTGCGCGATGTAGTCCGTGCCGAGGTTGTTCGACCAGAGCGTGGAGCGGTAGGTGCCGTCCTCGTTGAAGGGCTCGTTCACCACGTCCCAGGCCGCCAACTTGCCCTTGTAGCGGGTGACTTCGGTGGTGATGTGGTCCTGGAGGATCGTGCTGAGCTGGGCCGGTGTCCAGGTGCCGTTCGTCAGCCAGCCCGGGTTCTGGCTGTGCCAGACCAGGGTGTGGCCGCGCACCTGCTGGTTGTGGGCCTGGGCGAAGGCGACGATCTGGTCGGCCTCGGTCCAGTTGTAGGTGCCCCGGCTGGGCTCCACGGACTCCCACTTCATGGCGTTGCCGGGAGTGAGCGAGTTGAACTGGGCGCCGGCCAGGTCGCCGTACGTTCCGGTGAGCTTGGATCCGGTGACGGCTGTACCTATGACCTTGCCCTTGGCGGTGGCGAGGTCGCGCAGCGGGGGATCTGCGGCGTGGGCCGAGGTCGCGGTGCCCGCCACGAGCAGTGCGGCGGCGGTGGCGGCGGTGGCGAGAAGGGCGGCGAGACGTGAGCGCAACGCCGGTCTGAACGTTCGTACTGCCGTTTCTGCTGTTCGGGAGGTGCTCATGCGGGTGCCTCCGAAAGTTTCGGACGTTCAACCGATTGACTTCGGAGCAGTGTGGAGCGCCGCACGACACCCGTCAATACAGCTGCACCACAGGATTCGCTAAACCGCCGGAGGCGCCGCCGTGCTGTTGCGCACCACCAGACTTGTCGCCAGTTCGACCCTGGTCGCCCCTGATGTGCCGTCTCCCCGGCCCAGGTCCAGGACCAGTTTTGCGGCCGTTTCAGCCATCTCCATCAGGGGCTGGCGGACGGTCGTCAGCGGGGGGCCGACCAGGCGGGCGATCGGCAGGTCGTCGAAGCCGACGACGCTCAGGTCCTCCGGGATGCGCAGGCCGAGTTCGCGGGCGGCCTCGTACAGGCCGAGGGCCTGGAGGTCGTTGCCGGCGAAGACGGCGGTCGGGCGGTCCGGGGAGCGCAGGAGTTCCAGGCCGGCGCGGTAGCCCGTCTCGTGGTGGAAGTCGCCCACCTTGAGCAGGGCGGGGTCGACCGGGAGGCCGGCCGTCTCCAGCGCGGCGCGGTAGCCGTCGACGCGGGCGCGGCTGCACATCATCCGGGAGGGGCCGCTGATCGACGCGATGCGGGTGTGGCCCAGTTCGACGAGGTGACGGGTGGCCGCCAGGCCGCCCTGCCAGTTGGTGGCGCCGACCGAGGGCACGTTGTCACCGGGGTCGCCCGCCGGGTCCATCACCACGAACGGGATGGAGCGGCTGGTCAGCAACGCCCGCTGGGACTCGTCGAGGCCGGACAGGACGAGGATCACGCCGTGCGGGCGACGGGCGGCGACCTGGTCGGCCCAGGTGCGGCCCGGGGTGAGGCGGCCCGCGCTCTCGGAGAGGACGACGCTCAGCCCCTCCTCGCGCGCCGCGTTCTCCACACCCCGGATGACCTCCATCGCCCACGCGCTCTCCAGCTCGTGGAAGACCAGGTCGATCAGCGGGGAGCGGGTCGCCTCGGCGCGGCGGCGCCGGTAGCCGTACGCCCGCAGCAGGTCCTCGACACGGGTCCGGGTCCCGGGGGCGACATCGGCGCGGCCGTTGAGCACCTTCGAAACAGTCGGAGCGGAGACGCCTGCCTCGCGGGCGATCTCGGCGAGCGTCGCGGTCTGGGTGGACTGCGACGGTGTCTGCGTTTCAACGGGTTTCGAGGGTCTCATGGCCGCGATCGTATCCCTGCGCGACCTCTTGACGAAGACCCTGTCCCCCCATAAATTTCCGGAACATTCGACGTACCACCCGAAAGATTCGTACAGAGACTCGTTCAGGTTTCGTTCAGAACATTCGCGAGAGGTGCAGTCATGGAGTCGAACAGAGGGCGGTCCACAGGGTCCACCGGTACGGCGTTCAGCAGGCGCTGGGTGCTCGGTGCCGGCGCCTCCGCCCTGCTCACCACCGGCCTCAGCGCCTGCGGCTCGGGTGAGGGTTCGGGCGGTGGCGGGGACACGATCACCGCGTTCGTGTACGGGGACGACGCCGTGAAGGTCCAGGCCGCCGCGGTCGCGCGGTTCAACAAGTCGGCCGCCAGCAAGACGGCCAAGGGCAAGGTCAAGCTGGAGAAGATCCCGGGCTCGGACTACCTGCCCAAGCTGCGTACGGCGATGGGGTCGCCCAGCGCCCCGGACGTCTTCTTCAACTGGGGCGGCGGCTCCATCAAGGCGTACCAGGAGGCCGGCAAGATCGTCGACCTGACCGACGTCATCGAGAACGACCCGGTGCTGAAGAACGGCTTCCTGCCCTCCGTACTCGCCGCCGGTGATCTCAAGGGCCGCCACTACGGCATACCGATGCGCGGTATGCAGCCGGTGATCCTCTTCTACAACAAGACCGTCTTCGCCGAGCAGAAGATCCAACCCCCCACCACCTGGGACCAGTTGCTCGACGTCAACACCAAGCTGAAGAAGGCGGGCATCACCCCGTTCGCCCTCGGCGGCTCCGACGTCTGGCCCGAACTGATGTGGCTGGAGTACCTGGTGGACCGGATCGGCGGTCCCGAGGTCTTCCGGCGCATCCAGGACGGCGACGCGGAGGGCTGGGGCGACCCGGCGGTCCTGGAGGCCGCCGAGATGGTGAAGGAACTCATCGACGACGGTGCCTTCGGGTCGAAATTCACCTCCGTCTCGTACGTCAACGGCGGTGCCCCGGCCGTCTTCGCCAAGGGCAAGGCGGCGATGCATCTGATGGGCTCGTGGGAGTACTCGACGCAGCTCGGCAAGTTCCCCGACTTCGCCAAGTCCAACCTGGGCTGGGCGGCCTTCCCGAAGATCGAGGACGGCGTCGGCGACGTCCGCAACGTCGTCGGCAACCCCACCAACTACTGGTCCATCAACCCCCGTACGCAGAACAAGGACGCGGCGATCGCGTTCCTCAAGGACTGCGCGTCCGAGGCGTACGCGAAGGACCTGGTCGCCCTCGGAGACGTGCCGACCACCTCGAACGCGGCGGCGCTGCTGTCCTCCGCGCCCAACCCCGAGTACGCGAAGTTCCAGTACGACCTGGTCCAGCAGGCACCCGCGTTCACGCTCTCCTGGGACCAGGCGCTCGGCGACGAGCTGGGCACGAAGATGCACACGGAGATCGGGAAGCTGTTCACCGGCAAGTCGTCGCCCAGTGAGTTCGTGTCGGCCTGCAAGGGGCTGAAGTGAGCGTCACGGACCAGACCGTGGCATCCGGGAGGGGCAAGGTGCGGGCCGGGCGGCCGGGTGCCGTCTGGGCGCTCCCCGCGGTGCTCTTCTTCACCTTCTTCGCGGTCGTCCCGATGGCTCTGGCCTTCTACCTCTCCTTCACCAAGTGGGACGGCCTCGGCGACCCGAAGCCGGTGGGGCTCGCCAACTGGCAGAAACTGCTGGACGATCCACGGCTGACGCAGTCGCTCACACTCACCGTCCTTCTCACCGCGGCCAGTTGGGCGTTCCAGACCGTCGTGGCACTGCTGCTCGGGGTCTGGGCGGCGGGCCGGCAACGCAACCGGGCCGTCCTCTCGGCGATCTTCTTCGTGCCGTTCCTGCTCTCCTCGACCGCCATCTCGGTCCTCTTCTACGCCCTGCTCGACCCGAACTTCGGCATCATCCAGAAGGACACGCTGGGCTCGTCCAGCGGCGCGTTCCTCGCGATCGTGTTCGTCGGCGGCTGGCAGTTCATCCCCTTCCACACGCTGATCTACCAGGGCGGCGCCCGTCAGATTCCCCAAGTTCTCTACCAGGCCGCGGCAATCGACGGGGCGGGCCGCTACCGCCAGTTCTTCTCGATCACGCTGCCCCAGCTGCGCCACACCATCACCACGTCGACCGTACTGATCGTCGTCGGGTCGCTCACCTACTTCGAGACGGTGCTGATCCTGACGAAGGGCGGACCCGGCACGGACACGGCGATCCTGCCCTACCTGATGTACGAGGCGGGCTTCAAGACGTACGACTTCGGCTACGCGAGCGCCATCGCCTCGGCCCTCGTGCTGGCCGCGACCGGCCTGTCCCTGGTCCTCATCCGGCTGACCGGCTTCGGCGGCATGCGCAGTACGCGTGAAGGGATGTGACGGAGTGTCACACGACACGCTTCCTCGTCCCACGACCGCCGACAAGCGCCCGGAACAACCGGGGCGGCGGCCGTCCGGCCGTCGTCGCAGGCACTGGAGCCGACGGGCCAACCCGCTGGCCGGCCTGGGTTCGATCGTCTGGCTGGTGATCGTCCTCGTCCCGATCTACGCCATGCTGTCGGCGTCGCTCACCGGCCCCGACAAGGCTCTCACCGGCAACCCCCTGAAGCCGCCCACCGATCCGACCCTCGACAACTACAACACCGTCCTCAACTCGGGCTTCTGGCATCTGCTGAGCAACACGGTGATCGTCGCGGTCACGGTCGTGGGCATCGTCCTCGTCCTGTGCGTCCCGCTCGCGTACGTGGCCGTGCGCACCCGCACCCGCTGGTCGGGCGCGGCCTTCCGGCTGTTCCTGCTCGGGGTGGCGATCCCGGCCCAGGCGGTCGTGGTCCCGCTGTACCTCCTCATCGCCAAACTCGACCTGTACGACAGCCTGTTGGCGGTGATCCTGCCGACGGCGGCCTTCGCGATGCCGGTCTCGGTGCTGGTCCTCACCGGCACCCTGCGGGACATCTCGGAGGACCTGTACGAGGCGATGGCCCTCGACGGCGCCTCCCCGATGCGCATGCTGTTCCAGCTGACGATCCCCCTGGCCAAGGGCGGGATCAGCACCGTCGTGATCTACGCGGCCCTACAGGCCTGGAACGGCTTCCTCTTCCCGCTGATCTTCACCCAGTCCGACGAACCCCGGGTCCTCACCCTCGGCCTCTTCAACTACGTGAGCCAGTTCGGCGTGAACATCCCCGCCCTGCTCGCGTCGGTCGTCCTCTCCGGCATCCCGATCTTCGCCGTCTACCTGGTGGCCCGGCGCGCACTGATCGGCGGCCTGATGGGCGTGGGCGGCAAATGACCCGGCGGGAACCGGCGGAACCAGACGCCGGTGAACTCACCTTCCCTGACAGGAGTTTCATGACCTCGGCTCCCTGGCGCGACCGCGCCCTGTCCGCCGACGCCCGCGTCGGCGACCTGCTCTCCCGGATGACCCTGGAGGAGAAGACCGCCCAGTTGTACGGCGTGTGGGTGGGCGCCTCGACGGACGGCCACGGGGTCGCCCCGCACCAGCACGACATGACCGGCGACTACGAGTGGGACGAGCTGATCACCCGGGGCCTCGGCCAGCTCACCCGCCCCTTCGGTACGGCCCCCGTGGACCCGACGCTGGGCGCGCAGGCGCTGGCCCGCGCCCAGCGTCGTATCGCCGGGGCGGGCCGCTTCGGCATCCCGGCGCTGGCCCACGAGGAGTGCCTGGCGGGCTTCACGGCCTGGCGTGCGACGGCGTACCCGGTCCCGCTGGCCTGGGGCGCCACCTTCCACCCCGGGCTGGTGGAGGAGATGGCCGCCCGCATCGGCCACGACCTCGCCTCGGTCGGCGTGCACCAGGGCCTCGCCCCGGTCCTGGACGTCGTACGCGATCCGCGCTGGGGCCGGGTGGAGGAGACGATCGGCGAGGACCCGTACCTGGTGGGGACGATCGGGTCGGCGTACGTGCGGGGCCTGGAGTCGGCGGGGATCATCGCCACGCTGAAGCACTTCGCGGGGTACGCGTCCTCGGTCGGCGCCCGCAATCTCGCTCCTGTCCGGGCGGGGGTGCGGGAGTTCGGGGACGTGACCCTGCCCCCGTTCGAGATGGCGCTGCGCGAGGGCGGGGCGCGTTCGGTGATGGCGGCCTACAACGAGACGGACGGGGTCCCGGCCTCGGCCGACCCGCATCTCCTGACCCGACTCCTGCGCGAGGACTGGGGGTTCACGGGAACGGTGGTGTCGGACTACTTCGGCATCGGCTTCCTGGAGACCCTGCACCGCGTCGCGGGCACTCCGGCCGAGGCGGCGCACCTCGCCCTGGCGGCCGGCATCGATGTCGAGCTGCCGACGATCCGGAGCTACGGCGACGCACTGGTGACGGCGGTACGGGCGGGAGACGTACCGGAGTCGCTGGTGGACCGGGCGGCCCGCCGGGTGCTGACACAGAAGTGCGAGCTGGGACTGCTGGACGAGGACTGGCGGCCGGAGCCGGACGGCTCCCCGATCGACCTGGACTCGGCCGGAAACCGGGCGCTGGCGCGCCGGCTGGCGGAGGAGTCGGTGGTGCTGCTGGACAACCCGGACGGGCTGCTCCCCCTCGCCCCCGACACCCGGATCGCGGTCGTCGGGCCGCGGGCGGCGGACGCGCTGGCGATGCTGGGCTGCTACTCGTTCCCGTCGCATGTCCTGCCGAGCCATCCGGAGACTCCGGTGGGCGTGGACATCCCCACGCTCCTGGACTCCCTGCGCGCCGAACTCCCGGACGCCAAGGTGACGTTCGCGGAGGGCTGCGCCACCTCGGAGCCGGACACGTCGGGCTTCGAGGAGGCGGTGGCCCGGACCGCCGAGGCGGATGTGTGCGTGGCGGTACTGGGTGACCGGGCGGGCCTGTTCGGCGGGGGTACGTCGGGCGAGGGCTGCGATGTGGCGGAGCTGCAACTGCCGGGCGTACAGGCCGAGTTGCTGGACGCGCTGGTGTCGACGGGGGTGCCTGTGGTGCTCGTCCTGCTCACCGGCCGCCCGTACGCGCTGGGGCGTTGGCACGGGCGCCTGGCGGCCTCCGTGCAGGCGTTCTTCCCCGGGGAGGAGGGCGGCCCCGCGGTCGCGGGCGTGCTGTCGGGCCGGGTCACCCCGTCGGGCCGGCTGCCGGTGAGCGTGCCGAGGGAGCGCGGGGGCCAGCCGTGGACGTACCTCCAGCCGCCACTGGGACTGGCGGGCGAGGTGAGCAGCCTGGACCCGACACCGCTGTACCCGTTCGGACACGGGCTCTCCTACACCTCTTTCACCTGGGAGGACTTCGCGGAGGGCGGCCCGGCGGATACCGGGACCGCGGAGACCCGAACTGCGGAGACCCGAACTGCTGAGATCGGGACGGCCGGTTCGTACGAGGTGTCGGTGACCGTTCGCAACACGGGTGCGCGGGCCGGGGCGGAGGTCGTGCAGCTGTATCTGCACGACCCGGTGGCCTCGGTGACCCGGCCGGACGTCCGCCTGATCGGTTACGAGCGGCTGGAGTTGGCGCCGGGGGCGGCGAGCCGGGTGACGTTCCGCTTCCACGCGGACCTCTCGGCGTTCACGGACCGCTCGGGGCGCCGGATCGTCGAACCGGGCGCGCTGGAGCTGCGGTTGGGGGCGTCGAGTGCGGACGTTCGGTATGCGGCGCGGGTGCGACTGGTGGGCGCGGTCAGGGAGCTGGGCGCGGATCGGCGGCTGCGGTGCGGGACGGAGGTCGGTTCCGTAGACCACTGGACCAGCGGTCCAGCGAACCGTCAGGTCCGTTGGCCAGCAGGTCCGTAGGTCAGCAGGTCAGCAGGTCAGCAGCGCGGACTCGGCCCCGCCGACTCAGGGCACGGCGGGGCCGGACAGGTAGTGGCCCTGTGTGTCGTACGGCCAGGCGTTCGACACGCAGCCCTTGAGTCCGTCGATCTGCTGCATCATCGCGGGCGCGGGGCGTCCCGGTCCCGGGCACGTCTCATGGCCGCGGCCCAGCCAGTGGCCGACCTCGTGGTTGACGATGAGGGCGCGGTACTCGACCGGCGGTCCGTCGAACTCGGGGGAACCCAGCTGCCAGCGCTTCAGGTTGATCACCACGTCGGCGCCCGTACGGCAGTTGACCTCCCCGAGGTGGTCCGCCTGCCGCACGTTGCAGAGCTTGTCCGTGGTTTTCGCGGTGGCGACACGGAAGGTCAACTCCGCTTCCGGGCCGGTGACTTGGCGGAAGCGGGCGCCCGCCTGACGCCAGCCCCGCCGGTCGTCGAGGATGGCGGCGATCTGGCGGGCGGCGTCCGCCGGGTCGACGCCCGCGCCGTCCTCGACCTGGACGCGGAAAGGGGTTCCGGAGGCCGGCCCGGTGACGGTGAGCGGGGCCGTGGCGAAGGTGCCGGGGCCGGACTCGGGGATGGTGGGCTGCGTGGAGGAGCCCTTCCCGGACCCGGAAGTACGGCCGTCGTCAGGGGACTTGGGTGACCCGGATGTCTCGGGAGACCCGGCGGAAGCGGAGTCGTCGGCGATGGAGTCGTCCGCGGTGGAGTCGTCGGCGGGCGGACTCGTACCGCCCGTGCCGGCGACCGGGGTGCGCTCGGCCGGTGTCAGGACCGCCTCCGGGGCGCGGGCCTGCGACGCGGTGTCCGGCAGCAGGCGGGGCAGGAGCACCGGCACCGCCGCCGTACCGAGCGCGGCGAGACAGACCGTGGCGCCGATCGCCCCCATACGGGTCCGGCGCCTGCGCCGCCGCCGTAACGCGCTCAGTCGGCGCGAACCGTTCGCTGCACGTCGTTTCTCACTCATCGGGGGGAACCGCCTGTCTCGTTCGTACTGTTGGCACTGCTCGAACCAGTCACCGAGGAGGGCTCGGCGCTGGAGTACTCGGTCGGGGTGGGTCCGGACAGCGCGGGCGGGGCGAGGGATGCCTCGCCCGTGGAGTCCGTACCGTCTCCTGCCGCCTTCTCCGCTTCGTCCATCGCCGCCTGCACCTCGGCCTCCACCTCGGCCTTCGCCTCGGACAGCAGGGCCGAAGTGCCCGCCGCCGCCAGCAGTTGGTCGGCGCTGACGGGTGGGGAGACCCTGGCGTCGGTGTCCGGGCCGACGGTCAGCACCACGGTGCTGTCCGCGTAGAGGAAGCTGACGCTGACGGACCGGCCGCCCCGCAGATCGCCGCCCGTCACGACGACCCGCGCCTCGATCCGGCCGGGCAGCCACGCCGTACGGCAGACCACGGCCGTGTCCGGCGGGTCCGGGCATCCGACGAGGGTGTCCACCCCGGGCCTGACCTGGAACGTCACCGGGAAGGTGTGTCCGTCGATCCGGCCGGCGAAGAGATCCGTGCCGGCCGGGGAGACGGTCCCGATCAGGTCGCCCAGCGCCCGGGTCAGCACCTTGGCCTTCCGCACCGGGCCGGTGGCGTCGGGGGTCGCCTCGGGCACCGGCGGGACCGATGCCGGCGACGGCGTCCCGGAAGTGGTGGCAGGCGGTGCGACCGCCGAGGCGGCGGGCCGGGACGCGGGATCGCCCAGGCCTCCGCCCCCGGTCGACGCACCGCCGAGCACGGCCGAGCCGATGCCCCCGATCGCGATCACCCCGGTCACGGCGCCTGCCACGGCGGCCCGCGCCCGGACCCGGCGGCGCCTGCCGAGGCGTACCGCCTCCTGCGTCAGGTCGGGCAGCGGGGCGAGCCCGGCGGCGGCCCGCTCCATCAGTTCCCGCAGCTCCCCGGCGAGCGCGTCGTCGGGCCCGGCGTCCGGCTCGGGCGCGTGCGGGCTTCCGGGTGGCGTGTCGTGCACGGATGTTCCTTTCAGCGCTGGAGGCGTACGGGGTTCAGTACTCGGCGGTGTACACATGGGCTTCGCCCAGCACCGCCCGCAGCCGGGTCAGGGAGCGGGAGCACTGGCTCTTGACGGTGGACTCGCTGCACCGCAACTGCGCGGCCACCTCCGACACGCTGAGGTCCTCCCAGTAGCGCAGGACGACCATCGCCCTTGCCCTGGGCGGGAGTTCACCGAGTGCGGCCATGAGCGTGACGCGCAGCTCGGGTCTGGGCGCGGCGGGCGCCGGGTCGGGGCGGGCGTGGGCGAGCAGGTCGCGCAGCCGGCGTCGGCGCTCGTGCAGGAACAGCCGGGTCAGGACGGTACGGGCGTAGGCGTCGAGGTGCTCGGCACGGCTCGCCCGGTGCCAGTGCTGGAAGAGCCGGGCCAGCGTGGACTGGACCAGGTCACGGGCGTGTTCGCGGTCGCCGCAGAGCAGATACGCCGTCCGGTACAGCCGTTGCCGGCCCGCCCGCGCGTACTCCTCGAAGTCCCGCTGCCGGACCGTCGCCGACATCCACCCTCCCGTTTCCCGTTCTGCGTATGGCTGTTGAGCTCACATGCCGTAAAGGCACACGTGCCTGATACGCATCACGCCCCTCGCACGCCTCACAGGTCTCTGTCTCACCTGTTCTTGAGCGTGCTCGGGGCGGAAAGGTTGAAAGGGGTTCGGAAATTTCTCCGGTGTCTTCTCGTGGGCTCAGCCGAAGCGGCCCGCCGCCATCAGGCCATGCTCACGAGCGAGGACCACGACCCCGGTGGCCGTCAACCGGTTCCGGAAGGCCCGGTCGCCGAACCCCCGGGCGGCGGACAACCGCCGAGGCGCAGGTCCGTCGGACTCCGGTCTGCCGGAACCCACCCGCGTGGAAACCACGTACGCCCCTCGAGAAACGGAAGCGACTCCCCCACACGGCGCCGAAGGCACCGAAGTCACCGCGCGAGGAGAACCGATGGCCGGATCCTGAAGCCCGAACTGGTCATATGTGGACATCTCGCGAGCGAGCCATGTCAACCTGGTGGGCCTGCTGTGGAGACGGGCCCGACGATGTCAGGGACGGGGAACGGCTGTTCCGGGATGAGGGGCCGGCCCATCCCTTACGGTGGCCGCATGTCCCCGTCACCGTCGGAGCCGACCACCTCCCCCACACGCGAGCCCCACCCCGCCCCCGGCCAACTCCACTCCACCGCAAGGTCGTTCGGCGCCGAAGCCACCCGCTACGACCGGGTCCGCCCCCGCTACCCCGACGCCCTGGTGCACCGGATCGTCAGCACGGCCCCAGGCCCCGACCTCCTGGACGTCGGGACCGGTACCGGCATCGTCGCCCGGCAGTTCGGGGCGGCCGGATGCCGGGTGCTCGGGGTGGAGGTCGACGCGCGGATGGCCGATTTGGCACGGCTGAGCGGGGTCGGGACGGAGGTGGCGTCGTTCGAGGAGTGGGAGCCCGCCGGGCGGGCCTTCGACGCGGTGGTCTCCGCGCAGGCCTGGCACTGGGTGGACCCGGTCGCCGGCGCCGCGAAGGCGGCCGAGGTACTGCGGCCCGGTGGCCGACTCGCCCTGTTCTGGAACGTGTTCCAGCCCCCGCCCGAGGTCACCGAGGCCTTCATCGAGGTCCACGACCGCGTCCTGCCGGACTCCCCCAACCTCTGGACGAAGCCTGCCCTCGACACCTACGCGCCCCTGTTCGCCGAGGCTGTCGACGGGATACGGCAGGCGGGCGGCGCGTTCGGCGAGACGGAGGAGTGGCGGTACGAGTGGCAGCACTCGTACACCCGCGACGAGTGGCTGGACCTGCTCCCCACCCACGGCCGCACCAGCGGGCTCCCACCCGCACGGCTGACGGAGCTGCTCACCGCCACCGGCGCCGCGATCGACGCGCTGGGCGGCGAGTTCACGGTGCGCTACACAACGGTGGCGATCACGGCGTCCCGGACGACCGCCGCCGCATCGCACCCACGGTCTGCCCGGCCATGAGGAGACAGGCGACCAGGGACGGCGGCCAGATCCACACCGGGGCACCCCTGTTGTAGGCGGGGGTGAGCGCCGACAGGGTCGACGCCGCGCTCCAGCAGACCAGCCGGAACGACAGCAGCGCCCAGGAGTTGGCGGGGGACGCGTAGAGGACGCGCCCCCGGACGGAGTTCGGGTCAATGGTCATGGCTGGTCCATTGCTGGTCATGGCTGCCGTCGTCCCCGCCGTGCTTCCGTGCCGTGCGGCCGGCCACGTACCGCCGGGCGATCGTCGCGCAGATCAGGGCCGGGGGCAGGGAGGCCGGTCGCCAGCCGTCGGGCAGCAGCCAGGCCGAGAGCGCGCCGAAGACGATCAGGGTGGCGATCAGGACGACTCGGTCGCGACGCGCGGAGATGGCCCTGCCTCCGCGGAACACCGGGCCGGTCACCGGTCGGTCCGCCAGGGCCCGGCGTACACCAGGGCCGCGACCAGGACGCAGACGAACGCCGGGCCGAGGAGCACGTCGTCCCACAGGAGTCGGTGGCTGCGAGGGATGCGCGCCGTGCTGCCGAGGGCGATCCCGACACCGAACAGGATGTTCGACCACGCGCCCCTCCTGCGTCGGCTCTCCGGCAGACCTGCCGGCATGCGTCGTCCCAGGAGTTGGAGCACGCCTCCCCCGACGAGAACCGCGGCGACGGCGAACCCCGTCAGGTGCGCGATGACTTCCACAGGTTTTCCAACTCCTCGCTGGGTCACCCCGGCCGTCCGGACCCTCGACGCCGTTCCTTCTCCCTCTCCTGACCGTGTGCTTCCCCCGCATGACGCCGAACGTGCGGGCGGGCTGTTCGTCAGGGGCGGTACCGGGACCCCGGTACCGCCCCTGATCCCTCACTTCGAGACAGTCAGGACCGTCGAGACGGCGGGTTCTGCTACCTGCGCGCCCTCCTCCAGCCCAGTCTCACCAGCGAGATCAGTCCGATCACCAGGAAGGCGGTCACCAGGAACGTCACGATCGCCGCCCAGGACGGAAGCCCGTCACCGGCGCCCAAGGTCGCGGCGGTCATGCCGGCCGCGGCGAACACGAGCGCGTAAGCCACACGTCTCACGAAAGGTCTCCCGGGGTTCGGGGTCGGTCCTGTCATGCGTACCACCAGCCCACGAAGGTCGCCCGGATACGGTAGACGGTCCACCAGTGGTGGCTGCCGGGCCACTTCCAGGCGAACAGCAGCCACTTGGCCCGCGGGTGCCACGAGTCGGAGACATGGTTGCTGATGACTCCGGCGATGACCCCGACGATGAAGTAGCAGCCGAAGCCGCCGCAGAACGAGGCGATCCCGCCGGCCAGCCCCCAGATCGCACCCTGCGCGATGTCACGCTGGAAGGTGCTGCTCATGTACACCTGGACGTAGTGCCACTGGCCCCACTTCCAGCGGTAGACCCGGAAGGTGCCCGCGTAGTCGTACGCGTTGACGGGGTCCTGCCCGGCGTAGTCGTACGCGTTCGCGCCGCCGCCCAGCACCGGGTCCACGGACAGGAACCGGCCGGCGGTCGGGTCGTACAGCCGTACGCCCATCACTGTGAGCCCCGACAGGGGCGCCTCGGCCCGCTGCCTGCCGCCGAGCCAGCCGTACGTCGTGGACACGGTGGCGTCCAGCGCGTTGCCGAACTCGTCGTACTGCTGGACCACCGGGGCCAGGGTCGTGTCCAGTGGCTGCTGGACCGTCACATCGCCGTGGATGTCGGTGAGTTGCAGGACGGTGTCGCCGGTGGCCGTCGTGTTCGCGGCCAGGACGCCGGTGAGGTCCGCCACGTCACGGCTGACCGTCGAGCCGCTGATGCTCCAGGTCGGGCTGTCGCAGCCGCAGCCGTAGTGGTTGGTCGTGGTGGAGCCGGTACTCCATGTGCCGTCCGTGGCCTGGGGCTCGGAGGTCAGGACGGCGAGCCGGCCCGCCCCGTCGAGGCTCCAGGTGCTGCGGCCGGTGCCCACGGTCTCCGAGCGCACCAGGTCGTTGGTGTAGTAGGAGAGCGTGGCCGAACCGTTGGTGGTGGTGCGGCCGAAGGCGTCGTACACGTGAGCGGCGTCGACCAGCCGGTCGGCCGAGTCGTAGGTGCTGGTCACGGTCGTGGTCGTGGTGTCCGCGGTGCTGCTGTCGCAGTCGTCCGTGGACGTGCTCAGACCCGTGCGGTTGCTGCTCGCGTCGAAGGTGTAGGCGCGGGTGGTGCAGCCGCTCGCGGTGGTGTCGGCAGCCTGGGTGAGGCGCCCCGCGCTGTCGTAGGTGTAGTCGGACCGCGTGGTGGATCCCGCGGTCTGCGTGTGCCCCGACTGGAGCCCGGTGTCGGTGTATCCGGCGGTGTCGGAGGCGACCGTGGTGCCGTCCGAGGCCGTGTAGGTGCGTCCCGTCGGCCGGCCCACCGTGTCGGTGGCGACGTCCAGGGTGTACGAACCGGGCAGGGTCTCGGAGGTGAGGGTGCCGTCCGCGTCGTAGGAGGCGGTGAAGGTGCCCGCGACCGAGTCCGTCAGCGTGCTGACGTCGCCGGTGGTGCCGTAGGCGTAGGTGACGGTGGACGGCACCGAGTCGGTCGTCTTCACCGGCCGGTCCAGACCGTCGTAGGACGTGGTGCTGGTGTTGCCCGCCCCGTCGTCGTACGTGGCCTGACGGCCCAGGGCGTCGTAGGTGACGGCGACGGTCTGCCCGTTCGTCGTCTGGGTGGCGAGGCGGCCGTTGCTCTGGTCGTACGTGAGCGTGGAGACGGGCGTGCCCGTGCCGGTGCCGCCGGTCACCTCGACCCGGGTCGGTCGGCCCGCGCCGTCCACGGTGTTCGTGGTGGTGCGGGTGGTGCCGTTCGCGGTCTCGGTCTTGGTGGCGATCCGGCCCCAGCGGTCGTAGGTGTAGACGGTGGTGACCGCCTGGGCGGGATTGCTCCCGCCGCCCGTGACGGCCGCCGCGGGAGCCGTCCTGCACAGCAGCCCGGCCCATTCCACGGAACCGCAGGTGCCGGAGGCGCCCGCCGTGTAGTAGGTGTACGCCAGCGTGTCAGCGTCCGAGCCGGACGATCCGGCGGTACGGGTGGTGGCCACCTGCCCGTCGCTGTCGTACGTCGTCACGGTGTCGGTGCTCTGCCCGCCCGTCGTCGCCTTCTCCTGGCCCGTGGACCAGTCGTAGGTGGTGGTGACGGTGCGGGTGTCCACGTCGGCCGCGTAGCCCGGGATGGACGCGCCGGTCACCGTCGAGGTGACCAGGCCTGAGACCGCCGCGTCACCGGGACGGTTCTCGTCGTAGGTGGACGCGACATGGGCACGGGCCGGGATCACCGTCCCCACCGGGAGCGTGGTGTCGGCGGTGGAGCCGGCGACCTCCTGGGTGAGGGTGACCTGGTACAGCGGGCTGTAGGTGTCGGTGACCCGGGTGCCGTCGGCCGAGTACACGGAGACGGTGGACAGCAGCCGGGCCCGGTCGGCGGTCGACAGATCGGACAGGCCGAGTTCGGCGAGCCGGTCGTCGCTGCCGCTGAGCGCCAACGCGCGGTTGGCCGCGGTGAGTTCGGAGACGGTGTTGCCGAACTCGTCGTACTGGGCGGTGCTGATCGCGCCGCCGGGGGCAGCGGTGTCGGTCCGCTCGCCGTCGGCGTTGATGTACGTGACCGTCGCACGGCCGTACGAGGTCGCCGCCAGGTCACCGCCCGTGCTGGAGGACGGGACCGAGTCGGCCGGGAACACGGCGGTCGCGTCCGTCGGCGCCTCGTCCTGCGCCCAGGTCGCCACCGTGGCGGCGTCCAGCTGGTACGGGGCCGTACTGCCGGACAACGGCACGTCGTACACGACGGTGGTGGTCGCCGTACCGGACGTGGTGCTGGTCGAGCCCTCGGCGAGCTGCGGACGCGATGCCCTCAGCAGCATGCCCGCACCGGCCGTCAGCGCCGAGCCGGCCTGCCCGTACGTGAACGTCCAGGGCAGTTCACCCGGTTCGGTGTACGTGGCCACACGGCCGTTCGCGTCGTAGGTGTACTGCGTCTTCAGCGCGGGGCTGATCCGCGGGTCCCACGCCTGGCGCAGGTCGCCGGAGGTGTCGTAGGCGTACGACTCGACGGTCTCGGCGGTGGCCGCCGAGCCGCCCGGGGTGGTCGCCCAGAGCTTGACCGCCTGGACCTGGCCCGTGAAGTCGCCCAGCGCACCGGAGGTCGCGGTCGTGGAGGTCGCGTACACGAACTCCAGGACCCGGCAGCCCTTCGTGGCCGGGGTGGCCTGGCAGGTGGCCTCGGTGACTCCGCTCGTCGGCGAGATCACGTACTTCGGGCGGGCCAGGGTCGTGCTGCCGGACGTGACCGTCTCGGAGACCGTGGTCACGGTCGAGTCGTCGACCGCCGAGGCGTACGAGGACAGCGTCCAGGTCGTCGCGCCGGTGGCCGCCTTCTTGAAGACCGTGGTGTCGGCGTCCGTGTCGGTCAGCGTGAAGGCCGTTCCGGTGAGCGTGCCTGTCAGGGTGAGGGACTCGGAGCCGGTCTGCGGCTCCCAGCCGCCCGCGCTGGTCGCGGTGAACGCGACCGTGCCGCCGTCGGCGGACACCACCTCGACCGAGGTGCCGGACGTCTTCCGCACCTGGGTGTAGTCGCTCGCCTGCCCCGTGACGGACGAGGTCCAGCCGGGGCCGAAGATCTTCGCCTGGCCCTCGGTGGCGGTGCTGTTGGCCCGCGAGGAGAACGTCCGCTCCACGCTCGCGTCGAACGCCGAGGCGTCCGTGGCCGACAGCGTGTAGTCGCCGGTGAGTTCGTTGACCTGGCCCGGACCCACCTGGGCGGCGGGAGCCGTACCCGCGTCGCGGTCCAGCGTCACGTCGACGGTCTGCGAGTTCCCGGTGGTGGTGCCGTCGGTGAAGGCGGCTCGCAGCTCGATCACTCCGTCCTCGGTCAGCGTCGAGACGGTGTTCCAGACGAGCTTGGTGGCGGTGCCGCCGCTGACGGCGACCGGCCAGGCGGACACGGCGGAGCCGGATGCGGTCACGTCGCCCACGGGCACGGTGTGCCAGGAGTCCGTCTCACCACGCCGGTACTGCCAGGTCACACCCGTGTAGGTGGAGAGCCCCTTGGCGGACAGGGTCAGCCGGCGGGCCGTGGTGTCACCGTTCTGCGGGGACAGGATCGCCGCGCCGTCCGCGCCCACGCCGAAGCTGTAGGCCGTCGTGGCGGTCGACAGGTTGCCGCCGGAGTCGACCGTCCGCGCGTACAGGGTGTGCCAGCCGTTCGCCGGGTCGATCGAGATCGTCTGGGCGTCGCCGCCGGTGCCGTTGGTCGTGTCCAGCTTCTTGCTCGGCACCGAGGAGTCGTCGAGACCCCAGTAGTAGCCGGCGCCGTCCGTGGAGTCCGTGTCGAGCGTGCAGGACACCGCGGCGGCGGCCTTCGCCGTCCACCCGTTCTGGGTGTACGTGTCACAGGTGACCGTCGGCGCGTTCGGCTTGGCCGTGTTCAGCACGAACGTGGTGTAGCCGGTCCACGCCCCGTAGTCGGTGCCGTCGTACGCCCGCACCCGGTACCGCAGATGCGAGCCGGCCGGGAAGGCGTTCGCCGAGGCGATCGTCAGCTTGGCGGTCGCCCCGGACGCCACGGAGGCGGATGTCCCCGTGTACGAGTAGGTGGTGTCCGCGTACGCCGGATCCGCCGTCACCTCGAACTGGGCCTTGGTGGCCGACCCGTCCGGGTCCGCGACGGCCGCCGACAGGGTCGGGGTGAGCGAGGTGACGTACCGCTTGCCGTTGTACGCGTTGACCTGCGCCGGGGCGATCGCCGTACCCGTCGGCTTCGACGGGTAGGAGTTGTAGGTCACCGACAGCTTCGGCGCGTACCCGGCGGTCGCGTAGTTCGCGGAGCGGAAGCGCCGCCAGGTGGTGGAGTCGGTCTCCGAGGCACCCGCGATCTGGACGCCCTGGTTCGTCGAACCGTCCGCCCATGCCTGGGTGATGGCCTGGAGGTTCCAGTTCGACCAGTTCGCCGCGCAGGTGGAGTCGTGACCCCAGTGCCCGGTGTTGGAGGCGTCACCCGTCGTCGTCGTGGTCGGCTGCGCGCCCCACGTGATCGACGAGGAGGTCCAGGTGGAGGTGACCCGCTTGGCGAGGGTGGCCGGACCGGAGGTCGCACAGGTCGCCGAGTAGTAGTTGTACAGCGACAGCGTCGCCGCGGTGATGTGCTTGCCGGCGAACTTCGACACGTCGAACTTCAGGTACGACCGCGCGGTGTCCGTCCCGCCGTCGTACGTCCCCGACTTCAGCTCCTCCGAGCTGATCTGCGAGTCGGGGTAGTCGGGGTTCTGCACCCACGTGTCGGTGGTGACGGCGAGGGTGGTGGTGGGGTCGACGGTCACCGGGTAGGCGGCGGTGGCCAGGAAGGACGCGTCGGGAGTCAGTACGAGGGTCTGCGCGCCGTCGGCGGCGGTCTCGATCTCCGTCGCCACCTGCTCCTGGTGCGCTGACTCCCCGGAAGCCTTGTCCAGGCTGGCGTCCCACATCATCGGCGCGGGCGCCTCGGCGACCAGCTTGCCCCCGGTGTCCTTCAACAGCAGGTGCCCGGAAGCGGCCCTGGACAGTTTCAGCCCGGCCAGGTCCAGCGGAATACGGTAGGAGACCGTACCGTCGGCGGGCTTCCGCGCCAGCCGGATGTTCTCGGAGAAACCCTGCGCGAGCGCGCTCACCGACAGGGTCTGACCACTGCCGAGGGCGTAGGAGGCGGTGTTGGCCTTCACGGACGGGGCCGGCAGCCTGGCGTCCCAGCCGAGCCCGAAGGACTGCTTGCCCCGGGTCACCGACGCCAGACGGGTGTCACCGCCGTCGGAGACGGCCACATCGGCGGGTACGGCGGCGGGCGTGAGATCGGCGCCGGTGTCGGAGAGCGAGGTGTCGATGTCCTTCCAGACACCGTCGACCTTCGTCCGCACGGGACCGGCATAGGCCTGCGTCTGGAACTGCCCACCGGGCAGCGCGTACGTCGACGAATCCGCCGTCCGGGCCGACAACACCTCGATCCTGCGATGCTGAAGACGAGCCATCAACACCGCCGACGCCTCGTCCCCGGCCTCGGCAGGCCCCGTCGCCTTCGTGGTGGCGGGTTTCGCTCGTGCACCCGTGTCCGCGGCGAACACCAGCCCGCTGCCCTGCTCCACGAGCGCGACCTGGGTGGCGAGCGCCAGCAGCACGGCCACGGCCGTACGGCGCGCATTTCTCTGTCTGCTTCTGTGTCTCTGTCCCTGATGCATGATCAGCCCCCTTCTTGCCCGTGTGCGGTCACACAGGCAAAGCGGCTTGATCATCCGTGGCGGCGCGGGAACCGGCGGAGGCCGCCTCAACGGCGCCCCCAGGAAACATAAAGAAGATTTAAAGACACCGGCCGGACAGAGGAAGCGGAATGATCGGGTCGCCCCATTCACCCGCTTCGTCCAGCCCGCTGCCCCTCACTCGGGCAAAGCCAGGATTGCCCATTCCTTGACGGGAGATGGGGACATCACTCGCCAACCGTCTCGAACCGCCACCTGTGTACGGCTCTCGCCACCAACTCCGCGCCCGGCTCCGGAAGTTCGGGCAAAACGGCGTCGAACTCCGCGTCCCACCAGGTGATGACGAGCACGCGGTCCTGCGGAGCCCGGAGCGTCTCCCGGCGCACCGGAGTCTCCGTCAGCTCCTGCGCCCTTGCCCAGGCGAGGAGTTCGTCCCCGCGTCCGTCGACGGCCCGTGCCTCCCACATCAGCGCGACGGTCATGTGTACAGGTTTCCCTTGCTGACCTCATGCACATGGTCATGCGAACGCGTGTGGTCGTGGCTGTGTCCCGGTACGTGCGGGTCGGTCACCGGCAGCGAGGAGTCGGCCGACAGGTCCCAGTCGGAGGGGGCCCGGTTGCGGGCGACCATCTCGGCGCCCAGCGCGGCCACCATCGCACCGTTGTCCGTGCACAACTTCGGCCGGGGCACCCGGAGTTGGATACCGGCCGCCTCGCACCGCTCCTGAGCGAGCGCCCGCAGCCGCGAGTTGGCGGCGACACCCCCGCCGATCATCAGGTGGTCGACGCCCTCGTCCTTGCAGGCGCGAACCGCCTTCCGGGTCAGCACGTCCACCACCGCCTCCTGGAAGGAGGCCGACACATCACGCACCGGCACGTCCTCCCCCGCCGCCCGCTTCGCCTCGATCCAGCGGGCCACGGCCGTCTTGAGCCCGGAGAAGGAGAAGTCGTACGCCGGGTCGCGCGGCCCGGTCAGTCCGCGCGGGAACGCGATGGCCTTCGGGTCGCCCTCGCGCGCGTACCGGTCGATGACCGGACCGCCGGGGAAGCCCAGGTTCAGCACCCGGGCGATCTTGTCGAAGGCCTCGCCGGCCGCGTCGTCGATGGTCGCGCCCAGGGGCCGGACGTCGGAGGTGATGTCCGAGGCCAGCAGGAGCGAGGAGTGGCCGCCGCTGACCAGCAGGGCCATCGTCGGCTCGGGCAGCGGGCCGTGCTCCAGCTGGTCGACGCAGATGTGGGAGGCGAGATGGTTCACGCCGTACAGCGGCTTGCCCAGCGCGTAGGCGTAGGCCTTCGCCGCCGAGACCCCGACCAGCAGGGCGCCCGCGAGCCCGGGACCGGCGGTGACGGCGATGCCGTCGAGGTCCTTCGGGCTCACCCCGGCTTCCTTCAGCGCCCGCTCGATGGTCGGCACCATCGCCTCCAGGTGGGCGCGCGAGGCCACCTCGGGCACGACACCCCCGAACCGGGCGTGCTCGTCGACGCTGGACGCGATGGCGTCCGCGAGGAGCGTGGTCCCCCGGACGACACCGACTCCGGTCTCGTCGCAGGAGGTCTCGATGCCGAGGACGAGCGGCACGTCCCTGGAGTCAGCCATTGCTCTCGGTTCCTTGTGCGTCGGTTTGCCGTACGTCTGTCTGCGGGAGTTCCCGCCGGTCTTCCTGCGGGACTTCCTGCGGGACTTCCTGCGGGTCGTCCCGCTCGTCGGTCTCTCGCGCCGGTACCGATGCCGACGGGTCGCGCAGGCGCATCACCAGGGCGTCGACGTTCCCCGGCTGGTAGTAGCCGCGCCGGAACCCGATGGGCTCGAAGCCGAACCTCTCGTACAGCTTCTGCGCGCGCACGTTGTCCACCCGGCACTCCAGCATGACCTCGGTGCACTCGAACGCGGTCGCCGCCCGGAGCAGTTCGGTCAGCAGCACGGCGCCCAGGCCGGTGCCCCAGCACTCGCGGGCGACGGCGATCGTCTGCACGTCGGCCCCCGTGGCGGAGCCGCTGTCGGATTCGGTACCGGCGACGGCGAGCCCCCCGTACCCGATGATGCGTCTGCCACCCCCCTCGGCCCCCTCGTCCTCGGCGACGAAGTACCGCCGGGTCGCCTGCGGACCCCGCGCGTGGGCCAGGTCGGACCAGAACATGCCCCGGGACCAGGCGTCCTCGGGGAAGAGGTCCTTCTCCAGTTCCAGTACGGGCTCGATGTCCCACCAGCGCATCTCGCGCAGCACGGCAGTCGTCACTGGGGGGTGACCACCTTGTAGTTCTTGGGGACCTGGGCGTCGGGCCGGCGCAGGTAGAGCGGCCGGGGGGCCGGGAGTTCGACGCCCGCGGCCAGTCGTTCGGCGGCCAGGGAGGCGAGGGCCGCCGCGGAGACGTGCTCGGGGCCGTGCGCGACCGGGAAGACGTCCGGGTAGAGCAGGGCGCCCGCGCCGACGGCAGGCAGGCCCGCGACCTGGTCGGCGATGTCCGCGGGCCGGTCGACGGACGGCTCCGACACCCTCGTGCGGGAGTCGCTGTAGCGCGCCCAGTAGACCTCCTTGCGGCGGGCGTCGGTCGCCACGACGAAGGGGCCGTCCTCGACGTCGGCGGCGTACGCGAGGCCGTCCAGCGTGCAGACGCCGTGCACGGGGACGCCGAGCGCGAATCCGAAGGTGTCGGCGGTCATCAGGCCGACGCGCAGCCCGGTGTAGGGGCCGGGGCCGATGCCGACGACGACGCCGGTGACGGCGTCGAGGCCCGTGCCCGCCTCGGCGAGGATCCGGTCGACGGCGGGCAGCAGCAGTTCCCCGTGCCGGCGCGCGTCGACCTGGCTCGACGCGGCGACGACGGCCGTCCCGTCGTGCAGGGCGACCGTGACGGCCGGGGTGGCGGTATCCAGAGCGAGCAAGAGCACGCGAACAGCCTACGGCGCCCGCGCCCCGCGCACGGCCGCTCCGGCAGGCGGTACGGCTGCTGCTACCGTCGCCACAAAACGGGACGTACGAGACGAAGAGGTGGGCGCCGGTGACCAGGAGCAGCTCGGGATTCGTGGCCGGGCTCACCGCGGCGGCCCTCGTCACGGTCGGTGTCCTCGCCTACCAGGCCTCGGCGAACGCCCCGCTGCGCCCGGGCGCGGAGCACGTGTCCCCCTCGGTGCCGGTGACGGCCTCGAAGGTCCCCCGGGACACCCGGCACCCGGACGCGCTGCCGGCCGGGTCCGGGGCGGGCAGGCGGGTCGTGTACTCCCTGGACGACGACCGGGTGTGGCTGGTCGGCGACAACGGCAGGGCGCGCCGTTCGTTCCCCGTCGCGCCGGGGACGGTCGACCCGGCGCCGGGCAGTTATCTGGTCACGTCCCGCTCGAACTCGATCACGGGGACGGACGGCACCCCGATCGAGCACGTCGTGCGGTTCACCGGCGTGGACGGCGTGGGCATCGGCTTCAGCGCGGCGGTGGACGGTTCGGCCCCGCGGCAGGACCCGGAGGCGCGCACGGGCGGCATCCGGGAGACCCGGCCGGACGGGGACGCGATGTGGGAGTTCGCGACGATCGGCGAGAAGGTCGTCGTGATCCGCTGAACGCGCTACGCGGCCTTGGGCCGTTCGACGGGTGCGTCGGGCACGCGCGGGGGCGTGGAGACCGCGCGGGCGGCGGCGCCCGCCGCCAGCAGTTCACGCATGGACACCCCGCGCACCGCGTACGGCTTGGGCGTACCGGTTCCCTCTGTGGTGGACATGGACGCCTCCTGGAGTTCGGGGGCGGACGTAGTTAGGTAAGCCTAACTACAGACTGGGTACCATGTGACCACGCGCGGGACACCCGACGCAACATCTTGCCGACGGATTGTCGGAACATTCACGCAAACGTTCACAGGACGCTCAGGTCAACCGTCACCCACCGCTCCCCCACCCCCGTGAGGGTGACGTGCCGCACCTCGTCGGTGGTGTCGCCGACGGCACGGTGGATGAGGAGATGGAGCCGGTCGTCGGTCAGCTCCTCGACCTTGCCCTCACCCCACTCCACGACGACGACGGACTCGGGCAGCGAGACGTCGAGGTCGAGGTCCTCCATGTCGTCGAGACCGCCGCCCAGCCGGTAGGCGTCGACGTGGACGAGCGGCGGGCCGTCGCCGAGGGAGGGGTGGACGCGGGCGATCACGAAGGTGGGCGAGGTGACCGCACCCCGGACCCCGAGCCCCTCGCCGAGCCCGCGCGTCAGCGTCGTCTTGCCCGCACCCAGCTCACCGGTGAGCATCACCAGGTCGCCGGCCCGCAGCCGTTCGGCGAGCCGGCGGCCCAACTCCCGCATCTCGTCGGGTGAGTTGACGGTCACCTCGAAGGACGAGGCGGCCGGGGAGGACAAGGAGGCCGAGGGGGACGACGCGGGCGCCGGGCCCGCGGGGGACTCAGCCGGGGCGTCGTGCGCTGCTGCTGGTGCTTCCATAACCGGAAACGGTAGCCCCTGCCGGCACGGCACCCGCGCGGGTGAGCAGGTCGGCGAGCCGGTCGGTGACCGCCTCCGGGTGCTCCAGCATCACCAGGTGCCCGGCGTCCGGCACGAGGACCAGTTCGGCGTCCGGCAGCAGGTCGGCGATGGCCTCGCTGTGCTCGCTGGGGGTGACGAGGTCGCCGACCCCGGCCAGCACCAGCACGGGCAGGTCCTTGAAGTGTCCGAGGGCCTCGGTCTTGTCGTGCTCGGTGAAGGCCGGGTAGAACTCGGCGACGACGTCGATGGGGGTGCTCTCGATCATCCGCTCGGCGAACCGGGCGACGGCGGGATCGACGTCCCGCGACGAGAACGAGTACCGCTTGATGATGCCGGCGAAGAGATCGGTGGTGACCCGCCGCCCCCGCTCCACCCACTCGGCCTGCTGTCCCAGCGCCTTCAGTACGCCGGGCAGCACCCGCCGGACCGCGTTCACGCCCGCGACGGGCAGCCCGAAGTTGACCTCTCCGAGCCGCCCGGACGACGTACCGACGAAGGCGACCGCGACGACCCGCTCCCGGACCACGTCCGGGTACTGGTCGGCGAAGGCCATGACGGTCATCCCGCCCATCGAGTGCCCGACGAGCACGATCGGCCCCTCGGGCACGGCGGCGTCGAGGACGGCTTTCAGGTCCTGGCCGAGCTGGTCGATGGAGAGCGCCACCCCCTCGTGCTGGGCGACCCCGCGCCCGGACCGCCCGTGGCTGCGCTGGTCCCAGTAGACGCTGCGGACGACACCGCGCAGGGCGGCCCGCTGGAAGTGCCAGGAGTCCTGGCTGAGGCAGTAGCCGTGGCTGAAGACGACGGTGACGGGCGCCGGGGCCTTGCGGCCGAAGAGCCGCCGCCGGCGCGGGGTGAGGGCGGGCGCTGCCTCCGGGTCGACGTCGTCGACCTCGTAGTACAGCTCGGTGCCGTCGTCGGCGTACGCCTTGCCCGGGGTGCCGCGCAGCGCGCCGTACGGGCCCGTCGAGTCGAGCGCGAGCCGCGCCCGCTGGCGCATGCCGCGCCCCACGGTGAGCCGCTCGACGGCGACCCCCGCGGCGGCGCCGGCCGCCACCACTCCTATGGCGACGCCCGCGATACCGGTCGCCCGGCGCCATCCCCCGCCCGTCGCCCCCGCGGCGGAGGCCACGGCCGTGGCGGCGCTCGCGACGACCTCCGCAGTGCTCTCGCTCACGTACCGCTCCTTGCTGGAATTACCACTGAAGTTGCCGGGCCTGCTGAAAAGTCGGTGCGCCTGCCGGCCCAGGAAGGATGACCGGCGTTGCCGGGGTTACTCGTGCCGCCCGGCCGAAGAACCCCGCGGGCGCCTACCCCTCGTGTTCTTCTTCCTCATTCACATTCACGTAGACGCGGGGGACGCGGGTTCCGATGCGGGTGACGATTTCGTACGCGATCGTCCCGGCCGCCTGTGCCCAGTCCTCGGCGGTGGGCTCACCGCGGTCACCGGGCCCGAAGAGCAGGACCTCCGCGCCCGCTTCGGGCTCGTCGCCGCCCAGGTCGACGACGAACTGGTCCATGGCGACCCGCCCGGCCACGGTCCGCCACTTCCCGCCGATCAGGACGGGCCCGGTGCCGGAGGCGTGGCGCGGGATGCCGTCCGCGTAGCCGACGGGGACGAGGCCGAGGGTGGTGGCGCCGGGGGTGACGTAGTGGTGCCCGTAACTGACGCCGTGCCCGCCCGGTACGTGCTTGACCAGCGCGAGCGAGGCGGCCAGCGTCATCACCGGGCGAAGGCCCAGGTCGGCGGAGGTGCCGATCTCCGGACTCGGCGAGATGCCGTAGACGGCCACCCCGGTCCGTACGAGGTCGAAGTGCGTGTCCGGACGGCTGAGCACGGCGGGCGAGTTGGCGAGGTGCCGTACGTCGGGCCGCAGTCCGTGCCGTTCGGCGTACGCGACCATCTCGTGGAAGCGGGTGAGCTGGGCGTCGACGGACGGGTGTTCGGGTTCGTCGGCGCAGGCGAGGTGGGACCAGAGCCCGGTGACGCGGATCAGCCCGTCGTGCTCGGCGCGCAGCGCGGCGGCGACGAGCGCGCACCAGTCGTCCCCCGGCTGACAGCCGCCGCGCCCGAGCCCGGTGTCGGCCTTGAGCTGGACGCGCGCGGGCCGCCGGGCGGCGGTCGCGGCCCCGACGACCTCCCGCAGGGCCCACATCCCGCCCACCGACACGTCGATGTCGGCCTCGACGGCGGCCTGCCAGGGCCCGCCCGGGGTCCAGAGCCAGCACATGACCCGTACGTGACGCGGAATCCCCGAGTCCGGCTGCCGCAGGGCGAGTGCCTCCTCGGGGGTGGCGGTGCCGAGCCACTCGGCACCCGCCTCGACGGCTGCCCGAGCACACCGGAGCGCCCCGTGGCCGTACGCGTCGGACTTGACGACGGCCATCAGGGCCGCGCCGCGCGCGCGGGCGCGCAGGGTCCGCACGTTGGCCCGCAGGGCGGCCAGGTCGATCTCGGCGCGGGCTCGCAGGGCGGCGGCCGGCGGGGCTGCTGTCTCACTCATGGCGCCCCCAGTGTCTCAGAGGGACCGTCGAGCACACTCGCGGCTACCCCGCGGCCCGTCGTCCCCACACGTACACCCGGTCGCCCGTCTTCAGAACGCCCCAGAGCGTACGGGCGTCGGCGAGCCGCATATTGACGCAGCCCATGGAGCCGACGGTGGTGTGGATGCTGCCGTAGACGGCGTGGAAGGCCTGGCCGCCGCTGAAGAACTGGGCGTAGGGCATGGGGGTGTCGTAGAGGGTCGAGTGGTGGTTCTTGTGCTTCCAGTACACCTTGTGCCACCCGCCGCGCGTCGGATAGGCCGTCCGTCCGCTCCGCACGGGCACGGGTCCGTAGACGACCTTCTTCCCCTTCTGCACCCAGGTCAGCTGCCGCCCGAGATCGACACAGGCGACCCGGTAGGTCCGCACGGGACACCTGCCGGCGGCGTTCGGGTTCTTCCTGGCGGACAGCAACTGCATCCGGGACCAGGTGACGGGCCCGGCGAATCCGCTGTCCGGCTTGATCCTGTACGTGCGCTGAAAGGCGCGGATGGCCCGGCAGTCGGCGGCGGACTGCTTCCCGTCCACCTTCAGTCTCAGCCAGAACTCCACCTGCCGCTGATAGGGCCCGGCCAGCTTGGAGCAGGCCACCTTCCGGGCGGCGTCACCCAGCGGTACGTACTCGATGAGGTCGTACGTCCCCCGCGCGGCCTCCGCCGGCTCGACGGCGTCCTCCTGCCTCGTCGGCGTGTACACCTGCGGCGCGAGCACCTGGTCCGGGGTGTCGAAGGTCCAGGGCTGGGAGGGGGCGGGAGGCACACCGGGCACGAGGACCCCCTCGGGTCCGGCGGCGGGGGCGGGCGGCACGGGGTCCGCGAAGGCAGGGCCGACGGGCGGCAGCACGGCCACCGCGACCAGCAGTGCGGTGAGACCACGGAACAGGAACGGTCGACTGATCATGCGATCAGGAGAACGCGCGGTTGCCGCCGCCCGGCTCAGCCGCGCGGCCGGGTCACCCGACCGTGCGTCTCAAACGCCTCATACGTCCTGCACATCCCGCCAGGCCCTCCGCACCGCCTCGGCCACGTCGTGCGCCCCCACCGGCGCGCCCTCCGCGGCCAGCCGCCCGGCCAGCCCGTGCAGATACGCCCCCGCGCTCCCGGCGTCCAGCGCCGAGAGCCCCGCCGCCAGCAACGACCCGCCCAGCCCCGACAGCACGTCACCGCTCCCGGCCGTGGCGAGCCACCCCGTTCCGGTCGCGTTGACCCGTACGGCACCCCCGGCCGGGTCGGCGACCAGCGTGGTCGAGCCCTTGAGCAGGGCGGTCGCCCCGTAGCGGGCGGCGAGTTCCCGCACCGCCCTCAGCCGGGCCCCCTCCACCTCCGCACGCCCCACACCGAGCAGCGCGGCGGCCTCCCCGGCGTGCGGAGTCATCAGCGTCGGCGCGGTACGCCCCCGCACCGCCTCCTTCTCCGCCAGCCGCAGCCCGTCCGCGTCGATCAGCACGGGTACGTCCGCCTCCAGCACCTCGGCGACCGTCGCGGCGTCGTCCCCGGCCCCGGGCCCCACGACCCACGCCTGGACGCGCCCCGCCCTGTGCGGCCCCTGGTCGGACACGAGCACCTCGGGAAAGCGGGCGATCACCGCGTCGGCAGCGGGCCCCACGTACCGCACGGCCCCGGCCCCGCCCCGCAGCGCGCCCGCGACAGCCAGCACAGCGGCTCCCGGATACCGCGCCGACCCCGCCGCGATCCCGACGACGCCCCGCCGGTACTTGTCGCTCTCGACACCGGGGACCGGCAACAGCCGCGCGACGTCGGCGTGTTGCAACGCCTCCAGCTCGGCCGGCTCGGGAAGCACCTCCCCGAGCCCGATGTCGACGAGCCGCACCGTCCCGGCGTACTCGCGTGCGGGATCGATGAGCAGCCCCGGCTTGTGGGTCCCGAAGGTCACGGTCAGATCGGCCCGGATCGCCGCCCCCCGCACCTCTCCGCTGTCGGCGTCGACCCCGCTGGGCAGATCGACGGCGACCACCGCGGCCCCCGCCTCCCGGACCAGCTCGGCCAACGCCAGGGCGTCGGCCCGCAGGCCACCCCGCCCCCCGATCCCGACGATGCCGTCGACGACGAGGTCGGCACGCCGGATCGCCCTCTCGACGCCGTCACCCTGGGCACCCCTCACCGTCCCGCCGGCTCCCCGCAGCGCCGCGAGCCCTCCGGCGTGCGTGCGCTCCGGCGCCAGCAGCACCGCCGTGACACCGGCTCCGCGCCGGGCGAGCCGGGCCCCGGCGTACAGTGCGTCGCCGCCGTTGTCACCACTACCCACGAGCAGAACAACCCGGCTGCCGTACACCCGCCCCATCAACTGGCCGCAGGCGACGGCCAGTCCGGCCGCCGCACGCTGCATGAGCGCACCTTCCGGCAACCGCGCCATCAGCTCACGCTCAGCCGCCCGTACCGTCTCCACGCCGTACGCAGTTCGCATGCACCGAGTCTCCCGCACGGCCCGCCGGCGGGCCCGCCGAGCCGCCGGTGATTCCGGAGCGCCCTACCCCTCGGCGATCACCACAGCCGAGGCCACCCCCGCGTCATGGCTGAGCGACACATGCCACGACCGCACCCCGAGCTCCGCCGCACGCGCGGCCACCGTCCCCGTCACCCGCAGCCAGGGCCGCCCGCTGTCCTCGACACAGACCTCGGCGTCCGTCCAGAGCAGACCGGCCGGAGCACCCAGCGCCTTGGCGAGCGCCTCCTTCGCGGCGAACCGGGCGGCAAGGGACGCGACACCCCGCCGCTCACCGCTGGGCAGCAGCAACTCGCTCTCCAGGAACAGCCGTTGGGCCAGCCCGGGCGTCCGCTCCAGCGAGGCCCGGAACCGCTCGATCTCGGCGACGTCGATCCCGACTCCGATGATGCTCATCCAGGCACTCTACGATCCGTCAGCCCTGTTCAGGAGCAGCACCCGCGCAATCTCCAGGTCCCCGGCGAACAGCTCCTCCGCGCGCGCACTCCGCAGTACCGACGCGGTCGAGCCAGTCGTCGAGGCGGGCAAGGTCGGCGCAGATGGCGACACGGTCGCGGAGGTCGTCGAAGACGGGGAGCCGCCTTACTTCCAGCACGGCTGGAAGCGACTTGGCCGTCCCCCTCGCCAGGCCGTCCGCGTAGCCGATGGCCCACCGCTCGGCGTATCCCGGCGGCCAATTCTCGATCTTTCCCCACGGATACGCGATATCTCCGGGCGACAGTCCCTCCCGCTTGGGGATCTCCTTGAGACCGCGGTGGAGTCCGGCCAGGGCCCTCTCGGGCGAGAGGCCCACCAGAGCCATGGCCGCGAGAAGCCCGGTGGCGATGCCGGAGACTTCCTCTTCCGGTTCCGGGCGCATCACGCGGCGGCCCGCAGCTCGCACCACACGAATTTCCCCCGATTCCCGAACCGGGACAGCGGCTGCCACCCCCACAGGTCGGCGCAGGCCCGCACCATCCCGAGCCCGCGCCCGTCCTCCGCCTCGACGAGCTGTCCCAACTCCTGGGGAGGCTCCGGCGGCCGGGGGTCGGCGTCCCAGGCCCCGATCCGCAGGACGCCGGCGGTCCAGCGGACGCGGAGGGCTGCGGGGCCCTTGGTGTGCAGTACGGCGTTGGACACCAGCTCGGCGGCGAGCAGTTCGGCGACGTCGACGAGGCCGATCAGTCCGTGCATGGTGAGGATGAGGCGGAGGGTGCGGCGGCTGACGGTGACGGCGCGGAGGTCGTTGGGGATGTGGAGGGAGTACTCCCAGGACTCGGGCGCGGGCTCGGTGCTGGTCTCTGTCTCGGTTTCGGGCATGCGTCAACTCCCTTTCGATGGTCAGGGGTTGCGGTCGGTGGGCGGTGGCATGCCGCAGCCGCCGTGGCAGGACGGAGTGGTGCGCTTCCGGGGTCCCGGCGTTCCGCAGAGTGTGCGTCGCGTCACCGAAGGTACGTCTAATGTGTAATCCCGAGCAAGCCGATCACGTAATCTGACCCCGAACGAGCGGCACCGGCAGGCACGTTGAGCAAGGAGCTATGGATGGTCCTGAGGCGCGAACCCACGGCGCGTCAGCTGCGCCTGGGAATCGAGTTGCGCAGACTCCGCGAGGCGGCGGGACTCACCGCCGTCGAGGCAGCAGCGCTGCTCGGGGCGAATCGCGTCCAGATGAGCCACATCGAAACCGGACTCGCGGGCGTGAGCGAGCAACGACTCCGCCGCCTCGCATCCCACTACGCCTGCACGGACGAGGAGTTCATCGACGCCTTGGTCGCGATGGCCACAGACCGGACGCGGGGCTGGTGGGAGGAGTACCGGGGCGTGCTGCCGACACCATTCCTGGACCTGTCCGAGTTGGATCACCATGCTCGGTTTCAGCGCAACGCAGGCTTCCTGTTCGTGCCAGGTCTCTTGCAGACGGCGGAGTACGCCCGTGCCGCGTATTCGACCAGGGTCCCCGAACTCGCTGAAGAACAGATCGAGTTGCGTGTGCGCCACCGCATCGCGCGCCGCGTGATCATCGAACGCACCTCGCCCGTCCCCTTCGACGCAGTGATCCATGAAGCGGCTCTACGCATCATGGTCAGCGACCGGGCCGCGGCACGAGCCCAACTCACCCATATCCTGGAGCAGTCCGAAGCGAACCACATCAGCGTACGAGTCATCCCCTTCGATTTGGAGTTCTCCACCGGCAGTAGCCCGATGACTTACGTGGGCGGCGGTGTGCCCAGACTGGATACCGTGATCCGCGACGCACCCCACGGTGCGCTCTACGTCGACTCGGAAGCCGAACTCGCCACCTACCAGGCTCGCTTCGAGAAAACGAAGGCCATGTCCCTCGAACGGGAACGATCGCGTGACTTCATCCACCGGCTGGCGAAGGAATTGTGAGGCACCTTATGACCACCCCCGGCATGTGGCGGAAGTCGTCCTACTCTGGCGACGGCGAAGGTGACGACTGCGTAGAGATCGCCACCACCCCCACCCACACAGCCATCCGCGACTCCAAAACCCCGGCCACCCGCACCCTCACCTTCCCAGCCTCCGCCTACACCGCCTTCATCGACTCCCTCAAGTCGTCCGTACACGGCAGCGCACCCAGCTCGTCGTAGGCACCCAGGCACGCCAAAGGCCCCGCCGCTCGAAAGCGACAGGGCCTTTGGCACTGCAAGGTACTGCATAACATGGGAATTGTGGAGATGGCGGGAATCGAACCCGCGTCCAACGGTGCGGAATCAGGGCTTCTCCGTGTGCAGTTCGCTGTGCTTTTCTCGGCCCCGGCAATCACGCGAACAAGTCGCCGACGGGCCCAGTCACTGTTAGATTTCCCTCTTCACCCCGTGACCGGGATCAAGGTTTAGTCCCCTAGCTGATGCCAGGATCCGGGTCGGGAACACCCCCGGGCTGACACTCCCATTAGTGCGGAGCAGGCTCGTCGCTACCTGAAATCAGGCGGCGAGAGAGAACTGCTGCGCGGGAGAATCGCTGTTGGAATTGGCGATTATTTTTTTCGGCCTGTGGTTTACGAGATCGTGGCCGCTTCCTCGACACGCTTCCCCTGCTTCGACATCCGCTGTCGAAACCGATCATCCCCATGTTGTTTTTTCAATGTCCCCCGAGGAGGACCTGCGCACCCGCTGTGAGGTGCAGTGCCATCGTACGTGACCAACGCGAGCGCGTGCCACCGTATTCCCGGTGGCTACGCGTCGCGCTGCTTCCGCTTCGCCGCCGCGATCGCGCGGTCCGACTCCCGCCGGTCCTGCTGTTCCCGCAGTGTCTGCCGCTTGTCGTACTCCTTCTTGCCCCGCGCGAGAGCGATCTCCGCCTTCGCCCGGCCGTCCTTGAAGTACAGCGCGAGGGGGATGATCGTGTGGCCGGTCTCCTGTGCCTTGGACTCCAGCTTGTCGATCTCCTCGCGGTGCAGCAGCAGCTTCCGCTTGCGGCGGGCGGAGTGGTTGGTCCAGCTGCCCTGGTGGTACTCGGGGATGTGCGCGTTGTGCAGCCACGCCTCACCCCGGTCGATCTGGACGAAGCCGTCGGCCAGCGAGGTGCGGCCCTCGCGCAGCGACTTGACCTCGGTACCCATGAGAACCAGCCCGGCCTCGTAGGTGTCGATGATCGCGTAGTCGTGCCGGGCCTTCTTGTTCTGGGCGACGATCTTGCGCTTGCCGCCCTTCTCGCCGTCCCGGCCCTTGGCGGCCGTCCCGCCCTGCTTGGGCTGGGACTCCTTCGGTACGTACATTCCCTTGCTCATAGTGCCACCCATTTTCGCACTACGCGGGGGGTCCACGGGAAGCCGATTAACGGGAGCGGCGACCACGGGACCGCGAGGGGGGCCGGCAGGAGCACGCGAACCGGCGGCGGCAGCTACTGCCCGAGGCCGCTGAGCACCGTCTCGGCCCGCGGCAGGGCGTCCTCGTCCGCCTCCAGGTCGGGCGTGATGCCGCTGCCGTCGACGCCGCGCCCCGAGGGGGTGCGGTAGTGACCGACGGTCAGCTCGGCGACGGAGCCGTCGGGCAGCCGGCTCGGCATCTGCACGGAGCCCTTCCCGAAGGTCCTGGAGCCGACGACGACCGCCCGGCCGCGGTCCTGGAGGGCTCCGGTGAGCAGTTCGGCCGCGCTCATCGTGCCGCCGTCGACGAGCGCGACCAGCGGTCTGGTGGTGTCGCCGCCCGGCTCGGCGTGCAGGGCGCGCTGCTCGCCGTTGACGTCGTACGTGGCGACGAGGCCGCCGTCGAGGAATGCGGAGGCGGCGGTGACGGCCTCGGTGACCAGCCCGCCGGAGTTGCCGCGCAGGTCGAGGATGATCCCGGCGCCGGCCGGGGCCGCCCGGACCGCGCCGCGCACCACGTCGCCGACGCCCTTGGTGAAGGCGGCGACCCGGATGACGGTGACCTTGCTCGCGGCGACCTGCCGGACGGTCGCGGGGTCCGTGGAGAGCTGTGCCCGGCGTACGGTCTCGCTCCACGCGCGCGTGCCGCGCTCCAGCCCGAGCCGGACGGTCGTGCCGGCGGCGGCGTCCTGTGCGTCGCCGCGGAGCAAGGAGACGACCTCGGTGACCGGCCGCCCGTCGACCGCCTTGCCGTCCACGCTGCGCAACCGGTCGCCGCTACGGATCCCGGCGACGGCCGCGGGCGAGCCCGACCGCACCTTGGTGACCTCGATACGGCCGTCCCGCTCACGCCGCGCCCACAGCCCGACGCCCGTGTACCGGCCGTCGAGGGCCTCCTCCAGCTCCTCGTAGTCCCCCGGGGAGTACACCGCTCCCCAGCGGTCGCCGCTGCGGCTGACGGCACGCTCGGCGGCCTCCATGGGGGACTTGCCGTCGGCCATGGCCTCGGCTGCCGCCGCGGCGACGTCCTCGTGGCGCCCGGCGGGGGCGGCGGAGCGGGGCGTGTCCGGGAGGGAGGACTTGCGTTCGGTGGGCTCGGGGAGCGAGCCGGTGGCCGCGCCGGCGACGAGGACGCTGGCGAAGAGCAACGTCAGAGCCGCCCCGCGGCCTGCACGGCGGGGCTGTGTGAACAGGTCGCGGCCCGACATGCCGGTGAGTCTAGGACAAGCCGAAGGGCCGTACGGTCGGATGTCCGAACGGCCCCCTTGGCATGCGTCACACCTTCAGGTACTTGCGCAACGCGAAGAACGCGGCCAGCGCGGGCATCAGCACGCTCGCGGCGAGGATCAGCGGCAGCTTCGTCAGTACGGCGTCCCAGCCCAGGAAGGTGATCAGGTTGAGCTTCGTGGACAGGGCCATGCCGTGGTCGATGGTGAAGTACCGGCCGACGACCAGGAAGACACAGGCCAGCCCACCGCCGATCGCGCCGGCGACGGCGGCCTCCATGATGAACGGCGCCTGGATGTAGAAGCCGGACGCGCCGACGAGCCGCATGATCCCGGTCTCACGCCGACGGCTGAACGCCGAGACGCGCACCGTGTTGACGATCAGCAGGAGGGCGACGATCAGCATCAGGGCCATCACCCCGAGCGCCGCCCGGTTCATCAGGTTCAGCAGCTCGAAGAGGTTGTCGAGGATGCCCTTCTGGTCCTGCACGGACTGCACCCCGTCGCGCCCGTCGAAGGCGGTCGCGATGACCTGGTACTTCTCCGGGTCCTTGAGCTTGATCCGGTACGACTCCTGCATCTGGTCCGGGGTGAGCGAACTGGCCAGCGGGGAGTCGCCGAACTGCTCCTTGTAGTGCTTGTAGGCCTCGTCCGCGGACTCGTACGTGACCTTCTCGACGACCGAGTCCATCTTCTCCAGGTCGGCGAGGATCTGCTTCTTCTGGTCGCTCGTCACCGCGCCCTTGGCACAGTTCGGGTCTGACTCGGCGTCGCTCTTGTTGCAGAGGAACACCGAGACGTTGACCTTGTCGTACCAGTAGCCCTTCATCGAGCTGACCTGGTCGCTCATCAGGAGCGACCCGCCGAACAGGGCGAGCGACAGGGCTACGGAGACGATGACGGCGAACGTCATCGTCAGATTGCGACGGAGACCGACACCGATCTCCGACAGTACGAACTGGGCACGCATGGCGGGCTCAAGCCTTTCCGGGAACTCCGAGGACCGTCGGCGTCACTGACACCAGTGGCCGCCGGTGACGGTGACAGTGACGGTGACCGTCAGTGCTGGTAGCCGTAGACGCCGCGCGCCTGGTCGCGGACGAGACGGCCCTTCTCCAGCTCGATGACGCGCTTGCGCATCTGGTCGACGATGTTCTGGTCGTGCGTCGCCATCACCACGGTCGTGCCCGTCCGGTTGATCCGGTCGAGCAGCTTCATGATGCCGACGGACGTCTGCGGGTCGAGGTTGCCGGTCGGCTCGTCGGCGATCAGCAGTTTGGGCCGGTTCACGAAGGCCCGCGCGATGGCGACTCGCTGCTGCTCACCACCGGACAGCTCACCGGGCATCCGCTCCTCCTTGCCGCCCAGGCCGACGAGGTCGAGCACCTGGGGGACGGACTTGCGGATCTCGCCCTTCGACTTGCCGATGACCTCCTGCGCGAAGGCGACGTTCTCGGCGACCGTCTTGTTCGGCAGCAGCCGGAAGTCCTGGAACACCGTCCCCAGCTGACGCCGCATCTGCGGCACCTTCCAGTTGGAGAGGCGCGCGAGGTCCTTGCCCAGGACGTGCACCTGGCCGTGACTGGCGCGCTCCTCGCGGAGGATCAGTCGCAGGAAAGTGGACTTTCCGGAGCCGGAGGACCCGACGAGGAAGATGAACTCACCCTTCTCGACCTCCAGGGTGACATCCCTGAGGGCGGGGTGGTTCTGCTTGGGGTAGACCTTGGAGACGCTGTCGAATCGGATCACGGATACACCACGGACCATCGGGGGCAGGTGACCGTGACCATACGCGAACCGAGCACGGGAGCGCAGGCACGGGAGGGCTTTGCACAAGGGTTGTGCCCTTTTGTGCCGGTAGTGAGCGGCCTCACACACGCGCGCGACCTCGCCTAACCCCGGGAAGCGCTGGGCAGGATAAGGCGAGCCGCGCCGAAATCCGCGGAACCTGGCACAGTGGAGCGTGGAGTGGGGAACGGTTGCGTCCCCGGAAGCGTTGTGGACGTAGAAGCGGCGCAAGGAGGGCAAGGCGCATGACGTACGACCGATTGGTATGCGCGAACTGCGCGGCGCCCGTGAACGAGGGACGCTGTCGCGTCTGCCGGGCCAGCCGTCAGCGGTTGCAGGAGGACGGCCAGTTCGGCGGACTCAACCCGATGGCGCTGATCGCGCTGCTGGCGGTGCTGATCGCGGCACTGGCGCTGGTGGCGCACCAGACCGCGTAGCCCGGCCGAACACGGACCTGGTGAACAGACTCAGACCTGCCGAGCAGACCTGGTAACACGCGTGAGGGCCCGGAGCACGAAGCTCCGGGCCCTCACGCGTGCGCACTGTCACCGCGTACCACTACTCACTGCCGGGCACTACGGGCGCCACTAGGCCGCGGCGCCGCCACGGCCGCCCACGAGGCGCGGGAGGACACGGAAGGCGATTCCGCCGGCGATCATCGTGGCGGCACCGATGATCAGGAAGCCCGTCTCGGCGGCACCGGTCTCGGCGAGCTCGTCGCCCGAGCCCTGGGCCGAGGTGTCCGAGCCCGTGTCGGTGAGGGCCGAGGAGCCCTCCTCCTGGACGGAGGTGTTGGAGCCGCCGTCGGGGTCGGTGTTGCTGTTGCCGCCGTCGGTGTCGTCGCCGGTGCCCGTTCCGCTGCCGTCGTCCGTCGAGTCGTCGGACGGGGTCGTGGTCGGGTCCTCCTCGGCGGGCTCGCTCGGCTCCGTGGAGGGCTCCGCCGGCTCCGAGGGCTCCGGTTCGGCCGTGGTGGGCGCCGGGTCGGCCGTGGTGGGCGCCGGGTCCGGCAGGCTGGGTTCGGGGCTGGTCGGGATCTCGGTCTCGGTCTCGGCCGGGTCCGGGCTCGGCGTACCGGCGCAGATCTCGATCACGCAATCGTCGTCGTCCGTGGCGGAGGCTATGCCCGCGGCGGTGAAGGACGCACCGGCGGCGATCACCGCTCCGGCCGCGATCCGCGCGACCCGGATCCGCGTCTTGTTCGTCATATGGCTGCTACCCCCAGTAGCTGAATCATCGGTGGAGCCGCGCTCGGGGCCGTGATCGACAGAGGTGTCAGAGAGCACCTCCGGTTCACATGCGCCCCAGAGATTCGCATGCCGCGCTTTACCTTTCCGATTTTCCAAGAGCACGTCAAGGTCGTTGCGCGCGCAATGTCCCCTTGCTCCTCGCTTGCCGCACATCAGACCCTGTGAGTGTGATGTAAAACCCAGGCATCTCCAACGCAAAGCAACCGCCGCCCAGTGGGCGGCGGTTGCTTTGTCGACAAGGCGTCCTGCGGGGTTCTACTTCTCCTGCTGCTTGCGCCAGCGAATTCCGGCTTCGAGGAATCCGTCGATCTCACCGTTGAACACGGCCTCGGGGTTGCCGACTTCGAACTCCGTACGCAGATCCTTGACCATCTGGTAGGGGTGCAGGACGTACGAACGCATCTGGTTTCCCCAGGAGTTGCCGCCGTCGCCCTTGAGGGCGTTCATCTTGGCCTGCTCCTCCTGACGGCGCCGGTCGAGCAGCTTGGCCTGGAGGACGTTCATCGCGCTCGCCTTGTTCTGGATCTGCGAACGCTCGTTCTGGCAGGAGACGACGATGCCGGTGGGAAGGTGCGTCAGGCGTACCGCGGAGTCGGTGGTGTTGACGCCCTGGCCGCCGGGACCGGACGACCGGTAGACGTCCACCCGCAGTTCGGACTCGTCGATCTCGATGTGATCGGTCGTCTCCACGACGGGCAGGATCTCCACCCCGGCGAACGAGGTCTGGCGGCGCCCCTGGTTGTCGAAGGGCGAGATGCGTACCAGGCGGTGCGTGCCCTGCTCGACGGAGAGCGTCCCGTAGGCGTACGGGACCTGGACGGCGAAGGTGGTCGACTTGATGCCGGCCTCCTCGGCGTACGACGTCTCGTAGACCTCGGTCTTGTAGCCCTTCTGCTCGGCCCACCGCAGGTACATGCGCTGCAGCTTCTCGGCGAAGTCGGCGGCGTCCACGCCACCGGCCTCCGCGCGGATGTTGACGAGGGCCTCACGGGCGTCGTACTCGCCGGAGAGGAGGGTACGGACCTCCATCTCGTCGAGGGCCTTCCTGACGGAGGTCAGCTCCGTCTCGGCCTCGGCGCGGGTGTCCGGGTCGTCCTCCTCCTCGGCCATCTCGAAGAGCACGCTCAGATCGTCGATCCGGCCGCGCAGCGCCTCGGCCTTCCTCACCTCCGCCTGGAGGTGGGAGAGCTTGCTGGTGATCTTCTGCGCTTCCTCCGGGTCGTCCCACAGGGACGGCGCTGCCGCCTGCTCCTCGAGCACGGCGACATCTGCCCTCAGCTTGTCGAGGTCCAGGACGGCCTCGATCGACTCCATGGTCGAGGAGAGGGACTTGAGCTCTTCGGATACATCGACGACTGCCACGACACCAGCGTAACGGCTCCGCCGAGCGGCGGGATTTCGGTCTCGCCCGGAGCGAAACGGGCGAGGCCGGTGCAGCCCGGGCCCTCACGACCCGGCCCGTCCGGCAGCACTCAGCCCGTCCGGCGCTCGAGGACGAGGCCCGTTCAGGGCCGACAGCGGGGGTCTGGGGGCGCAGCCCCCAGGAACAGGACGGGACGGGTAGGGGCGGCGGGGGCGAAACCCCCACTCACGGTGACGCCGGTGACGAGGTACTCGTCTCCTGGGGTGTCGCCCCCGCGTCGTCGCCCGACATGGCCACCCACGTGCCGACCCCCACCGCCGCCACCAGCGCCACCGCCGCCGCCCCCAACGTGGCCCTGCGCCGCCGCGCCGAGGCCCGGTGCCGGGCGGAGCCGGGTCGCGGGGCACCCACGGGACGCGGCACGCGGGCCGTGCCCAGCGCCCCGCCCGCCAGCTCGTCCGGCCCGGGTACCCGCATCGACGTGTGCGTGTCCCGGTTGGAGTCCGGCTTCGCGCCCCGCACGAGGGGCACGGCGCCCCGCCGTACCCGTTCCCCGGCGGGCACGCCCACCTCGTCGTACGCCTCGTCCCGCGAGCCCTGCCCCGGGACCTGGCCATGGCCGTGGTCCTGCCCGGACTGCGCCTCGTCCTCCGCATCCGGCTCGTCGACGTCCAGCGGCGGCATCCCCACCAGCAGGGGCAGCTGCTCCCGCAGCCGCGCCCCCAGCTCCGACGCCCGCAGCCGCGACGCCGGCGCCTTCGCCAGGCACTGCACGAGCAGCTGCCACAGTTCCTCGGGGATACCGGGGAGAGGGACCACCGTCTCCGTCACGTGCCGGCGCAGCACCGCGCCCGGGTGGCCGCCACCGAAGGGCGTGAAGCCCGCCAGCAGCTCGTAGAGGACCGTCGCCAGCGCGTAGATGTCGACCGCCGCGCGCGGGGGCAGGCCCTCGACGATCTCCGGCGCCAGATAGTCGGGCGTGCCGATTATCTTCGTGGCCCGGGTCCGCCGCGGTGAGTCGATGAGTTTCGCGACACCGAAGTCGGTCAGCAGGGCGGGGTGCGCACCGCCGGGGCCCAGGGGGCCCTGCATGTCCAGCAGGACGTTCTCCGGCTTCACGTCGCGGTGCACCACCCCGGCGGCGTGCGCGGCGGCCAGGCCGTCCGCGATGTCGGCGACTATCGCGACCGCGGCCTCGGGTGCGAGCCGGCGCTCGCGGTCGAGCCGGGTGCGCAGGTCCGTACCCCGCACCAGGTCCATGACGAGCGCGAGGTCGTTCCCGTCGACCACCAGGTCCCGTACGGACACGATGTTCGGATGTTCGAGCCCGAGCAGGGCGGTCCGCTCCTGCACGAAGCGTCCGACGAGCTCCTGGTCCGACGCCAGGTCCTCGCGCAACAGCTTGACGGCGACGGGACCCTCGGGTCCCTCGCCCAGCCACACCGTGCCGGCGCTGCCCCGCCCCAGGATCTGGTTGGCGGTGTACCGGCTGCCGATCTTCCGTGCCAAGACTGCTCCTACAGACGCGTGTTGCCGACGCTGCGCCGATCCGGGGGGCTCCCTCGGGACCCTCACCCGACAAGACCTCGACCTCAGCCGACAAAGCTACGCGTCCGGAGGCGCAACCTTCACCGCCGGGACGGAAATCACCCGCCAGGTGTCGACAAATCCCCAGAGTCGCACCGGAATCACGACCGGAGCAGTGCCCGGAAGATCCATAAATGCCCCGGCTGCGACCTGATTGTGCGGACGGTCCCCCCGCAACCGGGGAACTGTCGATCCACCGGCCCTACGGCTTTCCGGAACCCCCGGAACCTCCGCCCAGACCCTCCACCCACCCGCTGACGGTGTCGATCCAGTCGCCGATCTGCTCGAAGAACCCCTTCGTCGACCCGATCCACTCCTGCAACGGGCTCAGTTCCCAGATGAGCCACGCGGCGACGAACAGGATGATGACCGTGAAGAGGCACCCCTTGAGGCAGCCGAGCCCCGGGATCTTCATCGGGTTGGCGCTGCGCTGCCGGGGTTCCCTCGGCTCACGCGGCGGCCGGCTCTCGGGCTGCTGAGGGCGCTGCGGCGCGGGAGCGGGCGGCGCGTACCGCTGAGGCTGCTGTTGATGCTGGGGCTGTTGCTGCGGCGGCGCGTACTGCTGGTGCTGGGGCTGCCTGCCCTGCCCCGGACCCTGACCCGGTCCCTGCGGATAGCCGTAACCGGGCTGGGGCTGCTGACCGCGCTGCTGCTGACGCGAGGGCGGGGGCTGCTGCTGGTACGGCTGCTGCTGGGGCTGTTGCTGCGGTGGCCGGCCCGGCTGCCGCTGGGGCCGGCGGCGCAGGGGGTCCTCGCCGGGGTCGAGGTACTGGACCTGCGTCTGCTCGTTGCGGTCCCGGGCGGCGCGCAGCTGGTTCTGCCAGGGGTGCGGCTCCTCGGGCCCTCCGGAGCCGCCGGGGCCGCCGGGCTGGTTCTGCGGCATGGACGGCAGGACGGCCGTGGGGTCCGCGGCACCCACGGCGCCCATCGCACCCACGGAACCGGGCCCCCCGGTGTGCGGCAGCACGCTGGTGGCGCCGTTCGGGTCGTACGCTCCCGCGGCGCCCGCACCGTACGGCAGCACCTGCGTCGGGTCGCCCGAACCGGGCACCGCGGTCGGCGCCGGATCAGGTGCGAGCAGGTGGACGACCCCTTCGGCCGCCGCGATCTGCATCGAGTTGGCGTGGACGCCGATGCCCTCGGCGACGACACGCAGCCCGCGCGCGAGGTTCTCGGCGCTGGGCCGTTCGTCCGGGTTCTTGCGCAGGCAGCGCTCGATGACCGTCCACAGCGGTTCGGGCACGGTCGAGGGGCGGCGCGGCTCGGCGGTGAGGTGCTGGTGCAGCACTTCGAGGGCGGACCCGCCGCCGAACGGCGGACGGCCGGTGACCAGCTCGTACATCAGGATGCCGGCGCCGTAGATGTCGACGGCGGAGGTCTGCGGACGGCCTTCGGCGGACTCCGGGGCGACGTACGCGGGCGTGCCGACGAACTCGTGGGTGCGGGTGAGGCCCGGGGAGTCGGCGAGGCGGGCGATGCCGAAGTCGGTGAGCATCGGGTGCATCCGCCCGTTGTCCTGCATGAGCAGGACGTTGGCCGGCTTCAGGTCCCGGTGCACGACACCGTCGGCGTGGCTGACGGCCAGCGCGTCGGCGATCTGGGCGGTGAGAAGGGCGGCGGCGACCGGTGTGAACGGGCCGTTCTCCCGGAGGTAGCGGTGCAGGTCGGGCCCGTCGATGAGGTCCATGACCAGCGCCAGCAGATCGCCCTCGACGACCAGGTCCCGTACCCGGACGATGTTCGGGTGGGTCAGCCGCAGCAGTACGGACCGCTCGCGCAGGAAGCGCATCACGATGTCCGCGTCGTTGGCGAGTTCCTCCTTGAGGACCTTGATCGCCACGGTCTCGCCGGGCTGGCCGGGCACGGCCGCCTCGGCCCCCGCGGTCTCCCGCTGGCGGGCGCGCCAGACGGTGCCTGTGGCGCCGCGTCCCAGCGGCTCCTCAAGGAGGTACTTGCTCCCTACCGGCCGCACGTCATGGCTCCCTTACGTACGTACATCCCGTACACGGTGTTTCCGACCCACTGTAGTGCCGCGCCCCCAGGACACCCCGGGCGACGACCGCCGTCCACAGACGGCTACGTACGGCCTCCTTCGCGCGTTCGACGAAAGGCGTCGAAAAAGTCGACGGAAAGTCGTCGGAGAGTCTTCGGAAATCGGAAAGTCGACGGGAAGACGTCTCGATCGGTGCCTTCGGTTGCCGAATCCCGAACGTGACCGATCTCAAATCGGTTACCAAATCGATCTCAAACGGACAGTCGCCAGTCACTGGTCAGGCACTTTTGCGGGCAGAGGCGACCATTCAAGATCACTTATGGGTGGGGGGCGGGCGCGTTGTCAGTGGCAGGTGCGAGGATGCCTCCAGTACTGGCCTACGTGCTCGTGTGCGGTGGGAGAAGTCCGCGGTGGTGGGACCCGTGGCGTGGCTTCGTCCTCCTTTCCGGGTGTCCGTGCAGAAGGGACCGCTGACGGCGATGCAGATCCGGCTGACCGTCGTAGACCCGCTGGGGCCGCCCTCGGAGCCGTGGGCGCGCGCCGCGAGCTGCGACGTACTGGTCACCGCTCCCGCCGGCACGGCGCTCGCCGCGGTCGCCTCGGCCCTGGCGTCGGCGGTCGCGGGTGACGGGGGTTCGTCACTGCCCGAGCGCGGCCGGGAGCGCGAGAGCGGCGGCCCGGTGGTGCTGTACGCGGGCGACCAGCGCCTCGACACCCAGCGCTGCACGCTCGGCGAGCCTCCGTTGGTGGACGGCGCGGTGCTCGCCCTCGGCACCCCCGCCGATCCCGAGCCGCACCCCGAGGCGGACGAGGTGGCCGCCCAGCTGCACGTGGTCGCGGGCCCGGACGCGGGCGGGGTCCATCTCCTGCACGGCGGCCAGATCACCATCGGCCGCTCCGCCGACGCCGACGTCCCGCTGGACGACCCGGACGTCTCCCGGCTGCACTGCGCGGTCACGGTCTCGGAGGACGGCCGCATAGCGGTAGCCGACCTCGGCTCCACGAACGGCACGACGCTGTCCGGCACCCGCCTCGACACCCGCCCGGTCCGCCTCGCACCGGGCGCGCTGCTGCGCATCGGCGAGTCGGCCCTGCGGCTGACGCCCCCCGGGGACGCGGGCGCACGCGTGGGCACGACCCCGGACGGCGAGGGGCACGTGCGCGTGAGCGTCGACGAGGGGCACCCGAAGGCCTCGGGGCGCTCGGCGGACGAGTCGCACAGGAACGAGAACAGGACCGGGAACAGGGACGAGGACACCCGGAACACCGGGAGCACCGAAAGCGCCGCGAGCGCTCACAGTCGGCGTCCCTCCCCCGCGTCCGGTCCGTCCCGGGTGCCTTCCGCGCGCGTGCAGCCCGGCGGCATGGCGAAACCGCCCTCCGGGGAGACCCATCACGCCTACGGTTCGGCGAGCTGGGGGGCGGCAGGAGGCGCACCCGGATCACGGGGCGCGCGGAGTTCGGCCGGGGCGGAGGCGGAGACGGCGCAGCCGCTCGTCCCGGGGCAGGGCCGGGCACCACGGATCGAGAGCCGGGGAACCACGGGCCCGGCGGGGACGGGCCGGGCATCGGGCGGCGGCGGGGACACCCACGGTGCCGGGATCTCCGTCGCCGGACGGGTGTCCGGGGGTGCCGCGGTACCCCCGGCACGCGCTCACGACGAGGCGGACCCGGAGGCCTCCGCGGGCGGCGGACGCAAGGGGACACCCCTCCGGGGGACGGACGTCCCGCAGGGCGTGCGCAGGCGCGGCGGGCTCTCCAAGTGGGCGCGCCGGCTGACCGGCGGGCGCTCGGAGGACGAGACAGCCGACGGCGAGGCGTACGACGAGGGCCCGGTGTCCGACCCGGCGGCCCCGGAGTTCGCGGACGCCCCGCCGCAGGCACCGGAGAGCTGGCCCGACCCGGCGACGCTGCTGCTCACGGCCCTGGGCCCCGGCCCCCGGCTCTGGGAGCGCGGCCCCGGACACCCGGAGGCGCTCACGGTCCGGCTCGGCACGGCCGACCGCGCGGCCCCCGACGGCTCGGGGCTGCTGCCCGCCGTACCGGTGACCGCCGGGCTGCGCGAGGTCGGGGCACTGGGGCTGGCGGGGCCCCGCGCGCGGCTCGCGGGTCTGGCCCGCGCGGTGGTGGCCCAGCTGACGGCGCTGCACTCCCCCGAGGTCCTGGAAATCGTCCTGATCAGCACGGACCGCTCGCGTACCTCCGAGGAGCGCGCCGCCGAGTGGTCCTGGCTCGGCTGGCTCCCGCATCTGCGCCCCGGGCACGGCCAGGACTGCCGCCTCCTCCTCGCCTACGACCGTGAACAGGCCACGGCCCGCGCCGACGAACTCCTGCGGCGCCTGGAGGACCACGACACGGAGGTGGCGGCGAAAGGCCCCGCCGCCGGTGGCGGAGAACCGGCCCGGAGTGCCCAGGGCGACCGTGGAGCGGACCGGCGGCCCTCCTGGGCCCGGGACGACGACGCCGACGGGCCGGCGGACGGTTTCGCGGGGCCGTACACCGTGCTCGTCGTGGACGGCGACCCGGGCGGTGCCGCCGTCCGGGAGGCCGTCGCGCGGCTGGCACAGGAAGGACCGCGGGCCGGGATCCACGTCGTGTGCCTCGCGGAGACGGAGGCGGCGTCGCCCGCGTCACCGGTGACGGAGACGTACGAGGCGGCGTGCGCGGCCTCGCCGCCGTTCCGTGAGTGCGGGGCGGTGGCGCTGCTCGGCGGTGACGTGGCCACGGCTCTGCATGTGATGCGGGTGGCGCGGGCGGGGGCGACCGCGCCTGGGCGCACCGGCTCCCCCGACAGCGGCACCGGCACCGGCACCGACGACACGGCGGGCCGGACGGCCGCCGGGAGCGCCGGGCCGGTCGGGCAGGGCTCCGTCGCCGCCGTGGACGCCGTGTCCCTGGCCTGGGCCGAGCGGTTCGCGCGGGCGCTGGCTCCGCTGCGCACCGACGGTGCGGCCGGTGGACGCCAGCAGCGCGTCTCCGCACCCTTGCCCCAAGCGGCGCGGCTGCTCGACGAGTTGGGGCTCGCCCGGGCCACCCCGGCGTCCCTGATGGCCCGTTGGGCGGACGCCGCCGACGACAAGGACACGCTCGGCGGCCGGGCCTGGGCCGTCCTCGGCGCCGGTCCGCGCGGGCCCGTCGGCGTGGACCTCGCGGCCGAGGGTCCGCACCTGCTGATCGAGGGGCCGCCCGGCAGCGGTCGTACGGAGTTGCTGCGGGCGGTCGTCGCGTCGCTGGCCGCCGCCGAGCGGCCCGACCGGCTGGGCATCGTGCTGATGGACGGCAGGGACGGCACCGGCGGGAGCGGTGGCGGTGGTGGCGGGACGCCGCACGGGGAAGGGCTTCGGGTGTGCACCGACCTTCCGCATGTCACCACTCACCTCACGGCCAACGACCCGGTCCGGATGCGGGAGTTCGCCCAGTCGCTGAGCGCCGAGCTGAAGCGGCGGTCCGAGTTGCTCGGGCGGGTCGGGTTCGCCGAGTGGCACAGCGGGCGCGAACTGTCCGCCCGGATCGGTCCGCAGCGGTCGGGATCAGGGTCCGGGGCAGGGTCCAAGTCGGCCATTCACGGTTCGGTGGGCGCGGGGGCAGGAGAGGGCGCCGGGGATCTCGATTCGCCGCCCAGTTCGACGATGCGGTTGCGACCGGCGGCGAGCCGTCAGCGTACGGAGACACCGCCCCTGGCCCGTCTCGTGGTGGTCGTGGACGATCTGGACGCGCTGGTGTCACCGGCGCTGGGATCACCGGGGCGGCCGTCGGCGGGGTCCGTGGTGCGGGCGTTGGAGGCGGTGGCCCGGGAGGGCGAGCGGCTCGGAGTGCATCTGGTGGCCGCGGCGGGCGTGGGCGGGCGTACGGCGGAGACGGAGCTGGCCCGGGGGGCCGCGCTGCGGGTCGTGCTGGACGCGCCGGCGCCGGGGCCGGACGAACCCGCGGCCGGGCGGGGGCGGTTGAGCGGGGCTGACGGGAGGGGGATCCCGTTCCAGGGCGGGCGGGTGACGGGGCGCATCCCTCGTACGGCGACGCTGCGGCCGACTGTCGCCGCGCTGGACTGGCAGCGGATGGGGGATCCGCCGACGCGGCGGCCGGTGCGTGAACTGGGCAATGGGCCGACGGACTTGGCGCTGCTGGCGAGTGCGTTGGAGCGGGCGGCGCGGTCGGTGTCGGCTACAGAGGTGCCGTCGCTGCTGTGACCCGGGGGCGTTTCTCGCCCCCGCCGCCCTTACCCGTCCCATCCCGTTTCTGGGGGCTGTGCCCCCAGACCCCCGTTCGCGCTGAACGCGCTCGTCCTCAAACGCCGGACGGGCTGGATGGTGCCGGGCGGGTAGGAGAGCGTTTCGGGGGCACCCGGTGAACAGACCGAGACGGGTGGGCTGGTGGGAAGCGAAGGACACGACGCGGTCACGATCAGTCGCTTGACACCGCAGGCGTACTTGCCGACCCCCACGACCGGGCGTAGACCGGAGCCCACGGGACAGCGCCGAGCACGTTCAACGCCGAACGACGAACGGGGCACACATGCGCAGCATGCTACGTACACGCACCCTGACCGCCCTCTCCGCCACAGCCCTCGCTCTCGCCCTCACCTCCTGCGGCTCCGACGACGAGCCGGGCGACAAGGGCACCGAGACCGGCACGGGCACCGGCGGCGACACCTCCGCCTCCGTGAAGCTGCCCAAGCTCGACGGCCAGACACTGGAAGTGGCCGCCGTCTGGACGGGACCCGAGCAGGAGAACTTCACCAAGGTTCTGAAGGAGTTCGAGAAGCGCACCGGCGCGAAGGTCAACTTCGTGCCGACCGGCAACAACACGTCCACGTTCCTCGGTACGAAGATCCAGGGCGGCAAGCCCCCGGACGTCGCGTTCCTGCCGCAGGTCGGCGTGCTGCACCAGTTCGCCGAGAAGGGCTGGCTCAAGCCGCTCGGCGCGGATGCCCAGGCCCAGCTGGACAAGAACTTCGACACCGGCTGGAAGGAGCTCGGCGCCTTCGAGGGCAAGCAGTACGGCATCTATGTGAAGGCCGCCAACAAGTCCCTGGTCTGGTACAACACCGCCGCGTTCGAGGCCGCGGGCCTCACCGAAGCCCCCACCACCTGGAAGGACTTCGTCGCCACGGCCCAGACCCTGTCCGACGCGGGCTCCCCGGCCGTCTCCGTCGGCGGCGCCGACGGTTGGACCCTCACCGACTGGTTCGAGAACGTCTATCTCTCGCAGGCGGGCCCGGAGAAGTACGACCAGCTCGCCCAGCACGAGATCAAGTGGACCGACTCTTCCGTCAAGGACGCCCTGACCACCCTCGCCGAACTCTGGGGCAAGGACGACCTCCTCGCGGGCGGTCGCTCCGGCGCGCTGGCGACGGAGTTCCCGAAGTCGGTCACCCAGACCTTCACGGGTGACACCCCGGCGGCGATGGTCTTCGAGGGCGACTTCGTGGCCGCCAGCATCAACGCGGACACGAAGGCCAAGATCGGCACGGACGCGAAGGTCTTCCCGTTCCCGGCGGTCGGCGACCAGGCACCCGTCGTCAGCGGCGGCGATGTCGCCGTGGCGCTGAAGGACGGCGCGGGCGCGCAGGCCCTGCTGACGTTCCTCGGCTCGACCGACGCCGCCGAGATCTGGGCGGCGCAGGGCGGTTTCCTCTCGCCCAGCAAGGCGATGGACCAGTCGGCGTACAAGGACGACGTCACCCGGGACATCGCCAAGGCCCTCATCGCGGCCGGCGACGACTTCCGCTTCGACATGTCCGACCAGGCTCCGGCCGCCTTCGGCGGTACCCAGGGCGTCGGCGAGTGGAAGGACCTCCAGGACTTCCTGAAGAACCCGAAGGACATCGCGGGCACCCAGCGGAAACTAGAGGCCGACGCCGCCAAGGCGTACAAGAACGGCTGACGGCCCCGGCATGGAGTCGAAGACGGACACAGTCGGCACGACGGCCCATCAGACGCAGAGAGAAAAGACCAAGAGCGTCACCGGCACCCGCTGGTGGGTGGCAGGCCTGTTCCTGCTGCCCGCCCTGGTCCTGCTGGGCTCGCTCGTCGTCTACCCCATCGGCTACTCGATCTGGCGCAGCCTGTACGACGCCGACGGCTCGGCCTTCGTCGGCCTGGAGAACTACGGCGACATCTTCACGAACGACGCCACGCTGACCGCCGTACGCAACACGGCGATCTGGGTGGCGGTCGCGCCCGCCCTCGTCACCGCGCTCGGTCTGATCTTCGCGGTGCTGACCGAACGGGTGCGCTGGGGTACGGCGTTCAAGCTGATCGTCTTCATGCCGATGGCGATCTCGATGCTCGCCGCGGGCATCATCTTCCGCCTCGTCTACGAGGCGGACCCGGACCAGGGTGTCGCCAACGCGATCGTGACGTCCGTGCACGACGCCTTCGTGGACGCCTCCGTCTATCCGAAGGCCCGTCCGAACGCCCAGGCCAGCGATCTCAAGGCGTCCGGCGGCGGCTCGTTCACGTCGACCGGAACCGTCAGCCCGGGCACCCCGGCACTGCTGCCCCTCGTGGGCATCGCGCCCAACAAGCTCCCCGGCACGCCCGAGGACGCGAAGGCGGCCGGCGCCTCCGGCTCCGGGATCAGCGGCACCGTCTGGCTGGACTTCAAGCTCGGCGGCGGCGGTACGAAGGGGCAGGTCGACCCGGGTGAGAAGGCGCTGGAGGGGGTCAAGGTCGAGGCCGTGAAGGACGGCAAGGTCGTCGCCTCGGCGACCAGCGGCGCCGACGGGACCTTCAGTCTGCCCGCCGACGCGGACGGGGCTCAACTGCGCCTGCCCGGCTCGAACTTCGCCGCCGCCTACAGCGGCATCGACTGGCTCGGGCCCACCCTGGTCACCCCGGCGATCATCGGCAGCTACACCTGGATGTGGGCCGGGTTCGCGATGGTGCTCATCGCCGCCGGGCTCTCGGGCGTGGACCGGAATCTGCTGGAGGCGGCGCGTGTCGACGGCGCCAACGAGTGGCAGGTCTTCCGGCGGGTCACCGTGCCGCTCCTGGCACCCGTGCTGGTCGTCGTGCTCGTCACCCTGATGATCAACGTGATGAAGGTGTTCGACCTCGTCTACATCATCGCCCCGCAGCCGAGTCAGGACGACGCCAACGTCCTCGCGCTCCAGCTGTTCCTGTCGTCGTTCGGCGGGGGCGGCAACTACGGCGTCGGCAGCGCCATCGGCGTCATTCTGCTGTTGCTCGTGCTGCCGGTGATGTTCGTCAATCTGCGTCGGCTCAGGAAGGAGCGTCAGCGGTGACGGCTCTCGACCCGACCCTCGACCCGCCCCTCGGTCCCCCCGTCGACCGGCCCGTGCGCGCCAAGCGGTCCCTGGCCGCCCGCGTGGCCGCCGGGGCCGCGGGCGGCGTGATGCGGTTCTTCCTCATCCTGGTCGCGCTCGTCTGGATGGTGCCGACGTTCGGGCTGCTCATGTCGTCGTTCCGCGACCCGACGGACATCTCCACCTCCGGGTGGTGGAAGGTGTTCACGGCTCCCGGGCAGCTCACCGCCAAGAGCTACCGGACGCTGCTGGAGAACGACGCGATCACCAGTTCCCTCCTCAACACCGTCTGGATCACGGTCCCGGCGACGCTCCTGGTCGTCATGATCGGCGCGATGGCCGGATACGCCTTCGCCTGGATGGACTTCAAGGGGCGCGACTGGTGGTTCCTGGTCGTCGTCGCGCTGCTCGTCGTGCCCGTGCAGGTGGCGCTGATCCCGCTCTCCGACCTCTTCGGGAAGATCGGGATCTTCGGCGACATCATCGGGGTGGTGCTGTTCCACGTGGGGTTCGGGCTGCCGTTCGCGATCTTCCTGCTGCGGAACTTCTTCGCGGAGATCCCGCGCGAGCTGCTGGAGGCGGCCCGGCTGGACGGCGCGGGCGAGATCAGGCTGTTCGCGACCGTCGTCATGCCGCTCGCCGCGCCCGCCATCGCGTCCCTGGGGATCTTCCAGTTCCTGTGGGTGTGGAACGACATGCTGGTCGCGCTGGTGTTCTCCGACTCCCAGTCGCAGCCGCTGACGGTCGCACTTCAGCAGCAGGTACGGCAGTTCGGCAGCAACATCGAGGTACTGGCGCCGGGCGCGTTCATCTCGATGGCCATTCCCCTGGTCGTGTTCTTCGCGTTCCAGCGGCAGTTCGTGTCGGGGGTGATGGCGGGCGCGGTCAAGTAGGACGATCAAGTCGCGCGGTCAAGTAAGCGGATAAGCATCCCACTTGTGGGGTTACGGGTTCAAACGCCCATGTCCCCCACATGCCGCAATCGGCGTAACCAAGTCACTCCATCGGCCGTTCCCGGGCAGTAGGCCCGCGCCGACCCGCCGACCCATGGATGTGCCTTGCCCAGGTTCAGTGTCATCGTCCCCGCGTACAAGGTTCAGGCGTATCTGCAGGACTGCCTGGAATCGGTGCTCGGCCAGTCGTATCCGGATCTCGAAGTGATCGCCGTCGACGACAGCTCGCCCGACGCATGCGGTGCGCTCGTCGACGAGTTCGCGGCCCGCGACGCCCGTGTGCGCGCCGTCCATCTGCCGGAGAACGGCGGGGTGGGCGGGGCGCGCAACGCGGGCATCGAGCACGCGACCGGGGACTATCTCGTCTTCGTCGACGGCGACGACACCCTCGCCCCGGACGCGCTGCGGTCCATCGCCGACCGGATCAAGGAGGCGGGCGACCCGGACGTCGTCGTCTACGACCACGCGCACGTCCTGTGGACCGGCGAGACCGTCCGCAGCCCGTTCCTCCACCAGCTCACCGAGCAGGGTCCCGTCCCCTTCCGGCTGGACGACCGGCCGTTGCTGCTCAAGCTGCCGCTGGTGGCCTGGAACAAGGCGTACCGGCGGGAGTTCGTCGAGAGCGAGGGCCTCACCTTCGCGCCCGGCGCCCACACGGACACCTCGTGGACGGTCCCGGCGCTGCTGGCCGCCGAGTCGGTCGCGACCCTGGACCGGGTGTGTGTCCGGCACCGCCGGCCGCGGCAGATCACCAACGCCCCCGCCGATCAAGGCGATCACGGGCACTTCGACATCCACGACCAGTACGACCGGGTCTTCGCGTTCGTCGACGCGCGCCCCGAACTCGCGCACTGGCGGCCGGTGTTGTTCCGCCGGATGGTCGACCAGCTGATGGCGGTGCTGGCCCGTCCGGACCGGCTGCCGCGCACCGCCCGCGCCGAGTTCCTGCGCAGGTCCCGGGCCCACTACCGCCGTTACCGCACCCCGGGCGCCGCCGTACCGCTGCACGCGCGGCTGCGGCACCTCCTCGTCCGGACGGGCAGCTACCGCACGTATCGGCTGGTGCGGCTGGCGTCGGCTCTGCGCAAGCACACCACCCGCCTAGCCAAGTCCCTTGCGCGCAGCGTCCGTTCGGCCGCCCTGCGGCTGCACTACGGAGTTCAGCGGCGGCTGCCGCTGCGCGCCGACCGGGCCGTCTTCACCAGTCACTCCGGGCGCGGGTACGGCTGCAACCCGGGGGCCCTGGAGGCCGCGTTCCGTTCCTTCGTGCCGGGCATGCGGACGGCGTGGGTCGCCCGCCCCGAGTTCCACCACACGCTCCCGACGGCGACCGCCCGGGTGCGACCGGGCACCGCCGCCTACTGGACGGCGCTGGCCCGCTCCAAGTATCTGGTGAGCAACGCGAGTTGGGACGAGAGGTTCGTGAAGCGGGCCGGGCAGGTGGTGATCCGGACGCAGGCCGGGACGCCGCTGAAGCGCATGGGCCTCGACCTCCAGGACCGGCCGGCCGCCGCCCGTGACACCGACTTCGGCGCGCTCCTCGCGGACGTCGACACCTGGGACCACTGTCTGTCGGCCAACCGCCACTCGACCCTCGTATGGGAGCGGGTCTTCCCCGGCGGTTACGCCACCCTCGAAACGGGGCAGCCCCGCAACGACGTGTTCCAGCAGGCGACTTCGGCGGACGTGACCCGGCTGCGCGAGTCGCTGGGCATCCCGGAGGGCTCGGTCGCCATCCTGTACGCGCCCACCCACCGCGACTATCTGCGCGGCCCCCGCCACACCCTCGACCTGGAACGCGTCCTGCGCCAACTCGGCCCGCGCTACGTGCTGCTGGCCCGCGCGCATCACCTCTACGACGCTCCGCTGACGCCCGCGTCCGGCGGCCGGCTCATCGACGTGACCGATCATCCGAGCATCGAGTCGTTGTGCCTCGCCTCGGACGCGCTGGTCACCGACTACTCGTCGCTGATGTTCGACTACGCCAACCTGGACCGGCCGATCGTGATCCACTCGGACGACTGGGAGGCGTACGAGGCGGCCCGTGGCACCTACTTCGACCTGCGCGCCTTCCCGCCGGGCGCGGTCGCGCGCAGCGAGGACGAGCTGATCGACATCTTCGCGACGGGCCACTGGCGCGGTTCGCGCTCCGCGCAGCTGCGGTCGGCGTTCCGCGAGCGGTTCTGTCCCTACGACGACGGGCGGGCCGCCGAACGGGTCGTCCGGCGGCTGGTGCTGGGCGAGACGGCCGGACAGTTGCCGGTCACCTCGCCCGCCGAGCGTCACCCGGTGCCCTCGGCGGCGGCCACGTTCACGAGCGCTCCGCTCGCGAGCGTGCCGCAGCCGCAGTCCGGCGCCGAGGGTGCGCGTACTACTCGATGACGAGGTCGACCTCGATGTTGCCGCGCGTCGCGTTGGAGTACGGGCAGACCTGGTGGGCCTGCTCGACGAGCTTGCGGCCGGTCTCCGCGTCCACGGTGTCGGGCAGCTCGACGCGGAGGGTGACCTTGAGGCCGAAGCCCTCGCCCTGCTTGCCTATGCCGACCTCGGCGGTCACGGCGGCGTCGCTGACGTCGACCTTGGCGCCGCGGCCGACCAGGCCCAGCGCGCTGCCGAAGCAGGCGGCGTAACCGGCGGCGAAGAGCTGCTCGGGGTTGGTTCCGGCGCCGTTGCCGCCCATCTCGACCGGCAGGGCCAGCGGGAGGTCGACCTTGCCGTCGGAGCTGACGGCGCGGCCCTCGCGGCCGTGCGTGGCGGTGGCGACTGCGGTGTAGATGGCGTCCATGGAACCCGTCCCTCTCATCAAGCTTCCCTGGAGCCCCTTGCGGGGTTCCTTGTGGAGATAACTTAAGCACACAATTCAATTGTGCACAACTGAATGGCAGGCAAAGAGGTATCGTGGAGGCATGTCAGCAACCTCCGCCGAGGACTTCCTCCGTCTCGACCAGCAGATCTGCTTCTCCCTGAACGCGGCGTCCCGCGCCTTCAACGGCGTCTATCGCGTGGTCCTCAAGGACCTCGGGCTCACCTACCCCCAGTACCTGGTGATGCTCGTGCTGTGGGAGCACGGACAGCTGCCCGTGAAGAAGGTCGGCGAACACCTGCGCCTCGACTCCGGCACACTGTCACCGCTGCTCAAGCGGCTGGAGACGGCCGGTCTGGTCCGGCGCGAGCGCAGCTCCCGGGACGAGCGGTCGGTGGAGGTGCGGGCGACCGAGGAGGGCCTCGCGCTGCGCGAGCGGGCGCTTCAGGTGCCGCGCCGGATCGTCGCGGCGACCAGCTTCGACGTGGACGAGATCCGGGCGTTGCGGGCCCGTCTCGACGAGCTCACCGTCGCCCTGGACGCGGCGGCGCGCAACGCGTAGGCGCTGTGCCTGTGCGCGGTGAGGCGGTGAGGTGTGTCGGTCGGGTGCTACGTCGTCATGGCTGGTCGCGCAGTTCGCCTCGCCCCTGTCGGGGCGCTGTTGTTGGCCTGCGTTCGTAGAGGCGCAGGGTCACGCCACTGCCCCTGAACTCCCGTCTCGGCTCGAACTGCTCCCCCACCACCGTCAGCTTGGTCCGTTCGGTCGGGTCGGCCGGACGCCAGGACGGGCGCAGGGCGTACGGTTCCGCGACCAGCCAGACGTGGTCGAGTCCCGCCAGCTGCCGCCGTAGCGCGGCCGGGTCCGCCTCGACGCCGTAGAGCGTGCCGGATGTGCGCGCGGACTCGGCGAGCGCCACGTCCCGGGTGCCGTGGAACCCCTTCGGGTACGCCAGCGCCGAGCGCCGTCCGATGGCCGGCAGGAACAGCACCGGGTCGCCCGGGCGCAGTTCACGGGCCGCGAGCGCGGAGGCGACGGCGAGGTTGTCGCCGCCGCGCTGGGCCATGGAACGGTCCTGCCGCAGCAGCGGCAGTTGATGCGCGCAGACGAGGGCCACGGCGAGCGCCCCGGCCGCGGTGACGGCCGCGCGGGGCGGACGCGTCACGGCCCGCGCGACGCGGTCGGCCCCGGCGGCGGCGAGCAGGGGGGCGCCGGCCAGGGAGTACAGGACGTAACGGGCGTCGTAGAGCGGTGACCACTGGGAGACGGTCATGAGGATCGCGGGCGGTACGACGAGCAGGGGGAGGGCGACGGCCGGGAGGGGCAGGCCACGGCCGGTGCGCTCGGACCAGGGGCGGCACAGCGCCAGGTACATGAGGATCAGGCAGGGGGCGAGGACCTCGTCCGTCGGGCCGGCGAACTGGCGTACGAGGTGGTCGACGCTGCCCTGTCCGGGTGGCCGCAGCCACGACACCTGTGCCGACTGGGCGTGCGAGAGCAGTGCCAGCGGGAGCAGCGCCGGTGCCACTGCGCCGGCCGTGCACAGCCAGCCCGCCCACACCCGCCGGGGGACGCGGGCGAGCGCGAGGGTCACGGCGTGCGCGAGCAGCAGCAGTACGGCGAACTCATGGAGGAGACAGGTGACGGCGACGACCACTCCGTACGGCACCCAGGAACGGCCACCGACCGCCCGCACCAGCAGCAGTGTCGCGCCGGCAGCACCGGCCGCGACCATGGCGTACGACCGGCCCTCCTGGGCGTAGTGGCCGGCCATCGGGTTGATCGCGTACAGCAGACCGGCCCAGAGGCCGACGCGCGGGCGGGCCAGCCGGGCGCCGAGGGCCGCGACGAGGCCGGCGGTGACGGCTGCGGCGAGGACGGACGGGAGCCGCAGGAGGACCTCGCCGGGGTGGACGGCGAGGACGGGCCGCATGAGCAGGTAGTACAGGCCGTGCACGGCGTCGACGTGGTGCAGCAGCCGCCAGATCTGCGGCACCGTGCGTCGCGCGACCTGGAAGGTGGCCGCCTCGTCACGCCATATGCCGCCCCGGTCGAGCCCCCAGGAGCCGATCACCAGCATGACGGCCATGGGGATCACGGGGACCGCGACGGCGGCTGTCTTCTTGTTCATCTCCTTGTTCATCGGCCGGTTGATCACGGGCCTGATTTTGTGCGATTAGACAACCTTTGTTGCTTTTCAGCGGTGAATTGACGTGAATATGGCATTCGTGCGGCTTACGATCCCGCCGTGACGAGACCCTCCACCCCCTCCGCCCGCCTCCTCACCCTCGCCGTCGGCTGGGCCGCCTCCCGGGCCCTGATGCTGTGGCTGCTGGTCCACGACGACATCCCGCTGCTCGGCGGCGGCGGGGTCGCGCGTGAGGTGCAGCGGCTGTACTTCCGCTGGTACGGCGTCCTGACGCAGGGCACGTTCCCGGCGGACGACACGCTGTGGCAGTACCCGCCGGGCGCGGGTCCGGTGCTGCTGTCGCCCGCGCTGCTGCCGACGCTGACCTATTTCGAGGCGTTCGTGGCGCTCACGCTCGCCACCGACGTCCTGGTCCTGCTGGCCCTCACGCGCGCGGGCTGCCGTCCGGGCCGTTCCCTGCGCGGCTCCGTGTACTGGACGGCCGGCCTGCCGCTTCTCCTCCAGGTACCGCTCGCGCGCTACGACGTGCAGGTCACGGCGTTCGCCGTCATCTCCCTGTTGACGTTGTCGCGTTCCCCGCGCGCGTGCGGCGCGTTCGCGGCACTGGGCGCCCTGGTGAAGGTCTGGCCCGCGCTGGTGCTGCTGGGCATGCCGAAGGGCCGTACGACCCGGTCGGCGTGGACGTCCGCGACGGTCACGGCGACGGCCGCGCTGGCACTCCTGGCGGTGGCCTTCAGCAACCCGTTCTCCTTCCTGCGCCAGCAGGGCGGGCGGGGCGTGCAGATCGAGTCGTTCGGCGGTACCGCGCTCTCCCTCGCCACCCGCGCCGGGTGGGAGGGGCGCGTGCGCTACCAGTACGGCGCGATGGAGTTCGTGGGCCCGTACGTCTCGGCCGTGGCGGCCCTCTCCCTCGCCCTGACGGCCGTGGCGTTCGGGCTTCTGCTGCTGTGGCGGGTGCGGGCCCGGCACTGGACGGAGGCGACGCCGTTCGACGCGGCACTGACCGCCGTACTCCTCTTCACGGTCACCAGCCGGGTCATCAGCCCGCAGTACCTGGTCTGGCTGCTCGGGCTGGCCGCGGTGTGCCTGACCTCGCGGTACACCAGTCAGCGCCCGGTGGCGTGGCTGCTGCTGGCGGCGGCCGCGGTGAGCAGTGTCGACTACCCGGTCATGTACGCCGAGGTCATCCAGTGCACCTGGACGGGCGTGACGGTCATGGTCGTACGCAACGGTCTGCTGGCCGCGGCGGCGGTCCTGTCCTTCGTACGGCTGTGGCGCGCCGCCCGCCCGGCCGTGGTTCCGCTCCCGTCCCCTTCCCTCGCCCGTCCACTCCCCGAGCGGGAACTTAGTGCGTCTTAACGGGAGTTAACTGACAAAGTTCGACCGACAGACCACCCGACCACACGAGGGGACGGCCGCACATGACCTGGCTGATCACCGGCGGCGCCGGCTACATCGGGGCGCACGTCGTGCGCGCGATGACCGAAGCGGGCGAACGGACTGTGGTGTACGACGACCTGTCCACCGGAATCGCCGAGCGCGTGCCGGACGGCGTACCACTGGTGGTCGGTTCGACCCTGGACGGGGAACGGGTGGCGCGTGCCCTGCGGGACCACGAGGTGACGGGTGTGGTCCATCTGGCGGCGAAGAAGCAGGTGGGCGAGTCGGTGGACCGCCCCCTGCACTACTACCGGGAGAACGTGGAGGGGCTGCGCGTCCTGCTGGACGCCGTCACGGCGGCCCGGGTCCCGTCCTTCGTGTTCTCGTCCTCGGCGGCGGTGTACGGCATGCCGGAAGTCGACCTGGTGACGGAGGACACGCCGTGCGCGCCGATGAGCCCGTACGGCGAGACGAAGCTGGCGGGCGAGTGGCTGGTCCGCTCGACGGGCCGGGCGACGGGCCTTTCCACCGCCTCCCTCCGCTACTTCAACGTGGCGGGCGCGGCGGCCCCGGAACTGGCGGACGTGGGCGTCTTCAACATCATCCCCATGATCTTCGAACGCCTGACGGCCCATGAACCCCCGCGCGTCTTCGGCGACGACTACCCGACCCCGGACGGCACCTGCGTACGGGACTACATCCACGTGATGGACCTGGCGGAGGCCCATGTGGCGACGGCCCGGGCACTGGAGGCGACCCCGGGCCGTGAACTCACCCTCAACATCGGCCGGGGGGAGGGCGTTTCGGTCCGCGAGATGATCGACCGCGTGAACGCGGCGACGGGCCACACCCTCCCCCCGGTCATCGCCCCGCGCCGCCCGGGAGACCCGGCGAGGGTCGTGGCCTCGGCCGACCGCATCGCCACAGAACTGGGCTGGAAGGCCAAGCACGACGTCCAGGACATGATCACCTCGTCGTGGGAGGGCTGGCTCCGACTGCATCCGGAGACGAGCACAGAGACGGAGCCAGAGACAGGAACAGGAACGACGGCGCCCTAGCCGCACCACGGGTACGACGGCCTCCGTGTCACCGGCCATGACCGGTTGCCCCTGCGTGACACTGCCCGTCACTGACTGTTACTGGTTGTTCAGATACGCCAGTACCGCCAGCACCCGGCGGTGTCCGCTGTCGCTCGGGGGCAGGCCCAGCTTCAGGAACACGTTGCCGATGTGTTTGCTGACCGCGCGTTCCGTGACCACGAGGGTCTTGGCGATCATCGTGTTGTCGTGGCCCTCCGCCATCAGCTTCAGGACCTCGCGCTCGCGCGGGGTGAGGGAGTCGAGGGGGGAGTCGCGGCGGCGGATGAGGAGTTCGGCGACGACCTCGGGGTCGAGGGCCGTACCGCCCGCGGCGACGCGGTCCAGGGCGTCGAGGAACTCGTCGACCCTGCCCACGCGGTCCTTCAGGAGGTAGCCGACGCCGCTCGCACCGCCGCCGAGCAGCTCCGCCGCGTACGACTCCTCCACGTACTGGGAGAGGACCAGCACCGGGAGGCCGGGGATCTGCTCCCTCGCCTCCAGCGCAGCCCGCAGGCCCTCGTCGCGGAAGCCGGGGGGCATCCGGACGTCCAGTACGGCTACGTCCGGGCGGTGTTCGAGGATGGCCGGCAGCACCTCGGGGCCGCTGCCCACTTCGGCCAGGACCTCGTGCCCGACCGACGTCAGCAGCAGGACGAGCCCTTGTCTCAGGAGGGCGTTGTCCTCGGCGATCACTACGCGCATGACGGTCCTGTTCTCGATCCGGTCCGGCCCGCCGGCCAAGCGACGGTCGCGCTCACCATACGCAGGGCAGTTCCACCTCGATCACGGTCGGTCCCCCCACCGGGCTCGACACGTCCACGTTCCCGTCCAGCGCGGCCACCCGGCGGCGCATCCCGAGCAGTCCGGTGCCGCCCTTCTCGTCGGCGCCGCCCTTGCCGTGGTCGCCCACCCGGACCTTCAGCCCCCTTGGTACGCGGGCGAGTTCGACCCAGGCGGTCGGCGAGCCGCTGTACTTCGCCGCGTTCGTCAGCGCCTCGGCGACCACGAAGTAGGCGGCGGCCTCCACCGCCGCGGGCGCCCGTACGCCGTCCTCGACCCCGTCGTCGACCACGCCGACCTCCAGGCCGCTGCTCGACGCCAGGGCGCGTACGGCACCCACGAGGCCCCGGTCCGTGAGGATCGGCGGATGGATGCCGCGCACCACGTTGCGCAGCTCGGTCAGCGCCTCCTCGGCCTGGTCCTGGGCGTCCTCCAGCAGTTTGCGGGCGGCGTCCGGGTCACGGTCGTAGGCCCGTTTCGCGAGGCCGATCCGCATGGACAGGGAGACCAGGCGGGCCTGGGCGCCGTCGTGCAGGTCCCGTTCGATGCGCCGGAGTTCGGCCCCGTGCGCGGCGACCGCGTCGGCCCGGGTCGCCTTCAGCTGCTCGACGCGCTCGACGAGCTGCGCCTTGGGCGAGGGCTTGAGCAGGGCGGCCGACCAGGAGGCGTCGAGGTCGGCGAGCCTGCTGATGAGGGGGAGGACGACGGCCTCGCGGCCCAGCAGTCCGCACCAGACACCGTCGACGACGAGGCCGACGGGCCAGAGCGGGATCATCAGCAGGGGCAGGGCGCCGTACACGTAGTGGGCGAACATCCAGCGCAGGTCGGTGCGCGTACCCGGGTCGCGGACGACCGTGCGCAGCTTCTCCTTCAGCCTGCCCTCGATGGGCAGATACGCCTCGGGGATCTCCACGCCGGACCACTCGGTCGCCATCCGCCGCTTGGTGCCCGCGAACCGGCGGATGAGCAGGACCGTCTCGGGGAGCATCGCGATGCCGACGACCGCGACCGAGACGGTGGCCGTGATCAGCAGGACCGTGATGAATATGTACGAGCCGAAGGCCAGGATCGCTCCCGCGACCAGCTGGACCGTGGCCCGCGCCGCTTGCCGCAGTGTCGTCCACATGGTCATCAGGCTAGGGGACGGGTCACCGGGTGCGCGGGAGACCCAGCTCCCGGACGGGGGTGTAGCCCGCTACACCATCGGTTCGGGAGCGCACTCCCTCGTGGCGGCGGGCGGCTGCCGGGATCGTTGACCTCGGAAGTCCACGGCTCCCCAACTCGGCTCCACGGTCGGCAGGAGCTACCCACCTCGGAAGGAAAATCCCATGAAGGCGCTCCTCTCGTCCCGCCCGGTCCTCTGGTTCCTGTTCCTGTTCAACCTCACCGTCGCGGCGGTCGCGCCCTTCGCGGTGGACGGCGCACAGGGCCTCGCGACCAGCGCGGGCATGGGAGTCGTGTCGCTGGGCGCCGGGACGGCCCTGCTGAAGGGCCGCCGCCAGGGACAGCAGGCCTGAGCGAACCCCGGGCGGAGAAACCCCGGGGCAGGACAGGGCGGGATATGACGGGGGCGGGCGGTGACCATCACGGTCACCGCCCGCCCCCGTTCCGCCGCACGACCGGCTCTTCGTACGGCAGTCCCGTCGTACGACCGTCTCGACGCGCAACCGTCCCGTGGCACAGCCATTCCGCCGCGCGACCGCGCCGTCACAGCGCCTGCAGCGCCGCCGTGGTCGCGCGGGCCAGCGCCGCCAGGTACCCCTTCGGCAGCTTCGGGTTCCGGATCACGACCGAGCGCCAGTAGAGCGGCCCCGAGATCAGGTCGAGGGCCAGGTCGGGGTCGATGCCCGGGCGGACCTCCCCCCGCGCCTCCGCCGCCGCGACGATCCCGCTCGCGACGCCTTCCTGCCCCTCCCGCAGCGCCTTCTGCATGGCGTCGGCGATCTCGGGGTTGCGGGCGGCCTCCGCCTGGAGGTCGGGGATGACCTGTGAGGCCACCGGGTGGCGCAGCGCGCGGGAGGTCAGCTCGTACAGCAGCCGCAGGTCGCCCTCCAGCGTGCCCGTGTCCGGCGCCGGCAGACCCTGCACCGCGATCGCCGAGACCAGGTCCAGCACCAGGTGCAGTTTCGAACGCCAGCGCCGGTACACCGCCGTCTTGCCGACGCCCGCCCTGCGCGCGATGCCCTCGATGGACATCCGGGCATACCCGACGGCCGCCAGCTCCTCGAACACGGCCGCCCGGATGGCCTCCGTCACGTCCTCCCGCAGTACGGCGGCTCCGGCGGGGGCCCGGCGGCGGGTCCGTGCCGGCGCGGTCCCGGGCTCGTCGGTGTTCGTCGTCATACGGACCAGCATAGGGGCGTGACGACGAAACGGTTGCGTTCCGACGCCGAATCGGATTACGCTCCCGTTACGACGATACGGTCCCGTCCCGACGTAAGAGTATGGCAAGAATCGCGTAAGGAACCCAAGGAACCGGCGGGGGACGCCTGAAACGGGAACCGGTCGCGCACCCACTTCCCCCCGAGCGAAAGCAGCGGATGTGAGCCAGGCCCTCGACACACCGCCCCAGTCCACGCCATCCCCCTCGCAGGTCACGCAGGCAGGCGACGACCTCACGGCGCTCGCCGTCCGGTACGGCCTCTCGGTCAGCGGCGCCCGCCCCAGCCTGCGGACGTACGTCAGCCAGCTGTGGGCCCGGCGTCACTTCATCACCGCGTTCGCCACCGCCAAGCTCACCGCCCAGTACAGCCAGGCGAAGCTCGGCCAGATCTGGCAGGTGATGACCCCACTGCTCAACGCGGCGGTCTACTACTTCATCTTCGGCGTCCTGCTGGGCACCAAGCACGGGGTGCCGGACTACATCCCGTTCCTGGTCACGGGCGTGTTCATCTGGACGTTCACCCAGAGCTCGATCATGGCGGGCACCCGCGCGATCGCCGGCAACCTCGGCCTCGTCCGGGCCCTGCACTTCCCGCGCGCGGCCCTGCCGATCTCCTTCTGCATCCAGCAGCTCCAGCAACTGCTGTTCTCGATGGCCGCGCTGATCGTGATCCTGCTCTGCTTCGGCATCCCCGTCACCGCGTCCTGGCTGCTGGTCATCCCCGCCCTGGCACTCCAGTTCGTGTTCAACGCGGGCGTCTCGATGATCATGGCGCGGATGGGCGCGTCGACTCCGGACATCGCCCAGCTGATGCCGTTCATCCTGCGCACCTGGATGTACGTGTCCGGGGTCATGTGGAGCATCGACAAGCTGACCACGAAGGACCACCTGCCGCATGTGGTGTCGGTGCTGCTGGAGACCAACCCGGCGGCGATCTACATCGACCTGATGCGCTTCGCCCTGATCGACAGCTACCACTCCAGCCAGCTGCCGGCGCACGTCTGGCCGATCGCGGCCGGCTGGGCGCTGCTCGTTGGCATCGGCGGCTTCATCTACTTCTGGAAGGCTGAGGAGACGTACGGCCGTGGCTGAGAACCCGAGCAACCCGAGCAACGTGAACACCGCGAACAACCCGAACAGCCTGAGTGACCAGGGCGAGCAGATTCCCACCGTCGTCGCCAACGGCGTCGACATCGTCTACCGGGTCAACGGCACGGGCGCCGGCCGCGGCACCGCGACCGCCGCCCTGAACCGCATGATGCGGCGCAAGCAGTCCGAGAAGGCGGCCGGCGTGCGCAAGGTGCACGCCGTCAAGAACGTCTCCTTCGTCGCCTACCGCGGTGAGGCCATCGGTCTGATCGGCACCAACGGCTCCGGCAAGTCCACGCTGCTCAAGGCGGTCGCCGGACTGCTGCCGGTGGAGAACGGCCACATCTACACGGACGGCCAGCCCTCCCTCCTCGGCGTCAACGCGGCCCTGATGGGTGACCTGACGGGCGAGCGGAACGTCCATCTCGGCGGGCTCGCGATGGGCATGTCCCGGGAGCAGATCAAGGAGCGCTACCAGGGCATCGTCGACTTCTCGGGGATCAACGAGAAGGGCGACTTCATCACCCTCCCCATGCGGACGTACTCCTCCGGCATGGGCGCCCGCCTGCGCTTCTCCATCGCCGCCGCCAAGGACCACGACGTGCTGCTGATCGACGAGGCGCTGGCCACCGGCGACCGCTCGTTCCAGCAGCGCTCCGAGGAACGCATCCGCGAGCTGCGCCAGCACGCGGGCACGGTGTTCCTGGTCAGCCACAACAACAAGTCGATCCGCGACACCTGCGACCGCGTCCTGTGGCTGGAACGCGGCGAACTGCGCATGGACGGCCCGACGGACGACGTACTGAAGGAGTACGAGGCCTTCACCAACCGCCCGGCCAGGCCCGCCCGCGCCGCATAGGGCCTGCCGGGCGTGCCACCGCGCCCCGAAAGGGGAGCGGGCTGCGTCGAGCTGCGGCCGCGCCGCGGAGCGTTCAGTGCCGGAACACCCAGGTCCGGTACACGAGGAACCGGAACGCGGACGCGAGCACGATCGAGACGCCCTTCACCTCATTCGACTCGACGGGCCCGTGCAATCCCAGACCGTGATATCCGATGTAGAACAGCCCGCTTTCCATCGCGATGCCGATCGCGCTGAACACGAAGAACAGCGCGATCTGCTGCCTGGTACGTGAGGCCCTGTCCCGGTACGTGAAATAGCGGAAGCCCAGATAGTTCGTACCCATGGCGATGAGGCTGGCGAGGACCGTGGCCGTCATCGCCCGCCAACCGAGGCCGTGCAGCAGCAGATTGAAGACCAGGAAGTTCACGAGCACGCCACTGCCGCCGACGGCCCCGAATTTCACCGCTTCGAGGATTACCTGCCGCACCGACCGGGCCGGAACGGACAGCCGATCCTCGGAGACATTCACACTCACGCCGCGACTTTATCCGAGGCGTCCCGCCTAGCAGGAAAGGGTAAATTCCCCGTCTGCTTTTCTCTAACAGTTGTCAAGAAAAACAGGGGTGCCCCGAGCCGTCACGGCTCGGGGCACCCCCGCACTCGGGCGCGTACAGCCTACGAATGACTCCGCAGCAGCGTCCGCATCGTCCGCATCGCGACCGACAGGTTCGCCAGGTCGAAGGCGTCCGAGCTCTGGATCTCGTCCAGGGTCGTGCGCGCCCGGCCCAGGAGCGCGGTGTTCTTCTGCTCCCACGCCTTGAAGCGCTGCTCGGGCGTCGACGAGCCGTTGCCGACCGCGAGGACGTCAGCCGTGAGGGACGCGTGGGCCGCGTACAGGTCCTCGCGGATGGAGGCGCGGGCCATGGACTGCCAGCGGTCGGCGCGCGGCAGCTCGATGATGCGGTCCATGAGCTGGGTGATGTGGAGGCGGTCGGCGAGGTCGTAGTAGACCTCGGCGACGTCCATCGGGTCGCGGCCCATCCGGTCGGCGACCGAGACGATGTCCAGCGTCGGGAAGGCGGACGAGAAGCCCGCGACCCGGGTGGCGAGTTCGTCGGGGACGCCGGCGCCCGTCAGCTCGTCGTAGATCTTCTGGTACCACTCCAGATCCGCGCCGCTCAGCAGCCTGGCCAGCTGGGACCAGACCTGTCCGACCCGCTCGCCGAAGAACTCGACGGTCTCCGTGAGTTGCACCGGCTGCGGCCGGTTGTTGAGCAGCCAGCGCGTGCCGCGCTCGACAAGTCGCCGCGAATGGAGGCGGATCCGGGTCTGGACGGCGGCCTCGACCTTGTTGTCGAGCGCCTCGACCGCGTCCCACACCGAGGCGGAGTCGAAGATCGCGCGAGCCGCGGTCTGCGCCCGCACCACCTCCTCCAGCGAGGCGCCGGTCTCCTCACGCAGCCGGTGCAGGAAGCTCGTACCGCCCGCGTTGACCGTGTCGTTGACGAGGACCGTCGTGATGATCTCGCGGCGCAGCGCGTGCCCCTCGATCTGCTCGGGGAACTTCTTGCGCAGCGCGCTCGGGAAGTAGGCGTCCAACAGGCGGCGCAGGTAGGGGTCTTCCGGCAGTGAGGTCTTCAACAGCTCGTCGGCGACCGTGATCTTCGTGTAGGCGAGGAGCACGGCCGTCTCCGGACCGGTCAACCCCTGGCCGCCGCTGAGGCGTTCACGGATCTGGCGGTCGGTCGGGAGGAACTCCAGCGCCCGGTCCAGATGCCCTTCCCGGACCAGGTGGCGCATGAAGCGCTGCTGGGCGTGGAGCATGTCCTTGGACTGGGCGAGGGCGTTGGCGATGGCCGTGTTCTGCGCGTAGTTGTTGCGCAGGACGAGGACGCCGACCTCGTCGGTCATCTGGGCGAGCAGCTTGTTGCGCTGCTTGACCGTCATGTCGCCTTCCACGACAAGGGAGTTGAGCAGGATCTTGATGTTCACCTCGTGGTCGGAGGTGTCCACGCCCGCGCTGTTGTCGATGGCGTCGGTGTTGATCTTCCCGCCGATCTGCGCGAACTCGATCCGCCCGAGCTGGGTGAGCCCGAGGTTGCCGCCCTCGCCGACGACCCTGACGCGCAGGTCGGCGCCGTCGACGCGGATGGCGTCGTTGGCCTTGTCACCGACGTCGGCGTGCGACTCCGTACTCGCCTTGACGTACGTGCCGATGCCGCCGTTCCACAGCAGGTCGACCGGCGCCTGGAGGATCGCCTTCATCAGGTCGGCCGGTGTCATCTTGGCGACCTTGGCCTCGATGCCGAGCGCCTCGCGGATGTGCGCGTTGACCGCGATGGCCTTGGCGGAACGGGGGAAGACACCGCCCCCGGCCGAGATCAACCGGCTGTCGTAGTCCGCCCAGCTGGACCTCGGCAGCTCGAACAGGCGCCGCCGCTCCGCGTAGGAGGTGGCCGCGTCCGGGTTCGGGTCGATGAAGATGTGCCGGTGGTCGAAGGCGGCGACCAGCCGGATGTGCTCGCTCAGCAGCATGCCGTTGCCGAACACGTCACCGCTCATGTCACCGACACCGACGACGGTGAAGTCCTCGCTCTGGGTGTCGACGCCCAGCTCGCGGAAGTGCCGCTTGACGGACTCCCAGGCGCCGCGCGCGGTGATGCCCATGCCCTTGTGGTCGTACCCGGCCGAGCCGCCCGACGCGAAGGCGTCGCCGAGCCAGAAGTTGTAGGCCTGGGCGACCTCGTTGGCGATGTCCGAGAAGGTCGCCGTGCCCTTGTCGGCGGCGACGACGAGATAGGTGTCGTCCTCGTCGTGCCGTACGACGTCGGCGGGCGGCACGACCTCGCCGGCCACCAGGTTGTCGGTGATGTCGAGGAGCGCCGAGATGAACGTCTTGTAGCTCCTGACCCCCTCGGCGAGCCACGCGTCCCGGTCCACGGCCGGATCCGGCAGCTGCTTGGCGACGAACCCGCCCTTGGCGCCGACCGGCACGATGACGGTGTTCTTCACCATCTGCGCCTTGACCAGCCCGAGGATCTCGGTACGGAAGTCCTCCCGCCGGTCGGACCAGCGCAGCCCGCCGCGCGCGACCTTCCCGAACCGCAGGTGGACGCCTTCCACCTTCGGCGAGTAGACCCAGATCTCGTACGCCGGACGCGGCGCGGGCAGGTCCGGGATGGCCTGCGGGTCGAACTTCATGGAGACGTAGTCGTGCGGCCTGCCGCCCGCGCCCTCCTGGTAGAAGTTCGTCCGCAGGGTCGCCTTGATGACGGTGAGGAAGGACCGCAGGATGCGGTCCTCGTCGAGGGAGGCCACCTGGTCGAGGGCCGCGTCCAGCTCCTCCAGGAGGGCGTCCGTCAGCTCGACGCCCGCCCGCTGCCGGTCCGGCGACATCCGCGCCTCGAACAGCGACACCAGCAGCCGGGTGGTGTGGACGTTGTTGCGGAGGGTGTCCTCCATGTAGTCCTGGCTGAACGTGGAACCGGCCTGCCGCAGGTACTTGGCGTACGCGCGCAGCACCAGCGCCTGCCGCCAGTCGAGGCCCGCGCTCAGCACCAGCGCGTTGAAACCGTCGTTCTCGGCCTGCCCGGTCCAGGTGGCCGAGAAAGCCTCCTGGAAACGCTCGCGGCCGTCGTCCCCGAGATAATCCCCGCCGCCGCTCAGCGACTTGGGCAGCCGGAGCCCGAAGTCGTAGATCCAGGCGGTGGTCCGGTCCGAGCAGCGCAGCTCGTACGGCCGCTCGTCGACCACCTCGACACCGAGCCGGTTGAGGACGGGGAGCACGGAGGACAGCGAGACGGACTCGCCGGTGCGGTAGATCTTGAAGCGGCGCTCACCGGGCGCGGCGCCCACCGGCTCGTACAGGCTCAGTGCGAAGTTCGTGCCGACGCCCAGCTTTTCGAGGTGGACGAGGTCGGCGACGGCGGCACGCGGAGTGTGGTCGGCCTTGTAGCCCTCGGGGAAGGCGTTCCCGTAGCGGCGCAGCAGTTCGGCGGCGCGCTCCTCGCCGCACTCGGCGTTGAGTGCCTCGCCGAAGCCGTCGGCCCAGGACCGGGCGGCCTCGACGAGCCGGGCCTCGATGCGCTCCTTGTCCTGGTCGGACAGCTGCGGCAGTTCGGTGCCCTGCGGGACGCGGACGACGAAGTGCAGCCGCGACAGGATGGATTCGGTGTTCCAGGCGGTGAAGTCGACGCTGATACCGCCGAGTTCCTCCTTGAGGATGTCGATGATCCGCAGCCGTACGCCGGTGGTGTACCGGTCGCGGGGCAGGTAGACGAGGGCGGAGTAGTAGCGCCCGTACTCGTCCTGGCGGAGGTAGAGCCGCAGCCGGCGCCGCTCCTGGAGGTAGAGCACCGAGGTGACGATCGCCCGGAGTTCGTCGGGCGGCGTCTGGAAGATCTCGTCGCGCGGGTAGGTCTCCATGATCTGGAGCAGATCGCGCCCGTCATGGCTGTTGGGCGAGAACCCGGCGCCCCGCAGCACCTCTTCGACCTTGCGGCGGACGACGGGCACCCGGCGCACGGACTCGGTGTAGGCGGCCGAGGAGAACAGCCCGAGGAAGCGCCGCTCGCCGACGACCTCGCCGTTCTCGTCGAACTTCTTGACCCCGACGTAGTCGAGGTAGGAGGGACGGTGCACGGTGGCGCGGCTGTTGGCCTTCGTCAGCACGAGGAGCTTGTGCTCGCGGGCCTTGGCCCGGGCGTCGGCGGGCAGCCGCTCGAAGGACGGGCTGACCGGATGGCCCTCGTCCTCGGAGTGGTGCGGGTCGGCACGCAGGATGCCCAGCCCGGTGCCGGGCACGGCGGCCAGCGAGTCGTCTCCGCGCAGCTCGTACTCGCGGTAGCCGAGGAAGGTGAAGTGGTCCTGCGCGAGCCAGCGCAGCAGTTCGCGCGCCTCCTCGACGTCCTGGTCGCGCAGGTCGTCGGCGGTCGGCTCCTTGGGCAGTTCCTCGGCGATGCGCAGCGCCGCGTCGCGCATCTTGTCCCAGTCCTCGACGGCCTCACGGGTGTCGGACAGGACGCGCAGCAGGTCGCTGGTGATCTGCTTCAGATCGGCGCGGTCGGTCTCGCGGTCGATCTCGACGTGGATCCACGACTCGACGTGCGCGTCGTGCGGCAGGTCGGCGCCCCCGACGGCCGCGCTCCCGGTGGCCTGGTCGGGCAGCACCTCGATGAGCCGGCCCGTCAGGTCCCGGCGTACGACGAACTGCGGATGGACGACGAGATGGATGCCGCGGTTCTGCCGGGACAGTTCGTTGGTGACCGAGTCGACGAGGAAGGGCATGTCGTCGGTGACGACCTCGACGACGGAGTGGCTTGAAGTCCAGGCGTTCTGCTCGACGGTCGGGGTGTGCACCCGCACGCTCGCCGTACCCTGCGGGCGGATCGCGCCCAGCCGGTAGTGCGAGAAGGCTGCTCCGAAGACGTCCTCCGGGTCTCGGCCCGCGAGGTCCTCCGGGGCGGTGTGCAGGTAGTAGCGCTGGAGGAACGCGAGCACGGTGTCGTGGTCCGGGGTTCCGGGGTCTCCGCCGGGCGCGGTTGCACGTGTCGTCCCGGTCGGTAGGTACTCCCCGACCGGGCTGTTCTCAGCTACCCGGGCGGCCCTTTCGAGCAGCTCGGCCTTGGCTTCGTCCAGCTTGGTCTGCATTGTCCTCTGGCTCCTGTCGCGCGCCGTTGCGTGACGTAGAAGGAAGTGCGGTCCCTCTTCCGGCACAACGCCTCGACGCGGGGTCTCCGGTCTGTTCCGACGCTATGCCGCAGGGTGGGAAGAGCGGGGGGTTATCAGCCATTCTCGGCATCCCGGCGGAGTGTGACGCTGCTCTCGGCAACGCCGGTCCGTGGGATGCGTACGGCGTCCTGGGAACCCTCGGGGTTCCGTCCCGCCCGCGCCGACCAGCGATCACCACCCGGGCACGGATGTGGTCCGTGCGTTCCGGGCGCAGGGCAGGGGCCATGACGCCCCCGCGACGTATCGCGCTGATCACGCCACCAGGCTATCGCTCATCACGGGGGCCACGTCATGCGCCATTTGTGTACAAAAACGGGTCGGGAAGTTTGCCGTTCTGCACAGTGGAGAAAACGGGAGGCCCGAAACACCGGAACGGCGACGGCTGCCCCACCGACGAAGACAGCCGCCGGACCTCCGCGTCGCCCGGGGCGAACGGCGGGGTGCCTGCCATGACAGCCACGGGCCGTGGGGATTCTGACCAGCGTTGCCGACACCCGGCCGCTCAGCGGGATGCCCCCGGGCGACGCACTACGAGCATCGGGCACGACAGACACCCGGGGGCTCCATTCCGGCGGAGATCGGCATACCGATTCGGCGGAACGGCACGCGGGGACACGACAGGACGCGCCCATAGGTATACGGACGACAGCGATACGTACACACCGCGCCGTCATGCCTCCGGCGTGGCCGGAACGACCGGAAGCACCGGGACGGCCGGGACGGCGGGCAGGGTCGGAATCTCGCCGCGTGAGGTGACGCCCAGCTTGGCGAGGATGTGTTCGACGTGGGCGTCGGCGGTCCGCTTGGAGATGACCAGCCGCTCGGCGATCTCCCGGTTGGACAGCCCCTGCGCGACCAGCGCGGCGACCTCCCGCTCACGCCGGGTCAGCGCGTCGACGCCCCGCGGGCCGGGCACCTTCCGCCGTGCTCCCGGTACCTCGGCGTCGGCCCCCACCGCGTCCAGCACGTCCTGCCCGGACAGTCTGGCCCCGACCCCGCGCCACCGCTCGAACTCCGCGTCCCCGAGCGCCTCGCGCACGGACTCCCGTACGGCCCTCTGCTCCTCCAGCAGCGACGGCAGCAGGTCGACGGGGTCACCGCCCGTCCGGCGCGCGTGCTCGGCGTACCCGAGCAGCCAGGCCGCCCGTACCGGCCGCCCCTCGTGCGCCGCGTGCCAGCCGAGCACCAGGGCGCACATCGCGAAGACCAGCACCTCACCGAGTTCGCCCGCCGCGTCGAGGGCCCGCCGCAGGGAGGCGGCGCTCTCCGCCCGCTCCCCCGAGAGCCAGCGGATGACGCCCTGCACCATGAGCGTCGACCCGTACAACTGCCGCTCCCCGGTGCCCTCCAGATACGCCAGCCCGGTGGCGCACAGTTCCAGCGCGCCGGCGGTGTCCCCGAGCACGGCCCGTACGAGGGCCCCCTCGTAGTGGACGACACCGATGCCGAGCCCGTCGTCCGTCTCGACCATCAGCAGCCGGGCCCGCTCCAGCGCGGCGAGCCCGTTCTCGACATCCCCGCAGAGCGCGGCGAGCCCGCCGAGATACGCCTCGGTGAACAGCACGACCCGCTCCTCGCCCACCCTCCGGGCGACCTCCTGCGCCTCCGGGAAGCGTGCCAGCGCGGTGTCGAGGTCAGCCGTCCACACGGCGAAGACACCGGTCATCAGCAGCCCCCAGGCCCGCGCCGCCGAGTCGCCGACGGCCGGCCCGAGCCCCTTGTCGATCCAGTACCGCCCCTCGGACAGGGTGCCCACGGCCCGCCAGTAGGGCCCGAGCAGGGTGGCCACCCACACCCCGCGCTCCGCCCTCTCCGCCCCGCCCTCGTAGGCGTACCGCAGAGCGGCCCGTACGTCGGCGACCTCGTCGCGCACCTCCCGGTGCAGCGCGACCTGCGCGGAGGTGAGGAACCCGCCCCAGAACCGCTGGGCGAGGTCCTCGTAGTAGGCGAGGTGCCGCTCCCGCACGGCGGGCGCGTCCCCCGACTCGTCGAGCCAGTCGGCGCCGTACTCCCGGATGGTGTCCAGCAGCCGGTAGCGCCCGCCGTCCTCCCCCACTCGCTGAACCACCGACTTGTCGACGAGCCCGATGAGCGCCTCCAGCACCCGCCCACCGGCCAGCTCCCCTTCCCCGCAGACCTGTTCGGCAACGGCCAGCCGGAACGGCCCCGCGAAGACGGACAACCGGGCCCACAGCAGCCGCTCCTCGGGCGTGCACAACTCGTGCGACCACCCGATGGCCGTACGGAGTGTCTGGTGCCGCGCGAGCGCCGTGCGCCGACCGCCGGTCAGCACCTCGAAACGATGGTCGAGCCGCGCCACCAGCTCCCCCAACGGCACGGCCCGCAACCGCACCGCGGCCAGCTCCAGCGCGAGCGGAATCCCGTCGAGCCGCCGAACGAGCGCGAGCAGCCGCTCCCGATCCCCCGACCCGCCCTCCTGGCCGACAGGGACAGCGCCGGGTAAGCGGAACCCGGGCACGGCGGCACGCGCCCGCTCCAGGAACAGCTCCAGCGCCTCGTCGGCGGCTAGCGGAGCCAGCTGCACACAGTGCTCACCGGGCACGTCGAGGGGCTGCCGGCTGGTGGCCAGCACGCTGACGCCCTCGGCCTCCCGCAACAGGATGTCGGACAGCATGGCGCAGGCGTCGACGAGATGCTCACAGGTGTCGAGCACGATCAGCAGGCGCCGCCCCTGAAGATGGGCGACCACGGCGTCGACCGGCGCCATCCCGGGCTGCTCGGGCAGTTCGAGCACGGCCGCGAGCGTCGCGGGCACGAGTTCCGGGTCGCGCAGCCCGGACAGCTCGGCCAGCCACACCCCGTCGGGGAAGAGCTCCCCGAGCCCGGCGGCGGCCCGCAGGGCGGTACGGCTCTTGCCGACACCCCCCGGCCCGACGAGCGTGACGAGCCGAGCCTGCTCGAACGCGCCCCGCACCAGCGCGAGTTCCTCGGTACGTCCGACAAAACTGGTCAGCTCGACGGGCAGTTGCCCACCCCGCCGCTGCCCGAACCCGAACACCATTCCCCGCCCCCTGCTCCCGCCCACCACCCATGGCACAGGGTACGCGGACGAACGCGGAGAGTGAACCGAGCCGCGGAACGGAACCCGGCCACGGCCATGAGTACGGCTACGGCTACGCGGCCAGCCGCTCGGCCTCGGCGACAGCCTCCTCCAGGCTGTCCACGACGGGCACACCCACCTCTTCGAGGCTGGCCCGGCCGTGGGAGCCCCCGGTGTAGAGCACGGCCCGCGCGCCCACATGCAGGGCGGCGATCGCATCGTCGGCCGCGTCCCCGATGACCACCGTGCGCGCGGCCTCGACGCCGGTGAGCGCACCGAGGTGACGCACCATGTGCTCGGCCTTGCTCCCCCCGGAGGGCCCGGTCCGCCCGTCGACACGAACGAAGTGGGGCTCGATCCCGAATCCCCGGACCAGCGGGACGAGGTCGGCGTGCCCGTACATGCTCAGAATGGACTGACTGCGCCCCGCGGACTGCCACCCGGCCAGCAGATCCCGCGCACCCTCGGCCAGCTCACACGCGACCCGGTGCTCCGTGTAGTACTGGTGGAAGATGTCGTCCATGACAGCCCACTCGGCATCCGTGGGCAGCCGCCCGAGCAGCCGCTCGTAGAACCGCGGCACCGGCACGCAGTAGAGCTCCCTGTACTGCTCCAGCGTGATGGGCGCCAGCCCCAGCTCGGCGAACGCGGCGTTCGTCGCCCCTATGACGGCATCGGTGTCATGGAACAACGTCCCGTTCCAGTCCCACACGATGTGCGCCACTCCGTACTTCCCCATACCAAGAAAATACCCCCCGCACCCCCGGCCCACCCCCGGCCCCTTCTCCAGCCCGTCCGGCGCTTGAGGACGAGCGCGTCCAGCGCGAAAGAAAAGGGGGGCCGGGGGCACAGCCCCCGGGAACGGGACGGGACGGGCAAGGGCGGCGGGGGCGAAATACCCCGACACCCGCCCCCTCACCTGCCACCCGTCACCGATCACCGATCACCCCAACAACCCCACCAGCCCCGGAATCTCCTGCGTGGCATACCAGAGCAGCTCATGATCCTCGGCCCCGTCCACCGTGAACTGCGCTTCGTCGTCCCCCCGGTCGGCAGCCCCCAGCGCCGCCGCAGCCGCCGCGACATCCACCTCCGCGTCCCCGGAGTCGACATGCACAGCCGCGGCCTTCCCCAACGACACGGCCCCGCCCACCCGCACCTCGCCCAACGCACCCGGATCAAGCCCCCGGTCGGGGTCGGCGACCGCCACCCCGTCCGCGACCTCGACGGCGACGACCACCCGCCGACGCAGCGCCCCGGGTTCCATCGCGAGCAGCCGCAGGGACGCCAGCGCGGCCCGGTTCAGCGCCGCGTACTCCAGTTCCTCGATGTCGTCGGACAGATACCACTCACGCAACGCGGGCGTGACGGCGTACGCGACGAACGGCCCCGCCCCCAACTCGCCCGTCTTGTACGCCTCGGCAAGGCCCGGGAGGGTCAGGGGGACGTAGACGCGCATGGCTGACCGCTTTCGTAGTAGGCGTTTCCATGACCGGAACCGGCAAGCCCTCCGGCGCAACCAGGGATGCCCCGGAAGACCCGGGCAGCCCCGGGAAGACCCTCAGGATACGTCGGGGCGTCCCCTTTCGAGTCCCCGCCCAGGCCTCTCCGGGCGTCCACCGGGCGCCTCGAAATTCACCCCCGTACCCCACCCCCACCAGGCCTTTCCCCTCCCCGGACCACCCGGATAAGTGAACCTCCGGACCACCCCAACCACACCCCGCTCCTCCTTGCACCCGGCCGATCACTCCCCGTACAAGATCCCCAACAGAAAGTTACCGTCCGGTACTCAACCGGGCCTGACGAACGGGGACATTCCATGAACAAGGTGATGACGAGGACGGTCCACCGCACCCCGTCCCGCCCGCCGGTACGCAGGGACACCCGCCGCCCCGGCAGCACCCCGCACCGCACCACCCCGGGCGGAGGCACCCCCCGCGCGCCCCTCTCCCGAGCCACGCCTCTCGCCCAGGCTTCCCCCTTCGCCGAAGCCCGTCCCGTAGCCGGCCCCGAACCCCGAGTCCCCGCCCAGGGACAGCACCCGGACCAGCGCAGGACACCCCCGCACCCCCTCCAGAAGCCCTCCCAGCCGCGCCGCACTCCTCCCCCGCAGCCACGGCCCACCGACCTCTTCGCCGACCGCCTCCTGGCCGTCCTGAGCGGCGAACGCCCCGTCCACAGCATGCTCCGACACACCGTGGGCCGCGCCTACGACGAACTGGCCCGGCTCGCGGAACGCGGCCCCCTGCGCACCCGCGGCACCCGCCCCGTCGTCCGCGACGTCGGCTACTACGAGCCCAGCCAAGGCGCCCTGGAGGCCTTCGCCCGCATCGGCGCGGGCGACCAGCTCCGCGCGATGGCCTTCCGCCTGGAACTGGGCCAGGACTTCCGCTGGCGCTGCACGGCGGTGGAACTGGGCGGCCCCCGAAGGCCCCACACGGCGGACGACTAGGCACCACCGCGGACGGCAGGCCCCCGGCCACCACCCGCACACGCAGAAGGGCCGGGCCACCCTCACAGGATGCCCGGCCCTCCACGCACAGCGACTAGCGCGAACTCACTCGCCCACAGCCCGCCGCCTACTGCCCACTACCTGTACCTGCCCGACCTGTACCTGCCTGCTCAATTCCTGCGGCTCACTTCTTACGCCGCCGGCCGCTACGCTGCTTGCGCCGCTCCGCGCGCGTGAGACCGTCCGCCTCGGACCGCACCTCGTCGTCGTCCCCGACGAAGTCGCCCTCGACGATGCCGCCCTCGCCGTCCACGGTCGGGGCGGAGAAGTGCAGCCGGTCCGGACGCTGCGGGGCGTCGAGCCCCTTGGCGCGGATCTCGGGCCGGGAACCGGCGCTCGCCTGCGCCGGCACCGAGTCCTCGGTGCCCTTGTCCAGCGACGGCTTGGCGTCCGCGACCGGGAGCTCCTCGACCTGCTGCTCGACCTGGACCTCCAGGTTGAACAGGTAGCCGACGGACTCCTCCTTGATGCCCTCCATCATGGCGGTGAACATGTCGAAGCCCTCGCGCTGGTACTCGACCAGCGGGTCCTTCTGCGCCATGGCGCGCAGACCGATGCCCTCCTGGAGGTAGTCCATCTCGTAGAGGTGCTCGCGCCACTTGCGGTCGAGGACCGACAGCACGACCCGGCGCTCCAGCTCACGCATGATCTCGGAGCCGAGCTGCTCCTCGCGCGACGCGTACTGGTCGTGGATGTCGTCCTTGATCGACTCGGAGATGAACTCGGCGGTCAGCCCGGCACGGTCACCGGCCGCCTCCTCCAGCTCCTCAACGGTGACCTTCACCGGGTAGAGCTGCTTGAAGGCGCCCCACAGCCGGTCCACGTCCCATTCCTCGGCGAAGCCTTCGGCGGTCTCCGCGGCGATGTACGCGTCGATGGTGTCGTCCATGAAGTGCTGGATCTGCTCGTGCAGGTCCTCGCCCTCCAGGACGCGGCGGCGCTCGCCGTAGATGACCTCGCGCTGCCGGTTGAGGACCTCGTCGTACTTGAGGACGTTCTTGCGGGTCTCGAAGTTCTGCGTCTCGACCTGCGACTGGGCGGAGGCGATGGCCCGGGTGACCATCTTGTTCTCGATCGGCACGTCGTCCGGCACGTTCGCCATCGACATGACGCGCTCGACCATCTGGGCCTTGAACAGCCGCATGAGGTCGTCACCGAGAGAGAGGTAGAACCGCGACTCACCGGGGTCGCCCTGACGTCCGGAACGACCGCGCAGCTGGTTGTCGATCCGCCGGGACTCGTGCCGCTCGGTGCCGAGGACGTAGAGCCCGCCGAGGTCCTTGACCTCCTCGAACTCGGCCTTGACGGCCTTCTCGGCCCGCTCCAGGGCGGTCGGCAGGGCCGCGGCCCACTCCTCGATGTGCTCCTCGGGGTCGAGGCCGCGCTGGCGCAGCTCCGCCTCGGCGAGGTCGTCGGGGTTGCCGCCGAGCTTGATGTCCGTACCACGGCCGGCCATGTTGGTGGCGACCGTGACGGCGCCCTTGCGGCCGGCCTGGGCGACGATGGTCGCCTCCCGGTCGTGCTGCTTGGCGTTCAGCACCTCGTGCTGGATGCCGCGCTTGGAGAGCTGCTGCGACAGGTACTCGGACTTCTCCACCGAGGTCGTGCCGACGAGGATCGGCTGACCCTTCTCGTGCTTCTCGGCGATGTCGTCGACGACCGCCTCGAACTTCGCGACCTCGGTGCGGTAGATGAGGTCGGACTGGTCCTTGCGGACCATGTCACGGTTGGTCGGGATCGGGACGACACCGAGCTTGTAGATCTGGTGGAACTCCGCGGCCTCGGTCATGGCCGTACCGGTCATACCGGAGAGCTTGGAGTAGAGGCGGAAGAAGTTCTGGAGGGTGATGGTCGCCAGGGTCTGGTTCTCGTCCTTGATGTCCACCCCTTCCTTCGCCTCGATCGCCTGGTGCATGCCCTCGTTGTAGCGGCGGCCGGCGAGGATACGGCCGGTGTGCTCGTCGACGATCATGACCTCGCCGTCGATGACGACGTAGTCCTTGTCGTTCTTGAAGAGCTCCTTGGCCTTGATGGCGTTGTTCAGGTAGCCCACCAGCGGCGTGTTCACCGACTCGTACAGGTTGTCGATGCCCAGCCAGTCCTCGACCTTGGCGACACCCGACTCGTGGATGGCGACCGTGCGCTTCTTCTCGTCGACGTCGTAGTCGCCGGTCTCCTCAAGGCCCTTGAGGGCGTTGCCGGCCTCGCCGCGCTTGAGGCGCGTGACCAGCTTCGCGAAGTCTCCGTACCACTTGGTGGCCTGGTCGGCCGGGCCGGAGATGATCAGCGGCGTACGGGCCTCGTCGATGAGGATCGAGTCGACCTCGTCGACGACGGCGAAGTTGTGGCCGCGCTGGACGAGTTCGTCCTTCGACCACGCCATGTTGTCGCGCAGGTAGTCGAAGCCGAACTCGTTGTTCGTGCCGTACGTGATGTCGCAGGCGTACTGCTCGCGGCGCTGGGCAGGCGTCATGTTGGCGAGGATGCAGCCGACGCTCAGCCCCAGGAACTTGTGTACGCGACCCATCATCTCGGAGTCGCGCTCGGCCAGGTAGTCGTTGACCGTGATGAGGTGGACACCGTCTCCGGAGAGGGCGTTCAGATACGTGGGCAGGGTGCCGACCAGGGTCTTGCCCTCACCGGTCTTCATCTCGGCGACATAGCCGAGGTGGAGCGCCGCGCCGCCCATGATCTGCACGTCGTAGTGACGCTGGCCGAGGGCGCGCTTGGCCGCCTCGCGCACGGTGGCGAAGGCCTCGGGCAACAGGTCGTCCAGACTCTCACCGTCGGCGTACCGCTGCTTGTACTCATCGGTGAGGGCCCGCAGCTCGGCGTCGGAGAGGTCGACAAAGTCCTCTTCGATGGAGTTGACCTGGTCCGCGATGCGGTGCAGCTTGCGCAGGATTTTGCCTTCGCCTGCACGCATGATCTTTGAGAGGACGGACACGGGGGTTGGTCTCCTTGCCGGTCGGGCCTAGGACGGTCGGTTTCCATTGTCTTAACTGAGCGACGGCCATCGTATGCGAGGACCCCGCCCAGCCGGGAGGCCTGCCGGTAGGACAGCCATAAGGAGAACGGCCGGGAGTCACGGATGGTGCCGCGCCCCGCCCACGAATTGCGCGAATTGTGATCACGGGCTCACGCGCGGCAAAAAGGTTGGCGCCCCGATCCTCCCCCGACCAGAATCGGCCGATGGACCCCGTCACTCTCACCACGGCCCGCCTTCTCCTGCGCACGGTCGGCCCGCACGACACCGACGCCGTGTACGCGGCGGTGCAGGACGCCGACATCCAGCGCTGGACGACGATCCCCTCGCCGTACCTCCCCGAGCACGCACACGGCTTCACCTCCCAGCTGGTGCCCGACGGCTGGGCGGACGGCTCGATGTTCACGTTCGGCGTCTTCCTCCCCGAAGGGGAGGAGCTGGTGGGAATGCTCGCCCTCACCATGCGTTCCCTGGGAGTGACCGAAGTCGGCTTCTGGGCCACCAAGGCCCACCGCGGCAACGGCTACATCACCGAGGCCACGATCACCGCCTCCCGCTGGGCGTTCACCCACCTGTCGGTGGACCGCGTGGAGTGGCGGGCGGAGGTGGGCAACGCGGCATCCCGAGCAGCGGCGCAGAAGGCCGGCTTCACCATGGAGGGCACCCTGCGCTCGGCCATCAACAACAAGGGAGTACGCCGCGACTGCTGGGTCGCCTCCCTCCTCCCGTCGGACGTCGGCCTCCCCTCCACGGCCCCGTACCTCCCGCCCACGCCTCCGGCACCGGCCGGCAGTGCCGGCCCGTCCGGCGCTTGAGGACGAGACCCCTTACCCCCAGCTCACCCCCACTGTCAGTCCCACCCCCTATCGTGCGGAGGCATGACGAGCAGCCTGCCCCAGCCCACCACCCCCCACACCGAGCTCTCCGCCGACGAGGCCCGCCGTATCGCCCTGCGCGCCCAGGGCTTCCTCGGCGCCCCCGACCGCAAGGCAGGCGTCCGCGGCATCCTCCGCCACCTGGGCGCGGTCCAGCTCGACACGATCTCGGTACTGGCCCGCTCCCACGAACTCATCCCGTACGCCCGCCTCGGCGCCATACCCCGCAAGAAGATCGAGGACGCCTACTGGAACCCGGCGTCCACGAGCCCCCACGCCTTCGAGTACTGGTCGCACGCCGCCTGCATCCTCCCCGTGGAGGAGTGGCCCCACTTCGCCTTCCGCCGCCGCGCCTACCGCTCCCGCCCCCACTGGAACCACGACCTCCCGCCCGACGTCTACGAGCAGGTCATCAAGCAACTCCGCACACAAGGCCCCCTCACCGCAACGGAGTTGGGCGGCGCGAAACGCACCAGTGACTGGTGGGACTGGTCCGGCACGAAGGTCGCCGTCGAACGCGCCCTGATGTACGGCGAGGTGGTGTGCGTGGAGCGCCGAGGCTGGAAGCGGGTGTACGACCTGGCCGAGCGCGCCATCCCGGACGCGCTGCTGCACGACGAGCTGGACGACGCCGAATGCCTGCGCCGCCTGGTCCGCCTCGCGGGCCAGTCCCTGGGCGTCGGCACCCGTACGGACATCGCCGACTACCACCGTCTCAAGGCGGAACAGGTCGACGCGGTGATCGCGGACTCGGGTCTGGTCCCCGTCACGGTCGAAGGCTGGGGCAAGTCGGCCTGGGCCGACCCGGCGGCCCTGGAGACCCCCGCCCGAGGCCGCCACCGCACGACCCTGCTCTCCCCCTTCGACTCCCTGATCTGGGAACGGGCCCGCACGGAACGGATCTTCGGCTTCACCCACCGCCTGGAGGCCTACGTCCCCAAGCCGAAGCGTGTGCACGGCTACTTCGCGATGCCGGTCCTCGCCGGCGGCCACCTCGTCGGCAGGGTGGACCCCGCCCGGGAGGGCAACACCCTGGTCGCCAGACAGGTCACCCTGAACGGCCCGAAGGCGGTCCCGGCGGTGGCCCAGGCCCTGCTGGAGGCGGCAGGCTGGGTGAACTGCACAAACGTCCGAGTGGAGCGGGTCGACGCCCCGGGCCTACGCGCCCCCCTGGAAGGAGAACTGACCCGGGCCCTCACCTGACCCACCCGCACGCGGCACGCGGCACGCGGCACGCGGCACGCGGCACGCGGCACGCGGCACGCGGCACCGACAACTCCACACCCGGCAGCTCAACCGCCCGATCTCTGGATCTCCCGGTCTCCGGGTCGCCCTACCGAATCTCGAGGATCTTCTCCCGCATCGCGTAAACCACCGCTTCCATCCTGGAGTGCAGTTGCAGCTTCTCCAGGATGTTGCGCACATGGTTCTTCACGGTGTTCTCGGAGATGAACAACTCCTTCGCGATATCGCGGTTGTTCATCCCGGTGGCGACCAGCTTGAGAACTTCCAGTTCGCGCTCGGTGAGCCGCGGCGCGGGTACCAGCCGCCGCTCGTCCGTCCGCTGGATCATCGACTTGAATTCGGTGAGCAGTTTCGACGCCATCGAGGGGCTGATCTGCGACTGTCCGTCGGCCACCGCACGAATGGCCGTGGCCACCTCGTCCGTGGAGATCTCCTTGAGGAGATAACCGGTCGCGCCGGCCTTGATCGCCTCGTACAGATCGGCTTCCTCATCGCTGATCGTCAGCATGATGATCTTGGCGCTGGGCGCGACCTCCTTGATGGAGGTGCACGCCTCGATCCCCCCGCGCTTCGGCATCCGTACGTCCATCAGGACGATGTCGGGCAGCAGATCTGCGGCCTTGTCGACGGCCTCCGCACCGTCCCCCGCCTCGCCGACGACCTGGATGTCCTCCTCGGCCGCGAGCACGATCTCCAGCCCGCGACGGAAGAGCGCGTGGTCGTCCACGACAAGGACTCTGATCGGCTCCTTGCGCGAGGTGCCCGCGTCCGGGCCCATGCCGGTGACGCCGTCGTCGGCATTCCCAACCTGCATCGGTCCGAAGCTGTCCGCCATCGTTCCTCCCCCTGAAGGCTTTGGCCTGTGGTTCTGTGCCATCGCCAACCCAAGGCAACGACCCACCGGTTGAGCCGTTGCGGCCATGATTCCATGCCCGGGCGTCGGTGCGGTGACAGTGCGGGTCCCGGAGGGGTCGCGCACGGGTGCCCCTGGGGGCGCACACGCGCTCCAGGGGCACCCGCTCGGCTGTCACCGGGGGCAGTCAGCCGCCCAGCGTGCCACCCGCCTCGGGGGCGTGCGTCTGGTGGGCGACCATCGGGTCCGTGTTGAGGTGGATCACACCGTAGTCGTAGGCGTGCCGCCGGTAGACGACACTCGGTTCCTTGGTCTCGGAGTCGACGAACAGGTAGAAGTCGTGCCCGACCAGTTCCATCTCGTAGAGAGCCTGGTCGAGCGTCATCGGGGAGGCGACGTGGCTCTTCTCCCGGACGATGAGGGGGCCTTCGCCCTTCACTTCCAGCGAGCCGATCCTCTTGACGGGCACGCCGTCCGCGTCTTCCTCATGGACGGGGTGACCATTGCCGTTCAGCGTTGCCGCGTCCGGGACGTGGTCGGCGACCTCGGCGGCCGTCAGCCGGCCGGCGCCCCGGCGGGTGTAACGCTTGTCGTGCTGCTTGCGCAGCCGGGCCTCGAGCTTGTCCGCCGCGAGGTCGAGTGCCGCGTACGGGTCGCTTGCCGCTGCTTCCGCCCGGATGACCGGACCGCGGGAGTGAAGTGTGATCTCCACTCGGTCGGAGCGGTCGGCCTGCCGGGGGTTGGGCTCCTTGGACACCTCGACATCGAGGCTGATCACCTTGCCGTCGAGCTTCTGGATCCTGTCCAGCCTCAACTTCTCGGCAACGTGCTTCCGGAACCGCTCGGGCACCTCGGTCTTGCGTCCCTTGACGACGATGTCCACGCAGAACTCCGTTCCCGGATCGCTCCGCTTCAGTGGCGAAGCGTCTCCCTTTTGCACCAGGCTCCGGTGTACTCCGGAACCGCGGACTCGGTGACTTCCACCTCCTCCTCCCCCATGGGCAAGATCCCCACGCGGCCGACTGGGGTGATTAAGCAAAACCCGCAGCACGGCATTCGGATTTTCGAGGTGTGGCCTGCGGCTTTCCCTCACAACCGAACATATCTCGCCCGGACGGATGTCGTCACCCTCTACTGGCGCGTACCTCCGTTCAAGTGAATTAGTCCTCTCACTACCTGCAACGATGCAAGTTCGCGCTCAGTTCCGGTTTATTTCGAAAGAATCAGGTGTCGCCGCGACCACAGCCGCGCAGATCATGCGTTCGAAGGCACCCGGTGTCACCATTCCCGACACTCCCGGCCTCCGCTCCGCACTCACGGACGTGGCTACCGCGCACCGCTGCCCTCTGCCTTCCCGCCCCGCTTCCGAGTACACGGGGTTTCTCGCTTCTCTCACGTTTCCCACCTCTCCCGGCCGTTCCACCCCGTGCGCCCCGCTCGTCTCCGCAGGCCGGACCGCCTTCCGCACGGCACGCGCGGCCTCGGCCAGTGAGGCCCCGGTCGTCATCAGATCGTCGACCAGGACGACCGCACCCGCCCCGGCCAGCAACCGTCCGGCCCCGGCGGCCACTCCCAGCGCACCCGCGAGGTTGTCCAGCCGCTGACGGGAGTTGAGTCCCGCCTGATCGGCCACGGCACGCCGCTGCCGCAGCACCGCCAGCACCCGGGCCGGCGTACCGGACCCGCGCAGCTCACCCGCCGCGGCGAGCGCGATACGCCGAGCCGGATCGTGCCCCCGGGCCCGCACGGCCCGACGCGCGGACGGCACAGGAACGAGCAGTACGCCCGTACCGTCGCTCGGAGTCCCGTCGAGTGCCGCTCGCACAGCTCCCGCCAGCGCCGTCCCGAGTGGTCCCGCGAGGGCCAACGCACCCCTTTCCTTGTGCGCGAGGAGTACCGCACGCACCTCGTCCTCGTACCGGGCCGCCGCCTGCACGACCGGCAGCCCGAGGGGCTCCGGCACGGGGCGCACCCGGCTCGGTGCGGCCCCGTTCAGAGCGGCACGGCACTCCGGGCAGAGCACCGTGCGAGGCCTTCCGCAGCCTCCGCACTCGGCCGGCAGCACCAGGTCGCCGAGATCCTGCCACCACCCCCGCATGCCCACCACTGTGCCAACACCGGCGCCGCCCTGCCACCCCTGTGGAAAACACCCTGTGGACAACTCCGCACGCCCCACGACCAGCATCCGGAAACGCCGACGGCCCGCCGGGCATCCGACGGGCCGTCACACGTCACTTCCACCCGCGTCCACGTGCCGCCCCGGAGAAGCGGACAGCCGTACGACCGGAGGGGCCGCTCACCCCGGATAGACCGGAGCCGACCCGTCCTTGACCAGCTTCTGCCACTTGGACCCGGACAGCAGCCGCACGATCCCGTCCTCCTCCGAGTAGGCCACCAGCGGCAGCCTCTCGTCCTCGGAAGCCGCGATGCCCTTCACACCGGTCAGCGCGGCCGGCGCCGACCCGACCGGCGTCGAGCCGTCGACCTGCACGTATCCCATCTGCTGCACGCCGTCCTGCTCCCTCCCGACCACCACGAGCCGGCTGTCCCCGGCCCACGACATGGCGGTGACCTCCTCCAACTGCGGTGTCACGGAGTGCAGTTCGAGGACCGACACAACCGAGCGCTCCCCGGTCCGCTGCCCCGCCGCCGTCTTCTCCCGGGACGCCCCGCCCGATGCCGCCGACCGCTCGTCCCGCTCGATCCGCCCGACGTACAGGGACCGCAGGCCGTCCTTCTCCACGATGAGCGCGATCCGCACCCCGTCAGCGGCCACCCGTACCGCTTCTATGCGCCCGTCGAGCCCTGGGGTCCGCACTTCCAGCGGGTCGCCCGCGCCCTTCTCCAGGAGCAGCAGCCGGGGCTTCTCCGGGTTGCGGTCGGCCACCCACAGGTCACCGTCGCCGTCCCAGCTCGGTGTGGTCAGCCGGTCGGCCTTGGTGGCGCCCTGGCTGGTCACCACGGGCTCGCCGAGCGATCCGCCGGACACCAGCGACCCGACGTAGAGCATGCTCCCGTCCGCCGAGACCCCGGCCGCGCTGTCCTCGTCCCGCGAGACCGCCGCGGACCGAAGCTGCTTCTCCCCCTCGCCGAGCGCGCCGGGCACCGGGGTGACGTCGGCGGCGGCTTCGAGGCTGTCGCCGGCCACGCGTACGAGGCGGTGCTTGCCGTCGATGAAGTACTGGAACTCGGGGTGCTCCACCACACCGCGCGCGGCGACGATCTCGGCCTGTTCCTTGCCGAGGACGCACAGCTGGGTGCCGTTGGCGCGTTGCAGCGCGACCTCGTCGACCCCCGTGGGGGTCAGGTCCTGGAGCGTGTAGAGGAGCTGGGCGGCCATCTCGGTGCACTTGGCGGACCCGACCCGGCTCGCCTTGTCGTTGAGCGGCACCGTCAGCCGGTTCTGGTCGTCGGGGGTCAGCGAGGTGACGCCCTTCTTGAGCGCCGTACCCGTGGGGAAACTCGACCTGACGACCGGTCCCAGCCAGCGCGAGGGCCCCTCCAGCAGCGAACTCACCGTCTGCGTCATCGGGTCGACCTTCTTACGGACGTACACCGGATCGGCGACGGACACGGGCTGCCCGTCCGACTCCGTCGGCGTGTTCGACGCGAAGTAGTACTTGTTGACGGACGTGTAGTTGCGCAGGAAGTCCGACTTGCCCATGACGATGCCCTGCGGCAGGTCGTCGATGCGCCACTGCCCGCTCTTCTTCTCCCGCGTGAGGTGCAGCGTCTCCCGGTACTGCCCGTCGGCGGGTTTGTACGACTGCTGGGAGTCCAGCGTGGCGAACCTGCCGCCGGTCAGTGTGGCCGCGTAGTCGTCCGGGTCGTCCCGGCTGCCCGCGTGCACGGGATCGGCGGTGGGCCCACCGTCCAGCACCGTGGTCGACGCGTCGGGCCGCCACTGCTTCGCGGCACGCGCCGTCAGGTACTTGAGCGCGGTCTCGTAGTGCGGATCATCACTGGTCAGCGCCTCCAGGAAGCCCTGGACGATCTGTCCCGGCGGGGCGTTGTCGTGGGGCGGCAGGGCGAAGACCCGTACCTGGGCGTCCTGCCGGGGCGTGGACTCGACTCCGCGCAGATCCCCGCTGTCGGGCATCGAGGCGCATCCGGCCAGCAGTACGGCCCCACAGGCCACGTACACCACCGCGCGGACCGTTTCCCGCCGCCGACCGTCCCGCTCGCGGTCAGGGCCCACGAAATGCCTCCCCTTGCTCGTCCACACGCTCTGTCCCGGCATCCGAGGACACGCCGTCCGTGAGCTGCGCCTCCGTACCGGACATGCCGTCCCGCCGCGCGACGCCGGCCGGGCGCGGCACCACACGAGCGCCGTTGCCGGGCAGCGCCGTGGGATCCGCGGTCGGGGTCGGGCCGGCGAGCCGCGGCGCTATCGGCCGCTGTTCCGTGGCCGCCGTCTGTATCGGCACCGTGGCCAGCTTGTCGCCGCCGGCGTACGGCAGACCCGCGTCATTGAGTTCCCGGTGACGCCGCGAGTCCCTGGGTTCCAGCGGTATGGGCGAACCCCGCAGATGCTCGTCGGCGGTGCGCGGCAGCGTCAGCCGGAACTGCGAACCGCCGCCCGGCTCGCCCCACGCCTGCAGCCAGCCGCCGTGCAGCCGGGCATCCTCCAGCGCGATGGACAGGCCGAGACCCGTACCGCCGGTGGTACGCGCGCGTGCCGGGTCGGCCCGCCAGAAGCGGCTGAAGACCCGGGTCGCCTCACCCGGCTTGAGCCCCACCCCGTAGTCGCGCACGGCCACCGCGACCGCACCGCCCGCGGCGGCCAGCTTCACGATGACGTCCTTGCCCTCGCCGTGCTCCACGGCGTTGACGACGAGGTTGCGCAGCACCCGCTCCACGCGCCGCGCGTCGGCCTCGGCCACGACGGGCTGCTGGTCGCCGACGACCCGTACTGTCGTCCCCTTGCGCTCGGCCAGCGGCTCGGCACCGCTCACCACACGCCGTACGACCTGCCTGAGGTCGATCGGCTCGGCCTCCAGCGCAGCCGCGCCCGCGTCGAACCGGCTGATCTCCAGCAGGTCAGCGAGCAGTGTCTCGAACCGGTCGAGCTGATCGGCGAGCAGTTCGGCCGACCGCGCGGTCACCGGATCGAAGTCCACGCGCGCGTCATGGATGACATCGGCGGCCATCCGTACGGTCGTCAGGGGCGTCCGCAGTTCGTGCGACACGTCGGACACGAACCGCCGCTGCATCCGCGACAGCTCCTCCAGCTGCTGAATCTTCAGCTGGAGATTCTGCGCCATCTTGTTGAAGGCCTCGCCGAGCCGCGCGATGTCGTCCTCGCCGGTGACCTTCATCCGCTCCTGCAACCGCCCGGCGGACAGCCGCTCGGCGATCCCGGCCGCCATCCGCACGGGCGTCACGACCTGCCGCACCACAAGCCAGGCGATGGCCCCCAGGAGCACGACGACGAACAGCCCGGCCGTCGCCAGCGTCCCCTTGACGAGGCTCAGCGACTTCTCCTCCTGGGTGAGCGGGAAGAGGTAGTACAGCTGGTACGGGTCGCCGTTCGGGTCGTCGATCTGCTTGCCGATGATCAGCGCGGGCTGCGACTCGCTGCCGTTGGTGTACGTGATACGGGTGTAGCTCTGCGCCATCAGCATGCTGCCGTCGGCCCGCGCGCGCAGTGCCTCGGGAACGCTCGCCGTCGGGTCCACCCCGCCGGAGGCACGCGGCCCGCGCCCGCCGCTGCTGTCGTCGCCCGTGGGACCGCTCGGGAGGGTCACGACGTCGAAAGCGCCCTGCCCACCGCTGGAGAGGGACTCCACCAGGTCGCTCATCCACTGGATGACGTTCTGCGACGGACGGCCGCCGGCGCCGGAACCATCGTCCCCACTGGCGCTCGCCGCCGTGTCCGCCCTCAGTTTGGCCGCCGCGAATCCACCCGCGGCCTGGCTCTGCGAGGCCTTCACCTTGGCGTCGAGCAGGCCGTTGCGCACCTGCCCGATGACGACGAAACCGAGCAGCAGGACGACACCGAGCGACATCAGCAACGTCGTCGCGACGACCTTGAGCTGGATGTTGCGCCGCCAGAGCCGCATGACGGGCAGCAGCGGCCGGCGCACCCAGCGCATGAACAGCCGAAGGACCGGGCTGCCCTGGACACCGCCCTGGAGCAACCCGCCCTCGAAGAACTGCCGCCAGCCGGAGCCGGCCCTGCTCACCTTCTGCCGCCCGACAGGCCGCTCCGCACGCCCCCCGGAACGCCCGGGGGGCGAAGCGGCACTGTCCCCGGACATGTCAGCTCGGTCCTGCCTTGTAACCGACGCCACGGACGGTCACCACGATCTCCGGCCGCTCCGGGTCCTTCTCGACCTTGGAGCGCAGCCGCTGCACATGGACGTTGACCAGACGGGTGTCCGCCGCGTGGCGGTACCCCCAGACCTGTTCCAGGAGCACCTCACGCGTGAACACCTGCCACGGCTTGCGCGCGAGCGCGACCAGCAGATCGAACTCCAGAGGCGTCAGCGCGATCGACTGCCCGTCCCGCTTCACAGAGTGACCGGCGACATCGATGAGGAGGTCGCCTATGGCCAACTGCTCGGGCGCCGGCTCCTCCGACCTCCGCAGCCGCGCCCGGATCCGGGCGACCAGCTCCTTCGGCTTGAACGGCTTCACGATGTAGTCATCGGCACCTGACTCCAGGCCCACGACGACGTCGACGGTGTCGCTCTTGGCCGTGAGCATCACGATCGGCACCCCGGACTCCGCCCTGATCAGGCGGCACACCTCAATGCCGTCCCGGCCGGGAAGCATCAGGTCCAGGAGCACCAGATCGGGCTTGGACTCACGGAAAGCGGCCAGCGCCTTGTCGCCGTCAGCTACGAAAGACGGCTCAAAACCTTCACCACGCAACACAATGCCGAGCATCTCGGCCAGTGCGGTGTCGTCATCGACGACAAGGACTCGTCCCTTCATAAACGACATCATCCCATTAACTAAATCGTTACCTGTCGTGACCTGTCACACAGCTCTGCCAGCGCCGCAGCCGTCACAGGCGACACAACGCCCGCTTCGGTGACGATCGCCGTCACCAACTCGGGAGGCGTCACATCGAACGCCGGGTTGTACGCCTGGGTCCCCAAGGGTGCCACCGGAATTCCGCCTCCCGCTTCCGCTCCCGCCACCGGCACCTGCGGCGCGGCGATCTCCGTCACCTCATGTCCGGCACGCTGTTCCACCTCTATGGACGCCCCGTCGGGGGTGTCCGGATCCACCGTCGTCACCGGCGCCACCACGATGAACGGCACATGGTGGTACCTGGCCAGCACGGCGAGCGGATAGCTCCCCACCTTGTTCGCCACCGAACCGTCGGCCGCGATCCGGTCCGCGCCGATCAGTACCGCGTCCACCTCCCCGGCGGCGAACAGAGAGCCCGCCGCGTTGTCCGTGAGCAAGGTGTACGCCATTCCGCTGCGCGCCGCCTCATACGCCGTCAGGCGAGCACCTTGCAGCAACGGGCGCGTTTCGTCCACCCAGAGCCTGCGCAGCCGCCCCGCCCGGTGCGCCGCCAGCGCCACCGCGAACGCCGTTCCCTCACCGCCCGACACCAGCGATCCGGTGTTGCAGTGCGTGAGCACCCGGTGCCCGCCGCCGGGCAGCAACTCGTCCAGCAGCGCCAGCCCGTGCACGGCCATCCGCGCGCTGGCCTCGGCGTCCTCCCGGTGCAGCACCCGCGCCGCGACCAGCGCCGCCCCGGCCGCCTGCTCCCGGTCACCGCTCCTGGCGAGCTCCGCCCCGTACGCCTCCCGCGCCCTGCGCACCCCGACAGCGAGGTTCACGGCGGTGGGCCGGGCCTGCGCCAGCGCGACGGCGGCCTCGTCCACGTCGAAGCCGCGTACGGCGGCGAGCGCGACCCCGTACGCCCCCGCGATGCCGAGCAACGGCGCCCCGCGCACGGCCAGCGACCGGATCGCCGCCACCAGCGCGGGCGCGTCCGTACAGACCAGCTCGACCTCCTCGGCGGGCAGTCTCGTCTGGTCGAGAAGGACCAGCACCGGCCCCTCCGGAGGTTCCTCCCAGCGGATCGCCGGTATCTCGGTGGGCCGGTTGTCCTCGCGGGATTGCGCGTACTGATCAGCCATCCGCCCAGTCTGCCCCCTGCCCGTCGGACAATTGAAGGTGTCAAGGCCCCGCAGGGGCTGATCCGCCCGCGCACTCCCCATGACACGATGGCTGCCAACCTGCCGCGAACGCGGACAGGCACCGTGAAGGAGCGACGATGAACGACACTCCGGGCTGGGCCTCGCCCGGATCTGCCCCCTCCGAAGGGCAGCAGCCCGGCGCGTCCGCCCCCGCCGACCAGCCCGGCCCCGCGGAGCCCGCGGACCAGCCGCGCCCCGACACGACCGGCTCCGGCCCGAAGTGGTCCCAGGAACAGCCGCCACCCGCCCAGTGGTCCGCCCCCACGGGCCCCCGGGCCCCCGGCCAGGCACCGCCCCCACCACCGCCCCCCGGCCCGGGCTGGGGCGGCAACCACCCCGGCACCCCGGGCGGCTACAACGGCCCCGGAGGGTACGGCGGATACGGCCCGCACGGCGGCCACCCCGGCTGGGGCGGCAACTGGGGCGGCCCCCCGCCCGCCGCCAAGCCCGGCGTGATCCCGCTGCGCCCGCTCGGCGTCGGCGAGATCCTCGACGGCGCCGTCTCCACCATGCGCGCCCACTGGCGCACCGTGCTGGGCATCTCGCTCACCGTCGCGGTCGTCACGGAGATCGTCGCCATCCTCCTCCAGGGACTGGTCCTGGACGACAACGCGAGCGTCAACGGCCTCGACAGCACGAGCGCCAGCTTCGAGGAGCTGAGCCGGGCCATGGGCGACGCCCTGCTCAGCTCCGGCGTCCTCTTCGTGATCTCCATGATCGGCACCGTCATCGCGACCGCCCTGCTCACGACAGTGACCAGCCGCGCGGTACTCGGCAAGCCGGTGACCATCGGCGAAGCCTGGCGGGACGCCCGCCCGCAGATCCCGAAGCTGTTCGGTCTCATTTTCCTGCTGCTGCTCACCGTCGTCGCGATCGTCGCCGTCGGCATCGCACCGGGCGTCCTCGTGGCCCTCGCGGGTTCGGAGGGCGGCGGAGCGGCACTGGCCGTCCTGGGCGGCTTCGGCGCGAGCCTCGTCGCGCTGTGGCTGATGATCAGCTTCTCCCTGGCCTCGCCGGCGCTGATGCTGGAGAAGCAGAGCATCCTGAAGTCGATCAGCCGCTCCGCGAAGCTCGTCCGCGGCTCCTGGTGGCGGGTCCTCGGCATTCAGCTGCTCGCCTCGATCATCGCCATGGTCGTCTCGTCCATCGTCGTCCTCCCGTTCACCTTCGTCGCCAGCGCCCTGACCGGAGACGGCATCAGCGGCCTCCTCGACGGCACGGGCAGCTTCGGCTGGACGTTCCTCGTCGTCAGCGGCATCGGCTCGGTGATCGGCTCCATGATCACCTTCCCCATCACCGCGGGCGTGACCGTGCTCCTCTACATCGACCAGCGCATCCGCCGCGAGGCCCTCGACCTCGACCTGGCCCGCGCCGCCGGCGTCCAGAGCTCCGGCTCCGGCACCCCGGGCGCCACCCCGGGAAGCTGATGCGGTGAGCCTGACGGGGGGATTTCTCATAACGGTGTCGGCACCATCGCCCACCGCCGAAGCGGCCGTACGAGCCCTGCTGCGCGCCGGCGACACCGCCGTACTGTCGCTGGCGGCCGACGACCCGCCGGTGACGATCCCGCGTGATCCCGCCCGGGAGGCAGCCCGGCGCGAGCTGTCCAAGCGCATGTACCACCAGAACGACCCGAGCCCGTTGGATCGGGCCATGGACGCCTTCTGGGACTGGCTCGACAAGGTCTTCAACGCGGCCTCGACCGCGACCCCCGGCGGAGTCGTCGGCCTGGTGGTCGTCCTCCTGGCCGTCGTCGCCGTGATCGGCGCCCTGTGGTGGCGCCTCGGCACCCCGCGCACCGGCCCCACCTCCGCCGCCGCACTCTTCGACGACCGCCCCCGCAGCGCGGCCGAACACCGCGCCGCCGCCGAGGCACACGCCGCCCTGGGCCACTGGAGCCAGGCCGTCCAGGAACGCATGCGTGCCGTCGTCCGCTCCCTGGAGGAACGCGCCCTCCTCGATGCCCGCCCCGGCCGCACCGCCGACGAGGCAGCCGCGGAAGCGGGCCGCACCCTGCCCGCGCACACCGACCGCCTGCGCAGCGCGGCCCGCGACTTCGACGAGGTGACGTACGGCGGACGCGCGGCGACCCCGCAGGTGTACCGCCGGCTCACCGAACTCGACGGCGACCTGGAACGCACGAAACCGGTACTCACGAACAGCAACAGCAGCAGCCCCAGCGCGGCCCCCGACGCCCGCCAGGGAGCCGCGAAATGACCACCGCCGCCACGCTCCCCACCCCCACCTCCACCTCGCCCAGCGCCCGCCAGGTGTGGACCCGCGCGCGAGGTGTCGTACTCGGCGTCGTCATCCTCCTCGTGGGCGCCGTCACGATCGCCGTGATCAACTCCGGTACCCGGCGCGGCGGCCTCGACCCTCGTTCCGCAGACCCCCGTGGCAGCCGCGCCGTCGCAACGCTCCTCGCCGAGCGGGGCGTGTCCACGCGCGTGGTCACCACCCTCGCCGAGGCGAGCGCCGCGGCCGACGCCGACACGACCCTTCTGATCGCGGTCCCCGACCTGCTGACCGACCGTCAACAGAGGCAACTGCACACGGCGGCCGAGGGCTCCGGCGGCCGTACGGTCCTGGTCGCCCCCGGCAGCCCGTCCGTCGGGACACTCGCCCCCGGTGTCACCGCCGACCCCGCGATCAGCTTCCACTCGAAGCTCTCCCCCGACTGCGGCCTGCCCGCCGCCCGGCGCGCGGGCACCGCCGACACGGGTGGTTTCCGCTACGACACCAGCGCCACCGACGCCGACACGTGCTACCCCAGCGACGGCCTCCCCACCCTCGTACGTGTCCCCGCGGTTACGGGGAACGGCGACACCGTCGTGCTCGGGGCACCCGACATCCTCTACAACGACCGTCTCGACGAGCACGGCAACGCCTCGCTCGCCCTTCAACTGCTCGGTTCCCGGCCCCATCTGGTCTGGTACCTCCCCTCGCTCTCCGACGACTCGCTCAGCGACTCCGGCGAGCGCAGCTTCTTCGACCTGATCCCTTCGGGCTGGCTCTGGGGCACCCTCCAGCTCTTCTTCGCCGCGGTTCTGGCCGCCTTCTGGAGGGCACGCCGATTCGGCCCCCTCGTACCCGAACGTCTCCCGGTGGCGATCCGCGCCTCCGAAACCGTCGAAGGCCGCGCCCGTCTCTACCGCAAGACGAACGCCCGCGACCGCGCGGCAGTCGCTCTTCGCTCCACCACCCGCACTCGCCTCGCCCCCCTCGTAGGCGTCCCCGTGCCCCAGGCACACGCGCCCGAGGCCCTGCTCCCCGCTCTGTCCGCCCACCTCCACGACCACGGAGACGGACAGTCCCTGCATGCCCTCCTCTTCGGCCCGCCGCCCGGCGACGACGCCGCCCTCATCTCCCTCGCCGACCAACTCGACGCCCTCGAAAGAGAGGTACGCCGTCCATGATGGACCCGACCACTGACAACGCCGGGATCGCCGGGAACCCGGACGCCGCCCGGGCCTCCCTGGTAGCCCTGCGCGCCGAGATCGCCAAAGCCGTGGTCGGCCAGGACCCCGCCGTGACCGGCCTCGTCGTCGCCCTTCTCTGCCGCGGACACGTTCTCCTCGAAGGCGTCCCCGGAGTAGCCAAGACACTGCTCGTCCGGGCACTCGCCTCCGCACTCGAACTCGACACCAAGCGCGTCCAGTTCACTCCGGACCTGATGCCCAGCGACATCACCGGCTCCCTCGTCTACGACACGCGCAGCGCGGAGTTCTCCTTCCAGCCGGGCCCCGTCTTCACCAACCTCCTCCTCGCGGACGAGATCAACCGCACACCCCCGAAGACCCAGTCATCCCTCCTGGAAGCCATGGAGGAACGCCAGGTCACCGTCGACGGCACCCCCCGCCCCCTCCCCGACCCGTTCATGGTCGCGGCGACCCAGAACCCGGTCGAGTACGAGGGCACGTACCCCCTTCCCGAAGCCCAGCTGGACCGTTTCCTCCTCAAGCTCACGATCCCCCTCCCCTCCCGCGAGGACGAGATCGACGTCCTCACCCGCCACGCCGAGGGCTTCAACCCGCGCGACCTCCGCGCCGCCGGCGTACGCCCCGCGGCAGGCCCGGCGGACCTGGAAGCGGCCCGCGCGGCCGTCGCAAAAACAACAATCTCCCCCGAGATCACCGCCTACGTCGTGGACATCTGCCGCGCCACCCGCGAATCCCCGTCCTTCACGCTCGGCGTCTCCCCCCGAGGCGCCACGGCCCTCCTGGCGACATCCCGCGCCTGGGCCTGGCTGACCGGCCGTGACTACGTCATCCCCGACGACGTCAAAGCCCTGGCCCTCCCCACCCTCCGCCACCGCGTGCAACTCCGCCCGGAGGCCGAGATGGAGGGCGTGACGGCCGACTCGGTCATCAACGCGATCCTCGCCCACGTCCCCGTCCCCCGCTGATGGCACTCACCGGCCGCGCCGCCCTCCTGGCGGCCCTTGGCTCGATCCCCATCGGCATCTGGGACCCCGGCTGGACAGGCATCCTCGCCGTGAACGCCCCCCTGGCCGTCGCGTGCGCCTGCGACTACGCCCTGGCAGCCCCCGTACGCCGCCTCGGCCTCACCCGCTCCGGCGACACCTCCGCCCGCCTGGGCGAACCGGCGGATGTCACCCTGACGGTCACCAACCCCTCCAACCGCCCACTCCGCGCCCGCCTGCGCGACGCCTGGCCCCCCAGCAGCTGGCCGTCCGGCACCGAGGTGGAGGCTTCCCGCCACCGCCTGACGGTCCCCGCCGGCGAGCGCCGCCGCGTCACCACCCGTCTACGCCCCACCCGCCGGGGCGACCGCAGGGCCGACCGCGTGACGATCCGCTCGTACGGCCCCCTGGGCCTCTTCGCCCGCCAGGGCGGCCACCACGTCCCCTGGACGGTACGGGTCCTCCCTCCGTTCACCAGCCGCAAGCACCTCCCCTCGAAGCTCGCCCGCCTGCGCGAACTCGACGGCCGTACCAGCGTCCTGACCCGCGGCGAAGGCACCGAATTCGACAGCCTGCGCGAGTACGTCCCCGGCGACGACACCCGTTCCATCGACTGGCGCGCCACAGCCCGCCAGTCCACGGTCGCCGTACGCACCTGGCGCCCCGAACGCGACCGCCACATCCTCCTGGTCCTCGACACCGGCCGCACGTCAGCGGGCCGCGTGGGCGACGTCCCCCGCCTGGACGCCTCCATGGACGCGGCCCTCCTCCTCGCAGCCCTGGCGTCCCGCGCGGGCGACCGCGTGGACCTCCTCGCGTACGACCGCCGGGTACGTGCCCTGGTCCAGGGCCGCGCCGCAGCCGACGTCCTTCCGTCCCTGGTCAACGCGATGGCCGGCCTGGAACCCGAACTGATCGAAACGGACGCCCGGGGTCTCACGGCCACCGCACTCCGTACGGCTCCCAGACGCTCCCTGATCGTCCTGCTCACCAGCCTGGACGCAGCCCCCATCGAAGAAGGCCTGCTTCCTGTCCTCCCTCAGCTGACCCAGCGACACACAGTCCTGCTGGCCTCAGTGGCAGACCCTCACATCGCAGCCATGACAGCAGCCCGAGGAAACACAGAAGCGGTGTACGAGGCCGCAGCCGCCGCCCAAGCGCAGACGGAACGTCATCGGACCGCTGAACAACTCCGCCGCCACGGCGTCACCGTCGTGGACGCGACTCCGGACGACCTGGCGCCGGCGCTGGCAGACGCATATCTGGCCCTGAAAGCCGCAGGACGCCTCTGAATGGTGGCTCTCTCGTGAAAGAGGAGAGAGCCACCATTTCAATTTCAATTGGCCGTAAACGCAGAAAAGCCCTGTACCGGTGAACCCGGTACAGGGCTTCTCGCAATAATTGTTCGGCGGTGTCCTACTCTCCCACAGGGTCCCCCCTGCAGTACCATCGGCGCTGTGAGGCTTAGCTTCCGGGTTCGGAATGTAACCGGGCGTTTCCCTCACGCTATGACCACCGAAACACGGTGAAACACATATCAACCGCACCACCCAGTGGCCCTGGGCGGGGTTGTTCGTGGTTTCAGAACCAACACAGTGGACGCGAGCAACTGAGGACAAGCCCTCGGCCTATTAGTACCAGTCACCTCCACCCGTTACCGGGCTTCCAGATCTGGCCTATCAACCCAGTCGTCTACTGGGAGCCTTACCCCATCTAGTGGGTGGGAACACTCATCTCGAAGCAGGCTTCCCGCTTAGATGCTTTCAGCGGTTATCCCTCCCGAACGTAGCCAACCAGCCATGCCCTTGGCAGGACAACTGGCACACCAGAGGTTCGTCCGTCCCGGTCCTCTCGTACTAGGGACAGCCCTTCTCAATGTTCCTGCGCGCGCAGCGGATAGGGACCGAACTGTCTCACGACGTTCTAAACCCAGCTCGCGTACCGCTTTAATGGGCGAACAGCCCAACCCTTGGGACCGACTCCAGCCCCAGGATGCGACGAGCCGACATCGAGGTGCCAAACCATCCCGTCGATATGGACTCTTGGGGAAGATCAGCCTGTTATCCCCGGGGTACCTTTTATCCGTTGAGCGACGGCGCTTCCACAAGCCACCGCCGGATCACTAGTCCCGACTTTCGTCCCTGCTCGACCCGTCGGTCTCACAGTCAAGCTCCCTTGTGCACTTACACTCAACACCTGATTGCCAACCAGGCTGAGGGAACCTTTGGGCGCCTCCGTTACTCTTTAGGAGGCAACCGCCCCAGTTAAACTACCCATCAGACACTGTCCCTGATCCGGATCACGGACCCAGGTTAGACATCCAGCACGACCAGACTGGTATTTCAACGACGACTCCACCCGAACTGGCGTCCAGGCTTCACAGTCTCCCAGCTATCCTACACAAGCCGAACCGAACACCAATATCAAACTATAGTAAAGGTCCCGGGGTCTTTCCGTCCTGCTGCGCGAAACGAGCATCTTTACTCGTAGTGCAATTTCACCGGGCCTATGGTTGAGACAGTCGAGAAGTCGTTACGCCATTCGTGCAGGTCGGAACTTACCCGACAAGGAATTTCGCTACCTTAGGATGGTTATAGTTACCACCGCCGTTTACTGGCGCTTAAGTTCTCAGCTTCGCCACACCGAAATGTGACTAACCGGTCCCCTTAACGTTCCAGCACCGGGCAGGCGTCAGTCCGTATACATCGCCTTACGGCTTCGCACGGACCTGTGTTTTTAGTAAACAGTCGCTTCTCGCTGGTCTCTGCGGCCACCCCCAGCTCGGAGAGCACGTCTCCTCACCAGTGATGGCCCCCCTTCTCCCGAAGTTACGGGGGCATTTTGCCGAGTTCCTTAACCATAGTTCACCCGAACGCCTCGGTATTCTCTACCTGACCACCTGAGTCGGTTTAGGGTACGGGCCGCCATGAAACTCGCTAGAGGCTTTTCTCGACAGCATAGGATCATCCACTTCACCACAATCGGCTCGGCATCAGGTCTCAGACTATGTGCCAGGCGGATTTACCTACCTGACGTCCTACACCCTTACCCCGGGACAACCACCGCCCGGGATGGACTACCTTCCTGCGTCACCCCATCACTCACCTACTACAGGTCTGGTCCGTCGGCTCCACCACTCCCCCTTGCCCGAAGGCTCCGGGGCGGCTTCACGGACTTAGCATCGCCTGGTTCACTGTTTGACGCTTCACAGCGGGTACCGGAATATCAACCGGTTATCCATCGACTACGCCTGTCGGCCTCGCCTTAGGTCCCGACTTACCCTGGGCAGATCAGCTTGACCCAGGAACCCTTAGTCAATCGGCGCACACGTTTCCCACGTGTGTATCGCTACTCATGCCTGCATTCTCACTCGTGAACCGTCCACCACTAGCTTCCGCTGCAGCTTCACCCGGCACACGACGCTCCCCTACCCATCCCAGCAGGCGTTGGCCCTAAAGCTGGAATGACACGACTTCGGCGGTACGCTTGAGCCCCGCTACATTGTCGGCGCGGAATCACTAGACCAGTGAGCTATTACGCACTCTTTCAAGGGTGGCTGCTTCTAAGCCAACCTCCTGGTTGTCTGTGCGACTCCACATCCTTTCCCACTTAGCGTACGCTTAGGGGCCTTAGTCGATGCTCTGGGCTGTTTCCCTCTCGACCATGGAGCTTATCCCCCACAGTCTCACTGCCGTGCTCTCACTTACCGGCATTCGGAGTTTGGCTAAGGTCAGTAACCCGGTAGGGCCCATCGCCTATCCAGTGCTCTACCTCCGGCAAGAAACACACGACGCTGCACCTAAATGCATTTCGGGGAGAACCAGCTATCACGGAGTTTGATTGGCCTTTCACCCCTAACCACAGGTCATCCCCCAGGTTTTCAACCCTGGTGGGTTCGGTCCTCCACGAAGTCTTACCTCCGCTTCAACCTGCCCATGGCTAGATCACTCCGCTTCGGGTCTTGAGCGCGCTACTAAAACGCCCTATTCGGACTCGCTTTCGCTACGGCTTCCCCACACGGGTTAACCTCGCAACACACCGCAAACTCGCAGGCTCATTCTTCAAAAGGCACGCAGTCACGACTGTATGTGCAAGCACATACAGCGACGCTCCCACGGCTTGTAGGCACACGGTTTCAGGTACTATTTCACTCCGCTCCCGCGGTACTTTTCACCATTCCCTCACGGTACTATCCGCTATCGGTCACCAGGGAATATTTAGGCTTAACGGGTGGTCCCGCCAGATTCACACGGGATTTCTCGGGCCCCGTGCTACTTGGGTGTCTCTCAAACGAGCCGTTGATGTTTCGACTACGGGGGTCTTACCCTCTACGCCGGACCTTTCGCATGTCCTTCGCCTACACCAACGGTTTCTGACTCGTCTCACGGCCGGCAGACCATGAAAGAGAGATCCCACAACCCCGTATACGCAACCCCTGCCGGGTCTCACACGCATACGGTTTGGCCTCATCCGGTTTCGCTCGCCACTACTCCCGGAATCACGGTTGTTTTCTCTTCCTGCGGGTACTGAGATGTTTCACTTCCCCGCGTTCCCTCCACACACCCTATGTGTTCAGATGTGGGTGACAGCCCATGACGACTGCCGGGTTTCCCCATTCGGAAACCCCCGGATCAAAGCCTGGTTGACGACTCCCCGGGGACTATCGTGGCCTCCCACGTCCTTCATCGGTTCCTGGTGCCAAGGCATCCACCGTGCGCCCTTAAAAACTTGGCCACAGATGCTCGCGTCCACTGTGCAGTTCTCAAACAACGACCAACCACCCACCACCCCACCCACAAACGGGCGAGTTCACTGGGGCCGGCACTGAAGGCGACCAGACAAGCCGGCCGTACCCTCAGACACCCAACAGCGCGCCCGACCCGTCCCCGCCCGGAGATCATGCTTTCCACGCCCTCTTGCGAGAGCAGTACTTGCAAGCCTCCGACCCGTGAAACCGGCCGAATAATCAACGTTCCACCCATGAGCAACCAGCATCGGACATCCGCCGATGTACTGGCCTCTGACCGGAACCCCGAAAGGCCCCGGTAAGAAATGCTCCTTAGAAAGGAGGTGATCCAGCCGCACCTTCCGGTACGGCTACCTTGTTACGACTTCGTCCCAATCGCCAGTCCCACCTTCGACAGCTCCCTCCCCGTGAGGGGTTGGGCCACCGGCTTCGGGTGTTACCGACTTTCGTGACGTGACGGGCGGTGTGTACAAGGCCCGGGAACGTATTCACCGCAGCAATGCTGATCTGCGATTACTAGCAACTCCGACTTCATGGGGTCGAGTTGCAGACCCCAATCCGAACTGAGACCGGCTTTTTGAGATTCGCTCCGCCTCACGGCATCGCAGCTCATTGTACCGGCCATTGTAGCACGTGTGCAGCCCAAGACATAAGGGGCATGATGACTTGACGTCGTCCCCACCTTCCTCCGAGTTGACCCCGGCAGTCTCCTGTGAGTCCCCATCACCCCGAAGGGCATGCTGGCAACACAGAACAAGGGTTGCGCTCGTTGCGGGACTTAACCCAACATCTCACGACACGAGCTGACGACAGCCATGCACCACCTGTACACCGACCACAAGGGGGGCACCATCTCTGATGCTTTCCGGTGTATGTCAAGCCTTGGTAAGGTTCTTCGCGTTGCGTCGAATTAAGCCACATGCTCCGCTGCTTGTGCGGGCCCCCGTCAATTCCTTTGAGTTTTAGCCTTGCGGCCGTACTCCCCAGGCGGGGAACTTAATGCGTTAGCTGCGGCACCGACGACGTGGAATGTCGCCAACACCTAGTTCCCACCGTTTACGGCGTGGACTACCAGGGTATCTAATCCTGTTCGCTCCCCACGCTTTCGCTCCTCAGCGTCAGTAATGGCCCAGAGATCCGCCTTCGCCACCGGTGTTCCTCCTGATATCTGCGCATTTCACCGCTACACCAGGAATTCCGATCTCCCCTACCACACTCTAGTCTGCCCGTATCGAATGCAGACCCGGGGTTAAGCCCCGGGCTTTCACATCCGACGCGACAGACCGCCTACGAGCTCTTTACGCCCAATAATTCCGGACAACGCTTGCGCCCTACGTATTACCGCGGCTGCTGGCACGTAGTTAGCCGGCGCTTCTTCTGCAGGTACCGTCACTTGCGCTTCTTCCCTGCTGAAAGAGGTTTACAACCCGAAGGCCGTCATCCCTCACGCGGCGTCGCTGCATCAGGCTTTCGCCCATTGTGCAATATTCCCCACTGCTGCCTCCCGTAGGAGTCTGGGCCGTGTCTCAGTCCCAGTGTGGCCGGTCGCCCTCTCAGGCCGGCTACCCGTCGTCGCCTTGGTGAGCCACTACCTCACCAACAAGCTGATAGGCCGCGGGCTCATCCTTCACCGCCGGAGCTTTTAACCCCCACAGATGCCTGCGGGAGTATTATCCGGTATTAGACCCCGTTTCCAGGGCTTGTCCCAGAGTGAAGGGCAGATTGCCCACGTGTTACTCACCCGTTCGCCACTAATCCCCCACCGAAGCGGGTTCATCGTTCGACTTGCATGTGTTAAGCACGCCGCCAGCGTTCGTCCTGAGCCAGGATCAAACTCTCCGTGAATGTCAACCCGTAATCGGGTCACACCACGAGAGCGGAACAGTCAGGCGGAATAAGCCCGACCGTTCACAGCGTCCTCGCTGTGTTTACTACTTCAAAGGAACCTCAACCCACAGACAAAAGCCTGTGAGCCGGGGTATCAACAAACTTGGCGTTGATTTTTGGCACGCTGTTGAGTTCTCAAGGAACGGACGCTTCCTTCGTACTCACCCAAGAACACTCTCAGGCTTTCCTCCGGGCAGTTTCCCTTCGGTCCTACTATTCCTGCTGTTGTACTGTCCTGCTGTCTTGCGTTTCCAACTCTACCAGACCGTTTCCGTATCCGATTTCCTCGGTGCTTTCCAGGTTCCCGCTTTCGCGTTTCCCTTTCCGGCGACTCCGACTTTATCAGAAGATTTTGGCCGGACTGACCGGCCGCTCATTTCTGAGATTCATCGAGATGTGGTCCTCAAGGATCCAAGTCCTCGAGCAACCAGTAGATTTTCACTGCCTCCGTCGAACCTGTCTGGTTCTAGGCAACTGCTCCAACCTACCTCCCCACTCGCTCCGCGTCAACGGCTCTTGTAGGGCGAAGAGGAGACTAGCAGTCCGGCAGGTGTGTCCGCACATCAGGCAGCCGTGGGGACGGCGGCGCTGCGCTCGACCTCCTCAAGGTCACCCGTCTCGCCGGCGCGGACCGCGCGACCGCCCAGGACATAGACGTACGCGAGGAAGGCCAGTTCGGCGATGACTCCGATCGCGATGCGTGCCCATGTGGGCAGGCCGGACGGGGTGACGAAGCCTTCGATCGCGCCCGAGACGAAGAGGACCAGGGCAAGGCCTATCGCCATGCCCAGGGCTGCTCGTCCTTCCTCCGCCAAAGCCGTGCGGCGGGAACGCGGGCCCGGGTCTATGACTGTCCAGCCGAGGCGCAGGCCTGTACCGGCGGCTACGAAGACCGCGGTCAGTTCCAGGAGGCCGTGGGGCAGGATCAGGCCGAGGAAGGTGTCGAGCCGGCCTGCCGAGGACATCAGGCCGAGGCCGACGCCCACGTTGAGCATGTTCTGGAAGAGGATCCAGATGACCGGGAAGCAGAGGAAGACCCCCAGGACCAGGCACATCGCGGCGGCCTGGGCGTTGTTCGTCCACACCTGAGCGGCGAAGGAGGCGGCGGGGTGGCTTGAGTAGTACGTCTCGTACTCGCCACCGGGGCGAGTGAGAGCGCTCAGCTCGTCGGGCGCCGCGATGGAGGACTGCACCTCGGGATGCGTGCCTATCCACCATCCCAGGAGAACCGCCACCGCCGTGGAGATGAGCGCGGTGGGGACCCACCAATGGCGTGATCGGTAGACCGCCGCGGGGAACCCGTGGGTGAGGAAGCGTGTGACATCGCGCCAGGAGGCACGGCGGGTTCCTGTCACGGCACTGCGCGCGCGTGCCACGAGTTGGCTGAGCCGACCGGTCAGCTGGGGGTCCGGGGCGCTCGACTGGATCAGCGAGAGGTGGGTGGCCGTACGTTGGTAGAGGGTCACGAGTTCGTCCACCTCCGTGCCGGTGAGACGGCGCTGGCGGCGCAGGAGTGCGTCCAAGCGGTTCCACTCGGCGCGGTGGGCGGAGACGAAGACGTCGAGGTCCATCGTTTGGCCTGCTCCTCGGCTGTTCATCGACTGCACGTCGTGGGTGTCTGCTTGTCGTACTGCGGCACGATGCCCCTTCAGCTTGGCAGACTGGCGGTTCCAGGGGCAGGTCAGGGGAAGGACGGCAGGCGTGAGTGAGCTGGTTACGGGCGAGGCGGTGGCGCTGGAGTTGCGCCCCGCGAAACTGCCCAGCAGGGCGCTTGCCGTGTTGCTCGACCTTGTTGTGGTCGGGTTGGTCTACACCGTTGTCGCCATTGTTCTGGTCATATCCACCGCCTCGTTGGACGAGGCGGCACGGGTCGCTGTCTCCATCGCGGCGTTCATCCTGGTTCTGGTGGGGGCGCCGATCGCGGTGGAGACACTCAGCCACGGTCGTTCGCTCGGCAAGATGGCGTGCGGTCTGCGGGTGGTGCGGGACGACGGCGGGCCGATCCGATTCCGGCATGCGCTGGTACGGGGTGCGGTCGGTGTGGTCGAGATTCTGATGACGTTCGGAGTCGTGGCCTGTATCGCCTCGCTCGTCTCGGCGCGGGGACGGCGGCTCGGTGATGTCGTCGCGGGCACGCTCGTCGTGCGGGAGCGGGTGCCCGTCGGCCAGACCGCGTTCGTTCCTCCTCCGCCGCCCTGGTTGTCCGGACGGTTCGCGGAACTCGATCTGTCGGGCGTGCCCGACGGGTTGTGGCTGGCCGTACGTCAGTATCTGACGCGTATGCGGCAACTTGATCCGCAGGTGGGCTGGGCCATGGCCGAGCGGCTCGCCTCGGACCTGGCGGCGTGTACGGGGACTGCGGCGCCGCACGATGTTCCGCCGGGGGCCTATCTGGCAGCCGTCGTGCAGGAGCGGCAGGTACGAGAGGCTCGGCGGGCGTTCGGGAGCGGGGCGGCGGCCCACGGACCCGGGGTGACTGGGGTTCCGGGGGTGTCTGGGGTGTCTCAGTCGTTCGGGGCTCCGGTGCCGCAGGCGTCGGCTGCGGTTCCTCGCCCGCCTGTCGGCAGTCCCTATCCCGCGGTCGCCGGGGCCCCTGCGCCCGTCCCGGTCGTCGAAGCCGCGCCGCAGGACCAGGCCGGTGATCGCCGCTCCTCCGGTGGGTTCGCGCCGCCCGCCTAATCGGCGAACGCGGACGGCGGGGACTCCAGGTGTTCCAGCTCGATGCCCGGTGCGGCGAGGACCACGTCGCCGGCGATGTGCACGGCGTGCTGTTCGCCTGTGTCCAGGGCTGTGACCTGGTATTCGTCCACTGTCAGGGGGCCGTTGTCAGTGGCGTGTGCTTCTCTTTTCACCAAGGCCCAGGACTGGTCCACGGTGCGGGGCGCGAGGACCGGATCGGTGAGGGCGACGAGGCGTACGCGGGTCCCGGCGGCGGAGGGGGTGAGGCGCAGCAGGCGGGCGGTGGCGACCAGGAACGCGGGGGATGTGCCGGTGAAGGCGTGAGCTCGGACGTTGCCTTCAGTGGCATGAGTGCCGGTGGGATCGGTGCGCACCCAGGTGACGCCGTCGAGTGCGGCGCCCCGGACCTGCCAGCTCGCCGCGTGGAGTTCGAGGCGGATCGGACGGCCCAGGTCGTCGAGGGTGAGGTCGACGGAGCCGCTGTGGTCGCCCGCGGGGCTGGTCAGCTGGGAGACGTAACGCCAGCCGGAGGGGCCGGGGGCGCAGTGGAAGTGTTCTTCTGCGAGAGGGGTGTGATCGTGCGGATCGTGGAGCGAATAGCGGCCGCGGGGCATGGGTGTCCTGGGTTCTTCGGACTGTCACTGGCACTGTCGCTTGAGCTTTCGGGCCTCTGAGCCTCACGAAAGGGGCAGGCCCCCGGCACGGGGGTGCGGGGGCCTGCCTCGGAGGACCTGCTGGTGGTGAGCGCGTCAGTGCACGGGCGTGCTCACCACTGGCTGGGTGCCGGCTCAGTAGCGGTAGTGGTCCGGCTTGTACGGGCCCTCGACCTCGACACCGATGTACGAGGCCTGCTCCGGGCGGAGCGTCGTCAGCCTCACGCCGAGCGCGTCGAGGTGGAGGCGGGCGACCTTCTCGTCGAGGTGCTTGGGCAGCACGTAGACGTCGGTCGGGTACTCGTCGGGCTTGGTGAACAGCTCGATCTGGGCCAGGGTCTGGTCCGCGAAGGAGTTGGACATCACGAACGACGGGTGGCCGGTGGCGTTGCCCAGGTTCAGCAGGCGGCCCTCCGACAGCACGATGAGGACCTTGCCGTCGGGGAACTTCCAGGTGTGGACCTGCGGCTTGACCTCGTCCTTGACGATGCCCGGGATCTTGGCGAGGCCGGCCATGTCGATCTCGTTGTCGAAGTGGCCGATGTTGCCGACGATCGCCTGGTGCTTCATCTTGGCCATGTCCGAGGCCATGATGATGTCCTTGTTGCCGGTCGTGGTGATGAAGATGTCGGCCTTGTCGACGACGTCGTCCAGGGTCGCGACCTGGTAGCCGTCCATCGCCGCCTGGAGGGCGCAGATCGGGTCGATCTCGGTGACGATGACGCGGGCGCCCTGTCCGCGCAGGGACTCCGCGCAGCCCTTGCCCACGTCGCCGTAGCCGAAGACGACCGCGGTCTTGCCGCCGATGAGGACGTCGGTTGCGCGGTTGATGCCGTCGATCAGGGAGTGGCGGCAGCCGTACTTGTTGTCGAACTTCGACTTGGTGACGGCGTCGTTGACGTTGATCGCCGGGAACAGGAGGGCGCCGTCGCGCTGCATCTCGTACAGGCGGTGGACGCCGGTGGTGGTCTCCTCGGTCACGCCGCGGATCTCCGAGGCGAGCTGGGTCCACTTCTGCGAGCCGTCGGTGATGGTGCGGCCGAGGAGTTCGAGGACGACGCGGTGCTCGTCGGACTCGGCGGTGTCGGCGGAGGGGACCTTGCCGGCCTTCTCGTACTCGACGCCCTTGTGGACGAGCATGGTGGCGTCGCCGCCGTCGTCCAGGATCATGTTCGGGCCACCGGAGGGGGTGTTCGGCCAGGTCAGGGCCTGCTCCGTGCACCACCAGTACTCTTCCAGCGTCTCGCCCTTCCAGGCGAAGACCGGGACGCCCTGCGGGTTCTCGGGCGTACCGTTCGGGCCGACCGCGATGGCGGCGGCGGCGTGGTCCTGGGTGGAGAAGATGTTGCAGGACACCCAGCGGACCTCGGCGCCCAGGGCGACCAGGGTCTCGATGAGGACGGCGGTCTGCACGGTCATGTGCAGCGAGCCCATGATCCGGGCGCCGGCCAGCGGCTGGGCGGCGGCGAACTCCCTGCGGATGGACATCAGGCCGGGCATCTCGTGCTCGGCAAGGGTGATCTCCTTGCGGCCGAACTCGGCCAGGGAGAGATCTGCGACCTTGAAGTCCTGTCGGGCGTCGACAGTCGTCATTACGGGCTGCTCCTCAAGGTTGGGGCGAGGTGGATACGGCTGGTCTGCGCGGCGCCGGACACAGGTGTGCCCGAAGAGGGCACAGGCATGCCCTGGTACGCGCAGCACAGTCCGTCGGAGGCCCTCTCTCCCTCGGTCGGTCCGCAGTGGGACCGCCCGACCGCCATCAGCAGCGACGTCTGGCTCCGTCCCAAGCTACACCTGTCGGCCCGGGCGTCCCCAGTCCGCCTACGGACAGATCAGGACAGACCAAGACCGAGTGGAGGGGAACTCAGTGGGCGGCGGGCTGGGCCGGGCCGCCCGGGGTGGCCTCGCGGTCGGGACCCTTGGCTGCGTCCTTCTCGCTGTAGATGTCCGGTTCCAGGTAGATGACGCGGGCGATCGGGACGGCGGCACGGATGCGGGACTCGGCGGCGTTGATCGCGGCGGCCACCTCGGCGGCGGTGTCGTCGTGCTGGACGGCGATCTTGGCGGCGACCAGGAGTTCCTCGGGGCCGAGGTGGAGTGTGCGCATGTGGATGATGCCGGTGACGGTGTCGCCGTCGACGATGGCCTTCTCGATCCGTACGACCGCCTCCGGGCCCGCGGCCTCGCCCAGCAGCAGGGACTTGGTCTCGACGGCCAGTACCAGGGCGATCAGGATGAGCAGGATGCCGATGCAGAGGGTGCCGATGCCGTCCCAGACGCCGTCGCCCGTGGCGAGGGCGATGCCGACGCCGCCGAGGGCCAGGACCAGGCCGACGAGCGCGCCGAGGTCCTCCAGGAGGACGACGGGCAGTTCGGGGGCCTTGGCGTGGCGGACGAAGTCCTTCCAGGACTCCTTGCCGCGCAGCGGGTTGGACTCCTTGATGGCCGTACGGAAGGAGAAGCCCTCGGCGATGATCGCGAAGACGAGGACGCCCACCGGCCAGTACCAGTGCTCGATCTCGTGCGGGTGCTTGATCTTCTCGAAGCCCTCGTAGATCGCGAACATGCCGCCGACCGAGAAGAGCACGATGGAGACGAGGAAGGCGTAGATGTACCGCTCGCGGCCGTAGCCGAAGGGGTGTTGCGGGGTCGCCTCGCGCTGGGCCTTCTTGCCGCCGAGGAGGAGCAGGCCCTGGTTGCCGGAGTCGGCGAGCGAGTGCACGGATTCCGCGAGCATCGACGACGAACCGCTGAAGAGGAACGCCACGAACTTCGCTGCCGCGATCGCGAGGTTGGCGCCGAGTGCCGCCACGATCGCCCTGGTGCCGCCTGACGCGCTCATGTGTTCGCGTTGTCCCTTCGTACGTTCGCTGTCCCGGGCTTTGCCCGCCCTTTGCCGGTGGGTCATTGTTGCAGCCCGCTCCGGCAACGACCCGCCAGGCTGTCACACAGGCCCTGGCAACCGGTGCCCGGGATGTGCCCGAACAGTCTCCGGCGGTCCCCGCGCGGATCAGACGACGACCGTCGCCCGGAAGACCGTGCCGGGGCCGGACACCTCGGCCTTTTCGTCAGCGGGTACGAAGACCGACTGGCCGGGGGCGAGTTCGATGTCTCCGGTACGGACCGAGCCCGCCGTGCAGAGCAGGATCTGCGGGGTCGGGAGGGTGAGGTCGCGGACGGGGCCGCTCTCCGGGAGGACGTACCGGGAGAGGCGGAACTCGTCGATCGGGGTGTCGTAGACCTCCTCGCCGTCGGCGGAGGCCTCCGGGCGCAGTACGCCGGGGTCGCTCGCCTCGAAGCGGACGACGCGCAGGAGTTCGGGGACGTCGACGTGCTTGGGGGTCAGGCCGCAGCGCAGGACGTTGTCGGAGTTGGCCATGATCTCGACGCCGAGGCCGTTGAGGTAGGCGTGCGGGATGCCCGCGCCGAGGAACAGGGCCTCGCCAGGCTGGAGTCGGACGTGGTTGAGGAGCATGGCGGCGATGACGCCCGGGTCGCCGGGGTAGTGCCGGGCGATGTCCGCGTAGGGGGCGTAGTCGCCGCCGAGGCGGGCGCAGGCGGTCGCGGCCTCGGTGACCGTGCGGGCCATGTCCTCGCGGTCCGCGCCGAGTACGGCCGTCAGGACCTCGCGCAGCGCCGCCTCCTCGGGGTGGGCGCGCAGCAGGTCGACGTACGGCTTGAGGGAGTCGACGTCCAGGCCGGCGAGGAGGTCGGCGGTCTGCGAGGGGTCGCGGAAGCCGCACAGGCCGTCGAACTCGGTGAGGGCGCAGATCAGTTCGGGCTTGTGGTTGGCGTCCTTGTAGTTGCGGTGCCCGGCGTCCACCGGGATCCCGCGGTTCTCCTCGTCCGCGTAACCCTCCTTCGCCTGGGCGAGGTTGGGGTGCACCTGGAGGGAGAGGGGGGCGCCGGCCGCGAGGATCTTGAGGAGGAAGGGCAGGCGGGGGCCGAATTTGGCGACGGCCGCCGCGCCGAGTTCGCCCTGCGGGTCCGCGTCGATGACCTCGACGAGCGTGCCTCGTCCGGTGCGCGAGGGGGCGCCGGGGTGGGCGCCCATCCACATCTCCGCCTGCGGTTCACCGGTCGGCTCGGTGCCGAGGAGCGCCGCGATGGCGGTGGTGGAACCCCAGGCGTAGGGGCGGATGGTGTTGTCGAGGCGGTCCATACCGGTCTTTCTGCGTGCAGGTTGGAGGACGTGGTGGGGATCAGGTGCGGTGAGGTTCTCTGCCGGTCGGGTCAGGTTCCGGCGGTCAGCGCCAGGTACACCGCTGCGAAGTCCGTGGTGGCGATCAGTTCCGCCAGGGTCTCCAGTTCGGCGCCGTCCTCCGGTTCGAGCTCGCTGATCGCCGTGTCGCGGCCGAGGGCGAGTTCGCGGGCGGCGGGGGCCGCGCTGAGGCCGCCGGTCGGGCGGTCGCGGAGCAGGACCACGCGCGCGTGCAGGGCGGGCGCCTCGCTCACCCGGTCGCGGAAGAAGTCGTCGGGGTCGGCGCCCGCGGCGAACCGGCTCGCGAGCAGGGCGCCGTGCGCGGCGAGCGCCTCGGGGAGTTCGGCGGCGAGCGCGGGGCGGCCGGCGAGTTCGGCGAGGGCGGCGGCGAACCGGCGTCCCGCGGGCCCGGCCGACGTGCCCTCCGTCCAGATCACCGGGAGCGTGTCCGCGAGTTCGGCGGCGAGGGTCTTGGCCGGATTGCTGTACGTCGAGATGGCCGGGCCGCATCGTTCGGCGATGTGGTCGAGGCGGTCGGCGACCTTCTCCAGCATGTCCGGCGGGGCGGTGACCAGGCCGGTGCGGTCGAGGAGGGCGAGCAGCGGGGTGAGCAGCGCCCACAGGACGCCGGGGGCGGACGCGGCGAGCGGCCGGCCCGTCTCCTCCTGTTCGTACGGGGCTGTCGCCATGCGTACGTACAGGCCATGGGCCGCGCCCTGCACCGTCTCGGTGATCGGGGTGTCGGCGGGGGCGACGGCGACGACCGTGCAGCCGCGGCGGTAGGCCTGCTCGGCGAGCAGGGACAGGCCCGGTTCGGTGCCGTCGGGGGTGGCGATCAGGAGCAGGTCCACGGAGCCGGCCCAGCCCGGCAGCTCCCAGCGCAGGGCGCCCGCCGCGGGGGCGACGCCCGTGGGGGCCAGCCGGACGACGGGACTGGTCGCGCCGGCGAGGGTGCCGAGGAGGTCGGCGACGCAGGTCGCGGCGGCGCCGGGGCCCGCGATCAGGACCGCGCGAGGGCGGCCGTCCGGTTTCAGGTCGTTGATGCCCGCCTCCGCCGCGTGGCGGGCGGCGGTGCGGACGCGGGCACCTGCTTCGGCCGCGCCGCGCAGGAGGCCGCGGCGGTCTGCGTCCGCCAACGCCTCGGGGGCGTCGAGCAGCGATTCGTCGAGCATGGGTGGCACCTCCGATCGCCGGGGCGGGCTTACGCGGGGCGGCGGGCCTCGTCGACGAGCAGTACGGGGATTCCGTCCCGGACGGGGTACGCCAGGCCGCAGTCCTGGCCGGTGCAGATCAGCTCGGTCTCCTGCTCCTTGAGGGGAGCGTGACAGGCCGGGCAGGCGAGGATCTCCAGGAGGCCGGCTTCGAGCGGCATGTGGTGTCCCTTCGGGGGTGCGCTGATGTGGCCTGGTCAGGGTACCGCCGTGGGGGGTGGGGTGTCGGGCGTGGAGGGGGTGGGTGGGGTTGTATCGCCCCCGCCGCCCCTACCCGTCCCATCCCGTACCTGGGGGCTGGGCCCCCAGCCCCCCCATCGCGCCGAAAGCGCGCGTCCTCGAACGCCTGACAGGCTGGATGGTGCCGACCGGCGCTGAACAAGGTCAGCTTCGGATGAGGGCCAGGACCTCGTCCCTGATCTTCGCCATCGTCGCCTCGTCGCGCGCCTCCGCGTTCAGGCGCAGCAGGGGTTCCGTGTTGGACGGGCGGACGTTGAACCACCAGTCCGTCGCGGCGACGGTCAGACCGTCCAGTTCGTCGAGTTCGACGCCCTCCTGGCCCTCGTACGCCGTCTTGATCGCGGCCAGGCGGCCTGTCTGGTCGTCCACCGTGGAGTTGATCTCGCCGGAGCCGGCATACCGGTCGTACTGGGCGACGAGGGCCGACAGGGGGCCGTCCTGGCCGCCGAGCGCGGCGAGGACGTGCAGGGCGGCCAGCATGCCCGTGTCCGCGTTCCAGAAGTCCTTGAAGTAGTAGTGCGCGGAGTGCTCGCCGCCGAAGATCGCTCCCGTGCGTGCCATCTCGGCCTTGATGAAGGAGTGGCCCACGCGCGTGCGTACCGGTGTGCCGCCCTGTTCGCGGACGACCTCCGGGACCGACCAGGAGGTGATCAGGTTGTGGATGACCGTGCCGGAACCGCCGTTGCGGGCCAGCTCGCGGGAGGCCACCAGGGCGGTGATCACCGACGGCGAGACCGGGTCGCCGTGTTCGTCGACCACGAAGCAGCGGTCCGCGTCGCCGTCGAAGGCGATGCCGAGGTCGGCGTTCTCCTCGCGGGCACGCTTCTGGAGGTCCACGAGGTTGGCCGGATCGAGCGGGTTGGCCTCGTGGTTCGGGAACGTGCCGTCCAGCTCGAAGTACAGGGGGACGAGGGTGAGTGGCAGGCCGGCGAGGACGGTCGGGACCGTGTGGCCGCCCATGCCGTTGCCCGCGTCGACGACGACCTTCAGGGGGCGGATGGAGGTCAGGTCGACGAGCGAGCGGAGGTGTGCCGCGTAGTCCTTCAACGTGTCCCGTTGCGTGATCGTGCCCAGGGTCACGGACTCCCGGTCCGGTGCGCCCGAGTCCAGCCAGGATTCGACCAGTTCACGGATCTCGGTCAGGCCCGTGTCCTGACCGACCGGTGCGGCGCCCGCCCGGCACATCTTGATGCCGTTGTACCGGGCCGGGTTGTGCGAGGCGGTGAACATGGCGCCGGGCAGGTCCAAGGCGCCCGACGCGTAGTAGAGCTGGTCCGTGGAGCACAGCCCGATCTCGGTCACGTCGACACCGCGTGCCGCGGCCCCGCGCGCGAAGGCCCGCGACAGGCCGGGCGACGAGGGCCGCATGTCGTGTCCGACCACGATCGCGTCCGCCCCGGTCACCTGGATGAAGGCGGCGCCGAACAGTTCCGCCAACGGCTCGTCCCACTGGTCCGGGACCACACCACGTACGTCGTACGCCTTCACGAGCTGTGACAGATCTGCAGGCACGGCCAACCCTTCGGAAAGTCCCATCGGTCGTCCCAAACTACCCGCCCGCACTGACAGTCCTCGCTGGCGGCCCGCCGTGCGGAAACCTGCCGGAACCAGCGGCGGCGCGGGTGAATCCGCAGCTCAGTTGTCGGGGGAGCGCAGGACCCTCAGGTGTCCGCGTCGCGCGACCTCGCGCGGGTCCGCCGTGCGGGCTCCGCCGGGCTCGGCCGTCCGCCCCGGAGGGCGGGCCGCTTCGCGGACCGCGTTGGCAAGCGCTTCCAGATCGTCTCCGCTGGGCCGCGCGGGAGCGGAGCTGTCCAGGAGCCGGACGACCTCCCAGCCACGCGGCGCGGTGAGGCGCTCGGAGTGCTCGGCGCACAGGTCGTAGCAGTGGGGTTCGGCGTAGGTGGCGAGGGGGCCGAGGACCGCGGTCGAGTCGGCGTAGACGTACGTCAGCGTCGCGACGGCGGGCCGGCCGCAAGCGGTGCGCGAACAGCGACGTACAGGGCTCACGACGTTGGACGGTACCGCACTCTTGAGCGGGCCGCGACGACTCCCCACCAGGCCACTCTCCCGTGTCGTGGTGTGAAACCGCCCACACGGGTCTTCTGGGACACCTCGTTGACCTGGGGGGACGGTGGGTTACGAGATACCGAACAATCCTGGTTCCGATCAACACTTGGCATAAACAATGTCAATTGCCGTGAAGCCGACGGTTGTCGGCGGTCAAGCAGGCATACGAAATCGAGCCCAACCTTGGCTGGAATGGTCATCCTGCGACATGTCGTCGACGGGCCGTCCGGCCCCGGCCGATGCCCACGGGCGCCGCGTGCCCGGCGCCCGTGCGGCGGTCGCGGGGACTACGCTTCGTCAGTGATGGACAACCCCGTACCGCCCCGCGCCGCAGGCCCCGGGCCCCGCCGCCGTGATCGCCACGGCCGTGGCATGCGCGGCCCCGTGGCGCCCCCGCAGGTTCCGCTCTCCGCGAGCCGCGCCGAGGCGTTCGCGGATCTGGTGCAGGACTCCGTGGAGCGGCTGGAGCGGCGGTGGCCGCAGCTCTCGGACTTCGACTTCCTCGTCCTCGAAGTACCGCAGCTCGAAGGGTCCCCGGAGGCCTGGGCCGACGAGACAGTCCCCCTGGGGGGCACGATCGCCGCCCGCGAGGGTCACCCCGCGCGCGTGGTGGTCTATCGGCGCCCGGTCGAGATCCGCACCAAGGGCCGCGACGAACGCGCCGCCCTTGTCCACGAGGTCGTCGTCGAGCAGGTCGCCGAGCTGCTGGGGCTCACCCCGGACACCGTGGATCCGCGGTACGGCGAGGACTGACAGCCGGGGCCGGCACCGACGTCCTCAGCCGGCGCCCCTTGTCGCCCCTCCCCCGGCGATCGTTTTCCCCGGTTTCCCGGTTTCCCAGGTCCGTCGCCGGTCACTTCTGCAGGACCGACAGGTCCTGCTCCGCGTCCGGTACCGCCACCGTGCCCCGGTCGTCCGGCAGCGTCTGGATCGTGAACGCCGGGATGCCGTCCGCCGGGGCCGCGAGGGTCCGGGACGCGTAGACGGATCCCCCGGAGACCCGCTCGACCGTCAGGGCGTACGTGCCCTTCAGCCCGGCCGGGACGGGGAGTTCGACGTCCTGGGTGGTGCCGCCCTTGATCGTGTACGTCTTCGTGGCCGCCGTACCGCCCTCGCTGCCCGCGGACGCCGTGACCTTGACCCGGGCGGCGCCGCCCGGGGCGGTGAGGGAGAGCGTGGTGCCCTTGGCGGTGTTGTCGACGACCGTCGCGCGCGCGGAGACCGGGCCCGTGGCCGGGATGAACGCGGTCTCCTGCTTGGCGCCCTTGCCGCGTACGACCTCCAGGGCGGCCACGAACGGCACCGATGTGCCGGTCGGGGTGAGCACCAGGGAGCCCGCCTCGCCGCGCGTGATGTCACCGAGGTCGACGGCGGCCGTCATGCTCGCCTTGATGTGCAGCGTCTCGTTGCCGACCGGGGTGATCAGGCCGGTCGGGGAGGCGAGGCGCACCTTCAGGTCGGCGTCGCTGTCGCTGGGTGTGAAGGCGACCAGGCGCACGGAGGTGGCGTCCTTGGGGATGCCCGGCAGGACCAGGCTGCCCGCCGGTTCGGTGGACGCCGTCAGCCAGTCGCCGCCGGTCTTGGCGTCCAGTGCCTGGACGGCCGCGCCGACCCGGCCGCTGCGCACGCTCACGTGGACGGTGAGGTCGGCCTGCGGTCCGTCGGTGAGCGTGGACAGCAGGATCGGCTCGCTGCCGCGCGGCGGGACCGTGATGCCCTCGCCCACCTCGGACTTGAGGACGCCGTCCTTGCCGTACAGCTCGATGTCGACGACCGCGGCGGAGTCGTCCGGGTTGGTCAGGTGCACGTAGTCCGTGCGGTCGGCGGCGGTGCTGGCGCCCGGGAACCAGAACTCGGTGTCCGGGACGGTGCAGTTGACGCCGAGCAGGCCGCGTCCGGTGCCCGCGGCGACCTCGGTGGTCTCCTGGACGGTCCAGCCCGGTGCGAACTTCCCCTCGGCGGTGCCGACGAACGCGGGCGTGTCTCCGCCCGAGGTGTCACCGGTGACGGGCTTGCCGGGCTCCTTGGGGGTGAGCACGGGCTTGCCGGCCTTCGCCCCGCCCTTCGCGCCGGTGGCGGCGGCCAGTTCGGCCTTGCCGTCGGTCCCGGTGCCCTCCGTGACGGGCGTGAAGGACGTGTACGCCGTCTCCGCGAGGTCGGAGGTGCTCGGGGCCGGGCAGAGCAGGCTCGTGCGCTCCACGGGCAGCTGGGCGGCGGCCTTGGCCGTGCCCGCGTCGGACGCGTCCGGTGTGCTGAGGGAGGCGAAGCCGGTGACGGCGGCGAGCGCGGTCGTTCCGGCGAGCAGGGAGATGGTGGTGCGGTTCACTGCTGGCTCCCGTCGGGGTGCTCACCCTGGGGGTGCGGCTGTTGTGGCTGTTGCGGCTGCGCCGGGTCGTACGCGGGGTCGTAACCCTGGGTGTACGTCTGGTCGTACGCCGTCGTCTGCGGCGAACCGCCGTACGCGTACGGGTCGTACTGGCCGCTCTGGTACGGATCCCCCTGGTACGCCGGGTCGTAGGTGCCCGGCGGGTACTGCTGGGCGGCCTGGTACTGGTCGGCGCTGTAGCCGTCGTACTGGGTGCCCGCGTAGGCCGCGGTGTTCCACTCGTCGCCGTACGGCTGCTGCTGCGGGATCGCGGCCGGGGCCTCCTCCGGAGGAGGAGGGGTGGTGGAGGGGAACTCGGCCTGGTCGTCGGCCTGTTCGGGCTGGTCGGCCTCCGCCTGGGCGCGCAGGCGGCGGGCGCGGCGGCCCTCGCCCGTGGTGGCCTGGGCGGGGATCGCGCGCTCCTCCTCGGGGAGGTCGTCGTCGACGTCCCGGCGGCGGCCCGGCAGGGCCATGACGACCAGGACGACGGCGAGCGAGCCCTGCGTCCACAGCCAGGCGGTGTGGCCGATCGGGGTGTCGAAGGTGACGTCCAGCTTCCCTCCGGAGGAGGGAAGTTCGAAGCCCTGGGCCCAGCCGTCGAGGGTGGTGGGGGTGAGGGGCCTGCCGTCGAGGGTGGCCGTCCAGGCCTCGTCGGCGGAGTCGGCGAGGCGCAGGACGCGGCTGCCGGAGCCGGCCGGGATCGTGGTGTGGATGTCGACGGGTCCGGCGGCGACGGGCAGCGGGGCGCCGGAACCGGACGCCGGGACGATGGTCGCGCGCGAGACCTGCTGGTCGACCCGCCACAGGGCGCCGCCGTCCTTCTGGCTGAGCCTGCTCAGGCCGGGCGTGGCGTCGAGGACACGGCCGACCTGGCGGGGCGCGCCCTTGTGGACGAGGACGTAGCGGACGGCGAAGCCGCCGAGTTCGTCGGCCTGGTCGGCACCGGAGCCCGCGACGAGGTTGGCGACGACCTTGTCGAGGAGTTCGTTCTCGCCGCTCTCGGCGGCGAGTTCGCCGTCGCCGAGCCGGGCGCCGGAGCCGCGGACGAGGGTGTAGCCGATGCGGGCGGTGGAGTCGCCGGCCAGGACCAGGGTGCGGGCCTGGTCGCGGGTGCCGCTCTCCTCGGCGACGAACGCGGGCACCTGGACGGGGTCGCGCCGTTCCAGGGGTCCGTCGGCGCCGCCGATCATCCAGCCGGCGGCGAGGAGCAGTGGGCCGGCCGCGGCGGCGAACGCGATCAGCGCGGCGACCGGCTGACGCCAGCCGAAGCTCTGCTCGGCCACGCGCGAGCGTGCCCCGTCGGCGCCGAGCGCTGCGGCGGCCAGCAGGGCGAGGCCGTAGACGAGGGTGGCGGGTCCGGCCCACGTCGAGCTGTTCGAGAGGACCGCGAAGACGAGCGCCAGCAGGGCGACCGTCCAGGCGGTCCAGATGCCGAACTGGCGCTCGGTGCGCAGCAGGGCGGCAAGCGCGGCCAGCACGACGCCGATGAGCATCAGCCCGCTGACCGTGCCGGGGCCGCCCGGACTGGCGCTGAGAAGGTCCAGGGCGCCCGCGGATCCGGAGCCGTACTCCAGGCCGGCTTCCTGGAAGAAGCCGAACGGGAGCAGGGACAGCGACCAGGGGGCCAGCACCAGCAGGGGCACGCCGAACTGGGCCAGGAAGCGCGGGCCGTAGGCGGTGATCTCGGCCCGTCGCACGACGAGGAGCGCGAGACCGAGCAGCAGGGCGATGGGCCACACGATCGGTGTGAAGGCGGTGGTGATCGTCAGCAGCAGCGTGAACGCCCAGGTTGCGCGCCAGCTGCCGCGTGCTCCCGACGCATGCGCCAGACCGCTGGCCGCGATGCCCGCGCGGGCCATCAGCGGCAGGAGGACGGCGAGTACGGCGGTGCCGATCCGGCCGCCCGCCAGGGCGCCGGTGGTGGCGGGCAGGAAGGCGTAGACGACTGCCGCCCACGCGCGCAGGAGCCGCGATTCGACGAGCGGGCGGGAGGCGAAGTACGCGGTGAAGCCGGCCAGCGGCACCGAGGCGATCAAAAGGACGGTGACCGCGAGGCCCGCCGAGCCGAACAGGGTGGAGGCGAGCATCGCGACGAGCGCCAGATAGGGCGGCGCCGACGAGGTGTCGCCCGCGCCCACCGGATGCCAGGCGTCCAGATAGCGCGCCCAGAGTTCGGCGGAGTCGGCCGGCGCGGGCAGCAGCGCGCCACCCACGAGGGCACCGCCGCCGAGCAGTTCACGGCAGGCGACGAGCGAGACGAGCAGGAGGACGAGGAAGAGCACCGGGCCGGGCTTGCGGGCGATGCGCTTGAGGCGGACGAACTGCTCGACCTCCAGGAAGTCGGCGTCGTCACCGCCGGGCCCGGACTCGACCGCGCCGCCGTGCCGGCCCGCGCCGGAGGTGACCTCGGGGTCGGACCGGCCGCCGAAGTCGCCGGCGACCTGTTCGATGGTGGCCCGCACGGTGGCGCCGGGCGGCGGGAACAGGGCCCGCAGCTCGCCCTTGTCGATCTGGGCGGCACCGCGTCGGCGGCGCCCGGCGATGATCCGCTCGGGCCGCAGCAGGGTGCCCAGGAGGCCGCGGATCTCGTCGACGGCCTGTCCGGGGGCCTTGCCGACCAGATACGCCACCGTGCGCACCAGCGTGCCGAGGATCACGCGCAGCAGCACCCAGGGCAGCTGTGCCGTACGGCTGTTGACCAGCAGGGTGTAGACGGCGCCGGCCTTGTCGACCTTGTGCGGGGACGCGGAGGTGCGGCCCACGCAGTCGACGGTGCGGCGCTCGCGGGAGGACGCCTCGGCATGCCGTACGACCGCCTCGGGGGCGACGAGGACCCGGTGGCCGGCGGCGGTGGCGCGCCAGCACAGGTCGACGTCGTCGCGCATCAGGGGCAGCCGGCGGTCGAAGCCGCCGAGTTCGTCGAAGACGTCGCGCCGTACGAGCATGCCCGCGGTGGACACGGACAGCACCGGGCGGACGTGGTCGTGCTGGCCCTGGTCCTGCTCGCGGCGGTCCAGGCCGGTCCAGCGGCGGCCGGAGTTGGCGATGGTGACGCCGACTTCGAGGAGCTGTCTGCGGTCGTACCAGCCGCGCAGCTTGGGGCCGACGACCGCGATGTCGTCGCCGCGGCCCAACTCGTGCTCGTGCTCCACGACCCGCAGCAGCTGGGCCAGGGCGTCCGGGTCGGGGGCGCAGTCGTCGTGCAGGAGCCAGAGCCACTGCACCGGCTCCCCGTGGGGCAGCTCGGGCATGTCGTACGCGTCGTCGCGCCAGCTGCGGGTGACGGGGTCCCAGCCGCTGGGGCGCTTCAGGTACGTCAGCTCGTCCGGCGTGAGGACGGGCGCGGTGCGGTTGGCCTCCTCGACGGCCTGGCCGAAGCCGGTGCGGCGGGCGAGGTGCAGGACGCGGTCGGCGCCGAGGGCTTCGGTGACCAGCTGGGCGGAGTCGTCCGCGCTGCCGGTGTCTGCCGCCATGACGTTCTGCACCGGGCGCTCCTGCCCGAGCAGCCCGGCGAGCACCTCGGGCAGCCAGCGGGCGCCGTCGTGGGAGACGAGTACCGCGGTCACCACGTGACGCGGGAACTCGGGCGTGGTGGCTGTGCCGTAGTCGGCTGCCGTGTGGCTGTGCGCGGACATCGAGGTACGGGCCCCGGTTCGGTGGACTGTGGTGGACGCCTGTGCCCTCTGTGAGCGGCGGGGCGTCTCGGACGAACAGCCACACTATCGGCTGGGCAGCACGGCGGCCCGCCGCCTGTGGACAACCCCACCCGCGACGGGCCGTTCGTTGTGCTGTGTTGCCGTGTACCGCGTTGCCGTGTGCTGCGTTACGTGGTGCCCGGTGCCGTACGCCTCAGACCGCGGCCTTCTTGAGACGGCGGCGCTCCCGCTCGGACAGGCCGCCCCAGATGCCGAAGCGTTCGTCGTTCGCGAGGGCGTACTCAAGGCACTCGGAGCGGACCTCGCACGCGAGGCAGACCTTCTTGGCCTCGCGGGTCGAGCCGCCCTTCTCGGGGAAGAAGGACTCGGGGTCGGTCTGGGCGCACAGCGCGCGCTCCTGCCAGCCGAGTTCCTCGTCCGCGTCGTCGACCAGCAGTTGCTGCACCGTCTCGGTCATGTGCGCCCCTCGTCTGTCTTTCGCGTCCCCGTGAGGTTGCCGTTGACCGTTATCGGCCGAACGACACGAGTGAAATTACAAGTGTGCTGCTCCGGGCGAGTCAAGCCGAGATCTGCTATTGGGCCTCTTATTCACTCTGCGGAACCAAGGCCATGCGGAAAGTGTTCAAATCGGCATAAACCTTGACAGGCAGAGGAGGCCCCGGGGGACGACTACCCCCGCACAGCGCCTGTACGGGAGAGGACGCCCAGAAGTTCGATCGCGTTCCGAGCTTCGTGCGCCTGGTTGTGCGCCATGTGTCCCTGAAGCCGGGCGAACAAACCTTTCACCTGGGAGATGAACCGGATGTGGTGAAACATGTCCCACATACCGGGCGTCGAGTTGACAGTGAAGGTGTGAACCGATGTCCTTGTGGGCATGCTCGCGAACTCGGTACCCACCTCGACCCGCCCCGCGCGGTCCCTCGGTGCTGACCTTGTTCGCTGTAGCTGTTGTTGCTGTTCCAGCTGTTGAGCCCAACGCGCTCCGGCTGCCTTTGAGTCCACCGCGACTCGGCTGCTGTTTTCCCCGAAGCCCACACCAGGGCGAGGCCTTTCCCGCCCGTGACCCGGGCGGACGGTACGCGACACCCAGCCAACCCCCACACTTCTCCCGCCGAGGACCTCCGCACTCCATGAACAGCGACAGCGACCTCCAGATCGCCGGCGACATCCTCGAAGTACCGCACCTCCTCCGGGCGCCGCGCGAGCACCCCGCGACCGTCGCCGACTTCGTCGGCCTGGCCCGCACCATCGCCGCGGACCGCTCCCAGTGGGCCCACCTCGTCCAGTACGACGCGACCTCACGCTGGTACCACCGGCTGCGCACCGGCCCCGGCTACGAGGTGTGGCTGCTGTCGTGGGTCCCCGGGCAGGGCAGCGGGCTGCACGACCACGGCGGTTCCTCGGGCGTCCTGACGGTCCTGGACGGCCGGCTCACCGAACGGACGGAGCGTGGCACGCGCGCGTTGGGGGCGGGGGCGGTGGGGGTCCCCCCGGTCGAGCGAAGCCGAGAGTGGGGGAGGGTGTTCGCTCCGGGATACGTCCACGAGGTGGTCAACGACAGCCTCGAACCGGCCGTGAGCCTGCACGTCTACTACCCGGGCCTGACGGAGATGCCGATGCACTCGGCGCGCTGCGCGCCGTCGGCGGCCGTGACCGGCTGAGAGGGACCGAGAGGGACTGAGCAGAAGGGCTGACCGCGGGTCTTCTGACCGGGCCCGGCGACCGGTCGACGCGTTGTCGTACCCGCCTGCAAGACTTGTCCGCATGCGCATTGTGGTTCTGGCAGGCGGCATCGGCGGTGCCCGGTTCCTGCGCGGTCTTCAGCGGGCCGTGCCGGACGCGGACATCACCGTCATCGGCAACACCGGGGACGACATTCACCTGTTCGGGCTGAAGGTCTGCCCCGATCTCGACACGGTGATGTACACCCTCGGCGGCGGTATCAACGAGGAGCAGGGCTGGGGCAGGACCGACGAGACCTTCCGTCTGAAGGAGGAGCTCGCGGCGTACGGCGTCGGGCCGGAGTGGTTCGGTCTCGGCGACCGGGACTTCGCCACGCACATCGTGCGGACGCAGATGCTCGGCGCGGGCTATCCGCTGAGCGCCGTCACCGAGGCGCTGTGCGACCGGTGGAAGCCCGGGGTGCGGCTCATCCCGATGTCCGACGACCGCGTGGAGACGCATGTCGCCGTCGAGGTGGACGGCGAGCGCAAGGCCGTCCACTTCCAGGAGTACTGGGTGCGGCTGCGGGCCTCCGTACCGGCCGAGGCCATCGTGCCGGTCGGCGCGGAGCAGGCGAAGCCGGCACCGGGAGTCCTGGAGGCGATCGCCGACGCGGACGTGATCCTCTTCCCGCCCTCCAACCCGGTGGTGTCCGTCGGCACGATCCTGGCGGTGCCCGGCATCCGTGAGGCGATCGCCGAGGCAGGCGTGCCCGTGGTGGGCCTCTCCCCCATCGTCGGGGACGCGCCCGTGCGCGGGATGGCCGACAAGGTGCTCGCGGCGGTGGGCGTGGAGGCCACCGCGGCGGCGGTCGCCGAGCACTACGGCTCGGGGCTGCTGGACGGCTGGCTCGTCGACACGGTCGACGCGGGCGCGGTGGAGCGGGTGGAGACGGCGGGCATCCGCTGCCGTGCCGTGCCGCTGATGATGACGGACGTGGAGGCGTCGGCGCAGATGGCGCGCGAGGCGCTCGCGCTGGCGGAGGAGGTGCGGGGCGCTTGAGCAGCGAGCTTTCCGGTGGGAGTGCCACCGGCACCGGTGGCAGTGGCAGTGGCAGTGGCAGTGGTGAGGGATATCGGGTCTGGGCCGTGGGTGGGCTGCCCGAGGTTCAGCCCGGGGACGATCTCGCGAAGCTCGTCGCCGCCGCCGAGCCCGGGCTGCTCGACGGGGACGTACTGCTCGTCACCTCGAAGATCGTGTCCAAGGCCGAGGGACGTGTCGTCGAGGCGGCGGACCGGGAGGCCGCCATCGACGCCGAGACCGTGCGGGTCGTCGCCCGGCGCGGGCCGCTGCGGATCGTGGAGAACCGGCAGGGGCTGGTGATGGCCGCGGCCGGTGTCGACGCCTCCAACACGCCTTCCGGGACAGTGCTGCTGCTGCCCGAGGACCCCGACGCGTCCGCGCGTGCGGTCCGGGACGGGCTGAGAGACGCGCTGGGCGTCAACGTCGGGGTCGTCGTGACCGACACCTTCGGGCGACCCTGGCGCGCGGGGCTCACCGACGTGGCGATCGGCGCCGCGGGTGTGCGGGTGCTCGACGATCTGCGCGGGGGCACCGACGCGTACGGCAATCCGCTCTCCGCGACGGTCGTGGCGACCGCCGATGAGCTGGCCGCAGCCGGGGATCTGGTCAAGGGCAAGGCCTCGGGGCTGCCCGTCGCCGTCGTGCGCGGGCTGCCGCATGTGGTGTTCGAGGGCGATGACGACGGTGAGGGCGCGGGTGCCCGGGCCCTGGTGCGTGACGCCCGCGACGACATGTTCCGGCTCGGTACGTCGGAGGCCGTACGGGAGGCGGTGACCCAGCGGCGTACGGTGCGGGCCTTCACGGACGAGCCCGTCGACCCCGGGGCGGTACGCCGGGCGGTCGCCGCGGCGGTGACCGCGCCCGCTCCTCATCACACGACGCCCTGGCGCTTCGTACTGCTGGAGTCGCAGCGCTCGCGGACCGAACTGCTCGACGCGATGCGGGACGCCTGGATCGCGGACCTGCGGCGGGACGGGAAGAGCGAGGCGTCCGTCGAGAAGCGGGTGCGGCGGGGGGATGTGCTGCGGGCGGCGCCATATCTGGTGGTGCCCTGCCTGGTGATGGACGGGTCGCACACGTACGGGGACGCCCGGCGGGACGGGGCCGAGCGGGAGATGTTCGTCGTCGCGGCCGGTGCCGGGGTGCAGAACTTCCTTGTCGCGCTCGCCGGTGAGCGGCTCGGGTCCGCGTGGGTGTCGTCGACGATGTTCTGCCGGGATGTGGTCCGGGAGGTACTGGGGCTGCCTGCGGGGTGGGATCCGATGGGGGCGGTCGCGGTCGGGCATCCGGCTCAGGCACCGCAGGCTCGGGTGGATCGGGATGCGGGGGCGTTCATCGAGGTGCGGTGAGGTGTCGTGGGGTGGGGGACGGCGGGCGTCCCCCTGCGCAGGGTTCGTTTCTTCTGGGTTCTTCGCGTGCTAGGAACGGTTCGTGGCAGGACGGTTCGCTTCTCGGCCTTCCCGGCCCACTCGTACGACCGTGCGGGGTGGGCATGTCGTCGTGCCCGGTGGGGTGCCCCGGCAGGCTGACGGGCCGGCGCGGACACGGACCTGGGTGCCCGGTGTGCCGCTCGACCTCGGGCTGGTTCTGGGGCCGTTGCGGCGGGGGCCGGGCGACCCCACGTTCCGGGTGGCGCCGGACGGGTCCGTGTGGCGGGCCAGCCGTACGCCCGCCGGGGCCGGGACGTTGCGGGTCGCGCTGCGGGACGGGGTGGTCCGGGGGGAGGCATGGGGGCCCGGGGCCGAGTGGCTGCTGGAGCGGCTGCCCGAGTTGCTGGGGGCGGCCGACGATCCCGAGGCGTTCGCGCCTCGGCACAAGATTGTCGCGCTCGCGCGGCACCGGCGGCCGGGGCTGCGGCTGACGCGGACCGGACTGGTCATGGAGTCGCTGATCCCGTCCGTGCTGGAGCAGAAGGTCACGACCGATGAGGCCTATCGGGCCTGGCGGTTGCTCGTACGGAAGTTCGGAGAGCCTGCGCCTGGGCCCGAAGGCCTGCCCCCAGGGTTGTTCGTGGTGCCGGCGGCCCGGGACTGGGCTCTGATTCCGTCCTGGGAGTGGCATCGGGCCGGGGTCGACGACAAGCGGGCGTCGACGATTCTGCGGGCGGTTCGGGTCGCGGGGCGGCTTGAGGAGGCCGTGGCGCTGGATCCGGAGCGGGCGCGGGCCCGGCTGGAGCTGGTTCCCGGGGTGGGGCCGTGGACCTCGGCGGAGGTCGTGCAGCGGAGTCACGGGGCGGCGGATGCGGTGACCGTGGGGGATCTGCATCTGCCGGGGATCGTCGGGTTCGCGTTGGCGGGGGATCGGGATGCGGACGACGAGGTGATGTTGTCGTTGCTGGAGCCGTATGCGGGGCAGCGGCACCGGGCGGCTCGGTTGATCCTGCTGAGTGGGCGTACGCCGGGGAGGCGGGGGCCGCGGATGCCCAAGGGGGACATCGGGCGGCTCTGAGTCCCCTCCGGCCTTGAACGGCCTGGGCCGCAGGAGTGGTGGGGGCGGGTGGATGGGTGGGGGGATGGGTGGGCGATGTCTACTGGTCCGACGAGAAGCGGAGCGCGCCCGCTGGGATTCTTGCGTCGCACCACACCCGTACGCCCTCCCTCAGTTCGTTGTCGGCGCCGATGACCGCGCCGTCGCCGATCACCGTGCCCGTGAGGACCGAGCGTTCGCCCACGCGGGCCCTCGTGCCGATCAGGGAGTTGGTGATGACCGCGCCCGGTTCGACCACCGCTCCCGCCAGGATCGTGCTGCCCGAGACGCGTGCCCCCTCCGCCACGAACGCGCCCTCGCCCACGACAGTGCCGCCGGTCACCTTGGCGTCGGGGGCCACCCGGGCGGAGGGGAGGATCAGACGGTCGCCGCAGCGGCCGGGGACCGCCGGGGACGGGGCGCGGCCCAGGACCAGGTCCGCCGAGCCTCGTACGAAGGCCGCCGGAGTGCCCAGGTCGAGCCAGTACGTGGAGTCGACCAGGCCTTGCAGGTGGGCGCCGATGGAGAGGAGTTCCGGGAAGGTCTCCCTCTCCACCGATACCGGGCGGCCTGCCGGGATCGTGTCGATGACCGAACGGCGGAAGACGTACGCCCCCGCGTTGATCTGGTCGGTGACGATCTCCTCAGGGGTTTGCGGCTTCTCCAGGAACGCTGTCACCCGGCCTGTTTCGTCCGTGGGGACCAGGCCGTAGGCCCTCGGGTCCGTGACGCGGGTCAGGTGGAGCGAGACGTCCGCCCGCGTCGACTCGTGGGTGCGGACGAGGGCCCTGATGTCCAGTCCCGTCAGGATGTCGCCGTTGAAGACGAGGACCGGGTCGTCGGGGGCGGAGTGCAGACGCGGGGCCACGTTGCGGATCGCGCCGCCGGTGCCGAGGGGTTCGTCCTCGGTGACGTACTCCAGATGGAGGCCGAGCGACGAGCCGTCACCGAAGTGCGGTTCGAAGACCTCGGCCAGATAGGAGGTCGCCAGGACGATGTGCTCCACCCCCGCCGCTCTCGCTCTCGCCAACTGGTGGGTGAGGAAGGGGACGCCGGCCGCCGGGACCATCGGCTTCGGGGTGTGCACGGTGAGCGGACGCAGCCGGGTGCCCTTGCCGCCGACCAGGAGGATCGCTTCTGTCACCTGTCGTCCCTGCTTCCTGCCGGGACCGACCGGAACGCCGTCCGGTCGGCCGAAGTCCTCAGCGCCCCTGGTATTTGGCCGCCGACTTGCGCGCCGAGCCGAGCTTTCCGTAGAGCAGCCGGCCCGGGCACTCGGTGGCGAAGCCGTCCCGGTGGCCGGAGATCGCGTTCAGTCGTACGTTCTTTCCCTTTGGGTAGAGATTGCCACCACCCGACTTCAGGTATGTCTTTCCGTTCGGATTGACCCCGTACAGGCCCAGCTTCCAGGCGGTCAGCCGGGCGATCGCGCCCACTGCCGCTTTGGACGGCTTGGAGCTGCCGAAAGTTCCGAGAACGGCGATCCCCATGCTGTCGGTGTTGAATCCGAGCGTGTGCGCGCCCATGACGGGCTTCGCCAGGCCGCCGGCACGTCCCTCGTAGATGTTTCCGCACCGGTCGACGAGGAAGTTGTAGCCGATGTCCCGCCAGCCACTGCTCTCCACGTGGTAGCGGTAGATGCCTCGGACGAGGGACGGGACGTCCGAGCACCAGTACTTGTTGCCGGAGGCCGTGTGGTGCACGAACGCCGCCTTCACCTTCTTCGTGAAGACGAAACCGGGTTCGCGCAGCGTCTCGTCCGCGCCCCAGCCGCGACGCGTGACGATCCGCGGGCGCGGGCCGATGTACGGCCTCACCTGTCGCTCCCGCGCCCCCGCCTCCTGGCTCCGCAGTGTCAGCGTCAGCGCCTCTTCTTCCGTCTGCCGTCTGTCCAGCGCCGGGATCTCGGTGGCGCCGAGCGGGGCGAGGTCCGCGTTGGCCGCGGCCGACTCCGTGAACGCGGGGGCGGGCCCGGTCTCCGCCTCCCCCATGGCGCGGGTGCGCTGCCGCACGGTTGCGGCGGGTGACGTACCCGGGTCCACCAGTTCGAGGCGCATGCCCGCGGGGAGGGGCGAACGGGTGCCCGGCGCCTCTCCCGCGCCGTCCGCCCGTACGCGCACCTCCACACCGTCCGAGTCGCCCACCCACAGCGGTGCCGTGGAGCCGCGGACCCGGCCCGAGACGCGTTCGGCGGTGTCGGGGTCGGCCGCGTGCTCGTGGTTGTGCGTCTCGACGTCCTGCCAGCCCGACCAGTGACCGCCGGCGGCCTCCCGGGTACGGACCTGGACCTTGCCGAACAGTTCGGTGTCCGGGTTGTCCCAGACGACGCCGACCAGCGAGAAGTGCCGTACGTCCGGACGGTACAGGCCCTGTTCGGCGGCCGGGCCGAGGGTGCGGTCGCCGGGGCGGGGGGCGAGCGGGAGCGACTGGGTGCTGCCGGGGACGGCGGAAGCGGCGGGGGCCGCCGGGGCCACCTGTGCCGGTCTCGCCTCGGCGGGTCCCGCCGAGGCCGAGGCCGGGGTCGTGGGCAGGGTCAACGGGAGCGCCAGGGCTGTTGCACATGCGACGCCGATGGAAGAAGAAAGATATCCACGCATGCCCCTGATCCTGGACATAGTCATACATATCTGTCCAACGATGAACTGACGGACCATCTGGCGCGTTCACCCGAACCGGTGGCTCCGACGGTCGGCCCGCGGCCACCGCCGCTCGTGCCCCTGCGTACTCTTGAGCGGGTGAACGCCACCGACCGCACCCCTGCCGACCTGCTGAGTTCCGCGCTCGCCGCAGACCCCGCGCGCCCTCTGGTGACCTTCTACGACGACGCCACGGGCGAACGCGTGGAATTGTCCGTGGCCACCTTCGCCAATTGGGTGGCCAAGACCGCGAATCTCCTCCAGGGCGAGCTGTCCGCCGAACCCGGCGACCGGGTCGCACTGCTGCTGCCCGCGCACTGGCAGACAGCGGTGTGGCTGCTGGCGTGTTCGTCGGTGGGTGTCGTCGCGGACATGGCGGGCGAGCCCGGTGCGGCCGACATCGTCGTCAGCGGACCCGACACGCTGGACGCGGCGCGCGCGTGTTCCGGCGAGCGGATCGCGCTCGCGCTGCGGCCGTTGGGAGGGCGGTTCCCGCAGGCGCCGGCCGGCTTCGCCGACTACGCGGTGGAGGTGCCGGGGCAGGGGGACCGTTTCGCTCCGTACGCGCCCGTCGATCCGGAGGCGGCGGCGCTGATCGTGGCCGGTGCGGAGTTCACGGCGGCGGAGGTGGTGGAGCGGGCCGCGGCGGACGCGGTGGGGTTCGGGCTCACGGGGCCGGGGTCCCGACTGCTGTCGGGGCTGGGGTACGACACGTGGGACGGGGTCAGCGCGGGGCTGTACTCACCGCTCGCCACCGGCGGGTCCGTGGTGCTGTGCCGGCATCTTGAGCGGGCGAGTGAGGACGTGGTGGCGAAGCGGGTCGAGGACGAGCGGGTTACGGCTACGCGCCGCGGGTGACGCGCGACGGTGAGCAGGCACTCGGCTGCGTGCGGGCGCGGCAGTCCTTCGGCAAGGGGAGTGACACTGCCCGGACGGACCGGCGGCAGCGTTTTCTCGGGGCACTCGGGGCGCTCGTCAACAAGGTGCGGAACGATGACTTCCTCGCCCACCGCGGATCCCGTCCTGGCCGGTCTGCGCGGTTTGTGCGAACTGGTGCGCGGAATGCGTGACATTCCCGCCGAACGTGTGCGGTTCCCGACTGTTCCACGGGATTCGTACGCCTACGACGCACATCGCGACCGGCTTGGCGAGCCGGTCGCCGGCACGGCGGAATTGCCGGTTCAGGGTGATTCCTTCACCCCGCCCGCCGAACCCGTTCCCGTACCCATTTTTCGCGGCGACACGGCCGCTCGGGACGTCCGCGGGTAAAGCGCTTGCCAAGTCGGCGGGCTTTAGTTCAAGAAAATGGGTGGATTGCCCAGGTGTAGGGACGTGGAATTTGTCACCGTCGTCGCTTGACGCCCAACTGGACGGATAGTGTGAGCGATCCGGTGCGTCAGGACACGTGTCGTGTGCACACCGGCAGACCGAGAGACCCGAGCGCCTTGGAGGGGGAAAGGCGCCGCGTGGCCCCGACGGAGGATGCAGACAACCGTGGACGCGCAAGGCCGTGGGCGGGCGGACGACATCGACCCCGCAGACCAGTGGGTGCTCAACCCGAGCACCGGCGAATACGAACTGCGACTGACTCCCTCCGCACCGCAATCAGCGGTCCCGGGACCTCGTCGAGCCACGCCTGCCAACGCGGGTGCGGGACGCGGGCGTTCGGCGGCACCGGAGCGGGAGCGCGAGCAGGAGCGGGAGACCTACGGGGTGCCCGGCTCCCCCGGGCAGGTACCGCCGCCGAGACGGCGTCGCGGTGCGCCCGAGGAACCGCTGCCCGGGCGGCGCCGCTCGCGGGCCCCGGAGAAGAAGAAGTCGAAGGCCAAGAAGGTGCTGCTCTGGACGGGCGGCACCATGGCCTTCGTCCTGGTAGCCGCCACCGCGGGCGGTTACTGGTACCTCAAGCACCTTGAGGGCAACGTCCAGACCACGGACGTCGGTACGGCGGCCAAGTCCGGCTTCAGCAAGGACGAGGCCTTCAACATCCTCATCATCGGCACGGACAAGCGCACCGGTGCGGGCAACGAGGCCTACGGCGACGCGGGCAGCGTCGGGCACGCGGACACGACGATCCTGCTGCACGTCTCCAAGGACCGGACCAACGCGACCGCGCTGAGCATTCCGCGCGACCTCATCGTCGACGTCCCGGACTGTCCGACCGTGCAGGAGGACGGGTCCGAGAAGATCATCGCCGGCACCCAGGGCGTCCGCTTCAACACCAGCCTCGGGCAGGACGGGCGCGACCCCGGCTGCACCATGCGCACGGTGAAGGAGGTCACGGGCATCTCGCCGGACCACTTCATGATGGCCGACTTCAACGCGGTGAAGACGCTGACGACCGCGGTGGGCGGGGTCGAGGTCTGCGTGACCAAGGCCGTCAACGACAAGGAGTCGAAGCTGAAGCTGCCCGCCGGCAAGTCGACGGTCGAGGGCGAGCAGGCGCTCGCCTTCGTCCGTACGCGGCACAGCTTCGGCAACCAGGGCGACCTGGACCGGATCAAGGTGCAGCAGCAGTTCCTCAGCTCGCTGATGCGCAAGATGGCCTCCAGCGACACCCTGACCAACCCCGCCAAGCTGCTGAAGCTCGCGGAGGCGGCCACCAAGGCGCTGACCGTGGACACCGGCCTCGGCAAGGTCTCCACGCTCAAGGATGTCGCCCTGGAGCTCAAGAAGGTGCCGACGAAGAACATCACCTTCATGACCGTCCCGGTGGTGGACAACCCCGCGGAGAAGGTCCGGGCGACGGTCGTCGTCGGTCCGACGGCTCCCGAGGTGTTCAACGCGATCGCGAACGACGTGTCGTTCACGGCCGTCAAGCAGCAGAAGGCGAAGGAGGCGGCTGCCGTCGCCGCCCGCCTCAAGGGCACCAAGTCCGCCGCCTCCGAGGTGCGGGTGCAGATCCTGAACGGCGGTGCCGCCGCCGGCTCCGCACAGGAGACTCTTAACTACCTGCAGAATGATGAGGGCGTGACGAAGTCCGAGAACGCGGGCAACGCCTCGGCGGAGCTCGCGAAGACGACGCTGGAGTACGCGCCCGACCAGGCCGACCAGGCCCGGCGGCTGGCCGCCATCATGGGGCTGTCCGGTTCGGCCATGAAGCCCGGAAAGAGTGTGACGAACTCCCAGGGGCTGCCCACCATGACGCTGACCCTGGGCAAGGACTTCAAGGGGGCCGGGGTCTCGCTCACCGCGCCGGCGAAGGCACCGACCGTGGAGGGACAGTCCACGGCGAACAAGGTGCAGTGCGCCAGCTGAGCACTCCGAATTGATTAATGGGCATCTGCGCCAGATGTTTTTGGTGCGCCGGTTGACCTGACAGGCCTGCCTTGCGTCTCACAGGACGCGAGGCAGGCCTGTTCGACGGCGGCGCAAGGGTGGGGAGGCAGGGGAATGACGCAGAGCAGTGTGCACGGGGAGGGGACGCGACCGGGCGTCCGGCCTGCTCGGGTTCCGGGGCAGAGAGACGGCGCGCACGAGCAGGAGGGCGACTCCGGCGACGGCGACAGCGGTGTCGGCAGCGGTAGCGGTGGTGGTCCGGCGGGGAGACAGCGGCGGCCCGGCAAGCGCAAGGTGCTGCGCTGGTCGGCGGCGACCCTCTCGCTGCTGATACTCGCCACCGCCGGGGTCGGATACCTGTACTACGAGCACCTGAACAGCAACATCCAGAAGGGCAAGCGCAGCAGCGGCGACTCGAAGGCGGAGAAGACCGAGCCGAACGCGGCCGGGCAGACTCCGCTGAACATCCTGCTGATCGGCTCGGACAGCCGCAGTTCCGACGCCAACGTGTCCCTGGGCGGCGGCAAGGCCAACCGCGACAACCCGCCGCTGGGCGACGTCCAGATGCTGATGCACGTCTCCGCGGACCGCAAGAGCGCGGCCGTCGTGAGCATTCCGCGCGACACCCGGGTCGACATACCGAAGTGCACGGACCCTGACACCGGTGAGCAGTTCGCGGCGACCAACGACATCATCAACACCTCGCTGGCCCGGGGCGGCGCCGGCTGCACGCTGGCCACCTGGCAGAACCTGACCGGGGTCTACATCGACCACTGGATGACGATCGACTTCGCGGGCGTGGTGAAGATGGCCGACGCCATCGGTGGCGTCGAGGTCTGCGTGAACCAGAACGTGTGGGACCGCCCGCTGCCCAACGTGTCCGGCGGCTCCGGGCTCAAGCTCACGGCAGGCAAGCACAAGGTCCAGGGCAAGCAGGCGCTGCAGTGGCTGCGTACCCGGCATGCCTTCTACAGCGACCTGGGGCGTGCCAAGGCCCAGCACATGTACATGAACTCGATGATCCGCACGCTGAAGTCGCAGAACGTCTTCACGGACGCCCCGCGGCTGACCTCGCTGGCCGAGGCGGCCACCAAGTCCCTGACGGTGTCCGAGGAGTTGGGCACGGTCAAGGAGCTGTACGACCTGGGCATGCAGCTCAAGTCGGTGCCGACCGACCGCATCACGATGACGACGATGCCGACCGTCGTGGACCCCCAGAACGCCAACCACCTGGTGGCGGCCGACGCGGACGCCGAGACGATGTGGACGATGCTCCGCGACGACATCGCCTTCGACGACAAGGGCGGCGCCACCGCGACGAAGGCTCCGACGGCCGCGGCCTCGGCGACGGCCTCGACGGACCCGGCGGCCGATCCCGGGCAGATCGGTGTGCTCGTGCAGAACGGCACCCGGACGGCCACGCTCGCCGCGGTCGGCGGCCGGGCGACCGCGATCAGTCAGATCCTGTCGGGCAAGGGCTTCACGAACGCGGCGGCGGACACGTCCGGTTCGCTGTCCGTGGAGAAGACGGTCGTGCACTACCCGAGCGCCGATCTGGCGGGCGACGCCCAGCTCGTCGCCAAGTCCCTCGGAATCCCGGCGAGTTCGGTGAAGAAGTCGACGGACGTCTCCGGTGTGACGGTGACCGTGGGCGCCGACTGGCGTGAGGGCAAGGCGTATCCGAAGCAGACGGCGCCGAAGGCCGGCCAACTGCCCGCCACCGCGGACAAGGTGGTCGGTTCGGACACCGGCGCATGCATGGAGGTCTACTCGCCCTATCGCTGGTAGACGGCGACAGGGGCTGCGACAGCGGTTGCGGGGAAACGAGTCGGGGCCTGCCGTCAGTGACTGACGGCAGGCCCCGACTCGTATGTGTTCAGGCCGCGTTGGCGCCGTCCAGCACGGCCGGGCGACGGGCCGCGATCACCTTGCGGGCAAGCGACTTCGGGCTTGTCAGGAAGCCCCAGCCCCAGCACATGTGCATGGTGGCGAGGGCTACGGGGATCTGCAGCCGGGCCTTCAGGGAGAGTCCCTTGCCGGCCGGGACCGAGCCTGCCACGATCGCCGCGAGGTAGCCGCCGGGCACCAGAAGCGCCCACGGCGTCAGTGCGGCGCCCAGCACCACGCCCGCCGCTATCGCGACCACGGCGGTGGGCGGGGCGAGGTAGCGCAGGTTGATGGAACCCTCGTGGTAGCGGGCCACGACGTGGCGCCAGCGGCCGTAGTCCTTGTACTGCTTGGCCAGCGCGCGCACGGAGGGCCTCGGCCGGTACGACACCCGCAGTTCGGGCGAGAACCAGATGAGGCCGCCCGCCTCCCGGATCCGGAAGTTCAGCTCCCAGTCCTGGGCGCGGATGAACTCCACGTTGTAGCCGCCCTGTTGCTCCAGGGCCGCGCGCCGGAAGACACCCAGGTACACGGTCTCGGCGGGGCCGGCCGTGCCTCCCGTGTGGAAGGCGGCGTTGCCGACCCCGATCTTCGAGGTCATCGCGGCGGCCACCGCGTGCTCCCAGGCGTTCTCGCCCTCGGCGTGCATGATCCCGCCGACGTTCTGCGCGCCGGTCTCGTCGAGGAGACGTACGGCGGTCGAGATGTAGTCGGGCGAGAGCATGCCGTGCCCGTCGACGCGTACGACGACGGGGTGGCGGGAGGCCTTGATCGCGGCGTTCAGCGCGGCGGGCGTGCGGCCGGTCGGGTTGGGGACCGTGTGGACGCGTTTGCTCGTACCGGCCGTTTCGCGTACGAGCTCGGCGGCGATCTCGTCCGTGCGGTCCGTGGACGGACCGAGGGCGATGACGACCTCCATCTCGCCCGCGTACTCCTGGGCGAGGATCGCTTGGACGGCTCCGCGCAGATGCCGCTCCTCGTTGAGGACGGGCATGATCACGGACACGGCGGGCAGCTGCACGTCGGGCTTGGCGTTCATAGGGGGCTCACGTTACCGCGAACGGGGGACACCGACGCGCGCCGCCCGCTCCCTGACCCGGGCCGCAGATCGTATGGGCCTACGGTGCTCACGGATCCCACGTTCGGCCCACTCCCCCTCCCCCGGCCTGCCTTCGCGGAGGTGTTCCCCCATGCCCGCGTCCCCCGCATCCCCCCACTCCCCCGGTTCCCCGCAGCGCCGGCCACGGCCGTCGTCAGGGCGTCCGCGTCCCCCCGTACGGCGTAAGAAGCCCTGTTGGGCCATGCGGGCGGTGACGACGCTGTCCGTCGTGGTGCTCGCCGCGGCCGGGATCGGGCACGCGGTGGTCACCAGCCTCGACGCCGACATCGCCCGCGTCGACCCCTTCAAGGACATGAAGAACCGTCCGCGGGCCGGTCACGGCATGAACGTGCTGCTGGTCGGCACGGACAGCCGGGAGAAGATCAGCGAGGCCGAGCGGCGCAAGTACCGGCTCGGCGGGGCTCCCTGCCACTGCACCGACACGATGATGATCGTGCACATCTCGGAGGACCGGGAGCGCGCGAGTGTGGTCAGCCTGCCGCGCGACTCGTACGCGGTGACGCCCCCGCACACCGACCGGACCACCGGGCACCGGCACGGCGGCCACGTCATCAAGCTGAACGCGGCGTACGCGGAAGGCGGTCCGAACCTCACCGTGCGGACGGTGGAGCACATGACGCACGTGAAGATCGACCACTACCTGGAGATCGACTTCACCAGCTTCATGAAGACGGTCGATGTGCTGGGCGGGGTCGAGATCTGCACGCCGAAGCCGCTGAAGGACTCGTACACCGGGCTCGACCTGACGGCCGGAGCGCATGAGCTCAACGGCGGGGAGGCCTTGCAGTACGTGCGCTCACGGCATGCCGACGGGTCCTCCGACCTGGGGCGGATGCAGCGCCAGCAACGCTTCATGGGATCGCTGATCGCACAGTCCACGTCGTCGGGGGTGCTGCTGAACCCGATGAAGTTCCGGGACATCACCCGGGCGGTGCTCGGGTCGGTGCGCGCGGACAAGGAGTTCGGTACGGGTGAGCTGCTGGACCTCGGGCGGGCCATGCGGAACTTCTCCCCGTCGTCGTCCGAGTTCACGACCGTGCCGATCGGGCGGATGGGGTACGCCGTCAAGGGCATCGGTTCGACGTTGAAGTGGGACGACGCGAAGGCCGGGCGGCTGTTCCGGGCGCTGCGGGAGGACGAGCCGCTGGCGGTACGGAAGGGCGGTCGCGGCGGTCGGAGCGGGGCGCCGGTGCGGGTGGAGGTGGCGCCGCAGCAGATCCGTGTGCAGGTCGAGAACGGGACGCGCACGGTGGGCCTGGGGCGCAAGGTGGACCGGGCGCTGGCCGCGACGGGGTTCCGGACGACCCGGGTGCCGGTGAACGCGCGGGAGCGCGGGGCGAGGGTACGGACGGTGATCGCGTACGACCCCCGGTGGGATCGTTCGGCGAGGTCGCTGGCGGCGGCGTTGCCGGGGAGTTCGCTGCGGGTGGTGCGGGGGCAGGGAGCGGTGCTGAAGGTGACTGTCGGGACGGACTATCAGGGCGTGCGGAAGGTCCGGGTCGGGGAGTTCGGGGTGACCACGGGGGACGAGGTGGGGTGTCGGTGAGTCTGCGAGGCCGGTGCGGCCGGTGAGGTCCGGGCCGGGTTTCCACCCGCCCACCCGTTTCCGCTCCGTGATCAGTCGTCCAGGCCCTCCGCCGCTCTCCGTTCCCTCAGCTCCATGATCGCCCGCCGCCGCGCCAGCCGGTGCGTGCGGCGGATCTGGGCCTCCTGGTAGCGGCGTTCGTCGCGTTCCGTCTCCGGGAGGACCGGCGGGACGCGGCGCGGCTTGCCCTCGGCGTCGACCGCCGCGAAGACCAGGTACGCCGAGCCGACCTGTGTCGCCGGCGTCGACTCGTTCCAGCGCTCGGCGAGGACCCGTACGCCGACCTCCATCGAGGTCCGGCCGGTCCAGTTGACCTGGGCTTTCACATGGACGAGGTCACCCACCCGCACCGGCTCCAGGAACGCCATCTCGTCCATCGACGCCGTGACGGCGGGCCCGCCGCTGTGCCGGCCGGCCACGGCGCCCGCCGCGTCGTCGACCAGTTTCATGATCACACCGCCGTGCACCGTACCCAGGAGGTTGGTGTCGGCGTTCGTCATGATGTGGCTGAGGGTGGTCCGGGAGGCGGAGGTCGGCTTGCCCGGGGGCGCCGCTTGTGGCCCGGTGGCCTGGTCTGTCATGGCGTCCACCCTATGCGGGACGTACACCTGGGCGATTTGTGTCAGCTTGGCAACAGGCCTGTTCCTAAATTCCTGCGACCCTTGTATCGGGCACAGCCCGGCACTGCACACTGGTCCGCATGAACGATTGGCCCGACGCGTGGTCCGACGACAACCGCAACAACCGCTACGGACGCGGCAGCGCGAACGCACAGCCCGAGGGTGCGCGCGTGATGCGGCAGGTCCAGCGCGGCCAGGGTGGCCCGGGCGGCCAGAACCCGGCCGCCCCGCCGTACGGCGGCGGGGTGCCGCAGCAGCAGCCGTACGCCGGTGACCAGGGCCAGGACCCCTACGGCAACGGCTACGACAGCGGGTACAACACCGGCCAGGTCTACGGCGGCGCACCGCACGCCGGCGGCCAGGGCGGCGGGCCGGGCGGGCCCGGCGCCATGGGGAGCGGCGGTCACGGCCCCCGCTCCGCCCCGAACTGGCGCAAGCGGATCAAGTGGACCGCGATCACGGTGGTCACACTCCTCGTCGTGGTGTCCGTCGGCACGTACTTCTGGGCCGACGGGAAACTGAACCGCCAGGTCGACCTGTCGAAGGTCATCGACCGGCCGGACGAGGGCAAGGGCACCAACTATCTGATCGTCGGCTCCGACAGCCGTGAGGGCATGTCGGGCGAGGAGAAGAAGGCGCTCCACACCGGGTCCGCCGAGGGCAAGCGCACCGACTCGATGATGATCCTGCACACCGGCGACAACGGCCCGACGCTCATCTCCCTCCCCCGTGACTCGGACGTGGAGATCCCGACGTTCGTGGGCTCCGAGTCCGGCAAGACCTACAAGGGCACCGGCAAGCACACGAAGCTGAACGCGGCGTACGCGACGGACGGGCCCGAACTGCTCGTCCGTACCGTCGAGTTCAACACCGGACTGCGCATCGACCACTATGTGGAGATCGGCTTCGCCGGCTTCGCGAACATCGTGGACGCGGTCGGCGGCGTGGAGCTGACCATCCCCAAGGGCGGGATGAAGGACACGAAGTCCGGCGCCAACTTCTCGGCGGGCAAGCAGACCCTCAACGGCGAGCAGGCCCTGGCCTTCGTCCGTACCCGGTACGCCCTCGCGGGCAGCGACCTCGACCGTACGAAGAACCAGCAGAAGTTCCTCGCGGCGCTGGCGAGCCAGACCGCGACGCCGGGCACGATCCTCAACCCCTTCAAGCTGTACCCGACGATGAGCGCGGGCCTCGACACCCTGATCGTCGACAAGGACATGGGCCTGTTCGACCTGGCCGACATGTTCTGGGCGATGAAAGGCGTCACGGGCGGCGACGGCAAGTCGATGAACATGCCGATCTCGGGCTCGACCGGCGGCAACCTCGTCTGGGACAAGACGAAGGTGAAGACGCTGGTGAACGAGCTGAAGAACGACGACAAGGTCACCGTCACCGGCAACTGAGCACAGCGGCCGGTCCGCCCCGCGAAACCGTTCGCCCCTGCCCGATGGACCGGGCAGGGGCGAACGGGCGTTTCCGGCGCGCCGGGTTACGGCAGGTTGCGGGCCATCACGATCCGCTGGACCTGGTTGGTGCCCTCGTAGATCTGGGTGATCTTCGCGTCGCGCATCATCCGCTCCACCGGGTAGTCGCGGGTGTAGCCGTAGCCGCCGAGGAGCTGGACCGCGTCCGTGGTGACCTCCATGGCCACGTCCGACGCGAAGCACTTCGCCGCCGCGCCCTGGAAGGTGAGGCCTCTTTCTCCACCTCCGGCGGCGACGCGCTCCGACTTCGCCGCCGCCGCGTACGTCAGCTGCCGGGCCGCCTCGATCTTCATGGCCATGTCGGCGAGCATGAACTGGATGCCCTGGAAGTCGGCGATCGGCTTGCCGAACTGCTTGCGCTCCTTGACGTACCCCTTGGCGTAGTCGAGGGCGCCCTGCGCGATGCCCAGGGCCTGCGCGGCGATCGTGATGCGGGTGTGGTCCAGCGTCTTCATCGCGGTGGCGAAGCCGGTGCCCTCGTCGCCGATCATGCGGTCGGCCGGGATGCGGACGTTGTCGAGGTAGACCTCGCGGGTCGGGCTGCCCTTGATGCCGAGCTTCTTCTCCGGGGCGCCGAAGGAGACGCCCTCGTCGGACTTCTCGACCACGAAGGCCGAAATGCCCTTGCTGCGCTTCGTCGGGTCGGTCACGGCCATCACCGTGTAGTACTCGGACTCGCCCGCGTTGGTGATCCAGCGCTTCACGCCGTTGAGGACGTAGAAGTCGCCGTCGCGGACCGCCCTCGTCTTCATGCCGGCCGCGTCGGAGCCGGCGTCGGGCTCCGAGAGGCAGTACGAGAACATGCCCTCGCCCTTGGCGAGCGGTGTCATGTACCTCTTCTTCAGCTCCTCCGAGCCGGAGAGGATCACGGGCAGGGAGCCGAGCTTGTTCACCGCCGGGATCAGGGACGAGGAGGCGCACACCCGCGCGACCTCCTCGATCACGATCACGGTCGCCAGCGCGTCCGCGCCCGCGCCGCCGTACGACTCCGGTACGTGCACCGCGTGCAGGTCGTTGGCCACCAGCGCGTCATGGGCCTCCTGGGGGAAGCGGGCTTCCTCGTCCACCGCCGCGGCGTAGGGCAAGATCTTCGCCTCGGCCAGGGAGCGGATCGCGTCACGGAGCATGTCGTGCTCCTCGGACGGGCGGTACAGGTCGAAATCAGCCGATCCGGCCAAGGTCTCTCACGCTCCAAAGACGCTGTATGACTGACGCTAACTACCGTTAAGTAACCCAGTAGGTAATCCAAATTTTAAGGGCCTGCCAACCCGAGTGATACGTGAGCTTGGCGACAGGGTGGATTCCGGGTGGGATTCTGCCCGGTGAAGGGCCACGACAGCCCTCGGCAGGCCCGCGACTATGCTCGCCATCGCACGCACGACCGCCCCCACGCCACACCTCCAGGAGCACCCATGGCTCTCAAGATCACCGTGATCGGCACCGGATACCTCGGAGCCACCCACGCCGCCGCCATGGCCGAGCTCGGATTCGAGGTGCTGGCGCTGGACGTGGTCGAGGAGAAGATCGACCTGCTGCGGCGCGGGCAGGCCCCCATGTACGAGCCCGGGCTCGACGATCTGCTGCGCAGGCATGTCGCGGGGATCGAGGGGTCCACCGGGCGGCTGCGCTTCACCATGGACTGGGCCGAGGTCGCCGCCTTCGGGGACATCCACTTCGTCTGTGTGAACACCCCGCAGAAGCACGGCGAGTACGCCTCCGACATGTCGTACGTCGACTCCGCGATCGAATCCCTCGCCCCGCACCTCACCGCCCCCACGCTCGTCGTCGGCAAGTCGACCGTGCCCGTCGGCTCGGCGGACCGGCTGGCCCGGACCATCGCCGCGCTGGCGCCCGCCGGCGCGGACGCCGAGCTGGCCTGGAACCCGGAGTTCCTGCGCGAGGGCCTGGCCGTCCAAGACACGCTGCACCCCGACCGGCTCGTGGTGGGCGTCCGGAGCGAGCGGGCCGAGAAGCTGCTGCGCGAGGTGTACGCCACGCCGATCGGGGAGGGGACACCGTTCGTCGTCACCGACTTCCCGACCGCCGAGCTGGTGAAGACCTCCGCGAACTCCTTCCTGGCCACCAAGATCTCGTTCATCAACGCCATGGCGGAGGTCTGCGAGGCCGCCGACGGGGACGTGGCGAAGCTCGCCGAGGCGATCGGGTACGACGACCGGATCGGCGCGAAGTTCCTGCGGGCCGGGATCGGCTTCGGCGGCGGCTGTCTGCCCAAGGACATCCGGGCGTTCATGGCGCGCGCCGGTGAACTGGGCGCCGACCAGGCGCTGACCTTCCTGCGCGAGATCGACTCGATCAACATGCGCCAGCGCGGCCAGATGGTGGAGCTGGCCCGGCAGGCGCTGGGCGGCGGTCCGTTCCTCGGGAAGCGGGTCGCGGTGCTCGGCGCCACCTTCAAGCCCGACTCGGACGACGTCCGCGACTCCCCGGCCCTCAACGTCGCCGGGCAGATCCACCTCCAGGGCGGCCAGGTGACGGTGTACGACCCGAAGGGCATGACCAACGCCCGCAGGCTCTTCCCGACGCTCGCGTACGCCGACACGGCCCTGGAGGCGGTGCGGGGCGCCGATGCCGTACTGCACCTGACCGAGTGGCGGGAGTTCCGCGAGCTGGACCCGGCGGTGCTGGGTGAGGCGGTGGCCCACCGGCTCGTCCTGGACGGGCGCAACGCCCTCGACCCGCAGGTGTGGCGGAAGGCCGGCTGGACCTACCGGGCGATGGGACGGCCCACCGCCTGACAGCCGCTCCCCGCTGACGCGGTCCGGCCCGGGAAAGGACGCCGGTCCGGCCGAGGCTCAGTCGGCCGGACCGGCGCCCGCCCCATTCTCCACACCCGGGCCGCCCTCCGGGAGGCGCATCCCACATCCCGGGCGGCGACCGCGCCCGGACCCCCTACTTCGCGCGGTAGCGCCGCATCTTGGCGCGTGCCCCGCACACCGACATGGAGCACCAGCGGCGGCGTCCGGCGGGGCTGCGGTCGTAGTACGCCCAGTGGCATCCGGGCAGCTCACAGGCCTTGAGGCGCAGCCAGGTGCCGTCGGTGAGCGCCTCGGCGACGGCCGCCGCGACGCGGGAGAGCAGCGGGCCGTCCTCGGCGGCGGCCAGGCGGGCCGAGCCGTCCCGTTCGTCGACGGTCACCAGCAGCGGGGCGCGGGACAGCAGCCGGCCCAGCGGTGTGACGGTGTCGTCGTGCGGTGGATGTCCGGCGTGGGCGAGGCAGACGGCCCGCAGGGACTCCCGCAGCTCCTTCACGGCCGCCAGGTCCCGGTCGGCGGTCTCCGCGATGCCGAACGCGGCACGCCCCTCGGCGGTGTCCAGCGTGTCCCGGCCCGATTCGAGGTCCCTGGTGTTCACCAGGGCCTCCACGAGGGCCAGCCCTCCGGGCGCGGACCCGTTCTCGCTCATACCGCCGACGGTACCTCTTCGCGTTACCTCCTATGCACGGGCATCAGGTAACCGTTACCGTATGAACCCCGTCAACGGGTAACGGTCGCAGCAAGTGACACCAACGGAGGAAGCCATGGCCATCGCCAAGTTCGACACCGTCGTCCTGGACTGTCCCGACCCCGGCGTGCTCGCCGCCTTCTACGCCGGGCTGCTGGGCGGCACGCCCGAGGCCGAGGAGGACTGGATCGACCTGCGGATCCCGGACGGGCCGAAGCTCGCCTTCCAGGCCGCCCCCGGCCATGTACCGCCGAAGTGGCCGTCGCCCGAGGCCTCGCAGCAGTTCCATCTGGACGTGACCGTGGCCGACCTGGACGCCGCCGAGCGGGAGGTCCTCGCGCTGGGCGCGAAGCCGCTGGACGCGGAGGACCGGGCCCGCTCCTTCAGGGTCTACGCGGACCCGGCAGGGCACCCGTTCTGCCTCTGCGCGGGCTGAACAGGCGGTTCAGCCGTCCGGTTCAGCCGTCCAGCTCCGCGATGCGTGCCGTGGACGGCTCCCGGCGCTGCTGGGCCGCCTTGGCCGTGAAGTCGGCGCTGCGCAGGACGCGTTGGACGTTTCCCCAGGTGAGGAGACCGATGTCGGGCTCGGTCCAGCCGCGGCGCAGGAGTTCGGCGATCAGGTTCGGGTAGCAGGAGGCGTCGCCGAGTTCCTGGGGGTGGGCGCTGCCGGAGTCGTACGTACCGGACAGGCCGACGCACTCCGGGCCCGCGACCGCGCGGACGTGGTCGAGATGGTCGGCGACGTCCCGGACGGACGGCCCGGTCTGCTCGGCCGTCAGCGGCACCAGGCACAGGCCCTTGGCCGCGCCCAGCTCGGCGAGCGTCCCGTCGGGGAGGTTGGCGGGGTGGGGGCGCAGGGCGCGGGCCGCGGAGCGGGTGCACAGGACCGGTGCCTTGGAGATCGTGACGGCGCGGCTGATGGTGGCCGGGGAGGCGCCCGAGAGGTCGGCCAGCACGCCGAGCCGGTTCATCTCGCGGACGACCTCCTCGCCGAACCGGGTGAGCCCCGCCTCGCTCGCCCAGGACGTACCGGCGAGGGTGAGGACGCGCAGGCCCAGGGAGTGCAGGACACGCAGAATGCCGATCGAGTCGTCGAGCGCTGCCGCGGCGGCCGGCCCGAGGACGACGGCGACCCGTCCGCAGTTGCGGGCGTCGGTGACCTGCCCGGCGGTGTCCGCGAGGCGCAGCCCCTCGGGGTGGCTGCGGGCCACCGTCTTGACCAGGTCGAGCTGCTCCAGGGTGGCGCCGACGGCCCGGTCCCCGACGAGCCCCTCCGGCAGGTGCAGCGCCCAGAACAGCGCGCCCACGTGGCCGCGTCGCATCCGGGGCACATCGGTGTCGACGGTGCTCTCACCGAGTTCCAGGTCGTACCAGGAGAGGTGCCGCAGCGCCCAGGGCAGCCCGCTGTAGCCGTCGGCGACGGGGTGCTCGGCGAGCAGGGCGTGGGCGCGGTCCAGGGGGGTGGCGGTGTCCAGGGGGGTGGCGGTGTCCAGGTCGGAGAGGGCGGAGAAGTCGAGTTCCGGCGCCCGGTCGTCGTGGAGGTGGCCGTCGGGCTCCGGGAAGGAGACGGGCGGGGGCAGCGGCGGGTCGAGTTCCCCGACCTCGGCTGTGGTGTGCAGTTCGTCCTGCAGGTCGGCCATGGCGGGCTCCGTACGTCGTGATCTACCTCGTGATCGCAGTACGGTCACCGTCGCACGGGGGCGAGGGGGCTTCCTGGTGGGTGGGGCGTTCGGGGGTACGCAGGGCCCGGAGCGGTCGCCGTCCGCCATGGATCCGCGCGCGGTGCCCGCCGGTACGGCGTGCACGGCCCCGAAGGCACCCCGACGCCGTCGGGATCGGGGCGAGCGGGGCGGCCCGGGGGCACGGCAGATCCCGAGCCCTGCCGTGGCCCCGGGACATCGGCGGCTCCCTCAGCCGTCCAGTTCCTCCAGCGTGGCGTTGGAGGGCCCTCGCCTGCTCTGCTCCTCCCGTGCCACGTCCTCCGCCGCCCCCAGCACCCGTACCGCGTTTCCCCAGGTCAGCTTGGCGAGGTCGGCCTTCGACCAGTCCCGGTCGAGGAGTTCCGCGATGAGGTTGGGGTAGCCGGACACGTCGTTCAGGCCGTCCGGGGTGAACGCCGTGCCGTCGTAGTCGCCGCCGATGCCCAGGTGGTCGATGCCGGCGACCTCGCGCATGTGGTCCAGGTGGTCGGCGACGGTCGAGACCGTGGCGACCGGGCGCGGGTTCGTCTCCTCGAAGGCGCGGTGCACCTTCATCGCCTCGGGGGTCGTGGCGAGGTGGTGGAAGCCGTGGGCGCGCATGTTGTCGTCCGCGGCGGCCGTCCAGTCGACGGCTGCCTGGAGGACGAACTTCGGCACGAACGTCACCATGGCCATGCCGCCGTTGGCGGGCAGGCGTTCCAGCACGTCGTCGGGGATGTTGCGCGGGTGGTCGCACACCGCGCGCGAGGAGGAGTGGGAGAAGATCACCGGCGCGACGGACGTGTCCAGCGCGTGCCGCATCGTCGTCGCGGCGACGTGCGAGAGGTCGACGAGCATGCCGAGGCGGTTCATCTCCCGGACCACCTCGCGGCCGAACTCCGACAGCCCGCCGACGCCCGGCTCGTCCGTCGCCGAGTCCGCCCACGCCACGTTGTCGTTGTGGGTGAGGGTCAGGTAGCGCACGCCCAGCTCGTACAACCCCCGCAGTGTGCCGAGGGAGTTGGCGATCGAGTGACCGCCCTCGGCCCCCATGAGGGAGGCGATACGGCCTTCACGCCGGCCCGCCTCCATGTCGGCGGCCGTGCGGGCGGGCCGCAGCTCGCTTCCGTACCGCGCGATCAACTGACGTACGCAGTCGATCTGTTCGAGGGTCGCGGGCACCGCGTCGGGCAGGTCCGAGCGGACGTACACCGACCAGTACTGCGCGCCGACCCCGCCCTCGCGCAGACGCGGGATGTCGGTGTGCAGGTGGGCGTGCTGGGCGGTGGCGATGTCGCGGGCGTCGAGGTCGTAGCGGACCTGTTCGCGCAGTGCCCACGGGAGGTCGTTGTGGCCGTCGACGACCGGGAACTCGCGCAGGAGTTCCCGGGCCCGCTCCAGGGAGCTCACCGACGTCACTTCCCGAAGCCGAAGCCGCTGCCGCCGCCCGCGCCGCTGTCGACCTTGGCGCGCAGCCGCTTGCCCTTCTCGGTGGCCTGGTCGTTCAGCTCCTGCTGGAACTCCCGCATCCGGCCGAGGAGTTCCGCGTCGTGCGAGGCGAGGATGCGGGCCGCCAGCAGGCCCGCGTTGCGCGCGCCGCCGACCGAGACCGTGGCGACCGGCACACCGGCCGGCATCTGCACGATCGACAGCAGCGAGTCCATGCCGTCGAGGTACTTGAGGGGGACCGGGACGCCGATCACCGGGAGCGGGGTCACCGACGCCAGCATGCCGGGCAGATGGGCCGCGCCGCCCGCGCCCGCGATGATCGCCTTCAGTCCGCGCTCGGCGGCGTGCTCGCCGTACGCGATCATCTCGTGCGGCATGCGGTGCGCGGAGACGACGTCGACCTCGTACGCGATCTCGAACTCGTCCAGGGCCTGGGCGGCGGCCTCCATGACGGGCCAGTCGGAGTCGGAACCCATGACGATGCCCACGAGGGGGCCTGCACCGGGTTCTGCAACGGGGCTCATTCGGTGATCGTGCCTCTCAGATAGCCGGCTGCGTGACGGGCGCGCTCCAGCACGTCGTCCAGGTCGTCGCCGTAGGTGTTGACGTGGCCGACCTTGCGGCCGGGCTTCACGTCCTTGCCGTACATGTGGATCTTGAGCTGGGGGTCGCGGGCCATGCAGTGCAGGTACGCGGAGTACATGTCGGGGAAGTCGCCGCCGAGGACGTTCGCCATGACCGTCCACTTCGCGCGCGGGCGCGGGTCGCCGAGCGGGAGGTCGAGGACGGCGCGTACGTGGTTGGCGAACTGGCTGGTGATCGCGCCGTCCTGGGTCCAGTGGCCCGAGTTGTGCGGGCGCATCGCCAGTTCGTTGACGAGGATGCGACCGTCCCGGGTCTCGAACAGTTCGACGGCCAGGTGGCCGACCACGCCGAGTTCCTTGGCGATGCGCAGGGCCAGTTCCGTGGCCTGGAGGGCCAGCTCCTCCGCCATGCCGGGCGCCGGGGCGATGACGGTGTCGCACACGCCGTCGACCTGCTGCGACTCGACGACCGGGTACGCGACGGCCTGGCCGTGCGGGGAGCGGACGACGTTCGCCGCCAGTTCCCGTACGAAGTCGACCTTCTCCTCGGCCAGGACCGGCACGCCGGCCCGGAAGGGGTCGGCGGCGTCCGCCGCGGACCGGACGACCCACACGCCCTTGCCGTCGTACCCGCCGCGGACCGTCTTGAGGACGACCGGGAAGCCGTCCCCCTCGGAACCTTCCGACAGGCCCTCGGCCGCGAAGGCCACCACGTCCGCGACATCGCGGACGATGCGATGGCGCGGGCACGGCACCCCGATCTCGTCGAGCCTCGCCCGCATCACGCCCTTGTCCTGGGCGTGCACGAGCGCGTCGGGGCCGGGGCGGACGGGGATGCCGTCCGCCTCCAGGGCCCGAAGATGCTCGGTCGGGACGTGCTCGTGATCGAAAGTGATCACATCGCACCCCTGCGCGAAGGCGCGCAGCGTCTCCAGGTCGCGGTAGTCGCCGATGACGACATCACCGACGACCTGCGCCGCGGATTCCTGCGGGGTGTCACTGAGGAGCTTGAACCTGATGCCGAGCGGGATGCCCGCCTCGTGTGTCATACGAGCGAGCTGCCCCCCGCCGACCATGCCGACTACCGGGAACGTCACCCTCCAAGAGTATCGGCGCGTACCGCTCCGGCCATCCCGGCCTGATTTAACGCATTACACGCCTGTGACCCGACGCTCACAGGCAAGCCCCAGAGGGGGTGGTTAGCATGGCTGGGTTGACGAAATCCCACACCGCGACCCACAGACGGGGGCCGACAGACCATGGAACGTGGTTCCGAAGGTGGTTCCGACGGGCTTCATACGACGCCCCGGAGCGCCGTGCGCCGACGATTCGACCAGTTCGCGGCCGAGGTGGCGAAGTTCGGGGCGGTGGGCACGGCGGGGCTTCTCGTCAACCTGCTGGTGTTCAACCTGGTGCGTGGCACGACCGACCTCCCGGTGGTCCGCGCCAGTGTGACCGCCACGGTCGTCGCGATCTGCTCGAACTACATCGGCTTCCGCTACTTCACGTACCGGGACCGCGACAAGAGCGGCCGTACGAAGGAACTGACGCTGTTCCTGCTGTTCAGCGCGGTCGGACTGGTCATCGAGAACGGCGTGCTCTACGCGGCGACGTACGGCTTCGGCCTGGACAGCCCGCTGCAGAGCAACGTCTTCAAGTTCGTCGGGATCGGCGTCGCGACCCTGTTCCGCTTCTGGTCGTACCGTACGTGGGTGTTCCGTACGCTTCCGGCGCGCGAGGCTGTGGCCAGCGCGGAGGCGTTCCTCGAAGAGACGGACCCGGTGTCCCTCCCGGGGGGACGCGCGATTCCCGAGCGCCGGTCCCACCGCCAGCACGTCGGCTGACACCCCCGGAACCCGCACCGGCCCTACCGGACCGTCCGCTCCTCCTCGCCCGCCGACGGCTTCTTCAGCGGGGTCCGGGACAGGAAGAGGCCGAAGACGGGCGGCTGGGCCTGGAGCAGCTCCAGCCGGCCCGCGTCGGCCTCCGCGAGGTCGCGGGCGACGGCGAGGCCGATGCCCGTGGAGTTGCGGCCGCTGATCGCGCGCTCGAAGATCCGGGCGCCGAGGTCGGCCGGGACGCCGGGTCCCTCGTCCGTGACCTCGATCACGGCCTGGTTGCCGATGACGCGGGTGCGCAGGGCGACCGTGCCGCCGCCGTGCATGAGGGAGTTCTCGATCAGGGCGGCCAGTACCTGGGCGACCGCGCCGGGCGTGCCGACGGCCTGCAGATGCCGCTTGCCGGAGCTGACTATGGCGCGGCCCTCGCTGCGGTAGGCGGGGCGCCACTCGGCGAGCTGCTGCTGGATGACCTCGTCGAGGTCGAAGGAGACGGCGGAGCCGGTGCGCGGGTCGCGGGCGTTGGTGAGGAGCCGTTCGACGACGTCCGTGAGGCGTTCGACCTGCGTGAGCGCGATCGTGGCCTCCTCCTTCACGGTGTCCGGGTCGTCGGTGAGGGTGATCTCCTCAAGGCGCATGGACAGGGCGGTGAGCGGTGTACGCAGCTGGTGCGAGGCGTCCGCCGCGAGCCGGCGTTCGGCGGTGAGCATCCGGGCGATGCGTTCCGCCGAGCTGTCCAGCACGTCGGCGACCCGGTCGAGCTCCGGGACGCCGTAGCGCTTGTGCCGGGGGCGCGGGTCGCCCGAGCCGAGGCGTTCGGCGGTCTCGGCGAGGTCGGTGAGCGGCGATGCGAGCCGGTTCGCCTGCCGTACGGCGAGCAGGACGGCGGCGACGACGGCGAGCAGCGCGACGGCGCCGATGATCAGGAGGGTGCGGCCGACCTCGCGGGTCACGGAGGAACGGGGTTCCTCGACCCGGACGGTCTCGCCCTCCTCGCCGTCCTCCTCGGCGGAGATGACGTCACCGACGGGCTGGTCCCCGACCTCGATCGGCGCCCGGCCGGGGATGCGCACCACGGCGTACCGGTCGCCGGTGACGAGGCCGCGGAGGACCTTGGAGTTGATCTGCTCGTCCCCGAGGATGCGGCTGTCCACGATGCTGGCCAGCCGTACGGCCTCGGAGTCCACCCGGTCCTGGGCACTCGAACTGATCGTCCGCGTCTCGACGATGACGAGCGACACACCGAACACGGCGATCACCACGAGCACGACGGCAAGCGTGGACTGGATGAGACGACGACGCACGGTGTGCCCTCCGGGCAATGGCTCCAACACGACGAGTGTGCCCTGGGGTGGTGGCGCGCAGTTCCCCGCCCCGGGGGCGCGGGGAACTGCGCGACCAGCCCCCACCGGCCCGCAGCCGCACACCACGCACAGCCCCCGGAGGGTTACGCGCGTAGTCGACTAACTCTTTTCGAACCGGAAACCCACACCCCGCACAGTGGCGATGTAACGGGGGTTCGCCGCGTCGTCGCCCAGCTTCTTCCGCAGCCACGAGATGTGCATGTCGAGCGTCTTGGTCGACGACCACCAGGTCGTGTCCCACACCTCGCGCATCAGCTGGTCGCGGGTCACGACCCGGCCCGCGTCGCGCACGAGCACCCGCAGCAGGTCGAACTCCTTGGCGGTGAGCTGGAGTTCCTCGTCACCCATCCACGCGCGGTGCGACTCGACGTCGATGCGCACGCCGTGCGTGGCGGGCGGCTGCTGCGGCTCGGACGCGCCGCGCCGGAGCAGGGCCCGGACACGGGCGAGCAGTTCGGCGAGCCGGAAGGGCTTGGTGACGTAGTCGTCGGCGCCCGCGTCGAGGCCGACGACGGTGTCCACCTCGTCGGCGCGCGCGGTCAGGATCAGGATCGGGACGGCCAGTCCCTCGGCACGCAGCCGACGGGCCACTTCGAGGCCGTCCATGCCGGGCAGTCCCAGGTCCAGGACGACCAGGTCGATACCGCCCTGGATGCCTGCGTCGAGCGCGGTCGGGCCGTCCTCGCGCACCTCGACCTCGTAACCTTCCCGGCGCAGTGCGCGGGCCAGTGGCTCCGAGATGGACGCGTCGTCCTCAGCGAGCAGTACACGGGTCATGAGCTGATGGTAGACCGCCCTGGACACCGTCTGGGGTGTGACCAGGCGTTCTTGATTCTTACCTTCGGACGCTGGGACGAGAGCGCTCGGTGCGGCGGGGCCGCTACCCGCCGCACCCCACCACCAGAACCTGCGCCTATGCGGTGAATTTCCGTCTCTTACCTTGGAATGAGTGACTGACGCGTGCCCATCACCTGTGATTCACGTCTCAAGTCCTTCCATTTACGACTGTGAACTGTCGTATGGTGAAAGCAAGCTCTTAGTGGCACCCGTGGACCTTTGGCGATTTTTCTGCTGAAGGTCTTTTTTGTGCGTCCCGACCAGCAAGGAACGATCCATGGCGTCCAGCCTGACGAAGGAATCCCTGACACCGGACACCCCCGGTTCCTCCCGGTCCTTCTTCGGCCACCCCCGCGGACTGGCCACCCTCTTCATGACCGAGATGTGGGAGAGGTTCTCGTACTACGGCATGCGGGCCCTGCTCCCGCTGTACCTGATCGCACCGAACGGTCTGCACCTGAGCGTGCCGGCCGCGACCGCGATCGGCTCCGTCTACGTCTCCCTCGTGTACCTGCTCGCCCTGCCGGGCGGCTGGTTCGGCGACCGCGTCTGGGGTCCCCGCAGGACCGTCGCCGTGGCCGGCGGCGTCATCATGCTCGGCCACCTCACCCTGGCCCTGCCGACCGCGGGCACCTTCTACGCCGGCCTCGGACTCGTCGCGATCGGCTCGGGCCTGCTGAAAGCCAACATCTCCACCATGGTCGGCCACCTGTACGACGGCCCGGACGACCCGCGCCGTGACGGCGGCTTCACCGTCTTCTACATGGGCATCAACCTCGGCGCGTTCGCCGCGCCGCTGGTGATCGGCACGATCGGCGAGAAGGTGAACTGGCACCTCGGCTTCGCCCTCGCCGCACTCGGCATGGCCCTCGGTCTCGCCCAGTTCCTGCTGGGCAGCCGACACCTGGACGCGCGTTCGAGCATCGTCCCGACCCCGCTGTCCGCCGCCGAGCGGTCCACGACACTGCGCAGGGCGGCAGTCTGGGCGGGCGTCGCGGCCGTCTTCTACGCGCTCGTCGGCTTCTCGGGCCACTACACCCTGAACTGGGTGATGGTTCCGCTGACTCTGCTCGGCCTGGTCGTCCCGGTGGTCGTGCTGGCGCGGATCAAGCGCGACAAGGACCTCGACGACTCCGAGCAGCGGTCGATGTCGGCGTACGTCTGGTTCTTCGTGGCCGCCGCCGTCTTCTGGATGATCTACGACCAGGGCGCCACGACCCTGTCGATCTTCGCCGACCGGAACGCCGAGAACACCGTCCTCGGCTGGGAGTTCCCGGTCTCCTGGTACCAGTCGGTGAACCCGGTGCTGATCATGGCGCTGGCCCCGGTGTTCGCCTGGGTCTGGCTGGCGCTGAACCGGCGCGGCAAGGAGCCGAGCACGATCGTGAAGTTCTCGTCGGGCCTGGTGCTGGTCGGCATCTCGTTCTTCCTCTTCCTGGCCCCGCTGTCGATCGCCGGGGACGGCCACAAGGCGGCGGCGATGTGGATCGTGGCGATCTACTTCGTCCAGACGGTAGGCGAACTGACCCTCTCGCCGGTCGGCCTGTCGGTCACGACCAAGATGGCGCCGGCGAAGTACGCCTCCCAGATGATGGGCGTCTGGTTCCTCGCGGTCACCGCGGGCGACGCGACGACGGGACTGCTCTCCGTCGCGGGTGTCAACCTCGACCGGATGGGCGTGGTGGCACTGGAGGCGGTGCTCGCGGTGCTGGCGGGCGCCGCGGTGTGGGCGTACCGGGGCAGGGTGAAGGCACTGATGGGAAGCGTGAACTGACGGTTCCCGCAGACCGGGTCGCCGAGCCGCCGGTGAGGCCGCTCGGCTCGGCGGTCCCGCCGGCCGCGAAGGGGGCCCCTGACGGGCGTACGTCCGTCAGTCGGTGGGGAGTTCGTCGCGGCGTACGGCGGTGACGAAGGAGGTCCAGGCGGTCGGCCGGAGTATGAGGGCGGGGGCGTCAGGGGTCTTGGAGTCGCGGACGGGGACGGCGAAGAGGTTGTCGGCGACTTCGAGACACTGGCCGCCGTCGGTGTTGCTGTAACTGCTCTTGCGCCAAGTGACTGCACTCAGGTCGATGGTTCGCATCGTGCCTCCTCCAGCATCTCCCCGATGAACTTCCGCGACTGGGCGGGGGACAACGCCAGGTCGCGCATCGCATCGTACGCAGATTGCAGACGCTCGATCTGGCCTCCTCCTTCGATGAGTTCACCATGGAGGTCGTTCTCCGTGTAAGCCACAACACGGCCGTCGGAGAGCCCCAGGAACATCGCGTCGGTGTTCATCAGCCCGAACGGTCCGGCACTGAACGGCAGCACCTGCACGGTCACGTTGGGTCGCTCGGACATCCCCACCAGATGCTCCAGCTGTTCCCGCCACGCCTTCGGATCGCGTAGTACCAACCGCAGCACCGACTCGTACAGCATCGTGCGGAATCGCGGCGCATCCTCCGCAGCGAGCATCTCACCACGGTTGAAGCGTGCCTCGACCTGCCGGGTCAGCTCCTCCCCCTTGATGCCACCGGCCGCGAGGACCTCGGTCGCGTATCCACGTGTTTGCAGGACACCGGGGATGCTGCTCAACCCGAAGTGCCACAGGCTGAGCGCCTCGGCCTCCAGTCCCATGTACTCGCGGTACTGCTCCTTGAACTCGGCCTTGTCCCCGAGCGCCAGCTCCCACAACGTCACCAGGAGCTTGCCGGTACCGAAGTACTGGTCGAGCGCCTGCACGACATCCGCGCTGCCCAGTGTGTGGCCGTTCTCCATCTTCCCGAACAGCGAGAAGTCCCAGCCGACCTTCTCGCCCAGCTGCCGCAGGCTGTCCCCGTTCGCCTCCCGCAACGCCTTCAGTTCCTCGGCGAACCGCGCGCGCGGCTGCTGGCTGAGGCTCGTCACGGTGCGTCGTTGCGACATCTCGTTCCCCTCCTGCGGTGACTGTGGGTTGCCGTTGGACGTAGTGGAAATAGCCCCCGCCGAACGTGGGCATCCGGCCCTGTCCACGACGTTTCCGCCGTATTTAGGCGGCATGCTCGTCGTACCTGAACACGCACCGTAATCCGGCGACCGCATGCAGCACAGGCTTACGTCGGAACCTCCACCCGAGGAGTGACCCGCATGACGACGACCTCCCTCCCCCGTCTCCCCCGCCGCCCCCGCACCACCGCGCACCGCATCGTCCCCGCCCCCACCTGGACCCCGTCCGGCCCCTGGGCCGCGCCGACCCCCGAGGTTCTGCGCTCCCTGGAAGCGGCGCTCGCACGGTGGTCGGTGTGAACACGGCCGCCACGCCACCCACGGCGTCCAAGGCGCCGCCCTGTGACGTGTGCGAGGCGCTGACCGCACAGCGGGACGCGGCCCTGGAGGCCGGCCGTACCGGCGAAGTCAGCGACTGTGAGCGGGAGTTGGGGGAGCACGGCAGACACGGACAGGGGTGTGCGCCATGACATCGCGCCCACCGCGCCCTCCGCTCTACCCCTCCTACGAGGAGTACCGCCCACCCGCGCCGGTGGACGGCTGCGAGGCCTGTCAGGAACTCGCCGCACGCCGGAGCGCCGCGCAGGCAGCCTTCGACTACAGCGCGGTCAGCGACGCGAACGTACGGCTCCGGGCCCATCTGCTGGACGTCCACAGCAGCATGTGAGCCGCGCGTGAGCAGCACGCGAGCGGCACGTTCGAAGCAGCGGAGAACGCCCGACCCCGCCCGCGGCGACATGCTCCGGGGCGGGGTCCTGACGTCCGCGGTCAGCGGTCAGCGCAGGCGCCGCCGGCCCGGCATGAACGTGAACACCGCCACGCCCGCCAGGATCACCGTTCCGGACACCAGCCCCAGCGCCTTCAGGGCGCCGTCGTTCTCGGCGCCCGTGTTGGCGAGGCCGCCGGTGGTCGACGTACCGCCGGAGGTCGTGGTCGACGAGCCGCCCGACGCTCCGCTCGCCTGTTCCTCCGTGTCCAGGGTCAGGGAGACCATCGACTCGGTCGGGGTGCAGGTGGTCGTCGTGCCGAGGGCACTGACCGTCAACACGCCCGGTGACAGGGTCGATTCACCGGTCGCGCCCGGCTTGTACGTGCCGGTCATGTCGGAGATCGTCATCGCGTCGCCCGTCTTGATGGCCTCCGCGTTGCCAGGCCCCTCGACATGGACCGTGCCCGTGTCGGACCCGCCCAGGACAACCTCCATGGACGGCTTCACCACGCCCGCCGGGAGATCGGCGGGACTGTTCATCACGGAGCCCTTGAACTGGACCGTGATGTCGTAACTACCGCCGTTCTTCGTGGCGTTGATCTGGATGGGGGACGTCACGTCCTTGTCGCCGATGGGCGTCACGCACTTGTACGGGACCTGCACGAGTTTCCCGGTGAAGTCCGTCTGGCCGCTGTCCGTCGCACTCGGTGTGCTGCTCGGCGACTCGCTCTCGTCGTCCGACCCGGTCGGGGTGGGGGTCGCGGACCCGGACTCGGAATCCGTCGGTGTGGGCGAGGTCGACGTGGGGGGTGTTGCCGAGGTCGACGATGAACCGCCGTCCCCCGCGGTCACCTTGATCGTGGCCGCCGACGGCACCGTCCCGGTCGGCGCGCACTTCGTGTCCGTCCCGTACACGTTGATCGTGTAGGCGTCCGGCGTCAGGGTCACGTCCCCCGCCGCCGTCAGTTTCACCTTGCCCTTCATGTCGGACAGGACCATCGCCCCGCCCTTGGGGATCGCCGGGTTCTCGCGCGGGCCGACCATCGCGATGTCGGCGGTCTGCGCCCCGGCCGCCTTCAACACCCCGCTCGGCTGGACCGAGTCGGCCGGGAGGTCGATCAGGTCCGGGTTCTTCGACGCGGCCTGCGTGAACTTCCAGACCACGTCCACCTCGTCGCCGACCTTCGCCGTCGCGGGCGCGGTGATCTCCACCTTGGTCGTGCCGTTGACCGGGTCCAGGCCGGAGGCCGCGGGCGGCACGCACTTGGTCGCGTACGACACCTCGGCGGCCTGGGCGGGCCCCGCCGCGGCCATGCCCAGCAGGACACCGCCCGCTCCGCCGAGCAGCAACAGGGCCCCTGCCGCACCCACGCTCCGTCTCCGTTGCGTTCTCACGTGTTCCCCTTCGTCTTCGTCGTGTTGGTCGTCGGAGTGCCCGCGCCGGTGTCGATGCCCGTGTCCACGCCAGATCCCGATACCGGTCCCATGCCTGCTCCCGCTCCCGGGTCGGCGTCGGGGGTGAACCACGGAAGGGTGGTGGAAGCGGTGGCCGGCCGGGGCCGTTCGCGGTCCTCCCGCGCGCCCACCCTCGGCATGCGCAGGGTCAGTTCGGGCATCCGCAGCGCGCTGCCACGGCCCGCCGACGGACGCCGGGCAGCTCCGCCCGGTCCGCGTGGACGCACCCGGTCCACCACAGCCATCCCGACGCGGAACACCGCCGCCGGTACGACGACACCGGCCAGGACCCAGAACAGGGTCACGCCCCACGGCCGGCCCACGCCCCACGGCTGCTCCGCGAGCACCTTGCCGTCGTACCGCAGCGAGACCGTGTAGTCGCCGTGCGCCCCGCTCACCAGACCGACCGGCAGCTCGACGCGTGCCTTCCCGCCCGGCCTGATCGTGCCGCGCCACTGCTGCTCGTCCCACTGCGGGGCGAACACCCCGTGGGAGGTGCCGACCTGGAAGACCGGGTCCTTGACCGCCGCCGTACCGAGGTTGCCGACGGTGACCACCATGGTCCGGGTGGGCGGCGCCCCGAACCAGGTCAGCAGCCCGCTCGAACCGTCGAGCCGCGGGTCCGTGAGGACCGAGAGGCGGCCCGTGCCGGTCTGTGCGGGCAGCGGCTCGACCGGGTGTCCCGCCACCTGGAACACCGCGTCGGCCGCCGCCTGCGACCCTCCTGTCACCGTCGCCACATGCACCACGCATGGGCACGGCACCGGCGGTTCGACCACCGGCAGGCTCTTGCTGAAGCCCCCCAGCGTGTCCGTGGTGACGGCTCTCGCGTCCGCGTTGGCACAGGAGTTGGTGCCGCCGATCACTCCCCGGCCCGGTGTGGACCGACCGCAGATCAGCATCATCAGCAGCGTCCTCGGCTGCCAGCCGGCGCCCGTCACGATGATCGAATCGCCGGTCCCCGCCTGGGGCTTGGAGACCTTGACGGTCGGCCCGGCGGCGGCTGCCGCGGTGGTCACGGGCACCATCAGGAGAGCGATCGCCAGCACCGCGACCAGTGCAGGAATCCGCCGCATCACGTCATCGCCCCCGTCAGCTCGTCCGACTTCGCCGCCAGCTCCGGGCGTCTGTCCGGCCGTTCATCACGCCTGCGGCGCCTGACCCGTCGTACGGCCACGAGGGCCGCGCCCGCCGACAGCACCCCGGCGACCCCCGCCACCCCGGTCACCGCGGCCCACGGCACGAACCGCACCGACGTGCCCGCCTCGTCGCGTACCGTCCCGTCCGCCGCCGTGACCGTCAGGCGTACGTCGACCGCGTCGAACCCGGGGCGTCCGGGCCAGGGTTCGGTGAGGGCGAGGCGCCGGCCCGGGGGCAGGTGTACGGGGAGGGTGCGCGGGGCCCGGTCGAGGACCGGGCCGAGGACTCCGTCCGCGTGGACGGCGAGTGTCGGGGTCAGGTCGGTGGTGCCGCGGTTGACCAGCTCGTAGGCGATGCGGTCGCCGCGTACCGTCACGTGCTCGACGGTCAGCGCGGCCAACCGGGGGCCCCCGACCCGCAGTCGGACGTGCGCCGTCGCGCTCCGGCCCGAGGCGCGGGCGGTGATCGTGGCGGTGCGGTCGCCGGGTGGCGTGCCCTCCGGGATGCGCACGGTGAAGGGCACGTCGGCGCGTGTGCGGGCGGGGACGTCGACCTCGGGCTCGGCCAGGGTGAGCCAACTGCCGCCGGTCAGCCGTACGTTCAGGTTCCGGGCCGTCGGATTGCGGACGGACAGTGTGTCCTGGAGGACCGTTCCCGGGGTGCCCTCGGCGTAGAAGTACGGCCGTCCGGTGCCCAGGGGCGTGACGGACCAGCCCTCGTCGGCCACGGCCGGTGTCCCCGCGGACAGCAGGGCGACGAGCCCGAGAAGGCGGAGAGGCCGGAGGGGACGGCGGTGGCTGAGGGAACTGGGGGGACTGAGGCTGGGGCAGAGGACACGCATCGGCGGCTCCCGGAAGTCGTACGGGTCTCGTACGGTCCTCAGCGGCCCGTCGGCTGCCGTCGTACCGTCTCCGTCCGGTTCCTGCGCGTCAGCCACAGCGTGCCCGCCGCTCCCACGAGGAGCACCGTGCCGCCGAGCGTGCCCAGCGCGACGAAGGAGTCCTCGGGGCCGGTCTGCGGGAGGTCGGCACCGGTGTCGCCGCTGCCGCCGGTGCTGCTCGTGCCGCCGGTGGTACCGCCGCCCGAGGCGCCCGTGACGTCGAGCGTCAGGGACGGCTCGGGGCTGTTGGTGGGCGTGCACGTGGTCGTCGTACCGGCGGCCTTGATCGTCAGGACGCCGGCCGTGAAGGTGACCTTGCCGTTCTTCGACGGCTTGTACGTGCCGCTCAGGTCGTTGATCTTGATGGGGGTGTTGGCCGGGAGCGCCGCCTGGTTCGCGGGCCCGCTGACGTTGAGGGTTCCACTGTCCGCGCCGCCGAGCTTGATCGTGGCGCTCGGGCTCATCGCGCCCTTGCCCAGCTCGACCGGGCTGGACGAGACGCCCTTCTGCCAGGACATCGTGACCGTGTAGGAACCGCCGCTCCCGACCGCCTTGATGTCGATGGACGAGAGGGCGCTCTTGACGCCGATCGGCGTGTCGCACCGGTAGTTGACATCCACGACCTCGGCCCGGGCAGTGGGGGCGGCCAGCAGCACCGCCGATCCGGCCAGGGCCGCGGCGGACGCGAGCGCGGCGCCTCGTTTCGGGTGCGTTCGGCGGCATGTCCGGTGGTACGACATCGTCGTCCCCCATTCCTGGCGGTCGTTCCTGGCGGCCCTGGCTGCGTTTCTGACGGCACATCAGATCGCGGATCGGCCGTCAAGGTACGCCGGGGGACCAACACTTGGAAGACACAGCACACACCGGATCGCCGGGACTTCGGCCCGATTCGAGTGGTGCCCACGCGCCGGAACGGCGGGAACTACGCCGGAGCGCCGAGCTCCGCCCACACCTTCTTGCCCGCGACGCCGGGGGTCCGTACGACCCCCCAGTCCAGGCACAGCCGCTGCACGATGAACATTCCGTGGCCGCCGGGGCGTCCGGCCCGGTGCGGGGTGCGCGGAGCAGGCTGGCCCGTGCCGCCGTCGGAGACCTCGACACGGATCACCTTGTTGTCGCAGGTGATCCACATCTCGTCCGGGCCCTCGGCGTGCAGACAGGCGTTGGTGACGAGCTCCGAGACGACGAGCAGTACGTCCTCGGCGGCGGCCCGCCGGTCCGCGCTCTCGGCGGGCAGCCAGCCCCACGCGTACAGCGCCTGGCGGGCGAAGTCGCGGGCGAGCGGAACGACACCGCTCTCGCCGGCGAGACGCAGACTGCGGGTCTGACGCCCCCTGGAAGCGCCGCCGGACTCGGAGGGCTCCGGGGAGCCCGCCGAGGACTCCGGGGAGCCCGGCGAGTCGGGCCGGGTGGTGCTCATCAGCGCTTCACCTCACCGATTCACCAGTTCACGTACACGGTCTTCATTCACCACAGTTCCTTACGCACGTCATTGTGTGCGTATTCAGGATGTCTCCTGCCCGGCGGAACCGACAGAACACCCCCAAAAAGAGCGCGCTCAAGAACCCGCCCCGGCCGGACAAGGAGACCCGGCCGGACAGGCTAGGAGGATTCAAGGGCCCCAGGGGACTCCGGAGGCACGTCGGCCAGGGCGTCGGCAAGCGTCTCGTGGATGCTGAAAACGGCGTCCGCACCCGTGATCTCGAACACCCGAGCGACAACCGGCTGCATCGCGGCGAGATGCACCCCGCCACCCGCCTCCTCCGCCTTCAGGCGGGCGCCGAGCAGCACATTGAGGCCCGTGGAGTCACAGAACTCCAGCCGCGCGCAGTCGACGACAAGCCGCGCGATGCCCTTCGCGAGGCAGTCCTCAAGCGGTTCACGCAACAGGTCGGCGGTGTGGTGATCCAACTCACCCGCGGGCGTCACGACGGCGCTGGAGCCCTCGTGCCGCACCTCCACCAGAAGCCGGCCATTCTGTGCGCTGCCGACCGTCTCGCGGTCCATGCCGTCTCTCTCCCGAGCTCGTGTCTGCCTACCGGCGCTCTCTCGCGCCCAACTGACGTCCACGAACACTACGCCTTCATCACACTCTCCGACCACCTGAACTAATGCCCATATATGGACATACGGGAATACAATGCACTTGCGGTGGGCTCGGGGAAGCGGGTAGGGCTAGTAGTGCGCCAGTTCCTGCAGCGAGCCGGCCCGAGACAAGCACCCGACACGGCCGGCATTGGAGGCGCCGCACACCGCACCGCACGCACCGGCTTCGGCAGCCTCATGCCGAGAACCATGGAGGACACCATGTCACCCCGGCTCGACGCATCGCATACCCAGAGGGCGACGTCGACACCCCCTCCGGAACACACGGACTCCCACCACCGGCACACGGACTCCCCCTCCCGGCAACCGGACCGGCACCTTCCGGGTACGCGGGTTCCGGACGCCCTGGAAGGGCTTCCCGAGATCCCGCCGTTCGACGAGGTCGGGGCGGTCGACGCCCGGGCCCTGTCCAAGACCCTCTTCGCGCGACTGGAGTCCCTCGAAGAAGGCACCCACGACTACTCGTACGTCCGCAACACCCTCGTCGAGCTCAACCTCGCGCTGGTCAAGTTCGCCGCCTCCCGCTTCCGTTCGCGCAGCGAACCCATGGAGGACATCATCCAGGTCGGCACGATCGGCCTGATCAAGGCGATCGACCGCTTCGAGCTGAGCCGCGGCGTCGAGTTCCCGACGTTCGCCATGCCGACGATCGTCGGCGAGATCAAGCGCTTCTTCCGTGACACGTCGTGGTCCGTCCGCGTACCGCGCCGGCTCCAGGAGCTCCGGCTTGACCTGGCACGGGCCGGCGACGAACTGGCCCAGCAGCTCGACCGCGCCCCCACCGTGGCCGAGCTCGCCGAGCGCCTCGACCTCTCGAAGGACGAGGTCGTCGAGGGCATGGCGGCCTCGAACGCCTACACCGCCAGCTCACTCGACGCGCAGGCCGACGAGGACGACTCCGAGGGCGCGCTCGCGGACCGCATCGGTTACGAGGACCACGGCATCGAGGGAATCGAGTACATCGAGTCCTTGAAACCGCTGATCGCCGGACTCCCGCCCCGGGACCGGCAGATCCTCTCCCTGCGGTTCGTCGCCAACCTGACCCAGTCGGAGATCGGCGAAGAGCTGGGCATCTCCCAGATGCACGTGTCACGACTGCTGTCACGGACGTTGCAGCGACTGCGCAAGGGCCTGACCGTCGAGGAGTGACGGTCGGCCAGGCCGTCGGGCTCAGGCCGTCGGGGCTTCGGGCCCGGCGTCCATCGGGAGGGGATTTCCGGTTACCTACGGAAACCTCTCCCCTCTTTTCCCAAAGGCCCTCTGCGTCACCCGGACCACCCCCAGACTGGCTGGTACGTCAGGACGGGGGACGGAGTCGGGGTACGAGGAGGCGGACGGATGTCCCAGGACACCGACCACGGCGGGGTGGACGGGGTGTACGTCGGCGCGTCCGACGCACACCTCACCGAGTTGCTGCGCACCAACTCCCCCACCGCGTATCCGGCGTTGCAGGAACTCCGTACCCGCCACCGCGCGTCCGTCCTCGCCTACGCCCGGCTGTGCACGACGAGCGACTCCACGGCGGGGCAGCTGGCGGCCCAGGCGTTCACGGCGGCGGCCCGGGACACGGCACGCGGTACCGAGCCGAGCGTCCCGTGGCGCCACCAGCTCCTGCTGCTGACCGCCGACCTGGCGGCCACCTGGGCGACGGACGAACGCGCGGCCGGCCTCGACCCGAGCCTGCTCCTCGTCCTGAACACACTCGCCCCGTTGAACGCGCGGAACACCCAGTACGCGCCGAACACACAGAACGCGCAGAGCGCGGCGGGCGGAGTCGGTCTGATCCCGCCCCCGCCCATGCTGGGCCCGTTCCAGTCCCTGCCGTCCCGCACCCAGGGCCTCATCTGGTACGGCATCGTGGAACGCGAACCCGAGGACCGGACCGCCGCTCTCCTCGGGCTGACGCGCGAGGACGTGACGCACGAGACGGATTCGGCCCTCCAGGCCCTGGCCCAGGCCTGTCTGCGGTTCCGGCTGGCCGTCTCCGACGACCCGCGCTGCCAGGACTTCCGCCGGCTGATCGAGGAGTCGGTCCGGCCCGTCAACCCACGCCACAGCACGGACCTGAACTCCCACATGGTCATCTGCCCGCACTGCTCGGTGGCCTACGAGGAACTCTCCGACCTGCGCGACAACCCGCGCACGGCGCTGGGAGAGGGCCTGCTGCCGTGGAGCGGCAGGGCGTACGCGAGGGACGCGCCGACCGTCACACGCGCCAACATCTCCCCGCAGGAAGGCAGCTGGCCCTGGACTCCGGCCCGGCCGTCCCGTCGGCGGTTCGTGCTGGCCTCGGCGGTGCTGGGCGTGACGCTGGTCCCGCTGCTGATCGTGCTGTTCTCGCGGGGCGGCAACTCGCCGGACCCGCAGGGCGCGGCGGGCACGCTCCCGGTCACCTCGGTGCCGAGCGTCCCCGAGGCGACGCTCCCCTCGGCACCGGCTGCCGCCGACTCCCCTTCCCCGGCGCCGACTTCACGACCGCCGGCCACTCCGACCCCGTCGCCGTCGCCGACTCCCAAGCCGACGCCCACGCCCAGGCCCACGCCCGCGTTCCGGGCGCCGGGTGCCTCGTTCGCCCAGGTGGTGAACGTCGCCTCGGGACGCTGCCTCGACATCCGGGGCGGTGACCTGGAGAAGGGCACGGACGTCGTCACAGCGCCCTGCTCCGCGTCGGCCGCGACCCAACGCTGGTCGGTGGACGCCGACGCGGGGCTGCTGCGCTCGTCCGCCGACACCGACCTGTGCCTGGACAGCCGGGGTGACGTGGACAAGGGCGTGGGCATCTGGGAGTGCGCGTCGGTGAACGACAACGACAACGGCGACAACCTGCGCTTCACCGTGGACGACGACGGTGTGATCCGCCCGGCGATCGCCATCGCGACAGCACTCACCCCGGCCGACGACGGCGGCCTGACCCTCGAACCGCTGACGGGCGGGGCGGGGCAGCGGTGGCGCGCGGGCGGTAGCCGATAAGTCCGCATCCGCCAACCTCCCGCGACAAGGGCGCGTTTCACTCCGCCGGACCGGACAGGACCGGGAGGGAGTGAAATGCCGCCGCGGGCGCTTCGGCAACCCCGCGCGCGGCCGGTGACGACCCGAAGGTGAATCCCGTTCCCCACAAAGGGAGTTCACCGATGCGCAAGCACATCGCACGGCTGTTGGCGATCCTCGCGGCGCTGGCCGCGCTGATCGCCGCCCCCGGTCTGCCGGCGGCGTTCGCCGCTCCCGCCGTGACGGCGGCGCAGGCGCGGGCCGCCGAGGACTGGAACCCGCCCGCGAACCTTGTACAGCCCCTGAACGAGGTATGGAACCACGTCTCGTCGACCTACCCGGACCTCTACGGCTTCCGCAACTACGGCTGGGACCAGGTCATGGCCAACCGGGGAAGCGTCAACTACTGCGTCCGCTGGGAGTCGGACGCACCCGTGAGCACCGCCCTGCGCGACCGGATCCACACCGCGCTGAAGAAGCAGTTCGGCAAGTGGATGGCGGCCATGGTCGACAACGGCAAGGGTCACAACGCCTGGCCGTACACCAGCGTGCCCGTCAACATCGTCGGCTGGGCGGTGAAGAACCGCTCGACCCTCCAGTGGACGGACAACTCCGTCGACATCTACGCCGGGAACCTCGACGGCGGCGGCGCCCCCCAGTGCGCTCCGGACTGCGGGCGCTTCTTCCACCAGGACGGCAACTACTCACGCTGCCCGGGCGGCGCGTCCCGTCACTACGACCAGTCGCTGTGGCTGACGAAGGGCTTCCAGGGCGGCGCCGGCGGCGACTGGGGCCAGCGGGTCGGCCAGGAGTACTTCACCAGCACGCTCGACCAGGAGAACATCCACATCTATCTGCACGAGGTCGGCCACACCTTCGGGCTCGACGACTTCTACGACTGGACCCCGACCGGTCAGTGCTGCTTCGTCATGAACGCGGGCAGCGCCACGCAGATCACGGAGTTCGACAAGTGGATGTTCCGTGACTTCTGGCGCCACCTGAAGAACAGGTACGGCCTCTGACCAGCCGGTTCCTTCAGGTCACCGCACCTGTACGCCCCGCCGCCACACCCCGCTGACCAGCGGAACGCCCGGCCGGTAGGCCAGGTGTACGTGGCTCGGGGCGTCCAGGAGTGTCAGGTCGGCGTACGCCCCTGGCGTGAGGCGGCCGATGTCGGTGCGGCGGAGGGCCCGCGCGCCCCCCGCCGTGGCCGACCAGACCGCCTCGTCCGGGGTCATGCCCATGTCCCGTACCGCCAGTGCGACGCAGAAGGGCACGGAGGAGGTGAAGGACGACCCCGGGTTGCAGTCCGTGGACAGCGCGACCGTGACGCCCGCGTCGAGGAGCCGGCGGGCGTCCGGCCACTGGGCCCGGGTGGAGAACTCGGCGCCGGGCAGCAGGGTCGCGACCGTGTCGCCGTTCGCGAGGGCGTCCACGTCGGCGTCGGTGAGGTGGGTGCAGTGGTCGGCGCTGGCGGCGTCCAGCTCGACGGCCAGCTGCACTCCGGGGCCGTACGAGAGCTGGTTGGCGTGGACGCGCGGATGCAGCCCCTTCGCCCTGCCCGCCGTGAGGATCGCGCGCGCCTGGTCGCCGTCGAAGGCGCCCTTCTCGCAGAAGACGTCGACCCAACGGGCGTACGGGGCACAGGCGTCGAGCATCTCGCCGGTGACCAGGGCGACATAGGCGGCCGGGTCGTCGGCGTAGTCCGGGGACACGATGTGGGCGCCGAGGTAGGTGACCTCGTCGGTGTGGGCGGCGGCGATGCGCAGGGCGCGGGCCTCGTCCTCGACGGTCAGGCCGTACCCCGACTTGGTCTCGAAAGTCGTCGTGCCCTGGTGGAGGGCCTCGCGGAGGTAACGGGTGAGGTTGGCCTCCAGTTCCGCGTCCGTGGCGGCGCGGGTGGCGGCGACCGTGGTGCGGATACCCCCTGCCGTGTAGCCGCGCCCGGACATGCGGGCGTTGAACTCCTGGGTCCGGTCGCCCGCGAAGACGAGGTGGGAGTGGGAGTCGACGAAGCCCGGGAGGACGGCCCGGCCACCTGCGTCGACCCGATTGTCAGTGGCTGGTGCTTTGCTGGATTCACCGGTCCAGACGACGCGGTCGCCCTCTATGACGACGGCCGCGTCCAGGACCAGCCCAAGAGGTGATCCGTCGCCGAGAGAGGGGTCGTTGGTGACCAGGCTGCCGATGTTCGTGATGACGGTCGTCGTGCCGGTGGTGGTGTCGGTCGTGCTGCCGATAGCGCTGTTCGTCCGGTTCGGGCTGCCCGGACTGCTCGGCGTACTGGTGCTGTTCATGGCGTCCTCGTGGGTGGCGGGCCGGGCGGGGGGACGTACCGGTGTGCGTACGGGCGTGCGTACGGGGGTCAGCCGCGCAGGGCTTCGACAGCGGCCGCAAGCGCCTGCGGCACCTCGGGGACGAGGGTGTGCGCCCCGTCGCGCACGACGTGCCGGCCGGCCACGACCGTATGACGCACATCCGCTGCCGACGCTGCGAATACCGCGGTCTCCGCTCCCAGCCGAGGCAACGGCCCCGCGGTTCTGACCGAGTCGAGCGCGATCGTCGTGAAGTCGGCGAGCGCACCCGCCTCCAGGATGCCCGCGTCGTCCCAGCCCAGGGCCGCGTGGCCGTCGGCGGAGGCTGCCCGGAGCAGTGCCGCCGCCGTCCAGTGACCCCGGGTGCGGGTGCGCAGGCGCTCGTTCAGCTCCATGACGCGTGCCTCTTCGAGCAGGTCGATGACGGCGTGGCTGTCGGAGCCGAGGCTGAGCGGTGAGCCCGCCCGCTGGAGGGCGACGGCGGGACCGATGCCGTCGGCGAGGTCGCGCTCGGTGGTGGGGCACATACAGGTACCGGTGCCGCTGCCGCCGAGGAGCGCGATGTCCTCGGCGGTGAGGTGGGTGCTGTGGACGCCGGTGGTGCGGGGGCCGAGGACCCCGTGGTCGGCGAGGAGCTGAGCGGGCGTGCATCCATGGGCGGCGAGGCAGGCGTCGTTCTCGGCCGTCTGCTCGGACAGATGGACATGAAGGGGGGCCCGTCGTTCCTCGGCCCAGCGGGACACGGTCGCCAACTGACCGGCGGGCACGGCCCGTACGGAGTGGATGGCGGCGCCGATCCGCGCGTGATCCCGTTCCTTGAGAAGTGAACAGCGTTCCGCCCAGGCATCGGCCGTGCCGTCGGAGAAGCGCAGCTGGTGGCTGTTCGGGGGCTGTCCCCGGTGCTTGTTCAGGATGCCGGCGGAGAGGTAGGCGGTGTCGAGGAGGGTGATGCGGATCCCGGCGTCGGCGGCGGCCTCGACGAGGGCCTCGCCCATCGCGTTCGGGTCGGCGTAGGGGGTGCCGCCGGGGGCGTGGTGGACGTAGTGGAACTCCCCCACGGCGGTGATGCCGGCGAGGGCCATCTCGGCGTACACGGCACGGGCGAGGGCGTGGTAGCTGTCCGGGGTGAGCCTGTCGGCGACGGAGTACATGACCTCGCGCCAGGTCCAGAAGGTGCCGGAGCCCACCTGGACGGTGCCGCGCAGGGCACGGTGGAAGACGTGGCTGTGGGCGTTGGCGAGGCCGGGAAGGGTGAGTCCGCGCAGGATCTCGGCGCCGGGCGGCGGGGCGTCGACTCCGGTGCGGACGGCGGAGATCCGGCCGTCCCGCACATCGAGGGCGACGCCCGGCTCGACGTTGGTGTCGAGCCAGGCGTGCTCCAGCCAGTACGTCCGTGCTTGGGGGTGGGTCACGTGCAGGCCAGCCCTTCCAGTACGTCGGCGAGTGCGGTCACCCCGGCCACGCAGTCGTCCTCGGCGGCGTACTCCGCCGGGGAGTGCGAGACGCCCGTGGGGTTGCGCACGAACAGCATGGCGGTCGGGATGCTCCCGGAGAGAATCCCGGCGTCGTGTCCGGCGCCGGTGCCGAGGACGGGGACGGCGAGTCCGGTGTCCTTTGCGTCCTGGCCCAGCAGTCGGGCGAGTTCGTCGCGCAGGGCGTGGTCGAACTCGACGACGGGGGTGAACGACTCCCGGACGACGTCGAGATCGACGCCGTGCGCCTCGGCGTACTCGCGGGCCGCCTTCTCGACGCCGGAGACGACGGTGTCGAGGGCGTGCTGGTCGGCGGCGCGGGAGTCGAGCCAGCCGCGCACGAGGGAGGGGATGGCGTTGACCCCGTTGGGCTCGACGCTGATCTTCCCGAAGGTGGCGACGGCACCGGCGAGTTGCGCCTCGCGCCGGGCGGCGAGGACCGTCTCGGCGTACGACAGCATGGGGTCGCGCCGGTCGACGAGGCGGGTCGTACCGGCGTGGTTGGCCTCGCCGCGGAAGTCGAACCGCCACCGCCCGTGCGGCCAGATGGCGCTGGCGATGCCGACGCGGTCGCCGCTCAGGTCGAGCGCCCGGCCCTGCTCGACGTGCAGCTCGACGAACGCGCCGATACGGGCGAGCCGCTCGGGGTCGGGCCCGATGGTGTCCGGGTCGTACCCGGCGGCCTCCATGGCCCGCGGCAGGGTGACCCCGTCCCCGTCGGTCAGCAGCCTGGCCTGCTCGACGGTGACGGCCCCGGCGGTGAGCCGCGACCCGACACAGGCGAGCCCGAACCGGGCACCTTCCTCGTCCCCGAAGTTGACGATGGCCAGCGGCTTGCCGAACCGCGCGCCCCGGCGCCGGAGTTCGTCAAGCGCGGCGAAGGAGGAGACGACACCGAGGGGCCCGTCGAAGGCCCCGCCGTCGGGCACGGAGTCGAGATGCGACCCGGTGACAACAGCGTCCCCGGCGGCGGGGTCACCGAGCCAGGCCCACTGATTCCCGTTCCGGTCGACCTCGTAGGACAGTCCCCGGCTCTCGGCCTGCTCCTTGAACCAGGCCCGGCATTCGAGATCGATGCCTGTCCAGGCGTAACGGCGGTAGCCGCGCGAGTCGGGGTGGCGCCCGATGGGGGCGAGCTCGCGCCACATCTGGTGAAAGGAGGCACCCACCTGCCCGCCAGGCTGTGGGCAGTCGTTCCGCAGGGCGGAACCGGCCCCCACCGAAGCGTCGCCGTCCCGCCCGCCGGAAAGACGCCTCACGCGTCGTCTCCTTCGCGCATGGGCACCCGCACGCCCCGCTCGTCCGCGACCGTCTCCGCGATGTCGTAGCCGGCGTCCACGTGCCGGATCACACCCATCCCGGGGTCGTTGGTGAGCACCCGGCGGATCTTCTCGCCCGCCAGCTTCGTGCCGTCGGCCACCGAGACCTGGCCGGCGTGGATGGACCGCCCCATGCCGACACCGCCGCCGTGGTGGATGGAGACCCACGACGCCCCGGAGGCCACGTTCACCATCGCGTTCAGCAGCGGCCAGTCGGCGATCGCGTCGGAACCGTCGAGCATCGCCTCCGTCTCCCGGTAGGGGGACGCGACGGAGCCGCTGTCCAGGTGGTCGCGGCCGATCACCAGCGGCGCGGCCAGCTCACCGCTCGCCACCATGTCGTTGAAGCGCTCGCCCGCCTTGTCCCGCTCGCCGTAGCCGAGCCAGCAGATCCGGGCGGGCAGGCCCTGGAAGTGGACCCGCTCCCCGGCCATCTTGATCCAGCGGTGCAGGGACTCGTTCTCCGGGAACAGCTCCAGCATCGCCTTGTCGGTCTTGTGGATGTCGGACGCCTCACCCGACAGGGCCGCCCAGCGGAAGGGGCCCTTGCCCTCGCAGAAGAGCGGGCGGATGTAGGCGGGCACGAAGCCGGGGAAGGCGAACGCCCGCTCATATCCGGCGAGTTGGGCCTCGCCGCGGATCGAGTTGCCGTAGTCGAAGACCTCGGCGCCGGCGTCCATGAAGCCGACCATCGCCTCCACGTGCCGGGCCATGGACTCGCGCGCCCGGGTCGTGAAGCCGGCCGGGTCCTTCGCCGCGTAGGACGCCAGGTCGTCGAAGTCGACGCCGACCGGCAGGTAGGACAGCGGGTCGTGGGCCGAGGTCTGGTCGGTCACGATGTCGATGGGGGCGCTCTCGGCGAGCATGCGCGGGAGCAGTTCGGCCGCGTTGCCCAGCAGGCCGATGGAGAGCGGGCGGCGGGCGTCACGCGCCTCCACCGCGAGCTGGAGGGCGTGCTCCAGGGAGTCGGCCCTCACGTCGAGGTAGCGGTGCTCGATGCGGCGCTCGATGGCGCGCGGGTCGACGTCGATACAGATCGCGACGCCGTCGTTCATCGTCACGGCGAGCGGCTGCGCGCCGCCCATGCCGCCGAGACCGGCGGTGAGGGTGATCGTCCCGGCGAGGGTGCCGCCGAACTTCTTCGCGGCGACGGCGGCGAAGGTCTCGTAGGTGCCCTGGAGGATGCCCTGCGTGCCGATGTAGATCCAGGAGCCGGCCGTCATCTGCCCGTACATGGTCAGGCCCAGGGCCTCCAGACGGCGGAACTCCTCCCAGTTGGCCCAGTCGCCGACCAGGTTGGAGTTGGCGATCAGGACCCGCGGGGCCCACTCGTGGGTCTGCATGACACCGACCGGACGGCCCGACTGGACGAGCATCGTCTCGTCCTGCTTCAGGGTCCGCAGAGTGCGGACCATCGCGTCGAAGGAGCGCCAGTCACGGGCGGCCTTGCCGGTGCCGCCGTACACGACGAGCTTGTCGGGGTGCTCGGCGACCTCGGGGTCCAGGTTGTTCTGCAGCATCCGCAGGGCGGCCTCCTGCTGCCATCCCAGGGCACTCAGTTCCGTACCGCGCGGGGCTCGTACGGGGCGGGGTCCTGACATGGTCTGCCTCCCAGCGGACTGATAGCGGACTGTTGACCGTTGCAGTGGATATTCACATCCTGAACCACTGAATAGAACTAGTCAATACATTCTTGCGCCAGCACGCGCGGGCCGCGGATGTTTGGCTTGCCCCATCGACACGCACCGACACGCATCGACAGAGCTCGACAGCACGGGGGACGCAATGGAGAACAACGGTTCCGATCGCACGGGCCGCCGGGACGAAGCCGTACGCGCCGCCGTGGAGCAGGGGCTGCTCCGCGCCGACGCACCCATCGTCGGACTTCTCGACGTCATCGGCATCCGCGAGTCCGCCGCCGAGCTGCGGGCCGCCTTCGACGCGGTCGTGGCGCCCGGCACGCCCGTCCTGCACGCCTTCGCGGTGAAGGCGACCCCTCTGGTGCCCGTGCTGCGACTGCTGCACGGGCACGGGATCGGCGCCGAGGTGGCGAGCCCCGGGGAGCTGGCCCTGGCGCGGGCGGCGGGGGTGCCGCCGAACCGGACCGTGCTCGACTCGCCCGCCAAGACGCCCACCGAGCTGCGCGAGGCGCTGGCGCTGGGCATCGCCGTGAACGCCGACAACCCGCAGGAGCTGGACCGGCTCGACGCGCTGATGCGGTCCGCCGCCAGCCGGTCCCCGGTCGGGATCCGGGTGAATCCGCAGATCGGCGGAGGGGCGATCGGGGCCACGTCCACCGCGACGGCGACCTCCAAGTTCGGGGTCGCACTGCAGGACGAGGGGGCGCGTGAGTGGATTGTGGGGGCGTACGCCGGGCGCCCGTGGCTGACCAGGCTGCACGCGCACACCGGGTCTCAGGGCATCCCGCTGTCCCTGATGGTGCGGGGCGTGGCGGAGACGTACGCGCTCGCCGAGGAGATCAACCGGCGGGTCGGGTGGCGCCAGATCGACACCATCGACATCGGCGGCGGGCTGCCGGTCAACTTCGCGTCGGACGCGACGAGCCCGACGTACGCCCAGTACGCGCGACTGCTGAGCGACGCGGTGCCGGGGCTGTTCGGGGGCCGGTACGGCCTGGTGACCGAATTCGGGCGGTCGCTGCTGGCCAAGCACGGCACGGTCGTGGCGCGCGTCGAGTACGCGAAGAGCGCCGGCGGCCGGCCCGTCGCGGTCACCCACGCGGGCGTGCAGGTCGCGACCCGGACGGTGTACGCGCCGGAGTCGTGGCCGCTCAGGATCGCCGCGTACGACGGGAAGGGGCGCCCCAAGTCCGGGGCGGACGTGGTGCAGGACGTGGCCGGACCCGCCTGCTTCTCGGGCGACCTGCTCGCCGAGGGACGCGCGCTGCCCCTGCTCGAACAGGGCGACTACGCGGCGGCGCTGGACACGGGCGCGTACTACTTCGCGCACCACTACGGGTACAACTCCCTTGCCCGGCCCGGGATCTACGGCTTCGCGCCGAGCGGTGACGCGGGCGGGGACACGGGCGGACGCGCCGGCGGAGACACGGCCGGAGGCATCGACGGAGGCAGTGGTGTCGCCTTCGCCGTCGTACGGGAGCCGCAGACCGTCGCCGAGATCGTGGCCGAATCCGGAGGGGCGCACGCCTCCGCGCTCACCACCCTCACTGCCACCAGCTCCCCCTCCGCACGCCCTTGACGGACTTCGGGGAACATGCAGGTCAACTGGCCTGAAAACGGGCTCAGTCGACCTACCTTAGTCATCCGCCGCATGTTCCACCGGAAAATGCCAGATCTCTCACTCCTCGCGCACACGTTGCGTAGCGTCTGCGTCACTCAGCCGAACGCCGGTCGGCCGAACATCCGTCGGCCGAACGCCAGGTGGGGCGGCCGAGGACCGGCCGGACAGACGCGAGCGGGACAGGTGGGAGGGGCCAAGGGTGCCCGGAATCGACGAGTGCTTACTGGAAGCCATGCGGCTGCCCGGTGCCCGGGGCGCCGCGCTGGTCGACTGGACCAGCGGGCTGGCACTGGGCACCGTCGGGGAGTCCCCGGGCGGTGACCCGGAGACGATGGCCGCCGAGGCGGCCGAGCTGGCCCGGCTGGCCGTCGAACACCGGGCGTTCGCCCCGGAGGAGGAGGACTACGACGCCGACACCGACGAGTTCACCGGTGGTGGGCCGGGGCAGGACCCGCCGGTCGAGGACCTGATCATCAGCAACCGCGACAGCTACCACCTCCTGCGGTTCGTCACCACGAGCTTCGACAGCAGTGTGTTCCTGCATCTGTGGCTGGCCCGCGCGGACGGCAATCTGGCGCTGGCCCGCATCCGGCTCGGCGAGATGGCCGGACGGCTGGTGCTGGGATGACGACTCTGCGCACGAATCTGACGACCCCGCCGCCACGCCTGCCGGTGCGGGACAAGGCGGCGGCCCGGCAGCGGGCGTGGGGCGGGGTCTCGCCGATGCTCGGCCGGCTCGCCTCCGAGCGGGCCACCGGCGTCCTGGTCCGCGAGCGCGGCTCGCTCTATCTCGCCGACGGCCAGGTCGTGCACGCCGAGAGCCCGGCCGTACCGGGCCTCGACGTGCTGCTCACCGCGCGCGGCACACTGGACGCGGACGGCTGGCGGGACGCGGTCGGCGCGGCCGGCGAACTGCACCGGGTCGGGCGGTTCCTGGTCGAGAGCGGCCGGATCGGCGCGGGCGCCCTGGAGGTGTGCCACCTGGGGACGCTTTACGACGCGGCGTACTTCGCCCTCGCGCCCAGCGGCACGCCGGGACACTTCAGGTACGGGGACACGCACTGGCTCGGCCCGGTGCGCCCGGTGCCGGTGGCGGCGGTCGAGCACGAGACGCTGCGCAGGCGCGCCCTGCTGCACCGCATCTGGCCCGACCCGGCCCCCGACAACGCCCCACTGCTCCTCTCGGGCAGCCCGGCCGCGCCGACGGTCACCACCCGCCAGCACGCCGTACTGGCCCTGGTGAACGGTGTCCGCACGGCGGCGGACATCGCCCTGTCGCTGGGCCGCCCGGCCTTCCACACCCTCGTGGACGTACGCCGGCTCGCAGCCGCGGGGGTCATAGCCCCGGAGGCCACGCCGATACCGGACCCGACCCCGGCACCGGCCCCCGTCCATCCACCACCGTCCGCGTCCGTGTCCACGTCCGCGTCCGTGTCCACGTCCGTGTCCGCGTCCGTGTCCTCGGCGCCCCCGGCTCCCCCCGGGACGCTGCCGCCGTCGTTCGCCGACCCCAACATCACGCTGCTGAAGAGGCTCAGGGATGCGCTGGAGGCCCTTTGAGAAGCAGCGCCCGCGTGCCGAGAGGAGACAACAACTCATGGCAGCCGAGGCCGAAGTCATGGACGAACTGCGCCGGTTGCGGGCCCGCGTCCCCCAGCTCACCGGCGCACTCGCGGCCAGCGTCGACGGTCTCGTCCTCGTCCAGGACACCCCGGGTGTCGAACCGGAGACGGTCGCGGCGCTCACCGCCACCGCGCTCAGCGTGGCCGTCCGCATGGCGGACGCGACCGGCCAGGGCGACTTCCGCGAGCTGCTGATCCGGGGGGTGTACGGCTATGTGGCGACGTACGCGGCTGGCCGGACCGCCGTCCTGACGCTGCTCGCCCAGGACCGCGTCAACGTGGGCCGGCTGCACCTGGAGGGCCGCCGGGCCGGCCTCCGTATCGGGGAGCTGGTGGACGCGGCGGCCGAGACGGAACAGGCACGCGCGGCGACCGGACCGGCTGCCGCCACCGGCCCCCTGCCCACAGCCGCACCCGAACCCATGCCCACCCGAACCAGAACCCCGCGCGCGCCACGCACACCGACAAGCACGCCCAACGCGCGCACCACCACGGAAAACTGAACCGGAAGCACGAGAGGAACACCGTCATGGCCACCACAGAGACCGCGTTGAAAGAGGCGCTGACCTCCATCGAGGGCGCCACCGGAGTCGCACTCGTCGACTACACCAGCGGTATGGCCCTGGGCACGATGGGCGGCAGCAAGACGTTCGACCTGAACGTCGCCGCCGCCGGGAACACCGACGTCGTACGCGCCAAGATGCGCACCATGGAGCACCTGGGGCTGAAGGGCGAGATCGAGGACATCCTGATCACGCTCTCCAGCCAGTACCACCTGATCCGCATGATGAAGGGGCGCGGCGGCAACGGCCTCTTCCTCTACCTGGTGCTCGACATCAACCGTTCCAACCTGGCGATGGCCCGCCACCAGCTCAAGCGGATCGAGGCGGAGATCGAGGTCTGAGCGGTCCGCCGGGCTAGACCAGTACGTCGCCGCGGCGGCGCGCCCCGCCCGGGGTCGCGTCGCCCGCGGCGATTCCCGTGGCGCGGTAGGCCTTGACCGGCTTGCCCGCCGGGGCGCCGGAGCGCGGACCGAGCCAGTCCACGCGCACCCACAGCAGTACGTCGGCGGCGCGCTCGCGGCGGCCCAGCCAGGCGGCCTTCAGCCGCAGCCCGGTACCTGCCCCGGCGAGCAGCATTCCGCCCGCCGCGGGCACCGCGAGGGAGCTGCCCAGCGCGGCGGCGAAGGCGAGCAGCAGCCACCATCGGTGGCCACGGCGCCAGTTGCGCACGGTCACCGCGCGGTCCTGGAGCACATCGTGTCTGCCGGCCCGCGCCGCACCGGCCGCGAGCGCGGTGTAGCGCCCGCGCCGCAGGTACGCCACGACACCGGCCGCGACGATGAACAGGGCGGCCCCCGCCATGACTCCGATCCGGCGGCCGGTGATCCCCGGCGCCAGTACGCCGATGCCCGCCGCGAACACTCCGAACCACCACAGGGGCGCCGCTCCGGCCCGTACGACCACGGCCACCCGAGCGAGGCCCTGCCCTCCGTGAACTCCGCGTGCCACGTCCGCCTCCCGGTTCGTTCATCCGGCACTGTCCTGACAGTTCTGTCGGAGCGGGAGAGTAGCGAGCGAACGTGAGACGAGTCTGAGAGGCCGGACAGAACCCGGACAGTCCCCGGAAAGAGCCCTGACACGACCCGGACAGGGTGCCCGTCCGGCCGGTGGCTACTCGACGAACAGTCCGCGGCTCGCCGCCCGCGCGTCGAACTCCTCCAGGCGGGCCTGGGCGTCCGGCAGGTCGTCGCACATGGCCTCCAGCAGGACCCGGCCCAGCAGCATCGGCGCGCAGGCGGTGTCGAAGGCGAGCCCGGTGCCGACGGCGGCCGGCAGCAGCAGGTCGGAGACCTTGGCGACCGGTGCGAACGCCGAGTCGGCGACGGTGACGACGGTCAGCCCCGCCGACCTGGCGTAGGCGAGGGTGTCGACGACCTCGCGCGGATGCCGGGGCAGCGCGAAGCACAGCAGGGTCGTGGCACCCGCCCGTACGGCGGCGTCGATCCGGTCGTGGATCATCGTGCCGCCCTCGTGGAGCAGCCGTACGTCCGGGTGGACCTTGGCGGCGAAGTACGCGAAGCCGTACGCCTGGGAGGCGGCGGCGCGCAGCCCGAGGACGGGCAGGGGGCGGGACGCGGCGAGCAGCCGGCCCGCCCGCCGCACCGGGCGCGGGTCGGCGAGCACCTCGGCCAGGTGCCTGAGGTTCTCGATCTCGGCCTCGACGGCCTGCTGGTACTCGTTGTACGAGCCCGGCTCGGCGCTCGGTTCGGTGGGGGCGACCTCGCGCAGGTGTTTGCGCAGCGCCGGGTAGCCGTCGAAGCCGAGGGCCACGGCGAAGCGGGTGACGGACGGCTGGCTGACACCGGCCAGTTCGGCCAGCTCGACGCTGGAGAGGAAGGGCACCTCGGAGGCCCGGCGCACCATGCTGTGCGCGATGCGCCGCTGGGTCGGGGTGAGCCGGTGCCCTTCGAAGAGGGCCTGGAGCCGCGCGGCGGGGCTGTCGGGCAGATGCCCGCCCGCGCCCGTCTCCCCCTCCTCTCCCGGACCCGTACCCGTGTCCGCACCCGTACCCGTACCCGTACCGGCGCCCATGCTTCCGTCCGCACTCGGCGTACTCATGCCCCGCTCCCCCTCCAGATCTCCGTGAACCGGTCCAGCAGTGCCGCCGCCGCTGTCACGTCGTCCGTGAGCGGCCGGTCGGCCGATTCGGCGTCGAGGACCGACTCGGCCAGCTCCAGCGCCCGTCCGGCCGGCAGTTCCGGGTCCGGCCGCAGGTCGCGCTGGCGCAGCGCCCGTACGGCGGCGACCAGTTCGCAGCCGACGACGAGACGGTACGCGTCGCAGGCGCGCAGTGTCTGGCGGGCGGCGAGCGAGGCGAAGCTGGCCTGTTCCTCGACGCCCCGGGAGAGTACAGCGTGTCCGAGGGAGGCGGGCGCGGAGAAGGCCCGCAGGTCACCGAGGGCCGCGCCGGCGGCGTACTCCAGGATCATCACCCCGGAGGCGGCGGGCTCGTGGTCGGCGAGGAAGGGGCGCAGGCGGGTGAAGGCGGGCTCGTTGAGGGTGGACAGGCGCGAGGTGGAAAGCCGTGCCACCTGGGTGACGGCCAGTCTGAAGTGGTCCAGGGCAAGGGCCAGTTGGGCCTGGTAGAAGCCACCGTGGTGGTAGGCGGTGAAGTCCTCGGGGGAGATGAGCGGGTTCTCGGCCGCGGCGTTGATCTCGATGCCGAGCACCCCCTCCAGCGCATCCGCCGCGTCGTGCGCGGGCCCGTGGATCTGCGGCAGGCACCGGAAGCCGTACGGGTCCTGGATGCGCCCGAGGGGAGGGGTGGGCCGGGCCGCGGAACCGATCAGCTCCCGCATCCGGCGCGCGACCTCGACCGACCCCCGGTGCGGACGGGCGGCGTGCACGGGCGCGGCGTACGCCTCGTGGGAACCGTCGACGGCGTGCAGCGAGAGCGCGGCGACGACCTGGGTGGCGGCGATGAGCCCGCGCAGCTCGTGCAGGGCGAGCGCGGCCTGCCCGAGGGTGAGGGCGTTGCTGCTGATCAGGGCGAGGGCGTCGTTGTTGTCGAGGGCCTGGGGCTCGGGGGCTCCGGCGACGCTCCACCCCCGGGGAGCCGGTCCCCCCGCTGCCGCCGCCGTCACGGGCCCGATCCACTCGTGTTCCCCGGCCAGCGCGAGCCCCATCTGCGCCAGTGCCGCGATGTCCCCGGTGCCCACCGACCCGAACTCGTTGATCACGGGATGGGCCCCGTTCTCCAGCGCCTCGCACAGGGCGGTGACCACCCCGGGGCGGAGTCCGGCGCCCCCCGCGAGGAGCTGGTTGGCGCGGACGGCGAGCATCGCCCGCACCTGCCGGGCCGGCAGTTCCGCGCCGATGGCGCCGGCATGGCTGCGCAGCAGGCGCAGTCCGTGGTCGGCGGCGGCCTCGGTCGGGACGGCCTCGTTGCGGTTGGCGCCCACGCCGGTGGAGCGGCCGTACACGCGGCCGGTCGCGGCGATGCGGCGGGCTACGTCCCAGACCTCCTCGACGCGTTTCATCGCGTCGGTGCCGGGGACCGGCCGCGCGGCCCCGTCGGCGAGGCGTACGACGTCCTCGACTCCGAGGCCGACACCGTCCAGGACGACGATGCCGGTGGACACCGGAGGTGGCGTGGGAGGCGGCATCGGAGGTGGCACCGAAGACGACGTATCCACGATTCGAGACGACATAAGGCGCAGACTCCCCTCAAACCGGAAGCAAACCGGACACTCGATCTTGCTTGCTGGACGGCCGTTACCTCGGATTAACACCAGGGCATTGACAATCTATTCAGACACAGAGAACTCTGCATGACGTTATACAGGCCCGGCAAGGGACACCCCATGATCCAGTTCGACGCGGTCCACAAGCGCTTCCCGAACGGCACCACAGCGGTCCACGACCTCTCTCTCCGAATGCCGGAAGGCGGCGTGACCGTTCTCGTCGGATCCTCCGGCTGCGGCAAGACGACCACCCTGCGAATGATCAACCGGATGGTCGACCCGACCTCCGGCACGATCCAGGTCGGCGGCAGGGACATCCTCCAACAGGACGCCGCCGACCTGCGCCGATCCATCGGATACGTCATCCAGCAGTCCGGACTCTTCCCGCACCGCACCGTCCTCGACAACATCGCGACCGTGCCCCTGCTGCTGGGCTGGGGCCGGAGGAAGGCCCGCGCCCGCGCGGCCGAACTGCTGGAGACCGTCGGCCTCGCCGCCGACGCCGGCAAGCGATACCCGCACCAGCTCTCCGGCGGCCAGCAGCTGGGGGTCCCCCCAGGCCTTCAAGGCACTGGGGGAGCGTCGGCGTGGCCCGCGCCCTCGCGGCCGACCCGCCCGTCCTCCTCATGGACGAACCGTTCGGCGCGGTCGACCCGGTGGTCCGCACCCAGCTCCAGGACGAACTGCTGCGTCTACAGAAAGAGTTGAACAAGACCATCGTCTTCGTCACGCACGACGTGGACGAGGCCGTCCGGCTCGGCGACCAGATAGCGATCTTCCGCACCGGCGGCCATCTGGTCCAGTGCGCGGCCCCCGCCGAACTCCTCGCCCGCCCGGCCGACGACTTCGTCGCCGACTTCCTCGGCGCCGAGCGCGGCCTCAAGCTGCTCTCCCTGAAGACCCTCGCGGCCCTCCCGCAGGGCCCGGCCCCCGAGGGCGGCGCCTGGACGCTCGTCCTCGACGAGGCCCGCCGGCCGCTGCACTGGCACGCGGCCGACCAGGGCACGAGCGGCGCCGACATCCCCGTACGACCGCTGACGGACGACGACTCGCTCCTCGCGGCGCTCACCGAGTCGATCGCCTCCCCCACCGGGCTCGTGGCCCGCGTCGACGCGGCGGGCACCCTCACCGGCGTCTCGTCCCGCGACGACATCCACACGCACGCGGGCCGCGCCCACGCCGAAGCCCACACGGAATCCCGGACAGAAACCCGGACAGAAACCCAGGTCGAGGCATGACCATCGACTGGTCGTGGATCGGCGACCACACCGACGACCTCACCACCCTCACGGTCTCCCACCTCCAGGCGGCCCTCTCGGCGGTCTTCTTCGGACTGCTGATCTCTCTCCCGCTGGCCGTGGTCGCACACCGGGTCCGCCCCCTGCGCGGCTTCCTGCTCGGCCTGTCCAACGTCCTCTTCACGATCCCGTCGATCGCGATCTTCGTGCTGCTGCTCCCGGTCAGCGGTCTGACCCGCACGACCACCGTGATCGGCCTGACGGTCTACACCCTGGTCGTGCTGCTGCGGAACACGGTCGAGGGCCTGGACTCGGTGCCGGTGAAGACGAAGGAGGCGGCCAAGGCGATGGGCACGCGCCCGCTGCGCACCCTCCTCACGGTCGAACTCCCGCTCGCCCTCCCGGTGATCATGGCGGGCGTCCGTATCGCGACGGTCATGTCGATCTCGCTCGTCTCGGTCGCGACCTACATCGGCGACGGCGGCCTCGGCCAGCTCTTCACGGACGGCTTCCAGCGCGACTTCCCGACCCCGGTGATCGCGGGAGTGGTCCTCACCCTCCTGCTCGCGGTGGTCGCGGACGCGCTGCTGGTCGCCGTCCAGTACGTACTCACCCCGTGGACGAGGCGGCGAGCCTGACATGTACGAACTCTTCAAGGACCTCGGCGCCTGGCTGACCAGCGGCGACCAGTGGTCGGGCTACGACGGCATCGCGCACCGCCTCGCCGAACACCTCCAGTACTCACTCCTCGCCACCCTCATCGCGACGGTCATCGGCCTCCCGCTCGGCCTGCTCATCGGCCACACGGGCCGGGGCGCGTTCGTGGCGATCAACCTCGCCTCCTTCGGCCGCGCCCTGCCGACCGTCGGCCTGGTCGTCCTCGTGTTCCTGGCCAGCGGGCTGTCGATGTGGCCGGTGTACATCGCCCTGGTCGCGCTCGCCGTGCCCTCGATCGTCACGAACACCTACGCCGGCATGACGGCCGTCGACCCGGACGTGAAGGACGCGGCACGCGGCCAGGGCATGCGCTGGCACCAGGTCCTCTTCCAGGTCGAACTGCCGCTCGCACTCCCCCTGATCATGACCGGCCTGCGCCTGGCGCTGATCCAGGTGGTCGCCACGGCCACGATCGCCGCGTACGTCTCCTTCGGCGGCCTGGGCCGCTACGTCTTCGACGGCCTCGCCCAGCGCGACCTGGTCCAGGTGATGGGCGGAGCGGTGCTGGTCGCCGTGGTCGCCATCGCCCTGGACCTGACCCTCTCCGGCGTCCAGCGCTTCCTCTTCCGCCACCGCCCCGCGTAACCCGAACCGCCCAGGAGTTCTTCCGATGGCCCTTCCGATGAACCGACGCGCCCTCCTCGGCGGCCTCTTCGCAGCCGCCTCCGTCCCCGTCCTCGCCGCGTGCAGCGGCGGTATCACCTCTCTCGACGAAGGCAGCGGCAGCTCGGGCGGAGGCAGCGGCTCCAGCGCCGGCGGTCTCACCATCGGCACCGCGAACTTCACCGAGAACCAGGTGCTGGGCTACCTCTACGCGGCCGTGCTCGACGCGGCGGGCGTGCGGACGAAGGTCCGCCCGAACCTGGGCAGCCGCGAGATCCTCATCCCCGCGATGAAGGGCGGCGACATCGACCTCCTCCCCGAGTACCAGGGCGCCCTGCTCCACTACCTGGCCCCCAAGGCGACGGCCACGGAGGAGGGCGAGATGCAGAACGCCCTCACCATCGCCCTCCCGGCAGGCCTCCAGGTCCTCCCGTACGGCATGGCTGAGGACTCCGACGCCTTCGTCGTGACCCGCGAGACGGCGGCGAAGTACGGCCTCACCTCGCTGGCCGACCTGAAGAAGCAGAACGGGAGGCTGACGCTGGGCGCGGCGGCCGAGGTGAAGACGCGCGAGGTGGGCGTGGTGGGCCTCAAGGAGGTGTACGGGGTCGAGTTCAAGGAGTTCAAGTCGCTCGACTCCTCCGGTCCGCTGGTCAAGGGTGCCCTGAAGAAGGGCGACGTCGACGTGGCGAACCTCTTCACCACGGACACCGACATCCTGGACAACGGCTGGGTGGTCCTGACGGACCCCAAGAACCTGATCCCCGGCCAGCACGTCGTCCCCCTGATCGCCGACCGCAAGGCCGACCCGACGGTCCGCAAGGCCCTCGCCGGACTCGGCAACGTCCTCACCACGGCCGACCTCACCGAGCTCAACCGCAAGGTGGACAAGGACAAGAAGGACCCGGAGGACGTGGCGAACGCGTACGCGAAGGAGAAGGGCCTGACGAAGCAGTCCTGACGAAGCAGACCTGACGGGTTGCGCGCCCCGGGGACCGGCCCCCGGGCCCCTAGGGTCCGGCCCAGGGTCAACAGGGGGGCTAACCCCAGTGCCGGGCGGGCACGGTTTCCCTACCGTGGTGTGCATGACCGCTATGGACGCGACGGGCGCACACGACGCCGACCTGAAGAAGGAACTCAACGCCACCCTGCAGGCCCGCAGGGAACTGGGCGACGAGTACGAGTCCGCGCTGGTCGACTCGTTCCTGGAGAAGGTCGACCAGCGGATAGACGGCTCGGTGGAGCGCCGGGTACGGAGGCAGCTGGCCGAGCAGCAGATGGTGGCGGCGCGCGACTCGCGCGGGCCGAAATCCACCGACACCTTCGGTGAGCGCTTCGGGTTCGCCATCGTCTCGCTGGTCCTGGCGATACCCCTGTCCGCCATCGGCGCCGGCACCTCGGGCCTCCCCGGTCTGCTGGTCGCCTGGGGCGGCATCGTGGGGGTCAACGCGTTCCAGTCCGCCGGCAACGCGGCGTGGCTCTTCGGCCGGCACAAGAGGTCCGGCCGGGACGGCGACGACTGGAAGGACTGAGGGCTGCCGGGGACTGCCGACTGATGTCCGGGAGTCACCGCAGCTAGGGAAAAGGGCGCGGAAGGCCGCTGGAAAAGCTTTCGCGGGGACCGCCGCACCCCCGTTGCCGGGGGGCGGGACGACGGCGGTCCCCGCGAGGGACGCGGGCCGGGTCAGGGCCGGGCTGGCGCGTCCTGGGCGTCGGTGGAGGTCCGGGAGCCGCTCCGGAGGTCCGTGACGCCGTTTCGGTGCCGGCCTGGGCGGGGAGCCGCTCCCGCCCTTGCCGACAACCAGTACTCTGCCTGTCCCGTGTTAAGCGTGTGCTGCGCGGACGTGACACCCTCGTACCACTTCCACGAAGTCTCCGTCCGAAAGGAAGCGGAACGGGACATCACGGCGGAAGCCGCAATTTCCCCTCCGACACGCCCCGTTCACCGGACGTTCGCTACTGGTTGCCGCCCTTGGCCAGGAAGGCCAGCAGGTCCTGTCGGCTGACGACGCCGGTCGGCTTGCCCTCGACCAGCACGATCGCCGCGTCGTGGGCGCCCAGTACGGACATCAGGTCACCGACGGGTTCACCGGAGCCGACCTGCGGCAGCGGCGCCGACATGTGCTTCTCCAGCGGGTCGTCGAGCGAGGCCCGCTGGGTGAACAGCGCGTCGAGCAGTTCGCGTTCGACGACCGACCCGATGACCTCCGCCGCCATGACGTCGGGGTGACCGGCGCCGGGCTTCACGATCGGCATCTGCGAGACGCCGTACTCACGGAGCACCTCGATGGCCTGGCCGACGGTTTCGTCCGGGTGCATGTGGAGGAGGGAGGGGATGTGGCCGTGCTCCTTGTAGTCGAGGACGTCGGCGACGCGCGCGGAGGGGCCGGTGTCCTCCAGGAAGCCGTAGTCGGCCATCCACTCGTCGTTGAAGATCTTGCTGAGGTATCCGCGCCCGCTGTCGGGCAGCAGCACGACGACGACGTCGTCCGGCCCGAGGCGCTCCGCGACCCGCAGCGCGGCGACGACGGCCATCCCGCAGGAGCCGCCCACCAGCAGACCCTCCTCCTTGGCGAGCCGGCGGGTCATCTGGAAGGAGTCCTTGTCGGACACGGCGACGATCTCGTCCGCGACGGTCCGGTCGTAGGCGGTGGGCCAGAAGTCCTCGCCCACGCCCTCCACCAGGTACGGCCGCCCGGAACCCCCGGAGTACACGGACCCCTCGGGGTCGGCCCCGATGACCTGGACGCGTCCGTCGCTGGCGTCCTTCAGATAGCGCCCGGTCCCGGAGATGGTCCCGCCGGTGCCGACGCCCGCCACGAAGTGGGTGATCCGCCCCTCGGTCTGCTCCCACAGCTCGGGGCCGGTGGAGTGATAGTGCGAGAGGGGATTGTGGGGGTTGGAGTACTGGTCGGGCTTCCAGGCGCCCGGCGTCTCGCGCACGAGCCGGTCGGACACGTTGTAGTACGAGTCCGGGTGCTCGGGGTCAACGGCGGTGGGGCAGACCACGACGTCGGCACCGTAGGCACGCATCACGTTGATCTTGTCGGTGGAGACCTTGTCCGGGCAGACGAAGATGCACTTGTAGCCCTTCTGCTGGGCCACGATGGCCAGCCCGACCCCGGTGTTTCCGCTGGTCGGCTCGACGATCGTGCCGCCGGGCTGAAGCTCCCCGCTCTCCTCGGCAGCCTCGATCATGCGCAGGGCGATGCGGTCCTTCACGGACCCGCCGGGGTTGAAGTACTCGACCTTCGCGAGGACGGTCGCCTGAATGCCCGCGGTCACACTGTTGAGCCTCAGCAGCGGGGTGTTGCCGACGAGACTGATCATCGAGTCGTGGAATTGCACCGTTGTCTCCGGTTGCCGCACATAAATGTGGTTGTCATTGGTGCCGCCAGCCTAAGGCTCCGCCTCGGCATTCACCTCACGTCACGATTGGCGGACCGTCGGTTCGGGGCAAGGAGTGGGTGTACGGCTACGAGGAGGTGGCGGCGACGCATGACGAGCATGTCAAGGGCAAGGGTGGCCCGGCGGATCGCGGCCGGCGCCGCGTACGGCGGTGGCGGGATCGGCCTGATGAGCGCGGCGGCGGTGGGAGTGGTGCTGGCCGAGGTACGGATGGCGAGACGCCAGGTGGGAAACGGCCGCAGTCCGCACCCGCCGAGCGCGGACGGCCTGTACGGACGCGGGTACGCCACCCCCGGTGAGCCCCCGCTCCGACTCGTCCTGCTGGGCGACTCGACGGCGGCCGGGCAGGGCGTCCACCGGGCCCGCCAGACCCCGGGAGCGCTGCTCGCGTCCGGCCTGTCGGCGTTCGCGGAACGCCCGGTGGAGCTGCGCAACGTGGCGCTGGCCGGTGCCCAGTCCGACGACCTGGACCGCCAGGTGGGACTGACCGTCTCGGCGCCCGACTGGATCCCGGACATCTGCGTGATCATGGTCGGCGCGAACGACGTCACCCACCGGATGCCCCCGACGCGCTCGGTCCGCCACCTCTCCTCGGCGGTACGACGCCTCCGTACGGCGGGTGCCGAGGTGGTCGTGGGCACCTGTCCCGACCTGGGCACCGTCGAGCACGTCCAGCAGCCGCTGCGCTGGCTGGCCCGGCGGGCGTCCCGCCAGCTGGCGGCGGCACAGACGATCGGGGTCGTGGAGCAGGGGGGCCGCACGGTGTCGCTGGGCGACCTGCTCGGCCCCGAGTTCGAGGCGAACCCGCGCGAACTGTTCGGCCCGGACAACTACCACCCGTCGGCGGAGGGCTACGCGACGGCGGCGATGGCGGTCCTCCCGACGGTGTGCGCGGCGCTGGGCCTGTGGCCGGCGGACGAGGAACGCCCGGACGTGTCCCGCCGCGAGGGCTTCCTGCCGGTGGCACGGGCGGCGGCGGAGGCGGCATCGGAGCCGGGCACGGAGGTCACGGCGGCGATGCCCACCGGGCCCCGGGGCCCCTGGGCCCTGATGAAGCGCAGGCGCAGGCGCCGGGTACCGGCAACCGACCCGGCCCCTGCGCCGACGACTCCGAGGGGAGTGTCGAGCGGCTGAGGCCTGCTGCACACCGAGGCGGAGGTCGTCGGCGCCCCACACCTCGCGCCCGCGCAGGCCGCCCTGCGGATCGCGGAGGCGGTCAGGAACTGAGGCCCGGCACGACCGGACCCGGCCGCGGGGAGTCGCGGCCGGGTCCGATGGCAGGTCGAACGTCCGGAGCACCCGATGATCCCGCCGAGGCTGCTTGCGCGTCCGTTTCACGATCTTCCGCTGTACGTGGACGGTCGCGGTGCGCGCGGGGTTGCGCTCCATGTCCTCGACAGCGGCCCGAGCACCAACTTCCGCACCCGGCATCGGGGGCGACCCGCACGAACCGACCCGCGATCGGGCCCATCACGCCAACGGGCGTCCGGCGCCGCGAACTTGTGCGCGGTGGCGCCGGACGCACGGCTGTGCGGGTGCCGGGGACGCTCCCCCAACTGGGGATTCGGCACCTCACCCCACCCGGTACCCCCGAATCACCCGGTACTCCACCGCGCCCCCGTCCGCGAACCCCGCGCTCGCCCGCACCGACACATACCCCCCGGCCACCGGCCGTCCGGGCAGCGCCGCCGCCCACGCGTCCCGTCCGGTCTTCACCAGCCGTGACTTCCGCCAGCTCTTCCCGTCGTCGTAGGACACCTCCACCGACACCGACCGCACCGCCGAGGAAGCCGCTCCCGGCTGCCGCAGCAACCGCATCGGGAGGACCCGCGAACCCCCCGTGTTGGTCTGGTCCACGACCGGCGCGAAGTCGAACGCCGACAGACCCACCGGCGTACTTCCGGTGACCTCGCCCGAGCGGAAGGTCCACGAGCCGCTGATGCTCGTACCGATGTCGAAGCCTCCGTTGGCCGCGCCGCGTTCGGCGGAGTACTCCAGGCGGTAGGTCGCCTCGGCCGCCGGGACCGGGCCCGAGGCGTCGGTCCAGGGGTAGTTCAGCTCCACGATCTTCTGGTCGCCGCGGTAGAAGGCGACCCTGCTCGTGTCGTACAGCGAGTAGCCGGTGTGGCCCGCCCGGTCGCCGGCCATCGGGACGTTGAAGGAGAGGCGGTTGCCCTCGCGGGTGACGAACGTCGTGCGGGAGAAGCGGGGGCCGGGTACCGCCTTCTGCCAGGTCACCGTGTAGCGCTTGCCGGGCTTGTACGTCTCGTAGTCGGTGAGGAACTGGGTCTGGAAGGTGCCGTCGGCCGCGTACTGGTTGTAGCGCGTCTCCCACATCGTGTCGGAGGCCTTGTAGTACAGGGTCCGTTCGCCCGGGCTGTCGAACCAGCTGGCGCCCGCCGACAGCGCGCTCCCGCCCTCCGGCGGAAAGCCGAAGTTGTGCTGGAAGGCGCGGGAGGGCGCCCCCGGTGTCACCGAGTAGTACCGCTGCTTCACCTGCGCCAGTTCGCTCTGCCTGACCACCCGGCTGAAGTTCGTCGGCAGGTGGCCCCGTTCGAACCACACCAGCACGTACTCGTACGGCGAATCGTTGTACGTGCCGTCCGCACCCTTCCTCGCCCAGAAGCCGCGTACGTCCGCGACCAGCGCGCCCTCACCGGGACCGACGTCGTCGCCCAGCGCGGCCGTGAAGAGCTTGCCGAAGGAGTCGGCGGTGGCCCGGATGCCGAAGCCCGTCCCGTTGGTCAGTTCGCGCCGGAAGCCGACCGCGGCGAGGCGCAGGCTCGCGTCCTTGCGGGGGAGGGTCGCCGAGACGGGTGTGGCCTCGCGGGCGTCGAGGACGATCTCGCTGTCGCCGGTCACCGTGAGGGTGGGGCGGGCAAGGAGTGTCGTACTTCCGTCCGATGATGTGATGACCGACGCGTCTATCGTGTACCGGCCCTCCGGGAGGGCGACCGTGCCCGAGCCCGACGGGTCGTACACGAAGCGGTAGACCGAGCCGTCCAGGCTCATGATGTCGGTCCAGTAGTTCGCCGCCGGGTTGCCCGCGCGGTCGATGACCTTGACCGTCAGTCTGTGGGTAGGGGTCGCCTTCGTGATCGTCAGCGGTACGCGGACCGAGGTCCCGGTCGTCGCGTCCGTGCCCACCAGCGCGCCCTCGAACACGCCCGTGCCGCTCTGCACGCGCGTGTCGGCGGTCACCGTCACCGTGGTCGTCCCGCCCGCCGGGACGGTCGCGCGCGCCGGACTCACCGTGAACATTCCGGCCGGCGCTGCCGAGCTGTCCGGGCCGGTCACCCGCGCCGCGAAGTCCAGGGTCACCGGGTCGGTGCCCTCGTTCCGGTACGTCACCGTCCTGACCACCGGTATGTCGTCGTCTGCCGGTGCCGCCTGGGTGCCCAGGGGCAGGGCCGTGGGGGTGGCGAGAACGGACTGGTGGACTGCGCGGGCCACATCCACCCGGCCCGCGCCCTGCGCGTTGACGTTCGCGCCGGGGGTCGGCGTCGCCGACGCCATCAGGGCCGCCTTCAGGTCGGCCGCCCGCCAGTCCGGGTGCTGTTCGGCGAGCAGGGCAGCCGCCCCGGCGACATGCGGGGTGGCCATGGAGGTGCCGGAGAGTGAGGTGTAGCCGGGCTCGACCTCCAGGTAGTCGCTGCCCGCGTGGACGGCCCGCGCGGCGACGATGTCGACGCCCGGCGCCGTGATCTCCGGCTTGATCGCGCCGTCCACGCGCGGGCCCCGGCTGGAGAAGGAGGCCATCACGTCCTGCTTGTCGACGGCGCCCACGGAGAGCGCGGCGTCCGCGGTGGACGGGGAGTCGACCGAGCCGTCCGCGCTGCCGTCGTTGCCCGCGGCGAGCACGAAGAGGGCGCCGGTCTTCGCCGTCAGGGTGTTCACGGCCTCTTCGAGTACGTCCTGGCCCGGCTCGTCGTCCCCGCCCAGGCTCATGTTGACCACCCGGGCGCGGGGTGCGGCCCACTCCATCCCGGCCAGGATCGACGACTCGGCGCAGTTGCGGTCGCCGCACACCTTCCCGACGATCAGTGTGGCCCCCGGCGCGACCCCCTTGTACTTCCCGCCACCGCCCGCCACCGTCGACGCCACGTGCGTGCCGTGGCCGACGTTGTCGTCCGTGTCGGGCGCGTCCGTGAAGTTCACGGCCTCCCTGACCCGCCCGGCCAGGTCGGGATGCGTGGCGTCGTAGCCGGTGTCGAGGACGGCGACGGTCACGCCCTGCCCGTCGTACCCCGCCTGCCAGGCGGCGGGCGCGCCGATCTGCGGCACGCTCCGGTCCAGGCTGATCTGCCGCTTGCCGTCCAGCCAGAGCTTGGCGATGCCGTTCGCCGTGCGCAGTCCGGTCGTGCCGGTGCCGGCGGTCACGCCGTCCCAGAAGGCGGTCGCGGACTTCTTCTCCACGGCCACCGCCGCGCCGTCGACGGTGCGCAGGGCACGGGTCACCCGGGCGCCGTCCGTGGCGCGCAGACCGCGGCTGCCGAGCGTCGCGTCGGCGTACGTCACGATCGTGGGCAGTACGGCCGTACGGGCGTCGTCGTACCCGGCCGCGACCAGCCCCGTCACGTCGAACAGCCGCTGGTCCACCTGACCGCCGGCGACGAGGCGCAGGGCGTCGTTCGGGACCACGTACTGGTGGCCGTCGCGCTCGAACTGCTGGAATCCCATCGCCTCGCGGCCCGCCCCGGGCTCGACGGCCACGGCGGCGCCCGACAGGTGCGACGGGTCCGACGGATCCGACAGGTCCACGCGGTCGCCGGTGACGAGGGTGACCCGGTGGGTGGTGCCGGCCCGCTGTCCGGTCCCGTGGGTCCAGGCGGGGACGGCGGTCGTGTCCGGCGCGGCGGCGGCCGGCGCGATCACCGCAACTCCCTGTACCAACAAGGCGGTTACCAGCGCACCGCTCAGCCTTCGGGACATGCGGGACATACGGCCTCCACTGCTGCGGTGGTGACGGTCGTGGCTCTGGTCGCGATCGACTGTCCCGCCCGGTGCGATCTTTCGGGTACTCCCAACCGCCCATAACATCGCGCTATGGATCTGGAGATCCGCCACCTACGCGTCCTGAACGCCATCGCCGACGCCGGCTCCATCACCCGTGCCGCAGCGGCCCTCGGCTTCACCCAGCCCGCGCTCACCGCCCAACTCCAGCGCATAGAAAGGGCGTTGGGCGGCGCCTTGTTCGTGCGGGACGGAAGCGGCGCCCGGCCGACGGCGTTCGGCGCGATGGTGCTGGCACACGGGCACGGCATCCTCACGGCCCACGACGACCTCATGCGTGACGTACGGCAGCGGGGACCCGACGACTCCGACCTGACCGCCGTACGGCTCGGCTCGGTCCCCGGGCCGCTGACCGCCGTACTGGTGACCACCGCGCGACAGCTGCTGCCCCGGGCGGAGATCACCCTGCACACCTGCGACACGGAGGAGGAACAGCTCGAACTGCTCGCCACCGGCCGGCTCGACTTCGGGCTGGTCGTCGACTACCCGGAGTACGAGCTGACGTTGCGTCCCGGGCTCGGCGAGGCCCTCCTCGCCGTCGACCCCGTCTTCGTGCTGATCTCGGAACGGCATCCGCTCGCCGCCAGCCCCGAGATCCCCCTCTCCGCGCTCTCCGGTGAGCCCTGGCTGGCCGGCGAGAACAAGGACGTACGGATGCGGGCGCAGTTCCGGGCCGCCTGCCGTCGGGCCGGGTTCGCCCCGCGCCGGGTGCAGCGGCTGAGCGGGAGCGTGGTGTTCCCGCTGGTCGGGCAGGGGCACGGGGTCGCCCTCGCGCACCCGCTGGTGACCGAGCGCGAGGGTGTCGTCGTACGACCGCTGGCCGGGGACCCGATGGCCGTGCGGCAACGGGTGGTGTGGGCGGCCACCAGTCCCCTCGCCGAGCACGCGCCCGCGCTGCACGACACGCTCACGAAGGCGTACTGGGCGGAGGCGCAGCGGGCGGGGGTGTACTGGGAGTGGCTGGAGGGGAAGGGACGGTTGCCCACGGTGGCCGGACCCTCCGACGCCGAGTGAGCAAGCGCTTAGAAAAGTGCGGCCCGAGTCACACCGCCACACCCGTGACCCGGACCATACGTACGGGTAACTTCCAGACCAGGTCTGCTTGCACCCTCGTCCTGGACCTCGCCTCACACCTCGTCGCCAATGGAGCCGTCATGCCGGAAGCCGTCATCGTCTCGACCGCCCGCTCCCCCATCGGACGCGCCTTCAAGGGCTCCCTCAAGGAGCTGCGCGCCGACGATCTCACCGCCACGATCATCCAGGCCGCGCTGGCCAAGATCCCCGAGCTGGACCCGCGGGACATCGACGACCTGATGCTCGGCTGCGGTCTGCCCGGCGGCGAGCAGGGCAACAACCTCGGGCGGATCGTCGCCGTACAGATGGGCATGGACTACCTGCCGGGCTGCACGATCACCCGTTACTGTTCCTCGTCGCTCCAGACGTCCCGCATGGCACTGCATGCCATCAAGGCGGGCGAGGGCGACGTCTTCATCTCGGCCGGTATCGAGATGGTCTCCCGCTTCACGAAGGGCAACTCGGACTCGCTGCCCGACACGCGCAACCCGCTCTTCGCGGAGGCCGAGGCCCGTACCGCCGCCGTCGCGGAGCAGGAGGGCACCTCGTGGCACGACCCGCGCGAGGACGGTCTCGTGCCGGACGCCTACATCTCGATGGGCCAGACCGCCGAGAACCTCGCCCGCGTGAAGGGTGTGACCCGGCTCGACATGGACGAGTTCGGCGTCCGTTCGCAGAACCTCGCCGAGGAAGCCATCAAGAACGGCTTCTGGGAGCGCGAGATCACCCCGGTGACGCTGCCCGACGGCACGGTCGTCAGCAAGGACGACGGCCCGCGCGCCGGCGTCACGCTGGAGGGCACCCAGGGGCTCAAGCCGGTGTTCCGTCCGGACGGACTGGTCACCGCCGGCAACTGCTGCCCGCTGAACGACGGCGCCGCGGCAGTCGTCGTCATGAGCGACACGAAGGCGCGCGAGCTGGGCCTCACGCCGCTGGCCCGGATCGTGTCGACCGGCGTCTCCGGCCTCTCCCCCGAGATCATGGGCCTCGGCCCGGTCGAGGCGAGCCGGCAGGCGCTGCGCCGCGCAGGTCTCACCGTCGACGACATCGACCTGGCCGAGATCAACGAGGCGTTCGCCGCCCAGGTGATCCCCTCCTACCGCGACCTGGGCATCCCGCTGGAGAAGGTGAACGTCAACGGCGGCGCCATCGCCGTCGGCCACCCCTTCGGCATGACGGGCGCCCGGATCACCGGCACGCTCATCAACTCCCTCCAGTTCCACGACAAGCAGTTCGGCCTGGAGACGATGTGCGTCGGCGGCGGCCAGGGCATGGCGATGGTCATCGAGCGCCTGAGCTGAACCACCCCGAGGACCCGGAGCACGGTCGCCGCTGTCCCCAACTGGCGGAATCGTTTCGGTAGTCGATCGGATGCGGTGAGTGAGAATACGGCCCGGAACCCGGTAACCACCGGGGTTCTGGGCCGTTTTGTGATCCAATCTCCCCCAGGATGTGACCTATCTCGCTCCGGCGAGGTATCTCCGCAGGTCAAGATGGGTGCGATACCAAACCCCGGGCCCAAAGTCCTGTCCGTTTCGTGACGTTACGCACTGACAGGTGGTTAGTCCACCCTTCAAGCTGATGTAGGAAGTCGGGGGTCGACTTTGAACCGGGAGTACGTCAGTGAGCGCTACGCCTCTTGCTCTGCTGCTCGCCACAGCCACCGTCACCACGGCTGTGGGCGTCGCCGTTCTGCGCACCCTGCTGGGGCTGCGTCGACAGATCGCGGCGCTGCACGCCGAGCTCGCCGCCCAGAGTCTCGCCGTCGGCGCGCACGGTCTCGTGCCGCAGGCCCGGACCGCCGGCGACACCGACCGGATACGCGCCGCGGTGGCCGAGGCGCTCGCCGAGGAGCGGGAGCGGGAGCTCGCCGAGGCGCGTGCCTTCTGGGCCGCCCAGGAGGCCCGTGACGCCTCCGACGCACCCTCCCTGCTCGGTCTCCCCGACAGCGAGCTGTTCCTGCCGCGCGCGGCGGACTTCGCGGGTCTGGAGTCCCTGGAGCCGGTGACCGAGCCCAGCACGGACACCGACGAGTTCGCGGGAGAGTCCGCCGAACTGGCCGCCGCCCGTCGCCGGCACCCCTCGCACCCCGACTTCGTTCCGGCCCAGTCCCCCATCGTGAACGACCACGAACGCACGGTCGCCTGCCTGGAGGACCTCGCCGAGTCCCGCACCGCCCTGGCCGACGTCCGCCCCGGCCCCCTGGGCACCCTCGACGTCTACGTCTTCACCGACGGCACGACCCTCTGCATGACCCCGGGCCACCGCGAAACCGCCGAACGCCTCTCCGCGGCCCTGCGCACCGGCGAGGCCCCCGTCCTCCTGGGCGGCTCGGGCATCTCGGGCGCCTACGCCCTGACCTTCGAGTGCGGCGAGGAAACGGTGTACGTCCTGGCGGACAGGGTCATAGCGTCCCTGTAGTCAGGGTCATGAGCTGCGGGCCGGCGACGAACCCCCGTCACACCGCCGCCCGCTGCTGGGCCTCCGCCACCAAGGTCAGCGCCGAGGCCAACTCCGCTTCGCTTTTCAGAACGAGCGCCAGATCGTGCGCGGCGACAGTCACCTGATCCGCGGCGGCGAACATCCCCACATCGGGCATGACCCGAGGCTCGCTCCCGGGCGACTCCAGCAGCTGGGCACGCCGTGCCAACTCCCTGGCCAGCCCCAGCGCCTCCGCCGCGGCCCCTCTTTGCAACCGACTCTGCGGCGCCGCCCGCAAACGGTCGGCAAAGTGATCCACTGCAAGCGTCAAAGGCGAGGTATCCAGCACGCCGCGAGACTACGCGTCGCCACCTGACTGTTGCCAACAACCCAACCCTCAGGCACCGTGGCGTGAAGGACCGGCTTACATCCCCTTTGCGTCCGGAGGCGCCGATGTCCCACGTCCTCTCCGAGGAGACCCACCGCAACATGCTCGCCCGCATCCCCCAATGCACCGGTCGTGAAGTCTCCGACTGGTTGCGCACCGTCGACGATGGCCCCTCCCTCTTCCGCTTCGAGGAGAAGGTCAGCTGGCTCCGGCACGAGCACAATCTCGCGTACGGCCACGCCAAGGCGATCATTCACGAGTACGACCTGAGGAGGGCCGCGCGCAAGTTTCTCTGAGACCACGGCCCTCTGAGAGACCGAGCACGCACCAACACCACGACGAAGGGCCCCGGGACGAACCCGGGGCCCTTCTACTGCCTACTGCTCTACTGCCTGGCGTACTAGTCGTTGCCCTGCAGGATGGCGATCAGCCGCAGGAACTCCAGGTAGATCCAGACCAGCGTCATCGTGAGGCCGAAGGCGGCGAGCCAGGCCTCCTCGCGCGGCGCGCCGTAGGCGATGCCGTCCTCGACCTGCTTGAAGTCGAGGGCGAGGAAGCACGCACCGAGCAGGATGCCGATGATGCCGAACATGATGCCGAGGCCGCCGCTGCGGAAGCCGAGGCCGTCACCGCCGCCGAACACCGCGAACAGCAGGTTCACGGCCATCAGCAGCACGAAGCCGAGCGCCGCCGCCATCACGAAGCCGTAGAAGCGGCGGTTGACGCGGATCCAGCCCGCCTTGTACGCCACGAGTACGGCGGTGAAGACCGCCATCGTGCCGATCACGGCCTGCATGGCCGCGCCGCTCGCGATGCGGTTGTCGACGACGCTGGAGAGGACACCGAGGAAGACGCCCTCGAGCGCCGCGTACGTCACGATCAGCGCGGGCGAGGCCTTGCGCTTGAAGGACTGGACGAGGCCCAGGACCATCGCGACCAGACCGGCGCCGATGGCGATGCCGTAGGACCGGCTGATGTTCGCGTCGTCGACCGGCAGGAGCGCCCAGGCGAGCGCCGCGGTGACTACCAGCACACCGAGGGTGGTGGCCGTCCGCATGACGACGTCGTCCATCGTCATCCGGCCGGTGGTGACCGGGGCCTGCGGCGGTGCGCCGTGCTGAAGGTCCTGCTGGGCGTAGGGGTTGGTCGCGTACGGGTTGCCGCCCTGCTGGGCCTGCTGGTCCGCATACGGGTTGCCCGACTGCGTGCCGACAGCGGCGCCCCCGGCCTGCGGCGCGGTGTTGAAGCCCGCGTAGCCGTTGTCGCGGCTGAACCCCCGTCGCGAGAAGACCGGGTTGCTGCTCCTCATTTCACTCCTCCATGGCCACACTGCGTGGCCTTGGGCTCAAGAGTAATAGGTGGGCAAAGGATTGACCCTAGTGCTTGGGGAGGATCTTTCCCTTGTCCTGTCGCGAACACGCTACGCGCCCGCCTGATTCCCGGCTACGGAGGCCCCGGACCATGACCAACCCGGTACAGACCCGAGACCGCCCGCTGATCCGGCGGAGTCACTCAAGGGGGAAACCGGTGTACCCCTCGGCGAGATCGGTCTCCGCCGAACGGGCGCCCGCGATCCGTTCCAGCCGGGCCAGCTGGAGCCGGTCCTCGAAGGGGGTGGCGTCCGGGGTCCGGTGCAGGAGGGTCGTCATGTCGTACGAGAAGCGCTCGGCCTGCCAGACGCGGCGCAGACAGGTCTCGGAGTAGGCGTCGAGCAGTTCGGCCGACCCCGTCTCCTTCTGGTGCGTCAGCGCGCGCGCGAAGGTCACGACGTCCCCGACGGCGAGGTTGAGCCCCTTGGCCCCGGTGGGCGGCACGATGTGCGCGGCGTCCCCGGCCAGGAACAGCCGCCCGTACCGCATCGGCTCGTGGACGTGGCTGCGCATCGGTGTCACGGACTTCTGGGTGATGGGCCCCCGGGCGAGCTTCCAGCCGTCGGCGGTCTCGAAGCGCCGCTCCAGCTCGTCCCAGATCTCCTCGTCGCTCCACTCGTCGGCGTCGGTGCCGTCCGGCACCTGGAGGTAGAGGCGGGAGACGGACGGGGAGCGCATGGAGAGGAGGGCGAAGCCGCGGTCGTGGCGGGCATAGACCAGCTCGTCGTGCGAGGGCGCCACGTCGGCGAGGATGCCGAGCCAGCCGAAGGGGTAGGACCGTTCGAATACGCGGGTGAGTTCGGCGGGGATCGCGGTACGGGCCACCCCCCAGGAGCCGTCGCACCCGACGACGTACTCGCACTCCAGTACGTCCTCGCGCCCCTCGTGCCGGAACCGCACCCGCGGACTGCCGCCACCCGGCCCCTCGACCCCCTCCACGGCGAGCGCCTCCGCCTCGAAGAGCAGCGGGCCGCCCTCCGCCAGCTGGAGGGCGATGAGGTCCTTGCAGACCTCGGTCTGCGCGTACACCATCACGGACCGGCCGCCGGTGAGGGCGGGGAAGTCGACGCGGTGGCGCTTCCTGTCGTAGCGCAGCTCGATGCCGTCGTGGCGCAGGCCCTCGCGGTCCATGCGGGCGCCGGCTCCGGCCGCGCGCAGCACGTCGACGGTGCCCTGCTCCAGGATCCCGGCCCGCTGCCGCCGCTCCACGTACTCCCGGTCGCGGCTCTCCAGGACGACCGAGTCGATACCGGCGTTGTGGAGCAGCCGGGCGAGCAGGAGCCCGGCGGGGCCGGCTCCGATGATGCCGACGGTGGTGCGCATCGGTCGTTCCCTTCGTACATACGGGCGGTACGGCCACTCGACGCCGTGTTCGCATGGTGAAATTTTCTTCACGAAATCCCTGTGATAAGTGTCTGACCACGCACGCCCGCTGTCAACGGTTCCGCGATGAAGTCCTCAATGAACACAGCACCGACAAATCCGGCATACAACAGTCGGAAGTGCCCGGAGCCGGACTTGAACCGGCACGCCCGCGAAGGGGCAGCGAGGTTTAAGCTCGCCGTGTCTGCATTCCACCATCCGGGCAGGCCCTGGGCTCCGCATCGAGGTTCCGAGCCTATCGGGACGCCCCACCCGAACTGCGGGTGAGGGCCCCGATGTTGTCTTATTTTATTGACTTCTGAGGGTGCATCAGCACCTGGAACGAGCCATCCGCACTTGCCAATAGCCTTTCGTGCGGCGGCCCGGCGCACATGCGGAATGACGGAATTTCACCGTTCGAACAAGGGGGCTCCACCTGTTCTTGCCATGACCGCGTCCGGAGGTCCCAGGGGACGACCGTCATCCCCAGGTATGACACGGGCGCCCCGGGTCCGTCCCGGGTCTGCCTTCGGAACCGGAACAACGGCTGACTACACGGCGGCCTCGGGCCATGACGATGGGTTCACGGGGTTCTGACCTCGAATCCCGGTCCAGCACATCTCTGGCCCATCGCCGCGCACCGCTGTCCCGACAGGAGCCCCACCCGTGACGACCACCCCCCTCGCCGACCGGACCACCACCGCGGTGGCCGCCCGCGCCACGGAACTGTCCAAGGTCTACGGACAGGGAGAGACACAGGTCGTCGCCCTCGACCGGGTCTCCGTCGACTTCAGGCAGGCCGAGTTCACCGCGATCATGGGCCCGTCCGGCTCCGGCAAGTCCACGCTGATGCACTGTGTGGCGGGCCTGGACTCCTTCTCGTCCGGCTCCGTGCGCATCGGCGACACCGAGCTGGGCTCGCTCAAGGACAAGCAGCTCACCAAGCTCCGCCGGGACAAGATCGGCTTCATCTTCCAGGCGTTCAACCTGCTGCCGACGCTGACCGCCCTGGAGAACATCACCCTCCCGATGGACATCGCGGGCCGCAGGCCGGACAAGGAGTGGCTGGATTCGGTGATCTCGATGATCGGCCTCGCCGACCGGCTCCGCCACCGCCCGTCCCAGCTCTCCGGCGGCCAGCAGCAGCGCGTCGCCGTGGCCCGCGCCCTGGCCTCCCGCCCCGACATCATCTTCGGCGACGAACCGACCGGGAACCTCGACTCCCGCGCCGGCGCCGAGGTACTGGGCTTCCTGCGCAACTCCGTACGGGAGCTGGGGCAGACGGTCGTGATGGTCACCCACGACCCGGTGGCGGCGGCGTACGCGGACCGGGTGGTCTTCCTCGCGGACGGCAGGATCGTGGACGAGCTGTACGGCCCGACGGCGGACGGCGTCCTCGACCGTATGAAGCGGCTCGACACCAGGACCGTCCGCACCAGCTGACGCTCCGCCGGCTCCCGCCTCCCTGAACCGACTCCACGCCTCACGACGACGGACTGAGACGACACCCCATGTTCCGTACAGCCCTGCGCAACGTACTCGCGCACAAGGCCAGACTCCTGATGACCGTGCTCGCCGTGATGCTCGGCGTCGCCTTCGTGTCCGGGACCCTGGTCTTCACCAACACCCTCTCGAACGCCCTCCAGAACAGCTCCGCCAAGGGCTTCGACCAGGTCGACGTCGCCGTGCGGCCGGGCGCCGGGGACACCGCGGGCGACGCGGTCGGCAAGCCCCCGGAGCTGACGCAGGCCCTGCTCGACGAGAGCGCGAGGGTTCCGGGCGCCGCGTCCGTCATCGGTGTCGTGAACGGTTTCACGGCCATCGCCGACAAGGACGGCAAGCTCATCGGCGAAGGATTCCAGTCACAGGGCGGGAACTACTGGGGCGACAAGGACGCCCGGTACCCGCTGACGGACGGCGCCGCGCCCCAGGGCGCCGGCCAGGTCGCCCTCGACGCGAAGACCGCCGAGCGGGCCGGATACCAGGTCGGCGACACCGTGCGCCTGTCGGTGGACGGCCCGGTGCTCTCCCCCACCGTCTCCGGCATCTTCACCACGGACGACGGCAATGTGGCGGCCGGCGGCAGCCTCGCCCTCTTCGACACGGCGACCGCGCAGCGGCTGTTCGGCAAGACGGGCACGTACGACGAGATCGACGTCAGGGCGACGGCCGGGACGAGCCAGGCCACGCTCAAGGCGGCGCTGGACAAGGCCCTGCCGCAGGGCGCCGTGGAGACCACGACACGCACCCGGCTCGCCGACGACCAGGCGCGGACCATCGCCTCCGGGATGAGCGGCCTGAAGCAGGGCCTGCTGGTCTTCGCGGGCATCGCGCTGTTCGTCGGTACGTTCATCATCGCCAACACCTTCACCATGCTGGTCGCCCAGCGCACCAAGGAACTGGCGCTGATGCGGGCGGTCGGCGCCTCGCGTCGGCAGGTCACGCGGTCCGTGCTGATCGAGGCGTTCGTGGTCGGCGCGGTGGCGGCGGTGACCGGGCTGGTCACGGGCATCGGCATCGGGGCCGGGCTGAAGGCACTGCTGGGCACGCTCGGCGCGACCGTGCCCGACGGGCCGCTGATCGTCACACCCGGCACGGTCGGCGCGGCCCTGGCGGTCGGCATCCTCATCACCATGCTGGCGGCGTGGCTGCCCGGCCGCCGGGCCGCGAAGATCCCCCCGGTGGCCGCCATGAGCAGCGTCCACGCGACCGCGACCACCAAGTCGCTGGTGCTGCGCAACACGCTGGGCGCGCTCTTCTCGGGCGCCGGCGTCGCCGTGGTCCTCGCGGCCACGACGATGAGCGGCTCGGACGGCCAGGCCCCCATGGGCATCGGCGCGGTCCTCCTCATCATCGGCGTCTTCATCCTCACGCCCCTTCTCTCCCGCCCGCTGATCGCCGCCGCCGCCCCGCTCATGCGCGTGTTCGGCGTCTCCGGGAAGCTGGCCCGGCAGAACTCGGTCCGCAACCCCCGTCGTACGGCCGCCACCGCCTCCGCGCTGATGATCGGTCTCACCCTCATCACGGGCATGACGGTGATGGCGGGCAGCCTCCAGAAGTCGATCGACAAGATGGCCACGGACTCGATCAGGGCCGACTACATCGTCTCGATGGCCAACGGCAACGGCCTCTCCCCCGACGTCGCCGAGAAGCTGACGAGGACGCCCGGCGTGACCGCCGTCAGCCCCCTGAGCGACGCCCCCGTCAGCATCGACGGCTCGACGGAGTACATGACCGGCGTCACCGGCGCCACGATCGGCGGGCTGACGAGGCTGACGATGGACGACGGCACGTTCAAGGTCGGCGGCACCCAGGTGGTCGTGGACGACCGGACGGCCAAGTCCCGTGGCTGGAAGGCCGGTTCGGCCTTCACCGTCGCCTACGAGGACGGGCGGAAGCAGCGGCTGACCGTGGCGGGCGTCTACGAGGGCAACGAGGTGATGAGCGGCGTCCTGCTCGACAACGCACTGCTGGCCCCGCACCGGACGGACTCGGCCGACCACGCCGACAGACAGGTCATGGTGAAGACCTCCGCCGGTGCGACGAGCGCGACGAAGGACGGGCTGGAGAAGGCCCTGGGCTCCAACCCGGCCATCAAGATCCAGGACAAGAAGGACCTCTCCAACGAGATCGCGCGGATGTTCACGCTGATCCTGAACATGCTCTACGGCCTACTGGCCATGGCGGTCCTGGTCGCGGTCCTCGGGGTCATCAACACCCTGGCCATGTCGGTCTTCGAACGCTCCCAGGAGATCGGCATGCTCCGCGCGATCGGCCTCGACCGCAAGGGCATCAAGCGGATGGTCCGCCTGGAGTCCCTGGTCATCTCCCTGTTCGGCGGTGTCCTGGGCATCGGCCTGGGCGTGTTCTTCGGCTGGGCGGCCGGCGAACTGCTGGGCACGAGCATGCCGACGTACGAACTCGTCCTGCCCTGGGCCAGGATGGCGCTGTTCCTGCTCCTCGCCGCCACGGTGGGCGTCCTGGCCGCCCTGTGGCCGGCCCGCCGCGCGGCCGGCCTGAACATGCTGGCGGCGATCAAGTCGGAGTAGCGGCCGACGGCGCGATTCGTCAGGGAGTCGGGCTCCGCCGATACTTCGGCGGAGCCCGACTCCCTTCTCGCTGACCTCAGTTCCAGGTACGGGCCCGCAAGGGCATCCCGGATGCGCCGGAGCCGGAGGTGCGCACGGCGAGGACCTGGTTGACGCCGAGCCGGTTGTGTTCGAAGGCGAGGGCGGAGGCGGCCATGTACAGCCGCCAGACGCGGGCCCGCCCCGGGCTGGTGAGCTGCCGGGCGCGCGCCCAGTCGGCCTCCAGGTTGGCCACCCACTGCCTCAGGGTGAGGGCGTAGTGCTCCCGGATCGACTCGACGTCACGCACCTCGAACCCGGCCCGTTCGAGCTGGGTGACGGTGGTGCCGACGGGCGCGAGTTCGCCGTCCGGGAAGACGTAGGCGTCGATGAACCCGTCGAGGCTGTACGCGCTCTCGTCGGTGTGCGGCCGACGGGCGATCTGGTGGTTGAGCAGCCGGCCGCCCGGCTTGAGCAGGGCGTACAGATCGCGCGCGTACGCCAGATACTGCTCGCTCCCCACATGCTCGGCCATCCCCACGGAGGAGACGGCGTCGAAGGGCCCGTCGGTGACGTCCCGGTAGTCCTGCACCCGGATCTCGACCCGGTCCGCGAGCCCTTCCTCCGCGACGCGCTTACGGGCGTACGCGGCCTGCTCCTGCGAGAGGGTGATGCCGACGACCTGCACGCCGTGCTCACGGGCGGCGCGGATGGCGAGGGAGCCCCAGCCGCAGCCGACTTCCAGAAGCCGCAGACCCGGCGCCAGGGCGAGCTTTCGGCAGACGAGTTCCAGCTTGTCGCGCTGGGCGCCTTCGAGACCGGTGGCGCCGCCCGGGGCTTCGCCGGGGGCCACGCCGGGCTCTTCCCAGTAGGCGCAGGAGTACACCATGGACGGGCCGAGGACGACCTCGTAGAAGTCGTTGCCGACGTCGTAGTGGTGGCTGACGGCGCGCTTGTCGGTGCGCTTGGTGTGGAGGCGCCGACGCCGGCGCGGGACCTCTTCACGGGGCGGTGCGGGAGGGATGGGGAGCCCGGCCATCCGTACGAGCCCGCGCACCGCGGCCCGCACCTCGGGTTCACGCAGCGCCTCGGTGAGACTCCGGGCGTCCTCGCCCCGGTCCCAGACCAGCCCGGACAGGTGATCGAGGGCGGCGTAGAAGTCCCCCTCGATGTCCAGGTCGCCCGCGACCCAGGCCCGGGCGAGCCCCAGTTCGCCGGGTTTCCACAGCAGCCGGCGCAGGGCGCGACGGTTGCGGACGACCAGTGCGGGGGCACCGGGCGGGCCGGCCTGCGAACCGTCCCAGGCGCGGATACGCATCGGGAGCGGGGCCCCCAGCAACTGTTCGGCGAAGTTCTGGAGCCGCGGCGCGGCTTCGGGCATGACGCACACCTCCGTGACGACATCACCGGGAATGTCCAACACCAACGAAAACACCAACAGCCAGGGCTCGCAGTCCCCAGGGTTGATCACAACTGAGCAAAAGCCCACCCCACCGACCCACCCACCCCGACTCCAGCCCGTCCGACGTTCGAGAACGAAGCCCGTCCAGCCCGAGCCACACCTCCCACCCGCCCCACTACTCCTTCAACCCAACCCCAGGCACTCCAACCCGTCCGACGTTCGAGAACGAAGCCCGTCCAGCCCGAGCCACACCTCCCACCCGCCCCACTACTCCTTCAACCCAACCCCAGGCACTCCAACCCGTCCGACGTTCGAGAACGAAGCCCGTCCAGCCCGAGCCACACCTCCCACCCGCCCCACTACTCCTCCAGCCCAACCCCAGGCACTCCAGCCCGTCCGGCGCTTGAGGACGAGGCCCCTTCAGGGCCGACAGCGGGGGTCTGGGGGCGCAGCCCCCAGGGACAGGACGGGACGGGTAGGGGCGGCGGGGGCGAGGAAACGCCTGAAGGGGCCCCTCGCACCACGGATGGCGAGCGGCCCCTTCAGGGGTGTTTCAGTGACCGGAGGTCTAAGGAAGGAGGTCAGGAGGCCTTGGCCTCTGTCTTCTCCTCGACCTTCTCCTCCGCCTTCTTCGCGGCAGCGACCGGCGCCGGCTTGGCAGCCTCGTAGAACTCCTCACGAGGAGTCTCCAACGCCCCCAGCGCCACAACCTCACGCTTCAGGAACATCGCCAGCGTCCAGTCCGCGAACACCCGGATCTTCCGGTTCCACGTCGGCATCGCCAGACCGTGGTAGCCGCGGTGCATGTACCACGCCAGCCGACCCTTGAGCGTGATCTTGAGCTTGCCCATGACGATCATCGCGACGCCCTTGTGCAGGCCGAGACCCGCGACAGCGCCCTTGTTGGAGTGCGCGTACTCCTTCTGCGGGAAGCCCCGCATACCGGAGACCACGTTGTCGCCGAGCACCTTCGCCTGCCGCAGCGCGTGCTGCGCGTTCGGCGGGCACCAGGCGTTCTCCACGCCGGCCTTGCGGGCGGCCACGTCCGGCACCTGGGCGTTGTCGCCCGCGGCCCAGATGTAGTCCGTACCCGTGACCTGGAGGGTCGGCTGCGCGTCGACGTGACCGCGCGGGCCCAGCGGGAGGCCGAACCGCGACAGGACCGGGTTGGGCTTGACTCCCGCGGTCCACACGATGGTGTTGGAGTCGACCTCAAGGCCGTTCTTCAGGACGACGTGGCCGTCCACACACGAGTCCATCGACGTCGAAAGGTAGATCTCGACCCCGCGGCTCTCCAGGTGCTCCTTGCCGTACTGGCCCAGCTTCGGGCCGACCTCGGGAAGGATCTTGTCGGCGGCGTCGACGAGCACGAACCGCATGTCCTCGCGGGACACGCTGGGGTAGTACTTCGCCGCGTCGCGCGCCATGTCCTCGACCTCGCCGATGGTCTCCGCACCCGCGAAGCCACCGCCGACGAAGACGAAGGTGAGCGCCTTGCGGCGGATCTCCTCGTCGGTCGTGGACTCAGCCTTGTCCAGCTGCTCCAGGACGTGGTTCCGCAGGCCGATGGCCTCCTCGATGCCCTTCATACCGATGCCCTGTTCGGCGAGGCCGGGGATCGGGAAGGTGCGGGAGACCGCGCCCATGGCGATGACGAGGTAGTCGAAAGGCAGCTCGTACGCCTCACCCACGAGGGGGGCGATCGTGGCGACCTTGCGGTCCTGGTCGATGGTGGTGACCCGACCGGTGAGAACTTCCGCCTTGGGCAGCACACGTCGCAGCGGTACGACGACGTGGCGCGGCGAAATGCTGCCGGCGGCGGTTTCGGGGAGGAAGGGCTGGTAGGTCATGTACGACCGGGGGTCGACGACCGTGACGGTCGCCTCGCCGTAGCGCATCTTCTTGAGAATGCGCCGAGCTGCGTACAGGCCTACGTACCCACCGCCTACTACGAGGATCCTGGGACGCTCCGTGGTGCTCATGCCATCGAGTATCCACCCGCTCCAGGGGGGTCGCTCGTGCGCCCCTTCACAAGCTTATGCGGCCCCTCTGCTACACTGCGCGCCCCGTCTGGCCGGGGCCGTGCCGCGGGAGAGGTACCAGCGGGCGGTACGCCCCGATGTCAATGCCGCGTGAACTGCCCTTCCGGGTCGTCGGAGTGACTGGACCAGCCTCCGGGCGCACCCCCGGGAAACACCGCCGAAACGCTCCCCCGAGCATGCTCCCGCCCCAGGTGAGCCCCCGATAGGGCCCTCCGGGCCATGTTCGTCGCCCAACAGGACCGAATTCCTTGTGAAGAACTTCACGAAGTTTCCCGAGGGGGCATCCCCGGGGGGCCGCAAACCGCCCCCCAGGTGCGCTCATACGTTGTCCGACCTGCTCAGGAGAGGCTCTGGCGGCAGGGTTCGGGCAGTGCCCGGACAGGGTTCGGGCAGGGTTCCGGGCACTGCCGGAGAGCGCGTCGGCGAGCCGGTTCGCGGTCCTGGGGGTCAGCACACGTCGCGGTAGGGCACGTCGGGCAGATAGCTCTTCCAGTCGGCGCGCGACAGTCCGCCACCCGCCCGTTCGCACACCGTGGCGGCGACGTGTCCGAGGCCGAGGTCGTAGGAACGGGAGCGGCGGTGTGTGCTCGCGGCGTACAGGGTGCCGCCGTCGGGGCTGAAGGCCACGGACTGCACGCGACCGCCCAGGGAGGGGAACATCATGGCCTGGAGGTGAGGAGCCTCCGTCTGCCAGATCTGCAGTGTTCCGCCGGCGGTGCCCACGGCGAGATACCGGGAGTCCGGTGAGAAGGCCACCGTCGTGACGAACTGTTCGCCGTCGAGCGCGTCACCGAGCCCGTCGCCGTCGCTGCCCGACGGCTGTGCCGAACCGTCGGGTACGGCGGGCAGGTTCGCCAGGCGCCGTCGCGCACCGCCGTCCCAGACCGTGACCCCGCCTCTGCCGCCCACGGCGAGATAGCGTCCGTCGGAGCTGAAGACGACGGCGGACAGCGGATCCGAGGCGTTGCGGTGGGTCACCCTGCCGGAGGGCAGCTCCACATAGCCGCCGCCCGATGTGGCCAGCAGGCGTCCGTCGGGCCTGACGACCGGGACGTCCCGCACACCGCGGAGCACCCTGGTCCTGGTCCGGCTCCGGACGTCCCACAGTTCGATCGTTCCGCTTGCCTGGGGCCTGGAAGCCAGCAGGGTCTTCCCGTCCGGGCTGAGCCCGACGCCCTCGACGTCCGACGGAAGGACCAGCGAGGCGATCTGGCGCCGGGCGCGGGTGTCCCAGACGTAGAAGGTGATCCGGGCATAGCGGCCGGCGGGCGGTTTGGCGCCGTAGGCGAAAGTCCCTCCGTCGGCGCTGAACGCGGTGTGGTTCTCGCAGTTGGGGTCCGGCAGGCAGAACATCTGCGGGTTGGGCAGGTCGGCCAGGACCTCGGCGGTCGCCGCGTCCAGGAGCTGGAAGCGGGTCGCGCCGTCAAGACGCCGTACGGCGGCGAGGATCCGGCCGTCCGGGCTGTAGGTGGCCGCCCGGACCGGGCCGACCGGGTAGGCGGAGTCCAGTGCCTCGTCGAGGGCGAGGGACGCCACCGCGGTCCTGCGCTCCCATCCGCGCACCTCCAGGTACCGGAGCCTGCGCTGGGCCAGGTCCACCCTGAGTGCCGAGGTCCCCTCCAGGTCGTAGGAGCCGGTGGAGCTCGGCGAGTGCCGGAACACGGGGACGTCCGGGTCGGCGGTGCGCCACAGCAGGATCTCGTCACCGCTCGCCAGCGCGACGAACCCGCCGTCCGCGCTGAACGTCATTCGGGCACCGGCGTCCCTCGGCACGGAGTGTTCGATCCTCGTCCGCTGCTTTCCCGACGCCAGGTCCCAGGCCCGCACCCCGGAGCCGTCCGGGAAGTCGCCCACGACGGCGAGAGCCCGGCTGTCCGGGGTGAACAGCAGTCGGCCCTCGTAGGGATCACCGGCCGCCGGACCGAGCTCGGACGCGCGGGTCGGGCAGAGATCCCGGTTCGCGGCGGCCCAGGGAACAGGCAGCCTCCGCCGTTCGACGGTGTCCCACACCTGCACCGGTTCGAGGCGCCGGCAGATCGCCAGCAGCCGTCCGTCGGGGCTGGCGACGCTGTCGGCGCTCGACTCGCCCCTGAGGTCGTGCTCGAAGACCGTCCGGCCGAGCGCGGTGTCCCAGACACGGAACCGGACGCGATTCTGCGCGGGGTCGGAGCGGGAGAGGAGTACGCGCGTACCGGTGACGAACGAACCGGCCGTGCGGTCGCCCGCGTCGTCGGCCGAGCCGATGCGGGCGCCTACCCGCCGGCCGGCGTCGATGTCCCACAGCCTCAGCCCGCCCTCCGTCCAGATCATGAGGGTGCTTCCGTCGGGGCTGATGCCCTGGACGCCGGGGTACTCCAGGTGTCCCGGGCCGGGGAACGAGCCGGTCCGCCGCCCTGTGGAGGTGTTCCAGCGTTCGACACGGTTCTCCGTGACCTTGGTCAGGACGCGTCCGTCGCGGCTCAGCAACCGGGCCTCCGCGCTGTCGCCCTCGCCGGTCGAGGAAGCCGACCCCTGCCCGGGGTCGAACCGGTCCTGCTCGGTCTGGGCGAACGAGTCGAGGAGGGCCGCGCGGCTGTCGGGCAGGTCGGCGAGCCCGTAGGCCGCCGTGCTGAGCCGCATGGCCGTCCTCGGGTCGGAGGAACGGATGCTGTCCGCCATCGCGGCGATACGGCGGGCCTCGGCCTGGAGATGCTGCCGGGTGCTGGTCGTGTTCTGGCTCCAGGCGGTCAGGCCCGCGACGGTCGCGAGGGCGACGAGGATCGTCAGCGCCGTGGTCAGGGCACGCAGGCGGCGGCTGTTACGGGTGGCCTGGTGCTGTTCGTGCCGGCGGGCGTCGAGGCTCGCCGCGAGGAAGGACCGCTCCAACGGCGTCAGCGGATCGGGATCAGGACCGCGATCGGCCGGCGCGGGGAAGGCTTCGGCGGCTGCCGTCAGCCGGGCTCCCCTGTACAGAACGCCGGTGTCGCGGTCGAACTGGTTCCAGGCGGTGGCGGCCTCGGTGAGGAGCCGGTGCCGGCGCAGCAGGTCGCGGTCGCGTTCGATCCAGTCACGCAGCCGGGGCCAGGCGGTTATCAGCGCCTCGTGGGCGAGGTCGACGGTGTCGTCGTCGAGGGTGATCAGACGGGCGCCGGCCAGCCGGTCGAGCACGGCGGCGGCGTCGGTGGCCGAGCCGGCGGCGAGTTCGGCGCGGCGGGCGGGGCGGCTGGTGTCGTCGGTCCCCTCACCCGGGGCGATCAGCCGCAGCATCACCTGGCGGGCCAGTACCGCCTCGTGCGCGGAGAGCCGGCTGTAGCACTCCTCCGCGGTACGGGCGATCGCGCCGTGCACACCGCCGACGGCCTCGTACCCCTTGACGGTCAGCGCCCCGCCGCGGCGGCGGCGCCAGGTCTCCATCAACGCGTGGGACATCAGCGGCAGCCCGCCGGGCTGGTCGGCGACGTCCGCGATGATCCGCGCGGTCAGGGCCCGCTCGACGACCAGCCCCTCGGCCGCGGCGGGCTTGACGATGGCCTCCCGCAGTTCGTCCACGCTCATCGGGCCGACGAGCAGACCGGCGCCGCGCAGGGCGGCGGCGAGTTCACGGTGTTCGCCGCAGCGGCCGTAGAAGTCCGCGCGCACGGCGATCACCACGCGCAGCCGGCTGTCCGGCCGGACGGCGGCGAGCAGCAGTTCGATGAAGCGGCCACGCTCGGCGGGGTCCCGGCAGAGGGTGAAGACCTCCTCGAACTGGTCCACCACGACCCAGGTGTCCCCGGCGCCGTCCACGGGGGCCAGCGCGCGGGCGTGCGTGTGCGCCGGGCGCGCGCCCGGGGTGAGGATCCGGATGGCCGCCGGACGCTCCCCCGGCCGGTCACCGCCGCGCAGCACCGGTATCAGCCCGGCCCGCAGCAGCGACGACTTCCCGCTCCCGGAGGTGCCCACGACAGCCACGAACCGGCTGTCCAGCACCAGTTCCGCCAGGTCGGCCACCAGCTGGTCCCGGCCGAAGAAGAAGCCGCTGTCCCCGGGCTCGAACCGGGCCAGCCCCCGGTACGGCGCCGCGCTCCCGTCGGCCTCGGGCGGCTGCCCGGCCTCGTCCTCGGCGGCCCGCTGCCAGCGCCGCTCCCAGTCGTCGGCGTCCCCGCCGCAGGCCCGCACATACGCCAGCGCCACCGGCAGGGACGGAAGCCGCTCCCCGGCCGCCGCCTCCGACAGCGTCGCCGCCGTGTAGCCGGCGCTCGCCGCCATGGCCCGGTAGGTCGTCCCACCGGACTGACGCCTCAGCTCACGCAACTCGGAGGCAAACCGTTCGACCGGCCCGGCCTCCGGATCCAACGGACTCTCAGGGCGCCCCATTCGGCTTCCCCTCCCCTACGAAGACGACGCCGCCGAACTCGCCGAGCGGCCCGATCCACAGGATGCCTCCCACCCGTCGGACACCGTCCCCGGCACCGGCACCCGTGGCACCCATGCCGTCAGCCCGCCCGGGTGTCCCACGTTCCCTCCCCTGTGAGGAACGTGGGACACCACCTCCTGTGCTTCTCAAGTCCACTGGTCGCGAGGTTGATTGGCAGCCCGTTCCCGGCCCACCAATCAATTCACGGAACCTGCCCCTACCGCCGCATTACGCCACGCTCCAGGCGATCCCGTCGAGGATGTCCCACGAACGCGGCTCACCCCGACCGCGTGTACACGCATACGCGTACACTGGCGTCATGACCGAGGACACCGTGACCATACGGGAAGCCCGCGCCCATCTCGCGGAGCGCATCAACCTGGCCGAGGAAGGCACCCCGACGGTCATCACTCGCAACGGCACTCCGGTGGCGGCCGTGGTCCCGATCGCGGATTTCGAAGCCCTGGAAGAGGCGGCCGACGTCATGTTGGCCCGAGAGGCCGAAGGGGTCCTGGCCGAGAACGGCCCCACCGTGACCATGGCCGAGCTGCTGGCAGATCTGTTCACCGAGCGCGGTGAAGGCGCCGCGTGAAGTACGCGTTCCGGTTCACCACGGCGGCGCAGCGGCAGCTCCGGGCCATCAGTCTGCTTGACGCCATGCGCATCCTGACCGCGTTGACCGCACTCGGTGACGACCCGTATCGCGAGGACGCCGACATCAAGAAGCTCACCGGCCCGTCGGGGCTCTACCGGCTGCGGGTCGGAAGCTACCGGGTCGCCTACCAGATCAACGATGGCGAACTCGTCATCCTCGTCGTCAAGGTGGGCGACCGGCGGGACGTGTACCGCAACCTGTAGGCGGTCAGACCAAAGACCATCCGATGCCGTCGAGGATGTCGTGCTCGCTCACCACGACCTCCGACGCCCCGATCCGCTCCATGATCGAGAGCAGTACGAGCGCCCCCGCGCCGATGACGTCGACGCGCCCCGGATGCATGGAGGGAATCGCCGCGCGCTCGGCGTGGGTGGACCTCAGAAGGGTCTCGGTGATCTCGCGGACGCGGTCGTAGGAGACCCGGGAGTGGTGGATGGCCTCGGGGTCGTACGCGGTCAGGTTCTGCGCGATCGCCGACACCGTGGTGACCGAGCCCGCCAGGCCCACCAGGGTGCGGGCCTCGCTCAGCGGGACCGTCTCCGCCGCCAGGTCCAGGGCCGCCTCGATGTCCGAGCGGATCGACGCGATCTGCTCCTCGGTGGGCGGGTCGGTGACGGCGCCGTCCCGCACCAGGTGCCGCTCGGTCATCCGTACGCACCCGATGTCCACGGAGCGTGCCCCGCGCACCTGGTCGTCGCCGACCACGAACTCGGTCGAGCCGCCGCCGATGTCCACGACGAGGTAGGGCTTGGCGAGGTCGTCGCGGCCCGTCAGTTCCCTGGTGGCGCCGGTGAAGGAGAACTCGGCCTCCTGCCCGCCCGAGATGACCTCGGGCTCGACACCCAGGATGTCCAGTACGCCCCGTACGAACTCGTCCCGGTTCTCCGCGTCCCGGGAGGCGGACGTCGCGACGAAGCGCAGCCGCTCGGCTCCGTGCTCCTTGATGACCGCGGCGTACTCCCGGCAGGCCGCGAAGGTCCGCTCCAGCGCCTCGGGAGCCAGCCGCCCCGTCCGGTCGACGCCCTGGCCGAGCCGGACGATGGTCATCCGCCGGTCCAGGTCGACGAGTTCACCCGTGTCGGGGTCGGCGTCGGCGACGAGGAGGCGGATCGAGTTCGTACCGCAGTCGATGGCGGCGACGCGGGTCATGGGCAGGTCCATTTCAGCCCGTCCGGCGTTCGGGGACGAGCGCGTTCAGCGCGAAGGGGGGCCTGGGGGCGCAGCCCCCGGTGGGGATCCCGGCGGGGTCCCCGGCGGGAGGAGGGACGGGCAGGGGCGTAAGTCACTCGGTACCGCACCCGCCCGGCACCACGCACGCGCCCTTCGCCCACCACTCCGGCAGCATCGCGATCGCCTCGTCGCCCAGCGGGTTCACCCCGGGGCCGGCGGCCAGGGAGTGGCCCACGAGGACGTGCAGGCACTTCACGCGGTCCGGCATGCCGCCCGCGCTCGGGAAGCCGTCCAGGACCTCGATGGCGTCACGGCGGGCGATGTAGTCCTCGTGCGCGGCCCGGTAGGCGGCGGCCAGCTCCGGGTCCGTCGAGAGACGTTCCGTCATCTCCTTCATCACGCCGTTCGCCTCCAGCGTGCCGATCGCCGAGGCGGCGCGCGGACACGTCAGGTAGTACGTCGTGGGGAAGGGCGTACCGTCCGGCAGCCGCGGAGCCGTCTCGACGACGTCCGGCTGCCCGCAGGGGCAGCGGTGCGCGATGGCGCGCAGCCCGCGCGGCGGGCGGCCCAGCTGCTGCTTGAAGGCCTCGACGTCCGCGTCGGTCGGCTCGGTGCGCGGGGTGGGAGGCGGGGGCGTGTCCATACCTGTCTTTTCTGTTCCGTTCAATTCACTGGTCGGCGGCGTCGGCCTTGTCCACGCCGTCCCAGACGTTCGCGTACCAGGGGCGGTCGGCCGCGCCGAGGTCGGCGCGCGACTGCTTCGCCGCGTCCGGGTCGATCACGATGTACCCGGTCTCGCCGGGCAGCACGTAGTGCAGCCGCTGCCGGATCTGCTGCTCCGCGTACGCGTCGTCCTGCCAGCGTGCCTTCAGGTCGCGGAGCTGCTCGACCCGCCTGCTGGCCTGGTCGCGCTCGCGTTCCATGTCGGCGATGTCGGCGCGCTGGGAGACGTACTGCCTTATCGGGTAGGCGAGGGCCACGATCAACGTGCAGAGGACCAGGGCGAGCAGGGCCGCCCGGCCGGTCAGGCGGGAGCGGCGGGCCTGGCGCTTGGTCTGGGAGCGGTAGACGCGGGCCGCCGTCTGCTCGCCGAGCAGCTTGATCCTGGTCGCGGTGGAGAACCGGTCCCGGTCCTTCACGGCCATGTTCCCCGCCTCCCCTTCACACGCGCGTACGTCCCCGCACACGGTACGGGACCGGGTACGGGGACGTACGTACGACTGGCTATGCCTTAACCCTGGTTGGTCAGCCCTTGAAGCGGGGGAAGGCGCTGCGGCCGGCGTACACCGCCGCGTCGTCGAGGATCTCCTCGATGCGCAGGAGCTGGTTGTACTTGGCGACGCGGTCCGAGCGGGCCGGGGCGCCGGTCTTGATCTGGCCGCAGTTCACGGCGACGGCGAGGTCGGCGATGGTGACGTCCTCGGTCTCGCCGGAGCGGTGGGACATCATGCACTTGAAGCCGTTGCGCTGGGCCAGCTCGACGGCGTCCAGGGTCTCGGTCAGCGAGCCGATCTGGTTGACCTTGACGAGCAGGGCGTTGGCCGAGCCCTCCTCGATACCGCGGGCGAGGCGCTCCGGGTTGGTGACGAAGAGGTCGTCGCCGACGATCTGGACCTTGTCGCCCAGCTTGTCGGTGATGGTCTTCCAGCCGGCCCAGTCGTCCTCGTACAGCGGGTCCTCGATGGAGATGAGCGGGTACGCGGAGACGAGCTCCTCGTAGTACTCGGTCATCTCGGCGGCCGTGCGGGACTTGCCCTCGAACTCGTACTTGCCGTCCTTGTAGAACTCGGACGCGGCGACGTCGAGCGCGAGGCCGATCTGCTCGCCGGGGACGTAACCGGCCTGCTTGATGGCCTCGATGATGAGGTCGAGGGCGGCGCGGTTGGACTCCAGGTTCGGGGCGAAGCCGCCCTCGTCGCCGAGACCGGTGGACAGGCCCTTGGTCTTCAGCACCTTCTTGAGGGTGTGGTAGATCTCCGCGCCCCAGCGCAGCGCCTCGGAGAAGGACTCCGCGCCGATCGGGGCGATCATGAACTCCTGGATGTCGACGTTGGAGTCCGCGTGGGAGCCGCCGTTGAGGATGTTCATCATCGGGACGGGCAGCAGGTGCGCGTTCGGGCCGCCGAGGTAGCGGAAGAGGGGGAGGTCGCTGGCCTCGGAGGCGGCGTGGGCGACGGCGAGGGAGACGCCGAGGATGGCGTTGGCGCCGAGGGAGCCCTTGTTGTCGGTGGCGTCCAGGTCGAACATGGCCTGGTCGATGAGGCGCTGCTCGGTGGCGTCGTAGCCGACGAGCTCCGGGCCGATCTGCTCGATGACGGCGAGGACGGCCTTCTCGACACCCTTGCCGAGGTAGCGGTTGGGGTCACCGTCGCGCAGCTCGATGGCCTCGAAGGCTCCCGTGGAGGCGCCGGACGGGACGGCGGCACGACCGGTGCTGCCGTCATCGAGGCCGACCTCGACCTCGACGGTGGGGTTGCCTCGCGAGTCGAGGATTTCCCGGGCTACGACGACGTCGATGGACGGCACGAGCATCTCCTTCATGGGATGTGACGCGGGTACGCGGGGCTGCTGGGCCTCGCGCGGGTACGGGGCCGCAGCGGCTCCGCGTTGATGAGCCTAACCGGCTCCGGGGGATCGGCCAGCCGTCCGACCACCCCATGGACGGAACATGAACGGAACCCAGGGTAAACATTGTTCCCCCAGGGAACAAAAAGCCCCGCTCCGGTGCGTACGGGGGAAGACGCACCGAAGCGGGGAGCCCGTGGGGGACGGGGGTGACCCTCACGGGCCCTCACTATGGAAGGCACGGATGTGAGAGCCCTGTGGTTCACCTACGAACCGGCCGGGATGCGGGGAGGGTTCCGGCCCGCAGGTGCCGGGGTCGGCGGCGGTTCGGCCGAGCCGCAGCGGCGTCGGCCGAGGTGCAGCCGCGTCAGCCGCGTCAGCTGAGGTGCAGCTGCTGGCCCGGGAAGATGAAGTCGGCGTCGTCGATGATGTCCTTGTTCAGCTGGAAGAGCTTCTGCCAGCCGCCCTTGACGTCGTGCGCCTCGGCGATCGCGCTCAGGCTGTCGCCCTTGACGACCTTGTACTCGCCGTCGCCCTTCTTGACCTTCTTGCCGGTCGGGGTGGTGACGGTCTTCTTCGCGGCCGGCCGGTCCTGCGAACGCGAGGCCGGCTGGTTGTCGGTGGAGCGGGTGGAGGTCTCGCCGGAGTTGCTGGAGCTGTTCGAGCTGCTGGACGAGCTGTTGTCGCTCGTGCCGGTGCCGCTGCTCGCGCCGCCGTTGTAGGAGGCGCTGGACAGGCCCGTGCCGCAGACCGGCCAGGCACCCTTGCCCTGGCCCGCGAGGACCTTCTCGGCGATGGTTATCTGCTGGGACTTGGAGGCCTGGTCGGCGGTGGAGGCGTACGCCGAGCCGCCGTACGCGGCCCAGGTCGAGGCGGAGAACTGGAGGCCGCCGTAGTAGCCGTTGCCGGTGTTGATGGACCAGTTGCCACCGGACTCGCACTGGGCGACCGTGTCCCACTCGGCGGAGGTGGCGGCGGAGGCGGAGCCGGCCGCGAGGAGCGGAGCGGCGACCGCGGCACCGGTGACACCGGCGATGGCGACGACCCGGGTGGCCTTGGACGGACGGCGGTGCTTGCCCTTACCGGTAAACAGCATGCGTGATCCCCTCACCGACGCCTGCGAGGTGAGCTGTCGGGTTCGGGCCGGTTGAGTTGCCCGGCCGTACGTCCCTCTCGGGCGGCGTACGGCTTCACCCCAAGCCGCTCCGGGACAACTGCCCGGTGCGGCACTTACCTTGGGTCCCCCGCTCCTGCCTACGGCGCTTGATAGCGACGACTGTTCCCGTACGGCCGTTGGCAGGATTCGGCGTTACGACCGGCGGGGCCCACTGTGGCGGGCGATGACGACCGTAAACAGCTGATCCTCCGAAATACAAAGACGATCAGGGCTTCTGAGACCTTTGTCTCACCGCATCGATAACGGACATTCAGCGTCAAACCATGACGTGAACTCCGGTTAGTTTTGCCCGGGTTCGCTACCTAGCGCAAGGGTCTGACCGGGGAGGACGAGGCCCGAGTCCGCGTCGAGGAAGGACTCGGTCCCGGCGGGGGTCCCGGACTGTCCGCCCGCGAGATCGAGCGAGTCGGTGACACCCCAGAGGACGCCCCCGACACTGCCGGCGTACGAGCCCTCGGCCTGGCCGCGGTGACGACCGGTACCGGCGGGGGTTTCGGCGCCGACGGACGCCTCGGCGCCGACTTCACCAACCTGATTTCCCGCACTGCGCCCGGATTTGCCCCCTTCTTCACCCGTTGCGGAGCCCACGGGCGAAACACTCCCTTCCGCCTCGCCGCCCGCGCCCGGCGACGGGGCGGAAGGGGACGGCGACAGGGAGATGGCCGACCCGGCGGAGTCGCCGGGGCCGGTCGTGGCCCCGAGGGACGGCACGGAGGACGGCGACGAGCCGGAGGCGTCGGTCGGGGCCGAGGGGTCGACAGAGGGCGACCCCGAAGGGGTGGGTGACGCCGAAGTCGAGGAGGAGGGAGTGGAGTCCGAGCCCGAGGCCAGACCCAGGCCCGAGGTCCCGTCCGCGGCATCGTCGGCGCCACCCCCGGCCACGCCGGTGTCGACGTCGGCCGAGGCGGTGTCCTTGCCGAGCCCGGACAGCAGTGCGCAGGCCTCCCAGGCCCCCGCCCCCTGGTCGGCGAGTATCTTCTCGCCGATGGCGATCTGCTGCGAACGGCTGGCCTGGTCGGCGCTCCCGGCGTACGCGAGACCGCCGTACTTCTCCCAGTCCGCCTGGGTCAACTGGAGCCCGCCGTAGTGGCCGTTGCCGGCGTCGGCACTCCAGGAGCCGCCGCTCTCGCACTCCGCGACCCGGTCCCAGGTGGTACCGCTGGCCGCGCTGGCGCCGGTCGCACCGAGCAGCGGGATCGCGATGGCGGAGCCTGCCACACCGGCCGCGACGAGCGCGGCCGGGGCCTGACGGGGGCGACGGTGACGACCGTTCCCGGAGAGCATGCGATGGCCTTTCACGAGACAGCGAGGAGCGGTGCGACGGGTGATGCGAGTGATGCAAGGCATCGCACTGGTGCACGAACGTATCGACAGGCGATCACTTGTCACAAGTTAATGCCGCGCAGATCACGTGAAGATCACATTGTTGAGGGAGTGTCACCTTCCCGCGATCCTCTACGACCCCTTCGACGCCGCGTGCCCGGTTCCCCGAACCGGCGTGAACTCGACGGGCAGGGTACGCAGTCCGCGCATGATGAGTCCGCCCCGCCACCTCAACTCGGCTGGATCTGCGCCGAGTTGCAGGTCGGGGAGGCGGGTGAGAAGGGTGGCGAGCGCGCTGCGCCCCTCCAGACGGGCAAGCGGGGCGCCGAGGCAGTAGTGGATGCCGTGGCCGTATCCGAGGTGCTGGTTGTCCCGGCGGGCGAGGTCGAGGGTGTCGGGGTCGGCGAACCGCGCCGGGTCCCGGTCGGCGGCGGCGAGGACGACGAGGACGGGATCGCCGGCCGCGATGTCCTGCCCGCCGACGCTGAGCGGCCGGGTGGCGAAGCGCCAGGTGGCCAGCTCGACGGGACCGTCGTAGCGGAGGAGTTCCTCGATGCCGGTTTCGAGGAGGGAGGAGTCCTCGACGGCGAGGGACGCCTGGAGTCGGGCGCGCTGCTCGGGGTGGGTGAGGAGGGCGTGGACGCCGTTGCCGATCAGATTCACGGTTGTCTCAAAACCGGCGAAGAGCAGGATGAACGCCATGGCCGCGACCTCGTTCTCGGTGAGGTGCTCGCCCTCGTCCGAGGCACGGATGAGCCCGGAGATCAGGTCCTCGCCGGGTTCGGGCACGTCGGTCAGCGCCTCGCGCTTGCGGTGGATCAGCTCGGCGAGATAGCCCCGCATCTTCTTCACGGACCTGGCGACCCCGCCCCGGGGCCCTCCCCCGTGCCGGATCATCATCCCGGCCCAGTCCCGGAAGTCGTCCTGGTCCTCGCGGGGTACGCCCAGCAGGTCGCAGATCGCGTAGATGGGCAGCGGGAAGGCGAACTCGTGGATGAGATCGGCGGAGCCGTTCGCCGCGAACCGGTCGATCAGGTGATCGGTGAGTTCCTGGACGCGGGGCGCGAACTCGGCGACACGGCGCGGAGTGAACGCCTTGGCGACGAACCGACGGAGCCTGGTGTGGTCCGGCGGATCGATGTTGAGCAGATGGGTCATCAGCTCGGCCTTGCGCTCACCGGGGATACCGGTCTTGCCCTTGGCGTGCGCGGGCTCGTCGTGGTGAGCCGGGTTCTTGGAGAGCCGGGGGTCGGCGAGGGCCTGCTTGGCGTCGACGTAACGGGTGACCAGCCAGGCCTCGACGCCACTGGGAAGTCTCGTCCGGTGCACGGGGGCGTGCTCTCGGAGCCAGGCGTAGGCGGGGTAGGGGTCCGTCGCGAACTCCCAGGTGAAGAGTTCGGGGGCGGGGGTCGGAGGCGTGGAGAGGGGCTGGTTGGTCACCCGGTGACGGTATCGGGAGGGCGGACGGCTCCCGCGGGGCCCTCTCGGCTCCGGGACGGCCACACTTCCGGCACGCCTCCCGTGCCGCCCAGGCCTCAGCATCGACCCTGGGGAGCGGTTCCGTGAGGGGCGGGCCCGGCTCAGGGCACCGTCACTCGCCCGTAGCCGCTCCGGAGACCCCGGCCACCCCTTCCCTCACCCGCACCGCGTCCCGATAGGCCCGCGCGGCGGCCCGCAGTGCAGCCTCCGGGTCCACGCCCTCGCGCTCCGCCCGTACCGCCATCTCCAGCAGCTCGTATCCGATGCCCTCGCCCTGGGGCAGCGGGACGTCCAGGGCCGCCGTGTGCACCCGCGACGCCAGTTTCGCCGCCAGCGCCAGGGCGGGCTGGCCGAGGGGGATGCCCTCCGTCACCGACTCCCGCTGCTTCTCGACCGCCTTGGTGCGCAGCCAGTGCTCCTTGACGTCCTCCGGGGTGGACGCCGTCTCGTCGCCGAAGACGTGCGGGTGGCGGTGGATCAGCTTGGTGACGATGCCGGCCGCCACGTCGTCGATCGAGAACGGGGCCGTGCCCTCCTCGCCGTCCTCCGCACTGCCCGCCTCGATGCCGTCCTCGGCGATGCGGGCGTGGAAGACGACCTGGAGCAGGACGTCCCCGAGTTCCTCGCGCAGTTCGTCCCGGTCGCCCTCCTCGATCGCCTCGACGAGTTCGTACGCCTCCTCGATGCCGTACTTCGCCAGGCCTCTGTGGGTCTGGCGGGAGGACCAGGGGCACTCCAGGCGGATGCGGTCCATGACCTGGACGAGGTCGAGGAGGCGGGCGCCGGGGAGGTCGTAGGAGGCGGGGAGGAGTTCGAGGTCCGGCATCCGGACGCGGCCGGAGCCGGCGAGGCGGGCCAGGCCGTCCGTGAGGGCCGGGTCGCCCTCGCCGGTCGTGACGACCACGGACGTCCGGCCTCCCGCGCAGGCGTCGATCAGCGCCTCGGCGGTCGGGGAGGCCTCCTCGACCGCTATGCCGGCCTCCCGCAGATACGGCAGCTGCGGATGCGCACCGTCCGCGCACAGCACCCGGTCGGCCGCGTGCAGGGTCTGCCAGGCGGGCCAGGACAGCAGGCCGGGGGCGACGCGGTGGCTGGTGGTGAGCAGGACGACACGACCGGGGTCGGTCTCCGTCTCCGGAGCGGTCTCGAAGCCGCTGGTTGCGTTCACCCTCCGAACGTAACTCACCCCGCCGACAGCCCCAGCGGTTGTCCACAGGCCTGCCACCCCTGTGCACACCGGCGCCCGCACACGCGTACACGCACGCATCCGCACATCCGTACGGACAACCGTTACGCCGTGGCCGTTACCTCATGGCCGTTACGCCGTCTCCTCGGCCGTCTGCGCCGCCGTGATCTCCCGTACCCAGGGTGTCTTCGCGTCGACGCGGCTGCTCTTCTGGACGTCCCAGCTGCCGTAGCGCGGGTTGAGGTCGACGTCGAGGGTCTTCGAGGCCTCGGACATCGCCTTCCAGAACGTGGCCTGGCCGTCCGGCGAGTTCATGTCGGCGCCGAGCGCGGCGGCCAGTTTCTGGGCCACGATCTCGGTGTGCAGGCTGTCGTCGAGGCGTGCCGGGGCGACGCCGTACTGCTGGAGCCACGCGTCCGACAGGGCCTTCGCGCTGCCCGCCTGCTGTTCCAGGGAGGCCCGCAGGGTCTGGACGTCCTTGCGGGTCACGGTCACGCCCGCGTTCTTCGCGGCCTGGTTCAGGACGCGGTCGAGGACCATCGTGTGCAGGGTGTCCCGGGTGAGGCTGCCGGTTCTGGCGACGGCCTGCGCGTACTGGGCCTCGTCCGAGGTGGCCGCCCGCTGCGCCGCGCGCACCTCGTTCACCCTGCTCTCCAGCTGCGCGACCGTGATCCGCTGCCCGCCGACGACGGCCGCCGCGCCGGGATGCGCGTCGTTTCCGCAGGCGGTGAGGAGCGGTGCCGCCGCGACGATCGCGGCGGACAGGAACAGCGCGGTGCGACGACGGCGGTGCAAGGAAGCCTCCTGAGGAGATTGTGCAGACCAGCAGGTGCGGCGCGCAGCGCCTCGTTGAGGGGTGGCGGTCGGGCGACGGGCGGGCGCACAAAGTCTTGCGGTGATCGATGTTAGGCAGTGGCCGGGCTCTGGCCAAGCCATTCGACCAACGATTCACCGGGACTTCGGGCACCGCCATCCCGCCATGTCCGCCCTGGCCGTGTCAGCCGGTGATCGCCACCGGTGCGTCCCACGCGTTGCGGTCCACGGTGATCGTGTAACCGCCGCGCGTCTCCTTGCTGTTGACCATGTACTGGTGGGCCCGGCTGTGGTTGGTCCACAGCGTGGCGGCGAAGGGCCAGTCCGCGGTGGTGGTGTTCTGCTTGTCCCACAGCGCGTACCACATGTTGCCCGGCAGGTTGGTGCGGTCGGTGGCCTGGGCTATCGCCTTCGCGCTGGAGCTGGTGAAGCCGTAGTAGCCGGTGCGGTACGTCTTGGCCTGGAGCGCCTTGCCGAAGGCACGCACGTACGTCAGTACGGCGTCGTTGCACGCCTTGTTCGTGATGTCGTACGACTCCATGTCGAGGTAGACCGGGCTGCCGGCCTTCATGCCGAGCACCGATGCCTTGGTCACCGCGTCCGCCGCGTCCGCCGCGCCGAGGGAGGCCGCGGTGGCGGCGGTGATCTTCTCGGGGCTGGAGCCGGTCTGGCAGGAGGGCTGGGCGCCGACGTACAGGGGGATGAGTTTCCAGCCCTGGGCGCTGACCGACTTCACCCAGGACGCGGTGAGGTTGGGCTGGGCGCAGCCGCGGTTCTTGCCGCCTATGTAGACGGCCGCGGCGCCGTAGAAGTTGTTGGTGCGCCAGGCCTTCATCGCGGCGAGGGAGGGTGCGGTGCAGGTGTCGAACGCGCGGCCGGTGTAGGTGCGTTGGGCGGGCCAGGTGGTGGCGGCCATCGACGACTGCGCGGCGAGTCCGGCCCCGGCGACGACGGCCGCGCCGGCCACCGCCCAGGTGACGTATCGGCGCTTCTTGGACTGCCGGTGACTGGACACCACGTAACCCACCCCTGGTTCTGTGACACGAAAGCAGGTCGCAACGTAACCGGCGTCGTTCCCGTGTTCGGGAAAAACCGGCTCCAGAGGCCCACAAGATTCCCTCAAGCCACGGCAAACCCTAGCCGCGCACCTGCCCCAGCCACTCCAGGGTCCGTCGGATCTCGGCCGCCAGCGGGTGTCCGGGGCCGCGCAGTCGGTCCACGTCGTGGAGGAGGCGGGCGAGGGTGTCGCGGGCGGCGGTGCGGTCGCCGAGGGCGAGGAGGAGGTGGCCGATGCGGCGGCGGACGTCGAGGGCGAGTTCCGGGTCGCCGGCGACGTACTGGTTCTCGTAGTACGGCAGCAGGGCGCGGTACTCGGCGAGGGCCGCCGCGGGTTCGCCGAGCTGTTCGAGGCACTGGGCGGCCTCGTAGCGGAAGCGCAGCGCCTGGGGGTCGGCCTGGCCGGCCTCGGCGGCGCGTTCGTCGGCGAGGCGGCGGAGTTCGGGCAGGGCGCGACGGTACTGGCCGTCGTCCATGAGGGTGGCCGCGTACTGCTTGCGGAGGGTGCGGACGACCGGGGAGTGCTCGCCGTGCTGTTCGGCGGCGGCGGGCAGGATCCCGCCCAGGATGTCGACGGCCTGGGTGATCCGGCCCTCACCGAGGAGGCGTTTGACCTCGTCGACGGCTCCGGCGACGTCGGGCCGCTCGGCCGCCGGGGCTGCCGTCGGCTGGGGCGCGGGGGTGCGGGCGCGGTCCGGCCAGGGGGCGTGCGGGCGCAGGAAGGGGCGTGTGGGGTCGAGGGGCGCCCCGGTGGGCATCCCGCGCTCCGGGAGGAGCAGCGCCAGGTGTTCGTACACCTCCTGCGCGGAGGCGGGCCGGTGCTGGGGGTCCTTGGCGAGCAGCCGCAGGACGAGCGCCTCCAGCGACTCGGGCACCTCGGGTCTGAGCCGGCGCACGGGCAGCGGCGGTTCGTACAGGTGCCGGTGGAGCACCCCGAGGGCCGTCGAACCCGAGAACGGCACGTCCCCGCTGAGGAGTTCGTGGAGGAGTACGCCGAGTGCGTACAGGTCGGTGTACGGGCCGACCGCGCCGCCCATCGCCTGCTCGGGGGCCATGTAGGCGGGCGAGCCGATGGGTGAACCGGTGTGGGTGAGGCGGGTGGTGTCCGTGTCCATGACGGAGGCGACGCCCAGGTCGAGGACGGTGACCGTGCCGTCCTGCTTCACCATCACGTTGCGCGGCTTGAGGTCGCGGTGAACGATCGGCACGGCGTGCACGGCGCTCAGCACGGCGCACAGTTGCGCGGCCACCGCGACGGCCCACTGCCAGGGGTAGGGGTCGTGTTCGGCGAGGTGGTCGGAGAGGTCGGCGCCGTCGACGTACTGCATGACGAGGAACAGTTCCTCGCCCTCGCTGCCCGCGTCGTGCACGGTGACGAGCCCGGGGTGGTCGACCTGCGCGGTCACCCGGCACTCACGCACGAAACGGCGGCGCAGTTCGTCGGCCTCCTGGCCTGCGACCTTGTCCGGCCGCAGCAGCTTCACGGCCACGCGCCGGTCGAGCCGCTGGTCGTACGCCGTCCACACCTGGCCCATACCGCCCTGTCCGATGAGCGTGGACAGTTCGTACCGGTCGGCGATGACTCGGCCCGTCGCCACACTCACCGTCCGCCCTCAGGGCTGTTGTTGTGGTTGCCACTGCCACTGCTATTGCCGTTGCCGTTGCTGTCGTGCTTGCGCAGGTAGTCGCTGAGCTCGTCGAGTTCGGCGCGCACCTGGTCGATACGCGCGGGCGCGGGGCGCTGCTGCGGCGGAGGCGGTACGGGGCCCTGGGCGACGGGCGGCCGGGGTGCCGGCGTATGGGGCTGGGGCTGGGGTATCGGCGTGTGGGGCATGGGGGGCTGCTGCGGCCCGGTCTGCATGTTCGCGTACGGCGACACGGACGGGGGCGGGTAGCCGTACCCGGGAGCCATGGCCGCGGCTCCGGCCGGCGCGTAACCGGCGTACCGGTACTGCCTGTTGTCCGTCCGTATGTCCATGACCAGGAAGTACGTGCTGGCCAGGGCACCCAGGACCAACACGGTGCCGAGGGCGATGTCGCCTTTGACGTTGTTCTCCTCCACCGTGCCGACCACCGCGAAGCACACGATGGACAGCGGCAGACTCACCCAGGCCGCCGCCCAGTTGAACCACCTGCCGCGCAGAAAGGCGACGCGGAACAGCGGCAGACACGCCATGAGGCCGCACGAGAGGAACCCGGCGGCGGCGATCAGTACGCGCAGGGTGATGACGGTGCCCATGCTGCGGGTGGGCGGCGGCGCGCCGGGGCCGTACATGACTGCTCCTGGACCGGGGGATGCCGACGGGGACGGGCGTACGAGTGACAGGTTCGGTGTCGGAGTTCGAGCGTATAGGCCGACGCCGACAACGGGTCCGGGTTGTACCGAACCGTTGTCGTCCTGTCGTCCCGCGGTCCTGTCGTCCTGGCTGCGTCAGTAGGTCAGTCGGGTGCGACGGTCCCGTCCGTCAGCCCGTCGTACATGCCCCGCACGAGCTGTCCGCCGAGCCGGCCCGCCTGCCGCAGGGCCTCCTCGAACTCGGCGAGCGCCCTGAACCGCGCTCCGTAGCGCCGCTGTTCGTCCAGCGACAGCCGGGGCAGTTGCAGTCGGCGGACGTCGAGCCGGGTCGCGGTGGACGCGTAGCTGCTGGCCTGCCGGTTGTTGGCGGTACCGCGCAGGAAGCCGGCGAGGAACCACGGGTCGAGGGCGGCCGGATCGGGCCGCAGGAGAACGAGACTGCGGCCGAGAACGGCCCCCGCGGTCGCGTCGTCCACCACGCGCGCGACGGACCCGCCGCCGAGGACCGGCACGACGACGTCCCCGGCCGCCACCCGCACGGCCGCCTCGTCGCTCTCGGGCAGAGTGCCGGAGGGAGCGGTTCCGGCGAGGACGTCCTGGTCGGTGAGCACGGGCACGCGCGCGTGGCCGCCGTTTCCGCCCGTACGCATCACCAGGGCGCCCCCGCGCGCGAGTTCGCCGATGGTGATGAGCGGCCAGCGCCCGGGCTGCTCCCCGGTGGGCCCGGCGGGGGCGGGCGGGGTGAGGTCCACGGTCAGCCGCAGGGTCTCGCCGAGCCGGTCCCGTACGTCGCTCAGGTGCTCGCCGTCGCCCGCGGCGGCGGGCGGGAGGTGACGGGCCGGGGCGAGGTCGACATCGTCGTCGAGGAGTTCGATGACGGGCACGGACCGTGCGACGCCCGGCTGCTCGACCGCCGTACCGGCCCGCTCGAAGGGCCGCCAGGCGCCGAGAACGGCGGTGCGCACGGCCTCCCAGTCGAGCCCGTCGCGCCCGGTGTGCTCGGCGACGGTCCCCGTGTCGGCGAGCAGCACCTCGGGCTGCGCGGACGCCTTGCCGGGCCGCCGCAACACCCACAGGTGCAACGGGATGTTGTACGGGGGTGCCGCGCCGACCGGCAGCGCGATCACCGCGCGCAGCGCCCCGCGCCGCAGCAGATCGGCGCGGATGCGACGCCCCGAACGCCGGGACGCGGCGGCCGGCGGCATCAGCAGTACGGCGGTGCCGCCGTCCCTGAGCCGGGCGAGCGCGTGCTGCACCCAGGCCAGCTCGGACTCGTTGCGGGCCGGGAACCCGTACTCCCAGCGGGCGTCGTACGCGAGTTCGTCGTGCCCCCAGTTGCGCTCGTTGAACGGCGGATGACAGAGGACGGCGTCTGCCCTGAGCCCGGGATAGGCGTCCGCGCGAAGCGCGTCCCCGGCGGCCGTGCGGACGACCACGTTCCGGCCCTGGAGTGCGAGCCGGAGGGCGGTGAGCGCGGCCAGCTCAGGGGCACTGTCCTGGCCGTACAACTCCCGCTCGGAATCGTCCCGTTCGACCTCCCGCGCACCCCGCGCGGGAACGGCGCGCAGCAGCGCACCGGTGCCGCAGGCCGGGTCGAGGACGGTGCGCGCCGGGCCGGCGAGGTCCCCCATGAGCCGGGCCAGCTCGGCCGGGGTGAGCGTGTACTGCCGCGGGTTGGCGTCGAGATGCCGCCCGACCAGGAACTCGTAGGCCTGCCGCGCCCCCAGCTCGGCGGCGAGCTCGGCGACACCGCGGAGAAGGGGGACGGAGGGAAGGAGTTCGGGGCCGGTGGGCGTGTGTACGGCGGGTGCGGGTGCGGGTGTTGGTGCCGCTGCCGGTGCGTCGGCGGGCGCGACCGCGAGGGCGTCGGCGATGCTGTCGCTGTGTACGGCGGGCGAGCTGTGTACGCGGGGCGAGGTGGGGGTGGTGTGAACGCCGGATGCCGGAGGGGAGGCGTGCACGCCGGACGCGGAAGGGGAGGCGTGTACGCCGGGCGCGGAAGGGGAGGCGTGTACGCCGGGCGGGGTGTTCACAGTGGCCGAGTTGTTCACACCGCCCGGCCCGTTCACATTCGGCACGTCGCGCTCACCCGGCGGAGTGTGAACCCCCCGAACATCAGTCCGGCTGTGAACCCCTCGTGCGGCCGGCGCCGTGTGAACTGCCCGCACGGCCGGCGAGGTGTGAACCCCGCGCTTCCCCGCGAGGCCGAAACGCGGGGCGATCACCTGTTCCAGCGAGGCGGGGAGGCGGGCGGCGAGGCGTTCGTCGGAGACCGCGCCGAGTTCCAGCCAGACGGTCGGGCGGTCGTGGATGAGCAGCAGGACGCAGCCCGCGTGGACGAGGGCGGTGGCCGGGCCCTCGGGGTGGCCGACGAGTTGCTGCCAGACGCGTTCACGGAGGGGCACTTCGGCGAGTTTTCCCTGGTGGCGGAGCCAGGACTCGACCTCGGCGAGCGCGAAGGCGGGGCTGGTCTCGGTACCGCCGACAGGCTTCGGGAAGTCGGCGTGACGGCGGCGCCAGTTGCTGACGGCGGCGCGGCCGACGCCCGCGAGCCGTGCGATTCCGGCGGCGGTCACTTCCGTGGCGTTGTCCTGCACGCGCCGCGCTCCCCTCGTCCAGCGCACGACCCTCGGCGTTCCCGTGTGCGGCTCCGTTTCCCGTACACAGCCCTGGTCGTGCAGCCCTCGCTTCAGTGTGACGCCGAGCATACCGACGTACGCAAGATCTACCCATTCACGGCGTGTACACAAGACTTCGCGTGAATCGTGTTGACTCGGTTCACACGCTCTGCTGTTATTGACCCAGCGAACGAGCGGCCCGCGGGAAGAAGGCGGTCGCCCTCTTTCCTCCTGCTCCAGCCTTCACCCGGTCCAGCTCCTACGGGCCACCCGTCCCTCCTTTCACTGTCCCCAGCCGGGCGGCGGTGGCGAAGCGCCGGGGACTACGCCACCGCCGCCCACCCTTCTCAGCCCAGCCCATCTCATTTCCACTCGTTTCAGCCCAGTTCAACTCTGCTCGTCCCCACCATCGCCACCACCACGAAAACCCGGAGGAACTCCCATGCGCCGAAACACACTTGCCGCCCTCTGCCTCACCGCCGCCACCGTCGCAGGGGTCGCCGGCTGCCAGAGCGGCGAGAACAAGGCTTCCGACAAGACGGCCGACAAAACAGCAGGCAAGTCGGCTGCCACCGCAACCGCCGAACCGAAGGACCCCTTCGCCGGGCTGACCGGCGGCGAGATAGTCGATCGGGCGCTGGCGGCCACCTCGGGCGCCTCGTCGCTCCGTATGACGGGCGATGTCCCGGACGACGAGAGCGGCGGGACGATCCGGATCGACATGGCCCTCGACAAGCGGGGCGACTGTGCCGGGACGATGAGCATGAACGGTGAGGGCAAGGCCGATCTCGTGAAGTCCGGCACCACCCTCTACATGAAGTACGACGAGAAGTTCCTGCGGGCGCAGAGCGAGGGTTCGTCGAAGGAGGAGACCGACGGGGTCGTGGCCATGCTGGCCGGGAAATGGACCAAGATGTCCGCGACCGGCTCAGACGCCAAGGACATCGCGGGCTTCTGCGACCTGGACAGCGCGCTCACCGACTTCAAGGACGCCGGGTCGGCAGCCGGCTCCAACGTGACGCGCGGTACCGCGACGACCGTCGGCGGTGCGCCTGCCGCCGTCGTGACGGAGAAGGACGGCAAGGACACGTACACGATGTACGTCGCCAGTGAGGGCAAGCCCTATCTCCTGCGGGTCGACAGCAAGTCGGCGAAGGACCCGGGGACCATCGTCTTCAGCGACTACGACAAGCCCGTCTCGGCCCGGAAGCCCAGCGGCGAGATCCTCGACCTGGACGCACTGGACGGCTGAGCCCCGCCGCCGGAACACCGGACGGACCACTGACCCACTGAACCGCTGACCGACTGAACCACCGGACCACCGGACCACCGGACCACCGGACCACCGGACCACCGGACCACCGGACCACCGGACCACCGCTCACAAGGTGTGCCGCATCCACACGTTGGGCTCCACGTACACCGCGTACCCGTGTCCCACGTCGCACCGCACCGGTGTCAGCGCCCCGGGTACCTCCACCTCGCCGTCGCGGTCGAAGGGCAGGCCCGTCCAGGCGCGCCACTCCTCCAGCGAGGCCGCGACGCACATCGACGCCGGTGCGATGGCGACGATCGTGGCGCCGGCCCGGGCGTGCACACGCAGCCAGGGGTCGTGGGGCAACCCGTCCTCGCGCACCCGGTACGCGTACTCGCTGATCGGTGTCCGTGGTTCCAGGTGCTTGGCACTGGGCCGGACCGGCGCGACGACCTCGCGGAATCCGTGGGCGGCGGCGTTGTCCCGCATCGCCGCGAGCATGCGTCCGGACAGTCCCGCGCCCTGTGCGTGCGGGGAGACGACGATCGAGATCGCGCTCACCGTGTCCGGACGGGTACCGGCGCGCAGGTCCTGGAACGCCCACACCAGGACCTGGTCCCAGCCACGCGCGGGCAGTTCGCCCCCGCTCCGGCCGCCCCGCCCCTCGACGGCGAGCGCGAAGGGCACGCTGTAGGCGTGTGCGACGACCTCACCCCGCTCGTCCTCGGCGAACAGGACGTGTTCCGGGAGTTCGGTGGCGATCCGGTCGTAGTGGGCGTTGCCCGTGAAGTCGTGCAGCATCACCTCCGGCCAGGTGTCGGGCATTTCGACGACCTGCCGGTACATCTCGGGGCGCTCGGCGAGGGACGACACCTTCAGCTCCATGGGCGAAACGGTAACCGGATCCCGCGTCACGCCCCAGCCCCGGGCGGCACCATCCAGCCCCGGGCGGCACATTCCAGCCCGGGGCCGCGCCATTCGAGCCCGGGGGCCGCGCCATTCAAGCCCGACGCCGCACCATTCAGCCGTCCGGCACCTTTCAAGCCCGTCCGGCACCATTCAGCCCGTCCGGCGCTTGAGGACAAGGCCGTTCAGGCCGAAGCGGGGGCCTGGGGGCGGCAGCCCTCAGCAGACGCCCACACCGACGCCGGTTCACCACCCCCGGCAACAAGCCTCAGCTCGCGTGGAACCGCGCGGGCGCCTCCGTCGGGTTGCCTCCGGTCGGCAACTCCTGCCCGGCGCACCCCGACAGCACCTTCTTCATCGCGGTCTTCTCCGCCTCCGTGACCCACAGTTCGTACTTCTTCTTCACGGCGACCTGGTTGGCGACATACGTGCAGCGGTACGCCTTGTTCGGCGGCAGCCAGGTCGCCGTGTCGCCGTCGCCCTTGCTGCGGTTGGTGCTCGCGTCGACGGCACGGAGGTTGAGCGGGTCGTTGGCCAGCGCTATGCGCTTGCTGGCGTCCCAGTACTTGGCGCCCTTCTGCCAGGCGTCCGAGAGCGCGACGATGTGGTCTATGTCGACCTCGCTGCGGCCCCGCGTGAACGTCACGTCCTTGCCGCTGTAGGGGTCCGGATCGAGTTTCCCCGCCGACACCTTGCAGCCGCCGCTGCGGAACCGCACGTCGACCAGGTCCCGTTTGAGGATGTCGTCGCGGGTGTCGCACTTGTTGGAGTCGGTGTCCGCCCACGCGGTGCCGAACCGGTCCCGGTCGTATCCCGTCTTGGGCGCCCGCCCCTTCACGGTCAGCGAGTCGACAGCCGCGAGCGCCGCTCCCCCGCCACTGCCTCCCCCGCCCGCCGCACCGCTCGCGCTCTCCTCGGGCCCTGCGGACCCCAGGCTCTCGCCCTTGCACCCGCCGACGCCGAACGCCACCACGAGTACGACGGCGGCGACGCCCCCACCCCTCAGACACACCACGTTGCGCCCCTCCCCTGCTGCCCGTTCACTGCCCGTTCCCGTCCCCGCCCGCTACTGCCAGTTCCCGCGCTCGCCCGCAGTATTCAGCTGGTCGACAGGCTATCGGCCGGCCTCTCCCCACCACAGGGGCGCCCAACGGCGCTCAAGGGGCGTATTCCGCATACCGGGCGTATCGTCATTGCTGACTCACCTCCGGAAGGAGCTCTGGATGGGCATCCTCGACAAGTTCAAGGACCAGATGCGCGGCAAGACGGGACAGAAGGTCTCCGACGCCGCGGAAAAGAAGGTCAACGAGAAGACGGGCAACAAGTACACGAGCCAGGTCGACGCCGCGCAGCAGCGGATCGAGGGCTCGATGGGCATGGACCGTGATCGCGACAGGCCCGAACAGCCATAGCCCCGGAGGCCCTTGAAGCCTGAGACAAGAAGGCAGAAGCAGCACAAGAAGAAGGAGCCGCCCACAGCCCCCAACGGGCCACGGGCGGCTCCCACTTGGCACTTCCTGACCCTTGTCGCTTCCCGCACCTTGCGACTTCCCGCCCCTACGCGCTCACGATCCCAGGATCGACGTCAGGAACTCCCCGGTCCAGCCGAGCAACTCCCGCCCGACCACCGGCTTTCCGCCCACCTTCGCCGTCTTGGGACGCGGTACGAGGATCTGGTGCGCGTTCGCCTTGATGACCGTCCCCGGATAGAGGCGCTTGAGCCGCAGCTCCTGCGACTCCCTCAACTCCACCGGCGTGAAGCGGATGTTGGTGCCCTGGAGCACGATGTCACCAACCCCGCAGGCCCGCGCGAGCATCCGCAGCCCCGCCACCAGCAGCAGGTTCTCGACCGGCTCGGGCAACTTGCCGTAGCGGTCGACGAGTTCCTCCCGTACGGCCTTGATGTCGGCCTCGGTGTTGGCGGAGGCGATGGCTCGGTAGGCCGCGAGGCGCAGGCGCTCGCCGGGGGCGTAGTCGTGCGGGACGTGGGCGTCGACCGGGAGCTCGATCTTGACGTCGAGCTGCGGCTCCTCCTCCACCCCGCCCTCCAGTGATGCCCGGTAGTCCGCGACGGCCTCGCCGACCATCCGTACGTAGAGGTCGAAGCCGACTCCCGCGATGTGCCCGGACTGTTCGCCGCCGAGGAGGTTTCCGGCGCCGCGGATTTCGAGGTCCTTCATGGCGACGTACATGCCCGCGCCCATCTCCGTGTGCTGGGCGATGGTCGCCAGCCGCTCGTGGGCGGTCTCGGTCAGGGGCTTCTCCGGGGGGTACAGGAAGTACGCGTACCCGCGCTCCCGCCCGCGCCCGACTCGCCCGCGCAGCTGGTGGAGTTGGGACAGGCCGAAGTTGTCTCCGCGCTCCACGATGAGGGTGTTGGCGTTGGAGATGTCGATGCCGGACTCGACGATCGTCGTCGACACGAGGACGTCGTACCGCTTCTCCCAGAAGTCGACGACGACCTGCTCCAGCGCCTGCTCGGACATCTGGCCGTGGGCGGTCGCGATCCGTGCCTCGGGGACGATCTCCCGCAGCCGGGCCGCCGCGCGGTCGATGGACTCGACACGGTTGTGGATGTAGAAGACCTGGCCCTCGCGCAGGAGTTCGCGGCGGATCGCGGCGCCGATCTGCTTCTCCTCGTACGGTCCGACGAAGGTCAGCACCGGGTGGCGTTCCTCCGGCGGGGTGGTGATCGTCGACATCTCGCGGATGCCGGTGACCGCCATTTCGAGCGTACGGGGGATGGGGGTGGCGGACATCGTCAGCACGTCGACGTTGGCGCGCAGCTTCTTCAGCTGTTCCTTGTGCTCGACGCCGAACCGCTGTTCCTCGTCGACGATGACGAGCCCGAGGTCCTTGAACCTGGTCTCGGAGGAGAACAGGCGGTGGGTGCCGATGACGACGTCCACCGAGCCCTCGCGCAGGCCCTCCAGGGTGGCCTTCGCCTCGGTCTCCGTCTGGAAGCGGCTCAACGCCCTGACGTTGACCGGGAATTGGGAGTAGCGCTCGCCGAAGGTGCCGAAGTGCTGCTGTACGAGGAGAGTCGTGGGGACGAGGACGGCGACCTGCTTGCCGTCCTGGACGGCCTTGAAGGCGGCGCGGACGGCGATCTCCGTCTTGCCGTAGCCGACGTCGCCGCAGATCAGGCGGTCCATCGGGACCGTCTTCTCCATGTCGTCCTTGACCTCGGCGATCGTGGTCAGCTGGTCGGGCGTCTCCACGTACGGGAAGGCGTCCTCCAGCTCGCGCTGCCAGGGCGTGTCGGGCCCGAAGGCGTGCCCGGGGGCCGCCATGCGGGCGCTGTACAGCTTGATGAGGTCGGCGGCGATCTCCTTGACGGCCTTCTTGGCGCGCGCCTTGGTCTTCGTCCAGTCGGCGCCGCCGAGCCGGTGGAGGGTGGGTGCCTCGCCGCCGACGTACTTGGTGATCTGTTCGAGCTGGTCGGTGGGGATGTAGAGGCGGTCGCCGGGCTGGCCGCGCTTGGCGGGCGCGTACTCGACCACGAGGTACTCGCGGGTCGCGCCCTGCACGGTCCGCTGGACCATCTCGATGTACCGGCCCACACCGTGCTGCTCGTGCACGATGTAGTCGCCGGTTTCGAGGGTGAGCGGGTCGATGGTCTTGCGGCGCCGGGCGGGCATGCGGGCGCCGTCCTTGCCGGCGGCCTTCTGCCCGGTGAGGTCGGTCTCGGTCAGTACGGCGAGCTTCAGTTTCGTGTCGACGAACCCGAAGTCGATCGAGCCGCACGCCACCTGCACGACGGAGGGGGTCAGCGAGGTCAGGTCCGCCTCCAGGCGGGCCGCGATGCCCTCGCCGCCCAGCACCTCGACCGTACGGGCGGCCGGGCCGTGCGCCTCCGTGACGAACACCGTGCGCCAGCCGTCCGCGAGCCAGCCCTTGGTGTCGGCGAGCGCCTTCGCGGTGTCCCCGCGGTAGGTCTCGGGCGCGTGCATGCCCAGCTTGAGCGTGTCCGCCGTCGCGTCGGCGGCGAAGGAATCCGTCAGCTCCTCGTCGGCGGCGAACGGCGACACCGACCACCACATCATGTCCAGCTCGCGGGCCCGGTCCCGGACGTCGGCGATGGACCACAGGGAGGCCGCGCCGACGTCGATGGGCGCCTCGCCGCCGCCCGCGGTGGCCGCCCAGGACGCCTGAAGGAACTCCTGGCTGGTCGCCACCAGGTCGGCGGCCCGCGTCCGCACCCGCTCCGGGTCGCACACGACGGCCATGGACCCCTTGGGCAGGACGTCGAGCAGCAGTTCCATGTCGTCGACGAGCACGGGGGCGAGGGACTCCATGCCCTCGACCGCGATCCCCTCGGCGATCTTGCCGAGCAGCTCACCGAGCTCCGGATGAGCCTCGGCGAGCGCCGCGGCCCGCTCCCGCACCTCCTCCGTGAGCAGCAGTTCGCGGCAGGGCGGTGCCCACAGTCCGTGCGCGGCGACTTCGAGGGAGCGCTGGTCGGCGACCTTGAAGTAGCGGATCTCCTCGATGTCGTCGCCCCAGAACTCCACCCGCAGGGGGTGCTCCTCGGTGGGCGGGAACACGTCGAGGATGCCGCCGCGTACGGCGAACTCGCCGCGCTTCTCGACCAGCTCGACGCGCGAGTACGCGGCGGCGGCCAGCGCCTCGACGACCGTGCCCAGATCGGCGGTCCGACCGGTGCGCAGCGCGACCGGCTCCAGCTCTCCGAGCCCCTTGACCTGCGGCTGGAGTACGGAGCGGACGGGGGCCACGACGACCGACACCGGGCCGGTCTCCGGGTCGTCGGCGCGGGGGTGCGTGAGGCGGCGCAGTACGGCGAGGCGGCGGCCCACGGTGTCGCTGCGGGGGGACAGCCGCTCGTGCGGGAGGGTCTCCCAGGCCGGGTACTCGGCGACCGTGTCCGGCGGCAGCAGCGATCTGAGGGCGGCGGCGAGATCCTCGGCCTCCCGCCCGGTCGCGGTGACGGCCAGCACCGGGCGCCCGGACTCGCGGGCCAGCGCGGCCACGGCGAAGGGGCGCGCGGCGGGTGGTCCGACCAGGTCGACGTGCATACGGTTGCCGTCGCCGGCGGCCTTGATCGCTTCCGCGAGGGCGGCGTCCTTGACTACGACGTCGAGCAGACCGTGCAGGCTCATGATGGGGCTTTCGTGAGGAGCGTGAAGGGCGTGAGGGGTGGGCAACGCGAGCCGCCCGACACGTCTGACGGGCCGGGGGGGTGTCCAGCGTACGACGCCGCACGGACAGGCGCGGCGCCTGTGGGCAACGTACGGCGCATCGGCCCCTCCGGGGGGTCCGGTCGCCGCAAACCCGTTTTCCGCCCACCTGTCCCCACCGCTTCGGCAGCGCAGGCCCGCATCAGCGGACCGGGGACTCTACTCGTGGACACCTCGACACTCGTGGACACCTCGACGTGCTGTACGAGGCCGTCGTCGGTTTCGTCGTCCTCTTCGGCTTCGCCGGTCCCGGCGAATAGCTGCTCGGAGAGGGAAATTACCGGCGGCTCAGTGGTTCGATCCACGTGCCGATTGCAGTAGCTATGCAAACACCATGAACAGAGTCCACATGATCCCAGCGACAACCGGAATCAGGTACGCCAGCAGGAGTTTGGATTCCATACCCGATGCACGCGCATAAGAGACCGTGTCGGCGTAATCGGGCAGCCGGTCCTCAGCACGGCGTTCCACTCGTCGAGCGAATCGCAATTGCCGATGAGCCATATAGAACCAGGAGCCCGAGGTGACGAGACCGAACGCGGCGAGCACCCGCAGTACGGGTAGGTAGTCGTCGGGACCGTTGTTGCTGCCTGAGGACAACAGGGCTGTGTAGGCGACGATGAGGAGCGACTCGGCAAGCAGGAAAACATTGCCGATCTGGAACACCATCCCGCCTTCGTAGATCACTTGTTCCCACAAGCGGGCATCTTCGGCTCGACGCTGCTCGTCATCCTCCGGGGTCGACATACGACGGGTTTGCCCACCTCGGCATGGAACATGCTCCTCCGGTGGGTCGGCGGGACCGGTTCTTCTCGACGCAAATTTGATGCGAGTGGCCGCGAAAGACCGCCGTAACCTGACTCCCGCCAAGTCACCCCGGCACGAAGCCCGGCGCCAAGGAGCCCACAGACTCCCCGACGCCGGGCCCACCCCCGTTCCCCCGTTCCCCCGTCCCCTGGGCCGGTCAGTCCGTAGCTATAGCGTTCAGCACATTCATCCGCCCCGCCCGGAACGCCGGCACCAGTGCCGCGAACAACCCCACGAACGCCGAGCCGACGAACACGCCGCCGATCGTCACCCACGGAATCTCCAGCACCTTCAGGCCCTCCAGCGCCAGCAACTGCTGGGCCGTCGCGCCCCAGCCCATTCCCAGGCCGAGGCCGAGCAGTGCGCCGAAGAGGGCGATCACCACGGACTCCATCCGGATCATCCGGCGCAGCTGGCGCCGCGACAGACCGATCGCCCGCATCAGGCCGATCTCCCGCGTCCGCTCCACCACCGACAGCGCCAGCGTGTTGACCACGCCCAGGACCGCCACGACGATCGCCAGGGCGAGCAGACCGTAGACCATGTTCAGGAGCTGACCGATCTGGTCCTTCAGCTCCTGCTTGTAGTCGGTCTGGTCGCGGACCTGGTACTGCGGGTAGGGGTCGAAGGCCTTCTTCAGCGCCGCGTAGGCCGCCTTCTCCTGGCCCTTCTTCGCCGAGGCGAACATCAGGCTGCTCGGCGGAACCTTGTCGGCGGGCAGGTACTTCTCCGTCGTCGCGATGGACAGGTACTGCGAGCCCTTGTCGATGGCCACGTCGTCGTCCGTGATCGCGGCGACCCTGAGCCGCGCCGTCGAGCCGCCCTTGAAGGCGACGGTCATCGTGTCGCCGACCTTCACCCCGTGGTCCTTGGCGTACCCGGAGCCCACCGACATCGCGTCCTTGCCGTACGCGGCGCCCAGCGTGCCCGAGATGGTGGTGCGCCGCAGGTCGGAGGCGTACGTCGGGTCGGCGGCCGTCAGTTCGGTCTTCTCGGCCCTGCCGTCGGGCGGGGTCAGGGTGACCTCGACCTCCTTGTAGCGGGTGACGTGGGTCAGGCCGGGCGTGCGCCGCATCGCCTGTTCCGCCTGCGGCACGATCCGCTGGTTGCCCTCGACGATGAAGTCCGCGCCGACCGACGCGTCCAGCTCGCTCGTCGCCGAGGCGACCATCGACGAGCCGACCACCGAGAGGCAGGCGACCAGGGCCAGGCCGATCATCAGGGCGGCGCCGGTGGCACCGGTCCGGCGCGGGTTGCGCAGGGCGTTGCGCTCGGCGAGGCGGCCGACGGGGCCGAAGCCCCGCAGCAGTACGGCGCTGAGCATCCGTACGACAGCGCCCGCGAGGAGCGGGCCGATGATGACGAACCCGAGGAGCGTGAGTACAACTCCCGCGCCGAGGACCAGTGAACCGTCGCTGGCCTTGTCGGCGGTGGCGGCCAGGTAGAGGGCGTAGCCGCCCGCGCCTGTCAGCAGCAGGCCGATGAGACCCCGTACGAGGCCCGCCCTGCCGTCGGCCGGGGTGCCGGCGTCGCGGAGTGCGGCCATCGGGGAGACCTTGCCCGCGCGCCGGGCGGGGAGGTAGGCGGCGAGGACGGTGACGACGACGCCGAGGACGAGGCCGATCACCGGGGTGGTCGCCTTGACGGTGAGGTCGTCGGTGGAGAGGTTCATGCCGGCCATCGACATCAGCTTCATGAGGCCGATCGCGATGCCGACCCCCGCGCCGACCCCGAGGACCGATCCGACGAAGCCGAGCAGCAGCGCCTCCACCAGCACCGACCGGTTGACCTGCTTGCGGGAGGAGCCGATCGCCCGCATCAGGCCGATCTCGCGGGTCCGCTGGGCGACGAGCATCGAGAAGGTGTTGATGATCAGGAAGATGCCGACCAGGAACGCGATCCCGGCGAAGCCGAGCATGGCGTACTTGATGACGTTCATGAACTCGCCGACGCCTTCACGGCTCTCGTCGGAGAACTCCTTCTGCGTCTGCACCTTGAACGCGCCACCGTCCGCGAGGGTCCGGGTGACGTTCTGCTTGAGCCGCGTGTCGGTGACCCCGTCGGCCGCCGTGACGTTGAGCTGGGTGAACCGGCCGGTGGCGCCCAGGAGTTCACGCTGTGCGGTGGCGGTGTCGAAGTAGACGACGGCCGCGCCGGGGTTGGTCACCTTGAAGGTCGCGATGCCGACGATCCGCGCGGAGATGTCACCGGTCTGAGTGATGGTACGAAGCTCGTCACCCATTTTCAGGTGGTGCTTGTCGGCGGTGTCGGCGTCGACCATCACCTCGGTGGGCCCGCGTGGTGCGTGGCCGCTGGTGATCTCCATCGAACGCAGGTCGTTGCGCGTCCAGTTGCCCGCGATGGTCGGAGCCCCGGTACTGGACCCCATGTTCTCGTTCTCGCTGTCGACGACGGTCACGTTCATCGAACTGACCGCGCCCTCGGCCGACTTGACGCCCTGGGCCTGCTGAGCCTTCGCCAGTACGGAGGCCGGCAGCGACTCGGGCACCCCGTTCTGTGGGGTGTCGTCGTTCTTGGCCGCCTTCGGCGACACCGTGACGTCGGGGGAGGTGACCGAGAAGAGCTTGTCGAACGTCGTGTTCATGGTGTCGGTGAAGACGAGAGTCCCGCACACGAACGCCACCGACAGCAGCACGGCCACCGCCGACAGGGCCATCCGGCCCTTGTGCGCGAAGAAGTTGCGCATCGAGGTCTTGAGCACAGTCATGACGTACGCCCCCGCGCGTCGAAGTCCTTCATACGGTCGAGAACGCTGTCGGCGGTCGGCCGGAACATCTCGTCGACGATCCGTCCGTCGGCCAGGTACAGCACGCGGTCCGCGTACGAGGCGGCCACCGGGTCGTGCGTGACCATCACGATGGTCTGGCCGAGCTCGTCGACGGACCGCCGGAGGAAGCCCAACACCTCAGCACCCGCACGGGAGTCGAGGTTTCCGGTCGGCTCGTCGCCGAAGATGATCTCGGGCCGCGCGGCCAACGCCCTTGCCACGGCGACGCGTTGCTGCTGGCCGCCGGAGAGCTGGTTGGGCCGGTGCTTGAGCCGGTCCTTGAGCCCGACGGTCTCGACGACCTGCGCCAGCCAGCCCTTGTCCGGCTTACGGCCCGCGATGTCCATGGGCAGCGTGATGTTCTCCAGCGCGCTGAGCGTCGGCAGCAGGTTGAACGCCTGGAAGATGAACCCGATCCGGTCCCGGCGCAGTCGCGTCAGCTTCTTGTCCTTGAGCCCGGTGATCTCGGTGTCGTCGAGGTAGATCTGTCCGGACGTCACGGTGTCGAGGCCGGCGAGGCAGTGCATGAGGGTGGACTTGCCGGAGCCCGAGGGCCCCATGATCGCGGTGAACTGCCCCCGCGCGATGTCCACGTCCACGGCGTCCAGGGCGACGACGCGGGTCTCACCGGACCCGTACGCCTTCACGACCTGCCGCGCCCGAGCGGCAACGGCCGTACGCCCTCCAGTGCCCCCGTGCCTGGTGATGGTTGCAGCCGATGTCACGGTATGTCTCCTAAGTCGGTCACTGCTAGGGCGCACTGACACCCTGGCGATACGTCGGTCCGCGTCGCTCCGCGCTCTTGCTCCGCGGTATGTCCATGAGTCTGCTGGTGGGAGGGGGTCCCGGTCTCTGGTGCCCAGCGCAGTCTTCTGCGGGGGAAAACCCCACCCCCGAAGTTCAGGAACGCCGTCCCCAGCGGCGTAAAGCCAGGTTAAGGACGACCCATGCCCCGTCTCGTCCTCCGTCGGTACGAACCCTCCCCGAGCCGTAGTAAGGAGGTACCCCTAAGGGCTGTCCACCCCTCGGTGGAGCGGGTCTCGGGGTCGCCTCCACCCTTCGCCCCGGCCACGCTCCACCCTCCCGCCGGGTGAGGGTCAAGTGGCAGAGTGGTCGCCGGAAGATAGATGCAGGGGGAAAGGAACCCGGTGGACAGCAGCAGCCGCCGTACGGAACCCGCGGTACCGGCGACACCCGGCGCGGTGCGGCGTACCGGAACCGGGAAGCGGGGAGCCGTCGTCGCCGCGCTGATGCTCGCGATGGCGCTGGCCGCGCTCGACTCCACCATCGTGGCCACCGCCGTACCGCAGATCGTCGGCGACCTCGGCGGCTTCTCCGTCTTCTCCTGGCTGTTCTCGGGCTACCTGCTGGCCGTCACGGTCACCCTCCCGGTGTACGGCAAGCTCTCCGACACCTTCGGCCGCAAACCGGTCCTGATAGCGGGTGCGGCCCTCTTCCTCCTCGGCTCACTGCTCTGCGCGCTGGCCTGGAACATGGGCGCGCTGATCGCGTTCCGGATCATCCAGGGCCTGGGCGGCGGCGCCCTCCAGGGCACGGTCCAGACCCTGGCCGCCGACCTCTACCCGCTCGAACAACGCCCCAAGATCCAGGCCAAGTTGTCGACCGTATGGGCGACCGCGGCAGTGGCGGGCCCCGCGGTGGGCGGGGTGCTGGCGGCCTACGCGGGCTGGCGCTGGATCTTCCTCGTCAACCTCCCCGTCGGCGCGGTGGCGATGTGGCTCCTGGCCCGCCACCTCCACGAACCCGAGCGCGACACCTCCGGCCCCCGCCCGCGCGTCGACTGGGCGGGCGCGCTGGCGGTGTTCGCGTGCGGCGGCGTACTCCTGACGGCCCTCGTCCAGGGCGGCGTGGCCTGGCCCTGGCTGTCGCTGCCCTCAACCGCCTTCTTCGGTACGGGACTTGCCCTGGTGTTCCTCGTGGTCGCGATCGAACGCCGGGCGGCGGAGCCGATCATCCCCGGATGGGTGTGGCGGCGCCCCACGATCGCGGCGGTCAACCTGGCCCTGGGCGCCCTGGGCCTGCTGATGGTGGCCCCGACGGTGTTCCTGCCGACGTACGCCCAGTCGGTGCTGGGCCTGGCCCCGATCGCGGCCGGATTCGTGCTGTCCGTATGGACGTTGAGCTGGCCGGTGTCGGCGGCGCTGAGCCAGCACGTGTACCGCAGGATCGGCTTCCGGAACACGGCGATGCTAGGCATCGGCGCGGCGGCCCTGATCCTGCTGGCGTTCCCCTTCCTCCCGTACCCGGGCTCCGCCTGGCAGCCCACGCTCCTGATGCTGCTGCTCGGCGGCGCCCTGGGACTCTTCCAACTCCCCCTGATAGTGGGCGTCCAGTCGACGGTCGGCTGGTCGGAACGCGGCACGGCGACGGCGTCGGTGCTCTTCTGCCGTCAGACCGGCCAGACGATCGGCGCCGCCCTGTTCGGCGCGGTGGCCAACGGCGTCCTCGCGTCCCGGCTGGGCGGCGCGAGCGACCTGGACTCGGTGACCCGGACACTGGGCACGGGCGCCGCACCGGAGGCGACCCGCCGGGCCATCGCGGAGGCGGTGCACGCGGTGTACTTCGGGGCGGCGGGCGCGGCGGCACTGGCCTTCGTGGCGCTGCTGGCACTGGCGCCGCGGCGGTTCCCGGTCCTCGACACCCCGTAGTCCTCGTAGTCCTCAGCCGGCACCCTCAGCGGGCACCCGCAGCGGCTCTCATTCGGCCGCCGCCCGCCCCGTCAGCGTGGTCAGGCTGCTCCGTACGTGGTCCATGTGGGCCTGGACGTCGTCCCACTCCTCCCCGTGCTCCCGCAGCACGCGCTCCGTCTCGCGGGCGATGCGGTCCTCCTGGAGGCGAGCCCCGGCGAGGAGTTCGGCGGCGCGAACCCGTGCGTCGTCGTCGCTGCGCCGGACCGACTCCTCAGCCTCCGCGAGGGCCCTCTTCGCCTCGGACAGCGCGGCCTCGGCCGCCGCCACCTGCTCCATGTGCCGTGCCTCCAGGGCGACTTCACGCTCGGCGACAACCCGTTCCTGCTCGGCCCACCGTTCGGCGTACTCCTTCTCCTGCTCGGCGAGCAGCCCGGAGGTCCGCAGCCGCATCTCGCGCAGTGCGGCCAGCGCCTCCCCCCGCCCCTCCTTGACCTCCCGCCGGGCACCGATCCGGATCTCGTCGGCCTCCGCGCGGGCGGCGAGCAGCAGATGCCGGGCACGCTCCTCGGCCTCACCGCGCACGGTCTCGGCGGCAGCCTCCGCCGCCTCCCGCAGGGCGTCCGCGCGGGCCTCGGCAGCCGCGATCAGCTGCCGCACCTCGCTGCGCCCGCGCTCCCGCACGGCGCCGGCCTCCTCGACACCCAACTCCCAGAGCTGCCGGGCGCGCTCGCCGAGACTCTCGTACGTCTGCGGGGCGAGCCGCGCGACGGTCTCCCGCAGCCGCGCGGACTCCGCCTCCATGTCTCTGGCGAGCACGGTCAGCCGTGCGGCCCGCTCCCAGGCGGAGTCCCGTTCCGCGGAGAGCACGGCTGCGAACGCGTCGACCTGATCGGGCCGGTAACCGCGCCCCCGTCCGGCCCCGAAACCGGCCACGAAACCGTGCGACGTCGCTGCGCTGCTCATCCGGCAACCCCTCTCCGCGTACGAAGTAATGATTTCGCGCACATCTTGATGGATTGAGGTGAAATGTGCCTAACGCGACACTCCGGGCCGGGTCACGGCCGGTACGAGGGATCAGTACGGCGGATCGGCACAGCAGGGAGGGGGGCGGGTGGCCGTACGGCCACCCGCCCCCCTCCCTGCTGTCCTCAACGGGTCAGAGCAACCCGTCCCACATCTCCTCCAGCAGCACCGACCACCAGCTCTCCGGCGAGCCGAGCGCCGCCGGGTCGAGGGAGGCGAGCTGGGCCTGGAAGTCGACCGTCCAGCGGCCCGCCTGCTCCTGGTTGAGCCCGTAGCGCAGCCGCCACATACGGCCGAGCAGCGCGAGACAGCGCGCGAACTCGGGCAGCCCCGTGTTCACGAACTGCGGCGGTACGGGCGCCCCACCGGGCCCCGCCTCCACGGGCACCGCGACGATGTTCGCCGTCCCGTACTGCACGCAGATCGCCTTGCCGAAGTCACTGCCCATCACGAGGTACGACCCGGCGTCCGCCGCCGGCCGCACCCCGCGCTCCTGCGCCAGCTCGGCGAGGGTCGGCACCGGCCGCCCCGGCTGGGCCTGCGCCCAGAAGAACGGCCCCATGTCGGCCGGCAGCCCGGCGACGACCAACGTGTGCGCCACGACCGGCGGCACCCCCTGCCGCGACACCGCCGCCTGGTCGAACCGGAACACCCCGGGCCCGAACGCGGCGGCCATCTCCTGCGCGACCCCCTCCGGGGGGATCGGCGGCGCGGTCTGCACGGGCGGCAGCGGCGTACGCACCGGCCCCGGGCGCGCCGGACCGTCCGCCACCTGGTGCAACTCACCCTGATGTGCGAGGAGTTGAGCCATGCCCTGCTGACGACTGGCGTGATCGGTGCCGTAGGGGGCGATGCTGGTGATCCGGGCGTTGGGCCACTGTTCGCGGATCATGCGGGCGCAGTAGGCACCCGGCAGTTCACAGCTCTCCAACTCGGTGTGGAGTTCGAGGACCTGATCCGGCGGAATGCTCATCGCCCGCAGCTCATGGAAGATCTGCCACTCCGGATGCGGCGTCCCCGGCGCGGACCGCCGGATCACCTGCTGCTCGGACCCGTCGGGCGCCCGGTAACGAAGAACGGCCTGATAACCGGGCCCGACCGTGGGCTGACCGGGCGGCGGATAGCCGTACGAGGGCTGCTGGGGGCCCGGCGGAGGAGGCGGCGCGGAGAGGCTGGGGGCGGGCGGCGGCGGAAACCCGGGGACATGTGCCCCCGGGCCGGGAGCGGCCAAACCGGGTACGGGCCGACCGCCGGGCGCGGGCATACCCGGCACGGGCTGACCGGTCGGCGCGGGCATGCCGGGCACCGGCCGACCGCCGGGGGGCGGGGGCGTCGCGCCCGGGGCGCCAGGACCGCCGTGGGCACCGGGACCGCCGGCAGTGCCCGAAGCGCCGGGGAAGCCCGGGGCACCAGGCGGGCCGGGAGGGCCGGGCACACCGGCGTTCGGGGGCGGCGGGGGCACGCCGGGGCCGCCGACCGGAGGACCGGCCAGCATGGTCTCGGCGCGGTGCACGGCCCCAGGGACACCGGGAGCACCGGGAGCACCGGGAGCACCGGGAGCACCGGGAGCACCGGGAGCACCGGGAGCGGACGGTGCGCCTGGGCCACCGGACCCACCGGGCATGCCGTGCACACCGGGCATGCCGTGCACACCGGGTACGCCGGGGGCACCCGGAGGCTGGGGAGCACCCGGGACACCCGGAGCGCCGGGCGGCCGGGGCGCGTTGGGGGCGCCGCCCCGGTGGGGGTCGGCGAACATGGTCGCGGCCTGGTGGACGCCGTCCGGAGGGGTACCCCCGGGCGGGTTGGGAGCACCGGGCGGACGCGGTCCGCCAAGGGCACCCGGAGCGCCGGGCGGACCCGGAGGCAGCGGAGCGCCGGGCGGATTCGCCGCACCAGGAGGCTGAGGAGCACTGGACACACCGAGACGGCCGGACCCACCCGGGGTACCCGGCGCACCCGGCTTGCTCGGCGCACCGGGGGCACCCGGCCCCTGGCCCGCACCCGGAACCCCGGGGGCCGCCGGAGGCTGGGGCACGCCGGGTCCCGCGGGCCCGGAGAACATCGTCGCGGCCTGATGGACGCCCTCAGGACGCGCACCCGCAGGCGGGTGGGGAGCACCGGAGCCTGGAGCACCAACCCCCGCCGCCCCGTCGGCTCCGACACCACCGTCGGCCTCCAGCGCCGACACGAACTGCGTAGGCACGTATCCGCCCGCGGGGCCGGAACCAGGTCCCGGCGGCGGAGGAGGCCCAACTCCCGGACGGGCACCCAGAGTTCCCGGCGTACCCGGTGGAGGCGGAGCGCTCGCGCCCCGGGCACCGCGCGGCGGCGGTGCCTTGCTGGTCGCCGCGTCGGCGATCTCGCCGGCGTTGGGAGCGAGCGCACGCTCCGGCGAGCCCGGCCCGCCGGGCACACCCTGCGGATACCCGTACGAGGGCCCACCCGCACCCTGCGGATACCCGTACCCCGGAGCCCCCGAAGCCCCCGGACCGCCGTTGAAGGCATCCCGGGAACGCGGAACGTCGTCGCGGTCCTCGTCACCCAGCGGCGGCGCGAACACCGTCGCCGGCAGCGGCACGGAACGGTCCTCGCCCGCGTCCACGCCGGTCGTGTCGGTCCCGGTCCACGGCGTGGCCCCCGCAGGCGGCACCGCGTCCACCGGCGCCCCGCCCGAAGAGGCCACGGAAACCGACGGGGACGGCGGCGCCGCCGAATCCGCCCGCCGGTCGGGAAGCCCCAGCTTGTCCGCCGCCTCCTGCAACCACTCCGGCGGAGTCAGCAGGAACGACGTCTGGTTCAGGTCCAGCCGGGCCGGAGGCGCCGGTACCGCGTCCTCGACGGAGGCAGCACGGCCGTACTGCTCCTCGTACCGCCGGATCACCTCGCCCACCGGCAGGGCGGGCCACAGGGTGGCCTCACCGCTGTCCCGGGCAAGGACCAGCCGCTGGGCGCCACCGTCCGACCGCGGACCCTCCGCACGATCCTCCGCCCACACCACGAACCCGAGCTCGAACTCCCGTACCCGCACCTCCCGGTGCTGGTACGCCGGCACATCCCCGTTGACCCATTCCTCGGCGCGCTCCTGCGCCTGCGCGAAAGTCACCATCGGTCAGTCACTCCCCCACCGAAGACACCGAAGACGCCCCGGACGCCGCGGACAGCGGCAGCGCACGCGCGAAGCCGCCGTCCACCATCAGGTTCGCCACCGTCTCCAGCTCCGGCGGACTGCCCGCGAGCCGGGACAGGAACTGGTCGAAGTCGTCGCCGCACGGCAGCAGCAGCCGCTGCACCCGGTCGGCCGGCGGCCAGGTCGGATCGACGTCCCGCGCGTCGTCGTACGGGCTGAACCACACCGAACCGAGCCGCTCACCCTTCACCTTCACGGCCAGCAGACCACCCTGCACGAAGCCGACGCACAGATAGTCCTTCGTCAGATGGTCCCGCAGACACTTGTTGACGTACACGAGGTCGTTGACCGCCGCCTCGTCCCGCACCGTGAAGAACGGCTGGTCCAGCAGCAGCCCCAACTCGGCGTCGAGCGCCGCGCCCACCGGCGCACACCCGCCCGCCGCCTTCAGGAACGACCGGTACGCCCCCGGCAGCCGGTAGCCGAGATCCTCCTCGACACCCTGCACCTGCGGCTCCGTCACCGCCACCGCCGACTTCGGCAGCGCGAAGTGCGCCGGCCGCGTCTCCTGCAGGGGCCGCGTACCGCGCTTGTGCTGGTCCACGCCCGAAGTCGCGATCCCACCGTGATGCCGCAGCAGCGCCTTCACCTCGACCGGGACGAGCTCAAGACGCCGCCCGCCGGCTACGTGGTGCCAGGTCCAGCCGTGCGGGGTCGCCACCGCCGGAACCGTGTCCCACAACTCGTGCCCGGACGCGGCGAGCGCCGCGTTCGCCGACACGTAGTCCGTCAGCCGCAACTCGTCGACACCGAAGCCCTCGGGCGGCTCGGCGATCTCCGCCGCCGCACGCGCGTAGAGCGAGAAGTCCGGATAGCCGTGTTCGTCGACCCGCACCCCTCTCGGATGCCGGGTGGCCCGTACCGGATCCGGGAAGTGCACGACCTGCCCGGCATAGGCCGCGTTCGGCGGCACGGCTCGCTGCCCGAGCCGACCTGTCGTCATGGCGGTTGCCCCCTGCGGCGTCCTGTAAGGCCCATACATCAGTACGACCCGTACGTCTGTCACATCACGTCACGACACATCACCCCGTCCCGCCTGTCAGCACATCAGTGCGGACAGCAACCCGGACGGCGCTGCGGATCGCGGCTGCCCGACAGCCTATGCGGTACGCCGACACCGGTCACCGGCACCAGCCACCGGCCCCCCACTTCCGTGACCTGCCGTCACCCTGTCGTGACGGTGCGACGAAGCCCGGGCGTGTCACACCGCCCCAGCTACCGCACCAGCCACGCCATTTGGCACTCTGGGTCCGCCGAGGGGATGCACGGGGGAGGCACCGGAGGGGATGACGACCATGAACGCGACACAGACGGGGACAGCGACAGGAAGGCCGACAGGCCGACCGACAGGCCGACCGACAGGCCGACCGACAGAAAGCCCGACGAGCACACCGACACCCGGAACACCCGGTACGACCGGCAGACCCGGCGGCGACCCACGAGTCGGCTGGAGCTCCGACGACACACCCCGCGTCCCCACCCTCCGCCACCGCCGCGACGGCATACTCCCCACCGTCGCCGCCGCCCTCTCCGTACGCGGCGCAACCCTCACCGGCACCGCCGCACGCGGCGACCAACCACCCTCCCTGCACCCACTCGTCCAGGACTTCCTGGACACCCTCGCCAGCGCCCAACGCGACCGCTCCACCGGCCGCTGCGCCGAAGCACTCCTCATATCCCGCCAGATCACCATCGCCGACGAGGCCCGCAGCCGACGCGCCGCCCGCAAACCCATGACCAACGGCGAAGCCCGCAGAGCACTCAAACAAGCCAAACTCACCACCCGCCGCATCCGCGAGGACGGCGACCCCCTCCACGGCAGCTTCGCCGCACCCTGCCGCTCCTGCACGGCGCTCAGCGCCCACTTCGGCGTCCGCATAGTCGACTCGTCGGCCCCCACCGACTGACGCCCCCCTCACCCCACCCCCAGGCACCACCGCAAGACGGCGCCGCACCGGACACACGCTCGCGCCGGTCCATGACCTCGACGATCGAAGGGCAGATGCACACCGACCGCACCTCCTCCACCCGCTTCCCCGTGGCCGTCGACGCCGCACTGCGCGCCGCCGGCTGGCAGCCCGGCCGCTGGGACATAAAACAGGCCGAGATCTGGGCCGACACCCTGCGCGGCCACACCTCCCCCGCCGGACACCGCCACGCCGTCTTCCCCGCCGCCGTGGAAGCCTGGGCGGAATTCGGCGGCCTCCACCTCACACCCCCCGGCACCGGCCGCCAGGTCGCCCCCACCGCCCTCCACCTCGACCCCCTGCACGGCCTCCACATGGCCCGCACCCTCGCCGACCTCGGCCGCGCCCTCGACACCGAGGTCTGCCCCCTCGGCGAAGAACCCGAGACCCAGTCCCTGCTGGCCATCGACACAGCCGGCCGCGTCTACGCCCTCGACCACACCGGCGACTGGTACCTCGGCGCCGACATCGACCAGGCCCTCGCCACCCTCGTCACCGGCCTGGAACCGGTCCGCCTGACACCTCCCTGAGCCACACCCGCTGGGCCAAGTCGGGTGCGCGACGCGCCCCGACAGGGGCGCGGGGAACTGCGCGACCAGCCCCCACCGGGCCCGCAGGCAAAGAACCGCACAACCAGCGGAACGTCACGTCGGAATGACCGCCGACACCCGAAACCCCCCGGCCTCCGTCGGCCCGGACACGAACACCCCGCCCAGCGCGGCAACCCGCTCCTTCATCCCGAGCAGACCATTGCCACCGGACGGAAACCGCACCGACGAGACCGACGACGGCTCGGGCGGCGGCTCGTTCTCCACCTGCATCGCGATCTCATCACCCCGATGAGCCAGCCGCACATGCGTCTTCGCCCCCGCCGCATGCTTGTGCACGTTCGTCAACGCCTCCTGCACCACCCGGTACGCGGTCTGCTCCACCATCGCCCCGTACAACCGCACCTCCCCCTCGACCGACAGAGCCACGACCATCCCCGCAGCCGCCGACTGCCCCACCAACTCCTCCAGCTCAGCCAGACAGGGCCCGTCCCCCGCACCCTCATCACCCTCGCCCCGAGCAGCACGAGAAGCAGCCACAGCCGCGGCCGCACCCACCGCCGCCAACGGCACACCCTGCACCCGCCGCTCCAGCCCGTCCCCCGACCGCAGCACCCCGAGCATCTCCCGCAACTCGGTCAACGCCTGCCGCCCCATGTCCCCCACCAGGGCGGCATTCCGCACAGCCTTCTCAGGATCCTTCCGCGCGACCGCCTGCAACGCCGCCGCATGCACCACCATCAGACTCACCCGGTGCGCCACCACGTCATGCATCTCACGGGCGATCCGCGTCCGCTCCTCGTTCCGCGCCCACTCCGCCCGCTCCTCGGCCCGCTCCGCCAGCAACTGAAGCTCCCGCTCCAGACTGTCGGCCCGCTCCCGAAGACTCTCCATCAACCGCCGCCGGGCACCCACGTACAACCCGAGCAGCAACGGCGGCGCGGTGACACCCAGCGAGGTGGTGATGGCGACGACAGGAACCAGCCAGTCCCCGATCTTCAGCCCCCCGTCCGCCACCCCCTGATGCGACCGCACGAACGTCACGATGAGCGTCCCCACCATCGCCATCCCGGCCAACGCCCCGATGATCCGCCGGGGCAGCTCGGAAGCGGCGAGCGTGTACAGCCCGACGATGCCCATCAGATAGCCCATCTGGGCCGGCGCGACAGCGATGGACACCAGTACGACGGCAATCGGCCACCGCCGCCGCAACACCAGCACGGACCCGGCCACAAGCCCGAACACGATCCCCGCCGCCAACGGGATCCCCGCGTCCCTGGCGAACGAAATCCCCTCCGCCGCACACTCCCCGGCAGACAGCACCGCGAGACCCACGTCAAACGCCGCACTGCGCCACCGGGTCCACCACAACGGCCCGGTCAGGGCCGCGGCGTGGTCTTCCCCCGTAGTGGTCATGAGCCCAGCCTACGGGCGCCGCCCCCCGCTTTTCCGGCGAGTTTCGACGACCGGCCTACACCACAGGGGCCGCCGACACCACAATCGAACAGAAGCGAAACCCACCAGAATCCCTCGAACTGCTGAATCGCGCACCGTTCGACCCCGGAAGCAATGATTCCGCCCCGAGGCTTTGCCCATGGAACATGCATGCGGCAAGTACACGGATTTCGAGGGGCTACGGGAGCGGGCGCTGGCGTTGCGACGGGAGGGCCTGAGCATTCGACAGATCCGCGACGAGCTCCAGGTCCACAACAAGGACGTCCTGCAGCGCCTCGTCAAGGGCGAGCCACCCCCGGAATGGACGAAGCGCCCGCGAGCGAAGGACGACCTCCGCGAGAGGGCGCGGGAACTACGGAAGCAGGGCTGGACCTACAACCGGATCCAGGCGGAACTGGGGTGCTCGAAGAGTTCAGTCTCGCTCTGGGTACGGGATCTTCCGCATCAGGAGCCCAAGTGCACACCGGCGGAACAGCGGGAGCGGATGGATGCGGGACTCGCTCGGCTACAAGCCTCCCGACAGCAGGAGCGCGAGGCTACAAAGCAAGCGGCGGCGACAGCCGTCGGCGAACTGTCGGATCGCGAGTTGTTCCTTACGGGTGTTGCCCTCTACTGGGCCGAGGGGACCAAGGACAAGCCACACACTCGCCGCGAGTGCGTGGAGTTCGTCAACAGCGACCCCGGAATGATCAGCGTCTTCCTCGCCTGGCTCGACCTGCTTGAGGTAAGCCGGGAACGACTGCACTGCCGCGTCATGATTCACGAGTCCGCCGACGTCGCCGCCGCCGAACACCACTGGGCCGGCCTCATCGGCATTGACCCGTCAACCCTGGGCAGGACGATCCTCAAGAAGCACAATCCCTCGACCGTGCGCAAGAACACGGGAGACTCCTACCGAGGGTGCCTCGGTATCAGGGTGCGACAAGGAGCAGATCTGTACCGTCGCATCGAGGGTGCCTGGTACGGCATAGTGGTGGGTGCCAATTCGACGACCTGACCAAATGTCCGGTTTAGTCGAATTTATTCCCCTGTGGTGTAATTGGCAGCACTGTGGCTTTTGGTGCCATATGTCCGGGTTCAAGTCCTGGCAGGGGAGCCATACTCGGTTCGGGTCCTGACAATCCAGTCAGGGCCCTTACTCATGTCCCCCACGAAACGCCCCGGTATCCTGCGGATGTCCACCCCACCCCCTCCGCAGCCGAAGGGCACCACCCGTGAGCGCCAATCGCCCCGCCGCCGTAGTCGTACTCGCAGCGGGTGAGGGCACCCGTATGAAGTCGGCCACACCCAAGGTCCTGCACGAGCTCTGTGGCCGTTCGCTGGTGGGTCATGTGCTCGCCGCCGCAGGCGAGTTGGACCCCGAGAACCTGGTCGTCGTCGTGGGGCACGCCCGCGAGAAGGTCACCGCCCATCTGACGGAGGCCGGCGCCGGTATCCGTACCGCCTTCCAGGCGCGGCAGAACGGCACCGGTCATGCCGTACGCATGGGGCTGGAGGAGCTGGGCGGGACCGTCGACGGGACTGTTGTCGTCGTCTGTGGCGACACCCCGCTGCTCACCGGGGAGACCCTGCGTGCGCTCGCCGCGACCCACTCCGGTGACGGCAATGCCGTGACCGTGTTGACCGCCGAGGTGCCGGACGCGACCGGGTACGGGCGGATCGTGCGGGACGGGGCCTCCGGGGCGGTCACCGCCATCGTCGAGCACAAGGACGCGAGCGACTCGCAGCGGGCGATCCGTGAGATCAATTCCGGTGTGTTCGCCTTCGACGGGCAGCTCCTGGCCGACGCGCTGGGGAAGGTGCGGACGGACAACAGTCAGGGTGAGGAGTATCTGACCGACGTGCTCGGGATCCTGCGTGAGGCGGGGCATCGGGTGGGGGCGTCCGTGGCCGCGGATCATCGTGAGATCGCCGGGATCAACAACCGTGTGCAGTTGGCGGAGGCGCGTCGGATCCTGAACGAGCGGTTGCTGACCGAGGCCATGCTGGCCGGGGTGAGTGTGATCGATCCGGCGAGTACGTGGGTCGATGTGACGGTCACGTTCGAGCAGGACTCGATCGTCCATCCGAACACGCAGCTCCAGGGTGCGACGCATCTCGCGGAGGGTGCCGAGGTCGGGCCCAACTCCCGGTTGAAGGACACCCGGGTGGGGGCGGGGGCGCGGCTGGACAACACCGTGGCGGACGGTGCTGTGGTGGGGGCGGGGGCGACTGTGGGGCCGTACGCGTATCTGCGTCCCGGGACCCGTCTCGGGGTGAAGTCGAAGATCGGTACGTATGTCGAGACGAAGAACACGTCTATCGGTGACGGGACGAAGGTGCCGCATCTGTCGTATGTCGGGGACGCGACGATCGGTGAGTACACGAACATCGGTGCCGCGAGTGTGTTCGTGAACTACGACGGGCAGGACAAGCATCACACCGTCGTCGGGTCGCACTGCAAGACGGGTTCGGACAACATGTTTGTGGCGCCTGTCACGGTCGGGGACGGTGCTTACACCGCGGCCGGGTCGGTGATCACGAAGGATGTGCCGCCCGGTTCGTTGGCCGTGGCCCGTGGCCAGCAGCGGAATATCGAGGGTTGGGTGGCTCGTAAGCGTCCGGGGAGTGCGTCGGCGAGGGCGGCCGAGGCGGCTTCTCGGGAGCCGGGTGGCGAAAGCTGACCGGAAACAGTCCGGTCCGACTCGGGCTACCGTGATAGATGCACACCCGCACACCCCCAGCTGAGCAGGCCTGCCAGGGCTGATCACGGCTGAGACACCTCCGAGGAGACAGTGCTGTGACCGGGACCAAGACGACCGGTGGGAAGAAGAAGATGATGTTCTTCTCCGGCCGCGCCCACCCCGAGCTTGCCGAGGAGGTCGCCCAGCAGTTGGGGGTCGGGGTTGTCCCGACGAAGGCCTTCGACTTCGCGAACGGTGAGATCTACGTCCGTTACGAGGAGTCGGCGCGTGGCGCGGACTGTTTTGTGATCCAGAGCCACACGGCTCCGATCAATCAGTGGATCATGGAGCAGTTGATCATGATCGATGCGCTGAAGCGTGCGTCGGCTCGTTCCATCACGGTGATCGTGCCGTTCTACGGTTACGCGCGGCAGGACAAGAAGCACCGTGGGCGTGAACCGATCTCGGCACGTCTGGTGGCGGACCTGATGGCGACGGCGGGTGCGGACCGCATCCTGACGGTGGATCTGCACACGGATCAGATCCAGGGTTTCTTCGACGGTCCGGTCGACCATCTCTTCGCGCTTCCGTTGCTCGCGGACTATGTGGGCGAGAAGGTGGACAAGGGCAAGCTGACGGTGGTTTCGCCGGATGCGGGCCGGGTGCGGGTGGCCGACCGCTGGTGCGACCGGCTGGGTGCGCCGTTGGCGATCGTGCACAAGCGGCGTGACAAGGACGTGGCGAACCAGGTGACCGTCCACGAGGTCGTGGGTGAGGTCAAGGGTCGTGTGTGTGTTCTCGTCGACGACATGATCGACACCGGTGGGACGATCTGTGCGGCTGCGGACGCTCTGTTCGCGCATGGTGCGGAGGATGTCATCGTGACGGCGACGCACGGTGTGCTGTCGGGTCCGGCGGCGGACCGGCTGAAGAACTCGCGGGTGAGTGAGTTCATCTTCACGAACACGTTGCCGACGCCGGGTGAGCTGAGTGCGGACCTGGACAAGATCAAGGTGCTGTCGATCGCGCCGACCATCGCGAGTGCGGTGCGTGAGGTGTTCGAGGACGGTTCGGTGACGAGTCTGTTCGACGAGCAGTAGGTCCGCCGGGTCTGCTGCCTGCGGGTTTGTTTCCCACAGGCTCTGCTGAATCGCTTCTGCAAGATCAATTTTTCTGCGGCCTCCCCTGCCGAGTACTCTGTTGGAGTTGCTCGGCGAGGGAGGCCGTACCCGTGTGGTTCGCGGGCCGGTGATCCGTTATCGACGCGCTCTTCGTAGCAGGCCGTTCGTGGCCGGGTGACCTGTCCCTCTCTCACCCGTACGAGGAGTGAAAAGCATGTCCGACGTAAAGCTCACCGCCGAGACCCGCACCGAGTTCGGCAAGGGCGCCGCCCGCCGCATCCGCCGCGAGGCCAAGGTTCCCGCGGTCGTCTACGGCCACGGTGCCGAGCCCGTCCACATCACGCTGCCGGGCCACGAGCTCCAGCTCGCCCTGCGTACCCCGAACGTGCTGCTCACCCTGGACATCGAGGGCCGCACCGCGCTGGCGATCCCGAAGGCCGTGCAGCGTGACCCGCTGAAGGGCTACCTGGAGCACGTCGACCTGCTCACCGTGAAGAGCGGCGAGAAGGTCACCGTCGAGGTCTACGTCCACACCGAGGGCGACCTGGCCCCCGGCGCCTACCTCCTTGAGCACGTGCTGAGCACGCTGACCGTCGAGGCCGAGGCCACGCACATCCCCGAGTCCGTCACCGTGTCCATCGCGGGCCTTGAGGCCGGTGCCTCCATCCTCGCCAAGGACATCCCGCTGCCCAAGGGCACCACGCTGGCGATCGACGAGGACGCGGTCGTCCTCCAGGTCCTGGCCGCGCAGGCCGAGGAAGCCGCCGCCGACGACGACGCGGCGACCACCGAGGCCTGATTTCCCCGGAGTCCTCTTTCGCCGGCCGCCGCTCCCACCAGGGGCGGCGGCCGGCGCGTATCGAGGCACGTATCGAGGCACGCATCGAGGAGAGATGGACGTGACGACCGACGCGGGCGGCCCCTGGCTGATCGTGGGGCTCGGCAACCCCGGGCCGGAGTACGCGATGAACCGGCACAACGTGGGGTTCATGGTGGCCGACCTGCTGGCGGGTCGGATCGGCGGGAGGTTCAAGCGGGCCGGGAAGGCGCAGGCACAGGTCGTCGAGGGGCGTGTCGGGCCGCCGGGACCGGCGAGCCGCCGGGTGGTTCTGGCGAAGCCGACGTCGTACATGAACCTGTCGGGCGGGCCGGTCAACGCGCTGCGCGAGTTCTACAAGGTGCCGCTGGACCGTGTCGTGGCGGTCCACGACGAGCTGGACATCGACTACGGGGTCCTGCGGCTGAAGCTGGGCGGCGGTGACAACGGTCACAACGGTCTGAAGTCGATGACGAAGGCGATGGGCCCGGACTACCACCGGGTGCGGTTCGGGATCGGGCGCCCGCCGGGTCGTATGCAGGTCGCCGATTTCGTGCTGAAGGACTTCTCGTCGGCGGAGCGCAAGGAGCTGGACTACTTCGTGGACCGGGCGGCGGACGCGGTGGAGTCCCTGCTGACGGTGGGCCTGGAGCGGGCGCAGACCGCGTACAACTCCTGAGGCCGGGGGGCGCCGGAGGGCCTCTGGTGGGGTGCGGGATACGTGCGTACAACTGCTGACTTTGTCGGGCAGGAGTTGACCGATCGCACGACCATGGCCAATGATCCCGGCCATGCCAGCCACCGCCCACCGGCGCAAGTCCGCCCCCGCCCCAGCCGCACTGCGGCTGGGGCGTGTCGGGCGGCTGGGGCAGTTCGTGGTGATGGGTACGGTCGCCGCGCTGATCCTGATCGCGGGTGTGTGGGCGTCGTGGGGGTCGGCCCAGCACGTGATGCTGAGCAAGGGGCGCGAGCAGGGCACGATGACGGTGTCGGGGTGCGAGGACGGCGTCTGCACGGGGTCGTACCGGCCGGTGTCGGTGGGGTCGACGGCGCGGAGCCGGGTCGTCCTCGACCAGTCGGTCGGGGTCAGCGAGGGCGAGACGTACACCGTGGTCGTGAAGCCCGGCAGCAGTGATGTCGTGCGGTCGGGGCCGGCCGGTTTCCTGTACGCGTGGGTGCCGTTGGGCGGTGCGCTGCTGCTCGCGTCGGTCGTGGTCGCGGGCGGTCTGGGGCTGACGCGGACCGGCTGGGCACTGGCCGGGAGCGGCCTGGCGCTGGTGACGGCGGCCTGGGTGGCGTTGTAGCCGACGTGGCCTGCTGAGCGATGTGGCCCCGCGGCCCCTGTGACGATGTGAGGGTGCCCTCGTACATGTGGACCGTGTGTCCGTGTACGAGGGCACCCTCGGCTGTTTCGCGCTGTCCGCGTCCGGCTCAGCCGGTGTTGCGCAGGCCCGCCGCCACTCCGTTGACCGTGAGGAGGAGGGCGCGGGCGAGGAGCGGGTCGGGGTCGGCGCCCGCTGCGGCGGCGTCGCGCTGGCGCTTGAGCAGGGTGACCTGGAGGTAGGAGATGGGGTCCAGGTAGGCGTCGCGGATGGTGAAGGTCTGCTTGAGGACCGGGTTGGCGTCGAGGAGTTCGCTCTCGCCGGTGATCTTCAGAACCTCGCGGACGGTGAGCTCGTGCTCGGCCTCGATGTCGGCGAAGACGTGCTGGAGCTCGGCGGGAACGAGGGTCTCGACGTAGTGCCGGGCGATGCGCAGGTCGGTCTTCGCGAGCGTCATCTCGACGTTGGAGATGAAGTTCCGGAAGAAGTGCCACTGCTCGTGCATCTCGTCCAGGACCGTGTCCAGGCCGGCTTCGCGCAGGGCCTTCAGGCCGGAGCCGACGCCGAACCAGCCGGGCACGATCTGCCGTGACTGGGTCCAGCCGAACACCCATGGAATGGCGCGCAGTCCGTCGAGGGAGACGCCTGAGCCGGGGCGGCGGGAGGGCCGTGAGCCGAGGTGCAGGTCGGCGAGCTGGTCCACCGGTGTCGACGCGAGGAAGTACGTCGGCAGGTCCGGGTCCTCGACGAGCCTGCGGTAGGCCGCGTGGGCGGCGTCGGAGACGAGATCCATGGCCGCGTCCCAGCGGGCGAGGGATTCGTCGGACTGGCGGGGGGAGGTGTGCAGGGCGGAGGCCTGGAGGGTGGCGGCGACCGTGAGTTCGAGGTTCTCGCGGGCGAGCGAGGGGACCAGGTACTTGTCGGAGATCACCTCGCCCTGTTCGGTCACCTTGATCTCGCCCTCCAGGGTGCCCCAGGGCTGGGCGAGGATCGCGTCGTGGGAGGGGCCGCCGCCGCGGCCGACGGTGCCGCCGCGGCCGTGGAAGAGGCGCAGCCGGACGCCGTAGCGGTGGGCGACGTCGCGCAGGCGGCGCTGGGCGCGGTGGATCTCCCACTGGCTGGTGGTGATGCCGCCGAACTTGGAGGAGTCGCTGTACCCGAGCATGACTTCCTGGACGTCCCCGCGGAGTGCCACCAGGCGGCGGTAGGAGGGGTCGGAGAGCATGTCTTCGAGGATCGTGTCGGCGGCCTTGAGTTCGTCGGTGGTCTCCAGGAGGGGGACGATGCCGATCCTGGCCCAGCCGGCGTGCAGGTCGATGAGTCCGGCCTCGCGGGCGAGTACGGCGGCGGCGAAGACGTCGTCGGAGCCCTGGCACATCGAGATGATGTACGACTCGATGACCTCGGGTCCGAAGACGGCGAGGGCCTTCTTGACGGTTTCGAACACGCCGAGGGTCTTGGTGCCGGCGGCGTCGAGGGGCGCCGGGGTGGGCGCGAGGGGCCTGCGGGACCGCAGTTCCTTGGCGAGGAGCTTGTTGCGGTACTCGCGGGGCATGTCCTCGTACCGCCAGGACTCCTCGCCGAGGCGGTCGAAGAGCTGGCCGAGGGTGTGGTGGTGGGCGTCGGCGTGTTCGCGTACGTCCATGGTGGCGAGCTGGAGGCCGAAGGCGGCGAGGGTGCGGATGGTGCGGTCCATGCGGCCGTCGGCGAAGAGGCCGCCGCGGTGTTCGCGCAGGGAGGTCTGGATGAGGGTGAGGTCGGCGAGGAGCTGGCCGGTGCCGAGGTAGTCGCGGCCGGGCTGGTGCGGGGTGTCCCTGGCCAGGCGCTGCTTGGTGTTTTCGAGCTTCTGGCGGATGCAGGTGGCCTTGAGCCGGTAGGGCTCCTCGGCGTTGAGGCGCTTGTAGCGGGGGCTGATCTCGGGCAGGAGTTCGATGTCGGCGCGGAGGGACTCCAGGAGTTCCTCGGTGGCGCCGGTGTAGCGGATCGAGTTGGAGAGGAAGCCGCGCAGCTCGTCGATCAGTTCCAGGGCGTCGTTGATGCCGTGCTCGTGCTGGAGGATCAGGACGTCCCAGGTGACCTGCGGGGTCACGTTGGGGTTGCCGTCGCGGTCGCCGCCGATCCAGGTGCCGAAGGTGAGGGGGCGGGTGTCGTCGGGGAGGCGGACGCCGACGCGTTCGAGTTCGGCGGTGAGGTCTTCGAGTACGTCCCCGACGGCACCCGCGTGCAGTTCGTCGAGGTAGTAGATGGCGTTGCGGGCCTCGTCGGCGGGTTCGGGGCGTACGACGCGCAGTTCGTCGGTCTGCCAGACGAGGTCGATGTTCTCGGCCAGACGGGTGTCGTAGCGGCGCCGGTCCGCCTCGATGACAGGGGTCTCCAGCAGTGCGGCGATGCGGCGCAGCTTGTTGAGGACCGAGCGCCTGGCCGCTTCCGTGGGGTGGGCCGTGAAGACCGGGCGAACGTTGAGGTTCTTGACCGTGGCGCGCAGGTGGTCGGGGTCGGCGTCCTTGAGGCGGTCGGCGGTGCGGGCGAGGAGGCCGCCTTCGGCGGCGCGCTTGGCGCGCAGTTCGCGGCCTCGGTGGACCTGCTCGGTGACGTTGGCGAGGTGGAAGTAGGTGGAGAAGGCGCGGACGAGCTTGGCGGCGGTCTCCAGCTCGGTGCCGCGCAGCAGTTCGGCGGCGGCCTCGCCGTCCTCGCGGGTCAGGTGGCGGACCTTCTCCACGAGTTCGAGCAGCTCAGGGCCCTCTTGGCGGACGAGGGTCTCGCCGAGCAGGTCACCCAGGCGTCGGATGTCGGCGCGCAGTTCACTGCTGGTCGTCGTGGCGGCCATGTCGGTCTGGCCACGGTCGTCGGCACTGCTCACAGGTGCGGCTCCTTGCAGTGTGGAGGCTCGGCGGGTGGGTACCCGGCCGGTGTCCGGGCGGTCTGGCCGCGCCGGAACCGGTTGCCGGGCGGCATAGGGGCTGGGCATCCGGGAAGAAAAGAGAGCGGACCGCGCTGTCCGACCGACTCCAGGATAGGTGTCGAGGGGGACGCGCAGAATTTCGGGCTCTTGCCGCCGGGCAACGCGCTGACATACTTACGACGCCGTAGGTTACGCAACCGTAGGGAGCCTGGATCCGAAGGGCGCCCTCGGATTCCGTATCCGGTATCTCCCTAGACCCACCACCCCCCAGGGGACGCGCATGACCACCTCACCTTCCGGTGCGATCGAAGACGCCGGGAAGACGTCCGACGACACCTCACTGCCCTCGGCCACGCTGGGTGGCGAAAAGAAGCGTTCGATCGAGCAGATCACGCTTCTCCTCTTCATCACCGTCCCGTTCCTCGCGGTGCTGGCGGCGGTGCCGCTGGCGTGGGGCTGGGGGGTGAGCTGGCTGGACCTCGGCCTGCTCGTCTTCTTCTACTACCTGGGCTGCCACGGCATCACCATCGGCTTCCACCGCTACTTCACGCACGGTGCCTTCAAGGCCAAACGGCCGCTGCGGATCGCGCTCGCCATCGCCGGGTCGATGGCGGTGGAGGGTCCGCTGGTGCGCTGGGTGGCCGACCATCGCAAGCACCACAAGTTCTCCGACGCGGAGGGCGACCCGCATTCGCCGTGGCGGTTCGGGGAGACGGTCCCGGCGCTGATGCGGGGCCTGTGGTGGGCGCACATCGAGTGGATGTTCGACGAGGAGCAGACGCCGCAGGACAAGTACGCGCCCGACCTGATCAAGGACCCGGACATCCGGGCGATCTCCCGTCAGTTCATCTGGTGGGCGATGCTGTCGCTGGCCCTGCCGGCGCTGATCGGCGGCCTGGTGACGATGTCCTGGTGGGGTGCCTTCACCGGCTTCTTCTGGGGCTCGCTCGTCCGTGTCTGCCTGCTCCATCACGTCACCTGGTCGATCAACTCGATCTGCCACGCGGTGGGCAAGCGCCCGTTCAAGTCGCGGGACCGCTCGGGGAACGTGTGGTGGCTGGCCGTCCTCTCCTGCGGCGAGTCCTGGCACAACCTGCACCACGCCGACCCGACGTCGGCGCGACACGGTGTGATGCGCGGGCAGATCGACTCATCGGCGCGGCTGATCCGCTGGTTCGAGAAGCTCGGCTGGGCCTCTGACGTGCGCTGGCCGTCACGCTCGCGTATCGATTCACGCCGTAACACGGATCTGGACGGCTCCCGGCGCCGGAAGGAGCCCGCGAAGGCGGCATGATTGACGGCGTGGTGACCGACTCCAGCAGCACCGAGAGCAATGAGAAACCGCGGCGCCCCCGCCGCACCCGGATGACGGGTGCCGAGCGCCGGGCCCAGTTGCTGGAGATCGGCCGCACGCTGTTCGCCACGAAGGGCTTCGAGGCGACGTCGGTGGAGGAGATCGCGGCCAAGGCCGGCGTCTCCAAGCCGGTGGTGTACGAGCACTTCGGCGGCAAGGAGGGCCTGTACGCGGTGGTCGTGGACCGCGAGATGCGGCGCCTGCTGGACATGGTGACGAGTTCCCTGACGGCAGGGCATCCCCGCGAACTGTGCGAACAGGCCGCCTTCGCGCTCCTCGACTACATCGAGGAGTACACGGACGGTTTCCGCATCCTCGTCCGCGATTCCCCCATCCCGCAGTCGACGGGTTCCTTCGCGTCCCTGATCTCGGACATCGCCACCCAGGTGGAGGACATCCTGGGCCGCGAGTTCAAACGCCGCGGCTTCGACCCCAAGCTGGCCCCGCTGTACGCCCAGGCCCTGGTCGGCATGGTCGCGCTCACCGGCCAGTGGTGGCTGGACGTGCGACGCCCGAGGAAGGCGGAGGTGGCGGCACATCTGGTGAACCTGGCGTGGCACGGGCTGGACGGTCTGGAGGCGAAGCCGCGGCTGATCGGGCGGCGGAAGGCCTGAGTCCCTGCCGGGCTCGGGAGGGTTTGGCCCCTCGCGGGCATCAGGCCCGGGTGATCGCCTCGCCGATGACGAAGCCTTTGGCGGGGCCGACGGGGATGACTACGTCCACGTCGTAGGGGACACGCTGCTCCGCCTTGTAGACGGCCTTCTTGTAATCGGGCTCGGTCAACACCGACACAGCGCCGCCCTCGTCGAAGTCATGCCGAGGACACCGACGTAGTACGCCCGCAGGGCATCCTCCGTGCCGGGCGGCGCGGCCAGCTGTACATGATCGACGGCGGCGATCATCGCTCAGCCCGCCTTCCGCGCCACGGCGAACAGTCGCTGGAACGGCAGCACCGTGCCGTACGACTCCGTCGGGTAGACGGCGCGCAGCAGATCGCGGTACTCGGTGACGAACGCGTCCCGGGCCTCCGGGTCGTCCGCCAGGGCGGTGAGGACGGGTCGCAGTCCCGTCCCCTTGACCCAGTCCAGCACCGGGTCCTCGCCCTGTAGGACGTGCAGGTACGTCGTCTCCCACACGTCCGCCTCGCAGCCGAGCCGGGCGAGCCGGTCGAGGTAGACGAGGGGTGCGTGGACGGAGTCGTCGTGGCGCAGCACCTCGCCGAGGCGGCTCTTCCAGCGGGCGCCGGTGCCCAGCTGGCGCATCAGGCTGTGCAGGGGTGCGTCGAGGTTGTTCGGCACCTGGAAGGCGAAGGTCCCGCCGGGGGCGACGGCGTCCAGCCAGGCCGGGAACGCGTCGAGGTGTCCTTCGACCCACTGGAGGGCGGCGTTGGAGACGATCAGGTCGTACGTCTCGGAGGGCGCCCATGCCGAGGCGTCCGCGTGGGCGAAGTCGAGGTGTCCGCCGCCCGCCGTGGGGCCCGCGTACCGGGCGGCCTGTTCCAGCATGGGGGCGGAGTTGTCGTACCCGGTGATGTGCGCGGTGGGCCAGCGGTCGGCGAGTACGGCGGTGACGTTGCCGGGGCCGCAGCCGAGGTCGGCGATGCGGGGCGGCCCCGCGGACGGTTCGGCGGGGAGGTCGGGGACTCGGGCGAGGAGGTCGGTGAAGGGGCGGGCTCGGTGGTCGGCGTGGCGGAGGTACTGGGCGGGGTCCCATGTAGGGGCAGGAGCGGGGGTGGTGGCAGGCATGGGGGTACTCCCGGGGTCAGGGGGCGATCACCGTCTTCGGCTCCACCCTGACGGAGAAAGTCTCTCGACGTCAAGAGACTTGATGCCAAGAGACTTCACATCGACACAACCACTACACTGATCGCCATGGAGGACGAGGTCGATCGGCTGGTCGCTGCGTGGCGCCGGGAGCGCCCGGACCTCGACGTGGAACCGCTCGAAGTGCTCAGCCGCGTCAGCAGGCTGGCCCGGCACCTGGACCGTGCGCGCAGGCTGGCGTTCGCCGAGCACGCACTGGAGCCCTGGGAGTTCGACGTCCTGACCGCGCTGAGGCGTGCCGGGAACCCGTACCAGCTCTCCCCCGGGCAGCTCCTCACCCAGACCCTGGTCACCTCCGGCACGATGACGAACCGTATCGACCGGCTGACGAAGAAGGGCCTGGTGGAGCGCCTCCCCGACCCCAGTGACCGGCGGGGGGTGCTCGTCCGGCTCACGCCCGAGGGCCAGGACAGGGCCGATCAGGCACTCGCGGGCCTGCTGGACCAGGAGCGCGCGATCCTGGCAGAACTGTCACGGGCACAGCGGGGCGAACTGGCCGGGCTGCTGCGCCAGTTGACGGCGCCGTTCGACAACATCCCCGGCTGACACCGGCGTACGCCGACCGGTCGGTCATGCACCGCTGCCGGTCAGTCGCTGCTGGCGGTCAGGCGCTGCTGCTCTCCTCCACGCCGATGCGTCCGCCGTGGCCCAGGTCGACGGGGCCGACCCCGGCCCGCCGGGCGAGGGCGACGGCGGCGAGCGTGGAGTGGACGCCGAGCTTGCCCAGCACGTTCTGCATGTGGGTGCGCACGGTGTGCGGGGAGAGGAACAGCCGTTCGGCGACGGCTTTGCGGCCCAGCCCGGCGACCATGCACCGCAGCACTTCCCGCTCCCTCGGCGTGAGCGACTCGACGAGCCGCTCGCTCTCGGTGCGGTGCTTGCGGGCGGCGGTCAGCTCACGCAGCACACCGGTGAGGAGGGCCGGCGGGAGGTGCGTCTCGTCGCGCAGCACACCCCGTATGACGGTCAGCAGCCGCGACAGCGAGCAGTCCTTGGCGACCCACCCGGAGGCGCCCGCCTGGAGGGCGAGCGCGGCCCTGCGGGGGTCGTCCTTCTCGGCGAGGACGACGATCCGTACGTGCGAGTGTCCCGAACGGACGCCCGCGACCAGCGAGATGCCGTCGACGAGACCCTCCGCGTTGCCCTCCTGCACGGGCACCGCCGGACGCGCCCCGGGCACGTTGCCGCCCAGGTCGGAGTCGACGAGCAGGACGTCGAACCGGCGGCCCTCGGCCACCGCTCGCTCCAGACTGCGCAGCGCGGCGGGACCGCTGCCGGCGGCGGAGACGTCGACGTCGGGCTCCGCGGCCAGTGCGGCGGCGAGCGACTCGGCGAAGATGCGATGGTCGTCGACGACCAGGACTCGGATGCGAACCACTGAAACCCCCTTCCCCGAGCTCCTCAAGAGCTGGGGACACCCAATCGTCGGGGGGACAACCCGTGCGGACACGACGCCCGGAACAGTCCCCGGCTGTTGCTTCTGGCCTGGGACGGGGCTGCCACAGCCATCTGCGCACGGCCGCCGCCGTGCGATGACTGCTACCCCCACTCCGGGCGTCGTACCCGACTGTCTCGCCCCCTGATCAGCACCGGCCCCCACCGGTGCTGTTCATCAGGGTACGGCCGGGAGGCAGGAGTGGAAGGTAATTCGCAGAACTGATTGGCCAGGGCGTTTATGGTGTGCCGCATGTTTCGTATGGAGACAGAAGTCGACAAGGAATGGCTCTCCGTGCTCCGGTCGCGGTTGCGCGACACGAACACGGCCGCCTCACCCGTCCTGCGTGCCCTGCGCGGCACCCCGGCCGAGCGCGAACTCCCGCTCCATGTTTGGGCGTTCGACGAGGTGGGAGGCCTGGCGGGCGGTCTGGTCGGCCACACCTGGACGACCTGGCTGCATGTGGCGTACCTCTGGGTCGACACCCCGCACCGGGGCAGCGGCCTGGGCTCCCGCCTCCTCGCGGAAGCGGAGCGCACGGCGCACGAGGAGCGCGCGTGCACCCACGCACGCCTGGAGACCTGGGACTTCCAGGCACCGGACTTCTACCGGAAGCAGGGGTACGAGGTGGTGTGCGTGATCCCGGACTATCCCCCGGGGGTCACCGAGTACACGCTGACGAAGCGGTTGGCGCCGCAGACTCTCTGAGGCGCTCACCACGGGCCTTTACCCCGGTCTCAGACAAGGCCAAGGTAAGTCTCAGGTAAGAGCTCTAACGTCCCGCCCCATGAGCATCCTGCGGAAGCTGAACTCCAAGCTTGCCGAGACGACCGGCTACCAGGTCCGCCGGGTTCCCGCGCCCAAGCCCGGCGCGACCGCGAAGCCCGGCACCCTCGACGCCGTCCCGAAGCCGCGTTCGCCGCGGCCCGCCCGGCCACCGGCCGCGCCCCGGCACCCCGTGGACCCGACGGTGGACCGTCTCCTGAACCGGCCGGTCTTCGTGCTGGCCCCCGTGCGCTCGGGTTCGACGCTGCTCCGCATGATGCTGGGCGCCCACTCCGAGCTGCACGCCTCGCACGAGCTGCATCTGACCGGCCTGGAGGTCTACTTCAAGTCGGGCAGCCCCACGGAGCGCTCCTTCGAGGCGCTCGGCCTCGGCTACGAGGACCTGGAGGGCCTGCTCTGGGACCGCGCCCTGCACCGGGAACTGGTCAAGTCGGGCAAGCCGTTCATCGTGGAGAAGACGCCGGGCAACACCTTCCAGTGGCAGCGCATCGCCGAGACCTGGCCCGACGCCCGGTTCGTCTTCCTGCGCCGCCACCCCGCCGCGGTGTCCCGTTCCTGGCACGAGGCGGTCCCCGACCGCACCCGCGAGGAGGCGGCGACCCGGGTCCTCCAGTACATGGAGGCGATGGAGGAGGCCCACGCGAAGCTCGGCGGCCACATCCTCACGTACGAGAACCTCACCGCCGACCCCGCCACCGAACTCCGCGCCCTATGCGACTTCCTGGAGCTGGACTGGCAGCCCGGCATGCTGGAGTACGGCAGCAGCCTGGAGGGCGCGGTCCTCGGCGGCGGCTTCGGCGACTGGAACGACAAGATCCGCTCGGGCAGGGTCCAGCCGGACCGGCCGGCTCCGACGGCCGAGGAGATACCCGAGGTGCTGCGGGGGATGTGCCGGACGTGGGGGTACCTGTAGAGAGCCCCTACAGGAGATACCTGGAGGGGGTCTCCGTAGGAGCGGTGAGTGGTTCAGGGGCCGCCAGGTCAGGGGCTGTGAGATCAGGGGCCATGGGGGCAGTGGCAATGGGGGCCTGGGTCAGCCGCATGCCTGGCGGCTGTGCACGAGGAGTTCGCGCGGGGCGGGGCCGGGCGTTCGCCGCCGGGTCAGGGCGAGCAGCGCCGGTGCGTCGACGTCGTCGACGGTGCGGGCGGTGAGGCGGTCGCGGTGGTCCGCGGCCATCGATTCGCCGAGGACGGCGACGCCGAGCCCGCGGGCGGCGAGGCCGGCGATGGCATCCGCGGAGCCGGCCCGCAACGCGAGGTCGGGGTGGATGCCCTGGGCGGCGCAGGCACGGTCGAACACCGCGCGCAGGCCGGTACCGGGTGGCGTGCAGACGATGGGGTGGGCGGTCAGGTCGAGCAGACGGATCCGCCCCTGTTCCGCCGGGGGATGCCCGGCCGGCACCGCCACGACGAGCCGCTCACTGCTGATCGTCAACGCGTCCAGCCCGTCGGGGGCGGCGTTCGCGGTACCGATGAGGGCCAGGTCGGCGGCAGCCGGCTGCGTCTGCTCGACCGGCCGGAGTTCGCGTCTGCCACGCGCTGACCAGTTGCTTCAGCCGGCTGCTTGAACCGGTCGGTTCGAGCAGCCGGTTCAACTGATCGGTTCAACTGGTCGGTTCAGCCGGTCGCTCGAACCGGGCGCCTCGATGCGTCACCGAACCCGCCGCGCGCCCGCCGAAGGGACCGCCGCGAACACCCGGGGGGCCGTGTATCCGGCGGCGGCGAACGCCTCCTCCACCGCCTTGCCGACCCGGTCCGTGGCCTCCGCCTCGACCAGGACGATCGCCGAGCCGCCGAAGCCGCCGCCGGTCATGCGGGCGCCCAGGGCGCCGGAGTCGACCGCCGCCTCGACCACCAGGTCGAGTTCCGGGCACGACACCTGGAAGTCGTCGCGGAGGGAGGCGTGGCCCTCGGTGAGGATCGGGCCGATGGCGCGGGTGTCGCCGCCCGACTTCAGGAGGGCGACCACCCGTTCGACGCGGTGGTCCTCCGTCACCACGTGGCGTACCAGGCGGCGTACTTCCTCGTCCGCACCCGCGTCGGCCAGGCGGGCCAGCGCCGCGTCGAGGTCGTCGTACGCCACATCGCGCAGCGCGTTCACGTCCAGCAGTCGCGCGCCGCGTTCGCAGCCCGCCCGGCGCTTGCCGTACTCGCCCTCGCTGTGGGAGTGCTTGACCTGGGTGTCGACCACGAGCAGGGTCATGCCCTCGGCCGCCAGGTCGAAGGGGATCTGGTCCTGGGAGAGGTCCCGGGTGTCGAGGAAGAGGGCGTGGCCCTGGGTGCAGCAGGCCGAGGCTGTCTGGTCCATGATGCCTGTGGGCGCGCCCACGTACACGTTCTCGGCGCGCTGGCACAGGCGGGCCAACTGCCAGCGTTCCAGGCCGAGTTCGTACAGGTCGTTCAGGGCCAGGGCGACCACGACCTCCAGGGCCGCCGAGGACGACAGGCCCGCGCCCGTCGGTACGGTCGAGGTGAGGTGGATGTCCGCGCCTCCGCCCACCGCCGTGTGGCCGGCGTCCTGAAGAGCCCAGATCACGCCCGCCGGGTACGCCGTCCAGTTCTTGTCCGACTCGGGCGTCAGCTCCCCCGTCCGCAGTTCGACGACCCCGCCCTCGACGTCCGACGAGTGCAGGCGTACGACGCCGTCGGTGCGGCGCGAGACCGCTGCCACCGCCGTGTGCGGGAGGGCGAAGGGCATGACGAAACCGTCGTTGTAGTCGGTGTGTTCGCCGATCAGGTTGACGCGGCCCGGCGCCGCCCACACTCCCTCCGGCGCCGACCCGTACAGACCCTCGAACGCCTCGGCGACATCCACAGTCGTCATGCCCTCTACCTCTGACCTTTCATTTCGTACGTTCCAGGGCTGCCAGGTCTGCTACCTGATACCTGATGACCGCTGCCTGCTACTGCTACTGCTACTTGCTGTGCCGCTGCGCGAACTCCCAGGCGTCCGCGACGATTCCGGCCAGATCTGACCGGGTCGGGTTCCAGCCGAGGCGGGTGCGGGCCCGGTCGGCGGAGGCGACCAGGACCGCCGGGTCGCCGCCCCTGCGCGGGGCCACGACCTCCGGGATCGGGTGGCCGGTGACCCGGCGTACCGTCTCGACGACCTCGCGGACCGAGAAGCCCTCGCCGTTGCCGAGGTTGCAGATCAGGTGTTCGCCCGCTGTCGCGGCCGTGAGGGCCAGCAGGTGAGCGTCCGCCAGGTCGGCGACGTGGATGTAGTCCCGTACGCAGGTGCCGTCGGGGGTCGGGTAGTCCTCGCCGTAGACCGAGATCGCGTCCCGCTTGCCCTGGGCGACCTGGAGGACGAGGGGGATCAGGTGGGACTCGGGGTCGTGGCGCTCGCCCTGGGTGGCGTACGCGCCGGCCACGTTGAAGTAGCGGAGCGACACCGCGGCGAGGCCGTGGGCCGTCGCCTCGCTGGTGATCATGTGGTCGACGGCCAGCTTCGAGGCGCCGTAGGGGTTCGTCGGGGACGTACGGGCCGTCTCGACGATCGGGGTCTCCTCCGGCTCGCCGTACGTCGCCGCCGTGGACGAGAAGACCAGTTTGCGGACGCCCGCCTCGCGCATCGCCGTGAGCAGGGCCATCGAGCCGCCGACGTTGTTGTCCCAGTACTTCTCGGGCTTCACGACCGACTCGCCGACCTGGGAGGAGGCCGCGAAGTGGAGGACCCCGTCGAAGGAGGAGTCGAGCCACTTGGCGGCGTCCTTGATGTCGCCCTCCACGAACGTGGCACCTGCCGGGACGCCCTCCCGGAAGCCCGTCGAGAGGTTGTCGAGGACGACGACCTCGTGGCCGGCCTCCAGCAGATGCTGGGCGACCACCCCGCCGACATAGCCCGCACCACCGGTGACCAGGTACTTACCGCTCATGAACTCGCTACCTCTCGCAGTCGCTGGGCCGCGGATTCCGGCTGGATGTCGTTGATGAACACGCTCATCCCCGACTCGGAGCCCGCGAGGAACTTCAGCTTGCCGGAAGTACGTCGAATGGTGAAAAGCTCCAGGTGGAGTCCGAAGTCGTCACGGTTGACGCCCTCGAACTCCTCCAGCGTGCCGAACGGCGCCTGGTGCCAGGCCGCGATGTACGGCGTGGGCGGCTCGCCCGCTCCTTCTTTCCCACCACCCGGCCCGTCGAAGATCCGGTCGAAGCGCCTCAAGAGTTCCAGGTAGACCTTGGGGAACTCTGTGCGGGCCTCCTCGCCGAGCGCCAGCAGGTCCGGCACCCGGTGGCGCGGGTACAGGTGCACCTCGTACGGCCAGTGGGCGGCGTACGGGACGAAGGCCACCCAGTGGTCGGTCGCCAGCACGAGGCGCTCGCCCGCGAGTTCCTTCTCCACGATCGAGTCGAAGAGGTTCTCGCCGCCCGTCGCCTCCTTGTGCGCGGCCACCGAGCGGAGCATCAGGGCCGTGCGCGGGGTGGTGAAGGGGTACGCGTAGATCTGGCCGTGCGGATGGCCGAGGGTGACGCCGATCTCGGCGCCGCGGTTCTCGAAGCAGAACACCTGCTGGACGGCGGGGAGGTGGGACAGCTCCGACGTCCGGTCGGTCCACGCGTCCAGGACCAGCCGCGTCTGTGCCTCGGTGAGGTCGGCGAAGGACGAGTTGTGGTCGGAGGTGAAGCAGACCACCTCGCAGCGTCCGGAGTCGCCGGCCAGGGAGGGGAAACGGTTCTCGAAGACGACGACGTCGTAGGAGGAGTCCGGGATCTCGCTGAGCCGGTCGCCCTCGGTCGGGCAGAGGGGGCACTCGTCGGCCGGGGGGTGGTAGATGCGGCCCTGGCGGTGCGAGGCGATCGCCACCTCGTCGCCGAGCAGCGGGTCCCGGCGTACCTGCGACGTGGTGACCGTGCGCTCCAGAGGGCGCCGGTCCACCGCGTCGCGCACTGTGTCGTCGCGCAGGTCGTAGTAGATGAGCTCACGACCGTCGGCGAGCCTCGTCGAGGTCTTCTTCACGCCGGATTCTCCATCCGTACCCAAACCTAGCTTCAAACAGAACCGAACACATGAAATCATAAATCCACAACCATCGGTATAGCCAGGCGAGCCGTGACACGTCAGCGGAGCCGGAGTTCACGGGAACTCCGGCTCCGCAGTCCGAAAAGTGATGTACCTCGTGGGGTCAGAAGTCCCCGTCGGGGGGTGGGAGCGGGGCGGGCGGTGAGTGCAGATGCACCGGGCCCGCCCGGTCCAGCAGACCCGTACGGGCCGCCAGGGCCGCCGCCTCCAGCCTGGACCCCACCCCGAGCTTCATCAGCACCCGCTGCACATGCGTACGGGCCGTACTGGGCGCGATCCCCATGCCGGCCGCGATCAGCCGGGTGTCCTCGCCGTCGGCGACCCGGACCAGGACCTCGACCTCTCTCGGCGTGAGCATCTGGAGGAGGCGCTGGCCCTCGTCGTCGGGCTGGGCGGCGGGGTTGAGCAGTTCACTGAACGCGCCCTGGAGCAGCGCCGGAGCGACCGCCGCCTCGCCCGCCCTGGCCTTCATGATGGCGCGCTCGACGCCCTCTATGCGCTCGTCGTGACGTACGTACCCGGAAGCGCCGGCGGCGAAGGCGGCGGCGATGCCGCGCGGGCTGGGCACCGGGCCCAGGACCACGACCGCCACCTGCGGACGCTCGCGCTTGATCCGCACCACCGGGTCGAACATGCCCGGCTCGGCCGGGGTCGCCGTGCCCAGCAGGCACACCTCCGGCGCGCGTGTGATGACCAGTTCCGCCGCGCCCGCGGCGGGCGCCGCCGCGGCGAGCACGCGGTGTCCGCGCAGCTTCAGCGCCGAGGCAAGCGCCTCGGCGAGCAGTCGGTGGTCGTCGACCACCATCAGCCGCACTCCCATCGAGCCACCCCCCAGTCCCCCCAATGGTTGTCCCTTCTGGATGTCCATTGGTCCCCACGGCCGGGAGCCCCCCGGCTCCCCCCGCTTCTCATGACCCCGGAAGCTACACGCTTGTTCGACGTTGCGCTTCCCCTACTGGAGAGAAGTGCCCCGGATCGCGGAAAATCCTCTCATTCGAGGGTGATGAGTAGTACGTGCACGGCCCCGCCCCTGAGCAGGGACGGGGCCGTCAACACGGCGGTCGGCGATCAGCCGATCGTGTTCACTTCGTGCCGTAGGCGATCGCCAGGTACCTGGTCTCCCCCGTGCTGGAGGGCTTGCGGGCGTAGACCTGGGACATGTAGAGGCGGCCGTCGGCGTAGATGAGTTCGGCGTACTCGGGCTGCATGCCGGCCTCGACCTCCCGCACCGCCTTCGTCGCCGGGTTCTCCATCAGCTTCGTCTGCGCGAAGGAGCCGCCGTCGATGCTGACGATCTGGCCGCCCTTGTCGTAGGGCGGGCGCTTGTACGCGATCACGTTGCCGTCGTCCATGGTCAGCGGCGAGATCGAGTAGCCGTCGCCCGCCTCGGCGCGCTGTCCGTCCTGCTTGCCGGTGGCGAGGTCGAAGGCGACGATCTCGTTGGTCCTGCTGTACTCGCCGGTGCCGTCGTGGTCCTCGGTCGGGAGGTACAGCCTGTCGTTGCCGACGGCCAGCTTGTTGCAGTACTCGATCCTGGTGATGCCCTCGCACTCGGCGGCGTACCGGTCGCCGGGCGCCGAGATCTTCGTACGCAGCCGCCCGGTCCTGTTGTCGATGGAGAAGAAGTCCGAGATGCCGCTGCCGTCGCCCGCGGAGCGGTTGATGTCGGAGGCCACGACGAGCGGGTTCGTCGACACGATGCTGGCGTCCTCGATGCCCTTGGCCATCGCGTACTCGGAGAGCACCTTGCCGGAGACCGGGTCGATGGTCTGGATGTTCAGCTGCCGGGCGCCGTACGTGCCGCACTTGCGGACCGCGACCAGCTTCTCGCCGCCGCCGTAGCCCGCGTCGTAGCAGGAGTCGGTCGGCTTCGGGCCCCACAGGGACTTGCCGGTGATGTCGAAGGCGCCGCCGCCGCTGGTGCTGCCGACGGCGACCGTGTTCGCACTGATCGTCACGTTGTCGAGGTTGATCACCTGGTCGCCGGACTTGACCGTCCGGGTCCACAGCTTCTTGCCCGCGTCGAGGTCGATCGCCGCGACCTGGCTACAGCCGTGCGAGGGCTTGTCCTTGGTCGGCATGGCGGGCTCGTACACGATCGCCGTGCGGTGGTCGGCGGTGGTGTGGCGGCTGGCCGCGCACACCGGGCCGGGCAGCGGGACCGTCCAGAGCCTGGTGCCCTTCGCGGGGTCGTATCCGACGATCTCGGCCCGGCCGCTCTTGGCGTACACCACGTCGGTGAGCCAGGACCCGACGACGGTGGTGCTGTTCTCGTCTGCGCCGACGACGGGCTCGGGGAGCTGGAAGAGGACCTTGGAGGCGGTGTTCGCCGGCGCCTTGTCCGTACCGCCGCTGCCGCCGCTGCCGCCGGTTCCCTCCGTGGTGCCGGCGGTGCTGTTCCTGTCGCCGCCCTTCGCGTCGGCCTGGCCGTCCTTCGAGGAGGAGTACCAGACACCGGCGCCGATGATCAGCGCGATCGCGGCGACGGCCGACACGATGATGACCGCCTGCGCGTTCAACTTCCCTTTGGGGGTGGGGGGTTGAGGCGGAACCGGAGTGGGATACGCGGGTTGCGGCTGCTGCGGGTAGCCGTAGCCGGGAGGACCGTACGGGGGCTGCTGGGCGTACGGGTTCGGGCCGCCCTGGGGATAGCCGTAGCCGGGGGGAGGCTGCGGGGGCTGGTTGGGCGGGGGCGGCGGCTGGGTCATGGCGTGGGTACCTCGGGAGCGGAGAGAGGAGAAAAGAGAAAGGGGAAAAGGGAAGGGGAAGAGGGAGAGGGGGAAGAGGGCGTCTACTTGCCGAAGGCGAGCATCAGCTTCTCCTTCTGGTCGTCCCTGCCGCTCAGCCGGGTGGTGGAGAGGTAGAAGCGGCCGTCGACCCAGTCGTACTCCTTGGAGTAGAAGCCGTTCTCGACGTCGGCTGCCGCCGTCGGGTTCTTCAGCAGCGTCGTCGGGGTGTGGCCGCTGCCGGTGACGGGGATCGACACGACCTGGCCGCCCGCGTCGTACGACGGCTCGACGTAGGCGATGAGCGCGCCGCTCTCCACCTTGAGCGGCAGCATCGATTCCTCTGCCGGTGACTTGACGCGCCACTTGGCCTTGCCCGTGGCCAGGTCGATCGCGACGATCTCGCCCGCGCCGCTCGTCGCCTTGGTCGGCAGATAGAGGGTGTCGGTGTCGGTGGCGACGCCCTGGCAGCCCTGGAGGTCCCGTTCGAGGATCGCCCAGCCGCACACGGGTGCGAAGGACTCGTCGACGGAGACCTCGGAACGGAAGCTGCCGTCGTCCTTGAGCGTGGAGATGTTCCACGACTTCTTGTCCTCGTTGGTGAGATAGAGGACGACCGGATCGACGGAGTACGTGCGTCCGACCGCCCAGCCCTTCGGAATGGGCCGGGTCCAGCGGGCCGCACCGGTCCTCGGGTCCAGTTCCTGCACCTCGTCGTGCTCCGTGGAGGTGGACGCCCCGCAGGACGACACGACGATCAGCCTGGCGCCGCCCGCGAAGGCGGCGGGGAAGCAGGCGGCGCCGTACTTCACCTTGTCGAACAGCTTGGCGCCGGTGTTCAGGTCGTACGCCGTGCCGGACTGCGAGCGTCCGACCATCAGGGTCGTGCCGGTGAGCGTCAGTTCGACGCTGAGCGCGCTGTCGAACAGCGCCCCGTCGGCGACCTCGGCGCTCCAGCCCTTCGCACCCGTGTTCAGGTCGAGCACCTGGAGCTTGTTGCACTTGGCCCGCTCGCTGGCGCCGCTCATGTAGGCGACCACGATCTTGTCGTCGGCCGACTTCTGCGGGGTGACGGCACAGATCTTCTGCGGGAAGGTGATCGGCCCCCAGGCCACGTCGCCGTTCCCGACGCCGAACGCGAACACCTCCTTGTAGGCCGCCTTGACGGCCACCTTGTCGGTGATCCACATGCCGTTGGCGTCGGCGCCCGACGCGGGCGCGTCCGGCGCGTCCTTGGACCACAGCACCTTCGACTCGCCGGCCTTGCGCCCCTTGTTGAGGTCGTCGGAGTCCGCGCCGGCGGCACCGCCGCCGGCGTCGTCGTCGCTCTTCCCGGTGTCGGCGGGGCCGGAGGCGGGCGCGGAGAGGTCCGGGCCGGCCTCGCTGCCGCCGGCCACGGGCTTGTCGTCGTCGCCACCGCCGCTGGTCACGGCGTACACCGTGCCCCCGATGACGAGCAGCGCGGCGACGGCCGCCCCGAGCATCAGCGCGGGCCGCCCCTTGAAGGGGCTGCGGGAGGGCGGCGGGGGTACGGGGGCGCCGGGGAACTGCGGGGGCTGCCGGTCGGGGTAGCCGTAGCCGGGGGTGGGCGCCGCCCCGTATGCCGCGGGCTGCTGGGCGTAGGGGCCGGACTGGGCGCCGTACGGGCCCGGTTGGGCGTAGGGGCCGGGCTGCTGCGGATAGCCGTACCCCGGCTGGGGCGTGGGCGGGGCCGGTGGCAGGGGCGGCGGATCCCCGTAGGGCGAAGTCCCGTACGGGGAAGCCCCGTACGGCGAACCCTGCGGCGGTCCCTGTGGCACTCCCTGCGGGGTCTCCGGCGGTGGGCCGAAGCCGCCCGGGGGCGGCCCCTGGGGCGGTTGACTGGGCGGCTGGGTCATCAGCGCGTTCCCCCTTCAGCTGATTTTTAGCCACGCCCTGAGGTACGCGAACGGTGCGCGGACGCACGCGGACAGTACTCGGGGAGTTCTCAGAGGGCTCTTTCTACCACTCCGTGGCCGCCCCGCACCGGGCCGCGTCCGCCCCTGGCCACCTCTGTTCCCAAGGGCGAACCGGCCCGTGATGCCGCCGTTATGCGCGTTCACGCGCTCTTCACGCCATGTCTGCGAGTTTCACGCCGTGCCCGCGTCCGTCCGGGTCCCGCCGGCCTTCGGCTATGACTCGTCCGCGAGTTCCAGCCACCGCATCTCCAAGTCGTCGCGTTCGCCGGCGAGTTCGCGCAGTTCGGCGTCGAGTTCGGCGACCTTCTCGAAGTCGGTGGCGTTGTCGGCGATCTGGGTGTGCAGCTTGCTCTCCCGCTCGGACATCTTGTCCAACTGCCGCTCGATCTTCTGGAGTTCCTTCTTGGCGGCCCGGGTGTCGGCTGCGCTCTTCTCGGTGACGGCCTTGGCGGCGGGAACCGGTACGGCGGCTGCGGCTACCTCCTCCATCCGCTTGCGCCGCTCCAGGTACTCGTCGATGCCGCGCGGCAGCATCCGGAGGGTGGCGTCGCCGAGGAGGGCGAAGACGCGGTCGGTGGTCCGCTCGATGAAGAACCGGTCGTGGGAGATGACGACCATGGAGCCGGGCCAGCCGTCCAGCAGGTCTTCGAGCTGGGTGAGGGTCTCGATGTCGAGGTCGTTGGTGGGCTCGTCGAGGAATAGGACGTTGGGCTCGTCCATGAGGAGACGCAGGATCTGAAGGCGCCGCCGCTCACCACCGCTCAGGTCCCCGACCGGGGTCCACTGCTTCTCCTTCCCGAACCCGAACGTCTCGCACAGCTGCCCGGCGGTCAGCTCGCGCCCCTTGCCGAGGTCGACGCGGTCCCGGATCTGCTGCACGGCCTCCAGCACCCGCAGGTTCGGGTCCAGTTCGCCGACCTCCTGGGAGAGATAGGCCAGCTTGACGGTCTTGCCGACGGCGACCCGTCCGGCGACGGGCTGTGTCTCGCCCCCGCTGCGGGCGGCCTCGGCCATGGCACGCAGGAGGGAGGTCTTGCCGGCGCCGTTCACCCCGACGAGCCCGATGCGGTCACCGGGGCCCAGCTGCCAGGTGAGGTGCTTCAACAGCACCTTGGGCCCGGCCTGGACTGTCACGTCCTCAAGGTCGAACACGGTCTTGCCGAGCCGGGTCGAGGCGAACTTCATCAGCTCACTGCTGTCCCGGGGCGGCGGCACGTCGGCGATCAGCTCGTTGGCGGCCTCGACGCGGAAGCGCGGCTTCGACGTACGGGCGGGCGCCCCGCGCCGCAGCCAGGCCAGCTCCTTGCGGACGAGGTTCTGCCGCTTGACCTCCTCGGTGGCGGCGATGCGTTCGCGTTCGGCGCGGGCGAAGACGTAGTCGGTGTAGCCGCCCTCGTACTCGTACACAGCGCCCTTCTGCACGTCCCACATGCTGGTGCAGACCTGGTCGAGGAACCACCGGTCGTGGGTGACGCAGACGAGCGCGGAGCGGCGCTCGCGCAGATGCCGGGCGAGCCAGGAGATGCCCTCGACGTCGAGGTGGTTGGTGGGCTCGTCGAGAACGATCAGGTCGGGATCGTCGATGAGCAGCTTGGCGAGCGCGATCCGGCGCCGCTCACCACCGGAGAGGGGCCCGATGACGGTGTCGAGGCCCTGCGGGAACCCGGGGAGGTCGAGTCCGCCGAAGAGCCCGGTGAGGACGTCCCTGATCTTGGAGTTCCCGGCCCACTCGTGGTCCGCCATGTCCCGGATGACCTCGTGGCGGACGGTCGCGGCGGGGTCGAGGGAATCATGCTGGGTGAGTACGCCGAGACGCAGGCCGCCGGAGTGGGTGACGCGCCCGGTGTCGGCCTCCTCCAGCTTGGCGAGCATCCGGATGAGGGTGGTCTTGCCGTCGCCATTACGACCCACGACACCGATCCGGTCCCCCTCGGACACCCCGAGCGAGATCCCGTCGAGCAGGGCACGGGTCCCGTACACCTTGCTGACGTTCTCGACATTGACGAGGTTGACGGCCATTTTGCTCCTGAGGTGGGGTGGGTCGACCTTCCAGGGTAGTGGGCGGGGGCGGGGGACTCGGCGGGCGGTTTCCCCGGGGTCGCGAAACGGCACCGCGAGTGCCCGGGCACCCGGGGCCGGCAGCGCCTTCCCGGCGGACGCGACCAGCCGCTCGGTGTGCGACCCGGGCTGTTCCCGCGTGCCGGAAAATGGAGCCCATGGCCGCTCCTTTCGACAGCCCCGAGCCCCGTCGCGTCGCGCCGGGCGAGTACCCCCTGTGGGACCGGGCTCTCGCCCTTCTCAACCGGGACCTGGCGGTGACGCTTCCCGCGCGGGAGCCCCTGCGGCTGCTGGCCCTCCCGCCCCGCGACGCGAGCGAACCGGAGAGCGTCCACGTCGCCCTGGCCGACGACGAGTGGCACGGCGACTGTCTGGACCCGGACTCGGCGGACGACCCCGCCGCCGCGCTGGGAGAGGTCGCCGACGCCGCGCAGGAGACCGTCATGGACCGTCTGTGGCAGGCGTGGCCCGTGTGCCCCGAGCACGGCCTGGGCATGCATGCGCGGGGCGCGGACGGGCAGCTCACGGACGGACAGCCGTACTGGTGGTGCCCGGGAGGGGCGTCGCGTCGGGGCCCGGCCCATGTGCGTGCGGCGGTGGGCGCGCTCGACTCGCCCGTTACCCGGACGTAGGGATTCCCCCCATTGACGTGATCCCTTCAATTCCGTCACGGTGTGCCCACGGAGACGCCACCCCCCTCACCCCCCACACGTCCCCGTAAGACTCGTGCACATCGAACAAGAGGGGAACCACCCCGTGTCCGTACCGCACTCCCCCACAGGCATGTCCGCCGGGCGCCCCACCCCCGGCTCCGACCACGGCTCCGCCCCCAGGCGCGGCACTCTCGCCGTTCTCGCCGCCGTCGCCTCCGTGCTCGCCCTCGCCGGTGCCGCCGTCCCGTCCGCCGCCGCGGCCACCCCGGCCGTCGGGGTGATCCAGGGCGCCGGTGCCGAAGGAGCCATCAAGGACAGTTACATCGTCACCCTCAAGGACAGCGCCGGTTTCCGGGCCGCCTCCAGCAAGGGCAGGGCGCTCGCGACCCGGTACGGCGCCGAGGTCGAGCGGACCTACACGTCCGCCCTCAACGGGTACGCGACCGAGATGACCGAGGCGGAGGCCGGGCGGCTCGCCGCCGACCCCGCCGTCGCGAAGGTCGTGCAGAACAAGACCCTGCACATCAACGACACGCAGACCAGCCCGACCTGGGGCCTCGACCGGATCGACCAGGCCGATCTGCCGCTCGACTCCTCCTACACCTACCCGTCCAGCGCGGGCAGCGGCGTGACCGCCTACATCATCGACACCGGCGTACGTATCACCCACACCGACTTCGGCGGACGCGCCTCCTACGGCTACGACGCCATCGACGGCGACACCAGCGCGAACGACGGCAACGGGCACGGCACGCACGTCGCCGGGACCGTCGCCAGTGCCACGTACGGTGTCGCCAAGGCCGCCAAGATCGTCGCCGTGCGCGTGCTCGACGACTCGGGGTCCGGGACCACCGACCAGGTCGTCGCCGGTATCGACTGGGTGACCGCGAACCACGTCAGCCCGGCCGTCGCCAACATGTCGCTGGGCGGCGACGCCGACTCCGTACTCGACGAGGCCGTCGCCAACTCCATCGCCTCGGGCGTCACTTACGCCGTGGCCGCCGGCAACGACAACACCACGGCGTCCTCGAACTCCCCGGCCCGCGTCGCCTCCGCGATCACCGTGGGCGCCAGTACGAGCGCCGACGCGCGGGCCTCGTACTCCAACTACGGCTCGGCGCTGGACATCTTCGCACCGGGCTCCAGCATCACCTCGACGTACAACACGTCGAACACCGCCACCGCGTCGCTCTCCGGTACGTCGATGGCGTCCCCGCACGTCGCCGGCGCGGCGGCCGTCTACCTGGGCGAGAACCCCAGCGCCACCCCCGCCCAGGTCGCCACCGCGCTGACCTCGGCCGCGTCCAGCGGCACGCTCACCAGTGTCGGCACCGGCAGCCCCAACCTGCTCCTCCAGGTCACCCCGGCCGGTGACGGTGACGACGGCGGCGACACCGGTACGGCCTTCGAGTCGACGACCGACGTGTCCATCCCGGACGCCGGGTCGGCCGTCTACTCGCCGATCACCGTCAGCGGTATCACCGGCAGCGCGCCCAGCGACCTGTCCGTGTACGTCAACATCGTGCACACCTACCGCGGTGACCTGGTCATCGACCTGGTCGCACCGGACGGCTCCACCTACCGCCTGAAGAGCAGCAGTTCCTCGGACTCCACCGACAACGTCGACGCCACCTACACCGTCGACGCGTCCAGCGAGACCACCGTCAACGGGACCTGGCAGCTCAAGGTCCAGGACGTCTACAGCGCCGACACCGGCTACATCAACAGCTGGAAGCTCACCTTCTGACCGGCACGCACATCGGCTGAGCCGAGTACCGGAAGCCGTGCGCCCCGGGAGGCAACTCGCCCGGGGCGCACGGCCGTTGGTCACGCGGGTCGGCCGGCGACCGCCGTCCGGACCTCGCCGAGGAGGTCGTACATCGTCTGGCCGGGGCAGTCGGTCGCCAGCCAGTCGCGGTGGCCGCTGATCGCGTCGACATCCTTCGTCACCCCGTTGACCGGGTTCACGTAGGTCAACTTGGCCTGCGGGTCCAGGCCCTTGAAGCGGGCGATCACCTTGATCAGGCGGATCAGCGACGCCTTGGCGGCGTCCGTCGGCGGCTGGTCGACCAGCGTGCCGATGAGGGCGATGCCGAGGTTGCCGGAGTTGAAGCCGCCGGTGTGGAAGGCGGTGACGAGCTTGCCGTCCTTGTCGAAGGCGGGGACGAGGTCGTCGCCGGAGTAGCGGCCCTCGTAGACGTCGCCCGCCTCGTCGATGAGGAAGTGGTAGCCGATGTCGCCCCAGTCGAGGGTGACCGCGTGGTACTCGTAGATGCCGCGCACGGTCGACGCCGGGTCGGGATCGGCGTTCGGGGTGTCCGTGTGGTGGACGGTGATCGTCTGGAACGGGTAGTACACCTCGGGCGAGTTGACCTTCCCGTCCTTGTAGCGCTTCGACTCGTCGGCGCCCCACGCCGGCCGCGACAGGTACTGCACCCCGCGCACCCGGGTCGGCTCGGTCGGCACCCGGAAGGTCTTCCCGGCCCCGCCGGTCGTGTCGATCGCCAGCGACCGCGCCCCGCTCGCGCTCGCCCCGTCCGGCAGCCTCAGCTCGTACGCGGTGGCGTCCCCCGCCGCCACCAGCGCCGTGCCGCCGCCCTCGACGGTCGCGCAACCGCCGTTCAGCTCCTGCCACGTGCCGGGCGCGGAGGAACCGTCCGCGAACCTGATCCCGGCACCGTCCGCCGCGCCGCTCCAGCGCACACCGACGTACGAGATGGCGAAGGCGGCACTGGCCTCGGCGGTGCCGGTGGCGGCCTCGGTGCGGGTGGCCGGGAACTTCTGCGGCTCGGTACCCGCGGTACCGGACGTACCCGACGCGCTGTCCGTCGTACCGGACGCGGAGTCCTCGCCGTTGGTGGCCGCGAAGACCACCGGGGTCAGCGCGCCGCCGACGGCGACGGCGCCCGCGGCGCCGAGCACTCCGCGCCGGGTGAGGGGGACCTTCCGGCGATGGGAGGGGGCCGGGGAGGGAGAGGACGAGGAAGGGGGAGGTACTGACACGGAGATGCCTTCCGAAGTGCTGGGGGAGTTGGCAACCCAAGGGGGACCCACGCCGCGCACGCACTCCGGAATTCGGTGAACTCCCGGGCCTCAGCTAAGACTTGTGGCGGACGGCGAGTGCTTGAAGTTGAAAGAAACCCTACTCGTCACGGCCGCTCCACCCGCGCAGGTCCAGGCCAAGGAACGGTGAATTCCCTGTGCGCGTCCGGCAAATGAGGCAGCCGTCGTGTACGCGCTGTCACAGCACCCTGGCACCCGGTACGGGCCCCGAGGTCACCCGTACGGCCCGGCAGGTGCCGGACTCCGCCAGCGCCCGCGCCACCTGGTGCGCGGCCTCCGCGTCCCGGGCGAGGAACGCCGTCGTCGGCCCGGAACCCGAGACCAGCGCGGTCAGCGCACCGGCAGCGCGGCCTGCGGCGAGGGTGTCGGCGAGGGCCGGGAAGAGGGAGAGGGCGGCGGGCTGGAGGTCGTTGGAGACGGTGGCGGCGAGCGCGTCCGGGTCGCCCTTGGCGAGCGCGTCGAGCAGTTCCGGCGAGGCGACGGGCACGGGAACGTCACTGTCGGCGACCAGCCGGTCGAACTCCCGGAACACGGCCGGCGTCGACAGCCCGCGCTCCGCCATCGCGAACACCCAGTGGAAGGTGCCGCCGGTCTCCAGGACCGTCAGCTTCTCCCCGCGCCCGATCCCGAGCGCGGCCCCGCCCACCAGACTGAAGGGCACGTCACTGCCCAACTCGGCGCAGATGTCGAGGAGTTCGACACGCGAGGCCCCGGTCCCCCACAGCGCGTCGCAGGCGAGCAGCGCACCGGCGCCGTCCGCGCTGCCGCCCGCCATCCCGCCCGCGACGGGGATGTCCTTGGCGATGTGGATGTGCACGTCGGGCGTACGTCCATACCGCTCGGCGAGCGCGACGGCGGCGCGGGCGGCGAGATTCGTACCGTCGAGGGGCACTTGGGCGGCGTCGGGCCCGTCACAGGTGATCCGGAGTTCCGCTGCCGGGGTGACGGTCACCTCGTCGAAGAGGCCGACGGCGAGGAAGACGTTGGCGAGGTCGTGGAAGCCGTCGGGGCGCGCGGCACCCACCGCGAGCTGGACGTTGACCTTGGCGGGAACCCGAACGGTGACGCTCACAGCTGCCCGGACTCCTCGTCGCCGCTGTTCCGCTGCCGGACCTTGTTCTCCTGGACCTCGTTCTCCTGGACCTTGTTCTCCGCGATGCGGGCGAACTCCTCGACGCTCAGGGACTCGCCGCGGGCCTGCGGGGAGACCCCGGCGGCGACGAGGGCGGTCTCGGCGGCGGCGGCCGACCCGGCCCAGCCGGCGAGCGCGGCGCGCAGGGTCTTGCGGCGCTGGGCGAAGGCGGCGTCGACGACGGCGAACACCTCGCGCCGCTCGGCGGTCGTCTTCAGCGGCTCGGCACGCCGGACGAGCGAGACGAGCCCGCTGTCGACGTTGGGCGCGGGCCAGAAGACGTTGCGGCCGATGGACCCGGCGCGCTTGACCTCGGCGTACCAGTTGGCCTTCACGGACGGGACGCCGTACACCTTCGAGCCGGGCGGCGCGGCGAGCCGGTCGGCGACCTCCGCCTGCACCATCACGAGCGTCCGCTCGATGCTCGGGAACGTCTCCAGCATGTGCAGCAGCACGGGCACGGCGACGTTGTACGGCAGGTTCGCGACCAGTGCGGTGGGCGGGGGGCCCGGCAGTTCGGTGACGCGCATGGCGTCGGAGTGCACCAGCGAGAACCGGTCCACGCGGCCGGGCGTCCGGGCGGCGACGGTGGCGGGCAGCGCGCCCGCGAGCACGTCGTCGATCTCGACGGCCACGACCCGGTCGGCGGCCTCCAGCAGCGCGAGCGTGAGGGACCCGAGCCCCGGCCCGACCTCGACGACCACGTCGTCGGGCCGCACCCAGGCGGTGCGCACGATACGGCGGACGGTGTTGGCGTCGATCACGAAGTTCTGCCCGCGCTGCTTGGTGGGCCGGACGCCGAGGACGTCGGCCAGCTCACGGATGTCGGCGGCGCCGAACAGGGCATCGGGGGAGGCGTCGGGGACGGGGCTGGTACTCACGGGTCCAGGGTACGGGGGGTGGGGGGCGGGGGTGTGCAGCTGGGCAGCGGCTTGGGCGGGTAGCTGCGCAGGACGAGGGAGGTGGTGACCGGCCCGTAGCGGGCGAGGGAGTCCACTACCTGCTCCAGGCGTTCGGCGTGCGAACAGTGCACGTCGAACAGCAGGCAGTCCTCGCCGGTCACGCGGAGGGTCGAGACGATCTCGGAGGTCCGGGCGGCGAGGGCGAGTGCCCGGGACAGCTGCGCGTGGGTGGTGCGCAGCCGGACGACGGCATGGATGTTCAGCCCCACCGCGGCCGGGGCGACGACGGCACGGTAGCCGGTGATGATCCCGTTCTTCTCCAGTCGCTGGATACGGGCGCCGGCTGCCGGCTGGGACAGCCCGACCCGGCGTCCGACCTCGGCTCCGGTGAGTCGGCCGTCCCTCTGGAGCAGTTCCAGGATGGCCTGGTCGATCTCGTCGAGTGATTCCATCGTTGTCGCCGCCACTTTCCTTGAGATCACTTGCCGGGCCCGGTCGCCGCCGCTGGTTCATCGAGAATCGTCCCAGGCGCACCCGTGATGCGTGAGGGACACGAATGGAAGGACGGTAGGCGATGGTCGCGTACGTCATCATCCCCGGGATCGACGGTTCGGACGAAAGGCACTGGCAGAGCCTGTGGGAGAGGCGCTGGGGGGCCTCAGCGGTCCGGATCGCACCGGCTTCGTGGAGCACGCCGGATCTGGCGGACTGGGTGGCCGCGGTCCAGGCCGCCCACGAGACCGCTTCCCGGCGTGACGGCCAGGTGGCGTTGGTGGCCCACAGTCTCGGCTGCTGGGCCGCCGCCGAGTGGCTGGACCGGGCGCGACCCGACGGGGTGGCGGCGTTCCTGGTCGCGCCGCCCGATCCCCGAGGACCGGCGTTCCCGCGCCGGACCGCGTCGACGTTCCTGGGCCTGTCCGCCCGCCCGCTGCCGTGCCGAAGCCTCATGGTGGCCGGCGACGACGACCCCTACTGCGACCCGACGGCATCCGCCTCGTTCGCACACGAGTGGCGGGCGGAGAAACACCTCGCGGAAAGCCAGGGCCACCTCAATTCCGACAGCGGCCTCGGCGACTGGCGGACCGGCCGGGCACTCCTTCAGACGCTCGTCGGCCGTTGACGCGACCGGGCCGCCCTTCCCGTGGTGCCGAGGTCCGGTGCCCTGGCCGGGTGCGCGTCGCCGGACTCCGGACTCCGGACTCCGGAAAGGCTCACTCAGAGGCTCGTTCAAAGGCTCGCTCAAAAGATCGCGATCGAGCCGGAACCGGCGCCGGAACCGGGTTAGAAGGATCGGTATGGAACTCACCCAGATACGCCTGCTGGTGTCCGACTTCCCCGCCGTCTACCGCTTCTACCGGGACGTGCTCGGGCTCAAGCCGCAGTTCGAGGCCGAGAACGGCCCGTACGCCAAGCTCAGCCCCGACACCGGGCACGCGGCGATCGCGTTGCAGGACCGCGCGCAACTGGCCGGCGTGCTGGAGCCCCTGGGCCCCGAGCCGGCCGGACACCGCGCGCTGGTGGTGCTGCGGGTGGACGACCTGGACGCCACCCACGCCGAACTCACCGCGCGTGGCGCGGACTTCACCCGGGCCCCCGGCCCGATGGGCGACCGGATCCGGGTCGCGTACCTCCAGGACCCGGAAGGGAACCTGGTCGAGCTCCAGGAGTGGCTGGCGCTGCGCGAGCAGACTGGTGAAGCGTCGTAGTCCGGCCTCGGCGCTCCCGTTCGCCCTGACGTGATCTGGCCGCGCTCGGCCGTGGCCGGCGCTTCCGCGAGGAGGTTCAGCGCCCCGGGGAGTGCACGGACCGCCGTCGCGTTGCCAACCCGGTTGATTGCAGGTCGAGTTGAAGGACGCCGGGTGCGGGACGAAGTGAGGCTCCTGGTTGGATGGCTTGGCGACGACTACAGGCAGCAGATGAAGGCCGGTCCCATGGGAACGACACAGGGCCCGCCGGTGGCGCACGAGGACATCCAGGCCCCCGCGGGACGGACCAGGTGGTGGGTGGTCGCCCTCATCCTGGGGCTGCCGGCACTTCTCGCCATCGGCTTCTTCGCCATGGTCGCGATCTGGGTGCTGACCGGCGACTCGTCCGAGGCTGAGCAGCGACCTCCCCACTCTCTTCAGGTGAGCGTGGCAGCCCCATGGGCCGGAAGCACTCCTGTCTCGTCCCGGACATCGACGATGTGACACCGGCGCTCGCTTCGAGGCCCTCACCCCGCGTCGCCGTGAGGGGCACACGAGTTCAGGGTGCGGAAGTGGGCTTCCGGGTGGGCGACTTGACGGACCCGACGAAGCGGGTGAAGGCTCCCGTCGGGAAACTGAGGGTGCCGTGGGCGGGGTCCTTGGAGTCCCGTACGGCTACTCGGGCGCGGTGGTCCGCCATTTCCACGCAGGAGTCGCCGTCACCGTCAGCCGCCGCACTCCGGGGCCTGGGACGCCGACCCCCAACCACCGCAGGCGCCACAGGAGTTGGGACAGCCCATCGAATCGGAAGACGGGCTCAGCCATGCAACCGCGCCCCGCAATGCGGCCAAGGCCCCGCCCCCCGCTTCACATACAGCCTCTTCGCGCGGAACGTCTGCTCCGTGGCCGTCGCGTCCTGGGGGCGGCCGGAGCCGCCCAGGCTCTGCCAGGTCTGGGTGTCGAACTGGTACAGGCCGCCGTAAGTCCCGGACGGGTCCACGGCGTTCGGGCGGCCCCCGGACTCGCAGGCCGCCAGTGAACCCCAGTCCAGATGGTCCGCCCCCTGCACCGACGTCGGCATGGGCTTCGTGCCCACCCTCACCAGCTGGGCCCGGGGCTCGCGCACGACCTCCGTACGGACCCGGCGCGGCTTCTGCTTGACGCCGTTGACCGAGCGGATGGCGAAGGTGACCCGGCGCAGGCCCGGGCGGCCCGCCTGGTCGACCACCTCCGTGCCCTTGAACAGGGACGCGTCCTGGGTACGCCGGATGTCGAAGGGGATCGCCTCCTCGCGCACCTCCTTGGAGCCCGTCACCCGCAGTACCGTCACCGTCTGGCCGTCGCGCGGGAAGCTCTCGGGGGGCACCGAGACGGTGTCCTCGCCCCGGAGCGTGATCCCGGCCTCCTCCACCGCCTCGCCGACCGTCGCCGTGTTCGTACGGATCGTGCGGGCCCGGCCGTCCGCCATGATCGTCACCGTGCGCTCGGTGCGGACGTCGATGGTGAGGCCCTGCCGGCCGATCTTCTGGGAGCGCGCGAGCGACAGGTACGCGCCCTCGGCGCGCACCCCGAACTCCGCGAGCGCTTCCTCGACCGTGTGTGCCGTCGTCCACACCTCACGCCGTTCACCGTCCAGAGTGATCCGTACGGGTCGTCCGTAGTGGACGCGCACCTCGTCGCCGCTGGCCAGTGCGGTGCCCGGCGCGGGGGCGACGACGTCGTGGGCGCCGACCTCGACCCCCTCGTCGGCCAGCAGTTCGGTCACGTCGTCGGCGAAGGTGTGCAGGGTGCGCGGCTTGCCGTCGACGTTGAGTTCGATCGCCTTGTCCTTGGCGACGAAGGCCGTCGTACCGCCCGCGAGGAACGCCACGACGAGTGCCTGCGGCAGCAGCCGGCGGATGGCGTCGGGCCGTTCGGCACCCTTGCGGCGCCTGGCCGCCCGCCCCTCCTGGCCCCGTCCGCGGGCCACCCGCTGCTGCCTGGGCAACGTGGGCGGGACCGGCGGCTCCGGGGACGCGGGCGGCGCCGGGGGCTCGTAGGCGGGCCTGTACGTGTCCTCGTACGGCACACCGCGCGGCACCCCGTACGCCACCGTCTCGGCGGTGTGCGGGTCGTACCCGCCGTAGGGCGACGGCGGCCGCGGCCCGCTGACGGGGGTGTACGTCTCGTACGGCGAACTGCTCACGACGACACGCTCCAGGTTCCGGCGACGGACGAGCACCAGAACCTAGCGGAGCGGCCGTCACTCTCCAAAGCGACGCGACTACGGAGCGTCAACGCACGTCAGTGCGCGTCAGTAATCGAAGGCGCGTGCTGTGTTCGTCGCGATGGCCGTCGCCAGACTGTCCTCGTCGATGCCGCGTACGTCGGCCATCGCCCGCAGGGTGATCGGGATGAGGTAAGGGGCGTTGGGGCGGCCCCGGTACGGCGCCGGCGTGAGGAAGGGCGCGTCCGTCTCGACCAGGACCAGCTCCAGGGGGGCCACGGCGAGCGCGTCGCGCAGCGGCTGGGCGTTCTTGAAGGTCATGTTGCCGGCGAAGGACATGAAGTAGCCGTTCGCGGCACAGACCTCGGCCATGTCCGCGTCGCCGGAGTAGCAGTGGAAGACGGTCCGCTCGGGGGCGCCCTCCTCCTTCAGGACCCGCAGGACGTCGGCGTGCGCGTCCCGGTCGTGGATGACCAGCGCCTTGCCGTGCCGCTTGGCGATCTCGATGTGGGCGCGGAAGGAGCGTTCCTGAGCCGACTTCCCCTCGGGGCCGGTGCGGAAGTAGTCGAGTCCTGTCTCTCCCACTCCCTTGACCTGCGGGAGCCCGGCGAGCCGGTCGATCTCCGCGAGCGCCTCGTCGAGGGCCGCGTCTCCGCCGGGGACCCGCGCGCCCTGCCGGGACCAGCCGTCGGGGTCGCCGTGGACGATGCGGGGGGCCTCGTTCGGGTGCAGGGCGACGGTCGCGTGGACGCTCTCGTACGTGGCCGCGGTCTCGGCCGCCCAGCGGGAGCCCTTGATGTCGCAGCCGACCTGGACGACCGTCGTCACCCCGACCGACGCGGCCCTGGCGAGACCCTCCGCGACGGTGCCGGACTGCATGTCGAGGTGGGTGTGGGAGTCGGCGACCGCCACCCGCAGGGGCTCGGGCAGCGGTGGCGCGGAGGCGGCTCCGGACTTGGCAGGCATGTCCAGATCCTACGAAACCTGATCCTGTGAAAGGGACATGCCCGCCTCGCCGGGGGAACCGGGGGAGCTAGCTCGCCTTGCGGTGGAAGGGGTGCAGGAGATCCGAGAGATGCCAGTGGTGGTCTTCCTTCGGCGCCCCGGGCTCGGCGGCGGCGGTATCCGTCGCCGGTACCGCCTTGGGGGCCGTGCGCTGCCGGTGCATCGAGTTCTGCACCGACGACACCTGTCCCGCCCGCATGATGCGTACGACATGGCCGTCGCAGTTCTGGCAGGTGGGGCGGGTCAGCGGGGACGGGACGACGCGGCCGTCCGCCACGTACATCACCATCTCGCCGCCCCCGGTGTCGGTGTGGTGCTCGATCTCGTACGACTGTTCCCAGCCGTGCCCGCAGCGCATGCAGGCGAAGGAATACGACTCGTGAACGACGGCGGTGGCCGTGCTGCGGTGGCCGGTGATCTCGCTCATGCCAGCTCCTCTTGTCCGCTGGACAAAGGACGGGTGCGTCCTGTGAACCAGTGGACGCCTCCGCCGACGTGAAGGCATCAGACCTGTCGACTGTTGAAGGCGTCTTGGCCATTCCTTGTGGGAACAGCCCGGATCCGAGGTCGGGACTTTGCCTTCCGCCCTCCCGCTTTGCCCCCTTATGGCGTGACCGGCGTCGCACTTCCCGCGGCGCCCGTGCCCGCCGCGCCCGCCGCGTTCTTCGCGGCCACCACCGCGTCGAACACCTCCCGTTTCGGCAGGCCCGCCTCGGCGGCAACCGCCGCGATGGCCTCCTTGCGCCGCTCCCCCGCCTCCTCGCGCACCCGCACCCGCCGCACCAGTTCCTCGGCGCCGAGCTCGCCGCCGTCCCGCTCCGGGGCGCCCTCGACGACGACGGTGATCTCACCCCGTACGCCCTCCGCGGCCCACTCGGCCAGCTCGGCCAGCGGACCGCGCCTGACCTCCTCGTACGTCTTCGTCAGCTCCCGGCAGACGGCGGCCCGCCGGTCGGTGCCGAACACCTCGGACATGGCGGCGAGGGTGTCGTCGAGGCGGTGCGGGGCCTCGAAGTAGACGAGTGTGCGCCGTTCCTCGGCCACCTCCCTCAGCCTCGCCAGCCGTTCGCCGGCCTTTCGCGGCAGGAAGCCCTCGAAGCAGAAGCGGTCGACGGGCAGCCCGGACAGCGCGAGCGCGGTGAGCACGGCGGACGGGCCGGGTACGGCCGTCACCCTGATGTCCTTCTCCACGGCCGCGGCGACCAGCCGGTAGCCGGGGTCGGACACCGACGGCATGCCCGCGTCCGTCACCAGCAGCACCCGCGAGCCGCCGAGCAGCGCCTCGACCAACTCGGGTGTGCGCGCTGCCTCGTTGCCCTCGAAGTACGACACCACCCGGCCCTTGGGCTGCACACCGAGCCCCTGGGTGAGCCGGCGCAGCCGCCGGGTGTCCTCGGCCGCGATGACGTCCGCGCCCGCCAGTTCCGCCGCGAGCCGGGGCGGCGCGTCCGTGATGTCGCCGATGGGCGTGCCTGCCAAAACCAAGGTTCCTGTCACGTTTCCATCCTCGCAGGGCCTCCAAGGGGCCCTCCACTTGGCTTTCGGGCAGAGTGCCCGGTCCTTCAGCCGGGGTGAATGCCCACTTCCGCGGAGAGGGACAGGAGAAGCCGGATCGCTGCCAGAGCGATCCGGCTTCACTGTCCGGGATGCCCGGGGCGGGTGGTGGCGGGAAGTCGAGAGACCTGGTAGCGGTGGCCGGGTCGGCGGGATGGTCACTCGCACGGGTGACAGTCGTCGATGAGGTGCACGGCTGGGGAACGTGTGGTCTTCGTTTCGCGACATGGCACGTTTCCGGATGTACCCGACGAGCGAGCAGGAGCAGCAGATGCTGCTGCACTGCGCGCACGCCCGGTACGTCCACAACCTTGCCGTCGAGCAGCATGCACACTGGAAGCCGGGCCGCGGGTCCGCGCCCTCGTTCGCCGAGCAGTGCCGTCAGCTCACCGAGGCCCGGCGGGCGAGCGAGTGGTTGGCGGCGGGAAACGCGGACGTGCAGCAGCAGGCGCTCAAGGACTTCGCCACGGCCAAGAGCGCTCGTTTCACGTCCGGGTTCGGTGAACCGACCTGGCGCAAGAAGTTCGCGCATGAGGGTTTCCGTGTCATCGGCACCGACCATGCGCCCGAGCATCACGACGACGGCACGCCGAAGCTGAACGCGAGGACCGGCCGACAGGTCATGGGCCGCTCAGTGGTCGTGCGGAAGCTGAACCGGCGCTGGGCGCAGGTCAAGGTGCCCGGCTGCGGCTGGGTCCGCTTTCGCCTCAGCATCAGCGGCAAGCGCGCGCAACTGCCGGACGCGAAGACGTTCAGGGTGACCTTCCGCAACGGGCAGTGGCATGCGGCATTCGCCGTCGTCCCCGACCCGGTGCCCGCGCCCGGCACGGACACGGTCATCGGCATCGACCGCGGCATCACCGTAACCGTCGCCCTCTCCGATGGGCGGAAACCGAACTGCCCGCAGCTCACCGCCCGGGAACGCGCCCAGCTCCGCAAGCACCAGCGGCGCGCCGCCCGCGCAACCAAGGCCAGTGAACGGAAGACAGCCGAGTACGGGAAGGCCGCGAAGCTCAAGGCACGGGAGGCGAACCGCCGCAAGGACTGGTGCGAGAAGACCAGCGCCCTGCTCGCCCGCACCGGTGACCTGATCCGCTTCGAAAAGCTGGACATCAGGAACATGACCCGTTCCGCGAAGGGCACGGTGGAGCAGCCCGGCAGGAACGTGGCGCAGAAGGCCGGGCTGAACCGAGGCATCCTCGCCCAGGGCTGGGGCCTGTTGCGGCAGCGCACCGGACACAGGGCCCCCGGCCGGGTCGAGGACGTGCCCGCCCCGTACACAAGTCTGCGGTGCAGTGCCTGCGGGTGGATCGACAAGAACTCGCGCAAGAGCCAAGCCGAGTTCGTCCGTTCCTCCTGCGGTTTCACCTGCAACGCGGACACCAACGCAGCAGCCAACGTCGCGGCAGGACAGGGCGGGGTCCCCCGCCCCCGGCGAACAGCCGGTGCCGGAGGGACGACACCGCCCACGCGGTCGAAGAACGTCCGTGAACCTCAATCCAAACCGGTTGAAATCCCCCTCTTTTAAAAGGAGGGGGAGGATGTCAAGGGACTCACACAGAGCTGTTCCCTACGATGGCGCGGTGACCAGTACCGCGCCCTCCACGGACATCCGGCAAAGCGCCCCCTCGCCAGAGCAGCGCCCGGGGTGGCAGCAGCGGCTGCGCCGATACGGATACACGGCCAGGCCGAGAAGCGATGTCCGGGACCGGCTGGTGCCGCCGTACACCGAGCCGAGCCCCCGACTGTGGGCGACCCTCGGGGTGCCGCCGGCCCTCTCCGACCGGATCACGCGCTGGTCCGGCTGGGGCGGCCCGCTGCTGGTGACGCTGCTCGCGGGCGTGCTGCGCTTCTGGGACCTGGGCAGTCCGAAGCGGGTGATGTTCGACGAGACGTACTACGCGAAGGACGCGTGGGGGCTCATCCACCGCGGCTTCGAGGTCAACTGGGACAAGGACGTCAACAACCTGATCCTGAAGACCGACGGGCATGTGGCGATCCCGACGGACCCGGCCTATGTCGTGCATCCGCCCGTCGGCAAGTACGTCATCGGGCTCGGCGAATGGATGTTCGGGTTCAATCCGTTCGGCTGGCGCTTCATGACGGCACTGCTGGGCACGCTGTCGATCCTGATCCTGTGCCGCGTCGGCCGGCGCATCTTCCGCTCCACCTTCCTGGGCTGCCTGGCGGGCACGCTGATGGCCGTGGACGGCCTGGCCTTCGTGATGAGCCGCACCTCGCTCCTCGACGGCGTCCTTCAGTTCTTCGTCCTCGCCGCCTTCGGCTGCCTGGTCGTCGACCGCGACAGGGCCCGCGAACAACTGGCGGCAGCGCTCCCACCGGACGCCGACGGCGTCGTACGGCCGGACGCGCACATCGCCGAGACGACGCGCTTCGGCTTCCGCCCCTGGCGCTGGCTCGCGGGCCTGATGCTGGGCCTGGCCATCGGCACAAAGTGGAACGGCCTCTACATCCTGATCGCGTTCTGTGTGATGGCGGTGCTGTGGGACGTCGGCACCCGCAAGGTCGCCGGCGCCCGCCACCCGTACGAGGCGGTCCTCAAGCGCGACCTGGGCTGGGCGTTCCTGGCGACGGTCCCGGTGGCGATCTTCACGTACATCCTGTCCTGGACGGCCTGGATCCTCTCCCCCTCGGACGGCACCGGCGGCTACTACCGCAACTGGGCGGCCACCGAGGGCAAGGGCAGCGACTGGTCCTGGCTGTTCCCCGACTGGTGGCGCAGCCTCTGGCACTACGAACACGCGGTGTACGAGTTCCACGTGGGCCTGCACACCCCGCACAACTACCAGTCGAACCCCTGGAGTTGGCTGGTCCTGGGCCGCCCGGTCTCGTTCTTCTACGAGTCCCCCGAGCCCGGCACGGGCGGCTGCCCCGCCAACTCGGGCGAGCAGTGCGCCCGCGAGGTCCTGGCCCTCGGCACGCCCCTCCTGTGGTGGGCGGCCTGCTTCGCGGTCCTGTACGTCCTGTACCGCTGGCTGTTCCGGCGCGACTGGCGGGCGGGCGCCATCGCCTGCGGGATCGCGGCGGGCTACGCCCCCTGGTTCATGTACCAGGAGCGCACGATCTTCTTCTTCTACGCGATCGTCTTCCTGCCCTTCCTCTGCCTGGCCGTGGCGATGATGATCGGCGCGATCGTCGGCCCACCGGGTTCGAGCGAACGCCGCCGGGTCGCGGGGGCGGCGGGCGCGGGCGTGCTGGTGCTGCTGATCGCCTGGAACTTCGTCTACTTCTGGCCCCTGTACACGGGGACGGCGATTCCCATCGACTCCTGGCGTTCACGTATGTGGCTGGACACCTGGGTCTAGTCACTCTTCGGACAAGAGTTGGGACAAGAGACGGAAACACCCCCCACAGCAGTCCCTCAGGCCACTTACAGTGCAATGGCCAACGGGGAGGGGAACACCCATGCGTAAGGGAGCGAAGGCCGCCATCGTCGGAACCGTGTTCACGGTGATGGTCGGCGGGGCCGGCTACGGCGCGTTCAACGTCGTGTCCGCGCTCAGCGAGGACAGCGGTGCGGAGAGCGTGAAGACCGGGCCGCCGTCGAAGGACGAGATAGCGGAGACCAGCGAGAAGTTCTTCGCGGCCTGGGAGAAGGGGCAGGCGCGGGCCGCCGCCGACCTCACCGACAACGCCGCGCCGGCCGCCACGCTGATCAGCGACTACAAGGCGACCGCGCACATCACCGGGGTGAAGATCACCCCCGGAACGCCCACCGGAGCCACCGTGCCGTTCTCGGTGAAGGCCACGGTGTCCTTCCGGGGCAAGAGCAAGCCGCTCGCCTACACCAGCAGCCTGACGATCGTCCGGGGTACGACGACCGGGCGGGCGCTGGTCGACTGGAAGCCGTCGGTCCTGCATCCCGGCCTCAAGGCCGTCGGGGACGCGCTGGTCACCGGGGAGGCCGCGAGCCCGCCGATCGAGGCCGTGGACCGGGACGGCAAGGTCCTGACGAAGGAGAAGTACCCGTCCCTCGGGCCGATCCTGGACACCCTGCGGGCGCGCTACGGCGACAAGGCGGGCGGTACGCCGGGCATCGAGCTGATGGTCCGGCACGCCGACACCAACATCGCCGACACCTCGCTGCTGACCCTCGCCGAGGGCACCCCGGGCAAGCTGGAGACGACGCTGAGCGCGAGCGCGCAGGCCGCCGCCGAGAAGGCGGTGCTGAAGTTCTCCGAGTCGTCCGTGGTCGCCGTACAGCCGAGCACCGGTGAGGTGCTGGCGGTCGCCAACCACCGCGGGGACCAGTTCAACGCGGCCTTCGAGGGCACGCTGGCGCCGGGCTCCACGATGAAGATCGTCACGGCGGCGATGCTGATAGACAACGGCGTCACGTCGATGAACGGCCCGGCGCCCTGCACATCGACGGCCATCTGGCAGAGCCAGACCTTCAGCAACCTCAAGGGCATGGCACCGAACGAGAACGCCACCCTCGCCAACGACTTCATGCGTTCCTGCAACACCGGTTTCATCAAGCTGATCGACGGCACCAAGGCGAACCCCCTCACCGACGAGTCGCTGACGACCGAGGCCCAGGAACGGTTCGGGCTCGGGCAGGACAACTGGAAGACCGGGATCACCTCGTTCGACGGCAGCGTCCCCGCCTCCCCCGGTCCGGACCGCGCGGCCAACGCGATCGGGCAGGGCCAGGTCCAGATGAGCCCGCTGAACATGGCGTCGGTGACGGCGACGGCGATCACGGGCGAGTTCCGGCAGCCGTACCTCGTCTCGCCCGACCTGGACAACCGTGAGCTGGCGACGGCGAAGGGCCTGCCGGCGAGCACATCCGCGCAGCTCAAGGAGATGATGCGGATGACGGCGACCCAGGGCACCGCGGCGCAGGCCATGGCCGGGCTGAGCGGCGACATCGGGGCGAAGACGGGGTCCGCCGAGGTCGACGGGCAGACGAAGTCCAACAGCTGGTTCACCGGGTTCCGGGGCGACATCGCGGCGGCGGCCATGACCCAGGAGGGCGGCCACGGCGGCGACGCGGCCGGGCCGATTGTCGCAGCCGTGCTACGGACAGGTGGCTGAACTCACCCGCACAGTACGGGACTCTAGGGTGGTCGTTGTCGTTGAGGTGTAGGTGAGGGCAACGGGGACCCTGGGGATTACCGCGGAGGATCGGGAGCTGTGGGCAAGAGGGGCAAGAAGAAGGCCGTCGCCGAGCGACGGAGTGCACCGAGGACCAGGCCCGCCGTGATCGGCGGGATGATCGCCGTGGTCGTCGGCGGCGCCGGTCTCGGCGTCTACGCGCTGTACGGCGGCGGAGCGGCGGCCGAGGACGGCTCCTCGACGGCCACGACGGCCGACCGGAAGCCGTCGGTGCCGACCGGCCCAGTGTCCGCGACGCAGGTCAAGGCGGTCGCCGCACAGTTCCTGACGGCCTGGCAGACGGGCCGGGTCACCCAGGCGGCAGCCGCGACGAACGACACGACCAGGGCGGCCACCACCCTCCTCACCGGCTACACCAAGGACGCCCACATCACCGGCGTCACGATCACCCCGGGCACGGCGACGGGCGCCAAGGTCCCCTTCACCGTGAAGGGCACGGTGACGTACGGCGGCACGAGCAAGCCGCTCACGTACAAGAGCGCCCTGACCGTGGTCCGTCGTACGTCCGACGGGAAACCGCTGGTCGACTGGCACGCGTCCGTCGTCCACCCCGACCTGGCCGACGGCGACAGGCTCCTCACCGGGGAGGCCGGCACCCCGCCGATCAAGGCCGTCGACCGGGACGGCGGTGAGCTGACGCTCGCCAAGTACCCGTCGCTGGGCACGGTCCTGGACAGCCTCCGGGAGAAGTACGGCAAGAAGGCCGGCGGCAAGGCGGGCATCGAGCTTCGGGTCGTGCGCGGTACGGCGTCCAAGGCGGCGAAGTCGGCGGACAAGACGCTGCTGGAGCTGAGCAAGGGCACACCGGGCACCGTGAAGACGACACTGAGCCCGGCCCTTCAGGCGGCGGCGGAGGCAGAGGTCGCGAAGAAGGCGAAGTCGTCGGTGGTGCTGCTGCGTCCGTCGACGGGCGAGATCCTGGCGGTGGCGAACCAGTCGCACGGCTTCAACACCGCGTTCCAGGGCTCGTTGGCGCCGGGTTCGACGATGAAGGTCGTCACGTCGTCGCTGCTCATCGAGAAGGGGCTGGCGTCACCGGACAAGGCGCACCCGTGCCCGAAGTACTCGACGTACGGCGGCTGGAAGTTCCAGAACGACGACGAGTTCGAGATCAAGGGCGGCACGTTCAAGGCGAGCTTCGCGCGCTCCTGCAACACGGCCTTCATCAGCCAGGCGAAGGAACTCGACGACGACAGCCTGACCAAGCAGGCGCAGCAGGTGTTCGGCCTCGGCATGGACAACTGGGCGGTCGGCGTCTCGACCTTCGACGGCTCGGTGCCGGTGCAGTCGCAGGCGCAGATGGCGGCGTCGCTGATCGGGCAGGGCGGGGTGCGGATGAACCCGCTGAACATGGCGTCGGTGGCGGCGACCGTGGAGTCCGGGGTGTTCCGGCAGCCGTACCTGGTCTCGGCGGAGGTGGACGGCCGCACGCTGGCCACCGCGTCCCGGACGATGTCGTCGTCGACGCTGTCGCAACTGCGTGAACTGATGCAGTACACGGCGGCGTACGGGACGGCGGCGGAGGCGATGGCCGGTCTGGGCCCGGACTACGGGGCGAAGACGGGATCGGCCGAGGTCGACGGCCAGGAGAAGCCGAACGGCTGGTTCACGGCGTACCGGGGAGACCTGGCGGGCGCGGGCGTGGTCGTGCAGGGCGGACACGGGGGAAGCACGGCGGGCCCGATCGTCGCGGCCCTGCTGAAGGCGGGTTCCTGATCGGCCCGGACGGCACCTCCCCAGCACCGACCCACATCTCCACCACCGGACGGTAGCCCTTCAGCGCCGGCCCGCGTCTCCACCACCGGACGGCACCTCTCCAGCGCCGGCCCGCGTCTCCAGCCCGTCCGGCGCTTGAGGACTAGGCCCGTTCAGGGCCGTAGGGGGGTCTGGGGGCGCAGCCCCCAGAGGGGACCCCACTGGGGGCTGGGATGGGACGGGTAAGGGCGGCGGGGGCGAGAAAACCCGACGTCAGCTACTCACCCGCGCCCCCGCCATATACGTACGCCGCAAGAACCTCGTCAGAGCCTTCGTCTCGAACTGCACCACCGACACACCACCCGCCGAGTGGAACTCGACCACCGCCTGCACGCGCCCGCACGGCCACACCCGCACCTCCCCCGATCCCACCGGCGCCCGCAGCCCCTCCTCCAGGAGGGACCGCGAGAACGTCCACTCGTGCGGACCGGGCAGGCCGATGCGGACGGCGCGCGGATCCGCGTCCGGGTCGTAGCGCAGGACGACGGGGACGGCGTCGCGGTCGTCCCGGTCGTCGTGGTCGTCCGGGGTGGCCGTGACGATATGGGCTCGCGCGTACTGCTCGACTACGGACATCGGACGGCCCCTTACGCTGCGTGACCTGTGCAGAAGCTATGAATCCGCTTCCACTTCCTCTCCAATGTCGCATATTTTCCCAAATACGCAGCAAACTGCTTTCAGATCGCTCTTGCGAGGAGTTCGCAACAAGCCACTATCATCGAACGGTGCATGTGCCTGATGGATTCATCAACGCCCCCGTCTCCGTAGCGGCCGGAGTCGTCGCCGCGGGCGCCGTCGCCATGAGCCTGCGCGGTGCCCGACGCGAACTGGACGAACGGATCGCGCCGCTCGCCGGTCTGGTGGCCGCGTTCATCTTCGCCGTGCAGATGCTGAACTTCCCGGTCGCGGCCGGGACCAGCGGACATCTGCTCGGCGGCGCACTGGCCGCGATACTCGTGGGCCCCTGCACAGGGGTCCTGTGCGTGTCCGTCGTCCTGCTCATGCAGGGCATCCTCTTCGCGGACGGCGGCCTCACCGCGCTCGGCGTGAACATCACGGTCATGGCCGTCGTGACGACCGTCGTCGCCTACGCCGTCTTCCGCGGACTGGTCAAGGTGCTCCCCAGGAAGCGGCGGTCCGTCACCGTCTCCGCCTTCGTCGCCGCCGGACTCTCCGTACCGGCCGCCGCCCTCGCCTTCACCCTCGTCTACGCCGTCGGCGGCACGACGGACGTCCCGATCGGCCGGGTCCTCACCGCCATGGTCGGCGTGCACGTCCTGATCGGGCTCGGCGAGGCCGCGATCACCGCCTTCACGGTCGGCGCCGTCATCGCCGTACGACCGGACCTCGTGTACGGCGCCCGCGGCCTGACCCGGAAGCTCCAGCTGCGCGTCAACGGCGAACTGGTGGACGCGGCGCCCGAGCCGCAGCCCGCGTCCCCCGCCCTCGCCCCCTCCCACCGCACCCGCAACGTCTGGCTCACCGGCCTCGCCGCGTCCCTCGTCCTCGCCGGGGGCGTGAGCTTCTACGCCTCCGCCAGCCCCGACGGCCTGGAGAAGGTCGCCGCCGACAAGGGCATCGACGCCAAGGTCGAGGACCACGCCGCCGCCGACTCCCCGCTCGCCGACTACTCCGTCGAGGGCATCACCGACGGGCGGCTCTCCGGCGGCCTCGCCGGTGTGATCGGCGTCGGCGCCACGATCGTCGCCGGGACCGGCGTCTTCTGGGCGGTGCGCAGGCGCCGTAGCGACGGGGACGCCCCGGCCGCCTCCGTCACCCCGCGCGCGAGCGTCTGAGATGGGCGCCGGGCACGCCCACCGGCTCTACCGGCACGCGCACTCCCCCGTGCACGCGCTGCCGCCGCACACCAAGCTCGCCGCCGCGTTCGCCTTCGTGATCGTCGTCGTGTCCACCCCCCGGGAGGCGGTGTGGGCCTTCGCCGTGTACGCCGTACTGCTGGCGGGGGTGGCCCGCGCCGCCCAGGTGCCCGCCGTGTTCCTGCTCAAGCGGCTGCTGATCGAGGTCCCCTTCGTCGCCTTCGCCGTGCTCATGCCGTTCGTGGCACAGGGCGAGCGGGTGGAGGTGCTGGGCATGTCGCTCAGCGTGGGCGGCCTCTGGGGCGCCTGGAACGTGCTCGCCAAGGGCACCCTCGGCGTCGCCACCTCCGTCCTCCTCGCCTCCACCACCGAACTGCGCGAACTCCTGCTCGGCCTCCAGCGCCTCGGACTCCCGCCGCTGCTCGTGCAGATCGCCTCCTTCATGATCCGGTACGGCGACGTCATCGCCGACGAGATGCGGCGGATGCGGATCGCCCGGGAGTCACGCGGGTTCGAGGCGAGCGGAGTCCGGCACTGGGGGGTGCTGGCGAAGTCCGCCGGGGCGCTGTTCATCCGGTCGTACGAGCGGGGCGAGCGCGTACATCTGGCCATGGTGAGCCGGGGATACACCGGTTCCATGCCCGTCATCGACGAGGTGACCGCGTCCCGGGCGCAGTGGTCGTACGCCTTCGCCCTGCCCGTCGCCGCGCTCGCCGTCTGTCTGCTGGGATGGTCCCTGTGACAACACCCTCGCTCTCCCCCTCCCTCGAAGTCGCCGGGCTGGCCTACGCCTACCCCGACGGCCACCAGGCCCTCTTCGGCGTCGACTTCTCCGTCGGGCGCGGCGAGCGGGTGGCACTGCTCGGGCCCAACGGGGCCGGCAAGACGACCCTCGTGCTGCACCTCAACGGCATCCTCACCGGGGGCGCGGGGACGGTCACCGTGGCGGGGATGCCCGTCGGGAAACGGCACATGGCCGAAATCCGGCGCAAGGTCGGGATCGTGTTCCAGGACCCCGACGACCAGCTCTTCATGCCGACCGTCCGCGAGGACGTCGCGTTCGGGCCCGCCGCCGCGGGAATGAAGGGCGAGGAGCTGGAGCGGCGCGTCCGTACCGCCCTCGACCTGGTCGGCATGGCGGACTTCGCCGGCCGCCCGCCGCACCATCTCTCGTTCGGGCAGCGGCGCCGGGTGGCCGTGGCGACGGTGCTCGCGATGGAGCCCGAGATCCTCGTCCTCGACGAGCCGTCCTCCAACCTCGACCCCGCCTCGCGCCGCGAACTGGCCGACATCCTGCGGTCGTTGGACGTCACCGTCCTCATGGTCACGCACGACCTCCCGTACGCCCTGGAACTGTGCCCGCGCGCCCTGATCCTCAGCGAGGGCGTCATAGCCGCCGACGGACGCACCGGCGACCTCCTCGGCGACGACGGCCTGATGCGCGCCCACCGACTGGAACTGCCCTACGGCTTCGACCCGCGCTCGGTCCCGGCCACCCGCACCGCATGACGACGGGCACATGGACAATGGGCGCGTGATCGAACAAGAGGACGCGCACAACGGCACGTACGATCCCGGGTCGCCGCGCCTCGACGACCAGTTGTGCTTCGCGCTGTACGCGGCCCAGCGCGCGGTGACCGCCGCCTACCGCCCGCTCCTGGAGGAACTGGGCCTCACCTACCCCCAGTACCTCGTGCTGCTGGCCCTGTGGGAGCGCGGCGAGATGACCGTGAAGGAGCTGGGCACCGCCCTGTGCCTCGACTACGGCACGGTCTCGCCGCTGCTCAAGCGGCTGGAGGCGGCGGGGCTCGTCCGCCGGGAACGGTCGGTGCTGGACGAGCGGTCGGTGTCCGTCGGCGTCACCGGGCGGGGCGCGGAGCTCCGGGAGCGCGCGGCGCGCGTACCGGGCGCGCTGCTCGCGGCGACGGAGCTGAGCGGGGGCGAGGTCGCGCGGCTGCGGGGCGAGCTGTGGGACCTGGCGGCTCGGGCGCAGGGGGCGGCCGACCGGGCCCGTCCGGTCTGAGGCCGGCCGCTGACCTCAGGTTACCGGCGGTTTCTACCCCCGGGTAGCGAATACACCCCTACCAGCCGGTACCTTGTGCACGATGTAGTTGCGGTATTCGCAGTATCTACACATGTTCCTGTTGTCCGCTTTGGGGGAGGTTCTGCCGTGACTGACGCCGGTATCGACGTCGAGGCCCGTACCGATGCTCGTCCGGACACCCGTCCGACGAAGATCATGTACGTCGCCGAGGCAACCGCCCACGGCGGCCGGGACGGCGATGTCACCAGCCAGGACGGCCAGCTCGCGCTGAAGGTGGCGATGCCCCCGCAGATGGGCGGCGACGGCAACGGCACCAACCCGGAGCAGCTGTTCGCGGCCGGCTACAGCTCGTGCTTCCACAACGCGCTGGTCCTGGTCGGCCGCCGCGAGGGCTACGACCTGACCGGCTCCACGGTCGCCGCGAAGGTCGGCATCGGCCCCAACAGGCAGCGCGGCTACGGCCTCGCGGTCGCCCTGAGCGTCTCGCTGCCGATCCTGGACCAGGACATCGCGGCCAAGCTGGTGGACGCGGCACACATGGTCTGCCCGTACTCCAACGCCACCCGCGACAACATCGATGTGACGATCATCCTGGGCTGATCCGCCGGTTCCCTCCGCGCCGAGGAATCGGGGGCGGGTGCGTGCGTGTTACACCCGCGTGGACATGGTGGACTTGAACGCAGACGTGAACGGCGTGGTGGCGGAGGGCTTCGAGCCGGTCCGGGACGCGTTCGCACGGAACTTCGCGACCGGCGGCGAACGCGGCGCCGCCGTCACCGTGTACCGGGACGGGCAGCGGGTCGTCGACCTGTGGGCGGGCGTACGGGACTTCGACGGGGACACGGACGCCGAGTCCGGCCCGGCGCCCTGGGAGCACGGCACCGCGCAGATCGTGCGCTCCGCGACGAAGGGCGTGGCCGCCGCCGCACTCCTGATGCTGGCCGAGCGCGGCGAACTGGACCTGGACGCTCCCGTCGGCGAGTACTGGCCCGAGTTCAAGGCCGCGGGCAAGGAACGCACCCTCGTACGGCACCTGCTCTCGCACCGCGCGGGCGTCCCCGTGCTCGACCGGCCGCTCACCCCGGCACAGGCCGCCGATCCCGCCCTCGGCGCGGCGGCGGTCGCGGCCCAGGCGCCGGCCTGGGAGCCGGGCACGGACCACGGGTACCACGCCCAGACGTACAGCTGGCTGACGGGCGAGCTCGTACGGCGGGTCAGCGGGCGCCCGATCGGCGACTGGGTCGCCACCGAGATCGCCGGACCGGCCGGCCTCGACCTGTGGATCGGGCTGCCGGACGCGGAGGCCCGGGCGGGTCGCGCGGGCCGGGTCGGCCGGGCCCGGACACCCGAGACGGCGGGCCCGGGCCTCAGGACACGCCCCAAACGGTCCGTCGCCGACGCCTACGCCGACCCGGGCTCCCTCACCAGCCGCGCCTTCGCCGCGATCACCCCGCTGCCCGACGAGAACGACCCCGCGTACCGGGCCGCCGCCCTCCCCGCCTCCAACGGCATCGCCACGGCCGACGGCCTCGCCCGCTTCTACGCCTCCCTGATCGGACGGGTCGACGGCGGGACCCGCCTGTTCACCCCGGCGACAGCCGAACTGGCCCGGCGCGAGCAGTCGGCGGGCCCGGACCGCGTCCTGGTCATCGGCACCCGCTTCGGCCTCGGCTACATGCTCCACGGCACCGCCTCGCCGCTCCTGACCCCCGGCTCCTTCGGCCACCCGGGGCGCGGCGGCGCCCTCGGCTTCGCCGACCCCGGCTCGGGCATCGCGTTCGGGTACGTGACCAACGGCTTCCGCAAGAGCGTGACGGCGGACGCACGGGCACAGGCACTGGTACGGGCGGTGCGGGCGGTGCCGGGGGTGGCCGAGGCGGTGGAGCTGTAGGGCGCGCGCAGCGTCCGTTGTGTGACGTTCGTCGCGATCGCCCCCGGGCGAAGGATGTGCGCCCACCCCCGGTCGTACGCTTCAAGAGCCCCCGCACCGACCGCACCGACGCCAAGGAGTTGTCGTGCCCCACGCCTCCGGCCGCACCCGCCCCCACGGCAGCCGTTGACGGGCCACGGGCACGTTCCGATCATGCGCTGCTGTCTCTCCGCTCCCCTCGCCGCCCTGGCGGCGTTCCCCGCCCCCCGCGATCTCGTCCGGTCCGGCGCGCTGCTCACGCCCGCCGTCCTGCGGTCCGCGCTCGCCGCGCGCCGGGAACGTGTCACGCGCACCGATGTCGTGACGGCCCTCCACCTGGAGCTGGTCACGCTCACCGAGGACCGCGCCGTCATCACCTGGTACACGGTCGTGCCCGGCACCGACGACGGTTTCGGCCACCTGGTCCCCGCCGTCACCGAGGGCGAGGTCGTGTACGGCACCCACCCCGCCCACCTCGACCGCACGGCGTCGGAGGACCGGCCGACCGCCCACCACCACGTCGAGCTGACGGACCTGGAACCGGGCCGGACGTACTACTACCAGGCCCGTTCGCGCGGCCGGGCGGCCACACCGACCCCCCTGCACCTGGTGCGCGGCAACGCGGTCGGCACCTCGCTGCACGGCCTGGGCTCGCACGGCGGCCCCTACTCCTTCACGACCCCCCAGCCGCCCCCCGGCCGCCACCTCCTCTCCATCGCGCTCTGCAACGACCTGCACCTCGGCGAGACCACGGCGGGCCGGGTGGCGGGCGTCCCGATGCTGCGCGGGGTCTCGCAGCCGCCCGGCCTCGACCCGTACCCGGAGATCATGAGCGTGGCGATGGTCGAGGAGGCCCACCGGCGCGGCGCGGACGTCCTGTTGGCCGCCGGGGACATCTCGGCAGCCGGCGCACCCCGGGACCTGGCCGAGGCCCGCCGCATCCTGGACGGTTTCGGCACCCACGGACGGGACTACTTCGTCGTACGGGGCAACCACGACCGCCCCAGGCACCCCGACGACTCCTTCCGCGACGGGTTCCTGGGCGGCTCCGACGGCCCCGGCTACTTCGCGCGCGACCTGGGCGGCCTGCGCCTCATCGGCCTGGACACCTATGAGAAGGAGGGCAACGGCGGCGACGCGGGCGGACTGAGCGCCGAACAACTGGCTTGGCTCCAGACCGACTTGAGGCGCGACCGGGACCAGCCGACCGTCGTCTTCGGCCATCACCCGCTCACCACACGGGACTCGGTGTTCCCGATGGGCCGGGGACAGCGCCTGGACCGCGGCCAGGCCCGCTCGATCGTCGACGCCTACGCCTCCTCCCCCGGCGTCTTCCTCCACCACGCGGGCCACACCCACCGCAACAAGCGCACGGTCCTGACCGGCGCGCCGCACGTCACCCAGCAGGAGGTCAGCGCGGTCAAGGACTACCCGGGCGGCTTCTGCCTCCTGCGCGTCCACACCGGCGGCTACGCCCTCAACTACTACAAGAACAGCAGCGTCCCGGCCCGCGCCTGGGTCGAACGCAGCCGCCTCACGGCGGGCGGCCTCTGGCCCCACCACGCCCTCGGCCGCTCGGTGACCGACCGCAACAGCATGCGCCTCCACGACCTGTCCGGCGTCCGCGCCTACCAGCGCGCGTGACGGACAACAGCGCCTCGAAGGCAGCCTCCTTCCATGTCCGCCCCCGCACGGACGCCGACCTCGACGCGTGCGTACGGGTGCTGGCGACGGTCCACGAGCGGAACGCGTATCCCCTCAACTGGCCGACGGACCCGGCCGGTTGGCTGACCCCGCGCCCACTCCTCGCGGTGTGGGTGGCGGAAGAGGCCGACGGTGGGGGGATCGTCGGTCACATCGTCCTGTCTCGCAGCGAGGAGGGCGACGCGGCGGCGGCCCTGTGGAACCGGGGCCCGACGGCCGTGATCAACCGCCTGTACGTCGATCCGGCGGCCCGGGGCCGGGGAGTCGGCGCGGCGCTGATGGAACGGGCGGTGGCGGACGCGAAGTCCCGCGCCCTGCACCCCGTACTCGACGTGGCGTCGACGGACACCGCGGCGGCGGCCCTGTACGAGCGCCTGGGCTGGACACTGCTGGCGGCGGAGGTGGCGCAGGAGTGGGGGCCGGGCCAGTGGGTGAAGGTCCGCTGCTACGCGGCCCCGACGCCCTGAGCAGGCGCGTGCGACCGTCTGCCGGAATCGTGGGCGCACGGCGGGCGTTGGCCCCGACATGATCTCCGACCAGCGCACGATCACCAACCCGCCCGCCCTGCACGACCCGACGCCGTTCGGCTACAGCCACGCTGTGTCGGCCCCGGGCCAACCCGTGTACATCGGCGGCCAGTACGCCTCCGACGCCACCGGCTCCCCCGTCCCCGGCGACTTCGCGGCGCAGGTGGACCTGGCCTTCGACCGGCTGCGCTCGGCACTCGAAGGAGTCGGCCTCGGCTACGAACACGTCGTACGGCTCGGCACGTTCGTCGTCGACCACGACCCCGACAAGCTGGAGACCCTCGGCAAGGCGCTGCACACCCGCTTCGGCACCCGGCTCCCGGCACAGACACTCAGCGGTGTCGCCTCGCTGGCCCTGCCGGGAATGCTGTTCGAGGTGGACGCGGTGGCGGTCCGCCCATAGGAGCTGGAGTGCCACGCCGCCGCCTACCCGGCGTGCAGCATCAGCCCGATCCCGATGACGAGCAGCCCGGCGGCGGCGACCCTCGGCGCACCGAACCGCTCCTTGAAGAACACGGCGCCGATCGCCGCCCCGACGATGATCGACGACTCCCTCAGCGCGGCCACGGGGGCGAGTTCGGCCCGGGTCTGCGCCCACAGGACGAGGCCGTACGCCGCCACGGACAGCGCGCCGCCGAGGAGCCCGAGGGCAGCGAACGGCCGCACCGTCACAAGGAATTGGCCCCGCCAGCGGTACAGCGCGTAGGCGGGGACGGCGATGCCCTCCAGGGCCATCAGCCAGGCGATGTAGGCGAGCGCGGAGCCCGAGGCCCGTACGCCCAGACCGTCGACGACGGTGTACGCGGCGATGGACAGCCCGGTCGCCAACGCGGCCCCGATCGCCGCCCAGTTGGGCCGCCGCCCGCGCATCCCCCACAGCGCGACCCCGGTAAGTCCCGTACAGGACACGGCGATTCCGGCCGCCGCCCAGCCGTTCGGCACCTCGTGGGCGAACACGGCGGCGAGCACGGTGACGACGAGGGGCGCGGTACCGCGCGCGATCGGATACGCCTGCCCGAAGTCGCCGAGCCGGAACGACCGCATGAGCAGCACGTAGTACACGATGTGGATGAGGGCCGACGCGACGAGATACGGCCACGCCCCGGCAGCGGGGACCGGCAGGAACGGCACCGCGACCAGCCCGATCAGCATTCCGCCGCCCGCGATGAGCGTGAACCCGACCAGCTTGTCGGTGATGCGGTGCGCGAGCGCGTTCCAGCAGGCGTGCGTGACGGCGGCGAGCAGTACGGCGGCGGTGACGGCCGGGGTCACGGAGCCGCCGACTCGCGTACGTCCACGAGGGTCGCGCCGGCGTGGGCGATCAGGGACTTCGGCTCCATGGGGAACACGGTGTACGGGGTACCGGCGGCGGCCCAGACGATGTCGTGCTCCAGCAGCGAACGGTCCGCGAGGACCCGGGTCCTGGTCCGGTGCCCGAAGGGCGGCACGCCCCCGATGGCGTACCCGGTGGTCTCCCGTACGACGTCGACCTTGGCGCGGGTGACCTTCGCGGCCATGAGCTCGCGCCGGACGAGCTCGACGTCGACACGGGAGGCGCCGTCCATGAGGACGAGGACCGGGACCCCGTCGGCGGAGAAGATCAGCGACTTGCAGATCTGGCTCAGCTCGCACCCGATCGCGGCGGCGGCCTCGGCGGCGGTACGGGTCTCGTCGGGGAACCGGCGGATACGGGAGTGGAGCTCTCCGAGGCCCAGCTCATCGAGGGCCTCGGCGAAACGGGAAGACGTGGTCATGCCCGGCACGTTAGCTGGCGGACAGATGCGCCACGAACGAATTCCGGGTGGCGGGACCAGGGGTGAGGTGCGGGGAGCGCCGGCCCGGGCCCGGAGAGACGGAAGCCGGTGAGGGCTCCCCGTCCCCACGGGGCCCTCACCGGCCGGCCTGTCTCAGACGCGGTACGTCAGGCGCGGTACGTCAGACTCGTACCAGCTCCCGGTCCTCGTCCTTCGGGCGGCTGTCGTCGTCCAGGGTGCGCAGTCCCTCGCCCTCGACGTCGACGTTGGGGAGGACGCGGTCCAGCCACTTCGGGAGCCACCAGGCCCGCTTGCCCAGCAGGGCCAGTACCGCCGGGACGATCGCCATGCGGACCACGAACGCGTCGAAGAAGACGGCGATCGCCAGGCCGAAGCCGAAGAGTTTGATCATCGACTCGCTGGAGCTGATGAAGCCGCCGAAGACGGCCATCATGATGATCGCGGCGGCGACCACGACCCGGGCACTGTGCTTGAAGCCGGTCACCACGGCGTTCGACGGCGACTCGCCGTGGACGTACGCCTCCCGCATCCGGGTCACGAGGAACACCTCGTAGTCCATGGCGAGACCGAAGACCACGCCGACCATGAAGATCGGGACCATCGACATGATCGGGCCGGTCTCCTCGACGCCGAGCAGACCGCCCAGCCAGCCCCACTGGAAGACCGCGACCACGGCACCGAGCGCGGCGAGGACGCTGAGCAGGAAGCCCAGGGCCGCCTTGAGCGGGACCAGGATGGAGCGGAAGACCAGGATGAGGAGGAGGAAGGCGAGGCCCACCACCAGGCCCAGGTAGGGGATGAGGGCGTCGTTGAGCTTCTGCGAGAAGTCGATGTTCATCGCGGTGGTGCCGGTGACCAGCACCGTCGCGCCCGTCTCGGCCTTGACGTCGGCGCTCTGGTCGCGGATCGCGTGGACCAGGTTCTCGGTCTGTGCCGAGGACGGCTTGGAAGCCGGGATCACGGTGATCGTCGCGGTGTCGCCGGCCTTGTTGAACGCGGCCGGGGTGACCGTGACGACGTCCTTGAGACCCTTGATGCTGTCGGCCAGCTTGTCCGCGCCGGCCTGGGGGTCGGCGGTGCCCTGGGCGTCGTACACGACCATCAGGGGACCGTTGAAGCCGGGGCCGAAGCCCTCCGACAGCAGGTCGTACGCCCTGCGCTGGGTCGTGGAGGTGGGCTGCGAGCCGTCGTCGGGCAGGCCCAGTTCCAGTTGGGTGACCGGGAGCGCGATCGCGCCGAGACCGAGCACGCTGAACATCAGTACGGCGACCGGGCGGCGGATGACGAAGCGCGCCCACCGGGTGCCCATGTTGGGCCCGGCGACCGGCTTGACCTGGCCGTTCGTCCGGCTCTCGCTCTCGCGCTCGCGCTCGTCCTTGTTCTTGTTCTCGTTCTCGTTCTTCTTCGCCTTCTTGCTCTTCTTCTGGCCCGCCGGCTGGACCTTCCGGCCCGCGTATCCGAGCAGCGCCGGGATGAGGGTCAGCGCGATGAGTACGGCGACCACCACCGTGCCGGACGCCGCGAGGCCCATCTTGGTGAGCATCGGCACGTTGACGACCGCGAGGCCCGCCAGGGCGATCACGACGGTGAGGCCCGCGAAGACCACCGCCGAGCCTGCGGTGCCGGTGGCCCGGCCGGCCGCCTCCTCGCGGTCGCGGCCGTCGGCCAGCTCGCCGCGGTAACGGGAGACGATGAACAGCGCGTAGTCGATGCCGACCGCGAGGCCGATCATCAGCGCGAGCGTGGACGTGCTGTCGCCGAGGTCGAGCGCGTTGGCGAGGGAGGTGATGGTGGCGCCGGCGATACCGACGCCGATGATCGCCGTCAGCAGCGGCAGTCCGGCCGCGACCAGCGAGCCCAGCGTGATGACGAGGACGACCGCGGCGATGGCGATGCCGACGGCCTCACCGATCGCCCCCGGCTCGGACTCCGCCTGCAACGCGTCACCGCCGACGTCGACCGTCAGCCCGGTGGCCCGGGCCTGGTCGCCGGCCTTCTCCAGGGAGTTCTTGGTCGCGTCCGCGAGCTCCATGCCGGGCAGCGTGTACTTCACCGACGTGTAGGCGACCGTCCCGTCCTTGCTCACGGCGTTCGTCGTGAACGGGTCGGTGACGGAGACGACTTCGGAGCCGTCGCCCAGTTGCCTGACGGTCTTCTCGACGGTCGCCTTGTTGGCCGCGTCCGTCATCTTCTGGCCCTCGGGCGCCTTGAAGACCATGCGCCCGGTCGCTCCGTCGGCGCTGGCGCCGGGGAAACGCTGTTCCAGCAGGTCGAAGGCCTTCTGGGCCTCCGTACCCGGGATGGAGAAGGAGGTGGTGCCCGCGGCGGGCGCGCTGGCCGCGCCGACTCCCGCGAGCGTCAGCAGCGCCACCCATATCAGGGCGACGAAATGCCGTCGCCTGAAGGCGAGCCGGCCGAGTTTGTAGAGGAACGTGGCCACGAGGGGCGTACTCCCGGTCAGGTCGTTGAACAGCAACAGGGCAGGGTTGATCGGCCTGTTGGGGTGCAGGGGTGATCAGCCCGACGACGTGAGCGGTCGCGTCAGGTACAAGTGGGGTTGTTCGAGGGCTGGTTCGGAGACGGACAGACTGCCCTACGGGACCTGCACGCCGAGGGCGGGGAGCACCACGGCGTCGATGTAGTCACGCAAGTAGTCCTGGGTCGGTGGCCGTTCGTCGACGAGCGTGCGGGCCACGAAGCCGCCGATCATCATGTGCAGCACATAGTCGGCCGCCGGATTGTCCGCGCGGACCTCTCCACGGTCCATGGCACGCTGGATCACCTTGCGGAATTCCAGCATCTCCGGCTCGACGAGCAGTTCCCGGAACGCCAGGAGGAGATCCGGGTTGCCATGGACCGCCATGCCCAGAGCTCGCATCAGCGCGGAGTTCTGTTCCATGGCGCAGTCGTCCTCGCGCAGCAGCAGGGCGTGGAAGTCGCCGCGCAGGGAACCGGTGTCGATATCGGCGCCGGCGGCGCCACCTGGCTTGAAGTGCCGCATGGCCCTGACGACCAGTTCGGCCTTGCCGCCCCACTGGCGGTAGAGCGTGGCCTTGCTGGACTTCGTACGGGCGGCGACGGCGTCCATGGTGAGGGCCTCGTAGCCGACTTCCCGGAGCAGGTCGAGCGTGGCGCCGTACAACTCGGCCTCTCGCTCGGGCGTGATCCGACTACGACGCGCCGTTGCGACCTCGGTCATGTCACTCACCCTTTCCTGTTCCGGTTTCGGACGACACCGTTTCGTACAGCTCCGCCCTACGTCAATGAACATACCCCGAGATTCATAGAAACGAAACCGTTTCGTACGTGTCCTCACTCACGGGCCGCGTCCACTCGTATCCATGTTCCCGACATTTCACGAGTTGCCCAGGCCCGATTCCCGGAAAAGCATGGGGAGGTGAGCTATCTGCGCCTGCCCCACCTCAGCGGTGACCTGCTGTGCTTCGTCGCCGAGGACGATCTCTGGCTCGCCCGCCTCGACGGAGACGGAGGACACCCCGGACCGGGGCCGTCCGGCACCGACGGCCGCGCCTGGCGGCTCACCGTCGACCGTACGAAGGTCGGGCACCCGCGCTTCTCGCCCGACGGCCGGCACATCGCGTACACGAGCTGGCGCAGCCTCGTGCCCGAGATCCACCGGGTGCCGGTGGACGGCGGCCCCGCGCAGCGGCTCACCTACTGGGGCAGCGCCGACACCCAGGTCTGCGGCTGGTCCCCGGACGGCGACATCCTCGCCGTCGCCTCCCACGGGCAGCCCTTCTCCTACTTCACCTGGGCCTACAGCGTCCCGGCGGGCGGCGGCCCCGGCGGCCGGCTCCCCTGGGGACCGGTCTCCGACATCCAGGTCACGGACATCGGCGGGGAGCGGAAGACCCTCCTCCTCACCGGCACCCCGCCGCACGAACCGGCCGCCTGGAAGCGCTACCGGGGCGGCGCGACCGGCCGCCTCTGGCTGCACGGCGAGCGTCTGCTCGCCGACCTCGACGGCCATCTCCACTCCCCCATGTTCGTCGGCGACCGCATCGCCTTCCTCTCCGACCACGAGGGCGTCGGCAACCTCTACTCGTGCGCGTACGACGGTTCCGGCCTGCGCCGCCACACCGACCACGACGCCTTCTACGCCCGGCACGCCTCCAGCGACGGCACCCGGGTCGTGTACCAGTGCGCGGGCGCCCTGTGGATCGTCGACCACCTCGCCGCCGACTCCGTCCCCCGCCGCCTCGACGTACGGCTCGGCGGCCCGCGCGCCGGCCGCCGTACGTACCAGGTGCCCGCCGCGCAGCACGTCGACGGCATCTCCGTCGACGAGACGGGCCGCGCGAGCGCCGTCGTCGTACGCGGCAGCCTGTACTGGCTGACGCACCGGGACGGCCCGGCCCGGACCATCACCGACACACCCGGGGTACGGGTCCGGCTCCCCGAGATGCTCGGCTCGGGCGGGCAGGTCGCGTACGTCACGGACGCCGACGGCGAGGACGCGGTCGAGATCGCGTATCTGCCGAGGGCCAGCGGGGAGCGGGAGCCGAGGCGGCTGGCCTCGGGCGGCCTGGGCCGGGTGCTCGAACTGGTCTCCGACCCGGCGGGCGAACGCCTCGCCATCGCCGCCCACGACGGCCGCCTTCTCCTCATCGACGCCTCGGAGGAGTCGAACGGGGAGGTCACCGAGCTGATCTGCTCCCTCAACGGGCCGGTCACGGACCTCGCCTTCTCCCCCGACGGCGCCTGGCTCACCTGGTCCCACCCGGGCATCGGCCGCTCCCTGCGCCAGATCAAGATGGCGCGCATCAAGGACCGTCTGATCGTCGACGTCACCAACGGCCGCTTCGAGGACGAGAACCCGGTCTTCACCAGGGACGGCCGCTATCTCGCCTTCCTCTCCTGGCGGGGCTTCGACCCGGTGTACGACGTCCACACCGGCGACCTCTCCTTCCCGCTCGGCTGCCGCCCCTACCTCGTCCCGCTCTCCTCGGCCACGCCCTCGCCCTTCGCCCTCTCCCCCGACGGACGGCCGGCCGCCGGTGGCCTGGACCCCGCCTCGGACGAGGGCGCCGACGGCACGGTGACCGTCGAGGCCGAGGGACTGGAGAGCCGGGTGACGCCCTTCCCGGTCGCCGCGTCCAAGTACTCGGCGCTGTATCCGGTCGCGGGCGGCGGACTGGTGTGGCTGCGCTGGCCGATCTCCGGCGCGCTCGGCGAGACGTTCGCGAACCCGGACGACACCAGCGGCCGGCCGACACTCGAACACTTCAACATCAGCAAGGGCAAGAAGTCCGAACTCGTCGACCACCTCGACTGGTTCGCGGTGAGCGGCGACGCCTCACGGCTGGTCGTGGTGGACGAGGACGAGCTGCGCGCGGTGCCCTCCACCGACCCGGGCGACGGCGACACGACCGTCTGGATCGACCTGCGCCGGGTCCTGCACGAGGTCGACCCCCCGGCGGAATGGCGCCAGTCGTACGAGGAGGCCGGCCGCCTGATCCGCGCCTACTTCTGGGAACCCCGGATGTGCGGCATCGACTGGGACGCGGTGCTGGAGCAGTACCGCCCGCTCGTCGAACGGGTCGCCTCCCCCGACGAGTTCGCGGACCTGCTCCGGGAGGTCCTGGGCGAACTGGGCACGTCCCACGCGTACGTCACGCCCGCCCGCCGCAACGAGGGCCCGCCCCACTACCAGCGCAGGCAGGGCCTGTTGGGTGCCAACTTCGTTCGCAGGGAAAGCGGTTGGATGCTCGACCGGATCCTCCCCGGCGACTCCTCCGACTCCAAGGCCCGCTCCCCGCTGGCCGGTTCGGGAATCCGGGAGGGCGCGCTGCTCACCCATGTGGACGGGCGCCCGGTGGACCCGGTGACGGGCCCGTTCCCGCTGCTCGCGGGAGCGGGCGGTACGACGGTGGAGCTGACGTTCACCGCGGCCGACGTCACCGCGGCCGACGTCACTTCGACCGGTGCCGCTTCCACCGACACCGCTTCGGCCGCGGGCGCGGGCCGGGCGCGGAGGGTCGCGGTCGTCCCGCTCGTCGACGAACGGCCGTTGCGGTACCAGGACTGGGTGGCCAAACGCCGGGAAGTGGTACGGGAGTTGAGCGGCGGACGGTGCGGCTACCTGCACATCCCCGACATGGGCGGCTCGGGCTGGGCCCAGTTCAACCGCGACCTGCGCATGGAGGTGTCGAGGCCCGCCCTCATCGTCGACGTGCGCGGCAACGCCGGCGGCCACATCAGCGAACTGGTGGTGGAGAAACTGACGCGCACGATCCTGGGCTGGGACCTGACACGCAACGCCCAGGCGGTCTCGTACGCCTCGAACGCCCCCCGGGGACCGGTGGTCGCCCTCGCCGACGAGGCGACGTCCTCCGACGGCGACATGATCACGGCCGCCTTCAAACTCCTCGGTCTGGGCCCGGTGGTGGGCCAGCGGACCTGGGGCGGAGTGGTCGGCATGACCGGCCGCCACCGCCTGGGCGACGGCACGGTGATCACGGTCCCGATGAACGCGGCCTGGTTCGACACCTACGGCTGGACAGTGGAGAACCAGGGCGTCGCCCCGGACCTGGAGGTCCTGCGCACCCCGCTGGACTGGGCGGAGGGCCGCCACGTCGAAACGGACGACGCCATCAAACTGGCCCTGGCCCTGCTGGAAACCCACCCCGCGGCAACCCCGCCGACCTACGACGAGGTCCCCAACAGAGCGAGACCACAACTCCCGCCGCGGTCGTGAACCAAGGCTCCGGCCGAGTTCCTGACAGGAGGCGCCGGGGTCACACGCTCAGGGGCGCGGGGAACCGAGCGACCAGCCCCCACCCACCCCCACCCGGCAACGCACCCCCAACACCCCGAACAAAAGCGCAGGGTGCCCTCGAAAACCAGAGGGCACCCCACGCCAACCGCTCGCTCAAGCAGGACTACGCGTCGTAGTCCCGGTCGATCCGCTCCGCTTCCTCCCGCATCGCCCGCTCCGTCTCCTCGTCACGCGGACGCCCCCGCTCCGGAGTCTCCTGACCCGGCCGGTCCTGACGGCCCTCCTCGCGCTGGCCCTGCTGACCCTTCCGGGCCTGCTCCATCTTCTCCTTGGCCTGGCGCGCCTTGTCCTGCATCTCGTCCTTCATGCCCATGTGGGTTCACTCCCGTAAGTGGGTGAGGGGATGGGGGCTCGACCAGATTTGCACGCCAGGACAACCCACGCATTTCGATCAGTCACGTTCGGTGACCGACCGCCCCCGCGCCTCCTCGTCGGCCGCGCCACCCGCGCCCACGAGCCCGGTACCCATCCCCTGCAACCGTCCGGAGAACCGCCCGACCTCCCGCTGCCCCACCGCACCGATCAGCCCCGGCAGATACCCCCGTATCCCCTGCATCCCGCGCAGCCAGCCCTGCCCGTACACATGGCTGGACCGCCGTTCGATCCCCGCCACGAGCCGGTCGACGGCGGGCCCCAGCGGATACGTCTTGCTGGCCGGCCACGGCAACCGCTGCCGCAACTCCCGCATGACGTCGTCCTGGTCGGCCCCGCGCACCATGTCGGTGTCGGTCCACGACAGGTACGCGACCCCCACCCGGACGCCCTTGTACCCGACCTCGGCCCGCAGACAGTGCGCGTACGCCTCGACGCCGGCCTTGGACGCGCAGTACGCGGTCATCATCGGCGCCGGGGTGATGGCGGCCAGGGACGCGATCTGGAGCAGATAACCCCGGCTCTCCATCAGCACCGGCAGAAACGCCCGGGCGGTGACCGCCGACCCGATCAGGTTGACCTCGATGACCCGCCGCCAGGACTCCGGATCGGAGTCGACGAAGGGCCCGCCGCTCGCGACACCCGCGTTGGCGACGACGATGTCGACCTTCCCGAACCGCTCCTTGACCTCCCCCGCCACCCGGGCCATCGCTTCGTGATCGGTGACGTCGGCATACCAGTACGCGCTGTCGGTGTGCAGCCGTTCCGAGACCTGCTTGAGTTCGTCGGCCTCCAGCCCGACCAGCGCGACCCTGGCCCCGCGAGCGGAGAGCTTGCGCGCGAGCAGCTCACCGACCCCCCGGGCGGCCCCCGTGACGACAGCGACCTGCCCGTCCAGACTGACCTTGCTCATGCGCTCTCCTCGATAGGTACGCCGCCGTCGACACGTACGTCACTGCCGGCCCGGGTGCCGTCGCCGCCGGCCCGGGTGCCCCGCGCCCCCGACTTCCCGTACACCGCGACGAGTTCACGGATCACCCCGGTCACCGCCTCCGGCGCCTCGACTGGCGTCATGTGCCCGAGGCCGGGCAGCTCGGTCACACCGTGACACCGGGGCAGCGCGGCGGCCAGTGCCCGCGCGTGAACGGGCGGGGTCATCCGGTCGGCCGTACCGACGACGACAGCAGCCGGAACGGTCAACTCCCTTACCTGTGAGTCGAGTTGGACCCCGTCCAGGACCCGAGCCCAGGCGTACCGCACCTTGCGCGGGCACGCGTGCACGATCCGGGCGCACGCCTCGACCATCGCGGGCGACGAACCGGCGCCCATCGTCGCGTACTTGAGGATGCGCCGGGAGACCGGAGTGACCGGACCCATCGGGGCGCGCGAGCTGAGGCTCCGCCGGGTGAGCCAGGTGCGCAGCCGCCCGGCGCGCATCGGGAGGACCAGCGATTCGGCGACGAGCCGCGAACTGCCGGTGCTGCACAGCAGTACGGCCGCCGCGTGCTCCCGGAACCCCGGCCGCGCGGAGGCCGCCAGCACCGTCATCCCGCCCATGGAGTGCCCCACGACCACGGCCTTCTCACCGGGCGCGAGGGTGGCCGCGAGGACGGCCTCCAGGTCGTCGGCGAGTACGTCGGTACTACAGACGGGGCTCGCCGGACTGCGTCCGTGGCCGCGCTGGTCGTAGGCGACGACCCGGTGACCGGGGGCGAGTTCACGGATCTGGGCGGCCCAGAAGGCGGTCGAGCAGGTCCAGCCGTGCGCGAGGACGACCACGGGCCCGTCGGCCACGCCGTGCACCTCGGCGTGCAGCCGGGCGCCGTCCGCCGAAACGACGGTCAGCTCACGGACGGGCACCGGCGGGACGTACGGGCCGCCCGACACGGACATCAGCCGGCTCACGCGTCCACCCCTACGGTCGAGTTGAGGTCACCGGCGCCGCTGAGGTCACCGGCGCCGTTGCTGTTGCTGTTGTTGCTGCTGCTGTTGCCCCCGCCGGTGCTGTTGCCGACCGCCGCCCGCAGCACCTCGTACTCGGCGAGATTCACGCTCCGGGTCGCCCGCCGGAACTCGGACGTCGTACCGGGCCAGACGGTGGTGTTGCGCCCGTTCGCGTCGAGGTACCAGCTGCTGCACCCGCCCGTGCTCCACACCGTGCGCCGCATCCGCTCCTGGACCCGGTCGTTCCAGGCGTCGACGGCGGCGGGCCGGGCGTCGAGCGCGACCCGCCCTCCGAGCACGCCCAACTGCCTTACGTAGTCGGCCATGTAGTTCAGCTGGGACTCGATCATCAGGATCATGGAGGAGTTCCCGAGGCCGGTGTTGGGCCCGATGATCGTCATCCAGTTGGGGAACCCGGCGGCCGACGCCCCGCGCAGCGCCCGCATCCCGCTGTCCGCCCAGGCCTCGGCGAGCGTACGCCCGTCGGCGCCGACAACCCGGTCGGCGATGGGCATGTCGGTGACGTGGAACCCCGTACCGAAGACGATGGCGTCGACCTCGGCCGTACTCCCGTCGGCGCCGACGACGGTGGAGCCCCGTACCTCGCTCAGTCCGCTCGCCACGACGTCCACGTTGGGCCGGGTGAGCGCCGGGTAGTACGCGCTCGACAGCAGGATGCGCTTGCAGCCGATGCGGTAGTCCGGGGTGAGCTTGGCGCGCAGGGCCGGATCCTTGACGGAGCGGCGCATGTTGCGCCTGGCCAGCGCCTCCACCGCCCCCAGCTCGCCCGGATGCTTGGTGAACGCCTGGACCTGCAACTCCCGCATGCCCCAGAGGAGTCCGCGCCGCAGCCGGGTGGTGAAGGGCAGCGCGCGGTGCACGGCGCGCTCGGCGTCGCCGATGGCCCGGTCGACGCGGGGCATCACCCAGGGCGGGGTGCGCTGGAAGACGGTGAGGCGGGAGACGTCGGGCTGGATCGCGGGCACGATCTGGATGGCGGAGGCCCCGGTCCCGACCATCGCGACCCGCTTGCCGCGCAGGTCGTAGTCGTGGTCCCAGCGGGCGGAGTGGAAGACCTTGCCGGGGAAGGTGTCGAGCCCCGGGACGTCCGGCACCTTGGGATCGGAGAGAGGCCCGGTGGCGGAGACGACGAGATCGGCGAGCAGGGTCCCGCTGCTGGTCTCGATGACCCAAGCCAACCGTCCACCGTCCCAGGTCATCTTCTTCACCTCGGAGTCGAGGCGGAGATGGGGCCGCAGTCCGAAGACGTCGGTGACGTGCTCCAGATAGGCACGGATGTGCTCCTGCCCGGAGAAGGCGCGCGGCCAGTCGGGATTCGGGGCGAAGGAGAAGGAGTAGAGGTGGGACGGCACGTCACAGGCGCATCCCGGATAGCTGTTGTCGCGCCAGGTACCGCCGACGCTGCCGGCCCGCTCCAGGACGACGAAGTCGGTGACGCCTTCGCGGCGCAGCCGCACGGCAGCCCCGAGCCCTCCGAACCCGGACCCGATCACCGCCACCCGCACATGTTCGTGTTCGGCTTCCTGTTCGGCTTCGTGTTCAGCCATGCCGATGCCTCCGACCCTCACCCGCGACTCCGCCAGTGAACACTGGCGCAATGGGGACAGTAGAGGACGCTCGTACTGATGGGTAGGGGCCGGAAGAAGGAAAGTTACCGCTGGTACGCCGTAGGGTTCCGACGTGGCAGACGCAGCGGAGACCGCAGAAGAGCGCGAGTACCGGATGGAGGAGCTGGCCGGGCTGGCCGGCATCACCGTCCGCACCCTGCGCTTCTATCGCGAACGCAAACTGATCCCGCCACCCCGCCGCGAGGGCCGCATCGCCTGGTACGACGACCATCACCTGGGCCGCCTGCGCACGATCTCGGCGCTGCTGGAACGCGGGCACACCCTCAACGGCATCGCGGAACTGGCCGAGGCCTTCGACAACGGCCGCGACGTCGCCGACCTGCTCGGCCTCGGCGCCCCCACCGAGGAGACCCCGGTCCGCCTCACCCCCGAGGAACTCGCCGACCGCTTCGGCCCGGACGCCACCCCCGAGAACCTCGCGGCCTCGATGGACCTCGGCTACCTGGGCACCGACGGCGACCAGATCGTCCACATCAGCCGCAGCCTCCTGGACGCGTCGTCGGCGCTGGTCCAGGAGGGCATCCCGCTCTCGGCCGTCCTGGCGGCGGGCAAACGGGTACGCGACCACGCGGACGCCCTGGCCGAGATCTTCACGGACGTGATCCTCACCCACGCCCCGGCGGCGGACCCGGCACGTCTGCGCCCCCTGGCGCAACGGGTGGTGGAGGCGGAGCTCTCACTGGCGCTGGACCGCCGGATGCGCCAGGACGGCCGAGAACCCGGAGGCTCTTGAGATCCCTGGGGCTCCTGGGGCTCACAGGTCCCCTGAGGCTCCTGGGGCTCCTGGGGCGAGACGGCTCAGAGGTCGTAGACGACCGTCACGGGTGCGTGGTCCGACCAGCGCTCCTCATGCGTCGCCGCGCGCTCGACGTACCCCTTGACCGCCTTGGCGGCGAGCCCCGGCGTCGAGATCTCGTAGTCGATCCGCCACCCCGAGTCGTTGTCGAAGGCCCGCCCCCGGTACGACCACCACGAGTACGGCCCCTCGACATCCGGATGCAGCGCCCGGACCACATCCACGAACCCCCCGTCCCCCTCGTCCAGCACCCGCCCGAGCCACTCCCGCTCCTCCGGCAGGAACCCGGAGTTCTTCTGGTTGGCGCGCCAGTTCTTGAGGTCGGCGGGCCGGTGGGCGATGTTCCAGTCGCCGCAGACGACGACCTCGCGCCCGTCGGCGGCGGCCCGCTCGCGCAGGTCCTTGAGGTGGGCGAGGAACTCGTCCATGAAGCGGATCTTCTCGTCCTGCCGCTCGGTGCCGACCTCGCCGGACGGCAGGTACAGGCTGGCGACGGTGACGCCGGGCAGGTCGGCCTCGACGTACCGGCCGCTGCCGTCGAACTCGGCGGAGCCGAAGCCGATCCGGACACGGTCGGGCTCGCGGCGGGTGTAGAGGGAGACCCCGGCGCGGCCCTTGGCGGCGGCGGGCGCGTGGGTGACGTACCAGCCCTCGGGCGCGCGGACCTCCTCCGGCAGCTGCTGCGGTTCGGCGCGCACCTCCTGGAGGCACAGCACGTCGGCGGAGGTTCCGGCGAGCCACTCCACGAAGCCCTTCTTGGCGGCGGCGCGGAGTCCGTTCACATTCACAGAGGTCACAGTCAGCACGCGGGCACGATACCCGGACAGCGGAAACACGTGGCGACACCGACATGCATACATGTACCGTGTATGGAATGAATATCCGCCGGGTCTCCTTCGACCACCCCGACGCCGTCAAGCTCAACGACCAGGTCCAGGCCGAGTACGCCGCCCGCTACGAGGACGAGGGCGACGCCACCCACCTCGACCCGGCGATGTTCGACCCGCCGTCCGGCCTGTACCTGATCGCGTACGACGAGCAGGACCGGCCCGTCGCCACCGGCGGCTGGCGCGGTCGCGACAACGCGAACGACGAAGGCTATCTGACCGGCGACGCCGAACTGAAGCGGATGTACGTCGTCGAGGAGGCGCGCGGGCTCGGTCTGGCCCGCCGCATACTCGCCGCCCTGGAGGAGGACGCCCGCGCCGCCGGCCGCACCCGCATGGTCCTGGAGACGGGCGACCGACAGCCGGAGGCCATCGCCCTGTACACCTCCAGCGGCTACGAACCCTCCGCCAAGTTCGGCTACTACCGCCACTACGAGGCGAGCCTCTGCTTCGCCAAGCCCCTGTAGAGGGCTGGTAGAGGGCTACAGGGGACTGAGGAGGCTGGGAGGACTGAGGGCGCCGGGTCGGACTGAAGGGACTCGTGCACGGGTGCCGCCGCCGGTAAGGCCTCAGGCCCGCAGAAACGCCAGTACCGCCAGCACCCGGCGATGTGTCCCGTCCGCCGGAGGCAGATCCAGCTTGGTGAGAATGCCGCCGATGTGCTTGCCGACGGCCGCCTCGGAGACCACCAGCTCACGGGCTATCGAACCGTTGGACCGGCCCTCCGCCATCAGGGCCAGCACCTCGCGCTCACGCGGGGTCAGCCGCGCCAGCGGATCGCGACGCCGGCGCAGCAACTGCCGTACGACCTCGGGGTCGACGACCGTGCCCCCGTCCGCGACCCGGCGCAGCGCGTCGACGAACTCCTCGACCTGGCCCACCCGGTCCTTGAGCAGATAGCCGACGCCCGTGCCGTCGCCGGAGTCGAGCAGTTCGGCGGCGTAGGTCCGCTGGACGTACTGGCTGAGGACTAGGACGGGCAGCCCCGGCCGCGCCTCGCGCAGCTTCACGGCCGCGTGCAGCCCCTCGTCCTGGAAACCGGGCGGCATACGGACGTCCGTCACCACGATGTCCGGTTCCTGCTCGGTGACCGCCGCGAGCAGCGCGTTCGCGTCCCCGACGGCCGCCACGACCTCGTGGCCGACCCGGGTGAGCAGCCCGATCAGCCCCTCCCGCAGCAGCACGCTGTCCTCGGCGAGGACTATGCGGAGCGACGGGCGCGATCCGTCGACTGGCTCAACTCGCAAGGAATCTCCACCCGCAGCAACGTCGGTCCACCCGGCGGGCTGGACAGGGAAAGTCTGCCATCGAGCACCGACACCCGGTCCGCGAGCCCGGTGAGCCCGCTGCCGCCCCCGGCGTCCGCGCCACCCCGCCCGTCGTCCCGCACGGTGACCAACAGCCGTCCGTCGCGGTGTCCGCCGCCGACCTCGGCCCGGCTCGCCCCGCTGTGCCGGTCGACGTTGGCGAGCGCCTCGCAGACCACGAAGTACGCGGCCGACTCCACCGCCCCGGGAAGGCGGCCGGGCACCTCGAAGGCGACGTCCACGGGCACCGCCGTACGGTCGGCCGCGTCGGCCACCGCCGCCTGGAGTCCGTAGTCGGCGAGGACCTGGGGATGGATCCCGTGGATCAGCTCGCGCAACTCCGCCAGCGCCTTGCCCGCTTCCCCCTGCGCCTTGGCCAGTTGATCGGCGAGCGGCCCCGGCGGTGCGTCCAGCCGGGCCAGCCCGAGCGTCACCGACAGGGCGACCAGGCGCTGTTGGGCACCGTCGTGCAGATCGCGCTCGATCCGACGCCGCTCCGCCTCGAAGGCGTCCACCAACCGGACGCGGGAGCGCGCCAGTTCGACGACCCGCTCCCCCAACTCGACGTCCCTGGCGGCGATCAGCAGCTGCGTCAGCCCGGCCCGCGCACCGGCGGCGACCGCGAGCACATAGGCGCCCAGGGCCAGCAGAACCAGGCCGCCGGCCGCGCAGCCGAAGGCGGTCGGCCAGTCGGTGACCGTCCACTGCTTGAGCACCTTCACCTCCAGCCCGTCGCCAACGGTGGCCAGCAGCAACGGAGTTGCCACCAGGGCGACCGGAACGAGCAGCGCGACGGTGACGAGAAGGGCGTCCACGGGCCACAACAGGCCCGCGAACAGCAGCGCGTACCCGAGCTCCCGCCAGGTCGCCCCCTCCCGCAGTCTGACCGCCAGCCAGGGCCGCAGACCGGGCGCGACCGGCTCGCGGTGCGGATCGGGCACCGGCTCCGGATCGACCAGCCGCAGCCTGGCCCGCTCGACGCGGGCCACGGGAAGCCCGGCCAGGGCGAGGGCGACGAGCAGTGGCAGACCCACGAGCACGACGGCGAGCGTCCCGCCGGCCACGGCCAGAAGCACGACCAGCACAAGGACGAATGATCCGGTCACGGCCCCACTGACGAGATAGGCGACCGACCGCCAGGGCCACCACGACAGCAGAAAACCCGGCCGGGTCATGGCCTGCCACACGTTCCTCGGATGCATGACGATCACGTTAGGAGCCGGCCGCCCGCAAGGACCATCGGTCCAGCGGGCGAATCGGGGGTATGCCTGGCCCTACCCCAGGACTCGCCCCTGCCGCACTGCTCCGGCGCACCGCGCACGGTTGCCTTGAGCCCCATGAACCTCGAACCGATGAGCCTCGAACCCGAGAACCCTGAGCCCGAGAACCTTGAGCCCTTGAGCAGCGGCGCCGTTCAACTGCGTTCCGTCACCCGGAAGTTCGGCACCGGTGGACGGGCCGGGAGCGTGGTGACAGCCCTCGACTCGATCACCCTCGCCTTCCCCCGGGGCACCCTCACCTCCGTCATGGGCCCGTCCGGCTCGGGCAAGTCGACCCTGCTTCAGTGCGCGGCGGGGCTGGACCGGCCCACGTCCGGTTCGGTCACGCTGGACGGCACCGAGCTGACCGCCCTGAACGAACGTGAGTTGACCCTGTTGCGCCGCGACCGCGTCGGCTTCGTCTTCCAGGCCTTCAACCTGATCCCCTCCCTGACCGCCGAGCAGAACGTGGCACTCCCCCTTCGCCTGGCCCGCCGCCGCCCCGCCAGGTCGCAGGTACGGCAGGTGCTGACGCGGGTCGGCCTCGCCGACCGGGCCCGCCACCGGCCATCGGAACTCTCCGGCGGGCAGCAGCAACGAGTGGCCCTGGCCCGCGCGTTGATCACCCGCCCCGAGGTCCTGTTCGCCGACGAGCCGACCGGCGCCCTGGACTCCCGGGCGGGCCACGAGGTGCTCCGGCTGCTGCGCGCGATGGTCGACACGGACGGCCGTACGGTCGTCATGGTCACGCACGACCCGGTGGCGGCGTCGTACGCGGACCGGGTGGTCCTCCTCGTCGACGGCGGGCTGCACGACGAGATGACGGGCCCGTCGGCACAGGCGGTCGCCGCCCGTATGGCAACCCTGGAGTCCGCGCAGGCGACCCGTCCGGAGACCGCCCCGTGCCGATGATGACGACGACCACCCTCCGTACCCGCTGGACGGCCTTCACCGGCAGCTTCGTCGCCCTCTCCCTCGGTGTCGCCCTGATCGCCGTCATGGGCCTGGCCCTGGCCGCCACCCTGGACGCCCCCGCCCGCGGCCCCGAACGGTTCGCCGCCGCACCGCTGGTCGTACGAGGCGCGGACACCCTCCGCGTACGGACCCCGCACGGCACCGAGACCCGACAACTCGCCCACCCACGCCCCGTACCGAAGGAGGTCGTCGCCCAACTGCGCACCCTGGGCAGGGTCGTCGAGGACAGAACATTCGCCGTACGGGCCAACACGAGCACCGCCCCCGACGATCTGCTGGCCCACCCCTGGTCGACCGCCGCCTTCGCCCCGTACACGATCACCGAAGGCCGGCCCCCGCGAACCGCCGGGGAGGCGGTCGTGACCGGCGACTGGGCGAAACCCGGCGACCGGGTGCCCACCGCCCACGGCACGGTACGCGTCGTCGGCACGGTCAGCCCTCCCGGCGCCGGGCCGGGCTTCGAGAACGCCATGTTCCTCACGGACGCCCGGGCCGCCGAACTCGCCCCGTACAGCGTCCAGTTGGTGGTGGACTCCGATGACGTGGCAGCCGTACGGGAGGCAGTGCGCGGGGCCGACGGTGTCACGGTCCTGACCGGCGGCGCCCGACGCCTCGCGGACGCGGACCCCGGCCGGGACAGGGAAGCGCTCACCGCTCTGAACGCCCTGTTCGGCACGGCGGGCGGAGTCACCGGTTTCGTGTCGGTGTTCGTCGTGGCGTCGACGTTCGCGTTCACCGTCGCCCAGCGGCAACGGGAGTTCGGTCTGCTGCGCACCGCCGGAGCGACCCCGGGCCAACTCCGTCGCATGGTCCTCGCGGAGGCCCTGGCCGTCGGTGTCCTCGCCTCGGCCGCCGGCTGCGCACTCGGCGCGTACGGCGCGCCGCGTCTCGTCGAGTGGACGGTCGAGGGCGGTGTCGCACCGCGCTGGTTCGCGCTCGGCGAGCAGGTGTGGCCGTACCATCTGGCTTTCTGGACAGGCCTGTTGGTGGCTCTGTGCGGTGTGGTGAGCGCGTCCTGGCGCGCGGGCCGCACCGCCCCGACGGAGGCGCTGCGCGAGGCCGCACCGCACACCCGCCCCCTGCCCCGCACCCGCCTCCTGATCGGCGCGGCCCTCCTGCTCACAGCCGTACTGACCCTCGCCGTCTCCCTGTTGACGGACCCGGGCGACCTGCTGCACCGCAAGACGTACACCAGCCGCCCCCTGCTCCTGATCACCGCGACCGCGCTCCTCGCACCGGTCCTCGTACGCCCCCTGGTCCGCCTCCTCACCCGGCCGCTGGACCGGCTCCCGGGCGCCACAGTGCTGCTGGCCCGTGAGAACACCACCGCGAACGTCCGCCGCACCGCCGCGATCGCGGCCCCCGTCCTGGTCACCGTGGCCCTCACGGGCTCCCTCCTCGGCGCCACCGCGACCCTCGACGGGGCGCGGGCGACCGAGCTGCGCCGCGCGACGGCAGCCGGCCTCGTCGTCACCGCGCCCCCGGGCGCGGCCTTCGACCCACGACTGGCGGCACGTCTGCGCGCCCTGCCCGGAGTGGCCGCGGTCTCCGCGACCGCGCCGACCGCCGTGTACGTCCTGGAGGAGGGCGTGGCCCTCATCAGGTCCAAGGCCCGCGCGGCCGATCCGGTACTCCTCTCCGCGACGGCCGGCCTGCCGGTGACATCGGGCCGGGTGACCGACCTCGACGACGACTCGATCATCGTCAACGAGGAGTGGGAACGGCACACGGTGGGCGAGAAGGTGACGGTGTGGCTGGGCGACGGCACCGAGCGGTCACTACGGATCGCCGCGACTCTGGCCACCGGCACGGGCGACAACGGTGCGTATGTCACCCCGGTCAACGCACGGGGATCCCGGCCCGACCGGCTGGACGTGACCCTGGCGGCCGGCGCGGACGCTCCGGCGACGACAGCGAGCCTGCGCAGGGCCGTCAGCGGAACCGGCGGACAACTGCTCACCCGGCCCCAATGGCTGAGAGCCGGTTCCCCGCCCTCCGCCGCCAACCCCGCGACCCGGGTCGGCCTCCTCCTCGTGCTCGGCATCGCCCTCGTCTACACGGGCATCTCCCTCGCCAACACCATGACCATGGCAACCTCCGACCGGGCCCGCGAGCTGGCCGCGCTGCGCCTGGCCGGCGCCACCCGCCGGCAGGTACTGGGAGTGGTCGGCGCGGAAGCCCTTCTGGTGGTGACGGTAGGCGCGCTCCTCGGCCTGCTGGTAGCCGGGGTGAACCTGCTGGGCATGTGGAGCGCGCTCCGCGTCCTGTCCGTACGGGCCACCCTCGAACTCCCCTGGTCGGCACTCGCCACGACGACAACGGCCTGCGCGGCACTTGCGGTGGCCTCGGCCCTGCTACCGGCGGCGCTGTCACTGCGGCGAAGGCCGTCGGACCTCGCGGGAAGCCGCCCTTGACGGCCTCGGTGTCCTACGACCGAGGTTCCTCCGGCCCGGCCACACGGGGAAGCCGGACGGTGAACGCCGCTCCGCTGCCGGGGGTGCTGCGGACGCTGACGGTTCCGCCGCAACCACTCTCGCCCGGGGCGGTGTCCGACCGGCACCCCGGGCGAGTTCGTCCCACCAACTCCCTCGCCACACGGGCCACCGTCTAATCGCCGTCACCGTCACCGTCGCCGTCGCCGTCGCCAACGGGAGCGGGAGCGGGAGCGGGGGCCATGGCGAACCCTCCACCCCGGACCTGAAGCACCCCACCCAGCACGACGAGTCCCAGAGCCACCGTGGAAAGAACCATCGCCGCGCCGTCGGAGAAGCCGAGAAGTCGGGGTCCTCCGTCCAAGACGAAGCCGATGCCCACCGCCATCCAACCCCAACCAGCTCTCGGCGACCGCGCGTACGCCGCAGTTCCCCGGCCGGCCCAGGTCAACACGCCCAGCACTATGAGAAAGCAGCCGGACCCCAGCATGATCCACGCGGACATGGCACCCCTCCGCGGGCAGGCTACTTCACGGGCGGAACGCCTTTGAGCAGTGGCCTGGCGAGACGTTGACCTGCGGACCTTCCGCCCTCTGTCCGCGGTTCCATGCGAGCCACCGCTGTGTCCCGTCGGATCGGGCACGCAACGGGCACGACCGAAAACAGTCGCTGCACTTCGCTGCTGTACGGCACCAAAAAGCCCCAGCCGGATCTCTCCGACTGGGGCTTTGAGCTGCGGTGGACCTGTGGGGATTTGAACCCCAGACCCCCTCGATGCGAACGAGGTGCGCTACCAGACTGCGCCACAGGCCCTTGCAACGAGTGAAACTCTAGCATCCCGATCCGGGTGCTCGGAAATCCGTTCCGCGCTGGTCGGTCGAGGCCGCCGCACGGTCTCCCACCTGCCGGTACCGCTCGCTACTCGTTGGCCGCGCGAGGCCGTTCGCCGTCCTCGTACTGGTCGAACAGCGGTGTACGGCCCCGTTCCCGGGCTCGCCTGGCGGAGGCTGCGCGGCGCGCGTCGGTGCGGCCGTCCGAGCCCTCCTCGTCCTGCTCCGGGTCGGACTCGGGCCCCTCCGACAGCTCCGCCTCCGTCGCGTCCTCCGTCGTCGCCTGCTCGTCCGCCGACGACTCCGACTCCCGGCCCACCGTGCTGGACCGCGCCGAGCTCCAGGCGTCCGGTGCGCCGAGGTCCACGTCGGACGTGGCACGGGGGGCGACCGGGGCGGTCACGTACGTCGGCAGCGGTACCGGGACCGGATCCCAGCTGTCGCCGTGGCCGGGGCGGCGCTGGCGTTCGCGCTGCTGGTCGACCCACTCCGCGTGGTCGGTCTGCTCGACGAGCGCGCGCCTGTCGGCGGCGAGCGCGGACAGGCCGGGGTCGGTCTCCGGTTCCGGGTGCTCGTCCTGCTCCTCGGCCCCGGGTTCGCCGGACGGCCGCCGCCGGGGCTGGCGCTCACGCAGTCGCTGCGCGGCGAGCTCGGCCTGGCGCCGATCCATCTGGTAGGTGAAACGGCGCCGTTCCTGCGTACGCAGGTAGGCGATGTATCCGCTCAGCATGGCCGCCGGGACGGCGGGGGCCCAGAGGAAGGCGAGTCCGCCGACCGCCGCGACGATCGTGCCGAGCGTGAAGGCGAAGAACAACATCGCCGTCGTACGCCGTCGGCGCGCGAGCACCTTCGAGCGCCGGGCGCGCGCGGCGGCTTCCGCCGATGCGCTCGCGCTCCGACGAGCCGCCGGTACGCGCTCACGCTTCCGTTCCCCGGCCGGCGCCGAAACCGGGGCCGAAGCGGACACCTGTGCGTGCTGCTCCCGCTTCGGCGCCCTCGGCTGTTCGTGCGCCTGGGCCGGTGCATGCTCCTGGTGCGCCTGTTCCTGTGCCTGTACCTGGACCTTTGCCTTGGGGCGGGTCGGGGGCAGGGCGAAGGCCCGGACGTCCACCGAGTCGGTGACACCCTCCGGGTCTCCGGCGCCGCGCTCCCCCTCGTCGGTGGAGCGCGCCCGCAGGTCCTTGGCGTACCGGCGCTCCATGCCCGCCCGTCCGGACAGGAGCCGGATGGCGGTGCTGAAGCGTTCCGTCGGACGAGCCTCGTTCAGCTCGTCCTGCCTACGGAGCCACATCGGCACCAAGTAGGCGGCCCAGGCCCCGACAATGACTGCGTAGATGAGGCCGCTGCTGCTCACGCCTCACACGGTAGAGGGGTTTGCGTGAGGCCATCTGCCAATTGAGCCGGTGTGTCGCACGATCTGGCTGATATTTCGAGCTTTTTTTGTGATCGATCCGATCAGTGGGTCATCGCGGGCGTGAATTTGGCACCACAAGTCGATCGCCGTCCGATCGTCGCACGATCACCGGTCGACCAGCTTTCGAACACTTATTCAATTTCCGCGGGATTCTGTGGCGTGTTCCGTGATGTGTTCTGTGGTGTGTTCCGGGAGCGTGCTCGCTGCGAGCGGCTCAGCAGTCCCTCCGGGACCTCTTCCGCGGTCAGCGCGAAGACGAGATGGTCGCGCCAGGCCCCGTCGATGTGGAGATAGCGGGGCCTGAGCCCTTCGTCGCGGAATCCGAGTTTCTCGACGACCCGGCGGCTCGGCCCGTTCTCGGGGCGAATGCAGACCTCGACCCGGTGCAGCCCGACCGTACGGAAACAGTGGTCCACAGCGAGTGCGACCGCCGTCGGCATCACGCCCCGGCCCGCCACCGCCTCGTCCACCCAATAGCCGACGTGTCCCGAACACATCGAGCCCCAGGTGATGCCGGCGACCGTCAACTGGCCGACCAGCTGACCCTGGTACTCGATGGCGAAGGGCAGCATCCGGCCCGCGTTCGCCTCCGCGCGCAGATGCCGGATCATCTGACGGTAGGTCGGCCGGTGGGCGATCGGACCACTGGGCGTCGGCGGTGGGATCGTCGCCTCCCAGGGCCGCAGCCAGTCCCGGTTGCGCCGGTTGATCTCGCGCCAGGTCCGCTGGTCGCGCAGCCTGACGGGCCGGAGGACGACATCGCCGTCCACCAGCTCGACCGGCCAGGACGGGCTGTTCAGCTCGCACCCCCACTGCTGGCGCCGGGTCTGGGGTGATCGCCGCCCCGGATCTGGTCTACGGCATGTTTCAACAAGGGCTCCAGCACGGCCAGTCCGTCCTTCACCCCGCCGGTGGAACCCGGCAGATTGACGATGAGTGTCCCGGCCGCGACGCCGGCGAGGCCGCGCGACAGCGCCGACGTCGGCACCTTCTCGCGGCCGAACGCCCGGATGGCCTCGGCGATGCCCGGCACCTCCAGGTCGAGCACCGCGCGGGTCGCCTCCGGAGTGCGGTCGGTCGGCGAGATGCCGGTGCCGCCGGTGGTGACGATGACGTCGTACCCGGCCTCGACACCGGCCCGCAGCGCGTTCTCCACCGGGTCGCCGTCGGGCACGACCAACGGTCCGGCGACGGCGAAGCCGGACTTCTCCAGCCCGGCCACGATCAGCGGGCCGCCCTTGTCCTCGTAGACGCCCGCCGCCGCACGGTTGGAGGCGGTCACGACGAGGGCGGCGTAGGGCGCGAGCAGCGCGCCCCCGAGCAGCGGCTCGACAGGTGGCGTCGGTGTCATGGCCGGCTCCAGTCGCCCGACTTCCCGCCGGTTTTCTCCTCCACCCGGACGTCCGTGATGACCGCTCCCTTGTCGACCGCCTTGACCATGTCGATCACGGTGAGCGCGGCGACCGAGACCGCCGTGAGGGCCTCCATCTCGACGCCCGTGCGGTCCGTCGTCTTCACGGTGGCCAGGATCTCGACGGCGTCGTCCGCGACCGACAGGTCCAGTTTCACACCCGACACCGACAACGGGTGGCAGAGCGGGATGAGGTCCGGTGTCCGCTTGGCTCCCATGATGCCCGCGATCCGCGCGGTGGCCAGGGCGTCCCCCTTGGGGACCCCTTCCCCGCGCAGCAGCTCGATCACGCGCGGCGAGACAAGGACACGGCCACTGGCACGGGCGGTGCGCGCGGTCACGTCCTTCGCGGATACGTCGACCATGCGGGCGGCGCCCGCCTCGTCGATGTGCGTCAGTCGGTCGTCCTGCATGCTCATGTGCTGCGGCGCTCCCGGTCGGGCCTGTTGTGCGCGACACGCTACTCCCAACCGGCGCCCTTCAGCCGCCCGCGCCCGCCGGTCAGCCGAGCAGGACGACCTCGACCTCGGCGCCGGGCTCCACGGACTCCTGCTCCTCGGGTACGACGATCAGCGCGTCGGCGTGGGCAAGGGCCGCGATCAGGTGCGATCCGGCGCCGCCCACCGGCGTCACCCGGCCGTCCGCGTAGGTGCCGCGCAGGAACTGGCGGCGCCCGGGCGGCGAGGTCAGCGCCTTGTCCGTCGTCAGGACCGCCCTGGTCGTGGGCCGGTGGATGTCCGTCACGCCCATCAGGGCACGGATCGCGGGCCGCACGAACAGTTCGAAGGAGACGTACGACGACACCGGGTTGCCCGGCAGGGCGAGCAGCGGTGTGTGGTCGGGGCCGACGGTTCCGAAGCCCTGGGGCTTGCCGGGCTGCATGGCGAGCTTGCGGAAGTCGACGCCGGCGCCGGGCTCGTCCTCGTCGGCGACGTGCGAGAGGGCCTCCTTGACCACGTCGTACGCGCCCACGCTGACGCCTCCGGTGGTGACGACGAGGTCGGCGCGGACGAGCTGGTCCTCGATGGTGGAGCGGAGGGTCTCGGCGTCGTCGGCGACCGCGCCCACGCGGTAGGCGATCGCCCCGGCGTCCCGGGCGGCGGCGGTGAGGGCGAAGCTGTTGGAGTCGTAGATCTGGCCGTGCGCGAGTTTCTGGTCGGGCTGGATCAGCTCGCTGCCGGTCGACATGACGACCACGCGCGGGCGCGGGCGTACGCGTACGGTGCCGCGGCCGATCGCGGCGAGGAGGGCGATCTGCGGCGGGCCGAGGACGGTGCCCTCGGCGAGGGCGCGGTCGCCGGCCCGGACGTCGCTGCCCTGTGCGCGCACGTGCGCGCGTGCCGGTGCCGGGCGGTGCACGCGCACCTGGCCGTAGGCGCCGTCGGGGTCGATGCTGCGGGCGCGCATCCCGGTGACGGGGCCCTCACCGAGGCCGCCGTCGGTCCACTCCACGGGGACGACGGTCTCGGCGCCGGGTGGCAGCGGGGCGCCGGTCATGATGCGGGCGGCCTGGCCGGGGCCCACGTGGAGCAGTCCGTCCTGGCCGGCCGCGACGTCTCCGATCACCGTCAGGGCGGCCGGGTACTCCTCGCTCGCGCCCGCGACATCGGCGACCCGGACCGCGTACCCGTCCATGGAGCTGTTGTCGAACGGCGGCAGGGAGACCTGCACCGTGACGTCCTCGACCAGGACGCAGCCCTGCGCGTCGAGGATCTGCAGCTCGATGGGTTCGAGGGGGCGGACGGTCGCGAGGATGTCCTCCAGGTGCTCGTCCACCGACCACAGGTGGTCCTGGCCGGTGGTGGTGCGGGGCGCGGCGCTGCTCAACGTTGCTACATCTCCTCGGCTACGTAACTGCGAAGCCAGGTCCGGAAGTCCGGGCCCAGGTCCTCACGTTCGCATGCGAGTCTGACAATGGCACGCAGGTAGTCGCCGCGGTCCCCGGTGTCATAGCGGCGGCCCTTGAAGACGACGCCGTGCACGGGGCCGCCGACCTTCTCGTCCTGGGCGAGCTGCTGGAGGGCGTCGGTGAGCTGGATCTCGCCGCCGCGGCCGGGCTCGGTCTGGCGGAGTATGCCGAAGATGTGGGGGTCGAGGACGTAGCGGCCGATGACCGCGTAGTTCGACGGTGCGTCCGCGGCGTCCGGCTTCTCGACGAGGCCGGTGACCTTGACGACGTCTCCGTCGGCGGTGGTCTCGACGGCCGCGCAGCCGTACATGTGGATCTGCTCGGGGGCGACCTCCATGAGGGCGATCACGCTGCCGCCGTGCTGCTCCTGGACCTCGACCATGCGCTTGAGCAGGGGGTCGCGGGGGTCGATGAGGTCGTCGCCGAGGAGGACGGCGAAGGGCTCGTGGCCGACGTGCGGGGCCGCGCACAGGACGGCGTGGCCTAGGCCCTTGGGGTCGCCCTGGCGGACGTAGTGCATGGTCGCGAGGTCGCTGGACTCCTGGACCTTGGCGAGTCGCGCGGCGTCGCCCTTCTTCTGAAGGGCGGACTCCAGCTCGTAGTTGCGGTCGAAGTGGTCCTCAAGGGGGCGCTTGTTGCGTCCCGTGATCATGAGGACGTCGTCGAGGCCCGCGGACGCGGCCTCCTCGACCACGTACTGGATCGCCGGCTTGTCGACGACCGGCAGCATCTCCTTGGGAGTGGCCTTGGTGGCCGGCAGGAACCGGGTACCGAGGCCTGCTGCGGGGATGACAGCCTTGCTGATCCTGGGGTGCGACTCAGTCATGCCGGCAACCTTATCCGGAGCCTTTGTACGGATTCCGTGGTGCCGATTAAATGAAGCTCACATCTGCATATGAAGCACATGAGATCACTGGACGCGATAGTGGGAGCGCCATGGAGGCAGGGCCTGACAAGCGGACGTTGCGACGGGACCTCCTCGCGGCGAGAAGCGGGTTGACGGCCGCCGACGTCGAGGCGGCGGGGGCCGCCCTGGCCTCCCGCGCGCCCGGCCTGCCCGAGCTCGCGCACGCGCGCACGGTCGCCGCGTACGTCTCCGTCGGCACCGAACCCGGCACCCTGGCGCTGCTCGACGTCCTCCACGCACGCGGGGTGCGGGTCCTGCTGCCGGTGCTCCTCCCGGACAACGACCTCGACTGGGGCACGTACGCCGGACAGGGGTCCCTGGTGGAGGTGCGGCACGGTGGGCGGATGGCCCTCCTGGAGCCGGCCGGCGAGCGTCTCGGGGCGGACGCCGTGACGGGCGCCGACGCCGTCCTGCTGCCCGGACTGGCCGTGGACGGCCTGGGGCTGCGCCTGGGGCGCGGCGGAGGCTCGTACGACCGTGTGCTGGCCCGGCTGGAGCGCTCGGGCGCCGATCCGGCCCTGGTGGTGCTGCTGTACGACTCCGAGGTGCTCCCCCGGGTCCCGGCCGAGCCGCACGACCGGCCGGTGCACGCGGTGGTCACCCCGTCGGGAGTACGCCGCTTCCCCGGCTCCTCCTGAAACGGAAACGGCCCTCCACGCGCGCGTGGAGGGCCGTTCGCGGATCGCCTACCGCGTGCTCACGGTTTCAGCAGCAGTGTGTCGCTCGTGCTGTCGTCGACCGCCTTGTCCGAGAAGGACCAGTCCAGCAGTTCGCCCTTGACCCACTTGCCCGTCTGGTCGGTGTAGTGGTCGCTGAAGGCGTGCCCGGAGGCTCCCGTCAGGTTGATCCACTTCGACTTGTCGAGGTCGCCGAGGTTGACCACCATGCGCATCGACGGCACCCAGATGACGCCGTAGCCGCCTGCCGCGTTCCAGCCGGTCGCGTCGACCGCCGCCTCGCCGCCGCCGAGCTTCCAGGGGCCGCGGTTGAGGATGTACTGCACGAAGCCGGGGCCCTCGGTGCCCAGGGTCTGGTTCTTCAGGAACAGGCGGTGCAGCCGGCCCCAGCTCCAGGTGTCGATGTCCTTGCCGAGCTTGGCGGTCAGTTCCCAGCGGGCGTCCGACATGGCGCGCGCGAACAGCTGGTCGCGGTTGGTCGCGGCCGTCTCGGTGCGGGTCCTCGGCGTGCTCCACCAGTCGTTGTCCTGGTCGTTGACGATCTTGCGGACCACCTCGAACCAGCGGTCACCGCCGTCCGGCTGCGCCTGGTCCGCGTCCCGCTGACCGCATTCGAGCACCGGCTGGTCCGCGTCGGCGGGGCTGGTGGTGCTGACCGGCCTGACGTACAGGCACTGTCCCTTGACGCGCACTTCCTTGGGCAGCTTGTTGCCGAAGGCGAGCTTCAGGATGTTGCGCCAGACCGAGTTGAAGTAGGCCGCCGCGGCCGAGTCGGGGTCCTGGGTGTAGTCCCAGCCCACGAGGAGCTTCTGCGCCTCACGGACGTACTTGTCCTTGACGTCGATCGCCAGCAGCTTGGGCACCAGCAGCTTGGCGATCTCGCTGCTGTTGTCCAGCTGCATCTGGCGCATGTCGTCGGTGGAGATCTTGCCGCCGCCCTTGATCTTCGACGCGATCAGATCGGCGATGCGCTGGCTGCGGGTGCCGTAGCCCCAGTCCGTGGTGAGCGTGTACGGGTACTTGGCCTTGTCGACGACGGCCTGGTTGGCGGTCACGATGTAGCCGCGCTTCGGGTTGTACTCGAAGGGCAGCTCGGCCTGCTTGAGGTAGCCGGTCCAGCGGTACTTGGAGTCCCAGCCGGGGACCGGGAGCGAGCCGTCGTCGCCCGCCGCGCGCGTGGGGATGCGTCCCGGGAGCTGGTAGCCGATGTTGCCCGCGGTGTCCGCGTAGACGAGGTTCTGCGAGGGCACGTCGAAGGAGGCCGCGCCCGCGCGGAACTCGGTCCAGTTCGACGCCTTGTCGATCAGGAAGACGGCGTCCATGGAGGTGCCGGGGTCCAGCGCGGTCCAGCGCAGCGCGATGCCGTAGCCGTCACCGCGGTCGGGGGCCGCTGCGTCGACGGTGGCCTTCTGGCCGACCTTGACGAGTTCGTCGTCCCGGTCGGACAGCAGGGGCCCGTTCTCGGTCTCGCGGACGACGATCTTCTTGGACGCGCCGCCGGCGACCTCGATGGTCTCCTCGCGCGTGGTGAACGGCTTCGTCTTACCGTCGTACAGGTAGCCGTCGCCGGAGAGCTTCTCCAGGTAGAGGTCGGTGACGTCGGCGCCCGAGTTGGTCATGCCCCAGGCGATGTCGGCGTTGTGGCCGATGATCACGCCGGGCATGCCCGCGAAGGTGTATCCGGAGACGTCGTACTGGCACTTGGCGGAGACGCTGCGGCAGTGCAGGCCCATCTGGTACCAGACGGACGGCAGCGAAGGCGACAGGTGCGGGTCGTTGGCCAGCAGCGGTTTTCCGGTGATGGTGTGGGCGCCCGCGACGACCCAGGAGTTGGAGCCGATGCCGTTGCCGTTCACCCCGACGGCCGTCGGGACGTCGTCGAGGACCCGGTAGAGGCCCTCCAGCTGGCTCTGGAAGGCCGCGGAGTCGACGGCCGAGGTTTCGGACGTACCAGAGGAGGCGGACTCCGTGCCCGCGGTGCTGCCGCCCTGCGCGTACGTCTGCGTCGTGGCGTCGTACGCGCCTTCCTGGACGATCGGCTTGTTCCGGCTGTACGGGTACTCCGGGTACAGGTCGGCGATCTGCTGCGGGCCGAGACGGCTGGTCAGCAGGGATCGGTCGATCTCGTCCTGCATGTTGCCGCGCAGGTCCCAGGCCATCGCCTTCAGCCACGCGACCGAGTCGACCGGGGTCCACTCCTGCGGCTTGTAGTCGTTCTCGAACCCGAGGGCCGCGTACTCCAGGGAGATGTCCGCGCCGTCCTTGCCCTTCAGGTAGGCGTTGACTCCCTTGGCGTAGGCCTGGAGGTACTTCTTCGTGGCGGCCGACAGGGTCTTGTCGTACTCGTCCTTGGCCACCCGGTCCCAGCCCAGGGTGCGCAGGAACTCGTCGTTCTCGACCTGCCCCTTGCCGAACATCTCGGAGAGCCGGCCGGACGTCATGTGCCGGCGTACGTCCATCTCGTAGAACCGGTCCTGCGCCTGGACGTAGCCCTGTGCCATGAACAGGTCCTCGTCGGAGGAGGCGTAGATCTGCGGGACGCCGTAGCTGTCGCGCTTGACGTCGACGGGTCCGGACAGGCCTTCGAGCGAGATCGAGCCCTTGGTCTGCGGGAAGGAGGCCCGGACGGTACTGACGGACCAGTAGGCGCCGAAGGCGAGGCCTCCGACGATGGCCAGAACCAGGACGATCACGAACAGTCGGGCTTTGCGCCCCTTCTTCCTGCCGGACTTGCCGGACTTGTTACCGGAAGAGCTGGTGGTGGTGGGGGGCATCGCTGTCCTTGCTGTCCTAACGCGAGCGGCAGGCGGTACTGGAGTGCTGGAGCAACCATAGGGGCAGGGCCCGGCGCGACTTGACGCGGAGTCGGGTACGCGAACGGACGGGCGTTCGATCATGCCCGGAGAAGTGTCAAGAAATCGTCAAGAGTTAGGTAAGGTAACGAAGTACTTGGGTGCGCGGTGACCTCACCTCGTGTCCGATGTACGTGAGCCCCGCGCGTGCCGCGCCCGGGCCAGGGAAGGGAACGGCCGCTGACTGTCCACCACCTCAACCAGCTCCTGCTCGTCTGCTCGCTCGTCCTCCTCATCGCTGTGGCAGCGGTCCGGATCTCCTCGCGCAGCGGGCTCCCCAGCCTGCTCGTCTACCTGGGGATCGGCGTCGCCATGGGCCAGGACGGCATCGGCGACATCCACTTCGACAACGCCGAACTGACCCAGGTCATCGGGTACGCGGCCCTGGTCGTGATCCTGGCCGAGGGCGGACTCGGCACGAAGTGGAAGGAGATCAAACCCGCCCTGCCGGCCGCCTCCGTGCTGGCGCTGGCGGGGGTGGCGGTGAGTGTCGGGATCACGGCGACGGCCGCGCACTACCTGGTGGGGCTGGAGTGGCGGCAGGCGTTCATCATCGGCGCGGTGGTGTCCTCGACGGACGCGGCGGCGGTCTTCTCCGTCCTGCGGAAGATCCCCCTCCCCGCGCGCGTGACGGGCACCCTGGAGGCCGAGTCGGGCTTCAACGACGCCCCGGTCGTCATCCTGGTCGTCTCGCTGTCCACGGCGGGCCCGGTCGAGCACTGGTACACGCTGCTGGGCGTCATCGTCCTGGAGCTGGCCATCGGCGCGGCCATCGGGATCACGGTCGGGTGGCTCGGTGCCTGGGGCCTCCGGCACGTGGCCCTGCCCGCGTCCGGCCTCTACCCCATCGCCGTGATGGCCATCGCGGTCACCGCGTACGCCGCCGGCGCACTCGCCCACGGCAGCGGTTTCCTCGCGGTCTACCTGGCCGCCATGGTCCTCGGCAACGCCAAGCTCCCCCACTGGCCGGCCACCCGCGGCTTCGCCGACGGACTCGGCTGGATCGCCCAGATCGGCATGTTCGTCCTGCTCGGCCTCCAGGTGACCCCGCACGAGATGGGCGACGACATCTGGCCCGCGCTCGTCATAGGCCTGGCCCTGACCATGGTCGCGCGCCCACTGAGCGTGATCGTCAGCCTGACGCCGTTCCGGGTCCCGTGGCAGGAGCAGACCCTGATGTCCTGGGCCGGGCTGCGCGGCGCGGTGCCCATCATCCTGGCGACGATCCCCATGGTGAGCGGCGTCGAGGACAGCCGTCGCATCTTCAACATCGTCTTCGTACTGGTCGTCGTCTACACCCTCGTCCAGGGCCCGACGCTCCCCTGGCTGGCCCGCAAACTGCGCCTCGGCAAGAGCGCGGAGGCGGCCGACCTAGGCATCGAGTCGGCACCCCTGGAGCGGCTGCGCGGGCATCTGCTGTCCGTCGCGATACCCGACGGCTCCAAGATGCACGGCGTGGAGGTGGGCGAGCTGAGGCTGCCGCCGGGCGCCGCGGTCACGCTCGTCGTCCGCGACGAAAAATCGTTCGTTCCGCTGCCGACGACCATCCTGCACCGCGGTGACGAACTCCTCGTGGTGACCACCGACCCGGTCCGCGACGCGACGGAACGCCGACTGCGGGCCGTGGGGCAGGGCGGCAAGCTGGCGCAGTGGCTGGGGACGGGCGGGAACGGAGCAGAGGCGTGACGCACCTCTCCGCTTCCTTTCAGAGGCACAGGGCGCCGTTGCCCCTGTACAGTGAAGGCGCACCCTGATCGAACCAACTCTGTCTGAAGCAGAGCTGGCGCGACCGTATGGCGGCCGGGACATCCTCTGCGGGGGCGTCGGCATCTACCGCAGTCCGCGCAAGAGGACAGCTCTCGGCGCCGCCCCACGCAAGGGGGCCGCGCTACCAGGCGGCAGAAAGGCACGGCCGTGGCATCCACGGTCACCTACGGACAGTTGCTCCGCACCCCCGGCGCCTGGACGTTCCTGCTCCCCGGTTTCGCCGCGCGACAGCCGTTCGCGATGCTCACCATCTCCATCGTGCTGCTCGTCCAGCACACCACCGGCTCGTACGGGACCGCCGGCGCCGTGGCCGCCGTCACCGGCGTCTCCATGGCCCTGTGCGCGCCCTACGGGGGCCGCCTGGCCGACCGCCACGGGCAGCGCGCGGTCCTCGTCCCCGGTGTCGTCCTGCACACCCTGTCCGGCCTCGCCCTGACGGCGCTGGCGCTGACCGGCGCCCCCCTGTGGACGCTGTTCGCCGCCGCGGTCCTGACCGGCGCCTCCACGCCCCAGGTCGGCCCCATGGTCCGTGCGCGCTGGGCGGCGAAGCTCCAGGACTCCCCCCTCATGCCGACGGCGGCGGCCTTCGAGTCCGTCACCGACGAGCTGACCTTCGTCTTCGGCCCGCTGCTCGCCACCGCCCTGTGCACAGCCGTCGACCCGGCGGCCGGCCTGGTCACCGAGGCCGCGCTGACCCTCCTCGGCGGCCTGTTGTTCGCCGCCCAGAAGAGCACCCAGCCGAGGGCCCTCACCGACAGCCCGCTCCACGGGCAGCACGCGCGCGTGGAGCGCGTTTCGGCACTGGGCGTCCCCGGGATACGCGTCCTGATCGTCGCCTTCCTGGGCATCGGGGCCGTCTTCGGCGGTATGCAGGTCTCGCTCGCCGCGTTCAGCGAGTCCACCGGCAACCCCGGCCTGAACGGCGTCCTGTACGGGGTCTTCGCCGCCGGCAACATGCTCTCCGGCGTGGTCTGCGGAGCCGTCGCCTGGCGCACGGCCCCGCAACGCCGCCTGCTCGCCGGGTACGCGGCACTCGCGGTCACCGCCTCCGGCCTGTGGACGGCGGAGTCCGTGCTGACGCTGACCGGGCTCGGCCTCCTGGTCGGCATGTGCGTCGCGCCCGCGCTGATCACCGGCTACACCCTGGTCGACGCGCTGGTCCCGGCCGGCGCCCGCACCGAGGCGTTCACCTGGCTGACCGGCGCGGTCGCCCTCGGCCAGGCGGCGGCCGTCACCGTCGCCGGCCAGCTGGAGGACCGCCTCTGGGACGGCGCCGGATTCCTGGTCCCCATGGGCGGCACACTGCTGGCCCTCGCGACCCTCGTGACCCTGCGTTCACGGCTGACACCGCGGGCGGCGATCCGCCCGGCGAGCCGGACTCTCGCGCGTGGCGTCGGTCACCGCGTGCCGGTGACAGTGGACTGATCCTCAGGAATACGTCACACTGGACCGTCGTTAGCACTCATCGAGTGAGAGTGCCAGGAGGAAGACAAGTGCCGACCTACCAGTACCAGTGCACGGAGTGCGCTGAGGGCCTCGAAGCGGTGCAGAAGTTCACCGATGACGCCCTGACCGAGTGCCCCAGCTGCGGTGGCCGCCTGAAGAAGGTGTTCTCCGCGGTCGGCATCGTCTTCAAGGGCTCCGGCTTCTACCGCAACGACAGCCGCGGCTCCTCGTCGAGCAGCGCGCCCGCCGCGTCGAAGCCGTCCACGTCGTCCTCTTCGACGTCGTCCTCGTCGGACTCGTCGTCGAGTTCGTCGAGCTCCTCGTCGTCGGGATCGTCCTCGTCGTCCAGCTCCTCGTCGGGCTCCAGCAGTTCGTCGAGCACCAGCTCGGCCGCGTAGGCACCGCTTCCCGGCCCACGCCCACGGGACCCTGTCGTCGTACGACGACGGGGTCTTCGGTGTTTTCGGGCGCGGCTAGGGTGCGGTCATGGTGAATCAGGCGAATCCCGCGGGCGCTGCGAGCGCCGAGATCGGCGTGATCGGTGGCTCCGGCTTCTACTCCTTCCTCGACGACGTGACCGAGATACAGGTCGACACGCCGTACGGACCCCCCAGTGACTCCCTGTTCCTCGGCGAGGTCGCCGGCCGCCGGGTCGCCTTCCTCCCCCGCCACGGACGCGGCCACCACCTCCCTCCGCACCGCATCGACTACCGCGCCAACCTGTGGGCCTTGCGGTCCGTCGGCGTGCGCCAGGTGCTCGCCCCGTGCGCGGTGGGCGGCCTGCGGCCCGAGTACGGCCCGGGCACACTGCTCGTACCGGACCAGCTGGTCGACCGTACGAAGTCCCGGGCGGGGACGTTCTTCGACGGCCTGCCGCTGCCCGACGGCACCGTCCCCAACGTGGTGCACGTGTCCCTCGCCGACCCTTACTGCCCCGTCGGCCGCAAGGTCGTTCTGGAGGCGGCGCGCGGGCGCGACTGGGAGCCGGTGGACGGCGGCACGCTGACCGTGATCGAGGGGCCGCGGTTCTCCACCCGCGCCGAATCCCTGTGGCACCGGGCGCAGGGCTGGTCGGTGGTGGGCATGACGGGTCATCCCGAGGCGGCGCTCGCCCGTGAACTGGAGCTCTGCTACACGTCGTTGACCCTCGTCACCGACCTCGACGCGGGCGCGGAGACCGGCGAGGGCGTCTCGCACGAGGAGGTCCTCCAGGTGTTCGCGGCGAACGTGGACCGGATGCGGGGCGTCCTGTTCGACGCGGTGGCCGCGCTGCCGGCGGGCGGGACACGGGACTGCCTGTGCACGAAGGCGCTGGGCGGGATGGACCCGGGGTTCGAGCTGCCCTGACCAGGCCGGACACGGGGCCGGGCACGGCATCGGCGTCGGCGCGGCACGGGGTCGGCGGGGGCGGAACCTCCCGTTCGGGTGAGCGAGTTGTCCACAACCGGCGAGTAGCACACAGGCCTCGGCACGGTTCGCCGGAAAGCCTCATCGTGGGAGCGCAAGCAGCCGCAAGCAGCTCCCTCGTCACAGGTGGTGGTCCTCGTGTCTTCCGTACGTCCCCCGTCCTACACGCATCCCGTACGTTCCGTGTTCTCCGCGCACCCCGTACGTTCCGTGCGTTCCGTCCCTCTCGTGCCCGCGCCCTGCGAGGTGCCGCACTTCGCTCCCGTGCGGGTGCGCGGCGGGCGGTATCGGCTGCGTGGCCTGGTGGGGCACCGGAGGCGGGCGCTGGCCGTGGGCCTCGCCGTCACGGCGGCGGCGATCGTCGCCGCCGGACCACGCCAGACCGCGGGGTCGCCCCCCGATGCGGGACGCGTCCGGGGCCACCCCGTGGCGGATCCCGTACGGGCGCGGCCGGCGGTGCAGATGGTGACGGCGCCGGTACGGATCGCCGACGCGGCCACGGTACGGCTGCTGCGGCCCGGTGACCGGGTCGACGTCATCGCGGCCGAGGAGTCGCCGACGGGCACCGACGCCCGGGTGGTCGCGCGCCGGGCACGGGTGACACAGGTGCCGCAGGTCCCGGTGTCCCAGGACGGCATGGCCGAGGGCGGGGCACTGATCGTGCTCTCGGTGCCGCACGCCACGGCGTCCCGGCTGGCCGGCGCGGGTACGACGGCCAGGCTGGCGGTGACCCTGTGGTGAGCCGTACCGTGATTGCCTCGAACCGCCAGTCGTCAAGTCCCTCGTTGGAGTTACCCAATTGGACAGGCCTGCCGGGCGTTGACGTAGGTTGCGGAACTGTTTGTTCCACCAATTGCGTGCACGAGGAGAGGCCCCGCGGTGAGCGAGAAGAAGCAACCGAGCGTTCTGGAGGGCTTCAAGACCTTCCTGACGCGCGGAAACGTCGTCGATCTGGCGGTCGCGGTAGTCATCGGTACCGCTTTCACCAACGTCGTCAACTCTGTGGTGAAGGGCGTCATCAACCCCATGGTGGGGGCGTTCGGGACCAAGAACCTGGACAACTACAGCTCCTGCCTCAAGGGCCCCTGCGACGGCACCGGCGACACCGCGACCGGCGTCCGCATCATGTGGGGTTCGGTCCTGGGCTCGACGCTCACCTTCCTCATCACCGCGGCCGTCGTCTACTTCCTGATGGTCCTGCCGATGTCGAAGTACCTGGCCCGGGCAGCCGCGCGCCAGAAGGCGAAGGAGGGCGCGCAGGAGGTCATGGAGGTGAGCGAGCTGGAGGTCCTCAAGGAGATCCGCGACGCCCTGGTGACCCAGCGGGGCGCCGGGCAGAACGAGGCCCTGGTGACCCAGCGGGACTCCGAGCGCAACGAGCGGTAGGCAGCGCGCTCGGCGGCCTCCCGCGGAGGCCGTCCGGCCTGGTGCAGAGGTGTCAGATGTGGTGGGGCGGCTTCTCGTCGAGGAAGCGCCTCAGGTCGGCCGCGCTGTCGCCGCCGCCCTCGCCCGGGCGCTCGCCCCACCCCCGGTCCGTGTCGTCCGACGACTGCCGGTCCAGCGGGTCGTCGAAGATCAGCACGGGCTTCGGGGCGCGCGGTTCGGGGGCGGCGGGGCTGCTCATGACTCCAGGGTACGTCCCACCTGCCGGGCCCGGGCCGGGCCGTGGGGTGCCCGCCGGATCACGATCACGCCCCGGCGCCGTCCTTCGGCCTGCGCGTGGATGGCTCATCTGCTGTGCTGGGGCGTATGACGTCCAGTTCCTCACCCGTGGCCGACGTACCCGACCTGCCCGACGCCTCGGCCGGTGCCGGCCGCGACGCTCCCCTGCGCAGGCTGACCGCGCGCGGACGCGGCGAGTCGCACCGGGTCGCCTCGCCGCTGGAGCTCTTCTTCGACCTCTGCTTCGTGGTGGCCGTCGCCCAGGCGGGCGTCCAGTTGGTGCACGCAGTCGCCGAGGGGCACCCGGGCGAGGGCATCCTCAACTACGCGATGGTGTTCTTCGCCATCTGGTGGGCCTGGATGAACTTCACCTGGTTCGCCTCGGCCTACGACAACGACGACGTGCTCTACCGGGTCGTCACGCTGGTGCAGATCGCCGGCGTCCTGGTGCTGGCGGCCGGGGTCTCGCGGGCCTTCGAGGACCACGACTTCGTGATCGTCTGGCTCGGCTATCTGATCATGCGGCTGCCGATGGCCGCCCAGTGGCTGCGGGCCGCCCGCGCCGCCACCGGCGCCGAGCGGACGACCGCTCTGCGGTACGCCGGTGGTGTGCTCCTCTGCATGGTCGGCTGGCTGGGGCTGGTGGTCCTTCCGGAGTCCGGCCGCCCCTGGGTGTTCCTGGTGATGGCGCTCGTGGAACTGGCGGTCCCCGTCTACGCGGAGCGGAACTTCACCACGTCCTGGCACCCGCACCACATCTCCGAGCGGTACGGGCTGTTCACCATCATCGTGCTGGGCGAGGCGATCGCGGCGGCGACGGTGGCCGTGAAGTCGGGTGTGCAGGAGAACGACGCGCTGGCCGATCTGCTGCCGATCGCGGCGGGCGGGCTGCTGCTCGTGTTCTCCGCCTGGTGGATCTACTTCGCCGTGCCCATCCACGGGCGACTGCGCACCAGCGGGCAGGCGTTCCTGTGGGGGTACGGCCACTACCTGATCTTCGCGTCGGCCGCCGCGATCGGGGCGGGCCTGGAGGTCGCGGTCGAGCAGGCGGTCGGCAAGGCACACATCTCCACTACGGCCGCGTCCGCCGCCGTGACCCTGCCTGCGGCGCTCTTCCTGGTCACCGTCTGGGCCCTGCACTCGCGCTACTTCAAGGTGGGCATCGTCGAGCAACTGATCCTGCCGTCCGCTGCGTTGCTGGTGATCGGGTGCACGTTCCTGGGCGACCGGGCGGTGCTCGCGGCGGGCCTCGTGTCGGCGCTCGCGGTGGCGGCCGGGGTCACGCTCACAGCCCGGACAGCGGCCGGGGAGCGCCGGGCGGAAGACACGGAGGCGGCCGGACAGACGGAGGAGGCGGAGGAGGCGGGACAGGGGGCGTTGGACAACACTGGGGGTCATGACAGTTGACGCTCTGACAGATGTCGCCGGTCTGCGGGTGGGGCACGCGACCCGGATCGGCGACGGGTGGCTCACCGGTACGACGGTCGTGCTCACGCCGGAGGGCGGAGCGGTGGCGGCCGTGGACGTGCGGGGCGGCGGGCCCGGCACCAAGGAGACCGACGCCCTGGATCCGCGCAACGTGGTGCGGAGCGTCGAGGCGGTGGTGCTGACGGGCGGCAGCGCGTACGGGCTGGACTCGGCGTCGGGCGTGATGGCCTGGCTGGAGGAGCGGGGGCGCGGGGTGCGGGTCGGGCCCGGTCCCGGGCACGTCGTGCCGGTGGTGCCCGCGGCCTGTGTCTTCGACCTGGGCCGGGGTGGCGACTTCCGGGCCCGGCCGGACGCTGCCACCGGTCGGGCGGCCGTCGAGGCAGCAGCCGCGAGCGAGCCGGGCGCGCCCGTCGCGGAGGGGTGCGTGGGCGCCGGTACGGGGGCCGTGGTCGGACACCTCAAGGGCGGGGTCGGCACCGCGAGCACCGTGCTGCCGTCCGGGATCACGGTGGCGGCGCTGGTGGTGGCCAACGCGGCGGGGTTCTCGGTGGATCCGGAAACGGGGGTGCTGTACGGGGAGTTGTTCGAGGGGCGGCGGGTCGGGTATCCGGCGGCCGGGGTGCACGAGGCGGCGCGGCGGCGGCTGGCCGAGGTCGCCGCGCAGACTCCTCTGCCGCCGCTGAACACCACGCTCGCGGTGGTCGCGACCGACGCGGCGCTGTCGAAGGCGCAGGCGCAGAAGGTGGCCGGTACGGCGCACGACGGCATCGCGCGTGCCGTGCGGCCGGTGCATCTGCTCACCGACGGGGACACGGTGTTCACGTTGGCGACAGGGGCGCGTCGGCTCGCCGAGGGTGACCCGCTCGCGCTCAACGAGATCCTCGCGGCGGGCGCGGACCTGGTGACACGGGCGATCGTCCGGGCGGTGCGGGCGGCGGAGCCGGTGGCGGGGGCGGGCGGGGCGTGGCCGTCGTACCGGGAGCTGTACGGAGAGTCGCAGGGAGAACTGCGTGGATGACTGCACGGGAAACTGGCGCGGGCAACTGCGCGGGGACCGGTAACTCCGGCCGTTTCCTTCTCGGTTGAGGTGTGATTGTCGCGGTTCTGTCACGTGATGGGCGTGAGCATGATCGGCGGGAACCCGGACCCGGGGTGTTCCCCTCTTTCCCCACGCAGTGGAGCGGATCACCCACATCACACAAAACGGGAGCAGCACGTGACAAAGCCGAACACAACAGCTCGGCGCGCACTGGGGGCATGTGCCGTCCTGATGGTCGGCGCGCTGTCCCTCACCGCGTGCGGTGGCAACAACGGCGGAGGAGACGACGGCAAGGGGGGCAAGGGCGGCAGCGGGACCGGCAAGGGCGGCAGCGGTTCCGTCACGACGTCGTCCGTGCGGATCGCGATCTCCGCGAAGGACGGGTCGGCGGGCGCGTCGATCAACACGACCGGTGTGAAGGTCAGCGGTGGCACGCTGACGGACGTGAGGATGACCGTCGCGGGGACGGGGGCGGCCGTGGCGGGGGCGATGTCCGCGGACGGGCGGAGCTGGCAGCCGGGGCAGCAGTTGGAGCGTGGGACGCGGTACCGAATAGCGGCGACCGCGAAGGACGCCGACGGGCGGACCCGGGCCGCCGACTCGACCTTCACCACGGTCACCAGGGCGAACAGCTTCATCGGGTCGTACACGCCGGACAACGGGACGACGGTCGGGGTGGGGATGCCGGTCTCGTTCACCTTCGACAAGGCCATCACCGACCAGGCGGCCGTGCGGTCGCACATCACGGTCACGTCGAGCAGCGGGCAGCAGGTGGTGGGGCACTGGTTCGGTGCGCAGCGGCTGGACTTCCGGCCCGAGGAGTACTGGAAGGCCGGTTCCAAGGTCACGATGAAGATCGACCTGGACGGGGTCAAGGGCGCGAACGGTGCGGTCGGGGTGCAGAAGAAGACGGTGAGCTTCACGATCGGGCGCTCGCAGGTGTCCACGGTCGACGTCAGCACGCAGACCATGACGGTCGTACGGGACGGGCAGACCCGCAAGAACATCCCGATCTCGGCCGGCAGCCCGGAGTTCACCACGTACAACGGGCAGATGGTCATCTCCGAGAAGCTGCGGGAGACGCGGATGGACAGCCGTTCGGTCGGTCTGGCCAACGCGTACGACATCAAGGACGTGCCGAACGCGATGCGGCTGACCACTTCCGGGACGTTCATCCACGGCAACTACTGGTACAGGCAGAGCAACCCGCCCTTCGGGCGCGAGGGCACCAGTCACGGCTGTGTGGGGCTGCGGGATGTGCAGGGGGCCCAGGGGGACACGCCGGCCAGGTGGTTCTTCGACAACTCGATGATCGGGGACGTCGTCATCGTCAGGAACTCCGCGGACAAGCAGGTCGCTCCGGACAACGGTCTCAACGGCTGGAACATGTCGTGGAGCGAGTGGACTGCCGGAGGAGCTTCCTGAAGTACCGTCCCATCAGGGCGTGTTGACGGATCATTGGCGGTTTTCGGGGCCGTGCGGGAACTTTTCGTGCGGCCCGGGCGTCTTCCGGGCATACGTTTTCTCGGTTCGCGGACATGATGTCCGACCGAGGGGCTACGGTATGCACCCACAAGGTGACATGCAGCAACGCCGGGAGAAGCCTTGAGCGTTCCGTACGAGACGGCAGCGTACGAACCACCCGAGTCGCCCGAGTCTCCGGAGGAGCATCTCGAGCGACTCCTGGGCCGTGCGCTGAACTCCTTCGAACTGCCCGACGAGGCGATACGTCGGCTCGACTGCGCGCTGGCGCACGACAGCTCGCTGCACTCCGCGCACCACAGCGCGGGGCTGCACCGCGAGACGTACCGCCATACCTGGCTGCTCGCCGACGGTTCGGCGCTCACCCTCTGGGAGCTGGTGCACAACACGGCGCCCGGATCGGGTCCGCAGCACGAGGTGTATGTCGACGAGGAGGAGTTGCGCGCCGCCACGGCCCGGCTCCCGCTGCCTGCGGACGCACCGGACTTCGAGCTGCCGGTGACGGTGCAGCTCGCCGCGGTCGTCCAGCCGCGGCACAGGTACGTTCCGGACGACGACTCGGCGGACCACGCCCGCCGGTTACTGAGGCGTGCGGAGAACACGGACCGGCCGGGGGCGGAGACCGCCGACCTGCTGCGTACGGCGTTCGCGCACCAGATCACCCAGGCGTTCGGGCGCCCGTGCCGTGCGGGGCGGGCCGGTATCGGCTTCTCGCTCTACGAGCACGCCTTCCTGTTGCCCGGCGGTGAGGAGATCTCCCTCTGGGAGATCGAGCACACGGCGACACCGGACGGCCGGCACATGTGCGAGGTGTATCCGACGGAGGACGGGGCGCGGGACGCGATGGAGCGCCGAGCGGCACGGACGTAGCAGCACGGACGTAGCAGCAGGGGCGTAGCAGCAGGGGCGTAGCAGCAGGGGCGTAGAAACACAGGCGTAGAAGCGCGGACACAGAAGCACACGTACACAGAAGTGCGGACGTGGAAGTGCGGGAGGCCGCCGCGGCACTCGGCCGCGGCGGCCTTCCGGCTGTCCGGGAAACTCTTCCGCTCCGGGGAGGCCTTACGCCGCCACCGGCTCCTTCTTCTCGGCCGACCGCGCGGCGCCCTCCGGCGACTCGGCGGCCGCGGCCGCCGGTGCCTGCTTGCGCATGCTCTTGAGGACGATCACCAGGGCCGTGGTGACGCAGGTGCCGGCCGCGATGGCGATCAGGTAGAGGAACGGGCTGCCGATCAGCGGGACCACGAAGATGCCGCCGTGCGGGGCGCGCAGCGTGGCGCCGAAGGCCATCGACAGGGCGCCGGTGACCGCGCCGCCCGCCATCGAGGCCGGGATGACGCGCAGCGGGTCCGCCGCCGCGAAGGGGATCGCGCCCTCGGAGATGAAGGACGCGCCCAGTACCCAGGCGGCCTTGCCGTTCTCGCGCTCGGCCGGGGTGAAGAGCTTCTTGCGGAGGACGGTGGCCAGCGCCATGCCCAGCGGCGGGACCATGCCCGCGGCCATCACGGCGGCCATGACCTTCATCGCGGAGTCGCTCGGGTCCTGGACGGCGATGCCGGCGGTGGCGAAGGCGTAGGCGACCTTGTTGACGGGGCCGCCGAGGTCGAAGCACATCATCAGGCCGAGCAGGACGCCCAGCAGGACGGCGTTGGTGCCGGAGAGGCCGGAGAGCCAGTCCGTCATGCCCTTCTGGGCCTCGGCGATGGGCTTGCCGACCACGACGAACATCAGGAAGCCGACGATCAGCGAGGAGATCAGCGGGATCACCACGACCGGCATGATGCCGCGCAACACCGGGGGAATCCTGATCTTCTGGATCGCCAGGACGATGCCACCGGCCAGCAGACCGGCGACCAGACCGCCGAGGAAGCCCGCAGCGATGTTCGAGGCGATCATGCCGCCGACGAAGCCGGGGACGAGACCAGGCCGGTCCGCCATGCCGTAGGCGATGTAGCCGGCCAGGACCGGGATCAGGAAGCCGAAGGCGACCCCGCCGATCTGGAACAGCAGCGCGCCCCAGCTGTCGACCTGGGTCCAGGAGAAGTGCTCCATGACCGAGGGCGCCTTGTTGATCTCCCAGCCGCCGATCGCGAAGCCGAGGGCGAGCAGCAGACCGCCCGCGGCGACGAACGGGACCATGTAACTCACGCCGGTCATCAGCCACTTGCGCAGCTTGGTGCCGTAGTTGTCGCCGGACTCGCCGGCCCGTTCGACGGGCGTGCCGCCGCCCTGGGCACCGGCGGTGACCTCGCCGCGCTCGGCCTTGCCGCGTACGTCGGCGATGAGCTGGGCGGGCTTGTTGATGCCGGCCTTGACACCGACGTCGACGGTCGGCTTCCCGGCGAAGCGTTCCTTCTCCCGTACGGGCACGTCGTGGGCGAAGATCACGCCGTCGGCGGCGGCGATGACGGCCGGGTCGAGCCGGGTGAACCCGGCGGAGCCCTGGGGCTCGACGACGAGCTCGACGCCCGCCTCCCGGCCCGCGTTCTCCAGCGACTCGGCCGCCATGTACGTGTGCGCGATACCGGTCGGGCAGGAGGTGACGGCGACGATACGGAACGGTCGCTCGTCGGTGCTGGTACCCGCGTCGGCTTCGGCGGAGGCCGCCGCCGAAGCCGACGCGGAGTCGTCGGTGCCCGCGGCCGGGCTCTCGTCGCCGCGGATCAGCGCGGCGGCGCCGGCCGCGTCGCCCACCGACCGCAGGGCCGCGGTGAACTCGTCGTTCATCAGCTGCCGGGCCAGTGACGAGAGGATCGTCAGGTGGGCGTCGTCGGCGCCGGCCGGGGCCGCGATCAGGAAGATCAGGTCGGCGGGTCCGTCCGCCGCGCCGAAGTCGATCCCGGCGGCGCTGCGCCCGAAGGCGAGCGTCGGCTCGGTCACGTGTTCGCTTCGGCAGTGCGGGATGCCGATGCCGCCGTCGAGGCCGGTCGGCATCTGCGCCTCGCGGGCGGCCACGTCGGCGAGGAAGCCGTCGAGGTCGGTCACCCGCCCCTTCGCCACCATGCGCTCGGCGAGGGCACGGGCAGCCGCGTCCTTGGTCTGGGCGGACAGGTCGAGATCGACCAGGTCCGCGGTGATCATCTCGCTCATCGCGGGCTCCTTCGCACGCGTATCGCCCGGTGCGTGGGGTGGGCGGGGCTGGGGACGGGGGTGGTACGGGTACTGCGGTGGGGATGGGGGTGGGGGTTCTCGGGGGTGGCTGCGGCGGGGCCAGGGGAACCCCGCCGCGTCAGGGCCGGTTCAGGGGGACGGACGCACCGGGTGCGGGATGCCGTCGTCGTCATCGTCGTTGCCGTCGTCATCGTCGTCATGACACCGGCTCCCTCAGTACGCGGTCCACGGGCACCTCGCTCGTCACCGTTACGGCGGACGGGTCGAGGTCGGCGGGCGTCGGCATCACGCTGCCGGGCAGCTGGACGGCGGCGGCGCCGTGTGCGACGGCCGAGGCGAGCGCCTCGGGCCCGCTGCCCCCGGCGATCAGGAAGCCGGCGAGCGAGGAGTCACCGGCGCCCACGTTGCTGCGTACGGTGTCGACGCGTGCGCTGCCGAACCAGGTGCCGGAGCCGTTGACGAGCAGTTGCCCGTCGGCGCCGAGGCTGGCGAGGACGGCGCCCGCGCCCAGTTCGCGCAGTTCCTCGGCGGCCTTGACGGCGTCACCGATCGTGGCGAGGGGGCGGCCGACCGCTTCGGCGAGCTCCTCGGCGTTCGGTTTGACGACGTCGGGCCGCTCGCGCAGGGCGGCGAGGAGCGCCGGGCCGGAGGTGTCGAGGGCGATCCGGGCGCCCGCGGCGTGCGTGCGGGCGACGAGGTCGGCGTACCAGGAGGGGGCGAGGCCGCGCGGCAGGCTGCCGCAGCAGGCGATCCAGTCGGCGTCGGCCGACTGCCGGCGCACGGTCTCCAGGAGCAACTCCTGTTCGGCGGCGGAGAGTTCGGGACCGGGTGCGTTGATCTTCGTCAGGACGCCGTCGGACTCGGCGAGCGCGATGTTGGAGCGGGTGGCACCGGAGATCGGCACCGGCGCGACCTCGATGCCCTGGGCGTGCAGGAGGTCGGCGACGAGTGCTCCGGGAGCGCCGCCCAGCGGCAGCACGGCCACGGTGCGCTGCCCGGCGGCGGCGACGGCCCGCGAGACGTTGACGCCCTTGCCGCCCGGGTCCATGCGTTCGCCGGTGGCGCGGATGACCTCGCCGCGGTCGAGCGACGGGACCTCGTACGTACGGTCGAGGGACGGGTTGGGGGTGACGGTGAGAATCATGCGCGCACCACTTCCGTGCCGCCGCCGCGCTCCAGGCCGGTGGCGTCCTCGGGGCTGAGCCCGCTGTCGGTGATCAGCAGGTCCACGTCGCCCAGGTCGCCGAAGCGGGCGAAGTGCTCCTGGCCATGCTTCGTCGAGTCGGCGAGGAGCACCACTCGGCGGGCGGCCTCGACGGCGGCCCGCTTCACGGCGGCCTCGGCGAGGTCGGGCGTGGTCAGCCCGCGTTCGGCGGAGAACCCGTTGGCGGCCACGAACAGGACGTCGGCGCGGATCTCGCCGTACGCCCGCAGCGCCCAGGCGTCCACGGCGGCGCGGGTACGGTGCCGGACGCGTCCGCCGACGAGGTGCAGCTGGATGCCGGGGTGGTCGGCGAGGCGGGCCGCGATCGGAAGGCTGTGCGTGACGACGGTGAGCGTCGCGTCCAGCGGGATGGCGGCGGCGAGGCGTGCGACCGTCGAGCCGGCGTCGAGGATCAGGGTGCCCTCGGTGGGCAGTTCGGCGAGGGCGGCCTTGGCGATGCGGTCCTTCTCGTCGGCGTAGGTCGACTCGCGCTCGGTGAGGTCCGGCTCGAAGTCGAGGCGGCCGGCCGGTATGGCCCCACCGTGCACACGCCGCAGGAGGCCCGCGCGGTCCAGAGCCTTCAGGTCCCGCCGGACGGTCTCCGCGGTGACCTGGAACTGCTCGGCGAGGGACAGCACGTCCACCCGCCCGCCGTCACGGGCGAGCCGCAGGATCTCCTGCTGCCGCTCCGGTGCGTACATGTCCGTTTACCTCCGACCGATGCCCGAACTTGTGGTTTCACTCGGAGGCTACGCCCGGATTTCCGCAAAGTAAACAGATTCGGGCGTGACTCGGACACAATCAGGCTTCTGTGGGGTGCGGGGTGGCCATCCGAGCGGCTGCGCGCAGGGGAAAGGGCCCGGCACCTGAGGTGCCGGGCCCTGCTCCACCGCCCTTGCCGAGCGCACTCGCCGAGCCGTCCTTGCTCAGCCGTCCTCTCTCAGCCGTCCTCACTCACCCGACGAGGACCTTCTCCCGCTCGCCCTCCTCCTCGCCCTCCTCGGCCGCGGCGTCCTGCGCGTCCGATACGGGAGCCCGTCCCGGCAGCGCGAACATCGCCAGGAAGATCACGCCCATCAGCCCGGCCACCCACCCCAGCGCGTTCTGGAAGGCGTCCACGAACGCCGGCCCCACCTCGTCGGGCGCCAACCGGTCCCCCATCGTCCCGAAGAACACCACCGACACCAGCCCGAGCCCGAGCGCGTTGCCCATCTGCTGCACGGTGTTGATCAGCCCGGAAGCCGATCCGGCGTGCTCCTTCGGGACCTCGGACAGCACGGCGTCCGTCAGCGGGGCGACGATCAGGCCCATCCCGGCGCCCATGACGACCAGCGGGAGCGCCATCTGCCAGGAGGCGATGGCCAGGCCGTAGCGGCCGGACTCCCAGATGTAGACCAGCACACCGAGGCCCATCACCAGGGCGCCCGCCTGGAGCACCTTGCGGCCGAAGCGCGGGACCAGTTTCTGGACGGACATCCCGGCCGCCACCGACACCGCGATCGAGAAGGGCACACCGGTCAGACCGGCCCGCAGGGCGCTCCAGCCGAGCCCCATCTGCATGTACAGCGTCCACACCAGGAAGAAGATGCCCAGGCCGACCCCGAAGACGGTCTGCACGGCGATGCCCGCGGCGAAGCTCTTCACCCTGAACAGCGACAGCTCTATCAGCGGCGAACCGTCGATCCGCGTCTTGCGCTTCTCGTACGCCACCAGCGCGCCGAAGACACCGAGCGAGCCCGCCATCGACAGGTGTCCCCACAGCGGCCAGTCCAGCTCGCGCCCGCGGATCAGCGGGTAGAGCAGCATCAGCAGGCCCAGGGTCACCAGGGCGACGCCGACGAGGTCCAGCTTCAGCGCCCGGGGAGCCTTCGACTCGGTGATGAAGCGGTGGCCCAGGACCAGTCCCGCGATGCCGACCGGCAGGTTGATCAGGAAGATCGGGCGCCAGCCGAGGCCGAACAGGTCCCACTCCGTCAGCAGCGCGCCCAGCAGCGGACCGGTCACCGCGCCCAGGCCGACGATCGCGCCGAAGAGCCCGAACACCTTGCCGCGCTCGTGCGCCGGGAAGGTCGCGTGGACGATCGACAGGACCTGCGGCACCATCATCGCCGCCATGCCGCCCTGGAGGATGCGGGAGGCGACCAGCATCTCCGGGTTGGCGGCGAAGCCGCACAGGGCGGAGGCGAGGGTGAAGCCGCCCATGCCCACGAGGAACAGCCGCTTGCGGCCGTGGATGTCGCCGAGCCGCCCGCCGGTGACGAGACCGGCGGCGAAGGCGAGCGCGTAGCCGGCCGTGATCCACTGGATCTGGCTGAAGGTGGCGCCGGCCTCGCGCTGGATGGACGGGATCGCGACGTTGACGATCGTGACGTCGACGAGGTCCATGAAGGCCGCGGTCATCACGATGGCGAGGGCGAACCAGCGTCGCCGGTCCGGCACCACAGGGAGACCGGTTGGTGTTTCGGTGGAGGTCATGCGTTCAAGCTAGAACCCCATTAGGTCAGATCGTGTCCTAGTGGTGCGGCATCCTCGAACTCATGACGACGGACACACCGGCCCGGCTCCTTCAGCTCCTCTCGCTCCTCCAGACGCCCCGCGAGTGGCCGGGCGGCGAGCTCTCCGACCGGCTCGGGGTGTCCCGGCGCACGGTGCGGCGGGACATCGACCGGCTGCGTGAACTCGGCTATCCCGTGCAGGCGACCAAGGGTTCCGACGGCGGATACCGGCTGGTCGCGGGCAAGGCCATGCCGCCGCTGGTGCTCGACGACGAGGAGGCGGTGGCCATCGCGGTCGGGCTGCGGGCGGGTGCCGGGCACGCGGTCGAGGGGCTGGACGAGGCGTCCGTACGGGCGCTGGCCAAGCTGGAGCAGGTCCTGCCGTCCCGGCTGCGCCGCCGTGTCTCCACCCTCCAGGCCGCGACCACCCCGCTGACCAGCGGAGACGGTGCGGTCATCGCGCCCGAGACACTGACCGTGATGGCCTCGGCGGTGGCCGGCCAGGAGCGGCTGCGGTTCGCCTACCGCGCCAAGGACGGCACCCCCACCAAGCGCCTGACCGAGCCCCACCGGCTGGTTTCGACCGGCCGCCGCTGGTATCTCGTCGCCTACGACCTCGACCGCGCCGACTGGCGCACCTTCCGCGTCGACCGGGTCAGCGACCCCTTCGCGACGGGCGCCCGCTTCACCCCGCGCGAGCTGCCGACGGGCGACGCGGCGGAGTATCTGCGCCGCTCGATGTACGTACGGCAGGAGGCCTACGCGTTCGAGGTGACGTTCGCCGCCCCGGCCGCCCATGTCGCCGCCCGCGTCCCGGCCTGGCTCGGTGTCCCCGAGCCCATCGACGAGCACAGCTGCCGTATCCGTTCGTCGGTCAGCGACGCGCTGGAGTCACTGACCGTGCGGCTCGCGTCCGTCGACTGCGAGTTCACGGTCCAGGAACCGGCCGAACTCGTCCAGCGGGTGAGGGAGTTGGGGGCCCGTATGACCCGGGCGGCGGGCAGCTGACCGACCGGCCACGGGCACTCGTGACTCAGGAGTCCGCGCCGTTCCACGGAAAGTCCCGGAGCGCCTCCAGGTTGCGCACCGCGAGTTCCGCCGGGCCGCTCGGGCCGTCGGCAGGTGCGTCCCCGGCCGACCAGATCTCGAAGGCGACGCGTACGGCGGCACTGGCGACGGCGGCGGTGAAGCGCGTCTCGGGCGAGTCGGCCGGACCCGCGCCCCGGGAGGCCAGCGCCTGGGCCAGCGCGCGTTCCGACATCAGGCACCGCTCCGCCCACACCCGCAGCAGGCCGGGGCTCTCCTCCGCCAGCCGGAACAGGGTGCGGGCCCAGTCCAGAGCGCCCTGCGACACCCCGTCGCCGGGCGTCAGCACATGCCGTGCCCCGTGTTCCAGGGCCTGCGGCACGGACAGTGCGGCCGGGGCCTCGCGTACCGCCTGGGCCCAGCGCTCCGTGCCGGCGCCGAACAGGGGGCCGATGGCCTCTTCCTTGGTGGCGAAGTAGCGGTAGAAGGTGCGCGGTGCGACCCCTGCGGCCTGGGCGATGTCCTCGGCGCGGGTGGCCCGCGGGCCGTGGGTCACGAAGAGCCGCCCCGCTACGAGGGCGATCTCCATCCGGGTCTCGTGCTTTCGCCGTTCGGTGAGGGAAGTGGGATGGGACACGGACGCCACGTTATGCCGCTGTGGCAGAATCTGCCATTCGGCGGGCCACCCCGGGGTTCAGGTACGGGGTGCCCCGCCCTCAGATCAGCTGTGGGGCACCTCAGGCGATCCACCAGGCAAAAGAGAGCCGGGCCCCGGCACCTGGGGGGGGTAGGTGCCGAAGCCCGGCTCGGGGAGAGCCCCGACGCTGGGGGGGGGTTGCGTCGGGACTCGGCTCAGGGGGGCCCGAGGCGTCACCGCCCGGACCCGAAGTCCTGGGCCCTGAGGTCTTGTGCCCCGGACCCGGTGGTTTGAAGCAGCCTTGCACCGCTGTCTTTGCGCGGCCTTCCGCCACCCCGCGCACGCGGCCACCAACAGTCGTACGCCTCCCGGCGCACGAGCCACTCGAATGCGCCCCCTGCGGGGCGCCGGGAACTACGCCACCGCGTCGAACCCGGTGTCCCGTGCCAGCTTCTTCAGTTCCAGCAGCGCGTGCTTCTCTATCTGCCGGATCCGCTCACGGGTCAGCCCGTGCTCCTTGCCGACCTCCGTCAGCGTCCGCTCCCGGCCGTCGACGATGCCGTACCGCATCTTGATGATGGAGGCCGTCCGCTGGTCGAGGCGGCCGATCAGGTCGTCCAGTTCCTCGCTGCGCAGGAGAGTCAGCACGGACTGCTCCGGCGACACCGCCGACGTGTCCTCCAGGAGGTCGCCGAACTGGGTCTCGCCCTCGTCGTCCACCGGCATGTTCAGCGAGACCGGGTCGCGGGCCCAGTCCAGGACGTCGACCACGCGGGCCGCGTTCGTGTCCAGTTCGGCGGCGATCTCCGCGGGCTCCGGGTCCCGGCCGTTCTTACGGTTGAACTCGCGCTGCACTCGACGGATCCGGCCCAGTTCCTCGACCAGGTGGACGGGGAGGCGGATCGTGCGTGACTGGTCGGCTATGGAGCGGGTGATGGCCTGCCGGATCCACCAGGTGGCGTACGTCGAGAACTTGAAGCCCTTGCGGTAGTCGAACTTCTCGACCGCGCGCACCAGACCGGCGTTGCCCTCCTGGATCAGGTCGAGGAGAGGCAGGCCGCTGCGGGGGTAGCGGCGCGCCACGGCGACGACCAGCCGGAGGTTGGAGCGGATGAAGACGTCCTTGGCCCGCTCGCTCTCGGCGACGAGCGCCTCCAGCTCCTGGGTGGTGGCGTCGGCGTCGGCCTCCGCCTCGCCGTCGAGGATCTGGCGTGCGAACACACCGGCTTCGATGGTCTGCGACAGCTCGACCTCCTTCGCGGCGTCGAGGAGAGGGGTGCGGGCTATCTCGTCCAAGTACATGCCGACCAGGTCGCGGTCGGCGATCTCGCCGCCATGGGCGCGAACACTGCGTGCGCCGCCGACGGTCCCGCCGGTGGCGGACGACGTACGACGGGCGACGGCACGGGTTGCCATGCTTGCTCCCTTGCGATGGAGGGCCAGCGGGTGGTCCTGGGTATCTCTGTTGATTACTGAACGCTCAGCACACTCCTCGCGTGCCCAGCTTCTGAAGGAAACAACGACTGGAATCAGGACAGAATTCCCAACCCGTCCCCCTGTTTTTCTGATCTTGCAGTACCCTGTCCCGCCACAGAGGAGGCGCGATGTCGTCGGAACGTACAAAGGTGCTGGTCAGGCCGGGTGTCGAGGATGATCTCGAAGCCCTCACCGATCTCTACAACCACTACGTGCGGGAGACACCAACCACTTTCGACATCAAAACCTTCACACCTCAGGAGCGCCGCCCCTGGCTGCTCTCCTACCCTGAAGACGGCCCGCACCGCCTGATGGTTGCCGCGGACATGGACTCACAGCGGATTCTGGGGTATGCCACATCCGGCCCCTTCCGCGCGAAGCCGGCCTACGGCACCACCGTGGAGGTCACCGTCTATCTCGCCCCGGACGCCGGCGGGCGCGGCATCGGCACGCTGCTCTACGAGGCGCTCTTCGAGGTCCTGGCCGGCGAGGACGTGCATCGGGCCCTGGCGGGGGTCGTGCCACCGAACGAAGCGTCCGTGCGGCTGCACGAACGCTTCGGGTTCCGGTACGTGGGCACGTACCGCGAGGTGGGCCGCAAGTTCGGCCGTTACTGGGATGTGGCCTGGTACGAGAAGGAGCTCTGATGCCTCTTCCCGTGCCCGTTCGGGTGACCCTTCCGGCCACCGGGCACCTGCCCGAAGGGGCCGATCACCGGCCCCCGGAGGTCAGCCGAACTGCACCGACCGCTTGGCCATCCCCATCCAGAAGCCGTCGATGACCGACTTCTGGGAGTCCAGCTCACCGGCCAGGTCGGCGGCGCCCATCGTCACGAAGAGCGGGGCGAAGTGCTCGGTGCGCGGGTGGGCGTAACGGCCCGCGGGAGCCTTGTTCAGGAAGTCCAGCAGGCCGTCCACGTCCCGCCTCTCCAGCGCCCTGCGGCCCCAGTCGTCGAACTCGCTCGACCAGGTCGGCACGCCGGAGCCCGTGTGCCGCAGCGCGGCCAGGTTGTGGGTGAAGAAGCCGGAGCCGACGATCAGCACGCCCTCGTCGCGCAGTGGGGCGAGCCTGCGCCCGATGTCCATCAGTTTCACCGGGTCGAGGGTCGGCATGGAGATCTGGAGGACAGGGATGTCCGCCTCGGGGAACATCTCCACCAACGGGACGTACGCGCCGTGGTCGAGACCACGGTCCGGGATGTCCTGGACGGGCATGCCGGGGGCCCGCAGCAGCTTGCGTACGGACTCGGCGAGTTCGGGGGCGCCCGGGGCGGCGTACTCGACCTGGTAGTAGTGCTCGGGGAAGCCCCAGAAGTCGTAGACGAGGGGGATCGTTTCGATGGCGCCGAGGGCGAGCGGGGCCTCTTCCCAGTGGGCGGAGACCATGAGGATCGCCTTGGGGCGGGGCAGGTCGGCCGACCAGGCGGCGAGCTGGCCGGGCCAGACCGGGTCGTCCGCCAGTGGAGGCGCGCCGTGACTGATGTAGAGCGCGGGCATGCGCTCCTGGATGTCGGCGGACATGACGACTGCTTCCTTCCGTGGACCTTTACCTCTTCTGCTTCAAGTCTGCATCTTGAAGTCTCAAGCTTCTCGCATACTGAACATACATCGTTTTGGTTTAAAATTCAAGGACGGGGAACGTAGAGTGGAGTACATGAACACGGCATCTACATCTGACGAGGAGCCCCGCTGGCTCACCGACGAGGAGCAGCGCACCTGGCGCGCCTACATGCACGCCGTCACCCTTCTGGAGGACCATCTCGACCGTCAGCTCCAGCGTGACGCCGGCATGCCGCACGTCTACTACGGCCTGCTGGTCGGTCTCGGCGAGCAGGCGGACGGACGTCTGCGCATGACCGAGCTGGCGATGAAGGCCAAGATCACCCGCTCCCGTCTCTCGCACGCCATCGCCCGGCTGGAGAAGAACGGCTGGGTACGCCGCGAGGACTGCCCCTCGGACAAGCGCGGCCAGTTCGCCGTCCTGACCGAGCAGGGCCAGGAGGTGCTCCGGCGCACCGCGCCCGGTCATGTGACCGCCGTACGGCAGGCGTTGTTCGACCGGATCAGCGACGAGCAGCGCAAGACGCTCCACGACGTCATGGAGATCGTCGCCCAGGGCCTTCAGCCGAAGGACGCGGGCGCGGATCTGCCCTGGCTCCGCTGAGCGGAACCAGGGCAGATCCTGGAGTCGTACGTCACGAGGCGTCCCCACCCCGCGTGACGTACGGAGTGGCCCGAAGGGGTAAGAGGGGTCCCGGGTGAGCGGAGGCCGGGGTCAGTGGGCGACCACCGGAACCTTCAGCTCCTCCTCGGCACCCTCACCGCTGACCGAACTCATGTCCGGGGCACCGGCGTTGATGAAGGTGAAGGCGATGGTCGCCGCGACGACCAGGATGCCGACGGCGAACCAGATGGCGCTGGTGTAACCCTCGACCATGCCCTCCAGCTGGACCAGCTGCTGCTGGGAACGGGAGGCGGCGCCGCCGATGTGGTCGGCGATGTACGACGTGGTCGCGGAGGCGGCGATGGTGTTCAGCAGGGCCGTACCGATCGCGCCGCCCACCTGCTGCGAGGTGTTGACCATCGCGGAGGCGACACCGGAGTCACGCGGCTCGACGCCCAGCGTGGCCAGGGACATGGCCGGCATGAAGGCCGTACCCATGCCGAGGCCGAGCAGGAGCATGGCCGGCAGGAGCAGGGCCGCGTACGAGGAGCCGATCTCCATCTGGGTCAGCAGCAGCATGCCGACGGCGGCGAGCAGGAAGCCCGGGCCCATCAGGAGCCGCGCCGGGACGCGGGTCATCAGCCGGGCACCGATCTGCGTGGAGCCCGTGATCATGCCCGCGATCATCGGCAGGAAGGCGAAGCCGGTCTTGACCGGGGAGTAGCCCTTCACGATCTGCAGGTAGTAGGTGAGGAAGAGGAACAGGCCGAACATCGCGATGATCGCGAGGCCGAGCGAGAGGTAGACACCGCCGCGGTTGCGCTCGGTGATGACGCGCAGGGGCAGCAGCGGGGCCTTGACCCTGGACTCGACGAACACGAAGGTCGCGAGGAGGACCGCCGAGGCGACGAACAGGCCGATCGTCAGGGAGTCGCTCCAGCCCTCGGACTCGGCGCGTGTGAAGCCGTAGACGAGGGAGACCAGACCGAGGGTGGACAGGACGACGCCCGGGATGTCGAGCGGCGAGCGGTTGCGGCTGCCGGACGGCTCACGGATGACGAAGTACGCGCCGAGGGCGGCGACGGCGGCGAACGGGATGTTCACGAAGAACGTCCAGCGCCAGTTCAGGTACTCGGTGAGGAAGCCGCCGAGGATGAGGCCCACGGCGCCGCCGCCACCGGCGATCGCCCCGTAGATGCCGAACGCCTTGGCGCGCTCCTTGGCGTCGGTGAACATCACCGCGAGCAGGGAGAGCGCGGCGGGCGCGAGCAGTGCGCCGAAGGCACCCTGCAGGGCGCGGGAGCCGAGGAGCATCGCCTCGTTCGTCGCGGCACCGCCGAGGGCGGAGGCGGCGGCGAAGCCGATCAGACCGGTGACGAAGGTGTTCTTGCGGCCCCAGATGTCGGCGATCCGGCCGCCGAAGAGCAGCAGTCCGCCGAAGGCCAGGGCGTAGGCCGTGATGACCCACTGCCGGTTGCCGTCCGATATCCCCAGGTCCTGCTGGGCGGAGGGCAGTGCGATGTTCACGATGGTCGCGTCGAGCACGACCATCAGCTGGGCGAGCGCGATGAAGGTGAGCGCCTTCCAGCGGTTGGAGTCGGGAGTCGGCGCCTTGGCGGCGACAGCCTGGGCTGTTTCGGACATGGAGATACCCACTTCGGGACTTCGGAAGAGAAAAAGGACGTGAAAGGGATCAGTTCGTCGGCGCTGACGACTGGAAGCTGGGGGTGTCGCGAGTTGTTGCGAGTGGTGACTCGGTGGTGACTCGGGTGGTGCTCCGGACTGATCGGTCAGGACTGGCGCAGATCCTCCATCGTCGCGGCCTTGCCGGGCAGTTCGGAGCGGGCCGGGGCCCGCAGCCCGTCCAGGAACAGCTGCAGGTGACGGTGGACGAAGCGGTCGATGCTCATGCACGCCGAACCCGCCGGAGGACGGCTGAGCTGGGACACGACGACCATCACATCACCCACGCCCACGTCGGTGCGGAGCTGTCCGGCCGCCTTGGCACGGTCCATGATCTCCTCGGTGAGCTGTTCGACCCGCTCCCGCGCTGCCTCCAGGTCCGGGTGGTGCTGGTCGAAGGTGCTGGACATCATCGGGCAGAGAGCGCTGATCCGTTCGTCGGCGGCGACGTGCACGAAGCGCGACAGCGCCTCGAAGGCGTCGCCGGTCTCGGCGAGCGCGAACTCCGCCGCCTCGGACGTACGGTCCATGACCGAGCAGACGACCTCCCGGACGAGAGCCTCCCGGTCCGGGAAGTTGCGGTACACCGTGGCATTGCCGACGCCGGCCCGGCGGGCGATCTCGTCGAGCGGCACCTCGGGGCCGAACTCGACGAACATCTCGCGGGCGGCGGTGACGATCCGCTCCCGGTTGCGCAGGGCATCGGCACGGGGCCGGGTCACCTTCTGCACGGGGATCGCGGTCTGCACGGCGTACTCCTTCATGAACGTGATGTTGCGATCCGGGGAGGCAGTCCCCGTTTCGCTCGGACACATGGCTAAACGGGGAATCGATCCCCGGTTATTTCCCGGATCCGAAGAGATTCGATGTGACCTGGGTCACATGCCCTTCGGCGGGAAACCCACGATCGGTCTCCTCCAGCGCGCGCCCGCGCCGACCTCGACACAGGGTGATCGAAAGGGTGCAGTCCGAGACCGGCGGCTGCCGTGGCGCGAGGGGTCCGTGCATGCAGCAGCCGTCCAGCCGTCGTCGGATACGCCCGCCGGGCCCCCTGCGCCCCCGCCGGGCGGCGGCCCTCGTGTCCGTGGCCGCGCTGACCCTCGCGGTCAGCACCTCCGCCGGCACCGGGCACCTCACCAGGGGTTCCACGACGGCGGCGGGCTCCGTCCCGCTGGCCCGCACCTCCCCGCTCGGCCCCTGCGCCATCCGGGGCGGCCTCGGCGTCCAGATGTCCGAGGGGCTGCCCACCCCGGCCGGCTACTCCCGTTCCACGGGTACCGTCCGCGCCCTGAACCTGATGGTCGACTTCTCCGACGCCCCCGGCCAGGGCAGCGCCCTCGACCGGCTCGCGGAGTTCTTCCCGCAGACCCGCGACTGGTTCACCACCAGTTCGTACGGCCGCCTCGACTACCGCCCCGAGGCTCCCGTCGCCGACTGGCTGCGGATGCCCCGGACGTTCCGCTCGTACGGCATAGAACGCGGCGCCCCCTTCGACCCCGGCTACCGCAGGCTCGTCCACGACATCGTGGCCGCCGCCGACCCGGTGGTCGACTTCCGCTCGTACGACCTGCTGAACGTGCTGGTCACCCCGAACGCGGGCCCCTCCGCCCTGGACACCGTCCTGTCCGTCACCTTCGCCGGGAACCGGGATGCGCCGGTCGCGGACGGGGTGCCCGTCGCCAACGCGTCCTTCGTCTACTCCCGGCAGGACGACGGCTCCGGTTCGTACGACACCACGGGCTACCGCGTCCTCCCGCACGAGAACGGCCATGTGTTCGGGCTGCCCGACCTCTACACGCAGCACGGCGGGGGCGCGGTCGGCCACTGGGACATCATGAGCGAGGACTGGGGGGCCAACAACGACCTCCTCGGCTGGCACAAGTGGAAGCTCGGCTGGCTGGACCCCTCGCAGGTGGGCTGCGCGGTGACGGCCGGGACGACGGAGTACACGCTCACCCCGCTGGCCCGTCCCGGCGGCGCGAAACTCGTGTTCGTGCCCATCAACTCCCGTACGGGGTACGCCCTTGAGCTGCGCACGCGCGAGGGCAACGACGAGACGGTGTGCCGGCCGGGCGTGCTGGTCTACCGGGTCGACGCGAACGTCGACACCGGCCGCGGCCCGGTCACGGTGTACGACTCCCGGCGGAACAGCGGCGGCTGCACGCGCAGCCCGAACGTCCACGCCGAGCTCTCCGACGCGCCCTTCGCACCCGGCGAGACCTTCAAGGACCCGAGGCGGGGCATCCAGATCACCGTGACGAGCGCGGACCTCGACGGGAACTACCGGGTGACGATCACCCGGCGGTGACCCGGCCGGGGGGGGGTGCGCGGGGAGCCCGCCCGCGCCGGCGGGCGTACGGCCGGCTGTTCCGTGCGGGCATTACGGTGTGCCCATGGTTGCCCCCGCCACGAATGTCCCGCCGGTCCTGGACGGTCCCGTACCCGCCGAGGCCGTCGCCCCGCTGATGCGCGGGATCGCCGTGCTGCGGCAGCTGACCGAGGCGGGCGGGACGCTGAGCCTGAGCGGTCTTGAGCGCGCGACCGGGCTGGCCCGTTCCACGGTGGACCGGATCACGGCGACGCTCGCCCGGATGGGGTACGTCCGTCTCGACGGCCGGGACGCGGTTCTCACCCCTCGGCTGATGGAGCTCGGCAACGCCTATCTGGCCGCCCTCCGGCTGCCCGCCCTGCTCGACGCGCACGCGGACGCCCTCGCCGACGAGCTGGACGAGTCGGTGTCGCTGGCGGTCGGCGACCGGGACGGCATCCGGTTCATCCACCAGGCCACCCGGCGCCGCGCGATGTCCCTCAGCTTCCGCATCGGCGACCTGCTCCCCGCCGAACGCACCGCCCCCGGCCCGCTGTTCGCCACCGAGTGGACGCCCGCCGACTGGCACCGCTGGCACGAACGCCGGACGGCGGACCCGGCCGACCTCGGCTTCCCCGCGATACCGCCGCGGACCGACGACTCGGGCGCCGACTTCGAGGCCTACGCCGAGCGGGCCCGCGTCGACGGCTGGGCGCTGGACGACCAGCTGATCGAACCGGGGCTGGTCGCCGTCTCCGTACCCGTACGGGACCCCCGCACGGGCCGGGTGGCCTGTGTGGCGAGCGTCGTCAGCCACACGAGCCGCCGTACGGCGACCGGCCTGCGCGACGACCTGCTGCCGCGGCTGCGGGCGACGGTGGTCGCGATGGAGGCCGAGCTGCGGGCCGAACTGCGGGTGCGCCCGGCCGCCGGGACGCCGGCGCCCCCCTCCGGCCTGGCGGCCTGGACCGGGGCCTCGAAGCAGGAACTGGGCCGGGAGTTCGTCGAGTCCCTGGCCAGGGGCCTCACCGTCCTGACGGCCTTCGGCGAGTCCCGCGCCGAGCTGACCCTGACGGAGGTCGCGCGGGCCACGGGCCTGGCACGGGCGACCGCCCGCCGGGCCCTGATCACCTACGAGCACCTGGGGTACGTCGAGGCCCACGGCCGCACCTTCACCCTCACCCCCCGGGTGCTGTCCCTGGGCTTCCCGCCCCTCTCCCACACCTCCCTGCCCGAGATCGCCTCCCCCCACCTGGCCGAACTCGCGGGACGCGTCGAGGAGTCGGCGTCACTGGCGGTCCTGGCCGGGAACGCGGGTGCGGGTTCGGGGGCGGAGATCCAGTACACGGCGCGGGTGGCGACGCGGCGCATCGTGAGCGCCAACATCACCGTCGGCACGCGGCTTCCGGCGTACCCGACCTCGGTGGGCCGGGTGCTGCTTGCCGGACTGCCGGAGCCGGAGCGGCGGGTGCCGGACCTGGCTCCGCTGACCCCGCACACCGTGACGGACCCGGCGGCCTTCGCACAGGTGCTGGCGGAGGTACGGCGGCAGGGTTACGCCCTGGTCAGCGAGGAGCTGGAGGAAGGGCTGCGGTCGATCGCCGTGCCGGTGCGGGACCGTACGGGACGGGTCGTCGCGGCGGTGAACGTCGCGATGCACACGACCCGGCGTACGGCGGAGCAGTGCGTGGCGGAGGTGCTGCCGGAGCTGTACGGGACGGCGTCCCGGATCGAGGGGGAACTGCGCACGGCGGGCAGGTTCACCCGGGTGCCGCTGACGTAGCCGCCGCTCCCATTGCCCCCGCGCGGTCACTCACCTAGTCTCCATCTACATACATGGACAACATCCACATACGCAGTCCGCGCACAAGGATTCCGGTGACCATGAGCACGCACACGAACACGAGTACGGGTACCGGCACGGGTCGGCCGACCGTCACCTCCTTCTCCGTCTACCCGGTCGCCGGCCGGGACAGCATGGAGCTGAACCTCTCCGGCGCCCACGGCCCCTGGTTCACGCGCAACATCGTGATCCTCACCGACTCCGAGGGCCGTACGGGACTCGGCGAGGTCCCCGGCGGCGAGAAGATCACACGGACACTGCGCGACGCCGAGTCCCTGGTCGTCGGGGCGAAGGTGGGCGACTACAAGCGCGTCCTGGCGGAGATCGGGGCCCGGTTCGCCGACCGCGACCAGGGCGGACGCGGCGCCCAGACCTTCGACCTGCGCACCACCGTGCACGCGGTGACGGCCGTCGAGTCGGCCCTCCTCGACCTCCTCGGCCAGCACCTGGACGTACCGGTCGCCGCCCTGCTCGGCGACGGCCAACAGCGGGACTCCGTACGGGTATTGGGCTACCTCTTCTACGTCGGCGACCCGGACCGGACCGACCTGGACTACGTCCGCGAGCCGGACTCGGACGTCGACTGGTACCGCGTCCGGCACGAGGAGGCCCTGACCCCGGAGGCGATCGTCCGCCAGGCCGAGGCCACCCACGCCCTGTACGGCTTCCGCGACTTCAAGCTCAAGGGCGGGGTCCTGGAGGGCACGGACGAGGTCAAGGCCGTACGGGCGCTGAAGGACCGCTTCCCGGAGGCACGGATCACCCTCGACCCGAACGGCGCGTGGTCGCTGCGCGAGGCGATCGAGCTGTGCACACCCCTGAACGGCACGCTGGCCTACGCCGAGGATCCCTGCGGCGCGGAGGACGGCTACTCGGGGCGCGAGATCCTCGCCGAGTTCCGCCGGGCGACCGGCCTGCCCACGGCGACCAACATGATCGCCACGGACTGGCGGCAGCTGACCCACGCCCTGGCCCTCCAGTCGGTCTCCATCCCGCTGGCCGACCCGCACTTCTGGACCATGCAGGGCTCGGTACGCGTCGCCCAGCTGTGCAACGCGATGGGCCTGACCTGGGGCTGCCACTCCAACAACCACTTCGACATCTCCCTGGCCATGGTCACCCACTGCGGCGCGGCGGCCCCGGGCGAGTACAACGCCCTCGACACCCACTGGATCTGGCAGGAGGGCCTGGAACGCCTCACGGTCGATCCGCCACACATCGTCGGAGGCGAGATCGCGGTGCCGGACGCCCCGGGGCTGGGGGTCAGGGTGGACATGGAGCGGGTGCTCGCGGCACATGAGCTGTACCGGGAGAAGGCGCTGGGGGCGCGGGACGACGCGATCGGGATGCGGTACCTGGTGCCGGGGTGGGAGTTCGACGGGAAGCGGCCCTGCCTGGTGCGGTAGGGGCGGGCCGGAGCAGGCCGCGGCCCTGCCGGCGGAATCCTGCGACAATCCGCCTCCGCGCAACTACACTCGGTGGCCACCGGATCGGCCTGTGCCGCGAAAGGTTGAGCACGTGACGGAGTTATGGTCGGGCGCCCACGGTTCGGTGGGACGCGTGGTCACCTGGCCCGCACCCGACGCCTACGTTCTGGTCGACGGTCTCCTGCTGCGTGCCCTGCCGGCCGGCGTGCACGCGACACCCGGCCTGCGGGTGCGGCTGGAATTCGACACCGGACAAGAGCGCCTCGTCATGACGGAGTCCGGGCCGGACGACGGCCCGCCGGGCGCCGGGAATCCGGACACCGCATGAGCACGAGCATGGGCTACGACATCCAGTTCGCGTCCGGGCTCGACGAGCGGCAGCCGGTCGTCATCCTCCTCGACGCCTCGGGCTCCATGGCCCGCCCCGCGTCCAGCCCACGCATCGACGAGGTCAACTCGGCGCTCACCACCCTGTTCGAGAGCGTCCGGTCCCAGGCCCGGCTGCGGGCGCGGGTGGAGATCTGTCTGATCACCTTCGGTTCGCAGGTCCGGGTGTACGACGCGGAGGCCTCCGCCCTCGTCAGCGCCGAACAGGCCGATCCCGACCGGGTGTTCGTACCGGTGGACCGGTTGTCGCCGCCCCCGCTCACCGCGGCGGGCTACACCTGCCTCGCGCCCGCGCTGGACATCGCTCTGCGGATCGTCGTGGAACGCCGCCGGGCGCTGGAGGCCCACCGGCTGTCCGTGCTCCGGCCGCTGATCTGGCTGGTGACCGACGGCGCGCCGAGCGACGAACGGGGCCGCCCGCTGGACGCGGCCGAACTGGCCCCGCTGGCCGACCGGTTGCGCACGGCGGAGGCGGCCCCGCCCCCCGACGGATGCGTCTTCCTCACGATCGGCGTCCAGGGCGCCGACCGCCGGCTCCTCGAAGTGCTGGCGCCGGACGCCACGTTCATGCTGGAAGGCCTCGACTTCACCGAGATCCTGCGGTTCCTGCTGCGCAGCTCCGACCGGGTCAGCTCGATCGGCACGGCCGGAGAGGTGCACCGCGAGGTCGCCCGGCAGGCAGCGCTGCAGAAGGCCATGAGCGACCTGGAGGAGAAGCACCTCTAGTGGACGACCACCGTGGGCTGTTCGTGTCAGGGGCCGTGGTGCAGGGCACCGACCATCTCGCCGCGGGAACCGGCTGCCAGGACGCGCTGAAGTCCGCCCGCTGCGAGGGCGGCGACGGCGTCGTACTGGCCGTCGCCGACGGAGCCGGCAGCCGCGACCGCAGCGCCCTGGGAGCCCATCTGGCCGTCGACATCGCGTGCCGGGTGCTCGCCCGGGACCTGCCGGGCGGCGACCTGGGCGGCTCCGCGTGGACCGAGTGGATCAGCGGCCGGGCGAAGGAGGTCGTGGACACCTGGCTGCGGGCGACCCGTGCCCTGCCCCCGGCGGCGGAGTACGGCGAGGAGCCCGTCGGCGCCGGCGTCCCGCTCGACGGCGGTGCCGGCTACCCAGGCCCAGGACCAGGACCAGGACCAGGACCCGGTGCCGGTGCCGGCCCCGGTGAGTTCGCCGCGACCCTGGCGGCGGCGGTCGTGAAACCGCCCTGGGCCGCGTTCCTGTGCGTCGGCGACTGCTTCGGCACCGTCCTGACCCTGGACGGCGACAGCATGCGCGAGCGCTGCCATCTGGTGCTTCCGCCACCCGACGCACGGCAGCCTCCCCTCTTCCTCTCCTCCCCCGGGGCCCGAATGCGCGTGCGATCCTTCGCCCTGTGGGATCCGGACCTCAGTGGTGTCGTGCTGGCCACCGACGGCTGCGTACCGCTGACGCTGGACCACCCGGACGTGCACGGACTGCCGCCCGCGGCCGGGCCGTTGCCCTCCAGCCGGTTCTTCGTCGGACTGGCGGCGGCCCTGCGGGACAACGGCGGTGACGCGGAACCACTGCGCGCCCTGCTGTGCAGCCCCGAAGCCGGACGCAGCGGTGACGATCTGACGCTGCTGTGCGCGCTCACCGCGCGCGGTGAGCGCCGCGCGCGGACCGGGAGGGGGTGACCACGATGATTCGCACCAGATCCGCCTCGGGGCGCGAATGGCTGCTCGGCGATGTCGTGGGAAGCGGCTCGGAAGGCGTGGTGTACACCGTCGACGGCCAGCCGGGACTGGTGGCGAAACTCGTGCCCCTGCCTGCCGAGGCCGACAACTACCGGCTGCGCGTGGAGAGCCTCGTCCGGCAGGGGCGGGAGCCGCGGACCGTGCGGCTGCTGAGCGGAACGCCGAGCCGGCTCGCCTGGCCGCTGGAGACCCTCGGCACGTCCGGAGGCGTCACCGGGTATCTGATGCGGGACATGCGCCGGGCGTTCCTGCCCTTCGAGCACGTCCTGCTGCCGACCGCACGCCGGGAGTCCCTGCCGTCGGCGACCTGGGCCACAGCCCTGCGCACGGCCGCCTCGCTGGCGGAACTCGTCGCCGACCTGCACGCCGAGGGCTATGTGATCGGCGATCTCAAACCGGACAACCTCTGGAGCGACGCCGAGGGCCGGACCGGGCTCGCGGACATCGACTCCCTCCAGTTCACCGACGGACGGCGGACCTTCCCCTGCCGTATGCGCTCGCCCGGCTACACCGCCCCCGAGGGCATCGACTCCGACGCTCTGCCGGACCGCGCCTCGGACTGCTTCGTCCTCGCCGTCCTCGTCCACCAGTTGCTGATGGGCGGGCTGCACCCCTTCCACGGCCGCCCGGCCGACGGCAGCCCGTACTTCTCGCTCGACGACAACGTGCGCAACGGCCGGTGCCGGATCACCGACCGGGGCTCGGTGGTCCTGCCGAGGGCCGCGCCGCCCGTGGACCTGCTGCCACGAGGGCTCACCGCGCTCTTCGTCCAGGTCTTCGGCCGCTCCGGGCGCGGTGACCCGGCCACCCGGCCGGACGCCGCCGCCTGGGCACGAGGGCTGCGCGCGGAGTCGCGACCCGGTCGGCTGACCGCCTGCGACCGCGACGATTCGCACGTGCACACAGTGGAGCGGCCCTGGTGCCCCTGGTGCGACCAGCAGGAGCGCGGCGGGACCACCTGGGCAGCGACCGACACCCGGCCCGGAAACAGCGAGGTGCGCCGACCATGACCGATGCCACCCCCGATCCCGCCCCGGCGGCCCGGCACCCGCAGGCGACACACGACGACGAGCACGAGGGAGACGCACGCGGCCCGGCCCCGGCGGCCCGCCGGGGCGAACTGACGGTCAACCGCGTCCTCGACCGCTGCACCACGCTGGGGCCGAACGTGCGGGCGGTGATCTGGGTGCAGGGCTGCCCCCTGCGCTGCCGGGGCTGTGTCGCGCCGGAGACGCTCCCGTTCGCGGGCGGCGAGGTCCGTACCGTCGCGGAGCTGGCCGACTGGCTGACGGGCCTGACCGACGTGGAGGGCGTCACCCTCTCCGGCGGCGAGCCCTTCAGCCAGGCCCAGCCGCTCGCGGACCTGCTGGACGCGGTTCGCGAACGGCGGCCCGGGTTCTCGGCGATGGCGTACTCGGGCTTCCGGCACGAGGCACTGCGGCGCGGTACGCCGGGCCAGCGCGCCCTGCTGGACCGGCTCGACCTCCTCGTCGACGGCCCCTATGTGGCCGCCCGGCACGGGGATCTCCTTTGGCGAGGTTCATCCAATCAGCGTGTTGTCGTACTCACGGAGCGCTACCATCATGTGACGTCGCTCATAGACACGGGGGCGGGCATCGAGGTGTCCGTGGGCGACGACGGCCGGTTCTCGTGGGCCGGGGTTCCTGCCGTTCCCGGCTTTCGCACCTTGCTGGAGGAGCAACTGGCCGCAGCGGGATACGTGGTGGACGCCCGGGAGACGGCAGCCGCCACTCACACGCGGGCGGAAATCCGGGGGACGGATGAGCGGATCACCGAAGTACAGCACCGTGACGATCAGTGCGGCCCGACAACAGGAGGAAGCCCGGCACCGGGCCCGGCAGGCGGCTGAGCGACGGCGCCGCGAAGCGGAACGGGCGGCTGAGCGACGGCGCCGCGACGCGGTACGGGCGGAGGCCCGCAGACGCCGGACGGCCGAGCTGGCCGAGACCCGCAGGGCCCAGGACGAGCAGCGGCTCGTCGGCGTACGGACGGAACACGCGCGGGCGGCCGGGCAAAGGCTGACGGAGCTCGACGAAATGGTGAGAACCCTCGCGGCGAGCGGCGCGCCGGGTGACGCCGTGGACCGGATCGCCGCGGAGACGGCGCAGTTGCGCGAACGGCTGCGGCACGGCGCGGGCGACACCGTGGACGAGGAGATCGAGCGGCTGCGCGGCCGTGCGGTGCGCCTGCGGTCCTCGGCGCGGCCGGGGCCGACGGCCGGCAGCGGCCGGGACACCCCCCGGCAGGCGCTGGAGGCGCTCGGGCTCCGGCTGGCGGACCTGGGCCCGCAGGCGCTCGCGGACGATCCCGAGGGGCATCACGGTTGCCGCGGCCTCATCGGTGAACTGCGCACGGCGCTCGAAGCGGGGCACACGGCCAGGTTCGAGGCCCTGCTGGGCACCGTCGAGCACCGGCTCGCCCAGCACGCAGCCGCCGTCGGGGAGGCGGCGGAGGCCCGCAGGAGGGAAGCGGCCGAGGAAGCGGAGCGGGAGACCGAGCGGGAGGCGCTGCGTGCGGAGGCGTCCCGGCTCGCCGCCGAGGAGGAACGGCTCCGCCGTGAGTCACTGGAGGAGGCCGCGGACCGGCTCGACACCATCGACGCCGCCGTGCGCGACGCGATCCGGGACGCGGTCGACTTCGCCGAAACCGCCCTCGCGGACGAGTTGCGATCCGCGCTGGCCGAGGTGACCGACGCCCTGGGCACCGGGCGGGCGACCGCGGCGCTCACCGCGGTCGCCGGACTGGAGCAGCTGCTTCCGCGCGCCGAGGCCGCGCTGGACGAACTCCTGCTGGCGTACGAACGGCGCACGCACCTCGCCCGGGCGCTGCAGCACGCCATGTCCGAAGCGGGATTCGCCTTCACCGGCGGCGACGACCAGGACCGGGGCCTGCTGCTGCGCTTCGAACGGTCCAACGGCGCCCTGTACTCCGCCACCGTCGCCAGCGCGGCCGACGGGGCTCCCGTACTGGCGTACCACGTCGACGGCGAGGCCGACGTGTCCGCCGAGCCGGCCGGTGCCGAGACCGTCTGCGACAGCACGGAGGACCTGCTGGAGCAGGTGCACGAGACCATGGCCGACGACGGCTTCGTACCGGGTGAACTCCGGTGGGAGGGCAAGCCGCCTGGCGACCGCGGGCGCGTCTTCCGGGCCGCCCGCAGGGAGCGTCGGCAGTGAAGGGCGCCGTCGGCGGGGAGGACGGCACCACCTCCGGCGGACCCGCCCCGGCCCACGCGCTGATGCCGTTGTGGGCCGTGTCGCTCGGCTGGGAGATGGAACGCGGACGCCAGGTCGTGGTCAGCGGCCAGATCCGCGACCGATGGTGGTTCGACGGCACGCCCGTTCCGTTCCGTGAACTCTTCGTCAATGTGCTGATGGGGCGTGGCGCGGAGGTGGTGGGCTGGTGGGACCCGGTGGACGGGCTCACCTTCCCGGTGCCCGGTCACCAGGAGCGGTTCGACGCGCTGGTCGCCGGCCTGCCCGCCCCCGGCGGGACGCCGCCACCGGCCGCGCCCGACCCCGCCGTGGGCGCTACGGGGACGCCGGAACCCCCCGGTGGCTCCTCGGCGTACGCCGGAGTGGACCGGCCGGGCCCGGCGGCGGACACCGAGGACGACGGTTCGTCCCCGGGCGGCACCCGCCGGTCCACCGCCCGCCGGTCCGCGGCGGCCGGGCTGTTGCGGCCTCGCGGTCCGCGTCGGCTGGTCTCGCTGGAGGACGCGACCGCCCAGGTGCGCCGTCTGGCCGCCCACTCGGGGGCCGCCACCGCCTTCGTCTTCGAGGACGTCGACCACGCGCTGCCCGTGGCCGATCCGGCATCGGCCCAGGGATACCTGCGGCTGCGCGCCGCCATGGCGGACGCCGTGGTGCCCGACTCGGCTGCCCCCGGGCGCCGGGCCAGGAACGCGGTGCTGGTCGCGGTGGGCGACCTGTCCCGGCTGCCCGGCTGGTTCTGGCAGGAGGACCCGAGGGTGGCCAGTCTCCGGATCGGCCCTCCGGACCAGGCGGAACGCAGGCTGTGGCTGTCGCTGCTGCGGACGGACTTCCGTGGGCACGAGTCCGCCACCCGGCACGACATCGAGGCGCTCGTCGGAGCGACGGACGGCATGGCGGGCTGGGAACTGGCCGCGCTGGCGAGGACCTCGCAGCTGCGCCGCGTGGAGATCCACCGACCGGACCGGCTGATGCAGGCACACCGGCTCAACGTCAGCGTCGATCCGTGGTCCCAGCTCGACGGCACGGTGATGGCGCAGGCCGCGGACACCCTCAGGTCGTCGGTGATCGGGCAGCACGTGGCGGTCGACGCGGTGGCGGCGGCGCTCCAGGCAGCCTTCGTCGGGCTGGACTTCGGGGAGTCGGGGGCGGCCAGGCCCCGCGGGTCGTTCTTCTTCGTCGGCCCGACGGGAGTGGGCAAGACGGAGCTGGCGAAGGCCGTGGCGAAGCTGATCTTCGGTGATCCGACCGCCTACGCCCGCTTCGACATGAGCGAGTACCAGCAGGAGCACGCCGCCGAGCGGCTGGCCGGAGCGCCGCCGGGATTCGTGGGATACGACCAGGGCGGCGAGCTGACCAGACGGGTCCAGGAACGGCCCTTCAGCGTGCTGCTGTTCGACGAGATCGAGAAGGCGCACCCGGCGGTGCTCGACAAGTTCCTTCAGATCCTGGAGGACGGGCGGCTGACCGACGGACGGGGGCAGACCGCCTACTTCTCGCAGTCGCTGATCATCTTCACCTCCAACACCGGCACGGACGGCATGTCCGGACTGCTCGCGGCGGAGAACGGTGAGCTGCCCTACAGCAGGCTGCGGCAGCACTTCTTCGAGGCGGTGGAGGAGAAGTTCCGCGCCATCGGCCGTCCGGAGATCTTCGGGCGGCTGAAACCGGGTGTCGTGGTGTTCGACATGCTCCGGGCGCATCACGTCGTCGGTATCGCCGACCGGCTGCTCGACCAGCTCGCGGCGTCCGCGCAGGAACGCAACCAGATCGAGGTGGTCTTCGACCGGCCCGGCGTCCATGCGTGGATCAAGCGGCGGATGGCCGTCCCCGAACAACGGGCGTACGGGGGCCGCCAGATCCGCAACGAGCTCGAACTGCTGCGGTCGGCGATCGTCACCCACCTGCTGTCCCAGTCGCCGCCGCCCGGCTCCCGGATCGGGGTCGGCATCGAGATCGGCATCGACGGAGCGGGAGAGGTGCGGGTGTCGGCGGCGGGTGACGGTGTCCCGGGCTCCGCCGGGGTCCTGGGCGGCGGCGCCGCGCCCCTCGTCGGACGAGTGCTGCCGCCGGCCGCCGACGGCACCCCGGAAAGGACACACTGACCGTGTACGGCATCGATCTGGGTGCCAGCCGGGCGCGGATCGCCTGGCTGGACGCGCGGAGGCAACCGGTCACCACGGACGAGGCGGTCCCCGCGCTGGCCGCGGCCGGGCAGGGGACGGCGGGCGCCGAGGACGACGAGCTGTTCTCGGTACGGTCGCGGCTGTTCGCCGCCGAATCGGGGACGAACCCGGCTGTCCCGGCGTCCGCCGTGTTCCGTGCCTCCCCCGCCGCGCTGGTCGGCGGAGTGCTCACCGAGCTGCTCCGCCGGGCCGAGGAGGCGGGGGCGCCGGAAGAACGCCAGGCCGTGCTGTCCATACCGCCCGGGGTGTCCGACGCGCAGGAGATGGCGTTGCGCCGCGCCGCCGAGGCCGTCGGTCTGCGGGTTCCCAAGGTCGTTCCCGACCCGGTGGCCGCCGCGCTGCACCACGGCGCGCTGCGCGACGGCGCGGACAGCACCGTCGTGGTCTGGGACCAGGGCCGTACGGGTCTGCGGCTGACCGTGCTCGCCGTCAGCGACCGGCGCGTCCAGCTGGTGGAGACCGCCGAGCACCCGCTGGGCGGTCTGGCCCGGGACGAGGCCGTCGCCCGGGAACTGCTGCGCCAACTGCCGTACGACCGGGTGAGCCCACCCCTGCTGAGGGCCGCCGAAGGGCTCCGGCTGCGTCTCGCGCGGGCCGAGGAGGCGACGGACACGGTCCTGCTGGAGGGGACCGGCCACACCGTCACGTTCGACCGGGAGCGCCTCGACGCCGTGCTGGCCCCGGAACGGGCGCGTTCCCGCGACGCCCTGGCCCAGATCCTGGAGGCGGCACGGCAGCGCACGGGCCAGTGGCCGTCGGGTCTGCTGCTGGCCGGCGGTGTGTCCGCGACGCCGGGTACGGCCGAGTGGTTCACGGACGGCCTCGACCTCCCCGTGCGGTCGGCCACGCCCGAGCTGGCGGTGGTCCGCGGCCTCGCCCTGATCCAGGACTTCGGGCTGCTGCGGATCGAGTCCGGGCCGTACACCCGGCCCGCGTCGCACGCTGCCGCGCCCGCGGGAGCGTGGGCCGGTGACGGCCGTGCGGCGGATCCGGAACCTCCGCTCCTGGACCCCGAACCCGCCGGGGCCGACGATCCGGAACCCCGGAGCACACCCGCGCCTCCCTCCGCGGGCCGGTTCGACGGCGCGACCGCCACAGGTCCGGGCGGCTCCGGGGCGGGCGGCTCCGGGGCGGGCTTACGGCCTGCGAGCCGCACCGCCGACGGCGCTCCCCCGCCGTACGCCGCCGGGCCGGCGGACGTGCCGCCCCGGGGCCCGGAATCCGGCGGGCCGGAGGACCGGACCGCTCCCGCCGGGGCGAACCCTCCGCCGGAGCCGGACAGGGCGTACGTGCCGCCCCCTCGTGAGGCCGAACGCCCTCCCGCCGCCCCGGAGAAGCGCCGCGCCACGCCCCCGGGCGGTGACCTCGTGGGTGTGCCGGTGACGGACCTTCAGGCGGTCCGGCGCGACGACCACCTGCTCCTGCTGTGGGAGTGGCCGCCCGGCAGCCTCATGGCACAGGTGCGCTGGCGGCTGGAGGATCCCGGCCCGTCCGACGGCCGCCTCAGGGAGGGCGACGTCCGCTGCTCCCGGCGGGTCTACGAGCACGACGGCGGCCTCGACCTGGTGGTGGGCCGTGGCGGGGTGACCCTCACGGTGGAGGCCATGGTCCCGGGCGGAGAGGCCGGCTGGGAGCCCCCGTCCTCCCTGGAGGTGGCCTCCGGGCTCCCGGTGGTCCGCTACGAGCCCGCGCTCCGGCGGCGGCTGCGCGGCAGGGTCGCCACCGTGTCGTTCACGAGCGAGACCAACTGCCGGCTGCCGGCCCTCCACGTGGTGCTGGGCCGTGGCAGGTACCGGCCCGCGCATCCGGCCGACGGCACCGTGGTCCACGAGATACCGCCCCAGCAGATCGAGGCGCACAGCCCCCTCGTCGTCGAGTTCCCGTTTCCCTGCGCCCGGACGGACCGCGGCGACGCGTGGCTGGTCTGTTTCCCGGCGGAACCGGCCGGCGGGGACATCGAGCTGCGCCCCGCGGCCCTGCACCGACTGAAGGTGACGTGAATGGCAAGGAACTTCGCCTGTCCCTACTGCTACGAGACCTTCACCGCCCGGGAGATCCAGTTCCGCTGCAACACCCGGCTGAGCCGCAGCGGCCGGCGTTGCAGGGCGGAGCGCGACCAGGTGCGTGTCGACCGGCTGGGCGACCGCGGGGAGGTCGGTCCCGTGTTCACCGCCGACGGCCGCAAACCGGTCACCGACTGCCCGCAGTGCGGCGGGGAGACGACGTACCGCGTCTGCCCGGTGTGCCACAGCCTCCTCCCGGTGCAGTTCGGCATGGTGGACAACCGCCTCATAGCGATGGTCGGCGCCCGCAACTCCGGCAAGACCGTCCTCATGACGGTGCTGCTCCACGAGCTGATGAACCGTGTGGGCGAGAACTTCCGGGTCTCGCTGATGGGTTCGGACGAGTCGACGATGACCCGCTTCGGCAGCGACTACCAGGACAAGCTCTACAAGCACCGGCAGATGCTCCTCGGCACGCAGTCGGCCGCGAGCCAGGACAACCGGGTCGACCCGCTGGTGTTCCGGTTCGGACGGATCCAGGACGGGCTGCTCGGCGCCCGCTCCCAGCCCACCGTGCTGTCCTTCTTCGACACCGCGGGCGAGGACTTCAACTCGCGCGAGAGCGTCGAACTGAACACCCGTTACCTCTCCAACGCGGACGGGATCATCATCGTCCTCGACCCGTTGCAGATGCGGGGCGCGCAGGAGCTGGCGCTGGACGGGACCGTGCTGCCGCCCGCCGAGAGCAACACCCCCCAGCACGTGCTGAGCCGGATCACGAGCATGCTGCTGGCCCGGTCCTCGGGCCGCCGCGCCGTCAAGGTCAGGACGCCGGTCGCCGTGGTGTTCTCCAAGATGGACGCCTTCTGGCACCAGTTGCCGGCCGGGAGCCCGCTGCGGGTCCATCCGCCGCAGCACGGCCGGTTCGACGTCGCGGACAGTCTCAGCGCGCACGAGGAGGTCCGCGACCTGCTCAAGCAGTGGGACGGCGTGTCCCTGGACCAGACGCTGGAGAGCAACTACGCGCGCTACCGCTACTTCGGTGTCTCCGCGCTCGGCCGCACCCCCACACCGGACCAGCAGGTCGCTCCGACCGGCATCCAGCCGTACCGGGTCACCGACCCGCTGCTGTGGTTGCTCAGCGAGTTCGGCTCGGTGCCGAAACAGGGCAGGGGGTGAGATGGGCTTCCAGCAGATGTACTACACCTCGTGCGAGCGGGGCCTGACCGGATACGCGGGCTACCAGTTCAACGCGGTGAGCGAGGGCGTGTCCACGGAGACCCTTCGCGAGGTGGAGGCACTGGTCGCCTACGAGCCGCCGCCTTCCCTCGTCTACTCGGACGCGCCCGCCGACCTGGAGCGCTGCCCGGTGAACCTGTGCTTCGTGCCGGGCGGCCCGGGAGAGATGTCCGTGGCGGCGTGCGTCCAGTACGTCGGCCGGGACCCGTCCCAGCGTTTCGGCAACTACTTCGCCCACGCCGTGGGCCGTACCGACTTCACCGGCGCGAGCGGTGTGTCCCTCCCCATCGAGCTGTGGCGCTCTCCCGAGTGGACGAAGGGCCCGGTGACGGACACCCGGCTGCCCGAACTGACCGGGCCGCCCCGCCCCGGGCCGCTGTCACCGGCGGGGGTGGACCGCTTCCTGCGCGGACATCCGTACGGTGACCGGCTGCCGCAGCTGGTGTCGGCGGTACTCGCGGCAATCGCCGAGGACCGGACCGTCCTGGTGATCGACGCGTCGTCCGAGACGGTCGCCCACTGGTTCGCGGCCGTCTGCTATCTGCTGCCCCCGCCCGTCGCCCGGCGCCTGTCCTTCGCCACGTACCTGAGCCGTCCGGAGCGCAGCAGGCTGCGGCTGGTCGGCACGGTGCCGGAGATCCACGTCGGCCTCGGCCCCGACACCCAGGACGCGTTCCACGTCTTCGACCTCGCCTCCGGCCGACTGCCCGAACTGCCCGAACATCCGCTCGCCGGGCTGCTCGGCCGGGTCGGTGTCCTGACGGCCCAGACCTTCTGGTCGTGGACGGACGAGTACGTCAGCGGACTGGAACTCACCGCGGAGGACTGGTATCCGCCGGCGGTGGCGGCGACGGCGTCCGGCGGGACCGCGCTCGACGACGAGGAGGTGGCCGCGCTCGTCGGCTGGCTCGACGGCGCCGATCACCTGCCGGCGAACGTGCTGGCCGCCGTCGCCCGGGACCTCTACCGGTCGCGGCAGCTGTCCGCGGACCAGCTGACCGTGCTGAGCCGGATCGCCCGGAGCGCGGACGACAGGGACCTCGTCGAGCGGATCCAGGGCGAGCTGCTGGAGACCGGGATGCGGGCGTACATGGCGGACGGTCCCACGGCCGTCGAACCGGTGCCGATCCGGGACCCGGTGCTCAGCAGGCAGGCCACCGCCCGTTTCGGGGAGCTGCTCCGGGACTGCGACGACCGGCAGGGCGTACGGCTGCTGCTGTGGGCGTCCGCGGCCCGGCTGGAACCGGACCACGACACCCTCGTGCGCAGGAGCACCGAGATCGCCCAGATGCTCCTGAGCCGGACCGTGACCTCGCACGTCGACGAACGCTTCCGGTCGCGGCTGACCCGGGTGGCCACGAACTGGCCCGAGTTCCGGGAGGGCATGGTGCTCGCCCTGAGCGGACAACTGGCCGAACAGCCGCACCAGTTCCCCGAACTGATGCGGGGACTGCCCAGTGAGCTGCTGAAGGAGAAGGATCTGGAACACCATCCGGCGCTGCGCGAGCACTTCCTCATCGCGCGCGCCGAGCGTGATCCGGAACGCACCGCCAACAGTCTGGCGCGCGTGCTGCTCCTGCGTGAACCCTGCGTGCTGGACGGGACGTTGCTGAGGATGCTGTGGCCGTCGGGGCGCTGGACGCACGAGGAGGCGGTCGAGGTCGTTCCGTTGCTGCCGTCGTCCGTGCGGGTCGACGCCAGCGCGGCGACGTGGCTGGAGGCGGTGGTCGCGCGGGACATCCACACCAGCGACGAACTGGTGCTCTGCCTGGAGCTGTGCGACCTGCTGACGTCGCCCAGGCGCATCGCGTGGTTGCCACGGGGTACGCGCGAGTGCGCCCAGAACGCCCTACGGATCGCGGAGTCGCTGTCACGCCCCAGTGCGGCCGGGCTGCTGAACGTGGCGGAGACACAGTGGCCGCCGCGCTGGCAGCCGGTGGCCGCCCTGCGCCGCCAGCGGCTCCCCCGGGCGCTCCTGGAGTGCCCGGGAACGCCGCACGAACTCTCGCGTGTCCTCCTCGCGATGGGCGACCGGACCTCGCTCCGCTATCTGGAACTGGTGTGCCTCGCGGCGGCGACGCCGACCCCCCAGTCGCTGCGGAACATCCTGACGGCGGTAGCGGCCCAGCGGTCCATGACCACCTCCCAGCGGGAGCTTCTGGACCGGGCGCTGGAGACCGTCGAAAAGAAGTGGCCTCCCGACGATCTGGACCTCCTCACCGCCGAGGCACGGCCGCTCAGCGTGGACCTCGCCGAACGCATGGCCCGGCGGTCGGAGGAGAAGCGCTCCGGCTGGTTCAAGCGGCGGCGCACGAGCAGGCGGGCGCCGCGGACCGGCGCGGCGGAGACCGGGAACGGCCAGGACCCGCCGTCCGGCGCCGGGGGGTGACGGGGTGACCGAGTTCATCGTGTACGTGCTGATGGGTGCCCTGTACATCTGCGCGCTCATCGTCTTCCTGGCTGTGGCCCCGACCATCGCGGTCCTGCGTGCCCTCGGGCTGACGGGCCAACTGCTGTGGCTCCACGGCCAGGTCCTGGTGGGGGTGACGCACCGGCGTACGCCCGAGTACCAGCACCCGAGCCTGCCGCCCTACCGGCCGCAGAACGAGCCGGAACCCGCCTACCGTCAGTACTTCCACGGCCCGGCCACCCGTGATCTGCGCACCGCGTGCCTGCTGACCGCGGGCCGCTTCCGCCGTACCGTGGCGGACTCCTTCAGCTCGACGACCGTCGGGTACTTCGGGCAGCCCCGGTCCAGTCGGCTGGCCAGTGTGCCCGTAGGTCTCACCCTGTACACGGGCCTCGCCCTGGGCGCCGTACTGGCCGCGGTCCTTCTCGCTCTCCTGTGTCTCCTGCACGTCGTCCTGGTGTACGTCGCGCAGGGCGTGGTCCGGATCACGGCGGGCACGCTCCGCGCGGTGGACCGTGCGGTGCTGCGGGCCAAGAACCTGCACCACGGCATGGTCTGCCCGCAGTGCTACGAGCTGGTGGAGTACCCGGTGTACGAATGCCCGGGCGACGGATGCCGGCGCCGGCACCAGGACATCCGCCCCGGCCGCTACGGCGTTCTGAAGCGGCGCTGTGCCTGCGGCCACAAGCTGCCGACGCTGATCCTCACCGGGAGCCACCGTCTCCAGGGGATCTGCCCGTACTGCGCGAGCGCCATGAGCGACAGCACCGGTCTCGTCCCGGAGACGGTGCTGCCGATGGTGGGCGGAACCGCAGCGGGCAAGACACAGCTGATGGCCGCGATCCTGATGACGCTGTTCGACGCGGCGGGCCGGGGCGGTCCACCGGCCGGGTTCGCCGACCGGGACACCGCGGCCAGGTACGAAGTACTGCGGGAGATCCTGCGCATCAGGGGTAACCCGCTCGGCACCCCGCGGGCCCTGCCGGCCGCGCACTCGCTGCTGCTCGGCAAGGGGCGGTCCCGCAGGCTGGTGCACATCTTCGACACCGCCGGGGAGCGCTTCGTCAACCTGGAGGACACCGACGCCCTGCGGTACGCGCGGACCGCGCGCACCTTCGTCTTCGTGCTGGACCCGCTGTCGGTGGCCGCGTTCTGGCAGGGGCTGTCCCCCGAGCAGCAGGCGGGTGTGGACCGCACCCTCGCCTCACCCGTCGATCCGGAGCACATCTTCAACCAGAGCACGCAGACGATGAAGCGCATGAACGGCGACCTCGCGCAGTCCCGGCTCGCGGTGGCCGTCAGCAAGTACGACGTGCTGTCCCGGCAGCGGCTGCTGGGCGAGCACCGGCCCGACGACAGCGGGTCGACCCGGGCCTGGCTCGTCGGCGAGCTGGGCCTGGGCAACCTGGCGCGCGCCATGGAGAACGAGTTCCGCGAGGTGCGCTTCTTCTTCACCGCGGCGGTCATCGGCGGGGAGGAGCAGGTGGACGACAGCATCGTCCCGCTGGTCGACTGGTGTCTCGGGTCGGGCCGTTACGACCCCTCCGCGTCCGCCGGCCGGGCATCCGGACGCTGAGGCGTCCGTACGGGGCGCCCGACCGGCTCTGTCCCGCCGCCCGGTGACGGACCCCCGGGCGGCGGCGCTCAGCGCCCGGTGTGCACGAAGCCCGCCCAGGACGCGACGGCCGACCGGTCGTGGCCGCGGAGTTGGGCGCGCATCCTCCCGGGCATGGCCTCCGGCGGTTTCCGGCAGCCGGCCATGCACAGCTGTGCCGTGCGCAGGGCGTCAGCCGGTGCCAGGCCCTCCTCCCTGAGGAAGTGGTGGAACATGAACATCAGCACCGAGGTCGCCTCGTCCGGCACACTCCAGGTCGCGCTGACCACCGACCGGACCCGGCCGGCCAGCAGCGTGGTGCCCAGGCTGAACGCCTCGTCGTAGCCGCGCGCGGAGCGGCCGGTGCTGCACGCGGCCAGGACGGCGAGCGCGATGCCCCGGTCGGAGCCGACGCCCAGGGTCCGCACCAGCCGCTCGGCCGCGAGGTGTTCACCGCGGTCGAGCAGCAGATAGGAACTGTCCCCCGCCGAGGTGGTCTGCTCGACGATTCCGTGGCAGGCCAGGTGCATCATGCTGCCGCCGTCGGGATCCGCGAGCCAGCGCAGCACCTCGTCGCGGGTGCCCGCTCCTTCCGGGCTCGGCTCGCCGTCGGGCATCCTGCCGACGTAGCGGGCGTCCGGGTAGAAGCGGTCCTTGATCGCCAGTGCTTCGACGCGCGCGGCCGGCAGGTCCCTCGCCCTTCCGGCGGGGTCGGGGTCGCCGACCACCAGTCCCGCACCGGTGAGGGGCACCGGGGCGTGCCAGGCCGACTCGCACAGCAGGCGGGCGGAGGGTGTGTAGGAGAAGACGACGCGCTCCATCGCGTACCGCCATGTCCCGTCCGCCGACCGGGTGCGCGCCGCGTGCCACGGCACCCGGGCCAGTTCCCGTACGGGAATCAGCACCAGCCGTGCCGGGCGGTCCGCGGGCAGGTCCAGGTGGCGCTCGACGAGCGGCCCGATCGCGGCCTCCCACGCCCACTCGCAGATCTCCTCAAGCGCCTGCGGGGCCTCGGTCCGCGCGTCCAGGGGTGCGCTGTCGCGAGCGGGCGGGACGCTGCCGTCGGTCTGTGCGCTGTCGCGAGCGGGCCGGCCGCTGCCCTCCATGTCCTGCGCCGCGTCGAAGAGGAAGGTCTCGAACGCCGCGGTGCCGGTGTCGTTCAGCTCCGGCAGCAGGAACCAGCTCGGGGGTGCGTCGGCCGGGATCACCACGGCGGCACCGTTGCGCTCGTCGCCGGGCACCAGGTAGACCAGCGCGTCCGCGCCGAGCGAGCGCAGGGCCGCCCTCGTCTCGTGCGGTTGCGGCGGGTCGAGCAGCCGTGTCGTGCCCTTGGCCATACTGGCGGCCGGCGAGCCGTCGGCGGTCAGTTCGACGCCCGCCAGCACGCCGATGACCCGGCGCCGCAGCTCGTCCGGCATGTCGTCCGCCGAGTGGCTCCGCTGTGCCCGCGCCCATTCCCGGGCCAGTGCCGGGTCGCCCACGGCGGTGAGCCGTGCCTCGATGTCACGGGTCTCGGTGGTGGCGTAGAGGATCAGACCGCGGCCCGCGTCCAGGGCTGTGGCGGCGCCTTCCGGGTCATGGTCCATCAGGCACAGCCGTGCCGTGTCCAGGGCGTCGCCGGCCGCGTCGCGTGCGGTGGCCTGCATGTCGTCGGGCGTCGACTGGAGCAGCACGCTCCACGCGTGCCCGCGCAGTCCGCTCAGTGCCGTCGACCGGCCCAGTTCGTTGCGGCCGGCGAGCCGGTAGGCGTGGGCCAGCGGCATGGCGGTCATGGTCCACAGGCCATGGGTGCTGGACTCGGCCTGCCGCCAGGCCTGTTCGAGCAGTTCCGTGGCGGTCCTGAGGTCACGCCGGTCGCCGGTCATCTCGACCCTGCGCAGGTGCGCGACCCCGGCGAACATCAGGTAGTACGTGCGCCGCGGGTCGTGTTCGGTGGCGACGGACAGCGCCTCGGTGAGGTGTTTCACCGCGTTGTCCACCGACTCCCGGGTGTCCGTGCCCAGTTCGGCGGTGCCGAGCTGGGACAGCCGGAGGGCACGTTCGTTGTCCGGGATCCCGGGCTGGACGGCCATCTCCTCGAACATGCGCAGGTGGGCATCGCTCGCCGGGTTCACGTACTGCGCACGGCGCGCGTTCCCGCCGCCCGCCGCACCGTCGGGCCGGAGCATCTCCAGGAACGGGGCGAGCTGGTTCCACGCCTCGTCCACCGCCGCCCGCAGCGGATCGCCCGCGGGCAACTGGAGCGAGGCCCCGCGCAGTTCCTCCAGTTTCGCCATGGCGCCCAGGTGGTCACCGCGCATGGCCTGGGCGCTCGCCTCCTGGAGCAGCGTCATCACCGTGGCGCGGTCGAGCAGTGGGGACCGGGGGCCCAGGCCGTCGGTGAATCCGCGCAGGTCGTCGCCGAGCCGTCGCGCTCCCGACGGACTCATGTCGCCCTGGGTGACCAGATGCTGGAGTCCTCTCCGGGCGGAGTCGACCAGCATGGCCTGGGGCTGGGCGTCGCCGACGATCCGCGCGTACCCCTCCAGCTCCCGCAGCGCGGCGCGCGGGCTGAATCCCGGCCGGTCCTCCTGCCAGGCCACCAGCAGGTCCGACGCCCGCAGCGCGGCGGACGTCACGGGCCAGTCCGCCAGCGGGGCCGGGTCCGTGTCGGCGATGTCCGTGAGAAGCATCGCGCGGGACATCCGTACCGATCCCATCAGCGTGCCCGACCTGAGCAGGGCGGTCACCAGCACGGACGCCAGCTTGGCCCGGCCCGGCAGCTCCGCCGGCAGGGCGTCGAAGTCCGCGAGGGCGCTGTCGATGTCCGCGGGGTCCTTGCCGATCACCTCGTAGCGGCTGGCCCGCATCCAGCAGCGCGCGAAGAGCCACGGCGCGCGGTCGTCCGCGCCGACCGACTCGATGGCCTGGGTGGTGCGTGCGATGACCGTGGCCAGCGCGTCCGCCGACGCCGTGTCACTCATGTCGGCTCCTTTGCCGATAGAAACCAGAACGCACAGGAACGAACCCGAAGGGGAAGAGGAGGGAAGAGAGGAGCCGGTCAGTGTTCGGCCGCGGAGCGCATCGCGCGGACCCAGGCGACGCCGGTGAAGTTCTTGGCCGCGATCTCGATCTCCACCTTCTCGAAACCGGCGGCCGACAGTCCCTCGTAGCCGGTGCCGACGAGGTCCTGGTAGAGCGTGTCCGAGAAGGCGGCCACGAGGTCGGTGTCGCGGGACTCGGCGAGGAAGCGGCGGACGGGGCCGGAGTCGAGTACGCGGAAGAGGGCGACCACGGCGGAGCCCGCGTATCCGCTGTCCGCCTCGTGCACGATGCCCTGGTGCAGGCTGGCCCGCATGCGGACACTGCCCAGGCCACCGGCCGAACTCTCTTTCCCAGCAGCGGAGTTCGCCCCGGCGGTCCGTGCGTTGGCCGCTGCCAGACCTGCCGTCAGTCCGGCCAGGAGGCCGGGGACGACCCTGGTCTCGTCGACGTCGGGTTCGAGAACGAGCAGATAGCCGTCGCCCTGCGCCTGCCGGCCGCAGCGCTCCCAGTCGACGCCGACCCGCTCGCACGCCGCGCGGAGTGTGCGGAGCAGAACGCGCTGCAACCGGACCATGTCGGCATTGTCCCGGGCGCTGTATCTCTCGATGTCGACCGCGAGGCACAGCCGCCGAAGCCCCGGAGGCAGTCTGCCGTCGTCCGCCTCCCGGTCCTCCCGGTGCTCGGGGTGCGGCATCTCGTCCTGGTACGCGGCCAGCGCCCAGGCTCCGGGCAACACCCCCTGGTGCGTGAGCGGGCCGGCCGTCTGCCACGCCTCCCCCGCCCGGATGCGGAACGGCGTGTCGTAGGGGGTTTCCGCCGCCCTGCGCCGAAGGGCGCCGCCGAGCACCGGCTGCACGGTCGTCGTGCTCAGGCTGACCCGGCCGGACACCTCGGCGGAGGACGCCGGCATCCGCACCACCGCCTGGGCCCACCGTCCGTCGGGGCGGAGCCCGGCGCCGCGCCCACGGGCCCTGAAGGTCCAGCGGAGCCGTTGGCGGCCGAGCCCGAACACGGAGATCTCCGTGCCGTCGGCGGCGACGGTGCCGGGAGCCGGGTCGAGGCTCAGCGCGTGCAGGCCGTCGGCGAGGTCGACGGTGAGGGTGGCCTGTTCGTAGCGGCGTCCGTCGGGCAGTTCCTCCAGGTCGAACGGGAAGCAGACGAGGAAGTCGCGGTCCGCGTCCGCCGTCGGGCGCCGGCGGGCCGGGTCCCGCAGTGCGTAGGCGAGCGGCCGGCCGAGGGAGACGCCGCCGATCCGGTCGCGGACGGGTGGTCCTCCTCCCTTCGGCACCACTCCGTCGAGGGCGAGGAGATCCGGTGTACCGAGCACGTCGTCGCGTACCCCTGCCGCCCCGTCCTCACCGTGTCCGTCGTCCGCACCCGCGTCTGCCGTGCCGTTGTCCCGCATTGGTCCGGTTCCCCCTTGTTCCTGTGCCGTGCGTGTCCGGTACCGGCTCCGGTCAGCCGCCGGGCTCCGTCAGCCGGGCGGCCCGGCGCAGCCCGGCGAGGGACAGGACGATCGTCCGCCCGTAGCCGACCTGTATGACTCCCTGCCCGGCCAGTTCCCCGAGCACGTGGTGCACCCGGCGCTCCCGGGCGCCGACGAGCCCGGCGAGCTCCGCCTGGGTGAGGCGTGGCCCGAGCAGCACACCGCCGTGCCCCGGCTCGCCGTAGTCCTCCGCGAGGTCGACGAGGACGCGGGCGACGCGGGTCGCCACCGGGCAGCCGCTGAAGTCGCCCCGGCGCCGTACCGACCACCGGTTCTTGCGGACCAGCATGCGGCTGACGGCCAGCGCCGCGGCCGGATACCCGTCCAGGCAGTCCAGGAAGTCCCGTTGGCCGATGCGCCGGGCGGTCACGGCCCCGGCGGCGGTGACGGTGGCCGACCTGGGCCGGTTGTCGAAGGCCGCGAACTCCCCGACCAGATCCCCGCCGAGCCGGATGGCCAGCAGCGCGGTGTCCCCGCCCTCCGCGGTCGCGGTGACCTTGGTGACGCCGTCGAGGAGGAGCAGTACGAACGTCTCCTGGAGGCCTTCGATCAGGAGGTGCTCACCCGCCTCGTACGAGCGTGGTGTCCCCAGGGAGAGCAGGGTCTTCATGACCTCCGGGGAAGCGGCCAGATCGGCCAGGAGCGTGCCGTGCGGCCACCGGTCGACAGCTCCCGCGCCTTCCGCGCACCTCTCCGACATCACGGCATCTCCCCACACAAGCAGGCTTTCTCCGGCATTGGCGGCGTACGGCATCGTATCCGCCGATCGGCGAACACCCCTTTCTTTCGCGCAAGTTGGGACACGCGGAGGGCAGTTCCACCGGCCGGGGGCGGGGTCGCCGGATTCTCCGCCCGCATTCCGCACTGCTGCGGGGAGTCCGTCGCCACGTCTGGTGCACTCTGGCGGTTCGGGGGACAGCACGGGGGCCCGGCCCGCCACTGGCAGCCGGGTCCCCGTAGCTCGTACCGCGGCGCCGGCCGCCGGTCGGCGGACGCCGGGAATCTCCCCGTGGCCGCTCCCGCTCCCCTGGTGAGCCGTCGCACGGCAGGCCGTCCCGGAGGGCCGCGCCGGAGACCGTGCGGTCACGTGCCTGCCTCCCAGGTGCGGGGCAGCGCTTGGGCGTGCACGGTCCGCACGCGGTAGTGGAAGTCCTCTCCCCCGTCCATCCGCTGGTCCCGCACTCCCTCCCAGACCTCCTGGAGCAGGGCGCCCAGGGCGGGGTCGGCCGTCCGCGCGGACCGGTCGCGGGCCTCGCGCGAGGTGAGGCCGCCGAGGTCCATCGGGCGGTCGCCCACGATCAGATGGACCGTCTCGGGGCGCGGACCCTGCTCGGGTACGTCCGGAGGCCAGTACACCCGCACGGGAGCGGTCGTGCGGGCGCTCCAGGGTTCCGTCGGGTAGCCGCTGGGCTGGTCGTTGGTCACCAGCGCCGTGCGACCGCTCAGTCCGACGCCGACCACCCAGAAGTACAGCCGTGCGCCGGAGCGGTTGTGCACCGTGACCCGGTAGAGGTCACCGTCGTACAGGCGCTCGCCCGTGGGCTTGAGCAGGCGCCAGCCGCCGTTCCCCGTGGGCCGCCGGGCCTCGAACATGACGTCGAGTCCGGCGTCGAGGCGGCTCGCGTCCTGGGGGTCGCGCAGCCACCGCACGCGTTCGCCCCTGGCCAGCTCGTCCAGGAGGGCCGTCAGCCGGGAGGCGTCGGAATACGCCGGATCGGCCGGCCCGCGCGCGGGCTGCCCCTCGCGGTTCAGTACCACGGGCCTGCCGTCGCGGACCCGCACGACGGCGAAGGCCCCGTCCGCATCGGGTGTTTCCGCCAGGCGTGGCGAGCGGGCGAGTTCCTTGCGCAGTGCGTCGGCGAACGGCCCGGCGGCGTCGATCAGCACCTGCCGGCGGTCGTGCAGCCGTACGGCGACGGCGTACGAGCCGGGCGGCACCAGCGCGTTCGACAACTCGTCCACCGGTGACCGCGGAACCGCGGCGGGCGTCACGCGCAGCACCGCGTCGCCCGCGTGCATCTCCTCCACGGTCGCCGGTACGGACGTCTCCCGTTCCTCGTCGCGCGGAGTGCCGTCGGGGAACACCATCCTGACCTCGTCCTCGGGCCCGAGCCCGAACAGGGCCCCGCCCGGGACGCGGAACCGGCCCTCCCGCCGCAGCAGGGGAAGCCGCTCCGGCTCGGCGGGCTCCTCCAGGGAGAACGGCAGCCGCCCCGAGGGCCCGCCCGCGTCGGGCCGCTGGAGCACCTGCTGCTGCTTGATCCGGTCACGGGCCCGGGCCACCAGCACCGACCAGGTGACACGGCGGCCCGCGGTGGCGTCGAGCAGGTCGGCGAGGGCCGCCGTGAACACCCCCTGCCGGCCGGCCCCGGGGCGCAGTTCGGCCTCGTACGCCGAGCCGTGCTGCTCGCACGCCGTCAGCCGTACGACGTCCGGTACGAGCGAGTCGTCGGTGCCGGCCAGGAGTGCCGCGCGGGCGAGCGCCGCGTCCGGGGGAACACGTGGCAGCCGTACGGACTTCAGCGCCCACAGGCCCGATTCGTACGCCGCCTCCCGTACGGCTCCGCCCGAGTGACAGGAGTCGAGGACGCAGGTGACGTTGGGGGTGACGGCGGTGAGCGCGCGCACGGCCGCGGTGAGTTCCTCGGCGAGGTAGCCGCGGAAGTCGGTGGTGGTGCTCTCGCCCATGTCGACGGGCACCAGATACTGGAGTCCGTCCGACAGCCCGCCGTGCCCCGAGTAGTACACGACCACTCCGTCACCCGGCCGGACGGCGTGCCGCAGCCGGGCCAGTGCCTCCCTGATCCCCTCGTAGCGGGCCCGCTCCTTCGTACAGACGTCCACGTCGGTGAAACCGCGGTCCGTCAGCACGCGGCGCATCAGTTCGACGTCGGCGTGCACGCCGGTCAGACCGTAGGTCTGGGCGCCGATCAGTACGGCTCTCAAGGTCATCTCACACCCCCACATGGATGAAGGGCGCCCAGTAGTACGGGTGCCTCTCGGTCGCGGCCCGGCGCCGCACCGGTTCGGTGTCCCGGGACGGAACGGAGCATTCGCCGGGGGCCCACGAGCGGGCCCGGTGGCGCGGACCCGGGTCCGTCCCGGTGCGGTGGGCGAGAAGGCGGAACTCCTCGTCCCGTTCCGCACCGGACAGGGCGCGCACCTCGCGTTGTGCCAGGGCCAGCGCGGCGCCGACACGAGGGGCCGGATCGTGGACGAGATGCCGGTACATCCTGGTGATCACCAGACAGCCGACGCTGTCGTGCACCGGCCAGAGCGAGACCACCGTGTGCCGGGCACCGGTGATCAGGGCGGCCCGGGTGAGCCCCAGGACGTCGCCGCCCGCCGTGGCCCTGCCGCGCCCGGTGTCGCAGGCGGACAGTACGAGCAGTCGCGGACCGTGCGCGGCGGACAGCAGGTCGGCGAGGCCGAGGGCGTCATCGCCGGCCAGCGGCAACCGGCTGCGGTTCGGGGCGAGTTCGTCGACCAGTCCGTGAGCGGCGAGGTGCAGCACGTCGTGGCCGGGGGCCGCCGCCAGCACCTCGGCGCGGGTCGCCCCGGCGCCGGTCAGCAGTCGGCTGCGGGGCAGGAGCCGGGCGATCTCGGCGGTCTCGACGGCGGTGCCCGGAAGCGTCGGCAGTCCGCGGCGCGGATCAGTGGCGGGGGCACCCACCAGGAGTGCCCGGAGTTCGTTCCACGGCCGGTCCGGTTCCGGCGAGCGGCGCCGCGTGACCCCGGCCGCGGCGGGCAGGTACGAGACCTCGTGGGTGGCGCCCAGGACGTCGGCGTGCCAGGGCAGCGCGTGGAACGGCAGCAGGGCGAGCGTCGCGGGAGGCACCACGATCACCCGCGGGCAGTCCCTCAGCGGCGCGGCGAAGGGCCTCAGCAGCCACTCGGCGAGCCGGCGCCCGTCGGCCTCCGCAGGACCGCTGCCCGGTGCCGCCGCACACCAGTCACGGAAGCGGCGGGCGGTCGCCACCACGTCGTGGGCGAGCTTCCGGTGCTCGGGCGGACTCGTCACGTGCTCGAACAGCAGCCTCTCGCGGGTCATGGCCCAGCCGACCAGCGAGTCGCCGAAGAGGTGGTAGGCGAGCAGCACGGTGTCCGGGGGAAGCGCCTCGGCGACGGCTGCCGCGTCCGGCGGTTCACCGGCGCCGGCGGTGAGGGCGGCCGGAACCCGCCTCCGCACCACCGCCTCGGCGGCGTCCAGCGCCCGGTCCACCGCCCCGATGCGCATACGCCGCTCGGTCACCTGTGGCCGTGCCCCCTCGGACAGCCGCCCTCCGGCCTCCGCCGCCCGGCCTTCGGACGGACCTGCCGTCTCATGGCGGACGGCGCCCACGTGCTCCTCGAACTCCGCGGCCCACCGGACCTCGGCCGCCAGCCAGTTCCTGACGGCCGTACGGTCCTCCCGGTCCGTTCCCGCGGCGTCGAGGGCGCGGACGGCGCCGAGGAACCCCGCCCGGCCGCGCTCGGCCTGCGTGAAGGCGGCGGCGGGCGCGTCCCCGCCACCGGGCAGCAGCAGGGCGAGGGTGGCCGCGTGGTGGAGCCCGGCCGGTACCGGGTCGTCGGCGAAGGAGGCGCGCAGTGTGTCCCTGGCCAGCCTGAGCCGGTGTTCCTCGTACGCGGCGAGCCCACGCAGCGCCTGGTCGGCGGCGTCCCCGTAGGCGCCCTCGGCCAGAGCCAGCTCGGCGTGGAGGGCGGCCGATTCCCACGAGTGGTCGTCGCCGGTACCGACGACGCCGATACGCGGCACATGCCCACGCGCACGCCCGGGCCTGCCCAGCCGTGCCCAGAGACCGGCCGCCTGGACCGCCGGAAGCCGTGCCTCGACCGCTCGGACCTCGGCTCGGGCCGCCTTCCACCGGCCCAGATCGGCGAGGGCGGCGCAGCGCACGACGCTGCGGAAGAGCTCCTGCGGGATCTGCCCGGCCAGGACGACCGCCTCGTCGGCGAAGCGGTCCGCCTCCTCCTCCAGCCCCGCCGAACGGGACCGACGAGACCGGAACAGCGCCTCCTGGGCCGGGCAGGCCGCCAGATCGGAACGGAGGCCGTCGAGGATCTCCGCCAACGGCCCGTCCGCCGGGGCACCGGTGCCCGCCACCAGGAGCCCGCCGACGTCGAGTGCGCGTTCGATGCGTAGACGGGCGGCGGCCATCAGATCGGGATCCCGCAGCGCGGAGGCCTGGCTGTGGAAGATCTGGGCGCCCTGGATGACACCGAGGCAGTGCGTGATGTCGGGCGCCTCGCCCAGGTCGGTACAGCGCCGGATCCGTTCGAGGTGGTCTCGCTGCTCCAGGTCGGTGAGGACGACGGCGGCCAGCCGATGCCGCGCCTCCGCATAGGTGCCCGCCTTCGGCAGGGCCTCCCTGTCACCGGGGCCGCTGTCCCGGTCCGGGGCCAGCAGCCGCGCCAGCGACGTGGCACGGCCGCTGCGCGCGATGTACCCCTGCGCGCTCCAGGCATCCGCCCGGTCCTGGACCAGCCGGGCCAGCCCCCGCACCCACGACGCACTGCCGACCGTCCCGCCCCAGCCGACCACGACCGCTGCGACCTTGGCCTCTGTGCCGGACTCGATATCGATATCGGCATCGGCATCGGCATCGGTACTGGTACCGATATGTGTCTGGGCCTGGGCCCGGGTATCGATGGCGATCAGGTCCAGCGCCTGATGGACCCGGAGCAGCACGGCGCAGGCCCCGTCGCCGGCGGCCAGCGCCGCCGCCAGTGCCGCCGCCACGGTCGTACGGCATGCCTCCGTCTCTCCGCGGAGTCGGTGTACGTGCGCGAGACGCAGCAGTGCCGCGGCTCGTCCGCGCTGTGAGCCCGCCGCGCGATAGGCGGCTTCCGCCAGTCCGTACCGTTCGGCGGCCCGGTCCAGCTCCGGCGCGGACGGCGGGGTCGGCGGGACGACGCACTGCTCCGCCAGGCCCGGCGGCCCGAGTTCCCAGTCGCCCCTGAGGAGTTCGGCCAGACCGGTCGCGGCAGGACGCCGGGAGGCTTGCCGGAGCCCCGCGTGCAGCAGTGGGACAGCCGCCTCCCGGTCGCCTGCCCGGACCCGCAGATCCGCGGCCAGCAGGAGATGGCAGGCGGCGGCCTCCTCGTGGCCGGCCTCGGCGATCGGCTCGTACAGGCCGTCGTACCACTTCAGCGGTTCGTCGATGCCCTCCGAGACGTCCCATCCCGCGCCCTCGATCCGTGCTCCGTAGCGGGACGCACGCTCACGCGCGGCCTCGGCCGTCGTCGCGTGTCCCAATGTCATCCGCGCGGAGAGGAGGACGGGAATGAACTGTCCGGCGAGGTGCGTGCACAGCCGCAGCCGCTCGTCAGGGACGAGGACGGGCCCCGCGGATTCCGGAGTTCCGGGCTCGGCCCGTAACGGTGCGAGGTATCCGCCGGGCTGCCAGTCGGTGTCCATGGCGAGCGCGGCGGCCCGCATCGCGCGGGTGAGCGCCTGCGACGGCGGGCGACCGGGGCGGGCGGAGGCGGCAGCGGGCGGCAGCCCGCCCAGGACCGCCAGGGCCCGCTTCGGTTCCCCGGCGGCGAGCGCCGCCGCTGCCGCGAGCCAGGTGTCGAGGTGTTCTCGGTCGACGTCACCGCCGGAGGCGTCGGGCGGGCCGGCCACGCGGTCGCCGCCCCCGTACTCGGTCCACGTCCCGGCGGGATCGACACCCCGCTGCTCGGTGAGCAGGAGTGCGGCCAGCCGATCGACGCGGAATGATTCCCCCGGGCCTCCTGGGCCTCCGCCATTCATGATCTTGGCCATGATTCCCCCTCCCCCGGACACCGACGGTAACGGCGAACAACAGGGATGCGCCATGCCTGTTTCCTCGAAGTCAGGAAAAGGAAATTACCGGTCCACCATCTGGTCGATTACGAACAATTCCTGGCAGGCCGATAGGGCAGAAATCGCCTGCCCCAGCGGCGGACATCACCCCGAACCCACGAGCCGGACGCTTCCCACGCGGCCTTCCGACCATCACGCCGATTCGCTCCGCCATGGGTATCACGGACAGTGCGGACGGATTCCGCACTACGACCGGTTCTCCGAATACCCGATCCGCACCACTGCCGGTTCTCCGAATAACCGAATGGTTACCGACACCGGCCACCAGAAACCGGATTGCCCCGTCCACGCGACAGGGGGCTCGGACGGCACCCCCCACTCGGCGCTACACGAGGCGGATGACGCGCTTGCCGCGGGCGTGGCCGGTTTCGGTGGCTCGGTGGGCGTCCTGGATGTCGTCCAGGGGATAGACGCGCTCGATGACCGGGCGGAGGCCTTTCCTGTCGACGTGATCGGCGAGGGTTTGCCGGTCCGCGCGTCGGGAGCGGGCCATGAGGAGGCGTACGCGCGGGCCGGGCAGGACGACGCAGAGCAGGGCGAACGGTATGGCGCCGGCGGGAGCTCGTCGCGCTGCCCGGTGTCGGCCCCGAGACCCCGGCCGGCTGCCGACAGGCGCGGGTGACACCCCGGCCGGCTCCGATCCGGGGCGTCCTTCGCCCGCCTCTGCGGAGCCGCCCCGGTCCCGGCCAGGCCGCAGCCATGTGACGGTGCATCGGCGACCCGCCACGTACGGCGCAGGCAACGAAGCCCGCCGGTGATCTCCAGGAGAGCGCGAGCCCGCGAAACCGATCCGGGCACGACGCGCCCCCCTGTCGCCGCGCCGGACATCCGGCTACATGTTGATCATGTGGCCCGCGAGGCCGTGGACGGCTTCCTTGACCGCCTCGCCCAGGGTGGGGTGGGCGTGGACGTTGCGGGCGACCTCGTGGACGGTGAGATCCCACTGCTGGGCCAGAGTCAGCTCGGGCAGCAGCTCGGTGACGTCCGGGCCGATCAGATGACCTCCGAGGAGCTCGCCGTACTTGGCGTCGCTGATCAGTTTCACGAAGCCGCCCGCGTCGCCCAGGCCATGAGCCTTGGCGTTCGCGGTGAACGGGAACTTGGCCACCTTGACGTCGAAGCCCTTCTCCCTCGCCTGCGCCTCGGTGTAACCGAAACTGGCGATCTGCGGCTGGCAGAAGGTGGACCGCGGGATCATCACGTAGTCCAGCTCCATGGTCTCCGCGCCCGCGATCGTCTCGGCGGCGACCACTCCCATCGCCTCGGCGGCGTGCGCGAGCATCAGCTTCGCGGTGACGTCCCCGATGGCGTAGATGTGCGGTACGGAGGTGCGGCAGCGGCCGTCGACGTCGATCGCGCCGCGCTCGGTGACGCGCACGCCGGCGTTCTCCAGGCCGTAGCCGGTGACGTTCGGGGCGAAGCCGATCGCCTGCAGAACCTTGTCGGCCTCCAGGACCCGCTGGGTACCGTCCTTGCCGGTGACCGTGACACGCACCAGTGGGCCGGACTCGTCGATCGACTCGACCCGGGTCGACGTGAGGACGTCGATGCCCAGCTTCCGGTACTGCTTGGCCAGTTCGGCGGAGACCTCGGCGTCCTCCAGCGGCGCGATCCGGTCCAGGAACTCGACGACGGTGACCTTCACGCCGTAGTTGTGCAGCACGTAGGCGAACTCGACGCCGATCGCGCCGGCGCCCGCGATCACGATCGACCGCGGCAGATCCTCGGCCAGGATCTGCTCCTCGAACGTCACCACGCGCGACGTACGGCGGGTGCCGGGCAGCAGCTTCGGGGTGGCCCCTGCGGCGATGACGCAGTGGTCGAAGCCGATGGTGCGGGTGCTGCCTTCGAAGTCGGCCACCTGGAGCGTGTGCGGGTCGACGAACGTGCCACGGCCGCTGATCTCCGTGATCTTGTTCTTCTTCATCAGGTAGTGGACGCCCTTGACCCGGCCGTCCGCGACCTTCCTGCTGCGGCGGAAGGCCTCGCCGTAGTCGAAGGAGACCTCCCCGTCGACCTTGATGCCGAAGGTCTTCGCCTCGCGCGTGAAGATGTGCGCGAGCTCGGCGTTGCGCAGCAGGGCCTTGGTGGGGATGCAGCCCACGTTCAGACAGACGCCGCCCCAGTACTTCTCCTCGACGACCGCGACGCTCTTGCCCAGTTGGGCGGCCCGGATGGCGGCGACGTATCCGCCGGGGCCGGCGCCGAGTACGACGACGTCGAAATGCTCACCCTGCTCGTCCATGGACTGTTCCTTTCCGCTGGGGCGGCCGACCTCCGACGGTGCGTCGGCCCACTCCCGATCGAACAACCTGTTCCGTTCACCGATCCAACAGCGCCGGCTTGCGCCACCGCCCGCCTCGGCACACCCCTACGGCTGAGTATATAAATATAAACTCAAACTCGGTTAGAATCGCCCCATGGATGCGTGGACCGAAGTTCTCCAGGACACCGGCATGGACCCCCGACTGGACCGGGACACGTCCAACTGCTCGATCGCGCGAACTCTTGAGATCGTGGGCGAGAAGTGGACGATCCTGATCCTGCGTGAGGCGTGGTACGGCTCGTCCCGGTTCGGGGACTTCGAACGCGTCCTGGGCTGTCCTCGTAACCTGCTGGCGACGCGGCTCCGGATGCTGGTGGAGGAAGGGATCCTCGCGACCGAGACATACAAGGAGCCCGGTTCGCGAAGCCGGCCGAAGTACGTGATCACCCCGAAGGGCATGGATCTGGTGCCCGCCGTGATGGGGCTGCTGCAGTGGGGTGACCGTTACCGCGCCGACCCGGAGGGGCCGGCGGTGGTGGCTCGGCACCGCGAGTGCGGCGCGCACGTCGACGTCCGGATTCGCTGCGAGCGAGGTCACTCCGTACAGGTGAAGGACATCGAGAGCGTGCCCGGCCCGGCCTTTCGCATGAGGTCGTCCGAGTGAGCCGAGGACTCCCTCCGTCAGCCTTCCGTCTGCCGGCCGTCCTGTGAGGGAAGTGGTGCCCCTCAGCCGGCCGAGGGCCGGCCCGAGGGGCACGCTGTCCGAAGGAGGGCCCCCGGCCACGGTGTGACGGCTCCGCGCCGGGCACGAGCCCGGGAAGCGGGACAGACCGCCGAGGGGCGGCCCCCGCCGTGACCGGCCGGGCCGCCAGAAGATCCACTGCAAGGCGAGGTGCTCGGTGAGCGTGCCGCCGATGAGCGGTCCGGTGGCGACGGGGATACCGCCGGCCACGCCCCAGACCCCCAGACCCCCAGGGCCGCGCCGCTCGGCCGGGACGGCGGCCGACAGCAGGGTGAGTGTCAGGGGCGTCACGATGGCGGCCCCGAGGCCCTGCACCGCTCGGGCGGCGATGAGTTCGTTCATCCCCGGTGCGAGCGCGGCGGCGGCCGAGGCGGCGGTGAAGATGCCGAGCCCGACGGCGAACAGTCTCCGGCGGACGGACCGGCGCGTATGCGGGGGCGGACACGCTCAGGACAGCGGCGGCCGTCCGCCGAGCGACGCACGTCGCCAGTTGGGGGTGCGGTCCTTGTCGACCAGGGCCGCGCGGACGCCCTCCAGGAAGTCCGGCGTACGGATCGTCGTGCGCGTGAGGAGCAGTTCGGCGGCGAGGCACTCGCGCAGCGTGTACTGCCTGCCCCGGGCCAGCAGGGCGTGGGTGATCTCCAGGCTCTGCGGTGAGGCGGACTCCAGTGCGGCCGACGCGGCTGCCGCCCAGGGGGTGTCGAGGCGGCGCAGGCGTTTCTCGATCTCACCGAGGGTCGGCGCGCCGAACGCCCAGTCCACGTCCCCGCGTGCCGCCGCCAGCCCGCCGCCCGTCACCGGGGAACGGCCGGCGAGGCGTTTCAGTACGACGTCCACCGGGTCGCCGGGGTTGTCGGCCAGGGCGTCCCCGACCGCGTCGAGCCCGTCGGCGGGGACGAAGTGCGTGGCCACCCCCGCGTACAGCGCGTCGGCCGCGTCGAGCCGGTGCCCGGTCAGTCCCAGATACATGCCGATCGCGCCGGGCAGCCTCGGCAGGAAGTAGCTGGCCCCGACGTCCGGGAAGAACCCGATCCCGGTCTCCGGCATCGCCAGCACCGCGCGCTCGGTGACGACGCGGAAGCCGCCGTGGACGGACAGACCGAGACCGCCGCCCATGCACAGGCCGTCGATCAGCGACACGACCGGCACGGGATACTCGGCGATCCGGGCGTTGAGCCGGTACTCGGAGGCGAAGAACCGTTCACTGGCCCCGGCGTCCCCGGCGAGGCTGTGCTCGCGGATCGTACGGATGTCTCCGCCGGCGCAGAACGCCTTCGCGCTGGTACTGGCGATCAGCACGGCGGACAGCGAGGCGCCCTCCCACACGGCGAGCACCTGGTCGATGGCGGCGACCATGCCCGTCGTCAGGGCGTTGAGCGCTTTGGGCCGGTTCAGCAGGATGCGGCCGACGCCCCGATGGACGTGGGCGAGAACCGCGTCCGCCGCGGTGTCGGTCATCGGGCGTCGCCTCGCCGTCCGTGCGGACCTGCTGTCATGGCCATCACGTTCCTTACTCGCCGGGGGTCAGGCGTAGGTCTGCGCGTAGAGATCCTGGATCTCGTCCACGGTGGGTACGACGGGGTTGTTGGCGGGCGATCCGGACGCGAGCGCCTGCTCGGCCATGTGGGGCGCCAGGCGGAACCACTCGTCCTCGTCGATGCCGTGGGCTTTCGGGGTGGGCACCTCAAGATCCTGGCACAGGGCCCGGAGCGCCTCCACGAGCCGGTCGGCGGCCAGGTCCCGGCCTGCCCCCGCCTTCTCCTCGACGAACGTCTTCGCCCGGCTCGAAGCCACCCGGCAGGGAGCCGGCATCCGCGTCCTGTAGGCCTTCCTGACCCCGCGGACGGGACCGCGCCGACTGCTCCCCGACGAGGTCGACATCCGGCTCCCCATCACCCTGACCGTCCGCCGCGAGGCGGTGACCGCCTGGGTCCGGGGCCGACCGCGCTTCAGCGAGGCAGCAGGAGGCCGACCTGCCTCCGGATGTCCTGCACGAGCTCCTCGACGCTCAGGCCGATGTTCACGCTCACCGCCATGCTGAGGAACATCACGGCGGACACGATGTGCGCCAGCGTCGCGGCGTCGCCCTCCGTGACCCGTTCGTCCCGGCGCAGCGCGGCGGCCATGGCCTCCTCGGTCTGCGCGACGATGGCGAGTGCCGCGCCGTGCCGGGGCTCCTCGGGGTCGCCGAAGACCATCTCTCGCAGGTAGGTGCGTCCGTTGTCGATCTGGACGCGGTTGCACTCCACGATCGGCCGGACGATCGCCATCACCGCGTCCAGCACTCCCGGGACGCTCTCGGCGTCCGCCCGGCCCCGCTCAAGCGCTTCGACGTACTTGGCGTTCTGGACAAGGAGGAGGAGTTCGCCCTTGGTCTTGGCGTAGAGGAACAGGGTCCCGGTGCCGATGTCGGCCTTGTCGGCGATCTGCTGGGTCGTGACCTCGTCGACGCCGTGCTCGGAGAACAACTCGGTGGCGGCGGCGACGATGCGGTCGAACTTCTCCTGCTTGTTCCGCTCGCGCCGTCCGACCGACCGGGGGGCGACAGACATGGCGGTTTCCTCCAGGAGTAGATTCTGACTGTAGTCAGTTATGATTACGATCGTTACCGCGTGGGCTCGGATACGGCTGTGCTCATTCTCCCACGGCAGGGCGAGGAGACATTGCTCCATCCGTGCAGAGCCACGCACCTCACATCCCCCTGGAACGAAGGAACACCCATGCCCTCCCTCGATGGAGCAGTCGTCCTCGTCACCGGCGCCAATGGCGGTATCGGCACCCACTTCGTCCACGACGCCCTGGCTCGCGGCGCCGCCAAGGTCTACGCCACCGCCCGTTCCCCCCGCGCCTGGGACGACGAACGCATCGTCCCCCTGACCCTCGACGTCACCGACCCCGCGTCGGTCGCCGGGGCCGTCGCCGCCGCGCCGGACGTCACCGCGCTCGTCAACAACGCGGGCGCCACCCCGCCGAGCGCGAGCCTGCTGGACGTCACCGAGGCGGACATCCGGGCGAACATGGAGACGAACTTCTTCGGACCGGTCCTCCTCGCCCGCGCCTTCGCCCCGATCCTCGCCGCCAAGCAGGGCTCGATCCTCATCGACGTGCACTCCGTCGCCAGCTGGTACGCCTTCGGCGGCGCCTACAGCGCGTCCAAGGCCGCACTGTGGTCGGCCACCAACTCCCTGCGCATCGAGCTCGCACCCAAGGGCGTCCACGTGACCGGTGTGCACATGGGCTACGTCGACACCCCGATGGCCGCCCACGCCGACGGACCCAAGATGCTGCCGACGCAGCTGGTGACGGCGGTCTACGACGCGGTCGAGGCCGGCGCGTACGAGGTCCTGGCCGACGAGTTGACCCAGGGGGTCAAGGCGGCGCTGAGCGGCCCGGTCGAGGCGCTCTACCCGGACCTGCGCGGCACGAACGCCTGAGCCCGTTCCCCGGTCCCGACGCGGGCGCCGACGCGCGCTCGCATCCACCGGCGACACCGGTGCGCCGTCGCCCACGGTACGGAAGACGTCGGACACGAGCACGACCGCGGCATCCGCTGCGTACCCGCTCGCTTGCTGCCGGGTGTCAGCGTCGCTGGTTGGCGAGGCCGATGTAGTGCCCGAGGCGGTATTCGAAGTCGATGCCGGCCTGTTCGACGACGGCCTGCGTGCCTGCGGCCCGGGTGAGGAAACCGGGGAGGGTGAGGGAGTGGGCGAACTCGCCGTACGCGGCGACCAGGTCCGCGTCCGGGGGCAGGGACGCCCGGTTGATCTGGGCTTTGGCCGAGGCGAGCGAGGTGCGGTCGAAGGAGGCGAGCCGGGCGGCGACGGTGCCGACGAAGGCGTCGAGTTCGCTGTCGGGGAGGGCGCGGGTGACCCAGCCCCAGCGTTCGGCGGTGTCGGCGTCGTAGTCGTCGCTGGTGAGGATGGCTTCCAGGGCGCGGTCGCGTCCGATGGCCCGGGGCAGGCGTTCGCTGCCGCCACCGCCGGGCAGCAGCCCGCTGCCGACCTCGGGCTGTCCGAAGATCGCCTTCTCACGGCTGGCGTAGCGCAGATCGAGGGCGAGAGCGAGCTCGTTCCCGCCGCCGCGGGTGCGTCCCCGGATGACCGCGATGGTGACGTACGGCGCTTTGGAGAGTTCCAGGACCAGATTCGTCCAGGCCGGCACCGCGTCCGGGTCCCCGGAGGCGGGGAAGTCGGCGGCGGCGGCCAGGTCGAAGTGGTTGTAGAAGAAGTCGGGGGTGGCGCTGTCGAACAGTACGACCTGGATGTCCGGGTCGGTGGCCAGCTCCCCGACGATCTCGATGAGGCGCAGGACGGTCTCACCCGCGATGAGGTTGACGGGCGGGTTGGCGAAGGTGATCTTCGCTGTCTGCGGTGAGGTGCGCTCGTAGTGGATGGTGCTGGGCTCGCTCATGACTGGCTCCGGATACGGATACGGATGGGTGACGGTGTCGGACGGGTGACGGGTGACGGTGTCCGACGGCGACGGGGCGCGAGGAGGGCCGGGAAGCGTGGGGTGGATGGATCTGCCGAGCAGCTCCGGCGGTCCGCTTCCCGCCCGCCCCGCTCACTCCTCGTAGTGCGGGAGGATCTCGCCGTTCTTGACGTAGGTGAGGGCGGCGGTGACGTCGTAGGCGTGGATCGCGGAGACCTGCGGGGCCAGCCGGTCGGACAGGTCCTGGATCACGTGGCCGGTGAAGAAGGCGTCCCGTGCCGCCGTGTCGGTGAACCCGAGGCCGAGGGAGGCGTGGAAGTGCTGGTCGTGGGGGTTGTCGTGGGCCACGTCCGGGGTGTCCCAGAGCTTTTCGATCCAGGGCAGGAACGTCTGGGTGCGCAGTTCCGTCAGCACTCCGGTGCCGGCGAGCGCGGGAGCGAGCTGTTCGTTGACGAACTTCCGGAAGGCGCCGGCGCCGACGCCGTCCCTGCGGCGCAGGTAGACGAGAGTGCGGGCACCGACGGTCTCTCCGGGGCCTGCGACGTCGTACCACCGCGAGGAGTTCGGCGGGCCGGTGTAGAGCAGGGTGCGGCGGAACACGTTGATCTCGTCGGCGTAGGCCAGCTTCGTCTGCTTGCGCCCTTGCAGGGGTGCGAGCGCCGACCGGAAGGTGACTTCCGCGACACCGTCGATCTTCCGGTCGGCGGGGATCGCGGTCTGGACCCCGTCGACGGCCGGCCACCGGCCCGGGTTCTGCTCGGCGAGGTGGATCTGCCGGTACTCCTCCAGGCCCGGGGTGGCGGAGATGATCCCCGAGTGCGGGCCCTTCCAGTGGTCCATGCCGGTCTGGCGGGGCTGATCGGTCCGCACCCACAGCAGGATCGAGGAGGTGAGAGGCTTCTTCACTCCCAGGGGTGCGACGGCCGGTGACGTACTCATGGCGTTGCCCTTCTCTTCCTGGTCAGACGGTTGTCACGGGGCGAGGAACTCGACCGCCACGGGGGCGAACCGGTCGTGGTACTGGAAGATGCCGCCGTGTCCGGAGTCGGGGTAGATGATCAGCTCGCTGCCCTTGATGCGGTGGTGCAGGTCCTCCGACAGGACCGAGGGCACCATGCGGTCGTTGTCGCCGTTGGCGATCAGGGTGGGCTGTGTGATCGTCGACAGGTCGTCGGGGGTGGAGCGCCCCCACTTCTTGATCGCCTTCAGCTGTGTCTGGAACGCCTTGGTCTTGATGTCCGCGTCGCGGTCGACGGTGCGCTCCTTGAGCCTGTTGACGAAGGCGCGTGCGGCGGGCTTGCCGGTGGCGTTGCGGTTGAAGAACAGGAACTCCTTGGGGTCCGAGCGGGTCAGCGTGGCGCGCAGGATGTCGTAATAGGTGACTCTGGCGACCTTGTCCATGTCCTTGCCGCCCTTGGGCCCGGTGCCGGTGAGGACGAGCTTGCGGACGAGCTCGGGGTGCTTGACCACCAGGGCCTGGGCGACCATGCCGCCGAGGGAGAAGGAGAAGACGTCGATCTTGTCGTACCCGAGCGCCCTGATGAAGGTGTAGGCGTCGTCGGCCATCGCCTCGACACTGTCCGGCACCTGGCCGGTGGACGCCCCGACACCGCGGTTGTCGAAGGCGATGACGTGACGGCCCTGCGCGATGGGGTCGACGATGCGGGGGTCCCAGTTGTCCAGGGTCGCGGCGAGGTGGACGAAGAAGACGACGGGGATGCCGCCCTTCGGTCCCAGCTCCCGGTAGGCGTAGGTGACGCCACCGGCGCTGACGGTGCGGGCCGGGGCCTTCGCGTAGGAGGTGATGACGGCTTCGTTCGGGGTGCCGGTGCTGCTCATGACGGATTCTCCTTGCGTGTTCTGTGTCGCTGGGCGTGTTGTGTTTCCTGTGTCGCCGGGCGCCTTGTGTCGCCCGGCGCGGTTGCGGCGGATCAGCCGGGTCAGCTGGGCCAGCCGGGTCAGGTGTTGCCGATGACGGCCTTGCCGCGGATGCCGCCCTGGGACAGGGACTTCAGCGCCTGCGGGGTCTGGTCGAAGCCGACCACCTTGCCCACGACCGGACGCAGCACGCCCTGGTCGATGAGGGTGGTGATCTGGCGGAGCTGGTCGCCGCTGGCGCGCATGAAAAGGAACTCGTACGTCACCCCGAGCTTCTTCGCCTGCCTGCGGATCTTGCCGCTCAGGGCTGCGACCGCCAGGCGCACCAGCGGGTTCAGGCCGGCCTCGCGGGCGAACGCGGGGTCCGGGGGACCGGCGATCCCGATGGCCTTGCCGCCGGGCCTGAGCACCCGCAGGGACTTCTCGAGGTTCTCCCCGCCGAGGCTGTCCAGCACCAGGTCGTAGCCGGACAGGAGCTGCTCGAAGTCCTGGGTGCGGTAGTCGATCACCGTGTCCGCGCCGAGCGCGCGCACGAAGTCCGCGTTGGAACCGCCGGCGGTCGTGGCGACGTGCGCACCGAGGTGCGCGGCGAGCTGGATCGCGATCGAACCGACCCCGCCGGCGCCGGCGTGGATGAGAACCTTCTGCCCGGGCCGCACGTTTCCGCGCTCCACCAGCGCCTGCCATGCGGTGAGCGCCGCCAGCGGCAGCGAGCCGGCCTCGTCCATGCTGATCGAGGCGGGCTTGAGCGCCACGTCGTCCTCCGCGACGGAGATGCGCTCGGCGAACGTGCCGATGCGGTCCTGGTGGGGCCGGGCGTAGACCTCGTCTCCGGGCTTGAAACCGCGGACCGCCGACCCGACACCGATGACGGTGCCCGCGACGTCGTTGCGCAGGATCAGCGGCAGCCTGTAGGGCAGGACCTGCTTGAACTCACCGGTGCGGATCTTCTCGTCCAGCGGGTTCAGTCCGGCGGCCTCCACCCGGACCAGCACGTCGCGCTCCCCCACGGTGGGCTCGGGGACGTCCGCCTCCTGCAGCGGCTCCTTGTACTTGGTGACGACGAACGCTCTCATGGGGCGCCACTCCTAGTCTTTGTCCTATTTATCCAAGTTCGAGATTGGATCGGCAAACCCGGCGCGACATCCAGGACCTCGCCCCACCCGACCAATCCGAGTGCACTCAACTATGAGTCCACTCAGAAATATTGTCAAGGGAGGTCCCCATGGGAGGCGGTCACCTGCCGATCGGGCGCCGCGAGAGGGCCAAACAGGACAAGCGCGAGCGCATCATGACCGCAGCCCGCGAACTGTTCGTCGAACACGGCGTCGGCAGGGTCACGACGCAGCAGGTCGCCCGCCGGGCCGATGTCGCGATCGGGACGCTCTACCTGTACGCGTCCACCAAGGCCGAGCTGCTGATCATGGTGCAGAACGAGAAGTTCGCCGCCGCCATCGATTCCGGGCTCGTCGCCGCGGACGCCACCGCCGGACAGGACGTACTGGAGCCGGTCGTCGCTCTCATCCGCCCCGTGGTGGAGTGCGTGCGGGAGCACATCGAGAACGGCCGCACCTACCTGCACGAACTCGTCTTCGGCGACCCGGCCGAGCCCTACCGGCAAGCGGGCCTGACCCTTGCCGGCCGCCTGGAGGACGGCGTCACCGGCCTACTCACCCGCGACGAGCACATCGGCGCCGCCGACGCGGCGACGCTGGCACGGGTGGTCACCGCGATCATCCACATCAGCACCACCGCCACCGCGCACCTGCACCGCAGCGACGAAGCCGTCCTCGCCGACATCCGCGACCAGATCCACGCCACGCTGGCGCCCCACCACCGCGCCGCATGACCGCTCACCCGGCCGCCGCCCGCCGGCGCGTCGCACGCGCTCGCCCCGCCCACCCCCGGGCGGTCCGCCCGGCCCGGAGGCCGCGCCCCGCCCGGCAGACGCCCTGAAGGATCCGCCCCGATGCCCCGCAGCGGGCCTCCGCGCATCCATGAGGTGATCCCAACCCCATCTGAGTTTACTTTCTTATACTCAGCCAGTAGCGTCATGACCAGCACATCGACCCGGCCGCCACGGGGGAACCCGGCATGGCGTCCGTCCGAGAAGGAGCAGCACCATGGGAGTAAGCCAAGAGGCACACGAGTTCGCTGAGTTCCTCGCGAGCGTGAGTGCGAAGTCGTCGGCACCAGGTCTCGACCTGGCCGTCATCCGCGACATCGTGGACTCGAACCACAAGGCGTCGACCGAGCCGGAAGGCGTCACGTACGCCGAGGTGGACGCGGACGGCGTCCCCGCCCTGTGGGCCATCCCCGAGGGCGCCGACCCCGACAAGGCACTGCTCCACTTCCACTTCGGCGGATCCGTCACCGCCTCCATGCACTCGGACCGCAAGGCCGCCGGCCACATTGCCAAGGCCGCCGGAGCCCGCTCCCTCGTCGTGGACTTCCGCCTGGCGCCCGAACACCCCTACCCCGCACAGCTCGACGACGCCGAGACCGCATACCGCTGGCTGCTCTCCCAGGGCTACGAGCCGCGGAACATCGGCAGCACGGGCCACTCGATCGGCGGGACGCTCGCGGTGATGCTCCCGCTGCGCCTGCTCGCGAAGGGGGAGGCCACCCCGGGCGCGATCGTCAGCGTCTCGCCGTGGACCGACCTCACCATCCAGAACGCGTCGGTGGACGAGAACGAGGACAACGACAGGATGCTCAGCAGGAACACCCTCGAACTCTTCCGAGGAGCCTGGCTGCAGGATCCCGCCGTGGACTTCACCGACCCCGCGATCAGCATCGCGAACGCCGATCTGACCGGCCTGCCGCCCACGACCGTCCACTACGGCGAGTACGAGACCCTCGCCGACGACGGCGCCGAACTCGGCCGCCGCCTCGCGGACTTCAAGGTCACCTCCGAGGTCCACCCGATGCCCGAAGGGCAGCACTCGTTCGTCCTGGGCGCCGGGCGCGTACCCGAGGTGGACCAGGCGATCCAGCAGATGGGCCAGTGGCTGCGCAAGCACCTCGGCACGTGAGCGGAGGCCGTACCTGACGGCGGGCCTGTCGACGGCCGGGCCACCGCACCACCGCCGTACCGACGACCGGTCCGCCGGCACGGCGGTCCACCGGTCTCCGGCACCCCGCGGTCTCCGGCATCAGGCATCAGGCATCAGGCATCAGGCATCAGGCATCAGGCATCAGGCATCAGGCTCGACCATGTCGGCCGGTGTGCGGTACTTGTGTCCGGCACCGTTCCGCAAGCAGCCCCACCACCGTCCCTTGATGCCACAAAGGAGTGCGCGATGGGAACGTACGAGGACGTCTTCCGCTCGAGTACCGAGGACCCGGAGAGTTTCTGGCTGAAGGCGGCGGAGGGCATCGACTGGGATGTCGCTCCGCGACGCGCTCTGGACTCCTCGGGCGCGCCCTTCTACCGCTGGTTTCCCGACGGAAGGCTCAACGTCTGTTTCAACGCGCTCGACCGGCACATCGAAGCCGGCCGCGGCGAACAGGCTGCGCTCATCTACGACTCCCCCGTGACCGACACCCGGCGCACCTACACCTTTGTGCAGCTGAGGGACGAGGTGGCGGCCTTCGCCGGAGCGCTCGCGCGGCTCGGTGTCGAGCACGGCGACCGTGTAGTGATCTACATGCCGATGGTTCCCGAGGCAGCCGTCGCGATGCTGGCCTGCGCACGCATCGGCGCGGTCCACTCGGTCGTCTTCGGCGGGTTCGCCCCGCGTGAACTCGCCCTCCGCATCGACGACGCGGCCCCCAAGGTGGTCGTCTCCGCCTCCTGCGGGATCGAGGGCAAGCGGGTCATCGCGTACAAGCCGCTGCTCGACCAGGCGATCGAACTCGCGGTCCACAAGCCGGAGAAGAGCGTGATCCTGCAACGCCCACAGGGGACAGCCGAGTTGGGGCCCGACGATCTCGACTGGGCCGACCTGGTGGCTGCCGCACCGCCGGCCGACTGCGTTCCCGTCCCCGCCACCGACCCCCTCTACATCCTCTACACCTCCGGAACCACCGGAAAGCCCAAGGGAGTCGTGCGCGACAGTGGCGGCTACGCGGTCGCCCTGCACTGGTCCATGGGCGCCGTGTACGACGTGGGCCCGGGCGAGACCATGTTCACCGGCTCGGACGTCGGCTGGGTCGTGGGGCACTCGTACATCGTCTACGCACCCCTGCTGGCCGGTGCGACGACGGTCCTGTACGAGGGCAAGCCGGTCGGCACCCCGGACGCGGGCCAGTTCTGGCGGGTGGCCGCCGAGTACGGGGTCAAGACCATGTTCACGGCACCCACCGCCTTCCGGGCGATCCGGAAGGAGGACCCGAAGGGGGCGCTCACCGCCGGCTACGACCTCTCCCACCTGCGCTATCTCTTCCTGGCCGGTGAGCGCCTCGACCCCGAGACCTACCACTGGGCAAGCAATCTCCTGGGCGTCCCGGTGATCGACCACTGGTGGCAGACCGAGACCGGCTGGCCCATCGTCGCCAACCCCGTGGGCATCGAAGCCGCTCCCCTCAAGCCCGGCTCCCCGACCCGCCCGCTGCCGGGCTGGGACGTCCGCGTCCTCGACGCCTCGGGCAAGCCGGTGCCCGCGGGTGTCGACGGCGCGATCGTCGTACGCCTTCCCCTGCCACCCGGCGCGCTCCCCACTCTCTGGCAGGACGACGACCGCTACGTCGCCTCCTACCTCTCCGCCTACGACGGCTACTACCTCACCGGCGACAGCGGCCACCTCGACGACGACGGCTACGTCTTCGTCATGGGCCGCACCGACGACGTCATCAACGTCGCCGGACACCGGCTGTCCACCGGCAGCATGGAAGAGGCCCTGGCCGCTCATCCCGACGTCGCCGAATGCGCCGTCATCGGCGTCGCCGACGCGCTCAAGGGACAGATCCCGCGCGGCTTCGTCGTCCTGAAGGCCGGCAGCGACCGCGAACCGGGCGAGGTCGAGGCCGAACTCGTCCAGCTCGTACGCGAACGCATCGGTGCCGTCGCCTCACTCAAGGACGTCACGGTCGTGACCGCCCTGCCCAAGACCCGCTCGGGCAAGATCCTGCGCAAGACCATGCGCGGCATCGCCGACGGCCACGACGAACCCATCCCGTCGACGGTCGACGACCCGGGCGTCATCGAGACCCTGCGCCCGTTCCTCCGCCGCCCCGATCACACCCTGTGAAACACCCCGTGAAGCAACCTTGTGAGGCCACCGCGTGAAGGGCTGATAGCGACCTGGCGGACGGTGGCCGGCCGCCACCGTCCGCCGACTCTTTGAATTACGTTCGCAATATCATAGGCTTCGAGGGGCCGGTGAAGGTCGACCGGCCCCTCGGGGCGGCGATGGAGGGCGCGCTGTGGTGCGGTACGGGAAAGAGCACAAGTCGGCGACGAGGCGGCGGATCATCGAGACGGCGGGCCGCCGGTTCAAGCAGGACGGTATCGACGGCTCCGGGGTCTCGACGCTCATGAAGGACGCGGGGCTGACCAATGGCGCCTTCTACGCTCACTTCGAATCCAAGGACGACCTCGTCACCACGGCCATCGCCGACCAACTGAAGGCACAGGCCGAGAACGTCGTCGCGCGGGCCGCGCCCGGCCGGGCCGGAGTCGAGCAGATCGTACGGGGATACCTGTCGCCCCAGCACCGCGACAGCCTTGGCGACGGCTGCCCCAACGCCGCCCTGCTCGACGAGATCGGGCGCTGCACCGACGCGACCAGGCAGGCGTACACCGACGGCGTGCTCGTCCTCATCGACGGCATCGCCGCCCGCATGGCCCCCGACGCCCCGTCCTCCGCACGCGTGAGGGCCCTCGGCCTCCTCGGCCTGATGGCCGGGACACTCCAACTGTCCCGCGCCCTGACCGACACCCGACTCGCCCATGAACTCCTCGACCAGGGGATCGACAACGCCCTCGCCCTGCTGGACGCCTGACAGCGCACCTGACGCACCACATCCCCGGCCCCTGGTTTCGCCCTCGGGGCCACGACTCCGCCCCTGCCTTGCGGCACGGGACCGAGAAGGCCGTCGCAGCAACCAAGCCTCCCCGTTCGACCGCTCCGCACAGAACGCCACGGGCGCCGCCCGCTACCGAGAAGACCCCAGCCGCTCGGACACGGACACGGACACGGAGACCACAGACCACAGCGGCAGCGGCAGCGGCAGCGGCAGCGGCAGCGGCAGCGGCAGCGGCAGCGAAGAACAACCACACGATCATGAAACGGGGCTGTGCCCTCAACCCCACTCCACCACCCCACGCTGATCCGCTAGGCTGTCAAGGACCGCCCTCAGTGGTGGTCCCACCCTTGCCACAGCGGGGGAGGATACTCACTCAGAGTATTCACCCACGTTTTACGCAAGTCCCCGCCTTCGTAGCTCAGGGGATAGAGCACGGCTCTCCTAAAGCCGGTGTCGCAGGTTCGAATCCTGCCGAGGGCACACCGCATTGCTGGTCCTACCTGGGGTTTCCTTTCCAGGTAGGACTCCTGCCCGGCCTCGGACTTGTTCGGGGCCGTTTGCGTGTGCGGGCGGGCCGCCGGGGACCCCGATTCTCCTCCGGACTCCTGAAGAGGATCAGCCACCTGCCAGATGGTGGATCTGACCTGGGGTTTCTCACCCAGGGAGGTACTCGGCCGACCCGAGTGGCGGCGCCAGGCCATGGACGTCCGGAACCCGCACGTACTCCGGTGTGCTCAGGAGGACCATGCCGTGAGGAGTTCCGCCGGGCCGTATGCGGCGTCGAGCCCCGCGCAGTCGGTCCCGCTGCGCGAGAGCGCGATCAAGCTGCGGTGGGCCGGCGCGTAGGGTGCCGGGGTGATCGGGATGCCGGAGAAGTTCGTACGGAGCACCGTCGACCGCGAGGGGGAGGCCGGGGCGGCGTGGCTCGCCGAACTGCCCCGGATCGTGGAGGAGTTGCTGGGGCGCTGGGGGTGTGTTCCGGACGGCGAGGTCATGCACGGGGGCGTCGGCGTCGTCGTTCCGGTACGGCGGCAGCGACGGGTTGAGGATCGCGCCGTGCTGAAGGTGTCGTTTCCGCATCCCGGCAACGTGCATGAGCCGGATGCGTTCGTCGCGTGGGGCGGGTGCGGCGCGGTCCTGCTGCACGAGCGCGACGACGGGCGGTTCGCGATGCTGCTGGAGCGGGTTCAGCCGTCGACCCTGGCGGAGGTCGAGGACGGCGACGAGGTGGTGACGGTCGCCGGGCGGCTCAATCGCCGCCTGGCCGTCCCCGCACCGCCCGGCCTGCCCAGGCTGCGTGAACAGGCCGATGCCTGGGAGGAGCAACTCCGCAAGGACGCCGAGGAGTTGACGCATGCGCTGCCTCGGCAGGTGCTGGATGCCGCCGTGGCGACCATTCGGGAGTTGGGCCGGACCCAGCCGGACACCCTCGTCCATGGCGACTTTCATGCCCGGAACATCCTGCGCGCCGGGCGAGAGCCGTGGCTGGCTGTCGATCCCAAGGGCTACGTGGGAGATCCCGCCTACGACGGCGGCACCCTGCTGAAGTCCCGTGCTCTGACGCTCCTTGAAGCGGATGACCTGCGCCAGGCTGTCCACCGTGTCCTGGACGTCTTCGCCGAGGCCGCGGAACTCGACCGTGAACGCGTCCAGCGGTGGGCCCAGTTCCATGCCGTCCAGGCTGCCTTCTGGGGCCGCCGCCACGGATTTCGTATCGCCCGCAGTGGAACACGGCTGCACTGGCTCACCGAATTCGCCGACCGCCTGGCGGAGTTGCTCACCGAACGCTCGTAGTGCGTACGTCCGGGGGGCGGCCTCCGCGATCGGTCTTCGGAAACTCGGTCGGACGTGCTCGGTGCGGGCTTCGGCACGGAGAACGGCAGCCCGGACGCAGAGCCCGCCGGCTGCTGACCGGGCGGATGCTCGGCTTCTCCGACCACGGGCCGACCGGGCCGATCCGACGGCTCCCGGTTCGCCGTGGGGAACCGTCCGGCGGGGATGCGCGTCGTCCGTCGGGACAAGGGGGGCCGGTGGTCGTGCGCGGAGAGCGTCGGAGCGGGTGGCGGCGACGGTGGGAGTGCGGGCTCGTCGCGTGCGCCGTCGGGGTCACCGGGCTGCTGGTTCTGCACTCCGGCCTGCCCAACCGGGTCGGGCGGCTCGGGAGTGCGCTGGAGACGTTTCTGCCGTGGCTGGGCGTGGCCGTGCCGCTCATCGCGTGTCTCGCCCTGTTCAAGCGGTCGGTGGGAGGGCTGGTCGCATGTCTGCTGCCCGCCCTCGCCTGGCTCTGGCTGTTCGGCGGGCTGTGGTTCGGCTCGTCCTCCGGCTCGTACGACCTGACTGTCGTCCAGCACAACGTGGCCGACGACAATCCCGACCCCGCCGGTACGGCCCGGGCGCTGCTCGCCACGGACGCCGACCTCGTGGCCGTACAGGAGCTGACACCGACGGCGCTGCCCGTGTACGAGGACGCCCTGGGCGGGGCCCACCCTCACCGGGCGGTCCACGGCACGGTCGGGCTCTGGTCCGCGTACCCCATCACGGACGTGCGGGCCGTGGACATCCGGCCCGCGGGCTTCCCGGGCAGCTGGCAGCGCGGCCTGCGGGCCACGGTCGCCGCGCCCGAGGGAGCGGTCGCGGTGTACGTGGTCCACCTGCCGTCGATCCGTCTGGGCGCGAGCGGCTTCGCATCGGCGGCCCGTGACGAGAGCGCGGCCCGACTCGGGGCACGGATCGCGGACGACCCGGCGGTCCGGCTCCTGGTCGTGGGGGACCTCAACGGCACCGTGCAGGACCGGGGGTTGGATCCGCTCACCTCACAACTCGGCTCCCCCGAGGCGGGGTTCGCGTTCAGCTGGCCTGCTTCGCTGCCGGTCGCGCGGATCGACCAGGTGCTCGGCAGAGGGGCCGTCGTGACGGAGGTGTCGGCCCTGGGCGCGACCGGGAGCGACCACTTGCCGGTGGTCGGACGCGTACGTCTTGGCTGAGCGTCAGGTGTGGAGGTGTGAGGCGTCAGGTGTCAGGGGCCGGATCCTCGTCGTGGGCTGCCGTCCGGGTATCCAGGCAGGTGGCGTGCGGGGACGGCGGTGGCACCGGGGCACGCCGGTCTCCGGTGTGCGGTCCACCTGGGCCGAGTGACCCTGGACGATCCCGTCGGCACCGCGCCGCGCCGCCGACGGACCCTGACCCCCGTACCGGTGGAACTCCCCGTGGGGGAACCGCACTTATCCCGCGGCCAAGGGTGCCGAGTGGAGCTGGCGTACCAGTTGTGGGGTGAGGAGTTCGCCTGCCCTGTCGGCGAGGACGGACATCTCGTAGCCGACCAGGCCCACGTCGCAGCCCTCGGCGGCCAGGACGCCGAGGCAGCTGCCGTCGCGGATGCGGCCGACCATGAGAAAGCCGCCGAGCATTTCGATCATGACGAGCTTCATGCCGCGGAAGCCGTGTGTCGTCGCCGCGTTCTGGGCGAGGCTGGTGATGCCGGAGACGACGGCGGCGAGGTGGTCGGCGCGGTCTCGGCCGAGGCTGTCGGAGGCGGCCATGAGGAGGCCGTCCGAGGAGACCGCGACCGCGTCGGTGACGCCGTCGGCGGTGCGTACGAACTCCGAGATGAGCCAGCCGAAACTCTGGACTGCGGTGGTCACGATGACGCTCCTTGGGTGCTTCGGGCCTCGGCTCGGGCGACACCTGCTCGGAAGCCGTTGAGCAGGGAGGAGACAGCCGGTGGTCCGGCGGGCAGGGGGGTGGGCGGTGCGGTGGCGAGGGGTGCGGTGCTGAGGGGCTGGGCGGGGGCCAGCAGGCGGTCGGGCAGGACGAGGAGTGCGGACAGGCCGCCGCCCGGGGTGTCGAAGAGGTGGACCTTCGCTCCCTCGCCGAGGCGGTGGGCGAGCCGGCCGACGACGAGGTGTCCGAGGAAGCGGGTCGGTGCGGCGAGGAAGGCGTCCTCGTCGGAACCGGAGAGGCGGGCGCTCGCGCGTTCCTTGTCGGCGGCGGACATGCCCACGCCGTGGTCGACGACGGCGAAGCTGTACGTGGCGTCCTCGGTGTCGTACCAGCCGTGCACCTCGACCGGTTCGTTCGGTGGGGAGAACGTCAGCCCGTTCTCGATGAGTTCGGCGAGGAGGTGGGCGACATCGGCGACGGCGTGCCCGCGGACGCGCACCGGTTCCACGGCCGCGATCAGGACCCTGCGGTACTGCTCCACCTCGGCCACGGCCGACTGGACGACCTCCAGGCCACCGGCGGGTGCGGCCGTGGGCCGGGGCGGATTCTGGCCGGCCAGGACCAGCAGGCTCTCGGCGTTGCGCCGCATTCGGGTGGCGAGGTGGTCGAGTTCGAAGAGCTCGGCGAGGGCGTCCGGGTCGAGTTCCTGCCGTTCCAGGCGGGTGATGAGGCCCAGTTGACGGCGTACGAGATTCTGGTTGCGGCGGCCGAGGTTGGCGAGCGACTCGGTGGTGCTGCGGCGCAGGCCGGCCTGCTGGGCGGCCAGTTGGAGGGCGGTGTGTTCCACCTGGCGCAGGGACTCCGCGACTTTGGCGATCTCCGCCGCGCCCCCGAGGGACTGTTCCTGTGTCTGCTCCTCGGGGAACTCCGCCTGGTCCAGCGGGGACCGCTGGATACGGGCGACGGTGGCGGGCAGCCGGTGCCGGGCCACGTCGTGGGCGGCCTCGGCGAGTGCGGCCAGGGGGCGGGTGAGGGAACGCGAGGCGAAAGCGGCGAGGGCCGCCACGAGGACGGCCATGAGCGTTCCCCCGAGGAGGTAGGCGGCGAGGCCCAGTTCGGCGTCACGGCTCAGGTGGTCGGCCCGGTCGCGTACGTCGTCGCCGACCGTCTGCTGGACCGCGTAGAGGTCGTCCACGAGTACCGTCATCACGTCCCACCAGGTGCCGGGGTCGACGCGCAGCGCGGAGCCGTCGGGGGCGTCCTCCGCCCGGGTCTCGTAGGTGGTGGCGCGCTCGGCGTCTTTGGTGCCGAACGCGCGCTTCAGGGATGCGAGTTGGGGCGCGGTGGCGACCTGGCGGAAGCGGGCGAGGGCGGCGACGCGGGTGGCGCGCACCTCGGTGAAGGTGAGGTACTCGCGGTCCCGGAAGGCGCCCTCGGCGAACACGCCGTTGAGGAAGCCGCGTTCGAGGGCGACGGACTCCTTGGCGGCGGCCAGTTCCCGCAACGCGGCGAGTCCGTCGCGGAGTTGACGGTCGTCGCGGGTCACGGTGTCCGCCACCGGGTCGACCGCGTTGAGGGCGTCGACGGCGGTCGTGTAGAAGGTGAGGGTGGCGGTGCGGTCGACGGCGCCCCCGCCGGACGCGGTGTCCCTGTCGGCCGCGGTGTCCCTGTCGGCCGCGGTGCGGATGGCGGTGAGGCGCCGCAGGTGCTTCTGGATGACCTCTTCGACGGCGCGTTCGGGGCGCATGGCCTCCAGCGCGGTGTCGACGCGGCGGCGAGTGTCGGTGAGCGGTGTGCGGTAGCTCTTCTCGCCTCCCAACAGGCCGTTCGTCAGGCCGCGTTCGCGTTGCAGCTGGTGCACCAGCGCCTGGACGCGCAGGCTCAGTCCGACCTCGTCACGGGTCGTCCGGGCGTCACCGAGCGCCTCCGCGCGGCCGTACACGGCAAGACCGGCGACCGTCAGCAGCAGGCAGATCGGGACGGTGATGACCACCGCCACCCGGCCCCTGATGCTGCGCCAGCCGGGCAGCGGACGACGACCGGGAGGTGTTCCGTCACCTTGGCGGCGCGCTGAACCGCCTTTGTCGGCACCGCCGTTGTCGGCAACGCCTTCGTCATCGACTTCTTTGGCGGCGACTCCGTTGGCGGCAACGCCTTTGCCGACACCGCGCCTGCCGGCTTCGCCGAGTCCGGTGAGCCTGTCGAGCAGCGGCCGTATTGGCGTCCACACCCTCATGTCACGAAGTTAGTGCGCCTGCCGCAACGGCCGGTTTCCGATCTGTTAGAGACCGTGGGGACTTGGGTTGCGTCGCCCTCACACCGCAGGCAGGGGGCTGTGACCGACGCCCCGGTGCTGAGCGCGAAGAGATGTGGCCTGTGAGACTCCTGTGAACATCAAACTTTCAGGCTTCCTGTTGTGCTGTGCGTCCTGAGAGGTTTGGGCAGCACAACTCGGCTGCTCCATGCGGTCGTTGAACCTCACCCCCCACGAGGCGCACCATGGCGAAAGCCCCCTTCTCGCGCGGAACGCGCGCGACCATACTCACCGCGACGGCCGGCCTCTCGCTGGCCGTCGCTCTGTTGCCCGGCGGTGCGAACGCGGCCCCGGGCGATCCGGCGGGCCGCCCCGCCGCAGACTCCCCGTCAGGCACGACGTCAAGCACCGCGTCGGACACCCCGGCGGGCTCCCCGACGACGGATGGGCTGCCGCCCATACCCTCGCAGCAGTCGCTGGCGCGGACCGACGCCCGGCTGACGCAGGCCGAACAGCGGCCCGGCGTAAGGCAGTTGCGCAAGCAGCTCGGCGCGCAGGGCGTGCTCGAACTGGACCCGGCCACCGGTACGGCGCGCCAGGTCGCCCGGCTCGACGGGTACTTGACGTCGGCCAGTGGCGCCGACCCGGAGGACATCGCCCGGCGGTATCTGCGGGCGCATCCCGACGTGTTCGGGCTCACCGCCGACCAGGTCCGCGGGCTCACCCTGCGCAAGCAGTACACCGATGTCGCCGGGATACGTCACCTGTCGTTCGTCCAGTCGGTCGACGGTGTCCCGGTGTTCGGCAACGGCGTCAAGGCCAACGTCGCCCGCGACGGACGGCTGATCAGCGTCCTCGGTGCCCCGGTGCGCAAGCTGCCGTCCGCGCTGGCGCCCGCCAGGATCACCGGAACCGACGCCCGGCGCAAGGCGGTTCGCGACATCGCGGGCGGCGCGGACGTGAGCGTCGACGCCTCCGACACCGCCAAGCAGGTGGTGTACGCGGCGCCGGGCGGCACGGCCCGACGTGCGTGGCGGACGGTCACGACGCCGGACGGCCAGGGCATGTGGCTGCACGTGGTCGACGCGGTCACCGGCCGGGTCCTGTACCGGCAGAACCTGTCCTCCGACCTGACACCCGCGCAGTCCGCGACCTCGTCCACCGCGCAGTCGGGCGAGCAGTCGCCGAACGCGTCCTCGGCGGGCACGCTCCGGCAGACCGGCAAGGTGCTGGTCTGGGACCAGTACCCGGGTGCCCGGTCCGGCGGCAAGCAGCACACCCGCCATCTGACCGCCCGGGGCTGGCTCCCCGAGGGCGCGCAGACCCTCGACGGGCCGGTCGGGCACGTCTACAGCGACGTCAACGACAACAACAAGGTGGACCCGGGCGAGGAGGTCGCCCCGGCGGCCGACGGGACGTTCTCCTTCCCGTTCAAGCCGTTCACCGGTGACGGCTGCGGCACCCCGCTGCCCTGCTCGTGGGACCAGAAGACGCCGTACTCCTGGCAGACCAACCGCGAGCAGAACGCCGCGCAGGTCTACTACTTCCTCGGCACCTTCCACGACCACCTGGAAGCCGGTCCGATCGGCTTCACCCGGGCCGCCGGCAACTTCGACAGCCGGGACGGCGACGCCGTACAGGCGCAGACGGACGACGGCGCGGCCATCAAGGACGGGATGCCCGACGAGGACCACCTGAACAACGCCAACATGGGTACGCCGCCGGACGGCCAGGCGCCGACGATGCAGATGTACCTGACCGGTTCCATACCGGGCTACAACGTGTTGCAGGGCAACTTCGGCGACGACGCGGCCACCGTCTACCACGAGTACACGCACGGCCTGTCCCACCGCCTCGTCACCGACGCCGACGGTGTCCCCGCCCTCAACAGCCAGCAGTCCGGGGCCATGGGCGAGGCGTGGAGCGACTGGTACGCCCTCGACTTCCTCAACAACGAGGGCCTGCTGAAGGACAACGGGCGCACCGACGGGGACGTGACACTCGACGCGCCCGGCTGGAGCGACGAACTCCCCGCGCGTTCGCAGGCGTTGGACTGCCCGGTCGGCTCCACGTCGGCCAGGTGCCACGGCACGGCCGGGGCCGGCCCCGGCGGCTACACCTACGGTGACTACGGGAAGATCGCCGCCCGCGGTCCGGAGGTGCACGGCGACGGCGAGATCTGGGGCGAGACGCTCTGGGACCTCCGCGACGCGCTCGGCAGCCGGCTCACCGAGTCGCTCGTCACCCGGGCGATGGAGCTGTCGCCGGTCAACCCGTCCTTCCTCGACCAGCGGAACGCCATCCTTCAGGCCGACACCGTGGTCGACGGCGGGCGGGCGCACGATCGCATCTGGCAGGTGTTCGCCAAGCGGGGCATGGGCTGGTTCGCCGCCGCTCTCACGGGCGACGACACCCGGCCCGACGAGGACTTCTCCCTGCCGCCCGGCCCGGACACCCCGGTGGTCACGCTCACCGGCAAGGTGACCGACGACGAGTCCGGCACCCCGGTGAGCGGGGTCACGGTCAGCATCAGCGGCCACGCCTCCGGCTTCCCCGGCGCCGACCTCTCCGCCGTCAGCGCGGCGGACGGCACGTACGCGATCCGGAACGTCCCCGAGGGCACGTACCGGAAGGTCTACGCGAGCGGCAACGGGTACGAACCGCAGATCCGCACGCTCACCGTCACCTCCGGTGCCGCCGACTGGGCGGTGCGCCGGAACTGGTCGGCGTCCTCCGGGGGCGCCGAGGTCGCGGAGTTCAGCGGCGCCGACTACAGCGACTTCGGCTGCGGACCGGCAGGTCTGATCGACATGTCGGCCAACGTCTGGGGTTCGGACGCCAAGGGCGGCACCGACGGCACCGGGATCGACCCGGTCCACAACACCGTACGGCTGCCCGCGGCCGTGGACGTCAGCGACCTGCGCGTCGACCCGACGTCGGGCTGCGGGGACGACCTGACGGCGTCCCTCGGCGACTACCGGATCGAGACCTCCCCGGACGGCACCACCTGGGCCACCGCCGCCGAGGGCCACTTCGGGCCCGCCGACACCGGCCGGGAGAACGCCGTGCCGCTCACCACGGGCACCGAGCGGAACGTCCGGTACGTCCGCGTGACGATGTTGGGCAACCAGGCCGTCGACAACGGCGTGGACTGCGCGCAGGACCCCGGCCCCTCGGGCTGTGAGTACCTGGACATGACCGAGCTCGTCGTGCACGGCACACCCCACCAGGACTGACGGACACAGCGGCCGACCAGCGGGCCGGAGGGCGGCGTTCCGGAGACGGAACGCCGCCCTCTGGTCGTAGGCGGGTATTCGGCAGGTATCAAGTGGCCGTGCAGGCAGTGCCGTTGAGGGTGAAGGCGGTCGGCGCCGCGTTCGTCGCCCCCTTCACCCCGATGAAGCCGACCGAGACCGAGCCCGCGGCGGGGATCGTGGCCGTGTAGGAGGCGGGTACGACGCTCACGTTGGCGCCGCTCTGGGTGGGCGTTCCGCCCCACATGTTGCTGATGGTCTGGCCGTTGGCGAAGCTGAAGGCCAGCGTCCAGTTGGTGAGGGCGGCGGTGCCCGTGTTGCGCAGGGTGATGTCACCCTGGAAGCCGCCCTGCCATTCACCGACGACCCGGTAGGCGACGGAGCAGCTGACTCCCGGGGTGCCACCGCCCGGGGACGTGGTGACGTTCACCGTGGCCGAGCGCGGCGAACGGTTGCCGGCGGCGTCCCGCGCGTACACGGCGAAGGTGTACGCGGTGGCCGCGGTGAGGCCGGTCACCGTGACCGTACTGGTGGTGGAGGAGGCGGCTGCCGTCTCCGTGGTGCCGTTGACGCGGACGACGTCGTAGCCGGTGACGGCAACGTTGTCGGTCGCCGCGGCCCAGGTCAGGGTGGTGGACGTGGCGGTGGTCGCGGACGCGGTCGGCGCGCCGGGGGCGGTCGGGGCCTGGGTGTCGGTGCCCGTGCCGCCGCCGTAGACCGTGGCCTCCTTGGAGGTCTGGGCGATGCCGTTGGCACCGTTGAAGACGCGCTGGCCCCAGGTGCTGAGCTGCTTCGGGTCGAAGCCGATCGACAGGTCGAGGATCGGGTCCGTGTTCCCGCTCCACGACCAGGCCAGGTAACCCAGCTTCAGCTGCTGGGCGGTAGCCATCATGGTGTCCTCGTCCGGATCGCCCCACTGGTCGGCCGGACCGCCGAACTCACCGATCAGGATGGGGAGTTTGGCCGTGACGAAGGCGTTCAGGTAGTCCGTGATCTCCGCCGCCGTGTCGAAGACGCTGTACATGTGGATGGAGAAGATCAGGTTGCCGGTGGTGTCGGCGTTGTACACGGACTGGGCGTTGGCGCGCATGACGCCCTGCCAGTCCTGGCCCCAGTTGGGCGCGTCCACCATGATCGTGTGCTGGAAGCCGGCGGCACGCAGCTTCTGCACGGCGGCGATGGTGGGGGCGGTCCAGCCTGCCGGATCGGTGTTGCCCCAGGGCTCGTTGCCGATGTTGATGATGACGTAGTCCTCTTGGCCGGCGAGCACGCTCTTGAGGCCGATCCAGTAGTCGGCGGCCTGGTCGAGTGTCCCGGCGGCGGCCTCCTCGCCGTAGCCGGTGGTGTCGTGCACCTCCAGTACGCAGATCAGGCGGTTGGCCTTGCACTGCGCGACGACGGCGGCCACGTCGTCGGCGGTGTTCTTGGTCCAGCGGTGCCCGTCGGCGAGGACGACGCGGACGGTGTTGGCGCCCAACGCCTTGACGTCCCTGAGGGATTGGGTCTGGGTCGGGTACCAGGTGTGGGCGTGGTTGACGCCCCGCATCACGAAGTCGTTGCCGTTGCCCTCGAGAAGACGCCCGTTGGAGATGTGGAGGCCGGTGGCCAGGGCGCGGGGCGACTCGGCCTGCGCCTGGGCGGCGGTCGGGGCCAGGGCGAGGGCCAGGAGCCCGAGAAGGGTGACCAGGGCGGTCAGCAGGACGGTTGGGGGGCTCTTTCGTGTCGTGCTTTTCGTTGTTCTCGGTGCGATTCTCACTGCGACTCCAGAAAGTGAGCGCGAAGAAGACTTCAGCATCAGAAGGAACACGGGAGCGGAAATGTGGGAGCGCTCCCATGTACCCACTGCGACAGGGACACGTCAAGGTTTCGCGCATCATCCCGCACACCGTCCCGCGTTGGATCACGCACCGGACCGCGAACCGACTCACAGACTGGATCGCGAACCCGACCGCGAACTGGACCGCGTGCTGCGGAAGGTACGGCGGTACGCGTCCGGGGGCACGCCGATCGTGCGGTTGAAGTGGCGGCGCAGGGTCGTGGCGGTGCCCATGCCGACGGCCTCCGCGATGGCGTCGACACTGTCGCCGGTGGCTTCCAGCAGCTCCTGGGCGCGCCGGATCCGCTGGGTGAGCAGCCACTGCAGCGGGGTGGTGCCGGTGACCGTACGGAAGTGGCGGCCCAGGTGGCGCGAGCTCATGTTCGCCCGGCGGGCCAGGTCCTCCACGGTCAGCGGGCGGTCGAGCCGTTCGATCGCCCAGGGGAACAGGTCGGCGAGCGGATGGTCGTCCTGGGCGGGCACCGGCGCGGTGACGAACTGCGCCTGCCCGCCGGCCCGGTGCGGGGGTACGACGAGGCGGCGGGCGACGGTGTTGGCGATCGCCGAGCCGTGGTCGAGCCGTACGAGGTGCAGGCACAGGTCCATCGAGGCCGCCTTGCCGGCGGAGGTGAGGACACGGCCTCTGTCGCTGCCGTTGTCGACGTAGAGGACGTCCGGATCGACCTCCACCTCGGGGTGACGGGCGGCCAGGACATCGGTGTGGGCCCAGTGCGTGGTCGCGCGCCGCCCGTCCAGCAGCCCGGCGGCGGCCAGCACGAACGCGCCCGTGCACAGGGAGGCGACACGCGCTCCCGCCTCGTGGGCCGCGCGCACCGCCTCGACCAGTTCGGCGGGCGGCTCCTGGTCGACGTCGGCCCAGCCGGGGACGATCACCGTGTCGGCGTACGGGAGGCGGTCGAGTCCGGAGTCGGGTTCCAGCAGGAATCTGCCGGCGCGGATCGGGCCCGGGCCGCAGAGGGCGACGTCGTACCAGGGGTCGACCAGGTGGGTGAGATCGGAGCCGAAGACCTCGTAGGCGATGCCGAGCTCGAAGTGCAGCATGCCGCCGGTGAGGGCGATGGCGACCTTCCTCGTACCCGTTTCCATGTCCGGAACTGTACGGGACATGTCGTTCCGGACACTCGTACGTACCGACTCCCGCCGCCAGGATGGTCACAGCAGATCAGCGGATGATCACTCGGATTCAACGGGGAGAAGTCATGGGTTCGGTATCTGGATCGGCATCGGCATCGGCATCGGCATCGGCATCGGCATCGGGGCAGGCTGTCGTGGTGTTCGGCGCGTACGGGCACACCGGGCGCTTCGTGGTGGCGGAGTTGCTGGACCGGGGGTTCGTGCCGATCCTCTCCGGGCGGGACCCGGAGCAGCTGCGGGAGCTGGCCGCGTCGCACCCCGGGCTCGATGCCCGGCCCGCCTCGGTGGACGACCCGGGGTCGCTGGACCGGGCGCTGGCCGGTACGGCGGCCGTGATCAACTGCGCCGGGCCGTTCGCGGCGACCGCGGCACCGGTGATCGAGGCGGCGCTGCGGGCCGGGATCCCGTATGTGGACGTGGCGGCGGAGATCGAGGCCAACCTCGACACGTTCACGCACTTCGCGGAGCGTGCGCGTGCCGCGAACGCCCTGGTGATCCCCGCGATGGCCTTCTTCGGCGGCCTCAGTGACCTGCTGGTCACGGCGGCGATGGGCGACTGGACGTCGGCCGACGAGGCGCACATCGCGTACGGCCTGAGCAGCTGGCACCCCACCGCCGGCACGCGCACCGCGGGCGCGGTCTCCCGGGACCGCAGGAACGGCCGCCGGGTCCGCTACAGCGGAGGCCGGCTGGAGTACCACGACGACGCGCTGCCGACCCTGAAGTGGCCCTTCCCGGACCCGATGGGGCCGCGGGAGGTGTTCGGCGAGTTCTCGATGGCCGACGTCGTCACCGTCCCCAGCCACCTGACCATTCCCGAGGTACGCGGCTACATGGCGGCGGACGCGGCCAGGGAACTGTCGGCCCCGGACACCCCGGCACCGGTCGCGGTCGACGAGGACGGGCGGTCCGCGCAGACCTTCGTCGTGGACGTCGTCGTACGGTCCGGCGGCACGGAACGGCGCGCGGTGGCGCGCGGTCGGGACATCTACGCGGTCAGCGCACCGCTGGCGGTGGAGGCGGTGGCACGGGTCCTGACGGGACGTACGCGGGCGGTCGGTGTCGCGTCGGCCGGGGCGGCCTTCGACGCGGGCGATTTCCTGGGCGCGCTGTCCGGGTCGGGGCACATCTCGGTGGAGCTGTTCCGGTAGGGGACGGAGGGTCGGACCCGCACCCGCACCCGCACCCGCACCCGCACCCGCACCCGCACCCGCACCCGGCCGGGATCCTCTCAGGTCGCGCGCCAGGCGCCGAGCAGTTCTTCGGGACCGTACGCGGCCTGGTGTCCGGAACAGCTGACCCCGTTATGGGAGACCGCCACCAGCGGTACGGGCTCGTCGGTGATCGCCGCCCGGTGTTTCTGCAGCGCGGCGAGGTCGTGGCTGTCGAACGCGGAGTTCTCCAGCCATTTCACGGACCCCAGGAAGAGCAACTGCTTCGCCACCGGCTGTCGGTCGGCGCCCACGAGGTCGATCTCGATGTCGTTGGCGCGGGTCCAGTAGCCGCCGATCGCTGGGGCGGCGGGCAGCTCCCCGTCCGGGAGGAGTCGGGCGAGGGACTCCCGGACCAGGGGTTCGATCGCGCGGCCACGCCAGCTCGTCCACTGTTCCTTGATCCGGCTCAGCGTGAGATCTCCCCGCATCCGCTCGATCTCCGCCATGTGCGGATCCAGGAACGCGAGCCAGAACCGCAGGTAGGGGTCGGCGACTCGGTAACGGCGTTCCTTCGACGGCCTTAGCGACAGCGGCAGTTCGGCCGCGACCACCCGCTTGTCGATCAGGACGTCAGCGGCGCGGGTGAGAGTGCTGTGGGAGATGCCGCCGGCGGCACGCGCGATGTTGGTGAAGGTCCGCTCGCCGCTGCCGATGGCCCGCAGGACCTCCCTGCCCATCGCCTGCGGAGGAAACTCCGCGCCCAGTGAGCGCTCGGCGGAGACCAGCAGTGCCGAGATCGGGTTGTCGAGCGAGTCGCGGAGGAACTCCCACACGTCCGACCCGGGCCGCCACTCCGCGCAGATCAGCGGGAGACCGCCGGTGATCAGGGTGGCGTCGAAGGCGGCTGCCGGTTCCAGGTCGAGCATCTCGCCGATGTCGGCCGGGTTCAGCGGCCCCACGACCATCTCCTTCCCTCGCTGGTGGAAGGGGCGGTCGTAGCTGTTCAGCGCCTCCATCATCGACAGGTCGGATCCGACGAGGAGGAGAAGCACCGGCTTGCGGCTGAACAGGCGGTCCCACGCCCGCTGCAGCATGCCCTCGAAAGCGTCGATGCGGTCCATGAGATACGGGACCTCGTCGATGACGACCACACTCGGGCGGTCGTCGGGCAGGATCTCCGCGAGGAGCCTGAAGGCCGCGTTCCACTGGGTCGGGGCCTCCTCCGCGAACAGTTCCCGCCCCGGCAGGGTGGACCGGGCGGCGGCGTCGAGCAGCTCCGTCAGCTCGTCCTCGGCGGTGCCACCGGCCGCCGTGAAGAAGAGGTACGGCATCTCGGTACGCCGCAGGAACTCCTCGACGAGGCTGGACTTGCCGACCCGTCGCCTCCCGCGCATGAGGATGCACTGGCCCGGTTTCACGGAGGCGGCGGCGTCGCCGACGGCCTGCAGGGCGGTGCCGAGCACGTGCAGCTCGCGGTCACGACCGATAAAGCGACGCATGAGAAGACTTTCATGGAGAATAGTATCTGTAGCGATACTATCGCTATCGATACCATCTTGCCAACGGTCCTGTATGGAGTTCAGGCCCCGAGTTCCCGTTTCGTTGGCGCAGTCGATGGCCGAACGGTCTCGCGGCCACATTCGCGATGGAACGGGGCGCTCAGCCACACGCAGTCAGGCCGTCCGTACACGATGAGCGGCCCATTCCTTGGCAGCCGAGTGGACGGCCTGGGTCCAGGGGTTGGGGGACTCCTCGGCGATCTCGGTCCAGACGCTTTCGTTGGCCCGAGCGAACGCGTTCAGCCCTGCCTCGGGGGCCTCGCGGAAGGCAGGGACACGTGAAGCCCATTGCTCGGCGCTCCCGGGTGTGTGGCCACCCTCGGCGATCAGCCAGACGACCCAGTACCCGGCATCCAGCCACGCGACTCCTCGGGTGGCCCATGCCCAGTCGACAAGCCACGCCCGTCCCTGACCGACCATGATGTTGGCGGGGTTTGGGTCGGTGTGGCAGAGGGTGTCTCCGCTGAAGTGCACGAGAACTGCGTCAGGCGCGTGCTCACGCAGCCGGTGTCCGGCTTCCTTCAGCTCCACACCGTCCGGTGCGCGCAGCCCCGACAGCCGTTCCAGAGTCTCGGCGACGAGCGGGAGATCCTCCGAGCCGGGGGCGTAGTCGGCGTGGCGGCCGTCGAGTGCGTCGAAGGCGACGAGGTCCCATCCGCCGGCCCTGAGGTGCCAATGCACGCGCGGAGAGATCCCACTCATGTACGGGCCGACGGCTGCCTCTCGCTGTTGCGTCCATACGCGGGGGTGATCTGCGGGCAACCCCTTGACGTACACCTCGCCCTTCTCGGTCGTCAGTCGCGCGGAGATGGCTGAGTTGAAGCCGGACGACACGGTTTCGACGCTCAGGAGCGGACCGGTGCGGGCGAGTACGGAGCCCTGGACATCGTCGGGCAGGTCGGCAAAGTCGATGCGGTCGGTCGGCATGGTTGCACTTATACAGAGATGGGGACGACCCCACACGGCACGAAGGCTGCGCGGGGCCACCAGGGGCGTTGTTACTGGTACGGGCTGTCGTCGCCGCAGCCGGGGATGCCGCCACGGTCAACTCCTCAACGTCCTCGACGACCACCAAGACCACCATGCCGACGGGTTCGGCCCTCTTGGCGGGCGGGGATGCGATTTCGACAGCGACAGCGGTCATGTCGTTACTACTTCACGATGTTGGCAGTAGTTCTCCAGTGGTGCCCTCGCGGTCTGGTAGGCCTTCGCTATCGGGCCGCAAACCCGGCAGGTGCCGGAGAGTCGGTCCGGCTGCCCGTCGTAGGTGGGGAAGATCGGGCTGCATCACGACTGGGCGCGTGGCACAGGACAGCTGGGCGCGTCCAGCCAGATGCGTTGCTCCTCGGCGGTCACGGTCACGCCGAAGCGCTCACGGCCCGGACGGCCGTTCTCGCGATACAGCGCGTGCGCGGCCTCCACCGCCTCCCACAGAAGGCGCGGCCCTGCCTGTCGTACGGTCCCGCCCTCGGTGCGCGCCCATGCGCCGTCAGCAGCCCACAGTTCCACGGCCGTCACATGGCCGGTGTCGTCGTGCTCTGATGCGAAGGCCGTCTCGGGCGCGACCAAGGAGAGTACGAAGCGGAACGCGTCGTCCTCCGCGACGGTGGTGAGATCCAGGCCGGTCAACCGACCGCTCGTCGGACTGGGCCTGCCGGGGTGCGCTGGGATACCGGTGGTGCCGGTGTCACGAGCGGCCATGAAGTACGAGCCTCCCGGCAGGAATCGCCCCTCGGCACGGCCGTCATAGCCGACGACAAGGCTCACAGTGCCCCAGCCCAAAGGGCACACGATCAGTCCGCCGGGCTTTACCTGCTCCAGCCAGGCCGTCGGGATCGTGGAGAAACCGCAGGTTGCGATCAGCCGGTCGTACGGTGCACGGCCCGGATAGCCGTCGCGGCCGTCCCCAGTGACGACAAGCGACGAGTATCCGAGGTGCTGCATCCGCGATTCCGCCAGCCGTGCCAGCACAGGGTCGACCTCCACCGTTACCACCTGGTCGCTGCCCAACCGCTGCGCCAGAAGTGCCGCGTTGTAGCCGGTCCCGGTGGCCACCTCAAGCACCCGATTGCCGTCGGCCACATCCAGCGCCTGGAGCATGGCAAGCATCAGGCCCGGTGCGGTGGACGACGACGTGGCCACGCCCTCCGTCATCTGGGTCGCCAGCGCGTCATCCGTGTACACCAGGTCGAGCCAGTCGGGATGGGCTGCCGACACGAGCCGCTGCGCGCCGTCAGCCAGGGTCCAGAACTCTGGTACGAACGCATGGCGCGGTACAGTCTCGAATGCCTTCCGCCAGGTGGGGTCGGTCAGTTGGCCGTCGGCCTCCAGAGTGTCGGCCAGTGCCGCACGCAGTTCGGCGGCGCGCTCTTCGGTGTGCGTCGTCATGGTCGTCCCTTGGCGAGTAGGTCAGCGATGTGCGGGGCGATGGGCAGGCCGGTCTTGTTCTGGATCCAGGACCACTCTCCGGACGGGTTGCACTCAAACATCACCCAGTCACCGAACGGAGTCACGGCAAAGTCGAACGCCCCGAAGCTGAGACTGAAGTGCTTCAGCCAGCCCAGCACACCCGCCCGTACGTCGTGCGGCACATCGCACACGTCATAGGTGAGGGCGTCGTAGTCGCTGCGCCAGTCCACTCGGGAGGTGTCGCTACCCGCGTGGATCTCGGCCGCGAACATGTCCGTGCCCACGACGGTCAGCCGCACCTCATGGGACTTGGGGATCCACTCCTGGAACAGGTGCGCCGTCAGGGAGACGGATTCGTCGATGGTGTCAGGGTCGATCAATGTCGTCGGCACTCCGGTGCGGCGGCCGTCCGCGTACTCCAACGGGCCGCCCATGAGCGGCTTGCAGATCACCGGGCCGCCCAACTCCCGGCAGAACCTCCGGGCCCTCTGAGGGTCGGTGGTGATCAGCGAGCGGGGCGTACGCAGCCCGTGCGCAGCCGCCACCGGGAGTTGTCCCGGCTTGTGGGAGGCAAGGCCGTCCACGTCCGGCCGGTTGACCCAGGTCACCGGCAGTGCGTACAGCGTGCCGAGCAGGCCTGCCAGTGCCTGCTCGTTCGCCCATGTGCGGTGGGGTTCTTGCAGTTCCTCGGATACGGAGGGAAGGCGGGGCCGCCGGTAGTAGACGGCTCTCACCTCCTCCAGCCGCACGGATCGGTACTCGTCGCTCAGGACGCCCGCCCAAGGTGCTACGGCGTGCTCGGCGGACAGGGACATGGTCTGCGGGAAGTCGCCCATGTCGAACCTCATCACCGGCACATTCCGGATCGTCAGTTCGTCGACCACCAGGTCCGCCGCGGGGTCCAGTTCCTTGGTGACGACCAGCACCGGGCCGCCGGACAGACGCTGCGTCACCGCATCGCGTACGGGTCGGACGTGTCGTCGTTCTTACTGTCCCAGTTCGTGTTCGTGCAGCTCCCCGCCAGGGAGGTGCACCGGCTCCACAGCGAACCGGAGCCGTCGGCCAGGACGTTGACCTGACGTACCGGGTCGTAGGCGAATGACCCTGCCTCCAGAGTCACGGCGTACGGGGTGCGCTCGGCGCGAGCGCCGAAGGGGATGACTGTCGTGGGCATGGTTCCTCCGTAGTTTGATTGGTGGTGAGCGGGATTTCACCGTCCAGCGCGGGGAACAACGGACCACCCCCGCGCAGTTCGGCCCACACCCGTTTCCCGCCGTGGACCGGCTCGCTTCCCCAGTCGTGGGCGAGCGCGTCCACAAGGAGAAGGCCGCGCCCGTTTTCGGCGTCACAGGACGGCCCGGCCGGGGTAGGTGAGGCGCGGGAGGTGTCCGTGACGACGATCCGTACCGTTTCCTCGCCGGTCTGGGTGATGGAGGTGCCGATCGTTGCCGCGTCTGTGTGCTCCAGCGCGTTGGCGAACAGTTCCGTGACGATCTGTTCGGCTACCTCGATCAGGTGAAAGAGGCCCCAGCTCTCCAGAACTTGGGCTATGTCCCGGCGGGCCTGCCTGGCGGCTTCCGGCCTCGCCGCATACCGCTCCTGGTAACGCTGTGGTCCTACTGATGCTGATGCAGCCGTCGTGGTCATCGTCGCGTCCCTCGGGGGTGCTCGCGTTCCGTGTGGCCTTGTCACCGGCCCTCAGGGCTGCTGCCCCACTAGGCTCGTCCGGTGATGCATACGACGGTAGAGAGCCGCGATCACTGCTTGAAGTGACCGCGAGTACAAGTGGCTTGCTGCGAACACACGGGAATGGGGCTGTGTATGCGGTCGAGTTCGCGACAAACCCTGACCAGCGGTCAGGGAACACCCGGGCGCCCGCGTGGGGGCGTCATTTCCGGCTACGTCTTCCGGGGCATACGAGAGCAGTTGGGCCTCACCCAGGAGGAAGTGGCTGAGCAGTTACGGGTGTCCGCAGACACGATCGCGGGGTGGGAGTCGGGCCGCCGCCCGCTGACCGCCGTACCGGTCGGGCAGATGCTCGTGCACCGGCACCGGCTGATGCAGTTGGGCACCGTACCTGCGCTTCTCCAAGCTCTCGACCGTGCCCTTGAGGCGGACGTACTCCTTGCAGGAGCCCTCGACGAAGAGGCCACCGGGGTCGAGGACAGCCCGCTCGGGGCCTGGGTGATGCAGCGCGACCTCGTCGAGGTACTTGCGTGGCCCCTCAACCACGTACCGCCCCAGCCCGTCCGCGACCTGCCCGCCGCACCTCGCAGACGCCGAGGACCTGCCCCTGCCGGGCCGGAACTGTCAGCCTCCGAACGGACATACTTCTTCGCGCAGATGCGACGTACCGCCGAGCAGGCTCGTGGCGAGGGCCAGTTCCTCCTCCGCCGCCAGGCGCTGTATCTCTCCGGGTACGACGACCAGCCCGACACGACGGAGTGGCTCGCCCATCAGCAGGCCGCCGAACGCCCCGGTGACTGGCTCACGCGGTGGCTCAACTCCCGTTCCGTCGCCGCTGTCTCGGCCCGGCGAGGAGACCGGGACCGTATGAGTCACTTCATCCACACCGCCCTCACCGATGACGAGGCCGGCGAGGCCGCGAACCTGAACTACTGGGCGTACTGGATCGGCGAGACCGCCCACCTGGAGTTGAGTGACGACTTCATCGCCGCTCGCGCCCCCGGACCGTGGCCGGGTGACAAGCTGCTGACCCACCTCACTCAAGGGCTCGCCCCGCATCACGGCTACGTCGACCTCAACATCCACTCCGTGTGGTCCCTGCTCCAGGTCCGGCCCAACCTGCTGCGATCCGGTGCGGCGGGCCGTGCCCTGCGCGACCGGCTGCCGGTGATGTTGGATAGCCGGGAGCTGTCGGCGCGCGGGCGCCGGGAGTTGGAGAGCATCCGGTACGCGATCCGCCTCGCCGAGGCGTGAGAGGAGCCCGACGGTGGCTGAAGACCTGACCGCGGTGGCGCGCTTCCTGTACGAGGCGGGGACGCTGAAGCAGACCAAGCGCACCGGGTGGTGGATGGCCGGCGTACGCGACCCGGAGTCGGTGGCCGAGCACTCCTGGCGCACCGCGCTCCTCGCGTCGATCATCGCGAAGCTCGAAGGCGCCGACCCCGCGCGGGCCGCCCACCTCGCCGTGTGGCACGACTCCCAGGAGACCCGTACCGGCGACGTGAACCACCTCGGCAAGAAGTACGCCACCGGGGCCGACCCACAGGCCGTCACCGCCGACCAGGTCGCCGGTATGCCCGAGATCCTGGCCTCCGCCGTGCGTGAACTCGTCGCCGAGTACGAGGCGAAGGAGTCCGCCGAAGCGATCTGCGCCCGGGATGCCGACAAGCTGGAGTGCATGATCCAGGGCATCGAGTACAAGGCCCAGGGCTACGAGAACGCCCAGCGCTGGATCGACAACAGCCGCGCCAGGCTCACCACCAGGTCGGCCAACGAACTCGCCGACGCGGTACTCGCGACGGGCTCCCTGGACTGGCTGCGCGTAGCCCTCGGAGAGAAGCAGAGCTGAGTTCGGGGCTCGGAGTTTGGGGCTATGAGTTCGAGGCTCGGAGTTCAGGGCCCGAGTTCCCGTGTCCGAGTCGACGTCCGCGCCCTCTCCCCCACACCCCTCGCACCCGCAATCCGGCGAAGACTGAGCCCCGAGCTCCAGGCGCCGAGATCCGAGCCCCTTTTGTATGGAATGGGCGGTAAGTTGAACCCACCCTCCCACCCTCCCCCGGTCCCCCGCGCTTCTCAACTGGCGCCTATACCAGCGGATATGACTTTTGGTGACCGGCTTGCGACGCGCCGTGGTGACGGTCTACCGTTCGCAACAATAAACAACCCCGGCCGGGTGCTACCAACACCCGCCGGGGTCTGACCGACAAGATCCTCATGGAGATCTCGTGGCGTACGACGACTTTATCGCTGCCCTGCCCGCCCCCGCAGCCCAAGCCCACCCCATGGCCAAACCCGGCTTCGGCAAGCGCTCCGCCCCGGGCCAGTCACCGCCCCGCAAGGGCGACTTCGACCACCTCCCAGCCCGCGCCGCCTACCTGGCGAGCCTCCTGGACCGGCTCTGCGAGAACGCGGCAATGGACGCCAAGACCATCGCCAAGTCGCAGCCCCTGTACGGCCAGGCAGCGGTGCGCACCACCCTCAACGAACTCGGCGTGGCCGGTCATCTGCGCCGGGTACGCCAGAGCGTCCCGTCCGGTGAAGGCGTGAGTGGCACCCGCTGGGTCTTCCACACCTACTGGTCCCGTACCGCACGTGACAACGAATGGTGGGCCACCTTCCTCCAGGGTGACGTGACGCGCGAGGCGCCCGCAGCGACGCCGGGAGCCGCCGAGGTCCGGGAGACCGGCCCCCAGGAGCCCCTGGCAGCCGACGAAGACCCGGAAGAGATCGGCGCCGCACCAACCCGGACAGTCAACTCACCACGCCCCGACCGGGATCCGGGTCCCTCCACCGCGTACGACACCCTCGCCCGGCTCGGCCTCCGGGAGCCCCGCCTCGCCCTGTCCGCCGCCGACTGCGCGGCCCTGGAACAACTGGCCGCCGACTGGCTGGTCCGGGGGGCGACGCCCGAACTGCTCACCGGCGCCCTCGTCGCCGGGCTGCCGGACAGCGTGCACTCACCCCGGGGGTTCGTGCGGAGGCGGCTGCTCGACAAGATGCCGCCCGAGCGGGTCGTCGTACCGCCGGCTACTGCGGCTCCTGGTCCCCGGCGCACCCTGCTGGTGGAGTGCACCAACTGCGGGGTGCCGGGGCGGCCGGAGGCTTTGCCGGGTGGGCTGTGCCGGGGGTGTCGGAGCGGGCCGGGAATGTCTCGGCAGCCAGAACATCGCCTCGATCTGGCTGTGCACACCCTGGCCGCCGAGGTTCGCGCCGGGATGCGGACACCTCAGCGCGCCTGAGGCCGTCGGCTGAATGGCAGCCTCGGCCCGACGGGACTCGTGACTGATCAAAATTCAGAAGCCCCGACCGGCCATCGATCGGGTCTCCCGAAGCGCGCGTGGCTATCGCTGCCACGATCGAAACGACTCAGATCTCACCACGGCTTGCCGTGTTCAATCCGAGTACTCCCACCAGAAATCAAGGTCCGCGTGCAGACGCTCTTTAAAGCACGTCGAGTGTGCGTAAAGAGTCTGGTTGAGATCACCGGACAGCAGGCCCACCCTGATCCTCATGGCGAACGGATCCTCGGTGCTCTGGATGATGCCGTAGCAGAAACAGCACGTCGGGTCAGAACTCATCTCAGCCATGGTCGAACCACCTTCCGCTGTTCAGCCGTCCCTGCAACGATGATTCCGTCAGATTTCGGAAGCTGGTGATCGGGCCACCGTCTGCGAACCTACGGATAGCGGCGTCGTGTGTGCCGTTAGAGGCCCGTCTCAGATACACGCGCGCCAGGTTGTCTCCACTCCCTTGCCAGAGAACACGATCCGCGTTCGACATGAGGTCCTGGATGTCGGCTTCAGACATTTGGTCGTCGGCGGAGGCCAGTGTTCCGTGGATATCACGGCTTGACACAGAAGTGGCGGGCGGGGCGTCGACATCTTCGTAGGCCTTGGGGACGTCCTTGTAGATGATGTCGTCACCGACACCGTTACACCCGCACTCATCGGCGTGTCCCGGCATGAGCCCGCCACAGTTGTGGACGAGGACCGGTGTGGTCTCCGCGAGTACGTAATAGGTGTGCAGGCTGCTGACGGTGAGGTTGTGAACGGTGGCATCTGGCGCCGTCCACCGCTCGATCGCTGCGACCCGGACTCGGGCACCGGTGCCTGTCTGGAGCAACTGGCCGGCCTTTAGGTCGGTTGCATCGATCCATTCGCCGAGTTCGGGTACCCAGAACGGGTGACCGTCGGTCGCGGTGACCTCCGCCGTCTTCGAGCCCTTCTTGCCGTCGGTGTCGATGGTGACCTTGACCAGGTGCTTGAGTCCCTCGCCCTTGATCTCGGCGGTGACTACCTCCGCCTCGGTCTGGCCCGTTTCCGGGTCGGTGGCCATCACCTTGTCGCCGACCTTGACGTCCTTGATCGCCTTGGTGGAACCGTCGGCCATCAGGACCCGGGTCTCAGGAGTGAAGCTGTTGCTCTGTTCGCCCTTGGAGCAACTGCCCCCCGAGCTGGTGCCTCCGCCCGAGTCGTCCCGGCCTGAACCACCCCGCGACCCACCGGACTTGTTCTCCGCCCGTCCCCCGCCCGAAGACCCCTTCTCCTGGGCCGACTTGCGGGCCTTGACCTGCGGGGCGTTGCCTCTTGCGCCCTTCGAACCCGTGTGGGCCTTCTTCTTTGCGGCCTCCGCCGCCGCCTTCGCCGCTTCCCTTGCCTTGCGTTTGGCTTCCGCCGCCGCGGCCTCCGCTGCCTTCTTCGCTCTGATCAGTGCGGCCTTGGCCGCCTTCGCCGCCTTCAGGCCGATCTCCGCGGCGGCCTTGGCTGCCTTCCATGCCTTCACGGCGCCCATCGTCGCCTTGAACGCCTTGAACATCTTCTTGCCCTTGGAGAAGACGCTCGTCCACGGAATCGCGTCCATCAGCAGGCTGCCGCACGCCCACAGGTCGCCCTGCGAGAAGCAGCCGACCACGTCGTTCCAGCCGATGAACTCCTTGAACACCGCCCAGCCGACCGACAGGATCACGTCGCCGATCGACGTCGACAGGGTGCGCTGGAAGTCGGCGATCTTCGCGTCCAGCGCGGCGATCGACGCGTCGAAGCTCGACGCCGACGAGGTGAGACCGCTCGGGTCCGAGTGCGTGACCGGGTTGTTGTTGGCGTACGAGTAGCCGTTCGCCTGGAGCGGGTCGCTCTGGTCCAGGACCGGGTCCGCCGAGATGAAGCGGCCCGTCGCCGGGTCGTACTCCCGGGCGCCCAGGTGGACCAGGCCCGCCGCTCTGTCGGCGTCACCCGTCGCGTACGCCGTCCTCGATCGTGATGTGTTGTACGCCTTGCGGTCGTCGCCCCACGGGTCCTTCTTCGTCACCCGTACTGCCTGGCCGCCGTCCAGCCGGACCTCGGCCAGCGGGGTGCCGTTGTTGTCGACCGCCTGGGCGAAGAGGTGTTCGCTGGCGCCCGTCGTGGAGGACGCCTCACGGAAGCGCGTCACCGTGGGGGCGCCGCCGTGGCCGTAGGTGCGCTCCGCCGAGCGGACCTTGCCCGACACCGTCAGGGAGACGGTCGTGTCGGGCAGGTGCAGGACCGCACCGGCGGTCGAGCGCTCCAGTACGCGGTTGCCCATGCCGTCGTACACGTACGTCGTCTTCGAGGCCGGCTTGAACACCTGGCCCGTCGCCGATGCCGAGCAGGTCGCCAGGACCAGGTCGGTGCTGTTCGCGGTCGACGGGGCGTTCATGCAGAGGGTGGTGCCCTTGAGCTTGAGGAGGCCCGTGTCCTGGACCTCCCAGAGCTGCGTCGCCGTGTCCTTGTTGCAGGGCTGGACCTGGACCGCCGCGCCCGCCGCCGCGCTGGTCGGCTGGGCGCAGGCACCCGCGACCACGAACTGTCCGACCGCCGCGTTCTCGACGGTGCCGTTGTTGTCGGCGTCGAGGGCCTTGAGGCGGAAGTTCTGTGCCTTGGACGCGTTGCAGGCGTAGATCTGGATGACGCTGCCGGCCGCGGGGTTGCCGCCTGCGAGGTCCATGCACATGTCGGACGTGCCCAGCCAGGGACCGGAGCCGTCCGGGCCGAAGCCGGTCACCGTCTCGATCTGGCCGTCCCATGTCCAGGTGAGGCCCTGGGACGTGTCGCCGCCGGTGGTGCGGTTGATGAGGTTGCCCGCCGCGTCGTACGTCTGCGTGGAGCGGGTCTTCACCTCGGCCCCGGCCGAGGTATAGCTCGTCGCGTCGTACGAGGTCAGGGTGTGCGGCTGGTCGTTCTTGACCGCCGGGTCGTCACTCTTGCCGTAGTTGTAGACGGTGGCCACGTCGCTCGTGGTCACCCGGGCGCCGGCCGTGGTGAAGGTCGGGTCCGCCTTGTGGACCGTCTTCGTCTTCCGGTTGCCCAGCACGTCGTAGTCGTACGACTGCCAGTAACCATCGTTGTTGGACGAGACGTTGACCTTGCCGTCGGAGTACACCGGCTCGGCCGTCGTCTTGCCGGCGGCCGTGCAGGCGCCGCCACTCGGCGTGGTCCAGGCGGTCCTCAGCTGGCCCAGCGTGTCGTACGTGAAGCACTGCTGGTCCGTGACTCCATCGCCCACCTTGTCCGCGACGGAAAGGATGTTGCCGGAGGGGTCGTAGCCGTAGGAGCGCCTGCTCACCGTGTTGCCGGTGATGCTGGTGTCGGTCGCGTTCTCGCGGACGAGCTTGCTGGTGAGCAGTTCGCCGGTCGACTCGTCGAAGGAGTTGTCCTGCCAGACGCGGTGGCCCACCTCACCCACCGTGGAGCGCATGACCTGGCCGTAGGGCGAGTAGGACGTCTCGGCGACGTACCAGTCCCGGCCGGAGACGGTGGTGGGGAGTCCGGCCGCGTTGTAGCGGTTGATCACGGTCTCGGCGGTCAGTCCGCCGGCCTCCGGAGTCGTGTACCTCTCCAGCTGGCCGTCGTCGTTGTACGTGTAGTCGTACGTGTAGTTGGTCTTGAAGCCGTCCGTGGTCGTGCCCGAGGTGGTGCCGTCGGGGAGGGTCAGGGTCATCGACGTCGGCTGGTAGTCCGCCGTGTAGCCGGCGATCGACGTCTTGTACGCCTTGCCGCCGTCGTTGTAGCGGGTCGCGAAGGCCAGCTGGCCCTTGCCGCCGGGCGCCGAGTCGTAGCCGTACGACTGGACCGTGGTGCCCGAAGTGCCGCCCGGCGCGGTGTACTTGACCTCCGAGACCCGGTGGTAGCGCTCGTAGCTGTACGCCAGCTTCCCGCCGAGGCCGTCGGTCGCCGTGCCCACCCGGCCGTAGGCGTCGTAGTCGGTGTGCGTGGTGCCGGTGTCCGGGTCGGTGGTGTCGGTGACCCGGCCGAGCGCGTCGTACTTCCAGGTGCGGGTGTGGCCGACCTCGTCCGTGGACGTGGTCATGTCGCCGCGCAGGTCGTAGTCGTACGTCGTGCTGATCGCGCCGGCCTCGGTCAGCGTCGTGTCGCTGTACGTGTCCTGCTGGACCGTGCGGCCCAGGGCGTCCGTCCACACCCGGGAGCCGGGGGTGCCCTTCGGCTGGCGGACGATCGTGTAGTCGAGGCCGTACTCGTAGCGGGTGCGGCGGTCCGTGGTCTTCACCTTGGCGGTGCCGTCCTCGTACTCCAGGCCCGTCTGCGGGAAGGAGTGGTGGACGGGCGTGACGGTCAGGACGCGGCCCAGGCCGTCGTACGTGTAGGTGGTGGCGTTGGGGACGAGGGACTCGGAGACGGGGACGATCAGGTCGGTGCCGGGGTCGCCCGCCATGTAGTAGGCATTACGGGTGAAGCTGACCTGGCCGGCCGCGTTGTGGAAGGTGTCGGTGATGAGCTTGCCGCCGCCCACCGCCGGGGTCTGGGACTGGCGTTCGCGGCCCAGGCCGTCGTAGATCGCGGTGGACTCGGTGTACACACCGTCGTCCTTCGCGCTGGTCGGGTTGTCCTGCAGCGACTCGGAGACCACGGACACCGGCTTGCCCTCGACCGTGTTGTACGTGTACTTCGCGTCGGGGTCGTCCGTGGCCGACTGGGTCGGTCCCCAGGCCGCCGTGGTGCGGCCCAGCGGGTCGTACGTGAACGACGTCACCCGGTTGTTGGCGTCGGTCGAGGTCAGGGTCGCCCCTCGGCCGGGCTCCACCTTGGTGATCGAGACGGGGCCCGTCTCCGCGCCGGCGCTGTCGAGCTGGGTGCCCTGGACCGTCTTGATCTCGTAGACCTGGCCGGAGTCAGGCGTGTAGGTCGTGAGGTTGGTCAGCCCGCTGGGATCCGTCACCTTGGTGACCCGGCCGAAGTCGTCGTACGTCGTCCGCGACTCGGGGTTGGTGGTCTCCCAGCCCGTGCCCGCTCCCGTGGGCGTCTCGGTACGCGTCGACTGCCCCTTGGTGGGCGCCGCCCCCAGGTCGGTGGAGCCGTCGTAGTACACACGCGAGCCGGTGACGAGGGTCGTGGCCGTCGACGCGGACAGGGAGGCCGAGCAGGTGCTCGTGCCGGTCGTCGTGATCGTCTGGCTGACCAGGCCGATCAGGTAGACGCCGTTTGTGCCGGTGGAGTCGTTGTTCACGTACGACGTGCGGGTGCACGAGTCGTCGGTGGTCTTCGCCTCGTCGCCGTACTCGCGGACCACAGTCGGCAGACCGTAGGAGTCGTATTCGGTCTGCGTCTTCACCGTGCGCAGCGGCGCCGAGTCGCCCGGCCGGGTGCCCGAGGACTTGGTGATCGTCTTGACGGTGTCGAGGGTCACCCGCTCGGAGACCACATCCGGACCGTCCGTCCGGTCACGGGTGGCCAACCGGACTGGCGCGTCGGGGTAGTTGACCGTGCGGGACAGCCAGCCCGACGACGTGGCGGCGTTGGAGTCGGGGTAGGTCAGCGACTCCGCGACCATGCCCGCGTACGCCTTGCGGTCGTCCGCGATGTCCGCGCCGGTGACGTCCTTGAACATGAAGGAGCGCTTGACGTCGTCCTTCGGGTTCGTCGGTGTCTCGTCCTTCAGGACGTCGTCGCTCATGCCCCGGAAGTAGCGGGTGACCGACTTTGCGGCGACGCTGCCGTCCGGGGCCGACGGGACGCCGGAGATGGTCGCGATGACCGGGTAGCCGCGCCAGTCGTCCCAGGTGCGGGTCTTCGGGCGGGAGAACTCCGCCTGGTTCTTGGCCCACAGGGCACCGACCGTCTTGTCGGTGGTGTTCGTCTCGTACTGGTAGGTCGTCGTGACGTCTGTCGCGTCCGCGAGTTGCGCGTACTCGGTGATCGACCCGACCACGTACTTGTGGAACCAGGAGATCCGCTTGTCGGTCAGCTCGCCGTCCGCGTGCCAGTAGGCCGGGTAGCAGCGCAGCGTGTTCTTGTCGACGTCGGGGAAGTCGGCGCCGGTCGCGCAGGCGTCCTCGGGCGCCAGGTACGTGACGTGGGTGCGGCCTCCGTACTCGGAGACCACGTCCTGGATGCGCAGCCTGCCGAAGAGGGGGTCGGTGTCGCCCGTGGCCTTCTTGACGCGGTTGGGCAGGACGAGCTTGTTGCGGCCGAAGACCACCGGGTTCAGGCGGTCGGTCGAACCGTCGACCGCGTAGCCGGTACGGGTGATGGACTCCAGCCAGAGGGCCGTGTATTCGCCGGTCAGGCCCCAGGGAAACGACTGGGCGAGGCTCCAGGAGTCCACCTTCGAGAGGGCGGTGGTGCCGTACGTCGAGTCGTCGATGCCGCAGGCGTTACGGGCACCCGTGTCGTCGGTCGAGTTGTACTCGGTGAGTTTGACGCCCTGCTCTCGCTGGGCGCACGCCGTGACCGTGGCCAGGCGCTTGCGCGACCAGAACGTGGGGGCGTACGTCGAGCACTTCGCGCCCGTCTTGCAGGCGAGGTCGGCGGGGGTGTCGAACCACGGACGGGTCAGGTACGACTGCTTGGAGTCGAAGTTGGCGTCGGAGCAGTTCCACTTCCAGTCGCCGTCCTTCTCGAAGCAGCGTTCCTGCGCCGTGAACTTCATCCGGCCCAGCGGCTCGGCCGAGTAGAGGGTGTTCGAGCGCTGGCCGTAGTCGATGCGGGAGAGGTAGCCGGCCCTGTCGTACTCGACCGCCTTGGCTTCCTTGTTGTTCCTGGCGTAGGCGTTGGTCTCCTTGTCCCACCACAGCGACATCGCGTTGCCGTTGCGGTCGACGACGTAGTCGAGCTGGAAGCGCCAGCCCTGGTCGCAGAAGGAGTCCTCGAACTTGGTGGCGTAGCAGGGGTCCGCAGGTACGTTCTTCGCGGCGTCACCGGGGTGGTTGCCCGCGACCGGCACCTTCAGGACCGACTTGGTCTCCTCCTTGCCGGAGGTCCAGCCCGGCAGGCGGTTCATGCCGAAGTAGTACTGGGTGCCGTCGCTGGTGGTGGCCCGCCAGAACTCCCCGTTGTTGTCACCGTTGTTGGAACTGTCGATGCCGGTGATGAGCTTGTAGTCAGCCGAAGTCAGCAGTTCCACACGGGTGTTGTCACCGCGGGAGGTCTTCCAGGTGCCGTCGGCGTCACTGCGCACCAGCTCGGTGGTGGTGCCGTTGAGCGTCAGCACCGCGTTGTTCGAGCCCCAGCACTGGTCGCCGGTGAAGTGTTTGTCGTTGTTCGCGCCCGATGTGTCCGCCGCGCAGGCCACGAACGTGCGGGTGATCGAGCCGGGGTTGTAGTCCCAGCCCTCGCCGATCCCGGAGACCTGGTTGTTGGTTGCCGACGTACGGCCGTCCGAGGACTGCGAGTTGTAGCTCAGCGTCACGTTCGGGGATGGGCCGGAGGGGACCTGCGGGCCCGCCATCGTGTACGCGTAGGTGAAGGCGCCCGACGAACCGCCCTGCGACCAGGTGCCTGCCGAGGAGAGCGGGGTCGCGGCGAAGTCGCCGCCCGAGCCGGCGCCGTAGGAGGTGCCGACCAGGAGGCCGCCTGCGGAGGAGTCGGCCACCTGCCGCACGCCGGTCCGGCTGTCGCCGCGCCAGACGGCAGAGTCGACCGAGCCCTTGCCGGTACTGGCGGCGGTGGAGGCGCTCGTGCCCGTGGAGGTGGCTGTCGTCGTGGACACCGATGCCAGGGCGGCGGTGTCGACGGTCAGGTTGAGCAGGGTCTCCTGGATGTTCTTGGTGGTGGCCGTGGAGTCCGAGGTCTCGTCGGTCGCGCCGTCCTCACCGGGGTCCGTGTCGGAGCCGGAGGAGTCGCCGCCCGCGTCGACCGAGACGGTGACCTCGTCGGTGGTGCGCTGGACCTCGGTGGTCACCGGGGTACCCGTCGAGCACTCCTCCAGCTCCGGAGTGGTCGCGTAGCAGGCGGGCATCAGGGCGAACGACAGCCGGTCCAGCCACTGCGCGCTGTACGTCTCGGCGAAGCGGGTCGCGTCGATCTGGACGACCGCGTTGCCGGTGGCGGCGTCGGGGGCGTCGACCTGGAGCATCAGGCCCTGCGCACCGGCGGCCACCGCGTCGGTCTCGGGCTTCACCGTGACGTTCCAGGCACCCTCAAGGGAGTCGGCCTGCGCCTGCGTCGCGCCCGCGGGCGCGGTGACGCCGACGGTCAGCGTGCCGTCGGCGGAGGCGGCGACCTGCTTGGGGGCGCCGCCCGCGGTCACGTCGGCGACCGGTGCGGCCAGGTCGACGGCCGCCGGGACCTCGACCACCGCTGCCGGGGTGTAGTCCGTCAGCTTCTCCAGCGCGGGCGCTTCGAGTTGCTCCAGCTTGTCGGTCTTGGTCTCGTCGAGCGGGACGGCGTCCGTCTGCTGCAGATCGTCCAACTCGACGGTCGTACGGGCATCGTTGTCGGGGCCGAACGCCACGGCGCCCTGCAACGAGGTGACGTTGAGGGCGAGGAACAGAGCGGCGACGACTCCAAGGCGCGCTCTTCGGCGCAGGAGCCGATCACGCGGCGATCTCTCCGTCAGCCACCCTTTGCCGCACCACGACAAGCCCCCACGCATGGTGGACCGACCTCTCCCCGTTTCCCCGTATCACCGTGCCGCAGGCCATCCGAAAAGGCATGGCACACGGTGATCAATGACGGGATGAAATTGACTCCTAGTGAAGATCCGCGTCAAGACCACATAAGTTTGTGTTAGCTATGTCACGCGCCAAAATCACACAAAGAACGGCAAAGAATCGCCATACCCCTCGATCGCTTACACCGCTCCTACTCCCGGCCCGCACAGGGGTGTTGATCTCGCCGGGGTGGCTTGCACATACTCCAACCGTCCAAAACGGGGGGTCGTGCGTTCAAGCCAGGCCCAGGACAACGGGAGAAGGGTCCCTTGAGCGACCACGACAGTCACGAGAGCCACGACACCAGCGAACCAACACCCCCTGGCAGAGGGGGAGTTCGACGCGGCGTCGCCGCCGCGATCGCCCTCGCGCTGCTGGTCGGCGGTGCCACCGTCCTGGCCCTGAGCGACGACGGGCCGGCCGCGAAGAACTCGCCCGGGGCGGGCGCGAGGGCCAAGCCGGCGAAGAGCGAGGTCGGCGCCGAGGACGCGGCCCAGCGGAAGGCGCGCAGGACCGGCAAGAAAGTCGAAGTGGCCGCGCTCACCGACGAGTTCTCCCGGACGTTCGCCAATCCCGACGGCTCCTTCACCTACACGGCCTCCGTGGCGCCGGTGCGGGCGAAGAACGCCCAGGGAAAGTGGGCCCCGGTCGACACCTCGCTGCGGGAGGGAAAGGCCGGCTGGACCACCGTGAACAGCCCCAATCCCGTGACTTTCAGCTCGGGGGACCCGAACCGCACCCCAAGTAAAAGTAAATCCAAGGTAAACAGTGCGGGTCTTTCCAGTAAATCCACCAATTCGGGGGCGGGCACTGCCGGGGAGTCGGCCCTCAACACCGCCGTCTATCGCGCGACGAGCAAGAACTCGACTGTCGCCGTACCGGCCGCCGACGACGCCGAACCCGCCTGGACCTCACTCCTGACGATGTCCGTCGAGGGCCACGAGATCGGCGTCGAGTGGCCCGGCACGCTCCCGGAGCCGGTCGTCGAGGACAACCGGGCGCTGTACGAGGGTGTGCTGCCGGACGTCGACCTGATGCTGACCGCGCGGGACAGCGGGTACACCCATGTCCTGGTCATCCACACCCCTGAGGCCGCCGCCGCGCTGGCCGCCGACCCGCCCCGCTACCGCTTCACCTCACCCACGCTCGCCTTCTCGCTCGACCCGTCAACCGACGTCATGCGGGGCGAGGACAGGAACGGCAACGAGATATCCGTCTCGCCCACCCCGTTCCTGTGGGACTCGGCGGGCACACACGACACGGACGCCCCGGCCACCGACCCGGACGCCGGCATCGGCGGCAACGAGGACGCGGAGGACGTCGAGGGCTGGACCTCGGCCGTGGACAGGTCCGCCGAGGCCGACCCCGAGAGCAACCCCGAGGAGGGCACGGCCGGTTCCGGGAACTCGAAGGACGACGCCGACTCCCGGCTCGACGGCGGGGACATCGACCCCGCCGCCTACGCTCGGCCGGCCTCCGCCGCGAACGAGACCCTCGCGCTGCCCGCCGTCAACGGTCCCGGCGACGGCGGCCACGCGGCCACCGCGGGGGCTTCCCTGAACCAGGTCAGCCGCGTCCTGACCATCACCCCGCCAGGCGACTACCTCGCCCCGACGGGCGCCAAGGCACCGGTCTACCCACTGTTCCTGGACCCCTCGACCTCCGCGCTGCGGTCCAACTGGACCAGCGTGTACAAGAAGTACCCCAGCTCCAGCTTCTACGACGGTGCCAACTACAACCAGGACACCAAGGAGGCCCGCGTCGGCTTCGAGCGGGACACCTGGGGCACCTCACGCTCGTTCTTCAAGCTCAAGCTCCAGAAGTCCATCAAGGACGCGGACGTCTCCAGCGCGACCATGAAGATCCTGGAGACCCACTCCTGGTCGTGCAGCAAGCGCACCATGCAGGTGTGGCGTACCGACCCCTTCTCCGGCTCCACCACATGGAACCGTCAGCCCGGCTGGAAGCGGAAGATCACCTCCAAGTCCTTCGCCTACGGCTGGAAGTCCAACAGCTCCTGCCCCGACACCAACGTCAACTTCACGGTCACCTCGCTGCTCCAGGAGGCCGCGGACAACGGCTGGACGTCCTTCAACGTGGGCCTGGTGGCCTCGACCTCCTCCTCCGCCCCGACCACCTCGGCGTCGAGCCTGGAGACGGACACGTACTCCTGGAAGAAGTTCAAGGCCGAGGGCGAGGGTTCGCCGACGATCGCCGTCGAGTACAACCGCAAGCCGGGCAACCCGACCTCGGTCACCATGAGCCCCGGCTCCTGCGACACCAGCGCGTCGCCCTACATCAACCTGGGCAAGACCGTCCCGACGATCAGCGCCAAGGCCACCGACCCCGACAGCGACCTCGCCAAGCTGGAGTTCGAGGTCTGGCGCGAGGGGTCGTACGACGCCACCCACAAGTACTTCTCCGTCCCGGTGGACGACGGCGAGACCGCCCCGGTCAAGCTCAGCTCCGACCGGTTCACGCTGTCCAACGGCAACAACTACGTGTGGCGGGTGCGTTCCTGGGACAAGAAGGTCAGCAGCGCCTGGTCGCCCACCAGCGGCTCCGGGTTCTGCCGCTTCCACTACGACTCCGACCTGCCCGACTCGCCCTCCCTGGTCACCTCGGTCCAGTTCCCCGCCGACAGTGACAACGACAGCAACGGCGAGGTCTGGTCCACGGTCACGTTCGGCACCGCCGGGAACTTCACCTTCACCAAGGGCGCCGACAGCGACATCGTGAAGTTCGTCTTCTCCGTCAACAACACCACGTACGACCACTACGCCTGCGCGGGCACCAAGCAGGGCACGGGCGCGGCCACCTGCACCACCGTCATCACGTCGACGGAGGACTACACCGGGATGCAGCCACCGGCGGCAGGCCCCAACACCCTGTACGTCAAGGCCGTCGACTCGGCGGGCAACATCTCGCCCAACCCGTACAAGCACACCTTCTACGTCACCCCGCGCCCGAGCGCCGACGCCGCCGGCGACCTCAACGGCGACGGTTCCCCCGACTACGGTCACGTCACCGCCGCCGGGAACCTCTGGATCAACACGACGGACCAGAACGGCAAGTGGAACGTCAGCTCCTGGGGCCAGCACGACAACGGGACCCTGCTGCGGGACGCCGGCACCGCCCCGCACATCTGGAACGGCGACAGCGCCAACCCCCTGTACGCGCTGGTGACCCACAACGGCGACTTCGCACCCGGCGACGGTGTCACCGACTGGGTGATCCGTACGCCCGACAACCGGCTGTTCATCTATCCCGGTGACGGCTACGGCGCCATCAACGTCAGGGAGCGCGTCGAGGTCCGGCTGCCCGCCAACATGCCCGCCCCGTCCACCTGGTCGGAGATGAAGGCGGCGGGCGACCTCACCGGCGACGGCCGGCCGGAGCTGTTCGTCGCGGGCGGGGTGGGCGGCGGCGAGCTGTGGATCCTCTCCGGGTACACGGGCGGCGCATTCACCACCGCCACCCAGCACACCACCACGTCCTGGGAGGGCCGCGACTTCGTGGCCATCGCCGACTACAACGGCGACAAGGCGATGGACCTGACGTACCGGACCACGGCGGGCAACATCGTGCTGCGCAAGGGCATCCTCGGCAGTGACGGGGTGAGCACGGTCCTCAGCAGCCTGGGCACCTCGGCAGGCAGCCTGGACGGTGACGACACCTACGCCTCCACCACCTTCACGGCCGCCAGCTACCCACTGGTGTACGGCAGTCCGGACATCTCCGGCGACGGCATCCCCGACATGATCGCGACCAACTCCGCGGGCGCCCTGCTCCTGTTCGCGGGTTCCGCCACCGCCAACGACGCGTCCCCGGACACGCTGGACGCGGACGGATGGACGACGGTGAAGCGGCTGGGCTGACCCAGGGGTAAACGGTTGAGGGGCTCTTCCGTCCGGTACCGGACGGAAGAGCCCCTCAGCCGTGATCGGCCCGGCGCGCGTCAGGCCGCCGGTTTCACCGTCGTCGGCGGTGTCGTCGCCGATGCCTCGCCCTTGGCCAGTGGCCACTCCTTGTGGAGTTCTCCCAGCGGGATGCGGGTCTGGAAGATCGGTGTGCCGAAGATGGTCAGCTGGAGCTGGAGGGCGCCGGAGAGGTCGACGCCCCCGTACAGGGCCCAGGAGCCGCTCGCCGAGCCCGTGCCGTCGCTCGATCCCCCGGCCGCGGCGTCCGCCTCCACGCGGAGGTACGGGGCGAGGTCGGCGCTGACACCGACGGTGCCGTACAGGCCGATCGAGGCCTCGGCGCCCAGGGACGCCTTGACGTCGCCGGTCGCCGTGACGTTGACGTCCAGCGGGGTGCCGGTCATCTCGGACTCGCTGACCGACTGCCAGCCCTTGCTCCAGGAGAAGGTGCCGCCGACGCGGAAGTCGCCCTTGAGGTCCTGCTCGACGTCGACGGTCACCTTGCCGTCGGCGTCGACCTGGAAGTAGCAGACCAGGTCGAGGTTGACGACGATCGGGACCGGGCCCGCGTAGATGACGGGGTCGGCGTGGAGCTTCGCGAAGGGGATGCGCAGGGGCTTGCCGTCGGTCGTGGTGGTGCCGGCCGCGCGGCCCTTCAGGGACCACTTCGAGGCCCAGTCACCGGTCAGGCCGAGGAACGCGCCGCCGGGCGAGGAGCCCGTCCCGCTGCCGGAACCGTCGTACGAGAAGGCGACCTCGGGCGCGAGCTGGACGAAGCCCTGCACCGAGGCCGACGCCGAGGCGGGAGCGCCCTCGGCCGTGGCGATGGCGGCGCCCACGTCGATACGCAGGCTGCCCAGCGGGAGCTTCGCGCCCTCGGGGCCGAAGGTGAGGTCGCCGGTCTTCGCCCAGGAGACCTTCACGCCCTGGACGAGCGGGTCGACCTCGATGGCCGACGGGTCGACCGGAACGTCGCCCTCGGCCTTGCTCTCACCGAGTACGGAGCTGAGTTCGGCGGACTTGGTGACCACCTCCGTACCGCCGTCCGCGGCGTCACCGACGACCTCGGTCACCTCGGCCAGCAGACCGTCGGGGGCACCGGGAGCGGGGGCGCTCGCGATGACGTCACCGACGGCAACGGGCGCGGCGGGAGCGGCAGTCGTCTCCGACGCGGAGGGCGAGGGGGAGGAAGGGTCGGAGGAGGAGGGAGAGGAGGCGGGGGCGGAGGACGGGGTCTTCGCGCCGTCCACGGGCGCGGTCACCGACTTCGCGGTGATGACCGCCCGGCCGCTCTTCTTGTCGTACGAGGCGACCTTGAGCGACGACTTCCGCGCTGCGGAGCCCGTCCGGGCCGCGCCCTGGGTTGCCACGGCGGTGGGGGCCGTGTTGTCCAACGGGGCCTTTACGACGGCGAGTTCGTCCGGCGTGTTGGCGGCGGCGGGCATCTCGGCCGCTGCCGCACCCGTGTTGTCGGCCTCGGTCGACGAGCTTGCGGAGCAGCCCGTGGTGAGCAGGGCCGCGACGGTGACCGATGCCAACAGGGCATGTCTGGTGAGCTTGTGCACGCGTGGGGGTCCTCGGGATCGAGTTGATCGAATGACGGGACGGGGCACGGGGGTTGAGCCGGGGATCGAGCCAGGGATCGAGCACGAACGGTTACCCCTCAGTAGCCACGCATGAGCATGCCAGCCCCACGCATCGCCGTGGCACACTTCCTTCACTTTCCTCGCGTCACGATCTTGTGATGTGGATCACTACTCGGCCGTCTGCTCGCCGTCCAGCCGGTACTGCTCCGACTGCACGAGGTACATCCGCCGGAAAAGCCCCGGTCCGTCATCGTCGGGCCTCAACAGGTCCTCGAACGTGCCGTGTTCGGCGACCCGGCCCCGGTCCAGGACATAGATCTCGTCGGCGTGCCGGACGCTGTGCAGACGGTGGGTGATCAGGATGATCGTCTGGCCGGCGGCGGCGCGGCTGCGGATCTGGTCGAAGACGCGCTGCTCGGTCTCCGCGTCCAGGGCGCTGGTCGGTTCGTCGACGACGAGGATGCGGGCGTCGCGGTGCCGGGCGCGGGCGACGCCGAGGCGCTGCCACTGGCCGCCGGATATCTGGTGACCACCCTTTTGACTTGTACCCCTCCTGAAGGGGAGGGAGTTTCTGGCCGTCTCGCTCGTTTCCGTGTCGCTACGCGGCACGCGCTTGAGGCGGGACTCCACGACTTCCTGTTTCTTCGCGCTGTGCCGGGACAAGTCCCGGTCTTACCGACGCTCCGCAGGCTGATGCCGCCAGTCCGGCGGCCTGTTTGACGTTGATCGCGGCGTTGTGGTCCCGGTCGTGGACGGTGTTGCAGGCGGGGCAGGTCCATTCCCGCACGTGCAGAGGTTTGGGCCCGTCCCGGTGGCCACAGGCCGAACACACCTGGCTGGTGGGCTCGAACCGGCCGACCTTCACGAAGGCCCGCCCGTACCGCTTCGCCTTGTACTCCAACAGGTCAACGAATTGTGACCAGCCCGCGTCGTGCACGCTCTTGGCCAGCCGGGTACGCACCAGTCCCGATACCGCCAGGTCCTCCACAGCGACCGCTTGGTTCTCGCGGATCAACTGGGTGGAGAGCTGATGATGGAACTCCTTGCGCGCATCCGCCACAGCAGCGTGGGCGCGGGCAACTTTCAGCCGGGCCTTTTCCCGGTTCTTCGCCCCCTTCCGCTTACGGGACAGTTCCCGCTGCGCCTTCTTCACGTTTCGAGTCACCCTGGCGGAATTTTTCACCCGTTCCGGGTGCTGCCGGGCCGCTCGACGGACCACGGCTGCTCTGCCGGGCTCGCGACTCCCGCGCCGTCACCCGTGCTGCCATCCGAACCGTGCCCCTCGCGCCGCCCAGCCGCCACCAGGACCACCGTCACGCACACCGACCCCGCCGCCATCAACGCCATCGCCGCCCCGGGGGAGGTGAGTTGGGCGATCGTGCCGGCCAGGGCCGCGCTCACGCCCTGCATCGTGAGCATCCCGGCGGAGTGCAATCCGAGGGCGTGGCCGGAGAGTTCGGGCGGGGTGAGGAACATCAGGCGTTCCTGCTGGACGAGGCTCGCGCCGTAACCGACCGAGGCCACGCAGACCGTCACGGCCGCCACCCACACCCCGGGGCCCAGCGCGAACACCAGGTTCGGCACCGCCAGCAACAGGAGCAGCGGCACGGCCAGTCGGCGGCGCAGCCGGGGTGACACGAACCGGCCGATCGTCACGTCCCCGATGAGCATGCCGAGGGCCGCGCAGGCGAAGAGGGTGCCGGCGGAGCCGGGGTCGTAGGACACGTACAGGGACTCGATGCCGACGACCAGGCCGTTGGGCATCCAGAGGCCCAGGTAGGTGAGTCTGCGAGGCCGGGCCGACCACAACTGGGCGTTCGTACGCCAGGTCTGGGCGATGGACGGGCGGCCGGAGAGTCGGGGCGGGCGGCGGGTCAGGCCCAGGCGGGTCACCAGGGCGCCTGCCAGGTAGAGGGCCGCCGCGGTGAGGAGTGCGGTGCGGGGAGAGAGGGTCGCCACCATGACCCCGCCGGTCGCGAAACCGGCGATCTGCATCAGCCCGTTCGACATGTTGAAGACCGAACGCCCCAGCAGGTAGCCCTCCTTGGCCAGGATCTCGTTGAGCAGGCCCCAGCCGACCCCCGCCCCCAGCGACGCGATCAGCCCCAGCACGAACAGCAGGGCGAAGACCGCCCCGATCGGCAGGCCCGGGGTCGCCATGGCCGCCGTACCGAGCGCGAAGGCGAGCGCGATGCCCGTCAGGGTCGCGCGCGGGGGCAGTCGGTCGGAGGCCGAGAGGAGGGTCGTGGCGCCCACCACCTGGGCGAGCTGGGGGCCGAACATGCTCAGGGCGGAGAGCAGGGGCGAGCCGGTGGCGCGGTAGGTGAGGGTGGCGAGGGCCAGACCGCCGATCGTCGAGGCGGCCGATCTCAGCGCCGTGGAGAGGAAGAGCGGTGTGAACTCGCGGGTGCGGAAGAGGGCGGAGTAGCTGCGCATGCGGGGAGTCTGCGAGAGGCTCCGGACCCCCGTTATTGTTTCGCGCACACGCGAAACCTCACGCACGCTCCACGCTGACGGAGGGCCGACGGAGGGACGGGCATGGGCTGGTGGCAGGTGAACGCCGACACCCTGGCCCGCAGCCGGTTCGTCATCTCGCCCCTCGCCGAGACCTTCGCGAACCTGCGTCTGCTGCACGCCGGGACGGCCTCGCACCCCGGCGAGCGCGGCTGGCTGGCCGCCCACCTGCCCGCGTACCGCCGCCGTCTCGCGCACGACCCGACGGCCGCTCTCCTCGTCCGCGCCGGCCTCGGCCGGGACTGGACCGCCGACTTCCTGACCCCCACCCCCCGGTACGGGGAGACGTTCGAGGAGGCCGTCGACCGCGTCCGTACGGTCGCCCCCGCTCTCGCCCGCGACCACCTCGTCCGCTCCCGCCCCGGCCCGCTGCCCGCCGCCCTCGCCGACCGGGACGACCTCCCGGAACGCGCCGCCGACCTCCTCACGTACGTGTGGGAGGAGGCCGTACTGCCGTACTGGGACCGGCGTCGGCGCGTCCTCGAAGCCGATGTGGTCGCCCGGACCGCGCGGCTCGGTCAGGACGGCTGGGCGGCCGTCCTGGACACCCTGCGCCCGGGCACTCGCTGGCTCGACGGTGACCGGCTCCAGATCAACCTGTACGCGAACCCGCCCCGCGAGATCTCCGGTGCCGAGCTGGTCTTCGTACCCGTGACACCGAAGGCGGGGTGGGTGGCGTGGGAGGAGCCGGAGCGGTACGCCGTCATCTACCCGTGTGCGGGCGTGCTGGCCGAGCACCGCGGTGGGCGTGGGGCGTCCGCCGCCCTCGGGGCGCTCCTCGGACCGGCCCGGGCCACCGTGCTCGTCCTCCTCGACTCGCCCCACAGCACCACCCAGCTGACCGGCGTGACCGGGCAGACGCTCGGCTCGGTCGGGCGGCATCTGCGGGTGCTGCTGGACGCGGGGCTGGTGGAGCGGCATCGGGCGGGGCGGTCGGTGCTGTACTCGCGTACGGCGGCCGGTGAGGTCTTGGTCACGGCTTCGAGGGCGGGAGCAGGGCCCGACACCTACCGGAGTTAGCATCCGCTTATGACCACAGATGCCAGTTCCTCCCCCCTCGATGTCGAGATCGGTGCCCTCACGGGCGGTTCCGCGGACCTGTCCCAGTACGCGGGCAAGGCCGTCCTCATCGTCAACGTCGCCTCCAAGTGCGGGCTGACCCCGCAGTACGCGGGGCTGGAGAAGCTCCAGGCGCGGTACGCCGAGAAGGGCTTCACCGTCCTCGGGGTGCCCTGCAACCAGTTCCTCGGCCAGGAGCCCGGCAGCTCCGAGGAGATCGCCGAGTTCTGCTCGGCGACGTACGGCGTGACCTTCCCGATGACCGAGAAGATCGAGGTCAACGGGGACGCCCGGCACACCCTGTACGACCGTCTGGTGGGCTTCGCCGACGGCGAGGGCCACACCGGCGACATCCGCTGGAACTTCGAGAAGTTCCTCATCGGCCGTGACGGCCAGGTCGTCGCCCGCTTCTCCCCGCAGACCGAGCCGGAGACGGACGAGCTGGTGGGCGCGGTGGAGAAGGCCATCGGCTGACCTGCCCCTCGGTTCAGCGGGCCGGCCTTGGGTTGACCCTGCCCCTGGGGCAGGGGTGAGCGTCCTGTGTCACCGGGCCGACCGTGCCCGGTGACGGAGGATGTCGGAGTGGACGGCTACGGGAACGACGACCTGCTCACCATCGGCGCGTTCGCCGCACGGGCCCGGCTCTCGCCCAAGGCCCTGCGGCTGTACGACCGACTCGGGCTGCTCGCCCCCGCGCACGTCGACGAGGCGAGCGGCTACCGCTACTACCGCACCGAGCAGACCGAACGCGCCCGCCTGGTGGCATTGCTGCGACAGCTGGACATGCCACTCGCCCTCATCGGCGAGCTGGTGACCCTGGTCGAGCTGGACGGGACGGCCGCCGCCGAGCGGCTCGCCGCCTACTGGGCGGACGTCGAGGCGCGGATCGCGGGACAGCGCACACTCGCCGACTACCTCCGTGGACGACTGTCGGGGAGGAGCTCCGAGATGGAAGAGCTGTACGGGAAGTTCGTGATCGAGATCGTGGACGTACCCGAGCGGGTGGTGCTGACGGAGACGCGGCACACTCTCGCGGATGAGTTGCCCGCGTGGATCGGGGCGTCGCTGGGGCGCCTGGAGGCGGCGGCCCGGGAGTGCGGGGGCGTGACGGCGGCACCGTTCGTCGTCTACCACTCCGAGGTGTCCATGGAGAGCGACGGTCCGGCCGAGTCGTGCGTCCCGGTCGCCGACGAGGCCGCCGCGCGGGCCTGGGCGCAGGCGCACGGGCGGCCCTGGGAGACGGTGGTACGGGTGGAACCGGCCCGGCGGCTCGCGTACACGCGGATCACGAAGGCGCAGGTGGCCCATCCGCAGATCATCGCCGCTTTCGAGGCGGTGGAGCGGTGGCTGGCCGGGCAGGGGACCGGGCCGACGGGCCCGTGCCGCGAGGTGTACTTCGCGGACTGGGAAGCGGCGGGACCGGACGACGCGGTGTGCGACATCGCGTTCCCCGTCGCATCGTCCGTCACGCTGCCCGTCCCGTCCCCCGTCTCCCCGGCCGGTTCGTGAGAATGCCCCGGGGAACCCGTAGGGGACCCGGGAGAGTGCCCGAGAAGTGACCGGATGGGCGCGGCCTGAATTATCCGGTCGCGCCCGTCCGGGAACCGTCACAAGCTGATGGGGCTCTTTTCCGTCATGCCCCAGTCACCGCCATGTCACATGGGGCCCTGTAAACCAACGCCCGGGGTGCGATTAGCGTCTACCCCGGAGAGGCCTCCACAGAGATCTCTCCGGGACAGACACCGCCAGTCGTCCGCGCGAGCCCGAGCCGAAGCGAAACGGAAGTTGCAGTGGCCTTTGCCGAGCTGACCCCACGCAGACCTGTCATGCGCGCCGAGAAGCCCACGCAGGTACGCGAGGTGTGGCACGAGCGCCACCGGGTGGCCCTGACGGTGACCGCCTGCGCGGTGCCGCTGTACTTCGTGTGGTGGGCGGTGTTCGCGACCGGCGGCGGCGACCTGGCCGCCCAGGTGGCGTGGGCCGAGTTCGCGAAGATGTACCCGGACTCCGCGTACAACCTGTTCTGGTACGGCGGACTGCACGCGGCGAACTACAGCCTGATGTCCCCGTACCTGATGGCCGCCATCGGTGTCGTCGCGGCCACCATGCTCTCCGGGGTCGCGGCCACGGTCCTCGGCGCGGAACTCGTCGCCCGCACAGGTGTGCGCAAGCCGCTGTGGCCGGCGATGGCGGTGGGGTTCTCGCTGTGGTGCCAGGTGATCTCGGGGCGCTCCACGTTCGTGCTGGGCACCGCCTTCGCCATGGCGGCCGTACTGGCCGTGGTGAGCGGGCGCGGCGCACGACACCTCGGCATCGCCGCCCTGTGCGCGACGCTGGCCACCACCGGCAGCCCGGTCGCCGGGCTGTTCGTCCTCGTCGTCGGCGCCGCCTATCTGCTGTCGCGCGACTGGGGCCGGGCCGTGGCCCTGCTGGTGCCCCCGGTGGCCGTCGTGGGCGTCACGACGCTGCTGTTCCCGTTCGAGGGCGAGCAGCCGATGCCGTTCGCCCGTATATGGCCGCCCGTCGTGCTGTGCGCGATCGTCGTCCTGACGGCCCCGAGCGCCTGGCGCACCCTGCGGCTGGGCTCCGCGGTGTACGCGGCCGGCGTGGTCCTCTGCTACCTGATCCCGACCCCGATCGGTACGAACGTCGAGCGGCTCTCCGAGCTGGCCGCCCCGGCGACACTGCTCGCGATCATGATGTACAGGGCACAGGACGGGGATACCGCCCAGGCGGTCCCTCCCCGGCTGCCCCTCCCCTGGTTCACCCCCCGGCGGCGCATCGTGGCCCTCGGGCTCGCGATGGCCATCTCCGTGAGCTGGCTGTCCGGCAAGACGATCGCCGACATCGTCACCAACACCACGGTGCCCGAGTGGGCCGTCAAGACGGACGGCGTCGTGAACGAGCTGAAGCGGCTGGGCGCCGAACAGACGCGCGTCGAGGTCGTACCGGCCCGCGACCACCGCGAGGCCGCCATCCTCGCCCCGTACATCAACATGGCCCGCGGCTGGAACCGGCAGGCGGACGTCGAGCGGGGCCGGCTCTTCTACGAGGGCCACGGAGGCACCGCCGAGCCCGAGGGCGGCTTCTCCCCCACGGCGTACAAGGCGTGGCTCTCCCAGTGGGCGGTGGGCTTCGTCGTCCTCGTCAACGGCGAACCGGACGGCCCGGCGAAACTGGAGCACGCCCTGGTGACCAGCGGACCGAGCTATCTCCAGCCGGTCTGGGAGGACGCCAACTGGAAGATCTACCGGGTCAAGAACGCGACCCCGCTGGTCGACAAGCCGGCCTCCGTGGTCAGCGCCGACGGCGCCAACCTCGTCGTCCGGATGCCGAAGGCCGGCGAGGTGACCGTACGGATCGCGTTCTCGCCCTGGCTGTGGGCGGAGAACGGCTGCCTGACGGACGAGGGCGAGTTCACCAAGCTGACCGTCGAGGAGCCCGGCGACATCCGGATCAGCTCCACGTACGGCGGGCCGTCGCGGGAGACGGCCCTGCAGTGCGAGAAGGAAGCGGAGAAGGACAAGTAACGGGGACGGGAGCAGGACGGCTGGATGTGCGGAAGGGCCCGCCCCGATGGGGGCGGGCCCTTCCGCACATCCAGCTCGCGTCCAGCCGGGTACCGGTCAGCCGACCCGTGTCAGCTTCTTGTCGAAGCCGGGCTCGACCAGGTCCTTCTGGAGCTGGACGGGGACCTTGACCGCGCCGCCCTTGCCGTCGCCCACGGTGAGGGAGCCCACCGTGGTGCCCGCCTTGGCGGAGTGCGGCAGGTCGTCGTCGGCGACGAACGACAGCTCGACCTTCCGCCCGGCCCAGCCGACCGCCGTGACGTCCTTCGACAGCACGACCGGCGTGTGCCCGCCGAGCCCGTCGTCGACGTACCCGACGACATCGCCCTTCTTCAGGATCTTCGACGACAGCAGCGCGTCCCGGGCGGCGATCATCGCCGTCTTGCTGACCGCGTTGACGGTGTCGATGATCGGCGCCGTGTGCTGGCCGAGGATCGCGCCGACGACGACGGCCGTCTCGCCGCCGACCTCCTTGGTGGCGGCGAAGAGCAGGTTGCCGCCGGCCGCGGTGGTGGTGCCGGTCTTGATGCCGATGGCACCGTTGTAGGGGACGAGACGGTTGTAGTTGTCCCACTTCTTGCCCGTGGGGTCGTACCAGACCGGCAGCTTGGTGATGTCCATCAGCGCCGGGATCCGCACCAGCGCGTTGCCCAGCTTCACCTGGTCCTCGGCGGTGGAGACGGTGGTCTCCTTCAGGCCGGAGGCGTCGGTGTAGGTGGTGTTCTTCATCCCGAGTTCCTTGGCCGTGTCGTTCATCTTCTTGATGAACGCCGCCTCGGTCCCCGAGTCCCAACGTGCCAGCAGCCGGGCGATGTTGTTCGCCGACGGGATCATGATGGCCGAGATCGCCTGCTGCTCGGTGAGGACGTCACCCTGCTTGACGGTGGTGAGCGTGGACTCGCCGTCCTTCCAGTAGCCGGCCTCCTTCTCCGCCAGCGCGTCGACGGTGATCTTCGGGCCTGCCTGGCCGGACTTCAGCGGGTGGTCCTTGAGGACGATGTACGCGGTCATCGCCTTGGCGACCGACCCGATGGCGACCGGCTTCTGCTCGCCGAAGTTCCCCATGGTTCCGACGCCGTTGACGTCCATCCAGCCCTGTCCCTCGGACGGCCACGGCAGCGCGGCGGCCGTCCCCTCGAAGGTGTGGGAGTCCTCGGCGGTCAACGTCAGCTCGGGGCTCGGCAGCGGACGGAAAGCCTGTACGACCGCAAAGACGATCGCCAGCAGGACGACCACTGGCGTCCAGATCTTGACGCGCCGCGCGACCGTCCGCACGGCGGTGTCCCGGGGCGGCGGCGTGTTCGTCAGCTCGGCCAGCAGATCCAGCGGCGGCATGGGCGGCAACGGCTGCTGCGTCGTCCGCTCCGGCCCGACCTGCGGGGTGACGGCGGTGGCATCGGCGGCGGGTGCCTTCGGCGCCTGCGCGGAGGACGGCGCCGGAGCGGGTGCCTCGGGGGGGCCCGCGGCGGGCGGCGGCTTACGGGTCGCCGGGTCGTCCAGCTGCCTCAGGGCTACGAATTTGCTGGTTCGCTCCGAAACGGACTCGCCCTTGGCACCCTCGACGGCATCCGTCCTGGCGTCAGCGTCTGCCTTGGCGTCCGCCTTGCCGTCCGCGTCCCGCCTGTCGCCCTTGGGCTTCGCCGCTGCGAGGTCGCCGAGCTTGAGCATCGTCGTCGGCTGGTCGACAGGGGGCGCGGCGGGCGGGCGTACGGCCTTGAAGACGGCGGTGGGCTGATCGACGAAGGGCTTGGGGGCCGGACCGTCGGCGTCCACGCCGGAGGCGGGGGCGGAGTCAGCGGCGGAGCCAGAGACGGAGGCGGAGTCAGCGCCGGCTTCGGCCTTGGCGTCAGGCGAGGGCGCCGAATCGGACGCGGGCTCGGACCCGGCCCCGGATTCGGCGCCGGGCTTGGACCCGGGCGCGGTGCCGGGCTTGGACCCGGGCGCGGTGCCGGGCTTGGACCCGGGCGCGGTGCCGGGCTTGGACCCGGATTCGGCGCCGGGCTTGGACCCGGGCGCGGACCCCGTCTCGGCGTCGGACTCAGCCCCGGACGTCGGCTCGGCGTCGGACCTCGGATCGGCCCCGGAATCGCTGCCGGCGCCGGACCTCGGATCGGCCGCGCGCTCGGTGCCGGAGCCGGCCTCGACGGCGGACTTCGGCTCAGGCGCGTCATCGGTCCCGGTCCCGGTCCCGGCTCCGGATTCGCCGGGCTCGGACCCCGCGCCGGTGGCGGTGCCGGACTTCGGCCTGGCGGCGCTCTCGGGCTCGGTGCCGGAGTCAGCCTCGGTGTCAGACTCCGGCCCGACCCCGGACCCCACGCCGGGCTTCGGCTCGGCCGCGTTCTCGACCTCGGCGCCCGACTCGGGCCCGACGCCGGATTCGGAGCCGGACGTCGGCTCGGCACCGGATTCACTGCCGGCGCCGGACTTCGGCTCGCCCGCGCTCACGGACCCGGCGCCGGACTCGGGCCCGGACTTCGGCTCGGTGCCGGACTTCGGCTCGGTGCCGGGCTTCCGCTCGGGCCCGGGCTTCCGCTCGGACCCGGGCTTCGGCTGCCGCTTCGATTCGCTCTCCTGGGCACTGTCCGCCTCGGAGGGGCCCTCGGCGGAATCGCCAGATGCCCCGTCGGCGGCCTCAGGGGCCCCGTCAGTGGCCCCGGAGGGCTCTTCGGGTCCGACATCGTCAGTGGTGGCAGCCGCGGGCTTCTCGGCGCCCCCAGGGGCGTCGGCCGGAGCTTCCGCATCGGGGCCGGGTTCCTCGGCGGCACCCTCGGCGCCTTCGGACTCGCCCCCGCCCCTGTTCCCGCCCTCGCCCTCGGCGCCGTCACCGTCGCCGTCGCCGTCGGCGCTGGCGACCCACGCGGCCACGGCCGCACGCAACCGGGTGCTGCCCGTCCCGTCGGTGCCGTCGGCCTCGGCGGCACCCCCGGGCTCGCCGGCAGCCTCCGCGGCCGTGTCCGCCGTACTCGCGTCGACGTCGGTCTCGGCACCGCTCTCCGCATCCGCGGCCTCCGCCGGAAGGAGGGGGCGCTGGAACACCCGCGTCGCCGTGTCGACGCCACCGCGCGCCGTGGACTCCCGCTCCCGGGCCACCGCGAGCCGTGGGTCACGTGCCCCGGCGCCGGATTCACCCCTGGCCCCGGGAACCGGACCCGCGCTCCCCGACGTCGGTTCTTCCGACGACTCGCGCTGCTTCGACCTGTCGGGGGACTCGCCCGCCACCGATGCCTCCTTCTCGCGCCGCACGGTCTCCGTGCGCGTACCGAACCGTGAACCGTGAATCGTCAAACACAGCCCGAACGACACTGTCCGAACCAGCTACCAGTGTCCTGTGCGCAGCCTTGACTCCTGCGGTAGACGAGAACGACATAGCTACTGGTTCCACTACGAACCGGTCACGCCCTCTCGACAGATGAATGTGAGAGGGGTCACCCTGTCATTCATCCACGCGGGGAGGCATGGATGGGCAGGAGCCGCAGATCAATTCCGGAAGAGCTTCTTCTGCTGGCGCTGGACCCGGCCACGGGTACCACCGCACAGCCGCAGTCGCTCGACCTCGGTCTGGCCGGAGCACAGCTAGTGGAGCTGGCGATGGCCGGACGGATAGCCCCGGACGGGGATCGTATCGCCGTGGTCGTACCACGGCCGACTGGAGATCCAACACTGGACTGTGCGTTGGAACTGCTTCGCCGACGCGGAGCACCCGTACGCGCAGTGAACTGGATTGGCGGGCCCCGCCTGGGGCTGCGTCAGACCTACCTCTCGCATCTGGAGCGGTGCGGCATGGTGCATGCCGTGGCGGGACAGATGTGCGGGGTGCTTCCGACGACTCGCTATCAGGCGACGGACACGGAAATCAGCCGGGAGATCAGAGCCCGACTGGACACCGCCATCCGCACCGGCGTCCCGCCGGACCCGCGGACGGCGGCGCTCGCCGCGCTGGCCCATGCGGTCGGTCTCGGCAAGCACCTGTATCCGGGTAATGAGGGACGTTCGTCCCGCTCCCGGCTACGGGACCTGATCCGGCACGACCCCATGGGTGGCCTGGTGGCCCACGCTGTCATGGACGTGCAGAACGGCGTCGCGGTCCAACCGCGCCGCAGCCCGGCACCGGCCGGCCGTCAGGCCGCCCCCGGAGCCAGGTCCGCACCGGAGCCCGCACGCGGCGTTCCGATGCAGCCGCACCGCGGATCCATGGCGCGCGCCGTGGCTCTCTGAGCCGCAGGCCCACGACGAACGCCCGATCCGTGAAGCACCCGCACGACCCCGCTCGACGCGCACGCGCACCACGCAGGACCTCAACAGCGCCGCACCGCAGTCCCCAAGACCGGTTCGGGAGCCGCTGGCCCGCGCGGGGCGGTGAGGGACCGTAAGGACGTCCGCAAGGACTCCGACCCGGCCCTCGCCGCCTCGCGCGGCCGCATGTCCGCGTACCGGAGCCGGGCGCCCGGTTCCGTATGTCCGGGGCCGGGCGCCCGGTTCCGTATGTCCGGGGCCGTGTGTCCGGGGCCGTGTGCCCGGGGCCGTGTGCCCGGGGCCGTATGTCCGGGGCCGAGTGCCCCGCGCTCGCCCTGCGGCGCATGGCACATGCCCTCCGGCGGACGGCGTCCGGCACATGCGTGTCCGGAGCCGGCCGGGGACGCCCCCGGACGCTAAGCGGAATCCGCCGAACTGGCGTGTACCGGACGCATATCTCCCGCCTCGGCATCGCATATCCGCAGTTTCCCAGCGGTAGCGCGCGCCTTGGTGGCAGTCTGCTCAACAGCAGATACGGAAAGTGGCAAGTACAGGTACGCAGCCGGAGGTGCACGTCCCATGGCGTCCAATGTGAATCCCACCGTCAGGCGACGCCGGCTGGGCCAGGAGTTGCGCAGGCTCCGCGAACAGAAGGGCATGACGGCCGAAGAGGTCGCCGAGCGCCTGCTGGTCTCCCAGTCGAAGATCAGCAGGCTGGAGAACGGCCGCCGCAGCATCAGCCAGCGCGATGTCCGCGACCTGTGCGGGGTGTACGAGGTCGAGGACCAGCGGATGGTCGACTCCCTGATGGAGATGGCCAAGGACTCCCGTCAGCAGGGCTGGTGGCACGCGTTCGGGGACGTCCCGTACAGCGTGTACATCGGGCTGGAGACGGACGCGGCGTCGCTGCGCGTGTACGACCCCCAGGTCATCCCGGGCCTGTTGCAGACCCGCCCCTACGCGGAGGCGCTCATCACCGGCGCGTTGCCGGAGACGCCCCCCGGTGACATCGACAACCGCGTGCAGGTCCGGCTGCGCCGGCAGGAACGAATCACCGCCGTGGAGAACCCGCTGCGCCTGTGGACGGTGCTCGACGAGGCGGCGCTGCGCCGTGTCGTGGGCAGCAGGCTGCTGATGCGGGAGCAACTGGAGTCCCTGGTCGAGCAGTCCCAGCTGCCGCACGTCACGGTCCAGGTCATCCCCTTCGAGATGGGGGCGCATCCGGGCCTCAACGGCCAGTACGCGATCCTGGAGTTCCCCGACGCGGCCGATTCCAGCGTGGTCTACATCGAGGGCGTCACCAGCGACCTCTACCTGGAGAAGGCGCAGGACGTTCAGAAGTACAGCGTCATGTACGAACACTTGCGGGCACAGGCCCTGAATGTGGAGCAATCCCGGCAATTCATCGCGGACTTGGCGAAAGAGTACGCACGCTGACGTCCTGGAGAAGCAAGGGCCGCACAGTACACCTCTGCACCACGCCAATGGAAGAGCCCGCTGGTATATGCCACCCGGTCGAGTGAACGACCGGTCCGCTCAACGAGGTTGGCGAGTAGCGTCGATCAGGCCATCAAGGAACAACGTTGGCGCAAACCGTGCCGCGGGCTCCACAGGGTGCCCTCCGGTCGGCGACAGAACTCACCACTGGTCAAAGCGGAGCGAACATGGCAATTCAGCAAGGCGCCACGAGCACCTGGACGAAGTCCTCGTACTCCACTGGCAACGGCGCGTGTGTCGAGGTCAAGTCCCCGATTCACGCGGCGCTGGCCGTCCGGGACTCCAAGGTCCCGGCGGGTCCAACGCTGGCTTTCCCGGCCGACTCATGGAACTCGTTCGTGACAGAGGTCGGCCGGGGAGCGTTCGACCTCACCTGATGCTTCACCGCTGCTTCCCACAACTCCATAAGCACCACAGGAAGAGCCCTCTCGACCGGCCCGCCGACTTGGCCGAGGGGGCTCGGCCACGCCCGGCTCCGGTCACCTGAGCCGGTCGACGTACAGATCGGTCCCGGGGACCGTGGGAATGAACGGCGCCACCAACTCCACCCGCCCGAGGCCCACTTCCCGCACCTCCTCCTCCAGCCCCGTGAAGTGCGGCTCCCAGCAGTCCCGTGGATCCGCCTCCAGGAACCACAGCAGCGTCAGCCGTACGTCCACGCCCTCGACCTGCTTCACGTACGTCATACGGTCGCCGGGCAGCGGGGTCGGGTGGAAGGCGGTGACCATCGCGGCCGGCGACCCGGCGAGCCGCCCGGGCAGGTGCCGGGTGCGCAGCCACTCCAGCAACTCCGCCCGAGCTTCAGGGCTTTCGGCGTCGATGACCTGCAACACCAGTCCCTTGTACGGGTGATCCAGGGCGTGGAAGTCACGGGGGCCGACGGCGCCGTCCCGGTAGACGGTCGTCTCGTGGTCCTGGAACGCCGTGAAGACGTGGGTACGGTCGTGACAGACGCGTGCGTCGCGGTTGAGGCGTTTGTTGATGCCCACGGTCCAGCGCATGTGGTCGGCGTAGCGGCCCTGGGTGATCCAGTACGTGGAGAGGTAGCAGCCCGCGGTGACCGGCTGCGCCACCGCCGACTTCTCCGGGTAGCGCAGGAGTTGGAGATCCCGGGTCGCGACCCAGCGGCGGCCGGAGAACATCCACGGCATGGCCATCGCGCCCGCGTAGTAGTGGTCGTCCTCGTACCAGCGGTTGTACGCGTACTCGTGGCCCGGGTGCGGTTCGACCATGGTGATGAGCGCGTGGCCCGGGTGGACGCCGTACGGCCCGAGGGCCGCCAGCTCGGCGTACACCTCGCTGCGGGTGTCCCCACCGACTTCCGCCCTGCCCGCTTCCGTCCCGTCCACTTTCACCTTGCCCGCCTCCGTCTTACCCGCCTCCGTCTTGGCCGCTTCCCGCTCGGCTGTTTCCCGTTCGGTCATTCCCTTCGCCTCCTCTTCCTCTTTCGCTCCTCTTCCTTCCTCCTTCGGACGCCCATACTCTGACGCTCCGTCAGATAATCCGCCAGAGCCGGGGAGGGCTTCGATGTCGCTGCTCACAGGGAGGACCGTGGTGGTCTCGGGCGTCGGCGCCGGGCTCGGGCGTCAGGTCGCGGCGGCCGTCGTACGGGACGGGGGGAACGCCGTGCTCGGGGCGCGCACCGAGGCGCACCTCGCGAAGACCGCCGCCGAGCTCGATCCGGACGGGACGCGTACGGCGTACCGCGCGACCGACATCACCGACGAGGAGCAGTGCCGGGCGCTGGCCGCGCTGGCGGGCGAGCGGTTCGGGCGGATCGACGGGGTCGTCCATGTCGCCGCCTGGGACAGCTACTTCGGGGGGATCGAGGACGCGGACTTCGAGAGCTGGGCGAGTGTCGTCGACGTGAATCTGCTGGGCACGCTGCGGATGACGCGGGCCTGTCTGCCGGCGCTGAAGGAGCGGGGCGGGAGTGTGGTGTTCATCGGTACACAGTCCGCCGTGGCGGCGCCCTCGCAGGTGCGGCAGGCCGCGTACGCCGCCTCCAAGGGTGCGCTGACGAGCGCGATGTACTCGCTGGCGCGGGAGCTCGGGCCCCATCGGATCCGGGTCAACACCGTGCTGCCGGGGTGGATGTGGGGGCCGCCGGTGGAGGCGTACGTGCGGTTCACGGCACAGGGGGAGGGGGTACCGGAGGCCGAGGTGCGGCGGCGGCTCGCGGAGCGGATGGCGTTGCCAGAGCTGGCCACGGACGGGGATGTCGCGGACACGGTGGTGTTCCTGGCGTCGGAGCGGGCCCGGGCCATCACCGGGCAGTCTTTGCTGGTGAACGCGGGTGAACTGATGCGGTAGCCGATATTCCGCCAATCTCTCAGCGGTCGCGCTGAGTTCATGGACATGAACCGAGGTCAGTGCGGCGAACTTCTTTACTCCCTCTTGACTGTTCGGGCTGTTGTCGTTGCCATGCCATCGAATCGACGATGAGCGGGCGCTCGACACCCCCGCTCGACCTGCTCGACGCCCCTGGGAGGGAGCACATGAACGGCCTCGACTGGACCGTGCTCATCGCGTACTTCGGTGTGATGGTCGCGATCGGTGTCTGGTCCCACAAACGGGTCGACAACGTCAGCGACTTCTTCACCGCGGGCGGGAAGATGCCCTGGTGGCTGTCCGGCATCTCCCACCACATGTCCGGATACAGCGCGGTGATGTTCACCGGTTACGCCGGTATCGCCTACACGTACGGCGTCACGTCGTTTGTCACCTGGTCGTTCCCCATCGCGCTGGGCATCGCCATCGGCTCCAAGCTGTTCGCGCCGCGTATCAACCGGCTGAGGTCGCGGCTCCATGTGTCGTCACCGCTGGAGTACCTGAAGAACCGGTACGACCTGAAGACCCAGCAGGCACTGGCGTGGTCCGGGATGCTGCTGAAGATCGTGGACGTGGGCGCCAAGTGGGCGGCGATCGCCACCCTGTTGTCCGTCTTCACCGGACTGTCCCTCAACCAGGGCATCCTCATCACCGGTGCGATCACCGCCGTGTACTGCACGATCGGCGGCCTCTGGGCGGACGCGCTGACGGAGTTGGGTCAGTTCGTCATCCAACTCCTGGCGGGCATCGCGATGTTCGTCGCGGTCGTCGCCGAACTCGGCGACCACGGAGGGTTCTTCGGGGTCTGGGACGAGCCCGCGCTGCAAGGACACGGCAAGCCGCTCGTGGGCCCGTACGGCACGGTGTTCCTGCTCGCGTTCCTCTTCATCAAGCTGTTCGAGTACAACGGCGGCATGCTCAACCAGGCCCAGCGCTACATGGCCACGGCCAGTCCCCGTGAGGCCGAACGGTCGGCCCGGCTGTCGGCGGTCCTGTGGCTGGTCTGGCCGCTGGTGCTGTTCTTCCCGATGTGGATGTCTCCGCTGCTGGTCCAGTCGCAGAAGCCGGACGGGTCCGACTCCTACGCCCTGATGACCGAACAGCTGCTGCCGCACGGCCTGTTGGGGCTCGTCATCGTCGGCTTCTTCTCCCACACCATGGCCATGTGCTCGTCCGACGCGAACGCCATCGCCGCCGTCTTCACCCGGGACGTCGCGCCGGTGGTCTGGAAGCGGGCGCGGGCATGGACGGACTCGTCGGGGCTCACCGCGGCGCGCGTGACGACCGTGGTGTTCCTCGGGCTGTCCATGGCGGCGGCCACACAGGTCAACTCCCCCACGTTCAAGGACATCATCACCGTCGTCATCAAGTGGGTGGCCGGTCTGATGGGTCCGATGGCGATCCCGATGATGCTGGGTCTGCTGCGGCCGTTCCGGCGGTCGGGGCCGACGGCGGCGCTGGGCAGTTGGTCGATGGGGCTGCTCGCCTTCTGGCTGGTCAACTATCCGATCAACTGGAGTGTGGACGGCGGGGTGCCGCTCCAGTACCAGGTGTCGATCCCGCTGGCCGTCTCGCTGGTGCTGTACATCCTGATCGGCTTCCTGCGGCCCGAGGACACGCCGGAGCGGCTGGCGATCATCGAGACCGTGAACACGGACGGGGACGACGGTATGGCGGTGCGGGTGCCTGTGGCGGAGCCGGCGGACACGGTGCCCGGGAAGGGGTGAGTCGGCGGGGTGTGCGGCGGGTTTCCTCACCCCCGCCGCCCCTACCCGTCCCATCCTGAACCTGGGGGCTGCGCCCCCAGCCCCCCTTCGGCCCTGAACGGGCCTCGCCCTCAAACGCCGGACGGGCTGGAATGGCCGGGCCCGGGCTGGAGAAGCGACGGGGGTGGGTGGGAAACCTGGCTCGGGCTGGAGGTGCCTCGTCCGCGAACGCCGGCCGGGCCGGAACGGCCCGGCTGGAAACGTCCGACTCTCACGCCCTCGGGTATCTCGTCAGCCAGCCCGGGGAGGATCCCGCCGGGCCGTGGAGGGCCGGTCCCTGGGTCATCTCCATCGCGAAGTCGTCCGCGAGGACCAGCATCGTCGGGCGGCCCTCCAGTTCCGCCAGCCAGGCGGGCGGGAGGGCCGTCTCGCCGTGCAGGGCGCCCAGCAGGCCGCCGGTCAGCGCACCCGTCGCGGCCGAGGGGCCGCCGTGGTTGACCGACAGGGAAAGACCGTGGCGGATGTCCTCGCCGACCAGCGCGCAGTAGACCGCCACCGACAGGAGGCCCTCCGCCGTGCCGGCGCCGGCCAGGTCCGCGACCCGCGCCGGGGACGGGATGCCCTGGCGTACGGCCCCCAGGGCCCGCTGGAGGGCCTCCGAGACCTGCTGGTGGCCGGGTCTGGCCGCCAGCAGGGCCAGCGCCCGCTGCACCGCCGTGTCGAGGCTCTCGCCGCGCGCCAGGCCGTGCACGATCACGGCGTACGCGCCCGCCGCCAGGTAGCCCGTCGGGTGGCCGTGGGTCTGCGCGGCGCACTCCACCGCCAGCTGCATCACGAGCTGTGGTTCCCAGCCGACCAGGAGTCCGAAGGGGCCCGAGCGGGCCGCCGCCTCCGGCCCGGCCTCGCCGGGGTTCTTGGGCGCGTCCAGGGTGCCCATGGTCTCGTCGCCGAGGCCGAGCAGACAGGCGAGGGCCGGGTCGCGGCGGGCGTACAGCCACTCCTCGCGGGCCAGCCAGCCGTCCTCCTTGCGGCGCTCGTCCGGCCCCCAGTCGCTCTGGGTGGCCCGCCAGCGGCGGTAGGCGCGGTGCAGGTCGGTCGGCGGGTGCCAGGCGCCGGTGTCGCGGCGCACCTGGGCGCGGATCAGGCCGTCCAGGCTGAAGAGGGTGAGCTGGGTGAGATCGGTGATCGAGCCGCGTCTGCCGTACGCGAAGGCCAGATCGGTGAGTCCGTCAGCGCCGTACGCCTCGTGGATGGAGTCGAGGGTGAGTCCGTCGAGCGGGGCGCCCAGGGCGTCGCCGAGGGCCGCGCCGAGCAGGGTGCCGCGGACCCGGCTGCGGAAGTCCTGCTGTTCGGGGCGGCCCCAGATGGCGCCGGACGCGGCACCGGTCACGCCACCGGATGTCATCACACCCACCTCGGACCTCCCTCACAGCATCGTTCGTACGATTGACAGCTCAGCACTGTAATCGACCGGGAACGGTCCGTTCAGGGCCCGCATTGGTATGCGGAAAGTGACATGAGAGAGCATGAGTCGGCATGAGTGATCCCGACTGGTCACCAATCGAGGAGCCTCAGGCCCTCCCCTTCTGCGTCACTCCCCCTTGTCCGTCGTCCCGTTTTCTCCGTCATCCCATTTCTCCGTCATTCCGCTTCTTCGTCATTCCGTGTACCGCCCGCTGATCGCCTCCCGCGCCGCCCGCACCCGTTCCAGCCGTACGGCGATCCGCTCCCGTTCCTCCGCCGGGTCGCCCGGCGCCGCCGCCAGCTCGTTCAGCAGGTCGGCCAGCCACGCCACGTCCACCCACTCCCTCGTCCCCGTGAGCAGGCCGGTGAGGCGTTCGTCCAGGTCGGCCCAGTCGCCGAGGCCCGCCGCGATCACCGCGTGCAGGAAGCCGGACGCGCCCTCGGCCGGCTCCCAGCCGGAGGCCAGCCGGTCCGCCTCGCGCCAGACCGGGCGGGCGGCCTCCCGGCCCCGCTCCCCGGCGACCGCGAGGGCGAGGCAGAAGACGCCGCCGGCCTCGTGCAGGCCGCACATCCGGTCCGCCGTCTCCCGGGCGGCACTCCACTCCCCCGCCCTGCGCTGGGCGCGGGCCAGCTCCTCCAGTCCGGCGGGTTCGGTCAGTCCGTGCCGCGCGGCCTCCGCGAGCGCCGTCGCCGCCTCGCCGGGACGCCCGTCCAGGAGGTGGATCTGCGCGAGGGTGTGGTGCGCCCAGGCCCGGTCGTCGCCGATCACCAGATAGCGGTGGAGGTCGGTGCGCGCGTCCTCGGGGCGGCCCACCGCCAGCAGGGTCATGATCCGGCGCATCAGATGCCAGGCTCCGTCCGGGTCGAGCGCGACCGCCCGGTCCAGGTCCGCCAACGCATCCGCGTAAAGGCGCAGTTCGTGCAGTACGGCGCCCCGGCAGCCGATCGCCCACACGCTGTCCGGGGCCAGCGCGAGCGCCCTGTCGAGGTCCGCGCGCGCCTCCTCGAACCGGCCCAGGCAGCGCAGCGCCTCACCCCGGTTCCACAGCGCCCACGCGCTCTCCGGCTCCAACTCGACCGCGCGGTGGGCGTCTTCGTACGACGCCTCGAATCCGTCGGCCCGCCGGTGCACCACCGAGCGCTGCACCAGCGCCCAGGCGTACGACGGGTACAGCTCCAGGGCCCGGTCGAGGTCGGCCAACGCCTCGTCGTGGCGGCCGAGTCGGCTGCGGGAGACGCCCCGGCTGGCGTACGCCGACGCGTAGGCGGGGTCGAGTTCGAGGGCCCGGTCGTAGTCGTCGAGGGCCTCGGCGTCACGGTCGGCGGCCCGGAGCGCGTCGCCCCGCTCGCACGCGACCCAGGCCAGCTCGGGGCCGAGGGCCACCGCCCGGTCCAGGTCGGCGAGTTGACCGGCCTGTTCCCCGCGCGAGCGGTGCACCCGGGCCCGCCGGACCAGGGCCCACACGTGCTCGGGGTCCAGTTCGAGGGCCCGGTCGAGGTCGGCGAGGGCCTGTTCGGTGTCGCCGGTGCCGTGCCGGGTGACGCCCCGGGAGGCCCAGGCGCCGGCCAGTTCGGGGCCGAGGGCGACGGCCCGGTCCAGGTCGCGGCCGGCCTCCTCGTGGTGGCCGAGGATGCGGTGGTAGTCGCCGCGTACGAACAGGACGCGGGCGGTGTCGGGGGCCAGTTCGTCGGCCCGGTCGAGGTCGGCGATGGCGGCGGCGTAGTCGCGCTGTTCGGCACGGGTGACGCCCCGGCCGTAGTAGGCGCGCTCCAGCCCGGGATCGAGGGCGAGGGCCTGTTCGTACTCGCCGAGGGCCTTCTCGTACTCCCCGCCGATCCGCAGTTCGCGCCCGCGCAGCATGCGTGCGACGGCCTGCCCGCGCGCGTCGAGCCCGGCCCGGCCGAGCAGCAGCGCGAGCGCGCCGAGCACCCCGCCCTGCTCGTTGTCCCCGCCTTCCCGGTTGTCCCCCACGTGTCCGTAGTCGGCGAGCGCGTCGAGGAGGTCGTGTCCCCAACTCCGTACCGCCGGTGCCTCGTTGTCGTCGCCCGCCTCCACCAGAAGGCGCGCCCACCGCCGGGCGACCACCTCGCCGTGGTCGCAGGCGTCGACGACGTCCCGCAGGACGACGGGCAGTGCGGTACGGGGGGACGCGCACAGCAGGTGGTACGACTCCGCGAGCCGCAGCTCCCGCCACTCCTCCGTGGCCCACAACTCGTCGGCGGGGAGCGGCACTTCGACCTCGGCGCGCCAGCGGGCGAAGGTGCCGGCGAGGCCGGTGTGCTGTTCGGCCCAGCGGCGCGGGGAGCGGCGGCGCTGGAGGCGGAGCATGGGGGCTCGTACGACGTCGTGGTACTGGACGCGGTCGCCCCGGTCGCTCACGAACGGCAGCGACCTCAACCACTCGAACAGCAGGTCCAGTTCGGCGTCGTCCCGCGCCTGCCCGGCAGCGGAAGCCGGGAAGGCGGCCCGGAAGATGTCCGCGTCCAGGCGCCGGGGCAGCGCGCAGGCCAGGGCGGCGGCCTGGCGGACCGGGTCGGTCTCCCACTTCAGGAACCGTTCCACGGCGGTCGCGCTCGGGTCGCCGATGTCGTCCGGGTCGGTGGGGCGGGCCTCGGCGAGGGTCGACACCAGCACCGGCAGCCCGCCGGTGAGCCGCAGCACCTCCTCGACGACCGGCCCGTCCGTCACACCCTTGTCGGCGAGCAGTCCGCGCGCCTCGGCCTCCGTGAACGGCCCGAGCGGCACCTCGGTGACGAAGTCGGCGAAGCCGCCCCAGCGGCCGGTGTCGAAGGGGCGCTGACCAGCGGTGACGAGGACGAGGTTGGCGGGGAAGGAGAGGTCGCCGTAGCGGTCGGTGGTCATGATGTCGTGCAGCCAGCCGTCGAGGAACGGGCCGGTGCGCTCGTACGTGTCGAAGAACAGGACGATCCAGGGCACGGCGGCGCAGATGTCGTCCAGCTCGGCGAGCAGCACCGGGGTGAGGACGCGCTCGGGCGCGAGGACGAGCTGCACGTCGTCCTGGTTGCGCAGCCGGGCGGCGATCCCGGCCCGTACCCGGTCGGCGCCCCGGGCGATCCGGTCGGCGTCGAGTGCGCCGGCGAACGGTCCGACGACCGGGATGAGTCCGGCGCCGACGAGCCCCATCCGGGCAGCCGTCAGACTCCCGGCCGAGGGGCTACCCGCTGAGGGACCGCCGACCGACGGACCGCCGGCCGAGGGACTCCCCGGTTGCGGTTCAAGGCTTTCGAGGCTCGCGACGGCGGACTCCGCCTCGTGCCGCCGCTCCCGATGGGCTGCGAGCAACCGCTCCAGTTCCTTGAACCGCCGTCCCTGCGCCGCGAACTGACGGCACATCACCGCCAGCGCCTCCGGAACACTGCCGACGCCCTCGTCGACGTAGGCGGTGAGCGCGCCGCGGTCCTTGGCCTGCTGCTCCAACTCCCGCACCAGGAAGGTCTTTCCGACGCCGGCGTTGCCGTGCACATGGAAGCGGAAGCGGTGGCGTTCGTCGTCCGGCGGCAGTTCGAAGTTGGCCCGGAACGCGGCCCGTTCGGCACCCCGGCCGACGAACCCGGCGCGTCTGCGCTGCTGGATCAGCTGCCGCATCGACGGGCGCGGAGGCTGGGGCATCCGTACGTCTCCTCGTGTCGTGTCGCGTCGTGGGGAGTCTCCTGAGGCGTCCTCCAGTCTGGCTCAACTCCCGGACAGGTACGGGGAGACGGCGCCCGAACCGATCCATAGAGTTGCACCATGACCACAACAGGTACCCCCCACCCCACCCGTACCGTCCACCCCCCACACACCGCGCTCACCCTCGCCGCGACCCTGCTGACGGCGACGGTCGCGCTGTACATCGCCCTCGTGGCGCTCGGCAACATCACCGACTTCGACTCGAATCAGCAGTTCGTGCGCCATGTCCTCGCGATGGACACCACGTTCAAGGACGACGACCTGATGTGGAGAGCCATCACCTCGAAGGGCCTCCAGGACACGGCGTACGTCGCGATCATCGTGTGGGAGACGATCGCCGCGTTCGTCCTCATCGCCGCCACCTGGCTGTGGATCCGCCGCGACCTCGAACAGGCGCGGCGCATCTCGACGTACGGCCTGCTGATGCTGATGCTGCTGTTCGGCGCCGGTTTCATCGCGATCGGCGGCGAGTGGTTCGCCATGTGGCAGTCGGACGACTGGAACGGTCTGGACGCGGCGACGCGGGTGATCACGCTGAGCGGGCTGGTGCTGCTGGTGATCCACCTGCCTTCGGGGGCACCCTCGACGGCCTCCACCGCGAAGTCCACCGACTGACGCGCCGGCACTCGGGAGGGCAGCGGCAAGGCCCCTCTCGCCCTGGGACCCCGTGAGGGTCGCGGGTACCGGCCCCGCGACCCTCCTCGGGCCCGTTCCCCGAAGCCGGTCAGGGCAGTTGCTCCTTCTCCGTGTAATGGGAGTAGGCGAGACCGCCGTGGTCCGAGCCGGCCGTCGGCTGCCGTCGGCTATTCGACCACCGCGACCGGGGTCCCCGCGGAGCCGAAGGCCCAGACGGCGTCGCCGTCCGCGACCTTCATCCGGATACCGCCGGTCTGTACGCCCGCCACCGGGGGAGGCGACGAGCCGTCCAGCGCGTTGGAGAACGCGACGTTCACCCCGGACTTGGCGGCGAAATACACGACGTGCTCGATCTGTACGCCGTCCGAGCCCGTGAGGGCGTCGGTGCGCTTGGACACCGTGTACGTCCCCGGGTCCGGGCTCACCGAGCCCGGCCACACCGTGAACGTACGGCGGGACTGGTCACTCGCGTCGACCAGCCAGACGCGCTTCTGCCCGAGCGAGTAGACGACCCGCCGCCCGGTCCCGGACCCGTCGGGCACAGCGACCTCGACGGCCTGGCTGGGCTTGACGGAAGGCTTCGCCGAGGCGGACGCGCTGGGCCTGGCGGCAGCGGTGGCGTGGGGCTGCGGACCCTGCTCGGCCTTCACCGCCAGCACGGCGACCGCGGCGATCGCGCCCAAGGTCAGACCGGTGACCCAGACCGATGAGGGAAGCCGTCGGGCAGCCACGGTCACGCATCTCCTCAGCAACAGAACCCGCCGCCGGATGCTCCGCCGGGGGTCGGATCATCGTACTCCGACGCGCACTCCCTCCCCGGACGGCCAGGGGCCGGGAAGGGAGCCGGGAAGGGCCGGGAGGGGCCCGGCGGGCGGCGCGGGTGTCAGTCCTGGCGGACGACGTTGCGGCCGGGGCCGCCGCTGAGGACGTCCTTGCCCGGACCGCCGTACAGCTTGTCGTTGCCGCTGTTGCCCTGGATGGTGTCGTTGCCGCTGTTGCCGTACAGGATGTCGTTGCCCGGGCTGCCGTGGATCAGGTCGTTGCCGGTACCGCCACGGACCGTGTCGCTGCCGTCGCCCCCGGTCAGGGTCTGCCGGCCCGCGCCCCCGTAGATGAGGTCGTTGCCCGGGCCGCCGTCCGCTCGGCTTCCCTCGCCGTCGACGGAGATCGTGTCCTTGCCGTCCTGGCCCCAGACGCGCCCCTTGCCGCGCTCGGTGATGTTGTCGTTGCCAGGTCCGCCGTAGACCAGGTTGCCGTCGATACCGCCGGTCTGGAGCGAACTGTCGTTTCCGGCGCCGAGGTCGAGCGCGACTGTGTATCTGCCCTGATCGGCGTACCTGTCGAAGGCGAGGGTGTCATTGCCGTCGCCGAGTTTCATGGTCAGCGCCACGTAGTCCGAGGAGCTGTCCCCGCCGAACACGTCGCAGAAGACTCTGGTGCGGTCTGCGGGGTCGGGGTAGCGGCAGACGTCCCCAGGGACCTCGATCGGAAACACGTCGTCGATGGTGAAGAAGATGTTGAGTGACATGCCGCCGTCAATCGTCGCGTCGACTTTCACCTTGTTGGTCTGACCCGGCGCCGCCGTGTAAACAAGGGTCTGGCCAGGGCCCTTGGTCACGGTGGCCGCCGACTCCGCGGCACCCGCAGAGGCGGGCAGGGCGACCAGAGCGGTCAGTCCAGTGGTGACGGCCAGGGTCAGGGCCGAGGCCGTGCGGAGTGCCTTTCGGCCGACGCGGCGGCCTGTGGGGCGAGAGGGCATTGCACAACCTCCAAGAGGATCAAGCGGTTTCAACACCCCCAGGTGACTCTCGACGCGTACAGAGGGTTGTGCACAAAGAATCCCCACAGCCTCGCCAGAGTGATTGACGAGCAGGGTGGGGCGATCTACCTTCTGATCGACTTTCCGAACCTAGTTCGAAATTTCGGCCAATTCGCCTGCCTGGACTGCGCGTTCCCCGTCCCCGTTCGCCCTGTTCCCCCCTCCCCCACACACACGAGTCGCACAGCAGCTCACTCCGCTCCCGGACCCGCGTCCACCCCTCGCCAGCACCCGCCAGCACCCGCTTGGAGACAAAGATGAGCGCAAGACCCCAGCCGTCCCGCCGTCTCTTCCTCGGCATGGCCGCCACCACCCCCCTCGCCATGTCCGGCGTGATGACCCTGGGCGCCGGCACCGCCCACGCGGCCGACTCGGCGTACGTGATGTGCTACTTCACCGAGTCGACGAGCCTCGGGCTGGGCACCGACTACGGCCTCCACCTGGCCGTCAGCACCGACTCGCTCAACTGGACGCCGCTGAACCAGAACGACCCCGTGGTCACCCCCACCGCGGGCGCCCTCGGACTCCGCGACCCGTTCCTCATGCGCAAGCAGGACGGCACGTTCGTCGTCATCGCCACCGACCTCAAGGGCACGGACTGGTCGTACAACAGCCAGTACATCCACGTCTGGGACTCGGCCGACCTGCGCACCTTCACCGGCTACCGGCGCCTCAAGCTCCACGACATGACCACGCACAGCTGGGCGCCGGAGGCGTTCTGGGACGCGGGCCGGGGCCAGTACGCGGTGATCTACTCCTCCGTGAACTCCAGCGGCCACAACGTGATCATGGTCAACTACACGAGTGACTTCATCACGGCATCGGCGCCGCAGGTCTTCTTCGACCCCGGGTACGACGTGATCGACGGGGACATGGCGGTCGGCGTCAACGGCTACAACTACCTGTTCTTCAAGAAGAACCAGACGCTCGTCTCCGCGCGCTCCACCTCCCTCGACCCGGGCAGCTTCACCGAGTACAGCGCGGGCGTGGCCCACGGCGGCACGGAAGCCCCGACGGTGTTCAAGTCGCTGTCGTCGAACACCTGGTACCTCTGGGGCGACACGTACACGCCGAACGGCGTCTTCTACGCCTGGCAGACCTCCGACCTGGCCTCCGGCACCTGGACCGCGCTCGACCAGAAGACGTACACCCAGCCGGTCAACTCCAAGCACTGCGGCGTCGAGACGATCACGACCGCCGAGTACAACAACCTGCTGACCAAGTGGGGTTCCCCGGCCTGGAACCGCCTCAAGTCCTACAACTACCCGGCGCGTTACATCCGCCACGCCAACTACGTCGGCCGGATCGACGAGTACCCCTTCGACCTGTACACCGACTCGGAGTGGAAGCTCGTCCCGGGCCTGGCCGACAGCACCGGCATCTCCTTCCAGTCGGTCAACTACCCCACCCGCTACCTCCGCCACTACAACTACGCCCTCCAACTCGACGTCAACGACGGCACGTCGACGTTCGCGGGCGACGCGACGTTCTACCGGACGGCGGGCCTGGCGGACAGCTCATGGGCGTCCTTCCGCTCGTACAACAACCCGACGCGGTACATCCGCCACTCGAACTACCTACTGCGCATCGACCCGATCTCCACGACCACCGAGAAGCAGGACGCCACGTTCAGGGTGGGGTACTGAGGCGGGGGCCGTCCCAACTGTCGTGAACTGAGGGGGCCTTCGGGACCCATCCCACTCTGCCGGTGCAGGGACGCCGCCCTGCACCGGCAGGCCGAGTGCGCATCCGGACCGCCACCTGCCGGCCGACTGCCGGTCACCTGCGCTCGGTCTCCTTCCGGAACGAGAATCCCGGTGCGGACGCCCGTAGCGCGACCGGCCGGTCCTCAGCGCCCCGCAGGGCGCGGCCGAGCCGCCGACAAGGAGTCCAGCAGGGCCGGGAGACTCCGGGTGAAGTCCGCGGGGAAGGCGTGCCCCAGGCCCGGGACGGTCTCCAGGGTGATGTCCGCGCCGGCGTCGAGCAGTACCGTGTGGGCCTCGTAGACCTCGGGGGTGACGTCGTCGTCCTGTTCCCCCACCAGGATCCGGCCGCGCACGGTGCTCCGCGCGGCTCTCGCGAGCAGTGCTCCGTCGAGGTGCGCCGGAGTGAGGGCCGGGCCCAACGCCAGGAATCCGGAGGGCAGTTGTGCTGCGTCGGACTCTTCGGAGAGGGCCCACAGCACGGCCACGCGGGCGCCCGCCGAGAAACCCGCCGCCAGGAGCGGCAGGGAGCGGTCGGCCTCGTCCAGTTCGGCGAGGGCCGCGGTGACGTCCCGGATCGCGACGCCGGTGTCCGGCCAGCTGCGGTAGAGCGGGGTCGATCGCTGGGAGGAGTCGACGGCGACGAGGACGAGGCCCGCGTCCACGGCCGCCGCCCACTGTTCCGCGGCCAGAGCCGCGTCCTGGTCGGCGCCGTGCAGGGCGACCAGGACACCTCGGGGCGTGCCCTGCGGCCGTCGTACGACCGGGGGAAGAGGGACTCCGGTGGCCGCCGCGTGCCGGGCCGTGGACTCGCGCAGCAGCGGGGCGAATCCCTCAAGGTCACGGACGGCGGCCAGGTCGTCGTCCTCGACGAGGATCGCGGGGCTCCACCAGGCGCCGTCGGCGAGCGCGGTGCGCAGCGTCGTCAGCGCGTCCTCGGCGCGCCCGGTGAGCGTCAGCAGACAGGCCGCCAGGTGTGCGGTGTCCGCGCGGCGCGAGGGGATCCGGGGAGCCGCCTCCTCCACAGCTTTCAGGGCATCGGCCGGCCGGCCTTCGCCGTACAGCCGTGACACCGTCTCGTCGAGCGCACGGTAGAGCGTCTCCTGGGCAACACCTGCCGGACCGTCCATCGGCACATCGAATCACAGCGCCGAGCAGGCGAGCTACGCGCGGGCGGGCGGGCACCGGCGCGCATCCGCCCGGCTTACGGCTTCTCCGGTGGAGGAGGCCCGGTGCCGACCGGTCGGTGAACAGCGGGACGCTACATTCCAGGTGGGCCACCGACCCGTGAACCACCCTTCAGGAAGGGGCAGTCGACCGTGGTGCTCAAGGTGCGGGGCGTCGTACTGCCCGAGCGGGAGCAACGGACCCTCTGGATCGACCGGGGCCGGTTGTGGACCGAGCCGGTCCCGGGGGCGCGTTCGGACAGGGATGCCGAACTAGTCGTCGACGGGGGCTGGTTGCTGCCCGGTCTCGTCGACGCGCACACCCATCCGGGCGCGGAGGGCGTCGGGGATCCCTTCAGTGACGAGACGCTGCGCCGACACCTGACCGATCACCGGGACGCCGGCGTGCTGCTCGTGCGCGCGCCCGGGTCCGCCGCTCGTATCCCGGCCTGGGTGGACGACGATCCGGAGCTGCCGCGGGTGCGCTCGGCCGGGCGGTGGCTGGCCACGCCCGGCCGGTTCTTCCCCGGGTTCGGACGGGACGTGAGCGAGGCGGGCCTGGTGGACGCCGCCGTCGAGGAGGTCGAGGCGTCCTCGGGGTGGTGCAAGGTCATCGGCGACTGGAAGTACAACGAGCCCGCGCTGCCGCTGGAGATCCTGACCGACGTCGTGGAGGCGGTGCACGCCGTCGGCGGCCGGGTCGCCGCGCACTGCCAGACCACCGACGGCTGCCGCAACGCCGTGCTGGCCGGGGTGGACAGCCTGGAGCACGGGATGCATCTCGACCCCGGTCTGATCGACCGGATGGCGGCCCAAGGGACCGCGCTGGTACCGACGTTGAGCGTGTTCGGTGCCGGTGCCGAGCGGCGGCGGGCCGCCGGGCCGAGCGCCGCCCGGGACTGGTGGCTGGCCGGCTGGGAGGGCATGCTGCCCGGCGTCCGGGCGGCGTACGAAGCCGGTGTCACCGTCCTGGCCGGCACGGACAGTTTCCCGTGCGGCACCATCACCTCGGAGGTCGAATGGCTGACGCGTGCCGGTCTGCCGGCCGAAGCGGCGCTGGGCTCGGCATCCTGGTCGGCCCGCTCCTGGCTCGGCCTGCCCGGCCTGGCCGACGGCGCTCCGGCCGACCTCGTCGCCTACGACACCGACCCGACGCGGGACGCCTCCGCACTGGCCCACCCGAGCCGGATCATCCTGCGGGGCCGTGTCGTCGTCTGACGGATCACGCGGACGCGGCGGGGTGGGCGCCGTCGACCGAGGTCACTCCAGCACGGGCAACAGCTCCGGCAGATGCCCGTCCGACAGGGCCGCCGCCCGCTGCCGTTCCTCCGGAACCTCGCCGTAGACGGTGTTCCGGGGCCTGGCCGGGCGGCCCGCCGCCTCCGCGACCGCGATGAGGTCCTTCACCGACTTGTACGAGCCGTACGACGACCCCGCCATCCGGGAGATCGTCTCCTCCATCAGCGTGCCGCCCAGGTCGTTCGCGCCCGAGCGGAGCATCTCCGCCGCGCCCTCCGTGCCCAGCTTGACCCAGCTGGTCTGGATGTTGGGGATGTGGGTGTGCAGGAGGAGGCGGGCCATGGCGATGACCGCCCGGTTGTCGCGCATCGTCGGGCCGGGGCGGGCGATGCCGGCCAGGTACACCGGGGCGTTGGTGTGGATGAAGGGGAGGGTGACGAACTCCGTGAAGCCGCCGGTCTGTTGCTGGATGCGGGCCAGGGTGCGGAAGTGGCCGAGCCAGTGGCGGGGCTGATCGACGTGGCCGTACATCATCGTCGAGGACGAGCGGATGCCCAGCTCGTGGGCCGTCGTGACGACTTCGATCCACGTTGCCGTCGGCAGCTTGCCCTTGGTCAGGACCCAGCGGACCTCGTCGTCGAGGATCTCCGCCGCCGTGCCGGGGATCGTGTCGAGGCCGGCCTCCTTCGCGGCCGTCAGCCACTCGCGGATCGACATGCCGGTGCGGGACGCGCCGTTCACCACCTCCATGGGTGAGAAGGCGTGCACGTGCATGCCGGGGACCTTCTCCTTCACCGCGCGCGCGATGTCGAAGTAGGCGGTGCCCGGCAGGTCGGGGTGGATGCCGCCCTGCATGCAGACCTCGACCGCCCCTACGTCCCAGGCCTGTTGGGCGCGGTCTGCCACCTGGTCCAGGGACAGTGTGTAGGCGTCGGCGTCCGTTCGGCGCTGGGCGAAGGCGCAGAAACGGCAGCCGGTGTAGCAGACGTTGGTGAAGTTGATGTTCCGGGTGACAATGTAGGTGACGTCGTCCCCGACCGCCGACTTCCGTACGTCGTCGGCGACTTGGCACAGTGCGTCGAGGGCCGCGCCGTCCGCGTGGAACAACGCCAGCGCCTCGTCGTCGGTGAGCCGCGTCGGGTCGTCGGCCGCCGTGCGCAGCGCCTGCCGTACGTCCGTGTCGATGCGCTCCGGGACCATCCCGGGCGCCGCCGCCTCCCGCAGGGCACCCCAGTCGCCGTACACCTCGTCGAAGTCGTCGCGCCGGTCGGACGTACGGCCGTCGGTGTCGATCGTGGTGTGCAGGTCGGTGCGGCCGGAGGACACGAACACCTCCTCCGGTTCCTGCCAGGGGTGCCCCTCGACGACCGCGTCCTCGCGCGCGAGACCCGTCTCGGGGTCGGCGAGTGCCCGTACGTGCGGGAGCAGTCGCGGGTCCAGCCAGGGCTCGCCGCGCTGTACGAACTCCGGGTAGACGCAGAGGCGTTCGCGCATCGCGAAGCCGACTGCCGCTGATTTGGCGGCCAGTTCCTCGATCTGGGGCCAGGGGCGTTCCGGGTTGACGTGGTCGATGGTGAGCGGGGAGACCCCGCCCCAGTCGTCGATGCCGGCGCCGATCAGCCGCCCGTACTCGGAGTCGACGAGGTTGGGCGGGGCCTGGAGGCAGGCGCTCGGGCCCATGATGTGCCGTGCCACGGCGACCGTCGCGACGAGCTCGTCCAGTTCCGCGTCCGGCATTCCGCGCATCGCGGTGTCCGGCTTGGCGCGGAAGTTCTGGATGATCAGCTCCTGGACGGAGTGGTAGGCGCGGGAGACGCGACGGAGGGCGAAGAGGGACTCCGCCCGCTCCTCGTACGTCTCGCCGATCCCGATCAGGAGGCCGGAGGTGAAGGGGACGGACGACCGGCCCGCGTCCTCCAACACCCGTAGCCGTACGGCGGGTTCCTTGTCCGGGGAGCCGTAGTGCGGGCCGCCCGGCTCGGACCAGAGGCGGGTCGCCGTCGTCTCCAGCATCATGCCCATGCTCGGAGCGACGGGCTTGAGGCGCTGGAAGTCCGTCCAGGACATCACGCCCGGGTTGAGGTGGGGCAGCAGGCCCGTCTCCTCCAGGATGCGGATCGAGATGGCGCGGACGTACGCGATCGTGTCGTCGTAACCGTGCGCGTCGAGCCACTCGCGCGCCTCCGGCCAGCGGTCCTCGGGCTTGTCGCCGAGGGTGATCAGCGCTTCCTTGCAGCCGAGGGCCGCGCCGCGCCGGGCGATGTCGAGAACCTCGTCCGGGGACATGAACATGCCGTGTCCGGCCCGGCGGAGCTTGCCGGGCACCGTCACGAAGGTGCAGTAGTGGCATTTGTCACGGCACAGCCGGGTGAGGGGGATGAAGACGCTCTTCGAGTACGTGATGACGCCGGGGCGGCCGGCGGCCTCCAGGCCGGCGTCCCGGACGCGGGCAGCGGACGCGGTGAGGTCGTCGAGGGCCTCGCCACGGGCCTGGAGCAGCACCGCGGCCTCGCCGACGTCGAGGGCGACGCCGTCCCGGGCGCGTTTGAGGGCGCGACGCATGGAGTTCTCGGTCGGGCCGGTGGCGCCGCCGGGGCGCTCGGTGGGGCCGGTTCCGGAGGTCTCGGGAGTCGTCATCCTTCGAGCATACGATCGATGTGATCAGGTCCCGCAGGGGCCGCCCTGTCCGTTCGGGCGGCCGAACGTTACAGGGCGGCACTGGCGACCACGGCGGCCATCGCCCACGGAGCCCGCGCGGAGTCCGCACGAAGCGCGCGCGGAGTCCGCGCGAAGCCCGCGGGTCCGCCGGGCCTCAGGGCCTCAGGGCCTCAGGGCCTCAGGTGGGCTACAGGTACGGGGCGTACCCGTCCAGGAGGCCCAGCACCTCCGCCTCGCCCGCCGGCGGCAGCTGCACCACGGCCTCCTCGATGCCCAGCTCGGCGTAGTGGGCGAGCTTGCCCGGGGTGGGCTGAACGGCGTAGGGGACGACCTGGAGGACGGCCGGGTCGCGGCCCGCGTCCGCCCACACCGACCGCAGCACGGGCAGCGACTCGGACAGGCCACGCCCGCCGATCGGCAGCCAGCCGTCGGCGTACTCGCTGATGTGGGCGAACAGCTTCGGCCCCGCCGAACCGCCGATGAGGGTCCGGGGGCCGGTCACCGGCCCACGCGGCTTCTGCACCGGCTTGGGGTACGCGGTACTCGCCCGCACACTCCCGAACTCGCCCTCGTACGCGGTCGGTTCGTCCGCCCACAGGGCGCGCATCAGCGCCACCCGGTCCCGGGTCAGCTCGCGCCGCGTACGCCATTCCACACCGTGGTCGGCGGCCTCCTCGACGTTCCAGCCGTAGCCGAGGCCGAGGGTGAAGCGTCCGCCGGAGAGGTGGTCGAGGGTGGCGATCTGCTTGGCGAGGTCGATCGGGTCGTGCTGGGCGACGAGCGTGATACCCGTGCCGAGGCCGAGCCGCTCGGTGACGGCGGCGGCCTGGCCGAGCGCGACGAAGGGGTCGAGCGTGCGGCCGTACTCGGGCGGCAGGTCGCCGCCCGCCGGGTACGGGGTGGTCCGCTCGACCGGTATGTGCGTGTGCTCGGGCAGATACAGCCCGGCGAACCCGCGCTGTTCCAGCTCACGGGCGAGTCGGGTCGGGGTGATCGTCTCGTCGGTGAGGAAGATCGTGACGGCTAGGCGCATGCCCATATCTGTACCGGGCGATGCCTCGTCTGTCCATACCGACCGGTCGGGATCGGTCGAACATCACTTGGGCGGCACCTGTGTGTGCTGCGCGCTCGAAAGGCGGCGATCCCCCTGTCTTGTACGGGAGTTCACTCCCGGGCACGAGAGTGGCCATGAAAGCGGTACGCGCCAACACAGCACCGTCACTGCGTCACCCATGTCACACCCCGACACCCTGGGAGCGGCAGCATGTGCGAAGACGACCACGGAACCGGCACCGAACCCGGCACCAACCCCGACACCGACTCCGGCACCGGAAACGGCCTGGCCAGACGCGCTCTGTTCGTGACGGGAGCCGCCGCCGCGCTTACGTTGGGAAGCGTGACCTTCTCCCACGGCACCCCGGCCGAGGCCACCCCCGGCACGGAGACGAAGACGGTACGGGGCACGCTGCCCACCGGCTCCCCCGACTTCGTCTACCTGCCCGTCGAAATCCCGGACGGGGTAAGGGAGTTGAGGGTGGCATACAGCTACGACCGCCCGTCCGTCCCGGCCGGCACCGCGGGCAACGCCCTCGACATCGGCGTCTTCGACCAGCACGGCACAGAACTGGGCGGCAAGGGCTTCCGGGGCTGGTCGGGCGGGGCCCGCTCCGAGTTCTTCGTCCGCGCGGACGACGCGACGCCCGGCTACATCCCCGGCCCGGTGAAGGCGGGCACCTGGCACATCGCGCTGGGCCCCTACACCGTCTCCCCGCAGGGCCTCGCCTACGAGATCACCATCACGCTGACCTACGGCGAGCCCGGCGACACCGTCGACCCGGTCTACCCTCCCGAGCGCGCGAAGGGGCGGGGCCGGGCCTGGTACCGGGGCGACTGCCACCTCCACACCTGGTTCTCGGACGGCCGCCGCACCCCGGCCGAGATCGCCGCCCTCGCACGCGCGGCGGGCCTGGACTTCATCAACAGCTCGGACCACAACACCCATTCATCACACGCCCATTGGGCCTCTGAGGCGGGCGACGACCTCCTCATCCTGGTGGGCGAGGAGGTGACGACCCGCAACGGTCACGTGCTCGCGCTCGGCACGGACCCGGGGACGTTCGTCGACTGGCGCTACCGGGCCCGCGACAACCGCTTCGGCAAGTACGCGCGCCGGATCCGCCGCGCCGGCGGCCTGGTGGTCCCGGCCCACCCGCACGCCACCTGCGTCGGCTGCGGCTGGAAGTTCGGCTTCGCCGAGGCGGACGCGGTGGAGGTGTGGAACGGCGCCTACTCGCCCGAGGACGAGGTGGCCCTCGCGGACTGGGACGGCATGCTGGTGGCGTCGGTGCGGGAGGGCGCCCCGGGCGGGCGCGGATGGATCCCGGCCATGGGCAACAGCGACGCCCACCGCGACCCCGACCCGGTGGGCGTCCCGCAGACGGTGGTCCTGGCCGACGACCTGACCCGCGAGGCGATCCAGGAGGGCCTGAAGGCAGGACGCTCCTACGTCGCCGAGTCCAAGTCGGTCTCCCTCACCTTCACGGCATCCGGCCCGAAGGGCGAACACGCGGACATCGGGGGCCGGTTGGAGGTGTCCGAGGACGCCCCGGTGACGATCCGCCTGGAGGTGTCGGGCGCCCCGCGCTGCACGGTCCGCTTCGTCACGGACCAGGGCGTGCTGTTCACCAGCGCGGTCCTGCCGGTGACGGGCGCGGGCGTCGTGGAGTGGCGTACGACGGCCCAGTACGCGGCGTACGTCCGCGCGGAGGTGCGGCACGAGGCGGTACTCGCGCCGCTGCCGGGGGCGCTGGCCGCGTTCACCAACCCGATCTTCCTGGGGCGGTAGCAGGGACAGGTCGGCCGGACCGGAGGTCGGGCCGAGAGACCAGTACTCATGACAACAAAACCTGAGCGAATACAGCCTCAAGCAGTATCCATTTGATCCATACATGATTCTTTTACTTATTTCGTCACACTATGCCCCCATGCAGGACGAAGCTGTGGCCCACTGTGGGCCACAGCGCTGGGAGGCTTTGGTGAGGTCAGCTCGACACATGGGGGTGTCCGCGGTGACACTCTGCGTTCTACTCGCCCTTGGGGGCTGCGGCGGCGCAGGCGAAAGCGGGACGTCGGACACGGGCGGCGACGCGGCCGGCGCCCCCGGCGGGCAGGTGGCGGGCGTACCAGCCGCGCTGGTCGGAAGCTGGAGTGGCGGCAGCAGCGACGGCTTCCGGTCCTCCGTGTACACCTTCAACGGTGACTCGTCGTACAGCATGGATATCCGGGGCACCCGCATCACCGGCCGGTTCTCCGTCAGCGGCAACCAACTCACGACCTACCCGGACGGAAGGGCACCGCTCACTTACCAGTGGGGTATCGGACAGAACGGCTACCTGTACCTGAACGGCGAGAGCTATGTGCCCTTCAACTGAGGCCGAGAGCACCGGGATTCAGGGGCGCGACAGGGGAACTGCCCCGCTCCGATGGCCCCGCCCGGGGTAACGAGGATTCACCCAGCCCTCAGGCGGACATCAGATCCGCCACCACCGCCGCGTGATCGGACGGCCAGACGCCCTCCACAGGCCGGTGCCCGGCCCGTTCCACCTTGCGCACATGCCCGAGACCTCCCGGCCACGGCACCCCCACATGGATGTAGTCGATCCGCGCGCTGGGGCCGAACCCTGCCGCGACATACGGGTTGGCGGCGTCCCAGGTCGCCGACGGAGCCGCCGGATCGGCCAACTCCCAGGAATCCATGAAGACTTGGCCGGGGACGGGCGGGGCCGTCCGGTAACCCCCGAACAGACGGATCTCGTCGGAGTCGGGCCAGGCGTTGAAGTCGCCGGTGATGACGGGCGGGAAGGCGGTGCCGTCACGGCGTTCCGCGACGAACTCCGCAAGCGCGGTGACCTGTTGGCACCGGACCGCCGAGGCGTGGGGCGCGGAGGTGAGGTGAGTGGTGAAGAAGGGCACGTGGTGGCCGGGGGCGGCGAGCCTGGCGTACAGGGCAAGGCGTCCGTCGTCCAACTCGTCCGGCGCCGGCAGCCGCATCGCCTCGCTCTCGACGACGGGCCAGCGGCTCAGCACCGCGTTGCCGACGTCGACCTGCTCGCCCCCGATACGCCGCTGCCAGCGCTCGGGAGCCTCGGAGGGGGCCCAGGTCCAGTGCAGCCCGAGTTCGCCGGCGAGCCAGCCGGCGAGGTTCTCCCCGCCGAACTCCCAGACCTCCTGGAGCCCCACCACATCGGGCCGCAGCTCCCGCAGGACGGACAGGATCGCCTTCTGCCGCGCTTCCCAGGGCCCGAACCGCCACCAGAGGTTCCAGGTCACCACGCGCATACCCGCCACCGCCCATCCCGTCTCGCCCAACTGCCTGCCTCCGGGACACCATTCAAGAACACAGCCAACAACAGCGGCACGCGCACAGGAGGCACAGGAACAAGATGTCCCGTTTCACGGAGTTCAGATTCAAGGCCGCCACCACCTTCCAGCGCCGTATCGGCAACCCTGTCACCCGCCGCCTCCCGTTCCATACTCTCCTGGAGACCACAGGCCGCACGTCCGGACTCCCCCGCGTCACTCCGCTCGGCGGACGCCGCATCGGCAACGAGTTCTGGCTGGTCTCGGAGTTCGGCGAGAAGTCCCAGTACGTACGGAACATCAAGGCGAACCCGCGGGTACGGGTGCGCGTCGGGGGACGGTGGCACGAGGGCACGGCCCACCTTCTCCCGGACGACGATCCGATCGCCCGCCTGCGGACCCTGCCGAAGGTCAACAGCACGGGCGTACGAACCCTGGGGACGAATCTGCTGACGGTGCGGGTGGACCTGGACGGCTGAACCTACGTCGGCCCGCACTCGGCCCACAGCAACTTGCCGCCCTTCGACGCGCCCAACTCCCGCAGCACGGACACCCCCCACGAGTCGGCGCACGCCCGTACGAGGTGCAGCCCTCGTCCGCCTTCGGCGTCTTCCGGGGGTACGGCGACCGGGGCAGGGCCTATACCGCGGTACCCAGCGGTGGATGGTCGGGCATGCTGGCTCTCGGCTGAGGCTCCGGGAGAGCCTCGCAGGGTTGCGATGCCCCCGGTGCCTTGCGCAATGCGTGGCGCCGGGGGCATCCGGCCGCCGGAGGGTACACAGCGCCGAAGGGGGGTGTTTCAGCTGATGACCGACAGGACCGCGATCGAAGCCGGTCTGCGGAGGTTGGTTGAGGAAGGCCGGTCGGCGTCCGAGGCCGGGCGTTGGGTGGTGCGGGAGATGCGGGAGATGGGGGGCGACTTCGGGGTCTTCCAGCTCATGGTCTGCTTCTTCCGCGTCTGCCACGTCCCGGTGGAACGCCTCAGGCAGCTGGAGATCTGGGAGGGCCTGGGGACCGGCGGCCCTCTCACGGACGCGGAGTTGGACGCGACCGTCGGTCCGCTCAGGGTCCGGGAGGCGCCGTTGCCCTGGCGGGGTGGGGGTACTGCGGAGTCACGGTAGTTCGGACGGCGACCGTCAGGGCGCTTGAGCGCGCGCGTGCTGGCGGCGTACCGCGTCCCGTAGCGCCGTCCGCACGGGCTGGGCCGGAGGCGGGCCGCCGGTGCTCGCCGCGACGAGCGCCTCGGCGACGTCGCGGAGTTTGGTGTTCGTGTGCTGGGAGGCGTCGCGCAGGGCGTTCCAGGCCTGGTCGGCGGTGCACGCTTCGACGGCCATGAGGATTCCGCGCGCCTGGTCGATGACCGGGCGGGACTCGATGGCCTGCTGCAACTGCGCGACCTCCGCCTGGAGTCGCCGCACCTGCTCCGCCCGTTCCGCGGCCACTGCGGAAAGTCCCTGGTCGGAGCCGAGCAGCGCGACCAGGTGACGGGTGTCCGGGGGCAGCCACGCGGAGGTGGAACCTGCGGGGTCGGACGCGGCGGCCGGGACCGACAGGCCGGTGATCTCCAGGATGCGGCGGGGCTGGCCGGTCCAGTTGACGGTCCATAAAGGGATGCCCGCGGCGGCTCTGAAGTCCTCCAGGCTTTCCAGGAACTGGAGTCCGGCCGTGTCCATGAAGGTGACGTCCGTCATGTCCAGGACCAGCCCGTCCGTCTCGCCGGGGAGCCTGCCCAGGACGGGGTCGAGCGCCGTTGTGCAGCCGTGGACGATCTCCCCGCCCGGGGTCAGGACCGCGGTGGTGCCCCATATCTCGACGCGGACGGTCAGCGGCCCGTTGGCGACCGACGCCAACAGTCGAGAAGCGGGGGCGACAGACATGTACTCACCTCGGGTCTGGGGTCCGGATGTGCCGTCGGGGTCCGCGCCACGCTGCGCGCGGCTCTGACGTAGCCCGCGGCCGTTGCTGTCGCGCCTTCCCCGTCCGGGACGGCGTACTCCGCGACCGGCGTGGAGATGTGGGGACCGTTACGGGCCGCCGTCGGCCCGGCCGACGTGGCGCGTGAGGCGCCGGGGCGAGGCTGTGCATGAACGCGGTCCTGCGGGGCATGGGGAAATGGCAACATCGTGCCGGTCGTCCTGGAGGTGCGCGCCAGCGTCTTCCCTCCGCCGTCCGCGCGGCAACAGGGATACTGGGGTGCGACCGGCACACGGGGTGAGACGTGGACATTTTGCGACGGGCGAATGCCTCGGCGTCGGTGACGGCCCCGTCAGGGAACGCGTTGCGGCTGCGTCCGTTGCGGGACCGGGTGGGGTGGCGGGCTGTCGGTGAGATCACTTCGGCCACATGCCCGGCCTGGGAGCAGACGTTGGAGCAGCTGACCCTTCGCATGACCCTACGTAAAGAGATCGTGTGCCATCTGGAGATGTCCGCCGTGACGTTCGTCGATGTCGCCGGCGCCTCGGCCCTGGCGGTGGCCGCTCAGGACCTCTCGGCCGAACGGCGCATCGTGATCGAACGGCCGCCTGTCGCACTGCCCCGGATGCTTGAGATGTTCTGGCCCGATTTGCCAGTGATCGAGGTGGTGGCACGATGACTGCCACGAAGACCGCCGGATCGACCGACGAGTCGGCCGCCGAGCCGTTCGCGCATCCCGCTCTGTTCTACCGGGGCGAGGAGGAGTACCTGGACGGCACGGTGCCCTTCATCCGCGAGGGGCTGACAGCCGGACATCCGGTGGCGGTCGCCGTGCCCGGCCCGAACCTGGCCCTGCTCAGGGACACTCTGGGCGAGGACGCCGCGTCCGTGCGCTTCCTCGACATGACCGACGCGGGCCGCAACCCGGGCCGGATCATCCCGAGGGTGCTGCGCGCCTTCGCCGACGCCCACCCGCAGACACACGTGCGGATCATCGGGGAGCCGATCTGGGCCGGCCGCAGCGGCGTCGAGTACCCGGCGTGCGTGCAGCACGAGGCGCTGATCAACCCGGCTTTCGAGGGCCGGGACGTGACCATTCTGTGCCCGTACGACGCCGAGCGCCTCGACGAGGAGGTGCTCACCGACGCGTACGCCACCCACCCGGTGGTCGTCTCCGGCGGCAGTCGGCGGCCCAGCCCGTCCTACGCGCCCGGGCAGGCCTTCGCCCGCTGCAACCAGCCGCTCACGGCGGCTCCCGCGACGGCCGAGCCCCAGCGATTCGGCATCGACGAACTGCCGGTCGTCAGGCGTTTCGCCGTCGCGTTCGGCGCACAACTGGGCCTGTCCGGCGTACGGCTGGACGATCTCGCGCTGGCGGTGGCCGAGCTGACCACCAACAGCGTGGTGCACGGCGGCGGTTCCGGCATCCTGCGGATCTGGTCGGAGGACTCGCGGGTGGTGTGCGAGGTCCGCGACAGCGGGCAACTGAACGACCCGCTCGCCGGCCGCCGCCCGGCCCCCCGGGACCAGCGCGGCGGACGCGGCCTGCTCCTGGTGCACGCCGTCGCCGACCTGGTCCGGGTTCACACCGACCCGGACGGTACGACCATCCGGTTCTACCTCGGCCGGTAGCCGAGGACATCGTGCTGGACATGTTCGCGGGGTTGTTGGCATGCCGTGCACGGCCGTTGGCACTCGACGCACGGACTGCGTCCCGGTAGGCGGGTTGTGTCGCGGTGGTCGCGTGGGGTGATGCCGTACAGCGTCTTGAAGGCGCGGCTGAAGGACGTCGGCTCCGGGAATCCCCAGCGTGCGGCGATCGAGCTGATGGAGCGGCCGTCGAGGCGGGGGTCGGCCAGGTCGCGGTGGATGCGTCGCAGTCTGCTGCGGCGTATGCCGTCGGCGATCGTCGTCCCCTGGCCCTGGTAAAGGCGGTAGAGGTAGCGGACGGAGATGTGATGGGCGGCGGCGACCGAGGCCGGCGACAACTCCGGATCGCCCAGGTTGCGTTCGACGAAGGAGTGGATGGCGACCATCAGGGCCTGCTGACGGCGTTCCGGGGGAACGGTGTCGGCCGCGTCCAGGTGCTGCGCCAGGAACGCGGTGACCAGGTCAAGGACGACCGTGCCCAGGCGGACGGCGTCCTGCGGTCTCATGGCAGCGGCCTCGGCGGCCAGATGGATGAGGAACTGGGACAGCAGCATCCCCATGCCCGAGCCTCCCGGCAGCGATGTCGCCAGGAGGCGGTCGACCTTCGCCGCAGGAAGGGGAAAGGCCGCACGGGACATGTTGACGATGATCCCCTCGACCGCGCCCCCGTCCTCGGGGAAGACCTGGGCGTCGGTCGGATGGGAACTGTCGTACAGCAGCAGGTCCCCGGCCCCCACCGACGCGTCACGACCGCCTTGGGAGATGGTCTGTCCGCCTCTCAGCGTCAGGAACAGGTGGTACAGCTCCGGGTCGGAACGGCGTACGAGTGCCGGTGTGCGCCGCGAGCGCAGCGACGGGTAGGACAGCACCGACGCCTGTGTGGCCCCAAGATCCAGCAGGCGGAGGCCGGCCCGGAAGTCGTCTTCGTGTTCGCTGGTGATCACCGTGGGCGTGAGCGTCCGCGCTGTCAGATCCCGCCACCACTCGAACCGGTCGACGACCGGCAACTCATCGCTGTGGAACGCGGTTTCGATCATCTGACACCCCTCAAATCGTCATGACCCCGTTGAACTGCCAAGAGAGTGGAACCGTCAGGAGAAGGGAGCGCGCTCTTCGATGACTCGGCGTGGACGGATTCGCGCCGGCTTCAGGAGGCCGATTCCGCCAGTTGATCCGCCGTCGGTGCGGCGGGTCGTCCAGGTTCTGGCGTCGGGGAGGCGGTCGCTTTCGTACGTTCATGGTTCGGCCTCCTCCCTGTGAGGGCGATGCGGGTGGACCGCGCCGCCGGGTCGCACCACAGAGACTGCTGGTCAGTTCGGATACGGGCCAGAGCGGCCGGCCCCCTTGGGACACCGTGGGACGGCCCACGCATTGACCTGCTGGGATGTCCGGCGTGCTGCGGCATCGCTGGGACGTGCGCCCTGGTGGGTCATGGACGAGGACAAGGGCGTGGAGCCTCGGCCTGGCCCTGGAGCCCGCGCGAGGTGTACTAACAGGGCATGGGGCGAGAGCCCTGGGGGGTTTCTGATACGTATTGGGGTGGGGCGTGTCACGTTGGAAGGAACTGCCGGACTCTCTGGACCAGAGAGTCCGGCAACTCGTCGTGCAGTTGCGGAGGTTGAAGGACCGCAGCGGGCTGAGCCTGGACGCGCTCGCGGTCCGGACCGGGCACAGCCGTTCGTCCTGGGACCGCTACCTCAACGGGAAGGCGCTGCCGCCGCGGCACGCGGTGGAGGAGCTGGCGCGGATCGCGGGGGCGGATCAGGTCCGGCTGCTGGTGCTGCACGAGGTGGCCGAGGAAGCGTGGCCGCAGCAGATCGCGCCGCCGTCCTCGTCGGCCGGTGCGGAGGACGAGGACGGTGGCGAGCAGGAGGCACGGGGCGAGGCGGCTGCCGGGCGTTCCGGCGCGGCCGAGGGCTCCGCGGTGTCGGCATCGGCGCCGGCGGATGGCTCTACGGCGTCTGCGTCGGAGTCGGCTCAGGGGCTCGGGGGCGGGCTCGGGGGCGGGGCCTTGACTGATGGCGCCAGGGCCTCCGAGGAGTGGCCCGAGGTGTCGGGGCCCCGCGTATCGAGGGCCGGAGCCTCGGGGGCTGGGCAGCCGTCGGGGGTGCGCAGGTCTGTCGCCCTCGCTGCCGTGGTGGCCGCCGCGCTCGTGGGGATGGTCGCCGGAATGCTGATCACCGCTCCCTGGGGCGACGACGACGGGGGCACCAAGGTACGGACCGCGCAGGCGGCCCCACTGCCGGGCAGCAGCACCACGGGTACCGGCACCGGTACCAGTAGCACCGGCAACAGCAACAGCACCTCCACCGAGGGGCTGGGCTGGTACGTCTTCAAGCCGGACAAGTCGTACTCCTGCAAGGTCCGCCGGGCCGAAGCGGCGGGCGGCGGGCTGTTCGCCGGATACAGCGTGACGCGCACCGCCGTCCTCGCCGGACCGGGCTGGGACGTGGTGGAGGCCCAGTGCCTGCTGGGCCATCACCGGCTGGACCCGGGGATCGTCGACGGGGTCTACGGACAGCAGACCATCGCGGCCGTGATGCGCCTTCAGAAGCAGGCCGGGCTGCCGGCGGACGGGGTCGTGGGCCCGCATACCTGGCAGGCGCTGCGTAAATGAGCGGCCCCGCACCGGAGTGCGTGGCCCTGGCCGAGGGGCTCCGCGACATGCGGGCGCGGACGGGCCTGAGTCTGGCGGCGCTGGCCGAGCGCACGCCGTACAGCAAGTCGTCCTGGGAGCGCTATCTCAACGGGAAGAAGCCGGTGCCCCGGCAGGCCGTCGAGGCGCTGTGCGCGATGGCGGGGGAGTCCTCCGGGCGGCTGCTCGCGCTGTGGGAGCTGGCGGACACCGAGTGGAGCGGGCGCGCCCGGCACACCGGCCTCCCCGCCCGGCCCCCGCACAAGCCACAGCCGCAGCCCCAGCCCACGCTTCCCCCCGCCCTCGTCCTCGTCCCCGCGGATGCGGTGGACACCACGGGCGTCCACGGGCGGGTCCGGCGCTACGGGCCGTTCATCACCGGTGTGGGCGTGGCCGTGGTGGCGATGCTGGCGGCGCTGTCCCTGCGGAGCCCCGGCGCCGGCGGAAGCCCGGCGAGCCTGGCGTCCCCCGCGCTGGATCCCGTCCCGGGCTGCCAGGGGACGGCGTGTGACGGGAAGGATCCCAACCCGATGGCCTGCGGGCTGCCCGGCCGGGTGGACTCGCTCGGTCCGCCGCACCGCACCAGCACCGGTGCGAGTGTGGAGCTCCGGTACAGCAAGGTGTGCGTCGCCGCGTGGGGCCGGATCTGGCATTCGAGGGTCGGGGACGTGATCGAGATCTCGGCCCCCGGCACCCGGTCGCGTCGAGTCGTCATCAGGAACACCGCGGATACGGGCGCCTACCGCTTCACACCGATGATCGGCGGCCCGAACCGGACCGGCCTACGGCTGTGCTTCACACCGGCGGGCACCACGGGCCGGGAGTGCTTCGACCCCTGACAGCGCGCTTCGCCCGGCCGTGGGCCCCGCCCCACGGGGCGCGGCTCCCGGTTGTACGTCCCCTCGGCGCGGGCTGTACGTCGGCGCGGCGCGGGCTGCGCCGGGGGGACGTACGCGCGGATCGTCGGTTGTCCGGTCTCACCCCGCCCAGACGACCGCCTGCACCTCCCCATAGGCGTGCAGCGCGTACGACCCCACATCGCGTCCCACCCCGCTCCGCTTGAACCCACCGAACGGCGCCTCCATGTTCCGGCCGACGGTGTTCACACCCACGCCGCCCGCCCGGAGTCGGCGCGCGACCCGGAAGGCGCGGGCCACGTCCGCCGACCAGACGTAGTCGATGAGGCCGTACTCGCTGTCGTTGGCCAGCGCGACGCCCTCCTCCTCGTCGTCGAAGGGGATGACGGTGACCACCGGCCCGAAGATCTCCTCCCGGGCCACCCGCATGTCGTTCGTGCAGTCGGCCAGCAGGGTCGGGGCGACATAGAACCCCCGGTCGTACGGCGGCCGTTCGCCTCCCGCGACCACCACCGCGCCTTCCTTCCGGCCCAGTTCGACGTACGCCTCGACCCGGTCCCGGTGCGCCCCCGAGATCACCGGCCCGACCACCGTGCCCTCGGCGCGCGGGTCACCCACCTTCAAGTGACCCGCGTACGCGGCGAGTTGCTCCACAAGCCGCCCGTACACGCCGCGCTGGGCCAGCACTCGCGTCGGTGCCGTGCAGATCTGGCCGCTGTAGAAGGAGAACGTGGTGCCGATGCCCGCGACCGCCGAGCGGATGTCCGCGTCGTCGAAGACGAGGGCCGCGCCCTTGCCGCCCAGTTCCATCAGCTGGCGTTTCATGCCACGGCCGCAGACCTCGGCGATCCGCTGCCCGACCGCCGTGGAGCCGGTGAAGCTGACCATGTCGACGTCCGGGGAGTCGACGACCGCCTCGCCGACGCCGACGCCCAGTCCACTGACCACGTTGACGGTCCCCGGGGGCGCGCCCGCCTCCTCCAGCGCCTCCGCCATCCTGTACACCGACAGCGGGTCCTGCGGAGCGGGCTTCACGACCACCGTGTTGCCCATCGCCAGGGCGGGCGCGATCTTGCCGGCCGGGTTGGCCCACGGGTTGTTGTACGAGGTGATGCAGGAGACGACACCCACCGGCTGGCGTATGGCCAGCGCACCCATCACCGCGGCCTTCCCGAACGGGCCCCCCTCGTTGACCTGCGGCTCGATCGCCCACTCGGCCGGTTCCAGCTTCGCGTACCGGCGGAAGCGGGCCGCGCCCACGCCCACCTGCATCCCGCGTGCCGTCCCCGTCGTGGCGCCGGTCTCCGCCTGGGCGAGGGCGGCGTACGGCACCAGGTGGCTCTGGATGATGTCCGCGGCGCGGGCCAGGACCGCGGCCCGTTCCTCCGGTGAGGTGCGCGACCAGGGTCCGAAGGCCTCTCGGGCCGCCGCCGCGGCGGCGTACGCCTGTTCCCGGGACGCCTCCGGTGCCCGCCCGACGACCTCCTCCGTCGCCGGGTCGGTCACCTCGTAGTGCCCGTCGGCCGGCTCCACCCACGAACCGCCGACGAACAGCCGCTGTCCGTCGCTCACTTGGTGCTCACCGTCGCCGTGTCCCGGCCCGAGCGAAGCACCCTGCCCGGTACCGCGCCCGTCACCGTGTCGTTCCGGATCGTCTCGACTCCGTTGACCCATACGGCTGTCACACCGATCGCCTTCGAGTCGAGACGCGGGCTGTCACCCGGCAGGTCGTGCACCAGGGTGGCCTTGTCGGCGGCGATCCGCTCCGGGTCGAAGAGGACCAGGTCGGCGTGGAAGCCCTCCTGGACACGTCCCCTCTCACGGAGGCCGAACAGCCGCGCCGGTTCGTCGGTCAGCATCTGCACCGCCCGCTCCAGCGGCACGAGTTTCCGGCCGCGCAGACAGTCGCCGAGGAAACGGGTCGTGTACGGGGCCCCGCACATCCGGTCCAGGTGCGCGCCGGCGTCGGAGCCGCCGAGCAGCACGTCCTCGTGGCGCCAGGTCTCGGCGCGCAGCGCCCAGGACGCCGGGTCGTTGTCGGTGGGCATGGGCCACAGCACCGTACGCAGTTCGTCGGCCACGCAGATCTCGACGAGGCAGCTGAAGGGGTCCAGGCCGCGTTCGGCGGCGATGTCCTCCACCACCCTGCCGGTCAGGCCCTCGTTCGCCGCGCTGTAGGTGTCCCCGATGACATACCGGCCGAAGTCCGTCAGCCGCCGGAAGACACCGGCCTCCTCGCTCTGTCCCCGGCGGACCAGTTCCGCCCGCACCTCCGGGTCGGCGAGCCGGGCGATCCGCTCGGCGACCGGCAGGCCGAGCACCGGTCCCCACCCGGGGATCAGGTTCAGCGCGCAGAAGGTGCCGAGGGACATGTTCATCGGCGTGAGGATGGGCATGGTGAGGGCCACGACCCGGCCACCCGCCTTGCGGGCGCGCTCACTTGCCTCCAGCTGGCGGGGTACGCGGGCCGGTACCGACGAGTCGATGGTGAGCACGTTCCAGTTCAGCGGGCGCCCCGCCGCCGCGCTCATCTCGACGAACAGGTCGATCTCGGCATCGCTGAACTGGTCGAGGCAGCCCGCGACGATCGCCTCGATCTGGGTGCCCTCGTGTTCGCCGACCGCCCGGGAGAGGGCGAGGAGTTCGGCGGGCAGCGCGTGCCGGGACGCGACCGGTCGGCCGTCGCCGTCGGAGTGCGAGGACGACTGCGTGGTGGAGAATCCCCAGGCTCCGGCGTCCATGGCCTCGTGCAACAGCCCCAGCATGTCGGCGAGTTGCTGTTCCGTCGGCTGTCCGCCCACCGCGTCCGGGCCCATGACGTACCGCCGGAGCGCGCAATGCCCCACCATGAAACCGGCGTTGACCGCGATCCGGCCCTCCAGCGCGTCCAGGTACTCCCCGAAGCCGCTCCAGGTCCAGGGCGCCCCCTCCTCCAGCGCGACCAGGGACATCCCCTCGACCTTGGACATCATCCGGCGCGTGTAGTCGGCGTCGTCCGGCCGGTCGGGGTTCAACGGGGCAAGGGTGAAGCCGCAGTTGCCGGCGGCGACCGTCGTGACCCCGTGGTTGAGGGACGGCGTGGCATAGGGGTCCCAGAAGAGCTGGGCGTCGTAGTGGGTGTGCGGGTCGACGAACCCGGGGGCGAGGACCAGCCCGGACGCGTCCTCGGTGGTCCGGGCCTCCTCGGTGATCCGGGACCCGATGGCCGCGATGCGGCCGTCCCGTATCCCCACATCGGCGACGTAGGCGGGCGCACCGGTCCCGTCGACGACGGTGACGCCCGCGATCAGATGGTCAAGCACGGCTGCACCTCTTCCCAACGGCCGCAGGGACGCGCCCCTCTTTTAGGGGCGCGGGGAACTGCGCGAACAACCACGACGGCCCCGCACCCGCCAACGAACCTCAAGCCGCCCCCCGGAACCGCGAGGTGCGATGCACAGGGTCGGTGTCGATCTTCGGAATCACATGCTCACCGACCAGCTGAATCGTCTGGAGCGTGTCCTCCCGAGAGATCCCGATAGGCATCCCGAAACTCAACTGGTCGGCCCCGGCCTGCTCCCACCGCTTGCACTGCGTCAGCACCTCGTCCGGGTCCCCGCAGATCAACAGCTCCTCGGCGATGAGCAGTTCGATGATCTCCTCGTTGAACTCGGGGAGCGTCTCCGGCCAGACAGGGAACCCCTCGGGACGGGGGAACGTGTCGTGGTAGCGGAAGAGCAGCGACTGAAGGTAGTGCAGTCCGCCGCCCGCCGCGATCCGTACCGCCTCCGCGTGCGTGGGCGCGCAGATCGCCGTCGACGTCACCATCACGTTGTCGTTGACGTAGTCCCCGACCGGCTCGGCGTCCACGATCGCCGTCTTGTACTGCTCCAGCACCCACTCCATGTCGGAGACCCGCTGCACGCTGAAGCCGAGAACCCCGAGTCCCTTGCGGGCGGCCATGGCGTACGAGGGCGGTGAGCCGGCGGCGTACCACATCGCGGGATGCGAGGGCCCGTACGGCTTGGGCAGGATCTTGCGCGGCGGCAGCGACCAGTGCTTGCCCTGGAAGCCGACGTACTCGTCCTGCATCCACATCTTCGGGAACTCGCCGATCGTCTCCTCCCACAGCTCCTTCGTGTGGTTCATGTCGGTGACGCCCTGCATGAAGCCGAGGATCTCGTGGGAGCCGGCGCCCCGGCCGGAGCCGAACTCGAAGCGGTTGCCGGTGAGATGGTCGAGCATGGCGACCTTCTCGGCCACCTTCACCGGGTGGTTGACCGGGGCGAGCGGGTTGAAGATGCCGGAGCCGAGGTGGATGCGCTCGGTGGCGTGGGCCAGGTAGCCGAGGTAGACGTCACTGGCCGAGATGTGCGAGTACTCCTCCAGGAAGTGGTGCTCGGACACCCAGGCGTACTTGAAGTTCGACTTGTCCGCCTGAATGACGTACTCGGTCTCCTCCATCAGCGCCTTGTGCTCCGCGAGCGGATCGGTCTCGGCCCGCTTGCCCACGTATCCCTGTACAAAGAGCCCGAATTCCAAGGAGGTTCACCGTCCCCAGTAACCGTTCCTGACGATCCTGACGTTTCTGACGCAGCGTCAGATTTGTTGAGTCGACTGTTCCACCGGCCCCTGGGACCGTCAATAGCTGACGGTCAGTCAGATGATGCGCTCTGACGGCGGTCCGGCCGGTCAGACGACGGCGACTCCGGCGAGCCAGCCCCCGTCGATCACGAACGGCTGCCCGGTGATGTACGAGGAGTCCTCCGAGGTGAGGAACAGCGCGAGCCGCGCCACCTCGTCGGGCCGCCCGATCCGCCCCAGCGGCACGAGCTTGCGGTACAGCCTGTCCAACCCCTGAGAGGCACCCTCGGCGTCGGCGTCCGGGTCGAGCACGGCCGGGTTGGACATCGCGGTGTCGATCGCGCCCGGACACATGGCGTTGACCCGGATCTTCCGGCGCGCCAGTTCCAGCGCGGCGACCCGGGTGAGCCCGACGATGGCGTGCTTGCTCGCCGCGTACGCCCCGACCGCCGCCATCCCGGTAAGCCCGGTGTACGAGGCGGTGTTGACGATCGTCCCGCCACCGGCCTCGGCGATGCGCGGCGCGACCGTCCTGATCCCGAGGAAGCAGCCGACCTGGTTGACCTGCACGACCTGCATGAACTCGTCGAGCGGCGTGTCGAGGAGGGTGTTGAAGCGGAGGATGCCGGCGTTGTTGACCAGCCCGTCGATCCGGCCGTACGCCTTCTCCGCGGCGGCGACGGCGGCCTGCCAGCCCGCCTCCTCACGTACGTCGAGGTGGACGTACAGGGCACCCAACTCCTTTGCCAGGGCCTCACCCTGGTCGTCGAGCACATCCGCCACGACCACCCGCGCACCCTCCGCCACGAAGAGCCGGGCCTCCTGCTCCCCCTGACCGCGTGCCGCGCCGGTGACCAGTACGACCCGTCCGTCGAGCTTGCCCATGCGGAACCCCTTCGCAGCGTTCACATCGGTGGAGGTCAGCATCGTACCGCCGGATCTGACGATGCGTCAGAGTCGGTGAGCGGGTGACCGGCGAGTGTGCTGCGTGTGCGAGAGCACACACCAAGTGACCGGCGAGTAGGGATATTTGACCCTGTCGCGGAACCACAGGTGATGCCAATGTTTCTCCACGAACAGGTAAAGCGGACACCAAGAGATTCAGAGGCGGCGTGACATGGCAAAGAGGCGTCTGAAGAACAAGAAGGTCCGACTCGTGGCGATCGGATCGGCACTCGCGACCGGTGGCGTGATCATCACTCTCCTGCCGTCGGCGAACGCGGCGGAGGAGAAGACACCCGAGCAGATCATGACTCTGTGCCAGCGGGCCGAGGTGCTCAACGGTAAACAGCAGGACATCTTCGACTTCGGCGGTCACCCGATCGCCGGCCCGAGTTTCGAGTCCGACAACTGCGATTTCGTCGAGACGAAGTTCGAGACCTTCGCCGGGCCCACCGAGAAGTCCTCCATCGATTTCCCGAACTGCGAACCGAACGCCACCGAACCGTCGAAGGTCTCCATCACCTGGTCGGCGAGCGCCTCTCAGGGACAGGGCAAGTACACCGTGACCCAGCAGGGCGGCGGCGGAGGTCTCTTCGGCGCCATCGGCGGGTCCTGGCTCAAGCACAAGGGCACCCTGGACCTGACCACGAAGGCGGCTTCGGCGGGCGACACCGAAGAGCGCGAGGTTCCTGTCGGCAAGGTGCTCCACATGGAGTTCACGCCGACGATGCAGCGGATGACCGGGGAATGGCGGGTGCGGATCGACGCCGACCCCGGGAGCTTCGCGGTGAACCCCTCCCCCGAGAAGAACTTCGTCGCACCCGATGTCGTCGAGGGTCCCGCCGTCCTGCCCGGCGCCGCAGGCGCCCCCGGTCTCATGGACGGCACCTCCAAGGCGGTCCTGGAGGACTGCTGACGCTCCTCCGCTCTCTCTTGAACACCCCGATCACCGCAGGTCAAAAGCCATATCCCTCCCAGGAGAACCCATGAGCCGCACCGGCCGCGCCAAGAGCCACCGGAGCAAGAAGAAGCGCATCACCCTCGCCCTGGCCCCGGTGGCGGCCCTCGCGGTGGCCGTCCCGCTGATGGCCCAGGCGGGCGCCGCCACGCCCTCCGAGGTGTCCGCGGACTGCGCGTCGAACTCGGACAGGCTCGACGACTGTGATTTCGTCCCCGTCCAGAACAAGCGGAACAGCCTCGGCCCCAACCAACGGGTCTCCGCGGTGACCGACAACTGCGGATCGACCGGCACCGCCTCGAAGACCTTCAAGGTGGCCACGTCCGTCAGCCGGTTCATCCAGCTGGAGGACGGCTTCGTCGCCGCGGCGGACTCGAAACTGGTGGGCTCGATCGTCGAGGTCGGCGTCAGTTTCAACACCTCGGAAATCAACATCACGACGGACGACAAGACCACCGGTCTGGAAATCAGCCGCACCGACACCGTGCAGGCGGACAGCATCGGTTTCTTCATGTGGTCGGCCAAGCGCACCGACGTGAGCGGATTCCTGCGTGCGACGTACAAGGAGGAGCAGGACGGCCAGAAGGTGTTCTTCGCACCGAGCGAGGGTGCCGCGACCGTCCACGTCTTCTATCCGCAGCTCCTGAAGAACGGAACTCCGGACGGCAGGCTGTGGCTGCGCAACGTCAAATGCGGAACTCCGGAGGCCAACGGAATCCAGAATTCGAGCAACAGCATCCGCACGGAGCCGGGATTCGAAGAGGGCGGCAGCAACGTCACGGACGTGGAAGTCCCGCTGTCGGAGATTCCGTCGTCGGATATCTCGACTCAGTAGCGGGATTCGAGACGGACGTCACCGGATGAGGCGGCACCGGTTGTTCTCATACTTGTCATGCTTCTCATATGCGAACAACCGGAGTCGCTCCCAGCCATCTCAGGACCGCGTCCGTACTCCCCCGGGCGTCGAGCTTGGCGTAGATGTTGCTGAGGTTGTTGCGGACGGTCTTCTCGCTCAGCGTCAACCGCAGCCCGATCTCCTGGGCACCCAGGCCGGTCGACAGCAGCTCCATGATCTGCCGTTCGCGCGGCGAGAGCAGACTCCGCAGCCGTTCCATCGCCGTCCCGGCGACGGACGCGCCCTTCGACCCCTCCTCGGAGACCCGCTGAGCCCCCTCCCGGAGGGCGGCGCACGCGACCGGCGAGAGATAGGTGTGCCCGACCGTGGCCGCCATGACCGCCGAGGCCAGCATGCAGGTGCAGTAGTCGCCCTCGACGAGATAGCCGGCCCCGCCCCGGAACACCTCCACCACGGTCTCCGTGTCCCGCCGGGGACTGACGACGATCACCGGAACGCTCACGGCGCCCATGGCCCTCAGCAGCGCCGGAAACTCGGTCGCCGGCTCCTCGCACCGCAGGACGACGACGTCCACCGCGCCCTGCTCCCCCAGCTCGCGGTAGGGCGGGTCCACGCGCGACGCCCGCCCCACGTGCGGGTCGTCGGGGTCCGGCCAGTCCTCGTGCGGCCACTCGCCCTCGGCACAGGCGAGGGCGACGGACAGCCTGGGTGAGGGGTGGTCGACGAGCCGGGAAGCGCGCACCGTGCATGTCCTTCCGCCGGAACGATGACGTCCGTACGTCCCTACGTACGCGCCCCAGCATGGACATGTTCAAAGGTTCAATGAGATCCAGGCAGGCCGCCGGACAGGTCGCCTTCCGGTCCGTTCTCCAGCAGTGGACCGACCTCTTCCCCGAACTGCCTTATCTGGTCGGTGAGTTCAGCGAGACTCCGGCTCCGGAACCGGACCTGGATCTGGTCCACCCCCATCGCGCCGTACGCCCGCAGCGACTCGGCGAGGGCCTCCGGCGCCCCGCTGATCGTCCGCCGCCCGACGTCCCACCCGGGCTCTCCGACGTACAGCGGCTCGGTGATGGCCCCGACGGTGAACGGCCCCTGGACGCCTGCCTCTTCGCGCAGCCGTCCGATCCGCGCGATCTGGTCCGGGAGGCGGTCACGCGGATCACCCTGCGGCAGCCAGCCGTCGCCCTTGAGCGCGGCCCGGCGTACGGCGGCGGGGGACGACCCGCCGACCCAGAGTGGTACGCGTTCCTGCGCGGGCCGTGGCCGCTGACCCAGCCCCTCGAAGTCGTACAACTTGCCGTGGTGCTCGGGGAACTCGTCCGGCCCGAGCGCGGCGCGCAACGCGTCGATCGTCTCGTCGAGCACGGCACCCCGGCGCTCGAAGTCGGCCCCCAGCGCCTCGAACTCCTCCTGTACGTGACCTGCTCCGACCCCGAGGATCAGGCGCCCGCCGGAGAGGTGGTCGAGGGTGGCGTACTGCTTGGCGGTGACGAGGGGGTGGCGCAGGCCCACGACGGCAACATGGCTGAGGAGTCGGACGTGTTCGGTGACGGCGGCGAGGTGGGCGAGGGTGGCGACGGGGTCGTACCAGACGGTGCTCATCGCGGGGGCGAGGCGGCGCGGGATGGCGACGTGGTCGCAGCTCGCGAGGTAGGCGAAGCCGGCGCGGTCGGCGGTGCGGGCGATGTCGAGGAGGTCGGCGGGGGTGGCCGAGGATTCCCAGGGTTCGGTGTAGAGGGTGGACTGGGACTGGATGGGGAGTTGCATGCCGTAGGTCATGGGCGCGTCCCTTTCCCTGGCTCGGATCTGACGGTCCGTCACTTCTGGCCGCGATGGACATCGTTGCGGCTGACGCACCGTCAGGCAAGGGGTCGCAGACCTTCGTTCCTCACCCTCCCCCTCCCTCTCCCCCGCTCCAACCCGCTGCCCGCTGCCCGCTGCCCGCTAGCGTCCCGTCAGCAAGAAGCGCATGTACTTGCCTGCCCCCAGCGTCCCCCGTGCCTCCCTCCGCACGTCGCCCAGCTCCGCCTCCACCCTCTTCCGTTCCGCCTCGGCGCCCGCCAACTGCTTCTGCCGGTGCAGGAGTTCCGCACGCTTGCGTTGGGTGTCCATCGCGCGCTGCTGGCGCCGGCCGGTGAGTCGGGCACGTTCGTCGGTGATCCGTTGCTGGAGGGCGGCCTTCTTCTGCAGGGCCTCGGCCTCGGCCTGCTTGATCTCCGACTTGTGGGTCCGTCGGAGCGCGGCGATGTCCGCCTTGATCTGGGCCTTGGCCGCAGGCGGCACCGTGGTCGGCGCGGACGCCCTGGCCCGGCGTTCCAGGCCCTGGCGCCAGTCACTGAGGGCCGTGGCCCGGGCCTCGCCGATGCCGGGCACCCGTATGCGCTGGCCACCGGGCCGCACCAGGTACACGACGGACGGGTTGTTCGAGAAGTCCACGCCGATGAAGTCGGCCGCGGACCGGATACCCGCGTCCTGGAGCGCCTGCACCATCTTGTTGCCCATGTTGCTGAGCGACCGCGCCTCCTGGATCGACGTCCCGCGCAGCTTGTCCTGGATGTGCGCCCTGATCGCGGGCTCCAGCGCCTTGTCGATCCGGCGCCGCTCCTGCGCCGCCAGCCCCGCCAGTTGCTGCTGGGCCTGGTCCGTACGCCGGTTCAGGTCCATGGTGATACGGGCCTGGCCGTCGCGCAGTTCGAGCTGGAGGGCCTGGATGCTCTGGTCGGAGGCCGTGTTGTCCTTGGCCAGGGCGTCGTCGAGGACACGGATCTCCCGCTCCAGGCGCTGATGGGCGCTCGCCGGGTCCGCGAGCTCGCGGGAGCGCCGCTTCAGCTCACGCACCCGCTTCCGTGCCGCCCGGTACTCGGGGCGCCGGCGCCGGCCGAACCCGACCATGGCGACGGAGGTGAGCAGGGCCGCGCCCTGTGCCGCGGGCAGGACGTCCACCGGCTGCCCCGCGGCGAGGACCAGCGCACCCGGCGCGGACGTGCTGAGCAGCGCGCCGAGGGCCGCGACCAGGTCACCGGCGCTGCGCCCGCCGAAGCCGGAGAGGCCGGAGAACCCGCCGAGTCCGCCGAGTCCGGCAGCCGGTTGCGGTGCCGGGCCCTGGGTGGTGGTGGCGGACGCGGCGGTGGACGCGGCCATGCGTCCCGCCATCCAGGCCGGCACCCCGGACGCGGACGCCCCGGACGCGGCCGGTGTCCAGGACGTGACCGTGTGCCGGCCGCCGCCGGGACCGCCTCCGCCCCCGTAGCTCACCCCGCCCGAACCAGCGCCCGCCCCCGTTCCCGCACCCGGTGCCGATACCGGTGCTGATGCCGATGCCGATGCCGTCCGTTGTGCCGGGAGTCCCACGGCGTCGGCGGTGAGGGGTGGTACGGCGGACGTCGGCCTGCCGAGGAAGCCCTTGACCCGGCCGGCGACGTCCCGTACCCGCTGGTCAGGGTGGCTCAGCAGGACCGGCCAGGCCAGTGAGGTCGCCGGTTCCTTGTAGTCCGCCTCGGAGAGGATCAGGAACTCGCCCTGTCTGTCGTGGAGTTGGGTCCACAGGCCGGGGTCCGTGGCGACGGCGAGCAGGGCCAGTTCGATGGTCCAGGCGGAGAAGCGGTCCATGGCGGGGCCGAAGTCGGCGGCCGTACGGGAGGGCGACTGGTAGTTGCGGTGGCCGTTCTCGGTGGCCTGCTCGCCGCGCAGGGCGGGGACGTACATGCCGTCGTAGTCGACGAGACGGAAGGTCGCGTCGGCGGCGACGAGGAGGTTGCCGTGCTGGAGGTCGCCGTGGGCGATGCCGTTCCTCTCCAGGTCGGCGGTCATGGCCAGGAACCGGTCGGCGAGCGTGTGCAGGGCGGCCGGGTCGTGGAGGTTGCGTTCTATCCAGTTGATGAGGCCGGTGCCCTGCACCCAGGTCATCTTGACCGCCGGGTACCACTCCCGGCCGACCAGGACGCCCTGTTCCAGGAAGTCGAACCCCACCGGCCACGGCTGGGACAGCCCGCCGGCGCCGAAGCCACCGCTTCCGCCGAGTCCGCCGAGTCCGCCGAGTCCGCCGAGTCCACCGAGTCCGCCGAGTCCACCGAGCGCCGTACTGATGGCGGAGTAGCGCTTGCCGAGCGTCGTGCTGTCCCGGGTGAAGCACTTCAGCGCGTACCGCTGCCCGTTCGTCGCCGTGACGGAGAAGACGCTGGCGAAGTTCCCGGAGATCGCCTTGGGGCCCAGTACCGGGCTCTGTTGAACCGTCCCGTGCTTCAGATCCGGGTCGCTGAAGCACAGTTCGGGGTGCTGGAGCGCCTCCGCGTAGTTCGCTCCCGTCGGAAACCTCCTGGCCGGTCCGGGACCTTGCCCGGAACCGGGCCCGGGAACGGGGCCGTGACCGGAGCCGGGGCCGGGACGACCGCCACGGGACACCGCCATCCACGCCTCCCCTCTCGCTGCCGTACGGAAGTACGCCACTCCTCGTGACGCCACACCCTCATGACGCCGACCGTCATACGGATATACGGATCGACGTCACACTCTCGCTCGGACGAGGGTCACATCGTCGTTGCGCATCCGGGCGCGCGCCCGCTGGTCGCCCACCCACTCGGCGAAGTCCTGCTGGTCGAAAGCCGCGAAGGCCGGGAGAGCCGGCGCCTGTTCGGGCTCGCCCGTCGCCTCCCGGGACAGCATCCAGGCCGCAAGCGCGTCGGTGGTGAGCAGGAGTTCGTCGCCGGGCAGCAGTTCCCCGTGCGCCACCCGCATCCGTTCCGCGACCAGCCGCACATCGTGATTCCGGCTGCCCAGCAGCTGGGGCGTGATCCCGAACTCCTCGACCGTACGCACCGGAAAGGAGTCGAGGAGGCGTCCGTCGCGCAGCTGGAACAGGCAGCTGTCGCCGAGGGCGAAGGAGTACCAGTACCAGCGGGTCGTGCCGTCCTCCAGGACGGTGGCCCGGATCTCGGCCCCCAGCACCGTGGCGAACGCCCCCTTTTCCAGGCCGGGTTGCTCGTACCAGGTGATGGGCCTGCCCTGCGTGGCGCGCTCGGCCTGGTAGCGGGCGAGGAAGGCGTCCCAGTGCAGTGCGGAGCGCTCCATCAAGTCCCTTACGAATGTACCGAGTTCCTCCCACCAGTCACCGGCCAGCCGCATGGACTCGACGGCGTCGGCGACGAGGAGCATGGCCCAGTCACGGGCGAGCAGGCTCTCCGAGGCTCCGTCGGACACGGCGGCGTACAGGGACGCGACGGCCCGGCCCGCACTGTCGACGCCCGCCTCGCCGGACTGCCAGCAGTACGCGGCGTCCTCGCACTCCCGCTCGCTGCTGCCCGACTTCTGTGTCCACAACCACTGTGCCCGCGGCAGCGCCGGGATGTCCCCCATGGTCAGCGCAGCTCCGTCGCACGGGTGCCGATGTCGAGGAACTCCACGATGGAGACGATGTCGGCGTTGTAGACGAAGCCCCGGGTCGTCCCGCTGACCCGGTGGCCCTGCGAGGCGGCGTACGAACGCATGTGGCCGGGCAGGACGCTGGACATCTGGAAGAGCAGCTTCGCGTAGGTGTCCGGTAGCGCTTCCTCGTTGTCCGGGAACGTGATGGGGGCGCCGCCGCTGCCGGAGACGTGCAGGTTGAAGAGGAGGACCGGGCCGTCCGCGGTGGCGTGCGAGGCCAGGCCGATGGCGGCGCTGGTCGGGTCGCCGTCGGTGGACTCCCCGTCGGTGAGGTTGAGGACGATGGGCGGGAAGCCACCGGGGTGCGTGTCGACCCAGTGCGCCACCAGGGTGTTCGCATAGCCGAGGGCCCGGGTCATGGGCGTACCGCCGTTGGTGACCGGGTCCATCCACACCGGGAACTGGACGGACGTCTCGACGAGACCGCCGGCGCCGTCCGGCACCTTCTTGGTACGACTCTCCACGCGCGCCGGGTTGTTGGCGACCTCGCCCAGCGGAACGAGGTCGCGGCCGGCGAGGGCACCCTGATAGGCGGAGCCGACGTGGTTGTGGCCGTAACCGATCACGGAGACGTGGAAGTAGTCGCGTACGCCCTCCTCCTTGGCGCACTTGACCGACAGTTCCGTCAGCAGCCGGTTGATGGCGTTGGACACCACCTCGGCCCGCGGCTGGGTCGTCTCACCGTTCTGCATGGGGTCGCTCATGGAGGCGGACTGGTCCACCAGGAAGATGAAGCAACCCGGGTTGGTCCGGCTGATCTCTGCGGTGTACGGCAACGGACGTCCCCCGATTTTCCCTGCACGGTCGCTGTGCAGCAGCAGTGCGGTGGCCGGGGGACAGTCGCGTTCGGGCAGCGCTTCTTCACCATCCGACCACTTGGCCCCCCAAGGGAATTCACGGTACCGGATGACCAGCGGCGCCATGGCTTCTACGCCAGTTTCACCAGCTATGCCGTACCGCCGGGATGCCACAGCCCGTCCGGCGTCAGGCCCAGCAGCTCGATCGCGTTGCCCCGTACGATCCGCTCCACGACCTCCGGGTCCAGATGCCCCATCTGGGCCTCGCCGACCTCGCGCGAACCGGGCCAGGTGGAGTCGGAGTGGGGGTAGTCGGTCTCGTAGAGGACGTTGCCCACACCGATCGCGTCGAGGTTGCGCAGCCCGAAGGCGTCGTCGAAGAAGCAGCCGTAGACGTGCTCGGCGAACAGCTCGGAGGGCGGCCGGTGGACCTTGTCGGCGACTCCGCCCCAGCCCCGGTTCTCCTCCCAGACCACGTCCGCGCGCTCCAGGATGTACGGGATCCAGCCGATCTGGCCCTCCGCGTACATGATCTTGAGCTGCGGGAAGCGTTCGAACTTGCCGCTCATCAGCCAGTCGACCATCGAGAAGCAGCAGTTGGCGAAGGTGATGGTGGAGCCGACGGCGGGCGGGGCGTCGGCGGAGGTGGACGGCATCCGGCTGCTGGAGCCGATGTGCATCGCGATGACGGTGCCCGTCTCGGCGCAGGCGGCGAGGAACGGGTCCCAGTCGTCGCCGTGGATCGAGGGCAGACCGAGGTGCGGGGGGATCTCGGAGAAGGCGACCGCGCGAACGCCGCGGGCCGCGTTGCGCCGGACCTCGGCCGCCGCCAACTCCGCGTCCCAGAGCGGGATCAGAGTGAGCGGGATGAGACGGCCCTGCGCGGCCGGGCCGCACCACTCGTCCACCATCCAGTCGTTGTATGCGCGTACGCCGAGCAGTCCGAGTTCGCGGTCCTCGGCCTCGGTGAAGGTCTGGCCGCAGAAGCGCGGGAAGGTCGGGAAACAGACGGCGGACTGGACGTGGTTGATGTCCATGTCGGCCAGTCGCTGCGGGACGTCGTAGGAACCCGGGCGCATCTGCTCGTAGGTGATGACCTCCAGCTTGATCTCGTCCCGGTCGTAGCCGACGGCGGTGTCGAGGCGGGTGAGGGGGCGGTGCAGGTTCTCGTAGACCCACCAGTCGCCGATCGGGCCGTCGTCGCCGGGTTCACCCATGACGGGCTTGAACCGGCCGCCGAGGAAGGACATCGACTTCAGCGGCGCCCGGACTATGCGCGGGCCGATGTCCCGGTACTTCTTCGGCAGCCGGTCCTGCCAGACGCCCGGCGGCTCCACCGTGTGGTCGTCCACCGAGATGATCTTCGGGAAGGTGTCGGTCGTCTCCGCACCCTCCGCCGCGCTCTCCACAGTCGTCTCCATAGAGGGCACGGTAGCGCCGATCTGACGAACCGTCAGCTACGCGACCGCACGTCCCTTTCGGCCACCTCGCCGCCCCCTTTCCGTGCGACCCCGCGCGAACAGCGGGTGAGAAGCGTGCGATACCGCGCACCCGGCCTGTGATCGGCGTCTCCAGAGCTGACGCACATGCCGTGGACAAGGCAAACTGCTGTTCTAGTCATGATGTTCGGCAGGGAGCGGCGATGGGCGACGTACCGGCTGTACCGCGGGTGCCGGCACAGCGGGGCCGGGAGGGTTCCTCGGCGGACACCCCGGCGGGTTCCTCCGCGCGGGTGCCGGTGCCGTCGACGGCACTGCGCTTCAGTGTGCTCGGGCCGGTGCGGGCCTGGCTCGACGAGACGTCGCTGCCCACCGGCTCCCCACAGCAACGGGCGCTGTTGGCCGCGCTGTTGCTGCGTGACGGACGTACGGCCACGGCGGCCGAGCTGATCGACGCGCTGTGGGGCGAGGAGCCGCCGTCACAGGCGCTGGCGGCGGTACGGACGTACGCCTCGCGGCTGCGGAAGGTCCTGGGCTCCGGTGTCCTGGTGAGCGAGTCCACGGGGTACGCCATCCGCTCGCTGCCGGAGGGCGCGCTCGATCTGGCGGTGGCGCAGGACCTGGCCGCCGAGGCGGAGAAGGCGAAGAACACCGGCGACCTGTGCCACGCCCGGAACCTCCTCAACCAGGCCCTCGACCTGTGGGACGGGGAGCCGCTGGCGGGCGTACCGGGCCCGTACGCGGACGCCCAGCGCGTGCGGCTGGAGGAATGGCGTCTGCAACTCCTCGAATCCCGCCTGGACATGGACCTGGAGCAGGGCTGCCACGCGGAGGCGGTCAGCGAGCTGACCGCGCTCACGGCGGCCGAACCCCTCCGCGAACGCCTGCGCGAGCTGCTGATGCTGGCGCTGTACCGCAGTGGCCGCCAGGCCGAGGCGTTGGCGGTGTACGCGGACACGCGCCGCCTGCTGGCGGACGAACTCGGCGTCGACCCGCGCCCCGGCCTGCGGGACCTGCAACAGCGCATCCTCCGGGCGGACCCGGGCCTCGCCGAACCCTCGGCGCCGCTGGCCCCCGAACCGGCCGCCGCGCCGGTACGACCCGCCCAACTCCCGGCGTCGGTCCCGGACTTCACGGGCCGCGCGGCCTTCGTGTCCGAACTGAGCGAGGTGCTTTCCCTGGCCGAGGGCCGCGTGATGGCGGTGTCGGCACTGGCGGGCATCGGCGGCGTCGGCAAGACGACCCTCGCCGTGCACGTGGCCCACCAGGCCCGGTCGTCCTTCCCCGACGGCCAGTTGTACGTCGACCTCCAGGGCGCCGGCACCCGCGCCGCCGAACCGGAAACGGTCCTGGGCGCGTTCCTCCGCGCCCTGGGCACCGCCGACTCGGCGATCCCGGACTCCCTGGAGGAACGCGCGGCCCTGTACCGCTCGGTACTGGACGGCCGCCGGGTCCTCGTCCTGCTGGACAACGCGCACGACGCCGCCCAGGTACGTCCGCTGCTGCCCGGCACACCGGGCTGCGCGGCCCTCGTCACCTCCCGGGTACGGATGGTGGACCTGGCCGGCGCCCACCTGGTGGACCTGGACGTCATGTCCCCCGAGGAGGCCCTCCAGCTGTTCACGAAGATCGTGGGCGCCGAACGGGTCGCCTCGGAGCGCAAGGCGGCCCTCGACGTGGTCGCGGCCTGCGGTTTCCTGCCGCTGGCGATCAGGATCGCGGCATCCCGGCTGTCGGCGCGCAGGACCTGGACGGTGTCGGTCCTGGCGGCGAAGCTGGCGGACGAACGGCGCCGGCTGGACGAACTCCAGGCGGGCGACCTGGCGGTGAAGGCGACGTTCGAGCTGGGGTACGGGGCGCTGGACCCGCAACAGGCGCGCGCCTTCCGGCTGTTGGGCCTCGCGGACGGCCCCGACATGTCGCTGGCGGCGGCAGCGGCCGTACTGGACCTCCCCGTCGACGACACCGAGGACGTGCTGGAGTCCCTGGTCGACACCTCCCTGCTGGAGTCGGCCGCCCCGGGCCGCTACCGCTACCACGACCTCGTACGCCTCTACGCGCGTTCCTGCGCGGAACGGGACGAACAGCCGCCGGGCGAGCGGGACCTGGCGATGTCACGGCTGCTGGACTTCTACCTGGCGACGGTCGCCGAGGTCTATCTGATCGAACGGCCCGGAGACCGGCTCGTCGACCACCTGGAGCGGACCGAGTATCCGGGGCTGACGTTCGAGGACCGGCACGCGGCGCAGGACTGGCTGTACGCCGAGGCGAACTGCCTGCTGGCCTGCGCCCGGCAGTCCTTCGTCGACAGCAGGCTGCGCAGGGGCGTCGATCTGCTGTGGGCCGCCAAGGATCTGGGCGAGTCGGGGGCCAACTCGAAGGTGTACGAGTCCGCAGCCCTGGCCGCACGCGACTTCGCCGAAGCGGTGGGTGACACATACGCGGAAGGACGGGCGCGGACGACACTCACCAACGTCCATCTCGTGGCGGGGCGTTATGCCGAGGCGGACGAGGAGGCTCGGCAGGCGGTGCTGCTCGCGACCACCGTCGGCGACGGCGTGACCGCCTACTGGGCGAGCAACGACCGCGGGATCATCGCGTTCAACCAGGGGCGGCACACGGACGCCGAGGAGTACCTGCTCAAGGCGATCGAGGGCTCCCGCTCGGTGGGAAGCAAGCCGGGCGAGGCGAGCGCGCTCTGCAACCTCTCCCGCCTGCACCTGGCCATGGGGCACACCTCCCGTGCCATCACCCTGGCCCGTCAGGGTCTGGAGATCTACGACCGCGCCGGTCTCACCCTGCGGCTGGCGAACGCGCGGTACGCCCTCGGTGTGGCCTTCACCCAGGCAGGACGCCATGGCGAGGCACTGGCGGAGTACGACCAGGCACTGCTGAGTTTCGGGCAGAACCGCCAGCGGCTGTGGGAGGGCACCACCCACTTCCGCGTGGCACAGGCACACCTGGCGGCCCAGCAGGCGGCCCTGGCCGCACGGCACGCGGAACAGGCTCTCGCCATCGGGTTCATCGGCGGAGACCGTATGCGGGCCCACATCCGCACCACCCTCGGCCGTTCGCTGGCCGCGCTCGGCCAGGCCGATCGCGCCCGCGCCTGCTGGCTCGAAGCACTCTCCCTCTACGAGGCCTCAGGGGCGGCGGAGGCCGACGAGGTACGGGCACTGCTCCTGCCCCTTCGGGCACCATGAGCGGCGTTCATCAATCGTTTATTCCCAGCTGACAAGCTCAGCGAAGTGATCCGTCGCGTCGGGGGGCAGGCGGGTCCACAGGGCCCCTGCCCGGCAGGACTCGGGGGAGTTGCCGGGTGGGGTGCCCTCAGGTTTCCCACGCAATCAGGGGAGTTCAGGACAATGACGCAGCCCGAGCAGAGCACCGAAGAGTTCACCACGATGGACAACCACACACCGTCGGCACCGCTGGACGAGACGGTCACCACACTCGACAACCACACTCCCGCGGAACCGCCGGCGTCCGAGGAGGCCATCACCACGATGGACAACCACACGCCCGCACCGCCGGTCCTGGACCTGGACCGCTGACACCTTCCTCCCAGCGGGGATCGGCCGCGACGGCACGGAGGGGGAGCCGTCGCGGCCGATGTGCTGCCTTTCGGACATGCGCCCCGAGGAACGCCCTCGGCACAGCGGTGATCACGGCTGCCGCCGCGCTCGGGACCTCGGTTCCGGCGTTCGCCGACAACCACATCACGGACACTCCCGGCACCACGACGACAACCACGTGACGATCGCCGGGGTGGGCACGGACGACAGCCACGCCACCCGACCCTGGCACCGGCACCACGTTGATGGAGCTGAGCGGACGCTCAGCTCCATCAACGTGTCCGCACAGCGAGGGCAGCGAGGGCGTCGGACAGCGCCAACCCACGCCCCGACTCGTCGGCCCCCGTGGCACTGAGCAGCACCGGAAGAGCACGCGGCTCGGGATCGCCCCCTCCACCCGGATACGCACCGTCCGCCACCCGCTGTCGGGCCACGCGGAGTCGATCGGGGACCGACCTCGCGCTCCCACCGGCCGGGACGAGGACCCGAAAGCCGTACACCCATACGGCGAGCGGCCCTTATGATCGCTCCGCCCGGCGCCCGCTGCGGCTGCGTACGCCTCCGAGACAGGCCGAGGACGATGACGAGTACCACCCGCAGAGCTCCCTGGCTCCTTGCCCGCTTCGCGCAGGCGTCGATAGCGACGGCCGCCGTGACGGACGTGTTCCGCGCGGCGGCAGTCCGGGACGACTACCTCGACCGCTCGGCTGCGTCCCTGCACAAGTCGGGCCTCATCTCCATGGCCTTCGTCTATCTGATGACCTTCACGATCGTGCTGTTCCTCGTGTGGCTCGTCCAATCCCGGCGAAACGCCACGGAGTTGTTCCCCCTGGCCACGCTCCCGAGTCGGGGCTGGACGATCGGCGCGTGGTTCATTCCGGTGGTCAACTTCTTCGTCCCTCGCCGGCTCGTCCTGGACATCGGGCGCGCGAGCTCCGTGTCATGGGACCAGAAGCGGGACACGACCCTGGTGAACCTGTGGTGGGGCGCCTGGATCACGCACTCGCTCGTGCTCGTGGTGGCGGACCAGGCGGCCCCGTGGTCGATGGCTCTGCTCGTGGTGGCGGAGGCGCTCATGATCGCGGCGGCCGTACTGCTGGTTCTCGTCATCGAACGCATCACGACGTTGCAGAGCACCGCACTCGCCACCACCGTCCCGGTCGCACCCCTCACCCAGGCCTGAGTCAGTCCCCCGATGCACTCCCCACAGCGACGCGACCGGACGCGCACGCCCCCGCCGCTTCAACCCCCTCACCGCCGACGAAGCCCGACGCTTCCCCACCGCCGCCCAGGCCACCGGCACGCCGCCCTGTTCGAACTCGCCCTGCGCACCGGCCTGCGCAAGGGCGAACTCCTCGGCCTGCGCTGGGAAGATCTCGACCTCGACGCCGGTACCGCCACCATCCGTCGCACCCTCCAGCGCACCCGTACCGGCGGTCTGACCACCTTGCCGACCAAGACCATCAGCTCAGAACGGCGCATCGCGCCGCCGGTCTCCTGCGTCGCCTCGCTTCGCGCGCACCGCGAGCATCAGGCACAGGAGAAGGCCCACGCGGTCTCCAACTGGCAAAGCATCGGGCACGTCTTCACCCGGTCCGACGGCCACCCGATCGAGCCCGCCACCCTCACACGCCACTTCAACGCCCTGCTCCGCAACGCCCGCCTACGGCCGATCCGGTTCCACGACCTCCGCCACTCCACCGCGACCCTCCTCCTGGAACAGGGCGTCGAACTCGTCGTCATCAAGGAACTCCTCGGCCACGCCCACATCGGCGTAACCGCCACGATCTACGCACACGTCCGCCTCCGCCTCCAACGCCAGGCAATCGACCTCCTCGGACACGCACTCCGCACCCTCCCGGAGACCCCTGGCGACCTGGATGACGGCGACGAGACGCCGCCCTGTCCAGCGCCTGTCCGCTGACGTTGCCGTCAACTACTGCCGTCAGACACAGAGGCCCCACCGCAGACCGGTGGGGCCTCTGCAGTGTCACCCGATGACCCCTAGCGGATCTGACGATCATGGGAGAGACGTCAAGTGACTGACACCTCCGTGGAGTTGGCGACCGTGGAGCCTGTCGAGAGTGCCCCGTTGGGGCAGCCTGCGCCCGTGTCCGATGAGCAGCTGGTCTCGATGCTGGTGGAGCGGGCCCGGTCGGAGGGACTGCAACTGACGGGCCGACCTGCCGAGAGCCGATGCTCGCCATCGGGAGCGGAAGCGGGAGCGGGAGCGGGGTCGAGATCGCAATGATCACGACCGCCGCCGCGCAGGAGGCCGTCCCCGAGCTCCCCGGTGCTCAGGGGCGGCCTCCCGCACGCGGCGGGTCTCAGCACTCGTAGTAGATGATCTGCCCGTCGCCGTTCTCGTCCACCGAGTCTCCCCAGAAGTTGTCCTCCGACGTCCAGCCGTAGGTGCTGGTGCCTGCGACCCGGATGTACCACCACGTGTGGCCGAAGGAGTTCTTCTTCCAGCACTGGAAGTAGATCAGCGCCTCCTGGGGGACCCACCCGACGTCCCAGCATCCGTCCTTGTAGGGCCCGCTCTTGAGGTTGTAGCCCCAGCCGTCGTCCCAGTAGGTGTATCCGCGCCCTTCCCCGTTGGCGGTGGGAGTCCAGCACTCGGCCTGCGCAGCGGCCTGCGCGGACGGCGTGATCGCGGCGCTGACGCCGAACATCATGAGGACGGCGAGCAGGAGGTTCGCGGCCGCCCGGACCGGGCGGTGCTGTGATGAGGTGCGCAACACGTGAGGTTTCCTCTCCCTTGCCGGCATGTACAGGGAAGGCTAGGGAGAGCGAGCCGTCACCTCATTGACGATGCGTGCCAGGCCCTTGACGACGTGTGCCCGTACGCTCCACGGGGGGCAAGTGAAGCGCCATTCCCCCGGCCGGCTCAACACCCGGCAGGCTCAACCCCCGGCCCGCAGCTCCCCCTTGACCACCTTGCCGCTCGCGTTACGAGGCAGCGCGCCCACGAACTCCACCGCCCTGGGCACCTTGTAGTTGGCCATCTCCCGCCGGGACCAGGCGATCAGGTCGTCCGCCGTGAGGGACACTCCCGGCCGCCGCACCACGTACGCCTTTCCGACCTCGCCGAGCCGGGGGTCCGGTACGCCGATCACCGCCACGTCCGCCACGTCCGGATGGAGGCCGAGCTGCTGCTCGATCTCCGCCGGGTAGGCGTTGAAGCCGCCGACGATGAACATGTCCTTGAGGCGGTCGGTGATCCGGAGGTTGCCGTCGCCGTCCAGGACGCCGACGTCGCCCGTCCTCAACCAGCCCTCCCCCGTGATGACTTCGGCCGTGCTCTCCGCGTCCTCGAAGTACCCGCGCATGACGTTGAAGCCCCGCACCAGCACCTCACCGGGCTCGCCCACGGGTGCCTCGACCCTCACCTCGACCCCGGGGACGGCCCGCCCGGAGGTCGACGCGATCACCGGTGCCGCGTCGCCCCGGCGGCACATCGTGACGATGCCGCTCGCCTCGGACAGGCCGTACGCCGTCAGGACCGTGCCCACGCCCAGTTCCGTACGCAACCGTTCCACCAGCCGCAACGGCACCACCGCCGCCCCCGTCACCACCAGCCGCAGGCTCGACAGGTCGTACGCGGCCCGGGACGGGTGGTCCAGGAGCGACTGAAGCAGCGTGGGCGGGCCGGGGAGGACCGACACCCGCTCGGCCGCCACGTTCGCCAGTACCGTGTCGACGTTGAACACCGGCTGTGGGATGAGGGTCGCGCCCCGCATCAGGCACGCCAACACCCCAGCCTTGTAGCCGAAGGTGTGGAAGAACGGGTTCACGACGAGGTAGCGGTCCCCCTCCCGCAGTCCCGCCAGCTCGCTCCAGATCTCGTACGCCCGGAGGGACTGCGCGTGCGTGATCACGGCCCCTTTCGGACGGCCCGTCGTGCCGGACGTGAAGACGATGTCCGAGGGGTCGGAGCCCTCCACCGCCTCCGCCCGCGCCCGGACCGTCCGCGCGTCCACGCCGTCACCGCCCGCCAGGAAGTCCTTCCAGGTACGGAACTCGGCCGGCGCGTCCTCCCCCAGCACCACCACGTCCGTCAGCTCCGGGAGCCCCGCCAGGGGGCCGCGACCGTCGCCGCCCCCCGCCGCCCTCCGCAGCGAGGCCACGTACGACGTGCCCAGGAACGTGCCCGTCACGAACAGCAACTTCGCCCGACTGCGCGCCAGTACGTACGCCGCCTCCGCGCCCTTGAAGCGGGTGTTCAGCGGTACGAGCACCGCGCCCGCCGAGACCGCGCCCAGCGCGGACACCATCCAGTCGACGGAGTTGGGCGCCCAGATCGCGACCCGGTCGCCGGCCTCCACCCCGCTCGCCGCACAGGCCGCCGCCGCGCGCTCCACCCGCGCGCCCAACTCCGTGTACGAGATGCGGGTACGTCCGTCCACGACCGCCTCGGTGTCGCCGTACCGCTCCACCGCCGCCCGGACCAGCCCCGGAATGCTGCCCCACTCCACGTCACCGCGCACCGCGAGCCTCCCCACAACACCTCACCGCACAAGAGCTGACTGACCGTCAGATTAGCTGTAACCTGACGCCCTGTCAGCAGCCGGGCACGCGTGCGGAGGTGTGTGCAGTCATGGCAGTCGCACCAGATACGGCGGGTATCAGAGGCGTCACCGGAATCAAGGACGCCACCGCCATCGCCGGAATCGGACAGACTTCCTTTGCCCGACAACTCACCGAGAACGAGCGGACGTTGGCGTGCCGTGCGATCCTCGCCGCGCTCGACGACGCGGGTATCGCGCCCGCCGAGGTCGACGCCCTCGCCTCCTACACCATGGAGGAGACCGACGAGGTCGAGGTCGCCAAGGCGCTCGGCCTCGGTGACCTCACCTTCTTCTCCAAGGTCGGCTACGGCGGCGGCGGTTCCTGCGCCACCGTCGCCCATCTCGCCGCCGCGATAGCCACCGGACAGGCCACGGTCGGCGTCGCCTGGCGGTCACGGAAGAGGGGCTCCGGGCCCCGGCCGTGGCGGAACACCAGCGTCCAACTCCCCACCCCGGCCCAGTGGACGCGCCCCTTCGGGCTCCTCCGGCCCTCCGACGAGATCGCGATGCTCACGCGCCGCCACATGCACGAGTACGGCACGACCCGCGACCACCTCTTCAACGTCGCCCTCGCCTGCCGCAACCGCGCGAACCAGAACCCGGACGCGATCATGTACGACCGTCCGCTCACCCGCGAGATGTACATGACCTCCCGCTGGATCAGCGAACCCCTCTGCCTCTTCGACAACTGCCTTGAGACGGACGGGGCGTTGGCCTGCGTGGTCGTGTCGGCGGAGCGGGCGCGGGACTGCCGCCGGACCCCCGTCTACATCCACTCCGCCGCCCAGGGCCTGCCCGCCCAGCACCACGGCATGGTCAACTACTGGAACGACGACCCGCTGACCGGCCCGGCCTGGACAGCCGCCCGGCATCTCTGGAAACACGCCGACTTCACCCCGGACGACGTCCAGGTCGCCCAGCTCTACGACGCGTTCACCGCCCTCATCCCCCTCTCCCTGGAGGGCTACGGCTTCTGCGGGCGCGGCGAGGGCGGCGCCTTCACCGAGGGGGGCGCCCTGGAGAGCGGCGGCCGGCTGCCGATCAACACCGGCGGGGGCGGCCTCAGCGAGGCGTACGTCCACGGCTTCAACCTCATCACCGAGGGCGTACGGCAACTGCGCGGCACCAGCACCGCCCAGGTCCCCGGAGCCGCCACCTGCCTGGTCACCGCAGGGGAGGGCGTCCCGACTTCGGCCCTGTTGTTGAGAAGTTGAGAAGCCTCGAAGCCGACAAGCCGCGAAGTTGAGAAGCTGAGGAGTTGAGAGATGCTGACACCGGTCGTCGACGAAGACGGCGCCCCCTTCTGGGGGTACGCGGCCCAGGGCGAACTCCGCGTCCAGACCTGCGCCGACTGCGCCGAACCCCGCTTCCCGCCCCGCCCGTGCTGCCCTCACTGCCAGTCCTTCGCGAGCGAGTGGCGCGCGGTCAGCGGACGCGGACGCGTCTGGTCGTTCGTCGTCCCGCATCCGCCGCTCCTCCCGGACTACGCCGAGCTGGCCCCGTACAACGTGATCGTCGTCGAGCTGGCGGACGCCCCGCGCATCCGGCTGGTCGGCAACCTGGTCACCGGGCCCGACGCACCCCTCAACTCCTTTCCCCCCGAACGGATTCGCATCGGCGCACGGGTGCAGGTCGTCTTCTCCTCCGCCGGGCTTCCGCAGTGGATCCTGGAGCGCCCGTGAGCCTGGACCTGTCGGCCGACAAGGAGACCGGGGTCGCCGTCGTCACCCTCGACCGGCCGCGGAGACTCAACGCCATCGACCTCGACACCGCCGCCGAACTTGCCTCCACCTGGCAGGAGTTGCGCTTCGACGACACCGTACGGGCGGTGGTCCTCACGGGCGCCGGGACACGCGCCTTCTCTACGGGCCTCGACCGCGACGCGACCGTCCCCCAGCCCAACTCGCCCTACATGGTGGACGATCCGCTCGAAAGGATCGGCCCGAAGGCGAACGACCTCTGGAAGCCGGTGATCGCCGCGGTGAACGGTATGGCGTGCGGCGGTGCCTTCTACCTCCTCGCGGAGTCGGAGTTCATCGTCGCCGACCCGAGCGCCACCTTCTTCGACCCGCACACCACGTACGGCATGGTCAGCGCGTACGAGTCGATGGGCATGGCGCAGCGCATGCCGTACGGGGAGATCGCGCGGATGGCGCTGATGGGGACGGCGGAGCGACTGTCGGCGGCGCGGGCGTACGAGATCGGGCTGGTGAGTGAAGTCACCGCTCCCGGTGGGTCGTTGGCGGCCTCCGTCGACCGCGCCCGGGTCATCGCGTCGTATCCGCCGGAGGGGGTGCAGGGCACGGTGCGGGCGGTGTGGGCGGCGAAGGAGGCGGCCCGCGCGCACGCCCTCGCGTACGCGCCGCACCTGGTCCGGCTCGGCAATCTCCCGGGCGACCGGCAGGCGGAACTGTTCTCGGCGAGGACCCCGGATTTCCGGTTGCGATAGCAACGCATACCCTTTGCTTCATGGCTGAGAACCGCACAGTGGCAGAGCACCACGGGGCTGAGAACCACAGCGTCGAGCACCGCACGGTGGACGTGAACGGCGTCCGGCTGCACATCGCGGAGGCGGGCGAGGGCCCGCTCGTCGTGCTGTTGCACGGCTTCCCCGAGTCGTGGCACTCCTGGCGCCACCAGTTCGGGCCGCTGGCCGCCGCCGGTTTCCGGGTCGTCGCCCCCGACCAGCGCGGATACGGCGCGAGCGAGCGCCCCGAGGACGTGTCGGCGTACAGCATCCTGCATCTGGTGGGCGATGTGGTCGGGCTGATCCACGCGCTCGGCGAGGAGACGGCGTACGTCGTCGGGCACGACTGGGGCGGGCCCGTGGCCTGGCACACCGCGCTGCTGCGTCCGGACGTCGTGCGCGGGGTGGCGGGACTGAGCGTGCCGCCGCCGTTCCGGGGCGACCACCGCCCGCTGGGCGTGATGGAGGCGATGTTCGGCGGCCGTTTCTACTGGAACTACATCAACCGCCCCGGGCTCGCCGACGCCGAACTGAACCGGGACCCGCGCGCCACCCTCCGCAGGACCCTGTACGCCTTCTCCGGCGACAACCCCGAGTCGGGCACCGGCAGGCAGCCCCTGGTCGAGCCGGGCCAGGGCTGGCTGGACACGATGCCCGACCCGGAGGAACTCCCGGCCTGGCTCACGGAGGCGGACCTCGACTCCCTCACCGAGAGCTTCGCGGGCAGTTTCACCGGCGCCCTCAACTGGTACCGCAACATCGACCGCAACTGGGAACTGACGACGGCCTGGCACGGGGCCGTGGTCAGCCCGCCCGCGCTGTACGTGTACGGCGACCGGGACCTGGTGCCCGCGTTTCCCGGCACACCTCAACTCATCGAGAAGCTGCCGGAGTTGATGCCCAACCTGCGGCGCGCTCCGGTGGTGCTGAAGGGCTGCGGCCACTGGACGCAGCAGGAGCGGCCCGACGAGGTCAACGCGGCGCTGATCCCGTTCCTCACGGAACTGAGGGACGCCAACAGCTGAGCCCTCCCGGCGACTTTGCCATCTCTTTACAACCTGTTCCGCTGCCGACTCGTCTCTCCGCACGATCCGTCACACAGCCCGCCCGGCCCGACCAGGGCCGGGCCCGGGCCCAACTCCGGGCGGACCGACGAAAGAGAGCGATCAAATGCGCCGTACCGTGCGCCGTACCGTCCTCAGCGCCGTGGCACTCGCGGCCACCGCCGTACTGGCGGGCACCGCTCCCGCGTTCGCCGACGGGACGAGCCCCACCCCGGTCCCGGCCGCCAGCACCGCGCCGACCGAGGCCACCCCGGTGCCGAGCACCGCACCGAGCCAGGACCCCGCCACCGAGGCCAGCCCGGTGCCCAGCGAGGCACCGACCACCGACCCCAACTCGGCCCCGTCACAGGTCGCCGAGGTTCCGGACGGCGCGCCCAACACCGGGGTGACGCAGACGTCGACGGACTCCGGAACGCCGGCGACGCTGATCGGCGGGGGCGCCGCCGCCGCGTTCGCCGTGGCCGGCGCCTCGCTGCTCGTCGTACGCCGTCGGCGGGCGACCGGGGCGTGACCGTGCTCTCCCGGCGCGCCTTCGGTACGGGAGCCACGGCTGCCGCCGCCTCGCTGCTCGTGGGCTGTTCCTCCGGCGGCGAGGGCGTACGGACGACAGGGACCGCGAGCCCCGACGCCTCCTCCCCGCCGCCGGGATCGGCCGACGGCACGCACACCTCCGTCAAGTCCGCGCGGCCGGTGGGCCGTTCGGCCCCCGTCCGGCTCCGTGTCCCGGCCCTCGGGGTCGACACCCCGGTCATGCGGCTGGGACTGGCGTCCGACGGCACGGTGCAGGTCCCGCCGATCACCGACCACGACCAGGCCGGCTGGTACGAGCACTCGCCGACGCCGGGCCAGACCGGCCCGTCGGTGATCCTCGGCCATGTCACGGTCGGCGAGTACGGGGACGGCGTCTTCCACGACCTCACGCGGCTGCGCCGGGGCGAGAAGATCGTCGCGCGTCTGGAGAACGGCACGGAGACGGAGTTCACGGTCACCTCCCTGCGGACGGTGGCCAAGGCCGACTTCCCGACGGACGACGTCTACGGGAACGTGGACCGTCCGGAGCTCCGGCTCATCACGTGCGGCGGCCCCCGGGACGAGACCGGCTACCTCGACAACGTGATCGCCTTCGCCGCGCTGACGGCGTCCACGAGCCCGTGAACGCCCCGTGAGCACACTGGAACACAAAGGACGGCGGGCCGCCGGAACGTACGCCGTCGGCCCTCCGTCCTCCCCCACGAGTGCCACACCGGTGGCGACAGCACCATGGAGAGCGTTGAAACGGTCCCGCGACAAGGCAGCGTCCGAGTTGTTCGCCGCCCTCTACCCGCGCCTGGCCGGCTGGTGCCGCCGTCTCGTCGACGACGACGAGACGGCCCACGAGATCGCCTCGGAGGCGTTCACCCGCCTGTGGGCCCGCTGGACGTCGGTGGAGGAGCCGCGCGGCTTCCTCTACGTGACGGCGGCCAACATCGTCCGGGACCACTGGCGCAAAATGGAACGCGAGCGCAGGGCCATGCGGCACGTCACCACGGAGGCGGCGCTGCGCACCCACACCGAACCGTCGGACCCGTCCGTACGCCTCCTCGTCCAATCGCTCCCGGAACGACTGCGCGTCCCGATCCTCCTGCACTACTACGCTGACATGCCCATCCGGGAAGTGTCCGCGCTGACCGGACGCAAGGAAGGAACCATCAAGGCCGACCTCCACGCGGCCCGTGAACAACTCCGCGCCCACCTGAGGAAAAGCCTTGACCACACGCTTTGACGAAGACGAAGACGACGACCGGGAATTCGGGCCGCTCGACCCCACCGCACCGGGCCACGACCCCGACGACCCTCTCCTCGTCCTCCTCGGCCCCGCCCCCGCCTACCTGGGCGCGCCCCCGGGCCGCTACGAGGAGATCCGCCGCACCGCGGCCCGCCGCCGCCGTACCCGCACGGCGGCCGGAGTGGGCATGGTCTGTGCCGTCGCCGCCCTCATCGCCCTCCCCCTCGACCTGACGACGGCCGAGAGCCCCCGCTCACCGACGGTCCCCCAGGCCCCGCCCGTCTCCACGAGCCCGTCGACACCCCCCGACGACCACTCGCCCACGCCTGTGCCTGCCACACCGCGGCCGTCCACGAGCGCCTCCACCGACCCCGGCTCCACCGGCCCGGAACCCACCGAGGAGCCCAGTTCCCCCAGCCAGGCCCCCAGCGAGACGTCCGACGCCCTGACCGACGAGTCGCCGGTGCCCACGCCCGCGGCCTCGACAGATCCGACCACGGCGGCGAGCACCTCACCGACGAGCGGAACCGGGGAAGCCGCCTCGCCCGGGAGCACGACGGCTCCGTAGCCGGCCCCCCTGCCTGTGGTAGCCGTCCCTGTACCCGTCCCTGGCCCCGTCCCTGGCCCTGCCGCTGGCCCCGTCCCGTACAACTTTTCGTCGGGATCGGTCGTCACATTGATCGGCACGGTGGCAGATCACCGTCCGCGGTGTTCGGCGACACACGTCGGATTCAAGTGATCAAGTGATCAATTGACCAACCGATCGGGAACGGGGCCCACGATGCGGGAAAGACATCAGCGGGGATGGCGAAAGGCCGGTTCAGGGGCTGTTGTGGCCTTGACGGTCCTGGCGGTCGGGGCGGGCCTGATGCCGTCGGCGGAGGCCGGCAGCGGGCCGGGGGCCGCGGTCGCGGACCGCGCGGGGATGCCGACGGTCACCCTCAAGGGGAAGCTGGGACCTCTGACGAAGCCGTCGGCGCCGGTCAGCGCCGATGCCGCCGGCGTCCTGTCCTACGGCACCGGGAACAGCCCATCGGCGGCGTACACATGGGAGCGGCCGAACGGTACCTACGTGAACGGCCTGCCCAAGCCCGTCATTCTCTCCCCCCCTAATAACTACAACAGCCTGTGGGCCGTCAATGGTCGCTTCGCCCTGGAGCGGGTCGGCACCACCAGCGCCTACCGGATCCGGAACTACGACACCGGCAAGGTGGTGCAGTTCGACCTGCCGACCGGCGACACCGCCACATCGGTGATCGCCGAGAACCGCCTGCTGACGCAGCGCAAGACAGCCGGCAAGTGGACACTGCATCTGCTGGAGATCCCCGCGGCCGGGGGCCGTCCGGTCGACCGGCCGGTGTCAGGTGTCCCGGACAACCTGCCGGGAGCCATCACCCACGTCCAGCAGGACGCGCGCGGAGCGGCGATCACCTTCGGAGGCTGGTCCGGCGTCCAGACTCTGCTGGACTTCGCGACCCGCCGCCTGACCGTGGTGCCCGACAACGCCTCCAGGCTGAATCTGATGTCGCTCAGCGCCACCACGGTTCTGTACGAGGCCACCAATGAGGATTTCAAGTCCTACCTCGTCGACCGCGACCATCCGGACGGGCCCCGAACCCTGCTCAACGTGGATTCCAGCGTCAACTTGGCGTTGCTGGGCAACTGGGCGGTATACCCCGATGGCGAAGACAAGCTCGTAGCCCAGCCTGCCGCGGGTGGTGCGGCCCGCACCCTGCTGCCGCAGGCCAGCGGCCAACGCCCTGTCACAGGTGCGGACGGCGCCCTCTACACCGTGGGCGGCACGGGCCCGGACGACTGGGCGGTTCGGCGCATCACCCTCGGCGCCGACGGGGCCCCGGTCGCCGGCGTACACATACCGCTGCCCCGGCAGACCACGTACGACGTGGGCGGTGTCGCGGTCGACCAGGGACAACTCCGGGTCGGCACACTGCACCTACCGAGCGACGCCTCCCGCGCGACCACCTACCTTTCCGGCTCCTCCCTGTCGCTGACGGCGAGTGGCACGCTCAACGCCACACCCCCGCGGAACGTCGGCGACCTCGGATGGCACCCCCCGGCGGGCGACGGCTTCCCGTATGACACGCAGTGCACCGGGCAGTGCCTGCGGCTGGTCGGCACCGGGGAGGGCGACGTCGTGCGGTCTTCCCTGAACAGATCCAACTACGTACCCACGCTGACGGCATCCGGCAGGTACAGCGTCCAGCGCCCCGACCCTTGGTTCCAGTACGTCTACGACGGGACCAAGGCGCTGAGCCACACCGACCATTGGCACGCGGCCTCCCTCTGGGGCAGCCAGCTGTGGAGCGCGGGCACCAGGAGCGGCACCGTCACCGCGGTGTCCCTGCCGTCGATGAAAGCGCTCGGCTCAGCCGTGTCCGTGGGCGCCCCTTGCGTACCCACGGAGATCCAGGTGGTGGGCCGGTGGATCTACTGGTCCTGCGGTCCCAACAAGAAAGCCGGTGTCTACGACCGCACCACGAAGCGTGTGATCAAGGTGCCGTCCGGCTACGCGCAACTGGCCGACGGTTACCTCGTCAGCCAGAACGACGCGGCGGCCAGGCTGAGCATCACCTACTTCCCCGGCGCGGTTCCGGCCGCGCGCGTGGGCACCAGCGACCTGGCTCCACTGAAGAACCAGGTGGGCGAACCCGCCGACCGGCGTGGGCGGTTCTGGGCGGTGGACCGGTTCGGCGGCCCCCTGGCCTACCTCACCGAGGCGGGGGACGTGACGGTCACATGGCCGCGGGTGACCACCTCTCCCCTTGCCGTCATCTCGACCGACAGTCCCGCCCGCGTGGATCTGCGCGCGGCCGGCAGCAAGTACACGGGGGTGTGGCACCTGTCGAAGCCGGCGGCGAGATGGAAGCTGACGATCGTCTCCGCCGCCAGCGGAAAGACCGTCCGTACCCTCACCGGCGGTCCGGCCGCGGGCAGGATCTCCGCGTCGTGGGACGGCACCGGCCCAGGCGGCAAGAAGGTCCCCACGGGGACGTACCGCTGGACCCTGACCGCACCGGCGGCCGACCACGTCGGACGGTCCGCGACCGCGAAGGGTTCGGTCGCGGTGCGGTCGTAGGCGTCGCGGCGGCCTCCATCCGCCCGGTCGGCCGATGGAGGCCGCCGCCCCCGCGGGCGCCGACCAGCTCGTCCCAGTGGTCGGCCGCCCGTCGGCCCGCGACGGCGGGCGGCTCCTGCGAGCCGTCGAACCGGGCTGAGACGCCCTTCTGGCCTTCCGGCACTCCTGGCACTCCTGGCACTCCTCGGCCCCGAAATCACTCTCCGCGGTAGAGGCGGAGCAGGTCGATCAGTTGGATCGTGTGGTCGTCCTTCGCGAGGTGACGCAGTTCATCGGTGAAGCCGGTGCCGCTGAAGCAGTACAGCCGGGTTTCCTCGGTGGCCGCGCCGCTCCTGGTCAGGAGCGTGCGGATGTGCCGGAGACGCTCCAGGTGGCCGACCCCCATGACGTCGCTCCACTTCGCCTCTCCGACTCCAGGACACCGCCCGAAACCCCCGGCGCCGCCATACTCCGCCTCTCCCCCACCGCCTGGCGGAAGTTCACCGCCGCGCGGTGATCCCGGTGATCCCGGCGAGAATGAGGTCGATCCCCGCCAGGAACTCCTCCCGGTCGTCGTGGTCCCGCAGCTGGTCCGCGACGCTCCGGGTGAACGCGTACTCGTCGGGGTCGAGGTTCGCCCAGGAAGCCGAGACGGAGCCCAGGAACTCTGCCCGGGTCGTGCCCGGACGGTGGTCACGGGCGTTGGCCGCGTTCTGGCCGCCCACGCCGAGGATGTAGTTCAGCAGCGCGGACGCGGCCGTGAAGTGGGCGGCTCGGGGCACCCCGAGCGCCTGGACCTGGCGCCCGAGGTGCTCGAAGATCCGCAGCAGCGGCGACTGCGCCGGGGCGCGGGCGAGTTGCGTGCCGATCCACGGGTGGGCGTCGATCGCGTCGAACACGCCGACCGCGAGAGCACGGACCGCTTCCTGCGGTGTCGCGCCGGCGGTGGCGGCGGCGGGGGACATGGCACCGGCGACCACGGATTCCGTTGCGGCGCCGAGCAGTTCATCTTTGCCCGTGACGTGCCAGTAGATCGCACCGGGCCCCGTGGCGAGGCGCCCGGCCAGTGCGCGGAACGTGAGTCCGCCCTCGCCCGACTCGTCGAGAAGCCCGATCGCCTCCTCGACGATGCGGTCCCGGGAGAGCGGTTCCTCTCGCCGCTCCGGACGGCGCCTCCTGGTTGCAGCCATACGGGCATCCTGACACACACCTGGAACGCCGTTCCAGCTTGACATCCGTGGAACACCGTTCCAGGCTGGCACTCGAACAAGCTGGAACGGCGTTCCAGAAGTGTTGAGGCAAACAAGGAGCCACCACCATGACCACTCACGAAGACGTCACGATCATCGGCGCCGGACTCGGCGGACTGACCCTCGCCCGCGTCCTCCACGTCAACGGCATCCCGGCGACGGTCTACGAGGCCGAGGCCTCCCCGACCGCCCGCGCCCAGGGCGGGCTGCTCGACATCCACGAGCACGACGGCCAGCTCGCCCTCAGGGCAGCCGGCCTGTTCGACGAGTTCCGCAGCCTCGTCCTGGAGGGCGGCGAGGCGACGCGGGTCCTCGACCGGGACGGCACCGTCCTGTTCGAGGAGGCCGACGACGGTACGGGTGGCCGCCCCGAGGTACCGCGCGGCGAACTGCGGCAGCTGCTGCTCGACTCGCTCCCGCCCGGCACAGTCCGGTGGGGGCACAAGGTCAGCGGCACCCGCACCCTCGGCGACGGCCGCCACGAGGTGACCTTCGCCGACGGCACCGCCCTCACCACGGGCCTGCTGGTCGGCGCGGACGGCGCCTGGTCCCGCGTCCGGCCACTGCTCTCCGACGCGGTACCCGCGTACACCGGCATGTCGTACGTCGAGACCTACCTGTTCGACAGCGACACCCGGCACCCGGCCCACGCGAAAACGGTCGGCGGCGGCGCCCTGTTCGCACTCGCGCCGGGCAAAGGCCTCGGGGCCCACCGGGAACGCGGCGGCACCCTGCACACCTACGTGATGCTCACCGAGCCGCAGGACTGGTTCGCGGGCATCGACCTCACCGACTCCACCGCGGCCCTGGCGCGGATCGCGCAGGAGTTTGACGACTGGGCACCAGAACTCACCGCGCTGATCACCGACAGCGAGACCGCACCGGTCGTGCGCGCCCTCAACACCCTGCCCCACGCACACCGTTGGGAACGAGTGCCAGGAGTGACCCTGGTCGGCGACGCCGCCCACCTCTCGATCCCGAACGGTGAGGGCGCCAACCTGGCCATGTACGACGGCGCCGAACTCGCCCAAGCCATCGCCACCCACCCCGACGACATCGAGACCGCGCTCACCGAGTACGAACAGTCCCTGTTCCCCCGTAGCGCCGCAGCCGCCGCCGAAGGCGCCCGGATCCACGAGGTCCTCTACGGCGCCCACTCGCCCCACAGCCTGGTCGACATGTTCAACGGAATCGCGTAGCCCCGACAGCCGCCCGCACGGCGGGAGTTCACCGCCGCCCGGCGAACCGGGCCGACGCCTTGGCTACGCTGCACGCATGCCCACCGACCTGACCCTCCTCCCGCGTGTCGCCTGGCACGGACAGGAAGTCACCGCGCCCCGCCTGCGCGCCCTCCTCGCGCTCCTCGCGGGCGACCTGCGCACCGGCTGCGGCACCGAGCGGCTGGTGGCCGGGCTGTGGCCGGAGGAGTTGCCGGAGCGGCCCGGCAAGGCACTCCAGGTGCTCGTGTCCCGGGCGCGGACCCAGCTCGGCGCCGATGTTCTCGCGAGCACACCGACCGGGTACCGGCTCGCCCTCGCCGAGGAACAGGTCGACAGTTCCGCCCTGTTGCTGCACGCCGCCGCGAGCGCGGACCGGGCCAGGGCCGGGGACCACGCGGGCTCGCTGGCCGCCGCCGAGGCCGGTCTCGCCCTGTGGGAGGGGCCCGCGTCCGGGGACGGCGACGGCGTTCACGACCCCGTGGCCGCCCTCCGCTCCGAGCGGGCCCCCGTCCAACGCGCCCTCGTCCGCGCTCGGGCGCTCGCGCTCGCCCGGCTGGGGCGGCACGCGGAGGCCGCCGGGCCGCTGGCCGTGGTGGCGGCGGAGCATCCGCGCGACGAGGAGGTGCTCGCCGAGCTGCTGCGCGCCGAGGCGGCGTCGGCGGGCCCGTCCGCCGCACTCACCCGGTACGAGGCGTACCGGAGGGAGCTGCGCGACGGGCTCGGCACCGACCCCGGGGCCCAACTCAGGTCCGTACAGCAGGAGTTGCTGTCCGGCGAGGCACCCGTGGTCAGGCACGGAGTGCCGCACGAGCCGAATCCGCTGCTCGGGCGCGACGAGGACATCGCCGAGGTCGAGCGGCTGCTGCGGGCCTCCCGCGCCGTCACCGTCGTCGGCCCCGGCGGCCTCGGCAAGACCCGGCTCGCGCACGCCGCGAGCCGCCGGGCCGAGCAGCGCGTGGTGTATTTCGTGCCGCTCGCCGGTGTCACGGCGGATGCGGACGTCGCCGCCGAGGTGGCCTCCGCGCTCGGTGCGGGCGAGGGGCGGCCCGGTGCCATGAGCGGCGGCGGCCACACCCCGGGCGACCCGGTGCCGGGCATCCTCGGCGTGCTCGGCGCCGGGCCCGCGCTGCTGGTCCTGGACAACTGCGAGCAGGTCGTCCGGGGCACCGCCGACCTCGTACGGGCCCTCGTCTCGTCCTCGAAGGACCTGCGGGTCCTCGCCACCAGCCGGGCCCCGCTGGGCCTCACCTCGGAGGCCGTGTACGCGCTGCCGGAGCTTCGACTCGCCACCTCCGTCGAGCTGTTCACACAGCGGGCCCGGGCCGCCCGGCCCGGGGTGGAGCTGCCGCCGGACGCGGTGGCCGAGCTGTGCCGCCACCTCGACGGGCTGCCGCTCGCCGTGGAGCTGGCGGCGGCGCGGGTACGGGTGCTGTCGGTGCCGGAGATCGCCCGCCGCCTCGGCGACCGGTTCGCGCTGCTGCGCGGCGGCGCCCGGGACGTACCGGAGCGCCACCGCACCCTGCACGCGGTCGTCGACTGGAGCTGGAACCTCCTCGCCGAGGAAGCCAGGGCCGCGCTGCGCCTGCTGTCCGTCTTCCCCGGCGGCTTCGCCGGAGAGGCGGCCGAGCAGGTCCTCGGCGAGGACGCGCTGTTCCTGCTGGAGCAGCTGGCCGACCAGTCACTGCTCACCGTCGCCGAGACCCCGGCCGGTGTGCGCTTCCGGATGCTGGAGACCGTACGGGAGTTCAGCGCGGCCCGGCGGGCCGAGGCGGGCGAGGAAGAGGAGGCCGTCGATCAATTCCTCGCCTGGGCACGGGACTTCGGGGTCGCCCACCACGACTGGTACTTCGGCTCGGCGCCGCTGGCCGCCGGGGAGCGGATCAGGGCCGAGCAGGACAACCTCGTACTGGCCCTGCGGCACGCCCTGGCCCGCGCGGACGGCCCCACCATCGCCGCCCTCACCGCCGTCCTCACCGCCCTGTGGTCCACCGGCTCCAACTACGCCCGCCTCGCCGCCCTCGCCACGGACACCGGCCCGCCGCTGTCGCACTACCACCCCGAGCCCGAGTACGTCGAAGTCGCCCGCGCCGCTGCCGTGTTGTGCACGGCGAGCCTGTTCATGGGGTACGGCCCGGTCGCCGTACGCCAGCTCGTCACCCTGCGGCGGCTGCCCCCGGCCCGGCCGGACACGCTGCTGCGGGCCATCGCGGTGGTGCTGAGCGCCATCCCCGAGATGCTGCCGCCCGACTACGACGTACTGCGGGGTCTCTGCGCCAGCGAGCAGCCGCTGCTCGCCGGCGTCGCCGAGTGCGTCGCCACATACGTCTGGGAGGCGGAGCACGACATCGACCGCGCGCTGGCCTCGGCCGGCCGGATCGTCTCCGCACTGGCACCGGTCGACAACCCGTTCCTACAGGTGCTGGGGCACGCCCGGCTGAGCGAGCTGTGCCTGCACATGGAGCAGGGCGAGGCCGCGTACGAGCATCTCAAGGCGGCGCTCGACGCGCTGCCGCGGCTGGGCGACGAGCGCGACTCCATCGGCGTGCGCGGGGGCCTCGCCCTCGCCTGTCTGCAACGCGGCGAGCCCGACGAGGCCGAGTACTGGCTGCGGCAGGCGGAGGAGGTCAACGCCGTGCAGAAGGACGACTACGACAGCGCCGACCTCGGCGCCCGCGCCGAGATCGCGCTCGCCCGCGGACTGACGGAGGTCGGGCTCGGCCTGTGGCGCGGCGCCGTGGAGGGGGTGGCCAAGGCCGGCTCGGCGTACGGTGACGACCCCTTCCTCGACCGGTGGGTGCTGCAACTCCAGTCGACGGCGGTGACGGCGCACGCGCACGCCGGCCGCGTCGAACTGGTCGCGGAGCCGGTCGACCGGCTGCGGCAGTCACTGTGGACCCTGCTCTCCGGTCCGGCCCGCTCGCCCATGGAACTCCCCGTGTTCGGGACGGTGTTGCACGCCCTCGGCATGGCGGGGCTCGCCTCCGGCGACGACACCCCGACCGCCGTACGGATGCTGGCGCTGGCCGAACGGCTGCGGGTACTGCGCGACTACCAGCCGACCATGTCGGCGGACCGGGCCCGGCGGGCGATCGGGGCCGCCGGGAACGCGGCCGGGGCGGCGTACGCCGACGCGGTGTCGGAGTACGCCGCCCTGGGGCGGGACGAGTTGCGGGACGCGGCCCGCGCCGTCACCGCGGTTACTTCGGGTCGCGGTTGAACGCGGCCGTCGACCAGCGGTAGCCGAGCACGGTCAGGCCGACGCACCAGGCGACGGCGATCCACCCGTTGTTGCCGATCTCGGTGCCGAGGAGGAGTCCACGGAGGGTCTCGATGGCCGGGGTGAACGGCTGGTACTCGGCGATCGGCTGGAACCAGCCCGGCATCGTGTCGGCCGGGATGAAGGCGCTGGAGATGAGCGGGAGAAGGATCAGCGGCGTCGCCATGTTGCTGGCCGCCTCGGGGCTCGGGCTGGCCATGCCCATCCCGACCGCGATCCAGGTGAGCGCCAGGGAGAACAGGGTGAGCAGACCGAACGCCGCCAGCCACTCCAGGGCTGTCGCGTCCGTGGACCGGAACCCGATCGCCACGGCGACGGCACCGACCAGGACCAGGCTGGCGAGCACCTGGAGGACGCTGCCCACGACGTGCCCGATGAGCAGTGAGCCACGGTAGATCGCCATCGTGCGGAAGCGGGCGATGAGGCCCTCGGTCATGTCCATGGAGACGGACACCGCGGCGCCGATCACGGTGCTGCCGACCGTCATCATCAGCAGGCCCGGGACGATGTAGGCGATGTAGTCGGAGCGGTCGGCGCCGCTGCCGCCGATGCCCGCGCTCATCACGTCGCCGAAGACGTAGACGAAGAGCAGCAGCAGCATGATCGGTGTGAGCAGCAGGTTCAGCGTCATGGACGGGTAGCGGCGCACGTGCAGCAGGTTGCGGCGCAGCATCGTGGACGAGTCGCGCACGGCGAGGGAGAGGGCGCTCATCGGACAGACTCCTTGGAGTGGGCGGTGCCGGTGGTGGTGCCGGTCGTTGTGCCGGTGCCGGGGCCCGTCAGGGCGAAGAACACGTCGTCGAGGTCGGGGGTGTGCACGGTGAGTTCGTCCGCCTCGACGCCGGCCGAGTCCAGCCAGTCGAGGATGGAGCGCAGTTCGCGCTGGCTGCCGTCGCTGGGGATCTGGAGGGCGAGGGCCTCGTCGTTCCTCGTGACCTCGCGCAGGGCGGCGGCGGCCGACTGGTAGGCGACCGGGTCGGTGAAGCGGAGCCGGACGTGCCCGCCGGGGACGAGCCGCTTGAGCTCCTCGGCGCTTCCCTCGGCCGCGATCCTGCCGTCGTTCAACACGGCGATACGGTCGGCGAGTTCGTCGGCCTCCTCCAGGTACTGGGTGGTGAGGAAGACGCTCACCCCGTCGGCGACGAGCCCGCGGATGATGCCCCACATGTTGTGCCGGCTGCGCGGGTCGAGGCCGGTGGTCGGCTCGTCGAGGAAGATGATCCGCGGGTCGCCGACCAGCGTCATGGCGAGGTCGAGGCGGCGCTTCATACCGCCGGAGTAGGTGGAGGCGGGCTTCTTCGCGGCCTCGGTGAGGTCGAAGCGGTCGAGGAGTTCGGCGGCGGTACGGCGGCCCTCCTGCCGGGACAGGTGGTGCAGGTCGGCCATGAGGAGCATGTTCTCCTCGCCGGTGATCAGGCCGTCGACCGCGGAGAACTGCCCGGTGACGCCGATCGCGGCGCGCACGGCCTGCGGGTCGGTGGCCAGGTCGTGGCCGCCGACGCTCAGGTCGCCGGCGTCGGCGGTGACGAGGGTGGAGAGGATCTTGACGGCGGTGGTCTTGCCGGCGCCGTTCGGGCCGAGCAGGGCGAAGACGGTGCCGGTCGGCACCGCCAGGTCGATGCCGTCGAGGACCGTCTTGTCCCCGTAGGCCTTCCGCAGCCCTTCGGCCGCGATGGCGAGTGAGTGCGATGTCGTCGATGTCATGCCGCAGAGACTGCGGCAGGGCGCATTCAGCGCGGTTTCACGACGGTTTCAGCGCTCTGGAACCGGGCGACGGGCAGGGTTGCGACCGGGCGACGGACAGCGGTGCACCCGAGCGGCAGACAGCGGTGCGACCCGGGCGGCAGACAGCGGTGCGACCCGGTGGCGGACAGCGGTGCACCCGAGCCGCAGACAACGGTGCAACCCGGGCGGCAGACAGCGGTGCACCCGAGCCGCAGACAACGGTGCAACCCGGGCGGCAGACAGCGGTGCACCCGAGCCGCAGACAACGGTGCAACCCGGTGGCGGACAGCGGTGCCTGCGCGGTCTGCCCCGGTGGACGCCGACACTGCCCCGTTTCCTCTGTCCTTTGCCGCCGCCCCTGCCCTAGACACGGAAGGGAGTGGAAGACCGGGGTGGACCCGGGCGATCGAAGGGAAGTCGGCGCATGCGCGAGGACAGCCGGGACGACAAGGGCACGGAGTCCGGGAAACCCGTCCGCGCCACCGCGCGCCGCACCGACGCGCGGCACACGGCCGCCGTCGCCGAGGCCGGGACCGCGGCCGCCGGTCTGCGGCACGGCGTGCCCACCGGTCCCGCCGGGCTGCTGGCCCTTCAGCGGTTCGCGGGCAACTCCGCGGTGTCCCGGGCCATCACCACACAGCGGCACGCCTCCTGCCAGGGCAAGGACGAGGAGGAGGCGGTGGCGGAGCCCGTGCAGCGCAGCACCGGCGTCCATGACGTCCTGGGTACCTCGGGGCGCCCGTTGCCCGGGGCGGTGCGGCAGGACATGGAGGCCCGGTTCGGCGGTACCGACTTCGGCGATGTCCGCATCCACGACGACTCGGCGGCCCGCCGGTCGGCGCAGGAGATCGGCGCGCGCGCCTACACCTCCGGCAGTCACATCGTCATCGGCGACGGCGGCGGCGACCGGCACACCCTCGCCCACGAGCTCACCCATGTCGTCCAGCAGCGCCAGGGGCCGGTGGCGGGCACCGACCGGGGCGACGGGCTGAACGTCTCCGACCCGTCGGACCGCTTCGAGGTGGCCGCCGAGGAGAACGCCCGCAGGGTCCTGTCCGGGCCCGCCCCCGAAGCCGGGCAGGTGCAGCGGTCCACGCACCCGGCCGCCGCGACCGGCCACTCCGTGCAGCGCGCCGGCTCGTCCCGGGGAACGGCCACGGTCGACCGGCCGGCCCGACGGCGGCGGGTGCGGGTCGACGACCTCCTCGACTACTTCGCGTACCCGACCTACACCCGCGCCTCCCCCCGCGCGGCCGGCGGGTCGTACTCCAGCGCCACCCTGGGCCCCAACGGGTACTCCAGCAGGGGCACCGACGCCGACAGCAACCTGCCGTCCGCGATCGGCGCGGCCCGCCGGACCTACGGCATCCGCTTCGTGGCGGGACATCTGCTGAACGCGGATTTCGGCGGCGACGGCCAGGACGCGAAGAACCTGACGATCCTCACCCCGCGCGCCAACTCGGCGCACAAGAACTTCGACAACCCGCTCAAGACCGCCCTGACCACCCTGCGCAGCGTGTACGAGGACCTGTCCCGCCTGTACCTGCCCGTCGACGAACTGCGTTACGGCATCAAGATCGAGGTCAGCACCAGCGGACCCGAGCACGTCTGGGGCGACACCGCTCCCGGCAACTGCATCTCCGCCTACCTCCACTGCGCGGCCACGATCCGCGGCGAGGCGAGGATCAACGACTGGTACCAGGACTACGTGGACGCGGGAGACTACGACCACACGAGGAACGACCTCTGGGCCTCCGCACTGGCCAAGATGGCCGGAGTGCAGACCCTGGTGGCCCAGGCGAACACCTACGACATCATCGACAACGAGCAGTCCTGACAACGCGGTCACCGGCCACCGGCGTGCCACAACGGGGCCCCGGCGGCTGGGACGGCCGCGGCGCCCCCGGGGAACGGCTCATCCCGTCCGAGCCGTCCCCGTCCCCTTCTCCGCGTCCAGCGCGTACACGCACCGGTCCTTGCTGCACGCGTACACCACGCCGTCCCTGACCACCGGGGCGCCGGTGATCTCGCCGCCGGTCGCCAGTTTCCACCTGAGGCGGCCGTCGTCGGCCTTCAGGGTGTAGAGGAGGTGGTCCGTCGAGCCGAAGTGGATGCGGCCCTCGGCCACCGCGGGGGCGCCGACGATGTCGCCGCCCGCCTGGAAGCGCCACTTGGGGGTGCCGGTGACCGCGTCGAGCGTGTAGAGGCCCTTGCCGCTGCCCACGTGCACGTGCCCGGCCGCCACCAGTACCGGTTCGATCGACGCGCGTGACTCCGTCGCGATCCGCCACCTGTCCCGCCCGTCGGCCGCGTCGAGGGCGTAGACCGTGCCGAGGTAGTCGGCGAGGTAGATGCCGCCGCCCGTGACGGCGGGGCCGGGCGCGAAGGTGGGCGGCGAGAGGAAGACCGCCGGCGCCTCGAAGTGCCAGCGGACGTGGCCGCCGGCGACGTCGATCGCCAGGACGCGGGTTCCCGCGCAGACGTACACCTGGCCGTCGGGGCCGGGGGTCAGCCGTACCGGGACTCCGCCGCAGGACGCGGCGTCGCCGATCGGGTAGGACCAGCGCTCGTCACCCGTACGGGCCTCCAGGGCGCGCAGTCGCGCGTCCTGCCACACGAAGACCGTGCCCTCGTGGACGTGCGGGCCGGCCTCGGGGGACTCGAAGTCCGTCTGGGCGCCGGCGTGCTCCCACAGTTTCTGGCCGGTCGCCGCGTCCCAGCCCTGGACACCGCCGCCGCGCGTACCGGTGACGACCGTGCCCCGGTCGGCCTTGAGGGAGTACACCCAGGCGTCCGTGGACAGGCGCCACAGGTCCATGCCCTCGCGGGCGTCGAGGGCGAAGAGGGTCGGGCCGTCGGAGGCGTGGATACGGCCGTCCGCGACCGCCATCGACCAGGCGACGTCCCTCGTCTTGAAGCGGCGGCGGCCCGTCATCACGTCCAGGGCGTGCACCTCGAAGGAGGTGACGTAGACCAGGTCTCCGGCGACGGCCGGTTTGCCCCAGACGTCGTTCGACATACGGAAACGCCAGGGGCGCCAGCCCGCCGGGGACTCCGGGGGCAGTGGCGGCGCGACCGGCACCGGGTTGGGGTCGGCGCCGTTGACGCCGGGACGCGGACGCGACCAGGAGGCGACGAGGCCGGCCTCCGGAGGGGGCGCCTGCATGGCGGCGGCTCGGGCGTCGGTGACGCGCGGACCCGGGCCGATGGGCACGGGGGCACCGGCCAGCCGGACGGGTCCGGTGTCGGGTGCTCCGGACGGCAGGGCGGACGGCATGGGGCCGCGGCCGGGTACGAGCCCTGGTCCCGGGCCGCGTCCGAAGGCCGGCGCGGGGTCGTGGGTCGGCGGGGGCGGGATGGCGAGCCTGCCCCCGCCGCTCCTGCCGCCGGACGACGGCGGCTTCGGCGCCGGGCGTCCGCCGCGCCGCGCCTCGATGAGCGTCACCGCGTGCTCGGGCAGCCACGCGGACGCCGTACCGCTGTCGTCGGAGCCGGAACCGTAGAGGTGGGGGGCCAGCTGGGCCTGGAGGTCGGCGGGGTTGGGGCGGCCGGTCGCCTCCATCTGCATCAGGGACTCGATGAGGGGGCGGAGTTCGTCGGGCAGGCCTTCGAGGTCCGGACCCTCGCGCAGCAGCATGAACACCGTCTCCACGGGGTTCGCACCGTGGAAGGGGGCGTGGCCGGTGGCCGCGAAGACCAGCATCGAGCCGAGCGAGAACACGTCGCTGGCGCCGGTGACGCTTCGCGAGTCCTTCGCCTGCTCGGGCGACATGTAGGCGGGCGTACCGACGGCGACGTTCGTCATGGTCAAACGCGTGTTCGAGACACCTGAGGCGATACCGAAGTCGATGACCCGGGGCCCGTCCTCGACCACCAGCACGTTGGACGGCTTCAGGTCACGGTGGACGAGCCCCGCGCCGTGGATGGACTGCAGCGCCTCCGCGACCCCCGCCGCGAGCCAGCGCACCGCCTGGGCCGGCATCGGCCCGCACTCGTTCACTATCTCTTCGAGGGAGGGCGCGGGAACGTACGCGGTGGCCAGCCACGGTACGGCGGCACGCGGATCGGCGTCGACGACGGCGGCCGTGTAGAAGCCGGAGACGGCCCGCGCCGCCTCCACCTCACGGGTGAAGCGGACCCGGAACAGCTGGTCCTCGGCGAGCTCGGTCCGGACCGTCTTGATCGCCACGCGCCGCCCGGAGGCCGAGCGCGCGAGATAGACCAGCCCCATGCCGCCGGCACCCAGCCGTCCCAGCACCTCGAACGGCCCGATGCGCCGCGGATCGTGCTGTGTCAGCGGATCCACCACTTGCCTGCCACCTCCCCGTACGAGCCGCGTCACCTACATATGTACGCGACCTCGTGCAGCGTCTCACCACCGCCACCGCGTTGGCGGCACGCACCCCGATTCTTCCTGGCCGGGACACAGGTTGCGAACTCGGACACGAAACGGGATGTTCACTGTCAATTCCGCACAAAACCTCTCCTCGCGAGCCCTTCCGCATCGGCCCGGACCCGTTCCGGGGCAGCTCATGCCCCCTGATGACGGCTCATTTTCGGAGGAGTGCGAACGACGCTCCCTGATTGTCCGTGACGACCGCCACATTCCCGTACGAAGTGTCGAAGGGCGGTGCCTGGACACGACCGCCGAGCCGGTTCACCGTCCCGAGCGCCTCCTCCATGTCCGCCACGGCGAAGTGGACGAGGAAATGAGGGGGCATCTCGGCCGGGAACACCTCCGAGACGGCGGCCCGGCCGAAGTCGGGGGCCGCTTCGGGTCCGAAGAGGGCGTCGTGGAAGAGGTTGCCGTAGAAGTCGTTGACGACAGCGGTGTCCCGGGCGTACAGCTCGGCCCAGGCGAAGCTGCCGGGCTCGTGGCGGCGGCCGAAACCGGTGTGCGTACCGGCCTGCCAGAGGCCGAACACGGCACCTTCGGGGTCGGCGGCCAGTGCCGTCGTGCCCAGTTCCCCCACCGGAACAGGTGCGGTGATCACCTGTCCGCCGGCCGCGTGGATCCGGGCGACGAGGGCATGGACGTGCGGGGTGGCGAAGTACACCGTCCAGACGGTGGGCATCCGGCCGTCGGCCTTGTGGGCGAGAGAGGCGACGGGTTCGCCGTCGCACAGGGCCTGCACCAGTCCCTCCTTCTCCCGGAAGGTCCACCCGAAGAGCTCACCGTAGAAGCGCTTGCCCGCCTCGACGTCGGGCAGCTGGGCGTCCACCCAGCAGGGGACGCCCTCTGTGCGGGCGGATGCCCTGTTTTCGGCCATACCGTCAAGTTAACGGTCCTTCACGCATCCCGCAGAGCAGGCGCCGGATCGGGGCGCGGGACCGGGCGCAGCCGCCTCTCGCCGCCCTCCGGACGCCCTCCCACCTCCCATGCACCCCATTTGCAGTCGGCCGAATCGCGCTCCGATCACCCCTCGGTAAGCTGACGGCATGACAGGACAAGTGCGTACCGTCGACGGCCGTGTGGCCGGTCGGCGTGGGCAGGCGACCCGGCAGAAGCTGCTCGACTGCCTCAGCGAGATGCTCAGCTCCTCCCCTTACCGGGACGTCAAAGTCATCGATGTCGCCCGGAAGGCGGGGACTTCGCCCGCCACCTTCTACCAGTACTTCCCGGACGTCGAAGGCGCCGTCCTGGAGATCGCCGAGCAAATGGCCACCGAGGGCGCCGGGTTGACCCAGCTGCTCGCCGGGCGGTCCTGGGTCGGCAAGGCCGGCTGGCAGACCGCCCAGGAACTCGTCGACGGGTTCCTGGAGTTCTGGCGGCGCAACGACGCGATCCTCAGGGTCGTCGATCTGGGTGCCGCCGAGGGCGACAAGCGGTTCTACAAGATCCGCATGAAGATCCTCAACTCCGTGACCAACTCCCTTACGGACACGGTCACAGAGCTCCAGGCCAAGGGCAGGGTCGACAAGGACGTCAGCCCCGCCGCCATGGCCGGCTCCCTCGTCGCGATGCTCGCGGCGGTGGCCTCGCACCAGAAGGGATTCCAGACCTGGGGTGTGAAACAGGCCGAACTGAAGCCCAACCTGGCTCAGTTGGTCCATCTGGGCGTGACCGGCAAGAAGCCGACGAAATAGCCCCGGCCCACTTATCCAGGTTCCGCGGCCCCTTCAGGCCCAAGTCCTGTCACGCAGGCGGTGGTCCACTCCGGTGGACCACCGCCTGTCGCGCGTCACCGCCCTCGGCCCCGCGTGTTCACAGCCGTCACGCCGTGAGCGCCCTCAGCGCCGTCAGCGTCTTACGATCCGGAAGATCCGTATCTCCCGCTCGACCCGTGCCTGGTACGTCGCGTACGGCGGCCAGAACGTGAGCAGTGCCTTCCAGGCGGCGTCCCGTTCCTCGCCCGCCAGGAGTCGGGCCCTGACGGGGATGTCCTCCCCTTTCCAGCTGACCTCGGCGTCCGGATGGGCGAGGAGGTTGGCGGTCCAGGCGGGATGACCGGTACGCCCGAAGTTGGACCCGATGAGCAGCCAGCTGCCGCCGCCCTCCTGTCCCGCGCCCTCCCCCGGTTCCTCCGGCATGCAGGCGAGCGGTGTGCGCCGAAGCTGCCCGCTCTTCGCCCCGCGCACGGTGAGCACGACCCCGGGCAGCAGCTGGGCGCTGAGCAGCACCTTGCCCCTGGTCAGGCGATGGACGACACGGTCGAGCGCGGGCACGACGTGCGGGGCGATCCGCGCGAAGGCCGGCGCCGAGGACACTTTCTGGACCGCTTTCACGACCCTCGCCGCTGTTACCGGCATCAGACGGCCACCTCTCCCGTGTCGAAGAGCCGCGCGGCCTCGGCTGCGTGCGCCCGGAGCCGGTGCACCGGCCCGAACAGCAGCTCGTCACCGGCGGCGCGCTTGAAGTACAACTGGGCCTCGTGCTCCCAGGTGAAGCCGATACCGCCGTGCAGCTGGATGCCCTCGGCGGCGGCGGTACGGAGGGCGTCGAGGGCCTGGGCGAGGGCGAGCCCGCCGGCCCGCTCCCCCTCGTGGGCGGTCGCGGCAGCCGTGGCGGTCGTGGCACTCGGCTCGGTCGACGCGGTTTCCCAGGCCGCGTAGTAGGCGGCCGAACGCGCCGCCTGGACCTGGACGTACACATCGGCGAGCCGGTGCTTCACGGCCTGGAAGGAGCCGATGGCCCGCCCGAACTGCTCGCGCCGCTGGGCGTGTTCGACGGTCAGCTCCAGGATCCGGTCGGCGGCCCCGACGGCCTCGGCGGCGAGCACGGTGGCGGTGACGTCTCCGGCGCGGGCGAGGCAGGCACCGACGTCGGCCTCCTCGTCGCCCAGCAACTCGGCGGGCACGTCCCGCAGTTCGAGGCGGGCCTGCGGACGGGTGGCGTCGAGGGAGGTCTGCCGGGTGCGGACGAGACCGGGGGCGTCACCGGGGACCAGGAAGAGAAGGGTGCGCGAGCGGGCGTAGCCGCCGGCGTGGGCCGCCACGAGGAGAAGTCCGGCGCTGTGTCCGTCGAGGACCTGCCCGACCTGCCCGTACAGCCGCCAGCCGGCCGCCCGTCGGGCCGCCTGCACGCCTCCGGCCCGGCCTCCCCCGGCCCAGTCCCGGCGGGGTTCACCGGTGAGCGAGAGCACGGTGGCCAGACAGGCGCCGGGGACGGCTAGAGCGGCGGTCAGGGCGCCGGAGGCGATGCGCGGGAGGAGCTCGGCGCGCTGCGCGTCGGTGCCGAGAGCGGTGACGAGGGGGGCGGCCAGTACGGCGGTCGCGAGCAGCGGGGAGGGGGCCAGGGACCGCCCCAACTCCTCGGCGGCGAGTACGAGTTCGGTCGTGGTGCCGCCCACGCCGCCGTGCGCCTCGGGGAGGGCGAGACCGGGCAGTCCGAGGTCGCGGGCGAGGGTCTTCCAGAGGGCGGGGTCGTACCCGGACCGGGTGTCGACGGCGGCCCGCACATCACCGGGCGAGCACCGCTTGTGGAGCAGTTCGCGGAGCGTACGGCGGATGTGGTCCTGCTCGGGGGTGAAACGAGTGTCCATGACCTGCCCCTCCTGGGCGTCCGCGGCGCCCGCTCAGCGGGATCTGACGGTTCGTCATATTAGGGCGGACGCACCCTGCCGCACAGAGCCCGAGCTGATATACCGTCAGATTCATGCTGAGTCGACGACGAACGGGCAGGCGGCGAACGGGCGGCCGGCGGGAGGCCGGACGGTGAGCCGGAAAGTCGCGATCGTCGGGGTCGCCCTCTCGGACTGCGGCCGGGTGGACGACGTGACCCCGTACGCACTGCACGCACAGGCCGCCCGGCGGGCGCTGGCGGACTCGGGGCTCGGCCGGGAGGTGGTCGACGGTTTCGCGTCCGCGGGTCTCGGCACGCTGGCCCCCGCCGAGGTGGCCGAATACCTGGGCCTGCGCCCCACGTGGGTCGACTCCACCTCGGTCGGCGGTTCGACCTGGGAGGTCATGGCGGCGCACGCGGCCGACGCGATAGCCGCGGGCCACGCCAACGCCGTACTCCTCGTCTACGGCTCGACAGCGCGCGCGGACGTCAAGGCGGGCCGCCGGACGGGGAACCTCTCCTTCGGCGCGCGCGGCCCGTTGCAGTTCGAGGTCCCGTACGGCCACACCCTGATCGCGAAGTACGCGATGGCCGCCCGCCGCCACATGCACGAATACGGCACGACGATCGAGCAGTTGGCGTCGGTGGCGGTGCAGGCGAGAGCCAACGCGGCACTGAACCCGGAGGCGATGTTCCGGACACCGATCACCGTCGACGAGGTGCTCGACGGCCCGATGATCGCGGACCCCTTCACCAAACTGCACTGCTGTCTGCGCTCCGACGGGGGCGCGGCGGTGCTGCTGGTGGCCGAGGAGTACGTGCGGGACTGCCGTACGCGGCCGGTGTGGATCCTCGGCACGGGTGAGCACGTCTCGCACGTGACCATGTCGGAGTGGGCCGACTTCACGGTGTCCCCGGCGGCGGTGAGCGGGCGGATCGCCTTCGAGCGGGCGGGAGTTCGGCCGCAGGAGATCGACTTCGCGGAGATCTACGACGCGTTCACCTATATGACGCTGGTGACGCTGGAGGACCTCGGCTTCTGCGGGAAGGGCGAGGGCGGGGAGTTCGTGGACGCCGCGAAGGGCCGCCTGCGTGTGGAGGGCGGCGAGCTGCCGGTCAACACCGACGGGGGCGGGCTGTCGGCCCAGCACCCGGGAATGCGGGGGCTGTTCCTGCTGGTGGAGGCGGTCAGGCAGTTGCGCGGGGACGGGGGTGCGCGGCAGGTCCGTACGGCCTCGGGAGGACCGCCGGAGCTCGGGGTGGCCTCCGGCACCGGGGGCTGGTTCTGCTCGTCCGGGACGGTGGTGCTGGGCCGGGGGTGAGCGCTCGGGCGCCCCTCAGCGGTTCACGTCACCCACGCAGTTCGGGGATCTCGTCCGTCGGCAGGACGTCGGCGACGCGCCACAGCCCGATCCAGCTCTTCGGGGCGACCGACTCGTCGAGCAGTACGGCGTTCACCTCGGGGTCGGGGTCGTCGCAGGCGTCGGCGCAGACGGTGACCTTGAATCCGGTGTCGACCGCCCACCGGGTGGTGGACAGCACCGTCCCGGACGTGGCGACGCCCGCGACGACGAGCCGGCCGACACCGGCGGCCTCCAGCAGCTCGCGGAGGTCCGTGGTGGCGAAGGCACTGAAGCTGGTCTTGGTCAGCACGGTCTCGCCCTCGGCGGGAGCCAGGAGCGGGTGGATCTGTTCGCGCATGCCCTGCGGGACGACGTGGAAGACGGGCAGCCCGGCCGTACGGGCTGCCGTGAGCGCGTGCGCGGCCCGCTCGGCGACCGAGGGGTCGTGGCTGAAGTTGTCGACGATGTAGGTGACGTAGTCGAGGGCGAGAAACGCGGTGCGGGTGGCGGGGGCGTCGGGGGTGGCCACAGGGTTCTCCTCTGAGGGCGCGGGCAGGGCAGACCGGGGCGCGGCGCTAGAATCGGAGAGTGCGCCCCGGTTGATCCCACCGTACCGGAGACAGCGCCCCGTTTATATGGTTCACGACGAGGGAGACCCGGAGATGGCCACGGAGAACCGGCCCCTGCGCGCCGACGCCCGCCGCAACCGGGACCGGCTGCTGACGGTGGCGCGGGAGGCGTTCGCCGCCGAGGGACTTTCGGTGTCGCTGGACGAGATCGCGCGCCGGGCGGGCGTGGGGCCGGGCACGCTGTACCGGCACTTCCCCACGAAGGAGGGCCTGTTCGAGGCGGTGGTCCACGAGCGCCTCGACCCGCTCCTCGCCGAGGCTCACGCCCTGCGCGACGCGGACGACCCGGGCGCGGCCCTGTTCACGGTGCTCGACCGGCTGGTGACGGACGCGGTGACGAAGGCCGACCTGATCGACGCGATCGCCCACGCGGGCCCCGAGGTCCGGGCCACGGTCGACGCGACCTCCGCCGACCTCCACCGCGTGATCGGCCGGCTGCTGACCCGCGCCCAGTCCGCCGGCACGGTCCGCGCCGACATCGGCATCGCGGACCTGATGGCGATCCTGTCGGGCCTCCTGCTGGCCCTGCGCCACCGGGCGAACGCGGGCGCGAACCCGCGCCTGGCACTGGCAGTGCTGTGCGACGGACTACGGGCGAGGAGTTGAGCGCCCCAAAGGGGCACGGGGCGGTGTCGATCTGCGGCTCCGCCGCGATGGGGGTCCCCCCGCTCGAGCGAAGCCGAGAGTGGGGGAGCGACCGGCCACAGCGGGCCCGCAGCAAACCGACAACCTGTCGCCGCCCGCCGGCGGAGCTACCCGCAGGCCCCGCACAGCCCCCGGTAGGTGACCTCCACCTGGGACACCGTGAAGCCGAAGCGCTCCTCCGCGGGGAGGTCCGCCAGGGGGTCGCCGGTGGGGTGGACGTCCCGGATCGTGCCGCAGTTGGAGCAGATCAGGTGGTGGTGGGGGTGGTGCGCGTTCGGGTCGTAGCGCTTGGCGCGGCCGTCCGTGGCGACTTCTATGACCTCCCCGAGCGAGACCAGCTCGCCCAGGGTGTTGTAGACGGTCGCACGGGAGATCTCCGGCAGCCGCTGGGCCGCGCGGGCGTGCACTTCGTCGGCCGTGTAATGGACATGTTCGCCGTCGAGGACCTCCGCAACGACACGCCGCTGGGAAGTCATCCGCCAGCCGCGTCCACGCAGTCGCTCCAGCAGGTCGCTCATATCGTTCACCTATTCAGGTTCGATGGAATACACGGATTTTACCAGTGGACGTCCGGGTTCCGATAGGATATGGATTTGTCACACTTCTTGACTTGGACCTTGTCCATTGTAGGATCGCTTACGGCGATGGCCAAGGGATCCGAGGGACAGGAAGAGACTCCAGTGCGGCACCAGTGCAGCAGGAGACAGAAGCGGCGAGACGGCGTGTGTGACCTCCCCCACGCGCCCGACCGTCCCCCCACCCCTCACCACCCCTCCAGTTCCTGAGAACGCAGTTCGTGAGCACCAGCAGCACCGAGATCTGCCCCGTCCGGAAGGATTCCCATGTCTGAGAACCATGACGCGATCGTCACCGACGCGAAAACCGAGGGCACGGGTGGCTGCCCGGTCGCGCACACGCGCGCCCCGCACCCGACCCAGGGCGGCGGCAACCGCCAGTGGTGGCCCGAGCAGCTGAACCTGAAGATCCTCGCGAAGAACCCCGCGGTCTCGAACCCGCTGGGCGAGGAGTTCGACTACGCCGCCGCGTTCCAGACCCTCGACCTTCCTGCCGTCAAGCAGGACATCGCCGCGGTGCTGACGGACTCCAAGGACTGGTGGCCGGCCGACTTCGGGCACTACGGCCCGTTCATGATCCGGATGGCCTGGCACAGCGCGGGCACCTACCGCATCAGCGACGGCCGCGGCGGCGCCGGCGCCGGTCAGCAGCGCTTCGCCCCCCTGAACAGCTGGCCGGACAACGGCAACCTCGACAAGGCCCGCCGTCTGCTGTGGCCGGTCAAGAAGAAGTACGGCCAGAGCCTCTCCTGGGCCGACCTCATGATCCTCGCGGGCAACGTGGCCCTGGAGTCGATGGGCTTCGAGACCTTCGGCTTCGGCGGCGGCCGTGCGGACGTGTGGGAGCCCGACGAGGACGTGTACTGGGGTCCCGAGAAGGTCTGGCTCGACGACGAGCGCTACACCGGCGACCGCGAGCTGGAGGAGCCCCTCGGCGCCGTCCAGATGGGCCTCATCTACGTCAACCCCGAGGGCCCCAACGGCAACCCGGACCCGCTCGCCGCGGCCCGTGACATCCGCGAGACGTTCCGCCGCATGGCGATGAACGACGAGGAGACCGTCGCCCTCATCGCCGGTGGCCACACCTTCGGCAAGACCCACGGCAACGGCCCGGCGGACGCGGTCGGCCCCGACCCCGAGGCCGCCCCGATCGAGCAGCAGGGCTTCGGCTGGAAGAGCACTCACGGCTCCGGCAAGGGCGGCGACGCGATCACCAGTGGCCTTGAGGTCACCTGGACGAGCACGCCGACCCAGTGGAGCAACGGGTTCTTCAAGAACCTGTTCGAGTACGACTACGAGCTGACCCACAGCCCGGCCGGCGCCCAGCAGTGGGTCGCCAAGGACGGCGCCGGCGCGGGCACCATCCCGGACGCCCACGACGCCTCGAAGTCCAAGCCCCCGATGATGCTGACGACCGACCTCTCGCTCCGGTTCGACCCGGCGTACGCGGAGATCTCCCGTCGCTTCTACGAGAACCCGGACCAGTTCGCGGACGCCTTCGCCCGCGCCTGGTACAAGCTGACCCACCGTGACCTGGGCCCGGTCGTCCGCTACCTCGGCCCCGAGGTCCCGTCCGAGACGCTGCTGTGGCAGGACCCGCTGCCCGCGGTCACGCACGAGCTCGTCGACGCCGCCGACGTCTCCGCCCTCAAGGCGCAGATCCTCGGCACCGGCCTCACGGTCTCCCAGCTGGTCTCCACCACCTGGGCCGCCGCGTCCTCCTTCCGCGGCAGCGACAAGCGCGGCGGCGCCAACGGTGCCCGCATCCGCCTCCAGCCGCAGGCCTCGTGGGAGGTCAACAGCCCGGACGAGCTCGCCACGGTGCTGCGCACCCTGGAGGGCGTGCAGGAGTCCTTCAACGCCGCCCAGTCCGGCGGCAAGCAGATCTCGCTCGCCGACGTGATCGTCCTCGCGGGCGCCGCGGGCGTCGAGAAGGCGGCCAAGGACGCCGGCTTCGACATCGAGGTCCCCTTCACGCCGGGCCGCGTGGACGCGACGCAGGAGCAGACGGACGTCGAGTCCTTCGCCGCCCTTGAGCCGACCGCCGACGGGTTCCGCAACTACCTCGGCAAGGGCAACCGCCTCCCGGCCGAGTACCTGCTCCTGGACAAGGCGAACCTGCTCAACCTGAGCGCCCCCGAGCTGACCGTCCTCGTCGGCGGCCTGCGCGTCCTCGGCGCGAACCACCAGGGCTCCTCGCACGGCGTCTTCACCGACACCCCCGGCAAGCTGACGAACGACTTCTTCGTCAACCTGCTCGAACTGGGTACGGAGTGGACGGCCACGTCCGAGGACCAGAACACCTTCGAGGGCCGCGACGCCTCGGGCCAGGTCAAGTGGACCGGCACCCGTGCCGACCTGGTCTTCGGCTCCAACTCCGAGCTGCGCGCGGTCGCGGAGGTCTACGCGAGCGACGACGCCAAGGAGAAGTTCGTCAAGGACTTCGTCAAGGCCTGGGTCAAGGTCTCGAACGCGGACCGCTTCGACCTGGTCTGATCCGCGTCCGATCCGCAGGTTCGTCGCACGACGACGTCCAGGCCGGCCCGTACGGGTCGGCCTGGACGTTTTCGTCGATACTCGTCCCCATGCGTCCTCCAGTACGGTCCTCAGCGCGCCCGGAACCGGATCTTCCCGACCTCCACGCCCTGCTCAGAACCCTGCGGGTGTGGTCCCCCGAGGTCACCAGGCTCCCGGCCTTCGACCCGGACACGGCCCCCGCCGATCCGCTCCCCCTCTTCACCACCTGGTTCGCGGAGGCGGTGGCCGCCGGGCAGCCCGAGCCCCACACCATGTCCCTGGCCACGTCGGACACCGACGGCCTGCCCGACGTACGCACCGTCATGCTGCACGGCGCGGACAGCGACGGCTGGTCCTTCGCCTCGCACTCCGGAAGCGGCAAGGGCCGCCAGCTGGCGGCGCGCCCCTACGCCGCGCTCCACTTCTACTGGCCCGCGCTGGGCCGCCAGATCCGGCTCCGGGGCCCTGTCGCGTCCGCCCCCTCCCCCGAGGCCCAGGCCGACCTGCACGCCCGCTCGACGGGAGCACTGGCCGCCGCGCTGACCGGCCGCCAGAGTGAAGTACTGGCCTCGGTGGCCGAGTTGGAGCGCACCTCCCAGGAGGCCTGGGAACGGGCCCAACGCGAACCGGACGCCCCCGCCCCGACCTGGACCCTGTACCGACTCCACCCGGACGAGGCCGAGTTCTTCCAGGGCAACGCCCAACGCCGCCACGTACGCCTCAAGTACCGCCGCACGGAAACGGGTTGGCTCAGGCAGCTGCTGTGGCCGTAGGAGTCACGTCGAACCGGTACGCCGTGAAATCCCGTACCGGCCGATAACCGAGTCGCTGGTAGAGGGCGTTGCTGGTCGGGTTCGCCGGATCGGTGAAGAGCAGCACCTCCGCCGCGCCCGCCGCACAAGCGGCCCGGCTCACCGCCACGGTCACGGCTCCGGCGTACCCCCGACCGCGCAGGTGGAGCGGGGTGTAGACGTCCGCGAGCCGGACCGCGCCGACCAGCTGCGGGGCGGCACAGGCCATGGACACGGGGGTGCCGTCGGGACTCTCCCAGAGGGTGATGCCGCCGTACGCGATGCGTTCGTCGGCCCAGCGGAGGCCTTCCTCCTCCGGGGGTGCGGGCATACCGACCTCCTCGGTGAACTCCCCGTACCAGCAAGCCAGTTGCTTCCGGTCGGCGGCGACCGCGACCCTGGCACGGCCGGGAGGGGCCGACTCGGGCGGGGTGAGGGCGGCGAGGCGGTACAGCCGCTGGCGGTTGTGCGGCGTGCCGGTGATCCCCGTACGGCGCCGCCAGGCCTCGGCAAAGGCGGCGGCTGTCTCGTGGACGGCACTGAAACCGGGCAGGGGCTCGTCGAGGCTCCCGAGGAAGGCCGCCAGATCCTCGGCCTCCGCCACGGTCAGGGGTGTGACGCTCAGCCTGGAGGGGAGCGGCATACGAAGGAAGGCAGCCGTCACCGCGCCCGCGCGCTCCAGGACGCCGAAGACCGGCTGCCTGGGCCCGGGCACCTGCGGTCCGTGCCTGCGCAGCTCGACGATCTTCCTCAACTGGTTGATGTGCAGGGCTGGTTGGGAGTGCAGGAAGCCACGGGCGCGGTGGAGCAACTCGTCGAGGTCAGCGATGAGACGCCACTGTCCGGAGTGCTTGTCCTCAGGGTCGGAACTTGTGGAAGGCATACCTCATGCTCCCGCGCCCTCCCCCGCCCCCTCGTCGGACTCCGGCTTCGGCTCCGGTCCCGGCTCGGGATCGGGGTCCTGGGCGATCCGTCCGTGCAGGTGCACGTCCCGGAAGACGTCCTGGCGTTGTTCCTCGAACATGGCGCCTCTCAGGGTTCCCTCGTACCGGAAGCCGCAGCGTTCGGCGACGCGGCAGGAGGCGTCGTGGCCGATGGCGTGGCCGAGTTGCAGACGGTTCAGGCCGAGGACGTCGAAGGCCCAGCGGGTGCCGAGGGCGAGGGCGCGGGTGGCGACGCGCCTGCCGCGGGCCTCGGGGAGGACCCAGTAGCCGATGTGGGCGTCGCGCATGAAGGGGTCTATGCCGTTGACGCCCAGGTGACCGAGTATCGCGCCGGTGACGACGTCCGTGACGCAGAAGGACACCCGGGTACCGTCCGCCGCGGTGCCGGAGCGGGTGCCGAGGGAGTCGCGGGCGCTGTCGAGGTCGGTGACCGGCTTCATCGGGGTGTTCCAGCGCCGGAAGTCCGGGTCGGTCAGGCCGCGCAGCCACGCGTCGACGTCGGTGTCCGAGTCCGCGCGCCACTGCCGCAACCGGAGTCCGTCGCCGAGCAGCTCGGGAAACTCGGGGACGGGGTGGGTGAGGGACCGCTCATGGATATGGGCCATCAGCCCATTGAAGCCCGTACGGCTGTACGACTCCCACCCCTGGGGCGGAAGACGGGCACACCCTCCCGAAAAGCCACCTCCAGCCCCATCCCGACCCCCAGCTCCCCCTCCGCACCGTCCACCACCTCGGTCATCATCCGGGGCCCCTCGTCGAGGTCGACGACGGCGGCCACGTACGGCGTGCGCTCCCCGAAGGGCGGCAGGTCGTTACGGTGCACGACGGACCAGGTGTAGAGCGTGGCCAGCCCGCTCGCGGTCTCCCACGTCACGTCCTCGCTCCAGCAGTACGGGCAGAACTCCCGGGGATAGTGATGAGCCCGCCCGCAGCCCCCGCAACGCCGTACGAGCAGCCGCCCCTCGGCCGCCGCGTCCCAGTAGGGCCGTGTGAAGGCATCGACCTCGGGGATGTCGAACCGGCCTCTGTCCGCGCCCACGCCCGTGCCCGTACTCACGCCCATGCCCACGGCCCCCTGCCGATCGCTGTCACCTGACGGTGCGTCAGTTCAGTATGGCCTCACCGAGCCCCCACAACCAGGCCTCCCGCGTCACCGGCCCCACCCTCCTCCCCCACCGCCGTGATCAATCCGCAACCGATTCCGGTCTTGCCCGAGACCCAACAAGTGAGCAGGTGCATACGCTCAGGCACATGGCCGACTCACCGACTTCGTCACCGTCAACGACCGACCCCGTGTACGTCATCGGCGGCGGACCCGGTGGTCTCGCCGTCGCGTACGCGCTGCGGGCCCAGGGCGTGCGGGCCGTCGTGCTGGAGCGGGGCGATCGGGTCGGGTCGTCCTGGCGGCGGCACTACGACCGGCTGCACCTGCACACCACCCGGCGGCTGTCCTCGCTGCCGGGGCTGGCGATGCCGCGCTCGTTCGGGCGGTGGGTGGCCCGGGACGACGTGGTCCGGTACCTGGAGAAGTACGCCGAGTACCACGAGCTGGAGGTCGTCACCGGCGTCGAGGTGTCCCGGGTCGAGCGGACCGCCGACGGCACCGGCTGGCTGCTGCACGCCACCGGCGGGCGCGAGCTGACCGGCAGCGCCGTCGTCGTCGCCACCGGGACCAACCACACACCCCGGATCCCCGAGTGGTCCGGGCGCGACGCCTACCGCGGCGAGCTGCTGCACGCCGCCCAGTACCGCAACCCCGAGCCCTACGCCGGCCGTGACGTCCTCGTCGTCGGGATCGGCAACACCGGCGCCGAGATCGCCGTCGACCTGGTGGAGGGCGGGGCCTCACGGGTACGGCTGTCGGTGCGCACCGCCCCGCACATCGTGCGGCGGTCCACGGCCGGCTGGGCGGCCCAGTTCACGGGCATCCTCGTACGACGGCTGCCGGTGCGCCTCGTCGACCGGCTCGCCGGGCCGATGGCCAAGGTGAGCGTGCCCGACCTGTCGGCGCACGGGCTGCCCCGCCCCGACACCGGGCTGTACTCGCGCGTCACCGCCGGCTCGATCCCCGTCCAGGACGTCGGCCTCATCGACGCCGTCCGCAAGGGACGGGTCGAGATCGTGGCCGCCGTCGAGGGCTTCGAGGACGGCAAGGTCGTCCTCGCCGACGGCGGGCGCCTCGAACCGGACGCCGTCATCGCCGCCACCGGATACCTCCGGGGCCTGGAAGGCCTCGTCGGCCACCTCGACGTACTCGACGCCCGCGGCAAGCCGGTCGTCCACGGGGCCCGTTCCCCGAAAAACGCGCCAGGGCTCTTCTTTCAGGGCTACACCAACCCCATCAGCGGCATGTTCCGGGAAATGGCGATCGACGCGGTACGCATCGCGAAGGCGGTCGCACGACAGCAGTCCGCCGCCGCGAAGTAGGCGGACCTCGCACGGCCCGCACCTCCGACGCCCCTGCGACGGGTCCCCGGTGGGTCCCCGGTGCGCCTCCGGTAGGCCTTTGCCGCCTCTCCGCCGCCTACGGATTGACCACCGGCTCGGTCGAGCCGATCGCGGTCGCCGCAAAGAAGTTCCCCGCACGCCCGTTCCTGACGGAGTGTCAGTTCAGTAACCTGACACTGCGTCAGTTAATTGGCTGTCACACAGGAGCGGGCGGACCGATGCTTGGATCAACCCACGGCACCCTCACCACCGACTCCCGCCGGGCCCGGGTCATCGCCTGCGGCGAGCAGCCCTCGCCGGTCGTGCACGGCAGGCCCGCCGATGTCGACGACCTCGACGTCAGCGGCCGACCACTGTACGCCGGCGTGCCCGATCTCGACCGCTTCTTCCGGCCCGAGTCCCTGGCGGTGGTCGGTGCCTCGGACGCCGAGGGGCGGCCGAACACCGGTATCACCCGGCAGTTGCTGGCGTGGGCCGAGCGGGTCGGTGCCCGGCTGCACCCGGTGCACCCGACCCGCGAGGCCGTCTTCGGCATACCCTGCTTCCCCTCCGTCGCCGACCTGCCCGAGCAGATCGATCTCGCCGTGCTCCTGGTCGCCGACCCCCTTCCCGTGATCGAGCAACTCGCCGAGGCCAAGGTGAAGTTCGCCGTCGCCTTCGCCTCCGGGTTCGCGGAGACGGGTGAGGCGGGCGCGGAGGCACAGGCCCGCCTGTCCGCCGCCGTGCGCCGCTCCGGCATCCGTCTCCTCGGCCCGAACACCAACCTCAACGCCTTCGAGAACTTCCGCGAGGACCTCGACGGCCCCGCGATCGCCCTGATCACCCAGTCCGGCCACCAGGGCCGGCCGGTCTTCGCCCTCCAGGAACTCGGCATCCGTCTCTCCCACTGGGCTCCCACCGGCAACGAGGCCGATCTGGAGACCGCCGACTTCATCTCCTACTTCTCCGAGCGGCCCGAGGTGGGCGCCATCGCCTGCTACGTCGAGGGCCTGAAGGACGGCCGCTCCTTTCTCCTCGCCGCCGACCGGGCCGCCCGGCGCGGAGTACCCGTCGTCGCGGTCAAGGTGGGCCGCACCGAGACCGGCGCCCGCACCGCCGCCTCCCACACCGGCAAACTGACCGGCGCCGACAGGGTGGTGGACGCGGCGATGCGGCAGTACGGGGTGATCCGCGTCGACGGACTCGACCAACTCCAGGACACCTCGGCCCTGTTGGCCCGCGCCCGCCGACCGCTCGCCGACGGGGTCGCCGTCTATTCGATCTCGGGCGGCACGGGCGCGCACTTCGCGGACCTGGCCACCGAGGCCGGGCTGAACCTGCCTCAGCTGTCCGCCGCCAAGCAGGCCGAACTGCACGAGTGGATACCCGGCTACCTGAACGTGGCCAACCCGATCGACAGCGGGGGCCATCCCGTCGGCGACTGGCGCGGTCGGAAGATCATCGACGCGATCCTCGCCGACCCCGCGGTGGGCGTCCTGGTCTGCCCCATCACCGGTCCCTTCCCCCCGATGAGCGACAAGCTCGCGCAGGACCTCGTGGACGCGGCCGAGCAGACGGACAAGCTGGTGTGCGTGATCTGGGGCTCGCCGGTCGGCACGGAGGCGGCCTACCGCGAGACCCTGCTCGGCTCCTCCCGGGTGGCGACCTTCCGCACGTTCGCGAACTGCGTGACGGCTGTGCGCGCCCACCTCGACCACGCCCGGTTCACCGCCTCCTACCGCTCCCCCTTCGACGAGGCCCCGCGCACCCCGTCGCCCAGTTTCCGCAAGGCGCGGGCGCTGATGCGGCCGGGCGAGGCGCTGAGCGAGCACGCCGCCAAGCTGCTGCTGCGCGCGTACGGGATCCGCGTGCCGCGCGAGCAGTTGGTGACCAGCGCGGCGGCGGCCGTCCGGGCGGCGGGGCTGGTGGGTTACCCGGTGGTGATGAAGGCGTCGGGCGGCCAGATCGCGCACAAGACGGAACTCGGGCTGGTGAAGATCGGGCTGACCTCGGCCAGCCAGGTCCGGGACGCCTATCGCGAGCTGACCGACATCGCCCGCTACGAGGGCGTCGACCTGGACGGCGTACTCGTGTGCCAGATGGTCGAGCGGGGCGTCGAGATGGTCGTCGGCGTCACGCACGACGACCTGTTCGGCCCGACGGTGACGGTGGGGCTCGGGGGCGTGCTCGTGGAGGTGCTCCAGGACACCGCCGTACGCGTGCCGCCCTTCGGTGAGGTGCAGGCGCGGGACATGCTGACGGAGTTGCGCGGGCGTGCCCTGCTCGACGGGGTCCGGGGGCGCCCCCCGGCCGACCTGGACGCGCTCGTCGAGGTCGTCCTGCGGGTGCAGCGCATGGCGCTGGAACTCGGGGACGAGCTGGCGGAGCTCGACATCAACCCGCTGATGGTGCTGCCCAGGGGCCAGGGAGCGGTGGCGCTGGACGCGCTGGCGGTGTGCGGGCCGGGCCCGGACGGCCCGCACGGCCAGGTCCTGAGCCAGCCGCCGCTCTAGCCGCAGCACCGGCCACAGCACTCGCCACAGCACCGGCCGCCGTAGGAAACGGAGCAGCACCCCCATGACTTCCTCCCCCGAAGAACCCGGTACGCCCGAAAAATCCGTTGAGTCATTGGTACTGCACGCCACTGACAATCACGTCTCGTGGATCACCCTCAACCGCCCCGAATCCCTCAACGCCATCACACCTGACCAGCGAGAACGCCTCATCCAGCTTTTCTCGGACGCCTCCGCCGACCCCGCAGTACGAGCCGTCGTCCTCACCGGCACGGGCCGGGGCTTCTGCACGGGTGCGGATCTGCGAGGAGGCGGGCAGGGCGCCGGAGAGCGGGTCGCCGGTGACGTGGCCCGTGTCATCCGGCTCGGCGCCCAGCGCCTGATCTCCGCCGTCCTCGACTGCGAGAAGCCGGTCATCGCCGCCGTGAACGGTACGGCGGCCGGCCTCGGCGCCCATCTGGCCCTCGCCTGCGACCTGGTACTGGCCGCCGAACAGGCCCGGTTCATCGAGGTGTTCGTGCGCCGGGGGCTGGTCCCCGACGGCGGCGGCGCGTACCTCCTCCCCCGCCTGATCGGCCCCCAGCGCGCGAAGGAGCTGATGTTCTTCGGCGACGCGCTGACCGCCCCGGACGCCGAACGCCTGGGCCTGGTAAACCGGGTCGTCCCGGCCGAGGACCTCCACAAGACGGCCCGCGAATGGGCGGAGCGCCTCGCCACCGGCCCGACCCGCGCCCTCGCCCTCACCAAGCAGCTCGTCAACGCCTCCCTCGACTCCGACCGCGCGACCGCCTTCGCCGCCGAGGCCACCGCCCAGGAGATCAACATGACGACGGCGGACGCGAGGGAAGGGGTCGCGAGCTTCGTGGAACGGCGGAGTCCGCGCTACGGCGGGAGCTGACAGCCTTGCGGGGCTTCACTTCTGACGCTCCGTCAGTTCCAATGGAACCTATGTTGGGACAAGCGGGAATGGCGGCGGCTGCCGTCCGGTATCTCAGGTCTGCCGGGGCACCGACGGTGGCGCCCACGGTCGCGGGGCCCGTCGAGGCGCTGCCCCGGCCGGACTTACGGGCCGTCGGCGAGGACGAGCGGGCACCGGTCGCCCCGGCCGAATTCCGGCGCGTACTGGGGAACTTCGCGACCGGTGTCACCGTCGTCACCGCACCGGCAGCCGAAGGCGAGACCTCGCCCGCCGGCTTCGCCTGCCAGTCCTTCGCCGCTCTCTCCCTCGACCCGCCCCTGGTGGTCTTCATGGTCGGGCGTACGTCGAGGACGTGGCCGCTCATCGCCCGCGCGGGCGTCTTCTGCGTCAACGTACTGGGCGACGGGCAGGGCGAGTTGTGCCGCGGGTTCGCGCGGAGCGGCGCCGACAAGTTCGCGGGCGTCGCGTACGACGCGGCGCCGGTCTCGGGCTCCCCGCGCCTCACGGGCGCCGCCGCCTGGATCGACTGCACGATCCACGCCGTACACACGGGAGGCGACCACCTGATCGTCGTAGGCCGGGTGGAGGCGCTGGGGGCGGGGGACGACGAAGGCACTCCGCTGCTGTTCCACCGTGGGCGGTTCACCCGGCCCGTCGGCGAGCGGGACGTCCCCGGTCCATGACCCGGGGATGACACCGCCGGGCGCGATCCGGTGGAAAACCGGTCGCTGTGGACCAGGGCACCTGGAACCATTTCGTCATGAACACGGATCCCGTCGACCAAGCGCGGCGTCTCGCCCATGACCGTTTCCCCGATGCGCTCGCCGTGCTCCTCGCCGGGTCGACGGCGGCCGGACGGGCCACCGCCGGCAGTGACTTGGACATCGCGGTTCTGATCGAGGACGGTGGCGAGACCCACCGGGAGACGATTCGGTTCGAGGGACGTGTCGTGGAGCTCTTCGTCCACACCCGTGCCGGTCTCGTGGAGCTCTTCGCGGTGGACGTCGCCGCACGCCGTGCCGTCCTCCTGAGCATGTACGCCGCCGGGATCGTCCTGGTCGATACGGACGGCGAGGCCGGGCGGGCCCGCGCCCTGGCCGAGGCGAACCTGCGGAAGGGCCCGCCGGCGCTGGAACCGGAGACGGTCGAGACGCGGAGGTACGGGCTGACGGACGCACTGGACGATCTCACCGACGCCGCCGACCGAATCGAGCGTCTGGCAGTGGCCGGGGTCGTGCTCGACGCAGCCGCCGACCTGCTCTGCGACCACCACCACGCCTGGATCGGCCGCGGGAAGTGGCTGCCGCGACGCCTGCTGGAGGCGGACGCGGAGCGGGGGGCCGCCCTGCTGGAAGGCCACCTGCACCTGTGCGAGTCGGGAGACCCCGTCCGTATGATCGACGCGGCATCGGAGATCCTCGACCTGGTCGGCGGGCCTCTTCGGGAGGGCTATCGCCGCACCTGGCCCGGCGTCGTCGAGCCGGCTGCCGCTGCCGCCGCCCCCGGGCGTTGACGGAGGCCGAGTCCCACCTGCCGCGCGGTCCCGGCTCACGGGGACGTGCGAAGATCTACGGGCCCTGCCGGGCCCCACCCCTGCCGCAGTAACGATTCCCCGGAGAGCCCATGCGCCGCGCCCACCTCCTCTTCACCGCCGCTCTCGTGCTCTGCACTGCCTGTTCCGGCGGTCCGGACAGTGACTCGGGGAAGAGTGCGGAGGAAGCGGTGGATCACGGGGCGGCCGTGCGCTCCGCGATCGCGAGGACGAGCGCGGACAGTGCCCGCGTGGACGAGAAGATCGAGCTGCGGTCCGCCGACAGCCCCACGACGTACGTGTTCGCGATCGCCGGTGCCTTCGACCTCGGGGGCGACAGGGGCCGGCTCACGGTGGAGCTTCAGGACAGCGGCATGGACCCTGTCGAGGAGGTCTTCGTCGACGACACCGTCTATGTGCGGGGCTCGCGGACCGTGGACGAGGGCGAGTGGGCCTCGGCCGTCCGGAGCGAGGCCCTGACCCGCTATTTCCTGCGGGCGCCACTGAACGACCCCGAGCACCTGCTCCGCCAGACGAAGGCGATGCGGCAGGTGACGAACGAGGGCGAGGAACAGGTGAACGGCGCCCCCGCGGTGCACTACCGGGGCACGATCGACCACGCCACCGCGACGCTCCGGATGACGGCGGAGACGAAGCAGGGGCTGGACGCGATGCGCGAGAAACTGGGCGACGACGTGCCCGTCTTCGCGGATGTGTGGGTCGACGGGAAAGGGCGCGCCGTCCAGGCACGGCTGTCCTACTACGGCGGCATGAAGGCCACGACGACGATGACGCTGTCGGACTTCGGGACGCCGGTGAAGGCCGAGGCTCCGCCGGCCGAGCAGGTCGTCCCGGTGACGGCGGGCGAGGACGTCCTGCTGGCCTGAGCGGGGACGGCCCCGGCGGTCGTCAGCTCCCTCAGGCCGGGGCTGCCACCACCCGGGCCGGACCGCGCCGCCGTATCACCAGCGCCATCAGCGCCGCAGCCGCGCACAGGGCCCCCGACGCGTACCAGACCACGTCGTACGCCCCGAAGACGTCCCGGGCCAGGCCGCCCAGGAACGCCACGAGGGCCGCGCCGACCTGGTGGGAGGCGAGGACCCAGCCGAAGACGATCGCGCTGTCGTCGCCGTAGTGCTCGCGGCACAGGGCGACGGTGGGCGGGACCGTGGCGACCCAGTCGAGGCCGTAGAAGACGATGAAGAAGATCATCGGTGGGTGGACGGTGGGCGCGAGCAGCATCGGGAGGAAGAGGAGCGAGACGCCGCGCAGCGCGTAGTAGACGGCCAACAGCCTGCGCGGGTCGTAGCGGTCGGTGAACCAGCCGGAGGCGATCGTGCCGACCACGTCGAAGACCCCGATGACGGCGAGCAGTGAGGCGGCGGCCGTGATGGGCATGCCGTGGTCGTGGGCGGCGGGCACGAAGTGGGTCTGGATCAGGCCGTTGGTGGAGGCCCCGCAGATCGCGAAGGTGCCGGCGAGGAGCCAGAACGGGCCGGTGCGAACCGCCGACAGCAGCACCTTGACCGTCCGTCGCGCGGCGCCCTGCACGGGGGGCGGTTTCGGTACGAACTCCTGCGCGCCGTAAGGCTTCAGGCCCACGTCCGCCGGGTGGTCGCGCAGCAGCAGCCAGACGAAGGGGATGACCGTCAGGGCCGCCAGGGACACCGTCACCGCCGCCGGGCGCCAGTCGTGCGTCTCGATGATCCACGACAGCAGGGGCAGGAAGATCAGCTGGCCGGAGGCCGAGGCGGCGGTCAGGATGCCCGTCACCAGGCCCCGCCGCTCGGTGAACCAGCGGTTGGTGACCGTCGCCGCGAAGGCGAGCGCCATCGAACCGGTGCCCAGGCCGACCAACAGGCCCCAGCACAGCATCAGTTGCCAGGCCGCCGTCATCCACACGGTCAGGCCGGAGCCGAGCGCGATGACCGCGAGGGCGACCGCGACGACCCGCCGGATGCCGAAGCGGTCCATCAGGGCGGCGGCGAAGGGCGCCGTGAGCCCGTACAGCGCGAGGTTGATGGAGACGGCGGCGCCGATCGTGCCCCGCGACCAGTCGAATTCGTCGTGGAGCGGGTCAATGAGCAGCCCGGGCAGGGAGCGGAAGGCGGCGGCGCCGATGATCGTCACGAACGCGACGGCGGCGACGAACCAGGCCCGGTGGACGCGGAGGCGCGAGGCCCGGCCGGGCTTCCGGAGGCGGCCGGGGGCATCAGCGGCGTCGGCGGCACCGATGGCCGCATCGGTGGCGTCGGCAGCGCCTGTGGCGGCATCGGCTGCGGCATCGGGTGTCTGTCTGGAGGTCGTCGTCACGCTGTCAAGCTTCCGAGCTGCGAACTCTCCGAGCGAGTGGCCGGAAGGACAGCATTCGCTAGGATCGGGCCATGCCCCTGTCGCAGCGAGACACAGACACCCGGGAAGACCCGGGCTTCCGCCCCCACCGCGTCGTCGTCCTCGCCCTCGACGGGGTGCTTCCCTTCGAGCTGGGCATCCCGCACCGCATCTTCGGCCGCCCCAGGGACGCCCGGCGCCGACGCCTGTACGAGGTCGTGACCTGCTCGGTCCGCCCGCCGGGCCCGGTCGAGACCGACGCCGACTTCGCCATCCAGGTCGCCCACGGCCCGGAGGCCCTGGCCACCGCCGACACGGTGATCGTCCCGGCGTCCTACGAACTCGGCCCGGTCTTCGAGGAGGGCGTGCTGACCGACGAGCTGACCGCCGCCCTCGCCCACGTCCGGCCCGGTACCCGGCTCGCCTCCATCTGCACCGGCGTGTACGTGCTCGCCGCGGCCGGCCTGCTGGACGGGCGCCCGGCCACCACGCACTGGGCCGACGCCGAGCACTTCCAGCGGCTCTTCCCGAAGATCCGGGTCGACGCCGACGTCCTGTACATCGACGACGGCGACGTGCTGACCTCGGCCGGCGTCGCGGCCGGGGTCGACCTGTGCCTGCACATGGTGCGCCGCGACCACGGCACCGCCGTCGCCAACGAGGTGGCCCGTCGTACGGTCGTACCGCCCCACCGCGACGGCGGGCAGGCGCAGTACATCCAACGCCCGGTACCTGAACCCCAGTTGGCGACCACGACCACCGCCCGCGCCTGGGCGCTCGGCCGCCTCCACGAACCGCTCCAGCTGCGCGACATGGCCGAGCAGGAGTCGATGTCGGTACGTACGTTCACGCGCCGGTTCCGCGAGGAGGTCGGCGTCAGCCCCGGCCAGTGGCTCACCCGGCAGCGCGTGGAGCGGGCCCGGCACCTCCTGGAGTCCACCGACCTGTCCGTCGACCAGGTGGCCGGCGACGCGGGCTTCGGCACGGCCCAGTCGATGCGGCAGCACCTACAGGCGACCCTCGGTGTCACCCCCACCTCGTATCGCCGCACCTTCCGGGCCGGGGGCGCCGGGGGTGCCGGGACGGCGGGGAGCGACCGTACCGCCGACCGAACCGGCTGAACCGGCTGAACCGGCTGAGCGACCGGAACCAGCCGTGCCCGCCACACCCTCCATACCTGCCGCACCAGTCGCACCAGTCGCACCAGTCGCACCAGTCGCACCAGTCGTAACGACCGTGTCGGCGCCCCGCGTCGTACGCCCCGCGCGGCGGACCTCGCCCCACCAGCCGACCGCCGTGAGCGCCAGGGTCAGGCCCACACCGGCCAGGATGGCGTTGGACGGTGCCGTCACGTGCAGCAGGGCGCCGGCGAGCGACCCGGTGGCGGCGTAACCCGCGCCGGCGGCGGCGTACATGACGGAGTAGCCCGCGGCCAGGATGCTCGGTGGGAGGGCGTCGCGCAGGGCCAGGTTGCGGTTGAGGAGCCCGCCCGACTGGAGCATGCCGCCCACCACCAGGGCCGCCGCGATCCCGGCCGTGTCGGGGATCAGCGCGACCAGCGTCACGCATGCCGACATCCCGCAGATCAGCACGGCACCGCGGGTGCGCGGCAGCCCCGGCCAGTCGCGCAGTCCATAGAGGAGCGCGCCGAGCCCGCCGCCCACGGCCAGTCCCGTCAGCAGCGGGCCGGACCAGCCGACACGGATGCCGCGCTGTTCGAGGAGGGCCGGGAGGACCAGTTCGGCCAGACCGAGCAGCGCGAGACCCGCCGCACCCGTGACGAACACCGGCCAGGCACCGGCCAGCACCCGGATCGGCGACCGGCCCGCCCGCTGCTCCCCGCCCTTCGTGGTGTCCGGGTCGTCGGCCTTCCAGCCGGCCGGGAGCAGCCACAGGCCCGCGACCGCCGAGGCCATCAGGGCCGCCGCGAGCAGCAGCGGGACGTACGGCGCGACGCCGAGGGCCAGGCCGGTGACGGCGGCGGGCGAGACGGCCCAGATGCCGGACACGAGTATGGACTCGGTGGACAGTGCCTGCGTCACGGCGCGTTCCGGGACCAGGTCGGTGAGCAGCGCGCGCAGGCTGCCGGCCGACGCTGCCGGGGCGGCCCCGGCCAGGAACGCGAACGCGGCGAGGACCACGAAATGCGCCTCGGGAAGCGCCCCGAGGCCCACGAATCCGGCGCATCCGGCCGCGAGGCCCGTGGCCAGCTGGGGGCGGGCGTGTTCGGGACGCAGCCGCATGCCGAGGACCGGGGCGCCGATGATCTCGCCGATCACATAGACCGCGGCGAGGACCGCGCCCAGCGCATAGCCTCCGGGGCGTTCGCGCACCAGGAACACCAGGGCCAGCGGTGTCATGGCCACGGGCATGCGGGCGCCCACGGAGGTACAGGCCCAGATGAGGACCTGCTTCGAGGCGACGTCGCGATAGCTCATGGGCCGAAGGTAGAGGTCGGCACCGACAATGCCCCAGGTGTTTTCCGGCGCCTGTGGACAACTCCTGGCATGCGCACACTCAAAGCGCCCGAACCGGAGCCTCTTCCCTCAAGCCCATGGCCTTCCCGCAGGCCATGGCCTTTCCCTGAGCCAGTGCCTCTTCCCGAGCCGGGAGGCCGGCACCCCTCGGATCAGAAGGTCAGCACCCCCCGGGCCACCCGCCCCGCCTCCGCGTCCCCGACCGCCTTCTCGAAGTCCTCGACGGGGTACGTCTCCGTCACCAACTCGTCGAGCAGCAGCCGCCCTTCGCGGTACAGGTCGGCGTAGAGCGGGATGTCCCGCTGGGGGCGGGAGGAGCCGTAGCGGCAGCCGAGGATCGACTTGTCCAGGAACATCGACGAGACGACGAAGGACGCCTCGGCCGTGGCCGAGGGGACGCCGAGCAGGACCGCCTGGCCGTGCCGGTCGAGCAGGTCGACGGCCTGCCGGATGAGTTCGACCCGGCCGACGCACTCGAAGACATGGTCCGCGCCCGTCGGCAGCACGTCCCGTACGCCCTCCGTCGAGGTCAGGAAGTGGGTCGCGCCGAACCGCCGGGCCATCGCCTCCTTCGCCGGGTTGGCGTCCACGGCGACGATCCGCGAGGCGCCCGCGATCCGCGCGCCCTGGAGGACGTTCAGCCCGACCCCGCCCGTGCCGATCACCACGACGCTGTCCCCGCGGTCCACCCGGGCCCGGTTGAGCACGGCACCCACGCCGGTCAGCACCCCGCACCCGATGAGCGCGGCCGACGGCATCGGGATGTCCTTCGGGATGCGTACCGCCTGCACGGCCTTCACCACCGTGCGTTCCGCGAAGGCGGAGTTGGACGCGAACTGGAACACCGGCCGGCCGCCCCGCGTGAAGGGCCGCCCCGGCCGCCCGATCGACTGCCGGCACATGGTCGGCCGCCCCCGGTCGCACTCCGCGCACGCCCCGCAGTTCGCGAGCGTCGACAGGGCCACATGGTCCCCGGGCGCGACATGCGTGACACCGGCCCCGACGGCCTCCACCACGCCCGCGCCCTCATGGCCGAGCACGACGGGGACGGGGAAGGGGATGGTCCCGTCCACCACCGACAGGTCGCTGTGGCACAGGCCCGCCGCCGAGATCGCGACCAGCACCTCTCCGGCTCCCGGCTCCCTCACCTCCAGGTCGTCGACGACCTGGATCTGCTTACCGTCGAACAGCACACCGCGCATCAGACGACTCCCTTGGGCTCCCTGGGCAGACCGAGCACGCGCTCGGCGATGATCGTGCGCTGGATCTGGTCGGAGCCGCCGTAGATCGTGTCGGCCCGGGAGAACATGAACAGGTGCTGCGCGGCGTCGAGTTCGTACGGCGCGGCGGCCGACCACTCCACCGGGCCGACCCCGGCCGCCGCGCCCCGCACGAGCATCGCCAGCTCTCCCAGCCGCTGGTGCCACCCGCCCCACAGCAGTTTCGCCACGCTTGGCGCCCCGGCGTCCCCCGAACTGCCCAGTGTGCGCAGGGCGTTCCAGCGCATCACCCGCAACTCGGCCCACTGCCGCACGAGTCGCTCCCGTACGACGGGATCGGCCACCGCACCGCTGTCGACGGCCGCCCGCACCACTCGCTCCAACTCCCGGGCGAACCCGATCTGTTGGGCGAGTGTGGAAACCCCCCGCTCGAACCCGAGCAGGCTCATCGCGACGCCCCAGCCGGCGCCCTCGGCCCCGACGAGGTGCTCCGCGCGTGCGTGTGCCCCGTCGAAGAAGACCTCGTTGAATTCGCTGGTCCCGGTCAGCTGCCGGATCGGCCGGACCTCGATCCGCCCCGGCTGGTCCATCGGAACGAGCAGAAAACTGAGCCCGTGATGACGGACGGACCCCGCTTCCGTCCGGGCGAGCACGAAGCACCAGTCCGCCTCGTGGGCGAGGGACGTCCAGATCTTCTGCCCGGTGATCCGGTACGTCCCGTCGGCGGCCCGCTCGGCCTTCGTGCTCACCCCTGCCAGGTCCGAGCCCGCGCCGGGCTCGCTGTATCCCTGGCACCAGAGTTCCTCGCCCGCCGCGACCGGCGGCAGGAACCGGGCCCGCTGTTCATCGGTACCGTGCGCGAGAAGCGTCGGGGCGAGAAGATTCTCCCCGATGTGCCCGGACCGCGCAGGCGCCCCCGACCGGGCGTACTCCTCGGCCCAGACGACCTGTTGGGTAAGACTGGCGGCCCGGTTCCCGAACCCGGTCTCCCCCCAGGAAAGCCCGATCCACCCGGCCTTCCCGAGAATCCGCTCCCATCCGCGCCGATCAAGATCCCCATCGACATGCGCACCAAGCCAGGCCCGAACTTCCGCCCGAAACTCCTCATCCCCGACGCCGAATCCAAACTCCACAGGGCTCTCCTCTCAACACAGGACGCGACCGACGCCCTAGGGGCGCGGGGAACTGCGCGATCAACCACAACGAACCCGCACCCGCCAGCCAACCCGCACTCCCGAGTTACTGGGCGTTCGGCCGCGCCCCACCCCGCGCCGCCTCCTCCATCCGCTCCAACTGCAAAAGCATCGGCATCGGGTCCACCCCCACCGACCCCGGCAGGAACTCCGCGATCGTCTCCGGTGTCCACCCGCCGGAGGCAGACGCATACGCCGCCCGCAACTCCCTCGGCTGCGCCCACACCGCGATCTTCGGCCCCGCGACCGTGTACACCTGCCCGGTGATCCGCTGCTCCTTCGCCCGGTCGGACAGCAGGTACACGACCAGGGCCGCCACGTCCTCCGGTTCGCCGATCTCCGCCAGTTCCATGGGCACGTTCGCCGACATCCGCGTACGCGCGACCGGCGCCACCGCGTTGGCGGTCACCCCGTACTTGTGGAGGCCCAGCGCGGCACTCCGTACGAGCGAGATGATCCCGCCCTTCGCCGCGCTGTAGTTGGCCTGCGACACCGACCCCTGGTGGTTTCCGCTGGTGAAGCCGATCAGCGTCCCGGCCCGCTGCTTCCGCATCACCGCCGAAGCCGCCCGGAACACGGTGAACGTGCCCTTCAGATGAGTGGCGACGACCGGGTCCCACTCCTCCTCGGACATGTTGAACAGCATCCGCTCGCGCAGGATCCCGGCGACGCACACGACACCGTCCAGGCGCCCGTACGAGGACAGCGCCACGTCCACGACCCGCTGGCCGCCGGCCATGGTGGACACGTCGTCGGCCACCGCGACCGCGTCGCCGCCCGCCGCCTCGATCTCCTTGACGATGCCGTCGGCGATCTCGCTCGTCGGCGAGCCGCCGTCGATGGAGACCCCGTAGTCGTTGACGACGACGCGCGCTCCCTCGGCTGCCGCGCCCAGTGCCACCGCCCGGCCGATCCCCCGGCCGGCACCCGTCACGGCGACCACCTTGCCTGCCAAGAAGTTCCCCATGTCCGGCCCCTTCCCGCGGTTTCTGACGGACCGTTAGATTTTATGACCCGTCGGATATCCGGAGGCAAGCCCCGGGAGCGACCGGACTCCAGGAAGGACCGGACTCATGTCATTGCCGGCCGAGTTCCACGCCATCGCCAAACGCGTGAACAACTGGGGGCGTTGGGGGGCGGACGACGAGATCGGCACCCTCAACCTCATCACCGACGCCGTCGTGCGCGAGGCCGCCGCGACCGTCCGCACCGGGCACCGCGTCCCCCTCGCCCTCCCGCTGGAGCAGGACGGCGTCCAGACGGGAGCGATTCCGGGCCGGGTGAACCCCGTGCACTCCATGGTCCAGATCAACCAGGAACTGTTCGGACCGCCGGGCGGCGGAACCGTCGCGACCAGCGACGACATCGTGACCATGGGACTCCAGTGCGCGACCCACTGGGACGCCCTCGCTCACGCCTCCCACTCCGGGAAGCTCTACAACGGGCGTCCGGCGGACACGATCACGGCCCACGGCGGCGCCGAGTTCACCGGCATCGACAAGGCCCGGCACATCGTCTCGCGCGGGGTGCTGCTGGACGTGGCCCGCGCGCGGGGCGTCGACCGGCTCGACGGGGGGCACGCGGTGACCCCGGAGGACCTGGACGCGGCGGAGGAACTGGCGGGCACACGCGTGCGTGCCGGTGACATCGTGCTCGTACGGACCGGGCAGATCCAGGTGTACCTGGCGGGCGACAAGCACGGGTACATGTATCCCTCGCCCGGGCTGTCGGTCCGTACGCCGGAGTGGTTCCACGCGCGGGATGTGGCGGCCGTCGCGAACGACACGCTCACCTTTGAGATATTTCCACCTGAATCGAATGATCTATGGATGCCCGTACACGCGCTCGACCTGGTGGAGATGGGGATGCCGCAGGGCCAGAACTGGAATCTCGAAAAGTTGTCCACAGCCTGTGGACAAGAGGGCCGGTACGAGTTCCTGCTGTCGGCGACGCCGGAGCCGTTCACGGGGGCCACGGGTGGTCCCGTGGCCCCCGTGGCGATCCTCTGACCCCTGCCGGCCGGCGGCGCGCCATTGCCCACCCCAAGTACGGCATCGCGCGCCGCCACCCGCCTTCGGCGTTCCCGCCCCGCCCCCCTGTGGCCCCGAGGGGGCTGACGCCGAATCACGATCCGCACTCGCCGAGGGCCCCCGTCACCGAACCCTCGCCGTCCCCTCACGGCGGATCGCGCTGCACACAAGCGTGTTCACGCGGTCACGTCACGTCAACAGCTGTTCGAGGATTTATCGCTTACGCCCTTTTTGTGACAACCGCGCACAGGGGCACACCCCGGCGCACCGCCCCGCGTCCGACCCATGAACCCGGACATTTCTGCCACCGTGCCCCGCCGAGCGCCGCACCGGAATCCGCGCGCCGGCAGGGTGTCCCGGTCAGACGGCCCCGTACGCCGCCATGCCCCCGTACGCGGAGGCGGTACCGGCACCGGCCCCCGTGGCGGTGGCGGAACCGCCGCTGCCGCACCGCGCGGGAGCCGGACAGCGGTCCAGTTCGCACCAGATGCGCTTGCCAACGCCTTCGACGCTCCACCCCCACCGGTCGGCGAGCCCGTCGACCAGCTCCAGTCCGCGCCCGTTGGTCTCGTCGCCCTCGGCGTGCCGGGGTACGGGGGGACAGGCGCTCAGATCGACGACCTCAAGCCGCACGGTCCCGCCGGCCACGCCCTCGGCGCCGGACCGCGACCCGCACTCACCCTCGCCCGGACCCTCGAACGACAGCCGCAGCACCGCCGGACACCCGGTGTGCACCACCGCGTTGGTGACGAGTTCCGAGACGAGGAGGATCAGCGTCTCGGCCAACGGCTCGTCGTCCGAGACCCCGGACCCGGCAAGGCGCGACCGCGCCCATCTGCGGGCCCGCCCCACCTCCGCGGGGTCGGGCCGGATCTCCAGCTGCACTTGAAGCACCTGCACCGCTCACACCATCCGAACCGGCGGACACATCGCCTCGCGCCGCACAAGGGCCACGATCGTAGCCATTTTCTGCATGCCCAGAACAACGGTTGGGCCCACGGCCAGATCGGGGATCACGGAACGTGATTCCCTTACGGGAAAGCATGGTTGACGTACAGTCACGCCAACAAGCGCTTCGGGCATATTCCAACGCGAAGGAGTACGCCTGCGGCATACTGTGCGACGCTCGCCGCGGGGAGTCGAACAGGCGGGTACGGAACTCCGACCCGCCCCACGAGCGGCGCGCACTGCCGAATCCGGGGCCGCCTCAGGGGCAACACCGGGATGGCTCGACCTCGGAACCACTCGCATGCCACAGAAGGTACCGGAGCGAACACACGACTCCGGGCCGTGACGAGTCGCTCGTAGGACACAACCCGGTATCGACGCTCGGTGATCCCACAACGCCTGGGTCACATTTCGATCGCGCCACGATCCGCGACATCGATTCGGCCGGTCCCGGCCCGCCTCCCGGTCACCGCGCCTCGGCCAGTAACGCGGCGGCGAGCACCTCCTCACATTCCGTCACCGAGCCGGGCCGCCGGGCCCGTACCCACGCCCGCTTCAGATACAGATGGACGTCCGACTCCCAGGTGAAGCCCATCCCGCCGTGCACCTGGAGGCAGTCACGGGCGCCACGCACGGCCGCCTCGTCGGCGAGCAGCCGGGCCGCCGCGATGTCCGCCGGATCTACGGTGACGGCAGCCGCGTACACCGCCGCCCGCGCCACCTCGACCCGGACCAGGATCCCGGCGCACAGATGCTGCACCGCCTGGAAGGCCCCGATCGGCCGTCCGAACTGCTCGCGGGTCCGGGCGTGTTGCGCGGCCAGCTCACACACCCGGGCGGCGGTGCCGAGCTGCTCGGCGGCGGTGAGGAGAGACGTCAGGAGTACGTCCGTACGGTCGCCGGAGACCGGGGCGGTGACCCGGTGCAGGGGCGTGAGCGGATCCGCCGACCGTATCGGCACCGCTCCCGCGGCATCCCCTCGTACGGCGTCGGCCGCCTCCAGCCACTCCACCACCCCGCCGCCGTCGACGGCGGTCACCACCGTCCCGCCCTCGGCCGCCCCCGGCACCTCCCCCGCCGCGAGGTGCGTGGCGATCAGCGGCCCGGGCAGCAGTGCGCGCCCCGCCTCCTCGAACACCAACACCGCCTCGGGCAGGCCGAGTCCGACCCCGCCCGCCGTCTCCGGCAGCCGCAGCGAGAAGAACCCGGCGCTCCCCAGCTCCCGCCACAGCCTCCGGTCCAGCTCGGGTACCTCGCCCGCCTCATCGGCCCCCACGGCCGCCCGCAGCCGCTCGCGCCCGAACCGCGCCGCCAGCAGCTCTCGTACGCCCGTCCGCAACGCCCGCTGATCCTCGGTGAGTTGGAAGCGCATGTGCGAAGGTCACCGTCCTTTCGGCAGTCCGAGAACGCGTTCGGCCACGATGCTGTGCTGGATCTGCGAGGTGCCGGCGGCGATGGTGTACGACAGCGAGGACAACCGGTCGAGCACCCAGGGCTGTTCGAGATCCAGCGCCGCGCCGCCGTCCCCGAGGACCTCGGCAGCCGCCTCGTACAGCTCCTGCCGGGCGTGCGAGTACCGCAGCTTGAAGACCGACCCGCCGACCCCGGGCACGCCCTCGCTCGCCTCGCTCACGTTCCACTGGGTCAGCCGCCACAGCGCCCGGAACTCGGCGTTGAGCCGCCCGAGCCGCCGCCGCAGTACGGGGTCGTCCCAGCGACCGTTCTCCCGTGCGGCCAGGGCGAGTTCGCCGAGCACCCGGCGGCAGGCGACCACCTCCCCGACGAACGCCGTACCGCGTTCGAAGGACAGCGTCACCATCGTCACGCGCCAGCCGTCGTTCTCCTCGCCGACCCGGTTGGCGACGGGCACGCGGACCTCGTCGAGGAAGACCTCGGCGAACTCGTTCGACCCGGCGAGGGTGCGCAGCGGCCGTACGGTGATGCCCGGCGCGTCCATGGGCATGGCCAGCCAGGTGATCCCGCGGTGCCTGGGCGCGTCCGGGTCGGTCCGCACCAACAGCTCGCACCAGTCGGCGACTTCGGCGTGCGAGGTCCAGATCTTGGAGCCGCTCACCACGTATGCGTCGCCGTCACGCCGTGCGCGGGTGCGCAGTGCCGCGAGGTCCGAACCGGCGTCCGGCTCGCTGAACCCCTGGCACCAGACCTCCTCGCCGCGCAGCACCGGCGGCAGCCAGCGCGCCTTCTGCTCCTCGGTCCCCTCGGCGGCGACGGTCGGCCCGGCGTGCAGCAGCCCGACGAAGTTGGCGCCCACATAGGGCGCGCCGGCCTTCTCGGTCTCCTCCAGGAAGATCATCCGTACGGCGGGGTCGGCGCCCCAGTGGACCTCGCCGTACCCGGCGTCGTACAGCGTCCGCTGCCAGCCGAGGTCGTACGCGCGCCGTCCGGGCCAGTCGTCGGGCGACGGCTTGGCGGGCAGCGAGGGAAGGACCTTCCCCAGCCACTCCCTCAACCGTGCTCGGAACTCCGCCTCTTGGGGGGTGTCGGAGAGGTCCACTACTTGTCCAGGTCGAGGCCGAGCATGCGGATGGCGTTGCCGCGCATCAGCTTGTGGACGGTCTCGTCGTCGAGGCCCTTCACATGGTCGAGGGCGACCTCCTTGGTGTGCGGGAAGGTCGAGTCGACGTGCGGGTAGTCGGTCTCGAAGGTGGCGTTGTCCCGGCCGACGACGTCGATCGAGGCGACGCCGTGCTTGTCGCGGAAGAAGCAGCAGAAGATCTGCCGGTAGTAGTAGGTGGAGGGGGGTTCGGGGATCAGATCCCTGACCCCGCCCCACGCGCGGTGCTCCTCCCACACGTCGTCGGCGCGCTCAAGGGCGTACGGGATCCAGCCCATCTGCCCTTCGCTGTAGGCGAGTTTGAGCGCCGGGAACTTCACCAGGACGCCGCTGAACAGGAAGTCCATCATCGACGCCATCGCGTTGTTGAAGCTCAGCGCGGCCTGGACGGCGGGCGGCGCGTCCGGGGAGGCGGCGGGCATCTGGCTGCTGCTGCCGATGTGCATGTTGACGACCGTCCCGGTCTCCTCGCACACCGCGAAGAACGGATCCCAGTAGCCGGAGTGGATCGACGGCAGCCCGAGGTGCGTCGGGATCTCCGAGAACGTCACCGCCCGTACCCCGCGTGCCGCGTTGCGCCGGATCTCCGCGACCGCCAGCTCGATGTCCCACAGTGGGATCAGGCACAGCGGGATCAGCCGGCCGCCGCTGTCGCCGCACCACTCCTCCACCATCCAGTCGTTGTAGGCGCGCACGCAGGCGAGGGCGACCTCCTTGTCGTGGGCCTCGGCGAAGGTCTGCCCGCAGAACCGCGGGAAGGTGGGGAAGCAGAGGGAGCCCTCGACGTGGTTGAGGTCCATGTCCGCGAGCCTGGCCTTCGGGTCCCAGCAGCCGCGCCGCATCTGCTCGCGCGTGATGCCGTCGAGGGTCATCTCGTCCCGGGAGAACCCGACGGCCGCGATGATCCGCTTGTACGGGAACTGCAGGTCCTCGTACTGCCACCAGTCGGTGACCGGGCCGTCGGGGTCGGTCGTGATCCGGTATTTGCCGCCCACGTAGGCGAGTTCGCCGATGCCGGCGGTGAAGGGCTTCGGCCCCCTGTCCCGGTACTTGGCCGGCAGCCAGGTCTCGAAGAGGTGCGCGGGTTCGATCACGTGGTCGTCGACGCTGATGATGCGGGGCAGTTCGGTCATGGGTCCCCTCCGCCTGGCCAGCCGGTGATGATTATCTGACGGTCCGTCAGTTCTGCACCTCTAGAAGGTTAGTCCCGCACCTATGGACCGACAAGGCGTGAAGCCCTACGCTCCCCGCACGATCTGATGGACCGTCAGCTACAGGGGGCCACGTGAACGTCGTCGACACCGCACACGCCCTGGGTTCGGCCCGTACCCTCTGGGAACTGGTGGCCCGGCGCGCCGAACTCACCCCCGACCGGCCCGTCCTCCTCCAGGACGACCGCTCCCTCACCTTCGGCGAACTCCGCACCCGCTCCGAACGGGTGGCCGCGGGCCTCTACGACATGGGCGTACGCCCCGGCACGGTCGTCGCCTGGCAGTTGCCCACCCGTATCGAGACCGCCCTGCTCTCCTTCGCGCTGGCCCGCCTGGGCGCCGTGCAGTCGCCGGTCATCCCCTTCTACCGGGACCGCGAAGTCGGCTTCGCGCTACGGGAGTCGAAGGCGGAGTTCTTCGCCGTACCGGGCGTGTGGCGCGGCTTCGACCACACGGAGATGGCACGGCGGCTCGGCGCGAAGGGCGTCTTCCCGGCGTACGACAGCGCCGAACTCCCGGACGGGGACCCGTCCTTACTGCCGCCCCCGCCCGCCGACGGCACCTCCGTCCGCTGGATCTACTGGACCTCGGGCACGACCTCCGACCCCAAGGGCGTGCTCCACACGGACCGTTCGCTCATCGCGGGCGGCTCGTGCCTCGCGCACGCCCTGCGGCTCACCGGGTCCGACGTGGGCTCGATGGCCTTTCCGTACGCCCATATCGCCGGCCCCGACTACACGGTGATGCTCCTGCTGTACGGCTTCCCGGCGGTGATGTTCGAGCAGTTCGCACTGCCGGACGCCCTGGAGGGGTACCGCAAGCACGGGGTGACCGTGGCCGGCGGCTCCACGGCCTTCTACTCCATGTTCCTCGCCGAGCAGCGCAAGCAGCCGGGCGTTCCGGTGATCCCGTCCCTGCGACTGCTGGCGGGCGGCGGGGCCCCGAAGCCGCCGGAGGTCTACCACTCCGTCGTACGCGAGATGGGGGTGCAGCTCACGCACGGGTACGGCATGACCGAGGTGCCGATGATCACCATGGGCGCGCCGGACGACACGGTCGAGAACCTCGCGACGACGGAGGGGCGTCCGCCGGAGGGGATGGAGATCCGGGTGGTGGACGGCGAGGTGCGGCTGCGGGGCGAGGCCGTGTGCCAGGGCTATCTGGACCCCGCGCAGACCGCCGAGGCGTTCGACGAGGACGGTTTCCTGCGCACCGGTGACCTGGGATTCCTCACCGCGAGCGGGCACCTGGTGCTCACCGGGCGGCTCAAGGACGTCATCATCCGCAAGGGCGAGAACATCTCGGCGAAGGAGATCGAGGACCTGCTGCACACGCACCCGGGGGTGGGCGATGTGGCGGTCGTGGGGCTGCCGGACGCGGAGCGCGGGGAGTTGGTCTGCGCGGTGGTGGAACAGGCGGCGGGAGCCGATGGGTTGACCCTCGCCGCGCTGACCTCGTACCTGCGGTCGGAAGGGCTGTCCGTGCACAAGCTGCCGGAGCGGCTGGAGGTGGTGGACGCCCTTCCGCGCAACGACGCCCTGCGGAAGGTGCTCAAGTACAAGCTGCGCGAGCGCTACGCGGAGCCCTCGCCGGAGTCGGCGCCCTCGTCCGAGTCGGAGACGTCGAAGTAGCGGGCGAACGCGTCGACGATCTCCGTCTCGCCGACCCGGCCGTCGGCGTCGGTGTCGAGCGTCGCGGCGGCCGTGGCGGCGACGTCCGCGGGCGCGCCGAGGGCCTTGAGGACGCGCTCGGTGTCCCCGAGGGTCGCCGTGCCGTCACCGTCCGGGTCCGCGACGGCCAGGGCGGCGCGCAGGAAGGGGCGGGCGATCTCGGCGAACCGGCCGGGGTTGTCGTGAAGCCGCTTCACGGCACCGTTCACGAACTCGTCGCGGGTGATCCGCTGGTCGCCGTCCCGGTCCGCTATCCCCGCCATGCCCTGCCAGAAGGCCTCGGCACCGCTGTAGAGGGCCTGGCCCTTGTCGGACCGGGCGGGCGTCTCGAACTCGGCGAGCAGCGCCTTGGCCGCCACGCTGAAGTCCACCCGGTCGATGTAGCCGTTGCCGTCCTGGTCGAAGGTGGTGAACCGGGCGGCGATCTTCCGTTCGTACTCGGAACTGACCATGTGTGTCGGGCCTGCCTTACGTCTGCGTCCTACGCCTGCGTCTTACACGCTTTACGTTGCGCTTGTCTCTGCGTCTCACCTCGGCGCGTCCTGCCTCTACGCGCGTCTCACCTCTGCGGCGACGTCCTTCCCGCACGGAGCGTACGACGCGTGGGTGATCGCCGGGCCAGGAAAGCGACGCCTGTGGCAAGAACGGGGGAATTCCGCGACAAGGGCGTCACTCACGCGGCCGTCACGCGCGCGTGGGGCCGCTCACGCGCACGGCGGGCCTTCACACGCGCGTGAAGGCCGCCTGGAGCGGGGCCGCCGTCTCGTCGGCGGCCGTGGGGATGTCCGCGTAGACGTCGAAGAGGCGGCGGACCCCCAGGGCGCCGAGGACCCGGTTGACGTGGTGGGCGTGGGCGCTCTCCGCGTCCCCCTGCGCGGGCAGGATCAGACGCAGGTGGCCCTGGCAGGAGCGCATCAGGCGGCGGGTGGCGATGAGGACGCCGACGCCGCTGGAGTCGCAGAAGACGACCTCTGAGAGGTCGAGGACGACACGGTGACGGCCCTCGGCCACCGCGTCGTGCACCCGCTGTCGCAACTCCGGCGAGGTGACCAGGTCCATCTCGCCGGACACCCGGAGCACGGTCCAGCCGCCTCGCTCGCCGTCGGTCACCTTGAACGCCACCATGAGGCCCCTCGTCCGACTTGTCCGCCAGAAACGGAAGCTCGACCTACGCTTCCTGCCGACGCGGCTGCCCAGCAGCCATGTCATCAAACACCGCACATCTACTCGGCCCGGACCGCAAGAGACTTGCAAGCGGTTTGCAGGGCACCTGTTTCGGTCACTCGCGATCTCATCCGATCGAAAACAGCACAGATTGCGTCACGTTCGGTCGATCTCCGTCTGTTCTCTACCATCGGAGGCCCTTCGGAGGGCGCACAATGCCGCAAAGCGGAGTGGGCCGTCAGAGGGGCCGACTACATTCGAGGAGAAGGTGGACAACCGCCGGACCTGGACAGAAACACGGCACGAGCCCGAGCGGCACACGAGCCCGAGCGGCACAACTGAGACGACCGAGAAGACCGAGACGTACCGGGGGGTGAGAGGGCAGCATGCCGAAGAGGGACACACAGCCCCGCTGGGACCGCAAGATGCAGCAGCGGCTCGCGCGCGGGGAGGCAGCCGCGCTCGGTGAGCTGTACGACCGGTTCGCCTCCCTCGTGCACGGCCTCGCCCACCGTGTCCTCGGCGACGAACAGGACGCCGACCGCATCACCCGCGAGGTCTTCACCCACGTCTGGCAGCACCCCGACGCCTACGACCCCAAACAGGGCCCCCTGCGCTCCTGGGTGGCCACCCTGGCCCACCGCCTCGCGGTACAGCGCCTGCGCCAGACGGAGACAGCCGCCCTGGCCCACAACGACACCGCAGAGGCCACCGAGACCACGGCCACCACGGCGACCACCGGTTCGACGGGCTCCCTGGAGGAAATGGAGCGCAGGGTCCGCCGCGCCTCCGTCGCCGCCCGCGCCGACTACATCGTCACGTCGATGCCGGCCCCGCTGCGCGCCGCCCTGGAGCTGGCCTACTTCCAGCGGCGCGACTACCGCCAGACCGCCGTCGACCTGGGCGTCACGGAGGCCGAGGCCCGCCGCCGCCTCCGCCTCGGCCTCCAACTCCTGTCCACGGCCCACGACACCGGCACACCAGGGGCACCCCCCGAACACGGGGGTGCGGTGTGAGCGGCGCGGGTCACGAGGACGGGGACTGGGAGAAGTACGAGGGGTACGGTCCCGAAGGCCCCGGGAACGGCGACGACAACGACGCCGTTGCCGGCTCCGGTGCCGGTGAAGGCGGCAGCGACGGCAAGGGACCGGAACCCGGCACCGGCGACGGCAGCGCCGCCCGCTCGCCCCGCATACCGATGCCGCGTTCCTCGGTCGAGGACACCGGACTTCCCCTGCCTGACGCGACAGACCTGCCCGTCGTACCACTGGTCCTGGAACACGACGTGCTGAGGTCGCTGCTGGGGGCGTGGGCGCTGGCCGCCTGTGCGCCGGAGGAGACGCTGGCCGTCGAGGAGCACCTCGGGGAGTGCGGTGCCTGCGCGGACGAGGCGCGGCGCCTGCGAGAGGCGGTCGAGCTGCTGCAACGCCCGGAGCCCCTCGACCTGGACCCGACCCTGCGCACCCGCGTCCTGGAGGGCTGCCTCGACCGGCGCCCGCCGCGCATCCCGGTACCGGAGTGGGCGACCGCGTACGACGCGGAGACCGCCCGCCTCGACGCCCTGCTCCAGGACTTCGGCGACGCCGAGTGGCACGCGCCCGTGCGGCTGCGCTGGTTCGAGGGCGACGAGCAGACGAGCCGCCGTACGACGGTCGCCGGTGTCATCGCCCACCTGCTGAGCGTGGACGGCCTGGTCGCCGTCGCGCTGGGCCTCGACGACCCGCTGACCGGCGAGCAGCCGACACCGGTCGCGCCGACCCCGGCGTCCCGCACGGAGGCGTACTGGCGCGCCTCGTACTTCCCGCCCACCCGTTCCGTACGGATGCCGTGGCGGGAGCAGAGCCACAACATCGTCCGGACGGTGTCGTTCGCGGTCGCGGGCACCTCCCGCGCGAGCGAGGCCGAGCGTGGCGGAGGCTCGGGCAGGCTGCCGGTGTCGTACGGCGACTTCGAACTGCCGCTGCGCGACGCGATGCTGGACCGGGCCTTCGAGTGCTGGGTGCACGCGGGCGACATCGCGGACGCGGTCGACTACCCCTACGAGCCCCCGGCCCCGCGCCACCTCCACGGCATGATCGACCTCGCGGCCCGCATGCTCCCGGAAGCGCTGGCCGCCCGCCGCCAGGCAGGCCTGGCCGCACCGAACCGGACGACCCGTCATCTGGTCCCGGCCGGCGAACCCGGCCGCAGCCTGCGCCTGGAGATCGAGGGCTCCGGCGGCGGCGAATGGCTGATCCCCCTGGACTCACCGGCCGCCCTCGCCTCGTCCGCCCACGAGGTCGCCCATGTGGCCCTGGACGGCGTGGAGTTCTGCCAACTGGCGGCGGGCCATGTGTCCCCGGAGGAAGCGGCGGCCGGACAGGACGGCGACAGGGAGGCGATCAGGGACGTGCTGTTCGCGGCGGCGTCACTGAGCCGGATGTAGACAGGCCTTCAGCTGGACGTCGCCCCGGCGAGGTTCTGGTGGTGGTCGCAGAGGGCCACGATCGAACGGGCGAGCCGCTTGACGCGCTCGAACTCGCCGGTCAGTCCAGCGCGTTCGATCTCGTCGAGCCGACGGCGGGCCTCGCCGACACCGGCAAGCGCCGCGTTCGCCGGCACGTCCTCATCAGGAAAGCGTCCGGCGAGCTGTTCGACGCGTGGGATCAGGCGCCACAGATCGCGGTGGAAGGCGTGTCCGAAGTACTGCACGGTCTCGTAGCGCGGCAACGGCGATTCGTCGACAAACCGGACCGCCACGTCGCGCATCGCCATGATCTGCCCGGCATCCAGGATCTCGACCTGCCGCTTCACTGTCATACCGCCGTGCCTCCTCGTCGGAGCGAGTGCGCCAGCCGCAGGGCCACGTCCGCGCGTACGCGCCCGAGCTCCACGAGACCGAGGGCGGGCGAGGCCGCGTCGACGGCGAGCGACGGGAGCACGATGCCGACCTGGTTGAGTGCCGCCCTCAGGGACTCCGCGGCTGTGAAGGGATCGATGTCTTGCGAGCCGAGTGCTTTCACCATGAACAGGACGGTAAAGGGAAGAAGTTGGCTGGCTCCATGCAGTTTTCTTGAGTTTTCTCGTGGCACTCTTGATTTGCTTCTCTTTTCTTCCATGCCACACCTCACTCTGTGGAGAGGACCTTCAGACCCGGCCATGCTGACTGGATCAACGGCGCTCGAAGGGACCGCACCCATGGCTCGACAGCTGCGCTTCACCGGCACCGACAGCAAGATCGACGGCTGCCCCGCTCTGCACGAGGACGTCGCAACGGGAGAGGTCATCGTTCAGGGCACACCCCTGACCGCCCCCGAGGACATCGCGCAACTACGCCACTTCAGCGAGGCCGAGGCCGCGGTCGTCGTGCCACGCGAACTGCTCGTGAACTGGGCTCCGAAGGAGAAGACGCTCGTGCCGGAGATCGTCAGCCGGGACCAGTTCCGTCGTCTCTTCGAGACGTTCGAGCACACCGCGTGGCGTCTGGAGACACGGCGCGGATATGCGTCCGACCGCGAAGACCCCGACTACCGGACCTTCGTGGAGACGGGCAGTGCGCCCTGCGACTTCAGCGAGCCGTGGTTCAGGAACATCCGCGAGCAGACTGACGTGGGCAAGAGGGTCGGCCGAGTCCGCGTCGCTGACAGCCCGCCCACAGAAGAGCAGTTGTTCCTGCTCGACTACTCAAGGCACAACTCGGCAGTCGGTGAGGACATCCGCTACCTCTGGCGCGAAGAAGCCGAGCGATCCGACCTGCCCGCAGAGGACTTCTGGCTCTTCGACTCCCGGATCGTTGCTCGGCTGATCTTCGACGACGCGGACAACTTTCTGAACGTCGAGCTGATCACGGAGCCCGCCGAGGTCGTGCGGTACTCGATGATTCGCGATGCGGCGATGCATCACGCCGTCCCCTATCAGCACTTCGCAGCACAGGTGAACGGGAGCAACTAGCGTGCGTGGCCGGTGAGTACTGACTATCAGCAAGCGCGGGAAGCCCTGGGAGGGCGGCTGCGCGAACTGCGCTTCTCGTGCCCTGAGGGTCGGCTCACCGGCCAGCAACTGGCCCAGCGGCTGGGCTGGCCGAACTCCAAGGTCAGCAAGTTGGAGAACGGCAGACAGACCGCCACCCCGGAAGACCTCCGCGCCTGGGCTCACGCCACGGGCCAACCCGAGGTGTATCCCGAACTCACCGGCCGGCTCTCGGGCTTCGAGTCCACGATCAGATCGTGGCGCCGGGCTCTCGCAAGCGGCTTCAAACCCATGCACGAGAACCTGAGCAGGGAGATCGAACGCACCAAGGATCTGTGGGTGTGGGAGGAGTCGGTCGTCGCCGGGATGGTGCAGACACCCGAGTACGCGCGCCACGTGATCACGAGGTATTCGCAACTCCTCGCTGCGACCGGCGACGTCGAGGAATCGGTCCGGGCGCGGATGAAGCGCCAGGAGTGGCTGTACCGGTCCGATCGCAGGCTTCACGTGCTCATGTGGGAGGCCTCGCTGCGCTCGCTGATCTGTCCACCGTCGGTGCTCGCCGCCCAACTCGACCGGCTGACCGGCCTGATCGGGATGGACACGGTCGACCTGGGAATCATCCCGTTCACCGCCTCGGTGAAGATCGTCCCGGCCAACGGCTTCTGGATTCTCGACGACCGTCTCGTCGTCGCCGAGGACTGGCACGCCGAGATATGGCTCGACGACGCCGACAACGTCGCCCTCTACACCAAGGTCTGGCGGACCCTGCGCGAGTCAGCGGTGTACGGCGCCGACGCCCACAACGTCATCAACAGCGCCCGCCGGGCACTGAACCCGTACTGACTTCACCAGGCGCCCAGACTGCAGGCACGCGAACGGCCCCCTCTGCGGCGTGAGGAACGCAGAGGGGGCCGGAACGGACTTCAGTCTTGGAGTCGGGCTTGGTCCAGCGCTATCGGATGATCTCCAGGACATCGAGGACGAGCAGGACCGCAGACCCGGACATGGCCATGAGGGCGAGCGCCCGCCCATAGGACTTCAGCCGCATCTGCCACCAACTCCCTGCCCCGCAGGGGGCGTTCATACGCGCACTCCCGTCGCCAGAACCGGCATCGGACGGTGGCACAGGCAGGTGCACACCAGGTAGCGCAGCCCGGGAACACCGCTCTCCCGAGGCTCGGCGTCCCGGCACAGCTCGTGGGTGCCGATGGTGCAGCGCCCGGACACGTACGGAGACTCCGGCCCAGGGGACCACTCCTGGGCAGCGCTCATTCGGGCACGCCGTTCTCGGCGTTCGACTCGAACCGGAGGGGGCGGACGTCCCACATGCCGCCCCGCGCGTCCCGGTGATATCCCCTGTGCCCCTCGTCCCGTACGCAGGCCCCGGCGTCGCTCAGGATCGAGGCCCGGTAGAACATCGAGGCGCGGACCTTCCCACACCTGGCAGCGGCCGTAGCGCCGGTCATCGGGCCCTCACCCCGTCCAGCACGGAGTGAATGTCACGGGTGTCGAAGCTGATACGGAAGTCGGCGGCCAATACCGCGACGGCACGGCGCCGCAACCGCACGGCTCGTTCGCGTGCCGTCCAGTGAGGCCGCACGCTCGCTGCACAGGCCACTGCAGCCACTTCGGAGGGCCGGACGTCGAGGTGGTCGGGCAGGTACGGCCGCGACAGGGCCGACGATGCTCCGTCAAGGGGCGCGCGGTCGGTGCTGTACGGGGAACGCGGGATGCCCAGATGCGCCGCGAGGTGGGATCGTTCCCTCACGTTCCGGCTGGTCATGACGGATCGGCCTGGTTCCGGCGCCGACTTGCGCCGCCTACCGGTGGCAGGCAGGGCCAAACACAGAATCAGCAGCGCAATTGGGCACAAGGCCCGGTGTAGTGCGGTCGCGATACGGTTACGCACGTCGTCAACCTCCAGAGGGTTGCTGGCCATGCCCCCGGACCGGTCGCACGGTCGCGGGGGTCTTGTCTTTCTGTGACGCAGTCCACCATAGCCGCTTTCGAAAGCGGTCGGCAGTAGACGGCAGTGGTTGACCGTTGTCGAAGATGCACGCAAGTTGCCGAACGCTTACGTTCGATTCCGTGGAAGAGAAGATCAACCCCGCCGCTGCGACTTACCACTACGAGCAGCTCGCGAAGATCATCGAGAACAAGATCCGTACCGGAAGCCTGGCGGCAGGATCACGCCTACCCGGTGAACTGATCCTTTCTCAGGAGTACGGCGTTGGCTCCAACACCGTGCGCCGCGCGCTGGACATCCTGAGGGAACGCGGATTGATCATCACAGTCAGAGCCCGTGGATCCTTCGTGATTGAAGAGCTGCCGCATGACGAGACAGACCAGGGCGGGAGGTAACGGATGAGGATCGATCCCGGCAGCCACTGAGGCAGGAGTGGCAGACCGTCCTGGTGGACGGCAGCGCCGCGGCGAGGTTCTCGTAGGGCGGCAAAGACGACCAGGGGATGCCGGTCCCGACGACCTGGGGGCACGTGCGCCGTCCGGGTCCTGCGCGACACTGGTCCGGTGATTGTCGAACGCGCGTATGCCCACCTCTCCTCGTACGACGAGAACGCCTGGCCCTGGTCCGTGCCCTGCGTACGGCAGTTGCTCGACGAAGGGCTGCGCTTCACCGCGCCGGTGACGTTTCTGGTCGGTGAGAACGGGTCGGGGAAGTCGACCCTGGTCGAAGCACTGGCTGAGGGGTTCGGTCTGGACTCCTACGGCGGCTCACACGACTGGCGTTACGCGTCCCCGCGCGGCAAGTCGGCGCTCGGCGAACGGATGAGGTTCGACGCGGCCTCGCGCGGGCGCCGTATGGCCACCAGTTGGTCGGCCCGCAAGGGCTTCTTCCTGCGGGCCGAGACCGCGATGGACGCCCTGAGGAGGGAGGGGTTCTCGCCGGACTCGGTCAGCCACGGCGAGGGCTTTCTCGCGGCGTTCCGCGGGAAGTTCCTGCACACCGGGCTCTACGTTCTCGACGAGCCGGAGGCCGCGCTCTCCTTCTCCTCGTGCCTCGAACTGATCGGCCACATCGACCGGTTGGCCAAGGAAGGCGGCCAGGTCATCTGTGCCACGCACTCACCCCTGCTGACCGCCCTGCCGGGCGCGGACATCATCGAGGTCGGTGAGCACGGTATGCGGAGGGTCGCCTGGCAGGAGCTCGGAGTCGTGGATCACTGGCGGCGCTATCTCGCCGACCCGCACGCCTATCTGCGGCACATCGTCGAACCATAAGGGCGTGCCGACCGGGCCGTGGTCAGAACATCGTGTTGTCGTTCTCGGAGGTGGGCGGGATCACCTGGAGGACGTCCCAGTGTTCGACGATCCTGCCGTCCGCGTCGAAGCGGAAAATGTCGATGTCGGCGTACTCCGGGGCGCAGCCCGGCCCTCACCGCCGCCGGGTCGTCGCCCAGCAGACCGAGCACCTCGCGGACCAGGTCGGCGGACCGCACGTCCGGGTCATGAGCGGTGTCGGACCGGAACGGCTCGTCCAGGGCGATGGCGGCCCTGTAGGCGGCGAGCGGGAGCGGAGTCGGGCTCGGGGTCGGGGTCGGGGTCGGGGTCGGGCACACGGTGGTCCTCCGGACAGTGGGCAGGCGGCGGTCGGCGGCGGGGTGGGGCTGCCGAACGGGACGCCGCCGTGCCCTCACCCGCAGGCGGTGGGGGGGGGCACGGTGGTGGGTGACGACCAGTCAGGCGGGTTCGAGGACTCCGGCGTGGAGTTCGGCGGCGCGCCCGTCGCCCGTCTCATAGGTCCAGAAGGCGTGGACCGTAAGGGCGTTGAGGTTCATGAGGTGGGTGATCGTCATGCCGGACTCCTCGACCCAGCCGAGCATGAACAGGCCGGGGGCCACCTCGGCGGTGTGGAGTATGACGGTCTCCTCGGCGCCCTTGGCCGGGCCCTCCAGGGTCTCGTAGTGGAGGGTGGTGCCGTCGGCCGTGCAGGTGTTGCGGAAGACGACCCCGTTGTCGACACGGAAGACGAAGGTCCTCCCGGCGTAGGTGGGCCCACTCATCGCGTCTCTCTTCTCGCTGACGGTCGGCGGCTTCAGAACAGGCCGTTGCCGTGGGGCAGTTCGGCGGGGATCGGGGCGATGACGTCCCAGTGCTCGACGATCCTGCCGCCCTGGACGCGGAAGAGGTCGTAGTACGCGACGGGCACGCCGAACTCGCCCTCCGACTGGAGCAGGACGAACTCGCCCTCGGCGACGACCTTGTGGACGGTCTTGTAGACGAGGTTCCTGCCCTGCTCGCCCCACTTCGCGGCGGCGGCGCCGAAGCCGTCGAGGCCGTCGGCGGCCTCCGGGTTGTGCTGGTGGTACGTCTCGGTGGAGATGTAGTCGGTGAGCACCGAGTAGTCGGCGCCGACCAGGACCTTCTGCGCGAACTCGGCGACCAGGGCCCGGTTCGCCCCGGTCTCCTCGGGCGCGGTGACCTCGGTGGGGCCGTCGGTCTGCGAGCGCCCGGAGACGGTGTCCCCGACCAGCGGGGTCAGGGCGTCCCAGTGCTCGGCGAGCTTGCCGTCGGCGTCGACGCGGAAGACGTCGAAGGCGACCAGCGGGTCGGGCCCGAAGCCGTGGTACGTGCCGTGCAGGGCGACCAGGTCGCCGTCGGCGATCACCCGGGCACCTTCGTAGCTGAAGCCCTCCGGCAGACCGGCGACCAGTCGGCGCAGCGCCTCGGGCCCGTCGGCGGCCAGGCTGCTGTGCTGGGTGTAGTCGGCGGCGACCCAGCGGTCCACCGCACTCGGGTCCCGCCGGCCGAAGAGTTCTCCGGCGGCGGTCAGGACCGTGTTCTTGGGGTCACTCATGGTGGTTCTCCTTGCGTGGGCAGGTCACAGGTGGAGGGTTGCGGAACGGTCGGGGTCAGCCGCCCGGCACACGCTTCCCGTTGCTCGCCGCATGCCGCTTACCGGTTGCCGGTTGCCGGTTGCCGCTTACTGGTTGTTGCTTGCTGCTTTCCGACATTCTCGGAAGCCGGGCGGGCTGACATCTCCAAGCTAGTGAGGCTGTACAGGGACAATCGGATACGCTGACGACCAGTGATGGTTAAAAACCGACATGATCTCGATCGCGGAATCCCTGAGATCTCCTTCGCGGCGCCCGCCGGCACCCCCGCCGGCGTCGAAGTGCTGCCCCTCACCGACCTGCGTCACCGCGTACCGGGCGAGCGGCTCACAGCCCCCCAGCGCCCGGACTTCCACCACCTGATCACCCTCACCGGCGGAACCCTGCGGCACACGGTCGACTTCACCGCCTACGCCCTCGAACCCGGCTCATGGCTGTGGGTTCGCCCCGGCCAGGTCCAGCAGTGGGGCGACCTCACCCACGCCGACGGGACCCTGATCCTGTTCCGCCAGGACTTCCTCGACCCGGCCACCACTGCCGGCGCCCGCACAGAGGACCCGCACGCGCCGATCCTGCGCCGGCCCCTGCCCGAGGACGCCCAGGCCCTGCGACTGGCCGCCGACCATCTCGCCGCCGAGTTCCAGGCACTCGGGCAGCTGCCCCTGGAGATCCACACCGCGGCCCTGCGTCATGTGCTGGCCGTCCTCGTCCTGCGGCTGGCACACCTCACCGCGCCCGTCGGCAGCCCGGCCCCTGACCCGGACGCCACCTACCTGCGCTTCCGTGACGCGGTGGAAAGGGACTTCGCCCGCACCCGCCGGGTCGAGGACTACGCCGAGGCACTCGGCTACTCGGCCCGCACCCTCTCCCGCGCCACCCTCGCCTCAGCGGGCCTCGGCGCCAAGGAGTTCATCGACCGCCGCGTCGTCCTCGAAGCCAAGCGCCTCCTGGCCCACAGCGACCGGACGGCCGCCCGAATCGCCGTCGGCCTCGGCTTCTCCAGCGCCACCCACTTCAGCAAGTACTTCCACCAGCGCACCGGCCGGACGCCGATCGCCTTCCGCGACACGGTCCGCGGACATGCCCCGAGCACTTCGAGCGCCCAGGCCGGTCCGGGCACTCCGAGCACCCGGAAGGGCTGTTCGCCTGCCTAGGCGAACACCACCGTCCGCCGACCGTTCAGCAGGATCCGCCGCTCCGCATGCCACTTCACGGCCCGCGCCAGCGCCTGGCACTCCACATCGCGGCCGATGGCCACCAGCTGGTCCGGGGTCACGTCGTGGGCGACCCGCTCGACCTCCTGCTCGATGATCGGGCCCTCGTCGAGGTCCGCCGTGACGTAGTGCGCCGTCGCGCCGATCAGCTTCACGCCCCGCGCGTGGGCCTGGTGGTACGGCTTCGCGCCCTTGAAGCTCGGGAGGAAGGAGTGGTGGATGTTGATGATCCGGCCGCTCAGGTTCTTGCACAGGTCGTCCGAGAGGACCTGCATGTAGCGGGCCAGGACGACCAACTCCACGTTCTCCGCGCGCACCAGCTCCAGCAGCCGCGCCTCCGCCTGCGCCTTCGTGTCCTTCGTCACCGGGATGTGGACGAAGGGGACGTCGTACGAGGCGACCAGCTCGGCGAAGTCGGTGTGGTTGGAGACGACCGCCGCGACGTCGACCGGCAGCGCGCCGATGCGGGTGCGGAAGAGGAGGTCGTTGAGACAGTGGCCGAACTTGCTGACCATCAGGACGACCCGCATGCGGTCCTCGGCCCGGTGGATCTGCCACTCCATGTGGAAGGCGTCACCGATCGCCGCGAAGCTCGCCCGGAGCTTCTCCACCGTCACCGGCGTCTCACCCGAGAAGTGGACGCGCATGAAGAACAGTCCCGTGTCCCGGTCGCCGAACTGCTGGCTGTCCTCGATGTTGCAGCCGGTCATGAAGAGGTAGCTCGACACGGCGTGCACGATGCCCTGCTTGTCGGGGCAGGAGAGCGTGAGGACGTACTGCTCGGAGGACTTCTCGGCGGGCTTCCCGGCGGGGGCAGCGGCTGCGCTGGACTGCTCGTTCATGCGGGACAGGGTCCCATATCCGCCTGGAACGGCCGACTCCCGTCCGCCACCCGGAACGCACCGGAGCACCCGCGTCCGCGACCGGTCACCACGCGGACCGTCCGCAGCCGGCCGCTACGCCGACCGCGTCAGTATCCGCAGTACCTCCAGCGTGCGCGGCGGGACGTCCGGCTCCTCGCCGTCGCTCACCGCGAGGCGCACGTGGGCGTCCCGGGCCGCCCGGACCGCCTCCGGCCACCCGGCGTGGTCCAGGTAGGCCGAGACGGGTGCGTCCGGGCCGACCTGGTGCATGATCCGCAGGACGCGGAGTACGGCGGTGTCGACGAGGGCGGCCTCCTGGGAGTCCCGGAAGATCGTGCCGACGTACTTCTCGGCGGACCAGCTGTCCAGCCAGGTGTCCTCGACGAGGCGGTACACGGCGTCGGTGACGTCCCCGTACCCGTCGACACCGGCCAGCCAGACGTCCCGCTGGAACACCGGATCGGAGAGCATGTGCAGCGCGGAGCGCACATTGCTGCGCCAGCGCCACCACGGCATGTCGTTGAGTGGCATGCCGCCCATGGTGGGGGAGCGACGGCCGCGACGGGAAGAGTCTTCCGAACCTTGCACGGTCATCGATCGTACGGTCCCTGTGAAAATGAGATCAACGCCCCCCGGAATTCACCTCCCCGTCACCACTTGTCGACCAAGGGTCACAGCCGGGTTGGCCGTGTGACGGAATCGTGCATGTGCATGACCGGCAGGCGACGCACCCGCAGCACCTTCCGCACCAACTCCCCCAGGCCCATGAGCGCCGGATCCTTGAGCGCGAGGTCATTGGGCGCCAGGTCCATGAGCGCACTGGCCGTGTGCGCGGCGCTCGCCGCAGGCTGCGGGGTCGTACCCGGCACCTCGGCCGACTCCGAGAGCGGCGAGGTCACCGTCATGACCTGGGCGCCGGACGGCACCGACGCGACCAACAAGCCCGGCATGCCGGCCATGGCGCAGGCCTACGCGCGCTGGATCAACTCCACCGGTGGCCTGAACGGTCGCAAGCTCAAGGTCCTGACCTGCAACGACCACAACGACCGGGTGGCCGCCGCGAAGTGCGCCCGGCGCGCCGCCGACGAGGACGTCGTCGCGGTCGTCGGCTCCTACAGCCAGTTCGGCGACGACTTCCTGGGCCCGCTGGCCTCCGCCGGAATCCCCTACATCGGCGGCTACGGCGTCACCAACGACGAGTTCACCAATCCGATGTCCTACCCCGTCAACGGCGGCTCGCCCGCCCTCCTGGCCGGCCTCGGCAAGGAACTGGCCACCGTCTGCGGTCCCGTCGCCCTGATCCGCCCCGACACCATCGCGGGCGACCAGCTGCCCCAGCTCCTCGACTCCGGTCTGCACGCGGGCGGGCACGCCCCGGCGCGGGACCAGCTGGCCGCCGAGGACGCCACCGAGTACGGGACGCACACGAAGCTCGCCCTGGAACGGACGACGGGCGCGGAGGCGGGCACGCAGACGGGCACGGAGACCGGGAAGAAGGGCTGTGTGGTGCCCGCGCTCGGGGACCGCACCAACACCTTCATGGACTCCTTCCGGCGCGACCGCGAGGACTACCCGGAGGTACGCACCGCGACCGTCCTCGGCAGCGTCGACCAGACGGTGATCAACGCGACCGGCGGCAGGTCGGGCCCGTACGAGGACTCGTACATCACGGGCTGGTACCCGGTGGCGAGTGACGCCCGCTGGGACGGGATGAAGAAGGTCATCAACGAAGAGGCCTTCGACGACAACCGCATCGACCCGCAGGACGCGGGCGTGCAGACCACGTGGATCGCGTACACCGTCCTGAAGGCGGTCGTCGAGTCGCTGAAGGGGGGCGAAGTGTCCTCGACCACCGTCCGGCGGGCCCTCGACGACGGACTGCGCGTCACCACCGGCGGCCTCACCCCGACGCTGCGCTGGCGCTTCGAGGACCTGCTCTCGGTGGTCGGGTTCCCGCGTCTGGTCAACGCGCAGGTGACCCTCCAGGTCGTCCGTGAGGGCCGACTCGTCGCCGCCCGCAAGGGCTTCATCAACACGACGAAGCTGCTGGAGAGCGCGCAGGACTGACCGGCGGTCCCCCCTCCCGGAGGGACCACGTCGACCCGGAACCGGGCGTGAAGCGGGCTTGAAGCGGACCGGTTCCGGGTCAGAGCTGGGTGGACTGGCGTTCCGTCAGGCCGTACGTCTTCGCGATCGTGTTCCACAGCTCGGCGGCCCGGGACTTCTGCTCGGTGGCGATGCCGCTCTGCTGGTTGCCCTTCTGCGTCTGGCCCGTCGAACGGGCCTGGCCCTTCTTGCAGCCGTTCTTGCCCGCCGTCTGGTCGGCCCAGGCCGCGTAGTGGTTGTCGGCCGCCTGGGACGCCTGCCAGGCCTTGGTGAGGGCGGCCGTCAGCGCCGCGTGCTCGGGGAGCTTGTCGACGGCCAGCGTGGAGAGCCGGGTGACCAGTTCGCCGCGCTGCTGGGCCGCGCCGCGCAGGTCCGCGGCGGCCTGGCCGAGGTTGTTGCAGGACTTGACGTTCGCCACCGCGCTGATCACCGCGTCGCGGCTGTCGTTGCTGTCGGCGAGCAGCTTGTCCAGCTCGACGGCCTGTGCCTTTGCCGGGTCGGCGGCCGGCGCCTCGGACTGCTCCGGCGTGGCCGAGGTCGCCGCGACCGTCTTGTTGCCCGCGTCCTCGTCGGTGTCCCCGCCCCCGCCGCTCAGCATCGCACCGGCCCCGATACCGAGCACGACGATGCCGACGCCGAGAGCCGCGATGACGGCCACCCGCGACCGCCGGCCCCCGCCGTCCCGCTCGCCGTCCACGTCGTGGGACGGTCCGTGGGGCCCGGCCGCCTGGAAGCCGTACGGGGCCTGCTGGGCGGCGTACGGAGCCTGCTGGCCGTAGGGCCCCGGGGCGGGCTGCTGGTGCTGCTGGGCCGGGATGCGGGGCATCTGCTGGGTGGCACCGGCCGGCGCCTCGCCGCCCGGTCCGCCGCGGAAGAGGTTGTCGAAGTCGGAGGGCGGCTGACGGTCGTCCGGCCCGCCCGGGGGTACGCCGTACGACCCGCCGGGCACCGGCGGGATGTACTGGGTGGCGTCGGCGTCGGAACCGCCGGGAGCCGCCTGCGGCACGCGGCCCAGGTACGTGGTCGCCTCGGCGGACATCTCGGGCGGCAGCGCGCCGGCCCCCACGGGCGGCAGGAACTGCGTCGCCGCCTCGTTGACGTGCGGGGGCGCGTAGGCGGGCGCGGCAGCGTGCGCCGCGACCGGCGGGAGGTACTGGGTGGCCGGGTCGGCGACCGGCCCGGGGGTGCCCGGCACGGGCGGGATGTACTGCGTCGCGTCCTCGGCCGGCGGCAGCGGGGCGCCACCGTACTGCCCGTACGGCTGGTGGGCCTGCTGCTGGTACTGCGGGGCGGCGGGCGGAAGGGGTGCGGACCCGGCGCCGTGGGCGTCATGCGGTACGGAGTGGGGGGTGCCCGGGTCCGGCTGGGCGCCGTAGCCGGGCTGCTGGGCCCAACCGCCGGACACGCCCGGGTCGTTGTTCCACGCCGGTGCCGACGGAGCCTGCTGCTCGGGCTGTTGCTGCGGCTGCGGCTGGAACTGGCCCTGGCCCTGTCCCTGTCCCTGGTCACCCCACTGCTGGTGCTGGGCGTCGGGCGGCGTCGGCCAGCCCTCGGCCACCTGAGGTTGGGGCTGGGGCTGGTACTGGCCCTGGTCCTGGTTCGTGTCCGGGCCCCACGGCAGTCCCCACGCCTGGCCGCCGGTCGGGTTCGGGGCCGGTATCGGGGGCGCCGACGGGGCCGGAGCCGGCCGACCGCCGCTTGCCCCCGTCATTCCCGGCAGCAGCGGTTCGCCGCCGTCGGAGGGCAGCACGATGCCTTCGCGCGCCACGCGCTGCGAGTGCTCCTCGCCCTGTCCACTCTGCGTCACCGGGACTCCTGCTGATGGGGGACCTTCGGAATCGTCAGCTAAAGCTACCGGGTTCCCGGAATCCGATTCACGAAGCACAGGACCGGACCACTCCCCCACCAGCCCCTCAGCGTCCCGCTGTGTCTCCCGTCACGCCGCCGCCCGCAGGTCCATCCGCGCCCCGAACTCCCGGACCACCGGTTCGTCGCGGTACGGCTCCAGACGCAGCTGGAGGTCCTCCAGGTACTCGGCGCCCCGGTTGGAGCGCAGGGTGCCCAGGAGTTCCACCGCGCGCAGGCCGGTGTGGCAGGCCTCCTCCACCTCACGCTGCTGCACCTGTGCCGAGGCCAGCAGCACCAGCCCGATGGCCCGGCGCCGCGCCCGCGTCTCGGGATGGCCGTCCAGGGACTCCTGCGCGCACCGCGCCGCCGCCTCGGCCTGGCCGAGGTCCCGGTGACAGTGCGCCAACTCGTCGGCCAGGTATGCCCCGTCGAAGTGCGCGATCCACGCCGGGTCGTCCCCGGACTCCGGATCGGCCGCCTCCAGGGCGTTGACCGCGCGCCCGGACGCCAGCTGGGCCGCACGCGCGTCGCCCATCAGCGCGTGCCCCCGGGCCTCGGCCGCGTAGAACATCGCCTCCGCGCGCGGGGTGACCCGGCCACGCGCCCCCTCCTGCGCCGCCCGCGCCAACTGCGCGATCTCGCGCGGGTTTCCGAGCTGCGCGGCGAGGTGGCTCATGGAGGCGGCGAGTACGTATCCCCCGTATCCGCGGTCGCCGGCCGCCTGGGCGAGCCGAAGGGCCTGGATGTAGTAGCGCTGGGCGAGACCGGGCTGGCCGGTGTCGACGGCCATGTACCCGGCGAGTTCGGTCAGCCGGGCGACGGCGGCGAAGAGGTCCCGCCCGACCGCCTCCCGGTACGAGCCCGCCAGCAGCCCGGAGACGACGCTGTTGAGGTAGTGCACGACGACCGGACGCACATGCCCGCTGCCGTACTGGTGGTCCAGGTCCGTGAGCGCCTGCGTCATCGCGCGCACCGCCGCCACGTCCGACGGACCCACGCGGGGACCCGCCTGGCGTGCCACCTGGGAGTCGGGGGACGAGATCAGCCAGTCGCGGCTGGGCTCCACGAGCGCGGAAGCGGCGACGGACGAACCGGAGAGGAAGTCCCGCCGACCCACGTCACTGCGCCACAGCTCACACACCTGCTCGATGGCGCCGAGGACGGTCGGGGAGAACTGGAGCCCGACGCCCGAGGCGAGGTTCTTGCCGTTGGCCATGCCGATCTCGTCGATCGTGACCGTACGGCCGAGTTTGCGGCCGAGGGCCTCGGCGATGATCGCGGGCGCCCGGCCCCGGGGCTGCTGTCCGCGCAGCCAACGGGCCACGGACGTCTTGTCGTACCGCAGGTCGTGGCCGTGCTCCGCGCCGCACATGTTGACCCGGCGGGCCAGCCCCGCGTTCGAGCAGCCCGCTTCCTGGATGAGCGCCTGCAACCGTTCGTTCGGTTGTCGCGCGACGAGAGGCCTTGCGGCCATGGCGTACCCCCTGTGGCTGCGGTGCCGTGCCCACGCACCGAGTTGACGTGTCTTCCGTGTCCGGAACTCCTTCCGTACGCGTCCTGACAGGGGACGAGTACGGCGAAAAGATCCGGCCTTGAAGATCAATGCCCCGCAGGCATGCCGACAATGCGAAGCATGTGAGGATTGCCGGGGTAAAGGCGGATGCCCAGCCCCTCCCCTGCCTACCCAGCCCCGCCCCGGATCCTCCCGCGCGCCCCCGTTCATGCATCCATGCGCCCCAGATGCGGAATCGATGCTCCTCCCCCGCGCATGTGACATGCGTAACTCATGATTCCCACTAGAGTTGTCCTCATCGTGGAAGAGACCATCGCGGGCCCTGATGCTGCCCAAATCCCCAAGCAACGCGGCGAATCCCTCTTGGAAACCGCCGTCCGTTACGCCGAAGAGCGCCACTGGGACGTGTTCCCCGGTACGTGGCTGGAAGCAGTCGACGGGGTACAACGCTGCTCCTGCGGCGACACCGCGTGCGCCCTGCCCGGCGCACACCCGACGCGGCCCGACTGGATCACCCAGGCCACGGGCAGTGCGACCGTCGCGCGACGGCTGTGGACCGACCAGCCGACGGCGTCGATCCTGCTGCCGACCGGCCATACGTTCGACGCGATCGACGTGCCCGAGACAGCCGGGTTCCTCGCGCTGGCGCGCATGGAACGGATGGAACTGACGCTCGGACCGGTGATGTTGACGCCGGATCGGCGGATGCGGTTCTTCGTGCTGCCGGGGGCGTCGGCGAAGGTGCCCGACCTTGTCCGCAAGCTGGGATGGTCACCGGCCTCGCTGGACCTGGTGGCGCTGGGCGAGGGGGCGTATGTGGCCGCGCCGCCGACTCGGTACGCGTCTCGGGGTGCTGTGCAGTGGGCCTGCCGGCCTACGCCCGCGAATCGGTGGCTGCCGGACGCGGAGGAGTTGATCTCGCCGCTCGCCTACGCGTGCGGTAGGGATCGGTAGCGTTCGCAGTTCGGGGTGCCTGGTTTCGGTTGCGTGGCGGCTGCGGGCCGGTTGTGGCTGATCGCGCCCCGCGGCGGAGCCGCAGATCGGATAGAGCCCCGCGCCCCTAAAAACCTTAGGGTGACCGCATGGTCAATGGTGCCGCCGTACGGGTGCAGGGGCTCTGGAAGCGGTTCGGGCAGCAGGTTGCTGTTGCCGGGATCGATCTGGAGTTGCCTGCGGGGAAGTTCGTCGGGCTCGTCGGGCCGAACGGGGCCGGGAAGACCACCACGCTCTCGATGGTGACCGGGCTCCTGCGGCCCGACCAGGGCACCGTGGAGGTCGTCGGGCACGACGTGTGGCGCGACCCGGTCGAGGTCAAGGCACGGATCGGGGTGCTGCCCGAAGGGCTTCGGCTCTTCGAGCGGCTGTCCGGGCGTGAACTCCTCGCCTACTCGGGCCGGTTGCGCGGGCTGCCCGGCGCCGAGGTCGACAAGCGGGCCGCCCAACTGCTCGACGTCCTCGACCTCGCCGGAGCCCAGCACAAGCTCGTCGTCGACTACTCGACCGGCATGCGCAAGAAGATCGGCCTGGCCGCCGCTCTCCTCCACAATCCCGAAGTCCTGTTCCTCGACGAGCCGTTCGAGGGCGTGGACCCGGTGTCGGCCCAGATCATCCGGGGTGTGCTGGAGCGGTACACGGCCTCGGGTGCCACCGTCGTCTTCTCCTCCCACGTCATGGAGCTGGTCGAGTCGCTGTGCGACTGGGTCGCGGTGATGGCGGCGGGACGGATCCGGGCGCACGGCACACTGGCCGAGGTGCGCGGTGACGCGCCCTCGTTGCAGCAGGCGTTCCTCGAACTCGTCGGTGCGGGCGGGCTCGACCACGGGACCCACCTGGACTGGCTGGGCGGCGGCGCCCGGTGACGGGCGAAGGGTCGGTCACGGCCGTCGTCGTAAGGCTGAAGCTGTCGCTGCTGCGCAACGGGCTGCGGCAGTCCGCGGGGCGGCGGGCCGCGTACCTCCTCTCCGTCGTCGTCGTGCTGCTGATCGCCGCCCTCCAGTTCCTCGGGCTGCTCGCCCTGCGCGGCAACGCGCACGCCGCGTCCGTCACCGTCCTCCTTCTCGCCGTCATGGCGCTGGGCTGGGCCTTCATGCCGCTGTTCTTTCCCAGCGGGGACGAGACCCTCGACCCGACCCGCCTGGTGATGCTTCCGCTGCGCCCCCGGCCACTGGTCCGGGCGCTGCTCGCGGCCTCGCTCGTCGGCATCGGGCCGCTGTTCACGCTGTCCCTGCTCGTCGGGTCGGTGATCGCGCTGGCGCACGGGACGGCGGCGTTCGTCGTGTCGCTCGTCGCCGTCCCGCTCGCCCTGCTGGTGTGCGTGGCGCTCGCGCGGGCGGTCGCCGCCGCCAACGTCCGGCTGCTCAGCAGCCGCAAGGGGCGCGATCTCGCCGTACTCAGCGGGCTGGTCGTCGCGATCGGAGCGCAGCTCGTCAACTTCGGTATGCAACAACTCGGTTCGGCCGGACTCGGCCAACTCGACCCGGCCGCCGATGTGTTGGCGTGGATCCCGCCCGCTTCCGCCCTCGGGGCGGTGGACTCGGCGAGCGAGGGCTCGTACGGGGTCGCGGTCGCCCGACTCGCCCTCGGTGCGGCGGCGTTGGTGTTGCTGCTGCGGCTCTGGTCGGGGACCCTCACCCGGCTGATGACCTCTCCCGACGGGTCCACACTCCAGGCCGCCGAGCCGGCCGGAAGGCGGGAGCGGGCGTCCGGCGGGCTCGCGCGGCTGCTGCCGGACGGGCGTACCGGGACCGTCATGGAGCGGAGTCTGCGGTACGCGTGGCGGGACCCCAAGACGAAGGCCGCCTGGGTGACCTCGCTCGCGATCGGGCTGATCGTGCCGGTGTTCAACGCGTTGCAGGGCACCGGTTCGATCTACTTCGCCTGCTTCGCGGCCGGGATGCTCGGCATCCAGATGTACAACCAGTTCGGCCAGGACACCTCCGCCTTCTGGATGGTCGCGATGACGATCTCCTCCACCCGGGACGCGTACGTCGAACTGCGCGGCCGGACACTGGCGTTGCTGCTGATCAGCCTGCCGTACGCCACCCTCGTGGTCGTTCTCACCACCGCGCTGCTCGACGACTGGGCCACCCTGCCGGAGGCGCTCGGACTGTCCCTGGCACTGCTGGGGGCGATGCTGGCGGCCGGGGCCTGGTCGTCGGCCCGGTACCCGTACTCCATCCCGCAGGAGGGGTACAAGAACGTCGCCCCGGGACAGTCCGGGCTCGCCACGGTCGCCATTCTGGGCGGCATGGTCGGGGCGGCCCTGCTGTGCGCCCCGGTCATCACCCTCACCATCTGGCTGAACGCCGCCGCGGACGGCGACCGCTGGACCTGGCTGCTGCTGCCCGTCGGCGCCGGGTACGGCGCCCTGCTGATACTCCTCGGGCTGCGGCTCTCCGCCCCGCGCACGGCGCAGCGGCTGCCGGAGATCCTGGCGGCGGTCAGCAGGGGCTGAACCCGGCCGGGACCGCGACTCGCGCGCAGGCCGGCGTACAGGTCTGCGCAAAGGTCTACGCACGGGCCGAACTTGCCTGCGGCATAAGGGGTTTGAGGCGCGAATCGTGGGGATTGAGGGGGTGACGAAAGCGTTCAGGGGGGAGCCTGCGCATGGCCAGATGGTTCGGCAGATCCAAGTCCAAGAGCAATGAACAGCGCGCTGTGGAGGCGGAGTTCGAGAACCTCGAACCCCTCGGTGTCTCCGACGACCTGCGGCAGGCGTACGGCCGCACCGGCGACCCGAAACTGCTGCGCGGTTCGCTCCAGGCCGCCGAACTGGCCCTGGAGGTCTACCCGGTCACCGACATCCGCCACGCCGCCGCCCTCTCCTCGCTGTGCATGCTGCACCGGCTCTGCTGGGAACGGGAGCGCGGATCCGCCGATCTGATCAAGTCCGTCGACTACGGCCGCCAGGCAGTCGACAAGTCCCTGCCCGGCGACCCGGTGCTCCCCCGGCACATGTCCTCCCTGGCCACCGCCCTCCAGGAGGTCTACGACAGCACCAAGGACGAGGAGTCCATCGACGAGGCCATCGCCCTGTACCGCGGCTGCCTCGACATCATGCCGGTGCGCGCCACCGGGCTGAACGAGGAACGGGTCGCGCAGGAGTCCAACCTCGCCAACTCCCTGCTCCGCAAAGGGCGTACCAACAACGACGGCGCCATCCTGAACGAGGCCGCCAAACACGCCCGCGCCGCACTGCGCGACACCCCGGACGACCATCCGATGCACGCGATGCGCCTCATCAACCTCGGCGGCGCACTCCTCGGGCTCGTACAGACCGGCCATCACGAGCACATGAGCACGGCGGAGGACATGTACACGCGCGGGCTGCGGGAACTCCCCGCCGGTCACCCCGTGCGCGCCGGCGTGGAGCAGACGCTCGCCATCATCAAGGGCCTGCGCAGCCAGTTCGGGGTCTGACCCCGATGCCGGACCAGCCCGGTCGGATCGGTCCGACCGGCCCCATCGGTCCGACCGGCCCGACCTATGAGGCCGGTGATCCCGATCCCGATCGGGCCATGGTCGAACTGACACTGCGCGTCGAGGACTTCGCCGGACCCGACCGCTGGCGGTGGGTGCTGGTGGCGCCGGACGGCGGGGTCCTCGCCCGGCACGAGGTCCGCCTCGACCCGACCGGCCCGCACTACGAGGCGTTCCTCGACCTGCCGGGGTATCTGCGCCGGCACGCCGCCCCGGACGTACGGGCCGCGCGGGAACGGGAGATCGTCCGGGACGTGGGCACATGGATCGGCACGGAGGTCCTCGGGCCCGTCGCGCCCGCGCTGCTCGCGGCGGCCCCGGCGGTGGTACGGGTCGTCGTGCCGAGAGACGTGCCGACCGCGCGGCGCCTGATGTTCGTCCCCCTGGAGCTGGCTCACGCGGAGGGGCGGCCACTGGCCGTCCAGGACGTGACCCTGGTGACGCAGTGGGGTGCGGGGCGCGCGTGCGGGGAACGCGAAAGGGAGCGGCCTGTAAGGGTGTTGGCGCTGTTCAGTCTGCCCGAGGGCAGCCGGGCGCTGAACCTGCGGCGCGAACGGCTCGCGCTGACCCGGCTGTTCACGGACGCGGCACACTCCGGGCGTGCGGTGGAGGTGCACACACTGCAGTACGGGGTGACGCGCGAGCGGCTGCGTGCCGTACTGGCGCGGCCGGCCGGCTGGGACCTCGTCCATGTCTCCGGCCACGGCAGCCCCGGCGAACTCCTTCTGGAGACCGACGCCGGGCGCCCCGACCGGATCCGGGCGCCCGAACTCGTCGACCTTGTCGGCGCCGCCCGTGGTGTCTCCCTGGTCACCCTGTCCGCGTGCTGGTCGGCGGCGGCCGGGGCTCCGGCGGGCGACGAGGCCTCCGGCGGTTCCGAGGGACCCGGACCCGTGGTCGGGGCTGTCGCCGGGGACCTCGTCGAGCGGCTCGGGTGTGCGGTGCTGGCCATGCGGTACCCGGTGGAGGACGGGTTCGCGATCGCCCTCGCCGAACGGCTCTACCGGCGACTGGTCGTCGAGGGAAGGGTGTTGCCCCGGGCGCTGGCCGAGGTGGTGGCCGAGCTGTCGGCGGCCGGCTCCCCGGCGGAGGGGTTGCCCGCGTCCGCTCTCCGGGCGGCGACTCCCGCACTGTTCGGGGCGCGGGCGGTGGGGCTCACGCTGGACGCGCCGCTGGGTACGCCGACGGGTGAGGCGCCGGGCGGGACGGGTACCGCCGGGCAGGACCCGGCCGCCCAACTCCCGCCCGAACCGCAGTACTTCGTCGGTCGCATCGCCCTCCTCGCCCGTGCCGGCGCCGTACTGGCCCCCCGCAGCGGGCTCCGCGGGGTGCTGCTGCAAGGCATGCCGGGGGCCGGAAAGACCGCGTGCGCGAGGGAGTTGGCCGCGACACACGCGCACGCCTTCGAGCGGGTCGTCTGGTTCACGGCACCCCAGGAACAGGAGCGGCGTTACCCGGAGGAAGTACTCGCCTCCTTCGCGCTGACCCTGGAACAGGCGGTGCCGGGACTGCGCTGCCTGCATCTGCTGGACGTGGGCGAGAGCGGGAGCGGAGGGACCGGACAGTCGGCGAAGGGCTTCGTGGGCGCCGTCGCCTCGTGGCTGGAGCGGGAGCGGGCACTGCTGGTCGTCGACGGCATCGACGCGCTGCTGACCCCCGACAAGGGCTGGCGGGACCGGAGTTGGGGGGATGTGATCGCCGCGTTGTCCGGCCACTCCGGGGCGGGGCGCCTGATCCTGTGCGGGCGGGTCCGGCCGGCCGGACTCGGTCCGCACGTGCGCACCGAACCGGTCGACCTGCTGACCCCCGACGAGTCCCTGTTGCTCGCCCGCGAACTGCCTCACCTGGCCCGCCTGATCGACGGCCGGCTCCCCGGCACGCCACCCGCGGCAGCCCGGCGACTCGCCACCGGGCTGCTCCGACTCGCCCAGGGCCACCCGAGGTTGCTGGAGCTGGCCGACGCCCAGGCCACCGATCCGGAGCGTCTGACCCGGCTGCTGGCCGCCGGAAACCGGGCATCGACGGCCGACGGGACAGACGGCACCGCCGATGACACCGCCGACGCCGACGAGCATCTACGCGTACTGCGCGCCTGGTCCACCGGCATCGCCGCCGAACTCGCCCCCGCCGAAAGCGACCTGTTCCATGTCCTGTGCTGTCTGGAGGAGGCCGACCGCACCCGTCCGGCCGTGGACCACAACTGGCCCGACCTGCGCACCCGACTCGGCCACGCGGACACACCGGTCGGGGCGGCGCTCCGGACACTGGTGGCCCAGGGCCTGCTCACCCCGCGGCCCGGACAGTCGTACGAGATCCAGGCCGCCGTCGCCGCCGAGGGGCGGGCGCGGGCCGGTGCGCGGGTCCGGGAGCTGGTCGACACGCGGATGTCGGGGTACTGGCTGCACGTGTTCGAGATGGCGTGGACCCGCGAGGGCACCGACGCCGAGGGCGCCCGGCTGGCCGGGCCGCTGCTCACGCACGCCGCGCTGGCCGCCGCGCCCTATCTGATCCGGCTGCGGCAGGAGCCGTCCGCCGCGACCCTGCTGGAAGCCGTGCTGCGCCGGGACACGTCCGCTCCCACCAGGGCCCGCGTACTGCCCCTGCTGCGCCGGATCGCGGCCCGCGCCGCGTCCGCGCCGGGCGGTGGGACCGCGCCACCGACGGAGGCGTTGGCGCGGGTGCTGAGCGAGACCGACCCGGTCCTCGCCGAACGACAGGAACGCGGCGCCCTGGCCTCGGCGCTCGAACACGGCGACCACTCCGCCGCCGCCACCGCGACCAGCGGCCTGGTCGACCTCTGCGTACGCACGGGACGCCTGACGGAGGCACTCGCCCTCGCCGAACAGGGCGCCGACCACGCGCGGCGGGCCGGCCTGGGCATCTGGACGACGCTCCTGTACGAGGTACAGCGCCTGCACGTCCTGTCGCAGACCGACCGGGCCGGGGAGGCCCTCGCCGAGACCGACGCCCTGCACCGGCGGATGCGTGACGTGCCCCGGGAACGCGGGCCCCGGGAGGGGGTCGACTGGTGGGAGGTCTGGGAGGAGCTGTGCGACACCGGGCAGCGGGCCGCGATCGATGCGGGCGAGTGGCGGCGCGCGCTGGAGTACGCCGACGACCTGTGCGAGTCCAAGTGGGCGCGCGGCGCGCCGGTCACCGACTTCGCGCAGGCCCGGCTGCCCGCGTACATGCCGTTGCTGCGCCTGGGCCGCACGGAGGACGCGCTGCGGCTGCTGGAGGAGTGCCGGGAGGTCTTCGAGGGCGCCGGGGACTTCCTGTACCTGGGTGAGGTGTTCGGGGCGCTCGCGAATGTGGCGGACGTGCGCGGGCATGGCGAGGTGGCGATCGCCCGGGAGCGGGACAGTCTGCGGTACGCGTACCGGGCGGGGTTCCCGGCGCTGGTCGCGGTCGGCCACACCAACCTGGGCACCTATCTCCAGACCCACGCCCGGGACGCGGCGGGCGCCGTCTCCCACCATCTCGCGGGGGCGCTGCTCGCCCGCCTCAGCGGGGGCGGCCGGACGATGAACGCGGCGCTGGCCGTGGTGGGCGACCTGCGGGATTTCGGAACCGCCGCCGAGGCTCAACTGCCCTCGGACATAGAGGAGTTGTGTGCGCGGGTGGGTGAGGTTCCCGGGGTGGCCCTGGACCGGCTGCTGGCCGGTCTGGACCCCGGGCTCGCCCGCGCCCGGGAGACGCTCGCCGCGCTGGTCGGGGAGGCCCGCACGAGTGCCGAGGAGGCGGGGCCCGACCTGCTGGGCGCCGTGCGGGCGGCGGCGTGGGGCATGGTGTGGGAGCCGGCGCTCGCGGCGCTGGTGGCCGCCGAGCGGCGCAACACGGCGGCGAAGGTGAAGCTGCGCCAACACCTTCTCCAACTCGGCGGGTCGGACCCGGTGTTCGCCCCCCTGGCCGCCGTACTGGGCCGGATCCAGGGCGGTGAGCGCGGGCCGGATGTCCTCGCCGGGCTGGGCCCCCTCGACGCCCCGGTGGCACGGCGCGCCCTCGACGCGCTGGCCGGCCGGGTGACCGTACCCGTCGAACTGTGGACCCTGATGTATCTCGGTATCGCCCTCGGCAGCTTCGTCGCCGCCGCTCTGGGCCAGGACGGCACCGGCGAGGTGAACCGCGAGAACCTGGACGGGTTCGCCTCCGACCCCGACCTCGCGGAGCTGGCCTCCGTCCTGGAGCGGATTCTCGCCGGCGAACGCGCCCCCGGGCTCGCCGCCGGGCTTCGGGAGCCGACCCAGCGGGCGGCGGTCGCCTCGGTGCTGCACTTCCTCAACGACGTCGAGGCCACGGCCCGTTGACCGGCCGGCGGCGGCTGCCGCCTGGGATACTGCGCCTATGGCGGACGCCCCGAAGATCAACGAAGTACGGCTCGGCGACGACGGCGTGCTGGAGTTCTACGACGGTACGGCGTGGGTCCTGTACCCGGACGTGCCCGACGACGACGGGCCGCCCCAGGCGCTGACCAAGGACTCCCCCACCACGGAGGACTGGCCGCAGTGACCGCGGAACCGCCGTCGGCGCCGTCCGAACCGGCTGTCGTCACGCCCTTCGACACCCTCCCCTCGCCGCTCGACGCCGTACCCGAACTGCGGGCCGCCGCACGGTGGATGATCGCCTCGTTCGGTGCCGTCGGGGTCGCGCTCGTCGGCGGCGGGCCGCTGGTGGCCGTCGGGAAGGTGCACGGGCTGGGCGAGGCGCTGGTCGCCGGCGCTGCGCTGGTCGTCGCGCTCACCGGGGTCTGCCTCGCCGTCTGGCAGGTCAGCCGGGTGCTCGTACCGCCGATCACCACGGCGGCCACGCTCGGCACCCCGGCGGCACGCGGCCTGCGGGAGCTGATCGACGCCTCCCCCGCCGACTTCTTCGGCTCCGCCGCCACCGGCGTCGACGACCTGCTGCGTCACCGTGCCGTCGCCGTCAACATCCACCGCGCGCTCGCGGCCGAGACCGACCCGCACCGCCGGGCGCAGCTGCGGGGGCATCTGGACCGGGCGAAGGCCAACATCGCCCGCACGGACCCCTTCGTCCGCTGGCTGCTCGCCATGGCGCACGTCTGGCAGATCCGGGCTGCCTTCCACGAGGCCCGCCGCTGGTGCCTGCTCGCGGTGGCCCTCGTCGCGGCCGGGGCGGTCGCCTTCCTCACGGTGACGGGCGGAGGCGGCAAGGGCTGAGCCGGGTAGCCGGGTTGAGCCGGGACGAGCCGAGCCGAGGCATCGAGCGGTCCGTACGCCCCCAGGGGCGCGGGGGCGGCGGCGCGACCAACTCTCCGTTCACCGGCGAACCGGTGGGCGGAGGAACCGCCCGCCCGGCGGGCGCTAGCTCGTCAGTACGCCTTCCAGGAACGGTTCGATGGCGGCACGCCAGGCGTCCGGCTGGTCGTAGTGCACGAGATGGCCGGCGTCGGCCACCTCCGCGTACTCGCCCCTCGGCAGGACACGGACCATCTCCTGCGCCTCCGCCCGGCCCAGTTCACCGTCCAGGCCGCGCACGACCAGGGTGGGGCACTGGACCTGCGTCAGCTCCTCCCAGTGCGCGTCGAACACCCAGGTCTCGCGGGACTTCAGCATCTGCTCGGGCTCGAAGACGGGGCGCCAGCCGTCGGATGCCTCCTGCATCACCTCGGCGTAGAACTCACCGCGCGAGGGGCTGGGCCGCTCCACCCAGGGATCGTCCTCACCGAACCACTTGCGTACGTCGGCGAGGGTGGCGAAGGGGACCGGCCAGGCCTTGAACCAGTCCTCCCACTCGCGCTGGGAGGCGGCGCCCAGCGCCGACGCCCGCATGTCGCAGATGATCAGACCGTGCACCAGGTCGGGGCGTTTCGCGGCGAGCTGCCAGGCGGTCAGGGCACCCATGGCGTGGCCGATGAGGACGACCGGGCCGAGGCCGAGCTGTTCGATCGCCGCCTCGGCGTCCTCGACGTACGCCTCACGGGTGTAGATGTCGCCGGGCGGACGGTCGCTCTGGCCGTGGCCCCGCTGGTCGAGTGCGACGGCCCGGTGCCGCTCGCCCAGCCAGCGGGCGGCTGACGCCCAGTGCGAGGCACGGCCCATGAGCCCGTGCAGTAACAGCACGCCGGGTGCCTGCTCGGGTGTTCCGACCCGGGCCTGTTCCTCGCCGGTCTTGGGAGGGTCGGCGAACTCCCAGGCAGCGAGGCGCACGCCGCCCGCGCCGGTCACGTCGATACGCCGCGCCATGGGTCCTGGCACCCCCCTAGCTATCGAAGTTTCCTCTGCCGATTGCTGGATCACCGGATCAGATCACCGGATCAGATCAAGGGATCGGATCGCTGGATCACTGCGCTGCATCAGATCGGTGCGTCAGATCTCGGTGCGTCAGATCTCGGTGCGTCGCTGGATCACAGGTTATCGAATGGTTATTCGAAAATGCGGTCTCCGGCCGTAACACCCCTCGTTCGAGTGACACCGCTCAGGGAATGATCCGTGCGGCCGAGGGGAGATCTTCTGCGGGAGGCGGACCGCTCGGGGAAAACGGTCCGTAGGGGATGACCCTGGGAGCTCGGGGCTCCGGGTCAGCACAGGGGAGGACAGGCCCCGGCGCCACTTGGCGCCGGGGCCCTCTTCACGTCCGTGGCACATCCTCACGCTCCCCCTCCCCCGCCGGGCGACACCGCTGCCGCACCCGGCCAAGAGCCCTCAAGTCATATGCCTATCGCGACAGCGTGGCACGCGAAACGGCCGAGCGCTGCGATTCCGCACACTGAATCTTGGATTGCCGCCCCCGAACTGCGCGAATCCCAGGACACGGCAAGTTCCTCGTAGGCCACAGGAGTTGACGGTGCGGCAACCGGCGTCACGGCGGGCGCCGGGTCAGCGCTTCGCCACGAACACGTGCGAGGCCACCTCCGACTCCAGCTCGGCCGCCTCGCCACCGCTGCCGACCAGCACCCCGCCGGCCGCCTCGGTCACGCTCACCACCGAACCGGGCTGCACACCCGCGCGGCGCAGCGTGTACATCAGCTGCGCGTCCGTCTGGATGGGCTCGCCGATCCGCCGTACGACGACCGTCTTGCCGTCCACGCCCGGGTCGAGGTCGGCCAGCGAGACCATGCCCTCGTCGAGGAAGGGGTCCGCGCCGTCCTTCTCGCCCAGCTCCTCCAGGCCCGGGATCGGGTTGCCGTACGGCGACTCGGTGGGGTGGCGCAGCAGTTCGAGAACGCGGCGCTCCACGGCCTCGCTCATCACGTGCTCCCAGCGACACGCCTCCGCGTGGACCTGCTCCCACTCCAGGCCGATCACGTCGACGAGCAGACACTCGGCGAGCCGGTGCTTGCGCATGACGCGGGTGGCGAGGCGGCGGCCCTCGTCCGTGAGTTCCAGGTGCCGGTCGCTGGCGACCGCCACCAGACCGTCGCGCTCCATCCGGGCCACGGTCTGGCTGACCGTCGGGCCGCTCTGGTCCAGCCGCTCGGCGATCCGGGCGCGCATGGGGACCACACCTTCCTCCTCCAGCTCGAGGATGGTGCGGAGATACATCTCCGTCGTATCGATCAGTCCGGACATTCGTGCCCCTTGATGAGATGTGCCGGAGGCTCGACGGCTCCGGCGCGTGCGCTGGCCCTGGCTTCAATTCTGACGCATACCACTGACAACCGTGCCGCCGCGGGGGAACCACGCGGTTACAGATCCTCGCGGCCGGGTAGACAGCACGTTTCACCGAGGGTACGGCGGCGGACGCGGGAACGACCGGTCTCGCTGTTGACAGGGCAGTGGTCCAGACCTCACCGTGATCGGCGACGCAGACGCTTCGAAGACTCTTCGAAGACGCTTCGAACCTCCGAGGGGCCCCGGACATGCCGGAAATGAGCGACAGCAAGCCGACCGGACAACTGGCCGGGCGGTTCCTCGACGCCGCGATCGGGCTGCTGGAGCGGGTCCGCGACGAGGAGGCGGACGCCGTGACGGCCGCCGGCACGCTCATCGCCGACACCGTGGCCGCCGAGGGGCGCCTGTTCGCCTTCGGCGCCGGGCACTCCTCCCTCGCCGCGCAGGACCTCGTCTACCGCGCGGGCGGCCTCGCCCTGATGAACCTGCTGGCCGTGCCCGGCGTCGTCGGCGTCGACGTCATGCCGGCCACACTGGGCTCCGCCCTGGAGCGCGTCGACGGTCTGGCCACCGCCGTCCTGGACACGTCACCGCTGCGGGCCGGGGACGTGCTCGTGATCATCTCCCTCTCCGGCCGCAACGCCCTCCCGGTGGAGATGGCGCTGCACGCGCGTGCCCTGGGTGCGCGGGTCATCGGCGTGACCTCGGTGGCGTACGCGACGGAGACGACGCCCCGGAACGCCTCGGGCACGTTCCTCAAGGACCACTGTGACGTCGTCCTCGACTCGAAGATCGCCCCCGGCGACGCCGTACTCACCCTCGACACCGTCCCGGCGCCCTTCGCTCCCGCCTCCACGGTCGTCACGTCGGCCCTGCTCCAGTCGGTCATGGCGACGGCGGCGGGCATCCTGGCGGAACGGGGCATCGAGCCCCCGCTGCTGCGCTCCGGCAACGTGGACGGCGGCCACGACTGGAACGCCCGCATCCTGAAGCAGTACGGGGACCGGATCTTCTACGAACGGTGAGCGGCACCCGCGACGACTTCGTACACGAACCTCGCGCCCGAACCCCGCGCACGAAAATCGCGTACGAACCTCGCGTACGTACCTCGTTCGCGAGGTTCGTGCCCGAACCGGCTTGCCTGGGGCCCTACTTGCCGAGTGCGGCCAGGTCCAGGGCTGTCGCGATCCGGGCGGCCACGTCCTCCGCGTACATCGCGTCCGTGCGCTCGAACTGGCTCCGCCCGGCGCCCCGCAGAAACGTCACGACGCCCAGGGTGCGCCCGCGGCTGCGCAGCACCGCGCACAGCGCGTGGACCGAGTCGGGCGGCCACCGGCGCTGGACGGCCCACTCCTGGGCCTGCTCCGCGGCGTACGACCCGGCGCTCGCCCGCACGGACCCGGCCCGCTCGACGCACTGCACGGCCGGGTGCCCGTCGCCGTAGCGCACCGGGAGTCCGGCCTGACCGGCGAGGACGCTGGGCCCCGGCGCCCCGGAGGGCGTGGCGGCGGCGCGGACCAGCCGTATCGGCCCGTCACCGTCGTCCGCCGTACCGTCGGCCGCCTCGCCGCCGATGAGGGCGATCCGGTCGATGAGCGCGTGGTCGGCGAAGCCGGCCAGGGCGAAGTCCAGGTGCACGGTGGCGGCCTCGGCGGGGTCCTCGCACTCGGCGGCGGCCCGTGCGGCACGGTGCAGCTGGTGGGTGCGGAACCGCAGCTGGGCCGCTTCCTGCTCGACCTGCTTGCTTTCGGTGATGTCCTGGAACAGCCACCCCACCCCGAGCGGAACCGGCTCCTCGGTGAGCGGCGAGGCAAGTCTCAGGAACCCGCTCCGCCAGCAGCGCCGCTTCTCGCCCTCGGGCGTCCGCACGCTCACCCACATCTCGGCGGGCGCGGGCGGCGCGCCCTCGGCGAGCACGTGCGCCAGCGCGCCCTCCAACTCCTCGACACCCTGCGCGAGCAGTTCCCCGAGGGGCCGCCCGAGCACGGCGGTACGGCCGGTGCCGAGCGAGCGGGCGGCGTGCGCGTTGACGACGGCGGGCCGCAGATCGACGTCGACGAGCACGACACCCCAGCTGGCGTCCTCGAACAACGCCTCGCTCAGCGCGATCGACCGCTCCAGGTCTATCTGGGCGTGCACTTCGCTGAAGGCGCAGTACAGCCCGGCGGGCTTGCCGTCGGGACCGCGCACGGCGGCGGACTGGGTCCGGACGAGCACCCGCCCGCCGTCCTTGGTCAGCAGCGCGAACTCGTGCACCTGACGCCCCGGGGCGTGCATCGCCGACAGCAGCCGCCCCTCGATCTCCTCGGCGTCGGCCTTGCGCACGGCCCATCCGGCGAATCCGTGCCGCCCGACGGCCTCGGCGGCGGTCCACCCGAGAATCCGCTCTGCCTCCCGGTTCCAGTGGGTGACCACCCCGTCCACGTCGAAGGCGCACAGGGCGGCGTCCATGCCGTCGAGAAGGGCGGCGAGCAGATCGAACCCACCGCCGTCCGAGCCTTCCGGGCCGCCCCTCTCGGGTTCGTCCGGCCCCAGCTCGTCGGTGGTCCCACTACGCCGGGAAGCACTCACCTGGACCCCCTGCAGGCCGCGTCCGCACGTACTGCGCGACGGTTCGCTCACTCACCATCATTCAACTCGAACGTGACGCAGCGCACATCGGGTTCCCCCAAGTTCGAAGGAAATCGTTGTACGGCGGAAATTCGCCGTAGTCCGGGAACAAGCCCCTCCTGCCCCACACCCGCCGGACCAAACCGACCATCCGGAATGTCCGGGCCCCTCATGATCCCGCGCCCGCCAGCCGCAGATCGACCCAGAGGTCGCTCCCGCCGTCCAGCACATACCGCTCGACCTCCACGAACCCGTGCCCGCGCGCGAAGGACAGCCCCTCCCGATTGGCGGCCAGTACGACGGTCTCGATCCGGCCCGCCCCCAGCTCCCGGGCGAGCGCGAGCCCCCGGTCGTACATCTCGGCCCCGAACCCACGACGCCGGAAACCGGGCAGCACGCGCGCGATGACGGTCGCCACGGCCTCGCCACCCTCACCTTCCGGTGGCCGAACGGTGGAACATCCCACGAGGGTGTCACCGAGATACGCGACTTCGAGCCGGTAGCGCGCACTGCGCTCGCGTACGTCGTCCAGGGCCATGGCGGCGGGCGGGACGATCAGGTTGTGGACGTGCCGCCAGTCCCGAAGCGCGACCTCGGCGACATCACTCACGGGGACGATACGAAGATCAGACACGGCGCCAGGAAATCGCACGCTCCCGGAGGCCGTCAACGGAGTAGTAGCGTGCCGATCATGGCGGACTGGGACATACGACCGGCGTCGGCGTCGGACGTCGAAGCGGTGGCGGAACTGCGGGCCGTGGTGATGCGGGCGGATCTGGAGCGGCTCGGGCGGTACGACGAGCACCGCGTCCGGCAGCGGTTCCGGGACGGGTTCGGGGCGGCGCACACCTGGGTGATCGAGGTCGGCGGCGAGTTCGCGGGCTGCGTGGCCCTGCGCCCGGCCGAGGACGCCCACTGGCTGGAGCACTTCTACCTCGACCCGGCCCTCCAGGGCACCGGCATCGGATCGGGCGTCCTGCGCGAACTGCTGGGGCGGTGCGACAGCGAGGGCATCCTCGTCCGGCTGGACGTACTCCAGGGCAGCCCGGCCCGACGGCTGTACGAGCGGCACGGGTTCACGGTGGAGAGCGAGGACCCGGTGGACGTGTTCATGGTGCGCACACCGGCCGGATGAGCGCCGACGGGAACCGGTTCGGGGCACGGCCGCGGAATCGTTCCTTCCCGTGCAGAAGGCGCCACGGATACCGCCGCGAGGCCCACGGTGCGGCCCGCGATACAGCCCGCCGTACAACCCGCGGTGAACCCTTCCCGGAGCCCCGCCAACACGCACCGTCCCTCGGCGCACCCGAGCGGCCGACTACACAAAGCGCATGCACAATGACCCGGAGTGATCATCGTTCGAGTCGGTCACTGTGACTGCCACTGTCCCCGTGACTGTCACCGACCCGCACCGTGGCCCGATCTCCCCCCTCAGCTCCACGGATTGAGGTACGTCATGCATGCGTCCGATCTGAGCCGGCGTTCCGTTCTCGCCGGGACCGCCGCCGGCGCCGCGACCGCCGCGATCGTCGGCCTCCCGTCCCTCCAGGGCCGTTCCCAGGCCATGGAGTCCATGGTCGGGACCGCGACCGCCGCGTCCCCCTACGACTGGCGCAACGTGGTCGTCGGCGGCACCGGGTTCGTCACCGGAGTGGTGTTCCACCCCGCCGTGAAGGGTCTCGCCTACGCCCGTACCGACATGGGCGGCGCCTACCGCTGGGACGACGGCGCGGCCCGCTGGATCCCGCTGCTGGACTGGCTCAGCCAGGACGACGCGAACCTCCTCGGCGTCGAGTCCCTGGCCATCGACCCCGCCCGGCCGGACCGCCTCTACCTCGCCCTCGGCAGCTACACCCAGTCGTGGGCCGGCAACGGCGCGTTCCTGCGCTCCGACGACCGCGGGGCCACCTGGACCCGTACCGACCTCAAGGTGAAGCTCGGCTCCAACGAGGACGGCCGGGGCACGGGCGAGCGTCTCCTCCTGGACCCGCGCAACAGTGACACCCTGTGGCTCGGCACCCGGCACGACGGCCTCCTCAAGTCGACGGACCGGGGCGCCACCTGGACCGCCGCGCCGGGCTTCCCGCCCGGTCCCAGCGCCTCCGGCCAGGGCGTCACGCTCCTCGTCGCCGCCGGGCGCACCCTGTACGCCGGCTGGGGCGACGGCGACGGCACCTCGGCCGCGGTCACCCTGTACAGCACCACCGACGGCACCAAGTGGGTGCCCGTCCCGGGGCAGCCGGCCGGGCCCGCGGCCAGGATGCCGATGCGGGCCGCGTACGACAGCCGCGCCAAGGAGCTGTACGTGACGTACGCCAACGCCCCCGGCCCCAACGGCCAGTCCGACGGCAGCGTGCGCAAACTGGCCACCACCACCGGCACGTGGACCGACGTCACCCCGGTGAAGCCCGGCGGCTCCGACGGCTTCGGGTACGGCGGGGCCGCCGTCGACCCCCAGCGCACCGGCACCGTCGTCGTCACCACCAACAACCGCTGGTCGGCGGGCGACACCCTGTTCCGCACCACCGACGGGGGCCGGACCTGGACCTCCCTCAAGGACACGGCGACCATCGACGTGTCGGAGACGCCCTTCCTCAAGTGGGGCAAGGACGCGCCGACGTTCGGCTGGTGGATCCAGATGGTCGCCGTCGACCCGTTCGACTCCCAGCACATCGTCTACGGCACCGGCGCCACCCTCTACGGCACCCGCGACCTGAAGAAGTGGGCCCCGCAGATCCGTGGCCTGGAGGAGACCTCGGTGCTCTTCCTGGTCTCGCCCCCGACCGGCCAGGCACACCTGCTCAGCGGCTCACGGGACATCGGCACGCTCTACCACGACCGGCTCACGGCGTCGCCGGCCGGCGGTCTGGCGACCAACCCCCTCTTCACCACGGCGACGGGCCTCGCGCAGGCCGCGAAGAAGCCGTCCTACGTGGTCCGCGCGGGCACGGGTGACAACGGCAACGGCGCCTTCTCGAACGACGGCGGGCAGACCTGGACGCCCTTCGGGTCCCAGCCCGCCATCGCCGAGGAGGCACCGGGGCCGATCGCCACCACCGCCGACGGCGATGTGCTGGTGTGGTCCTTCGTGCACTGGGACGGCTCGAAGCACCCGGCCCAGCGCTCCGCGGACAACGGCGCCACCTGGTCCGAGGTCCCCTCCTTCCCCGTCGGCGCCACTCCGGTGGCGGACCCGGCCGACCCCGCGGTCCTGTACGCGTACGACACGGGCACGGGAAAGCTGTTCGCCAGCACCGACAAGGGTCTGACGTTCACGGCCCGGGCCACCGGGCTCCCCTCCGGCGACGCCGGGTTCCAGTTGGCGGCGGCACCGGGACGCTCCGGGGACCTGTGGCTCAGTACCAAGGGCAGCGGGCTGTTCCGGTCCACCGACGGCGGCAGGTCCTTCGCGAAGGTCGCGAGCTGCGAGGCCTCGTACACGCTCGGCTTCGGCGCGGCGGCCGAGGGCGCCTCCTACCTCTCGGTCTACCAGGTCGCCACCGTGAAGGGCGTCACCGGCGTCCACCGCTCCGACGACGCCGGGAAGACCTGGCGGCGCATCAACGACGACCAGCACCAGTGGGGCTGGATCGGCCAGGCCATCACCGGGGACCCCCGCATTCCCGGCATGGTGTACCTGGCCACCAACGGCCGGGGCATCCAGTTCGGGCAGTCCGCCTGACAGCCGTCCCAGCCGCCACCGCCCTCACCAGCGTCACCGCCGTCTCCGTCCGGACCTCTCCGAATAATCGGTTGATGCGCGGTCGATCGCTTCCTAGGGTGTGGCTTACACATGATGGGAGGTGATCGGGTAAATGAGTGAAACCCGGACGCGTGAGGTGGCTGCGGGCTAGCGGCTCGCCACCACGTTCAATGCGGTGCCGGACCAGCGTGGGCCACTGACACGCAGCCGGCCGAATCCAACGCAGTCACCCGACCCGCGAGCTCGCCGGTGCGTCCGGCCGGCCCCTCGTCCAGAGGGACCGAGCTCGCGGGTCGTCTGCGTTCAGTGCCTGAGGACCGTCATGCCTTCAGGGTGCGCTTGGCGAGTTCGTACGCCGGGAGCATCGCCTCGTGTTCCTCGGTGTCCAGCCCTCCGAGGTGTACGACGACCGGACCCCGCGGGGTCGTGACCGCGAGGGCGCGCTCCGTCTTCGGGGCGTCGTCGAACTCGCTCTGGTACGCGTACTCCACCTCGGCGCCCGTGAGGGTGCCCACCTCGAACGTGCTGTACCGCGCCTTGCTCACGCCCTCTTCGGCGGCCAGGAAGGCCTCCAGGACGGTGCGTGCGTCGGCGCCGGCGCCCGGGGCGGCTGTCCAGGCGCGCAGGTAGCCGATGTGGCCGGCGGGCTTGGCGTCCACCTCGCACGCGAGGGTGACGGGGCCCTGGCGCAGCGGTGTGCGCACCGCTTCCGCCGTCCAGTCCTCGGCCGTGTCGAAGGTGACGGGGAGTTCGCAGGCCGAGCCGGCGGCTCCGATACTGCCGCCGCTCCTGGCGGTGGTCCCGTCCGCCGTGGCCGGGGCACTCGCGCTCGCGGGCCCGTTCGCCTTCGCGGCGTCGCCCGGCGCCTCCGCACAGCCCGCCAGTGTCGTCATGGCCGTCATCGCCGCCACCAGCAGCGTCACGTGGACCAGCCCGTGCCGTCTGTTTCCCGCCCCGACCAGCATGTGCCGTGTCTCCCCTCGTTCGAGCGGGACACATTATCGGAGCGGGCCACAGACCGTCGTCACCCGGCCGGGGCGGCCTGAGGGCCGTCGGCCCGACCGGGTGACGGCCTCAGTGGGCGATGCCCTCGTACCCCTCGATCTCCCGCGGGTCCCGGGTACCGGGGCCGATGTAGCGGGCCGACGGGCGTACGAGCCTGCCGGTGCGCTTCTGTTCCAGGATGTGGGCGGACCAGCCGGCCGTGCGGGCGCACGTGAACATGGACGTGAACATGTGGGCCGGGACCTCGGCGAAGTCCAGGACGATCGCCGCCCAGAACTCGACGTTCGTCGCCAGGACCCGGTCCGGGCGGCGGGCGTGCAGCTCCGCCAGCGCGGCCTTCTCCAGGGCCTCGGCGATCTCGAAGCGCGGGGCGCCCAGGTCTCGGGCCGTGCGGCGCAGCACGCGCGCGCGTGGGTCCTCGGCCCGGTAGACGCGGTGGCCGAAGCCCATCAGGCGCTCGCCCTTGTCCAGGGCCTGTTTCACGTACGCTTCCGCGTCGCCCGTGCGTTCGATCTCCTCGATCATGCCGAGGACGCGGGAGGGGGCGCCTCCGTGCAGGGGGCCGCTCATCGCTCCCACGGCGCCGGAGAGGGCCGCCGCCACGTCCGCGCCCGTGGACGCGATCACGCGCGCCGTGAAGGTGGACGCGTTCATGCCGTGCTCGGCCGCGCTCGTCCAGTAGGCGTCCACCGCGGCCACGTGCTTCGGGTCCGGTTCGCCGCGCCAGCGGATCATGAACCGTTCGACGACGGACTGCGCCTTGTCGATCTCGCGCTGCGGGACCATGGCGTTGCCCTGGCCGCGCGCCGACTGGGCGACGTACGACAGGGCCATGACGGCGGCGCGGGCCAGGTCGTCGCGGGCCGTCTGCTCGTCGATGTCGAGGAGCGGGCGCAGGCCCCAGACGGGGGCGAGCATCGCCAGCGCCGACTGGACGTCCACCCGGATGTCGCCGGAGTGGACCGGGATCGGGAACGGCTCGGCGGGCGGCAGGCCGGGGTTGAAGGCGCCGTCGACGAGCAGGCCCCAGACGTTGCCGAAGGAGACGTGGCCGACCAGGTCCTCGATGTCGACGCCCCGGTACCGGAGTGCGCCGCCCTCCTTGTCCGGTTCGGCGATCTCCGTCTCGAAAGCGACTACTCCCTCAAGTCCGGGTACGAAGTCGGACATCAGGCGGCTCCTCTTGATGTGTGCGACAGATGCTGGGGGCGGGCGTTGGCCATGGGCGGTGGATACGGGTTGTGGCTACAGGCGGTGGGTACGGGCGGTGATACGGAATTGCGGCTGAACGGCTGAACGGATGTACGACTGTGCGGCTGTGCGGCCCGGATGCGCGAGATTCTGTGTGTCCGGTTCGGTTCCACGGCCATTTCCACACTGCTCGCGGTCCGAAACGGTCACCCTGGTGATGCCCCGTTCGATCGGTCGTTCAACCGGACGGCAACAGCACGATATCCCCGAGTGCCACCTTTGGGGAGCCCTTGCGGCACTCAGTGCCACTCAGTGACGTCGCAGATACGGCAAGATGACTGTGTGACCGACCGCCATCACGCCGTTCCCATCGACCCCGCCACGATGCGCAAGCAGTACCGCGCCGACGGCCTCGCCGAGGGGGAGCTGGCCGACGGTCCCATGGAACAGTTCGCGCGCTGGTTCCGGCAGGCCGCCGAGGACGCCGGGCTCGTCGAACCCAACGCCATGGTCGTCTCCACGGCCGACGCCGGCGGGCGGCCCTCCTCCCGCACCGTGCTGCTGAAGCAGTACGACGAGCAGGGCTTCGTCTTCTTCACCAACTACGGCTCCCGCAAGGGGAGCGACCTGGCCGCCAATCCGTACGTCTCGCTGCTGTTCCCCTGGCTGCCGCTGGCCCGCCAGGTCGTCGTCACGGGTGTCGCCCGCCGTACGGGGCGCGACGAGACGGCCGCCTACTTCCGCACCCGGCCGCACGGCTCCCAGCTCGGCGCCTGGGCCAGCGCACAGTCCTCGGTGATCCGCTCCCGGGACGAACTCGAAGCCTCGTACGCCGAGTTGGCCGCCCGCTATCCGGAGGGCGAACAGGTGCCGGTGCCGCCGAACTGGGGCGGGTACCGGGTGGCGCCGGAGACGGTGGAGTTCTGGCAGGGGCGCGAGAACCGGCTGCACGACCGGCTGCGGTACGTGGCGGAGGCGGACGGGACCTGGCGCGTGGAGCGACTCAGTCCTTGACGGCCGGACAGCCGGTACGGGGTCACGGTGCCGGTGGGCGGTCCAGGGACTCGTCCAGCAGGGTCGCCCACTGGGCCACCACCCGGTCCCGGCGTCCGCCGTCGTCCGTGAGCAGGTTCGCCAGACCCAGGCCCCGGGACATGTCCAGCAGGCCCTGGACGGTCTCCCGTACGCCTGGGCGGGACTCGTCGGCGCCCAGCAGGTCCACCGCGATGCGGTGCGCCTCGCGGCCCACACGGGCCTCCAGTTCGGTGACGCGCGGGCGCAGTTGCTCCTCGTTCGAGGCGGCCACCCAGAGGTGGAGGGCGGCCCGGAAGAGGGGGCCGGTGTAGAGGTCGACCAGGGCCGCGATCACCACACGGCGGTCGGCGGCGCCCTCGGGGAAGAGGGCGCGCAGGGCGGTCGAGCGTTCCTCGGCGACGTACTCGACGGCGGCCGTGAACAGGTCCTCGCGGGTCGGGAAGTGGTGCTGGGCGGCGCCCCGGGAGACGCCGGCGCGTTCCGCGACGACGGAGACCGTGGAACCGGCCCAGCCGTGTTCGGCGAGGCAGGACACGGCGGCCTCCAGGAGGCGCCGGCGGGTGGCACGGCTGCGGTCCTGTTTGGGTTCCCGCCTGGGTTCCCGTTCCGGTTCGTTTCTCGCTCCGCGTGTCACAACTTCCATGCCGGGTCCCGTCGTTCGAGGAAGGCTGTCATCCCCTCGCGGGCCTCGGCGGAGGCGAACAGCCGTGCCGACAGGGCGGTGAGCTCGGCGGTGTCCCGGTCGAAGATCTCCAGCACCTTAGCCGTGAGCAGCCGCTTCGTCTCCGCCAGGGCGCCCGGCGCCGCCCTGCGCAGCCCGTCGAGGACCGGCTCCAGGGCGGCGTCGACGTCGTCGGCCGCCTCCGTGAGCAGGCCGGTACGGGCCGCCTCCACGGCGTCGAAGCGGGCGCCGGTGAGGTAGTGGCGGGCGGCGGCGCGCGGGTCGAGGCGGGGCAGCAGCGGCATCGAGATGACGGCGGGCGCCACGCCGATCCGTACCTCCGTGAACGCGAACGACGTCTCCGGTCCGCCGATCGCGAGGTCGCACGCGCCCAGCAGACCGAGGCCGCCCGCCCGTACGTGGCCGGTCACCCTCGCGACCACCGGTTTCGGCAGCTCCAGCAGTTGCCGGAGCAGACCGACGAAGGCCGCCGGATCGGGCGGCTGCTTCAGGTCGGCGCCCGCGCAGAACGTGTTCCCGGTGTGCGTGAGGACGACCGCGCGTACGGCCGGGTCCTTGCCGCAGTCCGTGAGCGCGTCCGCCAGGTCCCGTACGAGGTGCGCGGACAGGGCGTTGCGGGTCGCGGGCGCGTCCAGGGTGAGCGTGACGATGCCACGCGCGCGCGTGACGGTCACCGCCGGTCCCGGCTCCGGTTCCGCCGGCGGTGTCGGTGTCGGTGTCGGTGTCGGTGTCAAGACTTCTCCCTCAGTCGGCGGCGCAGGATCTTGCCCGAGGCCGCCCTCGGTACGCCGTCGATGAAGGTGACGTGCCGGACACGCTTGTACGGGGCGACGCGCTCGGCGACGTGCATCATGACCTCTCCTTCGGAGAGGCCGGTGGCGGACGGCTGGCGGACCACGTAGGCGTGCGGGACCTCGTTGTGGTCCTCGTTGTAGACGCCGATGACCGCCGCGTCGGCGATCCCGGGGTGCGTGAGGAGCAGGGCTTCGAGTTCGGCGGGGGCCACCTGGAAGCCCTTGTACTTGATGAGTTCCTTCACGCGGTCCACGACGAACAGCCATCCGTCGGCGTCGACACGGCCCACGTCCCCGGTGTGCAGCCAGCCGTCGGCGTCGATCATCGCTGCCGTGGCCTCGGGGTTCTCCAGGTAGCCCTTCATCACCTGGGGGCCGCGGATGGCGATCTCACCGGCCGCGCCGTCGTCGGCGTCCTGGTCGGGGTCGTCGAGGGAGAGGATCCGCATCTCGGTGTTCGGGAGGAGCCTGCCGACCGTCCCGGGAGGGGCGGCGCGCATGTCGTCCAGGGGGACGATGTGGGTGCCCGGGGACAGTTCCGTCATGCCGTACGCCTGGCCGACCGGCGGCAGGCCGAGCCGCTCCGAGCAGGCGGCGGCGAGCGCCGCGTCCAGGGGAGCGGCGGAGCTGATGATGTATTCCAGGGACGACAGGTCGTGGTTCGCGACCGCCGGGTGCTTGGCGAGGGCGAGGACGATCGGCGGGGCCACGAACAGGCCGGTGATGCGGTACTTCTCGATGGCGGCGAGGAACGTGTCGAGGTCGAAGCGCGGCAGGACGACGACGGCGGCGCCCTGCTTGAGGGGCATGTTCATGAGGGCGGTCAGCCCGTAGATGTGAAAGAACGGCAGTACGGCCAGAATGCGGTCGCCGGGGGCCACGGACACGCACTGCGCGAGCTGTTCGAGGTTCGTGGCGATGGACCGGTGCGTGAGCATGACGCCCTTGGGGATGCCGGTCGTCCCGGAGGAGTACGGCAGGGCCGCCACGTCCTCTCCCGGGTCGATGTCGATCTCCGGTTCGGGCGCTGTCGAGGCGAGCATGTCGATGAGCGAGCGGTGCCCGGGCGCGCTGTCGCAGACGAAGATCTCCCGTACGCCGCCCGCCCGTTCGGCCGCCTCGCGGGCCGCCTCCAGAAGCGGGGAGACGGTGACGATCCAGTCGGCGCCCGAGTCGCGCAGCTGCTTGGCGAACTCCTCGGCGGTGGCCAGCGGATGCACGGTCGTGACGGTGGCACCCGCGCGCGTGGCGGCGTAGAAGGCGGTCGGGAAGGCGATCGTGTTCGGGCTGTGCAGGGCGAGGACGTCACCCTTGCGGACGCCCGCCTCGGCGAGTCCGGCGGCTATCCGCCGGTGGAAACGGTCCAGTTGGTCGTACGTGAGGGTGGTGCCGTCGACGCCGTCGACGAGGGCGGGCGCGTCGCCGAACTCGGCGGCCCGGCCCAGCACCGCCTCGTGGATGGGGAGTTCGACGGGTTCGACGTCTGCGTACTCGCTGCGGAACATGGTTCCTCCTCGCGCGATACCGTGCCGGGTCGGGCCGCGTGCGGTCGGGCTGTACCGGGTCCGGCTGTACCGGGTCAGTACGACTTGGGCAGGCCCAGGGTCTGGTGGGAGACGTAGTTGAGAATCATCTCGCGGCTCACCGGGGCAATACGAGCCACCCTGGCGACCGTTATCAGCGAGGCGAGCCCGAACTCCCGTGTGAGGCCGTTGCCGCCGAGGGTGTGCACGGCCTGGTCGACGGCCTTCACACAGGCCTCCCCGGCCGCGTACTTGGCCATGTTGGCCGCCTCGCCCGCGCCGACGTCGTCACCGGCGTCGTACAGCGCGGCGGCCCGCTGCATCATCAGGCGGGCGAGTTCGAGCTCGATGTGCGCCTGGGCGAGCGGGTGCGCGACGGCCTGGTGGGTGCCGATGGGCTCCCTCCAGACGGTGCGCTCCTTGGCGTACCGGACGGCGACGTCGAGCGCGTACCGCCCGATGCCGATGGCGAACGCGGCCGTCATGATGCGTTCCGGGTTGAGCCCGGCGAAGAGCTGGAGCAGTCCGGCGTCCTCGTCGCCGACGAGCGCGCCGGCGGGCAGCCGTACGTCGTCGAGGGTCAGCTCGAACTGCTTCTCCGGGGACTCGATGTCCATGTCGATCCGGCGCCGCGAGAAGCCTTCGGCGTCGCGCGGGACGATGAACAGGCAGGGCTTCAGCCGTCCCGTACGGGAGTCCTCCGTACGGCCGACGATGAGGACCGCGTCCGCGATGTCGACGCCCGAGATGAAGACCTTGCGGCCGGTCAGGAGCCAGTCGCCGGTGTCCGGGTCGCGGCGGGCGGTGGTGGTGATGCGGTGGCTGTTGGAGCCGGCGTCGGGTTCGGTGATGCCGAAGGCCATGGTGCGGGTGCCGTCGGCGATTCCGGGGAGCCAGTCCTGTTTCTGGGTGTCCGTGCCGAAGCGGGCGATGACGGTGCCGCAGATCGCCGGGGAGACGATCAGCATGAGGAGGGGGCAGCCTGCGGCACCCAACTCTTCGAGGACGATGGAGAGTTCGGCTATGCCGCCGCCTCCGCCGCCGTATGCCTCGGGGAGGTTGGCGCCGAGGTAGCCGAGTTTGGCGGCGTCCGCCCAGAGTTCGGTGGTGTGGCGGTTTTCCCGGGTGACTGTGGCCAGGTATTCGCGGCCGTAGCGCATGCCCAGGGCGGAGACTGCGGTGCGGAGTGCTTTGTGCTCTTCGGATTCGATCGCGGAGGACATTCGGGGCTCCTAAGGGGGAGGGGCTTCGGGCTGTGTGGTGGGTGCGGGCCCGTTGGGGCTGGTCGCGCAGTTCCCCGCGCCCCTGTCGGGCGCGTCTCCGCCGGCGCCCGTTAAATCACCACCGCCAGCAGAGTGCCTACCTCTACCTGCTGACCCGTGACGGCGTGCAGTGCCGTGAGCGTGCCTGTCGCGGGAGCGGCGATCCTGTGTTCCATCTTCATCGCCTCCAGCCACAGGAGGGGCTGTCCGGCCTGTACGGGGGCTCCTGGCGCCAAGCCCTCCGCAACCCGGACCACCGTCCCCGGCATGGGTGCCAGCAGGGAACCCGGGGCGTGCTGTGCCGTCGGGTCCGGGAAGCGGGGCAGGGCGGTCAGGGCCGTGTTGTTGACGTGGATCTCGTCGCCGTACCTCGTCACCTCGAACTTCCTTCGTACGCCTGCCACTTCGAGGACGACGAGACGCGCGTCGGCGTGGACGACCCGTACCCCCTCCGCCTCCGCCGTCAGGCCCTCGCGGGTGTGGCGGTAGGCCGCCTCGTGCTCCTCGCCGTCCGCCGTCGCGTAGCGCTTGACCTGCGGTCGGGCCGCCAGGTTGCGCCAGCCGCCGAAGCGGGAGCGGCCGTGGGCGTCGGCCAGGGCAGCGGCCAGGGGGGCCTGCGGGTCGGGGTTCGGCTCGGTGAGTTCGGGGAGGTGGCGGTCGTAGAAGCCCGTGGTCATACGGGCTGTCGTGAACTCCGGGTGGCGGAGGGAGCGGACGAGGAGGTCGCGGTTGGTGATCGGGCCGTGGATCGTCGCCCGTTCCAGTGCGCCCGCCAGTTTGCGGATCGCCTCCGCGCGCGTGGGGGCGTGTACGACGGCCTTGGCGAGCATCGGGTCGTAGTGGACGGGGATCGGGTCGCCGTCCGCGTACCCGGTGTCCAGGCGGATGCCCTCCGCCTCCGGGAAGGCGAGGCGGTGCAGGGTGCCGGTCTGCGGGGTCCAGGCAGCCGCCGGGTTCTCGGCGTACAGGCGGGCCTCTATCGCGTGTCCACGCGCGCGTGGGGGGCCGTTTTCGAGGGCCTCAAGGGCACAGCCCTCCGCGACGCGTATCTGGAGGGCCACCAGGTCGATGCCGAAGACCGCCTCCGTGACCGGGTGTTCGACCTGGAGGCGGGTGTTCATCTCCAGGAAGTGGGCCCTGCCGTCCTCCCCGACGAGGAACTCGACCGTGCCGGCGCCCGTGTAGTCGACGGCGCGGGCGGCCCGTACGGCCAGTTCGTGGAGTTCCGCGGTGAGCGTCTCCGGGATGCCGGGGGCCGGGGACTCCTCGATCACCTTCTGGTGGCGGCGCTGGAGGGAGCAGTCTCGGGTGCCGAGCGCCCACACCGTGCCGTGGGTGTCGGCCAGGATCTGGACCTCCACATGCCGGCCGCCCTCGACGTACGGCTCGACGAAGACCTCGCCGTCTCCGAAGGCGCTGTAGGCCTCCGCGCGGGCCGCCTCCAACTCGCCTTCCAGCGCGGCCAGTTCACGGACAACGCGCATACCTCGCCCGCCGCCGCCCGCCGCCGCCTTGACCAGTACCGGCAGGTCGGCCTCGGTGACGCCGGTCAGTGGCTTGAGCCCCATCAACTGCTTGGCGCGCGTCTTGGACGCCATCGCCTCGATCGCGGCCGGGGGCGGGCCGATCCAGACGAGTCCCGCGTCGAGTACGGCCGTTGCGAAACCGGCGTTCTCGGAGAGGAAGCCGTATCCGGGGTGCACGGCGTCCGCGCCCGCCGCCAGCGCCGCCTCCACGATTCTGTCGCCGCGCAGATACGTGTCCGCGGAGGCGGTCCCCGGCAGCCGTACCGCCTCGTCGGCCACGCGCGCGTGGAGGGCGTTCTCGTCGGCGTCGGAATGCACGGCGACCGTCCGGATGCCCAGCTCACGGCAGGTGCGGAAGATCCGGCAGGCGATCTCCCCGCGGTTGGCGACGAGTACGGAGGTGATCACAGTTGGTTCCCCAGGCATCGTTGGTTCCTTACATCCGGAAGACGCCGAAGCCGCCGCGGGCGCCCTCGTAGGGGGCGGTGTGGATCGCGGAGAGGCACAGGCCGAGGACGGTTCGGGTGTCGCGCGGGTCGATGACGCCGTCGTCGTACAGCCGCCCGGAGAGGAACATGGGCAGGGACTCGGCCTCGATCTGCTGCTCCACCATGGCCCGCAGCGCGGCGTCGCCCTCCTCGTCGTACGGCAGCCCCCTGGCGGCGGCCGACTGGCGGGCGACGATCGACAGCACGCCGGCGAGCTGCTGCGGGCCCATGACGGCGGACTTGGCGCTGGGCCAGGCGAAGAGGAAACGGGGGTCGTAGGCGCGCCCGCACATGCCGTAGTGCCCGGCGCCGTACGAGGCTCCCATGAGGACGGAGAGGTGGGGGACGCGGGAGTTGGAGACCGCGTTGATCATCATCGCGCCGTGCTTGATGATGCCGCCCTGCTCGTACTCCTTGCCGACCATGTAGCCGGTGGTGTTGTGGAGGAAGAGGAGCGGGATGTCGCGCTGGTTGGCGAGCTGGATGAACTGGGCGGCCTTCTGCGACTCCGCGCTGAAGAGCACCCCTTGGGCGTTGGCGAGGATGCCGACCGGGTAGCCGTGCAGCGCGGCCCAGCCGGTCACGAGGCTGGTCCCGTAGAGGGGCTTGAACTCGTCGAAGTCGGAGGCGTCGACGATACGCGCGACGACCTCGCGGGGATCGAAGGGCACCTTCAGGTCGCCCGGGACGATCCCCAGCAGCTCCTCCGCGTCGTACTTGGGCGGCCGGACCTCGGCCGGGCTCGGATCGGCGTACGCCTTGCGGTGGTTGAGGCGTGCCACGACGCGGCGGGCCTGGCGCAGGGCGTCGTGCTCGTCGAGGGCGAAGTAGTCGGCGAGGCCCGACACGCGCGCGTGCATCTCGGCGCCGCCCAGCGACTCGTCGTCGCTCTCCTCCCCGGTGGCCATCTTCACGAGGGGCGGCCCGCCGAGGAACACCTTGGCGCGCTCCTTGACCATGATCACGTGATCGGACATGCCGGGGATGTACGCCCCACCGGCGGTCGAGTTCCCGAACACCACGGCCACCGTGGGAATCCCGGCGGCGGAGAGCCGGGTGAGGTCGCGGAAGACGGCTCCCCCGGGGATGAAGATCTCCTTCTGGGACGGGAGATCCGCGCCGCCGGACTCGACGAGGCTGATGAACGGCAGCCGGTTGGCGAGCGCGATGTCGTTGGCGCGCAGGGCCTTCTTCAGGCTCCAGGGGTTGCTGGCACCGCCGCGCACGGTCGGGTCGTTGGCCGTGATCAGGCATTCCACACCCTCGACGACCCCGATCCCGGTGACGAGGGCGGCCCCGACGGCGTACTCGCTCCCCCAGGCCGCGAGCGGCGACAGCTCCAGGAAGGGCGTGTCGGGGTCGAGGAGCAGCTCGATGCGCTCACGGGCGAGGAGTTTGCCGCGGGCGTGGTGCCGGGCGGTGTACTTCTCGCCGCCACCCGCGAGCGCCTTGGCGTGCTCGGCGTCGAGGGCGGCGAGTTTGCCGAGCATGGACTCGCGGTGGGAGATGTGGTCGGCGAAGGCCGTGTCGAGAGTGGAGGTCAGGACCGTCACAGCAGTGCCTCCGGTATGTCGAGGTGGCGGGAGCGCAGCCATTCGCCGAGCGCCTTGGCCTGCGGATCGAAGCGGTGCTGCGCGGCGACGCCCTCGCCGAGGATGCCCTCGACGGTGAAGTTGAGGGCGCGGAGCTGCGGGAGGGCATGGCGTACGACGGTCAAGTCGGCGGTCTCCGGGAGCAGTTCGCGGAATCGGGGGACGGTGAGGGTGTGGGCGAGCCAGCGCCAGGCCTCGTCCGTGCGCACCCAGACACCGACGTTGGCGTTCCCGCCCTTGTCGCCACTGCGGGCGCCGGCGACGACCCCGAGGGGGGCCCGGCGGGTCGGGCCGGGCGGCAGGGGGTCGGGCAGGGGCGGCTTCGGCTGCTCTTCGAGTACGAGGGTGTCGCGCGGCGGGGGCACGGGGATCCGGCGTCCGTCGTCGAGGACGGCCACGTGGTCCACGGCGTCCTGAGGGACGTACTCCGCCTCGAAGACCCCGTAGGGGGCACCCTTTCCGGGCGGCGCGAGGACGTGGAACCCGGGGTAGCTGGCCAGGGCGAGTTCGACGGCGGCGCCGCTGAGGGTGCGGCCCACGGTGTTCTGGTCCGGGTCGCGGACGACGAGCCGCAGCAGGGCGCTGGCGGTCTCCTCGGTGGGCGCGTCGGGATGGTCGGTGCGGGCGAGGGACCAGGTCACCTCGGCGGGGCGGGACTTGGAGGCATGGAGCACGGTCTCCAGCTGGTCCCGGACGAGCGCGGCCTTGTGCTCGATGTCGAGCCCGGTGAGGACGAAGGTGACCTCGTTGCGGAAACCGCCGAGCCGGTTGAGGCCCACCTTGAGGGTGGGCGGGGGCGCTTCCCCTCGTACACCGTGGATACGTACCCGGTCGGGGCCCTCCTGCGTGAGGCGGACGGTGTCGAGGCGGGCGGTGACGTCGGGGCCGGCGTACCGGGCGCCCTGTGTCTCGTACAGGAGTTGGGCGGTGACGGTGCCGATGTCGACGATGCCGCCGGTGCCGGGATGCTTGGTGATGACGCTCGTGCCGTCGGGGTGGATCTCCGCGAGGGGGAAGCCGGGGTGGCGGAGGATGCGAGGGTCCTGCCGGACGTGCTCGGCGAAGAAGGCGTAGTTGCCGCCGGTGGCCTGCGTACCGCACTCCAGCACATGCCCGGCGACCACCGCGCCCGCGAGCCGGTCGTGGTCCTCCGGCCCCCAGCCGAAGTGGGCGGCGGCCGGCCCGGCGACGAGGGCGGCGTCGGTGACCCGGCCGGTGACGACGACGTCCGCACCCCCGCGCAGACAGGCGGCTATGCCGAAGGCACCCAAGTAGGCGTGTGCGGCAAGGCTGTCGGGGTGGCCGGCGGTGAGGTCGTCGCCCTCGACGTGGGCGACACGGACGGGGATCCCGAGCCGGTCGGCGAGTTTCCTGACGTTCTCCGCGAGGCCCGCCGGGTTGAGGCCACCGGCGTTGGCGACGATCCGCACCCCGCGCTCATGGGCTGTCCCGAGGCACTCCTCCAACTGCCGCAGGAAAGTACGGGCGTACCCGGCCGACGGGTCCTTGAGGCGGTCCCGGCCCAGGATGAGCATGGTCAGCTCGGCGAGGTAGTCACCGGTGAGGAAATCGAGGTGACCGCCGGTGAGCATCTCGCGCATGGCGTCGAAACGGTCACCGTAGAAGCCGGAGGCGTTGCCTATACGGACGGGGGCCGGCCGGCTCTGGGAGGCCGCCTGACTCTGGGAGGCCGGACGGCTTTGAGCGGCGGCCGTCACTGTGGTGCTCCGCCCGGTGCGCGCCCGTTGCCCGGCGGTCCCGCGAAGGCCTGGGCGATGTCGAGCCACTGGTCGGCGTCGGCGCCTTCGGCGGTCAGGGCGAGGTCGGTGCGGTGGGCGCGCTGGGTGACGAGGAGACAGAAGTCGAGGGCGGGGCCGGTGACCAGGCCGACCGCGTGCTTGGGGTCCTCCGGACCGAACGTCCACAACTCCCCTGCGGGTCCCGTGAGTTCGACGCGGAACTCGTCGAACGGCGGGGTCATCCCGTGCACGCCGAACGCGAAGTCGCGGGTGCGGACACCGAGGCGGGCGATGTGCCGGAGCCGGGCGGTGGGGGCGATGCGGGGCACGCCCAGCGCGTCGGCCACGTCCAGACCGTGGGCCCAGGTCTCCATCAGCCGGGCGGTCGCCATGGAGGCGGCGGACATCGGCGGCCCGTACCAGGGGAACCGTGCCCCGTCGGGTGCCTCGCGCAGGGCGTCCGCCAGGGCCTCGCGCCCGGCCCGCCAGTCCGCGAGCAGCCGCGCGGGCGGTTTCCCCGCCCACTCCTCGGCGCCGTTGTCCACGAAGTCCCCTGGCGAGGTCAGCGCCTTCTCCACCTCACGGTCGAAGGCGGCCCGGTCGGTCACGGCCAGCACGGAGGAGTGGTCGGTCCACGCGAGGTGCGCGATCTGGTGGGCGACGGTCCAGCCGGGGGCGGGGGTGTCGAGGGCCCACTGCTCGGGGCCCAACTCAGTTACCAGCCAGTCGAGTTGGGCGCCTTCCTGGCGCAGGTCATCGATGACGGCCGACGGGTCGGACACGAGGCGCTTCCTTTCGGGCACGACAGTGTGCCGGGCGTTGCGGCGTGGTGCGGTCCGCCCTTGAAGCATGGCAGCGCGACCAGAAACAAGCAAGCGTGCTTGCATTGAACGAGGGCTGCCGGAACGGGGGCGGGACGGGGGGTGGTGACGGGACGGGGCAGAGGCGGGCCCCGGCTCCGTCGAATCCGTTCCGGTACGTGTGGCCGTCCGAGCTCGATCTGATGGCCCAGCCGGCCGGGATGCGACTGCGCGAGCGGTGGGAGGGGTGGACGCGGGAACCGTTCACGAGCGAGAGCACGAAGCATGTGTCGGTGTGGGAGAAGCCGGCCGTCTGACCGGGCCGTGGGGCGCGGCCCGGGCACCGAAGGTCGGGTCACCTCGGTCGCCCGCCGCTCCACCATCTGCGGCGTCGTCGCTGAGCATCGGCGAGTACGTCCGCCGGGATCCCCAACTCCCGCAGCCGCCCTCGCAGTTCCGCCTCCTGCTCCCGGGTGACCGCCAGCCACAGCGAGGTTCCCGAGTCGTTCGCGCTGAAGACCGGGCGGTCGCCCTGACACGCCTCGGCGTTGATCGTGTACGGCGCCAGGGTCAGCAGCAGCCCGAACTGCTCGTCGTCGCGGACGTCGACGTCGATGGCCATCCCGGGGTCGTCGCGCCGTGAGCGCCTGCCGGCCGCCAACGCATCCCTCCCCAGGGCCAGCAACCGCTCGTACGACGGCAGCGTCTCCCGGGGCCAGGCGTCGTCGCTGTACGCGTCCACGTGGGCCGTGTCGATGCCGGAGCGCAGCACCCGCAGGACCTCGCGGTGGACGTGCGCGATGTCTGTCTGGTTCAGGCCCGCCAGAAGTACGAGTTCGCGCACCGGTTGAGGTGCGGGCTCGGGGGCCTGGCCGTCTTCCGGCGCTTCCGGGGCGTCCAGAGTCTCCGGGGCGTCCAGGGGGTTCTCGGGGGTGATTCTCACCCCCTCATGATCCTCCCCGCCGCCCGTCGCCCGTGCCGCCCCCGGCCTTCCGCCACCGGGGCACTCAGTCTTCGTCGACCGTCCTGGACAGCGCTTCGCTGATCATGCGGGTGGCGAAGTCGGGGTCCTCGGTGATGCGGTTGATGTGCTCCGCGAGGAGGAAAGCGGTGGCTTCGAGGGGAGTCATCTCGTTCTCGGTCCAGTCGCCGTACTGCTGACGCCACAGGTTGGGGCTGAGGCCGGTGCCCGCGGCGATGACCAGGCCGGCCATGGTGGGGATCACCTCGGGACGGACGCTCCTGGGCATCATGCGCATCGAGGCCACGAGGGTGGGGACGACGTACTCGATGACGTCCTTGCCGTGTTCGTCGTGGGCCTTCCGCAGCCAGGTCATGAACATGTAGATGAGGGTGCACGCGCCGTCCAGCAGGTCATCGGCCCCCTCGGGACCCAACGACGCGGTGAACTGCTCGATCAGCTTCCGCTGTTCGGGATCGGCCCCGGTCCTGCCGTCGTGGACCCTCTTGAGGTCGGAGTCGATCACCAGGAGTGCCGCGCCCACATCGCCGACGGGAGCGTGCTGGGGATCGCAGGGCGATGACACAGAATTCCTCCTCGGGCGGCTGCGGTGCGCAGCGAATCATGTACGTACGGTAAACGGCCGACGGGACGGACACAGGCGGTTTGCCACCTTTGCGGGGACAGGGGGACACTCCCGGTTTCCGTTCTCCGGCTGCGGCGCTCCGGTTGGCACTCTCCGAATCCCGGCCACCATGGAATGCCGGTCCCTGGGCGGACAGTTACCCAGTTCATGACCCAACGCCCCGCACCGCGCCCCCTGTCCGACGAAGCCCTCTCCGACCTGCTGGGCAAGCAGCGGTTCGGGACCCTGGCCACCAACAAGCGCAGCGGTCATGCCCACTTGACGACCATGGTCTACAGCTGGGATCCGGCGAACCGGATCGTGCGGTTCTCCACCACGGCCGACCGCGTCAAGGTCAAGCACCTGCGACGAGACCCGCGTGCGGCGCTGCACGTGTCGGGCGGCGACGTGTGGTCGTTCGCTGTCGCGGAGGGCGAGGCGGAGGCGTCCGAGGTCACGACGGTCCCGGGCGACGCGGTCGGGCGGGAGTTGCTCGCGATGATCCCGGCGGAGGCCCGGCCGGAGGACGAACAGGCGTACCTGGAGGAGTTGGTGGCCGAGCGCAGGCTGGTCATCCGCCTGAAGGCACACCGGCTGTACGGAACGGCACTGGACGTCGACGCCTAGGGCAACGCGCGACTCGGCCTCCTCAGGCCTCCAACTCAAGCGGTTTCCTCGCCACTTGAGCCGAACCGTCCGACGCGGCCGATCCAGCGGACTCCTCGACAACGACGACCGGGACCTGTTTCCGGCCCACCTGTGTCCGCACCGCCCCCATGCTCGCCACGATGACGAGGGAGATCGCGAGGGCTTCGGGGGCGGAAAGGGCCTGGTCGAGGATCAGGAACCCGGCGGTCGCTGCGACCGCGGGTTCCAGGCTCATCAGGATCGCGAAGGTGGAGGAGGGCAGGCGCCGCAGGGCAAGAAGTTCGAGGGTGTACGGCAGCACGGACGACAGGACGCCGACCGCCGACCCCAGGGCGACGGTGGTCGGGTCGAGCAGCTTCCCGCCCGACTCGACGATGCCCAACGGCAGAAACGCCACCGCGGCGACCACCATGGCGAGCGCCAGCCCGTCGGCCTGCGGGAACCTTCGTCCCGTACGGGAACTGAGGACGATGTACGTCGCCCACAGGACACCGGCGCCCAGGGCGCAGGCGACCCCTACGGGATCCAGGGTGTCGAAGCCGCCGCCACCGAGCAGGAAGACCCCGGCGAGGGCGAGACCGGCCCAGGCGAGATTGAGGGCCCGCCGGGAGGCGACGACGGACAGCACGAGCGGCCCGAGCACCTCCAGCGTGACGGCGGGACCGAGCGGAATCCGGCCGATGGCCTGGTAGAACAGCCCGTTCATGGCGGCCATGGTCACCCCGAACAGGACGACCACTCCCCAGTCACCGCGCGAATACCCGCGCAGCTTGGGCCGGCACACCAACATCATGATCACGGCGGCGGCCAACAGCCGCAGCGTCACGATCCCGAAGGCCCCGGCCCTGGGCAACAGGGTCACGGCGAGCGCCCCGCCGAACTGCACGGATATCCCGCCGGACAGCACCAGCCCGACGGCCCCCAGGGCCCCCCACCCCTTGCGCGCCCCCCGGTGCCGCCCCCGAGAGCCCTCGGGGGTGGGGACGACGAGAGCGGGCAGGTTGGCGGAGGGCAGCGCGACGTCACCCGCACCGGCGGGCACGACCGGTCCCGCCACGGCGGCCCACGAGGGCAGACGCTCAGCACTGGGCATCTTCACAGGGCCTTCCCACGATTTACGCGCGATCTCCGTACAATGTGATGCACTCTCCCGTTCAGAGTAATGCACCAGCAAGGGTGTGCGAACCCACGTACACCCGACGCGCCCCGGCCTGCACTCCGGCGGCCTGCCCTTCCCCCCATGCTCCCCGTCAGCGGCGGGACATGTACAGATCCAGCGCCTTGTGCAGCAGCCGATTGAGGGGCAGATCCCACTCCCCCAGACACTCGACGGCCTCACCCCCCGTACCGACCTTGAAGCGCAGCAGACCGAGCAGGTGGTTGGAGTCCTCCAGTGTGTCCGTGATGCCGCGCAGGTCGTACACGGCTGCGCCCAGCTCGTGGGCGTCGGCCATCATGCGCCACTGGATGGCGTTGTTGGGCTGGACCTCGCGCCGACGGCTCATGGAGGCGCCGTACGAGTACCAGACGTGCTCCCCGACGGTGAGCATCGTGGCCGCGGCGAGCACCTCGCCCTCGTGGTGGGCGAGATAGAGGCGCATACGGTCCGGGTCTTCGGCGGTCAGCGCGCTCCACATGCGCTGGAAGTAGGGCAGCGGACGCGGAAGGAAGCGATCGCGTTCCGCCGTCTCGGCGTAGAGGGAGTAGAAGGCGGGCAGGTCCTCGTATCCACCCCGGACCACCGTCACGCCCGCCTTCTCGGCCTTCTTGATGTTGCGCCGCCACTGCTGGTTGAGCCCTCGGTGGATGTCCTCCAACGACCTTCCGGCGAACGGAACTTGGAACACGTACCGGGGTTGCCCGGCGGCAAACCCACCGTCCTCCCCGCCGAGTTCACTCTGCTGCCAGCCCATTCGGCGCAGCCGGTCGGCGACATCGAAGGCGTGCGGTTCGTACGAGGTGGCCTCGGCGTCGCGCAGCCGCCGCGCCGCCGGATCGGCGATCGCCGCCTTGACGGCGTCCGCGCTCCACCGGCGTACGACGACGGGCGGCCCCATCTTGACCGAGAAGGCTCCCTGCCCCTTCAAATACGCGGCCATCGGCACCAGCCACCGCTCAAGATCCGGTGCCGCCCAGTCGATCAACGGCCCCTCGGGCAGATAGGCGAGGTACCGCTTGAGCTTGGGCAAGGGCCGGTACAGCACCAACCCGGCACCGACGAGCCGCCCACCCTGCTCATCGTCGAACCAACCCAGGCTCTCCGGCCGCCAGTCGGGCTTCACGTCACCCCACGAGGGCACCTGCATATGGCTGGCGGAGGGCCGCCCCGCAACGAACGCCAGATGCTCGGCACGGCTGATGGGCTGGGTACGGAGTGGCACGAGCGGGGCTCCTTCGGCGGGTTTGGCCTACCACCCTAGGAGATCGACTCCGGCCGCCCCCACGCCCGCGGCCAGTCCAGCACGGTCAGCTCGGGCCACTGCTCCCGCCACCGCGACGCCTTCGCCTCGTAGACGGCCCGCGGGGCAAGCACCGGGTTCGGCCGGACGACGAGGTTGAACACGTCCGACAGCCCGTGCGGCGCGTACACACGCCACCGGCCGTCCCGCTCCAGGCGTACGCCCAGACAGCACGTCGTCGCCGCGAAGCTGTCGATCGCCGCCTCGGTGGACGGATACGGCGGGCACGGGACGCCGAACTTCTCCTCGTACCAGAGGTGGACCCGGGCCTCGTTGCGGATCTCGACCTCGGCGGGCAGGCCGGCGAAGACCTTCCGCCCTGCCTGGATGGCCCTGTCCTCCGCCGCCCAGGACAGATCGCCGTCATCGAAATAGAAGACGTCGTAATCCTTGATGCCGTGGGTGGGCGGCCTGGCGGTGGCGACATTCCACACGGTCTGGAACAGACACCCGGCCGTCAGGTACCACCCGGGCAGATCCAGTGTCGCGGTGCGGGCCAGCACCTCCACCAAGATGTCGTTGCGGGACAACACCTCACGCAAAGACCCGAGTTGCTCATCGAGGGGAAGCCGACCGATCACCCCTCGGGGCGCTCGGCGACGAAGGAGCCGAGGCCCGGCTCCGTGTAGATGAGCCCTTCCGCACGCAGTCCCTTGTGCACCTTCTGCGCGGTCACAGCGGCGATGCCGAACTCAGCGGTGATCTCCACAACGGACGGGATGCGAGTCCGAGGCGGGTACGTGCCGTCCTCGATGCGGCGGCGGATCACCTCGGCCACCTGGCGCCAGCGGGGGATATCGGCAGCAAATTCCATCACCGCACCACCATGCGCAGACGGCCGTATTCTGCGCGATTCACAGTCGACCGCTCATACAGCAGTAGACCGCAGTAGGGTGTAGCTTTGAAAGACCCCGGCGACGGATTCCGGCCGCCCCGGGGCATGGCCACCAGCAATCCCGAACGGAGCTGATGACAGTGACCGACCTTATCGACCGCCTCGTCGCCTGGGTGTGCACCCTGCTCACCCCACGCGGCACGCACCGCCGAACCCACCCGGCCTTCCTCCTCGCGCACCCCAGTCCGCCCCCGCCCCGAGCCGCACTCCCCGCCCACCGCAGCCCGTACGGCCTGGACGCCGACGCCCCTCTCGACGGCGCCGCCACCAGGTCCGTACGCCCGTACCTCACCGCCCACGAACAACGGCTGCGGCGACGGGAGTTGGCCATGGCCACCCTGGGCCTGGACATGCCCGGCCCGTACTGGATCCACGGGATGGAGGTCGCCTGATGCGAGCGGAACCGGAGTCGACGGACACGCCTGAACTGCCTTACGAGCAGCGCCTGTTGCCCTGGTCCGGCGCTGAGGGCAAGCCCTGCTACCTGATCACCGACAACCACGGCGGCCCCGTGTCCCGTCTGGCCGACGCGACGGAGTCCGTACAACTCGGCATGGGCGCCGAACTCCTCGCCCACGCCCGCGAACTGCTCCCGGACACGCCACGCGGTGAACTCCGCTTCCTCGCCGAGCGGTTGACGGAGGCCCTGCGGGATGCGCTTCGCGTGGCCGAGAGCCGGGGGCAGCGGTTGAACCGGCTGAACTGAGCCGAAGGGACACCGGCCTGATGCCATGGGGCCCGGAGCCGTCCGGGCCCCAGGACTGTGTCGCTATCCGCGGTTGTCGTTCGCGGTGACTTCGGAAGCCGTTTGATGGCGGGAGGGCAATGCCTGTCGTGCCGCAGCGACCAAGCGGTGTGCGGCAGTTCCATACACCGCGGACTCCTGGAGCGTATTCCACACCCGTAGATAGGTGTCAACGCCGGGGTTATCGTCGACCCTCAACTCCGCATGCCAGTTCTCAACGATCACCTGCTGGTCGTCATAGATCCAGAAGCCGACAGCCGGCGGCAACTTCAGGGGTGCCGACAGTGGGACGATCCCCAACTCAACCGTCGTGAGGCCAATAACCCCAGCGAGGCGGTCCAATTGGGCAGCGAGTACCGAGGGTGGGCAGATCAGAGCGTGAAGGGCCGCTTCCCACAGGACGATCTGAAAGCGTTTCGTACTGTCATACAGGGCCTCCTGCCGTTTCATGCGGGAGGCCACGGCTTCCTCGATGTCACGCGGCGACCGCTGCAACTCCGTGAATCGAGTGAAGACCGAACGAGCATAGTCGGGCGTTTGGAGAATTCCTACGATCATGGCACCCTGCCAGACACGAATGGTGCGGGCCCTTGCGATCTCCGCGTTGAGGGCGTCCTGCACGGGCTTGTGTCCAGCGGCAAGCTGACGCCGCCATGATCGGATATGGGACTCGAAACCCCTCAGCCTGGCGAGTAGTTCGTCGTACGCCTCGGGTTGACCGGTCCCTTCCGCCCACATCCGCAGATCGTCGTCCGTGGGCGTTGTCCGGCCGTTTTCCAGCTTGCTGACTTTCGACTTGTGCCATCCACACCTTTCAGCGAGCTGCGTACCGGTGAGCCGACCGCCCGGGGCTCGGAGCCGAAGTTCCCGCAGCCTTGTCCCGAGTGCTTCGCGCGCTTTCTGGTAGTCCGTACTCACCGGTGCACACCTGTTTCTGTTACTCCTTCGCGGTCAGACTTGCCGCGAACTCCTCGTACGGGACGGCATGATGCATGGCCGCGTCACGCGCCATGGAGTAGCCCACCACTTCGGCGGGCTCCGTGATCAGTTCGACGCTCACCAGGTTGTCCGCGCCGTCGAAGTTGAGCAACGCGACCAGCCTGGAATCGAAAATCCAGAAGTCTTCTTCGGGGACACTGAGCCGTTCGGCGTCCGCGCGCCAGAGATTCGAGATCTCCTCACCGACAGCGCTATTGCGCCGCGCGTTGTCGAGCAGGTACAACTGCCCTTCCGTTGCCGGGTTGTCGACGATACGGACTCGTTCGATCCGTTTGCCCAGCGCGGCCTGAGCACGGCGGTTCGCACACCACTCCGCATCGAGGCCGTCCCAGTTCACAGACTCGCCACTGACGAACTGGGCATAGGTGTCGGTGACTTCGTCGGACGCGTAGCGTCGCCGCGCTTCCAACCGCCAGGCCGTGTGTTCAAACTGCGTGAACAGTCGGCCGAGCTCATCCAGGTTGATGGTCCTCGCTGCGCGCGTCATGCCCTTCGGCCCCCAGTCCACGAGCAGTTCGCGGGGTACCACGATCGGCACCTCCCCATCGCCCAGGTGCTGAAGCTGGGCGATGTCCTCTGGATCCGTGAGCGGGGGGCCATGCACGATGACTTCTCGCGAGTCGAGGTCTTCATGCACGGCAGGGCACCCGTCGAGCCCGGAGCCCGTGCCGTTGAAGCGCAGCCGTCGCACCATGATCGGTTCCTTTCGTCAGGGACTGACTCAGCAAGCCTCCCCAAGGTCGACGCGCCATGCGCGCCACTCGGCAGGCGCACCTGAGGAACAGCGGGGAACTTTCTCATCCTGCCAAGCAACTTCGGGAAACTCGTAGGGCGGCCCTTGGCTCCCTCTTCCTAACGTCCTGTTCATGGCTACGTCGCCCCAGCAGCAGAACACCGGCAACAGTCACCCCGTCGACACCCTGGTCATCGACACCGAGCACAGCGACAAGATCGGCTACGTCATGGGCCACGTGGGTCCCTACATCCAGCTCCGCCCACCCGGCGGCGGTACGGAATGGGACGCCAGCCCTGACCGACTCCGCCGGGCCACCGCCACGGAAGCACTACGCGCCCGGGTCACCGAGCGGAACCGTGAAGGCAACCTCGCGTGAACCCGCCTGCCGCCAGAGCGTCGCCGGACCGCTGCCCCACGCCTTCGACATCCTCCTACCCGCGCTGCGGCTGCGGGTGCCATCCTCCGAGAAGGGAACAGCCATGACCATCTCCCTCGACCGCCCGCTGAGTACCCGCACCCGGGACCCGAAGGAACTGCTAAACGCCGTCCAGCCCCACGTCAGGCACCTCACTGTCAACGTGATGGACGGCGGCATGACCCTGTGGGACCGCGAAATCGCGCTACTCCTCCGCGACCACACCATGGTCCGCAATATGGCCGAGCGCATCCTCGGCAACGCCGTCATGTACACCATCGGCTGCATCGAGCACCCCGAGGTGCATCTCGGAGTCGGCAAGCTCGTGGACATCGGAGTCCATCAGCTCATCCTCGACACCCCCGTGTGGTGGGCTCTGTGCGACGCGTACAACGAGGGCCGCTACAAGCACCACGCCCCGTTCGTCGAACGCCGCCGCGACGGACTGTGCCTGCGCACCACGGACTTCCTGCGGTCCATCGGGTTCGACGTCGACGAGGAACTGTGGGCGATCGACGGCGCGGACTGCTCGCCGTGCGACAACAAGGTCCCCGACAGCCACTGAACCGCCCTACGCTGGCCCCTGTCCTCGATCCCCCGGAGGGCAGGGGCCAGACCCTGCGATGAGGGAGCGCCTTGCCCGCACAACACGACACCGCCGCCGAGACCGAACTGTGGAACGCCTACGCCGAGTCCGCGTTTCAGGACGATGCCGAGCCCGTGTTCCGCTGGACCCAGTACGCCGGGCACGGACCCGGCACCGAACTGCTCGGCAACCCGCGCTCGGTGCTGGAGATCGGCTGCGGAACCGGGCGGGCCCTCGCTCACCTCGCCCGGCACGGTGTGCGGGCGTACGGCGTCGATCTCTCGCCGGTCATGGTCGAGAAGTCGACCGAGAGGTGGAGAGACACCGGGGCCGTGTTCAGGTGCGCCGAAGTCCTGGAGCACCTGGCGGAGTGCGCGGACACGTACGACGCCGTCTACTCGGTCTTCGGCGCGGCCTGGTTCACCGACCCCGGCCGTCTCTTCCCGCTCGTACGGCAGCGGTTGAACCCCGGCGGTGTCTTCGTGTTCTCGCAGCCCCCGGCCATCCCCGGCGCGTACGGGCCACAGGGCATGTACAAGGGCGGCTTCGCGGGCAAGGCCCTGTTCACCTACCGCTACAGCTACCGCCCCGCCGTCTGGGAACGGCTCCTGGACCGGGCCGGCTTCACCGAAGTGACGGCCCGGGTGCTCGACGCCCCGACGCCCGGCCACATCGGGACGCTGATCGTCCGCGCCGAGACGCCCTGAGCAGCCCCGAGCAGCCCCTGGCCACCCCACCAGGTACGGCCCCGCCCAAGCCCCCTCACCGCCCACGTCTGAGAGAAGGCCCCATGAGGCACGAGTACGAGGCGAAGTTCCTGGCCGTCGATGTCGGCGCCCTCCAGGTCAGGCTGGCGGCTCTCGGGGCTGTCCAGGCGTTCCCGCGCACCCTCCTCACCCGCACGATCTTCGAGAACGACCGCCTCGACAGTGGGGCGTGGCTCCGCCTGCGCGACGAGGGCACCCGCTCGACACTCACGCTCAAGCAGGTCACCGATGCCACGACGATCGACGGCACCAAGGAGATCGAGACCGAGGTCGCCGACCTGAACGCCGTGGCCGACATCCTGCGCCGGATCGGCTGCGTCGAGGTCCGCCACCAGGAGAACTACCGCGAGGAATGGCGCCTGGGGGAAGTCGCCTTCGACTTCGACACCTGGCCCGGCCTCCCCAGCTTCCTGGAGATCGAGGGACCCGACGAGGCATCGGTCCGGCAGGCCGCCGCGCTCCTGGACCTCGACTACTCCGAGGCCCGGTTCGGCAGCGTCGACTCGATCTACAAGAGCGAGGCCGGCCGCGACATCCTCGCCGAGCCCACGCTCCTGTTCTCCGACCGCGAGAAGCAGTCGGACCTTCCCTCCGCGGCCCAGGACCACTGACCGCGAAGGCGGACAAGCCTTGCCGCGAATGGCGCCATGGGCCACCGGCCCACAGCCGGACACCGATCGTCCTTGCAGCGCAACCCGACCCGTCCTGCCACCCCGACCCGTCCTGCCACCCCGACCCGTCCTCGCCACCCCGACCCGTCCTGCCACCCCACCCGGCTTCAGCCGCCTCACCCCGTCGGCGCAGCCTCCCTCCCGTCACGCGGCCCGAACGCCCCCAGCGCCTCCGCGTCCGTCGCCCGGGCATTCAGGTAGTAGTCGGCCCACTCCGCGATCTCCGGGTACGCGGACTCCGCGACGAGGCGGGTGATCGCGGCCGGGATGTCGTACCGCGTCACGCGCAGGTCGGTGCCGGGGCCGAGCAGGCACCAGTGGGCGCCCGGGCGGCCGTACGGCATGCCGACGCTGCCGGGGTTCACGACCAGACGGCCGTGGGCGAGGCGGACGTACGGCATGTGGGTGTGGCCGCAGACCACCGTGCGGACCGTTTCGGGGACGTCCGCGAAGACCTCCGTCCAGCGGTCGGGGCGGGAGTCGACCAGGACGATCTCCTCGTCGTCGCGAGGTGTGGCATGACAGAAGAGGACATCGCCGAGTCCACGGATGGGGAGGGTGAGGGAGTCGGGCAGGGCCGCCAGGAACTCGACCTCTTTGTGAGTGAGTTGGGCTGCTGCGAAGGGGGCGATCGGGTCAGGGATCGAGGTCCGTTCTCCTCGCCGGTACTCGACCAGTTCCCGGTCCGCGTTCCCGGCGATCCACAGCACCCGGTCGCCCTGGTCCCGGAGAAGGGCGAGAACCTCGGCGGGTTGGGGGCCCGCCGTGATGTCCCCAGTCAGCACGATGCGCTCCGCGGCGGCCACCTCCGGCTCGGCGAGCACCGCCTCCAGGGCCGGGAGCACCCCGTGGATGTCGGAGAGGACGGCCACCCGGCTCAACTCGGCCTCGCTCATGTCTCGTTCCCTTCCCCTTCCGGCCCCGCTTCCGGTCCCAGTTCCACTTCCGGTCCTTCTTCCGGCCCCGGTTCCCGTTCCAGTGTCTCCGCCAGCACCTCCGCCAGATGCCGCCCCCGTACCCCCGCCAGTTGCCGAAGCTGGGTCCGGCACGAGAACCCGTCCGCCAGCACCACCGTCCCCTCGCCCGCCTCCCGCACCGCCGGTAGCAGCCGCTCCTCCGCGCAGGCCGTCGACACCTCGTAGTGGCCCTTCTCGAAGCCGAAGTTGCCGGCCAGGCCGCAGCAGCCGCCCGCCAGTTCGCCCGTCAGGCCCGCGGCCTCGCGCAGGCGGCGGTCCGCCGCGTCGCCCAGGACCGCGTGCTGGTGGCAGTGGGTCTGGCCGGTCGCCGGGCGGTCCACGCGGGGCGGGGTCCAGGCGGGGGCGTGGTGGGCCAGGGTCTCCGCGAAGGTGTGGACCGCGTCCGCGAGGCGCCGCGCGCGTGGGTCGTCGTGCAGGAGCTCCGGGAGGTCGGTGCGGAGGGCCGCCGCGCAGCTCGGTTCGAGGACCACGACCGGGGTGCCCGCGTCCAGGACCGGTTCCATGGTGTCCAGCGTGCGGCGCAACACCGTGCGGGCCCGGTCCAGTTGGCCGGTCGAGACGTATGTCAGGCCGCAGCACACCCGGGCGGGTACGCGGGTGCTGGTCCGTCCGGTCGGTGGCAGCGTCACCTCCAGGCCCGCCGCCTCCAGTACGAGTACCGCCGCCTGTCCCACCGACGGCGTCAGGTGCTCCGTGAAGGTGTCGGGCCAGAGGACGACCGTCTGCCGACGCCCCTCACCGGCACGCGCGGCCGCTCGTCTCCCCCACCACCGGCTGAACGGCTCCCTCGTCACCGCCGGGATCTCCCGCTCGGGCGCGATTCCGCCCAGCCGTTTCGCCAGTGCCGCCAACGCGCCTACCGAGGCGAGGGAGTTGAGCACGCGCGCCGTGCGCGTACGAGCGACGGCCGCCAGCCACACCGGCAGCCACCCCATCGCGTAGTGGGCCGCCGGGCGCAGTCGGCCGGCCCAGTGGTGGTGGAGGAACTCCGCCTTGTAGGTGGCCATGTCGACCTCGACCGGGCAGTCCGAGCGGCAGCCCTTGCAGGAGAGGCACAGGTCCAGCGCGTCGCGGACCTCCGTCGACCGCCAGCCGTCGGTGATCACCTCGCCCGCGAGCATCTCGTGCAGCAGCCGGGCCCGCCCGCGCGTGGAGTGCGCCTCCTCGCCCGTCGCGCGGAAGGACGGGCACATCACGTCCGAGCCCCCGGAAGCCCCCTTGCCGGCGGCCGGAGTACGGCACTTGGCCACACCCACGCATCTGCTGACCGCCGCCCCGAAGTTCCCGCCGTCCGCCGGGTAGCCGAAGGCAACGTCCACCGGCTCGCGGGGCAGGACGGCGAAGCGGAGGTTCTCGTCCAGGCGGGCGGGGCGGACCAGCATGCCGGGGTTCAGGAGGTCGTCCGGGTCCCAGAGGGCCTTCGTGCGCTCGAAGAGGGCGATCACCTCGGGGGCGTACATCTTCGGGAGGAGTTCCGCGCGGGCCTGGCCGTCGCCGTGTTCGCCCGACAGGGAACCGCCGTGCGACACCACCAGCCCCGCCAGCTCCTCCGAGAAGCGGCGGAAACGGGCCACGCCCGGTGCCGTCAGCAGGTCGAAGTCGATGCGTACGTGGATGCAGCCGTCGCCGAAGTGGCCGTACGGCGTGCCGCGCAGGCCGTGGTCGCGCAGCAGCCCTCTGAAGTCCCGCAGGTACGCGCCCAGTCGGGGCGGCGGTACCGCGCAGTCCTCCCAGCCGGGCCAGGCCTCCGTGCCGTCGGGCATCCTCGTCGCCGTGCCGCTCGCGTCCTCGCGGACGCGCCACAGGACGCGTTGGCCGGCCGGGTCGGACACGACGAGGGCGTTCGTGACGTCGGCGGCACGCACGATCGCGTCCGCACGCGCGCGTGCCTCCGAAGGAGTCTCGCCGCCCGTCTCCACGAACAGCCAGGCGCCGCCCGCGGGCAGGTCGGTGGCGGTGCGGACCAGGTCGGCGGCCATGCCCTCGACCGTCAGCGGACCGTACGGCAGCAGGCCTGCCGCCGCCTCCGCCGCCGCGCTCTCGTCCGCGTACGCCAGCACGGCCAGCGCACGCGCGCGGGGGGCCTCGACCAGGCGGACGACCGCCTCCGTGACGATCCCCAGGGTGCCTTCCGAGCCGCAGAAGGAGCGGGCGACGTCCGCGCCCCTCTCGGGGAGGAGGGCGTCCAGCGCGTATCCGGAAATGCGGCGGGGGAGGTCCGGGAAGCCGGTACGCAGGCGGGCCAGGTCGCCCTCCGCCAGCTGTCGCAGCCCGTCCGGGGCGCCCGCCCAGTCCCGGCCCAGGTGGAGCCGGTCGCCGCGCGCGCGGATCACCGTCAGCCCGCGCACGCTGTCCGCGGTGGTGCCCCAGGCGACGGAGTGCGCGCCGCAGGAGTTGTTGCCGATCATGCCGCCGAGCGTGCAGCGGCCGTGGGTGGACGGATCGGGGCCGAAACGCAGTCCGTACGGGGCCGCGGCCTCCTGGAGACGATCGAGAACCAGCCCTGGCTGAACAACAGCGGTCTGTTCCTCGTGGTTCAGGGAGAGGAGGTGGTCCATATGCCGCGTGAAGTCCAGAACGACCCCCGTGCCGGTCGCCTGGCCCGCGATCGACGTGCCCCCGCCGCGCGCGACGACCGGCACCCCGTGCGCCCGGCAGACGGCGAGGGCCGCCGCCACGTCGTCCGCGTCGCGCGGGGCGACCACGCCCAGGGGGACGCGCCGGTAGTTCGACGCGTCCATGGTGGTCAGCGCCCGGGACGTGACGTCGAAACCGACCTCGCCCCGGACGGTCTCCCGCAGGTCCGCCTCCAGCGTCCGAAGATCCGTCATGCCCCCAGCATGCATCCCGCCACTGACAGTGACGGTCCGGGCGGCCCGGCAAACGTGGACGGTTTGTGGGGACCGAACCGAAACACCGCCAATTTGATCACTAACTCACCTATAGTTACGGCGAGTTGAGCACCATTAGTCACATCTCGCTCACGAACCGATTGCACAGGCACCCCGCAGGGCCCCGTGGGCCAGGCAGCAGCACCGAGGACACAGCCGAGGATCCGACCCAGGAACCGACCGAGGACCCCTTCATGACCGCGCCCCGCCAACCCGGCGAACGCCCCTCCTACCGCGCCCTCCTGCCCGCCCCGCTGCTCACCGCCGCACTCGCCGCCGCCGCGGTGGCCGGCGGGGTCGCCCGGGCGCCGGACGAGGCGCGCACACCGCTCGCCCTGGGCGGGGCCGTCGCCGCGCTGCTGCTGTGCGCGGCCGTCACCGTGGCCGTCCACGGCGTCAGGTCCGCCCGGCTGTCGGGCCGGCGGCTGGCCGCCGCCACCGACGACGCCGGCCGTCTGCTGCACGACCGCGCCCTTCTCGCCGAGGAGCTGAACCAGGTACGGGCCGGCACGGCCGCCGATCTGGAACGGGAACGCGCGCGCGTGTCCGCCGATCTCGCCCGCGACCGCGCCCGCCTCACCGAGGCCTCCGCCCAGGAGTTCAGCCGCCTCCAGCAGGAGAAGGCGCACGAGATCACCCGGCTCACCGAGGACAACGCCCGTCTGACGGAAGAGCTGCGCCGGGCCAGACAGGAGCGGGCGGCGGCCTTCGCGGCCACCGCCAACGCGGCCGGCCGTATGCAGGCGCTGGCCACGAGCACCCTGGCCGACCTGCGCGCCATGGAGGACCGGCACACGGACGAGGACGTCGTCGCCGACCTCCTCCACCTCGACCACCGCACCGCCCAGGCGGGCCGCCTCGCCGACTCGATCGCCGTCCTCTCGGGCGCCCGTTCGGGCCGCCGCTGGGCCCGCCCGATCGTCATGGAGTCGATCCTGCGCGGCGCCATGGGCCGCATCAGCGGCTACCAACGCGTGCGCGTGCACTCCGCCAGCGACGCCGCCGTGGCCGGACACGCCGCCGAAGGTGTCATGCACGCGCTCGCCGAACTCCTCGACAACGCCGCGAACTTCTCGCCGCCGACCGCCGAGGTCCACGTGTACGTCGAGGAGGTCCCCGCCGGGATCATCGTCTCCGTGGAGGACAGCGGCCTGGTCATGAGCGACGTGCAGCTGCACCGCGCCGAACGGGCCGTCTCCGGGGAGGACGGAAGCAACGACACCAAGGGCAGTGGGCGGAACGCCGACGGCGTGGGCCTCGGGGGCCTCACCGGCACCCGCCTCGGCCTCACCGTCGTAGGCCGGCTCGCCCGCAAGTACGGTCTCAAGGTCTCCTTCCGCCCCTCGGCGCGCGGCGGCACCGGCGTCCTGGTGCTCATCCCGCAGGACATCCTGGCCGGGAGCACGGCGGCGGCGGAGCCACTGCCCATGCCCGTGCCGCCCCCGCCTTCGCGACCGGCGGCACAGCCGGTGCCGGAGACCCCGGCGGCCCCGGCACCCACACCCGGCGAACCCTGGGAAGCCCGTTCCGGAGAGCAGGAGCAGGAACAGGACCCGCGGGTGTCGTACGGGGAAGAGGGCCACCTGGAATGGCCGTACCCGGAGGAGCTGTACACGAACACGCCCTCCGCGCGGGAGGCCCACTCGCGGGAGCAGCCCTCCGCGCGGGAGCAGCCCTACGCGCAGGAGCCGTACGCGGAGCGGCCGTACGCCGAGCAGTCGTACCCGGAGCAGGCGTACGCGCAGGAAAGGTACTCCGAGCAGTCGTACGGAGCCGCCCGCGCCGCCGTCGGCGACCTCGACCCGGACCCCGTACCGACGCACGAGTCCCCCGACCACGCGCCGGAGGCTCCGGAGAGCCACACCCCGGAGGTGCCCCCCGACGAGCTGCCGCAGCGGCGCCGGGGCCGTACGCTCGCCGAGGCCGAGCGCGCCCGAGGGGGCGCGCAGACCGACGAGTCGAGGTTCTCGATCCCCCTCGCGCCGCCCGACCCCGACGACACGCGCGAGCGTGTGGCCCGTTTCGGGAGTTTCCGGCAGGCCGTGCGCGGCGTCGTGCCCGATCAGGCCGTCCTCCAGGGCAGCGCCGACCCGGAGCCGGGCCCCGCGCCCTCCGCCGCCCCCGCGCAGGCCTCCGTACCCCCGGCGGAAGCCGCGCCCGCACCGCCCGCCACCTCACCCCCCACCACCTCCCACCCGGAAGGCGACCCCACCCCATGACCGGCACCGGCCTCGGCCCCGCACCGACGACCACCGACGAGAAGCTGACCTGGCTCATCGAGGGGCTGCTGGAGCGCACCCCGGGTGCCCGGCACGCGCTCGTGCTCTCCCGGGACGGCCTGAAGCTGTGCCGTACGCCGGAGCTGTCCGTCGACCAGGCGGACCAGCTCGCCGCGATCGCCGCCGGCATCCAGTCGCTGTCGCACGGCGCCTCCGTGGAGTTCGGGGACGGCAGCGGAGGAGTGCGTACCGCGATGACCGAGTTCTACGGCGGGGTGCTGTTCATCGTCGAGGCCGGCCAGGGCGCGCACCTCGCCGTCGTCACCGCCGAGGACGCGGACACCGGGCTCGTCGGCCACAACATGAGCGAACTCGTCGAGCAGCTCGGGGAACACCTGCGCGCCCAGCCCCGAACAGCCCAACTCCGAACAGTCCAGCCCCGTACGGCATGAATGGACCGGGGGAACGGCCGGGGGGACGACCGGCGGGACAAGCGGGGAACCGTCCGGGAAGAGACGATTCCCCGGACCGGCTCTACACCCTCACCGGAGGACGCAGCCGCCCCGCGCCCGACAACCCGTTCGACCTGGTGACGCTGGTCGTCGCCGAGTGCGATCCGGTGCCGGGGATGCAGTCCGAGCACGCGGCGATCCTGCGGCTCGCCGAGCGTCCCACGGCGGTGGTCGAGGTCGCCGCCGTGCTGCGGCTGCCGGTGGGCATCACCAAGGTCCTGCTCGCCGACCTCCTCGCGGCGGGCCGCGTCAGCGCCCGCCATCCGCGCCGGACCGCCGTTACCGACCCCGACATCCTGGAGCAGGTGCTCGTTGGACTCCGCAACCTCTGAAACCGCCTACCCGGCAGAAGGCGCCGACCCCGACGCCGACCCACGGCCACCCCTGCGCGCCTCCGCGGACAACGGGCTGAAGATCGTGGTCGTCGGCGGCTTCGGCGCCGGCAAGACGACGCTCGTCCGCTCGGTCAGCGAGATACGTCCGCTCAGTACCGAGGAGACGATGACGCGGGCCGGCGAGGCCGTCGACGACGCCAGCGCCGTGCGCGACAAGAACGCCACGACCGTCGCCTTCGACTTCGGCCGCATCACGCTCGACGCCCGCAACGTGCTGTACCTGTTCGGGGCGCCCGGCCAGGAACGCTTCTGGTTCCTCTGGGACCGGCTGTTCACCGGCGCGCTCGGCGCGGTCGTCCTCGTCGACACCCGCCGCCTCGACGACTCCTGGTACGCCATCGACCGCCTAGAACGGCACGGCACACCGTTCGTCGTGGCCCGCAACGACTTCGGCGGCCCCGACTTCACCCCCCGCGCCATCCGCGACGCGCTCGACCTCGACCCCGACGTACCCCTCATACACTGCGACGCGCGCCTACGGGGTTCGAGCAAGCGGGTGCTGATCGCGCTCGTGGAACACGCGAAGAACCGCTACCGGCGGTCGCCTTCCCACGACACTCAAGTGCCCGCCCCTTACGAGGAGTTGCCCCGGTGACCGCCGCCCATGTCCCCCTCAACGGCTCCCGGCTGCGGACCGAACCCGACCGGCTGTACCGGGAGATGCGACGCGATCACGGCCCGGTGGCACCGGTGCTGCTCGACGGGGACGTGCCCGCGTGGCTGGTGCTCGGCTACCGCGAACTGCATCAGGTCACCGGCGATTCCGTGCTGTTCAGCCGGGACTCCGAGTTGTGGAACCAGTGGGACAGGATCCCCGCCGACTGGCCGCACCTGCCGATGATCGGCCGCGGCCAGCCCTCGATCCTCTACACCGTCGGCGAACGCCACCGCGAGCGCGCCGCGATGATCGGCAGCGCCCTGGAGGAGGCCGACCCGGTCGAACTGCGGTCGTACACCGAGAAGTTCGCGGACGAGCTGATCGACGCGATCTGCGCCCGGGGCGAGGCGGACCTCGTCCAGGAGTACGCGATGCTGCTGCCGGTACGCGTCATGGCCCGCCTCTTCGGTTTCGCCGACGAGGAAGGGCCGGCCCTGGTCTCCGCGGCACTCGCCATGACCGACGGCCTGGAGACCGGTATGGCGGGCCAGCAGCACCTGATCGCGTCGATGGGCCGCCTGCTGGCCGACCGCAGGCTGCGCCCCTCGGACGACGTGGTCTCGCGCATGCTCGCGAACCCGTACGGCTTCACGGACGAGGAGGTCGCCCACGACCTGATGATCATGATCGCGGCGGGGAACGACCCGACCGCCGACTGGATGGGCAACTCGCTGCGCCTGATGCTCACGGACGAGCGGTTCGCGGCCTCCCTCTTCGGTGGCCGCAGCAGTGTCGCCGAGGCGATGAACGAGGTCCTGTGGGAGGACGCGCCCGTGCAGACCATGCCGGGCCGCTGGGCATCCCGCGACACCCGTCTGGGCGGCCGGCACATCCGTACGGGCGACCTGCTCCTCCTCGGCCTCCAGGGCGCCAACTCCGACCCCCAGGTCCGCACCGACGGCTCTGCCCTCACCGGTGGCAACAACGCCCACTTCTCCTTCGGCCACGGCGAACACCGGTGCCCGTTCCCGGCCCAGGAGGTCGCGGAGGTCATCGCCCGCACCGGCATCGAGGTCGTCCTCGACCGCCTCCCTGACATCGACCTGGCCGTCCCCGCCGAGACATTGACCCGCCGAGCGTCCCCGTGGCTACGGGGGCTCACGGAGCTGCCGGTCCGCTTCACACCGACGCTGAGGGGCTGATCTCAGCCCGTCCGGCGTTTACGGACGAGCTCCTTCAGCGCGAAAGGGGGGTCTGAGGGCACAGCCCCCGGAGACGGGCGCCCCCCCCCCCCCCCCCCCCCCCCCCCCCCCCCCCCCCCGCCCAACCCGCGGAGCGCGTCTCACCGGACGGACCACGTTTCGTCCACGTTTCCCGGAACGGCTACGCTCCCCCCGTGGCTGAGATCCAGATTCCCGCTGACATCAAGCCCGCCGACGGACGTTTCGGCGCGGGCCCCTCCAAGGTGCGGACGGAAGCGCTGGACGCGCTGGCCGCCACCGGTAGCTCCCTCCTCGGTACCTCCCACCGCCAGGCTCCGGTAAAGAACCTGGTCGGCAAGGTGCGCGAGGGCATCTCCTCGCTGTTCCAGCTCCCCGACGGCTACGAGGTGGTCCTCGGCAACGGCGGCTCGACCGCGTTCTGGGACGTCGCGACGCACGGCCTGATCGAGAACAAGTCGCAGCACCTCACCTTCGGTGAGTTCAGCTCGAAGTTCGCGAAGGCCGCCAAGCTCGCCCCCTGGCTCGCCGACCCGACCGTCATCTCCTCCGACCCGGGCACCCACCCGGACCCGGAGGCCGAGGCGGGCGTCGACGTGTACGCCTTCACCCACAACGAGACGTCCACCGGTGTCGCCGCTCCCCTCAAGCGCGTACCGGGTGCCGACGAGGGCTCCCTGGTCCTCGTGGACGCCACGTCCGGCGCCGGCGGCCTGCCGGTCGACATCGCCGAGACCGACGTCTACTACTTCGCCCCGCAGAAGTCCTTCGCGGCGGACGGCGGCCTCTGGCTCGCCGCGTTCTCCCCGGCCGCGATCGAGCGCGCCGAGCGCATCCACGCGAGCGGACGCCACATCCCGGAGTTCTTCTCGCTCCCCACGGCGATCGACAACTCGCGCAAGAACCAGACGTACAACACCCCGGCCCTCGCCACCCTGTTCCTCCTCAACGAGCAGCTGGAGTGGATCAACGGCCAGGGCGGCCTGGACTGGGCGGTCCGCCGCACCGCCACCTCCGCCCGCACGCTGTACGGCTGGGCCGAGGACGTCAAGTACGCGAACCCGTTCGTCACCGACCCGGCCAAGCGCTCGCAGGTCATCGGCACGATCGACTTCACGGACGAGATCGACGCCGCCGCGGTCGCCAAGGTCCTGCGCGCCAACGGCATCGTCGACACCGAGCCCTACCGCAAGCTCGGCCGCAACCAGCTCCGCGTGGCGATGTTCCCGGCGATCGACCCGACGGACGTCGAGGCACTGACGAAGTGCATCGACTACGTGATCGAGAAGCTGTAACCGCTTCCCGTACCTCCGTGCTCCGGCCAATTCCGCACTTCCGCACCTGAGCACGTACGCAGGAGAGGGCGCCCCGGTGGCCACCGGGGCGCCCTCTCCTGTTCCCGGGCCGGGAGGCCACTCACCACGCAGCGGCGTCGGTGAGAAATTGCCCGAACCCGCCTCGCTCCCGGCGGTTACCCTGCCCTGCGACACGAATACGGATACGGATACGGAATGCAGCGCACGTGAGAGCCGCGGGCGCACCACCGGAACGGAGGCGAGAGACGTGGACGGCACATCGAAGGCGGGCGCACCCGGCGCGACCCGGCCGAGCATGGCCGCAGGCGGCTTGAGACCCCGTACATCACTCCTGGTGCTCCTGTTTCTCGCGCTGCTGCTGGGCGGATGTTCGGCGCTGGTGATGTTTCCGGCAGCCCGGCACCTGCGCTCCCTCCAGGACGGCGAGCGGGCTCAAGCGACCTTGCACACGAGCGGTTCGTGCATGGCGGGTCGATGCCAGGTCGAGTTCGAGGCCGACGGGCGGACCGTGGTGGCGGACCTGCCGGTGGGCAGCGGCGGCGGCAAGGACTCCGTCGGCACTCACCTGACCGTCCGATACGAGTCGGACGATCCCCAGGTGGTCGCCCGTGAAGACGACACCGGCGGTGGCGGAGCAGCTGTCGGGGCGGTGATGTCGGGAGCCGGCGCACTGCTCTTCCTGGTGATCGCGGTGGTGGTGGCGATCGGCGCGGCCCGGCAGCGGCGCACGGACTCCCTTCCGCCGTCCGGGAGTTGACGCACCTGGGAACGGCTGTCCCGAAGCGCGCCGTGAGGGGGCACCCGGCGAACACCGGGCGCCCCGCCCTCCGTCCTGGTCCACACGTACCCGCAGACCCGGAGACCCGCAGCTCCTCAGACGCTCACGTAGCCGTACAGCTCACCGCGGGCACACCCCCACCCCCCGGCGCTCCCCCGAACCCGAAGCTCGCCGAACTCCCCACCGCCACGCTCCCGTTGTGAGACGCGTTCACAGCGGTGACCGTCGCTCCGCTCTGGGTGTACGACGCGTTCCACATGCTCGTGACCGCCTGTGAACCACTCCAGGTCCAGGTCACCTTCCAGGACTTGAGCGCCACCGTCCCCGAATTGGTCACCTTCACCTCGGCGTTGAACCCGCCGCCCCAGTCGCTGCTGACCGTGTAGGAGGCGGTGCAGGCCGCCGTACTGCCGCCACCGCCTCCTCCGCCGCCGCCACCGCTCCCCGGGAAGCCCGGCGCCTTGACGCTCGCCAGGTAGCCGTCCTTCACGGTGTCGACCGTCTGCCAGTCGTCCTTCAGAATCCCGCCCGTGTCACCGGAGTTGGGGTTCCAGGACCAGAAGGTCCAGTGGAAGGAGTCCGAGCCGTAGGTCGCCGTCGGCCGCAGATAGTCGACCAGCGCGGCCAGCCACCGCTGGTCGACCGTCGATGTCAGCGTCGTGCCGAACTCCCCCACCCACACCGGCGCGATGTTCTGCTTGAAGATGTAACCCCAGTACTTGTCCCAGATCCCCGGCATGTTGGCGGGGAACGAGGGATCGCTGAACCAGCTCTGCTGGGCGACGCTCGTCGCGTAGTCGTGGGCCGAGTACACCACCCGGTTGGCCACATCCAGCTGCACCGGGTACTGCGCGACCCCCATCAGGTTGCCGCCCCACCAGCCGGAGACACCGTTGAACGTCTGCACGCCCTCCACGAACACGAGCAGCTGCGGATTCACGGAGAGCACCGCGTTGCCCGCCCGCTGTGCCGCCAGCCGCCAGTCCCTCGTCGTGTCACCGCAGCCCCAACAGGCGGGATCGTGCGGCTCGTTGTGCAGGTCGATGCCGATGACCGCGTCCTGGCCCGAGTAACGCGCCGCCAGCGCCTTCAGGTTGGCGATCCATGTCGACTCGGGCACCGCCGAGGTGTACCAGAGGGCGGACTGCCCGCCCGCGTCCGGCCGGTGCCGGTCCAGGATGACCTTGAGGCCGGTCTGACCGGCGTACGCGACCAGCTTGTCCATGATCTGGAGGGAGCCCAGACCCTGTAGGTCGGCGTTCTTGCCGCTGCTGAAGTCGATGCTGTTGGGGACGGTCGAGGACTTGAAGATGTCGTCGCTGTACGGCAGCCGGATGGTGTTGTAGCCGAGCGTCTTCATCTGGTCGATCATGCTCTTGTAGTCGCGGGACCAGAGGCCGTGCACCACGTAGTTGCCGGTCTCGAAGCCGAACCAGTTGATGCCGGCGATCCGGACCGGCTGCCCGGCCGCGTCCAGGATCTGACGCCCGCTGGTGTGCCAGTAGCCGGCACCGGCGGCTGCCGCGCGGACGTCCGCCGTGTCGGCGTCCGTCGCGTGGGCGGCCTGCGCACCGGCTCCCAGCGGGAGCAGGAGCACGGCGGCGACGGAACACAGCGCTCTTCGCAGGCTGAGGCGGTCGCGGAAGTAGCGGAGGTCGGGGAAGCGGAACATGTCGCTCGTTCCTCTCGGGAGGCGCGGCCCCGGAATCGATGGGAGCGCTCCCACGCGCCGCGCACCTCCCAGGAAACTGACACAACATGCCCACGTCAATACTTGCGGCACGTCCACGCCTCACCCGGAACGCGTCACCGGCTCAGCCGCTGGAACCTCCGCACCGCCAACGGCAGGAAGACCAGGGTCAGTACGGCCGGCCACGCGCCCGCCATCAGCAGCGCGTGCCGCTCGACCCACGAGCCGCCGGTCACCCCCGGCGCCCCGAACAGTTCGCGGGCGGCCGAGGCCGTCGACGAGATCGGGTTCCACAGGGCGACCTGGCCCAGCCAGTCGGGCATCAGCTGCGGCGACACGAAGATGCTGGAGATCATCGTCAGCGGGAAGACCACCGCGAACAGCCCGCCCGCCTGCTCGGGGCTGGGCACGACCAGGCCGAGCCACACCCCGGCCCAGATCAGCGCGAACCGCAGCCACAGCAGCAGTCCGAAGGCCTGTACGAAGCCCGGTCCGCCGTCCGGCCGCCACCCCATGCCGTACGCGGTGGACATCATGATGCCCAGCTCGGCGCAGGCCACGATCAGGTCCGTCACCCCCCGCCCGGCGACCACGGCCGACGGCGCCATGGGCATCGAACGGAATCGGTCGATGACACCCTTCTTGGAGTCGTACACGACGACGGTCGCCGTGGTGACGAACCCGAAGGCCATCGTCATCACGAACATCCCCGGCATCAGGAACTCCTTGTAGTCACCGCCGCCGGGCACCTTCATCGCGTTGCCGAACACATAGCCGTACAGCAGCACCGACAGGATCGGGAAGCCCAACTGCCAGACGATGCTGACGGGTTGGCGCGCGTAGTGGGTGAGACCTCGGCGTACGACGTTCCAGCAGTCGGCGAGCGTCCAGTACAGCCGGCCGTGCCGCGGCCCGGCCCGGCGCGAACCACGCCGCTCACCCGTCCGGGACACCTCCACAGCACTCACGCGGCCGTCTCCCCTGTCTCCCGGTTTCTCTCGGTCCCCCGGGTCTCCTCAACACCTTCCGTCGCCTCCGCTGCCTCCACTGCATCCGCCGTTTCGGCCGTTTCGGCCGCCTCGGTCCGGCGGCCGGTGAGCCGCAGGAACACGTCGTCGAGGCTCGGTCTGCGCAGCCCGATGTCCTCGACGGGCAGCCGGAACTGCTGGAGGGTACGCGCCACATCCGTGAGGGCGGCCACCCGGTCGACGACCGGCGCGTGGACGCGCAGCCCGCTCAGGTCGACCTCCGGTTCGCCGTGCGCGACCCGGGCGACGGCCTTCACCGCCCAGGGAATGTGGTCCCGCCGCGCGACGACGACCTCGATACGGTCACCGCCGACGCGGTTCTTCAGCCCGTCGGGGGTGTCGTCGGCGATCGCGCGCCCCTGGTCGATGACCGTGACGCGGGAAGCGAGCCGGTCGGCCTCCTCCAGGTACTGCGTGGTGAGCAGCACCGTCGTCCCGTCGGCCACCAACGCCCTTACCGCGTCCCAGACTTCGCCGCGGCTGCGCGGGTCGAGCCCGGTCGTCGGCTCGTCGAGGAAGAGCACGGCCGGGGCGAGGATCATCGAAGCGGCGAGGTCGAGACGGCGCCGCATACCGCCGCTGTAGCCCTTGACGCCCTTGTCGGCGGCGGCCACCAGGTCGAACCGCTCCAGGAGTTGGGCCGCCCGCAGCCGCGCCCGCTTCCCCCCGAGGTGGAACAGCCGCCCGAACATCTCCAGGTTCTGCCGGCCGGTGAGGATCTCGTCCAGCGCCGCGTACTGCCCGGTGAGCCCGATCCGGGAGCGGACCTCGCGGGGCCGCGTCGCCACGTCGAGTCCGGCCACCGTCGCGTGTCCGCCGTCCAGCCGGAGCAGGGTGGCCAGGATGCGCACGGCGGTGGTCTTGCCGGCGCCGTTGGGGCCGAGCAGTCCGTGCACGGTGCCTTCGCGGACCAGCAGGTCGAAACCGTCGAGGGCGCGCTTCTCGCCGTACCGCTTCTCCAGAGCCTCCGCGCACACCACGTATCCGTCATGACCACCATGGCCACCACGACCGCCCATGCCGCCCTCCCGTTCCGCCGGTTCCTCCCTGCCCGCTTCGAACTGAGTACACCGTACTCGTTTACGCGTACGGTGTACTCAGTTCGCTAGGCTCGGCCCTATGACAAGCGGTACGGACGGCAACGACGGTACGAAGACCAGTGGCAGCGGAGACATCGCCCGCACCCTCGAACTGCTGTGGGACACCGGCGCGCGCCCCAGTCGTGGCCCCAGACCCGGTCTCACCATCGACCGGATCGTGGAAACGGCCGTCCGGATCGCGGACGAGGAAGGGCTGGACGCGGTCTCCATGCGCCGCGTCTCCACCGAACTCGGCACCGGCACCATGTCCCTCTACCGCTACGTTCCCGGCAAGGGCGAGCTGCTCGACCTGATGCTCGACCGCGTCCAGCGCCGCTCCCCGGCGACCCCCGGGGCTCCTACGCCCCCGGCCGACGACGGCGGCTGGCGCGGCACCCTGGAGGCCATGGCCCGCTCCACCCTCGACCTCTACCGCCGCCACCCCTGGCTGCTCCAGGTCAACCAGTCCCGCCCGATCCTCGGCCCCGGCACCCTCGACGGCCTGGAGAGCGTGCTCACGCGCATCAGGCCGATGGGGCTGCCGGACCCCGAACTGGTCTCGGCGGTCGTCATGGTCGACGGGTACGTCGTCGGGGCCGCCCGCACCCAGGTCCACCAGCGGGAGGCGGAGCGCCGGACGGGCCTGCCGGACCGGGAGTTCTGGCGAGCCCAACTCCCTTTCCTGGAAGGGATCATGGCCACCGGCCGCTACCCGGCCCTCGCCTCCCTGACGGAGGACACCTTCGATCCCGCCTTCGACCACTTCGAGTTCGGCCTGCAACGCGTCCTGGACGGGCTGGAGGCGTGGGTGGAGCAGCGTGGACAGGAGAAGGGGCAGCGCACGCCGTCGGCGGCTACGACGGCCGGCGCCGGAGCCGCTTCAGCCCGAGATAGGCGATGAAGAGCACGCCGACCGCGATGGCCCCGGTCCTGACGTTCCCTTCCGTGCCCCCGCCCGCCCCGCCGCCCGAGGCCGAACTCCCGTTGCCGGAAGCCGAGTCGGAGTCACCGGACGTGCCGTACGAGGGGGCGTCCTCGGCCTCGACCCCGCTCTCGGCGCCCTCGCTCCCGTACATGATCTTGGACCCGTCGCGGCTGTACGTGACCGACTCACCCTGCCCCTGCAAGGGCACGTCGAGCTGCCCCTGCCGCTTGAGCCTGCCGCCGTTCCAGGCGTAGGAGACGCCGCCGAAGTACCCGCGTACGGCCAACTGCTGCCCGTCGGGCGAGAAGGCGGCGTCGGTGGCCCACATGTCGACGGCGGCGACGGGCCGGAAGACGTTGGTGCCGGAGGACGACAGCTTGGCCGGGCCGGCGTAGAGATGCCCGCCGTCCTCCTGCTTGTCGATGATGTAGACGCGCCCGGTCCTCGGGTGCACGACGAGGGACTCGGCGTCGCGCGAACCGTCCGAGTACTTCACGACGTACTGCGTGGCGCGGATCGTCTGGTTCTTGAGCACCTTGGGCTCGGTGAGTTGGTAGATCCAGACATAGTCCCAGGTCACACCGTCGTTGTCGCCGATGTCGCCGACGTAGATCTGGTTGTTCGGCCCGATGGAGATCGCCTCGATGTCGCGGGGCGTGCCCACGCCGGTCATGGTGACGGTGGCGACGGTCCGCCCGGTCGCGCTGTCGATCGCGTACAGGAAGGCGCCGTCGTCACTGTCGTTGTGGGTCCAGTAGATGCCGGGGTGCTGGCGGGAGGCCGCGAGACCGCTGGACTCGGTGATCCGCGGGTCCTTGATGGTGAAGTCCTGGTCACCGTCGGCAGCGGAGGCGGGTGCGGCGAGCACCCCGACGAGTAGGCCCCCGGCGAGGAGGGCGAGCGATCGGCGCATGCCCTCAAGCGTGCCATCCCGCCGCTCGATACGAGGCCCATGACCCTGAGCGCCCACCGGATCGGTCGCGAACCGACTGCCGGCCGGCCGTGGGCCAGCGGCCGGATCGGCCGCCGATCGACTGCTCGCTGACGTACAACTGCCCGCAAGCTGACATACACCTGACACCGGGTGGCCTGACTCACACACCGCACGCGTCCCACACCCCTCCCCCCATCCCGCATCATGAGCGGATGCTCAGGTTGATGCCCGTAGGCGACTCCATGACGATCGGCAGTGCCGGCGAACACACCTGGCGCTACCGGATGTGGCAGCACCTGCGGGAGACGTACGGCGGCCCGTTCCGGATCGTCGGCCCGCGCGAGGCGCTGTACGACAAGGCGACGGACACCGCCGACTCGTACGAGTACGCAGACCCGGAATTCCCCCGCGCCCACCTGGCCGGCTGGGGTGAGGGCTGGCACCACATCACCCCGCTGATCGCGGACGCGGTACGCGCCCACAAGCCGGATGTCCTCCTGGTCTCCCTGGGCCTGATCGACCTGGGCTTCTACACGGACGCCGAACAGACGGCGGACAACGCGCGCCTCTTCGTGGCCGAGGCACGACGGTCCAACCCGCGCATCGCCATCGCCCTGCTCCCGGTGATCCCCAACGTCCGCGCGGAGACCGACCCGCCCTTCGCCGCCCAGGTCACCCGCTTCAACGAACTCCTGGCGAAGGCCGCTGCCGACCTGGACGAGCCCCGCTCCCCTCTGCTCCTGACGTCGCCGCCGCCCTCGTACGACATCCACCACGACACGTACGACGGCACGCACCCCAACGCGAACGGCGAGCACAAGATCGCGGGCGCGTTCGCGGACTCGCTGTACGAGGCCTGGGATCTCGGGGACCGGTACGGGGCCGAAACCGACTGACCGAATCCGGGCGTGCCCTGGTCACCGTGCGTATCGTTGTACCGCACGGCTGCGCTTGTCCGGGGCACAGCCGGGGAGGAGTGCCACGGTGACCGTCCTTGAAGACAGGATCGAGATGGCCGACATCGCCGACAACAGCGACAAGCTGACGCTTGAGATGATGTTCGAGTGGCTTGAGAAGAGCCCCATCCCCGACGGATACAGGGTCGAGATCGTCGGAGGGAACATCTTCATGTCGCCACAGCGGGACACCCACTGGGAGATCATCCTGGACATCGTCGAGCAGTTGCGCACCAAGTACCCGCGCAAGCGCGTGAAGTCCGACGTCCGCATCGACTACCCGGGCCACCTCAACGGCTTCTCCTCCGACGTCACGCTCATGACCGAAGGTGCCGAGAAGAGCGACAAGGGCCTATGGCGCTGTCAGGACGTCGAGTTCGTCGCCGAGGTGATCTCGAAGAGGACCGCCGCCAACGACTACGGCCCGAAGAAGACCGCCTACGCCGAGGCCGAGGTCCCCGTCTACCTCATCGCCGATCCGTACCAGGGCAGGTGCTTCCTGTACACCCACCCCAAGAACGGCGAGTACGCGACCGAGACGAAGCTCCCCTTCGGAGACGACGTGGACCTCGGCGACACCGTCGTCGACCTCGTCCTCAGGACGGACGAGTTCCCCCAGGACTAGGGCCGGTCCGAGGGTCCGCCGCCCGTGGCCCGGCCTCTCGAAGAGCCGCAGCCCGTCCCCGGGAAGCGCGGGTACGACGTGCGGTTGCAGTTCGTCGATGAGCCCTCCTCCCCCGCGAGGTACTGCCGAACCGTGTTCGCCCCGGCCCGGCGCCGTCCCCGCCTGGGTTTTCGAGGGTGACGCCGGTGCCGGCTCCGGCGAGACCCACATCACATTCGCTCACGCATGTCACATCCGGCCGAGCCCTCCCGTCGTGCATGTGCAACGCCCCGACACAGGCAGCACCAAAGACGGAGGAGCCCACCATGGAAGCCCGTTTGAACCTCTTCGCCAGCCCCGTCGCCGCCAAGGCCACGAAGCACCTCGTCGCGGCAGCCAAGGCGGCCTCGGACTCGGGCCTGCCGGTCACGACACAGGAGCTGGTGAGGCTCCGCGCCAGCCAGATCAACGGCTGCGGTTTCTGCACCGACATGCACACCAAGGACGCCGCCGCCGCGGGCGAGACCGCGCAGCGCCTCCACCTGGTCGCGGCCTGGCGCGAGGCCAAGGTCTTCACCGACGCGGAGCGCGCCGCGCTGGAGCTGACGGAGCAGGGCACCCGCATCGCGGACGCGGCCGGCGGTGTCACGGACGAGGCCTGGGCGAACGCCGCCAAGTACTACGACGAGGAGCAGCTCACGGCCCTGGTCCTCACCATCACCCTCATCAACGCCTTCAACCGGATGAACGTCATCGTCCAGCAGCCCGCCGGCGACTACGAGCCCGGCATGTTCGCCCAGCTCTGACGACGGCGACGCACCCTGCGCCGGGCGGGCGAGAGGGGTGGGGCCGCCCGGCAGCGGGCGGGGCGGCCCCGTCACTCAGAACATCGTGTTGTCGTTCGCCGAGGTGGCCGGCACATCCTGGAGCACGTCCCAGTGCTCGACGATCTTCCCGCCCCGCACCCGGAACAGGTCCACGACGGCCTGCCCACGCTCGCCCGGCGCGTTCACGTAGTGGCTGTGCACGGCGACCAGATCCCCTTCCGCCACCACCCGCTTCCGGGAGACGGCCAGCTCCGGGAAGGCCCGGAAGTACCCCCCGAGCCCTTCCCGCGCGCCGGCCACACCGTCCGCGATGCCGGGATTGTGCTGGTGGTACTCGGCCCCCCAGTACGTGTCGAGCGCGGACAGGTCCTTGTCGACGATGAGCCGGTCGAACGCCTTGGTCACGAGCTTCTTGTTGTAGGCGGTGAGCAGGCGCGGCCCCGGCTGCTCGCTCTTCGGCCAACTGACCGTCGAGAACATGTCGTTGCCGTTGGCGCTGGTGTCCGGCACGTTCTGCCCGGTGTCCCAGTGCTCGGCGATCCTTCCGTCCCGGAACCGGAAGATGTCGAAGACGGCCGAGCCCCGGCTCCCCGGCGTCAGTACGACGTTGGAGTGCACGAGGACGAGGTCGCCCTCGGAGATGACCCGCTTGACGTCGTACTTCGCCGCGGGGAACTGCTGGTGCACCCCGGTGGCCAGGTTCTTCAGCGGCCCGGAGCCATCGGCCGCGAGCGGGTTGTGCTGGATGTAGTCGGCCCGCACGAACCGGTCCACGATCGCGGTGTCACCCCGCTCGAACACACCCTTGAGGACGCGTACGGCGACGTCCTTCTGATAGTCGAGCCGCGCCCCGTCACCCACGCATCCGGCACCATGACGCCCACCCGCGGACGGCGAGGCGACGGCGGGCACGGTCGCGGCGCCCAGCAGGGCGGACACGGCGAGCGCGGCGACGAGGACACGGCGGACAGGCGTACGCAGGACGGGCGTACGCGGAGCGGGCATGTGGGGGGCCGGCATGTGGGGGGTCACGATGCTCTCCCTCTCTCGGGATGTCTGGAGCGAACAGAATCTTGAAACTTAAAGCGAGTAACGCTGTGCATACGTAAGCACTAACCGAGAGATAGCGTCAAGGCCTGATTTGCCCTGCCCGCACCGCCCGACCCGCCCTTGCCTAGAGCGCACTCCACGACGTTGGCTGGACAGTCATGAAGTACACGCAGCTCGGACGCACAGGACTCAAGGTCAGCCGACTCGTCCTCGGGACCATGAACTTCGGCCCCCAGACCGACGAGGCCGACAGCCACGCGATCATGGACGCGGCCCTGGACACAGGGATCAACTTCTTCGACACGGCCAATGTCTACGGCTGGGGCGAGAACAAGGGCCGTACGGAATCGATCATCGGGAACTGGTTCGCCAAGGGCGGTGAGCGGCGCGACAAGGTGGTCCTCGCCACCAAGATGTACGGCAACATGGCCGCCGAGGGCGACGCGTGGCCCAACCACGACAAGCTCTCCGCGCTCAACATCCGCCGTGCGGTGGACGCGTCACTGAAGCGCCTCCGGACCGACTACATCGACGTCTACCAGTTCCACCACATCGACCGCGCGACTCCCTTCGAGGAGATCTGGCAGGCGATCGACGTGCTCGTACGGCAGGGGAAGATCCTCTACGCGGGGTCGAGCAACTTCCCGGGGTACAAGATCGCCCAGGCCAACGAGATCGCCGCCCGGCGCGGCGGCACCATCGGGCTCGTCAGCGAGCAGTGCCTCTACAACCTCGTCGAGCGGCGCGCCGAGATGGAGGTCATCCCGGCCGCGCAGGAGTACGGACTCGGGGTCATCCCCTGGTCGCCGTTGCAGGGCGGACTGCTCGGCGGCGTCATCAAGAAGGAGGTCCAGGGCGGCCGGCGTGCGAGTGGCCGCGCGGCCGACACCCTCGCCGACCCCACCTCACGCGCCCAGATCCAGGCGTACGAGGACCTGCTCGAAAAGCACGGCATCGAGCCCGGCGAGGCGGCTCTCGCCTGGCTGCTGACCCGCCCGGGCATCACCGGCCCGATCGTCGGCCCCCGCACCGCGGAACAGCTCCGGTCCGCGCTGCGCGCCGTCGAGCTGGAGCTGAGCGACGACCTGCTGACCTCGCTCGACGAGATCTTCCCGGGCCCGGGGCCGTCACCGGAGGCCTTCGCCTGGTGAGCGGGCAGCAGCCGTAGCAGGCGGGCGGCGGCGCGGAAGGCGACGTGAGCGAGGTTCCTGCCCACGGAACCTCCCGCGTCGCTTCCCGCCCGCTTCCCACGCCGCTTACGGCGTCACTTCCCGACGGCCGCCGCCACCCCGACCACCACGAACATCAGCACGAGCGCACCGGCCATCACCCGGTTCCGGATTTTCGGATTCACGCCGCCGAGCCTAACCGGCCGCGCCGAGAGACCAGCGGGCGACCACCTCGTACCGGGGCTGCTCCCCCGGCACCCCCGACTTCGGCAGATTGCTGCGTACCAGCGCCAGGTCGTCCACCGTCCATGTGCGGCTCGTGAACGCGTCCAGGGCCTCGACGTACGGCCGCACCTCGAAGGCGTCACGGCTGCGCGCCACGGTGAGGTGGGGCTTGTACTGCCGGTGGTCCCCCATGTCGACACCCGACTTCCGCCCCGCCGCCTCCGCCCGGTCGGCCAGCAGGCGCAGCGCGTTCACCTCACCGGCGGCGCCCGCCCACAGCGCCCGCCCGTGCCCGAACTGCCCGCCGCCGCGCACCGACAGCGCGAACGCGTCGGTACGGTGGGCGGCCCGCGCCAGCCGCTCCGACAGTTCCGGTACGACGTCCTCGTCCACCTCGCCGTAGAAGGCGAGGGTGAAGTGCCAGCCGGGTACGCCGGTCCAGCGCAGCCCGTCCGCGCCCGGCAGCCTCCTCAACGCGGCCACGGCGTCGGCGAGTTGCCCGGAGACGTCCTCGGGCGGCAGTACGGCGGCGAACAGTCTGACGGTGTTCATGGCACTCATGGCGCTCACCGTACTCACGCCACGGAGGAAACCGTCTCCCGCCGGTCCTCTTCCCGCACTCCTTGCACCTCTTGCGCTCCCTGCGCTTCCCGCACCTCTTGCGCTTGCTGGTCCCGGCGCTTGACGAGGCTGACGCGCGGGTGTCCGGAGTTCCAGACGGCGGAGACCTTCAGGCCGCCCACCCGGGCCAGGACCAGGCCGACGGTCAGGGCGGCGGCCGTCGCGACGATGCCGCCGAAGGCGAGGCCGACCCGGGGGCCGTACGCGTCCGTGATCCAGCCGACGACCGGTGCGCCCAGCGGCGTACCGCCCATGAAGACCATCATGAACAGGGCCATGACCCGGCCGCGCATGGCCGGGTCGGTGGCCATCTGGACCGCGGTGTTCGCCGTGACGTTGACCGTGAGGCCGGCGATCCCGATCGGCACCATCAGCAGCGCGAACAGCCACAGCGACGGGGCCACGGCGGCCACGATCTCCAGCGCGCCGAAGGCCACGGCCGCCGCGACGAGGACGCGCAGCCTCGCCGTACCGCGCCGGGCCGCGAGCAGGGCGCCGGCCAGGGAGCCGACCGCCATCAGGGTGTTGAAGAAGCTGTACGCGCCGGCGCCCGCGTGGAACACGTCGTCCGCGTACGCCGAGAGGACGACCGGGAAGTTGAAGCCGAAGGTGCCGATGAACCCGATGAGGACGATCGGCCAGATCAGCTCGGGTCGCCCGGCGACATAGTGCAGGCCCTCGCGCAGCTGCCCCTTGGCACGCGGCGCCCGCTCCACGGCGCGCAGTTCACGGCCTCGCATGAGAAGCAGGGCGGCGATGGGAGCGACGAAGGACAGGCCGTTGAAGAGGAAGGCCCAGCCCGTGCCGACGCCGGTGATCATCACACCGGCGACGGCGGGTCCGACGAGGCGTGCGGACTGGAAGTTCGCGGAGTTGAGACTGACGGCGTTCTGGAGCTGGTCGGGCTCGACCATCTCGGACACGAAGGACTGCCGGGCCGGGTTGTCGACGACCGTGGCGAGCCCGACGGCGAAGGCGGCGAGGTAGACGTGCCAGACCTCGACGTCACCCGTGAGGGTCAGGACGGCGAGCGCGAGGCCGGTGACGGCCATCATCGCCTGCGTGACGAGCAGCGTGGGGCGCTTGGGCAGCCGGTCGACGAGGACACCGCCGTACAGGCCGAAGAGCAGCATCGGCAGGAACTGCAACGCCGTCGTGATGCCGACGGCGGTGGAGGAGCCGGTGAGGCTCAGGACCAGCCAGTCCTGGGCGATGCGCTGCATCCAGGTGCCGATGTTGGAGACGACCTGGCCGAGAAAGAAGAGTCGGTAGTTCCGGACCTTCAGGGAACCGAACATGGCGGTACGGGAGCCCGACCGGCCACGGGACTCCGCCTCGACGGAAGGCCCGGGGAGCCCGGCAGCCGACTCCGGGCGACCGGCCGGCTCCGGTCGACCGACGGGCGCATCGGAAGCCACGGGTGCGGTGGGGGTCGCGGGTGCGGTGGGGCTCACCGGCGCCGAGGGGGGCACGGGTGCGGTGGGGGTCACCGGCCCGGCGGAGGTCACGGGCCCGGAGGGGGTCACGGGCACAGCAGAGGTGACCGGCGGCTCGGGGGTCACCAGCGGCTCGGGGGTCGCGGGTGCGGTGGGGTGGGGGGTGGGCTGGGGGTCGTGGGCGGCTGGTGCGGGTGCGGAGTCTGCTCCGGTTCCCGAACTCAAAGTTGATCGCCTCCTTGCTGGTCACTGCTTCTACAGATGCGCGAGCTTCTCCAGTACGGGGGCGGCGGCGCGCAGTTTGGCCCACTCGTCCTCGTCCAGGTCCTCGACCAGACCGGCCAGCCAGGCGTTCCGCCTGCGGCGGCTCTCTTCGAGCATCGCCTCGGCCGTCTCGGTCTGGGTGACGACCTTCTGGCGCCGGTCCTCGGGATGCGGCTCCAGCCTGACCAGGCCCTTGCCCTCCAGCAACGCGACGATACGAGTCATGGAGGGCGGCTGCACATGCTCCTTGCGGGCCAGCTCGCCCGGCGTGGCCGAGCCGCAGCGGGCAAGGGTGCCCAGCACCGACATCTCGGTTGGGCTCAGCGACTCGTCGACACGCTGGTGCTTGAGTCGGCGCGACAGGCGCATCACGGCGGAGCGCAGGGAGTTCACGGCGGCAGCGTCGTCGCCATGGGTTAGGTCAGGCATGTTCTTTAGCGTAACTCATTACTCTGACTAAAGACCACCCGGAACACGCCGAGATGCCCGTGACAAGGGCCACGGAACCTCCACATCACCCATACGAGTGAACCGACCACAAAAAGCCCCCCGCCGCCCCGCACCGGCCCGCGACCCTCGTCTCCATGGGGACCAGCGTGCTCAGCCTGCGGATAGACGGGGAGCTGCTCGACCGGCTCCGGGACCATGCGGCGAAGAGGGGGATGAGCGTGCAGGACTACGTGGTCCGGACACTCGTCCGCGACGACTTCGACGAGCGGTTCCAGACCGCCGTCGAGGAGACGGAGAAGTTCTACGGGGTGCCGTGAGCGGGGCGCACGGCCCCGCCGAGCGGCCCAAGAGCCGCCTCGTAAGCTGTGCGCATGGCGAAGTGGACACCGAAGCACGAGGCGCCGGAGCCCCTGGAGGGCCCCGTCGTCGCCACCATCACGGGACTCACGATCCTCTGGTTCGTCCTCTTCCTGGCCCAGCTCCCCTTCTACGGCTGGTACGAGGACCACGACCACGAGTGGTGGGTCTGGACCTGCCTCGCGGGCACAGCACTGGGCCTGATCGGCATCTGGTACGTCCGGGGACGGGACGCGGCGATCAAGAGGACGCAGGCGGAGCGTTCCAGCCACTCCAGCCCGTCTGGGGGTCCCTCCTCCGAGGGAGATTGAGGACAAGGCCCGTTCAGGGCCGCAAGGGGGGTCTGGGGGCGCAGCCACCAGGAAGGGGACGGGAAGGGTAGGGGCGGCGGGGGCGAACCCAACAACCGTGCCCCCCATCCACTTACCCACCGAACCCCTACGCACCCCCGACTACAACCACCGCACCACTCTTCACCCCACCTCTCCTCCCCAGGTCGGATCTTTGCCGCCCTCACCGGGTGAAGCCGCAAATCCGCACGTACCGTCGAACACATGACGCACATCGATGCCGGCGCCGAACTCGATCCTGTGCACCCCACCCCACCGCCCGCCCCCCTGCCCAGCGCCACGCCGGGCAGGGACGCCCCACCCCGCGCCCGCGCCCACGGCCTGACCCCCGCCGAAGTCGCCGACCGCGTCACCCGCGGCGAGGTCAACGACATCCCCGTGCGCAGCAGCCGCAGCATCGCCGAGATAGTCCGTGCCAACGTCTTCACCCGGTTCAACGCGATCATCGGCGTGCTCTGGCTGATCACGATGTTCGTCGCCCCGTTCCAGGACACCCTGTTCGGATACGTCATCCTCGCCAACACCGGCATCGGCATCATCCAGGAGTGGCGGGCGAAGAAGACCCTCGACTCCCTCGCCGTGATCGGCGAAGCCAGACCCACCGTCCGGCGCGACGGCGTCGCCACCGAGGTCAGCACCTCCGACATCGTCCTCGGGGACGTCATCGAGATCGGCCCCGGCGACAGGATCGTCGTGGACGGCGAGTGCGTCGAGGCCGACGGGCTGGAGATCGACGAGTCGCTGCTCACCGGCGAGGCCGACCCCGTCGTCAAACAGCCCGGCGATCAGGTCATGTCGGGCAGTTTCGTCGTCGCGGGCGGTGGCGCCTTCACGGCCACGAAGGTCGGCCGCGAGGCGTACGCGGCCCAACTCGCCGAAGAAGCCTCCCGTTTCACGCTCGTCCACTCGGAACTCCGTACCGGAATCTCGACGATCCTCAAGTACGTGACCTGGATGATGCTGCCGGCCGCGATCGGCCTGTGCATCACCCAACTGGTCGTCAAGGAAAACGACTTGAAGGACTCGATCGCCCGTACTGTCGGCGGCATCGTCCCCATGGTCCCCGAGGGCCTCGTCCTCCTGACCTCCGTCGCCTTCGCGATCGGGGTCATCCGGCTCGGCCGACAGCAGTGCCTGGTGCAGGAGTTGCCCGCGATCGAGGGCCTCGCCCGCGTCGACACGGTCTGCCTGGACAAGACCGGCACGCTGACCGAGGGCGGCATGGACGTGACCGAGCTGCGCCCCCTCGACGGCGGCGACGAGACGTACATACGGCGGGTCCTGGGCGCGCTCGGCGAGTCCGACCCCCGCCCGAACGCCTCCCTCCAGGCCATCATCGACGCGTACCCGGACAGCGAGGACTGGCGCTGCACCGAATCGCTGCCGTTTTCCTCGGCGCGCAAGTACAGCGGAGCGTCGTTCAGCGAGGGCAACGGGGAGACGAGCACGTGGCTGCTGGGCGCCCCGGACGTACTGCTTTCCCCCGAGGCCCCGGCCCTCGCCGAAACCGACCGCCTCAACCGGGCCGGCCTGCGCGTCCTTCTCCTCACCCGCACCACCCGCGAACTCGACCACCCGGACGTGGCCACCGGCACCACCCCCACCGCCCTGGTCGTCCTGGAGCAGCGCCTGCGCCCCGACGCGGCGGACACGCTCCGCTACTTCGCCGAGCAGGACGTCGACGCGAAGGTCATCTCGGGCGACAACGCGGTGTCGGTGGGCGCGGTGGCCGGCAAACTGGGCCTGACCGGCGCGACGGTCGACGCCCGCCAACTCCCCTCCACTCAGAGCGACATGGCTCAGGCGCTCGACGAGGGGACGGTCTTCGGCCGGGTCACCCCGCAGCAGAAGCGGGACATGGTGGGCGCGTTGCAGTCACGTGGACACACGGTGGCGATGACGGGCGACGGCGTGAACGACGTACTGGCTCTGAAGGACGCCGACATCGGCGTGGCCATGGGATCTGGCTCGGAGGCGACGAGGGCCGTGGCCCAGATCGTCCTCCTCAACAACAGCTTCGCGACTCTGCCTTCGGTGGTCGCGGAGGGCCGCAGGGTCATCGGGAACATCACCCGAGTGGCGACGCTGTTCCTCGTGAAGACGGTCTACTCGGTGCTCCTGGCCGTCCTGGTGGTCTGCTTCCAGGTCGAATACCCCTTCCTCCCACGCCACTTGACGCTGCTCTCCACCCTGACGATCGGCGTCCCGGCCTTCTTCCTGGCCCTGGCCCCCAACAAGGAACGCGCGAAACCCCACTTCGTACGGCGGGTCATGCGCTACTCGATCCCGGGCGGTGTGCTGGCGGCAGTGGCAACCTTCGCCACCTACCTGACAGCCCGTCACCACTACACCGGAGAGGGCTCGCTGGACGCGGAGACGAGCGCGGCGACCCTCACCCTGTTCCTGATCTCGATGTGGGTGCTGGCGATCGTCGCCCGTCCCTACACGTGGTGGCGGATCGTCCTGGTCGCGTCGATGGGCGCGGGTTTCCTGCTGGTGCTCGTCGTACCGTCGCTCCAGGAGTTCTTCGCGCTGAAGCTGGTGGGCGTGACGATGCCGTGGGTCGCGGTGGGTATCGCGGCGGTGGCGGCGGCCACCCTGGAGGTCCTGTGGAGGTGGGTGGACCGCCGCTTCCCCGCGTAGTTCTCACCGGTACCGGTTGTGCGGGACAGGGCTTGCCTCTTGGCCTACTTCACGTCGATGAAGTCCGCGGCGGCGCTCGCGCCCACGGTGGTCGCGGTGCCCGCGAAGACGTAGCGGAAGAAGCCGTCGGCGGTCGCCTTGACGGTGGTCTTCAGGTCGCCCTTGGTCGTCGTCTTGATGGTCTTGACGACGGTGTAGGTGCTGGTGCCGTTCTTCCGGAACTGCAACTGCACCGGCTGGGTCGCGTACCCGGTGTAGTTGGGCCCGTCCCAGTTGGCGCGGGTCAGCTTGCCGGTGACGGTGATCGTCCTGCCCTTGACGACGGGCTCCGGCGTGGCGTTGACCGTCAGCTTCGAGAGGCGCCGCACGGTCGTGGTGCCGAGGTCGCCCTGCTGGGCGATGCCGACCTTGGACGGGTCGAAGGTATCGCTCTCGGGGTCCTGCCCGTTGAAGGCGATGGCCAGGGCACCCGCCGTCCAACGGGCACCGGCGTCGGTGTTGGTCAGGTCGCCCTCGCCGGGGTAGATGTCGAGGTTGGCCTTGCAGTTCGCGGTCGTCGTGGACGTCGCGGTGCAGGTGCCGGCGTTCTCACCGAAGATCACGTTCTCCGGCTTCGCGAAGTCGCCCCGGTACAGGTACGGGCCGCTGTCGAAGTCGGAGGCCTTGATGTCGACCTCGGTGCCGTGGGTCAGCGTGTAGGTGACCGGAACGACGAGGTGACCGCCGGCGCCGGCGTTGATCGACTTGGCGACCTTGAGGTTGGAGAAGGAGACGTTCAGCTTGTACGGCTCGGCGGCGGCGACCGGCGAGGTGACGAACGCCGTCTTGCCGCCGGTCCCCAGAATCTTCGCGACGGTCGCACGGTAGGCGGAGTCGCCGCCGGAGGCGTGGACATCGGCCTGCGCGGCCGGCACGGCGAGAGCGGAGAGGGCCAGGGCGCCGGAGACGGCGGCCACGGTGGCACGTATACGCATGCGTGTTCCCCACATGGAGAAGGGACCCGACGGCGACCGTCCGCATGGCGCGCGCTCGCCCCGGGGCCCGGGTGATCGTGGAGCCTGATGGCCCCCATGATCAGATTCGTCACGGGAGCGGTTGGTTGTGCGCAGGGGACGTAATTTTGCGCACCCCTTACACATGGATCCGCCGCCGGCCCCGAGAACACGGGGGCCGACGGCGGTTGCACGAACTTCGCCCACCCAAAGGACGATTCAGGTGATCCGGGCGATTCAGACCACTTGGCGCCGGTACGGGACCTGCGGCGCTGGGCCTGCCGCTCGCCCCCTCGCCGGGAGCCGCGCGGGCCGGGTCGCGTCCGCGCGGGTGCGGTCAGTCGACCGCGCGCATTACCAGCCGCACGACTCCCATGACTCCTCGCCCGATCCACCCGAGCAGACCTGTCTCCACAGCCAGCTCGGCAGCGTCCGCGGCCGTGTCACCCCGGTCCGACCGGGAAGGGCACCGGGAACAGGAACGGGGCCAACGGCGCTTTCCCGCACCGCACTTCCTGCACACCGCCATGACTTCGGCCCCTCCCTGACTCCGCTTACTTCACATCGATGAAGTCGGGCGCGGCACCGAGGGCACCGGTGGTCGCCGTCCCGGTGAAGACGTACCGGAAGTACCCGTCGACCGTCGCCTTGACGGTGGTCTTCAGGTCACCCTTGGTCGTCGTCTTGATGGTCTTGACGACGGTGTAGGCGCTGCTGCCGTTCTTCCGGAACTGGAGCTGCACCGGCTGGCTGGCGTAGCCGGTGTAGTTGGCGCCGTCCCAGTTGGCGCGGGTCAGCTTGCCGGTGACGGTGATCGTCTTGCCCTTGACGACGGGCTCCGGGGTGGCGTTGACCGTCAGCTTCGCGGCACGCAGGAGGTTGGGGCCGGCGATGAGGTCCTTCTCGACGACCCCGACCTTGGTGGCGTCGAAGTCGTCGCTGCCGAGGTCCTGACCGTTCCAGGCTTCGGCGTAGGCGAACGCCTTCCACTTTCCGGCGCTCTCGTTGTACAGGTCCCGCGTCGGGTGGATCACGATGGACTGGGTGCAGTTGGCGACGGTCGCCGACGCGGCCGTGCAGTGGGCCCAGTCGTCGCCGAACAGCCCGAAGTCGGAATCGACGTACGTGGCGCCGTAGTACAGCTCGACGTCGGTGAAGAAGTCCTCGGCGGTGATGTCGACGTCGGCGCCGTGGGTCAGCGTGTAGGTGATCGGCACGGTGATCGTGCCGGTGATGCCCGCGACGATCGACCTGCCGTTGTTGATCTTGATGTTGGAGAAGGAGGCGTTCAGGGCGTACGGCTTGCCGGGATCGTCGGCGGCGGCCGAGGCACTGAACGCGGACTTGCCGGAGACGGCCCGGCCGGCCTCAAGAATCTTGGCGGCATCCGCGCGGGACACAGAACCGTCGGCCTGCGCGGCAGGCACGGCAAGGGCGGAGAGGGCCAGGGCGCCGGAGACGGCGGCCACGGTGGCACGTATGCGCATGCGTGTTCCCCAGTTGGAGAAGGGGGGCCCGACGGTGGTCGTCCTCGCGGCTCGTCAGCACACCTGGGGCCCAAGTGATCGTGGGGTCAGTTGACCCGCATGCTCAGATCCGTGACGGGCGGGAATGGTTGTACGGGTGGTGCGGATTTTCGGACCGCTTCACATGTGATGTCCGTCACGCTTGAACCACCCCGGGCTGAACCTACGACCGGAGAAGACGTTGGCCCCGCCGGAATCCCTTCCGCCGGGGCCAACGTCGTACCGCCTGTGAATCGGAGGCGTCTACTTCACGTCGATGACGTCCCCGACCGCGTTGATCGGCGCAGTCGTCGACGAGCCCGCGAAGGCGTAGCGGTACGTGCCGTCGACCGACGCCTTGACCGTGGTCTTCAGGGCGCCGGCGGCACCCGCCTTGATGGTCTTGACGGTGGTGAAGGTGGTGGCGCCCTTCTTCTTGAACTGGAGCGTCACCGGGGCGTTGACGTAGCCCGTGTACTTGCCGGTGTCCCAGTTGGCACGGGTCAGGGTGCCCTTGACCGTGATGGTCGCGCCCTTCCGGACCGGCTCCGGGGTGGCGTCGGTGTTGAGCTTCGAGTGGAACTTGATCTGGGTGGTGCCGAGGCCGCTCTGGGTCTTGACGCCGCCTTCGTCCGTGGTGGAGATGGCGACGGCGCCCACCTTCCACGTACGGGCGTCGGTGTTCCGGAGGTTGGCCTCGTCGCCGCCGGCGTGCAGGTCGATGAAGCCCTTGCAGCTGGCGGTGGTCGACGAGGTGGCCGTGCAGGTGCCCGGCTCGTCGCCGATCAGGCGGATGTTGTCGACGCTGAGGGAGGCGCCGACGTAGAGGGCCGGACCGGTGAGGAGGTTGTCCGAGCCGATGTCGAGGCCGGCGGCGTGCTTGAACGTGTACGTCACCGGCACGGAGGTCGTCGCCGCGGCGCGGGCGACGATCGGCTTGCCGTTGTTGACCGTCACCTTGGTGAAGGTGACGTCGGGAGCTGCCGCCGGGGCGGCCTGCGCGGCAGGCACGACGAAGGCGGAGAGGGCCAGGGCGCCGGTGACGGCGGCCACGGTGGCACGTATGCGCATGCGTTTCCCCAAGTGGAGAAAGGGGGCCCGGTGGTGCGCGTCCGTACGGAGTCCGTCCGCACGGCGCGCAGTCGCACCCGGGCCCGAGTGATCGGGGAGTCTCTTGACTCGCTCACTCAGATCCGTGACGGATGGGAATGGTTGTACGGAAGTTGCGGAATGTTGTGCGGAACACAGGGATTTTGTGTTCGCATTACCGTCTTTGTGCGGCGATGACGAGCCGATGACCCGGCGCGGAGACCACTACAGCCTCCGCGCCGCCCCACCAAGCCTCTTGCCCCCGCCTCAGTCGAACCAGCGGTCCCGCGCCAGTTCCGTCGTCCTCGACGGGTCCTCGATGAGCGCCGCCACCTCGAACCGCCGCGGCCACTGTCCGGCCGCCCAGGCGAGCCCGGCCGCGACGCCCTCCAGAGTCGAGGCGTGGACCACGCCGTCCCGCGTCCGGCGCCAGTCCAGCTCCACGCCGTCGACGACGAGCTCGTCGTGCTCGACGTACGTGGCCGGGGTCGCCGGACCGAGCAGTACCCGTACCGACTCCGGTACGTCGTGCTCCGCGCCCTCGGACGTCACCTCGCCCGTCACCGACTCGCTCAGCCGCCGCACCTGGAACAGTTCCGCCAGCTCGGCGGCCCGCGCCGGGCGTACGGGGAGCAGCGGCACCCCCGATGTGAAGGGCAGCAGGTCGGGTGAGTCGACCACCACGGCGTCCGCCGCGTCCACCACCTCGATGTGCCCGTCGACCACGGCCCGCAAGTCGTCGGGCAGCGTGACCTGTTCCGGGTCGAGGTCGGCCAACGCCCCGTAGAGGGCGTGCAGTTGGGCGCCGCTCACCTCCCGCTCGGGGTCGGCGAGGCGGTCCAGCAGTTCGGCGGCGCCGCCCGGCTCGTCGAGGAGGGCGGCCACCGACGTCCGTACGCCCAGCGCCCGCAGCACCTGCTCGTCGTCGAACCCGGTGGCGTCGGCCTCCTCGTACAGGCCGCGCAGGAGCGGGTCGCCGCCCGCCGCCAGGAGACCGGCGGGCCTGCGCCCGTCCAGCACCGGGTTTCCGCGCAACCACCAGGCCGTGTACGGCCGTACGAGTTCATGCGTGCCGTCGGGCAGCAGGACGCGCACCGGCTGGACGATCGCGTCCCGCAGGGGCGGCTGGGCGAGGAGGGCGAGGGCCTGGGGCCAGCGGTCGTCGTCCACGAGGTCCAGGTCGCGTACGGCGACCAGTTCCGTGGCGACGGGAGGCACCGGCGAGTCGGGGAAGCGGTCGAGGATGTCCTCGCTCCACACGTCGACGGCGTCGAGCAGGCCGGGGTCGTCGGGTTCGGCGAAGTCGCTGTCCCGGGGCTCCAGTTCGTCCGGGTCGAGGACGACATCGGTGGCGCGTACGAGGGCGAAGGTCGCGAGGACACCGCAGGCGGCCAGCGGCTGCTCGCCCCACCTGTCCGCCAACTCACCGTCCACCGTGGCCAGTTCACCTTCCCGGATCACCTGGGCGAACGGGCTGCCGGGCAGGACGAGTTCACCGGCGGGGGACAGCTCGCCGTCCTCGTCGGGGAGGGCGAGGGCGCCGAGCCAGGGCTCGTCGCCGGGTTCGAGGTCCGCGTCCCGGACGAGGGCGAGGACCGTGTCGGCCAACTCCTCGGCGTCCGGGGTGCCTTCGTCGTCCCATGACAGGCCGACGGAGTCCTCGTCGAGGGAGGCGGCGACGGCGGCCCGTACCTGCGGGGTGGTGAGGACGGCGCGCGGGGTGGCCGGGAGGGCGCCGAGCTTCTCCAGGAGGGGGTGGGCGGCGTCCGGGTGGGCGACCTTGAGGCCGAGGCGGGCGAGCGTCTCGGGGGCGGGGCCCTCCACCTCGCCACCGATGGGCAGCAGTACCTGGCGGGGGCCGATGGTCGTACGCCCGTCGGCGAGCGGCACGGGCAGCCCGGTCAGCCGGTCGGGGTCGACGCCGGCCAGGCTGTCGTACAGCCGGTGCCACCACTCGGGCGCCTTCTCCAGGCCGGCGAGCCGGTCGACGGCTTCGGTCAGGGGAACCCGGGCGACTCCCAACGTCCGTAGTTCCACCCGGCGTTCGAGCCCGGCGGGCAGCAGCGTGGGCAGCACCTCGGCGAGGACGCGGACCGTCTCGACCCCGGCGCCCTCGACGACCTCCGCGTCCCGGGGGCGCAGGGCGGAGGGCAGTTCCTCGTCGTCCCCCGGGTCGAGTGCGGGCGGGAGGAAGGCGGTGCGCGGCAGCCGTTCCAGGATGGCCTGGCGCAACTGCCCGTCCAGCTCGCTCTTTCCCAGCGGGCCGGGCACGAGCGCGATGATGCCCTCCCCCACCGGGTGCCAGTCGGCGAGGAGTTCGGTGTACGCGTCGGCGGCGCGCCCCACCAGGAAGTCGGTGAGCGGGCCGGGCGCGGCATGCCGGCGGGCGGTGTCCAGCGGGAGCGAGGCGATGAGCAACGCCGGTACGCCCAGCGGTTCGTCGCTCGGTGTGGGCGCGTGCACGACGGGGCTGGTCCGGGGCGGCACGGGAGCCCCGTCCACGTCGACGGGCACGGCCCAGGTGACCGACCAGTGCGGACGCAGCCGCTCCTCGACCGGCCGCCCGGCCAACAGGGCGGCCTCCAGGGGCCCGTGCGCGGAGACGGTACGCCAGCGGCTCGTACCGTCCCGGGAGTCCTCCACGAGGGTCAGGACGCCGTCTGTACGCCGGTTGAGGGTGCGCGTCTGCTCCCCCGCCTCGATGACGACCTCTTCGAGACCGGGCAACGTCAGCAGAAGCGCGTCGTCGACGCCGTTCAGCAGCCGCTCCGCGAGAGCCTCGGCGGCGGTGTCGCGCAGCGGGAGGATGACGGCCGTGTCGTACGGGGTCGGCGCGGTGCCCTCGGCGGCGAACGGCAGCCGGAGGAGGGGTACATGGCCGTCGCGCCGCCGGATCTCGTCACCGAGTCCGGGGCTGTGCCGGGCGGTCTCGGCGGCCAGCTCGCGGGCCTCGGCGAGCGCCCACCGCACACCCCCGTGCCGGCCGACGACGGCGGGCTCGTCGCTGACGGCGAGGACGGCGGCGAAGCCGACGCCGAACCGTCCGACGGCGGCCGTCCCCTTACCCCCCTCGACACCCTCGCCGTCCCTGCCCTCCTGGGCGTCCCGCTTGGCCGAGGCGCGCAGGGTCGACAGGGACTCGACACCGGTGGCGTCCAGCGGGGCACCGGTGTTGGCGGCGACGAGGACACCGTCGCGGAGGGTGAGCCGGAACCTGCCCGGCACCCCGGCCCGCGCGGCGGCGTCGGCGGCGTTCTGGGCAAGCTCGACGACGAGCCGGTCCCGGTAGCCGCCGAGGACGAGATCCTCCTCGGCGTTGGCGTCCTCACGGAACCGGGCGGGGCTGGTGGCCCACGCGTCCAGAACGCCCCGGCGCAGACGGGCCGTACCGAAAGGATCCGAGCCCTCAGCTGCCGGTCGCACGAACTTGCTCACGTACGTTCACTCTCCTCATCGGCGTGAGCAAGAAGGTACCCCGCGCCGGGCGGGGCACCCGCCCACCGGCCCCGGTCGGCCCCAGGGGACGCACACACCCCACGCATCCCCGCACATCCCGGGAGACGCAAGAGAGACACAAGGGGGACACAACGGGGACACAAGGCCTGCACCGGCGCCTTTACCATTCCCAGCGGATCGCGCCCGAGGCGGCGCCGGTCCGCGAACCAGGTACGCGGTACCTGTTCCTGAGGGGGGATTTCCGTGTTCGTGCTGTCCATACTGCTGCTCATAGCGGCGGTCGTGCTGTTTCTCGTCGGCCGTGGCCGGGAGACCGGCGGCTGGAAGGTCGGGGCGGCGCTCAGCGCCGTCGCGGCCGTGCTGGCCGGTGTCTTCTCGTGCGTCCATGTCGTGCGCGCCTACGAGGTCGGGGTACCGGTGACCTTCGGCAAGGTCGGGGAACCGCTGACCTCCGGTATCCAGTTCAAGTCGCCGTTCACCGACGTCACGTCCTTCTCCACCCGTCCCGTGGACCTCGACATGTACGGCAAGGACGTGGTCGAGGTCCGCTCGGCGCAGGGCGGGGTGCTGTACGCGGACGTCACCATCAAGTGGGCCGTCATCCCGGCCAGGGCGGTCGAGCTGTACCGGCTGGCGGGCAGCGAGGAGGCCGTCCAGGAGCGGCTGGTGGTGCCGGACAGCCGCGAGATCATCCGTAACGTCTTCGCGAAGCACACCAGCGAGGAGGGTTACGCCTCCGCCCGCGAGCAGATCGGCTCGGAGATCGCCACCCTCGTCAAGGCGCGGCTGGCACCGCGCGGAATCGACGTCACCAACGTCAATCTGCGCAACGTGAAGCCGTCGGACAAGCTCCAGGAACAGATAGACAAGAAGATCCAGCAGGAGCAGGACACCGAGCGGGCCGTCGAGGCGGCGCGTACGGCCAAGGCGGAGGCCGAGCGCAAGCGGATCGAGGCGGAGGGCATCGCCCGCGCCAACGGGATCCTCTCGAAGTCGCTGAGCGACAAGGTGCTGTACAACCAGTGCCTGGAGGCCTACAAGGAAGCCGCCAAGTACAACGCGGTGTACGCGGTGCCGTGCGGCACGGACGCGAACGGCACCCCGGTCATCGTGGACAGCACCAAGAAGTAGTCGGCCGGAGCCCGTAGGAAACGACCCCGCCGAGCAGGCCTCGGCGGGGTCGCGCACTCTCCAGGAACCACCTGCCGGGAACTACGAGTGCCCGAGGTCCGCCGTGTCCCCGTCCGCGTCCGTCCCGCCCACCGACACCGATCCGGAGTCCGCCGCGGGCCGCAGGGGGAACGGGTCCACCATCGTCTCGTCGATGACGTGCGGCGGCGGAACCGGCGGCTTCGGCATCACCGCTGCCTCCGAGTGGCCCCCGCAGCCGTACGCCAGGGACACCACACGCCCGTCAGCCGGGGCGAACTCGTTCGTACACACACCGAACGCCTGTCCGAGCGACCCGCCGATCGCCACGAGGAACCCGCAGCTCACGCATGTCGCCGGCGCGGCCTGGGCCATGGGCGTCGTGGGGCCGTACGCGTCCTCCCAGCGGTCGGCGGCGCTGTGCAGGCCGTACCGCGACAGGACACGCGCCCTGCGCATGCCCAGTTCCTCCGCCACCGCCGCGATGGAACCGCGCGCCGGTACGACGGTGAAGCGGGCCGGTGAGCCCGGCGTGATGTCCGCGTCCTCGGCCTCCGCCAGATCCGCGGCCAGTGCCACCGAAGCCGCGGCCGACCCCAGTACGGAGTTCGGCAGGGGCTCGTCCTCGCCCGAGTAGCCGGGCTCCAGACGCAGATCCTCCGCGTCCGTCGGGAGCAGGTCCCCGGGGCCCATGTCCCCGGGGCGCAGACGCTCGCTCCAGGGCACCCACTCCGGGGCCTGGAGGGCGTCGGGGCCCGGCAGGAGCACCACTTCGTTCAGGGTGACCAGCTTGGCCCGGGACGCCCGGGCGACCGTCACCGCCCAGCGCCAGCCCCGGTAGCCGAACTCCTTGCACTCGAAGAAGTGCGTGACGACACGGTCGCCTTCTGACATCAGGCCGGCGTGTTCACCCACCACGCCTGGCGCCGCCGCATCCTCCGCCGCCGAAAGGGCGAGGTCGACGGCCTCGGCGCACAGGCGGTCGGGGGTGCGGCTTCGCGTTGTCGCTGCGCTCACAGGTATCGCTTCTCTCCTACGCCGTCTCACGAGTGCGCCCGTCCCGACGGGGTGCGATCGGTTGCGAACGGAGCGGACCGGAGGACCGCGTCAACGTTCACGCCCGATCGCGCTCGGGCGCACCTACGTCATCCATTCTGCGGGATGGCCGAGAGGCGCGCGGCCGAGAACAACCGCCACTGCGCGCTACGCACGCTACCTTCTCCAGCGCCCGTGGCCCACACCGACGGGACGGTTCGTGGCGACCGACATCCAACCGTGGCAACTCCGGCCCCCCTTCCCCTGGTCCTTCTCTCGCCTCTCGCCCCACTCTTCCCAGCCCTCGATGGCCGGAAAACACCCCACCGAAACAGTCCGGGAGAACTCCGGGAGATCTCCGGCGGATCCACTGGGAGATCTCCCGGCGGATCCCTGAGGCGCGCCGGGGCCGCCTAGGGGCCGCCCTAGGGGCCCCCGGTGCACCCGAGGGACGCCCGGGACAGGTCTGAGGGACCCTCATACGCCGCCGAGAGACCCGCCCAACCCCGTTCTCCCCCACCCCACTCGGCCCCTATACGCGTGGTAACCGCACTAGGTACGCCGTTCTCGGGGCACTATGGCGGGGTGGCAACCGAGAGGTCGCCCCACGGCGCCACCGGGACCGGTGGGACCCAGGGGCACAACCGGAGCGGCACCGGCACCAAGAGCGGCCGGCGTGGCGTACGGGACCGGATGAACGGGTCCGTACGTGCGGTCGGCCGCGCCCTGCACTTCCCGGTGACCGGTACGGCCCGGGGCATCCGCAAGGCCACCCACGCGCACGGGGCCGGAGAGTCCGGGCTCGGCAAGCTCATCGAACTGCACGCGGTGAACGGCGCCGGCGACGTCATGATCACCATCGCCCTCGCCTCCACCGTGTTCTTCTCCGTCCCCACCGACGAGGCACGCGGGCGCGTGGCCATCTACCTCGGCATCACCATGGCGCCCTTCACTCTCCTGGCCCCCGTGATCGGCCCCCTCCTCGACCGGCTCCCGCACGGCCGCCGCGCCGCGATGGCCGGCGCGATGCTCGCCCGCGCCCTCCTCGCCCTGCTGCTGGCCGGCGCGGTCGCCACCGGCAGCATCGAGCTGTACCCGGCCGCGCTGGGCGTCCTGGTCGCCTCGAAGGCGTACGGCGTGGTCCGCAGCGCCGTCGTACCCCGTCTCCTGCCGCCCGGGTTCTCCCTGGTGAAGGCCAATTCGCGGGTCACGCTGAGCGGGCTGCTCGCCACCGGTGTGGCCGCGCCCATCGGCGCCGGACTCCAGGCCATCGGCCCGCGCTGGCCGCTCTACGGCGCCTTCGTGATCTTCATCGCGGGTACGTTCCTGTCCTTCACGCTCCCCCACAAGGTGGACTCCGCCAAGGGCGAGGACATCGCCCTGCTGGCCGCCGACCCTGAGCATCTGCACGGCCCGCACCGCCGCGAGACCCTGCGCCGACCGGGCCTGCGCACGGTCGGTACGGCCGTCACGCACGCCCTGGCGGCCAACGCCGCCCTGCGCTGCCTGTCCGGCTTCCTGATCTTCTTCCTCGCCTTCCTGCTCCGCGAGCATCCGCTGACCGGGGAGAGCGCCGCGTGGTCGCTGGGCATGGTCGCCGTCGCGGCCGGCGTCGGCAACGCGCTCGGTACGGCGGTCGGGGCGGCCGTGAAGCAGCGTGCGCCGGAGCTGATCGTCGTGACGGTCGTCGCCGTGGTCCTCGGCGCGGCGATCGTGGCCGCGGTCTTCTTCGGCGCCGCCCTGGTCGCCTGTCTGGCCGCGGTCGCCGGGTTCTGCCAGGCCCTCGCCAAGCTGTCCCTGGACGCGCTGATCCAGCGGGACGTCCCCGAACACGTCCGCTCCTCCGCGTTCGCCCGCTCGGAGACACTGCTCCAGATGGCCTGGGTGCTCGGCGGCGCGATCGGCATCGCACTGCCGCTGGTGGGCGAGCTGGGCCTCGGGGTGGCCGCCGCGATCGTCGCCACGGGCTGGCTGACCACCGTCAAGGGCCTGGTCGGCTCGGCCCGCCACGGGGGCCGGGCGCACCCCCGGGTCGCCTGACACCGCTCGGCGGGGGCCGGGACCGCACCCGCCGGTGCCCGGCACGCCGTACCCACGTGACAACCGTGCCGCGGGTGCCCGATAGCCTTCGGCCATGACCTCGTTGCGTTCCGCTTCCACTGCGCGCCGTCGCCGCGCTGTTGCCGCCGTCGGCGCCGTTGGTGCCGGACTGCTCGTCCTGTCCGCCTGCGACAAGCCGACGCCGATCTCCACGATCACCGTCGGCACCTCCTCGGTGAGCTCGGAGGCCTCCTGCTACGCCGACGGCGACGGCAAGGAGCTGAAGACGGCCGAGCTGACGGAGTGCCTCAAGAAGGACACCGCCAAGGACGCGGACATCAAGAGCATCAAGGTCGACCCGGACGAGAACGTGCGCTTCGGCGTCGACCCGAAGATCGCCGACGAGGGCTGGACGATCCTGCTGAACGGCAACCCGCTGACCGACTCCAGCACCAAGACGTACCGCACGATCCCGGGCAGCGTGTTCTTCAACGCCCAGTACGGCGCCCAGGGCGACTCGACGCTCGTCTCCATCAAGGAGGGCGAGAACAACGTCAAGGGCGTGTGGTCGTTCCGGCTGAAGAAGGACTCCTGACGATCTCGGGGGTACGAGTCCTCGTCGCCACCGCGGTCCCCGCCGAACGGGACGCGGTGGCACAGGCGTTCGATTCCGCTGAGGGCAACACCACCGACCCGACGTTCGACGTCATCGCCGCGGGAGTCGGTCCCGCCGCCTCCGCCGCGGCCGTCGCCTCGGCGCTCACCGCCGCCGCCCTCAGCGGCACCCCGTACGACCTGGTCGTCTCGGCGGGCATCGCCGGTGGTTTCCAGCCGCAGGCGCCGGTCGGCTCACTGGTCGTCGCCGACGAGATCACCGTCGCGGACCTGGGCGCCGAGACCCCGGACGGGTTCGTCCCGGTCACCGCGCTCGGCTTCGGCGCCGTCACCCACCGTCCGCCGGAATCACTCGTACGGGATCTCACGGTCGCGACCGGCGCTCTCCCGGGCGCCGTACTGACCGTCTCCACCGTCACCGGCAGCGCCGAACGCGCCGCCGAACTGGGCGCCCGGCACCCGGGTGCGCTGGCCGAGGCGATGGAGGGCTTCGGGGTCGCCGAGGCCGCCGCCGCGCACGGTGTGCCGGTGCTGGAGATCCGGGCCGTGTCCAACCCCGTCGGCCCCCGCGACCGCGCCGCCTGGCGCATCGGCGACGCGCTCACGGCACTGACGGACGCCTTCGGGAAGCTCGCCCCCGTACTGGAGAGTTGGAACCCGCATGAGCACCGACATGAGCACCCCCGTGACCCCGCGAGCTGAACACGCGCTGCGGATCGCGTACTCGCCCTGCCCGAACGACACCTTCGTCTTCGACGCCTGGGCCCATGGCCGGGTGCCGGACGCGCCCGCGCTCGACGTGACGTTCGCGGACATCGACATCACCAACGGCATGGCCGAGCGCGGCGAGTTCGACGTACTGAAGGTGTCGTACGCCGTGCTGCCGTACGTCCTCGACGAGTACGCGCTGCTGCCCTGCGGGGGCGCGCTGGGGCGGGGCTGCGGGCCGCTGGTGCTCACCCGGGAGGCGGGGGCCGACCTGACCGGGCGCACGGTCGCGGTGCCGAGCGAGCGGTCGACGGCGTACCTGCTGTTCCGGCTGTGGGCGGCCGACACGATCCCCGGCGGGGTCGGGGAGGTCGTCGTGATGCCGTTCCACGAGATCATGCCCGCCGTGCGGGACGGGAAGGTCGACGCCGGGCTGGTCATCCACGAGGCGCGCTTCACGTACGGGAACTACGGGCTGCACCGGCTCGCGGACATGGGCGAGCACTGGGAGGCGACGACCGGGCTGCCGATCCCGCTCGGCGCGATCATCGCCAAGCGGTCGCTGGGAGCCCGGACGCTGCACCTGCTGGCCCGGGCGGCCCGGACGTCCGTACGGGCCGCCTGGGACGACCCTGAGGCCTCCCGGGCCTATGTCCTGGAGCACGCGCAGGAGATGGACCCGAAGGTCGCCGATCAGCACATCGGGCTGTACGTCAACGAGTTCACCGCCGACCTCGGCGAGGACGGCTACGCAGCGGTGCGAGGGCTGCTCACACGCGCGGCGGCCGAGGGGCTGGTGCCGCCCCTCGGCCCGAACGCACTCGATTTCCCCTAGGAATCTCCGGAAACGCCTTACACGTCACACGTCCAGCTGGTCGGCGACCGCCCGCAGCAGGCCCGCGATCTTCGCACCCGAGGTCTTCTCGGGGTAACGGCCCCTTTCCAGCATCGGCGTGATGTTCTCCAGGACGGTCGTCAAGTCCTGGACGATGGAGGCCAGTTCGTCGGGCTTCTTGCGCTGTGCCGCCGCGACCGACGGGGTCGGGTCCAGGATCACGACGGAAAGCGCCTGGTCACCGCGTTGGCCGGCGACAACCCCGAACTCCACGCGCTGGCCCGGCTTGAGGGAATCGACTCCGGCGGGCAGTACCGAGGAATGGACGAAGACGTCACCGCCGTCATCGCGGGAGAGAAAGCCGAAACCCTTCTCACTGTTGAACCACTTGACCTTGCCGGTGGGCACGTCTGTTCCTCGTCCTCATACTCGTCGGAAAACTGCTTCGGGCTGCTTGAATCTGCTACGAAGTGCTTCGAAGCGCTTCGAACTGCTGGCGGGAAAACGGGTCTTGATAGCACTTGGGCGGGTCGTGAGACCCGCCGGTACCAAGGCTAATGGTCCGCAGGCCGGTGACAAGACGTCGCCGGGTTGTTCCTTCGGGCAGGGAACTACCCTGGTCGAGTGCGTGACAAAACCCAAACGAATTCCGCCGCGGCCGGAGATCGGCTGATCCGTGTCGGTGCCATCGTGTTCTTCGTCGGTGCGGTGGCCACTTTGGTCACCGTGGCCCCATTCCTCCTCGGGGCGAAGCCATTCCCGACGTTCATGTTCGGCTTGAGCATGCTGATGGGCGTCGGCTTCCTTGTCGCGGGCGCCGGGGTGCTCCGGTCGGTGGCCGAGGGACGCCGTCAGGCGCGGGCGGCCGTCGCGTCCGAGTAGCCGGGGTCTCCCGGGTCTCCCGGGTCTCCCAGGTCCCCCGGGTCCCCGGGATAGGAGGCCAGCCAGGCCGGGAAGTGGGTGAGGTCGTCGAGGACGACGTCCGCGCCCGCCGCGCGCAGCTCAGCGGCGTCACAGGGCCCGGTGGGCACGGCCACCGACAGGGCACCGGCGGCCCGGGCACCGCGTACGTCTCCGACGTGGTCGCCGACGTACACGCTCGCGCCCTGCTCGCGCAGCGCCACCGCCTTCTGCTCGGCCCACAGGTTCCCGATGACCGCGTCGGGCTCGATGCCGAGGTGTTCGAGGTGGAGCTTGGCGTTCGGCTCGTACTTGGCGGTGACGACGATCGCCCTTCCGCCGGACTCCCGCACGGCCGCGATGGCCTCGCGGGCGCCGGTCATCGCGGGGGTCGCGGTGATGGCGATGGCCGGATACATCGCCCGGTAGAGGTCGCTCATCTCCGCGATCCGATCGGCCGAAAACCAGTGCACGAGCTCGTCCGCGAGGGGCGGACCGAGCCGGGTGACGGCCAGATCGGCGTCGATGTACGTGCCCGTGCGCTCGGCGAGCGCCACGTAGCAGGCGTGGATGCCGGGCCGGGAGTCGATGAGGGTCATGTCGAGGTCGAACCCGACGGTGAGCGCGCCGGAGGGTGTCGGCAAGGGCATGGATGTCATATGCACCATTGTGCGGGAGCAGGCAGGGACAACGGCGACAGCGACCGCGGGCCCACCCGGCCCGGACACCGAGAGCGAAGGAACGCCCAGCGCTGACGCGGCCGGCGCGAGGACGCCCAGCGCTGAAGCGGTCAGCGCGAGGCCGGCCCGAACGGGCACTGGGAGCGCGGGGATGCTCGGCGCGAGGACGCCCAACGCGCACGCGGCCGGTCCGGGAGCCGGGAGCGCAGGAACGCCCGGCGCGGAGACGGTCAGCTGGGAACCGGGAGCGCAGAGGCGATCAGCTCGGAGGCGGTCAGCGCGAGGACGCCCGGCGCGGTGACGCCCGGCGCGGTGACGCCCGGCGCGGTGACGCCCGGCGCGGTGACGCCCGGCGCGGTGACGCTCGGCGCGGATGCGGCCGACGCGGATGCGGCCGACGCGGATGCGGCCGACGCGGATGCGGCCGACGCGGATGCGGCCGACGCGGATGCGGCCGGCGCGGATGCGGCCGGCGCAGGCAATAGGAGCACAGGGACGGCCGACGCGGACGCCGGGAACGCGGGAACGCCCAGCAGGTGCCGGTCAGCGCGGGCCGGTCGGCGTGGTGCCCGTCAGCGTGGGCGTTGGGAGCGCCAGGTGAGGTACAGGGCGGAGATGATCGCGGCGCCCTTCACCACCCATGGCCAGGTCTGGCTGAGGGCCTCGTTCATGTGGCCCTCGGCGATGGGGGCGCCCCAGCGGCCCTGTGCGCGGCCCCAGAGCCAGCCCGCACCGGCCGCGACCGCCGCTCCGGGCAGGTAGACGACCGCCCACTTCGTCTCGGCCTGGGAGAGCCGGCGCGAGGCGTAGGCGATGGCCCAGCCGATGAGGAGGGCGTAGACGCTGCCGAGGACCGCTCCCGCGACGAGGAGGCCGGCGGCGAGGAGGAGCAGCGGGTTGCTCCAGGTGCCGGAGAGGAGGGGGAGGCGCAGTCGGCGCCGTCGTCGGCGGGGCGCGTCCGGGACCTCGCCGGCGTCATCGCCTTCGGCAGCGGACGCCTCGGCCTCCTCGGCCTCGACTGCTTCGTCCTCCGGCTTCGGCTTCTGCGGCTTGGGCGGCGGCTTGAGCAGGTCGGGGATCTCCACCCCGCCGACGAACCCGGCCGGGAGACCGTCCGCGTCCGCGAGCGGGCCCCTGCGGCCCGCCAGCCACCAGTCCGCGTTCCCGAGTTCGTCGGTACCCGCGAGATGGGGCGGGGCGGGGTCGCCCCCGGAGGGGAACGGGGCGAACGGCTCCGCGGCGTCCGCTTCCTTGCCGGTCTCCGCCGGACGCAGGCGCGGTACGAGTCGCCCGAGCCCCTTCCCCTTGCGCGGCGGGTCCTCGCGGTCACGCTGTACGGGTACGGAGGCACGCGGCGCCTCGGGCACCTCGGGCTCGCCGGGCGCACCTCGGCCGGGACCCGCGCCGGCCACGACCTCGTCGGGGGTGCCGATGCGGTCGAGGATGCGGCGTACGGAGGCGGGGCTGTCGACCGGGGCCTTGGCGCGGCGCCGGTCGATCTCCGTGCGCAGCCCCGAGACGAGACGCATCCGCTCGCCGGACGGCAACTGCCGCTGCTGGGCCAGGTCTCCGACCCTGCTCAGATACTCGTAGACGACCTGGTCGCTCTCGATACCCACGAAGCCAGACGTTACCGGCATCTCCACCGAGCACGGGCGGCACCTCTTCGGCCCGGCCGGCGCCCTCAGCCCGTCCGGGGGTCCCCCCTCTGGGGGAGATTGTGGACGAGGCCGCTTCAGGGCCGATGCGGGGGTCCGGGGGCGCAGCCCCGGTGACGTCCACACCAGCCGACCCGCACCGACGAGAGACACCTCACCGCACCCACCCGCTACCGTGGGCGGGATGAGCACCGAGGAGACACCGGCGCCGCGTTCCCTCGCGGAGGCGCTTCGCGCACGGGACGACGCGTCCCTGGCCGCGCTGCTGCGCACGCGTCCGGACCTCATCACCCCCGTCCCCACCGACCTCACCCAGCTGGCTACCCGTGCCGGCACCCGCGCGTCGGTCGTGCGTGCCCTGGAGCGCCTGGACAGGTTCACGCTCCAGACGGCACAGGCGCTGGCCGTGGCCCCGGACCCGGCGTCGTACGACGGTCTGCTGGCCCTCCTCGCGGGCGACGCCGCCGATCCGGCGGTCACCGCCGCCCTCCCCCGCGCCCTCGGCGTGCTGCGCGAGCAGGCCCTGGTGTGGGGCGGTACGGACCGGCTGCGTCTCGTCCGCACCGCTCGTGAGCTGCTGGCGCCCTCGCCGCAGCATCCGTCCCCGACGGGGCTCGGTCCGACGGTCGCGGAGGCGACGGCGGGGATGTCGCCGGGCCGGGTCCAGGAGATCGTGGCGGCGGCGGGGCTCACGTCGACGCACGACGCGGTGAGCGCGGTGGCCTCGCTGACCGCGCTGTTCACCGACCGCGGGCGGATGGCCGCGCTGCTCGACAGTGCCGCCTCGGACTCCGTGGACGTACTGCGGCGGCTCGTCTGGGGGCCGCCGTACGGCCAGGTCACCGCCGATCCGGCGCCCCACCTGCGCTGGCTGCTGGACCGGGGTCTGCTGCTCCCCACCTCGCCCGGAACGGTGGTGCTGCCGCGCGAGGTGGCCCTGCATCTGCGCGACGGCCGGGCGCACCGCACGACCGAGCCGTTGCCGCCGGGGATCGAGCCCGCCGCGACCCATCGTCCACAGGTTGTGGACAACGCGGCGGCCGGGCAGGCGTACACGGCGCTCGCGACCGTCGAGGAGCTGCTGAAGGACTGGGACGAGGGCGGCCCGGCGGTGCTGCGGGCCGGCGGGCTGAGCGTCCGTGACCTCAAGCGGACGGCCGTCGCCCTGGACGTGTCCGAGCCGGTGGCCGCGTTCTGGGTCGAACTCGCCTACGCGGCAGGCCTGTTGGCGTCCGACGGCGAGGCCGACGAGCGGTACGCGGCGACCCCCGCGTACGACGAGTGGCTGGAGTGGCCCTCGGCACAGCGGTGGGCACGGCTCGCGGAGGCGTGGCTGACGGCGACCCGGACGCCCGGTGTGATCGGCGGCCGGGACGCCAAGGACCGTACGCTGTCCGCCCTCGGCCCGGGTCTGGACCGGTCGGCGGCGCCGGAGGTACGGCACCGGGTGCTGGCCCTGCTGGCCGCTCTCCCGGAGGGCACGGCCCCGACCGTCGACTCGGTGCTGGCCCGTCTGCGCTGGGAGCGTCCGACGCGCGGCCCGCAGCAGGACCGGGAGGGCGACGAGGACCTGCGCACCAGGCTCGCCCGCTGGACCCTGGCCGAGGCGGAGTCGCTGGGCGTCACGGGACGGGGGGCACTGTCGTCCCAGGGCCGGGCGCTGCTGGGCCTGCCCGCCGCGCCGGTGAAGGCGCCCGAGCCGACCGGCCCGGGCGACAAACTCCCGGTCCACCACCACGACCACCACACCCATGCCGCCTCTTCCACCTCTTCCACCCATCCAGCCCCCGAGCCCCTCTCGGCGTCCGAGCAGGCCGTCGCCTCGGCCGCCGCGGCCCGCCTGCTCACCCCTCTCCTGCCCGAACCGCTCGACCACGTCCTCCTCCAGGCGGACCTGACGGCGGTGGCCCCCGGCCCCCTCAAGCGCCCGCTGGCCGACATGCTCGGCGTGCTCGCGGACGTCGAGTCGAAGGGCGGCGCGACGGTCTACCGCTTCACCCCGGGTTCCGTACGCCGTGCCCTGGACGCGGGCCGCGCCGCCTCCGACCTGCACGACTTCCTGACCGCCCACTCCCGTACGCCGGTCCCGCAGCCCCTCGCCTACCTCATCGACGACGTCGCGCGCAGACACGGACACCTGCGGATCGGCGCGGCCTCGGCCTACGTGCGCTGCGACGACGACGCGGTGCTCAGCGAGATCCTCGCCGACAAGCGGTCCGCGAACCTGCGCCTGCGGCGCCTGGCGCCCACGGTGCTGGCCGCCCAGACCGACCCGGCGGCACTCCTCGACGGTCTGCGCGCGATGGGCTTCGCCCCGGCCGCCGAGTCGGCCGAGGGAGACGTCCTGATCACCCGCGCCCACGCCCACCGCACCCCGCCCCGCACAGCCCCGGACCCGGTACCGGACGGCCCGCCGGCCCCCGACTCCACACTCCTCTCGGCGGCGATCCGGGCGATCCGGGCGGGCGACCTGGCCTCGACGACCCCGCGCAGACCGACGGAGACACCGGCCGCGAACGGCGACCTCCCGCGCACCAGCCCGGCCGAGACCCTGGCCACCATGCAGGCCGCGGTGATGACCGGCGAGGCCGTGTGGATCGGCTACGTCAACGCCGAGGGCGCCGCCAGCCAGCGCGTCATCGCCCCCATCCGCGTGGAGGGCGGCTTCGTGACGGCGTACGACCACACGGCGGACGAGGTACGGACGTACCCCCTGCACCGGGTCACCGGCGTGGCCGAGCTGGCGGAGGACGTGGACGGCTGAGGGAGATGGGCGGCTGAGCGGGACGGGTGGCGGGCGGGGGGCCGGGCGGCTGACGGCGGCCGGGACCCGCCCGTCGGCCGGTAGGGCACACTGGACGTTTGGCCGTAGGCCGTACGGAAGGGATGTGCACGTACGTGAATGGTCCACTTATCGTCCAGTCGGACAAAACCCTGCTCCTTGAGGTCGACCACGAGCAGGCCGGCGAGTGTCGTCGGGCCATCGCGCCGTTCGCCGAGCTGGAGCGGGCGCCGGAGCACATCCACACCTACCGGGTGACCCCGCTGGGCCTGTGGAACGCGCGGGCCGCCGGGCACGACGCCGAACAGGTCGTCGACGCGCTCGTGCAGTACAGCCGCTACCCCGTGCCGCACGCGCTGCTCGTCGACATCGCCGAGACGATGGACCGCTACGGCCGGCTGACCCTCTCCAAGCATCCGGCGCACGGGCTGGTCCTCACGACCACCGACCGTCCGATCCTCGAAGAGATCCTGCGTTCGAAGCGGATCATCCCGCTCGTCGGCGCCCGGCTCGACCCCGACACCGTGGCCGTGCATCCCTCCGAGCGCGGGCAGATCAAGCAGGTGCTGCTGAAGCTGGGCTGGCCGGCCGAGGACCTCGCCGGGTACGTCGACGGCGAGGCGCACGCGATCGAGCTGGCCGAGGACGGGTGGGCGCTGCGCCCCTACCAGCAGCAGGCCGTGGAGAACTTCTGGCACGGCGGCAGCGGAGTGGTCGTCCTTCCGTGCGGGGCGGGCAAGACACTGGTCGGGGCCGGGTCCATGGCCCAGGCGAAGGCCACCACGCTCATCCTCGTCACGAACACCGTCTCGGCCCGGCAGTGGAAGCACGAGCTGGTGAAGCGGACGTCGCTGACCGAGGAGGAGATCGGCGAGTACAGCGGGACCCGGAAGGAGATCCGGCCCGTCACCATCGCGACCTACCAGGTGCTCACGACCCGCCGCAAGGGCGTCTATCCGCACCTGGAGCTGTTCGACTCCCGCGACTGGGGGCTCATCATCTACGACGAGGTGCATCTGCTGCCCGCGCCCGTCTTCAAGTTCACCGCCGATCTTCAGGCCAGGCGCCGGCTCGGACTTACCGCGACCCTCGTACGGGAGGACGGGCGCGAGTCGGACGTCTTCTCGCTCATCGGGCCGAAGCGGTTCGACGCGCCCTGGAAGGAGATCGAGGCGCAGGGCTACATCGCGCCCGCGGACTGCGTCGAGGTGCGGGTCAACCTGACGGAGTCCGAGCGGCTCGCCTACGCCACCGCCGAGACCGAGGAGAAGTACCGCTTCTGCGCGACCACCGCGACCAAGCGCAAGGTCACGGAGGCGATCGTGCGGCGCTTCGCCGGGCAGCAGATCCTCGTCATCGGCCAGTACATCGACCAGCTCGACGAACTGGGCGAGCACCTGAACGCGCCCGTCATCAAGGGCGAGACACCGAACTCGCAGCGCGAGAAACTCTTCGACGCGTTCCGCCAGGGCGAGATCAGCGTCCTGGTCGTGTCCAAGGTCGCGAACTTCTCCATCGACCTGCCCGAGGCCACCGTGGCCATCCAGGTCTCCGGCACCTTCGGGTCACGGCAGGAGGAGGCCCAGCGGCTGGGCCGCGTACTGCGGCCGAAGGCCGACGGGCACAAGGCCCACTTCTACTCGGTGGTCGCCCGGGACACCCTCGACCAGGACTTCGCCGCGCACCGCCAGCGGTTCCTCGCGGAGCAGGGATACGCCTACCGGATCATGGACGCGGACGAGCTGCTGGCGGGGGACGCAGGAGGCACCGAGGGAACCACGGGCTGAGGGGTACGCCGCTCACCTGCGGCGCACGCCCGCCTCCTCCCCGTACTCGCCGAGGAGTACGACGCTCAGGGTGGCGCCGGCGAACACCCTGACGGCGCGGAGGGCGTCGCCGAAGGGGTGCCGGTGGCCGCCCCGCACGGGGGTGGCGCCGGAGCGGACGGAAGCCACGGAGGCTACGGACGCGGGGGTGAAGGATGCTGCGCTCATGTATCCATGGTTGCTTCCGGCGCCGCCGGTGCCATCGGCCTGCGGGTCCAACCTCCGTCGTCCCCCTGTACGACTCCGGGTGGACGTCTCCCCCACAGGAAGGTGGAGTCCGCCCCCTAGGGGACTGCGGATGCCGTACACCGAATATTGATTGGCCTCCGCCTCCTCCCGTCCCCTAGGATCTCCGATCTTGCCCGCCTCCCGTCGTGGAGCGCCGCCGCCCGGACGGAAACCGGTCGGCTTCTCGACGTCACACCCCAGCAGCAGATTCGCAGCAGGTATCCGGAGGCACCCCCTTGTCCAGCCCCGTCCCCGTTTCCGACGACCCGATTTCCGGCGACGCGACCGCCGACAACCCGACCGCCGACAACCCGCTCGGCCGGGAACGCTCCCATCTCGCCGCCTCCCGAGCGGCCCTGCGCGCGATGCGTGAGGACGCGGAGTCCCTCGACATCAGGGACGTCACCGCGAACTGGGTCAACGCGGCGGTCCTCTCCCACCAGATCGGCGAGCGGATCAAGGCCCTCGCCGACCTCAGTCACACCCCGCTGTTCTTCGGCCGCCTCGACTACCTGCACGCTCCTGGCGCCGAGCAGGCCGAGGGCGCGGAGGGCGAGCAGTTCTACATCGGGCGCCGGCACGTCCACGACGCCGACGGCGACCCCATGGTCATCGACTGGCGCGCGCCGGTGTCCCAGCCGTTCTACCGGGCCTCGAAGACGGACCCGCTGGACGTCGCCCTGCGCCGCCGCTTCGGCTACACCGGCGGAGACCTCACCGCGTACGAGGACGAGCACCTCTCCGACCCCACCGAGTCGGCGGCGACCAGCAAACTCCTCCAGCAGGAGATCGAGCGCCCGCGCGTGGGCCCGATGCGCGACATCGTGGCCACCATCCAGCCCGAACAGGACGAGATCGTACGCAGCGGGCTGGGCGGCTCGGTGTGCGTACAGGGGGGTCCCGGCACCGGAAAGACGGCAGTCGGTCTGCACCGGGTCGCGTATCTCCTCTACGCCCACCGCGAGCGCCTGGCCCGCACCGGCACCCTCGTCATCGGGCCGAACAGCTCCTTCCTCCACTACATCGAGCAAGTGCTGCCCGCGCTGGGCGAGTTGGAGGTCAAGCAGGCCACCGTCGACGACCTGGTGGCCCATGTCGAGGTGACCGGCACGGACGACGCGGCGGCGGCGATCGTCAAGGGCGACGCGAGGATGGCGGACGTCCTCCGGAACGCCGTCTACTCCCACGTGACGCTGCCCACCGAGCCCGTGATGGTCGTACGGGGTTCCCGGCGCTGGCGCATCCCCGCCTACGAACTGGAGGGCATCGTCAGGGAGTTGCTGGACCGCGGGATTCGCTACGGCGCCGCCCGCGAGGCCCTGCCGCAGCGCATCGCGCACGTGGTGCTGGTGCAGATGGAACGCTCGGGCGAGGCCCCGGACGACCGTGTGCAGGACGCCGTCGCCCGCAACGCGGCGGTGAAAGCCGCCGTGAAGGCGGTCTGGCCGCCCGTCGACCCCGCGAAACTCGTCCTGCGCCTGCTCACCGACGCCGACTTCCTGGCCGAGCACGCGGCCGGGATCCTCGACGAGGACGAGCAGCGGGAGATCCTCCGGACGAAGCCCGTACGGTCGGTGAAGGCGGCCAGGTGGTCGGCCGCGGACGCCGTGCTGATCGACGAGACGATCGACCTGGTCCAGCGCACGCACTCGCTCGGGCATGTCGTCCTGGACGAGGCGCAGGACCTCTCGCCGATGCAGTACCGGGCGGTGGGCCGGCGCTGCACGACCGGTTCGGCGACCGTCCTCGGCGACCTCGCGCAGGGCACCACGCCCTGGGCGACGAGGAGTTGGGACGAGGCTCTGGCCCACCTGGGCAAGCCGGACGCCGTGATCGAGGAACTGACGGCCGGTTTCCGCGTCCCGACGGACGTCATCACGTACGCCTCCCGGCTGCTCCCGCACATCGCCCCGGGTCTGACGCCGGTGGCGTCGGTGCGTGAGAACCCGGGTTTCTTCGACGTGCGGCAGATCGGCGACGACGCGGGTGAAGTGGTCGCCGCCTGCGAGGAGTTGCTGCGCAACGAGGGCTCGACCGGCCTGATCGCGGCGGACGCCCGTGTCCCGGCGCTGGCGAAGGCACTCACGGCGGCGGGCATCGGCCACCTCTCCCCGGGCGAGGAGACGACACAGGAGACCCGGCTGACCCTGGTCCCGGCGTCCCTCGCGAAGGGGCTGGAGTACGACTACGTGGTCCTCGACGAACCCCGGGCGGTTGTCGACGGCGAACCGGACGAGCGCACCGGCCTGCGGCGCCTGTACGTGGCCCTGACCCGAGCGGTGTCGGGGCTGATCGTGACCCACACGGCACCCCTACCGGGCGAGCTGGCCTGACGGCTGCCGTCCAGCCCGGGCCCGGGCACTCCAGCCCAGGCCCAGGCACTCCAGCCCGTCCGGCGCTTGAGGACAAGGCCCCTTCAGGGCCGACAGCGGGGGCCCGGGGGCGCAGCCCCCAGGAACAGGACGGGACGGGTAGGGGCGGCGGGGGCGAGAAACACCCCCGGACACGCCCCCCTCAGCCCGCGTCCAGCACCCCCCGCCACTCCGCGACCGCCCCCACCGACACCGGTCTCCCCCACCCCTCCGGCCGGGCCGCACCCCCGATGTGGAAGGCGTCCACACCCGCGGCCCGCAGCAGCGGCACATGCTCCAGACGCAACCCGCCCCCCACCAGCAGCCGTTGCTCATACCCCGGCTCCCCGCGCCGGGCCGCCTCCGCGAGCAGCGTGGGAAGCCCTTCGTCGACGCCGGCCGCCGATCCGGCGGTGAGGTAGGTGTCGAGACCGGGGAGCCCGTCGAGCTGCTTGCGCAGGGCGTCCCGGTCGACGGCGTGGTCGATCGCCCGGTGGAACGTCCACCGGCAGCCGTCGATCTCGCCCACGACCCGCTCGACCGCGGCGAGATCGACACCACCGTCCGCCCCCAGGAACCCCAGGACGAACTCCTCCGCGCCCACCGCCCGCAACTCCCCGGCGACCCCGGCCAACCGGTCGACATCCCCCGCGCCGAACCCGTCGGCCAGCCGCAGCATCACCCGCAGCGGGATGTCGACGACGGCCCGGATCCCGGCGAAGGCCGCGACCGTCGGGGTGAGCCCGTCGGCGGCCATGTCGGTGACCAGCTCCAGCCGGTCCGCCCCTCCGGCCCGGGCGGCGACGGCGTCCTCGACACCGAGGGCGATCACCTCCAGGACTGCGCGCTGGCTCATCGGACCCCTTCCCTCTTGGATTCCCCTTGGAGCGACTGCATGGCGACCATCTGGCAGCCGTTCGGCGACTACAGGTCTAGTCCAATCCAAGAATACGCCCGCGCGCCCCGTCCCCGTCACTCACCCGCCGAACATGTTCAGCTCCCCCGCCTCCACCCCCGCCAGCTCGTACGCGTATGCCCCCGCGCTCTCCCCGGTCATCGGCCGCCCCGCGTACAACCGCATCAGCGCCGCACCACCCCCGATGTACCGCCCCGGTGTCCGGGTCCCCGACGCATCCCCCAGCCACAACGGCTGGTCCAGCTCGTCGACGTCGGCATGGACCGGCACCAGCCCGCGCACCCGGCTCAGCCGCGCCAGCAGAGTCAGCGCGTAAGGCAGCCCGGGCCCCGCACAGGCCCCGGGCTCACCGAACGCCTCCCGTACGTCCCCGGCGTGCACCCTCCCCCACTGCCTCAAAGGCGTGGGGGGACCCCCACCCCAGCGCAGCCCCGTACAGCACCCCGCCGGCCCCGGCGATCACAGCCCCGGCCTCGCTCATCCCCTTCTCCAGCTCGTCCACGACCTGCGCGTTCGTCCAGTCACCCCGCTCGGCGATGTCCAGGTCGTTCGACTCGGGGGAGAACACGCCCTTCTCGAACCGCCCCTCCACCACCCTCGACAGCACGGCCGAGCAGTGCGCGACCACATCCCGCACGGTCCACTCGGGACACCCGGCGGTCACGATCCCGAAGTCGGCCTCGGGACGGGCCCGCAGCAGCGGTATCAGCGCGTCGCGCTCGACGGTCAGGAGCCGCCCGGGCAGCTCGGGGTCTCGTACGTCACGTTCATCGGCAGAAAACGTCATGCCTCCCACGCCAGTGGCGGACGCGTCCGCCCGGGAGAATGCCCGCATGCCCGATCAAGCCGACCTCGACGCTCTCCGTACCCGCTGGACCCGGTCCCTGGAAGCGGCCCGCCCCGGCGACGCCGAGGAGCTTCCCGACCCCGTCCCCTACGCCGACAACCTCCTCACCCGCTACCAGGAACCCCACCGCCGCTACCACACGCTCACCCACCTCACCGCGGTCCTCGACCACATCGACGTACTGGAAGCCGACGTGCGGGACGCCGACGTGCCGGAAGCGGAGCAAGCCGACACACCCGCCCCCGACCTCACTCCCGCCCCTGCGCCTGCCTCTCCCCCTCCTCCTGCTCCCGCCCTCGACCTCTCCCTGGTCCGCCTCGCCGCCTGGTTCCACGACGCCGTGTACGCGCCCGACCGCTCGGAGAACGAGGAGCGCTCCGCCCGTCTCGCCGAGCGGGCCCTTCCCGAGGCGGGCGTCTCCCCGGCGGGCACCGCGGAGGTGGCCCGTCTGGTACGCCTCACCGTCACCCACGCCCCCGCGCCCGGCGACCGCAACGGCGAGGTCCTGTGCGACGCGGACCTCGCGATCCTGGCCGCACCCCAGGACACGTACGCCGCGTACACGGCCGCCGTCCGCGAGGAGTACGCCTTCGTCCCGGAGGACGCCTTCAGGCAGGGCCGGGCAGCCGTACTGCGTCAACTCCTGGCCCTGCCAAAGCTGTTCCGGACGCCGTACGGCACGCGGCACTGGGAGAAGGCGGCGCGCGCCAACATCGCGGCGGAGCTGAAGCGGCTGGCCGAAGCGGGCTCGGGGCCGGTTTAATCCGTGTCCGTCACCGCACCCACCACCTATCCTCGCCGCATGCTGAGCATGGGCGGGAACGAAGTGGACGAGGCTGTCGCGGGCGCGGTGGCGCTGCTGGGGCAGGCGCTGGACCGGGACTGGGCGGAGATCAAGGCGGGGCGGCTGGAGTGGAGCTGCCGTCGGACGGCGGAGCATGTCGCGAGTGATCTCATCGCGTACGCCGGGCAGTTGGCGGGGCGGGCGAAGAGCACGTACGTCCCCTTCCAGATCGGCATCGACGGCCGCGAGGGCGGTATGGACCCCGCCGACAACGCGGGCATCCTCGATGTCATCACGACGACCGGCGCCCTGCTCACCGCCGCCGTCCGTACCGCACCCCGTGACGCGCGCGGCTTCCATCCGTACCCCTTCCGCAGCGCGAACCGCGAGGGCTTCGCCGCGATGGGCATCGCCGAAGTGCTGCTGCACACCCACGACATGGCGGAGGGCCTGGGGCTGCCGTACGAAGCGCCCGCGCACCTGGCGGAGTTCGTCCTCACCCGGATCTTCCCGCACGTCCGGCCCGGCCCCGACCACTGGCGGAACCTGCTCTGGGCGACCGGCCGCGCCGAGCTCCCCGGCCGCGCCCGGCCCACCGGGTGGCACTGGACCAACAATCTCGTCCTGGACACCGAACGGCTCCGCCTGGAGGGCGTCACCCCGGCCGCCGCCGCCGATCTGAGCGTGGGCGGCACCGGCGGCTTCGACTGGATCGAGGGCGGCCCGTTCGAGGGCACACGGGAGGCCGCCGGGATGACGACGAAGGCCTATGAAGCGGGCGTACACCGCCCGGAGTTCGGCCTGTTCGTCCTGGTGCGGCGGGAGGACGACCGCGCGGTCGGCGGCATGGGCTTCCACGGCGCTCCCGACGAGGAGGGCAAGGCCGAGGTCGGCTACGACCTCGCGGAAGCCGCCCGCGGCAACGGCTACGCCACGGAGGCGCTGCGCACACTGGCGGAATGGGCCCTGGCCCGGGACGACGTGAGGTCGCTGTTCGCGACGATCGAGCCGCGGAACGTCCCGTCCCAGGGGGTGATCGCCCGCGTCGGATTCGTGCCGGTGAGCGCGGAACCCGACGAGGAGGGCCTACAGGCCTACGAGTTGCGCGGCTGACGCCCAGGCCGACCGGACCCGCCGGACCCGCCCGGCCCGCCAGGCCCCTCCGGCCCGCCCGCCGTCTTCCGCCTGCGCAGTCCCGCCCCGTGCAGCAGCCGCACCACCTCGCGGCTGCTGACCTCCACCGCCCCCGCGGCCACCACGTCCCCGTACCGATGCGACGGGATGTCGTAGTGGTCGCGCTCGAAGGCCCGCCGGGGTACGCCCAACTCGTCGGCGAACGTGTGCAGTTCCTCGTACGAGACATCGCTGACGAGGTGGGACCACACGCGGCCGTGGCCGGGCCAGACGGGCGGGTCTATGTAGATGGTCACGAGGACGCCGTCCCGCCCGAGGCGGTGCCCAGCGCCCCGACCGCCGCGACCCGCACCCCCGCCTTGTGGCACACCCACTGGGGATCGGGGCCCAACTCCGGTTCCACCTCAAGGGCGTGCGGGTCGCCGCCGCCGCAGACCGGGCAGAGCGGCCAGCGGCCGTAGGTCTCCAGCAGTGCGTCCTGGACGTCCTGGGCGACCAGCCCGGCCACGAAGTCCGCGCCGTCCGGCCACTGCTCGACCCACCAGCGGCGCTGTACGACCGACTCCTCGACCATCGAGACGACATCCGCCTCGGCGACCTCGCGCGCGGCCAGGTCGGCGAGGACGAGGGCGCGTGCCGCGTGCAACGCCTGCTCCAGGCGGGTGATGGAGGCCTCGGGGTCGCCGGTGGGGGTCATGCACCCATTGTGCGCACTCTTGACCGTACGTCCGAATCGAAAATATCTTTCATCATGTGAGCCGAGACGTGAAGGAAATTTTCGGAGCAGCGGCGGGCACGGTCGGTGGAGCCGGCGGATCCGGCGGACCGGGTGTCACCCCGCCCGCGCCCGCCGCCCTCGCCGCCAAGGTGCGGACGCTGGCGCCCTCCATGACGCGCTCCATGCAGCGCGTCGCGGAGGCGGTCGCCGCGGACCCGGCCGGCTGCGCGGCCCTCACGGTCACCGGTCTCGCCGAACTCACCGGCACCAGCGAGGCGACGGTCGTCCGTACGTCCCGGCTCCTCGGCTATCCCGGCTACCGCGACCTGCGCCTCGCCCTCGCGGGCCTGGCCGCCCAGCAGCAGTCGGGGCGCTCCCCCGCCGTGACGGCCGACATCGCGGTCGACGACCCGATCGCGGACGTCGTGGCGAAACTGGCGTACGACGAGCAGCAGACCCTCGCCGACACGGCCGCCGGGCTGGACACGGCCCAGCTGTCCGCCGCCGTCGGCGCACTGGCCGCCGCCCGGCGCATCGACATCTACGGTGTCGGCGCCTCCGGTCTGGTCGCCCAGGACCTCACCCAGAAGCTGCTGCGCATAGGGCTGATAGCGCACGCCCACAGCGACCCGCACCTCGCCGTCACCAACGCCGTGCAACTGCGCGCGAAGGACGTCGCCGTCGCGATCACGCACTCCGGGTCGACCGGGGACGTGATCGAGCCACTGCGCGTCGCCTTCGAACACGGGGCCACGACCGTCGCGATCACCGGGCGGCCCGACGGACCCGTCTCGCAGTACGCCGACCACATCCTGACCACCTCCACGGCCCGCGAGAGCGAACTGCGCCCGGCTGCCATGTCGTCGCGCACCAGCCAACTCCTCGTCGTGGACTGCCTGTTCATAGGCGTGGCGCAGCGAACGTACGAGACGGCCGCGCCCGCGCTCTCCGCCTCCTACGAAGCCCTCGCCCACCGCCACACCCCGCGCAGCAGCGGCACGGCAGCACGCCGCTAGGCCCGCCCGCGCCCGGACGTCTCCCCGTCCGGGCCGCACACCGACAGCCACAACACCGGTGGCCGCGCCGACACACCGGCACCGGAAGATCCGAAAGAGCAGCACGCCATGACCTCAACCGCTGACGCCTCCTCCAACCACCGCGCCCTGAAAGAGGAGTTGGAGTCGCTGACGACGGAGGCGTTCCGCCCGGAGCTGGCCGACATCGACCAGTTGCCCACCCTCGACATCGCCAGGCTGATGAACGCCGAGGACACGACCGTCCCGGCCGCCGTCGCCGAACGGCTCCCGGAGATCGCCGCCGCGATCGACGCCCTGGCCGCCCGGATGGCACGCGGGGGCCGCCTGGTCTACGCGGGCGCCGGTACGCCGGGCCGGCTCGGCGTGCTGGACGCCTCCGAGTGCCCGCCCACCTTCAACACCGACCCCGCGCAGGTCACGGGCGTGATCGCGGGCGGCCCCGAGGCCATGGTCACCTCCGTCGAGGGCGCCGAGGACTCCAAGGAGCTGGCCGCCGGTGACCTCGACGCGCTCGGCGTCACCGGACTCGACACAGTGGTCGGCGTCTCGGCGTCCGGCCGTACGCCGTACGCGGTCGGCGCCGTCGAACACGCCCGCGCGCTGGGCGCGTTGACGATCGGCCTGTCCTGCAACGCGCACAGCGCGCTCGCGGCGGCGGCCGACCACGGCATCGAGGTCGTCGTCGGCCCCGAACTGCTGACCGGCTCGACCCGGCTCAAGGCGGGCACGGCCCAGAAGCTGGTCCTCAACATGCTGTCGACGATCACGATGATCCGGCTCGGCAAGACGTACGGGAACCTGATGGTCGACGTACGGGCGTCGAACGAGAAGCTCCGGGCCCGCTCCCGCCGGATCGTCGCCCTGGCTACCGGTGCGGGCGACGACGAGATCGAGGCGGCGCTCGCGGCGACGGACGGGGAGACGAAGAACGCGATCCTCGTCGTCCTCGGCTCGGTCGACGGCCCGACGGCAGCGCGTCTCCTCGCGGAGAACGACGGCCACCTGCGCGCCGCACTGGCGGCTGCACCCCACTGACTCCCGCGGACTCCCGCCGCCCCTCTGACTCCCCGCTGATTCACTCACCCGTTCGCGGGTCGGGCAGGATGGGCGCCATGACCGAGATCCACACCCCTCGCCTCCTCCTCCGCCGCTGGACCGACGACGACCTCGTGCCCCTGTCGGAGATCCTCGCGGACTCCCAGGTCATGCGGTGGATCGACGACGGTTCGGTGCGCGACCTGGAGTACGCGGCGGAGGCCATCGAGCGGTGGGAGGAGGAGTGGGACGAGGAGGGTTTCGGCCTCTTCGCCGTCGAACTGCTCGCCTCGGGTGAACTGATCGGCGCCGTCGGTCTGTCCGTGCCCGCGTTCCTGCCGGAGGTGGCGCACGACGTCGCGATCAGCTGGCTGCTCGGCTCCCAGTTCTGGGGCCAGGGCTACGCCTCCGAGGCCGCCCACGCCACCCTGGAGTTCGCCCTCCAGGACCGCGGCCTCGACCGCGTGATCAGCATCAGCAGAGGCGGCGACGACGCCTCCGAGAACATCATCCGCAAGCTGGGCCTGACGGAGGAACGGGACACGACCCACCCGGTGTACGGCCACCAGCTGCTCGTGCACGCGATCGACCTGACGGAGTTCGAGGCGTAGCCCGACCCGGCCGGCATACGCGCACCCGCGCCCGCGTTGTCAGTGGCGTGTGCGACGGTTGAGTCCGCCGGGCGCTGACCGCCCGACGCAACGCACGCACGCCTTCGGATACGCAGGCGTTCAGACACGCAGGTACTCAGCGCAGTTACGCAGGTACGCACGCCGAAGGGACGAGAACCGTGAACCACGCCCAGCTGACCGCCCTCGGGCGAGCCCTGCGCGTCCTCGGCGAGCACGGGGACGCGCTCGGCGGCGACACCGCCGACGCGAAACTGCACGAGATCAAGGCCGACCTGAAAAGGGCCCTGGCGATCCTGGACGACACGGTGACCGGCTCGGCGCCCACCACCCGCTGCGCCGAGCACCCCAACGGCCCGGTCGACGAGAGCGCGAGCGACCTCTGCCTGCTCTGCGAGACCCGCCGCCGCAGCGCCCGCCGCTCCCAACAGAACGGCACGTATCCGCAGGCCCGCCACACCGACCCGGACACGGCACCCCCCGAGCGCACGATGTCCCGCTACGGCGTACGCGCCGACCGTCCCGAGTCCCAGCAGCGCTGGATCCCCGAGGTGTGGACCGGCCAGAACTGGCAGCTCTGCGGCACCCCGCGCCGCGACCGCCAGGAGGCCGAGCGCTACCTCTCCGCCGAGCGCCGCGCCCCCCGCCCCGGAATCGCCTACCGCCTGGTCCACGAGTTCACCGACTACGAGGTCCTGCGCATCTGGGGCACACCGATGAAGGTGGACATCGAGCCGATGGGGAACCTGTAGTCCTCCCCGGCAGCCTCTCCGGTCAGAAAAGCCCTCCGTGCCCTCGCTCACGGCACGGACCCACGCTCCACGACCCACTCGACGGGCTGCCCTGTGATGTCGGCGATGTGCTCGAAGTCGCCGTCGTAGTGCAGCACCGTCACTCCGTACCGCTCAGCCGTGGCAGCGATCAGCAGGTCCGGGATGGACGCCTCGCGGTGCATGCCTTTCTCCGCCAGAAGCCCTTGGACCTCGATGGCCCGAGCGCCGATCTCATCGGTGAGAGGCAGCCACTCGAAGCCCTTGCGGACCGACCGACCCGCCGCATGCTCTTCGCCGTTACGAGCGCTGAACAGGATCTCGAGGTCGATCACAGCGCACGCCGCCAGGAGCCCCCGCTGCACAAGTGGCATCAACACAGACCTGACCGACGGGTTTCCGGTACGCGCCCACACACTCTTGTCGACGAGATACCGCTCTACCGCCACGCCTTCGCCATCACTTCCGGATCGCCGAGGTCGCTGAAGACCCCGTCTTCCAGCATGTCCATGAACCGCTGCCGCTTCGCCGCCGCCACGAACTCCGCCAGGGCGCCGTTCACCGTGGCTCGCTTGGTCGTGGTGCCCAGTATTTCCGCGGCCTCGGCAATGAGTGCATCATCGAGGTCGATCATGGTACGCGACACAGCTTCCTCCATACACACGATTCCCTCTCCTCAGTATGCATCGATTCCCTCAGAAATGGTGCCCTGAGCAATTCCCGCAGCTCGGCTCCGACCGGCCGGACCGCAAACCTTGATCCACACGACCGGGTGAACCAGGTCCCTCGTCCGAGGCAATGTGGCCGGATCAGCGGCCGGTGATCATCAATGCTGCCGGTGACCGCATCAGCACTTCGCCGGGAGTCTCCTTGAACGTCCGCCGCTTCCTGACCACCGCCCTCGCCGTCGTCGGCCCCCTCACCGGCGCCCTGGTGCTCGCCGTCGCCACACCGGCGGCCACCGCCGCCGCGAACCCCTGCGGGTTCTACGAGACGGGCAGCGACGCGTACTACAACCACTGCACGGGCGACGGCTCCCGCATCGTCATCGAGGTCGAGGTGTGGGGCCCGAACTACGAGAAGTGCGTGGCCCCCGGCGACACCTGGCTCGGCAGCAGCAGCAAGATCGACGGCGCGTTCTACACCGGCCGCCTCTGCTGACCTGGCCTGACCTGAGTTGAACTGATCCGGCCCGGCCCCCGGCCGGGCCGGATCACCCGCCACCCGACTCACGGCAGCCGCCCCTCCCGATTGACCCGCCGCACCCGCGCCCGCAGCAGGTCCCCCGGCGGCACGTCCCCCAGCGCCTCCGGCGGACAGTCCCACTCGCACCCGCCGCCCACGGGCCGCAGCTGCACGTATCCGCCCTCGCGCCCCATGACCTCCCCGATGCGCCCGTCGCGCACGTCGAGGGCGTACGTCACCTCACGCACCCTCGCCCTCCCCCACGGCCACACCCTCCAGCACGGCGGCCAGCCGCGTCGCCGTACGGACGTTGCAGCGCCCGAGAGCCACCAGCGCGAACGGCTCCCTGCTCGCCCCGCTCACCGGGTCGACGCCCAGCGACGGCAGAACCACGCCGACCCCTTCCAGCGCCGCCCGCAACCGCGCCACGATCTCCTCGGTCGTCAGCAGCCGCCCGTCCGACATCAGCTCCGTCACGCCGCCCATTCCTCTCCACTCTGAGTGTTCACTTTCTCCACACAGCGTGGCGGTCACCCGTCTAACCTGGCCAGAGACGACATCCCAACAACCCCATGTGTCCGACAGGGAGTTGCCGCCATGGCAGGTTCGAAGGACCTCGACCCCTCCTCCTCACCCCGTGCCTTCCTGGGCGCCGAACTCCGCCACGCCCGCGAGGCGGCGGGCCTGAGCCAGGACGAACTGGGCCGACCCCTCTTCGTCAGCGGTTCGTTCATCGGGCAGATGGAAGCCGGCACCCGGCGGATGATGCACGAGTACGCCGTCCAGATAGACCAGATCCTGGGCACGAAGGACTTCTTCGAGCGCAACTGCGCTGCGCTGGCCAAGTCGAAGTACCCGGACCACTTCGCCGAGGCGGCGGAGGCTGAGGCGATGGCTGCGGCCATCAGGCAGCACTCCCATCTCCTCATCCCCGGGTTGCTCCAGACGGCGGCGTACGCGGCGGCGGTGTTCCGCGCGTACAAGCCGACAGCTTCGGACACCGAGATCGACCAAGACGTGGCCAGCCGCCTCGACCGCACCCGTCTCCTCGACAACCCAACAACCCCTTTGTTGTGGTCGGTTCTGGACGAGGCGGTGCTCCGGCGGGTGGTCGGCGGCGCGGCCGTGATGGCGGAGGCGTTGCGACATGTCGCCGCACTGATCCGGCAGCATCGGATCATCGTGCAGGTACTGCCGTTCGGCTCCGGGGCTCACGCCTCGATGACCGGCTCGCTGAAGCTCATGGAGTTCGACGACGCACCCCCGCTCTCCTTCGTCGAGGGTCCGAACATGGGAAAGCTCCTGGACGACCCGGCCACCGTCGCCCGCCACACCCTCACCTTCAACCTCCTCCAGGCGGCGGCACTTTCGCCTCAAGATTCACTGGCCCTCATCGAGTCGGTGGCGCACGATTACGAACATGGAGAAGAACACTCTTGAGCACGCCCTGAGCACGGCCACCTGGCACAAGTCGTCGTACAGCGGCGGCGAGGGCGGGAACTGCCTTGAGGTCGCCCGCTGGCGCAAGTCGTCGTACAGCGGCGGCGAGGGCGGCGACTGCCTGGAAGTGGCCGACGGCCACCCCGCCCTCGTCCCCGTCCGCGACTCCAAGAACCCGCAGGGCCCGAAGCTCGCGTTCCGGGCGGAGGCGTGGTCGGCATTCGTCGAGAACCTCAAGCCCTGAGCATCCTCAACTCCCCCCGAACCTCCCTGAGCTTCGGGATTCGGGCATCGAGCCCTGTTTCTGAGGATTGGGAGGTGGGTCTCAACCCACCCACCCTCCCCGCGTGTTGACTTGACGCGTTCGGCTTGCCACGCAGAGTCACGAGGAGCTAGCGTGCCGAAATAACGAACAACCCCCGCCAGGTGCGTCAACACCTGCGGGGGTCTGACCTCAGAGATCGAAACGAGCGATCCCGTGGCTGAAGCCAACTTTAGTGCTGCCGTCCTGCCCGCGCACGCGACCCCGCCCCATCCGATGGCGAATCCGGGTTACGGCAAGCGCGAGGCCCCCGACCAACGCCCCCGCACGAACCACGACTTCGCGCATCTGCCGCCGCGCGAGGCAGCGGTCGCCGCGTACATCGACCGGTTGCCCGGCGGGGCCGACATCTCCGTGAAGACGCTGGCCAAGCACCTCCCGTACGGCCAGTGCGCGCTCCGCACGACCCTCAACAACCTTCGCCGGGCGGGCCATCTGCGCCGGGGCCGCGAACATCTGACCGGCACCGGCAGTCAACTGTGGATCACCCGAACGTGGTTCACCCGCACGGCACGCGGCGACGACTGGTGGGCGAGGTTCACGCGGGGCGACGTACCGACGGAGTACGAGGCGGAGTCCCCGGAGGAACCAGGCAGCCGCCGTCCGACCCGCTCCCGCGCGTTCATCCTGCTCGCCGCCCTCGGCCGTACCGCCCCCGCCCTGTCCCTGTCCGAGGCGGACTGCGCGGCGCTGGCCCCGTTGGTCGGGGAGTGGTTCGAGCGCGGGGCGAACGAGGAGTCCGTACGGCACGCCCTGACCGCCGGCCTGCCGACCCCGGTCCACTCCCCGGCCGCCCTGATCCGCAGGCGCCTGACCAGCAAGCTCCCGCCCGAGCCTGCCGCCGTACGGCCGCCGCTGCGAATGCTGGAGTGCGCGAAGTGCGGGGTGCCGGGGCGGGCGAAGGCGCTGGCGGGGGGCGTGTGCGGGGAGTGTCGGGGCGAGTGCGCTCCCGCTCACCGCGATACGCCCCCGCTCGCACCGACAATCCACGCCCGGGCAGCGGAAATTCGCGCTGCGATGGCCCGGAAGCGCCAGGAAAGGACACTCGTATGACAGCTCCAACGGTCCGGCAAGGCCACTCCAGGGCACGATGTGAGGAAGGAGGCAATGCCATGACCCCTGACACCGCTGACCGCCCGCAGATGTCCGTCGAGGACTTCGAGGAACTCGTCCGCAGGGCTCCGCGCGAGCTGCGGAACCGTCTGGAGTTCCTCGGCGGAAGGCTGTGCATCCGCCACGGCCCGCTCGACGTCGACGAATTCGAGGAACTTGCCGCCGTGGCTCCCGAAACCGTGCGGCTGGAGTACATCAACGGAAAAGTAAGGGTCAAGGCCATGCCGGACGGCAACCACACGTCGATCTACATGTGGCTGCTTCGCCAGTGCATGCAGCAGCGCCCTGACCTCGACCTCGCACCCGAACGGGGCGTCAAGGCCGAGGCCTACCGGAAGGGTCGCGCGCGCACCGACGGCTTCCTGGCACCCGTGGACCACTTCAAGGGCCACCGAGAGTGGTCCAACCCCGACGGCGCCCTCATGGCCGTGGAGATCACCTCCCACGACCGGGACACCGACCAGCGCGACCGCATCGACAAGCCCGTCGGCTACGCGGCGGCCGACATCCCCGTCTACCTTCTCGTCGACCGCGACAACAACACCGTCACGGTGTTCAGCGAGCCGAAGGACGGCCGATACCAGCAGGTCTCGCCCTACCCCTGGGGGGCCACCGTGGCGATCCCGCACCCCGTGGGAATCACCCTCGACACCGAGCAGCTCAAGGCCTACGCCGACTGAAGCCCTGCCGACACCGCGAAGGGCGGCCCCGAAAAGGAGCCGCCCACCGACAACCGCACAACCGTGACTCGACTCGGCTCAGCTCAAAGACCCCAGCGCCGCCGCGTCGTAGGCCTTCAGCTCGCCCGTCCTGTCCCCCAGGACCTTCGCCGCCCACTCCGGGTCCTGGAGCAGCGCGCGGCCCACGGCCACGAGGTCGAACTCCTCGTTCTCCAGGCGGTCCAGGAGGTCGTCGATGCTCTTGAGCGGCGCGCCCTCGCCCGCGAAGCCCCGAATGAAGTCGCCGTCGAGGCCGACCGAGCCGACGGTGATCGTGGGCCTGCCGGTGAGCTTCCTCGTCCAGCCGGCCAGGTTGAGGTCCGAGCCGTCGAACTCGGGGAGCCAGTAGCGGCGCGTCGAGGCGTGGAAGGCGTCCACGCCCGCTGCCGCGAGCGGGGTCAGGATCGACTCCAGCTCCTCGGGGGTCTCGCCGATGCGGGCGTCGAAGGCACCCGACTTCCACTGCGAGTACCGGAAGATGATCGGGAACGACGCGGAGACGGCCTCGCGCACGGCGGCCACGATCTCCGCCGCGAACTTCGTACGGGCGACCGGGTCACCCCCGTACGCGTCCGTGCGGCGGTTGGTGCCTGCCCACAGGAACTGGTCGATCAGGTAGCCGTGGGCGCCGTGCAGTTCGACTCCGTCGAAGCCGAGGCGCTCGGCGGCGACCGCGGCCTCGACGAACGCGTCGATGACGTCGTCGAGGTCCTCCTGCGTCATCTCCTTGCCCGCACCGGCGGTGCCGTCCAGCCGCAGTCCGGACGGGCCGACCGGCGGGGCGTCGGCGAACGGGGGCTGCCCGGCCTCCCTGACCATGCCGATGTGCCACAGCTGCGGCACGATCCGCCCGCCGGCCGCGTGCACGGCGTCGGCGACCTTCGCCCAGCCCGCGAGCTGCTCCTCGCCGTGGAAACGGGGGACGCCGTCGCTGTCACCGGCGGATTCGTGTCCGACGTAGGTGCCCTCGGTGACGATCAGGCCGACCCCGGCGCCCGCGCGGCGCGCGTAGTACGAGGCGACGTTCTCGCCGGGGACGCCACCGGGCGAGAACTTGCGTGTCATCGGCGCCATCACGATCCGGTTCGGCACGGTCAGGCCGTTCAGCGTGACGGGGCGGGACAGGATCTGGGCCGCGCGGGAGGTCTGGGCGGGGGCTGTCACGTGGGGGCTCCTGGGGAGGGGACGGAAGATGAGCGGAGGTGCGGGCGCACGACACATACGCGTACATGCATGCACGTGCATCAACTGCCGACTGTCGCCCTCCATTCCGGCCCGCGGGCAAGGACTGATGTGATCCCGGCCACTGCGCGCGACACCTCACGGTCCCCGGAGTACCCGGAGTCCCCCGGGGTCCCGCAAACGCCCGAGGGCGGCACCCTCCCCGTAAGGAGAAGGGTGCCGCCCTCGGTACGAAGGACGGTGATCAACCAGAGGTCGATCAGAAGTCCATGTCACCGCCCGGCATGCCGCCACCGGCACCGGCGCCGGCACCGGCCTTCTCCGGCTTGTCGGCGATGACGGCCTCGGTGGTGAGGAAGAGCGCGGCGATCGACGCGGCGTTCTGCAGCGCGGAGCGCGTCACCTTCGCCGGGTCGATGATGCCCTCGGCGATCATGTCGACGTACTCACCGGTCGCGGCGTTGAGGCCGTGGCCGACGGGAAGGTTGCGGACCTTCTCGACGATGACGCCACCCTCAAGGCCACCGTTGACGGCGATCTGCTTGAGCGGGGCCTCCAGGGCGAGCCGCACGGCGTTCGCGCCGGTCGCCTCGTCACCCGTCAGCTCCAGCTTCTCGAAGACCGAGGAGGCCTGGAGCAGGGCCACGCCACCACCGGCGACGATGCCCTCTTCGACGGCCGCCTTCGCGTTGCGAACGGCGTCCTCGATGCGGTGCTTGCGCTCCTTGAGCTCGACCTCGGTCGCGGCACCGGCCTTGATGACCGCAACACCGCCGGCGAGCTTCGCCAGGCGCTCCTGCAGCTTCTCGCGGTCGTAGTCGCTGTCCGAGTTCTCGATCTCGGCGCGGATCTGGTTGACCCGGCCGGCGACCTGGTCGGCGGAGCCGCCGCCGTCGACGATCGTGGTCTCGTCCTTGGTGATGACGACCTTGCGCGCACGGCCCAGGAGGTCCAGGGAGGTGTTCTCCAGCTTGAGACCGACCTCCTCGGAGATGACCTCGCCACCCGTGAGGATCGCGATGTCGTTCAGCATCGCCTTGCGGCGGTCGCCGAAGCCCGGGGCCTTGACCGCGACGGACTTGAAGGTCCCGCGGATCTTGTTGACGACCAGGGTCGAGAGGGCCTCGCCCTCCACGTCCTCGGCGATGATCAGCAGCGGCTTGCCCGACTGCATGACCTTCTCCAGGAGCGGGAGCAGGTCCTTGACCGAGGAGATCTTGGAGTTCGCGATGAGGATGTAGGGGTCCTCCAGCGAGGACTCCATGCGCTCCATGTCGGTCGCGAAGTACGCCGAGATGTAGCCCTTGTCGAAGCGCATGCCCTCGGTGAGTTCCAGCTCCAGACCGAAGGTCTGGGACTCCTCGACGGTGATGACGCCTTCCTTGCCGACCTTGTCCATCGCCTCGGCGATGAGCTCGCCGATCTGCGTGTCGGCGGCGGAGATGGAGGCGGTCGAAGCGATCTGCTCCTTGGTCTCGACCTCCTTCGCCTGGTCGAGCAGGGCACCGGAGACGGCCTCGACGGCCTTCTCGATACCGCGCTTCAGCGCCATCGGGTTCGCACCCGCGGCGACGTTGCGCAGTCCTTCGCGGACCAGCGCCTGGGCCAGGACAGTCGCGGTCGTCGTGCCGTCACCGGCTACGTCGTCCGTCTTCTTCGCGACTTCCTTGACCAGCTCGGCGCCGATCTTTTCGTACGGGTCCTCGAGCTCGATCTCCTTGGCGATGGAAACACCATCGTTGGTGATCGTGGGGGCGCCCCACTTCTTCTCGAGGACGACGTTTCGGCCCTTGGGGCCGAGGGTGACCTTGACGGCGTCGGCGAGCTGGTTCATCCCGCGCTCGAGACCGCGCCGTGCCTCCTCGTCGAACGCGATGATCTTGGCCATGTGAAGTGGTCCTCCCGGACTGGGGTGGATTGCTCCGGACCGCGCTGGCGCCCGCGACGGACGGCCTGCCTGCCTTGGTGATTCCTTGCACCACCTGGCCTGCGGGCCTCACCCACCCGGTCCTTCAGTTGTCACTCTCACCTTCAGAGTGCTAACGCCAATGATTAGCACTCGCCCCTGCCGAGTGCAAGCGGCTCTCGAAGATCCGCAGGTGAACAGGGGGGTACCTACGGGCCGGTAGGCATGCCGACGGACTCCCCGACAGACTGCCCGCGGGGAGTCGGCGGACATGCCGATGGGCCCGCACCCCGTGAGGTCCCACGAGGTACGAGCCCATCGAATCCTTCAACGAAGGAAGAAGAACGTCGCTTGCGATGCGCCGGCGCGTTGCTTCAGCTGGTCGCCAGACGGACCATGTCCGCCTGCGGCCCCTTCTGGCCCTGCGAGATCTCGAAATCGACCCGCTGACCTTCCTCGAGGGTGCGGTAGCCGTCCATCTGAATCGCGCTGTAGTGGACGAAAACATCCGCACCACCGTCGACCGCGATGAAGCCGTACCCCTTCTCCGCGTTGAACCACTTGACGGTGCCCTGAGCCATGCCTAACTCCCCTATTACTGGCCCTTGCACGGATCCGCACTTCGCGGATCCGGGTCAGACCTCACCCCCCCAACCGGTGGAGGTGTGCGCCGGAACGCGTCGACCGCGGCCGAATGTATCTGTCCAACTGCCCTCTGCAACAGGTCAGTCGGACGAGAAATCCGGGCACACCAGGTCAGTAAATATGCGGAGAATTCACGCGGATTCAGGGCAAGACGGGCCCCGCAAAGAGAACAAAAAACGCAAAAGGCCTGCACACTTTGGCTACTTCTCGTTGGGTGCGCGGCAGGAATTAATACGCGTGCGGCGAGCGAAGTGGTGCGGCTTCCCAAACTGTACCGCGCTCAACCATACAGAATTGCCCCCTCCGCTTCTCTCACGGAGGGGGCAATTCGATGAACTCTCGGTAATCGATGTTACCGACGGTTACTACTGGCCGGTATCAACGGGCCTCAGCCGCCGGCGACGGCCGGGATGATCGACACGCCCGCACCGTCCGGCGTCGCCGTCTCCAGCCCCTGCTCGAAGCGGACGTCGTCGTCGTTGACGTACACGTTGACGAAGCGCCGCAGCTTCCCCTGGTCGTCGAGCACCCGGGCGGCGATCCCGGTGTGGTTCTTCTCCAGATCGGCGATGACCTCGGCGAGGGTCCCGCCCTCGGCGGCCACCTCGGCCTGCCCACCGGTGTAGGTACGCAGAATGGTGGGGATGCGGACGGAAACGCTCACGATGTGACCTCCGGTCAGGTGGAGCGCCCCAAAGGGGCGCGGGGAACTGCGCGACCAGCCCCCACCGGCGGCGCAGACGAACGACGACCTCTTTTAAGAAGCGAGCCCAGCCTCACGGAACGACTCAAGACTGGGCCGAATCGTCGCAGTCAGCCCGGTATCGGCCACCGCGTCCAACGTCTTCAGACCGTCACCGGTGTTCAGCACCACGGTCGTGAGGGTCGGGTCCAGCAGTCCGTTCTCGATCAGCTTCTTCGTGACACCCACGGTCACACCACCGGCGGTCTCCGCGAAGATCCCCTCCGTGCGGGCGAGCAGCCGGATCGCGTCGACCACCTGCTCGTCGTTCACGTCCTCCACCGCCCCGCCGGTCCGCCGCGCGATGTCCAGCACGTACGGCCCGTCCGCCGGGTTGCCGATCGCCAGGGACTTGGCGATGGTGTTGGGCTTCTGCGGCCGTACGACGTCGTGCCCGGCCTTGTAGGCCACGGACACCGGCGAGCAGCCCTCCGCCTGGGCGCCGAAGATCTTGTACGGCTTGTCGGCGACCAGCCCGAGCTTGATCAGCTCCTGGAGACCCTTGTCGATCTTCGTGAGCTGCGACCCGGAGGCGATGGGCACGACGAGCTGGTCGGGCAGCTGCCAGCCGAGCTGCTCGCAGATCTCGTACGCCAGGGTCTTGGAGCCCTCGGCGTAGTAGGGCCGCAGGTTGACGTTGACGAAGCCCCAGCCCTCGCCGGCCGGGTCGCCGATCAGCTCGGAGCAGAAGCGGTTCACGTCGTCGTAGTTGCCCTCGATGCCGACGAGCTCGCCGCCGTACACCGCGGCCATGACGACCTTGCCCTGCTCCAGGTCGTGCGGGATGAACACGCAGGAGCGGAAACCGGCCCGGGCGGCGGCGGCGCCGACGGCACCGGCCAGGTTGCCCGTGGAGGAGCAGGAGAGAGTGGTGAAGCCGAAGGCGCGGGCGGCCTCGATGGCCTGGGCGACGACCCGGTCCTTGAAGGAGTGCGTCGGGTTGCCGGAGTCGTCCTTGACGAAGAGCTTGCCGGCGTCGACACCCAGCTCGCGGGCGAGGTTGTCGGCCTGGACGAGCTTGGTCCAGCCGGGATTGATGTTCGGCTTCTCGGCGACGTTCGCGGGGACGGGCAGAAGGGGCGCGTAGCGCCAGATGTTCGCGGGTCCCGCTTCGATGCGCTTGCGGAGTTCCTCGGTGTCGGCCGCCGAGTGGACGGCGAAGTCGTAGGCGATCTCCAGGGGGCCGAAACACTCCTCGCAGGCGAACACCGGACCGAGGGGGACGCGGTGGCCGCATTCGCGGCAGGACAGCGCCACGGCGGGGCCGAGATCAACGGAGGTGACGGAGTCAGTGGTGACGGAGCAGGACAGCGCCACGGCGGGGCCGAGATCAACGGAGGTGACGGAGTCAGTGGTGACGGAGCCGGAAGTGGTGCTCTCGGTGCTCAGAGCAGTTTGCGCAGCCATGGAGGCGAAGCCCTTTCCTCATCTTTCTCACGACGCGTTTCGCCATGAGACGGATTTGGCACCTTCCCGAGCCGGGAACCTCGCCGCATGACCTGCGACAGGATCGGCTGGAGGGTTGCCGGGGCTTCATCGGGCCGTATCCCTCTGCCCCTCTGGATGAGCGGTATGAAGTTGTGAGGTTGTGAACACCGATGACCTCGGACATGCGATGGTCACCCGCGTTGTTCAAGACTGTAACCGAAGGCTTGGATGGTGGTGGGAGCCGTCCGAACCGCGAGATAGAAGATCGCTCGCGCTTCCCCCATGGAACGCAAGGGAGAGCCGCACGTGCTGGAAGACGTCGAGCGCTGGCTGAACACACGCTCCTGGTCCGTTGGCGACCGCCCCCTGAAGAAGATCGTGGCCGCGAAACGTTCCTCGAACGCCACGGTGAGTGTCGTACTGCCCGCGCTCAACGAGGAGGAGACGGTCGGCGAGATCGTGGCCGTCATCCGTCGCGACCTGATGCTGAAGGTCCCGCTCGTCGACGAGATCGTCGTCATCGACTCGGGATCGACCGACCGCACCTCCGAGGTGGCCGCCGCGGCGGGCGCCCGCGTCGTCCACCGCGACGACATCCTGCCGCGCATCCCTGCCGTGCCGGGCAAGGGCGAGGTGCTGTGGCGCTCTCTCCTGGTCACCAGCGGGGACATCGTCTGCTTCATCGACGCGGACCTGAAGGAGTTCTCGTCGGACTTCGTCTCCGGGATCGTGGGCCCGCTGCTCACGGACCCGGGTGTCGACCTCGTCAAGGCGATGTACGACCGTCCGCTCGGCCAGGCGGCCGGACAGGGCGGCCGGGTGACGGAACTCATGGCGCGGCCCCTCCTCAACATGCACTGGCCGCAGCTGGCCGGCTTCGTCCAGCCGCTCGGCGGCGAGTACGCGGCCCGCCGCTCGCTCCTCGAACAGCTCCCGTTCCCCGTCGGCTACGGCGTGGAGCTGGGCATGCTGATCGACTCCCTGCACCTGGTGGGCCTGGACGCGTTGGCGCAGGTCGACGTGGGTGTGCGCAAGCACCGCCACCAGGACGGCCGCGCCCTGGGCCGGATGTCCGCCGCGATCTACCGCACCGCGCAGCTCCGGCTGGCCCGGGGCCATCTGATCCGCCCCTCGATCACTCAGTTCGAGCGCGGGGAGGACGGTTTCGAGCCGCGCACGTACTCGGTGGACACGGAGGAACGGCCGCCGATGGCGGACGTCGCGGAGTACGCGAGGAGGAAGGTCGCGTAGGCCGGCACAGCTCCGGTGCGGGTTCGTATACGGCTGATGCGTACGTGTGTACGTTTGAGCTTTTACGGGCCGGGCTAGGTTGAGCCCTATGGCTTCGACGCATGGTGTGCAGAGTGGTCCGGGCGGATACCGAGTGCTGGTCGCGTCCAACCGCGGCCCGGTCACGTACGAGGTCCGTGAGGACGGCTCGCTGCACGCCCGGCGCGGCGGTGGCGGGCTGGTCTCCGGTCTGTCGGCGATCGGGTCGGACGCGGACTCCCTGTGGGTCTGCTCCGCCCTCGGCGACGGCGACCGCGAGGCCGTCCGGCGCGGGGAGGCCGAGGCGGGCGTACGGATGCTCGACATCCCGGCCGACGTGCACGCCGACGCGTACAACGGCATCGCGAACTCCGTGCTGTGGTTCGTGAACCACATGCTGTACCAGACCCCGCTGGAGCCGGTCTTCGACGCGGAGTTCCGGCGCCAGTGGGCGTCGTACGAGGCCTACAACCGCGCGTTCGCCCAGGCGCTGGCGGCGGAGGCGGCCGAGGGCGCGTCGGTGGTGGTCCAGGACTACCACCTGTGCCTGGTCCCCGGGATGCTCCGCTCCCTCCGCCCCGACCTCCGCATCGGCCACTTCTCGCACACACCGTGGGCACCGGCGGACTACTTCCGGATGCTGCCGTACGACATCTCCGAGCAGCTCCTGCGCGGCATGCTCGGCGCGGACCGCCTCGGTTTCCTCACCCGCAGGTGGGCGGACGCGTTCACCGCCTGCTGCACGGACCTGGTCGGCGGGGTCGGCGACACGCGGATCGGGGTGCACGGGCTGGGCGCGGACGCGGACTTCCTGCGCGGGCGCGCGCACCAGCCGGACGTCGAGGAGCGGATGGCCGCCCTGCGCGAGGAGATCGGCGGCAGCGACCGCAAGACGATCGTGCGGGTGGACCGTACCGAGCTGTCGAAGAACATCGTGCGGGGCCTGCTGGCCTACCGGCAGCTGCTGGAGGACCGCCCGGAGTGGCGGGAGCGGGTCGTGCACGTCGCGTTCGCCTACCCCTCCCGGCAGGACCTCGCCGTCTACCGCGACTACACGGCCGAGGTCCAGCGGGTGGCGGACGACATCAACAAGACGTACGGAACAGCGACCTGGACCCCGGTCGTCCTCCACGTCAAGGACGACTTCGCCCGCTCCCTGGCCGCCTACCGCCTCGCCGACGTGGCCCTCGTCAACCCCATCCGCGACGGCATGAACCTCGTCGCCAAGGAGATCCCGGTGGTCTCCGACGAGGGGTGCGCGCTGGTGCTGTCGCGGGAGGCGGGGGCGTACGAGGAGCTGGGCGAGGACGCGATCGTGGTGAACCCGTACGACGTGACGCAGACGGCGCGGGCGCTGGAGGAGGCGCTGAACATGGGGGCCGGCGAACGGGCGGAGCGCACGAAGCGGCTGGCCGCGGCGGCGACCGCGCTGCCGCCGGCCCAGTGGTTCCTGGACCAGCTGAACGCGCTCAGCGACTGACGACCGCCCGGCCGAGGGCCGTCAGCAGCTGTACGACACCTGCGGGGCCGTCGACGACCAGGTCGGCGCGTTCCGCCAGTTCCGTCACCGCCTCGGTGCTGTTGCCGCTGCACACCAGCAGGCCCGGGACGCCGTTCTGGCGGAGCTTCTCCACCGCCGCGAACGCCGGGAGGTCGCCGAGGTCGTCGCCGGCGTAGAGGACCGAGGTGGCGCCGGTCTCGCGGAGGTACTTCTCCAGGGCGACGCCCTTGTCCATGCCGGGCGGGCGCAGCTCCAGCACGAAGCGCCCGGGTTCGACGATCAGACCGTGTCCGGTCGCCAGGTCGGCGAGGGGCTCGCGCAGGGCCTCGAACGCGGCCTGCGGGTCCGCCGCGCGCCGGGTGTGCACGGCGAGGGCCCGGCCCTTCTCCTCGATCCAGGTGCCCTGCCAGGCACCGAACCGTTCGAGGAACCCGGGGAGTTCGGCGCGGACGGCGGCGACGCCGGGGTGCGGGGCGGGGGCGCTGACCGTGCCGGTCACGGCGTCCCAGCGTTCGGTGCCGTAGTGGCCCAGGACGACGAGGTGCTCCAGACCGGGCACTCCGGCGAAACCGCCGTGCCGGACGGCGACACCGGCGGGGCGGCCGGTGAGGACGGCGACGGATGCGACGAGAGGGGCGAGGGCGGAGAGTGCGGGGAGGCTGTCGGGGTGGGCGCGGGCCTGCTCGGGGTCGGCGACGATCGGAGCGAGGGTCCCGTCGAAGTCGAGGACGACGACGGCGCCGGCGGGCCGGGCAAGGATGGCATCCAGCCCGTCCCGGCCGGCCTGCGTCACGGGCGTGGGCAACGAGTCCATGACTTCGACCCTACCCGTCCCGTCCCAGGGGACTCCGCCCCCGAACCCTCGCTCCTCAAACGCCGGAGAGGCCGGATTTCAGCCCGTCCGGCGCTTGAGGACGAGGCCCCTTAAGGGCCGAAAGCGAGGTCTGGGGGCGGCAGCCCCCAGGGACGGGACGGGTAGGGGCGGCGGGGGCGAGGAAACCCGGCGTCGGCTATCGCTCGCCCCGCCGGACCTCCCGCACCCTCCGCAGCCTGTTCACCGTCACCGGGTCGCACGCCAGCGCCCGCTCGTCGTCCAGCAGCGCGTTGAGCAGCTGGTAGTAGCGCACCGGCGCCAACCCCAGCTCCTCACGGATCGCCCGTTCCTTCGCACCCGGCCCCGCGAACCCCCGGCGCTCCAGCGCGAGAATGTCCTGTTCCCGTCGCCCCAGCTGCTGTCCGTCCATGACGGAAACCGTAGCCCCCGCCACCGACAGAGGAGAGGTCGTCGGCCTTCCGGATGCCGGGGTGGGTGGCCTCGAAGGCGGTGTCGACCCGGTTCCGGCCTACTCGGCGTTCTCCTCCGAGTTGGCCTGCTTCTGCAGCGTGGTGAGGACCGCCGCCGGGTCGCCGTCCGGCGCGAACGCCGTACCGATCCGCTGCTTGATGTCGGCACTGACCTGCGCCCAGGACGTCTTGCCGACCGGGTAGAGCTGGGCGGTCGGGAGTTCCTCCAGGAAGGGGGCGAGGTCCTTGTCCCGGGCCGCGGTGGACATCGTCCTGGAGGCGGAGGAGGTGACCGGCAGCAGGTCGTACTCGCGGGAGAAGGCGAGCACGTTCTTCTCGTCGTAGACGAAGTCGAGGAATTCGCCGGCCTCGCTCCGGTGGCCGTTCTTCCTGAAGGCCATCATCCAGTCGGCGACACCCATCGCGGACCGCGTCGAGCTCTTCTCGCCCGGCATCGGCACCATGCCGACGTCCACCCCCTTGGCCACCGCGGTCTTCATCAGCGAGGGATGGCCGTTGAGCATGCCGACCTCCCCGCGCGCGAAGGCGGCGAAGGCGGCGGCCCGGTTGAGCCTGCCGGGGGCGACGGGCCCGGTGAGGCCCTTGTCGACGAGTTCGTCCTTGAGCCAGGTGAACGTCCTGATGTTCTGCGGGGAGTCGATGCCGTAGGTGCCGACCTCGCTGGTGTAGCCGTCGCCGCCGCTGAGCAGCCACTGCATGGCCTCGGCCTGCGCCTCCTCCGGCCCGAGCGGGAGGGCGTACGGGTACTTCACGCCCTCCTCCTTCAGCGCGGCGGCGTCGGCGGCCAGCTCGCTCCAGGTGGTGGGCGGGGTGAGACCGGCCTCGGTGAAGAGCTTCTTGTTGAAGAAGAGGAGGCGGGTGGAGGCGGCGAAGGGCATGCCGTACTGGGTGCGGCTGACCTTTCCGGCGTCGGCCAGATGCCCGACGAAGTCGGCCTGCGTCGGGATGGAGAGGAGTTCGTCGGCCTGGTACAGCTCGCCCTTGGCCGCGTAGTCGGCGTACGCGCCGATCTGCGCCAGGTCGGGCGCGTCACCGGCGGCGACCATCTCCTTGACCTCGCGGTCGACGTCGTTCCAGGAGTGGACGCTGACGTCGACGCGCACATCCGGGTGGGTCTTCTCGTACTCCTCGACGAGGTCGTCCCAGTACTTCCGGGAGCTGTTGGCGCCGGAGTCGCCGTAGTCGGCGGCGACCAGCTGACCTCACCCGAGCCGGCTCCTCCGCAGCCACCGAGTACCGCCGTCATCGCGAGGGCGGAGACCGCCGCGATCATGCCTGTCCTACGCCGCTGCACCACAGAATCCCAACTGGTCGTTCACATACATGTTCATTGGTACGTTCAATTTCTCCGTCATATAAGGTCTACACCACGTAAGTGGACTAGACCTCTTCCGGGTCGACGGGCCACACTGTCCCCGTGAGACATGTCATCGCCCTCGACGTGGGCGGCACCGCGATGAAAGCCGCCCTCATCGGGCCGGACGGCGCTCTGCTCCACCAGACGCGCCGGGCGACCGGACGCGAGCGCGGCCCCGACGCCGTGGTCGAGGAGATCCTCGGCTTCGCCGCCGACCTGCGCGCCCACGGCATCGCCCACCTCGGCGAGAACGCCGCCGCCGCCGGAGTCTCCGTCCCCGGCATCGTCGACGCCGAACGCGGCCTCGCCGTCTACGCGGCGAACCTCGGCTGGCACGACGTACCCCTGCGCGACCTGCTCGCCGAACGGCTCGGCCTGCCGGTCGCCCTCGGCCACGACGTACGCACCGGCGGCCTCGCGGAGGGACGGATCGGGGCCGGCCAGGGAGCCGACCGCTTCTTCTTCGTCGCCCTCGGCACCGGGATCGCGGGCGCCATCGGCGTCGACGGCCGGGTGGAGGCGGGCGCGCACGGCTTCGCGGGCGAGATCGGCCACATCGTCGTACGGCCCGGCGGGACCCCGTGCCCGTGCGGCCAGCTCGGCTGTCTGGAACGGTACGCGTCGGCGGCGGCGGTGAGCGAGGCATGGGCCGCGGCTTCCGGCACCCCCGGCGCGGACGCGGCGGACTGCGCCGAAGCCGTCCGCTCCGGCGACCCGCGCGCCCACCGGGTCTGGCAGCACGCGGTCGACGCCCTCGCCGACGGCCTGGTCACCGCCCTCACCCTGCTGGACCCGCGCACCCTGATCATCGGCGGCGGCCTGGCGGAAGCGGGCGACACCCTGTTCACAGCACTGCGCGCCGCCGTCCAGGAACGGATCACCTTCCAGAAGCTTCCGGTCATCGCCCCCGCAGCCCTCGGAGACACGGCAGGCTGCCTGGGCGCGGGCCTGCTCGCCTGGGATCTCCTGACCACCACAGACCTCACGGAGGTAACGCCCTGATGGCACCCGACCCAGGGGCGCGGGGAACTGCGCGACCAGCCCCCACCGTCCCGCACACTCCCCACAGCCTGGTGTTCAGGGGCGCCAGAGCCGTACTCCCCACAGGAATCACCGACGGCGCCCAACTCGCCGTCGAGGGAACCAGGTTCACCGGGCGCCCGCACGAGAGCGCCCACGAGATCGACGTGAGCGACCACTGGCTGGTACCCGGTTTCGTAGACCTCCACAACCACGGTGGAGGCGGAGCCTCCTTCACCTCGGGCACCGCCGAGGACATCCTCAAGGGCATCCACACCCACCGGATCCACGGCACCACCACCCTCGTCGCGAGCACCGTCACCGGCGACATGGACACCCTCACCGCCCAGGCCGGCCTCCTGTCCGAACTCGCCGAGCAGGGCGACATCGCCGGCGTCCACTTCGAGGGCCCCTTCATCTCGCCGTGCCGCAAGGGCGCCCACTCCGAGGCACTGCTGCGCGACCCGGACCCGGCGGACGTCCGCAAGCTGGTCGACGCGGCGCGCGGCCGGGCCGCCATGGTCACCCTCGCCACCGAACTCCCCGGCGGCCTCGACTCCGTACGGCTGCTCGTCGAGCACGGCGTCCTCGCCGCGATCGGGCACACGGACGCGACGTACGAGCAGACGGTGGAGGCCATCGACGCGGGCGCCACCGTCGCCACGCACCTCTTCAACGCGATGCCGGCCCTGGGACACCGCACCCCGGGCCCGATCGCCGCCCTCCTCGAAGACGAGCGCGTCACCGTCGAACTCATCAACGACGGCACGCACTTGCACCCCGCCTCCCTCCAACTCGCCTTCCACCACGCGGGCGCGGACCGCGTGGCGTTCATCACGGACGCGATGGACGCGGCCGGCTTCGGCGACGGCCGCTATCTGCTCGGCCCGCTGGAGGTCGAGGTCAGCGAGGGCGTGGCGCGACTGGTCGAAGGGGGTTCGATCGCGGGCTCCACGCTCACCCTGGACCGCGCCTTCAAACGGGCGGTCACCGTCGACCGGCTCCCGGTCCCGGACGCGGTCGCCGCCCTGTCCGCCAACCCGGCCCGGCTGCTGGGGATCTACGACCGGGTGGGGTCCCTGGAACCGGGCAAGGACGCGGACCTGGTCCTGCTGGACGCGGACTTCACGGTCAAGGGAGTGATGCGCAAGGGGAGTTGGGTATTGAAGCCCCAACTGCCCTGAGCTGAGAGGGGGGAGGTCGACGGGATGATCCTCACCGTCACACTGAACACCGCGCTCGACATCACCTACCGCGTAAGGGAGTTACGCCCGTACGCCTCCCACCGGGTCACCTCGGTGACCGAACGCCCCGGCGGCAAGGGCCTGAACGTGGCCCGGGTCCTGGCCGCCCTCGGCCACGAGGTGGCGGTCACCGGCTTCGCGGGCGGCCCGGCCGGACGGGCCGTACAGGACCAACTCACCGCCACACCAGGCGTGCTGGACGCCCTGGTCCCGGTGTCGGGTTCGACCCGCCGCACGGTGGCGGTGGTCGAGGACACGGCCACGGACCTGACCCCGCACCCGACCCAGCTCAACGAGCCCGGCCCACAGATCACCCCGGCCGAGTGGTCCGCCTTCCAGGACGTGTACGAGGGACTGCTGCCGTCCGTCTCCGTGGTGGCCCTCTGCGGCAGCCTGCCACCGGGGGTGCCGGTGGGGGCGTACGCCGACCTCGTCCGCACGGCACGGGCAGCGGGCGTGCCCGTGCTCCTCGACGCCGACGGGGAGCCGCTCAGGCGCGGGGTCGCCGCCCGCCCCGACCTGGTCAAGCCGAACGCCGGTGAACTCGCCGAACTCACCGGCTCCCACGAGCCGTCGCAGGCCACCCGGGACGCCCGCAGACGCGGGGCACGGGCCGTGGTGGCCTCACTCGGCCCCGACGGGCTCCTCGCGGCGACCCCGGAGGGCCACTGGCGGGCGACCCCGCCGGCCCGCGTCCGGGGCAACCCGACGGGCGCCGGCGACTCGGCGGTCGCGGGCCTGCTGTCGGGCCTGGTCGACCAACTCCCCTGGCCCGAACGCCTGATCCGCGCGGTGGCCCTGTCGACGGCGACGGTACTGGCCCCGGTGGCGGGCGAGTTCGACCACGCCGTGTACGAGGAGCTGACGGGACAAGTGACGGTGACGAGCGGGGCGACGGCGGCCTGAGGCTCCGGGCCCCGGGTCGACGGGGCCCCGCCGCCGTCAGGTCAGCCCTTCGCCAGGTACAGCTGGTCGATGTTGACGTCGCACTGGTTCCCCTGCTCGCAGGAGATCTTGAGCTCGTTGGTGCCCTTGTTCAGCTGGACGGACGCCCAGGTGTTCGTCCAGCCCTTCGCGTAGTCGCCCTCGTCGGCATTGGCGAAGTTGCCCAGGTTGACCGGGCGGGACTGGGCAGTGCCGTTGACCGTCAGCGTCGCGGTGGCGTCCTTGCCGGGTACGCCGTAGAGGACGTACAGCCGGTAGGTGCCCTTCTTCGCGATGCCGCTGACGTTCCACGTGACCGACGCACCCACGTTGTTGAAGTTGCCCACGTAGACACCGCCGGCCGCCTTCGCGCCCTCGACGTCCGATGTGGTGGCGGCGCCGCCGCCGAGCAGCAGGGCCTTCGCGTCGATGGCCGGGAGTTCGTCCTCCGAGGCCGCCGAGGTGCTGGCCGACGGGGACGGCTCGGCGCTCTGTCCGGTCGTCGGGGTGGCTCCGGCCTCGCTGCCCTTCTCCTTGTCGTCGTCGCCGCCCATCATGGCCACGCCGATACCTATGACGACCGCGGCGACCACCGCGATGGCGCCGATCAGCAGTCCCTTGGTGTTGGGGCCGGAGCCCCGCCCGCCTCTGCTGCCGCCACCACCGCCGTACGCGGGCTGCTGCGGGGCCGTGGGGCCGCCGCCGAAGGCCTCGGGCGCCTGGTAGTGGGTGTTCGGGCTGCCGTACGCCCCCTGCTGCTGCGGGATCGCCTGACCGTACTGCGCGGTCGGGGCCGTCTGGCCGTACGCGGGCTGCTGGCCCTGGCCGGGAGCCTGCACCGGACCCGCCGGGGGGCTGTACTGGCGCTCGCCGACCGGCCGCACCCGGCCGACCGAGTTCGGGTAGCCGTAGCCGCTGCTCGGCGGCTGAGCTCCGTTGGCCCGCCCGTCTTCGTACAGGTAGCCGAACGGATCGTCGTCCTCGGGCGTGCTCGCGCCGCTGTTGCCGGGCGTCATCCCTTGGTCTCCTCAACAGGTGCGGGGTGGGACTTCTGCGGGGTGGACCACAGGGTGTTGCGAGGTCCTGGTAGGTCCTGGGAAGCATGCAATGCGAAACATGCAATGCGAATAACGAGCCTACCCGCTCCCACTGCCCCAAACGGGTGACTCCGGAGGCACGGAGCCGCTACAAGATCGCTACAGGGCCACTGATCTGGTGATCATCCCGCGCGACGATGCTGTTTGGGACGAGATCGTTTCTCGATGTACATCCGCTCGTCGGCCGACTTCAGGACTTCGTCCGCCGTCATCCCGCAGTGTGCCCACCCGATACCGAAGCTCGCGCCGACCCGCATCGCGCGGCCGTCGACCCGGATGGGCTGGATGATCTCGTTGCGCAGGCGTACGGCGAGGTCCTGGGCGTCGGCCCGGCCGAGGCCGTCGGCGAGGACCACGAACTCGTCGCCGCCGAGCCGGGCCACCGTGTCGCCGTCGCGCACGGCCCCGCCGAGCCGCCGGGCCACCTCGATCAGCACCGCGTCACCGGCGTTGTGCCCGAAACGGTCATTGATCGACTTGAAGCCGTCGAGGTCGCAGAAGAGGACCGCGAGCCCCTTCGTCCCGTCGTCCTGTTCGCCCTCGGGGGCGACGGTGTGGACGTGGTGGTCGTACGCGCCGTACGCCTCGGGGGCGGCGCGGAAGTCGAAACCGTGGCCGTTGACGTCGTACGGCTGGAGTCCGCCGTCCGGCACGGGCACCGGCGCCGTCGTGTACTGGTCATGCGTCCCGTAGGGGTCGACCTGGCCGTGGCCGTAGGCCGCGTCGACCGACTCGACCAGGCCGGGCGCGGCCGTCTGCGGGCGCTGGCAGAGGCGCGCGCTGAGCCGGGCGCGCAGTTCGGCGGAGTTGGGCAGACCGGTGAGGGAGTCGTGGGAGGCGCGGTGGGCGAGCTGGAGCTCGCGGCGCTTGCGCTCCTCTATGTCCTCGACGTGGGTGAGCAGGAAGCGCGGGCCGTCGGTGGCGTCCGCGACGACGGAGTTGCGCAGCGACACCCACAGGTAGGAGCCGTCCCGGCGGGCGAGCCGGAGTTCGGTGCGTCCGCCCTCGGCGGAGGTGCGCAGCAGGGTGCCTATGTCCTCGGGGTGCACGAGGTCGGAGAAGGAGTAGCGGCGCATCGCGGAGGCGGGGCGGCCCAGCAGACGGCACAGGGCGTCGTTGGTGCGGAGTATTCGCCCGTGCTGGTCGCCGCCCATCTCGGCTATGGCCATGCCGGAGGGGGCGTACTCGAAGGCCTGCCGGAAGCTTTCCTCGCTGGCTCGCAGCGCCTGCTGCTCGCGTTCGAGTCTGACCAGTGCCCGCTGCATATTCGCGCGTAGACGTGCGTTGCTGATCGCGATGGCGGCCTGGAACGCGTACATCTGGAGCGCTTCCTTGCCCCATGCGCCCGGGCGGCGGCCGTTGCGCGGCCGGTCCACGGACAGCACGCCGATCAGCTCGCCGCACGAGCCGCCGGGCACGCTCGGGGTGAACATCGGCGCGAAGAGCCGGTCCGAGGGGTGCCACTCGTCCTCGAAGCGCGGGGCGGGGCCGTCGGTGTACCACTGCGGGACGTCGTCGTCGTCGAGGACCCAGCCCTCGGTGTGGGGTATGAAGACCAGGTCTCCCCAGGCCTCGCCCATGGCGAGCCGGCGTTCCCAGGAGTCGCGCGAGCCGACCCGGCCGGTGATGAGGGCCTCGGCTGCGGAGTTCCCGGCGAAGGCGGCGACGACGAGATCACCGTCGGGGCGGACGAGGTTGACGCAGGCCAACTCGTATCCGAGGCCGTTGACCACGCCGTCGGCGACGGTCTGGAGGGTGTCCGCCAGACTGCGCGCGGTGTTCATGTCCGCCATGACCTGGTGCAGTTGCCGCAAGGTCGCGAGACGGACGTACGGCTCCTGGTCGGTCTCCATTCGCCCTCCTTCCGCCTATCCCACCTTCTCCGCCACTGAATCACAGCGCGCTGCCCACTCGGTACACAGGGTCAACAAAAAAGGTCACCTGTGACTCAAGTCACAACGAAAGATGAGCAATTGAGTGGAGTTTCTGAGTTCTCCCTGTGCGTTTACTGAACGCAAACTTTGTATCCGTGCGGATACTACGAGCGAGGATACGGGCGACGAGAAGTCGGCGGGGCCGTTCCCGATCATTGGGTGTCGGTCGGGAGTCCTAGGACCGGGTTCGGACGCTGGTCCGATGCGGTGGCACAGGAGTGGGCAATAGCTTTTCCGTGTGCCGACTCCCCCTGCCGTACCCACCGCCTCCACCACACCCGTCACTCCTGCCCCAAACACCCCACACGCCCCTCATGCCCCACACGCCACCACCGTCCCCTCCCGCTCTCCCTCCGGGCATCCTGGTGGAGTGAGCAACGACGACTTCCGCGCCGCGATGTCCCGCCTGGCCTCGGGCGTGGTCCTGGTGACCGCACAGGAGGCGTCGCTCGACCCGGACGACCCGAACGCGCCCGGCGGTGAGGACGTCGGCATGACGGCGACCGCCTTCCTGTCGGTCTCCCTGGACCCGCCCCTGGTCATGGTCAGCGTGCGTGAGGGCTCCCGGATGGACGACCTGCTCGCCGAGCAGCCCCTGTGGGCGGTCTCCGTCCTCGCGGAGGACCAGCGGCACATCGCGAGCCGGTTCTCGATGAAGAACCGCATCAGCGACCGTCTCCTCTTCGCGGACCTGCCGGTCGTCCGGGGCGAGGCGTCCGACGCCCCCCTGGTGGGCGGCGCGCTGGCCACCCTGGAGTGCCGGACGGAACAGCTGGTGACGGCCGGCGACCACACCCTCGTGATCGGCCGCGTCCTGACGGCGACCACGCCGAACGCGGACGCCGGCCCGCTGGCGTACTTCCGGGGCCGCTACCGGCAGCTGGGCTGAAGCCGGACCGGGCCTGACCGGGCCGAGCCGGGCCGAAGCCGGGCCGACGGGAAACTCCCTGGTCACGCCGGTACCGGGCGCCTTAGCTTGGCCCGTATGACGAACGACACGCTCCGGCTGGAGCGGATCAGCTCCGACAACTTCGACGCCGCCGTCGCCGTACGGGTCCGCCCGGACCAGGAACACGCGGTCGACCCGGTCATGAAGTCCCTGGCCGAGGCGTACATCCATCCGCGCACCGCCTGGCCCCGGCTGATCCTCGACGGCGAGCGGCCCGTCGGCTTCCTCATGGCCTTCTTCGACATCGCCTGGGGCGGCACCGGCGCCGACCTGCGCTCCGGCCTGTGGCGCCTGAACATCGCGGCCGACGAACAGGGCAAGGGCTACGGCCGCTTCGCCGTCGAGTCCGTCGCCGCCGAGATCCGCCGCCGCGGCGGCACCGACCTCTACGTCACCTGGCACCCCGGCCCGACCGGGCCCGAGCCCTTCTACCTGGGCCTCGGCTTCACCCCCACCGGGGAGACCAGCGGCGGCCAGACGGTCGGGGTGCTGAGACTCGCCTAGCCGATCACTGCGACCTTTTCGTGTACGAACGTAAATGTCAGGACTCGCGCCCGGAGCCCGGCGCCGGACCGAACCGAGCATTCGGTAGGCGACGGCACCCAGATGACTTCGGCGGGATTCGAATCGCTCGGCGAGAAATTCATTCCCGGAGGCCTTCCGCGGTTCTTTTTCCCGCCCGTCCTGAAATTCACGAACGTTCATCCGCGACCGGGTCAATGACCGGCCACCGGCCGGCCCGCGGCTAACCCCAGTCCCGTCCCGTACGGCCCCTCTTCACATCCGCGCGTGCCTTCTTCTGGCGCAACCGGCGTTCGTTGATTCCGCGCGGGATACGGGTCGGGGTGCGGGGTTTGGGCGGAGGCGCGGTGGCCTCGGCGAGAAGGGCGGTCAGGCGTACGGCCGCCGCCTCGCGGTTGCGCCACTGCGAGCGGTGCTCGGAGGAGCGGACGGTGACGACTCCGTCGACGAGCCGCCCGGCGAGGCGCTCCAGCGCGCGCCGCTTCCAGACCTCGGGCAGCGCCTCGGTGTTCGCGAGGTCGAGGCTCAGCTCCACCTTCGAGTCACTGGTGTTGACGTGCTGCCCGCCCGGCCCGCCGGACCGCGAGAAACGCCACATGAGCTCGGCCTCGGGGAGCGAGACGGAGCCACGGATGAGGTAGGGACCGGACATGCCCCCATGGTCGCGCGGCTGTCCGGTCCACGTCACCCCGTTTTCGCCACGACCGCCGTCACGGAAGGTAAAGAAAGTAAAGACGCGGAACCTTCGGGACCTCCGTCGGCGTTCATGGGAGTGACGGTAGCTTCGTCCTGTACGGGGCACCGCACCGCACGTACGTCAACGAGGGAAGGACTCCCAACAATGGCTGTAAGCCTGTCCAAGGGTGGCAACGTCTCGCTCACCAAGGAGGCTCCGGGCCTGACCGCCGTCACCGTGGGCCTCGGCTGGGACGTCCGCAGCACCACCGGCACGGACTTCGACCTCGACGCCTCGGCGATCGCGGTCAACGCGACGGGCAAGGTCTTCTCGGACGGCCACTTCGTCTTCTTCAACAACAAGCAGACCCCGGACGGCACGATCGTCCACACCGGCGACAACCGCACGGGTGAGGGCGCGGGCGACGACGAGGCGATCAAGGTCAACCTCGCCGGCCTGCCGGCCGACATCGACAAGATCGTCTTCCCGGTCTCGATCTACGACGCGGAGAACCGCTCGCAGAACTTCGGCCAGGTCCGCAACGCCTACATCCGCATCCTGAACGAGGCCGGCGGCACCGAGATCGCCCGCTACGACCTGTCGGAGGACGCGGCCACGGAGACGGCGATGGTCTTCGGCGAGCTGTACCGCAACGGCGCCGAGTGGAAGTTCCGCGCCGTGGGCCAGGGCTACGCCTCGGGCCTCGTGGGTATCGCCCAGGACTTCGGCGTCAGCGTCTGAGCGGACGACCGAGCCGCACGAAGCGGCTGAAAAGCCCCCGGCCGAGCGCGAGTTGGCGTTTGGACCGGGGGCTTTCGCGTGCCCGGACACCCCCCGCGGACCTCCCGCGGACCTCCCGCACATAGGGATATCCCCAGGCTTCCGCAGACTGCTGGCAACTTCAAAAACGAGCCCCCTACGCTCCCAACCCGTAAGCACCCGAACGGCAGACGCCCACGCGAGACGCTTACGAGAGACGGAGACACCACACCCATGCCGTCCTTGTTGTCGCCTTCGGCCGCAACGCCCGCGCCTCCGACCCGGCGGCCCGCCTCGAATTCAGGGAGACGATCGTCCCCCGGTTCGGACCGGCGTACGAGAACGAGCACCGCGGCTGGTGGGTCGACTCCCACGATCTCCCCAAGGCCTCGCGCGAGGCCGAGGCGCTCGGCCTGGAACCGCTCGGCTCCATCCACACGCACCCCGACCGGCACCGGATAGGCCCGCCGCACGAACGCGCCCTCGTCCTCAGCGAACGCCCCACCCCGATGGACGAACACACCTTCCGCAGCACGGCCTGACCCATCAACATCGTCTGCTGCCTGGAACGCCGGGGCGACTGTCACCTGGAACTCCGGGGCGACGTCTTCCACCACGCCCTGGCCGCCCGGTCCCCGCCCCCGGCTCCCGCCCCGGACAAGGCGTGCACCGAACTCCCCCTGCGCATCCGCACACGAACCAAGGTCGGGGTACAACCACGATGACGACACACAACGGCAGTTCCACCATCGGCGCCAACGGCAGCAACGACCCCGCCGCCGACGCGATCCGCGCCCTGTGGGCGACCATGGCCCGCGGCTGGGCGGCGGGCGACGCCGCGCTGTTCGCCGCGAGCTTCGCCACGGACTGCGACTTCACGACCGTACGCGGCGACAAGCCGCAGGGCCGCGCGGGCATCGAGGCCGGCCACGACCGCCTCTTCCGCACCCAGTACGCCGGCACCCGGCTCGACGCCCGCGTGACAGCCGTACGGCATCTGCGCCCGGGCCTCGCCACGGTCGAGGCGGAGTCCACGGTCCGCGCCGCCGACGGCACGGCCCTGACCTCGACCCACGCCCTGGCCGTCGTCGAACGGACGGGCACGCACGACGGCCCGGACCTCTGGCAGATCGTCGCCTTCCACAACATGATCCCGGCCGTCGCACCCGCCGGGTCCGCCGCGTCCGCCCGGCCCGCTGAGGCGGCTCCTGTCGTGTCCGAACCCGAGAAGGCCCCCACGGAGACCGGCCGGCCCAGGCTGCGGCACCTCGCCATAGTGGCCCGGGACCCGGAAGGACTGGCCGGGTTCTACAGCTCCGTCCTCTCCATGGAGCTGTTCCGCCGTGACCCCGACGGCAGTTGCCTCCTCTCCGACGGCTACCTCTCCCTCGCCCTCATCAAGCACCGGCTCGACGGCGACACCCCGGTCGGCATGAACCACTTCGGTTTCCACGTCGCCGATACGGCGGCCACCTCGGCGGCACTGGTCGAGAAGGGCACCGACAAGCCGGCGAAGCGCTTCACCGACCGCCCCTTCGCCGAATACCGCGCGATGGACCCGGAGGGCAACTGGTTCGACCTCTCGGAACACGGCTTCGGCGGGCCACGGCCGGCCGCGGAGGCCTGAGGGCCGCCCGTCACTCCCGTCGTGACACCATCACCACCGTGCTCGATATCGGTTACGCCCTCTCCAACCGCTTCCCGGACCCCCCGCAGACCGACTACCGCCGCGCGGACGTCCACGCACTCCGCCACGACCTGTTCTGCGGAGACGTCTACCTCGCCGACACCAAGGCGGACCGGGAACTGTCCACAGCCTGGGGATGGGTGCCGGTGCTCGACTTCGCGTGGGCGCTGTGCGACATCGTGGAGCAGCTGGACCAGGACCCCGCGGGCTCCCGTGCCGCCCGCCCCCAGTACGCGGAACTGGACTTCACCGAGTCCACCGACCGCATGCTCTTCGAGCGCCGCTTCGGGTGGGTGGACATCGAGTCCGACTGGATGCCGGCGGAGGAGCCCCCGCTCACCTTCTCCCACGCGGAACTCCGCAAGGAGGCACGGGACTTCCTGCACGACGTACTGGCCGACCTGATCGACCTGCACGACGCGCTCGGCGAGAACCCGGCGATCTGGACGCTGCAGGCCCGCTTCCCGAGGACGCGCTGAGGACTCCGCCCCCAGACCCCGGCCACGTCGGAGGCACTGGTCGGCAGGAAAGAGGTTCGAGGGCGCCCGCCAAACGAACCGAGACGGGTGGGCGATCGGTCGGTCGGGGGCCAGGGCGGGCGGGAAACCCCCGGCCTACTCCACCCGCACCCCCAGCTCCGCCGCGAACACCTCCGCCAGGTCGAGCAGCTGCGCCGGACTGATCACCGCCCCCGCCAACCGGTCCACCCCCCGCGCGAACCCCAGCTCCGTCGCCCGCCGGAAATCCACGTCCGTCAGCCGCGCCGCATTGAAGTCCGCCCCCTTGAGCACGCAGTCCACGAACTCCACCCGCTCCAGCACCGCACCCCCGAAGTCCGGCTCCACCAGCACGCACCCCTCGAAGACGACGTCCTTCAGCTTCGCCTTGCGCAGGTTCAGATAATCGATCTTCCCGCCCCGCACCACGACCCGCTCCAGCACAGCCCCGTGCAACTGCGCCCCGCCCAGCCGGGCGTCGACCAGCTCCACATCACGCAGCGTCGACTCGGCGAGGTTCGTGCCGACCCCCCGTATGCCCGTGAGGACCGAGTCGAGCAGCCGGGCGTGGTGCAGCCGTGTCTCGTCCAGCGCGCACCCCGTCAGCGCGCAGTCCATGAAACGGGCGCCCCCGCCGTCCTGCCCGGCGAAGTCGGCCTCCCGGAACTCCAGCCCGTCGTAGTCCCCGTCCGCCTCCAACTCGCCGCCCCCGAACGGCTCCAGCACCGGCAACCGCACCTCGGGCCGCCGAGCCCCCTTCACCCCGGACCGGGAACCCGTCGTACCACCCGCTCCACCCGTTCCGCCCACGCCACCCACCACTCGCCTCGCCATGCCCCCATCCTGCACCCGGCCACTGACAATCCCCCTGACCTGCGCGAACCCGCCCTCTCCCACTCCCATGTCACATCCCGCCCCCTCGGTCCGTCGTACCGGCAGAAAGCGCCGCCAGAAAGCAGAAGGGCGCCCACCACAGGGAGACCCAGACATGTACCCGGTCCGCACCCACGCCCGTACCCGCACCCCCGTCACCCCCGTCACCGTCATCGGCGGCGGCTTCGCCGGCCTCACCGCCGCCATCGCCGCCGCGGAGGCGGGCGCCAGGGTGACCCTGCACGAGGCCCATCACACCCTCGGCGGCCGGGGCCGCACCGCCGAGGAGCCGTACCGTACGAACGAGGGCCCGCACGCCCTCTACAGCGGCGGCCCGCACTGGACCTGGCTGACCCGGCGCGACCTCATCGGGCCCCTCGCCCCGCTCCCGCCCCTCGAAGCCGCCCGCTTCCACTTCCGCCACCAGGGCGCCCTGCGCCGCACCCCACCTCTCGCGATGCTCAAGCTGCTCCGCCACAGCGCCCAACAGGCGCCCATGGACGTCGACTTCATGACCTGGGCCACCGAGCAGGCGGGCGAGAAGGGCGCCCGGGCAGCCGCGCACTACTCCGCCGTCGCCCTCTTCCACCACGACCCCGGCTCCCTGTCCGCGGCCTTCGTCCAGGAACGGCTGCGCCGCGCCGCCGCCCTCCCGCCCGAGGCCCACTACCCGCGCGGCGGCTGGGCCAGCGTCATCGACCGGATGGCCGCCCGCGCCTGGAACCTGGGCGTACGGGTGGAGACCCTGTCCCGCGTCGACACACTCCCCCAGGACACACCCGTCATCGTCGCCACCTCCCTCGACGCCGCCCGGCGCCTCCTGGGCGACGACACCCTCACCTGGCCCGGCGCCCGTACGGTCCTCCTCGACCTCGCCGTACGCACCCGGCGCGGCGACCCCTTCGTCGTCTCCGACCTGGACGCACCCGGCTGGCTGGAACGCTTCACCGCCCAGGACCGCACCCTCGCCCCGGCCGGCGAGCAGCTCCTCCAGGGCCAGTTCCCGATCGCACCGCACGCCTCCCGCGCCGAGGGCATCACCCGCGCCGAACAAGTGCTCGACCTGGCCTTCGACGGCTGGCGCGACCGCGTCACCTGGCGCCGTGAGGCCACCGCGAACGGCCGCACCGGCGCGGTCGACCTCCCGGGAACGAGCTGGCGCGACCGGCCCGCGATCGAACGCGGCAACGGCGTCCACCTCGCGGGCGACCAGGTGGCCGCCCCCGGCGTCCTCGCGGAGGTCTCGTTCAACAGCGCGCTGACGGCCGTGTCACTGGCCCTGGGCACCCGCCGAGCCCGCGGCCTTCACGACCCCCTGAACCCCCTCAACCCGCTTGACCTCAAGCAGGCCTGAGGCCGACGAGGAGCCCGCGCACCAGACCACACACCCGGGGGACCCCCATGCACGCCGTCCGCCTGCACACCCTCGGCCCCGCCCAGACCCTCACCCACGAACACATCGAGAACCCGGCACCCGGCCCTCCGCGAGGTCACCGGCACCGCCGGCTCCCCGGGCGAGGATCTACCGCCCGGCCACCCGGTCAGCCACCCTGGCCAGCCGCGACGACCGCTCACCACCCCCGGCCGACTCCCGCCGGTCCGCGGCCCGGTACGTGGCGTACATCCCCCGCACCCCCAGCCACCGCAAGGGCTCCGGCTCCCACCTCCGCACCCGGTGCCCCACCCACGGCAGATCGGTCAGCTCCGTACGCCCCGCCCGCCCCGAGTCCAGCCGCACCAGATCCCGCAACGTCCGCGCCGCGAGATTCGCCGTGGCGACCCCGGAACCGACATAACCGCCCGCCCACCCCAGCCCCGTCGACCGGTCCAACGTCACCGTCGCGCACCAGTCCCGCGGCACCCCCAACACCCCCGACCACGCGTGCGCCACCCCCACACCGTCCAGCGAAGGAAAGAACCGCACGAGAATCTCCCGCAACGCCTCCACCGTCGCCGCCTGCGTACGCCCGTCGTTGTCCGTCCGCGATCCGAACCGGTACGGCACCCCGCGCCCGCCCAACGCGATCCGCCCGTCCTCCGTCCGCTGCGCGTACATGTACGCGTGCGCCATGTCCCCCAGCGCCTCCCGCCCCTCCCAGCCGACCGACTCCCACTGCTCGTCCGTCAACGGCTCCGTCGCGATCATCGACGAGTTCATCGGCAACCACGTCCGCCGCTGCCCCTTCAACGACGCCGTGAAGCCCTCCGTGCAGCGCAGCACATAGGGCGCGCGAACCGTCCCGTACGGCGTGACCGCGTGCCGCGCCCGGATCTCCGTGACCGGCGTCCCTTCACGAACGACAACACCCAGCGCCTCGACGGCCGCGGCGAGCCCCCTGACCAGCTTCACCGGATGCAGCCGCGCACCGTGCGGCGTCCACGACGACCCGAGAGCACCCGCCACCCGCACCCGCTCGGCGGTCGCGTCGGACCCGTACAACTCACGGTCGTGTTCCCCGTACGACAGCTCCACCTCGTGGAAGTCCCTCAGCCGCGCCAACTGGGCGGGCGTACGGGCGACTTCCAGCACACCCCCGCGCCGGACATCGGCGTCGACACCCGCCTCCCCCGCTACCCGCATCACTTCACCGACGGTGTCGTTCATGGCCCGCTGCAACCGCACGGCCGCCTCGTGACCGTGCACGCGCGCGTACCGGTCCCGCCCCGCGATCCCGTTGTACAGCCAGCCCCCGTTGCGCCCCGACGCCCCGTACCCGCAGAACTCCTTCTCCAGCACGACGATCCGGAGAGAGGGCTCCGCCTTCTTCAGGTAGTACGCCGTCCACAACCCCGTGTAACCACCCCCGACGATCACGACGTCCGCCGTCGCGTCCCCGTCGAGAGGCGCACGAGGCACAGGCAGACCGTCCTGCGCGTACCAGAACGAAACCCGCCCGTTCACGGGCCCACCGACCGCACCCGAACCGCCATCCGCGCTGCTCATAGCGCCGGACGTTAACGCCTCACCACCCCCGGTGTCTCCTTCGGATTCCGCACCTCCGCACCCCGCCCACGCGTCAACGGCCAGCAGGCGAACCCGATCAGAGCCGCGGTGAAGTGCCCCAGATCCGTGAACGTCCGCGACACGAGGAGCGGCACCCCGTACACGACGACAACGCCCGCCGCATACCCGTACCGCCACGGCCGCGCGATCCGATACGCGAGCACGGCCACCACCCCCGCCAGCCCGTAACTCACCCCGAAATCCATCGTGTCCGCCGCCGACGCCGGCGCCGAACCGTCCCGGATCGCCCGCCACACCGCACCCTGACTGACCAACGTCGCCAGCACATGAGCACTCACACACACCACCAGCCACCGCACGGTCCCCAACCACCGCTCGACCGACGCGTGAAACACCGAATACAGCACCAGATACGGGGTCCACCACCCGTCGATCCACATCGCGCTGGAGATCAGCACCCTCACCGGACGGTCCGACAGCTCGTTGATGTTCGTCGACCGCTGCCGCAGGAACTCCTCCTGGAACTCCGCCGACATGTGATGCACCGCCACCGTCGTGAAGAACAGGACAAGCAGCCACACATACGTGCCCGGAGCACTACGGACGTACGCCCACACCCCACGCGGGCCCACCGGAATTCGCATGCCCCAATTTACGCACGCACATACAGTCGGCCAGTGATCCCCGCCCCCATCCGCGTCCCCGACGAACTGGCCGCCACCCAGCTCAAGTACAACGGCGAAGCCGGCCGCGCCTTCATCACCGCGCTCCCGGCCCGCGCCAACGACTTCCTCGACCGCTGGAACCTACGCGTCGACGGCCCGACCATGCACGGCGTCACAGCCCTGATCCTCCCGGTCCGCCGCACCGACGACGACACCCCCGCCGTCCTCAAACTCCAGCTCCTGGACGACGAGAGCGAGGGCGAACCGACCGCCCTGCGCCTCTGGAACGGCGACCACGCGGTACACCTCCTGGACCACGACCCCGCCACCGGAACGATGCTCCTGGAACGCCTCGACCACACCCGGATGCTGTCCCACCACCCCGACGCCCACGAAGCCACCCTCGTCATCGCCGACCTCCTGACCCACCTCACGGCGACACCGGCCCCACCGGGCATCCGCCGCCTGGCCGACATCGCGGCGGGAATGCTGAACGAGGCACCACGAGCTCTCGCCCAGATCCCGGACCCCGAGGCCCGCACCCTCCTCCAGGACTGCGAGGCGGCCCTCCGCGAAGTCGCCCCCGACCCCGGCGACCGCCTCCTCCACTGGGACCTCCACGACGAGAACGTCCTCGCCGCCACCCGCGCCCCCTGGCTCGCCATCGACCCGAAACCCCTCGCGGGAGACCCCGGCTTCGACCTCTGGCCGGCCCTCAACAACCGCTTCGACCCCGACGACATCCGCTGGCGCTTCGACGCCCTGACCGACGCCCTGGCCCTCGACCGGGAACGGGCACGCGCCTGGACCCTGGCCCGGGTACTCCAGAACGCCCTGTGGAACATCAAGGACGGCGACCCACTCGACGAACCGGACCTGGAGATCGCCCGACACCTGCGCCACGCCTGACCCGAGGCAAGCCACCCCCGCCCCACGAAAGGCCACGCCCGCCCCACAACGCCCCACAACGACCCAAGCCAGAACACGACAGACCATGACAGAACACGGCAGACCACGGCTGCGCCCACTACTCACACACAACGCGCTCCATGCACACCAGCCGATCCCGCCCGTCCCACGACTCGGTGACGACGAACCCGAACCGCTCGTACAGAGCAATGGCCCCGGCCCGCCACTCCCACACCGACAGCCGCACCCTGCCGACACCGCCTTCCGCGGCATGCGCGAGCGCGGCACGAAGCAGACCGGACGCGATCCCCCGCCCCCGGAACTCCGGATCCGTCCAGAGCCTCTTGATCTCCGCCCGCCCACCGACAGGGGCGGTCACCACCACGCACCCCACGGCCGCACCCCCGCTCAGGGCCACCAGCACGGCATCACCGGCGAACGCGGCCCCCGGATCCGAGATCTCCGCCCGATAGCGCTCCGGCAGCCCGTCCACACCACCGACGGCCGCGCCCTTCTCGGCCTCGGTCCGCAGGTGGTAGGCCGCCAACAACCCGGCGAGCCCGTCCCCGGAGGAAGGGACCTGCCCCGGCCAGCGAACGATCACAACCTCACACCGCTCAGTCATGACGCCAGCATCACACGACCAGGAAACACGAAGAAGCCCAGGTCAGCTTGGGGCCGACCTGGGCTGTTGAGCCCCCTATCGGATTCGAACCGATGACCTGCTCATTACAAGTGAGCTGCTCTGGCCAACTGAGCTAAGGAGGCGCGCCGCGCGCGTACCTGCGGAACGTGCAGGCATGCGTGCCCGTGAAGTGTACCCAGGCCCCGGCCGACCCTTGTCGAAAATTTCCGCGAAGTTCACACTCCCCCAACTACTGACAGACGTCGAAACGCCGGGTACCGTCCAGATTCAGTCCGCGTACGTGGACTACACCACCTTCCACTACGGATCGTCCGGCACGTTCCTGCCGGTGAAGGGGGCCTAGTACCCATGGCCACTGTCTCGTTCAACAAGGCGACCCGCATCTACCCGGGTGGCGAGAAGCCCGCCGTCGACCAGCTTGAGCTCGATGTCGCGGATGGCGAGTTCCTCGTCCTCGTCGGTCCCTCCGGCTGCGGAAAGTCCACCTCCCTGCGCATGCTCGCGGGTCTTGAGGACGTCAACGCCGGCTCGATCCACATCGGTGACCGCGATGTCACCCACCTGCCGCCGAAGGACCGGGACATCGCCATGGTGTTCCAGAACTACGCGCTGTACCCGCACATGACCGTCGCCGACAACATGGGCTTCGCGCTCAAGATCGCCGGCGTCAACAAGGCCGAGATCCGCCAGAAGGTCGAGGACGCGGCGAAGATCCTCGACCTCACGGACTACCTGTCCCGCAAGCCGAAGGCGCTCTCCGGCGGTCAGCGTCAGCGTGTCGCCATGGGTCGTGCCATCGTGCGTGAGCCCCAGGTGTTCCTCATGGACGAGCCGCTGTCGAACCTCGACGCGAAGCTCCGTGTGTCGACGCGTACGCAGATCGCGTCGCTTCAGCGCCGCCTCGGCATCACCACCGTCTACGTCACCCACGACCAGGTCGAGGCCATGACGATGGGCGACCGGGTGGCCGTGCTGAAGGACGGTCTGCTCCAGCAGGTCGACTCGCCGCGCAACATGTACGACCGCCCGAAGAACCTCTTCGTGGCCGGCTTCATCGGCTCGCCGGCGATGAACCTGATCGAGGTTCCGATCACCGACGGCGGCGTGAAGTTCGGCAACTCGGTCGTCCCGGTCAACCGCGAGGCCCTCACGGCCGCCTCGGACAAGGGTGACACCACCGTCACGGTCGGCGTCCGTCCGGAGCACTTCGACATCGTCGAGCACAACGGTGCCGCCGCCGACGCCCTGAGCAAGGACTCCGCGGACGCTCCGGCCGGTCTCGCCGTCACCGTGAACGTCGTCGAGGAGCTGGGCGCCGACGGTTACGTCTACGGCAGCGCCAAGGTCGACGGCGAGCTCAAGGACCTGGTCGTCCGCGTCAGCGGCCGTGCCGTCCCGGACAAGGGCGCCACGCTGCACGTCGTGCCGCGGCCGGGCGAGATCCACGTGTTCTCGACCTCCACGGGCGAGCGCCTCGCCGACTGAGGCCCGGCCTGATCGTCGAAGGGGCCCCACGGCTTGCCGTGGGGCCCCTTCGCATGTGCGCCCACCGGAGGCCCGATACCCCGGCACACCGGTCGTTTCGAATCACGTACGTCAACGCCCTACCCACAAAATGGCACCAATCCATCCCCCGTCCGGGTGACTAAATGTCGCCAAATCAGTACCGAGCGCTACCCTCACTCGCGTGAAGCACTCCACTAACCAACTGACGCGAAGTGGCCGTGGCCCCGCCCGCCGGATCGGCCGTAGCCTCGCCCTTGTCCTGCCCGTCGTCCTGGTGCTGTCCGGGACCCTCGCGGTCACCCGAGTCAACTGGTCGGGGAACCCCTCGGACTCGGTGCTCACCGCCTCCTCCGAGGACTTGGCCGCCCGGGCCGCCGCCGCCCCGTCGCCGCAGGACGTCCTGCGCGACCAGCTTCTCCTGGAGCTCCAGGAGAAGGACCCCGGCACCGCCCTCACCCACCTGCAGCAGGCGGTGAACGGCCACCCGTCGCTGGCGAAGCACTGCACCTCGATCGCCCGCGCGCTGGGCCGCGCCGCAGTCCGCATGTACGGCCCGTCGCGCGCCCAGTCGTACGCCCGCCCGGTCTGCGACACGTCCTTCGCGACGGGAGTGGCCGCGGCTCACAGCTGATTGCCGTCAGGCGCCCCTGGGAGGCGCCCCCGCAGGGGGCCCGCATCCCAGGGGCGCGGGGAGCCGCGCGACCAGCCCCCACCGACCCGCAGATCCCCACCCACAGCCCCACCCGCAGCCCCACCGCACCGCGGCCCCAACCTCCCCCGCGAAACCCGCGGAGCGCCCCGTACAGTTCGGACATGACCGATCCGAACGCCACGTCGCGCCCCACCCAGGCCGTGGTCCTCGCCGGCGGCCAGGGCTCCCGGCTCCGCCCGTACACCGACGACCGGCCCAAGCCGATGGTCGAGATCCCCGGCACGGGGACGCCGATCATCGGCCATCAGCTCGTCTGGCTCGCCGAGGAGGGCGTGACGGACGTGGTGGTCAGTTGTGGCCATCTCGCCGAGGTTCTTCAGAAGTGGCTGGAGACCGCCGATCTGCCGCTGAGCGTGACGACGGTCGTCGAGACCGAACCCCTCGGCCGTGGCGGCGGCCTCAAGTACGCCGCCGCGCACCTCCCCGCCCCGGAACAGCCCTGGTACGCCACCAACGGCGACATCTGGACCCGATTCTCGCTGCGGGACATGGCCGACTTCCACGCCGAGCGGGACGCTGTCGCGACCCTCGCGCTGGCCCGCCCGCGCCTGCCCTGGGGTGCCGTGCAGACGGACGGCTTCGGCCGCATCACGGACTTCATCGAGTCCCCTCCGTCGACCTTCGAGATCAACGCGGGTGTGTACGTCTTCTCCGCCGAGTTCGCTGCCCTGCTCCCGGAGCGCGGCGACCACGAACGCACCACGTTCCCCCACCTGGCCCGTGAACTCCGCCTGGCCGGCTTCCCGATCCCGCACGGCGCCTACTGGCGTGCCATCGACACGGCGAAGGACCTCACGGAGGCCGCGAAGGAACTGGCTGCGCTGGGCCGTTGAGCCGCTGGACCGTTGAGCCGTGACTCACTGACTCACTGAGTCACTGAGTCGCCGAGTCGGCGGTCGGCCGGATGCTCTTGTACGTACGTGAATGGGGTCCCGCGCCGTGTCGGTGCGGGACCCCATTGACGTAACTGCCGGTCGCTAGCCGAGAAGGCCGCCCACCAGCCCCGGCTGGCCCGTGGAGGAGCCTCCGGTGCTGCCGTCGCTGCCGCCCGTACTGCCGCCCGTGGAACCCCCGTTGGTGCCGCCCGGGGTGCCCGTGCCGCCCGACGAGGACGGTCCGGCGGTGGTGCTGGGCGCCTGCTGGGCCGGGGTCGTCTGCTGCGGCGGGGCCTGGCCGGCGCTGCCCTGGGTCTGGCTGGGCCGGCTTCCGGTGACGCTGCCGCTCTCGCGGGCCTCCTCGGGGGTGGTCGCGGCGTCGCCGGTCGTGGGGCTGGCCGAAGTGGCGCTCTGGGTCGGGGACTTGGTGGCCGCCGGGCTCTTCGAGGCGCGGCGTTCGCCGGACTGTTCGGGGAGCGGGGAGCCGGGGAGTTCGTTGCGCGGGGCCTCGCCGGGGCCGGGGACGACCACGCGGTCGGCGTCGCGGACGGCGCCGCCGAGAAGCGAGCCGATGAGGAGCGTGAGCCCGATGACGACGGCCGTGACGAGGGCGCCGCGGCGCAGGACGTAGCTCCGCAGCTCCCAGATGTCCGTACGGGGGCCGAGTCGGCGCCAGGCGCTGCCCGCGAGGCGGCCGTCGATGGAGTAGACGGGGGCACCGGCGATGATCAGCGGCGACCAGGCGGCCAGGTAGATGATGTCGGGGGCGTCGTAGACGGGGACGCTCTTCCAGCTGACGGTGACGAGCAGCGCGGCGGAGAGCATCGCGCCGCCGATCGCGGCGACCCGCTGCCAGAGGCCGAGGACCGTGAGGACCCCGACGATGACCTGGAGGAAGGCGATGACGAGTCCGGAACCGACGGGGTGCTGGAGGGCGAACTGCCGTAGTGGCTCGGCGACTTCCCAGGGGTGCAGGGTGTTGAGCCACTTCATCATGGAGCCGCGCTTGCCGCCGTCGAAGTAGACGGGGTCGCAGAGCTTGCCCATGCCGGCGTAGATGGAGATGAAGCCGAGGAAGATACGGAGCGGGAGCAGGACGACGCCGAGGTTCATCCGGCGGCCCGGGTAATAGGCGTGCCGTACGGGGTCGTTGGGGTGGCGCCTGGCTCCGGTGCGTCGTCCGTCGGCGTCCCGTTCGTAGGCTTCGTCGCCGTCGTAGCCGAACTCGCCGTCGCCGTAGCCGGATCGGCCGTACCCGGAGTCGCCGTAGCCGGCCTCCTCGTACGCGCTGCCGGTGGTGCGCATGTTGGGGAGCAGGCGGTCGGAGCCGTGGGTGCGCTGGCTGCCGACGATGGGCGTCTCGACGGTCTGGTCGAGGGTGCTGCCGGCGTAGTCGAGTTCTTCGTCGATACGGGGGATGACCTGCGTCGCTCCGGCGTCGGCGGCCGGCGGCTGTTCGCCGTGGCGCACGCTGGAGCCCCGTACGGCCTGGAGCAGCCGGTGGGCGCCGGTGTCGTCGGGCGCCGACTTGCCGCTCCAGACGACGGGCGCCCTGCGTCGGACGGCCGTGGCGCCGCCGGCGCCTGCGACGGGGATGCGCGCCGTGTCCTCGGAGGCGCCGGGGTACCGGCCGACGCGGGACGACGGTGCCGCCCGCCGCGTCGAGGCCCCCAACTGCACGCGGAAACTCGCATGGTTGACGATGACCTGCGCCGGATCGCTCGGCACCTTCACCATGCTCAGCGCGGGAGCGTCGTCGTATCCCGACGAGCGGTCCCCCGTGGGTGTGCGGGGTGTTCTGGTGTCCACACTCATCTAACCGAGTGACGCGAGGTTAGGACACTGCTTTGACTTGGCGGATGTGTCCGGACCGCGTCAAGGTCACGTCACCCGCCCGGATTCCCCCGCACGGGTGACGTCGCGCACGCGTGTTCAGGCGCGTCGGCGGGCCGCTTCGTAGAGCACGATCCCGGCGGCGACACCGGCGTTGAGGGACTCGGTGCCACCGGGCATCGGGATCCGTACGAGGTGGTCGCAGGTCTCCCCGACCAGCCGGGACAGGCCCTTGCCCTCGCTGCCGACGACGATGACGACGGGCCCGCCGAGGGCGGCCAGGTCGCCGACCTCCGCGTCCCCGTCGGCCGCGAGCCCGACGACGACGATCCCGGCCTTCTGGTACGCCTCCAGGGTCCGCGTCAGATTGGTGGCGCGGGCGACGGGCGTACGGGCGGCGGCGCCGGCGGAGGTCTTCCAGGCGCCGGCGGTCATGCCGGCGGCGCGCCGCTCGGGCACGACGACCCCGTGGCCGCCGAAGGCGGAGACGGAGCGGACGACCGCGCCGAGGTTGCGCGGGTCGGTGACACCGTCGAGGACGACGATGAGGGGGTCCACACCGTTGTCGTAGGCGGCGTTGGCGAGGTCCTCCGGGTGGGCGTACACGTACGGCGGGACCTGGAGGACGAGCCCCTGGTGGTTGAGGCCGTTGGTCATGCGGTCGAGCTCGGGGCGGGGGGCTTCCATCAGGTGGATGCCGCCGCGCTCGGCGACGAGCTGGAGCGCCTCGCGCACACGCTCGTCGTTGTCGATGAACTGCTGGACGTAGAGCGTGCTGGCCGGGACGCCCTCGCGGAGCGCCTCGACGACCGAGTTGCGCCCGACGACGAGTTCGGAGGAGGCCTTACCGCCGCGTCCCTTGGGTGCGGGCCGCCGCTGGAGCTGCTTGGCCTTGGCACCGGCAATACGGTTCTTCTTGTGTCCCTTGCGCGCCTCGGCGGGCGGCGTCGGGCCCTTGCCCTCAAGCCCCCGGCGCCGCTGGCCGCCACTGCCGACCTGCGCGCCCTTCTTGCCGGACATGCGGCGGTTGTTAGCGGCCATGACCTACCTGTCTGTGTGAAGGCGTGCGTGTGTACGTCTATGAGTGTGCCGCCCGGAGACCCGAGCGGCACAATCGATCAAGTAGATGTACGCAATTGTGGGGAAATGCTCAGCGGGGGCCGAGGGTCCAGCGCGGCCCCTGCGGACCGTCCTCGATGACGAGGCCGGACTGGTTGAGCTGATCGCGGATGGCGTCCGCGGTCCCCCAGTCCTTGCGCCCGCGGGCGGCCTCGCGCTGGTCGAGGACGAGTCGTACGAGGCTGTCGACGACGCCGTGCAGGTCCTCGCCCCGGTCTGCGCCGTCCCCGGCCCAGTGCGGGTCGAGGGGGTCGAGGCCGAGGACGCCGAGCATGGCGCGCACCTCGGCGAGCCGGGCGACGGCGGCTTCCTTGTCGTCGGCGGCGAGGGCGGAGTTGCCCTGCCGGACGGTGGTGTGCACGACGGCGAGGGCCTGCGGCACGCCCAGGTCGTCGTCCATGGCCTCGGCGAAGGCGGGCGGCACCTCGGCGGCGGGCTCGACAGGGCCCCCGGCCTTCTCGACGACGCGCTGGACGAAGCCCTCGATCCGGGCGAACGCGGACTCGGCCTCGCGCAGGGCGTCGTCGCTGTACTCGATCATCGAGCGGTAGTGCGGGGTGCCGAGGTAGTAGCGCAGGACGATGGGCCGCCAGGCCTTGACCATCTCGCTGACGAGGACGGAGTTGCCGAGGGACTTCGACATCTTCTCGCCGCTCATGGTGACCCACGCGTTGTGGACCCAGTACCTGGCGAAGTCGTCGCCGAAGGCCTTGGCCTGGGCGATCTCGTTCTCGTGGTGCGGGAAGATCAGGTCGAGGCCGCCGCCGTGGATGTCGAAGGCGGTCCCCAGGTACTTGTGGGCCATGGCGGAGCACTCCAGGTGCCAGCCGGGCCGTCCCCGCCCCCAGGGCGTCTCCCACGTCGGCTCGCCGGGCTTGGCGGTCTTCCACATGGCGAAGTCACGGGAGTCGCGCTTGCCGGTCTCGCCGTCGCCGGAGGGCTGGAGCAGGTTGTCGAGTTCCTGGTTGGACAGCTGCAGATAGCCGGGGAAGGAGCGCACGTCGAAGTAGACGTTGCCGTCGGCCTCGTAGGCGTGTCCGCGCTCGATGAGCCCGCGCATCATCTCGACCATCTCGGTCACGTGCCCGGTGGCACGCGGCTCGTAGGTCGGGGGCAGGCAGCCGAGCGCGCTGTAACCGTCGGTGAAGGCCCGCTCGTTCTCGAAACCGATGGACCACCAGGGGCGCCCCTGCTCGGCGGCCTTCCTGATGATCTTGTCGTCGATGTCGGTGACGTTGCGGATGAACGTGACGTCGTACCCGCGGTACGTGAACCAGCGGCGCAGGATGTCGAAGTTGAGGCCGGACCGGATGTGCCCGATGTGCGGGGCGGCCTGCACGGTGGCGCCACAGAGGTAGATCGAGACACAACCCGGTGTGAGCGGGGCGAAGTCACGGATCTGCCGGGCGCTGGTGTCGTACAGGCGAATGGTCACGGGACAAGGGTAGTGGCCCCCACCGAGTGCCTGGCGACCCTTGTGCACAAGGGCCACGTATTCGTGACATTCGCCCACCCGTTTCAGCCCGTCCGGCGTTTGAGGACGAGGCCCCTTCAGGGCCGAAGGGGGGTCTGGGGGCACAGCCCCCAGGGGAAGGATGGGACGGGTAGGGGCGGCGGGGGCGAAACCCTCGGGGCTCAGCCCAGGCGGGCCACCAGTGCCGTGGCCACCGCCATCAGTCCTTCTCCCCGCCCCGGAAACCCGAGCCCGTCGGTCGTCGCGCCGGACACCGACACCGGCGCCCCCACCGCCTCCGACAACACCTTCTGCGCTTCCTCGCGCCGCTTCCCGATCTTCGGCCGCGGCCCCACCACCTGCACGGCGACGTTGCCGATGGTGAACCCCGCCGCACGTACGATCCGTGCCGCCTCCGTCAGCAGCGTCACCCCGGACGCCCCGGACCACTCCGGGCGGCCGGTGCCGAAGTGCTGTCCCAGGTCGCCGAGGCCGGCCGCCGAGAACAGCGCGTTGCACGCGGCGTGGGCGACGACGTCCGCGTCGGAGTGACCCGCGAGTCCCGTGCCCTCGCCCTCCCACTTCAGGCCGGCGCACCACAGCTCCCGGCCTTCCTCGAAAGCGTGAATGTCGGTGCCGATGCCGACCCGGGGCAGCACCGGCCCCCCCGCGGCGGAAGGTTCAGAAGCCATCGTTCAGCCTCCTGCGGGCGAGTACCGCTTCCGCCAGCACCAGGTCGAGCGGCCTCGTCACCTTGAAGGCCTCCTCGTGGCCGGGCACGACCACGACCCGCAGGCCCAGCTGTTCGACCATGCTCGCGTCGTCGGTGACGTTGTCGGTCACCGTCTCGTGGGCCCGTACGAGGGTTTCGAGCGCGAAGCCCTGCGGTGTCTGGACCGCCCGCAGCCGTGCCCGCTCGGGCGTGGCGACCACCGGTTCCGGTTCCCCGGGCGTCGTGGCCGGTTCGACCTCCTTGACGGTGTCCGCGAGCGGCAGCGCGGGGACCACGGCCTGCGCACCCTCCCGTACCGCCTCGATCACCGCGTCGACGGTGTCCACCGGTACCAGCGGGCGGGCCGCGTCGTGCACGAGGACGATGTCGATGCCGGGCGGCAGCGCGTCCAGGCCGAGCTTGACCGACTCCTGCCTGGACTCGCCGCCGGGTACGACGAGGAAGTCCGTGCGCTCGGGCAGCGCGTGGGCGTCGAGGAGGGTCTTCACCTCGGCTGCGCCGTCCGGCGGGGCCACGACGACGACCAGCGAGACGGCACGGGACGCGGCCATCGCGCGTACGGCGTGGACGAGCATGGGCGTGCCGTTCAGCGCTCGAAGCGCTTTGGGGGCGCCCGGGCCGAGGCGTACGCCCCGGCCGGCGGCCGGAATCACCGCGGCCGTACGTGCCCCGGGCGGTGTGGGGCGCGATTCGTCAGACATCGGTTCCTGTCAGGTTTGTGTGCCGAGCCCTCGTGGGTATGGCCTGGAGGAGTGCCGGGCGCGAGCCTTGATCGGACCCTTCCGTGACATCCGGTCGAGCCCGCTCCGGGCCCGGCACGCCAAGTATCAGTACGTCAGGTATCAGTACTTCAGTGCTACTGGCAGACCGCGGGGCGACTTCGGCCGCGGGGAATCCACTGCCCGTAGGAAATCCGCTGATGGGGCCGGCGCTTCAGTCGTCAGTGGTGTTCCGGACAATCGGCATAACATCCGGGCACGAACATGCCGCAGCGCCCGGCGACATTGGATACGTCATCGGGCACCGCGGCATTTCATTGCGCTGCTGAGCTGAGTGAGCCGGCTTTCAGGGCCTGCGTTCAGTCAGTGTCAGGACGCGAGCACCTCGTCGAGCAGTGCCTCGGCCTTGTCCTCGTTCGTGTTCTCCGCCAGCGCGAGCTCACTCACCAGGATCTGGCGAGCCTTGGCGAGCATGCGCTTCTCACCGGCGGACAGTCCGCGCTCACGCTCACGACGCCACAGGTCACGCACGACTTCCGCGACCTTGATGACATCGCCGGAGGCGAGCTTCTCGAGATTTGCCTTGTAACGACGCGACCAGTTCGTGGGCTCCTCGGCATACGGAGCGCGCAGGACCTCGAAGACCCGGTCCAGCCCTTCCTGACCAACCACATCACGTACGCCCACGAACTCCGCATTGTCCGCTGGCACACGTACCGTCAGATCACCCTGGGCGACCTTCAGCACCAAGTAGGTCTTGTCCACGCCTTTGATCTGGCGAACTTCGATAGCCTCGATCAGCGCGGCCCCGTGATGGGGATAGACCACGGTGTCGCCAACCTTGAACGTCATGTGACAGGTACCCCTTCCGTGGCTATCCAGGGTAACACGGAAACGACGGCTTCTGAATGGCGTTTTCGCAGGTCAGGGCATATCTCGGGGCTTGACAACTGCAACAGGAACGTGCTTCGACAGGGCCCCGGAGGCGACGGCGCCGAGGGTATTCGCAGGTCGGAGCGGCTCTCCGAACGAAGTGAAACCCGGGCGTTACATGCGCCCGGAGGCCCCGCCGAGCGACCAAACATCCACTTATGTCCGCTTCCAAGTGTGCGACTTCCACTACTCCGTTCGGTGAGCGGAGTCGGACACGGGCCGAATCCGGAATTGATCACGGCGGTCGATGTCCGGCAGATGACCAAGCAGACGATCTCCAGGTGATCCACGAGTGATCTACGAGCGATCTACGGGTGATCCGTGAGTGATCCGCAGTAGATCAATTTCCGGATGCGCTCATTCCTTCACCGGAAATCCGCAAGCCCCGCGACGGCACTTATCCGAATGTCGAAGTGGCTCATGAGGCACCCGTACTCTCCCGGGGCGGCGCCTCCTCCCACCCCTAAGGGGCGGGTCGGGTGCAGCGGCGTGGGAACGGCTCGGTAACCTAAGGCCGCTGACAGTCACTTAGGGCGGCTTTATAAGGAGCTGCCCGTGCGTTCCAAGGAGTTGCCGCCGCCGTGAGCAGCAGCCTTCGACGCGGCGCCCTAGCCGCATCCGCCCTCGCGTTCTCGGTCGCCACGCTCGCCGGGTGCGCAGCCGGAAACAACGCCCAGACGCTGGAGGTCAAGCCGGACAACGCGGCCACGACCGTCGGCGACATCAAGCTGCAGAACGTCGTCGTCATCACCCCGTCGGAGCTGGAGTCGACCGGCCCGGCCGCCGTCTCCGCGACGGTGTTCAACACCGGCACCACCGCCCAGACGCTGGAGTCGATCACCGTCCCCGGCACCGGCAAGACCGCCGAGCTGAAGGCCGCCGAGGGCGGCAGCCTGAGCATCCCGGCCCATGGCTCGCTCGTCATCGGCGGTGCGAAGAACGCGTCCGCCGTGCTGGCGAGCAGTCGCGAGTCGGTCCAGGACGGCAACGCGCAGAAGATCACGTTCACCTTCAGCAAGACCGGTGACGTGAGCCTGCGCGCGTTCGTGGTCCCGGCCGAGGGCTACTACGCCCCGTGGGGCCCGACCGAGGTACCGGAGACACCGGCCGACACGGCCTCGCCCTCCGCCACCGCCTCGGACGAGCCGGCGACGTCCGCTTCACCGAGCCCGTCCGGGGAGGCCGAGTCGCCTGCCGCCGGGGCCTCCGCGAGCACCTCGGCGACGGCCGCCCAGTAGGAGCACGTACGGCGAAGGGCGGGACCTCCTGGAGAGGTCCCGCCCTTCGCCGTACACGCGTACCGGCCGGGTGTACGGGCCGGCTTACGGCTCGAACTTGTATCCGAGGCCGCGGACCGTGACCAGGTACCTGGGCGCGCCCGGGTCCGGCTCGATCTTGGCGCGCAGGCGCTTGACGTGGACGTCGAGGGTCTTGGTGTCGCCCACGTAGTCGGCGCCCCAGACCCGGTCGATGAGCTGCATACGGGTCAGCACACGGCCGGCGTTGCGCAGCAGCATCTCCAGGAGGTCGAACTCCTTGAGCGGGAGGTCGACCTTGGCACCGGCGACGGTGACGACGTGGCGGTCGACGTCCATCCGGACCGGGCCGGCCTCCAGCGCGGCCGGGCTGACCTCCTCGGGCTCGCCCCGGCGGCGCAGGACGGCGCGGATGCGGGCGACCAGTTCGCGGGAGGAGAAGGGCTTGGTGACGTAGTCGTCGGCCCCTATCTCCAGGCCGACGACCTTGTCGATCTCGCTGTCCTTGGCGGTGACCATGATCACGGGGACGTTGGACTTGACGCGCAGCTGACGGCAGACCTCCGTGCCGGGCAGGCCCGGCAGCATCAGGTCGAGCAGGACGAGGTCGGCGCCGTTGCGCTCGAACTCGTCGAGTCCGTCGGGGCCGGTGGCCGCGATGGCGACCTCGAAGCCCTCCTTGCGGAGCATGTACGAAAGGGCGTCGGAGAAGGATTCCTCATCCTCGACGACGAGCACTCGGGTCACGGATGGACCTCCGGGGCGTGAAGCGGATCGTAAGGGGATGTACCGGTGGTCCGGTCGGCCACTTCGCCGGGGTCGGACGGTCCGTCCCCGGCGTCGGGGTCGGAGTCTGGGAGCGACTCGGGGTGTGAGTCATGGTCGTACAGGTGCGGCCGGTTCGCGCGGGCTCGGCGTCCGGTGGCCGCCTCCGGCAGCCGCAGGGTGAACGTGGAGCCCTGGCCCTCGGAGCTCCACACCGTGACCTCCCCGCCGTGCGAGGCGGCCACGTGTTTGACGATCGCCAGTCCGAGGCCGGTACCGCCGGTGGCGCGGGAGCGGGCCGGGTCGACGCGGTAGAAGCGCTCGAAGATGCGCTCCTTGTCCTTGTCGGAGATGCCTATGCCCTGGTCGGTCACCGCGACCTCGATCAGGTCTCCGCCCGGCGCGTTCACCCGGCGGGCCGCTATGCCGACGCGCGTGGTGGACGGCGAGTAGTTGACGGCGTTCTCGACGAGGTTGCCGAGGGCGGCGGCGAGCTGGCCGCGGTTGCCCCAGACGCGCAGGTCGGCGGTGCCTCCGGCGGCCATGGTGATCTGTTTGGCGCCGGCCTGGTGGCGGCAGCGGTCGACTGCCTCGGCGACGAGTTCGTCGACGCGGACCGGTTCGGCGTCCTCCAGCGGGTCGTCGTTCTGCACCCGGGAGAGGTCGATGAGTTCCTGGACGAGGCTGGTGAGACGGGTGGCCTCGATCTGCATACGGCCGGCGAAGCGTTCGACGGCCTCCGGGTCGTCCGAGGCGCCCATGACGGCCTCGGAGAGAAGCGAGAGCGCGCCGGTGGGGGTCTTGAGCTCGTGGCTGACGTTGGCGACGAAGTCGCGGCGTACCGCCTCGATGCGCCGGGCCTCGGTCAGGTCCTCGACTAGGAGCAGGATGAGCCGTGAGCCGAGCGGGGCGACGCGTGCGGAGACCGCGAGGGCCTCCCCGCGTCCGGTGCCGCGTCGGGGGAGGTCCAGCTCGACCTGGCGTATCTCGCCGTCGCGCCGGGTGTCGCGGGCCATCTGGAGCATCGGCTCCACCGAAAGCTTTCCGCCACGGACCAGGCCGAGGGCGTACGCCGCCGAGCTGGCCTTGACGACGGCGTCCGCCTCGTCGAGTACGACGGCCGAGGAGCGCAGCACGGACAGCACCGTGTCGACGCCCGGGGGCAGTACGGGGTCGGTGTGCAGGGAGGTTCGGGTGGGGCGCTTCTGGTCGCGCTCGCTCCAGCGGAACGCCAGCATGGCGATGACGCCGGTGAGCACCCCGGCGATCGCTGCCGCTGCGGCGACTGCCGCGTTCACGTCCATGCAGCCAGGTTAGGCATGGGATACGTCCTGGCCACAGCCAAGAGAGTGCGACCTCGAACACTCGTCGCCCAGAGTTCACCTTGGAGCCAGTATTGGTTCATTTGTCGGGGCGGAAAACGACGCGTGCGGGGCCGATCGTGGGAGCGTGGGGGTCACGGGGCCCGCTGTTCGCCCCCGAACGGACGTCAAGAGAGGGACACCTGATGCGTGACGCGTACCACGAGGAACTTGACTCGATCGGCGATAGTCTGGTCGAGATGGCCCGACTTGTCGGGTCGGCGATCGGGCGTGCCACGACGGCGATACTGGACGCCGACCTGAAACTGGCCGAAAGCGTCATCGAGGCGGACGCCAGGGTCGACGAGCTCCAGCACGACCTGGAGGGCCGCGCCATAGCGCTGCTGGCCCGTCAGCAGCCGGTGGCGACCGATCTGCGGATCGTCGTCACGTCGCTGCGGATGAGCGCCGACCTGGAGCGCTCGGGCGACCTCGCCCAGCACGTCGCCAAGCTGGCCCGGCTGCGTTTCCCGGAGCGCGCGGTCCCGAGCGACCTGCACGCCACGATCCTGGAGATGGGCCAGCTCGCGCAGCGTCTGATGGCGAAGGCGGCCGAGGTCATCATCACCAAGGACGTCGACCTGGCGATGCAGCTGGAGACGGACGACGACGAGATGGACCTGCTGCACCGCACGCTCTTCCGGCACCTGATGGAGGACCGCTGGAAGCACGGGATCGAGACGGCGGTCGACGTCACGCTGCTGGGCCGCTACTACGAGCGTTTCGCGGACCACGCGGTGTCGGTCGCCAAGCGGGTGGTGTTCCTCGTGACGGGCGAGCACGCGGACGAGTTGCAGCAGGACGTGCAGCCGCCCACCGGGGCCGAGGGGGCGTAAGCCGCCGGGCGGCTCCGCGGCGTGGACGGCTCCCCGGCGGGGGCGTGCGGGGCCGGCCTTCGCGCCGACGAGGTGTCCGCGAGCCTCCGTGCGCCGTTGATGCGCCCGGCGGGGCGGGCATGCAATGGGGAGAAGGCACCTGTCTCCAGGATCCAGGCTCCAGGAGGGCCCCATGGCCGAGACCCCCAGCACGCCCGACCCGACACAGGCACGCGAGACGCAGCAACCCGCGGAGATCAAGAACCTGCCACTGTTCGGCGCTTGCGGCTGCGGCTCCGGCTGCGGGTGCGGCTGCCAGTCGGGCAACCCCTGTCAGTGCGGTTGACGGCGCGTCACTGAGGCCGTGAGGACCCTGTCTCCCGTTGTGGAGATGGGGTCCTTTTGTGTGAGGTTTGTGTGAGGTGGGGCCCTTCACCCCTGTTCGGAGCGGCGGAAGGCGACCTTGACGGCCGTCGAACGGGCATACACTTCACAGCAGTTGACGCTCAGGCGCTGTCCATGCACAACAGGCACCCTGTTGCCATCTCGTTAACCAGCACTTCTTGACGTCACGTGCTGCCGCCGCGTTGGCTTCCGTATCTGTATCTGGGTTCGTCCTGCTGTTCCCCGCCTGGAAGGCACCTGCCGTGAACGCTCGTACCCCCCGTCGGACCGCCGTGCGCCGTACCGCCATCGCGGTGACGGCCGCTGCCTCGGCCCTCTCGCTCGCCGCGTGCGGTGTCATCGACAGCGCCAGTGGCAGCAGCGGCTCCGCGGCGCCGAAGAAGGGCGACGACATCACCGTGGGGCTCCTGCTGCCCGACACGAAGACGACGCGCTTCGAGAAGTTCGACTACCCGCTCTTCAAGAAGCAGTTCACGGCCCTCACCAACGGCAAGGGCAAGGTCCTCTACGCCAACGCCAAGGCGGACAAGGCCAAGCAGAACCAGCAGCTAGAGGAGATGATCGCCGAGAAGGTGGACGTCCTCGTGGTGGACGCGATCGACGCCAAGACCATCGCGCCGTCCATCGAGAAGGCCAAGGACGCCGACATACCGGTCATCGCGTACGACCGCCTCGCGGAGGGCCCGATCGACGCGTTCGTCTCGCACGACAACGAACTGGTCGGCGAGGTGCAGGGCCGCTCGCTCGTCGAGGCGCTCGGCGAGAAGGCCGCCGCCAGCAAGATCGTCATGATCAACGGCTCGCTCACGGACCCGAACGCGGCGTTGTTCAAGGACGGCGCGATGGTCGAACTGGGGGGCAAGGTCCAGATCGCGGCGTCGTACAACACCAAGGACTGGCTGCCCGAGGTCGCCAAGGCCAACATGGAGAAGGCGATCAACTCCGTCGGGCTGAACAACATCGACGCCGTCTACTCTGCGAACGACGGCATGGCCGGCGCGGTCATCGACGCGCTGAAGGAGGCCGGCGTCTCGAAGATCCCGCCGGTGACCGGGCAGGACGCGGATCTGGCCGCGGTGCAGCGGATCGTCTCGGGCGAGCAGTACATGAGCGTCTACAAGTCGTTCATCCTGGAGGCCAACAACGCCGCGTCCATCGCGGTGGCCAAGGTCCAGGGCCGCGGGATCGAGTTCGACGCGCTGACCCGCGACAGCGTCGACAGCCCGACGACGAAGAAGATCCCCGCGCAGCTGGTGCCGGTGGTGGCCCTCACCAGGGAGAACATCAAGGACACCGTGATCCAGGACGGCATCTACACCATCCAGGACATCTGCACCCCGGAGTACGCGGCGGACTGCGCGGAGATCGGCCTCAAGTAGCGGACCTGAGCGGCCAGTTGCTCCTCACGGCACGCAGCCGCCGGAGGAGGACTGCCGCACGCCCCGACGGCGACCTCGGCGCGGGCCGCGGGCGAAGTCGCCGGGGCGGCCGTACGGGCAGAAGATGAAGTACAGGAAAGCGGTACGAAGCGGGAAGAGCGACCAGATCAGGGATAGGAGGTGTGACGCCATGCCCCGGTTCATGGACGTCCACCACGGCATGGAAGGCATCACCGCCGACCAGCTGAACCAGGCCCACCAGGCCGACCTGGACATCGAGAAGGACGAGGGAGTCCACTTCGAGAGGGCCTGGGCGGATCCCGCCTCCGGCACGGTCTACTGCCTCTCGGAGGCCCCCTCGGCGGACGCGGTCCAGCGCGTCCACGAACGCGCCGGCCACAGGGCCGACGAGATCCACCCGGTTCCGCTGACGGTCTGAGAACGCGGTGGGCAGGTGAGGCGGGTGGGCGGAGGTCCCCTGCCCGCGGTGTCGCGGGCAGGGGACGGTCACTTCCCCGGGTCAGGGCTCACTTCACGTCGACGTAGTCGGTCCAGCCGGCCGCGGGCATGGTGAGCTTCGTGCCCTCGAAGGTGTAGCGGTACGCGCCGTCCGCGGTCGCCTGCACGGTGGCCGTGGCCCAGCCGTTCCGGTCGGTCTTGACCTTCTTCAGCGTCTTGAAGGGACCGCTCGTGCCCTTGCGGTACTGGAGCAGCAGCTGGTGCCCGACGAGGGGGACGTTCTTGTTCGTCTCCCAGCTGGCGACGGTCATCTGGGCCTTGACCGTGAGGTTCTTGCCCTTCTTCACCGGCTCCGGGGTGGCGTCGGTCTGGGTCATGTAGGTCGTGCGCTTGACGCTGGCGAAAAATACGTTGTCGATGCCGTCCGCGCGGGTGACGTTGCCGTCGCCGTCGGTGGCCACGAAATTCAGGTACCAGAGACCGGCGAGGGCGTTGCTGCGGAGGTTGACCTTCGGGTTGGCGGTCAGTAGTGCCTCGCAGTAGGAGGTGATCTCGTTGATCTTGTGGCAGCGGGCGGGCGCGTTCATGAACCCGTCGGCTGTCTCCGGGTCCTCTCCGTGCGTCAGCTCGATCGACACGCTCTTGACGCCGGCCGGGTCGCTGACCGTCGCGGAGATCGGGATCAGTCTCTTCGTCGCGGCGTCGACGCCAACGGTGTAGTCCTGCCAGTCGTGGTTGACATCGATGTTCGAGAACGTCGTGGCCGAGTCGTCCTGGTCGGCCCCGGCTGCCGGAGCGGCGAGAGCGGCGACGGCCAGAGCCGCGCTGAGGGCGGCGGCGGTAGCGGTGGCGACAGTGGCGCGTATGCGCATGGTGTGGTTTCCCCCTGGGATTGATGAGGCGGGTGGTGCCTTCACCTGCGTCAGACCAACGGGACGCCCGAGGGGTTGTGCGCTGAGGGCCCATCAGCGATCCCCGGACGCGAAAATGCCCCCGCTCCGCGCCATCGGCGCAGTTCGGGGGCGTGATCGCTTTCTCTACTTCTTCTTGCCCTGGTTCTTGACCGCCTCGATGGCCGCCGCTGCCGCGTCCGGGTCGAGGTAGGTGCCGCCCGGCTTCACCGGCTTGAAGTCGGCGTCGAGTTCGTAGGCGAGGGGGATGCCCGTGGGGATGTTCAGGCCGGAGATCGCCTCGTCGGAGATGCCGTCCAGGTGCTTGACCAGGCCGCGGAGGCTGTTGCCGTGGGCCGCGACCAGGACCGTACGGCCGGTGAGGAGGTCGGGGACGATGCCGTCGTACCAGTACGGGAGCATGCGGTCGACGACGTCCTTCAGGCACTCCGTGCGGGGGCGCAGCTCCGGGGGGATCGTCGCGTAGCGGGGGTCGTCCGACTGGGAGAACTCCGTGCCGTCCTCAAGGGGCGGGGGCGGGGTGTCGTAGGAGCGGCGCCAGAGCATGAACTGCTCCTCGCCGAACTCGGCGAGCGTCTGGGCCTTGTCCTTGCCCTGGAGGGCGCCGTAGTGGCGCTCGTTCAGGCGCCAGCTGCGGTGGACGGGGATCCAGTGGCGGTCCGCGGCTTCGAGGGCCAGCTGGGCCGTGCGGATCGCGCGCCGCTGGAGGGAGGTGTGGAGGACGTCGGGGAGCAGGCCGGCGTCCTTCAGCAGCTCACCGCCGCGGACCGCCTCCTTCTCGCCCTTGTCGGTGAGGTTGACGTCCACCCAGCCGGTGAACAGGTTCTTCGCGTTCCATTCGCTCTCGCCGTGGCGGAGGAGGATCAGCTTGTACGGTGCGTCGGCCATGCCACGAGCGTAATAGAACGTTCTGATCCCCTGCTCGGCCGCCCGCCAACCGGACGGTTGACGGGATCTGTTAATTGAGTGGCTCCCCCACACAGCCCACTCGTAAGTTGTCCTCACCGATTGAGCCACTTACATCCATGGGGGACAACTGTGCCGCTCGCCGCCCTGAAACGCGCCGCCCGAGAATCCGTCTCGGGGCTGCCCCGCGAGTTCTGGTGGCTGTGGACCAGCACCCTCGTGAACCGGCTCGGGGCCTTCGTCGCCACGTTCATGGCGATCTACCTGACCCTCGACCGCGGCTACTCCGCCTCGTACGCCGGTCTGGTCGTCTCGCTGCACGGGCTCGGCGCGGTCGTCTCGTCGATCGGCGGCGGGGTCATGACCGACCGGCTCGGACGGCGCCCCACGCTTCTCGTCGCGCAGTCGTCCACGGCGTTCTCCGTCGCGCTGCTCGGCTTCGTGCACCACCCGGCGGCGATCGCCGGTGTCGCCTTCCTGGTGGGGATGGCGAGCAACGCCTCGCGGCCGGCGGTGCAGGCGATGATGGCGGACATCGTGCGGCCCGAGGACCGCGTGCGCGCGTTCTCCCTGAACTACTGGGCCATCAACCTCGGGTTCGCGGTCTCCTCCGCCGGTGCCGGCTTCATCGCCGAGGTCAGTTACGTCGCCGGGTTCCTCGTGGAGGCCGGCATGACGCTGGCCTGCGCGGTCGTCGTCTTCCTCAAGCTGCCCGAGTCACGGCCGGTGGCGACCACGAAGGAGGCGCGGGCCGAGGCCTCCGTCGGGCTCGGGACCGTGCTGCGCGACGGGCGCTTCATGAGCGTCGTCGGACTGAGCTTCCTCGTCGCGCTCGTCTTCCAGCAGGGCGCGGTCGGGCTGCCGATCGCGATGGGCGAGGCCGGGTTCACCCCGGCGGACTTCGGGATGGTCATCGCCGTCAACGGCCTGCTCGTGGTCGTGCTCCAGATCCCGGTGACCCGTTTCATCGAGCACCGGGACGCCCGTCGGCTCCTGGTGGCCTCGTCCCTCCTCGCCGGGTACGGCTTCGGGCTCACCGCGTTCGCCGGGTCGGTCGGCGTCTTCGTCCTCACGGTGTGCGTCTGGACCCTGGCCGAGATCGTCAACGCGCCCACCCAGACCGGGCTGGTGGTCCGGCTGTCCCCGCTGCACGGGCGCGGTCGCTACCAGGGCATGTACACGATGTCCTGGTCGGTGGCCGGCCTGATCGCCCCGCTGATGTCCGGCTTCGTCATCGACCGCTTCGGCGCGGAGTGGCTGTGGGGGCTGTGCGCGGTCATCGGGACGGTGGCGGGGGCGGGGTACTGGGTGCTGATGGAACGGGTTCCGGAAGGGGAACCGGAAGGGGAACCGGAAGGGGAACCGGTCAAGGAGGCGGCCTCCCCCGTCGGCGCCGTCCTCGCCGCCGAAGCCGTCAGGGGTGCATCCGCGACCCCTTGACCACCTTGTCCACCGCGTTCCTCGGCCCGTACACCGCCATCCCCACCACGTCCAACTCCCCTGCCCCCACGGCCCGTACGGCCGCCCGGTTGTCGCGGTCGTTGCCCGTGCCGAACAGGTCGGACGTGAAGACGGCACAGGGCAGGGACCGGGACACCGCCCGTCCGTGCGCCGCCCTCAGCGTCTCCTTGGCGGCCTCGAAGACGAGGACGGGCTGCCGGAACATCGGGAGGTACGGGGTGCCGTCCGCGTCCTCGTACGGCTCGCCGATCACCTCGGGGACCGTCATCCCCAGGCCGCTGACCAGGAACGCGGTCACGTTCAGGCGCTGCCAGGGTTCCAGATCCTCGCGCAGGACCACGGCGATCTTCGTGTCGAAGCGGACGGGGCCGGAGGCGAGGGCGGGCGTGGGGGCGGACGTGGGATCGAGGGCGGGGGTGGTGTGCGGTGCGTTCATGGTTCGAGACTGCCGACCGGTGTTCCCCGGCGTCTTGTACGTTCTTTGCGTGGCCGCCGTACCCTCGCCGCAGCGGCGAAACGTCTCCGCCTGGCGTCCGCGCGTCCCGGGCGTCCTTGAGGTGTTCCACGCCCACTTCGTCGAGTACGCCTACCCGATGCACGTACACGACACCTGGACGCTGCTCATCGTCGACGACGGCGCCGTACGGTACGACCTCGACCGGCACGAGCGGGGCACCCCGCACGACACCGTGACCCTCTTGCCGCCGCATGTGCCGCACAACGGGTCGCCCGCGACTCCGGACGGGTTCCGCAAGCGGGTCCTCTATCTCGACTCCACCCATCTCGGCGACGAGTTGATCGGAGCCGCCGTCGACCGGCCCGATCTGCGCGACCCCCTGCTGCGCCTGCGCGTCGGGCAGTTGCACGGTGCCCTCGTGCGGGCCGGGGAGGAGTTCGAGGCGGCGAGCCGGCTGGCGCTCGTCGCGGAACGGCTGCGTACGCGGTTGCGGGCGACGGACGTGAACCGTCCCGCGCGGGTCGATCCGCCGCTCGCCCGGCGGTTGCGCGAGCTTCTCGACGAGCGGCTCGTCGACGGGATCGCGCTCGACGAGGCGGCGCGGCTCACGCACGCCCATCCCGCGCATCTCGTACGGGCGTTCAGCGCGGCCTTCGGGATGCCGCCGCACCGGTATCTGACCGCGCGGCGCGTCGACCTGGCCCGGCGGCTGCTCCTCGACGGGCTGCCTGTCGGCGAGGTCGCGACGGCCACCGGGTTCTACGACCAGGCCCATCTCACGCGCCACTTCAGGAAGTTGGTGGGCGTGCCGCCCGGGCGCTATCGGCTCGGCCGTGGATTCAGTCCGTAGGGAGCCGGGTCAGGTGGGCGAAGGCGTCCAGGTTGCGGGTCGACTCGCCCCGGGACACCCGCCAGGCGTACTCCTTGCGGATCGCCGACGCGAACCCCAGCTCCAGAAGGGTGTTGAAGCCGCCGTCGGCCGCTTCCAGGACCGAGCCGAGGAGGCGGTCGATCTCCTCCGGGGTGATCGCGGACAGGGGCAGCTTGGACGTCACGTACACGTCGCCCAGGCGGTCCACCGCGTAACTCACGCCGTACAGCTTGAGGTTGCGTTCCAGGAGCCAGCGGTGGACGCCCGCCTCGTTCTCGTCGGGGTGGCGGATCACGAACGCGTTGAGCGAGAGGGAGTGCTTGCCGACGAGGAGCGAGACCGTCGTCGAGAGTTTGCGGGTGCCCGGGAGTTTCACCACGTAGTTGCCGGGCTTCGGGCTCTCCCAGTCCAGGTCGGCCTCGGTGAGGACCTGCTCGATGATCGACGCCGAATCAGCCATGCAGCGAGCGTACGCGACGCCTGTGGGCCTGCATCGCGGCCGTGTACACGTCCCCCGTGGCGGCGGCCGAGGCGTCCCAGCCGAAGCGCTGGGCGTGCCGGGCCGCCGACGCGCCCATCCGGGCGGACAGGGTGTCGTTGTCGGCGAAATCGCGCAGCACGCGCGCGTAGGCGGCGGGATCGTGGCCCTGTATGAGGAATCCCGTACGTCCTTCGTCGACGGCCACCGGGAGGCCGCCCACCGCTGCCGCCAGCACCGGTGTGCCCGCCGCCTGCGCCTCTATGGCGACCAGGCCGAACGATTCGCTGTACGACGGCATGACGAGGACGGAGGCCGCCCGGAACCAGTCCGCCAGCTGCTCCTGGCTGACGGGCGGGCGGAAGCGTACGACGTCCGCGATGCCCAGGCGGGCGGCGAGTTTCTGCAGGCCCTCCGGCTTGGCCAGGCCGCTGCCGCTGGGGCCGCCGACTATCGGGACGACGATGTTGGCGCGCAGCTCGGGGCGCTCGTCCAGGAGGACGGCGACCGCGCGGAGCAGCACGTCGGGGGCCTTCAGGGGCTGGATGCGGCCCGCGAAGAGGGGGATCAGGGCGTCCTGCGGGAGGCCGAGGCGGGCGCGGGCGGCGGCGCGGCCGTCGGCCGGGGAGAAGCGGTCGAGGTTGACGCCCGGGTGGACGACGGCGACCCTGCCGGGGTCGGCGTCGTAGTGCCGGACGAGTTCGTCGGCCTCTTCGGCGGTGTTGGCGATGAGACGGTCGGCGGCGGCCACGACCTGCATCTCGCCGATGACGCGGGCGACGGGCTCGGGGCTGTCGCCGTTGGCCAGGGCGGCGTTCTTGACCTTGGCCATGGTGTGCATGGCGTGCACCAGGGGGGTGCCCCAGCGCTGGGCGGCGAGCCAGCCGACGTGGCCGGAGAGCCAGTAGTGGGAGTGCACGAGGTCGTAGTGGCCGGGGCGGTGACCGGCCCAGGCCTGCATGACGCCGTGCGTGAAGGCGCACAGCTGGGCCGGCAGGTCCTCCTTGGGGAGGCCTTCGTAGGGGCCCGCGTCGATGTGGCGCACGAGGACGCCGGGGGCCAGCTCGACGGACGGGGGAAGGGCCGCCGTGGTGGCCCGGGTGAAGATCTCGACCTCGATGTTGATCGCGGCGAGGCGCTGCGCGAGCTCGACGATGTAGACGTTCATTCCGCCGGCGTCGCCCGTGCCGGGCTGGTGGAGCGGGGAGGTGTGCACGGAGAGCATGGCCACCCGGCGGGGCCTGCGGCGGCGGCCCAGCAGGCCGATGTACTGGCTCACGTGGCGTTCCTCCTTCTCGGCCCCGACATTTCCCGTTCCGTACCCGGCTTTTCGCACAGCTCCGCAGGGTCAACGCCGGGAGAAGGCAACCCATTTCCTCTTTGCCTAATCATTACCTTTTCCCGCTCAACCGTTCGAGCGGATGCCGCCCCTTACCCTCGTACGCATGACTGCTCCCCGCACATCGGCCCGCCCTCTGGGAACGGTGACGCGCGGGACGACCAACCCCAACAGGCTGCGCCGCATGGACCGCTGGATCGCGGCCACGCACGGCGCCGCGCTGCGCCGGGCCCCCTCCCCCGTCGCGGTCGACCTCGGGTACGGCGCCGCGCCCTGGACGGCCGTCGAGCTGCTCGCACGGCTGCGTACCGTGGCTCCACGCGCGCGCGTGGTCGGTGTCGAGATCGAGCCCGCCCGGGTCGCGGCGGCGAAACCGTACGAGCGCGAGGGGCTCGCCTTCCGGCACGGCGGCTTCGAGATCCCGGTGCCGGAGCGGCCGGCGCTCATCCGCGCGGCGAACGTGCTGCGGCAGTACGACGAGGCCGAGGTCGCCGGGGTCTGGGCGCGGCTGTGCGCCCGGCTCGCACCGGCCGCGGACGGCTCCGGAAGCGACCCCGGGGGCGGCTTCGGGGGCGGGCTGCTCGTCGAGGGGACGTGCGACGAGATCGGGCGCCGACACGTGTGGGTCGCCCTCGGACCCGAGGGTCCGCGAACGGTCACCTTCGCGACCCGGCTCGGCTCCCTGGACCGCCCCTCCGACCTCGCCGAACGCCTCCCGAAGGCCCTGATCCACCGCAACGTCCCGGGCGAACCGGTGCACGCCTTCCTGCGCGACTTCGACCGCGCCTGGGCCGCCGCGGCGCCCTACGCCTCGTACGGGGCCCGCCAGCGCTGGATCCGGGCGGTACGGGACCTGACGGCCGACTGGCCGGTGACGGACGGACCGGCGCGGTGGCGACAGGGGGAAGTGACCGTGGCGTGGGGGGCTCTGGCTCCTCGGCACTGAGGCGCCGACCCTTCGGATTGCTCACGATTCAGGGGCAACGATCTCCGTTCGCCGTTCGTCACACATGCGGGGGACAGGGGAAGGACGGGCAGCCTGCGGGAAGCCTGTTGCTTTTTGCGGTGACATGGCACGATCCCCCGGGCGCCATAAGTTACTGACGGTTAATCAAGTGGGCGAAAAGGTACGGGGGTACGGGGAATGGGAGCCGGCAAGCGGAATCTGCTCGCGACAGCCGTGGGACTGGTCTGCGCGGTCACCGTCCTGGGCGGCGCGGGAACCGCGTTCGCGAGCCCGGCACCCACCCCGACACCCACACCCTCGTCCACGCCCACGCCCACGCCCACGCCCACGCCCACGCCGAGCGTGACGCTGCCACCGAACAGGGACCTGGAAGCCGTACACAAGAAGCTGGAGAAGCTCTACCACGACGCGGCGGTCGCCACGGACGCCTACAACGCGGCGGAGGAGCAGACCGAGCGGCAGTCCGCCGAGATCGTCGAGCTGGCCCGGGAGATCGTCAAGGGGCAGGAGCGGCTGGCCGAGTTGAAGGACCGCGCGGGTGCCGCGGCACGCGCCCAGTACCGCTCGGGAGGCCTGCCGCCGGAGGCGCGGCTGTGGCTCAGCGACGATCCGCAGGCGTGGCTGGAGGGGGTCAGCCGGATCCGGCAGGGCGAGAAGGCGACCACGGGCCTGCTCGCCGAAATGACGCGCACCCAGCAGGACCTGGAGCTGTACGCGCGGGACGCCTCGGCCCAGTGGCAGAAGCTGGAGACGAGCCGGAAGGCCAGGGCCGCCGCCCAGAAACAGATCAAGCAGCAGATCGCGGCGGCCGAGGACCTGGAGTCCCAGCTCCAGAAGGAGGAGAAGGAACGCCTCGCGGCACTGGAGCGCGAGGCCGCCGCCAGGGCGCAGACGTCCTGGCTCAGCTCCGGCGCCCTCGACGGCACCGACGGCAGCACGACGGCGCAGGGCGAGAAAGCCGTGAAATTCGCGACGGCGCAGCTGGGCAAGCCGTACGAGTGGGGCGCCGAGGGCCCCGGCACGTTCGACTGCTCGGGCCTGACCTCGGCGGCCTGGGCGGCGGCCGGGGTCACCATCCCGCGCACCTCGCAGCAGCAGTGGGCCCAGCTTCCGCACGTCGACATCAAGGACATGCGTCCCGGCGACCTGATCGTCTACTTCGACGACGCGAGCCACATCGCGATGTACGTGGGCGACGGCAAGATGGTGCACGCCCCGCGGCCCGGGCGGACGGTGACGATCGCCGGGGCGGGATCGATGAAGATACTCGGGGTGGTCCGGCCGGGCACGTGAACCCGGAGACCACCTAGGACAATTCGTCACACAGGGCACTTTCCATCTCGCGCAGAGCATCCCGTGCCGCGCGTGACCCGCCCCACGTGACCCACCGCACCCGCCGGCCCCGCCCAACCCTCCGGCGGACGTGATATTCGTCATCCCCGGGTGGGCAACCCCGTACCCAAGTGCGTTACGGAGCACGGCATATGACACCGGTGCCCCCGCGCGGACACGCCGACGACCATTCCGCTGCGGGCCTGTCAACCGCTATGGTCCCGGTCGGTGGATCGAGACCCCTCGCCCATCGTGCCCTCGGGGGGAGGGAAGGAACCCACGACGATGCCCGTACCCGTACCGCGGCAGAGAGCGATCCCGGCCCTGGAGAACGGTCAGGCGCCGGCCCCGCCCATGCCCGGAGCGACCTCCACGGGCATCACCGGCCCCGGCCCCGGCACCCCCTCCGCCGGAGCGGCTCCGCACGCACAGAAGCCCACCGGCACGGACCCCGCTGACGTCGCCGCCAACGCCGCTTCCTCCCTCACCGCCCCCGGCACGCATCTGACCCTGCTGCTGATCCAGGACGACCCGGGCGGCTCGCCCGTCGTGCCCGAGCTGCTCGACGCGTCGGGCAAGCCGATACGCGTCCGTACGGCACGCAACCTCACCGAGGCCGCGCGGCTGCTCACCGACGACGTCCACTGCATCCTGCTGGACCTCGCCCTGCCCGCGCCCCACCACGCCGAGGACGGCAACGACGACGAACTGGCGGTGCTGAAGCACGTACTGCGGCTCGCGCCCCGGCACGCCGTCCTAGCGCTCACCGCCTCAGGCGACGCCGAGCGCGGTACGGAGGCGGTCCGCGTCGGCGCCCAGGACTACCTCTTCCGCGACGAGCTGGACGGCCGGCTGCTGAGCCGCGCGATCCGCTACGCCGTGGAGCGGAAACGCTCCGACAGAGCCGAACGCCGGCTCACCGAGTCCCGGCTGCGGGCCCAGGAGAACGCCCGCCTGGAACGCGGCCTGCTCCCCACCCCGCTCCTCGACGGCTCCTCACTGCGCTTCGCCGCCCGCTACCGCCCCGGCCGCTCCCGCGCCCTGCTCGGCGGCGACTTCTACGACACGGTCCGCACGCCCGACGGCACGGTCCACGCGATGATCGGCGACGTGTGCGGGCACGGTCCCGACGAGGCGGCGCTCGGCGTGGAGCTGCGCATCGCGTGGCGCGCGCTCACCCTGGCGGGCCTGTGCGGCGACGCGCTGCTGGGCACACTGCAACAGGTCCTCGAACACGAACGTGAGAGCGACGAGATCTTCGCGACGCTCTGCACGGTCGACATCTCGCCCGACGGCCGCACCGCGGGCCTGTGCCTGGCCGGTCACCCGGCTCCGCTGCTGGTCCGCCCGGCACCCGGGCTCTCCGGCTCTCCCGCCGTCGCCGAACTGCTGCCCTACGACAACAACGGCCCGGCACTGGGTCTGCTGCCGGGGGCACGCTGGCCTCGTACGCAGGTGCGACTGGGGGCCGAGTGGACGCTGATGCTCTACACGGACGGTCTGATCGAGGGCCATGTCGGCGTGGGCAGGGAACGGCTCGGCCAGGACGGCATGGTGGCGATGATCCGCCGCCAGCTGGCACAGGGCCTGCGCGGGGAGGACCTGCTGCGGGCGGCCGTGAGCGAGGTCCGCGAACTGAACGGCGGAGAACTGACGGACGACCTGGCGGTCCTGCTGCTGGACCGCCAGGCATAGCCCGCCGACTACGGCTTACGGCATACGACTTACGGGCTCCAAGCGCCGGGCTGCGGGCTGCGGGCTGCGGGTCAATGCCCCTTACCCGCGGGTCAACGACCGCCGTTGTACGGCCCGTACGGCCCGTCACTGCTGGAGCCGCCACCCCTGCGGCTGCGCCCGCCGCCCGGGAGCCCGCGCAGGGCCGGTCGTACGTCGACCATGTACACGATCGTCGCGACCAGGCCGATGATCGGCAGGAACGACAGGATCTCGAAGATCAGGCTCACCACGAAGGCGAGCCCGAGGATGACCAGCCAGAACGGCTTGGTCTTCTTGTCCGCCGCACGATAGGCATCCTCGCGGCGCACGGCGGCGTCGAAGAGCGCGAAGCCGCTGAAAAGGGTAAAGGCCGTGCTCAGCAGCCACATGAACCCGTTGAACCCTTGCATCAGCACTACGTCCACCACCAAGCTCGGTCAGTTCGTACGTCCGGTCACCGTACCCGCAACCGCAAACCCGCTACCCGTCAAACGGGCCGGGCACTCATGGAGTGCCCGGCCCGTCCTCGTACACGCTGTTTCACCCGTTCGGCTCTGCCGAGCGGCTACGCGCCTGGCCTGCCCGTATGCCTACTTGGCGGGCGGGGTCGTCTTCTTGGCGGCGGGCTTGCGGGCCGGAGCCTTCTTCGCGGCGGGCTTCCTGGCAGGCGCGGGCTCGACCTTGGCCTCGACGGGAGCCGGGGCGGCGGGGGCCGGCACCTTCTCCTCGGTCGCGACCTTGACCTCGACCGGCTCGGCCTTCGGCTCGACGGCGATGGCCAGTTCCTCGATCTCCTCGGCGGCCTCGCCGCGCCAGGTCTTCACGGCCTGCTCGCCGTGCTCGGCGACCTTCTCGTACGTCTCGCGCGCCTTCACGGCGTACTCGGCGGCGACACCGACACCGCGCAGGGCGAGGTCCTGGGCGCTCTCACCGAGCTTCTTCAGGTCGGCGTCGATGGTGGAACCGAGCTTCTTGAAGTCACCGTCCAGCGTGCTGATGAACTCGCCGACCTTGGTCTGGATGGTCTCCTGCGCCTCCTTGGCACGGCCGGCAGCCTTCTCCTGCGCCTCCTTGGCGCGAGCGGCGGCCTTCTCCTGAACCGCCTTCGGGTCGGTACCGCGCACGGCCTCGATCCGGGCCGGCGCCTCGGCACGCAGCTGCTCGACCAGAGCGGGCACCTTCTTGGCCTGCTGAAGGGCGAGGTCGGCGGTGCCGGCGGCGAAGTAGAGCGGCGTGGGGTCGCTGAAGGTCTTGCGGAGGTCGTCGGTGATGGCCATGGTGATGGTCCTCCCGGGTTGCTTCGAACTGAGGGTTTGGGGTTTCCGTGAACGTCGGGCCGGTCCCGACCAGTGCGTCTGACGCGTCTGGTGCGTCACCCGGCCGTCTGCTGCGGGTCGGCGTCGCTGCCGGTGCCTATGTCTGTATCTCTGCCTGTATCGCTGCCTGATTGCCTGTCCGGGTCTCCGTGAGCGCCCCCCGGAACGCCCGGCACGGGGACGTCCGTCGAAACGGGAGCACTGCCCGGACCGGCAACCTCTGAGACGTCGGACACCTCGGACACCTCGGCGATCTCGAACCCGTTCTCCTTGCGAAAGGACTCGTAGATCTGCAGCAGCACCTGCTTCTGCCGTTCACTGAGCGTGGGATCGGCAAGGATGGCGGCACGCGTCTCCACCTCGTCCCGGTCCCGCTCGGCGTCGAGGATCCCGGCCCGCACATACAACGTCTCGGCGGAGATCCGCAGCGCCTTGGCGACCTGCTGCAACACCTCCGCGCTCGGCTTGCGCAGCCCGCGCTCGATCTGACTCAGATACGGATTCGACACCCCGGCGGCATCGGCGAGCTGCCTGAGGGACAGCTGCGCGGTGCGCCGCTGGTCGCGCAGGTACTCACCAAGATTGCCGACGTTGAGCGTTGCCATGCATCCAGCTTGCAACACCCCTGCTAACTATTGCAAGCGCCTGCTTGCAAAAGTGCGCTACGCCACGTCGGCCGTCGTCTGAGCCCGAGCACGACAGGTGTCGCATTTGCACGACAACTGTCGCCATCCGGGTCCGGCCACCTTGCGCAGGTGCTCTTGGGACGCCCTCCACGGGTCGCCGGGAAGCGGCGTTGTCGGTGGGCTCTGCCAGGGTGTCCGCCGTGGACGAACTGGTGGAGCGTGTCGACGATCAAGATCGCGAGCTGGGGGTGGTGGTCAGCCGCCGGGAGGCCATCCGGGAGGGCTGGCTGCACCGGGTCGCAGTGACGGTGTGTCGTGATGAGCGGGGGCGGATCCTCGTCCACCGGCGGTCGGAGCAGCTCTCGCGCTTCCCCGGGCTCTACGAGGTCGTGGTCGGTGGCGCCGTGGATGTCGGCGAGTCCTATGAACAGGCCGCCGCGCGGGAGCTGGCCGAAGAGCTGGGCATTCGTGTGCTGCCGCGCCTGCTGTTCACGTTCCTCAACCGCAGCGGTTTGAGCCCTCACTGGCTCGGCGTGCACGAAGCCGTGGTGCCGGACACGGTGGCCGCCGATCCTGACGAGGTCGCCTGGCACGGCCGGCTGACGGAGCCGGAGCTGCGGTCGGCCCTGCTGGAGTGGCGCTTCACTCCCGACAGCCACGAAGCCTTCAGCCGGTATCTCGCGTTCCGGGCCACGCGGTCCTGACCCTTGCCCGCCTCGCGGGCCGGGAGGCCTGCTTGAGGCCAACGCGCCTTGTGGGAACGGCTGTTCGTGACAGGGGGCTACGGATGCTTGATCGACCACTTCGACGGCACCGACCTCTCCTGGGAGGCGGAGGACGCCGTGATCAGGACAGGGCAGGAGGTGTTCGCCGGGCTGCCGGCCGAGGTGGGAGATCCGCAACGAGGCCCGCGTGCACCCCAGTCCCGCTCCTCTCTGAGCACGTACGGCTTGGTCCCGTTCACCGACACGGTGACGAGGAACGGCCTTGCCCGCAAGGACCTGGTCCTCGCATCATCTGCGGATGGACGACACGCCGAGCCGCCTCCCGACCGCTCTGCCCGTGTTGCGCTCCAGGGCGCGCGACGCGGGCTTCACCATGTCAAGCGAGGACCGCACTGGAAGTCTCCTGGCAGCACTCGCCGCCGCCCGGCCCGCGGGCCGGATCCTCGAACTCGGCACCGGAGCCGGTGAGGGCACCGCCTGGCTCCTCAGCGGCATGGACCCCGCCTCCCGCCTGACCACCGTCGAACTCGACCCCACCATCCAAGCCATCGCCCAAGAGCAGTTGGGCGCCGACCCGCGGGTGACCTTCGTTTCCGGGGACGGCGGCACCTGGCTGGAGGAGTTCGCCGGCATCCCCTTCGACCTCGTCTTCGCGGACACCTGGCCAGGCAAGTTCACACACCTCGACCGAGCCCTGGACCTCGTGGCTCCCGGCGGGACCTACCTGATCGACGACCTCTCCCCCCAGCCCGGCTGGCCGGAGGGCCACGAAGCCTCCGTCAAACGCCTTCTGGCCGAACTGGACGAACGCGAGGACTTCCGATGCGTCCGCCTGGCATGGGCAAGTGGACTGCTGATGGCCGTACGGACAGCCTGACGGCCGGGAGTCGCCCGCGATCACGAGCCCTCCAGCGTGCTGGCGCTCCAGCGTTCTAGCGTGACGGGGCTCTCGGGAATCGGCCAGTGCCGCTCGTCGCCTCAGCCGTATCCGGCGCTCAACGGAGTGAGGAACTTCGACGAGCACCGTGCGTGCCTTCGGCCGGGTTCGCCGGCTTGTCGAGGGTGTGGGTCATGCCGGACGGACAGAATGCCTTCGGGGTCCCCGCAGCAGCCGTCTACGCTCTCGGCATGCACCGCAGGGATGTCACGCGGGACGACGGCACGTGGGCGGGCCTGTCCCTGGACGTGCAGGACCGCCACCAGCCGGGGCTGTGCGTGTTCACTGCCGGTGCGCAGCTGCTGGTCTCCCAGATGTCGCAGCCCGTGCTGCTCGCCGTCGTCGATGAGCAGCACGAGGGCGTGGACTTCTGGCGCACCGATGCGTACCGCTCCTTCGTCCCGCCCTTGCGTGCCGATACGGGCCGTGCGCTGGCGGGCAGCCCGGAACGGTGGGCCCACCGCTTTGCGCAGTACCTCATCGACTCGCCGGGCAGCCCGTTGCACGAGGGCCGGTGGCTGCTCTCGTGCGAGAGCCCGCTCCGGCGCTGGCCAAGGCCGTGTACGACGGCACCGACGCGGACGCCGAGACATCCCTCGCCACCGGCCTGAACTGGGTCCTCGACACCGTGGCCGCCAAACTCACCCGGCCGCCGGCGTGACACTCCGCGTCCGCGGAACGCGAACGGCCCGCCGTTTCGGGGGAAAACGGCGGGCCGTACTGACCGTCACGGTGCCACACCCGTCGGTTACGCGCACGCCGTGACGGTGAGATCGCAGCCACCCGGGATCTGACCCCGGACAACGGACAGGGCCCGTCCGCTGTGTGCGGACGGGCCCGTATATGGAGCGCTGGGCAGGCCTTGCACCTGCATTTCCCCGCAGGAAGCGGGGCGTCTTTCCTTGGACGACCAACGCACAGCCAGCCACCCCGAGTTGCGGCGACCAGTTCAAGATCAAGTCTAGCGCACACGGCCCAGCACTTTGGTCACAGGCAGGCCCTGCCGTCGCCGAGCCGGTCCTCGACCGAAGCCGGGCGGAAGTCGCGCGGCAGTCGGGCGAAAGTCCCGGGGTCCCGGGGCAGTCGGGCGGCGAACCGCTCCGGTTCCAGGGGCCTCCCGGTCAAGGGCGCGCGGTGGGGCGGCTGTTCGGTGAGGTGCTGATCGCCTCTCAAGGTCACCGGGCCGGACAGGCGTGACGGCCCCGGCAGGCCTGGCGGGCAGGCAAGCAGGCAGGCAGTGAGTGAGTGCGTCCGCAGGCAAGGGGTGCGTACCGCAGGGCGGTCGGCGCGTGCCGCACGGCAGTCGGTCGCTTCGGCCGGATCGACCGGCCAGTGCCTGCACCAACCAGGGCCTGCCGGGCCGTCAGTTCCGCCAGGGGCGCGATCTCGGGCGCCAGCCCGGGACAGCCTGGCGGTAGCGTTCGTATTCCGCGCCGAAGGTACGCAGCAGGGCGGGCTCCTCGTACCACCTCGCGAAAGCCCACATGGCCGTCCCGGCGAGCAGGGCGTACGCCAGCAGGACCGGTCGGGCCAGCAGCAGTCCCTGCCCGGCGATCACGGTCACCACCGCCACGTACATCGGGTTGCGTACGTACCGGTACAGTCCGCCGACCACCAAGTGCTCGGTCCTCGCCACCGGTGCCGGGGTGCCCAGCCCTTCGGCCACGAACCGCGCGAACGCGTGGACCAGCACCACCGCGCCCATGGTCAGTGCGACACCGCCCGGCACCCGTAACGGCAACCACCAATGGCCGGCCTGCCAGCGCGTCAGCCACCAGGGCACCAGCCCGGCCACCGTCCCCGGAGCAAGTGCCATGAACACCGAACTGCCCACGGCTGCGGCCGACTTGCGCATTCAGCCAGCATGGCCGCAGCACGCCTTGGCGTAAACCGGTGGAAAGGGACAGGCAGACGGGTGGACAGGTGGACAGGTGGACGGGCCAAGCCGAGCAGCGCGCCCCCGGCCTCGCGCAGCTCGACGGCTCCCGGCTCGCCCAACACAATCGCCAGGCCCGGTCACACACCACCTCGCCGACCTTCCGACAGTCCGCACCCGGTTTCCGCCCGGCCGGCCTGGTGGGGAGGAAGGGGCCGTCCGGTCCTCGGCGGAGGGACGGCTCACCAGTCTCCGTCCACTATCTGTACCGGTTCCTGCACCTGCACCTGCTCCTGATCCCGGCCCGCGGCAGGATCCGGTCAGCCCCTGACGATGCAGAACGGATGGCCGGCCGGATCGGTGAGGACCCGTGCCTTGGTTCCGTGGGGCTGGTGGTCCGGTTTGGCCGCGCCCAGCTCCAGGAGGCGGGCCTCGGCCTCCTCCAGGTTCTCCCCGACCTTGAAGCAGATGTGAAGCTGCTGCGGAACGGTCTGGTCGGGCCAGCGCGGAGCCCGGTAGCCGTCGACCCGCTGGAAGCCGATGAAGAGTCCGTCCTCACCGTTGAGACCCGCGAAGTCGGCGTCCGACTTCGGGTGCAGTTCGAGGCCGGTGGCCTGCTGATAGAACGCCGCCAGAGCCGGCGGATCAGGGCAGTCGAGTGTGATCGCGCTCAGCCTCATCTGTAGCGGCACGACGCCTCCGGGCCGATCAGTGGAGTTCCGCCATTGCTTTGACTCCGCCGACATTACTTTGACTCTGCCGATGCAGGATTCTGGAGGCGCCTGCCCGCGGCAGGTGAGGCAGGACCTCAACCGGCCGCAGGGCCGAACCACTTGGCCAACGCGACGGCCAGATCCCTCTGGTCCGCATCCCCTTGATCCCCGCCGACCCACGCCACGTAGCCGTCCGGCCGCAGCAGTGCCGCGGGTACGTCGAGTTCGTCCGGTTCCTGGGTGTCGTCGACGACGTGGTCGACGCGGTCCTCCCAGCCGGTCGCCGAGAGTCGGCCGGTCCGGTCGAGGAGGAGGCCTCGGCCGTCGTGCATGAGCTCGTAGAGGCGACCCTGCTTCAGTGTCAGGTCCCGCATGCGCCGGCCGAGCAGGTCGTGGCCCTCGCCGAGGTCGTAGCGGATGCCGATGCCGACGAGCTTCTCGATCAGGTGCCGCTTCACGTTCTCGAAGTCCATCAGCTCCGACAGCAGTCGGCGTACGGACTGGGCGCCCGGATCGGTGGACATCAGGTGCGTCTGCGCGCGGGTGCTGTCCAGCACCTCGGCGGCCACCTGGTGCCGTTCGGTGTGGTAGCTGTCCAGCAGCCCCTCCGGTGCCCGCCCGGCGATCTCCGCGGCCAGTTTCCAGCCCAGGTTGAACGCGTCCTGGATGCCGAGGTTGAGCCCCTGTCCGCCGACCGGCGGATGGATGTGCGCCGCGTCGCCGGCCAGCAGTACCCGGCCGGTGCGGTAGCGCTCGGCCTGCCGGGTGGCGTCGCCGAAGCGGGAGATCCAGCGCGGGGAGTGCACACCGAAGTCGGTACCGGCGTACGCCCGCAACTGCTGCTTGACCTCGTCCAGGGTCGGCGGGACCGCGCGGTCCTCGGTCACCCCGTCGGCGGGCACGACGACGCGATACACCCCCTCGCCTCCCATGGGCCCGAGGCCGAACCACTTCTGGGTCTTGCGGACCTCGGCCACCACGGACGCCACCGTCTCCTGCGGTACGCCCACCTCCATCTCGCCGAGCAGCGCCTGGAGCCGGGTCGGCTCGCCGGGGAAGCCGACGCCGAGCAGCTTGCGTACGGTGCTGCGGCCTCCGTCACAGCCCACGAGGTAGCGCGAGCGCAGCCGTGTGCCGTCGGCGAGCTCGGCGGTCACGCCCTCCTCGTCCTGGCTCAGCCCGACCAGCTCGCAGGAGCGCCGGATGTCGGCACCGAGTTCGGTGGCGTGCTCGAACAGCAGGCGGTCGGTGACGGTCTGCGGGATGCCGAGTACGTACGGATGCGCGGTGTCCAGCCGGGCGGGCGCGGGCTTGTCCATGGCGGCGAAGAAGCCGCCTGCGACCGGGTACTGCTGTCCGTGCGCGAGGAACCGCTCCAGCAGACCGCGCTGGTCCATCACCTCGATGCTGCGCACATGCAGACCGAGCGCGCGGACGACCGGGGTCGGCTCCGCGTCCCGCTCCAGCACGACCACGTGCACGCCGTGCAGCCGCAGCTCGGCGGCCAGCATCAGGCCGGTGGGTCCTCCGCCGACCACGATCACGTCCATCATGAAAACCCCCATTTCGGCAGCCTCGACTACCGTGATCTCCGCGATTTCCGCAGGTCCGGGCTGCCTCGGCCGACGATTCTGCGGCATGACCGGGGTCTTGCCGCAAGCCCCCCAGTGGGCTATAGCTTGAGAGTGGAGGGGAGTGGCCGCGCTCTCTCCTCCGGCTCCTCCGGCCGAACCCTCCGCACCGTCCGCACCGTCCGAGTGCTCACGCAGCCCCGGACCGGCCACGCGACCCGGTGGTACGGTCGCGGAATGGACCCGCAGGAGCTCGCCAACCTCGCGCATCTGCGCAGGGCCCGGGATCTGATCGACCGGGAGTACGCGCGTCCGCTCGACGTGCCGACGATGGCCAGGCACGCGCTGATGTCGCCGGCGCACTTCTCACGACGGTTCCGGGCGGCCTACGGCGAGACGCCCTACAGCTATCTCATGACCCGCCGTATCGAGCGGGCGATGACGCTGCTCCGCGCCGGCATGAGCGTCACCGACGCGTGCATGACCGTCGGCTGTACGTCGCTGGGCTCCTTCAGCTCACGGTTCACCGAGATCGTCGGGGAGACACCGAGCGCGTACCGCGGCCGGGAGCACGAGGCGGTGACGGCGATGCCCGCCTGCGTGGCGAAGGTGACCACCCGGCCGAGCAGAAACGCGCCGACGACGGGCTCCGGCGTGCAGAGCACCGACGCGCCGAACGCCGACGTGTCGGACGCTGAGCTGTCGGACGCCGAGCTGTCGAGCCCGGACGTCACGGGCACGGACGCTCCGCCCACCGGCACATCTCCCACCGGCACATCTCCCACCGGGACGCCCCCCAGCGGCACATCCCCCACCGACGCATCACCCACCGGCACACCGGACGGGCACATCGGGAACGTACCGAGCAGGATTCGAGAAGCGGGCCGTACGGCCGCCGCCTAGCTTTGACGGCATGGACATCGCACTGCAGTACTGCCACATCACCGTCAACGACCCCGACGAGGCGCTCGCCTTCTACCGCGACGCACTCGGCTTCGAGGTCCGCAACGACGTCGCATCCGGCGAACACCGCTGGGTCACCCTCGGCAGCCCCGCGCAGCCGGACCTCGAAATCGTCCTCTCCGAACCGCACGCGGGCCGCTCCGCGGCCGACGGCGACGCCCTGCAGGAACTGCTCACCAAGGGTGTCATGCCGATGTTCGTCTTCCGCACCGACGATCTCGACGCCATGTTCGAGAAGGTACGGGCATCCGGCGCCGAGGTGCTCCAGGAGCCCATGGACCAGGGATGGGGCCCGCGCGACTGCGCGTTCCGCGACCCCTCGGGCAACCTGGTACGGATCTCGCAGAAGCCGAAGGGCTGAGGACCGGGCCAGGGACCGGACCAACGGCCGGGTCGTGAACCGGGCCGGCTGTACGGCGGGAGCAGCCCGCGGCGGCCTGTAGGAAACCCAGACGAGACGGAGACCCGATGAGCAGGACCCCGAGGACGGACTCGCGGGCGGCCGACGCGCCGCACGGTGCCGACAGTCACGATCTGATCCGTGTGTACGGTGCGCGCGAGAACAACCTCAAGGACGTCAGCATCGAACTGCCGAAGCGTCGGCTGACGGTGTTCACCGGTGTCTCCGGTTCGGGCAAGAGCTCCCTGGTGTTCGACACGATCGCCGCGGAGTCGCAGCGGCTGATCAACGAGACCTACAGCGCGTTCGTCCAGGGGTTCATGCCGACGCTGGCGCGGCCCGAGGTCGACGTACTCGAAGGTCTGACGACCGCGATCATCGTCGACCAGCAGCGGCTCGGCGCCGACCCGCGCTCCACGGTCGGCACCGCCACCGACGCCAACGCGATGCTGCGCATCCTGTTCAGCCGGCTGGGGCAGCCGCACATCGGGCCGCCGAGCGCGTACTCCTTCAACACGGCCTCGGTCCGGGCGAGCGGCGGGATCACGGTCGAACGCGGTGCCGAGAAGACGAAGACCGTCAAGGCGACCTTCAACCGCACCGGCGGTATGTGCACGCGCTGTGAGGGCCGGGGCGCGGTCTCCGACATCGACCTCACCCAGCTCTACGACGACTCCAAGTCGATCGCCGAGGGCGCGTTCACCATCCCCGGCTGGAAGTCGGACAGTCAGTGGACGGTGGGGCTCTACGCCCAGTCGGGCTTCCTCGACCCGAACAAGCCGATCCGCCGGTTCACCAAGAAGGAGATGCAGGACTTCCTCTACGGCGAGCCGACGAAGATCAAGGTCAACGGCGTCAACCTCACCTACGAGGGACTGATCCCCAAGATCCAGAAGTCGTTCCTCTCCAAGGACAAGGAGGCGCTGCAACCGCACATCAGGGCGTTCGTGGAGCGGGCGGTCACCTTCGCCACCTGCCCCGACTGCGAGGGCACCCGGCTCAGCGAGGGTGCCCGGTCGTCGAAGATCAAGAAGATCAGCATCGGCGACGCCTGCGCGATGGAGATCCGCGACCTGGCCGAGTGGGTCCGCGGACTGACGGAACCCTCGGTGACACCCCTGCTCACCGCGCTCCAGCACACGCTGGACTCGTTCGTGGAGATCGGCCTCGGCTACCTCGCGCTCGACCGCGCCTCGGGCACCCTGTCGGGCGGTGAGGCGCAGCGCGTCAAGATGATCCGCCACCTCGGTTCCGCGCTCACCGACATCACGTACGTGTTCGACGAGCCGACGATCGGCCTGCACCCGCACGACATCCAGCGCATGAACGACCTGCTGCTGCGGCTGCGCGACAAGGGCAACACCGTGCTCGTCGTGGAGCACAAGCCCGAGGTGATCGCGATCGCCGACCACGTCGTCGACCTCGGCCCCGGCGCCGGTACGGCGGGCGGCACCGTCTGCTTCGAGGGGACCGTCGAGGGGCTGCGGACCGGCGGCACGGTCACCGGCCGCCACTTCGACGACCGGGCCGCCCTCAAGGCGACGGAGTCGGTACGCGAGCCCACGGGCACACTGCCGATCCGCGGCGCGACGAAGCACAACCTCAAGGGCGTCGACGTCGACATCCCGCTCGGGGTGCTGTGCGTGGTGACCGGTGTCGCCGGGTCCGGCAAGAGCTCGCTCATCCACGGGTCGCTGGTCGAGACGCGGGGTGCCGTCGACGGGGGTGTGGTGTCGGTCGACCAGACCCCGATCCGCGGCTCCCGGCGCAGCAACCCGGCGACGTACACGGGACTCCTGGACCCGATCCGTACGGCGTTCGCCAAGGCCAACGGGGTCAAACCGGCCCTGTTCAGCGCCAACTCCGAGGGCGCCTGCCCCACCTGCAACGGCGCCGGTGTCATCTACACCGACCTGGCGATGATGGCCGGCGTCGCCACGACCTGCGAGGACTGTGAGGGCAAGCGGTTCCAGGCAGCGGTCCTGGAGTACCACCTCGGCGGGCGGGACATCAGCGAGGTGCTCGCGATGTCGGTGACGGAGGCGGAGGCGTTCTTCGGCGCGGGCGAGGCGCGTACGCCGGCCGCGCACCGCGTCCTCGACCGGCTAGCGGACGTCGGCCTCGGCTACCTCAGCCTCGGCCAGCCCCTCACCACCCTGTCCGGCGGCGAACGCCAACGCCTCAAGCTGGCCACGCACATGGGCGACAAGGGCGGCGTGTACGTCCTCGACGAGCCGACGACCGGCCTCCACCTCGCCGACGTCGAACACCTCCTCGGCCTGCTCGACCGGCTCGTCGACGCGGGCAAGTCGGTCATCGTCGTCGAGCACCACCAGGCGGTCATGGCCCACGCCGACTGGATCATCGACCTCGGCCCCGGCGCGGGCCACGACGGCGGCCGAATCGTCTTCGAGGGCACCCCGGCCGACCTGGTGGCGGCCCGCAGCACCCTCACGGGGGAACACCTGGCGGAGTACGTGGGCGCCTGAGCGGCGGGGCCGGGACCACTGCACCGTGGCCACGCCCCCTGCTGCCCCTGCCTCCCGCGTCCGGCCTCTGATCGCCTACGTCCTACGTCCTACGTCCTACGTCCTACGTCCTACGGGCTACGTCCTACGGGCTACGGGCTACGGGCTACGAGCTACGAGCTACGGGCTACGGGCTACGGCTGGAGCCAATCCTCGACGACCGCGAAGTCCGCGTCCCGCAGCCCGTGATGAGGGTCGACCCGGTGCAACAGGGCCCGGCCCGGGTGGTGTTCGGCCACCCACCGACGGTCGGCGTCGGTCACCTCGTCATCGAGCCAGACGAAGGCCCGCCCGCCTGCCGACTCGACGAGCGGGCGGGTCTTCCAGTGCACCCCGGGCACGTCTTGCGGGCCCGGCTCCGGCCAGTTCACCACCGGTAGGGCGGGCAGACCCAGCCACGGGGCGACACACTCGTTCGCCTCGTCCATCCACGTCGTGGCCCACATCAACTCGCAGGCCAGCGCGGCCAGTCGAGGCCCGAGGGCGGGGTCGATCCGGGGCAGCAAGGGGTTAGCCCCGGATGCCGGAACGCGCGGTCGCCGGGCGGGCCGGTACGTCGGGTAACCGTCCGGATACTGCTCCGGTGTGCCGCCGAACGGGATCAGCGGCCCGTCGACGTCCAGGAAGAGGAGAGGGCGCGGGGCGGGAGGAGGGGAAGGGAACGGAGAAGGGTTCGTCATCGCCCCTCTTGATACCGCGGCCTCGCCCTCACCGCCGCCGCATTCGCATTCGCATGCTCAACCGGATCCGGATCCCGAGCTCAGAACGGCAACGCCCGCCCGTGCACGACCTCCAGCCGTGACACCGCCCGTGTCAGCACCACGTACAGCCGGTTCAGTCCCCGCCCGGTCACCCCGTCCTCCCGCTCCCCCTCCACGATCGCCGCCGGTTCCACCACGACCACGTGGTCCCACTCCAGCCCCTTCACCTCCTTCGCCGACATCACCGCGACCCTGCCCCCGTTCACCGCCACTCCCGCCGCGCCCAGCGTCTCCCGCACCCCGGTCACCTCGCCGTCCGCCGTCACGACCCCCACCGACCCCTCCCCAGCGAGCGCCCGGCGCACCGCGGCCACCACCTCGCCCGGGATGTCGGTCGTCTCCACGACCCTCAACTCCCCGTCGCCGCGCAGGGATCGGGCCGGTGGCACCGGTACGTCCAGGCGGGCCAGCAGCCGGTTGGCGAAGGCGACCACCGTCCGCGGTACCCGGAACCCGGTGGTCAGCGGGATCACCGTGGCGTCCGGTTTGCCCAGGTGGCCCAGCAAGGGACCCCATGCCCGTGCCGCCCACGGCGTGGTGCCCTGGGCCAGGTCGCCCAGGACTGTCAGCGAGCCGTAGGGCACCCGGCGGGCGATCGCCCGGCACTCCATCGGGGAGAGGTCCTGGGCCTCGTCGATCACGACATGGCCGTAGCCCTCGGGGTGTTCGATCAGGCCGGCGACCTCGTCGAGGAGGACCAGGTCGGCGGCCGACCAGCGCGCCGACTTCCACGACCTCGGCGGACGCGCCCACCGCACCGCCCGCTGCTCGTCCTCCCCCAGCACTCCCTCGGCCGCCCGCGCCAACACCCCCGCATCTCCCAGGAGTTCGGCGACCACTTCCTCCGGACGCACCCTCGGCCACACCGCCTCCACGTACGCCCCGACCGCTCGCGCCCGCTCGATCCGACGTACCCAGCCGTTCGACTGCGGCCCCGCCCGCCGTTCCGCCTCCCGCTGGATACGGCCGACGACCCGGGTCCGTACGCGCTCGCGCCCCACGGCGTACGGCGGTTCCTCGGCCCGTACGCCCGCCACGATCCGCGCCAGCTCCGCCGCCGGGACCCGCCAGCGGTACGAATCGTCCGGCACCTCAAGGAAGTCGAAGGGGCCAACGGGGTCAAGGGAGTTGGCGTGTCCGTCCCTCGCCACGCGGGCGTACAGCGCCCGGCGCAGCACCTCCGCCATCCGCGCGTCGTGCTTCACGACGGCGGCCCGCTCGTCGTCCTCCGCCCGCACCGGACGGCCCGGGCCCGCGATCTCGTCCGTGACCGTCGACTGCCGTACGCCCGTCTCGCCGAGGGCGGGCAGTACCTCCGAGATGTACGAGAGGAACGTGCGGTTGGGGCCGAGGATCAACAGGCCGCCGCGCTGGACGCGTTGGGGGTGCGTGTAGAGGAGGTAGGCGGCCCGGTGCAGGCCGACTGCCGTCTTGCCGGTGCCGGGGGCGCCCTGCACGCACACGGACACGCCGAGGCCCGCCCGTACGAGGTCGTCCTGCTCGGGCTGGATCGTCGCGGCGATGTCCCGCATGGGCCCGACCCGGGGCCGCGCGATCTCCCGGGCGACCAGCCCGCCCACGCCACCCGCACCGCCCGCCAACTCCCCCTCCCCCGGACCGACTTCCGTCAGGTACTCGTCCGGGCCCCCGTCCAGGTGCTCGTCCTCCAGGCCGGTCAGGTCGGCGGAGTCGCCCCTGCTGCCGGGCGCCCAGCCGAACCGGCGGCGTACGGCCACACCCTGTGGATCGCGGGCGCTCGCCTGGTAGAAGGCCCGGGAGACGGGGGCCCGCCAGTCCACGACGAGCGGCGGGCGGGTCGGGTGCTCGCTGATCCGCAGACGCCCGATGTGATAGCCGGCCCCGCGGTGCTCGCCACCCCGTTCACCGCTGCCGAAGTCCAACCGGCCGAAGAACAGAGGCCCTTCGGGCAGCTCGCCCAGTTCCTTCGCCTTGCTGCGCAACTGGTACCCGAGCACCTCCGCGTCCGCGCCGGAGGCGGAGACGTCCACGCCGGTGACGACCTGCTCCCGGGCGCCGTCGATCATCGCGGCGAGGGCGGCGCGGCAGGCGTCGTGGTGGGCGCGTTCGCGACGCAGGGAGTCATGGAGCGGGGAGTCGGGTGGCGTCATCCGGCAACCCTACCCAAATAATGTAACCGAGTTAAAGATTTTACCCGGTCGTGTTCCTTGCACCCGCCCGTCCCACTCCCGCTCCCACTCCAGCCCCCGGCCCCTCCGACCGGAGCCACGGCACCAGCCCCGCCTCCAGCTGCCCGAACGCCCCCTCCGCAGCCGCGATCGCGTCCCCCCGTACCGCCTCCACGCTCTCCCCCGCCGCGATCCGCCGCCAGTTCTCCTGAGCCAGGATCCGCTGTACGGCGATGATCTGACCGGCCGCGAGCCGGGCCGTCAGGGTGCCGCCCAGGGCCGCTGCGAGTGCGGCCTCCGAGCGCTGCTGGTACTCGTACGCCCGCGCGACCAGCGACGGGGTGCCGTAGAGCAGACCGTGGAAGGCGAGCACCCCAGGGGCGTCGTTGAGGCCGGTGACCGGGTCCTCGCGGCTCAGCCCGTCGAGGAAATGGCGCCGCAGCGCATCGACCGGCGACACCCCGGCCCCCGCACCAGCACCCGTATCCGCACGGGCCGCCCGCACCACCCGCGCCGCCTCGTCCTCGTGGTCCGCGAAGCGGTGCAGGACGAGGTCCTCCTTGGCCGGGAAGTACCGGAACAGGGTCGGCTTGGAGATCCCGGCCATGGCGGCGATCTCCGCGACGGAGACCGCGTCGAAGCCCTTCTCCAGGAAGAGCCCGATCGCGATGTCGGACACGTTCTGGTACGTCTGCCGCTTCTTGCGCTCACGCAGCCCGATCTCAGCCATGGGAGGGAGACTACGCACCACCACACCGACGCCGGAGAAGCGGTTACAGGATCGGTCCCGGCTCCAGGTTCAACGCGTTCAGCGCGGCGGCCACGGTCGCCTGGACCGACGCCACCGCCCGGGCCGTGTCGGATGCCTCCAGGTCGGTGCGGCCGGCCAGCCGGTCGAGGTCGACGTACGCGGAGCGGACCATCTCCAGTCGTTGGTACGTGCGCCGGTCGCGCCGCCAGTCGCGGGTGTAGTGCGCCGGCAGGGTCAGCTCCCAGCGGCGCAGCATGCGGTGCCGCACGACGGGGCGGGGGCGGGCGAGATGGAAGTGGCGGACCAGGTCGTACAGGGGGTCGCCCACCATCGCGCGCTCCCAGTCGACGAGAGCCAGCGAGAACCTTTCCTCGTTCAGGCGTACGAGGTTCCAGAGGCGCAGGTCACCGTGGAGGAGCGTGGGGGTGCGCGGGCTGACCCGGTAGCGGGACAGGATCCGGTGGAGGCGGTCGGGGCCGGGCAGGCCGCACCGCTCGGCGAGGCGGCGCGACTCGTCGGGCAGTGCGTCGGCCAGCCGGACGAGCCGTTCCGTCATCCGCTCGTAGAAGACTCCGGCGGTGGCCGTCGGGTCGAGGGCGAAGTAGTCGACCGCGGTGAGGGCGCAGAGCTGGTCGACCAGTTCGTCGGCCTCGTACAGCCGAAGGCCGGACAGCGGGCGCCGGGGCGGTGTGCCGCCGTCGCCCTGACCGACGTACGTGTGGATGAGGAAGGGGCCCGCCGGGTCGGCGTCGTCGCCCATGGCCAGCACACGCGGCGCCGCCACCGCCACGCGCGTGGTCTCGATGAGCTGGAGTACGACGTGCTCGGCGTGCTGACCCGTTTCGCGCCGGGGAGAAGGCGTCCTGGCGGGGCGGCGTACGAGGACCGGGTCGCGCCGGCCCCGCACCCGCACCACCGGGTTCACGTCCGACATGCCCGTGCGCGCGTTGCGGGCAGCCGCCGAGCGCTCCGCGAGAAGCGCGTCGGCGACCTGGGCGTCGGTGAAATCGGGCAGGTGAGGGTGGTCGCGGCCCGGCTTCCAGTGGACGGGTTCCGTCTCCCGCCCACTGGCGACCGGTGCGCCGAGCCGGAAGAACGTCCAGCGGACCAGCACCTCCTCGATCTCCCCCTCGTCCGGGACGTCCCGCAGGGCGAGCGGCGCCGCGGCGACCGTCAGCGCCCGGTGCACGCTCCGCACGGACTTCACCAACTGCCCGGCGTCGGGCGACTGTTCCAGGGCGTACGCCGCGCGGATCACGTCGGGGTAGACGGACTGGGCCCGCTCGAAGGCGATGTACTGGGGCAGGTCCTCGTACAGCCCGCGCACCGAGGTCGGGCTCACCCCGCGCATCGCCTCCGCCCAGGCCTCGGTCGCCTCCTCGACCTGCGCCTCGGAGTAGCCCATGCGTACGAGATGGATGGCGAGGTCGTGCAACGGGTCGCCGTAGGTGGCGAGTTCCCAGTCGACGGGGATCAGCCGCGGCGGCTCGTCGGGGGTGACGATCACGTTGGCCCGGTGCAGGTCACCGTGCAGGAAGCGGTACGGCCGACCGGTCATCCGCGGTACCCGGCCGACCATTCTGCGCAGGCCGTCGTCGGGGATTCCCAGGGCCCGGAACAGCGGGCCGTAGGCCTTGTTGTTGGCCAGCCGGACGACCCGGTCCGCACGATGGATCAGGTGCCGCAGGAAGGCCCGGCTGTCGTCGCCCGACGGCCAGCCCGCCGGCAGCGGGGGCAGCTTTTCGAGGGGCACCGACGTCAGGCTTGCCTGGATGCCGACCATCGCCGCGATCACCTCACGGTCGACGGGGGTCCCTCGGGGGGAGGTGCCGGACAGCGGCCGGCCGGGCACGAAGTCGAACAGCCCGGACTTCCCGAAGACCTCCGCCAGGCAGCGCGGCACGCCCGGCACGGTGCTCCTGATCGCGTCCAGGATCCTCGCCTCCTCGTCCGGCCAGGTCTTCACCGCCACGACCGGCAGATCGTGGCGGGGTATCCGGACCATGACCGGCCTGCCCGCCTGGCAGCGGAGGACCTGCGCCAATTCAGGAGTGAGTGCGAGTACGTAGTTCGAGTTGTGGTGCCCTTCGAGCAACTCCCCCTCTTCGCACGCCAGGTCGACGAACTGGCCGTACACGGTGGGGTGCGGGGCAAGGGGTGTGCTCAATGGAGTTCCTGTGCCTCGTGCGCTTGGTGCTGGATACCGACTGTAGAACATTCGTGTGACCAACGAGGCGAGAGTCACTCAAATGAGTTTAGGGGAAAGCGATTTCCGCATCCCGGTGATCATTTCCCTGTCCACTGCTCCGATCCCGGTCCCGTCGCTCGCGATGCCACCGCACCAGGGATGTCATGACATACCGAAGAGTTGGTACACCCATAAGCCCCAGAGGCTCCGCTCCGCCCAGCAGAGCCCCGTGCACCTTCGAGGCCTCGCGATAAAGCTGCGGCCAGTTGAACCTGGCACCGGAACCGAGAATCTGAGTGGCGCGGATCACGTCGGTGAAAACCGATTGCGCGCGCTTGAAATCCAGGATTTTCGGGAGATCGCTCTCCCAGTTCTTCGCACTGCCCGGCCTGACGTCCTCCGCGAGCGAACTCCAGCGCTCGGCAAGGGAATCGCGCTGCTTTTCCGGATAGCGCATGAGGTAGAGATGCGTGGCCAGGTCGTAGAGCGGGTCCCCGAACATCGCCAGCTCCCAGTCGATGGTCCAGAGCCGGCCCGCACGGTCCAGGACGAAGTTCTCCCGGTGCAGGTCGGCATGGAGCAGACAAAAGGGACGTTCGGTCAGGTCAGAAACGTTCTTTCTGAGCGTCTTGAAAGAGTCCGCGTCGACACCGAGGGCCTCGAAGAGCGACTGGAAGTCCGCCAGGTTCCGCCGGTAGACGCGCTCCTCGGCGAAGGCGATGAGCCGTTCCAGGAATTCCGAGCTGTTGGGGTCGGTGGCCCGGTCCGCGATCTCGCACCGGCGTTCCGTGTCGAGGGTGTCCGCCGAGATGGCGAGCATCTGCCCGAAGAGCCTGAGGACCTGGTCGACCACCTCGCCGGGGACCTTCTGGCCCGATCGGTGGCGCGCGGCCAGCGTCCGCCCCTCGATGAACCGCTGCAACCGCATGTCCCCGGCCGGGATGAGCTCGGGAATGCCGTCGACGCGCCCCTGGAGGTCCGCCAGGAGCTGCTCCTCCGAGAAGAAGCAACGCCGGTCGAACCAGAGCAGGTTGCCGCGCGGCTCGCGGACCTTGCCGCGCACCCGGCTGCCGTCCGGGGCAGGCCCGGGAAGCGAGATCACGTGCGTGACATGGTGGTAGCCCTGGAACGTCTCCTCGGCGGCACTCGCGGGGGTCACATCGACGGCTCGCTCCGGAGCCGGAGACACTCGTTCGGCTGACATCGCCCGCTCTCTTGCCTGAGGACACGTGAGGATCCCTGAGGACCCGCCTCGCCCCACCAGAGCCCGCGGGGCCCTTTCACAGCGCCCCTCGTGACCCGCGACGACGGTCCCGCACCAACGGCCCCACGGGGCCCACATCCATGGTGGAGGAGAGATGCACGGTACTCCTCCGCTCCTCCGTGAATGAGCATGTTGCCAGAAAGCCGATGAGCGCGAGGTGCGCGCCCTACGTACATCCCGACGAACGAGGAGACTCATGAGTGGCGCCCCCGGTGACCCCCGCGCCCAGGACCCGCACCGTCTGCGCGCCCTGTTGCGCGACATACAAGCGGTGTTGATCGACTTCGACGGCCCCGTCTGTGACCTGTTCGGCCCCACCTCCACGGCGCACATCGCCGACGAGGTCAAGGCACATGCGGAACAGGCTTGGCCAGGCACCGAGTTGGACCCGGCCGTCCGCGACTGCGCCGACTCGCACGGCATCCTCCACGAGCTCGCCGCCATGGCCGACCGGCACGCGCCCGCCCTCGACGGGCCCCTCGACTGGGCGGACGGGATCGTGGAGAAGTACGAGTACTCCGCGGTGCGTTCGGCTCTGAGTTCGGCCCGGGAGACCCCCGGCGCGAGCGACCTCGTCGAAGCGCTGCACGCCCGCGGCAGGCCCCTGGCGATCGTGAGCAACAACGCGGAGGGTCCCGTACGGGAATACCTGCGACATGTCGGTCTGCTCAGTCGGTTCGAGGCGATCTGCGGACGCGATCCGCACGATCCCCGGCTGATGAAACCCCATCCGGATTCGCTCCGCCGCGCGTTACGCCTTCTCGGCGATCCGATACCCGGTCATGTCCTGCTCATCGGTGACCAGTTGACGGATCTGACGGCGGCGGCCGAAGCGGGCGTACGTTTCCTGGGATTCACCCCGTACGACGACCGGGCGCGCGAAATGCTGCGCCGGGGAGCGGATTTCGTGGTCGCCTCGCACGCACCGGTGGTCGAGGCGGTCGAGGAATCGCCCGTTTCCGCGACCGGGGGCGGTCAGTCCTCCGAGATGAATTCCCAGACCGAGTCGAACCACGACTGCATGCTGTCCACGAACACCGACCCCTCGGATTCCGCACCACCGGAATCCTGACCCTCCGCACCCCGCACACCGTGCATAAGACTGGCGCCGATCCCGATGACGTCGATCGCGGCAAGCGGTTTCGTCTCGTCCTCCAGCACGATGGGACGCTCGACCACCTCGTACATTCCGAGCAGCGCGTCCGTGCCGTTGAGCAGATAGAGCTTGAACGCCGGAACGATCGGCACCCGCCTGATCGCCACCTCGACGTTTTCCACCAGCCCTTCCGCCCGCAGCATGCCCAGCACATGCCGCAGCGAGGTCGCGTGCCGGCTGGTGATGGCCCGGAGCCGGTCCACGGGGCGGGTGTCGGCCGGGTCGGCGATGGCCCGCGGATAGGGCAGCGGCAGATCGTCGGTGGGCAGCAGCATGCGCAGGGTGATGCTGCGCGGGGCGGCGATCTCCCCGGTCCTGATCCGTTCCGCCTGGAGCCAGATGTGCCCCTGGAGCGACTCGGACGTCAACGTGAAGACGTCCAGGGTGACTTCGGGCTTCGTGAACGCCTCGCGGATGTGCGGCGCCAGGGACGTGCGCCCGGGACGGGCGAGCCGCACCGCGCCGCCCGGCCGGCCGCCACTTCCCTGCTGGGCGCCGGCCGTACGCGGCGCGGGCGCGGGCTCCGGTACGGCGATCACCCGGGAGCCGCTGCCCTGCCGGGACTCGATCAGATGCCGGTCGGTGAGCACGCGCAGCACCCGCTGGACGGTGTCCCTGGACACCCCGAACTCGTGGGCGAGTTCACGCTGGGGCGGCAGCAGCGTCCCCAGCGGATAGACCGCGGCCGTCGCCTCGTCACCGGACATCCGGAGGATCAGTTCGGCGAGGATCCGCTCGAACTCCCTGCCGCCGCCCTCGGTGCCACGCTGGTTGTCCTGTTGCTCACCCACAAATCGACCGTACCTCTTCCGGACCGCCGACACACCAATTTGCGTCAACCAACCAACCACTTGAGCAGGGCAGTTAAGGGATCTCCACTCCCGGGAAGACCAATCCCGAAGGCAACCAGTCCAATTGGACAGCAAGTTGAGTGATTGACCGCTGTGGAAGGTGCGGGTGGGGGACATGCTTCTTCTTCAAGTGCTGTGGGCGTTGTGCCAGTTAGGGCTGAGCATGCTGGCACAGCTGAGGCTCGGGCTCTTCGGCCTGATCCTGCTGAGCGCGATCTTCGTGGGAATCAGGTCACGCCACAGCGGGCTGGCCGTCGGGGCGGCCGTGGTGTTCGCGGTGCTGATGACTCAGGCCTGAGGCCCTGAACCAGGATCTCTGACCGTGCGCAGCACTCTCAGTACGGGTTCCAGCGAACCCACGACCGTCTCGGCGCCCGCGTCACGGAGCAGCTTCTCCTTGTCCTCGTGACGCGCGTAGCCGAGGAACGGAACACCGGCCTCCTGGGCGGCGAGGAAGTCCGAGGGGGTGTCGCCGATCATGAGCGCTGACGCCGGCGCCGCCCCCATCGCGTTCAACGCGCGGTTGAGACAGTGGGGGTCGGGCTTGAGGAGGCTGAGTTCCCGCGTGCGGCCGTAGACGTGCGGGGCGAAGCACGAGTTCAGACCACGGCTCGCCAGGTACTCGCGGACCACGAGTGGGGAGTTGTTCGTCGCGATGGCAAGCCGGGAACCCACGGCCGTCCAGGTGCGTATCAGGGGGTCGGCGTAAGCGGTCGGCATCGCCGAGGACGCGGCGCGCAGTTCCTCCTGCGTGAGACGCTCCTCCAGTTCCGCGACCAGGTCGCTGCCCGGGTGCCGGGCGTCGACGGCGCGCAGCACGAGATGCGGGTCCAGGCTCTCCCGCTCCCCCTCGGTGACGAGACCGTGCAGGCCGCGCCCCTCCAGCCACTCCACCAGCTCCGTGGCCACTTTCTCCGCCGAGTGCCCGGAGAACAGGCTGCAGATCGGCCCGTCGAAGTCCCAGAGCACGACGCGCGCCCGGGCGATCAGGTCCCGCAGTTTTCCGGTCTCGTTCTCGGTGTCCGATGCCACATGCTCGGTCCGTGTCGTATCAGGGGTCACTAGGAGAGTGTCAGGTCCGTCGTGATGGTTTCCCAGAGGGCGTCGAACCACTTCTGGGATTGCTCGACGAACGCGGTGTCCCGTTCCCCGGCGCCCTTCTCGAACGAGAAGAGGAGCGACTCGGTCCCCAGGGTGTCGTACATGTCGAGCGTCCCGCTCTCCATCGGCTCCTCGCGGCGGGCGATCATGTAGTACGCGATCAGCGCCTCCGTCCCGTTGAGCAGGTACAGCTTCACCGGCGGCGTGAACGGCAGCGCCCTGAACGTCACCCGTACGTCGATGCCGTGCGACGAGCGCAGGGCCAGCAGGTTGTGGCGGAGTACGTGCCCCTGGGCGTTGCGCTGGGCCAGCCAGCGCTGGTGGACCGGGGCCTCAGCGGCGTCGCCGCTGTCGTCGACGGGGACCGGGAAGGCCAGCGTGATGTCCCGGGACGGCAGCAGGATGCGTACGTCGATCGACTCGGGGCGGATACGGCCCTCGTGGATCAGCCGGACGGGTTCGCCGACGGCCAGCATCAGGGTCTCCGCGGTGAGGCAGGCCGCGTCGATACTCACGTGCGGGGCCGAGAACGCCTCCGTCAGACGCGGCGCCAGCCCCACCATCGTCGGCTGGGGCCCCACCCGGGAGGGGGGCACCGCGGCGACGCGCGGCGGGCTGCCCTTGCTGACGTTGGTGAGTAGTTGCTCGGCGTGCAGGATGCGCAGCGCCTCGCGTACTGCACCCCGCTCGACGCCGAACTCCTCGGCCAGGTCGGCCTGAGTGGGCAGGCGGTCGCCAGGTTGCAGATCGCCGGTGCGGATGCGGTCACGCAGGGCGGTGGCGATCTCCTGGGGCGTCTGTCGTCTGCTGCCGTTCACTGCCACGTTCTCCTGAGTCACAGCCAAACGCTACAACTCCGATCCATCTTTGGGGAGTTGCTTAAAAGTTGTTTATAAGTAGTGACCAAGTGGGGACAACCTAGTCAGAGTTGGTAACCAACTTGATGAAGTTGGTGGAAGCCTCCCCTCCTCTCCACCACCTGCCACCGCCCCTGACGCTTGAAGGAGGAACCACCATGCCCGCCATCGCTCTCCTCGCCGCCGTCTTCATCAGCGGTTTCCAGCAGTTCATCAGCTGGCAGTACGGCACCTCCGGCGTCGTCGGCCTGCTGTTGCTCACCATAGGCATCAAAGCCAGGAACGCGACCATCAGCTCCATCGGAGCCGTCGTGCTCGCCCTGCTGGTCACCGGGCCCACCCTGTGACGGTGGCAGCCGGCCTCGGGAGACCTCAGTCCGTGAGCACCAGCTCCGAACTGATCGTCTCCCACAGCGCGTCGAACCAGAGGTGCGACTGCTCCACGAACGTCGAGTCGCGCAGCCCGGCGCCCCGCTCGAACGCGAACAGCGTCGACCGGACACCCTCGGCGTCGTACATCTCCACCTGCTCGTGGTCGATCTCCGCCTCGCTCCTCTTCAGCGTGTAGTACGCGAAGAGCGCTTCCGTCCCGTTGAGCAGGTACAACTGCACCGGTGGCGTGAACGGGAGGGCCCGGAAGGAGACGTGCACGTCGATACCGTGCGTGCCGCGCAGGGCCAGCAGATTGTGCCGCAGGACCTGCCCCTGGGCGTTGCGGTGGGTCAGCCAGCGGCGCTGGAGCCGGCCGGTGGCCGACGCCCCGGCCGGGGAACCGTCCGCGAGTGCCACCGGCGCCGGGAACGCGAGGTCGATGTCGCGGCTCGGCAGCAGCACCCGGACGTCGATCCTGGCCGGATTCAGCCGTCCGGCATGGACCTGGCGCAGCGGCTCCCCGATGGCGAGGGTGAGCGAGACGGACGTCAGGCACAGGGCGTCGATCGTTACACGCGGCGCCGCGAAGGCAACCGCGATACGGGGCGCGAGGCCCCCGATGGTGGGCAGCGGCGGGGCGGCAGGGCCGGTCGGCGCCGGTCCGGGATCGAGGGCGACCGTCGCCGGACTGCCCTTGCTGACGTTGGTCAGCAGACGCTCGGTGTGCAGGATGCGCAGCGCCTCCCGCACGGCTCCCCGCTCGACGCCGAACTCCTCGGCCAGCCTGGCCTGGGTGGGCATGCGCTGGCCCGGCCGCAGCTCACCGGTCCTGATCCGGCTGCGCAGGGCGTCGGCCACGTCTCGGTGTGACCTATGGGTCTCCACAACCAAACCCTACAACTTCCCGCCATCCTTGGGCAGTTCAAGGAAAGGTGGTTATAAGACGCTTCCAAGTGGAGATAAGCACAGTGAAGTTGGCTACCAACTTCCACAACATGGTCAGGCATTCGACAGGTTGGCCGACGAACTCTCTTCCGGAGGGGAGCCTGGAGCTCGGCAGCCACCACGACGGGAAAGGGGGCCGGACCGGAATCGGATCAGAAGATGTCCGGGCACCACGGTCGCCTGGACGTACGCAGCAGGGCGTCGGCCACACGGGCGGCGCCCGCTCGTTCTTCCCGCACCCGCCCCAGCGCCGCCAGCCGCACCGCCGACTCGTCACCGAGCCACAGCGCCGCCAACTCGCTTACATCCAGGGTGATTTCGGCGGCGTCACGAACACCTGACGTGCAGGAGCCGACGCCCGCCTCGGACACGTCGAGCCGGTAGCGTCCCCCGGCGAACCCGGCCGGGTCGACGACCTCCAGGACAAGGCTGCGGCTGCCGCCGACCGCCCCACCGGCCGCCCCGCCAGTCACCCCCTCGGCCGTCCCGTCGTACGGACGTGCCTCCAGGGCCCGTACGACATCCAGGATCCGCACCCACAGCCAGTCCGCGTGCGTGGTGAGCCTGGCCGCCCGCGGATTCGGCAGGAAGAAGGGGAGCAGGTCGTCCGGGGCGCGCCAGCCGGTCTTGACCCTGGTGATCCAGTCGATCGAGCAGAGGTACTGCCACAGGGCGCGCTCGGCGGCGGGCGTCGCGGCGATCAGCCAGTTCACGTCGGCGGTGTTCTGCGGCTGCTTGGCGTCCCACTTGTCCTCGGCCTCGTACGAGACAAGCCCGTCGATCTCGCCGTCCGCCGAACGGTGGACGGCGTAGAAGGGCTCGTCCCAGGACTCCCCGAACCGCACCACACCGGTGTTGACCTGCCACCAGCGCTCGTCACGGCTCACGGCACCCGGCTGCTGCCGCGCGAGCCGCGTGTGCAGCTCCGGCCCCAGCTTCCGTACGTCCGCCGCGTCCACGAGGTCGATACGGCCGCCGTCCGCCGGGCCCGCCCAGCGGGGGTCGAGGCCCGCCCGCGGTACGTCGATGGTCCACTCCGAGGCCCAGGTGGCGGGCCCGAAGCCGTACCGTCCGTAGATCGGGTACTCGGCGGCGATCAGGGTGGCGACGACGTCCCCGCGTTCCTTCGCGGCGGTGAGGTCCTGGGTCATCATCCGGGTGAGGATGCCCCGGCGGCGGTGGGTAGGGGAGACGGTGACGTTCGAGATCGCGTCCGCGGGGACGGTCGCGCCGGCGCCCACGCTCAGGTCCTGCGGGAACGAGCGGAACGTCGCCACGCATCGTTCGCCGTCGTACGCGCCGAGGGTCCGCCCCGGCAGGAAGCCGCCTCGGCGTGCCTCCAGCTCCGTGTCCGTGACCTCGGGCGACCGGAGGAACCCGGTGCTCAGGGCCCTGGTCCACTCCCGGAGTCCGTCCTCGGTGACGGTGCGTACGTCGATGTCGGCACGGGGGGTCATGGGGTCAGGCTAGGGGGAGGGTGGGTGGCCTGTCGCGCGGATTTCCCCCGCCCTCGCCGCCCCTACCCGTCCCCGTCCCGCCCCATCCCGTTGCTGGAGGTTTCCCTCAGACCAGCAGGTCCTCCACCTGTGCCTCGCCCTCCCGGTAGCGGCGGGCGATCTCCCCGCTGCAGTCGTCCGCCGTCCGCTGCAGGCCCTGCCGCCGCTGCGAAACCTGCTGCTCGTACCGCACCAGCCTCCCCATCGCCGCCGTCAGCTCCGGATCCGTACGCGCGTCCAGGTCCGACAGCTCGACCTCGGCGAGCATCTCCGCCGCGAGCCGCCCGTACTCCTCGCTGTGCGGCGTCCCCAGCGTCACGTGCCGCGCCGACGACCGGTGGCGCGCCGGCGCGTCCGTCAGGATCTCCGACAGCCGCTCTACGACCGATCCCTCCCCCACCGCGACCACGGAGGTGGGCCCGCGCCGCGCGAGCTCCGCCCGCAGGATGTCGATGCGCCCCTGAAGCAGCCGCCGTACGTAGCTGAGGTCGGCCTCGTCGCGCTGGGCCTCCCGGCGCAGGACGCGCAGCTCGGCCAGGCGCAGCACGGTGAGGTCGTGCTCGGGCGGAGCGGGGGCCAGCAGCGAACTGATCGAAGTGACCGGAGCAGGTGGAGCGACCGGAGCCGCCGGGCCGACGTCGCGCTGCTCGGGCGGTCGGGCGGCCGTATGAGGCCGCCCGGTACTCGGTGTGCTCATGTGCCCTCTACCGTCCCCTCGACAGGCGAATGGGTAGCATCGTGCCACCCCCGGTGGCCGCTATGTGACCGAGTGCCCCCGAACGGCCCCAGATGGGGGCTTAAGGATCAAAAAGAATCCCTCCACAGGCCCTGCGCGACCGCTCCGGACGGCACGGCATGATGGGCCCATGCGTGCAGTGGTGCAGAGGGTGGACGGCGCGAGCGTCGTCGTGGACGGCGAAGTGACGGGTGAGATCGCGGGCGAGGGCCTGTGCGTCCTCGTCGGTGTCACACACGAGGACACGAAGGAGAAGGCGGCCCAACTGGCCCGCAAACTCTGGTCGATCCGCATGCTCGCGGACGAGAGATCGTGCTCCGACATCGACGCCCCGCTGCTCGTCATCAGCCAGTTCACCCTGTACGGCGACGCCCGCAAGGGCCGCCGCCCCACCTGGAACGCGGCAGCCCCCGGCGACGTCGCCGAGCCGCTCGTCGACGAGGTGGTCGCCCAACTCCGTTCCCTGGGCGCGACGGTGGCCACGGGCCGCTTCGGCGCCCAGATGCGGGTCACCCTGACGAACGACGGCCCGTTCACGGTCCTCGTGGAGATGTAGCGGCCGAGGAGCGCACGTACAGGGGGTGGTGGGTCGTGGTCGGGGCCTACGGCTCGACCACGACCTCCTGTGCGGCAGCCGTCGTGTCGGCCATCAGCCGCGCGTCCACCGCCACGTTCCGCTTCACCAGCGCGAGCGCGACCGGACCCAGCTCGTGGTGCCGTACGGACGTCGTGATGACGCCGATCTTCCGCCCGTCGGGCCCGTCGTCCGCGAGCCGCAGTTCCGTGCCGGGCGGCGGCAGGTGGACCTCGCTGCCGTCCAGGTGCAGGAACACGAGCCGCCGCGGCGGCTTGCCCAGGTTCTGGACCCGGGCGACCGTCTCCTGCCCCCGGTAGCAGCCCTTCTGCAGATGCACCGCGGTGCCGATCCAGCCCAGCTCGTGCGGGATGGTCCGGTGGTCGGTCTCGAACCCGACGCGCGGCCGGTGCTGCTCGACCCGAAGCGCCTCGTACGCCAGCAGTCCCGCCGCCGGTCCGGCCTTCTCGGCGTACGACTCCAGCTCGGCACGGGGGAGGAAGAGGTCACGTCCGTACGCGGTCTCGCGTACGACGACGCCCTCGGGGACTTCCGCGATGGCTCCGGCGGGGAGGTGGACGACCGCGAACTCGTCTGTCCGGTCGGCGACTTCGACCCGGTAGAAGAACTTCATCGACTCCAGGTAGGCGATCAGCGCCGCCTGGGTCCCCGGCTCCACATGGGCCCAGGTGGTCGTGCCGTCGTCGACCAGGTACAGCGCGTGCTCGATGTGGCCGTTCGCGGTCAGCACCAGCGCCTCGGTGGCCTGCCCCGCGGGCAGGTCGCTGACGTGCTGGGTGAGCAGCAGGTGCAGCCAGCTCAGCCGGTCGTCGCCGGTGACGGTGACCACGCCCCGGTGGGAGAGGTCGACGAATCCGATGCCCTCGGCGAGGGCACGCTGTTCGCGGAACAGTTCGCCGTAATGGGCGGCGACGCCTTCGTCCACCCCCTCGGCGGGGACGGCGCCGGGCAGGAACAGCAGAGGGCTCTTCATGGGGACAAGCCTACGACTCGGTACTTGAAACCTTGGCCGTCGGGGCGTGCGGGGTTGCCGCGCGGGGGGTCGCGCCCTTGCCGGCGGCGGCCTTGAGCGCGCAGTCCTTGCAGCGGCCGAAGATCGCGAAGTGCTTCATGTCGGTCTCGAACCCGAAGTCCTCGCGGAGCCTGGCGGTGAAGTCCGCGGCGGCGGCGACATCCGTCTCGATCACGTTCTCGCAGTCGCGGCAGACCAGATGGATGTGGTGGTGCCGGTCCGCGAGGTGGTAGGTCGGCGCGCCGTGCCCGAGGTGGGCGTGGCTGACCAGATCCAGCTCCTCCAGCAGCTCCAGGGTCCGGTAGACCGTGGAAATGTTGACCCCCGACGCCGTCTTCCTCACTTCCACGAGGATGTCGTCGGGGGTCGCGTGCTCAAGGGTGTCCACGGCTTCGAGGACAAGCTGGCGTTGCGGGGTCAGCCGGTAACCGCGCTGCCGCAGATCACTTTTCCAGTCGGTGCTCACCACACCAGAGAGTCTAGGTCCACTCGCCCGCTTTACTTGAAGAAGGCGATTCCGTCGTCCGGCATATCGTCCGGCAGGGCCTTCGCCCAGCGTTCGACGTCCTCGGGGGTGACGACCTTCTTCAGGTGCGCCGACATGTACGGGCGCAGCTCGACGTCCGGGGTCTGCTTCTCGCCGACCCACATGAGGTCGCTGTGCACGTACCCGTAGAGCCGCTTGCCGCCGGTGTACGGCCCGGAGGCCGCCGTCCGCGCCACGGCGTCGGTCACGATGTCGATCTGGGGCTTCTTGGCGGCCAGCTCGCCGTACCAGACCTCGACGACACCGTCCTGGCGGACCATGACGACCTCGACCTTGCGGTCGGCGTCGACCCGCCAGTAGCCGGACTCGGACTCCAGTGGCCGGACCTTGTTGCCGTCGGCGTCCAGCACCCACGAGTGGGAGTGGTACTCCAGGAAGTCACGTCCGTCGTGCGTGAAGGTGACCTCCTGCCCGAAGTTGCACTTCTCGTCACCGGGGAAGTCATAGACCCCCGCCCCGGCCCACTCGCCGAGCAGGAAGACGAGAGGCACAAGGTCCTTGTGCAGGTCGGACGGGATCTCGATCATGAGCGACGGTTCCTGTGATTCCTGGAGAAGGGGGTCAGCGCTGGCCCTGGTACAGCTTCTTGACCGTCAGACCGGCGAAGGCGAGAACGCCGACGGCGACCAGAACAAGCAGGGCTTCGAAGAATGCCTCAAGCACGGGGTGCTCCTCGGACGATCGGTTGGGCAGTACACGCGGTACAAGGCGGTACACACGCTACGCAAGGGCCGGGCCCCACTCTAGTCGGGTGGGGCCCGGTGCTCACGGCGAGGTCCGCAGAGGTCCGCAGAGATGCGCGGAGATGCGCGGAGGTCCTCAGTCGAGCAGCTGGCTCTGCAGGGTCACCGTCTGCTGGAACGGTACGTCCAGGGCCTCGCCCTTCCGGGACTGCACGATCAGCGCGATGGTGTCCCCGGCGGACAGATACGCGTGCCGGACCTGCTCGACGCCGTACGGCTTCGGCTCCACGTACAGCGAGCGTGGGATGTCCCCGAGCAGGGACGCGGACGAGAAGCCCTCGTCCGGCTCGGACTCCTCACCGCCGCGGATCGTGTATTCGGGGCCGTCGTAGTGGGCGAGGTCCGCGAACAGCCCGTCGGCGACGGCCGCGGTGTCGAACCGCGCCAGGTAGATACGGGTGTGCGTGCCGTCCGGTGTGCGCCAGCCGCGCCCGGCGATGTGCCGCAGGCCGTTGTCGGTGAGCACCTGGCTGAACTCGTCGCGGTCCTCCACGTCCGCGTACTCCGACAGGAGGTCCCCCTTGGCCAGCCAGCCGTCCTCGCCGACGAGCCCCTCGTCGGTCTCGGCGCCCTTGGGCGCGGGCAGCACCAGGGCGCGCAGGTCGGCGTAGTGGGTGCCGGACGTGTTCACGTCGGCGAAGGGCGCGGGGCTGCCGGCCGGCAACGGCGGCCTGACCAGCACCGGGTACTCCCACCGTCCGTCGGGCTCGGTCGCCAGCCCTGGTACGTCGGTCCGCTCCATCCGGGTGATGCCGTACGCCGCGGACGCGCCCACCGCCGCGAAGACGGCCATGGCTGCGGTCCAGCGGAGGGCCGCGCGCAGGACACGGCGGTCCTTCCTGACCGCCGGCACCGGCTCCACCGGAGGCACCGGGGACTCCTGGTCCGCCTGTGGTGGTACGAGCGGTGGCGCTTGCGGGGCTTCGGGCAGGGAAGGCGCCGGCGCGTCCTCCCGCTGCGGCTCGGTCAGCTCCGTCTCGGTCCGGTGCTCGCTCATACCGCCTCCCCCGGCTCCGTGATGCGGTCGAGCTGCTCGCGCAGCAGCACCGCGACCTGCTTGGTGTTGAGTGGCTCGGCCGCGTACGCCGTGGCGCTGACGAGCACGTCGCCGACGTAGGCGGAGCAGTACATCGCGTCGAGCTCCATCTCGTCGCTCTTGGGCGGCAGGAAGCACTTGGCGTTCTTGTGGCCCTCGATCCTCGGGCCCTTGCGGAAGATGTCCAGGGCGTCCATGAACTCGCTCTGGAACCGGGACATGTCCCGGACAGTCGCCTTGTTCGCCATCTGGGCCAGCACGATGCTCACCGTGAAGGCCTCCTCCGAGTAGGTGGAGGGTTCAGTGCCCCAGCCCACGTAACTGCGCATCGCCATGCCCTTCACGGGCTGTCGGTCGATCTCCTTCTCCAGCCGCCTGCGCTGGGTGCGGGGCAGGTCGCGCAGCGACTCCTTGCGCAGGGCGGTGGCCTGGTCCCCGCTGAGCAGGGAGTCGGAGCCGAACTCCCCGATGTCCGGGCCGCGCTCCCAGGTGTCGGCCTCGTACGGCACGAGCAGGCCGGCGAGCCCGGACGGGGCCGTCTTCCGCTTCTCGTCGGCCGCGGCCTTCGGGAACTTCCAGACGGGGGCGCCCGCGTCCCGGTCCGCGTTGTCGACGGTCACGACGGTGTAGCCGGTGCCCGCGACGACGGCGCCGACGAGGAGGACGGAGGTGGCGACGGCGGCGATACGGCCGCGCCGCACCGGCTTGCGCGGGGCAGTGAGATCGGGGGCGGGAGTCACGTCCTGGGGCTCGGGGGTCTCCGAGACCTCCGGAACCGCAGGACTCTCCGCTGCTTCAGGGCTCCCCGAAACGGCAGGACTCGCCGGGGCGTCGGTGCTCTCCGGGACTTCGGTGCTCTTCCGGGCCTCAGGAGTTTCCGCGTTCTCGCTCACAGTCGCTCCATCTGCCGCTCGGCCAGGTCCATGATCTTCGCCTTGGAGATCGGCTTGGTGTCGTAGAGCCAGATCTCCATGGCGATGTCACCGCGCCAGGCGTGGGCCTCGGCGCTGTAGATCGGCTCGTAGCCGGCCTCGGTCTCGGGCTTGGTGGTGATGTACACCATGCCGTCGCCCGTGCCGGGGATGGGCCAGCTGCGGGTGCCCTCCACGTTCCAGCCGTCGGCGGATTCCGCGGCGGCGAGGTACTCCTCCTGGCGGTACTGGACGAGCCGGATCTCGACGCTGTACGTGCTGCCCACCAGCCAGGTGGTGTCGGCCGCGCGCCGGAACTCGTCCGCGACGAGGTCACCGAAGAAGCCCTTCGAGTCCTCGACCTGATCCGCGTAGTCGGCGACGTCCAGCCAGCCGTCCTCGCCCGGTGGGAACTCCCAGTCCTTCGCTCCCTTGGGCCGCTTGAGCAACAACTTCCGCAGGTCCCCGTCGGTCCTCACCCGGCGGTCCTGCGAGGCCGGCAGCGGCTCGGGCCCCTCGCCCTCGGCCTGCGCGAGCACCGGCTGGGAGAGTGAGGGCAGTCCGGTGGGCTCGCGATCGGCCTGGACGAGATAACCGGCGCAGGTTCCGGCGACGAGCCCGAGCACCGCGGCACCGGCGATCAGCAGCGTCGTACGCCCCCGCCGACGCACCCGCGGTGGAGCGGGTGGCTCCGGCGGGGCCGCAGCGGCCTCCGGCGCGGCCGGTTCCTCGGCGGCCTCTGCGGCCTCCAGGATCTTCGGCGCTTCGGGTACTTCCGAGACTTCCAAGACGTCCCCCATGCAACGTGGCGCACGGATTCCCTATCCGCGCGCACAGGAGACCCATGGCGAACGCCCAGAGTTGTAAAGGAGTTGATTACGATTCGGACTCCCGCCCGGCCTACGATGCGGCCATGGCGAAGAAGCTCGTGATCAAGGTGACGGCGGGGGCCGACGCCCCCGAGCGCTGCTCGCAGGCGTTCACGGTGGCGGCGGTGGCCGTGGCCAGCGGGGTCGAGGTGTCCCTGTGGCTGACCGGGGAGTCGGCGTGGTTCGCGCTGCCGGGGAGGGCCGCCGAGTTCGAGCTGCCGCACGCCGCGCCGCTGCCAGACCTGATCGACTCGATCCTGGCGGCAGGCCGCCTCACCCTCTGCACCCAGTGCGCGGCCCGGCGGGACATCACCGAGAAGGACGTCATCGAGGGCGTACGGATCGCGGGCGCGCAGCTCTTCGTCCAGGAGGCGATGGCGGACGGTACGCAGGCGCTCGTCTACTAGAGCGAGCCCCCACTGACCGCCCCGACAAAGGCGTCCCAGGCCCCGGCCGCGAGAATGAGAGCGCCTCGACCGGGGTCCTTACTGTCCCGGACGGGGACGACGGAGGGGAGGTTGGGGGCGACTTCGACGCAGTTGCCGCCGTCCGAGTTGCTGTAGCTGCTCTTGCGCCAGGCGGCGGAGCGGAGGAGGTCGTCGGAGACCTCGACGCACTGACCGCCGTCCTGGTTGCTGTAGCTGCTCTTGCGCCACGTCAAGCTGTTCAGGTCGATGGCTCGCATGAGGCTTCCTCCAACATCCGCCTGATCAACTTCCGCGATTCGTCCGGCGATAGGGCCAAATCGCGTACCAGATCGTATCGGAGCTGAAGCCGTTCGACGTCTGCAATCTCCTGGACCAGTTCGCCCGAGTATCCGCTCTCGACCCACGCCACGGTACGGCCGTCGGCGCCCCGCAGGAACATCACGTCGGTGTTCGTTAGTCCATGGGGTCCAGCGCTCAGCGGCACTACGTGGATAGTGACGTTGTTGCGCTGCTCCATGAGGAGCAGGTGCTCCAGTTGATCTCGCCACTTGGCGGCATCCCGCAACGGTGTGCGCAGCACGGACTCGGAGAGGATCGTCCGGAACCGTGGGGCACCGTCCGCCAACAGCACCGCGCGACGGCCCACGCGCGCGTCGACCTGTACCTCCAACTCGTCCCCGTCGAGCCCGCCCGCCGCGAGCAACTCACGTGCGTATTCAGCGGTTTGGAGAACACCAGGCAGGTTGGCGGCGGCGTAGTGCCAGAGACTGACCGCCTCGGCCTCCAGCACCATGTACCGCCGATAGCGCTCCTTGAACTGCGTCGGATCTCCAACTGCCAGCTCCCACAAGGCGAGCAGGAGTCCAGGGGTCCCGTAATGCTGGTCCAGCGCCTGAGCCACCTCCGGGCTCCCCAACGTCGCCCCGCTCTCCAGTTTGCCGAACAGGGACGCGTCCCACCCCAGCGTCTCCGCGAGCTGCCGCAGGCTCTCCCCTCGCGCGGCCCGGAGTAAGCGCAGCTCCTCCGCGAACCGTCGCCTGGGCTCCTGGCTGCGCCCGGTGATCACCCTTCGCGACGGCATCGCGCTCCTCCTGTGGAAACCCGTGGAATTTATGGAACTTGCGACTCCCCGCACCGAACAACCGCCGGTCAGCGGCGTTTTGGCCGCGCGGATGGGTCATGCTCACCCTGAACCCGAATACGCAGAGTAGTACAAACACCGCATTGCATATAGAAGTTGGATGAAAGGAACGGCATCCATGACAACCGAGCCGACGACATCCTTCGAGCCCGGAACCCTGGTCCACGACCCGGTCACCGACAGGATCGGCGAGTACCGGGCCGCCTCCGGCCCGTACGCGATGCTGCGCCCCGTCGGCGGCGGCCGTGAGTGGCAGGCCGACCCCGGGTCGCTCCGCGCGGCCACGCCCGAGCAGCGGCTGAGCGCGGGCGTGCGCGCGGCGAACGAGCGTGCAGAGCGGGCCACTTGGGGCTACCCGGAGCCGAGCCGACCGCCCGCGCCGGTGCCCGGCTGCGAGACGTGCGCCGAAGTGGACGGGCTGCGGCGGACCGCGGGCGCGGAGTCGGACGCCAGCGCGGTGACCGACGCCGACGTCCTGATGCGCAGGCACCAGCGGGCGGAGCACGGCTCGTGACCCGGCGGGTCTTCCGGTACGTGGCGTACGTGCTCGCGCAGGACCTCACCGCGTACCCGGAGTACTCCGCGCGCTGCGTCTCGGGCGAGGACGCGGACTGCGGGGCCGAGTCCGGTACGTGGCCGGGGCCGGGGGAGGTCGAGGAGTGGCAGCGCAGGCACACTCAGGAGACCGGGCACACGCGCTGTCGCCGGGTCTTCGCGGACTACGCGGTCATGGAGCCGGTGGAGCCGACCGAGGGGCCCGACAGTCCGCCCCCGGGCCTGGAACCGGCACGCGTGACACCGCCGCTCCGCACGCCATGACCCGAGGCACAGGGCAACGGGCACGGGGCACGGGTGTTCAGGGCGCGGCTTGCGTCCACAGGCAGAAGGGATGACCCGCCGGGTCCAGCAGCACTCGTACGTCGTCCTGCGGCTGGTGTTCGTGGAGGCGGGCGCCCTCCGACACCGCCCTCGCCGTCTCCGCCTCCAGGTCGTCGACCTCGATGTCCAGGTGGAGCATCATCTGCTGGTCGCCGGGGTTCCGGGTGGGCCAGACGGGCGGGACGTACGCGGGTTCCGTCTCGAAGGCCAGGGAGACGCCCTCGGTGCCGGGCGGGGGGCCGATGAGGACCCAGTCGGATTCCTCGCCGCGGATCTCGTAGCCGAGGAGGCGGCGGTAGAAGCCGGCCAGTTCGTGCGCGTCATGCGCGTCCAGCACGACGGTGGACACCCTGGTACGCCCCACAGGTCCGCCTCCCCCATCCCGGCTTCCCGGCTACTGCCGGCGCTTCTTGCCGTCCAGCTCGTCCCACCACTCGTCGGACCTGGTGTCGCCGGACGGGTCGTCCCACCAGCGGTCGTCGGGGCCCCGGCGGTTGGCGACCATCGCCGCCAGGGGCGGGATCACCATCGCCACCACGCACATGCCGACGGCCACCGGCACCGACCAGAGGCGTACGACCGACCAGGCCAGGACGAAGAGGCCGATGCACATCCCCATCATGGCGAAGTAGGCGTGGCGCCGTCGCGCGTACATGCGTCAAGGGTAGTTCCGCGCACGGCGAAGGACCGTACCCCCGCGTCGGGGAGTACGGCCCTTCGGTTGCTGGTGCTGGTGCCGTCAGACGGCGATGGCGACCTCGGAGAGGCCGCCCGTCTGGGCGACGACCGTGCGGTCGGCCGTGCCGCCGGGGACGAGGGCACGGACGGTCCAGGTGCCCTCGGCCGCGTAGAAGCGGAACTGCCCGGTCGCCGAGGTCGGGACCTCGGCGGTGAACTCGCCGGTCGAGTCGAGGAGGCGGACGTATCCGACCACCGGTTCGCCGTCGCGGGTCACCTGACCCTGGATCGTGGTCTCACCGGGCTTGATCGTCGAGGCGTCCGGGCCGCCGGCCTTCGCTCCACACATGTTCGTTTCCGTCCTTCTGGCCTTGACTGACTTCGAGGGTTACTTGTTGGCGCCGAGCTCGATCGGAACGCCGACCAGGGAGCCGTACTCGGTCCAGGAGCCGTCGTAGTTCTTGACGTTCTCCACGCCCAGCAGCTCGTGCAGCACGAACCAGGTCAGGGCCGAGCGCTCGCCGATACGGCAGTACGCGATCGTGTCCTTCGCCAGGTCGACCTGCTCGTCGGCGTAGAGCTCCTTGAGCTCGTCGTCCGACTTGAAGGTGCCGTCGTCGTTGGCGTTCTTCGACCACGGGATGTTGCGCGCGGACGGGACGTGGCCCGGACGCTGCGACTGCTCCTGCGGAAGGTGCGCGGGGGCGAGCAGCTTGCCGCTGAACTCGTCGGGCGAGCGCACGTCGACCAGGTTCTGCGAGCCGATCGCCGCCACGACGTCGTCGCGGAAGGCGCGGATGGCCTTGTTCTGCGGCTTCGCCTTGTAGTCGGTGGCGGGGCGCGAGGGAACCTCTTCCACCAGCTCGCGGGCGTCCAGCTCCCACTTCTTGCGGCCACCGTCGAGCAGCTTGACGCTGTCGTGGCCGTACAGCTTGAAGTACCAGTAGGCGTACGAGGCGAACCAGTTGTTGTTGCCGCCGTAGAGGACGACGAGGGTGTCGTTGCCGATGCCCTTGGCCGAGAGGAGCTTCTCGAAGCCCTCCTGGTCGATGAAGTCACGGCGGACCGGGTCCTGGAGGTCCTTGGTCCAGTCGATCCGGATGGCGTTGCGGATGTGGTTCTTCTCGTAGGCGGACGTGTCCTCGTCCACCTCGACGATGGCGATGTCGGCGTTGTCGAGGTTGGCCTCGACCCAGTCGGCATCCACCAGTACGTCGCTGCGGCTCATGCTTTTTCTCCTCCGGGGCAGTTGCGGCGGGGTGGTGCTCAAGCAGAGGGGGTACGAATGCGGTTGTACCCGGTCGTACCCGCTCGTGTGCGGTCAGGCCTGTCGCGATTCGCGCACGAGTGCCCTTGGGTGAAGGGCGCCGGGGATGCGGGAGGTGGTGCGCCGCTGATGCCGCGCGCTCCCGCTCAGAAAGGGCGACAGAGCATGGCGGCGACGCGGCACAGGTCTACTGCCCGCCGCTTCGTGAGATCCGCCTGTCGCTGCATAGCGTCGATCGTAGGGACGGATTGCCGGGGATGTCACCGGCGTGTCGCATGATGAGACGCGATCGTCCGCAATGTGAGATACACGAGGGGAGGGCGCGGTGACCGCGGGGGCGCGGGCGAGGAGGCGGGGGGTGTGGCCGTCAGCACATCTGCGGTACGGACGGAGTCGTCTCGCCAGTTGGACGCCCGCCGGGGTGTGCGGTCGGTCTCGGCCTGACGCGTCCTACCCAGCCAGGCTGACGTTCGAACCCTGCACCGTGATGTCCACACCGGTCTTCGCCGCCTGGACCGAGTCCAGCTCGATACCGCCGGGCAGGCCGTCGATCTTCTGCTCGAAGTCCGTCACCGCGCGCATCCTGCCGTCGGCGAGGTCGATGCCCAGGTTGGGCAGCGAGTCCGCCCTCACCTTGACCGTGTCGCCGTCGACCGTGACCGTGCTGAGGACCGCCACCGGCTTCGGCAGCTCCTTGCCGAGCACCGTCGCCTCGACCTCGACCTTGATCTTGCCGTTGCCGCCGTCCGACAGGCCCACGACCGTGGCGGTCACACCGGGGACGACCTCCGTGGGCCCCGACTCGGCCGACTTGGCCGCCTTCAGCAGTTCGGCGTACGTGATGGTCGCGCTGCCGGTGGCGGTGGCCGCGGTGGCGGAGCTGTAGTCGCCGGTGAACTTCACGTCGCGCATCCGGGCGCTGAGGTCGTCGATGCGGATGTTCTGGCCGGAGGTTCCGGTGGCGGCCTCGTAGTCCTTGATGCCGACCTTGACGTCGTCGAGTTCGCCGCCGGCGACCTGGGTGAGGAAGGGGAAGCCGTCGATCGACACATCGGGGGTGGTGGCCAGGCCCTCGCTGCTCCTGAGGCGGTCCGCCACCTCGTCCTCCGCGAAGCCGACGGCGACGCGGTCGGCGATCACGAAGAGGCCGCCGAGGACTACGGCGACGATGAGGAGCATTCGGAGTGCACGCATGTTCGCGACGGTACCCGGCGGGACTCCGACGGGGGCCGGGGCAGGGGCGGTTGTAGATCGCCTGTGACAGGCGGGGCGGTTTCCCGCCCCCGTCCCTCCCCGCAGGCAGGCCCTCAGACCAACGCCCGTCCCACCAGGTACACGGCCGGTGCCGCCGCCGCCAACGGCAGGGCCACGCCCGCCGTGAAGTGCACGAACCTCGACGGGTAGTCGTAGCTGGCCACCCGGTGTCCGACGAGCGCGCAGACCCCGGCAGCCACCCCCAGCAGCGCACCCTCACTTCCCAGGTCGGTCATCCCGCCGACCGCGACACCCGCCCCCGCCGCCGCCAGCAGGGCGACCACCACCGAGGCCGCCGTCGGCAACGGCAACGCCCGCGCGAGCACCGCGACGGCGACCGCGGCCGTCCCGACGGTCACCGCGTCCGGATCCGCCGCGAGGTGACCGGCCGCGATGATCGCCAGCGCCGCCGAGGCGATCGTGGCCATCAGGCCGGACATCCGGGTGTCCGGGTCCGCGTGGGACCGGAGCTGCAGGAACAGGGTCAGCACGACCCAGACCCCGAGCGTGCCGACGATCGCCGCCGGCGCGTTCTCGCGCCCCGCCGCCAGCAGCGCCACGTCGGCCGTCAGCGCGCCCGCGAAGGCGAGGACGATGCCCTGCCGGGCGGGCCACATGCCGTTCAGCCGGAACCAGCCCGCCGCCGTGACCGCCTGGAGGACGACGAGGGGTACCACCAGCGCGTACGAGCCGATGGCCGCCGTACCGGACAACAGCAGTCCGAGGAGTGCCGTGAGGGCGGCCGGCTGCATTCCCGGCTCGATGATCGGCGAACGTCCCTCCAGCCGGGCCCGCTGCGCGTCGGTGACACGGGCGTTGCCCGCGACCGTGGCGGGGCCGTACCCGGCACCGGCCGAGGCTCCGCCGTCCCCCTGCGACGGCAGGTACGGGGCCTCCGGCACCTCCGCCACCGCTGCCGGGGCGGCCGGGGCAGCCGTCACCGGGGCCTGCATCTGGGTCTCCCAGGTCTGCCCCTGCCACTGCTGGGTGTACTGCTGCGCCTGCCCGTCGTCGTACGCCGGCTGCTGCTGCCCGGGCCAGGCCGGAGGCTGGGACTGGGGTTGAGGCTGGGGCTGGGGCTGGGGCGGCTGTCCCCCGTACTGCTGCTGTTGCGGGTACTGCTGCTGTTGCGGCTGCCGGTAGGGGTCGTACCCCTCGTACGGCTCGCCGTACTGCTGCTGCCCATATCGCTGCTGGTCGCTCATAGCGCTGCGCTCACCCTCCTGCGAACGGCGGGAGCACCTCGACCGTGCCGCCCTCGGCCAGCCGTACCGTCTCATGTTCGCGGGTGCCCACGGGGTCACCGTCGATGAGGAACGAGCATCGGCGCAGGACCCGGACGAGTTCACCGGGGTGTCGCTCGCGGACCTGGTCCAGCGCCCCGGCGAGGGTGGCCGCGTCGTACGGCTCCTCGGCGACCCCGGCCGCGGCCTTCGCGGCGGCCCAGTAGCGCACCGTGACCTTTGGCATCTGCCTGTTCTCTGCTTCCTCGGTCGATCGGCTGTGACAGCACTCAGGCTAGCCCGCCCGTGCGACAGCCCAGTCCCCGATGCGCCGCAACAGTTCGTCGTCCGCCGCGTGTTCCGCGTGGCCCATGCCCGGCTCCAGCCACAGTTCGCCGGTGTCGCCCGCCGCTTCCGCGAGCATCCGCGGATGGTCCAACGGGAAGTAGCCGTCCCGGTCGCCGTGCACGATCAGCAAGGGGGTCGGCGTCATCCGCGCCACCGCCTCCACCGGGGAGAGGGGTACGGGGTCCCAGTCCTGGTGGTGGATCCGCGTGCGGAGTCCGTAGCGGCCCACCAGGCGGCCCTCGGGGCGGGTGATCAGCCAGTGCACGCGCCGCATGGGGGCCGTGCCCCGGTAGTACCAACGGGCCGGCGCACTCACCGAAACCACCGCGTCCGACGCCGCCCCCGTGCGCCCCCCGTGCTCCGGCCGCCCGGACCCCCCGTACAGGGCCGCGTGCCGCAGTACCACCGAGCCGCCCATCGAGAAGCCGACCGTGGCCACCCGGGTGTGCCCGAGCTCACGTGCCCAGCGGACCGCGGCGGCCAGATCGAGGACCTCGCGGTCGCCGACCGTCGAGCGTCCGCCGGACGCCCCGTGCCCCCGGAAGGAGAACGTCACGACGGCCCCGTACTGCGCGAACGCCTCCGCCACCCGTCGAACGTGCGGCCGGTCCGCGTCCCCCGTGAAACCGTGTGCGACGACGAACGCGAGATGATCGGAAAGTGGCCGGGAGGCGTCGTATACAACGCCTCCCGGCTCGTATACGGCATCGATCGTCACCCCGTCGTCGGTGGTCAGAAACCTCCGCAGAGGGGTGCGATCGGCCGTCTCAGAGTTCGGGACGGCGAAAGATCGCGTCACATGACCTGCCGGACCAGTGCTCATGTGGGCTATTCTGCTTGGCAGAGGACTCGGGCAGCGCAGCCCCCGAGTCCTTTTGTGCTTCCGGTGGCGCTGTATACGAAGCGGGTTACGAAGCGAAACGCTCCAGGAAACCGCAGATGTACGCACGTCACGCAGACCGCACAGCACCACAGCAGGACAGCAGTGCCGCAAACGTCCTCGCAGGGACCGAGGAGGAACCAGACGTTATGGGCGAGCGAAACGTGCACGACCGTATGGCGACGACTATCCGGGTGGGTGGGACGCGATGAGTTCTCTTCTCCTCCTGACCAATGCCCTCCAGCCGTCGACGGAGGTACTTCCCGCCCTCGGCCTGCTGCTGCACAACGTGCGCGTGGCTCCGGCCGAGGGACCCGCTCTCGTCGACACCCCAGGTGCCGACGTCATCCTGATCGACGGCCGCCGCGATCTGCCGCAGGTGCGCAGCCTGTGCCAGCTCCTGCGCTCCACCGGGCCCGGCTGTCCGCTCATCCTCGTCGTCACCGAGGGCGGCCTCGCGGCCGTCACCGCCGACTGGGGCATCGATGACGTGCTCCTCGACACGGCCGGTCCGGCCGAGGTCGAGGCGCGACTGCGGCTCGCCATGGGGCGCCAGCAGATCGTCAACGACGACTCCCCCATGGAGATCCGCAACGGCGACCTCTCGGTCGACGAGGCGACGTACAGCGCGAAGCTGAAGGGCCGGGTCCTCGACCTCACCTTCAAGGAGTTCGAGCTCCTGAAGTACCTCGCCCAGCACCCGGGCCGCGTCTTCACGCGCGCTCAGCTCCTCCAGGAGGTCTGGGGCTACGACTACTTCGGTGGCACCCGGACGGTCGACGTGCACGTACGACGACTGCGCGCGAAGCTCGGCCCCGAGCACGAGTCGCTGATCGGGACCGTCCGGAACGTCGGTTATCGATTCGTTACGCCCGAGAAGGGCGACCGCACGAGCGACGAGGCGAAGGCCAAGGCGGCCCTCGCAAAGTCGGACGATGCGGGCGGTACGGGCGATACGGCGGCCCTGGACGCCGTCACGGAGTCCTCCGAGGTCACCGCCGAGGCGTGAACGCGGCGGCCGGGTGACGGCGCACGGCATGGTCCGCGCTCCGGGCGGGTGGAACGAATTCCTTACGCCCTGCCCAGAGCGGGTCCATCCGCGTAGACTCCGCGCGTGGCCAAGGTGACTAGGGATGATGTGGCTCGGCTGGCGGGTACCTCCACCGCCGTCGTCAGCTATGTCATCAACAACGGACCCCGGCCGGTTGCCCCGGCCACGCGCGAGCGTGTCCTCGCCGCTATCAAGGAACTGAGCTACCGGCCCGACCGGGTCGCCCAGGCGATGGCGTCGCGGCGCACGGACCTCATAGGCCTGATCGTGCCGGACGCGCGCCAGCCCTTCTTCGGGGAGATGGCGCACGCGGTCGAACAGGCGGCGTCCGAGCGCGGAAAGATGGTGCTGGTCGGCAACTCCGACTACATCGCCGAGCGGGAGGTCCACTACCTGCGGGCCTTCCTCGGCATGCGGGTCTCCGGACTGATCCTCGTCAGCCACGCCCTGAACGACAACGCGGCGGCGGAGATCGAGGCCTGGGACGCCCGGGTCGTCCTCCTGCACGAACGCCCCGAGGCGATAGACGACGTCGCCGTCGTCACGGACGACCTCGGCGGCGCCCACCTCGCCGTCCGCCACCTGCTGGAGCACGGCTACGAGTACGTCGCCTGCATGGGCGGCATCGCCGAGACCCCGGCGGTCGGCGACCCCGTCTCGGACCACGTCCAGGGCTGGCGGCGCGCGATGGACGAGGCCGGTGTCCCCACGGAGGGACGCCTCTTCGAGGCCCTCTACAACCGGTACGACGCCTACAAGGCCGCCCTGGAGATCCTCGCCGACCCGGCCCGCCGTCCCCCGGCCATCTTCTGCTCCACCGACGACCAGGCGATCGGCCTGCTGCGGGCGGCCCGCGAACTGCGCATCGACGTCCCCGGCGAGCTGGCCGTGGCCGGCTTCGACGACATCAAGGAAGCCGCCCTGGCGGACCCGCCCCTCACCACCGTCGCCTCCGACCGCTCGGGCATGGCCCGCGCGGCCGTGGACCTGGTCCTCGACGACGGGGTACGGGTGGCGGGCTCGCGCCGGGAGCGGCTGAAGCTGTTCCCGTCGCGGTTGGTGACCCGGCGTTCCTGCGGCTGCGAGTAGCCGGTACGCGGCAGTACGCGGGCCCCTGACCTCTTTATTTCGGGCATACGAGCTTCTGTCGGGCTTCTCAGGGAGCACTCAGCCAGCTCTCATGCTGGCGGGACAAGCTCTCTTCCATGACCGAGAGCTTCCGCCGCAGCGGCGAGTACGAGACCCCCCAGGGCCACGAGCCGCAGTCGGCGTACCCCCAGCAGCAGTACGCTTCCGCCCCTCAGACCTCCTCTCCGGTGAACCCCGAGTGGCCGCCCCCGCCGGCGTACGAACCGCCGACGGTCCAGCAGCCCGCTTACCAGGAGCCGGCCCAGATCCAGGCCTCGCAGGCCCAGCAGGCTCCGTACGGCCGGCAGGCCGCGGACGAGCAGCCCGCAACCGCGGGTTCGGCCACGGCCACGGCCACCCTCCTCGCGGAGCCCCCCGCCGATCCCGCCGCCCCCGCCCCGCGCAAGAAGCGTGCGAAGGGCCCCTTCGCCCTCCTCGCGGCCGTGGCGATCGTCGCCGCGGCGATAGGCGGCGGCACGGCGTACGGCATCCAGGAGCTGACCAACTCGGACTCCGCCGTCACCTCCAGCAGCACCAGCACCAACGTGGTGCCGTCGAGCGCCAAGGGGACGGTCTCCGGGGTCGCCGCGGCGGTCAGCCCGAGCATCGTCGAGATCAACGCGACCTCGAACGCGGGTTCGTCGACCGGTTCCGGCGTGATCATCACGTCCGACGGCGAGATCATCACCAACAACCACGTCATCTCCGGCGCCTCGTCGATCAAGGTGTCGACGAGCGACGGCAAGACGTACACCGCGAAGGTCGTCGGCACCGACAGCAAGAAGGACCTGGCCCTCATCAAGCTGGAGAACGCCTCCGGCCTGAAGACGGCGACCCTCGGCGACTCCGCCGGCGTCCAGGTCGGCGACGAGGTCGTGGCGATCGGCTCCCCCGAGGGCCTGACCGGCACGGTCACCAGCGGCATCGTGTCCGCCCTCAACCGTGACGTCACCGTCGCCACGGAGGAGAGCCAGGGTCAGCAGCAACAGCAGGGCGGCGGCAGCGGCGGCGGCTGGCCGTTCGAGTTCGGCGGCCAGGAGTTCAACGGCGACACCGGCACGTCCACGACGACGTACAAGGCCATCCAGACGGACGCGTCCCTCAACCCGGGCAACTCCGGCGGTGCGCTCATCGACATGAACGGCAACATCATCGGCATCAACTCCGCGATGTACTCGGCGAGTTCGTCCTCGTCGGACGCGGGCAGCGCGGGACTGGGCTTCGCCATCCCGATCAACACCGTCAAGTCCGACCTGGCGACACTGCGCTCGGGCTCCACCACCTGAGACCGACACCGGCACGCAGGCACGCACGAGAACCACAGCGAGATGAGGGGTACGTCATGATCAAGCAGGTTTCGCACAAGCTGACCGCCGGCACGTCGGCCACCGGCCCGGCCGCCCTGGACCTCGCCCTCGGCGTGGCCTTCACCCTGCACCCGCCGACGGCGACGACCCGGGCCGCGGAGATCGCGACGGTCACGCGTACGGCCGCCGCCCGCAGGGCAACGACCCGCAGTCGCCGTCCCGCGCTCAGCTGATCCCCCGCACGGCTGATCCTTTCTCTCCGCAGCAGACCGGAAACGTGCGAGGCTGAAGGCGCCCGACACGTCCCACCGCACCCGAGGAATCCACGACCATGAGCCCCGCCGAAGGCGACCGTGAAACCCAGCGCATCCTGATCGTCGACGACGAGCCGGCTGTGCGCGAAGCACTCCAGCGCAGCCTCGCCTTCGAGGGGTACGACACGGAGGTCGCGGTCGACGGCGCGGACGCCCTGGAGAAGGCGACCGCGTACCAGCCCGACCTGGTCGTCCTCGACATCCAGATGCCCAGGATGGACGGCCTGACAGCGGCCCGCCGTATGCGCGGCGCGGGCACCACGACCCCGATCCTGATGCTGACGGCCAGGGACACGGTCGGCGACCGGGTCACAGGCCTGGACGCGGGAGCGGACGACTACCTGGTCAAGCCCTTCGAACTGGACGAACTCTTCGCCCGGGTACGGGCCCTGCTGCGCCGCAGCTCCTACGCGGCGGCGGCCGTCGCGGGCAGCCTCCCCGAGGACGAGGCCCTCACCTTCGCCGACCTGCGCATGGACCTCGCGACACGTGAGGTCACGCGCGGCGGCCGGGCGGTGGAACTGACCCGAACGGAGTTCACCCTCCTGGAGATGTTCCTGGCACACCCGCGCCAGGTCCTCACCCGTGAGCAGATCCTGAAGGCGGTCTGGGGCTTCGACTTCGAGCCCTCCTCCAACTCCCTCGACGTGTACGTCATGTACCTCCGCCGCAAGACGGAGGCGGGCGGCGAGCCCCGCCTCGTCCACACGGTCCGGGGCGTGGGGTACGTCCTCCGACAGGGCGGCGCGGAATGAGCAGAGTGGGACGCCGGTTCCGTACCCTGCCGATCCGGGCGCGACTGTCGATGCTGGTCGCTGCCGCTGTGGCGTTCGCGGTGGCGGCGGTTTCGGTGACTTGCTGGTTCATCGTGCAGGGGAAGTTGTACGACCAGGTGGACAACCAGCTCGACAGCGCTGTCTTCAGACTCAATGAGGGTCAGGTCACGGCTTTGCTGGCAGCATGCCCGAAAAACGTGACTGAACAGACCGACGCTATGCGGCCCAGGGACTACTTTGTGCAGGTGGTGAAGGCGGACGGCACTGTCTGCGTCTTCACCGACTCCGTAGGCGTCATGAAGGCCACAGCCCGAGATAAGAGCATGGCGACGGACCCTGATCTGAGCCTGCGGATCTTCCACAACAGCACCGACAACGTTGGGAAGGACGTACGAGTACGGACCACCCCCGTCGTGCTGGGGTTTGGCCCCAATGTTGAGATCTACCCAGATGTCGCGCTGATGGTCGGCGTCTCTCTCAAAGAGACTCAGAAGACGCTGAACGAACTCGCGCTCGTCCTCCTGCTCGTCTCCGGCATCGGAGTCGTCGGCGCCGGCGCGGCCGGTCTGGCCGTGGCCCGCGCGGGTCTGCGTCCGGTAGACAAGCTCACGGAGGCTGTCGAACACGTCGCCCGCACCGAGGACTTGAGTATCCGCATTCCCGTGGAACAGGAGAGCGACGACGAGATCGCCCGCCTCTCTCGCTCCTTCAACTCGATGACGTCTTCGCTGGCCAACTCCCGCGAGCTGCAACAGCAGTTGATCGCGGACGCAGGTCACGAACTCCGCACGCCCCTGACTTCCCTCCGCACGAACATCGAACTCCTCACCCGCAGTGAGGAGACCGGCCGCCCGATCCCCGAGGCGGACCGCAAGGCGCTGCTCGCCTCGGTGAAGGCCCAGATGACCGAACTGGCCGCCCTGATCGGCGACTTGCAGGAGCTGTCCCGCTCGGAGGGCCAGCGTGGCGAACGCGTTCAGGTGGTCGCCCTGGAGGACACGGTCGAGTCGGCCCTGCGCCGGGCCCGCCTGCGTGGCCCCGAGCTGACGATCACGGCGGACATCCAGCCCTGGTTCGTCCGGGGGGAACCGTCGGCGCTGGAGCGGGCGGTGGTCAACATCCTGGACAACGCGGTGAAGTTCAGCCCCGAGAGCGGCACGATCGAGGTCCAGCTGAGCGGCGGTGTCCTGACGGTCCGCGACCACGGGCCCGGCATCCCCGCCGAGGAGATCCCCCACGTCTTCGACCGCTTCTGGCGCTCACCTTCGGCACGCGCCCTCCCCGGTTCCGGCCTGGGCCTGTCGATCGTCGCCCGTACGGTCCAGCAGGCGGGCGGCGAGGTCACGCTGGCCCGCGCACAGGGCGGCGGCACGGTGGCCACGGTACGGCTGCCGGGCGCGCCGGTGCCGCCGCCGGAGACGGTTTGAGAGGGCCGGCCCCCGCTACGACCCGGCCCTGACGCCGGTCACGGATCCCGGTCACGGATCCCGGTCACCTACGCCGCCCACGCCCCCCGGCACCGAGGACCAGGGCGGGCCCCTGAGGCGCCTCGCTGTCCCGGGCCGGGACCAGGCCCGCGCAGCCGTCGGCGACCTCGACGCAGTTGTCCGCCCCTCCCTCGCTGTGGCTCGACTCGCGCCGGGCGGCAGCGCCGAGATCGGAGGTGTGGTTCAGGTCAGTGCTCCTCAAGTACGTTCCTGAGCAACACCGGCGAGTCCGAGGCGGCCCAACTGGAGTCCGGGGAAAAGGTGTTGAAGGGGGCGCGGGGCCTGCTCGGTGACCCCGGGGCGGGGGAGCGGGCCGTGCGGTTCGCGCTCACGCGGGCCGCCGAGTCGTTGGCGGGCGTCCTGCGGGTCACGGTCAGCCGGGGCGAGCGGATCCCGACGGAGTGGTGATGTCGGATTTCCTCGGTCGCGGAGCCGAGAGGAACAGTCCCGCGACCGAGGCTTCCCCCGTTGCAGAAACGACAATGCCCGGTTTTCGGCCCGTTGTCGTTCGCAACCGGTCCACAGTTTCTTGGCGCTGCGTCTACTCGCGTCCTACTGGGCCTGCGACACCGTCTGTTGGCGGTAGTCCCTGGGCGACATCCCGTACGCGCCCCGGAACGCCCTGGTGAAGTCGGAGGGGCGCCGGTAGCCCCAGCGGGCGGCGATGACGTGGATCGGGGTGCCGCGCAGCGCGGGGTTCGCCAGGTCCCGGTGGGCGTTCTCCAGGCGTCGGCGGCGGATCCAGGCCGCGACGGGTTCGCCCCGCGTCTGCTCCTGGAAGATGCGGTGCAGGTAGCTGAGCGAGATGTTGTGGGCGGCGGCGATCACCGGCGGGGTCAGTTCGGGGTCGTGCAGGTTCTGCCTGATGTAGTCCTGGACGCGTTGCGCCATGGCCCGGCCCCGGGTTTCCGGCGACAACGCGGCTTCCGTTTCCAGCAGTTGGGCGAACCAGGCCGACATGAGGTCGAGGACGACCGTGCCCAGGCGCGGCGCGTCGGACGGCTGGAGGGTGTGAGCCTGCCGGTCCAGTCCGACGACGAAGTCCGCCAGAAGCGCGCCGACCCCCTCCTCCCCCGGCAGCCGCCGGCCCAGCAACTCCCGTACCCGGTGCGGCGGCAGGGGAAGCAGTGCCTTGGGGAAGTCCACGGCCATGCCCATGACGAGACCGCCCTGCCGGTCGTCCGCCGATCTGACGTCGTACGGCTGCGAACTGTCGGCCAGGTGCAGGTCACGTGAGGTGAACGTGCTGGCCCGCCCGGCGTGGTCCAGCGCCAGCCCGCCGTCGATCAGCAGTGTCAGGTGATACAGCTCGGGGTCGGCCTGGCGCACCATTTTCGGGGTCCGGTGGTAACGCGTCGGCATGAACGACATCCGGCTCACGACCACCGGCCCCAGCTCCATCAGCCGCTGCTCCGCCCAGAAGTCGGCGGCGTGCTCGCTGACGAGTGCGCTGGAGCGCGTCCGGCCGACCAGTTCCTGCCAGTAGTCGAACCTGTCGCCCGCAGGTACGTCGTCCGTACGGAACACCGTCCCGATCATTCCGTTTCCCTTCCGGTCCCGGGTCCCCGGTCTTCGTCTCCGCGCGCGGCAACCTTTGCCTCCGCAGCTGCAACACCCAAGTGACGTGGTTCCCCTTCCAGTTAATCCCCTCCCGCCCTTCCTCCTGACCTATCACTTGATCGGAAGCAGCCGTGAGCGAAACCCGCAGCAAGTCCCGTAGCCGCAGCCGTCACCGCCGCCGCAAGACCGCACTGCTGGCCGGGGTCCCGCTTGCCCTCACCTCCGCCGGAGCCATGGCCTACGGCGGTGTCTTCGGCGTGTTCGGTGCGGACGCGCAGCCGAAGGCGTCCGCCGCCTCCTCCACCGCCTCCGCCCTCGCCGGTGTCACCGACGTCGCCAACGGCTTCGCCTCCGTCAACGCCCTCGGTCAGAACGGGACTTACGGCGGCCGGGACGGCCAGACCGTCACCGTGAAGACGCTCGCCGACCTGGAGAAGTACGCGACCGCCGCCGAGCCGTACATCATCGTCGTCGCGGCCACCATCAACATGAACCCGGTCGGCAAGGAGATCAAGGTCGCCTCCGACAAGACCATCATCGGGTCGGGAACCTCCGGGCAGATCGTCGGCGGCGGGTTCTTCCTCGGTACCGGGGTCCACAACGTCATCATCCGGAATCTCACCATCCGGGACGCCTACCAGGGCATCTGGAACGACAAGGAACACGACTTCGACGCCGTCCAGATGGACGGCGCCCATCACGTGTGGATCGATCACAACGACCTGCGGCAGATGGCCGACGGTCTGATCGACAGCCGCAAGGACACGACCTACCTGACCGTCTCCTGGAACAAACTGAGCCAGGACAACAAGGCCTTCGGCATCGGCTGGACCGAGAACACCACCGCCGACATCACGATCCACCACAACTGGATACGCGAGACCGAGCAGCGCAACCCGTCCACCGACAACGTGGCCCACGCGCACCTCTACAACAACTACCTGGAGGACGAGGCGGGGACCACCATCAAGTCCTCGTACGGCAATTACTCCCGCGGCAAGACCAACATGGTGCTGGAGAACTCCTACTTCCAGGGCATGACCAACCCCGTCGTCCGCGACGCCACCGCCACCCTCGTCCAGCGCGGCAACGTCTTCTCGGGGACGACGGGCAAGAACGAGAGCGGGGGGTCGGGCGCGGCCTGGGACCCGAAGACGTACTACGGCTACACCCTGGACAAGACGGCCGACGTGCCCGCGCTGCTCAAGTCCGGTGCGGGGCCGCGCAGTTCCGTGGCCAGGGCGACCGGCACCGCGACCACCACGGCCACCGGCACCACCACGGCCGCCGCCGCGACCACTCTCACCGTCGCCGCCGACGGCTCCGGCCAGTACCGGACAGTGCAGGCCGCCGTGAACGCCGTACCCGCGAACAACGCCTCCCGGGTGATCATCTCCGTCAAGCCGGGCACGTACCGCGAGCTGGTCAAGGTCCCGTCGAACAAGCCGCACGTCACCATCCAGGGCAGCGGCGGCAGCCGCAAGGACACCACGATCGTCTACAACAACGCTTCCGGTACGCCGAAGCCCGACGGCTCCGGCACGTACGGCACCGGCGGCAGCGCCACCGTCGCCGTCGACGCGGACGACTTCCAGGCCCGCAACCTCACCATCTCCAACGACTTCGACGAGGCCACGCACCAGGACATCGCCAACCAGGCGGTCGCTCTGCGCACCTCCGCCGACAAGGTGTTCCTCGACAGCGTCATCATCAGCGGCGACCAGGACACCCTGCTGGTGGACACCGCGTCCAAGGACAAGCTGGGCCGCGTCTACATCACCAACTCCTACGTCGTCGGCAACACCGACTTCATCTTCGGCCGGGCCACCGCCGTGATCGACAAGTCGGTCATCACGCTGAAGAAGCGCTGGAACGGCACCTCGGCCGGTTACGTCACGGCCCCCAGCACCGCCGCGAACCGCAAGGGCATCCTGATCGCCAACTCCACGGTCAGCGGCGACGTCTCCGACCGCAGCTTCTACCTCGGCCGCAACTGGCACGCGGGCGGCGACGCGACCCTCGACCCGCAGACCACGATCCGCAACACGGCCCTGAGCGCGGCGATCAGGACCACCCCCTGGTCCGACATGGGCGGCTTCTCCTGGAAGGAGGACCGCTTCGCCGAGTACAAGAACACCGGCGCGGGCTCGGGCGCCGCGAGCAGCGACCGCCCCCAGCTGACCGACGCCCAGGCCACCGCCCAGGAGGTCGCCGACTGGCTGGGCGACTGGACACCGTCCGCCTCCTGACGCGCACAGGTCCCCGCTCTACGATCACCCCATCACAGGCTCTGGGGAGGGTCGATGGGCGGGGACATCGGTGGCCGTGACGGTGACAGTGACGGGATCGAGCGGGAGTACCGGAAGCGGCGAAAGTTGCCCCGGGGAGTGTTCGTCTACCCCGCCTGCACGATGTCGTACTGCCTGCTCCAATTCAACCGGTCGTCCTCCGTGCCCGGTTGGGCGAAGGCCGTACTCCTGGCGGTCATCGTGACGGCCCTCGCGCGGTGGACGGTGTACCTGCGCCGCGGGCACACGCTGGTCGAAGCGCACGGGATCTCGGTACGCGGGGCCGTGATCGAACGCCGGTGGGCCTGGCACGACATCTACGACATCCGGACCCAGCCGGTCCCCAAGGGACCCTCCCACAGGCGCAAGTGGCTGGTCCACCTGTACGACACCGACGGCCGGCGGTTTCTCCTCCCGCACGTCGACGACTGGCAGTTGGACGACCCACCGGCCGAGGTCGACGAGCTGCGAACCGTCGCCGCCCGGCACCGGGGCATGACCTGGGAGCCGCGCCCGGCGACCGAGGCGCGCATCCGGAGACGGGCCGCGCACCGCAAGGCCTGGGAACGGGCGGTCACCGGCGCGCTCGTCGTGCTCCTGTGCACCTTCCTGCTCTCGTTGGTGCTGGTGATCACGACGGACGACGCACCGGCCCTCCTTCTGCTGCTGTGGATCCCCTTGGCCGCCTTCGCCCTCCTCTCGGCCTTCCTCCACTGGCGCTGCGCACGAACGGTAGCCAACGCATAACCGACTGCCAGCCCCAGCACAGCGCTTCGTCAGACCGTATTCAGATGACGCGGAAGATCCTGCTGGCCGACGACGACGCGGCCATACGTGAAGGGCTCGACCGGGTGCTCAGGTTCGAGGGGTACGAGACCGTGCTCGCCGGGGACGGCCGCGCGGCTCTCGCACTGGTCGCCGAACCGGACACCGCACCCGACCTCGTGCTCATGGACGTCACCATGCCCGGCCTCGACGGGCTCGCCGCGACCCGGCGGCTGCGGGCCTCGGGGTGCACCGTCCCGATCCTGATGATCACCGGGCGGGCCGCTGTCGGGGACCGGATCGTCGCGCTCGACAACGGCGCCGACGACTACCTGATGAAGCCCTTCGCCACCGAGGAACTCCTCGCGCGCGTAAGGGCGTTACTGCGCCGCAGCCCGCGTCGCGAACCCCGGCCGCCCTCGCGGCTCGCGGGCATCAGCTTCCAGGACGTCCTCCTGGACCCGCGGACCCGTACCGTCACCCGTGCCGACCGCCGACTCGACCTCACCAAGACCGAGTTCAACCTTCTCGAATACCTGCTGCGCCGGCCCGACAGGGTCCTGGGCCGGGTCCAGATCCTCAAGGACGTCTGGGGCTTCGACTTCGAGCCCACCTCCAACACCCTTGATGTGTACGTCATGTACCTGCGCCGGAAAATGGAGAGCCGGGGCGAACCCCGGCTCATCCACACCGTGCGCGGGATGGGTTACACCCTCAGGGCCAGCGTCAGCGTCTCCTCCCGCCGATAGCCGTGGTCCGGCACCAGTGGCGCTGAGGCTGAGGGCGACAGTGGCAGGGGGGCCGCGAGCCTCGCGTACACCCCGCCCCGCGCGATCAGTTCGTCGTGCGTGCCCGTCTCGGCGAGGCGGCCCTCGTCGACGACCAGGATGCGGTCCGCGTCCGGGGCGAGACTCAGATCGTGGGTGATCATGATGGTCGTACGGCCTGCCATCAGGCGGCGCAGCGCCGGGACGATCCGGCGGGCGGCGATCGAGTCCAGGCCGGCCGTCGGCTCGTCGAGGACCAGTACCGGGGCCCGGCGCAGCATGGCCCGGGCGATGGCGATCCGCTGCAACTGGCCGCCGGAGAGCGTGGCCGTGCCGGGGGCGATCCGCGTGCCGTACCCCTCCGGGAGCGCGGTGACGAAGTCGTGCGCGTCGGCAGCCCGGGCCGCGGCCTCGATGTCCGCGTCGCTCGCGCCGGGGCGCCCGCACTCGATGTTCTCGCGGATCGAACCGTGCAGGATCAGCGTCTCCTGCGGGAGCAGCGCCACGTTCTCGCGCAGGAAGGTGAGCGGTACGTCGGTCAGCGGGACGCCGTCCAGGCAGATCACGCCGGCTGAGGGGTCGTAGAAGCGGGTGAGGAGTTTCGACAGGGTGGACTTTCCGGCGCCGCTGGCTCCGGTGATGAGGACCAGTTCGCCGGGGGCGGCGGTGAAGGTCACCTCGCGCAGCGACGGCCGCCGGCCGGTGTCCTCGCCCGGGTAGGTGAAGGAGGCGCCGTGGACGCTGACCCAGCCGCGCACGGGCCACTGGGCCACCGGCTCGGCCGGGTCGGCGACGGCGGGCTCGGCGTCCAGCAGTTCGCCGAGGCGTTCCGCGCCCGCGGTCGCCGCCGTCAGGGTCAGCCCGAGCTGGCCGAGGCTGCGGATCGGCGGGTAGAGGTAGCCGACGAAGGCCGCGAAGGCGAGAAGGGCGCCCAGTGACATCCGGCCGGCGGAGATCTCCCAGACGCCGAGTCCGATCACCGTGAGGACGCACAGCGTCTCGACGACCTCGACGAACTGTTCGTACATCTCGCTCAGCCGCGCCCCGCGCACACTCGCCCGCATCCAGGCGCGGGCCTCCCGGTCGAGGCGCTTCTCCTCGTCTCGGCGGCGGTTGTAGGCCTGGGTGAGGACGATGTTGCCGAGGGACTCCTCCACCACCGAGGTGATCGCGCCGTCGGCGACGCGCTCGTCCTGGCTCGCCGTCCTGATGCGGCCGGCGAAGCGGCGGGCGGCGAGGAGGAAGAGGGGGGCCAGGAAGAAGGTGACGAGGGCCAGGTCCCAGCGCAGCCAGAGGGCGGCGGCGGAGTAGAAGAGGGCCGAGAAGGCGGCGGAGACCGTACCGACGACACCGGACACGACCATCTGTTCGATGGCTTCGACGTCTCCCGTCAGACGCTCCACCAGGTCGCCCTGGCGGTGCTTCTGGAAGAAGTCGGGCGGCAGATCCTGGACGTGCCGGAAGACGCCCGCCCGCAGCCGCAGCACGAATCTCTCGGCGGTCCAGGTGGCGAGCGAGTTTCCGGCGTAGCCGACGAGCGCGCCGAGCACGGCGACGGCCAGCCAGGCGCCGGCCGGGCCCCAGAAGGCGGCGAGGGAACCCGCCTCAAGGGCGTTGTCCGTCAGCTCCGCGAACAGCAGGATCGCGGCGGTCTCGGCCAGCGCGGACACCACCACGCACGCGACGATCGCCACCAGCCATTTACGGTCGCCGCGCGTCAGCGGCCAGAACCGGCGGAACGCCTCCCGCACTTCTCTCATGGTCAACTCCCTTTTCCTGCCCGGCATGCCTGAGGCGGGGCCACCGGGACCGTGTGCGCGTCCTCCGGTGGCCCCGCCTCATGTCAGGTCTCAGCGCTGGTGCCCGACCGGACGACGCTGCGCCTTCTGGGGCGCCGGCTTCTTCGGAGCCTTCTTCTTCGGGGCCGGAGCGGCGGGCTTGGCGGCCTTCTTGACGGGGACAATCTTGTGGAAGCTCATAGGAATTTCCTCCCGGGTTGTGAATCGGCTGTTCGTGGATTTCTTTCAGCTGTGACCGCAGCTGCGGGTGCGACTGCGACTGCGACTGGAGAAGTGTTCTGCGTCAGTCCTTATGGGCGACCGGGCGACGCTTGGGAGTGACCTTCTTCGGCGCGGGCTTGTGGGGCGCCGGGACGGCCTTGCGGGCCTTCTTGACCGGGGCGATCTTCTTGAAGCTCATGCTGTTCTCCTTTGTTTTCCGTGTCGTCCGCCGTTCGCTTTCGACATGGAAAACACTACGGGACGCGGGAAGTGGAAAAAGCCAATTCCGCTTAGACCTCGATTAATTGCAGCTGAGACCGATTTTCAGGACACCCAGGGAACCGATCCGCATTTCACACAGGACTTATTACGGGCATTACAAAGGGCCCAAGGCGAAATGCCTTGGGCCCTCTGCGACGGAACCGCTACTACTAGTGGTGCTGGTGCTGTGCTGGTGCTACTTCACGATCGTGATCCGGTTCGCCGCCGGAGGCGCGATCGGCGTCGTGGCCGTGGAGTTGGCGGTCAGGTAGTCCGCCAGTGCCGCGAGGTCGTCCGTGCCGACCAGGTCGTTCGTGCCCTGGCCCAGCGTCGTGAAGCCGTCGCCGCCGCCCGCGAGGAAGCTGTTCGTCGCGACGCGGTAGGTGGCGGCCGGGTCGATCGCCGCACCGTTCAGCCTGACCGAGGCGGCGACGAGGCGTTCCGCGCCCGCCTTCGTCAGGTCAAGGGTGTAGGTGAGCCCCGACGACACCTGGAGCACCTTCGGGGAGGCCGCGTTCGTGCCGCTCACCTGCTCCTGGAGTACGGAGATCAGCTGCGCGCCGGTGAAGTCCTGCAGGTTCACCGTGTTGGAGAACGGCTGGACCGTGAAGCCCTCGGCGTAGGTGACGACACCGTCGCCCTCGGCGCCCTTCGCCGCGTAGGTGAGCCCCGCGCGGATACCGCCCGGGTTCATCAGCGCGAGGTCGGTCTCCGGGTCGAGCTTCTTGCCGTACGCCAGTTGCGCGTCGGCGATGAGGTCGCCCATCGGGGACTCGGTGCCGGTGTTGTTGATGTCGCCGGAGATGTAGCCGATCGCGCGGTTGCCGATGGGCGCCGCGAGGGTGTTCCACCGGGCGATCAGGTCGGTCATGTCCGTGGCCTTGGCGACGGTCCGGGTGACCACGTGGTTCGCGGAGGAGACGGCGGTACGGGCGATGTCACCCGTCCAGCGGTCGTACGTCAGCGTGGTGTCCGTGTACAGGCGGCCGAAGGACGCGGCCGAGGTGACCGTGCGCGGCTTGCCCGACGGGTCGGGGATCGTGCAGGCGTACGCGGCGTGGGTGTGGCCGGTGACCAGCGCGTCGACCTTCGGGGTGACGTTCTTCGCGATGTCGACGATCGGACCGGAGATGCCGGAGCCGGCGCCCGCCGCGTCGCAGTCGTAGTTGTACGAGCCCGAGGCCGGGAGACCGCCCTCGTGGATCAGCGCGACGACCGACTTGACGCCCTGCTTCTCCAGCTCCTTGGCGTACTTGTTGATCGTCTCGACCTCGTCCTTGAACTTGAGGCCCTTCACACCGTCGGCGGAGACGACACCCGGGGTGTCCTCAAGGGTCACGCCGATGAAGCCGATCTTGACGCCGTTCTTCTTCCACACCCAGTAGGGCTTGAGGATCGGCTTCCTGGTCTTCTCGTCGAGCACGTTCGCCGCGAGGTAGGGGAAGTCCGCGCCCTTGAACTTCTTACCCTTGACGTAGCAGCCGTCCGTCGGGTGGCAGCCGCCGTTCTGGAGGCGGGCCAGTTCCTTGGCGCCCTCGTCGAACTCGTGGTTGCCGACGGAGGTGACGTCGAGGTCGAGGCCGTTGAGCGCCTCGATGGTGGGCTCGTCGTGGAAGAGACCCGAGATCAGCGGGGAGGCGCCGACCATGTCGCCGCCGGCCGCCGTGATCGAGTACGGGTTGTCCCCGCGCGCCTCGCGCAGGTGCGTGGCGAGGTACTCGACACCGCCCGCGTCGATCGTCTTCGTCGTGCCGTCGGCCTGGAGTTCGGTGACCCGGCCGGAGGAGCCGGACGGCGGCTCCAGGTTGCCGTGCAGGTCGTTGAAGGACAGCAGCTGCACGTCCTGGTAGCGACTCGGCTTGCTGTGCCCCTGACCGGCGGGCTTGTACGAGCTGTCCCCGGCACTGGCCGGAAGAGCGGCGGCGGCGAGAGCGCCGACCGTGGCGATACCGGCTACGCCGGCGAGCAGCACGCGCGTACGGCGTCTGCGGCGGTGGTACGGCTGGGGTGTGGCTGGCATGTGCCCCCCTGAAGTGAGCGAGGTTGGGAAGACTTTCGGAAGATCTGAGGACGCCCAAGGCAAGGACGACGTAAGAAGAACGTGAGAATTCAGCCCGTCCCGGCGCAGCCTAGGGTCAACGCGCGTAGCGCGACAGGGGTTCAGGGTTACGGAACGGTTGCCTCCCCGGGAGATTCACCACGAATCGGGCAGGCCTTACCCTCGTAGCCATGACCAGCGACGACACCGCGCGCCCCGGCTCCCCCGGCTCTCCCGAACTGTCCCGCTCCATCGAGACCCTGGCCGCCCTCACTCCCGAGCAGGCGGACGCCGTCCTCGCACTGCTCGCGGACGCCGCCCGGACCGACGGCCAGCAGGCGGTGTCCGAGCAGGGGCGGCTCCAACTGCGCGGGGGCGCCCGCGAGGGCGTGTCGCACTTCCTCCTGATCGTCGGCGGCGAACTCGTCGGCTACGCGCAACTGGAGGACACCGATCCCGTCGAGGCGCCGGCCGCCGAACTGGTCGTCCACCCGGCCCACCGCGGCCACGGTCACGGGCGTGCCCTCGGCTCGGCCCTGCTGGCCGCCTCCGGCAAGCGGCTGCGCGTCTGGGCGCACGGCGGCCACTCCGCCGCCCGGCACCTCGCCCAGGTCCTCGGCCTCGCCCTCTTCCGCGAACTGCGCCAGCTGCGGCGGCCGTTGACCGACCTGGAGCTGCCCGAGCCGAAGCTCCCGGAGGACGTGACGGTACGGACCTTCGTGCCCGGGGAGGACGACGCGGCCTGGCTCGCCGTGAACGCCGCCGCCTTCGCCCACCACCCCGAGCAGGGCTCCCTCACCCAGCGCGACCTCGAAGACCGCAGGGCCGAGGCCTGGTTCGACCCGGAGGGCTTCTTCCTCGCCTTCCGCGACGGCGAACTCATCGGCTTCCACTGGACGAAGACGCACGCGGCGGAGGGCCTCGGCGAGGTGTACGTCATCGGCCTGCGGCCGGGCGCCCAGGGCGGCGGCCTCGGCCGGGCGCTGACGACGATCGGCCTGCGCCACCTGGCGGAGCGCGGGCTGCCCACGGCGATGCTGTACGTCGACGCGGACAACACGGCGGCGGTGAGCCTGTACGAGCGGCTGGGCTTCGAGACCCACGAGACGGACCTCATGTACCGGACCGAGTCCTGAGGTAGCTCCCCGGAACACCTGATGGGGGCGGTGATCTTGACACCGCCCCCACTCTTGGTTCACCCTTTCACTACTCAATTAGTGAAAGGGTGGTTGTACGAGTGGTCGAGTACCGCATCGACAGGCGCACCGGCGTCGCCACCTATCTGCAGATCGTCCAGCAGACCAAACAGGCCCTGCGCCTGGGCCTGCTGGAACCCGGCGACAAGCTGCCCACGGCCCGTGAGGTCGTGGAGGCCACCGCCATCAACCCGAACACCGTCCTGAAGGCCTACCGCGAGCTGGAACGCGAAGGCCTGGTCGAGGCGCGGCGGGGCCTCGGCACGTTCGTCCGCAAGTCGCTGGGGGCCGCCCCGGCGGACTCCCCCTTCGGCGCCGAACTGGCCGACTGGGCCGACCGGGCCCGCGACGCCGGACTCGAACGGGACGACGTGGCCGCGCTGTTCACTTCCGTACTCGACACACATTTCGCCGACACGCAGTTCAAGGGGGACCAGGGATGAGCGACACCGCCATGGAGGCGGCCGGACTGGGCAAGCGGTTCGGCTGGCGGAAGGACCGGGGCTGGGCGCTGCGCGAGTGCGCGTTCCGGCTGCCGGCCGGGCGCGTCTGCGCGGTCGTCGGACCGAACGGCGCCGGCAAGTCGACGCTGCTGGCCCTCGCCGCCGGTCTCCTCAGGCCCACCGAGGGCACGCTCACCGTCCTCGGCACCAGCGCGGCGGCGGCACGTGAGCGCATGGCGTACGTGGCCCAGGACAAGCCCCTGCACCCCCAGCTCACCGTCGAGGACACCCTCCGGCTGGGCCGGGAACTCAACCCCCGGCGCTGGGACCAGGCCGTCGCCGAGGATGTCGTCGCCGCCGGCGCCCTCGATCCCGAGGCCAGGATCCGCTCCCTCTCCGGCGGTCAGCGCACCCGGGTCGCGATAGCCCTCGCCCTCGGCAAGCGGCCCGAACTGCTGCTCCTGGACGAGCCGATGGCCGACCTCGACCCGCTCGCCCGGCACGAGCTGATGGGCACCCTGATGGCCGACGCCGCCGAGAACGGCACCACGGTTGTCATGTCCTCGCACGTCGTGGCCGAGCTGGAGGGCTCCTGCGACCACGTCCTCCTCGTCGGCGCCGGCCAGGTCCGCCTCGCCGGCCCGCTGGAGGAACTGCTCGCCGCCCACACCCTGGTCACCGGCCCGGCCGCCGACCTGGACGGCCACACGGTGATCGAGTCCCGTACGACGGGCCGCCAGACCACCGCCCTCATCCGCCCCGGGGGCCGCCTCGCCGACACCTGGCGGAGCGCCACCCCCACCCTGGAGGAACTGGTCCTCGCCCACCTCCGCTCCCCCGGGGCACCGTCCCTGCACCTCGACGCGGACGAGTCGGCGGAGGCCGCCGTATGACCGCCACCGCCGCACTCGCGGCCCCCGATCGACCCGCGGCACAGCGCACCGGCCGTCTCCACGGCCTCACCTGGACCCTGCTGCGCGTACACCGGGGCGCCCTCTGGTTCTGGCTGCTGTACGTCGTCGTGATCGCCGCCGTGCTCCTCTGGGCGTACGGGCCGGGCGCGCACGCGGCCATGGACGAACTGGCGCGCTCGGGCTGCCGCGACGGCGGCATACCCAACCCCGGCTGCGACACCCTGGGCCCGCGGGGATCCCGCTGGGACTCGGGGGTCGCCCTCGGCAGCTCCATGATCGCGCTCGCCCCGGTCCTGATCGCCACCTGGGCGGGCGGTTCGCTCATCGGCCGCGAGCTGGAGGACGGCACGGCCCAGCTGACCTGGACCCAGTCCGTGTCCCCGGCGCGCTGGCTGGCCGCCAAGCTCGCCCTGCCCGCCGTGCTGATCATCGCGGGCATGCTCCCGCTCACCCTGCTGCACCGCATGATGTGGACGGCCAACCCCGAACTGCGGCGCGACAGCTGGAGCTGGTTCGACAGCCAGATCTTCAACGCCAACGGCATCCTCGCCACCGTCTGCGCCCTGTTCGGGCTGGCCTTCGGCGTCCTCGTGGGCATGGTCGCGCGCCGCTCGGCGCCCGCTTTCGGCGTCTCCCTGTTCGGCAGCGGATTCGGCCTTCAGTACTTCCAGTCACTGCGTCCGCACCTGTGGCTGGCCGAGACCCTGCGGAGCCCCGCCGGGTTCACCGACGAGTTCCCCGACGACGGTATGACGGCCGCCCAGGGCTCCTACACCTCCACCGGCGCCCGCCTCCCCGACCTGTTCTGCGGCGACAGCACCGCCTGCGTCACCCGCAACGACGTCGTCGGCGTCTACCGCGACTACCACCCCGCCTCCCACTTCTGGCCCCTCCAGCTCGTGGAGACCGGCATCGTCCTCGCCCTTGCCGCCGCCGCTACGGCCGCCGCCTTCTGGCTGCTGCGCCGCCGCACGGTCTGACCACCGGCGCACCGACACGCGTACGCCCCTTCCACAGGGGAGAAGGGGCGTACGCACCCTCCCCGCCCACCCTCCCCGCTCACCCGCCCGCACCCGCGAGCCGCCCCCCGATATCCCGCACGTCATGTCCCCGTAACCAGTGATTCAGCCGGGCTTGCGAGGCTCACCCAATGACGCCCGCCGTGCCTGAGCCTTCGCCGCCCCCAGAGGGCATCAACGGGACCGGCCCGGCCCGGCCCGGCCCCGCCGCGCTCCCGCCCGCGCGCTCCGACGCGCCCGTACCGGGCGAGGCACGGAACAATGGGGTCATGAGCCAGCCAAACGCCCAGTCGCAGGTACAGCACGCGCAGCCGTCCGTCGGTTCCCTGACGTCCCACCGCCCGCACACGGTGTCGGCCGTGGTCTCCGACCTGGAACCCGACATCGACGCCGACCTCGACGAGTACGAGGAGGCACCCTACGACGGCGAGCTGCTGCCGCAGGGCCGCTTCCTCGACCGGGAGCGCAGCTGGCTCGCGTTCAACGAGCGGGTGCTGGAACTGGCCGAGGATCCCAACACGCCCCTCCTCGAACGGGCCAACTTCCTCGCGATCTTCGCCAGCAACCTGGACGAGTTCTTCATGGTCCGGGTGGCCGGCCTGAAGCGCCGGATAGCCACCGGCGTGGCCACCCGTTCCGCGTCCGGACTCCAGCCCCGCGAGGTGCTGGAGATGATCTGGGCCCGTTCCCGCGAGCTGATGGCCCGGCACGCCGCCTGCTACCAGGAGGACGTGGCCCCGGCGCTCGCCGAGGAGGGCGTGCACCTGGTCCGCTGGAGCGAGCTGACGGAGAAGGAGCAGGCCCGTCTGTTCACCCTCTTCCGCCACCAGATCTTCCCGGTCCTCACCCCGCTGGCCGTCGACCCGGCGCACCCCTTCCCGTACATCTCGGGCCTCTCCCTGAACCTCGCGGTGATCGTCCGCAACCCGGTGAGCGGACACCGCCACTTCGCGCGCGTGAAGGTGCCGCCGCTGCTGTCCCGCTTCCTGGAGGCCTCCCCGAGCCGGTACGTGCCCATCGAGGACGTCATCGCCGCGCACCTCGAAGAGCTGTTCCCCGGCATGGAGGTCCTGGAGCACCACGCGTTCCGCCTCACCCGCAACGAGGACCTGGAGGTCGAGGAGGACGACGCCGAGAACCTCCTCCAGGCCCTGGAGAAGGAACTGATGCGGCGCCGCTTCGGGCCGCCGGTGCGTCTGGAGGTCGAGGAGTCCATCGACCGGTACGTACTCGACCTGCTGGTACGGGAGTTGAACATCAGCGAGGCCGAGGTGTACCCGCTGCCGGGTCCCCTCGACCTCACCGGCCTCTTCGGCATCTCCTCCCTCGACCGGCCCGAGCTGAAGTTCCCCAAGTTCATCGCCGGCACCCACCGCGACCTGGCCGAGGTCGAGTCGTCGTCCGCGCCGGACATCTTCGCGGCCCTGCGCGAACGGGACGTGCTCCTGCACCACCCGTACGACAGCTTCTCCACCTCCGTCCAGGCCTTCCTGGAGCAGGCCGCGCTCGACGACGACGTCCTCGCCATCAAGCAGACCCTGTACCGGACCTCGGGCGACTCCCCGATCGTCGACGCCCTCATCGAGGCCGCCGAGGCCGGCAAGCAGGTCCTCGTCCTCGTCGAGATCAAGGCCCGCTTCGACGAGCAGGCCAACATCAAGTGGGCGCGGAAGCTGGAGGCGTCCGGCTGCCACGTCGTCTACGGCCTCGTCGGCCTCAAGACCCACTGCAAGCTGTCCCTGGTGGTCCGCCAGGAGGGCGACACGCTGCGCCGCTACTCCCACGTCGGCACCGGCAACTACCACCCCAAGACGGCCCGCCTGTACGAGGACCTGGGTCTCCTGACGGCGGACCAGCAGGTGGGCGCCGACCTGTCGGACCTGTTCAACCGCCTCTCCGGCTACTCCCGCCGGGAGACGTACCGCCGGCTCCTCGTCGCCCCCAAGTCCCTGCGGGACGGCCTGATCTCGCGGATCAACAAGGAGGTCCAGCACCACCGCGCCGGACGCCCCGCGTATGTCCGTATCAAGGTCAACTCGATGGTGGACGAGGCCCTCATCGACTCCCTCTACCGCGCCTCCCAGGCAGGCGTGCCGTGCGACATCTGGGTGCGCGGCATCTGCGCCGTACGGCCGGGAGTCCCGGGGCTGTCCGAGAACATCCGGGTCCGTTCCGTCCTCGGCCGCTTCCTCGAACACTCCCGGGTCTTCGTCTTCGGCAACGGCGGCGAGCCCGAGGTGTGGTTCGGCAGCGCCGACATGATGCACCGCAACCTCGACCGCCGCATCGAGGCACTCGTCAGGGTCACGGACCCGGCACACCGGTCCTCGATCAACCGGATGCTGGAAACCGGCATGTCCGACACCACGCAGTCCTGGCACCTGGGCCCGGACGGCGAATGGACCCGGCACGCGACGGACTCCGAGGGCCACCCACTGCGGAACGTCCAGGAGATGCTCATAGACGCCCGGAGGCGTAGGCGTGGCACAGCGACACCTTGACCCGACCGACCCCACGACGGCCGGACCCGCCGGGCCGGTGACCCCCGACGCCCTGGCGGACTACCTGCGGGCGCAGGCGACGGAGTTCCTCCGCGCCCTGCGCCTGCACAGGGAGACAGGCACGGGCTCCGCCGCCGCCCCACCCGGCGAGGAGCCCGTGGACGCGGCCCGCGCCCTGCGCCACGCGGCCCGCCGCATCACGGGCACCCTGCACACCTTCCGCCCGCTCCTCGACCCCACCTGGTCGGAGACGATGCACCCCGAACTGGCCTGGCTGTCAGGCACGCTGGCGAGGGAGCACGCGTACGCGGCCCGCCTGGAACGCCTGCTGCTGGCCCTGCAGCGGCTGTCGGGGGCAGCACCCTTCCCGGCACAGCTGACCGTGGGGTCCGCCAACGCCGGCCCCCGGTCCCACCCGGCGGCCACCACGGACCGCGGCAACCTCACCGTGGGCGCCGCGAAAGCGGGCGCCCTGCTCGAACGGCAACTGACCCTGGCCCGGACCCGGTCCCACTCGGCGGCCCTCCAGGCACTGGGATCGAGCCGCTTCCACGCGGTGGCCGACAACGTCGCGGTCCTCGCGAGCGAAGTCCCCCTCACCCCCACCGCGGCCACCACCCCCATCGACCTGCGCCCCCTCGCCGCCGCCGCCCACGAACGCCTCTGCGACGCCGTCACCGCCCTCCCCCTCCTCACCGCCGGTCATCCCTACAACGCCGAGGCCCTCGTCCACGGCCTGTCCCCCGACCCGGCCCCGCACCCCCAGGACGCCCCCTGGCACCACGTACGCCTCCTTCTGCGCCTGCGCCGTTACGCGCACGAGCTCCTGGAGGGCGCCGAGGCCCGGGACTGCGTCGACGGACGGATGCTGGCTGCCGGGACAGCGCTCAACCGGCACCGGGACGCGGCCGAGGCCGCCGCGGCGGCGGCAGCGGCGGCCCGCACCCCCCGCATCGCCCCGGCGACGGCGTACGCGCTCGGCGTGCTCCACGCCGACCAGCGTCACGAGGTCGAGGCGGCCCGGTTCGCGTTCCAGCAGTCCTGGGAGAAGAAGGCGATGAGCACAAGGTGACGTCCCTCGGTGAACACCCCGCGCTCGCGGCGGGCTGCGTCCTGTGGCGTCACTCGCCCCTGGACGGCGGCCTGGAGATCTGCCTCGTCCACCGGCCGAAGTACGACGACTGGTCGCACCCGAAGGGCCACCTGAAGCGCGACGAGGAGCAACTCGCCGCGGCACTGCGCGAGGTCGAGGAGGAAACGGGCTACCGGGCCACCCCCGGGTCTCCCCTCAGCACGACCCACTACGAGGTCAACGGCCGCCCCAAGCAGGTCAGTTACTGGGCGGCGGAGGCGACGGCCGGTGCCTTCACCCCGAACGACGAGGTCGACCTCGTCCTGTGGCTGCCCCCGGCGGCGGCCCGCGAACGCCTCACCCAGCCCCGCGACAAGGACCTGGTCGACGAACTGCTGGCCCTGCCGCGGAAGTAGTCACAGGACCGGCCGGGACGGGTCGCCCACATGCCCCTTGCCGTCCGTCCGGGCCAGGCTCCGGGCCCGGCGGGCCGGCCCGCGCCACCCGCAGACACATCTGGCGAAGCAGAACGGCCCGTGCTCCACCATGGAAACGGAGTGCTCGTCGGGGAACTGCGCCTGTTCGCTTCGGTCGTGCTGCGCCACACCCTCAACCGTACCCATCCCCGGGTAAAGCACCGGCATCCGCGTGACGACCTTCCCCACCCCTCGTTAAGCGGAACGACGGAGGCCGTGGACCGACGGCCCTGCTTGGGGGTGGACGGCGATGGACCGGCGGCGACACTGGCGGGGCGGCGGGGCAGTCGTCATGGCCGCCGCGACGACCGGTCTCCTGATCTGCGCCACCGGCTGCACACGCGACGACGGGGCCGCCACCACGGACGACCGCCCGCCCGGCGACGCGGTCCGCGTCCTGCACCGCGCCGCCGCGACCCTGGTCGACGCCGGTACCTCCCGCACCACCACCTCCATGGAGATGGCCACCGGCGGCACCCGCGTCACCATCCGGGGCAAGGGCGTCTACGACTACACGAAACAGCTCGGCCACCTGCAGGTGCTGCTCCCCCAGGACCCGGCCGGCGCCAGCCCGCACCGGCCGATCACCGAACTCCTCGCCCCGGGCGCCCTGTTCATGAAGAACCGGGGCGCGGGCGTCCCCGCCGACAAGTGGGTACGGGTGGACACGGCGACCCTGTCCGACGGCAACCTGGTGACCGGCGGCGCCACCGACCCGTTCGCCGCCGCCGAGGTGCTGCGCGGGGCGCGCGAGGCGACGTACGTCGGCCGGACCCGGGTCTCCGGCACCGAGGTACGGCACTACCGGGGCACCGCCGACCTCGCCGAGGCCGCGAAGAGCGCCTCGCCGGGCAACAGGGGCCCGCTGGAAGCGGCGGCGAAAGGGTTCGCCACGGCCCGGGTCCCCTTCGACGCCTACCTGGACGACGCGGGCCGCATCCGCAAGGTCCTGCACCGGTTCAGCTTCGTCAACGGGCAGCAGAAGGACACGGTCGCGGTCGCCTCGACGACACTGCTGTACGACTTCGGGGCCCCCGTGCACGTACGGCTGCCGCGGCCTGCGGACATCTACGCGGGCCGTATCGCCGAACAGTGAGACCGGCGTACGGAAAACGGGACGGCCGAGGAGAGTGGGCCGGGCGGGCAACCCGGCACGGCCCGGCTGCGTCCGCCGTAGCGCAAGGACTAGCCCGTCCGTGCCATGCGCGGTGTGTGGCCCGCTACCTACTCTAGGGAGCGGTGACGGCAGAGAAGAGGTGATGCACGTGGCACCGGTCGGCGGTACGGCGGTTCAGGACCACGTGGCCCTCGCCGAGATCGAGCTGTGCGGAGACCTGATCATCGCGGCCTCGGCGGCCGGCGAGGAAGGGCTCAGCCTGGAGAGCATCGACGAGGTGCTGCGGGTGACGGAGGAGCGCGAGGGGCGCAAGCTCACGCCGGGTGGCTGAAAAGAGACGGACGCCAAGGGGTCGGCCGGGCTGGCTCAGGTACGCAGCAGACGGCCGATCGCCTTGGTCGCCTCCTCCACCTTCGCGTCGATCTCCGTACCGCCCTTGAGGGCCGCGTCCGCGACACAGTGCCGCAGGTGCTCCTCCAGGAGCTGGAGCGCGAAGGACTGCAGGGCCTTGGTGGAGGCCGAGACCTGGGTGAGTATGTCGATGCAGTAGACGTCCTCGTCGACCATCCGCTGGAGCCCGCGAATCTGCCCCTCGATCCGGCGCAGCCGCTTCAGATGCTCGTCCTTCTGATGGTGGTACCCGTGCACACCCCGGTCGTGGTCGGTCACCACCGCGGTCCCGGCATCAGTGCCCACGCCCGTCCCCACACCGGTCACCACGTCGGGCGTCTCCGCGCCGGCCTCGGTGGTCGTCATCGCGTCCTCCCGTTGAACAAACATCAGACACAAAAGCGTCAATATACCCCTGCCGGGTATATCGTAACCAACTTTGCTGGGTATAGGGCCGGTGTAGACCACCGTGCAGTCCACGCCGACCGATGGGCGACACTGGGGGACGACCCGTTAGCCGTGGCCGGATGTTGCGCCTAGCATCAGCCTGACCGAAACCGAAGGACTCCGAGGACCTCACGTGCGCTTTCGTCTGACCCCCAGGGAGACGAGCTTCTACGACATGTTCGCCGCGTCCGCGGACAACATCGTCACGGGCTCGCGACTCCTCATGGAACTGCTCGGGGCGGACGCCTCCGGCCGGGCCGAGATCGCAGAGCGTATGCGGGCCGCGGAACACGCCGGTGACGACGCCACACACGCGATCTTCCACCAGCTGAACTCCTCGTTCATCACGCCGTTCGACCGTGAGGACATCTACAAACTCGCCTCGCTGCTCGACGACATCATGGACTTCATGGAGGAGGCCGTCGACCTGGTCGTCCTCTACAACGTGGAGGAACTGCCCAAGGGCGTCGAGCAGCAGATCGAGGTCCTGGCGCGGGCGGCGGAACTGACGGCGGAGGCGATGCCGAACCTCCGCACGATGGAGAACCTGACGGAGTACTGGATCGAGGTGAACCGCCTGGAGAACCAGGCGGACCAGATCCACCGGAAGCTTCTGGCCCACCTGTTCAACGGCAAGTACGACGCGATCGAGGTGCTGAAGCTCAAGCAGATCGTGGACGTGCTGGAGGAGGCGGCGGACGCCTTCGAGCACGTGGCGAACACGGTGGAGACGATCGCCGTCAAGGAGTCCTGACCTCTTCATGGACACCTTCGCACTGATCGTGACCATCGCGGTCGCGCTCGGATTCACCTACACGAACGGCTTCCACGACTCGGCGAACGCGATCGCGACCTCCGTGTCGACCCGCGCCCTCACCCCCCGCGCGGCCCTGGCGATGGCCGCGGTGATGAACATGATCGGCGCCTTCCTGGGCAACGGCGTCGCGAAAACGGTCAGCGAGGGCCTGATCGAGACGCCCAAGGGCTCCTCCGGCATGGCGATCCTGTTCGCCGCGCTGGTGGGCGCGATCACCTGGAACCTGGTCACCTGGTACTTCGGCCTCCCCTCGTCCTCCTCGCACGCGCTGTTCGGCGGCATGGTGGGGGCGGCACTGGCGGGCGGCACCAAGGTCTACTGGGACGGCGTCCTGGAGAAGGTCGTCGTCCCGATGTTCGTCTCCCCGGTGGTGGGCCTCCTGGCCGGCTACCTGGTGATGACCGCGATCATGTGGATCTTCCGCCGCGCCAACCCGCACAAGGCCAAGCGCGGCTTCCGTATCGCCCAGACGGTGTCCGCGGCGGGCATGGCCCTGGGCCACGGCCTCCAGGACGCCCAGAAGACGATGGGCATCGTGGTGATGGCCCTGGTCATCGCCGACGTCGAGGACTACGGCGACCCGATCCCGATCTGGGTCAAGATCTCCTGCGCGGTGATGCTGTCCCTGGGCACGTACGCGGGCGGCTGGCGCATCATGCGCACCCTGGGCCGCAAGATCATCGAACTGGACCCGCCCCAGGGCTTCGCGGCGGAGACCACGGGCGCGTCGATCATGTTCGCCACGGCCTACCTCTTCAAGGCCCCCGTCTCCACGACCCACGTCATCACCTCGGCGATCATGGGCGTGGGCGCGACGAAGCGGGTGAAGGCGGTCCGGTGGGGAATCGCCAAGAACATCGTCATGGGCTGGTTCATCACGATGCCCGCGGCGGCGGCGGTGGCCGCCGTCGGCTACGGGGTCGTGCACCTGGCGTTCCTGTAGCGGGTGTTTCGGCCCCTCCGGCGTTCGAGGAGCGGGGTCTGGGGCGGAGCCCCGGAAGGATGGGACGGGCACGGGCGGCGGGGGCGAGGAACCCCCGGCACACCACCGGCCACCGCCACGCACACACGAACGGGCCCGCCCCCGGAGGAAGCTCCGGGGGCGGGCCCTATTCGACCTCACGGTGGCACCGCCATGCAGCACCGCGAGGGGTATACGGGAGGACGTACGAAGAACGTCCGGGCGGCGTCGGCTCAGCCGAAGCGGCCCGAGATGTAGTCCTCCGTCGCCTGCACCGACGGGTTGGAGAAGATGCGCTCCGTGTCGTCGATCTCGATCAGCTTGCCGGGCTGGCCGACCGCCGCGAGGTTGAAGAACGCCGTACGGTCCGAGACACGCGCCGCCTGCTGCATGTTGTGCGTCACGATGACGATCGTGAACCGTTCCTTCAGCTCACCGATCAGGTCCTCGATCGCGAGCGTGGAGATCGGGTCGAGGGCCGAGCAGGGCTCGTCCATCAGCAGCACCTTGGGCTCGACGGCGATCGCCCGCGCGATGCACAGACGCTGCTGCTGGCCACCCGACAGGCCCGAACCGGGCTTGTTCAGGCGGTCCTTGACCTCGTTCCAGAGGTTCGCGCCCTTCAGCGACTTCTCCACGATGTCGCTCAGCTCGGACTTCTTGTACGAGCCGTTCAGCCGCAGCCCCGCCGCCACGTTGTCGTAGACCGACATCGTCGGGAAGGGGTTCGGGCGCTGGAAGACCATGCCGACCTCACGCCGTACCGACACCGGGTCGACCCCGGTGCCGTACAGGTTCTCGTCGTCGAGCATGACCTTGCCGTCGACGCGCCCGCCGGGAGTGACCTCGTGCATGCGGTTCAGAGTGCGCAGGAAGGTGGACTTGCCGCAGCCGGAGGGGCCGATGAAGGCCGTCACCGAGCGCGGTTCGACCGTCATCGAGATGTCCTCGATCGCGCGGAAGGAGCCGTAGTAGGCGCTGAGGCCGCTTACGTCGATTCGCTTGGCCATGGGTATCACTGCTTCTTTCGAGGGGCGGCCGGCCACCTGGCCGACGCGAGGTCGCTGTCGAAACGGCCGCGTCAGCGACCTGTCTTCGGAGCCTTCCAGCGGGCGATACCGCGAGCTCCGAGGTTGAGGATCATCACGAAGGCGATCAGCGTGAGCGACGCCGCCCAGGCGCGGTCGTACGCCGCCTCCGCACCACCGCTGTTCGCGTACTGCTGGTAGATGTACAGCGGCAGCGAGGCCTGCGCACCCTCGAACGGGTTGTTGTTGATGAAGGGGTTGCCGAAGACCAGGAGCAGCACGGGGGCCGTCTCGCCGGCGATACGCGCCACCGCCAGCATGATGCCGGTGGTGATACCGCCGATGGCGGTCGGCAGGACCACCTTCAGGATGGTGCGCCACTTCGGGATGCCGAGCGCGAGGGACGCCTCGCGCAGCTCGTTCGGTACGAGCTTCAGCATCTCCTCCGTCGAACGGACGACCACCGGCATCATCAGGATCGCCAGGGCCAGCGAACCGGCGAAGCCGAACGGCTGCATGTCGAACTGCAGCATGAGGCTCAGGATGAAGAGGCCCGCGACGATCGACGGGATGCCCGTCATGACGTCCACGAAGAACGTGACCGCCTTGGCCAGCGAGCCGCGCCCGTACTCCACCAGGTAGATCGCGGTGAGTACGCCGATCGGCGCGCCCATCGCGGTGGCCAGTCCGACCTGCTCCAGGCTGCCGATGATGGCGTGGTAGATGCCGCCGCCCGGCTCGTTGTCGGAGACGACGCCCATCGAGTGGGTCAGGAAGAAGACGTCGAGTACCTTCACACCGCGCGAGACGGTCGTCCACAGCAGGGAGACCAGCGGCACGAGGGCGAGCAGGAAGGCGACCCAGACCAGCGAGGTCGCGATGCGGTCCTTGGCCTGCCGGCTGCCCTCGACGCGCGAGGCGATGACGTACGTACCGACGACGAAGAGGATCGCGGCGATCAGGCCCCACTGGATGCTGCTGTCCAGGCCGGCGGCGAAACTGATGCCGACCCCGAGCGCGACGGACGCGCCGGCCAGGGCCCAGGGGAACCACTTGGGGAGCCTGGCGCCCTGGAGAGTGCTGGGGCGCTTCTCGGCTACGACGGTGCTCATGCGTTGGCCCCCGAGTACTCGGCGCGGCGGGCGATGATCGCGCGGGCCGCGCCGTTGACCACCAGAGTGATGACGAACAGGACCAGACCGGAGGCGATGAGCGCGTCACGGCCGTACTCCGACGCCTCACCGAACTTGGCGGCGATGTTCTGCGCGAAGGTGCCGCCGCCCGGGTCGAGCAGGCTGGTCTGGATGAGGAAGCTCGGGGACAGGACGGTGGCGACGGCCATCGTCTCGCCCAGCGCGCGGCCGAGGCCGAGCATCGACGCGGAGATCACACCGGAGCGGCCGAAGGGCAGTACCGCCATGCGGATGACCTCCCAGCGCGTGGCGCCGAGGGCCAGCGCGGCCTCCTCGTTCATCCGCGGGGTCTGCCGGAACACCTCACGGCTGACGTTCGTGATGACCGGGAGGATCATGATCGAGAGCAGGATGCCCACGGTCAGCATCGAGCGGGGCGCGCCCTCTTCCCAGGAGAAGATGCCGGTCCAGCCGAGGTAGTCGTTCAGCCAGCCGAAGAGGCCGTTCATGTTCGGTACGAGGACCAGGGCGCCCCACAGGCCGTACACGATGGACGGTACGGCGGCGAGCAGGTCGATCACGTATGCGATGGGACCGCTCAGCCTGCGCGGGGCGTAGTGCGTGAGGAACAGCGCGATGGCGACGGCGACCGGGACCGCGATGGCCATGGCGATGATCGAGGAGACCACCGTGCCGAAGGCCAGGACCGCGATGCCGAACACCGGCGGGTTGAGGTTCGCGTTCCACTCGAAGGTGGTGAGGAAGTTGCCGTCGTCCTTGTTGATGGCGATGAACGCGCGATAGGTGAGGAAGATCGCGATCGCGGCCATGATCGCCAGCAGCAGGATGCCCGAGCCGCGGGAGAGACCGAGGAAGATCCGGTCACCGAGGCGGGTGGCGCCGCGGGCGGCGCGCTTCTCCTCGGCCGTGGGCGGCTGCGGGGCTGCGGGTGGGGTGGTCTCTGGGTTCTTGGTGGTTATGTCCATCGGGTTCTCCGGTCTGCGGGGCCGCACCCGGGGATGCGGCTCCTGGCGGCGGTGCACCGGACGGTGCGGTCAGGTCCCGCCGGCAGCGGAAGCCGGCGGCGGAACCCGACCGCACTCTCAGATCAGGCCAGGCTCTCGACGGTGGTGCGAACCTTGGCGATGATGTCGGCGGGGATCGGCGCGTAGTCGATCCCGCTCAGGATTCCCTGGCCCTCTTCGCTGGTGATGTAGCGGAGGAAGGCCTTCGTGGCGGGCAGGGTGTCCGCCTTGTTGCCCTTGTCGCAGGCGATCTCGTACGTCACCAGGGTGATCGGGTACGCGCCCTCGGCCTTGGTCTTGTAGTCCAGCTTCAGCGACAGGTCGCTGCCGGTGCCGACCACCTGGGCGGCCGCGATGGCCTTGGTGGCGGAGTCCGAGGAGGGCTTGACCGGGGCGCTGGCGCCGGTCGCGATGCCCACGGTCGACAGGTCCTTGGCGTACGACAGCTCCATGTAGCCGATCGCGCCCTCGGTCTGCTTGACCTGCGCCGCGATGCCGCTGGAACCGGAGGCCGCCTGGCCGCCCTTCGCCTGCCAGGCCTTGCCGCCCTCGTACTTCCAGTTCTCGGGGGTGGTGGCGATCAGGTACTTGGTGAGGTTGTCCGTGGTGCCGGAGTCCTCGGAGCGGTGGAACGCCTGGATCTTGGTGCTCGGCAGCGTCGCGGTCGGGTTGAGCGCCTTGATCGCGGCGTCGTCCCACGTCTTGATCTTGCTGTCGAAGATCTTCGCGAGGGTGGGCGCGTCCAGGACCAGGTTGTCGACACCCGGGAGGTTGTAGGCGAGCGCGATGGCTCCGCCGACCGCCGGGAGGTCGATACCGGTGCCGCCGGTGCAGACCTGCTTGGAGGCGGTGACCTCGTCGGGCTTCAGCGGCGAGTCGGAACCGGCGAAGGCGACCGTGCCCTGCGTGAACGCGGTGACGCCGGCGCCCGAGCCGCCGCCCTTGTAGTTGATCTGCACACCGGGGCAGGCGGCCGTGAAGGCCTTGACCCAGGCGTCGATCGCGTTCTTCTGCGCGGAGGAGCCGTCTGCCAGCAGCTGACCCTTGGCGTCGTCACACTTGATGGAGCTGTTGGCCGCCGTGGAGGCGCCGCCGCTGGCGCTCGTGTCGGTACCGGTGTCGTCGGAGCCGCACGCCGTGAGGGCCAGGGCGCCGGAGACGGCGAGAGCACCGAGGGTGAGGGCCCGCCGGTTCATGCGCTGAAGCTTCACTGTCGAGTGTTTCCTTCCAGGAGCCGCCGTCCTGAAATCCGGCGGCGTGCGAGGTCGCGAAGAATGAGTGGCGCAGGGGCGCCCAGGAGGACACACGCAGCACCGGTAAGGCCGAAAGTAGGCAGATCAGGTGAAGCCACCTACGGGCGCGGGTGAACGGAGGGTGAACCCCTGCGGTCGGTGCGGTGAGGTCACGGAATGCTCACGGGGAGAACACGTGTGGGTCCCGACCAGGGGATCGGCCCCGGCCAACCGGATTCTGTTGTACAAGCCCGGAATACCGCCTTCCCCTTCCTTCCGCAAACGCGACGGCCGAGGGAACCCACCATGCATGGAACCCGTCTCGTTCGACGGGAGCCGACACGGGCCCAAACGGAGGAACCGAGGGGAGCACCATGCACCGGCGTATGTTCATGGGAGGCGGCGTGGCCGCCCTGGCGGCGATGACGACGGCGACGGCGTGCACGGCCGCGAAGGGAAACGCCGACGACACGGCCGCCACCTCACCCCGCAGGACGACCCCCCTCACCGCCACGAGCGCCTCGGCCCCCGCCGGCTGGACGGCCCTCGGCCGCGACCTCGACGGCCCGCTCGTCCGCCCCGGGGACGCCTCCTGGCCATCGGCCCGGCAGCTCTACAACACCCGCTTCGACGGACTCCGGCCGGCCGCGGTGGCGTACGTCGCCCACGCCGACGACATCCGTACGGTCCTGTCGTACGCCCGTGCCCACTCGGTCCCCGTGGCGATCCGCAACGGCGGCCACTCGTACGCGGGCTGGTCCTCGGGCAACGGCCGCCTGATCGTCGACGTGTCGAAACTGAACCGCGTCCGCGCGGCCGGCGGCACAGCGGTAGTAGGAGCGGGCTCGAAACTGATCGACGTCTACCGCGCCCTGACAGCGAAGGGCGTCACGATCCCGGCGGGCTCGTGCCCGACGGTCGGAGTCTCGGGCCTGACGCTGGGCGGCGGCCACGGAGTGGTGTCCCGTGCATACGGTCTGACCTGCGACAGCCTCACCCAGGCAACGCTGATCACGGCGGACGGCCGCGAGCTGACGGCGAACGCCACAACCAACAAGGACCTGTTCTGGGCCCTGCGAGGCGCGGGCAACGGCAACTTCGGCATCGTCACGGAACTCCACTTCCGCACCCACCCCGCCCCCCAGGCGGTGGCGGCGTACATGTCCTGGCCGTGGCGGAAGGCGGCGGCGGTGATGAAGGCCTGGCAGGAGTGGGGTCCGACGCAGCCGGACGAGATCTGGTCGTCCCTGCACGTGGCGAACGCGGCCGGCGGCACCCCGACCATCTCCGTCTCGGCGTTCTCCCTCGGCACGTACACGGAGCTGCAGAACGCGGTGGACCGCCTGGCGGACAGAATCGGTTCCTCGGCCACGAGCGTCTCCCTGAAGCGCCGCTCGTACGAGGAGGCGATGGAGGTGTACGCGGGCTGCTCGTCCTTCGCGACGGACGCCCAGTGCCACCTGCCGGGCCGAACCCCCGGCCGCTCCCCGCAGGGCGCACTCGGCAGGGAGACCTACGCGGCCCGCTCGGACTTCTTCGACCGCTCCCTCTCCCCGGCGGGCATCCAGACGCTCCTCTCCCGCATCACCTCGGTCCAGGGCGGCTCGGGCAGCATCGCGTTCACGGCACTCGGGGGCGCGGTGAACAGGGTCTCGCCCACGGCGACGGCATTCGTCCACCGGCGCAGCCGCATGCTGGCCCAGTACATCGTGTCCTGGCGCGCGGGTACGGAGGGCAGGGCGGCCCAGTCCTGGCTGACATCGGCCCACACCGCCATGGCCCCGCACGCCTCGGGCGCCGCCTACCAGAACTACACGGACCCCACCCTCCGAAACTGGCGCAAGGCGTACTACGGCGACGCGGCACCCCGCCTCCAGCAACTGAAGCACCAGTACGACCCGAACCGGGTGTTCACCTACCCCCAGGCCCTGTAAGAGGACCGGCCCCCCCGGCGGCCGCTCCAGCCCAGGCCCAGGCATCCCAGCCCAGGCTGGGGCATTCCAGCCCGTCCGGCGCTTGAGGACAAGGCCCCTTCAGGGCCGACAGCGGGGGCCCGGGGGTGCAGCGCCCAGGAACAGGACGGGACGGGTAGGGGCGGCGGGGGCGAGAAACACCCCGTTACGCCGCCAAGCCCCGTTCCTCAGCCCCAGCCTCCGCCCCAGCCCCCCGAGCTCCAGGAACCACAGCAGCCCCATCACCCGCACCCACACCCGATCCCGACCCCGCCCCCCGAGCCCGAATCAGCACCCCACCCCAACTCGACCCCTCAACAGCCCGGGTGACCGGAGTAAGAAGACCCATAGCCAGCGGCGACAACAGCAACACCACAGCCGTCCCGAGCGCGAACCCACCCACCACGTCCGTCGGGTAGTGCACCCCCATGTACACCCGGCAGAACCCCTCGACCACCGCGAGCCCTATCCCCACCAGCCCGAACTTCCGGTTGGCGACGAACAGTCCGACGCCCATCGCCATGGTGATCGTCGCGTGATCGCTCACGAACGAGTAGTCGGTCTTCCCGGAGACAAGAACCTCAAGCCCCTGATGATCCAGAAAGGGGCGGGGCCGCTCCACGAACCCCCGTATCGGAATGTTCACGAGCACGGCGACCGCCGCACCGAGCGGCGCCCAGATCAACGCGGCCACGGACACGGCCGCATCGTCCGCACCCCGCCGCCGCACACTCCACCAGCACCAGACCACGACGAGCACCATGGCGACCAACAGCCCGTACTCGCCCACGATCTCGACCACGCGGTCGAACCACCGGGGCGCGTCCTTGGCCAGGCCGTTGATGTCGTAGAGCAGGTCGACGTCGGGGTTCGACCCGGTTTCGGCGAGTCCAGCCATGGTGCTACGGCCCCTTCGTCGTGATGTTCCGGAGCGCACTGATTCCGTGCGCCACTCCTGCTCGCTCACCCCGTGATGCAGGGACCCACCGCCGCCAACTCTTGACACGTGCCACAAGGACCACGGGGACCACAAGGACCACACGAACAAGAACGACAAACGCGACGCCCGATCAGGGCACCGGCGAATCCACTACTCCAACAGGAACGCACGGACTCCGTTAATACGTTCCACTCTCCACCGAATGATCACGCAGACGTTATCGAAGAGAGACACATCGCCGCAGCTCAGGGCTTGGTTTCACGCTGCGCTCACACCGCCGTGGGCAACGCTTTCGCGCCATCTTCGGTGACCCGCGTCGCTCCGAAGTAATCGGGGGTGTCGATCGGATCGAACCGAATGACCGCCCCGGTCCGCGGCGCGTCGATCATGTAGCCGCCGCCCACATAAATCCCGACATGGCGGATGGCCCGGGAGTTGGTGAGATCGTCGGAGAAGAAGACAAGGTCACCCGGCAGCAGCTCGTCCCGCGAGGGATGCGCCCCGGCGTTGTACTGATCGTTGGCGACGCGCGGCAGCTGGATGCCGACGCTGTCGTAAGCGGCCTGTGTGAGCCCGGAGCAGTCGAAGCGTCCGCCCTGCTCAGCGGTACCGGTGCCACCCCAGAGGTAGGGCGTGCCGAGCTTCTCCTGGGCGTAGTTGATCGCCCCGGCCGCCTGCTCTGAGGGGTCGACGCGGCCCACAGGGGCCGCAAAACTCGTCTGTAGCGTGGTGATGGTCTTCACATAGTTCTGGGTCTCCGCATACGGCGGTACGCCCCCGTATTTGATGACGGCGTACGCCCCCGCGTTGTAGGCGGCGAGCATGTTGTGCGTGGGGTCTCCGGGCGCGTCCTTCACATAGGAGGCGAGCTCGCAGTCGTAGGACGCGGCCGATGGAATCGCGTCATTCGGGTCCCATACATCGCGGTCGCCGTCACCGTCGCCGTCGATTCCGTGCGAGGCCCAGGTTCCGGGGATGAATTGCGCTATCCCTTCCGCCTTTGCCGGACTCTTCGCATTCGGATTGAATCCGCTCTCCTGGTACAGCTGTGCGGCGAGGAGGGCGGGATTGATGGCGGGGCACAGATTGCCCCACTTCTGCACGAGCGCCGAATAGGCGGCCGGCACGGCCCCCTTGGCCAGCGCGACGCTTCCGCTCCCGACCCCGCCGGCGACGTTCCCGGCGACGAGGTAGACACCCACGACGAGCAGCATCACGAAGCTGAGGGTGCCACCGACGGCAACGCTCGCCACGATCCATGCCTTACGCACCGTCAACCGCCCCTCACCGCCCGGGAGTACGCCCACGTCAGTGTAGAGGGGCTACCCACACCCGGGGATGATCACGACGAAACACGCCGCACGTCAGGAGGAGCCGGAAGGGTCGGAAGAGCCGGAGGAGTCGGAGTAGCCGGTGGCCTCCCCGTACAACAAGGCAGCCGCATGCCCCAGAACCGCGCTGTAGGACACGTCATCGGTCGAGCCGCCCTGCTCGAACCCCCCGAGCACGCCCACGACCTCACCCTCCCTGTCCACCCAGGGACTTCCACTCGTACCGTCGGTGAAGCCAGGACAGTCGATGCGCTGCTGCGTACGGCTCTGCCCGGTGGGCCGGTTGGTACAGCTGAGGGGCGCCTCCAGCACGTTGGGATACCCAGTGACGACGACATCGCTGACCCCGGTCGCCCGCCCGGTGACAAGGACGTTCGCCCCCACGGCGTCCTCAAGATCGCGCCCGCCCTTCGACGCGACGACGGCAAAGGCGAAGTCGCTGTCCTCGTCGGACCGATCGCTCCAGGCCCTCGGCACGTAGGTCCTGGTCACCCGCCACAGTCCGTAGGGCGCCCGCCCGTTCCGATACCCGGGCGCGAAGACGACATCGGTGTCCCCGTCTCCGCTGAGACAGTGAGCGGCGGTAAGAATCAGATCCCGCCCACCACTGCGCACGACGGAAGCCGTACAGAAGTGCCCGCCCTCCAGATCCCCGCTGAACAGGGCCCCCACCCGGGCACTGCGCGGCACTGTATGGGCGGCACGGGCCGAACCGGCAACACCGAGGGGCTCGGTGACGGCACTGCCGTGGGCCGCACCTGAGACGGAGGTGACGGCGAGCAGCGCGACGACGGGAAGCAGAGCGTGCCACCGGTTGCCACGGGGACGAGTGAGGCGCTTCATCAGGGGCAACTGTGACGCGCGAACGCAAGAGGGGCACGGCTCCTCGCTGAGAATTCGCCGTGAACCCGTATAAGGGTCATCCCCCGGATCTGTGGACCGCCCGCGGAGCCGCGCCGTACACGGGAAAGCCGTCGGTCACGATCTCGACGCCGAACGGCTCGGGCAGCGGAACGGACTCCCCGAACTTGCCCGGCAGCACATCACGGTAGGCGCCGTTGTCCGGGTGGGTGTGGAGGGCCCAGGTGCCCTTTCTGGGATCGATGACGAAGAGAACAGGCACGCGAACGACGGCGTACCAGTCGGCCTTGTCCCTGATGTCCCGGGACTTCTCGGACTGGGAGATGACCTCGACGGCGAGTGCGGCGTCCGCGGCGTCGGCCAGCCAGTCGTCGTCCTCCTCCCATTCGACGGGCAGCACGATCAGGTCCGGCGTCGCGTAGTCGTCCGGATCCTCGGGCAGCGCGATCGAGGACACCTCGTACACGTCCAGACCGTCAGGCAGAGCCACCGCCTCAAGCTGCCGACGCACCTGCTTGACCACACCCGCGTGTTTTCCACGCGGAGTAGGGGACATCACGAGCTTTCCTCCCAGGATCTGCACCCGCAGACCCGTCGCGTCCTCGATCTTCTCGGCGATCTCGCGCAGATTCCCCGGCCGGGGGCGCGGATACATGGAGGCACCAGGCGACACGGACATGGCTCGCTGCCTCCGTTCCTCCACCTCTGCGGCTGCGCGAACGGGGTCGGTGGGAGGTCCGACATCCCGCTCAGCGTCGAATCCACCGTACTGTGCGGCTCCTTCCCCCGCCTCGACCTCAGGGCCCGTACGTGCGCACGGGGCCCCCTTGCGCCGCTGTTCGGCCTGCTTCACACCGCCCCCTCAATCACACTCCGATCGGAATTCATCACTCTAGGTCACCCCACTGACACTCCGCCCAAAGCAGCTTCCCGCCCTTCGAGGCCCCCAGTTCCCGCAGCACGGACACACCCAACGAGTCAGCGCAGGCCCGCACGAGATGAAGCCCCCGGCCGCATTCACCGTCCGCCGGAGGTACGACGACGGGGGCGCCGTCGGCCCCGAACCCGGGCGGGATCCTCGGATCGGTGTCCCAGACGGCCACCCGGAACCGGCCCGGCTCGCCGAGCTGGACGATGCGCAGGGCGTACGGCCCCTTGGTGTGCTGATGGGCGTTGGTGAGCAGTTCGGACGCGACAAGTTCGGCGGCAGGGATGGCTTCGCCGAGCCCGAGGACGGCCGGTACGGTCCGCACGGTCGCGCGGCCGATACCCGGTGAGCGTGGATCGCGCGGGAGTTGAAGGGTGTAGTTGCAGGGCGGCGATACGGTGGCCATCGGAAATCTCCGATCACTGAGGGGAGTTGGACGGTTGCCCAGTGACTTCGTCGCTCCGTCGAGCGGTGTGCTTCTGGGTGGGGGCGCCTGAGATGCAAAGTAGCGCGATCCATAAAAGGTCTTATACGAATCTCGTGAAAGCACTGATCAATCACCCGTGCGGGTGACGAGGAGGGCGGGACACCCGTGAGAAGCAACCCGACGGGTCGTCAACTTCGCTTGGGCACCGAGCTGCGCAAACTCCGAGAGCGCGCCGGCCTGTCCTCGACTCAGGCGAGCCGACTGCTGGGTGTGCAGCAGAACCAGATCAGCAACGTCGAAGCCGGACGAGCCGGGGTAAGTCCGGACCGCGTCCGCACTCTGGCCTGCCACTACGACTGCGGCGACAAGGCCCTCGTAGAGGCACTCAGCGACATGGCAACCGAACGAGGGCGGGGCTGGTGGGAGGAGTACCGGGAGATTCTCCCCGCCGTACTGCTCGACCTCGCCGAGGTCGAGCACCATGCAACACACCTGCGCACCGCCGTGACCGTACACATCCCTGGCCTATTCCAGACCACGGACTACGCACGCGAGATCTTCCGCCAGGACGTACCAGAGATGTCACCCCCGGACATCGAGCACCGTGTGTCGTTCCGCGTGAAACGCCAGGCAGTGCTCTACCGGGAGCCCCCGACACCGCAGCAGGCGATCATCCACGAAGCCGCCCTACGCATGAAGTTCGGCGGCACCTCCGTGACCCGCAAACAGCTTCAGCACCTGTTGGACATGAGCGATCGGGCACACATCACCATCCATGTGATCCCGTTCGACGCGGGCACGTTCCCCGGTTCGGGCCAGTCCGTCTACTACTCCATGGGCCCGGTGCCACAGCTCGCCACCGTCAACCTCGACCAGTCCCACGGCCCGGCGTTCCTCGACTCCGAAGCCCAACTCGACAAGTACCGCGTACTCCTCGACCGCATGGAGGCCAGCGCACTCTCGCCCGCAGAGTCGCGGGACTTCATCCACAAGATCACCATGGACCTGTGAGGAATCAATGGCACCAGAGCTCACCTGGCAGAAGTCGTCCTACTGCGCTCAGGGCAATTCCTGCATACACATCGCCGCCACCCCCACCACCCCCCGCAAAATCCACCTCACCGAATCCGGCGACCCCACCGGAGCGATACTCACCACAACCCCCGCCGCCTTCCACACCCTCCTCACCACCCTGAAGGCGGACACGCCCCCACCTGGGGCAACCGTCCCCGCGATCGAAGTCACCCTCGGCGAAGCCCTCGACGCCCCTGTCCGTGTCCGCTCGACCACCGCCCCCGACACGGTCGTCACCACCGACCGCCGCAAATGGCACACCTTCGTCCTGGGCGTACAAGCAGGCGAGTTCGACCACTTCGCCTGAGCCGCCCCCCTAGGACTCCTCGGGCTCGCCCAGCTCCCCCCGCACCCGAGCCCACGTACGTCCTGGGCTCTCCGTGCGCAATGGCCCGGCAGGGAGCTTTGCGGATGCCCTCAGTGCGCCGGGCATTGGTACATCTCTGTGTTCGCTGCCCTGCGAGTAAATGCGCACGTCATTGCGTCCCCTCAGCGCATCGTCGTAGGTCGGGCTCGGGGTCTACCAGGGTGGGCGGGTGTCGCGGAGTGCTGCCGGGGTCTGGTCGGGCAGGGCTCTGTCTTGGTCGGTGCGCAGCAGCATGCCCGGGTCGGGTTCGAAGTCTTCGTTGGGCGGTGCCGGCTGGTGGAAACGTTCGGTGCGCGAGATCGTGACTTCCACCAGCCGGTCCTCCTGGAACATCCACAGCCCGAAACAGTCGTCGTCCTGGTCACGAAGCAGCACTTGCACCGTGTGCGGATGCGGCCACGGCAGCGACTCCAGGTGCTTGAGCAGACCCTTGCGGGCGCGCACCTTCTCGAACTCCAGGGCCCACCCGAACTCATAGCCCCAGTGCCCCGCGATCGGGACGAAGCGGCCTCGCCACGTGCGTTCCGGGTCGTCCTGGGTCAGCGGTTCCATGACCTCGTCCGACCAACGGGCAAGCACGATGACCTCGGCATCTCTACTCATGACGGAGTATCACCGCATCCGCACAATCTTCCGCAACCAAATTCCTCAGCCGGCCGACGCAGACTGCAGTGGGTCGAGCGAGTCGACACATTCCGGGTTGCGGTCCCCGTCCATCGTTCTCATAAACGGCCCTTTCCCAGAGCAAGATCAACAGGGTTCCGGAGAGACCGCACCGGCGCCAGATCTGTTCTCACAACCCGTTCTCACGCAAGAGCGGCCGACACCACGTTCTGAGAACTGAGTTGTGAGAACGTCCGGGGTCATGGCGGACCCTCACGACCCCGCGCCGGCCGCCCCGGCCCCTGAGCTTCCGGTCATCCTCGACACGCCAGGCAAGGTGGCCGACTTCCTCCGCGCCGCCGAACTGGAGCCCGCCGAGCACGCCGTCCTCGACCAGGGCGTGACCGTACGGCGCGGCCAGGGCTACACCCTGCGCAGCACCGCCGTGCCCGCGATCCACCGCCGGCTCCTCGGCCTCTGCCAAGCCCTCGACGGCACAGAGGCGGTCCCGGCCCAGCGCAAGGCCCGCCACGAGTTCGAGAACCGCGTCAACCTGCATGCCCCTGCTACGGACTTCGGAAGTCAGTCACGCTCCGCTACAGAACGGGTAACGGCAGCTTCACGAGGACAGGGCCGTCGAACCGGCGTTCGCCGACGAGGATGTGGCCGACATCCGTCCCCAAATACGCCTGAACGCAGGCGATCCACAGAGCCGTTTCGATGGAGCGCGGCGGATCGAGCCGCCGGCCGAGGCTGAGCGACCCCGAGCCGCCGCGAACCTCGATCACGTCGACATCGGCGCCGGCTGGACCGTCCACCGAAGAACCGGCCCCCCTCCCCCCAGGGACCGTCACCGCCTGTCGTACCACTCCAGGTACTCGACGTATTCCCGCGCCCCAACGGCCTCTGGACGCCACACCATCCACACCGCCCCGACCCCGGCACCGGTGTCGACATCGGCCGACACCACCGTAAGCACACGCCCCGGCATCCACCACGACTGCGGTGCGCCACCCCTCAGCACCCGCCTCACCACCCCCGGCAACAGGCGCTCTACAAGCCTTACCTGAACCTCCGCCAGCCCCCAAACCACCCCACACACCCCCATTAAGCCCAGGCGCACCCCCATCCACGCCCCGCACATCTCTGTGCACAGGCTGTGGATCACCTGTGTCGACAGTCAAGCCACCCCCTCCCCCCACCCATCACCCCGTCAGTGATCGGTAACCCAGCAACCCCCTTCAGTCACGCGGAAGTCAGGATTCCGCAACCCGTCTTGTTGTCACGTACTCAACAAGCGATGGTCGTCGCGGGCCGCCAACCCGCCGCCGGGGACACCGCACCGGCGGCAGACCCCCACCCGCACTGCCCCTGCCAACCCCCTAACAGGAGGCTGTACGTTGCGTACGTCACCCCCCAGCAGCCAGTCCACGCACGGCAGATGGCGCCGCATAGGCACCGCCGCCGTAGCCACGGCCGCGCTCGCTCTCGCCGGACTCGGCACCGCGGCCCAGGCCGGCGCCGCCACCCCCGTGACCTCGAAGGTCACCGCCAAGGTCAGCGCGAAGACCATCGCCGCGCAGGTCGCCAAGGCCCATGTGAGCTACACCAACCAGTGTGACGCGACCCCGGCGAAGGGCTTCGCCTCCTGCAACGCCCTGCGCGTCACCGGCGGCACCACCGCATTCCAGGAGGAGCAGGCGGCGAGGAAGGGCACCGCGCCCGGGACCATCAAGCCGAACGCCGCCTCGGCCACCCCCACCGGTTACGGCCCCAGCAACATCCAGTCCGCCTACGGACTGACCTCCGCCGCCGCTTCCAACGGCGCCGGCGAGACCATCGCGATCGTCGACGCGTACGACGACCCGAACGCGGCGGCCGACCTCGCGGCCTACCGCTCGTACTACGGCCTCTCCGCCTGCACCGTCGCCAACGGCTGCTTCAAGAAGGTCAGCCAGACCGGCTCGACGACCTCCCTCCCCGCCGCCGACAGCGGCTGGGCCGGTGAGATCTCGCTCGACCTCGACATGGCCAGCGCGACCTGCCCGAACTGCAACATCCTGCTGGTCGAGGCCACCTCGGCCACGATGGCCAACCTCGGCACCGCCGTGAACCGCGCGGTCACCCTGGGCGCCAAGTACGTCTCCAACAGCTACGGCGGCTCGGAGTCGTCCTCCGACACCAGCTACGACACCTCGTACTTCAACCACCCCGGCGTCGCCATCACGGTCAGCGCGGGCGACGCGGACTACGGCGCCGAGTACCCGGCGGCCTCCAAGTACGTCACCTCCGTCGGCGGCACCAAGCTGTCCACCGCCTCCAACACCCGCGGCTGGACCGAGACCGTGTGGAAGACCAGCAGCACCGAGGGCACCGGCTCCGGCTGCTCCGCGTACGACGCGAAGCCGACCTGGCAGACCGACACCGGCTGCACCAAGCGGATGATCTCCGACGTCTCCGCCGTGGCCGACCCCGCGACCGGCGTCTCGGTCTACGACACCTACGGCGAGTCCGGCTGGGTCACCTACGGCGGCACCAGCGCCTCCTCCCCGATCATCGCGGGCGTCTACGCCCTCGCCGGCACCCCGTCGAGCAGCTCCTACCCTGCCTCGTTCCCCTACACGAAGGCCGGCACCTCGGCCCTCAACGATGTGACCTCGGGCAACAACGGCACCTGCACCACGAGCTACTACTGCACGGCCGGAACCGGCTACGACGGCCCGACCGGCTGGGGCACCCCGCAGGGCCTGACCGCCTTCACCGGCTGACCAGTCCCATTCCGACCAGTCCGACCAGCTGACCTGGAACCACCAGATCAAGCCAATGCGTAGCTCATCTACGCAACTCAACACACAAACGCCACCGGAGGTCGTGGGGACCACCGGCGGGCACTGGGGAACGGGCCGCGGCTACCAGCCGCGGCCCGTCGCCATGTCCGAGGTCCGCGATAGCCTGGACTTGGATACGGACCGTCAGAAGCGGTCCGTGACCTTACCGGTGGTCACGGCCTGGGCATCAGTGCCCACAGGTGACCATGGGTGGCTAACGACGGGACCACACCACAGGTTCCGCCCACACCTCATTGCCCGGCGTAACCAGCCGTGATACACAGAGTGACCATACGATCCGTTCAACCCCTCGCACACCGTCCCGCGCTCCCCCCATAGGGTGCCGCGAGAGGCGGTGGCAAGGTATTCGTACGAATCCCGCCAATGAATGACGTCAAGTCGACATCAGACTGCGTCATTGTCGGCGAGAATGGACCTGACCTCTGCACTGCTGCAGGGGGCGCGCGGAACTACCCGACAGGGGCGGTGACTTACATGTGGCTTGCGGCCGAAAAGGGCGACATCAACACCATCATCGGCGGGATCGCTCCGGACTGGGGCCCCTTCGGCAGCCTGGGCACCGAAGCGAAGACGATGGTCCAGGTCGTGATGGCCGTGGCCATCCTGATGTGCCTGGGCATCGCGATCTGGGGTGCGGCCAAACAGCGCATCGGCGCCACGGCGCTGCGTGACACCTTCAGCGCGGAACAGGGCAAGGGCCTCATCATCGCGGGCCTGACGGGCGTGTTCATCATCGGCTCGCTCGGCACCCTCTTCACCATCGTGTACGGCATGGCCGTGTAGCCGGCGCCACCCGTGCGTGGCGCATCGTCAGTCGGACAGCCGGGCGAGCCCGGTTCTGCCTCCCAACACCCATCCACCCGTCGTGCCCACCGACTGAGGTTGCGTCTCCCTGATGTCGAGTCACCACACCGCGCCCGCGCGGGAACCAGCACGGCTACCGTCGTACTGTCACGCGTACCCGTACGCGTCGATTCGACACGAGTTCCATACGAGTTCGATTCGATACGAGTCGAGGGGACGGGCGCGCGATGAGTCTCGGTGACAGCCAGAGCAACGGCGACTCCACCCGCCCCGACGACGACGGGTACGGCGGCACCGGCCAGACCCGGACCCGCTACCACGACCAGGGCAACGGCGGCGTCTACGGCGGCGCACGGCGCCCCAAGTCGTCACGGGGCACGGTGACAGCGGTCGGCGTGGTCGTCCTGCTGATCGCGGCGATCGCCTTCGCGAACCGCGGAGGAGACGATTCCTCTACGTCCTCGTCCTCCTCCTCGGCGGGCACCGGCTCCGGCAGCGACAGCCGGCCCGACGCGGCGGCGACCGAGGCCTCCGGCGATCAACCGGTCACCAAGAAGGCGGCCGGCATCCCGTCCGGGTTCGCGCACAACCGGCAGGGCGTCCAGTCCGCGGCGGCCAACTACGCGGTGTCGCTGGGCTCGACCGGCATGTTCCGGAAGGACAGCCGGGACAAGCTCGTCGACGCCCTCTTCACCGCCGAGGCCGCCACCAGACTCAAGGCCCCCCTCGACAAGGCCTACTCGGCGAGCCTCCTCACCAGACTCGGCCTCGACGCCAACGGCAACGCCCCCGAGGGCAGCACTTTCGTCTCGCGCGTGACACCGGTCGGTACGAAGACCGTGGCGTACGGCGGCGCCACCGCCACGGTCGACGTCTGGTACGTCCTCCTGACCGGCATCGCCGGTGAGAAGTCCACCAGCCCGGTCACCTCGTCCTGGAACACCTGGACCTACGACATGCGCTGGTCGGGCGACGACTGGAAGATCGTCTCCTACTCGGAGAAGGACGGCCCCAACCCGGTCCCCGGCGACGACCGGGCCGCCGCCTCCGACGAGATCAGCAAGGCCATCGACGAGTACGGAGGGTTCACCTATGCCCGGTAACACGCCAGGTAGGTCCTACCTCGTGCTCAAGATCGCCGGCGCGCTGACAGCCGTACAGACGGCGGCCGTACTCCTGGCCACCCAGGCGTACGCGGCACCGACACCGTCCCCCTCGCCGTCGGCCTCCGCGACGGCGGGGAACACCGACTGCTCCCTGCTCTTCGACGAGGCCAAGAAGCTCTGCGAAGGCGAACAGAGCGGCGCCGGCTCGGGCTCCGTCACCAGCCCCACCTCCACCCTCGACCCGCTGTCCTCCCTCGCCAAGGGCTGCGCCGACGCCGCCTCCTGGACGGTCGACAAGCTCAGCGAGGCCGTGAAGGAGACCGCGAACGTCGACTTCACCAACGCCAAGTTCCTCCAGCAGTACGCGGTCGTGTTCGCCGCGTCCACCGTCCTGACCCTGGTGCTGTGGCTGCTCGCCGTCTCCAAGCGGGCCGTGCGGGGCGTCCCCCTCACCACGGCCATCTCCGAGGCGATCGGCTTCCTCTGGCTGACCGTCCTGGCCTCCGCCTTCACGCCCCTCGTCCTCTACACCGTCGTCTCGGCGACCGACGGCGTCACCGAGGTCCTCGCGAGCGCGACCGGCGACCAGACCGACACGTTCTTCGGCACCTTCTCCGGTGCGCTCGCCAAGGGCCAGGACATCGGCGGCGGCCCGATCATGCTGATCGTGGTGTCCATGGTGTCGATCCTCGCGGCCGGCGTCCTCTGGCTGGAACTCGTCATCCGGGCCGCCCTGCTCTACGTCGGCGCGCTCCTCGGCACGGTCGTGTACGCGGGGCTGGTCGACAAGAACCTGTGGGGGCACGTCCGCCGCTGGGCCGGCATCATGATCGCGGTCATCCTGGTCAAACCGGTGATCGCCATCGTGCTGGGCCTGGCAGGCGCCCTGTCCACCAACGACGGCCCGGACGCCTTCTCGGCGGTCGTCTCCGGTCTCTCCATCATCCTCCTCGCCATCTTCGCGAGCGCGATGATCTACCGCTTCGTCCCGGGCTTCGGCGACGAGATCGCCAACTCCCGCAACAACCGCATCATGCAGGGCGCCGAGAGCAAGGCCGCCGCTGTCATCAGCTCCCCGGCGACCCTCGTCGCCCAGGGCATCAAGACCCACAGCAGCCGGGCGGACAACAACGGGGGCGGTGGAGGCGGCGGCCAGTCGTCCTCCGCACCGCGCCCGGCCAACCCCGTGTCCGGCGGCGTCGCGGCGCACAGCTCGCGGCCCTCGGGCGGCGGCGGATCTGTCCCCTCCGCCGCACCCCCGCCGCGCAGCAGCCCGCACGCCGGCAACAGCAACCGATCCAACCGCCCTGGAGGTGACGGGCGTTGACGACGGATTCCCATGTGGCCCACGTGTCCCACACGGTCTCGCCCCGCCGTACGTATCTCATCGGCCGCGCCCGACCGAACGCGATCGTCGGCCGCAACCGCGAGTCCGGCGAGATCGCGCTCATCATCGTGGGCGCCTTCCTCGGCATGGTGTGCGGCCTGGTCGTCCCCGTCCTGGCCCTGCGCATCGTGCTGCTGACCGGCTTCCCGATGCTGGCACTGGCAGTGGTGTACGTCCCGTACAAGCGCCGCACGTTCTACAAGTGGTTCGAGATCAACCGCAGTTACAAGCGGACGCTCCGCCAGGGAACGGCGTACCGCAGCTCCGTCATGGAGGCCGGCACCCAGATCGACGGCCGCGAGGTCGAGATCGGCCCGCCCCCCGGCATCGGCCGCATCAACTGGCTCGCGGCCCCGTTCGGCCCGGACGAGATCGCCGTACTCCTGCACGCGGACCGCCGTACGGTGACGGCGGCGATCGAGATCGAGGGCCCCGGCGTCGGCCTGCGCGACAGCGAGGACCAGGAAGCCCTCGTCGACCGCTTCGGCACCCTCCTCAAGCACGTGGCGAACGGCGACGGCTTCGTCACCCGCCTCCAGATGCTCGCCCGCACCCTCCCCGCCGACCCGGACGCCCACGCCAAGGACGTGGCCGTCCGCGGCGACGAGAAGTCACCGCAGTGGCTTCAGCACTCGTACGACCAGTTGCAGTCCATGGTGTCGACGAGCAGCGAGCAGCACCGCGCGTACCTCGTCGCCTGTATGCACTTCAACCGCGAACTCGCCGCCGAGGCCCACACGATGGCCCGCGCGGCACGCCCGCACAACGGCAGGAAGATCGACCGGGACGCGGGCCTCGCGGTGGTCATGGCCCGCGAACTGACGGACATCTGCTCCCGGCTCCAGGAGGCGGACATCCGCGTCCGCCAGCCCCTCGGCCAGGGCAGACTCGCCTCCCTCATCCACTCCATGTACGACCCGGACCACCCGATCGACCACCTCCAGGCGATGACGAAGCGCAACGCCTGGCCGGCCGAACTGGACGCCATGGAGCCGACGTACCTCCAGGCGAAGACCCGCGAGTCGTCGACCCGCGCCCCCTGGTGCCACTCCACGGCGTGGGTGAAGGAATGGCCGATGACCCCGGTGGGCGTCAACTTCCTCGCCCCGCTCCTCGTCCACACTCCCGACGTCATCCGCACGGTCGCCGTCACCATGGACCTCGAACCCACCGAGGTGGCCATCGAGCGCATGCTGACGGAGAAGACGAACGACGACGCCGAGGCGAGCCGGGCCGCCAAGATGAACCGCACGGTCGACCCCCGCGATGTGGCCTCCCACAACCGCATCGACCAGCGCGGCGAGGACCTCGCGAGCGGCGCGGCCGGCGTGAACCTGGTCGGCTACATCACCGTCTCCTCCCGCTCACCGGAGGCCCTGGCGCGCGACAAGCGCACGATAAGGGCGTCGGCGGGCAAGTCGTACCTGAAGCTGGAGTGGTGCGACCGAGAGCACCACCGAGCGTTCGTCAACACACTCCCGTTCGCCACCGGAATCCGAAGGTAGGGCTGATGCGCTGATGCGGGATCCGCTGACCGCCCTCACCGACACCTTCACGTCCTTCCTCTTCGGCAAGATCGAGACGACCCGCCTGCCCGTCCGCACCTCCACGGGCCAGGCCCAGGCCGTCTACCTCCCCACGGCCGCCCCCGGCCTAGGCGACTCCGGCGTCATCATCGGCCGCGAGGTCTACTCAGGGAAGGGCTACATCTACGACCCCTTCCAGCTGTACGGCCAGCAACTCCCCGCCCCCCACTGGCTGGTGCTGGGCGAATCGGGCAACGGCAAGTCGGCCCTGGAGAAGACCTACGTCCTACGCCAGCTCCGCTTCCGGGACCGCCAGGTGGTCGTCCTCGACGCACAGGGCGAGGACGGCGTCGGCGAATGGAACCTCATCGCGGAGGAGTTGGGGATAACCCCCATCCGCCTGGACCCGATGGCCGCACTGGACATGGGGATCCGCCTCAACCCCCTCGACCCCGCCATCACCACCACAGGCCAACTCGCCCTGCTCCGCACGATCATCGAAGTGGCGATGGGCCACGGCCTGGACGAACGCTCCGGCTTCGCCCTCAAGGTCGCGCACGCCTACGTCAACGAGACGATCGTCGAACGCCAGCCGGTCCTGACGGACATCGTCGAGCAACTCCGCCACCCCGAGCCGGAGTCGGCGGAAGCGATGAACGTCGCCCTGGACGACGTACGGGCCTGGGGCCTCGACGTGGCCCTGGTCATCGACCGTCTCGTCGACGGCGACCTGCGAGGCATGTTCGACGGCCCGACGACGATCGGCATCGACCTCGACGCCCCCCTGATCGTCTTCGACCTGTCCCACATCGACCGCAACTCCATCGCCATGCCGATCCTCATGGCGATCATCGGCGTGTGGCTGGAGCACACCTGGATCCGCCCCGACCGGAAGAAGCGCATCTTCCTGGTCGAGGAGGCCTGGCACATCATCAGCAGCCCGTTCGTGGCCCAGCTCTTCCAGCGCCTGCTGAAGTTCGGCCGCCGTCTCGGCCTGTCCTTCGTGGCGGTCGTCCACCACCTGAGCGACGTGGTGGACGGAGCGGCGGCGAAGGAGGCCTCGGCGATCCTCAAAATGGCGTCGACACGGACGATCTACGCCCAGAAGGCCGACGAGGCAAGGGCAACGGGGCGCGTCATCGGCCTACCCCGCTGGGCGGTGGAAATCATCCCGACCCTGACACCGGGCATCGCCGTCTGGGACGTCAACGGCAACGTCCAGGTCGTCAAACACCTCGTCACGGAGACGGAACGGGCCCTCGTCTTCACCGACCGGGCGATGACGGAGTCGTCCCGCGACCGCGACCTCCAGCTGACCGACGACGCCCTGAGAGCCGCGGAACTGGAGGCCGAGGAACGCGCGGCGGCCTTCGTCGAACAGCATCTCAGCGATCTCGACGACTCCTCCGAGTCCACGGTGGCGTGACGCGATGAGACCGGACGAACGGCACGGAGGCAACCAGCGACAGGGCCAACGCGGCGTCTCCGACGGCCTGTTGATCGGCCTGATCGGGTTTCTGCTCGGCGTGACGGTACTGGTCTGGTCGGCAACAGGCCTCGCGAGCCTGCTCTCCCACGGCGCCTGGCCACAGGGGGTCACGTTCACCCGTACCCCGGAGGCGCTGCGCCACCTGATCACGGAGCCGAGCGACATGCCGGGCGCCTGGCCCCGGACACCTGCGGGCCGGCTCTCGGGCTGGGGGCTGTTCTGGGGCCTGTTCATCGGCCAGCTGATGATCCTGTTCGTCCTGACGGTGTTCGTGGTGGGCACCCTGGCCCGCTGGAAGGCGGTACGGGCGGCGAGAAGGGCGACGCGCGGGCACCCCCGCCACGAGGCCGAGGCCGAAGCCCGGGTTCCGGTCGAAACCGAGGTCCCGGTGCAACGTACGGAACCGCCAGTGGTCGCGATGGAGAAGGCCACCGAAAGGACTCCACCGGCAGAGACCCCCTCGACGCCCCCTATCCCAACAGACAGCAAACGGGTGGGCGGTTGGGAAACAATCTTCTTCGGCACCCAGGACACCCGCACCCACCCCGCGGCCCAGGCCGTCCAGGACGCCGAGGGCCCCGCGCTCGTCCTCACCTCCAACCCCGCCCTCTGGCAGGAGACGAAGGACGCCCGGGCCAAACTCGGCCCCGTCCTCCTCTACGACCCCACCCACCTCTGCGACACCCCGTCCCGCCTCCACTGGCCCCCCACCACGGGCTGCGAGGACAGACCCACCGCAGCCGCAAGAGCAGCCGCGCTCCTCGCCCCGGTCCGCCCCACCGCGAAGATCGACCGGACAACCGCGGAAACCGCCGAGACCCTCCTCCGCAGCTACCTCCACGCAGCCGCGACGGACGGCCGCACGGTCCGCCACGTACACCGCTGGTCCCAGGGCACTAACGTCCAGGAAGCCGTACGCATCCTCCGCACCAACCCCAAGGCCGCCCCCGGCGCCGCCGGCGAACTCGAAGCCGCGCTCACCGCGCACCCCGAACGCCGGGACATCGCGCAGGAGTTGACGAGCCGAGCCCTCACCGCGCTCTCGACGGTGAACGTCCGCGAGGCGTGTACGGCGAACCGAAGTGATGCCCTCGTGCTGGATTCCTTCATCGCCGAAGGGGGCACGCTCTATGTGGTCGGTGAACCGATCGAGGACCCCAGAACGAACCCGGGCGCGATGCCCCTCCTGACGGCACTTACCGCAAGCGTGGTCGAGCGCGGCCGGAGCATGGCCGAACGGTCATCCTCCGGTCGCCTCGACCCACCAATGACGCTCGTCCTGGACGACGTCGCGGCGGTCGCCCCGCTCCCCCAGCTCCCGGAACTGCTCACCACCGGCGCGGACCGGGGCATGCCCACCCTGGCCCTGCTCCGGTCAAAGGAACAACTCCGAGCACGATGGCCCCACCACGACCTACGGGTGTGACTCCCGCTCCATCACAAACTCCAACTCCCACTCCACCTCGGACTCGGAATGGGACTCGGACTGGGAGTGGGAGTGAGAGTCGGCGGAGCCCCTAGCCAACGGCACGGTGACCCCACTGGGCACGAACCCCACGCGCCGATAGAACCGCTGCGCACGCGCGTTGTCCTGATGGACGATCAACCGCACCCGCTCTGCGCCCGCGGCCTCCCAGGCCCACTCGAGAGCGGCGTCGAAGAGCACGTCGGTCAGCCCGCACCCCCGGTGCTCCGGCAGCATGAACACCCCGACAATGTGCCCCTGCCGCTGCTCGACGACGGCCCCCGTCCAATCAGTCGACCCAGGCTCCTCGACAAGCACCACAAGCCCGCCGACCCACTCCCCGTCGGGCCCCTCGGCGATGATCTGCTGAGCACCGGTCGTCCCCTCGGCCGCCCGCTGCGTCCGCTCCTGCCAGAAGGAATCAGGCCGGCCCACAGCCTCCTCGTACGTCTCCAGGAAGGCGAGGTGCGCGACGGGATCCCGCAGGGCAGCCAGCCGAAGCTCCTTGGCGGCACGCCACTCGTCCGCCCGCACGGACCTGACCACAAAGCTGCTCATAGCGATCACGGTAGTGCCCCCGCGGAAATCCGGAAAACAAAAAACCCCCGCACTCGAAAGTGCGGGGGTTTTCGTAATATTTGTTCGGCGGTGTCCTACTCTCCCACAGGGTCCCCCCTGCAGTACCATCGGCGCTGTGAGGCTTAGCTTCCGGGTTCGGAATGTAACCGGGCGTTTCCCTCACGCTATGACCACCGAAACACGGTGAAACACATATCAACCGCACCACCCAGTGGCCCCGGGCGGGGTTGTTCGTGGTTTCAGAACCAACACAGTGGACGCGAGCAACTGAGGACAAGCCCTCGGCCTATTAGTACCAGTCACCTCCACCCGTTACCGGGCTTCCAGATCTGGCCTATCAACCCAGTCGTCTACTGGGAGCCTTACCCCATCTAGTGGGTGGGAACACTCATCTCGAAGCAGGCTTCCCGCTTAGATGCTTTCAGCGGTTATCCCTCCCGAACGTAGCCAACCAGCCATGCCCTTGGCAGGACAACTGGCACACCAGAGGTTCGTCCGTCCCGGTCCTCTCGTACTAGGGACAGCCCTTCTCAATGTTCCTGCGCGCGCAGCGGATAGGGACCGAACTGTCTCACGACGTTCTAAACCCAGCTCGCGTACCGCTTTAATGGGCGAACAGCCCAACCCTTGGGACCGACTCCAGCCCCAGGATGCGACGAGCCGACATCGAGGTGCCAAACCATCCCGTCGATATGGACTCTTGGGGAAGATCAGCCTGTTATCCCCGGGGTACCTTTTATCCGTTGAGCGACGGCGCTTCCACAAGCCACCGCCGGATCACTAGTCCCGACTTTCGTCCCTGCTCGACCCGTCGGTCTCACAGTCAAGCTCCCTTGTGCACTTACACTCAACACCTGATTGCCAACCAGGCTGAGGGAACCTTTGGGCGCCTCCGTTACTCTTTAGGAGGCAACCGCCCCAGTTAAACTACCCATCAGACACTGTCCCTGATCCGGATCACGGACCCAGGTTAGACATCCAGCACGACCAGACTGGTATTTCAACGACGACTCCACCCGAACTGGCGTCCAGGCTTCACAGTCTCCCAGCTATCCTACACAAGCCGAACCGAACACCAATATCAAACTATAGTAAAGGTCCCGGGGTCTTTCCGTCCTGCTGCGCGAAACGAGCATCTTTACTCGTAGTGCAATTTCACCGGGCCTATGGTTGAGACAGTCGAGAAGTCGTTACGCCATTCGTGCAGGTCGGAACTTACCCGACAAGGAATTTCGCTACCTTAGGATGGTTATAGTTACCACCGCCGTTTACTGGCGCTTAAGTTCTCAGCTTCGCCACACCGAAATGTGACTAACCGGTCCCCTTAACGTTCCAGCACCGGGCAGGCGTCAGTCCGTATACATCGCCTTACGGCTTCGCACGGACCTGTGTTTTTAGTAAACAGTCGCTTCTCGCTGGTCTCTGCGGCCACCCCCAGCTCGGAGAGCACGTCTCCTCACCAGTGATGGCCCCCCTTCTCCCGAAGTTACGGGGGCATTTTGCCGAGTTCCTTAACCATAGTTCACCCGAACGCCTCGGTATTCTCTACCTGACCACCTGAGTCGGTTTAGGGTACGGGCCGCCATGAAACTCGCTAGAGGCTTTTCTCGACAGCATAGGATCATCCACTTCACCACAATCGGCTCGGCATCAGGTCTCAGACTATGTGCCAGGCGGATTTACCTACCTGACGTCCTACACCCTTACCCCGGGACAACCACCGCCCGGGATGGACTACCTTCCTGCGTCACCCCATCACTCACCTACTACAGGTCTGGTCCGTCGGCTCCACCACTCCCCCTTGCCCGAAGGCTCCGGGGCGGCTTCACGGACTTAGCATCGCCTGGTTCACTGTTTGACGCTTCACAGCGGGTACCGGAATATCAACCGGTTATCCATCGACTACGCCTGTCGGCCTCGCCTTAGGTCCCGACTTACCCTGGGCAGATCAGCTTGACCCAGGAACCCTTAGTCAATCGGCGCACACGTTTCCCACGTGTGTATCGCTACTCATGCCTGCATTCTCACTCGTGAACCGTCCACCACTAGCTTCCGCTGCAGCTTCACCCGGCACACGACGCTCCCCTACCCATCCCAGCAGGCGTTGGCCCTAAAGCTGGAATGACACGACTTCGGCGGTACGCTTGAGCCCCGCTACATTGTCGGCGCGGAATCACTAGACCAGTGAGCTATTACGCACTCTTTCAAGGGTGGCTGCTTCTAAGCCAACCTCCTGGTTGTCTGTGCGACTCCACATCCTTTCCCACTTAGCGTACGCTTAGGGGCCTTAGTCGATGCTCTGGGCTGTTTCCCTCTCGACCATGGAGCTTATCCCCCACAGTCTCACTGCCGTGCTCTCACTTACCGGCATTCGGAGTTTGGCTAAGGTCAGTAACCCGGTAGGGCCCATCGCCTATCCAGTGCTCTACCTCCGGCAAGAAACACACGACGCTGCACCTAAATGCATTTCGGGGAGAACCAGCTATCACGGAGTTTGATTGGCCTTTCACCCCTAACCACAGGTCATCCCCCAGGTTTTCAACCCTGGTGGGTTCGGTCCTCCACGAAGTCTTACCTCCGCTTCAACCTGCCCATGGCTAGATCACTCCGCTTCGGGTCTTGAGCGCGCTACTAAAACGCCCTATTCGGACTCGCTTTCGCTACGGCTTCCCCACACGGGTTAACCTCGCAACACACCGCAAACTCGCAGGCTCATTCTTCAAAAGGCACGCAGTCACGACTGTATGTGCAAGCACATACAGCGACGCTCCCACGGCTTGTAGGCACACGGTTTCAGGTACTATTTCACTCCGCTCCCGCGGTACTTTTCACCATTCCCTCACGGTACTATCCGCTATCGGTCACCAGGGAATATTTAGGCTTAACGGGTGGTCCCGCCAGATTCACACGGGATTTCTCGGGCCCCGTGCTACTTGGGTGTCTCTCAAACGAGCCGTTGATGTTTCGACTACGGGGGTCTTACCCTCTACGCCGGACCTTTCGCATGTCCTTCGCCTACACCAACGGTTTCTGACTCGTCTCACGGCCGGCAGACCATGAAAGAGAGATCCCACAACCCCGTATACGCAACCCCTGCCGGGTCTCACACGCATACGGTTTGGCCTCATCCGGTTTCGCTCGCCACTACTCCCGGAATCACGGTTGTTTTCTCTTCCTGCGGGTACTGAGATGTTTCACTTCCCCGCGTTCCCTCCACACACCCTATGTGTTCAGATGTGGGTGACAGCCCATGACGACTGCCGGGTTTCCCCATTCGGAAACCCCCGGATCAAAGCCTGGTTGACGACTCCCCGGGGACTATCGTGGCCTCCCACGTCCTTCATCGGTTCCTGGTGCCAAGGCATCCACCGTGCGCCCTTAAAAACTTGGCCACAGATGCTCGCGTCCACTGTGCAGTTCTCAAACAACGACCAACCACCCACCACCCCACCCACAAACGGGCGAGTTCACTGGGGCCGGCACTGAAGGCGACCAGACAAGCCGGCCGTACCCTCAGACACCCAACAGCGCGCCCGACCCGTCCCCGCCCGGAGATCATGCTTTCCACGCCCTCTTGCGAGAGCAGTACTTGCAAGCCTCCGACCCGTGAAACCGGCCGAATAATCAACGTTCCACCCATGAGCAACCAGCATCGGACATCCGCCGATGTACTGGCCTCTGACCGGAACCCCGAAAGGCCCCGGTAAGAAATGCTCCTTAGAAAGGAGGTGATCCAGCCGCACCTTCCGGTACGGCTACCTTGTTACGACTTCGTCCCAATCGCCAGTCCCACCTTCGACAGCTCCCTCCCCGTGAGGGGTTGGGCCACCGGCTTCGGGTGTTACCGACTTTCGTGACGTGACGGGCGGTGTGTACAAGGCCCGGGAACGTATTCACCGCAGCAATGCTGATCTGCGATTACTAGCAACTCCGACTTCATGGGGTCGAGTTGCAGACCCCAATCCGAACTGAGACCGGCTTTTTGAGATTCGCTCCGCCTCACGGCATCGCAGCTCATTGTACCGGCCATTGTAGCACGTGTGCAGCCCAAGACATAAGGGGCATGATGACTTGACGTCGTCCCCACCTTCCTCCGAGTTGACCCCGGCAGTCTCCTGTGAGTCCCCATCACCCCGAAGGGCATGCTGGCAACACAGAACAAGGGTTGCGCTCGTTGCGGGACTTAACCCAACATCTCACGACACGAGCTGACGACAGCCATGCACCACCTGTACACCGACCACAAGGGGGGCACCATCTCTGATGCTTTCCGGTGTATGTCAAGCCTTGGTAAGGTTCTTCGCGTTGCGTCGAATTAAGCCACATGCTCCGCTGCTTGTGCGGGCCCCCGTCAATTCCTTTGAGTTTTAGCCTTGCGGCCGTACTCCCCAGGCGGGGAACTTAATGCGTTAGCTGCGGCACCGACGACGTGGAATGTCGCCAACACCTAGTTCCCACCGTTTACGGCGTGGACTACCAGGGTATCTAATCCTGTTCGCTCCCCACGCTTTCGCTCCTCAGCGTCAGTAATGGCCCAGAGATCCGCCTTCGCCACCGGTGTTCCTCCTGATATCTGCGCATTTCACCGCTACACCAGGAATTCCGATCTCCCCTACCACACTCTAGTCTGCCCGTATCGAATGCAGACCCGGGGTTAAGCCCCGGGCTTTCACATCCGACGCGACAGACCGCCTACGAGCTCTTTACGCCCAATAATTCCGGACAACGCTTGCGCCCTACGTATTACCGCGGCTGCTGGCACGTAGTTAGCCGGCGCTTCTTCTGCAGGTACCGTCACTTGCGCTTCTTCCCTGCTGAAAGAGGTTTACAACCCGAAGGCCGTCATCCCTCACGCGGCGTCGCTGCATCAGGCTTTCGCCCATTGTGCAATATTCCCCACTGCTGCCTCCCGTAGGAGTCTGGGCCGTGTCTCAGTCCCAGTGTGGCCGGTCGCCCTCTCAGGCCGGCTACCCGTCGTCGCCTTGGTGAGCCACTACCTCACCAACAAGCTGATAGGCCGCGGGCTCATCCTTCACCGCCGGAGCTTTTAACCCCCACAGATGCCTGCAGGAGTATTATCCGGTATTAGACCCCGTTTCCAGGGCTTGTCCCAGAGTGAAGGGCAGATTGCCCACGTGTTACTCACCCGTTCGCCACTAATCCCCCACCGAAGCGGGTTCATCGTTCGACTTGCATGTGTTAAGCACGCCGCCAGCGTTCGTCCTGAGCCAGGATCAAACTCTCCGTGAATGTCAACCCGTAATCGGGTCACACCACGAGAGCGGAACAGTCAGGCGGAATAAGCCCGACCGTTCACAGCGTCCTCGCTGTGTTTACTACTTCAAAGGAACCTCAACCCACAGACAAAAGCCTGTGAGCCGGGGTATCAACAAACTTGGCGTTGATTTTTGGCACGCTGTTGAGTTCTCAAGGAACGGACGCTTCCTTCGTACTCACCCAAGAACACTCTCAGGCTTTCCTCCGGGCAGTTTCCCTTCGGTCCTACTATTCTTGCTGTTGTACTGTCCTGCTGTTTCGCTGTCTTGCGTTTCCGACTCTACCAGACCGTTTCCGTATCCGATTTCCTCGGTGCTTTCCAGGTTCCCGCTTTCGCGTTTCCCTTTCCGGCGACTCTGACTCTACCAGACCGTTTCGGGCCTGATTCCCAGTCAGTGGGGCTTGTCCTCCCGGCTGTTGGGCCGTTCCGACGTCCCAAACCTTAGCGGATCCACTCGGCGATTCCCAATCGGGCCGCTTCGCTTCATCGAGCCCCATTCGAATTGAATTCGGGCACACCGAAAACAACCCCGGCTGGGAGATCGTGCTGATGGTTTGGGTTGCCGCTACTGCGGCGGAGGTGCTGCCGCAGAACCGTTACGGCCCCGTGGCAACCCGGAGAACTTTACGGATCGGGCTGGGCGATGTCAAGCACCCCCTGTCTGCCCTGTCAAGATCTTTAGTCGAGGTCGCTGAGTCGCCCGCCGGCGTCCGGCTGGGCGTGCTCCACGCGGCGCAGGAGGCGGGTGAGGACGTCGCCGAGCCTGGCGCGTTCGTCCTGGGAGAGGTCCTGGAGAAGGTCCTCCTCGAAGACGGTCGCCAGGCGCATCGCCTCCAGCCACTTCTCGCGGCCCTCGTAGGTCAGTTCCACGATCACGCGGACCCGGTTGGACTCGTCGCGCGCCCTGGTGACGAGTCCCTCCGTCACCATCCGGTCGATCCGGTGGGTCATCGCGGCCGGCGTCAGGCCCAGCCGCTTCGCCAGGTCGCTCGGGCCCATGCGATAGGGGGCACCGGAGAGCACCATCGCCTTGAGCACCTCCCACTCGGCGTTGCTGATGCCGAGCGTGGCGGTCTGACGTCCGTACGCGACGTTCATGCGCCGGTTCAGCCGGCCGAGGGCCGCGACGATCTTCTCGACCTGGGGGTCGAGATCCCTGAACTCGCGCTGGTAGGCGGCGATCTGCTCATCGAGCGTCGGTTCGCCGACGCCGGGGGTGTCACCCATGTGCGCAGTATCCCATGCGAGCGCTTGGCGTCGAAGTCCTTCGAGGTGTACTGTTCAAGTCTTAACTTTAGCTTCGAAGTCTTCACTCCTAACTCTTTCGGTAGGCGTACGACTTCGCGATCAAGGCAGGTGAAAGTGACCAGGGCGATGGGCGCAGCGATGCGCCGGATCCATGTGGGCAACGCACTCAGCGCGTTCGGGCTCGGCTTCACCGTCCCCTATCTGTACGTCTATGTGGCGCAGGTGCGGGGACTGGGAGCCATGACGGCGGGTCTCGTACTCGCCGTCTTCGCTGTGGCTGCGCTGATCGTGCTGCCGTTCGCCGGGCGGGCCATCGTCCGGCGTGGCCCGCTGCCGGTGCTGCTCGTCGCTCTGGTCACCGCCGCGGTCGGCGCGATGGGCCTCGGGCTCGCCGCCAACGCGACCGCCGTACTCCTCGCCGCTGTGGCGCTGGGGGCCGGGCAGGCCGTGATGCAGCCGGCGCTCGCGACGATGATCGTGGACTTCTCGTCGGCGGAGACCCGGTCGAGGGCCTTCGCCACCCAGTTCTTCCTGCAGAACCTCGGGCTCGGCGTGGGTGGGCTCATCGGTGGGCATCTCGTGGACACGACCCGGGTCGGCTCGTTCACCCTGCTGTTCGCCATCGAGGCGGCGATGTTCCTGCTGCTCGCCGTGATCATGGCGACCGTACGGATGCCTCGTTCGGCACGGATCGACGGTGCGCCGAAGCAGACCAAGGGCAGTTGGAAGCAGTTGCTCGGGAACCGGGCGATGGTGCAGCTGTGTGTGCTGGGTTTCGTTCTCTTCTTCGCCTGCTACGGGCAGTTCGAGTCGGGGCTGAGCGCGTACGGGGTCGAGGCGGCCGGGATCTCGACGTCCGCGCTCGGGTCGGCGCTGGCTGCGAACACCGCGGTGATCGTGGTCGCGCAGTTCGCGGTGCTCCGGTTCGTCGAGCGGCAGAAGCGGTCCCGGGTGATCGCGGCCGTCGGGATCCTGTGGGCCGTCGCGTGGGGCGTGGCCGGGTATGCGGGGCTCGGGCACGGCAGCCAGGCCATGGCGACCGCCGCGTTCGTGTCGACGTACGCGTTGTTCGGGCTCGGGGAGGCGATGCTGTCGCCGACCGTCGCGCCGCTGGTGGCCGATCTGGCGCCGGACGGGATGGCGGGGCAGTACAACTCGGCGTTCGCCCTGGTGAAGCAGCTCGCGCTGGCTGTCGGTCCGGCGGTGGGCGGGCCGCTCGGGGCTTCGCTGCACGGGCCGTACATCGTGATGTTCCTGCTGTTCTCGCTGGGGATCAGCGTCCTCGCCGTACGGCTGGGGCGGCAGCTGACCCCCGTACAGAATCAGCCGTCTCTGGCGCGGCGGAGTCGGGTGGTCGCGCAGGGCGGGGCTCCGGTGGACTCCGGGTCCGTGGTGCCGGCTAGGTAGTACGGGCTGGGTTCGGCAGCACGAACTCGCACCACACCGCCTTGCCGCCGCCCGGTGTGCGGCGTGAGCCCCAGCTCGTGGCGATCGTCGCGACGATGGCGATGCCCCGGCCCGATTCATCGCCGGGTTCCGCCGTGCGGCGCAGGGGGAGGTGGTCGTCGCCGTCCGTCACCTCGACGATGAGGCGGCGGTCGGTGCGGCGCAGGCGCAGGCGCATCGGGGGTGTGCCGTGCTGGAGGGAGTTCGCGACCAGTTCGCTGGCCGCGAGGACACCCACGTCGTGCAGTTCGGTGGGGAAGCGCCAGCTCGTCAGGACGCCGGAGGCGAACGCACGCGCGCGTGGGGCCGCCTCGATGCCGCCCAGGAGCTCCAGCGCCGCGTTGCGGAACAGGTCGCTGTCGGGGCCGGTGCGGGCCGGGTGCTGGAGGACCAGGACCGCCACGTCGTCGTCGTGGTCCGCGGTGACGCCCGCCGAGCGGACCAGGCGGTCGCAGACGACCTGGGGGCTGCCCGTGGCGCCGGACAGGGCGCGCTCCAGGGCTGCGATGCCCTCGTCGAGGTCCTCGTTGCGGCGTTCCACCAGGCCGTCGGTGTAGAGGACCGCCGTGGAGCCCGGGGTGAGCGGGATCGAACCCGAGGCGTGCATCCAGCCGCCCGTGCCGAGGGGCGGGCCCGTGGGCTCGTCGGCGCGCTGGACGACCCCGCTCTCGTCGCGGACAAGGATCGGGAGGTGGCCCGCGGAGGCGTACACCAGCTTGCCCTCGTTCGGGTCGTGGACGGCGTACACGCAGGTGGCGATCTGGTTGGCGTCGATCTCCATGGCGAGGCCGTCGAGGAGCTGGAGGACCTCGTGCGGCGGGAGGTCCAGACGGGCGTACGCGCGGACCGCCGTACGAAGCTGGCCCATGACCGCTGCCGCGCGCACTCCTCGGCCCATGACGTCGCCGATGACGAGGGCCGTGCGGCCTCCGCCGAGGGTGATGACGTCGTACCAGTCGCCGCCCACCGCCGCTTCCGTGCCGCCGGGGTGGTAGGTGGCGGCGACGCGGAGGTCGTCCGGTTCCTCCAGTTCCTGGGGGAGAAGGGAGCGCTGGAGGGTCACCGCGGTTTCGCGCTGGCTGCGTTCGCTGGCGCGCAGGCGTTCGGCGGCCTCGGCGTGGTCGGTGACGTCGGCGGCGAAGATGAGGACCCCGCCACTCCCTTCGGGAGTGGCCGTCGCCTCGACCGGGGTGCACGTGATCGTGTACGAGCGTCCGCTGTGCGCCTTGCGGGACTTGAGCGTGCGGGGCTTGGAGCTGCGCCGGACCTGATCCAGGAGGGGCAGCACGCCCAGTTCGTCGAGCTCGGGGGCCGCGTCCCGCGCGGGGGCGCCCTCCGCGCGTACGCCGAAGGCCGCCGTGTAGGCGTCGTTGGTGTACGCGATGCGGTGGTCCGGGCCGTGGACGATGGCGACCAGGGCCGGGATCCGGTCGAGGACCTCGCGGGTGGGCAGGTCGTCGACCGCGGGGAGGCAGGGCGCTCCGTCGGCGAGCTGCTCGGCGCGGGCGGCGGGTACGGAACCAGGGCCGGAGCCGGTCCCCTCTCCGAGTCGGTCCGGCAGCCGGTCCGGAGTGATCGTGTGATTGGTCCGCGCTGCGGCGCGGCGCTGCGTTCCGGGAAGTCGGGCGCTCCAGCGCGTGAAGTTCACGAATCCTTGCCTCGTGTTTGTCGGCACAGGCCGGCAGCGGGTCGGCCGGAGGTGCGGGGGGCGTTCCCCGGGAGATGCAGCACTTACGGAAAGCCTCGTGGAGAGAGATGGGTGGAGAAGGCTTGAGACGGGTGGTGAGCGGTGGAGAGGGGTTGGACGGCAAGGGCGTGGAGCCAGTCTGGCAGGGTGGCCGGCCGGGCCGACATCCTTCAGACGCCGGTCGAGTCGGTGGAGTTCCTGAATTAGGTCAGGACGACCCCTTCGGGTCCTGATTCAGGTTCTGAGAAGGCTTCCCACCGGCCGCGAGTTCGAACTCCGCGCGGGGATGTTCGAGTGAACCGAGGGAGACGATCTCCCGCTTGAAGAGTCCCGACAGAACCCACTCGGCGAGCACCCGCGCCTTGCGGTTGAAGGTGGGCACCCTGCTCAGGTGGTAGACGCGGTGCATGAACCAGGCGGGGTAGCCCTTCAGCTTGCGTCCGTAGACGTGTGCGACGCCCTTGTGGAGTCCCAGGGAGGCTACTGAACCGACGTATTTGTGGGAGTACGTTTCGAGCGGTTCGCCCCGCAGGGAGCGCGCGATGTTCTCGCCGAGGACCTTGGCCTGGCGGACGGCGTGCTGGGCGTTGGGGGCGGTCTCCTTGCCGGGTTCCGTCGCCGTGACGTCGGGAACGGCGGCGGCGTCTCCCGCGGCCCACGCGTGCGTGGTGCCGTCGATCCGCAGCTCGGCGGTGCACCTGAGGCGCCCGCGCTCGTTCAGCGGGAGGTCGGTGGCCGCGAGGAGGGGGTGGGGTTTGACGCCGGCGGTCCACACGACCGTACGGGTGGGGAAGCGGGCGCCGTCGCTGAGGACGGCGATCCGGTCCGCGCAGGAGTCGAGGCGGGTCTCCAGGCGTACGTCAATGTTGCGGCGGCGCAGCTGCGTGACCGTGTACTTGCCCATCTCCTCGCCGACCTCGGGCAGGATGCGGCCCGAGGCCTCGACGAGGATCCACTTCATGTCCTCGGCCTTGACGTTGTGGTAGTACCGCGCGGCGTAGCGGGCCATGTCCTCCAGCTCGCCGAGCGCCTCGACACCGGCGTAGCCGCCGCCCACGAAGACGAAGGTCAGGGCCGCGTCGCGGATCGCGGGGTCGCGGGTGGAGGAGGCGATGTCCATCTGTTCGATGACGTGGTTGCGCAGGCCGATGGCCTCCTCGACCGTCTTGAAGCCGATGGCGTGTTCGGCGAGGCCGGGGATCGGCAGGGTGCGCGAGACGGAGCCGGGGGCGAGGACGAGTTCGTCGTACGTCAGTTGCTCGGCGCCCGTGCCCTCTTCCGCGGTGGCGAGGGTGGTGAGCGTCGCGGTGCGCTTGGCGTGGTCGATCGCCGTCACCTCCCCGACGACGATCCGGCAGCGGTCGAGGACCCTGCGCAGCGGTACGACGACATGCCGGGGCGAGATGGAGCCCGCGGCTGCCTCCGGGAGGAACGGTTGATAGGTCATGTACGGGTCGGGAGTGACGACGGTGATGTCGACCTGGCCCCGTTTCAGCTCCTGCTGGAGCTTCCGCTGGAGGCTCAGGGCCGTGTACATACCGACGTAGCCGCCGCCGACAACGAGAATGCGCGCACGTTCCTTCACCATCCCATGACGCACCCAGCGCTCGCGTTTGTCCACAGGCCCGGCAATTTGTGTGACCTTCGAGCAGTGGGCCGCAACCTTGCCCGAATCGTCGGCGTGCAGGGCACAACCGCAGGTCATCGGGTGTGATCCGGGTGGCAGGAGGGGGCGCAACCGGGACGTAAGCGACGCGTACTCCGATCGGGCGGCACCCCGTGCGGAACGTGCCCCTTCTGAATTGACCCTCGCTCAACTATGTTCGTAGGTCGACGGGGTGTAGGGGGATGCGCTCTTTCGGGTCGGCTCCGCGACGGGTGGACCCGTGTTCAGTGCTTGTTCCGCACGCTCCGGCTGCCAATGGCGGGGAGTCTCCGGGGGGAGACGTCATTACCGGGGGAACATTATGCACATTCAGGATTCTCGTTGGTCATCCGCGTCCGCCATCGCACCAGGCGGACCGGTCGGCGCGGCGGCGGGCAACGGACGCGGTGAGGGATCGCGTACGGCGCCGCTGCGCGTGGACGCACAGCGCAACCTGGAACACGTACTGCGCGCGGCACGTGAGGTCTTCGGCGAGCTGGGGTACGGCGCGCCGATGGAGGACGTGGCACGGCGCGCGCGGGTGGGTGTCGGCACGGTGTACCGGCGCTTCCCGAGCAAGGACGTCCTGGTCCGGCGGATAGCCGAGGAGGAGACCTCCCGGCTGACCGACCAGGCTCGTGCGGCGCTCGGGCAGGAGGACGAGCCGTGGTCGGCGCTGTCGCGCTTCCTGCGGACGTCGGTGGCCTCGGGCGCCGGGCGGCTGCTGCCGCCGCAGATACTGCGGGTCGGCGTCGCCGACGACGACGGCGTGGGCGGGTCCGACGGCTCCGGTGGCCTCGGTCTCGATGAGGCGCGGGTGCCGCAGCAGCGGACCCAGCCGGCGGGTGCGGGCATCGGTCACGGGGAACTGCGGCTGGTGTCCGACGACGCCGCGGCGGTCTCGATGGCGGACGACGCGGGTGCGGTGGCGCTGCTCGACGTGGTGGGCCGGCTCGTGGAGCGGGCGCGCGAGGCGGGCGCACTGCGGCCGGACGTGTCGGTGTCGGACGTACTGCTGGTGATCGCGACGGCGGCGCCCTCGCTGCCGGACGCCGCGCAGCAGGCGGCGGCCTCTTCACGGCTGCTGGACATCCTGTTGGAGGGGTTGCGATCGCGGCCCCTGTGATCGGACGAACCCGAATACCACGAACCTGACGATTTCGGGCGGAGCGGTCAACTCCCTTGCGGGGAGAGCCGATTGAGCATTCCCCGTTCGGGTGAACGCTAGTACCTCGGTGCGGGAAATCCCCACGGACGAGTGGTTGGTCCGTTCCAGCTGTCCTGAACAAAAGCCAATATGGCACTCTGACCCGGTGTTCGGGACTCGATGTGCAGGCGGCTGTGCAGGCGGCGGGGGCTTTCCGCGATGAGCGTTGAGGGACGGGACAAGTCACCGGGTGACGGTGACCCGGAGACCGGCGGCGGGCTCACCTCGCCACAGGTGCCGAACCAGGGCGGACCCGGGGGCGTTCAGTACCTGGGCGGTTCGGCGGACGACGCGGAGTACCCCGAGTACCTCGACGACCCGGCGGAGGGCAGCGTCCCGGCACAGCGCGGGGGCAGCCTGCTGCCGCCGCGCGCGGACAGTGTGCTGCCGCCGCCCATCGAGCTGCCGCCCTCCGACACCGACCTGATCGGGCGCATGCGCTCGGGCGACGACACGGCGTACGAGGAGCTGTACCGGCGTCACGCCGGCGCCGTACGCCGGTACGCGCGCACCTGCTGCCGCGACGGCCACACGGCCGACGACCTCACCGCCGAGGTCTTCGCCCGCATGCTCCAGGCGGTGCGCGGCGGCTCCGGCCCCGAGTACGCCGTACGCGCCTATCTGCTCACCAGCGTCCGCCGGGTCGCCGCGAACTGGACGACGTCGGCGAGACGTGAGCAACTGGTCGACGACTTCGCGGTGTTCGCGACCCAGGCCGCGCGGGGCTCGGAGTTGTCCACCATGCCCATGGGGTCCGCCGACACCGACACCCTGGACCTGGGCGCCGACGTGCGCGCGATGCACGAGGCCGAGCAGTCCATGGCCATGCAGGCGTTCCGGTCGCTGCCCGAGCGGTGGCAGGCCGTGCTGTGGCACACCGAGGTCGAGGACGAGTCGCCGAGCGAGGTCGCCACCCTCTTCGGGCTCGACGCCAACGGCACGCGCGTGCTCGCCAGCCGGGCCCGCGAAGGGCTCAAGCAGGCCTACCTCCAGGCACACGTCAGTTCGACCCTCACCACCGACGAGGAGTGCTCCCGCTACGCCGACCGGCTCGGCGCCTACGCTCGGGGCGGTCTGCGCAGCCGGGCCGAACGGGGGCTGCGCAAGCACCTGGAGGAGTGCGCCAGGTGCCGGCTCGCCGCGGGCCAGATCAAAGAGGTCGCGAGCGGCATCCCCGCCGTCGTACCGATCGCGGTCATCGGCTGGTTCGGCGCCGCCGGGTACGCCAAGGTGGCCGCGCTGGTCGCCGGGGGCGCCGGAGCGGGTGCGGTGGGCGTCGGCGGTGCGGCGGCAGCGGCGAGCGGCTCGTCGTCCGGCGGGGCCGGGGGCGGCGCGGCGGTCTCGGAAGGGCTGGGCGCGCCGGTGAAGGCGGGGATCGCGGCGGGAGTCGTCGCCGTCGGGATCGCGGCCGTGGTGTTCGCGTTGGCCGGCGACCAGGTCCCGAAGAAGCCGGTGGCACAGCCGGCCCCGTCGCCGCCGGTGGTCCAGCCCGCGGCACCCACACCGGCCCCGACCCCGAGCCCGGCGCCGCCCGAGCAGGAACCCGAGCCGGCACCCCCGGCCGTGGTCCCGGCCCTGGCACCCACGCCCACCCCGAGCCCCACCCCCACCCCGACGCCGTCCCCGACACCCACCCCGAGCCCGACCCCCACTCCGCCCCCCAGCCCGCCCCCGACACCTGCCCCGAGCCCCACCCCGACGCCTCCCCCGACGCCGCCGCCCGCCCCGGCCGACTACCAGTGGAACGAGCTGGAGTACGGCATCACCGGCGACGGCACCAAGCCCGAGATGCGGCTCGGCGAGAGCAGCTGGGTCTGGCAGCGGTGGGGGGTGTCCATCGGGGACAAGCAGTACGAGCACGGGGTGACCGTCCACGGGGAGTCCTCGGTCACCATCGATCTCAACCGCGACTGCGTCTCGTACGACGCCCTGGTCGGCGTCGACGACATGACGATGGGCCTCGGCCAGGTCCGCTTCTCGGTGTTCGCCGACGGGCAGCGCATGTGGCGGTCCGAGCTGATCCAGGGCGGCCAGGCTGCCGTACCCGTTCATGTCGACCTCACCGGGCGCAAGACGATCCGCCTGGTCGTGGAACCTCACTCGGCGTTCGACTCGGTGGCACTCGCGGACTGGGCGGAGTCGAAGTTCATGTGCCGGTGACCGGGTGCCTGCGACCGGGGTGCCCGTGCCCGGGGTGCGGGGTGCGGGGTGCCAAGGTCCGGCGGGCCTTCTCGTACGCGGTCAGCGCGTCCGCGCTGCGGCCCGTGTCGCGCAGGGCGCGGATGAGGAGGGCGTGCGGCGGCTCGTCGTACGGGGGTGGGCCTCCGTCAGTCGCCGCGGCTCCGGTACGGCGTCGGTACCGCACCGGCCTGTTCTCGCCCCCGCCGCCCCTACCCGTCCCGTCCCTGGGGCTGCGCCCCGGACCCCCGCTTCGGCCCTGAAGGGGCCTCGTCCGCAAACGCCGGACGGGCTGGAATGGCCCGGCCCGGGCTGGATGGATACGGCGAACGGGTGGCGGGCGGACGGGTGGGAAACAAGGCACGGGCTGGAGCGGGCCGGGTCTCGGCCCCCGGGCTGGGCGGCGTGGCTGGGGCTGCGCTGGATCGAGGCAGTAAACGGACGGGTGGGCGGGTGGGTGGGTGGGAAACGGCCGTGAAGCGGACGCCTCATCCCCGGTTCGCGCCCGCGCCCGCTCCCAGTGCGCCCCTCTGGGGGGTGATTCCCGACGGTACGGCTCGTTGGCGGGCCGGGGTTCCGGTCCAGCAGGTGCCTCGGCGGGAGAGGAGGCGGCGTAGCCACACCTCCAGGGAGACCAGGTCCGCCAGTCCGTCCAGGGGGAGGGGTTCGCCCTCTGCGGCGCCTCTCAGGGCCTTGCGGACCACTCTCGCCTCCACCAGACCGGCCTCGGCGAGCAGCGGCGTGTCGAACAGGTTCATCAGGGAGTCCACCGACACGCGCAGGCCCGTGCGCGACGCCGCGGTCGCCGACGCGTGGGACGGTGCGCCCCAGCCAGGGGGCAGGTCCGCGACGCCGGCGCCTTCCAGGACCGTACGGAGGATGGACGCCCGGGCCCCGGGCTGGACGCGCAGGGCTTCCGGGAGGGCTCGGCAGGCGCGTACCACCTGGTTGTCCAGGAAGGGTGTGTGCAGGCGCTGGAAGCGGATCTCCGCGGCCTGCTCCAGTACGCGTACGTCTGCCGCCTGGCGGGTCAGTGCCGCCCGCGCGCGGAAGTCGCCAGGACGTTGGCCGGGGCCCACGCCGGCCCCCGCGCGGTCCGTCGCCCAGTTCAGGCGAACCGATACTTCAGCGAGCGCCTCACCGGTCAGCCAACGCGCGGCCGGGCCGGGTCTGGCCCAGGTGAGCGCGGCCAGCGAGGCGCCCACCGCGCCGCCGGGCTCGTCGAACCGGCGCTGCATCAGGCGGTCGGACAGGTGCTCGATACCGGCCCGGTAGGGCGTACGGGAGAGCTTGCGGGCGGCGCCGTACACGCGCGCGGGGACCATCACCGAGCCGTCGGCCTTCGCGAGCGCGGCCACCGGGCGGACCAGGTGGCGGCGTTTGCGGTCCATCAGGAGGTCGGCGAGACGGGCGGGGTGGGCGTCCAGCACCTGCCGGGCGCCGTATCCGGTGAAGTGGTCCGCGCTGCCCGAGGCGAGGCGGGCGCGGTGCCTGGCCGCCGTCACCAGGGAGGGGCCCGGTTCGTCGGTCAGGGGGCCTTCCAGGTCGGCGTACGGGAGGACGTCCTCGTCGCCGGTCACCACCACGTGGTGCAGGCGCGGGTTCGCCGCCAGGCTCCCCGCCCGCTCCAGTTCCGCCTCGCGCCCGCCCACCACCAGGTCGTTGAACGTCACCGCGACGAGCCGCTCCCCCGCGCCCGTGCCGTGCCCCAGCAGTGTCCCCGGCATGCCCGGCAGGCCCGCCGCCAGGAGCGCGAGCGTCCCCGAGGCCGGGCCGCCGGACAGGTCCGCCCCTATCCCCGGTACGGGCATTCCGCGCGCGGCACGCCGTTCAGCGGGACCCATGCCGGGCACGGGCCCGGGATCCATGGCGGCGTCGGGCACATGGCGGGGGGCCGCCAGTCTGACGCGTACCGCCTCGACCAGCGCGTCCCGTACGCCGTCCACCGCGCTGTCGGGGTCCACGGAGGCCGCCGCGACCGCGAGGGAGGCGACCGGTTCGTACCCGGCGATCTCCCGTGCCCCGGCGCGCAGGATCAGCGCATGCCCGGGCGGAATGCGCCGTACGCCGTCGTAGGGGGTCGAGTCGTGCAGCGCGGCCGGTACGTCCGGGGCCGCGAGGAGGGCGGCGAGGTGGCCGAAGTCGAGGTTGGCCTCGATGAGGTCGGCGAGCGGGAGGGCCGCCGTCGCGTAGGCAGTGCCGCCCGCCCAGGGGGTGTAGAACACCGGGCGCGCGCCCGCCAGGTCGCCGCTGACCATGAGCCGGCGTCCCACCTGGACGATCGCCGTGTAGCTGCCCGGCCAGGCCGTCAGATGGCGAAGCGCCCCTCCGCGGGCGGCGAACAGCGCGACCCGCAGCTGCTCGTCGGTGGCTCCGCAGGTGCCCAGGACCGCGATGCGGGTCTGTTCGTCGGCCCGCACGACGCGCACCTCGTCGGGGCGCCAGTCGCCGACCGCCCAGAGCGGATCGGGGTCCCCCCAGAGGAGTTGGGAGCCGACCGGGTGGACCGTCTCGCCGTCGTAGCCGGTCGCCCCCGCCGCGTATCCGGCCCCGGCCCCGGACCCGGTGCCGCCGGCCGCGTAACCGCCGGGCCCTGTCGCGTACTTGGCGGCCACAGCTGCGGTGCTGCTCCATCCCACCAACCACCGCATCGACGCCTCCACAGGCTGTGGACAACCAGTGCACCGCACGAACTCGGCACCATGCTGCCATGAAGGACGCGCCCAGGAGGGACGGCGGAGCCGCTCGTGCTCCCCGAAGTGCGCCCCTGCGAACTCCTGTGCACCCCCGGGAACATGCCCGCCCAGTCCCGAACACACGCGCGGATCAAGGGACTTCGAGGTTCAGGGCAGGTTCCGAGGCGTTCGGATCAGGGGATCGCCGGACCCCGGCGGAAAGTTCACAACCCGTCGAGCAGGGAGTTCGCGACGCGACTGCGCCACGACTGCGACCTGAATGCGCCCCCGTTACGCTCCCCCAAGACGCCCCACGCGCCCTCAACTTCCATGGTGGGAGGGGTAATCGGCCCGGTGAGGCAGGGTCTGTTTTCGGCCAAGTTGGCGAAGCGGAGGCAGGCTCGCGCACGCTCCGTACAGGCTCTGCGGAGCGCAGCGCCCACGCACAGTCCGGGAGGCGGAGTTCGCCTCCCGGACCGGTCCGCCGCCCGCGGGGATGTAGGCGGCGGTGTCCCCCAGCCCACTGGATCCAGTACAGCGGGCCGACCCACGCAGAATCCATGGAAGCGCTCCCGCCATGGCCGGAGAAGAGCGCACGGACAGGCGCACGGCCACACGTCGGGGGCACGTCGCAACGGTGCGTACATCCCCAGAACTTCCGTACGGACCACAATCCCGCCATCCGGAACAATGCCCCTTAACGCTTGGGATGCGGCGAACTACGCTGGGTTTACGAATGCCGCATGGTTATGCCAGCGCGGCAGCCGTCTGTGTCGAGGGGTGGCGCATGTCCAGGGAGCAACGCGGGCCGAACGAAAAACTCGGCGCCGTTCTCGCCCTCGCGGGAATCAGCAACGCAGGACTCGCGCGTCGCGTCAACGACCTTGGCGCTCAACGCGGGTTGACTCTTCGCTACGACAAGACGTCGGTGGCGCGCTGGGTGTCGAAGGGCATGGTGCCGCAGGGCGCCGCGCCGCACCTCATCGCGGCCGCCATCGGCCAGAAGCTCGGCCGTCCGGTGCCGCTCCACGAGATCGGCCTGGCCGACGCGGATCCCGCGCCCGAAGTGGGACTCGCCTTCCCCAGGGACGTCGGACAGGCCGTCCGCTCGGCCACCGACCTCTACCGCCTCGACCTCGCGGGCCGCCGCGCCGGCTCCGGCGGCATCTGGCAGTCGCTCGCCGGATCGTTCGCAGTGAGCGCATACGCAACGCCTGCATCACGGTGGCTGATAACCCCGGCCGACAGCTCGGTGGCACGCGACGCGAACCCCTCCGAGGGTTCCGGGGCACCGCTGAAAGTCGGCCACAGCGATGTGCTGAAACTGCGGGAGGCCGCGGAGGACGCCAGACGCTGGGACTCGAAGTACGGGGGCGGCGACTGGCGTTCGTCGATGGTGCCCGAGTGCTTAAGGGTCGAGGCGGCTCCCCTGCTGCTGGGGTCGTACTCGGACGAGGTCGGACGCGCGCTCTTCGGGGCGTCCGCCGAACTCACCCGCCTCGCCGGGTGGATGGCCTTCGACACGGGCCAGCAGGAGGCCGCGCAGCGGTACTACATCCAGGCGCTGCGGCTCGCGCGGGCAGCGGCGGACGTGCCGCTGGGAGGGTACGTACTGGCCTCGATGTCGTTGCAGGCCACCTACCGGGGCTTCGGCGACGAGGGCGTCGACCTCGCCCAGGCCGCCCTGGAACGCAACCGGGGCCTCGCGACGGCCCGCACGATGAGTTTCTTCCGGCTGGTCGAGGCACGGGCCCACGCGCGTGCGAGCGACGCCCACGCGGCTGGCGCTGCCCTGCGCTCCTCGGAGGGCTGGCTGGAGCGGGCCCGCGACGGCGACAACGACCCGTCCTGGCTGGGGTTCTACGGCTACGACCGTTTCGCCGCCGACGCCGCCGAGTGCTACCGCGACCTGAAGGCACCGCGCCAGGTCCGCCGTTTCACGGAGCAGGCGCTGTCGAAGCCGACGGAGGAGTTCGTGCGCTCGCACGGCCTGCGGCTGGTCGTCTCGGCGGTCGCCGAGCTGGAGTCGGGCAACCTCGACGCGGCATGCGAACAGGGCGTACGGGCGGTGGAGGTCGCGGGGCGCATCTCCTCGGCGCGCACCACCGAGTACGTGAAGGATCTTCTGCACCGACTGGAGCCGTACGGCGACGAACCGCGAGTGGTGGAGTTGCGGGAACGGGCCCGGCCGCTGCTGATGACTCCGGCGTAGATTCCACGGCGTCCGCAGACGCTGCGACGTGTGCCCGCTTCCTGCGTTTGAAGTGACTGTCAGTGGCGCAGTGCACTATCGGAAGCAGGAGGTGGAGCGCGGTGGAGCTGACGCGTGGGATCGCTTACGACTGTGACGTGCTGGTGATCGGTGGGGGGATCGTCGGTCTGTCGACGGCGTATGCCATCACGCGCGCCGCTCCGGGCACCCGGGTGACGGTGCTGGAGAAGGAGCCGGGCCCCGCCCGGCACCAGACGGGCCGCAACAGCGGCGTCATCCACAGCGGGATCTACTACCGGCCGGGCTCGCTCAAGGCCGAGTACGCGGTGCGGGGCGCCGCCGAGATGGTCAAGTTCTGCGCGGAGTACGGCATCGCGCACGCCGTCACCGGCAAGCTGATCGTCGCCACGGAGCGGGAGGAGCTGCCCCGGCTGCACGCGCTCGTCCAGCGCGGCCGGGAGAACGGCATTCCGGTGCGGGAACTGGGCCCCTCCCAGATCGGCGAGTACGAACCGGAGGTGCGCGGCCTCGCCGGCATACACGTGGGGACGACCGGCGTCTGCGACTACGTGGCGGTCGCCCGGCAGCTGGCCGAGTCCTCCGGGGCGGAGATCCGCTACGGCGCCGAGGTCGTCCAGGTCGACCGGCGCCCGGAGCTCGGGGTGGCCGTCCGGACGACGGGTCCTGGGGGCGACGAGGTCGTGCGGGGCCGGGTGCTGGTCAACTGCGCCGGACTGTACTGCGACGAGGTGGCCCGGCTGACCGGCGACGATCCCGGGATGCGGATCGTGCCGTTCCGGGGCGAGTACTTCACCCTGTCGCGGCCCGAGCTGGTGCGGGGGCTGGTGTATCCGGTGCCCGATCCGGCGTTCCCGTTCCTCGGGGTGCATCTCACCCGGGGGATCGACGGGAGCGTCCACATCGGACCCAATGCCGTGCCGGCGCTGGCCCGGGAGGGATACGGGTGGGGGACCGTGCGGGTGCGGGAGCTGGGGGCGACGATGGCGTGGCCGGGGTCGTGGCGGATAGCGGCGCGGCACTGGCGGTACGGGGGTGGGGAGCTGCGCCGGTCGGTGTCCAAGAAGGCGTTCACGCGGGCGGTGCGCAGACTGCTGCCGGTGGTGTCGGAGGGGGACCTGGTGCCTGCCGCGGCGGGGGTGCGGGCGCAGGCGGTGCTGCGGGACGGGACGCTGGTCGACGACTTCCTCATCCGCGAGGGCGCGAGAGCGGTGCACGTCCTGAACGCGCCGTCGCCGGCGGCGACCGCCTCGCTGCCGATCGGGCGGGAGGTGGCCCGGCGGGCGCTGCGCGTGCTGGACTAAAATCGGCGGCATTGTGTCTGACTCCACTGGCTCCGCCTCCCCCGACTCCGCCGCCCCCGGCGCCGCCCCGTCTCCCGAGCCGGCACCCGCCGCCATGCGGCCCAAGGGTGCGCCCCGGTTTCCCGGGGGGCCGCAGGCCGATCCCGCCGGGTCGCACTTCGAGCGGCGGATCAGAAGCTTTCAGCCCCGGCGCAGCCGGGTCACCGCCGGGCAGGAAGACGCGCTGCGGCGGCTGTGGCCCAAGTGGGGCCTCGACATCGACGGCCGCGCTCTCCACCTCGGCGAGCTGTTCGGGGACGACCTGCCCGTCGTGCTGGAGATCGGGTTCGGGATGGGCGAGGCGACCGCGAGGATGGCTGCCGACGATCCCCGTACCAACATCCTCGCCGTCGACGTGCACACCCCGGGCCAGGGCAACCTGCTCAACCTCGCCGACCAGCACGGACTGACCAACATCCGCGTCGCCAACGGTGACGCCATCATCCTGCTCCGCGAGATGCTCGCCCCCGGCTCCCTCGACGGCCTGCGCGTCTACTTCCCCGACCCCTGGCCCAAGAAGCGGCACCACAAGCGGCGGCTGATCCAGCCCGAGTTCCTCGACCTGGTCGCCGGCCGGCTGCGCCCCGGCGGAGTCGTGCACTGCGCGACCGACTGGGAGCCGTACGCCGAGCAGATGCTCGATGTGCTGAGCGCGCACCCGGAGTTCGAGAACACCCGGCCCGGGGGCGGTTTCGCGCCCCGTCCCGGGTTCCGGCCGCTGACTCGTTTCGAGGGCCAGGGACTGGAGAAGGGTCATGTCGTGAACGACCTGCTGTTCCGCCGCGTACAGCACTCGTAGAGCACGCCCGACCACTCCCGGAAGGCTCCCGGACCACTCCCGGAACCCTCCAGGAGCCCCACATACCCTCCCGCATCGTCGCGGGCCGCGCCCTCCCTCGTTAGGGTCAATGCCGTGGCCACCTTTCCCCCTTACCCGACGCACCCCAGTGGTCCCGCCGACGGTCCCGTCGGCGGGGCGCTGCGGCACGCTCACTGGTGGCAGCGGTCATGGGTGCGTTACGGCGCCCTCACCAGCCTGCTCGCGCTCTCCGGGCTCGTCATCCTCGCCCTGGTCCGCGAACAGACCGGCACCGAGGGGTTCCTGGTCGGGCTCGGACTCGCCGTGTTTCCCGTGCCGTTGCTCGTCGCCGCGTTCCGCTGGCTGGACCGGGTCGAGCCGGGGCCCTGGCGGAACCTGCTCTTCGCCTTCGCCTGGGGCGCCTGCGCGGCGGCCCTGATAGCGATCGTCGCCAACAGCTTCGCGACCAGATGGATAGCGACGGCCACCGCCGACCCGTCCGGCGCGGACACCCTCGGCGCGACCGTCATAGCGCCGATCGTCGAGGAGTCCGCCAAGGCCGCCGCCGTACTGCTCATCTACCTGTTCCGGCGGCGTGACTTCACCGGGATCGTCGACGGGGTCGTCATCGCCGGGGTCACGGCCACCGGCTTCGCCTTCACCGAGAACATCCTCTATCTCGGCACCGCCTTCGGCACCGACCAGCTCAGCGGGGACAGCGGTATCGCCTCGGTCACCGCGGCGACCTTCTTCGTGCGGATCGTCATGTCGCCGTTCGCGCACCCCCTGTTCACGGTCCTCACCGGCATCGGGTTCGGCATCTCAGCGCTGTCGGGCGAGCGCCAGCACGTCCGCCGGGTGCTGCTGCCGCTGTCCGGGCTGTTGCTCGCGATGAGCATGCACGCCTTCTGGAACGGCTCGTCGACCTTCGGGGACTACGGCTTCTTCGCGGTGTACGCCGCGTTCATGGTGCCCGCGTTCGGCCTGCTGACCTGGCTGGTCATCTGGACCCGGCAGCGCGAGCTGCGTACCGTGCGCGCCGAGTTGCCGGCGTACGCGATGGCCGGCTGGCTGTCCCCGGCCGAGCCCTACGCCCTCGGCTCGATGCGCGCCCGCCGCCTGGCCCGCGAGCACGCCCGCCGCCACCTGGGCAGGCCGGCGGCGCGTGAGGTGGCGCAGTACGAGGCGTACGCCACCTCACTCGCGTTCCTGCGCCACCGGGGGCGCCTGGGCCGCGCGGGCGCCGACTTCGTCGTCCGGGAGCGGGAGCTGCTGGGCGAGCTGTGGCAGCGCAGGGCGGTGGCCCGCCCGGCCCTGGACCACGCGGCACGCGCCATCGCACCGGCCCCGGCCCCGGTACCACCGGTCACCTGGCCGCCGTACGGCACGCAGGGGTACGGACCGACGACGCCGTACCCCGCCTACAGCCCTGTCCACGGCCACAGCCACGGAAACGGCCACAGCCCAATCCCCGGCCCGGGGCACGGCCACGGCCACAACCGCCCCGTCCACGACCCGTACCCGGCCTACAACCCGTACCGTTCCTAGCCGGCGGCCGTCAGGCGTCGCTCAGGCCGAGGCAGCGGTGAGGGTCGCGGTCTCCTCCTCCGTCAGTTCCAGTTCCGCGACCGCGAGCAACGGCGGGAGCTGGTCCACCGTGCGGGCGGACGCGATCGGGGCGGCGACCGTCGGCCGGCCGGCGAGCCAGGCCAGGGCGACCGTGGCGACCTCCGCTCCCCGTGCCGTCGCGACGGCGTCCAGCGCGGCCAGGACCTTCTGGCCCCGCTCCGACTCCAGGTGCCGGGCGGCGCCCTGCGCACGCGGGCTGTCGACCGCCGTACCGGCGCGGTACTTGCCCGTGAGGAAGCCGGAGGCCAGCGCGTAGTACGGGACGGCGGCGAGGCCCGTACGGGAGGCGATGTCGCGGCGCGGGCCCTCGTAGGTGTCGCGGGAGACCAGGTTGTAGTGGGGCTGGATGGCCACGTACTTGGCGAGGCCCTCGCGGTCGGAGAAGTCGAGGGAGTCCTGGAGCCGCTCGGGCGAGATGTTGGAGGCGGCGATGTACCGCACCTTGCCCGCGGTCACCAGTTCGTCGAGGGCGCCGATGATCTCCTCGACGGGCACCTCGGGCTGGTCGAAGTGCGTGAAGTAGAGGTCGATGTGGTCGGTGCCGAGGCGGCTCAGGGAGGCGTCGGCGGCGGCCTTGATGTTGGTGCCCGACAGACCGGGGTGGTCGGGGTGCTGGCTGACCTTCGTGGCGACGACGATGTCCTCGCGGTTGCCGCGCGCCCTGAGCCAGTTGCCGATGATGGTCTCGGACTCGCCGCCCTTGTTGCCGGCGGCCCACGACGAGTAGGAGTCGGCGGTGTCGAGGAAGTTGCCGCCGGCCGCGGCGTACGCGTCGAGCACCTCGAAGGATCTCGTCTCGTCGGCGGTCCAGCCGAAGACGTTGCCGCCGAGGGCGAGCGGGAAGACCTCTAGGTCCGATGATCCGAGCTTGCGGAGTGCAGTCATGCTCATCATCAACGCCTGCCACGGAGGCGCTGATTCCGGCCGCTTCACGAAGTTCGTGTGAACGCCGGACCGGCGGCCCTCACCCGACGTCAGCTGACATCGGGACAGGACCGCCGGAACCGGGAAAGCGGGTCTCGTACGAGTTCTTCTACGGGTTCAGGCCCATGCTCCGCAGCCACGCCATCGGGTCGATGCCGGCGCTGTCCGAGCTGCTGGTGTGCACCTCGAGGTGGAGGTGGGCGCCGGTGACGTTGCCGGTGGCGCCGACGCGGCCGATGACGTCACCCGTGGCGACCTTCTGGCCGACGCTGACGTTGATCGACGACTGGTGGGCGAACCACAGCTCGGTGCCGTCGTCGAGGGTGAGGATCGTGCGGTAGCCGTACGAGCCGCTCCAGCCCGCCTCGGTGATCGTGCCGCTGTGGACGGCCTTGATCGGCGTGCCGGTGGGCGCGGCGAAGTCGAGGCCGGTGTGGTAGCCGGAGGACCACAGCGAGCCGGCCTGGCCGAACGTCGAGGTGATCGTGTACGAGGAGGTCGGCAGCGTGTACTGCTTGGCCAGCTCGGCCAGACGCGCGGCCTCCAGCTTCGCCTTGGCCTCGTCGGCAAGCTTCTTCTTCGCGGCGGCGGCCTTCGCGGCGGCCTCGCGCTTCACCTTGGCGGCCTCGGCGGCTGCCTTCTTCGCGGCGGCGTCCTGGGCGGCCTGCTGGACCTTGGCCTCGGCCTGGTCCTTCTGCTGCTCGGCCTGGAGGATGATGCGGGCGCGCAGGGCCTCGCCCGCGTCGCTGGTGCCCTGCTCGGTCTCCTCGGAGGTGACGCCGACGCTGCTGAGCGCGGTGGCGGAGCCCTTGGGCTCGTCGTCCGAGTCGTCGTGCGTGAAGGGCGAGCCGACGGAGGGCAGGTCGGGGATGGAGATGGAGACCGGCGGCTTGCCCGTCTGCGCGGTGGCCATGCCTGCCCCGCCGACAGCGGCTATGACGCCGACGCCGAGAACGGTGGAGCTGCGGGCGAGTCCGCCGCCGCCGCGCTGCTTGCCGACGCGGTGCCGACCGCGAACCGGACGAGTGGTGTCCGCGCTGGGATTCCACTCCTCCCAGGGGCCCTCGTCGGTGCGACGGCTGCCGAAGCCGAAGGTCGGGATCTTGCCGGCCTCGGTCTCGCTGCTGCGCTGACTCGGCATGAACGGGGCCTCTGGGGCAGCCGGGTTTGACGCCACGTGGGCGTGCTCCTTTCCTTCCTTCTCGCCTACCGGGTTAGCTGACGGGTTCGGAGCAGGAAGGTCTCCTACGCGCGTATACCTGCCGTGTTGCCACGGAGGCGGACGAGCGATTCACCCCAAGTTGGTGGTTCCCCGGTTCCCTTGCGGGATTCGGCACGTGCGCACGGAGCCGTCTCTTGTGACGGCTGGGACAACCGCGCTGCGTTATCGAACGTTAATAGACCTGGCCACCTGATTCCAAGCTGTTCCCGTTGATCGTTAATCCTTTTCCCGAGGACTTTCTAGTCACCACCGGTGAAAATCGGGCGAGTTGACCATGAGGTAAGTGACTCCCGAGTATTGACTGTGTGTCAGGTGCTGTGCGGAGAGAGATCACTCACTCACCTTCGGTGACAACCGATGAGAACCGCAGTCAGAACCACTGCCAGAACCGCGGTCAGAACCGTCGTACGGCGAGCAGCGCCATGTCGTCCGTGGTCCTGCCGCCCGAGTGCCGGCGCACCTCGTCCGCGAGGGTGGCGAGCAGGGTGGCCGGGGCGCGGAAGACGCGGCCCGTGAGCCGGGCGGCCGGGTCGAAGAAGGTGCCGTGCTCGTCGCGGGCCTCGGACAGCCCGTCGGTGTGCAGGAGCAGCGTCGCGCCGCCCGGCAGGGGGGTCTCCTCCACGCGGTCGGGCCAGTTGCCCAGGTCGCCCATGCCGAGCGGCAGCGCGGGTGCGGACGGGTCCAGGGCGCGCAGGGTGCCGTCGGCGGCGAGGAGCAGGGGCGGGGGGTGGCCGCGGTTGAGGATGCGTACGATCCCGTCGCCGTGCGGGAGTTCGGCGAGGAGGGCGGTGGTGAAACCCTCGGCGGCCTCCGGCCCGTCGCGCCTGGCGCCGTCCCGGGCGAGGGCCCGTTCCAGCCGCTGGGCGACCGCCTCCAGGGTCGCCTCCTGTTCGGCGGCCTCCCGGAACGCCCCGATGACGACGGAGACGGCCGCCACCGCCCCCATCCCCTTGCCCCGCACGTCCCCGAGGACGACCCGTACGCCGTACGCGGTGTCCTGCACGGCATACAGGTCGCCGCCGATGAAGGCACCCTCGTGGGCGGCCTCGTAGCGGGCGGCGATCTCGAACCCGCCGATGCGCGCCTCGGGTTCGGGCAGTACGGCGCGCTGCACGGCCTCGGCGATCTCGCGGGCCGAGGCGAGGCGCCGGTCGCCCCGGCGCACCACCCGGTTGATGACGACGGCCAGGACGGCGACCGTGGCCACGGTGACCGTCTCGGTGATCGAGTCGGCGTCCGCGCTGAACCCGAAGCGGAGGTGGACGACGTACTGGGCGAGGAAGGCGACGGCGCCGGTGACCACCGTTGTGCGCAGTGAGGAGAGCGGGGCGGCGATGAGCGGGGCGGCCGTGAAGAAGGGGATGGCGGTGAAATGGCGCGGGGTGGCGTAGTCGTAGACGATCCCGGCGAGGATCAGGAGCGCGGGCAGGACGCGGACGAGGGTTCGCACCGGGGAGGCGGCCTCTTCTTCCGGCTCGCCCGCTGCCGGGTCCAGGAAGTGTCCCGACCGTCCCACTCGTCTCGTCTCCCGCCGGATCACCACGGCCCGTCCGTCCCGTCCAGGTTTCCGGGGGCGGGTGCGGCGGGCGAGCCAGGTGGACCGACCGGGCTAAGAAGCGGTTCGGGGAAACGGTCCGGGAAACGACTCAGGGCCGGAAACCAGTTTCCTGGTTTCCGGCCCTGGGCCTTTAGTAGCGGGGACAGGATTTGAACCTGCGACCTCTGGGTTATGAGCCCAGCGAGCTACCGAGCTGCTCCACCCCGCGCCGTTGAATGCAACTATACGCCATCCGCGGGACGCCGATCACCACGTTTGATCCGTCAGCCCGGGAGGTGGGCGTTGGGCGCCTTCGCGCGCTCCTCGTACTCGGGGACGACGACGACCTCGACGCCCTCCTGCGCGAGCAGCCCGTTCCCGTCCGCCGCCACCACGAAGGTGTCCGGCTCGCGCCAGGCGGTCACCACCCGGCGTACGCCCGCGTCGAGGATCAGCCGGGCGCAGGGTGCGGGGCGGGACGCGCGCCGGGCGCAGGGTTCGAGGCTGCTGTAGACGGTGGCCGTCGGGAGCCGGGGGTCGGCCGGGCCGAGCTTGGCGAGCGCCGCCTCCTCGGCGTGCACGACCGGGTCGCCGCCCTCCCGCGAGTGCCCGCGCGCCAGTTCCGTACCGTCGGCGGCCACGACCACCGCACCCACGCTGAACGCCGTGCCCGACGGCGGACACCGCTCCGCCAGTTCGCACGCCAGCGCCAGCCAGTGCCGGTCGGCGGCGGAGGCGAGCGGGCCGGTGCCGGGGGCGGTGGGCTCGTAGGTCATGAGGACGACGTCCTCGATGCGCCGTGTCTCCGTGAGCCGGAGCCGGCCGCCCTGGTAGGCGCCGGGGCCGAAGAGTCGGGGGGCGTCGGGGGCGCCGACGAAGAGGGGCGCGAGGACGAGCTGGAGTTCGTCGGCGAGGCCCTGCTGGAGGAGCTGCGTGTGGACGGTGCCGCCGCCCTCGACCATGAGGCGCCGCACCCCCCGCACGTCGTGCAGGTGTTCGAGCAGGGCCCGCCAGTCGAGAGCACCCGGGCCCAGGGAGACGATGTCCACGCCGGCCCCGAGGTCCGCCCGCCGGGCCTGCTCGGCGCCCTTGTCCGTCGTGTACACGAGCTTCTCGCCGCCCGTGTGCCAGAAGTTGGCGGCCGGGTCCAGCCCGCCCGATCCGCTCACGGTCACCTTGAGCGGGTACTCGGACTTTCCGGCCGCCAGCCGCGCGGCCCGCCGCTCGGGCGAGTTGACCAGCAGCCGCGGATTGTCGGCGCGGATGGTGCCGGCGCCGATGAGGATCGCGTCACTGGACGCCCGCACCTCGTCGACCCGGTCGAAGTCGGCGGGGCCGGAGAGCAGCAGCCGCTCGGGGCCGGTGTCGTCCAGGTAGCCGTCGAGGGAGACGGCGGCGGACAACAGGACGTGGGGGAGGGACATGGGGCACTCTCTTCCGGCTCTTGCGGCTCTCGCTGCTCTCGCTGGGGCGGGCTCGACCCGGGGGGACTTGGTTCAAGTTTTAAACAAACCTACACTGGTGGCATGACGACCCGCTGGCTCACCCCCGAGGAGCAGCGCGCGTGGCGCGCGTACGTCGCGGCCTCACTGCTCCTGGAGGACGCGCTCGACCGGCAGCTCCAGCAGGACGCCGGGATGCCGCACCTCTATTACACGATCCTGGCCTATCTCTCCGAGACGCCCGAGCGGCGGCTGCGGATGACCGATCTCGCCGAGAAGCTGAAGATCACGCGCAGCCGGCTGACGTACGCGGTGGCACGACTGGAGAAGGACGGTCACGTACGGCGCGAGGCCTGCCGCTGGGACAAGCGGAGCACCTTCGCCGCGCTCACCGAGGAGGGCATGGCGGTGCTGGAGCGCAGCGCCCCCGGCCATGTCGCCACGGTCCGCGCGTCCCTCTTCGACCATCTGACCCCGGAGCAGGTGGGCCAGCTGGAGGAGATCTGCACGAGCGTCGAGCGGGCGCTCCAGGGGGACGGGGCCGAGTCGGCGCCGGAGGGCCTGCCGTGGCTGCGCAGGTCCACGAATCCGTTGCTTTAACTTTGAAGCATGAGGTAGGGTCACCATTCGAGTGAAGATCTGCTTCAAAACTGAAGCAGATTTGCTCTGAGATTCAGAGGATCAAGGACCACCCGGGAGACCCGCATGCCCGACTTCCCCGACTTCCCCGCCGCCACCCAGCGCTCCCGTGTCCGGGTGCCGCTGCGCTTCCACGACGGCTACAGCGTCGACACCGAACTGGTCACCTTCCACGGCCTGGTCGACGGTCAGGAGCACGTGGCGATGGTCCTCGGCGAACCGGCGCCCGGCACCACCCCGCTGGTCCGGCTGCACTCCGAGTGCCTCACGGGCGACGCCTTCGGCTCGGCCCGCTGCGACTGCGGCCCCCAGCTGCGCGAGGCCGTCGAACGCATCGCCGAGCGCGGCGGCGTCCTGCTCTACCTCCGCCAGGAGGGCCGGGGCATCGGCCTCTACAACAAGCTCGACGCGTACGCCCTCCAGGACGAGGGCCTCGACACCTACGCCGCGAACGCCGCGCTGGGCCTCCCGGAGGACGCCCGTGACTACACGGCCGCGGCCCAGATGCTCCAGGCCCTGGGCATCACCTCGGTGGACCTCCTCTCCAACAACCCGGACAAGGCGAACCAGCTCCGGGCCCTGGGCACGGACGTCCACGAGCGCGTCCCCACTGGCGTGTTCAGCACCCCGGCCAACGTCCGCTACCTCCGCGCCAAGGTCCTCCAGACCCAGCACACGCTGCCGCTGGGCGAGTTGGGCGGCGTCGGCGGCCACAGCGGGCTCACGGAACTGAGCGTCGGCTGACGGGCGTACGCCACGGCTGACGGCTACCACTGCTGCCACTGCTGCCATGAGACGGTGCTGCCGCGAGAGGGTGGTGGGCGGCCGACCAGGCGCGGCCTGCCGCGGTCCGAGGGAAGGGAACGGTTGGAGTGCCGCCCGACCGGATACCCGGGCCGCATGCCACGAATACCGAGACGGCACGGACACCACAACAAGGACGCCGGAAACGGCGAAGGCGGAGGAGAAGGCGACAGGCACCCCCGACCTGACGCCCCCGGCGCTGCCGACCGGACGGCCGGGAGGGCGCGGGCGCCCGAGGCCGGCCCGACCGAGCAGGTGGAGCGGCGGGCCCCGGACACCCCCACCGACCTGCCCCGAAGCTCCTGGTGGGCGGTGCTGAAAGGCACCGCGAAGGAGTTCAGGAAGGACGAGCTGACCGACCGGGCCGCCGCGCTGACCTACTACGGCATCCTGGCCCTCTTCCCGGCCCTCCTCGTACTGGTCTCCCTGCTCGGGATCATGGGCCGGTCGACGACCCGGCGCGTGCTGGACAACATCCAGGACCTGGCCCCCGGCGCGGTGCGGGACGTCCTGCGCGACATGGTCCAGCAGATGCAGGGCACCGCCGGAATCGGCTCGGTCCTGGCGATCGTGGGTCTGGTGCTCGCCGTGTGGTCGGCCTCCGGCTATGTCGCCGCGTTCATCAGGAGCGCCAACGCGGTCTACGACATCCCGGAGGGCCGCCCGGTGTGGAAGGTGCTGCCCGTCCGCGTCGGACTGACGGTGGTCCTGATGGTCCTTTCCGTGGTCAGCGCGATGATCGTCGTGTTCACCGGTGGCCTCGCCGAGAAGGCCGGCGGCGCACTGGGCATCGGCGACACGGCACTCACGGTGTGGTCGGTCGCGAAGTGGCCGGTGCTGGTCGTCCTGGTCACGATCATGATCGCGATCCTGTACTGGGCGACCCCGAACGCGAAGATCCGCGGCTTCCGCTGGATCACCCCGGGCAGTTTCCTGGCGCTGCTGATCTGGATGGCCGCCTCCGCCGGGTTCGCGGTGTACCTGGCGAACTTCGCCTCGTACAACAGGACGTACGGCACCTTCGCCGGAGTGATCGTCTTCCTGGTGTGGCTGTGGATCACGAATCTGGCGATCCTGCTCGGCCTGGAGTGCGACGCGGAACTGGCCCGCCAGCGTGCCGTCGCGGGCGGTCACCCGGCCGACGAGGAGCCCTACGTACAGCCGCGGGACACCCGGAAGTGGGACGCGGAGGACCGCCGCCGCTTCGAGTCCTGAGCCGGCACGACGGCGCGTGATCCGTCGGGGTGACGCGGCGATGCGGGGGTACCCGCACAGCCGACCGATCCGACGAACGCGCAGGGCAGGGTCGTACGGGCGTGAACGAACACCGGCCGGACCTGCCGCGCACGCCGACGAATGCCGACGAAGGACGGGTGAGCACCCATGACAGCGCAGGGCTCCCACCAAACCGACAGCGGAGCGCACGAACCGGTGGGCGACCTGGTCCAGCGTGCCTCGCAGCAGCTGTCACAGCTGGTCCGCGACGAGATGCGGCTGGCCCAGGCGGAGATGACCGAGAAGGGCAGGCGGTACGGCAGGGGCGGCGGCCTGTTCGGTGGCGCCGGCGTGCTGGGTGTCCTCACGCTTCAGGCGCTGGTGGCCACCGTGATCGCCGTGCTGTCGCTCGCCGTGGACGTATGGGTGGCGGCACTGATCGTCACCGGCGTCCTGGCCGTGGTCACCGCGGTACTGGCGGCGCTCGGCAGGAAGCAGTTCAGCAAGGCATCCCCGCCGGCGCCCGAGCGGACGGTGGACAGCGTCAAGGCCGATGTGGCCACTATCAAGGAGAGTGCACAGCGATGAACGAGGACAAGTCGCAACCGGGTACCGAGGCAGCACCGTCGCCCGAGGAACTGCGGATGCGGGTCGAGGCGACCCGTGAGGAGCTCGGCGAGACGGTCGAGGCACTCGCGGCGAAGGCCGACGTCAAGGCCCGGGCCCAGGAGAAGACGACAGCCGTGAAGCAGCAGGTCGCCGAGAAGACCGCCCACGTCGGCGCCCAGCTTCGGGACAAGGCGGCACACGCGGCCCACGCGGTGCAGGACAGGACCCCCGAGCCGGTGCGCGCCAAGGCCGCCGCGGCTACCGGGCAGGTCCACGAAAAGGCCGTGCACGTCGCCGGACTGGCCCGGGACAAGACCCCGGAGCCGGTACGGGAGAAGGCCGGCCAGGGTCTGCGGGCGGCGCGCGCCAACCGTGTCCCGCTGCTCGCCGTCGGGGTGATCGTCGCGCTGCTCATGGTCCGCCGCTCGCGGAGGAACCGATGAAGGCCTCGAAGGCCGCCTACAAGCCGGTCGGCATGGCGATGGGCATCCTCGGCGGTGCCCTGGCCGGGGCGGTGTTCAAGCAGGCCTGGAAACGGTTCGCGCACGAGGACAAGGCGCCTGACGCCACGGACGAGTTCCGCAGCTGGCGCGAGGTGCTCGCGGCAGCCGTCGTACAGGGTGCGATCTTCGCCGGGGTCAAGGCCGCCGTCGACCGCGGCGGCGCCACCGCCATCCGGCGCCTGACGGGCGACTGGCCGGGCTGAGCCCGGTTCAACCCGGTTCGACCCGGTTCGACGGTTCAACGGCCCGGTTCAACGGTTCGACGCGGACAAGCTGGGCGTCCCCGGGGCGGTCATTCGCAGGGCGCGCAGACACACGCGGGCATGGAAAGACGACTGGGCCGCGCGGCGTTCGCCGCGCGGCCCAGGACGTTCACGATAGAGATCAGGCGGTGTTGATGTTCTCCGCCTGGGGGCCCTTCTGGCCCTGGACGACGTCGAACGTCACGGCCTGGCCCTCCTGGAGCTCACGGAAGCCCGAGGAGTTGATCGCGGAGTAGTGCGCGAAGACGTCCGGACCGCCGCCGTCCTGGGCGATGAAGCCGAAGCCCTTCTCCGCGTTGAACCACTTCACAGTTCCAGTTGCCACAGTCATGCCTTCCAGTCGATGAACGTCTGCCCCTACATGAGGCAGACGGAGGTGATCGCCCTGGTCCCTGCGGCACAGCACAGCAAAGCGCCCACACCAAAGGCGTGGGCAAGGGGAAATCCGAACCACGACAGCTCACACAGACGCTACCCGTCTGTACCCGCCTTCACCACAGAAAACGCCGCTCAGTATTCCGGCCATGCTCGTGGGTGATGGCCCGCCGGCCCGGCGGGCACGCTCACTTCAGGTCGTGGCCGACGGATTGGACGATTTGTCGGCGCGACGGTACTCGGCGTTGATGCGCTGGGCCTCTTCGAGCTGGTCCTCAAGGATGATGATCCGGCAGGCGGCGTCGATCGGGGTGCCGCGGTCGACGAGCTCACGCGCGCGGGCCGCGATGCGCAGTTGGTAGCGGGAGTAGCGGCGGTGTCCGCCCTCGGAGCGCAACGGTGTGATCAGTCGTGCTTCGCCGAGGGCCCGGAGGAAGCCGGGAGTGGTACCGAGCATCTCGGCGGCCCGGCCCATCGTGTAGGCGGGGTAGTCGTCGTCGTCAAGACGTCCCAGCGACTCGTCTGCTGTCATCTCACCTCTCTTGTGGAACGCGTCGAGGGGCCTTGGCGCCATAACGGCACCAAGGCCCCGAAGGAACTGCAAACACCATCTGCCGGGCCCTACTGCTGCACCGGCCTACTTTTTCCGCACTGCCGTCCTGCAACGCCGACGGGGTGCGGGGATCGCGGATTTACGACCGGAGACCACCTACCTATCGATGTCCTGCGGTACCCGGGCTCAGACCTCCGCCCGGGCGATCCTGATGGCGCTCGACTCCTCCGTTCTTTCCCTCTGGACCAACAACCTATCGAACAGGAACTGCGAACTGCTGGTACTGCCACCGCGTCAACCGCGGCCCTCCTCATGGCGGCCCCTGATCACTGCGGGCCGCCCGGTCCGGTCGTCAGTCCCGTCGCCGTCCTGCAAAGCCCTGGCTTCGGAACTCCACCACCGCACCGCACTACGTGTACTGCTACCCGGCAGTTCGTGTCTGCCGGGTCTCGCTCGATCTCGTCTACGAGAGAAACCATAACCATCCGAGCAATCAATGTCTACTCCGGCAAGCATAGATTTTGGTGGGCTCGACGATGAGGTAATCCCCCTGGGCCGGTCCGCGGACGGCGCCCGCCCGGACGGGCGACACCACCGCCCGAGCCGCCGGGACGTGCCGTTGCATAGAATCCGGTGTCATGCCGAAGCCTGACGACCTGATCGTCGACATCGCCGCCCTTGTGGAATCCGGGCGGAGCAATCAGATGTCCCTGACCGTGGTCACCGGTGGTGCTGTCATCACCGGTCGACTGGCTCCCGAAGCCGTGTGGCGGGAGCGGGTGTCGGAGGTCCTGACGGACTCCGCCCAACTGGGCGACTTCTCCGCCGTCTTCGAAGCCCCTACCAAGAGGGACGGGCCGCCCACGCATCTGCACTTCCATGTCGCCCGCATCCTTCAGGGCACGGTGGGGATCCCGGAGACGGGCGGGATGTACCGCATCGCCATCGAGGACGTCAGCGCCTGGACCGTGGGCGACTTCCGCTACTCGGACCACTGATCCACCGGGCCACCGGGCCACCGGGCCACCGGGCCACCGGGCCACCGGGCCACCGGGCCACCGGGCCAGGGACCCACAGCCAACCGCTCCACGCCACAGCACAGAGCACAACACAGCACAGCACAGCACGCAGTGAGGGCCCCACCGGTGCACCTTGGGTTCTAGGAGTCGTCGCAACACCCCAGCTCAAGGGGTGCGATGGAGTTCGAGATCCGCAAGGTGCGGACGGTGGCGCAAGGGCGTAGGCAGCTGGTCCGTGAGCGGGAGGAATACTTCCGGCTCATGGATCAGGGCCTGAGCAGCTTGGAAGCCTGCCGACGCGTCGGGATCAATATCCGGACGGGCAAGCGGTGGCGCAACGGCCGCAACCCGTCGGGCAGGCACAAGGCGGCGCCACCGGTCAAAGCGGTGGCGCCGTCTCCCGGTCCGTCCCGGTATCTGCGTGAGGCCGACCGGATCCACATCGCCGACCGGCTGCGGGAGAAGGCCACGGTCCGCACGATCGCCGCCGAGCTGGGTCGCAGCCCGTCCACCATCAGCCGGGAGATCTGCCGCAACCGGCACCCCGGCAACGGCCAGTACCGGCCCTTCGCCGCCCAGGCCCGCGCCGACTCCCGCCGGCCCCGGCCCAAAACCGGCAAGATCGGCCAGAACCCGCAGTTGCGGGACTTCATCCAGAACCACCTGGACATACGGTGGAGCCCGGAGCAGATCTGCCAGGCTCTGCGGGCACAGTTCCCCCGGCGGCCGGAGATGCACGTGGTCCACGAGACGGTCTACCAGGCCCTCTACGTCCAAGGACGCGGCGAACTCCGCCGCGAACTGGCCAAAGCCCTCCGCTCGGGCCGCACCCGCCGCAAACCCCAGCAGCGCCAGCCGCGGTTCTCCACCCCCATGGTCATGATCAGTGAACGCCCCGCCGAAGCCGAGGACCGGGCCGTTCCCGGCCACTGGGAAGGCGACCTGATCATCGGCAAGGACGGCGCCTCCGCCATCGGCACGCTGGTCGAGCGCGCCACCCGCTACGTGATGCTGCTGCACCTGCCCGACGGCCGAACCGCCGAACATGTCCGCGACGCCCTGGTCGAAACCGCCCAGACCCTGCCCGCCCACCTGGTGCGGTCACTGACCTGGGACCAGGGCTCCGAGATGGCCGCCCACGCCTCCTTCACCCTGGCCACCGACATCCCGGTCTACTTCTGCGACCCGGCCAGCCCCTGGCAGCGCGGTTCGAACGAGAACACCAACGGCCTGCTGCGGCAGTACTTCCCCAAAGGCACCGACCTTGCGGTCCACACCCGCGAACGCCTGGACGCCGTTGCCGCCGAGCTCAACGGCCGCCCACGCAAAACACTCGACTGGGAAACCCCAGCCGAGCGCCTGCATAAACTGCTCGCGGCCTGATCAACCGACCACGTGTTGCAACGACCCCTCGAATCCGCCCACGCCGGTGGGGCCCTCACTGTGTGTCCGGCTCGCGCCGGTCCGGTCGGTCAGACGGACACCGGGGTGCCGAGCAGCGCCGAGGCCCGCTCGAACGGGCTCTCGGTGCGCACCTCCGGCTCAGCCACGGGCAGGGTGCCGCAGGTGAAGCCGAGCCGGGTCATGGCCCGTACCACTTCGCCGGCGCTGAAATCGCGGGGGTCCTGACGGGTGACGACCTGACCGACCTGCTTGACGGGGTAGCGGCGGCGTCCGACGATCACGGACTCGCCGGTGACCGGCTCGGGCTTGATGCCCTTCATCGACTCCAGCACACCGCTCTTGGTCAGGTCGAACGGGAAGCGTGCGATGACACAGCGCATGATGCCTCACAGGGAGAAGGAGAGACGGAAGGACTCGGGACTGCCGAGGGGGAGACGAGCGGACGGCGGCACAGGCCCCGGCCACGGTGAAGCGGGTTCAGCCGGCGAGACCGAGGACGCCCGGGGTGCCGCCGTGTCCGGCGGGCCCGTCGGCGTCGGTGATGTCGCTCAGCCGGATGCGGTCCGTGTAGCCGCGGCTGTCCCGGACCGCGGCGAGCCGCGCCCGGGTGACCAGGCCCACGTACTGACCGTCCTCGTCGCGCAGGACCAGATGTCCCGTCCCGGCGGCGGCAGCGACGGACAGCGCCACCTCCACGGTCATGTCGTGCCAGACCTGCGGTCCGGTCACGTCCATGACGTCGTCCGCCGCGCTGGGCGCGGGGTCGGCGGTCGCCGGGCGGGGTTGCATCTGGACCAGCGGCAAAGAGTGCCTCCTGCGGAGATGACGGGGATGACGAAGGTGGGACGGATTCCCGGCGGGAAGGTGCTACGCCGCCGCAGCGACGTTGGGCCGGCGTGCGGGCGCGCGCCCGGCCGCCGAGGCGGGGCGGCGACGGCCACGCGAGGTGGTGCCGCTGCCGCGCTTCTTGGGACGCTCGACCACCGGCGCCTTGATGACGACCGGGATGCCCGAGGGGGTCTGGGCGCCGGTGATGCGGTGCAGTGCCTCTTCGCCGGCGCGGACCTGGGTGGTCTGCGGGACGATGCCGGCCGCCGCCATCAGGCGGGTCATGTCGCGGCGCTGGTTCGGGGTGACCAGGGTGACGACGCTGCCGGACTCACCGGCGCGGGCGGTACGGCCGCCGCGGTGGAGGTAGTCCTTGTGGTCGGTCGGCGGGTCGACGTTGACGACGAGGTCGAGGTTGTCGACGTGGATGCCGCGCGCCGCGACGTTGGTCGCCACCAGCACGTTGACGTGCCCGCTCTTGAACTGCGTCAGCGTGCGGGTGCGCTGCGGCTGCGACTTCCCGCCGTGCAGCGCGGCGGCCCGTACCCCGCTGTTCAGGAGCTGCTCGGTGAGGCGGTCGACCGCGTGCTTGGTGTCGAGGAACATGATCACGCGGCCGTCGCGGGCCGCGATCTCGACGGTGGCCGAGTGCTTGTCGGCGCCGTGGACCTGCAGCACGTGGTGCTCCATCGTCGTGACCGCACCGGCCGAGGGGTCGACGGAGTGCACGACCGGGTCGCTCAGGTAACGGCGCACGAGCAGGTCGACGTTGCGGTCGAGGGTCGCGGAGAACAGCATGCGCTGGCCCCCGGGACGGACCTGGTCGAGCAGCGCGGTGACCTGCGGCATGAAGCCCATGTCGGCCATCTGGTCGGCCTCGTCGAGGACGGTGATGGCGACCTGGTCCAGTCGGCAGTCGCCGCGGTCGATGAGGTCCTTGAGGCGTCCGGGGGTGGCGACGACGATCTCGGCACCGCCGCGCAGCGCGCTGGCCTGCCTGCCGATCGGCATCCCGCCCACCACCGTGGCGAGCCTCAGCCGTACGGCGCGTGCGTACGGGGTGAGCGCGTCGGTGACCTGCTGCGCAAGCTCACGCGTCGGTACGAGGACCAGACCCAGCGGCTGCCTGGCCTCGGCGCGCTGCCCGACCGTACGGGCCAGCAGCGCCAGGCCGAAGGCGAGCGTCTTGCCGGAGCCGGTGCGCCCGCGGCCCAGTACGTCCCGGCCGGCGAGGGAGTTCGGCAGGGTCGCGGCCTGGATCGGGAAGGGCACGGTCACGCCCTGGGTGCCGAGCGCGGCCAGCAACTCCTTGGGCATGTCGAGATCGGCGAAGGCCTCCACCGCGGGAAGCGCGGGGGTGATCGTCTCGGGGAGAGCGAACTCACCCTGGATCGCGGCGGGCCGACGGCCGTAACCGCCGCCACCACCGCCGGAGCGGCCCTGCCCACCGGAGCGGCCCTGCCCGCCGGACCGGCCGGCGGTCGACGAACCCGATCGGCCACCGCTCCGTCCGGCAGCGGCACCGCCGTTACGGGTGCGGGAAAAACGGTCGTTCGTACGTGTGCGGTTCATGCGGAACCTTCCTCGATGCGGCTCACATCTAGGAATTTCCGCAGCGAAGAGCGGCGCGGAGAATTGCAAGAATGGGCCGAAAGAATGCGAAAGCGAATCTGGCCGGCAGTGAATTCGCGCGGGCTCAGAGAATGAATTGGGTGACTCGAACGGAGCGATGTCCGGGGCATTCACAACGCCCACAGGCTCATCGAAGCCGTCATCTCACAGATGGTGCAGGTAAAGCGGGTGAGACCATTGCGAAAAATGCATGCAGCTGGGGCCCGCACCCCGAGGGATGCGGGACCCAGCTGCACAGTACGCGTCAGCGTCAGACAAGAACGATGTTCTCGGCCGTCGGGCCCTTCTGGCCCTGCGCGATGTCGAAGTTGACCTTCTGGCCTTCGAGCAGCTCGCGGAAGCCCTGGGCGGAGATGTTCGAGTAGTGGGCGAACACGTCAGGGCCGCCACCATCCTGCTCGATGAATCCGAAACCCTTTTCCGCGTTGAACCACTTCACGGTACCAGCAGCCATGTCATATCTCCTTCAGGGGCAGTGCTACGGGTCCACACAGCGCAGACTCCGTGTCGCCGCGATGATTACCCCGTCCGGAAAAACCGGAATTAAAATTTCGGGAACCACAACTGCAACTTAGATCGACAGTAGCACACTGCGACGGCCGACGGACGTTGAATAACTCTCAGCTATTTATTGCGGCAAATAACCTGCCCGTACGTTCCGTCAATATCTCAGCTCGCGGCCACAGATATTGGGGCGTGCCCGACGGAGGGCCTGTCCCGCGGGCCGCACTGTCGGCCGGCGGTCGGCCGCACGGCCCGCCGTCAGCCACGGAAACCACCGATCCGCTTCCGTCGGAACCTCACCACCCCGAAAACGCACAGCGCCCGACACTCGTACGCCGTGCCGACAACCGCGCCCACCTGCTGCGGACGCTCCCGCAGGCCGCCGAGCAGGCCACCCGCTCCGTCATGCGCTTCCGGTGCCGCTACCGGGTTCCGTCCCGGCGGAACCAGCGGCGCCGCACGTCCGGCAGGCCGGGACCCGCACACTCCCAAGGCCCACCGCAGCGCGTGCCTTCGTCGTACCCGGTACCCGTTCGTGTCACAGCAGGGTGACTCCGCCCACACAGCCCCCGCACGCGAACCATGATGCTCCCCCGACTCGCACACCGCCCCTGGGGGAACCAGCATGCGCATCCGGACCGTCTCAGCCGTACTCGCCTCCGCAGCACTGCTCACGCTCACCGCCTGCGCGAACACCGACAACACCGGCCCCAGCAGGCCGGACACCTCGTCCCAGGACACCGACGACCGCACGAAGCAGGACACCACCACCACCGAAACCAGCCCGGAAACACCTGACAGCACCACGGAAGCGGCCCCCGAAGCGGCAACGCTGCCCGACCTCGTCGGCCAGGACCTCCAGGCCGCCCAGGACGAGGCGCAAGCCGCCGGCTTCTACGTCCTCGACGACCAGGACGCCGGCGGCCAGAACCGCTTGCAGGTCTTCGACCGCAACTGGACGGTCTGCAGCCAGGACCCCGAGCCCGGCACGCACCCCACGGACACGCCCGTGACCCTGTACGCCGTCAAGGACGACGAGACCTGCTGACACATCCCGCTGACCGGTCCGACCTGCCGACGCCCCGGGCATCAGGAGATCGCGACTCGGCGATGTCCCGGGGCCCGTACGCGTATCCCCATCGTCAACGGGCTTGGGTGTCCTCTATATGCGCCCGTTGGCCCCTGCGAGGTCACAGTCACGCCCGCCTGGTCACGACACGGACACACCCGGCCACGCTCCCACCCCTCGCCAAGCATGATGCCCACCTCGACAGGCACGTCCAGGGGGGACCATGCGCACAACCACCATCACCTTCACCGTCGCTCTGCTGCTGGCCGCAGCCACGGCCTGTTCCGGGAGTGGCGACGCCGAGAAGCACGTGGCGAAGCCCAGCACCACGGCGACCACGAAGACCTCGAAGACCTCGAAGGAGAGCACCGCAGCGGAGCCGAGCGCGAGAGGTGAGGCGCCCCGCGCGCTCGGAAAACCGTTCAGCTTCACGACCGACGGAGCGACGATGGTGATGACCGTGCTCTCGTACGAGCAGGGGCGGTTCCACCCGCGGCAGTCCGCCGACAAGGAGTTCGGCACGACCGGGTACACGTGGGCGGCCGTCGAGATCAAGGCGTGCCTGAAGAACGGAGTCGGCGCGGTGACCCGCTACCCGTGGGCCCTCGCCTACGCGGACGGAGCGCGGATCAAGCCGAGCGGCGTGACGTACGGCGACTTCCCGAAGCCGGAGTATCCCTACGCGGCGACCGTGAAGCCCGGCACGTGCGTGCGGGGCAAGACCGTCTTCGCGGTGCCGGCGAAGCAACGGCCCGAGCGCGTGCTGTACACCTCGACGACGCTGAGGACTCCGGCGGAGTGGGCGGTCCCGAAGGCGTGACCGGACGCCCCTCGTGTGCAACCGGGTTCAGGGTGACGTCCTCGCGTCCGTCGTCCGAGCACCGGCCGAGCCAACGACCACCCAACCCCCGGAAACGACGAAAGCCCCAGCTCGGATCCACTCCGAACTGGGGCTTACCCGTAGACCCTGTGGGACTCGAACCCACAACCAATGGATTAAAAGTCCTGGCCAAAGCTTGCTGGGCGGTTCCGGACGCTGACTCGGTGTCCGGAACGACCAGGTCAGGGCAGGTGCCGCTCCGTCTCAGTCCGCGTCGTGATGGCCTCTGCTGCCTCATCCGCTCACGCATCGCTCACGCACGGCGGGCCGCTGAGCAGCAGCTTCGTACGTCCCGTGAGGGACGCCGAGGAGCCGGTTTCCTCATGCGCCACTGGTGAGACATGCCGCTCACAGGGCCAGAGCCCTGTGATTCCGTGAGCGACGCCAACTGCGGGGCGCTTGCGGACGGACAGGAGCACGTCGGCGACCTCGGCCGCGATGCCTCACGACGCGGGATCGGTCAGGTTGGGATCCGCGTGTCCTTCGACCACCTCGCGGGCCACGTCCTTCAGCGGTCGCTGACATGAGCGGGCGTGTTTGCGCAGAAGATCGAAAGCTTCGTCCAGGGACACCGCTCGGAGAGTCGAGAGCACGCCCTTGGCCTGTTCGATGACCACGCGGCTGGTCAACGCCTGTTCCAGCTGGTCGGTGAGCATCCGGCTGCGATCGGCCTCGCGGGCGCCTTCCAGAAGGACGGCGGTGAAGTCGGCGAGCGACCGGCCGAGAGCCAGCGTCGCCGGGGAGAAGGCATGCCGTGTGCAGGACAGCAGGATGAGCGCACCGCTCGTTCCGCCGTGCTGGCGCAGGGGAAGGGCCACGACGCGGGTGTAGCCCAGCTTCAGCGCCCGCCGGGTGTAGTGCGGCCACTGCTGCCTGGTGGGACGGCTGCCGAGAGCCACCTGGGCCCAGGGGCCCGGGTCGGCCTGACGACAGTCGTGGCCGGGGCCCTCCCGCCACCCGACTGCTTCGTGTTCCAGGCGCGACACCTGGGGGTTGGAGCCTGCCACTTGCGCGGTGTCGTAGCCCTTGGGGGCGAACACCACGGTCGCGGCATGGGTGCCGAGCAGGGCCGGGGCACGCTGCGCCAGCACGGACAACGGCCCGGGTTTGTCCGACGAACGGTCCGCCGTGCTGCCGGCCAGGGCTACGAACGCGTCGGCCAGCCGCTGTTCGGGCGTCATGGCACCTCTCCCTCAGATGAGTTTCCGGTCCCCGTAAACGATCTGCCGGGCGAGGGCGTCGGATGACACCTCCTCGGCGAAGGCCACGGCCTTGATGAGCGCCAGCGCGTCCACGACGGAGCAGCCCGCCCGTACGGACACCATGCCGACCGCCTGGTGCACAGTGGCTCGGATGTCGGTTCCGCCGTAGAGGTCCGGGTCGGCGTCGGGGTCGAGCAGCACGATGCGGGTGAGGGCCTCGGCGACCTCGGCGAGGCGGGCGGGTCTCGCATCGGCGGGCCGCGGGTCGAACACCGTCAGCGACCCGATACAGCTGCCCTGTATCCGCAGCGGTACGGCGGCCACCGAGGCGATTCCCAGCGAGACCAGGGAAGGCCCGTACCCCGGCCAGCGTGCCTCGATCTCGGGCCCGGACACATGCACCGGACGGTGTTCCGTCGCCGCGTCCTGGCCCGGCCCCTCGCCGAGTACGTACTCCAGGTCCTGGGCCGCGCGGGACAGTTGGTCGGAGACGGCGACCGCGAGATGGTTCTGGTCGGTGTCAAGCAGTGCCATCGCCGCGCTGTCGGTACCGCATGCTTCCGCGACCACCGTCATGAACCGCGGCCGAGTACCCGGCCCGCCGGCCCACGCCGTCGCGCGGAGGGCGAAGCTGTCCTGGAGGCGGGCCGAGGCGCGATGGCACTCGGCAGTTCGGCGATGCGTACTCGCGATCTGGGAGTGGAACTCCCGCCCGGGTTTCGCGGCCAGGAGTTCGTGCCGCTCGGCGGTCGCGTCCGCCCGGTCGGCGCGCTCCCGGGCCAGCGCGGCACGTTGCCGTGCCACCGCTGCCAGACCGAGGTCCTCGATGCGCCCCTGCGGGTCCATGGGCCCAGGCTACGCCGCAGGGTCAGTCGGAGTCATCGCTTCGGCTCTCTTCCATCATCAGGACCACTCCTCCGTGGTTCCCGCCGAACGGGGAGAAGAACACGTCACAGCTGATGGGCCGGCCGATACGGCTCAGGGCCTCGACGCCGACCGGGCCGGAGCGACTGCGAGTCTCCATGCAACGCTCCACGACGGGCCGCAACTCCTTCGTGGGCAGCCCGAAGTCCAGTTCGAAGAAGGGCTCGCCCAGCACCTCGTCCGCGCGCAACCCCCACAGGTCGACGGCGCCCCGGTTCCAGCTCTTGACCTTCAGGTCCTTGCCCAGGACCACCACGCCCGCCGCGATGCTCTTCAGAACCGCCTCCAGGAACGCCCTGGCCTCGTCCAGTTCGTCCGTGCGGATGCGCATCTCCTCGTTCATCGTCTCCAGTTCCTCGTTGCCGGACTGGAGTTCTTCGTTGGTGGTCTCCAACTCTTCGTTGGTGGACTGGAGTTCTTCGTTCGTGGTCTCCAGTTCCTCGATGCTGGACTGGAGTTCTTCGTTGGTGGTCTCCAACTCTTCGTTGGTGGACTGGAGTTCCTCGTAGGCCGTCTCCAGCTCCTCCCGGACTCTTTTGACCTCGGACTTCAGATGCGTGGCGACGGTCACGTCGGTGAACGAGATCACGGTGGCGATGTGCAGGCCGCCGGGTCCGGAGAGCGGCTGGATGAGGATGTCGTAGTACTGGATGTCCTCGCCCGTCCGGCGCTCGACACGGTTGACCCGCAGGGTCCGGCGCTCGTGCATGGACTGGTCGATCAGGGAACGGAGTTCGACCGGCCGGTAGGAGACCTCCAGGTCCTGGAAGGGACGGCCGATGTCCCCGGTGGTCAGGCCGAGCTGGATCCTCGCCTGGTTGTTGACGGTCACAACTGTTCCGTCGCTGTCGAGGGCGATCAGCGGGGTGGGTCCGGCGTCGAGCACCAGGTCGCGCAACTGGCGGGCGCGTGCCACCGAGTGCACCTCGCCACCCGTGCCCGTCCTGATCTTCGGGGGAGCCGGATGGTAGGTCAGTCCGTTGCTGCCTGTCCGGCGCCGGAAGACACGCTGACGCATGTTCACCACTTCGAAGCGCTCACTGTCGTTCAGCAGCATCTCGGCCTTGCCGAGGAAGAGGAAGCCGCTGGGACGCAGCGCGAAATGGAAACGGTCGACGATCTGGGTCTGGGCCTCGACATTGAAGTACATCAGCGTGTTCCGGCACACGAGCAGGTCCAGCCGGGAGATCGGGGCGTCACGGGTGATGTCGTGCCGCCCGAAGATCACCCGGCGCCGCAGGTCGGGACGGAAGCTGAACTGCGCGCTGTTCTGCTCGAAGTACTTCTCCCTGATCTCCGAGGAGAGCGGTTCCAGCGACTTCGCCGTGTACAGCCCGGAACGGGCTTCGCGCAGCGCTTCCTCGTCGACGTCCGTGGCGTAGATCTTGACGCGCCGCAGGCACTCCTCGATGCCGAGCGCCTCCGAGAACATCATGGCCATCGAGTACGCCTCCTCACCGCTGGAGCAGCCCGCGCTCCACACCCTGATCTCCTGCTCCGGATCGAGGGTCGTGAGCAGCTCCGGTACGACCTCGTGCTGGAGGAGGGTCCAGGCCTCCGGGTCGCGGAAGAAGGAGGTGACATTGATCAGGATGGTGTTGAAGAGGACACCGAATTCCTCGGTGTCGGTCTCCAGGAGATCCTGGTAGTCCGGGTACGAGCGAATGCCGACGTCCGTCATCCGTTTGTGGATGCGCCGGGCCAGCGTCGAACGCTTGTAGCCCGTGAAATCGAAACCGCGGGCTTCCCGGATGAATACGAGCAGTTCCTCCAACGCCTCGTTGTCTCCCTCGTCTTCGCCGGAGTCGTCGTTCCGCGGTTCGCCCATCACTGCCTCTATGACTGCCTCTCGGCCCCGACGAGTCCCCGCACGACCGCGGCGATCTCCTCAAGGGGTAGCAGGAAGTCCACCGCTCCCGTGTCCACCGCCGACTGCGGCATCCCCGGGAAGTCCGCGGTCTCCGGATCCTGGACGATCACCGTACCGCCGCGTGACTTCACGGCGCCGACTCCCGTGGCTCCGTCCCGGCCGGTCCCGGTGAGCACGCAGGCGATCGCCTCCGGCCCGTAGGCACCGGCGACCGACTCGAAGAGGAGGTCGGCGGAAGGGCGTACGAAGTGGACGAGCTCGGCGCTGGACAGGCTCAGGACGCCGTCGGAGTCGACGAGGAGGTGCCGGTCTGGAGGGGCGACGTAGACGGTGCCGGGCCGCGCGCGCTCTCCGGCCTCGGCAAGCTTGACGTGAAGGGCGGTCCGGCGTGCGAGAACCTCGGCGAGCACCGTCCGGTGTCGCGGGTCGAGGTGCTGGACCAGCAGTACCGGCACAGGCAGCTCGGGGCCCAGCGCCCCGAGCAGCGCGGTCAGTGCCTGGATGCCACCCGCGGACGAGGCAACGGCGACGACGCTGTAGTGATCTGCGGGCGGCTGGTCACGCGTCACGCCGTGAGCGTAGCGGAACGGAACCGGCCGGTGGGGAGCCGAAGCGGCCGGCGAGCGCCCGGGGTCGCGGCCGGCGCCTTCCCGAGTGACTTCCTGATCTGAGTGCACTCTTTGGGCTCCTAATCAAGAATATCTACAAAATTACACCCGAAGGGTGGAGCCCAATCCAGGGTGAAGCGTTTCTGTTCGAAGAGTCGGCCTAAAGTCGGCCCTGTCGTCACCCGTGCCCCCGGTGGCTGTGGATATCCGATGCCGCCCGCTTCCCCGTCGAGGCGGGCATCTCGCGAACCATGGAGATGCCGCGATGCCCTGGGAGCACTCTTCTTCTGCCCAGCAGATCCACGTCTACGAGACGGAAGAGCGAACCGTCGTCCAGCTGCGCGGCGAGATCGACATAGCCGTGGTCCTGCGAGTCACCGCCACGGTGGACACGGCCACAGGCCGACCGAGTACCGACGTGGTGATCGATCTCAGCCCCGTTGAGTTCCTGGACTGCTCCGGGCTGGGGTTGCTCTGCCGTGCGCGGCGACGGGTCGAAGAGCGGGGCGGACACCTGACGCTCGTCTGTCCCCAACCCCACATCCGTAAGATGATCCGGATCGTCGACCTCAGCCAGGTCTTCGTCCTGACGGACACACTGGACGAGGCACTAAACGGTCGCACATCCGTAAGTTGAGAACGGCCCCACGGCCGCGTCTCGCCGATGGCCGCCAGGACGATCCGCACGTGCGGATCACCTGGCAGGGGGCAGGTCCCTGCGTCGGCGGCCGACGCCTGCACCCTGCGACGGCCGCCCCTGTCCTGGCGTTCTCGGGTGGCGGCTGATGCACGGTGGGGGGAAGGACCGCGGCGGAGAAAGCCTTCCCGCGGGTCATACGTGTCTGTTCTGAAGCATCCACGCCATGGCGGTCGTCAGCGTGTAAACGGGACTCTTAGGGTCCGAGTGGCCCTAGCAGGGCGCGGGGCGGGCCTCGTCTACTGGTTGGCATCACCGGCAGCCTCGGTCCGTGTGACGGACAGTGGACCGAGGCCCGACCACTGGGGGCCCGCGATGAGCGACGAATCCGTCGGGCACCTCCTACGGGCCCGTCAGCGGGACCCGGGTGCCGCTGTCCGGCCGCACCGGTCGGTGGAACTGGATGAGGCCGAGGCACTGCGGCTGCTGGGCAGTGTGGGGCTGGGCCGGGCCGTGTTCACCCGGCACGCGCTGCCGGCTGTCCGTCCGGTCAACCACATCGTCGCCGGTGGCGACGTCATCGTGCGGACCCATCAGGGATCAGCACTGGCCGCGTATGTCCGGGGCACCAGCGCCGACACCGTGCTCGCGTACGAAGCCGACGTCATCGACTCCGTCAGCCATCTCGGCTGGAGCGTCGTCGTCACCGGCTATGCCCGCCTCGTCACGGACCCGGCCGAACTGGACGGGTTCCGTGGCCGTCTGAGGCAATGGGCGGACCAGGTCATGGACCTCGCCGTGCGCATCCACCCCGAGATGGTCACCGGCCTGCGTCTGACCCTCTGAGAGGACCGCTTGTCCTTTCCCGTCAGCGGGGAGAGCACGGACGGTCTCGGCCTGATCGGTGTCGACGCGTTCTGATGCCACCGAAGTGGCCGGGTCGCCAGGGCTACCCGGCCCTGAAAATGAGGGCTGGGTGGTGCTGTCGGCCGGGCCGTCCGGCTTCTGTGTGCCGGAGCTGCAGAGCGGGAGTATGTCGTGGACGGGGGTGTGCGGCGAAGTCACCAGGCGGCCCCCGTGCACCTTGGAGCGGGGAGGCCGCCAGTGCTTAGCCCGGGGCGGTCCGGACAGAGTCGGCGCTGTTGGGGCCGCGGCGGCCATGGCGGGAGTTCGGCCGCCGGGTGCACGCACATATGCGGGCACCCCCCTCACCTCGCGACAGCCCGCGTCGACTCACCTGCCTGGGGCTGGGGCGCGGCAGGTTCCGGCCTCCTCGATCCGGCACTCGCCACTCCACGACGGACGCCCTGCACCACTGGCGCAACGGGCTGCCGGACGGTAGCGGCCGGTTCGCGTACTGCCGCCGCCACCGGGACGGGTATACGCTCACCGACAGGGCCTTTGAGCGTTCCATCGGCTGGAGTCGATGGGGAGTCGCCGGCCCCGTATCCTTCGGCCCCCAGTCCCCGGGCCACAGTGACCATCCGACCACTGTGAGCGGGCTGGAGCCGCATCGCCGACAACGCAGCTCCAGCCCATCGTCCTTCCCAACCCTGTTCGAGACCGGGGTGTACTCGCGTACCCCCGGGTGGGGTGGTGGGGACGGGTCAGTGAGAGACGGCAAGGGGAGGGGAACTCGGTGCCGTCCTCACACGTACAGCCGCCGCCCGTGCTCGGCTGCGCGCGGCGGCGGCTGTGGACCATTGCACCAGCGATGTCCCGGGCCGGAGCACGTCTTAACGGACTGTTGACGGCCGAGAACAACGACACCGGCCCCACCGGCGACCGCGCCCTGCGCCAGTTAGTGCCGTCGAGCTGCACGACCTGTTCCGCGCCAACGCCAGATACCCGCCCCTTCGCATCCTCAATCTCGACGACGATCAACGAGACCCGCGTCCGGGAAGACGACGCCGACGAGAGGCCACTCTCCGTCGACCGGCGCCCTCTGCGCCAGCTCCCTTCGAGGCCCTGTCCAGCCATGTGCCTTCGGCAAGAGACTCGTCTGCGCGCCGGTGCCGAACGCTCCCACCAAAACCCGCTGCCCATCGCTTGACGGACAGCGCCCACTCGACGAACCAATCGGCCGGACGGGAATGTCCCGCACGCTGGTTCGTCAGTACGCGCGCGCCCTGCTACTCCCATCCGTCAAGTGACACCTGCGGACCGCCATTGAGATAGCTGTGGAGGGCGCTGGCAGTGGTGTCCACAAATGCCTCGGGGACGGCACCGGCATCCATCCAACGAACCTGCGCGTGCTTATGAGGTTCGCGATTTTCGGGCTCGCCGGTCCATTCATGGGCGGCGAATACGACGGTGAGGAAGCCGTTGGGAGCTTCGACGCCCCAGGCGCCGTGGATGACATGGGCGACCTTGAGGGACTCGGGCTTCACCGTCAGGCCGGTCTCCTCGTACAGCTCGCGCACCGCAGTCTCGGTGACAGGCTCGCCAAGCTCACTCTTACCGACGGGAAGATCCCACATTCCCTGGGCGAACTTGGCGTTCTCGCTGCGCTGAAGGAGGACGACGCGGTTGGTGGCCTTGTCGTGGACGATGACGGCGGCGACCAGCAGGGTCATGGATTCGAGGGCGGGCGGTAGGGCTTTGGGCTGGTCGTCGGTTGTCCGCTGAGCCACGGCTGGTGTCCCTTCGTCGGCCGGTTCGTGGGCAGCTTAGGCCAGTGCTTCGCTTGCTCGGCGGGCGAGTTCGGCGGCTCCCGGCACTTTGCGGCGCTGGTAAATGGAGAGGGTGGAGCGGAGCGAGGTGATGGCCTTGCGGGTGCGGTCGGAGGCCATGCCTTCCATGAGTGCCAGGGCCCGCGCCCAGGCGGCGACGGCTTCGTCGGCGCGGGCCTGGGCGGCGAGGCTGTCGCCGAGGTCTGCGTAGGTGAGGGCGTGGACGCGCCTGTACTTCTTGGGGTCCCAGCGGATCAAGGCGTCTCGGTGCTGCTGCTCGGTACCGATGTGGTCGGCGAGGTCGGTCAGGGTACGGGCGGTGTGGCTGGCCACGGTGCCTGCGGCGGGGCCGCTGACGCGGGAGTAGCTGGGCTGAGGAACATCGTCACGCAACAGGGCGTCCTCGGCGGCGAGCAGGGCACGGGCCGCTGCGGGCCGCTCACCAACAGCGGCGAAGGCACGGGCATGGGTGATGTGGAGGAGCGCCTCGGTCTGACCGTCGACATGGTCCAGGCCGCGGATGAGGGCGCCTTCGACGAGGTCGACGCAGTGGTGGGGCTGTTTGAGGCTGAGGGCCTGGTGGGCGAGGGCGCGCATCATCCAGGCGGCGTGGCCGTGCGGGTCGGCTTCCCAGGCGAGCTGGTAGCCGACCTGGTAGTAGCGCTGGGCTGCGCCTTCCTGGCCGAGGTCGTGGTGCTTCCACCCTGCCAGGTAGGCGAGTTCGGCCACCGCGCCGAATGCTGCTCGTCGTAGGGCTTCACTCGGGAAGCGGCCCCGGAGCATAGGCGCGGCGGTGTCGGCGAGGTACGCGGTGACCGTGGTCAGGCCGTGGCCGCCGCCGAGGCGTTCGTCGGCCGCGCTGAAGGCAGCGGTGATCTGCCGTACGACGTCCACGTCCTCCGCTCCGACCACGGACGTACCGGTACGCGCACGGAGCATGCGCGTGGTGGCCTCGTGGTCGTGCGCGAGCGGCATGGCGACACCGGCGGTGGTGAAGGCCGCCACCGCGAGGAAGCGGCGGCGCTCAACATCGGCCCGGCCGAGGTCAGTTACGGCCACGACGGGATCTCCTTCGGCCGGCTCCTCGCCATCAGGTGCGCGTAGGCCGATCTCAGTCTGGGTGACGATTCGGCCCGTTCGGCGTGACAGGGCTTCGGCGAGGTACTGGCCGGTTCGGCCGGTGGGCCAGCGGATGCCGTTCACCCAGTGGGAGACGGCCGACTTGTTCGTCTGGAGGATCTCGCCGTTCTCGGCTGCGATGCGCCGGACGTCTCTCGCCAGAGCTTCGTAAGTGCAGCCGGTCGCGGAAATGGTTTCGCGCAGGCGGGAGTTGGGTTCTCTCGGCGCTGCCACGCTCGCCTCCCGTCCGGGGTTGTAAACCGCGTATACCGCTTCAACTGCTCCTCACCGTACCCACTGTGCGTGACGGAGTGTTCACTAGTCATCAGCCGCCCGGCCCCGGTCCGACACCGTGACCAGGCTCCCCCTTCGGCCGGGCGGCCCCCGAAGTTCCGTACGCCTACACCGGGTTCGGGCATTCCTGTGCCCGGATCCGGCCGATCAGAGACGGAGACACGGTGACCACCATCGACACCGCGGCCATCACGGTCGTACTGCCCGAGGCGTTCGACGAGCGCTGGAGCCGCCTGCCCGGTATCCAGGTCGACGGCCGACGCATCATCATCGACCCGGCCGAGTACTTCTTCCGCTTCGAGTCCAGCACGTGGCTCGTCGCCGACTGGGAGCTGGTCAGGTCCCAGCTCCTGAACGTGGAGGAGACGACCGAGAGCGCGGTCGAGCAGCTCGCGCTGGAGTTCATCAAGGCCCACGCCCAGTCGAACTCGGACGCCGCCCGGGTGCTCGCCACCGCCTACGAGGTGTACGCGTACCTCTTCCGCGACGAGCACCTCGCCGACCTCGGCCTGCCGCAGTTCACCGCCGACCACCTGCGGATGCTGCGCGAGGCGGCCACGCTGATGGCGCTGAACAAGGTCGAGTTGGACGGACACATCTCCAACGTCGGCCCGTGCTGGTTCTTCCCCGCCGCCACCTCCGTGGTCTTCGACCTGGACGACGAGACGGGCGGCATGCTCGACGAGGTCTACCACGGCGGCTGGTTCAACGAGCACCGCCGCATCGAGGCCATCAAGGCCCACGCCGCCCTCGGCGGACGGCTCGTGCACGGCTGCCAGTCCGTGCCGGACCAGAGCGGTGGCGTCGTGGCGCCCTACGGTGCCTCGATGACCGCCTTCCGCGACGACCTCGCCGCCTTCAAGGCCAGCTGGATCGAGCAGGTCTACGCCCACCGCGTGGCCCCGGCCGCGTAGCACCACCGCCCTGGCTCCGGGGCGGGCCGGCACCTCTCGCCCGCCCCGGACGCCACCAACCCCCTGGAGTCCCCACGTGACCGCGAACCCCAGCACCGAACTCCTCGACAACCTGCTCACCCTGGCCAGCCGGACCAGCGCCGTTCGCGAGGAGGTGCGCGTGTGGTCCATGTCCGGCGTCGAGCGTCTGACCTTCCCCGACGGCGCCACCGCCATCTTCAAGTACGCCAAGAGGCCGTTCGACGGCGAGGACCAGGCCCTCCGGCTGGCCCACACCCTCGGTGTCCCGGTGCCCGCCGTTCGCGCCTCCGCAGTGCTGGACGGCTGGCTCGGGATGCTGCTGGAAGACCTCGGCGCTCCGATTCGCGAGGCCGACGACCTCGACGGCGCAGCCGCGGCCGTCGTCCTGCACGGCACCCGCACCGCCTCCGCCCTGCCCGTCCTGGATCAGGAACGGCTGCGCACCCTGCCGAGCCGAGCCTTGGAGCACCTCGGCCGACTCCGCAAGGCCGACCGGTGGCAGGACGCGGCCGACGTCGAAGACGCGCTCGACCAGATCGCCCAGGCAGCTGAAGCGCGCTCGGCCGGTGCCACCGTGGCTCCTTTCGGCTGGGTGCACTCCGAGTTCCACCCCACCAGCCTCCACATCGGTCGGCACGGCTGGCGACTGCTGGACTTCGCCCGCGCCTTCACCGGCCCCGGCCTGCTCGACCTCGCCAGCTGGCACGGCACCCTCGACGCCCCCGACCCCGTACGCCTGCGCGTTTTCCTGGACACCTACGTCACCGAAGGCGGCACCCCCGATGCCCTCGCCGAACGCGGCGGACTGCCCGCCGAGAAGTGGGCACTGGGCTGGCACCGCATGTGGGCCGTCGAGTGGTTCATGGAGCAGTCCATCCGCTGGATCAACGACCCAGCCACCGACCCCGCCTACATCAAGGCCGTACGCCGCCACCTCACCGACGTCCTCCACCTCCTGGAGGTCTAGGTGCTCGCCGCCCAGGCGTCCCCCTGGTACGTCCACGCGTTGCAACGCACCACGGCTGCTCCCGCCGAGCCGCTGGCCGTGCCCGCCCGGATGGAATGGACAACCCGGCCCGGCAGCGGGCCCGGCGCCGAAATCCTCGGCCCGGACCTGCGCCACAAGCGACTGCTCGAACTCGGCTGCGGCTCCGGCCACAACGCCGCCCACCTCGCCACACGCTACGGCGCCCACGTCACCGGCGTCGACCTCGTCGGCCTCCAGGTCCGCCGAGCCCGCTCCCACTACGGCCGACTGAACAACCTCACCTTCGTCGCAGGCCACGCCCTGCACTACCTGCAAGCCACAGACGAGCAGTTCGACGCCATCTACTCAGTCTTCGGCGCCATCGGTCTCGTCGCCCCGGAGCTGCTGCTCCCGGCCATCGCCCAGCACCTCAAACCCGGGCGCACTCTCGTCTTCTCGGTCCCCCACCCCCAGCGCGGCGGCCTACGGCCCGCCACCGACGACCGGCCCCGCCGCGACTTCGTCACCCTCCCCGACCGCAGCCGACTACCCATCGCCCGCTGGGACTTCGACACCAACCGCTGGGAGAAACACCTCGACCGCGCCGGGCTCTGGCTCACCTCGGCCGAGGAGTTCCACGACGCGCGCCACGGTGGCCGCTGGCCGACCACTCTCCTCATCACCGCGCGCAAGCTCTGACCCCCCACCCCGGCTCCCCTGGGAGAAACCGATGCGCCCGCCCTACCTGCTCCTCGACGTCGACGGCGTCCTCATACCCTTCCCGGACGCTGACGGTGCCAGTCCGGCAAGCCACAACCGGCACGATGTCGTGCCTGCTGACCGGAGCGCTGACAACCCGGTCACCATCTGGCTCAACCCCGCGCATGGCCCCTTGCTCATGCAGGTGATCCGGACTGGCCTGGTCACCCCCGTCTGGTGCACCAGCTGGCGCCACGACGCCACCACTCTGATCGGACCGCTCCTCGGCCTCCCGACCCTGCCGTACGTCGACCTACCACGCCCTCAGATCACCACCAGCCACCCCAACGGGTACCTGTGGAAACGCGACCACGTCCACACCTGGCTCGGCGACGCGCCCGTCATCTGGATCGACGACGACTTCACCAACCCCGACCACGAATGGGCCGTAGAGCGCACCGCCCGCGGCCGGGCGACCACGCTCGTCCAGCCTGATCCCCACGTCGGGCTGCTTGCCGAGCACCTGGTCGAGGTCCTGGCGTGGGCGGCACTGTTGCCCGGTGCACGGGCCGATGCCTCAGCCGTTCCACGTGAAGCCGAAGCCGCATAGCGGAGACAGGGTCACAGGAAGCGCTGGTGACCTCGCCACCCCGAAAGGTGAGGGCACTGTTCCAGCTTGGCAGGGCCAGCCAGGCAGACGAAATGCTTCCCGCCTAGCGGCTCTGTCGATGCCTCTGTTCAGCAGTTGTCGCCGCCACCGGTGAGGGCTGGGGCCCACGGCCCTGCTGGGCAGGCGTCGAGCCCGCAACGGTCGAGCGTCGGCGAGCGGCCTCGGCACGACGGTTGGGTACCGGGTTTCGGCCGGTGTGCTGGATGCGGGTGACGAGCACTCGGGCGGGTTGACGGGCAGTGTCCAATTCGCGCTGAGCAGCCGCCTCCTTGAGAAGCTGATGGGGTTGATGGCCGCGGGCTTCGGCATCGGCGAGGACGGCGGCGAGCGCCGGCCAGTCCAGGTCGGCAAGGATCCGCTCAGCATGGTCTGGGACAGCTACTCGCACATCGCTGACCAGAACGCGACGCCCGTCCTCCCAGGGAGGACGGGCTGCAAGTTCGGCGAGCACAGGAACAAGCGCATAGTCGGCGGCTGTCTGAAGGTGCTGGACGGCCTGGCGGGCGGCGTCGGTCTGCTGAGCGTGGCTTTTCGCCTCGTGCCAGCGCCCAGCGACAATCGCGGCCCAGACCAGAGCTGCGATCAAGGCAGCCAGCGCGCTGCCGTCGGGGCCGGTGGCGGTGTGGACGATGTCACGTGCCGCGCTGCGCAGGGCGTGGGCGGCACGGTCTTCCGCCCGGACCTGGGACCGCTGGGCTCGGGCGAACGCCCTTGAGGCGGCTTGGAGTTCTGGGCGCAGGTTGTCGGGAGCCTGCTGGGCGGTGGCCTCGATCAGCTCGCCGAGGCCAGCGATGTGGGCCTGCGCGTGGGAGTCGTCGGCGAGGTCGGCGTGGAGGGTGTCGAGGGCATCGGTGGCTTGCTGCCAGGGGGTGCTGGGGCGGTTGCGGCGGGCGGTGGGGTACTCCTCCGGCACGGTGTTTTCCAGGCGGGCCTGAAGCCTGGGCAGGGTGAGGTCGGGGGCGATCCTCTTGCCCGGGTGGAAGATCTGTTCACCCTTGCTGTTGAGGTCACCGGGGCGACCGGCGGCGTAGCCGAGAAGATCTCCCGACGGGCCGCGCCTGGCCTTGATCAGGATGCCGTCGGCTTCGAGATAGGCCAGTAGCTCCTCGGCGGTCTTGGTGTGAGGGATGGCAGCGCGGATGCGGTCTTCGAGCCACGCAGGGCTGGTCTGCTCCCAACCGAGCCGTTTGGCCTTGTGCATCTCGGCCTGGGTGGGGCGGCGCTCGCCGGTGCGATCACCCTTCTTCAAGCGGCGCAGCCCGTAGTCCTTCTCGATCTCGCGGCAGGCGTCGCCGACGCGGAGGCCGCTGTCGTGGAGCTTGGGACGCCGTCCGTCTTCGCGGACGGTGGTGGCGAGGATGTGGATGTGGTCGTCGGCGTGGCGTACCGCGATCCAGCGGCAGCCCAGGTCGTCACCGGCCGGGGCAATGCCGGCGGCCTGGACGATGCGCTGGGCGATCTCGCCCCACTCGGCATCGGAGAGGTGGCGGTCCTCGGGGGCAGCGCGGACAGGGCAGTGCCAGACGTGGTCGGTGACCGGCTTGCCGAACTCGCCGTTGCGCAAGGAGACCGGCTCGTCGAGGTAGTGGCCGAGTTGGGTGAGGGTGGCGTTCTCGTCGCGGCCGGGGTCGGGCATGCCGAGCATCGCGAAACCCGCCACGATGTGCGGGTCGAAGTGCTCGTCGTGGGTTCCGCGGCCGTAGAGGTACGCGAGCAGGCCCCGGGTGTTGGCCCCGGCTGGCTTGATGGCGGCAATCATGTTGTTCAGACCTCGCTCGGGTCGGCGGGCTCGCGCAGGGCCTCGGCGATCAGCTCCAGCAGGTCGTGGAGTTCGTCCAGACGCTGACGTATGTCGGGTGGGGTGTGGTCGCTGTTGAGGGCGCGGGCGATCTGGTTGACGTTGACGCCGATCCGGTTGAGCTGGCGCAGGACCTGGGCGCGGAACATGTGGGTGCGGCGGCGGTCCTCGGACAGGGGCAGGTTGGCGGTGAACCGGCCGGTGACGAAGGCGAGGACGATGTCGGCGGCGAAGCCGGAGTCGCCCTTGTACCCGTGCTCGGCGGATGCCTCCTGGAGCTGGGTGTGCTCATCGCCGGTGAAACGCAGCGGGCCGACGCGCACGACCCGCTTGGTGCCGGTGAAGCGACGGATCGTGGGCTGCACGCTCTGCACGGCAGGCTCGCCGGCCGCAGCAGCTGCGGTGTCGGCGGGGCGCAGGACGGCTTGCTGGACGGAGTGAAGCGTGTCCAGGTCGGAGCCGCCCTCGGCCCCGACCCCCTGGTCCGGCGCCCCCTGGCGCCGGACCGTCTCCGCCACCCCCGGGGCGGAGACCCCCGAAGACCGGCCATGAGTCGGACTCGGGGTACTACTGGCTCCGCCAGGGGCAGCCCATCCGAACGCCTGCCGCAAACGCCCCAGCAGCGTAGGGGACTTCACCTGAGGCAGGGGATCCTCGGGAGTGCGGTCGGGGTGGTTCGGGTGGTATGCCACGAGTTGTTCTCCGGAAGTGGTCGCAAGGGCAGGTGGGGCGCCGGGGAGGGGTCGGCAGGGTGTTGGTGATCGGCACCCCATCCACAGGTGTGGATAAACGGAAGACGGGTGGGGCGGTGGCCGACTGGCCGGGGTGACCGGAAACGGTTCCGGCGACCCCGTCGGGATTCCGGTCAGTTGCTGTCCGGACCTGTTCCAGCAGCTTCGATTTCGGGCCGGAGGATCTCCATCACCTCGGTCTGCCTCTCACTGCCGATCGTCAATTCCCTGTCTTTGACGGCCTTCCGGAGAAGGGACCGGCTGAGCGTGCCGTGCTCAGCGATAGCGATCCGGCCGATCTCCACAAGTTCCTCAACCGTGGCGCTTGCAGGACGGCCACCGCGCGGCTTGCTCTCCGAAACCCGGAGCGGTGGTTCCGGCGGCCCGGCGAACGTGGTCGCCACCATGTCGGTGGGCTGTACGGAAGGGGTGTCCGCATGGCCTGCGGGTTGATCGACGAGCTGGTGGATCTGCCGCATCAGGACGCCGAAGGCCAGCAGCGCAGCGGTCGGGGGAACCGCGGCGACCACGTAGTCGAGCAGGGGCACGGCGCCGGTGCCACCCGTGCCGCTGACACCGGCCACGTTGAGCGCGATGGAGCCGACCGATCCGGTGGCCGTGAGAGCGATCGCCCCCTTGTCGGTCACCCGGCGCAGGCCCGCGCGGAGCATGAGCAGTTCGCCCGCGACGATGAACGCGTCCAGGGTCGCCGGCCAGGCCCACTGGCGGGCCGGGGAGCTCTTGAGGCCGTGTTGTCCGGCGACCTCGGCGAGATGCGCGTACGAGAGCCAGAACCCGCCGGCCGTGAGGACCACGATGACCACGCCCGCTGCGATGAGCGTGAATTGCTCGGCAGCCTGCTTGGTCAGCATCGGCCGTCCCTCGTCGAGGCGGTTGTCCTGGCGGCTGGAGGTGGAGAGCTTGGTCAAGCGGGGTTCTCCTGGGCGTTGGCGGTGTGGTCCGTCCTTGCCGTCTTGGCCGTTGCAGGCGCAGGTCAGGGCAGGTACGGCATGGGGTTCGGTCTGCCGTCCCGGCCGATGCCGGAGGCGTTCTCCGACCTGTTCGGCCGGGACGGCGTAGTGGTGTGGTGCCGTCCCGGCGGCTGACGCCTTGGCCTGCGGCGATACGGCGGGGACGCACGGGACGGCACAAGACGGATCGGGACGTGGTCCCGGCCAGACAGCGCGCTCATCATGATCGCGTTGCCGTCTTGGCCCCGGTTGCCGTCTTGTCTGCATGCCGTTTGACCTGCGAGATCACGGCAGGGACGGCAGGGACGGCCACCCGGGGGGTGCGGGGCTCAGCCCGAGGCGGGGGAGCCGGGCTCGGCGTCCACCGGGTGGACGGCGGGGCAGTAGCGCCGCCACGCGTCGAGGAACTTGTTGCGCATGTAGCCCTTGCGCTGGGTCCCGTCGACGAGACGGACGTTGCCGGGCTTGATGACGTACGGGCTCAGCATCCTCGCCAGTTCGCGGGCATCCAGCCCGTTGCGCCCCCACTCCGCCCACGGCGCCTCGACATCCTGGCGCAGGTGGTACAGCAGCTCGTCCGTGGAGAGGCTGTCCACCTCGCGCTGGGCGGCGAAGACCCTGCGGACGTCGGCGAGAATCCGGGCTCCGCCGGGCCGCTCCTCCTCCGCCTCAACCTCCGCGGCCACCATCCGCGCACACGCCGTACGGGCCCGGCGCGGCCAGGACCCGGCAGCGAGGTCAGCGATGATGACCAAGGGTTCCCAGGTGTCGGCGGCCCGGTCCTCCACCGGCAGGACCGGTTCCACCTCCGCCGCCTCGTCCAGCAACGGCCGGGCCCATGCGGCGATGCGGTCCCGCAGCTCATGGAGACCGGGGATGTCGCGGCGGGAGCGGAAGGGCTTGACGTGCTCCCCCTGGGCGCGACGGCGCATGCGGACCACGATCGACCGGTCCATGATCGTGTCGGGCAGGTCACCGATGCCCGCGAGCGCGGCCATGGCGAAGGTGGCGAACCGGTGCGGGGTGTGGTCGTTGCCGACGACCCGGGTGACGTACCGATTGCGCTGGTGGCCGGCGTTGAGCAGGCCGCGCATCTCCTCGTTCTTCTCCGCCTGCTTCGGCGTGCCGAAGATGGTGTCCGCCTCATCCACCAGGAGCGTGGGCGGCTCCTCGGTGATCGACCGGAAGACCGCAGCCGGGGTGGTGTTGATGGTGAGCATCGGCTCGTGGACCGTCTCGGTCAGCACGTCCAGCAGCCGTGACTTGCCGCACCGTTTCGCCGGCCCCACCACCGCCAGACGGGGCGCGTGCTGCCATGCGGGCTGCAGATGTGTCGCCGCCGCCCACAGCGTGACCGCGTCCAGCGCCTCCGGCGAGGGCAGGATCACGAACTTGGCTATCCGCGCACGCAGTTCGTCCAGCAACGCCGAGCCAGAGGTCGGCTCCGGATCCGGCGCCGCCTCCTCGGTGTGCTGATCCACCGAAGTGGCGTCAGGCGCAACGTCGTTGGCGGACGTCGGGTCTTCACTGGCGTGGTGGCCGAGTCGGCCGGGGACGGAGACGGGCGGCCACGAGGGCTTGTCGGAGTCGGAATAGGGCTCGGCTCCCGCATGTTCCACGGGGCAGCTCCTCGTCTGGCGGTGGCGGGCTTGTGCACCCTTGCCGCCGGGTTGGTTCTTCCAGGGCCGGTCGGGGTTGCTGGGGTCTCCGGCGTTGCATCGCCGGAGACCCGCCCCCTTTTCGCGGGCACCAGGCCATCGCGAGGGAACACGGACGGTACGTCCACACCCGGCAACAGTCCAGCGCTTCTGTGTCAGCTCAGCGCAGAAGGGTTTGCTACTCTGCCGCCCCATCACGCCGCCAGGCCCAGCAGATCGTGCAGATCCGCGGTCACGACCCGGTAGGCGTTGCCGAGCTTCAGCACCTTGCACGGGTACTCGCCCCGCTTAGCCAGCTCGTACCCCTTGCTCCGCCCGAGCCCCAGAGCACGGTTGCCTGTTTCCAGGTCAACCGACACAGGGAGGGCAAGCAGCTCTTCCCGACTCATCCCTTTCGCGCCCGTCATCCGCCCGGCCGTCGCGTCTTCGCGCATACAGCGCGCCCCTTTCGGTACAGCCCTCGGCGAACGTGACCGTCACGTCCGGCTCCAGGCGTCTACCTACCAGGATGGCCAAGCTAATGTGCCTCCATGACACAACGCAGTGTGGATGCTGATGAGGACGACATCCCGGAGTGGGCGGACCGAGTCCAGGCCAACGTCGCCGGCGAAGTCCGGCGGAGAAGAAAGGAGATGGGGTGGAGCGCACAGGACTTGGCGGACCAGTGCGAGCAGCTCGGGCGTCCCATCCCTCGCAACGTCATCGCCAACATGGAGTCCGGCCGCCGGGCCAGCCTTCCTCTGGTGGACGTCATGGTCCTGGCCGCCGCCCTGGAGACGTACCCGGTCTGCCTGATCTTCCCGGTCGGCTACGTCGACCGGACCCAGGAACTCCCCTTCCAGAGCCTCGTGCCCACCTGGGACGCCCTGCGGCGCTTCACCGGCGACGAGGACATGCCCCTGTACGACGCGGGGCTGGTCCCCGACTTCGAAGCGCACGCCAGCCTCGTACGCACCGCACTGGCCGCCCTCGAAGAGGAAGAACGGGCGCGGTTCGCAGTCAAGACGGCGACCAACCGCGCCCAGCAGGAAGAAGCCGAGCGCAGGCGGACCAAGTACGCCGACGAGGCCGTCTCCGCCAAGTACAACCTCCGCCACCTCCGCCGCGACATCCGCGACGAAGGCGCCACCCCACCCCACCTGCCACCCGCCCTGGGCGACGTCGACCCACCCGAACCCAGCCCCAACACCACCCCGGAGGAACGTCTTTGAAGGGCTCCACCCACCGCCGCTGCTACTGCCGTGACCCCGAGACCGGCAAGCCGCTCGGCAAGAACTGCCCCAAACTCTCCAGCCGCAAGCACGGCTCGTACTCGATACGCCAGGAACTCCCGCCGACCGAAGACGGCGCCCGCCGCTCCTTCAGCCGCGCCGGCTACGAGTCCCTCAAGGCCGCGCAGACGGACCTCGACCACATCCGTTCCCTGCTGGCGCTGGCAGAGAAGGACGACCCCGACAGCCTCCGGCGCCTCGTCGACATGCTGGAGAAGGTCGCGGTCGAGAAGGCCCCGCTCCCAGCCATCGAGGAGACCCGACGCCGTCTGAGGGCGGGCCTGGCCCTCCGTGGCAACCTCACCGTCGGCGAGTGGCTGGACCAGTGGTTCGCCGCGAAGAAGCGCCGCAAGACCACGCTCAACGCCTACGCCTCCCACATCCGCGTCCACTTGAAGCCGCGCATCGGCCACGTACGCCTCGACCGGCTCAACGTCGGCCACCTGGTGGAGATGTTCGACGCGATAGCCGACGACAACGAGGTGATCTCAGCCGAGAACGAGGCCCGCCGCGAGCAGATCGCCCGTTGCAAGCCGAGCACGCCCGGTCGCCCTGTGGGAGCGGAGCGGAAGCGGCTCGCGCCCGAACGAGCCAAACTGGCAGAGATGAAGCCGTTCCGGAAGATCACCGGCCCGGCCACCCGTCAGGCGATCCGCCGCACCCTGCGCGCGGCCCTGAACTCCGCGATCGCCCAGCAGTTGATCACCTTCAACCCGGCGTCCCACGTCGAGTTGGAGTCCGGCAGGCGCCCGAAGCCCCTCCTGTGGACCGATGAACGCGTCCGGCGGTGGCGAGAGACCGGTCAGATCCCCGGCCCGGTCATGGTGTGGACGCCCCAGCAGTTCGGCGCCTTCCTCGACGCAGCCGAGGGCGACCGGCTTTACGCGATACTCCACCTCATGGGCACCCGTGGCCTCCGGCGCGGCGAGGCGGTCGGCCAGGACTGGCACGAGATCGACCTCGACGTCGGCCTCATCACTCCCGCCAAGGAGATCGTGGTGGACGGCTGGGACATCTACGAGTCGGAGCCGAAGACGGACGGCAGCGCGAACACGATCGCGCTCGACAGCACGACCATCTCCGAACTGCGCGACCACAAGGCCCGCCAGGAGAAGGAGCGCGTGCAGTGGGGCGACGCCTGGCAGGACACGGGCAAGGTCTTCACCAAGGAGGACGGCTCCTGGCTGCACCCGGGAACCGTCTCCGAGACCTTCCGCCGCATCCTCGCCACGACCGACCTACCGCCCATCACCCTGCGGGACCTACGCCACGTCACCGCGACGCTCACGCACGGAGGTGGCGGCGACATCCACACGGTGAAAGAGACGCTGCGGCACTCCACCATCACGCTGACCTCGGACACGTACACGAGCCTGCTGCCGGAGCTGGACCGCGAGATCGCGGAGAAGGCGGCAAAGCTGATCCCCAGGTCTCGTCCGGCAACTACTGATTCAACCGGCTCGACCACCGCGGGGTGAAGGGGCGTTGGTCGCAGTTGTTGCGGAAGCACGGCAAGAGTCCAGTAGTTGACCCATTCGGCCCGCTACGGCGCACGGTCTCGGTTCGGGAAGTGCGGACCATACTCGGGCGACGTTGCAGCGATCTGTGGCGCCTGGACGTCAGGGGACGGCGGGAGTCGTGAATGTGGTGAGGAGCGCCCGGGCGCGGCTTCGGAAGGCTTCGTCCTCGCGGATGATGCGGTCTACTACTCCCGAGCGGATGACCCGGGCGTCGCCGTCGGCGAGGGTGGTCAGCCGATACAGGTGGTCGGCGGTCAGAGCTCGGACACCGAGGGCTTCCAGGGCGTCGCAGGCCCCCGAAGGATCGGCTTCCTGTTCGGCTGAACGCAGGACGGCCGCGGCGAGTGTGGTGCGGTCGAGTGAGTCGGGTTCCGCCACGCTGGTGAGGGCCAGCACCGCGGCCGGTGTCTGGGTCGGGTGGTCGAGAAGGGCTTCCAGGCGAGAGGTGAGCGGCCGCCCCGCCGCCCCGAGGAGTGCCGTCGTTCGGGCGGCCCGTATGAGGGACCACTGGGACCAGGAGTTGTGTGCGGCGCGGGCGAAGACCGAGTCCAGGGCAGCGACCGCTGTGGCGGCGTCCCCCGTGATGCGCCACAGCGCTTCGGCGAGGGCCACGTCCGCGTCCAGCGCGGGCGTGGTGGTGTCGCCGTCCGGGCCGCCGAGCGCCTCGTGCAGGGCGGACGCCAGGGCTGCCGCCCGGGGGCCGAGCGTGCCGGCCGTCGCCGCGGCTTCCGTGAGCCGACGGCCACCGTGGCGAAACTCCCGATCGAGGCAGTCCGCCAGGAGCGTGTGCTCGCCGACGAGTTCGTACAGGGCCTTCGCCGCGGGGAGTGATCCGTTTTCCGCCTCGGTCCGCAACGACGTGACCACCTGGGTACGTTCGCCGGGAGTTCCGTCGGAGGCGATGGCGACGATGGCCCGGGCTGCCTGGACCGGGAAGTGCGGGAGCACCATGTGCAGTTCGGCCAGCGCCGCCCCGGCCCGGGCGCCCCAACCTGCCAGAAGGCTCGTCAGCTGCCCTGGTTCGTTGCCGCTCAGGGCCTCGGGCTGGGAGAGGCGGTGCCTGAGCGCGTCGAGGAGCTCACCGTCGTACGGGAAAACGCTGTCCGTCGGCCTCCGGAACCCGGCAGCCGCATCGAGCGCCCGCGGGCGTCGCCCGAGCCCGGCGGACAGCAGCGGTGCGGCCTGAGCGGGCGCGACCAGCACGAGCGCGGCCAGCGCCCGGTCCGCATGGTCGTCGTCCTGCTCCGGGTTCCGGCCGGCGAGCGGAACCAGTACCTCTGCGGCCGATGCGGCGGCGGTGCCCAGACGGCCCAGGAGGGATGACACGGCGACCACGGCGTTCTCGTCGACAGCCGCCGCGCGCAGACCTGCCAGCAGCCGCTGCGGTGCGCTGCGAGAGAGCATGCAGGCACGGTCGGCCGCCCACAGAGCCTCGGCCCGCACATCGGCCCGGCCATCGCGCAGGGTGGCGTCGAGGAGCGCGAACGCCGCCTCCCTGTCAGCGTCCCGGCCTCGGCTCAACAGCTTCTCCACTACGGCTGCCAGAGGTTCGTTGCGTTCGAAAGCGAGGTCGGACCCAAGTGCGTCGGCGGGCAGAAGGGACAGCATGGTCGTGTGGTGGGACTCGGTCCAGGACCCATCCGCGTCGAGGCAGGCGAAGACGGCAGCCATGCGTAGCTCGGCAGGCTGGGACGGGTCCAGGACAGTGGCGGCTCCCGCCGCGCCGGCCGACGGGTCGAGCCGGGAAATCCCTGCCAACACCTCCGCGCGCACCGAGGGCTCCGGCTCCTCGTTCCAACGCGTACGGAGGGCGGGAAGCACGCGTGCGGTCGCGCGGGTGTGGGACGCCGCCCAGGCTGCGGTCCGGCGGGTCTCCCGCTCGGTGGCAGCCAACAGAGGCAGGATCAGCGGGAGTTGCGCAACCACGGCCGCCCGGACCGTGCCCGGTACCACGCCGTGCTCGTCATCGCTCTCGGCCATTCCCCCGAGCAGCATCAGCACATCTGCCGTCCGGTGGCCGACCGCGGCGATCCTGGCCAGGAACGGAACCGCCTCCGCGCTGGCGGCGTAGACGGTCCCCTGGTGCAGCACGCATCCGTACAACTCCGACAACGCTTCGTCCCCCGCACCCTCGTCGGTGCCGGCCAGGGCCCTCAGGAGATCGGGGAGATCTTCCGCGCTGCCGTAGGCGTGAGAGAAGGATGACCAGGGATGGTCGTCCAGGCCGTCGAGCGGGTGTACGAGTTCCATGCCGGGAATCGTGCCATCCAGGTCCGACATCGGGTCCAGCCGGTCGCTTCAAGCGCTCAACATCCAATTTCAGCAGGTTTGACGCGGGCAGGACCGACGGCTTCGACCCACATGCCTGTTGCCACTGCCGTTCGGTAGGGGCTCAGTCGTAGCCGACCCACAGGCCACGGGCACATCCGCTCACGCATCGCTCACGCACGGACCCGAAAACGCCGCAGCGCCCGACCCGACCGAAGCCGACCCGAGCGCTGCTGTGCAGGCCAGAAGGGGTTTCCCCTCCCCCGCATCCGTAGACCCTGTGGGACTCGAACCCACAACCAATGGATTAAAAGTCCACTGCTCTGCCAATTGAGCTAAGGGTCCCCGCGATGTTGCTCCCCCGAGCATAGCCGGACCCGGCCACGACTCCGATCGGGTATCGGAGACACGGCCGGGTCACTCCACGAACAGGACGGTGGGCACTGGAGGAAATGGGCCTCCTCGCTATGGATCGACCGGTTCGGGTGCCCCCTTGCGGGCCGCCTCCCGGGCCAGGGTCCGCTCGTGCTCGGGGTTGAGGAACCAGTGCCGCGCCGAAGCGACCCACCACAGCGCCGCGAACCCCAGCACCGCCAGGACGGCGATCGGGGCGTAGTTGAAGGTCTCCCAGGTGACCGGTGCGACCTGGGGCAGCATGAAGAGGACCGTGATCACGGCGACCCAGATCACAGACACGACCCCGATGGCCCGCGACCACCGGCCCAGGTGCCACGGCCCCCGTTCGAACGCCTCGCCCTTGCGCAGCCGCAGCAGCGTCGGGATGACGTAGGCGATGTAGAGGCCGATGACCGCGATCGACGTCACGGCCGCGTACGCCGTCACGTTGATCAGGTAGGGCAGGCCCAGGATCAGTGCTCCGAACGCCGCCAGCCAGACCGCGGCGACGGGGGTACGGGTGCGTGGGCTGACCGTGTGCCAGAGGTGGGAGTAGGGGAGGGCGCCGTCGCGGGAGAAGGCGTAGATCATGCGGGAGTTGGCCGTGACCGATGCCATGCCGCAGAACAACTGGGCGCCGATGACGATGAGCAGGAGCAGCTTGCCGGCGGTCGCGCCCACCGCGTCGAGCAGGATCTGGGCGGGCGGTACGCCGGTCGGGGACCCCAGGGCACCCTCGTACGACTGGATGGCGAAGGTGAAGCCCAGGAGCAGGACGAAGCCCGCTATCCACGAGGTCCAGATGGACTGGACGATGCCCTTCGGGCCCGCCGTGGAGGCGTCGTGGGTCTCCTCGGTCATGTGGGCGGAGGCGTCGTACCCGGTGAAGGTGTACTGCGCCATCAGCAGGCCGAGGGCGACGACGTACACGCTGCTCCCCCAGCCCGTGTTGTTCACGAACTCCGTGAACACGAAGGACGCCGACTGGTGCTTGTCCGGTACGAACGTCAGCGCGCCGACGATGACGGCCACACCCACCACGTGCCACCACACGCTGACGCTGTTCAGCAGGCCCACGATGCGTACGCCGAAGGTGTTGAGGAGTCCGTGCAGGACGAGGATGCCCGCGAAGAGCAGGATCGTGCTGCCCGGGGTGACCTCGAAGTCGAACTGGAGGTTCAGGTAGGCGCCCAGGAAGGAGGCCGCTCCGAAGTCGATGCCGGCGGTCACCGCGACCTGCCCGAGCACGTTGAACCATCCCGTGAACCAGGCCCAGGCGGCGGCCGTACGCGGGGGAGCGAGCCGGTGCGCCCAGAAGTAGAGGCCTGCGGAGGTCGGGTAGGCCGAACAGATCTCGGCCATCGACAGCCCGACGAAGAGGGTCATGAGCCCCACGGCGACCCAGCCCCACGTGATCACGGCCGGGCCGCCGGTGTTCATGCCGAACAGGTAGAGGGTCAGGCAGCCCGACAGGACCGAGATGATCGTGAAGGACACCGCGTAGTTGGAGAACGCCGACATACGGCGGGCGAGGACCTGCGTGTAACCGAGCTGGGCAAGTCGTTCCTCGTCCGACAGCCCACTCACTCTGACGTCATCTGTCATGCCCCCAGCAATGCCCTCGCTGGGGGTATGACATGCGTCACAGGCGAACCAATTTGGCCGAAAACATATCTGTCCTGGCCACGCGGTCAGACGTCCGTCGCGCCGCTCGCCAGCTGGGCCACCTGGGTCGCGCCGAGCACGCCCGCGTAGACGTGCACCTCGTCGACCGCTCCGGCCAGGTAGCCGCCCCAGCCGTCCGCGCCCTGCGACCGGCCGATCTGCAGGTCACCCGTCGTCGTCCAGCCGGGCCGGTACGACTGCCTCGCCGACAGTTGCCCGTCGGCGTGGAGCAGGATCTCGTCGGACTCGTCGTCGTACACGAGTGCCAGGTGATGGACATCGTCCGGGGAGGCCCACGCGCCGCCCGCGGTGAGGGTGACCGGTTCCCCGTCGGCGTCCGTCAGAGCCACCTCCCAGTTCTGCGAGGCCCCCGAATAGCGCACCTCGGCAAGGGAGTTGTCCGCGCCCCGGACAGACAGGACCGTCATCGGCCGGTCCTGTGCCGCCGCGTCGATCCGCACGTGCGCGGCGACCGAGAAGCTGTCCCCGGTGGCGATGCCCCGGCCGTCCGTCGCGGCGAAGTCGCCATCGCCGTCCAGCAGCAGGTGCCCGGCACCGAAGAGAGGGGACTGGGCAGGCAGGCAGTCCGGGTCGAGCCAGTCGCAGGGGGCGTCGTCGCGGTAGATCGCCGCGTCCCCGCCGAGCGTCAGTGGCCGGCCGCCGTCCCGCTCCGGGCTGCCGCCGCCGACCGCCTCGTCCAGCGGCCAGTACCCCTCGCTCACGGTGGCCCGCTTCGCCGCCCCGGCGGCCTCGGCGGCGACGACGATCCGGTCCCACACCCGTACGCCGGCCAGCGCACCGCGCCAGTTCCCGCTCCCGCTCGCGCTCGCGCTCGCGTTCTCGCCGGCGAGTGTGCGGCCGATCTGGAGGTTCCCGGACGCATCGGCACCGGTGACGTTCTCGGCCGTGCCGGCCGCCCGCCCGTTCACGTACAGCCGGGCCGTACCGGCGACCGGGTCGTACACCCCGGTGAGATGCGCCCAGTCACCGGCCTCGGGCACACCACCCCGTACGACCGAGCCGCCCACCGAGAACGACCAGGCCCCGTCCGCCGTCCCGAGCCCGAACCCGGCCGTCCCGCCGCCGGTCTGGCTGACCGCCCTCATGTCCGTGCCGACGGCGTCCGGCCGCACCCAGGCGCTCACGGCGAACGCCCCGCCGGTGTCGACAGCCGGTGCGCCGCTCGTCAGATACGCGGAGTCCGACCCGTCGAGGGCGACAGCCCCCGTCACCGAGGTCCGAGAGGGACCTGCCGCGCCGAACTCGACCCCGTCACCCGCCGTCGCGGTCCTGCCGCCCGCCTCCGCCGAGGCCTCGTCCGCCCCGGCCGCGTCGGCGAGCGTCCAGGCGGCGACGGGCGTACGGCCCCCACTCACCCGGAACCGGTAGGTGGCGGGCGCGCTCGCGTTGCCCGCCCGGTCGACGGCCTGGACGTCCAGCCCCTTCACGCCCTCCGACTGCGGCAGCCAGCGCAGCTCCACCGGCCCGCCGGGCTCGTCCGGTACGGCCGTGCGCTGCGGCTCGCCGAGGAAGCCGTAGCGGTACGACACCGTGTCGTCCGACGTGGAGTCGACGGTGAACGTGCCGTACACGCCCACCCCGTCGTGCCACTGCCCGGTGTCGTCCGGGTACTCGGGCGAGGACACCGAGGGCTTCGCGGGCGCCTCGGTGTCGTACACGAACTCGCACGGACCGCTGCCGCCGTCGGAGCTCCACGGCCCCCACAGCGTGCCGTCGCTCGCCCGCACCCGCCAGCTCACCCCGGTGAACGCCGGCACGTCGGTCGGCACGGTCCAGCTGAACGGCGAACCGGTGTACTTGGCGGTCGTCTGGACGGTACTCCGCACCTGCCGTACGCCCGAGCCGTCCGTCCAGGACACCTCGAACTCGGCGCTCACCGAGCCCCCGTCCGGGTCGCGGAGTACCGCCCCGAGCGTCGGCCGCGTCCTGACGTACGGCCGTTCCGTACCGCCGACGCACGGCTTGTCCTCGGTGGTCAGTTCGGACAGCGCGGGCTGGGACGGTGGGCGGTTCTCCGCGGCTGAGGCCGCCCATGGCACGGCGACGACGGCCGACGCCGCGAGCGCCGCGGCGACCCCGCAGCGTGCGAAGGCATGACGATCCCATGGATTCGACGCATTCAACGGATTCAACGGACTCAACGATTTCCTCCCCCTGGATCCGGCTCATCACCGGATCATTGATTCCGCGCCGGAGCGTAACAGCCGCTGCTGACAGGCGAGTTGGGGTTTTCCGGCGTGGAGCAGGGCGCGGCGACGCCGAAGGGCCCGTACGACCGGAGTCGTACGGGCCCTTCAGTGATCAGTCAGCGATCAGTCAGTGACCGACCTGCGATCGACCGGCGATCAGCCGTTGCGCTTCCAGCGCGGCTTCTCGTCGCGGCGGCCGAAGGACGAACCGGTGCCGGAACCCGAACCCGTGCCGGTGCCGCGGTGGTCGTCGCGGCGGCCCTGGGGGCGCTCGTGGCCGCCGGCGCGGAAGCCGCCGCCGGTGGGACGGTCGCCCTGGCGGTCACGGTTGAAGGGGCGGTCGCTGCCCCGGTGACCGGTGGCCGGACGGTCGTCGCGGCGGAAGCCGCCACGGTCGTTGTCGCGGTTGAAGCCGCCCGAGGGACGGTCGTTGTCGCGGCGGAAGCCGCCGCCGGAACCACCCGAGGGGCGGTCGTCGCGACGCTCGAAGGAACGGCCACCACGGTCGTTGTCACGGTTGAAGCCACCCGACGGACGGTCGTCGCGACGGAAGCCACCACGGTCACCGCCGTCACGACGGTCGTCACGGCGGAAGCCGCCGCCGGAACCACCCGACGGACGGTCGTCACGACGCTCGAAGGAACGGCCACCACGGTCGTTGTCACGGTTGAAGCCACCCGACGGACGGTCGTCGCGACGGAAGCCACCACGGTCACCGCCGTCACGACGGTCGTCACGGCGGAAGCCGCCACCGGAACCACCCGACGGACGGTCGTCACGACGCTCGAAGGAACGGCCACCACGGTCGTTGTCACGGTTGAAGCCACCCGACGGACGGTCGTCGCGGCGGTCGCGGCGCTCGTAGTTGCCCCGCTCGTCACGACGCGGACGCTCCTCGCGCACCTGTGCCTCCGCGGCGGCAGTCGCCTCGGCGGCGGCCTCCGCGACGACGGCGGCGGCAGCGGCCTCGGCCACCGCGGCCACGGCTGCCTCCGGGTCCTCGCCCCGCTCGCGCGCGGCACGCGCGGTCAGCCTGTCGGCCTCCTCGCGGAGTTCGGCGGCACGGCGCGTGGCGCGCTCCAGCTCCTTGGTGAGCTGCGAGACCTCACGCTCGGCCTGCTGCGCGGAGTTGCCCGCGGACTCGGCCTGGACCTCGGTCATCGAGCGGGCGCCGGTGATCTCGGCGACCTCCGGCTCGAAGGCCGCGCCGCCCTGGATGATGTGGCGCGAGGCGTCGACGCCCGCGTCCTCCATCAGGCGGAAGATCTGACGGCGCTGGTGCGGCAGGGACAGCGACACGACCGTGCCGGAGCGGCCCGCGCGGGCCGTACGGCCGGAGCGGTGCAGGTAGTCCTTGTGGTCGCCGGCCGGGTCCACGTTCAGGACCAGGTCGATGCCGTCGACGTGGATGCCGCGGGCGGCGACGTCGGTGGCGACCAGGGCGTTGACGTAGCCCTTCTTGAAGTCCTCGAGTACGCGGGTACGCGCGCCCTGGGTCATGCCGCCGTGCAGCGCGTCGGCCTTCACGCCGGACTCGCAGAGCTGCTCGGCGATGCGGTCGGCGCCCAGCTGGGTGCGGACGAAGATGATCGTGCGGCCCTTGCGGGAGGCGATGGCGGCCGTGACCGGCGCCTTGTCCTTGGGCTTCACGATGAGGATGTGGTGGGACATCGTCGTGACGTTGCCCTGGGCGCTGTCGACCTCGTGCGTGACCGGGTTGGTCAGGTAGCGCTTGACCAGCGTGGAGATCTCGTTCTCCATGGTGGCCGAGAACAGCATGCGCTGGCCGCCGCCCGGGATCTGGTCGAGCAGCTCGGTGACCTCGGGCAGGAAGCCCAGGTCGGACATCTGGTCGGCCTCGTCGAGAACGGCGACCTCGACGTTGGCGAGGGAGCAGGCGCCGCGGTTGATGATGTCGCGCAGCCGGCCCGGGGTGGCGACGAGGACGTCGACGCCGCGCTCCAGGGCGTACATCTGGTTGCTCATCGACGTACCGCCGCAGACGACCTTCATCTTCAGGCCGAGGACGTCGCCGTACGGCTGGAGGGCGTCCGCGACCTGCATCGCGAGCTCACGGGTCGGCGTGAGGATGATGCCGCGGGGCTTCTTCTTGTCGGTGTGGCCGCCGGACAGCTTCGTCAGCAGCGGCAGACCGAAGGAGAGGGTCTTGCCGGAGCCGGTGCGGCCACGGCCGAGGATGTCCTTGCCGGCCAGGGCGTCCGGGATGGTCGCGGCCTGGATCGGGAAGGGGCTGGTCACACCGTTCTGCGTGAGCTTGCGCACGACGCCCTCGGGGAGACCGAGGTCGGTGAAGGTGATCTCCGGCTCGCCGGACTCGATGTCTGCGGCGTCGGCGGCGTCGATGTCGGCGGCGTCGGTGTCGGCGGCCGTCTCCGCGAGGTCGAGGTCGAGGCTGACTGCCTCGGCGTTCTCGTTCTCGGGCACGACGATGTGATCAGTACTGGAAATGGACATGCGAATGCGAAACCTTCCGGAGTCTCGTCGGCACGCGCCCGTCAACTCCGTGATTTCGCAATTCGACCGCCTCAATGCGGTCAGCCACGGCAAGGGAGAGTACGCGCCACACGCGGCGCATCTCTTCGGCGCCAGGCAATGGGATCAAACGATCTACTACCATACGCACCCACCTCCCCTTTGGGCAAATTGAGTCCCGTCATCGCAGGTCACCACCCTTCCGGCCGCTCGATCAGGACGGGTCTAGACAGGCACCCCGGCCTCCGGCGCCGGCTCCCGCGTCCCCAGCTGCGGCTGGGCCTGCTGCGGCTGCACCGAAGAGGACGGCTCCGCGACCGTCGGCTCCGGCGAGGGTGGCGGGGGCGTGGGTGACTCGGCCGGCGGCTCCGGCTCCGGCTCGGCGCTCTTCGTCGGCGTGGGCTGCGGCTTCGTCGGCGTGGGCGCACCGGGATCGACGGGCCCCGCGCTGCCGCCGCCCGGTTTGGCGGGCTCCGACGCGGGAGCGCTCTGCCCGGCGGACGGAGAGGCACCCGGGGAGACGGGCGCCCCGCTGGCCCCCTTCGCGCCCCCCTTGCCCTTCCCGCGCCCGGACTTGGCGTCGCTCACGGACCCGCCGGCCCACCCGGAACCGCCACCGCCGGTCACCGCGGACCCCCCGTCGGGGGCCTTCGCGCCCTTCTGGCCGGCGGAGTGGGAGGGCTTGACCTGGCCGGCGTCGCCGTCGCCCACGCTCATACAGCCGGCGGCAGCGGCGACGGCCACAACCGTGGCGGCCAGTCGGACAGGTACATGCAAGGGGCGCACGGGCAGCCACCTCCGGTGGGGAGTCGAGGAGTCAATGTGCTCAACTCCCGTCGCCCACAAGAAGACACGCGCCCCTCAACAGCCTCCGCGCGCCCGGCCCCGCGGCAACCGTGGCTCCATGGCCGGTCAGCCGTACCCGAGCGCGTGCAGCCGCTCGTCGTCGATCCCGAAATGGTGAGCGATCTCATGCACGACGGTCACCTCGGTCTCCGCGACCACGTCGTCCCGCGTCTCGCACATCCGCAGGGTCGGCCCCCGGTAGATCGTGATCCGGTCGGGCAGCACCCCCGCGTACCACTCCCCGCGATCGGTCAGCGGCGTCCCCTCGTACAGCCCGAGCAGCTCGGGATCGTCCGCCGGGGGCTCGTCCTCGACGAACACCGCGACGTTGTCCATCAGCCTCGTCAGCTCCGGCGGAATCCGGTCGAGGGACTCGGCGACCAGTTCCTCGAACTCCTCGCGCGTCATCTCCAGCACACGCCCATTGTCCGGCAGGACCGCCCGTACGGGGTCACGGACCCGCGTTCTGCGGAAAGCCATGCTCTGTGTCACCCCGCTTAGCCGCGTCCCGCTGTGGGCATACGGGACCAATGGCACGCGTACCCGCCAACACCCCGCACTCCCAAAGCACCCGCACCACCCGCAGCACCACCGGTCGCCTCACCCGCCCCCTGACCGCCCTCGCCGGCTCCTATCGCGCCCGCCGCGCGCATCCGGCCGCCGAGCTGGTCCATCCGCCGCACCCCTGGGCCCGCACTCTGGGCCTGGTCGCGGTGGTCCTTCTGGGTGCCTGGCTGGGCCTGCTGATCGTCGGCGACGTACGCGCGCCGGTCGGACCGATGAACACCACGATGACCCTGCGCCCGTCGCTCACCGGCGGCACGAAGATCAACGTCTCCCCGCTGGGCGCCCTGGAGCTGAACAGCCACACCGCGCCGGTCCGCCTCGACGTGAACGTCGACCAGCTGGACCCGGTCCGCGCCCAGGCCCTCGTCGACCACCCCGAGCGCCTCTCCGGCCTCCAGGACGAGGTGGCCCAGGACGTCGGCCACGGCACCCTCGACCTGGCCGTCCGCTCCTGCGTGGCCGTCGTGTCCGGGGCCACCGCGCTCGGCCTCGCGGTCTACCGCCGCCCGCGCCGGGCCCTCGCGGCCGGCGGCCTCGCCCTCGCCCTCCTGATGGCGTCGGGAGCGACGGCGTACGCGACCTGGAACCCCAAGTCGGTCCTGGAACCGAAGTTCTCCGGACTGCTGTCCTCGGCCCCCTCCCTGGTCGGCAACGCGCGCAGCATCGTCAGCGAGTTCGACGTCTACCAGAAGGAGCTGGCGCGTCTGGTGACCAATGTGACGAAGCTGTACGACGTCACGTCCACGCTCCCGACCTACCAGCCCGACCCGGCCACGATCCGGGTCCTGCACGTCTCCGACATCCATCTCAACCCGGTCAGCTGGAAGATCATCGCGTCGCTGGTGGAGCAGTACGACATCAACGTGATCGTCGACACCGGCGACACCATGGACCACGGCACGGCCGCCGAGAACGGCTTCCTGGACCCGATCAGGGACCTGGGAGCGCCCTACGTCTGGGTGCGCGGCAACCACGACTCACAGCTCACCCAGCGCTATCTGCAACGCATGAAGAACGTGCACGTCCTGGACGACGGCCGCGCGGTCACCGTCGGCGGACTGCGCTTCGCGGGCATCGGCGACCCGGCGTTCACCCCGGACCGCTCGGCGGGCGAGCAGGACGGCGGCCGGGACCAGGAACTGGCGGGCGACCGGCTGGCCTCGGCCATCCGTGACCAGCGGACCCTGGGCACCCCGGTCGACATCGCGATGGTCCACGAGCCGGACGCGGCCCGGCGCACGGACGGTGTGGTCCCGCTGGTCCTGGCTGGGCACATCCACCACGCGGAGATGGAGGTCATGGAGAAGGGCACCCGGCTGCGCATCGAGGGCTCGACGGGCGGCAGCGGACTGCGCGCCCTGGAGAAGCGGAACCCCGACCAGATCGAGGCCTCCGTCCTCTACCTGGACCGCGACACGCATCGCCTACAGGCCTGGGACGAGATCAAACTGGGTGGCCTCGGGCTGACCACGGCCGAGGTGAGCCGTCATCTGCCGAAGGAGAACCAGCCGGGCGCCACACCGGTTCCCTCACCTTCCCCTTCGTCCTCGACCTCGCCCTCGGCCTCATCCCCGGCTTCGCCCCTGTCTTCGCCCCCGACTTCACCCTCGCCGTCCCCCGTTCGGAGCCCGTAAACCGTTTTGGCGAACCTCCCCGGGATCACCTATGCTTCTCACGTCCTCGCCCCCATCGTCTAGCGGCCTAGGACGCTGCCCTTTCAAGGCGGTAGCACGGGTTCGAATCCCGTTGGGGGCACAGGTAAGTACGGTTGGCGGCATCCCGATTCAGGGGTGGCCGCCATTTCGTGCGTTCGGGGACGTTACGGCCGTATCGACGAGCCCAGTTCGCCCTTGACGAGCCTGAACTCACCACCAGATCGGCGGTGTTCGGTCAGGCGGGCGACTCGTCGGGGACGGGTTGCTCAGGGCGCTCGCTGCCGGAGTGCGGCGCCCCCCGTTTGCCGGTGCCGGCCTCGTCCGTGTCGGGGACCTCCGGATCAGGGACCTCCTGATCGGGACGCCCGTCCGCCCCCTTGGCCGTCGAGGGGTCGTCCACTTCCCACGGGTCCTCGTCGGCGCCCGTCTGCTGGTCGGGCATGTCCCTCGGGACGGGGTTCGGCCGGGAATCCTGTTCCTGCGCACCCTCCCCGTCGTCCCCGGAGGTGTTGGTGCGGTAGTCGCTCACGGCGCTGTCCCTTCGTCGGCGGGCTGCGGTCGCCACTGCGAGTACCCAGCCCTGCGCCCACTACTGCTCCAGCAGCCACAGGACCGCCGCCCCGACGCCGCCCCGAGGGCGAAGTGCCCGAAGGACGCGTCCGCACCCATCCGGCCGAGGGCAGGGGACGAGCTCCACGGCCGCCCCCGGAGCACAGTTCAGGCAGCGCAGTTCGAGCGGCGCAGTTCCGGGAGGGCAGTTCAGGGAGCGCTTCCTCAGCTCCCTTCATGCGGTCGCTGGTCGTCTTCGGGGCTTCCCGGGTGCGGAGCCGTCGACTGCAGCTCACGCCCGCCATCGGCGTGGGCGTCGTCGTGGCGCGAGAGGAGGGCCAGCAGCTCCGCCACGCTCAGCCCCTCGTCGGCGGGATGCCGAAGGATGGTCCCGTCCTCGATCCGGTACGCGTTGGAGCGCCCCTGACGGGTGTGGGTGAGATAACCGGCCGCCTCCAGATCCGCGACGATCTTCTGGACGGCGCGCTCGGTGAGCCGGCAGCGTGCGGCCATGTCACGGATGCGGATGGTGGGATTCTCCGCGATCGCAGCCAGGACACGGGAGTGATTGGTGAGGAACGTCCAACCGGTATGGGACTCGGGTACTCCGCGCATGGGGCCAGGATAGGCTCTTTGATTCACGTATTCAAAAGCCTGAACTTGGTTTCATGTATAGCTTGACGTACGAGGTGCCGCGGACCGAAACTTGAAGGGCCACGTACTGCCCGATGCCTACGGAGTGGCCGCGATGTCGGAACGTACAGTCACCACGCAGCTCACAGTGGCGGACGAAGCCTCCCGGGCACACCTGCTCGGGATCGAGACGCGTCCCGAGGGCTACGCGACGCTCGTCGTCGTGTCCGGCGCGATCGACCTCGTCACGGAGCGGGCACTGCACAACGGTCTGCGCCAGGCCCTCGCCCGTTCGGAGCGCGGCATCGAGCTCGATCTGAGCGGCGTCGACTTCTGCGACTGCTCCGGACTCAACGTCCTGCTCTGTGTCCGCAGGCGCGCCCTCGACGAGGGCAAGATCATCACGATTCGGTCGGCGGGCCCCGCGATGCTCCGGCTCTTCTCGATCACCGGCACGCTGCCACTGTTCGCCGGCACGGGCGACGCCGACGAGACCGCCGTCACGGGCGAACCCGGCGTCACGGGCCAATCCGCGGTCACGGGTGAGTCCCACGGCACGGGTGAATCCGACGAGGACCTGCGGATCGAAGTCGTACAGCTCCGGCGGGCCATGCAGACGCGGCCCGCCATCGACATCGCGCGGGGCATCCTCATGGCGTCCTTCGGGCTGAGCACCGAGGAAGCCTGGAACGTGCTGGTCGCGGTCTCCCAGAACACCAACACCAAGCTGCACGAGGTGGCCGACAACCTCGTCGACTCCGTCACGGGGGACGCGCTCCCCGAGCTGTTCCGACTCCGGATCGCCGAGACGGTCTCCGCTCTCCGGGCCCTGCCGGACGACCCGTCACCCCTGGCCCGCACCCCTGACGACGGTCCGCCGCAAGACCGGAGAAGCTCAGCCGCGAACCGTCCGTCCGAGCGCGCGGCCCGCTCAGCGCGTTCCTGAGCCTTTCCCCTTTTCTTGCTGGTCCCTCTTCTTCTTGGCCTCGCCGCGAGCCTGTTCCAGCTTGCCTTCCTGCTCCTGCTCGCGGTCGCTCGTGGCCTTGCCGGCCAGTTCCTTGACCTTGCCCTTGATCTTGTCGGTACGGCCCTTGTCCACCATGGCTCCTCCTCCTGGCTCTTCGCGGCTCTTCGCGGCCCGTCCTGCTCCTGGGTCGGGACACGTCCGGGCGGCTCGCCCGCCGAGGCGCCGATGACTCAGGTCTCCGGCGTCGCGATCCGCAGCGGGGTCGGCCCCGCGGGCGCTGCTTCGTCCCGTTCCTGGGTGATCTCCGCCCACCACGACCCGCCGTCCTCGACGCACCGCAGCAGCACTCCTTCGCGGATGGCCCACGGGCAGATGGTGAGCGTCTCGATGCCCGTCAGCTTCATCGCCGTGTGTCCCACCACCGCTCCGGCCAAACTCTGCAGGGCCCGCGGCGCGGAGACACCGGGAAGCATCGCCCGCTCGGCCGCGGGCAGGGCTGCGAGCAGGGGCAGACAGGCACGGAGATCTCCCCGGCGCAGTTGCCGTGCCACGAACACGCCCTGGCGACCGGGTGCGGCACCGCACAGCCGGGCCAGCTGCTGGAAGGTCCGCGAGGTCGCCACCGCCATGTGGGGCCCCTCCCACCTGAGCCGTGCGGCCACGTCCCGCAGCTGATGGCGCACCCGGCGGCGCAACGCCCTCAGGTCCTCCTCGGACGGCGGGTCCTGGCCACCGAGGAACTCCCGGGTCAGTCGGCCCGCGCCGAGCGGCAGTGACGCCGCGAAGTCGGGCAGCCTGCCCCGCCCGAAGGCCACCTCCAGCGAGCCGCCGCCGATGTCGAACAGCACGAGAGCCCCGGCCCGCCAGCCCATCCACCGCCGGGCACCGAGAAAGGTGAGCTCGGCCTCGACCTCCCCCGGCAGCGTGCACAGCCGTACGCCGGTCTCGTTGCGTACGGTCCGCAGCACGTCGAGCCGGTTCGGCGCGGCCCGCACGACCGCCGTCGCGAAGGCGAGCGGCCCTCCCGCACCCCACCGCCGGGCGGTCCGGTCTGCCGCCGCGACCGCCTTCACGAGCTGCTGCACGGACTCCCCGGGGATCACTCCGCCGGGTTCCACCTTTTCGGCGAGCCGCAGCTTCCACTTCTCCGTGTGCGCCGGCAGGGGAACACCGTTCTGGGTGTCCGCGACCACCAGCCGAACCGTGTTCGAGCCCACGTCCAGCACGCTCATTCGCATGCGACCCGGAGTACCCTTCGCCGCCCCCTCCACTCCCCCGGATCGACCACGGAGGCGCCCGCGAACCGGACGGCACGGCCCTCGACCTGCGCTGTCGCGTGCGCGGACCATCCCTCCTGGTCTGATACGCTTTTCCAGCGACATCGGCCCGTCGGCCAGCCTCAACCGGTCATCCAGAACCACCAGATCGGCGAAAGCGAACAGGCGGGAAACCCCGTTGGGAGCACGCGACACGGTGTGCGAGACTTACTTCGCGCACAACAGCAAGGTCCTGTGGAGCAGTTTGGAGTGCTCGCCACCCTGTCAAGGTGGAGGCCGCGGGTTCAAATCCCGTCAGGACCGCTGAGGTTACATGTTTCACGTGAAACCTCGTGGCTGGGTAGCTCAGTTGGTACGAGCGATCGCCTGAAAAGCGATAGGTCGCCGGTTCGACCCCGGCCCCAGCCACAACACGAAGGCCCCGTCCAGTCGGACGGGGCCTTCGTCGTGCCCACGCGTCGTGCCCATCCGTCATGCCCACGCTTGGCAGGGCATGCGTGCGGCGCTACGTTCTGGCGGGTCGGCGGAGCGTACGCGGCAGGGGCGGGGACGATGGTTCGGGGCGAGTCAAGAGCGCGGCGGGATCATGACGAGCTGGAAAGGAGCCGTGCCCTGTTCGGGCTCCTGGCGGTGGTCCTCAGCAACGTCGCCATAGCCGGAGTGGCGATCTTCGGTGTGTGGCGTCTGCACGGCGACTCGGCAGTGACCGTCGGCATCCTGACCTCGGCCTTCACAGCCGTCAGCACGATGACGACCGCCTACCTGAGCATCAAGGCGGTCTCCAACACCGCGAGGTCGATCGCCCTGGGCGACACCAGCGGACGCCCGAAGCCCGAGACGGCCCCGACAGCCCCGGTACCGGCGCCGTCCACCCCGTCCGACGACTGAGACCTGAGGGCTGAGACCCGGGGGCTGAGACCTGGGGGCTGGGGGCAAGGACGACCGGGCCGAAGCCGGGCCCCGAGACAAAAGGGTTCGCCAGTAATTTGGCCGAGGTGAGATCCTGGACGGCGTATGTCTACGCACCCCGCCTCCGCCCCCGGCGCTCCCGCTCTCGGTGACCTCGCCCCCCGCCTGACCGAGCTGTCCCTGCGCGACGCGCACCGGCTCGGGCGCAGGCTCGAAGGTGCGCGCAGGATCCGCAAGCCGGAGGCCCGTTCCGCCGTCCTCGCCGAGATCGAGGCGGAGGTCGCGAAGGCCGAGCTGAGGATGGCCGAGCGCCGCAGCCGCGTGCCGGCCGTCAGCTATCCCGAGCAGCTTCCCGTCAGTCAGAAGAAGGACGAGATCGCCGCCGCCATCCGCGATCACCAGGTCGTCATCGTCGCCGGTGAGACCGGGTCCGGGAAGACCACCCAGATCCCCAAGATCTGCGTCGAACTCGGCCGGGGCGTCCGCGGCATGATCGGGCACACCCAGCCCCGCCGTATCGCCGCCCGTACCGTCGCCGAGCGGATCGCGGACGAGCTGGACACGCCCCTCGGTGAGGCCGTCGGCTGGAAGGTCCGGTTCACCGACCAGGTGAACCAGGACGCGACGGTCATCAAGCTGATGACGGACGGCATCCTGCTCGCCGAGATCCAGACCGACCGCGAGCTGCGCGCCTACGACACGATCATCATCGACGAGGCCCACGAGCGGTCCCTCAACATCGACTTCCTGCTCGGGTACCTGGCGCAGCTGCTGCCCCAGCGGCCCGACCTGAAGGTCGTCATCACCTCGGCGACCATCGACCCCGAGCGCTTCTCCCGGCACTTCGGCGACGCCCCCATCGTGGAGGTCTCCGGCCGTACGTACCCCGTCGAGGTCCGCTACCGGCCGCTTCTGGAAGAGGACAGCGAGGACTCCGACCGCGACCAGATCACCGCGATCTGCGACGCGGTCGACGAGCTCCAGGGCGAGGGCAAGGGCGACATCCTCGTCTTCCTCTCCGGCGAGCGCGAGATCCGCGACACGGCGGACGCGCTCGGCAAGAAGAACTACCGGTTCACCGAGGTCCTGCCCCTGTACGCCCGCCTCTCGCACGCCGAGCAGCACCGGGTGTTCCAGCAGCACACAGGGCGCAGGATCGTTCTGGCGACCAACGTCGCCGAGACCTCGCTCACCGTGCCGGGCATCAAGTACGTCATCGACCCCGGGTTCGCCCGTATCTCCCGCTACAGCCACCGCACGAAGGTCCAGCGGCTGCCCATCGAGGCGATCTCCCAGGCCAGCGCCAACCAGCGCAAGGGCCGCTGCGGCCGTACGTCGGACGGAATCTGCATCCGGCTCTACAGCGAGGACGACTTCGAGTCGCGAGCGGAGTTCACGGACGCCGAGATCCTGCGGACGAACCTCGCCTCCGTCATCCTCCAGATGACCGCGGCCGGGCTCGGCGACATCGAGAAGTTCCCCTTCATCGACCCGCCGGACCACCGCAACATCCGCGACGGCGTCCAGCTCCTCCAGGAGCTCAACGCGCTCGACCCCGCCGAGAAGGACCCCCGCAAACGGCTCACGGACACCGGCCGCAAGCTCGCGCAGCTGCCCGTCGACCCCCGGCTGGCCCGGATGGTCCTGGAGGCCGACAAGAACGGCTGTGTCCGCGAGGTCATGGTGATCGCCGCCGCGCTCTCCATCCAGGACCCGCGCGAACGCCCCGCCGAGAAGCAGACGCAGGCCGACCAGCAGCACGCCCGCTTCAAGGACGAGACGTCGGACTTCCTCGCCCTGCTCAACCTCTGGCGGTATGTCCGTGAGCAGCAGAAGGAACGCGGCTCGTCCTCGTTCCGGCGGATGTGCAAGCAGGAGTACCTGAACTTCCTGCGCATCCGCGAGTGGCAGGACATCTACACCCAACTCCGTACCGTGGCACGCCAGATGGGCATCCACCCCAACGAGGACGACGCCCCCGAGCAGAGCGTCCACGTCTCCCTCCTGGCCGGCCTCCTCTCCCACATCGGCATGAAGGACGTGCCGACGAAAACCACGGCGGCGGGTACCGGAGGCTCCACCTCGACCGGTGACAGCAACCGCAACACCTCCGGCAAGAACGAGTACGTCGGTGCCCGCAACGCCAAGTTCGCGATCTTCCCCGGCTCCGCCCTGTTCAAGAAGCCCCCGCGCTTCGTGATGTCGGCGGAGCTGGTGGAGACCTCGCGGCTGTGGGCCCGCGTCAACGCGCGCATCGAACCCGAGTGGGTCGAGCCCCTCGCCGAGCACCTCCTCAAGCGCACGTACAGCGAGCCGCACTGGGAGAAGGACCAGGCCGCGGTGATGGCGTACGAGAAGGTGACGCTGTACGGCGTACCGATCGTCGCCCAGCGGAAGGTGAACTACGGGCGCATCGACGCGGAGGTGTCCCGTGAGCTGTTCATCCGGAACGCGCTGGTCGAGGGCGACTGGCGGACGCACCACAAGTTCTTCGCCGACAACCGCCGACTCCTCACCGAGGTCGAGGAGTTGGAGCACCGGGCCCGCCGCCGGGACATCCTCGTCGACGACGAGACGCTCTTCGACTTCTACGACGAGCGCGTCCCCGAACACGTGGTCTCCGGGGCGCACTTCGACTCCTGGTGGAAGCACAAACGGCAAGAGGAGCCCGAACTCCTCGACTTCGAGCGGGCGATGCTCATCAACGAGCGCGCCGGTGACGTCAGCAAGGACGACTATCCGGACGCCTGGCACCAGGGACCGCTCAAGTTCCGGGTGACGTACCAGTTCGAGCCGGGCGCGGACGCCGACGGTGTGACCGTCCACATCCCGCTCCAGGTGCTGAACCAGGTCACCGACGAGAACTTCGACTGGCAGATCCCGGGGCTGCGCGAGGAGCTGGTGACGGAACTCATCCGCTCCCTCCCGAAGCCGATCCGCCGCAACTACGTCCCGGCGCCCAACTTCGCCCAGCGTTTCCTGGCCACCGCGGTGCCCCTCCAGGAGCCGTTGACCGTCACCATGGCCCGCGAGTTGAAGCGCATGGTCGGAGTCCCCTTCACCGCCGACGACTTCGACCTGGACCGGATCCCCGACCATCTCCGCGTCACCTTCCGGATCGTCGACGAGCGGCGCCGCAAGCTGGCCGAGGACAAGGACCTTGAGGTCCTGCGTCTCCGGCTCAAGCCGAAGGCCCGCCAGGCCATCTCCCAGGCCGCCGCGGCCACCGCGGAGCGCGCCGGCGGCGAGTCCCTGGAACGCACCGGCCTGACGGACTGGTCGATCGGCACCCTCACGCCGCTCTTCGAGACGCGCAGAGCCGGCCAGCCGGTCAAGGCGTACCCGGCGCTGGTCGACGACGGCGACACCGTCTCCGTACGTCTCTTCGACACCGAGGCGGAGCAGCGGCAGGCGATGTGGAAGGGCACCCGGCGGCTCGTTCTGCGCAACATCCCGGTCAATCCTGCGAAGTTCGCGTCCGAGAAGTTGACGAATGTTCAGAAGCTCGCGCTGTCGGCGAATCCGCACGGTTCGATCCAGGCCCTGTTCGACGACTGCGCGATGGCCGCGGCCGACAAGCTGATCGCCGATTTCGGCGGCCCCGCATGGGACGAGGAGTCGTACCGGAAGCTGTACGAGAAGGTGCGCGCCGAGATCGTCGACACGACGATCCGTACGGTCAACCAGGTGCAGCAGGTGCTGGCCGCCTGGCAGGCCTGTGAGCGCCGTCTGAAGGGCGTACGCAGCGCCGTGCTCCTCCCGAACCTGACGGACGTACGCAAGCAGCTGGACGCCCTCGTACGGCCCGGGTTCGTGACGGCGACCGGCCTGCGGCGGCTGCCCGACCTGATGCGCTACCTCGTCGCCGCGGACCGGCGCCTTCAGCAGATGCCCACCAACGTCCAGCGGGACACCTCCCGCATGGAGAAGGTGCACGAGATGCAGGACGAGTACGCGTGGCTCCTTGAGCAGTTGCCGCAGGGCCGGCCGGTACCGTCGGCGGTCACGGACATCCGCTGGATGATCGAGGAGCTCCGCGTCAGCTACTTCGCCCACGCGCTGGGCACGGCGTACCCGGTGTCGGACAAGCGGATCGTGAAGGCGATCGACGCGCAGGCCCCGTGAATCGGCCGTCGGCGCCGTAACGAGGCCGGTACGGTGGGTGAGTTCGCCCCTGGGCCCACCCTCCTGTACAGTCTCTTTTCGCAGCACAGCGCAACATCAAGTGCCGCGAAACCTGGTCCTGTGGAGCAGTTTGGAGTGCTCGCCACCCTGTCAAGGTGGAGGCCGCGGGTTCAAATCCCGTCAGGACCGCAGTGAAAGCAGGAGAGGGCCCGAGTCTCACGACTCGGGCCCTCTCGCGTTGTCGCCGTATTGACGGAGTCACCTTCCCCCGGTACCCAGAGAGCAGGGCCTTCGACGCCCTGTCCCCTTCCGGAGGTGGCGTATGGCGGCGACCGTGCGACGGCATGAGACGCGTGCTCTGCTTCGGGCACATCTGTCGGCCGCCAGCGGGTACCCGCATCTGACGCGACACTGTCCGATCTGCCACCGGTTACAGAGGCTCGCCATGGAGCGCTGCGCCGAGGCCGACGGAGACACCGACGCAGAGGTCGAGGACGAGGACGAGGACGACGAGACACCGAGTGCCAACAGCAGCCCCCTTTAGCACTTGTGGCACATCGTCAACAAGTCGCGTGCGGTGTGACGGGTGTCACCACATGAGTTTTCAAAATGTGGGTTCTTACCGGTCTCCTACAACTGGTCAATTTAATATGTGCAATTGCACCAGCCTCAGCAGGCTCCCACAGCGGATCCGACACCCCTCCCCAGACTCCAACAAGGCCACCCACAGCACCCCGTGCCACCCCTGACGTCAGGCACAAAAAAGATCGCGCTGGACCCGGCGGAGTCCAGCGCGATCTCTACGACGTACCCGTGAAGCTGTGGAACTGGTGGAACTGCCTTGGGTGTGGGGCCTGTTGGGGCAGGACCCGCGTCGTTTGAAGCTGTTGGTGATGAAGCAGGTGACTCTGATGGTGCTGGTCGTTCTGGTGTTGCCTGCCGGACATCTCGGCCGATAGTTGGGGGACCTGCCGATTTGCCCGCCTATTCAGTTGGTCAGGCCTCGGTGCGCTGCTGCGGAATGCCCGCAAGCAGGGCGCGGACCTCGGCCTCGCGGTAACGGCGGTGTCCGCCGAGCGTGCGGATGGATGTGAGCTTGCCGGCCTTCGCCCACCGCGTCACCGTCTTGGGGTCAACACGGAACATGGTGGCGACCTCAGCCGGGGTCAGCAGCGGCTCGGCATCAGGGGTGCGAGCGGTCATGAGCGGCCTCCTCGGGAGAACCGAACCTTCTCGGTTCATTCCTCTAAATTCTGCACCTTGACCCGCGTTGCCCGAAATGGCGGATGCGGGTCGAGTCGGTTATAGGACGAACGGCTTGTCCTCGGCACTACAACTACACCATCTGTCCAACCGCGTAGGCCAAACCGATGGAATTGCCCTCCCAGGCGTCCATCGGCGACGGAAGCCAATGGACCATGCCATAGCGGACAGTCACGCCACTGTGACGATCAGTCACAGTGGCGATCAGGAGTCACGAGACCCCCCATAGCGTGCAATGCAGAGATTCTGCCCATAGCTGGGCAGATAGAGCCTCCCCCGGACTCCTTGTCCTATTTTGGCACGAGGAGGGGCAAGGGACGCAAGCCACCTGTACGTGCGGTCCGTCACGCTTGACACAAACGCCCGGATCGGGACCTACGTCCCACGGCAGCCCCAAGAGCGTCCCACACAAATGGAACTCACGTTCCAGGGAGTCTTCTTTTGACGAACTGTCAGTTGGCGGACCGCAGGTCCCGCACCGCCCGCCACCGCTCCACGAGCCGCCCGTAGGCCTCCCCCGCCGCCTCGCCGTCCCCGTCGCGCAGCGCGTCGATCCCCGCGGCCACGTCCGCCGCCGAGTGGTCGCCGGCCAGGTCACCGGCCGACAGCACATGCACGAGCCCGCCGTAGTCCAGTTCGACCAGTGACCGCGGGTGGAACTCCTCCAGCCAGCGCCCGACGTCCATCAGCCCGTCGATCAGCGGCCCCTCGTCGAGGGTGTCCCGCAGGGTCCGCAGCCCGCGCGCCACGCGCCGCCGAGCCTCCACCATGGGCGTCCGGTAGCGCAGCACGGGCGCCGCGCCCCCGTCGGCCCCCGAGCCCTTGTCGTACTCGCGCTCCTCGTCGGTCACGAGCACGAACCAGTTCAGCGGCACCTGCCAGGTCGCCGTGCGGATCCAGGGGCGGGCGTCCGGGTTGCGGGTCAGCCAGCGCTCGTAGTCCTGGGTGGCCTGGTGGCGTACGACGGGCGGCAGAACGGCGTCCAGGACCGGCACGGGCAGTTCCGCCGCGAGCGCGCCCAGCGCCTGCCAGCCGCGCAGCCTGGTGCGCCAGGGGCAGACGCACAGCACGCCCCCGACCTCGGTCACGAACGCGTCGGCGCTCTCCTGCACCGGCACGGCGACCGGCGGGGTGGGCAGCAAGTCGGCCAGGGAGCGCCGCAGTTCGTCCTGGTACGAGGGCCGGTCGGGCCGTCGGGCGTAGCGCGCCCAGTGGCTGCGCTCCGGCTCCGGGAAGGCCGCCAGCGGCTCGTAGACACGCAAGTAGGACGCGTACGGGACGATCACCGCGGACACCTTGGGCACGCCTGCTCCCTCCCCCCTGAACGACCGCGAAAACCCTCACAGCCGGCGGAACCAGCACACAGCAGCACGGGAAAATTATGCAAACCCCCGTACGGTCCCGCGCCACCGGCGGGTGATCCTCGGCACTGCGGGGACGGTTGGCGTACGCGGGCCGGGGAGGAGCTTTACTCTCATGCCCACGGAGGCCCGCCACCCGTACGGGCCCCGGCCCCACCCGCCGCTACTTCCCTGGAGTCACCACAGTGACCGACGTAACCGGCGCGCCTGCTGATGTACTGCACACCCTGTTCCACTCGGATCAGGGGGGTCATGAGCAAGTCGTGCTCTGCCAGGACCGGGCCACCGGCCTCAAGGCCGTGATCGCCATCCACTCCACCGCCCTGGGCCCCGCGCTCGGCGGTACGCGCTTCTACCCGTACGCGAGCGAGGCGGAGGCCGTCACGGACGCGCTGAACCTCGCGCGCGGGATGTCGTACAAGAACGCCATGGCCGGTCTCGACCACGGCGGCGGCAAGGCCGTGATCATCGGCGACCCGGCCGACCGCGACCACGGCGGCATCAAGAGCGAGGAACTCCTGCTCGCGTACGGCCGGTTCGTGGCCTCGCTCGGCGGACGGTACGTCACCGCGTGCGACGTCGGCACGTATGTGGCCGACATGGACGTGGTCGCGCGCGAGTGCCGCTGGACGACCGGACGGTCCCCGGAGAACGGCGGCGCCGGCGACTCGTCCGTCCTGACCGCATTCGGCGTCTACCAGGGCATGCGGGCGAGCGCCCAGCACCTCTGGGGCGATCCGTCGCTGCGCGCCAGGCGGATCGGCATCGCGGGCGTCGGCAAGGTCGGGCACCACCTCGTGGAGCACCTGGTGGCGGAAGGCGCCGAGGTCTTCGTCACGGACGTACGCGCCGATGCCGTACGGCGGATCACCGAGCGGCACCGGAACGTCCTGGCCGTCGCCGACACGGACGAGCTGATCCGCGTCGACGGGCTCGCCGTCTACGCGCCCTGCGCCCTCGGTGGAGCCCTGAACGATGCCACCGTGCCCGTGCTGACCGCCGAGGTGGTGTGCGGGGCGGCCAACAACCAGCTCTCGCACCCGGGCGTCGAGAAGGACCTCGCGGACCGCGGGATCCTCTACGCGCCCGACTACGTCGTGAACGCCGGTGGCGTGATCCAGGTGGCCGACGAGCTGCACGGGTTCGACTTCGAGCGGTGCAGGGCGAAGGCCGCGAAGATCTACGACACCACGCTGGCCATATTCGCACGTGCGAAGTCGGACGGCATTCCGCCGGCCGCGGCGGCCGACCGGATCGCCGAACAGCGCATGGCGGAGGCCCGTCGGAGCCGGTAGTCCGACGTGGTCCACGACCGGCTCCGAGGTACCTGTCGGCGGGGTGTTGGAGAGAACTCTCACCCCCGTCGGCGGGTCGGCCGCCAAGAAGTGGTTAAAATCGCGGTTGACCAGCGGGGACAGGGCACCCCGCGGGTTCTGGGCACAGGCACGTCCTGCGGGCGACGTACCGTATGGGCGTGGGCTCAGGTACCGTGGAAGCCCTACGGACCGGTCTCTCCACGGAGAGCCCGTTCCAGAACATGAACGGGTGTCAAGACTCTGGGGCCACCGAGCCCCGTATCCGAGGGGGTCGAGCCATGGGGCGCGGCCGGGCAAAGGCCAAGCAGACGAAGGTCGCCCGCCAGCTGAAGTACAGCAGCGGCGGGACTGACCTCTCGCGCCTGGCCAATGAGCTGGGCGCTTCGACTTCGAGCCAGCCGCCGAATGGCGAGCCGTTCGAGGACGACGACGAGGAAGAAGACGACCCGTACGCCCAGTACGCGGATCGGTACAACGACGACGATGAGGACGAGGACGATCAGTCCTCAGGTCCCGCTTCGTCGCAACAACGCCGTGGGGCTTGACGTCTTGAGTCTGCTGCGGCGCGCTGAACAGGTTGCACTTTTCCTGTAGGGCATCAGCTGCACCTCACCCGGTCCGGGCGTTCACAGCGCCGGACCGGGTTTTGTGCGTTGCCGCTCCGCTCGGGTTGGGCGGGGGCGCCTATGAGCTCGGGGGTCCTGTTGCTTGGCGGGTGCGGGTGCGTTGTGGCTGGTCGCGCCGTTCCCCGCGCCCCTCGGCGGCGGCTGCGCCGGCCGCCTTGGGCGCATCGGTGATCTAGCCGCGGGCGTAGTCGCCGACCAGCTCCGCGCCTGTCGTGTGGGTGTCGCGGTCGGTGATCTCGCCGGCCACCCAGGCCTCGACGCCCCGGTCCGCCAGGGTGGCGAGGGCCACGTCCGCCGAGTCCTCGGGGACGATCGCGATCATGCCGACGCCCATGTTCAGGGTCTTCTCCAGCTCCAGGCGTTCGACGGAACCCGTCTTCCCGACGAGGTCGAACACCGGGGCCGGGGTCCAGGTGGAGCGGTCGACGATCGCGTGGAGGGTGTCCGGGATCACACGGGCCAGGTTGGCGGCCAGGCCGCCGCCGGTGATGTGGGAGTAGGCGTGGACGTCGGTGGTCCGGGTGAGGGCCAGGCAGTCCAGGGAGTAGATCTTGGTGGGGACCAGGAGCTCCTCGCCGAGGGTGTGCCCGAAGTCGTCGATGTGCGCGTCCAGGGACAGTCCGCCCTGCTTCAGCAGCACATGCCGGACCAGCGAGTACCCGTTCGAGTGAAGCCCGGAGGCCGCCATGGCGATCACCGCGTCACCCGTACGGATGCGATCCGCGCCGAGCAGCCGGTCGGCCTCCACGACGCCCGTACCGGCGCCGGCGACGTCGAAGTCGTCCGGACCGAGCAGACCCGGGTGTTCGGCCGTCTCGCCGCCGACCAGAGCGCATCCGGCCAGTACGCAGCCCTCGGCGATGCCCTTGACGATCGCGGCGACACGCTCGGGGTGGACCTTGCCGACGCAGATGTAGTCGGTCATGAACAGCGGTTCGGCGCCGCAGACCACGATGTCGTCCATCACCATGGCGACCAGGTCGTGGCCGATGGTGTCGTACACGCCGAGTTGCCGGGCGATGTCGACCTTCGTGCCGACGCCGTCGGTCGCGGAGGCGAGCAGCGGGCGCTCGAAGCGCTTCAGGGCTGAGGCGTCGAAGAGGCCGGCGAAGCCGCCGAGGCCGCCGAGGACCTCGGGGCGCTGCGTCTTCTTCACCCACTCCTTCATCAGCTCGACGGCGCGGTCGCCCGCTTCGATGTCGACGCCGGCGGCCGCGTAGGAAGCGCCGGAAGCAGAGTTGGTCGCAGACATTGCCTGGGATCTTTCAGGTTGGTGTGAGGCAGGAGCAGGGCTGCGGGAGCAGGGCCTACGGGCGACGGATCGCGTCGGCCGCGGCCGTGGCGGCGGGCCCTGCGGCCAGCTCGGTCTCCAGGAGCTGCTTGCCGAGCAGTTCGGGGTCCGGAAGCTCCATCGGGTACTCACCGTCGAAGCAGGCGCGGCACAGGTTCGGCTTGGCGATGGTGGTCGCCTCGATCATGCCGTCGAGGGAGATGTACGAGAGGGAGTCGGCGCCGAGCGAGGTGCCGATCTCGTCGATCGTCATGCCGTTGGCGATGAGTTCGGCGCGGGTGGCGAAGTCGATGCCGAAGAAGCAGGGCCACTTGACGGGGGGCGAGGAGATCCGGATGTGGACCTCCGCCGCGCCGGCCTCCCGCAGCATGCGCACGAGCGCCCGCTGGGTGTTGCCGCGCACGATCGAGTCGTCGACGACGACCAGACGCTTGCCCTTGATGACTTCCTTCAGCGGGTTCAGCTTCAGCCGGATACCCAGCTGGCGGATCGTCTGGGAGGGCTGGATGAACGTACGTCCGACATAGGCGTTCTTGACCAGTCCGGCTCCGAAGGGGATGCCGGAGGCCTCGGCGTACCCGATGGCGGCCGGGGTGCCGGATTCCGGGGTCGCTATCACCAGGTCGGCCTCGACCGGGGCTTCCTTGGCGAGTTTCCGGCCCATCTCGACGCGCGAGAGGTACACGTTCCGGCCGGCGATGTCGGTGTCCGGGCGGGCGAGGTAGACGTACTCGAAGACGCAGCCCTTGGGCTTCGCTTCCGCGAATCGCGATGTACGCAGACCGTTCTCGTCGATGGCGACGAACTCGCCCGGCTCGATCTCGCGCACATAGGCGGCGCCGCAGATGTCGAGGGCTGCGGACTCGGAGGCGACGACCCAGCCGCGCTCCAGCCGGCCCAGGACCAGGGGGCGGATGCCCTGTGGGTCGCGGGCGGCGTACAGCGTGTGCTCGTCCATGAAGACGAGGGAGAAGGCGCCCTTGACCTGCGGAAGGATCCGCGCGGAGGCGTCCTCGATGGTCAGCGGCTTGCCGTCGTCGTCGGTCTGGGCGGCCAGGAGGGCCGTCAGCAGATCGGTGTCGTTGGTCGCGGCGACGCGCGGAGTGCGGCCGTCGTGCTGCTTGGGCAGGTCGGCGACCATCTCGGCGAGCTGCGCCGTGTTGACGAGGTTGCCGTTGTGGCCGAGGGCGATGGAGCCGTGGCCGGTCGCGCGGAAGGTGGGCTGGGCGTTCTCCCAGGTGGAGGCGCCAGTGGTCGAGTAGCGGGCGTGACCGACCGCGATATGACCCTTGAGCGCGCCGAGCGAGGTCTCGTCGAAGACCTGGGAGACAAGGCCCATGTCCTTGAAGACGAGGATCTTGGAGCCGTTGCTGACCGCGATTCCCGCGGATTCCTGGCCTCGATGCTGTAGGGCGTAGAGCCCGAAGTAAGTGAGCTTGGCGACCTCTTCGCCGGGGGCCCAGACCCCGAAGACGCCGCAAGCGTCCTGGGGGCCTTTCTCGCCGGGGAGCAGATCATGACTGAGTCGACCGTCACCACGTGGCACGGCACCGAGTGTAGGCGAGATCGACCACTGGTCCGAATTAGGGAACGCGACTGTGACGTGCGGGCACTGTGGGGCCGTGGCCTGCGGTAGCGACTCAGTCGGCGGCGTTCGCGCTGACGGTGGTCCCGTTTACGCTGGTCAGAGAGAGGTTGCGGTGATCGATCTTGTACGCCGTCTTTCCGTCGAAGATCTTCAGCAGCTCCTTCTCGACCTCCATGAGTGAGCCGTCGCACATCCTTCGGGTGGTCGCCGGGCTGCCGAAAGTGATATCGCCGTCGCTGACCGTGGCCTCAGCAGAAACGTTGTTGCAACCAACCTTGCCGCTGACGGTCCCCTTCTTCTGGTCGAAGACGAGATAGGCCTCGGCGGCGGAGGGCAGGGGGGCGACGGCCTGACTGTCACCGTTGCCGTCGCTGTCGCTGGTGGCACCGAGTGTCGTGATCGTCCACTTGGTGCCGGAGAGAGGGGCGGCCTTCTCTTCGGTGAGGTGGATGGTGTCACCGGTCTTCGTGGTGAGAGTGAGCTGCTTGGGGTTCTTGGCGGCGGCTTCGGTGGCCTTGGCGGTGAGGGTGCCGTCCTTGAGGGCCTTGGTGAGGTTGCTCTCGAAGGTCATCGGGTCGTTCCCACAGGCCATGTCGGTCGACAGGAACTGTGCGAAGGAGATCCCGTCGCCGTCGACGGTGGCATCCGCCCCGAAGCCGTTGCACCCGAGGTTGCCGCTGACCTTGCCGTTCTTGTCGATCTCCAGCCAGGCGCTCGCGGGGGCCGCACTCTTCTTCCCGTCGACGGTGAGATCGTCGACGGTCCAGTGGACGCCGGTGACATCCGATGTTCCGGAGCCTGCCCCCGTCCCCGTCCCTGTGCCGACGGTCTGGCTGCCGCCGCTGTCCTTCTCGCTGCCACAGGCCGCGGCGAAGGGGAGCACGGTCAAGGTCAGGAGGCTGAGGCTCGCGCTCGCAAGTCGCTGCTTTTTCATGCCGGTGGGACGGAAGGGGTGGGTGAGCGGTTCCCGTCCGGCCGCATTTCGGCGGAGGCCGCGGTTTCTCCGTACGGAGGGCGGCGGCTTCTCCGTACGGATCCCTACGGGGGCCGGCCTCAGGCCATGAGGGGCAGCAGCCCGCCGAGGTCGGCGCGTTCGCCGCTCGCGCTGACCTGGGCCTTGTCGAGGGCGTCGGCCCACTGGACCCGGCCGGTGGCCAGGCGGATCCAGGTCAGCGGGTCGGTCTCGACCACGTTCGGCGGCGTGCCACGGGTGTGCCTCGGCCCCTCGACGCACTGCACCACGGCGTACGGCGGGATACGGACCTCCGTCGAACCGCCGGGGGCCCTGGCCGCGAGGGCGTCTGCGAGAAGGCGGGTGCAGGTGGCCAGCGCCTGCTTGTCGTACGGGACGTCGAGCCCGGGGACGGCGGCGTTCAGGTCGTCGGTGTGGACGATCAGTTCGACGGTGCGGGTGACCAGGTAGTCGGTGAGGGTGACGGCGCCGACCCGGACCGCGAGAACGCGGGTGTCGGCGACGCCCGTGAGGCGTTCGGTCAGGCCTTCCTCGGTACGGGCGAGGAGGGCGTTGATGTCGGGGGTCCGCTCGGCAAGGTCGCGACTGCCCGCCGCGATGGCCTCGGCGAAGGGAGCGGTGACGGAGGTGTAGTCGAGGACGCCGATCTCGGCCTTCGCCGGCTCGTCCCGGTCCAGGGCGAGTCCGATGCTGCCGACGGCCATCGCGATGTGGGCGACCAGATCACGGACGGTCCAGTCGCCCAGGCGGGTGGGGAGGGCGAGTTGGTCGGGGGTGAGGGTGAGGGCCGCGGTACGGATGTTGGCGTACTGGGTGAGGACCGCGGTGCGGGTTTTGACGGGGTCGTAGGTGCGGGTGCGGGGCTTTGGCTTTTTGGCGGCCGGGGGCATGGGGGGATCAGCTCCGGAGGTGGTCGAGCAGGGCGGTGAAGGCTTGTGGGGGGAGGAGGAGGGCGGGGCCTTCGGGGAACTTGGAGTCGCGGATGCCTATGTAGGCGGGGGCGGGGGTGAGGTGGGCGACTTCTACGCAGGTGCCGCCTGTTTCGTCGCTGTAGGACGACTTGAACCAGGAGTCATCGTCGGCCACTTCGAGGGCTTTGGGGTGAGTACTCATACTTCGTCCAACTCTCGTGTTGCTCGCTTCAGGAATTCAGGGGTTTCCCTGGGTCCGCCAGCTTCAGCTCGCATGGCATCGAACCGGCGCTTGTACGCCCAGATCTCCGTGTCCTTGTCGGTGACGCCCACCGCGCTGAAACCGTCGACGCTCACCACCGTGGGCAGCGGAGCCGCGAATTCCATGAGCATGAAGTTCTGGCTGCATCGGTAGACCGGCTGACTCAGCGGCAGGATCTGCACGGTGACATGCTCCAACGCAGCCAGTTCCACCAGGTGCGTGTACTGCTCCCGCATCACCTCCGGACCGCCGAACACCCGCCTGAGCACTGCTTCGTCGAGAATCGCGTGCACTTCGACCGGACTGTCGGTTCGAGTGATGGCCTCCTTGCGACGCATCCTGATCTCGACGTTCCGCTCGACAAACTCGGTCGTACGCTCGTCGATCGGCTTGGCTGCCTCGAACTGCGCCCGCGCATACGCCGACGTCTGGAACAGGCCGAACATGACATCGGGCTGATAGACCCTCAGGATCTTGGCATCGCCTTCGAGTCCCAGGCTGATGTTGAAGCCGGACGGCATGAAGGTGCGGTACGGCGACCACCAGCCCCGGTTCAGCGAGTTCTTGTGGATGTCGAGCAGGAACTCCACGTCGTCCGGGTCGCCGACCCCGTACCGATCCAGCAGTTCCTTGAGGTCCTGAACCTTGGGAAGGCTGGTCAGCCCCTTCTCCACCCGATGCAGCGTCGACTCGGAAACGCTGGTGCCTCTGACCGCTTGGGCCCTGGTCATCCCCTTGCCCGTGCCGTCGTCCCTCTCGACCTGCTCACGCAACCGCCGCAGCTCCTGGCCAAGCTGCATCCGCCGAATCGTCGGCCCCGTCTTCGCTGCCACTGTGCCCGTTCCCTTCGCGGCCAAGCAGGACAACCGTACGTCGATGCCTGTCAGTTGGCTCCCTGTGCCCGGCAGATCACTGCCCGTGCCCAGAGTGTGACAGCTCCAGCCCGCCACTCGCAGGCACTTCCTCACATTCAGGCATATACCACTTCACGTGGGATTCCCTCGTTCGATTGCGTCGCCACTGGCGCGGAGGAACCGTGATTCCCATGACCACTTCTCCACCCAACGCCCCCTTCCTCGTCGGCGACCGAGTCCGCGGCACCACCTACGTCCCGCCCGAATCCCGCAAGCGCGAGGCGCCCGAGCGATTCGAGGGGGTCGTCGTGCAGGTTGGCTCCGGGTACCCCAAGGTCGACGCCGAGGGTGACTTCCTCTGGGTGCGGCTCGCCGACTGCACCGAGCGTCAGGCGCTCACGACCGACACGGAGCCGAACCCGTGACCGGCGCCGAGGTGGACCCCCGCTGCGACATCTGCAAGGTCGGCCGCGCCCCGTTCCTGCGCTACGGAACCCTCGAGAACACCGGCCGCATGTGCTCGGAGTGCCTGCACCGGACCCGCCTGTGCGCCATCTGCCAACAGCCCGGCAACGCCCCACTGGTCGCGCTGCCCACGGTCGACCAGGGGACGGGGCCGGGCTGGACCTCGTACGCGTGCGGGGCCTGCGCGGGCCAGAAATCCGTGGGACCAGGGGCTGGTCACCCGTGAGTGTGATCGAGGGCGAGATCCGACCCGCACCGCCGGACCTCGGACAACACTGGCCTTCGCCTGGAAGGGGGTGCAGCATCACGGCCATGGCCGAGCGCACGTCTCAGATGTCGGTGGAGGAGTTCGAAACGATCGCCTCCGCCGCTCCCGAGACCGTCACATTGGAGTTCATCAACGGGCGGCTCGGGGTCAAAAAGGTGGCAGACGGAGACCACGACACTGTCGTGACCTGGCTGGCCAAGCTCTGCATGCAGACTGGGCCCGACCTCGATCTCTTTCAAGGCCGAGGGCTCCGGGTGGAGACGTACCGATCGGGCAGGGCGAAGCCCGATGCGGTGATCACCCCAGAGGCCCACTTCGCGGGGCACGGCGAGTGGGCCGACCCGGACGGGGCTCTGATGGTCGTCGAGGTCACCTCCTACGACTCCGACACCGACCGGCGGGACCGGCACGAGAAGCCGGCCGCGTATGGCCAGTCCGGCATCCCCCTGTACCTTCTGATCGACCAGGACTCCTGCACCGTCACGCTGCACAGTTCCCCGGACCGGAGGGTCGGCGGCTACCGCGACATCCGCAACGCGAAGTTCGGCGAGAAGGTGCTCCTCGCCGACCCGATCGGCATCGAGCTCGACACGGAGATCCTCAAGAACTACGTGCGGTAAGCCGAAGAGGTCCCGCCCGAGCCCGGACGGGACCTCAACCTCGTACAGCCGAAGGCGACTTGACGGCTTGGCAACTACGCCAGCAGCGCCGGGATCGTCCCCTCGTGCGCTTCGCGCAGTTCGGCCAGGGTGAGGGTGAACTCGCCCTGGAGCTCGATGGAGTCGCCGTCGACGACGCCGATACGCGTCACCGGCAGACCCCGCGCCCCGCACATGTCGTTGAAGCGGAGTTCCTCCGAGCGCGGGACCGCGACCACCGCGCGGCCCGCCGACTCCGAGAACAGGAGGGTGAAGGCGTCGAGCCCGTCCGGTACGACCAGACGCGCGCCCTTGCCGCCCTGCAGCGCCGACTCGACGACCGCCTGGATCAGGCCGCCGTCGGACAGGTCGTGCGCCGAGTCGATCATGCCGTCGCGGGAGGCGGAGATCAGGATCTCGGCCAGGAGCCGCTCCCGCTCCAGGTCGACCTTGGGCGGCAGGCCACCCAGGTGGTCGTGCACGACCTGGGACCACGCCGAGCCGCTGAACTCCTCGCGCGTGTCCCCGAGGAGGTACAGCAGCTGGCCCTCCTCCTGGAACGCGACCGGGGTGCGACGCGCCACGTCGTCGATGACGCCCAGGACCGCGACGACCGGCGTCGGGTGGATGGCGACGTCGCCGGTCTGGTTGTAGAGGGAGACGTTGCCGCCCGTCACCGGGGTGCCCAACTGCTGGCAGGCGTCGGCGAGTCCACGTACCGCCTCCGCGAACTGCCACATCACCGCGGGGTCTTCGGGCGAACCGAAGTTCAGGCAGTCCGACACCGCCAGGGGCTTCGCACCCGTCGTCGCCACGTTCCGGTACGCCTCCGACAGCGCCAACTGCGCGCCCGCGTACGGGTCCAGTTTGGCGAAGCGGCCGTTGCCGTCCGTCGCGATGGCGACACCGAGGCCGCTCGTCTCGTCGATGCGGATCATCCCGGAGTCCTCGGGCTGGGCCAACACCGTGTTGCCCTGCACGAAGTGGTCGTACTGGGAGGTGATCCAGGACTTGGAGGCCTGGTTGGGGGAGGAGACGAGCTGGACGACCTGGGCCTTCAGCTCCTCCGAAGTCGCCGGCCGTGCAAGCTTGTTGGCGTCGTCCGCCTGGAGGGCGTCCTGCCAGTCCGGGCGGGCGTAGGGGCGCTCGTAGACCGGGCCGTCGTGCGCGACCGTACGCGGGTCGACGTCGACGATCTTGCCGCCGTGCCAGAAGATCTCAAGGCGGTCGCCGTCGGTGACCTCGCCGATCACCGTGGCGATGACGTCCCACTTGTCGCAGATGGCCAGGAACCGGTCGACCTTCTCCGGCTCGACCACCGCGCACATGCGCTCCTGCGACTCGCTCATGAGGATTTCCTCGGGAGAGAGCGTGGAGTCGCGGAGGGGTACGTCGTCCAGCGTGACGCGCATGCCGCCCGAGCCGTTCGACGCCAGTTCGGACGTGGCGCAGGACAGACCCGCCGCGCCCAGGTCCTGGATGCCGACGACCAGCTTCTCCTTGAACGCCTCCAGGGTGCACTCGATGAGCAGCTTCTCCTGGAAGGGGTCGCCCACCTGCACCGCCGGGCGCTTCGACGGCTTCGCGTCGTCGAAGGTCTCGGAGGCGAGGATCGAAGCTCCGCCGATGCCGTCGCCGCCCGTACGGGCCCCGTAGAGGATGACCTTGTTGCCCGTGCCCGACGCCTTCGCCAGGTGGATGTCCTCGTGCCGCATCACACCGATCGCACCGGCGTTGACCAGCGGGTTCCCCTGGTAGCAGGCGTCGAAGACGACCTCGCCGCCGATGTTCGGGAGGCCCAGGCAGTTGCCGTAGCCGCCGATGCCGGCCACCACACCCGGGAGGACGCGCTTGGTGTCGGGGTGGTCCGCGGCGCCGAAGCGGAGCGGGTCCACGACCGCCACCGGCCTGGCGCCCATCGCGATGATGTCGCGGACGATGCCGCCGACGCCCGTGGCCGCGCCCTGGTAGGGCTCGACGTAGGACGGGTGGTTGTGCGACTCGACCTTGAAGGTGACCGCGTAACCCTGGCCGACGTCGACCACGCCCGCGTTCTCGCCGATGCCGACGAGCAGGGCGTCGGACTGCGGGGCCTTCTCGCCGAACTGGCGGAGGTGGACCTTGGAGGACTTGTAGGAGCAGTGCTCGGACCACATGACCGAGTACATGGCCAGCTCGGCACCGGTCGGGCGGCGGCCGAGGATCTCGACCACGCGCTCGTACTCGTCCTTCTTCAGGCCGAGTTCGGCCCAGGGCAGCTCGACGTCGGGGGTCTCGGCCGCGTGCTCGACCGTGTCCAGAGGCGTCCGGCTCATGCGTTGACCAGCTTCTTGAGGATCGAGGTGAAGAAGGGGAGGCCGTCGGTGCGGCCCGACCCGATGAGCGGCTCGACGGCGTGCTCCGGGTGCGGCATGAGGCCCACGACGTTCCCGGCGGCGTTCGTGATGCCGGCGATGTCCCGGAGCGAGCCGTTCGGGTTGAAGTCGCGGTACCGGAAGACGACCCGGCCCTCCGCCTCCAGTTCGTCGAGCGTGCGCTCGTCGGCGACGTACCGGCCGTCCATGTTCTTCAGCGGGATGTGGATCTCCTGGCCGGCGTCGTAGTCGACGGTCCAGGCGGTGTCCGCGTTCTCCACCCGCAGCTTCTGGTCGCGGCAGATGAAGTGCAGGTGGTTGTTGCCGAGCATCGCGCCCGGGAGGAGGTGTGCCTCGGTGAGAATCTGGAAGCCGTTGCAGATGCCGAGGACCGGCATGCCCGACTTCGCCTGCTCGATGACCGACTCCATCACCGGCGAGAAACGCGAGATGGCACCCGCGCGCAGATAGTCGCCGTAGGAGAATCCGCCGGGCAGAACTACCGCGTCGACCTGCCCCAGGTCCTTGTCCTTGTGCCAGAGGGCTACCGGCTCGGCACCCGCGAGGCGGATCGCGCGCTGGGTGTCCCGGTCGTCCAGGGAACCCGGAAAGGTGACGACTCCAATACGAGCAGTCACTTCTCTTCCCCCACCATCTCCTCCACCTTCACGGTGAAGTCCTCGATCACGGTGTTGGCGAGGAAGGATTCCGCAAGATCATGGATGCGGGCGAGCACGGCGTCGTCCACCGGTCCGTCAACTTCCAGTTCGAATCGCTTTCCCTGACGTACGTCGGAGACACCCTCGAAACCGAGACGCGGCAGTGCACGCTGCACCGCCTGGCCCTGGGGGTCGAGGATCTCCGGCTTGAGCATGACGTCGACTACGACGCGTGCCACTGGCACTCCCGGTGTTGTGGTGCTGAGCAAGGTCCCTGGCGAGGTTGCTGGCGAGGTTCCTACAGGTGGCTTCAGACTACCTGTACAAAATTTCTACGCGGGTAGATTCGTAGGAATCTACGGAAACCCGGGAGATCGGCATCACGATCCGGTATCGGAGCGGTGCCATCCCGAAAAATTCTGGGAAAGATCCGGGTTCACACCCAGGATGTCTATTGCGGGGAGACACGCGGAGAGATTTAGTCGGGCTTCCCATTGCAATGCCGGGCACTGTACAAAGGAAAAGGCATTAGCCGATACTTTGCCCAATAACAGTCGGACAACCAGTCGGACAACCGAGATCTCCCGACGCCTCCCGACGTCTTCGCACGTCGTGGCAGAGGTGTCGCACGAAGGGACCGATATTCGTGGCTCAGCGTGTCGTGGTCACACTCTCAGACGACATCGACGGCTCGGAAGCGGCGGAAACCATCGCCTTCGGACTCGACGGCAAGTCGTACGAGATCGACCTGAATCAAACGAATGCCAAGAAACTGCGTAAGGCCCTGGAGCCGTACGTGGAGGCCGGCCGCAAGCGGTCGCGCTCCGGCAAGGCGTACAAGCAGACGGAGGTCGCCCCCGACCCGTCGGCGGTCCGGGCCTGGGCCCTCGCCAACAAGTTCGACGTACCGACGCGCGGGCGCATCCCCAAGAAGGTGTACGAGGCCTTCACCGCCGCCCAGTAGTCCTCCGGGAGCCCGTCGGCAGCCGCCCCGCGGCGGCCCAGCAGTACCCCCGCCGCCCTCCAGGAGCCCCTCGGCGCAACCGACTTGCGTTGCCCCCCTGCTGATCAGCTAGAGTTCGGAGCACGCCGAGGGGCGAGGCCGAAAGGCCCGGCTCACGGAGGCTTGCGGGTGTAGTTCAGTAGCAGAACATCCCCCTTCCAGGGGGAAGGCGCAGTGTGCAATTCCTGTCACCCGCTCTGCATCGCCGGTCTGACCACTCTTGTGGATCAGGTAGGCTGGTGCTCGCGCCAGTCGGTGAAAGCCGACTGGAGGCAATGCGGACGTAGCTCAGTTGGTAGAGCGCAACCTTGCCAAGGTTGAGGTCGCCAGTTCGAACCTGGTCGTCCGCTCCAGATCAAGACCCCGGTCCAATGGACCGGGGTCTTCTTCGTGTCCGCCTGTCGCGCGTTCCTGTCACGGGTTCCTGTCACGGGTTCGGCTGCCGTCGGCGTCTGACATTTGTCATGTGCGCTGATGACACCACGCACTGCCTTCCCCTCCTTCCCGCCGGGATGCTGAAGGCATGGAAACCAACGAACACGAACACGTGATTGAGGTCACTGACCTGCGGCGTGTGTACGGGGGCGGGTTCGAGGCGGTGCGCGGGGTGTCGTTCTCCGTGGGCCGCGGGGAGATCTTCGCCCTGCTGGGCACGAACGGCGCGGGCAAGACGTCGACCGTCGAACTGCTGGAAGGGCTGGCGCCGTCGGCCGGGGGGCGCGTGCGGGTGCTGGGCCATGATCCGTACACCGAGCGGGCCCTCGTACGGCCGCGTACCGGCGTGATGCTCCAGGAGGGCGGCTTCCCGTCCGAGCTGACCGTAGGCGAGACCGCGCGGATGTGGGCCGGGTGCACGAGCGGAGCGCGGCCCGAGGCGGAGGCGCTGGCGCTCGTCGGGCTGGCGCGGCGCACCGACGTACGCGTGAAGCAGTTGTCCGGAGGCGAGCGGCGGCGGCTCGACCTCGCGCTCGCGATCCTCGGCAACCCCGAGGTGCTGTTCCTCGACGAACCGACGACCGGACTCGACGCCGAAGGGCGCCGCGCCACCTGGGAGTTGGTACGGGAGCTGCGTGCCGGCGGGACGACCGTGCTGCTCACCACGCACTACCTGGAAGAGGCCGAGAACCTCGCGGACCGTCTCGCCATCCTCCACGAGGGGCGCATCGCCGCCGCCGGAACACCCACCGAGGTGACCGCCTCGCAGCCGTCCCGGATCTCCTTCGAACTGCCCTCCGGGTACTTCGTCGGCGACCTGCCGCCGCTCGGCCCGCTCGGCGTGAGCGGGTACGAGGAGGACGGACGGGTCGTACTGCTGCGGACCCATGAACTCCAGCGCGCGGCAACGCGGTTGCTGGTCTGGGCCGAGGAGGCCGGGGTCACTCTGCGGGGACTGGACGTGCGGTCGGCGTCGCTGGAGGAGGCGTTTCTGCGGATCGCGCGGGAGGCGTCGGCAGGCGTGAAGGGTGTGGAGGGTGTGGAGAGTCCCGTCGTCGCCGAGGAGCGTGTCGCGTGAGTCGTACGAGTGCGGTTGCCGGTATCGGTCGTACGACTCCCGCCGGGCGGATGCGGGCCCTGGCGCTGGCGGAGTCGACGTTGTTCCTGCGCAACAAGGGCACGCTCGTCGCCGCCCTGTTCGTGCCGCTGGTGCTGCCGTTCAGTGTGCGGACCGCCATGTCGGACGCGGACCTGAAAGAGGCCGGACTCAACGTCGGGACGCTCGTCCTGCCCGCCTCCGTCGGCTTCTCGCTGCTCTTCGCCGTGTACGCGGCCCTCGTGGGCGTCTTCGTCGCCCGGCGCGAGGAACTCGTCCTCAAACGGCTGCGCACCGGCGAGCTGCGCGACGTCGAGATCCTCACCGGGTCGGCGCTCCCGGCGGTCGCGACAGGCGTCGTACAGTGCCTGCTGCTGACCCTCGGCTGTACCGTCCTGCTCGATCTCGACGCGCCGTCGGCACCCCAACTCGCCGTCATCGGGCTGTTGTTGGGCCTGCTGACCGCTGTGGCGCTGGCCGCTCTCACCGCCAGCTTCAGCCGGACCACCGAGAGCGCGCAGGTCACCTCGCTGCCGCTGATGCTTCTCTCGTTCATCGGCTCCGGGATCACCGTCCCGCTGGAGTTTCTGCCCGACCGGCTCGCCTCGTTCTGCGAGCTGCTCCCGCTGACGCCCGCGATCACCCTCGTACGCGGCGCCTGGACCGGTGACCTCTCGGCGTACGAGGCCCTGGGTGCCGTACTGACCGGCCTGGCCTGGACCGTCCTGTCGGTGTTTGCTGTACGACGGTGGTTCCGCTGGGAACCGCGGCGGTAGGGGACGGGGGACCAGGAAATGCGCAGGCCCGGGAGCTGGTGGGGGCGGAAGAGCACGCCGGCGAAGGTGGAGACGTACACGCGCTGGTCGTTTCATCTGTTCCCCTTCGTCGAGGTGACCGCGATCGGACTGCCCATCCTCGGGCAGGCGGGGGCACGGCTCGCGCCCTGGCTGTTCCTGCTGGTGTGCGTGCACTCCGTGCTCTGCGCGGTGACCGCGTCCCGGGCGCTGGACTGGGTCCGCGGGACCCGGGAACAGCCGTTGCGGCTGCTGGCCGTACTCGGCGCCATCACTGCGGGGACCGGGGTCGTGGCTCTCGTCCTGGTCACGCGCGGGCCGGGCGGCGAGGACATGGAGACCGCCGCCGGCAGCCTGTTCGCCGGGGCGATCTCCTTCGGCGTCGGCACCCTCACCCTCGGCATGCGCAGCAGGCTGCGGATGCTGGGGCTGGTGGCCGGGCTGGCCGCGGGCACGGTCGCCGTCGCCCTCCCGCTGGGCCTCCCGGTGGGAACGGCCCTCGGCACGGGGCTGGCCGTCCTGGTCGGCGCCGGATTCATCGCACTCACCTACTCCTTCTCCGTCTGGCTGCTCAAGGCCGTGTACGAACTCGACGAGGCCCGCGAGACCCGGGCCCGGCTCGCCGTCGCCGAGGAGCGGCTGCGGTTCGGGCGCGATCTGCACGACGTGATGGGACGGAACCTGGCGGTGATCGCCCTCAAGAGCGAACTGGCCGTGCAGCTCGCCCGGCGCGAACGGCCCGAGGCCGTCGACCAGATGATCGAGGTGCAGCGGATCGCACGGGAGTCGCAGCGGGAGGTACGGGATGTCGTACGGGGGTACCGCGAGGCCGACCTCGGTGCGGAACTCCTGGGCGCGCGGGGGGTGTTGGCCGCCGCGGGCATCTCGTGCGAGGTCACCGGGGAAGCGGCCGGGCTGCCCGGCGAGGTGCAGTCGGCGCTCGGGTGGGTGGTCCGGGAGGCGACGACCAACGTGCTGCGGCACGGGGATGCCGGGTGGTGCGGAGTGGGGGTACGGGTTGGTGACGGGCGGGTGGTGCTGACGGTGGAGAACGACGGCGTCGTGGGCGGCAGGGAATCCGGTGAGGGCTCCGGGGCGGGTGCGGGGACCGGACTTGTCGGGCTGCGGGAGCGGCTGTCCGCCGTCGACGGACGGCTGGAGGCGGGCATCGTGGGCGCCGGCGGGGACCGGTTCCGGGTGGTCGCCACCGTGCCCCTGCCCACAGGCCCGGGGGCGGGCTCGGGGGCGGGGTCTGACGCAGGGGCCGTTGTGAGCGGGGTCACTTCATGAGCGGTGTACGGCTGCTGCTCGCCGACGACGAGCACCTCATCCGGGGTGCGCTGGCCGCGCTGCTCGGTCTGGAGGACGATCTCGTGGTCGTCGCCGAGGCCGCCACCGGGCCCGAGGCGCTGGCCATGGCCCGGGCGCACCGGCCCGACGTCGCGGTGCTCGACCTTGAGATGCCGGGCGCGGACGGTGTGAAGGTCGCCACATCGCTGCGGGCCGAACTGCCGGAGTGCCGGGTGCTGATCGTGACCAGCCACGGCAGGCCCGGACATCTGAAGCGGGCGCTTGAGGCGGGTGTGCGGGGGTTCGTCCCCAAGACGGTCAGCGCGCAGCGGCTCGCCGAGATCATCCGTACCGTGCACGCCGGAAACCGTTACGTCGACCCCGAGTTGGCCGCCGACGCGATCTCCGCCGGGGACTCGCCGCTCACCCCGCGCGAGGCCGAGGTGCTCGAACTCGCCGCCGACGGCGCGCCGGTCGCGGAGATCGCGGAACGGGCCGCGCTGTCGCAGGGGACCGTACGCAACTATCTGTCGTCGGCCGTCTCGAAGCTCGGGGCGGAGAACCGGCATTCGGCTGTACGGCTCGCGCGGCTCCGCGGTTGGGTATAGTTGCTCTCGCGCCACGGCACGTACGGCTTGTACGACACGTACCGGGACGCGATGCGGACGTAGCTCAGTTGGTAGAGCGCAACCTTGCCAAGGTTGAGGTCGCCAGTTCGAACCTGGTCGTCCGCTCCAGATCAAGACCCCGGTCCAATGGACCGGGGTCTTCTTCGTGTGCCGGCGCCGGGCGCCGTGCTGGGCGCTATGTCCAGCTCAGGCCCGTCAGGCGCTCGTACGCCTCGATGTACTTCGCGCGGGTCGCGTCGGTGACGTGCTGCGGGAGCGGCGGCGGGGGCTGCTCGCCGGCGCGGACCCAGCCGGATTCCGGGGACGTGAGCCAGTCCCGTACGAACTGCTTGTCGAACGAGGGCTGCGCGTGGCCCGGCTCCCACCGGTCGGCCGGCCAGAAGCGGGACGAGTCCGGGGTGAGGACCTCGTCGGCGAGGATGAGGGTCTCGCCTGCCGCCGTGCTCTCGTAGCCGAACTCGAACTTCGTGTCCGCGAGGATGATGCCCCGGTCACGGGCGATGTCGCGGGCGCGGGAGTACACGGCGAGGGTCGCCTGGCGGAGCTGGGCGGCGGACTCGGCGCCGATCTGGCGGGCGACCTCCTCGTACGACACGTTCTCGTCGTGCTCGCCGACCGCGGCCTTCGTGGCCGGGGTGAAGATCGGGGCGGGGAGCTCGGAGCCGTCGGTGAGACCCTCGGGGAGGGCCAGGCCGCAGACCGTACGGGACGCGTTGTACTCGGTGAGGCCGGAGCCGGTGAGGTAGCCGCGGGCCACGCACTCCACCGGCATCATGCGCAGGGACTTGCAGATCAGGGTGCGGCCCGCCCAGTCGGCGGGGGCGCCCGGTGGGAGTTCGGTGCTCAGGACGTGGTTGGGGGCCAGGTCGGCGAGCTGGTCGAACCACCAGAGCGAGAGCTGGGTGAGGACGCGGCCCTTGTCGGGGATCTCCGTCCGCAGCACCCAGTCGAAGGCGGACATGCGGTCGCTGGCGACCATCACGAGGTCGCCCGCCTCGTTCTGGTACAGGTCGCGCACCTTGCCGGTGTGCAGATGCACCAGACCCGGAACCTGGAGGGGCTCGGGCTTTTCTACGAATCCGGACACGGTTCCTCCCCGTGGTGATGTCCAAGTGGCTCGATTCTCCCGTATGCGGAGCACTTGTTTTCGCCGGGGGCAGGGGGAGGGCGGCGAGAGGGGCGACTCAGTCCCGTTTGCAGATGCGGTCGAGGAGGTTCGCGGTGGCCCGCTGGACCCGGGCGTCCACATGGCCGGGGCGGTCCAGGGACGGGGACCAGGCGAACGTTCCGGACGCGAAGACCAGGGCTCCGGACGGGGACCGGTAGAGGGAGGTCTCCTGGTGGCGGAGGGTGCCTTCGCTGTCGGCGTACGGGGAGTGGGCGAGGAGGACGCGGTCGTCGTGCTCGGGGAGCTGGGTGCGCGGGAAGTAGCGGTCGGCCTCCCCGGCCACCATGCCGTCGATCTCGTCGCCGTCGTGGGCGCCGGTCGCCTCCCACATCCAGTGGTCGGCGTTCCGGACGATCAGGGGGGTGGGTTCGGGGACCCGGCCCGCGTACTGGATGCCGATCAACTGCTGCTCGGGGCGGTCGATTTCGCGCCACAGGGCCGATTTTCCGGGGCCGCGGCGCTTCCGGCAGGTGAGGAGGCGGTCCGGGACGCCGGACGGGGACGGGGCGAGCTCCACCTGCCAGTACATGGTGTTGGCGGAGAGGAAGACGAGGGACGTGCCGCTCTCGCGGGCGAGTTCGGTGGTGCGGCGCATCGCCGTGGACCAGTACTCGTCGTGGCCCGGGAAGACCAGGCCCCGGTAGCGGGTGGGGTCGACCCGGCCGGCGTGCAGGTCACGGGCGTCGGCGTAGGCGACGTCGTAGCCGTAGCGCTCGGCGAAGCGGATGAAGTCGTAGGCGTGACCGACGTGGAGGGGGAGGCCGGCCCCCGCGTACGGGCGGTCGAAGGAGACGGTGGTCGCGGCATCGGCCTCGCCGAGGAGCCGGCCCTGCTCGTCCCAGGCGTGGTAGAGGCTCGCGCCGGTGCGGCCGTCCTCCGGGTAGAGGTTGTACGCCTGCCAGGTGATGTCCGGCAGGAGGAGCAGCAGGTCCGCCGGGTGGTTGTCGCGGACCGTGAAGGGGATGTGGGAGCGGTAGCCGTCGGCGGTGGTGAGGACGGCGACGTACGCCCCGACGTTCCAGTACGACGGGATCTGCAGCCGCCAGGAGAGCCACCAGTGGTGGCAGGAGACGGTGCGGTCGGCGGTGAGCGGCGGGGGCTGGACGATGCCGGAGAGGCGAGGGCTGGTGGTGATCTTCGCGGCGCCGTCACCGCCGTAGTGGCCGATGCGGTAGATGTCCACGGCGAACTCCTGCGGCGGGTCGACCGTGATGTGGAAGTCGACGGCCTCGCCGGGGGAGGCGGGGCCGGTGGAGACGAACCCCTTGATCTGACGGTGCACGTCGTCGGCGGCACGGGGGCCACCGGTGGTGAGGGACGCGGTGCGGGAGGTGCGGGGGGCGGGGATTCCGGTGTCCCTCGTGCGTGTGGGGACGGTGGAGGCGGCTGTGGCGGCGGGTTCTAAGGAATCCACATACCAGGGGACGACGTGACCGGTGTCGTCGAAGTAGGTCTCGCTGCCTCGGAGCCAGGGGACGGGGCCCAGACCGAAGGGGTCCGTGACGGCGTGCGCGAGTGCTCCGGACTCCCAGCGGCGGATCGGCTGCGGTCCCATGACGGCGTCCTTCCCTGGCTCCCCCGGTTGCTGTCTTATGTCCCGTGCGATTGCCATGTGCGCGTTCGGTCCCAGCACATCACATTACGCACGCACTCCGTCACCGTTCGTCGCGAATTGGCCAGAAACGGAAGGGAGGGTTCCGGCCGGTTTCCCGCCCCCTCCCCCAGGGATGAGCGCGGGTGGGGGCGACGAGGCGAATTCTCGGGTCACACCAGACGTACGGGCTTCTCCGGGCGCACGCCTGTCGTGCGGAGCCAGGCGTCCAGAGGGGCCGGGTCGCCCGTCTCTATGAGGGCCAGGACCTTCGGGCCCAGGTCGGCCGCCCGTTCGCCGTTCAGGAGGAGCGCGGGGCCGTCGAGCCAGTCCAGGCCGGGCATCGCACCCGCCGTGTCCATCGCCGCGCAGCACACCATCGCGGTGACGTGATCGGCGAGCAGCTCGCGACCCGTGCGCGGGGGCTGCAACGGGAACAGGGGCAGCGAGCCCTCGTCCCAGAGTGCCGTGTCCGGGCCCTGGCCGGTCAGCCCCGCCGTGGCCTGCGGTCCGCCCACCGGCGCCGCCGCCTCCTCGCGGGCGACCTCCGCACTGAGCCCGGCGGCGAGAGCCTCACCACGCTCGCTCCCCAGCCGCTCGTCGTCCCCGTCCCCGTCCCTGTACTCGTCCCCGTGGTTGTCGTAGTCGTCCTTCGGCGTCTCCGCTCCCGGCTCCGCTCCCGTCTCTCCTCCCGGCTCCGCTGCCGCTGCCTCCGCCGTCGCGGGGGACTGGGGCGTCGTCAGGTGGTTCATCACGCGGGACAGGGTGGGGGCGTCGGGGTTCTGGGGTGCGGGCGACGGGGTGCGGTGGACGCCCCGCGCGTCCAGGGCGTCCAGGACCCGGTGGAGGCGGGCCGCGTCCATGCGCCACTTACGGTCGACGACCTCCTCCGGGTACTCCTGCCAGTCCACCGGCGCCCAGTCCGGGCCGGGCTCGGCCGGGCCCCCGTGGAAGAGGCGGGCGGCCAGCAGGGAGGCCGCCTCGTCGACCAGTCCGGGCTCTTCGAGGAGGTCACAGGCCGGGCGTTCGCCCAGCCGGGACGTGAAGCCCTCGGCCAGCCGGTCGCGCCGGGACAGTTCCGTGAGCGCCGCGACGACGCCCGCGTCCAGCCGGGCCGGCCAGCGGCCCATCCGCCAGGCGGGGAGCGCGACCCTGGTCAGCAGCCGGTCCCAGCCCGCGTACGCGAGGCCCACCTGCTCCTGCGCGACGATCCGCAGGCCGTAGTCCACGGCCTGTGCGCGCTCGGCGGCGGCTGCCGCGACCCCGCGCTCCATCTCGGACGCGTGCACCCGGCAGCTGCGCAGCAGCAGCCTCGCCACCCAGCCGACGCCCGCGAGCGCCGCACGGGACACGGGGTCGCGCCGGTGCGCCGCCGCCACGGCCACCGCCGCGTCGAGGCCCCGTACGAAGCGCCGCGCCGCCGCGATGTCCGGGTGCGCCGACGGTCCCGTACCGGCGACGACCGGGGCGAGGACCGCGCGCAGTTCGGCGACGCGCATCCACCACAGGAAGGGCGAACCGATCACCAGGACGGGCGATGCCGTCGCCGCCGCACGTCGGCGCTGTCCCTGGAAGGCGGGACGCAGACCTCGTACGCCCGATATCTCGTCCCGGCCCTCCGGCGGGGGCGGGGCGTTGGCGGGGTGGGTGCGGTCCTCCAGCCAGCTGTCGCAGTCCGGGGTGAGCGCTATCGCGGAGGGGGCGGGGACGCCCAGGCGGTCGGCCAGGTCGCGCACCAGGTGGTAGAGGTCCAGGGCCGATTCCTCGGCGATCGGGACCGTGGGGCTCATGGCCGGGCGGGCGCGGGCGACGACCAGGGCGACGACGGCCGCGGCGAGGAGCACGACCAGCGCGACGGCGCCGGTGATCCAGCGGGCGAGTTGCCAGGTGCCGCCCACGAGGTGGCCGGTGGAGCCGCCGGCCAGCAGCACGACGGCGACGGCCGCGGGCAGCAGGGCGACGGCCAGGGCCCTGCTGCGGATGCGCAGCACGGCGAGGGCCCGGGAACGCGCGACCTGCGCGCCCGCCTCCACACCCATACCGGTCACGACCGGATGTCACCCCCTACCTTTTCCGCTCTCACCCTGACGTTGCTCACTCCCCCACTGTGGCACCCACCACTGACATCGCAATGCCGGTGGGCCAAGTGCCGGAACGCTTGCGCCGCACCATAGTTGGGGGCCCGGTCCTCGTCAGCCGGATGGGGGATCGGTCACCCGATGGAATGGCTTTGGGGAGAGGTGGATGACACACAGCGACGACGAAGTGGCAGTTGGAAGGGGTTCGGGAGGGGCCTGAGAGGTGTTCGAGAGAGGTTCGAGAAGTCTGCATACGCGTCGATGAACCTCTCGGGCCCCGCATCCTTAGACGGCTGCGGGGCCCGAGAGGTTCATCGACGTGTGTGGGTACCGCTCGTGTGCCGGTACCGCTCGCGTACCAGTAGCCCTGGTGGGCCGGTACTTACTCCCCTGCCGCCGCCTTCGCCGCGATGTCCGTGCGGTGCTGGGAGCCGTCCAGGTGGATACGGCCGAGGGCGGTGTACGCGCGGTCGCGGGCCTCGCTCAGGTTCTTGCCGGTCGCCGTCACGGAGAGCACCCGGCCGCCCGCGCTCACGACCGTGTCACCGTCGTGCTTCGTGCCGGCGTGCAGGACGTACGCGTGCGGCGCGTCCTGTGCGGCGACGTCGGCCAGGCCCGTGATCGGGTCGCCGGTGCGCGGGGTGCCGGGGTAGTTGTGCGAGGCGATGACCACGGTGACGGCCGCGTCGTCGCTCCAGCGCAGCGGCTCCAGGTCGGCGAGGGTGCCGTTCGCTGCCGCGAGCAGGATGCCCGCCAGCGGGGTCTTCAGACGGGCCAGGACAACCTGGGTCTCCGGGTCGCCGAAGCGGGCGTTGAACTCGATCACGCGGACGCCGCGCGAGGTGATCGCGAGACCCGCGTAGAGGAGGCCGGAGAAGGGCGTGCCGCGGCGGCGCAGTTCGTCGACCGTCGGCTGGAGGACCGTCTGGAGGACCTCCTCGACCAGCTTCGGTTCCGCCCAGGGGAGCGGCGAGTAGGCGCCCATGCCGCCCGTGTTCGGGCCCTCGTCGTCGTCCAGCGCGCGCTTGAAGTCCTGGGCGGGCTGGAGCGGGAGGACCGTCACACCGTCGGTGATCGCGAAGAGGGAGACCTCGGGGCCGTCGAGGAACTCCTCGATGACGACACGGTCGCAGGAGTTCGCGTGTGCGGCGGCTTCTTCGAGGTCGGCGGTGACGACCACGCCCTTGCCGGCCGCGAGTCCGTCGTCCTTGACGACGTAGGGGGCACCGAAGGCGTCGAGGGCCTCGTCGACCTCCTCCGGCGTCGTACAGACGTACGAGCGGGCCGTGGGGACGCCGGCTCCCGCCATGATGTCCTTCGCGAAGGCCTTGGAGCCCTCCAGCTGCGCGGCCTCCCCGGAGGGGCCGAAGACCGGGATGCCCGCCTCGCGCACGGCGTCGGCGACCCCGGCGACGAGCGGCGCCTCCGGACCTACGACGACCAGGTCGGCGCCCAGCTCCAGGGCCAGCGCCGCTACGGCCTTGCCGTCGAGGGGGTCGACCTGGTGCAGCTCGGCGACCTCGGCGATGCCGGCGTTGCCGGGGGCGCAGTACAGCGCGGTGACGTCGGGGTCGAGGGACAGGGAGCGGCACAGGGCGTGTTCGCGGGCGCCGTTACCGATGAGGAGGACCTTCACGGGGGTCAGCTTAGTGGTCGGGGTGGGGAGCGCTTGCCGGTGTCGGTGCGGCCCCACTGGGGCCTGCCGCCCCGGACCCCGCCCCGGACGCCGCTGCGGTCCTCAAGTGACGTCGTCCTCGAATCACTGAGTGACGTTGTCCTCGGACACCGGACGGGCCGGACACGCTCTCCCCCGTCTACTCGTTCGAGACCTCCTCCACCACCGTCGCTCCCAGCTCACGCACGATCAGTTCGTGGCCGGAGAGGGCGGACTCGTCGAGGTCGGGGTCGTCGTCCTCGGCGGTGTCGTCCTCGGGGGCGACGGGCGGGGGTTCCGGCGCCGAGCGCTGCGGCGCCGGAGCGGAGGACTGGGGACGGGGAGCGCCCGATGCCGATGCCGACGCGGGCCCAGACGCGGAAGCGGAGGTTGGTGCGGACACCGGTGCCGACTGTGCGGGCTGCTGCTGGGGGGCCGAGGCCGAGGCGCCACCGCCGTAGCCACCTCCGCCTCCCCCTCCGCCCGCGTAGCCACCGGAGGAGCCGCCCCCGCCGTAGCCTCCGGTCGCCGGGGCCGCCGGGCCGCCGCCCGTCGGGTCGACGACCGCCTCGATCCTCCACTGGACGTTGAACTGTTCCGCCAGCGCCTGCTTCAGCACTTCCTCGCTGCCACTGCTGGAGAAGTTGTCCCGCGCGCCCGCGTTCATGAAGCCCAGCTGGAGCGTGGTGCCGTCGAAGCCGCTGACCTGGGCGTTCTGGCTGAGCAGGATCCAGGTGAACCGGCGGCGGTTCTTCACCGACTCCAGGATGTTCGGCCAGAGCATGCGGGGGTCGAGGCCACCGGGCACGGGGGCTCCGGCCTGCGCGGCAGGGACCTGGGCCTGGGCCGGTGCATGGGAATGAGGCTGGGGCTGCGGCTGGGAGTAGGCCGCTGCTGGAGCGGGTGAAGCGGGCGCCGGACCGGTGCCGGCTGCCGGTGGCTGTCCGCCGCCCGTAGGTGTGGCCGTGGGCCAGCCACCGGGACGCCGGCCACTGCCCGCGGTGGTCGCGGTGGGCCAGGCACCGGGGGCTGCCGGGGCGGGAGCCACCGGAGCCGGGGCCGGTGCAGGAGGGGTCGGGGCCACTGGAGCAGCCGACTGCGGTTGGGATTGCGGTTGAGAGTGCGGTTGGGAGTGCGACTGTGGGTGCGGGGTGGGCACGCCGACCGTGTCCGCCGTACCGGGCAGGTCAGGCATGCCCGGCGCGTCCCCGCGCACAGCCGCCCGCGCCGCCGCGACCCCGCCGCCCACCGGCACCGGCGCGCCCGCGGGACCGCCGGACACCGGGCCCTCGTGCACACCGGGTCCCGGGACGTACCCCATGGCGATTCCGGCGCCGCCCATGCCCACCGCGGGACCGCCGGAGAAGTTGACGCCGCGCTCCAGCTTGTCGAGCCGGGCCATGACCGAGCGCTCGTCGCCGTACGCGGCGGGAAGCAGCACGCGCGCGCAGATGAGCTCCAGCTGGAGCCGGGGCGAGGTCGCGCCCCGCATCTCCGTGAGCCCGTCGTTGACGAGGTCGGCGGCGCGGCTGAGTTCGGCGGCGCCGAAGACGCCGGCCTGGGCCTGCATGCGCTCGATCACGTCCACCGGGGCGTCGATGAGCCCCTTCTCCGCCGCGTCCGGGACGGCGGCGAGGATCACCAGGTCGCGCAGCCGTTCGAGCAGGTCGGCGACGAAGCGGCGCGGGTCGTTGCCACCCTCGATGATGCGGTCCACGACCTCGAAGGCCGCCGCTCCGTCCCCGGAGGCGAACGCCTCGACCACGGAGTCGAGCAGCGAGGCGTCCGTGTAGCCGAGCAGGGAGGTGGCCATGGCGTACGTCACGCCGTCGGCACCGGCGCCGGCCAGCAACTGGTCCATGACGGACATCGAGTCTCGTACGGAACCCGCGCCGGACCGGACGACCAGCGGGAGCACGCCGTCGGCGACCGGGATGTTCTCGTGCCCGCAGACCTCGGCGAGGTACTCGCGGAGCGTGCCCGGCGGGACCAGCCGGAAGGGATAGTGGTGCGTCCGGGAGCGGATCGTCCCGATGACCTTCTCGGGTTCCGTGGTGGCGAAGATGAACTTGAGGTGCTCCGGGGGCTCCTCGACGACCTTGAGCAGCGCGTTGAAACCGGCCGGCGTGACCATGTGGGCCTCGTCGATGATGTAGATCTTGTAGCGACTGCTCGCCGGCCCGAAGAAGGCCTTCTCGCGCAGGTCACGCGCGTCGTCCACACCACCGTGCGACGCCGCGTCGATCTCGATGACATCGATCGACCCCGGCCCGTTGCGCGCGAGGTCCTGACAGGACTGGCACTCGCCGCAGGGCGTCGGCGTCGGCCCCTTCTCGCAGTTCAGGCAGCGCGCCAGGATGCGCGCACTGGTCGTCTTGCCGCACCCGCGCGGCCCGCTGAACAGGTACGCGTGATTGACCCGGTTGTTCCGCAGCGCCTGCTGCAGCGGGTCGGTTACATGCTCCTGCCCGATGACCTCGGCGAACGACTCCGGGCGATAGCGGCGGTACAGCGCAAGGGACGACACGCTTACGACGATATCGGGCCCCACTGACAGTCGACCCCGCCCGCCCGACTCACCCCGCGCGGGACACCGCTCCAACCAGTCCGGCCAGGCATGCAGAAGACCCCCCACGCACCCGCCAGAGCCAACCTACCCTTGCTGCCTTCCGGCCCTGGGGGAGTTCAGTCAGATAGCGCCGCGTGAGGGGCTGGGGCCCAGCGTACCTGATCGCAGGGGGTCCGAACGAGTTCGCAAGCACCACCCACGGTCATGTAATGTTCGCGTCGGAGGATTCGCCTAGTGGCCTAGGGCGCACGCTTGGAAAGCGTGTTGGGGGCAACCCCTCACGAGTTCGAATCTCGTATCCTCCGCCAGTGCCTCACCGGGCACGATGTCGAAGGGCCCCACCGTTCGCGGTGGGGCCCTTCTTCGTTGTCCGTCTCAGTTTCCGTCTCAGTTGCTCACGGAGCAGAGGGTTGCCCGGCAACGTACGGGTCGTAGGCGAACGCCGACACGTACGCCAGGGCTCCGCCCACCAGCTCGGGGATGGCGTCCAAGGCTGTGTCGAGGAAGTGCTCAATCGCCACAGCGGGGGACCCCGGATTATCGACGTCGATCATCGCTGCCCACGATTCCGGCTCGTATCGAGCGAAAGTAGAGAGTGCCAACAGCGCGGCCCACCACGCCATCATGGCTCGGACGGGCTGAGTCATCTCCGCGTAGGCCGGCAGCACCCACCAGCCGCCGCGATACTGCTCAGCGTGCCGAACCCACTGGGCAGGATCAACTTGCCTTGATTGATGAGTACTGGGTCTCGACCACAGCAACATCATCCGCAGTTCACCACCGAACCAGTTGAAGGTGGGCACCGTCCTGGTGTGTGTGGACGTGCCGCCTTGCCATCCGGAGAGCGTGGGGTAGTGGGACAGCCACTTGGCCACTGCGCTTGAATCCTCCCGCTGCCTGAAGACGGTCATCGGGACTCCGTACAGATAAGCCACCTCCCACGCGCCAACCGTGCCCTGAGCCTCGTAGCGGAGGGCAGGAAGGTCACTCAGCACCGCCGAGGGCGGGTGTTCACTGGCAGTCTCGGGAACCAAAGGCCAGAGCTCGGCAAGCGTCAGCTTGGTCTTCGCTGGTCACATAGGCGAGCCCATGGCCCGAGCCACACTCTGAGGGGTGCCAGCCTTATTGACCTCGACCTCTGCCGCCCACAGGCATGTCTGATCACGGGTGTTGAGGACCCTCATACCGTGGCCCGACGGACGGTATTCGTCATCGGTCAGGTGCCCAGAGGCCGCCGCAATCGCTCGACCCGCTTGCGAGAGCGCGTAGAACGCGAAGACCGGCTTCGTCTCGTACCCAGCGCTTTCAGCGCTGCTCAAGAACTGCTCTGCCTGCTCCAGCGCTGCCTGGAACGTCCGCAAGCGCTGCGCATTCTGTCCTGCCATACCCGGAGGCACAGCGCGCATGCGTCGCAATCCCCGCAGTGCCTCTCGGCGGCGCAAGGACTCACCGTTCAATGACGACCCCACGATCCCACCTCCACCCAAGGAGAAGAGGGCGAACGGGGACCAAACGGCTGTAGCGGCGGACATGGTGAAGCAACATGCCAGACAAGATAGAGAGTGATACGTCACAAGGTCTTGGAATTTCCCGGACCAAAGCGGAAGCCCAGACCGACTAGCGGTCTGGGCTTCCGTGATCATCAGGTCTCCGTTTGCCGATTACACCTGGTCGCTGTCCCACAGCGCGTGACCAACCTGGTCGGCAACCTTCTTGAGCATGGAGCCCGTCACATGCATGTACCGAGCACGCATCCTGGCGGCTCCCCCAGGCTCCCAACCCATGATGGCGTCGACTACGACGTCCGGGACTCCGAGGATCAGGAGGACGGTCGCGGCGGTGTGGCGAGCGTCATGGAGACGGCCGTTCCGGACCCCGGCATCCCGAAGCAGCCGCTTCCAGATGTGGAAGTCGGTGTTCGGGCTCAGCGCTCCGCCGATAGGCGAGGCGAAGATGTACCCCTTGCCCTCCCAGTCGGCACCAGCCGCGATCCGCTCCCGCTCCTGGGCCCCCTTATGCAGCCGGAGAATCTTGATCAGCGGATCGGGCAGGCCGATGGTTCGCCGTCCGGCGCGCGACTTGGTGGACTTGTGCTCGCGCCGGGTCTGTTCCCGCTTGGGGCAGTAGCCCGCCTTACGGCCGCACGGATTGGCGCCGCAGCCGTGCGCGTACTTGGGACGGAGCCGGTTCTTGCGGATGCGTGCGTATCCCGCGTCCAGGTCGACGTCTTCCCAGTGGAGCCCGAGCGCTTCCCCTTGGCGGAGGCCCAGGGCCAGGGCGACGACCCAACGCGCACTGTTGCGGAGCTTGGCCGCCTCGACGAGCAGTCGCTGTACCTCCTCGATCGTGTAGGGCTCGATGTCCTCTTCTTCGAGGCGGGGAGCCTTCGCGATCTCCGCCGCGTTCGTGGTGGCGTGACCACGCCGGACGGCCTCACCGAGGGCGACCCGGATCGTCCGGTGCGCGTGGTGGGCGGTGCCGGCGGAGCTCCCGGATGCCTGCATTTTCCCGTAGAAGCGTTCGAGGTGCTCCGGCTCCAGGCGGTCGAGCTTGTGGGCACCCAGGCCGGGGACGAGGTGAACGCGCACGTCGACCTCATAGCCGTCATACGTGTTCTCGGAGACGTACGGCTTGGCGATGTTCTCGACCCAGTGCTCAAGCCAGGCTTGGAGCGTCCAGCTCTGCCCCGGCTTCCTGAGCTTCTTGTCGTCTCGCGCCCGCTCCATCTCGCGGACGGCCTTGGTCACTTCGGCCTTGGTCTTGCGCTCGATGTGGCGGCGGTCGGGCTTCCCGTCGTCTCGGACTCCGACGGTCACTCGGCCGTGCCACTTGCCGTCCTTGCCGAGGTAGATCGACGAGGCGCCGTTGGGCTGACGGGTGCGGTTCTTCTCTGCCATGTTGTCCCCCTCAGGCCGCTTGGGCAGGTCGGTGGCGCAGCTTGGCCACGAAGGTGGGTACGGCATCGGCCGGGACGCGCCGCAGCCGACCTACCATGACCGACTCGATCTCTCCGGCGAGGACGAGCCGGAAGCACGTCGTACGGCCGATACGGAGGCGCCTGGCCGCCTCCTCGACGGTCAGGAGGGCCAAAGACGGGTCTGAGGATTCAGGCCGGAGGGTGGTGACTTGGGGCTCAGCCACGGGTGGGCTCTCCTTCCGTTCCGGGGGCGGGTTCGAGGGATGCGGCAAGCCAGGCTTCGGTGTCGGACAGGCCGGTTCCGGCGAAGACCCAGTGGGCGAGGACGTATGTCGTGCCCGTCTCGTGTTGCGTTCGCGGGGCGTTGTGTTGGGCGCGGCGCCATTCGGCGCGGGCATCGCGTAGGGCGCCGAGGGTGGTGGAGTAGCGGCGGGACTTGGTGGAGAAGTGGCCGCGGAAGCCGAGCATGTGGGCCCAGGCGCGCAGGCGGAGGTGTTCGAGGTCCTTGCGGGCGCCGAGGGTCCAGGCGGTTCGGATGAGACGGCGGGCGTGGTCGCTGATGTCGAACTGGGCGAGTTCGGCGGCGAACTTGAGCGGGCGGTCGAGGGCGCCCGTCGCAGCTTCGGCGCCCTTGGTGGCGTACTTGGCGATGTACGCGGCTACTGCGCGTTCGGTGAGCTCCTGGCCGTCGTTGAAATCGGCGGATCGGATGGTGCGTACGTCGAGTTGGCGGCCGAAGGTGAAGGTGTGGGTGCGGCCGTCGATGGTCGGGCCGTCTACTCGGACCTTGGTGGCAGCCGCTTCGATGGCGTCGGTGAGGAGTTCGGCGGTCGCCCAGGCCGGGGGCGGGGTGTCGCCGCCGGTCGGGCCGTCGATGCGTATGACGGCGTGGAAGTGGACGGCACCGCGCTTCTGGTACTCGGCGACCTTGGCGAAGGACACGCGCGCGTGTTCGCGGAAGCGTCGCTGTGACAGGCCCGCCCGCTTGGCGACCTCGCGGCGCAGGTAGGTGGAGAAGCGTCGCCAGAGCGGTCCGGCGTGGGCGTTCCAGAGGACGGCGGTTTCGTAGTCGTACGTGTCCGGGTTGAGCGGGGTGCCAAGGGCGTCGTCGTCCTGGTCGTGGCGGGCGCCGCAGCGGCAGGGGCGGACCGTTCCGGCCGGGCCGGTGGGGCGGTTGTGGACGGGGCCGAAGCCGGGTGCGGTGAAGGTGGCGAAGACGCGGGGGTGGGCGGCGACTTGTTCCGGGGTGCCCTTGCCGCCGCGCAGGCCGGAGGTGATCAGGTGGAAGGTGTCGCGGCGGTAGACCTCGGAGCAGGCCGGGCAGCGGGTGGTGCGGCGGTTGTTGCAGCGAACGAGGAGGTGGCCGGCCGGGAGGGTGGCGGAGTCGAGGTGGTGGAGGACGTTGCCGATTTCGCCGGTGCGGGCGTTCACGTCGTACTCGGTGCGGTGGCCGTCGAGGCGGATGGGGTGGGTGCAGCCGCCAAGGCCGGAGAGCTGCTGGACGATACCGGGCAGGGTGCCGTGCTGGGCCAGCTTGGCGAGTTCCGGCAGTGGAGGCGTGGTGGTGCGGGTGAAGATGGCGTACTCCTTCTGGCTGGCTGGCTTGCTTGGTCAGGAGGGATGGCCCCGGGACGGCCGGATGCTTGGCCGTGTCATGGCCGCCCCGGGAGCCGAGCGCCGTTCAGCGCCGGTGCTGCTCGCGGATGAGGGAGCGCAGGACCACGGCAGCGATGGCAACGGAGATGGCCGAGACGGCGACGGCAGCCAGGAGCGCGGTGAGGACCACACCGCCCACGACTACGGCCGCAACGGCTCCGGTGCTGATGGATACCGCCGGGAGTGAGCGTCGTACGGGCGCGGCCTGGTCGGCCGGTGTGTGCGTGTGTGCGGGCGGCGGGGTGGGGGTGTCGGGGTACTTGGGCAGGAACACGGCAGGCTTCTCCTTATCTACTCGTCTAGTTATGTGTGCCGTTTATGACGTCCACGCCGTCGCGGGTACCGGAGTCGATGGCCGGGGCCATGAAGGTGCGCGAGAGCAGGAAGCCGAACAGGGCGATCACGACGACGATCCAGGTGCGGACGCCGAGGAACTTGACCGCTCCCCAGGCGATGAGTCCGAGGACGAAGACGAGCGGCAGGCTGACAGTCACGGTGTGCAGGGTCCTTTCAGCGGACAGAGCAGGTGTGGGTGCGGGCGGCGAGTTCGGCGGCGGCGCGGCTGTCGTAGTCGGCGGAGAAGCCGCAGCGTGGGGCGGTGCAGGCGGCGGTGTGCTTCTCGCGGCCCCGGCCGTCGTAGGACGTGGCAACCTGGACGGGGCCGATGCGGGTGACGTTGCGGAAGCGGCGGTTGGCTGACACAGCCGGTTTCCTTTCCTTTGCTCGCTTGTCTGGGGGCGCGCGGACGTGTGTAAATGACCGGCATGTCACAAGGGGCGCGGCAACTGGCCGCAGTCGGTACGGCCGCGTTGATACTCGGGCTCGCGTGTGCCGGGGGAAGGTGGTGGTTGGGCGAGTCCTGGGCCACCGTGATCACCACGTGCTGCCTTGAAGTACTGATCATTTCGGCCGTCATCGGAACGCGGCGACTGATCCGGAAGCGGTAAAGCCTCCCGGCAGGGCCCGCCTTCAGAGTTGGGCGGCGATGGCGTCGGCCATGTGGGCGGGGACGCCGAGGCGTGCGCGGAGGGTGGGGGTGTCGATGGGTGCTCCCGTGCGGGTGTGGTGTTCGGCGGCGACCTTCCGCGCGTGCTGGACCAGGGCGGCCGGGACGGGCGGGACAGATACGGCGGGTTGTTCGGGAGCCGGGGTCGGGGCCGGTTGGGCAGGTTCGGGCGTGTCCTCCTGGTCCTCGATGCTCTCGATGACCTCGGCGGCGTTCTCGGATGTCGCCGTCGGTGCGGAGTGCGCGAGGAGTGTTCCGCCGAGGAAGGCGACCGCAGGCCAGCCCGCGACGAGTATGCGCAGCCAGGCCGGCACGTCCGTCATGTCGAGGAGTCCGGCGGTAGCCACGTTGGCACCGAGGGACGCGGCGAGCGCGATGACGAACCAGCACCAGGCAGCCGCTTTCGTGTGGCCGGACCGCAGTCGGCGCCAGGCGACGACGAGCAGCAGGTCGACCGAGACGGGATATGCCCACGCCTTCCACCCGTCCTGTCCGGCTGCCGAGGCGACGTCGTGCAGGTGGGCGAAGGACAGTGCGGCGGCGATGAGCGCCTGTACAAGTACCGCGTCGATGCGGGCCAGTTGGGCGCGCGTGGTGTCGCTCCTTCCGGGTTCAGGCATGGGAGGGGTAGGGAGTCGGCGACAGGAGTTGGGCGGGGAGGAGTGTCAGTCGGTCACGGGACGCGGCTGGAGAGCCGGGGCCGGTGCTTCCACGGCCGGTACGGGCACGTCGGGCCGGAAGGGCTTGAGCGCGGGCAGGTCGGGCACCAGGTGGGCCGACTCGCGGCAGATCTCGGCGGCGTCGCCGAGGGAGAGGTACGGGGTGCGGATGCGGGACCAGCCGCCGGAGGTGTCACCGGCCACGGCGAGGCCGGGGCGTTCGGGAGCGATGGCGCAGGCGGCGCCGACGGCTTCGGGGGCGATGTCGCCGAGGGCCATCTTGGCGGAGGCTTCGTCGTTGACGCGGTGGCAGACCCGGCCGGTCAGCTGGGCGCGGAGCATGGTGGCACCCTTGCCGAGTTCGGCGCCGAAGCGCTGTCCGCAGACCTCCAGGTAGATGCCGGCGGCTCGACCGAGCTGGGCAAGCCGGATGAGCTGGGTGACCATCTCGTCCCGCCGTTCCTCCTCCTTCTTCGTGACGACGAGGAAGAGTTCGGCCACCTCGTCGACGAACAGCACGATGGGTACGGGGCGTTGGTTGTCGGGCAGGCCCCAGATGTCCGAGGTGATCTCCTCGTCCGGGGTGCCGGGTGCGATGCCCTGGCGGGCCTTGATCAGGTCGTAGCGGTCCTCCATTTCCTTGATGAGCGCGAGCAGTAGCTCGGCCGCCTGGTCGGGGTCGGTGGCGAGTGCGGAGAGCCGGGCGGCGAAGGGTGCCAGTTCGACGCCGCGCTTGCAGTCGATGCCGACCAGGGCGACGGGTTGCCGGGCGAGTCCGGTGACGAGGTGGCGCAGGTACATGGACTTGCCCGACAGGGTTGCGCCGAGGGTGAGTTGGTGTGGAACGGTCCGGTAGTCGCGTACGAACGCGGTCGCATCCTCCCGCAGCGCCACAGGAACCTTCAGAAACCCGGTATCGGCCTTGCGGGGCATACGGACCCGGCGCAGCACGTCGAAGCCGACGAGCCGCAGTTCGACGACGCCCGGCTTGACGGTCGTGACGTACACGGCGTGAACGCCCCAGGCGTGCCGCAGCCGTTCGGCCGAGGCGGCGACGTCGGCGGGTTCCTGCCCCGGCGCGAGCCGCAGACGTATCCGCAGCCCGGTCGAGGTGGGCCGGATGATGCCCCGGCGCGGCGGTACGGGCCGGACCTCACGCCGGGTGGTGGCCTTCACGGCCAGCACCCGCAGCCGGGACGGAGCCACAGTCAGGCCGCACGCCTCCATGACCGAGGTGTACGAGCCCAGCAGGCGGGCGGTGGAGATCGGCAGGCCGACCGTGGACCAGTACGCAGCCGGGTACTTGGCCCGGGTGTAGGTGGCCCCACCGCCGAGCGCGGCGAGAGGACCCCCCACTTCCAGAAGCGTCGTCAGGTCGCTCATCAGGCGGTGACCCCTATCGCGGCGGGGAACGCGGCCGGGGTGACAGCGGCGGCCCGGAACGCGATGCCGTGACGCTGCTGCCCGTTGAACACGCTCTCCCACGGCCGGGCGACAAGCCCCGGCAGCGAGACGGGCGCGCCGAGAGCGAGTCCCTCGGAGACACCGCCCTCGGGAACGGTGACCTTGATCAGCGACGACTCGCCGTCCTGGATGTGGACGACTCCGATCGTCATCAGTGCTTCACCGCTGACGGCGTCCTTGGCGATCTCGCCCGTCTGACGGTCGCGGACCTTGGGCTCGGGGGCCTCGGTCAGCAGGATCGTCGCGGCTGAGGTCTCAACACGGATGGTACGCAAGACAGTTCTCCTACCTAGTCATCTATACAAGATGCGTGACGCGCACCCGATCTTCCGGGCTCACGTGGATCACTCTGACACATAACTTGCCCACTCGTCTATACGAGTATGCCTGTTGGGGTGTACGAGTTCGGAGAAGGAGCCCCGCGCACCACCGCACGTCATGCGCTCACGTCGCCGGGAGCTGGTACGACAGCACGTACGCGTCCGCCGCCATCACGGTGTCGCAGACCTCCACGGCCCGCCCCTCGGTGTCGTACGCGGTACGGATCAGGTGGATCACGGGCACACCGGAGGCCAGCCGCAGCGTCTTGACCTCGGCCGGCGCGGGCATCCGGGCGCGGATCTCCTCCTCGAAGTGGTCGAGGCGGTGACCGAGTTCCTCAAGACGGGCGTAGATGCCACCGGGCCCGGGGTTGGGTTCAGCAATCGCTGTACCGCGTGCGATGTCGAGGGGGAGGTAGGAGGCGGCGAACTCGACCGGCTTCCCGTCGAGGAGATACCGGCGCCGCCGGGCAAGCACCCGACGTACCGAGCCGAGGCGAGCGGAGATGTCCTGGCTGGCCTTCTCCTCCTTGACCTCAAGGCTGTCGACCTGGGGGTGACTGCCGGCGGCGTCGGCTTCGACGATGAACGCGGATTTCCCCTGCTCTCTGTGCCGCCGGGCGAACCGGTCGGAGGCGAGCCGCCGCACGGGCGGCCGGGGCCGTACGAACACGCCCTTGCCGTGCTCGGCGTGCACGAGCCCCTCGCCCTGGAGGACGGAGAAGGAGTTTCGGACGGTCATCCGGGAAACGCCGTAGTGCTCGACAAGCTCAGCTTCGGAGGGCAGCTTGGCGCCCTCGGTGAACCGCCCACGGTCGATGGCCTCGCGCAGCTGGTCGGCGATCTGCCGGAAGACCGCACGATCGCTCGTGGGGTCTAGATCACCGAGCAAGCCGGATGGGAGTGAGGTCACGAGTACTCCTTCAGATATCTAGACGAGTGGGCGAGTGTTGTTGCTACGGTGGAGAGCCTAGCCACCTGAGAGGGCCGAGGAACGTGAGCACTGACCGTCCGCACTCCGTGAGCGTTGCCGGAGTCATCGTCGACGACCAGGGCCGCGCTCTGTTGATCCAGCGCCGCGACAACGGCCAGTGGGAACCCCCGGGCGGCGTCCTCGAACGCGAGGAAACCATCCCCGAGGCCCTGCAACGCGAGGTCCTCGAAGAAACCGGCATCAAGATCACAGTTCCGGCGACCCTCACCGGCGTCTACAAGAACATGACGGGCCTGATCGTCTCGCTGGTCTTCCGCTGCGAGGCCGACAAAGGCACCCCCACCACCGGAACCGAGACCCGCGCGCTGCGTTGGGCCACCCGTGAAGAAGTCTCCGAGCTTGCCGACGAGGCGTACGCGATCCGCGTCCTGGACGCACTCGACGCCACCACCCCGCCGGCCGTCCGCGCCCACGACGGCGTGAAACTCGTCTAGCCCGAACCCGCTGCACATGGCGGCCTACCAGCACGAAGGAACTTGTATGCACGAGTATACGAGCACAGCGCGGGTCTGGGGACTCACTTGCCCAGGTTTCCCAGAAGAGATCAGCCGGGCCCGCCGCTGGACGCGTGACATCCTGCGCGGTTCGCCCATGGCCGACGACGCCGAACTGATCGTGAGCGAGCTGAGCACGAACGCGGTCCTCCATACGGCCAGCGGCTTGGAGGCGGGCAGTTTCCACTTGGCGCTCGCGGTCTCGGCGCAGGTAATCGCCCTGTCGGTCACCGACGACGGAGGCACGGGCACGTCCCCGAAGGTCGAGCACCGGGACCAGGAGGCGGAGCACGGCCGGGGCCTGGGCATGGTCAGCGCACTCGCCCACCGGGTCGTGGTCCACGGCAGTCAGGGCGGCTACACGGTGACCGCAGAACTCTTCACCGACACCCGCCCGGGAGGCCACCCGTGCTGACCAACTGGCCCCGCCGGGGCTTCTGGTGCGAGTGCTGGACCGAAGACCTCACCGAGGCAGAGCCACCTGCACTCCGGGCATCCTTCGACGCCTACTCGCCACCCCAGGCAGACAGATGGATCGCCATCGCGCTGCGGACCATCTCACCAGCGCTCGACTCGGACGCCTCCGACGAGGCATGGGCATGGCTGTACGAGGGACGCATCGAAACTAGGAGAGCACTCCTGCATGCGAAACCCTGCACGGTGTCCGTCACCCACGCCGACACACGCATCACCTGGACAGTCCGACCCGCGCTCTTTCTACCCCTCGCACACCGTCAGGCGGCCGAACTTCCAGCCTGCGCATACGACTTCAAAGCTCACACCAGCCACAGAACCGAGCCACAGCAGACCGACTGAGTTACAACTTTCTCTACTGGTTCAAGCCCCGGCTGCGCTCCGCTCCGCCGGGCGCGCTTCCCGGCTCTGGCTGCGCCCGCGCTCCTGCCTTCGGCCCGCTCGGCGCTGCCGCCGCCGACGCGCGCCCACATGTGGATAGGGCCGGTAGCCATGAGTCGATCACCGCATAGAGCGGCCTGCGGTCAAGGCGATGCCTCCGGCGGGGGATCGGCCGGCACCGGGATGGAGGGGGCGCCGTTCCCGACTGCGGGCCCGTAGTGGCGTGCGCGGGGAGCTCCCATCCCGTCCGCCGTCGACCCAGGCAGAGCCGAGCAGACGCGGCCCATGGCGTCCAGGTCGTTCGTACAGTGGCGCGCTCCACCTGGACGCCATGAACCACGCCCGCTCCACGGTGTGTGGGTCGACGGCGGACGGGATGGGAACTGGAGAGAGCGGTGGGCTGAGGGCTTTCGGCTTGCTGAGCGTTTCAGAATGAGGCTCGGATGCGCGAGCCATCCGCAGCACGCTCGTACAGGTCCAGCGAGGCGACGTGCAGTTATGGCCAGACCCGGTCTCGGTCCAGTCCCGCAGACGACGCCAGGCCGCCACTCCGGAACAGCCCACCGTGTCTCTGTGGGGATGCCCCTCCTGGGACCGTCCGTGGATCCGTGCGGAAGTGCTGCGGGGAGCATGACGAATGGGACATGCTGATTGTTTTCTGGGGCGCCAGTTCGGCGCGGTACATGGGGGTTGCCGTGGAAGCGAAGGTCACGTTGGCGGAAGCGTTGATGGAGTTGCGGCGTGAGTTGTATGCCGCGCAGGACGACGGGGCCGGCCAGCAGCTGCGGTTCGAGGTGGAGCAGGCACAGCTGACGTTGGATGTGGAGTTCCGCCGCGGTAGTGACGGCAAGGTGAAGGTCGAGGTTGGCTTTCCTGGGGTCAAGGCTGGTGCGGAGGCGAGTGGCAGGTTGGAGGCCACTCATCGTCAGACACTGACGCTGAGCCTGCAGGTTCATGACGAGGCCCTGGGCGGCAGCCGTGCCAAGATCCGCCGCCCGTCTGCGGAGGACAATGCCGGCGCCACCGTCGCAAAGTCCACTGGTGCTGAAGCGTCCGAGCAGTCCACGGGTGCTGAAGTGCTGGATGGGGCGTCAGGTTCTGGAGTTGGGGCGAAGCGGCCGTGGGAGCGGTGAGATGGACGCACGACGCCTTGTGTGGGTACGTACCGGGGATCCGGGGGGCTCCGGTTCCGGCTATCTGATCGGGCCCCAGCTCGTGCTGACGGCCCTGCATGTGGTGCTAACGGACCAGCGGTGGGCGCTGCGGGTGCAGGCGCGGGTGGGGCATCCCCGTTTCGGTGACGTCGCGCACCGGCGGGCCCAGGTGTGCTGGCCGGATCCCCTTAAGGGGATTCCGGCCAAAGACGCTCTCGACATGGCGCTGTTGTGGCTGGAGGAGCCTGTCCCTGTGGAGGGTGGTCCGGTGCAATGGGGGCGGCCCGGAGGGATCGTGCCGCTGCCATTCGACGGAGCCGGTTTCCCCGCCTTCGCCGACGAAGCCGCCCGCGGGGACGTCGAGCACTTGCGAGGCGAACTGCCGGTGGTGTCCACGTCGTCGTCCGACTGGGTCCTGGACTGCCGGGTGTGGCCCGACCTCGGACACGGCGGCGAGCGGCCGTGGGCGGGCGCGTCGGGGGCGGCGGTCTTCTGCCGGGACCGACTGGTCGGGGTGGCGGTTGAGGACAACCGGCCGATGGGCGGTCGCCGTCTGCAGGCCGCGCCCGTCCACGAAGCACTCAGCCTGCCCGGCTTCACCGACCTGGTCACCCGGCACGGCCATCCCGGCACCACTGTGTCTCTGGAGGAGATCACCGCCGCGCAGGCGGACACAGAGCGAAACGAAGACGCCGTGACACAGTCGGTGGTGCCTACACCGATCCCCCAGCTGGCGACGGCGTTCCAGCCCCGCAGCGTTCTGCGGGACCGGATCGACGCGGCGTGGTCGGACAACCGGTCGGTCGTACTGACGCAGGAACAGCCGCGCGTGCTGTCCGGTGGGGGCGGGGTCGGAAAGACCCAGCTCGCCGCCGCCTACGCCACCAACGCCGTCACAAATCGCACCGACCTGGTCTTGTGGGTGGCTGCCGCCGAGGTGCAACAGGTGACCACCCTTTACGCGCAGACTGCCACCGCTCTGCAACTGCCCGGCGCCAGCGGCGAGGATCTGGAAGCGGACGCCCGCTTGCTGCTGGACTGGCTGCGCAACACAAGCCGCCGATGGCTCGTCGTCCTGGACGACATCACCGACCCGTACGGCATCCAACCACTGTGGCCCACCAGCCAGACCGGCAGCGGCCGTGTGTTGGCCACCACGCGCAGCAGGGACGCCTCCCTGACCGGCAACGGCCGCATCCGCATCGACATCGACGTCTACACCCCCGTCGAATCCGGCACCTACCTGCGCCAACGCCTCAACGCCGAGAACATGGGCCACCTCCTCGACGACCACACGCCCAAACTCACCCACGCCCTAGGACACCACCCTCTCGGCCTCGGCATGACCGCCGCCCACATGATCAACGAAGAACTCACCTCCACCCAGTACCTCAACCGGTACAACGACCGGCATGCCCTCCTGGAAGAGCTCATGCCGCCGACCGCAGACACGGAGGGCTACCTCAAGCCGAAACAGCCCACGCAGGTCACCGCCGCACTCTTGCTCTCCCTCGACGCTGTACGAGCCAACGACACCACCGGCCTCGCCACCACAGTCCTACGCCTGACCGCCCTCCTCGACCCCGCCGGCCACCCCCACGCCTTGTGGAACACCGCCGCCCTCCTGGACCGCCTCACCACCCACCACGCCCTAGCCCCACAAGGCGACACCACCGCATCACACGCACCAGCCACAGCCGAGCAGGCCCACACGGCCCTCCGCCTCCTGCACCGCTACGCACTGCTGACCTGCGACACCCGGGCCGAACCCCGCGCTGTCAGCATGCACGCCCTCACTGCCCGCGCCACCCGCGAAACCATCCCTGCCGACGAAATGCCAGCCCTCGCCACCGCGGTGGCCGACGGCCTCCTCCAGCTCTGGCCCAACCCTGACCAGCACCACGCCGACCACGCCGCCGTCCTGCGCGCCAACACCAGCGCGCTCTCCGGTCACTCCAACGATTGCCTCTGGAACCCGGATGGGCACCCGGTCCTTTACCGCGCGGGCAACAGCCTCCTCAACGCCGGGCTGGCCGCCTCCGCCACCGCCTACTGGCAGTACATGCTTACGGAAAGTGAGCGGCTGCTGGGCGGCGAGCACCCCGACACGCTCATCGCCCGCGGCAACCTCGCCCATGCCTACCAGCAGGCGGGCCGGACCGGCGAGGCAATCGAGATCGAGGAGCGGTTGGTGGCCGACATGGAGCGGCTGCTGGGCGGCGAGCACCCCTCCACGCTCACCGCCCGCGGCAACCTCGCCTCCTCCTACCGACAGGCGGGCCGGCGTGGTGAGGTGATCGAGATCGAGGAGCGGGTGGTGGCCGACTGGGAGCGGCTGCAGGGCGGCGAGCACCCCTCCACGCTCACCGCCCGCGGCAACCTCGCCAATGCCTACCAGCAGGCGGGCCGGACCAGCGAGGCGATCGAGCTGCTGGAGCGGGTAGTGGCCGACCGGGAGCGGCTGCAGGGCAGCGAGCACCCCTCCACGCTCACCGCCCGCGGCAACCTCGCCAATGCCTACCAGCAGGCGGGCCGGACCAGCGAGGCGATCGAGCTGCTGGAGCGGGTGGTGGCCGACCTGGAGCGGCTGCAGGGCAGCGAGCACCCCGACACGCTCACCACCCACGGCAACCTCGCCTCCTCCTACCAGCAGGCGGGCCGGACCGACGAGGCAATCGAGCTGCTGGAGCGGGTAGTGGCCGACCGGGAGCGGCTGCTGGGCGGCGAGCACCCCGACACGCTCACCACCCGTGCCAACCTCGCCACCTCCTACCAGCAGGCGGGCCGGACCGACGAGGCAATCGAGCTGCTGGAGCGGGTAGTGGCCGACCGGGAGCGGCTGCTGGGCGGCGAGCACCCCGACACGCTCATCGCCCGCGGCAACCTCGCCACCTCCTACCGACAGGCGGGCCGGACCGGCGAGGCAATCGAGATCGAGGAGCGGTTGGTGGCCGACATGGAGCGGCTGCTGGGCGGCGAGCACCCCTCCACGCTCACCGCCCGCGGCAACCTCGCCTCCTCCTACCGACAGGCGGGCCGGCGTGGTGAGGTGATCGAGATCGAGGAGCGGGTGGTGGCCGACCGGGAGCGGCTGCTGGGCAGCGAGCACCCCGACACGCTCACCGCCCACGGCAACCTCGCCACCTCCTACCGACAGGCGGGCCGGACCAGCGAGGCGATCGAGCTGATGGAGCGGTTGGTGGCAGACATGGAGCGGCTGCTGGGCAGCGAGCATCCCTCCACGCTCACCGCCCACGGCAACCTCGCCATCTCCTACCGACTGGCGGGCCGGACCGACGAGGCGATCGAGCTGATGGAGCGGTTGGTGGCAGACATGGAGCGGCTGCTGGGCGGCGAGCATCCCTCCACGCTCACCGCCCACGGCAACCTCGCCTCCTCCTACCGACAGGCGGGCCGGACCGACGAGGCAATCGAGATCGAGGAGCGGGTAGTGGCCGATCGGGAGCGGCTGCAGGGCAGCGAGCACCCCTCCACGCTCACCGCCCGCGGCAACCTCGCCTCCTCCTACTGGCAGGCGGGCCGGACCGACGAGGCGATCGAGCTGATGGAGCGGTTGGTGGCAGACATGGAGCGGCTGCTGGGCGGCGAGCATCCCTCCACGCTCACCACCCACGGCAACCTCGCCTCCTCCTACCGACAGGCGGGCCGGACCGACGAGGCAATCGAGATCGAGGAGCGGGTAGTGGCCGATCGGGAGCGGCTGCAGGGCAGCGAGCACCCCTCCACGCTCACCGCCCGCGGCAACCTCGCCTCCTCCTACTGGCAGGCGGGCCGGACCGACGAGGCGATCGAGCTGATGGAGCGGTTGGTGGCAGACATGGAGCGGCTGCAGGGCAGCGAGCACCCCGACACGCTCACCACCCGTGCCAACCTCGCCCATGCCCGTGATACTGCGGCAGCTGTTCAGCAACCGAATACAGCACCCCCAACAACTGCCGCCGTCCTGCTCCCCCCTTCAGACGCTCCCGAGTGACCGGAATGCCTCTCCCTGACCGACTCTCTGCAGGGCTACAGATCAGAAGGTTCTGACATCCACAGCTGACATCAACGACGCCGGACAGAGGCGCACACCAGCGACTCCGTCCGGTCGTTGCATCAGTCGACGACCGCAGCCGAAGCAGGTGCGGATCGAACTCCTAACAGCGGTGCTCAGTCTCTACGTCGCTCAGGACGAGGGCGTGAAGCCGGCGGACTGGTCGAGGTGGAACGCGGAGCCTGGAGCCGTCGGACTCCAGCCCTCACGCAGGGCAAGCCGAACAGCCGCGGCAACACCGGATGGCAGTACAGGCTCAGCCTCGCGACCGATCCAGTTGCTCGAATGCGGCCGGTCGGTGGTGACCACGAGCGTCGTCCCTGGGGTGTCCGCGTGCTCGACCGCGAACACGCACGGCGACCAGGCCAGCCCCTGGAAGTACGTTGGTCTGCCCCGCAGCCGCCAGCGGTACACCGTGCTGTCGACAACGACCCGCCGTGATCCCCTGCGGACCAGCGCCATGACTCCCCCTTCAACAGCGACGATGCTAGCGACCCCGGCCCCGCCGCCCGTCTCAGTTTCCGTCTCATTCAGCACCGTTCACGGTCGTTCAGCCGAGACCGAAGCCGGTAGCCGCTCCCACTGCCGAACGCCCATGACCGCAGGTGAACGCTCCGATACTCAGCCCACCGCCCCACCACCACAGTTGGAAAGCGTGTTGGGGGCAACCCCTCACGAGTTCGAATCTCGTATCCTCCGCCAGTGCCTCACCGGGCACGATGTCGAAGGGCCCCACCGTTCGCGGTGGGGCCCTTCGACGGTTTTCGGGCCGCGTTGTCCTGGGTTGTTGTCCATGGTGGAGGAGTCCGGCGACCGGTGGGGCGCGCCCCCTGGTCGGTGTGTTTGCGTGTGCGGCGTCGGCTGTCGTTCGCCCGGGTCGGTCGACCGGGTCGGGCAGGTCGTCGGCAGCGCACAACTGCTAGCATTCGCCCGCTTGTTCGGGGGGATGGGGCCCTCCGCGGGGGAGGGAAACCAAGTGACTCGTCATACCTTCGTGCGTGGCTCGCTTGCCGCCATTACCGGGTTGACGCTTTATGCGTCCGCCGTACCGCTGGCGGCGCCCGCTCACGCGGAGACCGCAACGGAGATCGTCCTTCCGGCCACCATGCGCACGACTCCGCGCACGGCGTCTCTGCAGAGTGCCGGGACCTCCGGCTTCCTTGAGTACCGTTCCACCGCCACGGGGTACGGCCTCTGGTGGACCGGGTACGACGGCAGTCGCAAGCCGGTGGAAGGAGGCGATCGGCTGGGGCCTCGGACCCAGGGGACCTACGGCACAGCTTCGGACGTCGTCGCCCTCACCGGGCCGTCCCAGGACGGCGGCGGTGAGCAGGTCCTGCTCCGTGACATGGGAACCGGAACGACGGAGACCGTGGCGATTCCGGCGGGCCAGAGCTATCTGCAGACGTACGGGCGCACCGTCCTGACCGCCTCTTCCACGGGCGGGGAACGGACGCAGCTGTATCTGCTGCGCAACGAGAACGGCAGCACGGTGCAGAAGCCCGTCACCGGATTCCCGGACGGAACGACGTTCCCCTTCTTTCCCCGGGGTACCGCCTCCGGGCTCCTCGTCCACTCCTACCAGCCTGACCACGATGCCCACTACGCCTGGGTGGATCCCGAAACCGGCGTGGCCACCGCCCTGTCTCCGCAGGTGGGGAACTCGTACACCCTGATGGGACCCGACTACGTCGTCAGCAGGTCCTCCGCGTCAACGGTGCAGGTGTACGCCGTAGGTGCGTTCGACGTGCCCACGCACGAAATCCCGTTCCCGGCCAATGCCGCGAACAAGATCCTCGGGGTCGTCGGTGACGCGCTCGTCGTCGCGCGGCGCGGCGCGTCCTCCGTCTGGAGCGTGTTCGCGCTGCCCTTCGACGGCTCCGGAGAACTGCCCCTGGCGAGGCGGGCGAATCCCGAGGCCCTCGTCACCCCCGACGGCGGCCTGCTTCTCGCCGGTGGGGAGTCCTCCCTCGACTACGGCATCGCCAGGATCGAGGCGGGAGCCGACGGTCTGCCCTTGATGCACCGGATCGTGGATCTGCCCGCCGTGCCGATGGGGATCGAGTCGCTCGATCTGAGCGGCGGTCAGCTGATGACGTTCGAGTCCGGCGACGGGGCGACGCACCTGTACAGCCGCTCGCTGGTCACGGAAGGGGACCTGGCCGCGGACCCCCGCACCGACCGGGGGAGCACCACGCGATGCGGGATCATGAACGGGGACTACGGGTCCTGCCCCCCTCTCATGGGCACAGGTGACGGGCGGGCCGTCTACCGGACCTGGGACGGGAAGCTGTACGTCCTGGACCGGGGTGAGTCGCTCCCCGGCACCGTGTTCGCCTCCGGACTCGATGACACCCACGGTCTCCTTGACGCCGCCGGCCGGTACGCGAGCTGGCGCGGACCCACGGCGGCGGGAGACGGCCTGATGGTCGCGGATCTGGACACGCGCGAGGTCGTGCTCACCCGCGAGGGCTGGCTTCTCGACACCCCCACCGCCGTGTGGGGGGAGACACTGTGGACCTGGTCCGGCGGCACCGCGACGGCCACGGAGGTGCGTTCGGGCAACGCCATCACCTCGTTCCGGGTGGGCGGCGGTTGCGGTGTCCGGGACTTCCAGGCGGTGGGACGCTGGGTGTACTGGTCCGGCTCGTGCGAGGTTCCCCAACAAGGGTCGGTGGCCAAGGCCTTCGTGTACGACGCCCGCAGGAAGACGCTCGTCGCCGCTCCGACCGGACGGGAGAACCGTCTCGGTGACGGCTTCCTGGTTACGCGTGGTTCCACGTCGGGGTCACTGACCCTCACGGACGTCGCCAGCGGCTCCGCGGTGAGCCGGCCCCTGGCTGCCGAGGCCGGGGTCTGGGACGTCGATCCGTACACCGGACTGGTCGGTTACGTGGACCCCGACTCCCAGGACATCCACATCGTGCGGAGTGGTACGCCATCCACGGACATCGCGGTCCTCGGAGCGAAGACGGAACCCTCGGTCAGCGTGCTGAGTCCGTCGTCCACGTGGGACGGCACGTGGTGGCTGTCGAAGCCGGCGTCGTCGTGGACGCTGGTGCTCAGGAACAGGGCGACGGGCGCCACCGTGCGCACGCTGACCGGCGATGCCGCCCAGGACACGGTCCGAGCGTCCTGGAACGGCAGGACGTCGACGGGCGCGTACGTGGCGAACGGCACCTACACCTGGTCGCTGACCGTGACACCGGCCGGCGGGCAGGGCGCGGCGGCGACGGCTTCCGGCTCGCTGAGGCTGACCGGTGGTGCCGCCGTGCGACGCGACCATGTCGGGTCCGACGGCATTGGTGACCTGCTCACGCTCACCCCTTCGGGCGCGCTCACCTTCCACCAGGGCGACGGCAGCGGGAAGTTCACGACGAGGACGACGGCATCGGGCTGGCCGTCCTCGGTCACCGCGGTGCCGTTCGGGGACCTGAGCGGCGACCGCTGCGACGACGTACTCGTGCGGCTCGGCAGCGGTGCGCTGCGGGCCTACCGGCCGGGGTGCGGCAAGGCGCTGACGACGTCCACGTCGTACACCGCGCTGGGAACGGGCTGGAACCAGTACGACGTGCTGACCTCACCGGGCGACATCACCGGTGACGGCCGGGCGGACCTGATCGCCCGCCGGGCGTCCACCAACGACATCTACCTGTACAAGGCCACCGGCAGCGGAACCCTCTCGGCGCGAGTGAGGATCGCCAAGTGGTCCGGCTACAAGAAGATCGTCGGCGTCGGCGACCTCAACGGTGACGGGTACGGAGACCTGTTGGCGCAGGACGCGTCGAACGAGCTGTGGCGGTACGGGGGCACGGCGGCCGGCGGTTTCAGGGCTCGGGTCAAGGTGGCCGACAACTGGGGCACCTCCTACAACGTGGTGGTGGGCGTCGGAGACATCACCTCGGACGGAAAGGCCGACATCGTCTCCCGTGACACCTCCGGCAGGCTGTGGCGCAACAACGGCGACGGCAGGGGCTCCTTCGGCCCCCGCACCGCGATAGCCACCACCGGCTGGCAGGGCTACAAGGCCCTGTACTGACCCGGCCGACGACGAGACGACGTCCCAGCGCTCCGATGACCATGCCGGTGCCGGTGACCATGCCGGTGCCGGCATGGTCACCGGCACCAGTCCCATTCACCGTCCCGTCGGCGGGCAATTCTTCTCAGTTCCAGGCCGAGTTGCCTTCCGTCCGCCTGAGGGGGAGGCGGATTGCGGGGTCGGCGACCGTCGGACGGTGGATGGGCGGGAGGTGGCCCTTTTCCCGGAAACCCGTGCCGTGGAGGCCCGTTTCTGTGAGTCCGAAGAGGGCCTCCACAAACGCTTACATCAAGGCCCGGCGACGCGTACAGTCGCACCGCGCCTGCGCTCCCCGACAGGACAGGCGCCCCCCTCTCACCAGTTCCCCTGTGGCGCCCCGGCAGTGATCGACGCATGCCCGAAGCATCCAGTTTGGCATGCACTGAACATATTTCCGCCCGGCGTCCACACCGCATCACCAAGGAGACACCGATGCGAAGACTTCTCTCCTGTCTGGCCACAGGCGCCCTCGCGCTCACCGGCCTGGGCGCGACCGTCGCGACGGCGACGCCCGCCGCCGCTACGACCACCACCGCGGCGGCGGCATCCGGCACGTTCAACGTGCTGTCCTACAACGTCGCCGGGCTCCCGGAGATCCTCTCCAGCGCGTCGACCGACCGCGAGACCTCCACGACGGCGATCGGCCAGCGGATCGCGCCGTACGACATCGTCCAGGTCCAGGAGGACTTCAACTACCACGCCTACCTGTACGCCGGGGACACCAACCACGCCTACCGCACCCCCACCAGCGGCGGCGCCGGAATCGGCAGCGGCCTCAACACCCTCTCGAAGATCTCCTACGACGAGGACGACTTCGAACGGGTCGGCTGGAACTCCTGCCAGTGGGACTCCGGCGACTGCCTGACGCCCAAGGGGTTCACCTTCATGCGTGAGCGCCTCGCCGAAGGCGTCTACGTCGACTTCTACAACCTGCACACCAACGCCGGCACCAGCGACGGCGACCTCGCCTCACGCGCCGACAACCTCAACCAGCTGACGGCGTTCATCCAGTCCCACTCCGCCGGCAACGCCGTCGTCGTGATGGGTGACACCAACACCCGCTACACCCGCTCCGGCGACACCATCGCCGAGTTCGCCGCCGCCAACGGCCTCACCGACGCGTGGGTGAAGAACATCCGGGGCGGCGTGGCCCCCGTCAAGGGCAGCGACGCGCTCGTCTGCGACCAGACCGGCGCCACCGTGCCCAACACCTGCGAGGTCGTCGACAAGATCCTCTACCGCGGCAACAGCTTCGTCACCCTCGACTCGACGAGCTACAACAACGAGCACTCCAAGTTCCTGGAGTCCGGCACCGGTCTCATGCTCTCCGACCACGACCCGATCACCGCGTCCTTCACCTGGAAGACGAACCCCGCCTACCAGTTCAGCGACCAGTTCGGCGGCCCGCACGGCGACTACTTCACCGACGTCGCCGGCGTGCCGTGGGGCGCCCAGGCCACCACGATCTCCCTGCGCGCCGGGAACCGGGTCGACCAGGTCGCGGTGACCCTGAACAACGGCACGACGCTCACCCACGGCGGCACCGGGGGCACGGCCTCGTCCCTGACCCTGGGCAGCACCGAGTACGTGACCAGCGCGTACCTGTGCCAGGGCAAGTACAACAACACCACCCGGATCTTCTACGCGAAGTTCACCACCAGCCTCGGCCGCACCCTCGCCGGCGGCTCCACCACGTCGGACTGCGTCACCCGCAACGCGCCCGCGGGCTGGCAGATCGCCGGGTTCCACGGCCGTAGCGGCGACGAGCTCGACAAGGTCGGCTTCATCTACACGCCGAACGACTTCATGCTGGTCAACCGGGCCACCGGCAAGTGCCTCGACGTGAACAACTGGTCGGCCGCCGACGGGGCGAACGTCCAGCTCTGGACCTGTACCGGCGGAGCCAACCAGCGCTGGCGCATCGAACCGCTGAGTGACGGCACCAGCCGGATCGTCAGCACGGTCAGCGACAAGGTGCTCGACGTCAATGACTGCGGCACCTCCGACGGCACCAACATCCAGCAGTGGACGTGGTGGGACAACGCCTGCCAGCGGTGGTCGCTCACCGACACCGACAGCGGGTGGCTGCGCCTGACGAACCCCAACAGCGGCAAGGTCGCGGACGTGGCGGACTGCGCCAGCACCGACGGCACCGACGTCCGCCTCTGGACATGGCTGAACAACTACTGCCAGCAGTGGCAGGTAGTGGCCTAGTCCCCGGACCCGCGAGCGACGCGCGAAAGCCGCGTGAGCGATACGTGCGTGATGCGTGAGCGATACGTGCGTGAGCGATGCGTGAGCGGATGGCGAAGCAGAACCGATCATGATGACCAGGACTCATCGTCCGGGTGGTGCTGACCTGCGCGGACAGCACCACCCCGCGTGAACCGACACCGGGGCACCGGGGCGGGCCGGCCGCCGGATCAGCCCCGGTGGCCGGCGTCGGCGCAGGTGCCGAACGCGGAAAGCGTGGCGTACGGCTCCAGTCCGGGCCCGCCACGGTTTCCTCTCGTGCGCTGGGTCCTCGCGCCGCGCACGACGTGGCGGGCCCGTCGCCGCGCGATCGCGTTCGGCCCCGGCATCGACGCCCGTACCGCCTGGACGATGGCTCGGCTGGAGCGGCACCCGGAGGAACGCGCGTACGGTATGCGGCACTTGGACGGCGAGGGGAACGCCGGCTGAGCCGGTACGGGAGGGTGACAGGGCGTCGACATCCCGGAGGTCACGCCTCCCGTTGGGCGTCGATCTCCGCGATCAGGGCCTCGATACGGCCCCTGATCTCGTCCCGGATCGGGCGGACGGCCTCGACGCCCTTGCCCGCCGGGTCCTCCAGGGCCCAGTCGAGGTACTTCTTGCCGGGGAAGACCGGGCAGGCGTCGCCGCAGCCCATGGTGATGACGTAGTCGGACGCCTGGACGGCCTCGGTGGTGAGGATCTTCGGCTGGGCGTCGGAGATGTCGACGCCGACTTCCCTCATCGCCTCGACCGCCGACGGGTTGACCTGGTCTCCGGGGATCGACCCGGCGGAGCGGACCTCGATCCGGTCGCCCGCGAGGTGCCCGAGGAAACCGGCGGCCATCTGGGAGCGCCCGGCGTTGTGGACACAGACGAACAGTACGGACGCGAGCGGCGAGCTGGAGGACATCGACTTCGATTCTTCCTTCGTCAAGGGTTCTTGCGCGCGCCCGGACACCCACCCGGGTCGCATCAGCCAAGAATGACATCAGCACAGAATGATGTGAAAGTATCAGCCCATGATGACGTCGGTCGACACTGATCTGATCCGGGTCCTGGCCGACCCGCTCAGGCTCCAAATCGTGACCCTGCTCGCAAAAGAGACGCTGTGCACCACGCACCTGATGGAGGAGACCGGTGCCCGGCAGACCAACCTCTCCAACCATCTGAGGGTGCTGCGCGAGGCCGGTCTCGTCGAGACGGAGCCCTGCGGCCGGTACACGTACTACAGGCTGCGCCCGGATGTCATCGCCCAACTCGCAGGCCGGTTCGCCGATCTGGCCGAGTCCGCACGTACCGCCGCCGGGAACAAGAGGGCCTGTCCGTGACCCGCAGCACCGAAGCATCCGCGTCCACGGCCTCGACGACGGCCTCGACCACGACCACGACCGCCGAGGTGCCCTCGGTCGTCGCGAAGCTGTCGACGCTCGACCGCTTCCTGGCGGTATGGATCCTGGTCGCGATGGCCCTCGGGCTCGGCCTCGGCCGCGCCGTCCCCGGCCTGAACGACGCCCTGGCCGCGGTCGAGGTCGGCGGCATCTCGCTGCCGATCGCCGTCGGCCTGCTGATCATGATGTATCCGGTCCTGGCCAAGGTCCGTTACGACAGGCTCGACGCCGTCACCGGCGACAAGAAGCTCATGGTGTCGTCGCTGGTCGTCAACTGGATCGTCGGGCCGGCCGTGATGTTCGCGCTGGCCTGGATCTTCCTGTCCGACCTGCCCGAGTACCGCACAGGCCTGATCATCGTCGGCCTCGCCCGCTGCATCGCCATGGTCATCATCTGGAACGACCTGGCCTGCGGCGACCGCGAGGCAGCGGCCGTGCTCGTAGCCCTGAACTCGGTCTTCCAGGTGCTGGCGTTCGGCCTGCTCGGCTGGTTCTACCTGGACCTGCTGCCGGGGTGGCTGGGCCTCGGCGACGGCGAGCGACTGGACATCTCCATGGGGAAGATCGCCCTGAACGTGGTCGTCTTCCTCGGCGTCCCGCTGCTGGCCGGGTTCCTCACCCGCCGTATCGGCGAGCGCAGGCTGGGCCGGGAGAGGTACGAGTCCGGCTTCCTGCCGAGGATCGGCCCCTGGGCGCTGTACGGCCTGCTCTTCACGATCGTCGTCCTCTTCGCCCTACAAGGGAGGACGATCACCTCGCAGCCGCTCGACGTCGCCCGTATCGCACTGCCGCTGCTGGTGTACTTCGCGGTGATGTGGTTCGGCACGTTCGCCCTCGGCAGGGTCATCGGCCTGCCCTACGACCGCACGGCGACCCTCGCCTTCACCGCGGCCGGCAACAACTTCGAGCTGGCCATCGCGGTCGCCATCGCCACGTTCGGCGTCACCTCCGGCCAGGCACTGTCCGGCGTCGTCGGCCCGCTCATCGAAGTCCCGGTCCTGGTCGCGCTCGTGTACGTCTCCCTGGCCTGGCGGCGGAGGTTCGCTCCCGCCGGCGACTGACGGCACCCCCTCGGGAGAGGGCCGGGTCGGTCGCCCTCAGGTGCCGGTCGAGGCGGTCCCCAGCAGCTTGCCCATCGCGGCCAGCACCGACGGCTCGACCCGGTAGTACACCCACGTACCGCGCCGCTCGGAGGTGAGCAGACCGGCCTCCTTGAGCTTCTTCAGGTGGTGGGAGACGGTCGGCTGGGAGACCCCGACGTCGGAGATGTCGCAGACGCACGCCTCGCCGCCCTCGTGCGAGGCCACGGCGGAGAAGAGCCGCAGCCGCACCGGGTCGCCGAGCGCCTTGAACATCCGCGCGGCCGTCTCGGCCTCGTCCGCGGTGAACGGGCGCTCGCTCAGCGGCGGGCAGCACGGCGCCACAGCCTCACTGGGGGCGAGGGTGAGGACGGAGGCGGAGGCGGGAGCTGCGTCTGCGTCTGGGGCTGGGGCTGGGGCTGGGGCTGGGGCCAGCAGCAGCGACGCCTTCGTATTCGTATTCGACATGCATCTATGTTGACACATGTCGAATCAGCGACGGAGTGACCTGACCGCTGATTCGATGAATGTCTATGTTGACGCTCATCGATACAGGTGCCATGCTGGCAGCGCAGGAGATCGACAGATATCGAAACAAGGGGGACCCCGTGGCCTTGTCCAGTACCAGCGCGCTTGCCATCGATCAGCTGCCCGTCGTGGTCGTCGGCGCCGGCCCCGTCGGTCTGGCCGCCGCCGTCCGGCTCGTCGAGCGTGGCATCGAACCCCTGGTCCTGGAGGCCGGGCCGGTCGCGGGCAGCGCCGTGCGCGAGTGGTCCCACGTCCGGCTGTTCTCGACCTGGGGCGAGGTAGTCGACCCGGCCGCCGAGAAACTCCTCGCCCCGACCGGCTGGGTCCGCCCCGACGCCGCCGCCTACCCGACCGGCGGAGAGTGGGCCGAGAAGTACCTTCAGCCACTCGCCGACGTCCTCGGTGACAGGGTCCGCTACGGCACCACGGTGACCGGCGTCGCCCGCGCCGGACGCGACCGGATCGTCGACTCGGGGCGTGCCGGGCAGCCGTTCACGGTGCACGTCCGGTCCGTCGACGGGGCCGAGGCGCGGATCACCGCCCGCGCGGTCGTCGACGCCTCCGGCACCTGGTCCACCCCCGGCCCGATGGGCGCCGACTGCCTGCCCGCGCTCGGCGAGAGGACGGCCGCCGAGCACGTCTCCTACCGTGTCCCCGACCTCAACGACCCTGTCGTACGCGCCCGTTACGCGGGCAGGCGCACCGCTGTCGTCGGCTCGGGCGCCTCCGCCTTCACCGCGCTCGCGCTCCTCGCCGACCTCGCGAAGGAGGCGGACGGCACCCACGCGGTGTGGATCCTGCGGCGCGGCATCGGGGCGGGCACGTACGGCGGCGGGGACGCCGATCGGCTTCCCGCCCGAGGTGCGCTGGGGCTGCGCGCCCAGGCCGCCGTCGAGGCCGGCCATGCCGACGCGGTCACGGGATTCCGTACACAGGCTGTGGACCGCGACGGGGACGGCGACCGGCTGATCCTCGTCGCGGAGGACGGACGCCGGCTCGACCCGGTCGACGAGGTCATCGTCCTGACCGGCTTCCGCCCCGATCTGACCTTCCTCTCCGAAATCCGCCTCGGCCTCGACGAGCGCCTCCAGGCGCCGGTCGCCCTGGCCCCGCTGATCGACCCGAACGTCCACTCCTGCGGCACCGTCCCCCCGCACGGCGTGGACGAGCTCTCGCACCCCGAGGAGGGCGTGTACCTGGTCGGCATGAAGTCGTACGGCCGCGCCCCGACCTTCCTCGCCATGACCGGTTACGAGCAGGTCCGTTCCGTCGCCGCCGCGCTCGCGGGCGACCAGGAGGCCGCCGGGCGCGTCGAGTTGACCCTGCCGGAGACCGGCGTGTGCGGCGGCGCGGGCCTGTTCGACGAGCCGGAGAGCCCGGAGAACACCGAGTCGTCCGGCGGCTGCTGAACTCCCCACCCAACACAGGAGGTTCACCATGACATCACGCGTACAACTCGCCCTTCGCGTCCCCGACCTCGCCGCGTCCGTGGCCTTCTACACGAAGCTCTTCGGCACCGAGCCCGCCAAACTCCGCGACGGATACGCCAACTTCGCCGTCGCCGAACCCCCGCTCAAGCTCGTCCTCATCGAGGGCAGCGCGGACGAGGCGACGCGCATGGACCACCTCGGAGTCGAGGTCGGGAGCACCGAGGCCGTCCACGCCGCCACCGCCCGCCTGGGCGAGTCGGGGCTGGCCACCGACGTGGAGAACGACACCACCTGTTGCTACGCCCTCCAGGACAAGGTCTGGGTCCACGGACCCGGCCAGGAACCCTGGGAGGTCTACGTCGTCAAGGCCGACGCCGACTCCCTGGCCAAGCAGCGGGGCAGCACCTGCTGCGCCGCCCCGGACGAGGCCGACACCGGCTCCAAGGAACCGTCCGTCGCGGGCGGCTGCTGCTGATCCGCCGATCCGTTGAACCGTTGACCCGTTGACCCGTGTCCGTGTCCGTGTGTCCCCGCGTCTCGCTCGGCCCTCACTTCCAGAGGTCAGGCCCGTCCTCCAGAGGAGCGAACGGCGGTGCGGGGGCACTCCGGAGCCGTCGATCACAGCGATTCCGCCGCGATCCACCATGTTTCGGAATTCCGGTACAACCCCAGCCCCTGGTCCGCTGTCTAACGGGTAATCAGAAGCGACGATCACCCGCGACACACCCATCCACGGCACCACTCCCCGAAGGGGCTGCTTCGCCATGCGTACGCACAGAAGGATCGCCACCGCCACCACCAGCGCTCTCGCCCTCACCTTCGCCCTGGGCGCCGCCGCGCTCACGGCCCCCGCCGCCCAGGCGGCCACGCCGAACGCGGGCTCACTGCGCCACACAGACGGCGAGCTCTGGTACAACGGCGCCTCGGGCCAGACCAACCGGCTGACGGTCTCGATGACCGTCGAGATCCGCGACAACGAGTTCGACGCCTACTACATCCTCACCTTCCGCGACCGCGCCCCCATCGCCATCGACACGAGCGCGGCGAGCAACGACGAGTGTGTGTACCCGTCGGCGGCCGACCACACGGTCGCCCGCTGCGCGGTCGGCATCCCGGTCGGCTCCGACGACTCCGACATCTACGACGTCGACCTGGGCGACGGCAACGACACCGCGACGATCGCCCCCGACAACACCGCGTACGCCACGATCTACGGCGGCAAGGGCAACGACGTTCTGCAGGGCACCAGTTGGGACGTGCTCTACGGCCAGGACGGCAACGACCGCCTCAGCGGCGGGGGCGGAGTCTGGGGCCTCGGAGCGTACGGCGGCGCCGGGAACGACATCCTCACCGGGTGCGCGACCGTGTGTCACGGCGGCGCCGGCAACGACTCGCTCACCGGCGGCAGGGACGGTGACGGGGACGAGAACGCGCTGTACGGCGACGCCGGCAACGACATCCTGCACGGAAAGTCCGGTGCCGACTTCCTCTACGGCGGAAAGGGCAACGACCGTCTCTACGGTGACGCCGGCAACGACACGCTCTACGGCAACAGCGGCAACGACACCCTGCACGGCGGCCCCGGCAGGGACACCCTCTCGGGCGGCCCGGGAGCGGACAAGGTCTACCAGAACTAGGCCGCGCCGCAGCCGCCCCCACAGGGGCGCGGGCCTGTGACGCCAACCGGCCACCCGGCCACGCAGTCACCCAGTCACCCGGCTGTGGAACTACCCGGCGAGAGGGCTCAGTTCAGGTCTCCGAGCCCTCTCAGCTCCGACAGGTCGTCGAAGTCGCCGGGGTTCAGAAACATCAGCTCCATCGCGTCACCGGGCGCTTCGCCCTGCCCGCCCACCGGGGGCTGAAGTGCCTGTTCCGTCCAGATGCACTTGCCGGTGGGCGTGTAACGCGTCCCCCACCGCTGGGACAGCGCGGTGATCAGTTGCAGCCCTCGGCCGCCCTCGTCCGTCTCCGTCGCCCGGCGGATACGAGGCATCGTCAGGCTGCCGTCGAATACCTCGCAGATCAGCTCGGCGCCGTGCAGCAGCCGGAGTTGGACGGGTCCCTTGGCGTGCCGTACGACGTTGCCGACCAGCTCGCTGGCCAGGAGTTCCGTGGTGGGCGTGAGGTCGTCCAGGCCCCAGACGGAGAGCTGTTCGCGGACATGGCGGCGGGCCTGTCCGGCCGCCCTCGGGTCCTCGGGCAGCGGCCAGGAGGCGACCCGGTCGCCGGTCAGGGCGTGCAGGCGGGCGATGAGGAGAGCCGCGTCGTCCGCGTTCGGCTGCTCGGCGGGGAGCAGTCCCGCGGTGAGCGTGTCGCAGAGTCCTGCGAGGTCGCCTTCGGTGCCGGCCTCGTACGCTCCTCTTAACAGGTGGGCCAGTTGGCCCATGCCCTCGTCGATCTCCCGCTTCGACGACTCGACCAGACCGTCCGTGTACAGCACCAGCAGGCTGCCGTCGGGGACCTTCAACTCGACTGTTTCGAAGGGGGGTTCGGCTGCGCCGAGGGGCGGGTCGGCGGTGAGGGCCGGGAAGTACACCGTGCCGTCTGGGTGCACGACGGCCGGCGGGGGATGGCCGGCGCGGGTGATGGAGCAGGTCTGGGTGATGGAGTCGTAGAGGGCGTACAGACAGGTGACGTACGACTCCTCGCCCATGTTGCCGACGATGTCGTTGAGGTGGCTCATGATCTCGTCGGGGGGCAGTTCGAGGTCGGCGAGGGTGTGGACGGCGGTGCGCAGCCGGCCCATGGTGGCCGCCTGGGGCAGGCCGTGGCCCATGACGTCGCCGACGACGAGGGCGACCTGGCCGCCGGAGAGCGGGATGATGTCGTACCAGTCGCCGCCGACGTCCACGCCCTGGGCGGCGGGGAGGTAGCGGGCGGCGGCCGTGCAGGCGGGCAGGTCGGGCAACTCGCTGGGCAGCAGGGCGCGTTGGAGTTCGCGGGAGCGGCTGCGCTCGTCGTCGTAGAGGCGGGCGCGGGCCAGTGCCTGGGCGACGAGGGCGCTGATCGTGGTGAGGAGGGTGCGTTCCTCGTCGGTGAAACCACGCGGGCGGTCGAAGCTGACCGAGCAGACCCCGAAGGTGTTGCCGGACGCGGTCAGCGGCAGGAACGCCCAGGCCGATTTGCCGCTGTGCCGGGGCAGTCGGGCCAGCGGCGGATAGTGGGCGGCGAACTCCTCCGGGGACGTGAAGAACGCGGGGGCCTCGTTGATGATCACGTCACAGCTGGGCCAGCCCGGCGTCAGCGGGGCGTCGCTGATCCGGCTGAGGAAGCCCTCGTCGTAGCCGATGGATCCGACGGTGCGCAGGCGGTCGTCCTCGATGGTCTGGACGATGAGGCCGGCTGCGGCGAACGGCGGCAGTACGCGCCGGGCGACCACGTCGACGACGTCCCGCGAGGTCGTCGCCTTGGCGAGCCCGGCCGTCAACTCCGCGATGCGGGCGGCGCGTTCGGAGGCGTCGTACTCGGCGGCCCGCCGTTCCTCCTCGTGCCGCCGCTTCTCGGTGACGTCCTGGAGGTAGAGGGTGCGGCCGTCGGGGCCCGGGACCAGTCGCAGATGGTGGCGGCGACCGGTGCCGGGCACGCGTATGTCGAAGCCGACCGACTTGTCCTCGGCGGCGGCCTTCCGGCAGCGCCTCTCCAGATCGGGCAGTTCCCGCACGGTCGGCAGGTCCCACAGGACCCGTCCGAACAGCTCCTCCTCGGAGAGACCTAGAGTGCGTTCGGCCTCCAGGTTGGCGAAGGTGATCCGCCAGGCGTCGTCGACCGCGAGGAACCCGTCGCTCATGTGCCGCAGGGCGCGGCTGAGCGCGTCCCGGGCGGTCCGCGACTCGTTGCTGTCCCAGCCCATGCCGATCATCCGCAGGGGCTCGCCGTGCTCGTCGTACGTCGCCCGGCCGCGTGCCTGGTGCCAGCCGTACGTTCCGTCGAAGGCCCGTACGCGGTACTCGGCCTCGAACACCGAGTGGCCGCGGATCGCCTGGTCGACGAGGGCCAGGGTCGGCCCCAGATCATCGGGGTGGACGCAGCGCATCCAGTTCTCGACGCGGGCGGTGTACTCCTCGGGGCGGGTGCCGTACAGCTCCATCGCGGCTTCGTCCCAGATGAGTTCGCCGTTCTTGATGTGCCAGTCCCACGACCCGACGCGGACCTCCTTCAGCGCCTGGCGGAGCCGGTCCCCGCTCATCTCCGAGTGCACGGGACCGGCCGGCAACGGCGCCTGGACCATGCGTTCCTCGGCCCAGGCGACGACGGCCCGCAGGAACCGCCAGTGGGCGTACGTCGGTTCACGGTTGTCACCGGTGATGACGGTGAGGGCGCCGATGCTGCGGTCGCGGCGGATGACCGGCACGGCGGCGAGTCCGCTGCCCGGAATGGGCGCGCTCGACGGGCAGATGGGGATCGTGGGATCGGCACGGTCGGCCGCCACGCCCGGTATCCACACCCCGCGGCCCTCGTGGCTTTCCTCGTACAGGGCACGGGCGGGGGCCAGCGGGCCCTCCTGGTCGATGATCTCCCAGGGACCGGTGAGGGCCGTGGGCAGACCGGTGGCCGACACCAGCCGCAGCGCCGACATGGGGCCCCGGAGATGAATCGTTCCCCCGAGCGCGCCCAGCTCCGCGACCGCGTGCTGGAGGGCCAGCCGGAAGACCTCGCTCTCGGCGACACCGGGGTCCACCGAGCCGAGCAGTGCCAGCCGTGCGTTCATGTTTGAAGTTTTACCGTTCGAATGGCACCTCAAGCAGGACTTTGCAGGAATCTCACGTTCACCTCTGGCCACCTTCACCGGCACCCGGAGACGTCAACAGCCTTGCTCCGTGCGCAGGTTGTGTGACATTCCACCGTCATCAGGGCCAAGTAGCCTGCCGTTGAAGGACAGTTGATTTTTGAACGTAACTGACTGTCGAGGACTTCACATCTGGGATCCGTCCAGAGGATCCGCCCAGAGGATCTCTCCAAGGAGTGGCATGGACATCGGCGTTTTCATCCCCATCGGCAACAACGGCTGGCTGATCTCGAAGAGTTCACCCCAGTACATGCCGAGCTTCGAACTCAACAAGGCGATCGTGCAGAAGGCGGAGGCCCATGACCTGGACTTCGCGCTCTCCATGATCAAGCTGAAGGGCTTCGGCGGTGAGACGGAGTTCTGGGACCACAACCTGGAGTCGTTCACGCTGATGGCGGGCCTGGCGGCGGTCACCGACCGCATCAAGCTCTACGCCTCGACGCCGATCCTGGCGCTGCCCCCGGCGATCGTGGCGCGCATGGCGGTCACGGTCGACTCCATCGCCCCCGGTCGCTTCGGCATCAACATCGTGACGGGCTGGGCGCCCGGCGAGTACTCCCAGATGGGCCTGTGGCCCGGCGACGACCACTTCGGCAACCGCTACGCGCGAGCCGTCGAGTACGTCACCGTGATGAAGGACCTGTGGCGCGACGGCGTCAGCAACTTCAAGGGCGAGTTCTACGAGATGGACGACTGCGTCCTCTCCCCGCGCCCGGCGGACGGGCACATCGACATCGTCGCGGCCGGCCAGAGCGGCACCGGCATGAAGTTCGCCGCGGAGCACGCGGAGTACAACTTCATCCTGGGCAGCGGCGTCAACACCCCGACGGCGCTGGCGGGCAGCACGGCGACGCTGGTGGCGGAGGCGGAGCGGACGGGCCGGAACGTGGGCGCCCTCTCCCTCTTCATGATCATCGCGGCGGAGACGGACGAGGAAGCCCAGGCCAAGTGGCAGGACTACCACGACAACGCCGACCGCGCGGCGCTGGCCTACATGGCGGGCGAGACGGCCACCGACACGACGTCCACGGGAACGTCGACGGCGCGGACGATCGCGCTGCCCGAGGGCGCGGTCAACTTCAACATGGGCACGCTGGTCGGCTCCTACGAGAGCGTGGCGAGGATGCTCGACGAGGTGGCCGAAGTCACCGGCACGAAGGGCATCATGCTGGTCTTCGACGACTTCCTGGAGGGCCTGGAGAACTTCGGGACGCGCATTCAGCCACTGATGAAGTCCCGTGCGGGGAGGGGGAGTTCGACGTGAACCCGGTCCCGGGAACCGGTGAGGCGGACGACGCCGAGGACGACTACCGACGCGCCGGTCTGGGCGGTCGGTTGACCCCTGGCACCTCCCCCGCGCTCCTCCTCGTGGACCCGGCCCGGGCGTACGTCGATCCGGCCTGCCCCCTCTACGCGGGGGCGGGCGCGGAGGACGCCGCCAAGGCCATGGGGGAGCTGCTGTCCGTCGCCCGCCGGGCCAGAGTCCCGGTGATCGTGACGCGCGTGCTCCTGCGCCCCGACGGCAGCGACGGAGGCGTCTTCTACCGCAAGGTGCCGAGCCTGCGGGCGTTCGTCGCGGGCAGCCCGTACGCCGACTTCATCGAGGGACTGGCGCCGAGAGAAACGGAGTTGACGGTGACGAAGCAGTACCCGAGCGCCTTCTTCGGCACCGCCCTGTCCACGTATCTCACCTCCCACGGCATCGACACCCTCCTCATCGCCGGCCTGACGACCAGCGGCTGCGTACGCGCGACGGCGCTCGACGCCATGCAGCACGGGTTCGTCCCGGTGGTGGTCGAGGAGGCGGTGGGCGACCGGGACGCGGGGGTGCACGCGGCCAATCTGTTCGACATCCGGCACAAGATCGGCGAGGTTTGGGGGATGGGGCGGGTGACGGAGTACCTGTTCCCGGGCGGGACGTAACAGGCAAGGGGAGGCGGGAGGCCGAGTCATGGGCGGCGACGGAGGGCCGGTTCCGGTGTTCCTGACTTCCGGTCAGCAGACCAGTACGACGCTGCTGCTCGCGGAGGCGGCGGCCGGACGGGGCATGGAGACGCGGTCACTGGCCACCCCGTCGGCCCTGAGTGGCCTGTCCGGTTCTGGGGACCGGGCGGTGCACTGGTACGGGGGCCCGCTGGCGTACGACCGGTGGGTCGCCGGTGCACTCGGCCTCGGGCTGCTGGAACCGCCGGACGGCTGGCTCGCCGCGCTGCCGGAGGAGTTCACGGCACGGCGCGTGGAACTGACGACCCTCGCGGAGGCGCGGCAGGTCCGGCACCCGGTGTTCGTCAAACCGCCGAGCGCCAAGTCGTTCCCGGCGGCGGTGTACGCCGACGGTTCGCGTCTTCCCCGTACGGGCGAGGACATGGGCCCCGACACACCGGTACTGGTGTCGGACATCGTCACCTTCGCCGTCGAGTACCGCCTGTTCGTGCTCGACGGCCAGGTGGTGACCGGCAGCCGGTACGCGGTGTACGGGCGTCTCGATCCGGCGCCGCTCGACGGAGACCGACGGGAGCCGGAGGTACGCCGGTTCGCGGACCGGCTCCTCACCGCGGAACGGCACTCCCTGCCCAGCGCGGTCACCGTCGACGTCGGCCTCGTCCAGGATCCCGACCGGGGCGGGCGCGAGCAGTGGGCGGTGGTGGAGGCCAACATGCCCTGGTTCTCGCACAGTTACGCGGCCCGGGCCGAGAACGTACTCGACGTCGTGCTGCGGGCGGCTGGGCCTCGGGGGTGGGTCCGCCGGGAGGACGAGAGGTTCCTGAGGGGGACGGCGCGGGTTCGGTGAGTCACCGGGTTCGCGATGGGTTCGCCACTCCGGCGAGATCCAGGAGCCGGTGCGTGGTCCTGGCCCTCCACGCGGGTCACCCGTCACCCGGGCGGTACGGCTCGCGCCCCGCCGATCACCACACCGCCTCCACAGCCTCGACCAGCCGGGAGACGACCGCCGGATCGGGCAGACCGCACAGCGAGGCGACCACCCGGTTGCTCGCGAACTCTCGCTGCGCGGCGGTCACGCTCGGATCGATGGCGCACTCGGCCTGCACCTGGATGAAGTTCAGCTCCGTCGCGAAGAGCATCGAGAACGACTGCGGGCCCCTGATGGCCGCGGGGCCTCCGGCACGTCGATAGGACCGGGCCAGCCGCCGGGCGGCGTCGGGGTCGATCCGGTTGCGGCCCGCCCATACGTACACGGCACGTGCGAGTTCGCCCTCCGCCGAGGCGGGCCCCGCGTTGTCCCAGTCGAGAAGAACCGGCCCGTTCGCACCGACCAGCACGTTCTGCGGTTGCAGGTCGAGATGCGACATCACCAGACCGTCGGGGTCGGAGGGAGTCACCCATCGCGCCAGCTCCGCGGCGGAGGTGCCGATGAACCGACCAAGTGCGTCTGCCCACGGGAGACCGGCCCGGTGGATCCTCTGGTGCAGGTCCTGCCAGTCGGCCTCCTGGGGGCACCGCTCGTACCAGGGGTTCGGCGCCTCAACGGCTCCCTCTCCCGCCCTGTGGAGAAGTGCCATGGTGCGGCCGAACCAGTCCAGGGTGTCCGGGTCGGACGCGTCCGCCGTGGTGCCGTCGATCCAGTCGTACAGCTTGACGCAGGACCCGCCGAAGGAAGGCGGAAGGCGGGAGACGTACGTGCCGTGGCGATCGGGGATCAGCCGCGGCGACGCGATTCCCCGGTCCTCCGCCGCCTGCCGCAACGCCTCCTCCCGGCGGACCTGTTCCTCGTCACAGCCGAAGAGGAGTTCCTTGATCGCCCACGAGGAACCGTTTCCGGACAGCTTCCAGATCTGGCCCAGCGCGCCACGGGTGACGGGCGTAATCGTCCACTGCCCGGCGCCGAGGGCGTAGGTCTCCACCAACAAGTCGGCCGCGTCGCGCATTCACATACCCTTCCGAAGGCTGATGACCGCGCCGACTCTAGGCCGGCACTCGCTCGAACGGCGGCGATTTTCTTCCCTGGCCCTGTCCCTGACCCTGGGCTTTGTCGGGCTTCGGGTTCCGCCCCTGCTCCAAGCCGGTGCGTGTTGAACCCCCTTACTCGGGAAGGGACTTGAGCCAGTCAGACAGCAGCGCGTTGGTCTCCTCGGGGCGTTCCTGCTGGATCCAGTGGCCGCAGCCTTCGAGGATGTGGGAGCCGGTGAGAGCGGGGAGGGTGACCGGGTGGGCGTCGATCGCGCCGGCCAGCCAGGTGGTGGAGGCGTCCAGGGAGCCACCGATGAACAGTGACGGCCGGGTGACGGGAGCCCCGGTGTGGCCACCGTCCGCCAGGTCCTGCCAGTCGCGGTCCATGTTGCGGTAGCGGGCGAGCGCGCCGCTCATGCCGGTGCGCTCGAACTCACCGGCATAGAAGTCGAGTTCGCGTTCGGTGAGCCAAGCCGGCAGTGGGCGGCCGGGAAAGCGCTCGCGCAGTGTTCCCTGTCCGCTTCCGATTCCGCTCCCGCTTCCGCCGCGCGTCACGAAGTGCGGGTCCGGGGCGCCGGGTTCGGGCATGGTGTCGGCGGAGAGTGCGGCGTAGAAGCCCGCCAGCCAGCCTCGTACGTCGGGTTCTATCTCGGCCTCCGCACGGCCGGGCTCCTGGAAGTAGGAGACGTAGAACTCCTCGTCCTCGCCACCGATGTGCGCGAAGACCTCGCTGGGCCGGGGTCCGCCGGGTGGGCTGTACGGCACGCTCAGCAGCGCGACCGCGCTGAACACGTCCGGGCGGACCAGTGCGGAGGTCGCGGCGATCGTCGCGCCCCAGTCGTGGCCGACGACTGCCGCGGAACTCTCCCCCAGGGCGTGCACGACGGCGACGTTGTCGTCGACCAGGTCGAGCATCCGGTACGCGCTCGTCGCCTCGGGGCGCGAGGAACGGCCGTAGCCGCGTACGTCGATGGCGACGGCACGGTATCCGGCGGCGGCCAGGACGGGCAGCTGGTGTCGCCAGGAGTACCAGGACTCCGGGAACCCGTGCACCAGCAGGACCAGGGGGCCGGTGCCCTGTTCGACCAGGTGGATACGGCCGGCGGGGGAGGGGACGAGCCGGTGGGTGAGGGGATGGGCGACGGGGTGGTGGGCGATGGGGTGAGATCCGGGGTGCGGGGGTGGATGCGGCACGGGGGGTCTCCGTACGTCGTCGATGGACGGCCGTGTCGGCGGTCACCGGCAATCGTGCGGTGGGGGTGCGGTGTACGCGAGGTGCGTTGCCGGTTCGGCAAACGGGCGCACCGCAACCCGGGACCTGCGCTCCGGTGGCGTGTGCCCAGTGGCCGCTTCCGCTTCCACTTCTGCTTCCACTGCCGCGCGAACTCGTTCCCCCGACCGAGTGTCACCACATCGCCCGCTACGGGAGTCGCGGCTCCCGTACGACCGCCACCCCGCCCGGCGGAACCCGCACCAGGCCGTCGGCCGGCGCTTCCCCGGTGAGGAGTTCGGTCGCCCCGGCCGCCACCGCGACCTCGGCGCCCTGCCCGGCGTGGTCGATGACGAACAGGAAGTCCGCGTCAGGACCCCGCCGCACCACCGCCTCCACGCCCACCGGAGTCGCCCGCACCCCCTCGACACCCGCCTCCGCGCACATACGGGCGAGCAGCGCGCCCAGCGTCGAGGCGTCCGGCCGGGTCGCCAGGTACCAACCGGCGCCCGCGCCGACCGGGTTGCGCGTCACCGCCGGTACCCCGGCCAACGGACCGTCCGTGTACGACAGCACCGCCTCCGCCCCCGGTTCCTCCAGCCGCAGCCGCTCCGACCAGAGGGTTCCCGTGCCGTCACTGTCGCCATCGCCATCGCCGAGTCCGACCGACTCCCCCGGCAGCAAGGGGAACAGTTCATCGGCCCGCACACCCAGCGCCTCCCGGAACGCGCCCGGGTAACCGCCCAGCCGTACATGGCAGTTGGCGTCCACGGCACCACTGTGGAACCCGACGGCCAGCGTGCCGCCACGCTCCGCGAAGCCCGTGAGGTTCACGGCACCCTCGTCGTCGACCAGGTACAGGCTCGGGACCAGCACCAGCCGGTATCCGTCCAGTTCGGCGTCCGGGCGTACGAAGTCCACCGCCACGCCCGACCGCCACAGCGGCTCGTACCAGTCCCGTACGAGATCCTGGAAGCGGAGTTCGCCGTTCGGCTGGGAGGGGAGTTCCAGGGCCCAACGGGCGTCCCAGTCCCAGACGATGGCCACCGAAGCCGTGCCCGTGCTGCCGCGCACCTCCGCCAACGCCCGCAGGTCCGCGCCAAGTTGGACCACGTCCTGCCAGATGCGGCTGTCGGTGCCGGCGTGCGGGAGCATCGCCGAGTGCCACTGTTCCGCGCCCGCCTTCGCGGCCCGCCACTGGAAGTACGCGATGCCGTCCGCTCCGTGGGCGACATGCGCCAGCGCGTTGCGGCGCAACTCCCCCGCCGTCTTCGCCCTGTTGACCGGCTGCCAGTTGACCGCACCCGTGGAGTGCTCCATCAGGAACCAGGGGCCGCCCGCGAGCGACCGCATCAGGTCGCCGCTCAGCGCGATGTCGATCTCCGACTCGGGGTCGGTCGAGCGGAGGTAGTGGTCGTTCGCGACGACGTCCAGTTCCGGGGCCCAGCGCCAGTAGTCCAGCGCGTCGAAGTTGTACATCACCATGAAGTTCGTGGTGGCGGGAGTCCCGGGGGCCGCCGCCCTCAGCACATCCCGCTCCGCCTTGTACAGCGAGAGCAGTTCGTCGCTGCAGAAGCGGCGCCAGTCCAGCTGGTGGGTCGGATTGGGCACCGCGCCCGTCGCGCGGGGCGGGATGATCTCGGCCCAGTCGTAGTACCACTGGCTCCAGAAGGTGGTCCCCCAGGCGTTGTTCAGCGCCGTCAGGTCGTCCCCGTACCGTGCCCGCAGCCAGCGGCGGAACGACTCCGCGCTCTCGTCGCAGTAGCAGGCGGGGTTGTGGCAGCCGTACTCGTTGTGGACGTGCCACATCGCGACCGCCGGATGGTCCGCGTACCGCTCCGCCAGCGCGCCCGCGATCCGCAGCGCCGCCTCCCGGTAGGCCGGACTGCTCGGGCAGAACGTCTGGCGGCTGCCGTACGACAACCGGCGCCCGTCCTTGTCCACCGGGAGCGCCTCGGGGTGGGCGCGGAAGAACCAGGCCGGCGGCGCTGCCGTGGGTGTGGCCAGGTCGGCGGCTATGCCGTTCTCGTGGAGGAGGTCGAGGAGACGGTCCATGCGGGCGAAGTCGTGGACGCCCTCGGCCGGTTCGAGCAGCGCCCAGGAGAAGATGCCGACGCTCACCATGGTGACCCCGGCCTCGCGCATCAGCCGCATGTCCTCGGCCCAGACCTCCTCGGGCCACTGCTCGGGGTTGTAGTCGCCCCCGTACGCGATACCGGGGACAGCGAGTTCGCGCTTCATCGGTCGGCATTCCTGTTCTTACGGAGGGCGAAGGAGCGGAGAGCAGAGGACAGAGGGCGGGGAGCGGAGAAAGGCTCAGCCCTTGTTGGCGCCCAGGGTCAGGCCGCTGACGAACTGCCGTTGCAGCGCGAAGTACACGATCAGCGTCGGGATCGCGGTCAGCAGCGCACCCGCGGCGACCAGGTTGGGGTCGGTGAAGTACTGGCCGGAGAGGTTGTTGAGGGCCGAGGTGATCGGCATGTTCTCGCCGGTGGAGATCAGGACGAGCGCCCAGAAGAAGTCGTTGTAGATCCAGATGGAGAGGAGGGTGGCGAGGGCCGCCATCGCGGGGCGGCACAGCGGCAGCACGATCTGCCAGTACATCCGCCACACCGACGCGCCGTCGACGAGCGCGGCCTCGGTCAGCTCGTGCGGGAGCATCCGCATGTAGTTGGCGAGCACGAACGCGCAGAAGCCCGACTGGAACGCGATGTGGATGAGGACGAGGCCGAGCGCGGAGTCGTACAGCTTGCCGGACGCGGTGATCCCCGGCAGGTCGATGAGCAGGTACATGCGGTAGAGCGGCGTGATGATGACCTGCTGCGGGAGCAGGTTGCCGGCCGTGAAGAGGAGCAGCAGGAACAGGTTGACGCGGAAGTCGAAGCGGCTGACGTAGAAGGCGACCATCGACGACAGGAACAGCGTCAGCAGCACCGCCGGGACGGCGATGATCAGCGTGTTGACGAAGTAGTGCGTCATGTCCGACTGCGTGAACGCGTTCGTGAAGTTGTCGAAGCTCAGCTTGTCGGGCCAGGAGACATAGCCCTTGGTGCTGGTCTCGGAGTACGGGCGCAGCGCCGCGTAGACCGCCCAGAGCAGCGGCGCCAGCCAGGCCAGCGACGTGACGACGAGGAACACGTGCAGCAGCACGCGCGCGGGGCGGACGGGGGCGCGCTGCCCCTTCACGGGCCCCTGCGCGGCCAGGGTGGGAGCGCTCATGCCCGCCGCTCCTTCCGGAAGGTGCTGATCAGGTACGGGATGATCACGACGAGCGAGATGACCAGCAGGACGACGGCGATCGCTGAGCCGTATCCGATGCGGCTGGACTCGCCGATGATGTTGTTCGTGACCAGGATCGACAGGAGTTCGGTGCCCTGGGCGCCCTTGTTGAAGACGTACACGAGGTCGAAGGCACGCAGCGACTCGATGATCGTGACGACCAGGACGATGGTGTTGGTGGGCCGCAGGGTCGGGAAGATGACGTTCTTGAACGTCTGCCACTCGTTGGCGCCGTCGAGCGAGGATGCCTCGCGCAGGGACGGGTCCACACCCTTCAGGCCGGCCAGGTAGAGGATCATCATGTAGCCGGTGTGCCGCCAGGAGGCGGCCACGAGGATGGCCCAGAGGTTGAGGTCCGGATCGCCGATCCAGTCGATGTAGTGGCCGGGCTTGTTGGCCCCGATCAGGCTGTTGATCAGGCCCGTGTCCGGGTTGTAGACCAGCTGCCAGACGAAGCCGATGACGGCCATGGAGACCACGACCGGGAGGAAGAAGGCCGTCTGGTAGACCCGGCTGAAACGGATGTTCTTGTCCAGCTGCACGGCCAGGAACAGGCCGAGCGGGGTCGGGATCGCGATGAGTACGACGAACCAGATGACGTTGTGCTGGACGGCCGGCCAGAACTGCGGGTTGTCGGCGAAGAGGTCACGGAAGTTCTGGAGCCCGACCCACTTGATGGAGTCGAAGCCGATGCCGTCCCAGGTGGTGAAGGCCAGCCCGATCGAGGCGAGGGCCGTCACCCACACGAGGGCGATGTGCAGGAAGGTCGGCAGGCCCGCCATGAAGCCGAGGGCGACCCGGTCACGGCGGGTCAGCAGCCGGCGGTGGCCCGAGGCCGGCTTGCGGCTCTGCGGGGACGAGGGCGTACCGGTACCGCCCGGGGGCGGCGTGTCGGCCGCCCCCGGGACCACGGGGATCGAATCGAAGGTGCTCATCAGGAGGCGAAGATCGTCTTCTTCTGGCGCTCGATGGACGAGAGCAGGCTGTCGATCCCCTTGGGGTCGCGGATGAACTTCTGCAGCGCGGGCTGCATCACCGTGGAGGTGAAGTCCGGGCGGCTGTCGCGGTCCATGAACTGGGTGAGGTTCTTCGCGCCGCTGATCATCGCGTACGCCTTCTTCTGAAGGGCGCTGTACGAGGAGGTGTCGGCGTTGCTGGAGGCGGCGACGACGTTCGGGTCGGCCTTGAGGTAGATCTGCTCGGCCTCCGGGGTGCCCAGGAACTCCAGCAGCTGGACCGAACCGGCCTTGTTCTTCGGGGACTTGCTGAGCATGAAGCCGTCGGTCGGCGCCTCGACCGTGTCCTGCCCGAAGGAGGGGTCGATCTCCGGGAACGCGAAGAAATCGAGGTCCGCCGCATCGGTCGCGTTCGTGAACTGCTGGCCCACGAAGGTGCCCAGCAGATACATGCCGGCCTTCTTCGATACGAGGGTCTGGGCCGCGTCCTGCCACGTGCGGCCGGTCGATCCCTCCTGGCTGTAGGGGAGAATTTCAGCCCAGTTGTCGAACGTGGCGCGAACCTTCGCGTCGGTCCAGGATGCCTTTCCGGCCATCAGCTCGACGTGGAAGTCGTAGCCGTTGGTACGGAAGTTGATCTGGTCGAAGGTGCCGAGCGCGGGCCATGCGTCCTTGTCGCCGAAGGCGATCGGGACGAGGCCGTCCTTCTGCATCTGCTTGCACAGCGCGATGAACTGCGCCCAGGTGGTGGGCACCTCGTAGCCGCGCTCCTTGAAGACGCTCTTCCGGTAGAACATCGCCCACGGGTACGTGTACAGCGGCACGAAGTAGTACTTGCCGTCCGCGCCCTTGCTGAGCTGCTTCATCGCGTCGGGGAAGTTGCCCCCGATCTTCTGCCACACGTCGTCGATCGGGCTGGCCAGGCCCTTTCCAGCGAAGAACTGCATGCGGTAGCCGGCGAACCAGGTGAACACGTCGTCCGGGGTGCCCTGGAGGTAGGAGTTGATCTGCTCCTGGAACGTGTTGTGGTCCTTGGTGTTCACGTCGACCTTGACGCCGGTCTTCTTCGTGAACGCCGCGTAGATCTCGGCGAAGGCCTTCTTCGGGACGGCGTCCGACGAGTTCGAGCCGAGGGTGACGGTCTTCGTGTCGGAACCCGAGTCGCTGTCGCCGCAGGCGCTCAGCAGCGGAACGGCCGCGCCGAGCGCCGCCGCGCCGCCGATGCCGCGCAGCAGGGTGCGGCGGCTCGGGCCGGGGACGGACAGACCGGAGGGTGTGTGGTGCATGACGACTCCTGAGGACAGACCCCCCGAAACGGGGAGCAAGGTCACGACTACGCTTAGCCCATGCTGATCTAAATCGACCAGAAATCAACTTGACCGAACATCGTGGCGGCAATAACAGCCCCATGTCCGGCCATGCGTCAAGAGCTGACGTCCGCCGTTCCTGAAACGTGATGGACATGCGGATGTGAAGGTTTGCTAACAGACAGACGGCAAACAGTCGGAGTAAGCCCTTTCCTCGGCCGTTCGGCCGAGGGCGCCGCCCCGCCCACCACAAACGCCGACCTTTCGGCCGAGGCGGGCGGACCGGCCCGGAAGCGACATTGGTGGTGATCACGTCGGGCGGCACGTCAGGTGACACGTCGGATGGCCTGTGAGGCGCGATGTCAGGTGCGATGTCAGGTGACACGTCGGGCGAGATCACTCCACCGTCAGCCGGAACCGGCAGGAGCCCGCCCATGCCCAGCACGACCACCGCCAAGGCGCCCACGGGCACCGCGGGTCCCCGCAGCGCGTCTCCACCCCGGCCCCCGGTCCGCTGGGACGTCGTCCACCTGCTGGCCTGCGCGGTCTTCGCGCTCGGTCTGTCGTCGGCCACGACCCTGACCGCGCACCGGGTGTGGGGCGTCTGCGCGGCCCTCGGCTACGGCACGGCGGCGATCCTGGCCGCCCGGGCCCCGCGCCCCTGGGAGAGCCGGGCAGCACTGCTCACGGCCACCGTCGGCGCGGTGCTGCTTCCCCTGGCACTGCTCACAGTGCTCGGCCGGGCCCAGCCCGAGGTGGGGGTCGTCGAACACTCGGGCGCTCTGCTGCTGCACACGGGCAGCCCGTACTCCCCCCACCCCGCCACCGTGGACGACTACAACCCGTACCTGCCCGGCATGGCCCTCTTCGGCCTCCCCGACGCACTCCTGGGCGGCACCCCGTTGGCCCCGCTCGCGGACGCCCGGCTGTGGTTCTGCCCGGTATTCGCCGCGTGCATGTACGCCACGATCAGGGGCCGTACGCCCGGAAAAGCCGAAGCGACCGGCTCGCGCCGCACTGCGGTCGGCTCTCCCCGCACCGCTGCGGGCCTGCTGCTCTCCTTCCCGGCCGTGGCCCTGCCCCTCGCCGTCGGCGGGGTGGACCTGCCGGTGATCGGGCTGATGTGCCTGGGGCTCGCACTGGCGGGCCGAGTCGGTTCCGGGGCCCGGCCCGGAGCCGGGCCCAGAGCCGGGGTCGGAACCGGGATCGCGGCCGGGCTGGCGATGGGCGCCGCCGCGGCCCTGAAGTGGACCGCCTGGCCCCTCCTCCCGGTCGGCCTCGCCCTGATCGCCGTCACAGCGGGACGCCGTACGGCCGTACGGGCTACGGCGACCGCTCTCCTGACGTCAGCGGCGGCCGTCGTGCCGGTCGCCCTGGCCGACCCCCACGCCTTCGTCGAGCACGTGGTCCTGTTCCCGCTGGGCAGGGGCGGCGTCCGCTCCCCGGCGGCGAGCCCGCTGCCCGGACATCTGCTCGCGGAGTACGTCCCCGGCGGCTTCGTCCTCGCGGTCGCCCTGCTGGTCGCGAGCGCTGTCGCGGTGGCCGTTTCCCTCGTGGTCCGGCCGCCGCACACGGTCCGCGCGGCGGCCGACCGGCTCGCCGTCGGCCTGGGCCTGGCGATGTGCCTGATACCGGCCACCCGGTTCGGCTATCTGGTGTACCCGATCGTCCTGGCGGTGTGGTTCCGCGTCGGCACGACCACGGCGGGGACAGCTCCCGGCAGGCCCGGACCCGTCCGGTCAGCCGCTGATCCTCACCTTCCGGGACACACTCACCTGATCCACGTCCGACGTCCGGATCGTCACCTTCATGGTCCAGGTGCCGGCGATCGGCAGGTTGAGGGTGTTGGTGCCCCAATAGCCGCCCAGGTCGGTGACTTCGGCGTTGAGCGGGCCGATGTCCTTGCTGGGGAGCGAGAAGGAGATGCGGAGTTCGGGGACGACCGCGAAACCGTCGTCGGGGCCGAACACCACCGCCTGCACACTGTTCTCGCCGACCCGGCCGGGTTCGAGAGTGATCTGCACCTTGCCGTGGCCGCCCGGCGTACCGACGTCGAAGGGGATCGTCGTCGTGGACGCGCTGATCACCCCGGGTACGGGCGCGTCCTTGGCGGCCTCCGCCGCCTCGGCGGCGGCCCGGCCCGGCAGGGTGGTCGTCAGGACGGTCGTGATCACCAACACCGCGATCCCGACGGCCACTTCGACCAGCACGGAACGACGGAGCCGACGCCGGTAGGAGGCACGCACGTGGTCCGAGGATCCGTCAGCTGAGGACTCGTCATCCGGGGATCCGCCGTCGGAGATCCGGCCGGAGATCTCGTGATCCGAGGCCTCGCGAGCCGAGGCCTCGCGAGCCGAGATGTCGTGGCCCGAGGTGCCGTCGCCCGAGGTGCCGTCGTCGGGACCGTCGGCGTCGCCCGCGCCGGACCGCGTCGCCGGACCGCCGACCGTCTCCGGCACCCGTCCCGCGACCTTCGCCTGCGTCTGCGCCTCCACCGCCTCCGCCTCCGCCTCCGGTACCAGCGACTGCCCCGTCCACCGGCGCGAGAACCCGGCCGCCACCAGCAGCAGCGCCACCGCGCACATCTTGGCGATCAGGATGCGGCCGTACGACGTACCGGTGATCGCGTCCCAGGAGCCGAGGCCGCGCCAGGCCTGGTAGACGCCGGTGACGGTCAGGACGGCCACGGAGGCGAAGGCCAGCCGGGAGAAGCGGGCGACGGTGGACGCCGGGAGCGGCTCCGGCGCCTGGAGCAGGGTGAGCAGGGCCGCGAGGCCGCCGAGCCAGGCGGACATGGCGAGCAGATGCAGCACCGAGGACGCCATCGCCACCGGCACCTGGATACCGGCCGACGCGTGTTCGGCGGCGGCCCACGTCAGTGTGAGACCGAGGGCGAGCACACCCCCGGCGGCGAGCAGTACCGGTTTCCCGCGCTCGCCCGTCTCGTCCTCGGCACGTCGGCCTCGCCGCGCAACCACGGTCAGCAGCACGGCCGTTGCGGCCAGCAGAGCGAGCCGGACCAGGAGTGCCAGGCCGGGCCTGCTGGTCATGGTCCGTTCCAGGGTGGACAGGTCGAAGGCGCCGGCGGGTGCGGTGCCGGCCTCGTACGGGCCGCGCAGCAGGAGCAGGGCGAGGGTGGCCGCCAGGAGGGTCCACCAGCCCGTCAGGACCAGTTTGCGCAGGGGGTCCGTGCTCGACGGACGGCAGAGGAGGACGAAGACGACCGTGCCGACGAGCAACGCCAGGGCCGCGTACGCCAGGTAGCGGACGATGTCGTAGAGAGCGCTGGTGGCCGCGTTCTCGGTGGGGCCGGTGTCGATCGCGGCCGGGGTCGCGGAAGGCTCGCCGATGGAGAAGGTGAAGGCACCCGAGATGGGGTGGCTGTCCGCCGACACGACCCGCCAGGCCACGGTGAACGTGCCCTCGCCGAGACCCCCCGGCAGGCTGACGCGCACCTCGTCGGACCGCCCGTCCACATGCTCGGCCTCGCCGGTGCTCACGCGTCGGCTGCCGGGGTCGAAGAGGCGGAAGGAGTCGTCGAGCAGGGCGACGGACTCGGTGAAGGTCAGGGTGACCTGCCGGGGCGCGGACTTGAGGACGCTTCCGTCCCGGGGGTCGGTGTCGCGGAGAGCGGCGTGCGCGGACGCGGTACCCGCCCCGCCGGCGAGGAGGAACAGGACCAACAGGGTGCCCAGCAGCGCCAGCCGCTGAACTCCCCGGCCGTACCTTCCTCCCCGGAGGCTGCTTGCGCCCGTCCGCTCGCCGATCTCCGTCCACTCGCCGATTCCCGTGCGCTCGCCTCCTGCGGCTCGTCGCTCGTCGCGCCCTTCGTTCCGTAGTCGGCCCACGTACCTTCTCCGTCTTCGGGACTTTTCGGCTCTCGTATACGTACGGACGATCCTGACGCCCCGCTCACCCCACCGGAACCGTATTCGCCGTGGCCTTCACCACGTGGGACGGGCGGAGACCCCGCCGTCCACGACCAGGTCGTGGCCGCTCACCCAGGACGCCAGCCGGGAGGCGAGGAACACGCACGCGTCACCGACGTCCTCGGGCCGCCCCAACCTCCCTACGGGCGCCGCCCGTTGCCACCGCCTGACCCCCTCCGGCCAGGCATCGGCCAGCCCTTCCCGGTCGATGAGCCCGGGCGAGACGGTGTTGACTCGGATGCCGTACGGCCCGTACTCCAGAGCCGCCGACCGGGCGTGCATCACGACCGCCGCCTTCGAGGCGGAGTAGTGGGCGTGGCCGGGCGCCGGGTGCGCGGCCTCGATGGACGCGATGTGCGTGACACTGCCCCCACGCCCACCCCCGGCCCCGCCCCCGCCCCCGCACTCTCCCTCTCCCTCGCCGTCCTGCTCGCGCATGACCTCAGCCGCGGCCTGCGTGCAGGCGAAGACGCCGAGGAGGTTGGTGTCGACGACGGCCCGCCAGTCCGCGACCGTCATCCCGGCCAGTTCCTGCACCGGCTGCACACCCGCGTTGTTCACCAGCGCGTCGAGCCGCCCGCCACCCCACTCGGCGGCCTCCCGCACCACGCGCCGGCACTCGTCCTCGACGGTGAGATCTCCCCGCACTACGACGGCCCGTCCGCCCGACTCCTCGATCCGGGCGGCCACTTCCCGCGCACCCTCGTCCGACGTCCGGCAGTGCACGGCGACGGCGGCCCCCTCCGCCGCGAACCGCAACGCGATCCCGCGCCCGACCCCACCACCGCCCCCGGTGACCAGGGCGACCTGACCGGCGAGAAGACCCGCAGGGCTCACGGATGACCTCATGGACGACCTCACGGAAGACCTCATGGGCGACACAGTGCCCCGATACGACCCGCCTCGGCCGGATAACGCGCGGCCAGTTCGACGGCGTCCCCGTGCACGTACCCCTCGTACGTGAACCCGGGCGCCATCGTGCACCCGAAGAACGTCCACCCGCCGCCCTCCACGACCCGCGCGCCCATCCAGGTACCGGCGGGAACGGTGAGCTGCGGCTCCTGGCCGTGCAGAAGACCCGGTCCGAGCAGCGCCGTCCGGGAGGTGCCGTCCGGCGCGAGGAGCAGCAGTTCCAGCGGATCGCCGAGGTAGAAGTGCCAGACCTCGTCCGACGGCAGCCGGTGCAGCGCGGAGAAGTCGCCGGGCTCGGCGGTCAGCAGCGCGACGATCGCCGAGCCCTCCGGCCGCCCGTCGGCCCGCTCGGGCCCCGCCCACGTACGCCGGAACAGCCCGCCCTCCCGCGGGATCGGCTCCAGCCCGTAGTGGGCGATCAGATCGGCGGGCGTCGGATGCCCTGCCGGGCGTCCTGTTGCGTGTCCTGCCGGGTGTGTCGGACGTGTCGGCTGTCCTGAGGTCGAAGTCACCCGGGAAAAGCTACCTCGCGGGTGAGAAAGGCCAGTTGGGCGCGCTTCTCGGGCAGGTAGACGTCCGGCAGGTCGATCTCGGGCAGGACGACGACGGGCCCGGCCACGAACCCCTGCCGCAGGAACCGGGCGACGGCCTTCTCGTTCGCCACGTCGGGATCGACCACGACCCGCCGCCGCCCGAGCCCGACCAGCACGTACTCCGCCAGCACCGCCATCAGCGCGGCCGACCACCCGGGCCGCCCGCCCTCCGCCCCGGCGGGCGCGAGCAGCAGATGTACGCCGATGTCGCCGGGCTCGACGGCGTAGCACTCGCTCACCCGGTCGGCCGCGGGCTCGTACGTCTGGAGGAGCCCGACCGCCGTACCGTCCTGCACCAGCAGGTGGGCGTGATGGGTGTCGAGGGTGTCCAAGTGGGCGTAGATCTCGCCTACCTGCTCCTCGCTGAGCCCGTTCATGCCCCAGAATCCGGCCCGGGGCTCGCTCACCCAGCCGTGCACCACACCGGCGTCGGCGACCGGGTCGAGCCGCAGCACGCGCACGGTCCCGAACCCGTCGGCCATCTGCTCGTGCAGGGCGGCACGGGCCGCGTACGACGGCTTCGAAAGCCTCGCCGGGCGGTGCTCCCGCGTCAGCAGCGCCCAGTCGGTGACGACCGGGACGAGGTCCCCCCTTGTCCACAGGGGGAGTTGGTCGCGGTGGTGGGCGGAGCCCGGGACCCCGGAGGCGCCGAAGGGCACCACCCAGAGGCTGTCCTCGCGCCGGGCCAGATCCCAGACGTACCGGGCGGCGGGCCCGCGCGCGCTGAGGTCGGTGAGCCCCGGGACGGACGACGTGCAGAGCACGCAGTCGTGGTCGCCGGAGAGCCCGGGCTCGTCGTGCGCGGAATGCGTGGAGTGAGTGGAGTGAGTGGAGGTGGCCGGGACCCGCCAGGGGGACAGGCGGTGCCGTTCGCCCCAGGTGACCGCGCCGGTCGTCGGCTCGGCAGCCACCTCGGCAAGGGCTTCCCTCACTGCGGCCGCACGGTCGATCCCGTACAACTCCCGTGCCTTCAGGAGCCCTTCGAGCGCGAAGCCGATCCGGGGGAGCAGGGCGAGCCAGGGGCGGAAGACCTCCGGGCAGGCGGCCGGGGCGGCCAGGGCGGCGAAGGCCGGGTGGGCGGCGAGGCGGCGTACGACGGCGGAGCGCAGGGCCGCGTACGACGCCGCCCGTGTGCTGTCGGCGTCCATCCGGCGGTCCCAGCGCAGGAGTTGGTCGCGCAGGGCCGCCTCCTCGACCGTCAGGCCGTCCAGGGCGGCGAGGAGGTCGAGGAGCGGGGCGGCGGAGGCCAGGTGGGTGTCCATGTGGAGGGCGGGCAGGTCGGCCGCCGACCACTGGTCCTTCTCCGTCAGCAGGGCGCGGATCCGGGCCGCCCGGTGCGGCGGCGCGAACTCGACGCCGAGCGGGGTCGCGGGGCCGCGCTGGTTGGCCATGACGGCGAGGCCGTCGTCGACGGTGCCGTACGGCGTCTCGTGCCGCCCCTGCCACTCGTGACCGGGCTCCCAGGCCCGCACGAGCCGGGTCCGGTTGGCCTCGGCGCGGACGGGGACGTGGCCCGCGACCCGGTGCAGCAGCCCGCCCTCGGTGTCGGCGGCCTGAATGACGTTGACGGGCTCGGCCCACAGGTCGACGGCACGGTCGATGTCGGCGACGCGGCGGGCGCGGAGAAGGGGGAGCAGGGCGGAGAAGCCGAGGTCGCCGGTGACGCGGGGCGGGTAACGCAGACTAATCGTTTCTGCATGATCACCGGAGCGCCGACCGGAGAGCCCGTCAGGGCGCTCGTGGGGGCGCTCGTCCGGGCCGATCACCACCGGTCCCCGCCCGGTCTCGATCACCTCCACCTCGACCGGCTCGCCGCCCGCGACCTCGACGACCTCCATGTGCACGTCGGCCGGCCGCCACTCCCCATCGGGATCGAGGGCCTCGACTCCCGTGCCCGCAAGGGGAGTTCCCGTGCGCCGAACGCGCTCCTCGTACAGGTCCTGGTAGTCGGCCATGGCGTTGGTGATGGCCCAGGCGACCGTGCCGGTGTGGCCGAAGTGGGCGATGCCGGGAACGCCCGGGACGGCCAGGCCGACGACGTCGAACTCGGGGCAGGACAGCCGGACTTGCTGGTAGACGCCGGGTGCCTCGATGTAGCGGTGCGGGTCGCCCGCGATCAACGGGAGCCCGGTGACCGACCGTTCGCCGCTCACCAGCCAGCCGTTGCTGCCGGAGGTGCCGGGTCCGTCGGTGGCGAACAGGGCGATGGCGTCGGCGCCGAGATGAGCCGCGACCCGTTCGCGCCAGAGCTTGGCCGGGAATCCGGCGAACAGGATGTGCGTGGCGAGCCAGACGCCGAGCGGGGTCCAGGGCTCCCAGCGGCCGGGGGCGAGCCCGGTCGCGGCGAACTCCGGTGCCGCAGCGAACTCCGGTGCGACGGCGGCCCCTTGCGTCAGCGCCTCACCGACCTCCGCCAGCCCCTCGTTGACCCCCTCCACGTACGCCCGTACCCAGGAAGCGGTTTCGGGGTCCCGCTCCTCCAGGGTGGCGTAGCAGCGTCGGGCGGTGTCGTCGAGGCGGGCGCGTCGGGCGAACACGTCCCAGGCGACCGCCTCGGCGCCGAGGAACGCGGCCGAGGTGCCCCGCGCGCGGTGGCGCTCGACCTCCAGCTGCCAGGCCCGGTCGAGGGCGGTGACGCGCCCCTGGCCACGGGCGAGTTCGAACGCGTCGCCCGCTCGCAGATGCGGGATCCCCCAGGCGTCGCGGTAGAGCTCGGTGGCCATATCTGTGTCCTCACGCGGTCTGAAACTATGCTTTAGGTTAGCCTTACCTAAGTAAGTCGTGTGGGAAGCGTACGCGAGAGGTGAAGAAGCCATGGCGCAGGGGCAGGGGCAGGGACGCGGCTGGGAGGGCGCGGTCCTCAAGCTCTTCCGGGGCAAGGACTTCGTGTTCACCGTGACGGGCGCCGAGGACGTCACGCCGCACTACCGGCGTCTCCACCTCACCGACGGGGGCATGCTCTCGGCCACCGGCGTCCACCCCACGATGTGGGTCCGGCTGTGGTTCGACAACGCGGGCAAGCCGCACCAGCGGGCGTACACACTGGTCGGCCCGGATCCGGAGGCGGGCACGTTCAGCCTCGAATTCGCGCTCCACGACGGATGCGCCAGCGACTGGGCGCGGGCGGCGAAGCCCGGGGACACCATCGAGGCGACGGTCCAGGGAACCGGCTTCACGCGGCCCCAGCCGGAACCCTCGCACGTCTTCGCGATCGGCGACCCGGCATCGCTGCCCGCGCTCAACTCCCTGCTGGACGCGCTGGGTCCGGCCCCGGCGACGATCTGGTTCGAGTCGGACCACGGCACCGACGGCTACCCCTTCCGCACCGTCCCCGGCCACCACGACCTCCGCCCGGTCCCCCGCAAGGACGCGGGCGCCCACCTGGTCTCCGAGGTCCGCTCCGCCTTCCCGGACCTCCTGGGGCACACCGCCGACCCGTACGTCTGGATAGCCTGCGACACGGCCACGACCCGCTCCCTGACCAGCTACTTCCGCAAGGAGGCGGGGCTGCCGAAGCAGCGGGTGCACGGGCTCGGGTACTGGCAGCCGTAGCCGACGACCGGGCGCCCCGGAGACCCGGCGACCGGGCGACCGGGCGACCCGGCCCCGATCGGGGCATGATCGACCCATGGACGTCACTCTCCACCTCGCCCAGGACCCCGAGGCCGACGCACTCCTCGGCCGCAGCCCGCTCGCCGCGCTGACCGGCATGCTGCTCGACCAGCAGGTGCCGATGGAGTGGGCGTTCAAGGGGCCCGCGACCGTCGCCCAACGCCTGGGCGCCGACGATCTCGACGCGCACGAGATCGCGGCGTACGACCCCGACGCCTTCGCCGCGCTCCTCTCCGACAAGCCGGCCGTCCACCGCTACCCGGGGTCGATGGCCAAGCGCGTCCAGCAGCTCTGCCAGTACCTCGTCGAGCACTACGACGGTGACGCCGAGGGAGTCTGGCGGGACGCGGCGACCGGCCAGGAACTGCTGAAGCGCCTCACCGACCTGCCTGGCTTCGGCAAGCAGAAGGCCCAGATCTTCCTGGCCCTCCTCGGCAAGCAGCTCGGCGTCCGGCCCAAGGGCTGGCGCGAGGCCGCCGGCGCCTACGGCGAACCGAAGTCCTTCCGTTCCGTCGCCGACATCACCGGCCCCGAGTCCCTGGCCAAGGTCCGTGCCCACAAGCAGGAGATGAAGGCGGCGGCGAAGGCCGCGAAGGCCTCCGGCAAGTAGGCGGCGGCCGGACCGGGCCCGCCGGTAGGCCGAGCGGGCGGATCTCGGGCCGGAGTGATCGGCCCCGCGCCCGTCGCGGGGAGATGACCTCCCATGAGCCCCGCCGCGCGCACCCCGTACACCTCGTACGCCGTGCGCCCGGCTGCCTGGCTCCGGGTGCTCGTCCCGCTGCTCGCGCTGTTCGCCCTGCTCCTGCCGGGCACGGCAGCGCACTCCGAAACCGCCGAGTCGGTCGTTTCGAGCGGTACGGCCGCCGAGTACGACGTCCACGACACCGCCCCGCGCCCGCCGGGCCGGTACGGCCACCGTCCCGTCGTACCTCTGCGGCCCGCGCCCCGCCCACCGTCCGTACGGCGCCCGTCGGCGGCGACGGCCCGGCCGCTCCCCGCACCGCCACGGCCCACGCTCGCCCTGCGCCCGGTGGTACTGCGCTCGGTCGTCCTGCGCTGCTGACGGACCGGCTCCTCCCGGTCCATCAGTCAGTACGCCCGGTAAGCCCAGTACGCCACACGGGACAAGGAACACCGACATGGCGATCGACCCCTACGCGGTTCTGCGCGCCCTGCTGCGCGCCGAGGCCGCACGCAACGCACCGAAACCGCAGCCCAAGGAAGCCCAGCCGCAGCGGCCCCCGAAGGAGCCGGGCCGCTGACCGGGCGGCGGGGGCGGGGTCCCGGTGACTACCGTCCCCGCCGCGCGGTGCCGAAGAGGGAGCGGGTGATCTCCCGGCCGATCTGGGTGCCGAGGGAACGGGCCAGGGACTTGAACATGCCACTGCCCGCCACCTGTTCGACGACAGACCGCTCTTCCTTGGGCGCCTTGGACGCATGGGGTGCCTTGGGCGCATCGGGCTTCGCGGGCGTCATCTCGTCCGGGCCCCTGGCACCGGCGGAGGGCTTCGCCGCCGCCAGTTTCTCGTACGCCGACTCTCTGTCCACAGCCTGTGCGTAACGGTCGTGGAGCCGCGAGGCCCTGACCGCCTGGTCCAGGACCGCCGCGTCGACCGGCCCCATCAGGGACTCGGGGGCGCGCAGACGGGTCGCGGCGACCGGTGTCGGGGCGCCCTTCTCGCTCAGGACGGTGACGACCGCCTCGCCCGTTCCGAGGCCGGTGAGCAGTTCCTCCAGGTCGTACGCCGAGTTAGGGAAGGTCTTCACCGTGGCCTTGAGGGCCTTCTGGTCGTCCGGGGTGAAGGCGCGCAGCGCGTGCTGGACGCGGTTGCCGAGCTGGGCGAGGACATCGGCGGGGACGTCCTTCGGCGTCTGCGTCACGAAGAAGACGCCCACCCCCTTCGAGCGGATGAGGCGCACGGTCTGGGTGATCGCGTCCAGGAAGGCCTTCGACGCGTCGTTGAAGAGCAGATGCGCCTCGTCGAAGAAGAAGACCAACTTGGGCTTGTCGACGTCGCCGACCTCCGGCAGGTCGTGGAAGAGGTCGGCCAGCAGCCACATCAGGAAGGTCGAGAACAGCTGCGGCCGGTCCTGTACGGCGGGCAGTTCGAGGACGGAGACCGTGCCGCGCCCGTCCGGCGCCATGCGCAGCAGCTCGGCCGTGTCGAACTCAGGTTCGCCGAAGAAGTCCGCCATGCCCTGCGCCTCGAAGGCGGTGAGGGAACGCAGGATCACCCCGGCCGTGGCCGTCGACAGTCCGCCGATGCCCTTCAGTTCCTCCTTGCCCTCGTCGGAGGTGAGGAAGGCGACGACGGCCCGCAGGTCCTTCAGGTCGACCAGCTCCAGCCCCTTCTGGTCGGCGTAGTGGAAGACCAGGCCGAGGGACTGCTCCTGGGTCTGGTTGAGCTGGAGCACCTTGGACAGCAGCAGCGGGCCGAAGCTGGTGATCGTGGCCCGCACCGGGATGCCGTGGCCGAGACCGCCGAGGGCGTAGAACTCGGCGGGGAATCCGGTCGCCGTCCACCGCTGGTGCACCTCGGCGGCACGGGACCCGACCCTGTCGTTCATCGTGCCCGGTGCGGAGATCCCGGAGACGTCGCCCTTCACGTCGGCCAGGAAAACGGGCACACCCTGGGCGCTGAGCTGTTCGGCGATCAGCTGGAGCGTCTTGGTCTTACCGGTGCCGGTGGCGCCCGCGACCAGACCGTGCCGGTTGAGCATGGGAAGCGGGATCCGGATCTGGGCGTCCGGGAGGCACGTCCCGTCCCACAGCAGGGCACCCAGATCGAGCGCCGGGCCGGTGAACGCGTACCCGGCGGCGATCTCCAGGGCCGGCCGGGGCAGCGCGGGAGCGCTCCCAGGCGCGCGGGGTGGCGAGTCGGGCGCGTTTGCCGGTGGCAAGGACCCCGTGGCGGCCCCCGTGGTGGCCGATGGCACGGTCTCACTGTCGCTCATGTCGGGCCCCTCTTCCGTTTTGCCCCGCTTTACGGCATCTTTTCCAGCGTCGCACTCCGTCTCCATGGCTGCGCCCGGAACGTCTGGACCGGTAGGCTTTCCGTGTGATCTTCAAGCGCATCGGAAACGGCCGGCCGTACCCCGACCACGGCCGGGAAAGCACCCGGCAGTGGGCGGACGTCGCGCCGCGCCCGGTCCGCCTCGATCAGCTCGTGACGACCAAGGGCCAGCTCGACCTGGAAACCCTCCTCGCCGAGGACTCGACGTTCTACGGCGACCTCTTCGCGCACGTCGTGAAGTGGCAGGGCGACCTGTATCTGGAGGACGGTCTGCACCGCGCGGTCAGGGCGGCCCTCCAGCAACGCCAGGTACTGCACGCCCGCGTCCTCGAAATGGACTGACGGAAGCACCGGCGAATACACCGGCGGACGGCCTGACGGCCTTCCTCGCGACGCTTATTGGCCCTTTCGGGTAGTACTGCGGCCGGGTCAATGATCATTTAGTAGGCATCACCGCCCGGGCCCACTACGCTGCGCCCATGAGCATGCTGACTCCCCCCGGAATGGGCGGCCAGTACCGCATCACGGGGGACAAGTACCCGCGGATGCGCCGACCCCGGGGGCGCCGCAGGTTCGTGCTCGGACTCGTGGCCTCCGTCGCCGCCCTCGGCCTGATCGGCTGGGGCACCTTGCAGCTCATCGACGTCTTCACCGGCGGCGGCAGCAAGGCCACGGCCGCGGGACCGAAGTCGGACTGCGCCACCAGGGCAACACCGAAGGCGACGGCGCCGACGGCTCCCAGAACGCTGCCCAAGCCCAACGGGATCACCGTCAACGTCCTGAACGCCACGCCCCGCAGCGGCCTCGCCAAGCAGGCCGCCGACGAGCTGCGGAAGCGCGGTTTCCGCATCGGCGACGTCGGCAACGCGCCCAAGGCCTACGACAAGAAGATCGCCGGAGCCGGAATAGTGCTCGGCGCGAAGTCGGCCGCCCAGGCCGCCCTCCCCGTGCTCGGCACCCAGCTCGCCGGGGCCCAGCTGAAGACCGACACCCGTAAGTCGGCCACCGAGGTCGACCTGCTCATCGGCACCACGTTCACGGCCCTGACCAGCAAGAAGGACGCCGACCAGGCCCTGGCCGCACTGACCGGTCCCGCGCCGACGCCCTCCACCACCCCGAAGGACTGCTGAGCCCCGCACTCCGTGCTCGCCGTGGTCTCCGTGTTTTCGGTGCCCCCGGTGCCCTCGGTGTATTTCGTGCTCTCCGGCCGGGTTGCTACTCGGCCGCGCCGTACAGCCGGTCGCCCGCGTCTCCGAGGCCCGGGACGATGTAGCCGTGCTCGTTCAGCCGCTCGTCGATCGAGGCCGTCACGACGGTGACCGGGGTGCCCGCCAGCTCGCGCTCCATGACCTCGACGCCCTCCGGGGCGGCCAGGAGGACCACGGCCGTCACATCGTCGGCGCCGCGCTTGATCAGCTCCTGGATCGCCGCGACCAGGGTGCCGCCGGTGGCGAGCATCGGGTCGAGGACGTACACCTGGCGCCCGGAGAGGTCCTCCGGCATGCGGGTGGCGTACGTGGACGCCTGGAGCGTCTCCTCGTCGCGCACCATGCCCATGAAGCCCACCTCGGCGGTCGGCAGCAGCCGGACCATGCCGTCCAGCATGCCGAGGCCGGCCCGCAGGATCGGCACGACCAGCGGGCGCGGGTAGGACAGCTTGACGCCCGTGGTCGGGGCGACCGGCGTCGTGATGTCGACCTGTTCGGTGCGCACGTCGCGCGTGGCCTCGTAGGCGAGCAGGGTGACCAGCTCGTCGGCGAGACGGCGGAAGGTCGCGGAGTCGGTGCGCTGGTCGCGCAGAGTGGTGAGCTTGTGGGCGACCAGAGGGTGGTCGACGACGTGGAGACGCATGGGCCTAACAGTAGCCGTGCCAGTAGCCGGGGTCCCGCGCAGCGGCCCGCCCTCCATACAGCGGTTCCGCTTCCCCGTACAGCGGCTCCACTCCCCCCTCACCCTTCCGCTGGCATCAAACCGCCCGACGGAGGGAAGGTGGAGGGACGGATTGGGGGTGCTGCCCATGCCTGACCATGAACCCGTCCAAGCACCCGGTCATGAACCCGGCCGTGAACCCGACCAGGGCCGGAAGGCGTCGGAGACCGAGGCCGAGAGGCGCCGGCGCCGGGCCGTCTTCCTGCGCGAACTGACCGAGGCCCGCGAGTTGCGCGACCGTGTACAGCCCCGCCGAGCCAAGGCCGCGCGCCTTCGCCACGCCATGCGTATGCGTACGTTCCGCTGGTAGCGCACGCGTTGAGGGGGTAGCCGTGCGGGGGCGCTGAAGGAAGCCGGTTACGATCCGCTGGTGGCGGCAATGAGAGCGCTGCTGAAGGGCTCGGCTGACAACCGATCAATTGAGCCGGACACAGGGTGTCGAAGACGTCCCCTGAACGCTCCGTTTCTGCCACGATGCCGAGTGGGTGGGGCTCGGCGCACAGCCTTCCCCGCCCATAACCTCCGCCGGGGGGACCCCCAACCGGCACGCCTAGGAACAGTGGGAGAGTCACGGTGTACTTCGCCGCACTGCTCGCGCGCACCGAAGACGGGTGGGAAGCGAGCGACACAGAGCTCGACGATGTGGAAACCCTGTCGGACCTGGCCGAACTGGCCCGTGAAGCCTCCCCCGAGGACGACACGGTGCTGGTGCTCATCGAGCAGGAGGACGCCTGGTTCGGCGTCGTCCGCATCGACGGCGAGGACGACCCCCGGATCTACGTCTCGGACGCCGCCGCCGCTTCCCGTAGTTCGTACGGTGAGATCCTGCTCACGGCCGAACTGCTCGGCCGCGATCCGGACGCCGACGAGCCGGATCTCGACGCCCTCGACCTCGACGGCACCGAGGACGGTGAGTCGGACGACGATCCGGACACCGCCTCCGACGACGAGGAGGAGACCGGCGCCCCCGCCGACGCGGTGCCGCACGGCCCCGTGGGGGACCCCGTGATCCTCGACGACCTCGGCGTCGGCGAGAAGGAACTGCGCGCCCTGGACGCCGACGACGCGCTGAGCGCGATCGCCGAGGCCCTGGGAGCTTCGGAGGTCCTGGAGACGGTGCGCTGAGCCGACAGGGCCCGATCGACGAAGGGGCGCCCGACCCCGTCCGTGATCCGTGGCGGGCCGCGATGCGGCTCGCCCTGGACGAGGCCGGGCGCGCCGCCCTGGGCGGTGACGTCCCCGTCGGCGCCGTCGTCCTGGCCGCCGACGGTACGACGGTGCTCGCGACCGGGCACAACGAGCGTGAGGCGACGGGCGATCCGACCGCGCACGCGGAGGTCCTCGCGCTCCGGCGGACCGCGGCGCGGCTCGGTGAGTGGCGGCTGTCCGGCTGCACGCTCGTCGTGACGCTGGAGCCCTGCACGATGTGTGCGGGCGCCCTCGTGCAGTCGCGGATCGAGCGGGTCGTCTACGGCGCCCGCGACGAGAAGGCGGGCGCGGCCGGCTCCCTCTGGGACGTCGTACGCGACCGCCGCCTCAACCACCGCCCGGAGGTGATCGGCGGCGTCCTCGCGGACGACTGCGCCGACCTCCTCACCACCTTCTTCCGCCACGACCGCTGACCGGTGACCGGTGACCGGTGACCGACTGCGGACGGACTCTTGCAGGACTGCTTGCCGGCCTGCGCGGCGCACTGCTGACGGACCGCTGATCCGCCGGTGGGGGCCGCCGATTAACGGATTTCGAACCATGCCGCACCTTGCTGTAAGGTTCCCCTCGGTAGCGTGTCCGAGCGGCCGAAGGAGCTCGCCTCGAAAGCGAGTGTGGCGCAAGTCACCGAGGGTTCAAATCCCTCCGCTACCGCAGGTAGACGAAGGGTCCGACTCAATGAGCCGGACCCTTCGCGCATCTCCGTCTCAGTTTCCGTCTCAGTTGACCAGTCGTGACCCTTGCCGGAGCCCTTCGCGACGAGAGGCTCTAGCCAAAACAGGTGACGCTTGAGTCTGCCTGTAGATACGGTCCTTCTGTGACGAACCGCTTCGCCAAGCTAGATGGCTCCGACCCCCTGCACACCACGGTCGCCGGAGAGTGCCCCCACTGCGTCCGTCATACGACGCTCACCGTCAGGTCGCATTCAAAGTTGAGCGGTACTTTCCGCGAGCGTACGGATTCCAAAATCGTCAGGTGCCTGATGATCCTGAACTGCAACTGGTGCACGAAAGAAAGCGCCTACCTCCGTCTTGCCAACGTTGCGACAGAGCTGTTCTCGGGTGGGGAGATCCGCGAGTCGTACACCACCATCGACATCGAACAGGTCTGGCCTGGCAGGGCGCCCCGCGAACTGGCTCCGGAGACACCCGAGACCGTCCGGGAAGTATTCGCAGAGGCCGCGCTAGCAGAGGCTGCGGGTGCCTTCCGTCTCGCCGGCATCGGATACCGAGCGACCGTGGAACAGATCGTCAAAGAGCGCGGCGCTGTCGGCAAAAATCTGTACGAGCGCATCACCGGATTGAAGAGCCTTGGCGCTACCGAGGAGATCGTAGCCGCATTCCACGAGGCCCGATTCGTCGGAAACGATGCGGCGCACGATGCCCTCGCCTACTCCACTGAAGAGATCGCAGACATTGCCGAACTCATCGACGAGGCAGTGCTCGTGCTGTACGTCCAACCTGCCCAGCGAGCCAAGATGGCAGCTCAGCGGGCGGCCCGACGCACAGCGACAAAGCAGCCAACGCCGTAACTCAGTCCGAGGGGCAAGCTGGAAAGCCTGCCCCTCGGATGCGTCACCGCGCTGGTACGAGCACCCCGGCGGACCCATCGTCATCGTCGGTCGGCCGGTCTCCCGCTGGCTTCCAGATGAGTCCGTCAACCCGTCGGGCGACGTCGTTCCGAACGGAGTCCACCATGTGTTGGTACCGCGCGGCCATGGCCGTAGTGGACCACCCCATGAGCCCCATGACGGCCCGCTCGGAAACTCCGAGGATCAGCAGGACCGTGGCGGCGGTGTGGCGGGCATCGTGCAATCGGCCGTCCCGTACCTTCGCGTGGTCAAGCAAATCCTTCCAGTCGTCGTAGTCCGTGCGGGGCGACGTGCCCCGACCGGTCGGGGTAGCGAACAGCCATCCGTCGTCGGCCCATTCATCGCCGGCCGCCGCGCGCTCGATGTCCTGCTTGGTCCGGTGGACCCTGAGCAGGTCCACGAGCTGAGCGGGCAGACCGACCGCGCGCCGTCCCGCGCGGGACTTGGTGTCGGCCGTCTCAGGGTTCGTCCGCTGCCGCTGCGGGCAGTAGCCCGCCTTCCGGCCGCAAGGGTCTCCACATCCATGGGCGTAGCGCGGGCGGCGGCGACTCCGACGGACCATCAGGACGCCCCGTTCGAGATCCACGTCAGCCCACTTGAGGCCTAGCGCCTCCCCCTGGCGGAGACCTAGCGCGAGTGCCACGGCCCAGCGTGCGGAGTTCCGGCCGTCTTCGGCGGCCAGCAACAGCCGCTGGACCTCTTCGACGTTGTACGGCTCGACCTCCTCCTCCCGTAGGCGGGGTGCCTTGGCGAGTTGGACGGGGTTTCGTCCCAAGTGGCCACGCCGTACGGCCTCGTTCAGCGCGGTGCGGAGGGTGCGGTGGATCTGGTGAATCGTTCCCGCCTTGCGACCGTCAGCCTGCATGTTCCCGTAGAAGCGCTCGATGTGCTCGGGTCCTAGCTTGTCGAGCCGGTGGGCCCCAAGTGCAGGGATCAGGTGTTTCCGTACGGCCACGCCGTAGCCGACCATGGTGTTCTCATTCACGGCGAGGGGCGCGATGGTGTCGATCCAGTGGGTCAACCACATCTTGACCGTCCACGGCTTGCCCGGCTTGGCCAAGGACTTGGCCTCACGCTGCTTCTCCAGCTCACGGACAGCGGCCGTCACCTCGGCACGGGTCTTGCGCTCGACGTGGCGGCGGTCAGGCGTGCCGTCATCGCGGATGCCCACGGTGACGCGGCCGTGCCACTTGCCGTCCTTGCCCAGGTAGATGGATGAGCGGCCGTTGGGCTGTCGGGTGCGCTTGCTCTCGTCTTCTGCCATGCGTACTCCTCAGGCTGCGGCGGCGATGGTGGGGCGCTGGATCTTGCGGCGGCGAGTAACGAACTCGGGTACAGCGTCGGCGGGGACTCGTCGCAGACGGCCGATGTCGATGGACTCCAGCTCTCCGGTACGGATGAGCGCGAAGCACGTAGTCCGCCCGATACGGAGTCGGCGAGCGGCCTCTTCCACGGTCAGGAGAACGAGGGTCGGGTCATCGTCGGTGGGCGGCACAGAGTTGCTCATCGGGGATGCCTTCCTGCGCGGAGCATGCGGGCACTTGGCCACATGCCGGAATCGGGGCGGGCCACGGTGGGACTCCTTGTCAGGTCCTGCGGGAACCGGGAATCCGCTGACAGAACTGACAGAACCTCGCCGCTAGACCGCTGACCTGCGGTTTCGACCGGTTCGTGATCTTTGACAGAACTGAGTTAAAACCTGACAGAACCTCGGTGGGCGGGGTTCTGTCACAGAACCTGCGACCCGTGGGCGGGAGGTTCTGTCGAGTTTTAACTCAGTTCTGTCAAAACCGTGATCATGGTCGTTCTTGCAGGTCAGCGGCTTGCAAGCGAGGTTCTGTCGGTTGTGTCGGCGCTCAGGGGGTTGTGTCAGACACTGCGTGCGATGCGGGGGTGGGTCTCGTAGCGGGGGGAGGGTGGCCGGCCGCCGCGTCCGGTGCGCGGGGGCGGGGGAACCTGGCGGATCCATCCGTGTTCTTCGAGCAGGGCGAGGACGGGGTCAAGGTCGGCGATGGCGGGGAAGTCGGCCCGGCGCAGCATGCGGAACAGCTCCCGCTTGGTGAACTGCGCGAGGCCGGCCGTGACGAGCTGCGCGAGGACGTCCAGGGCGGCATCGTGGGCGGGATCGGCGCTCATGGTGTCGAACACGTCCAGGGCGTGCGCGGTGAAGTAGTCGCCCAGGGTCGTGGCGGCGGCCATGGTCGCGGCGTCGATCGGCTGGTGCCAGCCGTCCTCGGTGTGCGCGGCCAGGTGCAGCAGACCGGCGATGCGGGCGACGGCTCCGTCCCGCTTGGACGCCCATTTCACGATCGACGCGTAGCTCCCGTCCGGTCCGAGCCGGGACTCGGTGACCTTCTGGAAGGCGAGCAGGACCGCGTCTGCCTCGGGGGTGAGTTGGAGAAGGGCGGGGTCGGTCCAGCCGGCCAGGGCCAGGGTGAGGCCCCCGAGCCTCTGCGCGTAGGTAGCGGCCACCTGCTCGTCCAGCAGATCGGGCGAGAGGTTGCGGCGTCCGACCAGGGACAGGGGCTTGGCATACAGGAAGCGGGCGAGCAGGCCGCGGCCGTCCGCACCGTCGATGCGGGACAGGGCGTCGAGGACTTCGGGTTGGACGGCGAGGCCGATGGTGACGGCGGGGACGTCGATGTGCTGTGCTTCGCGTCCTTGGCGGTTGACGCGGATCATGTCGCCTGCGTGGCCTTTGAGGAACATGCCCATGTTGGGCTTGCCGCTGTAGCGGCCGGCGATGATGTCGAACAGCTCGCCCTCGGCACTGAGGCAGGAGATCCGCCCGCCCTGCTCGTACAGCAGGGTGCCGATGTTCTCCGGGGTCACGTCGTCCGCCACGAGCTGCGGCACGGCCGGAACGCTCATCTCGTCGACGGCTTGGGCGAGTTGGACGGCTTCTGCGGTGAGTGCGGCCCGCTGGTCGGGTTCGGCTCCCGCAGCCCTGCCTGCTGCTTTGTCCGCTGCGGATTTGGCGAGGCGGATGGTGGTCTCTGCTTCTGCCCGGATGGGTCCGGACAGTTCGATGAGGGCTTTCTCGGTGGCGAGCAGGGGGCGGACCATGAGGTCGAACACGGCGCTCTTGCGGTTGCCGGGGTCCAGGGCGACGGCGGTGTAGAGGTTGACGGGCTCGCGCCAGTGGCCGCGCACGCACACCTTGACGCGTCCGCCGGCGGCGGTGGCGATGACAGCGAGCGCGAGGCACCCGGCGAGGTCTGCGGGGGTCTGCGTCTCCTCCGCGACACCGTGGACCATGGTGGCCAGCCACGGGGGCAGGGCGTCGACGGGGAACGGCGGGAGCGGAGGGCTGGCCTTGAGGGGTACCGGTTCGTCCCAGACGGGTCCGGTGATGTCCTCGGCGGTCAGGTCGTCGAACCCTTCCCACAGGTTCGGCGATACGTCGTTGGCGGTCATGCGGCGGCCCTTTCTTCCGTGGTGGTGCGGAGCGGGCAGGTGTCGCGGTGTGCGGTGTGGTCGTCGATCAGGGCGAGCACGCGGCGGTGTCCTACGGCGCTGCGGTTCCGGCCGCACTCGCACCGTGAGGTGGCGGTCGGGGTGGCGCCGCGCGGGGCGCAGATGTGGAGCCATGCGACGGGGTAACGGCCGTCGCCGCGTGGCGGGTTCGGGAGAACGGCATGGGGGACGCCTTCGGCGACGCCCTTCGGTTCGCCCACGGCCGTCCGGGGCGCGGTGGGTTCGGCGGCGCGCGGGCGGTTGGCGGGTGCGGTGAGGCTCTTAGAGGGGGCAGGGGGGTTGGTCATGCGGCCCTGCTCCGGGGCGAGTTGTGGGTGATGGACCAGTCCAGGGCGCGGCGGATGACGTCGTCGTAGTAGCGCTGGGACTGTGTGGCGTTGGCCCCCGCTGCCCCTCTAAGAGCGTCCTCAACCCGTGTGCGGGTGAGGTCGCCGGATGCGATGAACCGTCCCAGGGCGCGGGCGGCGCGTAGCAGGGTGGCGTTGCGGGTGCCGTCGGCGGCGGTGGCCACGTTCCGTACCTCGTTGGTGAACGCTACATCCGCATATCGACGGGATTGCTCCACTACGGGCCCTGAGGGGGTCTGTACGGGCTTGGGGGCGGGTTTCAGGATGCTCAGCAGCCATCCGGGCACCGGGGCCGCCACAGGGGCGCTGAGGGCTTTGTAGGGTCCGATGGGGGTGAGGCTTCCGGCGGCGACGACGTAGCCGCCGGTTGCGCGGGTGTCGATCAACGGGCCGATGGTGCCTGCGGTGTTGGTCAGCCGGATGCCGGGCGGGGTGGTGAGGTACAGGTGCGATCCGCCGCTCGCGGTCCGCACCCGGTAGGTATCGGGCACACGGTGGCCGGCGCGCTCGCAGAGCGCCGCAAAGGTCGTCGCGCCGCAAGGCGCGTCCGAACTGCCCTTCCCGTTCTTGCCGTTGGGTTTGGGCATGTCCAGATCGACGACCAACAGCCCGGAAGGACCGGCGGCAATACCGACGTTGTACGGGGCCCGCGACCAGGCGGCACGGATCACGTCGGGGTCGGTGGTCGCGCGCTGCTCCCACTTGCGGTGTCCCGCCGCGCACGGGCCGGTGCCGGGGCACGCGGCCTCACCGTGCAGCGCGGGGCGCTTGGTACCGGGACGGAGAGGGAAGACGTGCCAGCCTTGCTCAGCGGCGGTCAGAGCCGCCTTCAGCAAGGGGATGGAGTGGGGCATGCTGGATGTCTCCAGTTCCTTGATGGTGACTGGCTGGACAAGGGCGGCCCCGCTTCTTTGGCGAGAGTGGGGGGCCGCCCTTGGCGTAGCTACTGGTTCTTGGCCCACAGGGCGTACTCGCGGCGGATGTAACCGCGCGGGTCGCCGGTGACGGTGGCGCCGTCCAGCTCGATCAGGAAGTGGGCCAGTTCGAGGGCGTGTTCGTCCCTCAGGCGGTGGTCGGACGGGAGAGCGGCGCTCCTGCGGTCGACGACGGCGGCGCGGCGCAGCCACCACTCCCGGTTGCGTTTGCCGGCGTCGGCCTGGCTGATGAGCCAGTCGAACTCGTCGCGGGGGTGCGGGGCGCCGGCGTACGCGTCTTCCGGCGTCGGCCACGACTCCGGCTCCGGCGCGGGGTCGTCAGCGGTGGTGGCGTCGGGCAGCAGGAGTGTGCGGGCGATGGTGGCGGCGACGGCGGCGATGTTGCGGGGGTCGTCGTTGGTGGTGCGGTAGTCCTGCCGCTCGCACTGTTCCCAGACGGCAAGGGCGATAGCTTCCATGAGCGGGTCATCGTCGCGGAAGGCGGCGGATGCGGTGGCGGGCGTGGTCATGGCTTCCTTTCGAGGCACGGGAGTTGGGCCCTTTCAGCCGTAGAACTTGTTGCGCTTGATGACTGCCTTGCGGATGTTGACCGTGGTCCCGCCCCGGTGGCCGCTCCCGCTGAAGATCTGGACGGCGATCCAGCCGCCGAAGATGATGGCGGCGAGCGTGATGAGTTGAGTGATGAGCGCGGTGAGCGCGGCGACGAACGTCGTCAGGAGCAGCAGGCCGCCGCACACCGCGAGGAACCCGACGCCCCCGAGGGCGACGTTCACGGCCGCACGGGAGACGGCCGGCGGGGCGGCGACCGGTTCGGGCCGCACGGGGTCGATGGCGTAACCGGTGACGACCCGCCCGTCGGGCAGGACGACGGAGGCGACCGCAGGGACGGTGCCCGGCTGGACGGGAACGAGCGGCGCCGGCGCGGCGAGGACGGGCTGTATCGGGGTGGGGATATGGACGTCCAGGGCCCGCCCTTCGGGCGCGGGCGAGGTGTGGTCGGGGTACATGCGGAATCCCTTCCGGGGGATGGTCGGGGAGGCGGGGACACCCCCTGCCGGGTGCGCTGTGGAGGGGGTTTTCGGGGTCTGACCTGGGGTGCCTCCCCGCCTCCCCGAAACGATGTTTGTGCTGATCAGCGTGGGGGAGGCGGGGTGGGGAGGCGGTTGGGGAGTCCTCCCCGCCTCCCCGGAACGGGTGGGTCTGCCTCCCCGCGTTCAGGAGGCGGAAGCGGAACCGTCGCTGTCGCGGTTGGCGAGGGCGCGGGCGACGTCGTCACGGCGGATGTTCATCCGGCCGTGCGACTTGTACGGCTCGACGTCGGCGGCCTCCAGCACGCGCTTGAGGTCGATGAACGACCAGTCGCCGTACACGTCCTGCGCGAGGACCGAGAGCCGCTTGACGATGTCCTGCGTCAGCGAGCGCTCCTCGTCGCCCATGACGTCGAAGATGTCCGCGAGCGCGTCCCGCTCCTCGCCCCGCTCGATCACGGTCAGCGTGGTGACCCCGGACCGCATCGCCTTGGCGCGGTCGGTGATCGCTTCGGCCGCGTCGTCGTCGATGTAGTGCGTGCGGACCGTGATGGACGCCTGCCCGGCAGGAATGGCGATGCCGGACGACGCCAGGACCAGGGTTCCCTGATCCAGCCCCGGGCGCAGCAGGTTGGGGGCCGCGCCCCCGTCGACGGCCTTGTCTCCCAGTGCCATCCGCGCCTGCGACTCCGTGCCCAGCGCGAGCGAGGCCCGCGTGTGGGCGCCCTCGCGGACCAGCTTGGGGAGGTTCTGGTCGGTGGGGTCCTGGGTGCCCTGCCACATCAGCACGTTCACCGCGCGACCCTGGTTGTGAATCTTGCGCACGGCCATGAAGTACCGCGAGGTGGCCTTAGAGCCGCCGTAGGGGCGGCGCTCGTCGTCGACGACCGGGCACATGAACGCCATCTGTGCTTCGTCCACGATCACGATCAGGGCGGGGAACACCGTTCCAGGCGGCGCCTGGATACGGCGGTTCATCTCCTCCACCGCCCGCTCCACCATCTCGGTCACCTGGATCACGTGGTCATCGGTCGGACCCTGGATCAGCACGTCGGCCAGCCCGAAGAACATCTTCCAGTCACCGACGCCCTTGAGGTCACCGATCCAGAACTGCACCGACTTGTCCAACGCCAACCACAGCGCGAGGGAGCGCAGGGCCACGGTCTTGCCCTGGTTCGACAGCCCGGTGATCAGCAGGTGGCGCTGATACACGCTCAGTGCGGCCATGTCGCCGCGCAGGTCCTGCCCCCAGGGCGCCTTGCCCTTGGTGTAGTCGGCGGTCATCGTCTCGTCGGTGACCAGCGGAGACGGCCCGATCGGCTCATCCAACGCCCCCGAGTCGGCCACCCACAGCCGCACCGTGCGGGCCGCCTGCGGGATGGTGATGAACACCTCGTGCTCGTGCCGAGTCAGGTTCTCCGCAAGCTTGCGGCGCCGATTCTGCACCTCGATCGTGGAGACCCCTGAGGGAAGGGTGACGTCGACTTCGACGCCGCATCCGGCGATCCGGATCGGACCCAGCATGGACGCGCCGGCGTCGCCCATGTCCTTGATGGCGTTGCGCAGGGCGGGTACTCCGAGGTCGCGCAGGGCCTTGACGACGATGGACGGGGTGACCGGCTCGCCCTCACTGCTGCGGACGTTGGCGGGCAGCGCCCATGCGGGTGCGGCCTGCTGCTTGCTGCCCACGGCCCACAGGGCGAGCAGGGCGAGGAGCGGGCCGACGATGATGGCGGTGCCCCAGGTGACCTGGACGATGCGGATGAGCAGGGCGATGAACTCGATGGTCGCTGCCAGGGGGGTGATGACGTCGGTGATGTCGTGGTTGTTGATCGCCATGACGACCCCGAGGGCGACCAGCACTCCGATGCCCACCCCGGTGCCGACCGCGAGGCCTTTGGCGGCCTCGACGGGCGAGTGCAGGAGGTCCATGCGGCGGTGGTGGCGAGCCTGCCGGAAACGCTGCAAACGCTCCTCCCACTCCTCAGCCGCTTCCAGGTTCCCCGCGGCTTCGGCCGTGCGGATCATGCGCTCGTAACGGGCGCCGGTCTTGCCGTCCCAGGTGCGGCGGGCCACGATCCGGCCCCCGTTGAACGTGTAGAGACTGTGCCGCGCCACCGCACGCGCAGCACTCTTGGTGTTCTCGTGGGTGACGGCGGTCTTCACGGCGCGTCCGGAGCGCACCCACAACGGCGTCAGGGGCGCGGGCGGGGCGTCGGGCACCACGGTCAGCACGGTCGGTGTCACGTCCGTCTGAGGGTCGGTGAGCGAGGTCTTGGTGAGAGGGATGACGTTCTCAGTCATGCTGGTACTGCTCCTGACTGCCCCTCTTGCGGGGCGGGAATGGAGGATGGGTGCCGGGGTGCCTGTGTCCGTGGAAAGAGCGGGCACCCCGGCGGTCGTACGAGGTTCAGCGGTGGTGTCGGGCGCGGTTCTCGGCACGGCTGAGCTGCGATGGGTCGCTGCGCGGTCCGTCGAACCAGCAGAAGGGGCGGATGGTGTCGGCGGCCTTGAACACGCGGATCGCCGCACCGGGCGGGGCGTCGGGCAGCGGGTAGACGCGCCCGCCGGCCAGGGAGGCCAGCAGCCGGGCACCGTGGTGCTCACATCCGTCCGCGCCGGCGTTGACCGCGTCCAGGACGCTCACCACGGGCGGGCCGACGCACGCGGTTGGGTCCTGCGGATGAGCGGCGGGGCAACGGCTGTCGTCCACGCTCACCACCACCCCGACGCCTTCCGTGCGGCCTTCGCGCGGGCGGCTTCGGTGATCAGACGCTGCTTCTCGCCGTGCAGGGCGGTGAGTTCGGCGGTCAGCCGCATCTCCGCGTTGGCGGTGGTGGTGTCCATCTGCTGCTCAGCGCGGGCGGTGCTCTTGCCGCGCACGACCTTGTAGGAGCCGCCGACGGTGGCGCGGGCCATCGCCCGACGCTCGGCACCGTTGAGCGGCCACGACTCGCCCCGCCTGACCGCTTCGAGCTTGACGGTGGCCTTGTGGATCTCGCGGTCGATACGGCGGATATCGGACTTGGACACGGTCAGCCCTCTTTCGGCGTGTGAGTGGGCGTTTTCAGGGTGGTTTTCGCGCCGTGCTCTGTTCGGATAGCCGCAGCTCAGGCGGCTTCCGGGCGGGTGAAGGTGTCGAACTGGCTGGGGGTGATCAGGCCCGCCTCGCGCCATTCGGCGAGCAGGTCGGCTTGCCCCTCGATGACGTCGCACTTGGCGCACAGGCGCCCGGCTGAGCGGCGACGACGCGAGCCGGGCGGTCGCTGACCCCATGCGCAGGCGGTCAGTCCGGCCGTCTCTGCCTCGCGCTGCAACTCCCGCAAGGGCTTGGTGGCGTGGGGGTAGAAGAACTCGATCTCATCGAGTTCGCCGGGCTTGGCGAACGCCCCGCACAGGCACTCACCCGACATGTGCAGGTGAACCGTGACCTCGTTGAGCGGCAGCGCGTCCGGGGTGCACAGCAGGTGTGCGGCGTGCTCGTGCGGGAGGGTGCAGCGGTGCCGGTCCCGGTATTCACGCATGTGGGCATCGGTCCAGTGCACGATCGGAGACACCCAGATCAGGGCGCCCTCACGGTCGACCTCTTCGGCGTTGCGGAACCGGCGGTCGGTCTCAGCCCAGCGCATGCCGCCCAGGTAGACGACGTTGCGACGACGCCCCTGACGGCCGATGATCTGCCCGCGTAGGCGTTGCAGCGGCTCATCCTTCAACCTGCGGTACATCACGGAGTGGCCGGCCGGCCCGGGGAAGCCCTTCCACACCTGCCGGCCGATGTTCGCGCCCCGCGTGGCGAGCACGTTGCCGAGAACGAGATCCCGGTAGGAGTGCTTGGGCCGTAGTTCGTGCAGGGGCAGGCCCCAGGCGGCAACCACGTCGCGCACGTGGTGGGTGGTCTCGGGGATGCCGGTACCGGTGTTGACGTGCGCGATCGCATCCACCCGTTGCCGGAAGAGGTGGTTGACGACCACGGAGTCGTTACCCCCGGAGAACAAGCCGACCGTAGCGATCACCGGGAAGGCAGCCAGGACGCGATCGAGGATCGCGAACGAGCGGGCCATCGCCTCATCCAAGGTCAACGCCTCAGGCTCAGCCTCTGCTTTCGGCGGTCGGCCGGCGATGCGGTCAGCCATGCCAGGGAACATGTCCCCGGCCGGCTGACGGCGCTTACTCCGGGCAGTCACGCGGCCACCACCCCATCGCCCCCGCCGCCTGCACGCTCAGCTTTCAGCGTGTCCCGCAGCATCCGGGCGTTGACCGGAGACGTGTGCACCGCGAGCCGGATGCCCTCTGCGGTGAGCCTGGCGTCCGACCAATCGGCCGTCACCTGGCGTGCCTCAGCGAGGAGTTGATCGGGGGTGCGCCTGGATCGGGTCGGGCGGGCGACGACGGGAACCCGACCGGTCGCCCGACGCGGACGAACCGACTCAGCCGCCACCGCACCGCGCACGATCGGTTCGACCGGGACCGGATCGGGCGTCCCCACCGCAGCCGTCAGAGCGGGCGGCGGGGTCGATTCGGGCAGGTCAGGAGTAGACCGATAAGCGATAGTATCGGCCGATTCCTTCGCATTCACGATCGGGTCCGGAATCGGGTCCGGGACCGGGGTGGGGCGGTGGTGCAGCACCTTCGCGACCAGATCCGATCCGAAGTAGATCGACCCGACCGGCAGCGATGTCGCCAGCAGTACGAGCGCCCAGTTGGCGGGGTCCCAGTCGGCGAGGCGCCCCCAGTCGACCGTGGCGCCGTGCAGTTCGGGCACGAGTCCGTGGACGTAGTTGAGGACCAGCGAGGCGAGTGTGTAGGTGCCCAGCACCCGCAGCGCGAAGTCACGGTCCTTGCCGACGAGGACGAGGGTGGCGACCAGGGCCAGGGCCATCAGGCCGTCGACCACGAACGGGTAGAGGGTCGCGGCGGTGTCATCGGCGCCGACCGCGTTCGCGATGTCCCGCAGCGCGTTCCACGAGACGCGAAACGCCATCGCGACGACCGTGACCAGGGCCAGCACGAGAGCAACGCGGCCTTTGTGGTTGAGGTTCACCGCAGCCACCGCCGCTTCTTCGGCGCAGGCGCCATCGTGTCGGCCTGCGCGCGCAGCGCATCGGCCGTGCTCACCGTCGCCCGTACCGCGTCCACATCTTGTTGACGCTGAGCGCGGTTCGGGTAGGCGGTGCGTCCGATACGGTCCGACATCTGCCGGGCCTGCCCGGTCAGCGCGTCGGCCTGCTGCCGCAGCTCCCCCGCCCGACCGGCCGCGTACTGCCGCTCGGGTGTCTGCATGTCCTTGAACCGGCGGCCCATCACGCACCCACCCCCGGCAGCAGCGGAGCGGTCGTGTTGGCCAGCTCGCGGCCGGCGGCGAGCACCCGGCGGCGGGCCCTGCGGATACGGCGGACGTCCAGCTCGGTCGGGGTGCGGTCCATGGTGGTGATCTGCGCGTCCAACAGGTCGACCTGCGCGAGGATCAGCGGCATTTCGCGCTCGATGGCGTCCAGGTCAGCCGGCGTCGGCTCCATCCATTCGGCGAACGCGGTAACAGTGTCCCGAACAGTGACGATGTGCTTCATGGGTCGTGGTCTCCCTAGCAGGTGAACGGCCCGAAGCGGCGTCCCGGGGTGCCTCCCGGGGCGCCGCGCGCCGTTCTGAAGTGGGTGGGTGTGGGTGAGCGGTGTCAGCGCTGGACGACGTCCTTGTCCAGGTCGCGGTGGTGGACGGTGACGTCGTGTCCCGCCGCGCGCAGCCGCTCAGCGAGAGCGCCGGCGAAGGTCGGGGCGCGGTGGCGTCCGCCGGCGCATCCGTCGGCGACGGTGACCGTTCCGGAGCTGGGACCGGACGCGAACGCGGCAACGGCCGTCGCGGTGGCGTTCACCAGGTCCGTGATACCGGGCGTGTTCAGCACGGCGGTACGGACCGGCTCGTCGCACGCGGTCATGTACCGCAGTTCCGGCGACACGTGCGGGTCGCGGAAGTGGTGGCGCAGGTCGATGGTCAGATGCGCGGCCGGCGGCGCGTCGTGCAGATAGCCGAACGAGACGATGTCGACAGCAGCCATGCGGATCTCCTGGGAAGCGAAGGGTGAGGGGTCAGGCGGTGCGGCCGTAGGCCTCGTTCAGCTCCGTCACCGCGTCCGTGCACTCGCCGGACGTGATGCGGTCGTAGACCTCCTGGCCGATCTGCACGGCTTCCGGAGAGGTCAGGTCGGGGGTGGACTCCTGCGACGTCATGCCGGGCATGCGTGGACTCCTGAGGTGTCGTAGGTGTGGGCCAGCGCCGGACGAACCGGCCCCGGCTCCCCGCGCTCCCACCCGTACGGGCCCCGCAGTGAAGCGGGCCCGGACGGGTGGGAGAGGCAGCCGGCCGCAGCGCTATCCGCTGCGATGCCAGGAAGAACAGAGCGACCGGATCGTTCGTCGACGGTTGCTCCCGTGCGAACTGGGGTGGTGTGCGGGTGCCGTCGGCCGGCCGATCACGACGGCACCCGTTGATGTCTCTGACTCACCGGAACCCCTCTCTGAGATTGCGTGCATGGGTGTTGCTGCAAGGGGGACCAAGTCCCCACTCTCCGGCCGTTGCACGCGGTCACCGGGCCACCTCGCCAGTCGGGCCGAAGCCCTGATTTCTGGCCTTTAGCGGGTCTTGCAGCGTTCTCCCGCCCTCAGCATTTGCGCAGGTCAAACCAGCTAAGACAGCTCCACCCTCGACTTGCCTAGGGGGGCTTTCCGTCCTGCCTGTTAGAGACCATAGGCAAACTCGAACGGCTACGCAACCCCCTCTTGCGATAGAGTTCGACAGCCCCCCTAGGCAAAGGATGGAGACTCGTGCACAAGGACATGGAGCAGGTCGCAGGGACCACCGACCCGGTCGACCGAGCCAAAGCCGCGATAGACCTGATGGCGACGTATCAGGGCTGGGTGCTGGAGTTGTCACGCATCCGGCGTGAGGCCATCGAGGAAGCCCAGGCGTCCGGCATGACGCAGGCCGAGATCGCCAAGCGGCTGGGGGTGAGTCGCGGCCGGGTAGGACAACTGGCGTCCGCCGGTCCGCCTCCTGAACGCGCGTTCTTCGGCACGGACCTGGTGACCGTGTCGCTCGGTGGCAAGTACGAGGCTGGCAAGACCCCCGAGCAGAACCCCAGCGAGGTGGTCACCAGGGAGGACATCAGCAACTTTGAACATCTGCGAACGCTGCTAGGCGGCATGAAACTTGAGGCCAAGTACGAGGTGGTCCCACCGACCGGAATGATCAACCTCAACCGTGACAACCACGTCGTCATATGCGGCCCGCGGCTGTCGCCCATCGTGGCCCAGGTGCTGGAAGGGGATGACAACCTGCGGTTCGAGAAGGATCGGGCCTGGCACCTGGTAGACCAGAACACAGGGCAGGCCTACCGGTCCCCGATGGATGAGGACGGCTCGGCAGGCGACTTCGGTTACCTGGGGCGACTCCCCCGCCTGGACGGCCGGGGGACGTTCCTGTACATCGCTGGAGTCCACTCCATCGGTGCGAACGGGGTTGTTCACTACCTGGAGAACAACCTGGCCGAGTTGTACCGAGAGGTGCGTACGCGGCGCTTCTCGACACTCATTTCGTGCCGATACGATCCGAAGACGCTCGACGTGCTGGAGAGTCGGCGTGTCACCCCGCTGTACCGACATGAGGCGTGATCATGCGAGTCTCCATCGACACCCACCCCGGCGGGACCAATCCCAACGAAGACTGGGTGGCTGGCACGTCCACGCTCGCCATCGTGCTGGACGGACTGAGTACGGCGGGCCTGAACACGGGATGCCGTCACGGCGTCCCGTGGTACGTCTCGCAGCTCGGCAGTCAGCTTGTGGCGGCGCTTGCAGCACCTGACCGGACACTTGCCGCCGGGTTGGCGGAAGCCCTCGAACGGGTCGCCGCAATGCACCCTGAGTGCGACCTGAACAATCCAGGGACTCCCTCAGCCACGGTCGCAGTGCTGCGGCATCGGGGCGAAGACCTTGACCACCTCGTTCTCGCAGACTCACCGATCGTCATCGAGGGGCCGGAGGACTACTCGGTAATCACGGATCTCCGCGTCGATGCCGTCCTTCCCCAGCTCAGGGCCGAGGTCGAAAAGCATGAGACGGACACGCCAGAGCACAAGGAAGCCTTGCAACGTTTCGTGCATGCTCAGCGACAGGTCCGTAACACCGCAGACGGTTACTGGGTCGCTTCGGCCAGCCCGGAAGCAGCCGAGCACGCGCTAACCGGCACGACGCCGCTCCGGGAGGCGCAAGCCGCACTTGTCATGTCCGACGGTGCCTCCCGTCTCGTCACCGAGTACGGAATGGCGACCTGGCCCGAGGTCTTCGCGACGCTCCGCGCTGGGGGACCCCGCGAGCTGATCGACAATGTGCGGAAGGTTGAAGCGACGGACCCGACCGGTCGCCGGTGGCCACGCTACAAGTCCGGCGACGATGCCGCAGTGGCCTTCTGCCAGTGGTGACGCGCATTCGCCGCCGACCAGACTCCGTCTCAGTTTCCGTCTCATTCACCCCCGTCCAGCGCCGTTCACAGCAGTTCGCGCGCCAGTCGGAAGTACGGAAATGAACGGGCCTGAACGACCCCGGATCATGCTACGGTGACCGCAAACACAGCTCGAAAGCGAGTGTGGCGCAAGTCACCGAGGGTTCAAATCCCTCCGCTACCGCTGTAGAAGGGCCTCGCCGGATTGGCGGGGCCTTTCGTGCGACATCAGTCGGGTGTGGTCTGGTCGGGTCTGAGGGGGAGGCCGCCGTGGCGGTGAATGCGAAGAAGATTGCCGTCTATGCCCTCGTGGTCTTCGTGGCGTACGTGATCATCACGGACCCCAGGGGGGCCGCCGACTACGTCGGGATAGCCTTCGAAGGCATCTCGAACGCGGCCAGTGCCATAGGCGACTTCATGACCTGGATCGCCGACGGCGCCAAGTAGGGGAGTACATGTGATCCGCCATCTGGTCCTCTTCAAGCTCAACGAGGGCGTCCAGCGCGACGAACCGCGAGTCGAGGCGGGCGTCGAGGCCTTCCGTGCCCTGCCCGGTCAGATCGACGAACTCCGCTTCTGGGAGTGCGCCTGGAACATCACCGACCGCCCCATCGCCTACGACTTCGCGATCAACTCGGCGGTCGAGGACGGGGACGCGCTGGCGCGGTACCTGGCGCACCCGGCCCACCAGGCGGCGGCCGGACCGTGGCGCGAGTTCGCCACCTGGGTGATCGCCGACTACGAGTTCTGAGCCGTACGCCGGACAGGCGGCCCCACACCGGAACGGTGTGGGGCATTTTTGCGTCTTATGGGCCAACTCTTCCTCAACACGGTGTTATGGGGTGCTTGCACACAGTGCACATGTCTTGTGATGCTATGACCGCTTTTGACGGATGAGTTGACCGATGAGTTGACCGATGAAGAGGTGGCCTTGACCGTGTCGGCCAGTACTGCGCCACCCCAGGAAGCCACTGCCCGAGAAGCCGCTGCCCAGGAAGCCGCACCCCAGGAGCCCGCCCCCCAGCGGAGCCGGGGCGCGGACACCCGGGCGCTCACCCAGGTGCTCTTCGGCCAGCTCAAGATGATGGAGCCGGGTACGCCGGAGCACAACCGCGTGCGAGGGGCGCTCATCGAGGCGAACCTCCCGCTCGTCCGCTACGCCGCCGCCCGCTTCCGCTCCCGCAACGAGCCGATGGAGGACGTCGTCCAGGTCGGCACCATCGGCCTGATCAACGCCATCGACCGCTTCGACCCGGACCGGGGCGTGCAGTTCCCGACGTTCGCGATGCCGACCGTCATCGGCGAGATCAAGCGGTACTTCCGGGACAACGTCCGCACGGTCCACGTACCGCGTCGGCTGCACGAGCTGTGGGTACAGGTCAACGGGGCGACGGAGGACCTGACGACGGCGTTCGGGCGCACCCCGACGACCGCCGAGATCGCCGAGCGGCTGCGCATCAGCGAGGACGACGTACTGTCCTGCATCGAGGCCGGCCGTTCCTACCACGCGACCTCGCTGGAGGCCGCCCAGGAGGGCGACGGCCTGCCCGGTCTGGTCGACCGGCTCGGCTTCGAGGACCCCGCGCTGGACGGCGTGGAGCACCGAGACCTCGTCCGGCACCTCCTGGTCCAGCTCCCGGAACGGGAGCAGCGCATCCTGCTGCTGCGTTACTACAGCAACCTCACCCAGTCGCAGATCAGCGTGGAACTGGGCGTCTCCCAGATGCACGTGTCCCGGCTACTGGCCCGTAGCTTCGCGCGGCTGCGCTCCGCGAACCGCGTCGAGGCGTAGCCGGGAACAGAAACCGGATACAGGAGCGAGTCGTCACCTGGGAGAGCGAATCGCCCAGTGACGTACTTCCCGACATTTCTTGTGCCAAAAACCTCCAGACCCCCTTTTTCCAGGTCGGATCCTCGTCCCACATGTCGACATGTCACTACAGCGTGTTGCCGACATGTGACATTCTGCGGGAAGAGCGTTTGCCGTGGCTCCGGCTCCGGTATTCAGGTGAAGGCTGCGTTCCTCAGATCGGAACGTCCGCCGCGACCGTCCGCGACCCAAAGGGGGTGGCATGTCCGCAGACCAGGGCAGCTCCAAGGTGCTCACGCTCACGAAGAGCGAGTCGGCGCCCGCCGAGCTTCACGACGTCCCGGCCCTTGTAGTGGAGGTCGAGGCAGAGGCAGCCACGGCCGTCCAGGCCCTCCCGCCCGCTCCGCCGGCCACGGGGGCCATCGACACCCGCACCCTGTCCCGTTCCCTGTTCCTGCGGCTCGCCGCCCTCGACGAGAACAGCCCCGAGCGTGCGTACGTCCGGGACACCCTCATCGAGCTGAACCTCCCCCTCGTCCGGTACGCGGCGGCCCGCTTCCGCTCCCGGAACGAGCCGATGGAGGACATCGTCCAGGTCGGCACCATCGGCCTGATCAAGGCGATCGACCGCTTCGACTGCGAACGCGGCGTCGAGTTCCCGACGTTCGCGATGCCGACGGTCGTGGGCGAGATCAAACGCTTCTTCCGCGACACGTCGTGGTCGGTGCGCGTACCGCGCCGCCTGCAGGAGCTGCGTCTGGCCCTCACCAAGGCCAGCGACGAGCTCGCGCAGAAGCTGGACCGCTCCCCCACGGTCACCGAACTCGCCGTGGTCCTGGGCGTGTCCGAGGAGGACGTGGTCGACGGCCTCGCGGTCGGCAACGCTTACACGGCCTCGTCCCTGGACTCCCCGGCCCTGGAGGACGACGGCGGCGAGGGCTCCCTGGCCGACCGCCTCGGCTACGAGGACACGGCGCTGGAGGGCGTGGAGTACCGCGAGTCCCTGAAGCCGCTGCTGGCCAAACTCCCGCCCCGTGAGCGACGGATCATCATGTTGCGCTTCTTCGCCAACATGACCCAGTCGCAGATCGGCGAGGAGGTCGGCATCTCCCAGATGCACGTGTCACGCCTCCTGACCCGGACCCTGTCCCAGCTCCGCGAGGGCCTGATCTCCGACTGAGGGTCTGTGGAGAGGTCCGCCGAGGATGTCTCCTGACGGTTCACTTCTGACGAAGCATCAGCGACGATGACGCGATGCTTCGACAGACCCGCGCGACGCATACGACGCACGACCGCCGGGGCGCCATCGCCCTGACCACCTCGGCGGCCGTCGTGACCTGCGCCCTGACAGCGCTGTTGGCGGCATGCGGGGACAGCGGCGGACACGGCGAGGCTTACGTCCCGGTCGAGCGCCCGGCGATCGGCGGTACGGCGGTTGCTCCCACCGGGGAGGTGACGTTCGTACCGCTGGAGGGACGCGAGCCGGAAACAGGGGCGCCCAACTCCTCGCCCGGACAGGGCAGTCGGCCGGGCGCACCCGCGACGACGCCCCGATCAGCGGGCGTTCCGGTTTCGACAGAGGGCGCCGACTCGGCGCGTACAGGCACGAATCCGGCGTCTCCCGGGCCGGCTTCGCCGTCGGCCTCAGCTTCGACACCGACTCCGGCGACGACGCCGACGCCGACTACATCGGTACCACCGGCATCGGTACCGACACCGCCCGCCGGTCCCGCGCATCTGACCACCAGTGCGCCGGTACGCGAAGACACGGACAAGCGCTGGTGCGAGAAGGTGACGCTCGCCTTCCACAACACCGGTGGCTCACCGGTGCGTTCGGGCACGGTGACCTTCGGCACGCACATCATCGACGCGATCGGCATCGACTGGGCGACCATCGAGTCGACCGTGCCGCTTCCGACACCGATCGGGCCGGGTGCGAGCCGGGAAGCGACCTGGACGGTGTGCGTGGAACCGTGGCGGGTGCCTTGGGGGATGCGGGTGGAGACGCGCGTGGTCGGGGTGGAGTGGGCGTGAGGGCGGCCTCCGGAACGCGCCGGCCGTGTCACCGGCGCGGTTCCCGTCGGCCCTACTTCAGCGCCAGCCAGGCCACCGCCGCGACCACCAGTACGGCGACGACCACGCCGACGATCAGGCCGATGCGGGGGCCCGCCGGGGCAGGGGCCTGGCCACCGCCGCCCTGGGGGGTCTCGTCGACGAACGCTCGGAACATCTGGGTGCTGCCCGCGGGGTCGTAGTTGCCCTCGGGGCCCTGGGTGTTGGCCATGGTGCGAGACCCTAGCGAACTCGACGGGGCCCGCCCAAGTGGGCCCCCTCTCCCACCGCCCCCACCTGCGCGTTTACGTTCGCCAATACTTGCCTTTGCCAAGTTTTTAGCCCACCCTTTCCCATTTAATTTGCCTGTAGCAACCAATCTTTTCTATGGTTGCCCCAAGCAACGAATACCGGAACGGGGCAGGACTCAGGGGGTGCGGTGGCCGAGCAGACGCAGTACGAGGAGTTGGCGCGTCAGTTCAGTGCCTTCGGCGCCGTGAAACGGGAGATGGGGCGGGTCATGCCGCCCGAGTGTCCCAGCGGTTCCGCCGTCGTGCTGATGCTGCTCGACCGCTACGGGGACATGCGGATGAGCCGGCTGGCCGAACTGCTCGCCGTCGACATGTCCGTGACCAGCCGGCATGTCGCGCACGTCGCCGTGCGCGGCTGGATCGAACGGCTCCCCGACCCCGCCGACAAGCGCTCCCGCATTCTGCGGCTGACCCCGTCCGGGCAGACCCAGATCGGCGAGCTGTCACGGCGGTCCACCGAGCTGCTCGCCCACCGGCTCGCCGACTGGAGCGACGACGAGGTCGGGCAGCTCGCCCGGCTCATGGGGCGGCTCCGGGAAAGCTTCGGCCCGCAAACGACGCCGAGCACACAGGTGACGTGGAGACGCGGAGACGTAGAGGCACAGAGAGTCAAGGACGTGCAGGGCTCATGAGCCGCGACTCATGAGCCGCACAGGACGCACAGGACGCAGCACAGACAAGGAAGCTCAATGGCAACGACCACACCGGCCGGTGTGCGGGCGGCACACGCCAAGCACGGGGGAGGCTCCCACGGCTCCGCCGACGGCGCGCCGATGTCGCACCGGCAGATCATGGAAGCGCTCACCGGGCTGCTGCTCGGCATGTTCGTCGCGATCCTGTCGTCGACGATCGTCTCCAACGCCCTGCCCGACATCATCAAGGACCTCGGCGGCGGCCAGAGCGCCTACACCTGGGTCGTGACCGCGTCGCTGCTCGCGATGACCGCGTCCACCCCGCTGTGGGGCAAGCTCGCCGACCTCTTCTCCAAGAAGCTGCTGATCCAGTTCGCGCTCGTCATCTTCGTGCTGGGCTCGGCCGCCGCCGGGCTCTCGCAGAACGCGGCCATGCTCATCGGCTTCCGTGCCGTGCAGGGCATCGGCATGGGCGGGCTGTCGGCTCTCGCCCAGATCATTCTCGCGGCGATGATCTCCCCGCGTGAGCGCGGACGCTACAACGGCTACCTCGGCGCCACCTTCGCGACCGCGATGGTCGGCGGCCCGCTGATCGGCGGTGTCATCACCGACACCAGCTGGCTGGGCTGGCGCTGGTGCTTCTACGTCGGCGTGCCCTTCGCCGTCGTCGCCCTCATCGTGCTTCAGCGGACCCTGCACCTGCCCGTCGTGAAGCGTCAGGCCAAGGTCGACTGGACCGGCGCCTTCTTCATCACCTCGGCCGTCTGCCTGCTGCTGGTCTGGGTCACCTTCGCCGGCGACAAGTACGACTGGGTGTCGTGGCAGACGTACGCGATGATCGGCGGCACGGTCGCGCTGCTCGGGCTCTTCGTCCTCGTCGAGTCGAAGGCCAGTGAGCCGATCATCCCGCTGCGGCTCTTCCGCAACCGCACGATCACCCTCGCCTCGCTCGCGTCGCTCTTCGTCGGCGTCGCGATGTTCGCGGGCACCATCTTCTTCAGCCAGTACTTCCAGCTGGCCCGGGACAAGTCGCCGACCATGTCCGGCGTCATGACGATCCCGATGATCGGCGGCCTCTTCGTCGCCTCCACCGTCTCCGGCCAGGTCATCACCCGTACGGGACGCTGGAAGGCGTGGCTGCTCGCCGGCGGTGTGCTGGTGACGGCCGGTCTCGGTCTGCTCGGCACCCTGCGCTACGACACCCCCTACTGGCACGTCGCCATCTACATGGCGCTGCTCGGCCTCGGCGTCGGCATGATGATGCAGAACCTCGTGCTCTGCACCCAGAACCAGGTCTCCCCCTCCGACCTCGGCGTCGCCAGCTCGGTCGTCACCTTCTTCCGCTCCCTCGGCGGTGCGATCGGCGTCTCCGCGCTGGGCGCGGTCCTCAGTCACCGGATCACCGACCACCTCAAGGACGGTCTGGCGACCATCGACCCGAAGTACGCGTCGGCGCTGTCCGGTTCCACCTCCAACACCATCCCCGACCTCGACGTGCTGCCCGCGCCGCTGCGCACGGTCATCGAGGGCGCGTACGGCCACGGCATCGGCGACGTCTTCCTCTACGCCGCCCCGGCCGCCCTGCTCGCGCTCGTCTTCTCCCTCTTCATCAAGGAGGTCCCGCTGCGGACCAAGGGCGCGCTGGCGCTGGCGGCAGAGGAGAACGGTGTCTCCTCCGCGACGGAGACCGTCGCCACGGCGGCCGGCCAGACTGCCGGGGTCGTCACGGCCGACGCGGCCGACGCGGCCGTCAACGAGCCGGCCCAGGGCGGGATTCCGGTACGCGGTCACGTCCGCGGTGCCGAGAGCGCGCCCGTTCCGCAGGCCGCCGTCACGCTGATCTCCCTCACCGGACGTCAGCTGGGCCTCGCGGTCACCCAGGGCGACGGCGCCTACGCGCTGGACGCGCCGGGCACGGGCTCGTACGTCGTGATCGCCTCGGCGGACGGGTTCCAGCCGCAGGCCTCGACCGTCGTCGTGAACGGCGAGCCGGTCGCGTACGACATCCTGCTCAGCGGCACCAGCGGGCTCAGCGGGCTGGTGCGGGGCTCCGAGACCGGGGTGCCCGTCAAGGACGCGATGGTGATCGTCACCGATGTGCGCGGGGACGTGCTGGCCAGCGGGAACACCGGTGAGCAGGGCGAGTTCACGTTCGCCGAGCTGGTGCCGGGTGTCGTGACCGTCGCCGTGAACGCCGCCGGGTACCGGCCGCGGGCGCTGCCCGTCGAGGTCGGCGGCACGGGGGTCACCCGGGTCGAGGTGGAACTGGCGTCCGGTGCGCACGTCCAGGGTGTCGTACGGGCGCCGCACGGGCCGCTCGGGGACGCGCGGGTCACGCTCGTCGACGCGGCGGGCAACGTGGTCGGCTCGGCGACGACGGGTGCGGACGGGGCGTACGCCTTCGCCGACCTGGACAGCGGCGAGTACACGGTCATCGCGACCGGCTACCCGCCGGTGGCCACCGCCCTGACCGTCACCGGCCGCGGCACCGACGACCACGACATCGAACTCGCCCACCCGGGCGGGGAGTAACGGGAGTTGCGGGACATGACAGGCGTCACAGGGCTGAGCGCGCGGGTTCGTACGCGGGACGGGTGGGCCGTGTCGCACGCCGTCGTCACCGTGACCGACGCGACCGGGCAGCAGGTGGTGCGGGCCGGGGCCGACACGGACGGGGTCGTGCGCGACACGACACCGCTCGCGCCCGGCGCCTACACCGTGATCGTGACGGCCGTCGGGTACGCGCCCGCCGCGTCGACCGCCATCGTCACGGGGAGCGGGCGCGGCGAGGTCGGGACCGTCACCCTCGCCCGGCTCGGCGGCGGCGCCGAACTGCCGCCGCCGGGGCCGTGGACCGTCGACCCGGCCCACTCCTCCGTCGCGGCCGTCGCCCGGCACCTGGGCATCTCCAGCGTGCACGGGCGGTTCACCGAGTTCAGGGCGACGATCGGGATCGCGCCGGACGAGGTCGCCAAGTCCCGGGTGGAGGCGGTCATTTCGGCGGCTTCCATCGACACGGGCAATGGCACGCGGGACCGGCATCTGCGGTCCGCGGACTTCCTGGACGTGGACACCTTCCCCGAGATCACGTTCCACTCGACGGGTCTCACCCCGGCCGCCGGTCCCGACCGCTGGACCGTCCACGGCGAGCTGAGCATGCGCGGTGTCGTACGGCCGGTCGACCTCGACCTCGCCTACCTCGGCACCGGCGCCGACCCCTGGGGCGGCACACGGGCCGCGTTCCGCGCGACGACGGAGCTGCGCCGCGCGGACTTCGCCATGAACTACAACCAGGTGGTGCAGGCGGGGATCGCGGCGATCGGTACGACCTTGAAGGTCGAGATCGAGATCCAGGCCGTGCGGGGGGACGCGCTGCCGCAGCCGTAGGAACGGCACCGCGCGAACTACGCTTCCCGTATGGCACCGAACATCGCTACGAACACCGTCGTGTCCCTGGCCGAGCTGCTCGACTTCGTACGGCCCCGGCACCGGGCGATCCTCCTCACCCGGCGTGCGGACGGGTCCCCCCAGGCCTCACCGCTGACCTGCGGGGTCGACGACTCGGGGCGGGTCGTCATGTCGACGTACCCCGAGCGCGCCAAGACGCGCAACGCCAAGCGGGACGAGCGCGTCAGCCTCCTTGTGCTGAGCGACGAGTGGAACGGGCCGTGGGTCCAGATCGACGGCACGGCGGAGGTCATCGACTCCCCGGACTCGGTCGAGCCGCTCGTGGAGTACTTCCGGAACATCTCCGGTGAGCACCCGGACTGGGACGAGTACCGCACGGCGATGGTCAAGCAGGGCAAGTCGATCATCCGGGTCACGCCGGAGAAGTGGGGGCCGGTGGCCACGGGCGGGTTCCCGGCGCGGCTGGTGACCGAGGAGGCGTAGGCAGGCAGGAAGTAGGAGGCGGGGGCGGGAGGTGTGCGGGAGCCGTTCAGGACCTCGCCACCATCGCCTCGATGCCCGCCACCAGCAGCTCCAGGGCGAAGTCGAAGTCGCGCTCGCGCATCTCCTCCACGGTGCCGCCGCCCCGCGCCGCCATCATGTCCGCCGACTCCTGGATGAACTCGGCGGTCTCCGGGGCGGACCCGACGGCGCTCATGGCGTGCTGGAAGTAGGCGTCCTGGGTCATGCCGGCGTCCGCGCAGCGGGCGATGAAGTGGCCCTCGACCGTGCCGAATCCGTACACGAACTGGAAGACGGCGGCGATGGCACCCGTGAGGCCCCGCGCGGGCAGGCCGGTACGGCGCAGGACGCGCTGGACGGCACGTGAGAAGGCCTGCGAGTGCGGGCCGATGTTGAGGTAGGTCCCGGCGAGCGGCGACACCCAGGGGTGGCGGACCAGCAGGGCGCGGTACTCGCCGGCCAGCATGCGCAACTGGTCGCGCCAGTCCTCGTCGTCGGCGGCCGGGCCCGGGTGCGGATCCGGCAGGCGCAGTTCGGCGGAGGCCGCGTCGAGGGCGAGTTCGAGCAGGTCGTCCTTGGTGTCCACGTACCAGTAGACCGACATCGCCGTGACGTTCAGCTCGGCCGCGAGACGCCGCATCGAGAACTTGGCCAGCCCCTCCGCGTCCAGCAGCCGGACGGTCACCTCGGTGATCCGGTCCCGGTCCAGCCCGGACGGCTGCCCGGCGCGGCCACCGCCCCCTCGGCGCACGGCCTTGCCGTCCAGCCAGACGCTGGTCCGCGCCGGCCGTTCAACTGCCCTCACCATGGCGCGCCTCCCGATACATACGTCCGCTTGCAAGGATGCCAGGCCGCGGCCGACCTAAGGGGCGCGGGGAACCGCGCGACCAGCCACAGACTGCCCGCAGCCGCACAACAAGCCGAACCCCCGGGTTCCTAGGCGGCAGTCACCCGCTCAGCCCTGCGCAACAACACCGCGGCGACCACCCCACCGAGCAGCACCGCTCCCGCCCCCACCAACTGACTGGTCTCCAGGCCGGAGGCGAACGCCCGCGTGATCCGCGCCCTCTCCGCCGCCGACCCCGCCTCCGCCAACGCGCCCGGCAGGGACACCGCGGCGACAGAGATCAGCGCCGCGAACCGCGAGTTCAGGACGGCGCCGAGCACCGCGACGCCCAGCCCCTGCCCGAACTCCGCCACCGTGCCGTTGATCCCCGCCCCGACGCCCGCCTTCTCCGGCGGGATCGAGCTCATGATCGCGTGGGCCATCGCCGGGCTGGCCACCGCGGCCCCCGTACCGATGAGCAGCAGGCCCAGCAACGTACCCGCGTAACCGCCGGAGGCGACCGTCGCGATCGAGACGAGGCCCGCCGACATCGCCGTCATGCCCAGCCCGACGGCGAGCGGGGTACCGAGCCCGGCCGACCATCTCGCCGCCACACCGGTGAAGTTGAGGGCCACGATGGCGAGCGCGAGCGGCGCCGTCCGCAGCCCGGCCTCCAGTGGGCCGTATCCGAGCACGAACTGCATGTGCTGGGTGAGCAGGAAGAGCGACCCGCCCATCCCGAACGTGATCAGCACCGCGCCCGAGACCGCCCCCGTGAACCGCCGGTTCCCGAAGAAGTGCGTGTCGAGCATGGGGTACGGGATCCGGTTCTCCCAGTACGCGAAGGCACCCAGGACCACGACCGCGACGGCCGCCGGCACCAGTACCCGGCCGGACGTCCAGCCGTGCTCGGGCCCGGAGATGATCGCGAACACGAGCGAGGACATGCCGATCGTGGAGAGCAGGGCGCCCAGCAGGTCCGGGCGGTCGCCGGTCGGGTTCCTGGACTCGGGTACGAGGGCCACGACCGCCACCAGTCCCACCGCCGCGACGGGGAGGTTGATGAGGAAGATCGCGCCCCACCAGAAGTGGTTCAGCATGAAACCGCCGAGGAGCGGGCCGGTCGCGAAACCCAGTGAGTTCACCGCGGCCCAGATGCCGATGGCCCTCGGCTGTTCCTCGGGCGTGAAGATCTGCATCGCCACGGCGAGAGTGGTCGTCATCAGCAGTGCGCCGCCGACGCCCATTCCGGCGCGGGCGGCGATCAACTGGCCGGTGCTGTCGGCCAGTCCGGCGATCAGCGAGCCGACGCCGAACAGAACCAGCCCCGCGATCAGCATCTTCTTGCGGCCGTAGCGGTCGGCCGCGCTGCCGGCGGTGAGCAGCAGGCCCGACTGGACCAGCGAGTACGCGTTGATCATCCACTGGATGTCGGAGGTACCGGCGCCCAACTCCCGGGTGAGGGAGGGGATCGCGACGTTCAGGACGGTGTTGTCGAGCAGCACGGTGAGCTGCGCGAGACAGATGACACCGAGGATCAGCCAGCGCTGGGGGTGCCCCTGAGCCTGGTCCGGGAGGGTGTCCTGGGGGGACGTAGACATGTTGTACACCGTAGAACAGTTCCTGTACGGCGTACAACAGACAAAAAATGGTGCCCCGGAGCGATCTAGCTCCGGGGCACCGCCAGGCAGAACGGTCAGCTGCCGGCCGTCGGCTGGGTCAGGTCGTAGAAGGTGGCCGAACCGACCGTCACCTTCTTGAAGTTGCTCTCGACCCACGAGCTGATCTGGGACGACGTGCTCGTCGTGCTGCTGCCGCCCATACCGCCGCCGGAGCCGCTGGAGATGAAGTAGTGGATCTTGCCGTCCGCCACGTACTTCTTGAACTCGGCCAGCGTCGGGGACGGGTCGGTGCCGTTGAAGCCGCCGATCGCCATCACCGGGTCGCCGGTGGAGAGCTGGTAACTCGCCGCGTTCTGGGCGCCGATGGCCGCCGCGGCCCAGGTGTAGTCATCGGCGTTCTTCTCCAGCAGGGCCTTGGCCTCGCTGGTGACGCTGGCGCCGTTGAGCAGACCGCCCACGCCACCGCCGCCGCCCATACCGCCACCGTCACCGGTCTGGCCGCCGGGGCCACCCTGCTGGGTGTTCCCGTTGCCCTGCTGCTGGTTGCCCTGGCTGTTGTTGCCGCCGCCGGGGAAGCCACCGCCGTTGCCGCCGGTCGGGGGCTGGCCCATGCCGCCGCCCTGGGTGTTGCCGTTGCCGTTCTGCTGACCCTGCTGGCCGCCCATACCGCCGCCACCAGGACCGCCGCCCATTCCGCCACCGCCGCCGCCGAACCCACCGCGACCGCCCGCCACAGACGGACCCGCCGTGACGATCGAGCCGGTGTGCCCCTCATTGAGGGTGGTCAGGGAGTACGCGGCCGGACCCGCCAGCGCCGTGACGAAGCTCAACCCGACTACAGCCAGGGCGAGTTGACGCCCGAGATGGTTGACGAAGATGAGCCCGAGCGCGGCCGTCAGACCGCCCACCAGCACCAGCCACTTCAGCCAGGGCAGGTAGTCGGAGGAACGGTTGAGGAGGACGTACCCCCAGACCGCGGTGGCCGTCGTGGCAGCCGCGAGCGTCAGCGACGCCCACAGCTTGTCCCGCTCCTGCCAGAGCTGGGCCGCACCCATGCCGACGAGCGGCGCGATGTAGGGGGCGAGGGCGACGGTGTAGTAGTCGTGGAAGATGCCCTGCATGTAGCTGAAGATCACCATGGTGATCAGCAGCGAGCCGCCCCAGAGGAGGAGCCCGGCGCGGGTGGCGTCCGTGCGCCTGGCCCTGCGGCCGGCCCAGATCGCCGCGACGAACAGGATCAGCGCGGCCGGGATCAGCCAGGAGATCTGGCCGCCGCTGCCGGAGGTGAACATCCGGTCCCAGCCGGTCTCGCCCCACATTCCGGTGCCGCCTCCGCCGCCACCACCGCCGACGCTGCCGGTCTCCTCGCCGTTGATACGGCCAAGTCCGTTGTAGCCGAAGGTCAGTTCAAGGAAGGAGTTGTTCTGCGAGCCGCCGATGTAGGGGCGCGAGGACGCCGGCCACAGCTCGACGATCGCGACCCACCAGCCGCCCGCGACGATCATCGCGAGCCCGGCGGCCAGTACCTGTCCGATGCGCCTGCGGACACTGGTCGGCGCGAAGATCACGTACACCAGCGCCAGCACGGGCAGGATCAGGAAGGCCTGGAGCGTCTTGACCAGGAAGGCGAAACCGATCGCCGTACCCGCCCACACCAGCCACTTCGTCTCGGCCTTCTCCATGGCGCGCTGGGTGCAGTAGACCGCGGTGGCCATGAGGAGCGCGAGGAGCGCGTCCGGGTTGTTGAAGCGGAACATCAGCACGGCGACGGGCGTCAGCGCGAAGACCGCCATCGTGAGGAACCCGGCCGTGGCACTGAACCGGCGCCGCACGGACGCGTACAGCACACCCGCCGTGGCGACGGCCATCAGGACCTGCGGGAACAGGATCGCGAAGGAGTTGAGGCCGAAGATCCTGACCGACAGCGACATCGGCCACAGGGAGGCCGGGGGCTTGTCGACGGTGATGGCGTTGGCCGAGTCGAGCGAGCCGAAGAAGAACGCCTTCCAGGACTGGCTGCCTGCCTGAACCGCCGCCGAGTAGAAGGAGTTGGCGTATCCGGAGGCGGTCAGGTTCCAGGTGTAGAGCGCGCCGATCACCAGCAGTGTGGCGAGGAACGCGGGCCGCACCCACCGGTGGTCCTCGGGCCGTCCGCGCCACAGTCTGTGTACGAAGGGCTGCTTGGGCTCACCGGACGAGGGCGCCGGCACGGCCGTCTCGGGAACGACTGTCTGCTGTACGGCAGTCGACTCCGGCGGCGGATAGAAGGGGCTCGCACCCCCCGGCCCCGAGGGGCCCGAATGGGTCGTCTGGTCGAAGTGAGTGGTCATCGCGGGTTCCTCGGATCCTGGCTGTCGTGCGGGCGCACCGGCTGGAGCCGCGTGGTCGGTTCCCCCCAGGTGCGGTCCGCGACATCACCGGCGCGGAACTGGTCGGTGGGGTAAGGGGAGTTGCCGTACGAAGCGTTCACGTTGTTCACGCTGTTCACGCTGTTGGCGTTGTTGTGCGAGGCGTTGGCGTACGGGCCCGCGGTGTACGCCTGGTACGTCGGTGAGCTCGGGGTGTGCGAGGCCACGACGGTGGACGCCGTGGACGCGTCGCTCTGGTCGGGGAACACCCAGGCCCTGAAGAGCAGGAACCGCAGCACCGTCGCCGCGAGGTTGGCGGCGATGAGCACCGCCAGTTCCGTGGAGTGCCCGGGGTCGCTGGTCGCCGCGTTGAGGGCGGCGAGCGAGCCGCTGGTGAGGGCGAGTCCGATGCCGAAGACGACCAGGCCCTGCGCCTGGTGGCGCACCGCCCCGCCCCGGCCGGTCACCCCGAAGGTCAGCCGCCGGTTGGCCGCGGTGTTCGCGACGGCGGAGACCAGCAGCGCGAGCGCGTTGGCGATCTGCGAGCCGGCGAAGCCCCGGAAGGCGCTGTAGAGCACCAGGTAGAAGAGGGTCGACATACCGCCGACCACACAGAATCCGACGAGCTGGCGGGCCAGCCCCTTCGGCACGTCCTTGATGTCGCGGTCGCGCGGATCGTCGCCGAAGGGCCGGGTGAGCCGGTCCAGCGGCAGCGAGCCGGTGGCAAGTGCCTTGCCCACGCGCAACACTCCCTTCAGGTCGTCGGTCGCCGTCTTGACGATGTGGACGGTGGATTCCGGGTCGTCGACCCAGTCGACCGGCACCTCGTGGATGCGCAGGCCGGCGCGCTCGGCCAGCACCAGCATCTCGGTGTCGAAGAACCAGCCGGTGTCCTCGATGAGCGGCAGCAGGATCTGGGCGACATCACGCCGGATGGCCTTGAATCCGCACTGCGCGTCCGTGAAGCGGGCCTGGAGCGAGCCACGCAGGATCAGGTTGTACGTCCGGCTGATGAACTCCCGCTTGGCACCGCGCACGACGCGCGAGGAGCGGGCGAGCCGGGAGCCGATCGCGAGGTCCGAATGACCGGAGATCAGCGGTGCCACCAGCGGCAGCAGGGCGTTCAGGTCGGTCGACAGGTCGACGTCCATGTAGGCGAGGATCGGCGCGTCGGACGCGGACCACACTGTCCGCAGTGCTCGGCCGCGCCCCTTCTGCTCCAGCCGGAAGGACCTGACCTCCGGCAGCTCCGCCGCCAGCCGCGCCGCCACCAGGGGAGTGGTGTCCGTGGACGCGTTGTCCGCAACCGTGATGCGGAACGCGTACGGGAACGTGCGCTTGAGGTGCTCGTGGAGTCTGAGCACGCATGGCTGGAGGTCCTTCTCCTCGTTGTAGACGGGGATCACTACGTCCAGGACAGGCGTACCGGCTGCCGCGGCCGGGAGGTGCTCCCGCGCCGGCAGGGTGCCGGGAGAAGAGTCGGTTCGCATAGGACCGACTTTCGTCAGGCCCCCTGTTGCACCCATGTGGTGGCACTGTGCTGTACCTGTGAGTCCGATTGCCAGTTTGTTTCAGGGGCAAGGGCCGGCAAATGCACCGTAAAGACGGTCTGTCCGGGCACGCTGTCGACGGTCACGGCACCGCCGTGCGCGGTCGCGACGGCCTGCACGATGGCGAGCCCGAGACCGGTGGAACCGGTGGAGCGGGAGCGTGCGGTGTCACCGCGCGCGAACCGCTCGAACACGTGCGGCAACAGGTCGGCCGGGATGCCCTGTCCGTCGTCCTGCACGTCCACACACAGCCACGGTCCGCGCCGCTGCACGCGCGCGGTGACGGTGGTCCCGGGCGGGGTGTGCGTACGGGCGTTGGCCAGCAGGTTCACCAGGACCTGCTGCAACCGGGCCGCGTCCGCGGACACCAACGCGGGCTCGTCGGGCAGGTCGAGCCGCCAGTTGTGGTCCCGCCCGGCGGCACGCGCGTCACTGACGGTGTCCACGACGAGCGGTACGAGGTCGGTCTGGTCGAACTGGAGCGGCCGTCCCGCGTCGAGGCGGGCGAGCAGCAGGAGGTCCTCGACGAGCAGCGTCATACGCCCCGCCTCGGACTCGATCCGCCCGAGCGCGTGCCGGGTGTCCGGCCCGGTCTCCTCGCGTCCGCGTCTCGTCAGCTCGGCGTAGCCGCGGATCGACGCCAGCGGCGTACGCAGCTCATGACTGGCGTCCGCGACGAACTGGCGTACGCGCATCTCGCTCTGCTGGCGTGAGTGCAGGGCGCCGTGCACATGGTCGAGCATCCGGTTGAGGGCGGCGCCCACCTGGCCGACCTCGGTGTGCGGGTCGGTCTCGGACTCGGCGACCCGCTCGTTGAGGGTCACCTCGCCGGTGTGCAGCGGGAGTTCGGAGACCCGGGTGGCGGTCGAGGCGACCTTGCGGAGGGGACGCAGCGCCACTCCGACCAGGACCGTACCGGCGATACCGGCGGCGACGAGACCGGCGGCGGTGACGCTGACCTCGACGAGGATCAGCGTGTTGATGGTCGTGGTGACGGACTCGGTGGGCAGGGCGACGTAGTAGTTGCCGCGGTTGCCGGTGACGTACGTGACGCGGTACTCGCCGAGCCCGGTGAGGGTGATGGTGTGCTGGCCGGAGTCCCGGGAGACCGAGGCCAACTCGGCCCTCTGCGTCGCGGTCAGCTTGACAGCCTGCACCTCGCTGTCGGTCGTGGTCGTACCCGACAGCATCTTGGAGACGTACCCCTCGGAGACACCACCGCTTGAGTCGACGGCCGCGGCGACGGTGTACTCCTGCGTCCCGCCCTTCTTCATGAACTCCGTGAGCCGTTCCGCGACGGTCTGCCCACCGATGCCCACACCGGAGGTGGTGCTGTTACCGGTGGAGGGCGAGGAACCAGTGGCCGACGAGGACGAGGAGGAGGAGTTGTTGCCGCTCGGCAACCCGCCGGGCGGGTTGCCGTTGTCGTTCACGCCACCCGGACCCGGCCCGTTCGGCGGACCGCCGACACGGTTGGCCGCCTCACTGACCTGGGTGTCCAACTGCTTGTACAGGTGCTGCTGGAGCGCGATGGTCGTCACCGTGCCCATCACGGCGCACACCACGGCGATCAGCGAGACCGCCGAGACGACAAGCCGCGTACGCAGGGTCCGCGGCCTGCTCTGCCGTTGGGCCTTCTGCTCGGACCTGCCCAGCCTCCGCTGCCCGCCCGCTTTCCTCTTACTGCTCACAGTGCTGCCCTCCTACCGGGCTCGACCACGTCTTCCGGAGCGGCACCACCAATGACATGGGGTCAGCCGGCGGGTTTGATCAGATATCCAGCACCGCGCCGGGTGTGGATCATCGGCTCGCGCCCGGCGTCGATCTTCCGCCTCAGGTAGGAGATGTACAGCTCGACGACGTTCGCCTGGCCGCCGAAGTCGTACGACCAAACACGGTCGAGTATCTGCGCTTTGCTGAGCACGCGCCGCGGATTCCGCATCAAGAAGCGCAGCAGTTCGAACTCGGTGGCGGTGAGGTGGATGCCCTCCCCGGCCCGCGACACCTCGTGGCTGTCCTCATCGAGGGTGAGGTCACCGACGACCAGGACGGAGTCGGAGCGCCGGTCGGCCGCACCGGAGCGCCGGATCAGACCGCGCAGCCGCGCCACGACCTCTTCGAGGCTGAAGGGCTTGGTGACGTAGTCGTCGCCGCCCGCGGTGAGGCCCGCGATCCGGTCCTCGACGGCGTCCTTCGCCGTCAGGAACAGCACGGGCACCTCGGGCAGCTCGCGCCGCAGCCGGCCGAGGACGGTGAGGCCGTCCATGTCGGGCAGCATCATGTCGAGAACGACGGCGTCGGGCCGGAACTCGCGCGCGGTCTGCACCGCCCCCGTTCCGTCACCCGCGCTGCGGATCTGCCAGCCTTCGTAGCGGAGGGCCATGGACAGCAGCTCGGTGATCGACAGCTCGTCGTCCACCACAAGCACTCGGACGGGGCTCCCGTCCGGCCTCAGCAGTTCGGTGCGCCCCTGGGGCGAGGTCGTGGTCATAGCGGAAACCTTGTCGGTGTCCTCTGAGAGCAAGCTTTCTGGAACCTGTGATTTTCCTGAGAAACTCACAGGCGCCTCTCAGGGAACCCCTGGGAAATCCCACCCCGGGAAGCCGCCGAAGTGAGAGCGGAACCATACGCCGGGAAGCACCGAACCCTACTCCGAGCTGCGCTTTTACCGACCGGCCAGACCGCCGGACCCACCCCTGGAAAGCCCCCGGGACCGCCCTCGGGCATCCTGTGCGTCTCCTGGGCGAACCTGATTGAAAGTTGCGCACCCCACTTCTGTACGTCCGATTTGTCCCCGCCGACCGTCTCTTCTCACCTCGAACTCACGCCGGTGTCAGGCCCTCCTCATCCGCATCCGCCAGCCCGAACAGCCGCGCCCCGTTGTCATGGCAGACGGCCCGCAGCCAGTCGTCGCCGAGGCCCAGACGCTCCAGGGCGTGCAGTTGGTGGACGTACGGATAGGGGATGTTCGGGAAGTCCGAGCCGAGCAGGACGCGGTCGCCGAGGTCCGCCAGCCGGGGGAGTTCGGGCCGGGGGAACGGGGCCATCCGCTCCGCGAAGTCGGTGAACGCCATCGTCGTGTCCAGCCGCACCTCGTCGTACCGCTCGGCGAGGCCGAGGAAATCCCCGTACTCGGGCAGCCCCATGTGCGCGACGACCAGCCGCAGCCGGGGATGCCGGGCCAGCACGCGCCCGATCGGCTCGGGCCCGGTGTGCTTGCCGGGCGCCGGACCGGAGCCGCAGTGAATCACCACGGGCGTCCCGGCCTCGGCGAGCAGTCCCCAGGCCGGGTCGAGAAGTTCGTCGGCCGGGTCGTACGCCCCCACCTGCACATGTGCCTTGAAGACACGCGCGCCGGCCTCGACCGCCTCCCGGACGTACGTTTCGACGCCCGGCTCGGGGAACAGGGTCGACGTGTGCAGGCAGCCGGAGGTACGGCCTGCGAAGTCGGTGGCCCACTGGTTGAGCCACTGGGCCATGCCCGCCTTGTGCGGGTAGAGCATGGCGGTGAAGGCCCGCACCCCGAACTCCCGGATCAGCGCGAGCCGTTCGTCCTCCTCCAGCCGGTAGGTGATCGGCCACTCGATGCCGTCGCCCGCCGACCCGACGGCGTCGAAATACGCCCAGACCTTGCGCAGCACCCGCTCGGGCATGAAGTGCGTGTGCACGTCGACGAGACCGGGCAGCCCGAGCCGTGTCCAGAACCGCCGGACCTCGGCGACCTCGGCGGTCCTGGCGCCCCCGGAGACCCCGGTGATCCCAGCAATGCCTGTGATCCCGGGGAACTCACCGTCGACGTCGGAGTCTCCGTCCTCCGAGGCTTCCCTCGTCCCGTCCACCGTCGCCCCTCCCGCTCGGCCTCGCCGTACGACGTCCCAAGGAGTGTGGGCTCAGAACAACCCGTCCTGCACGCCCTCCGACCCCTTCGCCGCCTTGAACTCCCGCACAGGAACGGTGAGTCCACCGCTCCCGGCAGGCACCAGCTCCCAGCCGGTCATCAGCCTGGTGTCCAGCACCACCACTCCTCTCCCGTCTCCGCCCCAGCTCCCCTTCCCTCGCTCATCCCTCCGCTCATCCTTCCGCCCGTCGTTCCGCCCGTCCGCGACCGCGAGATGCAGATCGGGCCCGGCCGCCGCCACCAGCTCGCCCCCGACGACGCCCCCCGCGACCAACTCGCTCACCGCACCCACGACCGGCACCAGCCCTGTCAGCTCAGCCAGCCGTGTCAGCCCGAACGCCTCGACATGGTCGACGACCTGGCAGGAAGCCCGCTCCAGGGACTCGGGCCAGCCGCCCAGCCCCACCGCCCGAGCGTGCAGGTCCTCGACCTCGGCGGCCCGCTCCGCCGCAGACCCTGGCAGCGCGGCCCGCACCGCCCGCTTGTCGGCGTACGGAATCCGGTCAGGGACCCCGAGCGCGGCGCGCAGCAGCTCCTCCGTACGCCGGGCGGCCATCAGCGGGCCGACGCCCAACCAGGTGAAGGCGACGGCACCCTGCTCAAGCAGCCGCGCCGAGCCCCGCTCCAGCGCGGTGATGCCGACCTTGGTCAGCCCGGGTCCGAACCACGCCAGATATACGTGATAGGGGCGTGGATCGTCCGCGATCGTGTCGGCGGCGACCGAGTGCGCCCGGTCCAGCCGCGCGCACTCCTCGCACCGCGCCCCCGTACTCCGCCCCGACACCCCGGCCCGTATCGGACAGGCGTTCCCCCGCGCTCCCACACATGTCCGTACGCCCCCTTCCGTGACCCCGAAGGCCACCCTCTTCCCCCAGGTCAGCGCACTACCGCGCCCACCGTCCCAACGCAGCACGGGACCGTCCGCCGTCCATCGCAGCCCCGAGCATCTCCATGCCTGTGCCATCCCTTGCGAGATTACGGGGTACCACTGACAACGCCCCCTCGGACAGCAAATGCGCAGGTAAGCGAGGAGATACAGGCAACCGGCGGAATCACCGTGCCGCGACCCGGCTCGGCGGACACACCGCCGCCACGGACGTCAGACACGTTCCGGAGCGACCTCGGCGGCAACGGCAGGAGCGCTCGCGCTGCCCGCACGCCGCCCCCGTCCCGCCAGCCGGCACCCCACGCACCCCGGATGACCCGCCCGCGCCGAGCCGTCCCGCTCCCGCATCCGCCACTCGCCGACCGGCCGCACCCCCGGCGGCTTCCCCCACCCGGCGAGATGCAGCACCCAGGTGACCAGGACGGCGGCCACCAGCACCGCGGTCCCGCCCGTCACCGCGAGAACCGAGGTCGTACAGATGCCCAGTCCGAGGACGCAGGACCCGACGGTCGCGATGGCGGTACCGGTCCAGCCGGCGACGGTATGTCCCTCGTCGTATGCGCTCACGTCCGCGTCTCCCCAGTAGGATCGATATCTCTCACGTTGTAAGTAGTTTAGACGATATACCTCTCACGAGCTAAGGCAATTTCCGATGCGCGGCACGCCCCACACCCCCGGCGCGCAGGGCGGCACGCCCCGCCCGCCGGCGACACCCGCCCAGATGCTCAAGGAAATGGACCACACCATCGCGACGCACCTGCTCAGCCAGCAGGAGATGGCGCGCCGCCTCAACATGAACGTCACCGACCTCACCTGCTTCGCCTACGTCCTGGAAGCGGGCGAGGATCTGCTCACCGCCGGCGACCTGGCCGAGCGTGCCCACGTCACCACGGGCGCCGTCACCGGAATCCTCAACCGCCTCGAACGCGCGGGCTACATCACCCGCCGCCCCGACCCGAACGACCGCCGCCGGGTACGCGTGGCCGCCGAACCGGCCGCCGTCGCCCGGGCACACGCCCTCTACGAGCCCTACTACGCCCGCCTGGCCACCCTCATCGCCGACTACTCCCCCGACGAAGTCGCCGTACTGGCCGACTGGTTCACACGTCAGGGCAGGCTGGCCCGGGAGTACATGGACGAGATCCGCGAGACGGGCAAGTAATCGGGCGCACACACAAACAGTCACACAACAGGCATGTAAACGGCCACGTGAAGGGGCACCCAAAGAGAACCGTTCACTGCTGCCGCACCGGCAGAACGACCGCCGAGGGACACCCGGCCCCGTGATGGACCTCCTGGTCGGCGGCATGGAGAACAGTGGCCGTGGCATGCGGCTCGCCGGTGCCGGTGTTGCGCGCGAACCTCGGAAACGCCCCGCTGGACACCTGCACCCGGATGCGGTGCCCGCGCCGGAAGCGGTAGGCGGTGGGCCACAACGCGACCTGGACGGGGCCGAGTTCATCGGCGCCGGTGACACTGACAAGCCCGTCGCACACGTTGTACGACTTCCCCCGCCCGTCGACGTCACAGACCCGCACGAACACATCGGCGTACGCCAGCCCGGACCGGAACCAGATCTCCGCCCCGACCTCCCCGACGACCTCGACGTCCTCCGCCAACTCGGCCGTCGTGTACGTCAGGACGTCGGCCCGCGCCTCCAACTCCCCGTTCGCCACCCGCCCGCTGCCCCGGCCCATACGGACGCCGCCGACCGCGGGAGTGGGGTCGGCGGGGTCGTAACGGTAGGTGTCGTGCGTTGCCGCATCACCCGGTTCCGCCCCGAGCACACCACCGGGCCCGAGGTGGAACCGTCTGGGCGCGTACCCGGCCGGCGGCCAGGCCGCGAAGTCCCGCCATTCCCCCGCCCCTTGCCTCCCGCCGCCCATCACGAACAGCCGTACCGGCGCCCGTTCCGGCGGCGCCTCACCGCGCGCGTGGGCGAGCCCGAACTCGACCGCCTCTCGGATCGGCGTGCCGTGCGGGGACAGATGCCCCCACGGCCCGACCGTCAGCCGCGCCGAACGCCCCGCCGCCTGCAACGCGCGGAAGTCCCGTAGCTGACCCGGCAGAAAGATGTCGTACCAGCCGCCGATCGAACTGACCGGCACGCTCACGGCCGCCACCCGGTGCCGATGGTCGAGCCGACCGGACCACGTACCGCCGTCCGCCATCGTGTCGTGGGCGAGGATGCTCTGGAGGTAGTCGGAGCGACGACCGAGGGCGGCCAGGTCGGCGCCGCTCAGCGGAAGGCTGGCGAGGGCCCGCCGGTTGCGCGGGGCCTGGGCGATCTGGCGCAGCACCGCGAAGCGGCGTTCCTGCCCGGCGACCATGACCCCCCACTCGAACGGCGTCTCCAGCGAGAACCCGTCCGCCCGCAGGAACTCCAGGGTCAGCGCCGACTCGGTCACCATCGGGATCATCGCCTTGACCTCGGGCGGCAGCGAATCGGCGACGGCCCACTGGGCGAACCCCATGTAACTGGCCCCGACCAGCACCACGGACCCCGCGCACCAGGGCTGCTTCACCACCCACTCCAGGGTCGACAGCCCGTCGGCACGCTCTCGCAGGAACGGCTCGAAGACCCCACCCGAGCCGAAGGTCCCGCGCGCACTCTGCACGACCACCTGGAACCCTCGCTCGGCCAACAGCCGTACCGAACCGCCCCCTTGAACCCCGCGCCGCCCGTACGGCGTCCGGACCAGCGCGACGGGCAGCCCGTCCTCCTCCCGGCCCCGGGGCACCCACCGGTCCGCCAGCAGCTCCACCCCGTCGGCCATCGGGACCCGTAGATCCCGCTGTACGACGAGATCCCGGGTCAGAGGAGGGCCGAGCCGCAGCAGCCGCTGCAGGAGATGACTACTCAGCTTCATCGACAACAGCCTCCAGGCGGCCGGACCGATAACGGCGAAGAGCCTCAAGTCCATCGGGTACGAAGATCAGTTGCCGGGTCAGTTCCCCCAACTCGCCCTCGCTCACCCACCTGTGCCAGGCGATCTCCACCGGGTCGGGAGAAACGTCCTCGACGACCACGGCTTCGTGAACGCCGAGCCAGTACGGGCTGATGGCCCCGCGGCAGAGAAACTTGAAGGCGAACCGTACGTCCGCCCGCACCCCCAACTCCTCGGCGAGTTCACGGCGGGCGGCCTCCTCCCAGCTCTCCCCGACGTCGACAGCGCCGCCCACGAGCCAGTTGTACTGCCCCGGAAACCGCGCGAGCCCATCAGCCCGCCGATGCACCAGCACCCGCCCACCCGCATCCCGGCACACAGTGGTGGCGACCCGGTGCAGCCACCCCCGCCGAACGGCCTCCCCGCGCTCCACCACCCCGACGACCCGATCCCGCTCGTCCACCCGTTCCACCAGCTCCACGCGCCCCGAAGGATCGGTCATGGCCCAACGGTGACACAGAAGACAGTAGGGAAGCAGCGGGCGAAGCCCCCGGCCCCAGAGGCATGGACACCGACACGAGCAGCCCTGTCTGAACGCCAAAGGGCCCCGGAGTGATCCGGGGCCCTTTGAACTGTGTGCACTCGGCAGGATTCGAACCTGCAACCTTCTGATCCGTAGGATCGGGCGGCTCGTTGGGAGGGCGGCCCACCTCCTCCCGGAGTGATCGCCGACGGTCGCCATCACAGGCCGCTGTGTGCCGTCGTTGCCGTCAGGGTTGCCGTCACTTCCGGATCACCGATGGCTGCACCGCCGTGCACATGGAAGGTTTCAAAGAACCCTTGGCCACGGATATCCTCCGGCGATGTCGAATCAGTCAATGACAGCGGGAGTCGCTCTCGCCGGCGTGATGGCGCACTGTGGCGGAAACCCGGTCGGCGCCGTGGAGTTTCTGGTGAAGGCGATAGCCTCCGCGCCGGCAGCCCCGGAGCCCTATGCGGCCCTCGCCGAGTTGTGGCAGGACCGGCGCTCGGAGCTGAAAGAGGGCCTCGAAGGAGACGGCTCCTTGAGCGCTGTGCTGGCGCAGGCGTACTTCCTGTTCCTCGACGGGGACATGGACAACGCGGTGATGGCCCTTGGCTCGGTCACGGGGGTGCGGCCCGACGTGGCGTGGGGCATCGCTCCCTGGTTCGTCGATCCCCGGTTCCTCGGCGCGGTGAGTGCCGAGGCGTTGGCGGAGGCGTGTCTGCGGACGTTGGACTACGGCCACAACCTGAACACCGAAGAGATGCGGGAGCGATTCGCTCCCTGGTTCCATGCCCTCGACGTGGTCTCCGAACGCAGTCCTGTACCGGAGTCGCTGGCTGCCATGGCCCGGCTGCCCCGCGCCTGCGGCCGCTACGAGCTGGCTTTCACCCTCTGCGACCGCGCCGATGCCGTCGATCGGGTCATGTGGACTGCGGTCGCACGGGCGAACACCTGGCGCGCGATGGGCGACCTGGACCAGACTGCCGTGGCCTTCGAACAAGCCCTGACTCTGGATGCCACCAACTGGTCCCTCTACCTGGACCTCGCCGACGTGCGCGCGTTGCAAGGCGACTTCGCCGCAGCAGTGGCCCTCGTCGAACAGGGCGTGCAACATGAACCGCACGAAGCCTCCCTGCGCGCGGCGGGTGCCGCATATCGCACGCGCCTGTCCGGCTCGTCCGACGACCTGCGCGCCCTGATCGACCTCGCGCCCGGGCTCGCGAACACCTCCTACCGGGACCTACTGATCGACTACGCGTGCGCGGGGCCAGGCCTGCCCCGGAGACTCGTGGCCAAGGCCCGCCGCATCAGCGAGAACTGACCACGCGCTCTCTGGCCGCGGGGCGGTCACCGACAGGCGAACCCGCAACCTTCTGATCCGTAGCTCTCCGTGGATCGGTCCTTGACGGCCATACCGGCTGCTTTGCGCCGCCTGTGAGGCCCTGTCGGGCCCAGGTTGCACATACGCGTCCGCGCCTCGTCCGTGTCTGTTGATTTACAACTATCTCTACGGGTTCAAGGCGGCTCGCTACGTTCCCCGCGCGCGGCCCGGCTCCCGGCCGGGCCTGCACTCCTGTCTCCGCCCCGCTCCAGCCCAGCCGACGCCCGCGCCGCGCGACTGAAAACGAATATGGCGTTACTCAGAAAGGTTAAGGAGCGTCAAGAAATCAACGCCCCATTGGCTTGTACGCAAGTATTCGGCTCCCGCGAGCCGGAGTGAAGCTGCGAGCCCTTCAAAGTCAACACTTTGAGGCTTCCTTGATCCACAGTACCCGCTGAGGGCTGCACCCAGCAGCACTAGAAAGTCTCGACCTCGAAAATAGGGTTGCGAACCCCTTGGGCAAGCCGGGTACTTACCTACAGACTTGACCCCCATAGCGTAGTCATAAAGAACAGCCTGCCCAGGACTACCGTGGGAAGTGGCACTTAGAGCAGCGCAATAAGGCTGCAATCGCAAAATCATATGCCGTTTTTCGATCTTTCCAGCTAGATCGACATCGTCAAAGCTGATACCCCACCCATTTTCCGCATTTGCGCGCCGCAAACGAGTGACAGGGTCGAGCATCTCGTAAAGTTTCCCCAGAATTCCAGATATCCCACCGCGTGCAGCAATCTTCTGAACACTGCCAAACTCGGCTATTAGATCAGCACCGACCTTTGAGACGACAAGCATCGCCTCCAGATCTGCATTTTCGTAAGGATGAAGGGTTGGATACCGCTCGTGCAAATCTGCGACTTCATCATCAAAGTCTCTATCTACCACACAAATAAAGTACTCTTGCTTCCAGTCGGCGAGTTGAACTGCCGCATCGAGAGCGACTTTTCGCGTCCCTGCCTGAAAATACATGACTTCTGCATCGTCGAACGCTCTCTTCAAAATGCGCTCATCTGATTGACCTTCTACGATAGCTACCTGACGCCTATCTCCCTGTCTATGCAATCTAATTCTGTCCGCCAAGCGGTCCAGGTCTCGCATAGACATGTTTCCCCCCACCTACTCTTCACCATCCGATTCTTCGTCACTTTCAGTCATTTCCGGGAGCCCGACTTCTACCGCATCAGGTGCCTCGATCTCTTGCACCAAATCCCAACGACCCTTAATAATCGCACTTGAGTGTGTTGCCAAAACGATTTGGAGTTCCGAAATTCGAGCCACCTCCGCGATGTCCTCCAAGAAAGAGTGCTTCCATGCTGCGTGCATAGAAATCTCAGGCTCGTCAATCAGTACGAGGGAGCCCCGCTCCGCCGAAAAGAGAAGCATAGTAAAGACTGCTAGCAGGTGTTGCTCACCCGAAGACAAAGATTGCACACTCACCGGCTTACCGCTAAATTTCGACCGGAACCTAATTTGCCCCTTCTCGCTGAGATAAACTTCCTTGCCGACGAATTTAGATTCAACGATCCTTCGCAGTGAATTCAACTTCTCATGAATGGGGAGGAGAGGCTTAAGTTTGCGTTCCCAGTCATCAAGGAATACGTTCAGGATCCTCCTCTCTGTTGTGTCCGCTTCTTCCTCGGGAAAGCGGACGTCAACAGGTCGGACACTAAGTCCGCTCGCATGGAGTTCCGCATGCTGGTCAGCGATCCTCTGATATCTCTCACGCAAGTCCTGCGAATTAATTGTTGTCTTTGTTCGCTTTAGAACCCGTGACGCAAAAGTTTGGTCGGCATCTAGAGACTCATTAAGCGACTTCCGTCGAGCATCCGACAGCTGCGCGGAGATCTGCTCGATATAGAGCTGAATCCTCTTGGCGGCGGCCCCATGCCGACCTTGGCTACTACGCTGCGTCCGCGCAGGATAATTTAGAACGTTATCGAGGCGCTGCGTGTCGATCAGAATCGAACTTGCACCTTTATAGAAATCCTCAAGCCAGGTCCCTCGTGTTTGCGCCGTCGCAGAGGGAGCGGCCGGAAGGCCATACCGCTTGGCCATATCAGGCGACATAACTCGTTCCAAGCGAGTGTCATACCAATTACCGTCGGGTAGGCGCACCGTCCATTCGGGAGTTTCACGCTCCTCGCCGCCCGCGTGGACATATGTGATGTCCAGTCGCTGATAGGTACGGATACGCGGCCTCTTCCCCGAGAAGCTAAAGACGATCTCTCCACCTGCTTTGCGAGTTTGACGGACCCTCAGCACCCATTTATCGACGTAACGCACTTCGATATCTCTAAACTCGACAGACGCCAAGGTGGACAGATCGAGCATAATGACAGCATGAAGCAAGCGAAGGAAGTGAGTCTTGCCGATTCCGTTCGGGCCGGAGATGATAGTGATTGGATCAGGCTTTGAAAATTTCACATCATGCCGGATGTATCCAAACAAGCCCTCGATCGTGACGGCCTCAATAGTTTTCATCTACTGTCCTCACGCAAGCTGACGCCAAAATACATCGTCTATCGGGGTGAAACTGGAAACAGGCTAGTCCAACGGCACGTCCCTGCGCACCCTCCGTGTAAAAATCGTCACTGAGGGATCGGCTGACTGTGAACAAGGCTGTGCTCATACGCCAGTCGAGGGCTCCGGTTTCGTCGTCACGAACCGGCCGTCGCGGCTTGTTGTGGTTGACGGCAAGCCCCGATGGCGCGGCTGAGGCTTGTGGGGGTGCAGCGAGGCATACGCGTGCGTGGTCGGCCGACGCACCCACCGTCGTGGCTGACTGTCTACGGCTAAGGTTCGTGCCGCTGCATTGCCAGAAGAACTGACACATCACCCCGGACTGCGGAATACACGTAAACAGTGCCGTCGCGTTCCAAGGTCGGGGGATGCATCCCCGGCAGCTCGGGGGGAGGGAGGGATCGTGCCACTCGTGTACCACATCCTGCGGGGAACCACGGGGATCAGCGGAGACTGACCACAAGTACGACCAGGGGTCCAACGCCACTCCGCCACAGGTCAGCCCAACAATCGCTCGCTGAAGACCCAAGCTTCCCAAGCTCAGGGCGCAGTGCCGTCTTCACTGACGCGCAGGTCTTCTCGCATGCGCGCCCGAAGCACAGCAAGGGCGTCGTCATAAGTTCGGCGCCCCTCCAGGTACACGGGATCAGTGACCAAGACTCCCTCCATCACCAGATCGCGGAGGTCGCGCAAACGGCGGAAGGCATCCTCCGAGGCCTCTACCACGCGGCGGGGCGCACTGATGGTCATCTGATACCTCAGTCCGATGCACGGCCCGAATGCTTCGCGAGCTCTGGCGCGGCGCGTCGAGGGTTCCATTTCCGGGTCACGAGCCATGTTGCCGCAGGCGTGACGGGCCTCGGACAGGCCGGCCAGGTAGTCCCCATACTGACCACGACGCGCTTGCGTCTCACGATCTAAGCGCTCCCGCTTCCACCGTTGACGGTCCAGAAGCATGGCGGAACCTGTGGCGATCGCCGCGCCAACTATGGTGCTGATCAAGGTGGTCCACTGCATAGACCGACCGTAGCCACTGGCACGACGCCCGTCGGCCCCGCACCACAACCGCACCAGATCGAGCGGGAAACAACGGGAACCACGGTGAAAGCAGTCGAGCCCGAAGAGGCCGCAGCCCAGCCGTTCGCCCAGGTCAACGCACTAACTGGCCCCAAAGTGCCACAGCTTCCCAAGCTGATGTCCTCTGGTGTACTCCATCCACCATTCCCCCCTCCTGACGTTTGGCCGCTCCAGGCGGAGTAGGGAGCACGTGAAGTACATCTCGTCAAAGTGACGCGAAAAGAGTCGAACGTGCGCCCACCTCCACCTCGGTCTGAGATCCTGGAGACCGATCGAGAGGGGCCGCAGGTATGGAGTGGAAGACCCACGGTGAGCGACAGATCTACACGAACAAGTGGGTGAACCTGTGTCTGGTCGACGTCCAGCAGCCTGACGGGCGCAGGTGGGAGTACCACGTCGTTCGCCTCCGGCACCTGGCCGTGGCCGCCGTGGTCAACGACCGCCAGGAGGTGCTGATGATGTGGCGGCACCGCTTCATCACCGACTCGTGGGCCTGGGAGTTGCCCATGGGCCTGGTCGAGGAGGGCGAGTCCCCTGAAGAGGCTGCGGCCCGTGAAGTCCTGGAGGAAACGGGCTGGCGCCCCGGCCCCATCAAGCCCCTGATCTACGCCGAGCCGGCCAACGGGATCACCGACTCACAGCACCACGTCTTCCGCGCGGACGGCGCGACCTACGACGGCCCGCCCACGGAGAAGAACGAGTCCGACCGCATCGAGTGGATCCCCCTCCGCGAGGTACGCGGCATGATCGACCGCCGCGAGATCGTGAGCAGCGGATCCCTCGTCGGCCTCCTCTACGTGCTCATGGACGAAGCGATCCGCTGACCGGTGGGAGGAGTTCCCGTAGCCGTGCCTCGAAAGCCAGTGCTACGGGCTCCCGCCTATGCGGGGCCAACTGCTCGTAGAACTCCCGGAGATGGCCCGACACCCGCTCGGAGGACACCGCCGACGCGGGCACCAGCGCTTGCGTGGCGGTGTGGCAGGCCTGGGCAAGCTTCCCTTGGTCCAGCTGCGTACGAGCCAGCCAGAAAGCGTGAAACGCGCGCCCGCGTTGGTTGGTGCTGTTCTCCCGCCGCAAAGCATCCGCGATCAAGGGCTCAGCGGTCGCAGCCTCCCCCAGCCGGCCGTGAGCAATGCCGGTGTCCACTATGAGCTTCAGCTCGTCGAAGTAGGTCACCCACGACGGGTCCGGGTCGTTCGCCTCGATCTGCTCGAAGTGGCGGTGCGCTTCCCCGATCGCCCGGTGCGTGGAGTCCCGGTTGCCGAGGGTGGCATGGGCGAAGGCCTCGCGCATGGACAGCATCGACATGACGCGCGGTGTGGTGCCGAGAGCTGGGCGGGCCTGGTCCTGAGCGGCGGTGACGAGTGCGAGAGAGTCCCCCGGCTTGTCCTGGTACGTGGCCTGCAAGCTCATGCAGGCCAGGACGTTGGCCATGAACTGACGGTCGTCGATTTCCTTGGCCAGTTGCAGGGCCTCGGTGAAGTACGCGCGGGCCTGGTTGTACTGGCGGGCGTCGAAGTAGGTCCAGCCGGTGAGGCGCGCCAACTCGGCCGCGATTCCGTACAGGCCGTTCTGGATGGACGGCGGTCGGGTCTCCTTCAACAGGCCCACGACATGCCGGAGCTGACCGACGATGGCCGGCCTCAGAGCCTCGCCGCCGTGCTGGTCGTCCCGTCGCCAGTAGTCCTCGATGGAGGATCGGAACGCTGCAAGTGTGGCTGTGCTGAGGCTCGTTCGTGTGGCGAGAGCCAGGATGCTGTCCACATCCGGCCCCGGCAGAGACGCGGGGGTCGGCTGTGCTGGCTCCGGCGCCTGTGGTGCCTCGCGCTCGGTGACCGCGAGAGCCTGGGGCGTCTCCCAGGGACGACGGGCAAGTCCGAGCATGTGTCCTGGGATGCGCAAGCCGTCCGCGATGCGTTCGACGACGTCCATGTGGAGCAACTGACGTTGCCCAGCGATCACTTCGCCGACTCGGCTGGGTGTCAGCTCGCATCGCCTGGCGATCTTCGACGGGTAGATGCCCGCCTTGGTCTTGACCAGCCGGAAGACTCTGCCGAAGTCCCGTACCCGGCACGCGTTGATCATCTCGGGATCGGTGAGCAGCCTGGCAGGCAGTTCCTGCGGCCGGTCGGCGTCGGGCATCGGGCAAGCTCCCACACTGCGAGGGCTACACAACGTCGCTGATTCTCTACTTCCCGCGATGTTACCCAAGTTGGGTAATCAGCCTGACCTTTTGGCGGGGGTACCCGGTTCGCGATGCTCGTGTGCATGGCGAGCAATCAGCAGACCAGACCAGGCATCGGTGAACTGGCCAAGGACAGCAACAGGGACCGCATCGGCGTCGTCATGGGCAAGTGCGGGGGCCGTGTGCAGATGCGGCCGATCCGTGGCGGCCTGGAGTGGGATGCCATTCCGGACGACGTGGTGGCACTCAGTGCGCGAGAGGAACTGAGCGCACGTCTGACCATCAAGAACGGCAACAGTCTGGGTGGGTTGTGATGCGCGCCATCGGCCGGTACGCGGGAGTCCTTTTCATCATCTGCATCAGCGGTTCGTGCGGCCTGGTGATCGGCGCGGCTCTCGGTATCCGCCAGTAGACCGGCCGCCCCGGACAGGTGCCAGTTCACGGCTCCCCCGTCCCCGTCCGGGGCCGGCCCTTCCAAACCTGCCCCCTGATCGTCTGCTAGAGCCCAGCTCGGCGACCAGGACGGCATGCCCGTGCCACGCACCACCTCACACCGGGAGATTGCACATGACGGCAACGGCGAACGATCAGCGGACCGGTCGCGCGGTGGCTGGTGAGGAATTGTTCGAGAGCCTCGCCCACTTCGTGGTCATCCACAACGGGCAGTCGACCGAGCGCGCGGAGCGGATCGCGGACCAGGCGGTTGCGTTCCTGGTCACGGCGGCCACCGCCACCGTTCCCATGGTCCCGTCCGATGACGTGGACCTCGGCCTCCACGCGCTCATCCTGCATACGAAGGAGTACGCCGCGCTGTGCGAGCAGTACGCGGGTCGCTTTCTGCACCACAACCCGAAGCCGGGTGGAGGTGCACGCGACCCGGAGATGGTCGCCGCCTCGGCACGCGCCATCAAGGCGGGCGGGTTCATGGTCTTCGACGACCTGTGGACCGTGAACGGCGTGAATCTCGCGCAGTGCGACTCGGACTGCGGCCGACCGTACGGTCAGGCGTAGCACACGACAACAGCGACGCGGCCGGCCCGAACTCGTGGTCGGCCGCGCTCGCCTGGAAGGAGAAGAGACGTTGCCGGGCTCAACCCCTGAACTGCCGATCGTGGTGCTCGACGCACTCATGCCCACGACTCAGCGCATGGTCATCAACCGTCGGGGCTCCACGGTGTGGGAGGTGGAGAGCCACCGGGGCCACTACGCCGTGAAGATCGGTTATCCGATCGAGGCTACGGCCGACTGGCCTGCCCAACCTTGGACCGCGCTCGCGCCCGCGCGTGAGGGTGCCGTTCTGCTTCGCCTTGGCGTCGAGGGGATCGCGTACGGCGAATGGGAGCACGGCACGTGGAACTACCAGCCGTGGCACGAAGGGCCGGACCTGTACCGGCTGTGGGAGCGCTGCCGTAGGAAAGATTCGTCCATCGCACCGGACACCAGCGAGGCGCTGGAATGCGTCGAGGCGCTGGCCGAACTCCACGCCAAGGGCTGGGCACATGGCGACGTGCAGCCCGCCCACTTCATCATCGGGCCGGAACGAACACACCTCATCGACCTCGCCCTTGCCCGTGGCGGCCATGTACCCGACGGGCACGACTTCCCGTTCCGCGGCTGCCTCGTCCACTACGAAGCACCGGAGATCGCGCGCAGTGTGCTCGACACCGGGGAAGCGGAGCCGACACCGGCGGCCGACGTCTACGCGCTCGGGGCCTCGCTGCTCATCTCCGCCACGGGTTGGCGGGCGGTCGAGTACCCGGACGACGCTCCGCGCCCCGTGCAGCGCGAGGCGGTGGCCAACGGCCGACGTCGGCCCGTGAAAGTGCCCGGTGAACTGGGCGAATTGGTCGACGCGATGCTCAGTCATGCACCGGGGGATCGCCCCACTATCCCCGAGGTGGTCAAAGCCCTGACCTGATCCCGAAAACCCGGTCCGCCTCGCGTCAGCAGTGCGCGGACGTCAACAACAAAAGACCGGACCACCCCTCAGCCTGGACAGCATTCCGGGTGGTCCGGTCGTGGAAGCCCTGATCAGGACCCCGGTGCCGATGGTACCGGGGCGGTCGGCGTGCTCGGATTCGGGTGCGGCGTCAACCCCCGTCAGTTGTTGTTGAGTTGGAGAGGACGGCGATTGAAGGCGGTCATTGGAAGCCCAGTTCTGACCTGCGCCACCGAAAGTGAGCCAAGACGGCGAGTGCGCCGAACAGGCACCCGTCACGTATGCCTCCAGCAACCCCGTACCGGCATCAGCCACGCTTCTCGGTTTCGAAATGACGGTCACCCGGACGGCGGGGTGGGGCGCGCTCGGGCTCAGCCTGCTCCTGGTCGTGGTCCTGGTGCTCGGGCTGGGCGAGTTGCTTCCTGGCCTGGCTGTCTGCCTTGGCGGTGCTGCGCGCTGAGTGGCCGGGGGCCGCCGCAGCGGTGGCGGAGACAGGGAGCGGCGGCGGCCCGTGGCCGCCAGCGCGCGCGGCACGCCGTAGGCGGGCCGCCTTGATCCAGTAAAGAAACTCTGAACAGCACGCTGGGCAGCAGTCGATCAACCTGGGAGAGGCACGGATGCCGTGGGCAAGCCTTCGGCGGTTCGAGCAAGTGCGGCACGGAATGACGGCACGGCGGCAAGCGGAGAGCGATGACCGAGCACATACCGGACAACGAAATGGGGTCGACCAGCATTCAGGTCGGGGACACGGATCAAGTAGTCGCGCTGATCGAGGAGATGCGGGCCATGGTCGTCCGCCTCAGTAGGGAGACCAGGGAGTTGCGAGAGGAAGTGGCCCAGCTCAGGACTACGGCTTCGGCTGCTGAGCTGCCTTCAGCTCCTCGACCTCGCGCCGCAGTTCCTGATGATCAGCGCTGAGGGCACGGATCTCGTCACGTAGTGCGGTGAGTACTTCGGTAAGGGTGGTCCCGGCGTCTGCGGCAGCTTCGGTGTCGTCGGGGCCACCCTCGCCCGGCTCGGCCTGGCCCTGCTTCTCGTCCCTGTTCGCCAAGTACCAAACCGGAGCGGTGTAGTTCGCCGAGGACTCCCCGCCGGCGTTGTGGTCTGCGACGAAGCTGCCCCGACCGTGGATCGTGTAGATCAGGCCTTCGTCCCGCAGCACGTTGAGCGCGGACCTCGCGGTCATGTTGGCCACGCCGAAGCGTTCCTGTAGCTCGCGGATGGACGGCATCTGCTCGCCCGGCTTGATCCGCCCCTGCAAGATGTCGCGCCGAATCTCGTCGGCAGCGTGCTGATACGGCGGCCGGCGGTCCTGCTTGCTCTCTGGCGCGGGGCTCATGGCCCAAGAGTAGCGATTCTTAGCACCCCTAGCACACCCCACTGACATAGGTGGCCTATGTCAGTTGATAGCTAGCTCACCTGATTCACTTGACTCTGCTAGGTCTGCTATGTTCAATGGAGAGCACGCGCCACCGCCCCGGTGGAGCGCAGTCGAGAGGAATCAACTCCCATGGCACGCATCCGTGTTGGCCTGCTTCCCACCTCTTCGTTCATGGTCGGCACCCTGCCGGTGCCGAAGTACGCGGACCAGGAGAAGACGCAGTTCGCCACCGACCGTGAGACCGGCGCGAAGCTCTACACGATCACCCTCTTCTTCATGGAGGAGGACCGTGCCGAGGCTCTGAAGATCACCGTTCCGGAAACCGGTCTGCCCAACGGGCTCCGGCCCGGTGTCCCGGTCATGCCGGTGGAGCTGTTCGCCACTCCGTGGGCGCGCATCTTCAACGGCTCGCTCTCGGACGGCATCGCCTACCGCGCGGGCCGACTTGACCTGGTGGCCCCGGCCGCTGAGGCGGCGTGAGCGGCACCGCTTTCCGGTCCGGCGCTGAGCGCAGCTACCCGCTGCCTCACGCCGTGCCGGGTGCCCAGTTCACCGAATCACTCGTGACCTCGGTGGCGGCCCTGCTCGTCGCCTACGGCTTCCCCCGCCTCGACGCATCGGCGGATCGGGCGGCCCTCGAATCGGCCCTCACGGCCTTCCTCTACAACCCGCTGGAGAGTCACAGATGAAGGATCCGAACGCCCCGGCGCAGGGGATCTTCGGTCAAGTCCCGCTCGTCGTCGCCCTGGCGCTCGCCATGCTCGCCGGATGGGCGGCCTGGTGGATAGTCCGCTACGTTCGCGCCGATGCCATGACCCGCCAGTCCATACGGCAGGCCATACGCGTGCGGTGGGGCTGGAAGCGGCTCGCGCCGATGCTCAAGCTGTCGGCCACCGACAAGACCCCGACCGCGCTGGCGTCACTGGCGACCGCGAACGGCAAGCCCATCAAACCGCGCGTCCTAATTCCCGCCCTGAAGGTGAAGCACGACGCGTATGGCGTGATCGCGCGGGCACAGTGCCTCCCCGGCGTCGGTCTCCAGCAATTCCAGAAGGCGGGCCCACACCTCGCAGACGCCTGGCGTTGCACACGGGTCGCGGTCACCCAGGACAAGCCTGGGCAGGTCCTCATCCGGGGTGTGCGACTGGACCCACTGAAGTTCCCCACCGAGCACCACCCCACGGGTGAACCACCGGAGGAGACAGCCCAGTGGGATCTGGGCCTGGACGAGTACGCGCAACCCGTATCCGTGAACCTCACGCAGGTGCCCGGCGTGACCGTGGCCGGCCTTCCCGGCTTCGGCAAGACCAGCCTGATCAACCGGCTCCTCGCCGACTGGGCACCCTCGCCCGCAGTGCAGTTCGCCTGCGCGGACGGCAAGGTGTCGGCTGCGTACGAAGGTGACTACGCGGACTGGGTCAAGCGCATGTTCGCCTTCGTGGGCGATGACCTGGAAGAGGCCAACAAGCTGTTCCGGCAACTCGTGGAGCTGCGCCGCGCCCGGTCGGCATCGGTGCGCCAGGTACTCGGGGTGAAGTCCATGTGGGACATCGGACCTTCCGAGAGCTGGCCCCTGGTCGTGCTGATCGTCGACGAAGCGCACACCTACTTCCGCGACCACAAGGGAAGCGACCAACAGACGAAGAAGCTGGCCGCGCTCGCCGCCGAGAACGCCCGGCTCGTGGAAGACCTGGTGAAGAAGGGCCGGTCCGTGGGACTGCTCGTCATCCTCACCACTCAGAAGTCCACGGGCGACGCGATACCCACCTTCATCCGCGACGTGTGCCCCGTGGGCCTGAGCTTCGCCCAGAAGACCGCCGAAGCCGCCGTGGCCGCTCTCGGTGACGAGATCCGGGAATGGCCGGACGCCAACCCCATCAACCTCCAGGACCCCACCTACGTCGGCGTCGCGTCGATGAACCACCAGTCGCAACCCGGCTTCACCCGCATTCGTACGCCCTACGTACCCGACGCGGAAGCGGCTCGCATCGCCGAAGAGACAGCGAACCTCACCATCGACCCGTCAACCCTGCTGGCAGCCTTTATCGGCCCTCGCACGACGGACGTGGATCTCACGAAACTCGACGCCTGAGCCGGTCGCCCCACCGCCTCGCACGTTCCCGACACCTCAGGAGAGGGGGTGAAAACTCATGACAGAAGACCGGATCACCCAGCGCACGATCACCGCCGTCATGATCGTCATTGCCGCGCTGGCGTTCGTCTTCTCCTTCGGCAACGTCTGGTCCCTCGCGCTCCGCCTCGGCGTCCCCGGCCCGATCGCACCGCTCATCGCCCCAATGGTGGACCTGTCCGTGGTCGGCCTCCTGGTCGCACTTCGCTACCTCTCCCTGCGCGGCCTTCCGGCCGAACAGATGACGGCCGCGACCCGCCTCATGCACTTCTCCGGACTACTGACCCTCGCCCTCAACGTCGCCGAACCGATCGTCACCGGACACTACGGCCGCGCCGCCGTCGACGCGGTGGCCCCGCTACTCCTCCTCGGCTGGGGCTCCGTCGGCCCGCAACTCCTCCGCGCCTTCCACACCGTTGCGCGCCCCGCCATACCGGCTTCCCTGCCGGACGAGATCGAGTCAGAGCCTGAGACGGGCTCTGACGTATCCCGCCTTGCGGTGCCTCTCACCATTCCGGCCCCCGCACCGGCCCCCGCCGCTCCTCACGTGGCCCCGGCTCCTGCCTCGCCTGCGGTCAAGGTGCCTGAGCCGCTGCTGACCGAAGCACGCTCCATCGCCACGTCCCACCGCACCGAGCACGGCGAACCGATCACGGTGGCCCAGCTCAAGACGCGACTCGGGATCGGCCTGCCGATGGCCACCGCGCTTCACGCCGCTCTGTAGGGCCACACCCTTCCGCCGGCCTCTCCGGCACTTCCCACCGCCGCCCGCCCCTGGGCCCGCCTTGCCATGCCTGCGGGCAGCAGCCCGAGCGCACTGAATCGCTGCTGCCCGCAGGGCCCACCCTCGTGCCAGAAGGGACACCTCGCCACCCATGCGCCGCCCCCTCGACCTGCGCCACGTCATCAGCCCCGGCCTGCGGGACCTGGTCGAACTGGCCAACACCGACGACTTCGACCGAGTCACCGAGCAGGTCCGCGACCTTCGAGGCTGCACCAGCCCGGTCAACCTGCACGGCTGGACCATCACCACCGACCAGACCACCAACCAAGTGATCCGCTCCTACCGCTCCGAGGACGAACCCACCGGCCGTCTCCTCACCACCTGCGGCAACCGCCGCGCCTCCCGCTGCCCCGCCTGCTCCCGCCTCTACGCCGCCGACACCTACCACCTGATCAAGGCCGGACTGTCCGGCGGCAAGAACGTCGCCGAAACCGTCCGCGACCACCCCCGGGCCTTCGTCACCCTCACCGCCCCGTCCTTCGGCCCCGTCCACAACCGCCCCACGACCGACGCGGGCAAGCCCCGCCCCTGCTCCTGCGGTGAGAACCACGTCCAGGACGCTCCCGAACTCGGCACCCCACTGCGCCCGGCACGCTACGACTACAGCGGCGCCGTGCTGTGGAACGCCCATGCCGGGGCCCTGTGGGCACGCTTCACCACCTACCTGCGCCGAGCCCTCGCCGAGCACCTCGGCATGACCCAGAAGGCACTCAACGCGGCCCTCCGCATCTCCTTCGCCAAAGTCGCCGAGTACCAACAGCGCGGCCTGGTCCACTTCCACGCTGTCGTCCGCTTCGACGGTCCCGACGGCCACACCACCGCACCACCGCCCTGGGCCACCTTCGACGCTCTCCAAGTGGCCGTCGGCCTGGCGGTCGAACGTGCCCGGCTCATCGTCGAATCGGACGCGGTCGGCGAACGCGTCATCCGGTGGGGCGACCGCTTCAAGGTGGATCAGATCTCGGCCCTGGGAGACGGCGAACTCACGGACGCCAAGGTCGCCGGTTACGTCGCCAAGTACGCCACCAAGAACGCCGAGGGCGCGGGCACCGTGGACCGCACCCTCGTATGCCGCCCCTGCGCCGGACGCGGCTACGTACGCGGCCCCGACGGCTTCCGCGACCTGTGCGAGGACTGCGACGGCACCGGCCAAGCCGAACCCATCACCAACCTCGCCGTCCAGCAGCACGCCCGGCAGATGATCCGCACCGCCTGGGCGCTCGGCCACCTTCCCGAGTTCGCCCACCTCAAGCTCTGGAAGTGGGCGCACATGCTCGGCTTCCGCGGCCACTTCTCCAGCAAATCCCGCGCCTACTCGACCACCCTCGGCGCACTCCGCGACGTACGCCGTGCCTGGCGAACAGCTCAGGCCGAAGCCGCCCGCCTCCGGGCCGGCCTTCCGGTCGACGACGAGAACACCACCCTCGTCACCGCCTCCTCGTGGACCTACCTCAGCAGCGGCTACCGCCCCGGCGAAGAACTCCTCGCCGCCCAGGTCCGCCACGACAGAGCCCACACCGAACGCCTCAAGCGAGAAGGGCTACTGCCTGCATGACGACGGCCGTACTCACCGTGGACCAGGTCGCCGAGCGGCTCGGCATCAGCCGCTGGAAGGTCCACGACCTGATCCGCTCCCGCGAACTCGCCTCGTTCAAGATCGGCCGCTGCCGACGAATCAGCGAAGCCGCCGTGGACGCCTACGTATCCCACCGCACCGAACAGGAAGCCGCCTGATGGCCAAGCCGAAGAAGAACGCCAACAACGAGGGCACCATCTACCAGCGCAAGGACGGCCGTTGGGAGGGCAGCGCGTACGTGCTCACGACGGACGGCACGTACAAGCGACGCAGCGTCTACGGCAAGACCTGGGAAGAAGCACACGAGAAGCTGACCAAGCTCAAGGCTGACTCCCTGAGCGGCCTCCCGATAGCCACCAGCAAGATGACGCTGAGCGAGTACCTGGCGTACTGGCTCGCGAACGTCGCCAAGGGCAAGGTCCGCCGGACGACATACGTCAACTACGAGTCCCTCGTCCGGAACTACGTCACCTCGGAGTTCGGCAAGAAGAAGCTGACCCGGCTGACCGCCCGAGATATCCGCGCCTTCCTCACCAAGACGGCGGCCACCTGCCAGTGCTGCGCCCAGGGCAAGGACAAGAACCGCCCGGAGCACAAGCGTCGCTGCTGCGCCCTCAGCAAGTGCTGCAAGAAGCTTCCCTCAGATCGGACCGTCCGCTTCCTGCTCGTGATCCTGCGCGCCGCTATCCAGCACGCCGTACGGGAAGACGAACTGCCGCGCAACGTGGCCCGGAACGTGGAGCTGAGCATGGGGACGAAGCGCGAGATCGAACCGCTCACGGCCAAGGAAGGGCGTCAGCTCCTGGCAGCGGCGCGGGAGAACCGTCTGTGGGCCGCGTACGAACTGGCGGTCCGCATCGGCCTCCGGCGCGGCGAACTGCTGGGCCTGCGCTGGTCGGACCTGGATCTCTACGAAGGAGTACTCACCGTCCGGCAGGCGCTCCAACGGGTCGGCGGCGAACTACTGATCGTCGCGCCGAAGACTCAGCGCTCGGCCCGCCGCGTGGCCCTGCCTGCCGAGTGTGTGACGGCACTTCGCGCTCAGCGTGCCCAACAGATCGCCGACAAGAAGGCAGCGGGGGACAACTGGAAGGAGACTGGACACGGTCTCGTCTTCACCACGAAGAACGGGACACCGATCGAGCCGCGCAACATGAACCGCTCCTTCGAAGCGCTGTGCGTCCGCGCCGGCGTCCGCAAGGTCCGCTTGCACGACCTGCGCCACACCTGCGCGTCACTCCTCCACGAACAGGGCGCCGACGCCCGCATGATCATGGAAGTGCTCGGCCACAGTTCGATCCGCGTGACCATGGACATCTACACCTTCGTACGGCTCGACTCGCAGCGTTCAGCCTTCGACCGAGTGGGCGAGGCTCTGCGGGAAGACGAAGGCAACCAGCCGGGCGAAGCCCACAGGTAGCAGCGAAGCCGACGCTCTACTGGAAGCACGGTTCGCACAACTCAGGAGCACAGCGGAGCCCCCACCAACTCGGTGGGGGCTCCGCCTCTTGGTGGGCTGTCGGTGTGTCAGCCGCTGATGCGATCGATGGTCTCCACCCGAGTGGCTCGGATTCGCAACGTTACGGCCACGCCACCTTTGCCGTCATGCGCGAAGAAGTCGATGAACTCTCCGACAGTCGCGAACCCCGTGGCTTCGACCTCCCGCTTGTTGCTGAACTCCTTGTTGATCACGTAAGTGTCCATGGCAGTCATCCCTTCGACCTCTTCGGGTCGCTGCCCGGCGGGACCGTGTTCTGCTCCCGCACCTGGCCGTTCTTGCCACGAATACGCAGCTCTCCGCCGCCGCCGTTGGCCAAGATCTCCTTGGCACGCGAGACCGCCTCAGCCTGGGTCGGCACCACGGCGCTGGCCCTCTCGGCTCCGGGCTTCGTCACGGCCCATCCGTCATCTCTCTTTGACACGTCCCTGGTGTTGGGTCGACCGGTCATGACACGTCCTTTCCCAAGGACGGACACACGGACGGCCATCTTGGAAGAACCAAGGGAGGGCGATAAGGTCCGAAGGCGCTACCAACGCATCAGGCCCCATGCCGTGTGCCCAACCTCAAGTTGGGCCCCAGCTGGGGCCTGTTCTGGTTTGGCGGATCAAGTGAAGCACCACAGACGACCCACCAGCAAGCGACACGCCCCAAGATGTAGCAGCACGCAGAGAATCCGCCACTACATATTGTGTTTGCGAGAGAGCGCAACACCAGGCTACAGGCACCCACTGACAGTGCGGCTTGCACTCAGAGACGACCCCGGCCGTGAACGGCAGACACCTCAGCCGCCCACCACGGGAGTGCGATGCAGGACAGACAGCGGGTGGGAGAAGGCAGCCCGAGACGGCAGTCGACAGAACGGCCAGCGAGACTAAATGCCGCCGCTAGTCCGGTTGCCGTCAAACACCGCCGTCAACGCAAAAACCAGAGGCCCCGTGGATTCCTCCACGGGGCCTCTGGCCTGCTGTGCACTCGGCAGGATTCGAACCTGCAACCTTCTGATCCGTAGTCAGATGCTCTATCCGTTAAGCTACGAGTGCTTGTGTTTTCTGTTGTGTTTGCTCTTCCTTCCGGGGTTTTCGACCCGGTTGGCGTTGCGGGAACAACATTACATGACTGGCGGCGTGAGGTGAAATCCGTTTGCCGCACCTGGCCTGACCTGCGGAAACGGCCGTTCGAGGCCTGTTGGAGCGGCTGGGAACGACCGAAGCCCCGGTCAGTCATGACCGGGGCTTCGGGATGAGGTGCGGAGGCGGAGGGATTTGAACCCTCGATGGGATGTAAGTCCCAAACCGCATTAGCAGTGCGGCGCCATAGACCGGACTAGGCGACGCCTCCAGCACAACCTCCCGCGCGAGCGCGAGTGGTGCGTGCAGATGATGACACAGACGAGCGCGGTGTCACCAATCGCCTCCCACGGTACTAGGCAGGCGGGGCGCAGGGCAAAGCCGTTGTGACTGTCGGTGTCGCCTGATGGACCGCTGTGCTGCACGGGGACCGTCGGCCCGGCCCGCGCGCAACGTCCTCCCGCGTCAGGCGTTAGTCAGGTCATGTTCAAGGTCACCGCTCATGCCCCTCGCGCCCCGTACTCCGCCGCCACTCCTCCCGTAGCCACCGCTCCTTCTGGTGCGCGGGCCGGCGGCGCCCTCCGGCGTCTCGTCTTCGCCGCCACCGCCGGCGTCTCCCTCGCCGCGGCCTCCTTCTCCGCGGCGCCCATGGCCGCGTACGCCGACGCAAGCCCCCAAACGCGCCCCGTCACGCCCTTCGCGCCTTTCACGCCCCTCCTCACTCCCGTGGGGCGCGCCTCCGACCACCTCACCGTCACCGTCCGCGGCACAGGTGGGCGCGGGGACGGGCGGTTCGAGCTGCTCTGTCATCCCGGGGGCGGAAGTCATCCCGACGTCGACGGGGCCTGTGGGTCGCTCGACCGGGGGGCGCGGTGGGGGAAGGATCCGTTCGCCCCCGTGTCCCCCGACAGCGTCTGCACGATGATGTACGGGGGTGCGGCTACCGCACACGTGACCGGCACCTGGGCCGGGCGTCCCGTCGATGCCACGTTCGACCGCAGCAACGGGTGCCAGATGGCCCGCTGGGACCGGCTCGTACCCCTGCTGCCCGATCTTCGCTGAGCCCCCGCCGGGCTCCCCGACCAGGCTCCTGACCGGCGCGGCAGGGCTCCCGAGGGGCCCCACAACACAGTCACAGGAGCCCCGTAGCGCACAAGTGGCGTGAAGGGTGCCGTCACAGCCTCTCTGTCACTTCGTCGTGCGACCTCCCTCTCATCCGGCATCGCGAGCGCAACCACTGCCCTTAGACTCCCTCGCGTGACACGTTGCGGGCCGGTAGGCAAGATGGCGTCCGCGGTAGGCAAGGTGCGGTAACAGGGAGGAAGCGTCTCGTGAGCAGCAGGCCATCCCGAGGCGCTGCTCGCCTCGCAGCCATACTCGACGCGCTGCCCGATGCGTTGGTGCTGGTCAACGCCAATGGGACCGTCGTCAACGCCAACACGATCGCCCTCGGCGCCTTCGAGACGCCGGGCACCGCCCTCGTCGGGCGCGGGCTGCTCGATCTGCTGCCGGAGTTCGACTCGCGGCTGATCCCCGGCACCATGCGGCGCCCCGATTCCATGGACCCGCACGGCCAGACCAAGCCGACCCGGATGATCGCCCGGCGGACGGACGGCAGCGAGTTCCCCGTCGAGGTCACCAGTGCGAATCTCGAGAACGGCCAGCAGGCGTACGACAGCTACGGATACACCAACGACGAGCTGCTCATGCTCGTCGTACGGGACCTTTCGGGCACCGTCGACACCGAGGCCGAACTCGCGCGTTCGCAACGTCAGACCGAGATGATCCTGCGTGCCGCCGCCGAAGGGGTCGTCGGGACGGACACCGAGGGCCGGGTTGTTCTCGTCAACCCGGCCGCCGCCCAGATACTCGGCTACCGCGCCAGCGATCTCGGCGGGCGCGAGCTCCACACGCTCGTCCTGCACTCGCGTGCCGACGGCGAGCCCTTCCCGTACGGCGAGTCGCCGCTCGCCGACACGCTGCGGTCCGGGCGCAAGCACCGGGTGCGCGGGCAGGTGCTGTGGTCCAAGAGCGGGGACCCGGTCTCCGTCGATCTGACGACCGCGCCCGTGCGGGACGGCGACCAGCTCGTCGGCGCCGTGATGACCTTCACCGACCGGCGTCCGTACGACGCCCTGGCCGAGGAGAAGGTCGCCGCCGACAAGCTGCACGAGGAGGAGCTGGAGCGGGTCGCCGAGGAGCACGCCTCCGAGCTCACCGCCCTGCGCCAGCAGCACGTCGCCGAGATCGAGCAGCTGCGCGAGGAGCACGAGGAGGAACTCGCCGCGGGTGAGGACCGGTACGCGGCCCTCGCGGAGCGCGAGAAGGACCGGTACGAGGCCCTGGCCGGCCGGCAGGAGCAGCTGCTCGTGCTGCTCGGACGGTCGCTGCGCGGACCCCTCGACGAGCTGCGCCGCGAACTGGCCACCCTCGCCGCCGACGACGCCGGGCAGCTGTGGCCCGAGGCCAACCAGGTGCTGCACCATCTGTCGGCCGGTTACTCGCGCATCACCACATTGGTCGACAACGTCCTCTCCTACCAGCGGCTCGACACCGGAGTCGACTCCATCACCCGTACGAAGGTGATGCTCGACGCGGTCGTCGCCGCCGGGGTCGACGGGGCCGTCGAACTGATCGGGCCCGGACGCGTCCAGTTCGCCGTGCACGCGCCGCCCATCGAGGCCGAGGTCGACCCGCAGCGACTCGCCACCGCCCTGGCGCACCTCGTCGCGGACGTCGCCGGCGTCGACGCGACCGGAAACTCGCCCGCCTCCGCCGGCGGTTACATGGACAACACGGTCGTCGTGGCCGCCGCGCAGCGCGGTGAGGTCGTACGGATCGAGGTGCGCGGGCCGTACACCGGGGGAGACCCGGTGCACGAGCCGATCGTGCGCGGGATCGTGCGCGCTCACGGCGGAGTGCTCCAGACGCACGAGGTGCCGGGCATGAGCGGCAGTGCGTACGTGCTTGAGGTGCCCATCGGGGGCGGGGCGGGCGCGGTGGTGGCCGAGGCCGCGGCCGGGGTCCCGCAGGCGGGCGTCGGCGCCGAGCTGGCCGTGCCCGGGCAGGCGTCGGACGGCGGCGACAGCAACGGCAACGGCGGTGTCAGCGGGCGGCGGCGGGCGAGGCGGTCCTCCGTGGACGCCTTCCTGGAGGCAGACGTACCGGAAGTCGCGCCCGAGGGGGAGGCCGATACCGAGTCCGGTGACTCCGGCAACGAGGCGGTCGCGCCCACCGGGCGGCGCCGTAGGCGGGCGGCCGAGGATGCCTCCATGGCTTCGGCGCCCGCTCCCCAGGGCCAGCCTCAGCCCCAGGCGCAGCCGTCCGACGGGGACGGCGGCACTGGGCGTCGGCGCGGGCGGCACAGCCCCGCCGACGCGGGCGACGCGAACGGCGCCGGCGGTGTCTCCACCGGAGCCGTCGTCCTGGCGGGCGAGCACGGCGCCGGCACCGCTGCCACCGGGACCGGCCTGGGCGGGACGGTGCCGCCGCAGGGCGTGCCCGGCGCTCCGGGTCGGCGCGGCGGAGGCGAGCAGCACGCGTTGCCGCCCGCTCTGCCCGCGGCTCCTTCCGGGGCCGCCGGTGCGGAGGGCGCCGCCGACGACAGCGGGGACGGGCAGCCCACAGGGCGCCGACGCCGAGCCCTGGCGGCAGCGGCCGAGCGTGCCGGTGCGCAGGAGGCGGGCCCCCGCCCGGTATTCGCCCTGCCTCCGGCCGAGGCCGACCGAACGGACGAAGGCGCCGCCGCGGTGGCCGCCGGGCCGGTGGACGACCGGTTCGACGACGCCGGCCGTCATGACGGGCTCATGCACGATCCCGACGACGACCACACCCCGCCCCAGCCTCACCCGACCTCCGCTCCGACCGGTCGGCGGCGTGCGCGCCAGGCTCCGGAGCAGCCGGGGACCGTGCCTCCGGGCGGGATTCCCGGCCAGGCCGTGCCCGTGCAGGCGGCTCCCGTACAGGCGATGGCCGCCCAGGCCGCCGTCGGTCCACAGGGCGGCGTACCGGGTCAGGGGCAGGGTCAGGGCATGCCCGGCCAGGGTGTTCCCGCCGCGCAGAACGCGCAGCTCGCGCAGGCCGCCCAGGTCGGACAGCCCATGCCCGGACAGGCAGTTCCCGCTCAGGGGCTTCCCGCGCAACCGGTGCTCGGACAGCCGGTGGCACAGCCCGTCGCCGGTCAGCCTCTTCCCGGTCAGCCCGTTCCGGCACAGGGCATCCAGGGCCAGCAGGTTCCCCAACAGACCCCCCAGCCCGTTCCCCAGGCCCATCCCCAGCAGGTCCCGGCGCAGGGTACGGCGTCCCAGGCCGCCCTCGCCCAGGGTCTCGCCCCGGGCCAGGCCATCCCCGCCCAGGCCGCCCTCGCTGCCCAGCCCCAGCCCTGGCCCACGACCGACGACGAGACCCCGGACGCCGGCACCGCCGTAGCGCCGAACCCGAACAACCCGGCCGCTGCTCCTGCCGCCGCCCCCGTACCCCAGGCGGCGGCCACCCCCCTGCCTCCCGAGCGGGGCGCGCAGTCCCGGGTCGGGCAGGCGTTGCCCGCCGAGGCCGCCGCCGCGTCGGTCGACCCGAACTCGACGCAGGGTCGGGCGATCAGCGTGCGGACGCTCGGGCAGGGAGTGCCGTTCAGCCGGCAGGCGGCGCAGGTCCAGACACCGGGCCAGCCGCAGGCCGCGACGCCTCCGCACGGCACCAACGGCTCGAACGGCTCCGGTCGTCGCCGCAAACTCGGTACACGCCCCGAGCCCGCCGGCCAGCCGGAGACGACGGGCCGCCCCCACCCGCAGACAGGCCAGGCCGCCCCCGCCGCACCCGTCCCGGGCCAGCCCTCCCTGGCCGGCCAGGGTCCCCTGCCGGGGCAGCCCTCCCTCGCCGGGCAGGCACCACCCGCCCAGGTGTCGTTGCCCACGCAGCCCTCCCTCGCCGGGCAGACTCAGCTCGCGCCCGGCACTCCCCGGCTGCCCGGATTCACCGATGGGGCCGGGCGCTCGTACGCCATAGGAGCGCCGGACCAGAACGCCGCCGAGGGGCCGGAGCCGCTCGACGGGCCCGGCGGAGCCGTCGAGGTCTCCGACCAGCCGCAGCCGCGGCCCATGGACGACGAGCTGCCGCCGGAGCCGCTGGACAACCCGCGTCGGCTGCTGGTGTGGCCCGCGCCGGACGTCACCACACAGCAGGCGCTCAGCGACCGTGGGTACCGGCCCGTCATCGTGAACTCGCGCGAGGAGGTCAGCGCGCAGATCGCGGCCTTCCCGGCGGCGCTGTTCGTCGATCCGCTGACCGGGCCGATCACCCGGACCGCCCTCCAGTCGCTGCGTCAGGCCGCCGTGGCCGCCGAGGTTCCGGTGCTGGTCACGGCCGGACTGGGGCAGGCGACGCGCGAGGCGGCGTACGGTGCCGACCCCGCCGTACTCCTGAAGGCGCTCGCCCCGCGTGACAGTGAGCAGCATCCGCCGCGGGTCCTGCTCATCGAGGAGCACGCGGAGATCGCGCTCGCGTTGACGGCGACGCTGGAGCGGCGCGGGATGCAGGTAGCGCGGGCCGCGAGCGACGCCGACGCGGTCACGCTGGCTTCGCAGCTGCGGCCGAACCTGGTGGTCATGGACCTGCTTCAGGTGAAGCGTCGCAGGGCCGGAATCGTGGACTGGCTGCGGGCGAACGGACAGTTGAACCGCACCCCGCTGGTCGTCTACACCGCCGCCGTCGACCAGGCCGACCTGCCGAGGCTCGCCTCCGGCGAGACGGTGCTGTTCCTCGCCGAACGGTCCACCAGCACCGATGTGCAGAGCCGGATCGTCGATCTGCTCGCGCGCATCGGCACCAATTAGTCGAATTGATCGAATTGATCAAATCGATCGATATCCATCGGTGCCGGTCGGTGCGCTCCGCACATTCCGCATAAGTGGGGTGGGGCGATGTTTCACGTGAAACATCGCCCCACCCCACACATGTCAGCCACACATGTCAGCCACCCGCGTCGGGCCCGGTCGGCCGTCAGAGCTTGGTGACGTCCAACTCGCCCTCCGCGTACTGCTTGCGCAGAACCTTCTTGTCGAACTTGCCGACGCTCGTCTTCGGGACCGACTCGATGATCGTCCAGCGCTCCGGGAGCTGCCACTTGGCGATCTTGCCCTCGTCGGCGAGGAAGGCGCGCAGTGACGCGAAGTCGGCGGTCGAGCCCTCCGACAGTACGACCGTGGCCAGCGGGCGTTCGCCCCACTTGTCGTCGGGTACGGCCACCACGGCCGCCTCCATGACGTCCGGGTGGGCCATGAGGGCGTTCTCCAGGTCGACGGAGGAGATCCACTCGCCGCCGGACTTGATGACGTCCTTGGCGCGGTCGGTGAGCGTCAGGAAGCCGTCGGGGCTGATGGTGCCCACGTCGCCCGTCTTGAGCCAGCCGTCGTCGCTGAACTTGTCGGCGGGGCGCAGCGGTTCGCTGTCGGAGCCGTTGTAGTAGGAGCCCGCGATCCATGGGCCGCGCACTTCCAGCTCGCCGGCCGATTCGCCGTCCCAGGGGAGCCGCTCGCCTCCGGGGCCGCTCAGCCGGGCCTCGACGCTCGCCGGGAAACGGCCCTGCGTGAGGCGGTACGCGAACTCCGCCTCCGTGCCGACCGCATGGGCAGGCGGCCGGGCGATCGTGCCGAGCGGGGAGGTCTCCGTCATGCCCCAGGCGTGGCAGACGCGCATGCCCAGCTTGTCGAAGGCCGCCATGAGGGCGGGCGGACAGGCCGAGCCGCCGATGGTGACCTGGGTGAGGGACGAGACGTCCCGGGGGCGTGCGGTGAGCTCCGCGAGCAGGCCCTGCCAGATGGTGGGGACGGCGGCGGCGTGCGTCGGCCGAATCTTCTCGATCATCTCGGCGAGCGGGGCGGGCTGGAGGAACCGGTCTGGCATCAGCAGGTTTACGCCGGTCATGAAGGTCGCGTGGGGCAGGCCCCAGGCGTTCACATGAAACTGGGGGACGACGACAAGGGATGTGTCCTGGTCGGTCAGGCCCATGGACTGGGCCATGTTGACCTGGAGGGAGTGCAGATAGACGGAGCGGTGGCTGAACACCACGCCCTTGGGGTCGCCCGTCGTCCCGGAGGTGTAGCACATGGAGGCGCCCGTGCGTTCGTCCAGCTCGGGCCAGTCGTAGCCGGTCGGCTTCCCGGCGATGAGGTCCTCGTACTCGTGCACCTGGGCGTGCGACCCGGCAAGGGCGGAACGGTCACCGGGGCCGGAGATCACGACGTGCTCGACCGTCTTGAGGTGCGGGAGCAGCGGGGCGAGCAGCGGCAGCAACGAGCCGTTCGCGATGATCACCTTGTCGGCGGCGTGGTTGACGATCCAGGCCAACTGCTCAGGAGGCAGACGCAGGTTGAGGGTGTGCAGGACCGCGCCCATGGAGGGGATCGCGAAGTAGGCCTCGACATGCTCGGGGTTGTTCCACATCAGAGTGGCCACACGATCGTCGCCGACCACTCCGAGGTCGTCGCGCAGGGCGTGTGCGAGCTGTGCCGACCGGGTCCCGATCTCGGCGAAGGAGCGGCGCCGCGGCTCGGCCTCACCGGTCCAGGTGATGACCTGCGAGTCGCCGTGGATCGTCGACCCATGGGTCAGGATCCTTGAGATCAGCAGCGGTACGTCCTGCATGGTGCTCAGCACGGCGTCCTCCCGGGGCTTCATTGCCTACTCGGTGGTAAAGGTTGTGCTGATTCTGCGCACATACCGAGCGGTACGTCACTAGGGGAGAGTGATCGATCAGATCACGTCGTACCTCGGGAACTATCGGAGGTCACCAGAGGTTCCCATCCGGGAACCAACGGGCGCGTCGCCGACGGATCCACCGGCAGGGTTGCCGCCCGGGTTACCGGGCGAGCACCAGCTCAGGGTCCTCCCGCAGCTTGCCAAGGGCGCGCGAGACCGCCGACTTGACCGTACCCACCGACACCCCGAGCACCTCGGCCGTCTGGACCTCACTCAGATCCTCGTAGTACCGCAGCACCACCATCGCCCGCTGCCGCGCCGGCAGCTTCATGATCGCGCGCCACATCGCGTCGTGCAGCACCTGGTGGTCCGCCGGATCGCCGACCGGCGTCCCCTCGGGCTCGGGCAGCTCGTCGCAGATGAACTCGTCGACCTTCCGCTTCCGCCACTGCGACGTCCGCGTGTTCAGCAGCGCCCGGCGGACATAGCCGTCCAGCGCACGGTGGTCCTCGATCCGTTCCCACGCGACGTACGTCTTGGTGAGCGCCGTCTGCAACAGGTCCTCCGCGTCGCTCGGATTCGCGGTGAGCGAGCGGGCGGTGCGCAACAGCACCGGGCGGCGGGCCTTCACGTACGACGAGAAGGAGGGGTACGTGGGGTACGTGGGGTAGGACGCGAACGACAGGGTCTGCGTCGTCGGCGTAGCCGCGTTCGAAGCGCTCGTGCAGACGAGTGTGGTCATGGCTCTACGCTAGGTTCGCCCCCTACTCGGGCGGATCGGCCGCAGGTCCCGAAGCCACGTCCGCCTCAGGTTGTAGGAAGGGGGCTGCCTCCACCTCCTGAAGGTGGAGGCAGGGTACGGGACTATGAGGGTTCAACCCTGAGGGGTCGTACGGCAGTAGTACGGAGGCTGCTCCTCCAGTAGTAGTGGGAGCCGCGGGCCCAGCGGCCGACCGGACGCTCGCGCTCATCCGGCGGCCTCCAGCACCAGCCCCGAGGTCGGCACCCCCGTACCCGCCGTGACCAGCGCTCTTTCCGCGCCCGGTACCTGGTTGACGGAGGTCCCGCGGAGCTGTCGTACCGCCTCCGCGATGCCGTTCATGCCGTGCAGGTATGCCTCCCCGAGCTGGCCCCCGTGCGTGTTCAGGGGCAGTCCGTCGGCTGCGACGAAATCAGCCGCCTCACCCGGTGCGCAGAAGCCGAACTCCTCCAGCTGCATCAGCACGAACGGCGTGAAGTGGTCGTACAGGATGGCGACGTCGATGTCGGCCGGGCCCGCCCCGGCGGTCCGCCACAGCTGGCGGGCCACCACGCCCACCTCCGGGAGCCCGGTGAGGTCGTCGCGGTAGAAGCTGGTCATCTGCTCCTGTGCGCGCCCCGCGCCCTGGGCCGCCGCCGCGACAACCACCGGCGACTGCCGCAGCTCGCGCGCCCGTTCGACGGAGGTGACAACGACCGCCTGGCCGCCGTCCGTCTCCTGGCAGCAGTCCAGCAGGCGCAGCGGCTCGGCGATCCAGCGCGAGGCCGCGTGGTCGGCGAGGGTGATGGGCCGGCCGTGGAACCAGGCGGCCGGATTGGTCGCCGCGTACTTCCGGCCACGGACGGCGACCTGCCCGAACGCCTCCGCCGACAGCCCGTACGTGTACAGGTACCGCTGCGCAGCCATCGCCACCCAGGAGGCGGGCGTGAGCAGCCCGAACGGCAGCGACCAGCCGAGCGCCACCCCCTCCGCCGACGGCTCCCGCCGCTGCACCCCCGACCCGAACCGCCGCCCCGACCGCTCATTGAAGGCGCGGTAGCAGACGACGACCTCGGCCACCCCGGCCGCGACAGCGAGCGCGGCCTGCTGCACGGTCGCGCAGGCGGCACCCCCGCCGTAATGGACCCGGGAGAAGAAGGACAGCTCCCCGATCCCGGCGGCCTGCGCGACGGTGATCTCCGGACTGGTGTCCATGGTGAACGTGACCATGCCGTCCACGTCGGCCGGCGTCAGCCCCGCGTCGTCGAGCGCGGCCCGCACCGCCTCCACGGCCAGCCGCAGCTCACTGCGCCCCGAGTCCTTGGAGAACTCGGTGGCCCCGATGCCCGCGATGGCCGCCCGGCCACCGAGGTCGTCGCGCGCGTGCAGGGTCACGGGGTGCCTCCCGAGGCCGAGGGGGGTACGAAGACGGTCACCGTTCCGGACACGTGCCTGCCGATCCCGTTCACCCCGAGGACGCGTACGACGGCCGTCCCACCGTCGCCCTCACCTTCGGCCTCGCTATCGCCATCGCTATCACCGTCGCTATCGCCTTCGACGTCCTCGATACGGCCGGTCAACACCATCGTGTCGCCGGGGTAATTGGGGGCGCCGAGACGGATGGCGAGCTTGCGCAGTACCGCGGTCGGCCCGAAGCAGTCGGTGACGTACCGTCCCACCAGCCCGTTCGTGGTGAGGATGTTCATGAAGATGTCGGGGGAGCCCTTCGCCCGCGCCGACTCGGCGTCGTGGTGCACGTCCTGGAAGTCACGGGACGCGATGGCCCCGGCGACGATCAGTGTGCGAGTGATCTCGATCTCCAGCGGCGGCAGTTCGTCCCCGGCCCTCATCCGCCCACCTCCGCGGGCAGGTCGCCCCGGAACACCGGAAGCGCGGGCTGCCCCTCCTCGTACCGTACGAACTCCAGCCGCACCGGCATCCCGATCCGCACCTTGTCGTACGGCACACCCACCACGTTGCTGACGATCCGCACGCCCTCCGCGAGCTCGATCAGCCCGACCGCGTAGGGCGGGTCGAAGGCCGGGAAGGGCGGGTGGTGCAGGACGACGTACGAGAAGACGGTGCCGTCGCCGGACGCCTCGACGGTGTCCCACTCGCCGTTGCCGCAGGCATTGCACCCCGGCAGCCATGGGAAACGGAGGGTACGGCACCCGAGGCAGCGTTGGACGAGGAGTTGGTGCCGGTCGACACCGTCCCAGAATCCGGCGTTGTCGCGGTTGATGACTGGCCGGGGACGGGTGGGGGTGCGGGTGGGGGTAGGGGTGACAGTGGGGGTAGGGGTGACAGTGGGGGTCGGGGTGGGGGTGGAGGTGGGGGTGGCCTGAGGTTTCTGCCCCGCAGGCATCTCCTCAGGCGTCTTCTCGGGTGACTTCTCGGGTGTCTCAGGGGCGTGTGAGGGGGCGTACGTGCGTACCGGCGCGTACTTGAGGATCCGGAAGCGATGGGTGCCCACCGGCTCAGCGTCCACACGTACATCCGTCCGGGTCGTGACGAAGTACCCGGTGCCCAGCTTGGTGGTCTTGGGCCCGGAGACCGACTCGACGACCGAGTCGAAGGCGACCCGGTCCCCCGGTCGCAGGGGCCGCAGATACTCCTGCTCGCAGTCGGTGGCGACGACCGAGGTGCAACCCGCGCCGTCGAGCAGGGCGAGCAGTTCCTCGTACGCGGCCGAGCGGCCCGGGTTCCCGGAGAGGCCGCCCATGGTCCACACCTGGAGCATGGCGGGCGGCGCGACGGCGTCCGGCCCGGCGTACGCCGGACTGCCGTCCCCCAGCGCCTCGCACCAGTGCCGGATCATCGGCTCGTTGACGGGATCCTTGCCGACACCGCCGCTGACGGCGGGGCGTCCTTCGAACGCGGCGAGCTGCTCGGCGAGTTGGCCGCCAGCCGGATCACCGAGCCGGGAATCGGACCGATGACGGGGCTGATGACCGGATGGGTGGCTGGGTAGGTGACTGGGTACGTGGCTCACGGTTTCTGACTGTCCGTCAGATACTGGAGGGTGTCAATAGGGCTTCAACGGCTCGGGAAACGTCTGCGCGGCGACACGAATCACGTGCCGCCGCGCAGACGCGTTACCACCCCATGAAGCGCTCCCCACCAGGGAGTTCAGGACCGCCGGGGACCCACACCCCCGCCGGCCCACGGCTCACCAGAGGTTGGTGAAGTTGACGACGGCGTTGGACTGGTCGATGGCTGTGAAGGCCGAACCGTTCACCTGTGCCGTGTTGTTCTGGTTCGAGGCGCCGGAACCGACCGCCTGCTGCTGCGAGGTGGACGAGTTGCCGTTGTTGTTGCCGCCCACGCCGCTGCCGATGATGCTGGCGACGGCCGCGTTCGATCCGTCGTCCGCGAAGGCGCCGTTGTCCGCCGTCGCGACGCCGCCGAAGAGCGCGGCGGCGAGGGGCAGAGCCGAGACGGCGGCGAGAACGCGGGCGGTACGGATGCTTGCCATGTCTGTTCCTCCAGAACATGTACGCCCCGGCTCCGTGCCGGACCATACGAAGTACGTGTGATGCGTGGTGCGTGAACTACCGCTGATCCCAAAGCAGTTGGCCGTCCGCCCTGGTCCTCTGTCGCCGCCGTGCACTGCGTCGCGAGATCAGAGTTGCCCATCGAATCCCCGTCGAACCACACCGGAACCTCTCATTCCCCCTGAAGCGTGATGACAAGTCGATAAACCCTCTTCACTGCATGGAAGTCGCAGGTCAGGCCAGTAGGGGTGATTCACGCCAGACCAGTACGGGTGACACCCAAGGGGCACAAGGGCTGAAGCGTTCCCGCACATTTCCAGCCATTCCGCCGAAACGGTCACACCTCACCGGCGCACCCTTCCCTTTTTCGAACATGAGTACGAACATGGAGGCATGGCCACCACCGACCGGCAGGCCACGACGCTGGCCCTCGCACACGCCCTGTCAGCCGCCGAACGCGGACTGGCCGTCATCCCCCTGTCCCGGACGAAACTCCCGGCCCTGCGCTCCCCCCACCGCGACGACCCGTCCCCGGCCCCGTGCCACGGGGAGTGCGGAGCCATGGGCCACGGGGTGTACGACGCCACGACCGACCCGTCCCGCATCCGCGAACTCTTCGCCGCCGCCCCCTGGGCCACCGGCTACGGCATAGCCTGCGGTCTGCCCCCGCACCACCTCATCGGCGTCGACCTGGACACCAAGTCGGGCACCGACTCCTCCGCGGCCCTGCGCGAACTGGCCCTGCGCCACCTCTTCACGATCCCCGAGACAGTGGTCGTCCTGACCCCGTCCGGCGGGCGCCACCTCTGGCTGACCGGCCCCCCGGACGCCGTGATCCCCAACTCCGCGAGCCGACTGGCCCCCGGCATCGACATCAGGGGAGCCGGCGGCTACCTCGTCGGCCCCGGCTCACGCACCGAACACGGCGTCTACGGCACGGCCCCCGGCACGGCCCACCTGACCCCGGCCCTCTGCCCACCGTCCCTCCTGCGCCTCCTCCTCCCGCCGCCCCGCACCCACCGCTCCGCGTCCCCCACGCCGGGTGAACACGGCCAGGGCCTGGTCCAGTTCGTCCTCGCGGCCCACGAGGGCCAACGCAACACCCGCCTCTTCTGGGCAGCCTGCCGCGCGTACGAGAACGACATCGGGCCCGCCCTCCTGACCCCACTCGTGGAAGCGGCCGTACAGACGGGACTCACGGAACGGGAGGCGCGGGCCACGATTGCCTCGGCGGCGCGGATGACGAGGTGGCGGGGGTAGGAGGCCGGACCGGGGCTGGCGAACCGGAGGACGGGACGATGAGCACACGTGGACAGGGCCGGCGAACACCGATGTGCTCACTCTGGATGGCTGGTGACTGGTGGCTGGAGGTGTACGAGCACGGCATGCAGGCCGTCCACGCCTTCTGCGACCCTCCTGATCTGTGCCCGCACGACGCCCCGCGTCCCTCCGTCCGGCCGGACAGCGAGGCATACCTCGCGGATATCGGCGGGCACTTCGATCCTCTTGCCGGCGTCTACCTGGACCAGCCGATGGCGGTCCAGGTGCGGATGATCACCTGCCAAACTGGCCCCTTGTGTGTCGCGGCAGGGCGGCACCCAGTGGGAGGGACGGATCGCGGGATGCCCCGATGGATAGTGCTGGCCATACCTGTCGCCGGTGTGGCAGATGCAGACAGCGAAGCGCGTACCGTCGCGGAGTTCGAAGGCAGCCCCGAAGAAGCGGAGACGGCTCTGCTGGAGGCGGCGAACACCTACAAGCACGGCAGCGGGAAGGTGCGCCGCCGCGAGATCTTCAAGTCCTCCAGTCGGTCCTACTTCATCCGCATCCAGGGGCGTTGGGCGACGCACAGCCTCCTCGTTCAGCTCGCCGAGCTGGTCCACGACTCCGACGCGGAGTCTGTGGGCAAGCCCCTCGGCTGAGGACCAGGCGCCACAGGAGTTGAGCCAGGGCCCGCGATTCCTGGCCCACAGATGGACCGTACGTACTGGTCAACGGTGGGATACAGACGAGCCGGGGTGAACGCAGAAGGGGTGCCTCCCACTGGGAGGCACCCCTTCTGACCTGCACGCATATGACCTGCGCGGAAGCGGTGAGATTCGAACTCACGGTGACATCGCTGCCACGACGGTTTTCAAGACCGTTCCCTTAGGCCGCTCGGGCACGCTTCCCCGCGCCGGGTCTGATCGGCTCGGCGCGGGACAAGAGTAACGGGTCCTCGTGTGCGCCCGTGGGTCAGCTGTCGCCCTCGCGGGAGCCAAGGGTCAGTTCGACCGTCTTTGACTTGCCGTCACGCTCGTAGGTGATCTGGACCTTGTCGCCGGGCTTGTGGGTCCAGATCTCGCCGATCAGGGTCGGGCCGCTGTCGATCACGTGGTCGTCGAGCTTGGTGATGACGTCGCCGGGCTTCAGGCCGGCCGCTGCGGCCGGGCCGCCCGCCTCGACGGGGTCGGTGGCGTCCGTGCTCTTCTGGCTGATCTGCGCGCCGCCCGTGCCCTCGGTCAGGGTGACCGAGGCGCCGATCTTGGCGTAGACCGGCTTGCCGGTCTTGATCAGCTGCTGGGCGACGTACTTGGCCTGGTTGATCGGGATGGCGAAGCCCAGGCCGATCGAGCCGGACTGGCCGGTGCTCAGGCCGCCGTTGCTGGAGGACTGGATCGCCGAGTTGATGCCGATGACGTTGCCCGCCGCGTCGAGCAGTGGGCCGCCGGAGTTGCCCGGGTTGATCGACGCGTCCGTCTGCAGGGCGCTCATGTACGACGCCTTGCTGCTGGCGCTGCCGTCGCTGGAGGCCACCGGGCGGTTCTTGGCGCTGATGATGCCCGTGGTCACCGTGTTGGAGAGGCCGAAGGGCGCGCCGATCGCGATCGTCGAGTCGCCGACGGCCACCTTGTCGGAGTCGCCGAGGGTGAGCGGCTGGAGGTCCGACGGGGCGTTCTTGAGCTTGATGACCGCCACGTCGTAACCCTGTGCGTGGCCGACGATCTCGGCGTCGTACTTCTTGCCGTCGGGGAAGGTGGCCGTCAGCTTGCCGCCGTCGACCGCGTCCGCGACGACGTGGTTGTTGGTGACGATGTGGCCCTGGGTGTCGAAGACGAAGCCCGTACCGGTGCCGCCCTCGCCGCTGGAGCTCTCGGCCTCGATGGTGACCGTGCTCGGCAGCGCCTTGGCCGCCACGCCCGCGACCGTGCCCGCGGCGCGCTTCAGGTCGCCGCCGCTCTGCTGTGCGGCGGAGACCGTCGTCGACGTGGTGGAGTCGTCGTTGTCCTTGGCCAGCGTGTAGCCGAGGCCGCCGCCCAGGCCGCCCGCGACCAGCGCGGCCACCAGCACGGCGGCGAACAGGCCGCCGCGCCCGGACTTCGGCTTCGGCTGCTGGTCGTACGTCGCGCCCCAGGGCGCGCCCGTGTCGCCGCCGCTTCCGCCGTCCATGTACGACGGTGTCGCCGGCGGCGGGGGCGGCGGCCAGGCGCCCGCCTCGGGGCCCGGCGCGGCGCCCTGTCCTGCCTCCGGCGCTCCCGCCGACGCGTACGCCGGTACCTGGTCCGCGTACGCCGGTTCCGGCTCCGGTACGCCCGGGGCGCTCGAAGGCACCGGCGGGAGTTGAGTCGTCGGGGCCTCGGGGGTGGTGGCCTGCGGGGAGGCAGCAGGAGTTTCCACCGGCACGGGAGGTGCGGACGGGGCCGGGGGTACCACAGTGCCCTCGTTCTCGGTGCTCACAGCTCTGTCTCCTCGATCCACGGCTGTCCTGGTCGGTCGCACTTGGTCACGTCCGATCACGTATGTGGGTACCCGTTTACACGGGTACGCGGTCGGTACGTTTCAGCTGTGCGTGTCCTTTTGTATGCCGTCAGCTTTTCCCACGGGCCGTCAGGGCACCATAAGCGGTGCCTGTGGGTCCGGGATCATCCTTTATATCTGACAGATCACACAAACATGTATATCTGTTACGCGCGCGGGGTGGCCGCCACGTCACGACCGCCCTCCGACGGTGACACCATGACCCGGTGACCCAAGCACGACAGCACCCGATCCAGGTCGTCGCCCACCGCGGAGCCTCCGAAGAGGCACCCGAGCACACACTGGCCGCCTACAAGAAGGCGATCGAGGCCGGCGCCGACGCCCTGGAGTGCGACGTACGGCTGACCGCGGACGGCCATCTCGTCTGCGTCCACGACCGCCGCGTCAACCGTACGTCCAACGGCCGCGGCGCGGTCTCCGCCCTGGAACTCGCCGACCTCGCCGCCCTGGACTTCGGTTCCTGGAAGAACGGCGACGAGGCACCCGACTGGGAGCACCGCCCGGAGGACCGCGAGGACACCTCCGTACTCACCCTGGAGCGGCTGCTCGAACTCGTCGCCGACGCCGGGCGGCGGGTGGAACTGGCCATCGAGACCAAGCACCCCACGCGCTGGGCGGGCCAGGTCGAGGAGCGGCTCCTGTTCCTGCTCAAGCGGTTCGGGCTGGACGCCCCGGAGTCCCCGGCCGATTCGCAGGTGCGGGTGATGAGTTTCTCGGCGCGTTCGCTGCACCGCGTCCGGGCCGCCTCGCCGACGCTGCCGACGGTCTATCTGAACCAGTTCCTCTCGCCCCGGCTGCGTGACGGCCGGCTGCCCGTGGGAGTCCGGATCGCGGGCCCCTCCATCCGGATCGTGCGCAGCCACCCGGCGTATGTCGAGCGGCTGAAACGCGCCGGTCACCGGGTGCACGTCTGGACCGTGAACGAGCCCGCGGACGTCGACCTCTGTGTCGGCCTCGGCATCGACGCCATCATCACCAACCGCCCGGGCGCGGTTCTGCGGCAACTGGGCCGCTGACCAGCCGCGCTCCCGCGGCTCCGGGAGCCCCACGGCCGCGGGCGGCCTCTTACCCGACTCCGACCCCGGTTCGTGCCGGGGCTCTTGACCTGGCGGTCCCGGTGAGGAAACCTCCACCTTCGGCCATACCGTCGAAATCCAGCCACTCGGTCACAGGGAGTGCACCGGCGCGTTCGTTCCGTACTCGATCACCGCGAGTGCGTCATAGAAGGCGGAACGGACGGTTTCCGGTACAGGCCAAAGGGGCATTCACACCGTGGCGTGGGGCAAAGGAGGTCTCGGGGGTGGCGTTGGTGGTGGCACAGGAGGTGCCCACGTCGTCGAGCATGGCCGTTCCCCATGGCCCTGCGGGCGTGGGCAGAGCAAGGCACCGGATGCGCGATCAGCTGCGCACGGGCGGTGTGTCGGAATCGGTCATCGACGACGCGGTGTTGATCCTGTCCGAACTCTTGAGCAATGCGTGCAAACACGGTCGGCCACTGGGCGAGGCCCTGGCCGGTGACGGCGATGTCCGGGCCGCGTGGCGCGTCGACACCGGTGGCAGACTCACCGTCGAGGTGACGGACGGCGGCGGTCCGACCCGCCCGGTTCCGGCGACTCCCTCGGTGACGGCGCACGGTGGGCGCGGGCTGAACATCATCACGGCGCTGGCCAACGACTGGGGTGTCCGCGACGACACCCGCGGCGAGGTCACGGTGTGGGTCGTCGTCAACGACGACGTCCACGACCCGGACGCGGGTCACCGGCGCACCGACTTCGCCACCCGCGTCACGGCGCGCTCGATGTCCGCGATACCCGACCTGGACTTCGCGGACGCGTTCGACGACATGGACTGACGGACCGGCTGACGGCGCACCGTCGGCCGGACTTGTCCACAGGTCCGGCCACCGGTGCGCGGTCCGTTGTCCACAGGGTCCCGTCGGCCGTCGTACGAGCGGCTAGGCTCGCGCCAGTACGAGACGAGCCGTAACCGGGAGACACCCACGATGGCCAAGAAGCGACCCCAGACGAAGGCCTCGCGGCCTCAGCTGTCCGACCGCGAGATCCCGGTTGTCGGTGCCCGCGAGCCCTGCCCCTGCGACAGCGGCCGGCGCTACAAGGCCTGCCACGGCCGGGCCGCCGCGCACGCGGTGACCGAACTGGTGCACCGGCCCTTCGAGGGCCTGCCCGGCGAGGGCGACTGGGTGGCCCTGCGCGAGCTGGTCCCCGCCGCCACCGTGGAGCTGACCCTGAAGGCCGGCCTCCCCGAGGGCGTTCCCTCCGTCACACTCGCGACGGTCCTGCCGATGGCCTGGCCCGCCCTGCGCCGCGACGACGGCTCGGTCCTGCTCGGTCTGCAGAACGACACGTCGTCCGGCGACATCAGCCGCGACCTCGCCGACACCCTCCAGCGCGCGCTCGCAGCGGAGCCCGGCACACCCGTCCAGGGCCGCCGCGCCCCGGCCGATGGCCCGCGACTGCAGGACCTGCTCGACCCCGAAGGCGTGTTCGAGCCAGTTGTGCACACGGGGTTCGAGTTCTGGGTTCCGGACGCGCAGAACGCCACGGCGGACGTCACCGCGTCCCTGGAGCGTGCGAACGACGCAGCCATCCCGACCGTGAAGCTCACGGGCGTCGACGCCGCGTACTGGTGCGAGACCCCGGACAAGAACCACCTGCGCTGGGTGATGCCGCACGGCGAGGAGCAGTTGCTCGACGCCCTCGCGCGGCTGCACGCGGCCGGTCAGGCCGGTCTGGGCGAGGGCACCCGTCTGGTGGGCTCGTTCCGGGCGCACGGCCTCATCGTCCCGGTCTGGGACCTGCCGACCGGCGTCACCGCGGAGGACGTCGAGAAGCCGGCCGCCGAGTTCGCCGACCGTCTCGCCACCGCTCTGGCCTCGGACGTCCCGCTCACCCCGGAAGAGCGCCGCGCCCGCGGTGGCCTGACCAACCGACAGGTGACGCTCAGCTGACACACAGTCGGATCCGCCCGCCGCGACCGGGGTGACTCCTGTCACAACTCCCCGTGAGAACAGCGGAATCGGTGTCCGAATAGCCGAGATCGAATTTGCGAACCGCCGATCTCTTGTTAGCGTTGCGGTAGCCCGGTTGCTGGTGCATCCCCCGTCGCCAGCAACCGGGTCTTTCTGTGTCCGGAGGTCCAGCAGGAGCCCGCGCGGCGTTCTGTACGGAACCGCGCCGCACGTCAACTCCCGTCGAGCGCCCCGGAGTTGCTCCCCGATCGCAGCAGCAGCGGACTCTCCGCGGCATCCGCCGCCATCGCCGCGTCACCCGCCGGACCTGCCGCCGCCGCGAACTCCGCGACCGCCGTGTACGCCCCCGGCTCGCCCGCCGTGCGCTCCCTCGGCGTCTCGCACACCCCCGGCTCGTCCTCCGCGCCCACCGGACACCGCAGTTGCACGGTGCGGGCACCGGGCCCCATGAGGCTCAGTACGGACGTGAGTGCGTGGCCGGTCGCGTTGCGGTAGTAGGTGCGCGCCCAGGTCTCCTCCCCCTGGGACAGCACACAGGTCTGCGCCTCGATGCCGTCGGGGGAGGTGAGTTCGGGACCGCAGCGGGCGGCCGTGGCGAGCCCCAGGCCCAGCAGCAGCGGGGAGCCGGTGGCGTCGACGGAAGCGGCGGGCGGATCGGCGGCCTCTCGCGCCTTGCCGTCCACCGGGCCGTCCCGCAGGCCGTCCCGGGGGCCTTCTTCCGGCGTCAGGGAGAGGAGGGCGTCGCGGTCCGCGTCGCCGACGGGCCCCGCGGACGCCACGGCCAGCGGCAGGGCGACCGTGAGCGCCACGACGCCCGAGAGCGCGAGCAGACGGAGGTTCATGGAGGTGAAGATAACGACAGGGGACGGGCGCCCGGTTGCCCGCGCGCCCGACACCCCTACAACTCGGGCGCGCTCACACCCGTACGAGTGAGGGCCTCGACCACGGCGTCCACCACGGCCTCGACATCGGGTACCCAGGGCGAGGCCGAGCCGGGCAGCGGTGCGCGCTCCCAGCGGATCTGGCCCTGGCCGGTCTCGGACGGGGGCAGCGCGATGTAGCCGCCCTCGCTGTGGAAGCGGAGGGAGCCGGGCACGAAGTCCTTCGCGTACAGCAGCTCGCCCAGCTGTTCCATCGTGTACGGCTTCACGAGCAGCGACCAGCGGGTGGGCGCCGCCACGACCGGACCCAGGCGCATGCCCTTGCGGTCCAGGGCTTCGAGGGCGCGGGCCGCGGCCGGGGCCGGCAGGCTCACCGCGCACGGGGCCACGCCGCCCGTGGCGAGGATGATGGGGGCCGTCGGCCGGTTGGTCCACCACCAGCGCACCATGCGCTCGTCGGTGGTGGCCGCGAGCAGGCCGGGGTCGAACGGGTGAGCGCCGGGAACCGTGCACTCCGGATCCGGGCAGCCGCAACGGGCACGCCCCTGTGGATCCGGTGCCACGCCCGGGAGTACGGGCCACTGCCATCCGGTCGCGAACGTCAGAGCCGCGCCGAGGACCTCAGGCTTCCCGCCGTCACGCCGGGACAGGAGCCTGCGTCGCCTTCCGAGCCTTCCGAGGATCTCGCGCATGAGCGCTCGTTCCTTTCCGTTGCACGCCTGGCAACACCGTGGGCCACATCACACCATGTGTCGATCACTTCACTGTGCGTATCTTCTGGGGCTTCCCAACCTGCGAGAGGCAAGGGGAAGCCCCCTGTCGTGCGCCGAGCGCCGAGCGTTGGTTACGTCCGCGTCCATACTGCGTTCATCAAAAGCATGGGCATGGCGCGGGGTGGCGGAGTCTGGCGTTTTGCCGTCCCGCGTGTTCCCTCCGCCTCCGCCAAGGGAGGATGGGGCACGGTCGTCGGTGGTAAAGACGCCCGGGTCCGTCGCCAGGTTCCGGGCGGTTGCACAACCACCCCTGGGCCTTCACCGAGAACGTACCCACCAAGACCGCTGTGACGCTCCGTCGAACCAGGCCAGTCGACCGCAATAACCCGCTACCCGAGTCAGTTTTAAGCCAACTTCGCTTTTCCGCAAGGGGACCCCGGCAAACCCACGGACACCAGGAATCCCGGCAGGACAATGCTGGACATCCCCTCACGAGTGCGTGTACATGTGGAGACACTGCTAGCGGCGCAGAATCACATGGGGGTTTGCGATGCTATTGAGCAATAAGCGCCGGTCGGAAGGCCGGACGCCATGAACGCCCCTCACCTCCCGAAAGTGGCTGGAATCGATGCCACGGTTCCCTCGCCCGCACACACTGTCGCGCCCGCGCCCGTATCACCGGACACCCCAGCAGACACACCCGCGCTGACCTGCCCGAACGGCCCCGGCATCCTCCTTCAGGACCGCCTCGCCGGCTGGGTGTCCGACCTCACAACGCTGCATGAGCTCACCGAACGGCTGGCGCGCACGGGAGTACTCGCCGACGCACTCCAGGAGCTGCTGCGCGCCGGAGCCGCTCTCGTGGGCGCCCGGCGCGGTCTCGTCGTCCTGGAACCCGGTGACGGTCTGGGCCCCGACACCACCATCGGCCTGGGGCTGGCCCGCGCCGACCTCGGGCACATCGAGACGGTCCCGCGCGGCGCGATGCCGTACGGGCAGCTCCTCGACACGGCCGCCGGGCTGCCCGGCGGCGAGAGCGAAATCACACACCCGGACCTCCTCGCCGAGGACGGTCTCGACCCCCGCCACCGCGAGGTGGCCGCCCGCCTCGGCTACGCGGCGAGCTACGCGCTCCCCCTGTCGACCGAGTCCGCGGGCCGCCTCGGCGCGGCCGTCTGGCTGTACGACGAACCCGCGGAGCCGGTCGAACGGCAGCGCCACCTCGTCGGCCTGTACGCGCGGTTCGCGACAGAGCACCTGGCGCGGCTGGTCGAAGTGGAGCGCACGCGCGCGTGCGTGCGGACGATCTCCGAGGAACTGCTGCCCGCCCGGCTGCCCCGGACGGCCGGCGTCCAGCTGGCCGCCCGGCACCGCACCGGTCCGCGCGGCGGCGGCGACTGGTACGACGCGCTGCCGCTGCCGGACGCGGCCCTGGGCCTCGCCGTGGGCGCGGTGACCGGCTCCGGGCCGAGCGCCGTCGCCGCGATGGGCCGGCTGCGGGCCTCCCTGCGCGCGTACGCCGTGATGGAGGGCGAGGACCCGGTGGCGGTCCTCTCCGACCTGGAGCTGCTGCTGAGGCTCACCGAGCCGGCCCGCTGCGCCACCGCCCTGTTCGCGTACTGCGAGCCCGCGCTGCGCAAGATCACGCTGGCCGGCGCCGGGCACTGCCCGCCCCTGCTGATCGGCGAGCGGCGCACGGAGTTCGTGGAGACCACCGTGTCGGCGCCGCTCGGGATGCTCGCCTGCTGGGAGGCGCCCAGCGTGGAGTTCCGTACCGAGCCCGGAGAGACGGTTCTGCTCTACACCGACGGGCTGCTGCACCGCACCGGCGAACCCGTGGACCGGGCCTTCTCCCGGCTGCACGCGGCGGCGGCGAGCGTGCCCCGGCAGCTGCGGGACGACCCGGGCGCCATCGCGGACCACGTCCTGCGGAGCATGCTGCCGGACGAGCTGGACGCGTCGGACGGTCAGGAGGACGTCGTACTGCTGTCGGCGCGGTTCGAGTGAGCGGCCGGACATCCGGCCGGACATATGGCCGGTCGTCCGGTGGATCCCCTTTCGCGCCTCTGGGCCCTGTCCCGTACGACCGTACGATGGACGGGGTCCAGTGCCGTATCTAGGAGGATGACCGTGGCGGACGAGCTCAATCCGGTGACCCCGGAGACTGAGACCGAGCCCGAAGAGCCGATCAAGCAGCGGAAGAACGGCCTGTACCCGGGCGTCTCCGACGAGCTTGCCGAGAACATGAAGTCCGGCTGGGCCGACACCGAGCTGACGGGCCTGGAGCCCATCGCGCAGGCCGCTCACACGGCCGCCCGCCGCGCCGCGCTCTCCGCGCGCTTCCCGGGCGAGCGGCTGGTGATCCCCGCGGGCAACCTGAAGACGCGTTCGAACGACACGGAGTACCCCTTCCGCGCGTCGGTCGAGTACGCCTACCTGACCGGCAACCAGACGGAGGACGGCGTCCTCGTCCTGGAGCCGACGGCCGAGGGCCACAGGGCGACGATCTATCTCCTCCCGCGCTCCGACCGCGAGAACGGTGAGTTCTGGCTCTCCGGGCAGGGCGAGCTGTGGGTCGGCCGTCGGCACTCGCTCACCGAGGCCGAACAGGTGTACGGCATTCCGGCCGCGGACGTCCGCGAGCTCGCCGCCGCGCTGACGGAGGCCACCGGGCCGGTGCGGGTCGTACGCGGGTTCGACGCCGGTATCGAGGCCGCGCTGACCGACAAGGTCACCGCCGAGCACGACGACGAACTGCGGGTCTTCCTGTCCGAGGCGCGGCTGGTCAAGGACGACTTCGAGATCGGTGAGCTGCAGAAGGCCGTCGACTCGACGGTGCGCGGCTTCGAGGACGTGGTGAAGGTCCTCGACAAGGCCGAGGCGACCTCCGAGCGGTACATCGAAGGGACGTTCTTCCTCCGCGCGCGGGTCGAGGGCAACGACGTCGGCTACGGCTCCATCTGCGCGGCCGGTCCGCACGCCTGCACGCTGCACTGGGTGCGCAACGACGGGGCCGTGCGCTCCGGTGAGCTGCTGCTGCTGGACGCGGGCGTCGAGACGCACACGTACTACACGGCCGACGTCACCCGGACGCTCCCGATCAACGGCACGTACACCGAGATCCAGAAGAAGATCTACGACGCGGTGTACGACGCCCAGGAGGCCGGGATCGCCGCGGTGAAGCCCGGCGGCAAGTACCGGGACTTCCACGACGCGGCGCAGCGGGTGCTGGCCGAGCGGATCGTGGAGTGGGGGCTCGTCGAAGGGCCCGTGGAGCGGGTGCTGGAGCTGGGGTTGCAGCGGAGGTGGACGCTGCACGGCACCGGGCACATGCTCGGCATGGACGTTCACGACTGCGCCGCGGCTCGGGTCGAGTCCTACGTCGACGGGACGCTGGAGCCGGGGATGGTGCTGACCGTCGAGCCCGGGTTGTACTTCCAGGCCGATGATCTGACCGTACCTGTGGAGTATCGGGGTATCGGGGTGCGGATCGAGGACGACATCCTGGTGACCGAGGGTGGTAACCGGAACCTTTCGGCCGGGCTTCCTCGTCGCTCCGACGAAGTGGAGGCTTGGATGGCCTCCCTGAAGAGCTGATCTTCCGGCTGCGGGCAGTTCCGTGACTGAGCGCGCCCACGCGGCGGAGCCGCACATGTCACAGCCCCGCGCCCCTGTCGGCGTCGGTCTGGACCTGCATCTGGAGTTCGCCGTCGGTGAAGGGCGCCGTGGCGGGCTTGAGCGCGCCCTGCGGGATGCCGTGCGGGACGGACGGCTCGCGCCCGGGGCCCTGCTGCCCGCCACTCGGCGGCTCGCCGAGGAGTTGGGGATCTCCCGGGGGACCGTCAAGGCGGCCTACGACCAGCTTGTCGCCGAGGGTTTTCTGACCGCTCGGCAGGGGGCCGGTACACAGGTCGCCGCGCTGTCCTCCGCGGCCGCCGAACCGCCGGAGGCACAGGCACGCGCGCGTGTGCCCCGGTTCGATCTGCGGCCCGGCAGTCCGGATGTGGGGACGTTCCCGGCGGACGCCTGGCTGCGGGCGCTGCGCCGGGCCATCGCGTCGGCGCCCTCCCTGGCGTACGACTACGGCGATCCGCGCGGCCGGATCGAGCTGCGGACGGCGCTGTCCGGCTACCTGGGGCGGGCCCGAGGGGTGCTCGCGCCGCCCGAGCGGATCGTGATCACCTCCGGGTACGTGCAGGGGCTCGCGCTCCTCACGCGGGTGCTGGACGGCGCCACGGTCGCCATGGAGGACCCCGGGCTGCCCTTCCACCGGGAGGTCGTACGCCGGGCCGGCGGACGGGTCGTGCCTGTGGGCGTCGACGAACGCGGCGCCCGTGTCGAGGAGTTGGCCGCCCGGCGCCAGGTCTCCGCGGTGGTCGTCACGCCCGCCCATCAGTACCCGACCGGCGTCACCCTGCACCCGGCACGGCGGCGGGCGCTCACCGACTGGGCACGCGCGCGTGACGGGCTGATCGTCGAGGACGACTACGACGGGGAGTTCCGGTACGACAGACAGCCGGTCGGCGCACTTCAGGGAATGGCCCCCGGGCAGGTCGCCTACATCGGCACCGCCTCCAAGACGCTCGGGCCCGCCCTGCGCCTGGGCTGGATGGTGCTGCCGCCGTACCTCGTCGACGCGGTCGCCGACGCCAAGCTGCACAGCGACCACCACACGGAGACCATCGGCCAGCTGGCTCTCGCCGAACTGATCACCAGCCACGCCTACGACCGGCACGTGCGCGCGTGCCGCCTGCGCTACCGGCGCCGGCGGGACCGGCTCGTCGAACTGCTGGGCGCCCGCCGGAACGTGCGCGGGATCGCGGCCGGGCTGCACGCCCTGGTGGAGGTGGCCGACGAGGCGGCGGTCCTGGCGCGGGCCGAGGAGGCCGGGCTCGCGGTCGGGCATCTCGGGGAGCACTGGCACGCGCCGGGCGAGGGGCCGGAGGCGGGGGCGGCGGGAGGCCGGGCGCAGGGGCTGGTCGTGGGGTACGGGACGCCTCGGGAGCGGGTGTACCCGGAGGCGCTTGAGGTGCTCGGGCGGGTTCTGGAGGGTGGCTGAGCACGGTTTCCCGGGAGGGAATCAGGAGTGGCGTCCGGGAATGGCGTCCGGCGTGAAATTGGGCCATGAAAGGGCGCGACTATTGGGCCTGCCCATCGGTCCACCGGGCTTCTAACGTCGTCCGTATGAACAACACCCTCGTCCCGCCCGCAGGCCCGCAGCGCGTCCTCGCCCTGGCCCAGCTGACCAACTCGGTCGGCGACGGGGCGTACTACGTCACCTCCGCCCTCTACTTCACCCACGTCGTCGGACTCGCCCCCGCGCGCGTGGGGCTCGGGCTGACGCTCGCCTGGGCCGTCGGTTCGCTGGTCGGGGTGCCGCTCGGGAGGCTCGCCGACCGGCGCGGGGCGCGCGGCACCGCCGTACTGCTGGCGCTCGCCACGGGGACCGCGGTGGCGTCCTTCCTGGTCGTGCGGGGCTTCGTGCCGTTCGTGATCGCGGCCTGTGCCTACGCGTCCGCGCAGTCGGGGCTGGCGGCGGCCCGGCAGGCGCTGCTCGCCGGGCTGGTGACCCCCAAGGACCGCACGCGGCTGCTCGCGCACCTCCAGTCCACCCTCAACGCCGGTCTGGCGGTGGGCGCCGGGCTCGGCGGCCTCGCGCTGAACGCCGGGACGCGGGCGGCGTATCTCGGGGTGTTCGCGCTGGACGCGGTGAGTTTCCTGGTGTGCGCGGGGCTGCTGCTGCGGCTGCCGTCGGTGGCGCCCGTCGCCGTGACGACGTCGCGGGGGCTCGGTGTGCTGCGCGACCGGCCGTACGTCGTCGTGACGCTGCTCAACACCGTGCTGCTGCTGCGCATGCCGTTGCTCAGCCTCGGAATCCCGCTCTGGATCACCGAGCGGACCGGTGCTCCGGCCTGGGTCGTCTCCGCGCTGTTCGTGCTCAACACGGGCGCGGTGATGGTGTTCCAGGTGCGGATGGCGCGCGGGGTGTCGGGGCTCGCGTCGGCCACCCGCGCGGTGCGGCGCTCCGGGTGGGTCATGCTCGCGGCGTGCGCGGTGTTCGCCCTGTCGGCGGGGCTGAGCCCCTGGGTGGCCGTCGGTGTCCTGGTGGTCGGCGCGGTGCTCCAGGTCGTCGCCGAGATGGGGCAGTCGGCGGGCTCCTGGCAGCTGTCGTTCGAGCTGGCCCCGGCCGACCGGGTCGGCGAGTACCAGGGCTTCTTCGGCACCGGCGTCACCGTGGCCCGTACCGCGGGGCCCCTCGTCCTCACCACGCTGCTGGTGGGCTGGGGGACCCCGGGGTGGCTGCTGCTGGGCGGCGTCACGCTGGTGGCGTCGTACGCGATGGGGCCGGCGGCCCGGAAGGCGGCCGTCGGCGGACGGTCGGGCGCGGCCGTCAGGCGGCCCGTGTCAGTGAGCTGACGGGCAGGGAGTCCAGGAACAGAGCCCCCGCGAAGAGGCCGGCGCTGCCGCGGGGGCTCCACGCGCGCGCGTGGAGGTCGTCGTCGAAGGCGGTCAGCGCCGCGGCGCCCGCCTCCGTGGACGTGCCGCCCGCCTCCAGGATGCCGCGGGCGCCCGCCTGGACGTGGCGCAGGCCGAGCGGGCCCGCCGTGTACAGCAACTCGGTGTCCTGGAGCGTCGACATGACGGTCAGCAGGGCGTCGAGGCGGGCCTCCGCCTCCGTCGCGCCGGTCGAGCGGGCGGTGGCGAGGGCGTCCAACGCCCGCTTCACGTGCGGGAATCCGGCCCTCGCCTCGCCCCGGGCGCCGGCCGCGCCGTACTTCGCCGACACCGAGGAGCCCCGGGAGGGCCTGCGCGGGGCACGCTTGTCGGGGTGGGAGGCGATGCGCTTGGCGGCTGCGGCGACGTCGAGCGCCTTGGCCCGGGGGTCCAGGGCGGCTGCCGCGACCAGCAGGCCGAGCGCCCACAGGGCGCCCCGGTGGCCGCCGCCCGCCAGCGCCACCGAGTGCTCGGTGGACCGGCCGATCGCACCGAGTTCCGTACGGAGCGCGGGAGTCGGTTCGCCGGTGCGGCGGGCCGCGGCGGCCATCGCCGCGAGGCCGGGCGCGAGCGCCTTGGCCGACCAGCGCAGGGCGAGTTGGTCCTTGCGCGTGGCACGGGCGTCGAGATCGCGCGGGTCGGGCAGGCCCGGCTTGGGAGCCAGGGCCAGCTGCCCGGTCAGCGCGTCCACGGCGGCCAGCGCCAGCGCCTCGTCCTCACGGCTGCTCATGGCCGCAGCCTACGAGGAAGCCGAGGCGGATGGTGAGGCACTTTCGGTCGGAGCGTCCGTCGGGGGTTCGCCACTCGGGGGCGTACCGCCGCCTCCGCCGCCGCTGCCCGCGCCGGTGTTCTCGGCGTCCGGGTCGATGCCGAGGGTGATGAAGCCCTTGTAGCCCTTGGAGACGTCCTTCTTGTGGACCGGCTCCAGGGTGAGCAGACCGCTGGAGGCGCCGCCACCGTCGTACACCATGTCGTTGGCAAGGGTGGTGTAGCTGCCGGAGTGCTTCGAGTAGGGCTCCAGGGCGAAGATGCCCTCGGCCGCGTCGTCGGGGAAGAACAACTGGCCGGTGTAGTTGACCGTGCCGCCCTCGTAGGTGCCGTCCTCCTTCTGGCCGCCGGTGTGGACCTTGAGGTGGATGTGGCAGGTGCGCGGGGTGTACCAGCCGGGGAAGATCGTCTCGAACTTGACGACCCCGTTGGCGTTGGCGATCTGGTAGCCGCGCAGATAGGTGTTGTCGTCGGCGGTGGAGCCGTCCTCGCTCTCGGCGGGGGCCGAGCCGCCGGGGTTGGCGGTGGTGTAGCCGGAGTAGTAGCCCCAGGCGTCGCAGTGCCAGATCTCCACGGCCGCGCCGGCTACCGGGGCGCAGGACTCGGTGGTGTCCTGCACGGTGATGCGCAGGGTCAGCGGGACACCTGCCTTGCCCTCGGTGATGTTCTTTCTCACCAGCGCGTTGTCGAGGTAGTACGGCCCCTCGGTCACGCTGGACATGAGCACGCAGGTGCCGCCGCTCCCGCTCGCCGTGGCGGACGCCGTGGCGTCGGCGGTGGCCGTGGTCGTCGTCTCGTCGGCGAAGGCCGACTGGTAGCCCGCGACCACGAGTCCGCCGGCGGCGACCGTGCCTCCGGTCACCGCGAGTGCGCGGCGCCGGCTGATCGTTGTGTCCCTGTGGTTTCCCGTCATGATCAGAAAACTAGGGACGGCGTCCGTCAGGAACATGGGCGCGGACTGAGAGCCGCCTGTGAAGCGTGAGAAACCTGAAACCTGTGGTTGCCCGACGCGCGGCACCGCTGCGGACCGGCTGCCTCCGGCGCCGTCACACCGCCATCAGCGGCGCGTCCTTCTGCCACTTGAGGATCTTGTCGAAGCTGACCACCGCGCCGCCCCGGCCCGGCTTGTTGCCGATGGTGACGTGGTCGGCGAGTTCCTCGATCAGCGACAGCCCCCGCCCGTTCTCCGCGTCGTACGGGACGGCGGCCACGGGCGTCGGCCGACGCGGGGCCTCCGGGACCGCCGGGCTCGCCTGCACCGCCGGAAAGCCGGGACCCGAATCGGTGACCTCGATGCGGCACTTCTCCCCGTCGAGGTACGCGGTGACGCGATAGGCCCCGCGGGAGTCGTCGCCGTGCCCGGTGTCCCCGCCGTGCTCGACGGCGTTCGCACAGGCCTCGCTGAGCGCGACGGAGAGGTCGAAACAGATGTCGGGGTCGACGCCCGCCGTCTCCATGGTGCCCAGCAGCAGGCGTCGGGCGAGCGGGACGCTCGCAGCGTCACGCCGAAGATGGAGTGACCACCAGATGCTCATGCTCCAGCCTCCAGGCCGCGGCTCGACATACCTGTACGTATTGCCGCCAGTGGCGGTGTGTAAGCACGCAGTTGACGTGATGCCGCCCATACGGGGGATGTATCGAGGGATGCAATCGGTGTATGTGGTGCATCAACTGACAGAAGTCATCTTCCGGTTGTACACGGTTTTACACCCCGGTACCCGGCCGTAATCCACCTTGTGGACCTGCCGTATGGGTGGCGTGAGGCCAGTGCGATGATGAGCCCGCCATGACTGCCCGCCGCCGGCGCACAGCGCCCTCCGGAATCACCCTCCGGATGCTGAGGGCCGCGGTGTTCTCCGCGGTCTGTGTCGTGCTGGCCGGCGCCGGTCACACCCTGGCCTCCTGCGCCTCCGTTCCGCTGTGGACCCTGGGCGCCGGTTTCCTCGGGGTCCTCGCGTGCGCGGCACCGCTCGCCGGGCGGACCCGCTCGCTGCCGGGCATCGTCGCCCTGCTGGCCGTCGGCCAGACGGTCCTGCACACCCTGTTCGGACTGGGCCAGCACGCCGCGTCGTCCGCGGTGGCCTCGGCGACCGCCACGACAGCCGCGACGGACACGGCCCTGGTCGCACGGGCCGCCCGGCTGCTGTGCGGAGCACCCCTCGCGGCGATCAGCCCGGCCCGGGCCCAGCGGATCCTCACCGATGCGCGCATCGGTACGGGCGGGCTCCGGCCCGGAGGTTCGGGCACCGGCGGCGGCATGGACATGGGGTCCATGAGCCACTCGGCAGACGCTCTCCCGCCCGCCGGGTCCGTCACCTCCCTCGACTCCCTCGCCTCCCTCCTGCCGACGCTGCCCATGCTGCTCGGTCACGTCCTCGCAGCCGTCGCCACCGGCTGGCTGCTGCGCCGCGGGGACCTGGCTCTGCTGCGGCTGATGCGGCTGTCGGCGCACGGCGTGGCCGAGGGGGCGCTCGTACGATCCCTGCGCGGGGCGCTCGCGCTGGCGCGCGCACTCCGTACGGGCCTTCCGGGTACGCCCGGTACGGCACCGCACGCACCGCGCGCGTGGGCCCTCGTGCCCCTCGGGCCGTCCGTCACCGGGCTCCGGCACTCGGTGATCCGGCGAGGGCCGCCGGCCGCCCCGCTCGTGCTCGCCGCCTGACACGACGCGACCGCTCCGCATCGGGTACCCAGGGTCTTCGGATCCGGGGGTCCGGGTCCGGGGAAGGGCCGCCGTCGTGCGGTACACGCGCGTGCGCACCGTTTCCCACGCGCGTCCCTCCTCCGCTCCGATCTGCCGGACTCCTCTCCGGCCCGTCGGACCTCACCCGAAGTGGAGCGCCTTCCGTCATGAAGGTTTCCCGTATCGCCGCCGCCGGTGTCCTCGCCGGTGCCACCGTTCTCGTCCTGTCCGGCCCCGCCTTCGCGCACGTCAGCGTGTCGGCCGAGGGCACCGCCGCCAAGGGCGGCTACGCGACCGTCAACTTCAAGGTGCCGAACGAGCGCGACAACGCCACGACGACCAAGGTCGAGGTCAGCTTCCCGGCCGATCACCCGCTCGCCTCGGTGATGCCGGAGGCGATCCCCGGGTGGACCGCCGAGGTCACCACGGCAAAGTTGGCCAAGCCCCTCGAAATGCACGGCGAGAAGATCACCGAGGCCGTCTCCAAGGTCACCTGGACCGCCAACGACGGCAAGGGCATCCGGGCCGGCTTCTTCCAGAAGTTCCCGCTGTCCCTCGGCCAGCTGCCCGAGGACACCGACGAGCTCGTCTTCAAGGCGCTCCAGACGTACTCCAACAAGGAGGTCGTCCGCTGGATCGAGGTCCAGAAGGACGGCGCCGAGGAGCCCGACAACCCCGCTCCGGTACTCGCCCTGTCCGCCGCCACCGAGGACCACCACGGCGGCGCCTCGACCACCGGGGAGTCCGCCGCGGCCTCGGCGGAGCCCGCCGAGCAGGCTGCCGCGAAGACCACGACCACCGCCGCCGAGCCCGCCGACAGCAGCGACACCACCGCGCGCGTGCTGGGCGTCGTGGGCATCGTCGTCGGTGTCGCGGGCGTCGCGTACGGCGTGGCCGGACGTCGCCGCACCACCGTCTGACATCCCCTGGCCTCCCGGTGCGCGCCGGGGGCGTGCGGTTGTCCCGTACGCCCCCGGCGTCCCGTACACCCTTGGTGTCCCGTACACCTCTGGGTGCGCGCCGAACCTTCCACGAACGACACCTTCGGGAACTCTCCTTATGCGCAAGAAGCTGTTCGCCGCGTCCGCCCTGCTCGTCGCGGCCACCCTGACCCTCTCCGCCTGCGGCAGCGGCGACGACTCCGACCAGTCCGTCGCCGATGTCTCCGTCGAGGCCGGCTCGGACAAGGCGGCCACGATCCTCGACCAGCCGTTCGAGAAGCCCGACCTCGTGCTCACCGACACCCAGGGCAAGCCGTACGACTTCCGCGCGGAGACCAAGGGCCGGCCCACACTCATCTACTTCGGCTACACCAACTGCCCCGACGTCTGCCCGCTGACGATGAGCAACATCGCCGTCGCCAAGAAGCAGCTGTCCAGGGCCGACCAGGACAAGCTCCGCATCGTGTTCGTCACCACCGACCCGAAGCGGGACACCCCGGCCGCGCTCGGCAAGTGGCTCAAGGGCATCGACCCCCAGGTGGTCGGCCTGACCGGCGACTTCGCCACCATCCAGGCGGGTGCCCGCACCCTCGGCATCTCCATCGAGCCGACGTCGAAGGACAAGAACGGCAAGACGATCTCGATGCACGGCACCCAGGTCATCGCGTTCTCCCCGAAGACCGACGGCGGGTATGTCCTGTACGGCGAGGACGCCACCGTCGACGACTACATCAAGGACCTGCCCAAGATCATCAAGGGGCAGAACCCGTGAGGCGCCTCCCCATGGTGACGGCCTCGGTGCTCGCCGGAGCACTCGCACTCGTCCTCACCGGGTGCGGGACTCCGGAATCCGGGTCCGGCGACGACAGCGCCGGCGCCGGGCTCTCCGTCGGCTCCGCCTACATGCCCCAGCCGGTCTCGGACTCCATGGCCGCCGGGTTCCTCGTCATCACCAACAAGGGCTCCGCCGGTGACGTGCTCACCCGCGTCACGAGCTCCGTAGCGGGCGAGGTGACCGTGCACAGGACCGTCGGGCAGACCATGGAGGAGGCCGAGCGCCTCGACATCCCGGCCCACGGCGAACTCGTCCTGCGGAGCGGCGGCGACCATCTGATGTTCGAGCAGCTCAAGCGCAGGCCGCGGGAGGGCGAGAAGGTCTCCGTCCAGCTGCACTTTGCCAAAACCTCGCCGATCACCGTCGAGATGCCGGTGAAGTCCGCGACGTACAACCCGAAGACCGGACACTGAGACCGAGGGAGGGATCACCGTGACACAGACCATCGCCCCGCGCGTGCGGCCCCTGGTGCTGTTGTTCCTCGCGGTCGCCGCCGCGCTGCTCGCCGGGCTGGCCGGCGCCGCGCCGGTCTCCGCACACGCCGCGCTCACCGGCAGCGCCCCGCAGCAGGGTGTGGTGGTCGACAAGGCCCCGACCCAGGTGACGCTGACCTTCTCCGAGAAGGTCGCGCTGTCCGACGGCGCGTTCCGTGTGCTCGACCCCAAGGACAAGCGCGTCGACACCGGCAAGGCGACCGAGCTGAGCGGCACGACCTACGGCGTCCCGCTCCACGCCGGGCTGCCCGACGGCACGTACACCGTCGCCTACCAGGTCGTCTCGGCGGACAGCCACCCCGTCGCCGGCGCCTTCACCTTCTCCGTCGGCGCCCCCTCCGTCACCTCCGTCTCGGTCTCCGACCAGACGGCGGGCGGCGGAGTCGTCGGCGCCCTCTACGGCTTCGGCCGGTACGTCTCGTACGCGGGCTTCATCGTCATGGTCGGCGGCGCCGCCTTCGTCCTCGCCTGCTGGCAGCGCGGCTCCGGTGTACGGGCGCTCCAGCGGTTCGTCGTCTCCGGGTGGCTCGCGATGACCGCGGCCACGCTCGCACTGCTGCTGACACGGGGTTCGTACACGGGCTCCGGCAAGATCGGCGACATCTTCGACCTGGGCCTCCTCGGAGACGTCCTCCAGACCAAGACGGGCGCCGCCCTCGTCTCCCGGCTGCTGCTGCTCGCCGCCGGCGCGCTGTTCATCGCGGTCCTCTTCGGGGCTTACGCCCGCCCCGAGACCGAGGACGCAGCCGACGACGACTCGGCCGAGCCCGAGGACGCAACAGACGGCGGCTCCGCGATGCGGGACCTCACCTTCGGGCTCGCCATCGGCGGCGGGGTCGTGGCGATCGGCCTGGCCGCCACCTGGGCGCTGGCCGAACACGCCTCGACCGGACTCCAGCCCGACATCGCGATGCCCGTCGACGTGGTCCATCTGCTGGCCGTCGCCGTCTGGCTCGGCGGGCTCTCGGCACTCCTGGTCGCACTGTTCCGGGCGCCCGCGGACGCCCCGATCGAGGGTTCGGCCGTACGCCGCTTCTCGCGCGTCGCCTTCGGCAGCGTGCTGGCGCTGGTCGCGACCGGCGTCTACCAGTCGTGGCGCCAGCTCGGCTCCTGGTCGGCGCTCACCGACACCTCGTACGGACAGCTGCTGCTCGTCAAGATCGGCCTGGTCGCCGTCCTCGTCGGCATCGCCTACATCTCGCGCCGCTGGACGGCCCGGCTGCCGGAGACCGCCGCGGCCGAGACGGCGGAGGCAGTGGAGGGCACGGAGAGTACGGAGGACCAGGCCGACGATCCCGCGAAGGAACCGGTCGCCGCCTCGGCCGTCGGGGGGCCGGACGCCAAGCGGTCCGCCCAGCTCGCCCGGCAGCGCGCCGCCGTCGACACCGCGCGGCTGAAGCGGCTGCGTAACGCCGACCCCCTGCGGTCGGGGCTGCGCCGATCGGTGCTCGCCGAGGCGGGCGTCGCCGTCGTCCTGCTCGCCGTCACGACCGTGCTGACGTCGACCGAGCCGGGCCGTACGGAGGAGGAGGCCAAGGCCGCCACCTCGGCGTCGTCCTCCTCGTCGTCCTCTTCCTCCTCGGACTCGGACGGGACGGGCGCGCTGACCCTGGACATGCCCTTCGACACCGGCGGCAAGGACGGCAAGGGCCTCGTACGGCTCGACATCAACCCCGCCCGCGTCGGCGGCAACGTCATGCACGTGTACGTGGAGCGGCCCAACGGCAGGGCGTTCGACGTACCCGAGGTGAAGGTCGCCTTCACCCTCACCGCCAAGAACATCGGGCCGCTGCCCGTGAACCCGGACCACCTCGCCACCGGACACTGGACGGCGAACGAGGTCCAGATCCCCATGGCCGGCGACTGGAAGATCGCCGTGACCGTACGGACCTCCGACATCGACCAAGTGACCGTCGACAAGAACGCGCAGATCGGCTGAACCGCACCATGGCTGACCAGTCCACCAAGGAAAACAACAAGGAAGACGCCGTGGGAAGCGCCCAGCAGAACGGCGAGGGCATCTCGCGTCGTCGGCTGCTCGGCACCGCCGGCGCCACCGGGCTCGCGCTCGGTGCGGCGGGCGGGGCCACCGGCTACGCAGTCGGCTCCGACGGCGACTCCGGCTCCTCCTCCGGTGCCTCAGGCTCGTCCCCGGCGCTCGCTTCGGTGGGCGCGGACATGGCAATGTTTCACGGGAAACATCAGCCGGGCATCACCGAGGGCCTCCAGGCCAGCGGCCACCTCATCGCCTTCGACCTGGCGGCGGGCGCCGGCCGCACCGAGGCCGCCGCGCTGCTGCGCCGCTGGTCCGACACCGCCCAGCGGCTCATGGCGGGCGAGGCCGCCGCGCACGACGACACGGATGTCGCCCGGGACGCGGGCCCCTCGTCCCTGACGGTCACCTTCGGTTTCGGGTACGGCTTCTTCGCCCGCACCGGGCTGGAGAAGCAGCGCCCGGTGGCGCTCGATCCGCTGCCCGAGTTCTCCTCCGACCACCTCGACAAGGCCCGCAGCAACGGCGATCTGTGGGTGCAGATCGGCGCCAACGACGCCCTGGTCGCCTTCCACGCCCTGCGCGCCATCCAGAAGGACGCGGGCAGCGCCGCCCGGGTCCGCTGGCAGATGAACGGCTTCAACCGGTCGCCGGGCGCCACCGCGCAGCCGATGACCGCCCGCAACCTGATGGGCCAGATGGACGGCACCCGCAACCCGAAGCCGTCCGAAGCCGACTTCGACAAGCGCATCTTCGTGCCCGCCTCCGGCGAACCGTCCTGGATGGCGAACGGCTCCTACGCCGTCGTACGTCGGATCCGCATGCTGCTCGACGACTGGGAGCAGTTGTCGGTCAAGCAACAGGAGGACGTCGTCGGGCGGAAGAAGTCGAACGGGGCGCCTCTCAGCGGCGGTTCCGAGACAACCGCGATGGACCTGGAGAAGGTCGACGCCAACGGCGATCTGGTGGTCCCCATCAACGCGCACTCCCGGATCACCCGCCCCGACGAGAACGGGGGCGCGGCCATCCTGCGGCGCCCGTTCTCCTTCCACGACGGTATCGGCGCGGACGGTACGCCCGACGCGGGGCTCCTCTTCGTCTGCTGGCAGGCCGACCCGCTGCGCGGGTTCGTCCCCGTCCAGCGCAAGCTCGACCGGGGCGACGCGCTGTCGAAGTTCATCCGGCACGAGTCGAGCGGCCTGTTCGCGGTGCCGGGCGGGGCGGGCGAGGGGGAGTACGTGGGGCAGCGGCTGCTGGAGGGGTGAGGTGCGGCCGGTCCGTTCCCAGGCGGTGTCCGGGCCGCAGCACGCCTGATGGGCCTCTGTCACCCCTTGGGGCGGCGGGGCCGGGAAGCGTGCGTCGGGCCGGGCAAGGGCCATTAGGGTGAGGTCATGCCAGCCAGCTACGCGTATCTCGGCCCCGAGGGCACCTTCACCGAGGTTGCCCTGCGCACGCTTCCGGAGACGGCCACCCGAGAGCTGATCCCGATGGTGTCCGTGCCGGCCACGCTCGACGCGGTACGCAGCGGTGAGGTCGAGGCCGCGTTCGTGCCGATCGAGAACTCCGTAGAGGGCGGTATCACCACCACGCTCGACGAGCTGGTCGCGGGCTCCCCGCTGATGATCTACCGCGAGGTGCTGCTGTCGATCACCTTCGCGCTGCTGGTGAGGCCGGGCACCAAGCTGTCGGAGATCAAGACGGTCACCGCCCATCCGGCCGCGCAGTCGCAGATCCGCAACTGGATGAAGGTCAACCTTCCGGACGTGGTGTGGGAGTCGTCCGCCTCGAACGCGGACGGTGCCCGGCTGGTGCAGGAGGGCCGGTACGACGCCGCCTTCGCGGGCGAGTTCGCCGCCGCCCGGTACGGCCTCACCGCGCTGGAGACCGGCATCCACGACGCGGAGAACGCGCAGACGCGGTTCGTCCTGGTCGGCAGGCCCGCCCGGCCCGCCGCGCCGACCGGCGCCGACAAGACGTCCGTCGTCATCTGGCAGCGCGACGACCACCCCGGTGGACTGCGCGATCTGCTGGGCGAGTTCGCGGTGCGGGGCGTCAACCTGATGCTGCTGCAGTCCCGGCCGACCGGGCAGGGCATCGGGAACTACTGCTTCGCCATTGACGCCGAAGGGCACATTTCCGACCGGAAGGTCGCCGAGGCGCTCATGGGGCTCAGGCGGATCTGTCTCAAGGTGCGGTACCTGGGTTCGTACCCCCGTGCGGACATCGGTGTGGAGGACGTGCGCGATCCTCTGCCGGGGACGTCCGACGAGGAGTTCGTGACGGCCGCCGACTGGGTGGCGCGCTGCCAGGACGGCCGCTTCTAGGTGGCCTTCGGCCCGTCAGGCCGGTCCTACCAGCCGATTTCCGTTATCCACAGAAGTTATCCACAGGCTGGCTTCTCGACCTGGGGACAAGTCGACAACGGTACACCGGTCTGTCGACAAATCACCCTACAGGCCGTCGACTCGTCCACAGCCCGGCATGCCACCCTTCGTCCACTCGTTTCCCTGGCGTAACTCCCCGGGGTTACGCATATCCACTCGAAAGTGGGCGTTAGGGTGGTTTGCTTCGGGAATTGGTCATCTCGCGGACACCTTTCGAAACGATCACTTCGGTAATCCACAGATCTTTCGCACAGCCTGTGGATAACTTTCCCCAGGTGTGGATTGCTGTGGACGACCCCGCCCCCAAGTCCCCTTCACCGCAAGGGATTCGAGTCAACCAGGCACCACCGCCTGACTCGTTCAGGGAAGCTGGCCGTCTTTCTTTGACGCCCCTCGAAAAAATTCACATTCCGGGCAAATGACAACACGAGGTGCGTACGGAAATACCGAGTCGTGAGTGCCGACCAGGCACCGGTAGCCTTGGAGGGTGATTGACCTTCGCCTGCTCCGTGAGGACCCTGACCGTGTGCGCGCCTCGCAGCGCGCCCGTGGAGAGGACGTCGCGCTCGTCGACGCTCTCCTGTCCGCCGACGAGCGGCGCAGGTCGTCCGGCGTCCGCTTCGACGAGCTTCGTTCCGAGCAGAAGAGCATCGGCAAGCTCATCTCCAAGGCCTCCGCCGAGGAGAAGGCCGAGCTGCTCAAGAAGACGGGCCAGCTCGCCGCCGACGTCAAGGCGGCCGACGCCGAGCAGCACGAGGCGGACGAGGAGGCCAAGAAGCTCCTCCTCCAGCTCGGCAACCTGGTCCACCCGGACGTCCCCGTGGGCGGCGAGGAGGACTTCGTCGTCCTGGAGACGCACGGCACGATCCGCGACTTCGGCGCCGAGGGCTTCGAGCCCAAGGACCACCTGGAGCTGGGCGAGGCGCTGGGCGCCATCGACGTCGAGCGCGGCGCCAAGGTCTCCGGCTCGCGCTTCTACTACCTCACCGGCGTCGGCGCGCTCCTTGAGCTCGCCCTCGTCAACGCGGCGATCGCGCAGGCCACGGAGGCCGGCTTCGTCCCGATGCTGACCCCGGCGCTGGTCCGCCCGCGCGCGATGGAGGGCACCGGCTTCCTCGGCCAGGCCGCGGAGAACGTCTACCACCTGGAGAAGGACGACTACTACCTGGTCGGCACCTCCGAGGTCCCCCTCGCCGCCTACCACATGGACGAGATCCTCGACGCCGACAAGCTGCCGCTGCGCTACGCCGGCTTCTCGCCGTGCTTCCGCCGCGAGGCCGGCACCTACGGCAAGGACACCCGGGGCATCTTCCGCGTGCACCAGTTCGACAAGGTCGAGATGTTCTCGTACGTCAGCCCCGAGGACGCCGAGAACGAGCACCAGCGTCTCCTGAACTGGGAGAAGCAGTGGCTGACCGCCCTCGAACTGCCCTTCCAGGTCATCGACGTGGCCTCGGGCGACCTGGGCGCCTCCGCCTCGCGCAAGTTCGACTGCGAGGCGTGGATCCCGACCCAGGGCAAGTACCGCGAGCTGACCTCGGCCTCCAACTGCGACGGCTTCCAGGCCCGGCGCCTGTCCGTGCGGATGCGCGACACCAGCGACGGCAAGAACAGGGTCCAGCCGCTGGCGACGCTCAACGGCACGCTGTGCGCCGTACCGCGCACGATCGTGGCCATCCTGGAGAACCACCAGCTGGCCGACGGCTCGGTGCGTGTACCCGAGGTGCTGCGCCCGTACCTGGGCGGCCGGGAGCTGCTGGAGCCGGTCGCCAAGTGACCGACGCCGCCGGGTCGTTCCCGTACCGGCTCGTCGCGACCGACCTCGACGGAACGCTCCTGCGTTCCGACGACTCGGTCTCGGCGCGCACCCGTGAGGCACTCGCCGCGGCCACCGCGGCGGGCGCCGCGCACATCGTCGTCACCGGCCGGGGAGTGCGCTGGACGCGGCACGTCCTCGAAGAACTGGGCTACGAGGGACTCGCGGTCTGCGGCCAGGGCGCACAGGTGTACGACGTCGGCGCACATCGGCTGCTGACGTCGATCACCTTGGACCGGCAGCTGGCCTCGCTCGCGCTGGCGAAGATCGAGGCGGAGGTCGGCCCGCTGTTCCTGGCGGCGAGCCGGGCGGGCCTCGACGGCGAGGTGCTGATCGGGCCGGGCTACGAGGGCGTGGGCTCGCTCCCCTTCGTCCCGCTCACGGAGCCGTCGGACCTCTGGGCCGAGCCGCTGGGCAAGATCTACATCCAGCATCCGACCCTGTCCACCGACGAACTCAGCGAGGTCGCCGCCCGGACCGCGGGCGGCTTCGTCACGGTCACCATGGCCGGCGAGGGGATCGTCGAACTCCTCCCCCTGGGCCTGTCCAAGGCGAAGGGGCTGTCGTTGGCGGCCCGCCGACTGGGCGTGAAGTCCGCCGACACGATCGCCTTCGGCGACATGCCCAACGACATCCCGATGTTCGCCTGGGCGGCACGCGGGGTGGCGATGGCCAACGCCCACGCCGAACTGCGGGCGGTGGCCGACGAGGTGACGTCGTCGAACGACGAGGACGGCATCGCGGTGGTGCTGGAGCGGTTGCTGGCGTAGTCCCCCGCGGGGGCTGAAGGCCGACGGCTGTTGGGCGGAGGCTGTTGGGCCGGGGGGTCTGGGAGGGCGGCCCGCGCGGAGTGAATCGCGCGCTCGAAGTGGCCGCCCCGGGCAGCTCCCCCCGCTTCGCGGGCCCGCCGGAGGTAGTGACTGCTCCGGAGCCCGCCGCGGGCTGCCCTGAAGGAAGCCGTGCGGGCTGCCGTGCACCGGCGCCGCCCGGCTCCGCTCCCAGAACCCGACACCAGTCACGGGATCCGCGACATCAGACCTACGACATCGGACAGATCCGGCGTACTGGACACAACCACTGTGCCGGTAACCCGAGTCGGGCGCCACCGAATAAAACTGGTGAACGACTTCCGGGACGGTGGACCGCAGCGTCCGACGCCTGCCCTACTTGCGGCGCCACCTGCGGCGACGTGACTTGCTGAAGAACCAGCCCGCCGGGGGTTCGTCCGACCGCCAGGGCTGCGGCTCGGGCTTCTGGTTCCGCCAGCGCGCCGTGAGCATCCGGGCCCGGGCGGACGGTTCGGTGGTTTCGGCAGAGCGTATGAAGTCCTCGTCGAGGACCAACTCGTCCCAGATGTCCCTGTCCCCTGCCATCCCCGTCCTCCTCGCCCCGCGGCCCCGTATGTCCAGTGTGCCCGGACACGCGTGAAGTCCCTGTCAAGAGAACGCGCGCACCCGGGCCCGTCCGCGACCGCCTACTCCTCGCCGGTCGGTGTCAGCGTGCGCAGCTTCTGGCCGGCGAACCAGGTGGCGAGGACGGTGACCGCGATCAGCAGGACCGTCGCCGTGGTCAGGCCGACGTCCGAGGTGATCAGGTCGCCGCCCGTGACCTTGTGGCCGACGGCCAGCGCCCACTGCTGGACGCTCAGCGTGCGCGCCCCGGGCACCAGGGAGCCGAACAGTGCCTCCCAGACCAGGGCGTAGACGAGCCCGAAGACCACGGCGTGCCGGGACACCGTGCCGAGCAGCAGGAAGAGCGCGGCATAGGCGATGGAGGCGACCAGTGCGGCGACCGTGTAGGAGACGGCGACCTGCTGGCCGTTGCCGTTGAGGATGAGGCCGGCGATGAACGTCGGCACCGCCGAGAACGCCATGGTGACGCCGATCGCGACGATCAGCTTGGTGTAGATGATCTTCGGTCGCTTGAGCGGCTTGGAGAGCAGGTAGACGACGGAGCCGTCGTCGATCTCCGGGCCGATCGCGCCGGTGCCCGCGATGACGCCGATGATCGGCACCATCGTGGCGAGGGCGAGGCCGCCCAGGACGTCCGCCGCCGTCTGGTCGTCGGCGCCGACGAGGCCGCGTACGGCGATGGCGATCACGATGAGCAGCAGGGGCAGCGCGCCGAGGATGAGGGCCCGGCGGCGGCCGAGCAGGGCCCGGTAGGTGAGCCGGGCGACTGTGGGGTCGTACATTTTCGGCCTCCTACGCGGCGACGAGATACGAGAACACGGATTCGAGGGACTCGTCGGACGGCGAGACCGTGAGCAGCCGGATGCCGTGATCCCTGGCAACGCGGGGCAGCAGGGCGGTGAAGCGGCCGAAGTCGACGGCCTGGATGCGCAACGCGCCCTCCGCGAGGTCCACCTCGATGCCCGAGGTCGACGGGTCGGCGATCAGCGCGGCGGCGAGGGCGCGGTCGTCGCTGGAGCGGACGAGGTAGCGGTGCGGGCGGTCGGTCATCAGGCGGCGGATCCGGCGGAAGTCACCGCTGGCCGCGTGCCGTCCGGCGACGACGACCTCGATGTGGGCCGCCAACTGCTCGACCTCTTCGAGGATGTGCGAGGAGAACAGGACCGTGCGGCCCTCGGCGCCCATGCGGCGCAGCAGGTCCATGAGCTGCATGCGCTGACGCGGGTCCATGCCGTTGAACGGCTCGTCCAGCAGGAGGAGCGACGGGTCGTGGACGAGCGCGCTCGCCATCTTCACGCGCTGGCGCATGCCCTTGGAGTACGTCGAGATCTTGCGGTCCTGCGCGTACTCCATCTCGACCGTGGCGAGCGCCCGCTGTGCCGCCTTGGCGCCGAGGCCGTGCAACTCGGCGTTGGCGACCACGAATTCCCTGCCGGTGAGGAAGTCGTACATCGCCTCGCGCTCGGGGACGATGCCGATGTGCTTGTAGATCTGCTCGTTGCGCCACACGGGCTGTCCGTCGAGGGTGACGGTGCCGGTGGAGGGTGCCAGGAAGCCGCCCATCATGTTGATGAGGGTGGACTTTCCGGCGCCGTTGGGGCCGAGGAGGCCGGTGACGCCGGGGCCGATCGTCATGGTGATGTCGTTGACCGCCACCACGTTGCCGAACCAGCGCGAGACGTGGTCGATGTTGAGCGTGGTCACAGTCCGACCTTTCGGTAGCGGCGCAGCAGAAGGCCGTAGCAGCCGGCGATGAGGCCCAGGACAGCGAGCAGGAAGACCACGCCTTCGGCGGTGCCGGGGCCCACCCCTCCGGGGTAGGAGGACGTGGCACCCAGGAAGGCCGTCTGCACCCCGTCGATGAGCGTGATGGGCGAGAAGAGGCCGATCCAGGGGGCGACGCCGGAGCCGCCCTGTCCGTCTCCCATGGTCTGCGCGTCGGCGATGGCCTGGAGCGTGGACACCGCTCCGTAGGAGATGGTCAGTACGGCGATGACCGCCGCGATACCGAAGCCTCGGCGCGGGGTGACCGACGAGATGACGAGGCCGATGCCGGCGAACAGCAGCGAGAGCAGTGCCACGGAGACGAGCCCCTGGAGGAATCCCTTGGTCTGGTCGGTGAAGTCGAGCTTGGCCAGCAGGGCGCCCGCGTAGAGCACGACCAGCGGCATCGCGGTGATGAGGAACAGGGCCGAGGCCAGCGCCGCGAACTTCGCCCGGACGTAGTCCGCGGTCTCGATCGGGCGCGAGAAGTACAGGGGTACGGTCTTGAAGCGCAGGTCGCGGGAGACGGCCTGGGGTGCCTGCGAGGCGACGTACAGGCCGATGACCGCCTGCATGATGATCGCGTAGTTCGTGTACTCGACGGGCAGTTCCTTGGCCTTGGTGGCCACCGTGACCGCCACCATGATGGCCGCCGGGACGCACATCACCGCGAAGAGCAGCATCGGCAGCACCTTGGACTTGGCCGAGCGGCCGAGGCCGTAGGAGCCGCGCAGGGACTGCGAGTACAGCGACCGGCGGGCGTACGCCCGGCCCAGACGCGGGCCGTCGTACGAGCGGTAGCCGATGTTGTGGATGCGGGACTGGGCGCCCGCCGGTGCCGGGGTCTGCTCAACCGCCATGGCCGACCGCCTCCTTTCCCGCGCCGTGCTGTGCGGTGCTCTGTGGTGTGGAGCGCTGTGCGGCGCTCTGCTGTTCGTCGCTGTCGGTGAAGACCTCGGAGATGTGGTGCCTGCGCTGTTCCATCCGCACCAGACCGAGGCCGAGGTCGGCGACCGTGTCCCGCACGAGGTCGTAGGTGTCCTCGCCCTCGGCGGTGAGCAGCAGGATGTGTCCCGCGCCGGGCAGTCCGCTGCCGTCGTGGGTGTCCACCCCGCGCGCGTGGAGCGCGTCGCGCACCGCGGCGGTGCCGTCCGGGTGTTCGTCGGTGTCGGTCACCTCGATGGCGAGGATGGCCGTGGACTGGGTGAAGTCCGTGGTGGAGCTGGACCGCAGGAGCTTCCCGCCGTCGACGACCACCACGTGGTCGCAGGTCCGCTCCAGCTCGCCGAGCAGGTGCGAGGTGACCAGCACCGAGATGCCGAAGTCGGTGTGGATACGGCGGATCAGACCGAGCATCTCGTCGCGGCCGACCGGGTCGAGGCCGTTGGTCGGCTCGTCCAGGAAGACCAGCTGCGGGTCGTGGACCAGCGCCTGGGCGAGCTTGACGCGCTGCTTCATGCCGGTCGAGTAGCCGCCGATGGGGCGGTAGCGCTCCTCGTACAGTCCGACATGGCGCAGGGTGTCCGCGGTGCGCTCGCGGGCGGCGGCAGGCGGGAGCCCGGACATGCGCGCCATGTGCACGACGAACTCGGTGGCCGAGACGTCGGGTGGCAGGCAGTCGTGCTCCGGCATGTAGCCGACGCGTTCACGGATGGCGCCGCCCTCCGTGGCGACGTCGAGTCCGAGCACGGTGGCCCGGCCCTCCGTGGCGGGAGACAGACCCAGCAGGATCTTGATCAGGGTGGATTTGCCGGCGCCATTGGCGCCGACGAGTCCGGTCACACCGGGTCCGATGTCCATGGAGAGCCGGTCGAGCGCGGTCACCCGGGGGAACCGCTTGCTCAGGCTTTCGGTCGCGATCACAGTCACGTCCACGACGGTAGTGGCGCACACCACATCGGTCGTCAACCCGAAGAGCTGTCTCGGCATCCACCTCCAGTCGTACGGGCCCGTAGGGGTCCCCCTCAGGTCGAACAACCGGCGGCGGGTTCTCCGCATCGGCGCCGTTGTCCACAGACAGCGTCCGCCTGTTGACGCGAGCTCTAACAAGTGTCAGATTCGCGGGGGTCAAGTTACGGACACGTAGCGCGGTCGATGGGGACGGTGGGCGGCGGCAATGGCGACGACGGAGGCGGACGAACTCGCCGGGAAACCGGCGGGGAAGCGGGCGGGCAAACCGGTCGGAGAACCGGTCCGAGAACTGTCTGGGGAACTGGCCGGGTTCAGACGGGTGCAACGGCTGGCGTACGAGTGCGCGGAGGCCGTCGCGGCTCGGCTGGAGCCGGGGATCACCGAGCGCGAGGCGGCCCGGATGCAGCGGGAGTGGCTGCGCGAGCGGGGCGTGCGGGACTGGTTCCATCTGCCGTTCGCCTGGTTCGGGGACCGCACGGCGTTCGTGAACTTCCGCGTCCCCCTCCAGTTCTTCCCGACCGGCCGCCGGCTGGAACCGGGGATGCCGTTCATCCTGGACCTGGCCCCGGTGCACCGGGGTTTCGCTGCGGACATCGGCTACTCGGGCTCGCTCGGCGCCAACCCGGTGCAGGACCGGCTGATGGCCGATCTGGAGGCGCACCGCGAGCTGATCCTGCGCGAGGTGCGCGAGCGGCGCCCGCTGCGCCGGATCTACGAGGACGTGGACCGCCTCATGGTCCGCCAGGGTTATGCCAACCGGCATCGCGCGTATCCCTTCGGGGTGATCGCGCACAAGATCGACCGGGTGCGCGAACGGCCTTGGGCGCCGAGGCTGTTCGGGTTCGGAACGCAGTCCCTGAAGGGGCTCGCCGGCGACGCGCTGCGCGGCCACCGCGAGGGCTGGTCGCCCCTGTGGTCGCCGTACCGCTTCTCCGACCACCCGCCGCAGCCGGGTCTGTGGGCGGTCGAACCGCACCTCGGATTCCGGGGCACGGGTGCGAAGTTCGAGGAGATCCTGGTCGTCACGGACTCCGCGGACCCGCAGGAGAGCGCGTTCTGGCTGGACGACGATCTGCCGCACGTGCGGCGCTGGGCGGAGGCGAAGTGATGATCGTGACCCTTGAGACGGAGGACGAGTGACTCTCGACGGGGCGCGTGAGCGCCGGGTACGGACGGGCGGGATCGAGCTGTGCGTCGCCGAGCTGGGGAACCCCACGGACCCCACGGTGATCCTCGTGCACGGCTATCCGGACACCAAGGAGGTGTGGTCGGAGGTCGCCGCGCGGCTCGCGGACCGCTTCCATGTCGTGCTGTACGACGTGCGGGGCCACGGCCGTTCGGGAACACCGCGTCCGCTGCGGGGCGGCTTCACCCTGGAGAAGCTGACGGACGACTTCCTGGCGGTCGCGGACGCGGTCAGCCCGGACCGGCCGGTGCACCTGGTGGGGCACGACTGGGGCTCGGTGCAGTCCTGGGAGTTCGTCACCGTCGCGCGCACCGAGGGCCGGATCGCGTCCTTCACGTCGATGTCCGGGCCGTCCCTGGACCACCTCGGCCACTGGACGAAGGGGCGCCTGAGGCGGCCCACCCCGCGCGCGATCGCCCAACTCCTTGGCCAGGGCCGCAGATCCTGGTACGTGTACGCGCTGCACACGCCCGTGCTGCCCGAACTCGCCTGGCGCGGTCCGCTCGGCAAACGCTGGCCGAAGATGCTGGCCCGGGTCGAGAAGGTCGCCTCGGACGGCTACCCGGCGGCCACCCTGGCCTCGGACGCTGCCAACGGCGCCTGGCTGTACCGGGACAACGTCCGGGCCCGGCTGCGCAGGCCGCGCCCGGACTCGCACGCGCACGCGCCCGTGCAGCTCATCACGCCCTTGGGGGATGCGTTCCTCTCCGAGCGGCTGTACGACGGGCTGGAGCGGTGGGCCCCCCGGCTGGTGCGCCGCACGCTCGACGCCAGGCACTGGGTCCCGCTCACCCGGCCCGATCAGGTGGCCGCCTGGATCGGGGAGTTCGTGACCGCCAACGAGGGCGGGCGGCTCCCGGCGACGCCAACGGGCGTGTACGCACAGCGTTTCGGCGGCCGACTGGTCCTGGTCACCGGGGCGGGCAGCGGCATCGGACGGGCGACGGCGTTCGCGTTCGCCGAGGCGGGCGCCCGCGTGGTGGCCGTCGACCGGGACGCCGAAAGCTCCTCCCGCACAGCCGAGTTGGCCCGGCTTGTCGGTGCCCCCGAAGCCTGGGCGGAGCCGGTCGACGTCGCGGACGAGCAGGCGATGGAGAAGCTCGCCGAGAAGGTCGCCACCGAGTACGGCGTCGTGGACGTGCTGGTGAACAACGCGGGGATCGGGCTCTCCGGGTCCTTCTTCGACACGACCCCGGATGACTGGAAGAAGGTCCTGGACGTCAACTTGTGGGGTGTGATCCATGGTTGCCGGCTCTTCGGGAAGCAGATGGCCGAGCGCGGGCAGGGCGGCCACATCGTGAACATCGCGTCCGCCGCCGCCTACCAGCCCTCCAAAGCGCTTCCGGCGTACAGCACTTCGAAGGCCGCGGTGCTGATGCTCAGCGAATGTCTGCGCGCCGAGCTGGCGGGTCAGGGTATCGGCGTCTCGGCGATCTGCCCCGGTTTCGTCAACACGAACATCACAACGACCGCGCGCTTCACGGGAGTCGACGCCGAGGAGCAGGCCCGTCGGCAGAAGCGGACGGCTCGGCTGTACGGGTTGCGCAACTACCCGCCGGAGAAGGTGGCTTCGGCGATCCTGCGCGCGGTGGTGCGCAACGAGGCGGTCGCACCGGTGACGCCGGAGGCCCGGGGCGCGCGCCTCATGTCCCGCTTCATGCCGGGGGCGTTGAGGGCGCTGGCGCGGATGGATCCACCACTGTGACCAGTAACATCAAATGGTATTGAATCAACCCAAGTTGACCAAAAGCCTTAAAACATAGGCTGGTTGTCCACAGGTTTTCCAATTCCCCTGTGGATAACCGCACTTGGTTGTGGATCAAACCTCCGGGTCAAAATGAAGTGCGTGATCACCGTCTCGCCCGACACTCTTGCGGGATGAGCGAGAAAGAGATGGATGAAAGACGCACCGTGAAGGTGTCGAAGTACCTGTCGAAGCATCTGCGGCACCAGCCGGACCGGATCGGGCTCACGCTCGACGAGGCCGGCTGGGTCGACATCGACACGCTGATCGCCGCTGCCACGGCCCACGGCTTCCGGTTCACCCGGGACGAGCTGGACCATGTGGTCGCCGCCAACGACAAGAAGCGTTTCGCGATCGACGGAACCCGCATCCGCGCCAGCCAGGGCCACAGCGTCGAGGTCGACCTCGGGCTGCCCCCGGCGACCCCGCCGCCGTACCTCTACCACGGCACGGTGGACCGCTTCCTGGACGCCATCCGCGCCGAGGGCCTGCGGCCCATGAACCGGCACGCCGTGCATCTCTCGGCCGACCGTGAGACCGCGACCCGGGTCGGCGCCCGCCGGGGCCGGCCCGTCGTGCTCTCGGTGGACTCGGCCGCCATGCACCGCGACGGCCACCTCTTCCACGTGAGCGCGAACGGCGTGTGGCTCACGGAATCGGTACCGCCACGCTTCCTGCGGTTCTCCGGCCCGCGCTGACACCACCCGGCGCCAGCCGATCGTCACTGTTTCACGTGAAACATGAACGGCACCTAGGCTCTGGGGCATGAACCTGCGCCTGAGCACCGTGATCCTGCCGTACCGCCGTTGGCACGAGGGCGGCCGTTCGACCTGGCAGCGCGCGGAGCAGCTCGGGTTCCACACCGCGTTCACCTACGACCACCTGTCCTGGCGCACCTTCCGGGACGGCCCGTGGTTCGGCGCCGTGCCCACGCTCACGGCCGCCGCCGCAGTGACCGACCGGCTGCGGCTGGGCACCCTGGTGACCTCGGTCAAGGCTTTTTCGCCTATCGCGTCCTGACCTGCGAAGATTCCCCTTGGTCGGGGAGGGCGGTTGCCCGCTCAGATGCCGATGAGCCGGACGCGGTCACCGCACAACCGGGCCATGTCGTCGATGTCCGAGGTCAGCATGGCCACCGGGCCCGGCTGACGCAGTGCCACCTCCGCCACGGTCGCGTCGATCGCGTACTTGTGGCCGTGCAGGCCCGCGGCCTTGAGCAGTTCTGCGGATGCTTTCGCCGCATCCTCGGTCACCGGCTCGACCTTGACGCGGGACAGCACCCACCGCAGCCGGGGCATGTTCACCCGCGTATGGCTGACTTCCACGATGGTGTTGGCTCCGATGACGAGGTCGGCGCCCATGGCATGGAACACCTGGAACATCACGAGAATCTTGCGGTCTTGTGCGATCCAGGCGGAGAGCCCCTGGGAGTCCAGGACGACGGTCTCGACGTGCTCGTTCACGCAGCGCTCGCCGACCCGTCCGCGCCCGTCGCCCCGAAGATCCTGGAACGCGCCTCCGCCAGCTCCTCCTCGGCGAACTCCCCGTGCTCCTCCTGGTGACGCAGCAGGTCGGCGCCGAGCAACTGGTGCCGCAGCTGCCGCGCCACCGCCTCGGCCACATAACCGGAGACGTTGTCGGTGAGCTTCCTCAGTTCGGCGACCTGCTCGGTCGGCAGCGTCACCGTGATCCGTGTCGTGTCAGCCATGGCCCGAGCATACTGCGATATGCGCCCCTGGTCGTCCCACTCGGCCCACGTCGGCAAGCGGCGCAGGGTACCCACTGCGGGCAAGACCGAGGCCGTGCTCGCCGAAAGAGGACCACCACCGTGGTCCGGGTTTGAACGCGGTTGTGCCCGGCCGCCATGATGGGCTTGCCCGACGTCGGCAAGCGGCCGATCAGCGCGTGGCGCCAGGTCGGACAGGGCCCGAGCGTGTCGGGTGGTGTGCGGGGCGCGGTGAGGGCCGCCTGGAATCGATGGGGCGAAATAGCGTGGCACGGGTCGTCGTACGAGAACCACACACGGGCAAGAGAGTCGCGCCGTCGATGGCCTCGCCGGAGGCAACCGCCTTCGCAAGGGCCCTGCTCGACGGCGGCTGGGCGGCGGTGTTCCTGCCCGGCGAGCCCGCCCGCCTCGGACGGCTGCTGCTGTGGCAGCCCGTGGGGGCTGCCGCCGACGGCGGCGTGGCGCCCGCGGGCGTCGAGACCGATTCGGTGGAGCTGGTGCTGCCGCACGGCCGGTCGGTCCGGCGGCGGAGGGTGGAAGGCCACGCACTGCCCGTCGCCCTCGCCGTCTCCGCGCTGGCCGGGGCGCAGCCGCCGCATCCGTCCGCCGCAGCCTGGCAGGCCGCCGCTCGCTTCGCGCTGCGGCTGCTCGCCGACGGCCGTCTCCATCCGGCCCTCACCCCCGCCGGCTACGACACCTGGCAGGCCGGCCCCTTCACCGCCGCCCAGCGCCGGACGTTGGACGCCCTCGCCGCCGCCTTCCCGCCGCACGCCCACTGCCTGCCCGAGCCCGGACCGGCCCCGCTGCGGATCGCCGAACCGGCCGCGCTGATAGGACAGTTCTGCGACGCCGTCGCCGACGACCTGGTCCGTACTCCGGCCGCGCCACTCGCCATGGGAGCGGTGCCGTACGCCTGGCGCGAGACGCGTGCCGTACCCGCCCTGCGCGAGTGGGCCGAGGAGACCACCGCCGCGCTCACCGCCGAGGTCGGTGTCTCGCTGCGCGTCGACCTGCCCGAGGGGCGCCGTCGGCAGTTCCGGGCAGTCCTGCAGTTGCATACTGCGGCGGATCCGGCGCTTGTCGTCGACGCCGCAGGGCTGTGGAACGAGCCGGCCGAGGTGGAGAGGTTGCTCGGCCCGCGCGCCGAGACCGAGACGCTGCTCGCGCTGCGCCGCGGCGCCCGCGCATGGCTCCCACTCCAGCGGCTGCTGAAGGATGCCGTCCCCGACGAGCTCCGGCTGACTGACGACGAAGCCTTCGACCTGCTGGGGGACGCGACCGACGCGCTGCGCGCGGCCGGAGTCGACGTGCACTGGCCGCGCGAGCTGGTCAAGGCGCTCACCGCGACCGCGGAGATCGGGCAGCGCACCGCCCCCGGCTCCAGCGCGGGCGGCCTCCTCGACGCCGACGCACTTCTCGACTTCCGCTGGCAGCTCTCGCTCGGCGGCGAGCCGCTCACCGACGCCGAGATGGACGCCCTCGCCGAGTCGCGCCGCCCCCTCGTCCGGCTGCGGGACCAGTGGGTGGTCGCCGACCCGAAGCTGGTGGCCCGCGCCGGGCGCCGCCGGATGGAACCGCTCACCCCCATGGAGGCGCTGAGCGCCGCGCTGACCGGCGAGGTGGAACAGGACGGCGACCCGATTCCCTGTGAGGCGGTCGGCCAGTTCGGCGACCTTGTCGCCCGTATCCGCGATCCTGAATCCCGTATCCCCGCCCCGCAGCCCGCCGCGCTCAAAGCCACCTTGCGCGACTACCAGAAGCGGGGCCTCGCCTGGCTGGCCGAGATGTGTGAACTCGGCCTCGGCGGCTGCCTCGCCGACGACATGGGCCTGGGCAAGACCATCACCCTGCTCGCCCTGCATCTGCACCGCCAGACCGACCCCGCCACCGCGGGCCCCACGCTCGTCGTCTGCCCCGCCTCCCTGCTCGGCAACTGGCAGCGCGAGGCGGCCCGGTTCGCACCGTCCACCCCCGTACGCCGGTACCACGGCGGCGACCGCCACCTGGACGACCTGGCCGGCGACGAAATCGTCCTGGTCACCTACGGGGTGCTGCGTCGCGACCGCGAAGTCCTCGCCGAGACCGCCTGGTCGCTGGTCGCCGCCGACGAGGCCCAGCACGTCAAGAACCCCTACGCGGTCACCGCCCGCGAACTGCGCGCCCTGCCCGCCCGCGCCCGCGTCGCCCTCACCGGCACCCCCGTGGAGAACAACCTCTCCGAACTGTGGGCGCTCCTCGACTGGACCACCCCCGGACTCCTCGGCCCGCTGACCGCCTTCCGCGACCGGTACGCCCGCCCCATCGAGGCCGGCGAGGACCCCGAGGCCGCCGAGCGCCTGTCCCGTCTCGTCCGTCCCTTCCTGCTGCGCCGCAGAAAGTCCGACCCGGGGATCGCACCCGAGCTGCCGCCCAAGACCGAGACCGACCGCGTCGTCTCGCTGACGGCCGAACAGACCAGCCTGTACGAGGCGGTGGTCCGCGAGACCATGGCGAGGATCGCGGAGTCCGAGGGCATCGCCCGCCGCGGCCTGGTGCTCAAGCTGCTCACCGCGCTGAAGCAGATCTGCAACCACCCGGCCCAGTATTTGAGAGAACACCGCTTGAAGGAGCACGGCCTGCGCCGGTCCACCCCGTTGCGAGGCCGCTCAGGCAAGCTCGAACTGCTCGACGAACTGCTCGACACCATCACCGCCGAGGGTGAGTCGGTGCTGGTCTTCACCCAGTACAAGCAGATGGCGTCCCTTCTGGAGAAACATCTCGCCGAACGCGGCATGCCCACCCTCTTCCTGCACGGCGGCACCCCCGTCGCGCGGCGCGAGGAGATGGTGGAACGCTTCCAGCGCGGTGAAGTACCGGTGTTCCTGCTGTCGTTGAAGGCGGCGGGCACCGGCCTCAACCTCACCCGCGCCACCCACGTCGTGCACTACGACCGCTGGTGGAACCCGGCCGTCGAGGACCAGGCCACCGACCGCGCGTACCGCATCGGCCAGGACAGGCCCGTCCAGGTGCACAAGCTCATCGCCGAGGGCACCGTGGAGGACAAGGTGGCGAAGCTTCTCGAATCCAAGCGCGCCCTCGCCGACGCCGTCGTCGGCTCCGGCGAGGCCGCCCTCACCGAACTGTCCGACGCCGACCTCGCCGAACTCGTCTCCCTGGGGAGGCAGTCATGAACCCCTCGCTCCCCGGCCAGCGCCGTGCATCCGCCCGTGGCAGGCGCGCGTTCGCCGCCACCTGGTGGGGCCAGGCATGGGTGACGGCCCTGGAGGACTCCACTCTGGACTCCGGACGACTGTCCCGCGGACGCACCTACGCCCGCCAGGGCAAGGTCGGTACGACCACCGTCGCCCCGGGCCAGGTCAAAGCCGCGGTCCAGGGAAGCCGCCCGCGCCCGTACCGCGCCTCGGTCCACCTGCCCGTCCTCACCGACACCCAGTGGGACACCCTCCTCGACACCGTCGCGGCCCGAGCCGGGCATCTCGCCGCGCTCCTCGACGGCGAGATGCCCGCCGAACTCGTCGACGACGCCCGCCAGGCAGGCGTCCCCCTCCTCCCACTGCCCACCGAACTCGACCCTGACTGCTCCTGCCCCGACTGGGGACACCCCTGCAAGCACGCCGCCGCACTCTGCTACGCCATCGCCACCACCATCGACGCCGACCCGTTCGTCCTCTTCGCGCTGCGCGGCCGCAGCCGCGAGGAAGTCCTCACCCAACTGCGCGCACGCCGTAGAGCCACACAGGAGACCGCGAGTCCCCCGGCCCCGGCCGGCATCCCTGCCGCAGCCGCGTACACCCGCTGGGCCGAACACCAACCCCGGTTTCCCGAACCCCCCGAGCCGTCCGCCCACACCGTCTCGCTGCCCGTCACTGCGCCGTCCAGCAGTGGGACGGCCACCACGGACCTGGAGCGGCTCATGACAGACGCCGCCGCCCGCGCCGCACGACTCCTCGCGGGCGACACCACCGACCTGCACCTGACCCAGCACCAGGACGCGGTGCGGATCGCCGCGAGCAGTCACTGGCCCGAGTGGTTCCACCGCCTGATCGTGAACACAGGCACCAAACCGGACGCGTTCGCCCGCCTCACCCGTGCCTGGCGGCACAGCGGCCCCACCGGCCTCACCGTCGCCGAACACCCCCACACCCCCGACCCGGTGACGATGAAGGCCGCCCGCACCGCCCTGACCGGCGCCCTCACCGAGATGACCACCACCCCCGTCCCCCTCAGGACCTGGCGCAACCGCCTCACCCTCACCGACCACCGCATCCAACTGCGGCTGGGCCCCGACGCCCGCTGGTACCCCTACTCCCAGGACGACGAGGGCGCATGGTGGCCCGACTCACCGGCCGACACCGACCCTGTCGCGGCCCTCACCTCTGTCTGGCAGCGGACGGAAACGTAACGTCGGCGATGGTGCCCGTGGCATCGCCCCCCGCAGATACGGTGGGGAGCCACCGAGGACCGGCAGACCTGCGGGCCAGTTCTTCGAGCTGGCGAACGGGGCCCCGTTTCACCGAACAGCCGCAGACTGGACCTGGGCCGCTAAGCCCAAGTGCACATCAGCGAAGGCTTTTCGCCCATCGCGGCGTGACCTCGCCGGATTCGCTTTCTCCGGCTCAAACGCCGATGAGCCGGACGCGGTCACCGCACGGCCGGGCCGTGCCACCGACATCGGACACCGATGTGGCCACCGTGCCCGGCCACCGCAGTGTCGTCTCGGTGACCGCCGCGTCGATCGCCGTACGTTCACGACGCCCCGGATGACACCTGGGCGGAAGTCGACGACCTGCGCGCCGAGGCGCCTGGGTCGGCGAGAACGGGTCGGATCCCGGTGCACCAGCGCCCGCGTCTCGGCGAGGGATCTGACAACGGATTGTCCGGGCGGGAATCCGGAGACGTCGGCGATCGCGGCAAACGGCTTCTGCGGCAACCGCACTTCGGGCATGATCCGATGGGACATGCCCGTCGGCAGTACACCCGCGCGCCGGAGTTCGCGGAGCGGTACAGGGCGGCACCGGTACGACTCAGGGGGTACACGTGGTGGCGCTGGACGGCCCAAGCCTGGGCAGAATGCTGGACGACGTCGCGGTCGGAAAGATCCAGTTGCCGGACTTCCAGCGTCAGTGGAAGTGGGACGACGACCGGATCCGCGCTCTGCTGGCCACGGTGACACTCGACTACCCGCTGGGCGTGGCCATGACGCTGGACACGGGCGGCGAGGCGCAGTTCAAGGCACGGCCACTGTACGGAACCGTGGTAAAGCCGGGCATCGTTCCCGAGCAGCTTCTGCTGGACGGGCAACAGAGGCTGACCTCCCTTTTCCAGGCGCTGCGGTCGGACCGGCCGGTGGAGACGAGCGACGCGCGGAACAAGCCCGTCCAACGCTGGTACTACATCGACATCTCGCTGGCGGTGAATGAGGAGTCCGACCGCGACGAGGCGATCCGGTCCATTCCCGCGGATCGCCTCCTACGAGGCTCCTTCGGACGGACGTTCCTGGATCTGTCCAGCAGAGAAGCCGAATGTACGGCCGGCTTCTTCCCGCTGAACCTGATATTCGACGCGGACGCCACCGGCAGGTGGCAGCGCGCCTACGTCAGCGCGTCCGATGACCGCTGGGACACCTGGTCCGCGTTCCAGGCGAAGGTCATCGACACGGTCAAGGGCTTCAAGGTGCCGCTGATCCGCTTGCCCAAGGAAACGCAGAAGGACGCTGTCTGCTCGGTTTTCGAGCGAGTCAACACCGGTGGTGTGGTCCTCAACGTGTTCGAACTGCTCACCGCGACCTACGCCGGAGACGACCGGTACAGCCGTGAACACGGCCGGGACTTCAGTCTCAGTGAGGACTGGAGGACGACCAAGCAGATGCTCAGCACCGCGTATCCGGTTCTCGGTTCCATCGACGCAGACAGTCGGCATGAGACCGGACTGACCAGTCTGGACTTTCTCCAGACGATCGCTCTCGTGCAGACCTGGCAGCGCAAACAGCGGTTCCTGGTGGACAACCCGGGAACGGCCAGTCCACCTGCGGTCAGCTGTAAGCGCCGTGATCTGCTGCACCTGCCTCTGGCCGACTACAGCGCACTCGCCCCCGAAGTCACCAGTGCCTTCGCCTGGGTCGGCAAGTTCCTCGCCGCGCAGCACGTCTTCAAGGAGAGGGACCTGCCGTACGGCTCGCAGTTGGTCCCACTGGCGGCCATCGCCGCACTCCTCGGCCGGAAAACGTGCGAGGAGCCGGCGATCAGGGAGGGACTGGCCCGCTGGTACTGGTGCGGCGTGCTCGGCGAGCTGTACGGAGGGGTTACGGACACCCGCTTCGTCCGTGACGTGGAACAGGTCATCGCCTGGCTGACCGATGGCGGCCCCGAGCCGGACACCATCGCCGAGGCTTCCTTCCAGGAGCAGCGCCTGCACCGGCTGACCTCACGCAACAGCGCCGCCTACAAAGGCATCTACGCACTGCTGATGAAGGAAGGCGCGGTGGACTGGCGCTTCCCGGACGAGGCCATCAGCGAGCAGAACCTGACGGGCTGGTCCGTCGACATCCGGCAGGTTTTCCCCAAGGCGTGGTTCGACCGCAATGAGGCTGACAGCGCGCGGATGACCAGCATCGTCAACAAGACCGCCCTGTCGTTCCAGGCGTACCAGACCATCGGCGGCAACCCACCTTCCATTTACCTCGTCGCATTGGAGAAGGCGGCTGGAATCAGCGGCGACTGGCTTGACGACATGGTCGGAACCCACCACATCAGCCCGAAAACCCTCCACGACGACGACTTCGACGCGTTCTACCGGGACCGGGCCGCGCGCTTGCTGAGTCTCGTGGAACGGGCCATGGGCAAAACGACGGTCTGAGAGGAAGTCGATGTCAGCTTCGGGTGAACTCGACGTGGCGGGCCTGGCCGGTGCCACGCTGAGCCGACGTCAGCTGCTCGCGCACTGGAACATCCAGTTCCGCAACCATGCGGCGGTGTCACGCGTCTCGCTCGACCTGAGCAACGCCGGGCTGACCACAGTGCCGGATCTCGCCGTCGGCCCCATCGACGGCGAGATCCGTGTGGTGCGTCTGGCCGACAGCGATGCCGGTTCCGTACAGGGGCACCCGCCCGGTGGCGCCGCCCCGGACACCCATCAGGCTGTTGACGTCGAGGACCTGAGCCACATCGGCCGGGACCCTCTTCAACCAGTGGACACGGGCGACACACCGGATTCCGACGGGTCCCCGGACGAGGAGCCCGGGGAGGATCCCGTCGGCCTGCTGCCACAGACCGCGCTGCGGATCAGCGTGTTCGCCTCAGCCGTCGGTGGAGCCGTCTCCGTCATGCCCGACGACACGCTGCCCAAGGCCATGAGCATCATGGCCGAACGCGGCTTCTCCCAGTTGCCCGTCCTCGACGGCCTGGGCACCCTGCAAGGAGTCGTCACCTGGGCTTCCATCGCCCATATGCACGCCACCGGCCGGGAGGCCACCGTCCGGAACGCCCTCACCAGCGAGTACCACGCAGTCGAGTCGACCGCCTACCTCCTGCCGGTAGTTCCCATGATCCAGGCATATGGCTTCGTCCTGGTGCGCAGTGCCGCAGGATCAGTGACCGGCATCGTCACCACAGCGGACCTCGCCGACCAGTTCGTGGCCATCGCACGCCCGTTCTTCGTACTCGGTGAGATCGAGCGGCGCCTCCGCCGCTGCCTCGGCCGGGTGTACGGCGAGGACGACGTGCGACAAGTACACAGGGACCGACGTCGCAGACAGGTCGATCAGTTGATGTTCGGCGAGTACGTCCGGCTGCTCGACGACGAGGAACGCTGGAAGAAGCTCAACTGGCCCGGGGTGGACCGTGGCCACTTCGTCGGCCTGCTCCGCCGTGTGAAAGACGTCCGCAACGGCGTCATGCACTTCAACAGCGGGTATCCGGACGACGAGGCCACAGCCCTACTCGACCGGTTCGTGGGCATCCTCCGCGGCTACGACCCGGACTCGACCGCCTGATGACGCCGCAGCGCTCGGCCGTACGGAGTCCTGGCACCGAACATCCAGGGGGAACCGAGCGCGCCGGGACCACGGCATCGAGTTGCGCCGGGGCCCCGGCGCCCGCTGGTACCCCTGCTCCCGGGACGACGACGGGGAACAGTGGCCCATGACACCGGCCGGCACCGACCCGGTCGCCGCGCTCACCTCGGTCTGGCGGCCGACCAGGAGGTGACGGGGACAGCGGGTTCCGCGCCTGGCCAGCGGCGTCAGGCCCGAGGCGGACCGGTCAGGTGTAACCGAGTTCCTTCAGGCGGGTTCTGAGTCGTTCCGCAGCAGCCTCGCTCTGCCTCTCCAGGTCCGTGTAAGAAGTCCCGTACCGGTCACCCCATGAGCGGTAGACGTCGACCAGTCCCTGGCGCTCGGCGGCAGCAAGCCTCTCCACGCGAGAGCAAAGGTCGTTGCCAAGGACATCAAGTACTCGTTCGCGCGCCAGGTTCCCAGGGAGATACGGAGGTCGGCCGTCGGCCACCGCCCACCGGTCGATCACCCCGGGAAAGCCTCGGAGGTCCAGGCTCCTGAGGTCGTCCTGCCGAACGTCCCACCATGCCGCGAAGGCACCGGTCAACTGGTACCGGTCCAGGATCCCGGCCGGCAGGAGCTCCTCACGGAAAGAGGCCAGGAGCCGGGAACGCAACATCAACAGCCTGCTGGTGCCAGCGAGTTCGACAACGCGTGATTCCGTTGCCCGCCACCAGGAACGGCAGTGGTCGACGAAGTCCCTCTCTCGGGCAGCGGCCAGTTCCGGGATACGCGCCGCGGTCGCCTCGCAACCGCTGCCCAGAAAGTCGAGGTAGCCGGAGCCCTTCGTCGTGAACAGGTCTGCGACGCCGATTCCGAAGACCTGGAACCTCCTCGTTTCCGCGTCGACCTCGCTTCTCGGCACCCCGCCGAACAGCGCGGCACGGACGTCCAGCGACGGCTCGGCGGGCGGACCCGCATCGACGTAGCGCCGGATGTTGAGGTTGAAGCCGTTGTCCGCGATCTCATCCAGGGACACGACACGCGAGAAGCCGGGGATGTCCGACCACTCGCGGAACGCGCCCACGATCTTCTCCACGTTCTGCGGCTCCAGGCGGTTCTGCGACCGCCCCGTGACCACTTCGCGCTCGGCGTTGACGAACAGCACCTGGCCGCGCTGATCCGCCGGTGTCCCGTCCGTGCCGCGCAGCACCAGGATGCAGGCGGGGATGGCCGTGCCGTGGAAGACGTTCGGTCCGATACCGATCACCGCTTCGAGTCGGCCGTCCTCGACGATTCCCTGGCGGATCTCCGCCTCCGCCCCGCCCCGGAACAGCACACCGTGCGGGGTGACGACCGCTCCGACCCCCTCCGGACGGAGTGTGGCCAGCACATGCTGAACGTTCATCAGATCGGCCTTCCCGCCCCGCTCGGGTGTCCAGCCGTACTTCATCCGCTCCGGATGCCTCATCTCCTTCTCTGAGTAGTTCATCGAGAAGGGAGGATTGGTCAGCACACGGTCGAAGCGCCTGAGGTGGCCGTTTCCCAGTGAGTGGAGCGGATCGGTCAGTGTGTCCCCGCAGAGCACGGAACTGTCCGTGAGGCCGTGCAGCAGAAGGTTCAACCGGGCCGTGGAGCACGTCGCGGCGTTCATCTCCTGCCCGAAGAGAGCGAGGTCCGCGCCCTCCCCACCATGCTCCTCGACGTACCGTCCGGCCTGGACGAGCATGCCTCCAGAACCGGCGAACGGATCGTAGACCGACTGTCCCTTCCGCGGGCCGACCAGGCGCACCATCAGCCGGACCACGGAACGGGGCGTGAAGAATTCCCCGCCGCGTTTCCCCTCGCTGTCGGCGAACGCGCCCAGGAGGTGGTCGTAGGCACGGCCGACCGTGTCGCCGAACTCCAGGTCGCCGTCGTTCAACGGAATACGGTCGAAGTGACCGACCAGTGCCTTCAACTCGGCGGGGCTCAGCCTCACGTCGAAGTCGACGGCCTCGAACACGCCCTTCAGCACTTCGGGGTTGCTCTGCTCAAGTTCCCACAGCGCCTCGTTGAGCACACGCCCCGGCGCCTTGCCCTCGTAGTCGACGATCTGGGACCAGCGCGCACGGTCAGGCACCCGAAGGATGCCGGGCTGGTCCGAGACCCGCTTGAGAACCAGCATCGCGGAGATGACGTCACGGTACTGCGACGCGTCCATCCTGCCGCGCAGGATGTCGGCAGCGGCAAAGAAGGCCTGTCCCAGTTGACTGACGGTGATCAGGCTCATGTGCTCCTCACTCCCTGGATCAGCTCTCCGAAGATGGCCGGCCGCAGTGCCTCCAGGCGATCGGCCATCTGCCGCTGGATCCTGATCCGGTTGTCGACGTCCGCCAGGGCTTCGACGACAGCGTGCTGCCGGTCCAGGGGCGGCACGGTGACCGGCAACTCGTTCAGCATCACCGAGTTGAGCGAGGGCACCGTACCCGGGATGGACTGGCCCAGCATGAACCGTTGCACGGGCGGATACGACAGGTACGACACGAGATACTCGGGCAGGACACGGTCCCGCTGGGGCCTGATGCGCAGACAGGACGAACCGTAGAACCATGTGGCGTGTTCTGCCTCGATCAGCGCCAGTCGGCCGAGCGTCCCCTGCCGCACGACGAGGATGTCGCCCTCCCGCAGCGAGAACCGGGAGAGGCGTTTCGTCTCGTCCCACGGCACCCGCCGTAGCCGCCGGGTGTCAACTGTGTGGTCGTCGGTGAGATCCGGCGGTGAGATCACCGGCACTCCGTCGGGGCCGTCGTGCAGGTTGTCCAGCAAGGACCCGGACGGACCGGCCTTCACTTCACACAGGCTCCCGAGCGGGATCTCGTGGTCCCAGACCATGGATACATCGTCTCCTTTCACGGCCCCTCCGTCCTCTTCCCGGCACTGTCGATCCACCATGGTCACGCGCGTGGGCGGTGGGGTGCGGGTGCGGGTGCGCACCCGCACCCGCACCCCACCGCCCGCGGTCAGGCGACGCGCATCCAGTACCGCATGGCAGCGCGCACCAGTTCCTCCGCGACGGCGGCCAGCAGAGCCATGACGACCATGGTCAGCGCCGCCGGACCTTGCCCCACGGCGAAGGCGCCGACCACGACCACGACGATGATCACTACGAGCGGCACCACGGCCTTGATGGCCCTCGGCGGGAGGGACCATGCATGATGGGTAACGGCATTCCTCACGAGGATGTCCTTTCTGTCTCTGCACACTGTGCGGGGATGGTTGAGCCGCGCCACCCTGCATGGTTTGGACGCCCGGCAGGGTGGTGCGGCGGTTCACATACGGCACTGCACACCGAGTCCGGGCCCCGCCCGATCCTTGATGACACTGAAGACACTACACCTCGAAGCTAGCTTCGAGAAATGTCGGCACGGCAACTGTCCCGCCGAGGGCGGCGAGTTGATCCGCGTCACCTGACGACGTCACCACACCCGGTGGGGCACCCCGCCGGTCTCGTTTATCGTCGAGAGCATGCGTCTGAGCACTGTGATCCTGCCGATCCATCGATGGAACGACGGACAGAAACTGTGGCAGAGAGCCGAGGAGCTGGGCTTCCACGCCGCGTACACCTACGACCACCTCTCCTGGCGCACCTTCCGGGACGGGCCGTGGTTCGGGGCGGTACCCACGTTGACCGCAGCGGCGACGGCTACGCAGGGTATGCGATTGGGTACTCTCGTGACCTCGCCGAACTTCCGGCACCCGGTGACGCTGGCCAAGGAGCTGATCTCGCTCGACGACGTGTCGAACGGCCGGATCACCCTCGGTATCGGCGCGGGCGGCACCGGCTTCGACGCCACCGCGCTGGGCCAGGACCCGTGGACACCCCGGGAGCGGGCAGACCGGTTCGGTGAGTTCGTCTCGCTTCTCGACAAGCTGCTGACCGAGGACGGCAAGGACGGTGTCTCGTACCAGGGCGACCACTACTCGGCCCACGAGGTGCGCAACATCCCGGGCTGTGTGCAGCGCCCCCGCCTGCCCTTCGCGGTGGCCGCCACCGGGCCGCGCGGGCTGAAGCTCGCGGCACGGCACGGACAGGCGTGGGTGACGACCGGTGACCCCCGGCTGTTCGAGAGCGGAACGCCCGAGCAGTCGGTGCGGGCCCTGCGCGGGCAGACCGAGAAACTGGCCGACGCCTGCGCCGCGATCGGCCGGGACGTGAGCGGGCTCGACAGGATCCTGCTCACCGGGTTCACCCCGGACCGGGGTCGTCCGCTGGAGTCCGTGGACGCGTTCGTCGACTTCGCGGGCCGGCACCAGGAGCTGGGCTTCACCGAGATCGTGATCCACTGGCCCATCCCCGACTCCGACTTCGCGGCAGACGAGAGCGTCTTCGAGCGCATCGCCCAGGAGGCGCCGGCGCAGCTGCTCTGACCCGGCACCGGTCGGGGCCGCCACTCACCTGGGCGGACCGCCGCACGGGCGTGCACACACATACGCGAGAATGGGCGGGTGACCTCAGCGACCAGAGAGCCCGAGACCCCCGCCGCCGCCCTCCCGATCCGCCTGATCGCCACCGACCTCGACGGCACGCTGCTGCGCGACGACAAGTCGGTGTCCCCGCGCACGGTCGCCGCCCTTGCCGCCGCCGAGGCCGCGGGTGTCGAGGTCTTCTTCGTCACGGGCCGCCCGGCCCGCTGGATGGACGTCGTCAGCGAACACGTCCACGGTCACGGCCTGGCGATCTGCGGCAACGGCGCCGCCGTGGTCGACCTGCACGGCGGCCCCGGCACCCACCGCTTCGTGAAGGTGCGGGAGCTGGCCAGGGACAACGCGCTGGACGCCGTACGGCTGCTGCGCGAGGCCGCGCCGGGGACCGTGTACGCCGTGGAGCAGACGTACGGCTTCCACCAGGAGCCGCAGTATCCGAAGCTGCACATGGAGGTGCCGGACAATCTGGCGCCCGCCGAGAAGCTGCTGGCCCCGGGCGGGCCGAGCGACGGTGAGCCCGTGCTCAAGATCCTCGCCTTCCACCACACGATGGATCCCGACGCGTTCCTCACCACCGCCCGGCTCGCGATCGGCGACCGTGCCACCGTGACCCGCTCCAGCCCCAGCGCCCTGCTGGAGATCAGCGGCCCCGACGTCTCCAAGGCGAGCACCCTGGCCCTGTGCTGCGCCGAGCGGGGCATCTCGTCCGAGGAGGTCGTCGCCTTCGGGGACATGCCGAACGACGTCGAGATGCTCACCTGGGCGGGCCGGTCGTACGCGATGGGCAACGCGCATCCCGACGTCGTGGCGGCGGCCTCGGGACACACGGCGCCCAACAACGAGGACGGGGTGGCCGTCGTGATCGAGCGGCTGCTCGCGGAACGCCTCTGAGGAAGCCGCCGTCCGGGGACCGCGTCCTACAACTGCACCCCGCGCGCCGTCAGCCACGCCGCCGGGTCCACCCCGGAGCCCAGTTCCGGTGTGACGCGTACCTCGAAGTGCAGGTGCGGGCCGGTCGAGTTGCCGGTCGTGCCGGTCTGGCCGATCCACTGGCCCGGGGTCACCCGCTGCCCCTGGTCGACGGTGACGGCGGCGAGGTGCGCGTACTGCGTGTAGTAGCCCCCGGGGTGCTCGATCACGATCTCGATGCCGAAGGCGCCCCCGCACGACACCGACGCCACGGTGCCCGCACCGACCGCCCGCACCGGAGTGCCGATCGGTACCGCGAAGTCCTGCCCGGTGTGCCCGTTCGCCCACCGGTCGCCGCCGCTGCCGAAACTCGCGGAGAGCTCGTACGTCTCCACGGGCGTGACGTACTCCGGCATCGTCCCGGGATCCGGCTGGTCGAGCCGGACGGCGCCCCGGCACGAGCCCGCCGCGACCGAGGCGTCCGCCCGGCCCTGGAGTGTCCAGCGGGCCTCTTCCAGCTTCGCCTCGATCGACCGCTTCAGCTCGGCGAGTTCGCCGTTGCGCCGCTCCAGCCTCTGCCACTGCGCCGCCGCCTTCGCCTCGTCGGCGGCGAGCCGGGCCTCCGCGCGCCGGCTCTTGTCGATGGCGTTGTTGACGGCGAGATCGGCCTGCCACACGGCCCGCTGACCGCGCATCAGCTCCTCGGGGCTGTCCGCGAGCAGCATCTGCGCGGTGAGCGGCAGGCCGCCTCCGCTGCGGTACTGGCCGCGTGCGATCCGGCCCAGGTCCTCGTGCAGGACGGCGATGTCCCGCCGTTCGCGGACGAGGAGTTCCTCGTACCGCCGGGCCCTGGCCCCCTCCGCCTCGGACTCGAGGCGTCCGGCCTCGTACTGCTGCGTCACCACGGCGGCATCCGCGTACAGCCGGGTCACCTCGGTGCTGAGGCCCGAGTCCGTGGCGGAGCCCGGTCCGGGGTCCGCGTCCTCGCCCGAGGCGGCCGTGGGCCGGGCGACCAGGACCGCGAGCGCGCACAGCAGTGCCGGAACGAGCAGCGGATGACGGCGACGTGAGCCCATGTCAGCGATCGTGCACCGCAAACCGGGCCGGGTGCCTGTTCAAGTCGTACGCCTGGGGGACCCCTTGCCACGAACGGCCCAGCAGCGGGCCCCGCAACAGGCCCCGCGGTGGCCTCAGTACGGGGCCTGCCACACGACCGTCGTACCGCCGCCGTCCGGGCCGCTGCCGGGGCCGTGCCTGCTGTCGCCACCCAGCGACTCTGCACGCCGTTTCAGGTTCCTTAGGCCACTGCGCCGGCCGCCCTCGGGAATGCCGACACCGTCGTCGGCGACGGTGAGCCGGACGCCCGGCCGACCGTCCGGCAGGGTCACGTCCGCGTCGACCACGACATCGATCCGGGACGCCCCGGCGTGGCGGAAGGCGTTGGACAACCCCTCGCGCAGAGCGGCGACGAGGTTCTTGCCGGTCGGCTCGCCGACGGCGGTGTCGACCGGACCGACCACCCGGAGCGAGGGCTTGAAGCCGAGTGCCACGGCTGCCATGTGGATCTCCCGCCGCACCCGCGTGGACAGCTCGGACGGCACCTCTCCGGGATCGTCCTGGAGCGCGAAGATCGCGGTGCGGATCTCCTGGATGGTGACGTCGAGTTCGTCGACGGCCCTGCCGACACCGTCCCGCACCTCGGGCGCGACCGGCCCGCGCTGGGCGCTCTCCAGCATCATCCCGGTGGCGAACAGCCGTTGGATGACGAGATCGTGCAGGTCACGGGCGATCCGGTCGCGGTCCTCGTACACCGCGAGCCGTTCCCGGTCGCGTTGTGCCTCGGCCATCATCAGCGCGAGCGCCGCCTGCGCGGCGAACTGGACGGCCAGCGCGCGCTCCGTCTCCGTGAACACGCGCTCGCCCCGCGCGCGGGGCATGGCGAGGCTGCCGACGACGCGGCCGTCGCTCTGCAGGGGCAGCAGCATGGTGGGGCCGCAGTCTCGGACGAGTGCGGTGTGGAAGGCCAGCCGGGGGTCGGTGGCCGCGTCCGCGACGAACACCGGCTCGCCGTCGAGGAGTTCGGCGACGATCTCGCTCTCCGGCGGGATGATCACGCCGAGCGCGTCGGAGGGGCGCTCCGCGTCCACGGCGACGATCTCCAGGCCGCCCTCGGCGGTGGGCAGCAGCACGATCCCGGCCGCGGCCCCGGAGAGCCGGCGGGCCTGTCGGGCGACGGTCCGGAGGGAGTCGCCGATGTCACCGCCCGAGAGCAGCGCGGTGGTCACGGCCACGGATCCGTCGATCCAGCGCTCGCGCTGTCTGGCGGCCTCGTAGAGGCGGGCGTTGCCGATGGCGATGCCCGCCTCGGTGGCCAGCACCCGGACCAGGGTCAGATCGTGCTCGGTGAACGGGCCGCCGCCGCGCTTGTCGCCCAGGTACAGGTTCCCGAAGACCTCGCCGTGCACCCGGATCGGCTCGACCCACCGGACGGTCTCCTCGTCGACACCGTGGTGCACATAGTCGGTGAAGCCGCTGCCGTCCTCGGCGAGGACCCCGATGGCCACGCGCCCGGCGTCCACCAGGGCGGTCGCCGTCGCGCAGATCCGCTCCAGCGTGGCGTGCGGCCCGAGCCCGCTCCCGACAGCCCGCATCGCCTCCAGCAACTGCGGCACGCACGGCTCGGGACGAGGAGGCAGGTCGGACATCCCACGAGCCTAATTACTCCAGTTTGTCCGCGAAAGTCGAGCGGCGACGACTCCTCTGGCAGCCAGAGATGCAGGGGACAGGCGAACAGGGGACTAGCGCACCGCCGCCACCAACGCCAACTGCTCGGACTCCGCCTCCCGCTCCGCCATCCGCCGCAGCGGCCCCTCGACGGCGACCAGCTCCGTGTACGTCCCCCGCTGCGCGACCCGCCCCTCGTCCAGGACGATCACCTCGTCCACGGCGTCGAGACCGGCAAGCCGGTGGGTGATGAGCAGGGTCGTACGGCCCTCGGTCGCGGCCAGCAGATCGGCGGTGAGCGCGTCGGCGGTCGGCAGGTCGAGGTGTTCGGCGGGCTCGTCGAGCACGAGCACCGGGAAGTCCGCGAGCAGCGCCCGGGCGAGCGCCAGCCGTTGCCGCTGTCCGCCGGACAGCCGCGCCCCGTGCTCGCCGACGAACGTGTCGAGCCCGTCGGGCAGCGACTCGGCCCAGTCCAGCAGCCGCGCCCTCACGAGGGCTCCGCGAAGGTCGTCCTCGGTCGCGTCCTTCCTCGCCAGCAGCAGGTTCTCGCGCACGGAGCTGTCGAAGAGGTGGGCATCCTGGGCGCACAGCCCGACCAGCCGCCGTACGTCGTCGCCGTCGAGCGCGTACGCGTCCACGCCGCCCAGCGTGTAGGAGCCGGCGTCCGCGTCCAGGAACCGCAGGAGCACCTGGGCGAGCGTCGTCTTGCCGGACCCGGACGGGCCGACGACGGCGACCCGGTGCCCTTCGTCGAGGGTGAGGTCGAGGCGGGCGAGCGCGTCCCGGTCCTGTCCGGCGTGGCGGGCGGCCAGCTCCCTGACGACGACAGGGAACGGCGACAGCGGCGCGGGCAGCGGCTGTTCGGGTTCGCGTACGGGCTCGGGCGCGTCCAGGACCTCGTACACGCGCTCCGCGCTCCTGCGCACCCGCTGCCGGTAGCGCACGGCGAGCGGCAGCCCGAGGACGGCCTCGAAGGCGGCCAGGGGAGTGAGGACGACAACGGCCATCAGCACTCCGCCGAGCCGCCCGTCGGCGACTCCTTGGGCACCCACGAGGGCGGTGGCCGCCACGGTCAGCCCGGACACCAGCGCGGTGAGTCCGTCGCCGAGCGCGGTGGCGGTGGCTGCGCGGGAGGCGATCCGGGTGAGCACCGAGTCGGCCCGCCGTACCTGCTCGGTACGTCCGTTCAGGGCGCCCGCGACCGTCGCCTCGGCGGTGCCTGTCAGCAGGTCGGTCACGTGCGTGGCGAGTGCTCCGCGGGCCGGGGCGAGCCGGCGTTCGGCGCGCCGCGCCACGGCGCCGGTCACGAGGGGGACGCCGACGCCGGCCGCGAGCAGTCCGGCGGCGAGGACAGCCCCGGCCTCCGGCAGCAGCCACGCCGTGAACCCGACGGAGGCGGCGGAGACGACGAGGGCGGCCCCGGCGGGGAGCAGCCAGCGCAGCCAGTAGTCCTGGAGGGCGTCCACATCGGCGACGAGCCGCGACAGCAGGTCGCCGCGCCGCGTCGTCCGCAGTCCGGCGGGCGCCAGCCGCTCCAGGCGCCGGTAGACAGCGACCCGGGTGTCCGCGAGCATCCGCAGCACGGCGTCGTGCGACACCAGCCGCTCCGCGTACCGGAAGACGGCCCGCCCGATCCCGAAGGCCCGCGTGGCCGTCACGGCGACCATCAGATACAGCACGGGCGGCTGCTGCGAGGCGCGCGAGATGAGCCACCCGGAGGTCGCCATGAGCCCGACGGCACTGCCGAGCGCGAGACTGCCGAGCAGCAGCGCGAGTCCGAGCCGCCCGCGCCGGGCCCCGGACATGGCCCGCACCCGCGCGAGCACACGGAGTCGCTCCGCGGGAGCCCCGGGCACGAGCTCTTCCTCGTCGAGCACAGGGAGTTGCGCGCTCTGCGGACCGCCCGCGACAAGCCCGTCGGCGCCGAAGGAACCGCCGATCTGCTCGGCGCCCGGCAGATGAGCGGGGCGGACGGTCTCCGCCAGCCGCACCACCCGGTCCGCCACCGCCAGCAGCGCCGGCCGGTGCACGACCAGCAGTACCGTCCGTCCGACGGCCAGGCGCCGTACGGCGGCCACGACCTCGGCCTCGGTCTCCCCGTCCAGCGCGGCCGTCGGCTCGTCGAGCAGCAGCACAGGCCGGTCCGCGAGGAACGCCCGCGCCAGCGCAAGCCGTTGCCGCTGCCCCGCGGAGAGCCCGGCCCCGTCCTCACCGAGCGCCGCGTGGACACCCTCGGGCAGCGCGTCCACGAACTCCAGCGCACCGGCATCGGCCAGTGCCCTGCGTACGGCGGTGTCGTCGGCGTCGGGGCGGGCCAGCCGTACGTTCTCGGCGATCGACCCGGCGAACAGGTGGGGCCGCTGCGGCACCCAGGCCACCCGGGAACGCCACTGCTCCAGGTCGAGGCCGGCGAGGTCGGCTCCCCCGACGCACACCCGCCCCTCCGTCGGCCGTACGAACCCGAGCAGGGCGTGCAGCAGCGTCGACTTGCCCGCGCCGCTCGGCCCGACGAGCGCGACCGTCTCGCCGGCCTCGACAGAGAAGGAGGCGTCCGTCACCGCGTCCACCGAGCGCCCGGGATACCGCACGGTCACGCCCTCGAAGGCCACGCCGCCCTCCGGAACCGCCCCGGTCCCGGATTCCGGCACCGGCGTCTCCAGTACGGCGAAGATCTCCTCGGCCGCGGCCAGCCCCTCCGCCGCCGCGTGGAACCGGGCGCCCACCTGCCTGAGCGGCAGATACGCCTCGGGCGCGAGGACGAGAACGACGAGCCCGATGTACAGGTCCATCTCGCCGTGCACGAGCCGCATACCGATGGTCACCGCGACCAGCGCGACGGACAGCGTGGCCAGCAGTTCCAGCGCGAAGGACGAGATGAAGGCGATCCGCAGGGTTCGCATCGTCGCCTGCCGGTACTCACCGGTGATCCGCCGGATCGACTCGGCCTGTGCCTTGGCCCGGCCGAACACCTTCAGCGTCGGCAGCCCCGCCACGACATCGAGGAAGTGGCCCGAGAGCCGGGACAGCAGCCGCCACTGACGGTCCATGTGGGACTGCGTGGCCCAGCCGATCAGCATCATGAAGACCGGAATGAGCGGCAGGGTGCCGACGATGATCGCGGCGGACACCCAGTCCTCGGTGACGATCCGCGCCAGCACGGCCACGGGTACCACCACCGCGAGCCCCAGCTGCGGCAGATAGCGCGAGAAGTAGTCGTCGAGCGCGTCGACCCCCCGCGTGGCGAGGGCGACCAGCGACCCGGTCCGCTGCCCGCTCAGCCAACCGGGACCGAGCGCGACGGCCCGTTCCAGCAACCGTCCACGCAGCTCCGACTTCACCGCCGCGCTCGTCCGGTGGGCAGCCAGCTCGGTGAGCCAGGAGACCACCGCCCGACCACCGGCGACGGCCACCAACAACAACAGGGGCGTACGGAGTTCAGCGACCGACAGGTCGTGCTGGAACGCGCCGACCACCACCTCGGCGATGAGCATGGCCTGCGCGATGACCAGGCCCGCACCGACGGCACCGAGGCCGACGACCGCCAGCAGGAATCGGCGCGTGGCGCCGGCGTACCGAAGGAGCCGCGGATCGATTGGTTTCACGTGAAACATGCCCTTCGGTCCAGGGAGGTGGTTTCACGATGTTTCACGTGAAACATCGTGAAACCACCTCCCACGGACAGAGATGACGCAGACAGAGATGACGCGGGCCGAGCTGAAGCGGGCGAGAACGACTCAGTGCGCGGCTTCGGCGAGGTGCTGCGTGCCGATCCGCTTGCGGAACACCCAGTACGTCCAGCCCTGGTAGAGCAGGACCACGGGGGTGGCGATCCCCGCACACCACGTCATGATCTTCAGTGTGTACGGGCTCGACGAGGCGTTGGTGACCGTGAGGTTCCAGTCCGCGTTGAGCGAGGACGGCATGACGTTCGGGAAGAGCGTCAGGAAGAGCATCGCGACGGCGGCCACGATGGTGACCCCGGAGAACGCGAACGCCCAACCCTCACGCCCCTTCTGGGCCGCCCCCAGTGCGGCCACAAGTGCGAGCACGGCCACGACCGCCGCGGCCAGCGAGCCGCCGTCGCCCTTGTCGGCCTGGGTCCAGCCCAGGAACGCGAGCGCGACCACGGCGGCGACGAGTCCGACGCGGACCGCCAGCTTGCGCGCCCGTTCCCGGATGTCCCCGACGGTCTTGAGGCCGACGAACACCGTGCCGTGGAAGGTGAACAGCGACAGGGTGACCAGGCCGCCGAGCAGGGCGTACGGGTTGAGCAGGTCGGCGAGATTCCCGACGTACTCGAAGTCCGCGTCGATCTTCACCCCGCGCACGATGTTGGCGAAGGCCACACCCCAGAGGAACGCCGGGAGGAGCGAGGTCCAGAAGATCGCGGTCTCCCAGTTGCGCTGCCAGTTCTCCTCGGGCCGCTTCACCCGGTACTCGAAGGCGACGCCCCGCACGATCAGGCAGACCAGGATGAGCAGCAGGGGCAGATAGAAGCCGGAGAAGAGGGTGGCGTACCACTCGGGGAAGGCGGCGAAGGTCGCGCCGCCCGCCGTCAGCAGCCACACCTCGTTGCCGTCCCAAACGGGCCCGATGGTGTTGATGAGGACCCGCTTCTCGGCCCGGTCCCGGGCGAGCAGCTTGGTGAGGACACCGACCCCGAAGTCGAAGCCCTCCAGGAAGAAGTAGCCGATCCACAGGACGGCGATGAGGACGAACCAGACGTCGTGAAGTTGCATGGCGTTTCCAGCTCCCTGGGCCTAGTAGGAGAAGGCCATCGGCTTGTCGGCGTCCTGGGAGTCGCCGCCGATCTTCGTGGGCGGGTTGAGGTCGGCCTCGGTCAGTTCGGGCGGCCCGGCCTTGACGTACTTCACCAGCAGCTTGACCTCGATGACGGCGAGGATCGCGTAGAGCGCGGTGAAGACGATCATCGAGGTGAGGACCTCTCCCTGCGAGACGCCGGGCGAGACCGCGTCCCGGGTCTGGAAGAGGCCGTACACGACCCACGGCTGACGGCCCATCTCGGTGAAGATCCAGCCCCAGGAGTTGGCGATCAGCGGGAAGCCCAGGGTGAGGATCGCGATGCGCCAGTACCACTTGGTGAGCGTCGGGCCGAGTGCCTTCCCGGGGATCAGCGAGAGATGCGGCACTTCGTCGTCGCCGACCCGCAGATGCTGCGGCAGCATGAACTTCTTGCGGGTCAGCCAGAGTCCGGCGAGCCCGATCGCGAAGGACGTCATGCCGAAGCCGATCATCCAGCGGAAGCCCCAGTAGGCGACCGGGATGTTGGGCCGGTAGTCGCCGGGCCCGAACTTCTCCTGTTCGGCCTTGTTGACGTCGTTGATGCCGGGGACGTACGAGCTGAAGTCGTCGTTGGCGAGGAAGGACAGCAGGCCGGGGATCTCGATGGCGACCTTGTTGTGGCCGGCCTCGACGTCGCCGTAGGCGAACACGGAGAAGGGCGCGGGCGACTCTCCGTCCCAGAGGGCCTCGGCGGCGGCCATCTTCATCGGCTGCTGCTTGAACATGACCTTGCCGAGGAAGTCACCGCTGACCGCGGTGAGCAGACCGCCGATGACGACGGTGACCAGGCCGAGCCGCAGCGAGGTCTTCATCACGTCGATGTGCTTCTTGCGGGTCAGATGGAAGGCGGCGATGCCGACCATGAAGGCGCCACCCGTGAGGAAGGCCGCGGAGAGGGTGTGGAAGACCTGGGTCAGCGCGGTGTTCTGGGTGAGGACCAGCCAGAAGTCGGTGAGCTCGGCGCGCCCCTTCTGCTCGTTGATCCGGTAGCCGACGGGGTGCTGCATCCAGGAGTTGGCCGCGAGGATGAAGTACGCCGACAGGATCGTGCCGATCGAGACCATCCAGATGCACGCGAGGTGGATCCTCTTCGGGAGCTTGTCCCAGCCGAAGATCCACAACCCGATGAAGGTGGATTCGAAGAAGAAGGCGATCAGCGCCTCGAAGGCGAGCGGGGCACCGAAGACATCGCCGACGAAGCGCGAGTAGTCGGACCAGTTCATGCCGAACTGGAACTCCTGCACGATGCCGGTGACGACACCCATCGCGATGTTGATCAGGAAGAGCTTGCCCCAGAACTTCGTGGCCTTGAGGTACTTCTCCTTCTCTGTGCGCACCCAGGCGGTCTGCAGGCCGGCGGTGAGCGCGGCGAGGGAGATCGTCAGCGGGACGAACAGGAAGTGGTAGACGGTGGTGATGCCGAACTGCCATCGGGCCAGAGTCTCGGGCGCCAAAGCGATGTCCACATCTCCTCCTTACGTCCATGGCCATTGTGGCGGTCTGTCCCGGTTGCCACTCCGCGGGAGAAGGACATACCGGGTGCGCTTGTGAACGCGTTCACATTCACAAGCAATTATGGCGCATGCCCGTTCGAACTTGCAGGGGTGGGGGGTCCCTAAACGAGACCTGACCGACCCTTGACGGAAAAGGGCCGGTCAGGCTAGGTACCGACAGTCCGAGAGCCGGTCGGGTGCCGACGCCCGGGACCTGGACCAGAGCTGGACTAGAGCTCCTTGCGGAACACCTCCGCCGTCTTCAGGAAGACGTCGTTCGCCTCGGTCTCGCCGACCGTCACCCGGACCCCCTCGCCCGGGAACGGCCGGACGACCACTCCGGCCCGCTCGCACACCGCCGCGAAGTCCACCGTGCGCTCCCCCAGCCGCAGCCACACGAAGTTCGCCTGGGTCTCGGGCACCGTCCAGCCCTGCCCGCGCAGCCCGTCGACCACCCGCGTGCGCTCGGACACCAGTGAACCGACCCGCCCGAGCAGCGCGTCCTCGGCCCGCAGTGAGGCCACCGCCGCGTCCTGGGCGAGCTGGCTCACCCCGAACGGCACCGCCGTCTTGCGCAGCGCCGCCGCCACCGGCTCGTGGGCGATCGCGAACCCGACCCGGAGCCCGGCGAGGCCGTACGCCTTGGAGAAGGTCCGCAGCACACAGACGTTCGGCCGGTCGCGGTAGAGCACGACCCCGTCCGGCACCTCGGCATCGCGGACGAACTCCTTGTACGCCTCGTCGAGCACCACGAGCACGTCACCGGGCACCCGGTCCAGGAACCGCTCCAGCTCGGCCCGCCGCACGACCGTCCCCGTCGGGTTGTTGGGGTTGCAGACGAAGATCAGCCGGGTCCGGTCGGTGATCGCGTCCGCCATCGCGTCCAGGTCGTGCACATCACCGGGCGTCAGCGGGACCTTCACCGACGTGGCGCCGCTGATCTGCGTGATGATCGGATAGGCCTCGAAGGACCGCCAGGCGTAGATCACCTCGTCGCCGGGCCCGCTGGTGGCCTGGATCAGCTGCTGTGCGACACCGACCGAGCCGGTGCCGGTGGCGACGTGGGGGACCGGCACGGCGAACCGTTCCGCCAACTCGCTCATCAGCTCCGTACAGGCCATGTCCGGATAGCGGTTGAAGGTCCCCGCCGCGGCTGTCACGGTCTCCAGCACGCCGGGCAGCGGCGGGTACGGGTTCTCGTTCGAGGACAGTTTGTAGGCCACCGGACCGCCGGCCGCGGCCGGCCTGCCCGGCTTGTAGGTGGGGATCCCCTCCAGCTCGGCGCGCAGCCTGGGGCTCGTCTCGCTCACCGCAGTCCTCCTCGTGACCACCACCGGCTCAGCACGGTCACCCGCCGCCGGCTACCGGGTACCAATGCTTCACACCTTATGAGGATTCGGCGCGACTGCGTACGGGCCCGTCGCGTCCAGAACGCCTCCGCCGCGCTCCGCGTACCCGTCACATCCGCCCCATGGGCATCAGGGGTATCACCGTACAAAGTTGTACGAATTGGGGGGCGCATTGCGCTTCTCGGCACGCGCCGGTGGCTCACGCCGTGGCGCGCATCCCTCGTAGAGGTGAGTTGAGACCTCTTCGAAACATCGGTCACTTGGCAGGCCTATGTGCGCCGACAAGTCAGGTAGGGCAGTAATATCGTTCAACTGGCTTCTTTTCTAAGGCAGTTGATAACTTTTGACCATGCAGAAACGTGCCTGTCAACGACTGCATATGCGTCCGCACTACCCCACCGCATGAGCCCTACTATCGGCTCGCCATGACAGCAGCAGGGAAGCACCAGGTGAGCCGCGCGGAGACAACCCGAAGAGCCAGTAGGCCGGGCCGAGCAGGCATCAGAGACGTGGCCGCCGCCGCCGGGGTCTCGATCACGACCGTCTCCGACGCCCTCAACGGGAAGGGCCGGCTCCCGGACGTCACCCGGCGGCATGTCCGAGAGGTCGCCGACCGACTGGGCTACCGCCCGTCGGCCGCGGCCCGAACCCTCCGTACCGGCAAGTCAGGACTGATCGGCCTGACCGTGACCACGTACGGGGATGAACCTTTCACCTTCACCGAGTTCGCGTACTTCGCGGAGATGGCGAGGGCCGCCACCTCGGCCGCGCTCGCCCGGGGCTACGCCCTGGTCATCCTCCCCGCGACCTCGCGCCACGACGTGTGGTCGAACGTCGCCCTGGACGGCACGGTCGTCATCGACCCGTCCGACCAGGACCCGGTGGTCACCGAGCTCGTCCGGCAGGGGCTGCCCGTCGTCTCCGACGGCCGCCCGGCCGGCTCGCTCCCGGTCACAGCGTGGGTCGACAACGACCACGAGGCGGCGGTACTGGGCATCCTCGACCATCTGGCCGACGCCGGCGCCCGCCGCATCGGCCTGCTGACGGGGACGACCACCGACACCTACACCCATCTCTCGACCACGGCGTACCTGAACTGGTGCGAGCGGGTCGGCCAGGACCCGGTGTACGAGTCCTACCCGGCCCACGACCCGTGCGCGGGCGCCGTGGCCGCCGACCGGCTGCTGGCCCGCCCGGACCGCCCGGACGCCGTCTACGGCCTCTTCGACCCGAACGGCACCGATCTGCTGGCCGCGGCCCGGCGCTACGGCCTGCGCGTCCCGGACGACCTTCTGCTCGTCTGCTGCAGCGAGTCCACGGTGTACGCCACCACGGAGCCGCCGATCACCACCCTCTCCCTGAAACCGCGCCGCATCGGCACGGCGGTGGTCCAGCTCCTGATCGACGCCATCGAGAACCTCGACTCCGACCTGCCGGTAGAGCAGGTGATACCGACCGAACTGATCGTGCGGACGTCCTCACAGCGCCGTCCGCCGCGCACGACGGTCAGTCCTCCGCGGTCGCCCGAGGAAGGGTGATCCGGGGGCGGTGGTGAGGGGCGGGGAAAGTGGGCTTGTGCGGGGCGGGTTCCCGGCGAGCGGGGCCGTACGAGGGGTCGGCCCCGCGGGGGAAGCGGGAGCCCGGCCCCGTTCAGGAACGCGGGACACCGGCGTCCGGACTGTTCACGGGCGCCGGTGTCATGATCGTACGAAGCGTCGGTGTCCGCAGTGAGGTGTTCGCGGTGCGCGGCGGGGTACGAAGCAGGCAGGTCCGGGGCGGGAGCAGACGGGAAAGCCCTTCCGAATCGGGGCGAAAGCCGCGGTGAACTGGGCTGCTTCGCCGATTCACCACCCCTGGGTCATCACATGGCGCGATCCGCATTCCTATGATGGGCCCACGACACCGCGGGCCCCTGCGACCAGGCAGTCCGATGCGGTGCAGATGCGGCGCGATGGTGGAGGGGTCGATGACTCAGGGGGCCGGTCAGGGACCCGAGGTGACGCGGACGGCGACGTTGCGCGACTTCCGGGTGCCCGCTTATGTCCATGAGGCCGGTCCGCACACTGACGGCACGGCCCCCGGGGACGTCACCGCCGGGGCGGCCGACACCGAGGTCCAGGAGCCCGCGGAGAGTGCGCAGACCCTGCCCGACCTGGAGGAATACCCCGACGGGTACACACCCACCCAACGCGACCTGCCCGTCATCAACCGCGGTGACACGCTTCAGGTGACCGTCGATCCCGCGGCCCTGGCCGCCGACGGCCCGGGGCCTCTGTTCGTCGTCGGCGACGTCCACGGCTATCTCGACGAACTGGTGGGGGCCCTCCAGGAACAGGGCCTGATCGACAGCGCGGGCAACTGGTCCGCGGGCACCGCCCGGCTCTGGTTCCTCGGCGACTTCACCGACCGCGGTCCGGACGGCATCGGCGTCATCGACCTGGTCATGCGGCTGTCCGCCGAGGCAGCCGCGGCCGGCGGCTACTGCAAGGCCCTCATGGGCAACCACGAACTGCTGCTGCTGGGCGCCAAACGGTTCGGTGACACCCCCGTCAACTCGGGCGCGGGCACGGCCACCTTCCAGGCGGCCTGGCTGCTGAACGGCGGCCAGAAGACCGACATGGACCGCCTTCAGGACCACCACCTCCAGTGGATGGCCCGTCTCGACGCGATCGAGGAGGTCGACGGCCACCTGCTCGTGCACTCGGACACCACCGCCTACCTCGACTACGGCGACTCGATCGAGGCGGTCAACGACACCGTCCGCGAGACGATCACGCGCAACGACGCGGACGAGGTGTGGGATCTGTTCCGCAAGTTCACCAAGCGCTTCTCCTTCCGCGACGAGGGCGGTGCCGAGGCCGTACGCTCCCTCCTCGATACGTACGGCGGCGCCCGCATCGTTCACGGCCACAGCCCCATCCCGTATCTGGTGGGCGACGTCGGCACCGAGGACGACGGCGAGGACAACTCGGGTCCGAACATCGAACATCCGCATGTCTACGCCGACGGACTGGCCATCGCGATGGACGGCGGCGTGACCATGGCCGGAAAACTGCTGGTCCAGGAACTTCCACTGGACCTCTGACGGATATCCGCGCGCTTCCCGGGCAGGCGTCGTCCGACCACGAACCGCATCGGACGGGGGACAGTCGTACGGCAAATTCTTCAAACCCCCTGTCACCGCGCGCCGTCGCCGCTCTACCATCGGCTTATCCGTAGCAGGCTCCCCTCCGTTTCTGCCCGACGGCTCGTCAGCATGCCGAGCCCCAAGCCCTACGGAGCATCGGGGGATGCACATGAACAGCGTTCCGCAGCACCTGCTGAACGAGGACCGCCAGGAATACGAGCGGATCCTCGATGAGGCGCTGCGCTCCGCCCCACACCGCCCGGAGCTGGCCGCCGTCGGTCAGCGGCTGAACCCCGAACAACTGCGCACCATGGCACTCAACGCCACCGCGCTCATCACGGTCGCCGCGGCGGCCGAATACCAGCACTACGTGAAGGTCCGCGACGAACTGCGCCACCCGGCGCCGTCCACCCAGTCGTCCCTCCACGAATCCGGCTCCAGCGAGCCGGGTACGGACTCGATGGGACTCGCCGCCGGCATGGGCGAGATCGCCGCCGAGACCGCCGGGGCGGGCGCCGTCGCCGTCGTCGCGGTCCTGGCTCCCGTCCTCGCGGGCACGGCCGCGGCGATCTTCCTGCTCGTGGGCTACATCCTCAAGATGCTCGACCCCGAGCCGACGTTCGCCCAGACCATGCTCACCACCGGATGGGTGTTCGGTGCGGTGACCGCGGCAGCGATACTCGTCGCCGCGGTCGGCCTGCTTCTCACCGCCCTGCGCAACAGCCCGGAGGCGGAGGAGGCCGGGGGATACGGCGAACTGACCGGGGAGGTCGCGCAGGCCAGGGAAGCCTGGCGTGAGGCCCTGCTGGAGCGCGGCATCATGCCGTTCCTCCGCGACGCCCTCGCCGACCCCGGTACGGCGGCCATGAACCGCAAACCGGCCCCGGAACCCACCACCGGCCGCATGCCCCACCTCGGCTACAACCGGCCCGGCTTCAGCAGCCCCGATGACGGCTCGACGACGAGCCACCGTCCCAGCTTCTCCAGCCCGGACTTCAGCAGCCCTGACTTCGGGGGCCCGGACCACCCGCCGGAGTGACCGGCCGGTCCGGATGCCGGACCCGGGACTCAGGTGGAGCGGGCGGCTACTGGAGCCGTCTGACCACCTGGGCTTCCGCGCGCTCCACAGGCGTACGGCCGTGCACATGGACCAGGGCCAGGTGGTACAGGGCCGGGGCGACCGGTGCCCATCGGTGGATCCGGTCGGCGTGCAGCATGTACCGGGCGACGTCGGCCGGGCGGAACGGCACGTAGTCGATCGTCTGGTGCTCCCAGCGGTCGGCCGCGCCTCGGCTCATCCGAGCCTGCAGACCCTCGCGGGTGATGTCCTTAAGCCGGGCGTGGAAGTGGGCACTCCACTGCCGCCGTTCCACGTCGACGACGAAGGCCAGCAGCACGAGGGAGTACTCGTGGGGCTCCAGCGAGAGCTCCTCGCGCATACCGCGGCGGGCCACCGCGTGCAGTTCGGGCGCGTTTCGGCCTGCGGAGTCGATGTGACGTGACATCCCTTCGTTGACGGACGAGTTCCACAGGCCCTGGCCCGTCCGGACCCGGTTGCTGCGCCTGCTGACGACCAGCATGTCGTCGGCCGTCACCACGGCGATGTTCACGCCGAAGCTGCACTGGAGGAACGCGGGCGCGACCAGCGGATCGTCCGGGTCGAGATGGCGGCTGCGCAGTGTCGTGCCGTCCGGCAGCCTGCGGTCCAGTTGCTGAGTGGCGAGGAACGTGTAGTAATCGGTGGGCCGCAGGCGTATGTGGACCTCCGGATGCTCGGCCAGGGCCGTCCGGGAGATGTCGAACGACTCGACCGCGTAGCGGGGGCCGTTCCACACGGGTGTCCGCCCCTCCGCCCGCAGCCGCTCGTTCTCCGCCTCAATCTCGTCCCGCCAGCCGGCCATCTCCTCGGGGAGCACTACCTCCTGGTCGAGCACATGCACGTGCACGTCCTCGGGGGCGATCGCCACAGCACCGTCCCCTTCGACGATCAGCGCGGAGGTGTGCAGCGGCCCGAGCGAGAACGTCTGCCAGGCCGTACCGCTCTCCTCCCGCTGCCGCAGCCCGCGCACCACACTGACCGACCGCTTCCGCAGCCGGAACCAGGCGTCCTGCAACGGCTGTTGGAACAGCGTTGCGAACACCATGCCGATTACGGCTCCCACCACTCCGTTGGCAACATCGATTCCGCCCATGGCACGGAGGTTAGACAGAACGATCAAGGAACGGGGAGGCTTGTCCCTTCCGTTACCGCTCGCACCGGAACGCGTCGGCCGTCCTCCCCACAAACCCGTGACCGCCGCGTCTCCAGGGCACCATCCTGTGAGCAACTCGAAACTCACTCATCCCTGGAGACGCAAACCACAACGAACCGGCCCGAGCCGACACCCGGGGCCGGTGTCAGTCCGCGATCGGCAGATAGACCCGATTACCCGACGCCGCGAACTCCTTCGACTTCTGCGCCATGCCTTGCTCGATCTCCACCGGAGTACTCAGCGTGCCGCCGTGCTCGCGGCGGATGTCGTGCGAGATCTTCATCGAGCAGAACTTCGGCCCGCACATCGAGCAGAAGTGGGCCGTCTTGGCGGGCTCGGCCGGCAGGGTCTCGTCGTGGAACTCCCGTGCTGTGTCCGGGTCGAGTGCCAGGTTGAACTGGTCCTCCCACCGGAACTCGAATCGGGCGTCGGAGAGCGCGTCGTCCCATTCCTGCGCACCTGAGTGCCCCTTGGCGAGGTCGGCTGCGTGGGCGGCGATCTTGTAGGTGATGACGCCGGTCTTGACGTCGTCACGATTGGGCAGACCCAGGTGTTCCTTGGGTGTGACGTAGCAGAGCATGGCCGTGCCCCACCAGGCGATCATCGCGGCACCGATGCCGGAAGTGATGTGGTCGTACGCCGGCGCGACGTCCGTCGTCAGCGGGCCGAGCGTATAGAACGGAGCTTCATCACAGATCTCCTGCTGAAGGTCGATGTTCTCCTTGATCTTGTGCATCGGGACATGTCCCGGGCCTTCGATCATCGTCTGTACATGGAAACGCTTCGCGATCTTGTTGAGTTCCCCGAGCGTCCGCAACTCCGCGAACTGTGCCTGGTCATTGGCGTCCGCGATCGATCCGGGGCGCAGACCGTCGCCGAGGGAATAGGTGACGTCGTAGGCGGCGAGGATCTCGCACAGTTCTTCGAAGTGCTCGTACAGGAAGGACTCCTTGTGGTGCGCCAGGCACCATGCCGCCATGATCGATCCACCACGCGAGACGATGCCGGTCTTACGGTTCGCGGTGAGCGGTACGTACGCGAGGCGGACGCCCGCGTGCACCGTCATGTAGTCCACGCCCTGCTCGGCCTGTTCGACGACCGTGTCCTTGTAGATCTCCCAGGTCAGTTCCTCGGCCCTGCCGTCCACCTTCTCCAACGCCTGGTAGAGCGGCACCGTGCCGATGGGAACGGGGGAGTTGCGCAGCACCCATTCGCGGGTGGTGTGGATGTTGCGGCCGGTGGACAGGTCCATGACCGTGTCGGCGCCCCAGCGAGTCGCCCAGGTCATCTTCTCGACCTCTTCCTCGATGGAGGAAGTGACCGCGGAGTTGCCGATGTTGGCGTTGACCTTCACCAGGAACCGCTTGCCGATGATCATCGGCTCGATCTCCGGGTGGTTGACGTTCGCGGGCAGTACCGCCCGTCCGGCGGCGATCTCCTCGCGGACCACCTCGGGGTCCACGTTCTCCCGGACCGCCACGAACTCCATCTCGGGCGTGATCTCCCCGCGGCGGGCGTACGCGAGTTGCGTCACCGCCTGTCCGTTCCGGCTCCGGCGCGGCTGCCGGGGCCTCCCGGGGAACACCGCGTCGAGGTTCCTGAGCCCGCCACGCGGCGAGGTGTGCTTGATTCCGTCGTCCTCCGGGCGGAGGGGGCGGCCCGCGTACTCCTCGGTGTCGCCGCGGGCGATGATCCAGTTGTCGCGCAGCGGGGCCAGCCCTCTGCGGACGTCGGTGTCGACCTGCGGATCGGTGTACGGGCCTGACGTGTCGTACAGACTGACCGACTTCCCGTTGGTGAGGTGCACCTGACGGACCGGCACCCGCAGGTCGGGGCGCGAGCCACCGACATACCCCTTGTGCCAGCCCACGGACTTCCCGGCCTCCTGGGACTGTTCGCCCTCGATGGGCTGTCGGTCCTGGTCGGAGGCAGGCGTGCGTGTGTCCTTGATGGTCATGAGACCTACTCCCTACGCCGGCATTACCCGGTAACAGGTTCAGCGGTCGACGCAGCGGATTCCGTCTGCCGATGTTTCATGTGAAACATCACTCGTTCCACATGTTCCACGTGAAACATCGCTAAGACGGAGGTCAGCGCCCTCTCAGCCCGGTGCTCCGAGCTCCCGCGTGTGCAAAGGTGCCTCCACGCTAGCGTCAATTTGGGCGAGGTGAACAGAGGGCCCCTGCCGTTCTTGCGATGATCGGGCGGTGACCACGACGCAAGGACCCCCGTACCCGTCCTCCGAGCCACCGCACGGAAGCCGTGCCGGACACGGCTCTGGGCCGGGCAATGGAAACGGCGGCGATACCGGCCAAGGCCGCGTGCTCCGGTCCAGCAACGGCTCCGGCGGCCCCGGCGGTGTGTCCGGGCCCGGGTCGGGAACAGACAGCGCCGGTGGGGCGACCGGACCGGGTGGCGGTCCTGGATACGGGCCCGGCCGGAGGATCGATCGCGGCTACGGGCCCGGAGCAAGGCCGAATCCGAGGCCGAATCCGGGGCCGATGCCAATGCCTGAGGCAGGGGCAGGCCAAGGTGGCCGGCCGGGTCCGGGCGGCCAAGGCCCGGGCTTCGGAGTCCAGGGGCCCGGGACCGGACGGTTCGGACCTCTTCCCTCTTCCGGTGGCGGCCGAGGTCCTGGCCCCGGACCAGGCGGTGGTCACGATCACGGATCCGGCCCGGGTCGGGGCGCCGACCATGGGCACCCCGGGGACGGCCACGGCGACGGTCACCGCGGCGGACCTGGCGGCGGTTCTGGCGGCGGGCACGGGCCTGGTGACGGGCGCGGGCCTGGGCACGGGCACGGCGACGCCCACGGGCCCGATGACAACCACGGTCACGCACACGGCCACAGTCACAGCCATGGCCCGGCGGCCCCTGTCTCCATCCACCTCCGGAAGATCATCGGGGCGATCCTGATCCCCTTCGCCGTGGCGGTCGTAGTCGGGCTCGTGGTGCTGTGGCCCGGGGGCGCCCCGGCTCACGAGCGCACCGGCGTGGGCTTCGACCGGCAGACCCAGGAGGCCACGGTCACCAAGGTCGTCGCGGTGGACTGCAAGTCTGTCAACGCCTCGGGGGAGACCCCGACCGGCGACACGTCGACCGCCGAGGGCTCCTCGGCCCAGCAGCAGGCGACCGGCGACTGCAAGAGGGCGACGATCCGGGTCGACACCGGTGCCGACAAGGGTCGTACGTTCACGGAGATCGTCCAGCCCGACCAGTCACGGCAGTTGCACCAGGACGAGAAGGTCGTGGTCGCCTACGAGCCCTCGGCGCCGAAGGACCTTCAGTACTCGGTGGCCGACGTCAACCGCAGGTTCCCCATGGCCCTGCTGGCCGGCATCTTCGCGCTCGCCGTCGTGATCGTGGGACGCATGCGCGGTGTGATGGCGCTGGTCGCACTGGCGGTCAGCTTCATGGTCCTGACCTTCTTCATCCTGCCGGCGGTCCTCCAGGGCTCGAATCCGCTGGTCGTGGCGGTGGTCGGAGCCAGCGCCATCATGCTGATCGCGCTCTACATGTGCCACGGCCTCTCGGCCCGTACATCCGTGGCGGTGCTCGGCACCCTGATCTCGCTGGTGCTGATCGGCGTCCTCGGCTCCCTGTTCATCGGCTGGGCCGCACTGACCGGCAACACGGACGACAACACGGGCCTGATCCATGGCCTGTATCCGTCCATCGACATGAGCGGCCTGCTGCTCGCGGGCGTCATCATCGGTTCGCTCGGTGTCCTGGACGATGTGACGGTGACGCAGACATCGGCGGTCTGGGAACTCCACGAGGCCAATCCGACAATGGGATGGCGCGGGTTGTACCGCGCCGGCATCCGCATCGGCCGTGACCACATCGCGTCCGTCGTCAACACTCTCGTCCTCGCCTACGCGGGTGCCGCGTTGCCGCTGCTGCTGCTCTTCTCGATCGCGCAGAGCAGCGTCGGGGCCGTCGCCAACAGCGAACTCGTCGCGGAGGAGATCGTGCGGACCCTGGTGGGCTCGATCGGCCTTGTCGCGTCCGTGCCGGTGACCACGCTCCTGGCCGCCCTGATGGTCTCCGCCGACCGCCCGGGCACGGCAGCACCGGCCGCAGGAGCGGCAGCGGGGGCCGGACCGGGGACAGGTGCTGCGGCAGCGATGGCGGGAGCGGCGACCGAGGCGGCCCCGGCCCGCGCCGGGAAGGGCCGTCGCCGCAAGCACTGACGCGGCCGGCATCCGCTCCGGGCCCGCACCGAAGCAGGGCTGTGCGCGGAGTACTGCTGTAACGCTTCTCCCCGGCGCGAGGAGAAGCGTTACAGCACTGTCGGGGACTCGGCGCGCATCAAGCTCAGCCCGCGCTCTGTTCCTCCGCCAGGATGCGGTCCAGCGCCTCGTCGAGGTGGGCGTCGAAGTCGGCGAGGGAACGCTCCTGCCCCAGCGGCACGAGCTTGTCCGTGCGGTCGAGGAAGGCCACCAGCGGCGCCGCACCGGAGCGGAACAGCGCCTGGTCGGCGCCGACCTGAAGCCGGATCAGCACCTCGCCCAGGACATCGGCGTCGGCGGGCGAGATCCGCACATCTCCGTCCCCGCAGGGGCGCCCCACCCCGTCGATCAGCAGCTCGCGTCCGAAGGCCCAGGTCACAGGGGCGTCGCCAGGCAGATGGAAGGTCAGCCGGACGGCATAGGGATCACAGGTCTCGTAGCGCAGCTCCACCGGAATGCGGAAGGAGAGCTCCTCCGAGACAAGAAAGCTCATCATGACTTCTGCCTGCACCGACTCGCGCATCGCCTAACCCCGTCACTTGCCGTGGACTGGCCTGGAATCATCGCTCTGATACTGCTCGAATCTTGCTGAAAGTACACGATGAATCACAAGGAGTGAGTTTTCAGATACTGATAGAGATCGCGAGTGACCCCAGCAGTCTTCCTACCTCTGTCTGCAACTGCTGTGCCGCGTCTAGCAGTCGATCAGCCTGGTGGGAAGGAAGAGAAATGGCCAAAGTGGCAGCCGTGGAACCGATGGTGATCGGAACCGCCGCGCAGACCGTGCCCAGCGCGTACTCCTGCCGCTCCACGACCAGTTCCATGCGCCGCATCCGGTCGAGACGGCGCAGCAGCGTGTGGCTGTCACGCACTGTGTAGGGGGTGACAGCCTGTACGGGGTGACGGTCGAGATGGTCCCGGCGGCACTGCTCGTCCAACTGGGAGAGCAGGCACTGTCCGATGGCGTGCGCGTGCCCGGTCTCACGGAAGTCCGCCCATTCCTCCACCGCCGGGTTGCCGGGGGTGTCGGAGACGCACATGACCTCGATCTCGCCGTCGCGGTACACCGCGTAGTACACGGGTACGCCGATGGTGTCCCGCCAGTGCGCGAGTGCGTCCACCACCGTGCTGCGACGTTTCTGCCTCGCACCGCTGCTGCCCAGCCGCTCGGCCGCCTCACCGAGGAAGAACAGCCCCTTTTCTCGCCGCAGATAGCCCTCGAAGACGAGCGTCCGCAGGAGGTGGTACGCGGTCGGGAGGGCGAGGCCGGTCTCGCGGGCCAACTGCTTGGCCGGTGCGCCGTGCTCGTGGGCGGCGACGGACTCCAGCAGGCGCATCGCCCGTTGCACGGAGCCGATGAGGGTCGCCGTAGGGAGCGGTTCGGCGGGCGGCACGGGGACGAGGGCGGGCACGAGGGACGGCCCTGGCCTCTCGGCGGGTCGGCCGCGAGTCCTCGGGGAGGGCGCGGTCCGCTGCTCGGGCCGGCGCTGAACGGGTGGAGCCTGTGGTTCCGCGGGTGCGGTGTCGACCATGACGAGGGTCACTCTCGAAGGCGAGGGGGGCTGCCCGTGCGGAAGGGCACGGGAAGAGGGGGTACGCCGTCCGCGAGGGTTGTCCCCGCGTCGAATTCCGGACTCTAACCGCCTGTCACCGCGCGCAGACGGCCCGTACGGGAAACTTCCCCCACCCGAGCGAACCGGCGAATTCTGTTACCGGCGCCCGCGCCGTCCCGCCCACCGGTTCCCGTGCCCCTCTCGCCCCACGGCTCTCACCAGTCGCTGCGCGACGACGAGCTCGACATGAACTTCCGTACGACGTAGATGAGTCCGCCGACGAGGGCGACGAAGACCAGCAACTTGAACAGCAGGGTTACGACGATTCCGACGACGGTCACTATCAGCCCGCCGAACACGACGAGGGCGATGACCGGCACCGCGACCCACTTCACCCACCACGGCATTCCCGCGAAGATCTCTCGCATCGCCCTTTTCCTCACTCTCGGCCCGTCGCATCCGCCGGGGCCTGTGCCCTTCGCTCGTGCCGGGACATTCGATGTTCCGCCTTCGATGCTAGGGCCGACAGGGGGTCCGGCGGGGGCCTCGCATCCCTTGTCCTCCCCTGATCGATCCCTTAGGGAACCCCGAGGCAGCGGGTCAGCCCTCGGGCGGAGAGAAGACCACCATGACCCGCAGATCCTCGCTGATGTGGTGGAACTTGTGAGCCACCCCGGCCGGCACGTACACGACACTGCCGCGTGCCACCTGGGTCGTCTCCATGCCGACCGTGATCGCGGCCCGCCCGCTCACCACGAAGTACACCTCGTCCTGGCGATGGGGCTGCTGCGGGTCCTGCTCGCCCGCGTCCAGTGCGTACAGGCCGACCGACATGTTCCGTTCATGCAGGAACTGCAGGTAGGCACCGTCGTTGGCGGCACGTTCCGCCTCCAGTTCATCCAACCGGAATGCCTTCATCGCCCTCGCCCACCTCGTAACCGATCTCTTCTGCCACGATCAGACACATGAAGAATTTCCTAGTCAAGACGATCGCCAACGCGGGCGCCCTCGGCGTGGCCGTGTGGGTCCTCGACAAGATCACCCTGACCGGTGACAGCACGGGCAAGAAGATCGGCACACTGGTTGTCGTCGCCCTCCTGTTCGGCCTGGTGAACTTCCTGGTCAAACCGCTCGTGAAGGTGCTCACCTTCCCGCTGTTCATCCTCACGCTCGGCCTGATCACGCTCGTGGTCAACGCCCTTATGCTGCTGCTCACCTCATGGCTGGCCGACAAGTTCGACCTGAGTTTCCACGTCGAGGGCTTCTGGACGGCCGTCCTGGGCGGCCTGATCATCTCGATCGTGTCCTGGGCGCTGCACATGGTCCTTCCCGACGAGGACTGAGGAGCCCGATGCCCTACCGCGTCTGTTTCGTCTGCACCGGCAATATCTGCCGCTCCCCGATGGCGGAGTCCGTCTTCCGCGCGCGCGTGGAGGAGGCCGGGCTGGCGGGCCTCGTAGAGGTCGACAGTGCGGGTACGGGCGGTTGGCATGAGGGCGACGGCGCCGACCCCCGCACGGTCTCCGTGCTGGCGGCCGCCGGTTACGACGGCGATCACGCGGCCCGCCAGTTCCGGGCCGCGTGGTTCGCCCGTCTCGACCTCGTCGTCGCCCTCGACACGGGCCATCTGAAGGCCCTGCGCCGTCTGGCGCCCACTCCGCAGGATGCGGACAAGGTCCGCCTGCTGCGCTCGTACGATCCCGCAGCAGGTACGGATCTGGATGTCCCCGACCCGTACTACGGGGGTATGGACGGCTTCGAGGAGTGCCTTGAGATGGTGGAGGCGGCGAGCGTGGGCCTGCTCGCCACGGTGCAGACGGAAGTGGAAGGACGACCGGTATGACTGATTCGGGCGCGAACGAGGGTTCGGGCGTTCGCGCGAACCCGGGCATGGGCGACGGCACGCGCGCGGTGCGGGCCGGGCTGCCCGAGCCGGTCAAGCACGCGCCGGCCCTCCCCGGCCCGGTGTTCGCGGCCCACTACCACCTGCCGGGCACCCCCACCGGCCCCTACACCTACGGCCGCGACGAGAACCCGACCTGGACGCTGCTGGAGCGCGCCATCGGCGAGCTGGAGGCACCGGAACAGGACGGCGTCGAGACGCTCGTCTTCGCTTCCGGGATGGCCGCCGTCTCATCGGTGCTCTTCTCCCAGCTGAGCACCGGGGACACCGTCGTCCTGCCCGGCGACGGCTACCAGGCGCTGCCCCTGGTCCGGGCCCAACTGGAGGCGTACGGCATCGAGGTGCGCACCGCGCCGACCGGCGGCAACGCTCAGCTCGACGTTCTCGACGACGCGCGGCTGTTGTGGATCGAGACGCCGTCGAACCCCGGACTCGACGTGTGCGACGTACGGCGGCTCGCCGAGGCGGCACACGCGCGTGGCTGCCTTGTGGCCGTCGACAACACCCTGGCGACTCCGCTCGGCCAGCGCCCGCTGGAACTCGGCGCCGACTTCTCCGTGGCCAGTGGGACCAAGCAGCTCACCGGGCACGGCGACGTGCTGCTCGGTTACGTCACCGGTACGGACCCCTCCGCGATGGCCGCCGTACGGCGGTGGCGGAAGATCGCCGGGGCGATTCCCGGGCCCATGGAGGCCTGGCTCGCGCACCGGTCGATCGCCACGCTCCCCTTGCGTGTCGACCGGCAGGACGCCACCGCGCAGGTTCTCGCCGAGTCCCTGCGCGGGCGGCCCGAGGTGACAGGGCTGCGTTATCCGGGGCTGCCGGAGGATCCCTCGTACAAGATCGCTTCGCAGCAGATGCGGCGCTATGGGTGTGTGGTTTCCTTCGCGCTGCCCACGCGCGCGCGTGCCGACCGTTTTCTCGACGCTCTGACGCTCGTGGACGACGCCACGAGCTTCGGCGGGGTCCGGTCCACGGCCGAACGGCGCGGCCGGTGGGGCGGGGACGCGGTGCCCGAGGGCTTCATTCGTTTTTCGGTCGGCGCCGAGGACCCGGACGACCTGGTGGCGGATGTGCTGCGCGCGCTGGAGGAGTCGACGGACTGACCTGTCGGGCCGGGGCCGGGAGATGGTCCGCTATGGCCGATGGCGGTCCGAGCCTCCCCCCTCGTGGCTCGGACCGCCGCGATTCCCCGCGCGAAGAACCGCGCGCACAAGGCTAGTTGACTCTGTGTCAGTGTCCAATCACTGTAGCGACAGGGCCCTATCGACTTATTTATAGTTGGGCGGAGCGGGGGGCTGAGGAAGGGCAGGGAAGGAGGAGCGCGCGTCGTGGACCTGGCCTTGCTGCGCACCTTCGTGACCGTCCACCGAGCCGGCTCCTTCACTCGTGCCGCCGCTCTGCTCGGCCTCTCGCAGCCTGCCGTCACCTCGCAGATCCGCACCCTGGAGCGGCAGCTGGGGCGCCCTCTGTTCCTGCGCCAGGCCCGTGGTGTGACCCCCACGACCATCGGCGACGAGCTCGCGCACAAGGCCGCGCCACATCTGGACGCGCTCGTGGAGATCACCGAGACCGGCCTGGACGAGGACTCCTCCGTACGCACGCTGCACCTGGCCGGGCCACCGGAGTTCACCGCGGAACGCGCGCTGCCCGCACTTACGGAGCTGACCGGGGACGACGGCCAGGGCTTCGCCCTGCGTGTCTCCTTCGGCAATGCCGAGGAAACCCTGGAAGGCCTGTCCGCCGGGCATCATGATCTGGCCATCACTACGACCCGTCCGCGCGGCACCCTGCTCACAGCGACTGCGCTCTGCGACGAGGAGCACGTCCTGGTAGCCGCTCCGCGCTGGGCCGCCGAGGTCGCCCCCGGGAAGCTGCGCCGCAAGGGGGCGTCCGTCCTGCAGGACCTCCCTGTGGTGGAGGTCCACGAATCGCTGCCACTCGTCGCCCGCTACTGGGCCTCCGTCTTCAGCTCCCACCCCACCGCCTCGGGCACCGTCATCGTCCCCGACCTGCGTGCGGTGCTCGCCTGCGCGGCCGCGGGTGCGGGACTCGCGGTACTGCCCCGGTATCTGTGCGCGCCCGCCCTGGAACGCGGCGAGGTGGTCGCTCTGCACGATCCGGCGGTGCCTCCACTGCGCACGTATTTCCTGGTGGTCCGCACCGGCACACTGGCGCTGCCGCACATCGCGCGGGCGCACGAATGGCTCCAGCACGCGGCGGCCCACTGGGGCTGAGCCTCGGTACGGCCTGGGATCCCTCTGTAGACCCTGAGGACCTCTGCGGAGCTCTGCGATGTTTCACGTGAAACAGGCATTTCACCTCATGCGGTCCAGCGCCTTTGCTTCGTCGAGAGCACTTCGTGGGGGGCCGACATGTTTCACGTGGAACCAGCCGGGCCACATTTCTCCCATGACCGTCCGACCCGTGGTCAAGCGCACCGCACGCGCCATCCTGCTCGATGGCGACGACCTGATCCTCATCAAGCGGACCAAGCCGAGTGTTGATCCCTACTGGCTCACTCCGGGTGGCGGCGTCGAACCGGACGATGCGACCGTCGTCGACGCCCTGCACCGTGAAGTGCACGAAGAGCTGGGTGCCAAGATCACCGACGTGGTGCCCTGCTTCGTGGACACCGTCGAGCACATCGGCGCGGACGGCGGCGCCACGGGCGTGAAGGTCCAGCACTTCTTCGTCTGCCGTCTGGAGACCATGGACCCCTCGCTGCGACACGGCCCCGAAATCGACGAGCCCTGCGGCGAGTACGAGATCGTCCGTATCCCCTTCACCCGGGTCGGCATTGCCTCCGTCCATCTCGTACCGCTCTCGCTGCGCCACTATCTGGACGGGAACATCGAGGGTGTACGGGCGATGCACGCGCCCGACCTGGGCTGACAGCGCGCAGCCGGGTCAGTTGCCGGTGGCGACCAGTTCCTCCACCGAGTCGTGGCGGATCCGTTCCGCGGGGATTCCGGCGCGCAGCAGCGCGTCCACACCGCTGCGGATCATCCCGGGCGGGCCCGACAGGTAGGCGTCGTACTCGTACCAGGGCCCGTACTCCCGTACGGCGTCGGGAAGCTGGAGATTCGCCTGCTGGTCTATGATCGCGCGCACCGAGAGCCAGGAATGGCTCTGCTGAAGCCGCAGCATGGTGTCGATGTCGTACAGGTCGAGATCTGTACGGGCACCGTAGAAGACCTCGACCCGCCGCCTGTCACCGTGCTCGGCGACGTCCTCGACCAGTGCCTTGATGGGCGCGATTCCGGTGCCTCCACCCAGACAGAGCAGGCCGCTGTTGGTGGTGTGGTCGACGGTCATCGCGCCGGCGGGCGGTCCGAGCCGGACGATGTCTCCGGGCTGGGCACGGTGTACCAGCGCGTTGGAGACCCAGCCCGCAGGCACCGCCTTCACGTGGAACGACAGCAGACCGTCGGAGCGGGGCGCCGAGGCGAATGAGTAGTGCCGCCAGATGCGGGGCCACCACGGCGTCTCCAGGCTCGTGTACTGCCCGGCGAGGAACGGGTACGGCTGGTCGGGCCGGACGGTGATGACGGCGACGTCCGGGGTCCTGCGGTCGTGCGAGACCACCTCCCCGTACCACCACGGCGGAGCGCGCAGTTCGTCGACAGCGGCAGCGTCGATCATCACCTGCGCCATCGTCGTGTACGCCCGTACCCAGGCCGCTTCGGTCTCCGGGTCCCAGATCTCGGCGGCATACCGGCTCAGTGAGCCGATGAGGCACTCGCCGACGGCCGGGTAGTGCTCGGGGCGGGTGCCGTACTTGCGGTGGCCGCGGCCGAGGTTCTTCAGATACGCGACGAGGACCTCGGTGTTGTCGATGTGCTCGGCGGCGGTGAGGAGTGCTTTGAGCAGCCGGTCCCGCTGGGTGTCCATGGCGGCCGGGAAAAGTGAACGCAGTTCGGGATGGCGTACGAAGAGGAGCGCGTAGAAGTACGAGGTGGCCTTGTCGGCGACAGGACCGACCGCTTCCATGGTCCGCCGGATGAGCACCGCGTCCGGGGACGGCTGCTGGAGCGGCTCGGAAGCCGGAGGGTGCGGCTGCACAGGCAGGCGCGGTTCGAAGTGCTGCGCGGGGGGAGTGCGGGAAGCCTCGGAGGTGGTGACCGCGAGAGCCGGCACCGGGCTGAGGAGCGGTGCGGGGGGAACTGGGTCGGGGGCCCCCGTCGACGTGTCGGAAGCCGACGCCGTGGAAGCCGGGGTCACCGGGGCGAAGGGGGGGCGAACCGGGGTCTCGGTGGCCGCAGGCGCGGGAGTGAAGGGCGCGGGAAGCGGTGACGCGGGAACGAGGGGCAGCGGAGGCAGAGGTGCGGAAGTCGGAGGCATCGCCGGGGGTTCAGGGGCCGGCGGCACGGGTATTCGATCTTCCCTCGGCGGAGGCTCGGCCCCGTCCTGACGGGTGTGGGCATCCGGCGAAGGGCTCGTGGCGGCGCTTGCAGTGGGCCTTCCCACGGGACGCAACGCGGCCAGTCGATTGCCTTCTGTTGCCTCTTGCTCACCGCCCGGGGGCGTCTCCGGCTGCTTGCGCGGTTTGAACCAGCCGCCCCCGCCGCTGCCGTCGGAAGTGCCGTTGTCGGCCGACGTGGTGGTCGGAGCGTCCATGGTCTGCCTCGCCTCGAACATCTTTCGGTCGGTCTGCGCACTTCCTGGGTCGGAATGTGCTCGCGTTCCCCCGCTGACGGCTTGCTTTCCCCGTTCGCCCCCTGTCCAATGCGGCCACATTCAACCCGTGCCTCCGCCGCGTAACCGGAAATACGAGTCTTCGATCTCTCCGTCCCCTTAGGGTCCATTGCCCCGCTCTTGCCACGCGTGCGGGATACGAACCCCCGGTACGGACAGGAACCGGAGTCGACCATACCGGCCGTCGGCGAGCGCACAAGTCCCGCCCTTGTTCACCGCAGACGAGCAAGGGGCGAACCATCAATTCCCTCAACTACCGGGCGCCGCACACCAATTCATAGGCATCCCACAAATCCTGCCCCGCGTACGTGTGGGTCGCGAGGCCCACCAGATGGCTGTCGCCGTTGACCGCGACAGAAACGGGTACCACCGCGAAGAGTTCCGCGTCGGAGAGCGAATCGCCGTACGCGACACAGTCCGTCCGGGTCAGCCCGAACCGCCCGCAGAGCCGGTCCGCGATCTCCACCTTGGCCGCGGGCGTCAGGATTCCGGCGGGGTCCAGCGGCTCCGTGAAGGGCACCGCCGGGAAGCGCGAGCCATGCGCCGCATGCGCGCCCCACCCTGTCAGCCGCTCGACGAAGAACGAGGGCGACAGAGAGACGACAGCGCAGTACTCCCCTCGGCTCCGGATCTCGTCCCATGTCTCCCTGATCCGCCGCAGCCAGGGCGCTTCCGCGAAGGCCGCGTCGACATGGGCCACCGTCAACTCCGCCCAGAGAAGGCGCACGCGCCGGGCGTACTCCACAGGCTCGACACGCCGTGCCACGAAGTCCCGCTCCAACTCGGCAATTTCGCGGTCGAGCCCGAGTTGCCGGGATATCTCGACGGGGGCCGCCGAGCCGTGCAGCAGTGTTCCGTCGAGGTCGAAGAGATGCAGTCTCGTCATGGGTGCCGAGGCTATGGCCTGTCGTCCGATGACCGATGCTCAGCGTTTCACGTGAAACATCTGTCCATGCCCTGCACGGACCGGCACGACATGGCCAAAAGAGCGTGCGTACGGCCGCAAACAGGTGGACGTCGGGGGCGCCGGTCGGACAGCCTGACCTGCGTGCCGACTCCTTCCCTCGCTGAGCTGCCCGTCCGCCGTCTGACGCATCGCGATCTCACCGCCTGCGCCGACTTGTCCGAGGACCGGGGCTGGCCCCGTGAGGAGCACAAGTGGGGTCTCCTGCTCACGGCCGGGAAGGGCTACGGCATCGACGACCCCGGCGGCGGACTGGTCGCCGCATGTGTCGTCACCGAGTACGGACTGTACGGAAACCCCGAGTTGGGAGCCATCGGCATGGTGCTGGTCGCCGAGCGGCACGCCGGACAGGGCGTCGGACGTCGGCTGATGCGGCACGTCGTCGCCGCGATGGGCACCACGCCACTGACCCTCCACGCGACCCCGAACGGCCGCCCTCTCTACGAAGAACTCGGCTTCAAGGTCAGCGGCGAGGCTGTGATGGTGCGCGGCCACTTCACGCCTCGGGGGCCGGAGCCCGAAGTCGCCACGCGCGCGGCCACGGCCGAGGATCTCGCCGAAATCATCCGGCTCGACGAGGAGGTGTTCGGCACCGACCGCACCCCCATCATCACTCGGCTGCCCGCCTTCTCCGACCAGTTGCGCGTCGCCGAGGAGCACGGCCGGATCATCGGCTACGCGGCGGCCTGGCCCAACATGGACACCCATGTCGTCGGTCCGCTGATCGCCCGAGACACGGCGACGGCGAAGGCACTCCTCGGCTCACTCGCCGCCCGTACGGACCGCCCGCTGCGCACGGACATCGACGTACGGCACGAGGAACTGCTGGCATGGGTGAAGGAACGCGGGCTGGCGGCGCTGGACCTCAACGCGGTGATGACCTACGGAATCCCCGAACTGCCCGGTGACTGGAAGCGGCGCTTCGCACCCCTGACGGTGGCAGCGGGCTGAGGACCCGCGGCCAGAGACGCACACACCGGCTGCCGGAAGACGCGGCGGCTCCGATCTCGCGCCGCCCGGCCCGGGTCACCGGCGGAGCGCTGCCTGCTGCCTGACAGACGGGTCGCCGGTGACGACTGCACCGCGTCCACCGGCGCGCCGCTCCAGGGCAGCCGACACGAAGGCGAGGAGCAGGGCGCCGGTGGCGAGAGCGGCGCCGACCCAGTGGGGGCGGTGCAGCCGAGACCCGCCGCGATCACCATGCCTCCGAGCCAGGCCGAGAGTGCGTTGCCGAGGTTGAAGGCACCGATGTTGACGGCCGAGGCCGGCGTCGGCGCACCGTGCGCCTGGTCGAGGACCCGCTTCTGCAACGGCGGGACGGTGGCGAAGCCCAGCGCACCGATCAGCGCGATCGTGACGGCCGCGAGGACCTTGTGATGGGCGGTGACCGTGAAGAGGGCGAGTACGACGGCCAGGGCACCCAGGGAGACGTACAGCAGCGGCATCAGGGCGCGGTCCGCGTACCTGCCGCCGACCAGGTTGCCCCCGACCATGCCGACGCCGAAGAGGACCAGCAGCCAGGTGACGGAGCCGTCCGTGAAACCGGCGACGTGGGTCATCATCGGCGCGATGCAGGTGATGGCGGCGAAGACACCGCCGAAGCCGAGAACGGTCATCGCCATGGCGAGCAGCACCTGGGTGTTCCAACCTCCCCGCATAGGGTGCGACCATGGGAGATCTTGAGATACGGCCCGCGACCATGGCGGACGTTCCCGCGATCGTCGGCATGCTCGCCGACGACCCGCTGGGCGCGCAGCGCGAGTCACCGGACGACTTGACCCCGTACCTGACCGCACTGGCCCGTCTGGCCGGCGACCCGAACCAGCATCTGGTCGTCGCGGCCCGCGAGGGGCACGTGGTCGGCACGCTCCAGCTGACGATCGTTCCGGGACTGTCCCGCAAGGGCGCGACCCGGTCGATCATCGAGGGTGTGCGTGTGCACGCCGCCGAACGCGGCAACGGTCTTGGCGGCCTGCTCATCGAGTGGGCGATCGACACGTCGCGCCGGGAGAACTGCCAGTTGGTTCAGCTGACTTCGGACGTCACGCGCACGGAAGCCCACCGCTTCTACGAACGGCTCGGCTTCACGCCTTCACATGTGGGCTTCAAACTCCAGCTCTGAAACACTGCGGAGAAGCGTCATGTTTCACGTGAAACATGACGCTTCTCCGCAGTCGGCGCCTAGCTGATCCCGCGCCACCCTTCCGGATCCACCCCACCCGGCACGGACGCCCCCTCGTCGTACGGCTGACGCACGAAGACGAACGACCCGAGGTCCAGGTGGTCCACGACTCCGTTCGGCCCTCGTACGGCCCTCAGAAGCTCTCCGGCGAAGTAGCCGTCGAGGCCCGTCCAGGTTCCGTCGCCGTTCGGCCTGAAGCGCGAGCGGCGGCCGATGCCGGCCAAGGGACCCAGCGAAACGCCCCCGTCGACCGACAGCCTCAGCGCATAAGGGGTGGTCCCCCAGTACCACTGGCCCGTCAACTCCAGTACACCTCTGTCGACTTCGGGCAACGGGCGCCACGGCTCGGGAATCCGCGGCTCAGCCTCCGCGACGATCCTTACGAGGTCGGCGGCGACCGCGGACACCGGCGGACCAGAGGTGCAGTTGGCCAGGACGACGGCCGCCAGGTCGTCCGCCACGCTGATGGTGAGACTCGCGAGGAACCCGGGCAGCGATCCTCCGTGCCCCACCAGCAGTCGGCCGTCCCGGTACTGGACCTGCATACCCAGGCCGTACGCCGAACCCTCGGCCACGTCCTCCGGCTCGGGCGGAGCGGCCGGCGTACGCATCTCCGCAACCGACGCGGCACTCAGCACCCGGTCGTCCCCCTTGGCGAGGAAGGCGGCGAAGCGCGCCAAGTCTCCTGTGGTGGACCAGAGTTGACCGGCCGGTGCCATCCGTCCGAGATCCTCCGTCGGCTCCGGGAGCAGCACATCGGCCCAGGGATGCACGGCCCAGCCACCCGCGTGCGGCGCCTGCGGCTGCCCGCTGGTCCGCTCCAGCCCCAAGGGTTCGAGCACCTCACGGCGCAGCACGTCCTCCCACGGAGCACCTCGCAACTCCTCGACCAGCGCGCCGAGAACGCTGTAGCCAGGGTTCGAGTAGTGGTGGCGTCGGCCCACGGGATGCAGCAACGGCCGGTCCCCGAGTACGTCGGCCAGCTCGGGTCGCAGTGATCCCGGTGTCCGCTCCCACCAGGGTGCGGGCGACTCGGCCGCCAGCCCACCGGTGTGCGCGAGCAGTTCGGCGATGGAGGCCTCCCCCGCGCCGGTACCCGGCAGATGCTTCTCCAACGGATCGACGAGGTCGAGAAGCCCTTCGTCGCGCAGCCGCATCACCAGTACAGCGGTGAAGGTCTTGGTGATCGAACCGATCCGGTACTGCACGTCGGCATCGGGGGCGTGGCCGTCCACCGAAGTACGCGCCCCTGTCCACACCGTCTCTCCACCGCGCACCACCGCCGCGACCAACGACGGCGCCCGCCCCTCGCTCTGGGCAGCGGCGATCCGATGCAGCAGGGCCCGCCGCGTGCCGGGAAGAAGCTCGTCCTGAGGTGTTGTCATGGGACAAGTCCATCGGTCGTGCCGCGTTGCGTCGAGCACATTTCCCCCCTCCGCGGGGCACGCGTCACGTCTGGGCCATGTCCACGAACCGTGAATAGTGACCCTGGAAGGCGACCGTGATCGTCGCCGTCGGGCCGTTTCGGTGCTTGCCCACGATGATGTCCGCCTCGCCCGCGCGCGGCGACTCCTTCTCGTAGGCGTCCTCGCGGTGCAGGAGGATCACCATGTCCGCGTCCTGCTCGATGGAGCCGGACTCACGCAGGTCGGAGACCATGGGTTTCTTGTCCGTACGCTGCTCGGGGCCACGGTTCAGCTGCGACAGCGCGATCACCGGCAGCTCCAGTTCCTTGGCGAGGAGCTTCAGGTTTCGCGACATGTCGGAGACCTCCTGCTGGCGGCTCTCGGAACGCTTGCCGCCGGACTGCATCAGCTGGAGGTAGTCGATGATCACGAGCTTCAGGTCGGCGCGCTGCTTGAGGCGGCGGCACTTGGCACGGATCTCCATCATCGACAGGTTCGGGGAGTCGTCGATGTACAGCGGCGCGGCCGACACGTCAGGCATACGGCGCGCGAGCCGGGTCCAGTCCTCGTCGGTCATCGTGCCGGAGCGCATGTGGTGAAGGGCCACACGTGCCTCGGCGGACAGCAGACGCATGGCGATCTCGTTGCGGCCCATTTCGAGGGAGAAGATCACGCTGGGCATGTTGTGCTTGATCGAACAGGCACGGGCGAAGTCCAGCGCCAGCGTCGACTTACCCATGGCGGGGCGGGCCGCGATGATGATCATCTGGCCGGGGTGCAGACCATTGGTGAGTTGGTCGAGGTCGGTGAACCCGGTCGGCACACCGGTCATCTCCCCCGAACGTGAGCCGATCGCCTCGATCTCGTCGAGCGCGCCCTCCATGATGTCGCCGAGCGGCAGATAGTCCTCCGTGGTGCGCTGCTCGGTGACCGCGTAGATCTCGGCCTGGGCGCTGTTGACGATCTCGTCGACGTCCCCGTCGGCCGCGTATCCCATCTGGGTGATGCGGGTTCCCGCCTCGACCAGCCGCCGCAGGACCGCCCGCTCGTGCACGATCTCCGCGTAGTACTCGGCGTTCGCCGCCGTCGGCACCGTCTGCACCAGCGCGTGCAGATAGGGAGCGCCGCCGACCTTGGTGATCTCGCCCCGTCTGGTGAGTTCGGCCGCGACCGTGATGGGGTCGGCCGGCTCGCCCTTCGCATAGAGATCGAGGATCGCCGTGTAGACGATCTCGTGCGCGGGCCGGTAGAAGTCGTGGCCCTTGAGTACCTCGACGACGTCGGCGATCGCGTCCTTGGACAGCAGCATGCCGCCGAGGACCGACTGCTCGGCGTCGAGATCCTGGGGCGGTACACGCTCGAAAGCGGTGCTCTCGCTTTCCCAGGCGCCGTTCTCGCGACCGCGGTCGTGCTGTTCGTCGCGGCCCCGGCCTCCTTCGCGGCGTTGTCGGGAGGGTGGCAGACGATCACTGGGACCGCTGTCGGCCCACGGATCGTCCAAGGGCTCGGAAATACTCACCGAGCCACCTCCTCCCGTCCGCAGAGCGGACCTCGCCGTGCCCCTCTTTTCTACGGCACGGCACTGACAAATAAGACGCCCAACTCCGGTTCCGGCGCGTCGGTTTTGTGACGTTTCCGAGGCTGGGAGAAGGAGCGGGCGCCGCACCACCGTAGGCCCGTCCGCACCGTCAGCCAATCTGGTTATCCACAGGCCATGTGGACGACGGCCCCGATGCTGTGGAGAACTCCGCAAAACCTGTGCACGACCCGGTGGACAGCCCTGTGAACAAGCTTTCGCGACTTTCGACACACCACCTCTGACCAGTGCGTTTCCCATCCACCGGCTGTGCAGAAGAAAAACTTTCCACATCGGGCCAAGATCTCCACGAGCAGCACACCGCAACGCGCGCCTCAGCCGGAGAGGTAATAGTCACAAGCGCATTGCATCTCTTACCTGTGGAAGATTAGATTGGTGGTCATGACACAGGCTCCCGCTGAACCCAAGGCTGCCCGGCGCCGGCACGACCGAGAGATCGTCGCACTGGCCGTCCCTGCCTTCGGCGCGCTCATCGCCGAGCCCCTCTTCGTCATGGCCGACAGCGCGATCATCGGCCACCTCGGCACGGCGCAACTCGCCGGACTCGGCATCGCCTCCGTCCTGCTCACCACAGCGGTCAGTGTCTTCGTCTTCCTCGCGTACGCCACCACGGCCGCCGTCGCCCGACGCGTCGGCGCGGGCGATCTCCAGGCCGCCATCCGCCAGGGAGTGGACGGCATCTGGCTCGCCCTGCTGCTCGGGTGCGCGGTCATCGCCGTCGTCCTGCCCTCGGCACCCGCACTCGTGGACCTCTTCGGCGCCTCGGACACGGTGGCCCCGTACGCGGCCACGTACCTGTGGATCTCCGCGCTCGGCATCCCGGCCATGCTCGTCGTCCTCGCCTCAACCGGCGTCCTGCGCGGACTCCAGGACACCAGAACCCCGCTGTACGTCGCCATCGCCGGCTTCGTCGCCAACGCCGCCCTGAACCTGGGCCTCGTCTACGGCGCGGATCTCGGCATCGCCGGTTCCGCCTGGGGCACGGTGATCGCCCAGTGGGGCATGGCGTCGGCCTATCTCACGGTCGTCGTCCGGGGCGCACGCCGGCACGGCGCCTCACTGCGCCCCGACACCGCGGGGATACGGGCTTCTGCCCAGGCGGGCGTGCCGCTTCTCGTGCGCACCCTCTCCCTGCGGGCGATCCTCATGATCGCCACGGCTGTTGCGGCACGGCTCGGGGACGCGGACGTCGCCGCACACCAGATCATCCTGTCCTTGTGGAGTCTGCTCGCCTTCGCGCTCGACGCGATCGCGATCGCAGGGCAGGCCATCATCGGGCGCTACCTCGGCGCGAACGACACCAGGGGTGCCCGCCAGGCCTGCCGCCGAATGGTCGAGTGGGGCATCGCCACCGGAATCGTGCTGGGCCTGCTGGTGATCGTCAGCCGTCCGCTGTTCCTGCCCCTGTTCACCAGCGACACCATGGTCAAGGACACGGCGTTGCCTGCGCTGCTCATGGTCGCGCTGTCGCAACCGATCTGCGGGATCGTCTTCGTCCTCGACGGTGTGCTGATGGGCGCGGGCGACGGCACCTACCTGGCCTGGGCGATGCTGATCACACTCGCCGTCTTCACACCGGTGGCCCTGCTCCTACCGACACTCGGTGGCGGCCTCACCGCCCTCTGGGGTGCGATGACGCTCATGATGACCGTCCGCATGCTGACTCTGTGGCTGCGAGCCCGCTCAGGCCGCTGGATGGTCACGGGCGCCACGCGCTGAAATCACGGAGAGGACCGTACGGTGCTGCTCCACGGCTCCTGTTTCACGTGAAACATCGACCCGATTCCTGCCGTTTCACGTGAAACATCGGCGTGCTCAGGTTCCCCATGGAACCAGACCGCCCGACTCGCCAGGCCACCGCCCGCGAGTCCGCTCACGCAGAAGGGCCACACCCCGAAGGGTGCGGCCCCAACCGCTTCAGCGAGCGCAGCGCTTAGGCGGCGACGACCTCGATGTTGACCTTGGCGGCAACCTCGGGGTGCAGACGCACAGACGTCTCGTGGGCGCCGAGCGTCTTGATCGGCGAGCCCAGCTCGATGCGGCGCTTGTCGACCTCGGGGCCACCGGAAGCCTTGATCGCCGTGGCGATGTCGGCCGGGGTGACGGAACCGAAGAGACGACCGGCGTCGCCGGAGCGGACGGCCAGACGGACCTTGACGCCTTCGAGGCGGGCCTTGATGTCGTTGGCCTGCTCGATGGTCTGGATCTCGTGGATCTTGCGAGCGCGACGAATCTGCTCGACGTCCTTCTCGCCACCCTTGGTCCAACGGATCGCGAAGTTCCGCGGGATCAGGTAGTTGCGAGCGTAGCCGTCCTTGACGTCTACGACGTCGCCCGCGGCACCGAGGCCGGAGACCTCGTGGGTAAGGATGATCTTCATTAGTCGGTCACCCTTCCTTTATCGCGCGGTGGACGTGTAGGGCAGCAGCGCCATCTCACGGCTGTTCTTGACAGCCGTGGCGACGTCACGCTGGTGCTGCGTGCAGTTGCCGGTCACGCGGCGGGCACGGATCTTGCCGCGGTCGGAAATGAACTTCCGCAGCATGTTCGTGTCCTTGTAGTCCACATACTGGACCTTGTCCTTGCAGAAAGCGCAGACCTTCTTCTTAGGCTTGCGCACAGGCGGCTTCGCCATGGTGTTTCTCCTGTGTGATCAAGAAGTGTGGGTACGGCCCACCCCTCGGCCCGAAGGCCTAGAAGGGGGGCTCGTCCGAGTAGCCGCCACCGGAACCGCCGGAGCCGCCGGAGTTTCCACCCCAGCCGCCGCCACCAGCGCCGCCGCCACCCTGGTTGCCACCAGCGGGAGCGCTCGTCGCCCAGGGGTCGTCGGCCGGAGCGCCGCCGCCCTGCGGAGCGCCGCCGGAGTTTCCACCCCAGCCGCCGCCCTGCTGGCCGCCACCTCCACCGCCGCCGCTGTAACCGCCCTGGCCGCCTCGGCCGGCGGCCTTGGTGACCTTGGCGGTGGCGCTGCGCAGGCTGGCGCCGACCTCGTCGACGTCCAGCTCGTAGACCGTGCGCTTCTCGCCCTGGGTGGTCTCGTAGGACCGCTGCTTCAGCCGGCCCTGCACGATGACGCGCATGCCTCGCTGGAGCGACTCGGCCACGTTCTCCGCTGCCTGACGCCAGACCGAGCAGGTCAGGAACAGGCTTTCGCCGTCCTTCCACTCGTTGGTCTGCCGGTCGAAGGTGCGCGGGGTGGACGCGACACGGAACTTCGCGACCGCCGCACCGGAGGGGGTGAAGCGCAGCTCGGGGTCGTCGACAAGATTGCCGACGACCGTGATGACGGTCTCGCCTGCCATAGGGGAACCTCTCGGCGGGTTTGCTGCTGGCTGCTTTTGGTGCTGCTACTCGAAATCCCGGGACCAGCTGAGCGGGAGGCTCAGTGGGTCTCGGGGCGGAGGACCTTGGTCCGGAGGACCGACTCGTTCAGGTTCAGCTGGCGGTCGAGCTCCTTGACGACCGCAGGCTCGGCCTGCAGGTCGATGACCGAGTAGATGCCCTCGGGCTTCTTCTTGATCTCGTACGAGAGACGACGACGGCCCCAGGTGTCGACCTTCTCGACCTTTCCGTTGCCCTCACGGACGACGGAGAGGAAGTTCTCGATCAGAGGGGCGACTGCGCGCTCCTCCAGCTCGGGGTCGAGGATGACCATCACTTCGTAGTGACGCATGTGGAACCCACCTCCTTTGGACTCAGCGGCCACGGTCGTTCCGTGGCAGGAGGGTTGTTATGCGTACGCAACGGTATCGGCAGCCACTGACAGTCGGAGGTCCCCGAAGGGATCGCTCGTCACGGCATGGGCAGACACCGGTGCAGACGGTACAGAGTACCCGCACTGCGCTTCCGGTTGAAATCAGGCCCCGGTCACCGTCAGTCTGTACACATCGGGTGTGTATGGCGCTACGATGCGCCGCCTTCCGCAGGAGGTGCCACATGGCACAGGCATTGCGACCCAACACCGCCGGATCTCTCTTCGCCACCGACGGCAAGCCCCATCCGCTCCAGGACAGCCTGCTCGCCGTGACGCTGGTGCTCGGAGTGACCGCCTTCGTCACGGCGATGTTCCACAGCCTGCATCTGCTCAGCTCCTGGACCGGCCTGGTGGGGATCCTCACCGGCGCGTACGGACAGTTCGTCTCCGAGACGACCCGCGAACGCTTCGGACTGATCCTGGGCCTCGGCGCCGCAGCGGTCGGATTCTTCCTCGGCATGGCGCACGGCGGCCTCTTCGGTGGCGTGATCGGCTGACGCGGGCCAGCCCCCGGTGCCCCGGCCGAGGCAAGGCCGGGGCATAGGTGCCATACGGCCAGACGAGGCGCTCGCAGGGCGCAGTAGGCTTCGGCGCGAGAGCCGGAGCCCCTGTACCCATGGGGACACACCAGCCCGAGGAGCGCCCGGAATGAGCCTGACCCTGAGGACGATCAGCCGTGAGCAGCATCTGGCGTACATCCAGAGCCTGCCGTCGGCGAGCCACATGCAGGTTCCGGCCTGGGCAGATGTCAAGGCGGAGTGGCGCTCCGAGAACCTCGGGTGGTTCGACGACCGGACGGGCGAGATCGTCGGTGCCGGTCTGGTGCTGTACCGCCAGCTGCCCAAGATCAAGCGGTATCTCGCCTATCTGCCCGAAGGCCCGGTCATCAACTGGTTCACGCCGAATCTTGACGACTGGATCCAGCCGATGCTGGCGCATCTCAAGCAGCAGGGCGCCTTCTCCGTGAAGATGGGCCCGCCGGTGATCATCCGCCGCTGGGAGGCCGCGTCCATCAAGGCGGGCATCCAGAGCCCGGACGTGAAGCGGCTGCGCGACATCGAGGCCGACTTCATCGAGCCGCGCGCCTTCGAGGTCGCCGACAAGCTGCGCCGCATGGGCTGGCAGCAGGGCGAGGACGGCGGGGCCGGCTTCGGCGACGTACAGCCTCGCTACGTCTACCAGGTGCCGCTCGCGAACCGTTCGCTGGAAGAGGTCCACCAGAACTTCAACCAGCTGTGGCGCCGCAACATCAAGAAGGCCGAGAAGTCCGGTGTCGAGGTCGTCCAGGGCGGCTACCAAGACCTGGAGGAGTGGCAGCGGCTGTACGAGATCACAGCGGTGCGCGACCACTTCCGGCCCCGCCCGCTGTCGTACTTCCAGCGCATGTGGACGGCCCTCAACACCGAGGACCCCAACCGGATGCGGCTCTACTTCGCCCGCCACAACGGAGTGAACCTGTCGGCCGCGACGATGCTGATCGTCGGCGGGCACGTCTGGTACTCCTACGGCGCCTCGGACAACATCGGGCGGGAGTTCCGGCCCTCGAACGCCATGCAGTGGCGGATGCTTCGCGACGCCTACGCACTGGGCGCCACGGTCTACGACCTGCGCGGCATCTCCGACTCGCTGGACGAGACGGACCACCTCTTCGGTCTGATCCAGTTCAAGGTCGGTACGGGCGGGCAAGCTGCCGAGTACCTCGGTGAGTGGGACTTCCCGCTCAACAAGCTGCTCCACAAGGCGCTCGACATCTACATGTCGCGCCGCTGATGTACCGGTTTTCCCGTTCGCACCTCTGATTCACCACAACCACGAGGAAGGTTCCAGGTCCCGGCCATGGCGCTCACGCTCTACGTCGACACCGCGCGCTGGCGTGCGCACCACAAGCACGTGTCCGAGCAGTTCCCGGGGCTCGTCCCGGTCTGCAAGGGCAACGGCTACGGCTTCGGGCACGAGCGGCTGGCCGAGGAGGCCACGCGGCTGGGCGCGGACATCCTGGCCGTCGGAACGACGTACGAGGCCGCGCGGACCAAGGACTGGTTCAGCGGGGACCTCCTGGTGCTGACGCCCTTCAGGCGGGGCGAGGAGCCCGTGCCGCTGCCCGATCGCGTCATCCGCTCGGTGTCGTCGGTGGACGGGGTGCACGGCCTCGTCGGAGCCCGTGTCGTCATCGAGGTCATGTCCTCCATGAAGCGTCACGGTGTGACCGAGCAGGATCTGCCCCAGCTGCACGCCGCCATAGAGGACGTGCGCCTCGAAGGCTTCGCGATCCACCTGCCGCTGGACCGCACCGACGGCTCGGACGCCGTGGAGGAGGTCATCGGCTGGATGGACCGACTGCGCGCGGCCAGGCTGCCCCTGCACACCATGTTCGTCAGCCACCTCAAGGCAGAGGACCTCGCGCGACTTCAGCAGCAGTTCCCGCAGACCCGCTTCCGCGCCCGTATCGGCACCCGGCTGTGGCTGGGGGACCACGAGGCCACGGAGTACCGCGGCGCGGTCCTGGACGTCACTCACGTGGCCAAGGGCGACCGCTTCGGCTACCGGCAGCAGAAAGCGGCCTCGGACGGCTATCTGGTGGTCGTGGCGGGCGGTACGTCGCACGGGGTGGGTCTGGAGGCCCCCAAGGCCCTGCACGGCGTCATGCCGCGCGCCAAGGGCGTCGCCCGCGCCGGCCTCGCCACGGTCAACCGGAATCTCGCCCCGTTCGTCTGGGACGGCAAGCAGCGCTGGTTCGCCGAGCCGCCGCACATGCAGGTCTCGATCCTCTTCGTGCCCTCGGCGGACGCCCGGGAGCCGAAGGTCGGCGAGGAACTGGTGGCCCATCTGCGCCACACCACCACGCAGTTCGACCGGATCGTCGACCGCTGACCCGTCTGGCGCAGATTGCCTGAAAGGCCGTACACGGAGTCCGTGTACGGCCTTTCACATGGCGCCTCCAAGCCGTGTTCGCTCAGAGCGAACGCTCGTCGTCCTCCTGCCCCCGCTGGCTGCCCCACTCCACCTGCGGCCCGTCGAAGTGCGCGGCGTGCCGCGGCGGATGGGCCGCTGGGCCGAGTACGAAGACGTCCTGCGCGCCGTCGAGCACGCCTCCCGACGGATCGTCGTCACCGGCCCTGCGCACCACGTCCCGTTCCGGCATGAGGATGTCCCTGACGATCACGGCGCAGAGGTACAGCGTGCCCACCAGGTGAACGCCGATGACGAATTGGTAGCCCTCGGTGGGCAGGCCCTTGTGGGCGTCACCGCTGGTCGTGTAGGCGAGGTACATCCAGATACCCAGGAAGTACGCGACCTCGCACGCCTGCCAGATCAGGAAGTCCCGCCATTTCGGGCGGGCCAGAACGGCGAGGGGGACCAGCCACAGGACGTACTGGGGTGAGTAGACCTTGTTGGTGAGGATGAAGGCCGCGACGATCAGGAAGACCAGCTGGGCGAAGCGCGGCCGGCGCGGGGCGGTCAGTGTGAGTGCCGCGATGCCCGCGGCCGACGCCAGCATCAGCAGCATCGCGAAGGTGTTGACGGTCTCGGTGCTGAACGGATAGTCGAAGCGCTGGGCGATGACCAGCCAGAAGGAACCGAAGTCGACGCCCCGTTCCTGGCTGAACGTGTAGAACTTCGACCAGCCGTCGAAGGCGAAGTACATCACCGGAAGGTTCACCGCGAGCCAGGCGACGACAGCTCCTCCGAGCGCCTTGCCGAACGGCCGCCACTTGGCCGCTCGCCAGCACAGCAGGAGCAGTGGGCCCAGCAGCAGGAAGGGATAGAGCTTGGCGGCCGTGGCGAGCCCCAGCAGGACACCGAAGGCGAGCGGCCGGCCACGGGACCACATCAACATCGCGGCGGCCGTCAGGGCGACCGCCAGCAGGTCCCAGTTGATCGTGGCGGTGAGCGCGAAGGCGGGCGCCAGAGCGACCAGCAGACCGTCCCAGGGGCGCCGCGCGTGCGTGCGTGAGACGCATACGACGATGATCGCCGCGCACACCATCAGCATTCCGGCGTTGACGAACCAGTACCACTGCTCCTGGTGCTGGATGGTCCCGCTGCCGGGCGTGAGCCAGGCGGCGACCTCCATGAACACGCCGGTCAGCACCGGGTATTCGAGGTACTCCATGTCGCCGGAGAGCTTGTCGAAGTACGGCACGAGTCCGTCGGCGAATCCGCGTCCCTGATAGAGGTGCGGAATGTCGGAGTAGCAGGCGTGCGTGTACTGCGTGCTGGCGCCGAAGAACCAGCCGCCGTTGTAGCAGGGCGCCTTCTGGACCAGCCCGAGGGCGAACATGCCGATCGCCACGAGCGCGACCACTCGTACCGGTGTCCACCAGGACGTCCCCAGCAGGGCACGCCGTCCGATGGGGCCGCCGATCAGCTCACTGCCGGCCACGGCGATCTCGTCGTCCCTGGTCGGCCGTACCGGGTCCGGCTCGCGCACGCTCGCTTGCGTCGTCTCTGCACTGGGCATGGGCCACATCCTGCCGTACGCGCCTAGGAATACGCCGAGGGCCGTCGCACCTGGTCGGTGCGACGGCCCCATGTTTCACGTGAAACAGCGTGAATCGGATCGGTGTTTCACGTGAAACACCCAAACCGGGCGCCGCTTCGGCCAACCGCTCGGTCAGCCGAAGATGCCTCCGCTATTGCCACCGTTGCCGTTCGCGTTGCCGTTGCTTTCGTTGTCGCTCTCCGTGGGTGTCGGACTGGATGTCACTCCGCCGTCGGTAGAGCCTTCGTCCGTGCCGCCCGTATCGGTCCCTCCGGTGTCCTGGCAGGTGACGTCGAAGGTGCCGCAGGTCTCGCTCGGTGACGGCGAGGGGGAGGGCTCGACCTCTTCCTCGGTGGGCGTCGGGCTCGGCGTCGGCGGCGCTTCCTCCGACTCGGTGACAGAAGGCGTCGGGCTCGGCAGCGGGTCCTCGTCGACGACCTCGCCGTAGGGCTCGGGGGTCGGGAAGTCCTTCGACGGCGTGCCCTTGAGTGCCTGTTCCATGTAGTCGTGCCAGATCTCGGCCGGGAACGAGGCACCGTGGATCTTCTCCTGGCCGCCCGTGCCGTACATCTCCAGGAACTCGCGGTTCTTGTTGGTCTCGTCGTCGTCCATCCGGAACATGCTGATCGCGGTGGACAGCTGCGGGGTGTAGCCGACGAACCAGGCCGACTTGTTGCCGTCGGTGGTACCGGTCTTGCCGGCCACCTCGCGGCCGGTCAGCTGCGCCGCCGTACCCGTTCCTTCGTCGACCACGGTCTTGAGGACGTCGGTGACGTTGTCGGCGACCTGGGCGGTGAACATCTGCTTGGCGTTGGCGATCTTCTCGTGCTCGAAGACCGTGCCGTCCTTACTGGTGACCGTCTCGACCGAGTACGGGGTGTTCTGCTTGCCGCTGGCCGCGAAGGTCGCGTAGGCGCCTGCCATGCGGATCGCGCTCGGGTCCGAGGTACCGATCGAGAACGACGGGAAGTCGGCGCTGGCCAGACTGCTGTCGAGAAGGCCGGCGTCGGTGGCGGACTCCCTGACCTTGTCCAGACCCACATCCATGCCGAGCTGGACATAGGCGGAGTTGGCGGAGACCCGCATCGCCTCACGCAGGTCGATCCGGAAGCTGGGCGCGTTGTACGACTCGTCGCCGTCGTTGCGCTGCAGCCACTCCTTGTCGTCCTTGTCCTTCCAGATGGTGTCGTCGTAGTTCTTGATCTTCAGCTTGTTCTTGCCGCTGTAGATGCTGTCCGGGGAGACCTGGGTCCGCTCGTCCTGCGCCTGTGTCGCTTCCAGATCCGGATCCCGGACGCCCCACTTCATCGCGGCGGCGAGTACGAACGTCTTGAACGTCGAACCGACCTGGGCACCCGTCGTGTCGGCGTTGTTGGTGAAGTGCTTGGTAGCGTCCTCACCGCCGTAGACGGCCTTGATCGCGCCCGTCGTCGGGTCGACGGATGCCCCGCCGAACTGAACGTACTTGTCGGTCTTGGGGCGCTCGTCGGGCTTGATGTTCGCCTTCCGGACCTTGGTGACCGCCTTCTCCAGCGCCTGGACCTTCTTCTTGTCGAAGGTCGTGTAGATCGAGTAGCCGCCCTGCTGCAGTTGGTCGGCGGTGATCCCGGTCTTGTCGGTGTTGTTGATGAGGTAGCCCTTGGCCAGGTCGACGAGATAGCCGATCTGTCCGCCCAGCGCGGTGTTGGAACGCGGGTTCTGCATCTTCGGGAAGGTCGTGTACTTGGCACGCTCGGCCGCGGTCATGCGCCCGTCCTTGACCTCCTCGTCGAGGATCCACTTCCAGCGCTCCACGGCCCGTTTGGTGTTCTTGGCCTGGGTGGCGTTCGCGGGGTCTACGGACGGCGCGCCGGCCGGGTCGTAGTACGTGGCGCCCTTCAGCACCGCGGCCAGGAAGGCACACTCACTGGGGTCCAGGTCCTTGGCGTTCTTGTTGAAGTACGCGCGTGCGGCTGCCTGCATCCCGTAGGAGTCACGGCCGTAGTAGGCGGTGTTCAGGTAGCCGGCCATGATCTCCCTCTTGTCGACGTTGGTGCCGACCTTGATGGAGATGAACAGCTCCTTGAACTTCCTCGTGAGCGTCTGCGACTGGTCGTCCAGGCGGGCGTTCTTCACGTACTGCTGGGTGATCGTCGAACCACCCTGTGTCTGACCGCCCTTGGCCATGTTGAACAGAGCCCGGGCGATACCCATCGGGTCGACACCGCTGTCGGTCTCGAACGTCTTGTTCTCGGCCGACATCACGGCGTACCGCATCGCCGGGGGAATCTGCTCGTAACCGATGATCTGGCGGTTCGTCTCGCCGCCGGTCGCCACCATCTGGCTGCCGTCGGCCCAGTAGTAGACGTTGTTCTGGGCATTGGCGGCCTTCGCGACATCCGGCACGCCCACCAGGGCGTAGCCGATGCCGGCCACCGCCACCAGGCTGCCGACGAAGCCGATGAACAGTCCCGTCACCTGCCGCCACGACGGAATCCAGCGCACCGCTCCGTACTTCCCCGCGCGCGGGTAGTCGATGAAGCGCTTCTTGGGTGGCGGGCCGGCCGCACGGCCTCTGCCGCGTCCGGGCCCGTTCGGGCCGTTGGGACCCCCGCGGCGTCCGCCGCCCTCGGGCCCTCTGCGACGCCCGCCAGTACTTCTCTGCGAGGCGCGCCGGGATTCGGCACGTCCTCCGGACTGGCGCTCGTCGTCTTCCGTTCCGTAGGGACCCAACCCATAGGAATCCGATCCATAGGAATCGGAAGGAGACTCGGTTGCGCCTCGCGGTGCCGCGCGGCGGCCGGAGGACGGGCCGGACTGGCCGCGTCGGGCCGCGGCACGTCCGCCTCCCTGCGGCTGCGGCGGTTTGCGACGGTGCTCGCTCATCGAACGATTACTCCTTGGGCAGGCGCACCCGTGCGCGCCTGGAAACGGCGGCTGGTTTCCGGTCCCCCCAAAGTACGGATGCGGCCGTGTTCGCATTCATCCGTACCGCACCAAGCACGACGACGTCCCCAAACGTCACTCGGTTCCCGGTGGACTGCATGGCGCACAGACTACGCACCGTCAAAACCTGTCTAGCCCCGAAGTTCACCCCAAACCAGGCAACTTGCTTCCTACGAATCGGTGATGTGATCCCGTTCACGACATCCCCTCTTGTCGCATCCGCAGGGCCGTTCTATCGTCTAGATGTATCGAGTCGATACATCAGCTCGGCATAAACAGTGCCGGAGACCGTCACGGTGGGACCGTGGGAGAGGGGAGGCGACGATGAGCCGGCGTGCCGGGATCCTCGAGTTCGCTGTCCTCGGCCTGCTCCGCGAGTCACCGATGCACGGCTATGAGCTGCGCAAACGACTCAATACGTCACTGGGTGTGTTCCGCGCCTTCAGCTACGGCACGCTCTATCCCTGCCTCAAGACGCTGGTCGTTAACGGCTGGTTGATCGAGGAGCCCGGCAGTGCGCCCGAGGACGCGCTCGCCGCTCAGCTCACAGGTCGCCGCGCCAAGATCGTCTATCGGTTGACGGCGGAAGGTAAGGAGCACTTCGAGGAGCTGCTCTCACAGACGGGCCCGGACGCGTACGAGGACGAGCACTTCGCCGCTCGTTTCGCCTTCTTCGGTCAGACGTCCCGCGATGTACGCATGCGCGTGCTCGAGGGCCGCCGAGGCCGGCTGGAGGAGCGTCTGGAGAAAATGGGCGCCTCGCTGGCGCGTACCCGGGAGCGCCTCGACGACTACACCCTTGAGCTCCAGCGCCACGGAATGGAGTCCGTGGAGCGCGAAGTGCGCTGGCTGAACGAGCTCATCGAGAGCGAGCGGGCCGGGCGGGACCTCAAAGGTGCCGTTTCCGGGGAACCCGACTCGCAGGACACCACATCTGGAGCGCCGGGCGGCCTGCCCCGGTCCCGGGAGGACGACTCCCGGACCGGTCCGTCCGACGACACCGCCACGTGAGGGCCTCTCAGGTCCTCACTCGTACACACAGGGAGCAACCGAATGGGTTCCATTCGCGTAGCCGTCGTCGGCGTGGGCAACTGCGCCGCGTCACTGGTACAGGGAGTCGAGTACTACAAGGACGCCGATCCGGCGGCCAGGGTCCCGGGACTCATGCATGTGCAGTTCGGGGAGTACCACGTCCGTGACGTGGAGTTCGTCGCCGCGTTCGACGTAGACGCGAAGAAGGTCGGTCTCGATCTCGCGGACGCCATCGGCGCCTCCGAGAACAACACCATCAAGATCTGCGACGTCCCCTCCACGGGTGTGACGGTCCAGCGCGGCCACACCCTCGACGGGCTCGGCAAGTACTACCGCGAGACCATCGAGGAGTCCGACCAGGACCCGGTCGACATCGTCCAGGTCCTCAAGGACAAGCAGGTCGACGTCCTCGTCTGCTACCTCCCCGTGGGTTCCGAGGCCGCGGCGAAGTTCTACGCCCAGTGCGCCATCGACGCCAAGGTCGCCTTCGTCAACGCCCTCCCGGTCTTCATCGCCGGCACCAAGGAGTGGGCGGACAAGTTCACCGAGGCGGGCGTCCCGATCGTCGGCGACGACATCAAGTCGCAGGTCGGCGCCACGATCACGCACCGTGTGATGGCGAAGCTGTTCGAGGACCGGGGCGTGGTTCTGGACCGCACGATGCAGCTGAACGTCGGCGGCAACATGGACTTCAAGAACATGCTTGAGCGCGAGCGCCTGGAGTCCAAGAAGATCTCCAAGACGCAGGCCGTCACCTCCCAGATCCGCGACCGCGAGCTGGGCGCCGACAACGTCCACATCGGTCCGTCGGACTACGTGGCGTGGCTCGACGACCGCAAGTGGGCGTACGTCCGTCTGGAAGGCCGTGCGTTCGGCGACGTCCCGCTGAACCTGGAGTACAAGCTGGAGGTCTGGGACTCCCCGAACTCCGCCGGCGTCATCATCGACGCCGTGCGTGCCGCGAAGATCGCCAAGGACCGCGGCATCGGCGGCCCGATCCTCTCCGCGTCGAGCTACTTCATGAAGTCCCCGCCGGTCCAGTACTACGACGACGAGGCACGGGAGAACGTCGAGAAGTTCATCAAGGGCGAAGTCGAGCGCTGAGAGGAGTCCAGCGCCGGTCAAGCCCCAACAGGCTTGTCGCTCCTGCCCGTCGAGGGTCCCCGGGTCATCCGCCCGGGGACCCTCCTCGTATGTGAGGCTGTGCCCCATGGCTGTCGTGCGTGACCTGCGGGTACTCCTGCGCCTGAGCAACTTCCGGCGCCTGCTCGCCGTACGGCTGCTCTCCCAGTGCGCCGACGGCGTCTTTCAGGTCGCACTCGCCGCGTACGTCGTCTTCTCGCCGGAGAAACAGACCTCACCGGCCGCGATCGCCTCCGCGATGGCGGTTCTGCTCCTGCCGTACTCCCTGGTGGGCCCTTTCGCGGGCGTCCTGCTGGACCGCTGGCGACGCCGCCAGGTCTTCCTGTACGGCAACCTGCTGCGCGCCCTGCTGGCATGCGTGACGGCGGTCCTGATGCTGAGCCATGTCCCCGACTGGCTCTTCTATGTCTCCGCCCTCTGCGTCACCGCCGTCAACCGTTTCGTCCTGGCCGGGCTCTCGGCGTCGCTGCCGCGCGTGGTCGACGACGAGCGGCTGGTGATCGCCAACTCGCTCTCCCCGACGGCCGGCACTCTCGCTGCCACGGCAGGCGGCGGACTCGCCTTCGTCGTCCGAATCGTCGCCTCCGACTCGGACGCCGCGGTGGTCCTCCTGGGTGCGGCCCTCTACCTCTGCGCGTCACTCGGCTCCCTCCGCCTCGACCGGGAACTGCTCGGCCCCGAACCCGAGTTGGTGCAGCCCCGGCTGAGGGCTGCGCTCACCGGCACCGCGCGCGGCCTGGCGGCAGGCGTACGGCACCTTGCCGCACCCGGGCGCCGGGAGGCGGCCTGGTCGCTGGCCGCCATGACGCTGATGCGGTTCTGCTACGGCGCCCTGACAGTCATGGTGCTGATGCTCTGCCGGTACGCCTGGTCGGACGGCTCCGACGACGGGCTGGCCCTGCTGGGCCTCGCGGTGGGCATCTCCGGGGCGGGTTTCTTCGTCGCGGCCGTGATGACACCGGCGGCGGCCGGACGGCTCGGTCCCGGCGGCTGGATCGTGGTGTGCGCCGGAGCGGCGGCAGTCCTGGTGCCCGGGCTGGGCCTGGCGTTCGCCGAGGTGCCCATGCTCATCGCGGCGTTCGTCCTCGGCCTCGTCACGCAGGGTTCGAAGATCGCCACGGACACCATCGTCCAGTCCGCGGTCGACGACGGCTTCCGCGGTCGGATCTTCTCCGTCTACGACGTGCTGTTCAACGTCGCCTTCGTCGGCGCGGCCGGGGTGGCAGCCCTGATGCTGCCCTCCGACGGCCGCTCGGTGCCCCTCTTGGTCACGATCGCCGTTATCTACGGGGTAATTGCTATGACTATGGCCCGCTTTGAACGTCGGTAAGTGTCACATGAAGGCCACAGAGTCACTCTGAGGTACAGAGTTGTCAGTGGGTCCCGGTAATTTACGTGCGTCTTACTTCACGCCAAGCACGCCCATACCCAAGGGGGACCCCCGAAGTGACCACTCCGCCACAGGACCAGAACCCGAACGCCCCTGTTCCCACCGAGCCGACGGCACCCCAGCCGTACCCGCCGCACCAGGGTGCCCCGTTCCAGGGAGTTCCGGTCCCGCCGCCCGCGCCGGCCAACCGCTTCAGCAAGAAGCTGCTGCGCATAGGCGTGTTCATCGTCGTCGCGATAGCCATCGCCGGTGGCAAGTGGTACTTCGGCCAGAGTGACGCGGAGACGACGTCCGTGGGCGCCTGCATGCACAACGACGGCACGGAGACGAACCCCGACCTCAACGAGGTCGGCTGCACCTCCAGCGACGCCCAGTACAAGGTTGTCCAGAAGTTCGACAACACCAGCGACGCCGACAAGTGCGAGGCCGTCACTGAGTCGACGATCGCCTACTACCAGCAGGGCAGCAGCCACGACGTCGTGCTCTGCCTCAAGGAAGTCTGAGCAAGACACAGCACATACGCACAGCGGGCGGTGTTTCACGTGAAACACCGCCCGCTGTCTGTTCCGGCGCGATGTTTGGTTCTGTCGACGATTTTGTGATCCGGACAGTTCAGACTCACCGTGCGAGTAGGACGCGTTTGCGTAGGAGATCGAGGCTGGCCCGGCCGAACATCTGGCGTTTCAGCATCTTCAGCCGGTTGATGTTGCCCTCGACGGCGCCGGAACTGTGGGGCAGGGACAGTCCGTTGCGGACGGCGTCGAAGTCGCGGCGGAGGTTGCGGGCGAAGCCTGCGAGCGGGGTTAGTGTGTCTTGCTCAGCGTTGGTGATCCAGTCTTCGAGGCGGTCGCCGTGGCGTCCGGTCATCATCGCGGCGAACTTCCTGACGTGGAGGGTGAGCCGGTCGAGCTCGGGATCTCGTTTGCGTAGGCGGTGGAGCTTGTCGGCGTCCTCGTCCCGGAGGTGCTCGGGGTGGGTCATGATCCAGGAGGTGACCTCGCGGACCGATGGCGGCTTGGGGCCGGGGACGGGTGCATGTCCGCGCCCGGTTCGGTAGCGCCGCAGATGACGCTGGACGGCTAACTCGCCACCGGGATAGCCCAGTTGCTGGATCTCGCGGTAGAGCTGGGCGGCGTTTCTGACACCTTCGTTCCAGCGCCGGTGCAGGTGGCCGACGTACGGATCGACGATATGCGCCCGTTGCAGGCTCTTGGCGACGACTTCGTCCGCGGAGCGGGCGTTGACCAGCTTGCGGACGGTGGCCTGGTGCAGCCCGAGTTTCCGGCCGATCGCCGCCTTGGACATGCCCTTCTCCCACAGTTCGTGGGCGGCGGCATGCTGCTCACGCAACCGCGTCACGATCTTCAGCTCCGTCGATGGCTGGACCTCCTCGGGCTCCGCCTCCAGGGCATCGGAGTTACCGTCAGTTGCGGGAACTGGTTCGCTCAGGCGGGAACGATGGGCGTTCACCGACTTCTCGACCGCCTGTCCGAGGTTGGCCCACAGGTGATAGCGATCAGCGACCTGCTCGGCCTGCGGTGCCCCGACCCGTGCACCTTCCGCGTATCCGCCGGAACGGTCACGGCAGATGACCTTCACCTCAGGGTGACCGCGGAGCCAGGCGGTCAGATCCTCTCCCTCACGTCCGTCGTAGAGGTGCAGTGGACGGTGGGTGGCCATGTCGATGAGCACAGTGCCGTAGTGGCGGCCTTTACGGAAGGCGAAGTCGTCGACACCGAGTACCTCCACCTCGCCGATCTCCGGGTCGGGCAGGGCTCTGACCAGCCGCAGCAGCGTGTCCTTGCCCACGGTGATACCGGCCGCGGCCGCGAGTCGGACTCCTGCCCTGCCGGCCAGCGCCAGCCCGACCCGCGTTAACACCCCACGCAGCAGCGGGCTGTAGCGACTGTGCGGGGTGGTCAGCCCCGCGATCTGTTCGGCGAACGTCACCGCTGTGCAGTCAGGGTTCTCGCAGCGGAATCGGCGCACGCACAACTCGATCACCACGCCGAGCCCGCCAACGGCGACATCGCGCAACCTCCGTACGTACCGACCGTGCACCCGAGCCGACCTCTGGCCGCACCGGCAGGCCCCAGTCGTGGCCCGCACCCGCGTCCTCAACACCACCTTTTCCGGCCGTCGTTCGACCTCCTCGATCAGCAGCGCGGACAGGTGCGGAAACAGCTCCAAGAGCACATCACGAGAGCACGCGATGCATGATCGCGAACAGTCGGCACGACCCGTTCAACCGTCCGGATCACAAGATCGTCGACAGAACCCGATGTTTCACGTGAAACATCGCGCCGTTTCACGCCTCACCCCTGCTCTGCCCACCACTCCTTGAGTGCCGCCACGGCCGACTCCCGCTCCATCGGCCCGTTCTCCAGCCGCAGTTCCAGGAGGAACTTGTACGCCTGCCCGATCGCCGGACCGGGCCCGACGCCCAGGATCTCCATGATCTGGTTACCGTCGAGGTCGGGACGGATGGAGTCCAGCTCCTCCTGCTCCTGGAGGTGGGCGATGCGTTCCTCCAGGCCGTCGTACGCGCGCGAAAGTGCCGTGGCCCTGCGCTTGTTCCGCGTGGTGCAGTCGGAGCGGGTCAGCTTATGGAGACGGTCGAGGAGAGGGCCCCCGTCCCGGACATAGCGGCGGACCGCCGAGTCCGTCCACTCTCCGGTGCCGTACCCGTGGAAGCGCAGGTGGAGTTCGACGAGACGCGAGACGTCCTTCACCAGGTCGTTGGAGTACTTGAGCGCCGTCATCCGCTTCTTAGTCATCTTCGCCCCGACCACCTCGTGGTGGTGGAACGAGACTCGCCCGTCCTCCTCGAAGCGCCGAGTGCGCGGCTTGCCGATGTCGTGCAGCAGCGCGGCGAGGCGGAGAACGAGGTCGGGACCGTCCTGCTCCAGCTCGATCGCCTGCTCCAGGACGATCAGCGTGTGCTCGTAGACGTCCTTGTGCCGATGGTGCTCGTCGCGCTCCAGGCGCAGGGCCGGCAGCTCGGGCAGTACGTGCTCGGCAAGACCGGTGTCCACCAGCAGCGCCAGGCCCTTGCGCGGGTGCGCGGACAGGATCAGCTTGTTCAGCTCGTCCCGTACCCGCTCCGCCGAGACGATCTCGATGCGGCCGGACATGTCGGTCATCGCGGTGACGACCTCGGGTGCCACCTCGAAGTCCAGCTGGGCGGCGAACCGCGCGGCCCGCATCATCCGCAACGGGTCGTCCGAGAAGGACTCCTCAGGCGTGCCCGGCGTGCGCAGCACCCGCCTTGCCAGATCCTCACGTCCGCCGTACGGATCGATGAACACCTTCTCCGGCAGTGCCACGGCCATCGCGTTCACCGTGAAGTCGCGCCGGACGAGGTCGTCCTCGATGGAGTCGCCGTACGACACCTCGGGCTTGCGCGAGGTCCTGTCGTACGCCTCCGACCGGTAGGTCGTCACCTCGATCTGGAAGCCGTCCTTCTGAGCCCCGACCGTGCCGAAGGCGATCCCAACCTCCCACACGGCGTCCGCCCAGGGCCGGACGATCTTCAGCACGTCCTCGGGGCGGGCGTCGGTCGTGAAGTCCAGGTCGTTGCCGAGCCGGTCCAGCAGCGCGTCCCGGACGGAGCCGCCGACCAGGGCAAGCGAGAACCCGGCTTCCTGGAATCGGCGGGCAAGGTCGTCGGCGACCGGGGCCACCCGCAGCAGCTCACTCACCGCGTGGTGCTGCACCTGGCTCAGGGCACTGGCATTGTCTTCGTTGGCGTTCGGCACAACAGAAAAGGGTACGTGGCCCGGGCCACAGCCCGCGCCTTCATAAAACGTCCACGCACTTGGCCGGGGACTCCTCCATCGATACACGCACATAGAGGACAGCCGACGGAGGTTCCACGATCTTGTGGAGCAGTCCGCGGCACTTCCCCTCAGCGCGCATCGTTACCATGCGTGGACGCACATTCCGACGACCACTGACGACGAGGGACGGGCGAACGCGTGGCCGAGGCGGCAGACTTCCCGGGGCTGACTCCCTCTCTCGCGCGCCGGTGGTTCCGGCGAGCCGGAGTGCTGCTCACGGGGGCGCCCCTGCTGGCCGGTCTGCTCCAACTACCCACCGGACAACCCGCGTATGCCGCAGGGTCCGATCCAGTCGTCGTCTCCATCGATTCGCTCACTCCCAGCGCCCCGACGGACGGGGACACGGTGACCGTCTCCGGCACGGTCACCAACAAGGGCAAGCGGGCGGTCACGGACGCCCACGTGGACCTGCGCGTGGGGCAGCTGCTGACCACCCGCTCGGGGATCGACGACGTCGCCGCGCGCACCGACTACGTATCCGGCGCCGACGGGACGGAGGTCGGCGGCAAGTACGTCGAGAAGTTCTCGAAGCTCACTCCGGGCGTCGCCCAGCCCTTCACCATCTCCGTTCCGGTCGACAAGCTGGACCTCGGCCAGGACGGCGTCTACGAGCTCGGCGTCTCCCTGTCCGGCGAGACATCCGCGGCACCGTACGAGCAGGTGCTGGGAATCAAGCGGACGTTCCTGCCGTGGCAGCCCGAGGAGGCGGACACGAGGACCCGGACGACGTATCTGTGGCCGTTGATCTCCACGGTCCACATGACGGCGGAGACGGGCCCGGGCGAGCAGCAGACGCCCGTCTTCCTCAACGACGACCTCGCCGCGGAGATCTCCCCGGGCGGACGCCTGGAGCAGATGCTCTCCCTGGGCAAGGAACTCGACGTCACCTGGGTGATCGACCCCGACCTGCTGGCCTCTGTCGACGCGATGGCCGGCGGCTACGGCATCCAGGGCGCCGACGGCACCGGTAGCACCCCCGGCACCGGTCAGGCGGTCGCCAAGCAGTGGCTCAACCAACTCCAGGACGCGGTCGAGGGCAAGGAAGTCGTCGCCCTCCCCTTCGGCGATCCCGACCTCGCCTCCATCGCGCACAACGGCAAGAACGTCACCGGCACGCTGAGCCATCTCAAGAGCGCCACGGACGTTGCCGTCGGCACCGTGGAGACGATCCTCCACATCACGCCGAGCACCGACTTCGCGTGGCCGGTGAACGGTGCCGTCGACCCGTCGATCGTCAAGATCGCCACCTCGACGGGCGCGGACAAGGTGATCGCGCGCAGCGACAGCCTCAAGGAGACCGGCGACCTGCCGTACACGCCCTCCGCGGCGCGCCCCATCGGCGGGGGCACCACCGCTGTCGTCGCGGACACGCGGCTGTCCGCGGCCTTCCAGGGCGACATGACAAGTGCCGGCAGCGCCACGCTCGCGGTACAGAAGTTCCTCGCCACGAGTCTGACGACCACCCTCCAGACCGACAAGCAGCGCACCATCGTCGTCGCCCCGCAGCGCATGCCGACCGCGAGCCAGGCCCAGACCATGGAGAAGGCGATCACGGCCCTCCAGGACTCGAACTGGTCCCAGCCGCAGGAACTCACCGCGACCGCCGACACGAAGCCGGACCCGGGCGCCACCACGAAGGTGCCCTCGGTGTCCTCGTACCCCGCCACACTGCGCAAGCAGCAGCTGCCCCGGTCGGCCTTCGCCCAGATCGCGACCACGCAGGACAAGCTCGACAACTTCAAGATCATCCTTACTGACGAGACCCGCGTGGAGACCCCCTTCGGACGAGCCATCAACCGTGAGATGGCCACGTCCTGGCGCGGTCGGTCCCGCGAGGCGGACAGCTTCCGCCGGGGCGTGGAGCGGCACCTCGACGAGCTGACCGACCAGGTCAGGCTGATCAAGAAGTCGGAGACGAAGCTCTCCGGCGGCAGCGCCACCATCCCGGTGACCGTCCAGAACAACCTGGTCCAGCCCGTCGACAACCTCGTACTGCGGGTGACCTCGACGAACCCGACCCGGCTCAAGATCGGAGACGACGACTACCAGGAACAGGACATCGCGGTCTCCGGCGGGCACAGCCAGTCGGTGAAGTTCACCACGTCGTCCAACGCCAACGGCCCGATCACCGTGATCGCCCAGCTGTACACGAAGGACGGCCAGAAGTACGGCCCGGCTGTCGCCTTCGACGTGCGGGTCACCGAGTTCACGGCCATGGCGATGCTGGTCATCGGCGGCGGCTTCCTGCTGCTCGTACTCGCCGGTCTGCGCATGTACACACAGCGCAAGCGCGCCGCGGCCCGGCGCGCCCAGGAGTCCGGCAACGGGCACGGGGACGAGAGCACGGATGAGAACGCCGGTGCCGACGAGAACCACGAGGACGACGAGAGCCGTCCTCAGGGGGAGTCGGACGCAGCGGTGGGGGCAGACGCCCCGGAGCAGCCGAGTGACCCGACGCCGAACACCGCACCGGAAAGCGCCGGCCCGTCCGGGACGGGTGAGAGAGTGGACCGTTGAGCGATGTCGTGGCCGGTGGGCCCGGTGAACGATGAGGTGGGGTAACCATGAACGCGCCGTACGACGGTGACCGCGGTCAGGGCGCGGGCGACTCGGGCTCCCCCGAGGGTCCGCCGCCCGAGGACGGCCAGGTACCGGCGCAGTCCCCCGCGGACGTGTACCTCCAGGACGCATACACCCAGGACCCGTACCGGGCCCAGGACCTTTCCGCCCAGGACCCGGTGGCCGAGGCGCTCTACGACCGCGCCGCGCACCCCCCGCCGGCCCCCGGCACGTACCAGCAGCCGGCCCCGCTCTACGGACAGCCCGCGCAGGCGCCGTACGCCCCCGACCCGAGCGTGTGGGCCCGGACCCCGGCCCCCGAGCCGGACGGAGCCACGCAGTACCTGCCGTACGGCGACGATGCCCGCACCACCCAGTACGTGGGCGTCGACGCCCTGGTCTCCCAGGCCGGGGAGCAGCGGCACGAGCCGGACGCCTTCGCGCATCTCTTCCGGGACCAGCAGCAGGGCGGCGGGCAGGGGCCGGTGGAGCCTCCGGTGGTACCGGGCCCGTCCCCATCGCCCGCCCCTGGCCATGGCGCCCCACGGGCCCAGGTCCCGGCTGCCGACGCCACGATGCAGCTCACCCCCCAGGCGACACCCGCCCCCGCCACGGCACCGGCGGCCCCCAAGAAGGGCAGTCGGGCCGCAGGCCTCCTGAAGTCGAGCGCCGTCATGGCGGCGGGCACGATGGTCTCCCGCCTCACCGGCTTCGTCCGCTCGGCGCTGATCGTGTCGGCGCTCGGCCTCGGCATGCTGGGCGACTCCTTCCAGGTCGCCTATCAGCTGCCCACCATGATCTACATCCTGACCGTGGGCGGCGGCCTCAACTCCGTCTTCGTCCCGCAGCTCGTGCGCGCCATGAAGGAGGACGACGACGGAGGCGAGGCGTACGCGAACCGCCTGCTCACCCTCGTCATGGTGGCCCTCGGCACACTCACCGCACTCGCGGTCTTCGCGGCTCCCCTGCTGGTACGCGCCCTGTCGGTGAAGATCGCCAACGATCCGGCGGCCAACGAGGTCGCCGTCACCTTCACCCGCTACTTCCTGCCGACCATCTTCTTCATGGGCATCCACGTCGTGATGGGGCAGATCCTCAACGCGCGCGGCAAGTTCGGCGCGATGATGTGGACGCCGGTCCTGAACAACGTCGTCATCATCGTGACCCTCGGCATGTTCATCTGGGTCTACGGCAGCGCGGCCGACTCCGGCATGAAGGTCACCACCATCCCGCCGGAAGGCCAGCGGCTCCTCGGCATCGGCGTACTGCTCGGCCTCGTCGTCCAGGCCCTCGCGATGATCCCGTATCTGCGCGAGACCGGCTTCAGGATGCGGCTGCGCTTCGACTGGAAGGGCCACGGCCTCGGCAAGGCGGCGATGCTCGCCAAGTGGACGATCCTGTTCGTCCTCGCGAACCAGGCGGGCGCCCTCGTCGTCACCCAGCTGGCCACCGCCGCCGCCGGCGAGAACCCGAAGATCCAGGGAACCGGCTTCGCGGCCTACGCCAACGCCCAGCTCGTCTGGGGCCTGCCCCAGGCCATCATCACCGTCTCCCTGATGGCCGCGCTGCTGCCGCGGCTGGCCCGCTCGGCACATGAGGGCGACGCGGGTGCGGTCCGCGACGACATCTCCCAGGGACTGCGCACCACCGCCGTCGCGATCGTGCCCATCGCCTTCGGCTTCGTGGCCCTCGGCATCCCGATGTGCACCCTGATCTTCGGCTCCTCGGGCACCACCGAGGCCACCAACATGGGCTTCATGCTGATGGCCTTCGCCCTGGGCCTGATCCCCTACTCCGTGCAGTACGTCGTCCTGCGCGCGTTCTACGCGTACGAGGACACCCGCACGCCCTTCTACAACACGGTGATCGTGGCCGCCGTCAACGCGACGGCCTCCGCCCTCTGCTTTTTCGTGCTGCCTGCCCGCTGGGCCGTGGTCGGCATGGCCGCCTCGTACGGCCTCGCGTACGCGATCGGTGTGGGCGTCGCCTGGAACCGGCTGCGCAAGCGCCTCGGCGGCGACCTCGACGGCACCCGTGTCCTGCGGACGTACGCCCGGCTGGGCATCGCCTCGGTACCGGCCGCGCTCCTCAGCGGCGCGGCCTGCTACGGCATCGGCCACACTCTGGGCCAGGGCGTCGGCGGTTCCTTCGCCTCCCTGCTCGGTGGCGGTGCCGTCCTGCTCGTCGTCTTCTACGTCGCCGCCCGCCGTATGCGCATTGAAGAACTGAACTCGCTGGTGGGTATGGTGCGCGGGCGACTGGGGCGATGAGTCGAGGGAAAGCGCACAACCATCGTCCGCTACCGCGTGTCGTGCAGAGTGGTGGACTGTGGGCACAATTGGGTTTGGCGTCGGAGAGCTCGCAAAGGATGGGGAGGCAGGAGCGACGGTGGCGGAACGGAGCACGGCTGCCGTCGACGTGGCAGACAACAGCGGCGACGAGCCGCTGACCGCGAAGGCGGACGAGTCCACGGCCGACGGCGTGGCCCAGAACCGGGAGCGGGACACGGACAACGACGAGGCACAGGGGAGCGGCGGGACCGAGAGTCCCGGAAAGGCCTCACCGCCCGAACTGCACAGCGGTCACAAACTCGCCAGGCGCTACCGCCTGGAGGAGTGCGTCACCCGACTGGACGGATTCAGCAGCTGGCGCGCGGTAGACGAGAAGCTGCGTCGCGCCGTCGGCGTGCACATCCTGCCCGCGGACCACTCACGGGCGCGTTCCGTACTGGCCGCGGCCCGCTCCTCGGCACTGCTCGGCGACCCCCGCTTCGTGCAGGTCCTCGACGCCGTCGAGGAGAACGACCTCGTGTACGTCGTCCACGAGTGGCTGCCCGACGCGACGGAGCTGACCGCCCTCCTGGCCGCCGGTCCACTGGAGGCGCACGACGCGTACCAGATGGTCAGCCAGATCGCCTCCGCCATGGCAGCCGCCCACCGGGAGGGCCTAGCGCATCTGCGCCTGACTCCGGGCACCATCCTGCGCAGTTCGTCCGGTCAGTGGCGCATCCGCGGTCTCGCGGTCAACGCCGCCCTGCGCGGCATCACTTCGGACACCCCGCAGCGCGCCGACACGGAGGCGATCGGCGCCCTGCTGTACGCCTCGCTCACCCAGCGCTGGCCGTACGAGAACGACGCGTACGGCCTGTCCGGGCTGCCCAAGGGCGTCGGTCTCATCGCGCCCGACCAGGTGCGTGCCGGAGTCCACCGCGGGCTGTCGGAACTCGCGATGCGCGCGCTCGCCAACGACGGCGCCACCGCCTCACGCCACGAGTCCGCGTGCACGACGCCCGAAGAACTGGTCAAGGCGATCGGCGAGATGCCCCGCATCCGCCCGCCTGAGCCGGTGTTCACGGCCCCGCCCGACTACCAGCGCACGACCTACCAGCAGGGCTCGTACGGCCGTCAGGCCCCCCGCCCGGGCCTCACCCAGCCCCTGCCCACCCCACCGCCCCCGCTGCAGAGCCGCACCGGCAAGGCCCTGAAATGGGCTGTGTCCGCGTTGCTGATCGCCGCCCTCGGTCTGGGGAGCTGGCAGCTCGCTGACGCGCTCATCGACCGCAGCGGCTCCGACGACACCAAGCAGACCCAGACACCGGACGACAACGACAAGAACACCGACAAGGCGAAGCCGGTCACCACGCTGAAGATCCAGGGTGCGGAGGAGTACGTCGCCAAGGGCAAGGCCCAGCACCCCGGGGACGTGGACAAGACGTACGACAACGACAGCTCGACGTACTGGCGCACCGCGAGCTACACCGACGGTCCGGACATGAACCCGGCGTACAAGCCCGGCGTGGGCATCGTCTACGACTTCGGCTCGGCCAAAGAGGTCTCAGCCGCTTCGATAGGGCTCCTCTTCGGCGGGGACCACACCACGGTCACGCTGTACGCGACGGATTCATCGAGTTCGTCGGTCCCTCTGACCTCGATGACGAAGCTCGGTACGGTGACAACCAAGGAGACCACCGCCAAGGTCACGGTCGCCAAGCCCGTGAAGAGCCAGTACGTGCTGGTCTGGTTCACCGCCCTGCCGTACGCATCCGGTGACTCGTTCAGCAACGCGGGCTTCAAACAGGCCATAACGGACCTCAAGTTCACCGGCTGACGATCCACCGAAAGGAAGGGGGCCCATGGCGGAAGGCACCGCGTTCGACGGAGTGAGCGATCAGGACCTCCTCGCCCGCCATGTCGACGGTGACCCCGACGCCTTCGGTGAGATCGTGCGTCGGCATCGTGACCGGCTCTGGGCAGTGGCCCTGCGGACGCTGGGGGACCGCGAGGAGGCCGCTGACGCCGTCCAGGACGCCCTCGTCTCCGCCTACCGGGCCGCCCACACCTTCCGGGGCCAGTCGGCCGTCACGACCTGGCTGCACCGCATCACGGTGAACGCCTGTCTCGACCGTGCCCGCAAGGCCGCCTCCCGCAAGACCTCACCGGTCGACGACACAGAACGGCTGGAGCAGCTGCTCGAACCGCACGAGTCGGCGTCGGCCCCGGCCGAGCGCAAGGATCTGCACCGCCAGCTCATCGAGGCGCTCGGCACCCTCCCGCCCGATCAGCGCGCCGCCCTCGTCCTGGTGGACATGCAGGGCTACCCGGTCGCGGAGGCAGCCCGCGTCCTCGACGTGCCCACGGGGACGGTGAAGAGCCGCTGCGCCCGAGGAAGAGCCAGACTGCTCCCGCTCCTCACCCATCTGCGGCCGGAAAACACCGGTGCCGGCAAGGAATCGGAGGACGGACGGAACCGGGCGGAGGGGACATCCGTCCCACCCGCAGCGGGACCGACGGATGCAGGACCAAGCGATTCAGCTGCTGTGAAGGGCGGAGGTGGGCGAGCGTGACATCCACGACCGACACGGCCGGACACCCGGACGTCACGGAGATCTCCGACCTCACCGAAGGCCTGCTCACACCGTCCCGGACAGCAGACGTACAACGGCATCTGGACGAGTGTGTTCTCTGCGCCGACGTGTACGCCTCTCTGGAGGAGGTCCGCGGCCTCCTCGGCACGATGCCCAGCCCTGTGCACATGCCCGACGACATCGCCGACCGTATCGACGCCGCGCTCGCCGCCGAGGCCCCGCTGAACACCCCGGTATCGGTCGGCGCCGCCGGCGCCGTCTCCGGCGAGACCGAGGGCACGCATGTTTCACGTGAAACATCGCCCGCCGTCGAACGGCTTTCGGACCGTCCCACGGGCCACGCTCACGCGGCCACCGGACCGGGTCGGAAGGACCGTGTGCGACGCGGGCGACGCCGGACCATCGTCCTGAGCACCGTCTTCACCGCCGCCGCCCTGGGGCTCGGCTCCCTGCTGGTGTCGTCTCTCGGCGACGACAACAAACAACACGAGGCTGCGAGCACGTTCTCCGGGCAGAAGGTCGAGAACCAGGTCGCCGAACTCCTCAAGGGCCAGGGCGGCAAGAAGAGCACCCGCAGTGGGGGGCCGTCGGTCGGCATCCAGATCTACCCCAGTGACCCGCCGACCGACACACACGAGGACACCCTCAAGGTCGATCCGACGTCGGCCCCGGACTGCGTCATGAAGGGCATCGGACGCACCGATGCGTCCGTCCTCGGCGTCAAACGCGGCACCTACGACGGAACCGACGCGTATCTCGTCGTGTTGCCCGCAGCAGGCGACACCACCCGCGTCACCGCCTACGTCGTCGACTCGGCCTGTGCGAAGCAGTCATCGCCCTCTCCCGGAGAAGTTCTGCTGAAGCAGTCCTACGCGCGTTCCTGAGCGCGGACGCCTCGGCTCCTCCCTCCTGCGGCATCCCCTGCCGAGTGGCGCCCCTGTGTGCCCGGACACAGCGGGAATGCGGGCCCCGTAGGATCCGTTGGGTGGGGTGAGAGTTCTGAGAGAGGCTCCCACCGGTCGTACGAAGCCGTCCAGAAACGAGGAAACACGCCGTGAGCGACGTCCGAAACGTGATCATCATCGGCTCCGGGCCCGCCGGCTACACGGCGGCGCTCTATACCGCACGCGCGTCGCTGAAGCCGTTGGTCTTCGAGGGCGCCGTGACAGCCGGTGGTGCGCTCATGAACACCACCGAGGTGGAGAACTTCCCCGGCTTCCAGGACGGGATCATGGGTCCCGATCTCATGGACAACATGCGTGCCCAGTCCGAGCGCTTCGGCGCCGAGCTCGTCGCGGACGACATCATCGCCGTGGATCTGACGGGTGACATCAAGACCGTCACGGACACCGCGGGCGTCGTGCACAAGGCGAAGGCCGTCATCGTCGCCACAGGTTCGCAGCACCGCAAGCTCGGACTGCCGAACGAGGACGCCCTGTCCGGCCGCGGCGTGTCCTGGTGCGCGACGTGCGACGGCTTCTTCTTCAAGGACCAGGACATCGCCGTGATCGGCGGCGGCGACACCGCGATGGAGGAGGCGACCTTCCTCTCCCGCTTCGCCAAGTCGGTGACGATCGTCCACCGCCGGGACACCCTGCGCGCCTCCAAGGCGATGCAGGAGCGCGCCTTCGCCGACCCGAAGATCCGCTTCATCTGGGACAGCGAGGTCGCCGAGATCCAGGGCGACCCGAAGCTCGCCTCGCTGAAGCTGCGGAACCTCAAGACCGGCGAGCTGTCCGACCTGGCCGTGACGGGCCTGTTCATCGCGATCGGTCACGACCCGCGTACCGAACTCTTCAAGGGGCAGCTGGACCTCGACGAAGAGGGCTACCTGAAGGTCGACGCGCCCTCGACGCGAACCAACCTCAGCGGGGTCTTCGGGGCCGGTGACGTGGTCGACCACACCTACCGCCAGGCGATCACCGCGTCCGGCACCGGCTGTTCCTCCGCTCTGGACGCCGAGCGGTTCCTCGCCGCTCTGGCGGACAACGAGGAGCAGGCCGAGCCCGAGAAAACCTCTGTCTGACCCCCCGTCCGCCCCACCGCAGCATCGAGTTAAGGAGCCCCCTGTGGCCGGCACCCTGAAGAACGTGACCGACGATTCCTTCGACGAGGACGTCCTCAAGAACGACAAGCCTGTCCTGGTCGACTTCTGGGCCGCCTGGTGCGGACCGTGCCGCCAGATCGCGCCGTCGCTCGAAGCGATCGCCGCCGAGTACGGCGACAAGATCGAGGTCGTCAAGCTCAACATCGACGAGAACCCGGGTATCGCCGCCAAGTACGGCGTGATGTCCATCCCGACCCTGAACGTCTACCAGGGCGGCGAGGTCGCCAAGACCATCGTCGGCGCCAAGCCGAAGGCCGCGATCGTGCGTGACCTTGAGGACTTCATCGCCTAGTAGGCGACGCAGTAGCCGATGTTTCACGTGAAACATCCAGTGGGCCGGTCCGAAAGGGCCGGCCCACTCGCGTACATCAGCCCCTAGAGCGGCCGAAGCACCGGATCCTTCTGTACTGCCCCCAGGAGACGGTCAAGCGCCAGCTCCACGTCTTCCTTCCAGGAGAGGGTCGTCCGCAGCTCCAGACGAAGCCGGGGATGCACAGGATGTGGTCGCACCGTCTTGAAGCCCACGGCCAGCAGATGGTCGGCGGGCAGGACGCAGGCCGTCTCCTTCCAGCGGGCGTCCCCGAACGCCTCGATCGCCTTGAAGCCCCGCCGCAAAAGATCCTTGGCGACCGTCTGCACCATCACGCGCCCCAGTCCCTGCCCCTGGTAGTCCGGCATGATGAAGGCGGTCATCAGCTGCACCGCGTCGGGCGAGACGGGACTCGTCGGGAACGCCGTGGACCGGGGGACGTAATCCGGAGGGGCGTAGAGCACGAACCCCACTGGATTGTCGTCGACGTAGACGACACGGCCGCAGGAACCCCAGTCGAGGAGAACGGCCGAGATCCACGCTTCCTTCTCCAGCGCGGGTGTTCCTGCCTTCAGTGCGGCTTCCCCGCTGACGGGATCCAGTTCCCAGAAGACACACGCGCGACAGCGCTTGGGAAGGTCCTGAAGGTTGTCCAGCGTGAGCGGTACGAGCCGACGCCCCATGAAGGCTGTTCCTCGCTTCCTTCGCCCGCAGCGTCGCGAGCGGCTGTCAGAGCGCTCCGTTCCCTGAGCAGACTGCCGACGAACCCGCCGACCGCGCCCAGTCCCAGACCCGCGCTCACCAGTCCGGTGCGGCTCACCGTTCGCATGGCCCTCGCCTCCCCAACTCAGAGGTGTTGCCAGTTGAATGCGCCATCCCGAACGCATCGTATCCACGAAGCGATCGCATCGATACCGTCTGCAAGCAAAGAGCGGGCTGTGTCCGGTGTGCACCGGACACAGCCCGCTCCGGCCGCCGATCGGGCGGAAGCCGCCCGGGCCGACCAAGCTCTCAGTCCTCCGAGTCCTCGGAGTTGTCGGAGTCGTCGTCCAGAAGACTCTTCTGAAGAACCGGACCCTCGCCCGGGGCGAGAGAGCTGAGGATGCGCTCAAGGTCTTCCATCGAGGCGAACTCGACAGTGATCTTGCCCTTCTTCTGCCCCAGGTCGACCTTCACCCGTGTCTCGAAGCGGTCCGAGAGACGACCTGCGAGATCGGTCAGCGCCGGAGACACCAGGGCACCCGCCCGCGGCCCCTTGGACCTCGTAGCCGCCGTCGGCCGCGAGCCCATCAGGGTCACGATCTCCTCGACGGCCCGTACCGAAAGCCCTTCGGCCACGATCCGGTGGGCCAGCTTGTCCTGCTCCTCCGAGTCGTCCACGGAGAGAAGCGCACGAGCGTGCCCGGCGGAGAGCACTCCGGCGGCGACACGGCGCTGGACCGCCGGCGAGAGCCTCAGCAGACGCAGGGTGTTGGAAACCTGCGGCCGGGAACGGCCGATCCGGTCCGCCAGCTGATCGTGCGTGCAGTGGAAGTCCTTGAGCAACTGGTCGTAGGCCGCCGCCTCCTCCAGTGGGTTCAGCTGAGCCCTGTGGAGGTTCTCCAGCAGTGCGTCCAGCAGGAGCTTCTCGTCGTCCGTGGCCCGCACGATCGCCGGGATCGCCTCAAGGCCCGCTTCACGGCAGGCCCGCCAGCGCCGCTCGCCCATGATGAGCTCGTAGCTGGTGGCACCCACCTGCCGCACGACGACCGGCTGGAGGAGACCGACCTCCTTGATGGAGGTGACCAGCTCCGCCAGTGCGTCCTCGTCGAACACATCACGCGGCTGTCGCGGGTTCGGCGTGATGGAGTCGATGGGCAGCTCGGCGAAGTGGGCGCCGATGGGAGGCGCCGGGACCTCCCCGAATTCGTTCGAGTAGGCATCCTCTGTTTCACGTGAAACAGGCGGCAACGTGGCAACCTTCGCCGCAGCCACTCCGCGCTCAGCCGTGAGTACGGGAACCGCGGCCGGTGAGGTGGAGGCGGTGCCCCCCATCGCCGGTGGCGTCGGCCTGTCTCCGGTCGGTGCAGCTGGGATCAGTGCGCCGAGACCACGACCCAACCCCCTCCGTCGCTCGCTCACTGAATACCCTCCACAATGCTCTGTTCGCTCTGTGCGCCGATGTGGGCGTGCTGCGCGTCATAGCTGACGCCGACACCCTTCAGCGCGATTTCCCGGGCCGCCTCAAGATAGGACAGGGCGCCACTCGATCCTGGATCGTAGGTGAGCACCGTCTGTCCGTAGCTCGGCGCCTCGGAGATTCGGACCGAGCGCGGAATGCTCGTCCGCAGCACCTCGTCGCCGAAGTGGTTGCGCACCTCGTCCGCGACCTGGGACGCGAGGCGCGTCCGGCCGTCGTACATGGTGAGCAGGATCGTCGTTACTTGAAGGTCACGGTTGAGATGGGCCCGAACCAGATCGACGTTGCGCAGCAGCTGGCCCAGGCCTTCCAGTGCGTAGTACTCGCACTGGATCGGAATGAGAACCTCGGCGCCGGCGACGAGTGCGTTGACCGTCAGAAGGCCGAGCGAGGGCGGGCAGTCGATGAGGATGTAGTCCAGAGGCTGCTCGTACGCCTGGATCGCTCGCTCAAGCCGGCTCTCTCGTGCCACCAGCGACACCAGTTCGATCTCCGCACCGGCGAGATCGATGGTGGCGGGTGCACAGAAGAGGCCCTCGACGTCAGGGACCGGCTGAACGACTTCCGAGAGTGGCCTGCTGTCGATCAACACGTCATAGATGGAAGGAACATCGGCGTGATGGTCGATCCCCAGCGCCGTGGAAGCGTTGCCCTGAGGGTCGAGGTCCACAACGAGGACGCGAGCCCCGTGCAGGGCCAGCGAGGCGGCGAGGTTGACGGTTGTCGTCGTCTTCCCCACTCCGCCTTTCTGGTTGGCGACCACCATGACACGGGTCCGCTCCGGCCGTGGCAGGCCTTCGCCGGCCCGCCCCAGAGCCTCCACCGCCAATTGGGCAGCACGACCGATGGGAGTGTCGTCCATCGGGGGCGGTGTTTCACGTGAAACATCCTCCCCAATCGACTCGGTTCGGGGACCGGGGACCGGATCGGTCATCGGTCCCGCGATGTTGGCGTTGGACCGCAAGGATTCACTCTCCTCGACTTCAGGCTCGCAATGAACAGAGCCTGCCATGTCTTCGGGGTCGTGAACCAGTGAGGCCTGGTGTTCTGTGGAGAAATCCACCTCTGTGGACAACTCCGTTACCTCTCTGGGTGAACCAAGAGGCTTTCGGTCGCGGGGTGCGGCCGCGGCCCGGCCGCGGCTGATGATGCCGTGCAGCAGTGAGCGACGTTTCACGTGAAACAAGATGCCCACCTGCCAGGGCCCTGGCCGCGCGACACTCCGAGATGTGTAGGTTAGGCAGCTTGTGTGGAGTAAGTCTCGTCGTCAGGACGGATCAACGAACGTGAAGATCAGCGCCGACGCCGCACCCGCCCTGTCCGAGCCGCCTTGGCCCGCTTCGCCGCGAACCGCACTCCGCCCGGACTCTCCCCGACCACGACCCGCACGACGGTCGACAGCGGGTCCACCACGCCCTCACCCACATGCAGGATGGACGTCTCGACCGCCCCGAGCTTGCTCAGTGCGGTGGCCGAGGCCTTCAGCTCCTCCTCTGCCGTGTCGCCCTTGAGCGCGAGCATCTCCCCGTACGGACGCAGCAGAGGAATGCCCCAGGTGGCCAGACGATCCAGCGGGGCCACGGCGCGCGCCGTCACCACATGGACCGGCTGGAGCGTCCCCATGACCTCTTCCGCACGGCCACGGACGACCGTGACATGGTCCAGGCCCAGCAGCTCGACGACCTCGCTGAGGAAGTTGGTCCGGCGCAGCAACGGTTCGAGCAGCGTGATCTTCAGGTCCTCCCTGACCAGCGCCAGGGGAATGCCGGGCAGACCGGCACCCGAACCGACATCGCACACCGTCACGTTCTCCGGCACGACCTCGGAGAGCACCGCACAGTTCAACAGGTGCCGCTCCCACAGGCGAGGCACCTCACGCGGACCGATCAGCCCGCGCTGCACACCCGCCTCGGCGAGCAGTTCCGCGTATCGGACCGCGTCCGCGAAGCGATCGCCGAACACCTCGCGCGCCTGCTCGGGCGCCGGGGGGAGCTCCGCTGCCTCCGTCACGGGGGACCGTCCTTCCGTACCGCATGAGCGCACTGGGCGCTGATCACCAGGACTACAGGGACTGGAGCTGTCGAGGACCACCGGGGGACGAACAAGGGGCCAACAGCTGCCGGGAACTACAGGCTGACAAAGTTCGGCCCCGCCTGCGCAACAGACGGGGCCGGAAGGACGTGCGTACCGATCAGGCGGGAAGGACGACGACGAAGCGCTGGGGCTCCTCGCCCTCGGACTCGCTGCGCAGGCCCGCGGCCTTCACCGCGTCGTGCACGACCTTGCGCTCGAACGGGGTCATCGCCTTCATCTTGACGGGCTCACCGGAGCTCTTGACCTCGGCCGCGGCCTTGGCGCCCAGCTCCGAGAGCTCTTCACGCTTCTTGGCGCGGTAGCCCGCGATGTCGAGCATCAGCCGGCTGCGGTCCCCGGTCTCCCGGTGCACGGCCAGGCGCGTGAGCTCCTGGAGGGCCTCCAGTACCTCGCCGTCCCGGCCGACCAGCTTCTGCAGATCACGGCCGCCCGCGTCGCTGATGATCGAGACAGCGGCGCGATCGGCCTCGACGTCCATGTCGATGTCTCCGTCGAGGTCGGCGATGTCCAGCAGACCTTCGAGGTAGTCCGCCGCGATCTCACCCTCCTGCTCCAGGCGGGACAGGGTGTCGACACCCTCGGCTGCGGCGGAGGTGGTGGTGCCTTCCGTCACGGGATGGACTCCTTCTTACTTCTTGGACGGGGACTTGGGACGCTGCGGACCCTTGCGCTGTCCGGACTGGGCCTTGCTGCGGGTACCGGACGCGGGCTTGGAGGCGGCCTGCTTGGCGGCTCCTCCGGCCGGCTTGGCGTCGTCGGGCTCGTCGGACTTGATCAGCGACGTCGTCGGGGTCTCCGGCTCGGAACCCCCCGCCGACCTGGCGCCGGACTGACGCTGGGACTTGCTCTGGCGCTTGGGCTGCTGACGCTTGGCGGTGGCGGCGGGCGTACCGTCCTCGGTCTCGGCGAGCTCCGGGTTCACGCCCTTCGTCACCGTGCCGTCGGGCTGGGCAGCGAGGCCCGCCTTGTTGAGACCGTTGATGAACTTGCGCTCGAACTCGTTGCGGTCGCGGCCCTTGGCGACGATGGCCTTCACGATGGCACGCTCACCGCGGCTGCGGGTCCTGCCGTGCTGCGTGACGTGCTTCTGGAGGCGCTCCAGGTGAGCGGCCTGCGCCTTGCTGCCCGGCGTCGGGTTGTTGCGGATGACGTACATCTGCTGGCCCATGGTCCACATGTTGGTGGTCAGCCAGTAGACGAGGACACCGACGGGGAAGTTGATGCCGAAGAAGGCGAACATGACCGGGAAGACGTACATCAGCATCTTCTGCTGCTGCATGAACGGGGTCTTCACCGTGGTGTCGACGTTCTTCAGCATCAGCTGGCGCTGTGTGTAGAACTGCGACGCCGACATGAGGACGATCATGATCGCGGTGATGACCCGGACGTCCGTGATCGAGGCGCCGAGGGCCTCGACCTTGCTCGAACTGTCCATGAACTTCGAGGCCAGCGGAGCGCCGAAGATGTGCGCCTTCCGGGCACTCTCCAGCAGTTCGGCGTTGATGACCCCGATCTTGTCGCCCGAGGCGATGCCGTTCAGGACGTGGTACAGGGCGAAGAAGAACGGAGACTGCGCCAGGATGGGAAGGCACGAGGAGAGCGGGTTGGTGCCCGTCTCCTTGTACAGCTTCATCATCTCTTCGGACTGGCGCTGCTTGTCGTTCTTGTAGCGCTCCTGGATCTTCTTCATCTCGGGCTGCAGCGTCTGCATGGCCCGGGTCGCCTTGATCTGCTTCACGAAGAGCGGGATCAGGCAGATGCGGATCAGGATCACCAGGGACACGATGGACAAGCCCCAGGCCCAGCCGGTGTCAGGGCCGAAGATCGCGCCGTACACACTGTGGAACTGGACGATGACCCAGGAAACGGGTGTCGTGATGAAGCTGAAAATGCTGGCAATCGTGTCCACTAATCATGCTCCTTGGACATGGGACGGGGTCTCGGCGGCCGGACTCGAAGGATTCTGTCCCCCGATGGCCGCGCCGGCGGCGGAGGTCCCGCCCTTGCGTGCATGCCAGGTGTTGCGCAGCATTTCGTGCCACCGCGGGCGCTTGCGCGGGGGGACATGGTCCACACCGCCGAGCGACCACGGGTTGCACCGCAGGATGCGCCAGGCGGTCAGTGCCGTCCCCTTGACCGCACCGTGCCGGTCGATGGCCGTATGGCCGTAGTGGGAGCACGACGGGTAGTACTTGCACACGGGCCCGAGCAGCGGACTGATCGTCCACTGGTACAGCTTGATCAGAGCCAGCAGCGGGTACTTCATCGCGCGCCCCCTCCCAGCAGCCGCTGCAGAGCGGCGTCCAGGTCTCGGGCCAGCTGTGCATGGTCGGCGTCGCCCGCACCGGGCAACGCTCGTACGACTACCAGGCTACCGGGGGGCAGCTCGGCGACTCGGTCGCGCATCAGGTGGCGAAGCCTGCGCTTCACCTTGTTGCGGACGACCGCGCCGCCGACTGCCTTGCTGACGACGAAACCCGCACGCGTCGGGGGAGCGCTCTCCCCAGGCGCGTGCGGGTCCGTGGTACCGCTACGAATGTGGACGACGAGGAGCGGACGGCCGGCCCGGCGGCCCCGTCGTACCGCGGTCGCGAATTCCTCGCGCCGCCTCAGCCGATGCTCGGTAGGCAGCACGACGTCATGACCTGATCAGGATCAGGCGGACAGGCTCGCGCGACCCTTGCCACGGCGGTTCGCGAGAATCGCGCGACCGGCACGGGTGCGCATCCGCAGGCGGAAGCCGTGGGTCTTCGCGCGGCGACGGTTGTTCGGCTGGAAGGTGCGCTTGCTCACTCGGGGGCTCCAGAAAGAATCGGTAGATACCGGGGTGCCGTCTTGGCTGTCACCGTGCGCCCACGAGTAGCTCGCTTACGCCCGATTGCACCGCTCCCGATCACTGAAGGATGCCCTGGTAGGAGCACTCGTACGTGATCTATGCCCATCGGAGGCAGGCGGCAGCAGCCATCGACAACTCGACCTGGTCACGGTACGCGGGGCTACGCCATCCGGTCAAACCAGCACCCGGGGCGAGACACTATCCACAGCCTGGGGACAACAACTTGAACCGCACCGGTCGCCCTGACTACCGTGGCCGGACTCCCTATCGCCCGTCCCACCCGAAGTACATCCCGATACGTCCCAGAACCACACGTTCGTGGGACCCGTGAGAGAGCGTGCCCTGTGGCTGACGTACCTGCCGATCTTGCCGCAGTGTGGCCACGAGTGCTGGAACATCTCCTCGGTGAGGGCCGTGGGCAGGGCGTCGAGGTGAAGGACGAGCGCTGGATCAGGCGCTGCCAGCCGCTGGCCCTGGTCGCGGACACCGCACTGCTCGCCGTACCGAACGAATTTGCGAAAGGTGTGCTCGAAGGCCGCCTCGCGCCGATCGTCAGCGAGACACTCAGCCGGGAATGCGGCCGGCCGATCCGCATCGCGATCACCGTGGACGACTCCGTCGACGAGCAGTCCCCGCCCGCACCCCCCGCCCCGCCGCAGTCGCGCTACGAGGGGCCCGAGCACCCGCAGACCCGCGACCCGTACCAGGGATACGGCCGCCACCGCGCCGACGACCACTCCCAGACACGCGACGGCCAGCAGCCCTCCCACGCGGACCAGCTCCCCACCGCCCGCCCCGCCTATCCCTCCGAGTACCAGCGCCCCGATCCCGGCGCCTGGCCCCGGCCGACCCAGGACGACTACGGCTGGCAGCAGCCCCGGCTCGGCTTCCCGGAGCGCGACCCGTACGCGTCACCGTCCTCGGACTACCGCCAGCAGCCCCCGCGCGACCGCTCACCGTACGAACAACAGCGTTCCGACTACGAGCAGCAGCGCGGTGACTACGGACAGCAGCGCTCCGAGTACGAGCCGCGCGACGGCCGCCGCGACCTGTCGGACTCCCCGTCGAACGGCGGTCACGCGCACCGGGGCGGACCCGGGGGCGCCGTGCGTCCCGGCGGCGGCGCACCCGGCTCGCCGGCCTCGCGGCAGACCCCGGCCCCCGGCCCCGGCGAGCCCACCGCACGCCTCAACCCCAAATACCTGTTCGACACGTTCGTCATCGGAGCGTCGAACCGATTCGCCCACGCGGCGGCAGTCGCCGTGGCCGAGGCACCCGCGAAGGCATACAACCCTCTCTTCATCTATGGGGAGTCGGGACTCGGCAAGACGCACCTGCTCCACGCCATCGGGCACTACGCGCGCAGCCTCTACCCCGGCACGCGCGTGCGATATGTGAGCTCGGAGGAGTTCACCAACGAGTTCATCAACTCCATCCGCGACGGCAAGGGCGACAGCTTCCGCAAGCGCTACCGCGAGATGGACATCCTGCTCGTCGACGACATCCAGTTCCTCGCGGACAAGGAGTCGACGCAGGAGGAGTTCTTCCACACCTTCAACACGCTCCACAACGCCAACAAGCAGATCGTGCTGTCCAGCGACCGGCCGCCGAAGCAGCTGGTCACCCTGGAGGACCGGCTGCGGAACCGTTTCGAGTGGGGTCTGATCACCGACGTCCAGCCGCCCGAGCTGGAGACGCGGATCGCCATCCTCCGCAAGAAAGCGGTCCAGGAGCAGCTCAACGCCCCGCCGGAGGTCCTTGAGTTCATCGCCTCCCGCATCTCGCGCAACATCCGTGAGCTGGAGGGCGCGCTGATCCGGGTGACGGCGTTCGCGTCGCTCAACCGGCAGCCGGTGGACCTCGGCCTCACGGAGATCGTCCTCAAGGACCTGATCCCGGGTGGCGAGGACTCGACCCCCGAGATCACCGCGCCGGCCATCATGGCGGCGACCGCCGACTACTTCGGCCTCACGGTCGAGGACCTCTGCGGCAGCTCGCGCGGGCGCCAGCTGGTCACGGCCCGTCAGATCGCCATGTATCTGTGCCGCGAGCTCACGGACCTCTCCCTGCCGAAGATCGGCGCGCAGTTCGGCGGCCGCGACCACACGACCGTCATGCACGCCGACCGCAAGATCCGCGCCCTGATGGCCGAGCGCCGCTCCATCTACAACCAGGTCACCGAGCTGACCAACCGCATCAAGAACGGCTGACAGCAGCGCCGTCACGACACCGAAGGCGCCCCTGGGGATGTGTCCCAGGGGCGCCTTCGCCGTTCTCCGGCGGCTCCCTGAGGGGTGTCGGCCGGGGCCCTCGCCACTTCTGGCACGCGACGGGCGTTGCCGTACCGCAACCCGCTGTTCGAACGCGCGCCGAGTTACGGCCACCCTCCACAGATTTGGTGACTTTCTCGCGTCCACACCCTGGGGACCCAGAAGTTGTCCAGACTGTGTCCACAGGCCAGGCTGGTGATAGACCATCAGACCAGGTCAGGTGGTTGTGGATTGGTGGACAAAAGATCTCCACAGGCTGTGGACAAAGAAATGATCCACAGGCTGTGCACGGAGTTGTCCACCGGCGGCCCACAGGCTGCGGCCGGTTGTCCCCAGCGATCACCGGTTTCTCCACACCCCTGTCCACTGTTCGGCAACACGACGCGCCTCCTCACCACGTCGAGTGAAAGGCGTCACACCAAGGCGTCCGGTTGGGCTGTGGGAAAGGTGGGTAAAGCTGGGGACGGCGCTGGGGAGAAGTCGCCCCCGGCTGTGCATGGGGTGTGCAGAACTTTCTGTTCTCCACAGAGAGGCCGGGTTATCCACCGCCTCCACCCACAGGGTCAGTGGACAAAATTTGCCGCCTGAGCTGCGAAAACGGGGTTATCCACGGTATCCACAGCCCCTACTACTACTGACAACTAGAGAGAGCTCGGAATCCGTTTCGAAGTGGGTCCTGTGCACAACTCGCTGTCGGGAGCCCGGCTGTCCCTCGTCACGACTTGACCCGAGAGGCACCTACTGTCAGTGCTGTGCGTCAGACTGTTCCCGGTGTCCTTCCCAGCACAGGGACCGACGACACCGAGACAGACGACGAAGCCAGGCAGGCCGAGAAGCGCCGGCAACAGCAGGAGGCGGCAACAGTGAAGATCCGGGTGGAACGCGACGTACTCGCGGAGGCAGTTGCCTGGGCGGCGCGCAGCCTCCCGGCCCGTCCACCGGCCCCTGTCCTCGCCGGCCTCCTGCTGAAGGCCGAGGAAGGCCAGCTGAGCCTGTCGAGCTTCGACTACGAGGTCTCCGCGCGGGTGTCGGTGGAGGCCGAAGTCGACGAGGAGGGCACGGTCCTGGTGTCGGGCCGGCTGCTCGCCGACATCTGCCGGGCCCTTCCCAACCGCCCGGTGGAGATCTCCACAGACGGTGTACGGGCGACGGTGGTGTGCGGCTCCTCCCGCTTCACCCTCCACACACTGCCTGTGGAGGAGTACCCGGCGCTGCCGCAGATGCCGACCGCCACCGGCACGGTGCCCGGTGAGGTCTTCGCCTCCGCCGCCGCCCAGGTGGCCATCGCGGCCGGCCGTGACGACACGCTGCCCGTCCTCACCGGTGTGCGCATCGAGATCGAGGGCGACAGGGTGACGCTGGCCTCGACCGACCGCTACCGCTTCGCGGTCCGTGAGTTCCTGTGGAAGCCGGAGGACCCGGAGGCGTCGGCGGTGGCCCTGGTGCCCGCCAAGACGCTCCTGGACACCGCCAAGGCGCTCACGAGCGGCGACAGCGTGATCCTGGCGCTGTCCGGCTCGGGCGCGGGCGAGGGCCTCATCGGTTTCGAGGGTGCCGGCCGTCGCACGACGACGCGTCTGCTGGAGGGCGACCTCCCGAAGTACCGCTCGCTGTTCCCGACGGAGTTCAACTCCATCGCCGTGATCGAGACGGCCCCCTTCGTGGAGGCCGTCAAGCGTGTGGCCCTGGTGGCCGAGCGGAACACCCCGGTGCGGCTGAGCTTCGAGCAGGGTGTGCTCATCCTGGAGGCCGGTTCCAGCGACGACGCACAGGCTGTGGAGAGGGTCGACGCCCAGCTGGAGGGCGACGACGTCTCGATCGCCTTCAACCCGACGTTCCTGCTGGACGGCCTGAGCGCCATCGACTCCCCGGTCGCCCAGCTCTCCTTCACGACGTCCACGAAGCCCGCGCTGCTCAGCGGCAAGCCGGCGGTGGACGCCGAGGCGGACGAGGCGTACAAGTACCTGATCATGCCGGTCCGTCTCAGCGGCTGAGTCCTCCGAGCCGCTGATCGCCTCCGACGAGGAACATCGCAGGTGGGGGCATACGTTTGAGCGCGTATGCCCACAGATGTGCGTGGGCGTCCGGGTTTAGGCTCGGACGTGGGCACGAGCAGCACGAGTGCCCTCATGCCACGTCGCAACCTAAGGAACAACTGATGGAGCTCGGTCTCGTCGGCCTCGGCAAGATGGGCGGCAACATGCGCGAGCGGATCCGCCGCGCAGGTCTCACCGTCATCGGATACGACCGCAACCCGGACGTCGCCGATGTGCACAGCCTGAAGGAGCTTGTGGACGGGCTCAGCGCCCCGCGGGTGGTGTGGGTGATGGTCCCGGCAGGCGCCCCGACCCAGTCCACCGTCGACGAGCTCGCCGAGCTCCTGGAGCCCGGCGACGTCGTCGTGGACGGCGGCAACTCGCGCTGGACGGACGACGAGAAGCACGCGGAGGAGCTGGCGGCCAAGGGCATCGGCTTCGTCGACTGCGGTGTCTCCGGCGGCGTCTGGGGCCTGGAGAACGGCTACGCGCTGATGTACGGCGGCGACGCCGAGGACATCGCCAAGGTGCAGCCGGTCTTCGAGGCGCTCAAGCCGAAGGGCGACCTCGGCGCGGTGCACGCGGGCAGGGTGGGTGCCGGGCACTTCTCGAAGATGGTCCACAACGGCATCGAGTACGCGATGATGCAGGCCTACGCCGAGGGCTGGGAGCTGCTGGAGAAGGTCGACTCCGTCACGGACGTGCGCGAGGTCTTCCGGTCCTGGCAGGAGGGCACCGTCATCCGTTCCTGGCTCCTCGACCTGGCGGTCAACGCCCTCGACGAGGACGAGCACCTGGACCGGTTGCGCGGTTTCGCCGCGGACTCCGGGGAGGGCCGCTGGACCGTGGAGGCCGCCATCGACCACGCGGTTCCGCTGCCCGCGATCACCGCGTCGCTGTTCGCGCGGTTCGCGTCCCGGCAGGACGACTCCCCGCAGATGAAGATGATCGCGGCGCTGCGCAACCAGTTCGGCGGCCACGCGGTCGAGACGAAGTAATCCACAGGACCGCTCAGCGGTCCACAGATCCGGGGGAGGTCGGCGAACGACCATGCACGTCACGCATCTGTCGCTGGCCGACTTCCGCTCGTACGCCGAGGTCGATGTCCCGCTCGAACCGGGCGTCACCGCGTTCGTGGGCCCCAACGGGCAGGGCAAGACCAACCTCGTGGAGGCGGTCGGCTATCTCGCCACGCTGGGCAGCCACCGGGTCTCCTCGGACGCCCCCCTGGTCCGGATGGGCGCCGACCGGGCGATCATCCGGGCGCAGGTCAAGCAGGGCGAGCGGCAGCAGCTGGTCGAACTGGAGCTGAACCCGGGCCGGGCGAACCGCGCCCGCATCAACAGGTCGTCGCAGGTCAGGCCTCGTGACGTACTGGGGATCGTACGGACGGTGCTGTTCGCGCCGGAGGATCTCGCGCTGGTGAAGGGCGACCCGGGTGAGCGGCGGCGGTTCCTCGACGAGCTGATCACCCTGCGCTCCCCGCGGATGGCCGGTGTGCGCTCCGACTACGACCGGGTTCTCAAGCAGCGCAACACGCTCCTCAAGTCGGCGGCGCTGGCGCGGCGGCACGGCGGGCGCACGATGGACCTGTCGACGCTCGACGTGTGGGACCAGCATCTCGCGCGCGTGGGGGCCGAGTTGCTGGCCCAGCGGCTCGACCTGATCGCCGCGATCCAGCCGCTGGCCGACAAGGCGTACGAGCAGCTGGCGCCCGGCGGCGGTCCGCTCGCCCTGGAGTACAGGCCGTCGGCGCCGGGCGAGGCACACGCGCGTGAGGAGCTGTACGAGCAGTTGATGGGGGCCCTGGCCGAGGTCCGCAAGCAGGAGATCGAGCGGGGCGTCACCCTTGTGGGACCGCATCGGGACGATCTGCATCTCAAGCTCGGCCAGCTGCCCGCCAAGGGGTACGCGTCCCACGGCGAGTCGTGGTCGTACGCGCTGGCGCTGCGGCTGGCCTCGTACGACCTGCTGCGGGCCGAGGGGAACGAGCCGGTGCTGGTCCTCGACGACGTGTTCGCCGAGCTGGACACCCGGCGCCGGGAGCGGCTGGCGGAGCTGGTGGCGCCCGGTGAGCAGGTGCTGGTGACGGCCGCGGTCGACGACGACGTGCCGCACGTGCTGGCGGGGGCGCGGTACTCGGTGTCGGAGGGGGCGGTGGAGCGCGTATGACTGCCGACCGGTCGGTGTCCGGGCAGAGCCCGGAGGAATCCCCCGCATCCCCCGCAGCCGCTGCGGCCCCCAAGCCGGTTCCCGAGCCCTCGGGGGTGGATCTCGCGCGGGTGGCGCTCAGGGCGGCGAAAGAGGCGGCACGCGCGCGTGGGGACGCGGCCCAGCAGAAGAAGCAGTCGCGGCGCGGGGGTGGTCTGCGTTCCGGCTCGGGCCGTGACGGACGTGATCCCATGGCGCTCGGGGCGGCGATCAACCGGCTGGTGACGGAGCGCGGTTGGGAGGCGCCGGCCGCGGTGGGCGGGGTGATGGGCCGCTGGCCGCAGATCGTCGGTGAGGACCTGGCCAAGCACTGTGAGCCGGAGTCGTACGACGAGGACGAGCGGGTGCTGACCGTGCGCTGCGACTCGACGGCGTGGGCGACGAACGTACGGCTGCTGGCGCCGCAGCTGGTCGCACGGCTGAACGAGGATCTCGGGCAGGGCAGGGTGCGGCTGATCAAGGTGCTCGGACCCCATGGTCCGGCCCGGCGTTTCGGCCCGCTGCGGGCGCCCGGGAGCGTCGGCCCCGGTGACACCTACGGGTGAGCCCCGCCATTCACTGTGGGTGAGCTGTGTCACATGGAACGGGCGGCCGGAACCCGCGGACGGTCGTGCGCGCGTTCGCGAATCCCTACTTGACTCCCCGGTAGCCAAGGGTTGACACCCGGAAGCGCTGAGTGCCACTCCAAGCCCCTTGGAGCCCCGCTCCGTATATGGGGACTCGGGAGAGACCGGTTGAGGGCGGCACATGCGGACTCAGGTACCGGCAAACCCCCATCACTGTCGGCGCTACCGGTAGACTGGGAGCTAATCCCGCCCCGTTGGAGGGGACCACCGGGAAATGGTGTGCACCGCTGACTAAGGCTTACCAACGCAACACGCCGCAGCCGCTCCGGCCGCCCTCTCCAAGAGAGGACTCCGGAGTTCGGCTTGTGCTGTGCCAGAAAGGGCGCTTCGTGGCCGATTCCGGCAACCCCAACGAGAACATCCCGTCCACCGACGCCGGCGCGAACGTCGAGGCGATCTCCATGAACGACGAGGTCACCGCCTCGTACGACGCCAGCGCCATCACCGTCCTCGAGGGTTTGGACGCGGTCCGCAAGCGACCCGGCATGTACATCGGTTCGACCGGTGAGCGTGGCCTGCACCACCTGGTGCAGGAGGTCGTCGACAACTCCGTCGACGAGGCGCTGGCCGGTCACGCGGACACCATCGACGTGACGATCCTCGCCGACGGCGGCGTGCGCGTCGTCGACAACGGCCGGGGCATCCCGGTGGGCATCGTCCCGTCCGAGGGCAAACCGGCCCTTGAGGTCGTGCTGACCGTGCTCCACGCGGGCGGCAAGTTCGGCGGCGGCGGCTACGCGGTCTCCGGCGGTCTGCACGGCGTCGGTGTCTCCGTCGTGAACGCCCTGTCCAGCAGGGTCGCGGTCGAGGTCAGGACGGACGGCTACCGCTGGACGCAGGACTACAAGCTGGGCGTCCCGACTGCTCCGCTGGCCCAGCACGAGGCGACGACCGAGCACGGCACGTCGGTCACCTTCTGGGCCGACGCCGACATCTTCGAGACGACCGAGTACTCCTTCGAGACGCTCTCGCGGCGCTTCCAGGAGATGGCCTTCCTCAACAAGGGCCTGACGATCAACCTCACGGACGAGCGTGAGGTGGCGAAGGCCACCACCGGGGCGGACGAGGCGGGTGCCGACGCGAAGGACGAGGTCAGGACCGTCTCGTACCACTACGAGGGCGGCATCGTCGACTACGTGACGTACCTCAACTCCCGCAAGGGAGAAGTGGTGCACGCGACCGTCATCGACCTGGAGGCCGAGGACAGGGAGAAGAGCCTGTCCCTGGAGGTCGCGATGCAGTGGAACAGCGGTTACACGGAGGGTGTGTACTCCTTCGCGAACATCATCCACACGCACGAGGGCGGTACGCACGAGGAGGGCTTCCGTGCCGCGCTGACCTCGCTGATCAACAAGTACGCGCGCGACAAGAAGCTGCTCCGTGAGAAGGACGACAACCTCACGGGCGACGACATCCGCGAGGGTCTGACCGCGATCATCTCGGTCAAGCTGGCGGAGCCCCAGTTCGAGGGGCAGACGAAGACCAAGCTCGGCAACACCGAGGCGAAGACCTTCGTGCAGAAGGCGGTCTACGAGCACCTCAACGACTGGTTGGACCGCAACCCGAACGAGGCCTCGGACATCATCCGCAAGGGCATCCAGGCGGCCACCGCGCGCGTGGCGGCCCGCAAGGCCCGTGACCTCACCCGTCGCAAGGGCCTGCTGGAGACCGCGTCCCTGCCGGGCAAGCTGTCCGACTGCCAGTCGAACGACCCCACCAAGTGCGAGATCTTCATCGTCGAGGGTGACTCCGCCGGCGGCTCGGCCAAGTCCGGCCGCAACCCGCAGTACCAGGCGATCCTCCCGATCCGCGGCAAGATCCTCAACGTGGAGAAGGCCAGGATCGACAAGATCCTCCAGAACCAGGAGATCCAGGCACTGATCTCCGCCTTCGGTACCGGGGTCCACGAGGACTTCGACATCGCGAGGCTGCGCTATCACAAGATCATCCTGATGGCGGACGCCGACGTCGACGGGCAGCACATCAACACCCTGCTGCTGACCTTCCTGTTCCGCTTCATGCGCCCGCTGGTCGAGGCCGGACACGTGTTCCTCTCACGCCCCCCGCTGTACAAGATCAAGTGGGGCCGGGACGACTTCGAGTACGCGTACTCGGACCGTGAGCGCGACGCGCTGATCGAGCACGGCAGGCAGAACGGCAAGCGCACCCGGGACGACTCGGTCCAGCGCTTCAAGGGCCTCGGCGAGATGAACGCCGAGGAACTGCGCATCACGACGATGGACCAGGAGCACCGGGTCCTCGGCCAGGTCACGCTCGACGACGCCGCGCAGGCCGACGACCTGTTCTCGGTCCTGATGGGCGAGGACGTCGAGGCGCGCCGCGCGTTCATCCAGCGCAACGCCAAGGACGTCCGCTTCCTCGACATCTGAGTCGGTCTCAGCTGACCGCATCAGAAAGGATCTTCACCAGCAATGACCGACGAGACACCTCTTTCACCCGCCGGCCCGGGCACGCCCGAAGAGGGCCGGATCACGCTGCGCGTCGAGCCCGTCGGGCTCGAGACCGAGATGCAGCGCTCGTACCTCGACTACGCGATGTCCGTCATCGTGTCGCGCGCGCTGCCCGACGTACGGGACGGTCTCAAGCCCGTGCACCGCCGCGTCCTGTACGCCATGTACGACGGCGGCTACCGGCCCGAGAAGGGCTTCTACAAGTGCGCCCGCGTCGTCGGTGACGTCATGGGCACCTACCACCCGCACGGCGACTCCTCGATCTACGACGCGCTGGTCCGTCTCGCGCAGCCGTGGTCGATGCGGATGCCGCTGGTGGACTCCAACGGCAACTTCGGTTCCCCGGGCAACGACCCGGCCGCCGCCATGCGGTACACCGAGTGCAAGCTGAAGCCGCTGTCCATGGAGATGGTCCGTGACATCGACGAGGAGACCGTCGACTTCACGGACAACTACGACGGCCGCAACCAGGAGCCGACGGTTCTGCCGGCGCGCTTCCCGAACCTGCTGATCAACGGCTCCGCGGGCATCGCGGTCGGTATGGCGACCAACATCCCGCCGCACAACCTCCGCGAGGTCGCGTCCGGCGCCCAGTGGTACCTGGAGAACCCCGAGGCCTCGCACGAGGAGCTGCTCGACGCGCTGATCGAGCGCATCAAGGGCCCCGACTTCCCCAGCGGCGCGCTGGTGGTGGGCCGTAAGGGCATCGAGGAGGCGTACCGCACGGGCCGTGGCTCCATCACGATGCGCGCGGTCGTCGACGTCGAGGAGATCCAGAACCGCCAGTGCCTGGTGGTCACCGAACTCCCCTACCAGGTCAACCCGGACAACCTTGCGCAGAAGATCGCCGACCTGGTGAAGGACGGCAAGGTCGGCGGTATCGCGGACGTCCGCGACGAGACGTCGTCCCGTACGGGCCAGCGCCTGGTCATCGTCCTGAAGCGGGACGCGGTCGCCAAGGTGGTGCTGAACAACCTCTACAAGCACACCGACCTCCAGACGAACTTCGGCGCGAACATGCTGGCGCTGGTGGACGGCGTACCGAGGACCCTGTCCCTGGACGCGTTCATCCGGCACTGGGTGACGCACCAGATCGAGGTCATCGTCCGGCGTACGCGCTTCAGGCTGCGCAAGGCCGAGGAGCGCGCGCACATCCTGCGTGGCCTCCTGAAGGCCCTGGACGCCATCGACGACGTCATCGCGCTGATCCGGCGCAGTGACACCGTCGAGATCGCGCGCGAGGGCCTGATGGGCCTCCTGGAGATCGACGAGATCCAGGCCAACGCCATCCTGGAGATGCAGCTGCGCCGGCTGGCGGCTCTGGAGCGCCAGAAGATCGTCGCCGAGCACGACGAGCTGCAGGCGAAGATCCGTGAGTACAACGAGATCCTCGCCTCGCCCGTGCGCCAGCGGGGCATCATCAGCGAGGAACTCGCGGCGATCGTGGAGAAGTTCGGCGACGACCGGCGCTCCAAGCTGGTTCCGTTCGACGGTGACATGTCCATCGAGGACCTGATCGCCGAAGAGGACATCGTCGTCACGATCTCGCGCGGTGGCTACGTCAAGCGCACCAAGACCGAGGACTACCGCTCGCAGAAGCGAGGCGGCAAGGGCGTGCGGGGCACGAAGCTCAAGGAAGACGACATCGTCGACCACTTCTTCGTGTCGACCACGCACCACTGGCTGCTGTTCTTCACCAACAAGGGCCGTGTCTACCGGGCGAAGGCGTACGAGCTGCCCGACGCCGGACGTGACGCGCGTGGACAGCACGTCGCCAACCTGCTGGCCTTCCAGCCGGACGAGGCGATCGCGGAGATCCTCGCGATCCGCGACTACGAGGCGGCGCCCTACCTCGTGCTGGCCACCAAGGGTGGTCTGGTGAAGAAGACGCCTCTGAAGGATTACGATTCCCCGCGTTCGGGCGGTGTCATCGCGATCAACCTCCGTGAGACGGAGGACGGTTCCGACGACGAACTGATCGGCGCCGAACTCGTATCGGCAGAGGACGATCTGCTGCTGATCAGCAGGAAGGCACAGTCGATCAGGTTCACGGCGACGGACGACGCACTGCGTCCGATGGGCCGGGCCACCTCGGGTGTCAAGGGCATGAGCTTCCGTGAGGGAGACCAGCTGCTCTCGATGAATGTTGTTCGACCCGGTACGTTCGTGTTCACTGCTACCGACGGCGGGTATGCGAAGCGGACCAATGTCGACGAGTACCGCGTCCAGGGGCGTGGCGGCCTGGGTATCAAGGCTGCCAAGATCGTCGAGGACCGCGGTTCTCTCGTCGGTGCGCTGGTGGTGGAGGAGACCGACGAGATCCTCGCCATCACGCTCTCCGGCGGTGTGATTCGTACGCGAGTCAATGAGGTCAGGGAGACGGGCCGTGACACCATGGGCGTCCAACTGATCAACCTGGGCAAGCGCGATGCCGTGGTCGGCATCGCACGAAACGCCGAGGCGGGAAGCGAGGCCGAGGCGGTCGACGGCGAGGACGCCGTGGACGAGTCGGCCGAGGGTACCGCGACCATCGGCCCGGACGAGGGCGATCAGTCCTCGTCGGAGTAGCGCGAGGAGTGAGTCAACGTGAGCGGAGCCACGGGCGCCGGTTCGTCCGGCAGTTCGTCCGGTCCCTCGACCGGTACGGACAAAGACGGCGGCGGTCGTGGCTCCGCCGCGCGTGCGACCGATGGGCAGCAGGGTGCGAGGGACGCGCACAGTGCGACAGATCCGCACACGACCAACCTGCAGGCCATCAAGCCGCGCACGAGCGGCAAGCGCTCGCCCGACACACGTGGATCCCAAGGATCCCAGGGGGGAACCGTGACGGACGCCAGAAGTCCGCAGACCCAGCAGTACGGGGCCGGCGGGGGCCAGGCCGCCCCGGGTGCCATGCCGGTGGTGGAGCCCGCCGCGCCGCCGCAGTCGCCGTTGCCCGGTGAGCGGCAGCCGCAGCAGTCCGCTGGGCCCTACCACCCGCCGCAGGCCTACCCGTCGGCCGCTGCGGCCGTCCCCGCGGCCCCGGTCCAGGCACCGGCGCAGGTTCAGGCCACTCCTGCGGGGGCCGTACGGCGCCCGCGTACGGGGGCGAGCACCCTGCCCCGTACGCGCAAGGCGCGGCTGCGCGTGTCCAAGGCCGACCCGTGGTCGGTGATGAAGGTCAGCTTCCTGCTGTCGATCGCGCTGGGCATCTGCACGATCGTGGCGGCGGTGGTCCTGTGGATGGTCATGGACGCGATGGGCGTCTTCTCGACCGTCGGCGGCACGATCTCCGAGGCCACGGGTTCCAACGAGTCGAACGGCTTCGACCTCCAGTCGTTCCTTTCGCTCCGGAACGTCGTGCTGTTCACGTCGGTCATCGCGGTCATCGACGTCGTCCTCGCGACGGCGCTGGCGACGCTCGGCGCGTTCATCTACAACCTCTCCGCGGGCTTCGTCGGCGGCATCGAGCTGACGCTCGCCGAGGACGAGTGAACTGCGGCGTGAACTGCCGCGTGAACCGGTGAGTCCACCGGTGAAGCGCAGGTGGGGCGCGGGTGAGGGATGTTCTCGAACGTCGCCCGCCCGTCGCCCGGCTATCGATTTTGGGACTGGCCGCGTCGTGCGCTAATCTTCAGAGGTCAGCGCGCGGGACATACACCGCAGAGCGCGGCGGGGCTATAGCTCAGTTGGTTAGAGCGCATCCCTGATAAGGATGAGGCCACAGGTTCAAATCCTGTTAGCCCCACAGCGAAAAGACCCCCAGCCAGTGATGGTTGGGGGTCTTTCGTCTGTCCTGGTGCTTCTCCGTGTGGCTTTGTACGCAAGTTCGCCGCTACATGGGGAGGGGGATCACACGAGGGTCAGGGTCATGGTGCCTGGTGCCCCGCGGGCGGGGTCAGGACGGCGGCTGTGGGGCCGTCTCGGCGTCCGTGTCGGTCTGCGGGCCGGCTTCCGTCTCGGCGTCCGTGTCCGCGGGTGAGCGGTGACGGCAACTCGGGGAGGAGCCGTGGGCCTCGGCTCGGATGCGCTGCTTCATCGTGGGGGGCAGGGACCGGGCGTAGGACCAGGCCCCGTCGGCCGGCGCGGGCAGTGCTGCGGTCGCGGTGCACTTGCGCGTCGGGTGGCTCTCGGCTACCGCCGCGGTGGCGGTCGTCGTGATCAGGCCGAGCGTCGTGCACAGCGCCAGGAAGGCGGTGACGACGACGGTCCACAGCTTCATGACCTTGTTCTGGGCCATTGCCCCTCACTTTCAGGTTGGGCGATTTGCGTACTTTCCTCATGATGTGTATGGCGACCGCGAAGTGGTGGACCGACGCCCGTGGCGCGTCGATCTTCAGATGAACACCACTCGAATGGTCGCAAAGTGGTTGATAGGCGTGAAGGCATGGAGGAATTCGGGTGCAACGGGGCGAATAGTCACGGTACGTGGAGATGTGATCACCCTCCGATCGGAGCGGTGTCGTCCGCTTCTACTGCTGTGCGCCGGGCGGGAGTTGGGGGCCGGAGCAGGTCACCGATCGGTCTCGGTCGGAGGGTATAGTCGGGCGCCAGAGGTCCCCTACGTCAAGGAAAGACGAGGTCGCACGGTGAAGAAGCTTCTCCTGGTCGCACTGGCCGCCATCGGCGGGCTCCTCGTGTACCGCCAGATCCAGGCGGATCGCGCCGAGCAGGATCTGTGGACGGAGGCGACCGACTCCGTGCCCACGGGTTCCTGAGTATCGACATCAGTCTGTGAACAGACCCCGGCCGCCGACGCGGTCGGGGTTTTGTGCTGTCGGGGGACGCGAAGCATGGTTCGCTGTCGTGAACAAAGTGATCGCTTGGGCAAATTGAGTGCCTTGGAGAGGCTTGTTTCGGGCGCTCGTACGAATTGCGGGCGTGCCGGGACTCCCGGCGGGGCAGGATGGGCGACGGTCCGGGCAGAGACCGTGCCCGGATGTCGCGCGGACGTTGGACGGTTCGGGCACGGCGGGGCATGGCGAGGCGTTGACGAGGGGTGGCGCGTGATGGGGCGGCGCACGGTACGGGGCGCGGTCGTGGCGGCGGTGCTGTGTGCTGTGGCGGCAATGGGCGCGGGCCCGGGGGCCGGCTCCGCGGCGGTCGCCGCGCCGGATGCGGACACGTACGCCTTCGCCGAGGGCGCCCAGGCCGTCGAGGGGGCCGCCAGCACCACGGACGCCGTGCGGCTGGAGCCCGGCGGGACCTACCGGAGCACCCTCCCGGTCAACGGCAGGATCTACTTCCGCCTCGCGCTCGACGCCACGTCGAACGCGTACGTCTCCGCCACCGCCGTTCCCCGGCAGGGCACGGCGGTCTCCTCCTCCGACGGTGTCAGGGTGGCCGTGCAGGACGCGGACGCCCGTTCCTGCTCCTACGACAGCACACGCTTCGGGGCCTCCCGCAGCCCGCATCCGGTCGCCGCCTGGGCGTCGCGCGCGACCGACGGCGAGACGACGGCGTGTCAGGAAGCCGGTACGTACTACGTGGTCGTGGACCGCATCGACTCGGCGGGCTCGTCGTCGGACGACTGGGACCTGGAGCTGGCCTACGTGTCGGAGCCGGGCCTCGTGAACAAGGTCGCGACGACCGCGCCCGAGACCCCCGAGTCCTGGAACTCCGCTTCTCCCGACCCGCTCACCGGTGACGCCGTCCACCGCGAGGGCGGCGCTGGCTTCGCCGCCGCCACCGCGGTGGGGCAGGGTGTCTGGCAGGACGACATCACGCCCGGCCGGACACGGTTCTACCGGGTGCCCGTCGACTGGGGGCAGCAACTCCACGTGGTTGCCGAACTGGGCAGTTCCAGCGGTGTTTCCAGCGGCGGCGGCCAGAGCGTCAGCAGCGCGCTCGTCATGTCCCTCTACAACCCCGCGCGCGGGTACGTCGACGACGAGGGCTTCCTCTACGACGGCCGCCAGATCTCTGTCGCCCTCGATCCGCTGCCACCCGTCGCCTACGCCAACCGCTACGGCGTCGGCGACCGGACGAGCGGGATGCGGTTCGCCGGCTCGTACTACCTCGTCGTCCATCTCGCAGAGCAGGTGACGGAACGATTCGGCGCGGGGCCGTACGGGCTGACGCTGCGGGTGCAGGTGAGCGGTACGGCGCAGGACGCACCCGAGTACCTGGGGCAGTCCGTGCCCCGGGACGCGTTCGCGGTCACCGAGCAGGACCGGGAGGTGGCCGGAGGCTGGACGTCGGGTGTGGTGGCGGGGGGTATGGGGGCCGACGACGGGGCGGACGGGAGCGGCGGGGGCGGTGACGCCGCCATGCAGGTCGTCGCGGTGAGCGGCATCGGGGCGGGGAGCGTGCTGGTGCTGGTGCTCGCACTGTGGACGCTGGTCGCCCGGCGGCGGGCCGGCCGCACTTAGCTCAGATGCGGAACAGGGCCCAGAAACCCACGGCGTAGCAGGCCAGGGCGAGGAACAGAACCGGTATCGCCACCTTCGCGGGCGGACCGGGGCGACGCTGACGGCGTCGGCCGCGGTGCTGCGGAACCGCCTGCGGGGCGAACGTGGCCTGCGGGGACCGGTCGGCGTACGACGAGGACGAGGCGTACGCGTCCTGCCGCAGTGTCGGAGTGGGAGTCGCGGTCGCGGTCGGGGCCTGCACTGCTGTCCCGGGCGTGGGCTGGTGGGGGGAGGCCGGATGCGCGGGCTCGAAGGGTGCGGCACCGAAGGACGGGACCTCGAAGGGCGGGGGCGCGTGGACCGCTCCCGGCGCCGCGAGCGGGACAGCCGTGGGGGGAGTGGAGGGCTGCGCCGGCCGGTGCCGGGAGTGCTCGTGCAGTGATGTGCCGGAGGCGACGGTGACCTGGGGAGGGGGCAGGTGGAAGCTCCCCGTGTCCGACATGCTGGACGGCTGGGGCGGGACCACCGCCGGGGGGAGAGGGGGGTGAGACGGGCGTGGAGGCGCGGCGTCCGGCTGGGGCGGGACGCCGTTCCGCTGAGCGAGGTGAGCCGGGTGCGCAGGGTGAGCGGGGTACGTCGGCGGAGTCGGTGAAGCCTGCGGGCCCTGTTCGGCGGCACCGGCGCTGTCCGGCCGCGGGGGCGGACCCGGTACGGAGCCGGCACCTGGCCAGTTCGGGGCGGCGCCCGATGACGGCCAGGCCTGCCCGGCTCCGGACCCGGCGCTTGCGGGCGTGGGGTCCTTGACCGGCCTGGCGGGCAGGGCACCCGTGCCTGGTCCGGAGGGCGGGGGGACGGCTCCCGGTGCCGGCCCGGGATCCGGCGCCTGACCGGGTGTCGGACCCGGCATCGGCTTGTGCCCGGGCCCTGTGTGCGTGCCGCCGGTCGCCGGGCCGGTGGGCGTGCCGTCCGGGTTGGGTTCGCGGTACGGGTCGTATCGGCGGGCTGCTCCCGGGCCGGTGTCCATGCCGGTGGGCATGCTGTCCGGCTCGCCGCGTCCGGCGCCGGTGTCGGACCTGCCCGTCGCTGTGCCGGTGCGCGCGCCGCCGTTCGTGGTCACACCGGGGGACGGTTTGAGGGGGCCGGTCGGGGCGAAGCCCTTGGGGAGCGGGCCGAGTTGGTCGAAGATCTCGATCAGCTCGTCGTCGGGGCCGGGCTCGGGCAGGAGTTCGGCGGCCTGGGCGAGGGCCTTGCGCGCGCCCGTGGCGGTGCGGAACCGCGCCTGCGGGTCCGGTTGCAGCAGCGTCGCCACGACCTGCCAGAGCGGCTCGGGTATGCCCTTGGGGGCGCTGGGCGTGCCGTGCGCCGCGAAGTACTCGATGAGGGCCTTGGAGTCCGGCTTGGCGCCCTCCAGGAGATAGAGCGCGACGAGGCCCACGGCGAACAGGTCGGAGGGGAAGTCCGGGTCCGCGCCCAGCATTTGCTCGGGGGCGAAGTAGCCGGGCGTGCCCACCACGTAGTCGGTCTCCGTCAGCCGTGGCTCGCCCAGCCGCATCGCGATGCCGAAGTCGGACAGCCGCAGCCGAGGCCGGCCCGTACCGGTCGCTTCGAGCAGCACGTTGGCGGGCTTGATGTCGCGGTGCACGACGCCCTCCGCGTGCACGGCGGCGAGGCCGGAGAGGAGCTGGTCGACCAGGGTGCATACGAACGCCGGCGGCAGCGGGCCGTAGTCGGCGATCAGATGGACGAGCGAGCCTCCGGCGACCAGGTCCATGGTGAACAGGACCTTGTCGTCGTCGGCGGCCCAGCTGGCCGGGGCGAGGACATGCGGGTGGTCGATCCGCAGGGCCTGTTCGCGGACGAAGCGCAGCAGTGAGTGGGCGTCGCTCTGCTGCAGGACCTTGGCGGCCACATACCGGCGTCGGCGGTGGTCCCAGGCGCGCCAGACGGCGCCGACTCCCCCACGCCCGATCGGATCGGCCAGTTCGTACCGGCCGGCGAAGACCTCACCCATGGCTCTGCGTCGATCCCCCTTCGGATCACCGCTCGGTCGGTTCCGGACCGGTGAATGGTACGGCTCCTCCTACCCCACTCCGGAGCCCGCTGTCACCCTGCCCACCCAGAACCTGTCTCCGTACCTGTTTCCCCAACTGCCCGTCGCCGCTCCCCGGTTCATGTCGTGGGCCCCCGTCCTTTCACCTGTCCCGGCCTGGTCCCGTACGCCCGCCACCCTCCCCCCTGCCCCCCTGTGCCGTGGCCCGGCCGCCGAACCCCCGGTCGGCGGCCGGGCCGACGGCTCAGCTCTGGTGGGACTGGTAGTGCGTCACGGCGTCGGAGGTGCGGCCCGCGCCGTACACCCGGAGGAACTCTGCCAGTTCCGGGTGGGTCGGGGCGAGGGTCTCCGCCGCGTCGATGATGTCGCCGGCCGCGGACACCGAGCGCAGCAGCGACTGGATCTCGCGGACCACCCGCTTCACCGTGGGCGCCCCCGAACTCGACGTCGACTGCGTGGTGTTGCTGAGCACCGATCCCCCCTGGGACTTCTTGATCTCGTCCATCCGCTCGGTCGCCTCGGCCGCGCTGACGCTGCCGTCCGCGACCTGACCGGCCAGATCCTGCAGCAACTGCACGCGCTGCACCACTGCCGGATTGCCGATCTTGGCCCGCTGGCCGCTCATGAGCTGTGACAGCATCGGCGCGGACAGCCCCAGTACCCCCGCGAGACGAGCCTGGTTGAGTCCAAGATCGTCGATGAGCTTACGGAAGAGCGCCCCCAGCGGCTCCCCGTACCAGTTCCGCTGAAGCTCCCGCGCTCTTGCGGTGGCTTCCTGCTGTGCGGCATCCATTGCGTCTCCCCATCGCTTCCCCAAATACCGCGGTTCGCTGTAGCGAACCACGTCGAGCATCTTACGGAGAGTGGTCGTCCACGGGGACCCCCAATCCTTTTGCGAGATACCGGGGGTGACCCGGTACTCTGGTCGTCGGCGCCCACCAGTAGCTGGTTGTTCTGGGCGGACGCCTTCCATTCGGGGCCTTAGCTCAGTTGGTAGAGCGCTGTCTTTGCATGGCAGATGTCAGGGGTTCGACTCCCCTAGGCTCCACACCCGAAATGCCCTCTGGACTGCGGAAACGCAGTCCAGAGGGCATTTTTTCCTGTCCGCGCCCACACGCTGGGCGTGCGAGTCGACGACGTGCCGCGCCGCTGGATCGCGTCGGCCACGCGTTCGTGGAACCGAGCCGGACCAGTCGATGGCGGCGAGGGGCCGGACCCGCCCGGCTGCCGACGACCGGATCGGCTGGAGGACAGGCGGGGTTGAGCGGCTCAGGAAATGTCCGAACAGTGCGGGACAGCGCGGGCCGGGTTCTCGGCGGCCCGAGGCCACCCGGGCCGGGCCGATGGCCTGCCCTGCCCGGGTCACCCGGCAAGGCAGGCAGGGCCGGAACGCCGGGAGTTACAGCCAGCCCGCGCGGGTGGCGAGGACCGCGGTCTCGAATCGGCTGCGCGCCCCCAGCTTGGCGGTGATGCCTGCCATCAGCCGCCGCGTCGTGCGCAGTGACAGGCCCAGCTTGCGCGAGGCGACGTCGTCCGTCTGCCCCTGGGCGAGCAGCTTCAGCAGGGTGACTTCCTGCGGGGTGGGGTCCTCCGCCGCGTTCGCCCGCCGCACACCCAGCGGCGACGCGCGGTCCCACACCATGTCGAACAGCGACACCAACGCGCTGAGCACACCCGGCGCGTGGACGACGACGGCGCCGGCCCTGGTGTCCTCCGGGTCGATGGGCAGCAGCGCGGCCGACCGGTCGGCGATCAGCATGCGAAGAGGCAGTGACGGGGCGGTCCGGATCTCCCCACCGAGCTCCGAGAGCCGGCGCGCGTACTCCGTCGTCGCCCGGTCGTCGCGCACGCCGTCCAGGTAGACCGTCCGCAGCGTCACACCCGAGGCCAGGCTCTTCTCGTCGAGCGGACGACTGGCTTCCAGCGCCTCCCGGCCAGGAGATCCGCCCGGCATGAAGGCGAGCAGTTCGGACGTCGCCTGCCGGGACAGCTCGGACAACCGATTCCGTACGCTGCTGACGCCCTCCAGGCGCTCCAGGCCCGCGTTTTCGTGTCGTGTCCGCTGAGCCGCGAAGACGGCGGCCAGATCCGAGGTGACGGCACGCATGGATGCCAGTTCCATCTGCTGGGCGCGGATCTCCACTTCCCGCCGGTGGATGTAGGAGGCGAGACCGACCTCGGGATGAACCGCAACCACGTCGTCCGTCTCGTCGGCCGGCCCGAGCATCGAGAGATCAGCCAGTTTCCCCAGGGCCGTACGGACCTCGGCCGCTCCGACACCGAGTTCCTGGGCGATCTCCGCGACACCCCAGTGCGGTCGCATGATCACGAGCCGGTACACCTCGACACAGGTCCTGTCCTGTCCGGTCAGTGCCGCTAATGAGTTCGTGCCCTCGTCCGCGTGTATGGACCGTGTCCTACCCATCGCCTGTTCATCGGCACAACTGCTCACGATGCTGTCCCCCGACGTTGTTGAACGGTCTCGCGACAATAACCCCGCGGACTGTCGGCGGAGTATGCGAAGGGAGCGCGTGAGCTGGGTATTTGCCGTTTCATAACGAAGCGGTGGTCCGGTGCACCGAGTCCTGGGACGCCCGGAGTAGCGCCACCCGCACCCCGAGGGTGGGGCTGGCTACACCCCCGGTTCGGGAGTACACATCATCGTTTCCACAAGCGCGCGACGGCATCGTTGAACCCGGTTGATCCCCGTGATCCACAGAGGTTCACAGCCCGCCGCCCGTAAGGAAACCGCCGTGAAGACGCTGCTCCCGCCGAAGCCCGGGCCGACCGGCGCGACGCTGTGCACGGAAGCGCCCGGGGCCACGAGGACGACCGGCGCCGCCACTCCCGGGCCGCTCGCCTCCTTCGCGCGGTTCGTCCTGTGCGGCGGTGGCGTCGGACTCCTCTCCAGCGGCGCCGTGGCACTGCTCGCCGCGACGATGCCCTGGACACTGGCGAACGCGCTGATCACGGTCGCCTCGACCATCCTGTGCACCGAACTCCACGCCCGCTTCACCTTCGGGGCCGGCCGACGGGCCGGATGGCGCCAGCACTGGCAGTCGGCGGGCTCGGCCACCGCCGCCTACATCGTCACCTGCGTCGCGATGTTCGCCCTGCACCTGGCCCAGTCCTCGCCGAGCATGCTGACCGAGCAGATCGTCTACCTCGGCGCCTCCGGTATCGCCGGTACAGGCCGCTTCCTGGTCCTGCGCCTGTTCGTCTTCGCCGCCGGCCGGGACAAGCCCGTCCGCCGCGACCTCCGCCGGGCTCCGGCCCTGAAGGGCATCGGCGGCCTGAGGACGAACATGCGACTGGCCGTTTCCTGACGAGGGCACCTCGCGGGTAGATCCCTGCCGACGCCGTTTCGGCCGACGGTGTTTCACGTGAAACACCGTCCCGTCACGTTTCACGTGAAACATCGCCGTGGGCGGGGAGCCTGAAAGCCCCCCGCCCACAGCGACCTCACGAACGACACCACACAGGAACCGTCAGCGGTGGTTCTCGTCGCCCTCCGCCGCCTCCGACTCGGCCTCCTTCGCCTGGACCTCGGGATCCAGGACCGACTGACCGGTGCCGTCCACGGACGTCAGACGCCCGGTCTCCGGAACCTCGGTCGCGGCGGGCGGCTCGACCAGCCAGTCGGGGTTGGCCTGCTTGTCCCACCACTTCCACGCGGCAAAGGCACCGCCGGCCAAAATGCCCGCCACGGCCAGCCCCTTGGCGAGCCGACCGGCCCGGGCCCGACGCTGGTGCTTGCGGGCCAGCTTCCTGATCTCCTTCGGTGTGACCTGACCGCGCAGCGCGGCCAACGCCGCGGCACCGCGCGCTGCGGCCTCATCTCGTACGGGTCCGGCCGCCGCGACCGCGCGCTCCACGCGCGGCCCGGTGTAGTCGGCGGCCTGGCGGGCGGCCCTGGCGGTACGGACGGCTGCTTCATGGGCGGCATGGTCGACCTTCGGCGGCACATGCGTACGGGCCTGCTCCAGCCGCGGCGCGAGATGCGCGCCGTACTGGACACGGGCCTGTTCCGCAGCCTGGGACACCTTGGGCGCAAGCCGTACGCGTGCCTCGTGTGCGTACTGCGTGGCCCTGTCCTTGGCTGTGTCGGCGTAGGGCGCCACCACGTCCGCGGCGTGCAGGACGCTGTCCTTCGCCGAGCTGGTAGCGGCGCGCACGCTGTCAATGCGGGTCACGGGATCCTCCTCGTCGGTGGCGTACGGTTATCGACTCTCCACCCTTTTACGGATCATGCCCGGCAATACGCCGTGAGGCATGTGAGGGCGGGCATCCGGGTCAGGGACGGCCGATCGCAAGGGACTGCCGGCACCGGACCGATCGCTTGTGACAGCGGATGACGATCACATGCATTAGCGATGAATACAGGGCATCGGGAGCTTGTCGTCGACAATGCCACGGATCGCAGCGCCGTGCCCCCGTCCCGTGCCTACTCGGCCGGTTTTCTCCGAAGCGGCGGAGCGCAAGCGGAAATTCTGGACTCTCCCTCGAAGGAGGGCGCCGGGCGACGCGCGGTGTGGACCGTGCGAGGATCTGGGAGTCACAAGCGGACGACGGAAGGCAGATCGTGGCTGAGCAGCTTTACGCCACCCTGAAGACCAATCACGGCGACATCGAAGTCCGGCTTCTGCCGAACCACGCGCCCAAAACGGTCCGGAACTTCGTCGAGCTCGCCACCGGCGAGCGTGAGTGGACCAACCCGACGACGGGTCAGAAGTCCAAGGACAAGCTCTACGACGGCACGGTCTTCCACCGGGTGATCAGCGGCTTCATGATTCAGGGCGGTGACCCGCTCGGCAACGGCACCGGCGGTCCCGGCTACCAGTTCGAGGACGAGTTCCACCCGGACCTCCGCTTCGACAGGCCGTACCTGCTCGCCATGGCCAACGCCGGACCGGGCACCAACGGCTCGCAGTTCTTCATCACCGTCTCCCCGACGGACTGGCTGACCCGCAAGCACAGCATCTTCGGTGAGGTCACCGACGCGGCCAGCCAGAAGATCGTGGACGCCATCGCGACCGCGTCGACCAACCCGCGCACCGACCGCCCGGTCAACGACGTCGTCATCGAGTCGGTCGTCGTCGAGACCCGCGAGAGCTGAGCCCCGGGAGCCCTTCCACAGGGAACCAAACGCCCCGCCCATCCGTAAGGATGTGCGGGGCGGTGCGTTGCATTGCACACGACGACGGATTTGACGGACTTAGGGGACCCCATGGATCAGGCGCCAGGCAGCCCACAGGGCCCGCAGGACGCCCAGAGTCTGCCCACCTGCTACCGCCACCCGGACCGCGACACGGGCATCCGCTGCACCCGCTGCGAACGCCCGATCTGCCCCGAGTGCATGGTCAGCGCCTCCGTCGGCTTCCAGTGCCCGGAATGTGTGCGCAACGGCTCCGGCACCGGACACGCGGCGAGCGCCTCCACCCCCCGCACCCTCGCAGGCGGCACCGTCACGGCCGACCCCAGGCTCCTCACCAAGATCCTGATCGGCCTCAACGTCGCCGTCTTCATGCTCCAGCTGTCTATCGGCGACGACTTCACGGCCCGCTTCGAACTCGTCGGCAGCGCCTACTTCCCGGGCCTCGGCTCGATGGAGGGCGTCGCGGAGGGACAGTGGTACCGGCTCCTGACGTCGATGTTCCTGCACGCCGACGGCAACCCCATGCACATCATCTTCAACATGCTCAGCCTGTGGTGGATCGGCGGCCCTCTGGAAGCCGCCCTCGGCCGCGCCCGCTACCTCGCGCTGTATCTGGTCTCAGGCCTCGCGGGCAGTGCTCTGACATATCTGATCGCCGCCCCGAACCAGCCGTCGCTCGGAGCCTCCGGCGCCATCTTCGGCCTCTTCGGCGCGACCGCCGTCCTGATGCGCCGCCTCAACTACGACATGCGGCCGATCCTCGCCCTGCTGGTGATCAACCTCATCTTCACCTTCGGGGCGAGCAACATCGCCTGGCAGGCACACATCGGCGGCCTGGTCGCCGGCGTCGTCATCGGCTACGCCATGGTCCACGCCCCGCGTGAGCGCCGGTCCCTGGTCCAGTACGGCGTCTGTGGGGTGGTCCTGGTCGCGGTGGTCGTCATGACCCTGATCCGCACGGGCCAGCTCATCTAGCAGGCCGTTCCGCCTCGTCCAGCCCGGTTACAGCCCGCTCCGCCCCCCCCGCGGCCCTCTCCGGCCCATCCCGCCTGTCACTGAGTGCCTGTTGTCCACAGTCCGTGGCGCTACCTGTGCACAGTGTGCGGGAACAGCTGTGCCCCCTGTCACCGACCGGAGTTTTCCCAGGTCAGACAGGGGGCGAACAAGCTTGCGATTACCGGTGTGGCAGTCGTACCGGCGTCAACACTCGATGAGTTATCCACAGATCGTCGTCTTTTCCCCAGGCGGGGTGTGGAAAATCAATCGCAGCTGTGGATAACTCAGTGGAAAGCCCTGGGCAGAGCCCTGAGAGCCCTACTTCCACTGCGTGGAGACACCGAATCCGGCGGCGATGAAGCCGAAGCCCACCACGATGTTCCAGTTGTCCAGTGAGTCGATCGGCAGCGTGCCGTCGGTCACGTAGAACAGAACGATCCAGGCCAGGCCGATGAGGAACATGGCCAGCATGACCGGTGCGACCCAGCCGTGGCTGTTCAGTTTGATGGCCGTCGCCTGCTTCGCGGGCGGCGGCGTGTAGTCGGCCTTCTTGCGGATACGTGACTTCGGCACGAGGGTCTCTCCTGTCGATGCGCTGCGTGGCCGCGCAGGGAACTGGGTCGGGCTCCGGGGCAGCGTACAAGGGGACACTTAGTGCTCCCCCGGGCGTCCGTTAGCGTAGTGCTTCCGCGGCGCCGAAGGAGATAAGGGTACGTTGAGCAATTCTGCCGACTCTCCCGGGACGGAGCCCAGTCCCGCCCGTAACCGCCGATTCCGCCCGGTGCGGGTGCTCACCGTGGGGGTCTTCGCCCTCGCGGGGCTGATTTTCTTCACGAGCTTCGACACCGCCAAGGGCACGAACATCCGCACGGACGCCTCCCTGCTGAAGCTCTCGGACCTCATCCAGGACCGCAGCCACAAGAACGGCCGGCTCGACGAATCGCTCGCGGCCCTGCGTGACGACGTCGAGGCGCTCGCCGAGCGAGACGACGGCAGTACCGAGGCGGAGGACGCCAAACTGGCGGCGCTGGAGAAGGCGGCGGGCACCCAGAAGGTCAAGGGCGAGGCGCTCACCGTCACCCTCAATGACGCTCCGCCGAACGCCACCGCGAAGCTCCCCGGCTATCCCGAGCCGCAGCCCGACTATCTGGTCATCCACCAGCAGGACCTGCAGGCCGTGGTGAACGCCCTGTGGCAGGGCGGGGCCAAGGGCATCAAGGTCATGGACCAGCGCCTGATCTCCACCAGCGCGGTCCGCTGCGTGGGCAACACCCTGATCCTCCAGGGGCGCGTCTACTCACCCCCGTACAAGATCACGGCGATCGGTGACCCGGAGAAGCTGAGGAGCGCGCTCACGGCGTCCAAGGCGATCCAGAACTACATGGTGTACGTCAACGTCTACGGGCTCGGCTGGCAGGTCGACGAGGACGGGACGGTGACTCTGCCCGGCTACTCGGGCACAGTGGACCTGCACTACGCGAAGCCTGTGGAGTAGCTGGAACAGCAGCTGAAGCAGCCGTTAGCTCACCGCTGGGGGGCCTGTGTCGGGGCGCGTGATCATCAGGACGGTCAGCGAACTGTGCGTCACGGTGGGCACGTTGATCGTGCTCTTCGTCGTGTACGTGCTGTTCTGGACGGGCGTGAAGGCCGACACCGTCATGGACGACCAGATCCACCAGTTGCAGGAACAGTGGTCGCAGGGCACGGCGCCGCAGGCGTCACCGGCGCCGTCGGCCACCCCGGCGAGCACCACGGGCCCGACGGCCGGCCCGAAGTCCCCAGTGCCCTACACGCCGGGCAAGCCCTTCGCGATCATGTACATCCCGCGGCTCGGTTTCACGTGGAACAAGCCCGTGCTCGAGGACACGAGGACGAACACCCTGAAGAAGGGCCTCGGCCACTACGCCACCACCGCGCGGCTCGGCCAGGAGGGCAACTTCTCGGTCGCCGGTCACCGGCGCACGTACGGCGATCCGTTCAAGGACTTCCCGAGGCTGCGCCGGGGGGACGCGGTGGTGCTGACGGACGGTACGACGTGGTTCACGTATCGGATCGACAAAGGCCCCTACAAAACCGTACCCACGGACATTGAGGTGATCGATCCTGTGCCACGTAAGAGCGGGTACACGCGTTCGGGTCGTTATCTCACGCTGACCACGTGCGATCCGGAGTGGGGACACAGTCATCGGCTGATCGTCTGGGCGCACCTGGATTCCACACAGCCTGTGGAGGCCGGGAAACCTGCGGCGCTGCGCCGTTAATCTGGTGAGGTACGGCGTGAGTCCGGTGCCGCGAGTCGGGTGCCGTGGGCGACGGAAGGGACGGCATGTACGGCTGGATCTGGCGGCATCTGCCAGGGAACGCGTGGGTGAAGGCGTTGCTTTCCCTCGTACTGGCGCTGGCGGTTGTCTACGTCCTCTTCCAGTACGTCTTCCCCTGGGCCGAACCTCTCCTCCCCTTCAACGATGTGACGGTGAACGACCAGTGAGCGCACGGATTCTCGTCGTCGACAACTACGACAGCTTCGTCTTCAACCTGGTCCAGTACCTGTACCAGCTGGGCGCCGAGTGCGAGGTGCTGCGCAACGACGAGGTGTCGACGGCGCACGCGCAGGACGGCTTCGACGGTGTGCTGCTCTCGCCGGGCCCGGGTACGCCCGAGGAGGCCGGCGTCTGCATCGAGATGGTCCGCCACTGCGCGGCCACCGGGGTGCCGGTTTTCGGTGTCTGCCTGGGCATGCAGTCGATGCAGGTGGCGTACGGCGGTGTGGTGGACCGGGCGCCCGAGCTGCTGCACGGCAAGACGTCCCTCGTGGAACACGAGGGCAGGGGCGTCTTCGCGGGCCTGCCGAGCCCCTTCACGGCGACCCGCTACCACTCCCTGGCGGCGGAGCCGGACACGGTCCCGGCCGAGCTCGAAGTGACCGCCCGTACGCACGACGGCATCGTCATGGGCCTCAGGCACCGCGAGCTCCCGGTCGAGGGGGTGCAGTTCCACCCCGAGTCGGTGCTGACGGAGCACGGTCACCTGATGCTGGCGAACTGGTTGACGGAGTGCGGTGACCGGGGCGCTGTGGCGAGGTCTGTGGGGCTCGCCCCGGTGGTGGGCAGGGCCTCGGCGTGACCGCCGTGCGCCCCGAGCGCGAGTCCGGCGCCGCCTTCGGCGGAGAAACCGGCGACCAGGGAACCTCGTACGGGCAGCAGCAGCCGTACGAGGCGCCGGGCGCGTTCGAGGCGGCGGTGGACGGCTTGGCGGACCCGCTGAGCGACCCGTTGCCGGGCCAGCGGAACGATCCGCCTGCGCCACCGCCCCCCGCGCGGGGTCGGCGGAGGCGGAGCAGTCATGCGCGGCCCTACGACGCCTCGGCCGAGCGCGGGGCGGCGGAGCACCGGGATCCCGGACCCGAGTCGGGGTACGGGACGCGGGGATACGCCCAGGACTGGCAGGTGGGGGTGTACGAGGAGCAGGTGCCGTACGCGCCTCCTCCCGCGGCCTCTCCCGTGCCACCCCCGGCTGCCTCGTCCACGCCCCCTCCCGCGGCCCCTCGGGTGACGCGTCCAGCGCCCCCGACCGTGGTCCTCCCTCCCATCGACGAGGAGACGGTGGCGCTGCGCCTGGCGGACCTGCCTGCCGGTCTGCGGGCCGAGGGTCCGCGAATAGGCGACGGCCACGCGTCGACATCCGGGGCTCCGGCCGCCGCAGGGGCCACAGGCGCCTCTGAGGGCCCTTCTGTGGCCGTTGGGCGCGCAGCGCGCCGGAAGGCCGCCAAGGGCCGCCACGGGCACCCTGGGGGCCCGCAGGCGGCCTCGGAGGCTGTGGCCGCCGAGACGGCGGCGGACGGAGCGCCCCTCTCCCGGGTCGCGGCACGGCAGGCGGCGCGCGCGCAGAAGCCGGGAATGGCGGTGATGGCGAGCCGGGCGATCGGTGAGGTGTTCATCACCACCGGCGTACTGATGCTGCTGTTCGTGACCTACCAGCTGTGGTGGACGAACGTACGGGCGCACGCGCAGGCCGGGAGCGAGACGACCAGCCTCCAGGACGACTGGGCGAGCGGGAAGCGCGCGCCGGGGGTGTTCGAGCCCGGGCAGGGCTTCGCCATCCTGGACATCCCCAAGCTGGACGTGGTGGTGCCGATCGCGGAGGGCACCAGCAAGAAGAAGGTGCTGGACCGGGGCATGGTCGGCCACTACGCGGAGGGCGGCCTCACCACGGCGATGCCGTCCGCGGCGACCGGCAACTTCGGGCTCGCGGGCCACCGCAACACGCACGGCGAGCCGTTCCGGTACATCAACCGGCTGAAGAAGGGCGACGCGATCGTCGTGGAGACGCAGGACAAGTACTACGTCTACAAGATGGAAGCGATCCTTCCGGTCACGTCGCCGAGCAACACGAGCGTGCTGAACCCGATTCCGAACGGCTCGGGATTCACCAAGCCGGGCCGCTACATCACGCTCACGACATGCACGCCGGAGTTCACCAGCAAGTACCGGATGATCGTGTGGGGCAAGATGGTCGAGGAACGGCCGCGCAGCAAGGGCAAGCCGGATGCGTTGCTGCAGTAGTTGTTGCGGCGGCGGTGACGGCGGCGGGCTCGTGCAGTAGCAGTGAGGGCAGATGAAGAGTGGCAGCGACGACGGACCACGACGAGCAGACCGCCGACGCCCCGGTTCCCCCGTCGCAGGCCCGCCCCCGGAGGCCGGTCGGCAGACTTGCCACCGCGGTGAGCCTTCTCGGTGAACTCCTCATCACGGTGGGCCTGGTGCTCGGCCTGTTCGTCGCGTACTCGCTCTGGTGGACGAACGTCGTCGCGGACCGCGAGGCGGACAAGCAGGGCGACGAGGTACGCGACCACTGGGCGGACGCGAACACGGGGCCCGGCGCGCTGGACACCAAGGACGGCATCGGCTTCCTGCACGTCCCGGCGATGAAGAACGGCGAGGTCCTGGTCAAGAAGGGCACGTCGTCGAAGGTCCTCAACGACGGCGTGGCCGGCTACTACGTGGACCCGATCAAGTCGGCGCTCCCGCAGTCGAAGCAGGGCAACTTCACCCTGGCGGCCCACCGGGACGGCCACGGCGCCAAGTTCCACAACATCGACAAGCTGAAGAAGGGCGACCCGATCGTCTTCGAGACGAAGAACGACTGGTACGTCTACAAGGTGTACGACACCCTCCCGGAAACCTCGAAGTACAACGTCCAGGTCCTCTCCGCGATCCCGAAGGAGTCCGGGAAGCGGAAACCCGGCCGCTACATCACGCTGACGACCTGCACGCCGGTGTTCACGTCGGAGTACCGGTACATCGTGTGGGGGGAACTGGTGCGGGTGGAGAAGGTGGACTCGAAGCGGACGGTTCCGGAGGAACTGCGTTGACAGACTCCCTTGCAGAAGGTCTGTCGTTAGCATGACCGAGGCCCGAAGCCGCAACTTGCCTTTGCGGCTTCGGGCCCCTTCGCGTCATGCCGTGGCTACTCCAGCACTTTCAGGGGTTCCCCGGCGCCCCACTCCTCCAGTACCCCGCGATGTACGGCGGTGATCCCGGCCTCGGACGCGATGCTCAGCGCTTCTGGAGTGAAGGGGCACGTTGCCACGTAGAGCGCGACTTCCGCGCTGTACAGCACCTTGGCCGAGCCGACGAACTTCTGGACGTCGGGGCTGGTGATGCTGAGGTAGGGCGCGAACCTCTTGCACTGGACGACGAGGCGTCGTCCGTCGGCTGTGAGCGCGATGATGTCGACGCCCCGGTCTCCGTGACCGCTCTGGACGACGACGTTCGTACAGCCGTCGCGGCGCAGCAGCTTGGCGATGTGGTGTTCGAACGTGCGGCCGTTCATGGCGTCCATGGCGGCCATGACTCCGGGGCGGGGACGGCCCCCGTACGGGCTTTCGAGCCTCTGTAGCCGTGCGTGGTGCTGCCGGAGCCGCTGTTCGACTCGCTGGACTCCGGTCCGCAGGGCGATCAGCTCCTTGCGGTGCTCGCCCGACGTTTCGATCAGGGCGTTGAACATGGGGACGACGGTCTTGCCGAGGATGTGGGTGATCCGTTGATCGATGTGGTCGTCGAGGGAGGAGGTGTCTGTCCTGACCGGGTTTTCCACAGGCTGCGCGCGTACCAGGTACTCCATGTCGAGCAGGTACACACGCACCTGACGTGCGACTTCGCTGTCACGGAGCAGCATGGCGACGTTCAGAACCGTTCGGCGGGAGAAGAGGGCGAGGTGGCGTGTGTGGGATTTGACCCCACTAAGCTCCTTGAAGGAGCTTAGTTCTGAACCTGCCAAAACTCGGTAGCCGTTGGATTGCGGTTCGGCGCCGTGGTCGACCACCAGGGAGCGGATGGCCTTGATGCCGACCTGGAAGTACGTCGCCACCATCGCCGTCGTCACATGCGTCCCGTCCGGCAGCAGCGACAGTGCCTTCACCCTGTCGAGCACGTCCGTCCGGTCCAGCGCGCTGGCGCGGAGCGCCTTCGACTCCAGCAGTGCCGTTTCGTTGATCACGGTCCGTGTCTCCTCAGCTCGTCGGATTTTCCTCACATGTCCAACGAGTTCGGGCATTCGGAGTTCTGGTCGGATCTCGTACACGGATATGAGTGAGCCCCGGCATCCTTCTCAGATGCCGGGGCTCACTCAGGTGACAAGCGGGGTCAGCCGAAGATGCCGCCGTTGTCGTTGTCGCCGTTGTTTCCGCCGTTGTTGTTTCCGAAGCTGATGCTCTGGAGTGTGATCTGGGTGTTGCCGGGGTCGTCGACCTCGGTGTCCTTGACCGGATCCTGGGCGGTGACGAAGGCGGTGTCGCTCTGGTCGCTGCCCTGGGTGAACTGGATGTTGGTGAAGCCGGCCGCCTGGAGGGTCTGCTTCGCCTGTCCCACGGTCTGTCCGACGACGTTCGGGACCTGGGTCTTCTCCTCGGACTTCTTGCCGATCTGGATGGTCACCTTGGACCCCGGGTCGGCCTGCGTGTTGGCCTGCGGTGAGGTCGCGATGACCTTGCCGTCCTGGTTGTCGTCCTCGGTCGGGACCTCCGTGCACTCGCCGACGAGGTCGTTGTCCTCCATCTGCTGCTTGGCGGTGTCACAGTCCTGACCGGTGACGTCCGGGACCGTCGACTTCTCCTCCTCCTTGGCGATGGTGAGGGTGATCGTCGATCCCTTCTCCACCTCCTGGCCAGAAGCCGGATCCTGGTCCAGAACGCTGTTCGGTTCCTCCGAGGATTCACGTGTCTTGGTCTTGACCGTGAACTGGTAGCCGTCACCCGTGAGCTTCGCCTGCGCCTCTTCGAGGCTGAGGTTGATCACATTCGGTACGACCACCTTCGGCGCCCCGGTCGACACCACCAGCGCGATGGTGTCGCCCTTCTTGACGTCGACCCCGGCCTTCGGGTTCTGCTCGCAGATGTTGCCCTTGGGCTCGTTCTCGCAGGGCTTCTCGGTGAACGTCAGTTTCAGCTCGACGTTCACGGCTGCCTGCTGCGCGTCAGCCTTGGACTGGCTGACGAAGTTGGGGTTCTTGAAGGCGCTGTCGTTGACAGCCTGCCCGTCGAACACCCACTTGCCGATCAGGATCGCGCCCACCAGCACGAGGACACCCGCCACGGCCAGCAGGATCGTCGAGGTGTTCGACTTCTTCGGCTGGCGGCGTCGGGAGCGGTCGTCGTAGCCGAAGCCGCCGTCGTCCGGGCTCATCGGGGGGAGCATGGTGGTCGCGCCGGCGTCGGAGCGCAGGGCGGTCGTGGCCTGGTCGTCGGGGTAGCCGTAGCCGCCGTAGCCGGCCGAGCTCATGGCGTGCGCGGCGGCGACGGGCTGGCCGTCGAGGCAGGCCTCGATGTCCATGCGCATCTCGTCGGCGGACTGGTAGCGGTAGTCCGGGTCCTTGACCAGGGCCTTCAGGACGATGGCGTCCATCTCGGGCGTGATCTCGGGGTCGAACACCGACGGGGGCTGCGGTTCCTCCCGTACGTGCTGGTACGCGACCGCGACCGGGGAGTCCCCGATGAACGGCGGGCGGACCGTGAGGAGTTCGTAGAGCAGGCAGCCGGACGAGTAGAGGTCCGAGCGTGCGTCGACCTGCTCGCCCTTCGCCTGTTCCGGCGACAGGTACTGGGCTGTTCCTATGACCGCGGACGTCTGCGTCATCGTCATGCCGGAGTCGCCCATCGCACGGGCGATGCCGAAGTCCATGACCTTGACCTGGCCGTTGCGCGTGAGCATCACGTTGGCCGGCTTGATGTCGCGGTGGACGATGCCGCTTCTGTGGGAGTACTCCAACGCCTGGAGGATCCCGATGGTCATCTCCAGCGTCCGCTCGGGCAGCAGCTTGCGGCCCGAGTGGAGGAGCTCGCGGAGGGTGGAGCCGTCCACGTACTCCATGACGATGTACGGGATGGACGTCCCGTCGATGTAGTCCTCGCCGGTGTCGTACACGGCGACGATCGCGGGATGGTTGAGCGAGGCGGCCGACTGGGCCTCCCGGCGGAACCGGGCCTGGAAGGAAGGGTCGCGCGCGAGGTCGGCGCGCAACGTCTTCACTGCCACGGTGCGGCCCAGGCGGGTGTCATGTGCGAGGTATACCTCTGCCATGCCACCACGGCCGAGCACGTGACCCAGCTCGTACCGGCCGCCGAGGCGACGCGGCTCTTCCATGCTTCCTACCAGCCCTCTCCGTCGGTCCCGACCGCACCTGTGTGTGGTCCGGCGGTGTGCCGTCCGGGCCTACGGTACCCGGGTTCATTTGTGTGACCTGGCCAAGCCCGTCAGCCGATACCGGACCGGTATCGCAACGTGCACCGATGTGAAGGGGACGTGACGGGGCTCACTGCTTGCTGTTGATGACCGCCTCCATCACGCTCTTGGCGATGGGCGCGGCCAGACCGCCGCCCGAGATGTTGTCGCGGATGGCGTCCTCGTCCTGGACCACGACTGCCACGGCGACCGGTGAGCTGCCGTCGGCGAGCTTGGCGTAGGAGATGAACCAGGCGTACGGCTTCTCGCTGTTGTCGACGCCGTGCTGGGCGGTGCCGGTCTTGCCGCCGACGGTCACGCCGCTGATCTGCGCGTTCTTGCCGGTGCCGTCCTTGACGACCGTCTCCATCATCGACTGGAGGATCTGGGCGTTCTTGGAGTTCAGCGGCTGGCTCATCTCCTCGGGCTCGGTCTGTTCGAGCACGTCGAGGTTGGGGGCCTGGAGCTTGTCGACCATGTACGGCTTCATCAGCTTGCCGTCGTTGGCGATCGCGGAGGCGACCATGGCCATCTGGAGCGGAGTCGTCGCGGTCTCGAACTGGCCGATGGAGCTGAGCGCGGTCTGCGGCTGGTCCATCTTCTCGGGGAAGTTGGAGGCGGCGGCGCGGACGGGGATGAACTGCTCGGAGTTGAAGCCGAACTTCTTGGCTTCGTCGAGCATCTTGTCCTTGCCGAGGTCGGCGCCGATCTTGCCGAAGACGGTGTTGCAGGACCACTGGAGGGCGACGCGCATGGTCGCGTTCTTGCAGGGGATGGTCCCCTCGTTCTTCAGCGGGGTCGTGGTGGTCGGCAGGTTGTAGGGGAGCGGCGAGTCCGTCTTCTCGTCGGCGTCCGTGTAGAGGCCGTTCTCGAGGGCCGCCGCCGCCGTCACGACCTTGAAGGTGGAGCCGGGCGGATAGATGTCGCGCAGGGCCCGGTTGAGCATGGGCTCGTCGGGGTCCTGGGCCTTCTGGAGCTTGGTCCAGGCCTCCGAGTCCTTGTTCGAGTTCCCGGCGAACACCGAGGGGTCGTACGAGGGGAAGGAGGCCAGGGCCAGGATCGCGCCGGTGGACGGGTCGATCGCGGCCACCGCGCCCTTGCCGCGGCCCTTGAGGCCGTCGTACGCGGCCTTCTGGGCGGCGGCGTTGAGGGTGGTGACGACGTTGCCGCCCTGCTTCTTCTTGCCCGTGATCATGTCGAGGGTGTTGCGGAAGAAGAGCCGGTCGTCGTTGCCGGTGAGGATGCCGTCGTCGATGGATTCGAGCTGCGTCGCGCCGAACGCCTGGGAGGCGTAGCCCGTGACGGGGGCCCACATGGGGCCGTCCTTGTAGGAGCGCTTGTACTCGAAGTCGCTGCTGTCGGACGTGGTGGAGCCGGTGATCGACTCGCCGTCGACGATGATGTTGCCGCGGGGTGTGGCGTAGCGCTCGATGGCGACGCGGCGGTTGTACTTGTCGTCCTTGAGCTCGTCCGCCCGGACGTACTGGATCCAGTTGTCGCGGATGAGCAGGGCGAGCACGAGCAGCCCGCAGAAGAGAGCGATCCGGCGCAGGGGCTTGTTCACGGTCGGACCACCTGGGTCATCTCGGCGTCGGGGTTGGGGGCCGGGGCGGGCGCCGGACGGCGCGCGGTGTCGCTGATTCTCAGCAGGATGCCGATGAGAGCCCAGTTGGCGATGACGGACGAACCGCCGTACGCGAGGAAGGGCATCGTCATACCGGTCAGCGGGATCAGGCCCATGACGCCGCCGGCGACGACGAAGACCTGGAGGGCGAAGGCGCCGGAGAGGCCGATGGCGAGGAGCTTGCCGAAGGGGTCGCGGGCGGCGAGGGCGGTGCGGACGCCGCGTTCCACGATCAGGCCGTAGATGAGCAGGATCGCCATGATGCCGGCCAGGCCGAGTTCCTCGCCGAAGGTGGCGAGGATGAAGTCGGAGTTGGCGGCGAAGCCGATGAGGTCGGAGTTGCCCTGGCCGAGGCCGGTGCCGAGGGTGCCGCCGGAGCCGAAGGCCCACAGGGCCTGCATGGACTGCTCGGTGTGGCCCCCGACGCCCTTCTGGCTGAGGAGGTATTCGTTGAGCGGGTCGAGCCAGGCTTCGACGCGCTGCTGGACGTGCGACTCGAAGCTGGCGACGCCGACCGCGCCCGCCGCCGACATCAGCAGACCGAAGACGATCCAGCTGGTCCGCTCGGTGGCGACGTACAGCATGATGATGAACATTCCGAAGAACAGCAGCGACGTACCGAGGTCGGTCTCGAAGACCAGGATCAGGATCGAGATGATCCAGACCACGATGATCGGTCCGAGGTCGCGGCCGCGGGGCAGGTACAGGCCCAGGAAGCGGCGGCTGGCGAGGGCGAGCGCGTCGCGCTTCACCATCAGGTAGCCGGCGAAGAAGATCGCGAGGGCGATCTTCGCGAACTCGCCGGGCTGGACGCTGCCTAGGCCGGGGATCTTGATCCAGATCTTGGCGCCGAAGTTGTCGAAGCCGAGGCCCGGGACGAGCGGCAGGACCAGCAGGACGAGCGCGCCGGCCATGGAGATGTAGGTGTAGCGCTGCAGGATGCGGTGGTCCTTGAGGAACACCAGTACGGCGACGAACAGGGCCACGCCCAGTGCGGAGTACAGCAGTTGGCGGGGGGCCGCCTCGACGTAGACGCTGAGCCGCTGCAGCCGCTTGGACTGGTCCAGCCGCCAGATGACGACCAGGCCGACGCCGTTGAGCAGCGTGGCCAGGGGCAGCAGCAGTGGGTCGGCGTACGGGGCGAACTTGCGTACGACGAGGTGGCCGACGCCGGCGATCAGGCCGAGGCCGAGGCCGTAGCTGAGCAGGCCCGAGGGGATCTTGTCGTCGATGGCCAGGCCCACGTTGACGTAGGCGAAGACCGGGATGACGACGGCGAACACCAGGAGTGCCAGTTCGGTGTTGCGCCGGCTCGGGGTGCCGATCGCGCCGATCGTGGACGTGTGGTGCTGCGAGGTGTTGGTTGTACTGCTCATTGTATGAAGTGGCCCCTCACGGCTTGCCTACTGCTTACCGCACAGCGAGACCAGCTTCTGCTCATCCTCGGAGAGGCTGGGGCCGGGTGTGGGAGTGGGTGCGGTTGTGGACGGGGACGCCGATCCGGACGGCGTCGGGCTCGGCGTTGCCTTGGACGCGGCGGCGGTACGGGTGGTTCCCGTGGTGCCTCCGGCCTCGCCTTCGCCGGTCTTGGCGTTGTTCGCGTTGTCGGCCGCGCGCCGTGCTTCCTGCTTCTTGCACGCGGAGGCCTGGGTGGCCAGCTCGGAGATCTTCGACTGGGCGTCCTTGAGGCCGCCCTCCGTGATGGTGGCCTTGACCTGCTTCTGCTGGTAGGCGGGCAGGTACTTGAGTTCGATCTCGGGGTGGTCCTTCTCGACCTTCGAGAGCGACACCCAGGCGAGGTCCTGGTTGATGCCCCGGTACAGCGCGACGTGCTCGTCGCTGGCGCCGACGTAGTACTGGGTCTGTGTCCAGCGGTAGCCGCCGTACAGGCCGCCTCCGATGACGGCGAGGGCGAGTGTGATGTAGAGGGTTCTCTTGAACCACTTGCGGCCGGCGCTGGGTTTGACGAAGTCCTCGTCGGTGTAGCCGCCGAAGCCGCCGGTCTGGATGTAGCCGGTGGTGTCGCCAGAGCCGGGCGGGCCGAACTCGCCGCCCCCGCCGCCGTGCGCGGGCCGCTGCCGGCCGAGCCCGGAGGCGCGTCCGGCGGGCGTCTGCATGGCGCCGCCGTCGTGCAGGTGGTGCTGGTTGTGCTGGTTCTCGGCGACCGCGCCGACGACGACGGGTACGTCGGACAGCTGCCCGGCGAGGGTGTCCCCGGTGTCGAGGTCCAGGACGTCGGCGATGATCACGGTGATGTTGTCGGGGCCGCCGCCGCGCAGTGCCAGCTCGATGAGCTGCTGCACGGTCTCCTGGGGGCCCTGGTAGCTGGCGAGGGTGTCCTCCATGGTCTGGTGGGACACGACGCCGCTGAGTCCGTCGGAGCAGATCAGGTACCGGTCGCCGGCCCTGACCTCACGGATGGAGAGGTCGGGCTCGACGTGGTCGCCGCTGCCCAGCGCGCGCATGAGGAGCGAGCGCTGCGGGTGGGTGGTGGCCTCTTCCTCGGTGATGCGTCCCTCGTCGACGAGGCGCTGCACCCAGGTGTGGTCCTGCGTGATCTGGGTGAGGACGCCGTCCCGGAGGAGGTACGCACGGGAGTCGCCCACGTGTACGAGGCCGAGGCGCTGGCCTGTCCACAGGAGGGCGGTGAGCGTGGTGCCCATGCCCTCCAGCTGGGGGTCCTCCTCGACCATCATGCGGAGCTGGTCGTTGGCCCGCTGCACGGCGGTGCCGAGCGAGGTGAGGATGTCGGAGCCGGGGACGTCGTCGTCGAGGGCGACGATGGTGGAGATCACCTCGGAGGAGGCGACCTCACCGGCGGCCTGGCCGCCCATGCCGTCGGCGATCGCGAGGAGACGGGGACCGGCGTAGCCGGAGTCCTCGTTGCCCTCGCGGATCATGCCTTTGTGCGATCCGGCGGCGAAGCGCAGTGACAGACTCATGCGCACCTCGCCCGTCGGCTCCGGGTACATCCGCACGGTGCCCACCCTCCGGTCGGGAGCGCGCCGGTGGCCTTCACATGGACCGCCGCTGCGTGCTCGCTCCGCTCGCGCCTATTCATGATGTAGCACTACTTCCGCAGCTCGATGACGGTCTTGCCGATGCGGATCGGCGCGCCCAGCGGAATCGGTGTGGGAGTAGTCAGCCGGGTCCGGTCGAGATAGGTGCCGTTGGTGGACCCGAGGTCCTCGACGATCCACTGGCCGTCGCGGTCCGGGTAGATCCTGGCATGCCTGCTGGAGGCGTAGTCGTCGTCCAGCACGATGGTCGAGTCGTGGGCCCGGCCGAGCGTGACCGTCTGCCCCTGGAGGGCGACGGTGGTGCCCGTCAGGGTGCCCTCGGAGACGACGAGTTTGCTGGGGGCGCCCCGGCGCTGCCTGCCGCCGCCGGAAGGCTGCTGCTGGCGTTGCTGTGGAGGCGCGGCGGCCTGTCGGGCGGCCGCCTGCTGCTGGCGGCCGCTGTCACGCCTCGACCCGCGCTGGGTGACACGCGTACCGAACAGGTCGCTGCGGATGACCTGCACGGCCACGATCACGAACAGCCACAGTACGGCCAGAAAACCCAGCCGCATGACCGTGAGGGTCAGCTCTGACATTGCCCCCGCTTCACCCTTCGGCTTGCCGGTAAATGATGGTGGTGCTGCCCACGACGATTCGCGAGCCGTCGCGGAGCGTAGCGCGGGTGGTGTGCGTCCCGTCCACCACGATGCCGTTGGTGGACCCGAGATCCTGGATCGTCGGGGGCGTTCCTGGCCGGATCTCACAGTGCCGGCGCGAGACGCCGGGGTCGTCGATCCGCACGTCGGCCTCGGTGCTGCGGCCCAGCACGAGGGTCGGGCCGGTGATCTGGTGGCGGGCGCCGTTGATCTCGACCCAGCACCGCATCCGGCCCGCGATCGGCCGCTGTCCCATGGGCGGGCCCGCGGGGGCTGCGCCGAGGCGTCCGCCGGGCGGCGGTGCGGCCGGCATCGGGGGAGCGGAGGCGGCGGGCGGATAGCCGTAGCCGCCCGCGCCGGGCCGGCCCATCGGCGGAGCCGCGGGTGCGGCGGCGCCGGGACCCGGCCCGCCGGGGGCCTGCTGGTTGGTGGAGGAGGCGAGCGTACGGCTGCGGACCCGGTACAGACCGGTGTCCAGGTCGTCGGCCTTCTCCAGATGCACCTTGACGTTGCCCATGAAGGTGTATCGCTGCTGCTTGGCGTAGTCCCGGACCATTCCGGCGAGCTCGTCGCCGAGCTGTCCGGAGTAGGGGCTGAGGCGGTCGAAGTCCGGTGCGCTCAGCTCGACGATGAAGTCGTTGGGTACGACGGTCCGGTCGCGGTTCCAGATGGTCGCGTTGTTGTCGCACTCGCGCTGCAGCGCACCCGCGATCTCCACGGGCTGGACCTCGGACTTGAACACTTTGGCGAAGGTGCCGTTGACCAGACCTTCGAGACGCTGCTCGAACTTCTTCAGGACTCCCATGGGGCACCTCCTCCTTGTTGCTGCTCTGTCCAAAGCCATGCGCGCCATGCGTGCGGTGCATGCCGTGCCTGGTACTGCTTACTGATCGTATCCACGCGCCGGGAAATCGGCTGGTTCCCCCTGTCAGGCAGGTCGACGGGTGTCGACGCCTGACGAAGTTCCCTGTGAAGCTCCCTTTCGAACTCCCCGAGCCGTACCCAGATCGTAGAGGCGGCGCCAAACCAGTGTCCCGCACCTGACTGTGCACCTTGCCCGCCTCCTTGGGAGATGGGCTGGACCGGTACGAGGTTGATACGTGAACCGGCACGTGTTGATACGAAGTCGCGGCCGGTCCGGCTCGGTCGGGGCCGGTCGGGCGGGCCGGGGGCGGAGGGAAAGGGATGTGAACCCACCACCTCCAGCGTGCTAATCTTCTCGATGTCGGAAGGCCCCAGCCCCGCTGGGAACAGGGCCCGAGGACACAGCGAATGCGCGAGTGGCGGAATGGCAGACGCGCTGGATTCAGGTTCCAGTGCCCGCAAGGGCGTGGGGGTTCAACTCCCCCCTCGCGCACAGGTGAACGGCCCTCATCGGGATCTCGATGAGGGCCGTTTCGCGTTGTCCCCGTGTGGTGTGTGCTCGTGAGGCGTGCGGATGTGAGGTCTCTCTCATATGAAGTGCGTCCCACGGGTTGCCCGACTTGTCCACAGGGTCTGACCTGATGCGGTGTGCGGCTGTACGGTCTTCGCCAGTTGATGTTGGCGGCGGTGGGCGGAGTGGGGGAGGCGGTCGCGATGACCGAGGTCGGTACGGAGTCGGCGGGGGCCGCGGTGACGCGGAGCCGGGCGCGCAAGCTTCCCGAGGTGGGCGGGTTCGCCCGGTGGCAGGCGGAGGGTTCTCCCAAGGAGGAGGGAAAGGCGTTGCGGCGGCAGGTTCCGCGCGGCGCGCACGCCTCCTTCGGCACCGGAGCGGACGGCTCCCGTCCGGACGCGGAGACGGCGGTCAGGGAGTCCAACCGTGGGCGTATCCCGGAGCTGACGCCGATAAGGGTGGGCAGGATGGCGGCCACCCCGTTCGCCTTCCTGCGCGGTTCGGCGGGCCTGATGGCGTACGACCTCGCGCGTACCCCGATGACCCGGATCCGCGCTCAGATCTGCGGGGACGCCCACGCGGGCAACTTCGGTCTGTACGGTGACGCGCGCGGCGGCCTGGTGATGGATCTGAACGACTTCGACGAGACGGTCCAGGGCCCCTGGGAGTGGGACCTCAAGCGGCTCGCCGCCTCGCTGGTCCTCGCCGGGCGGGAGGTGGGCGGGGACGAGGACATCTGCCGCAAGGCGGCGCACGGCGCGGTCGGCGCGTACCGCCGTACGATGCGGCTGCTCTCGAAGCTCTCGGTGCTGGACGCGTGGAACGCCATCGCGGACGAGGAGCTCGTCTCCCACACGGACGCCCATGACCTGGCCGGCACGCTGGAGCGGGTCTCGCAGAAGGCGAGGGGCAACACCAGCGGGCGTTTCGCGGCCAGGTCGACGGAGGCCACCGAGGACGGCGGGCGGCGTTTCGTGGATGCCCCGCCGGTGCTGTGGGGGGTGCCGGACGAGGAGGCCGTGGTGGTGGCGGCGTCCCTGGAGGAGTACGTGGGCACACTCCCGGAGGACCGCCTTCCGCTGCTGGCCCGCCACTCGGTGCACGACGTGGCGTTCCGCATCGTCGGCACGGGGAGCGTGGGCGCGCGGTCGTACGTCGTCCTGCTTCTCGACCACAAGGGCGAGTCCCTGGTCCTGCAGGTGAAGGAGGCCCGTCCCTCGGCGCTGGTCCCGCATCTGGCCACCGCGGGTTTCGACCCGGTGGAGGCGGCGGGCCCGGTGCACGAGGGGCGCCGGGTGGTGCTCGGGCAGAAGCGTATGCAGGTCGTCAGCGACAGTCTCCTGGGCTGGACCACGGTCGACGGACTGCCTTTCCAGGTACGGCAGTTCCGCAACCGCAAGGGCAGCGTGGACCCGGCCGCCCTGTCCGCCGACCAGATCGACGACTACGGCCGGATGACGGGCGCCCTCCTGGCCCGCGCGCACGCGCACAGTGCCGACCCCCGGCTGATCGCCGCCTACTGCGGCAAGAGCGACGAGCTGGACGAGGCGGTGGCGAGGTTCGCCATGGCCTACGCCGACCGTACGGAGGCGGACCACGCGGATCTGGTGGCGGCGGTGCGGGCGGGGCGGATCGACGCGGAGATGGGCGTGTGACGGTGACGGCTGTGGGGTCACTTCGGGGGCTCTCCGGTGACCCTCGGTGGGCGCGTGGGCCGTGGCCTACGCTGGGCGGGTGACGACCCCGGAAGCTGAGCAGTCCTCGTCCGTGCCCGAAGCCGAAGGGCCGCGGGAGCGCTCCGACGCGCAGCCGCCGTCCGGCGCGGCCGATCAGGCCGAGGGCGCGGCGGAGGGGCCTCGGCCCGAGGAGCGGTTGGAGCGGGCCGTGCGGGTCGCCGAGCAGGCGCTCATCGAGTACGAGATCGCCGTCGAGACCTTCCGTATCGAGGTCGAGAACTTCTCCCGCCTGCACCACCAGAAGCTCGGGCCGATGTACGCCCGCCTCGACGAGCTGGACGCGGAGATCGCCGAGGCGAAGGCCGCGCGCACCGGCGACCCCGAGGATCTGCGCGCGGCGCGGGAGGCCCGGGCGCAGGTCATGCCGATGCCCGGTGTCGAGGAGCTGTTCCACGGCTGGATGGACTCGGAGGGACTGTTCCCGGAGGCGGCGGCGATGCTCACCGAGCAGCCGGTGCGGCCTCCGCAGCGGGTCCGCCCGAGCGACGAGGCCCGCAAGCTCTACCGCGAGCTGGTCCGCAAGGCCCACCCGGACCTCGCGCAGGACGAGGCGGAGCGGGCGCGGCGCGACGAGTTCATCTCCCGGGTCAACAGTGCCTACGGGCGGGGTGACGAGCCGCTGCTGCGGGAGCTGGCCGAGGAGTGGGCGGCCGGTCCGGTGCCCGCCGAGTGGAAGCCGAGCCACAGCGAGGAGCTCTACGCCCGCCTCGAATGGCTCTCCCAGCGCAAGGAACTGCTCACGCTGGTCGCCAGTGAGCTGGAGGAGGGCGCGATCGGGGCGATGCTGAAGCTCGCTCCGGACGATCCCGACCGTCTCCTCGAGGAGATCGCCGAACAGCTTCTGGCCCAGGTCGCGCAGCGCGAGGAGGAGCTCGCGGCACTGCTCGGGGGCTGACCTGGGTATCGTCGGGGCATGAGTTTCGGATCTGGTGTGCCCACGGTCGAGGTCGCGGACCTCAAGGACGGCGACTTCCTGCTGGACGTCCGTGAGGACGACGAGTGGCAGGCGGGCCACGCCGAGGGTGCGTTGCACATACCCATGAGTGAATTCGTCGCCCGCTACGGCGAGTTGACCGGGGCGGCGCCGCAGGACGGCCGGGTCAACGTGATCTGCCGCTCCGGTGGCCGGTCGGCCCAGGTGACGAACTACCTGGTCCAGCAGGGCATCGACGCGGCGAACGTGGGCGGCGGCATGCAGGTGTGGGAGGCGGCGGGCCGCCCGGTCGTCACCGACGAGGGTGCGCCGGGCTTCGTCGCCTGAACACCGGACACCGGACAGCAGGTGCGCCGGTGGCCGCCGGCGGTCAGCTGTCCGGTGTCAGCCCAGCTGGTGTGCCGCGAGCAGGTCGCCCAGTGCATCCTCGTGGGCCGCCGCCGGGCCGAGCGACAGTTCCAGGTACTTGGCCCAGGCGTGGTAGCGGTGCAGCGGGTAGTCGGTGTCGGCGCCGAAACCGCCGTGCAGGTGCTGCGCGGTCTGCACGACCCTGCGTACCCCCTCCGAGGCCCAGATCTTGGCGACGGCCACGTCCCCGGAGACGGGCAGCGCCCCGGCGGCCCTCGTGCTTGTCCGCCATGCCGCCTGCCACAGCGTGACCTCCATCGCGCGCAGGTCGATGTACCGGTCGGCGGCCTGCACGGCGACGGCCTGGAAGGTGGCCAGCGGATACCCGAACTGCTCCCGCTTGCCGGTGTAGTCGCTGGTCATGCCGAGCACCGCCGTGCCCAGTCCGAGCGCCAGCGCGCAGGTCCCGACGGTCAGCAGATCGCGCAGCCACGGCCAGGCGGCGTCGGCGTCGAGGACGTACCGGTCGGGCAACCGCACGGACTCCAGGCGCAGTTCGCCGAGCCGTTCACCGGAGGTGGATATCTGCTCGGCGAGGGTGACGCCGGCGAGCGGGGCGCCCTCGTGGACGCGGGGGACGAGGGCGAGGACGGTCCGGTCGGCGTTCGTGCGGGCGGGTACGAGGACGAAGTCGGCGTTGTGCGCCCAGGGGACCGCGGTCTGGACTCCGTCGAGGACCCAGAGGTCGCCGTCCCGGCCCGCGGTCACGGCGAGTTCGGCGGGGTCGTGGCCGGTGCGGCCGTGTGCGGCGACGGTGAGGACGAGGTCGCCGGTTCCGGCCCGGCGCAGCACCTCGTCCTTCAACTCGCCCTTCCCGTAGGCCTGTACGGTCGCCGCCGCGGCGCAGCTCTCCAGCAGGGGCACTCTGGCCAGCACCTTCGCGGACTCGCGCAGGACGAGGCACAGGGCGATGGTGTCGAGGCCGGCTCCGCCGAACTCCTCGTCGAGCAGCAGGCTCAGCAGATCCGCACCGGCGAGCCTCTCCCACAGGACCCGGTCGAAGTCGTCGGCCACGGCACCCGCGACGAGCGACGGACTGGGCACCCCGTCCGGAGCGACCCCGCCGAACACCGCCCGGGCCGCCTCGACCGCCGCCTGCTGCTCCTCACTGAACCTGAAGTCCATGGTGCTGTCCTCTCGGCCCGGGGGCGGGTGACCTGACGGGGCGTCAAGATAGAACAGGTTCTAGAAGAAGGGAACGGACGGGACCGGCGGGTGCGTGACGACGACCGATCGTTCGGTCCGTCCGAGTCGATGGTCCGGCGGCGGGCCGTAGGGTGTCAACGGCTGTGGACAACTCCCGGATCCGACCTCCCGGGCGCTGTTCATCGGCCGTGCAGGTGTGCGAAGAGGGCTGCGCCGGGCGGGTGGCTCTGAGTACCGTGCCGGTGCGCACGCCACGGGTGCGGTGGGACCGGTATCGGGAGACGGGGCGGAATGGACGCGTACGAGGCAGGCCCGGACGCCGGGCACGGGCGCGACGAGCCGGGCGGACCAGGCGAGCCCGAGGGCTCCCCCGGTCCCGCAGAGGCGCCCCGCCCGGCACTGGCCGCCCTCTCCCTCCCGTACCAGATCGGCGCCGCCCTGGCCGTCGCGGTCGTCGCCGTCGCCGCGTGTGTCCACCTCGGCATGGTCTTCCTGCACGTCGCGCCCTCGAACACGGTCACCAAGGAGCACACCCGGACGATCGACGACTGGATCTACCCGGAGTTCGAGCAGAACTGGAAGCTCTTCGCCCCCAACCCGCTGCAGCAGAACGTCGCCGTCGAGGTCCGCGCCGATGTCCGTAGCGCGGCCGGCGACGCCCGGACGACCGGCTGGTACGACCTCTCCGCGCTGGACGGCAGAGCCATCGACGGCAATCCGCTGCCGAGCCACACCCAGCAGAACGAACTGCGCCGGGCCTGGGACTTCTTCCTCGCCTCGCACGACGCCCAGAACCGTCCCTCGGGCCTGCGCGGCGCCCTCGCCGAGCAGTACCTGCGCCGCATCGTCGTCCTGCGTCTCGGCCACGAGGACGCGGCCGGCCCCGGCGGCACGATCGACCGCGTCCAGGTCCGCTCCCGCAGTACGAACGTCCGACCACCCGAGTGGAGCCAGGAGCAGGTGCCCGAGACGCCCACGTACCGCGTACTGTCCTGGTGGCCCGTCCCCGACGGCGAGAAGGCCGCCGAGGCGGCGGGCACGGCCGGCGCGACGACGGGGGACGGCTCATGACCCGCCTCGTCCCCGTGGCCGCCCGTTCGCTCGCCCGGTCGGTCTCCCGTGGCATCGGCCGCGTCAGCGAGACCGCCCTGGGCCCCCACCAGACCGCCGTCGTGCGGATCGGTTTCTCCGCGACCTGGCTGCTGTTCCTGCTGCGCGAGTTCCCGCACCGGCAGGAGCTGTACGGCCCCGACGGCCCCTGGAGCTGGGATCTCGCCCAGCAGCTCATCGCGGACAACGGCGCCTTCACGGTCCTGATGTGGTCCAGCAGCCAGTTCTGGTTCGAGCTGGTCTACGTCCTCGCGGTCCTCGCCAGTCTCCTTCTCCTGCTCGGCTGGCGGACCCGCACCATGTCCGTGCTCTTCATGGTCGGTGTGCTCTCGCTCCAGAACCGCAGCATCTTCATGGGCGACGGCGGAGACAACGTCCTGCACCTGATGTCCCTCTACCTGGTGTTCACGCGCTGCGGCCAGGTGTGGTCCCTGGACGCCCGGCGCGCCCGAAAGGCACGCGCACGCGTGGCCCTCGGCGACGACCCCGCCCCCGACCGCGTGGGACCCGTGCTCTGGTGCGTCCTCGGGGTGTTCCTCCTGGGCGGTATCGCGGCCGGCGAGTTCGGCGGCGACCCGCTGGCCCCCCGAATCCTCTGGGGCATGTGGCTGGCACAGGGGGTGTGGTGGGTCGTGGCCCGCCGCGGGCAGGGCGGCGAGGGGCGGATGTTCCTCGACATCGTCGGCAACCTCGTGCACAACGCGGCCCTCTTCGTGATCATGGCCGAGGCCTGTCTGATCTACGCGACGGCCGGCTGGTACAAGATCCAGGGCTCGCGCTGGCAGGACGGCACCGCCGTCTACTACCCGCTCCACCTCGACTACTTCTCCCCGTGGCCCGCGCTCTCCGACCTGATGTCGTCGAGCGGGACGATGGTGATGCTGGTGACGTACGGGACGGTGGCCGTGCAGGTCGCCTTCCCCTTCACGCTCTTCAACCGGCGGGTCAAGAACGTCCTGCTGGCCGTGATGATGACCGAGCACGCCGTGATCGCCGTCGTCCTCGGACTGCCCTTCTTCTCCCTCGCGATGATCGCCGCGGACGCCGTGTTCCTGCCGACGTCCTTCCTGCGCCGCCTCGGCGACGGGGCCACACGCGCGCGGGTGCGCCTTCTCGACCGTCTGCCGGGCAACGCGCGTGCCGTGCCGGACCGGAGGGCCTCTGACACGGCCGAAGTGAGTACGGCCGACGAGAGGGCGGTGGAGGAGACGGCGGCGGACGAGACGGCCGAGCCTCCGCACGTAGGCTTCAACGCATGACGGACGCAGCGGACGCAGCGACGGGGACGGCGATCGACGTGGCGGTAGCCGACTGGCAGCGGCTCGCAGGCGCTTCCGTCCTGCTCGACGGCTTCCACGCCCTCAAGCACGCCGTCCGTTTCGGCGCGCGGATCCCGGTCGCCGTGACGACAGACCGGCGGGCGACCCTGGATCTCGCCGACGAGCTGGCTCCGGACGTACGGGACACCCTGGACGCCCTCCTGACCGAGGTGCCGGAGACGGCGTACACGTCCCTCGTGCCGCGCCCGCACCCCACCGCGGTGGCCGCCCTGGCCGTACGGCCCTCCCGCGCGGCCAACCTGGAGGCGCTCGCGCGCACACCCCGGACCGCGCCCGTCGTCGTCCTCGACAACCCGCGCAACCTCGGCAACGCCGGGGCGGTGATCCGGCTCGCCGCAGGTTTCGGGGCCACCGGGGTCGTCATGACCGGGACCCTCGACCCCTGGCACCCCACCGTCGTACGCGGTGGGGCCGGGCTGCATTTCGCGACCGCCGTCGAGCGACTCACGGTGGCCGAGCTGCCGTCCGGGCCGGTGTTCGCGTTCGACGCGGAGGGCGACGACATCCGGGGGCTGAAGCTCCCGGACGACGCCGTACTCGCCTTCGGCTCCGAGCGCAGCGGGCTGTCGCCCGAACTACGCGCGCGTGCCGACCACCTGGTGTCCCTCCCGATGCGCCCCCAGGTCTCCAGCTACAACCTGGCGACCAGCGTGGCCATGACGCTGTACCACTGGAGCGCCACCGGGGGACGGGCCTTCGAGGCCTGATCGGGTCTCCTAGGCCTGGCGGCGCACCTCCACCACCCGGAACCTGTTCGCCACGAACGCGCCGTCGCACAGGGCCGCGTTCGCCGCCGGGTTGCCGCCCGAGCCGTGGAAGTCGGAGAAGGCGGCCGTCTGGTTGACGTACACCCCACCGGTCAGGTTCAGCGACAGCTGGGCGCACTCCTCCAGGCAGGCCTCCTGGACGGTCTGTTCGAACTCCGGGTCGGTCGTGTACGCGCCGACCGTCATCGCGCCCTTGTCCCGGACGGTCCGCCGCAGCAGTTCCACCGCGTCCTCTGGCGAGTCGACCGCGACGGCGAAGGAGACCGGGCCGAAGGACTCGCTCATGTACGCGGCCTCGGAGTCCGCCCCGTCCCAGTACTTCCGCGTGCCGTCGAGTTTCACGACGACCGGCGTACGGACCACCGCTTCGGGGAAGTCGGGGTTCACGATCTCCCGTGAGGCCAGGGCGACCTCGCCGAGCCCGGCCGCCGCCTCCAGCCGTGCCTTCACGTCGGGGTTGACGATCGCGCCCAGCAGCCCGTTCGCGCGCGCGTCGTCGCCCAGCAGGCCCCCGACAGCCGCGGCGAGGCCGGAGACCACCTCGTCGTACGACTTGTGGCCCTCCTCCGTACGGATGCCGTCGCGGGGGATGAGGAGGTTCTGCGGGGTGGTGCACATCTGGCCGCTGTACAGGGAGAGGGCGAAGGCGAGGTTCGACAGCATGCCCTGGTAGTTGTCGGTCGACTCCACGATCACCGTGTTGACGCCGGCCTTCTCCGTGTAGACCTGCGCCTGGCGGGCGTTGGCCTCCAGCCAGTCGCCGAACGCCGTCGAGCCGGTGTAGTCGATGATCCGGATCTCCGGGCGGGTCGCCAGGGTCTTCGCGATGCCCTCGCCGGGGCGCTCGGCCGCCAGTGCCACCAGGTTCGGGTCGAAGCCGGCCTCCGCCAGGACCTCGCGCGCGATGCCGACCGTCAGTGCGAGCGGCAGTACCGCGCGCGGGTGGGGCTTCACGAGGACCGCGTTGCCCGTGGCCAGGGACGCGAACAGGCCCGGATAGCCGTTCCACGTGGGGAACGTGTTGCAGCCGATGACGAGGGCGATGCCGCGCGGGACCGGCGTGAACTCCTTCGTGAGGGCCAGCGGGTCGCGCTTGCCCTGGGGCTTGCTCCACTCTGCGGTGCCGGGGGTGCGGACCTGCTCCGCGTACGCGTAAGCCACCGCCTCCAGGCCGCGGTCCTGGGCGTGCGGGCCGCCCGCCTGGAACGCCATCATGAAGGCCTGGCCGCTGGTGTGCATGACCGCGTGCGCGAACTCGTGCGTCCGGCCGCTGATCCGCTTGAGGATCTCCAGGCAGACCATCGCGCGCACCTCCGCGCCCGCGTCCCGCCAGGCGCGCTGGCCGGCCTTCATGGCGGGCAGCAGCACGTCGACGTCGGCGTGCGGGTAGGTGACACCCAGCTCGATGCCGTACGGGGACACCTCGCCGCCCACCCAGTCGTCCGTGCCGGGCTGGCCGAGGTCGAGGCGGGTGTTCAGGACGGCGTCGAAGGCGGCCCTGCCCGCGGCCAGGTCCAGACTGCCGTCCTCCCCGTACGCCTTGGGGTGTTCGGGGTGCGGGGACCAGTACGCGCGTGTGCGGATCGCTTCCAGCGCCTGGTCGAGGGTGGACCGGTGCTGGGCGATCAGCTGGTGCGCGGTGAGTTCGGCGGCCATCAGGGACCAACTCCTCGTCTCAAGAGCACTTCGTTGAGCTCATGACCCGGGGCATGACTGGGACATGAACAAGGGCATGACCTGGGCAGAAAAGGCACGACAGAGTTAGAGTAACCGAACGATCGGTCGGGACAAGGGGGTCCGCCGCATCTGTGGACAACGCCGTGCGGGAGGATCACGCACATGACAGCACTCGACCTCAGCAGCCCCGTGGCCGTCGTCGGCACCGGCACCATGGGCCAGGGCATCGCCCAGGTCGCGCTGGTCGCCGGTCACGACGTACGGCTGTTCGATGCCGCGCCAGGGCGGGCCCGGGACGCCGCCGACGCGATCGTCGAGCGCCTCGACCGGCTTGTCGAGAAGGACCGGCTGACGGCGGCCGACCGGGACGCCGCACGGGGCCGGCTGCACGCCGCCGGGAGCCTTTCCGAACTCGCCGACTGCTCCCTCGTCGTCGAGGCCGTCCTCGAACGGCTCGACGTGAAGCAGAAGCTCCTGCGCGACCTGGAGGACGTGGTCGACGACGACTGTCTGCTGGCCACCAACACCTCCTCGCTGTCCGTCACCGCCATCGGGGGCGTCCTGCGCAACCCCGGGCGGTTCGTGGGGCTGCACTTCTTCAACCCGGCGCCGCTGCTGCCCCTCGTGGAGGTCGTCTCCGGGTTCGCCACCGACGTCACCTCGGCCACGCGCGCGTACGAGATGGCCCGCGCCTGGGGCAAGACCCCGGTCGCCTGCGCCGACACCCCCGGCTTCATCGTCAACCGGCTCGCCCGGCCCTTCTACGCGGAGGCCTTCGCGGCGTACGAGGCACAGTCCGCCGACCCCGCCACCATCGACGCGGTGCTGCGCGAGTGCGGCGGGTTCAGGATGGGCGCCTTCGAACTGACCGACCTGATCGGGCAGGACGTCAACGAGGCCGTCACCCACTCCGTGTGGCAGGCCTTCTTCCAGGACGTGCGGTTCACGCCCTCGCTCGCCCAGCGGCGGCTCGTCGAGTCGGGCCGCCTCGGCCGCAAGACCGGGCAGGGCTGGTACGAGTACGGGGACGACGCCGAGCGCGCCGAACCGCACACCGCGGAGCAGGCCCAGGCGCCCGCGTACGTCGTCGCCGAGGGCGACCTGGGCCCCGCGTCCGACCTCCTCGCGCTGATCCGCGAGGCGGGCGTTCCCGTCCGTGAGGACGAGGAGGACCACGGGACCCGGCTGGTACTGCCCGGCGGCGGCCAGCTGGTCCTCGCCGACGGGCAGACCAGCGTCGAGTTCCGTGACGTCGTCTACTTCGACCTCGCCCTCGACTACCGGCGCGCCACCCGCATCGCCCTGTCCGCCTCCCAGGACACCCAGCCGCAGACCCTCTCCGAGGCCATCGGCCTGTTCCAGGCGCTCGGCAAGGACGTCAGCGTCCTCGGCGACACCCCCGGCATGATCGTCGCCCGTACGGTGGCCAGGATCGTCGACCTCGCGCACGACGCCGTCGCCAAGGGCGTCGCCACCGAGGAGGACGTCGACACGGCGATGCGTCTGGGCGTCAACTACCCGCTCGGGCCCTTCGAATGGAGCCGCAGGCTCGGCCGGAGCTGGGCCCACGAGATCCTCGACGAACTGCACCAGCGCGACCCGAGCGGACGGTACGCGCCGTCCCTCGCGCTCTACCGCCACGCGTACGCCACCGACAAGCGGGAGGGCACCCCATGACCACCGCCAAGCGCGACACGTACACCCCGACGACGCTGCTCCAGGTCGCCGTCCAGGTGTTCAACGAGCGCGGTTACGACGGCACCTCCATGGAGCACCTCTCCAGGGCCGCGGGCATCTCCAAGTCGTCGATCTACCACCACGTCACCGGCAAGGAGGAGCTGCTGCGCCTGGCCGTCAGCCGGGCGCTGGACGGCCTCTTCGGGATCCTCGACGAGGAGCACGCGCGCGTGGGGACCGCCGCCGGGCGCCTGGAGTACGTCGTACGGCGCATGGTCGAGGTGCTCATCGCCGAACTGCCGTACGTGACGCTGCTGCTGCGGATGCGCGGCAACACCGACACCGAGCGCAGGGCGCTGGAGCGGCGCCGGGACTTCGACCACCGGGTCGCCGACCTGCTCAAGGCCGCCGCCGCCGAGGGGGACATCCGCGGTGACGTGGAGGTGCGGCTCGCGACGCGGCTCGTCTTCGGGATGATCAACTCGGTCGTGGAGTGGTACCGGCCCGACGGACGCGGGATGGGCGAGCGCGAGGTCTCCGACGCGGTGGTGCGGCTGGTCTTCGGGGGGCTGCGCAACCCGGAGTGAGCCGCCCGGCGGCGGTGCCTCAGGCCTCCGGTCCCAGGTCCTCCTCCTCGAACACCAGCAGTGTGCGGGTGCTGAGCACCTCCGGGATCGCCTGGAGGCGCATCAGGACCAGCTCGCGCAGTGCCTTGTTGTCGGGGGTGTGGACCAGCAGGAGCACGTCGAAGTCGCCGCCCACCAGGGCGATGTGGTCGGCGCCGGGGAGCTGTCGCAGCTGCTCGCGGACCGTCCGCCAGGAGTTCTGGACGATCTTCAGGGTGATGTACGCCGACGTGCCCTGTCCGGCGCGTTCGTGGTCCACGCGGGCACCGAAGCCGCGGATCACGCCGTCCTCGATGAGGCGGTTGATGCGCGCGTAGGCGTTGGCCCGCGAAACGTGCACGCTTTCGGCCACGGAACGGATCGAGGCGCGGCCGTCCGCCTGGAGCATCTGCAGGATGGCCTGATCAATGGCGTCCAGCGGACGGGGCGGCGGCGGGGTGCCGCCGCCTTCCGCGCGTTCGGCCATTTGTTCAGGTGCCATGTCCCCCCGCCTCCCTGTCATGGACGTACTGCGTCCATCTCAGGCTGTGGAGAACCGTTTGTCCACAGCCTGAAGGTGCCTGTAGCCAAAATGTGCCGACGACCGAACAATCGGTAGGTGAGGCGAGTCACATCCGTGGCGCGCCCTGAGCCGTCTCCCATGAGGAGGTGCCGTCATGACGGTCATGGAGCAGCGGGGCGCATACCGGCCCACGCCGCCGCCCGCCTGGCAGCCCCGTACCGACCCCGCGCCGCTGCTGCCCGACGCGGCTCCGTACCGCGTCCTCGGCACCGAGGCGGCGGCGCAGGCGGATCCCGGGCTGCTGCGGCGGCTGTACGCGCAGTTGGTGCGCGGGCGCCGGTACAACGTGCAGGCCACCGCCCTCACCAAGCAGGGCCGGCTCGCCGTGTACCCCTCCAGCGTCGGCCAGGAGGCCTGCGAGGTGGCCGCCGCGCTCGTCCTGGAGGACCGCGACTGGCTCTTCCCCAGCTACCGGGACACGCTCGCCGTGGTCGCCCGGGGCGTGGACCCCGTACAGGCGCTGACGCTGCTGCGCGGCGACTGGCACACCGGGTACAACCCGCGCGAGCACCGGGTGGCGCCCCTGTGCACCCCCCTCGCGACTCAGCTGCCGCACGCCGTGGGGCTCGCGCACGCCGCCCGGCTCAAGGGCGACGACGTGGTCGCGCTGGCCATGGTCGGCGACGGCGGCACCAGCGAGGGCGACTTCCACGAGGCGCTGAACTTCGCCGCCGTGTGGCAGGCGCCGGTCGTCTTCCTGGTCCAGAACAACGGCTTCGCGATCTCCGTGCCGCTCGCCAAGCAGACCGCCGCCCCGTCGCTGGCCCACAAGGCCGTCGGCTACGGGATGCCGGGCCGCCTGGTCGACGGCAACGACGCGGTCGCCATGTACGACGTGCTGAGCGACGCCGTACGCCACGCGCGCGCGGGTGGTGGTCCCACGCTCGTCGAGGCGGTGACCTACCGCGTGGAGGCGCACACCAACGCCGACGACGACAAGCGCTACCGGGCCGACTCCGAGGTCACCGCCTGGCGCGAGCACGACCCGATCGACCTCCTGGAACAGGAGCTCACCGCGCGCGGACTGCTCGACGAGGACGGCATCAGGGCCGCGCGCGAGGACGCCGAGACGCTCGCCGCCGACCTGCGCGCCCGGATGAACCAGGACCCGGCGCTCGACCCCATGGACCTGTTCGCCCAGGTGTACGCCGAACCCACCCCCCAACTGCGCGAGCAGCGGGCCCAGTTGCGGGCCGAGCTCGCGGCCGAGGCGGAGGGGACGCACTGATGACCACCGTCGCCCTCAAGCCCGCCACCATGGCGCAGGCCCTCACGCGCGCGATGCGCGACGCCATGGCCACCGACCCCGCCGTGCACGTCATGGGTGAGGACGTCGGCACCCTCGGCGGAGTCTTCCGGGTCACCGACGGGCTCGCCAAGGAGTTCGGCGAGGACCGCTGCACGGACACCCCGCTCGCCGAGGCGGGCATCCTCGGGGCGGCCGTCGGCATGGCCATGTACGGTCTGCGGCCGGTCGTGGAGATGCAGTTCGACGCGTTCGCCTACCCCGCGTTCGAGCAGCTGATCTCGCACGTCTCCCGGATGCGCAACCGCACGCGCGGGGCCATGCCCCTGCCGATCACCGTCCGCGTGCCCTACGGCGGCGGCATCGGCGGCGTCGAACACCACAGCGACTCCTCCGAGGCGTACTACATGGCGACCCCGGGACTCCACGTCGTCACACCCGCCACGGTCGCCGACGCGTACGGCCTGCTGCGGGCCGCCATCGCCTCCGACGACCCGGTGGTCTTCCTGGAACCCAAGCGCCTGTACTGGTCGAAGGACTCCTGGAACCCCGACGAGCCGCCGGCCGTTGAACCGATCGGACGCGCGGTGGTGCGGCGCCCGGGCCGCAGCGCCACGCTCATCACGTACGGGCCGTCCCTGCCCGTCTGCCTGGAGGCGGCGCGGGCGGCGGAATCGGAGGGCTGGGACCTGGAGGTCGTCGACCTGCGTTCCCTGGTCCCGTTCGACGACGAGACGGTGTGCGCCTCGGTACGGCGGACCGGGCGGGCCCTCGTCGTGCACGAGTCGGGCGGCTACGGCGGCCCGGGCGGGGAGATCGCGGCCCGCGTCACGGAGCGCTGCTTCCACCACCTGGAGGCGCCGGTCCTGCGCGTCGCCGGGTTCGACATCCCGTACCCGCCGCCGATGCTGGAACGGCACCACCTGCCCGGTGTCGACCGTGTGCTGGACGCCGTGGGACGGCTGCAGTGGGAGGCGGAACGCTGATGGCACAGGTACTGGAGTTCAGGCTCCCCGACCTCGGCGAGGGACTCACCGAGGCGCTGATCGTGCGCTGGCTGGTCGAGGTCGGCGAGGTCGTCGCCGTCGACCAGCCGGTCGTCGAGGTCGAGACGGCCAAGGCGATGGTCGACGTGCCGTGTCCCTACGGGGGTGTCGTCACCGCCCGCTTCGGCGAGGAGGGCACCGAACTCCCCGTCGGGTCACCCCTGGTGACGGTGGCCGTCGGGACACCGGCCCACCCCGACCCCGCCGACGACCCCGCCGAGGGCTCCGGGAACGTGCTCGTGGGATACGGCACCTCCGAGGCACCCGCCCGGCGACGGAGGGTACGGCGGGAACAGGCGGCGCCCGCCGCTCCGGTGCCGCTCAAGGACACGGCAGCACAGGACACGGCAGTACAGGCCCCCGCCCCGGCCCGGGTCGACGGCCCCGTTGCGGTCATCTCGCCGCTCGTGCGCAGGCTCGCCCGCGAGAACGGCCTGGATCTGCGCGAGTTGGCCGGTTCCGGGCCCGACGGACTGATCCTGCGCGCCGACGTGGAGCGTGCCCTGCTCGCCGGTGCCGCGCGAACCGAGTCCCCGGCCCCGCCCGCGACCCCGGTGCCGGCCGCGAGCCCGGTGCCTGTCGCACACCCCGCCGCCGCCTCCGCCGAAGGTACGCGCGTCCCCCTCAAGGGCATCCGCGGCGCCGTCGCCGACAAGCTCTCCCGCAGCCGGCGCGAGATCCCGGACGCGACCTGCTGGGTGGACGCCGACGCGACGGAACTGATGCGCACGCGCGTGTGGATGAACGCGGGCGGCGGCCCGAAGATCTCCCTTCTCGCCCTGCTCGCCCGTATCTGCACCACCGCCCTGGCCCGGTACCCCGAGCTGAACTCCACGGTCGACCTGGAGGCCAGGGAGATCGTCCGGCTCGACCGCGTCCACCTCGGCTTCGCCGCCCAGACCGAACGCGGGCTCGTCGTCCCCGTCGTACGGGACGCCCACACCAGGAACGCCGAATCGCTCAGCGCGGAGATCGCGCGCCTGACCGAGGCGGCCCGGACCGGCACCCTCACCCCCGCCGAACTCACCGGCGGGACCTTCACGCTGAACAACTACGGCGTGTTCGGCGTCGACGGCTCCACGCCGATCCTCAACCACCCCGAGGCGGCCATGCTCGGCGTCGGCCGGATCGTCCCCAAGCCGTGGGTGCACGAGGGCGAACTGGCGGTGCGCCAAGTCGTCCAGCTGTCGTTCACCTTCGACCACCGGGTGTGCGACGGCGGTACGGCGGGCGGTTTCCTGCGCTATGTGGCGGACTGTGTCGAACAGCCGGCGGTGCTGCTGCGCACACTGTGATCAGGGTGTCGCGCGCCCGTTCCCTGTGATCAGCGCGCGACCGCATACTCGGAGGGTGACCGCCCACGAGCCCCAGCCCCCAGGGACCCCCGGCGCCGACGGCTACGACGCCGTCGTGCTCGCGGGCGGGGCGGCCCGGCGGCTCGGCGGCGCCGACAAGCCCCGCGTGCGGGTGGGCGGGCGCGCGCTGCTCGACCGGGTGCTCGCCGCCTGCGCCGACGCCGTCACCACCGTGGTCGTGGCAGGCCCCCGGCCCACCGCACGGCCCGTCACCTGGGCCCACGAGGACCCGCCGGGCGGCGGACCCGTCGCCGCCCTCGACGCGGGCCTGCGGCACACCGGCGCCGAGCACGTCGTCGTACTCTCCGCCGACCTTCCGTTCCTCGGAGCGGCGACGGTACGGCGGCTCCTCGACATCCTGCGGACGAGCGGCGCCGAGGGCGCGCTGCTCACCGACCCCGGCGGGCGGGACCAGCCCCTCGTGGCCGCGTACCGGGTGTCCGCGCTGCGCCGGGAACTGGACACGCTCGCCCTCGAGAACGGTGGCCTCACCGGCCTGCCGCTGCGCCGGCTGACCGCCGCGCTGGAACTCACCCGAGTGTCCGATCCCGTCGCGTCCTTCGACTGCGACACCTGGGACGACATCGCCGCCGCCAGAGCACGCATCAGGGAGCATGGGCACGTGTTGGACGAATGGATTTCCGCAGCCAAGGACGAACTGGGCATCGACCTGGACGTCGACACCGACCTCCTCCTGGACCTCGCCCGAGACGCCGCGCACGGAGTGGCCAGGCCGGCCGCCCCCCTGACGACGTTCCTCGTCGGGTACGCGGCGGGCCGGGCCGGGGGAGGCCCGGAGGCGGTCGCCGAGGCCACCCGCAAGGCCGTGGCCCTGGCGCTGCGCTGGGCCGAGGAGGCATCGGCCGCCGACGCCGGGCCCGGCACGGGCAAGGTCTCCGACAGCCGCCCGGACGCCGGATGACCGCCCGCAGCGACCTGGACGACCTCGGCGCCGAGGAGGCGCTCGCCCTCGTGAACGAAGGCAACGGCAGCGGCAGGCGGGGCGACGGGCCGGCTCCCGCGGGCTCCGCGGTACCGGCCCCCTCCGGAGAGGGCGTCTACGACGTGGACGCCGACACCGGTTCCGGCACCGATGCCGATCCTGGCAGGACCGGTACCGACCCGGCCGGCAGCTCCACCCCCGCCCCCGAGCGACCCCGGGCCACCCCGTGGCCCCGGGCCCGCGCCATCGCCGAGCGCGCCGCCCGCCAGGTCCCCCGTAACGCCTCGGCTCCCGTCTCCGTGCCCCTCGACGCCGCTCTCGGCCTGGTCCTCGCCGCTCCCCTCGCGGCCCTCACCGACCTCCCCTCCTTCGACACGTCCGCGATGGACGGCTGGGCGGTGGCCGGCCCCGGACCCTGGGCCGTGCGCGAGGCAGGTGTCCTCGCCGGGCACGCGCAGCCCGAGCCGCTCACCGACGGCACCGCGGTACGGATCGCGACGGGCGCCCGTATCCCGCACGACACGACCGCCGTCCTGCGCAGCGAGCACGGCCGCACCGACGACAAGGGCCGGCTGCACGCCACCCGGGACATGAGCCACGGCCAGGACATCCGTCCGCGCGGCCAGGAGTGCCGCTCCGGCGACCAGCTGCTGCCGAGCGGCACCTTCGTGACCCCGGCCGTACTCGGACTCGCGGCAGCCGCCGGGTACGACACCCTCGCCGCGATCCCCCGGCCCCGGGCCGAAGTCCTCGTCCTGGGCGACGAGTTGCTCACCGAGGGACTGCCGCGTGACGGCCTCATCCGGGACGCGCTCGGCCCGATGCTGCCGCCCTGGCTGCGCTCGCTCGGCGCCGACGTCATCGCCGTACGCAGGCTCGGGGACGACGCCGAGGCGCTCTACGCGGCACTGAGGAACTCCCCCGCCGAGATCGTCGTCACGACCGGGGGCACCGCCGCCGGACCCGTCGACCACGTCCACCCCACCCTCCGCCGCCTCGGCGCCGAACTGCTGGTGAACGGCGTCCAGGTGCGGCCCGGCCACCCCATGCTGCTGGCCCGGCTGAAGGGGAACCAGCACCTGGTCGGGCTGCCCGGCAACCCGCTGGCCGCCGTCTCCGGGCTGCTCACCCTCGCCGAGCCGCTGCTGCGGACCCTCGCGGGACGGGCGGCGCCCGATCCGTACACGCTGCCCCTCAAGGACGAGGTGCACGGGCACCCGCACGACACCCGACTCGTCCCCGTCGTCCTGCGCGGCGACCGGGCCGTGCCGCTGCACTACAACGGGCCGGCCATGCTGCGCGGTATCGCGGCGGCCGAGGCCCTCGCTGTCGTACCGCCGGGCGGCGCACGGGCCGGGCAGGAACTGGAACTGCTCGATCTGCCCTGGGCTGCGGCCACGGAAGCCGGGGAGTGTTTCACGTGAAACATTCGGAGCTGCACGGCACCCGACTCAGCGTCGATGGAGGATGTTTCACGTGAAACTGCCGGGTCATGACGCCATCGCCCGCCAGGCGGACGAGCATCTGGCGACCTATCGGGTGAAACTTCCCCGGACCGTGGTGGAGCGGCCGATCCGGCAGGTCGGCAAACGCGTCGCCATGGCTCTGCTGGTGCTGGTCGGTACCGCACTCATCGTCTACGTCGACCACGACGGCTACAGCGACAACGCCGACGGTTCCGTCGGCCTGCTCGACGCCTTCTACTACGCCACCGTCACCCTCTCCACCACCGGATACGGCGACATCGCGCCCGTCAGCGACGCCGCCCGGTACACCAACATCTTCGTCATCACCCCGCTGCGCGTGCTCTTCCTGATCATCCTGGTCGGCACGACTCTCGAAGTCCTCACGGAACGCACACGTGAGGAGTGGCGGCAGAACCGCTGGAGGGCGGCCTTGCGGGAGCACACCGTTGTCATCGGGTTCGGGACCAAGGGGCGGTCGGCCGTGCAGACCGTCTGTGTCACCGGGCTGAAGAAGGAACAGGTCGTCGTCGTCGACCCCAGTTCCAAGGCCGTGGACGCGGCCACCGCCGAGGGGTACGCCGGAGTGGTCGGCGACGCCACCCGCAGCGACGTACTGCTGCGGGCCGAGGTGCAGAAGGCGCGGCAGATCATCATCGCCACCCAGCGAGACGACACGGCGGTGCTCGTCACCCTCACGGCCCGGCAGCTCAACCGCACGGCGAAGATCGTGGTCGCCGTGCGCGAGGAGGAGAACGCGCCGCTGCTCAAGCAGTCCGGCGCCGACGCCGTCATCACGAGCGCGAGCGCGGCCGGTCGCCTGCTCGGGCTGTCGGTGCTCAGCCCCGCCGCCGGCATGGTCATGGAGGACCTCATTCAGCAGGGCAGCGGCCTCGACATCGTCGAGCGGCCGGTCATAAAGGCCGAGGTGGGCAAGGGGCCGCGCGAGACGGACGACCTGGTCGTGAGCGTCGTACGCGGGCATCGCGTACTGGGCTACGACGACCCGTCGATCGGGCAGCTCCAGGTGGCCGACCGGCTCATCACCATCGTGCGGGCGACGCCGGGCGCGCATGTGGCGCCCGACGCCCGTCCGATCCGCGACCACTGAACCCGTCGAACCCGGCGAGCCCGTATCGCCTCGCTGACTACTTGCGGTTGTAGAGCCGCATCGTCACGGGCCCGAAGACCAGCACCAGCAGGCCCGCCCACCCCAGCGACCAGGCGATCTCTGCGGTCGGCCACTCGCCGGCCATCAGCTCCCGTACCGCCGACGACACATGGGTGATCGGGCTGTTGTTGACGAAGGCCTGGAGCCAGCCGGGCATGGTGCGCGGGTCGACGAAGACGTTCGACAGGAAGGTCAGCGGGAAGATCACCATCATGCTGACGCCCATCACCGACTTCTCCGTGCGCAGCAGCAGCCCGAACATCGTCCAGATCCACGAGAAGGCGAAGGAGAAGACCAGAAGGAGGGCGATACCGGCGGCCACGCCCACCACTCCGCCGTCCGGGCGGTAGCCCAGGATGACGCCGACCGTCAGCATCACCACGGACGCCATGGTGTAGCGCAGGGCATCGCCGAGGAGATAGCCGACCATCACCGCCGGCCGCCAGATCGGCAGCGTCCGGAAGCGGTCGAAGACGCCCTTCTCGATGTCCGTGTTGACCGAGACGCCCGTGTACATCGTGATCATCACGACCGACATCACCAGGATGCCCGGCAGCAGGAACTGGATGTACTCGCGCGGGGAGCCCGCCAGCGCGCCCCCGAACAGGTACGTGTACATCAGCACCATCATGATCGGGAACGCGGTGACGTCGAAGAGCTGCTCCGGGACGTGCTTGATCTTGAGGATCGCGCGCCAGCCGAAGGTGAGGGACGCCGAGAGCGCGCTGGGGCGCGGTGGCCGGTCCCTGGTGATGAGCAGCGCGGCGAGCGACTCGGCGCTGACGGGGGCGAGTTCCTTCTCGGTGGTGGTGGTCGCGGTGCTCATGCCGCAGCCTCGCCTTCGGTGGAGCCGGCCGGGGCGTCGGCTCGGGTGTCGGCCTGGGTGTCGTGTCCGGTCAGGGCGAGGAACACCTCGTCCAGGCTGGGCTGTCCCAGGGAGAAGTTGTCGACGGTGATGCCACGGCGGGCCAGTTCGGCGAGCGCGCGGGCCGCCTGCTCGGCCGCGTTGTCACCGGTCGACGACCCGACGCGGGCCGTGAGCGCCACCGGGTCGGGCTCGCGTTGCACGGTCGCGTCGAGGGCGAGCCGCAGCACCCCCTCCGCCTCGGGCCGCTGGGCGGGATCGCGCAGCCGTAGATGGACGGACCCGGCGCCGACGGACGCCTTCAGCTCGCCCTTCGTGCCCTCCGCGATCACCCTGCCCTTGTCGATGACGGCGATCCGGGACGCCAGCTGGTCGGCCTCGTCCAGGTACTGCGTGGTCAGCAGCACGGTCGTGCCCTGGGCGACCACCGCGCGCACGATGTCCCACACCTGGTTGCGGCTGCGCGGGTCGAGGCCGGTCGTCGGCTCGTCGAGGAACAGCAGGTCGGGGGTGTTGAGGATGGAAGCGGCGATGTCGATACGCCGCCGCATGCCGCCCGAGTAGTGCTTGACCTGCTTCGCCGCCGCCTCCGTCAGCCCGAAGGCCTCCAGGAGCTGGGCGGCACGCTCGCGGGCGGTCCGCTTGTGGTGGCCGAGGAGCCGGCCGAGCAGCACCAGGTTCTCGGTGCCGGTGAGGTCCTCGTCCACGGACGCGTACTGGCCGGTGAGGCTCACCCTGCCGCGTACCGTGTCGGCCTCGCGCACCACGTCGTGGCCGAAGACGTGGGCCTCGCCGCCGTCCGGCCTGAGCAGGGTGGCGAGCATCTTGACGGTGGTCGTCTTCCCGGCGCCGTTCGGCCCGAGGACCCCGTAGACCGTGCCGGTGGGCACGGCGAGGTCGACGCCGTCGACGGCCCGGGTCTCGCCGAACGTCTTCACCAGCCCCGCGGTCTCGATGGCGAGGTCGGGCGCCTCGGCCGCCCGGCCCGCCCTGGCTGCCTGTGGGCTCATGATTCGGGTCCTTCCGGAGTCCTTGTGCGTACGGGGTGACGCAGAGGGAGACCGCCGGCCGGCCGGAAACTCATCGCTCGCGCGACCGCACGTCTGTCCACGGTCTCTCCCCCGGACCCGGACCGCACCTCGTTTTCGCCGGAACGAGGGGTAGCGTCCCCTCATGCATGCGATCACGATTCCCGAACCCGGAGGGCCCGAGGCGCTGGTGTGGGCCGAGGTCCCCGATCCCGTGCCCGGTGAGGGCGAGGTGCTGGTCGAGGTGGTGGCCGGCGCCGTAAACCGTGCCGACATCCTGCAACGCCAGGGCTTCTACAACCCACCGCCCGGCGCCTCCCCGTACCCCGGTCTGGAGTGCTCCGGCCGGATCGCCGAGCTCGGGCCGGGAGTCTCCGGCTGGTCCGTCGGCGACGAGGTGTGCGCACTGCTCGCGGGCGGCGGCTACGCGACGAAGGTCGCCGTCCCGGCCGGGCAACTGCTGCCCGTGCCCGAGGGCATCGACCTGAAGCGGGCGGCGGCGCTGCCCGAGGTGGCCTGCACCGTCTGGTCGAACGTCTTCATGGTCTCCCACCTCCGCCCCGGTGAGACCTTCCTCGTGCACGGCGGCTCCAGCGGCATCGGCACCATGGCCATCCAGCTCGCCAAGGCGGTCGGCGCCAGGGTCGCCGTGACGGCCGGGACGAAGGAGAAGCTCGACCAGTGCGCCGAGCTGGGCGCCGACATCCTCGTCAACTACCGGGAGCAGGACTTCGTCGAGGAGCTCAAGCAGGCCACCGACGGTGCCGGCGCCGACGTCATCCTCGACAACATGGGCGCCAAGTACCTGGACCGCAACGTCCGCGCCCTCGCCGTCAACGGACGGCTCGCGATCATCGGCATGCAGGGCGGAGTCAAGGCCGAGCTGAACATCGGCGCGCTCCTCACCAAGCGGGCCGCGATCAGCGCGACCTCGCTGCGTGCCCGCCCGCTCGCCGAGAAGACGGCGATCGTGGCCGCCGTGCGCGAGCACGTCTGGCCGCTGCTCGCCGCCGGTCAGGTCCGGCCGGTCGTCGACCGCGAGTTCCCGATGAGCGACGCGGCGGCGGCCCACCGGCTCGTGGAGGAGAGCGCGCACGTCGGGAAGGTGCTGCTGGTCGTCCCGTAGCGGGATGTCCTCGCCGGTCACGCCCGCCGGTCACGTCCGCCGTACGCGCAGCCGCAGCGTCAGGAGGGCGAGGCCCAGGCCGGAGCCGATCAGGACCAGCCCGCCGCCGAGCGGCAGTATCCGCAGCACCGGGCCGGAGACCGTGCCGGGCAGGGCGTCGGCGTCCCGCGGCCCGTCCGGGACCGAGGCGGGCACGGGGGCGAGCACGGCCTCCTCGTACGTCGTCTCGTCGGGCGGCGCGGACTCCCGCCGCCCGGGACGCTCCCGCCCCTCACCCGCCGGGCTCCCGGCCCGGGAGGCGTCGGGGGCGGGCCGGGCGACGTACGGGACGCGGTCGTACGGCGGTGCCGTGCCGTACGGGGAAGCGGCGAGCGTGGGGGCCGCCAGGGCGAGCAGGATGCCGCAGGTACGCAGGGTGCGGAGCCGTGGAGTCATGTTGCTGGCCTCCTCCCGCTGCGGAGTCGCCGGTCGGCCTCGCCCGTCACCGGGGTTCGACGGGACCAGCGTCACACGCGCCCGTCCGTCCGGCATCCCGGACGCGGAGAGCGGGGCCGGACCCACCGGCCGCAGCCGCCACCTGGTGCGAGACAATGACGGAATGGAGATGCCGAGGAACGAAAGGTCGCCGGAGAACCCCCAGATCCTGGTCGTTGGCCAGGACGGGATGGCTCTCGGCGGCGGCGGTGACGACGACTCCCGAGAGATCCCGGTGACGGACATGGTGGAGCAGCCCGCCAAGGTCATGAGGATCGGCAGCATGATCAAGCAGCTGCTGGAGGAGGTGCGCGCGGCTCCTCTCGACGAGGCGAGCCGGGTCCGGCTCAAGAGGATCCACGCCAGCTCGGTGAAGGAGCTGGAGGACGGTCTCGCGCCCGAGCTGGTCGACGAACTGGAGCGCCTGTCGCTGCCGTTCACGGACGAGGCGATCCCCAGCGACGCCGAACTGCGGATCGCGCAGGCCCAGTTGGTGGGCTGGCTGGAGGGCCTCTTCCACGGGATCCAGACCGCCCTGTTCGCCCAGCAGATGGCCGCGCGGGCCCAGCTGGAGCAGATGCGCCGCGCGCTGCCGCCGGGGGTGGGTGGCCACGAGGGCGATGACGACCCGCGTACCGGCGGACGTACGGGCGGGCCGTACCTCTAGTCTCCTGCGTCAGTCCGGCCCAGATCTCATGGAGCGGGGCCCGGTGGCCGACCGACCGGCTGCCGGGCCCCGCTCCATGAACGACCGCCCGGTCAGGACGGGTAGCCCGTCGATACGCTCAGTTCGATCACCGGCATGTTCTCCGGGTCGGCGTCCGCGCCCGCGGAGGGGAACTGGTCCGTGACCTGGTCCTTGCCGAACGTGTTCTCGTTGATCCGCGTGACCTTCATCCGCCAGCCGGCCGCCTGGAAACAGAGCTTGACCGAGGTCAGGTCCTTGTAGCGGAAGTCGGGCAGCCGGATCTTGTCCGGGTCGGTGTACGACTCCGGCGCTTCCGCGCACTCGTCCGCGTCGATCTTCTTGCTCAGGTCCGGCCCCTTGTAGCCCGATCCCGATCCTGTCCCCGTCCCCGTCGTCTGCGACGCCGAGGCGCTCGGGGTGCTGCCGGTGCCGGTCCCGCCGCCGTTGTCGCTGTCGTCCCCGCCCAGCTTCAGGGCCAGGAGCAGCCCGCCGACGGCGACGAGGGACACGACGATCGAGCCCACGATCACCGGGGTGTTGCTCTTCCGTCCGCCTCCGGAGGAGGAGAAGGACGTTGCCGCGGGCGCGGGCGAGTAGGCGGCCGGGGGAGTGTGCTGCGGCACGTACGCGCCGGGCGTCTGGTACGCGGCCTGCTGCGGATAGCCGTACGCCGGAGCCGGTGTCTGCGGGGGCGTGTGCGGAGGTGCGTACGCCGGGGGCGGAGTGGTGGTGCCGTACGGGTTCGCGTGCTGCGGGTGCGGGGTCGGCTGGTACGGGGTCCGTACGGAGCCGGGCGGGGCCGGGGTCGCCTGGTCTACCGGCGGGAACACGGCGGAGGCGACGCCCGTGCCGCTCTGCGCCGGGGTGCCCGGGACGATGTTCGGGGCGGCCGGGTGGAGGGACGCGGCCACACGCAGGCACTCGTCGCGCATGGCGACGGCGCTCGGGAAACGCTCGTTCGGGTTCTTCTTCAACGCGCGGGCGACGAGCGCGTCCACCGCCGGGGGCAGCGCGCTGTTGACCGACGAGGGGGCGACCGGCTCCTCCTGGACGTGCGCGTACGCGATCGCAAGCGGTGAGTCGGCGTTGAACGGCAGCCGTCCGGTGACCAGCTGGAACAGCATGATGCCGACCGAGTAGAGGTCGGAGCGGGCGTCCACGGCCCGGCCCAGCGCCTGCTCGGGCGAGAGGTACTGGGGGGTGCCGACGACCATGCCGGTCTGTGTCATCGACGTGACGCCCGACTGCATGGCGCGGGCGATGCCGAAGTCCATGACCTTGACGACTCCGCGCTTGGTCGTCATCACGTTGCCCGGCTTGATGTCCCGGTGGACCAGGCCCATCTCGTGGCTGATCTCCAGGGCCGCCAGCACGTCCGCGGTGATCTTCAGCGCCTTGTCGGCGGGCATCGCCCCGAACTGCCGTACGTCCGCGTCGAGAACGGAGCCGAGCGGCTGCCCCTCGACGTACTCCATGACGATGTAAGGGGTCGTCGTTCCCGCCACGTCGTCCTCGCCGGTGTCGAAGACCGAGACGATGTTCGTGTGCGTGAGCTTGGCCACGGCCTGGGCCTCGCGGCGGAACCGCTCGCGGAAGGCCTGCTCACGGCCCAGTTCGGTGTGCAGTGTCTTGATCGCGACCTGCCGGTCCAGGACCGAGTCGTACGCGAGGTGCACCGAGGCCATGCCGCCCTCGCCGAGCAGATCGCGCAGCTGGTAGCGGCCGCCGGCGAGCGCCTGCCCCGCGTACCGGCCGTGTGCGCCGTCCTGGCTCATGTCTCCGCGTCCCCCGAACTTCTCCACAGCCACACGTGATCGACCGGCTGATTCCGGGCCAAGTCTGCCGGAGGGCACTGACACGTCAAGCGCGGTGCCCGTTCCGTGACCGTACGGGAGGGAAGCGTCGCGGAAGCGTTACAGGGGCTGTACGGACGCGCAGGGGATTTGCACGCCGATACCCGCAACGGGTTTGATAACCGGTCCGCCCGGGACTCGTACCCGGGTTCCTCCCGGAGCTCTTCCGGGATCGCCTCCCGGCTCGGAGGCTTGCGTGGAGGCTGTAGCGTGGCCGACGGAGACCGTAACAACACCGCGCGCACCGCGGGCAGAAACGACGGCGAGGACTGATGGCACAGCAGCGCGCTCAGGGCCCGTCCGACCCCGAGGCGGCTGGCGGCGGTATGTCAGACGCGCCTGAGCTGTGGGGCAACGGCGGACTGGTAGGGGACGGCCGGTACCGGCTCACCCACAGACTCGGCCGGGGCGGCATGGCCGAGGTGTTCGCCGCCGAGGACGTACGCCTGGGGCGGACCGTCGCGGTCAAGCTTCTCCGCGCCGACCTCGCCGAGGACCCGATCTCCAAGGCCCGCTTCACGCGCGAGGCCCAGTCGGTGGCAGGGCTCAACCACCACTCGATCGTCGCCGTGTACGACTCCGGCGAGGACACCGTGGGCGGTCAGTCCGTCCCGTACATCGTGATGGAGATCGTCGAGGGGCGCACCATCCGCGACCTCCTCATCAACGCCGAGGCGCCGGGGCCCGAGCAGGCGCTGATCATCGTCTCCGGTGTGCTGGAAGCGCTTGCCTATTCGCATCAGCACGGCATCGTGCACCGCGACATCAAGCCCGCCAACGTGATCATCACGCACGGTGGCGCCGTGAAGGTCATGGACTTCGGCATCGCCCGCGCGCTGCACGGGGCGTCCACGACGATGACGCAGACCGGCATGGTCATGGGCACGCCCCAGTACCTCTCCCCGGAGCAGGCCCTCGGCAAGGCCGTCGACCACCGCTCCGACCTGTACGCCACCGGCTGCCTGCTGTACGAACTCCTCGCGCTGCGGCCCCCGTTCACCGGTGAGACCCCGCTGGCCGTGGTCTACCAGCACGTACAGGACATTCCGGTGCCCCCCTCCCAGGTCTCGGAGGCGGCGCCGCCGGAACTCGACGGGCTCGTCATGCGTTCCCTCGCCAAGGAACCGGACGACCGCTTCCAGACCGCAGAGGAGATGCGCGGTCTCATCCAGTACGGCCTGCAGATGCTGTACGACCAGGGCAGTCACACCGGCACCTGGAACACCGGGCCCGTGGACATGCACGACGGCCGGCACACCCCCTCGGGGGGCTTCGCCGGCACCGCGGTGATGAACCACCCGGGCGAGCAGGCCGGTACCACCCAGATCCCCCAGCAGATCCTGCCCGCCGGGTACGGCGGCGGGGACGACGGCGGCTTCGAGGGGCACGGCAACCGGGGCGGCGGCCGGGGCAAGCTGTGGATACTGGCGTTCTTCGCCGTGATCGCCATCGCGGCGGGCGTCGCCCTCGCCCTGCAGAACGGCGGCGGCACGGACGGCGACACCGGCACCACGGAGTCGCCGGCCACCTCGCAGTCCGCGACGACCGACGACACCACGGCGAGCCCGAGCGACGAGGTCTCCGAAGAGCCGTCGAACACCGCCACGGACGACGGCAGCGGCTCGGACGGAGGGTCCCAGTGGACACCGTCGGCCACGCCGTCGTACACACCGTCCGCGACCCCCTCCACCGAGCCGTCACCCACTCCGTCGGACGTGGAGACGAGCGTGGAGCCGTCGGTCACCGAGTCGCAGCCGTCGGACGAGGCGAGTCCGTCGTCCGAGACGTCGGGCGACCCCGGAACGGACGTCGGCGGTGCTGACGGGGGCACCACCCCCTGACCTGCCGACCGCCCCGGGGAGCGAACCGGCGGCCGGTTGACGGAAAGCGTCCTCCACGCGCGCGTGCGGCCCGAAGCGGGCTTCACGCGCGCGTGCCGTTCACCGGGGACCGGTGGCCGGTGGCAGGTTCGCTCCCCCGGCGGATGTCAGTCCACGAACGCCTCGCACACCGCGTCGTACTCGCGCGTCCACCACACGGCGAGCGCCGAGGCGGCCGGGAACTGGGAGTCGGCGCGGGTGTCCCCCCGCTCGTAGTGCCAGCGCAGCATCCAGAAGTCGTTGAGGCGCTCCCACCACACCCGGTGCACCGCGGCGCCCAGTTCGGAGGGCGTGGCCCCCGCCGTACGCCGGTACGCGCACGCGTACGCGCGCACCTTGGGCAGGTCGAGCGTGCCGGCGGGCCGTACGAAGAAGATCGCGGCGGCGCGTACGGCCTCCTCCGCGCGGGGCTGCACACCGAGCCGGTCCCAGTCGACGATCGCGGCCGGTGAGTCCCCCTTGTAGAGCAGGTTGAACGGGTGGAAGTCCCCGTGCACCCAGCCCACCGAGCCGCCCGGCGGAGGCCGCCGGTCCGCGTGCTGCTCCAGCAGTGCCCGCCGTTCCAGAAGCCGGTGGCGGGCCAGTTCGTCGAAGGCGTCGGTGGGGCGGTGGCGGCGTACGTGGGCCAGGAGGTCGTCGATGAGCGCGAAGGTGTCGGCGGGGTCGGCCGAGGGGGTGTGCGGGGGATCGGCGAGGCCGTTGGAACCGGTCGGCCGCGATTGCGGCTGCCCGGCGGGGGTGTAGGGGTGGGGCGGACGGTGGTGGGTGTCGGCCGGGCGTGGGGGCGCGGTCGGCGCGAGGGGCTTCGCCGAGGCACCGGCAGGAGCGGCGGCCCGGCCCCGTCCGGTGGTCCCGCTCCGCCGGGTCGCGTCCCGGAGGTGGTCGGCTCCGCCGGGATCCCGGGGCTCTCCCCCTCTGCCGGTTTCTCCTCGGCCGGCCTCTGTTTGTCGGGCGCCGCCGCCGGGGTCGCCCTGCCCGGCGGCCCGTCCTCGACCGGTGTCCTCCCCCCTACCTGCACCTGCGGGGAGTTCCCGCGCGGCGGCGCCTTCCCGGCCCGCGGCCCTCTCCTTACCTGTGGTCAGGTCCTGTGGGGCCGCCCGGTCCTGTCCGGCGTCCTCGCGCCCGCCCTCGCCCCGATCGCCCGATACCCGGCCCCGTGTCGGCATCACGCGTTCCAGGCTCGCGTGGACCACGCCGAGCAGCGCGCCCAGCCGCCCGCACTGGCCGGTGCTGAGCTGGCCGCCGTGGCGGTGGCGGCCGTCGATCCAGGGGTGCAGGGCGTAGGCGTGGCCGCCGACGACGGCGACCGTACGTCCGTCGCGGCCCGGCAGGGGCGGGGCCACCGGGACGCCGAGGTCCGCGAGGCGCTGGGTCGCCCGGTGCTGACGGGCGATCGCGGCGGGGTCGGCGGTCTCGGGGTCGAAGTGGTGCTTCAGGAAGTAGTGGCCGCGCGTGGTGGCGAGCCGGTAGCCGCGGTTCAGCAGCCCTTGGTCGACGGGGTCGCAGGTCAGCGCGGACCCGGCGGCGTACTGGCGGAGGAGGGCGCCCAGCGGGGGCGCATGGGACGCAAGGGGTGGTACAGATGAGCGCGGCACGCGCCAGATGGTAGGGCACGAGCCGGGCGCGTGAGCGGGGCGCTTGTCACAGGAAGTCACAGGTGACCGCGGACAGTCACGGGCAGTCGGTTTCGATCACGGAGTGCACTGTCGCGAACTGGGGTTCGACCCGGAGGTAGACGGGATCGAAGGGAACGCCGTCCACGGAGCGCGGTGCGGGGCCGAACCGGTCGAGCTCGGCGGCGGTCGGCTCGACGGCGGCGCACTCCCCGACGACCTGCACGGACCACGACCGGCTCCGCGCCCGTGCGGACGGAACATCCGCGCCGTAGGCGACGACACCGCCCACGCATGCCCGGTGGTACCCGTGCCCCTTGTGCAGGCGCAGCAGGACCCGGCCGTCCACGACGATGTGCCGGGCGGACGCCAGGAAGGGCAACGCGCGCATGCTGGTCGCCACCCGGCCGTGCTCGACCCGGCCGAGGAGGTCGGCGGCGCGCTGTTCGTCGGTCGGCATGCACTCAGGTTGCGCGGCGGGAGGACGGGCGCACCAGGGGCGCTGGCCCCGAGAAAAGGGGCCTTAGGTCCCGATTCGGGCGGGAGTCCCTCAGGAACCTGGGGAGTCCCTCGGGAACCTGGGGCCCTCAGGAACTCGGGGGGTCTCCCTCAAAAGCCCTGCCGCGGCCCCTGTCTCTCCGCCTGCGTCCGCGCCACGTAGGCCGCCGCCTGGGAGCGCCTCTGCATGCCGAGTTTGGACAGCAGTCCGGAGACGTAGTTCTTGATCGTCTTCTCCGCCAGGTGCAGCCGGTCGCCGATCTCCCGGTTGGTGAGCCCCTCGCCGATCAGGTCGAGGATCCGGCGTTCCTGCTCGGTGAGGTTCGCGAGCCGCTCGTCGCCCCTCGCCGGATTTCCGCCGTCCCGCAGCCGCTCCATGACCCGGGCGGTCGCGACCGGGTCGAGCAGCGACCTGCCTGCGGCGACGTCCCGTACGGCCGCCAGCAGTTCATGTCCGCGGATGGCCTTCAGGACGTATCCGGACGCGCCCGCCATGATGGCGTCGAAGAGGGCCTCGTCGTCGGCGAACGAGGTCAGCATCAGGCACTTGACGCCCGTGTCCCGGGAGCGGATCTCGCGGCAGACCTCGACGCCGCTGCCGTCCGGGAGGCGTACGTCCAGGATGGCCACGTCCGGGTGGGTGGCCGGAATGCGTGCCAGCGCGTCCGCCGCCGTACCGGCCTCGCCGACCACCTCGATGTCGTCCTCGACCGAGAGCAGCTCATGGACTCCCCGGCGGACGACTTCATGGTCATCGAGGAGAAATACGGTGATTTTTCCGTCTTCGGGCACGCGGACAGTCTCACACACCGGCTCTTCCCGTGGGCCGGGTGAGCGGGATAACGTGCCGTTGTTCCGGCCCCCTGCAAGGCTGTGACCAGGGCCCCTTCCCGACTTGCTCAATTTACTTGGATTTCCAAGCAAAATAGCAGGTCAGGGGGGTTTCATAGAAATATGAGGCACTGGGTAACGTGACCCTTGCGGGACGCTCGCCGGGGCGCCTGTCACGCCTGTTCCCGGCCGAGCGGCACCCACCCCGTGCACGGGTATCGGGTACAGGTGACCGCACTGGTTACCCGGCAACCCCGGGGCCGGACCGACGGAGGAGTACACGTGACCGTGGAGAGCACTGCCGCGCGCAAACCGCGACGCAGCGCCGGAAGCAAGACCGGTACCACCCGCACCACCGCCCAGAGCACCACTCCCCAGAGCGCCGACGCACCGGCCGCCGACGCACCGGCCACGGCCGCGAAGCGTGTCACCGCCAAACGCGCCGCCACCAGGAAGCCGGCCGCGAAACCGGCCGTGAAGGCGACGGCGAAGCCCGCCGGGACGGGCGCCGATCCGGACCTCGTCCAGCTGCTGACCCCCGAGGGCAGGCGCGTCAGGAACGCCGCCTACGACCCCTATGTCGCCGCCCTCACCTCCGACGACCTGCGCGGTCTGTACCGGGACATGGTGCTGACCCGCCGCTTCGACGCCGAGGCCACCGCTCTCCAGCGCCAGGGCGAGCTGGGCCTGTGGGCCTCACTGCTCGGCCAGGAGGCCGCCCAGATCGGTTCCGGCCGCGCCACCCGCCCCGACGACTACGTCTTCCCGACCTACCGCGAGCACGGTGTCGCCTGGTGCCGGGACGTCGACCCGACCAATCTGCTCGGCATGTTCCGCGGGGTGAACAACGGCGGCTGGGACCCCAACAGCAACAACTTCCACCTCTACACGATCGTCATCGGCTCGCAGACCCTGCACGCCACCGGTTACGCGATGGGCGTGGCCAAGGACGGCGCCGACTCGGCGGTCATCGCGTACTTCGGGGACGGCGCCTCCAGCCAGGGCGACGTCGCCGAGTCCTTCACCTTCGCCTCGGTCTACAACGCCCCCGTGGTGTTCTTCTGCCAGAACAACCAGTGGGCCATCTCGGAGCCGACCGAGCGGCAGACCCGCGTCCCGCTCTACCAGCGCGCGCAGGGCTACGGCTTCCCCGGTGTACGGGTGGACGGCAACGACGTACTGGCCGTCCTCGCGGTGACGAAGTGGGCCCTGGAGCGGGCCCGCCGCGGCGAGGGCCCCACGCTGGTCGAGGCGTTCACCTACCGCATGGGCGACCACACCACCTCCGACGACGCGAGCCGCTACCGCCACGACGACGAGCGGGTGGCGTGGGAGGCGAAGGACCCGATCGCGCGTCTGCGCACGTACCTTGAGGCCTCAAACCACGCGGAAGAGGGATTTTTCGCGGAACTGGAGGCCGAGAGCGAGTCGTTGGGCAGGCGAGTACGCGAAGTGGTCCGTGCCATGCCGGACCCGGACCCCTTCGCGATGTTCGAGCACACCTATGCCGACGGGCACGCGCTCGTGGACGAGGAACGGGCCCAGTTCGCCGCCTACCAGGCGTCGTTCGCAGATGTGGAGGGGGCATGACCATGGCGGCAGAACCGGCGACTTCCAAGGCTGTGACTTCCAGAAGCATGGCCCTGGCCAAGGCGATCAACGAATCGCTGCGCAAGGCCCTGGAGTCGGACCCCAAGGTCCTGATCATGGGCGAGGACGTCGGCAAGCTCGGCGGTGTCTTCCGGGTCACCGACGGTCTCCAGAAGGACTTCGGCGAGGACCGTGTCATCGACACCCCGCTCGCCGAGTCGGGCATCGTCGGCACGGCCATCGGCCTCGCCCTGCGCGGCTACCGCCCGGTGGTGGAGATCCAGTTCGACGGCTTCGTCTTCCCGGCGTACGACCAGATCGTCACCCAGCTCGCGAAGATGCACGCACGCGCGCTGGGCAAGATCAAGCTCCCGATCGTCATCCGCATCCCGTACGGCGGCGGCATCGGCGCGGTCGAGCACCACTCCGAGTCGCCGGAGGCGCTCTTCGCGCACGTGGCGGGTCTCAAGGTGGTGTCCCCGGCCAACGCGTCGGACGCCTACTGGATGATGCAGCAGGCCATCCAGAGCGACGACCCGGTGATCTTCTTCGAGCCGAAGCGGCGCTACTGGGACAAGGCCGAGGTCAATGCGGAGGCCATCCCGGGCCCGCTGCACAAGGCCGAGGTGGTCCGCGCGGGCACCGATCTCACCCTTGCCGCCTACGGCCCGATGGTGAAGCTGTGCCTGGAGGTCGCCGACGCGGCGGCCGAGGAGGGCCGGTCCCTGGAGGTTCTCGACCTCCGGTCGGTCTCCCCGCTCGACTTCGACACCGTCCAGGCCTCGGTCGAGAAGACCCGCCGCCTGGTCGTGGTGCACGAGGCACCGGTGTTCTTCGGCTCGGGCGCGGAGATCGCCGCCCGGATCACGGAGCGCTGTTTCTACCACCTGGAGGCCCCGGTGCTCAGGGTCGGCGGCTACCACGCCCCGTATCCGCCGGCGCGCCTGGAGGACGAGTACCTACCGAGCCTGGACCGGGTGCTCGACGCCGTCGACCGCTCGCTGGCGTACTGAGGAGAGGGACGTGACGACGATGACTGACGCGTCCGTTCGCGAGTTCAAGATGCCCGACGTGGGCGAGGGACTCACCGAGGCCGAGATCCTCAAGTGGTACGTCCAGCCGGGCGACACCGTCACCGACGGGCAGGTGGTGTGCGAGGTCGAGACCGCCAAGGCGGCCGTCGAACTGCCCATCCCGTACGACGGGGTCGTGCGCTCACTGCACTTCCCCGAGGGCACGACGGTCGACGTGGGTATGTCGATCATCGCGGTGGACGTGACGGGCGGGGCCGGCGCCGAGGTGGAGGACGCGGCCCCGGCTGCCGCCGAAGCCCCGGCGGAGGAGGTGAAGCCGCAGGCCCGCCAGCCGGTCCTCGTGGGCTACGGCGTGTCCGTCTCCTCGACGAAGCGCCGCCCCCGCAAGGGTGCCGAGGTGCCGGCCCAGGAGGTCGCGGCGGCGGTCCAGCAGGAGCTGAACGGCCACAGCGGGCGGGCGGAGGCGAACGGCCACGGCGGCCATGGCGCCCTCGCCGGCCTGGCGGCCCTGCCCGGCCAGTCCGTCCTGGCCCCGGTGGCCGGACGACCGCTCGCGAAGCCGCCGGTGCGCAAGCTCGCCAAGGATCTCGGCGTCGACCTGACGACGGTGACCCCGTCGGGGCCCGACGGCGTCATCACGCGCGAGGACGTGCACGCCGCGGTGGCCCCGGTGGCCCCCGAGCCGGTGCACGCCCCGACGCCGGTCACCCCGGCGGTCCCGGCGCCGGCCGTCACGTACGACGGCACGCGGGAGACGCGGGTCCCGGTCAAGGGCGTACGGAAGGCGACCGCGGCGGCGATGGTCGGCTCGGCGTTCACGGCACCGCACGTCACGGAGTTCGTGACGGTCGACGTGACGCGGACACTGAAGCTGGTGGAGGAGCTCAAGGGGGCCCCCGACTCGTACGGGCTGGCGGGTCTGCGGGTGAACCCGCTGCTCCTCATCGCCAAGGCCCTGCTGGTCGCGATCAAGCGCCATCCGGACATCAACGCGTCCTGGGACGAGGCGAACCAGGAGATCGTGCTCAAGCACTATGTGAACCTGGGCATCGCGGCGGCCACCCCGCGCGGCCTGATCGTCCCGAACATCAAGGACGCCCACGACAAGACGCTCCCGCAACTGGCGGAGGCGCTCGGCGAGTTGGTGTCCACGGCGCGGGAGGGCAGGACGTCGCCCGCGGCCATGCAGGGCGGCACGGTGACGATCACGAACGTCGGCGTCTTCGGCGTAGACACGGGCACGCCGATCCTTCCTCCCGGCGAGGCCGCGATCCTCGCGGTCGGCTCGATCAGGCTCCAGCCGTGGGTCCACAAGGGCAAGGTGAAGCCCCGCCAGGTGACGACCCTCGCCCTCTCCTTCGACCACAGGCTGGTGGACGGGGAGTTGGGCTCCAAGGTGTTGGCGGACGTGGCGGCGATCCTGGAGCAGCCGAAGAAGCTCATCACCTGGGCATAGGGAACGGGCACAAAAAAGTGGGGGCCTGCCGCGCCGAGCGCGGCAGGCCCCCACTTTTCCTGACTGCTGACCGGGTGTCAGCCCAGGCGCGCGAAGCCGTAGTTCATCAGCTTCTTCGCGTCCGCCGTGCGGTTGGCGACCGAGGTGGAGGCGAGGACCGTGCCGATGACCGTCTTGCCGTTGCGGGTCGCGGCGAAGACCAGGCAGTACTTGGCCTGCGGGCCGGAGCCGGTCTTGATGCCGATGGTGCCGGCGTAGCCGGACAGCAGCGGCTTGTTGGTGTTCTCCCAGCTCATCCAGCGGGTGCCACCGGTCTTGGTGGTCACCTTCTCCTTGAAGTTCTGCGTCTTCACTATCGCGCGGAAGGCGCCGTTCTTCATGGTGTTGCTGGCGAGCTTCGTCAGGTCGCGCGGCGTCGAGTAGTTCGAGCCGTTGCCGATACCGTCGAAGCTGTCGAACTTGGTGTTCGTCATGCCGAGGCTCCGGGCCGTGCTGTTCATCTTGGCGATGAACGACTTCACCCGGGCGGCACGCGTCGAGCCGGTGCCGAACTTGTCGGCGAGCGCGTACGCGGCGTCGCAGCCCGACGGCAGCATCAGCCCGTACAGCAGCTGGCGGACGGTGACCTTGTCGCCGACGATCAGGCCGGCCGAGGAGGCGGTGTTGGCGACGATGTAGTCGCTGTACGCCTTCTGGATCGTGACCTTGGTGTTGAGGTTCAGGTTCGCCGTCGCCAGCACGACCTTCGCCGTCATGATCTTCGTGGTGGAACCGGTGGAGAGCTTGGTGTCGGCGGCCTTGGTGTACAGGCTCGCGCCGTTGGCGTTGTTCATCAGATAGCCGCCCTTGGCGACGATCGTCGGAACGGCGGGAGCCGCCTGAGCGGGCGCCGCGGTGAGCGCTCCGGTCGCGAGCACGGCGCCGGTGGTGACCACCACGGCTGCGGCTCTACGAAAACGGATGCCCTGGATGCCGGTTATCAACTTCAATACCCCGATTACGTCTGGATCGTCCGAATGTCCCTGGAGAGCGGCCGAGTTGGCCGAACGGGCGGAACGCCACTCTCGTGTGACTCGTAACTAGCACAGTTGGTTGTGCGCGTGCTGAGGCGGGTTCCCCGATTTTCCCTTTCCGAGAGACGTCGTACAGCTGTGCGTGGTTCCCGCGCCCCTTCCAGAAGTTGAACTGTTGTCCGTGTGGCGACGTCACGCCCCGAACGGGGATCGGTTCACGAGGTCGGTCCATATGGCGGACGCCCGCCCGCATGCGTACGTGTTGTATCTATGCTGTGGGCATGAGCAGCCCGGCCGTGCAGCACGTGAAGCAACCTCCCGCCGCCGAACGCGTCTACGCCCACGTCAAAGAGGGTGTCCTGGACCGCCGTTACGAGGGCGGGACCCTGCTCACCGAGGGCGAACTGGCCGAGGCCGTCGGGGTGTCCCGCACGCCGGTGCGCGAGGCGCTGCTGCGCCTGGAGGCCGAGGGGCTGATCAGGCTCTACCCGAAGAAGGGCGCGCTCGTCCTGCCCGTCTCCGCGCAGGAGATCGCGGACGTCGTCGAGACCCGCCAGCTGGTCGAGGAGCACACCATCCGCAAGGCGGTGCCCGCCTCGCCACAGCTCATCGCCCGGCTCACCGAACTGCTCGAACGGCAACGCCGGCAGGCCGCCGCAGGAGACCTCGCGGGCGCTGCCGTGACCGACCGCTGCTTCCACGCCGAGATCGTCCGCAGCGGAGGCAACGAGATCCTCTCCCGGCTGTACGACCAACTGCGCGACCGGCAGCTGAGGATGGGCGTCGCCGTCATGCACGCCCACCCCGACCGCATCACCAAGACGCTCGTCGAGCACCAGGAGATCCTCGACGCGCTGCGCTCGGGTGACCCGGAGGCGGCGGTCGCGATCGTGCACCGGCACGTCAGCTGGTTCTCCAACCTGGCCCGGGGCGAGGTCCGATGAGCCCCGGACCCGTCGCCGCCGCCGGATCCGGTTCCGGCCGTGGTTCGCTGCCCGGCGATCCTCCCGGTGGGCGCCGCGCCGTCCTCGTCTGGTCCGTCGGCGTCTCGGTGTACTTCGTCGCGGTCATCTTCCGTACGTCACTGGGGGTGGCCGGGCTCGACGCCGCCGACCGCTTCCACGTGAACGCGTCCGCCCTGTCCACCTTCTCGATCCTCCAGCTCCTGGTCTACGCGGGCATGCAGATACCGGTCGGGCTGCTCGTCGACCGGCTCGGCACCAAGAAGGTGCTGGCCATCGGCGCGGTGCTGTTCACGGCCGGGCAGCTGGGCTTCGCGTTCTCCCCCTCGTACGGCACGGCTCTCGCCTCCCGCGCGCTGCTCGGGTGCGGGGACGCGATGACGTTCATCAGCGTGCTGCGGCTGGGTTCCCGGTGGTTCCCGGCGCGGCGCGGGCCGATGATCGCGCAGCTGGCGGGGCTGGCCGGGATGACGGGCAACCTCGTCTCGACGCTCGTCCTGGCCCGGCTGCTGCACGGCGTCGGGTGGACGGCGGCCTTCGCGGGCAGTGCGGTCGCGGGTGTGGTGGTGCTCGTGCTGATGCTCGTGTTCCTCAAGGACCATCCGAAGGGGCACGAGCCGGAGCCGTTCCCGCATCAGGGCGCCGCGTACGTGCGCCGTCAGATCGCCGCCTCGTGGCGCGAGCCCGGCACGCGGCTCGGCCTGTGGGTGCACTTCACCACCCAGTTCCCGGCGATGGTGTTCCTGCTGCTGTGGGGCCTGCCGTTCCTCGTCGAGGCGCAGGGGCTGACGCGGGCGACGGCGGGGGAGCTGCTCACCCTGGTCGTGCTGTCCAACATGGTGATCGGCCTGGTGTACGGCCAGATCGTCGCCCGGCACCACACGGCCCGGCTGCCGCTGGCGCTGGGCACGGTGGGCGCCACGGCGGTGATGTGGGCGGTGACCCTCGCCTACCCGGCGGTGTCCGGCTCCGGTCACGCCCCGATGTGGCTGCTGGTGCTGCTGTGCACGGTGCTGGGTGCCTGCGGGCCCGCCTCGATGCTCGGCTTCGACTTCGCCCGGCCCGCGAATCCGCCCGAGCGTCAGGGGACGGCTTCGGGGATCACCAACATGGGCGGTTTCGTCGCGTCGATGACGACGCTGTTCGCGGTCGGTGTGCTGCTGGACGCGACCGGCGACAACTACGCCGTCGCGTTCTCGTTCGTGTTCCTGCTGCAGGGGGTTGGCGTCAGCCAGATTCTGCGGTTGCGGAAGCGGGCCGCTCTGCGGGAGTCGGAGCGGTTGGTTGTGAGCAGGGTTTCTGCGGTGCACGTTCCGGTGTAGGTGCGGGGTATTGGTGCGGGCGTCTCTGGGGGCTGCCGCCCCCAGGCCCCCGCTTCGGCCCCGAACGGGCCTCGTCCTCGAACGCCGGACGGGCTGAAGTGGGCTGGGACTGCCCGGCCCGCGCTGAAAAGTGTCGCTACGGCGTCACCGCGAAGTGGCGCAGGATCGCTGCCGTGAGGCCCGGGTCGCCCTCCGTCTTGATGCGGTCGGCGACCGCTTCCGGGGTCACCCGGCCGCAGGCCAGGCGGACGTAGGTCTCCCAGTCGAGGGCGAAGCTGGCGGCGGGGCCGAGGGCCGGTGACGTCTCCAGGGTGCCGCGGCCGTTGATGTCGACGCGGATCGTGCGCAGGAACTCGACGGGACCGTGCACGTCGAAGACGATCGCCGAACTGCGCGGCGCCCCCGCGTCCTTGGCGACGACCTTCGGCAGCGCGCTGAGGAGTACGTCCCGCGTGATGTGCGCGCCGGGCGAGTCCAGGTTGCCGGGCCGGCCGAGGGCGGTACGCAGGTCCTGCTCGTGCACCCACACGTCGAACGCCCGGTTGCGCATGAGGTCCACGAGAGCGGTCTCGCGGCCGTAGAGGCCGCGGATCATCGTCCCCGGCTCCCGTGTCTCGTTGCGCAGCTGGCGGTTGCGGCGGATGACCGTGTACTCCAGCTCGGACGTCATCTCCGGGGCCGTGTGGTGCCGCCGTACGTCGACCTGCATCTCCATGTACCGCTGCTGCTCGTTGGTGACGTGGTAGAGGTCGCGCGGGAGGGTGTGGATGGGGCGCGGGTCGCCGAGCATCTCGCACTCCAGGCCGATGACGTGCGAGACCAGGTCACGGACCGACCAGCCTGGGCATGGGGTCCGGCGGTTCCACTCGCCCTCCACGAGCGGTGACACCAGCTCGGATATCGCGTCGATGGAGTGGGTCCAGGCGTCGGCGTAGGGCTGGAGAGTGGGATGCAGACTCACGGAACGGGACCCCTCGGGCGGTCGGTACGCGGGCAGTGGTGACGGCGGATGACGGCGGGTGTCGACGGCGTTGTCGGCGCTGGTGTCAGTGGTGGTGTCGGCGGCGGTATCGGTGGCGGTGTGTCGTTTCGGTGGATGCGGGAGCGCGGGCGGGATAGCTGTGAGCGGGTGTCTTGGAACGTTAAGTTACGCTGCCGTGAGGCACCCCGGCAGTGCTTTCGTGTGACGATCGTAGGCCCGTGTGAACGGCTCGAATGTCAGGACGGTGGTAGTGTGCGCGCCTCGCTCATCCAGATCGGTGTAGAAGAGGGCGAATCGGTCGAATCGCGCAGGCAGCGCGTGGCCTCCCTGGTACGGGACGAAGCCGGGGCCGATCTCGTCGTCCTGCCCGAGCTGTGGACGACGGGGGCCTTCGCGTACGAGCGGTTCGCCACCGAGGCCGAGGCGCTGGACGGTCCGACCTACGAGGCGATGGCGAAGGCGGCGAGCGACGCGGGCGTGTGGCTGCACGCCGGGTCGATCCCGGAACGCGACCCCGAGGGGCCCCTGTACAACACCTCCCTCGTCTTCTCCCCCGCCGGTGACCTGGCCGCCGCCTACCGGAAGATCCACCGCTTCGGCTTCGACAAGGGCGAGGCCGTGCTGATGGGCGCGGGCGAGGAACTGGTGACCGTCGCCCTCCCCGGGACGACGCTGGGTGTCGCCACCTGCTACGACCTCCGTTTCCCCGAACTCTTCCGCGGCCTCGTCGACGCGGGTGCCGAGACGATCGTCCTCTCGGCGGGCTGGCCGGAGCGGCGGCGCGCCCACTGGACGCTGCTGGCCCGGGCGCGGGCGGTCGAGAACCAGGCGTACGTCCTCGCGTGTGGAACGGCCGGTACGCATGCGGGAGTTCCGCAGGCCGGGCACTCGATCGTGGTCGATCCGTGGGGCGAGGTGCTCGCGGAGGCGGGTGGCGGCGAGGAGGTTCTGCGGGTCGAGTTCGACCCCGCGAAGGTGGGGGAGACGCGCGAGCAGTTCCCGGCGCTCAAGGACAGGGTGCTGGGGGTGGCGGTTCCGCACCGCCGCTGACGCCTGGCGCCGGGGTGTTTCGCCCCCGCCGTCCCTACCCGTCCCTCCCCCGGAGGGGGGACCCCGGAGGGGCTGGGGTTCTCAGTCCTCCGTCCGTTCCTTCTCCGCCAGGTGGATCACGCAGACCGCCACCGCGATCAACAGTGCCGGGTCCGCGTCGTCCCGTACGACGTCCACCCCGTACGTCTCGCGGACGTGCAGCCAGCGGCGGGAGATCTGGGCGAGGAGTTCGCCGTCGTAGTCGACCGCGAACTCCCGGTCCAGGATCTTTCCGCTGACGTCCAGCTCCGTGCCGTCCACCAGCGACACCCGGTAGTGGTTGCGCAGCAGTGACAGGCGTTTGCGTCTGATCGTCGCCAACGGGTCGCCGTCCCGTTCGATCACCATCGTGTCCCGCAGGGCGAGCATCTTCTTGTGGATGTCGATCAGCACCCGCCCCCGGGTGTCCTTCAGCTCGAAGGTGTCCCGCAGCCGCATCGCCTTGCCGTCGACCAGGTACACCTTGTTGCCGTGCTGGTCCTCGATCCAGTAGTCGTCGCCGAAGCCGAGCAGCCGGTCGCGTACGAGGAATCTCATGTACTCACCGCTTCCCCGCGAAGGGGTCCGAAACGCCGCCTGTACGCCGATGGGCTGAGACCGGTCTCGCGGCGGAGCCGGGCGCGCAGGTTCGCCGCCGTTCCGAGGCCGCTGCGTGCCGCGACCACGTCGAGGCGTTCCTCCCCGCGTTCGATCAGCCGGCGGGCCAGCGTCACCCGCTCCCCGGTCAGCCAGGCCAGCGGTGTCGTGCCGAGCTGGGACTGGAAGCGGCGGTGGAGCGTGGCGGGTGAGACCGCCGCCCGGGAGGCCAGGCCGGCCACGGTGAGCGGTTCGGCCAGCCGTGCCTGGGCCCAGGCGAGAAGCGGGCCCAGTGATTCGTCCGGGACCGGCGGCACCGGCCGCTCCACGAACTGGCGTTGCCCGCCGTCCCGATGGGCGGCGAACACCAGGCGCCGGGAGACCGCGTTGGCGACCTCGGCACCATGGTCCGTACGCCAGATGTGGAGCCCGAGGTCGAGTGCGGCGGCACTGCCCGCGGCGGTCAGGATGTCGCCCTCGTCCGTGAACAGGACGTCCGGTTCCAGCAGGACCCGCGGGTGCAGTCGGCCGAAGGTGTCCGCCCACAGCCAGTGAGTTGTCGCCCGGCGGCCGTCCAGCAGGCCGGCCTCCGCGAGCGCGAAGCTGCCCGTGCACAGGCTCACGACGCGTGCCCCGCGCGCGTGGGTGCGCCGTACCGCGTCGAGTACGGCATCGCCACGCGGTACGACGTTGTCCGGGCGGCCCGGCACGACGAGGGTGTCGGCGTCGTCCACGGCGTCCAGGCCGGCCACCCCGGTGAGGGTGAGGAAGCCGTGGTTCATCCGGACCTCGGGGGTCGGGGCGCACACCGTCACCTCGTACAGCGGCCCCGGCAGCCCGAGTTCGGGGCGGGGCAGCCCGAACATCTCGGTCGCGGCACCGACCTCGAACGGGTTGGTGCCCTCGTCGACGATCACGGCGACGCGGTGGGGCCGAGAGCCGGGTTGAGAGGATCCTTGCGTCATGTGCGATTTCTAGCACTCGTGGAGAGCTCGGGTCACGCCCCACCATGAGCACATGGCATCGAGCGACAGTCCCAGCAGTCCCAGCAGCGCCGGCAAGGCCGTGGTGGCCGTCGGGGGAAGGGCGGGAAGAGGCGGTGAGCCGGTCTCCCTCCCCGTCGCTCTGGCCTCCTTCAGCGCCGTGTGGAGCCCTCGTATCGTCGCCACCGTCAACGACTACGACGTACGCGTCGCGAAGGTCGAGGGCGAGCACGTCTGGCATGTGCACGAGGGCACCGACGAGTTCTTCCTGGTTCTGGACGGTGAACTGCACATCGCCCTGCGGGAGTCGGCCGGCGAGCGCACGGTCGTCCTGCCGAAGGGCTCGGCCTTCACGGTCCCCCGTGGCACGGAGCACAAGCCGTACGCCCCGGTCCGCACCGAGATCCTCGTCCTCGAACCCTCCGGCACCCTCAGCGTGGGCGACCGGCACGACGACGTGCCCGGCCATGTGGACGTCACGACGGGGCACGCCCTGGTGTAGGCCGACCTCGCGCGACGACCGTCAGCCCTGGTACCGGTCGTCGTCGATCACGGTCGTCGAGGGCGGTATCAGCACCCGCCTGCGCCGGGCCACGCTGCGGAACGCCAGGGCGCCGATCACGCCGACGATCATCAGGATGACGCCGACCAGGTCGAGGTTGACCCCTTCCATCTGCCAGTCGGTGGCGAACGTGAGGATGGCTCCCACGGCGATGAGGATGATGCATCCGCCGAGGCTCATGAGTGTTGCCTCCCTGTCCGGTCCGGTCGTACCGGAGGTTCCGGTTGTTCCGGAGTTTCCGGGTGCCCGGACCTGCGACAGGTATGCGTGAGAGCCCGACTAGCCTTGCAGGAACGCCACGAGCGCGTTGGCGAGCAGGTGCGGGTCGTCGGCGCCGCACAACTCCCGCGCACTGTGCATGGACAGGATCGCCACCCCGATGTCGACCGTCTTGATGCCGTGCCTCGCGGCGGTGATCGGGCCGATCGTCGTGCCGCAGGGCATGGAGTTGTTGGAGACGAAGTTCTGGAACGGGACGCCGGCCCGGTCGCAGGCCGCCGCCCAGACCGCGCGGCCCGAACCGTCCGTGGCGTAGCGGTTGTTGACGTTGACCTTGAGGATCGGGCCGCCGTTGACGCGCGGGTGGTGCGTCGGGTCGTGCCGCTCCGCGTAGTTGGGGTGGACGGCGTGGCCCGTGTCGGAGGAGAGACAGACGGTGCCCGCGAACGCTCTCGCCCTGTCCTCGTACGATCCTCCGCGCGCGAACACCGAACGCTCCAGCACGCTGCCGAGCAGCGGGCCGTCCGCGCCCGTGTCGCTCTGCGAACCGTTCTCCTCGTGGTCGAAGGCCGCGAGGACCGGGATGTACGGCAGCGCCCCGTCGCCGGTGGCGGAGCTCGTCGCCACGGACGCCAGAGCCGCCGCGGCGGCGTGCACGGACAGCAGGTTGTCCATGCGCGGGCCGGCGACCAACTCCCGGTCGCGGCCCAGGTAGGCGGGCGGTTCGATGGAGTGGACCATCAGGTCCCAGCCGGTGACCTCGCCCGGCGTGAGCCCGGACTCCTCTTCGAGGAAGGCGATCAGGTCGCCCTCGCGGACGTCGTCCGACATGCCCCAGATCGGCTGGAGATGGCGCTGCTTGTCGAGCTTCAGCCCGTCGGTGTTCACGGCACGGTCGAGGTGGATGGCGAGCTGGGGGACCCGCATGAGGGGCCGGTCGATGTTCACCAGCCGCGATGTGCCGTCCCGGAGGGTGAGGCGGCCGGCCAGCCCGAGGTCGCGGTCGAGCCAGGAGTTGAGCAGTGGACCGCCGTAGATCTCCACGGCGACCTGTCGCCAGCCGTGTCCCCCGATGTCCGGCACCGGCTTGACGCGCAGGTTGGGGGAGTCGGTGTGGGCGCCGACGATCCGGAAGGGGGTGTGCGGAGCGGCTCCCTCGGGGACGTACCAGGCCACGATCGCGCCGCCGCGCAGGACGTACTTGCCGCCGCTCCCCGCCGCGGAGGCCGCCGATGTCTCCGCGTCCCAGGCGTCCGTCTCGGCGACCTGACGGAAGCCGGCCTTCTCCAGCCGCTCGGCGGTGTTCGCCACGGCGTGGTACGGCGACGGACTCGCCGCCAGGAAGGACATCAAGTCGTCGGTGTGGCCGCGGTCGAAGCGGTGGGGTGCGCTCATGGGGTTCACCTTAACGACGTAATAGCGCCCGCTCCCTGGGATGGTGAGCGGGCTCTCGTAACGGGGATGTGAAGGCCGGACAACTGGCCCGCGAGTCAGTTTCCGGACTGCGGACGGACCGTGGGGGTGTGTCCTGGTTCAGCAGGACGGCGGCCCGCCCCGGAGTGGATCCGGGTGCGGGCCGCCGTGCCTGGCCTGCCGCATACGCGCAATAAGTGAACTGAATGCACCAAGGGTGCGAAGTGCGCGAAAGTCGCGAAGGTGGTGAGGTGCGCGAAGACGGCGGAGTGCGCTCAGAAAGCTGCTTCGTCCAGCTCCATCAGGTCGAGGTCCACGCCCGCGGCGAGCTTGCGGGCACCGGTGACGCCCGGGAGGACGTTGGCCGCGAAGAACTTCGCCGCCGCGATCTTGCCCGTGTAGAACGGGACGTCCTTCGCCGACGCCGTCCGCAGCTTCTCGGCGGCCACGGCGGCACCCTTGAGGAGCAGGTAGCCGACGACGACGTCGCCCGAGGCCATCAGCAGGCGGGTGGTGTTGAGGCCCACCTTGTAGATGTTCTTGACGTCCTGCTCGGTCGCCGCCAGGTCCGTCAGCATCAGACCGACGATCGCCTCCAGCTCGACGGCCGCCTTGGCGAGCTGCTCGCGCGCCACCGCCAGGTCGTCGCCGCCCGTGCCCGGCGCGAGGAACTTCTTGATGTCCTCGGCAAGGGAGTTGAGGGCCGCGCCCTGGTTGCGGACGATCTTCCGGAAGAAGAAGTCCTGGCCCTGGATCGCGGTCGTGCCCTCGTACAGGGTGTCGATCTTGGCGTCGCGGATGTACTGCTCGATCGGGTACTCCTGGAGGAACCCGGAGCCGCCGAAGGTCTGGAGGGACTGGGCGAGCTGCTCGTAGCCCTTCTCGGAGCCGTAGCCCTTCACGATCGGGAGCAGGAGGTCGTTCATGGCCTCCAGGGCGGCGGTGTCCTCGCCGGCCGCCTCCTTGACCTGGATCTCGTCCTGCACGGCGGCGGTGTGCAGCACCAGCGCGCGCATGCCCTCGGCGTACGCCTTCTGCGTGATCAGCGAGCGGCGGACGTCCGGGTGGTGCGTGATGGTGACCTTGGGGGCCGTCTTGTCCATGAAGTTGGCGAGATCCGGACCCTGGACGCGCTCCTTGGCGTACTCAAGGGCGTTGAGGTAGCCGGTCGACAGCGTCGAGATGGCCTTCGTGCCGACCATCATGCGGGCGAACTCGATGATCCGGAACATCTGGCGGATGCCGTCGTGCTTGTCGCCGATCAGCCAGCCCTTGGCCGGGTGCCGGTCACCGAAGGTCATCTCGCAGGTGTTGGAGGCCTTGAGGCCCATCTTGTGCTCGACGTTCGTCGCGTACACGCCGTTGCGCTCGCCCAGCTCGCCCGTCTCGAAGTCGAAGAGGAACTTCGGTACGAGGAAGAGGGACAGGCCCTTGGTGCCGGGGCCGTGGCCCTCCGGCCGCGCGAGGACGTAGTGGAGGATGTTCTCCTCCATGTCGTGCTCACCGGAGGTGATGAACCGCTTCACGCCCTCGATGTGCCAGGAGCCGTCCTCCTGCTGGACCGCCTTGGTGCGGCCGGCGCCCACGTCCGAGCCGGCGTCCGGCTCGGTGAGGACCATCGTCGAGCCCCAGGTCTTGTCGACCGCGATCTGGGCGATCCTCTTCTGTACGTCGTTGCCCTCGTCGAAGAGGATGCCGGCGAACGCCGGGCCGGACGCGTACATCCACACGGCCGGGTTCGCGCCGAGCAGCAGCTCCGCGTACGACCAGATCAGGGAGCGGGGGGCGGTGGTGCCGCCGATCTCCTCGGGCAGGCCGAGACGCCAGTACTCCGAGTCCATGAAGGCCTTGTAGCTCTTCTTGAAGGACGCCGGTACGGGCGCGGTGTTCGTCTCGGGGTCGAAGACCGGCGGGGTGCGGTCGCCGTCGGTGAAGGACTCCGCCAGCTCGTTCTCCGCGAGGCGCGTCATCTCCCCGAGGATGCTCCTGGCGGTGTCCGTGTCCATCTCCGCGAACGGACCGGTGCCGTACAGCTTGTCGCGTCCGAGGACCTCGAAGAGGTTGAACTCGATGTCGCGGAGATTCGACTTGTAGTGCCCCATGGCGACTGCTCCGTAGAGAGATCGGCGAGGCACTGACTCCTCGCGCCTAATACGCATACCAACTAGTAGCTTCTTCCCTACGATGATGCTACCCGCCGGTAATAAGGCGCAACCCCAACCGGTCGTTTGTGACGCGATACGCGCCCCGAGGACCCCTGAGGGGAGGGGAAAGGTCTAGACCGGGACGGTGAGAGTGGCCGTGTATCCCTTGTCCACGCTGCCTTCCACGGTCGCCAGCTGCTGGTCGTAGCCGTCGCTGAAGATGCCGTCCTTCTCCAGGGAGACCTGGCTGAGGTTCTGCACGCTCTGGCTGTAGCCGTCCGTCGCGTACACCGTCTCGCAGACGTCCTTCGGGAACGCCAGCTGCGAGGTGTTCGTTATCGACGTGGCCGCGGTCGCGTCCTCCAGGCTGCCGTAGACCTCGAAGTGGATGTGCGGCCAGCGGCCCGCGTAGCAGGCCGGGAAGATGCTCGTGAAGGTGACCTGGCCCTTGTCGTCCGTCTCCTGGACGCCTCGGAGGTAGTTCTCGTCGGTGACCCCGTCCGAGTAGAGGGAGTAGTTGCCCTCGCGGTCGCAGTGCCACAGGTAGACCGCGGCGCCCGTCTTGGGCGTCCCGCAGCCGGAGGCCGCGTCGACGACGGTCAGCGTGATCGTGAGCGGCACGCCCTCGGCCTTGCCGCCCGCAGAGTTCCCGAAGCTGGACGTGATGTCGCTGCGGACGACTCCGCTCTCCTTGAGCACGTTCACCCCGTTCGAGCCGTCGCCCGGGTAGGGACCGGCGGTCTCGTTCGGGATGGTCGCGCACTCGGCGGACGACGAGGACGTGCCGCTGGACGAGGTGTCGGAGGCGGCGGAGGAGGTGGACGTGGAGTCGTCGGCGGCGCAGCCCACCAGCGGCACCAGGCTCGCACCGGCCAGCAGACGGATCATCCGGCGCCGGGCGAGAACGGGGAGGTCGTAGGAGAGGCCCCTGTCGTGCTCGTGGACCTCTTCGTCCCCGTGGTGCGCGTGGTCATGCTGCCCGTGTCCGCTCATGGCCGTCTCCCTCTGTCTGTGCCGCCGGGTATTACCCGGGCCTTGCCGCCGCCTGATCGTTTCTTTGTCGAAGTCGACGGTATGAGCGCCGGCTGTGGCAAACCAGAGCGGCACCTGTGGACTTCCCATGGGACGGTCCGGCCGTGCCGGCCGCAAGCAGGGGACCGGGCCGCCCCCGCTCCGCCGCGCTCTCGGTACTCTTGCGCGCATGTATGGATATGGCCAGCACGGGGACGGGGGTGCTGCGCAGCAGCAGTACGCCCAGCCGCAGCAGCAGATGCCGGGCGGGTACGGCCAGCAGCCGCCGCTGTACCCCGAGCCGTCCCCGCCGTCCCTCGCGGACGCGGTGCGCGCCTTCACGACGGGCTCGCTGTCGGCCGAGGACTTCCAGCAGGTCTTCGCCACGTCGAAGGTGTACTGCCCACGCGGCGACAACCCCGGGTTCCTGGCGCTGCACAACACCCAGCAGCCGGTGATCCCCATGTTCACCTCGCTGAAGGAACTCCGCCGGTACGCGGGCAAGGAGTCCAAGTACTTCGTGATCACCGGCGCCGAGGTCATCGACCTGCTGCCCACGGGCTACGGCTTCGTCGTGGACATGGAGGGCGAACACCGCATGGTCTTCGACGCGAAGGCGGTCGAGCAGATGGTGGAGTTCGCGATGCGCAGGATGTACGGCTGAGGCCGTCCCCTCCCCTGCCCCCACCGGCCTGCCCCACTGACCCCCTCGGTCGCTCCGCCCCCCCGGCCTCCGGTGTCTTGCCCGGCGCCGGAAGTCCTCTGTCCCGCGGCGGAAATCCCCTCCGTGATTGTCACAGGCATGCCATAGGGTTCCTTCTGGCAGCCGCGCCCCACTGGCCACCGCTTCCCGCGGTCGCGTCTGGGTGTCGCGCGGCGCTCTCAGCTCCCGGTGATACCGGGTTCCTTGTGGGGGGTTCATCACTGTGCGTATGCGCAGCACTTCGGCCGCGACGGCGCTCGCGGTTCTCTTCAGCTCGGCGGCGCTCACCGTCGTCGCGGCCGGTTCCGCTTCGGCGCAGACAGTCGTCGTCACCACGCCCGTCGGCCTGGTCGCGGACGGTCCTCTTCAGCGCGTCTTCGTCGCCGACCAGGACAACGGCCGGGTTCTGGCCACGGACTACAGCGGCACGCTCGTCGGCGTCAACGTCGGCTTCGACGGCGTACGCGATCTGGCGGTGTCCGACGACGGCGCGACCGTGTACGCGGTCCTGCCGGACAGCCACGAGATCGTGGCCCTCGACGCGGCGGCGCTCGGCCTCACCGTCAAGGCCCGCTACGACATCGGTGCCGGCACCGACCCCCGGGACCTGGCCTTCGCCGGCGGTCGGCTCTGGTTCTCCTACAAGGTCACCGGGGAGGACGGCGCCACCCACGGAAACCTGGGTTCCGTCGACCCGGCGATCGACCCGGCGGGCGAGGCGGACGCGGTGAGCCTCGGCCTGCTCCCGGAGGAGGTCGCCCCGTACTACAACGCGGCGCTGCTCGACACCGACCTGTCGACCCCCGGCCTGCTGACCTACACCGACAGCGGCGCTTCGGAGGGTTCGCTGAACGTGCTCGACGTGTCCGCCGCCACCCCCCGGGTGGTCGTCAAGAGCAGCGCCCAGAGCTACTTCGGGGACGTCGACCTCATCCCCGGCACCTCCGAGGTGCTGGTCAACGGCAACAGGCGGCTCTCCTACGCGAGCGGGGACCTGACCGAGGCCGGCGGCTACCCGGTGTCCAGCGGGTACGGCGACGTCTCCCCGAGCGGTCTGGTCGCCCACGTCTTCAGCAGCGAGGTGTCGGTCTTCAAGCCCGGGTCCGACAAGCTGGTCCGCCGTATCGACGCCGACGCCTACGGCGCGGGCCGGCTGATCTGGGCCCCCGACGCCCCGCGGCTCTTCGCCATGACGAGCAACACGCTGAACTCCCGCTACACGCTCAAGGTGTTCACCGACGCCACACTCAGCGCCCCGGACCTCACCGTCAGCGCCCCCGACACGGCCCCCCGGGCCAAGAAGCTCACCGTCACCGGCAGGATCACGGCGACGCTGCCGCTTCCGGCGGGTGCCAAGCTGGCGGTCACCCGCAAGGACACGGAGAGCCCGAACGGCAAGGCGCTCCCGGCCGTCACGGTGAAGGCGAACGGCACGTACTCCTTCACGGACACCCCGCAGACCGGCGGCACGACCACCTACAAGGTCACGTACGCGGGCGACGCCGAGCACACGGCGGCCACCGCCTCCGGCAGGGTCGAGGTCCCCTTCGCGAAGACCGCGCTGACCCTGAACAACAACGGCAGGCTGTACAACTACGGCACCGACGTCAGGTTCACCGCCCACCTGGGCGCGACGTACAAGAACCGTACGGTCGAGATCTGGTCGGACCCGCACGGCACCGACAAGCCGAAGAAGCTGATCAAGACCGGCAAGGTCAACTCCGCCGGAAACCTCACCGCGACCGTCGACATGACCCGCGACACGAACGTCACGGCCGTCTTCAAGGGCGACACCCGCTTCGAGCCGAAGACGGTCAGGGTCACCGCCAACGCCCGGGTGAGGATCTCCACGGCCGTTTCCCGGCACTACAAGACCGCCAAGATCGGCTCGGTCTCGTACTACTGGTTCCACAAGAACACCGACCCGGTGCTGACGACCTCGATGCCCTACTACCAGGGCCGCAAGCAGCGCTTCGACCTGCAGGTCTTCTACCAGGGCACCTGGTACTCGACCTACTCCGACTACTTCGCGATCGCCCCCAACGGCAAGTCGGGCGTTCAGCTCGGAGCGCCCGGTGAGTCGGGCATCCGGGCCCGGGTACGGTCGGTGTACGTCGACGGCGCGTCCGGCGACAACGTGAACTCGACGACGTTCGGATCCTGGAAGTACCTGTACTTCAGCAACTAGTACCGCGCGTACCGGCCGGCCCCGGCCGGTTGAGGAGGCCCGGAGGGAATGCCCTCCGGGCCTCCTCTGTTAGGGGTAGCAGGAAGTTCAATAATCAACTAAACTGGCCGCACAAGGAGGTCCCGACATGCCTGCAGTGACCGTCGAGAACCCGCTGACCCTGCCCCGTGTGGCCGCTCCGGCCGACGCCGTGGCGCGTCCCGTGCTCACCGTGACGACCGCGCCGAGCGGTTTCGAGGGCGAGGGATTCCCGGTGCGCCGGGCGTTCGCCGGGATCGCCTACAAGCACCTCGACCCGTTCATCATGATGGACCAGATGGGCGAGGTGGAGTACGCGCCGGGTGAGCCCAAAGGCACCCCCTGGCACCCCCACCGCGGCTTCGAGACCGTCACGTACATCATCGACGGGATCTTCGACCACCAGGACTCGCAGGGTGGCGGCGGCACCATCACCAACGGCGACACCCAGTGGATGACGGCCGGTTCGGGCCTCCTCCACATCGAGGCGCCCCCGGAGTCCCTGGTGATGTCCGGCGGCCTCTTCCACGGCATCCAGCTGTGGGTGAACCTCCCGGCCAAGGACAAGATGATGGCCCCCCGCTACCAGGACATCCGTGGCGGCCAGGTCCAGCTCCTCACGTCCCACGACGGCGGCGCGCTCCTGCGCGTCATCGCCGGCGAGCTGGACGGCCACCAGGGTCCCGGTATCACCCACACCCCGATCAGCCTGGTCCACGCGACCCTGGCCCCGGGCGCGGAGGTCACCCTCCCCTGGCGCGAGGACTTCAACGGACTGGCGTACGTTCTCGCCGGCCGCGGCAGCGTGGGCGCCGACCGGCGCCCGGTCCACAAGGGCCAGACCGCGGTCTTCGGCGCGGGCTCGTCCCTGACGGTCCGCGCGGACGACCTGCAGGACGCGAACAGCCCGGACCTGGAGGTCGTACTCCTCGGCGGGCAGCCGATCCGTGAGCCGATGGCCCACTACGGCCCGTTCGTGATGAACACGAGGGCGGAGCTTGAGCAGGCGTTCGAGGACTTCCAGAAGGGCCGGCTGGGAACTGTGCCGGCGGTGCATGGAATGTCCGAGGGTGGGCTGTAGGCCGTAGAAAAGTTCAGTACTGTACGACCGGGCCCGAAGCCGCAACTTTGGTTTGCGGCTTCGGGCCCGTCTGTCGTCGGCGCTACTGGACTACGGCAGTACGTAGAACGGCGAGTCGTCCGGAGTACGGCCGACCTCGCGTACGCATCCCTGCTCGGACAGCAGCTCCAGGCTGTGGCGGACGCGGTCCGCTGAGAGGCCGGTGTGTACGGAGATCTCCTCCACGCTGTAGTCGGCGCCGCCGTGCAGCAGGGCCGGGGCCAGGTGGGCGGCGACCTTGTGGACGTCCTCGGTGACGACGAGGTTCCTGGACTTCCAGTTGGACAGGAGCTGTTGGGGTGTCAGCTCCGGGGCCTGGACGGGGCGGGTGAGGTCGCCGGCGCGGCGGAGGGTCTGGGTGAGGTCCCTGAGCATGTCGACGATCACGTTCTGTTTGGTGTCGATATGACGCAGGGTTTCGTCCTGGCGGTCGACGCGCTCTTCGAGACGGACGAGGGCGTCGGCGAGTTGCTGGGGGACCGCGTAGGCGGTGACGGTGGTCGGGGTGGGTTGCAGGGTGGCGGGTTCGAGGGAGTAGGAGCCGTCTCGCTGGATGGTGGCGATGACTTCGGAGGCCCAGGCTTTGAAAGGCTGTGCCGACGGTTTGGTACAGCCGTTGACCAACCGGATCAGACCCTGGAGATCGACGAGATGCATGTCTCGGCGCCACTCCCGACCTGCGGGAATGCTGAGACCATACCCTCCAGTTACGGTCTCAAGAATCTCTCGGTGCTCTGTGGGGACATGGTCCGCCAGAGTCTTCCTGGGATTCCTGTACCCCAGCTCGTTGAGTACGTCCGCCGCGGGAAACCAGTGCGTCCCGTCCGGCGTCGTCAGCCTCCGTACCCGCGCCCCCGTGGCCGCGTACACGAAGTCGCTGATGTCGATCGCGTCCTTGCGCGTGTTGTTCTGCTCGTACATCGAGCATCACCTCCGCCTCGGAATCTAGGGAGGAGGAGGCGCGACCCGAGTTCATAGCAAGGATGTTCATCCTTTAGTGGCGGCGTGCCCGCAACCCCACCCGTGCCTCTCCCACCGCCTGCAACGTCACCGCCGCCGTCACCGGGATGTCCTTGTCCGGTGCCTCGATGTCGTACTCGCGCAGCAGTACCGCCAGGGCCAGGACCGACTCCAGCATCGAGAAGTGGCGGCCGATGCACGCGCGGGGGCCGCCGCCGAAGGGGAGCCATGCGTAGCGGTGGCGGGCGGTCTCCTGGTCGGGGGTGAAGCGGTCCGGGTCGAAGCGGTCGGGGGTGTCCCAGTGGGCCGGGTGGCGGTGGGTGACCCAGGGCGAGACGAGGACGTCCGCGCCCGCCGGGATGACGTGGCCGTCGATCTCCGTCTCCGTCACCGCCCGCCTGCCCATCAGCGGAGCGGCCGGATACAGGCGCATCGTCTCCTTCAGGACCTGTGTCAGGTACGGGAGTCGGTCCATGGTCGCCGCCGTGCAGGGCTCGCCCGGAGGCAGTGCGTCGACCTCCTCCCGGGCCCGGGCCCTGGCCTCGGGGTGGCGGGCCAGGAGGTGGAGGGCGAAGGCCAGTGACGTCGCTGTCGTTTCGTGGCCCGCGAGGAGGAACACCAGGACCTGGTCGCGGAGTTCGGTGGCGTCGAGGCTGCCGTCCTCGTCGTTCTGGGCCTGGGAGAGGAGGGAGAGCAGGTCGGTCCCGGCCGCCCCGTCCGCTGTCCCGTTCCCGTTGCTCCGGCGCGCCGCGATGATCCGGTCGCAGACCTCGTAGACCGCCCGGGTCGCCGTTTCCGCACGCCTGTTGGAGGGGGTGGGCCAGGTGCGCGGGAGCCTGAGCGGGGAGTAGGCCCGCCCGCTGATGTACGCGCTGATGACCGGGAAGTTGGCGTGGATGACGTCCACCGCGGCTTCCACGTCCGCGCCGAACAGGACCCGGGAGACCGTGCGCATCGCCAGCCGGTCCATCTCGCGTACGACGTCCACGTCGGGCCTGTTCCGCCAGCGTTCCGCTGTCGCCTCGGCCTCGTCGGTGATCGTCGCGGCGTATCCGTCGACCCGCTTTTTGGTGAACAGGGGCTGGATCAGGCGTCGTTGGCGGAGGTAGACGTCGTCCTGGCTGGTCAGGAGGCCGTTGCCCCCGGTCTGGCGTATCTCCTCGTAGAAGACGTTGTCCTTGCGGAAGCCGGCGGCCTGTGTGGCCAGGACCTGCTGGGCGCCCTCGGGGGAGAAGACGCAGTACATGACCGCACGGAGGCCGGGCGGGCCGGCTGTCAGGCGGACCACGTCGCCGTGCTCCCGCTGGGCGCGGACGAAGGTGGCGAGCGGGTCCCTGCGGAGGTCGAGGGCGGAGCCCAGCAGGGGGTGGCCGGTGGGGCCGGGGACGGGAGCGGTGGTGTGCGCGGTCCCGGGGGCGGTTCTGCGGGCGGTACGCGTGACGGCCATGGTCGTATCATCCGCTTCTCAGGGCGCCCGGGGGTGCCCTTTCCTACTCCTGCGGCTCTTTCCCGGGGTCCTTCTCGTACAGCTCGAACCAGATGCTCTTGCCCTCGCCCCGGGGGTCGACCCCCCACGCGTCCGCGAGCATCTCGATCAGCATCAGCCCCCGGCCGGAGGAGGCCAGTTCGCCCGGGCGGCGTTTGTGCGGGAGGTCGTCGCTCACGTCCGTGACCTCGACGCGGATGCGCCGTGTGCCCGGGGCACCCGTGACCTCGGCGACGACCAGGGCGTCGGCGTCGGTGTGGACCAGGACGTTGGTGGCCGTCTCGGAGACGAGGAGGACCGCCGAGTCGACCTGGTCGGGGCTGGGCCAGTCGTGGAGCTGTTCGCGGAGCTGCTGGCGGGCGACGGCGACGCGCTCGGGTTCCGCCTGGGCGATCGTGAGCATGGTGCGCCGGGACGTGGGGCGTACCGCCGGCGGCAGCGTGCCGTCGGTGGCGCCTTCGCCCGGGCGGCTCAGGAGCAGCAGCGCTATGTCGTCCTCGCGGCGGTCCGCCAGCGGGCCGGTGGTGTGGTGGGAGAACGGGCCGTGCACTGCCTGGACGAGGGCGTCTGCCAGGTGCTCCAGGTCGGCGCTCTTGATGTCTCCCTTGTGTTCCTCCAGGGTCGTCCGGATGCGCTGCCAGCCCGTGTCCAGGTCGTGGCCGCCGGTCTCGATCAGGCCGTCGGTGCACAGGAGCATGGTCTCGCCGGGTTCGAGGGCGAGGAGGGTGGTGGGGTAGTCGGCGTCCGGGTCGATGCCCAGGGGCAGGCCGCCTCCCGTCGGGCGGGTCAGTACGGTGCCGTCCGCCATGCGGATCGCCGGGTCCGGGTGGCCGGCGCGGGCGATCTCCAGGACGCCGGTCGCGGGGTCGACCTCGACGTACAGGCAGGTCGCGAAGCGCAGGTCGCCGCCGGTGGCGCTGTCCGCGGAGTGGGTCATGCCGTGCAGGAAGCGGGAGGCGCGGGAGAGGACCGCGTCGGGGCGGTGGCCCTCGGAGGCGTAGGCGCGCAGCGCTATGCGGAGCTGGCCCATCAGGCCGGCGGCGCGGACGTCGTGGCCCTGGACGTCGCCGATGACCAGGGCGAAGCGTCCGCCGCCGGGCAGCGGGATCATGTCGTACCAGTCGCCGCCGACCTGGAGGCCGCCGCCGGTCGGTATGTAGCGGGCGGCGACCTCCATGCCGGGTATCTCGGGGCCGAGGGTCGGCAGCATCGAGCGTTGCAGACCGTCGGTCAGTTCGCGTTCCGACTCGGCCACGCCCGCCCGGGAGAGTGCCTGGGCGAGCATGCGGGCGACCGTCGTCAGGACCGAGCGCTCGTCGGGGATGAAGCTGACGGGGTAGGCGAAGCCCGCCATCCAGGCGCCCATCGTGCGGCCCGCGACGGTCAGCGGCAGGAACGCCCAGGACTGCCGGTCGAACACCTGGGCGAGCGGCCAGGCGGTGGGGTAGCGGGCCTTGTAGGCCTCGGGGGAGGAGAGGTAGACGGCCCGGCCGGTGCGGACCACCTCGGCGGCCGGGTAGTCGGTCTCCAGGGGCATGTGGGAGAAGGGGCGCTCGTCGCCGGGGCGCTGGCCGTGGTGGCCGATGACGGTGAGACGGTCGCCCTGGACGCCGAAGACGGCGAGGCCGTCCGGTGAGAAGCCCGGCATCGACAGGCCCGCCGCGACCCGCAGCACCTCCTCCGTGGACCGTGCCTCGGCCAGTGCCCGGCCCGCGTCCAGCAGGAACGCCTCCCGGGAGCGGCGCCAGTCACCGGTGACGGGGGTGCGTGCGGCGGTGGCGGGCGAGGGCTCGGTGACCTCCTGGAGGGTGCCCATCACGTCGTACGCCTTGCGAGCGGTGTCGAAGGTCGGCTTCGCGCGGCTGCGTGCGGTACGGATCACCCGGCCCTGCTCGTCCATGACACGGACCCGGACCTCGGCGATGCTGTCCTCGGCGACGGCGAGCTGGATGACGCCGACGATCTCGTTCCAGTCGACCGGGTGGAGGCGGGCCCGGGTCGCGGCCTCGGTGAGGGTGGTCGGCTCTGCGGGCAGGCCGAGCAGGCGGGCCGCCTCGGAGTCGAGCGTGACCAGCTGTGTGGCTGTGTCCCAATGCCACATGCCGGTTGCGAGGGCGACCAGGACGTCCCCCACGGCGGGCAGGGGCTCACCAGTGCGCATTGACCTACTTTATGGAGAGGTGATCGCAGCGTGCCACCCAAGCTGTACGGGGCACTCTGTGAAGGAGCTGTACAGGGTATGCGTGCGAACAATTGCGGGGAAGCGGTCTCGGGGCGGCCGGTACCCTTGGGTCTGTGCTTTCCGAGGTTTCGGTGTTTCACGTGAAACCTTCGCCGGCACAGACCCCGATCCCCGATCCGCGAAGGCTGGATGAACGACGATGCATCGGTACAGGTCCCACACCTGCGGCGAGCTCCGCGCCTCTGACGTCGGCAGCGACGTCCGGCTGAGCGGCTGGCTGCACAATCGGCGCGACCTGGGCGGCATCCTCTTCATCGACCTGCGCGATCACTACGGCATCACGCAGCTCGTCGCCCGCCCCGGCACGCCCGCCTACGAGGCCCTCGACAAGGTCTCCAAGGAGTCGACGGTCCGCGTCGACGGCAAGGTCGTCTCGCGCGGCGCCGAGAACATCAACCCCGAGCTGCCCACGGGTGAGGTCGAGGTCGAGGTCGGCGAGGTGGAACTGCTCGGCGCGGCCCAGCCGTTGCCCTTCACGATCAACACCGAGGACGGGGTCAACGAGGAGCGGCGCCTGGAGTACCGCTTCCTGGACCTGCGCCGCGAGCGCATGCACCGCAACATCATGCTGCGTACGGCCGTCATCTCGTCGATCCGGCACAAGATGACCGCGCTGGGCTTCAACGAGATGGCCACGCCGATCCTGACGGCGACCTCTCCGGAGGGCGCCCGCGACTTCGTCGTGCCGTCGCGCCTCAACCCCGGCCGGTTCTACGCGCTGCCGCAGGCCCCGCAGCAGTTCAAGCAGCTGCTGATGATCTCCGGGTTCGACCGCTACTTCCAGATCGCGCCCTGTTTCCGTGACGAGGACGCGCGCGCGGACCGTTCGCCGGGCGAGTTCTACCAGCTCGACGTCGAGATGAGCTTCGTCGAGCAGGAGGACGTCTTCCAGCCGATCGAGCGGCTGATGACCGAGCTGTTCACCGAGTTCGGCAAGGGCCGCGAGGTCACCTCGCCCTTCCCGCGCATCCCGTTCCGCGAGGCGATGCTGAAGTACGGCTCCGACAAGCCGGACCTGCGTGCCCAGCTGGAGCTGGTCGACATCACCGACGTCTTCGCGGGCTCGGAGTTCAAGGCGTTCGCCGGCAAGCACGTACGCGCCCTGCCGGTACCGGACGTCGCCGGCCAGTCGCGGAAGTTCTTCGACCAGCTCGGTGACTTCGCCGTCACGCTGGGCGCGAAGGGCCTGGCCTGGGTGCGGGTCACGGAGGACGGTTCGCTGTCCGGGCCGATCGCGAAGTTCCTCACCGAGGAGAACGTCGCCGAGCTGACCAAGCGGCTCTCGCTGGCCCCCGGCCACGCCGTGTTCTTCGGCGCGGGCGAGTTCGACGAGGTCTCGAAGATCATGGGCGCGGTGCGGGTCGAGGCCGCCAAGCGTGCCGGGCACTTCGAGGAGAACGTGTTCCGGTTCTGCTGGATCGTCGACTTCCCGATGTTCGAGAAGGACGAGGAGACCGGGAAGATCGACTTCTCGCACAACCCGTTCTCGATGCCCCAGGGCGGCATGGAGGCCCTGGAGACCCAGGACCCGCTGGACATCCTGGCCTGGCAGTACGACATCGTCTGCAACGGTACGGAGCTGTCCTCCGGCGCGATCCGCAACCACGAGCCCGAGATCATGCTGAAGGCGTTCGGCATCGCGGGCTACGACGAGGAGACGGTCGAGCGCGAGTTCGCCGGCATGCTCCGCGCGTTCCGCTTCGGCGCCCCTCCGCACGGCGGGATCGCGCCCGGCGTCGACCGTATCGTCATGCTCCTCGCGGACGAGCCGAACATCCGCGAGACGATCGCGTTCCCGCTCAACGGCAACGCCCAGGACCTGATGATGGGCGCGCCGACGGAGCTGGAGGAGGCGCGGCTGAGGGAGCTGCACATTTCGGTGCGGAAGCCGCAGCCGAAGTAAAGCATCGGTAATTCGGAACAGAGGGCTTTGCGGCCCTCGGTGAATGGCTCGGAATCGGCGGCGATTCCGAGCCATTCTTATGACACCCCCAGGAATCACAGGGCTTTGACAGGTTCCATTCATAATCTCCCCGGTCATGACTGAAACCCCCCAACAGACAGCAGCAGAGCGGGAATTGACGCGCCGCAGGGTCGTCGTCGCCGGTGGCGCGACGGCGGTGACGGCCACGGCGGTGGCCCTGGGCGCCGGACTGGCGTCGGCGCAGGGATCAGTGGAGGGCAAGGGTGCGAACGGCCCCGGGGGCCTGCCCGCCGGGACCCCCTCGGGCACCCCCTCCGGCACGCCCGAGGCCTGCTACGTGCTGACCACGGAGACCACCGAGGGCCCGTACTACATCGACGCGGACAAGCTCCGCCAGGACGTCACCGAGGACGAGGAGGGCATCCCCCTCACCCTCAGACTCAAGGTGATCGACGCCGAGAACTGCCGGCCGGTGCGGAACGCGGCCGTCGACATCTGGCACTGCTCGGCGCTCGGCGTCTACTCCGGCTACGAGGACATGGGCAACGGCGGTGGCGGTGGCGGCACCCCGCCGTCCGGCGAGCCGACGGACGTACCCACGGGTCCGCCCCCGACGGGCGGTCCCGGCGGTCCCGGCGGCCACCAGGAGCCGACCGACGACGAGCGCTATCTGCGCGGTACGTGGAAGACGGACCGGCACGGCTACGTCACCTTCCGGACCGTGTTCCCGGGCTGGTACCGGGGCCGTTGCGTCCACATCCACGTCAAGGTGCACGTGGACGGCACCTGGACCGACGCCGGCTACGAGGGCGGGCACACCTGCCATACCGGTCAGCTGTTCTTCGACGAGGAGTCGGTGCTGCTCTCGGCGGAGGTGGCGCCGTACTCGACGAACACGGCCCCTCGTACGACCCTCGACGAGGACGGGATCTACCCGGACAACGGCGCCGAGGGCGGGCTGCTGCGGCTGCGGTACAAGAAGCGGGACATCGGGCGCGGAGTTCGCGCCGAACTGACGATGGGTGTGGCGCCGGACGAGACGCACGACAGCAATTGAATAAGGTTAGGCTTCCCTGATTAGTGCGTCGGGGGCGGGAAATGGACAACTGTTTTCCGCCCCGTTCGCGCATTTCTCCCAGGTTCATGAAAAGGCAAAGGAAAGCACAGTCCTTTCCCATGGTCCTGACAGGCGTCCTGCCTAGGTTTCACGACCATGACAGAGACTCAAGGGCCGAAGCACAAGAGGGATCTGACGCGTCGGAAGGTCGTCGTCACCGGCGCCGGAGCGGTCGCCGCGGTGGGCGTCGCGGGCGGACTCGCGGCGGGCGCGTTCGCGGGTGAGACGGGCAAGGGCGGGAAGAACCCCACCCCCAAGGCTTCCAGCACCAGCTCGGAGGTCTGCTACACGCTCACCTCGGAGACCACGGAGGGTCCGTACTACATCGACGCGGACAAGCTCCGCCAGGACATCACCGAGGACAAGGAAGGCATCCCGCTGACCCTGAGCCTGCGGGTGATCGACTCCGAGTCGTGCAAGCCGATCGTCGACGCGGCCGTCGACATCTGGCACTGCGACGCCCTGGGTCTGTACTCCGGCTACGAGAGTCTCTCCACCGGCGGCGGTGGCGGCGCCCCGACGGACGCCCCCTCGGGCACCCCTACCGGTGAGCCGCCGACCGACGCGCCCACCGACGGCACCGGTGGCGGTGGCGGTGGCGGTGTGCACGAGGAGCCCACCGACGACAAGCGCTACCTGCGCGGGACCTGGAAGACGGACCGGCAGGGCCGGGTCACCTTCAAGACGGTCTTCCCCGGCTGGTACCGGGGCCGCACCGTCCACATCCACACGAAGGTGCACGTGGACGGCACCTGGACGGACGCCGGCTACGAGGGCGGCACCACCTGCCACACCGGCCAGTTCTTCCTCGACGAGGAGTCGGTGCTGCTCTCCGCCGAGGTCGAGCCGTACTCGACGTCGACGACCGAGCGCACCACGCTCACCGAGGACACCATCTACGACCAGAGCGGCACCGCGGGCGGTCTGCTCAAGCTGAAGTACGACAAGAAGAACATCGCGAAGGGTGTGATCGGCTCCATCACGATGGGCGTCGACCCGGAGGCGACCAACGACGGCACGGGCGACACGGTGCAGCCGGGCGCGTCCGAGTCGCCCGCGGACACGGCCTCCCCTTCCGCCTCCGCGAGCTGACGGACGTACGGTCCGCGGTCCGCGAAGGAAGGCCCGGAACCCTCCCCCAGGTTCCGGGCCTTCGCCGGTAGGCGTGTGCCTACGGGCTCCTGTACGACGCCGAGGCGCCCGGGGTCACGTGCACCCCGGGCGCCTCGATCAGTGACGTGCGGTTCAGGAGAGGGACTTGTAGCCGCCCCAGCCGCTCCCGATCTTCGCCCGGGCCCCGAACGACCCCTTCCCGTCCCCGCTCTGGCGGTACAGGTTGCCGGCGGTGTCCCGGGCGACGAGGTCCGCCCGGCCGTCGTCGTTGAGGTCGCCGACACCGACGACCGCGTTGTACGAGGCTCCCCACGAACCGAACAGCTTCGTACGGGCGGTGAAGGTGCCCCTGCCCGTGCCGTTGAACCGGTACAGGTTGTCGGCCTTGTCCTGGGCGAGAAGATCGCCGATGCCGTCGCCGTCGAGGTCTCCGGCGCCGACGATCTTCTTGTAGCCCTTCCAGTCGGCGTACAGGGTGACAGGCGCGGAGAGCTTGCCGGCGCTGGTGCCCTTGTAGAGGTGGACGGTGCCGGTCGACGCCTTGCGGGCGATCAGGTCGGGGCGGCCGTCGCCGGAGACGTCACCGGGGGAGGTGAGGATGTCGTACTGGGTCCAGCCGCTGGTGGCGAGGGTGGTGTACGAGGTGCTCGGCGTGACCGGGTAGCCGCAGCGCGGCTTGTACAGGCGCAGGGCCCCGGTGGCCATCCTGACGAGGACGTCGTTGCAGCGGTCGCCGCTGAGATCGCCGAAGGCGACGGCGGTGACGGAGGCGGGCCAGCCGGTGCCGGTGTTCTCGCCGTTGTCGCGGCTGATCCCGCCCCGTCCGGTGCCGTCGTGGAAGGCCAGGGCGCCCGAGTTGCTCAGGGTGAGGAGGTCGCCGCGGCCGTCCGGCCCGTCGAGGCTCGTGAAGTCGTGGCGTACCGCCGAGCCACGGCCCGTGAAGCCCGTACCGGCGACCACCGTGACCGGGGCCGAGGTGCCGAGGCCGGTCGCCTTCAGCGTCCAGGCGAACTCACCGTTGGGGAAGTAGGTCCCGTTCGCCGTACGGCCGTTCCAGCTCGCCGACAACCAGGCCCGGGCCGCGCCGCCGGTGAACGTACGGGTGAGCCGGCCGGTCGCGGCGCTCTGCTCCGAGGTGAAGGTGAGGGACCAGGACGTGACGGGGCGGGAGAGCAGCCAGGAGCCCTGCCAGGGGTAGGAGGACGCCGTGGGCGGTTCCACGAGGGAGTTCTCGATCACGTTGGCGAACGCGGTCGGGGTGGACGGGGCGACGCCGGTGGTGGCGACGTGTGTCTGCTCGTACTCGTCGAACCAGGCGACCAGCCCTGTGTACTCGTCGACCGTCCAGCGGTAGCGGCGGTCCGCTGCCAGACCGGTGTCCGGGACGCGGGAGGCGAGGACGCGGGTGGTGCCGGTGGGCGTCCGGGTGAGGACCAGCTCGTCGGTGGCGTGGTCGTGCCGGACGGTGAACCCGTCACCGAGGAGCACGTCACCGGGCTTGACGGCGGTCGACTTGCGGGCCTTGGTGTCGTAGACCCCCGCCGAGGCCGTACCGCAGGCCCAGTACACCCAGCGGCCCGCCGCCTGGAGCTCGCTCGGCACGCAGCCGAGGCCCGGGACGGTGACCGTGGCGAGGACCTTGTTCGCGGTGAGACTGTACGAGGTGAGCTGACCGGACGTGCCGGTCGCGCTCCAGAGGGTGGAGCCGTTGAGGGCGGCGGCGCGGATCGTGCGCTTCAGCTTCTGGCCCTGGACGAACTCGCCCACGTACTGCGCGGGTGCGGTGCCGCCGGAGTTGTAGACGACGTAGTTGTCGGAGACGTCGACGATGGCGCCGCCCCCGGTGCCGAACGCCAGTGTGCTGTTGCCCCATTCCTCGTTGATGGACATCAGGCGTTCCTTGCCGCCGCCGGTCCGCTGGAGGAAGACGTCCTCGGGCTCCGCGCCGTGGTTGCCCCACAGGACCGAGCAGACGGTGCCCGCGTACGGGCAGATGGGGTTGACCGTCTGTCCACTCTTGGCGGCGGACGCGGTCAGCGTGGTGCCGTTGTCCGTGGTGAGGGTGCGGACGGACGTCGTGTCGTCGCCCGAGGTGTTCTCCGCGACGCGCAGGTGACCCCGGCTGAGGGCGACCCCGCTCTTGGCGTTCTCGTACGGTGCGACCTTGTACAGCTTCGTCAACTGCGGGGCGCCGTCCGGGCCTTCGGTGATCCGCTGGATCCACCAGTCGGCCGGGCCGGTGCCACCGGTGACCAGGGCGGAGCCGTCGGGGGCGGCCAGCGGATTGCCGTAGGTGCTGTCCAGCAGGGTGCGGGTGGAGCCGTCGGCCAGGGAGACGGCGGTGCTGCCGCCGTTCGGGTCCGTCAGCACGAGCCAGTCCCCGAGGAGAACGGGAGCAGAGACGTCGACGACCTCGCCGGTGTCGGGATTCCCGGCGACCGGGACCGTCTCCTCGGCGGTGAGGTCGGCGCGGGGCTTCAGGTGCAGGCCGGAGGCCGGTGTGTACCAGCCGATCCGGTCCTCGGTGAGTACGACCTCGGGGAAATCGTCCGCACCGGTGAAAGCCACGGTGAACTCGGCGGTGGCGAAGTCGAGGTAGCCGATGGTGGACCTGCGGGTGTGGTCGTCCTGAAAGACCGCGTAGGCGAGGACCGCACCGGCCTGGTCACCGGTACTGCCGAACTCGTAGCGCCGGTACTCGTCGCCCGTGAGACCGGTCACCGTACGGTCGCGCTGCTCGCCGTCGACGAAGTCGATCAGTTCCATCGCGGAACGGTCGTTGTCCCTCGCGACGACTGTCGACCCGTACGTTCCGATGTAGTCGCCGTACGGCAGGTCGGCGGTCCGCAGCGCGCTGCCGTCCGGGCTCCACAGCACAGCCGGGTCGCCGGGGCTGCGGGGCGGCATCGCCACGATGTCGCCGGCCTGCGCGAAGAGGCCCGACGGGCACGCCAGGGTGATGTCGTAGCAGCCGGTGGCGCGGTCCGGTTGGTACGCCCCGCTCGGGCCCTGCACGGTGACGGTCGTGCCGTCCGTGTACTTCGTCCACAGCAGGCCCGCGACGTCGGCCTGTCGATGCAGGAAGCCGCTCTCGCCCGCCCCGAGCAGGCGTTCGGTGCGCGGGGTCGTCGAGTTTGGATCGTCCAGGACGATCTCAGCGGTCCCGGCCGCCGCGGTCGTCCCGGATGCCGTGGCGGCCTGCGCCGCGCCACCGCCGTCGGGTGTCGCGGCGAACAGAGTGATGGTTCCGGCCGCGAGGGCGACCATGAAAGCGGAGACGAGCGCGGTCGGCCCGCCCCGTCTCGGGGCGTGTCTGCCCACGTGAAGTTCCCTCCTCAGGAGGGACACAGCCCTCGCACAAGTGAGCGGACTTTACCAGGGCTTGGGACGGTCCCTGACCGGCGGATCCACCCTCTGTGGCCGGGCGTGGTCCCGCTGCGCGGCGGACGGACCGACGGTGTGCGCGGTGCCGCGAAGCGCCATGGTTGAACTCCCCCGTCCGGTGAACCCGTAGTACGTCCACGTGTCGGCTCATGTCCCGGTAAGCCCGGCCGAACCTCGATAGGCCTGCGCACACGGGAGGTTCGCAGGCGGCACACAGACTTCTCGTCGGGAGGGCACAGTGGCGGGGCGTTTGATGGGAACTGTCGCAGTGGGGTAACCGCACCTCACGGCATGTTCCGTTCACGTTCGCTGTTCGCTGCTCACTGGAGGAAGTCATGGGAATCGTCGTTCCGTTCACGCTGCTGCTGATCGTCGGAGCGGTGGTTTCCGTCGTCCTTCTGCGCAGGCAGGCGGGGATGTCCACGGCCGAGTCCGGCCTGGCGGGGCTGGACGCCGAGGTCGAGGCCAACCGGTGGGTGGTACGGCTCGGGGGGAGTCTGGCCGGTCTGCGCCCTGGGGCCGACGAGGCCGCCGCGCGGGCGTTGGCCGAGGCGACCGGACGGCATCACACCGCCCGCGGCCAACTGGCCACCGCCCGCACGCCCGCCGAGTACGCGCGCGCGAGGCAGACCGCGGTCGAGGGTCTCCAGTACGTCAGTGCCGCCCGCGACGCCCTCGGGCTCGCCTCCGGTCCGCCGGGCGCCGACTCGGACGCCGACGACCCGAACGAAGGAACCGCCCGCCAACTCCGGGGAGTCGGCGGGCGGTTCGGTGTCACCGCGTGAGGTGCGGAGACCGAGTGGTCACTCGGGTGCGCCGCCGAAGCGTTCCTTGTACGTCTCCAGGTCCTCGTCCGTCAGCTTCGCGAACAGCACCGGCGGGACCGTGAAGGCGGTGCCCTCGGGTACTGCGGACAGCGACTTCGCCTCGTCGGCGGTGACCCACGTCCGGGTGTCGCCGTGCAGCGCGAACGCGGCGCGCATCGTCGCCGCCGTCGCGGGGATGAAGGGTTCCGAGACCACCGCGTAGAGGTGGATGAGGTTCATCGCCGTACGGAGGGTCAGGGCCGCGCCGTCCTGGTCGGTCTTGATCTCCAGCCAGGGGGCCTTCTCCTCCAGGTAGGAGTTGCCCGCCGACCACAGGGCCCGCAGGGCCGCCGCCGCCTTGCGGAACTGGAGTGCCTCCAGCTGGTTCTCGTACTCCGCGAGCAGCTCGGCGATCTGCTCGCCCAGCCTCGCCTCCGCCTCGCCGGCCGCCGAGCCCGCCGGGACCTCGTCGCCGAAGCGCTTCTTCGAGAAGGAGAGGACGCGGTTGACGAAGTTGCCGAGGGTGTCCGCCAGGTCCTTGTTCACCGTGGCCGTGAAGTGCTCCCAGGTGAAGGAGGAGTCGTCCGACTCGGGGGCGTTGGCGATCAGGAAGTAGCGCCAGTAGTCGGCCGGGAGGATGTCCAGCGCCTGGTCGGTGAAGACGCCCCGCTTCTGGGAAGTGGAGAACTTTCCGCCGTAGTACGTCAGCCAGTTGAAGGCCTTGACGACGTCGACCTTCTTCCACGGTTCACGGACGCCGAGTTCGGTGGCCGGGAACATCACCGTGTGGAACGGGACGTTGTCCTTCGCCATGAACTCCGTGTAGCGGACCGGGTTGTCGCCCGCGTCGGCCTCGTACCACCAGGACTTCCAGTCCCTGGTCTCCGGCTGCTCGTCCGACCACTCCTTCGTCGCGCCGATGTACTCGATCGGGGCGTCGAACCACACGTAGAAGACCTTGCCCTCGGCCGCCAGCTCCGGCCAGGTGTCCGCCGGGACGGGGACACCCCAGTCCAGGTCGCGGGTGATCGCACGGTCGTGCAGGCCCTCGGTGAGCCACTTGCGGGCGATGGAGGAGGCGAGGTGGGGCCACTGGCCCTCGTGGGCGGTCACCCACTCCTCGACCTCGTGCTGGAGCTTCGACTGGAGCAGGAAGAGGTGCTTCGTCTCGCGGACCTCCAGGTCCGTGGAGCCCGAGATGGCGGACCGGGGGTCGATCAGGTCGGTGGGGTCGAGCACCCGGGTGCAGTTCTCGCACTGGTCGCCGCGCGCCTTGTCGTAGCCGCAGTGGGGACAGGTGCCCTCGACGTACCGGTCCGGGAGGAAACGGCCGTCGGCGGGGCTGTACACCTGGCGGATCGCGCGCTCTTCGATGAAGCCGTTCTCGCCGAGCCGGCGGGCGAAGTGCTGGGTGATCTCCACGTTCTGCGGGGAGGAACTCCGCCCGAAGTAGTCGAAGGCCAGCGCGAACCCGTCGTACACCGCCTTCTGCGCGTCGTGGGCCTGAGCGCAGAACTCCGCCACGGGGATGCCCCGCTCCTTCGCGGCCAGCTCGGCCGGGGTGCCGTGCTCGTCCGTCGCGCAGATGTACAGGACGTCGTGCCCGCGCTGGCGCAGATAGCGGGAGTAGACGTCCGCCGGGAGCATCGACCCCACCATGTTGCCCAGGTGCTTGATCCCGTTGATGTACGGAAGGGCGCTGGTGATGAGGTGTCGTGCCATCGGGGTGCTGCTCCCAGGTTGGTTTCCCGCTGCTTCGCGAACCTTGAAATCGTAGCCGCGAGTGGCCGGTCGCGGCGCCTGTATATACTCAGTGAGTCGCAAATCTATATCGGGAGGTCTGTCATGTCGAAGCTGCTCATCGAGGTCGACGACGAGGCTCTGGCGGAAGCGCAGGTCCTGCTGGGCACGAAGACCAAGAAGGACACCGTCAACACCGCGCTGCTGGAAGTCGCCAAGCGGCGCAGCCGGGCCATAGCGCTGGCTGAGCTCCGGGAGATGGGAGCGCGAGGTGACTTCGACATCCTTCTGGACAAGAGGAACTACCGCCGGTGAGTGACGTCTCGTATCTGATCGACACCTCGGCCGTTGTGCGCCTGCTCAGCAGCGACGCGTATGACGAGCGATGGCAGCAGGTCCTCGACAACGGGCTGGTCGCGCTTTGTGACCTGACTGAGTTGGAGCTTCTCTTTTCTGCCCGTTCCGGAAAGGACCGGGATGCCAAACAGGAGCGTCTGCGGCAGCTGTTCAGCTGGACTCTGATGCCCGACGGCATCTATCAGCGCGCTTGCGAGGTCCAGCAGCTGCTCACCGACGACGGTGAGCACCGCTCGACCGGGCCGGTCGACCTGCTCGTCGCCGCCACGGCCGAGCTGTCGGGTCTGACCCTCCTCCACCACGACCGGGACTTCGACACCGTCGCCCGCCGTACGGGCCAGTCGACCGTCTGGCTGGCCGAGCCCGAGCCCGAGTCCCCCGAGTCCTGAACGTCGGTGTAGCCACGTGGCCTCGTGCTGTCAGGACTCCTCGTCCTCGCCGCCGGCTATGCGGAACGGGCCCATTGTCCCGGGCGCGAAGTACAGCGTGAGGCCGTCCTCCATGACCACCTCGACGGGGTCGTTCACCTGAAGCAGCCTGTTCAGCTCGGCCTTGAGCGACTGCCGCATCGGGCCTGTGGCCTCCCTTCGGCCACACGTGAAGTCGCCCGGCACCCCGAAGGGCCGTCCGAGCGGGCGGGCTCCCCGAACGCCGTGCCACTCCCCCGTGGCCCAGATCTCCAGCTTGTTGTACGCCATGGACGCAGGGTCCCCCGGGCGGCACGCGGCCGCACCCGGAAAGGGGTGCGGGGCCTCGCGTGCGTACTACGCGTTCGGCTTCTCCTCCAGACGGGGGAAGAGCACCGCGCCCTTGGTGATCGTCGCGCCCGCCGGGAGCCGGCCCCAGGTGGCGGCGTCGGCGATCCGCTGGCCGGGGAGTGCGCCGAGGACGGCGTCCGCGCCGAGGGAGTCCCAGAGCTTCTGCGAGGTGTCCGGCATCACCGGGTTGAGCAGGACGGCCACCGCGCGCAGCGACTCCGCGGCCGTGTAGAGGATCGTCGCCAGGCGGGCCCTGCCCTCCGGCGACTCGTCCTTCGCGACCTTCCAGGGCTCCTGCTCCGTGATGTAGCCGTTGACCTGCTTCACGAAGTCGAAGACCGCCAGGATGCCGCCCTGGAAGTCCACCTCGTCGCCGATCCGGCGGTCGGCCTCGGCCACCGCCTTGGCCATGCCTTCCTGTACGGCCCGTTCGGCCTCGCCCGCGGCCGTCGCCTCCGGGAGCGTGCCGCCGAAGTACTTGCCGACCATCGCGGCCACGCGCGACGCGAGGTTGCCGTAGTCGTTGGCAAGCTCGCTCGTGTAGCGGGCGGAGAAGTCCTCCCAGGAGAACGAGCCGTCCTGGCCGAACGCGATCGCGCGCAGGAAGTACCAGCGGTACGCGTCCACACCGAAGTGGGAGGTCAGGTCCTGCGGCTTGATGCCCGTCAGGTTCGACTTCGACATCTTCTCGCCGCCGACCATCAGCCAGCCGTTGGCCGCGACCTTGCCGGGCAGCGGCAGACCCTGCGCCATCAGCATCGCGGGCCAGATGATCGCGTGGAAGCGGAGGATGTCCTTGCCGACGAGGTGGACGTCGGCGGGGAAGGTGTTCCCGAACTTCTCCGGGTTCTCGTTGTAGCCGACCGCCGTCGCGTAGTTCAGCAGCGCGTCGACCCACACGTAGATCACGTGCTTGTCGTCCCACGGGACCGGGACGCCCCAGTCGAAGGTGGAACGGGAGATGGAGAGGTCCTGGAGGCCCTGGCGGACGAAGTTCACGACCTCGTTGCGCGCCGACTCGGGCTGGATGAAGTGCGGGTTCGCCTCGTAGTGGGCGAGCAGCCGCTCGCCGTACTCGCTGAGCTTGAAGAAGTAGTTCTCCTCCTTGAGGATCTCCACCGGCTTCTTGTGGATGGCGCAGAGTTTCGTCCGCGTCCCGTCCTCGGCGATGTCGTCGGTCTCGATGAGGTCGCCCGGAAGCTTGTACTCCTCGCAGCCCACGCAGTACGGGCCCTCGTAGCCGCCCTTGTAGATCTCGCCCTTGTCGTGGAGATCCTGGACGAACTCCTGGACACGGTCCGTGTGACGCTTCTCCGTCGTGCGGATGAAGTCGTCGTTGGCGATGTTCAGGTGCTCCCAGAGGGGCTTCCAGGCTTCGTCGACGAGCTTGTCCGCCCACTGCTGCGGGCTGACGCCGTTCGCCTCCGCGGTACGCATGATCTTCTGACCGTGCTCGTCCGTGCCGGTGAGGAACCACACCCTCTCGCCGCGCTGACGGTGCCAGCGCGTGAGCACGTCGCCCGCGACGGTCGTGTAGGCGTGGCCCAGGTGAGGAGCGTCGTTGACGTAATAGATGGGGGTGGAGACGTAGTACGCCTTCCCGCCCTGCTTCTCGGATCCAGTGGCCGCCATGCGCGAAATCCTACTGTCCGAGGGGAGACCGGCTGACGCCGATTCCGGTGGGGCGGGACTGCGGGGGACTACGAGGACAGGGCCCGGGGTATGACCCCGGGCCCTGTCGGCCGTCGTACGTGAGGTTCCGCGGGTTACGCCTCCACGGCTTACGGGATTACTGGCTACGGGCGCCAGTTGGCCAGTACGCCCTCGTACAGCTCCGTGTCCGTCAGCTCGCGCGGGGTCGGGCCCGCGTGGAAGAAGGACGTGTTGGACGTCTTCAGTTTGCGGAGGTAGTCGAAGGCCTTGTTCTCCTGCTCGCCGAACGCGACGAAGGAGAAGAAGAGGCTGGGGTGCTTCGCCGCGGCGTCCGTGAGGGACTGGGTGGCGGGGGTCTTGGCGTCCGGGGCGCCGTCCGTCTGGAAGACGATCAGCGCGGGGTGCTCGGTGCCGGACTTCTCGTAGTGGCTGACGACCTCCTCCACGGCCGCGTGGTAGCTCGTACGGCCCATGCGGCCGAGGGAGGCGTGGAGCTCGTCGATCTTGTTGTCGTGGTCGGGGAGGGTGAGCTCGCCGGTGCCGTCCAGCTCCGTCGAGAAGAAGACGACGTGGACGGTCGCCTCCGGGTCCAGGTGGGCGGCGAGAGCGAGGGTCTGCTCGCCGAGGGCCTGCGCGGAGCCGTCCTTGTAGTACGGGCGCATGGACGCGGAGCGGTCGAGGACGAGGTAGATCTTGGCGGGGGTGTTGTCGAGGCCGAGGGTGGTGAGGGTGGCGGCGGCGGAGTTGTACGCGGTGAGGAGGCTCGCGGGTACGGGCACGGCCTCGGCTTCGCCCTCGGCCGAGTCCGTCTCCCCACCCGCACCACTCGAACCACCCGTGGCGCCTTCGCTTTCGGGTGCGGGTGGCCCCTGTGGGGCTTCCTCCACGTCGGCGGCTGCCGGCACCAGGTCCTCGGAGCCAACCTCAGCCTCTGCCTCTGGAGCAGACTCCGGTTCCGGTTCCGCCGTCACCTCGGGCTCGGCCTCGACTACGGCCTCGGGCTCGGGCTCGACGACAGCCTCCGGCTCAGGCTCGACAACCGCTTCGGCCCCGGCCTCGACTTCGGGCTCCGGTTCCGGGGCGACCTCAGTCACCTCGGCCACCTCAGCCACCGGTTCCTGCTCCGGAGCCGGCTCCTCGGCCACGGCCACGGGCTCGGCCTCGGCCTCGGCCTCGGGGACAACCTCGGCGACCGGCTCGGGCTCCGGGGTCGCCTCGACAAGGGGTTCCGGTTCAGGGGTCACCTCGGCGACCGGCTCAGCCTCCGGCGCGGTCTCGGCGACCGGCTCTGCCTCTGGCTTCGCCTCAGGCTCTGTCTCCACCTCGGCCACCGGTTCCGGCCCGGTCTCCTCCGCGACCTCGGCTTCGGCTGCGACCTCGGCGTCGGTCGCGACCTCGGTCACCGCAGGTGCCACCTCGGCCGCCGGAGCCGTAACCTCGGCGACCGGAGTCACGACCTCGGCCGCCGGAGCAGCAACCTCGTCCACCGGAGCCGCAACCTCGGTCACCGGAGGTACGACCTCGGTCACCGGAGGTACCGCCTCGGTCACCGTCGGCGCGGGCGTCGGCTCGTCCACGGGCCTGGTCGGCTTGGGGACCGTTACGTTGTCGAAGGCTGCCGAGACGAGGTCGTCCACCACCGAGGGGGCCGCTGCGGGCTTCGGGGTCGGGGACTCGGTCAGGGTCGGTTCAGGTGACGGTGCCGGAATCTTCGGCTCGGTGGCCTCCTGCTGAGGAACCGACTCCGCCTCCCGCGCGGGCGCCGCCTCGGCGTCCCGCCCCTTGCGTGACTTGCCGAACGCGTTCCGCAGGAGAGTGAGAATGCCCATGTGCGCAACCCTTCACGTGAGTTGTAGCCGTCAATCCCTGGCCAGGACGGACACGTAAGGTTAGCGGTCCGGATTGACGATCTTGGGCAGGGTCTTTCACGGAACCCGACGGGCGTCAAGGGCGCCACTTCGCCAACCTCGCGCCCCGCCCCTCGGCAGACCCCGGCCGGGCCCGCGGCAGGTCCCGTCCGCGGCTTCCCCGCACCCCAATACCCTTACCGCTCCCACGGGTTCACCCTTCGTTCATCCGGCGTCCCCACCGTCGCACCTCCGTCCGCCTAGCGTCACGCTGACACCAAAGGCACGTATAGGGACACCATGGGGAGAGTAAAGTGCGCAAGCTGCTGCCGTTGATCGGATCGTCGTCCGGATCGCATCCTGGCGGCCGGTCGGCGATGACCTGCCGTTTCCGGTGTGGTGACGCCTGCTTCCACGAGGTTCCCAACACCAGCGCCAACGAGTACGTCGGCGATGTGATCGCCGGGGCCCTCAGCCGCCGTTCCGTGATGCGCGCCGCCGCCGTCGTCACCGTGGCCACCGCGGCCGGTACCGCCGTGAACGTCGTCGGCGCCGAGGGTGCGGAAGCGGCCACCGCGGCCTCCCACCAGCCTCACCCCTCCCACCCGTCCCACTCCTCCGTGCCGCGTGGTCTGCGCTTCACGCCCGTGGCGCCCAACACCGCCGACGCCGTGACCGTCCCCGGCGGGTATGGCCAGAACGTCGTCATCCGCTGGGGCGAGCCCATCCTCCGCGGCGCCCCCGCCTTCGACCCGGAGAAGCAGACCGCCGCCGCGCAGGCCGGCCAGTTCGGGTACAACAACGACTTCCTCGCGCTGCTCCCCCTGCACGGGAACCAGAAGCTCCTGGTCGCCAACCACGAGTACACCGACGAGATCCTGATGTTCCGCGGCTACGACGCCGCCAACCCCACCCGCGAGCAGGTCGAGGTCGCGTGGGCCGCGCACGGGCTGTCGGCCGTCGTGGTCGAGGGCGACCGGCGTACCGGCAAGCTGACCCCCGTGCTCCGCCACCCGCTCAACCGCCGGGTCACCGCCACCACCGAGTTCCGGATCACGGGTCCGGCCGCCGGGTCCGCGCTGCTCAGGACCTCCGCCGACCCGACCGGACGCAAGGTGCTCGGCACGCTCAACAACTGCTCCGGGGGCACCACGCCGTGGGGGACGACCCTGCACGGCGAGGAGAACTTCAACCAGTACTTCGCCAACGCCTCCCGCGACACGGACAAGCGGTACGGCATCGGCACCGGCGCCACCGAGCGCAAGTGGGAGCGGTTCGACAAGCGGTTCGACGTCGCGCAGGAGCCCAACGAGGTCCACCGGTTCGGATATGTGGTGGAGTTCGATCCGTACGATCCCTCCTCCACGCCCCGCAAGCACACCGCCCTCGGCCGCTTCAAGCACGAGGCCGCCACCATCCGGCTGACCTCCGACGGGCGTCCCGTCGTCTACACCGGCGACGACGAGCGCTTCGACTACTTCTACAAGTTCGTCGGCAGCAAGCGGATGCGGGACGGGGACTCGCGCGCTGTCCGTGAGCACAACCTCTCCCTTCTCGACGAAGGGACGCTGTACGTCGCCAAGCTGACCGGTGACTCCCCCGCCATCGAGATCGACGGGAGCGGGAAGCTGCCCGCCGACGGTGAGTTCGACGGCAGCGGTACGTGGATCCCGCTGGCGACCGCCACCGCCAAGGGTGCGGTCTCGCACGTCGACGGCATGACCGCCGAGGAGGTCTTCGTCTTCACGCGGCTCGCCGGGGACAAGGTCGGCGCCACCAAGATGGACCGGCCCGAGGACATCGAGCCCAACCCGGTCACCGGCAAGGTCTATGTCGCCCTCACCAACAACAGCAACCGGGGCAAGGCCGGCTTCGCCGCCGCCGACGAGGCCAACCCGCGCAACTCCAACAAGCACGGGCAGGTGCTGGAGCTGACCGAGCGGTGGAACCGGGCCGAGAGCACCTCGTTCGCCTGGTCGCTCTTCCTCGTCGCCGGTGACCCGAACGACCCCGCCACCTACTTCGCGGGCTTCCCGAAGGACAAGGTCAGCCCGATCTCCTGCCCGGACAACGTCGCCTTCGACCGCCACGGCAACCTGTGGATCTCCACGGACGGCAACCAACTCGGCTCCCACGACGGGCTGTTCGGGGTCGCCACCAAGGGTGCCCGGCGCGGTGAGCTCAAGCAGTTCCTGACCGTGCCGACCGGCGCCGAGACCTGCGGTCCGGTCATCGGGGAGCGGCAGGTGCTCGTCGCCGTGCAGCACCCGGGCGAGATCGACGGCGCCTCGGTGGAGAAGCCCGCCAGCACGTGGCCCGACGGTCCCGGCAGGATCGTCCGCCCGGCGGTCGTCGCCGTGTGGCGTACGGACGGCTGCGACATCGGCGTCTGAGCCGGTCGGGCCGGTGGTTCAGCGGGCGGCTTGCGGGAGGGCCGGGGCGGAGACGGGCGCGGTGGCGACGGTGCTCTGTTCCAGCCACTCCCGGTATGCCGGTGCCTGTCTCGCCACCTCCTCGTACGCCTCCGCCAGCGCCGGGTGCACCCTGTCCAGTTCCGTCTCCGTACGGGCCGCCAGCAGCAGCCGTACGCCGAGCGGGTCGCCGTGGAGCCGGCGTACCGCCATCTCGGGGCGCGGCAGGCAGGTCGCCTGGCAGACGGCGATGACCTCGCCGGTCGCCACCAGCGAGGCCGTGGTGTGGTAATCGCCGTGCAGGACACGGGGGTTGAGGCCGGCCGCGTGCAGCATGCGCAGTACGGCGTCGAACTCGCCGTCGACCGTCTCGTCCACCATCCAGCGGTCGCCGGCCAGTTCGGCGAGGTGGACCACAGGACTCGCGGTGGCCGGGTGGTCGGCGGGCAGGGACACGAACTGGGGTTCCCTGTCGACCAGTACGCGCAGGCACAGGCCGTCGGGGATTCTGAGCGGGCAGCCCTCGACCTCGTGCACGAACGCCACGTCCAGCAGGCCGTCGGCGACCATGCGCAGCAGCGCGTTCGCGGAGACGTCCATGCGGAGGGTCGGCTCCGGCTGGCTGCGCTGACGGAGCCGGCGCAGCCAGCCGGACAGGGCCCGGCTCGCCGTCGAGCCGATGCGCAGCTGCGGTCCGTCCGCCGCCGCGGCCCGCGCCTCCGTGACCAGTGAGCGCATCTCCGCCACCAGGGGACGGGCCCGGCTCAGGACGACCCGGCCGAGCGGCGTCGGACGGCAGCCGGCCCGGGTGCGGGTGAACAGCTCGCCGCCCAGCTCCTGTTCGATCCGGCGCAACTGGGTGCTCAACGAGGGCTGGGCCACGCCCAGTTCGCGGGCGGCCCGGTGCAGGCTGCCGGTGTCGGCGATGGCGCACAGCGCCCGGAGGTGCCTCACCTCTAGCTCCATGCGGGAGGCTCCGCCCGGATCGCCCACGCATTCATGTCCATGCCATCCGACGGTACACAGGGTGCGGGTCCGCCGTGGCTGGTTACGCCCCGCGGCGCAGCCGCACATCAATACAGCCCCGCGCCCCTGGAGGCCGCGGCACCTCGTCCGGCGATAGGGGCGGGCTATCGCCACTTGCCATCATCACAGCCGCCGTACAGGCACCGACACTCACGATACGAACCGATCGACTCACCCCCCACTCAAGGAGTCATCGATGCGAAAGTCCACCCCCGGTGCCGTGGCGGCGTTAGGCCTCAGCCTGGCAACTCTCGTCCTGGGTACGGCGGTTCCCGCCACCGCCGGTACCACGGCCGGTCCCACCGCGCGGGCCTCGTACGCCGGGTCGGCCGAGGAGGCCGCCGCCAACAAGGCGTTCTTCGAGGCCGTACTGAAGTCCGTCGCCGAGAAGCGTGCCGCGAGCCCGCGCTCGGCCGCCGCCGTCACCGTCATCTACAACGCGTCCCGCGCGCCGTCCTTCAGCGCCGAGATAGCCCGCTCCACGTCGATCTGGAACAGCTCGGTGACGAACGTGAAGCTCCAGTCGGGCTCCGCGTCCGCCGCCGACTTCACGTACCGCGAGGGCAACAGCTCCCAGGGCTCGTACGCCTCCACGGACGGCCACGGCAGCGGCTACATCTTCCTCGACTACGCGCAGAGCGACCAGTACGACCCGACCCGTATCACCGCACACGAGACCGGCCATGTGCTCGGGCTGCCCGACCACTACTCCGGGCCGTGCAGCGAGTTGATGTCGGGCGGCGGTCCCGGCACGTCCTGCACCAACGCCAACCCGAACGCGGCCGAACGCTCCCGCGTGAACCAGCTGTGGGCCAACGGGCTCGCGAAGGCCCTGCGTTAGTCCCCCCAGCGGGCCGTCAACAGTCCCTCAGCAGTCCTCAGCAGTTCTCCAGCACCCCAGTGGCCCCCACCCCCCACAGGCGCGGGCCGTCCCTCTGCACGGGGGCGGCCCGCGCCCCCCTCTGTCGCCCGGCTCCGGTTACTTGGGCGATGTGACAGCCCGCGCCGCCGCCACCTCCTGCCGCAGCGGCTCCAGCACACTGTCCGCCGGTCCGCTGAGGTCCGTACGCACCGCGTACAGCGTCTCGACCCGGCGCAGCCCGTCCGACAACTCCCTCAGTTGGGAGGCGACTTGGGAGATCTCGGCGTCGGACGGTGGCTTGGCGCCCTGCTTGATGTGGACCCGGGCCGCCGTCGTCGCGTCGACGATGCGTTCCACCGCGACGACCAGGGGCCACCAGGCCGCCGCCCGCCGTCCGGTGGGCGGCGGTTCGGTCAGGGCCCGCTGGAACTCCGTACGGACGACGGAGAGATCGCGGTACAGGCGCCGTCGCATCCGCGCCCGTGCCGCGCCCTCGGTGTCCGGGCGGAACGCCGACTCCACATAGCGTGCCGTGTCCGCGACCGCGTCGGCGAGGCGGTCGCCGACGCGGGTGTGCCAGCTCTCCGGCCAGAGGAGGTAGCCCGCGACGAGCGCGATCCCGCAGCCCATGAGGGAGTCGAGGAGCCGGGGCAGCAGCAGGGCCGCGCCCTGGTGGTTGAGGACGTCGGAGAGCAGGAGGATCACCGGGGTGATGGCGGCCGTCTGGTAGCCGTACCCGCGTGGGGTGAGCGCCGGGATCAGCGTGGCGAGGAGAAGGACCACGGGTACGTCCCACCAGCCGCGCGGCACCTGGACGAGCACCCCCGCCGCGATCACCAGCCCCGCGACCGTGCCGAGGGCGCGCAGCAGCGCCCGGGAGAAGACGGAGCCGAAGTCGGGCTTCAGGACGAAGGTGATGGTCAGCGCGACCCAGTACGAGCGCGGTACGGGGACGGTGGACACCAGCACCTGTGCGAGGCCGATGCACAGTGCGAGACGCAGTCCGTAGCGCCAGGAGTCGCCGGACGAGGCGACGTCCCGGGCCGCGCGGACGGTGCGGGCGCGCAGGGTGGCCGGTCTGCCGAGGCGGTCGTCGTCGGCGGCGGCGGTGCGCAGGTCGGGAGAGCGGCTGCCGACCACGTCGGCGGCGTGCCGCAGGGCCTGTTCGACGGCTCGGGAGGTGTGGTCGGCCGGGGCGGGGATGTGCAGCCCGGTCGGGCCGGTGTAGCCGGTCTCGATGGCGTCGGCGAGGTGGCGGACCGCCTCCGGGACCTCGGGCGGCAGCGGGCGGCCGGCCTGGTGGGCGGCGGGGGCGGCCTCGATGACGGGGGTGATGGCGTTCAACTGGGCGAGCAGGCGCACGAGTTCGGGGCTGCGGCCGTGGTGGCGGGCGCGCCGGGCGAGGACGAGGTCGTACGACTTGTTGAGGGACTGGGTGACGGCGTACCGGGCGTCCTCGTAGCCGTCGGTGGTGCCGGCGGCGAGCAGTTCGGCGACCGTACGGTAGGTCTGCGCGACCGCCGCCCGTTCCGGTACGCCCGACCGCAGTGGCCAGGCGAGCAGGGCCAGGGCCAGCACGAGCAGCCCGCCGCCGGACATCAGCGCCGGTGCGAGCCACCAGGCCCCCGGCAGGGGCAGCCCGGCGCCGATCACGGAGTTCAGGAGCAGCAGCAGCCCGGACACGGAGGCCACCGTGCCGATCGTCGAGATCATCCCGGAGACGAGGGCCACGCAGGTGACGGCGGCGACGGCCGCCCACCCCCGGCCGTACACGAGCGCGCCGAGGGTGACGCCGAGCGCGCCGAAGAACTGGGGGATCGCGATGTTGAGGATGCGCATCCGGTACGCGTCGGCGGTGTCCCCGATGACGCCCGAGAGGGCACCCATCGAGGCCAACGCGCCGTACGCGGCGTGGCCGGTGGCGAGGCCGACGGCCAGGGGCAGCGACATGGCGATGGCGGCACGTGCCACGGCGGGGCGGTTGACGGGCGGGGCCGGCTGGGGCCGGAGATTCCGCACCAGCCAGTCGGGAGGGGTGAGGCCGATGGGGAACTCGCGGGGCATGGGCCCATTATCGTCGTTCGCCCGTCCGCCCCGGTGGGGTCAGGCGGCGGTGTCGATCCGCGTCGCCAGGAAGTCGGTCAGGGCCCTGTTGAACTCCGCCGGGCGTTCCAGGTTGGGCAGGTGGGCCGCGTGGTCGATCACCTGGAGCGTGGAGTCGGGGAGGGCCGCGTGCATGGCCTCGGCGTCGGAGACGGGGGTGAACTCGTCGTCGGCGCCGACGACGACCAGGGCCGGGACGGTGAGTCCGGTCAGGAGGGGACGGTAGTCGGGGCGCAGGGCGCGGCCCCGGAGTGCCGCCGCCGCGCCCCGGGGGTCCGTGGCCGTCATCATGCGGTGGACGTGGGCCTTGACGTCCGCGTCGGCGTACGGGGCCACCATCTTCTCCAGCACCTCGTCGGCGTACCCGCGCATGCCCTCGGCGAGCAGCCGGTCCGCCGCCGCGTTCCGGGCGAGGCGGCCCGCCGGTGTCTCGGGGGTGGGGAAGGTGTCGGCGAGGACGACGCCCCGGACGCGGTCCGGGAACCGGTCGCAGCACTCCATGACGATCTGGCCGCCCATCGACAGCCCGGCCAGCACGCACGACTCGACCCGCGCCTCGTCGAGCAACTCCTCGATGTCCTGCGCGAACCGGGAGAGCGGGGTGGTGGTGTCGAGGGCCGCCGGGGAGGCGCCGTAGCCGCGCAGGTCGGGGGCGATGACCCGGCGGGTGGCCGAGAACGCCTCGATCTGCGGGTTCCACATCGTGTGGTCGAAGGGGTGGCCGTGGACGAGAACAAGAGGTGCAAGAGGTGCAAGAGCGGCAAAAGGATTATGAGGTGCATTGGGTGTCAGAGAGGGCATGTGAACGACCTTAGATCGCCCCAACTCCTCGGTGCAATAGGATCTTTGCACTCGGTGCAATGTACGAGAACGGGTACGGGGGACACATGGACGACTACCGACGCCTCGCCGACCGGATAGCCGACGACATCGCCACCGGACGGCTCCGCCCCGGTGAACGGCTGCCTCCGCAGCGGGCGTTCGCGCGCCGGCGCGGGATCGCCGGGTCGACGGCCGGGCGGGTGTACGGCGAACTCGTGCGGCGTGGACTGGTCGTCGGGGAGGTCGGGCGAGGCACGTTCGTCCGGGCCGCGCCGCCGGCACCGGGCGGGCGCGCGCTCGCCGAGCCGGTGACGGGCGGCATGGCCGCGAGGAGCGACACGCCGGTCAACCTGGAGCTCAACTACCCTTCCGCGCCCGGCCAGTCGGAGCTGCTCGCCCCGGCGCTCGCGCCGCTTCTGCGCCCCGACGTGCTCACCGAGGCGCTGCGTCCGGCGCCCGCCACCGGTACCGCCCGGGCCAGGGCGGCGGTCGCCGGGCTGCTCGCCACCCCTGGCTGGCGGCCCGACCCCGACGGCGTGCTCTTCGCTGGCAACGCCCGCCAGGCGATCGCCGCCTCCCTCGCCTCGCTGGTCCGGCCGGGCGGCCGGGTCGGCGTCGAGGCGCTGACGTACCCGCTGGTCAAGGAGATCGCCGTCCGCCTCGGCATCACCCTCGTCCCCCTCGCCATGGACCGGGACGGTCTGCGCCCCGACGCCCTCGCCGCCGCCCACCGCACCGCTCCCCTGTCCGCGCTGTACGTCCAGCCGACGCTGCACAATCCGACCTCGGTCACGATGGGCGAGGAGAGGAAACGTGAACTCGCTCGTGTGGTGCGGGAGTTGGGCGTACCGGTGGTGGAGGACCGGATCTGGTCGTTCCTCAGGGACGCGACAGGAACGACAGGAACGACAGGAACGACAGGCACAACGGCCTCGGGAGAGCCCCTCGCCGCGCATGTCCCCGAACTGGCCCATGTCGTCGACGGATTGTCCAAGCGGGTCGCGCCCGGGCTCACCGTGGGCTTTCTCGTCGTACCGCCCGACCGGGCGGAAGCCGTGGCGGCGGCTGTGCGGTCGGGCGGGTGGAGTGCGGGGAGGTTCGCACTGGAGGCCGGGGTGCGGTGGGTCGAGGACGGGACCGTGGCGCGGCTGGTGGCCGCCAAGCGGCTCGACGCGGCGCTTCGGCAGCGGCTGCTGGCAAGGGAATTGGCGGAGTTCGGGGGTGCCGTGCGGTCGGATCCGTACGCCTACTACGCCTGGTGGGAGTTGCCCGCGTCCTGGCGGGCGGACACCTTCACGGCCGCCGCCGCGGTGCACGGCATCGCCGTCACGCCGGGGGACGCCTTCGCCGTGGGGCCGCAGCGGGCGCCGGACGCGGTCAGACTCGGGCTCGCGTCCGCGCCTGAAGCGGACCTGGTCCGGGCGCTGCGGACGCTCGCCGCGATCGCCCGGCGCGGCCGTACCGGTCGGTGACCCACATGCCGAGGGCGACGGCCAGGCCGAAGGCGAGGAGCAGCCAGGAGACCGTGCGGAGGGTGGCCGTCAGGGCGTCGTAGACGGCACCCGCGGCCGGTGCGGAGACGCCCGGCGGCAGGTCGGCCAGGGTGAGCCGGCGGGTGACCACGAGCGCGACACCGAGCAGCGCCCCGCCGAGCGCGGTACCGAGCGCGGTCGCCGTGATCGCCCGGCGGCGCCGGACGGCGAGGGCGATCCCGGCGACCGCGAGGACGCCGGCGGTCACCGGCAGCCAGAATCCGGCGACTTCGAGCACGCGAAAACCCTTCCGGAGCGGTACGAGATCCTGCGCGGGCAGGACCGCGACCTCGGTGTGCGCGACGGGGATGTGGCTCGCCAACGGAACATGGTCGGCGGTGAGTTGGCGCTTGACCTGGGCGGTGACGGGGGCGAGGTCGATGGTGACGGCGCCCTCGCCGCCGTAACTGCCGTAGCGGTCACCGGGGTGTTGCCTGCCGGGGTCGCTGCGCAGGGCGTGCAGCACGGCCTCGTGGGTGGCGCGGTTCGCCGTGTCCCAGGCGGTGCGGAAGGCCTCGGTGCGGGTGAACGAGTGCACCGCGTCCTGCACGAAGTGGTTCACGGTGCCTTCGAGCGGGCCGACGTCGACCGCGTGCACGATCCCGGCGCCGACGTTGTCCGCGATGGCGTCCTGGACGTACGGGTTCTCGGCGAGCGGCGCCATCGTGGTGACGTACCGGCCGGTGTCGGCGAGCCCGTACGCCGCCCAGGCCGAGAGCGCGCCGAAGGGCAGCAGGAAGCACGCGAGGGCGGTGAGGACGGCCGACAGGACGCTCCGGAGACGGTGGGACGCACGGTGAGACACCCCTCCAGGCAAAGGCCCGGGGGCGTGAGACGCGAGCCGGTTGACGGCATATGACTGCATATGGGCGTGCGGGACAAGCCTCCGCGTGGAGCTTCCGGTGGAGCGTTCACCCGAACGGGTGTTTCCTGGTTTTGGGGAGAAGGAGGCCGATCATGCGCACCACCCCGGCCCTGCGGACCCTGACCGCGGCCCTGTTCACCGGCGGGATCCTGGCCGCCGTACCCATCGGTACGGCGACGGCCGCCGCGCCGGCCGGCTCCGGGGGCTCCGACGGCTCCGGGGTCCGGGGCACCGTCGTCTCCGCGGGCGAGCTGAACCTGCGGCAGCAGCCGACCACCGACTCGCCCGTCGTCGGGCGGCTGTCACCGGGCAGTCACGGCCGGGTCGACTGCGCGGTCGTCGGACAGACCGTGCGCGGAAACCCGCACTGGTACTGGCTGCCCGGCGTCGACGGCTGGGCGAGCGCGGCCTTCATCGACACCGGGGGCCGGTCGGTGCCCGGCTGCGCCGACCCGTGCCCGGAGTGGAAGGACGACGGCCACGGTCACGGTCAGGAGCACGGCCAGGGCCACGGGAACGCCTCGGGGACGTGGAGCTTCAGCTGGAACGTCACCTGGGACCTCACCTTCGGCTGAGATCAGCTCACCCGGTGACCGGCCGCGTCCTCGCGCGTGTAGTAGCGGTAGAACAGCACCGCCGACACGGACGCCGCGACCGCCAGCGAGTTGCCGCACGACCGCAGCACACTCGCCCCGGTCTGGCTGTACAGGAACCCGAACGCGACCCCGGCGAACGCGCCCCACGCCGCCGCGTGCAGCTCGCGCGTCAGCCGTGGCGCCACCGCCCGTACGGCGACCAGCACCGCCATGAACACCAGCGCGCTCACGAAGCCGAAGAGGACGTTCCAGCCGGTGATGGGCCCGCCGTCGCGCCGGTTGGCCGCGGCCCAGAAGCCGTAGACCAGCCCGAGTACGACGGGCAGCGCCCGGTTCGCGGCCAGGTGGGCCCGGGCGCCGAAGACGTCGGGAAGCGCGGTTCTCCCCGACCTGCCGGGGATACCGGACGTTGCTTGAGCCATGAGAGTGTTCCTCTCTCCTCGCCCCCGCCCTCCAGAGCACACCTGGAGAGGCCCCCTGGCAAGTCGACAGGGGTGGTCGGCCGTGTTTCTCTGGGTTCCATGAAGCCGGTGGGTCCGATGGACCCGATGGGCCGGGTGGGCACCGTGGGCGCGGACGAGGGCCCCGCCTTCTCGGCGCCCCTCTCCGCCGGGCGCGGTGCCGGCTGGGTGCCGCCGCTGGTGCTGCTCGTGATGATCGCGGTCCTCGACTGGAACACCACCGGCGAGTTCCGGATCATCTCCTGGATCGTGCTGGTGCCCGGGATCGCCGCCGCGCTCTGCCGGGTGGCCGGCACCGTCGTCTTCGCCGTCCTGTCCCTCGGCACCTACGTCTTCGTCGACGGTGCCTGGCCGCACCAGTACCAGACCGGGCTGCCCGACTTCATCCTCGTCGCCCTCGGCGGGGTGCTCGCCGTCCTCGCCTGTGTGGTCCGGCTGCGCGGTGAGCGGCGCATGCTGCACATGCGGGACGTCGCCGAGACGACCCGCCGTACGGTGCTGCGCCCGCTGCCGCCGGGCTGGGGCGGTCTCGACCACGCGGCCGTCTATCTCGCCGCCGACGCCGTCGCCCGCGTGGGCGGCGACTTCTACGACATCCAGCCCGGCCCGCACGGCACCCGGGTCCTCATCGGGGACGTCCAGGGCAAGGGGCTCGGCGCGGTCGAGGCGGCGGCGGCCCTGCTCGGCACGTTCCGGGAGGCCGCGTACCACGAACCGGCGCTCGCGGCGGTCGCGGAACGCCTGGAGGTACGGATGCTGCGGCACATCCGCTACCGGGCGGCCGTCGGGCGGGACGACGGCGACCGGTTCGCCACGGCCGTCCTCATCGGCTTCCCCCGCGAGCGGGTGCCCGGGCCCGGCGGCGAGGTGGTCGGCGAGATCGTCGTCGAGGTCGTCAACTTCGGGCACGAGCCTTCCCTGATCGTGTCGTCCGACGGTGTACGGAGCCTGCCGCCCGGGGACGGACTCCCGCTCGGGCTCAGCGAGTTGACCTCGGGCGGGGGCGGGCTGCCGTCCGTGGCCCTGGTGCCGCTCGGCGGCGCGGAGACCCTGCTCCTCGTCACCGACGGTGTCACCGAGGCCCGGGACGCCGACGGCACCTTCTTCCCGCTGCGCGAACGCGTCACCGACGCCGTCACCGCCGATCCGCGCACCGCCGATCCGGGGCGGCTGGTGGCGTTCGTACGGGACGGCACTCTGCGGCACAGTGGTGGCCGTCTCGCCGACGACACGACGGTGTTCGCGGTGCGTGCGGCTGACCCCGGGTCAGGTACAAGCCGTCCATAGGGGGCCATAGCCGTACCGCCGATCCCCCTTCGCAGTCGCACCGGTTACGGTGCTGCCTAGGCATGCGACGACGTGACGGTGTGACGGACGTGAGGGGAGGGACCCAATGGCCGGGGCAACGGGTCCGCTGCATACGACGGATCCGCTGGGTTCGACCGGCTCGACCGCTTCGACCGGCTCGACCACCGGGACCGCGCTGCTGCTTGCCGCCTCGCCCGTGGGCAAGGGCTGTCTCGTGGACGCGGCGTCCGTGCTGCCCGTCCTCGCCGCCGTCGCTCCCGCCGTGCTGGCCGGCACCGACACCGCGAACGTCGTCGAACTCGCCGATCCGCTGGAGCCGCAGGCCGTACTCACCCGGCTGCGCGCCGCCGCGGTGGCCCCCGGGCCGCTCACCGTCTTCCTCACCGGACAGCTCCAACTCGACCGCAAACAGCACCTTCCGCATCTCGCCCTGGCCCGCACGACCCCCTCGACGGTCCGCTACACCGCCTTCCCCTGGCACTGGATCGCGGAGGAGCTGCGGTTGCGGGCGCCGGGGACGACGACCCTGTTCCTCGACCTGCACGCCGATGCCGCCGCGTGGCAGTACGTCACAGGGCGGCAGTTCGGCGCGGGGCGAGGGGTGAGCGTGTACGGGAGGGTGGCTCCGCCGCCGCCCCGGCGGGCGGTGGCCGTGCCGACGTACATGAAGACGGTCGCGACGATTCTGCGCAGCGGGTACCGGCCGGACGCGGCGCGGTTGCATCAGCAGGCGCTCGGGCGGTTGTCGTCGGAGGGGGCGGCTTACGGGGATGTGGTGCTGGCGTGGGACGCGGTGTCCGGTGCGGTTGTGAACGCCGGGCCGGCCTCGCCCCCGCCGCCCCTGCCCGTCCCGTCCCAGGGGGGCTCCGCCGCAGAAGCACCGGGCCCAACCGCATTGGCACCGGCCCCGGTTGCGGACACGTCGCGTCGACTCGCCGCCGTCAAGGACGTCGCCAAGGACGTCGCCAAGGACAGTGATCCGCACTCCTTCATCACCTCCGCCGTGCAGGCCGGGCGGCACGGGGACGCCGATGTGCTGGCCGCCCAGTGGGAGCAGGCCGCCTGCCGGGCGCACGGTGCCGCTTCCGAGGAGGCGTTGCACTGGACCGAGGTCCGGGCCGATCTCGCGATGTTCGCCGGGGACCCGGCCCGGAGTTGCCGGGCCTGGCTGACCGTCGCGGGTACGCGGCTCAGCGCCGGGCAGCCGCCGGACGCGTCCGCCGTCGAGGCGGCCGTCGACCGGGCCCATCATCAGTGGACCAGCCTCGGCGAGAGTGCCGACGCCCGTGAACTCGGGCCGGTGGTCGTCGAGTTGAGGCGCCGGGTGCCGGGGCGCCGGGTCGGGGCGCTCCGGCACGCCGAGCGGCGGTTGGAGAGACTGGTGGCGGCCCAGCACGTGCCCGGGTAGGGCCTGTCCGGGGGATCCCGCAGGCGTCGCGGGGCCGGGGCCCTTGCCCTCGGTGACGTGGAGTGGGCGGCCGAAACCAGCGGTTGCCTGCGCGAAACGGGTCGACCAGCCTGTTCCTGGGGGCGAGGGTGGACGGGGACGGGGGACGGGTTCCGATGTTGCGCATCCACTTCACATCTGCGGACCTGCTACGCATCCGGGTGGCGAGTACTCCGGATCCGCTCTGGGAGATCATCTGTAGTCTGCACCGGCTGCAGACCTCCCGAGGGCGCTGGGCCGATGCCGCCTGGCACCGCGAGACACGGGCCGCTCTCGTGGGCGCACCGCTCGGCAAGGCGGTGCGCCGACTGCTCGTGCCCCTGATGCCGCGCGCGCTGTACTTTCCCGACTTCCTGACGCCCCACGAGTCCGCGGACGGGCTGGACCGGGGGCTCGCGGCGATCCTCGACACCCCACCCGAGCGGATCGCCCACGAGGTGGGCCTGCTGGACCGGGTCAGCGGTGCCCCTGCCTGGGCCCCGCGGCTCGTGGAACGCGAGACCCGTGAGGGGTTCGTCAGGACACTGCGCGAGTACCACGAGGCCGTCATCGCGCCCCACAGCGACCGGATCGAGGCGAGCATCGCGGGGGAACGCGCCCTGCGAGCTCGCGCCACCCTCGACACCGGCATCAACGGCCTGCTCGCCGGTCTGTCGCCCGCCATGCGCTGGAATCCACCTGTGCTGCACGTCGACTACGTCGAGGACCGGGACCTGAGTCTCGGCGGACGCGGACTGCGCCTCGTACCCTCCTACTTCTGCCGAGGGAAGCCGATCGCGCTGGCCGACGACACCCTCCAGCCGGTGCTGGTCTACTCCATGGCCGCTCGCATGCCCGACACGCCCGTGCGCCCTGCCGACGCCTCCCTCGCCGCACTGCTGGGCCGAACCCGCGCCGCCGCGCTGCGGACGCTCTCCCTCGGGGCCACCACGTCGGAACTGGCGCGGTTCCTCGGCGTGTCCGCCGCTACGGCCGCGCACCACACCACCGTGCTGCGCGACGCGGGGCTGATCAGCAGCCTGCGCTCGAACAACACGGTGCTGCACACCCTCACCCCACTCGGAGCGGCGATGCTCCGTCCCACGCGACTCGGCACGGCCGAACCGGTCGCGCAAGGTGATTTCTAGTCACACGTCACGGCCTTCGCGGTGTTCCCGGCCGGGCTCATGGCCCCCAGGAGCCCCCTGCGCATCACCCCGAGTAATCGGAGCGCTCGCTTCCGCCCGCCGGCCCGGGACTTTCGACACCGGTCGAAGGTCGTGGGCGGCGCGTGGCCCGGTCTGCGAAGGTCTCCGGCGTCAGCAGACGTCACGGAAAGAAATGAAGGGTGAGCCATGAACAGAGCCATTCTCGCCGGTGCCCTCGCGCTGGCCTCGGCCGGCACGTATGTAGCGCTGGCGCCCGCGGCCTCGGCGGCGGCCCAGGCGTGTGTGACGAGCCACCTGACGACCGCGACCTACGAAGGCACGGGCACCATCGTCACCAAGTCGTCCACCAGTACCTGCAGCGACCTCAACCTCACCTACGCGTACAACGCGAACTCCAGGAACTACGACTACTACGCGGGCCGCCTGTACCACTCCTCCGGCGGTTACTGGCAGACCTGTGACGCCGGCTACATAAAGGTCACCGACGGCTCCTACGCCGTCGACAAGATCCTCCCGTGCACCAGCGTCGGCGACGGCGTCAAGTTCACGGTGGCGAGTCTGCTGGAGGGCGGCGACACCGTCTGGATCACTCACTGACGTCTCCTCGACGTCACGTCATGTCATCGCCGGGTGCCGCCGTCCGTGGCGGCACCCGGCGGCCGGTATCCAGAAGAGGAGTGGGCAGGATGCCCCGTACGGTCGTCCGACGCCGTTTTCCGCACCGCGCACCGGCCCGCACGGCGGTCGCTGCGGCCGTCGCTGTGGCCGTCGCTCTGCTGGTCACCGCGTGCTCGGCCGATCCCCGGCGCTCCGAGGGCACGTCGCCCGTGTCCGTCGCGCCCGCCCACCTCAGCCACACCCTGCCGGACGACCCCGTACGCATGGTCCTCCCGGCCGACGGGGCAGAGGCCCGATGGACCCAGGGCCTGGACGTCTTCGGTCAGCAGGTGGCGCGCGCCACCGCGGACTCGTGCGCGCGCAGGCTCGGATTCCGGCTCCCCCAGCAGATTCCCGTCGTGTTCATCCGGTTCTTCGAAGTCCCCGATCTGGATTTCATCACCCGTCACGGACTGAGCGCGAGCGCCGAAGTCCCCACTCCCGCGGTGAGCGACGCCCCGGCCCGTACCGGAAGCGAGGCCGAGACAAGCCGCTGCCAGAAGGAAGGCGCCGCCGCGGTGTCCGCCCTGCGTGCCACCTATGTGCCGCTCCAGGGAGCCTGGTTCGACGAACTCGCCGCGTTGCGCCGCGCCCCCGCCACGGCCCGCGTCCTGAGGCAACTGCCCGCGTGCTTCTCCCGGCAGGGTTTCCGGGTCCCTGACGAGATGAGCTTCATGGGGCTCGGCGACGCCCGGAAACAAGCCGCGTCCGCCGCCGAACTGCCCTCCATCGAAGTCGAGATGGGCCGCGCCTACGCCACCTGCATGCGCCCGGTGGAAGCCGTCCGCGAACCCGCCCGACTGAACCTGCGCACCGAGTTCCTGACCGAGCACGCCACCCAGATCCGCGAACTGCGCAGCGTGCTCGTACCGCTGCTCCACCGCGCCGAGAAGCAGCACGGAGTACGGCTGGCGTTTCCAGCGCCGTGACCTGCCCTGACCTGCCGCGTCCACGGTTCCGCGCCCGGCCTCGGCACGGCCGCCGTGGCGGCGCCCGCCCTCCCGCCGCGAACCCGAGCGGCCGGTTCTAGGCCGGTCGCAGCACCGCCAACGCCCCCGACACCAGCGTCCGTACCCCCGGCGCCACCGTCGACAGGTCCGGTGCGAACAGGGGGCTGTGGTTGCTGGGCACCGCCGCGAGCTTCGCCATCAGGTCGTCGCCGCCCTCCGCCGCGTTCCACACCTCGCCCGGTGTGGTCGTCACGAACCAGTAGGCGTACGGGAGCCCGTCCGTCGCCAGGTGGGCGAAGTCCTCGCTGCCCATGGCCGGGCCGGGGTCGAACACGGTGCCCGCGCCGAACACCTCCCGGTGGACCGAGGCCACCCGCTCGTCGAGCGTCGCGTCGTTGACCGTCAGCGGGAAGGTCGCCCCGACCTGGATCTCCGGCTCGCGCGGGCAGCCCGCCGCCAGGCACTCGCCCTGGGCGATGCGCCTGATCGCGGTCAGCATGCGGTCGCGTACGTCGGTCGACTGGGTGCGCAGGTTCAGGGCGATACGGGCCGTCGCCGGGATGATGTTGTGCCGGGTGCCCGCCTCGATCACGCCGACCGTCAGGACGGCGGAGTCGCGGGCCGCGACCTCGCGCGAGACGACCGTCTGGAGGCGCGTGACGAGGTAGGCGGCCGTCACCACCGGGTCGACCGTCGTTTCGGGGCGGGAGCCGTGGCCTCCGAGGCCGTGCACGACGATGTCGACGTCCGTCGACGCCGACATGATCAGGCCGGGGACGTGCGGGTAGAGGCCCGCGGGGCCGGGCGCCGCGTGCTGCGCCAACAGCGCGTCCGGGCGCGGGAAACGCTCGTACAGGCCGTCCGCCAGCATCGCCCGCGCGCCCTCGCCGGTCTCCTCGGCGGGCTGGCCGGCCAGCACCAGCGTGCCCCGCCAGGTGTCCCGGCCCGCCGACAGAGCCTGGGCCGCGCCCGCCAGCCAGGTCACGTGCAGGTCGTGGCCGCAGGCGTGCATCACACCGGGGACGGTGGAGGCGTACGGCAGGCCGGTCTCCTCGCTCACCGGGAGCGCGTCCATGTCGGCGCGGAGCAGGACCGTCGGGCCGTCGCCGTTGCGCAGGACGCCCACGACGCCCGTACCGCCGACGCCCTCCGTCGTCTCGTAACCGGACTTTCGGAGGGCGTCCGCGAGCCGGGCCGCCGTGCGGTGTTCCGCCAGGGACAGTTCCGGGTGGCTGTGCAGGTCGCGGTAGAGGTCCTCCAGGGCCGGGACCGGGAGGTCGGCGGTGAGGTCCAGCGCGGTGCGGCCGGCGGCAGAGGGCGGCGAGGTCGGAGAGGTCACGGGGGCAGCGTATGTCTCCGCCATGTGGGACCGGTCACTCGTTCGGCCGCGCACCCACGGCCGTCGGCCGCTGTCGCTGGTATCCACGAGGAGGGGGGGCCGGCAGCACCCGATCACCTACCGAAGGAAGACCACCCATGGTCAGCAGCACCCGTGCCGGTAGCGGCACCAGTCTCGCCGTCGACTTCACCCAGGGGCTCAACGACGCCTGGTCGAAGATCGCCACGTTCGTGCCGAAACTCGTCGCGTTCCTCATCATCCTGGCCATCGGCTGGTTCGTGTCGAAGCTGATCGCCCGGGTCCTGGACCGCGTCCTGCGCAAGGTCGGCTCGGAGAAACTGGCCGAACGGGCTGGTACCGCACGCTTGTTGCGGGACTCCGACTACGACCTGACAGGGATCGTCTGCAAGATCGTCTACTACGCGCTGATGCTGATCACGCTCCAGCTCGCGCTCGGTGTCTTCGGCGCCAACCCGGTCAGCACGATGATCAACGGCATCGTGGCCTGGCTGCCGCGCGGCATCGTGGCCGTGGTCCTCATCGTGGTGGCGATGGCCATCGCCAACGCCGTGCGCGGGATCGTCGGCGGCGCGCTCTCGTCCGTCTCGTACGGGCGTACGGTCGCCACCGTCGTCTGGGGCTGCATCCTGGCGCTGGGCGTCATCGCCGCCCTCGGCCAGGCGGGCATCGCCCGTGACGTCACCCGGCCGGTGCTGTACGCGGCGCTCGCCGTGGTCGTCGGCATCCTGGTCGTCGGGGTCGGCGGCGGCATGATCGTGCCGATGCGGCAGCGCTGGGAGCGGATGCTGACGGCGGCCGAGCGGGAGACGGTGACGGCCAGGGGAAGTGTCAGCGCCTATCAGGCGGGCCGCGCGGACGCCCTCGGCAACCAGCCGGTCCGGGAACGGACCGACCTGCCGCCGCGCGACATGTGAGCGACATGTAGCCGGGGTGCCGTACGGAATGGGTGCCGCCGGTGGGACGGCGCGGGGGAGCTCTGGTCCCACCGGCGGCTGCTCAGGACGGCCCGGGTGTCATGCGCCCGGGCCTCAGGTACCCGTGTGCGTCACGTACCCGGGTGTCAGAACGCGGGGATGGCCGCCGCGGCGCGGCTGTCGGCGTTCCGGGCCTTGTTGATGTTGCTCTGGAGATTGCCGGTCAGCGGGAAGTTGGCGTCGCCCCACGTGGAGTTCCACAGCGCGTTGCGCGGCGCGTCGGCCATGTTCTCCATGGTGACCAGGGCCGGGTGGTCCCAGCCCCCGTCACCCCAGGCCTCCGGGGTCTCGCCCCACGCGGCGAAGCGGAAGGCGTGCGTGCTCGCGCCGTCCTTGTGGTAGACGATCTGGACGCGGTTGTAGCTCGACTCGCCGTTCAGCCTGCCCATCGGCACCTCGTTGATGGGGTGGGTGCTGTAGCCGCCGTGCCGGGAGGCGGACAGGAAGCGGGGACTCTCCTCGCCCTGCTTCTGGAAGACGACGACGGACTCCCAGTCGTGGCGGTGACCGAAGGCGTCGGCGCCGGCCAGCGTCTGGTCCTTCTCGAAGTAGAGACCGTAGACGTACGCGCACCAGCCGTTCTTGCACCAGCTCTGCGAGTACGTGTTGGCCTTGCCGAGGTGGTCGGTCCGGCAGCCGCCGGTGATCGAACCGCTGTTGTTGAGACCGCCGTTGAGCTTGCCGCTCGCGTCGACGGCCGCCGCGGGGAAGCAGCTGTCCGTGTCGTAGTCCCAGAGCGGCTGGTACTTCTTCTGGAAGGTGCTCGCGTTCTCCGGCAGGGGGGTCAGGATCGCGGCGGACGCGTTCGTCGCGATACCGACGGTCAGGGCGCCGGCGCTGACCGCGACGATCGCGGCCCGGCCGAGGCGGGACGTCCTGCTGCCGTACGTCCTGTCGCTGTGCGTGGATGCCTTGAACATGTGCGGGTGCTCTCCACCTGGTCGTGCCGGGAATACGGCTCGGTCGTGCCGTGAAGTCCGGCGTGGCGGGACCGACACTGGCAGCCGGAAAGTTGACTGGCACCCCTCTCACCGGGCCGTTCAATTCCGTCGTCCGGAGTTCGTGTTCACCGCCCCGCCCGTTTTCCTTGTGAACAGGTATGGCGTTCGGACCGTTTTCCCCTGTGATGTGGCTCCTGTGCGGCAGGGGAATGGGGAGGGTGGAGCTCATGGGACGTCCCGAGAGACCTGTGGACCCGCAGGCCGGTCCCGTGCAGGGGTTCGCGCACGAGCTGCGGGAGTTGCGGCGGACGGCGGGCGGACCCTCGTACCGGCTGATGGCCGAGGCCGCCGGGTTCTCCGCGGCGACCCTGTCCGAGGCGGCGCGCGGGGAGCGGCTGCCGTCGCTCGCGGTGGTCCAGGGGTACGTCCGCGCGTGCGGGGGCGACCCGGGCGAGTGGGAGTTGCGCTGGAAGGACGCCGAGGACGAGGCGGCGTCCGCCGCCCGGGACGACGAGGGTGACACCGCCGCGCCGTACCGGGGGCTGGCCCCCTTCGAGCAGGGCGACCAGGAGCTGTTCTTCGGGCGGGACGCACTGGTCGGCGAACTCCTGCGGCTGGTGCGGGAGCACCGGTTCGCGGTGGTGTTCGGGGCGTCGGGCAGCGGGAAGTCGTCGCTGCTGAGGGCCGGGCTGATACCCCGCCTCCAGCGCGAGTGCGCCGTCGGCCGGGAGCGGCCCGGCCCCGCCGTGCTGCGGGTGTTCACGCCCGGCGAGCGGCCCGCCGAGACGTACGGGCATCTGCTGGTACCGAAGGACGACGACCCGGAGAGCTGGGTGGTGGTCGACCAGTTCGAGGAGATCTTCACCCTGTGCCACGACCGCGCCGAGCGGGCCCGGTTCGTCGGCCTCCTGCTGGCCGCCCGGGACCCGGACAACCGGCTGCGTGTACTCGTGTCCGTACGGGCCGACTTCTACGCCCGCTGCGCCGAGCACCGGGAACTGGCGGACGCGCTCGGCGGGGCCGGGCTGCTCGTCGGGGCGATGACGGCGGACGAGCTGCGGGAGGCGGTGACCCGTCCGGCGGCGGCCGTCGGACTGCTGGTCGAGCGGGAGCTGACCGCGCGGATCGTCGAGGAGGTCCTCGACCGGCCGGGCGCGCTGCCGATGCTGTCGCACGTACTGCTGGAGACCTGGCGCCGCCGCCGGGGCCGACTGCTGACGCTGGCCGCGTACGAGGCGGCGGGCGGGGTGCGCGGGGCCGTCGCGGCGAGCGCGGAGGAGGTGTACGGGCAGCTGACCCCCGCCCAGGCGCGCAGCGCACGGCGGTTGCTGCTGCGGATGGTCGAGCCGGGACAGGGCAGCGCGGACACCCGGCGCCCGCTGTCCCGTGCCGAACTGGCCGAGTCGGCCACCGACCACCAGGTGCCGGTGGTGGTGGAACGGCTGGCCCGCGCCCGCCTGCTGACCGTCGACGAGGACGGCGTCCAGCTCGCGCACGAGGCGCTGATCACCTGCTGGCCGAGGCTGCGCGACTGGATCGAGGAGGACCGGGAGTGGCTGGGCCACCATCGGCGGCTGGCCGAGGAGACCCGGCTCTGGCTGGAGAACGACCGTGATCCGGGCGCGCTGGTCCGGGGCAGCAGGCTGGCCCGCGCCGAGGAGCTGTTCGCCGGTGAGCCGGACGGGGAACAGGGCCGGCTGAGCCGGCCGGAGCGGGAGTTCCTCGACACCGCGCTGGCGGCCCGTGTCGCGGAGTCCAGGGCCGCGGCCCGCGCGACCCGGCGTTCCCGCGTCCTGGTCGCCGCGCTGTCCGCCGTCGTGGCGGTGGCCCTGACGGGTGGGCTGGCCGCCTGGCACCTGAGCGTCGACAACGTGCGCCAGCGCACGGACACCGCGGCGCGCCGGGTCGCGGACCTCGCCGACGCGATGCGGACGACCGACCCGCGCACCGCGATGCTGCTGAGCGTCGGCGCCTGGCGCATCTCGCCGCTGCCCGAGGCCCGCCGGGCGCTGCTCGGTTCCCTCGCCCAGCCGGAACACGCCGTCTTCACCGACCCGGCGCCGGGCGACGGCCCGGCACGTTTCCTCGCCGACTCCGGCCGCACGCTCCTCAGCGTCGACGACCGCGTCTGGCGGACCTGGGACGTGGTCCACGTCCGCCCGATCGCCTCCGGCCGCCTCCCGGCGGGCGAGGTGGTCGCGGCCGGACCCGACGCCCGCGTTCTCGCGGTCGCCGGGAGTGCCGGCATCCGCCTGTGGGACACGGCCACCGGCCGCTGGACCGGCGACCGGCGTGCCCTCCCCTTCACCTCCGTCACCGGCGTCGCGGCGGGCGCCTACCTCGTGGACGGTGTCGACGACGACCGGGTGCGCCTGCGGTCCGTCACCGACGGCAGGGTGCTGTTCGAGGAACGGGCGGCGGGCGGCGGCCCGGTGACCCCGGCCGTGAGCGCCGACGGCCGCCTCGTCGCCGTCTGCCCGGCGGGCGGCGCCCCGCGGGTCCGGGACGTCGCCCGCCACCGCACCCTGTCCGGCCCCTGGGAGCGGACCCGCGGCCTGTGCGACGAGGCGTCACGGACGGCCCTGGTGTTCGGCGCCGACGGTGACCGGCTCGCCGCGCTCTCCGGGTCCGGCGTGACGGTGTGGGACACCGTGTCCGGCCGCGAGGTGGCCCACCTCGCCGAACCGGGCGCGCAGCGGGCCGCGTTCACCCCGGACGGCACCTTCCTCGCGACCGTCGGCGGCACGGAGATCCGGGTGTGGCGGCTGTCCGACCCGGCGGCCCCCGTGTTCCGGCACACCCTCAACAACCAGCACCTGTACGGGATTTCCTGGGACCCCATCCGCCGGACCACCCTGCGCTACCTCGAAGGCGGCGCCGTCCACTGCCTGGAACTGGGCCCGGCGGTCACCCCCGCCTGGCGGGCGGCCCCGCTGACGGCGGTACGGGTGAGCCCGGACGCCCGCACGTACGCCACCGCGCAACTCGTCGGCCGCGGCTACCGGTTCGAACTCCGGGCCACCTCCGACGGCCGCCTCCTGCGCACCCTCCCGGCCCCGTCCCCGCCCGTCTCGGCCGACCCCGCCGAACCGGTGGTCCCGGAGAACACGGTGGCCCTGCTCGCGTTCAGCCCCGACAGCCACGCGCTCTCGTACGGTGTCTCGGCGCCCGGCAGGGAGGCGGCCCCGCAGCGCTTCACGGTCTGGGACACGGCCCGGGACCGGCCCCGGGCGACCCTGGACCTGGCGACGGCACCCGGGTCGGGCGCCCCGGTGGTCGCCCTGGCCCTTGGCCCCGGCGGCTCCACCCTGTACGCGGCCCGGACACCGGCCCTCGGCGATCCGGCCGACGAGGCGTGGGACACCGCGACCGGCCGCAGGACCACTGTCCTCACCGGGCTCACCAGCACCCATCTGGCGGTGCGCCCCGACGGCGGCCTCCTCGTGGGCGACAACCGCACCGCGAGCCTGCCCCCGGCCGGAACCACGGCCGGGGTCACGGCCGGAACCACCGCCGGGGTCAGCAGGAAGGGCCTCGTCCAGGGCGAACAGATCGGCGCCCTCGCCTTCGCCGCCGACGGTTCGCGCCTCGCCGCGGGTGACCTGACCGGCCGGGTCGCCCTGTGGGACGGGGAGTTGAGCGACCGTACGGGCATCCTGCGCAACGTCTTCCCCGCTCCCCTGGGTGAGGAGCCCGAGGCGGTGAGCGCGCTGGCCGTCAGCCCCGACGGCGCCACCCTGGCCGTCGGGGGCGGCGCCGGCACCCTCCAGCTCTGGGACGTCGCCACCCAACAGCCCCTGGGCGGGCCGCTGACCACGCCGGGCGAGCCGGTCGACACCCTCGCCTTCAGCGCCGACAGCGGCACGCTGTTCGCGGGCAGCGCGCATGTCCCGCTCCAGCGGTACGCCGTCGACCCGGAACGGGCGGTCGCCCTGGTGTGCGCCCGGGCGAGCGCGGGGGCGCCCACCGGGGCCGACCTCTCGCGGGAGCAGTGGCGGACATACGTACCGGAGGTGAAGTACCGCTCGGTGTGCGTCAGTTGAACGGGTCGAGCGTGATGTACGCCGTCTGCGGGGAGCCGTCGTTGACCAGCGACTCGTGGTTGCCGACGTCGTCGAAGGCGAAGGCGTACGCCTTGCCGTCGGCCATCTGGGCGTGGATCTTGCGGGCGTAGTGGTTGGTCACCGTGTCCTGGTAGAAGCCCGCCGAACCCGTGTCGGGCTGGCTGGAGTTGGTCAGGAGCGTGGAGCGGTTGTAACCGGCGCACAGGGTGCGGGAGATGGGGCCGCGCACCAGGTCGTTGGGCGCGTCCAGGAACTTGTGGCAGCCGAAGATGCTGTCGGCGTCGGGCTTCTGGAAGGTGGTGACGACGGCGCCCGCGCTGTTGGTGAAGTTCATGACGTTGCCGGAGACCCTGCCGTAGTACTTGGTGGCGGGCTGGTCCGCGAAGGGTGTCACCGTGAGGGTCGAGGTCGTGTACCTGGCCCAGACGCGGTTGACGTAGTCGTCCATGACGGTGCTCGGCAGGGCGCCGGACTCGATGCCGTGGCCGGGCGAGAGGGCGCGCAGGATCGTGCCGTCGGAGCGGGTCCTGATGAGGTTGGCCCAGCCGCCGGGCTGGCCCTTGAGGGCGTTGTAGAACCCGGCGTAGCCGCCCGCCTTGAGATGGCCGGTGTTCTTGACGGCGCCCGAGGTGTTCTTGACGCCGACCGCGTACGGGGCCGAGAACATGTCCACCTGTGTGCTGTTGAGCCACAGACCGGCGTCGTTGAGCGTGTACTCGGTCCAGTTGAAGAGGATGTCCGCGTTGGGGTCGGAGGGGTTCTGCACGGCGGGCTGCACGAGGCCGCCGGTGGTCAGCTTGAACACGAGCTTCTGGCCGTAGGAGAAGTAGACGCGGCCGGAGAACTTCGGCATCCGGAGTGTCATCGACTGTCCGTCGGCCGGTCCGGCGATCGACGCGTCGGGCGCCGGGGTCGGCGGGTTGCCGCCGGCGGGCCAGGCGTGGAAGGTGCCGCTCGCGTCCGCCCAGCCCTGCCGGCCGGTCGAGAGCAGGGTCCCGATGTTGTAGACGTAGATCTGGTCGCCGCGCCCGGAGTTGTTCCTGAACTCCAGGGGGATGGTGGTGGGCACCGCGGCTTCGGCGCGGGACGGCGCCGGGCCGGCGACCGTGATCCCCGTGGCGACGGCCGCGGCGGCGACCAGGGGCACCAGCGCCTGCCGTGCCCTGCGCACCCTCCGTACCCTCCGCGCCTTCCGTATGGTCCGCACTTCCCCTTTGGCAAACACGTGTTCGTCCTCCTCGTGTCGCTTGCTCGGTGCAGGTGCTTGTCGCTCCTTTGAGAGCGCTCTCAGGCTGCTCTCGTGAACGGAACACGTTAAGGTCTAGACCAAGATGGATGTTCGGGCGGCCGGCCAGGTTGCCTCTGTGGGCTGTCATCAACGCCACATCGGGGGCGGTTTACGACGCCGGTGCACGAAACGTAGGTTGGCCGTCCTGAACATCGTTTTCACCCGGATCCGGACGGTGGTGGTCCCGTGGGGCGTCCCGAAAGACAGCTGGACCCCGAGGCCGGCCCCGTGCAGCGGCTCGCCCATGAGCTGCGCGAACTGCGCAGGGCCGCGGGCGGGCCGTCGTACCGGACGATGACCGCGGCGGCCGGCTGCTCGGTGACCTCGCTGTCCGAGGCGGCGGCCGGACGGAAACTGCCGTCGTTCACCGTCTTCCAGGGGTACGTCCGGGCGTGCGGCGGCGACCTCGGCGAGTGGGAACCCCGGTGGAAGGACGCCGACGCGGAGGCCGCGGGGACCGTACGCGCCCAGACGCCGGACGCCGCGCCGCCGTACCGCGGACTGACCCGCTTCGAGCCCGCCGACCACGCGCTCTTCTTCGGCCGGGACCGGCTCGTCGAGGAAGTGCGGGAACTGGTGTGCAACCACCGGTTCGCCGCCGTGTTCGGGGCGTCCGGGAGCGGGAAGTCGTCGCTGCTGCGGGCCGGGCTGATACCCCTGCTGCGGGACGAGATGGCGCGGCGCGGGTGCCCGGCCGTGCTGCGGGTGCTCACCCCCGGAGCCCGGCCCGCGCAGACGTACGGGCATCTGCTGGCCCCGAAGGAGGGGGAGCCGGACAGCTGGGTGGTGGTGGACCAGTTCGAGGAGGTCTTCACTCTCTGTCACGACTCGCGGGAGCGCTCCCACTTCCTCGACCTGCTGCTCGCCGCCCGCGACCCGCACAGCCGGCTGAAGGTCCTCATCGCCGTACGCGCCGACTTCTACGCCCGCTGCGCCGAGCACCGGGAGCTGGCCGACGCCCTGCGCGGCGCGGGCCTGCTGGTCGGACCGATGAGCGCGGACGAGCTGCGCGAGGTGGTCGTCGGACCGGCACAGGCGGCCGGACTGCTGGTGGAGCGGGAGCTGACCGCGCGGATCGTCGAGGAGGTCCTCGACCAGCCCGGCGCGCTGCCGATGCTCTCGCACGCCCTGCTGGAGACCTGGCGCCGCCGCCGCAGCAGGATGCTGACCCTGGCCGGGTACGAAGCGGCCGGCGGCGTCCGGGGCGCCATCGCGGCGACCGCCGAGGACGTGTACGGGCAGCTGTCCGGGGCCCGGGCGCGTACCGCCCGCCAGTTGCTGCTGCGCCTGATCGAGCCCGGTCAGGGCGCCGCCGACACCCGGCGCCCCCTCACCCGCGCCGAACTCGACGCGTGGGACGGCGACGACGTGCCCGTGGTGGTGGACCGGCTGGCCCGCGCCCGTCTCCTCACCGCCGACGAGGACGGCGTCCAGCTCGCCCACGAGGCGCTGATCACCTGCTGGCCGAGGCTGCGCGACTGGATCGAGGAGGACCGGGAGCGCCTGCGCCACCACCGGCGTCTGACCGAGGCCGCCCGTGTCTGGCTGGACGACCGCGACCCCGGCGCCCTCTACCGGGGCAGCCGGCTGGCCCGCGCCGAGGAGCTGTTCGCGGCCGGGGACAGCGGACTGACGGTCCACGAGCGGGAGTTCCTCACGGCCGCCCTGGAGGCCCGCGAGGCGGAACGCCGGGCCGTGACCCGTAGCGCCAGGCGCTCCCGGACCCTCCTCGGCGCGTTGTCCGCCGTACTGGCGGTGGCGCTCGCCGTCGGCCTCGCCGCGTGGACGCAGCACGAGGACAACGAGAAGCGGCGCACCGGTGACGTGGCCCGCCGGGTCGCCGAGATCGCCGACGGTCTGCGGACGACCGACCCGCGCACCGCGCTGCTGCTGGGCGTCGCCGCCTGGCGCATCTCACCGCTGCCCGAGGCCCGCCGCGCCCTGCTCGGCTCCCTCACCCAGCCCGAACGGGGCACCTTCACCGACCCCGCCACCTCCGACGACACCCAGCGGTTCCTCCTCGACTCCGGCCGTACGCTGCTCAGTTCGGGCGGTGGCCGCTGGCGGACCTGGGACCTGGCGACCGGGCGGCGCGTCGCCGAGGGCAGGCTCCCCGACGGCGACCTCTTCACCGCCGGGCCGCACGCCCGCGTGCTGGCTCTCGCGGGGAAGGACGGCATCCGGCTGTGGGACACGGCCACCCGGAGCTGGACCGGCAGCTCCCTGCGGGCGCCGGGGGACTGGTCGGACGTCCGTTTCGGCTCCGACGGCGCCACCTTCCTCGCCGGCACCACCGACGGCCGGGTGCAGCTGCGGTCGGCGGTGGACGGTCGTCTCCTGTTCGCGACCCACGGCTCGGCCGATCTTTCCGATGTGGCGTCGGGACCGGACGGCCGCCTGGTCGCCGTCTGCCCCGCCGGACAGGCGCCGCGGCTGTGGGACGTCCGGGACCGCCGTCCCGTGCACGGCTCATGGGAGCGCTCCCCGAAACTCTGCGACGAGGACTCGACGGTGGTGTTCGGCGGAGGCGGAGCCGGTGGCGCAGATGGTGGCGGGGGCGGCGGCCGGTTCGCGGTCCTCTCCGCCACCGGGCGGCGCGTCGAGGGCAACGGAACCACCGGGACCAGCGGGAACACCGGTGTCCGGGTCTGGGACGCGGGCACCGGACGCCAGGTCGCCGACATCCGCTCGCTCGGCGTGGACGCCGTCGCGTTCAGCCCGGACGGGGCGATGCTCGCGACGGCCGACGACAGCGAGGTCCGGGTCTGGCGGCTCGACGACCCGGACGGCCCGGTGTTCCGGCACCCCCTGAACAACGAGACCCTCTCGCCCGGCCTCACCTGGGTCCCCGGCCGCCACCCGGCCCTGCGCTACCTGGAGGAGGGCACGGTCCACACCCTCGACATCGCCCCCGTGACCACCTCCGCCTGGCGCCGACACCCCGTGGACGACGTCCTGCTCAGCCCGGACGGCCGCACACTCGTCACCGCCGAACGCACCACCGGCGCCCACTACCGCTTCCGGCTCCTCGACGCCCACGGCGGCCACCCCCTGGGCACCCTGCCGTCCCCGTCCCCGCCCGTCTCCGACGACCCCGCCCTGCCGGTGGACCCGCAGGGCACGACGGCCCTGACCGCGTTCAGCCCCGACGGCACGACGTTCGCGTACGGGGTCTCCGCGCCCGGCGTCCAGACGTCGCCGCAGCGCATCACGGTCTGGGACGTCGGACGCCACCGTGCCCGGACCACCCTCGACCTGCCGAACTCCGGCTCGCTCGGCGCCGCCGTGGGAATCGCCCTCGGCCCGGGCGGCCACCGCCTCTACGCCACCCGCATGGGAGACCTCGGCAAGCTGGACGACGAGGTCTGGGACGTCTCCCGGCACCGCAGAACCGCCGTGCTCAAGGGACTTGAGGGCATGCCCCTGGCCGCCCGCCCCGACGGCCGCCTCCTCGTCGGCGACAACCGGTCCGCCCGTCCGCCCTCCGGCCGGGTCACCGAACTCCCCCTGGTCCACGGCGCCGAGACCGGTGCCCTGGGCTTCTCCCCCGACGGTGCCCTGCTGGCCGCGGGCGACTGGGCCGGCCGCGTCGCCCTGTGGGACGGCGACCTGCGCGGCGACCCGCGCACCCTGCGCAGCGTGTTCCCGGTCCCGCTCGAAGGGGGCCCGGAAGCAGCCGCCGCCCTGGCCGTCAGCCCCGACCACCGCACCCTGGCCGTCGCCGGTGACCAGGGCACCCTCCAGCTGTGGGACATCCCCACCCGCCAGCCCCTCGGCGGCCCGCTGACCACCCCCGGCGACGCGATCAGAACACTCGCCTTCGCACCCGACAGCGAGACCCTGTACGCGGGGAGCGCCCACGTTCCGCTCCAGCGGTACTCGATCGACCCGGCGGACGCGGTGCGGGAGGTGTGCGGCCGGGCGGGGGGCGCCGGCCTGTCGCGGGACCAGTGGCGGACGTACATCCCGGATGCGGGGTTCAGGAGGGTGTGCGGGAGCTAGCTAGCGGGCGCTCGTGGTCTCGATGCCGGAGATGTGGTTGTACCGCTCCACCAGCACGAAGAGCTTGGTCTTCTGCAGCGTTTCCCCGCTGCCGAAGGTCAGGGTGACGACGACCTCATGGCTGTGACCCATGCTGCCGTTGTCGGTCACCGTCCACCGCACCGGGACGTTCTGGGCCCGCAGGACGCCGTCCGCCCCGTTCTTCTTCTCCCAGGCCGCCAGCCGCTTGGCGAAGGCGGGCGTCAGGTAGTGCTTGCGGAGCGCCGTGGCCAGCGTGGCGTCCGGGTCCGTGTAGTCGCCCTTGGCGTCGACGTACGCGCCGTAGAAGTCGGCGACCCGGGTCACCACCTGGCCGGATGTGCCGCTGATCGGCTTGTGCGCGGTGGCGGACACCTTCGCGGAGGCAGGGACGGACGCCCGCGCCGACACCTGTGCCGACACACCCAGCCCGACAGCCAGGACGAGTCCGGCGGCGATGGCCGCGCGGCGGCCCGGCCGACGGTGTGCGGGGGACTTCTTGTTCATGCCGTCATTCATGACGTTCATGTCGTTCATGTGCGTATTCCTTTTCTGATCCGTATGTGGTTGCTCGGTGTGACACCAGGAGCATCGGCGGTCACCGGAGCCCGGGACAACGGCCGCCGACGGTGGAACCATCCCGGCCTGTCCGACGTGCAGGGACATGAGTGCCTGGGATACGGGAACGCGGGCGGACGACGGAGGAACGGTGTCGACTCGGGACGACGTCGAGGTGGTCGAGGAGTTCGCGGCGCTGCTGCGCGGGCTGAAGGACCGCACGGACCGGAGCTACGGCTCCCTGGCCCGGCGCGTCAACATGAACACCTCCACGCTGCACCGCTACTGCGCGGGCGAGGCGGTGCCGCAGGACTTCGCCCCCGTGGAGCGCCTCGCGGCCTTCTGCGAGGCGACCCCGGAGGAGCGGCTCGCACTGCACCGGCTGTGGTTGTCGGCGGTGGCGGCCCGGCAGCGGGTGAGTACGGCAGGGTCGGCCCGGACGGCGCTTCCGGCACCGGCACCGGCACCGGCACCGGCACCGGCACCGGCACCGGACGCGGACGGGGACGCGGACGGGGTACTGGCCGAGGAGACCGGCTCCGCGGAGCGGCCCGGGGACGAACCCTCCCCGGACGAGCCCGCCCCGGACCAGCTCGCTCCCTGTCCCGATCCCTCTCCCCGCCCCTGGTTCCGCCGCCGACGGGTCCTGGCGCCCACCGCCGTCGCCTGCGCGCTGCTCGCCACTCTGGGCAGTGTGTCCGCCCTGTCGGACGACCGCTCCTCCGAGGCCGGCACCTCAGCCGCCGGCGTAGCCCACCGTTCGGGGAAGCCGTCGGCCACCGGTGCCCCCTCGCCTGCCCGGAACTCCGCGTCGGCCGGCCTCCTCGCCTGGAGCACCGACTCCCTGGTCTGGGACAAGGGCTGCGACCACGACTACGTCATCGGCAAGCCGCCCGCACAAGTGCCTCCGCCGCCGGTGGAGCAGGACGCCGGGGCGTGGACGGCGACGCAGGGTGCGGTGCACGGGCGGCAGACGAGGGTGCGGATCTCGGTGCAGGGGCGGTCGTCCACGGCCGTGGTCCTGGAGGCACTCCACGTCCGCGTCGTCAGCCGCGGTACCCCGGCCGCGGGGAGCGCGTACGCCATGGGCCAGGGCTGCGGCGGCGACCTCACGCCCCGTCGCTTCACCGTGAACCTGGATGTCAACCGCCCCACAGCCCGTCCGAAGGACGGCGCCGACACCGATCACACCATCCCGGCCGTGCGCTTCCCGTACCGCGTCTCCGCCGAGGACCCGGAGGTGCTGCTGGTCGACGCGACGACACAGGCGTACGACGCCCGCTGGTACCTGGAACTCGACTGGTCCTCCCAGGGCCGCACCGGCACGATCCGCGTCGACGACCACGGCCGCCCGTTCCACACGACGAGCATCAGGGGAATGCCGCACTACTGGTACGGCACGAACGACGCGGGCGAGCGGGCCTGGGTCCCCTATGACAGCTAGATCGTCAATCGGTGGGCGTGGCGAGGAGGTCGTGCCGCTCGACCAGCCAGCTGATGGCGGTCAGGCGGCACACCGCGTAGTCGTGCCCGACGGGTTCGCGCCAGTCGAGTTCGTCGAGCGCGTCGAGGAACCCGAGCGCGTAGTCGGTGAGGTCTTCGCGGTGCGGCTGCCGGGGAACGAGCCCGGGGCCGCCGGCCGCGATCCGTTCCCTTATCTCCGCTACGTGCTGGTCCACGGCGGCCGTGAAGGCAGGCTCGAACGCGAACTCCGCGAAACGGGGCGCGAACGCGCTGCTGATTCTGACCAGAGGGGACATCACTCCACGGTATGTGGGAGAAGGGGGAGGAAGGAGAGGGGTATGTCATGGTTTCCATCACACCGGCTCCTTGCTCCGGCACTCGAACCAGACGGTCTTTCCGGTACGTGTGGGATGCGCGGGCAGGCTGTACCAGCCCCAGCGGTCGGTGACGGCCTCGACGATCACGAGTCCGCGCCCGCCTTCGTCATCCACAGCTGTGGATGACCCCGGGCCCCTCGGTTCCGTGTCGGTGACCTCGACGAGGACCCCGCCGGGCCGCCGCAGCAGCAGTACGGTGGCGCGCCGGTCGGGGACATGCCGTACGACGTTGGAGACCAGCTCGGTCAGGGCGAGGGTGGCGGAGTCGGCGAGGTCGGACATGCCCCAGGAGCCGAGGTACGCCCGCAGGATGCACCGCAGATGCCGGGCCGAGTGGTCACCGAGGGTGAAGTCCATGCCGTACCTCGGCCCAAGTGGGCTTTCGTCCAGGTCGGTTGCGTCAGTTGCGTGATTCACGTCACCAGAGTGGAGTGGCGTGGTTACGCTGGGCTACGGAACGAATCCAACGACGCGAAGCGTCAGCTTGGGGGTGGCCCGCAGTGCCCAACATCCGCGAACTCGACCCCAGTGCGTCGCCGCTGGACTACTTCGGCTTCGAGCTGCGCAGGAAGAGAGAGGAAGCGGGCCTCACCCAGGGGGAGTTGGGCGCGTGCATCTTCTGTACGGGGTCACTGGTGGGCCAGGTCGAGACGGCGAGGAAGGTTCCCACCAGGGAGTTCGCGGAACGGGTGGACGCGGCACTGGGAACGGACGGGGAGTTCTCGCGGCTGGTGGGGTTGGTGCTGCGCAGCCAACTGCCGCACTGGTTCCAGGCTTACGCGGAGATGGAGGCGAGGGCCACATATATCTCCACGTATCAGTGCCAGTTGGTGTACGGGCTGCTGCAGACGGAGGAGTACGCACGGGCTGTACTGGGTGTCGATCAAACGGACAGGCTCGACGAGCTGGTGGCGGCTCGGATGGATCGCCAGCGGATCTTGAAACGCGACCAGCCGCCCGTCCTGTACGTGGTGCTGGATGAGTCGGCGCTGCACCGGCAGATCGGTGGCCGGGGGATCATGCGGAGGCAACTCGCCCACTTGTTGGGTTGCTTCGATCAGCCGTGGACCCAGCTTCAGGTGCTGCCGTTCTCAGTAGGTGAACACGCAGCGATGATGGGCTCGTTCAATCTCCTACGCTTCGATGACGACCCCGACATCCACTACAGCGAGAGCTACGACGCGGGGCACATGACTGCCAACCCGCAAGTGATCAGGGAGCGTTCTGTCGGATACGCTCGTTTGCAGGCCGACGCCCTCTCTCCGAAGGAGTCGGCGGTGCTGATCGCTCGACTTATGGAGGAACGCTATGGGGAGCAGCCCGAGTCTGGCGAGCGCACAGTGGCGTAAGTCGTCGTATAGCGGCTCCAGCGGCGGCGATTGTGTCGAGTGCGCCCCCCTCGGCACCGCCGCCTGGCGCAAGTCCTCGTACAGCGGCAACACCGGCGGCGACTGCGTCGAAGTAGCCCCCCTGACCCCCCACATCGCGATCCGCGACTCAAAGGCCCCCGACCTGGGCGCTCTCACGCTCACGCCGGAGGCCTTCGCCGCGTTCGTCAGCTGGTCAGGATGACGAGCTGCTGGGTCGCCCGAGTCATCGCGACATAGCGATCCACGGCCCCCTCGATGCCCTCGCCGAACTTCTCCGGGTCGATGACGACCACCAGGTCGAATTCGAGCCCTTTCGACAGTTCCGGGGTCAGTGACCGCACCCGGGGCGTCGGCCGGAACCCGGGGTCTCCGATGACGCAGGCGATGCCGTCGGCGTGTGAGTCGAGCCAGGTGGCCAGGAGCGCGTCCAGCTCGGACGCCGAGCCGTGGGCAACAGGAACCCCGCCGCTGCGGATCGAGGTCGGCACGTTGGCGTCGGGGAGGGCGGCCCGGATGACCGGCTCGGCCTCCGCCATGATCTCCTCCGGCGTGCGGTAGTTGATGCTGAGGGAGGCCAGGTTGATCCGGTCGAGCCCGATCCGCCGCAGCCGTTCCTCCCACGACTCCGTGAACCCGTGCCGGGCCTGGGCGCGGTCACCGACGATGGTGAAACTCCGGGACGGGCACCGCAGGAGCAGCATCTGCCACTCCGCGTCGGTCAGTTCCTGGGCCTCGTCCACGACGATGTGCGCGAACGGCCCGGCGAGCAAGTCCGCTTCGGCGACGGTCAGTTCGGACTCGTCGACCAGGCTGACCCCGGCGTCCCGGCCGCGCAGCATCCGCACGAGGCCCTCGCCCTCGTCACCGTCGGCGCCGGAGTCGCGTACGGCGTCGATCAGGTTGTCCACGACCTGGGTCATCCGCTCGCGCTGGGCCGCGAGGACGCTCTCGTGCCGACGTTTGCGCCGGGCGGCCTCCGGGTCGCCGAGCCGCTGGCGTGCCGCGTCGAGGATCGGCAGGTCGGACACGGTCCAGGCGTGAACGTCGTCCGCGCGTTGCAGCTTCCGTACCTCTTCGGGGGTCAGCCAGGGCGCGCACATCCGCAGGTAGGCGGGCACGGACCACAGGTCTCCGACGAGGTCGGCCGCTTCGAGCAGCGGCCACGCGCGGTTGAAGGCGGCGACCAACTCCCCGTCCTGCGCGAGTGACTTGCGGAGCTGGTCGGGTGAGACACCGAGGTCGCCGTCGTGGTCGTCGCTGTCGTGTTTGTCGGCGAGGATCGTGAGGAGTTCCTCCCAGACCTGGTCGCGGGCCTCGTTGTGGGGCACACCGGGGGCCGATTCGAAGGCGACGGCCCAGTCGGCGGCGGTCAGCCGGACGTCGGACCAGGGGGTCGAGACGGTGATCCCCTGGGTGGGCGGCTCCTCGTAGAAGGCGACGGCCTTCTCGAGGGCCTTCACCAGGTCGGCGGACGACTTCAGGCGGGCCACGTCCGGGTCGGCCTCGACCGCCGCGGCGGCCCCCTCGTCGACGAGGTCCCGCAGTGTGCAGGTCTGCACGCCCTCCTCACCGAGACTGGGGAGGACATCGGCGACGTACGCGAGGTAGGGCCGGTGCGGGCCGACGAACAGCACGCCACCGCCACGACGGTGATGACCGAGACGGGGATCGGCGTAGAGGAGGTAGGCGGAGCGGTGCAGGGCGACGACGGTCTTGCCCGTGCCCGGGCCGCCGTCCACGACGAGCGCGCCGCGCGAACCGGCGCGGATGATGGCGTCCTGGTCGGCCTGGATGGTGCCGAGGACGTCCCGCATGCGCGGTGAGCGGTTGGTGCCCAGGCTGGCGATGAAGGCGGACTGGTCGTCGAGGGCGGCGGCGTGTCCGTCGAACCCGTCCGGGGCGAACACCTCGTCCCAGTAGTCGTTGATCCGGCCGTCGGTCCAGCGGTACCGGCGGCGGCTCGCCAGGCCCATCGGGTTGCCGTGGGTGGCGCCGAAGAACGGCTCGGCGGCGGGGGAGCGCCAGTCGAGCAGCAGCCGACGGCCCGTGGAGTCGGTGAGGCCGAGGCGTCCGACGTACACGGCCTGCCCGGGGTCGTCCGCGCTGACCATGTGGCCGAGGCACAGGTCGAGCCCGAAGCGGCGCAGTGCGCGCAGGCGGGCGGTGAGCCGGTGGATCTCGGTGTCCCGGTCCATGGCGTCGCGGCCGGTGCCGCCGGGTGCCCTGCGCTCGGCGTCGAGACGGCCGGTCAGCTCGGCGATCGACTGCTCCAGGCACGCCGCGACGGCGGCGAAGTGCTCCTCGTCGCGGCCGATCAGCTTCGGGTCGGCCTTGGCGGAGAGATGGTCAGAGAGGTCGAACGCGCTGGTGGTGGACATGGTGGTGCTGGACGTGGTGGTGGTCAGGGGATTCAAAGCATCAGCTCCCGTCCGGACGACGGCGCGCACACCCGCACCTCGGTCCCGAATTCCCGCAATGCCACCGCGAGGGCGGCGGCCATCGGCCGGACGTCCCCGCCCGACCCGTGGACCGACAACAGAACACGCACTTCGAGACTCCCCGTTTTCGCAGTTCAAGGCCCTAGGCCGGAGATTCTGCGGCACAACGGGGGCCTTGCCGCAAGCCCCCCGGTGCGCTATATCTTGAACATGGCAAGGGGTGCGGAACTCCTTGCCTTTGTTTTTTGCGGCGCCCGTCCCTGTGCGGCTCGCTCCGCGACGGATCCCACTCCGATCCCGCTCCGAATCCCCGATGGAAGAAAACTTCCATTGACAGGCCGGTTACGTGTGCGGCATTTGGGAGAAACACCCCGCCCGTTCCCTTTACGTCATCCGGCGCCATCGTGGCGACCCGCGCAGGAAGAGAACGCGATGACGGACACGGTCAGAGACCCAGGCGGAGATACGGAGCTCGCGGACAGGGAGGGCTACTCCCCCCGTCTCTACAACGAGGACCTGGCCCCGGCCACCGAGCGCAAGTGGGGCGCGTTCAGCATCTTCAACGTCTGGACCTCGGACGTACACAGTCTGTACGGCTACTTCCTCGCCGCCAGCCTGTTCCTGGTCGCCGGCAACACCTTCAAGTTCCTGATCGGCATCGGCGTCGGATCACTGATCATCTACTACCTGATGACGCTGATCGGAAAGGCGGGCGTGCGCACGGGCGTCCCGTACCCCGTCCTGGCCCGTGCCTCCTTCGGCACCTTCGGCGCGAACGTACCGGCGCTGGTCAGAGCGGTCGTCGCCACCTTCTGGTACGGCGCCCAGACCAGCGCGGCGGCGGGCGCGATCGTGGCGTTCCTCGTCCGCTACGACGGCCCGAAGCACCTGCACGAGACGAGCCGTCTGTTCGACCACAGCGGGCTGGAGGTCATCTGCTACCTCGCCGTCTGGGCGGCCCAACTGCTGATCATCAGCAAGGGGATGGAGACGGTCCGCCGGTTCCAGGACTTCGCCGGCCCGGCGGTCTGGCTGATGATGCTGGTGCTGGCGGTGGCCCTGTCGGTGAAGGCGGGCACGCTGTCCTTCACGGTGGACATGCCCGCCAAGGACCTGGCCGCCCTGGCGAAGAACGCGACCGGCCTGGACGTGACGCCGGGTTCGTTCGCCGCGATAGCGGCCATCGCGGCGACCTGGGTGACGTACTTCGCCGCGCTGTTCCTGAACTTCGGTGACTTCGCCCGTTTCACGCCGGACGAGAAGACCCTGAAGAAGGGCAACGTCTGGGGCCTGCCCGTCAACCTGATCCTGTTCTCGCTGGTGGCGGCGATGACAACGGCCTCCGCCAGCAAGGTGTACGGCGAGGTCATCCTCGAACCGGCGGCGATCTCGGCGAAGTTCGACAGCGCGTTCCTCGTCCTGCTGGCCGCCCTGACGTTCGCCGTCGCGACCCTCGGCATCAACGTCGTCGCCAACTTCGTCAGCCCGGCCTTCGACTTCGCCAACGTGGCCCCGAAGCACATCTCGTTCAAGCGGGGCGGCCTGATCGCGGCGGTCATCGCGCTGCTCCTCTACCCCCTCCACCCCTGGGACAACGCCCCGAGTTTCGTCAACGCGATCGGCTCGACGATGGGCCCGATCTTCGGAGTGGTGGTGGTCGACTACTACCTCATCCGCAAGGCCCAGCTGAACATCCCGGACCTCTACAAGGAGGACGGCGAGTTCCGCTTCCAGGGCGGCTGGAACATCCGCGCCTTCGCGGCGGCGGCGGTCGGCGCGATCTTCTCCAGCATCCTCCCGACGTACGGACCTTCGGGGTACGGGGCCGCGCTGGGACCGTACTCGTGGTTCATCGGGGTGCTGGTCGCCGGGACGATCTACTTCGGGGTGAGCGGGGGGAGGAGCCGGCTGGTGGGTTCCCGGGAGCCCGCAGTCTGACAAGGGGCGGCTGTGTGCGGAAACGTAACAGCACGCTCGTTCGAGTGAATGGTTCAGGATTCCGTATTCGGGCCGCCGGTCTACCCTGGGACTGTCGCGCTGAGCGAAGGAGGTCTGACATGGCGACGGCGGAGCCGATCATCATGGCGGGTTACCAGGGCGAGGCCATTCATGGTCCGTACGACGATCCTGATGATCCCGATGGCGAGCGCTACGAGAGGCGTATGCGTGAGTACCTGGGCGGCGCAAGCGTCGAGCAGGCCTTCGAGCTGTTCAGTGCGGCTGCCCCTGAGGGCTGGCGCGTAGAGCTGGTCGAAGGGGAGATCTACGTGGTGCCACCGGCGAATGGGGAGCACGAGGAGATCGTGTCGGAGGTCGTGGATCAGGTGGCCGAGCGCCGCACTGACCGTGCCTTGCGCAGTTACACGGGCATCGGCCTGAACGTTCCAGGAGCATCCGAGACCGGCCATGTCATCCCCGACCTGGTCGTCGCGCCCAAGGGCAGTTTCGACGACCAGGAGGAGTGGCACGATCCGGCCCCCGTACTCCTGGTCGCCGAGGTCACCTCCGACTCGACCGCCGCCCGCGACCGTGACAAGAAGATCCGTGGCTACGCCCGTGCCGACATCCCCGTCTATCTGCTGATCGACCGGGACGAGGGCGAGGTGTTGGTGTACTCCGAGCCCTCGGGTGACGACTACGCCAAGAGCCTGAAGCACAAACTGGGCCTGACCGTGCCCCTGCCCGCGCCCCTGGGGTTCGAGCTGGACACGGCGGAGTTCTGAGCGAGCGCGAGGTTCCGGCGGTTCTGGCGGTCCGCTCGAACTGACGCTTACCTACCCCGGCCGACCCTGAGTCGGACCCGGTTCCCGGCTCGTTTCCTGGCTCAGTGGCCCGGCATGATGCGGCTCCGCCGCCCGTGCCGGGCCGGCGTTCGCCGCGATGATGAGTGTGGCGGCGGCGACGATCGCCGCGCAGACCGCTCTGAAGTGTGAGAGCACGGCAACCTCGCAACAACAGCGACGTATTAAGCACGCTTAACTCGTGGCTTAACGTAGAGGTTGACGGACCTCAACGGCAAGTGGGCACAGGGGAGTTGGGCGATGGCTGAGCGGGACGACCCGGAAGTCATCGGGCGCCGGGTGCAACGGCTGCGTATCGAGCAGGGGCTGACACAGCGGCAGTTGGCGGAGCCCGCCTACACCCCCGCCTACATCTCCACCCTGGAGGCGGGACGCGTCCGGGCCTCCGACGAGGCGCTGCGGCACATCGCCGAGCGGCTCGGGGTGGCGTACGAGGAGTTGGTGACCGGGCGGCCCGCCCACCTGGCCACCGATCTACGGCTGCGCCTCACCGACGCCCAGCGCACCCTCGCCACCGGCGAGACCGAGGCGGCGGCCAAGCAGTACGCGGAGCTGAGGGACGAGGCCGCGCGGCTCGGGCTCCTCGCGGAGGAGGCAGCCGCACTGCTCGGGCTCGGCGAGTGCGGGGTGGACACCGGGGATCTCGCCGCCGCCCAGAACCACTTCGAGCTTGCCGAGCGGTGTCTGGCCGACGAGCCCCTGACCGGCCGGGTACCCGCCCTGCGCGGGCGGGCCGTCGCGCACTACCTCGCCGGCGAACTCCGCTACTCCGTATACCTTCTCGAGTCCACGATCGACGAGCTGAACCGCAGCGGGCTGCACGACCCGGACGCTCTCCTCCCCCTCTACGCCAGTTCCATCGCCCCCTACATGGACATGGGCGCCCACGCGCGCGCGGCCCAGGCCGCCGAACTCGCCCTCGCGCTCGCCCCGCAGGTGAGCGATCCGGCGTTGGTCGCCCGGATGCACCGTCAGGTGGCCCGGACGATGCTCGCCGAGGGGCGGTACGCGGACGCCGACGCCTCGCTGGCGAAGGCCTCCGAGCTGTACCGGCAGCTTCAGATCCGTACCGAGCTGGCCAACTGCCACTGGATGCGCGGCTATCTGTACGCCCAGCAGAACGAACTGGCGCGCGCCGAGGCCGAGTTGCGGGAGGCGCACGCCATGCTGTCCGCCAAGCGCGCCGCCCTCTACAGCAGCCAGGTCACGGTCGAGCTGGCCGACGTACTGCACCGGCGAGGCAAGTCGGACGAGGCGGCGGCGCTGCTGCACGACGTACTCGGGGACCTGTCCTCGGAGCGCGGCGCCGTCCACTCGGCCGCCGCCCACCGGCTGCTCGGGATCATCGCCGAGGACGCCCGCGACACGGAGCGGGCGGAGGAGCACTACGTCCGCGCCCTCAGCGTCCTGGAGCGCGCGGGCGCCGCCGGCGACCTCGCCGACCTGTGCCGGCTGCTCGGCGATCTGCTGCGCCGGACCGGCCGGGTCGAGGCCGCGCTCGACGCCTACCGGACGGGGCTGGGGCATCGTACGGCCCCCGGGACCACCACCCTGGGCCCGGCGCCCGCACAGCCTCCTCTTTGACGAATCGGAGGCGGCGCACAGTACGGGCGGCTACCCTTCGGCCTGAACTGTGAACATTTGACCGGATCGGAACGGTACGGGCGCTTGGACGGCGAGCACGGCGAGCACGGCGAAGGGTATGGCGGCGGATACGGCGCCGGCGGGCGGAGTGTGGCCGACGGGCTGATGCTCGTCGTACGCGCGTTCGTGTACGCCGTCGTGGGTGGCGTCGCGCTGATCGCGATCGTCACCGTCGCCTCCGTACTCGGGCCGACCGTCGCCCTCGACCTGTACACGCCCGCCGTGGCCGCCTGGTGGACGGTGTTCACGGCGGTCGTGGTGCAGGGAGTGCCGTTTCTGCTGCTGGGCACGGTGGTGTCGGCGGCGATCGGGGCGTTCGTACCGGAGAAGGTGTTCACCCGGCTGCTCCCGCGCAACCAGGCGCTCGCCGTGCCGATCGCGGGCGCGGCGGGGGTCGTCCTCCCGGGGTGCGAGTGCGCGTCCGTGCCGGTCGCGGGAAGTCTGATGCGGCGCGGGGTGGCCCCGGCCGCCGCGCTCGCCTTCCTGCTCTCCGCACCGGCGATCAACCCCGTGGTGCTGGTGGCGACCTCGATCGCCTTCCCCGGCCAGCCGAAGATGGTGCTCGGGCGGCTGGTGGCCTCCCTGGCCACGGCGGTCGTCATGGGCTGGCTGTGGGCACGGTTCGGGCGGGAGGAGTGGCTGCGGAAGCCCACCTCGGGGAGCGGGGGACAGCCGTCCCTCGGCTGGCGCGGGTTCCTGGCCGGGCTCCAGCACGACTTCCTGCACGCGGGCGGCTTCCTGGTGCTGGGTGCGGGCGCGGCGGCGACCTTCAACATCGTCGTACCGAGGTCCGTGCTCGACGTGTTCACCGGCTCGGCATGGCTGTCCGTGCTGCTGCTCGCCGTACTGGCGGTCGTGCTGTGCGTGTGCAGCGAGGCGGACGCCTTCGTGGCGGCCTCCCTCAGCGGCTTCTCCCCCACGGCCCGCCTCGCCTTCATGGTGGTCGGCCCGATGGTCGACCTGAAGCTGATCGCCCTCCAGGCGGGCACCTTCGGCCGGTCCTTCGCCGTCCGGTTCTCGTCGGTGACGTGGGTGGTCGCGGTGAGCAGCAGTGTCGTCGTCGGGTGGTGGTTGCTGTGAGGCGGTACGGACCCGCTGTCCTGCTGTTGCTGACCGGCGGGGCGGTGCTGCGGATCTCGCTGTTCAGCGAGCTGTATCTGCGGTACGTGCAGGAGAGGCTGCGGCCGTACCTGGTGGTGTCCGGGGTGCTGCTGGTGCTGCTGGGGGCGGTGGCCGCACTGGCGCGGCACCGGCGGGACGAGGAGGACACGGACGCCCACGAGCACGACGCCCACGATCACGACGCCCACGGGCATGGGCATGGGCACGGGCACGGTCCCCGGGTCGCCTGGCTGCTGACGCTCCCCGCCCTCGCGCTGCTCCTCTTCCCGCCGCCCGCCCTGGGCTCGTACAGCGCCGACCGGGAGGCGGCTCAGCGGGCCGCGCAGGGCGTGGGCACCTTCCCCGCGCTGCCCGCCGGGAACCCGCTGGAGCTGACGGTCGGCGAGTTCAGCTCGCGCGCGATCTTCGACAGCGGGCGGTCCCTCAAGGGCCGTACCGTCCGCCTGACCGGCTTCGTCACCCACGGGGACGACGGCGCCTGGTACGTCACCCGCCTCCTCGTCTCCTGCTGCGCGGCCGACGCCTCGACGAGCAAGGTCGAGATCCGCGACGCCGACGCCCCGGTCACGGACACCTGGGTCACGGTCACCGGGACGTGGGTGCCCAAGGGGAAACCGGGCTCGGACGCGGCCTGGCCGCCGGTGCTGGACGCGGGGTCGGTGAAGAAGGTCGCGGAGCCGTCGAACCCGTACGAGAAACGCTGACCGTCACTCGTAACTGAGCGGTGGTGAAAGGATTCCACGAGTGCCGGACAGGGCAGGTCGTGGAATCCATGACGGAGACGGAACAGAGGGCCACCCGGGATCAGCGGGCCCGCTTCGAGGCGCTGGCACACGTCGTGACGGAGCCGCTGCACCGCTATCTGCTGCGGCGCGCGGACCCCGACCAGGTCGACGACGTGCTCTCGGAGACGCTGCTGGTGCTGTGGCGCCGTATCGACGACGTACCGGGTCTGGAGGCGTCGAAGCACGCCCCAGGCCCCGCCCCCGACCCCGACGCCGTACTGCCCTGGTGCTACGGCGTGGCCCGCGGCTGCCTGGCCAACGCCCGTCGCGCGGACCGGCGTAGACGCTCGCTGCTGGAACGCCTGACGTGGACGGCGACGGGCACGACGCGGGAGACGGCGGAGACGGAGGACCCCGACCACACCGCCCTGCACGCGGCACTCGCCCAACTCCGCGCGCTGGACCGGGAGGTGGTCCTCCTGTGGGCGTACGAGGAACTCACCCCGAGCCGGATCGCCGAGGTGACCGGCCTGAGCGCGAACGCCGTGAGCATCCGGCTGCACCGGGCGAAGAAGAAACTGGCGGCCCAGTTGGAGCGAAAGACCGGCCCGCACCCCGGACATGAGACGGACGAAGGACAAGGAACCGGTACCGGAAACGGAAACGGAAGGAGCAGTCGATGAACGACGACGAGTTGCTGGCCCACCTGAAGGCCACGGACCCGGCACTGACCTCGAAGGCTCCGCGACCCGACGTCACCCGTCTCGTGGAGGCCACGATGAACACGAACACAGCCCCAACCACAGCCCCGACCAAGGCTGTTCAGAACGCGAGGCCGCGCCGCCGCCTCGTACCGGCACTGGCCTTCACGGCACTGCTGCTGGTGGGAGGCGGTGTCAGCTGGGGTGTCGCGCAGGGCGGAGAGGACACGACAAACAAGGCGGGGGCAGGCGCGGCGGGAGTCGGTAGCGTGCCCCAGCTTCAGCCCCTGACCCTGATGCTCCCGGACAGCGGCTCGGAAGCGTGCGCGGAACCCACGCCTGACTCCCTGCGCCACCGCGAATTCGCCTTCGAGGGCACGGTGACGGCCGAAGAGGGCGACCGCGTGATCCTCCGGGTCGACCACTGGTACCGCCTCGACCCCAACCTGGCCAACCCCACCGACGAGGTCCGCCTCAGCAACGACGGGGCTTTCGCGGAGGCCCCGGAGTTCCGGATGGGCGCCCACTACCTCGTCACCGCCGACGACGGCATCATCCCGACATGCGGCGGCACAACCGAGGCCACGGACGAGGCGAGGACGATGTTCCGGGAGGCCTTCGAGACCCCGAAGAAGTAGCGAACAGGGGGTTTCTTCCGACCATTTGGGGCCAATGGTCGCTGACCGGCGCTAGGGTTCCCTTGATGCGCGGGGTGTGGTGCGTGTCACGTCACTACGGTGCATCTGGGGGGCCTCGTGCACGAGATGGTCAAGGGCGCCAACGTTGGTCTGGCCGCGTTGAGCGAGGACGTCGGCTCGGTGATGGTGCGACTGGGCTGGAGCAGTCCGACGGGGGAGGGCGACGCGGACGTCTCCGTCCTGCTGCTGACCGCCGACGGCAAGGTCCGCAGCGACGGGGACTTCTACTTCTACAACAACCCCGTCGCCGCGGACGGCAGCGTGCAGTTGCTCGGCAAGGCGCCCACTGCCGATGGCAACGAGGACCGCATCACCTTCGACCTGACGGCGATCGCGGACGATGCCGAGCGGATCGTCGTCGCGGCGAGCCGCTACGAGGGCGCCCGCTTCTCCGACCTGCACGACCTGTGCCTGACGCTCGCCGACGGCGCCGGTGACAACCTGCTGCGTTTCACCATCGACGACCCCGGCGAGGTGGGCGCGCTGCTCTTCGGCGAGCTCTACCGGCGGGGCGGGGACTGGAAGTTCCGGGCGATCGGCCAGGGCTACGAGTCCGGACTCGCGGGCCTGGCAACGGACTTCGGCGTCGACATCGACGACGACGCGGAGGCCTCGGAAACGGGAGAGGCGGCGGAGAAGCAGGAAGCGCCGGCTGCGCCGGAGGCCCAGGCTGCACCCCTGCCCGCCATCCCCACGCAGCCGACTAGCGAGCGCCCCGCTGATCCGGTGCGGCCCCTGCCGACGCCGGACCAGCCGGTGACCAAGGCCGCGCCCCGGCCCCGTACCGCGAAGAAGAAGGTCACGCTGCCCAAGGTGGCCAGGAAGTCCCTCGCCGAGAACGACGCCTGGCGGGTGGCACGCCTCTTCCCCGCCGCCGCCCTCAAGAGCGACCGTGAGCGCGAAACCCGGGCGACCTCCGTGCTGCTGTCAGTGATGACCCAAGTACCGGAGTTCGGGCGGCGGTTGACGGCGGGGTTCGGTGCGCCGTCCGGCCGGATGGAGACGTTCACCGAAGTCACGCTGCCCAACGGCGACACCCCGCGACGCCCCGACGGTGTGATCCGGGTCGAGCGGGCCGGGAAGCTGTGGACGGCGCTCGTCGAGACGAAGACGAACGGCAACTCCCTCAAGGCGGACCAGGTACAGGCGTACGCCGACATCGCCGCCCGGCGCGGCTACGAGGCCGTCATCACCCTCTCCAACGACGTCGAACTCGACGGCAGCCCACTGGTCGAGGTCAAGGCGGACGGCCGGCGCAAGCACAAGGTCGCCCTCTGGCACCTCTCCTGGGCCGAAGTCGCCCACCAGGCCCAGATGTTGATCCGCCACGAGGGTGTGGGCAACGCGGCCCACGCCTGGCTGCTCCAGGAACTGCTGCACTACCTCCAGCACGAGAACTCCGGCTGCCACGGCTTCCAGAACATGGGCCCCGCCTGGGTCCCCGTCCGCAACGGAATCGACGACGAGACCCTGTGCCAGGGTGACTCGCGGGCGGTCGACGTCGTCGAGAGCTGGGAGCGGCTGGTCCGGCAGGTGTGCCTGCGGCTGGGCGGTGAACTCGGCCAGAAGGTACTGCCCGTGCAGCGCGCGAAACGAGGCAGCGACCCGCGCACCCGCCGTGCCGCGCTTGCCGACCAACTGTGCGCGGACGGACGGCTGGAGGCCGAACTCCGTATCGACGGCACGCCCGGCATCCTCGCCCTCTGCGCCGACCTGCGGACCGGCAAACTGCGTACGTCCATCGAGATCCCCGCGCCCGAACAGGGCTACCCCCTCACTTGGTCCAAGCGACTGGTCCGCCAACTCGCCGACGCCCCGGCCGACTTGCACGTCGAGGCGCTGCTCGCCGGTCAGGCGCCCGGTCCGCGCGGCACCCTGGAGCGCCTCCGCCCGGAACCGGCCGACCTGCTGCCCAAGGACGGCACGCCGATCACCGGCTTCCGTCTGTCCCTCTTCCGGAGCATGGGCAACACCCGCGGCAACGCCGAGTCCGGTTTCATCCGCAGCGTCGACGAGTCCGTCGACCGCTTCCACGCCCACGTGGTCGTCCACCTGGAGCGCCGCACGTCGTCGTCCCGTACACGGGAGACGGCTGCCGCGGGCTGACACTCCTCCCGCACGGACCGCGGCGCCCCGCCGGACCCCTGTCAGTACAGGTCCTGATCCCCGTCCTGCCCCTGGCCCGTGTCCTGGCCCGTGTCCTGGTCCTGGGTCTGTTCCCAGTCCTGGCTGTCTCCCTCCGCCTCCGCCTCCGCCTCCTGCTCCTGGGGCTGGGGCTGGGGCTGGGGTTGGACCGGTTCCTGTGTCGGGCTCTGGCTCTCTGCCGGCGTCCGGGGCGGAGCCGGGCTCGGGCTCTGGTCCTGCACCGGGGTCTGGGGCGGGGCCGGGGGGTCCTGTCGGGTCTGCTTCAGGCGTTCGGCGCCGACCTGGACGGCGTGGGCCGTGTACTCCGTGCGGGGCTCGGTCAGGCCGCCGTTGGTGACGACGATCGCGTCGTCGCCGACCCGTACGGCGGCTAGATCCAGGGTGAGTGTCGCCGGGGCGCCGTCCAGTTCGCCGCGTGTCGACAGCCGCAGGCCCTGTCGGGCGTCCCCCGCCTGCGGCAGGCCGATCTCCGTGACCCGCACCTCCTGGCGGGCGCCGCGTGGTCCGACCGCCGTGAAGCCGGCGCATTTCTGCGGCATCGTCCTGAGCCAGGCGAGCTGTGTGTCCACGTCGGCGCGGTGGGCGGCGGTGACCTGGTAGCGGAGCTGGCCGCCCTCGTCGTAGTCGTCGAAGCCGGCGACGGCCCGGGCGCCGACCGGTTCGCCCAGCAGTTCCTCCGTGTACACGGCGTCGAGGAGGCGTCCGCAGTCGGCGTCGTCCGTCGTCGCCTTGAGCAGCGCGTCCCGCCAGAGCGCGGCGCCCTCGGTGGGGGTCCACGGCGCCCCGAGGTCGGCGTCGGTGAGGAGGGCGCCCTGGGCCTGGGCGTCGGTGAGGCCGGCCGGGGCGGTCGGGGAGGCGGAGGCCCGGTGCGCGGCGGGGGCCGGGGCGGTGGCGGAGGCGACGGGTCTGGCCTGGCGGCGTTCCAGGGTGCCCGCCGCGCGGTCCTCGTCGTGCATGCACGCGGCCATCGTCAGCAGGGTGCCCATCCCGATGGCCGAGGCGAGCAGACGTACCGCACGGGGAGAGGGCCGACGGGTCATCAAGGGGTTCCTCCAGGGCGCCGGTACGTCAGTCAGATCTCCCTCCGACGGCACCATCACGCGCCCGGTCCCACCAGCGGGCCGGGCCGTACGGGTGAGCACGGCCGCCGGTGAGAGCGGGAACCGGAGAGCGTGGGAGTCTGTGCAGCCGGGAAAGGAGCCCTCACCGTGACGACTGCGGAACCCACCACCCAAGCCCAGCCCGACGCCGGTCCGTCCCACCCCGTGCCCGTGATCATCGACTGCGACACCGGCATCGACGACGCCCTGGCCCTGCTGTTCGCCGTACGCCACCCGGGACTCGACCTCCGCGCGGTCACCTGTGTCGCCGGGAACACGGATGTCGACCAGGTCGTACGCAACACCCTCACGGTCCTCGACCAGGCAGGCGCCCCCGATCTGCCGGTCGCGCGCGGGGCCGAGCGGCCGTTGATCGAGCCGGCGCGGTCCGCCGCCCACGTCCACGGGCAGGACGGCATGGGCGACCTCGGCCTGCCCGCGTCCACCACCCGGACGGCCGTCGACGTGGACGCGGTCACCCTGCTGCGCCGCGAGATCCTCGGCTCGCCCCGCCCGGTCACGCTCATCCCGACCGCGCCGCTCACCAACATCGCCCTGCTCCTGCGTACGTACCCCGAGGTGACCCGCAACATCGAGCGGATCGTCTTCATGGGCGGCGCGGTGGAGATCGGGAACGCCACGCCCGTCGCCGAGTTCAACGTGTGGCACGACCCGGAGGCCGCCGCGATCCTGCTCACCGCCGGGGTGCCGATCACCATGTACGGCCTGGACGTCTTCACGCGCGTTGTCGTGCCCGGGGCCGATGTCCAGCGGCTGCGCGCGAGTTCGGAACCGGGTGCGCGGCTCGCCGGCGCACTGCTCGCCCACCGCGATCCGGCCCTCAGCGGCGACCCCACCCCCACCGGCAGCCTCGGCGACGCGGGTGCCGTCTGCGCGGTCGCCGACCCGGCGGGGCTGACCACCAGCCTGCTGCCGGTCGAGGTCTCCCTCGCCCCCGGCCCGACCCGGGGTCAGACCGTCGTCGACCGCAGACCACGCCCCGGCGAGTCCGAGATCCACCACGGCACCCGGGAGAAGCAGTTGGTGGATGTCGCGCTGGACATCGACGTGGAGAGGTACGTACGGCTGTACCTCGGGACGGTCGAGAAGCGATAGCGACAGCGACAGCGACAGGGGCAGGGAAGGTGACAGGGATGGCGACGGCGACAGGTACTGGGCTCCAGGGCCAGTAGTTCGGGAACGACGTCCGCCCCGGTACCGCTCGCGAGGAGCGGTACCGGGGCGGACGTGTTCAAGCGTTGCGGACGTACTCAAGCGCTACCGGACGGGGTCACGCACCCGCGCGGCCCGCCTTGCGTCGCTTCGTCGCCAGCACGATCGCCGCGCCGCCGATCAGCAGTGCCGCGGCGCCGCCCGCGAGGGGGCCGGTGGCGCTGCCGCCGCCGGTCTCGGCCAGCGGGGGCTGGGAGCTGTCCGGGCTCGCCGGGGTGGCCGGCGGGGTGGACTCCGAGGCCGACTCGGAGGGCGTCGACTCGGACGGAGTCGGCGTCGACGGCGTCTCGGAGGCGGGCGGGGTCGTCTCGGACGCGGGCTCGGAGGGAGTCGGCGTACCCGGGGTCTCCTCGGCCGGAGGCGTCGGGGTCGGGGTGCCCGGGGTCTCCTCGGCCGGCGGAGGCGTGGTCGTGCAGTCCTTCGTACCGCCGTTCCAGGCGGCGATCAGCTTGTCCTTGATGACCGGACGATCCGGACCCTTGGGCAGGTCGCCGTGCTCGAAGCCGTCGTTGGCGTCGAAGTCGCCGTCGAACTTGACCTTGCCGCGGTAGAGGTCGACCTGCGCGAAGCAGCCCGCGTCCGGCACCGCGATGTCGAGCGAGTCGGTCTGACCCTGCTTGACCGTGACGGTGTCGAAGTCGACGAAGACCTGCAGACCCGAGGTGCCGAAGGTGGGACCGTGGGCGATGTAGGAGGCGAGGGAGGCGGTGCAGGTGCTGGCGTCACCGGCGGTGCGGACCTTGATGTGGACCTTGCCGTCCTCGGTGGGCTTGAGGTTCTGGTCGTCGACGCGGACCGAGTCGAAGAAGTTCTGCCCGTCGAGGGAGAACTGGCAGCGGTCGGTCTCGGTCTTCGTGCCCGCGCCGGCGCCGGGCTTGTAGCCGCCGGTCTTGGAGCCCCAGCCGTCACCGCCGGGCGTGCCGGTGGCCCAGGCGCCCGAGGCGGAGGCCGCGCAGAGAGCGATCGCGGCGGCGCCCGTCCCCAGGAGGTGCAGCGCGTTGACACGTCTCAGTATGGACATGCGGATCCCATCTTGGCGTGTGCGAGAACCCGGGTACGGCGGGAGGGCAGCGCGTTGCGGCCGGGCCGTGCCGAGGGAGTCTGGTTTAAGGAACGCTGGACTCATTGGTCACATGCGCCACAGCGTTTGCACATCGTGAATCGTGCGGAGCGGGGTGTCAACTTGCGGGAATGAAAAGAATGTTCGCGGTTCATCACAATTCCGCCACAGGAGGAATGGTGTGTTCCGGGGGCGCGGGGGTTCGTGATTCCGGCGAATTGGACAGAGTTGGGCTTGTCGTCCGCCGGAGAAGTGCCACAAAAAGGAGACAGCGAGTGCCCGAACAGACTCTGGACCTTTCCTCCCGGGACCCCGACTGGTGGCGCCAGGCCGTCTTCTACCAGGTGTATCCGCGCAGTTTCGCCGACGCCGACGGTGACGGGCTGGGCGACCTCAGGGGCATCACCCGGCGCCTGACGCATCTGAGCACGCTGGGCGTCGACGCCCTCTGGCTCAGCCCCTTCTACCCCTCCGAACTCGCCGACGGCGGCTACGACGTGGCGGACTACCGTGACGTCGACCCCCGCCTCGGCACCCTCGACGACTTCGACGCCATGGTCGCCGAGGCCCACCGGCTCGCCCTCAAGGTCATGGTCGACATCGTCCCCAACCACACCTCGCGCCGGCACGAGTGGTTCGAGGAGGCGCTGCGCTCGGCGCCCGGTTCCCCGGCCCGCGACCGCTACGTCTTCCGCGACGGCAGGGGGGCGCACGGCGAACTCCCGCCCACGGACTGGCAGTCGGTGTTCGGCGGCAGCGCCTGGAAACGGGTGGAAGCGGATCAAGGGCACCAGACGGACCATGCGGGCCGGACGGGCCATGCGGACCGGGTGCCCGACGGCCAGTGGTACCTGCACCTCTTCACGCCCGAACAGCCCGACCTCAACTGGGCCAACGAAGAAGTCCGCGCCGACTTCCTCACCACGCTCCGCTTCTGGTCCGACCGGGGCGTCGACGGCTTCCGCATCGACGTCGCCCACGCCCTCGCCAAGGACCTCGATGTGCCGCTGCGCGACCTGGGCGCTCCCGAACTGAGCGGCGAGCAGGCACTGGCCGCCCTCCCGCCCGGCACGCACCCCTTCTTCGACCGCGACGAGGTCCACGAGATCTACCGCGACTGGCGCAAGATCCTCGACGCCTACACCCCGCCCCGCATGGCGGTCGCCGAGGCCTGGGTCCCGGGCGCCCGCCGCGCCCTGTACGCCCGCCCGGACGAACTCGGCCAGGCCTTCAACTTCGAGTACCTGCAAGCGGGTTGGGACGCGGAGGAGCTGCGCGGGGTCATCACCGACTCGCTCGCCACGGCCCGCTCGGCAGGAGCCTCGGCCACCTGGGTCCTCTCCAACCACGACGTCGTACGCCACGCCTCCCGTCTGACACTCCCGCCGGGCACCGACCCGAACGCCTGGCTCCTGTCGGACGGCACCGCCCCGCCGGTCGACGCGGCGGCGGGCCTGCGCCGGGCCCGGGCGGCCACGCTCCTGATGCTGGCGCTGCCCGGTTCGTCGTACGTCTACCAGGGCGAGGAGCTGGGCCTGCCCGAGGTGGCCGACCTGCCCGCCGAGGCCCTCCAGGACCCGATCTGGGAACAGACGGCGCACACCGGCAAGGGCCGCGACGGCTGCCGGGTGCCGCTGCCGTGGACGACGACCGGGCCGTCGTACGGCTTCGGCGCGGGCGGGGCCTGGCTGCCGCAGCCGCCGGCCTTCGCGTCGTACGCCGTCGAGGCACAGGACGGGGTAGAGGGCTCGACCCTGGAGCTGTACCGCGCGGCCCTCGCCCTGCGCCGCCGTCTGCTGGACGGCGAGGACCTGACCTGGGCGGCGGAATCCGCCCCCGGCGTCCTCGACCTCACCCGCACGGACGGCTGGCGCTGCGTGACGAACCTGTCGGCCACGCCGGTCGAACTGCCGCCCGGGGAAGTCCTGTTGAGCAGCGCACCGCTGGAGGGGGACGGACGGCTGGGCCCGGACACGACGGCCTGGCTCGGAAGTTGAGGTCATGAGGATACAGGGGACATGAGGGCTGTATTCATCCCGCCGTGGGGTAGGTCGGGCTGGGGGAGGGGCTGAAGGCGTTGTCCGGCGGCGGGGTGAGGACGACGGTCGGGGCGCCCGGCACGGGGACGGGCGGGGTGACGTCGGAGGCGGGCAGTTTCGGCGGGGTGGTCTCCTGGAAGAGCACGGTGTCGAAATTGACGAGCCCCGTCTTCTCCATGACGGTGATGTGGTCGAGGACAGTGGTGTTGGCCTGGTCGGCGAGGGCGCGTACCAGCGTGTTCTTGGTGGTCGACCGGATCTTGGCGACGGTGTTGAAGATCGACCCGTGGGTGATGCGCAGGATGTTGGCGAAGTCGGTGTCGAACTGCGTCCCTCTGCTGTCCGAGGTCAGTGTGGAGATGAATCCCTGCTGCTGCGGACTGGGCAGGTTGGGAATGGTGACCCCGAGCTGCGGAGCGATCCGCCGCACGGTCGCGTCCAGCGCCGCGTGCCCGGCGACGAGATGCTGCCCGGCGGTGATGACGGCGGGGGAGGTCCCCTTCGCGATGGCCATCTGCCCGACCGGGTACTCCCAGAGCCCGGCCGCCCGCACCTTCACCACGAAGTCGCGGTCGGCCTCCGTCAACGGCCCGGTGGGGGTCTGCGCGACGATCCGCGTGGGTGAACTGGACACGTTCTGGACACCGAGCATGGCGGGATAGGCGAGCGCGGCCAGGGTCAGCCCCAACGCGCCACCCACGAATAGGGTGCCGGTCGAGCTTCGGTTGAAACGCACCTTGCCTCCTGAAGCGACGGGGAGTCGTCAGGGAGGAATACGGATACGGGTGGTGGCGGGAACCTTTCGTCTCCGTCAGGCCTCCGTAAAAGGTGCACCATGAAGGCGAACCCGGCGAAGACCGGGAACCGAACGAAAAGGTGGAGGGAAGAGCGTGGAGAAAACCGTCCTGGACGTGCCCGCCGCCCCGACCGCTCCCGCTCTTCGCCTGCGCCCCTGGCGTCCCGCGGACGTCGCCGCGCTGGTCGAGGCGTGCCAGGACCCCGTGCTGCGCCGCTGGACGAGTCATTCCGTCGGGAACGCCGAGGACGGGCTGCGCTGGATACGGAGTCAGCAGCGGGGCTGGGAGGCCGGCGACCGGTTCGCCTTCGCGGTCGTCGAGGACCGACCGGGTTCCGCGCGGGGGGAACTGGTGGGCCACGCGGTCCTCAAGGATGCCGCCCCCGGCAGGGAGTCGGCCGAGGTGGGCTACTGGACCGCGGCCCACGCGCGGGGGCGCGGAGTGGCCCCGCGCGCCCTGGAGGCGCTCACGGCCTGGGCCTTCGACACGTACGGTGCCCCCGGTGGCGCGGCCGGGCTCCAGCGCCTCGAACTCCTGCACCAGGAGGGCAACGTGGCCTCGTGCCGCGTGGCGCACAAGAGCGGGTACGGACTCGACCGCGTCCTGCCGGCCGAGCCGCCCGCCTTCCCCCACGACGGGCATGTGCACGTACGGCACAAGGCCCTCGCCCCCGCCTGAGGCCGAGCCGCTCCCCGGCAGGCGTACTCACGCCTCCGCGGCCCGTACCGTCCCGCCCAGGTCCTCCGTGATCGTCCGTGTCGCCGCCGCCAGGAGCGCGCCCAGTTCGGGGAGGCGGTCGCGGGTGACGCGGGCCGCCGGGCCCGAGATGCTGACGGCGGTCGTGACCTCGCCCTTGTGGTCGTAGACGGGGGCCGCCACGCAGCGGATGTCCTGCTCGTTCTCGACGTCGTCGACGGCGTAGCCGTGGGCGCGGATGCGGGCCAGTTCCTCGTGCATGCGTTCCGCGGTGGTGATGGTGGCCGGGGTGCGGGCGGGCATGCCCGCGGCGATCACCTTGTCCACCACGTCCACCGGGCCGTGGGCCAGGAACACCTTGCCGGTGGCGGTGCAGTAGGCGGGCTGCCGGCTGCCCACCCGTGAGTGCATCCGGACCGCCTGCGGGCTCTCGACCTTGTCGATGTAGACGATCTCCGGCGGGTCGAAGGTGACGAGGTGCACGGTCTCGCCGCTGTCCTCGGCGAGCCGGTGCAGGACCGGCGAGGTGATCTGCCGGGTGTCACGGCGCTCCAGGTACGCCTGTCCGAGCAGTGCGTTCTGCGGGCCCAGCCGGTAGCGGCCGGACTCGGGGTCCTGGTCCACGAGGCGGGCGTCCCGCAGCGGGCCGACCAGCCGCAGGACGGTGGACTTGCTCAGCTCCAGCCCGGCGGAGAGGTCGGTCAGCGTGACGCCGTGCGGATGGCCCCGGTCCTCGGCCAGGTACATCAGGATGCCCAGCGCGCGCCGCAGGGACGACGAGGCGTTGCGGCGGGCCGGGGATGTCTCGGGGGAGTCGGGTGTGTCGGTCACACCGGCATCCTAGCGTGCTGCATAGCAAAACGAGATGTCACATATTGAAATCACCCATTGACGACCGCGAATCCTCGGGGCTAACTTCTGCCCAACGTCCCGCGTTCTGCGAAATGGCGTTTTGCATAGCAAAACAATCCCCTGGTTTTGCTGCCCCACCTCTGGTGACCGTCGACGTTCGCCGCCTTCCTCGCCGCACTCCCCGAAGGGAACCCCTGATGAGCCTTCGTCACCGTACCCGCCCCCTGATGGTGATTTGTGCCGGTGTGACCGGTGCCGCATTCCTCACCGCGTGCAGCTCCGCCTCCGGCACCACCGGGTCCGGGGCGGCGTCCTCGACGCTCCAGGCGGTCATCAAGCGCGGCACGCTGAACGTCGCCAGCTGTCTGACGTTCCCGCCGTTCGGCTCGCTCAGCAAGGACAACAAGCCCCAGGGCTTCGACGTCGACGTGGCGACCGCCATGGCCAAGGCGCTCGACGTCAAGGTGAAGATCGTCGACACGACGTCCGCCAACCGCATCCCCAACCTCCAGACCAAGAAGGTCGACGCGGTGGTCTGCAACTTCACCACCACCGCCGAACGCGCCAAGCAGGTCGCGTTCAGCGATCCGTACATCGTCGCGGGCGAGGTCATGCTGGTGAAGAAGAGCAGCGGCATCTCGACCCTCGCCGACCTCACCGGCAAGAAGGTCGCCGTCACCAAGGGCTCCACCAACGGCGACGCGGTCAAGGCCGGCAACCCCAAGGCCACCATCCAGGAGTACGACACCTCGGCCGCCGCCGTCCTCGCCGTCAAGCAGGGCCAGGCGGACGCCATGGTCGAGGACTCCAACTTCCTCAACTACCAGGCCAAGCTGGACCCCTCCCTCAAGGTCACCAAGGACTCCGTCGTGCCGCTGGAGTACAACGGCATCGGCGTCCAGGCGGGCGACCCGACCTGGCTCCAGTGGGTCGACACCTGGCTGCGCGAGTTCAACACCTCCGGCGAGGGCGCCGCCCTCTACAAGAAGTGGTTCGGCGTCGAGCGACCGTTCCCCCTCAACCCCTCCTACTGACAGCCCCGTCGACCCGCTGACCTGTTGAGGAGGACCCGACGTGCTCACCGACTGGAACTACGCACTCCAGGACTGGCCCACCTACCTCGAAGCGGCCTGGCTGTCCCTGCGCCTGTCGCTGGCCGCGTTCGCCCTCGCCTGCGTTCTCGGCCTGCTCGGCGCACTCGCCCGCAGATCCCGCCACGCCGTCCTGCGCGCACCGGCCGCCGTGTACGTCGAGGTCATCCGCAACACCCCCGTGCTGCTCCAGATGTTCGTCGCCTACTTCGCCCTGCCCTCCGCGGGCCTCCACCTGACCCCCGTACAGGCGGGCGTCCTCGCGCTCGGCGTCAACGTGGGCGCCTACCTCACCGAGATCTTCCGGGCCGGCATCCAGGCGGTGCCGCGCGGCCAGAGCGAGGCGGCCCGCGTCCTCGCCCTCGGCCCGGCCCGCACCTTCGCGCACATCGTCCTCCCGCAGGCGCTGCGCAACGTCTACCCGGCCGTCGTCAACCAGCTCGTGCAGATCATCCTCGGCTCCTCCCTCCTCTCCGCCATCTCCGTGCCCGAACTCACCGGCACGGCCACGGTCATCAACTCCCGCACCCTCCTCACCGTCGAGGTCTTCGGCATCGCCGCCGTCCTCTACCTCGTCCTCACCAACCTGGTCGTCCTCGTGGCCGGCCTGATCGGCCGCGCGGCCTTCAGACCCCCGCTGCGCCCGGCCGCCGTACCGCCCCGCCCACTGGACGCCGTACGCCGGCTCCTGCCCGTACGCGTGCGAAAGGAGGCCTGAGCCCCATGGACTGGTCGGTCATCTGGTCGAACCGGGAACTGTTCACCTCGGGGCTGTGGGCCACCGTGCGGCTGTCCGCCGCCGCCATCGTCACCGGCACCCTCGCCGGGCTGGTCGTGGCGGGCGTACGGACCAGCCGGGTGCCCGTGCTGGCCCAGCTCGCCCGCGCCTATCTGGAGGTCTTCCGGGGCACCCCGCTCCTCATCCAGATGCTGTTCATCTACTTCGGCGCGGCCTACCTCAACCTCGCCGGCATCACCGTCTTCGGCGCCGCCCTGCTCGCCCTGACCCTCTACCAGGGCGCCTACATCGCGGAGATCTTCCGCTCGGGCATCGAGGCCGTACCGAAGGGCCAGTGGGAGGCGGCCAGGGTCCTCGGGCTCGGGCGGGTGCGCAGCTTCGTCTCCGTGGTGCTGCCGCAGACCCGGGCGATCGTGCTGCCCCCGCTCGTCGGCCAGTACCTGTCCCTCATCAAGGACACCTCGATCGCCGTCGTCATCGGCTACGTCGAACTGCTCCGCCAGGGACAGGCCGTCATCGACCGCGCGGGCGACCCGGCCACCACCTATCTCGCGGTCGCCGTCCTCTACTTCGTCATCTGTTACCCGCTGTCGCTCGTCGTGCGGCGGATGGAACGAAAGGCTGTCCTCGCATGACGACCGCTCCCCCTACGGGTATCTCCCTCACCGGCGTGCACAAGCGGTTCGGCGCGCTGGACGTCCTCAAGGGCGTCGACATCGACGTCGGGGCAGGTGAGGTCGTCGTCCTGATCGGCGCGAGCGGCTCCGGCAAGTCGACCCTGCTCCGGATCATGTGCGACCTGGAGCGCGCGGACGCCGGTGAGGTGTGGGTCAACGGCGTCCCTCTCCACGACGCCAAGCGCGCGCCGGAGATCTTCGGGCACGTCGGGATGGTCTTCCAGCAGTTCAACCTCTTCCCGCACAAGACCGCCCTCGGCAATGTGACGCTGGCCCTGCGCAAGGTCAGGAAGCTGGCGAAGGCGGAGGCCGAGGAGCGGGGGCGGTCCGCCCTCGAACGGGTCGGGCTGTCCGAGAAGGCCGACGCCCACCCGGCCCAGCTCTCCGGCGGACAGCAGCAGCGCGTCGCCATCGCGCGTGCGCTCGCCATGGACCCCGCCGTCATGTTCTTCGACGAACCGACCTCCGCGCTCGACCCGGAGCTCGTGGGTGAGGTCACCGGTGTCATGCGGTCGCTGGCCGAGGACGGCATGACCATGGTCGTCGTCACGCACGAGATGCGGTTCGCGAGGGACACGGCGGACCGGGTCGTGTTCATGGACGGCGGCGTCGTGCTCGAACAGGGCCCGCCGGAGCGGGTGTTCGGGTTTCCGGAACAGGCGCGGACTCAGCAGTTCCTGCGGCGGGTGCTGGAGACCTAGGGCCCGGGGGATGGACGGGTGGTTCTTTGGCCGCGGGGCGGTCGGGGCTGGTCGCGCAGTTCCCCGCGCCCCTGTCGGGGCGCTGTCGCGCGCCCTCCTTCACCGGGTCCGCTCGGATCAGCGGTCCGCTGGCCGGCAGCCGTCCGACCGCGGCCAGACCGCCGGTAGCCGCCCGTTCATAGCCGCCGTCGGCAGCCCTCTGCCGGTCGCCGCCCGTCGGCAGCCCCGGACGACAGTCTCCGGCCCGCCAGACCCCCGCCCGCAGACCCCCGCGCGCCCGCAGCACCCTCCGCCCGCGCTCAAGGAGCACCCCTCGTGTTCGTCCCGCCTCCGCGCACCTCTCCGTACGGCCCCGATGTCGTCTGTCTCGGGGAGACCATGGCCGTGCTGAGTCCGCCCGACGCGTCGTCGCTCGGCCGGCAGACGTACCTCTCGCTGGGTGTCGGCGGGGCCGAGTCCAATGTGGCCTGCGGGCTTGCCGTGCTCGGGCACCGGGCGGCCTGGGTCGGCCGGGTGGGGGCCGATCCGCTGGGGCGGCGTGTTCTCGACGAGCTCGCCGGGCGGGGTGTCGACGTGTCCGCCGTCGAGACCGACCCCGAGAGGTCCACCGGCGTCTACTTCAAGGACCCCGCCGCCGACGGCACCCGCACCTACTACTACCGCCGCGACTCCGCCGCCACCCTCATGGGCCCCGGCCTGGCCCGGCTCCCCCTGCTGGCCGCGGCGCGCCTCCTGCACGTCTCCGGCATCACCGCCGCCCTCTCCGACAGCTGCGCCGAACTGCTCACCGCTCTCGTCGTCCGGCGGGCGGTGCCCGGCCCCCTCGTCTCCTTCGACGTCAACCACCGGCCCGCCCTCTGGCGCCACCGCCCCGCCGGCACGGCGCCCGCCGCCCTGCTGGAACTGGCCCGCGCCGCGGACATCGTCTTCGTCGGCCGCGACGAGGCCGAGGCCCTGTGGGACACCGGCAAACCCGGGGAGATCCGGGACCTGCTGCGCCCGGCCCGCGTGATCGTCGTCAAGGACGCCGGTCACGGAGCGACGTCGTACGGGGCGGACGGCACGGAGGTCTTCGTGCCCACGCCCGCCTCCCGCGTCGTCGAACGGGTCGGCGCGGGCGATGCCTTCGCAGCCGGGTATCTTGCGGCCCTGCTCGAAGATCGGGATGCCGCGGCGGGGCTCACGCTGGGGCACCGGATGGCCGCGGTTACCCTGGGCACCCGTGAGGACGTCCCCACCGCTGTGGACCGCGTTGAGCTGCGGAGACTATTCCCGCCGGACGTGTGACATTGCCGCAGCCCCCTGCCGGCACGTTGTGTGCTAGCGTGGTTTTCAGTTGCAGTTGTGGTTCCCAAAGATTTCGGTGTTCTTCTCCGGTCGGGGCAATCATTCCGGCGACGCGGGGTCCGCACGGTGCGGGCCCCCGAGCATGCCCCAAGGAGATTTAACATGGCCACCGGTACCGTGAAGTGGTTCAACGCGGAAAAGGGCTTCGGCTTCATCGAGCAGGACGGCGGCGGCGCCGACGTTTTCGCTCACTACTCGAACATCGCCACCCAGGGCTTTCGTGAGCTCCACGAGGGCCAGAAGGTGACGTTCGACGTCACGCAGGGTCAGAAGGGCCCCCAGGCGGAGAACATCCTCCCCGCCTGATCCGCGTGATCCTGGCGGTCCACTAGTGGACCGACAACGACACACGTGATTGTGGCCGGGGCCCGCACCTAGGGGTGCGGGCCCCGGCTCACAGTTTTTTAGGGACGGTTTCGCGCCGGACTCCGGTTGCCCGTCCCTGGTTCTCAGGGGTTGATCCCCTTCACCGCTCGTTTCCTTTCGGCCCGTCCCCACGGCCCTTTTCGTCCTGTGTGCCGCCGCTCTCCCGCTGCGGACACTGACCGCTGCCGTGATTCTGTCGACGTGCCGCATTGAGGAAGGTTCTGCATGAACCGGTCGTTCGCCGACCTGGGCCTGCCGCCCTCGCTGCTGGCCTCCCTCACCGTCGAGGGCATCACCGTCCCCTTCCCGATCCAGGCGGCCACGCTGCCGGACACCCTCGCGGGCCGCGACGTCATGGGCCGTGGTCAGACCGGCTCGGGCAAGACCCTGGCCTTCGGCCTGGCCATGCTGGCCCGCCTCGCAGGACAGACCGCCGAAGCGGGACGCCCGCTGGCACTCGTCCTCGTACCGACCCGTGAACTCGCCCAGCAGGTCGTGGACGCGCTCACCCCGCACGCCCGCGCCATGAGCCTGCGGATGACCACGATCGTCGGCGGGCTGCCCATCGCCCGTCAGGCCCGTGCGCTGGGCGCCGGCACCGAGGTCGTCATCGCGACGCCCGGCCGGCTCCGCGACCTCGTCGACCGCCGCGACTGCCGCCTCGACCGTGTCTCCGTCACCGTCCTCGACGAGGCCGACCAGATGGTCGACATGGGCTTCCTGCCGCAGGTCACCTATCTGCTCGACCAGGTGCCGCGCAAGGGCCAGCGCATGCTGTTCTCCGCCACGCTCGACGCGGACGTCGGCCGGCTCGCCCGCCGCTACCTGCACGAGCCCGTGGTGCACCAGACCGACCCGCACGCCGGCGCCGTCACGACGATGGAGCACCACGTGCTCTACGTCGACGACGTCGACAAGAAGACGGTCGCCACCGAGATCGCCGCCCGCGACGGGCGTGTCCTGATGTTCATGGACACCCGGCGCAGCGTCGACCGCCTCACCAAGCACCTGCTGAAGAGCGGTGTGCGTGCGGCGGCCCTGCACGGCGGCCGTTCCCAGCCCCAACGCACGCGTACGCTCGCCCAGTTCAAGACCGGCGAGGTCACCGTGCTGGTCGCGTCCGACGTCGCCGCCCGGGGCATCCACATCGACGACCTCGACCTGGTCGTCAACGTGGACCCGCCCGGCGGCGCCAAGGACTACCTCCACCGCGGCGGCCGTACGGCCCGTGCGGGAGCCTCCGGCAGCGTGGTCACGCTGGTCCTGCCCGAGCAGCGCCGCGAGATGCGGAGCCTGACCCGGGCGGCGGGCGTCGAGCCGAACACGGCGAAGGTCTCCCCCGGTGCCGCGGAACTGACCCGCATCACCGGAGCCCGTACGCCTTCCGGCATACCCGTGGTCATCCCGGTTCCGGCCGCGACCCCGCCGTCCGCCCCCAAGGGTGACGGCTCCGGCGGCCGGTCCAGGTCCTCGCGGTCCCGGTCCGGTTCGGGCTCGGGAGCCGGTGCTGGATCCGGTTCGGGCTCGCGCTCCCGTCGCGGGTCCGCCGAGGGCGGTGCGGCCACAGCGCGCACGGCCGGCGGCGGCGCCGCGGGCAAGACCCGTACGACGGGCGGCGGCACCGCCAAGAAGGCGTCGCGTCCGACCGGTGGCGGTGCCAAGCCGCCGCGTGTGTCGGGCGGGAACCCGTCCGCCCGTACGGAGCAGGACCCCACCGGCGAGCCACGCAGCCGCCGGCGCCGGGCGCCCCGCAACAGGCGCCCGGGCTCCTCCGACGCACGTCAGGCCGGCTGACCCCAGCCCCGAGCCTCAGCGTCGTTCAAGCTCCACCCAGCCGGTTGGTGTCAGGCCGACCGGCGCCCGCGTCACCTGGCCCGGCACGACTGGCGGGCCCCGGAACAACTGACCCCGGACCCTTCTCTGACCTGCGGAGGCACCATGCGTTGTGTGATCGCCCGATTCCCGTTCGACCTGATCATGAGCGAGGTCACGCACAAGATGGACGGGGTCGCTCCCGAGCCCATCACCAGTGCGGCCGTCGGCATCGGTGGCGTGGACTACCCCGTCAAGCAGGTCGGCGCGGTCATCACCCGCCTCGACCGGCGGGACTTCACCGAGAAGGAGATGATCGCCGCGCTGAACCGGCTCGGCTTCACCTGCCGTCCGGCCGCGCCGGCTGCCCCGGCCCGTCCGGCGGTCATCGACCCGTGGGCCGAAATGCAGTAACGCTCCGCTGGTTGGGCGGTGCGTGGTCCGGCGGTGCCTTTTCGGCCGCGGGCGTGTGGTGGTTGCTCGCGCAGTTCCCCGCGCCCCTGAGGGGGGCGCGGGTGAACCGTCCGGATTTCAGTTGACCGGTACTCCCGTCACTGTCGCGGCCAGTGGGTACGCGCCCGTTTTCAGGGGTGTACCGACTTTCCCCGTCGCTGTTGTCACCGGTACGAGGGTGCCGGCGTCGGCCGTTGTGACGTAGGCCGTGTCGCCGTTCCAGTCGAGGGCGACGTCGAAGGCGGAGCGGCCGACGGTCACCGGGGTTCCCGGAGCGCCGGTCACCGTGTCGAGCGGGGTGATCGTGTCACCGTTGCTCGCGCTGACCCAGAGGGTGCGGCCGTCCGGCGAGACGGCGAGGCCGTACGCCTGGCCGGTGACCAGGTAGGTCGGGCGGGTGTCGTTCGTGGCGGTGTCGATGGGGGTGACCGTCGAGCCGCCGGAGTCGGACACGTACACCGTCCGCCCGTCGGGAGCCGCGACCACGTTGAACGGGTTCGGGCCGACCGCGATCGGCGTTCCGGCCCTGCCGGTCGCGATGTCCACCGGACTCACCGTGCTGTCGTGGATGTTCGCCACGTACAGGGTGGTGCCGTCCGGCGTGATCGCCATGTTCTCCGGGCCGTCGCCCACCGTGATCTTCGCGCCCGCCGTTTCGGTGGCGAGGTCGATCGGCTGGACCGCGTCGTCGGAGTAGTCCGCGACCCAGAGGGTCCGGCCGTCGGGCGTGAGGGCGAGGCCCGCCGGTACGTCCCCGACTGCCACGGTCGCGGTGACCTTCGCGGCGGCGACGTCGATGACGCTCACCGTGTCCGAACCCTGGTTCGCCGCATAGGCGGTACGGCCGTCCGGGCTGACCACGACCTCACCCGGGTTGTTGCCGACGGGGATCTCCGTCGACGTGCCGGAGGCCAGGTCAACCGAACTGACCGATGCGCCACTGAAGTTGGCGGTGAGGGCTCGTGCGGCGGCTCCTCCGCCGCTGTCGACTCCCTTTATCTGTACGGGAATTGATCGGCTCAGCAGGTCATCTCCGCTGACGGTGACCGATCTTGTGCCTGCTCCCGCCCCGCTCGCCGCCGTGAAGGTCAGGGTCGTGGTGGCCTTGCCGCCCGCCGGGACGGTGACCGAGCCGGACGACGGGGTGACCGTCAGGCCGTCGACCTCCCCGATCCTCCAGGTTGCCGTTCCGCTGGTGGTGGAGCGGTTGTCGGCGATGGTGAGGGTGGCTGTGGTGGTGGCGCCGGGGGTCAGGGAGAGGGATGTGGGGGTGAAGGAGGCGTCCGGGCCGGGGTCGGGGGCCGCTCGCAGGGTCGCGTCGAAGAGGAAGCGGTCCAGTACGCCGGGGGCGATCTGCTGCGGGACGGAGTCGAGTCGCTTGCGCTGCGACTGGAGGCGGGCGTAGAGGGTGGATACGGCGTCCGTGTCGCCGTTCGTCTGCGCGAGCATCAGCTGTACGGCCGTTGTGCCCGCCTCGCCGTATGCGCCCAGTTTGTCGAGCCAGGCCGAGGTCTCGGTCAGGAAGCGTGAGTTGGGGAGGTGGGCGCGGAGGTCGGCGGGGGTGGCGGCCATCGCCGTGAAGTAGGCGGTGAGTGCGCGGGCCGCCTTGTCGATGCCGTCGCCGGTCCCGTACGCGGTCGTGAACGCCTTGAGGAGCGGGGTGAGGGTCGGGGACTCGCCGGCGTCCAGGAGGGAGGAGTAGCTGTTCTCCGCGAAGACGCGGAGGGAGGCGGCCGTGGACCCGGGTGCGGTGGCGTCGGCTGCGAAGTCCCGCACCGAGGCCAGGAAGGCCGCTCGGGGGTCGTACGCCGTCGGGTTCCAGGCGTAGGACGCCGAGGTGAAGAGGGCGAGTTTGCTGGCCTCCGCCTGGATCATCGGGTTGGCGGTGATGCCCGTGACCTGGCCGGCCACGCCTGCCTCGCGGCCCGTGTAGGGGCCCAGGAGGAGGCGGCTGGTGGTGTAGTCGTTCACCGGGTAGTTGTCCCAGACGAGGATGGGGTGGCCGAACAACTCCCTTGCCTGGCGGGCCTGTTCGGTGCTGATCGTCGGCGCGATGACGCCGACGCCGGTCCATTCGACGACGACCGAGGGGTCCAGTCCCTCGCGCAGGGCGGTCTTGTACGGGGAGCCGGCGAGGTCCGAGTACTCGGTCGGGACCATCTCCAGCGGGGTCACGTCGTCGTGCGCGGAGACGAAGTCCTCGACGACGGCGTTGAGGAGCGCCGACTGCGCGGCGCCCGCCGCGCCGCCTCCGGTGCCGAACTTCTGCTCGTCGGCGGGGCAGTTCCACGCCGTGTAGCTGATGTCGTCCAGCGGTACGGCGAACGAGCGCACACCGATCGCGTACAGCGACTCGAACTTGGCGACCAGTGCCTTGACGTCGGCGGCCGAGGAGTAGCAGACCGAGAGGCCGGGCGAGAGGGCGTAGGTGAAGCGGACGTGGTTCGCCGTGGCGCGGTCGACCAGTTGCTTCAGGGTCGCCAGTTGGGCGGGCGGGTAGTCGTCGCGCCAGTTCGCGCGCAGATACGGGTCGTCCTTGGGGGAGTAGACGTACACGTTCTGTTTCGTGCGGCCGTAGAAGTCGAGTTGGGAGAGGCGGTCCTGTTGGGTCCAGGGGGCGCCGTAGAAGCCCTCGACCACTCCGCGCAGGGCGGTCGTCGGCCAGTCCCGGACGGTTGTGGCGGGGACCGAGCGATGGGTGACGAGCTGGCGGAGGGTCTGGGCCGCGTAGAAGGTGCCCGTGGGGTCGACGCCGGACAGGGCGACGGTGCCCTTGCCGGTGGCCAGCGTGTAGCCGCCGGAGGGGAGTCCGGTGGGGGGTTTAGCGTGCAGGTGCTTGAGCGCCTTTGCCGTGGCCGGGTTCTCGGTGGGGCCGCCGACGTAGACGGTGAGGGCGGCGGGGGGTGCCGGGCGGCCGGCGGCGACGGTACGGATGGTGCGGGCGCCGGCGTCGCGCAGTACGCGTTCGACGAGGGCGCGGGCGGCGGGGTCGGTGGCGTGGCCGATGACCTCGACGACCTGCTGCGGGACGGATCGGGTGCCGTGGCCGGGTCTCACCTGCTGGGGTGTCGGCCAGATGTGGGGGACGGTGGCAGCGGCGGCGGAGTGGGGCGTCGCCGCTGCGGCGGGGGCCGGGGCGGTGCCCAGCACACAGAGGGCCAGTGCGGCCAGGAGGCCGCTCGCTGACTTCAGTGTCGGGGTCACGGCCGGCTCCGGTTCACTATTTTATCCATTGGGCGGAATGCTGGTGGATGGATTCACCCGATGGCAAGACCTCATCCACTTGCTTTACTGAGCCCATGACCGACACCGAGACCCCCGCCTGCACCGTCGCGCTCTCCGTCGCCGTCCTCGGCACCGGCATCATGGGCGCCGCCATGGCGCGCAACCTCGCCCGAGCCGGCCACACCGTCCGGGTGTGGAACCGGACCCGCGCCAAGGCCGAACCGCTGGCCGCCGAGAAGGGCGTCCAGGTCTCCGGCACTCCCGCCGACGCCGTCCGGGACGCGGATGTCGTCCTGACCATGCTGTACGACGGTGCCGCCGTCCGGGACGTCATGCGCGAGGCCGCGCCCGCGCTCAGGGCGGGGGCCGCGTGGGTGCAGTCGACGACGGCCGGGGTGGATGCCATCGGTGAACTGGGCTCCATGGCAGCCGAGTTGGGGCTCGCCTTCTTCGACGCCCCGGTGCTGGGGACCCGACAGCCCGCCGAGGCAGGGCAGTTGCTCGTGCTCGCCGCCGGGCCCGTGGCACACCGGGCGGCCGTCGCGCCGGTCCTCGACGCGGTCGGCGCCCGTACGGTGTGGACCGGCGAGGAGGGGGCCGCGGGCAGCGCGACGCGGCTCAAGCTCGTCGCCAACAGCTGGGTGCTCGCCGCTACCAGCGCCACCGGTGAGGTGCTGGCCCTGGCCCAGGCGCTCGGCGTCGACCCGCAGAGCTTCTTCGACGTGATCGCCGGCGGTCCGCTCGACATGGGCTACCTGCGCGCCAAGGCCGGCCTGATCCTGGACGACAAGCTGACCCCGGCGAGTTTCGCGGTGTCCACGGCGGCCAAGGACGCCCGGCTGATCGTCGAGGCGGGCGAACGGAACGGTGTAAGGCTGGATGTGGCCGCCGCGAGCGCCGAACGGTTCCGGCGCGCCGCCGAACAGGGGCACGGGGACGAGGACATGGCGGCGGCGTACTTCGCCTCCTTCGAGTCCGCCGAGGAGAAGTAGGCCACCCGTCCCTTGCGGCTGCCGAGGTGCCGCACACGGCGTCCGGGTGATGGCGCTAGGGGGCTGTGGGGCTACGGGGCTACGGGAGGAGCTTCTCGCCCTTCGCCAGCATTGCCACGTACGTCTCGATCCTGCGTGCTCGGGTCTCGGGCCTCTTGGCGTCCTGGAGGCGGTACAGGATCGCGTAGCGGTTCTGCCGGTCCAGGGTCTCGAAGGACGCCGCCGCGGCCGGGTCGGCGGTCAGGGCCGCGGCGAGGTCGTCGGGCACCGTGGCGGTCCTCGCGCTGTCGTACGCCGCCTCCCAGCGGCCGTCCGCCTTGGCCCGGTCGATCTCCGCCAGGCCCTGCGGACGCATCCGGCCCTGCTCGATCAGGACGGCCACCTTGCCGCAGTTGACCTTGGACCACTTGCTGCGCGGCCTGCGCGGAGTGAACCGCTGGAGCCACCACTGGTCGTCGAACGCGGCCTTCTGGCCGTCGATCCAGCCGTAGCAGAGAGCCACGTCGAGCGCCTGGGCGTAGTTCAGCGCGACGATTCCGGGGCTCTTCTTGCGCAACTTGAGCCAGATGCCGGGCGAGGTCGCGTGGTTCTCGCCGAGCCATGCCTCGAAGGCCTCGGCGGACGGGAAGTCGACGGTCTCCAGATCCTGAGTCACCACGGCAGCGAATCACATCCGGCCGATGCGGTGGGCGCGGTTCGCGGGACTGGACATACCCGCGCCGCTCCGCCCGGCCGGTGGTCGGCGGGGCGGAGCGGCGCGGGGTGGGTCGGGGTGCCCGACTAGTGCGTCCGGGTCACTGAACCGTGGCTGCCGTACTCCCCGTTCCCGCCGCACTTCCCGGTGCGGGCAGTGCGGGCAGGGCGGGAAGCGGGGCCGGCGGGAGTTCCAGCGGCGGCAGTTCGACCGGGGGCAGGTCCACCGGCAGGGGCGGCAGGCTGCCCAGGAGACCTCCGAGGAGGCCGCCGAGGGTGTCGAGGAGGCCGCTCACCAGGCCCGTGACCGTGCCGAGCAGGCCGCCCACCAGGCCGGTCACCGTGTCGAGGAGACCGCTGAGGGTTGCCTGGAGCTGGTCCAGGAGGTCCGAGATCGGGTCGGCCATGGCTGCCGCCGCCCTGTTCGTCGTGCCGGTCCGTTCCGCCAGGCGCTGCTTGAGCGAGGCGTTCGCCGTCTCGACCGACTTGGCGAACCCGGCCGCCTGGGCGGCGGTCATGCGCCCCTTGGCGGTCTGCTCGGTGAGGTCGGTCAGGACGTTCAGTACCGGGGCGAGTACGTCGCCGCGGTCGGCGCGGTCGAGGGCGCCGAGCCGCTTGAGCATCCGGTCCGCGTACGAGGAGCCCGTGGCGGAGGCAGAGGCCGCCAGGGAGGCGGCGGACTTGGTGGACCACGACGTGTGGGCGCCGATGGAGGCGTAGGCGTCCCGGCCGGCGTCGGTGACGGCGACGGCCGTGCCCACCGGGCCGAATATCAGCGCGGCACAGACGACGGACGACGGGAGGAGGAGCCCGCGGGAGCGGGGGCCGAGGCCGGAACGGGATACGAGGGCGCGCATGCGCAGTCCTTTCGAGAGCTGCTCTCTTTGGACCCACGGTGAGAACACCGGCGACCCACCGCAACCGCTCGCGGACTCTCAGTAATCTCCGCCTCGCTCCCCGAGACCCCGCTGACCAGCGCCTTTCCCCGGTGCATCGTGGTGGTTCGCGGCTCGGAGCCATTCGGCTGACGGGGGAGCTTCTTCCTCGGACAGGGGTGTCCCGGGGCCGGCGGCGGACGGGGGGAGTCGTCCGTCGCCGGCCCCGGGACATGCGCCGTTCCCCGTCCCCACGGGTTCGGCGCCGGGGCCGCCTCCCGCTGTGGAGGCGGCCCCGGTACGGGGGTCAGTCCCGCCGGTCGGGCACGAGCACCGGAGTCGGGCCCGGAGGCGGGACCGGCATGGGTGCCGAGTCCGAGGCCGAGCCAGGGTCCGTCGGCGGAGTCGAGCGGTGTGTGAGGGCCTCGCCCTCCACGTCGACCCGGGGCAGGATCCGGTCGAGCCAGCCGGGCATCCACCAGGCGGCCTTGCCGAGCAGGGCCAGCACGGCGGGGACCAGGGCCATGCGGACGACGAAGGCGTCGAACAGGACCGCGATGGCGAGCCCGAAGCCGATCATCTTGATCATCGACTCGCCGGCCCCGATGAACCCGGAGAAGACGGCCATCATGATCAGCGCGGCGGCGACCACGACCCGTGCGCTGTACCGGAACCCGGTCACGACCGCCTGCTTGGGTCCGTCGCCGTGGACGTAGGCCTCCCGCATCCGGGCGACGAGGAACACCTCGTAGTCCATGGCCAGTCCGAAGACGATGCCCACCAGGAAGATCGGCATCAGGCTCATGATCGGGCCGGTCGTCTCGACGCCGAGGAGCGAGGCGCCCCAGCCCCACTGGAAGACCGCGATGACGGAGCCGAGCGCGGCCAGCACCGACAGGAGGAAGCCGAGGGCCGCCTTCAGCGGGACCAGGATCGAGCGGAAGACCAGGAGCAGGAGCAGGATCGCCAGGCCCACGACCACGATCAGGTACGGGACGAGCGCGTCCTGGGTCTTCTGCGCGACGTCGATGTTGAGGGCGGTGGTGCCGGTGACCTCGAACTCGGCGCCGGTGGCACCCTCGGTGGCCGGGCGTTCCGACCTGATGGTCTTGACGAGGGACTTGGTCTTCTCGTCGGTGGGGGAGGTGGCCGGGACCGCGGAGAAGACGGCGGTGTCGCCCGCGCTGTTGAAACGGGCCGGGGAGACGGACACCACGCCGTCCGTGGCGGCGATCTTCTTCTCGATCGTCGCGACCGCGGCCTTGGGGTCGCTCGCGCCCCTGGCGTCCACGACGATCGCCAGCGGACCGTTGAAGCCGGGGCCGAAACCGTCGGCGAGGGCGTCGTAGGCGCGGCGCTCGGTGGTGGACGTCGGCTTGGCCTCGTCACCGGGCATGCCCAGCTGGAGGTCCAGCACGGGTATCGCCAGGGTGCCGAGACCGGCGACGGCGGCGAGGAGTACGGGGACCGGGCGGCGCAGGACGAAACGGGCCCAGCGGCTGCCGCCGTTGTTCCGGGTGTCCTCCTTGGTGTGGCCGCGCCCGCGGGTCCGGCGGGACAGGACGGCGTTGGGCCAGAAGCCGAGGAGGGCCGGGACGAGGGTGAGGGCGATCAGCACACCGACGACGACCGCGCCGGCTGCCGCGAGCCCCATCTTCGTCAGCATCGGAATTCCGACGACCGACAGTCCCGCGAGGGCGATCACGACAGTGAGGCCGGCGAAGACGACCGCCGAACCGGCGGTACCGGTCGCGAGGGCGGCGGCTTCCTGGGGCGCGTGCCCCTTCGTACGCTCCTCCCGGTAGCGGGAGACGATGAACAGTGCGTAGTCGATACCGCAGGCCAGGCCCAGCATGGTGGCGAGGGTGCCGGTCGTCTCCGACAGGCCGAAGGTACTGGCCACGGCCATGATCCCGGCCATGCTGATGCCGACGCCGAGGACGGCGGTCAGCAGGGGGAGCCCGGCGGCGGCCATCGAACCGAAGGTGATGAGGAGCACGACGGCCGCGATGGCGATACCGATCGCCTCGGCCGCACCGCCCGCCGACGGCTGGGTGGCGAGGGCGTCCCCGCCGACCTCGACGGTCATCCCGGAGGCCCGGGCCGTGTCGATGGCGTGTTCGAGGGATGTCTTGTCGGCGTCGGTGAGGTCGTCGGCCTTCGCCTTGAAGGTGACGGTGGCGTACGCGGTCGTCGCATCCTCGCTGATCGCCTTCGCCTGGAAGGGGCTCACCGCGGAGGCGACCTGGGCGCCCTTGCCCGCGTCCGTCACGAGCTTCTGGATCACCGCGCGGTTCTCGGTGGCGGTGACCTTCTCACCGGCCGGGGCGATGAACACGATCCGGGCGCTCGCCCCGTCGGCGGCGGCCCCCGGGAAGCGCTGCTCCATGAGGTCGAACGCCTTCTGGGACTCGATCCCCGGCATGCTGTTCTGGTCGTCGGGGGCGGCGGGCGCCGACGCGGCACCGAAGCCGACGGCTGCGAGTACGGCCACCCAGAGGAGTAGGAAGGACCACCGTCGGCGGAAGGACAGGCGGCCGAGTTTGTAGAGGAACGTAGCCACGGCGGGGCTCCAAGGTCTGCGGCTGTACGGGCAGAGGGAGGGGACGGAGTGGGAGGCGAGGGGTGGGGCCCTTTCGGAGAGGGCGTCAGATCTTCTGCCGGTGCGCCCCGTTGCCCTGCTGGCTGTGCCGACTCTGCTGCCGGCCGCGGCTCTTGAAGAGGCTGACGCCCGCGCCGAGCGAGACGACCCCCATACCGACACCGGTCATGACGCCCTGCGTTCCGTCGACGACGAACGGCGCGACGGCCGCGACGGCGAGGTTGAACAGGAACAGGAACCAGAGGACGGGCTTGGAGGCGAGCAGGGACTTCATGGGGGGGCTTCCTTCCGGATGAGGCCCAGAAAGGGCCAGGTGGGAGAGGTGGGAGAGGTGCTTGGGGAGGCGTTTGCTTCCGAGATCAACGATCCCGGGAACGCCTCTCCGCCACGAGGGGGTGCTCTCCCGAACCCGGGGTGTAGCCCGCTACACCTTCGCGAGCAGGGAGGGCCGATGAAGGCCTCGAATCACGACGGGTCCCGCGATTTCGTGGCGATGCGCAGTTCGCGTGAGCTCTTCCTCGGCAGTGCGTGGATCACCTCTTCGAGGTGGTCGCGGAAGTACCCCGGGCAGCACCCGCATCCAGGGATGCCGCACGCCTGCGCCGGAAACGGCTCCGCCAACCGGCGCAGCGGCCCGTACGCCAGAAGCTTCCACCGGGAGAAGGCCCTCCGTCGTCGACTCCGGCCAGTGGCGGCTCGGTTCGAGCCGGCGGATGTCGGCCGTGCAGGACCCGGAGAGACGGGGGACGGAGGCGTACCGCTGCCGGTTGTGCTGCCCACGGACGGGAATCCCGCCCCGCAGGGCGGACGGGCGCCTACGCGGCACTGCCCTTTCGGTCGTCGGTCATGGGAGGGAACGTACAGTCCGAGGTGGCGGGGCACCACGGAATAACAGACAGACAGGTCGGCAGGCAGGCCGACGGACGTGCGGGCCTGGTGCCGGGGGCTTGTCCGGCCCAGGAGTAGGTGGAGGGCCGCCGCGCGCCGAGCGGCCGTCAGCAGGACTCGCGGAGCGGGCCTCTCCCGCGAAAACGTCCGAAACGTACGAGGTTTAGACTCTCCCCGCAACGGCCCGAAACTCGGCTGGTCAAGAGTGGGCGGAAACAGCCAGACCCGAAGGGTATTCGGCGTTTTGATACGGATAGATTCAGTCACCAAGCGGTACCCCGACGGCACGGTGGCCGTCGACCGGCTCTCCCTCGACATACCGGACCGTTCGATCACCGTCCTCGTCGGCCCCTCGGGCTGCGGCAAGACGACCACCCTGCGGATGATCAACCGGATGGTCGAGCCCAGCGAGGGCACGATCCTCATCGACGGCGTCGACAGTCGTGAGCAGCCGGTCAACACCCTGCGCAGGTCCATGGGTTACGTCATCCAGAACGCGGGGCTCTTCCAGCACCGCACGATCGTCGACAACATCGCCACCGTGCCCCGGATGCTCGGCTGGAGCAAGGACAAGGCCCGTGCGAGGGCGCGGGAACTGATGGAACGGGTGGGGCTCGACGCCTCGTTCGCCAAGCGGTACCCCTACCAGCTCTCCGGCGGCCAGCAACAGCGCGTCGGCGTGGCACGGGCCCTCGCCGCCGATCCTCCGGTGCTGCTGATGGACGAGCCGTTCTCCGCCGTCGACCCCGTGGTACGCAAAGGGCTTCAGGACGAACTCCTGCGCATACAGGAGGAGTTGGGCAAGACCATCGTCTTCGTCACGCATGACATCGACGAGGCCGTCAAGCTCGGCACGATGGTCGCCGTACTGCGCACCGGCGGCAAGCTCGCCCAGTTCGCGCCGCCCGCCGAGCTGCTGTCCGACCCCGCCGACGCGTTCGTCGAGGACTTCCTCGGCGCCGACCGGGGCATCCGGCGGTTGTCGTTCTTCTCGTCGGGGGGACTTGAGCTGCTCACCACCCCGATCGTCGCGGTCGACGCCACCGCCGAGCAGATCGCCGCGCGCGGTGCGACCGACGTCCCCTATCTCCTCGTCACCGGGCTGGACGGCCGTCCGCTCGGCTGGAGCGAGCCCGGCAAGCTGACGGCCGGACAGGTCGACGCCGGCCAACTGCTGCCCTACGGGCGGCCGTTCGTCGCCGGACGGGACTCGCTGCGCGCCGCGCTCGACTGTGCCGTCCTGTCGCCCACCGGCTGGGCGGTCGCCGTGGACGCCGAGGGCCGGGCCGCCGGAGTCGTCTCGCAGGCGGCCATCGGCGAGGCCATCCGCGGCGCCCACGCCCACGCGGCAGGCCGTGCGGAGACACCTGCCGGGGCGGGCTCCCAGAAGGCCCCCACCCGGTGAACCGCTTCTTCGACATCCCCAGCGACCTCCAGCACGACTGGCTCGGCCTCATCGGCCTCCATCTGCGCGAGGCCCTGCTGCCGGTGCTCGGCGGGCTGCTGCTGGCCCTCCCGCTGGCCCAGTTGTGCGTGCGGCTGCGCTGGCTGTACCCGCCCGTGCTGTGGGTGACGACCGTGCTCTACGCCATCCCGTCCCTCGCCTTCTTCGTCGTCCTCATCGACTACACGGGGCAGACCGAACTGACGGTGATGATCCCGCTCACCGTCTACAGCCTCGTCGTGCTCGTCCCCGCGATCGTCGACGGCGTCCGTTCGGTCCCGCAGGAGACCCTCGCCGCCGCGACCGCCATGGGCTTCGGACCCGTACGCCGTTACGTCCAGGTCCAGTTGCCCATCGCGGTGCCCGCCATCATCGCCGGTCTGCGGATCGCGACCGTGTCCAGCATCAGCCTCGTCAGCGTCGGCATGCTGATCGGCAACCAGGGCGCGCTCGGCAACCTGCTCCACGACGCGCAGATCTACAACCGGCCCGAACTCGCCTGGAACTCCGTGATCACCAGTGCCGCCCTGGCGGTGCTCGCGGACGCCGCGCTGGTCGTCGTACGCGTCCTGCTCACCCCCTGGATGCCGGGCGTCAAGCGCGGCGCGGAGTCCAGGCCCACCGGGGTCCGGCCCGAGCAGGCCGTGCCCGCCCTGGAGGACGCAGCCCGGTGAACGTCATCAACTACATCCACGCCTTCTTCGACGACAGCGCCCACTGGAGCGGGTACGACGGCATCCCCACCCGGCTGTGGGAGCACGTCCAGTACTCCCTGGAGGCGCTCGCCATCGCCGCCGCGATCGGGCTGCCGATCGGCCTGCTCACCGGTCACTACGGGCGGGGCGGCAACGTCCTCTCCCTGGTGGCCACCGCGGGCCGCGCACTGCCCACCTTCGGTCTGCTGGTGGTGACGACCCTCGCGCTCGGGTTCGGCATGCTGCCCGTGATGATCCCGCTGGTCGTCCTCGCCGTACCGCCGATCCTCGTCACCACCTACGAGGCGATGCGCTCCGTGGACCCGCCCCCCGTGGACGCCGCGCGGGGCATGGGCATGCGGGAGTCCGACATCCTGCTGCGCGTCGAACTGCCCGTCGCGCTCCCGCTGATCCTCGGCGGGCTGCGCTCGGCGGCCATCCAGATCGTCTCCACGGCCACCATCGCCGCGTACGTCAGCCTCGGTGGCCTCGGCCGCTACATCGTCGACGGTCTCTACCAGCACAACTACGAGAAGGTGGTGGGCGGCGCCACCCTGGTCGCCGGCATGGCCCTCGCGACGCTGGGGCTGTTCTGGGTGGCGGGCCGGGCGGCGGTCTCTCCCGGCGTACGCCGGGGTTGAGGGGCGCGGGGCCGCATCTATGTGCGGCTCCGCCGCGTGGGCGCGACCAGCCACAACGGGCCCGCGGTTCCCCACAACCGTAAGCAGGCAGGTGTACGTACGGTGCCTACCCCCCGCTCCGGGCCAGCGCCTGCTCCAGCACGACCAGCAGAGCGTCCCGTACCGAGCCTCGTTCGCGGGCGTCGAAGACGAGCAGCGGGACGCCCTCGGACACGTCGAGGGCCCAGCGGACCTCGTCCAGCGTGTGCGCGGTCTGGCCGTCGAAGGCGTTCACGGCGACGGCGAACGGGATCTGCTTGTGCTCGAAGTAGTCGACGGCGGCGTAGCAGTCGTCGAGACGGCGGGTGTCCACGATGACCAGCCCGCCGACCGCGCCCTCCACGATGTCGTCCCACATGAACCCGAACCGCTCCTGGCCGGGCGTGCCGAACAGGTACAGCTTCAGCGTCGGGTCGATGGTGATGCAGCCGAAGTCCATCGCGACCGTGGTGGTGGTCTTGGTCGGGGTGTGGCTGAGGTCGTCCACGCCCGCCGCGACCTCGGTGATGGCCGCCTCGGTGGTCAGCGGCTCGATCTCGGAGATCGAGCCGACGGCGGTGGTCTTGCCCACGCCGAAGCCACCAGCGATCACCAGTTTCACCGGCAACGGCGGCCGTACGGCGGCCTGTCCGGCCGAGGTGCGGACCAGCGGTTCAGTCGGTGTCACGGAGTACCCTCCGGGAGTCGGGGATGGCCCGCAGGCCATCGATAACCCTGCGCAGAACGGATGCGTCGTGGGTGACGCCGGAGTCGGGCACGTGCACCGTCAGTTGCCCGGCCGTCCGGAGATCCTCGGCGAGGACCCGCACCACGTTCAGGTGCAGCCGCAGCCTGGCCGCGATCTCCGCGATGGACTGCGGTACGCGGCAGGCGGCGACGATGTCGTGCTGTTCGAAGGAGAGCCGGTGGAGCGCGTCCAGCCCGCCGGTGGTGGCCACCAGCTGGGTCTCCACGGGCATCGTCCGGCCGGACGCCGCCTCGCCCGCGGCACCCGCGACCCGGCCGGCGGTGACCAGGAAGGGCCGGACGGCGGGTGCGGGGCCGACGGGGGCGACTCCGCCCTCGCCGGCCCCGCGCGGTGTGCGGCCGTCCGCCATCGGTGTTCGCTCTCTCTACGTCTTTCTGCGGTCTCTCTGCGGTCTCTCAAGGGCTTTCCACAGCTCGCTGCGGTGGCACGCGCTCAGTGCAGACGTGTGGCACCGACGGTGTTCTTCAGTTCCAGGACGAGCTGCGGGTTGAGCGCGGTGCCCGCGCGGTTGGCGAACACCGTCATCTCGTAGGCGATGTTGCCCAACTTGGCCTCCTTGCCGGTGACGACGCCCAGCACCGCGCCGTTGCCGATCGCGGAGACCAGGACATGGCCGCCCTCCAGGTCGATGATGACCTTGTTCAGGCCGCCCAGGCCGTAGTTGCCGGAGGCGCCCGCGGCCAGGCTGGTGATGCCCGAGACGATCGCTGCCAGCCGCTCGGAGTCGGCGTGCTCGCGCAGCGCCGACACGGCGATCAGCAGCCCGTCGGAGGACACCGCGATGGCGTCCACGACCCCTGCGGTCTCGGTGGCGAAACGGTTTAGCAGCCAGGTGAAGTCGTCTGCGGCGGCCCGCAGATCGGTCGGCCTGGCGTCTCCGGCGGGAGTCTCACCTGTCGACGTGCTCACTGCTCGGCTCCTTCCGGAAGGTGGTTCTGGTGGTGCGGGGTGTCCCCGACGGTGATCGGGTCGGAGGACGGGTCGGACGGCTCTGTCCGGTCGGTCCCGTTGGGCGAAACATCGGAACGGTGGTCGTGGCGGGGGTCGTTGCGGCCGGCGGTCAGGTCGTCGGCGGGGCGGAAGTGCTCGCCGGTGTCGCGGTGCGCGCGGGCCACGGCCGCCTCGAACTCCTCCAGCGAGTCGCGCACGGCGTCCGCGTCGGCCGGGCGGGGGGCCTGCCGTGCGGCCTGTTGGGCGCCGGCGTCGGCGGGCGTCCGCAGTGTCGCCCCGCGCACCCGGCGGCGGAGCGGACGGGAACCGTCGGGACCGACGGCGAACGGGTCCGCCCCGGCCTGTGCGGAGACGGGCGCGGCGGCACGGCCGGGCGCGGAGGGTTCCACGCCGTGGTCGGCGGCGCCCCGACCCGTCCCGCGGACGGAGTCACCGGGACCACCTGCCACACCGGCGGCGCCGCTCCCGGGGCCGGCCGGGTAGGCGTACGCCGGCTGCTCAGCCGTACGGGCGGCGGGCCGGTACCCGGCCGACTGGGCGGGCGTCGGCCCGGCCGAGGCGGCGGGGGTGCTGCGTTCCGGCGTACGGGCAGCGGTCCCGGGGCCGTCCTCCGCGCGGGTGTGGAGTGCCGGCTCGGAGGTGCGGGGCGTCGGGATTCCGGCCCCGTCGGGGTGGACGCGGGAGGCGGACCCGGACAGGCCGGCGTCGGCCGCGGAACCCGCGAGGGGAGCGTAACTCCCCTGCTCGGCATCGGTGTCGGCCGTGTGACCGAAGGAGCCGGGCGCGGCCGTACGGCCGATGGGAGCGGTGTCGCCCGCCAGGACGGAGAGACCGGCGGCGTCGCCGGTGTCGGTGTCGGTGTCGGTGTCGGAGGTTGTGGCGGTGTCGCGGGCCGGCGCCCCGGCGTCGTCGGTGTCGGCGGTGGATGCCGAGGGCAGCGGGGCCGGGGTCTGCCGTTCGTCGGGGGTCGTGTCGCGTCGGGGGACCCGACGGGGGAGTGCGGTCGCCTCGTCCTCGGGCGTGGCCCAGGACGGGATCGAGGCCGACGGGGAGGGTCCGGCCGCCGGGGCCGACGGAGCGGCGAGCGCGGCGGCCGGGGCCGGTGCGTCGAGGGAGGCGGGCCGGCCCGCGGGCTCCAGCTCGCTCATCGTGAGGAGCAGCGCCGCCGGGATCAGCACCTCGGCCGTCACGCCACCGCCCGGAGTGCGGGACAGGGTGACGTCGACGTCCCAGCGGCGGGCCAGCGCACCGACCACGAACAGGCCGAGCACCTTCGTCGGGACGACGTCGAGGCGTTCGCGGCGCACGAGACGGGAGTTCTCCTCGGCGAGGCGTGCGGCGCTCATGCCCAGGCCGTGGTCCGTGACGGTGATCGACGTGCTGTCGTGATCGGAGCTGACCACCACCTCGACGGGGCTGTCCTCGGGCGAGAACGACACGGCGTTCTCGAGGAGTTCGGCGATCATCAGGGTCAGGTCGGCGATGATGTCGGGCTCCACCATGGCCTCGGTCGCGGCCCGCAGCCGTACCCGCTGGAAGCCCTCGATCTGGCCCAGCGCGGCACGTACGACGTTGGTGAGCGCGGTCGGCCCGGAGTCCAGGACGGTCTCGCGGATGCCGGCCAGCAGCATCAGGCTGTCGGCGTTGCGGCGCAGGCGGACCGCGATGTGGTCGATGGAGTAGAGGCGTTCGAGCAGCGCCGGGTCGGTCTCGCCGCGCTCCACCGCGTCGATCAGCGCGAGCTGACGGGTCGTCAGGTTGCTGACGCGGCGGCCGACGTTGCCGAACATCTCGGCGACGTTGCGCCGGCTGAGCACCTGGCGCTCCAGCAGTGCCGCCGCGGTGGTCTGCACGTTGTTGAACGCCTCGGCGAGTTTCCCGATCTCGTCGTCCGCGGTGACCGGCAGCCGCCGCAGCCGCGGGGGACCGGACTCCTCGGCGTCGTCGTCGGCGACGCGCGCGAGTTCGCGGCCCGCCACGTCGGCGACCTCCTGGGCGGCTCCGGTCAGCGCCAGCACGGGGCGGACCACGGAGCGGCGGACCAGGATGGAGAAGGCGATCCACAGGGCGAAGCCGAGCAGGGCCAGACTCAGCAGCAGGCCCGCGCGCCACTTGGCGCTGGTGGCGCTGTCGTCGGCACGGTCGGCGATCTGGTCGATGAGCGAGGTGGAGATGTCCAGCCGGGTCCCGGACTGCGCACGGTAGTTGGGGTAGGAGACGATGGACGCCCGCAGCGCCACCTGGATCTCTTTCTTGGACTCGGCCTGCAACGCGCTCGGGTCCACGGCCAGTTCGGCGTACTGCCGGCCGATGGTGGCCTGCCAGGAGTTGTGCTCGATGCCGCCGAACTCGTCGGTCTGCGCGTCGTCGGCGAACCGGGCGAACCGCTCGGCCTGGTAGGTGAACAGCTCGTAGGAGCCGACGGCGCCGGTGAACTCGATGAGCGCGTTGCTGTCGCGGGTGCCCGCGGAGAAGACGCCGGTCTCGTAGGCGCCGTGGGCGGCGTCGGCGCGCAGCAGCGAGTCGAGGAGGTTACCGGTGAAGGTGGTCGCGAGGTCGGCGTTGCGGTCCAGGCCCAGGCCGTCGATGAGTCCGTCGGCCGCCCCCGAGTACGCCGGGTCGATGTTGGTGGCGGGCAGATAGCCCTGCTCGATGGTGGCCCGCAGGCCCGCCAGGCCCTGGACGTCCTTGAGCGCCTGCACCTCGGTGTCCGGCAGCCGGTCGCCGAAGGCGTCGACGACCTTCCGCACCTGGGCGTCCACGGCGGACTGCGCCTGCCGGTAGTTCGCGGTGGAGGGGGCGCCCGCGTCGAACGCCGCTTCGTATCGCACCGAGAGCAGGATCGCCTGCTGGTGCTCGGCCTGCAGATCGGCGACCAGCCGGGCCACCTGGGCGCTGGAGCGCACCAGTTGGGCGGCGTCCTCCGCGCGGTTGGACTCCTGCACCAGGTCGACGATGAGGTACGTCAACAGCAGCGCGATCACCGTCAGCGGGATACCGACGAGTACGTTCAGTTTGCGCTGGAAGGGCCATCGGTCGGCGAACCCCCGCAGGCCCCGGCGCGCGGACGTCTGTGCCGGGGACGGCGACGGGGCGGACGCGTCCACCTCATTCGTGGACACCGGGCCTCCTTCAAGAGGGTGTTGCAGGCGTACGAGCGGGGTTCGCGCGCATGCCGCCTTCTGCACGCACGTGTCCGAATACGAACAATACGTAAGCGGCCCCCGCACACCGCTGTGGCCCCCGCCGACTGCCGTGGCGGACGCCAACTCCGGCGAGACTATCCCTTCTTCGAACGGTCGAGCGGGTCGCCCTAAGTCAAGAATCCATTACGAAGCGGTATGCGGGGGCCTGTTGAGGGCCTCCCGGGGAGTACACAGGTGATCTCCCGATCCATGCACAAGTGATCACTGGTCGAAGTCAATCGGTAACCCGGTTCCCCTTGACTGATCAAGAAGCGCCTGGCTTGGATCAGGCCACAGTGTTTGAGCTCTCATCAACCCCAAAGCCCGGAACGGGAACCGTGACTACCAACGCCCACATCAGCAGGTCCCTCAGGAACCACCCAGGCGCGGCGGCCGTCGCCCTCGCGGCGGTGACAGTCCTGCTGGCGGGATGCTCCTCCTCGTCCGACGACACCTCCGACCCGCTCGCCGGCGACAAGGCGGCCGGTGACACCGTGGTCGTCGGCTCCAACAACTTCGCCGAAAGCATTCTGCTCGCCGACATCTACGGCGAGGCCCTGAAGGCCAAGGGCATCAAGGTGACCTACAAGCCCAACATCGGCAGCCGCGAGACCACTTACGGTCTGCTGAAGAACGGTTCCATCACCGTTCTGCCGGAGTACAACGGCTCGCTGCTGGCCTACCTGGACGCGAAGGCCGCGCAGACCTCGCTCGCGACCGTGAACGCCGCCGCGAAGGCCAAGCTCGACTCCAAGCTCACGCTGCTGGAGTCGTCGCCGGCCGAGGACAAGGACTCCGTCACGGTCAACGCGGCCACCGCGAAGAAGTACGACCTCACCGCGACCTCCACGCTCGCCGACCTCAAGGACGTCGCGCCGGACCTGGTCCTCGGCGGCTCGCCCGAGTTCCAGACCCGCCAGCAGGGCATGGTCGGCCTGGAGTCGGTGTACGGGCTGAAGTTCAAGTCCTTCAAGGCACTCGACGCGGGCGGCCCGCTGACCCAGGCCGCGCTGAAGAAGAACACCGTGCAGGCCGCGGACATCTTCACCACCGACCCGACCATCACCAAGGAGAAGTTCGTCGTCCTCCAGGACCCGGAGAACCTCTTCGGATTCGCGAACGTGACCCCGCTGGTCTACAAGAGCGGGCTCTCGCAGGAGGGCATCGACGCGCTCAACGCCGTCTCGGCCAAGCTCGACACGAAGGCCCTGCTCGACCTGGACTCCCAGGTGCAGCTGGAGAGCAAGGACCCGCTGGACGTGGCCAAGGCCTGGCTGAAGTCGGCCGGTCTGGGCTGACGTTCCGCCCGCAGAGGTACGAGGGCCGCACCCGTGGACACGGGTGCGGCCCTCGCCATGACGGAGAGACCTCGGAACGGAGCGCGTGCGCCCCGCCTCAGTGGTGGTGCGGCGACGTCAGGTAGTGCTGCCTGAGGAGCTCCCTCCCGTAGTCGTTGCCGTTCGGGGTGCGGAGGATCGAGTGGACGTGCTTCTGTGTCGCGCCGCTCCCCTGTGTGGCGCCGTACGCGCCCGCCAGCGGGCCCGGGGCCTGGCAGTCGACCTCGATCCAGATGACGGGGCTGTGGACGCGGACGTAGAAGGCGGCGTCGTCGGCGGTGCCGCCGGCCCAGGTGACGTAGGTGTCGGAGAGGTGCCTGCTCACCTCGGACAGCGTCACCTTCGCCGTGTCGGCCTTCGCGCGGCCGACGAAGGCCTGGACGATGCCGAGCAGCTTCTTCTTCTGGGCGGCGTCGAGCGCGTTGCCGCGCAGACCCGTGTACGCCTGGACCGTGTTGTCCGAGAACGCGCCCGCTTTCATCGACTCGTTGGACTTGGTCGCCGACTCGATGGCGACCGACCGCTGTGCTGCCGTGAGGGAGTTGATGAAGGCGAGGCTCGCCACGACCTCCTCGTGGCAGACCGTCACCGTCTCCCCGTCGATCTCCATGGACGTCGGCTCCGAGCCCCAGAAGCAGGGGCTCATGACGACCTGGCTGCCCAGGACGAAGTAGTTGATCACCAGGTGGTGGCCGTCGAACTGGAAGCCCCAGGGCTCGGTGGCGGACGGGGTGCCCATCACCGTCCAGTAGTAGGCGTCCTCGTTGAAGGCGGTCGTGTTGTTGATCGCCTCGCCGGCCGCCTGGTTGATTCTGCGGATCTTCTCCGTCGTCTCCAGACCGTCCGCACTCAGGGCCGCCTTCAACAGGGCCGTTCCCAGCGCCGTCTGAGTACCCGTCAGATCGGCCAGGGGCACGCCCTGCCGCTCGTAGGAGTGGATGTTGCTCCACAGCCGCCACTCCGTGGAGTGGACGGTGAACTGCGTCGACGACTTCTGGGTGTCGGTCAGCCCGGCCACCTCGCCCCGGTCCAGCGGCACCCGCGAGAGCAGGTCGAACTCCTTCGCCGTGAGCGGGACACGGACCCCGCCGCGCTGCACCTCGCGCGTCTTCTCGCCCAGTACGAGATCGCCGAGCACCCGTACCGACTCGTCCTCGGCCGCCTCCTCCGCGCCGCACCGGCGCAGCAGTCCGCGCAGCCGCAGCATGACCTCTTCGAGGGAGAAGGGCTTGGTGACGTAGTCGTCCGCGCCCGCCGACAGGCCGTCGATGCGGTGTTCGAGGGCGTCCCGGGCGGTGAGCATCAGCACCGGCAGTCCGGCGTGCTCCTGCCGCAGGTTGCGCAGTACCTGGAGTCCGTCCACGTCGGGCAGCATCCCGTCCAGCACGACGGCATGCGGGGCGCAGCCGCGCGCGATCCGCAGCGCACTGTGCCCGTCCGCCGCGACGAACGGCTGCCAGCCCGCTCCGGCCACGGCCACGGCCACGGCCAGCAACTCGGTGAGCTCCGGCTCGTCGTCGACGATCAGCACACGAACGGCGCCTTCGGGGGTCGTGCCTCTGGGAGCCACGCCTTGGAGGCCACGCCTTTGGGGGTGTCAGGGGTGCCGACCATGCGCCGAGCATTCCTGAGGAAACTGTGGGTCCGCTGTACGCGAACCGAGTGGCCGCCCGTACCGGGTGCGGGCGGTTCAGACCCCGCCGAGCAGCAGGGCGAGCCCCTGTTCGACCATCGGCCCCAGATCCTCCAAGCCCGGCGCCACAACCCCGTACGAGCGATGGAGGAAACGCTGGAGCTGCGCCGTACGGAACCGGACCACGGCCAGCCCGTACGGCGAGTGGAGTTCCACGACCGTGCGCGTCGGTCCGCACGGCCACAGGTGGACCTCGCCGATCCCCGCCGGGTTCTCCAGTCCGTCTTCCAGGAGCGTCCGGGAGAAGGTCCAGCTCACCCCTTCCCCGTCGACCGAGACCTCGACGGGGAAGTCGATGTGGACGGCCAGCGGGTCGACGGACTCGTAGCGCAGGGTGACCACGAGCGGCAGCTCCTGGTAACCGGGGGTTATGAGCCGGGCGCGCGCGGACTGCTCCAGGGTTCTGTACATGATCGTCTTCCCGTCGGGGTGAGGCGTTGGGCCAGTTGTGCCGAGCTGCCTTCTCGACCTCCGGTGGCGCCCTGGCATTACGCCGATACGGGAGTTACCCCATGTGACGTGCGTCACCTTCTGTAATTACTTGAGTTTTTTGTCATCTAGCCTTACAAACTCATCCCACATGCCCCATCCGCAGGTAACTGGAGCGTTCCTGCCCATGATTGACAACACCGCCTCCGCGACCGACGCGTATGCCCGCATCTACGAGGAGCAGCAACCGCGTCTCGTCGCGTACGCACGTTCGCTCACCAAGAGCAGTTGGGCCGCGGAGGACCTGGTCGCCGAGGCGCACTTCCGTGTGTGGCGGCGCCTGTCCGCGGGGCACGAGATCGACAACGTGCCCGCGTACCTGATGACGACGGTCCGGCACCTGGCGGCCACCGTGGGCAGCATCTCGGCGCGCGAGACCCCGCAGGATCCGCAGGACAGGCCGGAACGCGGTGAACGGGTCGTCTCCCAGGGCCGTCACGTGGACGACCCGGCCGAACAGGTCTCCTCGGTCGACCTGTTGGTTCGGGTACTGGGCCAACTCCCCGACCGCTGGGTCAAGGCGCTGTGGCTCGCGGAGGCGGAGGGCCAGCCCCTGGCGGCGATCGGCCCCCAGATCGGCACCGGCACGAAGGAGGGCGCCACCGCGGTACTCCTGCACCGCGCCCGCGAGGGCATGCGCCAGGCCTTCCTGCGCGAGCAGCCCGGCGTCCCCGACAACACGGCGTGCGAGCCGTACTGGGTCCGCATGCCCGCGTACGTACGCGGCACCGCGACCCGCCGCCAGTCCGACCAGATCCTCACCCACACGGACACCTGCGACGACTGCCGCCACCGACTCGCTTTGCTGATGCGCACGAACGACCGACTGCCCGCGCTCGTCGGCCCGGCCCTGCTGGTGCTTCTGGTGGGCGGCACGGGGAAGTACCTGCTGTCGCTCGCGGCGTCGTCCGTCGGCGCGTCCGTCGGCACGTCGGCCGCGACGTCCTCCGCTGCGGCCGGGCACGGCGGAGGGGCTGTGCTGCACGCGGTACACGCGGTACGGCATGCCGTGACCGGTGGCGCGAAGATGCCCAAGGCGCTCGCGCTGAGCACGGGGGCGGCGGCAGCGGCCGTCGCGATCACCATCGCGCTCACCTCTCCGCAGGTCCAACTCCAGGAACGGTCCCGCGTCCCGCTGGCGGGCACGCCGGTGGCACCGGTGGCGGAGGTACCGGTGCCGACGCCCGTACCGCTGAAGGCGAGCCCGGCGACCGCGCCGGAACGGGCGCCGGCTGGGGTACGGGTCGCTTCGGTGGTCACGGTGACTCGGGGAAGCGGGGCTGGTGCTAGTGCTGGTACTGGTGTTGGTTCCGGCTCAGGTGCGGATCCGGGTCCGGGTACGGGGAATGGCGCGGGTGCGGGTACGGCCGTGTCGCCTGTTTCACCTGTGCCTGCTCCCGGTGCGCCGGTCGAGCCCGGGCCCTCGGTCGAGGAACCTCCGGTCGAGCCCGAGCCTCCGGTGGTGGAGCCTCCGGTGGTGGAGCCTCCGGTGGTGGAGCCTCCGGTGGTGGAGCCTCCGGTCGAGGAACCTCCGGTGGTGGAGCCTCCGGTCGAGGAACCTCCGGTGGTGGAGCCTCCGGTTGTGGAACCCCCGGTCGAGGAACCGGCGCCTCCGGTGAGTGAGACGCCTGGGGTGTCTGTGCCACCCGAGGAGCCTGAGGAGCCTGAGGTGCCTGTTGCTCCGGAACCGCCCGCTGTGGAACCACCGGTTGTGGAGCCCCCGGTGGTGGAACCTCCTGTCGTGGAGACGCCTGACCCGCCGGTTTACGAGCCTCCCGCGCCTCCGGTGGAGCCTGTGTCGGACCCCGCCCCTGTTCCTGTGCCCGTACCTGACCCGGAGCCGGATCCGGAGCCGGTGGCTCCAACTCCCTCGGATCCAGGTCCCGTTGAGGAGAGTCCGGTTCCCGACCCCGGGGGCTGCTGATCGGGCGGCCGGACCGCTTTCGGTTGAATTTTTCCTCGCCGAGCAACCCGGACACGGCTTCCCCTGTCTCACAGGTTGCTCACAGGTCCGGCCTGGACGCGTTGGGGTGCGTCCGTACGTATGTCGGCCGGTCGTGGGCTGTGTCCAGTCCGATGCCACTTGACCATGGCACTGGCAGACGAGGAACCGATGACCACTCAGCAGAACAGCACCACCAGCAGTAACACCAACACCAGCACCAGCACCAGGACCGGGAACAGCAACAGCAAGAACAACCGCGTAAGGCACTCGGCGCTCGCCGTGGGGGCCGCGCTGGCCGTCGTCGTGTCGGTGGCCGGAGCGGCGCCCGGGGCGGGTACGGCGAGTGCGGCGCCCACGAAGCCGAAGCTCAGGCTTCTGGCCGCGACGGACTCCGTGACGGCCGAACGCTGGGAGGGGGAACCCGGCGTCTACCTGGACCTCGCCACGTACGTCACGGTGGACGACGTACCGCTGGAGTTCAAGGTGACCCGGAAGTCGTACAAGGATCCGGTGATCGCCGAGCAGATCATCCGCAAGGGCGGCAGGGCGACGGCGAAGAGACTGCCGCCCGGGACGGTGAAGGACTTCTCGGGCCTGCCCGGCTTCCTGGAGGTGTCGTTCAGGAACGCGGCCGGACAGGAAGTGGCCAAGAACAAGGGCACGTTCTGCCCGAACAACGCCTCCGGACGCATCCGCCCGGACGCCCCGGCGACCTCGCACTTCCCGGAGGGCTGCTCCGGCAACCCGTTCACACTGGGCGGGGTGTGGGGGGTGGAGAAGGGCTGGGCCACCAACGCGAGTTCGATCGACTACACGCGGCCGGTGGACCTGCCGGTGGGCGAGTACACGGCCAAGGTGTCGGTCGCCAAGAAGTACCGCGACCTGTTCGGCATCCCCAATGACCAGCCGACCATCAAGGTGTCGGTACTGAAGGCGAGCGAGGGCGGCGAGGGCGGTGGCGGCGGAGTGGGCCTGGCCGCGCGATCCGCCGCCCACCAAGGAGGAGGACACGGGGCCCATGAGGCTCACGGGGCTCATGGTGGCCACGCGGCTCACGGAGCCCAGCCCTCCGCCCCGCTCGCCTCCCACCACTACGGTCCGCGCGGCGCGGACATGCCCACCCTGCCCGCCTTCCCCAACGCGCTCGTGGACCGGGGCAAGGCACATCACCTGGGCGACGGCCCGGGCCACACCGACGGTTCGCGGGTCGCGCCCCCGCTGAAGGCCGCCGCCCAGCGGCCCACGGGCAGGGCGGGCGTTCCGGCCAACGTGCCCAAGCCCGACCTGCGTTCACTCCCGGCGTGGGACATCGCTGTCACGGACGGCGAGGACGGTGACGTACCCGGCAAGGACTACCTGGCGTTCAGCGCGAACGTCTGGAACGCCGGGCCGGCCCCGCTGGTCGTGGACGGCTTCCGCAAACCGGGCAAGGCACTGATGGACGCCTACCAGTACTTCTACGACGCGAACGGCAAGCAGGTCGGGTACGCACCCACCGGCACGATGGAGTGGGACCCCCGGGTCGGCCACGAACACTGGCACTTCACGGACTTCGCGAGCTACCGCCTGCTGAGCGCCGACCAGACCAAGGAGGTGCGCAGCGGCAAGGAGGCGTTCTGCCTGGCCAACACCGACGCGATCGACCAGACGGTGAAGAACGCCAACTGGCATCCCTTCAACACCGACCTGTCGACGGCGTGCGGCCAGAAGAACTCCCTCTCGGTGCGTGAGGTCCTGGACGTCGGCTCCGGTGACACCTACACCCAGTACCGTCCGGGCCAGTCCTTCGACATCACCGGTCTCCCGAACGGCACGTACTACATCCAGGTCATCGCCAACCCGGAGAAGCGCCTCCAGGAGACCAACCTCAACAACAACGTCGCCCTGCGCAAGGTGATCCTCGGCGGCACCCAGGGCGCGCGGACGGTGAAGGTACCGCCGCACGACCTGATCGACGTGAAGTAGTGAGGTAACCGACCGGTTCCGGCCGCGCGCCGCACCTCCGACGGGGTAGTGGGGGAGAACAACCCCCTCGGAGGTGCAGCCACCTACACCCTCGGTCCGGTAGGCCGCTCCATGTTTCCGGCACCCGGGAAACGGCATCGTTGACCCCGACGAACCGAAGCCCGGAGAACCGGGGCGAGTCCAACGGTTCACCGCCCCGGCCCGGAAGGAACTCCCATGAACGCCAACGCCATGCTGACCTCGAAGCCGAGCACCACGACGGCCGCCACGACGACCTCCCTGGCCGGCGCCCGGACCGACGCCCCCTCCGAGAGCGACCTCACCTCGCTGCTCAAGGCCTGGGACCAGGCACACCCGACCGCCGCATCCGCATCGGCCGCAACCGCTGCTGCTGTCACCGTCGCGGACCGGAGTCGGGGCCTCGACCTGGACCTGGACTGGCGTCACGTCCTGGACGAGATCGCCCACCCCCACACCACCCAGGCCTTCCACCGCCTGGCCGAGGCAGCGGCTTGATCCCGTACGTCCGACCAGACCGACCCCGACACCAGAGGCCCCAAGAGATCCGGGGCCTCTGGTGTGTGCGCACCGGGCCGACTCAGCCCTGTGACGTGCTACGACCGTCGGGACTGACCGTCAGTCCTGACGTACGACGTCCGTGCCCGGGCCACCCGAGAGGACGTCCCTGCCGGCACCGCCGTACAGCTTGTCGTTGCCGCTGTTGCCCCAGATGTAGTCGACGCCGGCGTTGCCGTACAGGACGTCGTTGCCCTTGTCGCCGGAAATGTGGTCGTTGCCGGCGCCGCCGTAGATCGTGTCGTTGCCGTCGTCACCGCGCAGGTCCTCGGCCCCCGCGGTACCGCGGATCACATCGTTGCCCTTGCCGCCCTGCGCGGTCCCGTTGGAGGAGGTGAGGGTGTCGTTGCCGTCGCCGCCGGCCGTGAGCAACGAGTTCCCTCCGAGGATGGTGTCGTCGCCTGCCTCACCGTCCACGAAGTTGCCGCCGACGTCGCCCCGGGCGGTCAGCTTGTCCTTGCCCGCGCCGAGGATGAACGCAGTGGTGAGGTAGGTTTCGTTGCTCTTGTTGGTGAAGTCGACCACGTCATTGCCGTTGCCGAGGTACATCCGCATGATCTGGTACGGGCTCTGGCTCTCCTCGGTGACGACGGTGCACGCGACCTTCGTGTGGTCGGCCGCGCTGGGGTAGACGCACCCGCGTCCGACACTGATCGGAACGACGTCGTCGACAACGAAGGTGATGTCCGTGGCGTTGGCGTTGGACTCGGTGACGGTCGCCTTGTTGGTCTGGCCGGCGGCGGCCGTGTAGCTCATCTCCCGGCCGTTGGAGCTGACTTCGGCCTTGGCGGACGCCGTCGCGGCACCGGCGGTCCCAGCCAGCGAGAGCGGAACGGCCGCCAGTCCGGCGCCGAGGGCGAGCGTGAGCGCCAGTGCCGATGCCGATGTGATGCGGGTCGAACGACGGTTGGTGGGGGAAGAGGGCATGCGCGTAACCTCCAGGGTCACATGGGCACTTGGGCGGTTCGGGCCGGTTCGGAATGTGTTCAGAACTCGGTGACGCCCTGTGAGACGGCCGAACTGCGCCGCGGGTTGTAGGTCCTCCCCCAAGCCGACGGCCAAGCATTCGGGCACACGGAGCGACCGAACGCCCTGCCCGCTGTCCACTCATGTGAACAACGATCAAGTACGCGACTATTGACGTGTTCAGGACCACCCCTCTAACTTCCGAGAGAAAGCGCTTTCCAACCCGGTCCGGTCCGGCAGCTGTTCCACCTGATCCAACCGCCCTGGAGATGGAGAACCACGATGCAACTGAGACCCGTCATGGCGTGCGTCAGCCTGCTGGCAGGCACCCTCGTCGCGCTCTCCGGCACCACGGCACAGGCCGCGACCACACGCTACGAGGCCGAGACCTCACCGGCGGTCTGCACCGGCACCATCGACTCCGACTGGACCGGCTACTCCGGCAGCGGATTCTGCAACGGCACCAACTCCGCAGGCTCGTATGCCCAGTTCACCGTATCCGCACCCGCATCGGGCACGGCGACACTGAGCGTCCGCTTCGCCAACGGCACCACCACCGCCCGTACCGTGAGCGTCATCGTGAACGGCACGACGGTCACCACGGCGACCTTCGAGGGCACCAGCACCTGGACGGGCTGGACGACGAAGACCCTGACCGTGCCGGTGGTCGCGGGCAGCAACACCGTCCGCCTCAACCCGACGACCGCCGCAGGCCTCCCCAACATCGACTACCTCGACGCGAACGTCCCGGACGGCACCACCACGCCACCGCCGACGGCCTCCGCGCTGTACGTGTCCCCGTCCGGTACGGACAGCGCGGCGGGCACGTCATCGGCGCCGACCACTCTCACCTCGGCGATCAGCCGCATCACCGCGGGCGGGACGATCTACGTAAGGGGAGGCACGTACAACTACGCCTCCACGGTCACGATCCCGGTCGGCAACAACGGCACGGCCTCCGCCCGCACCACGCTGTCCGCCTACCCGGGCGAGACCCCGGTCCTCAACTTCTCGGCGCAGACGGAGAGTTCGTCCAACCGGGGCCTCCAACTGAACGCCAACTACTGGTACATCAAGGGCCTGGTCGTCGAACGGGCCGGTGACAACGGCATCTACGTCGGCGGCAGCAACAACGTCGTCGAGCGCACGGTGACCCGCTTCAACCGCGACACGGGCCTCCAGCTGGGCCGCATCGCCTCCACCACCCCGGCCGCCGACTGGCCGGCCAACAACCTGATCCTGAGCGCCGAGTCCCACGACAACGCCGACTCGGACGGCGAGGACGCCGACGGCTTCGCGGCCAAGCTCACCACCGGCTCCGGCAACGTCTTCCGCTACGCGGTCTCGCACAACAACATCGACGACGGCTGGGACCTCTACACCAAGACGGACACAGGTCCCATCGGCCCGGTGACGATCGAGGACTCCCTCTCCTACAGCAACGGCACTCTCACCGACGGCTCCCAGGCCGGCAACGGCGACCGCAACGGCTACAAGCTCGGCGGCGACGACATCGCCGTCAACCACATCGTCCGCCGCAGCATCGCCTACAAGAACGGCAAACACGGCTTCACCTGGAACAGCAACCCCGGCACGATGACGGTGTCGGACAACGTCAGCATCGACAACACGGAACGCAACTTCAACTTCGACGGCGGCACATCGGTGTTCCGCACGAACACGTCATGCCGCAGCGCCAGCGGCACCAACGACCGGATCATCGGCGACTCCGACACGACGAACCAGTTCTGGTCTGGCACGAACGGCTCCCGCTGCTCGTCGTACGCGGGCGCCCTGCACTGGTCGTTCGCCACGGACGGGCGGCTGGTGGTGACGTTCGGCGGGTAGGGGGTCCCGCCTCTTCCCGTCTCTCGCCGCCTCTTCCCGTCTCTCGCACAAGGCCGGGTGGCATGGCCACACCTCCGGACACCCCCAGGTCGCTGACCTGGGGGTGTCCGGCTGAACATCGGCCGTACCGGCGTCAGTCGGGCACTCTCGGCCGATCGGTGACGTGGAACTCCATCCACTCGATGCCCGGGACACTGAAGCGCGCACCGGTGTTGGCGGCGGCGATGCCCTCGAACTCGTGGTGGACGCCCGATCCTTGATCGCCGAGGCTCCACGGCGTCGCGACCTTCCACGCACTCTGGAGAACGGCCATCAGCGCCTGCTCCGGAGTGGGGCACCCGAGCGGGGAGACCAGCCGCAACACGGCGAGCTCGGGGAACTTGCAGTACCGCTCGTAGCTCTCGATCAAAACGGGCCGATCCAGCCGAGCCGCAAGACGCCCGACCACCCGCTCGGCGGCACGTCGGTCGTTCGCGTGTACGTGACAGCGCCAACGGATCGTCTCGAACATGGCGGAAACCATACGGGTCGGGCGGACACCTCGCAGGCGACTCCGCCGACGTGGCATCGGGTGCCGCCCCGGCACCGGAGTGGTAGCAGCCGACTTCGCCTCAACGACGTGAACGACGCTGAACAGGACGGAAAATGACACCGCCGACGGACCCGGGCTCGCCAGTGCTGTGACCGGGAGGGTTCGCCGGGGTCGGCTCGATCAGTCCGAGCGTGCGGCTTCCCACCTCCATGAGGTTTGGCGGGGAAGACCGTCGAGCTCGCCGCGGCCGGTGCACCAGAGGAGTACCCGAGCGGGGTCTCCGGGCGGGGCGGCGGGGAAGAGTCGGTCGAGTACGGCTGCGCTCAGCGGTGCTGGTGGCAGCCAGTGCACGGACAGTCCCTGGGTGATGTCGTGGGTGTGCAGCAGGGTTTCGGCGACGCCCATCGCCGCGAACCCCTCGGGGTCGCACGGGCCCCAGTGCCAGGCCCTCAGAGTCGGGCTGGCTGTTGCCAGGGCGCTGCTGAGCAGCCCGCCGCAGGCGGTGACGGCATGGAGTACTTCGGCCGGTGAGGCGGTGGGTCGGACGTTCAGGTCGATGGGAAGGTAGGCGTCGGCGGGCTGTGCTGCCAGCTGCCCTGCGTAGGCCAGCAGGTCGTGGCCGATGTGGGCTGCTGTTTGCCAGCAGGTCCATTCGAGCGGCCCCGCCGGCACCGTCCAGTCCTCGGCGGTGTGGGGGCAGAGCACCCGCAGCATCTCCGCCACGGCGGTGTCGACGTCCTGATGGTCCATGCAGAGTTCCTCGCGGTCCGTGTTGTGGGAGTGGGTTGTGCCGGTTGTCGATTCTTCACGCCGCAGGGCATCTGGCACGTCCGCCCCAGCGGATGCCTCTGACCCGGCCGTGTACGCGGCGCAGTTAGGCGGCGAGTTTGCGGATCGACCAGAGAGCGGACGGCTGACCGGGCTTGTTGCGGCGGTCGGTGGCCATCTGGATGACGAAGTCCTCGTCGTCAGGGGTGGGCAGGCAGGGGCGCCCCCGCACATCGAGGGTCCGGACGGGCCGGGCCGATCTCGTTGAACCGGTGGATCACCTCCCGGACGGTGTCCTCGTCTCCCTGGACCTGCTGGGCGATCGCCGGGACGCGGTCTCCGCCGTCGGACGCCAGCAACAACTCGCCTGCCGGTAGCGCACCGAGTCGGTACTTCCCCGGCGCACGATCTGCTGCGGCTGCTGCCCTTCCTGATCGGTAGGTCCGCGCACCCGCACAGAGGTCGGGCACAACACCTCCAGCGGTCGAAACCGACGTCGCCGCCCATCCAACCGCCCCGGCAACCAACCCGGCGCGCGTTCCCGGTCACCTCCTGGAACTGACCCTCTCCTGCTCGCAGTTCCCGTGAACGCGACGCCCGAAGCCGGATTGGCGGGTGCCGTGCCGTTCTGGTCACCGCCACGGGAACGCGGCAGTGGGCGAGGCCGTCTCCACAACTGGAGTACTGAATCGGTTGCAGCCGTTTCAGTGCCCGTGGGGCCGTTCCTTCGGGGCGGGTCGGGTCACAGAGTTCGAGCGGATGAGACCGCGGTCCGGACTTGTACGGCACCTGGAGTCCCTGCCGTGGCCCTACCCGGAAAGCGTGCAGGTCCTGATCCACGACCAGGACGACGAATGCTTCGGCCTCTGGATGATCCATGACGGCAAGCTGGTGGAGGTGTCTCCCGCGCACGCGGCGGTTCCATCAACCGGCCCCGCCCACCGACGAGTTCCCGCCGGACCCGGGGTATCTGCTCCGGACGGACCGGCACTCTGAGCTGCCTGAGAGACCCCGAGTGACCGCAGGGATCCGCGGCCGGCCTGGTGGTACCGCGAAGCCTGGCAGTGTCGCGACCTGCCGACCCAGGTCCGCGCCCGCCGGGCTCTCCGCACCTCGGTCCATGTCTTCCAGCCTTACGATCCCAGGCACGCGGCAGCGCAGGTTCTGGTGACCGGCCGCATGCTTGTCGGGTCGATCACGAACCCCCCTGCCCCGGAGGAGTGCCTGGATGGAAGGCAAGGCGGTTGGCGATGTGGGACGTTGAACGGGTGAGGGCATGAGGGAGAGTTCTTACGCGAAAGAAGTCATAGGACCTGATGACGTCACCTTCTCCCATGTGTGGCTCACCGGCGGATTTCTGCTCTTCGGGATCGTCGCGGTGGCCTACAACGCCTGGTGTCTCAAGAAGTCCCCTGAGCGCAGCTTCAGGCAGGGGTGCGTATTCGTGTGCTGCGCCGTCATGTACCTGGGCCTGACCCTGTATGTCTCTGTTTGGGTCTTGGTCCACGCCATCGACAACGGCTAGACGATCTCCAAGTCGGTACGGATGTCTCCCGGGCGGGTGCAGGACAGGAGTTCTGCCTGGCGGGGCAACGGGTATGTTGTTTGACTGGCCTCCGACAAGACTGAATCCATCGGTGCTCCGTTGGATCATGCGAGGCGGGGGTGGGGTCATGGAACGGGATCTGATGCGCCGTGCGGTGTCCGGAACGAGGATGACGGCCTTACTGAGCGCGGCACTTCTGGCGTTCGGGGGCGCCGCGCCGCAGGTGGCGTCGGCCGACTCGGGCGCTCCGGCGAGTGCGGTGGCGGTGTCCGAGGAGCCGGTCGCGATCGGGAAATGGCACTTCGACGAGTCTGGCGGGGTGGCTATGGATTCCTCCACCGCGGTCGAGGCGGACCAGGACAACGCGACCCTGTCGGCCTCCGGCGCCTCCCGGGACGACCGTGGCCGGCGAGGTCTGATCACCAGGGACGGCATCGGTGCCGAACTGCCGAATCCGGTCACGGACACCGCGCTGACGCTGGACGGTTCGGCCGGTTACGCTGAAACCGCCGGACCTGTGGTCGACACGCAGGCCTCGTACACCGTGTCGGCGTGGGCTCGTATCGCAGCGGCGCCGACTCATGACTACGCGGTTGTCTCGCAGGTCGGTACCGACGCCACCGCCTCCGGGTTCTCGCTGCACTACTCGGCGGAGTACAAGGGCTGGGTCTTCGACCGGCACTGGCGGGACGCGGCCGGCGCCTCCCACATCGTCAGCTCATACGCCGAGCGGACCTCGATCCCGTTCGGTGTGTGGACGTATGTGGCCGGGGCGTACGACGCGGACGCCCGCACCATCCAGCTCTACGTCAACGGCCTCGCCCAGGGGGAGCCGGTCACGCTCGACACCGGCCTGCCGACGGCTGCCGACGGTCCCTTCATGATGGGGCGGACGCTCTACACCCCCGGTGACCACACCGACTACTTCGGCGGCCAGATCGACGAGGTGCACGCCTGGACACGCAGGCTGGACGACGACGAGGTCAAGTTGGACGCGCGTCTGCTGCTGGACAACGGCTACGAGGCGACCGAACTCGTGGCCGCGTGGAATGCCGCCGGAGCGTCCGGTAGCAGTCTGGCCGACACCGCGTCCGGATACGGCCGTTCACTGGACCTGTCGGGCGGAGCCTCGCTGGACGGGGATGCGCTCGTCCTGGACGGGGTCGACGGCGCGGCCACCGCGTCCGGCCCTCTGGTGGACGAGACCGGTTCCTTCACGGTCATGACCAGCGTGAGCCTGGACAGTGCGGCCCTTGCCGACAAGCCCATCGGGCACATCGCGCAGGTGCTCGGCCAGAGCGCCCCCGACGGCTCCGCCTGGGGCTTCTGGTACCAGCTGTCCGGAACGGAGTACAACCCCGAGACAGACACCGAAACGAAGGTCGGCATCTGGAAGTTCGGCCGGATCAACGCCGACGGGACCTTCACCGGAGCGAAGTCCGACGAGGTGTCCGTCCCCGACGACAACCCGGTGCGGATGACCGGCGTGTACGACGCCCCGTCGGGCGCTGTCATCTTCTACCTCGGTGTCAACCAGCAGGGCACCGAGTACACGTACCCCGCGATCGTCGGGACCGGGGACTTCGCCGTCGGCAAGGGGCGTGTCGGTTCCGGCTGGGGTCACTATCTGCGCGGTTCCGTCACGGACGTTCGGATCTGGGCAGGCGCCATGCGCAACGCGAACCAGATAGCGGACGTCGGCGGCAGCTGAGATCCGGTCATCCGGCTTTCGGGCGGCGGGAGTTCACCGTCGCCCGAAAGCTCCCTGAGAGGGAACCGTGCCCGAGTGGCCGCGAGTGTGCCCGTCAGGAGCCGTCGTCCCACCGCCGCGTCCGACTCGCGTACTGCGCAGGCGATATCCCCACCGCCCCCGTGAAGTCCCGTATGAATTGCCCCTGGTTGGCGTACCCGAGTTCGGTGGCCAGGGCCGACCAGTCCTGGGGAGTCGTGGCCGCGCGGGACGCCGCCTCCTGGATCCGGGTGCGGCGGATGACCCACTTGGGGCCGATGCCGACGTATTCCGCGAAGAGGCGCTGGAGTTGGCGAGTGCTCAGGTCGGCGTGGGCGGCGAGTTGGGAGACCCTGAGGAGTGACGGGTCCGTCGTGATGGTGTCGACCAGGGCCGCCACCTCGTCGATGTTCCCGTGCATGGAGGGTGTGGTCGCGGAGGGAGCCGGGGCCACGGCTCGCAGGAACGTGGCCGGACATCGCCGTCACCGTCTACGACCACGCATGAGACCGCCTCCCACACCTTGGGGGTGGTGGTCGTTCCCCGCGCGGGGGCGTGAACTCCGCGCCGAGTCCTGGTTGCCCGGCGTCGACCAGCCCCGTAGGGCACGGATCCTTGACCAGGTTCACGGCGACGAGGACCTCGCTCCGGACTCGCCCGTGCGCCGACCGGAACAGACACCGGCCGAGCTCACCGCGTGAACGGGGTGAGCTCGGCCGGTCTCAAGTCGCCGCCGACAACGGCAGCCGCTCACCCGCTCAGGGCAGGAACGGCAGCACCCCGCAGTTCGATGTCGCGGCCTTCCCCGACAGGCGGTCCGTGAGCCAGCTCACCGCGCTGCCCTGGTCCGAGAGGAGCGGGGTGAAGTGGTTCAGGAGTGGGCTGATCACATCCGGAAGGATCACCGGCCTGTACGTGACGTTCGCGCCCTTCGCGCACCAGTCCGCGGCCAGGCTGCGGGCCTGGGCATGCGGAACCAGGTTGTCGCTGACGCCTGTTGCTATGCGGATCGGGCTCGATGGTTCGAGGGTGCCGATGCGCTGGCTGTTCAGGAAGGTCTGGAGGGCCGGTGTGGACGCGATGATGTCGGAGATGGACTTGCCGTCCGTCGTCCACTTGGTGCTCTTCGCGTAGCCGTAGCCGAGCAGCGCGTCCCCCACGCACATCGTCGACAGGTCGGTCATCGCCGCCTTGCCCGTCGCGTTCAGGTGGGCTTCCGCCAGCGGTTTCAGCTTCGGGTCCGACTGGAGGAAGCCGTTGAGCGACCAGGCCAGCGCGCCCGCCAGTTCGCTTCCGTCGATCGCCTTCGTGACCGCGGTCAGGTCGGCCGGCGGGGCGCCCGAGTAGGTGCCGGCGAGGGTGATGTCGGGGGCGTACGAAGGCTGGAGTTCCGCTGCCGCCGCCGTCGCTCCGCCGCCCTGGCTGTAGCCGAACAGGCCCACCCGGGAGGCCGACGTGACCGACGTGCCGGGGAGGGAGCGGGCGGCGCGTACCGCGTCCAGTACCGCGTGGGCCTCGTCGAGACGGTTGACGTACGTGTGGAGGCGGTCCGTCGCTCCCAGGCCGGCGTAGTCCGTGACGACGACCGCGGCGCCGGTCGCGAGGAGGCGGTAGATCGCCACGTCCTCGTAACCGACCGACACCGTACGGCCGTTGAGAGACAGGGGGTTCTCCAGGCCGAGGGACGCGGCGCACTGGTCGCCCTGGCCCATCGTGCCCGGGGCCACCGCGACGAGGGGGCGTGGGCCGCCGCCCTTCCAGGCCGCCGTCGGTTCGATGTACGCGCCGGTGACCGCGACGGGGGCGCCGTTCGAGTCCGTGGACTTGTACATCAGGCGGGTCGCCCGGCCCGGGAGGGGGCCGTCGAGGGTGGGGAGGGAGACGGCGAGGGGGAGGGGTTCGGTACGGATCACCGCGCCGTCGGTGGTGGGGAGCGTGGTCGGTGGCGTGTAGAACGCCGGGATCTCCACGCCTCGGGACACGACCGTCTCCGTGGCGGAGGCGTCCGATGCGGTGGCTGTTGCGTACGAGAGCGCCTGGGCGCCCAGACAAGTCGCAGCGGTGACAGCTGCGGCCAGGAGCCGTCTGCGTGCGGGCATGGCGAACCTCCTGTGGAGCGGGGGGGCAGGAAGGATGCGTGAGAAACCCGGGAGAGGAGGTGGGGCTGCCTCTCCTTACTGAGTGGTTCGCCAGGACCGTACCTACTGGTCGGTTACTTCGGGTAGCAGTCGGGAGATTACGGTTGAGTAACTTGACTCACTGTCTAATTGGGGGAACGGGACGTCACTGGTTACAGCCAGTTGTCACCGGTGTGAACTTCAGAGGATCGAGCCGGTCCGCGGCGGCGGCCTCGTTGTAGGTCGCCCGGGTGACCTGGTACCAGACGGCGTCCCTGGAGGTGTCGCCGTCGACGTCGTTCAGGCTTACGCACCAGCGTTCCTGACGGACCACCCGGGTGTACGTCTCGGTACCGCTGCGGACTTTCCCGCACTTCTGGTAGTGCTCGGTGGAGTACCAGGTGCGCGTCTTCTTCGAGGTGCCCGAGCCCGTACGTGCCGTGTGCTTGACCTGCCTGGTCGCCGACGCGCACTTCTTGACCAGGTGCGGACGGGTGGCCCTGACCGTCTTGGCGGCGACGTGACGCACGGTGTCGCGGAGCCCGTGAACGGTGGGCGTCACCGGCGCCCTCTCCTGGACCTCACCACCGCCGGCATCGCCGTCCTGCGGGCCGCCGCCGCTCCCGCACGCGCCGAGCGCGGCCATGAGAACCACCGTGAATCCGGTCAGTATCAGACGCCTCTTGCTGAACATGTCTCTTTTTCCGCCCGTCTTCTGTCTCAAAAAGGCGGTCAGCGTAACTGATCACATGGCAATCAGGGCGATCAAGGCGATCAAGGCGATCAAGGCGATCACGGCGATCACGGCGATCACGGCGTTCGCGGCGATCACGGCGATGAGACGCACAGCGGCCCTGCTGCCCGGCTGCCCGCGTGCCCGCCTGCCCGGCGGCCCGGCCGCCCGTCGTCGTGGGCTGCCGGACCAGGACGTCGTTGCAGTGGTCGCCGCCGGATCGTCCCACGGCACTGACTTCGCGGTGAACGGGGCTTTGATCCGACTCTGATGAATCCCCCAGGAAACTCTGGGCCGCCTTCTGATCGCGCGTTGATCAACCGGACGGGCCGTGCCTGTGGAATGGGTGCAGCCGGTGGGAATTCCACAGGCACTCGCTCTCTGGAAGGAAATGAGCAATGGCATTCACACCTCGCAGGCTCGTGTCCAAGAAGGGCCTGCCCCGTACCGCCGGGGCGGTCGCCGCCCTCGCTGTCGGCGCCACTCTGCTCGCGTCGCCGGCCGCCAGCGCCGCCGACAATCCCACCCCGAAGGAACTGCTGGAGACCTGCGGCGTCAGCACCAGCCTCTGCGTGTTCCACCCGCAGAGCTTCCAGGAGTACACCGGACCGAGCCACCACCTCGGACCGACCGTGTACAACTGCGCGACGAACGCGAACACCCTCACGGTCGGCGGTGAGGAAACGGTCGGATCCTCCGACTCCGTCGGTCTCACGATCACCACCTCCGCCGGGTTCGCGAAGGTCTTCGAGGTAGGCCTCGAAACCAGCTACAACCGCACGTGGGAACGCAGCCACATGGACAAGGTGGAGTTCGGGACGAGTGTCCCCGCCGGCTACAAGGGCTGGGTGGAGCGGGGCACGCCGAAGCGGAAGGCCACCGGCTGGTACGAGATCCAGTACAAGAACCGCCACTGGGGCCACTTCGACTGGTACGTCAACAACTACACCGAGTCGGGTTGGGACGTCGGCAAGTCGAATGGCGGTTACGCCAACTTCAAGGACGCGCCGATGACCCAGCAGGAACGCAACGAGCACTGCGGCCACTGAATTCCGCGCTCGAAATTCCTCCCCCCCACATTTCCCCCTCCCTTTCCGCCGGGCATGCCCGAGCAGGCATGCCCGGCCCGCGACAGAAAAAGAAATGGTGGCAGTTCCATGAACGGAATCAAGCGCAAAGTCACGATGGCGGTTCTCGCCGGAGCCACGGTCGTCGGTGCTCTGGCCATGCCCGCGACGGCCTCGGCGGACGGCGGCAAGTTCGTCCAGCTTCAGGTATGCAGTGCGTCGACCGAGACGGTCAAGTTCTACTTCGTCGGCGAGAACCAGCACGGTGACTGGGTCGGCTCGCGGTTCTGGGAGATCGCGCCGAAGGGCTGCACCACGGCCGAGGGCTGGTGGTGGCTGGCCGGCCGGTCCGTCGAGTTCCACCACCGCAAGCCCAGCACGGGCTGGCGCTGGGAGCAGCGCGTGGTCCCCGCGAACGGCCACAAGAACGGCGACACCATCCGGCTCGACATCGGGTAGGCAGCGGCTGGGCGATCCGCCCGAGCCCACGCCCAAGGGGTTCGCCGACCGTGCGAGACGGTCGGCGAACCCCTTTTTTCCGCTTTCCCGCTCACCTGCTCACCCGGACACCCGCGACTGGTCTGACTCGTGCGACATGCGCGACCCGTGCGATACGCCCGTCACGTTCCCACCGGGTCCGCGTGCACGATGTAGCCCGCGCCGCGCACCGTACGGATCAGCGACTGGCCCGAGTCGCCCAGCTTGCGCCGCAGGTAGTAGACGTAGGTCTCGACGACGCCCGACTCGCCCTGGAAGCCGTAGTTCCAGACCGTGTCCAGGATGTGCGCCTTGGAGATGACCTGGCCGGCGTTCTCCAGCAGCACCTTCAGCAGCGCGAACTCCGTCGCCGACAGTGGTACGGCCGTGCCGTGCCGCCACACCTCGTGGGTGCCCTCGTCCAGCTCGACGCCGGCCGCGCGCAGTCGGCGCGAGGCCGCGGGCGCGGTCCGGACAACTCCCCGGGCCCGCCGGATCAGGGCCCGGATACGTGCGCTGACCTCGGTGAGGTCGAAGGGCTTGGTGACGTAGTCGTCGCCTCCCATGGCCAGGGCGTGGCACTTGTCCTCGACTGCCGTACGGGCGCTGAGGAAGATCACCGGGGTGTCGATACCCGCGGCGCGGAGCCGTCCGCAGACGTCGGTGCCGTCCAGGCCGGTGCCGTCCAGGGGGGAGAGGGTCAGGTCCAGCAGTACCGCGTCGGGCTGCCGACGGCGGACCTCGTGGATCGTCTCGGCGCCCATGGACACGAGATGCGCGTCGAAGCCGAGGAAGCGCAGCGCCATGACCAGCATGTCGGAGGTGCCGGACCCGTCCTCGATCACGAGGACGGATGGGTGTTCGGGTACAGAGGGATCTTGATTCACGCCGGAGGCACTTTCTGTGGGGGTCGCCGTCGGGTGGTTCGTTCTCGGTGCTTCGTGGTTCATCGTTCGTGGTTCATCGTTCGTGGGTCGTGGGTCGTGGGTCGTGACTTGGGACTTGTGGCTTGTGGCTCGGGATTCGTTTCCTGGGGCTCGGGTGCGGGGTCTGGACCCAGGCTGACCACCGAAACGTTGTCCAAGAAGCCCCTCCGGTCACTTCGGACAACCCGGCCCCCGCCCTCCCCGCTCGCCGGTCGGCGTTGACAACCGCCCTCGGACCCCTCCATCATCATTCCACTAATCAAGTAGTGGAATGGTGGTGGTGATCGTGGAGTACCGCATCGACAGGCGGAGCGGGGTCCCCGCCTTCCAGCAGATCGTGCAGCAGACCAAGCAGGCCCTCCGGCTGGGCGTACTGGTGCCGGGTGACCGGCTGCCCACCGCCAAGGAGGTCGCCGAGACCAGCACGGTCAACCCGAACACCACCCTCAAGGCGTACCGCGAGCTGGAGCGCGAGGGCCTGGTCGAACCGCGACCGGGCCAGGGCACCTTCGTACGCCGCACCCTTGGCCGCCCCGAGACGGGCACCGACTCGCCGCTCTACGCGGAGCTGGTGGCGTGGGTGTCGAAGGCGGCCGGGGCCGGTCTTGAGCTGGAGGACGTGGCAGCGCTGGTCGCGTCGGCGCTGGAGAAGCAGTACACCGCCGGGAACGTGCCGGTGACGGGGTTCATGACAACGGGGCCCGCGGGGGCCACGACAACCAGGAGTACAGGTGAGTGACTACATGTACGCGGGGGAACCGGCGCTTGAGGCGTACGGGCTGGGAATGCGCTACCGGCGGGGCTGGGCGCTGCGGGACTGCTCCTTCCGGCTTCCGGCGGGCCGGATCTGTGGGCTGGTGGGACCCAACGGGGCCGGCAAGACCACGCTGCTGAGCATCGCGGCCCATGTCCTGCAGCCGACGAACGGCTCGATCAGCCTGTTCGGCGAGGCGCCGGGCTCGGTGGAGTCGGGCCGGCGCACCGCGTTCCTCGCCCAGGAGAAGCCGCTGTTCCGCCGGTTCACCGTGGCGGAGACCCTGCGGCTGGGCCGCGAGCTGAACCCCGGCTGGGACCAGCGCGCCGCCGAGGACGTCATCCGCGCGGGCAACGTGCCCTTCGACGCGAAGGTCGGCACCCTCTCCGGCGGTCAGCGCACCCGCGTCGCCATCGCCCTCGCCTTCGGCAAGCGCCCCGACCTGCTGCTGCTCGACGAGCCGATGTCGGACCTCGACCCGGTCGTGCGCCACGAGATCATGGGCACCCTCCTCGCCGAGGCCGCCGAGCGCGGCACCACCGTGCTGATGTCCACCCACGTCCTCGCCGAACTGGAGAACGTGTGCGACTACCTCGTCGTCGTGTCCGGCGGCGGAGTGCGCCTCGCCGGTGACGTGGACGAGCTGATGTCCGTGCACACCATGGTCACGGGCGCCAGGGAGGGTGAGGGCCTGCCCGCCTCCCTCGGGCACCACACCCTCGTCGAGTCCCGGACCAGCGGACGGCAGTTCACCGCGCTCATCCGCCCCGAGGGTCCGGTCACCGGCCCCTGGGAGACGGTCGCCCCGAACATGGAGGAACTCCTGCTCGCCTATCTCCGCTCACCCGACGCACCACCCCTGATCACGCCCACCGCCCAGGTCCAGGGCCAGGCCTACGGCACCGGGACGGTGGCGGCATGAGTACTCTCACCAGCACCTCGAACTCCGCGGCGGCCGGCGCGGAAGCCCCCCGCCGCCCCCAGCTGCTCAGCGGTATGAACTGGCTGATCTGGCGCCAGCACCGGGCCGCGTTCTGGACCATCCTCGCCGCCACCGCGCTCTCCGTGGCGTGGATCGTCTTCCAGCGCGGCCAGTTGATGGACTTCCTCACCGGTTACGGCTGGCCCACCAGGAACCTCGACGAAGCGGGCCCGAAGCTGGAGCCGTACCGCAAGGCCTTCGTCCTCGTCTCCGGCGGTCTGGGGTTCGTTCCCGTCCTGCTCGGCGTCTTCCTCGGCGCCCCGCTGCTGGCCGGCGACCTGGAGAACGGCACCGCCAAGCTGGTCGCCGCCCAGTCGGCGACCCGGGCCCGCTGGCTGGCCACCAAGCTGGGCCTGACCGCGCTGGTGGTCGTGGTGAGCATGGTGGCGCTGTCGGCAGCGTTCGGCTGGTGGTGGAACCCGGTCAGGGAGGAGAACACCGTCCTGGAGTGGTCTTCCGGCTCCGTCTTCGACATCACGGGCCCCGTACCCGTAGCCCTCACCCTCTTCACCGTCGTCGGCGGGGTGGCGATCGGCGTGGTGCTGCGCCGCACGCTGATGGCCATGGTGGTCACCTTCGGTTTCGCCGTCGCCGTCCAGCTCGTCTGGGGTTACTTCCGGCTGTCGCTCGGCGATGTCATCACGGTCACGACGAACAAGGGCGTCACCGCCGAGAACGCGTTCCCGGACCTGCCCCACGCCGCGCTCCAGATCGACGAGTCGTACCTCACCAGCAGCGGGGATCTCCTCGGCTGGAGCACCTGTGCGAACGGGGCGACCGATCAGGCGCGTGAGCTGTGCCTGAAGAAGGAGGGTGTCGTGGGCTGGTCCGTGGACTACCTCCCGATATCGCAGATGAACGGTATGCAGTGGTTCGGGGCTTCGATTCTGTTCGCCCTGACGGCCGCTGTCGTCGCGTTCCTCTTCTTCTGGGGCCGTAAGCGCCTCGTGTAGGCCCAGGCAGGCCGGCTCCTCGCAGAGCAGCCCCCTGTTACGCACCCCTTTAACGCGCCCCCTTTTACGCACCTCCTTTTCCTCATCCGGTCGTCCGGAGAGAAAGGCATGCCTTGAATCACCGAAAGAGGCGAGCAAGTGAGGCTTCGGCGCTCGCCCTGCTCACCACAGCCGCCCTTACCGCGGCCCTGCTCGGGGCCCCGCAATCAGGGGCCGCACCGGTCGGCAACGACAGTGCCACGGCGGCGGCCGGCGCCACCGGCAGGGCCAGGACCGTCACCCTCGTCACCGGTGACCGGGTCACCCTGGACGGCACCGGACAGGTCACCGGCGTGCGGCCCGGCAAGGGCCGGGAAGGCACCACCTTCCGAATAGCGCGGCACGCCGACCGTACCTACGTCGTACCGGGTGACGCCGAGCGGCTCCTCGCGAACGGCACCGCCGACCGACGGCTGTTCGATGTGACGCAGCTGGTCAAGTGGGGGTACGACGACGCGGCCCGCCCCGATCTCCCGCTGATCGTGACGTACGCCAAGGGCCGCACCCCCGCGCCGAGCGCGCTGTCCGCCGCCGGTGCCCGGGTGAGCCGGGACCTGCCCAGCGTCAACGGGGACGCGCTGAAGGCCCGTAAGTCGGAGGGCGCCGAGCTGTGGGAGACGCTCACCGGGAGCGGGGGGACGGCGCGGGCGAGGTCGGCCGCCGCCGACCGGGTCGAGAAGATCTGGCTCGACGGGAAGGTCGAGGTGGCCCTCGACCGGAGTACCGCCCAGATCGGCGCCCCCGAGGCCTGGGCGGCCGGGTACGACGGGGCGGGCGTCAAGGTCGCCGTGCTGGACACCGGGGTCGACGGCACGCACCCGGACCTGCAAGGCCGTATCGACGCGGCGAAGAACTTCTCCGAGGCGGCCGACACCGTCGACCGGGTGGGCCACGGCACGCATGTCGCCTCGACGGTCGCGGGCTCGGGCGCGCACTCCGGGGGCAAGTACAAGGGGGTCGCGCCGGGTGCCCGGCTGATCAGCGGCAAGGTGCTCGACGACAGCGGTGACGGCGAGGAGTCCGGCGTCATCGCCGGCGCGCAGTGGGCCGTCGCGCAGGGCGCCAAGGTGGTCAACCTGAGCCTGGGCGGTCCCGACAGCCCGGGTGACGATCCCGTCGAACAGGCGGTGAACGAGCTGTCCGCCTCCTCCGGCGCCCTCTTCGTGATCGCCGCCGGCAACGAAGGTCCGGCCGCCGGCACCGTCGGATCGCCGGGCAGTGCCGCCGCCGCGCTCACCGTGGGCGCGGTGGACCGCTCCGACGCGATGGCCGAGTTCTCCAGCCGGGGCCCGACTGCGGACGGTTCCCTCAAGCCCGACCTCACCGCCCCCGGCGTCGACATCGTCGCCGCGAAGGCCGCCGAGGGCACGGAGGGCGACCCGGCCGCCGACGGCTACGTCTCGATGAGCGGTACGTCGATGGCGACCCCGCATGTCGCGGGCGCCGCCGCGATCCTCGCCCAGCGCCACCCCGACTGGACCGGTGAGCGAATCAAGGCCGCGCTCACCGCCTCCGCCAAGCCCACGGCCGGCGTCTCGGCGTTCGCGCAGGGCACGGGCCGTACGGACATCGTCCGCGCCCTCGAACAGCGGCTCACCACCACCCCGGCCACCGTCGGCTTCCCCACCCAGCAGTGGCCGCACACCGACGACACCCCGGCCACCAGAACCATCACCTACCGCAACGACGGCGACCTCCCCCTCACCCTCGACCTGACCACCGAGGCGTACGGCGCGGACGGAAAGCCCGCCGCCTCGGGCATGTTCGAGGTCTCCCCGAAGCAGCTCACGGTCCCGGCGGGCGGCACCGGAACCGCCCAGGTCACCGCCGACACCAGCGCGGGCACGGCCGACGGCTCCTTCGGCGGCGCGCTCACCGCGACTGACGGCGCGGGTACGACCGTACGGACCGGCATCGGCGCACAGCGCGAGGTCGAGTCGTACGACCTGACGGTCAAGCACCTCGACCTCAAGGGCAAGCCCGCCGGGCGTTCCCAGACCGGGGTGCAGGGCCTGGACGACAAGATCTGGCAGGACTACTCCGACGACACGGACGGCGAGTTCACCGTCCGGCTGCCCAAGGGCCTCTACAGCCTCGAAGGCCGTATCGACACGAGCGCGAACCCGGACTCCGACACCGGGGACCTTGCCCTGCTCCTCAACCCGAAGTTCTCGCTCACCCGTGACACCACCCTCGTCATGGACGCGCGCAAGGCCGAACCGATCCGGATCACCGTGCCGGACAGCGGGGCGAAGCACACCGACGCCACGCTCAACTTCGGGATCGACATCGACGGGTACCGGAGCATCTCCACGTACGAGATGGGCAGCTTCGGCAGGCTCCGCGTCGGGCAGTTCGGCGCCAGGCTGCCCGCGAGTGAGGCGTTCGCGCAGTACAACGGCACCTGGACGCACGGCAGTACGCACTACCGGCCGGTCTGGAACCGTACCGGCGACCTGTCGGGCTTCACCGCGAACCCGAAGCGCGGGCAGTTCGCCAAGGTCACGCTCGCCGCCGGTGCGCCCGCCACGGGCAAGACGGCGTCGCTCGTCGCCGCGCCGCTGACTCCGGGCGGCTCGTGGTTCGACTTCCAGCTCGACAAGCGCTCGCTGCCGGGTGCCTTCACCGACTACGTTCTGCCGGGCGTACGGTGGCGGTACTCCGTCTCGCAGGACGGCGGCAAGGACGCGGACGGCGAACCGGTGTGGGACGCCGGCCAGTGGGTCGCTAAGCCCCGTTCGTACAGCGCGGGCAAGGAGTACACCGAGCGGTTCAACACCGGAGTCTTCGGCCCGCACCTCACCGGCCCGCTGACGGACGGCGAGGACCGCCCCGGCGCGGTCCGTATGGGCGACACCTTCCTGGCCTACCTCCCCCTGTTCTCCGACGGCGCCGGTCATATCGGCGATTCCCGCTACAGCAGGGCCAGGAGCACCCTGTACGCGGGCGGCACGCGGATCTTCGCCGTGGACACTCCCCTGTCGGGTGTCTCGTACGAACTCCCCGCCGCCAAGCGCACGTTCCGCCTCACCACGGACGTCTCCCGCCCCACCTCGCTCTCCTCGGTGAGCACCCGGGTCGCCGTCGAGTGGACCTTCACCTCCGCGCACGTCACCGGCGTCGGGCAGCGGCTGCCGCTGTCGGTGGTCCGCTTCACTCCCAGGCTGAGCGCGGCGAGCACGGCCAAGGCGGGTACGCGCTTCTCCGTACCGTTCACGGTCGAGGGCGCGGCCACCGCGCGCACCGCCGGCAAGCCGGCCTTCTCCGTCTCGTACGACGACGGCCGGACCTGGCACCCGGCGAAGGCGGTCGACGGCAAGCGCCTCGACCTGCGGCACCCGGCGAAGGCGGGCACGGTCTCCCTGCGCGTGACGCTCAGGGACACGGCCGGCAACACCCTGAAGCAGACGATCCATCGGGCCTATCGGACCGTCAAGTAGACCGAAAACAAGGTGGGTTGCTTCCGTCGCGCGCAAGCGACGGAAGCAACCCACCTTGTTTGTGTGCCTGTTTGTGCTTGCTCGTGTGCTGTTACGGCTCGACGGTCAGGACGGTCGAGCCGACCGTGTCGGTGCCGTCGCCGTACTCGACGACGCCGAGATACTCGCCACCGGGCGTCAGGTCGCGCCAGGAGACGGTGGTGGCGACGGTGTCGCCCGCTGCCACCTTCCGCTCGGCCGGGGTGATCGTGGCCGGAAGGTCGGGCCGGGTGCCCGGGCCGATCAGCCAGGTGTGGAGGGTGTACGTCTGGCTGGTGACACCCTCGGGCAGGGCGTACTGGTTGACGTACACCTCGTAGGTGCCCGGGGTGAGGTCGACCTGCTCGTCGTTGCCGTCGTCGGGGTTCGAGAGCAGGTTGCGGTCCTTGTCGTACACCCACAGGTCCACGTCGCTGCCCGCCACATGGTCGGCGGAGCGGAGTGCGACGCGGGCGAGGGCGGAGCCCTCGGGGACGACGATCTCCGTCTTGACCGCGGAGGGCGCCAACTGTGCGGGCGGCGGGCCGAAGTCGCGGTCGGCGCCGGTCAGGGTGCCCGTCCTGGTGGTGCCCGCGTAGAGGCCGTTCACCGTGGTGGTGAAGGTGCCCTTCCAGCCGGCCTTCGGCGTGAGGGTGACCGAGCCGGTCGCGTCGGTGCCGGTGGCCGTGGCCGGTGCGGCGATCTGTACGGCCCGCAGGGCGACGGTGCTGCGGACCCGGTGGTTGTCCTTGTCGCTGAGGGTGACCGAGCCGTAGACCCAGTCGTCGTAGGCGGCGTCGGTGCGGGCGAAGGTGACCTCGTACGTCGCCGATCCGCCCGCCGGGACGACCAGCCGCTTCGGGGTGACCTCGGCCTTGTAGCCGTGCGGGGTCTGGAGCTCGGCGGTGTAGACGCCGGTGGTGGCGGTGACGTTGGTGACCGTGCGGGTGACGGTCTGCCTGCCGGCCAGGTCGCCGACCGAGATGTTCGGGGTGTTGAGGTCGCTCGCGTCGGTCTTGCGGGCGGTGGCGCAGGCGTCGCTGCCGTCGCCGGTCACCGGCTGGTCGCCGAGGGCGCACATGTACGACGTCCAGTCGGCGGAGTCGGAGTCGTAGACGAGGCCGGGGTTGTCGGCGGTGTTCGGTACGACGTGTCCGGAGCCGTAGTCGAGCGGGGTGGCCGCGCCCTCGACGTTGGTGCGCCCGATCGCCCTGCCCTCGTTGTCCTTGGTGGTCGCGGTGGTCATCAGCGCCGACTTGACCTCCATGGGGGACCAGTCGGGGTGCGACTGCCGCAGCAGCAGGGCGAGTCCGGCGACATGCGGGGAGGCCATGGACGTACCGGACATGATGCCCTGCTCGCCCTTGAACACGCCGTTCTCGCCGCCCGGGGCGGTGCCCGCGACGATGTCCATGCCGGGCGCCGCGATGTCGGGCTTGAGCAGGTCGCCGCCGCTGGTGAGGTCAGGGCCGCCGGAGGAGAACCCGGCGATCTGCGGGGCCCGCTGGTACACGGCCTTCGCGGCGCTGAGGGAGGCGGTGGCGCCGGTGCTGTCGGCGTACGCCTTGACGGCCAGACCACCGGCGGGCTTCAGGTAGGCGGTCGGGAGGGTGTGGGCGTCGGCGATCGTGTCGTCGGCCTCGTTGACGTAGTACAACACCATGCCGACGCCGCCCGCGGCCTTGACCTGGGCACTCTTGTCGACGCGGGCGTTGACGCCGCGCTTGCAGAGCACGATCGCACCCTTGACCTCGGCCGGGTCGAGGCTGTCGGCTACGCACAGTTCGGCCTGTGCGGGGTCGACGCCGTCACGGGCGGCCTTCGCCGCGTCGACGAGCGGCGCGGACGGTACGGCGGTGCCGCTGACGCCGACACCGGAGTAGGAGGCGCCGTTGCCGAGGGTGACCGTCGTGCGGTAGCCGAGGTCGTGGCTGGAAGCGGCGACGGTGGTCACCCACGGGACGTTGTTGGAGACGGTGCCGCGCCCGGAGTTGCCCGCCGAGGTCGAGACGAAGACGCCCGCCTTGGCGGCGTTGAACATCGCCGTGTACTCGGGGATGTTCGTGGGGTCCCCGTTGCCGCCGCCGATGGAGTAGTTGATGACGTCGACACCGTCGGCGACGGCCTTGTCGTAGGCGGCGGCGATGTCCACCGTCGGGCAGCCGTCGTGCCAGCACACCTTGTAGGCGGCGATGCGGGCCGCCGGAGCGAGCCCCGATATACGGCCGGATATCGCGGTGTCGGGCACGGTGGCGGCCACGTCGTAGTTGCCGGCCGAGGTGGTCGCGGTGTGGGTGCCGTGGGACTCGGCGTCCATCGGGGACGCCCAGTCGGTGTCGGTGGGGTCGGTGAGGCCCTTGTTGAAGTACTGGGCGCCGATCACCTTGTTGTTGCAGGTGACCCGGTGTGCGCTGTCCGCGCCGGGGTCACAGCTGCCCTTCCACTTCTTGGCGATGACGGCGGCGTCGGAGAGGGGCTCCGGAAGGGCGGCGAGGGAGGGGTTGTCGGGGTCGATCCCGGTGTCGATGACACCGAGGATGAGTCCCCGGCCCGCGTTCTTCTGTCCGCCGGGCACCTTGGAGTAGAGCCCGCCGGGCTTCTTCAGCCCGAGGAACCCGGCGGTGTCGGGCACGGGGAGGGTGCCGGAGGACGCCTTCGCGGCAGCCGCCGTCGCGGTGGACGTCACCGCGGTGGACGCCGTGCGGGCGGTTGTGGCGTGGACGGTGTCCGTGGCGCCCGCTTCCGCCTCCGTGTCCGCGGTGGCCGTCACCCGGCGCATCTCGTTGCGGGCCAGGGAGACGACGCCCTCGGTACGGGCCAGGGTGTTGGCCTGACGGGCCGTCAACTTCGCGGCGAAACCGTTGAGTACGTACTGGTAGCTGTACAGCGGCCGGACGCCCGGCACCTCGTCCAGCACCTCCTCGCGCTGCCGCTTCAGTCGGCCGACGTAGTCCCGCACGGCCTGCGTCCGTGTGTCCAGCCGCTTCCCGGGCGCGGGCGCGGTCTTCGGGTACGTGGCGACGGGATCGCCCGCGATCTGCACGAGGTAGGTGCCGGCGGAGAACGTCTGCGTCCGCCGGACGGTGTCGGCCGACGAGGCCTGGGCGAGTGGGCTGTAGGTGAGAATCAGTCCCCCGGCGAGTGCTGGGGCGAGCAGAGAGGCTGCTCGTCGGCCGACGCTCCGGCGTCGGCCGGGGTGTTGCTGGGACAAGGTGGTGCCTTTCCCGAATGGAGTGGTCAAGTCCCCGAGATCAAGGTCATCTTGTGCCCATGAGGTTGCTGCGAGAAAGCCAGGATGTTTGAAACCTCAGTAACTGCACAGGTTCTTCACGGAGTTCGCTGACTACTTTCCAGTAGCGACTCTTTGGCCCCCGGCCTGGTCGCGCGTTCAAACGGCAAGCGGAGCAGGCCGGTTGCCCTCTCGGGTCTGCCGTCTGGCGTGTGCCGTGGAATCTCCCGGTGAACAGGCGGCGATTCGCGGGGAGTTCCCCGGTGAATCACCCGATGGCACCGGCGTGGTCGCGCGGCCTTCGCTCGCCCCGCCATCTCGACTCTCCACGACTCGGCGTCACTTGAGCAAAGGTGGGTGCTCGCCGCCGTCGGACGCGTACTCATCCGGCGGCCCTTCGAGCCGGCCGCCGTACCTCGGCCCGACCGGCGCACGGTCAGTGGTTCGGGCAAGATGGCCTCATGACAAAACTGTCCGAACGGTCGACCGGTCGTGTCTCCTCTGGTTCGGTGCTGTCGTTGTGGTCACAGGACTCCGTGCTGTCGATCGGCTCGGTGGGATCGGTGCTGTCCGTGGGGTCCGTCGGTTCCGCCCTGTCCGTCGGTTCGATCGGAAGTGCCCTGTCGGTCGGCTCGATCGGGTCCGCCCTGTCGCTGATCTCGGCCGGATCGTGGCTGAGCACGGGCTCGGTGCTCTCGGCACAGTCGCGGTGGTCGGTCCTGTCCTGGCGTTCCTCCGGCGGATTCCTGGCGATGGGAGCGGTGGGGGCGGCGGCTGGGGGTGCCCTCCTGCTGGCCCGGATGGCACACAGGGCGGAAACCGGCGCCGGGCGACCCTGACCGGCGGAACTGACGCACAGTCATCTCGCTTCACCGCGCCGCGCCCCACCTCGCCTCACCTCATCTCGACGGCCCTGTCCTAGTCGTCGCCGGAACTCTGGTTGTTGCTGCCGCTGTTGTTGCTCTTGGTCCCCATCGCGCGCACCACCTGACCCGTCACCATGGTCACGGTGGCCACCGCGCGCACCCAGGGCGGTCCGCCCCGCGCGGCCCACACGACACAGACGCATCCGCCGATGGCGAGCACGAGGACGCCTGTCAGTAGAAACAGCAGCACGCTGATCTCCCTCTTTCCGTTCCGGTACGGGCATCCTCGCAGCCCGCGTGGAGCCGGGCGGGGTGATCCCGGTTGTGGAGAGGGGGTTGAGTCCCCGGCGGTTCACTCGCGGGAGCGAGCTCGGGCGGCCCGGGGCGGAGGGGCATGTTGGCCCATGACGAACTGACCCGGCTGACCGGCAACAGTAGCGGCAACGTGGAAGGTGGGGGGCGAAACAGGACGCAGCTCTCGGGGGGCCAACTCGGCCTGGTGTCGATGGAGTTCGACCCTGGTTGCTTCCGGGATGGCTTGGGGTGCCTTCGTGGAGCGCATCAAGCACTGAGCGCAGAGTAGAAGAAGAGCACCCCCGACCAGATGGATGGCCGGGGGTGCTCTGGACCTGTGGGCAGGCACCTCGCTGTGCTCCTTGTCGGGGAGAGGGGGCGTCGGCTGTGGCGCCGCAGGTTGTGCGGCATCCCCAGCCCGGACACCCACCGTCTGATGTACATCTGCTACATTCGTGACATGAGTGATCCAGTGATCGAATCCATGGCCGATGTCCGCAGTCACCTGGCTGACGTCATCGATCGGGCTCGACGGGAGGAAACCCCGACGATCATCACTCGGCGCGGCAAGCAGGAAGCCGTCGTGATCGACATCCAGGAGTACCGGCGCCTGCGTGAGATCGCGGAGAACGCCGAGGAGGCGTGGCTCAACCGGCTCGCTGACGAAGCCGAGTCCGAGGGCACGGAGGGGTCGGTTTCGCTCGAAGAGATGGCCGCTCTGCTGCGCGCTGAACAAGGCTGACCTCATGGGGTACGTCACACGCTTCACCCCGCATGCTCAGCGGAGCATGCTCAAGGTCCCGCGGCCGGATGCCCTGCGTATCCTGTACCGCCTCGCCGAACTCCAGAAGGCGCTGGACGTCGGCGACACCGCATCCTTCGACGTTAAAGCCTTGCAAGGGCACAGTGCTCGCTGGCGGCTCAGGGTCGGCGACTACCGTGTCGTCTACACCGTTGAGGATGGCCGGCTGATCGTGTGGGTCCTGGCAGTCGGCAACCGTCGCGAAATCTACCGACAGGTTCCATGAGCCCCTGCGGTGAGGCTCCTCGGCAGGGTCTCTCCGTCGCGGGATTGTCTCTGCCAGGGGTGATCAAGACTCGACTCCTTGCGTCCCTGTCCGGACCGGCTCGTCACCCGCCGTAGGCCCGCTCTCCGCCCCGTCCGGCAGGTCCGCCCGGCGTGCCCCCGGAATCGGTACGTCCGACGGTGGATAGAACTGCCCGTACCAGCGCCGCAGCGCCCGGATGCCCTTCTCGTGCGGGAGCAGTACCGGGCGGGCCTGGTGGATCTTGTGGTCCCAGATCTCGACCTCCTCCCGTACCTCGCCCAGGGCTTCCGCGCGGAAGACGAGCTTGAAGAGCGGTGTCAGGAACGGGAGTCGGGCCGGTTTGCGGAGGTAGTACAGCATCCGGAGTTCGCTCGTGCGGTCGTCGATCGGGGTGGTGAGGGCGACCGCGGTCACCGACAGGACGGGGCCGTGGACGCGGACCACCATGACGCCCGGGCCGTACATGAACGCGTCGAAGGTGTTGTTGATGTCCCAGGCGAGGACGCGTCGGGAGATCCGGCCGCGGGCCTCGGCGTACGGGCCGTCCTGGCGCCAGTCCTGGACGGGGGGTTCGCTCTGGCCGTGGATGAAGTGGAAGTGGGACTCGTCGACGATGTTCTCGCGCATCTCCTGGACGTGGACGCGCGCCCGGCAGATGTCGTCGATCGGGGAGGCGTACGCCTTGGACTCCGTCTCGGGGATTTCCGGTACCTCCCAACTCGGCTCGCCCGGGCCGGCGTGGACGAGGACGAGTCCGCTGTGTTCGCGGACCGGGAAGCCGCCGAGGGACACTTTGGGGGTGCGGGTGGCGAACGGTGCCTCCACGCACCGGCCGTCCGTGCCGAACCGCCAGCCGTGGAACGGGCACACCACCGTGCCGTCCACCACCTTGCCGCCGGCGCCCAGGTGGGCGCCGTAGTGGGGGCAGTGCGCGTCCCGGACGGTCGCCCGCCCGTCGGTTCCCCGGAAGGCGATGAGCGCGCGTCCGAAGTAGTGGAGGCTGACGACCTTGCCCGGCCTCAGTTCGGCGCTGCGGAGTACGGCGTACCAGCCGTACGGAACGAACGGCATCGGATACTCGTCGGCCCGGGGGTCGCGGGGGAGGGATGCGACCGTGTCATGACTCCGCCATAAACGCATGTGGCGATGCTAGGTCCTGTCGACACGTTCAGGTCCGCCCGTTGCCCGTAGTCGTGGTCCCGCTGCCGTTCGGCTTACCGTTCGAACCGGGCATTCAGGTGATTTATGCGCTGACATGGACTTCTGGCTACCTAATATCGGGTTCCGTGACAGACGGGAAGAGTCGGCGCCGATCGGCCGACCAAGTGGCCGATGTGGTCGTCCTCGGGGCAGGGCCGGCCGGGCTCGTGCTCGGCAACATTCTTGTGGACCGGGGGATCGACTGCGTCGTTCTGGAGCGGGCCGAGCGCACGCATGTGCAGACGCGGGCCCGTGCCGGGTTCCTGGCCGCCAACACCGTACGGATCCTGGAACGGAACGGCCTCGCCGAGGGGTTGTGGCGGCGCGGGCAACTCCACAGCACCTGTGAGTTCCGTGCCGAGGACGGCCGGTTCCGGCTGGACTACAGCGGGCTCGGCCGGCGGGAGCGGCACACTGTCTACCCCCAACAGGACCTGGTGACCGACCTGTTGACGCGGTTCCTGGAACGCGGCGGACAACTCCGTTTCGGCACCGAGGCCTTGGCCGTGCACGACGCCGACAGTGAGCGGCCCGAGGTGGCCGTGCGCGACGCCGACGGCCGGCCCGGCCTGTGGCGGGCGCGGTACGTGGCCGGCTGCGACGGGCGGCACGGCGCGGCCCGCCGGTCACTGCCGGCCGGCACGGTCCGTCACCACCGCGATCACGGCGTGACCTGGCTCGGTCTGCTCGCCGAGGCGCCGCCGAGCCTGGACGCCGTCGGATACGCGGTGCACGAGCGCGGGTTCGCCGGGCACATGGCCCGCACCAGCGAGGTCACCCGCTACTACCTGCAGTGCGAGCGCGGCACCCGGGCCGACGACTGGTCCGAGGAGCGGATCTGGGACGAGTTGGAGACGCGGATGCGGGCGGGGGAGTACGGCCCGCTGCGCCGGGGGCGCGTCGTGCAGCGTTCCGTCGTCGACCTGGAGTCCGACGTGCTCGAACCACTGCGCCACGGCGCGTTGTTCCTGGCCGGCGACGCCGCCGGTCTGATCAGCCCGTCCGCCGCGAAGGGCGCCAACCTCGCTGTCCTCGAAGCGGAGTTGCTGGCCCGCGCCGTGATCGACGACCTCATCGCCGGGGACCCCGAGGGCCTCGACGCCTACTCGGCGCGGTGTCTGGCACACATCTGGCGTGCGCAGGAGTTCTCCCACTGGATGATCGGGCTGCTGCACGGCCCGTCCGGCGCGGACGGCGAGTCGCTCTTCCACAACTCCCTGCGCCGCTCCCGCCTCACCTCGCTGCGCACCTCGCGCAGCCAGCAGGACTGGTTCGCCGAGCACTACGTCGGCGTGTAGGCCCCGTCAGCCCGTCACCTGTGCCCGTCACCCGTGCCCGTCGGCCCTGGATCCCGTCATCCATGGATTCCTGGATCACCGAATCGCCGAACCACCGATTCCCCGAACTACCGAATCCCCCCACTCCCGAACTCCCGAACCCATGAACTCCGCACCCGCGTACGTCCGTACGCGCATCTCAGAGCCCCGGAATGAGGATTCCCCGCAATGATCACGGCATCGGCGGACGGCGACACGTCCCGCCTGCGCGCGACGGTCGACTTCGTCAAGGAACAGGACACCGCCACACTGCTCCCGCTTCTGCTTCCCGGGCTCGACGGCCCGGAACTGCGGAGCCTGGTGGAGCACTGCGAGTTCCGGCACGCGGCGCTGCTCGTCTTCCCGCCCGGCGAGGCGGAGTTGGACGCCATGCTCGCCGACTGCGGGCTCGTCGCGGACACGCCGCCGCGGCCGAGCGTCGTCGTGCGTGAGCGTCTCGCCGTACGGCACAAGCGGAGTGCGGCGGAACTCGACGTCGGCATTCTGCGCCCCGGGGTGGAGTGCCTGGACGGGGAGCGCCGCATGGTCGAGGTGTTCGCGCTGACCGTGCCGCCGGGGTCGGACCTCGACACGGTCGCCGCGCACGAGCGGGAGCGGCAGCACGAGGCGCATGTCGCCTTCGAGGTCGAGGCCCCCGACCCGTTGGTGCTGCGCGGCCTGTGCGCGGCCTTCGGACAGTACGGGGCCACCCCCGGCGGCGGCGGCTACAACCCGCACGAGAACGGCACGGTGTTCTACTTCACCGCGCCCGCCGAGGCCAAGGCCCCTTACCGGCGCGTGGAGTTGTACGTCCCCGGTGGCCACCGCGACATCCTCGCCGCCCACCTCGACGAGCACCGCGGGAACCATCCCGCCGAGACCCTGCTGCGCCTGCTGACCGGGGCGTGGACGACGCAGGCCCTGGCCGCTTTCGCGCGGCTGGAGGTGGCCGACGCGATGGACGGGGAGCGGAGCGTCGGGCTGGCGGAACTGGCGCACGAGGTCGGCGCGTTCGAGCCGAACCTGGCCACTCTGCTGCGCTACCTCACCATGCTCGGCGTGGTCGGCGAGGACCGCGACGGCTTCCGGCTCACGGACACCGGCCGCCTGCTGCGCGCGGACGCCGAAGGGTCGATGCGGTCGCTGGCGCTGATGTACGGGGGACCGTTCTACGAGTCCTTCGCCGGACTCGGGGACACCGTGCGAACCGGGCGGGTCGCCTTCGAGCAGCGCTTCGGCGAGAACCACTTCGACCACTTCGCCCGTGACCCCGAGCTCGCCGAACTCTTCGACCGGTCGATGGCCGCCGGTTCACGGATGTTCGACCCGCTGCCCGCCCACCCGGTCCTCACCGGGGCGGCCGAAGGGGCCACGGTGGTCGACATCGCGGGCGGCAGCGGGGAGTTGCTCAGCCGAATCCTTTCCGCACACCCCCGCCTGCACGGCCTCCTGCTGGAGCGCCCGCACACCGTCGAGGCCGCCCGTGTCCTCCTCGGCGCGGCCGGCCACGCGGCGCGGTGCGCCTTCCAAGCGGGCGACTTCGCGGACGTACCCGCGGGCGGCGATGTCTACGTCCTGTCCCGCGTCCTGCACGACTGGGACGACGACCGCTGCCGCGAGATCCTGCGCCACTGTGCCCGCGCGATGTCCGACACCGCCGATCTGCTCGTCGTCGAACGAGTTCTGCCCGCCGACGGCTCGGCCTCGCTGGCCACGGCCTGGGACCTGCACATGATGTGCAACGTCGGTGGCCGCGAACGGCGTGCCGACCACTACGCCCGGCTGTTCGCCGACGCGGGCCTCACCCTGGTGGGCCGGGCACCCCTGCCCCTGGACGGCAACGTGCTGCACGTCCGCAGGGCCGGGACCGTCAACACCTGACGTCGGACTGCGGTGCTGGGGGCTGGGGGCTGGGGGCTGGGGGCTGGGGGCTGGGAGGGCTGCGGGGGCTGCGGGGGTGTGGGTGTGCCGCCTCAGTGCCCCAGCCCCGCGCCCCCGTCCACCGGAATCACCGCACCCCGCACATACCCGGCCCCCGTCAGGAACGTCACCGCGTCCGCGACCTCGTCCGGGCGGGCGAGACGGCCGGCCGGGGTCTGCCGGAGCAGGTCGCGGCGTTGGTCGGGAGTGAGGGCGCTGCTCATGTCCGTTTCCGTGAGGCCGGGGGCCACCACGTTGCAGGTGATGTCCCGGGGGCCCATTTCGCGGGTGAGGGAGCGGGCGAAGCCGACCAGCCCCGCTTTGGCCGCCGCGTAGTTGGTCTGGCCGGCGGAGCCGTGCAGGGCCGCCGTCGAGGAGATGAGGACGATACGGCCGTGACCTTCGCGGAGCATGCCGCGTATCGCGCGCTGGGTGACGCGGAAGGCCCCGGTGAGGTTGGTGTCGACGACCGAGGTGAAGTCCGCCTCGGTCATCCGCACCAGCAGGCGGTCGTTCGACGTGCCCGCGTTGGCGATCAGGACCGTCACCGGGCCGTGTGCCGCCTCGGCCTCCTTGAAAGCCCGGTCCACCTGCTGACTGTCCGTCACATCGCAGCGTACGGCGAGGAATCCCTCCGCCTCGGCCTCCGGGGGCTGCTCGCCTCGGTACGTCACCGCGACCCGGTCGCCGGCTGTCGCGAAACGGCGGGCTATGGCCAGCCCGATCCCCCTGTTTCCGCCGCTGACGAAGACCGAACGAGGCGTCGCCTGCGCCATCATGACTTCCCTCTCCACGTCCCGCTCCCGCTCTCTCTCCCGCTCCATCTCCCGCTCCGCTTCCTGTTCCTTTTCCGTCCTCTCCCTCTCCCCCTCCTTCTCGGCCACCACCGGTATCGATATCGGCGCAGGTGTCGGCACCCTCACCTCCTCGTCCGTGTGCGCAGGCCCACCACCGACACCGCGAAGCCGACGAGGGCCAGGGCGGCGACGGAGAGGGTGGCGGCGTACATCGCGTCGAGGAAGGCCCGGTCGGCCGTCGTCGCCAGTTCGGGCAGGTGGAGGGAATCGGCCAGTGAGCGGGCCGCCTCGGCGGAGGTGCGGGCCTGTTCCGCCGTCGCCGGGGGCAACTCCCTTACAGAGGCGGGGAGTTCGACGGTGTCCGACATGCGTGACCGGTACACCCCGGAGAGGATCGAACCGGCCATCGCCACCCCCAGCGTGCCGCCGACCTGTCGGGTGACGCTGTTGACGGCCGAGCCGGCGCCCGCGAGCTGCGGCGGCACCCCGCTCATCATCACGGCCGTGACCGGCGTACCGACCAGGCCCATTCCGAAGCCCTGGATCCACAGCAGCGCGGCGATGAACCAGAGGGGGGTTCCGCCGTCCAGCCAGGCGTACGCGAGGTAGGTGACCGCCGTGGCCAGGACTCCCGCCGCGACCGTCCAACGGGCCGTCAGACGGCGGCTCGCCGCGGGGGACGCCTGGCTGCCCAGGACGATGCCGATCGCGGCGGCGATCATCACCAGACCGGCGTCGGAGGGGGAGAGGCCGCGCGGGCCCTGGAGGTAGAAGGCCGCGTAGAAGAGGTGCCCGGCCAGTGCCATGAACGCGATCAGCAGGACCACACTCCCGGCCGCGAACCCGGGCTGCCGGAACAGCCGTACGTCCAGGCTGGGGTCGGGGGATCTGCGCTGGCCGGCGACGAACGCGGCCAGCAGCGCGCCGCCCAGCAGCAGGGGCAGGAGGACGTGGGGGCCGAACCAGGCCCGGCCGTTGCCGAGTTCGATGATCCCGTAGACCACGCCGCCGAGGCCCAGGACCGAGAGGGCCATGCCGGGGAGGTCCAGCTGTCTGCGCCTCGAACCCTTCAACTCCGGTACGACGGCTGCCACTCCGGCCATGCACAGCGCCACGATCGGCGCGTTGACGAGGAACACCGAGCCCCACCAGAAGCTGTTGAGCAGCGCCCCGCCGACCACCGGGCCCACGGCCACCCCCAGGCCGCTGGACGAACTCCAGATCGCGATGGCCCGGGTGCGCTTCTCCTCCGGGGTGCTCTGCACGATCACCGACAGCGTCGCCGGCATCAGCAGCGCGCTGCCCGCGCCCATCGCCGCCCGCGCCACGATCAGCCAGCCGGGCGACGGGGCGAAGGCACCGGCTCCCGAGGCCACGCCGAACAGCGCCAGGCCCGCGAGAAGTGTCGTCCGGGGGCCGAAGCGGTCCGCCAGCGCACCGCCCGCGAAGAGGGCACCGGCGAAGACGAGGGTGTAGGCGCTCGCCACCCACTCCAACTCGGCCGGGGTCGCGCCCAGTCCGTCGGCCGGGTCGGCCAGGGTGGTGACGGCGACGTTGAGGACCGAGGTGTCCAGCCAGATCAGCATCTGCGCGCAGACCACGACCAGGAGGACGGGCCATGACCGGCGCGGGGCGGCCTTGCCTCCAGCGCTGGGAGCACCCGCGGCACCTGGTCCGCTCACGTCGCTCGTTCTCACTTCGCCCATCGGACGACGCCTCCGTTGCCCTCGTAAGTACGCAGTGCTCGGTCGATCAGTGCGTCCGCCGCACCCGTGTAGCGGGTCGGGTCGAGCAGGTCCGCCAGATGGGTGGGGGGCAGCCTGGTTGCCAACTCGGGTTGTGTGGAGAGGAGTTCAGTCAGTGGGCGGCCGGTGGTTGCCGACTCGGCGGCGGCCGTCGACAGGAGCTTCTTCGCGTGTGCCTTGCCGAGCACCGGGGCGAGTACGACCGCCAGTCGCTCGGTGACGACGGCTCCGCCGGTCAGTTCGAGGTTGGCCAGCATGCGGTCCGGGTGGACGATCAGGCCCTCCGCCAGCTCCACCGCCGTGTGCGCCGCGCCGCCCGTCAGCCGCAGTGCCTCCCGCAACGGCTGCCACTCGGCGTGCCACGCCCCGGCCGGGCGCTCGTCCTCCGCCAGCAGGCACTGGGCCAACACCAGCGCGTATGCGGGGACCTGGCGGGCCGCCGACACGATGAGGGTGGCGAGGGCGGGGTTGCGTTTCTGTGGCATCGCGGACGAGGCGCCTCGTCCGGCCGCCGCCGGTTCGGAGACCTCGCCGATCTCCGTACGGCACATTGTCTGCACGTCCAGCGCGAACTTGCCGAGCGCCCCGGTGACCAGCTGAAGCACCGCGCCCAGCTCGGCGATCGGAGTGCGTACGGTGTGCCACGGCAGCGTCGGCTCCGCCAGCCCGAGGGCCTTCGCGAACGGGGCCAGCAACTCGACTCCGCCCTCACCCCCGGAAGCCCCTCCCGCCCCGCCGTCCAAGGCCGCGTACTCCCGATACGCGGCCAACGTGCCTGCCGCGCCGCCCAGTTGGGCCGGCAAAGCGGACGCCACCGCCTGTACGCGCGTGCGGGCATCCGTGACGAGCTGCAGCCAGCCCGCCGCCTTCAGGCCGAGGGTGGTGGGTACCGCGTGCTGGGTCAGGGTGCGGCCGGCCAGGACGGTGTGGCGGTGGGTGTCGGCGAGTGCGGCCAGGGCGGCGGCGGTACGTTCGAGGTCGGTGGCGATCAGGGTGAGTACGCGGCGGGCGATCAGCATGGCCGCCGAGTCGAGGACGTCCTGGCTGGTCGAACCCCGGTGCACGTACTCGGCGGCGGCCGGGTCCTTGGCGGCGACCACCTCCGTGAAGGCGGTGACGAGTGCGACGACCGGGTTGGCGGCGGCCCGGGCCGCGTATGCCAGGGCGACCAGGTCGAGGCGGTCCGCGTGGGCCTCCGAGACGATCGTCGCCAGCGCCTCGGCGGGGGTCAGCCCGACCTCGAACTGGGCCTGCGCCAGGGCCACTTCCACGTCCAGCATGGCCTGGAGCCACGCCTCGTCGGTCACCTCGGCAGCCGCGGGCGTACCCGCCCAGGTGGGCGCGAGCAGCCCCGAGTCGGTGCCCACGGAGGCGGAAGCCGTTCTCCCGTTCATGCGCGTCGACTCCCTGGGCCGGAGATCCGAGGGGCGGCGTTCGACCCGTCCCTCGGCGACGGCACCTCGGAACCCTCCAGGCCCAGCACCGCCCGCGCGATCGCGTCCGAGTCCTCCAGCGTCACCGAGCCCACGCCCGGTCTGATGCCGACCGCCGTCACCCAGCGCACCCCCTCCGTCGGCACCCCGAAGGCGAACCGGCGCGGGTGCGGTCGCCCCGACGCGTCCAGCACCCGGGGCGCACCGTCGGTCACCGCCATCCCGCCCGTCTCGTGGATCTCACGCACCTCACTCACCTCGCGCACCGCAGATACCTCATGTGCTCCCTGTGTTCCATGCGCTTCAGCTGTCTTGGCCACCTCATGCGTCTTGTGGCGGTCCGGCCGGTACGGGACGCATCCGCCCGCAGCCAGCAGCCCCCGCAGCAGCGGACTGGCGCTGCGCCGCAGGTCGATGTCGGGCAGCCGGGCCTCGACCAGCACCTTCACCAGCACCGGCGCCTCCGCCACCCTCTCCGCGTCCACGAGGAAACCGGCCGAACGGGAACCGGCTTCGGCAGGGCCGCCCGTCGCGCCCTCCGTCGGCCGTACCCGCATCCCCGGACCGACCACGTGCAGCACCTCGGCCTCGATCAGCGCGATCAGCTGCTCGATCCGGAACGCGGGCGGACCGATCGACGTGAACGCGTTCAACGGCGTGTACCAGCCGTCCAGTTCGGCCCGGTACGACTCGCCGACGACCCCGCCGTGATCGACCACCAGCCGGACCTCGTTGCGCAGGTCCCGCAACGCGTCCAGCGCCGCCTTCAGCGGGCCGTTCACATTGCCGAGACGGGCGGCGGCGACGTCCTGCCGCAGATATCCCAGCAGCCAGTCCCGGAAGTCGGCGCGGTCCGTGAAGTGCCGTTCCCCGTAAGGCTGTTCAATGCGCCGCCAGTCCCAGCGCCGGTCCGGCGGTACGTCGTACCGGTCGAGCAGGACCGACTCGGACTCGCGGCCCGCGAAGCAGGACCGTACGAACTCCGCCGCTGTCCCGGGGCCTTGGGCGGCCCGGAGCCACGCCTCGTAGTAGACGGTCCGGACCTCGCGGTCGATCAGGGGCCAGATGTCCGTGCGGAAGCCGACGGGGCGCCGCCGCAGGCCGGCGATGATCTCCGGGGTCAGGAAGCGGGGGTGGTGGCGGCCCAGCGCGCCCTTCTCGTTCTCCCCGCGCGCGTGGTACGGGACCCCGCGCCGTGAACCCGCGTACAGCACCGGCTCGTTGCCGCTCGGGATGTACACCAGCCCGGCGCCCCGGCCGTCCTGGTCGTCGCCCTGCTTGAACGTGCCGCCGCGGCCCTCGGTGAGCAGGGCCAGCTGGTCGAAGAAGTTCAGCCCGAGTCCGCGCAGAGCGACCGGGGTGCCGGGCCGGATGGCGCTCAGGTCGGCGTCGGCCGGGTTGGCGGGACCCACGTAGGCCACTCCGGAACCAGTACCAGTACCGGGGTCGGTACGTGCGTGGCGGGTGGCGAAGGAGTGCAGGTCGCGTTCCTCCGGGCTGGGGGTCGACCTGCCGTGTCCCAGGGCCAGGACGACCGCGTCCAGGCCGGTGAGCCGATCGCCGTCCGCCAGGGTCACCGTCTGTCCGCCGTCCGGTTCGTCGGCCAGTGCGGTCGCGGTCGTCCGGTGTGTGTGGACCGTGACTTCGGGCGGGGCGGTGCGTAAGAGGTGCTGGAGGACCCATTCCAGGTAGTGGCCGTGGAAGGCGCGGGTCGGGTAGGTGTCCGGGCCGAGGCTCCGTGCCTCCGCCAGGACCCGGGCCGGGTACCCATCGGGTCCGAGGGTGCGCGCCCACTCGTACAGGCTCGGGCCCGGTACCGACGGGCCCGCGCACGGCACGCTGTCGTCGGTGAACAGGGTCACCTGGGAGGCGACCGTGTTCATCAGCAGTTCGGGCGGCTGGTCGGTGCGCCACACCGCGCCCGGGCCGGGCGGGTACGGGTCGACGAGGTGGACCACGACCGGGCGGCCGGCCCGGCCCGCGTTGGCGCAGAGCCGCTCCAGCACCGAGAGCCCGCGCGGACCGGCACCGATCACGCACACGACGACGGCATCGCAGACGTCACCCGAAGAGACTGGTCCGGGTGCGGGGCCGGGTCCGGTCATTCCTGGCCCAGCCCGTCGCGCCAGCTCGGCCGCACCGGCTTCCAGCCCAGTTCCGTACGCGCCCGGGCGTTCGACGCGCCGGCCGCCGAGGTCAGCTGGTGGGCCATGAACCAGCCGAGCAGCCGGGGTGCCATCGTCACCGGAACCGTGCGTGGCGGCGGGGCGTCCAGTGCCCGGGCGAAATGGGGCAACCACTGTGCTGCCGGGACCGGTTCGTCGTCCGTGATGTGAAAGGCGCCGGTGGTCTCCGACTCCACGGCGGCCACCGCCGCGCCCACGGCATCCTCCACATGCAGGAAGGAGGTGATCCCGGCCCCGCCCTCGGGCAGCGGTAACCTCCCCGCCAGCACCCGCTGTCCGGTCCCGCCGGTACGGGCGTACGCGGTGCCGGGGCCGTACAGCGTCCCGTACCGCAGCACCAGCCCGCTCAACTCCCCGGCCGCTGCCAGGACTTGTTCCTCCAGCTCGGAGACGGCCCGTACGGTGGACGCCCAGCCGGGGTCCGTGGCATCCACGTACAGGGGCGCGTCCTCGTCGACGACCGGGTCTCCGGTCGGCGCGGCGGCGAAGGCGATGGACTGCGCGACCAGCCGCCGGGCACCGGCCGCGCGGGCCGCCGCGAGCAGGTTGGCGGTGCCCTCGGTGCGCAGTCGCGCGGTCCGCGCGAAGGCCTCCGGCGGGTCGTCGCGCAGCAGCCGCAGCGCCGACAGCTGATGGACGACGACTTCGGGCCGTACGTCCGTCACGGCGGTCAGCAGCGCTTCCCGGTCGAGGGCGTCGGCGACCACGATCGCGTCCGCTTCCGGAGCGCGGGCCCGGGACTCCTCCCTTACCAGCGCGCTCACCTGGTGGCCCCGCGCCCGCAGCGCGCCCACCAGCGGATGTCCGACCACTCCGGTGGCCCCGGCGACAAGTATCCGCACGGCGTTCAGTCCTCCGTACCGTTGGTGACGTCGGTGAGGGGTGCGCGTACGCGCATCAGCAGGCGGCACGCCTTGTCGCCGTCGCGCAGGCAGGACTCGGCGCGGTTCTCCGTCAGAGTGACGCCGAGGCCTTCGGACCAGCCCGCGTGGATGTCGGTGCAGGGGCACCGGTAGCCGTCCAGTGAACCGGCCATCCGCACCATGGTGACGGCGAAGTTCCGGCGCAACGTGAGGACGATCAGGCCGTCCTGGTCCGTCGCGTCCTCGACCTCCGTGGAGGCGTTGCGCAGTTCCGGCGGGAACATCCGGTCGCCGCAGTCGTCGTACCTGCGGCGCAGCTCCTCCAGGTCCTTGCGGGTGTCGCCGGTGGCGGGGAGCGGTCCCGACAGGCGGCCTACGCGCTGCCCGACGTGCGTCGCGACCTTGCGCAGCGCCTCGGCGTTGAGTTCGTTCGCGGCCTCCTGCCCGAACCGGCTCGCCACCCCCTGGTACCAGTTCGCGTCGTGCTGCCACCACAGCCGGTACGCCTCCCCGGCCCGGGCACGGTGGTTGACGTCCTCGGGACCCGTGCTCATCGCCGCTCCTCGGCCGTGGAAGCGGCGAAGCGGTCGCGCATCACCCGTTTGAGGACCTTGCCGGTGGCGCCCTTGGCGACGTCGTCCGGCTTCATGCGCAGGGCGCGGGTGACAGGGGGAAACCCGGCGGACCTGAGAGTCGCGTTCACCCGGTCGGTCAACTCCCCGTCGGTGGGACCCCCTTCAGCCTCTCCCTCTCCCGCTGCCCTTGCCCCTTCCCCGTTCGCGAGTTGGAGGAGCGCGTAGGCGTGTGCCACTCCGTCGCCGTCCCAGTCCGCCCGTACGCCGTCCTCGGCGCCCCCGACGACCGTGCAGTCGGCCAGTTCGGGGAGTTCGCGGAGCAGGAGTTCCTCGGTGCGGGTGCTGAAGACGACGCCGTCCGGGGTGCGGATGGCGTCCGGGGCACGGTCGAGGTGGTAGAAGTTGCCGTCCTCGTCCTGGTGGGCGAGGTCGCCGGTGAGCCAGTAGCCGCCGAGGCGCATACGGTTCCAGGTCAGCGAGTCGTTCCAGTAACCGGGCGTGAGGGTGGGGGACTTGAGGCCGAGGCGGCCGATCTCGCCGGGCGGCAGCGGGGTGCCGTCCTCGGCGAGTACGGCGGCCTCGGCGAAACTGATCGGCCTGCCGACACAGCGGGAGTAGGCCGAGGTGTCCTTGGTGTGCCGGTTGTGGAAGACGGAGTAGCCGGCCTCGGAGGAGCCGAGCCCGTCGACGAAGACGGAGCCGTCGACCCGTACGCGCCGCAGGTCCTTGCCGATCGTCTGGTGGCTGCCGTACCGCACGAGGGCCCGGATGTGTGCCTCGTGCGCCGCGTCACCGGTGTTGAACCACACCTGCACGCTGGAGAGGTCGCGGGTCGTCAGGTCCTCGGCGGCCATCTCGCCGAAGGTGCCGGCGAAGGCCAGCACGGTGGTGGGCCTGAAGTCCTCGATGGCGTCCAGCACTTCGGTGCCGCGCTGGCTGGAGAGAAGCTTTATGTCGGTGCGCAGGAGAAGGCAGTACAGCAGCGTCGCGACCATCGCGTTGTGCGCGCCGGGCAGTCCGACCAGGGTGCGTTCCATGTCGGTGCCGGTGGAGTAGCGCAGGCGGTGCAGCTGCGCGTACATCAGTGTGCGGTGGGTGTGCGGAACTCCCTTGGGCATACCGGTGGTTCCGGACGAGTGCGAGATGAGCACCGGGTCGGTGGGGTCGTGCCGGTACGGGTAGGAGGGCGGGAGCGAGGCGCGGTGTTCGGGGCGGATGTCGGCGGCGGTCACGCAGAAGCCGAGGCCGGAGCCCGAGGCCGGGTCCGGGGCCTTCGACGCCAGTACGGCGTGGTGCTCGCGGTCCGTGAAGGCGCCGACGGCACCCTGCCGGCGTACGTACTCGCGCGCCATGTCGGGCGCGAGGTTGCCGTTGACGAAGGACGGGATCGCGCCGAGGGACGTCAGCGCCAGGAAGTTCACCGCGAACTCGGCGCTGGAGCAGGAGTGGAGGGCGACGGGGTCGCGGGGGCGCACCCCGTGGGCGGTGTACCAGCCCGAGTAGGTCTCGACGACCTCCCGCAACTCCCCGAGGGTGAGGTGGGTGGGGCAACTGCCGTCGGGGGCGAGCCAGTTGCCGTCCATCCGGAGGACGACCTCGTCGCGTGGACGGTCGTACGCCGCCAGGCGCGCCAGGATGTTCCCGGCGCCCAGTTCGGTGTCGGAGCAGATCCGCGCCCGTTCCTGCCTACTGATGAGCATGGGTATGGGTCTCCGTCTCGTTCTCGTCGCTCGGTTCGGCGTGGGCGGTGGCCAGTTCGAACAGGCCCTGGATGCTGCCGGGTCGGCGCGCCGGCCCGGTGGATCCGGCGGATCCGACCGGCACCTGCGCCCGGGCGGTGGCGCCGGGACGGCCGAGCAGTACCGCCGCCGCCAGGCCCGCAGCGGCGGGGAGTGCCGGTTCCGGGCCCGCGCCGTGGGCTGCGGCCAGTTCGCGGTGGACGGCGGCCACGCGTTCGCTGCCGCCGAGTTCCACGGCCAGCACCAGGACCCGGTCGAGTTCCGGATCGTCCTCCAGCAACAGGTCCGCCATGGCGAGCAGTTCGGTCAGCGGGTCGTCGAGGGTGGAGATGCTGAACATCTGGCCGGTGATGCCGAACTCCCGGCTCATGTGCCCCAGTACGGAGTTGGCGGTGGCCTGCATGAACAGCAGTGGGTTGTGGACCCGCCCGGACACCATGCGCCGGCTGGCCAGATCGGCGGTGGTGGTGTCACCCGTCAGGCTGGCCAGCGCCACGGCGGTACGGTCGCCGTCCCCGGGACGCGCGGTCAGGCACCTGCTGCTCACCTCGTATGCCAGCGGGCTGAACGCCGACTCCACGAAGCCGGGCAGCTTCGGCAGCGCGATGTCCTCGTCCCGGCCGGTGTTGTGGGTCGCGGTGGCGGCGGTGAGGACGGACAGGGAGGAACGCAGGGCGGTCCCGTGGGTCGTGGTCACGGCCGCTCCAGGACGAGTGCGGTGTTGGCGCCCCCGAAGGCGGCGTTGATGTTGAGGGCCCGGCGCGGGTCGGCGGAGCGCGGTTCGTTCGGTATGTAGTCGAGGTCGCACTCCGGGTCGGGGCTGCTGTATCCGGCGGTCGGCGGGAGCACGCCGTCCAGCAGGGCCAGCATGGTGATCACGAACTCTACGACGCCCGCCGCCTCCAGGAGGTGGCCGGTCGTGCTCTTGGTCGAGCTGACCGGTATGGATTCGGCCCGCTTGGGGAAGGCGGCGCGCAGGCCCCGGGTCTCGGCGCCGTCGTTGTACCGGGTGCCGGTGCCATGGGCGTTGATGTAGTCGAGGGACGCCCCGTCCGGGTCCCCGGCCTGCCGCATCGCCTGCCGTGCGGCGCGGGCCAGGCCGGCGCCTTCCGGGTGCGGCTGGGCGATGTGGTGGGCGTCGGTGGCGGCGCCCCAGCCGACGACGGAGGCGAGCGGCCGGGCCCCGCGCCGCCGGGCGTGCTCGGAGGACTCCAGTACGACGGCGGCGACCCCGTCGCCCAGGAGCAGCCCGCTGCGATCGGCGCTGAACGGCCGCACCATGCCGTCCAGGGACAACGCCCGCCCGGAGTTGAACTTCCCGAAGGTCTCCTCCTCGACCAGATAGCCGCCCGCACACACGGCCGTGTCGATCCGCCCGGTGGAGATCAGCCGGCAGGCGTGAATGATCGCGGCGGCGGACGCGACACAGGCGTTGGTGAAGGTGAGCCGGGGCCCGGTCAGACCGAGGCCGTCGGCCAGCAACTCGGCCAGCCGGGCAGGCACGGCATCGGCGAGACCCTCCAACTGGTGTACGGCGGACGCCACTTCGGGGGCGCGGGACGGTGACGTCGGGGGCTTCGCCGCGTGGGCGCGCTCGGCCGCGGACAGTCCGCGGCCTTCGTACGGCCGCCTCCCCGGCGGGACGGGCACAGGGCCCCCGGCGTCCCGCCAGTACCGGGTGACGCTCTGATGGTCCCCGGCAACCCCCAGGACCACCGCCGCCTCGGCACCCGCCCCGAGCCCGGCCATACCCAGCGCATCGTCACCGCACCGCCGGAGCGCGTGCCGGAGCGCCCACCCCTCGACCGCGTCGGGACCGTCGGGGGCCACGGCGGCAACCGCCGTACGGTACGGCCCCGTGTCGAAGCGTGTCGTGGGCCGGAACGCCGGCACCCCCGCGAACACCCCGCGCCGCAGGGCCTCCGCGCCCTCGCCGAACGCGGTCCGTACGCCGTATCCGGTCACTGTCACCTCACGCGTCATCCCGGGCGCCCCCCTTCTGGGCGGTACGCAGGTATCCGGTGAGCCGGCGGAGCGACGTCAGCCCGGCGATGTCCTCGTCGCTGGGCTCCACGACCAGGCCGTACCGCTCCTCCACCACATGGAGCAGCCACACCAACCCGAGGGAGTCCAGGACGAGTTCGGCGTCCTCGTCGAGGTCGTCGGGCAGCCCCGGGAAGACCTTGCTGTCGGACAGCAGCTCCCGTACGGAGTCGGTGGTGATGTCGGTGCCGGTGGCCCCTGTGCTCGTACTCATGCCTTTGCACCTCGGCGGACGACATCGGCGACGAGCCCGCCGAGGGTGAGGGTGGCCAGGGGTTCGATGTCGGTGTCGGGGATCTCGACACCGAACCGCGACTCCAGCCGCAGCGTGAGTTCGATCAGGCTCAGGGAGTCGACATCCAGGCCGCCGACGGTCACCGGGCTGTCGTCCGTGATGCCGTCGCGGCTCAGCAGGATGTTCATGTCGTCGATGACCGCGGTCAGGACGAACTCGCGGATCTCGTCTTCCAGGGTCGACGTACTCATGGTCCATGTCTCCAGAGAGGGGGGATTCGAGCGCCCGTGAAAGGGGCGCGGTGAACTGCGCGACAAGCCACAAACCAGCCCGCGGACAACCAACAGCCGGGCGTGGCGGCCTTACCCGGCGGAACGCAACGTCTCGGCCTGCCGCACCAACTTCCCGTTGGACGTGCGCGGCAGCGCGTCCAGCAGCCGGATCACCCGGGGCACCTTGTAGTCGGCCAGCCGCTCCCGGCACCACCGCGACAACTCCTCGGTGGACGGCCGTTCCGTATCCGCGCGCACCGCGACGTAGGCCTCGGTCACGTCCTCGTGGACCAGGACCGCCTGGTCGACGGCCGGGTGCTCGCGGAGTACGTTCTCCACTTCGGTGAGGTCGACCTTGAGGCCGCCGACGACGACGAGGGAGTCGGTGCGCCCCTGGACCAGGACCGCGCCGGTGGCGTCCAGCGTGGCCCGGTCCCGGGTGTGCAGCCAGCCGTCCGCGTACTGGGTGCCGCCCGAGTCGAAGAGGTACGGCGACTCGGTGAGGGCGACGTCCAGTTCGCCCCGCACGACCCGGACCGACACTCCTGGCGCCGCCCGGCCGACCGAGGGGCGCAGGGTGCCGCCGACGTCGATGGCGACGATGCCGGTCTCTGTGGTCCCGTACGCCTCGCCGACCCGGACGCCGTACAACTCCGCGAACCGGGCCGCGGTCCGCGGGGGCATGATCTCGCCGCCCGACACCGCGATCCGCAGGTCGGGCAGCGCGGGGGGATCGATGGCGGCGGCGAGCAGTTCGTAGTGCGCCGGTACGCCGAACAGGGCGGTGATCCGGTGCTCCAGCGAGGTCCGCAGGATGTCGCGGGCGGAGACGCGGGGCGCGAAGACGACGGAGACACCGGCGGCGAGGGAGTACAGCAGCCCGCCGATCAGCCCGAAACTGTGCGCCGTCGAACTGAGCAGCAGCAGCCGGTCGCCGTCGACCGGCATGCCCGGGACCCCGGCGAAGCGGTCCACCTCGGTGGCGAGCGACCGGGCGGTCCTGCCGATGACTTTCGGCCGTCCGGTGGAGCCCGAGCTGAACTGGACGAGCCGGTGCCCGGTGGTGGCCGCCAGCCCGGTTCTGCGCCGCTCGGTGACGACCTCGTACTCGGACCGGAAACCGAACGTGGCCCGGACGTTGGACCCGGCGCTGACCATGAACTGCGGCCGGCAGGACGCGCAGAGCGCCGCCACCTCGGGCGGCTTGAGCCGGAAGTCGAAGAGCAGCACCTGCGCGCCGAGCCGCCACAGCGCGAGCAGCACCTCGATCTGAGTGAAACTCGGCGGGGTCCGCAGCCCCACGGTGCTGCCCGGCCCGATGCCGTATCCGGCGAAGACGGCGGCCTGTTTGGTCACCCGTTCCCGTAACTCGCCCCGGGTGACCGTGTCCTGCTGGTGTGTCAGATACGGCAGCCGGTCGTCGCGGGCGTCGAACAGCCGCTGCACCAGGGCGGCCAGGTCCGCGTCAGGAGCCGAGCCGGGGTCCAAGTCGAGATCCGAGTCCCGATCCGAGCCGAGATCCGAGCCGAGATCCGAGCTGAGATCCGCGTCGAGTTCGCCCATCGGACCTCATACCTCCTTGCAGAACTCGCCGATGGGCAGGCCCACATGGCGCTTGTCGGCGGCCAGATAGCCGAGCAGCTCATCACCCGTCCGCAGTTCGGTGACGTTGAGGACCTTTCCGCCCGGGCCGAGCACCCGCACATGCCAGTCGTCCTGCACGGTCAGGCTGACCAGCCGGCCGTCCTCGGCGTGGGTACGGATCTCCAGCAGCGGCCGGGATTCCAGCTTCGCCCGCCCGACGACGACCCGGCGGGTGCGCCCGTCGGCGCCGACCGCGAGCAGCGCGCTGCCCGAGCCGACCTCGCTGAGGTAGTTGGTGCGGTTGTCGGGGCCGAGTGTGTACGAGTGCAGGGCGCCCGCGTTGACCCGGAACGGCCGGGTCGGCATGTAGGGCAGGGGGTGTGTCTCGCTGCAGCACAGCACGAACCCGGAGGAGTAGGAGCCGACGAGGATGCCCTCGTCCTCCTCGAAGTGCGAGCAGGTGTCCACGCAGACCCGGTCGCCGAGCCCGACGTGCCGGATGCTCTCCACGGTCAGGGTGGACAGTTCGAGTTGGGGCGTCGTCGCCTCCAACAGCCGTGCCAGCGCGAAGACTTCGTCGGCACTGCGGGGTGTGAAGAGGATGCCGTCCGAGCCGCGCTCCAGCACGTCGAAGACGATGGCCGCCTCTTCCAGGCCGTCGACGACCGTCACGAGCTTGCCCTCGGCGGACTCGGCCGCGGCGAGCACGATCTCCAGCGGGATCTTGGTCGGGTCGGCGAAGTGGATGACCGTGTACGGCAGCACCATGGCGCCCGCGCAGGACAGTCGGAGGGTGCGGTCGTCCCGTACGTCGATGAACCCGGAGACCGGTGTGCCACCTGTGCCACCGGCGCGGGTGCCGGCCCGGTGCTCGGCGGCGAGGGCGTCCAGCTCGTCCTGGGTGCCGAACTTCCGCAGGAGTACGTCGAATCCGGTGCCGGACGGTGAACCGGCGGGCCCGGACGGGGACTTGGCGTCCTTGTCGGGAGCCTTCGCCTCCTTCCCCTCCTTTCCTCCTTCCTTCCCTTCCTTGTCGGCGGGCTTCTTCGCGGCTGTCGTGACCGGGCCGCCGCCCTCGGCGACCAGTACCCGGGTGACCGTCGGGGGCAGGGTCCCGAGCAGCTCGGCGTCGGCGGCCACGACTCCCGCCATCCGGGCGTGGATTGCCGCGTCCACCACCGCCTGGAGCTGCGGACGGGGGACTTCACGCAGGTCGATCCATGCGAACCTCATGCCACTCCTGCCACGATCGTCGAGTAATTAGCCATGCGCATGTCATCGCTGATGTCGCCGCCGACGCCGTCCTCACCGATGCCGTCTTCGCCGAGGTCGTCGCCGCCGATGCCGGTGGTCCCGCCGTGCACGACCGCCGAGAGCCGGGCCACCAGTGCGGCGGGCGCCGGGGAGGAGAAGATCCGGCGTCCGACGGCCAGGCCCCGGCAGCCGGTGGCCATCACCGCCGCGCCGTACTCGACGAGGTCGGAGCCGTCCGGTGGACCGCCGGCCGCCAGGACGGGAATGGGACTGTTCGCCACCACCTCGGCCATGCGCTCGATCGGCAGGGCGACGGAGGTCTTCACCATGTCCGCGCCCAGGTCCGCGGCGACGTTGGCCAGGTGGGAGAGGAGGGCCGGATCGCGCGGATCCTCGATACGGGGGCCGCGCGGATACACCATCGCGATCAGGGGCATGCCCCACGCGTCGCAGGAGCGGGCCACCGCTCCCAGATCGGTCAGTTGCTGCGCCTCGGTGTCCGAGCCGATGTTCACATGGACGCTGACCGCGTCCGCGCCGAGCGTCAGCGCCTCCTCGACGTCGGCGACCAGCACCTTGGCGTGGACGTCGGCGGAACAGGAGGTACTGGCGCTCAGATGCACCACCAGTGCGCAGCTCTTCAGGATGTCCGGCGCGAAGGCGCGGGCGCGCCCCTTGTGGACGATGATCCCGTCGGCCCCGCCGGCCACCAGTGCCCGCAGCAGGCCGTCCCACTTGTCGGCGGGGACGATCGGGCCGTCCGAGACGCTGTGGTCGAGCGGGACGAGCAGATGTCGGTCGTCACCCGCGAGCGAAAGTCTTCTCAAGCGTAATTGCTTGCCCGTTTTCAGCATGGGAATTGTGATTCTCCGTGTCCGAAAATCGATGGTTGTAGAACTTTCAAGTTAAGCGGTCATGAGCATTCTCGCGTCGCTGCCCGTTGGCAAGGTGTAACCGACGGTAAATTTTTATGCGCCGGGGAGCATGAATATTGACAGCGGATTGACAGGTTACGTGGGGTTGACGGCGCCCGCGCGTACTGTTCGCGCACTCTATGCGCGTTGGGGCGTTCTGCCCCACGTCTGCGAATGGGCTTCTTGTCGAAATTGAATTTCGATGATTAGGGTGACTCCCCTCCCCACTCAGGACTTGGAAGTGACCCCCCATGCCTGAATTACCGCTCAGAACCGCCGACCCGAAGACAGCGAAGACGGCGGCAACGGTGACGACAGCGACCACGGCGAAATCCGAGGCCCCGAAGGTCGCCGTCGCGAGCCTGGTCGGCACGACGATCGAGTACTACGACTTCGCCGTGTACGGCACCGCCTCCGCGCTCGTCCTCGGCCCCGCCTTCTTCCCCTCCGGCAACGCGACCCTCTCCTCCCTGGCCGCGTTCCTCACCTTCGCCGCGGCCTTCCTCTCCCGCCCGCTCGGCGTCGTCCTGTTCGGCACGATCGGCGACCGTCTTGGCCGAAGACGGGCCCTGGTCGTCTCCCTGCTGCTGATGGGCGTGGCCACGGTCGGCGTCGGCCTGCTGCCCACGTACGAGACCGCCGGGCTCCTCGCCCCCGTACTGCTGGTCACGCTCCGGCTGCTCCAGGGCGTCAGCATGGGCGGCGAGTGGGGCGGCGCGGTGCTGCTCGCCGCCGAACACGCGCCCCCGGGCCGCCGCGCGCTGTACGCGTCCATCCCGAACATCGGCCCCTCGCTCGGCTTCCTCCTCTCCACCGCGGTCATCCTGCCCACCCTGAACATCGTGGGCATGGCGGGCTTCACCGACTGGGCCTGGCGCATCCCGTTCCTGCTCAGCACCGTCCTCGTCGTGGTCGGCCTGTGGGTGCGTACGACGGTCTCCGAGTCCCCGGTCTTCGAGGCCACGGCGCGGGCGCGGGCATCGGATTCGGTGCCGGATTCGGCAACGGCGTCGGAATCCGTGTCGGAGCCGCTGCTCGCGCCCCGGTTCCCGCTGGGGGCGATCCTCCGGCAGTACCCCCGCCGGCTGCTGCTCGGCACCGGCGCGGCGATCGGCGGCTCGGCCGTCTACTACCTGACGATCGTCTACAGCCTCTCGTACGGTCCGCAGGAACTCGGCATCCCCCGGAACACGATGCTGACCGCCGCGAGCATCGGCGCGGCGGCCGGAATCGCCATCACCCTCCCGGTCGCCAGGCTGTCCGACCGGGTCGGCCGCCGCCCGCTGATGCTGGCCGGAGCTGTCGGCTGCGTGGTGTGGGCGGTGCCGATGTACGCCTCGCTCAGCTCACGCAACGGGCTGGTGATCACCGGCGCCTACACGGTCGGCCTGATGTTCCTCGCGCTGATGTTCTCCCCGGTGGCGGCCTTCCTCCCGGAGCTGTTCCCGGCCCGGCTGCGCTACACCGGTGCCTCCGCCGCCTTCATCCTCGCCAACACCCTGGGCGGCGGGTTCGCCCCGTCCATCGCCACCTGGCTGAACAGCCACTGGGAATCCCCGCTCGTCCTCGGCTTCTACAGCGGCGGCCTCTGTCTGGTGAGCCTTCTGTGTCTGCTGGCACTGCCGGAGACCCGGGATCACGAGTTCGACGTCTGACAGGCGTTCTTCCGCCGTTGGCCGGTCTTCCGCCTGACGGAAAGCGCGTCGTCAAGAGGATATTGCCGAACACAATAAATGTACTACCGAGAACAAAACCCCCTTTCGGTGAATTCGGACCACGGTCCCGGTGTTTCGATGCGTGCCCTAGTCTGAGCCGACGTGAGGCGTGAAGCGCTCACGGAGTCGTTACTCGGGCAAGGAGCTTCCCATTGGCTACTCACCGTTATAAATCCCGGTTCGGGCGATACGGGTTGGTAATGGCATCGTTGGGGCTGATGACCGCCGGGGCCGCGATATCCGCCCCGGCGGCATCGGCCGCCGTCTCCACCGCCGCCCTTCGCGGCGCTGATTCCGGGCGATGTCTGGACGTGCCCGGCGGAAAGACCGAGAGCGGTACCGAACTCACACTCTGGGACTGCAATGGGGGCAGTAACCAGCAGTGGTCGTACGACACCGTGACCAGGGCGCTGGGCGTTTACGGAAGCAAGTGCCTGGACAGTGAGAGCGACAGCGCGGTCAACGGCGTGCCCGTTGTCATCCGGGACTGCACGGGCGGCGCCACCCAGCAGTGGGACGTCGTGTCCGGAGGGACCGTCGAGAACGTCGGCCTGGGCCTGTGCCTGGACGCGGCCGAGCTGGGCGTCGCAAACGGAACCCCGGTTCAGCTGTGGTCCTGCAACGGCGGCGGAAATCAGCGGTGGAGCGGGATCACCCCCGACGCACCCGCCGACACGTCCGGGATGACGTCGCTGGAGAAGCAGGCGTTCGACAACGTCAACGCACAGCGGACCGCCAACGGCTGCGCGGCCCTGGTGATCGACGAGAGCCTTCAGAAGGCCGCCCACGACTATGCGGTTGAGATGGTGCGGACCCACAACTTCTCGCACACGTCGGCGAGTGGAAAGAGCCCCACCGACCGGGTCAGGGACGCCGGATACACCCGGGGTGGCGTCGGCGAGAACATCGCGATGGGTTTCGAGGGCGATCCGAACGGCGTGGTCAACAACCCGACCTACGGGTGGATGAGCAGTTCCGGCCATCGCGCGAACATCCTCAACTGCGGCTACACCAGGACCGGCATGGGATACGACGCGGGCAACATCGACCCGAACTACGCCAGCGGCTCCTGGGTGCAGGTATTCGGCTGATGCCGATGTCGATGTGACGTGAAGTGATGTGACGTGAAGTGAGGCGACCGGGCCGCCGACGCCTCTCCGGAGGCGGCCCGGCAGGGGCCGCCTCCGCGTACCTCCGGCCGCGCCCGTGACGGACACCGCCCGGCGTCACCCCGCCCGGGGAGCCAACCTCCGGGCAGCACCCCGGTAGGGGCCGCTGGACACGCCTCACCGCGGGGTGAAGAAGATCATCGGGTTGTCCCGGCTCTCCCGGGCCGGGTGGCCCGCCGCGAGGCACCGCTCGACGTCCTTCAGCCGGTCGTGGATCTCGGGAGCGTGGGCCCGGGAGACCGCGAAGCAGGGGTTCTCCCGCCCGGCCGGCCGGCGCGGCACCACCGCCCCCTCGGTGAAACGGCAGCGCCCCGCGCCCGTGGAAGGCGTCGTGGACGCACACCGGCATGCCCGGCTTTCCTGCTGTCGCGTCTTCCTGAGGCCGTGCCATCTTGGGTACGGCCCGGTCAGTGCGCGATGAGACCGGCCGCCGAGGCGAGCCACTGGGTGGTGAGCAGCGCGGCCACCGCCAGTGTCGTGACCCGCGCCAGGTGCCGGTTCGTCCGCGCCCCGCGCAGTGGTGCCCTGGTCATGTCCGACTCTCCTGCCGTCCGTGTCGCCCCGCGCACTTCCGCGGGGCCCGGCAGCCCAATCTGCTGCCCCGGAGGGCACCACCGCCTCGGCCGAACGGCCGGAATCCGCAGACCGGCACCGCCCCTGTACTGGCCGAACGGTGGAGGAGGGAGGCGTGCGGAGGGGCACCCGCCGACCTCCCGCCAGAAACCGGCCGGATGTTCTTTCCAACCCGGCGCCGCCCCGCTCCGTCTCTAGGCGCGAGCCGTCGGGAGTACCTGCGACGGCTGCTGTCCGATGTCGAAGTGTCAGGAGTCCAGGTGGAGTTGCGCGCGAGACCAACACGTGCGGTTGTGGCGGCGGGGGTGGCTTCCACGGCCCTTCTGCTGGCCGGTGTCCCGGGTGCGGAGGCCCAGGACACGAGTGGCGCCAATACGGTCAGGACGGCGGAGACGTCCATGGCGTCCGGTATGCCGGAGGCCGCCGTGGCGTCCGGTACGGGCAAGGCGTCGAAGACGGTGACCCTGGTGACCGGTGACCAGGTCATGGTGGACGGCGCCGGGAAGGTCACCGGGGTGGTCCGCGCGGAGGGCCGGGAGAAGGTGCCCATCTCCGTGCGGGTGGCCGACGGTCACACCCGGGTCGTGCCCGGTGACGCGGAACTGCTGCTGGCGCGCGGCAGGCTGGACGCCCGGCTGTTCGACGTGACCCAGCTGGTCGCGGACGGCTATGACGACGCGGGCCGTGGTGACGTGCCGCTGATCGTGACGTTCCGGGGGAAGAAGGCGCCCTCGATGAGCCCGTTCACCGGGGCGGGGGCGAAGGTCGGCCGGGCCCTGCCCGTCGTCAACGGCACAGCGATACGGCCCGCGAAGAAGCGCGGCGCCGACTTCTGGAACGCCGTCACCGGCAGTGGCCGACAGAGCGACACGGCAACGGAGTTCACCGCCTCCACCGCTGTCGAGAAGCTGTGGCTGGACGGCAGGCGCAAGGCCGGTCTCGACAGGAGCGTGCCGCAGATCGGCGCACCCACCGCGTGGGCCGCCGGGTACGACGGCACCGGCGTGAAGGTCGCCGTGCTGGACACCGGCATCGACACCACGCATCCCGACCTCGCGAGTCAGGTGGTCGCGGAGCAGGACTTCACCGGTTCCGTCTCCGGCACCGGTGACAGGTTCGGCCACGGTACGCACGTGGCGTCCACGGTGGCCGGTACGGGCGCCGGGGCGGGCGGCAAGTACAAGGGCGTCGCCCCCGGCGCGAAGATCCTCAACGGGAAGGTCCTCGACGACAACGGCTCCGGCAGCGACTCCGGGGTCATCGCGGGCATGGCATGGGCGGTCGCCCAGGGCGCCGCGGTCGTCAACCTGAGCCTGGGCGGCGAGGACATGCCGGGCATCGACCCGCTGGAGGAGACGGTCAACCGCCTCTCCGCGGAGAGCGACACGCTTTTCGTGATCGCGGCCGGCAACGACGGCGAGGCCGGTGAGAGCACGGTCGGCTCGCCGGGCAGCGCGGATGCCGCGCTCACCGTCGGCGCCGTCGACAAGGCCGACGTCCTCACCGACTTCTCCAGCCGGGGTCCGCGTGTCGGCGACAGCGGGGTCAAGCCCGACCTGACCGCCCCCGGTGCCGCCATCACGGCGGCCGAGGCCCCGGGCAGCCTCCTGGCCCAGTGGTATCCCTCCGGGATACCCGGCTATCTCACCCTCGACGGCACCTCCATGGCGACCCCGCACGTCGCGGGCGCCGCCGCCCTCCTCGCCCAGCAGCACCCCGACTGGACCGGCGAACGCCTCAAAGCGGTCCTCACCGGCTCGGCGAAGCCAGGCGCCTACAGCTCCTACCAGCAGGGCACCGGCCGCACCGACCTGACCCGGGCCCTGGACCAGAACGTCATCTCCGAACAGCAGTCCCTCGACTTCGGTCTCCAGCAGTGGCCCCACGGCGACGACACCCCGGCCACCAAGCAGGTGACGTACCGCAACCTCGGCACCGGGCCGGTCACCCTCGACCTCTCCGTCGACGCACTCTCGGTCGACGGCGAACCCGCCGCTCACGGCATGTTCACCGTGTCCCCCACCCGGATCACCGTCCCCGCAGGGGACACGGCGAGCGCCTCCGTGACCGTCGACACCCGCGTGGGCGGCGCCGACGGCAGCTTCGGCGGCTCGGTGCGGGCCACCTCCACCGACGGCACGGTCCAGGTCCGGTCCACCGTGGGCGTCGAACGCGAGGTCGAGTCGTACAGCCTGACCCTCAAGCACCTCGACGAGAACGGCGAGCCGACCGGCGACGCCGCCACCTCCGTCTCCGACCTCGGCAGCGAGTTCTACGCCGACTACGCCGACGAGCAGGACGGCGAGCTCACGGTGCGGCTGCCGAAGGGCGACTACTCGCTCAGCGGGATCATCCACCCGTCCTTCGACTCCGCCACCCACGCCGTGCTGGTGCAGCCGAAGCTCACCCTGGACCGGGACACCACCGTCACCGTCGACGCCCGCCGGACGCGGCCGGTCGACGTCACCGTCCCCGACGCGGCGGCGAAGAACACCGAGGCCACGGCCTTCTTCACCTTCGACCGGGGCGAGGGGGCGCGCGCGGACACCATGGAGTTCAACCTGCCGACCTTCGAGGGCACGGGCTTCGGACAGCTCGGCCCCGAGCCGTCCGGCGACCAGGCGTCCACCGTGTCCGCCGTGTTCGCCGGCGACTGGACCCGTAAGGACGCCGAGGGCCGGCCGGTCACCTACCACCTGGGCTGGAACCGCGCCGGCCGCCTGGACGGCTTCGCCGCCGATGTCCGGCGCAGCCGGCTCGCCAAGATCGACCTGCGGGTGGGCGTGCCCGTCGCGGGCAGGCGCGTCCAGGTCGAGGTGTCTCCCCACACGGCCGACGGGGACCTGATCCTCAGCGCGGGCGACCTGCGCGGCGAACTGCCGCTGCGCACCACCGACTACGTCCTCGACAACGACGTCAAGTGGTCCTTCCGTATGTGGCAGATGGTCGGCGAGGGCCACGAGACGCGCGCCGAGACCTTCCTGATGCGGATGCCGAGGACCTGGCAGGCCGGTCACAGTTACACCGAGCGGTTCAACGTCGGCGTCTTCGGCCCGGTCCTGCCCGCCCCGGGTGAACTCGGACCGGCTCAGGGACTCCCGGGGATCGTGCGGTACGGGAACGTCATCAGGGCCTTTCTGCCGCAGTTCGGCGACGGCTCCGGCCACTGGGGCCTCAGCGACTACACCTCGGTGACGAGCTCGCTCCAGGCGGACGGCAAGGAGATCCCCGACGACTACGGCATCCCGCCGATCGACCTCACCGAGTACACCGTTCCCGCCCAGGACAGCGCGTACAGACTGACGGTGGACGCCTCGCGTGATCCCGCGGTGTATCCGGTCAGCACCCGCGTCCGTACGGAGTGGACCTTCCGCTCCGCCACCACCCCCGAGGACGGGAACGTCACCCTCCCGCTGTCGGTGATCCGGTTCTCCCCCGACCTGAGTCTGTCCAGCACGGCGAAGGCGGGCAAACGGTTCACGGTGCCCTTCAGCATCGAGGGCGCGGCGGCCGGACAGCGGCCCGCCGGGCTCGCTTTCGAGGTCTCCTACGACGACGGCGCCACCTGGCAGCACACCAGGGCCGTCGGCGGCACCCACCTGGTGCTGACCCACCCGGCCACCGCGGGCTCCGTCTCCCTGCGGGCGAAACTGACCGACCGGACCGGCAACACCCTGGTCCAGACGATCGAACGCGCCTACCTCACCACCGAGTAGCCCTTCGGACCATGTGCCCATCGAGTCCCGTTCGGGGCGGCGTCGCGACCGCCCCGAACGGGACTCTCCGTTGTTCCACAACAACCGCCTGAGTCACGCGGGTTCACGGGTTCCCAGCCACCGCGAACGGGGATAGCCATAGGGTGCGGCCACAGCTCGCGGGGACCGGCGACGGGGGGAACGCCACATGTTCACGTCTCGATGGAGAGCGTCCCGGGCCGGATCACCCCTGCGCGGCCGGATCACCCTGCTGTGCCTCTTCCTCCTTCTCGTGGGCAGCCCCTGGGGGCAGCGACGCGTCGAGGACTTCTACGTGGAGTACTACGACGGCGAGGCCGCACGCTGGCTGATCCAGGGAGGGTTCGTCCCGAGGTGGGCCCTCTCCGCCGACCCGCAGATCGACTATCTCGGCTCGTCCATGCTGGCCGTGCAGAACCTCAGCGTCGTACTGCTGCTCGTGGCGCTCGCCCGCGTCATGCGCGGGGCGGCCGGCTGGAGCCGCTGCCTCGTCGGGGCCGTGCTGGCGTCGGAACTCGTGGCCCTGCTGCGCTGGTGGATGCTCGACACCTTCGTCGACGGAGTGGAGCTCTCCTCCGCCGGTCTGCGGGCGGAACTCCTGCACGCTCCACTCGCGTTCGGCCTGGTGACCGGAGCCCTCATCGGCCTCCTGACCACGGACCGGAAGGGTGCGCGAACCGCCGGTCCCGTCCGCGCGGGCAAGCCGTCGTTCCTTCAGGGAAAGTTCCTTCAGGGAAAGGGAGATGCCGCCATGACGACCCCGCAGGCGCACATGCCGGTCGGGAGCATGCCGGGTGATGTCACCCGCTACCTGTGTGCCGCGGCCTACGTCGACGACGGCTTCGCCGACCGGGTGGTGGACGGCGTGCTCGCCGACGAGGCGGGCGCCGTGGCGCCCTCGCCCGGCGTCGACCTGGTGGCGGTCGCCCGCCACTGCCTGGCGGCACAGGACCTCCGCCGTGACCGCGACCTGCGGCTGACGGGGGCGTTCGCGGTCGTGGCCCTGTTCGCGCCGCTGTGGCTGGTGTTCCCCGCGGTGTTCCTGTCCGCCGTCACGGCGGTGAGCCGCCCGCGCCCCAGCCTCGCCACCCGCGGCCGACGCCAGCCCGACAGCAGGGTTCTGCTGGGTACGGGGTTCACGGCTGCGGTGGTGGTGCTCAGCGCCTTCTTCTTCGGCGTCGGCATCGCGGCACTGCCCGTCTCCGGCTCGGCGAGCTGGCTGCTCGGCGCCTACCTGGCCGGGGTACCGGCCGTGCTCGCGTCCGCCGGCGCGACGGTCTTCGCGTACGCGACGGTCGTGCGGCACGATCTCGCCGTCGACGAACTGCTGCGCACCACCATGACCCGCGAGACGTTCACCCGGCAGCCCCCGCCGACCGTGCCCCGGCGCGTGTGGATCGCCAGACGGCTGGCGGTCGTCAAGGAGGCACGCGACGGCAACGTCACCGTGTACAGCGGCTTCTCACCGTTCGTCGGCTACGCCGAGGCCGCCTCCAACTGGTCGCTCGCCGTACCGCTCCTGCCCGCCGACGACACCCCCGGCAGGACAACGCGCCCCGCCGAGCCGGAGGCGTTCACCGTCGTCGAACTCGTCGACCACGTACGCGAACAGCTCCGCGCGGTCGCCGCGCGCGGCGGGGCCAACGGGACGGCGGACGCCACCTCGGAGGACCTTCGTTCCCTCACCGTCGAGGACCGGGTCTTCGTGGACGGCACGACCATCGGCGACGACCCCCGGTTCATGTCGGCCACCGGCCTGACACCGACCACGCGGCTGTCGGCCGAGGCGGTCCAGGAGATCATGCTGCATCCGACGGGTACGGTCCGCCACCATCTGGCGGTCCATGTGCCGTTGTGGGGCGGCGACGTGGTGCCGAGCGTGTTCCTGCACTTCTCGACCGAGGGCAGGACCCTGCACCTGCACTGCGGCAACCATGTGCTCGGTCCGGTGAACGCCGCCTACCACGTGGTGGACCGCCTGCGTGACCCCCTCACCCCCGAACGGCAGCGCGGGCTGCTGGCGGAGGCTCTCCCCCGTACCCGCCCGGCGTTCTTCGGCGCGCCCTCCCGCGCGCTGCGCCAGGCCCGTTTCGAGGCCAGACGCACCCGGCGGACGGTGGACGAACTGACCGCCCTGGAGCAGGACCCGGTCTTCGACTACGGCGCCCGGCTGAGCGTACGGGAGATGGCGCTGAGCCCCACCTACCACAACTACTTCCAGGTGGTGGACGCCGGGCGGATCACGTCGGCGGTGGAACGCCATACCCTCGCCGCGATCCGGGAGTTCCTCGACGCGCGCGGCTACGACATCACCGACTTCCGCAGCCAGCAGCAGACCATCCTCAACCAGGGCCTCATCCAGCAGGGCGGGACGAGCATCATCGGCAACCAGGCGATCGGTCCGGGCTCCAGCGCCACCCAGAACGTCACACAGAAGACCGGCCCGGCCGCCACCGCCGGCGCCGAGAAGTAGCCCCGGAAGACAGGGATTTGGCGATGAGCAGCAACAGTGAGGTCGGCCGTCCGGAACCGCCCGTCCGTCCGGAACCGCCCGTCAACAACGGCCTGGTGATCAACGGCGGCACGCACTACGTGGGCAACCAGGCGATCGGACATCGCGCCCAGGCGTTCTCCGGATCGGTCGCCTTCCAGCCGCAGGACGCGGAGCGGGCCGCCGCCCGTATGACCGAACTCCTCGTCCAGGTCGAGCAGTTGCTCTCCGAGCACCGCGAGTCGCTGGCCGACCCCGAGGCCACCACGCGGGAACTGCGGCGCCTGCGGGAGGAACTCGACGAGGAGGAACCGGAGCCGACGGTCCTGCGACGCGCCCTGGACCGCCTGACCGCGTTCGTCCAGCCGGTGACCCCGCTCGTGGTCGCGGTCGGGGAACTCGCACAGACGGTACGGGGGGCTCTGGGCGCCTGACGGCCCGGTGAGCAGCGGCGGGGGCCGTCGGCTGGAACAAGGTCCGGGCTGTTCAGAGGGAACCGGCCGATGGCCGTCGGCCCGCCGGTGAGGTCCGCACAGTACGTCCGGGTACTGCCCGACGGCCTGCCGCCCCGACGCTGCGGGCAGGTCCCCGCCGGACAGGTCGGACCGGTCCTACCTGTCGGACTCGGCGGACCCGCCGGACGCCGGAGGCGTTTCGGCAGCGGGGGAGATGCGCCGTCCGGAGCCCATGCCCGTGCCCGTGTGCGTACCCGTGCCCGTGCCTGATGGGGCTGCCGACCGCCGGTCGTGCCGTCACCGTCGTCGCTTCGCCGTCGGTGCGGGCGGCCGGGACGGACTCCCGAACCGGCTCCGTGGCCCGACCGGTGCCGGCGGCAGTACCGCGACCCGTGGCGAAGACGAACAGCCGCAGGACCAGGAAGCGGCCGAGACCGGCGAGGCCGGAGGCGCTGAGGTAGACGATCTGCTCGGTCAGCGCCGAGGGCGACGCCTGGACCAGGTGCAGCAGGAACATCGCCGCGCAGGTCACCACGTACGCCACCGCCGCCGAGCCCGCCGACTGCCAGTGTTCGCGCCGGCCGGCGCGGCGTCCGGCGCCGAAGGTGAAGCGGGCGTGCAGCTCGGTGCAGAGGAGGGTGGAGGCGACGGTGATCACCGCGTTCGCCAGTCCCCAGGGCATCGAGAGGGCCAGCAGCGTCACGGCGAAGCTGGAGAGGACACCGACACCGCCGCCGCACACCACGAACCGGGCGAAGGAGGCGAGCGGACCGGGAGCGGTCGGGGCCGCCAGGGCCGCCGGGGTCCGGGACGCTTCGTCCATGGCGGGTCTCCATCCGCTCCGTACGTGCGGTCTCGATGCCCGCGACGTGAACTTGCTTGACTTACTCAAGCATATCGAATTGCTTGAGTTACGCAAGCATTCTCGGTCCGGTCGGGTGTTGCGTGGATCACGGCCCGCTGCGGCTCACGCCGAAGGGTGGAGGGTGGAAGCGGAGCCCGCAAGGCGCAGGCGCAAGGCGCAAGACGGGGACGGAGACGGAGACGGAGAGAGATGGCGGCGCAGATGGGTAGAGGCGCAGATTGGTAGAGGCGCAGATTGGTAGAGGCGGACGCGAAGAAGCCGCCGCCCGCGGGTGCGGGGCGGCGGCCTCTCGTGTGTTCGGGGGCTGACCGGGGGGGCGTATGCCTACGCCTTGATCGCGGCGACCTCCGCGCCCTCCGGTGCCTCGACCGGGCTGTCGGGCGCCGCCCCCTGTGTGTTCTCACGGTGGCGCGGGATGAAGGAGGCGAGGAAGAAGGCCAGCAGGGCCGCTCCGGCGCCGATGGCCATGACGACCTTGAAGGCGTCCTCCGAGGGCAGTGCCACGCCGCCGAAGTCGGTGGTCATCTGGGCCAGGATCACACCGGCGAGGGCGCTGGCGAAGGAGGTGCCCAGGGACCGCATCAGGGTGTTGAGGCTGTTGGCGGCACCCGTCTGGGTCGGGTCCACGGCGCCCATGATGAGGGCGGGCAGCGCGCCGTAGGTGAAGCCGATGCCGGCGCCGATGACGCAGGACACCAGGATCAGGTGCCAGACCTCGGACATCAGGAGGAGGTTCAGACCGTAACCGCCGGCCACGATCAGCGCGCCGATCATCAGGGTGACCTTCGGGCCCTTGGCCTTGGTGACCTTCGCGGACACGGCGGACATGGCCATCATGACCAGGCCCTGCGGGGCCAGCACCAGACCGACGGTCAGCATGGACTTGCCCAGGCCGTAGCCGGTCTGCTCAGGCAGCTGGAGCAGCTGCGGCAGGACCAGGGACATCGCGAACATCGAGAAGCCGAGCGCGATCGAGGCGAGGTTGGTGAACAGCACCTGCGGGCGGACGGTGGTGCGCAGGTCGACCAGCGGCTGCGGGCTGCGCAGCTCCCACCAGCCCCAGGCCAGCAGGATCAGGACGGCCGCGACGCCCAGGCCGAGGGTCGTGCCGCTGGTCCAGCCCCAGTCGCCGCCCTTGGAGACGGCCAGCAGCAGGGACATCAGACCGGCCGAGAGGCCGAGCGAGCCGACCAGGTCGAACCGGCCGCCTGCGCGCACCTTCGACTCGGGGACGATCAGCACGACCAGGACGAGGGCGACGACGCCCAGGGCCGCGGAGACCCAGAAGAGGAGGTGCCAGTCCCAGTTGTCGGCGATGAACGCGGCGCTGGGGAGCCCCAGCGCACCGCCGACACCGAGCGAGGCGCTCATCAGCGCGGTGGATCCGGCCAGCCGGTCGGCGGGCAGTACGTCACGCATGATGCTGATGCCGAGCGGTACGACCGCTGCCGCGAGGCCCTGGAGGGCACGTCCGATGATCATCGGGGTGAGGGAGTCGGCCAGGGCGCAGACCACCGAACCGGACACCAGCAGCACGATGCTGACCAGCAGCATCCGGCGCTTGCCGAACATGTCGCCGAGCCTGCCCACCACCGGTGTGGCGACGGAGGCCGCGAGCAGGGTCGCGGTGACCGCCCAGGCGGTGTCGGACGCCGGGGCGTCCAGGAGCTTCGGCAGCTCGGGAACGATCGGGATGACCAGGGTCTGCATCAGCGAGACGACGATCCCGGCCAGGGCCAGTACCGCCACCACGGCGTTCGGCCTCGGTGGTGGGGGCACCTCCCGCGCCTTTCGGGCAGCGGGGGAGGACTTTCCCGCTCCGGCGGGACGGGCAAGGGCATTGGACATGGCGGCGTGCCTCCGTGGGGCGAGTCGTGGAATCGAGGTGTCGAATCGAGTGCCTGGCTGGGCCGGGCATCAATTTGCTTGACTTACGCAAGCATAAAGAGAATTGCTTGACTTACGCAAGTTCAATCTGGGGGAGGGTCTGGTGGCCTGCGTCACAGCGGGCCCGTTCGGTCTAGAGGGGCAGTTCGGCGACGACCCCGAAGCCGCCTCCGCACTCCTGGCCGCGGTGCTCCGCACGGAAGCTCCCGCCCACGGAGTGGGCCCGCTCCCGCATGCCGATGAGGCCGTAACCACCACTGGGGCAAGGGGGGTTGGAAGGATCGGGCTTCTTCCCCGGTCCGTCGTCGGTGACGGCGAGGACGACGCCGACCGCGGAGTAGGTGAGCCGCACCTCGGCCGAACGGGCGGCGGCGTGCTTGGTGACGTTGGTCAGGGCTTCCTGCGCTATCCGGTACGCCGTGAGGTCCACCCCGGCCGACAGGGGCCGTGGCTCCCCTTCGACTCTGACGGCGACAGTCAGCCCGGCGTGCTGGAAGGAGGCGGCGAGCTCGGGCAGCCGGGCGAGTCCCGGAGTGGGCTCCATGGGTGGGTCCCGGTCGTCGGAGTTCCTCAACAGGCCGACGGTGGCCTTGAGTTCACGCAGGGCCGAGGATGTGGTGCCGGTCAGTTCGGCGACGATCCGCGCCGCCTCGTCCGGCCGGTCGGGCAGCTGCCGGCCGACGGCGCCGGCCTGGAGATTGGCCAGCACCAGATGGTGGGCGACGACGTCGTGCAGGTCGCGGGCGATCCGCATCCGCTCCTCGGTGACCCGGCGGCGCGCCTCCTCCTCCCGGGTGTGTTCCGCGTTCTCGGCCCGTGCCCGGACCGCCTCCAGGTAGGCCCCGCGCAGTCGGTTCGCGGTGCCCAGCGAGGTGGGCAGCAGCAGCCAGGCGGCGGGACCGACCAGCTTGAGGACCAGTGGTTCACCGGCGGGGCCGACGATCAGCGCCGTGCCGACCAGCAGGACGATGCCACCGCAGGTGAAGGAGTTGGCGGTCTTCCGGTCCGTACGCAGGGCCAGCGAGTGGAGCGCGACCATGAGCGGTCCGAGCAGCAGGATCGAGAGAACGTGGCCCATGCCGGCCATGGCCGTGGCGCAGAGGGCGGTCACCGTCACGGTGGTGCGGGGATGGCAGCGGTGCCACAGCAGTGCCACGCAGGAGACTCCCGTCAGCAGCGCGCCGGGCCACCACTGGAGCGCCGGGCCGCCGGGCAGTGTGAAGAAGCTGCCGGGAAAGGAGCAGGCGAAGACCGCGCCGGCGACAGCCGCGTCGGCGGGGGCGGGACGTTCGACAGGGCTGGGACGGTCGCGCAGCTGCCGCTGCGGGCTGCTGATCATGGGGAGAGCGATTCCTGTCCGGTGGTGGTGGCGGGCCGACGACGGCGAGGGGCGGTCGGCGGCTTCGGGTGCGCCCGCGGGGGGTGGCGTCGAGTGGTGTCGGTGTCGTCGGGGCGGATACCGAAGGGGGGCGTTCCGGTGGCCGCCCCGACGACTGCGCCGTCCCCGTCCCCACGGGTGCGGCGCGGCGGGACCTCTCCGATCGAGGTGGCCCCGGTCCGGGTGCCGGCGGCTGGGCGGGCCGCCGGTGGCGTCAGGTGGTGGGGTGGCCCCAGCCGTGCCAGGCGGCGACGAGGGCGGCCACACCGGCCGCGACCGCTCCGGTGAGGAGGAGGCAGGTCAGGGCGGTGGTCACGGTCGTACGCCGCTCAGTGCCGGGTCGGCCTGCAGTGGAGGGAGCAGAGCCTGCCAGAGGGGCTTGACGCGCCCGCCGGCGTAGCCGGTCCGGGGCGAGCCGGTGGCCGGGACTGTGGCGGTTGCGGTGGCTGTCGGGCGACTGGTGCGGCCTGCTTCGACCGCCGGGGTGGGGGTGTGCGGCATGGAGGGCTCCTGGGGCGCTTGTTGCTTGACTTAGGCAAACATAATGGAGTTACTTAAGTCAAGCAACCTTCTTGCAGGGGGGTACTCCTGCCGGACCGGGCGTGCGCCGGGACTCGGCACCGGGCGTCCCGCGTGCAGGGCGTCGCTGATCTCGTGTTCACCGGCGAACTCCTCGTGCGGGGACTGCGGATCGGAGGCCGCGGGGAAGCGCGCCTCGGCCTCGTCGGCGCCGAAGGCTCGGCAACCCGTGGGTGAGGGCGCTCTGTTCGTGGCGCGGGGGCCGGGGTTGGGGCTGGGGCTGGGCGCAAACGCGCCCCGCTGCCGGAATCCGTGCTCGCCCGGCCCGTGCCGTGGGTGGGTGCGCGATTCTCAAACTTCCTTAAGGAGGGCGCAAGTTGACTCACAGGAAGGTTGCCCATGGTTAAAAAATGAGCCACGTAACCGCAAAGACCGCGCGGACAGGGAAAGCCGCGTGCGCCGCGAACGCCGTCAAGGGCGGCAGACCGGGGATCGCCGGGGCGGGGTGCGCGTCGTGAACCGGTTGCTGCTCGTCGGCGTCGATCTCGTCGCCATATCCCTGCTCGCCTTCGCGGTGTACTTTCCGCGCCACCACCGCCGGGACCTCATCACCGCCTTTCTCGGTGTGAACGTCGGTGTCCTCGCCGTCGCGATGACGCTCAGCTCCGCGTCGGTGGGGATCGGGCTGGGGATGGGACTGTTCGGCGTCCTGTCGATCATCCGGCTGCGGTCGTACGAGATCGCGCAGCACGAGATCGCGTACTACTTCTCCGCACTCGCCCTCGGTCTGCTCGCCGGACTCCCCGCGAGCGTCGACGTGCTGACGTGCGCCCTGATGGGCCTGATCGTCCTCACGATGTACGTCGGCGACCACCCCAGGCTCTTCGGCCGGCACCGTCGGCTCAGCCTCCGGCTCGACTCGGCCTACACCGACGACGAGGCCCTGCGGGCGCATCTGGAGGTGCTGCTCGGCGGGCGCGTGGTGAACATGTCGGTCAAGGGCGTCGACCTCGTCAACGACACGACCCAGGTCGACGTACGGTACGTCGTCACCGAGGGCTCGCAGGTGCCCCGGGAGGCCGGAACAGCCGCCGCGCGACAGGGAGTCGGGGCGTGACCGCGTCCGCCTCTCCCGCTCTCGCCCCGATGGTCGGAGCACTGCGTCCGATCGGGCTCGACGAACTCGTCGAACGGGCCTCCCTGTTGACCCGCCTCGACCGCAAGTACATGCTGCCGATCGATGAACTCCCCCTGGTCATCGGCGGGGTGGGCGAGGATGTACGGGTCCTGGAGATGGCCGGGGAGCGGGACTTCGGATACCGGTCGGTCTACTACGACACTCCGGAGCTCGACGCCTACCTGCGGACCGCGCGCCGCCGGCGGCGCCGCTTCAAGCTGCGCATCCGCACGTATCTCGACTCCGGTGCGCACTACTTCGAGGTCAAGACCGTCGGCCCGCGCGGTACCACCGTCAAGCAGCGCATCCCGTACGACGGAGACCTGTGGCGGCTGTCCCCCGAGGCGCGCGCGTACACCGACGAGGTGCTGAGCGGGGCCGGGATCGACACCGGCGGGTTCCGGTTCGTGCCGACGCTGGTCACGTCGTACCGGCGTACGACCCTGTTTCTGCCCCTGAGCGACAGCAGGGTGACCGTCGACACCGGGCTGACCTGGACACTGCCCGACGGGACCGGCCTGCGCACCCCGGACCGGGCCGTCGTCGAGACCAAGTCGGGGCGGGCCGGCTCGGAGGCCGACCGGCTCCTGTGGTCGCTGGGACACCGGCCGCTCGCCGTGTCCAAGTACGGCACCGGTCTCGCCGCGCTGCGGCCCGAACTGCCCGCCCACCGGTGGCTGCCCGTCCTGCGGCGCCACTTTCCGACCGCACCTCACGCACATCAAGGGAGCCCGGCATGAGCGCGTACAAACTGGCGGCTGTGCTCGCCTCGGTGGGACTCGCCGGCGCCGCGCTCGCCGGGTGCTCGTCGAGTGACAACTCCGGTTCCTCGTCCACCGGTTCGGGGTCGGAGTCGAGTACGTCGGCCGCGGCGGCGGTGGACGGTTCGCAGCAGGCCGCCGCCGTGCTCGCCGACAACCAGGACGTCCACGCCGAGAGCGGTGACACGGAGGCGGACACGGACGCGGCCGGGTCCGGCGCCGTGAGTGTCGAGTTGACGGGCGACTCCGCCACCTCGGACGGGGACGGGAACGGTGTGGGCGTCGACGGGGGGACCGTCACCATCACGGCCGCGGGCACCTACCGGATCGGCGGCAGCCTCGACGACGGGCAGCTCGTGGTCACCGCCCCCGATGCCGAGGTGACGCTGATCCTCGACGGCGCGAAGATCACCAACTCCAAGGGTGCCGCGATCGACGTCACCGACGCCGACGAGGTCGTGGTCGTCCTCGCCGAGGGCAGCGAGAACACCCTCGGCGACACCGGCACGTACGCCGAGGACGCCCAGGCGAACGCGGCCCTCCACAGCGCCGCGGACCTGACGATCGGCGGCAGCGGCTCGCTCACCGTGCGGGGCAACGGCGCCGACGGGATCACCAGCACGGACGGCCTCGTGATCCAGGGCGGCACCCTCACCGTCGACGCCGCCGACGACGGCATCCGCGGCAAGGACTACGTGGTGGTGAGCGGCGGCACGGTCAACGTCACCGCCGAGGGCGACGGCCTCAAGGCCGACAACACCGAGGACGCCGACCGGGGATACGTCGCCGTCGGCGGCGGCACCGTGAAGGTGACCAGCGAGGGTGACGGCATCGACGCGGCCACCGACCTCGTCGTCACCGGCGGGAAGGTCACCGTCACCAGTGAGGCTTCCGACGACTCGTCCGACTCCTCCTCCCACGGGCTGAAGTCGGGCGTCATCACGGTCCTGGAGGGCGGCACCGTCGACGTCACGTCCGCCGCGGACGCCGTGCACGGCGACGGGGCCGTCCATCTCGGCGGCGCCACCGCGACCCTCGCCGCCGACGACGACGGGGTGCACGCGGAGGGCGACCTCGTCATCAGCGCGGGCACGGTGAGGATCACACGGTCGAACGAGGGACTGGAGGGCAAGGACATCCTCGTCAGCGGCGGTTCGACCGATGTCACCTCCGGCGACGACGGCGTCAACGCGTCCGGCAGCGAGGCGACTTCGGACGACCAGGGCGACCGGGGCGGGTTCGGGGGCGGCGGTCCCGGTGGCGGCGGAGGAGGCGAGGGCGCCGGCGACTACACCGTCAGGGTGACCGGCGGCACCCTGGTCGTCGACTCCGAGGGCGACGGCCTCGACTCCAACGGGAACGCCGAGATCACCGGCGGCACCGTCGTCGTCAACGGGCCGGAACGCAACGGCAACGGCGCGCTCGACGTCAACGGCGGCCTCACCGTCGGCGGCGGCTCGCTGCTCGCCGCGGGCAGCGCGGGCATGGTCGTCGCCCCCGACGCCGAGTCCGGGCAGGGCTGGCTCTCGGCCACGCTCGACACGGCCCTCCAGGCGGGCACCACCGTGCACATCGCCGACTCCGACGGCAAGGTCGTGGCGTCGTACGTCACCTCGAAGGCCGTCCAGAACATCGTCTACTCCGGCAAGGGCATCGGGAACGGCGAGGAGTACACCGTCCACACCGGCGGCAGCACCTCGGGCACCGACACCGGCGGTCTGGCCGAGTCCGGCGAGCTGGGCTCCGCCAAGAAGATCGCCACGGTCACGGCGGGCGAGGCCCCGGAGGGCGGCGGCTTCGGCGGCGGAGGTGGCGGCGGGCGCCCCTGAGGCGCGGTCGGACCGAGGCCCCTGGAGGCATCCTCCGTCCGGGGCGAGGACCACGGCCGCGAAGGGGATGTCTTCAATCCGTGGGCCTGGGTACCCGAGGTCGTGCGGAAGACCGCCAATGCCCGCCAACACCTCATATGAGGAGGAAAGCATGAGCACGGTGAAGGAAGCAGTGGACGTGGAAGTTCCCGTCCACACGGCCTACAACCAGTGGACTCAGTTCGAGGAGTTCCCGAAGTTCATGGAGGGCGTCGAGGAGGTCAAGCAGCTGGACGAGCGGCACAACCACTGGACCACCAAGATCGGTGGGGTGAAGCGCGAGTTCGACACCGAGATCGTCGACCAGCTCCAGGACGACCGGATCACCTGGCGTTCCGTCGGTGGCGACACCCACCAGCGCGGCTCGGTCCGGTTCGAGCGTCTCGACGACACGCACACCCGCGTGGAGCTCACGATGGAGGTCGAGCCCACCGGCATGGTCGAGAAGGGCGCGGACGTGCTCGGCATCATCGACCGCCGCGTCAAGGGCGACCTGCACCGCTTCAAGGACTACGTCGAGGAGCACGGCGCGGAGACGGGCGCCTGGCGCGGACGTATCCGCCCCGGAGACCCGGGCGCCACTGAGACGCCCGGCACCACCGGGACACCGGGGACCACCGGGACACCGGGGACCACCGGGACCACCGGTATGCCCGGTGGTGCTCCCAACACCCCCGGGACCCCTGGTACGGCCGGGTCCCCCGGGACGTCCGGTATCCCCGGCGCTCCCCACACCCCGGGTGCCCCCGGTACCCGTGGCACGCCGGGAACCCCCGGCACCGCCGGTCCGCTCATCTGACCGCTGAGGCCCGGGTTCTGGAGCCCGGGTCCTTCCCCCTCCCGCCGATGGGCGCCGTACGCGGCGCCCATCGGTTTGTGCTGCCGCGCCCCGCCGCCGCACCGCCCGCCCGTGGTTCTCCGGACGGCTGGTGTTGTCGGGGGCTTCACCTCGTCCGGTGCCTGGAGTATGGTCCTCGCGGTCCTCTCCTGCCTTCTGCCTTCCGCTTCCCGCTGTGGCCGATGGTCGCCGTGCCGCCGGGATGGGCGGCACTGTGGTGGTGGCCCGGCAGGCACGACCGCTTCCGGGGGCACTGCCGCGATCTGCCGCCGCACCGGGGAGCTCGCCGAGTCCGGAACCCGGACCGTGATCCAGCCATCTTTATCTGTCGGGAGCCGCTGACAGGTCTCACACAGGTTGACTTCGTGGGGGAGAAAGCTGCCCAAAAAGCGTGATGAGCAACTGATTGACAGAAGTCCGGTAAACCGAACGGGGAACCCCATATGCCGCCACCAGTGTTTGATCGAATACGCCGGAGAACCGCGTTCTCGATGTGGCGGCAGCCGTCGGCGGGGCTCTGGGCCGTGGTGGTTTCGGCGGTCCTCGGATTCCTCGTCGCGATGGAGATCGCCGCGCGTTCCTACGGCCTGCCCGGGCCGATCACCAACCAGGTGCGCGAGGTCATATGCACCCCCAGGTCGGGACCCCTGCTGTACGCGAGCATGGCGCTGATGATGGTGGTGCTCACCTGGCGGGAGCGGTTCATCGCGGCCGGTGTCGCCATCGGCATCGATGTCACCGTCCTGCTGGTGCGGTTGGCGGTCGGCGCCCGGGTGGGCGGTGGCGGCCACTTCTTCGGCAACGGCGCTCTGTGGGTGATGCTGGGCTGCGCGGTCATCGCCGTCACGCGCCGCACCGGCCAGGAACGGCTCCTGCTGCTGAAGGGCGTCGGGCTGGGCCTGCTGCTGGTGGCGGGCCGCAAGGCGGGCGACACCTGGCTGCTGATCACGTCGAAGACCCGCCCGATGGTGCTCGACCAGTACGTGGCGACCGCCGATCACGCGCTGGGTGATCCGTCGTGGCTGGTGGGCCGGATGGTCAGGGCCACGGGCCCGATCGGCACCCATCTGCTCGACTGGGTCTACATACAGCTAGCGGTGGCCGCGGTCTGCGTCGCGCTGTACCAGCTGCGCAACGTGGCGGCCGAGGGCCGGTTCCCGAGCCATCACGTGGTGCGCACGTTTCTGGCGATAGGCCTCCTCGGACCCGGCATCTACATGATCTTCCCGGTGGTCGGACCGGTCTTCGCCTACGGCTCCGGCGCCTTCGGCACCGGCGGCGGACACTGGGCGGTGGCCGACCTGTGGCCGAACACGCCACTGCCGGTCACCGCCCCGCATCCGATGCCGTACGACGGGATCACCCCCCGTAACTGCATGCCCAGCCTGCACACGGCATGGGCCACCGCGATCTTCATCCACTCCCGCAAAGGCCCCCGGTTCCTGCGGTTCGCGGGCACGTTCTGGCTGGTCGCCACGCTCACCGCGACGCTGGGCTTCGGCTACCACTACGGCGCGGACCTCGTGGCCGGTGTGGTGTTCGCGCTGACGGTCGAGGCGGCTCTACGCGCGTTGGCGCGCGGCTGGGACCGATCCGCGACCTGGCTGGTCGCTCACGGCGCGACGGTCTTCGCCGCACTCCTGGTGTCGTACCGCCATCTGTCGATGGAGATGGCGGAACATCCGTGGGTGTTCGGACCGCTGATCATTCTGGCGATGCTCTCGGTGGTCGACGGGTATGTACGGACCACCAGACGCTGGGAACCGGAACCCGTGGCGGTGCGGCGACCGGAACGGCGACTCGAACTGGTCTGACGGGCGGGCGGACGGGGCGGGCAGGGCGGGTACGGCGGCGACCCGGGACTCCGCCGTCGGCTGCCCCGCACTCCGCCGCCCGTCAGCCGGTCAGCCCGTCCGTTGGACCGGAGGGACACGAGTGCGCGCGGGCAGCGCGCCGCGACCGGCCCTCGTCCCGCCTGATCACCCTCCGCGGCGCGGACCAGCACGCCGTGTACGGCGTGTACGGGGTCTTCGGCAACCCCTGCACCGCCCCGTACCGCGGAGGCCGTTACTGCCTGAGGGCACGCGGCTTCGAGGACAACTGCGGCGACCCGATCTGGATCGACGTGCCCGACGAGCCCGGCCCCACCAGCCCCGGGCACCGGAGCCCGCCCGCCGTCACGGTTCCGGCAGACGCAGCGCGAGGAGTGCCACGTCGTCCGTACTGCCGGGCGGCATTCGGGCGAGGAGCTGGTCGCACAGGGTGTCCAGTGGTGTGTGGGCGAGCGCCAGAGCGTGCTCGCGCAGGCGGCGCAGGCCGGTGTCGAGGTCGCTGCCGGGGATCTCGATCAGGCCGTCGGTGTAGAGCAGCAGGGTGGAGCCCGGCGGCAGGGCCTGGGTGGCGGTCGGTCTGCTCTCGCCGCCGCTGTGGTGGGCGCCGAGGAGGAGGCCCTGGCCGGCTTCGAGGTACCGCGCGTGGCCGCCGGGGGTCAGCAGGAGCGGCGGCGGGTGGCCGGCGCTGGTCCAGCGCAGGGTCCACGGGCCCGTGTCCGGGTGGCCCTCCACCCGGGCGAGGACGAGCGTGGCCATGGGGACGGTGGTGATGGCGGGCATGGCGTCGTCGAGGCGGTCGACGACGGTGCCCGGCGGCCCGGAGCGGTCCCAGGCCAACGACCGCAGGATGCCGTGCAGTTGGGCCATCCCGGCCGCCGCCGTCAGGTCGTGGCCCACGACGTCGCCGATGACGAGGGCGAGCGTGCCGTCCTTCAGCCCGAACGCGTCGTACCAGTCGCCGCCGACCTGGGAGCCGACAGGGGCGGGCTGGTAGCGGGCGGCCAGCCGCAGCCGGCCGGGCTGGGGCAGCGGGGCGAGCAGGTTGCGCTGCATGGCCTCGGCGACGGCGCGCTGGCGGCCGAACCGGCGGGCGTTGTCGATGACCAGGCCGACCCGTCGGCCGATGTCGCTCACCACCGCGAGGTCGGCGTCGTCGAAGGGGTGCGCCGGGTCGGTGCGCACCACGGTCAGGGCGCCGGTGATCTGCCGTTCGGGGCCGGAGCCCAGCGGCACCGTGATGGCGGACGTGGCGCGCGCCGTCCGCAGGAAGTCGCTGTGGACGGCGGCCAGGCCGGAGCCGGGCGGTGCGGCGGCGGCCGTTTCCGCCGCGTCCTGCCGTACGGGATCACCGCCGTTCAGTACCTGGGCGAGGGGCGACGGGTCGCCCTCGCCGGCCCCGGGCAGGCGCTCGCGCCCGCCCTCCAGCGCGGCGTCCCGGCCCGCGGGTCCGGTCACCGCCACCCGGTGGATCCGCCCGGAACCGGTCCGGAGGTCCACCGCCGCCCAGTCGGCGAGGCGGGGGACCAGCAGCCGGCCCAGCCGGGCGAGGGCCTCGTCGGTCTCCAGGGTCTGGCCCAGTACGTCGGTGATCTCCGCGACCAGGGTCAGCCGCTCGTTGAGGTCCTCCAGGGCACTCGTGTAGGCCGCGCCCTCCCGGCGTGTGCCCGGGTAGCCGCCGGCGTCCGCGCTGTCCGTGCTGTCGGTGAGCAGTACGGCCATGCCCGTGAAGGAGCCGTCGTCCAGCAGGGGGGAGGCGGACCAGGAGATCGTGACGAGGCGGCCGTCGCCGCGCAGACAGCTGTCGCCGTCACCGCGTGCGGCCTCCTGCCCGGCCAGCGCCCGGAGTAGCGGGCACCGTTCGCGCGGGAGGGTGGCCCCGGCCGCGTCCCGGTGCAGCAGGTCGTGGGCGTCCTTCCCGCGTACGGCGGCGGCGGTACGGCCCAGCAGCCGCTCGGCGGCCGGGTTGACGGCGTCGATCCGGCCGGTCGGGCCGACCACCATCAGGGCTGTGCTCAGCCGCTCGACGACCTGTCTCCAGAACTTCGGCCCGGTCGCGGGCCGTGTCCCCGACCCCGACCCCAAACCCGACCCCGAACCTGACCCCGACTCGTCACCCGCACCGGGCACCGTACCCTCCACCACGCCGCCCTGGAGCCAGGGCGGCCTCGCACCGAAGCCCGCGGGCGCGTCAGGGGAAACCGCCGGACCAGTGACCGATGGTCCCCCGACAGGAACCCGGGCCTCGTGGCCGGCGCGACGGTCCGTCCGCCCACGTCCCGGGTTCGCCCCCACCGTACGGCTTCGCGGTCAGCGGACGGGACGCCGCCTGACGCGCCGGGTGAGCCGGGCCCCGAAGAAGATCAGGTCGGCGGCGAAGATCACGATGCCGATGGCCAGCAGATATCCCAGGCCATGGGCTGCCACACCGATGATTCCCAGGACGACGGCCACCAGGACCAGCAGAAGGAAGAGCGCCATCATCCGGACCATCTCCTCTGTGCGGTGTGTGAAGTGTGCGAAGCGCTGGTTCCGTACGTGTGTTCAGCGGCGTGCGAGCTGACGTTCGCCCCCTGCTCCGGGCTGGTACGCCAGGCCGTAGTGCTTGAAGATCTCCGCCTCCTGCTCGGCGGGGAGCACGTCGTCGGTCCCGATCGACGGGGCGTTGCGCACCTGCGACTTGGAATAGGCGACCCTGACGTAGCCCGGTCCGAGGACCACCTCGTCGAGCGGGACGAAGACCAGCCGGTGCCGGGTGGGCAGCCCGGTACGGACGGTGGCCATGGCCGGTTCGTCGGTGGCCGTGTCGACGTAGACCGATTCGAGCATGCCGATCCTGCGCTGCTTCTCGTCGATCACCTCGTGGTTGCGCCATTCGCGGATGTCGGCTGAACGGATCATGCCCTGCTCCCTGTCTGCGCGCCCCGGAGGCCGGTTCGACGGCCCTGGCCTGGGCCCGGGCACGTGACCGTGCCGGTCCACTTGTCATCGTATGACCGAAACCAAGTGCCCGGCATCAAGTGCTTCATGCCGCTTCCGGCGATCGGATCCGTCGCGGGGCGCGACTCCCGGAGCGGGTGTCAGTTGCCCGCGGAGTCCAGCGCCGACTGGAGCGACTGGCGGTAGCCGTCGCTGGTGTACGTGGCTCCGGAGACCGTGTCGATGTCGGCGCTCTGCGCGGTGAGCGCCTCCCTGGTCAGCTGCGGGACGGCGTACGAGTTGATCTGCTGGTCCCGCGGGTTCTCCTGCGGGTAGGTGACCGCGGTGACGTCGGTGAGCTTCCCGTTCGTCAGGGTGACGCGGACCTGGACGGGGCCGTAGCGCGTCTGGACCGAGTCGCCGGTGACGGTACGGGTGCCGGTGGACGAGCCGGACGAGCCGGACGAGCCGGACGAGCCGGTCGACCCGGACGAGCCGCCTGCCGTGCTCGAACCGCCGGACGGCGCGGAGGAGCTCGCCGAGCCGGTGACGACCGACGGTGTCGTGTGCGGCTTCAGCGACAGCAGCAGGACCATGCCGGAGACGGTCGCGGCGCTCGCCAGCGCGATGCGGCGCAGTGGACGGTTCTTCCTCAACGGGTGCAAGAGGACCTCACAGCTCGAAGGACTCGTGGTGGATACGGCGGTCGGGGACCCCGGCGGCGCGCAGCGCCTCGTAGAGGTCCCGCGCGAAACCGTGCGGGCCGCACAGGTACACGTCGTGGGCGTCCAGGTCGGGCACGGCCGCGCGCAGGGAGTGCGCGGAGAGGTCGGGGCGCCGGCCGTCGGGGCCGTTGAGCGCGTAGAGCACCTTCGCCCCGCGCCACCGTGCGACGGCCTCCAGTTCCCCGCCCAGGGCCAGATCCTGGTTCGTACGGGCGCGGTAGAGGAGGGTGACCTCGCCCGGCAGCGTCTCGAACAGGGCGCGCAGCGGGGTGATGCCGGCGCCGCCCGCGATCAGCAGGGACTTGTGCGAGGTCTGCCGGTCCGCGGTCAGCGCCCCGTAGGGGCCCTCCGCCCAGACCCGGGTGCCCGGCCGCAGCAGGGACACGGCGGCGCTGTGGTCGCCGAGCGCCTTCACGGTGATGCGCAGCAGGCCGGGGCGCGGCGGCGCCGACAGGGAGTACGGCGTGGAGGTCCAGCGCATGCCCTCGGTGAGGAACCGCCAGCGCAGGAACTGCCCCGGCAGCACGCCCATCTCGTCCAGTCGCCGGCCGCCGATGACGACGGAGAACACGCCCGGCGCCTCCCGGTGCACGGAGTCGACGCGCAGCCGGTGGCGCAGGTTGAGGCGGACCGGGGCGAGGATCCGGAACCACAGCACCAGGGCGGCGACGCCCAGGTACAGCGCGTACCAGGCGGCCTGGGCCGCCCCGTTGCCGGTGAAGTCGGAGCCCAGGGCGAGCTGGTGGCCGAAGGCGAGGAAGACCGCGGCGTACGTGAGGAGGTGCAGGTAGTACCAGAACTCGTGGGCGACCCGGCGGCGCACCGCGCCGGCCGAGACGATCCCGACCGCGAACAGGATGACGGTGCCCGCGGTGGCCTTGAGCATCTCCGGGTAGTCCAGGACCACGGTGAGCGCCTCGTCGAGGAACGAGGAGCCGTCCTGTGCGGCGTACCCGAGCAGGATCAGCACGACGTGCGCCACCAGCAGGCAGATCGTGTAGCGGCCCGCCCTGGCGTGCCAGCGCGTCACCCGGTCCGCCCCGATCCGCCGCTCCAGCAGCGGGACGCGGGCCATCAGACCGACGAGGACGGCACACGCGTACCCGCACAGCAGTCCCGCGATCCGGCCGGCCCCGGTCAGCCACCCCGCCGCCCCCACGACCGATCCCGTGTCGTGCCACCACAGGGCGAGCAGGGCGGCGGCGCCGCCCCACAGGACGGCGAGCACCGGCCCGGCGGGGGAGCGCCGTGGCGCGGGGGGCGCGGGGGCGACCCTTCGTTGCGCGTACGCCGTCGTCATCCGTGTGTCCCTTCGGCTGTCGGTCGGCCGGTGCGTCGGTATGTCCCTTTGGCCGTCCGGACGACACTGTGCCGACGCAACCTCTGAGCCCGCTCTCAGCGCGAGGCCCGCCGCGCGGCCGAAATCGCAGGTGGGACGGGTGGCCGGGCGGTCCGGGGCCAGGGCGGACGCAGAGCGGACTCAGAGGGAACTCAGAGGCCGGGAAAGCGGCCGGGGACGCCGCGAGACCGCATCCTGGTAACCGAGATGAACACTCCCCGCCCCCGCGGCTCCGGCCGCCCCACGCTGACCCGGACCGACGGCACGCCGCTCCGGGTCCTCGTCGTCGACGACGACCCCGACCTCGCCGAGGTCCTCTCCGGTGCCCTGCGGTACGAGGGCTGGGAGGTCCGCACGGCGGGCGACGGCGTCTCGGCCGTCGCCGAGGCACGCGAACTGCTGCCCGACGCCGTCGTCCTCGACGTCATGCTCCCGGACACCGACGGCTTCGCCGTGCTGCGCTCGCTGCACGCCGTACGCCCCGATGTGTGCGTGCTCTTCCTGACGGCCCGGGACGCCGTCGAGGACCGTATCGCCGGCATCACGGCGGGCGGCGACGACTACGTGACGAAACCGTTCAGCCTGGAGGAGGTCGTCGCCCGGCTGCGCGGGCTGGTGCGCCGGGCCGGGATGGCCCGGCAGACGGAGGACGGGCCGCGGCTGACCGTCGGCGACCTCGTCATGGACGAGGAGGCCCGCGAGGTGTCCCGCGGCGGCGAACTCGTCGAGCTGTCCCCGACGGAGTTCGAACTGCTCCGCTACCTCATGCGCAACCCGCGCCGGGTGCTCAGCAAGGCACAGATCCTCGACCGCGTCTGGTCCTACGACTTCGGCGGGCAGGCCCATGTCGTCGAGCTGTACATCTCCTATCTGCGCAAGAAGGTGGACGCGGGCCGACCGCCCATGATCCACACGGTGCGGGGCGCCGGATACGTGCTCAAGCCGGTGGCCCCGTGAGGCCCCGCGTGCGCTTCCCCCGTCCGCACACGCTGCGGGCGCGGCTCACCGCCGGGCTCGTCGTACTGCTCGCGGTCGGCTGCGCGGCCGTCGGCGTGGCCGCGGTGGTGGAGCTGAACGGCTTCCTCACCGGGCGCCTCGACCAGCAGCTGCGCGAGGCGGGCGTACGGTTCCCGGCCAGCCTTGAACACGGCGGACCGCTCCCGTCGGATCACGACGGCGACGAGGGCGGCGACGGCGACACCCGCCGTCAGTCCGCCGGGACCTTCGGCGCCCGGCTGGTCGGCGACACGGTCACCAACGCGGCGGTGGTGGCCTCCGGCAGAGGTACGGGCACGGCGACCGTCGAGCTGAGCGCGCGGGACCGGAAACGCCTCGCCGGGCTCCCCGCCGACGGCGAGGGACACACGGTCGACCTCTCCGCGCTGGACGACTACCGCATGATGGCGACCGCGGGCAGGGACGGGGACGTCCTGGTCACCGGACTGCCCATGGAGTCCGTGGAGGCCGCCGTGCACCGGCTGGAACTGGTCGCCGCGGTCGTCCTCGGCGCGGCCCTCGCCGTCGCCGGTGTCGCCGGAGCACTGTGGGTGCGCTGGTCGCTGCGACCGCTCAGCAGGGTGGCCGCGACCGCCACCCGGGTCAGTGAACTGCCGCTCTCCAGCGGCGAGGTGGGGCTGTGGCCGCGCGCTCCCGAGGCCGACCCGCGCAGTGAGGTGGGACGCGTCGGCAGCGCCTTCAACCTGATGCTCGGGCACGTCGAGGACGCGCTGACCAAACGGCACGCGAGTGAGGAACGGCTGCGCAGTTTCGCCGCCGACGCCAGCCACGAGCTGCGCACACCCGTGGCCTCGATCCGCGGCCACGCGGAACTGGCGCTGTTGCACCCGGGGCCGGTGCAGCCGAAGGTGGTGCGGGCCCTGGAGCGCATCGAGGCCGAGGCCGCCCGCATGGGCGAGATGGTCGACGACCTGCTGCTCCTCGCCCGCCTCGACGCGGGCCGCCCCCTGGAACGGCTGCCCGTCGACCTGACCCGCCTGGTCCTGGACGCGGTGACGGACGCGCAGGCCGCGGGCCCCGGGCACCGCTGGAAGCTGGAACTGTCCGAGGAGCCGGTGACCGTGACGGGTGACGCCCACCGGCTCCATCAGGTGCTGGCCAACCTGCTGGCCAACGCGCGCCTGCACACCCCCGCCGGCAGCACGGTGACCATCTCGCTGGCGGCCGAGGGCCGGACGGCGCTGCTGAAGGTCCACGACGACGGGCCGGGCGTGGCCGCCGACATCCGGCCCAAGGTCTTCGAACGCTTCACCCGCGCGGACCGCCGCCGCACCGAGGGCACGGGCCAAGGCACCGGCACCGGCGCCGGCCTCGGGCTGTCGATCGTGGCGGCGGTGGCGGAGGCCCACGGCGGCGGTGTCACCCTCGAAAGCGGCCCGGGATCGACCACGTTCACCGTCCGGCTCCCCGCGGGGGACGGCTGAGGCGACGGCCCGGGGGACGGGTGAGGCGACGGCCCGGGGGACGGGGGGCCGGACGTGGCCGCGTTTCCCCGAGCCGCCCTCGTCAGCACTGCCTGCTGACACCGCCGGTCTCGTTGCCCTTGAGGAAGATCCCGCTGACATAGCCGACCCCGCCCGCGTTCAGCGGCAGCCGGACCCACTTGTCGTTGGTGACACCCTCGGCGGTCACGCTCTGACCCACCACCCAGCAGTCCGCCGGGTAGGTCTCACCCGCGACCACCTTGCTGCGGATCTCGCACGAAGTCGACGCACAGGCCCGGACGTTGGCCTCCGTCCACGCCGTCACCGTCGTCGAGCCGCCACCGCCACCGCCGTCCGGCATGAAGGTGACCTCCACGTAGTCGTTGTCGGTCATGCCGAGGCCGTCCCAGAAGGTGCCGTCCGCGACGTCGATGCCGGCCGGGTTGGCGGCCCGTCGGCCGAACTCGTCCAGGCCGCCGTTGTAGCCGTTGAGGTAAGCGGCCTGGGCCTCGGGGGTGCCCTGCGCCAGGTCCCGCCACATCTCCCGCTGCGCGGGCGGGTTCCAGTAGTCGTCGCGGGTGTTCCACGGGCCGACGTCCCACACGGGCGCGGTCTCGCAACGCCCCTTGTAGCAGAGGCGGACCTGGTACTCGCGACCGCCGTTGACCGCCAGCATCCGGCGCGAGGGCAGGGCCACGAAGTGGTCGCGGGGCTGGATGACGTGGCCGTTGGCGGTGGTCCCGCCGACGAGGCCCTCCCGGGTCGCGAACAGCCGGTAGGTGGGACCGGACGCGGCTGCCCTGCTGCCCTGCGGGGTCTGCTGCGGCGCCGGCTGCACGGCCGCCGCGGCGACGGTGACGGACCGGACGGTCGGCGACGCCCCGCCGGGGACGCCGACCAGGGTGAGCCGGACCTGGAGGAGGGAGACCGCCTGCGGCAGCCGGACCGCGCCGGTGCCGCCGGTGGTCCGCCACTGCGTCCAGGTGCCCGGGTGGTTGCTGCCCCGGACCTCGGTCTGCACCCTGGTGCCCTTGGGGACCTTCGCCCGGGTCCGTACGGTGAACGCCGTGAGCTGGCGGCCGAGGCTTCTGCCGGGCGACGTGTAGACGGCGGAGGTGCCCGGTACCGACCGGGTCCTGACTCCGCTGTTCCTGACGGTGATCCCGTCCGGACGGCGGGCGACGTTGCCCCGGTCGGCCTCCGGCCCGGCGAGGTCGATGCGCCAGCTGTCCTGGAGCTTCGGAGGCTGCGCGGCGGCGGGCGGCGCCGTCAGGCCCATCAGGACGAGCAGCAGACACAGGACCTGCGTTCCCCACAGTGGCGTACGCCACTTGGCGGGTATGGATACGACAGGCACGGGTTCCCCCTCGGTCGATGCGGACGAGGGTCCAGGACTACCGCCCCGGCGTGGGCACCGTCTCTCCGCAAACTTCCGGATGCCCCGCGGGGCCACCGCGCGCCTAGGGTCCGTGGACCGGCCCCCGCTCCACGGCGGGAGGGGGCCGGACCACCGCACCCCTCGGCTCGTCAGAAGCCGCTACCTCATGGGAGAACACACGTGCGTCTCGCTCTGCGCGGCATGAACCTACGGGCCGGCCTGCTGGCCACGGCGGCCCTGCTGCTGCCTCTCGCGGTGGCCGCCCCCGGCCACGCGGCGACGAACGGCACCGTCGCCGCCACCTCCGCCGCTGCCGCCTTCGCCGGCTCCTGCCCGGCCGCCGGTGTGGTCACCCAGGGCTACAGCAGCTCCCACGACGGTGTCGACATCGCGAACTCGCTCGGCACCCCGATCTACGCGGTCGGCGCCGGTGAGGTCATCGCCTCCGGCCCCGCCCAGGGCTACGGCCAGTGGATCCGCATCCTGCACTCCGACGGCACCGTGACCGAGTACGGCCACATGTACCAGCGGGACGTCTCCGTCGGCCAGCAGGTGTCGGCCGGTCAGCGCATCGCCCTGATGGGCTCCGAGGGCGACTCCACCGGCGTCCACCTGCATCTGCGCGTCCGGGTCGGCACCTCCACCTCGGTCCGGGGCATCGACCCGGTCCCGTACCTGCGCGACCGCGGCGTCGGGCTGCCGTGCACGCCCGGCGGGGGCGGGGGCGGTGGCGGTGGCGGCTCGACGACGGTGACGGCGTGGACGCAGGCCAACGTCCGGGCCTGTGCGTCGACTTCGTGCGAGATCCGCAGCACGGTGTACCCGAACGAGACCTACCCGGCGGACTGCTGGGTGGTGGGTCAGAGCGTGACCGCCGAGGGTGTCACCAACGACAAGTGGGTCCGGCTGCCGCTGAACGCGGGCGGGGTCGGCTATGTCAGCGGGATCTTCCTCAAGGGCAACGAGACCGGCGGTGTCAGCAGGCAGTGCTGACGAACGCGGGCTGAGCCACGGGCCGGAAGCCGCGCCCGTGGCTCAGCCGCTCGCGCAGGCCGGGACGACGGGCTTGCTCCTGGTCCGTACGTCGGGCAGCCAGGCGGTGGTCCGCACGGTCTGCGTGTCCTTCTCCGCGTCCGCCGCCGCCGCGGGCAGCCGCACCCGGAACCACCGGGACGACCGGACGCCCGCCTCGTCGGTGACGGGGACCCCGCGCTCCAGACCGCACTCCACGGTGAGTACGTCGCCGTGCCACACCCGGGTCTCCACCACGTTGTCCAGGACGTACGGCGTGGTGGGGTCGATGGCGAGGCCGAGGCTGCACAGCGGGTGCCGGTCGGCGCGGGCACGGCACTTGGCGTCGGCGTTGTACACGCTCAGCCGCGCTTCCGGCGTCGTACGGGGGTCGCCGCCGGAACCTCCCCACTGCCACCAGGCGGCGCCGCCCGCGCCCAGCAGGGCCAGCGCGGCGCCGGCTGCCAGGGCGGCGGTCCGCTTGGCGGGGCGCTGCCGGGCGGTGGGGAGGCCGTCCGCGTGCCGGGCGGCCCGGACGCGGTCCAGCAGGCTCTCCGACGTGTGCGCCGCGCGCTCGGTGTGGGCGGGCAGGAGACAGTCGGCGGCCAGGGCCCGCCAGAACTCCGGCACCATGACGTGCGGTCTGAGCGGCGCCCTGCCCTCGGCGTACTCCTGGACCGCGGAGACCCGGGCGGCGAAGGTGGCCCCGGGGAACGGCGAGGCACCCCCGGTGAACACCTGGTGGATCATCACGCCCAGGGCCCACACGTCGGCGGAGGGCCGCACCTGCACCCCGCGTTCGTCCAGCGGGGCCCGCCAGCGCTCGGGCGGCAGATAGTCGGGGGAGCCCAGAGGCGGGATGTAGCCGTGGGTGCCGCGCGTCCCGTCGAGCTCGACGGTGAGGCCGAAGTCGGAGAGCCGTACCGAACCGTCCGCCATGATCAGCACGTTGTCCGGCTTCAGGTCGCCGTGCACCCAGCCGAGCCGGTGCAGATGGGCCAGCCCCTCGCAGACCTCGGTCACCAGCCGCTCCGCCTCCGGCAGGGGGCTGCCGTCGGCGGCGTCCAGCAGGTCCTGGAGGCTGCTCTCGGCCCGCTCCATGACCAGCACGACGGCGCCGTCCAGTCCGGGCACCTCGGTGTCGCCGAGCACCACGGAGTCCAGCAGCCGCATCAGCCGGGGATGCCGGGCCCGGCTGCCGAATTCGATCTCGCGCCGCACGGTCTCCGCCAGCCGTTCGGCCTGCCGGGGAGCCAGCCCCGAGGTCGACAGGAACTTCAGCGCGACCCGGCTCTCCGGCGCCGGCCCGGACCCGGGCCCTGCGCTCCCCTCAGCGGTTTCGGCACCTTCCGCTGCCTCCGCTGCTTCCCCGGGCGTCTCGCGGCCCTCGTAGACGCGTCCCCAGCCGCCGTCGGCGATCGGCTCGGTGACCTCCCAGCGGCCCACGCGAAAGCCCCGGGGAATCGGGTCGGCCGTCCCGTCGGGCCCGCCGGACCCGCCGTGACACGGTTCGCCCGGACCCCCGGCCGCCGTCCCGCCGGTACTGCCGCTCGTACGCCCGCCCACGTTCTCGTCGACCGCCTCGTCGTACTTCCCGCCCGTGTTGGTCACCGGTGGCCCCCGGACTGTGCCGGGTCCGGGAGGAGGGGGCCCGGGGCGCGGGACGGCAGCAGGGCCAGGTGCTCCTCGCGGACCAGGCCGAAGCGGAGCGCGACGCCGACGACGGCCTCGCGCTTGCCCGTACGGCGTGCGCCGCCGCCCGTGTCGGTGACGTCCTGCGGCCCGCGTACCCGAAGTTTCTGCTCGGCCAGGTAGTCGATGTGGGCGCTGACGGCCCGCGCGGTCAGCCGTGTCAGGGCCGGGTGGGTGCTGATGCGTTCCACGACCTGCGGGGTGGTCGGCACGGAGACCGCCGACTCGTCGCGCAGCCGAGGTTCGCAGAGCGCCACCAGGACGAGGAAGTACGTGGCGGTCTCGTCGAGGGAGTAGGCGTTGAGGGTACGGGTGCCCCAGGCGCCGCCGGGATCCTCCGCGTCGAGGTAGACGTGGTCGGGCGCGAATACCTGGAAGCTCACCGTGGAGCCCCGGGTGGGCAGCACGACCCGGGCGAACTCGAACGGGATCGGCGCCCCCGACCGGCGCGGCGGGATCCGCAGGTACTCCCCGGCGCCCTCCGGGTTCTCGACCAGATAGCTGTGGGTGGTGGAGAAGTTGCTGAGCTGCCAGTGGTCCTCCGTCACCCGGATCTCCCCGGCGAGCCGGGAGACGGCCGGGTCCGGCAGCAGCAGTTCGACCGGATGCGCCTTCGTGCCACGGCCGAACCGTGCCGCCTCCCCCGGTCCCAGGCGCCGGGTCGTCGCCGGTTCCGTGGGGTGCGCTGACGGCAAATGGATGAGTACGCCGCTCATCGGCAGTTTTCCCTTCCCCCGCTCTTCGGCTGGTCAAGCCGCCGGGCATCGTAGCCCCGGGGGGTACCCCGTGCGGGCTGGATCGCGCGTGCGTTGGCTGGATTCCGCCGGTGGCCGGGGGCGGCCGTCCGCCCGGTGGTCGGCGCACGGGGAGGCGGCGCAGGGCCCCCGTGGGTTCCGGTCCACAGGGGCCCTACGCCGTTCGTCCAGCGCGTTCTACGAGGAACAGACGGGCACACCGGGAAGCTGGTTCCCCGGCGAGCTGATGTAGATGTTGGTGATGTAGCCGCCGTACTGGGGCAGATAGGCCCACCACTTGTTCGTGTATGGCGGAATGCTGACCTCCTGGCCCTGCTTCTGGCAGCTCACCAGGACCTCCACACCGCCCGGCAGGGTCGTCAGCGGAGGGGAGTCGACGGTGGTCGGGCGCGGGCGCACGTTCACGCCCGAGCTCCAGGTGCCGAACCAGGTTCCGGACGGGCGGACGGCGCCCGGTACGTCGAGGGAGCGGGTGAGCCGGCCCAGGTCCGTGTACGCCGTGCCGAACGGGGTGCCGTCGGGGTGCAGGGTGAACACGGCCACGATCGCCCGGTCACCGGCCCCGACCGTGCCGGTGGTGTGCAGCGCCTCCTTGGTCAGATCGACCCCGGCGGCGGCCCGCTGCACGGCCGTGGACTGCCGCCCGGACTGCTCGGCTGACTTCCGTGGGGACTGCTGTGCGGACTTCTGCGCGGACTGCTGTGCCGCCGCGGCGACGCTCGGGACGGTCGTCGCGGGCCTGGGGGTGCAGCCGCCGGAGCTGCCGAAGCCGGACCAGCCCTGCTTGACCGCCCACGGCCGCTCGAAGGAGCCCGCGATGCCGAACTGCTGGTCGAACCCGTCGGTGCCGCAGCGCGTCGACTGGCGCAGGTTGCCCATGACGTAGTCGCGCACCGGAGCGGAGGCGGTGTCCAGGATGTACCGGTAGATCCGTACCGTGTCGGCGGCCGACAGGGCGACGTACCCCCAGTAGTCCTCGTACCCCGCCGGCGGGTTGGCGGTGTCGGCGAGGCCGAGCTGCGTCACCGTGCGGTCGATGATCGCCGTCCGCCCGCCGAGGCTCCAGTAGTAGCTTGCCGCGTTGTCGTCGCTGCTGCGCAGCATCGAGTCGAGCCGGGTGCGGTCGGCGGTGGACAGGGTGCGGGGGTCGCGGGTGCGCAGGTAGTCGAGGGCGATGAGCAGTTTCACCACCGAGGCCGAGCGGAACCGCATGGTCTCGTTGAGCCGTTCGGTGAAAGTCCCGGTCGTACGGTCGAAGACCGCCACACCGGCGGTCACACCCGCCGGCACCTCGGCCTGCGTGGCGAGGTGCGGCGCGGCGGTCGCCGGTGACGACCCGGTCAGGCCCAGCACGGTCGCGGCGAGCGCGAGGGCGGCGGCGACGGCGGGGAGCCGGCGCAGACGTGTCCCGCGCCGGTTCGGCGGTCGTCCGGCGGCGGATCCGCCGGGGTGGGTGGTCGGACTGGTCACGTGGGTTCCCCATTTCGCTCGGGCCACCTGGGTGTCGCGGTAAGGGCGCGGATCGGCCCCCGCGTCGGCGCCGGGGGCCCTGCGGCTGCGCAGGGCCAGCCGTCCTCCGGGGCCGTGTCGGCGTACGGGCCGCAGATGGCGGAAGCAAGCTATGGCGGCCACCGGCCCGCCGGTATCCGGAAGTTGACGGGGTGCCGCACCGGCCCCCCGAGCGTCACCGGATGGCTGTTTTGTCGGCACGGTGCCCGATCCGGCGCAGAAAGGGACTCCCGCAAGTTCCGGATGTCCCACCCGGTACGCCCCTGGCTAGCTTTCGAGGCGTCGGTTCACGGACCGCACAGGCACCGCAAGGGCCGGAAGCCACAGAGGCCGGAAGCCACCAGGGAGGGAACTGTCGTGCGTGTTGGGGTGGGACTGCGGTGGCTGCTCGCCGCCGCGATGTGCGCGGGTCTGCTGGCCGCGGCCGTCGTGACGATCAGCGGCGGCGACTCGGCGGCCCAGCAGTCCGGGAGGAACACGGACGCGACGGCCGGGCAGGGCGGGCAACCGCCCCGCAGGCCGACGACGGCGGAGCTGGACGTCCTGCACCGCGCGGAACAGCTGCTGATCCGGGACTGCATGGCCGACAGGGGTTTCCGCTACTGGCTCGTCCCCCGGCTGCCGGCACCGGACTACCGGGAGTTCCCCTACGGGATCGACGACAGGGCGTGGGCGGCGCGTTACGGGTACGGCCGGGACATCGAGCGGCGTGCCGAACGCGACTGGAAGGACAGCGAGGAGAAGCACTACCTCGACTCGCTTCCGAAGGCACGGTACGAGGCCTACGGCGACGCCCTCTTCGGGCCGAGCCAGGGAGGCGACAGGCTCAAGGCCACGCCTCCCATGGGCGGAGTCCTCAGCCACAGCGAGAAGGGCTGTGCCGCGGGCTCGTGGCAGAGCCTCTACGGGGACGCGCGTGCCTGGTACCGCTCGATCCAGGTGGTGAACGGTCTGCCCGGCATGCGGGTCGGCCGGGTCGCCGAGGACCCGGCGTTCCGGTCCGTGCTCGTGAAGTGGCGCGACTGCATGAAGCGGCGCGGTCATGTGGCCGAGAATCCCCCGGCGCTGCGCGACATCCGTCTGCGGGACACCGCCCCGGGGGCGCGGGCGAAGGACGTCAAGGCTGCCGTGGACGAGGCCGAGTGCGGCCGCTCGACCGGGCTCTCGACCACGGCGAAGCGTCTGGACCGGCACTACTCGGACGTCCTGTACGGCGAGTACCGCGCGGCGTACGACACGGCACGGCGCATGCAGGTGAAAGCCCTGCCCAAGGCTCGCGGTGTGGTCGGCCGGAACTGACACCGCGTAACAGCACGACCAGGCGGACTCGTGGGGACCACGGAACGGACCGGGACAGCGGGACACCGGATCCACCGGGGCCGCCGAGGAAATCCGGCGCACCAACCAAGTGACCGACATCAACGAAAAAATCGATCAAAGGACTGAATGATCATGAGCAAGCTTCGTACCGTTCTCGCCGGCGCGGCCGTGGCCGCCACAGCGCTCCTGGCCACGCCCGGCATCGCCCAGGCCGACGGAGGCTGCAACTCCGGCGAGTTCTGTGCCTACGCCGACGACAACCAGCTGACCTACCGCAACCAGGGCAACAGCACCGACTGGCCGGCCACGATCAAGAACAAGCTCGACTGGGTCGCGAACCGGGGCACCGGCAGCTCCTTCGCCCAGGTGAACATCTACTACAACGAGAACTACCAGAGCGCCTACGCCTGCATCGGGCAGGGGCACGAGTGGAACCTGCGCAACAACAGCCAGGTCTTCAGCTGGAACGCCGGTAACACCGCCGGCCAGGGCCAGCGCGTCCACGACAACGCGGCCTCCCACAAGTGGGTCAACACCTGCGGCAACAACACCTGATCCCCACCGGCCCGTATCGGGTCGCGCGAGGAGGGCGCACCGGCTCCGGCCGGTGCGCCCTCCTGCGTTCGGCCCCGCTCCCCTCGCACTCCTCCCATCGGCTTCCTCGGCCGATTCGCCGCTGGGCCAATCCGCCGCCCGACCTGATCCGGATTACGCGGAGATCCCTGATCGCAGGGCGGGAGGAGATGTGATGGAACGGACGCCGACGGACGGCCCGCGCGGCCCGGAACGGACGGCACGGGAGGGGCGGCGCACGGCCGTGGTCGGGGGCGGGGTGGCGGGCCTGACCGCCGCGTACGTCCTGGGCGGTGCCGGTCACGTCACCCTGTACGAGGCCGACGACCGGCTCGGCGGACACGCGCACACCCACGAGCTGACGTCGCCGCACGACGGGCGGGTGCACCGTGTCGACTCCGGGTTCATCGTCCACAACCGGCGCACCTACCCGCATCTGCTGCGGCTGTTCGACGAGCTCGGCGTGCCCACGCAGGAGTCGGAGATGAGCATGTCGGTGCGGTGCGAGGGGTGCGGCCTGGAGTACGCGGGCGCCCGCGGCCCGGCCGGAGTGTTCGCACAGCCCCGCAACCTGCTGCGCGGCCCCTACCTGCGGCTGCTGGCCGAGGTGCCCGCCTTCCACCGCGCGGCCCGGCGACTGCTCGCCCAAGGCGGCGAACACGGCGAACAGGGCGGTGAGCAGGCGCTCACGCTGGGTGAGTTCCTCGACCGGGAGGGCTACTCCGCCTACTTCCGCAGCCACTTCATGACGCCGGTGGTGTCGGCGGTGTGGTCCTGCGACGCCGTCACCGCCCAGCGCTACCCGGCCGCCTACCTGTTCCGCTTCCTGGAACACCACGGACTGCTGTCGGTGAGCGGCTCACCGGTGTGGCGCACGGTCAGCGGCGGCTCGGGCACCTACGTCGACCGGATCGCCAAGCAGATCGGCGACGTCCGCACCGGCACGCCCGTACGGGCCGTACGACGCCATGCCGACGGCGTCGACGTGACGGCGGGGGACGGCACCACCGAGTCCTACGACGCGGTCGTGATCGCGGTCCATCCGGACCAGGCGCTGCGGCTGCTGGCCGACGCGAGCGAGCGGGAGCGGGAGGTGCTGGGCGCGTTCCGCTACTCCCGCAACACCACCCTCCTGCACACCGACACCCGGCTGCTGCCGAGTGCGCCCGGCGCCCGCGCCTCCTGGAACTACCTGATGCCCTCGTGCGCGGCCGACGGCGGCCGGGTACGGGTCAGTTACGACATGAACCGGCTGCAACGCCTCGACGCCACCGAGACGTTCGTGGTCACCCTGGGCGGCGAGGACCGCGTCGACCCCGGCCGGGTGCTGGCCCGCATGGTCTACGAACACCCCGTCTACACCCCCGAGTCGGTGGCCGCTCAGCGGCGCCTGCCCGAACTCGCCAGTGACGTCTGTGTGTTCGCGGGCGCCTACCACGGCTGGGGGTTCCACGAGGACGGCTGCCGTTCGGGTGTCGAGGCCGCCGCGGCACTGGGGGTGCGCTGGTGAGCGCCGTACCCGCCCTCTACGCCTGCACGATCAGCCACATACGGACCGCGCCCCGCCGCTACGGGCTGCGCCACCGGACGTACATGTGGCTCGTCGACCCCGATCGTCCGCCCCGACTGCCGTTCCCGCTGCGGCCGTTGGCCCGGTTCGACCCGCGCGACCACTTCACCGGCGACCGGCCGTCGATCCGGGCCGGCCTGGACGACTTCCTCGCCGGTCACGGCGTACACCTGGACGGCGGGCGGGTGGTGATGCTCACCCACGCGCGGGTCTTCGGGTACGTGTTCAACCCGCTCACCCTGTACTGGTGCCACGGCCCCGACGGGGAACCGCGCTGCGTGGTCGCGGAGGTGCACAACACGTACGGCGGGCGCCACTCCTACCTGCTGCGCCCGGACGCCTCCGGGACCGCGCGCGCCGACAAGAAGTTCTACGTCTCGCCGTTCTTCCCCGTCGACGGCGGCTACCGCATGCGGGTGCCGCCGCCCGGGCCCCGGCTCGACCTGACCGTGCACCTGGACCGCGAGGGCGGCCGGGCCTTCACCGCGACCGTCCATGGCACCCGGCGCCCGGTGAGCACGCCGTCCCTGCTGCGGCTGGCGCTGCGGCACCCCTGGTCCACCCTCACCGTGTCGGCCGCCATCCGCGCCCACGGCATCCGCCTCTACCTGCGGGGACTGCCCGTCCAGCCCCGCCCCGGACACCGCACCTCGGAGAAAGCGACATGAGGACAGCAGAACCCAGCACCCCTGACGGCCACACCGCCCCTGACGGCCACGCCGTGCCCGAGGGCCGCACCGCCCCCGACGAACAGACCGTCGGCCCTGACCGTGAGGGTGGCCGTGGGCGCGGTGCCGTCACGGATCCCGCCCGCGTGCACGCCACCCCCGCCGATCCCGCGCTCTGGCCCGACATCGTCGCCGTACCGGCCGCCTCCCGGGCCCGTACCGCCGTGACCGCCGCCCTCGTCCGACGGGCCCTCGGCCGGCTGCCCCTGCGGGCCCGGTTCGCCGGGGCCGGTGACGTGGGGCTGGGCGGGCCGCTGATCGAGGTGCGCGACCCGGCCGCCTTCCACGCCCGGGTCGGCACCCACGGCCTGGTCGGGTTCGGGGAGTCCTACATGGCCGGCGAGTGGGACGCCCCCGACCTGGTGGCCGCCCTCACCGTCCTCGCCGGGCACGCCGCCGAACTCATTCCGGCCCCGCTGCAACGCCTGCGCGGCCTGTGGGCGCCGCGCCACCCGCACGACGAGCGGAACACGCCCGACGGCTCCCGTGCCAACATCAGCCGCCACTACGACCTGTCCAACGACCTGTTCGCCCTCTTCCTCGACGACACCCTCACCTACTCCTCCGCCGTGTTCCGGGGCTTCCCCGCCGACCGGGACCGGCTCGCCGCCGCCCAGCACCGCAAGATCGACCGGCTGCTCGACCTGGCCGACGTCGGCGAGGGCACCCGGCTGCTGGAGATCGGCACCGGCTGGGGCGAACTCGCCCTGCGGGCCGCCGCCCGAGGCGCCCGCGTCACCTCGCTCACGCTCTCCCGGGAGCAGCGGGCCCTGGCCGTGGAAAGGGTGCGCGCGGCCGGACTCGCGGACCGCGTCTCCATCGAGCTGTGCGACTACCGCGAGGCGCGCGGGGAGTACGACGCCGTCGTCAGCGTGGAGATGATCGAGGCGGTCGGCGTGGAGTTCTGGCCGGTGTACTTCCGGGCCCTGGACGAGCGGCTGGCCCCGGGCGGCCGGGTGGCGTTGCAGGCCATCACCATGCCGCACGACCGGATGCTCGCGAGCCGCGACACCTTCACCTGGATCCACAAGTACGTGTTCCCCGGCGGCCAGATCCCGTCCACGCGGGCGATCGAGGAGACCGCCCGCGACCACACCGGGCTGCGCCTCGCCCGCCGGGACGCCTTCGGCGCGCACTACGCCGAGACGCTCCGGCTGTGGCGCGAGCGGTTCACCGAGCGCGCCGACGACGTCTCGGCGCTCGGCTTCGACGAGGTCTTCCACAGGCTGTGGACCTTCTACCTGGCCTACTCCGAGGCCGGCTTCCGGGCCGGCTACCTCGACGTGCAGCAGTACCTGTTCACCAAGGAGAACCCCGGCCGATGAACACCACCGCGAGCGGCTTCCCGTGGCACGCGTTCACGCTCAACCTGGCCTGGGCCGCCGCCGCGGCGCTCACGGTCATGCTGGTCACCTTCGGTATCGCGGTGCGCGTGGGCGTCCACCGGATCGTGGACGTCGCCTGGGGGACCGGCTTCGCGGCGGTGGCCGTCACCACCTTCGCCGCCTCCGCCGGTGAGGGCGACCTCGTACGACGGCTGCTGGTGACCGCGCTGACGGCGATCTGGGGGCTGCGGCTCGCGGTGCACATCGCCCGCCGGGGCCGGGGCCACGGCGAGGACCCGCGCTACGAGAAGATGCTGGCCAAGGCGCCGGGCAGCCGGAACGCGTACGCGCTGCGCATGGTCTACCTCCTCCAGGGCGCGCTCGTCTGGCTGGTGTCCCTGCCCGTGCAGGCCGCGCAGTACGTGTCCGGCCCGCCGTCCGCCCTCGCCTGGGCCGGCGGTGCGCTGTGGGCGGTCGGGATCGGCTTCGAGGCGGTGGGGGACGCCCAGCTGGCCCGCTTCCGGGCCGATCCCGCCAACCGGGGGAGGATCATGGACCGCGGGCTGTGGGCGTGGACCCGGCACCCCAACTACTTCGGGGACTTCTGCGTCTGGTGGGGCCTGTTCCTCATCGTCTGCGACTCCCCGGCGGCGGCCGGCGTGTCCGTCGTGTCGCCGGTGGTGATGAGCCTGCTGCTGACCCGGGGAAGCGGAAAGCGGCTGCTGGAACGGCACATGGCCGACCGGCCCGGATACGCCGAGTACAAGGCCCGTACGAGCGGCTTCCTCCCCCGCCCGCCGCGACGGAGCGGCCCGGGGACGACGTGACGAACCCGCCGGATCGGATCGGAATCGGGTTGGGTTGAGCTGGGTCGGATCGGGTCGGGGAGGGGAGGATCGCCTCCGTGGCCCGCGTGTCGAGGGACGCGGGACGCACGGCGCGCGGGCCGGAACAGCCGGAACAGGGGGTGTGCCGTCGTGCAACAGGACGGGCAGGACGGTCAGGGAGAGCAGGGAGAGCAGGGCATGGAGGACTACCAGGGCGGCCGAGGTGACCAGGGTGTCCAGGGCGGGGCCGGATTCCTTGTGCCGTCCGGGGGCACGCTGCTGTTTCGGCGCCGTCCGGCCCGCCCACGCGCGGCCGTGCTGGTGCTGCACGGTGGACAGGCGACCAGCGAGCGCAGTGCCCGGCCCTGGCAGCTCGCCGCGCTGCGGATGGGCCCCGTCGTACGGGCGGTGACCGCCGGACTCCCGCACCAGGACGTCCTGGTCGCCCAGGTCCGCTACCGCCTCCGCGGCTGGAACGGCGGACGCGCCGACCCCGTACGGGACACCCAGGAGGCGCTGCGCGACCTCGCCGGACTGGCCGGACCCGTGCCGACCGTGCTGCTCGGGCACTCCATGGGCGGCCGGGCCGCCCTGCGCGCCGCCGGTCACCCGCAGGTGTGCGGTGTCGTGGCCCTGGCCCCCTGGTGGCCGCCGGGCGAACCGGTGGAGCAGACGGCGGGCCGGCACGTCGTCGCCCTGCACGGCGAACGCGACCGCGTCACCTCGCCCGCCGACTCGGCGGACTGTGTGCGCCGGGCGCGGGACACGGCGGCACGGGCCGGGATGGCCGTCGTCGGCGGCGGCGACCACGCCATGCTGCACCGCCCCCGCTTCTGGCACCGCACCACCGCGGCCCTCGTCGCCCACCTGCTCGACCCCGACGGCAGCCCGGATCCCCTCCCCGAGGAGTGCTACGGCACGGGCGGCTTCCCGATGCTCTGAGCGGGCGGCGCCTTGGAGAGCTCCGCGGCGAACTGCGCGCCGGTGAGCAGTGCCAGGTTCGACAGCCACAGCCAGATAAGGAAGACGACGATGCCGGAGAGCGAGCCGTACAGCCTGCTGTAGGCGCCGAGTGTCGAGGCGTACGACGAGAAGCCCGCGGACACGGTCAGCCAGAGCGCGGCGGCCAGCGCGCCGCCGGACAGGCTGTGCCCGCGTCGGCGCGCGACGGCGGGGCCGGTGTGGAAGACGATCACGACCAGCAGGGCGACGAGGCACAGCAGCAGCGGCCAGCGCAGCAGTCGCCACGTCCAGGTCACGGTGGCGTCCATGCCCATGGTCCGGCCGACGGCCTCCGCGAGCGGGCCGGTCAGCAGCAGGGTGAGCGAGCCGACGAGGAGCAGACCGAGCAGGACGAGCGCGGTGAGCACGATGCGGTGCGCCTTGCGCCAGTTCGAGCGCCGGTCCTCGACGCGGTGCATGCGGTGCAGGGCGCGGCGGAAGACGGCGAGATAGCTGGAGGCCGACCACAGCGCGCTGGCCGCCCCGGTCACGAGGAGCGGCCAGGCCGTCCGGTCCGCGTCCAGCGCGTGGGTGAGGACACTGTGCAGTTCGGCGCCGGACTCGGCCGGGGCATAGGCGGTGACGTGGGTGATGAACCCCTCGGCCGTCTCCGGGCTGATCAGGCCGAACGCCAGGACCGTGGCCAGCATGGCGGGGAGCACCGCCAGGATCGCGTAGTACGTCAGCGCCGCCGCGTAGTCCGTGATGTCGTCGTTCCACAGCGACACCGGTGTACGCCACAGCGCGGACCGCCAGGCCGCGAACTGCCACCGCGACGGCCACGCGAGCCGACGTGCCCGGCGGGTGGCGCCGGGCACGTCGGTGTACGGCTCAGCGGACACGGGGTGTGCGGTGCGAGGCGGCACTCAGGCGGACCCGGGTGTGCGCCGTGTAGGGGGCAGCCGCTGTCCCGGCCTCCGCCGTCACCGCGCGCAGGGCGGGCAGGACGGCGTCCGGCGAGGTGTCCGGTTCCAGCCAGACACGCAGATCCAGCTCCAGTCGCCGGCCGCGACGGGGCAGTACCCGGGCACGGCCGCGGGCGATGCCCGGCAGGGCCGCCACGCGCGCGGTCAGTGCCTCGGCCAGCGCCTGCGGGCGCACCGTGCAGCGCGGTGACGGCAGGGCGAGGTGCCGGGTCGGGCCCCGGCTGAAGGACCCCAGGGCGCAGAGCGCGAACAGCACGGTCAGGCCGATCGCCGCGGCGATGACGGCGGGCGTCCACCAGCCCTCGCCGCGCAGGCGTGCCAGCCGGTCCCCGTCGAGCAGGACGGTGCCCGTACCGGCGGAGGGCCACCAGGACGGCAGCCGGTCCGCGAGATGACGGTCCGTCACCGCGAGCCAGGAGCCCGTGAGGAGGAGCGCGATTCCGACGGCGCCGAGGACGGCGCGGTTGACGACGCCACGATTGCGGCCCATCACTGGTCGACCCCCGGAGCGGTGGTGGTGGCGGTGGCGGAGGTGGTGGCGGACGTGGAAGTGGGCGTGGGCGTGCGCGTGGACGCGGTGACCTTCGAGGTCGTGGCGGTGGGGAAGGCCGTGGCGAGGGCGGGAGTGGGGGTGGAGCCGCTGTCGCCGGGGCCCGGTGCGTCCGCCGGCGGGACGGGACGCTGCCACACCGGCTCCGGTGCGACGGTGACCCGAAGCCGGGGACCGCCGCTCAGGAGGCAGCCCGCCAGGGTGTCCCGGGCGGCGGCCGTCACGGCGGTGTGCGCGTGTGCCCGGTCGCCGAAGGCGAGCCCGGCCCGCACGGTGACCCGTCGGCGCCGTACGCGTACCCGCACCGCTCCGATGCCGTCCACGTCCGCCACCGCGTCGCGGACCAGGGCCTGGACCGCCGAGCGGTCCACCGCGGCGTCGACGCGGGCCGACGAGGTGCGGACGGTGGACTGGCGACGGCGGCCGGGGGTGAGAGCGAGAACTATCATCCAGACGCCCGCCAGGGCCGTCAGCCCGCCCAGGGCGACGACGGCCGGATCGCCGGGCCCGTGTCCGGCCGCCCAGTGCACGGCGGAGGTCCGCCAGGCGGCGGCCGTCCGGTGCGTGGCGTGCACGCGGACCAGGTCGAAGGCGAGCGCGCCGCACACCAGGGCGGCCACCGCGGACAGCACGGCGACCGGGATCCGGCGCCGGGACCACCAGCGCCGGGGCGTACGGCTCCCACGGGCGTCCGGGGCGGCTTCCGGGTCCGGGGACACCAGGGGGTGGGAGGAGGTCGGCGGGGTGAGCGAGGTGACGCTGACGCGCGCGGCCGGCACATCGAGGCCCGTCAGTTCCCGGGTGCGCTCCACGACGTGCCGCTGAACGTCCCGCACGGTGTCGGCCAGCGGAGCCGGATAGGGCAGCGACACGGCGAGGGACAGGTCCGCCCGCCTGCCGCGCACGGACGCCGCGGCCCGGGTCGTCCGGGCCGTCCCGGTCGTCCTGGCCGTATCGGTCGTCCGGGCGCCGTCCTGGGAGGGCAGCGCCTCGGCGGTCGCCCGTTCGGCGATCCGGCGCACCGCCCGTTCCGAGACGGTGGTGGTGCCGCGCTGTGCGGCGGCGGTCATCGACGGCTCCGCTCGAACGCGTCCCGCACGCCCCGCACATCCCGGATGCCGCCGCCCTCGGCCCACCGGCCCAGTACCCAGCCCAGGGCGCCGAGAGCGGCCACCAGCAGGAAGGCGCCGAACCCGCCGAACCAGCCGGCGAACGCCAGGGCCATACCCGCGATCATCCCTACGAACGGTGTGCTCATGCCCATCCACCTCTCACCCGGTCCACTCCTCCCCGTGCCCCTGACCGGCTGCCCTACTCCACGCGGGCCTCGGTCGTGCTCGCGGACTCCTCGTCCTCGGGCAGGTGGACGTCGTTGACGGTGATGTTCACCTCGACGACCTCCAGGCCGGTGACGCGCTCCACGGCGGAGACGACGTTCTCCCGGACGTCCTGGGCGACGTCCATGACGGACACCCCGTACTCGACGACCAGGTCCAGGTCGATGGCCGTCTGCCGCTCGCCCACCTCGACCTTCACCCCGCGGCCCACGTTGGGACGGCCGCCGGGCACGCGTTCGCGTACGGCGCCGAAGCTGCGCGAGAGTCCGCCGCCCATGTCGTGCACACCGGGGATCTCCCGGGCGGCGATGCCCGCGACCTTCACCACGACGACGTCGGCGATCGACGTCCGGCCACGGTTCGCGGCCGGCTGGTCGGCTCCCGTCGAGCCGCCGGACACGGCCGTCGTCGTCTGCGGCGGCCTGCCCGGCTGCGGGGCGGTCAGGTTCAGGTCCCGGTCCTTGTCGGCGTTGGCGACTGGTGCGGTCTGCGTGGTCATGGCATGCCCATCTCTGTCTCGTCGCTGATGTGCCTTCACTCCGTCAGACCCGTCCCGGCCGGGTCTGTGACGCGGGTACCCGGAAAAACCTCGGGGCGCCACCGAAGTGGCGCCCCGAATGTGACAACCCGAAGGTGACGGTCCGTCAGCTGGTCGGCATGAGGACGGTGTCGATGATGTAGACGTTGGCGTTGGCGGTCTTCACGTTGCCGCAGACGACCTTGGCGGAGTCGTTGACGGTGTAGGACTCACCGGAGCCCGAGGTGGTCACCTTCGACGTCTCCAGGGTGTCGAAGGAGCCCTTCTCCAGGTCCTTCGGGGTCAGCTTCTGGCCCACCACGTGGTAGGTGAGGATCTTCGTCAGCTGGGCCTTGTCGTTCAGGACCTTGTCGAGGGTCGCCTTGGGGATCTTGGCGAAGGCGTCGTTGGTCGGCGCGAACACGGTGATGTTCTGGGCGTTGTTGAGGGTGTCGACGAGACCGGCCTTCGTCACCGCCGCCACCAGTGTGGACAGGGCCGGGTTGTTGGACGCGGCGGTGGCCACCGGGTCCTGGGCCATGCCGTCGAACGAGCCGGCACCGCTCGCGGGCACCGCCGAACAGGCCGAGCCGAACGGCTTGTCCGCCGTGGTGGTGGTGCCGGTGGAGCCGGTCATGCCGTCGTCGGAGGTGTCGGCCGACGCGGACGCCTTCGTCGAGGCGTCGGACGTGGCGGAGTCGGAGCCGGAGTCGGAGCAGGCGCTCAGGCCCAGCGGCAGGACGGCCGCCGCGGCGACGGTCACGGCGACCCGACGGATACGGCTGATGCGGTTGATACGAGTGTTCATGGTGTTTCTCCTGTGAGTCGATGCGGCCCGAGCCGCGTTCGTACGGGGGTTGGGAAAGGTGGCTTGAGGGGGCAGGGCAGGGGCAGGGGCGCCAGTGGGTGTCGGGGAGGTCCGGGAAGTCAGGAAGGTCTGGGGTCAGTCGACGGTCACGACCACCGAGTGCCATCCGGTGGCGCCGTCGGGGACGGTGCGGGCGCGCTTCTCGGTCTGTGTCGCGCCGGTGCGGTCTGTGGCGCGGACAGTGAGGGTGTGGCCGCCCTTGGTGGCCTGCCAGGGGAAGGACCACTGACGCCAGGTGTCGCGGGTGTCCTCGGCGGCCAGCCGGGCCTCCTGCCAGGGGCCGTCGTCGACCCGGACCTCGACCCTGTCGATGCCGCGGTGCTGGGCCCAGGCGACTCCGCCGACCATGACCCTGCCGGTCTTGGGCCGGGCGAACGGCTTGGGGGTGTCGATGCGGGACTCGGTCTTGATCGGCGCTCTGCGGGCCCAGCCGCGCCTGACCCAGTAGGGGTCGTAGGAGTCGAACGTGGTGAGCTCGATGTCCTTGATCCACTTGCAGGCGGAGACATAGCCGTAGAGGCCGGGCACCACCATGCGGACCGGGAAGCCGTGCTCGAAGGGCAGCGGTTCGCCGTTCATGCCCAGCGCGAGGAGGGCGTCGCGGCCGTCCATCACGTCCTCCACCGGGCTGCCGATCGTCATCCCGTCCACGGAACGGGCCACCAACTGGTCGGCCGGACCGCCCTTCGAGGGCGGCCGCACCCCGCACTCGGCCAGCAACTCGGCCAGTCGTACGCCGATCCAGCGGGCGTTGCCGACGTACGGGCCGCCGACCTCGTTCGACACACAGGTGAGCGTGATGTCCCGCTCGACCAGCTCGCGCCGCAGCAGGTCGTCGAAGGAGAGGGTGACCGGGCGGACGACGCCGGCGCCGTGGATGCGCAGCCGCCAGTCCGTGGCGTCGACCCTGGGCACCACCAGGGCGGTGTCGACGCGGTAGAAGTCGGCGTTGGGCGTGACGAAGGGGCTCACCCCGGGGACCCGCAGTCCGGCGCCCCTGGGCACGGCCCGGGCCGGGGAACCGGGCACCGGCAGCACCACGTTCTTGCGGGAGGCGACCGCGTCCCGCCCGCCGGCACTGCTCAGGGCGCGGCCGAGCAGACCTGCTCCCGCCGATGCCACGGCCGCCGCGCCCGCCGCGATCACGAAGCCGCGCCGGTCCCAGCCCTCATCGGACGGCTCACCCTCGCCCGAAGGAAGGGCGCCGGGCGCGGGGGCCCGGGGTGCGAGACGGCCTGCGAGGACGTACAGCAGTACGGCTCCGGCGACGGCGCCCGCCACGGAGGGCAGCGCGTCCGTGGCCCCGGTCGAGTCGGGCCTGCTCGTCGCCGCGACGGCGCCGACCGCCCCGAACAACAGCACACCGGCCGCCCCGCTGCGCCTGAACCGCAGGGCGAGAATTCCGAGTGCCAGTGCGAAAAGGGCCAGTACCGCGAGAATTCCGAGCTGGAGAACCAGCTTGTCGTCGGAACCGAAATTCCGGATCGCCCAGTCCTTGACGGCGGCGGGAGTCCTGTCGATCGCCGCGCCGCCCACTGCGACGACAGGACCGGCCTGCGGACGCACGCCTTCCGCCACCGCCTCGGCGACCGTGAGCGCGGCGAATCCCGCCAGGACGCCGCTGAGCGCGCCCAGCAGCGGCGGTGCTTTCTTCTCGTTCTCGGTCACGGTGGGAATCCGGCCCCGAAAGCCCGGCGGATTGGTCGTTCCCACGGTCGGATGATTTTCCCGTTCCGACCAATCCGCGCCCGCTTCCGTTACGGAAAAAGGGGAGTGAAAGCGCCCTCGCGCGGCATCCGTACGGTGCCCGTCTCCCGAAGTACTCCATGTTCTTCCGGTTCTTCGGGTTCTTGGTGTTCTCCGTAACGGGGACGGCGCTGCGGTGTCCAACCTTCGGAAGACCGGAAGACGGTAGGACACAGGAGACCGGGAGACCGGACGAGAGGAGCCGCCCAGTGGCGGGTGACCGCACCCGGAGCGCACCACCGGACACCCGGACCGACCCGGACGACGTCCTGCTGACGGTCCGGGCCGGCGAAGGTGACGAGGACGCCTTCGCCGTGCTCGTGCAGCGGCACGCGCCGGCACTCATCCGGCTCGCCACGGGGCTGCTCGGGATCCGTACCGAGGCGGAGGACGCCGTGCAGGACGCCTTCCTCAGCGCCTGGCGGAGGCTGCCCGAGTTCCAGGGGCGCTCCTCCTTCGGCACGTGGACATACCGGATCGTCACCAACCGCTGCCTGAACGTGCTGCGGGCCCGCAAACCCGTGGCCTCGCTGGAGGCGGCGGGTGACGTGCCCGCGGCCGACCACACCACCTCCCCCGCCCGCATCACGGAGGCCCACGAAGCCGTCCGCGAGCTGCGGGAGGCCCTCGACCTGCTCTCTGCCGAACAGCGGGCCTGCTGGGTGCTGCGCGAACTGGACGGCCGCTCCTACGAGTTCATCGCGGACGCGGTCGGCATCAGCCAGGAGGCCGTCCGCGCCCGTGTCTTCCGCGCCCGCCGTTGTCTCACCCAAGCACTGGGGGCCTGGCGATGACCGACCGCACCGATCCGCCCTACAACGCGTCCGCCCACGGTGACGACGACGAACTCCTGCCGTGCGGACGGCTGTTGTCGCGCACCTGGAACGACTGGGAACAGCGGTCCGACGACACCGACGCCAACGATGATCACCTGCGGTCCTGCCCGCACTGCCGGCAGGCCGTGAGCGGACTCGACCGGCTGGAGTCCGTGGTGCGCGGCCTCCAGGAGGAGGCGGACGCCTCCGCCTACGACGCCGGGCCGCTGACCCGGCGGGTCATGGACGTCGTACGGCTCGAACTGCGTCCGGGCCGCCCCCTTCCCCTCGGTGAACCCGCCGAGGACCTGTGGATCATGGAGGCGGTCGCGGCCCGCGCGCTGCGCGCGGCAGCCGAGACGGTCGCGGGCGTCCGGGCAGGCTCCTGCCGGCTTTTCGACGCTCCGGCCGATGGTTCGGTCGATGCCCTGCCCGATGCCGATGCCGATGCCCTGTCCGACGACGCCACCCGCGCCGTCGGGATCCGTCTCGACATCCACGCTCCGGCCGACGTCTCCCTGCCCGACCTCGCCGCCCGGGTGCGTGAGCGGGTGTGGGAGGCCGCGGACCGCGAACTGGGCATCGTCGTGGCGGCTGTGGACATCCGTGTCACCGATCTCCTCCCCACCACGGCCGACGACGGCCAGGAAGAAGGTCGTACGCCATGACCGTGCACCAGGAGAGCACCGCGCACGCGGCCCTCGTCGCGGACCTCACCGCGGCCGTGGAGGGCGTGCCGGGGGTGGCCTTCCTCAGGCCGGGCCTGGCAGACCGGCTGCGCTCCGCGCTGTCGCGGCCCCCGGCGGGCACCGAAGGGGCACCGTCCGCCGGGGTGCGCGTGACCCGCCGGGACGGCGACGGTTCCTGGCACGTGGAGATCCACGTCGTCGCGCTGCGGCGGGCCAGGACCCTGGACGTGGCCCGCGTCGTCCGGGACACCGTCGAGCGCCGGCTGGGCGCCCTGGAGTGCGCGCGGCCCCCGGGGCCCCCGCAGCCCGCCCCGCGGGTCACCGTGACGGTCACGGGACTGGTCTGACGCCCGTCGACCTCCGTCGACCTCAGCCGATCTCCGTCGACCTCAGCCGATCTCCGTCGACCTCAGCCGATCTCCGTCGACCTCAGCCGATCTCCGTCGATCTCCGTCGACCTCAGCCGATCTCCGTCGACCTCAGCCGACCTCAGCCGATCTGCGTCGACCTCAGCCGACCTCAGCCGATCTGCGTCGACCTCAGCCGACCCCAGTCGATCTGCGTCGACCTCAGCCGATCCCCGGTCGCCCCCGCCGTACCCGCTCAGCTCGGGAAGGTCATCACGGCGACCGGGGCGGACGTGGGTTCTTTCGAGCCGCCGTCGGGTTCGACGGTGATGCCCATGCCCGACGCACCGTCGACGGCGCCTCGCAGCAGGACGGCCTGGTCGCTGCGGCCGGGGTCCATCAGGCCGGCCGGACGCATGGTCCCGCCCTCGTCGAACCACAGTTGGTAGACCTTTCCGCCGGGCGGGCGGCTCATCCCCGAGACGACGAACACGGCCCTGTCCTGCCCACGGGAGACGACGACGGTACCCGTGGCACCGCCGGCCAGCCCGGCGGCCCGGGTCCTGGCGTCCGGGGCGGCCAGTACGGCGGCGATCTCGTCCGTGGTCCGGGTGGCGCGGCGCGCCTCCTCGCGGGCGTCCTCGGCCCGCTGGTGCTGCCACAGGGCTGTTCCGCCGAGCGCCGTGGCCGCCGCGAGGCAGGCGGCGAGCGCCCACCGGGACAGCGTCCGGGCCCGTGGGCCGGACCGGACGGCGAGGGCCTGGGCCGGTCTGCCGGGGGTCTCCTGGCGGACCGTGGTGATCCGGTGCAGTACCTGTTCGCGCAGCCCGGCGGGGGGTGTCGTCGCGACGGCGAGTCCCATGCGGGCCGCGGTCGCGGACAGCTCGGCGGTCTCCTGCGCGCACGCCTCGCAGCCCGCCAGATGACGCTCGAACGCGGTGTTCTCCTCGTCGGGCAGCGCGTGCAGGGCGTAGGCGCCCGTCAGCCGGTGCAGATCGGTGGTCGTCACGCGGTCACCCCCAGGCAGTCGCGCAGCCGGATGAGCCCGTCGCGCAGTCGGGTCTTCACGGTCCCCAGCGGAAGCGCCAGCGCCTCCGCCACCTCGCGGTAGGTCAGCCCCCGGTAGTACGCCAGGGTGACGGCCTGCCGCTGGAGTTCGGTCAGCGTGCGCACACAGCGCCGTACCTGTTCGCGCTCCAGCCGTGCCTCCACGTGCTCGACCACCTCGTCGTACTCGGGAAGCCGGTCCAGCAGCGCGGCCTTGTGGTCGCGGGCCGCCGCGGCGTCGACCGAGCGCACCCGGTCCACCGCCCGGCGGTGCGCCAGCGTGAGGATCCAGTTGATGGCCGTGCCACGGTCGGGCCGGTAGCGGGGAGCGGTCCGCCATACCTCCACCAGCACCTCCTGCGTCACCTCCTCCGACTGCGCCTGATCGCGCAGCACGGCGCGCACCACCCCCAGCACCGGGCCCGCCACGGCGTCGTAGACACCGGCGAACGCGTCCTCGTCCCCGAGCGCCACCCGGCCCACCAGATCCTCCAGGGCGGGACCAGCTGAGGGATTTCTGCCGATATGTACTGCTTCTTTCACCGAGGGCCTCCACGGTCGGGACATGTCCGGGCGTAATCCGTTCCTGTCGAGACCCCGGATTGGTTGCAGCGAGGGTGAAATCGCAGGTGAACCGAAGAAGGCGGCGGCCGATCCCGCTCCGCGCGTCTACGCCGAGCGGCGGGAACGCGAGAGCGGCGGGAGTGCGAGAGCGGCGGGAGTGCGAAGAGCAGGAGTGTGCGAGGGCTGGCCCGGGCGCCTCGGGTCGTCCACCGTCGGGCGACCGGAGGCGTTCGGGCTCAGCGCACCGGGAAGCCGAACGCGTAGCCCTGCTGCTTGAGCCGGGGGAGGATCAGGCGCAGGGCCTCGACGGTCTGGGAGCGGTCGCCTCCCGCGTCGTGGAAGAGGAGGGTCGGCCCGTTGGGCAGCTCCCGCTCGACGGTGGCGACGATCGCGTCCGTGCCCGGCCGCTCGAAGTCCTTGGTGTCCACGTTCCAGCCCAGCGGGCGCATGCCGTGGGAGGCGGCGAGCTTGCGGCTGTACGGGGTGAACGCCCCGCCGGGCGCCCGGTAGTACATCGGCCGTACGCCCCCCGACGCCTCGGTGATCATGCGTTCGGCGTCGAGGATCTGCTGCGACTGGTAGGCCTCGGACTGCTTGTCCATCGTGGTGTCGTGCGACACCGAGTGGTCGCACAACCGGTGCCCGGCCGCGACCACTTCCTTCACGAGGTCCGGGTGGGCCTGCGCCTGCGTACCCACCATGCAGAACGTGGCCTTCACCCCGTACTCCCGCAGCACGTCGAGCATTTGGGGGGTCCACACGGGGTCGGGGCCGTCGTCGATGGTGATGTTGACGCCGCGCGCCCCCTTGTCCGAGGCGTGCACGATGGTCACCGCGACCGGCTTGACGGCACCGCCCGGCCCGGCCGACGCGGCCGGCTTCGACGGCGAACTGTCCACGGCGCCGGCCTGCGCGGTCCACACCGAGGCGCCGGTGGCGAGCAAAGTCACCCCGAGAGCCGCGCCGAGCACCTTGCCGTACCAACCGCGCCCGCCACTGTGCCGTGCCATGTCCCCACCGCTTTCCCGCAGTTCCTCGTCGATCCTCGGTCACCTCGCGACCAACTGGCATGACGGGAAACAGCGGCCACAGGATGCGTCGGTTACCGATCACGGACAATCCCGATGTGGTTCCCGGACAACCGGGCGGGCCGCGGGCGGAACGTGGCCGTTCCGGCAGGCCCCGCAACCCGGTCGGCCGTCGCGCTCAGGCCGGTCGCCGCAGATCCTCCAGATACCGCAGGACCGCGGCGACCCGTCGGTCCACCCGGTCCGTCGGGGACAGGTCGAGCTTGGCGAAGATGCTGCGGATGTGTTTGTGGACGGCGCCCTCGGTGACGACGAGCCGTTCGGCGACGGCGGTGTTGCCGAGCCCCTCGGCCATCAGGGCGAGTACGTCCCGCTCGCGGGGGCTGAGCCGGTCGAGGCGGGTGTCCTGGTGGGAGCGGGTGAAGAGCTGGGCGACGACCTCGGGGTCGATGGCGGTGCCGCCGTCCGCCACCCGGTGCAGGGCGTCGAGGAACTCCTCGACCCTGCCCACGCGTTCCTTGAGCAGATAGCCGAGGCCGCTGACACCACCGGTGAGCAGGTCGGTGGCGAAGGACTGCTCGACGTAGGCGGACAGCACGAGGACGGCCAGGTCGGGCCGCCTGCGCCGGGCCTCGACCGCCGCGACGATCCCCTCGTCGGTGTGGGTCGGCGGCATCCGTACGTCGAGGATGGCGACGTCCGGCTTGTGCTCGTCGATCGCGGCCAGCGCCTCGTCCGGGGTGCCCGCGGTGGCCACCACGTCGAGGCCCTCGGCGCGCAGCAGCAGGGCGAGGCCCTCGCGCAGCAGGGGGTCGTCCTCGGCGATCACTATCCGCATGTCACGCTCCGCATGTCACGGTCCACAGGGGAGTTCCACCTTCAGGGTTGTCGGGCCGCCGGGCGGGCTGGCCAGGGAGAGGGTGCCGTCGTGCGCCTCGATCCGGCGGCGGATGCCCGCGAGGCCGGAGCCGCCGCCCTCGTCCGCGCCGCCCCGGCCGTCGTCCTCGACGCGGAGCAGGAGACGGCCGCCATGGCTGCGCGCGGTGACGCCGGCGGATGCGGCGCCGCTGTGCTTGGCGATGTTGGTCAGGGCCTCGGCGATGACGAAGTAGGCGGTGGCCTCGACGGAGGCGGCACAGCGTTCGGGTACGTCGACGTCGATCCGGCACGGCACCGCGCTCTGGGCCGCCAGCCCCGAGAGCGCGCCGGCCAGCCCGCGGTCGTCCAGCACCGGGGGCAGGATGCTCCGGGAGACCGTGCGCAGCTCCGCGAGGGCCTGCTCGGCGGCCGACTGGGCGCGTTCGAGGAGCTCGTCGGCGCCCGCCGGATCCCTGGCCACCATGCGGCGGGCGGCGCCGACCAGGACGGTGACGGAGACGATCCGGTTCTGCGTGCCGTCGTGCAGGGCGCGCTCGATACGGCGCAGTTCGGTGGCGTGGGCGTCCAGGGCGGCGGCGCGGGTGGCGGTGAGTTCGGCGACGCGCAGCGACAGGTCCGTCTCCGGCCCGGCCGCGAGGAGCAGACGTCCGGGCCGGGCCTGGGCACGGGCCATGCCGGGGCCGAGCCCCAGGAGGATGGCGATCCAGCCCACGCCCAGCATGGCCACGGCGAGCGCGTCCGGCCAGGAGTGCGCGTTGCCGACCCCCATGGACGTGGCGGTCGTGTCCTCGGGCAGGAGCTTCCAGTACAGGGGAAAGAGGCTGTCTCGTACGGCGACGAGCGGCAGGAGGACACCGAGCAGCCCCAGGAGGAGGCCCAGGGTGGAGTGCCGCGCCAGCCAGCGCAGTTCGCGTCGGGTGGTGGGGTCGACGAGGGCGAGCCGTAGCCGCGTCGGCGGAGGTTCCGGCGCGATGACCTCGGGACCCGCGCGGCCGAGCCGGTCGCGTTCCCGGCCGGCCAGGGAGTGCAGCGCGCGCAGGACCGCGGGCGCCATGAGCAGTCCCACCCCGGCCGGGCTCGTCACGGCGGTGACGGCCAGCCAGAGCAGCAGGAGCAGCGCCCGGAAGGCCGTACCGAGCCCGGAGGCGAGTTGGGCGATCGCGGCGCCGGCCGCCCCCGTGGTCCGTACGACGGTGTCCTTGAGGCCCACCCGCCGGTCACCGGGTGTCGCCGCGTCCCGCTGGACCGCCATCCGCTCTCCCCTCCCCATCCCTGGTTGCGAACGACCTTATGACGCCCGTCAGTTCACCGTGGGGCGAGGGCCGGGGTACAGCCTGCTGTACCCCGGAGAGGGCGGGCTGCGGGATCGGCCGGGAGGGGTGCCGATCCGTAGCGTCGACGACGTCGGCCGGACCCCCGGCCCGACCGCACAGCACCCCAGGAGAAGCCCATGGCGACCGCCGACCCCTACCGTCTCACGACCACACCTGACACTCCCGACACTCCTGCCGACGGTACGCACGCGGCGGCGGCGCCCGCCGTCACCGGCGGGGAGGTCGTCCGTACGCTGCTCTGGATCGTGGTCGTGGTCAGCGCGGTCGCCAACTCGGCGGCCACCTACGCCGACGCGGACACCTGGGTGCATCTGGCCTGCGGTGTGGTCACCCTCCTGAGCGCGGGCACCCTCGTCGTACGCCACCTGCGGGGTCGTCGATGAACGCCGCCCTGGCCTGGACCCGCAGGTCGGCGGCCACCGCCCCCGACGCGGCCACCGCACACGACGCTCCGACGCCCGCCATCGTCCTGGACCGGGTCGTCAAGGAGTACGCCGGAGGCATCCGCGCCCTCGACGAGGTGTCGCTGACCGTGGAACGCGGCACGTTCCTCGCGGTGATGGGACCTTCGGGCTCCGGCAAGAGCACGCTCATGCACTGCGCCGCCGGGCTGGACTCCCCGACCTCGGGCAGCGTCCGCGTGGACGGCCACGAGATCGCCGGCCTGAACGAGACCCGCCGTACCGAACTGCGCCGGGAGCGCGTCGGGTTCGTGTTCCAGGCGTACAACCTGATCCCCTCGCTCAGCATCCAGGACAACATCACGCTGCCGCTGCGGCTGGCGGGACGCACCCCGGACCACGACTGGCTGCGGACACTGACGGCGCGGGTCGGTCTCGCCGACCGGCTCAGCCACCGCCCCGCCGAACTCTCCGGCGGTCAGCAGCAACGGGCCGCCGTCGTAAGGGCGTTGGCGGCCAGGCCGGCCGTCGTGTTCGCCGACGAGCCGACCGGCGCGCTGGACCTGCGCAGCGCCCACGAGGTCCTGGACCTGCTGCGCGACCTCGTCGACGACCTGCACCAGACGGTGGTGATGGTCACCCACGACCCGGCCGCCGCAGCCCGCGCACACCACGTGGCGGTTATGGCCGACGGCCGGGTGGTCGAGACCCTCGAAGCGCCGACCGCCCCCGAACTGGCCGCCCGGCTCGTAGCGTTGGCGGGGGTCTGAGCAATGTCCCGACCGTCTCCTCTGCCTCCTCTGTCGTCTCCTTCAGCTCTGTCCCGCCTGTTCTCTTCGTTCCCCTTGCCCGCCATGTTCCGTCTCGCACTCCAGATGGTCGGACACCGGATCACCGCGCTGATCGCCGTGGCCTGCGCGGTTCTCGGCGGCGCGGCCCTGATCACCGGCACCGGCGTCCTGGCCGAGTCCGGCCTGCGCTCCCACCTGCCCGTCGGCCGACTCGGCGGCGCGGACGTCGTCGTCGCGGCCGACCAGGAGCTCCATCCGAACGGCGACCTGCCGATCGCGCTCCCGGAACGCCGTAGGGTCCCGGCCCGACTGGTCGCCGAACTGGCCGGGTTGCCGGGTGTCACCGAGGCGGTCGGCGACCTCGGATTCCCCGCGGCCTTCGTCGACGCGCACGGCCGCGTCGTACCGGCCGGGAATCCCCAGGCGTCGGGGCACGGCTGGTCCTCCGTGAAGCTGCTGGGCGTTACGCGTGTCGAGGGCGGCGCGCCGGCCGGTCCCGGCGAGATCGCCGTGGACAGCGCCACCGCCGCCGCGGCGGGGGTGAAGGCGGGCGACAGGGTCGAGGTCGTCGCGAACGCCCGTCCCGCCGCCGGGTACCGCGTCTCGGCGGTCGTCGACGCGCCTGGCGCCGGAGTCTTCTTCGCCGATACGACGGCCGCACGGCTGTCGGGAAGGGCGGAGGGAGAAGGCGGCGACGCCGCCGGCCGACGCGCCGGGACCGTCGACCTGGTCGGCCTCCGTACCGCACCCGGCGCCGCGGAACAGGTCGCCGCCGAAGTCCGTACGAGGCTGCGGGGGACGGGACTTGAGGCGGTCACCGGCGCGGACCGCGGGGATCTGGTGTCGCCCGGAGCGGGTGCGTCCCGCTCCCTCCTGGTTCTCCTCGCGGGTTCGCTCGCCGGGATCGTCCTGCTGATCACCGGATTCGTGACGGCGAGCGCGCTGACCGTGTCGATCGCCGGGCAGCGCCGGGACCTGGCGCTGATGCGGGCCGTCGGCGCGACTCCCCGGCAGATCAGGCGACTTGCCGCCGCCCAGTCGAGCATCGTCGCGGCAGTGGCCCTCGTACCCGGTGTGGCCCTCGGCCATCTGCTCGCCGGGCGGTTCCGCGGACTGCTGGCGGACCAGGGGCTGGTCCCGCCCGAACTCCCCCTGACCATCAGCCCGTTGCCCGCCCTCGCGACGATCCTCCTGATGGCCCTGACCGTGCAGGTCTCGGCCCGCGGCTCCGCGTGGCGCACCTCGCGGATGCCGGCCACCGAGGCGGTCGCCGAATCACGCAGCGAGCCGCGTCGTCCGTCGCGCACCCGGACGCGCATCGGCCTCCTCGTCATCGTCGGCGCGACCACCATGTCTGCCGTACCGCTCTTCTCCCCGACGGTCCTCGGCGCGGCGGCCACGTCCCTCGCGGGCATCCTCGGGGCGATCGGTCTGGCCCTGGCCGGCCCGGCCCTCGTCCGGGGCATCGGGAACGCGGCGGCCCGGCGCACCCGCTCCGGTGTCTCCGCGCCGACCTGGCTGGCCATGGCCAACGTCCGCGCCTACGCCCTGCGCAACGCGGGGATCGTCAGCACCCTGGCCATGGCGGTCGTGTTCGTCCTGACGTACACCCTCGCCCAGACCACCGTGCTGGCCGCCACGGCCGACGACACGCGCGCCGGCACCCTCGCCCAGCAGCGCCTCGACGCGCCGGGCCTGGGCGGGCTGCCCGACGGCACGCTCGCCGACGTACGGGGCACGACCGGCGTACGGGCGGCGGCCCCGGTGAGCACGACCACCGTGGTGTGGCCGTACAAGATGTTCGACGACACGGTGACCGAGTCCGCGTCCGCGATGATCCTCACCCCGGACGCGTCGGGCGTCCTCGACCTCGGCGTACGGGAGGGGAGCCTGGACCGTCTCACCGGCGCCACGATCGCGGTGAGCAGCGACGTCGCCCGCTCGCGCTCGGCGTCGGTGGGCCGGCGGGTGGGTCTCGTCCTCGGCGACGGCGCGAAGGTCGACGCCGAGGTGGTCGCCGTCTACACCCGGGGCCTCGGCTTCGGCACGGTGGTCCTGTCCCACGACCTGGCGGCCGGACACACCACGACAGGGCTCGACCAGGGCATCCTCATCCGCACGGACGGCACGGCGACCGCCCGGCAGGCCCTGACGTCCCTCGCCGCGTCCCACCCGGGCGTGGCACTCACGGACACGGCCCCCACGACCACCGACGGCCTGCGGGACGCACCACCGGAGGTGTGGATCAACCTGGCGACGATCGTCGTCCTGCTCGGCTACCTCCTGCTGAGCATCGCCAACAAGCTCGTCGCCGCCACCGCGCAGCGCCGGCTGGAACTGGCGGCGCTGCGCCTCATCGGCACCACACCCCGTCAGATCCGCGCGATGATGCGGCGCGAGGCAGCGGTGACCGCCGCCACCGCGCTCACGGCGGCCCTGCTGCTGTCCGCCGTACCCCTCGCCCTCCTGGGCCAGGGCTTCCTCGGCCACCCCTGGCCGACGGGTCCGGTCTGGCTGCTGCCCGCCCTCGCCCTGACGGTCACCGGCACGGCGTTCCTCACCACCGAACTCCCCACCCGCCAGGCCCTGCGCACACCACCCGCCGACGCGATCCGCGCCCACTGACCCGACTCGGGTGCACGTGTCCAGGTGGCAACCTGTCCAGGTTGCCACCTGTCCATACGCCCACGGTGAGGCGACGGGCTCAGTGGTCGTCGGTGATGCTGGTCGCGATGCCGTTGCTGATCCTGACCTCGGCGGAGAAGCCCTTCTTGGCGGCCGTCTCCAGCTGTGCCTCGGTGCACTCGATGCCGCCCTCGCCGCCCGGGCCGGTGTTCACCGCGTCGCAGATGTCGTCGTAGCCCATGATCCTGGTGTCGTCGGCGACGAGGAACTGCTGCTCGGTGCCCTTCGAGTCGGAGACGGTGTACTTGCCCGGCGCCAGGTAGGAGACGTTGCCGAACCAGGTTCCGTTGACGCCCTTGCCCTCGTCGATGCCCTCGACGACGGTCTCGCGGGAGTCGGAACCACTGTCCGAGTCCGAGTCGGACGCCGGGTCCTGCTGGGCGGCGCGGCGCTCCGTCACCAGGGTCGCGACGCCGTCCTTCATCTCCACGTCCGCGTTGACGGCACCCTTCTTGAGGGCCGACTCCAGCTCGTCGAGTGTGCACGGCGCGTCCACCTTGGAGCCCGCGACGCCGCATATCGTGCCGACGCCGTAGACCTCGGTGTCGTCGGCGACCCAGAACTGCTGGTCGTCCTTGCCCGATACGGACACGATGTACTTGCCCGGGGCGAGATAGACGACCTTGCCGTTCCTGAACGAGCCGCTGACGCCCTTGGAGTCCTTGGCGGTCTTGGAGCTCTTCGAGTCCGACGCCTTCTCCGCGGTCGCCACCGGGCTCGCCTTGTCCGTCGCGCTCTTGTCGGACGAACTGTCGGCGGTGCCGTTCTGGCATGCCGTCATCAACAGTCCGGCGGTGACCGCGGCAGCGGTGAGGACGGCCTTGCGCAGGTGGCGGTTCTTCACGGGGGTTCCTTCCGGGGGGCGGGAGCGGCAGGGAGCCGGCGGCGTTCTCACCGCTTCCCGCTCTGTGATCACTATGAGGTCGTCCAGAGCCCGCAGGTCACGCCGGTCTTCCCTTCAGGACATCGCTGTGGCAGGGCTGTGACATGGCAACTCCTCTGCTGTGAAGGCCGGTTGACCGACGCGCCGCCTTGCGTCACGGGGAGTGGATGAGGACCGCCGCCGCCTCCCCCTGCGCGCCAGCCGCCGCCTCCCTCTGCTCGCCTGCCTCCTCCCGCGCGTTCGCGCCTCGTGTCCTTCACGCGTTCGATCCTTGTGCCGCGCCGCAACCGCGGTGGCCGAAAATGTGTCTCCCACCGCGTGGCCCGATGCTCCGGAGGGGCGGAATCCGCCCGCACGGCCGCCTTTGGGGGTGGGGAATGAACGTATGGGCAGTGCCCGGATACAACGAGTCACTGGAACTCGGGGCCGGGGCAAGCGGGCGGGTCGTCCTGGCCGTGCACGAAGAGACCGGCGTCCCGGTCGCGGTCAAGTACCTCAGCGAGTCGCTGCGCACCAGGCCGGGCTTCGTCCACGGGTTCCGGGCGGAGGCGCGGCTGCTCGGCGGACTGGACAGCCCGTACGTCGCCGAGCTGTACGAGTACGTCGAGAGCCCGGACGGCGCCGCGATCGTGATGGAGCTGGTCGACGGTGTCTCGCTGCGGACCCTGCTGACGAGTCAGGGCCCGCTCGATCCCGAGGCGGCGCTCGTGGTCCTCAAGGGATCGTTGCTCGGTCTGGCCGACGCGCACCGCGTCGGCGTCGTCCATCGCGACTACAAGCCGGCGAACGTCCTGGTCGTGCCGGACGGATCGTCCAGGCTCGTCGACTTCGGGATCGCGGTGGACGCCGGCACCAGCGCCGGCGCGGCGGGCACCCCCTCCTACATGGCCCCGGAGCAGTGGACCGGCGCACCAGCCACTCCCGCCGCCGACGTGTACGCGGCCACGGCCACGTTCTTCGAGTGCCTGACGAGCCACCGGCCGTACTCGGGCGACAATCTCGCCGAACTCGCCCTACAGCACGTCGACGCGCCCATCCCCGCCGACGAGGTCCCCGAGGCGGTGCGGGAGCTGGTCAGGCGCGGTCTCGCCAAGGACCCGGCGGAGCGCCCCACGCACGCCGAGGCGTTCGTCGCGGAACTCGAATCGGCCGCCGGTGCCGCCTACGGTCCCGACTGGGAGGAACGGGGCCGCGGCCGGCTCGCCGCGCTGGTGGCACTGCTGCCGCTGCTGCTGCCCTCGGCGCGCAGCGCCCCGCGTACCACCACGGACACCGCCCGCACGGTCCTGCGCCCGGAACCGGGCAGCCACGGCTGGGCGCACTCGTGGCTGCCGGGTCGGCCGGGGATGCTCGTGTCCGGTGCGGCCGTGCTCCTGGGCATCCTTCTGTCCTACGGCATCCAGCACGCCCCGGGAACGGCACCGCAGGAGACGGCGCAGGCACTGGCCACCAGCAGCGCCCGGGCCGCCGTGGAGCCGGGCGAGCCCAGCCTGCTGCCGGTGTCGCCCACTTCCTCCCCGTCCGAGTCGCCCTCCGCCTCCCCGCTCCCGACGTCCACCTCACCGTCACCGTCACCCACCCTGTCGCCCTCGGGCACGGCGACCGCCGGTAGCGGCGAGCCCTCGGCGTCCACCACCGCGGCTCCGCCCGAGGACACGACGGCGCCCGGCGGGGCGACCCCCGAGGCGACGCCGACGTCGGCTTCGCCCACCGCGCCGGCGGCTCCCGCGGTCAAGGACGTCGCGGTGACGGGCTTCCGGCAGACGGGTTCCGCCACCGCCACCGCGACCATCGACATCACCACGGACGGCACCGGGCCGTTCTCCATCACCGTCTCGTGGTCCACGAGCGACACCGCGGAAGGGCTGGGCGCCCGGGGCGGGCCGGGCGCCCGGGGCGGGCCGGGCACCCGGGGCGGGCTCGGCACCCCGGACGGTGCGTCCCAGACCTTCGAGCGCAGCGGTGCCACCCAGTACACCCTCACCGTCGACCACACCTTCCAGAACACCGGCTGTTACTGGATGGTGCAGGCGACGACCACTCCGGCCTCCGCCGACGGCGGCGGCTCGCAGCAGCTTCTGACCAGGCAGTGTGACATTCGATGACCGCTGAGAACGACCGTGTTCCCGCGTCGGCCGAGGACCACGGAACCACCCGGAAGCTCGGCCCCGCCGACAAGCACGCCCCGCGCGACGAAGCCGGCTCCACCGATGCCGGGTACGCCGAGTACAGCGCCACCGTGCTGGGCAGTCACTGGATCCAGCGTCCCGAGCCGGACGGCACCCTCGTCGAACCGTCCTCCACCCAGATCCTGCCGACACCGACACCGCTGTCACCGACACCGCCGACGCTGCCTGATCGCACCGAAGGCACCGTGCTGCGGTTCGGCCCGGGGGTGACCGCCGCCGTCGCGCAACGTACCCACAGGACGCTGCCCGCCCTGCCGCCGCCTCCCGCGCCCTCGCGCCGGCGTCTGCGCAGACATGCCCTGCCCGCGCTGGTGCTGATCTGCGTCATCGCGTTCCTCGCCTGGCAGCGCCTCGGGCCGTCCGTCGAGGTGAACACGGTGGAGGCCACGGCCGAGCCGAAGGTTCTGGGGTGCGACGGCACCGCGGACATCGTCGGCCTCGTCGCCACGAACGGCCGCCCGGGCACACTCTCGTACCGCTGGACCCGGAGCGACGGCACCTCCTCGGGCGTCCTGCGTGAGGTGGTGGCCCGGGGCCAGAGGCAGGCACGTCTGCACCTGCTGTGGACCTTCCAGGGCAAGGGCCACTACGCGGCCCGGGCCGAACTGCGCATCCTGTCCCCCGCGGACCGCACGGTCGTCAGCCACCTCACGTACGACTGTCCCTGACCCGGGCGCCGGACGTGTTGCTCCAGCGCAGGCCTGCCGAGCGCCATCGCCGGCCCGCGGAACCGTCCCCAGTGGTACGGCACCGCGCCGCCGCCGTGCGGGATCACGAGGCGCGGGGTCGGGAAGTCGGCGAACAGGTCACCGTGGACCAGCTGCATGAACGCCGTGGTGTCGGCGTTGAGGTAGAGCGCGCCGGTGGTGTGGAAGGCGGGGTTGACGCTCGTACTGACGTGGACCATCGCCGGGATGTCGTACTCCACCATCTTCTCGTAGAGGGGGTACCACGAGCGGTCGGTGAGTGGCGGGGCGGTCCAGCGGCCGCCCGAGGGGTCGGGGTTGAGGTTGACCGCCACGGCGCCGAACTCCTCGACGCAGCGAGTGAGTTCGGGGACGCAGGTGGCGGGGTCGACGCCGGGGGACTGCGGAAGCATCGCGAGCCCCGGGACGCTCACAGGCACAGGCACAGTCACAGCCGCAGGACGATGAGGGCGGTGTCGTCGGTGTTGCCGGTGGGGGAAAGGAGGTCGGTCAGGAGGGCGTCGGCCAGGGCCTCGGGGGCGGACTTCCGGTGGCGGGTGAGGGAGTCGGCGAGGCGGGCCAGGCCGGTGTCGATGTCCTCGTCGCGGCGTTCGATCAGGCCGTCGGTGTAGAGGACGAGGGTGGCGCCTTCGGCGAAGGGGATACGGACCTGAGGGCGGGGGAGGTGTTCGGGGCGGGCGTCGAGCGGGGGGTCGGTGGCCTGGTCCAGGAAGGTGATCGTGCCGTCGGGGTGCACGAGGGCGGGCGGCAGGTGGCCGGCGCAGCTGTAGGTGATGGTGCGGCTGTCCCAGTCGATGAAGGTCGTCACGACGGTGGTCGCCTCGGCGCCGTCCACGAAGCGGGCGTACAGACCGAGCGCCTCCAGGGCCTGCGCCGGACCGTCGGCGACCCGGCAGGCGGCGCTCAGGGCACTGCGCAGCTGCCCCATGACACCGGCGGCGGTGAGGCCGTGCCCGACCACGTCGCCGACGGCGACCGCGAGGTTGTCGCCGGGCAGGTCGACCAGGTCGTACCAGTCGCCGCACACGTTCAGCGCGCCGATGGCGGGCTGGTAGCGCACGGCTGCCTTGTGGGGTCCGGTCGGGCCGGGCGCGGGCAGCATCGCCGCCTGGAGGGCGAGGGCGACCTCGCGCTCGTGGGCGTGCGCCTGGCGGAGCCGTTCGTTGACCTCCTGCAGTTCACGGGCTCTCGCGTACAGCTCCGCCTCCAGCACGCGGGCCCGGCTGTCGCCGTTCGGACCGCCGCGGGCGTGGATGAGTTCGGTGACCTCTTCCACCCGGTGCACGATCAGCGCCACCTGCCCGTCGAGGCCGAGGACGGGCGCGTTCACCGGGCTCCAGTAGTGCTCCTGCCAGTGGCCGGGCCGCTGGGGGTCCTCGATGTCGTACCGGAGCAGTGCCATCGTGTCGCGGTCGCCGGTGTCGACCACCCGCAGCATAGACTCCCGGGTCTCCCGCATGCCGGCCGCGGCCGGTTCGTTCGGGTTCTCGGGGAAGACGTCGAAGATGTAGTGGCCCAGCAGCTGTTCGCGGGTCCGCCCGGCGAGCCGCAGGAAGTCGTCGTTGGCGTCGGCGTACACCAGGTCGGGGGTGAGCAGGGCCACCATGCCGGGCAGGGCCCGGAAGACCGCCGCATAGTCGATCTGCGGTTTCTTCATGTCCTGCCCCGCCTGCCTCGGTACTGAGCGTCAGTGTGCCGTCTCACGATAGGAGTGTTGACGCGGCACGGCCCGCGTATCACGCTGCTTGGCCCAGCGCGTTCCCGCAGAGTAGTGCCCCGACGGGATGCCCGACATGGCGCTGGGCGGCCTCCCGGCCCGAAGGATCGACGGCCCGGTCCCACGCTGCGCCCCTGGCCGTACGGCATCGCCACCAACGTCCTGCGCAACACGTGCCGCGCCGCCCGCCACCACGGCGCCGCGTTCGCCCGGCTGCGCAGAGCCGAGCGCGAAGTGTCCGCCCTGTGCGTCTGGTCGGGACGGAGCTACGCGGCGGCGGGCGAGGCCCTCGGAGAACAGCGGCCGGCGGTCGGCGGTCGGCGAGCAGCCAACGGCCAACGGCGCACGGCGAACGGCGCACGGCCAACAGCGCACGGGTTCGCTCCCCGACTGTCAGTGGTGATCGCCATGATGGGGATGTGACCGACCCGAACCTGACCACCGGCCGTATCTGGCGGCTCCACCACGGCGACCAGGAGATCGCCCGGCTGACCGTGACCGGCGCCGAGATGCCCTGGACGCACGCGGAAGTCGAGACGCTGACCGGTTTCGAGGAGTTCCGCCCTCTCTTCGCTGAGCAGGAGCGGGCTGTCGACGAGGAGGACTGGGAGCGGGTCGACGCCTGCTACGCCCAGATCCGCGGTGCGCTCACCATGACGTTCCCCGACGGCAGCCCGGTCGCTGAGTTCATGCTGCACATCCACGAGGACGGCACCGCCGGCTGGCGCTGGCACGACGAGCCCTTCGACCCGGTGGACCAGTGACGCGCCGGGTTCGCTGCTCCGCAGGTCAACGGCCCTGCCTCGGCGAGATCTCAAGATCTGACGAGACGGAACCCGGTACCTCGTCGGCGTCGAGTCGAGGCGCCGACGCCCGGAAGCCCCTGGGAGCCCCTGGAGGACCAAGGGGCCGTGCCGGGAACAGCCGGTCCGGTCGGCGGGGTTGCACCGACCGAGGGCAGGCGCCGCACGGGCGGGGAACACGGAGACCACAAGGCCGTCCGCCCCACCAGGATCCGGGCCCCGGAATCGCGGTACGCCCGCCGCGCACTCGAACGCACGCGAACAAAGACGTATTTCTGCAGGAGGACTGTTTCATGACTGACCGGCCGTTGACGCTCATGGCAGTACACGCCCACCCCGACGACGAGGCCACCGGAACCGGAGGTGTCCTCGCCCGGTACGCGGCGGAAGGAATCCGCACGGTACTCGTGACATGTACCGACGGCGGTTGCGGGGACGGACCGGGCGGTGTGAAGCCGGGCGACCCCGGGCACGATCCGGCGGCGGTCGCCCTGATGCGCCGTCAGGAACTTGAGGCGAGCTGTGAGGTCCTGAAGATCAGCGATCTGGAGCTGCTCGACTATGCCGACTCCGGGATGATGGGCTGGTCGAGCAACGACGTCCCCGGATCCTTCTGGCAGACCCCCGTGCCGGAGGGCGCGGCCCGGCTCGCGGAACTCATGCGGCACTACCGGCCCGATGTGGTCGTCACCTATGACGAGAACGGCTTCTACGGCCACCCCGACCACATACAGGCCCACCGCATCACGATGGCGGCGCTGGAGATGACCGCGCTGACACCGAAGGTGTACTGGACCACGATGCCCCGCTCGATGATGCAGCGGTTCGGCGAGATCATGCGCGAGTTCCATGAGGACATGCCGGAACCGGATCCTGCCGAGGCCGCCGCGCTGGCCAAGATCGGCCTCCCCGACGATGAGATCACCACGTGGGTGGACACCGTCGCGTTCAGCGGTCAGAAGTTCGACGCGCTGGCCGCGCACGCCAGCCAGGGCGAGAACATCTTCCTCCTCAAGATGGGCAAGGAGAGGTTCGGCGACTTCATGGGCATGGAGACCTTCGTACGTGTCCAGGACGCCACCGGCGCGGCCATACCCGAGAACGACCTCTTCGCCGGACTCCGCTGACCCGGCCGCCCGTTCGCTCGACCGACGCTCAAATCGATCTAGACAATAAACAAACCCCAGGTCACTGACCTGGGGTTTCCTATCGAGCCCTTGGGGAGCTGCGAGCTTTGCGGCTACTCGGAGCGTGACCTGCGTGACCTGCGTGACCTGCGTGACCTGCGTGACCGCAGCGTCCGCGGTGACGTGATCAGGAAAGCCGCCCGGCCTCGTGAAGCGCGCCGACATACGACACATGCGTGGCCCCGCACTCTCTGCCCTGCCCACATCTGCCGAGTTGCGGCTGGTGCGGGCGCTTGGCAGCACCGTTGCCGACCGTGGTTGTCCGATCTCAAGGGCACGCGAAGGGCTCCCCGAGTGCACGCCGTCGAAAGACGCGCGGCCGGGCGTCGGCACGGAGCGGTGCATGCCGGACCCGTCCCGACCGGAGGGGCCGTGTCCCACTTCGTGGTGTAAGCGACTTTGCTCGACTGGTTCCGGTATTCCGCGCGTCGGCCACTCCCTGGGACACGGCTCCCGTGTCACGCAGCGGCTGACCTGCCGTCGGCGTCATGCGCAGCCAGGAACCGCGCCGATGCGGTGATGACCTGCGGATTCTGGCGACTTGATCGGCTACACCACCAGGCGGGACGCCATCACCGGAGGACGGCACTGCCACCATGGCGTCTCGTCAGCGTGCCGGCCCGGTGCCAGGCGGGGCTGAGGAGGCGACGGGTATGTGACGGGGATGCGCCCGGCTGTCCGCGTCTGCCCCGCGAGCCTCCGCGCGCCCAGCCCTCACACCACAGCGCCTGAATCGCGCGCCCGCCCGCGTCGCTCCAGCGGACCGCGCGCCCCGCTGTCCTCGCTGCGCCTGGGGCGCACCGGCGGCGCCGGGCGGACGGCCTCAAGCTGCACGGCGATCGGCACGGCGGTGAACACCGTCGACGCCATACCGATGACCACGCCGGCGATCAGCGCCACGGAGAAGTCCGTGAGCGAGTCACCGCCGAGCACGGCCAGGGCCGCCAGGATGAACAGCGCGCCCATGCCGGTGTTCACAGTGCGCGGCAGCGTCTGGATGACGGCCTTGTTCGCGGTGGTTTCCAGCTCCGCCGCCGGATCGCGGCGGCGCGCCTCGCGCACCCGGTCGAAGACGACGACGGTGTCGTTGACGGAGTACCCGATGACCGTGAGCAGGGCCGCCAGGAAGACGCTGTCGACGGGCCTGCCGAGCCAGGCGAACAGGCCCACCACAAGCAGTACGTCGTGCACCATGGCCGACACCGCCGCGGCGGCGAACGTCCACCGGAACCGCACACTGAGGTAGATCAGCTGGGTCGCGACGGCGATACCGAGCGCGATGAGCGCGTGCCGGCGCAGCTCGTCGCCGAGGCTCGGGCCGATCAGCTCGTCCCGCTCGACGGTGACCTCGCCGCCCTCCTTCGCCAGCGCCGTTCTGATCGTGTGCTGCTGGTCGTTGCTCAGCTCACCGGTACGTACCGAGATGTCCCCGTCCCCCGACTCCTGCACCACCGCGCGCGGGAACCCGGCGTCCGTGACCGCCGTACGTGCCGCGTCCACGTCCACGGGCCTGCTGGTGCTGTACTCCACCAGGCGCCCGCCGGTGAACTCCACCCCGAACTCCAGTCCGCGCAGGCCGATTCCGGCGACGGCGACCACGATCAGCAGCGCGCTGACGCCGAGCCGGCGGCGCCGGTGGTGAACCAGGCGGGGTTCGCGGCGCGCGAGCCACGCACGCACCCGGCCGGTGGAGGTGATCCCGGTCAGGCCGGGCCGGTTGCGGACGAAGCGGCGCCGGATCGCGAAGTCGGCGAGGACCCGGGTGATCACCAGGGCCGAGAGCATCGAGACGAGGACACCGATGGAGAGCGTGACGCCGAAGCCCTTGACGGGACCGCTGGCGAAGAAGAAGAGCAGCCCGGCCGCGAGCAGCGTGGTCACATTCGAGTCGACGACCGCGCTCCATGCCTTGCCGAAGCCGATGCTCAGCGGCCTGTCCAGGTGCGCCGAGGCCGACTTCAGGGCGCGGGCTCCCAGATACTCCTCGCGGGCACGCTCGAAGACCAGCACGTTCGCGTCCACCGCCATGCCGATCGCCAGGACGAAACCGGCGAGTCCGGGCAGTGTCAGGGTCGCGCCCAGGGCGACCAGCGCGGCGTAGGAGATCAGCCCGTACAGCGCGAGCGCGACGGTGGCCAGGGCGCCGAGCAGCCGGTAGACGACGATGATGAACAGCCCCGTCAGGGCGAGCCCGATGATCGCGGCCTGGGTGCTGGCGGCGATGGCGTCGGCACCGAGCGTGGGGCCGACGGTGCGCTGCTCCACGACGTCCACGGGCACCGGCAGCGCACCGCCCTTGACGAGCGCGGCCAGATCGCGGGCCTCTTCCCGGTCGAAGCCGCCGGTGATCTGCGTGGAGCCGCCGGAGATGCCGACCTCGCACGCCACGTCGGCGTCGACGCCGGGCGCCGAGAGGATCTTGCCGTCCAGGACGATGGCGACGCGCCGCTCGGGGGCGCCCTGCGGGGCACAGGCCGCCGCCCCGGTGACCCGTGCCCAGTCCTTGCCCGCCTGCCCGCGGAAGGTGAGGTCGATCATCCAGCCCGACAGCGTCTGCTGGTCGAGCACCGCCTCGGCGTCCTTGACGCCCTCGCCGGTGAGAGCGGTGGGCCCGAGCTTGAGGAACGCCCCCTGCTGGTCGGGGTCGGCCAGGGTGCGCGAGCCGTCCTTGGCCGGCTCCCCCTTGTTCGCGCCCTGCCGGTCCGTCGTGCCCTGCACCGGGTGGATGGTCAACTGAGCTGTACGGCCGATGACTTCGGCGGCCTCGCGCGGGTCCTGTACGCCGGGCAGCTCGACGAAGATCCGCTGCTGTCCGGACCGGTACAGGCTGGGCTCGGACACACCGAGCGCGTCGACCCGCTGGCGGAGCACCTCCAGGGCCCGCTGGGTCGATTCGGCGTCGGCCTCGACCGAGGGTGAGTCCTTGGTCTCCAGGACGATCTGGGTGCCGCCGCGCAGGTCGAGGCCGAGGCGGGCGGACTGGGTGAGAGCGAGGAAGAGCGAGGCGGCGATCACACCTAGGGCGACGATCGCCCGCCACATGGGCGCGCGGGACATGGGTTCTCCACGATGGGCAGGCAGACGGAGTCGACGTCTGCCCCGGGCACGGAGGCGAACGGTCAGGCGTCGATACGGACTTCGGTGCTCCATCGGGACGGCGGACCGCGCGGGCGATACGCGTGGGTGCTCCGGCTCGCTCCTGCTGCCGCGACCGCCACGGCCACGGCGGGACCGCCGACAGCGCGGTGCGGGGCCGCGTCCCCGGTGCCGTGGCCCAGGAAAGGGTGGAACGGGTACGGCACGGCGTCGGCGTGGCCGAGCACGGGGCGCGCCACGGTGACGGGTCGCTGCGCGTCGGCGGTCGCGGACGCCTGCGCGGTCGCCGCCGCGGCCGTGCCCGTCGAGGACGGACGGGACGCCGGGGCCGACTTGGCCGACACCGGCATGAGGAAGGCCAGGACCGCGAGCAGCGCGGAGAGCACGACGGCAGCGGGGCGCGTGGGGTGTGCGCGGTGCTGCTGCACGCCTCTTGCCCCCCGGCCAAGTCGTCGTACGGAATCAGCAGTTGACGCTGTGAACCGACGGCTCCGCTCGTCCGGCCGTCAGTGACATGAACGCCGTCGGGCGTCCTGAGGTTCCCGCCTCACCGCAGCAAAGTTGCTGCCGGTGGGAACGGACGGATGGGCGGGCGGATGGACGGGCGGTCGGATGGGCGGGCGGATGGACGGGCGATGCGTCAGCGTACGCCTGCCGCGTCGAGCAAGGTGGTCACCGTGGGTGCGATGAGCCCGGTCAGGTTGTCGGCCTGGATTCCCGCGCGGGCGCTGGCGCCGTCGAAGACCAGGCTGAGCTGGCGGGCCAGCAGATCGGGATCGCCCGCCCCGCCCTGCTCGGCCTCGGCGCGGAAGAAGGCGGTCAGGTTCGCCTTGACCTGATGGGCGACCCGGCTCGCGGGGTGACCCTGGTCCTTGAGTTCGATCTGCACGGCCAGGTACCGGCAGCCGCGGAACTCGGGGTCGCCCGCCTGTGATTCCACCTGCGTGAAGACGTGCAGGATCCGCTCGCGGGGTGACCGGCCGTCGTCCGCCGCGGGCAGGAGAGTCGCCACGTAGGGGGCGGCGCGCTCCTTCAGGCTTGCTGCCAGGAGTTCGTCCTTGCTCTCGAACAGCTGATACATGGAGCGCTTCGACACCCCCGCCGCCTTGCACAGTGCCTCGACGCCGATGCTGACGCCGTCCTGGTACGTGAGCGCGGCTGCCGCCTCCAGCAACCGCTCCCTGGGGCTCCGCTTCACTTCGGTGGTCATACCGCGAGGTTAACCCGAAACGGACGAAATGAAAACCGATCGGTTTCCGGGAGGCCCGGGGAGAGGCTCGACGACGGCCCGGGTGAAGGGCTGTCGCCGGGCCATGGCGGTGTGCGCGCGCCTGTCGTCCCCGGCAGGGCGACACACAGAGACGACACACAGGGGCGACACACACCGCACCGGGGCCCGGGCCGCTCCGAGCGGTGGCCCGTCCTGGGTGACCTGCCGTCACGCCGGGACGGCGGTCTTCTCGGGCTTCGTCTCCGCCGGGATGCGGTGCAGTCCCTTGCGGTCGTACCACCCCAGTACGCCGAAGCCGAACAGCGCGGCAGCCACGAGTCCGGCCGCCATCATGACCCAGCCCCGCGTCAGACCCGCGTCGCCCTGGGCGTCGTAGTAGAGGATCGAGCGGATGCCGCCGGTGATCTGCCGCAGCGGCTCGAACTCCGCGAGGAAGCGGTAGAAGCCGGGCAGCGCCTCGATGGGGGTGGTGGCGCCGGCGGTGGGTACCGCCATGCCGATGAAGACCAGCGTGACCACCAGCATGCCGGGCGTGCCGAAGACCGCGAGGAGGGCGAGTGCGCCGATCCCCGAGACCGCGATGGCGCACACCGAGTACAGCCAGAGGAGCGGCAGGTGGGAGGCGTCCATGCCCATGATGCCGACCGCGCCGGCCATGACCAGGGTGCCCGTCAGCAGGGACAGTCCGGCCATGAGAGTGCTGCTGATGGTGAGGGTCTGCACCCGGGTGGCCCGGATCAGCGGGCGGTGCAGGCGCAGCGGTCCCAGGTCGTTGTGGGTGTAGCCGAGGGCGTGGTCGACCTGGCCGCTGACGACGTTCGCGGAGAGCATGCCCACGACCACGAGGGTGAGTGCGTAGTAGAACGCCGTCAGGCCCAGGCCGCTGTGCGGGTCGAGGGGGTGGCCGTCCTCGACCGTGACGGCGGCCGGGTCGGCGAGCAGGACGCGTGCCGCGGTGGGCAGCTTCGCCTGCGCGGTCCCGATCTGGGCGGTCAGCTCCTCGCCCACCTGGAGCGAGGCGTTCTGGGCCGCCCGGGTCGTCGCCGTCCGGGCCAGGCCGGAGCCGATGCTGCCCGCGGACTGGTTGGTCAGCACTGTCAGCGTCGGACGGACCGGGTGCCCGGCGGCCGTGGTACCGGTCAGGGCGGCGACCGAGGACGTGAAGTCGGCGGGCACGACGAGCGCGCCGAACAGCTTGCCCTTGCCGAGTTCCTCCTTCATCTCCTTCTCGTCCATCACCTTCCAGTCGATCCTGTCCCCGCTCGCGGTCGACTTCTTGACCGACTCGGTGATCCGAGCCCCGAGGTCGACCTGTTTGCCGCCGACAGTGGCTCCCTTGTCGGCGTTGACCAGCCCGACGGGCAGCTTGGTCAGGTGATCGGCCGGATCGATGTTGGCGCCGACGTAGAACACGGCGAACAGCAGTGCGAGTACGCCCGTGATGACGCCGTTCGCGATCCACAGAGGCTTGGCGCGCAGGACGCGGAAGGGGGTGATGCCGCTCATGATGTACGTGTCTCTCGGTCGGGGGGGCGCGGAGTTTTTCGCCGGGGGCTGCCGGCCGCCGGTGACTTCCTTGACGGGCTTGTGGGGGAAGCGGCGCCGGGCGTACTCCTGCGCGTGGGAGCCCGGCAGGACGTACAGGGTTTCCTTGGCGATGGCGCCGGCCGGACAGGCGGCGACGCACAACGTGCAGTCGATGCAGGGGTTGTGGTCCAGCGCCTGCCCGTACGCGCTCACCTCCGCGTCCACCAGGACGGTGACCAGCGGGACGAAGCTGCCGACTTCGGATGGACGACGTTGCGGTGCAGGCCCATCACGCCGAGCCCGGTGGCCACCGCGACCGTCTTGTGCGCCACCACCCAGATCCGCTCACTGGGGAAGCGGTCCATCTCCTGGGGGAAGCCGACGGACGGGTTGAGGGCGCGGTAGCCGGCGTCCTGGAGCGACTGGGCGACGCTGCGGGCGGCGTGGTTGGCCTGGTCGTCGGCCTGGTGGAACTCCTGGTTGGCCACACTGCGGGCCGGGGAACGGCAGTTGTCGCGTTCATCCGCACCGCCATCGCGATCAGGGTGCGGGTGCCGGGCAGCGCGGACTGTACGTGCTCGTGCTCGCCGGCCGGATCGGGGTGATCCAGGCTGACCGCGGCGGCGTCGTCCGCGCCGGCCGCGAGGCACGGCTCGCGCAGCCATTCCGCGTCGTTCACCGCCGAGGGGCGCGCGGTACCGCCGGTCCTGCGCCGGGCGAGTACGGCCTGCACCGACGGGCGGGCCGCCGGCCTCGCCGGAAGCCTGGGAGGAGCGGGTTGCCCCTCGGCATCGCGCGCGGCAGTCATCCGTGCTCCTGGGGACGCGGGTTGCAGGCTCGCCTGCACGGCGAGAAACCGATCAGTTTCACCACCGTAAACCGATCGGTTTCTGCACGCAAGCCCGGCAGCCCCCGGGGTCGCGGGATGCCCGTGAGGCCCGAGATGCCGGTGAGGTCCGTGAGATCTGTGAGGCCCGGCGAGGCCCCGGGATCATGTTGGACTTGCGCTTGGAAACCGATCGGTTTACCTTAGTGGAGACCGATCGGTTTCTCATTTTCCGGTGAGAGTCATGACCGTTTTGGTAACCCCTCACACACAAGGAGTCGGCAAGATGCCCAGCCACGAGTCCCGTCCCGCGATTCGCATTCCGGGGACCACCAGCCACACCATCGCCCCGCGTGCGGGATCCGTCGGCCGCGAGGGAACGCTGCGCTATCTCAAGGCGGGCACCGGCGCTCCCCTGGTTCTGCTGCATACCGTGCGCACCCAGGCCGAGCACTTCCGCCTCCTCATCCCGCTGATCGCGGACAGGTACACCGTGTACGCCCTCGACCTGCCGGGGATGGGCTACTCCGAGATCGTGCCCGGGGCCTCGTACGACGAGCCCGCGATGCGTGCGGGCGTCGAGCGGCTCCTGACCGAACTCGACCTCCACGACGTGACGTTGGTCGGGGAGTCCATGGGCGCGGTGCTCGCCCTGACCGCCGCGGCCGATCTCCCGGATCGGGTACGACGCGTCGTGGCGGTCAACACGTACGACTTCCGTGACGGGATCGCCCGGTCCGGTCTTCTCGCCCGTGTGGTGGTCGGCGGCGTTCTCACTCCGGGGGTGGGCCCGGTGGTCGCCGGGGTGGAGCCCAAGCCCGTCGTCCGCAGGATCCTTCAGGGCGGGGTGGTCGACAGGACCGCGCTGCGGGAGGACTACCTCGACGAACTCCTCCAGGTGGGCGGCCGCCCCGGCTACTCGACCGTCGCCCGGGCCGTCTACCAGAGCCTGCCCAGCCTCATCGCCGCCCGCTCGCGCTACCCCGAGGTCAAGGCACCCGTCCACCTCGTCTACGGCGAGAAGGACTGGTCCCGTCCTTCGGACCGGCAGGCCAACAAGGAGCTGCTGCCGGCCGCCGACTTCACCCAGGTCCCCAATGCCGGCCACTTCATCGCCCTGGAACGACCCGACGTACTGGCCGACCTGCTGAACACGGTTGCCTGACCCCGGGACCACCGACCTGAGGGAGCAGCGCATGGCGGAGATCCAGATCGAGGTGTGCGCACGATGTACCCCAGGTCACCGAAAGTCGATCTCAGGACCCCGACTCAGGACGCGGGGCGGGCACGGAGCCCTCAAATTGATCTGGAAAACGAACAACCCCCCAGGTCGCCGACCTGGGGGCAGACTCTGGAGCGGGTGACGAGAGTCGAACTCGCACTCTCAGCTCGGCAAGCGGCGGCGTTTGCGTCGCCGGATGGCTTCTGAACTGGGCTTATGTGGCGTGGCGTGGCGTGGCGCTCGCGGAGCGGAGATCGCGCCACTGTTTACCGTGGCTGTCCGTCCTTACCGGCACGCCATGAGCACGAGCGCCACCAGCGGCCGGGCCATACGTACGAGCGACGCTTTGCGCGGACCGGGCCGCATCCTCTCGCGAACTGATCTGGATGGTCCGTCGCGACTGCGTTTGCACCGCGCCGACCCGCAGGGCCCTGTGATGTCGCGGCAGTGTCAGTACGCGGCGGGAGACCGAGTAGCCGCAGGTCCGGTGGACCGCAGGCCGTCACGCTTGCATCCGGGGGACCAGGCAGAACGGTGGGCGGCCGATCCCAAGACCGGCACTGCGTCGCCGCACCACGCCAGGCGTCCGGCACAGCGCATTCCTGCCGGGTGCCTCCGAGGCGGGGGCGCGGCCGTATCAAGGGCGCAGAGGACATCCACCGGCTCGCCTTAAGGGTGCGGCCGAACGCAGCTCGTCCGTTGAGGGTCTGGGGCTGTGACGACGCGTGCCCTTCCGTTGCTGGGGCAGACAACGGGCACGACCGCAGGCACGACGGCGGTCGGTGGTCATAAGCTCCGGTAGCGCAGCGGGAGAGAACGTGGCTGACGGACAGGCTGCGGCGCGCAGGGAGACGGGGGACACACGTGGTCAGGTCAACCGGATCAGCGAAATGGCCTGCTCGCAGCCTTTTGGGCGTGCTGTCGCCGTCACTCCGGGACGAGTTGCTGGGTCTGGGCACCGGGATTCGGTTCAAGCCAGGGTCTGTGCTGCTGAGAGAAGGCATGGACGACCGTCACGCTCTGCTGCTGTTGTCCGGGTTCGCCAAGGTGACGGCGACCGTGGAGAACGGCCAGAGTTCACTCCTCGCGGTCAGGGTCGCCGGGGACACAGTGGGTGAGATGGCGGCCCTGGACGGGGCTCCGCGCTCGGCGACGGTGACCGCCTGTGGCCCGCTGACAGCCCGGGTGATACCGGTCGGCGTACTGAGGGAAGCGCTGATTCGGCGTCCCGAACTCTCCATCGCCCTGACCGGTATCGTCGCCGACCGTCTGCGCTGGGCGAACCGGCGGCGTCTGGACTTCAGCGGGTATCCGGCGAAAGTGCGACTTGCCCGGCTCCTGGTGGAACTTGCCACGGCATACGGGCGTGCCGAGGACGGCGCGGTGGCCATTGGCTGTCAGCTGACTCAGCCGGAGTTGGCCGCCCTCATCGGTACCGCCGAGACGACGATTCACAAGGGCCTGCGGGAACTGCGCGAAGAGGGCCTGTTGGGAACCGGCTACCGCATCACCATCGTCCAGGATCTGCGGCGCCTTCGGGAGCTCGCCGACCTGGCCCACGAACAGTCGTGAGCCGGACGTGATCAGGCGAGGACCGGATGCAGGACGATGCTCAGTCCCGCGCTGAGGCCCATGACAGCCGTGCACATCACTGCTCCCGTCAGACATCGGTACTTGAGCAGGGCGACGCGGGCGAGGAACCGTACGGTGCGGGACAACTCCATGCGTTCTGCGGCCTCGTCGCTGTGCGTCCCCACGGCGGGCACGATGTCCGCGCCGCGCGCGAGGTGAGCGAAGCTGTAGCGATTGGGGGCCGGATCACGCTGTATCCGGGGGCGCAGCGCCGCCGCCAGGCTCCCCGCGCCGCCGATGAGACCACAGACGAAGAGGATCAGCAGAGTCCCGGTGAGTGCTCCGGTCGCACCGCCCTGTTCCCAGGCGCGCACGGCCTGACGGCTCCAGGTGCCGGCCGTGCCTACCAGTGCGGCCTGGACCGCTGCAAGGATGCCGGCCTTGGCGTCCGCGTGCTGATGGGTCGTGTGCAGCGCGGTGAACATGCGTTGTATGGGGCGGCTGTCGGCAGCGGCCGGGTCGGTCTGTGCCATGGAGGCCTCCTCGGAGCGGCGACGGAGTGGTGTCCCGTCCAGTAAGCGGGCACCCCTGTCGGCCGAACCAGTCACTTCTGTGTGATTCGGAGACTTTGGCGGCCAAGGATCTCGGCATCCCGTACTTCCACAGGATTCCCGCTCGCGAGCAGCTGTACGAATTGATGGCCGGCGCCCGTGTTCGGGGGAACGGGCGCCGGTCTCTTCTGTGGGAGGGCTGCGCAGAGGTGCCGCGACCAATTTACCGATAGGTAATAACTCCCTTGTTTTGTCAAGGAGTTGAGCGATGCGGCATCCTCCCTCTTCCTGAGACATGTAGTGAGGGGTGCCACGGCGGTGAACGGTATGAGCAGGTTGGGCGGCACGTGGACGTTCCACCGCAGACTGCTGCTTGCAGTCGATGCCAAGGGCTACGGCGGCGTCGACACGACGACGCAGCGCCAGTTCCAGGATGCGATCTCGAGTCTGCTGGGCGAGGCGGCCGAGGAGGCCGACCTGGACCGGTCGAGGTGGGTGATGCAGAAGGGCGGGGACTCCGTGTTCGCGGTCCTGCCCGAGGGCGCCTCAGAGCCCGCCTTGGTCGACAGGTTCATGCGCACCCTGGACGCAGGGCTGCGAAAGTTCAACCACGGCCGAATACGTGAGTCATGGCTCAGACTCAGGGCAGCCGTCCACTTCGGCTCGGCATCGCCGGGGTCCAACGGTTTCGTCGGACCCGGTCCGGTCGTGGTCGGCCGCATCCTCGACAGCGCGGCCCTGCGCGCCACTCTGGCCGACACGCCGGACGCCTGTCTCGCCGTCGCGGTGTCGCCGACCGTCTTCGACGACGTCGTCCACCCAGAGTTCACCACCATCCGGGCTGACGAGTTCCGGGAAGTCCAGATCGAGGAGAAGGAGCACCGGGGGACGGCATGGATCTGGGTGCCCGGTACTGCCGTACAGCAGGTGAAACCGGGGCCTCCGGACCGGCACGAGACCGGCCCGGTCGGTCCGCCCGGCCCGGTGGCCTCGAACCCTGACCGACAGGCCGTCGCCAGACAGGTTTGGACTCAGACCAACACGGCCTGTGGCAGCGCTCCCCAGTTCGCCGTCCAAGGCGGAAACATCGTTTATCACCAGGTCCCAGAACGCAGCCCGCGTCCGAGCGACTCCCTCCAGGACGGATCGGTGTGACCGCCACTCCGAGTGTCCGGGCGGTCGGCCGGACCGAGGGCCCGAACCGTCAGCCTGCGGCGCCGTCGACCCGAGTCGACGGTCGAGGCGCTGGACGTCGTGGATCAGCGCCGCCTCCTGCCCGGCGAGCAATACCGCCGACCGTCACGATCCATGGCCTGAGACCGCGCGACGATCTCCACAGCACGGGAAGCGATGCGCTGGTGCACCAACTGAGAGAGGTCCCGTGAGCCACTTGCCCCAAGGTGAGGGATTCCCCCATGAATCCCGTCAGGACGTCCATGTGGAGAACGGGTTCGGCTACGGCGTGGTCGGCGCCGACATGCACGTTTTCGGGAACGGCACTCCCGTCTACCTGTTGGAGCACTGGCGAACGACTCGTGCTTCCGACCGCGACTGGTTGCGTGAGTTGCCGAGCCGCATGCTCAACGCACGCCACGAAGTGGTCGACTTCACCGGCCGAGAGGCTGAACTGGCCCAACTGAACCAGTGGCGGCAGGGCGGCCCTCGCCTGGCCGCACGATGGCTGCATGGTCCCGGAGGGCAGGGCAAGACGCGCCTGGCGGCTCGATTCGCCGCCCAGTGCGCTGCCGACGGCTGGGCGGTCGTCACGGCCGTCCACGGCCCCGGAACCGTCCTACCGCCTCCTGGGAGCCAGGACATGCGGCTCCGCCATGCCCGCGGTGTGCTGATCATCGTCGACTATGCCGACCGCTGGCCTCTCAGTCATCTGACCTGGCTGTTCAGCAACGCCCTGCTGCACCGGGACGTACCTGCGCGCGTTCTGCTGCTGGCCCGTACCGATGCGCTCTGGCCCGCCGTGCGCGCCACTCTGGCCAACCACGAGGCGGGTACCTCCTCCCAGCTCCTTGAGGCCCTTGCCGCTGACGACCTGGCACAGCGCACCCGGATGTACATCGTCGCGCGCGACAGTTTCGCAGCCACCTACGGCATCCGGGACGCCAGTGGGGTCCACGCCCCCGGCCCTCTGGAGCACGAGGATTTCGGGCTGACGCTGGCCATCCACATGGCCGCGCTCGTCGCCGTCGACGCCGAGGTCACCGGCCGGCGTCCACCGCAGGACATGGCCGGCCTGACGGTCTACCTTCTCGACCGTGAGCACCTGCACTGGGAGAACCTGTACGGCCACGAATCTCATGAACTGGAACCCGGGGAACGCGCTTACGCCACACCGCCCGGCGTGATGAATCAGGCTGTGTTCACCGCCACCCTGGCCGGTCCACAGCCCCGCCCCCTGGGAACCTCGCTCCTGGAAGCCCTCCCGATCGAAGGTTCCCCCGAGACGATCCTCGCCGACCACGCGCTGTGTTACCCCCCGACCGATCCCACGGGCAAAACGGTGCTGGAGCCTCTGTATCCCGACCGTCTCGCCGAGGACTTCCTCGCTTTGACGCTCCCCGGTCACGAAGCCGACTATCCGGCACAGCCCTGGGCCGAGAAAATCGCCTATTGCCTGGCCGACCGCATCGGGGAAAGCGTCGCGGTCTGGACGCCCCGCGCAATCACCTTCCTCGCGACCGCTGCCGTGCGTTGGCCCCATGTGGGCCTCCAGTATCTGTATCCGATTCTGTACAACCACCCTCGACTCGCCCTCATCGCAGGCAGCGCCGCACTCAGCGCGCTCGCCGACATTCCGACGGTCGATCCGGTCATCCTGCATGCCGTTGAGAAAGAATTCCCCGAGCGAGACGTCGACCTCGACATAGGTATGGCCGCCGTGACCGAGCGGCTGGCGCACTTCCACCTCGACCGCACCGATGACGACGCCACACGGGCAGGTATCTACAGTCATCTCGGCATCCGTCTGGGCGACGCGGGCCGGTTCGACGAGGCTGTGAGCGTTCATCAAGAAGCCGTTTCCCTACGTCGTCGGCTGGTCGAGGAGGACGCGGCTGCCCACCAGCAGGCTCTGGCCAGTGCACTGAACAATCTCGGCGTCGCTCTTGCCAGGGCCGGGCGCCGGGCCGAGGCGCTGCCCGTGGCAGAGGAAGCCGTCACACTCCGACGGGGGTCGGCCGTCGACGATGCGAAGGAGCACGACCTCGGTCTCGCCACCGCGTTGACAAATCTCAGCTCGAAGAAGGCGGAGATGGGCCGATGGGCCGAGGCACTGGTGGCTGCGGAGGAGGCCGTTGCCATCCATCGTCGGTATGCCCCGCCTGATTCGGATGCCGACGAACTCGCGTTCGCCGAGGCGCTGCACAACCTGGGCCCCGCTCTGCTGAAGGCGGAGAGGCGGGAGGAGGCGCTGCAGGTCATGGAGGAAGCCGTTGCGTCGAACCGACGACTGGCGCAGACCGCTCCAGCCACCTACGCCCCCGCCCTGGCCCACGGGCTGGCCAATCTCGGCGCCTGCTTGTCGTCGCTGGGGCGATGGACGGAAGCCCTGCGGGCCGCTGAGGAGTCGGTGGCCATCCGGCGCCGGAACGTCGAGTCCAATCCGGAGGCGCACGAACCCGACCTCGCCGAATCGTTGCAGAACCTCGGCGTCGACCTGGCGAGGGTGGGACGGCAGGCTGAGGCCTTGGCGGCGTCAGAGGAGTCCGTCTCGGTGTACCGACGACTGGTCCTCGCCGATCCGGCCGCTCACGAGCCCGCCCTCGCCCGCTCGCTGAGGAACATGGGAGCCCATCTCGCGGCACTGGGACGCAGCCAAGAGGCGCTGCGTGCGAGCAAGGAATCCCTCACCATCCGGCGTCGACTGGCTGCGGCCGATCCGGCCGCCTATGAAGCCGAGTTCGCGGAATCGCTGCACAACTTCGCCGCGGACCTGTCCATGCTGGGTCGCACCGCCGAAGCCTTGGCCGCAGGTCAGGAAGCAGTTGCCATCCGACAGAAACTTGTCTCCCGCAATCCCGCCGAGTTCGAGCCTTTCCTTGCTCGCTCGTTGTCCATGCTGGGACAGCAACTGGCAGGTGCGGGCCAGCATCTCGCGGCGATGTTCGTGACTCAAGATGCGGTCAGGCTGTACCGGCGGCTGTCCGAGGCCGCCCCGGCAGCTCACGAACCCGATCTCGCCATGGCGTTGCTGTCCTTCGCCATGGTTCGAGCCGAGGCACGAACGGTGGTTCTGGACGACCTCGTCAGGGGGACGGCAGCAGCCTTGGAAGCGGTCAAGATATATCAGCGGTTGTCCGGGGAATTCCCCGAAGCCTTCACGAATCACCTTCGGAGTTCATATGGGGCAGTGGCGATGATGATGGACAGGCTTGGATTGAAACGGGATGTGGTACGTCTCGATTTGTTGCCCGGCGGCCGTCCTGAGTCGTGATCTGCGCATCGGCGTCCGCCTTGGCGGCCGGGGTCGACGACAGGGTCCGTGCCGAGAGTGCGAAGCACCACAAAGGTCATCCCGCGCACCGCACGGGAGGAGCCCTCGGGCACCTGGCCAGCCCGTATGGTGCGGTTGTGCCGAGCCACCCGCCCTCCGATCCAGACAACAAAGAACCCCCGGGTCTCTGACCTGGGGGTTTCGCATGGAGCGGGTGACGAGAATCGAACTCGCACTCTCAGCTTGGGAAGCTGATGTTCTACCACTAAACTACACCCGCGAAAGACGCCGACTGGACCGGTGTCCGAACGCTCAGTCACTCTACCGTACGCCAGGCCCCCGGCATCGAGCCGTGGGGCCTGTCCCCGTTTCCGGGGGATTCCGGGGGTGTTCCGGACGTGGACCGGACATGGACGGGACGCGGATCGGACGGGTTTTCGCGGTGCGACCCGGCTGTGAGGGGCTGGAGTTGGGGCGTACGGTGGGGGCGCGGAAGAGGGGCTGGGCGGGATCGGAGTGCCGTCTGGAGGGTCGCCCTTTTCGTCCCGTAATGTGGCTTTCCTCGTCGGTCTCGACAGTGACCGGCGACGGCTCTTGGGGAAGGGACTCTGAGGACTTGATCGAGCGCACCGTCGTCCGTTGTGCCGAAGGGCACGTGTTCAGCACCGCTTCGTTCCCGATGCAGCAGGCCGAGCGGCTCGGCCCCGGCCGGCTGGTCCGGTGTCCGCGCTGCGCGCGGCTCCGCAGTGTGGTGCCAGTGACGTTGGAGCAGCAGCAGCGGAGCACCAGCAGTAAGTAGTTGTAGGAGAAGAAGCAGTACAAGCAGTACAAGCAGTACAAGCGGTACCAGCAGTGGGCAGAAGCAGTGGGCAGAAGTAGAAGCAGGCGTGTGAAGTAGAAGCGGGAGCAGGCGCGGGCGCGCGGAACCGGCCGATGGTGTCGGGTTCGCGCGCCTTGCGTATCCTCGGGGCGTGCTTCTCTCAGACAAGGACATCCGCGCCGAGATCGACTCCGGGCGAGTACGGATCGATCCCTACGACGAATCCATGGTGCAGCCGTCGAGCGTCGACGTGCGCCTCGACCGCTTCTTCCGGGTGTTCGAGAACCACCGCTACCCCCACATCGACCCCTCGATCGAGCAGGCCGACCTCACACGTCTGGTCGAGCCCGAGGGCGACGAGCCGTTCATCCTGCACCCCGGGGAGTTCGTGCTCGCTTCCACGTACGAGGTCATCACGCTTCCGGACGACCTCGCCTCCCGCCTCGAAGGCAAGAGTTCGCTCGGGCGGCTCGGGCTCGTCACCCACTCCACCGCCGGATTCATCGACCCCGGCTTCTCCGGACACGTGACGCTCGAACTCTCCAACCTCGCGACGCTGCCCATCAAGCTCTGGCCGGGTATGAAGATCGGCCAGCTGTGCCTGTTCCAGCTGAGTTCGTCGGCCGAGTTCCCGTACGGCAGCGAGCGGTACGGCTCCCGGTACCAGGGGCAGCGCGGGCCCACCGCCTCCCGGTCCTTCCTCAACTTCCACCGGACGCAGGTATGACGGTCGTACGCGAGGAACTCTCCTACGAACAGTTCGGCGTCTCCGTCCGCGAGCTCGCGCAGACCATCGTCGACGACGGCTACGAACCCGACGTCGTGCTCAGCATCGCGCGTGGGGGTGTGTTCGTCGCGGGCGGGCTGGCGTATGCCCTCGGCTGCAAGAACATCCACCTTGTCAACGTCGAGTTCTATACCGGCGTCGGCACCACTCTTCCCATGCCCGTCATGCTCGCGCCGGTCCCCAACGCCATCGACTTCTCCGACAAGAAGGTCCTCATCACGGACGACGTCGCCGACACCGGCAAGACGCTCAAACTGGTGCGGGACTTCTGCCTGGACGCCGTGGCCGAGGTGCGTTCCGCGGTGATCTACGAGAAGACGCAGTCCCTCGTGAAGTGCGAATACGTGTGGAAGCGGACCGATGAGTGGATCAACTTCCCGTGGTCCGTCCTGCCGCCGGTGCGCAGGGCGGGGGAGCCGGTCACTCCGTCCAAGGACGCGCTCTGAGAGCTGACCGTTGAGGGCCGGGAGTCGAGAGCCGGGAGTTGAAGAACCGTGTCGGGCGGTCCTCGTGCGATGAGTGCGAGGGCCGCCCGACGTTTCTCCAGGCTCGCTAGCAGCCCTGTCCGTCCTTCGTCAGCACCCCCTGCTCCGTGCCGAGCGTGTGGTCGTAGCACAGGCCCGGGCCGCGCAGGCGGTAGCGCTCGGTGGTCGTCGCGACCGCGTGGCGCTGGTCGCGGGGCACGCCGAGGGTGAAGGTCGCGTCGCCGTCGTAGGTGTCGTCCAGGCGGACGCCGTCGATGCGGGCGTGGTCGCCGAAGGACATCAGCACGCGGAGGCGGTTGTCCGCGTCGATGGTGGAGCGGCCGTCCAGGTTGTACGTCCGGTCGGTGCGGGACGTCACCCCGCCCCGGCGGACCGTCTGGTCGTCCGTCCAGCGGCCCTGCTGGTTGTCCGTGGTCTCGTCCGGGGTCCAGGTGTGCGTGATGGCCGTGGTCAGGCGTCGGTCGACCGTCGTCGTCACCCGGCCGTGCGAGGTGTTCAGGTAGCCGCTCACCGTCAGGCGGCGCTTGCCACTCGTGTCCAGGGTGCGCGAGGAGCCGTCGGTGTACGTGTTCGTGACGGCCGGGTCGGTCGCCTTGTACGAGGTCAGGGCGCCCGTCACCACCGACTTGTGGGCGTCCTGCCAGACCAGGATGTTGGTCGGCGCGCTCCAGCCGGTCTGGCCCGCCGGGACGCCGGCCACGGTCACGTCGACCGAGTGTGCCCTGCCGTCGTTCAGAAGGGCGGCGAAGGGGGTGAGGTCGAACTCCAGGGGGCGTACGTCGAAAGCGGTGGGGGAGGGGATCACGCTCCACAGGTACGGGGACCAGCCGCCTGTCCAGATGTTGGGGTAGGGGGAGGCGATCCCGGCGAGCTTTCCGTCGATCGTGACCTGGACCTCGCGGTACGGGCCGTCGTCGCCGCCCTGGCAGGAGTAGGACGCCGACGGGGTGACCGCCGAGTACCAGAACTCCTCGCAGCCGCCGCCCGAGCCGGTCGCGTACACCTCGGCCAGGATGCGCTCGGAGTTGCGCGGGGTGGTGAGCTGCGCGGCCGTGGTGACGCTGTTGCCGTCGCTCAGCGGAATCACCTGGTCGGGGGCGGAGCCGCCGGTCCTGCCGGTCCGGGTTCCGGGCTCGGGGGCGTAGAACGTCAGGGTGACCTTGACGTCCAGGATGCCGGTGTAGGTGTCGTTGACAACGTTGCCGATGAGCATGTCCACGGACTGGGCTTTGCTCAGCGTCTTCTCGTACCGCGTGACGTCCTTCTCCACCGACCAGTCGATGCCGTCCTGCGACGGCTCGGGGGTCGAGGTGCGGAGCATCTGGACGCCGCCGATGTCGAGGTAGCCGAGGCGGTCGTACTGACGGCCGGCGACACTGCCGTCGAGGCGGAGCACCACCTTCGACCAGCGGCCCGGGGTGCCGCAGGCGGTGGGCGGGGTGTAGGTGCCGGTGTAAGGCGTGAAGTCCTTGAACTTCGCCTGGGCGACGGTCACTTCGCAGGACCTGGTGTGGGGGGTGGGGATGGGCGGAGCGGCCGTCACCGGGTCGTGGTAGTCGGTGCCGAACTCCGACGGGACGGTGGTGGCCGCTCCGGCGGCCGTCGTGAGGGCCGTCAGCGTGATGCCGAGGGCGGCGGAGACGAGGGTGATCGTCCGTCCCGCTCTTCTGGCGCTGTGGGGAATCGTCATGCGGCGCAGTGAACACCGATGGGTATGCGGTGGACTAGACCTCTTGGGTCTAATTTGACCAAGAGGTCGCAGAGAGCAATGGCGAGCGGGGGAGAGAAGAGAACTGGAACGGGAGGGCTCCGGCGCGTGGCCGGGGCCCTCCCGTCGTGACTCGGTACTCCGGAGATCCCTGATCCCGGATTCCGGATGCGGGATCCCTGATCCCTGATCCCTGATTTCTAGAACGTCCCCAGCTTCACGATCGACAGCAGGGCGAGCAGCTGGAGCGCCGACGCGCCCAGGGCCTTCGGCCACGGGAGGTCGTGGGAGCGGCGGATCATGATGGTCAGCAGGACGCCTCCCGCGACCCAGGTCGCCCAGCCCAGGATCTGCACGAAGGGGGCGTCGCCGCCCGCGAACATCGCGACGAGGAGGCGGGGGGCGTCCGTGATGGACATGATCAGCATGGAGAGGCCGACCGTGGGCTGCCAGGCGCCGTCGCCGCCGAGCTGGCGGGCGAGGGTGTGGGTGACCACGCCCAGGACGAAGGCGCTCAGGACCATCGCCACGCCCGTCGTCAGCACGATCGGGATCGCGTTGTTGAGCGTCGCGTTGATCGTGTCCTCGCGGGTGTCGTCGAACCCGAAGACGGCGAGCAGGCCGTACAGGAACGTGACGACGAGGGCCGACGCCCACACCGAGTAGTCGCGCATCTGGAGGAAGGTGCGGTCGGGCGAGGTCACGATGCCCCGCAGCAGTTCCTTCCAGCCCAGCCGCGGACCGGCCGGCGGGGCCGTGGCGGAGCCGGCGCGGTAGGTGTCGCCCTGGTTGTACGGGTCGTCGTCGACCGTGAACGCCTGTGTGTGACCAGGGTTGTTGGCCGCGTACGGGTCCACCGGGGCGTTCGGATGCCCGTACCCGGGTCCGTGTCCCTGTCTGTCGTCGCCGAAGTACTCCGGCTCACCGTGCCCGCCGTGGGAGCCGTGTGCGCCGTAACCGCCGCCGGCGGTCGCCTGCGGGGGCCACGGCCGTCCGGCGCCGCCCGAGCCGCCGTACGGCTGCTGCTGCGGCGCGGACGGGTAGCCGTACGACGGGCCGCCCTGCGGGGGCTGCTGGCCGTACGGCTGCTGCCGCGGTTGTTGTTGCGGTCGCGCTTGCGGGGCCCGGTTGTCCCGGCCGCCGCGTCCGATCCTGAATCCAGCCACGTCATCGAACGTACCGGGTCCCGGAGAGTGACGGGTGGGGCCCGGGCTTCTGGGCCCCGCTTTGCTGCCCAGCTGTTACATCCCTTAAGGGGGCCGTCAGATTTCCCCTAGGGAGGAGAAAGGGGAGGGGAGGAGGGGGAAGCGTCCCGTTTCTCTCCGTTACGGAAGGATCCCGTCGACCAGGCCCTCCGGTACCGCCGTGACCCCGGCCGTCCTGATCCCCGAGGCCGAGCCGAGCAGGCGCAGTGAGCCGGAGAGGCTGTGGATGTACAGGTCGGCCCTGCCGTCGCGGTTGCCGTCGCGCAGCCGTACCTTCATGCCGAAGCCTTCGCCTTCGGTGACGTCGCCCGGGATGCCGGCCGAGTTGCGGGCGAACCACTGCGAGCCCGCGGTGGTGAGGCCGCCGGCGCGGCCGTACAGGACGTGGACCGCACCGGCGTACGGCTTGTTGCCGATCCTCTCGCCGTCCGCGCCGATCGCGAGGTCGCGGTAGCCGTCGCCGTTGATGTCGCCGGCGGCGATGCTGTCGCCGAAGTAGTCGTACGTCTCGGCGGTGTCCGCGACGCCCGCCGTGTTCTGGGTGAAGCGGGCGGACCTGGCGGGGCCGGCGGCGGCGCCGTACCAAACGCTCACCTCGCCGCGGGACTTGGAGAACAGCGGGGTGCCGACGGCGATGTCGCCCTTGCCGTCCTTGTCGAAGTCGGCGATGACACCGTCGCCGCCGCGCTCGGCCTCGCCGCCGTTGCCGTTCACGCGCTCCAGGCGGAGCGTGCGGCCGGGGGCCAGTGTGCGACCGCCCTTGATGAACCAGGCGTCGGAGGCTATGTAGTTCTCGCCGATGACGTCGCCGATGACGACGAGGTCGGTCTTGTTGTCGCCGGTCACGTTGCCCGAGATCAGGGCGGTGGCGTTGAAGGAGCCCCCGTTCTTGTCCAGGGCTGTCACCGAACCGGCCACGCCCGAGCGGGAGATGGGGCCCCGGTAGACGTACGCCTTGCCGTCCGCGACGACGGCCAGGTCCTTCTTCCCGTCCCCGTTGAAGTCGCCGGTCGCGAGGTCCGAGCCCGTCCTGGCGTACCGGGTGTGCGCCCTGGCCGGGATGTCGGTGCCGCCGGACAGGCCCGTCCGGCTGCCCCAGAGGACGGTGACCGTGCCCTGCTCCACCCGGCCTGCCACGCCCTCGCGGGTGGCGGCGACGGCCAGGTCGCCGTACCCGTCGGCGTTGAAGTCGGCGGCGGTCCGTACGTACCCGAACTCGTCGCCCGCCTCGTCGGAGCCGGGCACGCCCGCGCTGTTCTGGCTGACGTACTGGACCTTGGTGCCCGGCCCGGTCGCCGTGCCGAAGGTGACCTTGACGGCGCCGCCCGGGAACTCGTAGTCGACGCCGTAGGAGTACTCGGCGTAGTCGCGGTAGCCGTCGCCGTCGAAGTCGTCGGCGAACTGCGCGGAGGCCGCGGCGGCGGGCGTGGTGAGGGCCAGCGGCGCGAGGCCCGTGGCGAGCAGGGCGGCGGCCACGGCGGTGGTGGCGGCTGTGCGTCTGCGCATGGATGTTCTCCCCGTTGCCTGCGTGTATGTGGCGTTACGTGCGTGTACGACACGTGGGTACGACGTGTGTGTACGACTACGACATGGAGCGCACCTTGCCCGGCGGGCCGTCCGGCGGAGTGCCGACGGACGCCGGCGTACAGGGGGCGCGCACAGTAGACCGCCAACCATGATCAAGGGTTGTACGGGAGTGGCGAGTTGGCAGGAAATCCCGGTACGTCCCCGTCGGCGGCTAGAGGAACTCCGAGCTGGAGAACGTCACCGACGGCTTCGCCGCCACCAGGCCGTCCTTCGACCCGGGATAGACGGCCACCTCGTCCCAGGTCTCGCCGCGGTACGTCCGCACCGCCAGGTCCGCCCGGCCGTCGCCGTCGAAGTCCCCGACCGTGAGGACCCGGGTCGTGCCCCGGGTGGGCGGTGCGACCGTCACCATGCCCGCCGTGGAGAGCCCGGCCGTCGCTGTCGGCGCCCGGAACACCCTCAACCGCGAGCCGCTGGAGACGAGTTCGTCGCGGCCGTCGCCGTCGAAGTCGCCGGAGTCGAGCATCGAGCCGGGGGAGGCGAGGGTGCCGGTGGTGGAGTCGGGGAGGTCGTAGCGCAGAGACGTTTCGCCCATCGCGCCCACCGCCGCGTCCAGGTCCTTCCCCCTGCCGAAGCGGCCGAGGGCGACATCGATGCCCTCGGGCAGCACCGTCCCCGTGCGCGTGGGGCCGTCCGGGCCGCCGAGGACGACCGCCGACTTCGCGGTGCCGTCCGCCGCGCGGACGACGAGGTCGTCGTATCCGTCATGGTTCACGTCGGCCGCCGGGCCCGTCGGGACGTTGCCGGGGGCGGGGATCGGCGCGCCGGCCTTGTTCGGGGTGCCCTTGCGGGTGAACGGGCCCCGCAGATAGCTGAGTTGGACGTCCGAGGCGTGGACGACCAAATCCTGGGCGTCGTCGCCGTCGAAGTCGCCGCACACCGGCTGGTCGGGCCAGTCGTTGCCGGCGCGGGCCCGCGCCGGGATGGTGAGGGCGACCGCGCGGCCGGTGAGGCCGTCCGGGGAGCCGAAGAGCAGCTGGAGGGGTACAGGGGGCTGCCCCTGGCCGTCGTAGGGCGGGTCGGTCGAGACGACCAGGTCGGTGAAGCCGTCCCCGTCGAGGTCGCAGGCGGCCTCCGCGTCGAAGACCGCCGGCAACTGGCCCTTCGTACGGGCGGCTTGACGCGCCGGGCTCAGCAACTGCCGGGCGCCCGGGAGGAGTCCGAGCGGGGAGCCGTACACGATGCCGATACCGGCGTCGTCCGTGTGGAGCTGGTCCTTGACGAGGTCGTTGAGGACGAGGTCACGGTGTCCGTCGCCGTTGAAGTCGTCGGCGATCCTGCTGCCGTCGCCCTGGGGTATCGGGCGCTGTGCGGGGGCCTTCGCCGCCTGGACGGGGGTCTGGTCGGCTGCTGCCCGGTCGTCGCCGGACAGCGGGCCGCAGGCGGTGAGTGCCATCAGGGCGCCGAAGACCGCCAGCCCGCTGGTGGCCGCCCTACCCCGGCCGCCTCTTCGCACACGCACCCTGCACCTCGTCCGGATCATTGGCCCCGTTGACAACGACTCAGCTCAGCAATGATGCACGCGTTCGAGATGCGAAAACACCCCCGTGGCGGTGCGGAACACCACACCACGGGGGTGCCTGGCGGCAGGGCCGCGGAGGGGCGTCCTCAGTCCGCCAGCGTCGCCCCCATGAACGCCCGTGCGCCCAGACCCAGCTGCGGGACGGTGAGCGTCCGGGAGCCGGTGCCCGTCGGGCCGGACGAGGTGCCGGGGAACATGTGGAGGCGGCCCCCCTCGTCGGCCGTGGCGATCAGCTCGGCACGGCCGTCGCCGTTGTAGTCGCGCAGCAGGAGGGACGCGCCGAGCCAGGCGTTGTCCGGGGAGACGTTGGGCAGGCCGGGGGTGGTGCGGTCGTACTGGCGGGCGTTCCTGCCGGTGAGGCCGGTGGAGCCGCCGCGCAGGACGGTGATCGAGCCGTCGGCCCAGTCGCTGGTGCCGATCGCCTCGTAGGGGGCGCCGACGGCCAGGTCCGGGTAGCCGTCGCCGTTGGTGTCCGCCGCCGAGACGTCGTACCCGAAGAGGTCGCCGTCCTCCACGCTGCCGGGGACGCCCGCGGAGTTCTGGGTGAGGGTGGTGAGCCTGCCGGCGGGGCCGGTGGCCGTGCCGGGCAGGACGTGGACCGCGCCGCCCCGGCCCGAGCGCGAGACGCCGATCGCGAGGTCGCCGTAGCCGTTGCGGTCGAAGTCGGCGATCACGGCGCTGGAGCCGCTGAGGCCGGAGGACGCGGGCAGGGTGCGCTTCCAGGGCTTGGCGGGGCCGTTCCTGCCGCCCTTGTAGAACCAGACGCGGTTGGAGGCGGTGTCCACGTCGTACCCGACGAGCGCGAAGTCGGCGGTGCCGTCCTTGGTGACCTTGCCGGCCACCACCATCTCCGCCTTGATGTTCTCGCCGTCCTGCGGGTCGAGGTTGGTGGCCCTGCCGCGCCCGCCGGCCTTGGTGAACGGGCCGCGCAGGAACCAGACGAACTCGCCGTCCACGGACACGATGTCCAGGTTGCCGTCGGCGTCGAAGTCGCCGATGGCGACGTCCAGGCCGAAGATCTGCTTCTTGCTGCCCGGGGACGCGTACGTACTGCCCTTGGTCAGGCCCGACCTGGAGCCCCACAGGACGGTGAACGTGCCGTGGCGGTCGGCGTACAGCTCACCGGGGGAGGTGGCGACGATGTCCGCGTAGCCGTCCTTGTTGAGGTCGGCCGAGGTGACCTTCGCGCCGAAGCCGTCCTTCGCCTCGGCCACGCCGTCGACGCCGGGGCTGTTCTGTGTGATCACCGAGCGTTTGGCGGGGTTCAGCCCGGTCGCCGAGCCCCAGATGACGACGACGGCGCCCGCGTCCTTCTTCCCGGCCACGGTGGCGGTCCGGTCGCCGAGGAGCAGGTCGCGGTATCCGTCGCCGTTGAAGTCGTCCACGTGCTTCGCCGGAGCGGCCGACGCCGGGGCGCCGAGCGCCACGGGACTCACGGTGGCGGCGAGGACGGCGGTGGCCAGGAGGGCGGCGCGGGCGTTGGGTCTGGGGCGCAAGGGGGTCTCCAGGGGCGCGGCGATTGCGGGCACGGTACTGGGCGATCAGGAGACCTGTGACAAGTGCCAATGGTTGTACGGGAGTTCGGCGAACCGATAACGGGACGGGAACGGGGACGGAAACGTGGACAGAACGGGAACGGGGACGGGGACGACGCCATCGGCGTCGGCCCCGTCCCCGTTCTGTGCCGGACCTGCCTACTACTCCACCGGCTGCGGCTCCGGCGTGCTCTCCGACTCCGTCTCGCCCGCCGGGGGCTCCTCTTCGTCGACCGGGGTCTTCACGGACTCCAGGAGCAGCTGGGCGACGTCCACGACCGTGATGGACTCCTTGGCCTTGCCGTCGTTCTTCTTGCCGTTGACCGAGTCGGTCAGCATGACGAGGCAGAAGGGGCAGGCCGTCGACACGATGTCCGGGTTCAGGGACAGGGCCTCGTCGACGCGCTCGTTGTTGATGCGCTTGCCGATCCGCTCCTCCATCCACATCCGCGCGCCGCCCGCGCCGCAGCAGAAGCCGCGTTCCTTGTGGCGGTGCATCTCCTGCTGGCGCAGGCCCGGGACGGCCGACATGATCTCGCGCGGGGGCGTGTAGATCTTGTTGTGACGGCCCAGGTAGCAGGGGTCGTGGTAGGTGATGAGGCCCTCGACGGGGGTGACGGGGAGCAGTTTGCCGTCGTCGATGAGGTGCTGGAGCAGCTGGGTGTGGTGGACGACCTCGTAGTCGCCGCCGAGCTGCGGGTACTCGTTGCCGATCGTGTTCAGGCAGTGCGGGCAGGTCGCGACGATCTTCTTCGCGGACTTGGGCTTCTTCGACTCCGGGGTGACCTTGCCCTCGTCGTCCGTCTCCTCGCCGAACGCCATGTTCAGCGCCATGACGTTCTCCATGCCCAGTTCCTGGAACAGGGGCTCGTTGCCGAGGCGGCGGGCCGAGTCGCCGGTGCACTTCTCGTCGCCGCCCATGATCGCGAACTTGACGCCCGCGATGTGGAGGAGCTCGGCGAAGGCCTTCGTCGTCTTCTTGGCGCGGTCCTCCAGCGAGCCCGCGCAGCCAACCCAGTACAGGTACTCGACCTCGGTCAGGTCCTCGATGTCCCTGCCGACGACCGGCACCTCGAAGTCGAGCTCCTTGAGCCACTCCAGGCGCTGCTTCTTCGCCAGGCCCCAGGGGTTGCCCTTCTTCTCCAGGTTCTTGAGCATCGTGCCCGCCTCGGACGGGAAGGCGCTCTCGATCATCACCTGGTAGCGGCGCATGTCGACGATGTGGTCGACGTGCTCGATGTCCACCGGGCACTGCTCGACGCAGGCACCGCAGGTCGTGCAGGACCACAGGACGTCCGGGTCGATGACGCCGTTCTCCTCGGCGGTGCCGATGAGCGGGCGTTCGGCCTCCGCGAGGGCGGCGGCCGGGACGTCCTTCAGCTGCTCCTCGCTCGCCTTCTCCTCGCCCTCCGCCGTCTTGCCGCCGCCCGCCAGGAGGTAGGGGGCCTTGGCGTGGGCGTGGTCCCGCAGCGACATGATCAGCAGCTTGGGGGAGAGGGGCTTGCCGGTGTTCCAGGCCGGGCACTGCGACTGACAGCGACCGCACTCCGTACAGGTGGAGAAGTCGAGCAGACCCTTCCAGGAGAACTGTTCGACCTGGCTCACGCCGAAGACGTCGTCCTCGCCGGGGTCGGTGAAGTCGATCGCCTCGCCGCCGGACGTCATCGGCTGGAGGGCGCCCAGGGCGGTGCCGCCGGTCGCCTCGCGCTTGAACCAGATGTTCGGGAAGGCGAGGAAGCGGTGCCAGGCGACACCCATGTTGGTGTTCAGCGAGACGACGATCATCCAGACGAACGAGGTGCTGATCTTCACCATCGCGGTGAGGTAGATCAGGTTCTGGAGTGTCGCGACGCTCAGGCCCTTGAAGGCCAGGACGAGCGGGTACGAGGCGAAGTACGCGGCCTCGTAGTGCTCGACATGGTGGATCGCGCCCTCCAGGCCGCGCAGCACGTAGATCGCGAGGCCGATGGTGAGGATGACGTACTCGACGAAGTACGCCTGGCCCGCCTTGGAGCCCGCGAAGCGGGACTTGCGGCCGGGGCGCGAGGGCAGGTTCAGCAGGCGGATCACGATCAGCACGGCGATGCCGAGGATCGTCATCACGCCGATGAACTCGATGTACAGCTCGAACGGCAGGAAGCCGCCGATGACGGGCAGCGTCCAGTCGGCCGAGAAGAGCTGGCCGAAGGCCTGGGCGAGGGTCGGCGGCAGGGTCAGGAAGCCGACCGCCACGAACCAGTGCGCGAAGCCGACGATGCCCCACCGGTTCATGCGCGTGTGGCCGAGGAACTCCTTCACCAGCGTCACGCTGCGCTGGTAGGGATTGTCCGTCCGAAGGCCGGCCGGAACCGGCTGGCCGAGTTTGAAGAACCGGACGAACTGACCGATGGCGCGTGCGAGCAGCGCGACGCCGATCACGGTCAGGACGAGCGACACGATGATCGCGGCGAGTTGCATGTCGGGCTCCTCGGGCCTGCGCGCGTAATGGCTGATGTGAATGGGACGTGATGACTGACGTAATGACTGAATGACTGACGTGATGACCGATGGAGAGTATTACTAAGCGGTAACTTAGGCAGTCTGTCAGAGACTACCCAACATCTTGGCCCGCACTGTAGTCAGCGGCGGAGTGATCTGGATCGCTCAGGCTTACCTGAGTCGTAGAGCGAAGTCGATCAGATCAGACGATGTTAAGTCGTGTTATTCGTACAGAATTGTTACGTTTCCGCCTACCGTGAGCCCGTGCTCTACGGGATTCTCGCCGCCATCGCCGCCCTTCTCCTCGCCGCCGTCCTCGCCGCCCTCCTGCGGACACCCGCCCTGCGCCTCGGCGTGCTCGACCGGCGCCGGGCACGCCCCCTGCCACTGCTCGGCGGCCTCGCCGTCGTGCTCGCGACGGGGCTGGTCGCGGGAGCGGGGGAGTGGACCGGATACGCCCCTCTCGGGGACGGCATCGCCGCCCTTCTCCTCGCCGGCGCGGGTGTCGGCGCACTCGGGCTCGTGGCCGACGTGCGGCGGGTGAAGGCCCGCTTCCTCGTCGTCGGTACGGCCGTGGCCGCCGCGTTCGTGGTGCCGTACGGGGAGCTGGGGTTCGGGGTCGGGCTGCTCGCCGTCCTCTGGATCGTGTTCGTCGCCCTCGCCTTCCGGGCCCTCGACCATGCCGACGGGCTGGTGGGGACGGTCGGGGTGCTGACCGCCTTCGGGGTCGCCGCGTGCGCCGCCGTAGAGGTGCTCGACGGGCTCGCCGTACTGCTGAGCGTGCTGGCCGCCGCGCTCACCGGGTTCCTCATGCACAACTGGCATCCCGCGCGGATCGCCCTCGGCGCGTGCGGGTCCCTGTTCACCGGGTTCGTGCTGGCCTCGTCGGCGGTGGTCGTGCGGACCGGGCACGAACCGGCGGCCAGTGCGGGGGTGCTGTTCGCGCTCACCGCCGTGGCCGGTGCGGACGTGGTGCTCGTCGTGGTGTCGCGGCGGCTGGCCGGACGGCCCCTGTTGCGTGGCGGGCCCGATCATCTCGCGCACCGGCTGCGGCGGCTGGGGCTCACCCCGCGCGGGGCGGCCGTACTGCTCGGCGCGGGCGCCTTCGGCGCGGTGCTGGTGGGGGTGCTCGTGCACGGCGGCTGGGCCGGGGAATCGGGGCTGTGGTGGGTGGTGGGAGTGGCCGGGATGGTGGTGGTGGGGCTGCTGAGAGTTCCCGTGTACGGGCTTCGGCGGTCCGCTGCCGCGCAGTCGGCGCAGGTCAGAGCGGCATTGCGTGTAAGGAACGGATAAGAGTTGAGTGTGGTCGACTCAGCTCTGTTGACCGGGCGGCGGGAGTGATGCACACTTGAGCCTGTTCCACTCAAGTCATTGCTGCTGGAGGAATTGAAATGGCACGTGCGGTCGGCATCGACCTGGGCACGACTAACTCCGTCGTCAGCGTTCTGGAGGGCGGCGAGCCCACCGTCATCACCAACGCCGAGGGTGCCAGGACCACGCCGTCCGTCGTCGCCTTCGCGAAGAACGGTGAGGTGCTGGTCGGCGAGGTCGCCAAGCGCCAGGCGGTCACCAACGTCGACAGGACCATCCGGTCGGTCAAGCGCCACATGGGCACCGACTGGAAGATCGAGCTCGACGGGAAGAACTTCAACCCGCAGCAGATGAGCGCGTTCATCCTGCAGAAGCTGAAGCGCGACGCCGAGGCATACCTGGGCGAGAAGGTCACGGACGCGGTCATCACCGTCCCGGCCTACTTCAACGACTCCGAGCGTCAGGCGACGAAGGAGGCCGGCGAGATCGCGGGCCTGAACGTCCTGCGCATCGTGAACGAGCCGACGGCCGCCGCTCTCGCGTACGGCCTCGACAAGGACGACCAGACGATCCTCGTCTTCGACCTCGGTGGCGGCACCTTCGACGTGTCCCTCCTGGAGATCGGTGACGGCGTCGTCGAGGTGAAGGCCACCAACGGTGACAACCACCTCGGTGGTGACGACTGGGACCAGCGCGTCATGGACTACCTGGTCCAGCAGTTCCGCTCCGGCCACGGCGTGGACCTGGGCAAGGACAAGATGGCTCTCCAGCGCCTCCGCGAGGCCGCCGAGAAGGCCAAGATCGAGCTGTCCTCGTCCACCGAGACCACGATCAACCTGCCCTACATCACGGCGTCCGCCGAGGGCCCGCTGCACCTGGACGAGAAGCTCACGCGCGCCCAGTTCCAGCAGCTGACGGCCGACCTGCTGGAGCGCTGCAAGACGCCGTTCCACAACGTCATCAAGGACGCGGGGATCAACCTCTCCGAGATCGACCACGTCGTTCTCGTCGGTGGCTCCACCCGTATGCCCGCCGTCGCCGAGCTCGTCAAGGAGCTGACCGGCGGTCAGGACGCCAACAAGGGCGTTAACCCGGACGAGGTCGTCGCCATCGGCGCCGCGCTCCAGGCCGGTGTCCTCAAGGGCGAGGTCAAGGACGTCCTGCTCCTCGACGTCACCCCGCTGTCCCTCGGTATCGAGACCAAGGGAGGGATCATGACGAAGCTCATCGAGCGCAACACCACGATCCCGACCAAGCGTTCCGAGATCTTCACGACGGCCGAGGACAACCAGCCGTCCGTCCAGATCCAGGTCTACCAGGGCGAGCGCGAGATCGCGGCGTACAACAAGAAGCTCGGGATGTTCGAGCTGACGGGCCTGCCGCCGGCCCCGCGCGGCGTGCCGCAGATCGAGGTCGCCTTCGACATCGACGCCAACGGCATCATGCACGTCACGGCCAAGGACCTCGGCACGGGCAAGGAACAGAAGATGACCGTCACCGGTGGCTCCTCGCTGCCGAAGGACGAGGTCGACCGCATGCGCCAGGAGGCCGAGCAGTACGCGGACGAGGACCACCGTCGCCGCGAGGCCGCCGAGACCCGCAACCAGGGCGAGCAGCTCGTCTACCAGACGGAGAAGTTCCTCAAGGACAACGAGGACAAGGTCCCCGGCGACATCAAGACCGAGGTCGAGGCCTCGATCGAGGAGCTGAAGGCCGCGCTCAAGGGCGAGGACGTCGCCGAGATCCGCACCTCCACGGAGAAGGTCGCCGCCGTCTCGCAGAAGCTGGGCCAGGCGATGTACGCCGACGCCCAGGCCGGCCAGGCCGCCGGTGACGACACGCCCGGCGCCGAGGCCCCGAAGGCCGACGACGACGTGGTGGACGCCGAGATCGTCGACGACGAGCGCAAGGACGGTGTCGCGTGACGGAGGAGACTCCGGGCTTCGACGAGAAGCCCGACGTCCCTTCCGGCGCCACCCCCGACGACGCCGAGCCGAAGGCCGCCCCCTCTTCGGAGGGGGCGTCCCCGGCCGGGGACGCAGCAGCAGTACAGGTCGCCGGTCTGACGGCCCAGCTGGACCAGGTTCGCACGGCGCTCGGTGAGCGCACCGCCGACCTCCAGCGGCTCCAGGCCGAATATCAGAACTACCGCCGCAGGGTCGAGCGGGACCGGGTCGTGGTCAAGGAGATCGCCATCGCGAGCCTCCTGACCGAACTTCTGCCCGTGCTCGACGACATCGGCCGCGCGAGGGAACACGGCGAACTGGTCGGCGGGTTCAAGTCCGTCGCCGAGTCGCTGGAGACCGTCGCCGCCAAGATGGGCCTTCAGCAGTTCGGCAAGGAGGGCGAGCCCTTCGACCCGATGATCCACGAGGCCCTGATGCACTCGTACGCGCCGGACGTCACGGAGACGACCTGCGTGGCGATCCTGCAGCCGGGCTACCGGTTCGGCGAGCGCAACCTGCGTCCCGCGCGGGTCGCGGTGGCCGAGCCCCAGCCCGGGGCCACGCAGGCCGACAAGGGCGACTCCCCGGAGTCGGCGGACGGCAAGGAGAACGGTGGCCCGGAAGAGGGCTGACGTGAGCATTGACGCGGGGAAGGAGGGACGTCGGGGATGAGCACCAAGGACTTCATCGAGAAGGACTTCTACAAGGTCCTCGGCGTCCCCAAGGACGCCACCGAGGCCGAGATCAAGAAGGCGTACCGGAAACTCGCCCGCGAGTTCCACCCGGACGCCAACAAGGGCAACGCCAAGGCCGAGGAGCGCTTCAAGGAGATCTCCGAGGCGAACGACATCCTCGGCGACCCCAAGAAGCGCAAGGAGTACGACGAGGCCCGCGCCCTCTTCGGCAACGGCGGCTTCCGCCCCGGGCCGGGCGCGGGCGGCGGCTCCTTCAACTTCGACCTGGGTGACCTCTTCGGAGGCGGCGCCCAGGGCGGAGGCGCCGGCGGTTCCGGCGCGGGCGGCTTCGGCGGCGGCATCGGAGACGTCTTCGGCGGCCTGTTCAACCGCAGCGGCGGGACCACTCGTACGCAGCCCAGGCGCGGCCAGGACATCGACACCGAGGTCACGCTCAGCTTCACGGAGGCGGTCGACGGCGCGACGGTCCCGTTGCGCATGACGTCCCAGTCACCCTGCAAGGCGTGCTCGGGAACCGGCGACAAGAACGGCACACCGCGCGTGTGCCCGACCTGCGTCGGCACCGGCCAGGTGGCCCGCGGCTCGGGCGGCGGCTTCTCGCTCACCGACCCCTGCCCCGACTGCAAGGGCCGGGGCCTGATCGCGGAGCACGCCTGCCTGGTGTGCAGCGGCTCCGGGCGCGCCAAGTCCTCCCGGACGATGCAGGTGCGCATCCCGGCCGGGGTGGCGGACAACCAGCGCATCCGCCTGCGCGGCAAGGGAGCGCCGGGAGAGCGCGGCGGCCCGGCGGGCGACCTGTACGTCACCGTCCACGTCGACGCGCACCCGGTCTTCGGCCGCAAGGAGGACAACCTGACGGTGACGGTGCCGGTGACGTTCGTCGAGGCGGCACTCGGCGGCGAGGTCAGGGTCCCGACCCTGGCCGGCCCGCCGGTCACCCTGAAGCTGCCCCCGGGCACGCCCAACGGGCGCACGATGCGCGCGCGGGGCAAGGGCGCGGTCCGCAAGGACGGCACCCGGGGCGATCTGCTGGTCACCGTCGAGGTGAGTGTTCCGACGGAGCTGACGGGGAAGGCTCGTGACGCACTGGAGGCGTATCGCGAGGCGACCGCGGACGAGGATCCGCGGGCGGAGCTGTTCGAGGCAGCGAAGGGAGCTTGACCGAGATGGACGGTCGTCGACGCAATCCGTACGAACTGACGCAGGAGACCCCGGTCTACGTCATCTCGGTGGCGGCCCAGCTCTCGGGCCTGCACCCGCAGACCCTGCGCCAGTACGACCGCCTGGGCCTGGTCTCCCCCGACCGCACCCCCGGCCGGGGCCGCCGCTACTCGGCCCGCGACATCGACCTGCTCCGCACGGTGCAGGCACTGTCGCAGGACGAGGGCATCAACCTGGCCGGCATCAAGCGGATCATCGAGCTGGAGAACCAGGTCGCTGCTCTGCAGTCCCGGGTGGCGGAGATGGAGTCCGCACTGGACGGGGCCGCGGCTGCCATGCAGCAGCGGGAGGCGGCGGTGCACGCGTCGTACCGGCGGGACCTGGTTCCGTACCAGGAGGTCCAGCAGACCAGTGCGTTGGTGGTCTGGCGGCCGAAGCGGCAACAGGACTGAGGTACGTGGACAGACACGCGAGAGGGGCCCGGAGAATTCTCCGGGCCCCTCTCGCGTGATCAGGGCGCCAGGGCCGCCCATGCGTCGTCGGGGGCGGATTCGGTGCCGTCGGCGTGGAGGGCGGTCACCCAGTAGAAGTTGGTGGTGCCGACCGCGGCCGTGGTGTCCGTGTATGACGTGCCGGTGACCGGGTCGGCGGTCAGGGGCTCGTACGTGGTGGTGGCCGGGTTCCACCGGTAGACCCGGTACCCGGTGACGGCCCCGTAGTACGAGCTGTCCAGTCGCCATGTGAGATCGACCGAGGTCGCGTCGTCGGCGACCTGGGCGTTCACGTGGACCCGCCAGTCCGCCGGGGTCTCGACGGTGGGCCGCAGGTCGTGCTCGGTGACGGTGACGGACACCAGGTCTTCGGCTGACGAATCATTCGAGTTGCCCGAAGTGTCCACGGCGCTCACGTAGTACGTGTGGGTCTCGCCGTCCTGGAGGTTCGCCGAGTCGACGATCCGGGTGGTTCCCGCCTCGGTTCGGCCCACATAGGTGTACTGGGTGCCGTCGCCGACCGTGCTCAGCCGGACGACGTGATACTCGGCGATGTCGGCCGCCGGGTTGTCGTCCCAGTCCAGGACCGTGCCGTATTCGGTGGCGGTGGCCGTGAACCCGGTGACGAGGGGCGGGGCGGTGGCGTCCGTGTAGAACCTGCCGATGCCTTCTGAGGGCTTCGACTCGCGTCCGAGGGCATCGACGGTGGTCACCCAGTACGAGTAGCTCGTACTGGGCACCGGGGTGGTGTCGGTGCACAGGTAGGTGTGCCGGAGTCCGAAGGTGGTGTCGATCAGCTCGGGGTCACAGGACACGAGCTGTGTCCCGGTGGTCTCGTCATGGCGGTACACCCGGAACTCCGCCGGTGCCAACGGCGACATCCACCAGGTCAGATCTACGCCGCCGCCGTCTTCCGGCCGGTTGACGCCGTTGACGAGGTAGGGCACGGCGAGCGGCCGGGCGTACGACACCACCGACGAGTACCCGGTGTTGCCTGCTGTGTCGGTGGCCGAGACCTTGTAGTAGGAGGTTTCCCCGTACGGGGCGGTCTCATCGTTCGCCGAGTTGCTCGCGCTCTTGAGCACGGTGAACGGCCCGTTGGGCGAACTGGCCCTCAGCAGGTGGTTCTCCAGCGATCCCTCGTCGGACATCCACCAGAGGGTCACTCCGCCCAGGGCGCTCTCGCTCAGGACCTTCAGTCCGGTAACGGTCGGCGGGGTCCGGTCGACGGTGGTGACCAGTTGGTCAGCGCTGCCCGTCGACTCGTGGCCCGCCTTGTCCACGGCCCGCACCTCGAAGAGGAGGGTGGCGCCGGTCGCGCCCACCGACCGGGTGAACGAGGTCCCGGACAGGTCTGCGACACCGCTGATCCTGCCCCAACCGGTTCCTCCCTTCACCTGCTGGTAGACGCGGTAGCCGGAGAGATCCATCTCCTTGTTCTTCGCCCAACTGACCTTCACCTTGTCGGTGGTCTTGTCGTACGTCGCGGATGCTCCGGTGGGCGCGAGCGGCTTGACCTTGTCGACCGCTGCCGAAGTGCGGGGCGCGTAGGCGAAGTTGACGTTCGCGTTGCCCGTCCAGGCCGCGAAGTCGATGCGCAGGGTGTGCTTGCCGGTGGGGATGGTGAGGTTGACGGTCTTCTTCTGGGTCGTCGTGACGTTCTTCCAGAGGTTGACCTTGATCGTGCCGTCGAGGTAGACGCGGATGCCGTCTTGGGCGGCGGCCGTGAAGGTGAACGGCCCGCCCGATCCGAAGTCCCGTGTCACCGTCCAGCGGACGCCGAAGTTGTCCTTCGGGAGGCCGGTCGCGGGGGCTTTGGCGCCCCAGTTCTCGGCGACGGCCGCGTCGCAGTCGGTCTTCTTCGGAGTGCCGGAGAAGGTGGTGTTCGCGAAGAACTGCCGCTTGTAGACAGGGGAGTTGCAGGTGGTCGCGGCCGAGGCGACCGGGGCTGCGGTGCTGAGCAGCGCACCCGCGGTGGCGAGCACGACGGCGGTCGCGGTCGCCGTGGTGGCTGTGGGTGTCGTGCGTCTGCGTGGGTTCAATGCGGTCCTTCGGTCCTGATCACCGACGGCAGGGGGGAGCCGTTGACGATCAGGACTCGTGAGAGTGGGGCTTGGTTGTACGGGTGGTGCGAGTGATAATCCCGTCTCTGCCGACCAGGTTCGGCGACAGAGCCTCATGACGGTGTCGTCGAAGCCGGGGAACCCGTGTGGCCTGGATCCGGGCGGCCATGCATGGTGAGCATCGTGTTGCCGCCGACGCCGTACGCCATCGTGGCCGTCGTCCCGGAGGGCCCCGCCAGGGGCTCGTCATCGTGAGGCGATCACGGGCCACCGGCGGAGCCGAGACGGGTCAGGCCGTGGGTGTCGCCATCACCTCGGGGGACAGCGCGGACTCCGTGCCGGTCTCGGCGACGGAGGCGACGGCGTAGTAGTACGTCGTGCCGTTGGTCAGCCCTTTGTCGGTGTAGGTGGTGACGTGGGTCAGGACACTCGACTCGGCGGTTTCCTTGGTGAATCCAGGGGTGGTCGAGCGGTAGACGCGGTAGCCGACGACCACCTGCTCGGTGGGACTCTGGGGATAGGCGTCCCAGAGGAGCTGGACCTGCCCGTCGCCCGGAACGGTCTGGACCGCGTTGACGGGCAGCGGCAGCTGCGTCAGAGGCACCACGTGCGGCCGGAACGAGAACGAGGGCACGGAACGGACGCCGTACGTCGAGACGGCGACCACGGCGTAGTTGTAGTCGTACTCGTTCTCGGAGACCGTGGCCTGGAACGACGTTCCCCCGCCCCCGAAGTGGTTCGCCGGCACGGTCGTGTCCACGGGAGTGGTGCGCGAGCGGTACACCTCGTAGCCGGACACGGGGACGTACCCGCTGTTCGAGAAGCTCATCGAGAGCCGGTTGTTCACGATGGAGGGGTTCATGATGGCCGGCGGCTTCGGTGCACTGCTCGGTCCGACCGGCCTCGTTGCGCTGACCAAGGACTTCCAGGTGGACTCGTTCCCCGTCGCGTCCGCGGCCGTCACCACGTATGTACCGGTTCCCCCGACACCGCCGCAGCGTCGGCCGCGCCCGCGCCGCCCTCCGGCACCAGCTCGCCATATGGCACATCGACGACGCCGAACTCGCCGACTCCGCAGTCCTGTTGCTCTCCGAGCTGACCACCAATGCCGTGAACGCCCCGACAGCCCCCGGCCGGGTGATCGCCGTCCGGTTCGAACTGGCCGGTGCTGCGCTGCGCCTTGAGGTGTCCGACGTGAGCGACGGGCAGCCGAGGTTGCGGCATGCGGCGGGTGACGACGAGTCGGGGCGGGGTCTGGCGCTGGTGGAGGCCCTCGCCGATGCGTGGGGCACCGAACCGCGCGACACGGTCGGCAAGGTTGTGTGGGCGCGCCTGGTTCTGCCCGAAGGCGGCACACCGTGACGGAGACCGCGGCCATGCCCCCGACCCCGGACAGGTGCGGGACCGTACGCGCCTCTCTGTTCTACGGCGCCCCGATCCTCAGCGAAGTGGGCGCGTGCGTAAAGGAGTCAGCGCACCCCGGGGGCCACCGCGACGCCCGCGGAGGCACCTGGTATCTGATCCCGCTCGTCCCCATCCCGCCGTTGTCCGGAGAGGGGGAGAGAGCGGAGTGATGTCCCACCGCGCCTCCGCAAGGCGCGCCGAATCCTGCGCGTGGGCACTGACCCTCGTGGTTATGTCCGGGGCCGCGATCCTGCTCGTCCTCGACGTCCTGGAAAGCCGTCCGGTGACGGCGGATCCTGGCCTTGGGATCAGGATCCGGTTCAGAGAGCAGGTCAGTGAATCCCGGGACTCCTGGTCGTGCAGGACAGTGAGTACGGCGCCTGGAACGACACGAATGTGATCCATCCGTACAGGGCGTGGATTCCGGACGGGTTCGTGGCTCCTCGGGATGGTGAGCCGATCGAGACAGAGGACGGCCTTGGCGTCAACGCGTCAGCGGTTCACATGGTGATCGAAGTCGTCTCCCCGGGGAAGCGCAACCAGGATCGTGACCGAGTTCGCAAGCGCCGTGAGTACGCCCGTGCCGGAATCCCCGTCTACGTGATCATCGATGACTACGACAACCACGGGACCGTGAGCATCCAGACCGCTCCCGTGCCCGAACACGGCCCCTACGAGGACGAGCACCGCGTGCCGTACGGCACCGAGGCCGTCGTCCCGGAGGGCCCTGCCAAGGGGTTCGTCGTCGGTGAGGCGATCACGGGGCCGAAGCGCGGCTGAGGAGCGTCGTCGAACGTCGAACGTGGAAGGGGGCCGGGAGGTGAGCTGCCTCCCGGCCCCCTTCGTGCGTGTGCGGTCAGTTCGTGGGCGCGGTGGCCGCCCAGTCGCCCGCCGGCACGGACTCGGTGCCGTCCGCGGCCAGGGTGGTCACCCAGTAGAAGGACGTGGTGCCGCGCCGGGCGCCGGTGTCGTAGTAGTCGGTGACGTCGGAGCCGAGGTCGGCGATCTTCTCGTACGTCCCGGCGGCGGGGTTCCAGCGGTAGACGCGGAAGCCGGTCGTCACCTGGGAAACGGAGCTCCAGTTCCAGTCGAGGTGGTTGCCCTCGTCGCTCTCCGCTCCGGATGCGTCCAGTTCGAGCGGGGAGCCCTCCGGGGTGGCAACGCTCGGCGTCACGTCGAGCTCGGTCGCCACCACGATGTCGGCGTCGCCGGTCGTCTTCCAGGCGGACCACCAGTTGTCGTCGTACGCGTCCACGAAGAGGCAGGCCTCCTCGCCGTCGGGCAGGGTCGCGTACTCGTACGACGTGGTGTCGGCGGACAGCCACTCCACCTCGTGCACGGAGCAGACCTTCTCCTCGTCGCCCCGGATTTCACCCCGGTAGACGAGGTACCGCCCGAGGTCGGGCGCCGGGTTCGGATCCCAGGTCAGCGAGAAGCCGTACTCGGTCGGCGTGACCGTCAGCCCGGTCACCGCGGGCGGCGCGGTGGCGTCCGGGCGGGTGGCCTTGACGGCGGCGGAACGGGCGGACTCGTTGCCGGCCGTGTCGAGGGCGGTCACCTGATAGGTGTAGGTGCTCTCCTCGACCGCCGAGGTGTCCAGATACGAGGCCGTGGTCATGTTCCCGATGCTGACGTACGAGCTGCTTCCGCTCGGCGCCCGGTACACGCGGTACGACGACGCACCCGTGACCGCGGTCCATTCGATCCAGATCCCGGACAACGAGTGAGAGGTCTCCAGCCCGGTGGGCGCGGCGGGGGCGGTGCGGTCGACGGTGGTGACGGGCTTCTCGGCCGTACCGGCGGACTCGTTGCCTGCTTTGTCGTAGGCGCGGAGCTCGTAGTAGTAGGTGTCGGCGCCGGTCACCGGGAGGCTGGTGTCGGTGTACGTGGTGGCGGTGGTCGTCACGAGTGGCTTGGTGGGGAACGAACTTCCGTTCAGGCGGCGGTAGATGCGGTATCCCGCGAGGTCCATCTCCTGGTTCTTCGCCCAGGTGAGATTGGCCTTGCCTGTTGTCTTGTCGTACGTGACGGTGGGTGCCGTCGGGGTGAGGGGCTTGACCTTGTCCACGGTCGCTGAAGTGCGGGGCGTGTAGGTGAAGTTGACGTTCGCGTTGCCCGTCCAGGCCGCGAAGTCGATGCGCAGGGTGTGTTTGCCGGACGGGATGGTGAGGTTGACGGTCTTCTTCTGGGTCGTCGTGACGTTCTTCCAGAGGTTGACCTTGATCGTGCCGTCGAGGTAGACGCGGATGCCGTCCTGCGCGGCGGCCGTGAAGGCGAACGGCCCGCCGGACCCGAAGTCCCGCGTCACAGTCCATCGCACCCCGAAGTTGTCCTTGGGGAGGCCGGCGGCCGGGGCGTTCGCGCCCCAGTTCTCGGCGATGGTGGTGTCGCAGTCGGTCTTCTTCGGAGTGCCGGAGAAGGTGGTGTTCGCGAAGAACTGCCGTTTGTAGATGGGAGAGACACACGTCGTAGCGGCGGAGGCGGCCGGTGCTGCGGTGCTGAGCAGGGCGCCGGCGGTGGCGAGCACGAGGGCGGTGGTGGCTGCCTGCGTCGTGCGTCTGGCTGGGTTCAAAGCGGTCCTTCGAGTCCTGATCGTCAAACGACGAGAAGTGGGCCGTTGACGATCAGGACCGACGAAGGTGTGAATTGGTTGTACTGCTGGTGTGATTTTGTTCGAAAGGTAAGAGGGGTGCAGGTGGGGTGTGCAGGGCGCGTGGGACGTGTCGGGCTCAGCCCACCTTGAACTGGATCGTGGCCGCCGGGCCCGTCCGGGTCCCGTACGCGTCCACCGTCCGCACCGTGAACGTGTGGGTGCCGGTAGCGGGCGGTGTCCATGTGACTGTCGGGTCCGTGCTCCCCGTGTAGCCCGCGTCACCGGTGAACCTGTACTCGTAGATCCAGACCAGACGGTCCGATCATTCAGCCCTTCGCATCCTTCGCATCCTTCGCATCCATGGCATCCGTCGTCGCATCCATGCGCGTTCGTTCGAGAACGGCGGAATCAAGCCGTCGATGATCAGGGCTCGCGTGGGATGCGCTTGGTTGTACGGATCTTGGGCGGGTCTGTTCGCACTCTGGCCGGGCACTTGATGGAGGGGGTGCGAAGGCCCTTTGTGCAGGCTTCCGCCACTTCTTCACGTAGGCGACGGAGTGTGATGTTGCACTCCGGTTGCGTAGTTCCGCTTGACGCCTGTGGGCTCGCCCGCGTTGTCTTTTCAGACACATGGGTCGCACTGCTGCACCCGCGTCCGGAAAGCACCCTGAAGTGAGCACCCGAATGTTTCGTCTGACTCGTCCGGCTCGTCCGATTCACATGAGTCGTGTGGCTCGTTTGCGTCGTTCCGCCACCGCCGTGGCCGCCTCCGTGGTCACGGTCTCCCTCGCCGCGGGCTGCGGCGCACTCGACGCCGGCGGGGATGTCAGTGAGGCGACCCCCGCCAAGGGCAACGACATCACGGTGGGGCTGCTGCTTCCGGAGACGGCGAACACTCGGTACGACAAGTTCGACTACCCGATCATCAAGAACAAGGTCGAGTCGCTCACCAACGGCGAGGGCAAGGTCGAGTACGCCAACGCCGGTGCGGACGCCGCCAAGCAGGCCAAGCAGTTGCAGCAGATGATCGACAACAAGGTCGACGTCCTGCTCCTCGACGCCGTGGACGCGCACGCCATCGCGAGCGAGGTCAAGAAGGCCAAGGAGGCGGGGATTCCGGTCATCGCGTACGACAGGCTGGCCGAGGGCCCCATCGACGCGTACATCTCCTTCGACAACGAGCTCGTCGGCGAGGTGCAGGGACGTTCCCTCCTGGAGGCCCTCGGCGGTCAGGGCGACGGCTCGGAGAAGATCGTCATGATGAACGGGTCGGTGACCGACCCGAACGCCGCGCAGTTCAAGGAGGGCGCCCTCTCCGAGCTGAACGGCAAGGTGACGATCGCGCAGTCCTTCGACACCAAGGACTGGAAGCCGGAGAACGCCGAGGCGAACATGACGAAGGCGATCGCCGCCATCGGCAAGGACAACATCGCCGGTGTCTACTCCGCCAACGACGGCATGGCGGGCGGCATCATCAACGCCCTTGAGGCCGCGGGCGTCACCAAGCTGCCGCCCATCACCGGGCAGGACGCCGAACTGGCCGCCGTGCAGCGCATCATCTCCGGCGAGCAGTACATGAGCGTCTACAAGTCGTACCCGCAGGAGGCCCAGACGGCGGCCGAGATGGCCGTCGCCCGCATCCAGGGCCGCGACATCCAGTTCGACGCACTCACCCGCGACAAGGTCGACAGCCCCACCACCAAGGACGTCCCCTCCCAGCTGGTGAGCGTCGTCGCCCTGACGAAGGCCAACATCAAGAGCACGGTCATCGAGGACGGCATCTACAAGCTGTCCGACATCTGCACCGCGAAGTTCGAGGACGACTGCGAGGCCCTCGGGCTGAAGTAGCCGTCGGCAGCCGCACCCCGCCCACCGGAGCGGGCTCGTACCCCGGGGCACCGACCCGCCCCGGGGTACGAGCACGTCGTGCAGTTGTCCTCCCGTACAGCCGTGCAGCCGTCCTCCCGTACGGGAGATTTCAGGCCACCCGCGTGAACTCCACCGTCACCTCCGGCGGGCCCCCGGCGACTCCCCGGTAGACGCCCTTGTGCGGTGTCACGTCGTCGTAGTCGCGCCCCCGGCCGACCACCACGTGGGACTCGTCGGCGCGTGTCCGGTTCGTCGGGTCGTAGCCGCACCAGTCGCCCGCCCAGTACTCGACCCAGGCATGGGACTGACCCTCCACCGCCCGGTGCAGTTCCGCCTCCCGCTCGGGGTGGAGGTAGCCGGAGACATAGCGGGTGGGCAGGCCCAGGCCCCGCAGCAGCGCGATCGTCACATGGGCGATGTCCTGGCAGACGCCCGCGCCCTGCTCCCACGCCTCCGCCGCCGAGGTGTTCACGCCCGTCGTACCGGGCAGGTACGACACCCGGTCCGCGACCAGCGCCGACACCGCCGTCGCCGTCTCGTGCGGGTCGAGGCCCACGGCCACCTCCCGTGCCCGCGCCACCAGTTCGGGCGGCACCGTCGTGCGTCCCGTCGCCGTCGCGTACTCCAGCAGCCGGGAGTTCGCCGTCCGGTCGGCCACCTCGGCCCAGCTCGGCGCGGGCTCCAGGGGGCCCGGCGGGGCCGTCTCCACCAGGCTCTGGGCGGTGATCGTGAGGTCGGCGTGCGGGTCCATCAGGTCGAAACCCGTGACCTGCGTGCCCCAGTAGTCCCAGTACGACCAGGTCGGCGTCGTCGGGTTCACGGTGACCCGGGCGTCCAGCGTCGTCTGGCCGGGGAGCGTCAGCGGGGTCATCCGGACCTCGTTGTGCGAGGAGACCGCGGCCTGCGCGTACGCGACATGGGTGACGTGCCGGATACGGAGCCGACGGGTCATCGCCGGGTTCGTCGGCCCGTTCGTCGACATGCCACCCGTCCCGCCGCTCGACCCGCCGTTCGTCATGCTGCCCGTCCCGTTGCTGCTCATACTGCTCGCGCTCCTTCCTGGGCCCACTCCACGGGCCCCTGGTACGGGAAGAACTTCTCCGCGACCGCCTCCGCCGAGGCCATGCAGGCGGTCTGCAAGTCCCTTAGGAGCACCGGGAGTTGGTCTTCCATGGCCTGGGAGTCCAGATACTCCAGGCGGGTGCGCAGCCGGCCGATCGGGCGCCGGGCCGGGTCCTGGCGCGGGCGGCCGAGGGCCGCGAGGCACTCCTCGGCGGTGGTCAGCGCGTGCAGCGCCGAGCGCGGGAAGTCCCGGTCCAGGAGCAGGAATTCGGCCACTCTCGGGGTGTCGCCGAACCCGCTGTACACCCGCGCGTACGCCTCGTCCGCGCCGCTCGCGCTCAGCAGCGTCGGCCAGTCCGGGGCGTGGGCGGCGTCCAACACCCGTACCGACAGCAGCCGTACGGTCATGTCCACCCGTTCCAGGCTGCGCCCCAGGACGACGAAGCGCCAGCTGTCGTCCCGGCTCATGGTGGAGTCCGCGAGGCCGAAGAAGAGGGCGGATCGCCGCCGTACCAGCTCCAGGTAGGCGTACGGGCCCGTGCGTCGGGCGGCGAGCCGCTGGTCGGCGAGGGCGTGCCAGGTGGAGTTGAGGCACTCCCACATCTCCGAGGAGACGGCTTCCCGGGCGCTTCTGGCGTTGAGCCGGGCGGCCCCGAGCGCGCCCTCGATCGCGCACGTCGAGCGGGCGTCGAAGGCGAGCTGGTCCAGCACCTGCTGCATGTCCACGGGTTCGCCGCCCGCGTCGACGCCCAGGATCGCGTAGAGGGAGCGGCAGGCCGCGTCCTCGTCGCGCCAGGGGTCCTCCAGCAGCCGGTGCAGATAGGCGTCCAGGATGCGGCTCGTGGCGTCGGCCCGCTCGACGTAACGGCCCGTCCACGTCAGGGCCTCGGCTATCCGGGAGAGGATCACGTCGTTCACTGCTGCTGCGCCCCTTCCTGTACGAGGGTGAGGTTGCCGTCGGGTCCGTGCTGGCGCGGGGCGACCTCGGGCGGTGCGCCGGCCGGTGGCACGGGGTCCGGGGTCTCGGCGGGCCCCTCGGCGAGCACCCAGGTGTCCTTGGAGCCGCCGCCCTGACTGGAGTTGACGATGAGGTTGCCCTCCTGGAGGGCGACGCGGGTCAGTCCGCCCGGCAGGACCCAGACCTCGCTGCCGTCGTTCACGGCGAAGGGGCGCAGGTCGATGTGGCGCGGCGCCATCCGCTCGCCGGCCAGGGTCGGGGAGGTGGAGAGCGCGACGGGGCGCTGCGCGATCCAGCCCCGGGGATCGGCGGCCACCGCCGCCCGGCACTGCTCCAGGGTCTCCCGGTCGGCCTTCGGCCCGATGACGATTCCCTGCCCGCCGGCGCCGTCGACCGGCTTGATGACCAGCTGGTCGATCTGGTCGAGCACGGCTTCCAGCTGTCCCGGCTCGTCCGGACGGAACGACTCCACGTTCGGAAGAATCGGTTCCTCTGAGAGGTAGTACCGGATCAGATCGGGTACGTAGGTGTACAGGAGCTTGTCGTCGGCGATGCCGTTGCCGACGGCGTTCGCGAGGGTGACGGTGCCCGACTGGGCGGCGCTCAGGATGCCCGGGCAGCCGATCACCGAGTCGGGCCGGAAATGGAGCGGGTCGAGGAAGTCGTCGTCCAGCCGTCGGTATACGACATGGACGGGTACCTCACCGCGCGTGGTCCGCATCCACACCCGGTTCTTGCGGCACACCAGATCGTGCCCCTCGACCAGCTGCACGCCCATCAGCCGGGCCAGCAGGGCGTGTTCGAAGTAGGCGGCGTTGCTCGGACCGGGGGTCAGGACCACGACCCGGGGATCGGTGACCCCGTCGGGCGCGGCGGCGCGCAGCGCGGCCAGCAGGCGCTGCGCGTAGCCGTCGACGGGGACGACGTGCTGCTCGGCGAAGAGGGACGGGAAGACGCGGGTCATCGCCCGCCGGTTCTCGATGACGTAGGACACCCCGGACGGCACCCGGACGTTGTCCTCCAGCACCCGGAAGTCCCCGGCCTCGTCCCGGACGAGGTCGATGCCGGCGACGTGGATGCGTACCCCGCCCGGCGGCTCGATGCCCTGGGCGGCCCGGTGGAAGTGCGGCGAGCTCAGCAGCAGCCGCCACGGCACGACACCGTCCTCGAAGGCCCGGCAGTGCCCGTAGGCGTCCGCGAGATAGGCCTCCAGGGCCCGCACCCGCTGGGCGACCCCGCGCTGGATGAGATCCCACTCCAGCGCGTCGAGGATTCTCGGTACGAGGTCCAGCGGCCAGGGCCGCTCCTCGCCCGCGAAGGCGTAGGTCACCCCGCGGTCGGTGAACGCCCGGGCCATCTGGTCGGCCCGGAAGCGCAGCTCGGTCGGCTCGATGGGCTGGAGCGCCGCCAGTACCGGCTCGTAGGCGGTCCTGACCTCACCCGGCCGCACAAACATCTCGTCCCACGCGTCGGCCAACGCGTATGCGTCAAATATGTCCGCCATGGCCTGACGGTAGGGGCGGGACGTAACGGGACGATCTCCGAGTGGTTTCCGGCAGCTTGCGCGAAAGGTGTGGTACGCGCTTTCACTCCGGTCTCTTCGGATTCCCTTCGCGCCGGGCCGGGCAGGCCGATGGCCCCGGCCGGATGGGGGACATCCTGCCGGGGCCGCTTCGGGCGTTCCCCCGTTCGCGCCTCGCGGCGCCCCCGTTACGCCCTTGGGAAGCGCCTACCACTCTGCCCCCACGGGCAACGCCTCACCACCGTCAGCTTGTTGCAGGTACATGGGCGGAGGAGGGGCGAAAGTCGGACATAGTAAGGGTATTGGGGGCGTGCGGCGGACCCTGCCGTGTTGCGGACCACGTCCGGGCCGCGCATAGTTGCGCTGCAAAGTGCTGGAACCAGTAGTGGGATGGGGCGATGGCCGGGCACGGGACGGACGAGCATCCACACGGTGCTGACCGACTGTGCGAGGCCGGGGATCGCGTGTATTCCCGGGCCGTACGGCGGGGCCGTGTGCCGCGCCGGGACGCCGAGGTGGTTCCGTGCCTGCTCGAACTCGCCCTGCTGCACCCCGACCCGGACGACATGGCGTGGCTGGTGCCGACCTCCCCGCAGGAGGTCATGTCCCGGCTCCTGCGCGGCGTCTACGACGAGGTCAGCGCGAGCCAGGGCCGGGTGGGCTCTGCGGTCGCGGCCTTCGAGCGGTACACCGCCCTCGGTGAGGAGAGCCAGTACGCCGGTTCCGCTTCGGGTGCCGGCACCGGCGGTGGCCCCGGCTTCGGGTTCGGCTTCGGCGAGGGCACCGCCCTGCGGGTCCTGGACGGTCTCGCCCGTATCCAGACCGCGATGGACGAGGCGACCCAGGCGTGCACGACCGAGGTGCTCACCGTCCAGCCCGGCGGCATCCGCCGCGAGTACGAACTCTCCGAGGGCCTGCACCGGGCGCTCGAACTGCGCGGGCGCGGTGTGCGGATGCGCGGCCTGTACAACCATGTGGCCCGGCACGGGCAGGGGCTGCTCAACTACCTCGACCTGGTGGGCGGGGCCGCTGAGGCGCGCACCCTCGACGAGGTGGTCGAGAGGCTGATCCTCTTCGACCGCACGGTGGCCTTCATCCCCGCGAACGCGGAGCGGACGGTCGCGCTGGAGATCCGCCACCCGGCGCTGGTGCAGTACCTCGGCACGGTCTTCGACCGCCTGTGGCGCCTGGCCGTCCCGCTGACGGCCACGCTCCCCGACACGGGCATCGAGGGCATCTCGCACCGGGAGCGGTCCATCGCCGCCCTGCTCGCGGAGGGCCACCAGGACGCGGTGGTCGCCGAACGCCTGGGCATCAGCGTCCGGACCTGCCGGGCGCACATCGCCCGGCTCTCGGAGACCCTGGGGGCGGCGAGCCGCACGCAGCTGGGGGTACGGATCGCCCAGGCGGGCCTGGACGGCCCGCCGGCCGTCACCGCACCGGGCGCCGGCGCGGCGCTCAGCCTTCCGGCGCCGACGGCCCCACCGGGCCCGGCTGCCCGCCCCGAGGCTCCCGCACAGACTCCTGCACCGGCTCCAGAATCCCCGACTGCCCGATGAGGTAACCGAGTTGGGCGCGGCTCTCACTGCCGAGCGTGGCGGCGAGCTTGGCGATGTGGACACGGGCGGTACGGACGTTCATGCCGAGGCGGGTCGCGATGACGGCGTCGGTGTGTCCCTCGACGAGGAGGGTGGCGATGGCCCGCTGGCGGTGGGTGATGCCGTTGACGGACGGGAGCTGGACGGACTGCGGGTACATCGGGGTGGCCAGCTGCCAGAGGCGCTCGAAGGTGGTGACGAAGTACGCGAGCAGGGCGGGGTGGCGGATCTCCAGCGCGATCTCGGGGGCCGTGCTCGTCCGGTCGGGCAGGAAGGCGACGGTCCGGTCGACGACGATGAGCCGGTCCGTGACCTCGTCCAGGGTGCGGGCCTCGGCGTCGCCCCGCAGCCGTTCGTAGCGGGCGATGACGAGGGGCTGGTGGCGCGTCTTGGCCTGGTAGAGGGTGCGGATACGGGCGCCCCGGTCGAGCAGTGTCTGGTCGCGCTCCATGGCGGCGGCCTGTGCCTGCTGGCTGCGCTCGTTGCTGTAGCTGATGTTCGGCTGGATGCAGAGGAGTTCCCGGGAGGCCGTGGACATGGCCTCGGTGATGGCCTGGTTGGCCCTCTTGTTGCCGTGCAGGACGTTGATCGTCGGCGTGTCCGTCCGCGCCGTCGGGTTCTCGACGCGCATCAGCGGTTCGAAGACCTCGGCCAGCCGTTCCTCGCGGCGCCGCTCGTCGGCGATGCGCTCCGCGGTTCCGCGCAGCAGCCTGTGCAGGACGACCGACGGGGTGACGGGCTCCAGCCGGCTCAGGTCGTCGACGACCGGGTGCAGCAGCCCGAGGTCGACGAGGCAGGGAGCGTCGCCCGCGTCGGCACCGGGTACGTGGCCTTCGCGCAGGGCGCGCCGGTACAGCGTCGATGCCGGTTCGCACAGGTCTTCCAGGCCGTGGTCCGAGTGGGGGGCCGAGGTCACGTCGTGGCTCTCCTCAGCGGTCCTGGTCCAGGATTCCCGACTGCGCGATCAGGAACCCGAGCTGGGCGCGGCTGCCGCTGCCCAGGGAGGTGGCCAGCTTGGCGATGTGGGCGCGGCAGGTGCGTACGTTCATCCCGAGCCGGCGGGCGATGGCCTCGTCGACGTGGCCCTCGACAAGGAGCTTGGCGATGGAGTGCTGGATGTCGGTGAGGCCGTCGGGGGCGGTTTCGTAAGGGGCGCCCGCACTCAGCGGCACGGCGCGGCCCCACATGAACTCGAAGACCTTGACCAGGTAGCGGACGAGGCCGGGGTGGCGAAGCTCCAGGGCCACCTGACGGTCGTCGCTGATGGGGATGAAAGCCACGGTCTCGTCGCAGATGATGAGCCGCTCGACGAGTTCGTCGATGGTGCGGTACTCGGCCTTCCCGTCGGTGAACTGGTCCACCCAGGCCAGCCGCTCGGGGCTGTAGCGGGCCGTGTGCTGGTAGAGCGTCCGGATCCGTACCCCTCGCTCGATCAGCGGCCGGTCGCGGTCCAGGGCTGCGATGAGTCTGCCTTCGGGGTGGCGGTGGCTCGGCTGTACCGTGACCATTTCGTTCTGGCACTGGGCGGTGGCCAGGTCGAGTGCGGTGTTGATGCGGTCGAGCCCTTCCAGCACCGTGATCGAATGCGTGGACGCCGTCACCTGGGCGCTGAGAGCCATGAACGGTTCGAAGGAGTCGGCCAGCTCGATCGACAGGCGCCTGCGCTCGGTGATCTCGTGCTCAAGGGGATTGAGACGCTGGGCCAGAGCGACCGACGGGGGCACTGGACGGAGCCAGTTCGCGTCGTCCGGGTCGGGGTGAAGCAGGGTGAACTCCATCAGACACGGGGCCGCCTCCACGTCCGCGCGGGAGACTCGTCCCATGCGAAGCGCATTCGCATAGAGACGACTGCCATCGGCGCACAGCTCCGTCACCGCATGGGGATGTGTCGCTTTAGTCCGATTCATTCCGAAATCTCCACCCCCCAGGGTCCTGAACATGCAGGAACATGATGCATCGATTCTGTGGCCATGACGTGCCCGAATGAGCCATCGTCTTATCTGACGGGGGAAGAGGGACCTTCAAGTGAGGACGAAGCCGACTATGAGTAAGAGAATGCTTCGCTCGGTGCTTGTCGCCGCCTTCTCCGCCGTTGTGGCCTTTGGGGCATTGAGTGGCCTCTCTGTCGAGAAGGGTGACATCCGAGCGGACAGTGCCTGGTCGAGGTCAACCGTCACCGTCGCGTTGGGTGACGACACTAGCGCCGTCGACACCACGGATGACAGTGCGTGGAGCTGACATGACCACTCCTCCCGACGACCGTTCCTTCCGTCGCGAAATGGCCACCGCCTACCGCTCCGGCTGGCACTTCATCGATCTGGTCACCGCCATCCCCCACAGCGGTGACTCGCTGATGGTGACCGTGTTCGGGGAGCCGGTCGTCGTGACGCGGGACGACGAAGAGGATGTGAGGGCATACCGGTGTCTGCGGCGGCCTCGGGGGGCGCCGCAGCCCGTACGGTGTGCGATTCGGTACGGAATGATCTTTGTGAACCTGGACCAGCGCGACCACCGGCTGGACCACCCCGACATCCCGGATATCCCCGGTATCCAGGACGTGCAGACCATCTCAGCCACCCCCCGCAGTGCCTGACGCGATTCCCCCGTCGCAGTAGATCGCTCAGGTGCTTCCCCCCAGTAGCGGCGTCACCGTGACCTGAACACGGTGACGCCGCTGCTGTTTCCGGTGAAATATCAGGGTTCGGGTGCATCTCACATCCCAGTCCGTCCCGGAGTCCGCTCCTGCTCGCTTCTGCTCGCTTGGCTGAAAGTAGCCGCCCGTAGTGCTTCCCGTCACCGCCCATCCGTCATTGAGGATGGGCGGTTTTTGGTCTGCCCCGCCACTCCACTCCCACCTTGAGTGGAATAGACTCAACTTTGTGTACGCTGACTGTGTCAGTAACGACCGGGACAGGGAAGGGAGACAGCGACTGTGGACGCCGAGCTGACGAACAGGAGCCGGGACGCGATCAACGCGGCCACCGGCAGGGCCGTGTCCGGGGGACACCCGGACCTGACCCCCGCGCACCTGCTGCTGGCGTTGCTCGCGGGGGAGGACAACGAGAACATCACCGACCTGCTGGCGGCGGTCGACGCCGACCAGGCGGCCGTACGCTCGGGCGCCGAGCGTGTCCTCGCGGGCCTGCCCAGCGTGACCGGTTCGACCGTCGCGCCCCCGCAGCCGAACCGGGAACTTCTTTCGGTCATCGCCGATGCGGCCGAACGGGCGAAGGAGCTCGGCGACGAGTACCTCTCCACCGAGCATCTCCTCATCGGCATCGCCGCGAAGGGCGGCCCCGCCGGGGACGTACTCTCCCAGCAGGGCGCCGGCGCGAAGAAGCTGCTGGACGCGTTCCAGAAGAGCAGGGGAGGGCGTCGCGTGACCACAGCCGACCCCGAGGGCCAGTACAAGGCCCTGGAGAAGTTCGGTACGGATTTCACGGCCGCCGCCCGTGAGGGCAAGCTCGACCCGGTCATCGGCCGTGACCAGGAGATCCGCCGGGTCGTCCAGGTCCTGTCCCGGCGTACGAAGAACAACCCGGTCCTCATCGGTGAACCGGGCGTCGGCAAGACGGCCGTCGTCGAGGGCCTGGCCCAGCGCATCGTGAAGGGCGACGTACCGGAATCCCTGAAGAACAAGCGCCTCGTCTCCCTGGACCTCGGCGCGATGGTCGCCGGGGCGAAGTACCGGGGCGAGTTCGAGGAGCGTCTGAAGACGGTCCTGGCGGAGATCAAGGGCTCCGACGGCCAGATCATCACCTTCATCGACGAACTCCACACGGTCGTCGGCGCCGGCGCGGGCGGCGACTCCTCGATGGACGCCGGCAACATGCTGAAGCCGATGCTGGCGCGTGGCGAACTGCGCATGGTCGGCGCGACCACGCTGGACGAGTACCGGGAGCGGATCGAGAAGGACCCCGCCCTGGAGCGCCGCTTCCAGCAGGTCCTGGTCGCGGAACCCTCCGTGGAGGACACGATCGCGATCCTGCGCGGCCTCAAGGGGCGGTACGAGGCCCACCACAAGGTGGTCATCGCCGACAGTGCGTTGGTGGCCGCGGCTACCCTCTCCGACCGCTACATCACCTCGCGCTTCCTTCCCGACAAGGCGATCGACCTGGTCGACGAGGCGGCGTCACGCCTCCGGATGGAGATCGACTCCTCCCCCCTCGAAATCGACGAACTCCAGCGCGCCGTGGACCGGTTGAAGATGGAGGAACTCGCGCTGGAGAGGGAGACCGACCCGGCCTCGCGCGAGCGTCTGGAACGGCTGCGCCGCGATCTCGCCGACAAGGAGGAGGAGTTGCGCGGGCTGACGGCCCGTTGGGAGAAGGAGAAGCAGTCCCTCAACCGGGTCGGCGAGCTGAAGGAGAAACTCGACGAACTCCGCGGCCAGGCCGAACGGGCCCAGCGCGACGGAGACTTCGACTCCGCCTCCAAGCTCCTCTACGGCGAGATCCCCACCCTGGAAAGGGACTTGGAGGAAGCCTCCGAGGCCGAGGTGGAGGCCTCCCGGGACACCATGGTCAAGGAGGAGGTCGGCCCCGACGACATCGCGGACGTGGTCGGCGCCTGGACCGGCATTCCGGCCGGCCGTCTCCTTGAGGGCGAGACCCAGAAACTCCTGCGCATGGAGGAGGAGTTGGGCCGCCGCCTGATCGGCCAGTCGGAGGCCGTCCAGGCGGTCTCGGACGCCGTACGGCGGACCAGGGCCGGTATCGCCGACCCGGACCGCCCCACCGGCTCCTTCCTCTTCCTCGGTCCGACGGGTGTCGGAAAGACGGAGCTGGCGAAGGCGCTGGCCGACTTCCTCTTCGACGACGAGCGGGCGATGGTCCGCATCGACATGTCGGAGTACGGCGAGAAGCACAGCGTCGCCCGCCTCGTCGGCGCCCCGCCCGGCTACGTCGGCTACGAGGAGGGCGGCCAGCTGACGGAAGCGGTGCGCCGCCGCCCGTACAGCGTGGTGCTCCTGGACGAGGTCGAGAAGGCCCACCCGGAGGTCTTCGACGTCCTCCTCCAGGTCCTGGACGACGGCCGCCTCACGGACGGCCAGGGCCGGACCGTCGACTTCCGCAACGCCATCCTGGTCCTGACGTCGAACCTGGGCAGCCAGTACCTGGTGGAGCCGCTGACGTCGGCGGAGGAGAAGAAGCAGCAGGTGCTGGAGGTGGTCCGGGCCTCCTTCAAGCCGGAGTTCCTGAACCGCCTGGACGACATGGTCGTCTTCTCCGCTCTGAACGGGCAGGAACTGGAGCGCATCGCGGCCCTCCAGATCGACCGCCTGGCCAAGCGCCTGGCCGAACGCCGTCTGACACTGGACGTCACCCCGGCCGCCCTGGCCTGGCTCGCGCACGAGGGCAACGATCCCGCCTACGGCGCCCGCCCCCTCCGCCGCCTCATCCAGACGGCGATCGGCGACCGCCTCGCCAAGGAGATCCTGGCGGGCGAGGTCAAGGACGGCGACACGGTACGGGTGGACGCGTTCGGCGAGGGCCTGATCGTGGGTCCGGCCGCCGGATCGGCTGCCGCACCGGAGACCGCACCGGCGGCGGAGCGGACGGCGGGGCCGGACACGGGCAAGACGCTGTAGTCGGTGGTCTCGGCACGCTGTTTTCGGTCGCTCCCGGCCGGTGCGGAAGGGCGGCTGTTGCCGGTCGGGGGCGAAGCAAGAGAGGGTGGGGAGCGTACGTCTGGTCTCAGCGATGGCCGGACGAGCCAGACGACTGCAGGAGTGTTCACGTATGACCATCGACCCGTCCTCGATCCCCAACTTCGGGGGCCAGCCCGAGCCGCAGCAAGGCCCGGCAGGCCCCGTGGTCCCGGATCAGGACCTTGTGAAGCAGCTCCTGGAACAGATGGAGCTGAAGTACGTCATCGACGACGAGGGTGACCTCGCGGCGCCGTGGGAGCAGTTCCGCACGTACTTCATGTTCCGTGGTGAGGGTGACCAGCAGGTCTTCTCGGTGCGGACGTTCTACGACCGTCCCCACCCGATCGAGGGGAAGCCCGCGCTCCTTGAGTCGATCGACGACTGGAACCGACGGACCCTGTGGCCCAAGGTGTACAGCCACACGCACGACGACGGCACCGTCCGCCTGATCGGCGAGGCGCAGATGCTGATCGGGACGGGCGTCAGCCTGGAGCACTTCGTGTCGTCGACGGTGAGCTGGGTGCGGGCCGCCATCGAGTTCGACAAGTGGCTCGTCGAGCAGCTCGGCCTGGAGCCGGACGCGGAAGAGGCCGACGAGAAGCCCGAGGACGACGAGGCGTAGTCCTGCCTTTACGCCTGCACGGCTTTACAGCTGCACGCCTTTACGGCTGTACGTCTTTACGCCTGTGCAAGGAGGAGCCCGGCCGGGGAGGCCGGGCTCTCGCCGTTTCCGGGCCCGCCCGTCCCGTCGCGTCCCGTCCTGCCCTGTTCCGTTCCGTTCCGGTCAGCAGATGGGGACGCCGGGGACGGGTTCCCACGCGTTGCCCTGGACTACTGCGGTGGCGGGGAAGGAGCCCCAGCCGGAGGCGCCGGGACGGGTGACGACGTCGGCCAGGGTCTGGAGCCACCAGTTGTTCTGGGCGCCCTGGATCACCGGGTTGTCCCGCCCCTTGATCTGGCACACGAACCAGTTGTGGCCCGCGTACAGGATGCCGACCTCACGGGAGTCGCCCTCGTAGGGAGTGCTGCCCTGGGTGACGCCGGCGGTGACGTAGGTGTCGCAGTAGACCGTCTCGTGTCCGTCCACCGTCGGTCCTCGCCCGGAGCACGAGCCGCCGGCGGCGTCTGCCGACGGCGCGAGGGCGAGTGTGCCGGCGACAACGGCACCGGCGGCGAGCAGGACCGGACCGAATCTGCTCTTCGTGACTGTGGGCACGGTGGCTCCTCTCGGCGCGGGGAGCCGTCCGGCCCCCGCTTCGGGATGCGACTGTGCCAGCGCGGCTGGAAGCTGTGACTCCGCGACGTTACGGATTGCTTGCGCGTTCCGTCCGTACCGTCCGTCGTCCTGCCCACGGGACGTGGGGCACCCGCCCTTCACACGACCGGTGGGACGAACTGCCTCGTGGCGGTCGCGGCCAGCCGGGAGAACAGGGTGCCGGAGAAGCCGAAGAGGAGCGCGAAGGCGAGGGCCAGTGGCCGATCGGGGGCGTCCCAGGAGTTGTCGAGGAAGACCTGTCCGAGAAGGTTGAGGTCGGGGTCGGCGAGCAGGCGGACCAGCAGGAGCCCTCCCACCGCGGCGAGCGCGCCGCCGGCGGGGGCCAGTACCAGGACCCCCCACGATCTGGGGCGTTCGGGCTGCGGTCGCATGACCCCGATGACCGGCGACAGGAATCCGCCCAGGGCGCCCAGCAGCATGGTGACCTGGTGGTCGAGTGCCAGCCCCAGGGCGAGGAGCACGCCGACCCCGGTGGTGGCCAGCCAGAGAGCGATGCGCTGTTGCTCGAACTCGGCGTCGGTCGCGGCGTCTTCGCGCGCGTGGAGACGCTCGTAGGAGCCGATGAGCAGAGCGCGTGCCTCCGGTCCGGAGCCGGGAGCCGCGGCCAGCGCGGCGGCGAGGTCCTGGTCGGCCTGATGGCTGGAGGCGGCGAGTTCCAGTTGCAGGGAGCGCAGAAGTACGTCCGTCTCGGCGGTGTTCTCCAGCCGGAGCAGCCGACGTTCGGCGCTGTGCAGGACCCGCCAGGCGGAGGCGAGTTTGGACAGCGGGATGGCGACGACACCGGCGCGCGGCAGCAGCCGCCAGACCACCGTGCCGTGCTTCTCCAGATCGTCCAGGCGGCGCCCCACCGCCGCGCATGTCGCCTTCGTCGTCGGATCGAGGTCCTCGCCCGCGGCCAGGATCTCGATCCGGGCCCGGCAGTCGCGTATCCGGCCGAGCAGCGCTCGGTACCGCGGGGCGGCGATCAGGCCCCGGCTGGTGACGAAGACGACTCCCAGATAGATGGCGCAGGCCGCCGCCAGCGCCTGGTTGCCGCTCTTCGCCGCTGCGTCCAGCACTCGTGTCCTTCTTTCCCTCGGCTGCCGTTTCCTTCAGGCGTCGTTTCCTTCAGGCGGTCGCTTCTCCCGGCGGTCGCTTCGCCCCCGTTATCTTCTTCGCGGTTCCGCAATGGGCCCGCTGGCCTCCGGGCCCGGCATGACTGTTCCCCCCTGTCAGTGGTCCGACCGGACCCCCCGGAGCGCGGGCAGGTTGATGATCACCAGGCCCTCCGTGCAGGCGATCGCCAGTCGGCCGTCGGCAACGGAGAGCCCCCGCACCGCCACGCCGACGGGGACCACCGGGGAAGGCGCCGGGCCCAGCGGGTCCCAGACGCGGAGATTGCCGTCCCGGCTGCCGCTGATCAACCGGGGACCCTCGGGGCCGTCGCCCGCCCAGGTGACCGCCGTGACGGGCAGGGCATGCCCCCGCAGGAGGTGTTCCTCGGCACCGGTGGCCGGGTCCACGGCCCGGACGGTCCCGTCCCTGCCACCGACGGCGATCAGGCTTCGGCCCTTCACCTCGAACACGCTGAGCGACTCGGCCACGGCGGGGAGCCGGAAGGGACCGGCCCGCAGGGTCCTGCTGCTCGTGTCCCACACGCGCAGCATCCGGCCCCGGTCCGCCGTGACGAGCATGACCTTCTTGCCGACCGCTTCCCGGAACCACGTCATGGCCGTGACGGGTCTGTCGTGGTCGGGGCTCAGCTCGGGGCGCAGGACGTTGTGGCTCACGGCGTTCCACAGTCTGACCTTGCGTCCGTACGCACCGGCCAGCAGGGCCTGTCTCTTGCCCGAGCCCGGGAGGGAGACCAGCGCGGTCAGGCCGAGCTTGGCCTTGATGCGGGCGGGTCCGCCGCGCGCGGCGGGGTCCGGGTTCCAGACGTAGATGTTCCCGTCGGCGCACGCGGTGGCGAGCGACTGGATCTGGCCGCCCGGCACCGCCGTCACGGATCGGACCCCGCGAGGGTGCTCCAGGATTCCCGACGGCCCGGAACCGGCCGGGTTCCACAGCCGGGCGGTCTTGTCGCCGGAGGCCGTCGCGAAGCCGACCCTGTTCCTTTCCGACCGGTACCAGGTCACCGCGTGGACGGAACCCCGGTGCCGCTGCGTGCTGTCGTACCGGACCGCGGGGTGGACGGGATCCCAGGTCTTCACCCGGCCGTCCTGGCCGGCCGTGGCGAGCATCGTCCGATGCTCGGGGCCGGTGAACACGCGCAGGGCGCGAATCCCGTTGCGGTGTCCCGTGGTCCACGGGTTCCCGACCTGTCCCGCCGTGTGGGGGTCCCACAGGCGCAGGGTGTTGTCGTCGCCCACCGAGGCCAGCATGGTCCGGTCGTCCGGCCCGGCGAACACCGCGAGGTCGTTGACCCGCCCGGTGTGCCCGGTGAGATCCGGCCGGGTCCGGCGGCCCGTGGCCGGATCCCAGATCCGTACGGTCCCGTCCTCACCGCACGAGGCGAGCAACGGCCGGCCACCGGGGCCCGTGAAGTCCCTGACCGTCGAGATGCGACGGTGGCCCGTGGGCCACTCGCGCAGGAGCTTGCCCGCCGGGTCCGCGAAGGGGTCCCAGACCCGTATGTGATCCGGGTGCGCGGTGACCAGCAGGGTTCGCCGGCCCGGCCCCTTTCCTGGCGGCCCCGGCACCGGTCCCGGTGCGGCCGGCTCGGTGTACGTCGTCATCGCTCGTACCCAGCGCCGTTCCTGCGACCCCTGGTAGCGGGAACGGCCCGCCCGCTGCGGCTCGGACACCGTGCTGAGCATCCGAAGGGGCTCCCGGGCCTCGGGGTCCCAGGGGTCCCAGAGGCGTACGACGCCGTCGTCGCCGCCGGAGGCCAGCAGTGTCCGTCCGCCATGGGCCAGGGCGGTCATCGAGCGGACACCGCCCGGGTGTTCGAGCGGGGGCAGTACCTTGGCGTGCAGTCCCCGGACATGCCACAGACGGATCTCGTCCCCGCGTCCGCCGACGGCCAGCAGGGTCTGCCCGCCCGGTCCGGTGAGCGGCAGGACGGCCCGTACCTCCTTGACCCGGGGGCCCGGCAGCAGGTGGACGCGTTCCCCGGTGGGTCCCCAGACGCGTACGGCGCCCTGCGTGTCCCCGGCGGCCAGCAGATCGACGCCGCTGCGGTGGGGGTACGCGGCCAGCGCGTTGAGCCCCGTACGGGCGCGGCCCTCCATCGTGGTGTGCGGATCCTGCCGCCGCAGCCAGGCCCGGTGCACGGTCCACGCCTGCGGGTCGAGGGCCGGGGGGCGGGGCTCCGGGAACTCGACGGTCCCGGCCTGCCGGGCCATGGAGATCTCCCGGATGCCCCGTCGGTCACGGGGGTGCGCGTGCACCAGTTGGTGCCGCGCGCCGATGACGCCGGTGATCTCCTCGGGCGCGTCGTCACTGCCCAGGAGACCGCGCACCGCGTCGGTACCGAGCGCCCGCGCGTCCAGCCGGTCCAGTACGTCGGTACGTCCCGCCAGCAGACGCCAGCCCTCCATGCCTGCCGCGACGGCATGGCCGGACAGGTACCGGGACAGGTAGGGGTGCAGCGGCTCGCCGGACCCGGCCGGAACCCCGGCCAGCAGGGCACGGACGATCCGCGCGTGCCCCGCACGGACCGACGCACCGCCGTCCTCGCTGAGGAAGTGCTCCCGGAAGGTGTTGTGGGCCAGCCGGTACACGGTCACGCCGTGGTCGTCGTCGAGGCTGACATACGGGGCGGCCGTCCGGGCGAAGACCTTCAACTCCGCCCGGTTCGGCGCCGGTCCACCGGTGAGCGCCGCGACCACGGTGGCCCAGACGTCGCCCGTGGGCGGCAGGCCCGCGCCCTGGGCGTAGGCCAGTGCGCGCAGCATGTCCTGGTGGGCGGGTACCGCGTCCCGCAGGCGCTCGACGGCCGCGGCGAACAGCTGCCGGGGGTCCGCCTCGCCCAGCAGCCGTTCCAGCCGCGCCAGTTGTTCCGGTCGTGCCGGTTGTTCCGTCCGCTGTTCCGGCTGCTGTTCGGTCTCCCGCGTGGCGTTTCCGGCGGTGAGCCCGTGCCGGTGGGCGAGGATCTCGTGGACCGCGAGGCGAGCGACGAGGAAACTCCAGTCGCTCCGCAGGATCGTCGCGCTGATCTCGCCGCCGAGACCGGGCGGGTCCTCACCGGGGGCTGCCGCCAGCCGGTCCTTGACATACCCCTCGACGTATTCGCGTTCCGCGGTGAGTGTGACCACCTTGCCGTGGCCGGCGTCCGGAGACCCGCCGCCGGAGGACGGGGACGTGGACGCGGACTTGGGCGGGGACTCGACGCCGAGGGCCTCCAGGATGTCGGGGGCGGACGCCCCTGCCGGGCCCAGGTCCTCCTCCGCGGTCGACGGCCGGGTCCCGACGAGCAGGCGTACGCCGGGCAGGGCGGCGAGTTCCCGCAGCACACCGTCGGCCAGGGACAGCGGGTCCTGTGCCTCGTCCAGTCCGTCCAGCAGCAGGGTGAGCTCACGCCGACCGGTTCGTACCCGCTTCATGAGCCACTGCGCGGGCCGGCGCAGGTCACGAGGGGACGGGGACCCGCCCAGCCGGCAGGCGTCGGCGATCGCCGTCACGGCGGCGGCTGTGCTCAGGTTGCGCAGCGTGAGCGCCGCGGTGAAGACGTTGTCCTCGGGGCGCTTGTCCGCCGGGGCGCCGACGATCAGACGGGCGGTGTCCAGCGCCTCGCGCAGTGCGGGCTGGGACTGCACCAACAGGTGCCCGAGGAAGGCCGATTTGCCCGCGCCGGGCTGTCCGGTGACGACGAGCATGCCCTGGCTGTTCTCCCGCAACCAGGCCACGACCTCACGCTGTTCGTGGTGGTGGCCCCTGAAGTGCCATGTCACGTCGCCGTATTGGGCGTCGCGGGCGTGCTGCGCCCGCTCGGTGAACGCCTTGAGCCGGTCCGGAGCGAGCCCGCGCAGCGCCGCGTCGAGTTCGTCCATCATGTCGAGGGGCCCGCGCACCGGCAGCCAGGGACCACGGCGGACGAGCAGCGCCTTCCTGGTCAGCGGCGACGGTTCCGTGTAGTCGCTCCCCGGCAGGAGTTCCTTCAGCGACGCCGCGAGGTCCCGTATGTGGATCTCCTTGCCGCGGAGGTCGAACTCCAGCGCCTGCCCCAGCGCGGTACCGAATCTCCCGAGGCGGGTCCGGCCGTCGCCCGACACGCCGAACAGCAGCACGCCGTGCGTGTTCGGGGTCGTCCGGGCCGTCGGGTCCGGCAGTTCTCCACCGGTCTGCTTGACGAACTTCGTGGAGTGGCAGGTGTCGATGACCGCGAAGGTCCAGAAATCCCGGGCGGGTTCGTGCCCGCGGGCGCGCAGGGCTTGGACCAGGTCGAAGGGCCGCATGAAGGCGGCCCTGTCCCTGGTCAGCAGACGGGGGCCGTTGGCCTGCTCGCCGTGGCCGATCCAGTACAGGACCGTGTCGCGGCCGTCCCGGTTCTCGGACCAGTCCTCCAGGCGCTCGGACACCGCCGCCATGCCACGATGCTCCATGGCCACGTCCCAGTCGTCGCCCTCCACGCCGAGCCCGCCGAACAGCTTCTGGACCCGGGCGAGTTCGTCCTTCACCTCCGGGAGGTTCGTGAAGCTCTCCCGCGTGTACTCGCCGATCGCGAAGGAGAGCATGCCGGGCTGCGGCTGCGGCTGAGGTGGCTGCGGCGCCTCAGTCATCGAGCCGGGGGTCGATCGCGAGGACGAGCTGACTGATCGGTGCCCCTCCACCGGGGGGCTGGAATGTCACGCGGTGCAGTCCGGGCCGGTCCAGCGTGATGGGCGCGCGCAGTTCGCCGTCACGTGACTGGAGCCAGAACCGCTGTTTCCACGCGGTACGTGCTCCGACCGCCTCGACGTCGCAGAAGGCCGAGTGGGCCGGGACGTCCTCTCCCACGACGACCGCGGTCCATTCCTCGTCGGGGACGACGGCACCGTCCGGGGTGTCGAGCCCGAACGGCTTCTCGTCGTCGCCGCCGAGATAGGGCTTGTTGGTGCTGAGATCGCCTTCCCGCACGACCTCCGCCACCCAGCTGACGACCTCGTCGGCGCTGCCCAGATCGGAATGGGACTGGATCGGCTGGCCCGCCGGACGCACCTTCGGCACCTTCGCGGAGCAGATCGGGACCGTGCCGTCGCCCCACTCGTTCACGGCCGGGCCCTTCGCCCGCGGCGTGGTGAAGAGCTGTTCGACGACACCGTCCTCGACGCGCAGGCTCTGCACGGTCGGCTGGGCGGAGCCGACCAGCAGTTGATGGTCGTCGGAGAGGAGGGGCCGGTCCGACAGCGGGAGCTGCCGCTCCTCCCACGCCTTGGCCTGCGCCGGACAGCCACCGAGCCGGACGACGTCCTCGGCGGTGAGACGGCGTGCGGTGTCTCCCTCGACCAGGCATCGGTAGGTGGGCAGCAGGTCGTAGATCCCGGGGAGGGTGACCGCGAGGGCACGCAGACCGTCGTCGGCGTCGCGTCCGAACGCCGCCGAGGCCGGACGCCTGGCGGGCAGCAACGGGATGCCCAGGCTGGACGTCAGCCGTCCGGAGTTGAGGAGGGCCGCGGCTTTCGGGGTACCGTAGAACGGCGTTCCCAGGGTGACGCAGGCCCGGACGAGGGCTGCCATGTCGGGGTCCAGCAGCAGATGGCGTACCAGCAGCCCGCCCATGGAGTGCGCCACCAGGACGAGCTTCGCCGGCTCCTGCTCCGTAGGGTGCAGGCGCATGGCCCTGTCGTGGGCCTCGCTCGCCCGCCACCTCTCCAGGTGCGCCCGCGCGTCCTCGGCGAGCAGACCCGCGTTGTGGGCCACGGGAAGCCGCCAGTCGTACGGGAACTCCCGCACGGCTCGCTCGTCCGCGACGGCGCCGAGGATCGCGTGTCCGAGGTTGCCGTAGCGTTCGACACCGCGGAAGAGGGGTAACCAGGTCGCGAAATCGAGGAGTTTGGTGGCCTTGACGCGACCGTAGTGGCCCTCTTGTTCCTCCGGTGTGAGCTGGAGCCGGCGCAGGGCGGACCCACTGAACCAGGACCTGGCGACAGTGGTGTCCCCCCAGATCCGGGTGCCGGGCGCGTCGCTTTCCTCCAGCACGCTGCCCATGATCCCGGGAACGATGACGACGGCGTCGTGAGTGCGGTATCCGAGTCGCGGATTACCCCTGATGCCCGACATGACACTCATGACGGCAGACGATAACCGGCATTGCGGCATCTTGAGCCTTGTTGATCGGATCGTAGGCAGACGGCAGACGGCAGACGGCAGACGGCAGACGGCAGACGGCAGACGGCAGACGGCAGACGGCAGACGGCAGACGGCAGACGGCAGCTGCCCCTCGCCGATCAGCCCGCCAGGACCGCAGGCCATCGCCCAACAGGTCCCGCTCGACCCGCATGTCCTCGCGGAACGCCTCGAAGTACGTGTCGGGCAGCGCCAGGGCCTCCGCGACCGCGTACTGGGAGGGGCCGGACGCCATATACGTCAGGAACTGCTTCGCCGAGCGGACCGCCGTCACCAGGTCCGGGGTGGATGTGACCCCGGCCGACACCTCGTTCGCACACCTATCTTGTGTGCGGTGGGGCAGGTTCGATAGGGCGTGCGCCTTCTGCCCCGCGCCCGTCCTGTCAGTTTTCGTAGTGCTAGCGGCACTGTGTGATCAGGACGCCGTCCTCGGTGGCCTTGTGGATCAGTCGGTGCTCGTCGTTGATGCGACGCGACCAATAGCCCTGGAATCCGGGCTTGAGCGGTTCCGGTTTGCCGATCCCCTCGTTGCCGTTCCGGGCGATGTACCCGATGAGTGTGTCGATGCGCTTCAGGATCTTCCGGTCCTGAAGTTGCCACCACAGGTAGTCCTCCCAGGCACGGGAGGAGAAGGCGATCTTCAACTCGGGGTCCTCATGCGTCGGTCGTCAGCTCGCGCACGGTGCCGCCGTCGTTCTCCAGTTCGTCGATGGACGCGAGCGGGCGCCGGGCGTTCGCGGGGCTCCGCAGCAGGTATGCCGTCTCCTTCAGCGACTCGTAGTCCTCAAGGGAGAGTCAGCCCGCGAATGCCTTGCGTAGCCGTTCCGTCGCGTCCGCCAGTACCTCGGTCCGCTTGCAGAACGCGAACCGCACGAAGGGCGCGCCCTCCTCGCGGTGGTCGTAGAAGACCGCGTTCGGGATCGCGACCACACCGGCCCGTTCCGGCAGGGCGCGGCAGAAGGCGAAGCCGTCCGTTTCGCCGAGGGGGCGGATGTCGGTGGTGATGAAGTACGTGCCCGAGGGCCGGAACACCTTGAAGCCCGCCTCCGTCAGGCCCGCAGACAACAGGTCCCGCTTGACCCGCATGTCCTCGCGGAACGCCTCGAAGTACGTGTCGGGCAGCGCCAGGGCCTCCGCGACCGCGTACTGGAAGGGGCCGGACGCCACGTACGTCAGGAACTGCTTCGCCGAGCGGACCGCCGTCACCAGGTCCGGGGTGGATGTGACCCAGCCCACTTTCCATCCGGTGAACGAAAACGTCTTCCCGGCGCTCCCGATAGAGACCGTTCGTTCGCGCATCCCGGGGAAGGAGGCCAGCGGCAGATGGCCGGCGTCGTCGAAGACCAGGTGTTCGTACACCTCGTCGGTGACCACCAGCAGGTCGCGTTCCACGGCGAGCTGTGCGACGGCGGTCAGTTCCTCGCGGGTCAGGACGGTGCCCGTCGGGTTGTGCGGGGTGTTGATCAGGAGCAGGCGGGTGCGGGGGGTCACCGCCGCTCGAAGCTCGTCCAGGTCGAGGCGGAACGAGCCCTCGTGGGGGCGCAGTGTGACCGGTACGCGCGTGCCGCCCGCCATCGCGATGCACGCCGCGTAGGAGTCGTAGTAGGGCTCCAGGGCGATCACCTCGTCGCCGGGCTCCACCAGGGCCAGCAGGGTCGCCGCGATGGCCTCCGTCGCGCCCGCCGTCACCAGGACCTCGCGGTCGGGGTCGTACGACAGGCCGTACCGGCGTTCCTGGTGCGCCGTGACGGCCGTGCGCAGCTCGGGGACGCCCGGACCCGGCGGGTACTGGTTGCCGCGGCCGTCGCGCAGCGCCCGTACGGCCGCCTCGCGGATCTCCTCGGGGCCGTCGGTGTCCGGGAAACCCTGGCCGAGGTTGATCGAGCCGGTGGCGACGGCGAGTGCCGACATCTCGGCGAAGATCGTCGTCCCGAACTCGGCGAGCCGGCGATTGAGGAAGGGGCGTGCGCTGCTGGTCATGGTCGTCATCCTGCGCCGAAGCTCTGGACTTCCTCAACTCTGCTTTGGCAGGTGAGACGAGCGGGCATCCCCCCGTCACGCAAGACGGCGAGGCGCCCACGGGGGCCGCCTCGGGGGAACGAAAGGAGGGTGACGTCATGGTTGTGGCCATCATCGCCCTTGTCATCCTGGCGGGCTTGTTCATCGTGGCGACCGTCGTGGGCACGGCGGTCCGGGCTGCCCGGGGGAGCCGGCAGCGGGTTCGGGCCGCGCACTACCGGCGCGGGCGGCGGAGCCGGGGCAGCGACAGCTGGTGGGCCGGCGGGGCGGCGGGCTCCAGCAGCACCGGTGACGCCGGGAGCAGCTCGTCGTGCGGTTCGAGTTCCTCCTGCGGAGGCGGCTCGTCCTGTGGCGGCGGATCTTCCTGCGGCGGAGGCGGGGGCGGATGCGGTGGAGGCAGCTGACACGGGGCAGCTGAGCTCCGGAAGGGGGAACCGTATCCGGACCGCGGGGTGAGCGCCCGCCGGGACGACGTGCGTACACGTCGTCCCGGCGGGCGTTCGTACGACCGCTCGCGGGCGTCCTTCGCACGCTCGGGCGTACGCGGCGGTTGAACAGTTGAGCTGTGAAGCCCTCTGAGGGATGGAAACCCCACGAAGTTGGGTAAAAACGCTGTGGCGGCGCCACCGTTCATGATTCCCTCTAAACCACCAACACAGCCCCTCGGACATCCCTTGCCCCTGGATGTTCCTCTTGACTGGGCTGACCGGGCCGATCTCCCGGTGTCGACCCGTGTCGACCGGAGCGCGCCGGACCCCCACCTCGCTCGTCCACACCTTGCTCAGCCACCTCTCCCCTCCCTTTGCGTGCTAGCGGAGCCGATCCATGCTCACGACCCTGAACACCGCCTACACCGACACGCGTGCGGCCGACCTCGCCTGGGCCCTGGGCCGGGAGCCGTTGCCCGCCCTCGCCACCCTCGACCTCGAACTGGCGAACGCGAAAGTCCAGTTGAGACTCCTCGGTGCCTCCCACCAGGTGCTTCTGGAGGAGCGACAGGGCATCTGTTCGGAGACGGTCGCGTGCATCCCGGGTTCCAGTACCCCCCTCCCGCTCGGCGTGGCCAAACGGGTCGACGACTGGGAGTACGAGTTCGCGGCGAGAGTCGAGGTCCTGTCGCCGGGGTCGTTCGCGGGGCGCGCCCAGGAGCTGCTGGCCCTGGTCGCCGACCATCCCAACGGCCTGGCCGGCGTCTTCCCCGGCAGCCCGCACGCCTTCACCGCGATGCTGGCCCAGCGCCACGAGGGGCAGGTGCACTGGCGGACCTGGCACGCCTACCCGCAGGACGGGCAACTGGTGGCGACCAGGACACGGGTGGGGGTACGGGTGGCGGCGGCCCTCTGAGCGACGGCCGACGGCGAATCCGGCCTTCACACCGACTTCCTCCGCGTAAACAGAGACCACACGTGTGGGTGACGAAGCGTGCCGAGGGTGTGACGTAGCGTTCCCAGCGTGATCGAACCGCACGTGCCGGCCCCGCCGGGCAGTCCCCCGTCCTGGGGCAGCCCCGCGCGGCTGCCCGTCCGGCCCGGTGCCGGCCGGTTCCTGGTCCTCGCCGGCGCCTTCGTCTGTGCGGCCTGCGGACTGGTGTACGAACTGGAACTCGTCGCGCTCGCCTCGTACCTGATCGGCGACTCGGTCACGCAGGCGTCCGTCGTGCTCTCCGTGATGGTGTTCGCGATGGGCATCGGCTCGCTCGCCGCGAAACGCCTGCGCTGCCGCGCCGCCGCCGGCTTCGCCGCGGTCGAGGCGGCGCTCGCGCTGGTCGGCGGATCCAGCGCGATGGCCCTGTACGCGGTGTTCGCGTGGACCGGCGACTGGGGCGGTCTGTGGGCCAGCGGTCCCCGCGTCCTGCTCGTCACCTTCTCCCTCGTCATCGGTCTGCTGATCGGCACCGAGGTACCGCTGCTCATGGAGCTGATCCAGCGCATCCGCCGCCAGGACGCGGGCGGCGCGGTCGCCGACCTGTTCGCCGCGGACTACGTGGGCGCGCTGGTGGGCGGCCTGGCCTTCCCCTTCCTCCTCCTCCCGTGGCTCGGCCAGCTCACCGGCGCCCTGCTCACCGGCACGGTCAACGCGCTGGTCGGCGGCGCCCTCGTCCTCGGCCTGTTCCGGCGGGACCTCACCCGGCGCGGACGCTGGCTGCTGATCGTGGCCAACCTGACCGTGATCGGGGTCCTGGCCGCCGCTGCCGTACTCGTCGACGACTTCGAACGCGCCGCCCGGCACGCGATGTACGGCGACGACGTACGCGTGGCGCTGCGGACCGGCGTACAGGAGGTCGTTCTCACGGGCGGCTCGGACGGCCGGCCGCTGAACCTGTTCCTGGACGGCCGGCTGCGGGTCGGCGGGCAGGACGAGCGGCGCTACCACGAGGCGCTCGTCCACCCCGCGATGGACGGCCCCCACGCGCGCGTGCTCGTCCTCGGCGGCGGCGACGGGCTCGCCGTGCGCGAGGTGCTGCGCCATCAGGGCGTACGGCGGGTGGACGTCGTCGAGCTCGACGCGGGCGTGGTGCGGCTGGCGCGCCGGGACCCGGCCCTCGCCGCGCTCAACGCCCACGCGTTCGACGACCCGCGCGTCCATGTCACGACGGCGGACGCCTTCCGGCTGCTGCGCGGTGCGCGGGCCGCGTACGACGTGGTCGTCTCGGATCTGCCGGATCCGGGCATCACGGCCAGTACGAAGCTGTACTCGCAGGAGTTCTACGGGCTGGCGCGGCAGGTGCTGACCGACGGCGGCCGGCTGGTCGTGCACGGCGGGCCGGTCTCCAACCGGCCGCACGCGTTCTGGACCGTCGACACGACCATCCGGGCCGCCGGCCTGCGCACGGTTGCGTATCGCGTGGTCGGCCCCGACGGTACGAGGTCGGAGTCGGCGTCGGCGTCGGAGCCGGGGTCGATGCCGGGAGTGGGAATGGGGTCGGGGGTGGGATCGGGGGCGGTGCGGGCTCCGCAGGACTGGGGATTCGTGCTGGCGACGGCCTCGGGACCCGCGCCCCGGCTGCGGGTGGACGGGGCCACCGCGCCCCGGCTGCGAACGCTGACCCAGGCGGAGCTGGCGGCGGACGCGCGGGCAGCGGCGCGTATGCGGGTGGTGGGGTTGCGGGCTTCCACGTTGGTTCATCCGCGCTACTGAGGGCGTGCGGGGGAGGGGAGGCGGCGCGGCCGGGCGCAGGCGCCCGGGGGCCGCACCGAGGGCGTACCGGGGCGTACCGGATGGGGCCGCGCGGGTGCGGATCCTGGGGGATCCCTTGGGAATCCCCGGATGCGCGGGTGCGGTGCGGGTCGTGCTGGGTACCCTCGGGTTCCATGGACCATGAGGTGTTCGTTCCGGTTCCGGCGGAGCGGCTGAGGGACGTGCTCGCCGACCCCGCGCGCATCGCCCGGGCGGTCCCCGGACTCCAGCAGGACGCGGGCGGCGAGCCTGCCGCCGCCGAGGTCGCCGGGCGGCTGAAGGTGCGTATCGGGAGCCACACGATCACGTATCGCGGAACCTTGCGGGTCGCTGTCGCTGACGGCCGGGACAGCGGCCCTGACAGTGACCTGAGCAGTGTCCCGGCCGCCGCGGAGGACGTGTACGTCGTCGAGGGCGACGCCGTCGAGGCGCGCGGTGGCGGGGCGGTGAAGGTGGCCCTGACGTTGCGGGTGCGGGGGGACGAGGACGCCGGCGGGTCCATGTTGGTGTTCGGGGGCACGGTGACGGCGGACGGGCGGGTGTCCGACCTGCCCGCGGACGCCGTTTCTGCGGCGGGGGCGCGCTTGCTGCGGCGGTTCGGGGAGGGCCTGGGGGAGGAGGCTGCACGGGAGCCGGAGAGACCTGGGAGCGCTGAGGGACCGGAGAGGCCTGAAGGGTCTGAGGGACCGGATGGGCCTGAAGGGTCTGAGGGACCGGAGCACGTTGAGGCGTCCGAGGCGTCCGAGGCGTTCGAGGCGCCTCCGGCTGTTGTGGAGATCGAGGTTTCCGGCGTCGACGTTCCCGATGATCCTGGCGCGCTCGACGACGACCTCGACGGCGACCTCGACGAGGATGAGCAGGTCTCCGAGCGGTTCATGGGCACCGGTGAGCCGCCTGCCGAGGCCGCGCACGCGCGTCGGACGATGATCGGGCGCAGCGCGGAGGAAGTGGACCACGCGCCGCCCCGGGGGCGGTACGCCCCTGTGCCGCCGCCGGAGCAGGTGGCGGGGAACGCGACGTTGCGGTGGGCCGCGCCGGCCGCGGCGTTGGTGGTGGCGTCGGCGATCGTCGTGGGGCGGGTGCTGAGGAAGCGCCGCTGAGGCGGCGGGGGTTGTCTCGCCCCCGCCACGCGCTCTTCCTCGGACGCCGGGCGGGCCGAGACGGCTGGGCCTGCGCTGTGAGTGGCGGACGAGGGGGCCGGTAAGGTCGACGCGTGAGTAACGATGAGATCACGCTGGCCGCGGGTGACGCGGAGGTGACCGTGCAGCCGGGGAACGGCGGCCGGGTCGGAGGGCTCCGCGTCGACGGAGTCGAACTGCTGCGGCAGGGCGAGCGGTTCGGGTGCTTCCCGATGGTCCCCTGGTGCGGGCGCACCCGCGACGGACGGTTCCTCGACGGCGGCACCGTACGCCAACTCCCCCTCAACTCCCCGCCGCACGCCATCCACGGCACCGTCCGCGACGGCGCCTGGCGCGTCGCCCGCACCACCGCCGACGAGGCCGTCATCACGTACGACCTCGTGGAGCCGTGGCCCTACGCCGGACGCGTCACCCAACTCGTCGCGCTGACCCCGGACTCCCTCACGCTCACCATGTCCGTGGAGACGTACGCCGATTCCTTCCCGGCGCAGATCGGCTGGCACCCCTGGTTCAACCGGAACCTCGGCGGCGCGGACGCACCGGCGGAGGTGCAGGTCGCCTTCACGCCCGCCTGGCAGGAGGAGCGCGGCGAGGACCACCTCCCCACCGGGAAGCGCATCGACCCGAAGCCCGGCCCCTGGGACGACTGCTTCGGCATGCCCGGCGGCGTCGACGTCACCCTCACCTGGCCGCAGCGCCTGGAGCTGAAGGTGACCAGCCCCGAGGAATGGGTCGTCGTGTACGACGAGCAGGACGCCGCCGTGTGCGTGGAGCCGCAGACCGGCCCGCCCAACGGGCTCAACACCTTGCCGCGTCTCGTCACGCCCCTTGAGCCCCTGGAAGCCACGATGACGTGGAGCTGGCGAGCCCTCTGACGACCCCGTCTAGGCTGGCAGCCATGAGTGCAGGCATTGACAACGACAACGTCAACGACAACAACGACGACGTGGACGTACGTGGCGCGCTGCTGCGGCAGATCAAGGACAAGGCCGTCGTGCACGGCAAGGTGACCCTGTCGTCGGGTCTTGAGGCCGACTACTACATCGACCTCCGCCTCGTCACCCTCGACGGCCAGGCCGCGCCGCTGGTCGGGCAGGTGCTGCTCGACCTGGCGGCGGAGGCGGGGTTGGAGTTCGACTCCGTGGGCGGGCTGACCATGGGGGCGGACCCGGTCGGCACGGCGATGATGCACGCCGCCGCGGCTCGCGGGCAGCGCCTCGACGCGTTCGTCGTGCGCAAGGCGGCCAAGGCGCACGGGATGCAGAAGCGCGTCGAGGGTCCGGGCATCGAGGGGCGGCGCGTGCTCGTCGTCGAGGACACGTCCACGACCGGCGACTCGCCGCTCACCGCCGTGGCGGCTGTGCGCGAGGCCGGCGCCGAGGTGGTGGGCGTGGCGACCATCGTCGACCGGGCGACGGGCGCCGCCGAGAAGATCGAGCAGGGCGCCGGGGTGCCGTACCTCTTCGCGTACTCCAAGAGCGACCTGGGCCTGGACTGAGCACCGGGCCCGGTACCAAGCTCGGTACCGAGCTCAGTACCGGGCGAAACGTCTGGAAAGATGGGGTCGACGATGACGTCGCTTCCCAGGTCTCGCAGCCAGGTCTAGGTCAGGGCCGTAGGTACGCAGTACGCCAGATCTCCAGATCTTCGGATCGCCAACCCGCACATCACGAGGAGCGGACACATGCCCATCGCAACCCCTGAGGTCTACAGCGAAATGCTTGACCGGGCAAAGGCAGGCAAGTTCGCCTACCCGGCCATCAACGTGACCTCGACCCAGACCCTGCACGCTGCCCTGCGCGGCTTCGCGGAGGCGGAGAGCGACGGCATCATCCAGATCTCGACGGGTGGTGCGGAGTTCCTCGGCGGCCAGTACAGCAAGGACATGGTCACCGGTTCCGTCGCCCTGGCCGAGTTCGCGCACATCGTCGCCGAGAAGTACCCGGTCACGGTCGCCCTGCACACGGACCACTGCCCCAAGGACAAGCTCGACGGGTATGTGCGACCGCTGATCGCCGTTTCCGAGGAGCGGGTGAAGGCCGGCCGCAACCCGCTGTTCCAGTCCCACATGTGGGACGGTTCCGCCGAGACCCTGTCCGACAACCTCTCCATCGCGCAGGAACTGCTGGCCCGCGCCGCCGCCGCGAAGATCATCCTTGAGGTCGAGATCACGCCGACGGGCGGCGAGGAGGACGGCGTCTCGCACGAGATCAACGACTCCCTCTACACGACCGTCGACGACGCCCTGCGTACGGCCGAGGCCCTCGGCCTCGGCGAGAAGGGCCGCTACCTGCTGGCCGCGTCCTTCGGCAACGTCCACGGTGTGTACAAGCCGGGCAACGTCGTCCTGCGCCCCGACCTCCTCAAGGAGCTGAACGAGGGCGTCGCCGCGAAGTACGGCAAGCCGGCCGGCTCCCAGCCGTTCGACTTCGTCTTCCACGGCGGCTCCGGCTCCTCGGCGGAGGAGATCGCCACCGCGCTGGAGAACGGCGTCGTGAAGATGAACCTCGACACGGACACGCAGTACGCCTTCACCCGTCCCGTCGCGGACCACATGTTCCGCAACTACGACGGCGTCCTGAAGGTCGACGGCGAGGTCGGCTCCAAGTCGACGTACGACCCGCGTACGTGGGGCAAGCTGGCCGAGGCGAGCATGGCCGCGCGTGTGGTCGTGGCCACGCAGGACCTGCGGTCGGCTGGTACGAAGATCAAGTAGCTCGCTGGCTGAGTGGCCGGGTGGCTGAGTGGGTGCACGGTCGCCGGGCGAGTGGTCCGGTGGTTCGGTGGGCCAGTGGCCCACTGACCGAGTGGCTTACTGGTCGAGTGGGTGATCGGCTCACTGGCTGAGCGGGTGAGTGGCTCACCGGATGAGTGGCCCGGTGGCTCACTGGCCCACTGGCCCGGTGGTTCGGCCACTTGCCCACCAGCCCACCCGTCCGCAGGCATCTCACGAGCCCGGCGTCTGTCTACGGCGCCGGGCTCGCTGTATACCTGGGGCATGTCGGACGTGCGCCTCGCCTCGCCCCAGGGCAGGTGGATCCTGTTGACCACCGTCCTCGGCTCCAGCATGGCCCTGCTGGACTCGACGGTCGTGAACGTCGCGCTGCCGCGCATCGGCCGTGACCTCGACGCCGACCTGGCCGCCCTCCAGTGGACGGTCAACGCGTACATGCTGACGCTGGCCGGGCTGATCCTGCTGGGTGGTTCGCTCGGGGACCGGTACGGCCGTCGCAGGGTCTTCGTGGTCGGGGTGGTGTGGTTCGCCGTCGCCTCGCTGCTCTGCGGTCTCGCCCCGAACGCCGGTGTGCTCGTCGCCGCCCGCGCTCTGCAGGGCATCGGCGGCGCGCTTCTCACCCCCGGTTCCCTGGCGATCATCCAGGCCTCCTTCCACCCCGACGACCGGGGGCGGGCGGTCGGACTGTGGTCCGGGTTCGGGGGCATCGGCGCGGCCGTGGGCCCCTTCCTGGGCGGCTGGCTGGTGGACGGTCCGGGCTGGCGGTGGGTGTTCCTGCTGAACGTCCCGGTGGCGCTGTTCTGCGCGCCCATCGCCGTACGCCATGTCCCCGAGTCCGGGGACGGCCGTACGCGGCACGGGCGCTTCGACGTCCTCGGGGCGGCCCTGGGCGCCTTTGCCCTCGCGATGGTGACGTACGCGCTGATCGAGGCCAGGTCCGGGTCCGTGGTTGTCGTGGTCGCGGCGGTCGTGGGCCTCGTGGCGGGGGTGGCCTTCGTGTACGTCGAGCGGCGGCGGGCCGAGGACGCGATGATGCCGCTGGACATCTTCGCCTCGCGGCAGTTCACGGCCGTCAACCTGGTCACCCTGTGCGTGTACGCGGCCTTCGGAGGCTTCTTCTTCCTCTCCGCGCTCCAGCTCCAGGTGGTGGCCGGTTACTCGGCCCTGGGCGCCGGTACGGCCCTGCTGCCGACCACCGCCCTGATGCTGCTGCTGTCGGCACGCTCGGGCGAGCTGGCGGAGCGGATCGGGCCGCGCGTGCCGCTGACGGTCGGGCCGTTGCTGTGTGCGGCGGGGATGCTGCTGATGCTGCGGGTGGGCGCCGGGGCCTCGTACGCCGCCGATGTGCTGCCCGCCGTGCTGGTGCTCGGGCTGGGCATGGTGACGCTGGTCGCGCCGCTCACGGCGAGCGTGCTGGCGTCGGTGGGGACCGAGCGGGCGGGGCTGGCGAGCGGGGTCAACAACGCGGCGGCGCGGGCGGCGGGGCTGGTGGCGGTGGCGGCGTTGCCGCTGGTGACGGGGATGGGGGCGGAGGCGTACCGGTCGGGGGCGGTGTTCGACGAGGCGTTCCGGCGGGCGATGCCGGTCTGTGCGGGGGTTCTGGCGGTGGGGTCCGTGCTGGCGTTCGTGAGTGTGCGGAGGCCGGAGGTGGGGTGTGCGACGCCGGAGTGCCGTACGCACGGATGCGTGACGGCTCCGCCGCTGGAGGGGGCGGGCACGCCGGCGGAAGGTGACCGTCCCCTGGGAGCGGTGCCCCCGGACTCCCCTTCGCGCTGAACGAGCTCGTCCTCGAACTCCCCGGAGGGGGGACCCCCGGAGGGGAACCCCCAGACGGGCTGAAGCTGCCGCCGGGGGCACGGACGTCCGTGGCGCGGTGACTACCGCTTCAGCTCGGTGTACGCCTCGGCACTGCTGTCCTGGAGGAACTGCCAGCAGCGCGCCGCCTCTTCGGTCTCGCTGATGGCGTCGGCCGCGCGGGCGAGGGCGGCGAGGCAGCGCAGGAAGCCGCGGTTGGCCTGATGGCTGTAGGGGATGGGCCCGTGCCCCTTCCATCCCGAGCGGCGCAGCGCGTCGAGCCCCCGGTGGTATCCGGTGCGGGCGTACGCGTAGGACTCCACGGTCCGGCCGGCCTCGAAGGCGTCCTCGGCGAGCATGGCCCAGGCGAGCGAGAAGGTGGGGTGGGCGGCCGCGACCTCGGCGGGTGAGGCGGACTTCTCCTCCAGCATCCGGTAGGCCTCGGTGTTCTCCGGCAGGTGGGTGGGGGGCGGTCCGCCGAGCAGGTTCTCGTGAAGGTTCATGCCCGCAGTCTGCCAGTTGCCTCTGTTGCTCTGCCGGGCGCCGGACAGGTGTTCCCCGCTCAGGAGACCGCCGCCTCCTGGTACTGGCCCAGGTACCGGAACGCGCCGTCGGCGGCCTGGAACTCGAACATCGCGTCGTGGTTGTAGCCGTAGCCCTTCTCGTACTTGATGGTCCGGCTGATGCCGGAGTACGTGATCTCGGACATCCGGCGGGCGATGGCACCCCGCTCCGTCACCGCCGAGCCGTCCTTGGTGCAGGCCTCCGCCAGGAACATCACGGCGTCGTAGGCCTCCGCCGCGTACCAGCCGGGGCCGGTGCCGAAGCGGGCGCGGTAGGCCGCGGTGAAGGCGCGGGCGGACGGGCGGGCCGTCGGGTCGGTGAAGGAGGTGGCGAATACCCAGTCGGCTCCGGCGGCTCCGGCGGATTCGAGGAACCGCGGGTCGAAGGCTCGTTCCGTCGCCATCCGGGTTCCCCTGAACCGGGCGGTGCTCAGTGCCGATGCGAGTCCGGCGGCCCGTGCCGCGTCGCCGGTGAACAGGACCGCGTCGGCACGGGCGGACATCACCTGGGCGGCGAGGGACGCGTAGTCGATCTTCCCGGCGGCGACAGTGGTCACCGTGGAGTCCCGGTTGGCCTGGCGCAGTGCCCGCCCGGTCTGGTCGCACAGCGTCCAGGCGAAGTCGCCCTGCGCCCGGTCGTCCACGAGGAACACCTGACGGGCGTCGACGTGGTTGCTGAGGTAGCGGACGCAGGGGGCGGCGAGGAGCCCGTCGGTGACGCGCAGCGCCGCGTGCGAGTGGAACACGTTCGTGCCGATCGCCGAGTTCTGCGTGTCGGCGCCCACCGAGACGGACACGACGGGCATCACCGCCTTGGTGTACGTGACCTCGGTCGCGAGGAAGCAGGCGTCGGTGGTGGGTCCCAGTACGGCGCTGACGTCGGCGTCCTTCACCAACCGGCCGGCCAGCTCGCCGGCCCGCTTGGTGTCGCCGCCGTCGTCGTACGTCGGCAGTTTCAGCCGGAAGGGGTGGCCGCCCTTGGCGTTGATCTGCTCCACGGCCAGCCGGGCGCCGTTGAGCTGGGCGTTCCCGCGCACCTTCCGGGCCCCGGTCAGGTCGCCGTGGAACGCCACGACCAGCTCGGGGCGCGGAGGACCGGTCCCGGACGGTGTGGCCGCCGCCTTCTTCGGGCGGGTGGTCCACCACCAGGCGCCGCCACCGCCCGCCGCCAGGACGCCCGCCGTCGAGCCGAGGCGCAGGAAGCCGCGGCGGTCGACGGCGCGGGGGGCGGGCCGGGTGGCGGTGACGGCCGTCAGGGTCGCGGCCTCCGGTGACGCCGTGCCCGCCGACGCTGCCGACGTGGACGACGTCGCCGATGTGGACGACGCGGACACCTGGGTCGGCTCGATCGCGCCGATGGTGAGTACGGCGGCGGACCGGTCGTTGATCAGCCGGGTGACCGGCGCGGGCAGCCAGCCCGACCGCTGGGCGGAGTCGGGCTCCGTACCTTCCGTGAGCGTCTCACGGAGTTCGGCGAGTGAGGGCCGGGCGGGCGGATCCTTGTGCAGGCACGCCCTCACCAGGGGCGACAGGTCGTCCGGGATCGCCGTCGGGTCCGGTTCGTCGTAGACGGTGCGCAGCAGCATGCCGGCGGCCCCGCCGCCGCCGAACGGCCGTACGCCGGTCGCGGCGAACGCCAGCACACACCCCAGGGAGAACACGTCACTGGGCGGGCCGATCTCCCCGCCCCTCGCCTGCGCCTGCTCGGGCGACAGGAAGCCGGGCGAGCCGACGATCACGCCGCTGGAGGTGAGCGCGGTGGCCTCGGGCGCTCGGGCGATGCCGAAGTCGATGAGCCGTGGCCCGTCCGGGGCCAGCAGGACGTTGCCCGGCTTCACATCGCGGTGCACGAGACCGGCCCCGTGCACCGACTCCAGCGCCTCGGCGAGCCGCAGGCCGAGCACCCGTACGGAGGCCGGCGACAGCGGTCCGAAGCCGTCCACCGCCTCGGCGAGCGAGGGTCCCGGCACGTACGAGGTGGCCAGCCACGGGGTCTCCGCGTCGGGGTCCGCGTCCAGCAACGGGACCACCCACCGGCTGTCCACCTGCCGGGCGGCCTCGATCTCACGGCGGAACCGGGTCCGGAAGCCCGCCTCCTCGGCGTACGAGGACCGCACCACCTTCACCGCGGCGATGGCACCGCCCGGCGCGTGGGCCAGGAAGACCACCCCCATGCCGCCGGTGCCCAGCCGCCGCAGCAGACGGTAGCGGCCCAGCCGGGACGGGTCGCCGGTGCGCAGCGGCTCCATCAGACGGTGAGCGGCGCGGGACCGCCGTACACGAAGTCGCCCTGTTCGACCCGCCAGAGGAAGCCGCCGGTGCCGTCGATGACCATCATGCCGGTGGCCTCGAAGGCGAACGCCTTCGTGATGCCCTCGTACTTCCCCGCCCGCACGGCCGCGAGCAGCTTCTCCCGGGTACGGTCCTTCGCCGGCAGCCCGGCCAGGGCCTTCAGCAGCATCCCGGTCACGTCGTACGCCTCCGCCGCGTACCGGGGCGGCGCCTCCTGCCAGCGCTCGCGGTAGGCCGCGGCGAACTTCTGGGCCTCGGGCTTGCGGGTCGCGTCGATCACCGGAGCCACCATCGCCCAGCCCTCGGCCGCTTCCTGAGCCTGCGTCAGGAACCGCCCGTCGAGCAGCGCGGGACCGGAGACGCGTGCACCCTTGAAGGCGCGCTTCCGCAATGTCTCGGCGATCAACGCCCCCCGGTCGGGCAGACCGGCGAAGAACACGGAGTCGGCGCCGGCGGAGAGCAGCGCGTCCACCGAGACGCCGAAGTCGCGGCGCATCGCGCTGACCACTTCCGGAACCGACGGCTGCTGCACGCTGTTGAGCGTGTTGCTGAGGGAACTGACCAGGTCCGAACCGTAGTTGCCGGCCGGGCGGTCGAGGACGATGCCGACCTTGCGTGAACGGGCCGTCCCGCGAAGGTAGTTGCTGACGTAGATGGGAAGCACCGAGTCGGGCAGCCGGCCGAGCAGGAACGAGCGGAACCCCTGGATGACGAGGCTGATTCCGCCGGGGGACACGGCGACGACCGGCAGCAGCCCGGTGTCGTACTTGGCGAGCGCCGCCTGCGCCGTGGCGTCGGTGGTCGGGCCGACCACGGCGAGGACCGCCGGATCGTCGGTGAGTTCCGCGGCGAGCCGGGCCGAGGCCGTCGGATCGCCCGCGTCGTCGACGACCCTGACCTTCACGGTGAACGGGGCGTCGTCGCGCGCGTTGAACTCCGCGACGGCCAGCCGCAGTCCGCGCTCCTGGGCCTTGCCCGTCTCCCGCTGCGGGCCGGTGAGGTCACCGTGCAGCGCGACGGTGTGCACCGGGCGCCGCGGAGACGCGGTGGCGACGGGGCTGTCGTCCGCCGAGTCGTTGTCCCGGGCGACCGCCCACCAGGTCGCGCCCGCGCCCGCCGCCAGCACCACGGCGCCACCGGCGAGCAGGAGGAAACGGCGCCGGCCGGCCGGGTCGGCGTCCTGCGGCTCCGGCGAATCGGACGTCTCACGCGTCTCGTGCGTCTCGGGCTCCGTGGGCCCGGAGTCCGGCGGCGCGTCGGACGGCGCCAGCGTGTGCTCGATGTCCGGCAGCGTGAGCGCGGCGGCCGATCGCTCCGCGATCAGCCGGGTGACCGGCTCGGGCAGCCACTCGGACGCCTCCGCGTCCTGCGCGTCGCTGTCGGCGGCCAGCTCCCGCACCAGTTCCTCGGCATCCGGCCGCCGGGCCGGATCCTTCTCCAGACAGCGGCCCAGCACCTCCAGCAGTCCCGCCGGTACCCCTTCGAGGTCCGCCGGATCGTGCACGGCCCGGTACAGCAGGGCGTCGACCGCTCCGCTGCCGAACGGCGCCCGGCCGGTCGCCGCGTATGCCAGGACGCACCCGAGGGAGAACACGTCGCTCGCCGGCCCGATACCGCCGTCCGCAGCGCGCCCCTCGGCCTGTTCGGGCGACAGATAGCCGGGCGTGCCGACCACCACCCCGGTCGCCGTGAGCGTCGTGTCCTCCGGCGCCCGGGCGATGCCGAAGTCGATGAGCCGTGGCCCGTCGTGGGCGATCAGCACGTTGCCCGGCTTCAGGTCCCGGTGGACCAGCCCGGCCCGGTGCACCTCGCTCAGCGCCTCGGCCAGCCGGGCGCCGAGCAGCCGCAGCCCGTGCTCCGCCAGCGGCCCGTACGCGGCCACCGCCTCGCCCAGGGACGGGCCGGGTACGTACGAGGTCGCCAGCCACGGTGCCTCCGCGTCCGCGTCGGCGTCCACCAGCGGCACCGCCCAGGGGCTGTCGACCTGGCGGGCGACCTCGACCTCGCGGCGGAACCGGTCCTTGAAGCCCGGCTCCTCGGCGTACTCGGCGAGCAGCACCTTGAGCGCCACCAGGGCGCCGCGCGGCGTGCGCGCCAGGTACACCACGCCCATGCCTCCGGCGCCGAGCCGCCCGAGCAGGCGATGGTCCGCGATACGCGCGGGATCGGACGAACGCAGTGGCTCCATCAGTTCTGCCCTCCGAGCTCGAACTTCACGCGGTCGAGCATCGTGTTGAGGGCTTGTGACGCGTACCGGGTCAACTCGTCGTCCGTGTAACCCTTGGCGCCCTTCACCGACACGGTCACGATCACCGTGCCGAGCCGGGCGACCTCCCAGCGGTATGTCTGCTCGCTGTTCCCGGTGAGGTACTTGCCTATCTCCAGGACCTGGTCGTCCGCGTAGGTGTTGCCGCCCTGGCCGTAGGTGGCGCCGACCGACATGAGCCCGGATATCCGTTCATCGGTACGGACCTGCTGTTCCCGGCAGCGCAACGGCTCCTCCAGCGTGGTGGACACCTGGTCGTCGGCGTCGAGCACCGTGGCGTGCACGGTGACCGCCGCGGTCACCCTGACCTCGCCCTTGGCTCCGCTGCCGGGAATCTCGCTGTAGAGGGACCGGGAGGCCAGGACACTCTTGGGGAGGGCCCGGCGTTCCCATCGGCACTGTTCGTTGAGCACGGCGACGGTGCCGGGGGTGCTCGCGGCGGGCTGCTGAGCCCGGAAGTCCGCGCCCCACGCCGCCGGTTGCAGTGCGACAGCCGTCGCCAGCTTCTCGGCCTGCTGCTTCGTCCGGGGCACCTGGGCGGGGTCCGCCCGGAACGGCGTCAGCGACGACGCGTCACCACCCGTGGACGGCGAAGACGGCGAAGACGACGGTGACGACGGAGTCGAGGGAGTTGAGGGAGAACCGGACGCGGTCGGAGTCGCGGACGGGCCGGACGCCGAAGGGCTGGGTCCGGTCGCCTTCTCGTCCCCGGAACCGCAGCCGCCGAGCAGTACGGCCGTCGCGGCAACCGACGTCACGGTCCTCAGCCGCCAAGTCGCCCTGCGTCTACCTGCGTTGTCGGCCATCCACGCCCCTCCGCCTAGGCACCCCCCCCGGGTGCGGTGATCGTACAAAAGTACGTGAGGAGGGGGTGGAAGATCCGGTGAACAGGGCGACAGGGAGGCAGGGGGACAGAGGGGCTCGGCGGAGGGCTCCTCGGTCGCGGCGGCCCGGACGCTCGGCGGGCGACCGTTCGGCTGTACACAGGGCCCGTCCGTGAACAGGCGGGCCTTGCGGATTCGGGGCACGATTGTGTTGAATGCCCCGGGGACCGGGGCCCCCGTGTCGGAATTCGGCAGGGGCGGACCGCTACCCTGAGTACAACAGGAGACAGCGATGTCCCTCCAGGCCCAGCCCCCCGAGGCTTCGGAGCCCGAGACCCCGCATCTCGACTTCGCCGGTACCACCCCGTACGAGGACTATGTCCAGGCCGACGTCCTCACCCACCTCCAGCACACCCTCTCCGACGACCCCGGAGAGATGGTCTTCCTGGTGACCACCCAGGTCATGGAGCTGTGGTTCACGGTCATCGTGCACGAGTGGGAGACCGCAGCGAAGGCGCTGCGCGGGGACGACGTGCCCACCGCCGTCGCCGCGCTCAAGCGTTCCGTGCGTGAGCTGGACGCGCTCAACGCCTCGTGGCGTCCCCTCGCCCAGCTCACCCCCGCCCAGTTCAACTCGTACCGTGCCGCCCTCGGTGAGGGTTCCGGGTTCCAGTCCGCGATGTACCGGCGGATGGAGTTCCTGCTCGGCGAGAAGTCCGCTTCGATGCTCGTGCCCCATCGGGCCGCTCCCCGCGTGTACGCCGAGCTGGAGAAGGCGTTGCACGAACCGAGCCTGTACGACGAGGTGTTGGGGCTGCTCGCGCGGCGCGGGTACCCCGTTCCGGACGCCGTCCTGTCCCGGGACGTGTCCCAGCGGTACGAGCCGTCGGCCGAGGTCGAGGCCGCCTGGACCGCGCTCTACTCCGGTGACCCCGAGGCCGAACTCGCCCGCCTGGGTGAGGCGTTGACGGACGTCGCCGAGCTGGTGTGGCGCTGGCGCAACGACCATCTCGTCGCCACCCGGCGGGCCATGGGCGCCAAGACCGGTACGGGCGGCTCCGCCGGGGTGGCCTGGCTGGAGAAGCGGGCGCAGAAGAACGTGTTCCCCGAGCTGTGGACGGCGAGGTCTCATGTCTGAGCTGCTGCGCTCGAAGACCGAGGTCGCCTCGGAACTGGACTCGCGCGACGAACTGGCCAAGGTGCGCGCTCAGTTCGTGCTCGACTTCGGCGTCACCTACCTGGACGGGAACTCGCTCGGCGCGCTGCCCGCGTCCGTCCCCGGCCGGCTCGACGACGTAGTGCGCCGGGAGTGGGGCGAGCTGCGCATCCGGTCCTGGGACGAGAGCGGGTGGTGGACCGCGCCCGAGCGGATCGGTGACCGCATCGCTCCGCTGGTGGGAGCGGCGGCCGGTCAGGTCGTCGTCGGCGACTCGACAAGTGTCAATGTTTTCAAGGCGGTTGTGGGTGCGGTGCGGCTGGCGGGGGGTGGCAGGGGGAGCGGCCGGGACGAGATCCTCGTCGACGCCGGCACTTTTCCCACCGACGGCTACATCGCCGAGTCCGCCGCCCGGATGACCGGCTGTACCCTGCGCGCCATCGAACCGGGCGCCGTACCGGGGGAGTTGAGCGAGCGTACCGCCGCCGTGCTGCTCAACCACGTCGACTACCGCACCGGCCGGCTGCACGACCTGCCCGCCCTCACGGCCGCGATCCACGCGTCCGGCGCCCTGGCCGTCTGGGACCTGTGCCACAGCGCGGGCGCCCTGCCGGTCGGGCTGGACGAGCACGGGGTCGACCTCGCCGTCGGCTGCACCTACAAGTACCTGAACGGCGGCCCGGGTTCGCCCGCCTACCTGTACGTGAACCAGGCGCACCAGGAGCGGTTCGACTCCCCGCTCCCCGGCTGGACCTCGCACGCCGACCCCTTCGGCATGCGGCCCGAGTACGCCCCCGCCCCGGGTGCGACGCGCGGTCGGGTCGGTACGCCGGACATCCTCTCGATGCTCGCCCTGGAGTCGGCCCTTGAGGTCTGGGACGGGGTCGGCATCGACGCCGTACGGGCCAAGTCCCTCGCCCTGACCGACTTCTTCCTGGAGTGCGTCGACGAGTACGTCCCGGAGGGGCGCGTCGAGTGCGTGACGCCGGTCGCGCATGCCGAGCGCGGCAGTCAGATCGCCCTGCGGTGCGAGGACGCGGGGGAGGTCATGAGCCGGCTCATCGAGCGGGGCGTCGTGGGCGACTTCCGTCGGCCGGACGTACTGCGGTTCGGGTTCACCCCGCTGTACGTCGGGTTCGCGGACGTGGAGCGGGCGGCCCGGGTACTGGGCGAGGTCGTGGCCGGCTGAGGACCCGGCCGCGGGACGCGTGATCCACCCCCGCTGATTCCTGTGCCCCACCCGTACAACGTCTGTGCTTCGGCGTGAGTCTGACGGGGTGGAACGGGCTGAAGGAACACAACGGGGGGTGGGAAGCGTGAGAAGCACGACTCCGCGCACGGTGCCGAGAAGAAGACGGTCGAGGGCCGGGGTCGTCCCGGTCGCGGCGGCCCTGGCCTTGTTGGCCGGGCTGTTGCAGCTCGCGTCCGGGCCCGCTGTGGCCGCCGACAGCGCCGACAGCGGGGAGATGCCGTCCGTCACGCTGACCGGCCCGCACCGGGAGTGGCCCCGGGCCGTGGCCCTGGCCGCCGCGGACGGCACGGGGTACCTGTCCGCAGGAAGGGACGTGGGGCCCGGCAGCCTGGCGACATGGGTCGGCTATGACGGCTCGACCCGGTCGACGCCCGCCGTGCATGTGTACGCGTACAACGGCGGCTTCGGGCTGGAAGGGGTCCCGGGGACATCGAACGTGTACCAGATCCGGCGCTATTCCACCGGGGCGGTGACGCGGTTCTCCCTGTCGCCCGATGACCGGGTCAGCTATGTCTTCGCCGAGAACCGCCTGTTGGTCTCCCGTAGGAGCGGGGGGAAGTGGACGCTCCACCTGCTGGAGGTGCCGAAGGGAGGCGGGCAGCCGGTCGACCGGCTCGTGACCGGTGTCGCGGACGACTTCGCCGGGAACGTCTACGAGGGGGCGTCGGACACGCGGGGGGCCGCGTTCTGGTACAAACCGGCCGACGACTCCAGCCCCTGGCGCACCGTGCTGCTCGACTTCGACACCGCGTCGGTGAAATACGTTCCGAGCGACGGATTCGGTGTCGTGGAAAGCCCCCGCCTGGCCGGCGACACGGTGTACTTCCTGGCTGTGGACAAGGCCTTCAGTTCCATACGCGGGTACGTCGTCGACCGCGAGCACCCGGAGGCGCCCGGTCAGCTGGTGGATCTTCCGGATCCTGTCCTCCGCCAGGCCCGTGCGATCGGCGACTGGGTGGTGTACCCGGCGAACCCGGACACCACCCCCAGCGCGATCGTTGCGGTGCCGGTGACCGGCGGCCCGGCCCGGACGGTGCTGCCCGCCGCGAACGGCGGTTTCGTCGACGGCGACGACGGCGGTTTCTACATCCAGGGCGGTACGGACGCGGAGCACTGGGCGCTCCAGCGCATCGCCCTGGGCCCGGACGGGACCCCGGTCGCCGAACCGGTGACGCCGCTGCCCGCCGTCTCGGTGTACGAGGTCGGCGGCGTCGCGGTCGACCAGGGGCGGGTGCTGCTCGGCACCGAGCGGTCGGACGGGTCCAGCACCGATCTCTCGGCCTCGGCGCTCTCCCTCACCGCCGACGGCACGCTGACCGCCGCACCGCCGCAGAACCTGGGCGACCTCGGATACGAGGTGGAGGACCCCTTCGGCAGCCCCGTCCACGTCACGTGCAGCGGCGAGTGCCTGCGGTTCACCGGCACGGGAGAGGGCACCGTCCGCCACTCGGACGACGAGGTGTCGGCGGTCCTGGCGGCGTCCGGTTCGTACTCGGTGGTCCGGGCAGGGCGCAGCCAGCAGGTGCGGGACGGGAGCAAGGTGCTGGCCTCCGGTGACTGGCCGGTTGTCGCCCTGTGGGGGAACACCCTGTGGGCGGCCCGGACCGACTTGCCGGGCGCCGCCGTGTACGACAGGTTCTCGCTGCCGTCGATGCGGAAGCTGGACAGCCTGTCCCTCGGCAACTGCCTCCCGTCGGATCTGCAGGTCGTGGGCCGGTACGTCTACTGGTCCTGTGGGCCGGGAAAACCCGCGGGCGTCTACAACCAGTCGACACACGTGGAACAGGACGTGCCGCGGGGCTACGCGCGGCTCGGCGACGGCTACCTGGTCTCCCAGGACGAAGACGCCGGCAAGCTGCTGATCACGTACCTGAAGGGCGCGGTCCCCTCCAACCAGGTCCGTACGGAGGAGCTCGGTCCGTTGCCGTCGCCGCTGAACGCTCCGGCCGACCGGCGCGGCCGGTTCTGGAACGTGGACCGGTTCGGCGGGCCGGTCGCCTACCAGACGGCGTCCGGTGACGTGACGGTGAAGTGGCCGCAGGTGACCCTCTCCCCGCTCACGGCGACCCACTCCACCGTTCCCACCTCCGTCGACGTGCGCCAGGGCGGCGTCTTCGAGGGCGTCTGGCACCTGACCCGGCCGACCGCGAGCTGGAAGCTGACCGTCACGACCTCCGCCGGCGCCGTGGTGCGGACGTTCACCGGCGGCCCGGCGAGCGGGAGGATCGCCGCGGCCTGGGACGGCCGCACCGAGAACGGGACACTGGTCCGTACCGGCACCTACCGGGTGAAGCTGACCGCCCGGGCCGCGAACGGTGCGACGACAGACACAGTGATCCATGACAAGCCGGTGTCGGTCCGGTCGCCGGAGCGTCATGACTTCGGCCGGGACGGCATCGGTGACCTGGTCACCTTCGACGGCGCGGGCCGTCTCGCGATCCAGCCCGGTACCGGGCGCGGCACCGTCGACAGCGCGCACAAGGCCCTGGCGGGTGGCTGGCCCGCCGCGTCGGTCTTCGTGCCGTTCGGCGATCTGAGCGGCGACGCGTGCAACGACCTGCTCGTCCGGGACTCCGCCGGGCGCCTGACCCGGTACGACGGAAGCTGCGGCAAGGCGTTCACGCCGAAGAGCCCGCCGCACCGGGTGATCGGCACCGGTTTCGGCGGGTACGACGTGCTGACCTCGCCCGGTGACCTCACCGGTGACGGCCGTGCCGACCTGGTCGCCCGGGACAGGGCGGGTGTGCTGTGGCGGTACTCCGCCGACGGTGAGGGCGGTCTGGCCGGGCGGGTCCGGCTGGTCGCGGGTCAGGGTGGCTACACCCGGCTGGTCGGTGCCGGTGACCTGAACGCCGACGGGATCGGCGACATGGTCGGCCTGGACCGCGCGGGTGTGCTGTGGCGGTGGCTCGGCAACGGCAAGGGTGCCTTCGGTGCGAGGGTCCGGATCGCGGGCGGTATCAGGGTCGACGCCCTGGCCGTGGCCGGTGATCTGAGCGGCGACGGCCGCCCCGACCTCGTCGGCCGGGACGGCGCGGGTGCCCTGTGGCGCTGGAACGGAACATCGGCCGGCGCCTTCGGCACGAAGGTCCGTATCGCCACCGGCTGGCAGGGCTACACCGGCCTGTACTGAGCCCGCTGACCGCCCGCCACGACCGGGCCCGGCCGCACCACCCCCGCGGCCGGGCCCGGTCGTGTTCTGCCAGGTCGGCCGGGTCGGGGGGGCGAGCCCGGCAGAGCCGTTCGGCCCTCACCGGGGGCGACATCCGTGTGTCGGCGGGCCCCGCCGGGCCTGATAGCGTCCCCGGCAACGGCCGTGATCTCTCCCGGTCCGCCAAATCCGTTTCGTCGCTGAGAGGTTGGAGCATGCCGGACGATGCCGTGGCCGCGCGCGCGGCGGAGGAGGAGCGGTCCGCCTTCTCGCACCCGCCCGTCGAACCCGACGCCACCGCCGCGTACGGCGACCACGCCGACCAGGTGATCGACTTCTACGCCCCGCGCGGCCCCGAGCCGCTGCCGGACGACGCGAGCGTGCCGCTGGTCGTCGTACTGCACGGGGGTGCCTGGCGGGCGCCGTACGACCGTCGGCACATCACGCCATTCGCCGCCTTCCTGGCCCGGCGCGGGTTCGCCGTGGCCAACGTGGAGTACCGGCGGGGCGGGGACGCCCCCGCTGTCGCCGGCCGCTGGCCCGACACCTTCGACGACGTCGCGGCGGCGCTGGACGCCCTGCCCGCGCTCGCGGCGGCCCACCTCCCGCAGGCCGACCCGCGCCGCACGGTCGTCACCGGGCACTCGGCGGGCGGACACCTGGCCCTGTGGGCCTCCGCCCGGCACCTCCTCCCCGCCGACGCGCCCTGGTTCCTGGCCCGTCCCGCCCCGCTGCGCGGCGTGGTCGCGCTCGCCCCGATCGCGGACTTCACCGTCGCCGAGAAGCTGGACGTCTGCTCCGCCGCAGCCCGTCAACTCCTGGGCGGAGAAGGGCACTTCGCCGAACGTCAGCCCTACGCCGACCCGGCGCTGCTGCTCCCCACCGGCATCGCGACCACGCTCGTGCAGGGGCGCGCCGACACGGTCGTACCGGAGATCGTCGCCGAGTCGTACGCGGACGCGGCGGCGAAGGCCGGTGAGGTGGTCGGTGTGACGCTGCTGGCGGACGTCGGTCACTTCCCGCTGATCGACCCGGTGGCGGACGCGTGCGCGGTGGTCGCGGAGGAGATCGCCCAGCTCGCGTGGTGAGCGCGGCAGGGGCGCACCGGAGGCGGGCACGGGCGCCGCGGCAGGCGCCGTAGTACCTGAGACGGATGCCGGAGAACCCCTCTCACTGCGGACGACCGTCGCCCGCCCGGCGCCTACCGTGCTGTATGTGACTGAGACGACCCCTACGCAGACGAACCCCAGGCCGAAGACGGCGGGCGACGGTCTGTCGCGCAGCCCCGAGTTCCGCGTGGCCATGGAAGCGCTGGCGGGACTGCGCGCGGACCTGTTGGACGACCCCTTCGCCTACCGCCCGCTGCCCCCGAGGGACAAGCCCGGCCGGATCGCCCGGGTGCTGCCCCGGCGGCTGCGCCCGTACGCGGTCTGGGCGCCGCACGCCCTGGTGGGCGCGGCCGGGATGCTGGCGATGCTGGTTGCCTTCGAGGGCAGCAGGGGCGACCTGATCGAAGCGCTGGTGATAACCGTCTTCTCGCTGGGGCCGATCCTGCTGACGCTGGTCCGGCCGGTCGGGGCCTTCTGGTTCTCCCTGGGCTCGATCCCGGTCGTCGCCATCGTCGGCCAGAACTGGGACGGCGACTACGGGAGCGGCGACTACCCCTGGAAGCCCGCGAGTTTCATCGCTCACCTGGTGGTGCTGACGGTCGTCGCCGCCCGGACCCGGCCGCGTACGGCCGCCTGGATGTGGACGCTGACGGCGGCGTACGCCATGTGCGCCGAGATCCTCTTCGGGGACCGCTACTTCAGCACCAACGCCCTGCCCTTCCTCTTCCTCTCCGCGCTGTCGCTGCTCGTGGTGACCGTGCTACTGGTGCGCCGGGCCGCCGAGCAGGAGGTGACCGCCCAGCAGACGGTGACCGCGCACGAGCGTTCCAAGCGCACCCTGCTGGAGGAGCGCACGACCATCGCGCGTGAGCTGCACGACGTCGTCGCGCACCACATGTCGGTCGTCGCCATCCAGGCGGAGGCGGCCCCCTACCGGGTGGAGAACCCGCCCGAGGAGCTGACGAAGGCCTTCGCGACGATCCGCGAGAACGCGGTGGCCGCGCTCACCGAACTGCGCCGGGTCCTGGGCGTCGTACGGGCGGAGGACTACGAGGCTCCCGACGCCCCGCAGCCCACCCTGGCCGACCTCGACGGGCTGCTCGCCAACGTGCGCGAGGCGGGCCTCGCCGTCGACAAGGTGGTGACGGGCGCGGTGCGTGAACTCCCGCAGGGCGTCGAGCTGTCGGCGTACCGGATCGTGCAGGAGGCGCTGAGCAACACGTTGCGGCACGCGCCGGGTGCGAGCGCGCGGGTCGAGATCGGTTACGTGCTGGGCGGGTTGGGTCTGCGGGTGGTCAACGGCCCCGCGGCGGAGGTGTCGTTCGTGAAGCAGACGCCGACGGAGGGCGCGGGGCACGGTCTCACGGGGATGCGTGAGCGGGTCACCATGCTCGGCGGCGAGATGACGACGGGCCCGGCGGCCGACGGGGGTTACGAGGTCACGGTCTTCCTCCCGGTCGCGAGCGTCACGGACGAGGACGGAACGGGAGAGGCATGAGCGCCCCCACGATCCGTGTGCTGATCGCGGACGACCAGATGATGGTCCGCGAGGGCTTCTCGGTGCTGCTGAACGCGATGCCGGACATCGAGGTCGTCGGCGAGGCGGTGAACGGCCGCGAGGCGGTGGACCGGGTGCGTGAACTCGCCCCGGACGTCGTCCTGATGGACATCCGGATGCCCGAACTGAACGGTATCGAGGCGACCCGGGAGATCGTCGCGGCGGACGGCACGGCGAAGGTGCTGGTGCTGACGACGTTCGACCTGGACGAGTACGTGTACCAGGCGCTGCGGGCGGGCGCGTCGGGGTTCCTGCTGAAGGACGCGTCGGCACGCCAACTGGCCGAGGGGGTCAGGGTGGTGGCGGCCGGGGAGGCGCTGCTCGCCCCCTCGGTCACCCGGCGCCTGATCACGGAGTTCTCGAAGATCTCCGAGGCGCCGCGGGTCATGGCGGGCGCGCAGTCGGCGTACGGCGAACTGACCGACCGGGAGACCGAGGTGCTGGTGCTCATCGCGCAGGGCCTGTCGAACGTGGAGATCGCGGGGCGGCTGGTGGTCGCCGAGTCGACGATCAAGACGCACGTCAGCCGCATCCTGGTGAAACTGGGCCTGCGGGACCGTACCCAGGCGGCGGTGTTCGCGTACGAGGCGCGGCTGGTGACGCCCGGGTGAGGGGCGGCGCGGGGCGGTGAGGTGAGGGGGAGGAGCGGCGGAGGGCTCCCGGTCAGGGGGTCATCTGCGGCCGAGGTAGATCCGCAGTGCCCGCTGGAGCATTCTGCCCTGGCTGCCGACCGGTAGTTCCCACTCCCCGAGGTACTCCACGGGCCGGCCGCCGGCCCCCGTCTTGAAGTGGAGGCGGCCGAGGAGGCGGTCCCCGGTGAGGGCGGGGGTGATGGAGCGCAGGTCGTACGTCTCGACGCCGGACGCCAGCGCGTCGCACAGCATGCGCCACAACAGCGCGCTGCTGGGCCGGAGTTGACGCCCCCGGCGGCCGGACGCGGGGTACGAGTGCCAGGCCCGGGAGCCGAAGTTGATCATGAGCGCCCCGGAGAGCACCTCGTCCTCGTACTCGGCGACGTAGAGGCGGAGCCGGTCGTCGTCCTCGGCGTTCAGGGCCTGCCACATGCGCCGGAAGTAGTCCAACGGGCGTGCCTTGAAGCCGTCGTGGGCGGCGGTCGCGGTGTACAGACGGTGGAACTCTGGAAGGTCGGCGTCCGACACCCAGGAGACCCGGACGTCCGCCAGCTCGGAGGTGCGCAGGGCCTGTTCCCAGTGCGGGGCGAGGGCGGCGCGCAGGTCGTCCTCCGAGCGGCCCGCCAACGGGATGTGGCAGCCGTAGCGCGGCTGGCCGAGGCCGAAACCGCTGCCGTCGTCCTCCTCGCACGGCCGCCACCCGAGCCGCCGCAGCCGTTCCGCGGCGTCGAGCGCGTGGCCGTCGATGCCGGCGGCGGGCAGCTCGCGCAGATGCCGTACGGCGGGGTCGGCGAGGCCCGCCGTCACGGTGGCCGCGTCCCAGTGACGCACGACCAGGGGTGGCCCGATCCGTACCGAGAACGCCCCGGTCCGCTCCAGATGGGCGACGAGCGGGTCCAGCCAGCGCTCCAGGCGAGGGGTCCGCCAGTCGATCGCCGGTCCGTCGGGAAGGTACGCGAGGTAGCGCCGCGTCCCGGGCAGCGGCCGGTACAGGACGAGCGCCGCCGCGACCATCGCGTCGCCCACCCCTTGATCCGTCTCCTCGCCCTCGAACCAGCCGATGCTCTCCGGCAGCCAGTCGGGCTTCACACCGCCCCACTCGGGGATCTGGAGATGGCTCGCGTCGGGATGCTGCCGCAGGTGGGCCAGATGCTCCTCGCGCGTGATCTCCCGCACGTACAGGCTGCTCATGGGTGGGGTACTCCTGTTCGGGGCGGCCACCGTAAGCCGGGGATCACCGGGCAGGTCAATAGTTCACGGCAGTGAACTGCGCCCACACGAACTCCGCCTGTCGGCGGCCTGCCGTGCGGTGGGACATGCCTGGTCAGATGGGGGTGGCTCGGGCTAGCGTCCGTGCATGGCAGCTGCTTCCGACCTTGCTTTCGACCCCTGGGACCCGGCGTTCGTCGCGGACCCGTACCCCGCGTACGCACAACTGCGCGCCCGGGGCCGGGTCGTGTACTACGAACCCACGAACCAGTGGCTGGTCCCGCACCACGCGGACGTCTCGGCGCTGCTGCGCGACCGCCGCCTGGGCCGGACCTACCAGCACCGTTTCACCCACGAGGACTTCGGCCGCACGGCACCCCCGCCGGAACACGAGCCGTTCCACACCCTCAACGACCACGGCATGCTGGACCTGGAGCCGCCGGACCACACCCGTATCCGCCGGCTGGTGTCGAAGGCGTTCACACCGCGCACGGTGGAGGGCCTGAAGCCGTACGTGGAGCAGCTGGCGGGCGACCTGGTGTCGGCGCTCGTGAAGGCGGGCGGCGGCGACCTGCTGACGGACGTGGCGGAGCCGCTGCCGGTGGCGGTGATCGCGGAGATGCTGGGCATCCCGGAGTCCGACCGTGCCCCTCTCCGCCCCTGGTCGGCGGACATCTGCGGCATGTACGAGCTCAGTCCGTCCGAGGAGACGGCGGCGAAGGCGGTACGCGCGTCGGAGGAGTTCACGGAGTACCTGCGGGAGCTGATCGCGGCCCGCCGCGAGGAGCCCGGCGACGACCTGATCTCGGGCCTGATCGCCGCGTACGACGAGGGCGACCGCCTGACGGAACAGGAAATGATCTCGACGTGCGTGCTCCTGCTCAACGCGGGCCACGAGGCGACGGTCAACGCGACGGTGAACGGCTGGTGGGCCCTGTTCCGCAACCCGGCCCAGCTGGCGGCGCTGCGCGCGGACCCCTCCCTGATCCCCTCCGCCGTGGAGGAGCTGATGCGGTACGACACCCCGCTCCAGCTCTTCGAACGCTGGGTACTGGACGACATCGAGATCGACGGGACGGTGATCCCGAGGGGGAGCGAGGTGGCGCTGCTCTTCGGCGCGGCCAACCACGACCCTGCGGTGTTCGCCGACCCCGGCACACTGGACCTGACGCGGGCGGAGAACCCGCACATCTCGTTCAGCGCGGGGATCCACTACTGCATTGGGGCTCCGCTGGCCCGGATCGAGCTGGCCGCGTCGATGAGGGCACTGCTGGAGGGCGCGCCGAACCTGGGACTGGCGGCGGAGCCGGTGCGCAAGCCGAACTTCGTGATCAGGGGGCTGGAGGGGCTGAGCGTCGAGATCTGAGCCGGGTGCCGAGGCCCCGCGGGACCGCCCGGACGACCAGGCCACCGGCGGTTCCGGCGAGGATCGGCAACGGCGGCTCGGCGCGGAGGACGCTCCAGCCGGGGCCCTGCTCGAAGCGGCGGACCAGGCCCTGGCCCTGACAGTCCACACCGTCAGTCCGGCAGCCACTCCGAGGACGGCGGTCGGACATCCTGCGCGGCCTGTGCGCGTTGTCCATGCCCTGGGGGACGCGGTCGCACGGCCTGGGATTCCGGCCGCCGACTTCCCTGCGGGCGCTGCTTGTCGAGCGTCCTGGGGGGACACCCCAGGTGCGGCTGCGGCCGACGGTCGCCTTCCCTCACGTGCTCAGATCGCGCCTCCGCAGCCCGGCCAGCCCGGCCGAGACCAGCCCCGCCGCCACCCCCATGAGCACCAGCACCGGCGCCCAGGCCATCTCCCCGCCCGGCAGCTTCGGCAGATGCCCGAACGGCGACAGGTCCAGCACCGCCTGCGGTACGTCCAGCGCCGGTCCGATCCACCCCACCAGCAGCACGAACCCGGCAACACCCCAGGCCCCGGAGGCCAGTCGGGGCGACACCCCGTACAGCAGAACCGTCAGGCCGCCCAGCACCCACACCGCCGGGACCTGCACCAGGCTCGCCGCCATGATCGGGCCCGGCTCCTGCCCGTACCCGAGTGCCAGGCCCAGGCCGCTCAGCAGCAGGATCAGCACCGCGCCGCCGAAGGCGATCACCAGGTGGCCGCCGGCCCAGCGCAGTCGTCCCACCGCGTTGGCGAGGACCGGCTCGGCCCGTTGTGAGGTCTCCTCCGCGTGGAGGCGGAGCACCGACGAGACGACGTACAGCGCCGCCACCATGCCGAACATGCCGGCCATCGTGCCGAGGAACGCGTCCTCGATGCCCGACCGGCCGCCCATCCGCTCGATGATCTCCCGGGTCCCGGCGTTGTCGCCGACCAGGTCGGCCACGCCCTTCGTCAGTCCGCCGAAGGCGACCCCGGACGCGAGGAACCCGATGCTCCAGCCGAGGACGGCGCCCCGTTGCAGTCGCCAGGCCAGTGCGTCCGTCGTGTTCAGGCGGCCGGTCGCCGGTCCCGGCCGGGTCGGGAGGAAGCTCATGCCGACGTCCCGGCGGCCCGCCAACTCGTAGGCCAGCCAGCCCTGTAGCGCGGTCGCGGCCACGAACAGGCCCAGCACCCACCAGCGTTCGTCCGCGAACGGCCGGACGTTCTCCAGCCAGCCGATCGGTGAGATCCAGGTCAGCGGTGACGAACCGTCGTCGGTCGCGGAGTCGCCCGCCGCGCGCAGCACGAACGCCGCGCCGAGCAGGCCGCCCGTCAGGCCCTTCGCCAGCCGCGCGCTCTCCGTGAACTGGGCGACGATCGCCGCGAGGGTGGCGAACACCGCTCCCACGCCCCCGACGCCCAGACCCAGTGCCAGCGCCCCCGACAGGCCCCGGCCGGCCAGCCCGCCCGCGATCAGCAGCGCCAGCGCGGTGTTGGCGACCAGGGCGGTGAGCAGGGCAGCCGTCAGTGGGGCGCGGCGGCCCACCATCGCCGACGAGACGAGTTCCTGGCGTCCGCTCTCCTCCTCGTCGCGGGTGTGCCGTACGACGACGAGCAGGCTCATGACGCAGGCGAGGATCGCGGCGAAACCGCCGATGCGCCAGACGGTCAGGCCGCCGATCGAGTCGCTGAACACCGGCCCGTACGTGGCCCGCAGGGAGCTACTGGCGAGCAACTGGCGCGCGAGGGCGGCACGTTCGGCGGGGGTGGAGTACAGGCTCTCCAAGGAGGCCGGGAGGGAGACGACCATCAGGGCCGTCACCGCCACCCACACCGGGATCATCACCCGGTCGCGCCGCAGGTTGAACCTCAACAGGGCTGCCGTGCCCGCCAGTTGCTGCGACCTGCCGATGTGCGGTGCCTTGAAGGGCGTGGCCGTCGTCGCGCTCATCGCCCCGACGCCTCTCCACTTGTTACGTCCCGTTCGTCCCGCCCGCTCCGCTCGTCCGGTCCGTTCGGCCCCTCCTGGTAGTGGCGCAGGAACAGCTCCTCCAGTGTGGGCGGTGTCGACCGCAGCGACCGCACGCCCGACTCGGTGAGCGAACGCAGAACCGCGTCCAACTTGTCTGTTTCCACCTGGAGTTGGACCCGCTTTCCCTGTACGGCGAGGTCGTGGACGCCGGGCAGGCCCGCCAACCCGTTCGGAGCGCCGGCCAGTTCCGCCGTGATGCTCGTCCGTGTGAGGTGGCGCAGGTCGGACAGTGAGCCGGTCTCCACCGTGCGGCCCTTGCGGATGATGCTGACGCGGTCGCACAGCTCCTCGACCTCGCTGAGGATGTGGGAGGAGAGCAGGACCGTACGGCCCCTGTCCCGTTCCTCCTCCACGCAGGTCTGGAAGACCTCCTCCATCAACGGGTCGAGTCCTGACGTCGGTTCGTCGAGGATCAGCAGGTCCACGTCCGAGGCGAACGCCGCCACCAGCGCCACCTTCTGGCGGTTGCCCTTGGAGTACGTCCGGCCCTTCTTGGTCGGGTCCAGCTCGAACCGTTCGAGCAGGGCGGCGCGGCGTGCCGGGTCGAGGCCGCCTCGGAGCCTGCCGTACAGGTCGATGACCTCGCCGCCGGAGAGGTTGCGCCAGAGGGTGACGTCGCCGGGGACGTACGCGATCCGGCGGTGCACCTCCACCGCGTCCGCCCACGGGTCCCGGCCCAGGATCCGCGCGGCGCCGGAGTCGGCGCGCAGCAGGCCGAGCAGGACGCGGATGGTCGTGGACTTCCCCACTACAGGCTTGGGGCTTAGTTTGGGTGGCATGACCCATCAAAGTATACCGAACCGGACAAGCGGGACGTTCTCAGGCTCCAAGCCTCTGACCAGCAAGGATGATCGGCTGGACGTCGCCTATGACCGCGTGTCGCTCGATGAGCAACAGACAGGGGGCACCACAGAGTCCCAGTGGGGCGAGAACCAAGGATGGTTCCAAGACACCTTTGAGCGTCCGCTCACGCGCAGGTACTCAGACGTCGGTATCTCCGCGTACTCAGGCGTTGAGCGCCCGGATTTCAACCGCCTGTGCGCGGACATGGCGGCGCGGAGCGTGCGCACTGTGACCGTGTGGCATGCGGACCGCCTCACGCGTGACCCTGCCCAGGCGCTCTATTTCATTGACCTGTGCATTGCGCACAGTGTCCGGCTGTATTCAACGCAGCGTGGCGGAGAGTACAACTTTCACAACCCGCAGCAACACGCAGACTTCCTCACGGACGTCGTCAACGCCCGGAAAGAGTCCGCCCTCAAGGCCAAGCGGGTTGGCCTTGCTCGCTTGCGGCAAGCGCGCAATGGCGAGTGGGGCGGAGGCGTCCGCCCGTTCGGTTGGGGCGTCGACACTGGGCGCGTCACTAACAAGTGCCTCAACCCAAAGGCGCCCATTGCCGAACGTCAGTATGTCGAGCGTCCCGTGTTGGACATGACCCAGCACAACAAGGGTGAGGCTGCGGAAATCCAGACCTGGGCGACAGAGCTACCGGGCACCCAAGGGAACATTGCGGCCCTCATTCGCAGTCTCAAGGCGCGAGGCGTCGAGACTGTCTCAACGAAAGAGGGTCGGACGTACAAGCACGGCAAGAAAGAGTTCACGGGTTCGCAGTGGAGTAGTCGGACTATCGTCCAAATTCTCCTGAGTCCGCGTACGTCCGGTCACTCCGTCTACAAGGGAGAAATCGTCAAGTACAACGCCTTCCCAGCGATCATCTCTGACGAACAACGCAAGGCGCTCTTGATCCTCTTGAAAGACCCTGCGCGCCGGAAGCAAACCGGCAATCAGCCTAAGTGGCTTGGCTCGCTCATCTATGAGTGCCCACACTGCACAACAGACGAGAACGATCCGGCAATCATGACCGTGCGGAAGTCGGCTACGGGAGTCGACGTGTACCGCTGTAGGAACTGCGGCAGGGGGCGACAGTCCGCGGAGTTGCTAGACGATTTCGTAGCGCGCCTGTGCATCACTCGCCTGTCACGCCCGGACGTTTCCAGTCTCGTCAAGCCTGTCAAGGAAGTGGACTTTAAGGGCCTGCGCGAGGAATTGACGGAGCTTGAGGCAGCCAAGACAGAGGCTGCGCAGGCGTTCGGCGCGAGGCTCATCAAGTTGCCTGAGTTCACAACGGCGTGCGCTACGTCAGACCTGCGGATAGCAGAGATCAACAAGGAACTAGCGGAGGCGGTACAGGATGATCCCTTGGCGCCGTTCGCAGTCAACTACGGGAATGCGGAGCAAGTTTGGAAGGGGCTAAGCCTCGCGAGGAAGCGGGAAACGGTTCGTCTCCTGTACCGCATCGAGCTACAGCCGTTGATGCGTCGAGCCGGTAGGCCACCCAAGAACGCGCCCAAGCGAGAGCTTGACCTCTCCAAGCTCATCATCACGCCAAGGGGCAAGGGCGCCAAGCCCATTGACCTCTCACGGTTCAAGGTCAAGGCATGGACCGAAGGTAATCAGCAAGCTGCGTAAGGGGTAGACATGGCCGAACGACGAAACGCATGTGACTGGACTTTCACTCACCACGCGCTAAGTCGAGCGGTTGATATGGCCATTGATCCTCAAGAACTGCGAGAGGCCATCGATAGCCCCGTAAGGCCCCTGCCGCACGGTTCACGCCCAGGGGTTCACTACATCCATACGGACCGGATCACGCTTACCGTGAATCTAGAGACGCGAGAGGTAATCACGGTTCAATGGAACACGTTCAACGGACGCGGATACGCCCCTTGGACGCGCGACACTCCCGAAGATATCGAGCGTTGCCGGGACGGTAGCTAGTACGACGTCAGTAAGGCCCCTGCCTGTGCGAGTGGCAGGGGCCTTACGCATGCCCTAGCTAGCCCGTGTACGGGGCTTACGGTGCCTCGCACCCCCACCCTGGGCGTCCGCCTCGCCTGCGCCCTCGTCGGCTGCGAGAGGGGCGAGGAACACGCCCCACGTGGCGACCTTGACCCAACCACCCCCGCGCCTCGCGTGATCCTCTTTGATGCATCGCGCCACTAGTCCCTGCCCCCATTCCTGTGCGCGCTCAAACAAGGGCCCTTCCCGTGTGGCGCGTTCGGCTGCCTCGTGGGCACCCTTACCCGTCCATGTCTCGATCACGCTTTTCGTGTCCATGGCCGCGCGCCCCTCTCTATGCGTTCTCTGCGCCTCGCTATCCATCCTCCGACGACTCGCAACGTTGCGCCACTCGACACAGGGACCGACCCATGATCTGTACCCCTTGCGCCCAGGCTGCGGACCGGAAGCTACCTCCCACCGCATGCGCCACATGTGGGCGCACAGTGGCGCTCGCCAAACCCGGTAGCGCCGTACTCAGCAAGCATTGCGGCCCTCGTATGGCCATCACTACCCCAGACGGGAAAGAGCGCAGCTTTCGCCCATGGTGCCCAGGCAAAACGCCTGCGCCTCGCGGCCATGAGGCATGCGAGGGATGCGACTGCCAACACAGAAAGACCGTCAGAAAGACCCGTAAATGACCCTCCGCCGGCTAAGTCATGAACACGTTTGGTACTCCGTCATAAAGGCTCGCTCAAGGGTCGTTGCGCATGACTGGTGTGTTTGTTGTGGGGACGCGCGCCCCAACCCTGTAGGCACTCACGAGAAAGGCGCGAACGTTGGGCAACCGGAACAAAGCAAAGGGGACGGCCGCTGAAACCTCCGTTGTCAATTGGCTGCGGGAGAGCTGCGGGTATGCGGACGCGAGGCGTAACACTCTGGGCGGAACATTCGACCCTGGGGACGTCGAGCCGATTCCGGCCGCAGTTCCCCCGGTAATCATCTCTGTCAAGGATGGCAAAGAGGGCGCCTACTGCGCGCACTGTCGCCAACGACACGAACTCCACATGCAGACTGCGCTATTCGAAAAGTGGTGGGACGAACTCACGTCGACCATTGCGCGCCGTAGTCCGCTCGCCCTGCCCCTACTCGTACACAAGCGCGCAGGGAAAGCCACTCCCGAAGAATGGAAGTGGTATGTAGACCTGTCCTTTGCGCACATAACCCGGTATCGCCTGGGGCCGATTGCCATTACCGGACCGCAAGCGCGATTCGTCATGAGGCGCCACACAGCAAGTTGGGCGGAACAGTGAAGAGAACGCAGCCACGGAACCGTAAGCCGCGCGTCGAGCGGGCGGCCCCTCCGGATCTATCGGGGGATCTCATGACGCCAATTCAGGTAGCCCAATATTTCGGTGTGCGCATGCGGCGCGTCCACTATTGGGAAAGGCGCCGGTTTCTCACGCCCGTACGTACAGCGCGAGGCGAGCGGGTCTACATGACTATGGAAGTTGAGCACTTGGCGGGAATGCATGGCCGATAAATTCAGGTGCCCTGTCTGCCGCAAGGACATAGCTCCGACTGCGGCAGGAAAGTTCCGCAAGCATGACAAGACATCGGGCGTCGAGTGTGACATGTCCGGGGTCATCATGCCTGCGCACGTTCTTGAGGCAGGGCCATCGGACAACTCAGACGTCCCGGTAAAGGGCCGTGACTATGCCGACTGCCCTGTCTGCGGACGCACGCCCATTCTCGATAAAGAGGGGCGCTACGGACGTCACTTGATAGTGCACAGGGGCAGCGATGAATGCCCCATGAGCGGCAAGGAATACGCCCAGGCCGGCGAACCCGGAAAGGACGCGGAGGAATGCCCAGAGACCCAATCCCAGGCGTTGACGACTACGCCCAGGCCATCGAGCGAGCCAAGCTCAGACACCCTGCCGGACAAGGACTCCCGCCCGGAGAGTGTCCGCACCCCGGACAGCACAACGACCGATGCTCCCCAGACACCTGCGGTTGTCCATCCCATACCGACAGAGGCACTGGAGGCGCTGAGAGCACTCAACGCGCGCAGGGCTACCAACGCACAGACGTCTACTGTCCTTTCTCAGGCGACGGGAACTGTACGGGCGGATGCCCCAGCAACCGAGAACGCGCCTGCGTTGACGGGAGCGTATGAGTTCCGCCAACCGGCGCCCCCGTACGAGCAACCGGGGCGGACCGCTCGCGTACTCGCCCAGGCCGTACCCATGACGGAACACGGGAGAGAGATTGCCGCGCGCCTCAAGGAAACCTTTTACGCATATTCGAATCGACTCGACCGCAGTCAACAGACGTCGTTGGGTCCAAGCCAAATCGGTTCGCCCTGTGACAGGCGTATTGCAATGCACCTACTGCGGGTCGCCCCTTCAAACCCTGGGGGCGATAACTGGGCTTCATTCGTCGGCACCTGCGTTCACGTTGGTCTTGCCGATATGTTTGTGTGGGCGAATGCCGGTACGGGTCGCTACGCCGTTGAGGTACCCCTAGAGTTCCCCAACGCCTATGTCCCCAAGGGCACAGGGGACCTACTCGACCGCACGCTACTGATGTTCCTTGACCATAAGTTGATGGGGCGTTGGTCGCTCGACAAGCTCTCCACTAAAGGCGCCTCGCCCACCTATCGCGTACAGGTACACACGTACGCCTACGGGGCGAGGCTCAAGGGCGAGAAAGTTGAGCACGTGGCAATCGTGGGTTGGCCGCGCGAGGCGTCGACCCTCGATGACCTTTACGTGTGGACCGAACCCTATGACGCTTCCATAGCCATTGACGCGCTCGCTCGCGTCGAGCGGATAGCGGAGGCCATCAAGCGGTATGAGGGCGAGCCTCAACAGATAGCGCGCAAGTTCCTCGTAGCCGACGATTGCCGATTCTGCCCCTTCCATGCGCCCGGAGATAGCAAGGGCGAGAGGGGGTGCAATGGGAAAGCCTGAGTGCGGTTGGCGCCTAGGTCTGTGCGCCGGTTGCGAGTTGTGCGCCTATCGGCACGACGTCATTGATCACCCGAAACAAAACTTGAAAGGAATTACCCAAATGGAAACCCAGCTTGCGAGTTTGAAGGACGTCCGGGAATTCTTCGGAATGGACGTAACGTCGTTCCGTGTCGAGTGGACTGCACTTGACAGCAACTCAAAGACGCAGATACGGGAGGGCATAGCGAAAGGGACGTATTCCTACTGACATGCTCGCAACCGCATTGCGTGCGCTAGTTCATTGGGTAGCGCCGTGGCGCCACTCTTGGATAGAGACTTCCGCAGGGCCGCTCAAGTGGACATGCCGAACGTGTGGGGCCATTGAGCACGAGTTGCCGTGATCCTCTCCCTGTGTTCGGGCATAGGCGCGCTTGATTACGCCGTTGAGCGCCTTACAGGCGAGCGCGTAACCCTCTATGCGGAAAAGGCGTATTGGCCATCACTGGTCATGGCTCGCAGGTTCCCGGACGCTCACAACCTGGGCGACGTAACGCAGGTTGATTGGGCAGCCGTGGCGGTCGAGCATCCAGAAATCACAACTATCGTGGCGGGTTTCCCCTGCCAAGACATAAGCCATGCAGGCACTCGCAGGGGGATACGTGGGAGACGTTCGGGAGTATGGGCGTCCGTTGCCCAGGCCATTCGCGAGATACGACCACGAATCGCGTACTTGGAAAACGTCGCAGGGCTGCGAGGAAGGGGCCTTGACGTCGTTTCAGGGGACTTGGCCGGTTGCGGGTATGACCTTGAATGGGTATGCCTACCGGCTGCCTCCGTGGGCGCCTCTCACCTGCGCAACAGATGGTTTGCCGTTGCCTCTCCTGCCAACTCCAACCGCAGCCGACAACATCCGGGGCCCTGATTATGCGCGCGCCTCTCGCCCTGATTCAGGGGGCGACGACTTGGTAACCACGCTCGCGCGCCTGGGCGAAACGGGTTGGGGCAAGTACGGCCCTGCGGTCGAGCGTTGGGAGCGCGTCACGCGTTGCCCTGCCCCTGCCCCCATCGAGATAGGGCCGCGAGGCGGTAAGCGCCTGTCACCCCGTTTCGTCGAGTGGCTTATGGGTCTACCCGCAGCCTGGGTTATGGGCGTCCGGGGGATGGACCGGACAGAGGCACTACGCGCCATCGGTAATTCAGCCGTACCGCTACAGGCTTACAGGGCGTATCGGTACCTCACGAGAGAGAGAAAGTGATTTGTCGAACTACCAGCAACCCGGCAAGGCGGATAAGTTTGCGCCTCGCGATAACCCAACTTGGTTGGGGCGTCTGTTTCTGATCTATCCGGACAGTTGCACGCCGCAGACTTTCAATCGTCCCGATGGCACGCAAGAAACGTCGGACGTCGTCACGGCAGACGTGATCATCATCGATCTGCCTGACCCGCAGACAGGGCAGCCGACCCGGTTGGAAGGGGCGCGCATTGGCGGTAAGGGATTGGTTCCCCAGTTGCGCAAGGCGGTTGGCGCAATGGTGCTGGGGCGCCTCTCCAAACTCCCCTCACAGGGCCAGAAAGATGGTGCGTACGTCCTACAGGATTGGACGCCCCAGGATGCAGCCATGGCGGATGCCTATACGGAGCGAAACCCGCGCCCGTCGCCCTACGCCCAACCGGCTGCGCAGCCGGTAGCCCAGGCCCCAGCGCCCCAGGCGCCCCCGCTCCCCTATGACCAGTGGCAGAACACACAGGCTGCCCCTGCGGCTGCGTACGTGCCTCCGCCTGCCCAGGCGCCCCCTGCGCAGGCGTACGTGCCCCCTCCGCAGGGTTACGCGCCTCCGCCTCCCGCAGCTCCCTCCCCCCTCGCTGACTTCCTCACGAGTAAGGGCGTACCCGTGGCCGGAATGGGAGAGCAGCAAATGCACATGATTGCGGCCACGTTCCCGGACAACCCCTTTAAGTAACCGAGCAAGTGGGCCGGAGGCCACGCCCCAACGTGGCGGAGGAATGCCAACGTCCGGAGGCGCAGGGGAAGGCACTGCGCGCTTACCGAGTAACCCAACCAATGGAGTCCCCTAATGGTCGTTCGTCGCAAGGCAAAGGAAGCATCGGAGGCAGTAGACATGACGGAGGTACAGGCGCAGGCGTACGAGGAAGACCCCGAATGGGATGGCGCCGTTGAGGGCGAGCCGGCTGAATCAGACGACGTCGTTGACGTGCCCAAGCGCCGTGGCCGCGCGCCTCTCACGCTGCCCACACTCGCAGGGAAGTACGAGCGCGCAAAGGTCCGTGTCGAGCGGCTTGAGGACACGGACGTTGAGGCGGAGCGGGACAAGGTAAGGGTTCAAATGGAGCGCCTTACCGAACGCCTCGCGCGGCTCGATGGCCATGAGGCGGAGATCAAGGAAGCGCGCGCGGAACTCACGGACGCGGAGCGCGAGTTTCACGCTGCGCTCGCAGCCGTACAAGGCTGAGCGACACATGACGCGTAGGGGCCTGCCTCGCCTGGGGACAGGCCCCTACGCCTTACCTAAGAGGACGAATGGACCGACAGACTATCCACGCACTCATAGACGCTGGGTTTGACTCTGTGGAGTGCGAGCCGTGTAAGCAGGAGTATCTAAACCGGGTTGCCGTGTACGTCGTGAACACGGTTGGCGTCCATGCCGCCAATGAGGCAGCCATCAAGGTACGTAACCGAGAACTCACGCCCATGCAGGCTTATGACGCTCTCGTCAAATCCGTGGCGCACGTGTATTCCATTGCCGGGCATCCGATACCGGACAGTGAGCGCGAGCACGTCCGTAATCGCCTTGAGTCCATTCTCAACGCAGGCAACAACTAGGCGTGAGCGTGAACCTGATTTCGTATGCGCTACAGGCGCGAGCGCGAGGTTTCCATATCTTCCCGGTTGAGCCGTACGAGAAAACGCCTCACAGACTCTCCCCTGGGCAGCCGTACACGCTCCGTTGGGGCGAGGCTGCCACGAACGACGTAGGCAGGATCATTGACTATTGGACGCGTTGGCCGGACAGCAATATCGGAGTGGCTTGTAAACCGTCACGCATACTCGTCGTCGATTGCGACATTCCAAAGCGGGAATACGCGTTGGCGGGTACTCAGTACGCGGGACTACATGACACTTTTGGGTCTCTCGTTGATGGGACTGACGTGTTCAGACATGTCTGTGAATCCCTGGGGCAGTCTTGGCGAGAGGCATACGACACCTACCGCGTCTGTACGGGGTCACTCGGCTGCCACTATTACTATCTCTGGCCGGAACACGTTCGGCCCCGTGAGGCGTCTCAGGCTTCTCTAGTCAAGGGCCTAGTCGACATTCGCTGTAACGCAGGTGAATGGGGCGGCTATGTGCTGGGCGCCGGAAGTGTCACGGCCAAGGGTGCATACGTCTCAGAAAACGCGTCCGCAGTTAGGCCGGCGCCCCCGTGGCTAGTCGAATTGTGCCGCAGACGCGAGCCTGTAAGGGTGTCCGCGACTTACCGGCAGCCTGGGCGCCTGGGCAGCCTCGCGGGGCTTGTGTCGACCGTAGAGAACGCTCAAGAGGGCAACCGCAATCAGGCGCTCTTGTGGGCGGCTAGAGCGGCCTGCGCGGACGGAGTAGCCCTAGACGACGTCCTAGACGCCCTAGCGGACGCGTACGCAGCCGCAGGGGGGGACGGAGGGCACAGGCAGGCGGAGGCGACCATACGGAGCGCCTACCGGCTACAGGAGAGGAAGTGAACGCGTGAGAAACCTAGTCCGCTACCTACTGCATCTGTTGCACGACAAGTGTTGCCCCTGCCATAGCGTGATCTGTGATGGGTGGGAGTGCGACGACTGCGGCATGTTGAACAGTCCGCGGAATGAGTGGTGCGGCCAAGAGGAATGCCGTTCCCCTGCGCCCAGCAATCCCTATGCCTGAGTTACCAACTCGGTAGGAACTGCCTAGGCTCATGTCCGCTCACCTTGACGAACTCGTGCAGTCCCTTGATGAAATTGTTTTGCATATCTTCTGACATGCGTTCGACGATTGCGCACATGGCTTGCTCTCTCATGTACAGTCCGCGCACAACCAAATGATGCCCCCTAGGGGTGAGGAGAATTACGGTCTCCCGCTTGTCTATCGGGGAAACCCCTTTAACGGCTAGGCGCCTGCCTTCTAGACGGTCGATCATTCGCATAGCCGTTGATGGACGTACGTCCAATGCCTTTGCCAAGTCGGAAAGGCTCATAGCCCCTAGTGTCTCGACCGCTGCGAGAGTGCGAAACTGTGGAATGGTCAATGACTCGTCCAGCGCTTCAAGCATTCTCGTTGTTGCCTCAACCAACACGTGTTCACACGTGATCAACGATGTGGTCAACGCTTGCGCGTCCTCGTCGGGAAGGGGGCAAATCTCGTTGAGTGGGTAGCTTGGTTCCATACATCTGTGATACGCCTACGCCTTGCAGAACGCAACACAGGGCCCCTCGCTAAGCAACGAGGGGCCCTGTGTGGTCGAGCTATAGGCCTTGCCTGATTGGGAGTTGGGCGGCTACGGCTCGCGCGTCTGAATCGCCACGAGTTTCCGCCAAAGGCTCTTGTGCCTCTCAGCAAGGGCCGTGGCCTCTCGCCCTGCCTCGCTCGCCCCGTTCACCTCTGCGCGCTTGGCGTCGAGCCGCGAGGCTTGCATTTGCTTGATCACTGCGGAGGTCAACAGGATCAATTCTTCCGGGGTGAAATCTTGGTCAGTCACTGCAACCTCTTTCGAGTAGGGCGGAGTGGGGGACGTGATCAGACGCCGTATCCGTCGACGAGGGCGCCACACTGTCGGGACGCCCATTCGTCCGCGAGATCATCGAACGCCTTGATGGCGCCCTCAACCGTCGAGACGTCAAGCTCATTGAGGTAGGCGAGGATTTCGGCATCCTCGTACGCCTCAACCACTGTGTCCCAACCCAAGTCGTAATTGGCCTGGGCGTGCGCCTTGACGGTTTCCACCATCGAGTAGGTGAGGCAACGGCGCTTCCACCATGCGCGAGCCTTTTCCGTGTTCGCGTGCCAAGCAAGGTCACGGAAGTTGGCAGGGGCCTTGACTACGGGAACCGTGACCGTAAGGGCCTTACGGTTCCGCAGCCGCTCAGCCTGGGCGCGTGCACGCTCAAGCGCCTCGCGCTCCGCTTTGTTCGCCTGGGCGTGCGCAGCCGCCCTGTCCCTCTCGCCCTCCGTAAGCCGCAGGGCCGGACGCGCGTCCCCTGAATCGACCGGCGCAGCCCATGACGCACTCGCGTGGACATTCCCAACGGACATGCCGGTTTCGACGCTCAGCAAGTGAACGGTTCCGCCATGCCTCACGACTCGCACGCGAGTAACGGAGGACGCAGGGCGCCCGTTCATGCCGCCCCAGAAAATTTCGCCATCCTCGTTGGCGAGCGATTCCAATTCGGCAGGCGTGACAAGCCGCATGGCACGCGCCTGGGCGTCCGCAACCTGTGCGTCGGTCCACTCGCACTCTCCGGAGGCAAGGGCGGCATCCGCCATGTCCTGGGCGCTCACGGCCTCCGCGTCCGCCTGGGCGAGCGGAGCGGCCCAAATGAGCGTTGATGGACCGACAGTCGTAAGCGCCTGTCCGTTGTCCGCATCAACGATTCGCATGCGGTTGTTAGCGGCATTCTCGAACCGCGCGCGCAGGGGATAGCCGTCAAAGTTCTTGCGGGTTTCCCGACCGCCAAACCAGAATTCCCCCGCACCCATGATGGTGCGGACCTTGACCAAATCCATGCGCGCCTGGGCGTGAGCGCGTCCCGCCCGGGCGTCGAGCTGCGGGACGTCCGTCTCGCGCTCCGCCTGGGCGACGGGGGCGACTACCTCAACGAGGGTCACGGCCTCCGTGTCGCTGTCAAGGTCCGCAAGGGCCTCCGCCTGCGCCTGGGCGACGCGCGAGGCGTAGCCGTCCGGGACCGACCGAACGAAGAACTTGTGATCGGCGCGGACGCGCTTGTACGTGTTCCCGTCCGTGTCGACAAGGGCCACCATGCGCCCGTTGGACTCAGGCACAAACCGAACGATCTTCGGGAAACCCTGGGGGCGCTTGTATTCCTTGGCGCTCCCGAACTCAAGGACGTGCCCCTCGCTGTTGGCGAGCGCCTGAGCGTCCGCAGGGGCGAGCGTCTGAATCGGGTTGGCCTCCGCCTGCGCCTTGCGCTCAAGGTGCGCCATGCGGAACTCGCAGCGCTCGCACAGGTGCGTCATGGGCTGCGCCTTTGCCGCGTCCGCAGTGACGTAGTCACCCTCGTTGGGCTTGATCCGCTTGTTGCACAGGGCCGCACCCTCCGGGAACGCGTGGAAGAGAAGATCGTTGCTGCGCGTGTTCCGCCAGACCTGAGTGTTCATGTTGTGTCCCTCTCTCGTGTGCGTGCCTTGCGAGACCCAAGTTAGCGCGCCACAAGGGGACTTGCAACGTTGCAAGCCTCATTCCCAGTGTGTTTGTCGCACAACCGTTACGTTCGTATGCCCAAAACGGCCGCTAAAGCGTTGGCCGGCTAGACCACGCAAGGAAATTTTGATGCCCGTATCGACCGGTCCTGACAGCTACATAGTCACCCTCGCGACCACTTGGAAGGGGGAACGTGTGTACGCCCAACAAGCCTGTCCGGCTGAGATGTGGTCGGAAAAAATCGCTCGCGAGGCACTGCGGGAATACCTACTCAACGCGCTAGGCGTCGAGATAGCCAAGCGGCTAGACGTCGAGCTAACTGCGCGTCCCGTCACGCCCTGGGAAATGGGGCCCTGCCCGTGAAAATTGATCATGATGGCGAACACGTAGTCGTGAGCATCGGGAATGAGTTGTGCGTGTTGAACGTCCGCGAGGCATTCGACGCAACGACAGACCTACTCAGAGCCATCGAGGGGGCGCGCGCTCACGGCGCCTTCCTCCGGGGTGAGGTTCCCGACCCTGATTCACGGACCAACCCAAACCGCCGTAGGAACAGACGGAGGACGTCATAGCAATGCAACCACTCGTCATGGCCGAACTGCGTAAGCGCCTCACGGACCTTGAGCTACGCGCGGCACAACTCCAACCCATACCCGGACAGGCAGCCTCGCGCACTACAGCCAACCGGTATTGGGAGCGCACGCGCATACAGGGCATGGCTGCGGACTACCGAGCAATCATCGAGTGGGCGGAGGATTCAGGGTGAGCAAGACAACGGGTTTTGGCACGCGCGTATATATCGACGGGCTAGAAATTTCCGACGCAGTGTTTAACGTCGACCTACACCTATCGCCAAAGGACGTGCGAACGGCAGACGTACGCCTAGAGATTGAGCGCGTCACCACAGACACAGAGGGGCGATTGCGCGTCTACCTAAGAGGCTGACATGCCTAAGCGCTATTACTGCCCTGGGTGCGGACAGGTGGCAGGGAGATCACAGACCACACATATAGCCACTGTGCGAGAGGGCAGGGTGCACCCCCATTTCATGATCTCTCGTCTGTTCGCCATAGCTCCAGGGATGGAAGACGCGTTCAACGCAATGTGTTCGGGCGGAATCGTCGACAAGGAAAGGGACAGGGCCCCATGAGATGCAAGAACTGTAGGCAATGGGTAGTCCGCGGATGGCCTAGGCGCGAGTCGCACACGTGGCGCCACGGCAGGACAGGGCTATACACGTGCGACGTGGTCGCCATTGGTTGGAAGGGCGACGAGTGGCCTATGGCCGTTCCCGCTGTAGGGGTCATGAGTCCGCAGGTTCTGCCCCTCGATGGCTGCGAGTAGGAAGGGAAGCGAGCATGCCCAGGGCGAGGCAGGACATGTGCGGGAACGGACTACATAGCTTTGATGACCCTGCGAACTATCGCGAGTATTTCGACAAGGGGCGCGGACAGTGGCGCCGTAGGTGTCGCCCCTGTACCAACGCCCGTAAGAGCGAGGCGGACGCCCGGAAGCGCGAGGCTAGGCGCCTCGCAAAGGCGTGGTGGGAACAACTCGAATGGACCGGACCGCACAGGCCCCAGCATGCCGCTACGCGCGCAGGCCGGCGCAAGCGCACTAGACAAAAATACGTGGTCAGAGGGCATCCGATTGCCTATCGGGTCACGGCCCAACAACTCGACTTCCTACAGGGTGCGGCCAACGGAGAGACGTTCCAAGAGACTGCGGAGCGCCTGTCTGTCAACGCCCAGGCGGTACGGAACGGGTTGCTTGAGGTACGGCGCAAGTACGGCGTGACGTCGAATGCGGCAGCCGTGGCGCAAGGCCTCAAGAGAGGCGTGATACGGGCGGACAGGGTCACAGCTAAGCGGCTGCCTGCGAGGGTCGCGCGCGCACACGTCGACTCCATACGGGCGCTCATCAAGGGCGAGCGCTCGCCCTACAAGTCACACAGAATTAGCCGGTTGCTCGATGCCTGTATGGCATGGACCGAACCTCACGCCGTGAGTGTCCTATGGGCAGCCGGAAAGATCACGTCTAGGGACGTCCCCCAGACGCGGAACCAATACCGGAGGCGCCCAGGTAAGCGCGCGGAGGATGCGGCCACATGGACAACAACAATGGGGGCGCCTACGTGATCGCAGTCAACGGCAAGCTACGCGGTATAGCGGATGACGCCGACACGGCGCGCAAGTACGCCATGCGGTATTGCCTTGACCCCGAATACAAGGGTGCCAAATTCAAGTGGACCGACACGCACAAGCTATTCGCCCAACGGCGTAGGCGCCCCTGGGCATGGATCGGAATAGAAATCGTCCCTGTCCCATACGTCTAGACAGGGGCAGGGGTGACCGTGTCGATTGAACCGCAGGGGAGTAGCGAACTCCCCCAATCGGAGATAAATGCGCGCCTCGCCCTTTGGTGGCTACTCAACCCGGAGGCCGCTCCGCTTGAGTCATTCAACGAGGACGTACAGCGCCTAGTGAGCGTTCTCTCTGCCAAGCTCCCTGCGACCAATGCGGACGACAGAACGCAGGCGCTCATAGAGGCACAGAGACGCGAGGCGGCCGAACTAGACAAAGCCAAAGAGATAGCGTCATTCAACAGGGCCAAGGAGAGGGCCCTAACCCTTGAGGAAGAAACCCAACGAGCCCAGGTGTCCGCAATGGTGGACGCCCTCATGTCAGAGACCCTTACGACACAGGGGCTAGACGACATTGAGGAACTGTCCCCAGTGGTCGACGGACTCTTGTACCGCTCGACAGTCGCGCGCATCAATGGACGCCCAGGGACGATGAAATCTTTCGTGGCGCTTGACATAGCCGGATGCGTCGCGAATGGCCTGTCATGGGCAGGGCGAGACGTCACCAAAGGGGAAGTGATCTACCTAGTGGCAGAGGGCGCAGGGGGCATCAAAAAACGCGTACGCGCATGGGAGCAAGAACACGGCTGCCGCATGGATGGCGTTAGGTTCCTGCCTCGCCCTATTCAGGTGTCTGGTATCGAGTGGCTTGTATTGGAGGAAGCGTGTAAGCGCCTCCGCCCTGCGCTAGTGGTCGTCGATACGCAGGCGCGCGCAACTGTGGGCATTGAAGAGTCGAGCAATGAGCGTATGTCTGTGATCTTCAACAGAATCGAGCGGCTTGCGAGGGAGTCGGAGGCGTGCGCCACGTTGGTTCACCACACAGGGCATGCAGGGGAGCATGGGCGCGGAGCGTCCAACATGCTGGGCGCCGTACAGACAGAGCTACTGATCAAAAAGGAAGGCAAGGGCGCGGACCGCGTAATAAGCATCCGCATCGATAAGACCAAGGATGATGACGACTCCCAAGAGATACGGCTCCTGCCTCGCGTGGTGGCCGTACAGGGCATGTACAGAAAGAACGGCGCTCAAGAAACGTCGGTAGTCCTCGTACCGGAACGGCAGGCTGTTTTCTCCGTACCGGGTTTGGACCCTGCCGTAAGTCACGCTGTCCAGATGCTCGATAAGCACAACGCGCCCATGGACCTGGGCAGAGACAGGATGCGCGCATGGCTCACAGACAGGCAGATAGCCATAGGGAACACTGTTCTTGCCCCTGCCATTGCGTACCGGAAAAAGCGAGAGGCCGCGAGGCAGCCGGAAACGGACGCCCAGGTTATGAGCGTCGAATTGCAGCTACCGGAGGGCGAAAAATACGGAGAGTAGTCGAAAACCTGTCCCGGATCATGGGGACAGGTCGAAAAGTGACCTGTCCCGGATCATGGGGACAGGTTTTGCCATTTGCCCAGGTCAGACCTGTCCCGGACAGGTTTCTAAAACCTGTCCGCACGAATTCACGACCTGTCCGTCCGGTCCCCCCCCCTATAGGGGGGACAGGTGGGACGGATTACGCGGACAGTGAGGGTAAATGATCTATGGTGCATTACTTGATAGATACGCCTCCGCGCCTGGGCAGATGCGTTAGGTGTGGCGCCTGGGTACTAACGGCCCTGTCCGCAGGTACCTGGGCGGGAGTCGACACAGTGCCCCTGTCCCCTACCGAGCTGCGCGCGCGCCTCATGGCCGGACAGGCGGCCTACCGCATGACGTACGCAGCCGGACACGCCCAGGCGCTCCGCGTCGCCTCACGGGGCGACGTAGGGCGCGGGACGCCCCTACTGGGCGTTCACGTGTGCGGAGGTCACCCCATGGACGCGCACGCCTTCCAAGAGGCTGCGCAGGTCCCTCCGCGTCCCCCTGCGAGCGCTACTGGGCGCCCAGCGTCCCTGTCTGTCTCAGAGACTCGCAGGGGGGCGAACAGACGTCGTGCAACACCTGCGACCCGCCACCTTTCTAGGCGCGTCCGTTGCGACACGTGCCGCAGGCTCATTGAGCCTCGCGAGCCTTATTGGGGCATCGAATGTGGAACGTACCTATGGGCCGTTCATGATGCATGCCCGGAAGTCGAGAGGTAATGAGCACTGACCTTGAGTACGTGATCAGACTCTTTGAGCCCCTACTGAGTGGCTTCAACGAGCGCGTTGAATACTCCCTGCGCGTGGTGACGCACACGGAAGAATGCAGGCGCCTGTACGGGTACGCCACGGTTGATGCGTGCGGTTGCCCCAGCACTGTAGAGAGGCGCGCTAAGACAGTCCGCCATGCTCCATTGGTCGCCCAGTTGCAAGCCGCAATAAGCGCGCCGGCTACCTCGCAAGGGGAAAACGGGCGCTCCGCAACGAGGGTCGATAGTCCCTTTCCTGGGGACCTTGAGGCACTGGACTTGATCGACGAGATACGGCGCACTGCGCAGACCTGGGTACGTCGCGCGCGCGGAATACTCGGCTATGACGTACCCCCCTCGTCAATCGTGCGAGGCGCTGTCTGTCATAACTGCATGGGGGCGCTCAAGCTGCACAATGGCGCAGCCGTCTGTATCGGCCGCATAGGCGAGTCCGCGCCATGCGGCATGGAATACACGTGGCAACAGATAGAGGACTATTACAGGGGCGTGAATGAGCAAGCCAATTAAACCGCGTCTCGTCGATACCGCCTGTGCTGAGATGTGGACCGGTCGACCAAGGGACGTGCTCTATCGCTGGGCGCGAGAGGGGCGCATACACAGGCATGGCACACGGGGTCACTGGGGCGCTCGCTGGGACCTAGACGAACTCCCCCGATACGCCCACCTGTGCGGCCCTGGGTGCCTCACAGAGGCTGCCTGTCCCCCCTTGCCGGAACCTCCCCCCGTCCGCCTTCCTCGCCCCAGGCAGGCGCTTGACGACTGCACCTGATCAAGCGCACTATGGGGCGGCATCCGGCATGCCCGGAAACACGCAGACAAGGCCCCTGGGAACTCGCACCCCAGGGGCCTTACGCATGCCCGGAGGGGGCGCCATGTCCGGCCGTAAGGAACTCACGGAACGGCGCTACAGAGAGAACCGCGCACAGGTACTCGCAGCCTCCGACGCGTGCATGTGGTGCGGACACCCAGGCGCAGACGCAGCCGATCACATCATCCCCGTAAGCAAAGGGGGAGACCCTTACGCACTCGACAACCTAGGCCCCATACACGGGGTGCGAGGCTGCCCAACATGCTTGAGGAAATGCAACAACCTCAAGGGCGACAAGTTGCCTAGCGAGTGCGATCAACTCCGCACGTCGATCGATTGGTACCGGGCACCATGACGACAAGGGCGAGCCATGGCGCAGGCGGGAGAGGTCACCCATGTACGCAGCTCAAGTAATCGCGTGGATATGTGCAGCCATCATCGGAGTGTGGGCAGTGCTGCATTACGTGTTCGGGTTGGTCTGAGCGAGGGGCACGCACCCTTGGCCGGCTAACCGCGGTCGACAAACCCGCAGGTCAGAAGGGGTGCGCGCGTCGGGACGTTGAGCGCCTGGCCGTGACACACGGCATACCCGCACCCCTTCTGACCTGCACTTATGCGAGCACATGCGCAAAAGCCCAGGTCAGAAGCGTGCAACGTGTCGGCGCAGGGGCGAGTTTCCCCCCGCCACCTGCATATAGCTGCGCGCAGGCAAAACCAGACCACGCACACCACAAACACAAGCCTTTGACCTGCGGAAATACGCAACGCACCATGCGACCGCAGGTCAGAGGCACCCCGTTTTTTGAGGGCGCCCCTTGGACAGCCCCGGCCCCAACTGGCTTTTTTTTGCGGGGGGCGAGTTCGGCTGAGCGATCAAGGTTCGCTAAGTGCCCGCGAATCTTCCGGCGCGTATTACGGAGGGGGGAACTCATGGGTCCCATTGAGCGCGCCGTGAGAGCAGACGTAGGCGCCCTGGGGGAACTCATGGGCACAGACTCAACCCTTGCGGAACTCGCCTACCGAGTAGCCCAGGAAATCGACAACGGAGCGAGCGAGGGGCGCCAAATGGCTGCCCTTTCTCGTGAGCTGCGCCTCTCTCTGCACCAACTTGCGGACGGACATGCGGGGGGCGCGGATGACTTCCTTGGTGACCTGGGCGCCCCCGACTGACTACGTCGACGAGTTGCGCGAGCGGTACGGATTGACGTGCCCCCCTCGATGGGGGACGCCTCGCAACTGGGCTCGCCCAACACTGGGTGGCAAGGCAGCAAAGGTAATGACTGCGCTTGTCGGCTCGCCCCCTATGCCGTGGCAAAGGTACGTCCTAGACGTCGCTCTAGAGATTGATCCGGCTACCGGGTGCCTCGCCTATCGCAAGGTTGGCTTGAGCGTTCCTCGCCAACAGGGGAAAACCGAAACGATCCTTACCGTCATGGTGCATCGCATCATGGCTTGGGAACGGCAACACGTCACGTACACGGCGCAGACGCGCATAGACGCGCGTAGGCGCTGGGAGGACGAGTTCCTTGTAAAGCTCGATGAGTCGAAACTCAAGGGCAAATACCATCCGCGTAAGACAACCGGTAATGAGGCCATCATTTGGCGGTCGACGCGCAGCCGGTTGGGCATTACGTCGACCACTGAAAAGGCGGGACACGGACCGCCTCTTGATTGCGGCATGATCGATGAGGCGTTCGCCCATAAGGACGATCGGGTTGAGCAAGCCATGAGTCCCGCCATGTTGACTCGCGGTAATGCACAGATGTGGTGGGCGAGCGCAGGCGGAACAGATCAGGCAGTGTTCCTCAATGAGAAACGGAAGCAGGGGCGCGAGCTAATCGAGCGTGCTTGGCTTACGGGGGATTGGCCTGCGGTCGCTTATTTCGAGTGGTATGCGCCGGACCAATTGCGACGTGATGACCCTGCCACTTGGTACGTGTGTATGCCTGCGCTTGGCTACACGGTCACCCCTGAAATCATCCGGACCGAACTCGCATCACTGGACGCGAGCGAGTTCGACCGGGCGTACCTCAACCGCACCAAAGAGGCTCGCCCCCCTGCCGATCCGAACGTTCCTCGCGACGAGTGGGCGCGCTGCGTGGTGGCGGAATCCCGCCCGGATACATCCCGCCTCGCCTTTGCTGCGGAGGTTTCGACCCTGCGCGATTGGTCTTCCATATCTGCCGCGTCTCTACTGCCGGACGGACGCATACACGTCGAACTAGTGGACAGGCGCCCCGGTACGGATTGGGTGGCGCCTGCGCTCGCGAGGCTGCGGGATGTGTGGGACCCAATGGCCGTGGCCATCGACTCCAAAGGCCCTGTTGCCTCTCTCGCAGGCGAGTTGGCCGGCTACGGCATAACTCCCCCGGAGGACGAGGAAAAGCCGCTACGAGGGGACCTAGCCCTACTGCGCACGCCCGATGTAGCGGTTGCCTGCGGACAGTTCGCAGACGCCGTGAGGCGAGGCACTGTCGTGCATATCGATCAACCCGCCCTAACCGGGGCTATCAACGGCGCGAGAACGCGCCCCTTGACGGATGCCTGGGCGTGGTCGCGCTCGCGTAGTGAGTCCGTTGATATCTCCCCTCTCGTTGCTGCGACGCACGCCCTATGGGTCTTGCGTCTGCGCGCAGACGTCGCCCAGGCGGAATACGACGTTCTTGATTCAGTGCTCTAAGGGGGCGCGCATGTCTCGCCTATCGGTAACGTTCCGGCGCACGTGGGCGCGACTCATTGAGTCACGCGCGATTACCTCCCTGCCCTGGGTTTCAGGCGGACCTAGGGACGCGTCTCTCGTGACCTCCGAACGCGCCGTTATGCTCATTCCCCTATTCGCTAGCGTGCGCATCCTTGCGGACTCCATAGCCTCCCTGCCGATACAGCTATACCGGCGAGGCTTTGGGACGCGTGAACCAATCACGTTCGTACCTCAACTCTTTTTCCAACCTGCCGCGCGAGACAACCTCTTTCAGTGGCTGCATAAATGCGTAGTCTCCCTAGCCCTGCGAGGGAACGCGTACGGACTTGTAACCCTGCGCGATAACCTTGACTTTCCGATCATGATCGAATGGCTAAACCCGGATGAGATTTGGGTGGACGACTCGCGCCCCACCATGCCCGTGTACTACTGGCTAGGCAATGAGGTCCCACGAGAAGACATCGTTCATATCCCTTGGGTGGCCATGCCTGGGCGCGTTAAGGGACTGTCACCAGTTGCCGCATTCGCCCAGACAATCGGAGTCGGATTGGCCGTAACCGACTACGGTAAGTCTTGGTACGACAACGGGGGCACCCCTCCGGCCACAATGAAGAACTCTGCCAAGACAATCAACCCGCAAGAGTCACGCGAGATACAGGGGCGACTGTCCGCAGCAATGCGCAGCCGTAAGCCACTCGTGTTCGGTAGTGACTGGGACTTTACCGCGCTGCAAGTTAGCCCGGAAGAAAGTCAATTCATTGAGACAATGAAACTCAACGCCACTCAGATTGCGGCCATCTGGGGAATCCCGCCGGAAATGGTGGGCGGAGATCAAGGCGGACCACTCAGCTATAGCTCACCCGAACAGAACATGATTCACCTAGTCTCTGTCACCCTGCGCCCTTGGCTAGTCCGACTGGAAACAGTGTTCTCCGACTTGATGCCTGGGCGTGAGTTCGTCAAGTTCAACGTCGACGCCATGATTAGAACCTCATTGCTCGACCGCTACACGGCGCATGGAATGGCGCTCGCGCAGGGTTGGCGAAACGTCGATGAAATCAGGGCCATTGAGGATCTTCCGCCCCTGCCGAATGGGCAAGGCGCGGGTTACGGGTCGGCTGCGCTTCCGGCCCCAGCGCCACCCAACAACGACAACTCAGCGTAAGGGGTTGCTAGCCATGGCTGAAATCGAACGGCGCTTCACAAAAGTTCCCGTAGAACTGCGCGCCCGTAAGGAACGATCGTCCATAGGTGGATATGCCGCCGTATTCAACCGGCAGAGTCACAACATGGGTGGATTCGTTGAGGCTGTCGACCCTGCCGCATTCAATGCGAGCCGAGGTGACGGTTGGCCGGACGTAATTGCCAGGTACAACCATGATGACAATATGTTGCTCGGCTCGACCGGTGGCGGAACCCTGCGCCTCGCCATTGACGGAACGGGACTTGACTACGAAGTAGAACCACCGGCCGCGCGCGCGGACATTCTCGAACTGGTGCAACGTGGTGACGTCCGTAAGTCGAGCTTTGCGTTTCGGATGATTGACGACGAGTGGGGAACGACCGATCAAGGCTTTCCCCTCCGCACCCTCCGCAAGGTTCAGCTAGTCGACGTCGCCCCCGTCAACGTCCCTGCCTACCCGGATTCAACGGCGGGACTGCGCTCCCTCGCTCGCCACGTTGGAGCGGACTTCCAAGAGGTTCAGGCAATGGCGGAGCGGGACGAACTACGCAGGTTCTTTGTCCGCACAGACGGCCCTTCCGCGCCTAAGAAAAAGGTCTATGGCGCAGCCGCGCGCATGGCCTTGCTCGCGCGACGCGAGGACCCTTACGCATAACAACTGAATTCCATTGGTGCGCCTGCCTAGCGGCAGGGGCCGGCTAGATATGGCCTGCCTATCGATTGGCTAACCCGTCGATACGTACAGCACGGTTGAGCAACCGGACGATCGTTGATTGCAGCACGCGTCAACCACCGGCGCCCGTAAGGGCGCGAGGCGTCACGGACTCCCGTTGGAAATCCACACTTTCAACGGGAGTCCCCTCATGTCTGAAATCGTCAAGCGGCTGCGCGAGCGGCGCGCGAATGTATGGGAGTCGGCAAAGGCTCTTGCCGATGCTGCGGCAGAAGAGAACCGCGCGTTGTCCGGCGAGGAAGAGGGACAGTGGCAATCCCTCAATGCCGAACTAGACGCGCTGGACAAGCGCATTAAGAACGTCATCGAGGGCGAGCAGCGCGCAAAGGACACGGAGGACTCTATGGCCAAGCTGCGCGGGGAACCGCGTAAGCAAGGTCCGGGGGCGCAGCCGTCCTACGGTTCCGAGGAACTGCGCGCATTCATGCGAGGGGAAGGGGGACGGTATTACGACGTCGTACCCAACGGCCCTGTCAATTACCGTGACCTCTCCAAGCTGTCCGCAGGCGCAGGCGCCAACGTAGTTCCGACGTCCTTTTACGATCGGCTCATGGCGCATCTCATCGAGAATTCAGCCGTCATGCAAACCGGCCCCACTGTGCTTAACACGGCGTCCGGTGAAAACGTGCAGGTGCCCAAGACAACGGCGCACAGTTCCGGCGCGCTGTTTGCGGAGGCGGCCACAATCACAGAGTCCGACCCGGCATTCGGTCAGATCACGCTTGGTGCATTCAAGTACGGCACGCTTATTCAGGTGTCGCGCGAATTGCTCACGGACTCTGGGGTTGACCTTGAGGGTTACCTCTCCATGCAAGCTGGGCGCGCGCTGGGTAACGCGTTCGGGACTCACATGGTTACCGGCGACGGAACGGCAAAGCCGCGCGGAATCGTGACGGATGCGACCGTGGGCAAGACAGGACTTACCGCCGCAGGCCTAGTGACTGCGGATGACTTGATCGATTTGCAGTATTCCGTGATTGCGCCTTACCGCGCGTCTAGTTCCTGCTACTGGGTGGTCAAGGACGCGACGCTCGCGACCATTCGGAAGTTCAAGGGAACTGACGGACAGTACATCTGGCAGCAATCGCTAGTAGCAGGCGCCCCGGATATGTTGCTCGGTAAGCCGATCGTTACCGACCCGAACGTTGCGGCTGTAGCCACAACCGCCAAGTCTGTAATCTTCGGCGATTTCTCGCAGTATTTCGTGCGCATCGCAGGTGGAATCCGATTCGAGCGGTCGGATGATTTCGCATTCAACACGGATCTCGTTACGTTCCGCGCATTGCTCCGCGCGGACGCTGCGCTCATCGACCTTACCGGCGCAGTCAAGGTTTTCCAGGGCGCTGCGTAACAGTCGCGTTTATCGGTCCGGCCGTGTTCGCTACGGCCGGACCTTTCTTTCGGGAGGAATCGAAATGCCTGAACCAACCGTGTTCGACGAGGACACATCCGCAATGGTGCACTCTGCGCACATCGCTACCCCTGCGTCACCTGGGGGGGCATACGTGCAAGCGGAAGTAGTCGCCCTGCGTACCGCAATCGCGAGCATTCTTACGGCCCTGCGTAGCGCCGGAATCATCGCCCAGGACTAATGGGGGGAACCATGTTGGTTCGCATTCTGGGTGACATCTCAGGCACGCGTAACGGCAAGCCATGGCCCCAGCGTGGCGCAGTCGTCAACTTGCCCCAGGGCGAGGCGGACTCACTCTGTGGCTGCGGCATGGCGGAGCGCGTGCCCGACGATCCTCCCGCCTCGCCTCGCCCCATCGAAAAGGCCACGGCTGCGCGCAACAGACGGAAGCCTGAAACCCGTTAGGGGGCGCAGCCGTGGCGAATGAGTACACGACTACAGCAACCCTCAAGCTAGCGCTTAACTCAAGCGACTCAACAAGGGACGATTTGCTCACGGCTGCCATTGCGGCAGCCTCGCGCGGAATAGACAAGAACTGCGGACGTCGCTTTTATCTCGATGGCGCCGTGAGCGTCCGGACCTATAACCCGGAGATTCGGACTGTCTGTTACGAGACAGGTGAACTCCTGATAGTTGATGACATCGGTTCGGCTACAGGGTTGGTAGTCGAGACAGGCAATGTGGGCGGGACCTATACCGCCGTTACCGATTACGAGACCTGGCCGGAAAACGCGCTCGCTCAAGGGGCCCCGATAACCGGGTTGCTCCGCTATTCCGGAACCTGGGGATCAAGCGGTACGGCACGCATCCAAGTGACTGCGAAATGGGGTTGGCCGGCTACTCCAGAGGAGATTACGCAGGCCACCATTTTGCAAGCCTTGCGTCTCTACAAGCGTAAGGACTCTCCGGAGGGCGTACTAGGTTCTGCGGAATGGGGGGCGGTCCGGGTTGGACGAGTAGACCCGGACGTCTACGAACTCTGTAAGCGCTTCATGCTGCCGGGTTTCTAGGGGGACGCGTGGATATCTATAACGTACGGGCGCAATTGGCGCTCGCAGCCTCCGCAGTCGCCCTACCTAAAGCCTCGCTCACATGTACCGGTTACATGCCGGACGCTGTGAATGAGCCGTGTTTCTTTATCGCTGACTACACGATTGATTTCGACAAGGTCATGCAGCGAGGACTAGACGCCATTACGTTCACCGCGCGCGTTCTCGTGAGTCGAGCCGACGACTTGGCAGGGCAAAAGCTACTCGACAACATGATGAGCGGTTCGGGTACTGCGTCCCTCAAGGACGTTATCGAGAACGCGCGAGGCGCCCCCGGTAGTGCTGCCCTCAATGGCTATGCCCATGACTTCCGTGTCTCCCGTATGCAAGGGATACGCCTGTACGAACACAACGGACTGCAATACCTAGGGGCCGAAATCACCATTGACGTGATCGGTGACGGGAGCGCGTAAATGTCTTTCCTCACGCTTACTAACGTGCGCCTGTTTGCCGTAGGCGCAGACCTAACGGGCGCCTCAAACAAAGTCGAGCTGTCCGCAGAGGTTGAAGAAAAGGACAGGACTACCTACGGGTCTAACGGCTGGAAAGAGGTCATGGGGGGACTAGGGTCCGCCCAGGTGACCGGAGAGGGTTTCTGGGAGGCAGGGTCAAGCGCCCTTGTCGATGATGCCAACTGGGCGAACAACGGCGGTACGGGGCCATGGTCGGTTGGGCCGGTAGGTGGCGCCGTTGGGGATCTTGCCTATTTCGTCAAGGCCTTGCAGTCGGAATACAAGTTCCTTGGCCAAGTGGGAGATATAGCCCCTTGGTCCGGCAAGGCGTCAAGTACGTGGCCGCTTGTCCGTGGGGCGTTCGGCCACCACTACGGAACCGCGCGCACGTCGACCGGTACGGCAACGGGCGTCCAACTGGGTGCGGCAGACGTAGACGAACGGCTGTATGCCTCGCTACATGTTTTGTCCGTGGCGGGTACGACTCCCACTCTCAACGTTGAGATAGAGAGCGACACGGACAACACGTTTGCGTCTTCCCTTACTCAACTGACGTTCACTCAAGCCAACGCCATAAGCGGCCAAATCCTCCGGACCGATGGCACTGCAATCACTGACACTTGGTACCGGGTCAAGTACACGATTTCAGGAACTAACCCTTCCTTTCTATTTGCCGTGGCATTCGGAATCAAGTAAAAGGGTGATCCCTCATGGCCTTTATGGTACTCACGACTGAATACGTTTCACTCAATGCAAGCGACCTAAGCGCCTACGCGAATAAGGCGGAGCTTACGGTTGAGGTTGACGAAAAGGACGTCACTACATACGGGAGCGCCGGATGGAAGCAGGTCATAGGTGGCCTCAAGAGTGGCGGATTGTCCATTGAGTTCAAGCAAGACTTTGCGGCTGCCGCTCTTGACTCCATTCTCTGGCCCCTATTCGGCACAGTGGTTGCATTTGAGGTACGCCCCACCTCCGCAGCAATGGGCGCCTCAAACCCCAAGTGGACCGGAAGCGTACTAATCAAGGAACTCAAGCCCATTAGCGGAGGCGTTGGAGACGAGGCCTCGCAGTCCGTGAGTTTCCCGACGTCCGGCGCTGTCACGCGCGCCGTGGCGTAAGCCATGGCCAACGGGCCCGTTGGCGTTGAGGTCACCCAAGAGGGGTTGCGTTCCCTACTGCGCGCCCTCCGTAGCGAGGCGGACGGTAAGGACCTGCGTAAGGAACTCAGGAAAGAGCTAAAGGACGTCCTAAAGCCTCGCGCGGACCGTGCGAAGAACGGGGCCCTAGCCATCCCATCGCAGGGCGCTGGGACGTCCCCAGCGCTTAGGCCGGCTATCGCGCGAGGCATTCAACCGCGCATAGACCTAGCCCTTAGAAACCCTGGGGCGAGCATCCGCGCAAAGCGCACGCCACGTATCCGCGGGTTTGCCAACGCCCCCAAGCGGACGAACTCGCGCAAGGGGTGGCGTACGCAGTCATGGGGCAATGACGAATGGCGCGTGCAGTTCGGAAAAATTGGTTGGTTCGATAACGCCCTACAGGGCGTAGGCCCGGAGGCGCGCGAGGCAGTAGCCAAAGTCATCAATGACATGGCGGAGCGCATAGCCAACCGGGTTCGGGAGTAAGCCTATGTACCTGATCTATCACCCCGAAGGTTCCGACGAACCTACGCGGTTCAAGTACAACCCTCGCAAGTTGATGAGTGCCGAGCGAGAGATGTTGGAACGGAAGACCGACAAGGACTTTTCCGATTTCACAAGCGCAGTCCTGTCCGGGAATTCCCTCTGCCGTAGGGCCTTGCTTTACATGTATCTCAAGCGTGAGCATCCCGGCATCAAGTGGGATGCGGTCGACTTCTCTTGGGATGAACTCAAGCTCGAATACTCCAAGCAAGAGCTTACGAAAATGCGCGAGGCAGTCTCAGAGAACACGTCTGGGGATGAGCGCGCGGCCACTCTCGCCAACCTTGATGAGCAGATAGAAACGGCCATCGACGAGAGCGAAGACGGGGGAAAAGTCGATCTGCCGATCGCAGGCTAGCCCAGCTAGGGAACGCAGCTCACTTGTTGGGCGTGCGCCCCTGGGAATGGGACCTGCTTACGGTCGAGCAAACGGACTCCCTTTTGGGTTGGCTTGACGACTACAAGAGACAACTTGATGAGGCAGAAGCCCAGTTGAAACGGAGGTGACGGAGTGGCCTCCGATACCTCGCTTGTGTTCCGACTCATTGCACGCGATGAGGCTAGTCCCGAACTATCGGCCATGCAGGAACGGCTATCTACGGCCTCTGCCGGTATCGGTATGGGAGTTGCCGCAGCACTCGGAGTAGGCATTGCGGAAAACCTCAACACAGAGGCAGCCAACGCCAAGCTAACGGCACAACTGGGCGTTGGGCCGGCGGAGGCTGCCGAGCTTTCTAAGGTGTCCGCAAACGTCTACGCGAACGCCTGGGGCGATTCGACGGCGACCGTCAATGAGGCAGTCAAAGGTGTTTATCAAAACATCGGAGATACCTCTAAGGCGGAGGGCGGACTAGAAGGGGTCACAACTAAAGTCCTCGCTCTCGCGGAAACGTTTGATCAGGACCTTGCAATGACCACCGCTGCGACTGGTCAACTCCTGCGCACGGGGCTAGCAAAGGATGCTGACCAAGCCCTAGACATTATCGCTAAAGGCCTGTCCTCCGGTGCCGATAAGGCGGGCGATTTTCTCGAAACCCTTAACGAGTACTCGACGCAATGGCGCCGCGTTGGTCTCGATGCCCAAACCGCAACGGGCCTACTCGCGCAGGGCCTCAAGGGTGGCGCGCGCGATGCGGATCAAGTCGCGGACGCTATCGGCCAATTCGGCGAGTTGTCTTTGGCGGGAGGCTCGACGGTTGAGGCCGCGTTCAAAAGCATCGGTCTAAACGCGGGCGACATGGCAACGATGATTGGCAAGGGTGGGGAGTCCTCTAAGCAAGCGCTTCAGATGACGCTAGACGCGATGCGAGGCACCAAGAATGAACAGATAAAGCTCAATGCGGCGACTGCGCTATTTGGAGATCCGGGCGCCGTTATGGGTGACGCGCTTTACGCGCTGGACCCTGCTAGCGCCGCCGCGTCTTCCGGCATGAACAAGGTTACCGGCGCAGCTAATAAGGTCGCGAAGACTGCCGGAGGTACGGCGGCCTCCTCGCTCGAATCTTTTAAGCGCAAGGCGATACACGCGCTAGGCGAGGCAGGCGGAGTAGTCGTCAAGTTTGGGATGAAAAATCAGGGCCTAATGAAAGGCTTGGGAATCGTCCTAGCTGTCGTCGCAGGGCTTGTGATGACGGTCGCCGTAGCCCAGAAGATTTATGCCACATATACGGCTATCGCGACGGTAGCGACCAACATACATAACAGCGCGCTCTATCGAACCGTGGCCGGATACCTGCGACTTATGGCGGTTGGCCTTATGGCCATGGCGCGGATTGCTGCCGCATCCGTTGCCTCCGCAGCAACTACCGCAGCCGCATGGGTAGGAAGCGCCCTTGTCTCTATCGGCACGTGGATAGCCGCTGTGGTGCGCGCAGGCGCCACGGCCCTTGTGCAATTCACCCTCATGGCCGCGAGGGCAGTTATATGGGCAGCAACCATGGCCGCTCAATGGCTAATCGCCATGGGTCCCATTGGTTGGATCACCATTGCCGTAATCGCAATCGTCGCGCTCATTGTCGCCAACTGGGACAAGATCAAAGAGTGGACAGTCAAAATCTGGACATGGCTTTGGGGGCACATTAAGAGCATCGCCGCCAAGCTCTGGAATATCTTTCTTAATTGGACTATTGCCGGATTGATCATCAAGCATTGGGACAAGATCAAGGCGGGAACGGTCCGCGTCTGGAATGTCACAATGACTTGGATCAAGAGTATCCCTGGGAAGGTCGTTTCGTTCTTCCTGAATTGGACTCTATACGGGTTGATCATCAAGCATTGGGGCCGGATAAAGAGCGGCAGTATTCAGGTCGCAACGGCCCTTGTGACTTGGGTAAAGGGTCTACCTGGGCGCATCTCTAGGGCCGTAGGAAGTCTCGGATCACTGCTGTACAACAAGGGAACCAACGTTGTCCGTGGGCTTTGGAATGGCATTAAGGCCATGGGGCCATGGATCGTTTCTCAGATCAGTAGTTGGGCGAAATCCGTAATCCCTGGGCCGGTCGCTAAAGCGCTAGGCATTTCGTCGCCCTCGCGCCTCATGGCCGAACGCGTCGGTAGGCACGTGCCTACGGGCGTCATGCTGGGCGTACGAGCGCGTACAGCCGCCCTGAAAGCCAACATGCACGCATGGGCGGTAGAGGTTGTCTCGCCTGTCCGCAGGGCCGCAGAAAGGGCTATGGATAGGGGCGACGGGTCGGGTTCCTCCCATTCCTCCTACGCGCCCAGCGCAGCCGCACCCATGCGACCGCTACAGGCAAACCTAGTGGTTGACGCACGCGTGTTGGCTTCCGTTCTCATTGACCCATTGCGCGGAGAGATTCAGCGGATATCCGGGGGCAACGTACAGAAAGCTCTAGGGAAGGGGAGTCGGTGACTTTCCCCAATACTCCTCTCACGTCAAAAGCGGAACTCTACATAGACAGCGCGTGGACCGACATAACAACGGACGTCTACCAGCGTGATCCCATCACCATCACTCGCGGCCGGACCAACAATGGTGATGACGTCGACCCAACGCGCTGTACGCTCACGCTGAATAATCGTTCCGGTAAATACTCCCCTCGCAATCCCACCGGTACATATCACGGGAAGATCGGTCGGAATACTCCTCTTAGGGTTTCCGTCAATGCAGGCTCTATGGCGCTCGACCTACCGGGCGCCGTAGGCGATTGGGCTAGCACTCCCGATACCGCCTCATTGGATATCACAGGTGACCTTGACGTGAGGGTAGACGCGTCGCTAAGTAATTGGCTCGACCCTTCTAGTGATGCATCCGTGTCGGAGCACATCGACCTAATTGCCAAGTACGGCACTTCCCCACAGAAATCTTGGATGCTGGGCATTCGCGGTTACGACCTTTATTTTGATTGGTCGGCAGACGGAACCAACACAATTACGGCTCGCTCGACTGTCCCTTTCCCTGCCTCACCTACAGCGCGCATAGCGGTACGGGTAACCCTCGATGTCAACAATGGCGCCTCCGGGAATACCGTGACGTTCTATACGTCTGACTCGCTAAGTGGCACATGGGCCCAACTGGGTGACCCTGTAACACAAGCGGGAACAACCTCAATATTTGCCTCAACGACAGCTCTAAAGATTGGCGACGCTACGCCGTTCACGTTTGGTCGTGCCGCAGGGTCTGTGCATGCCGCCCAGGTCCGAAACGGCATCGCAGGCACCATCGTTGCCAACCCGGATTTCAGTGCGCAGGCGAGCGGCACGACGTCCTTTGCGGACAGTGCGGGGCTCACGTGGACCCTCGCGGGGAATACCTCCATAACTAATCGCAAGGTGCGTTTCGTGGGTGAGGTGAGCGAATGGCCGGCTGAATGGGACATCTCCGGAGAGGACGTCTATACGCAGGTCACGGCGTCGGGAGTGCTCCGCAGACTGTCTCAAGGGAACTCGCCGATTAAGTCGACGCTCACTCGTCGGCTGCCCACTCTTGACCCTGTCGCATATTGGCCTATGGAGGAAGGCGCTAACGCGATACTTGCGTACTCGCCCATAGAGGGTGTCGACGCCATGATTACGAGTGGCGTGTCATGGGGGGAACTAGACACCCTGCCCGGATCAAGTGCGCTTCCGACCATGCCGCTAGGGTCGACTAGTTCAGGCAATGTGCCTGCGCCGGACGGTAGTCCTACGTCATGGCAAGTGGAGTTCGTCTATAACCTGAGTGAGGCGCCTACGGACTTTATCCGTATGTGGCAATGGAACACTACGGGAACCGTTGCCACATGGGCCGTGCAGCTCGAATCGTTTGCAGGGATATACACGCGCATACTTATCGTCAACCGTGAGGGCGTCATTCTTGCAACGTCGTCAGTTGCTGCCGGAACTGATACCTATACAGGCGGTTGGAATCGTTGGCAGATTACCGCCACCCAGAATGGCGGAAACGTTGACTGGGTGTCGAAAATCCTTAACGGTAACGGTCCGGTGGTCACGGATAGCGGCAGTTTTGCCGGGACGGTCGGACGCGTTCGGCAGGTCTATTCTCGTGAGTCGACGGGATGGAACCCGGAGAATTCCACCCTGTCAACCGGTCACATAAGCGTGTTCTCTCCCAGCGATACTGACGCATACACGGATGTATATACGGGGCTGGCAGGGGAGCGAGCGGGTACGCGCCTCGCGCGCCTCGCAGAAGAAGAGTCCGTAACCGTAGCCGTATTCGGGAACCCGGAAATACAGGCGCAGCTAGGGCCGCAGAAGTCTGCGACTTTGCTTGACATTCTGAGGGACTGCGCGGAGGCGGATGGCGGCATTCTGTACGAACAGAGACACGCTAGCGGATTGATATACCGTGACGCGTCCTCCCTCTATAACCAGCGAGTCAGGTTGGCGCTTGATTACGAAACGGCGGGACATGTAGCGCCCCCATTCCAGCCGGTTGATGATGACCAGTTGGTAAAGAATGAAATCGTGGTAAGCCGCAGAAATGGTGCCTCTGCCGTTGCCGAACTCAGCACGGGCACCCTGTCCACGCAGGCGCCCCCGGAGGGCGTAGGGCGCTATCAAGACTCCCGTGAGTTCAACTTCTATGACGACACTCAACCCGCCAACATGGCCGAATGGCTCTTGATGCTGGGCACCTGGGACGAGGCGCGTTACCCGACACTGCACGTGGACTTGGCCGCAGGCCCCTCGCTCATTGATGACGCTACGGCGGTCGATATTGGCGACAGAGTCACAGTGTCCAATCCTCCGGAATGGTTGCCACCGGACGACATAGACCTATTGGTTCAAGGCTACTCGGAGGTCATCAAAGAGTACGAGTGGGATATCACTTACAACTGCACGCCCGGCGCCCCTTGGTCGAGCATTGCCCAGGTGGGTACGGCGCGAGCGGACACGTCCGGCTCGACGTTGGCAGCCGCCATGACGTCTAGCGCCACGACTGCATATGTCCTCACCTCAACCGGTCCCGAATGGGTTGACAGCTCCAATCACCCCTCCGATTTCCCCTTTGATATCAGGTTGGCCGGCGAACGCGTAACGGTTAGCGCGTGCACTGGTAATGCGGTCGACGCATTCGGCCGGTCGGTTTCCAACGCATGGGGGACTGCCGATATCGGAGGCGCTTGGAGTACGGGCGGGGGCACGTCTGCCGATTACGCCGTTGGTAGTGGCATAGGCACTCACACGCTCGCCACGGCCAACTCGTCACGGCGCACGTTCATGAGTAGCACGTTCGCCGATTTCGATATGTACGTTTCGATAGCGACTAGTGCACTTGCGACCGGCGGGTTTCTTTCCGGCGGCATTACCGCGCGCCATGTTGACGGCGACAACCTCTATACGGCTAGGGCCGCATTCAATACCGATGCGAGTATCACTCTGTCCATTCGTAAGCGCGTAACAGCAACTGAGACAGAGCTAGTCGCAGGAACGATTCCGGCCCTTACGCACGTGGCAGGGACGTTCTATCGAATGCGCTTCAACGGTAGCGGAACGACCCTTAGAGCGAAGCTCTGGCTAGCCACGGATGATGAGTCCGTGGCATGGGACCTAAGCACAACGGACGCTAGTTTCGCAGCGGCCAATCTCGTCGGCATACGTTCCATTTCTGCGAGCGCCAATACGAACGTTAACCCTGTCATGCGTTACGACAATTTCGTGAACATGAGTCCGCAGGTAATGACCGTTAGTCGATCTGTGAACGGCGTAACTAAGGCGCAGAGTTCAGGCGCAGCCGTAAAGCTCTGGACGCCTTCCTATGTGCCGTACCTACAGGGGGGTACAGAATGACCGCATGGAAATCAGGGATGCTGGTTACGGCTGCGCGCCTACTCGATGACACTCCTACAACCACGACGTCCGGTATCACCATGGCCACCGGATTTACGCTCAATGATTTCTCCGCATATCGGGTGGGCAACCTGATTGAGTTCCGCGCCTATATCCAACGGTCCGGCGCGGACATAACGCAGACGTCCGGCAACATAGCCGACACAGCTATATGCACTCTCCCCAGCGGTTGGCGCCCTACGTCGGGAACGACACAGGGTTTCTGGGGAAGTGGCGTCGAGGGCGGAGATTACGTCTACGGAACGGATGGCATCTGTACTCTGCGTACCGCCTCCGGAGATATCAATACCGGCGCCAACATCCGGCTACATGGCGTGTTCGTTGTCGACTAGGGGGCGCTAGTGAATGATGCGTTCCTGCAATACGGCGCCGTAGGTGCGATAGCCCTATTTGCTCTTGCAGCTGTAAGGGTCATGTACGCCAACGCGCAAAAGGTGTACGAGCAAGAGCGGGAAAGGGCGGACCGGCTAGAGGCAGAGTTGAGAGAGCTTAACCATGCAGTGCGAGGTGAATACCTCACGACCATTTCGTCTGCTACGCGCGCTATAGCGGATGCTCTTGCTTCTATCAGAAGGGGCGCCTAGTGGGAAATGTTGACGCCCTCGTTGCGGAATCGCAGCGCCTGCGTGATGAGTTGCTGCGGACGGCTGCCCGGTTGGATGCATTCTGCGAGCAACTTAACGATGCCGTGACGGCTATGGGTGGCGGTGAATGTGGCGACGGATCAAGAGATCAGGGATCTAGTGATACAAGCGAACGAATTGATTGAGAGGGTCAACGCGCTAGTTGGTGGGACCGGCGATCAGATGGTTTCGCTAGCCCAGACAGCGAAACGTAACCGGCGCATGATTTGGGTTCTCTGGGTTGGTTTCGTTCTCGACATAGCACTTACCGTTGCCATGAGTTTTGGTTTCGTCACCTTGCACAGTGTCGCTAGTCGAGTCGACGAAACGCAGCGGCTCACACAGACACAGGTGTTGTGCCCCCTCTATCAACAGTTCATCAATTCGGACACTCCTGCCGCTCGCGCATTGGCCGCAGAGAACGGCCAAGACATGACCAGACGTGCGGAGGCTTTCAGGGTGATACGACAGAGTTACGCAGTGCTCAACTGCGAGTAGGGGACGTCATGGCCGAACTCATAAGAGGCGTCGACGTCGCCTCATACCAGCCATCGAGCTACGAGGTAAAGGGCCTTGACTTTGTGTTCGTCAAGGCCACGGAAGCGACCGGATACGTGAACCCTAAGTTGGCTGCGCAGGCTGCGAGGGGGCGTGACTCAGGCCTCGTCGTTGGCTTCTATCACTTCCTGAGAAAGGGCAACCCGGAGGCACAAGCGGCCTACTTCCTCAAGCGGGCCGGCGCACGCGCAAACGAAATTTTGGCGTGCGATTGGGAGTCTGCGCCGGACGGGAGTACGCCCAGCAACGACGAGAAAGACAGGTTCATTCGGGAGTGTGTGAGGCTCGCCCCCAGGCATCGAGTGATCCTGTATTGCAACCGTGACTATTGGCTGAACCGTGAGCGATCGAACTACGCGGGTGATGGCTTGTGGATAGCCGACCCAAGCGCCCCGGAGGGGCATCCGCGGATCTCTCACCCGTGGCTGTTTCACCAATATTCGATTAGCGGCGGCATGGACCGGAACCTAGGCAACTTCCCGACGCGCGCAGCGCTCCAAGCCTGGGCAAAGGGATCTGAGCCGGCGAGCACAGGCGGAATAGGAGGGGGCGCAATGGCGCTCACGGCAGATCAGACGTACGCAGCCGTATGGAAGACAGACAAGGTCCCGACCCTCGCGGACGCATCGGACGCCCAGGCCAACCCGACGTGGCAACCCGTGAGTGTCCTCCGGGACGTGTGGGCGAGTACACGGGACACGCAGGCGCGCGTACGGGCCCTTGAGGGCGAGGTGGCTGCCCTCCGCGCGCAGCTCGACGCCATGGCCGCGAGCCTCACGCAGCTCGACGTGTCCGGCGCCCTGGGCGCCCTACAGGCAGCCATCAACGCAACGACAATCACCCTGTCCGCAGGGGGAGGTAACACGCCATGAACGTCTATCTCAAGAGGCTCGCCGAGCAGGCCTTTGCTACGGCCCTGGGTGGCTTCCTCGCGGCCTGGGCGGCATCCGGTTGGGACTTGTCACAGGCTGCCTTTGGCGCAGCCATAGGCGCCGGTTTGCGCGCCGTGTACGGCATGGCTGCGGCACCCTTTGGGGACAAGGACTCCCCCAGCGTGGTCAAGTAGGCCAGACAGCAAAACGCCCCCCTGCCTTTCCTGGCAGGGGGGCGTTCCTTGCGTTGTGGCTATTGACACAAGCGGCACGTATCTAGGTGACGGTTAAGCGCAACCGCCTGCGCGCGGCGCGCGCTGTCTACGCTTCCGGCCGCTGCGATAGCGGACGCGTCCCGCTTATGATTTGCCGCTATGTCTGCATCCCGGTTGATGCGCCGTTGATAGCTTGCTGCGATTCGTTCGAATGTCTGGCATCGATAGCGATTCATCGTTCCCAATCTCTGAGTCCGAAAAATAAAACCCGCCACCTTGCTCGGTCCAATACGAGCAAGGTGGCGGGAGTCTGTATTCCCTTGAGGTACTTCCTGCCCAGCGCAAGGGAAGCGCGTTCCCGCCCTAGTTCGGTCGAGCCGATTTCGGGTGGCACATCGGAGCGGCAGCCATCGAGTGTTCAGCTAGGGGTTACGCCTGTATGTCGTTGCGGACGCGCTCAAGCTCCGCGCGCAGCTCGGGGGAGTTCGGGTCTGTGCCGAACCGCTCAATGAGGTCACGCACGCGCTGTAGGTTTGCGCGCAGGGTGACAGCTTCCGGGCAGTCACGGCCCAACCAACGACACTGTCTGTCGCACTTGCCCACGTGCTCAAGCCACTTGAGCCATTCCGGCTCGTCGGCAATCACGCGCGGCTCAACGTGGTCGCGAGGGTCATGCGTCATGACTGCCGTTCCTCCGTAATGGGGTGCGTGACAAAGCGCCGGACGTCCTCCGGGTTGGCGTAGGCGTCGCCCACGTAGGGCCGCTCGTACGTCTCTGGCTTGAACCATCGGGACCGGCCCTCAAGGTGGGCGCCTGTCCAATCCGGCGCGAGGGGCGCCAACTCCCTACCCGTTGTGGCGTGTTCCTCTTGCCACCTCTTATCCCAGCGCCCTTGACGCGCCTCGCGAGGGTCCGGCAGGGCGCCCAGCGCCTGGGGCGCCTGCTCCTGGGGCGCTGGGGCGTCGCTGGGCGCCCTGTGCTTGCCCTGGGGGCGACTCTTGGCCAAGAGCCACCATCCGACGACTGCGGCACCCAACACGGCTGCCACGTAGCCGATAAGATCTCTCATTGTTCGTACCTTCCTTGATCAAGGTTCGGACGTCCCCCAAGCGCCTCTGCCGGGCACAAGGGGGGAACACGCGCCCAGGTGAACGCACTCACCTGGGCGCGTGCGAGGTTCAACGCACCTAGTCGGGGGCGCCTGGGCGCGGAACCTCTGACCCGTTGAGGGGCGCCACCTGGGCGCGCTCAACGGGCGCTGGGGGTAGGTGTTCAAGCAACCTGGGGCGAATCGGCTCGATGCGGAATCGTTGCCGCTCGCCCTTTGCCATGACTGCGAGTTCGTAGGCCTTGCCATGCCAGAGAGCAAGACCGACGGAGCGGTAATTGCGCCACTCAAACCAGGCGTTGAATGCGCGCGCCTCGCCTCTCGTCATTTCTAACGCCCGGATCATTCCCGCCATTGCTCGAATGGCGGGACCGGAGGTTATGTGTGTCTGGCCCTCCGGATCATCGATGTGTCTTACGCGGTACATGTCACCCTGCCAACTCTGTAGGTGTCTTGACTTCCACCTCTGCCCAAACTGTCTTGCCTACAACTTCCGGAATCCACCCCCAGGCGCTCGCAACCGTCTCGACAAGAAATAGGCCCCTGCCACTTTCCGCATGTGTGGTCGCGGTACGAGCCTGCGGCCCTAGCCCAAGAGGGGCGTCTACGTGATCCCTCACAGAGACATGGAATATGTCTCCCACAAACTCAAAGGACACGTAGAACGCCAACCCGGATTCGCTATGCCGGACAGCGTTCGTCGCGAGTTCGCTAACGACAAGCTCAATAGCGCTTGCAGAATCGCTAGCGTCAGAAATTCCACGCTCTATGAGGAAGGCTCGTACGTCCGTACGCACTTGGCGTACGGCTGCGGCTTGAGTGGGATACTGGCGACGCGTGGACTGTTCGGGCATAGCTCACCCCTAGGTGCCTCATGGGGACCTGTGTGCGGACGGTTGGCGTCCGGTCACAGGCGGTTGGGCGGCTAACAACGTTGCACATGCGGGGGCGCCTTTGCAACGTTGTTGGCGAACCTCCCCCACATGGGGGATGCTCAAGTGCCCTGGGCCGGCTACAGGGTTGACACTGTTTGCCCAGGTCAGAGACGGGAGGACACACGGCATGGCGTCACGCTTCACAGAGCCAACGGCGCGTCAAGTACGCCTAGGGCACGCCCTTGAGGCACTGCGGCTTGAGCGGCTGCCTGCGGAGGATCGCTCTCTACGCAAGGTGGCGGGAGTCCTAGGTTGGGACCCTTCCAAGCTGTCCCGCATCGAGACTGGGCGCCTGGGGATCTCAGAGGTAGACCTAGAGCGGTTGTTCACCCTGTACGGGGTCAAGGACAAGGGGCCGGACGGAACCGTTCGGCTCAAGATCATTGAACTCAAACGCAAGGGGAATGAGCGCGGTTGGGAGACCCAAGTGCGTGACGTGGTCAACGTCGAATACGCGGACTACATCGCATACGAGGGCGACGCTGAAAGCATGTATAGCGCCCAACCAATGCTTGTGCCAGGTTTGTTGCAGACGCATGACTACGCGTCCGCAGTGCTGGGCGAGCACTTGACGGATATCCCAACGGAGGAACGCGAGGAACGGCTAGCAATTCGTGCGCGCAGGCAAGAGGTTTTCGAACGCCCTAACCCTCCCATGTTTTGGGGCGTGATAAGTGAGTCCGTGCTCCGTCACGTGATCGGCTCGCCCGAAATCATGGCGGATCAACTCGACCGCTTGCTAGAGCGATGCGCCAACAACCCGCATAACACAAATATTCAAGTGCTGCGTGAGGAGTCATCAACTCACGCGTCACTCTTCGGCCCGTTCGTTATCTTGTCTTTTCCCGAACGCTGGGAACCTGACATTGTGTATGTGGAGGGGTACACAGAGAACCGATTTCTTGAGGACGCCAAACGGGTCAAGTGGCATAGCGACCTATTCCGGCGCCTTATGAAAGAGGCACTTACAGGGCCGGAATCAGTACAGATGATCGGCAGATACGCAGACCGTTACCGCAAGGGGTAATAGTGGAACACATCATCAAGGATGCTTCGGCGCTTGACGTCGAATGGCAGAAGGCATCCGCGTCCGGGGCCAACGGCGATTGCGTCGAGACTGCGCCTCACGCTGGGGGCGTCGCTGTCCGACACAGCAAGGTCCCGACCGGTCCGGCGCTCGCCTACACGGAGGCTGAGTTCCGGGCGTTCGTTGCAGGCGTCAAGGCAGGCGAGTTCGATCACTTGCTTGGCGAGTAGCTAGCCGCACCCAGGCGCCTCCCGTCCGTTGCTGGGCGGGGGGCGCCTTTGCGTTGTCTGCCTATGGCCTGCGGAACATGGCGGACAGGCGTTGTCCCCTTTCCCCAGGGGCGTACGAGCCTCAATACTTGCGCATTCAAGATTGCCTGCGCTTTAAGATTTTTTGGGGCGTGATTCCCTTTGGCCGCTGGGGAGTTGGGGCCCCTCTCCCTTGATCGGCAAATTTACTTGCCTGTGACGGTTGACACATGCCACCAGCAGTTTCAAGGTTGTTCGCAGAGAGACGGTTTGCAGACTGCAAGCCGCAGAGTCGCTAAACGGAACGGCCAACCTAGGACCGACGTTTAGGGCCCCTCTACATACCCACATATCTTGGGCCGGTTGAAAGAGCCGCTTGGGGATACACCTATGCCCCTTGCCAGACTGTTACCGGTAGGTCTGCCAGGACATGGCGCGCAAGTGGGCACAGGTGGCAGACAGCAAGCGGCAGGGCCGCGCGCACAAGCCTCGCGCACTCAAGCTAGCGAGAACGGCGCGCGACCCTGTCACAACATTGATAAGCAAGTTTGGAGTAATCCAATGACTATCACCATGACTGCGGGGGGAATCGCAAATGGTGACGTGATCTGCACGCAGGCCGGCTATCCGATAGCGCGTGTGAGCGCGCACAGTAAAGCCCAGCGAGGCAAAGTCGTTCGATGCTGCATGACGAATTGTGCGACCGGAGAGATTGAATCTCTCGTTGACTACCCGGCCACTCAGACAGTCCACGTGGACCGAGAGAGGTAACCGTGTATCAAGGTCCCTCGCGCGACTGCGACATGCCCCCTGGGGAGGCGTCGAGCCGCGCCCCTGGGCGCCCTCTCGCAGCCTCTCAGGTCGAGCATGGGCAGCCGGACCGGACGGAGGGCGAGCGCGTCAGAGACGCGGCCATAGCCGCTATCGTCGACGCGTCGCCCCCACTGTCAGACGCCCAACGAGCAAGGCTGACAGTCCTGTTGGAACCCGGACAAAGCCACACAGACCTTGATCACAAGTAGGTCACAAATTGAGCCCCAAGCCTGTAATCGGGTTTCCGGAGCCGTTGGGGCCGAGGAAACCGTGCACTTCGCCGGTCTCGACGGTGAGGTCGAGGCCGTCCAGGGCATGCGTCTTCCCGAACGACTTGTGGAGTCCGGACACCTCGACAGCGGGGCTGGCCTTCGTCATGTTTCCGAACGTACGCTTACTTCAGAAATTTGTGAAGTTAAGGAAGTGTATGAATGACAGTTACACTCGGCGTATGACGGAACCGGGTGCGGCAGAGAGCGGGCGGGACCCCGACGCGGTGTCCAAGTTCGTCGAGGGCTTCGCCGCCCAGCTCGTCGAGGGCGGGATGCAGCGCATGGCGGCCCGGGTCTTCGCGGCACTGCTCGCCTCTGACGCCGGCGCCCTTACCTCGGCCGAACTCGGCGAACAGCTCCGGGTCAGCCCGGCCGCGGTGTCCGGCGCCGTGCGGTATCTGTCCCAGGTGCACATGGTCTCGCGGGAGCGCGAACCCGGCTCGCGGCGCGAGCGGTACCGGGTGCACAGCGACCAGTGGTACGAGGCGCTGACCAACCGCGACGCCATCCTGAAACGCTGGGAGCAGACCCTGCGCGTCGGCGTCGACAGCCTCGGCGCCGAGACACCCGGCGGCCGGCGCATCGCCGAGACGCTCGCCTTCTTCGAGTACCTGGAGGGCGAGCTCACCCGGCTGATGGACCGGTGGCACGAGGAGCGCGCAAAGACCTTCGGGCAGGGTTCCTGACGCGCGGTGGCGGCGCGTCGGGGCCCTGCCCGAAGGTCCTGGCTGTGCTCAGTCCACGTTCACGTTCATGTGCACGTTCATGTGCTCAACTCGCCTACCGTTACCGCTCCTTGGTCTCCTCCAGCACCGTCCGCCCCAGCAGTGCGTACCGCTCGGGGGCGCGGTGCTTGAGGTAGGTGGCGTAGCCGATGCCGCCCGCCGCGATCAGGGCGACCAGCCATGGCGTCGACTTGAGGACGAGTGAGCCGGACTCCGTGCCCGCCGCGACGCCCATGTTGGACACCAGCAGCACCACCACCGCGAGCATCGCCAGGCCGCCGATGAGCGGGGCCGTGAACGTCCGGAACCAGTGGCGGCTCTCGGGGTGGTTCTTGCGGAAGTAGGCCAGGACCGCGAAGGAGCAGATCGCCTGGACGACGAGGATCGCCATGGTGCCGAGAATGGCCAGCAGGACGTACGTACCCGTGTACGGGTCCTTGTGCGCGGCCCAGAAGCCGAGCAGCAGGAGGGCGCTGATGATCGTCTGGACGAAGCCCGCGACGTGCGGGGAGCCGTGGTCGGGGTGGGTGCGGCCGATGGTCCGCTTGAGGGAGGGGAGTACGCCCTCGCGGCCCAGGGCGTACATGTAGCGGGCGGCGCAGTTGTGGAAGGCCATGCCGCAGGCCAGTGAGCCGGTGATCATGAGCCACTGCATGACGACGACCGCCCAGTGGCCGACGTAGTGCTCGGTGGGGTTGAAGAACAGGGCGAGGGGGTTCGAGGACGAGGCCGCCTTGACCGCCTCCGCCTCGCCGTTGCCCGTGATGGCCATCCAGGAGACGAAGACGTAGAAGACGCCGACGCCCAGGACGCTGATCATCGTCGCCTTGGGGATGATCTTCTTCGGGTCGCGGGACTCCTCGCCGTACATCGCGGTCGACTCGAAGCCGACCCACGACCAGAAGGCGAAGAAGAGGCCGAGGCCGGCGCTGGTGCCCTGGAAGGCGTTGACGGGGTTGACCGGGCCGAAGGTGAAGCCGTTCGGGCCGCCGCCGTGCAGGGCGACCGAGATCGCCATCGCGGCGAGGATCGTCACCTCGGTGCCGAGGAGGACGACCAGCAGCTTTTCGGCCACCGACACCCCGAACCAGGTACCCGTGGCATTGATCGCGAGCATGACGATCGCGAACACCCACCAGGGGACGTGGACGCCCGTCTGGTCCTCCACGGTCGTGGTCGCGAAGACCGAGAAGATGCCGATCAGGGCGGGCTCGAAGACGACGTACGCGAAGGTGGCGAGCAGCCCGGAGGCGAGGCCGACCGTGCGGCCGAGGCCGTAGGAGATGAAGCCGTAGAAGGCGCCGGTGGACGTGATGTGCTTCGCCATCGAGGTGAAGCCGACGGCAAAGATTGCCAGGACGACCATTGCGACCAGATAGCTCGCGGGGGCGCCGATGCCGTTGCCGGACGACACCATGAAGGGCACGTTGCCCGTCATCGCGGTGATCGGCGCGGCCGTGGCGACGGCCATGAAGACCACGCCCAGCAGGCCGATAGCGTTCGGCTTCAGCCGGTGAACCGTGCCGCCGTCGCCGGGAGTTGTCCCCGTGCCCGTCTCTTCCGCCGGGGCTACGCCCTCGTCCACTGCCATCGGGTGGCCCCTTCCTGGTTGCTTTTCCGCATACTGCCGGTGGGGTGGAACTCTGTAGCCCGAATGAGTCGGTCAAGGGTGTCGGCGCGTTAAATGTTTGTCAACCAGACCTTTAGAAATCTGACCGCAACACGTGGCTCGTACGGTCGTCGCCATGAGCACGTACAGCACGTACACCTCCACTCTTGGCGGCCACAGCTACCGCTTCGACTCCCTCGCGCGCCTGCTCGCCGCCGCGAGCCCCGAGCGCTCCGGCGACCGGCTGGCCGGCCTCGCCGCAGACTCGGCGCAGCAGCGGGTCGCGGCGCGCTGGGCGCTGGCGGAGGTGCCGCTGGCTCAATTTCTCGCCGAGCCGGTGATTCCGTACGAGGACGACGACGTGACCCGGCTGATCGTGGACACGCACGACCTGGCCGCCTTCGCGCCGGTGGCCGCGCTGACCGTGGGCGGGTTCCGGGAGTGGCTGCTGTCGGAGGCGGCGGACGCCCAGGCGCTGGCCGCCGTGTCGCCGGGGCTGACGCCCGAGATGGTGGCGGCGGTGTCCAAGCTGATGGGGAACGCCGATCTGGTCGCGGTGGCGAGGAAGGTGCGGGTGGTGACCGCCTTCCGGTCGACCATCGGGCTGCCCGGGCGGCTGGCCACCCGCCTCCAGCCCAACCACCCGACCGACGACCCGGCGGGCGTCGCGGCAGCGCTGCTGGACGGCCTGCTGCTGGGGTCGGGCGACGCCGTGATCGGGATCAACCCGGCGACGGACAGCCCCAAGGCCGTACGCGACCTGCTGGAACTGCTGGACGGGGTCATCCAGCGCTACCGGATCCCCACCCAGTCCTGCGTGCTGTGCCATGTCACGACGAGCGTGGACCTGATGGAGCGGGGAGCGCCGGTCGACCTGGTCTTCCAGTCCATCGCGGGTACGCAGGCCGCGAACGCCTCGTTCGGAGTGACCCTGGGGCTGCTGGACGAGGCGTACGCGGCGGCGGGGGAGCTGAACCGGGGGACGGTCGGACGCAACGCCCTGTACTTCGAGACCGGGCAGGGCAGCGCACTGTCCGCCGGCGCCCATCACGGGGTCGACCAGCAGACCGTGGAGGCGCGGGCCTACGCGGTCGCCAGGCGCTACGACCCCCTGCTCGTGAACACCGTGGTCGGCTTCATCGGCCCCGAGTACCTCTACGACGGCCGCCAGATCCTCCGCGCCGCCCTGGAGGACCACTTCTGCGGCAAGCTGCTCGGCCTGCCCATGGGCCTGGACATCTGCTACACGAACCACGCCGACGCCGATGACGACGACGTGGCGACGATGCTCACCATGCTCGGGGTCGCGGGCGCGTCCTTCGTGATCTGCACGCCGGGCGGCGACGACATCATGCTCAACTACCAATCCGCCTCGTACCACGACGCGTTGTACCTCCGCGAGGTCCTCGGGCTGCGCCCGGCGCCGGAGTTCGAGGCGTGGCTGGACGGCATCGGCCTGCTGGACGAGCGGGGAGCGATCCGGGACGTCTCCGGTACGGCACATCCGCTGACGGCGATCGGAAAGGAACTGGCGGCATGACGGATCGTCAACTGACTGCTGTGGCCGATGACTTCACGATGTGGGCGGCGCTACGGCGGCACACGCAGGCCCGGATCGGCCTCGGCCGCGCGGGCTCTGCCCTCCCCACCCGCCACCGCCTGGAGTTGCAGGCCGCGCATGCCGCCGCCCGGGACGCGGTGCACTCGCCCTTCGAACCGGAGGTCGTCGCCGCCGCCCTGACGGGCGAACCGACGGTACGGGTGCGCAGCGCCGCCGGCGACCGGCTGACCTACCTCCAGCGCCCCGACCTGGGGCGCCGCCTCGACGACATCGACCGCGCCCACCTCCCCGGCGGCGACTGGGACCTGGTGTTCGTCGTGGCCGACGGCCTGTCCAGCCGGGCTGTGCACGAGCACGCGGCACCGATGGTGCGGGCGACGACGGCACTGCTGGAACCGGGGCTGCGGGTGGCCCCGGTGATCCTGGCCGAGCAGGCGCGGGTGGCCCTCGGCGACGACGTGGCCCACGCGATGGGCGCCGCGATGGTGGTCGTCCTGATCGGCGAACGCCCCGGCATGTCGGCGGCGGACTCATTGGGCGCGTATCTGACGTACGCCCCGCGCCCGGGCACGACCACGGACGCGGACCGCAACTGCCTGTCCAACATCCGCCCCCCGCTGGGCCTGACCTACGAGACGGCGGCGGCGAAACTGGCGACACTGATGGCGAGGGCGCGGGAGCTGGGGCTGACGGGGGTGGCCCTGAAGGACGAGTCGGACTCGCCCCCGCCGCTCCTGCCCCCGAACCCCCGCTCCTCGAACGCCGGAGGGGCTGACATGTCGGCGCCGGCCGGCATCTCCGGCCCTTCCGGGGGTCCCCCCTCCGGGGGAGTTTGAGGACGAGGCCCCTTCAGGGCCGAAGCGGGGTCCTGGGGGCGCAGCCCCCAGGAACGGGACGGGGCGGGTGAGGGCGGCGGGGGCGAAACCCTCCAGGCCAGATCTGGCTAGCCCGGCAACGTCAGCCCCCAAGCCCCCTCCCGCACCACCCACGTCCGCCGTCGCACAGGCCCGCTCACCAGGCCCGCGTCCGCCCGATACCGGAAATCCGCCCCGGACACCGTCACCCGCACCCCCACCGCCCCCAGCGGGGACGCCTCCGCGCCCACCGACACCGGACGGACCTCCACCCGGGCGCCCCCGGACAGGCTTGGCCTCAGTGTGACCGCCTCCACCGGCTGGTCCAGGTCCACGAGGGTCACCCCGTCCACCTCGACGCGCAGTCGCGAGGGCCCGGGGCCGCCCGCCGGTGGGGCCACCCGGGCTCCCCGCGCCCCTCGGGCCGGCCGTGCCGCCAGGGTCCGTACCAGGGACTGGCAGCTCCGCAGCCAGGGATGAGCCGCGGCCCCCGTATCCGCCTCCGCCTCCTCGGAGCCGTCGGTCGCCGGCCCTCGTAGCGCCGGGATGCGCACCGCGCCCACCACCACTCCGTCGCTGTCGTCGACGAGGAGGTCCAGGCGGCGTTCGGCGCCCTCCAGGACGGCCCGCGCCGCGGCCACCGCGCCCGTGGGGACGCCGAGGGAGCGGGTGAGGGAGAGCACTCCGATCGCGCCCACCGGGACGATCGACAGTGCACATCCGGCCAGTTCCCGCTGCCGGTGCAGCAGGGCCACCGTACGCAGCAGGGCCCGGTCGTCGCCGATCACCACCGGCCTCCGGGACCCCCTCCTGGCCAGTGCCCGAGCGAATTCCTCGGGACTTTCCGGGAGGCACACCTTTGTCCTCGCACCCGCGCTGAGCACGTCTTTCGCAATTCGTACAGACTCGCCGTCCGTCCGCCGGGCGACCGGGTCGATGACCACGAAGAGCTGGTCGGAAGTCGCCACCTCGGTCATGCCTCGCTTCCTCGGGTAGCATCTTTGTGCAAGAGCCCCTTGCGCTATTGCGCCAGGGGCTTGGTCTATTCCGGGGCATCCGGGTCCGACGGGTTGCGGCCGACGATGGTCGCCGGTGTACGAGGCATGAGCCGTGAGCTCAGACGCGTACGCCCCTGGCCTTGGACATGCCCCGCCCGGAAGGGGTGTACGCGCGTGCCCGCACTTGTGCTGCTCGGTGCTCAGTGGGGTGACGAAGGTAAGGGGAAGGCCACGGACCTGCTCGGCGGGTCTGTGGACTATGTGGTGCGCTACCAGGGCGGCAACAACGCCGGCCACACGGTAGTCGTGGGCGATCAGAAGTACGCCCTGCACCTCCTCCCTTCCGGAATCCTCACACCTGAATGCACACCCGTCATCGGCAACGGCGTCGTCGTCGACCCGTCGGTCCTGTTCTCCGAGCTGAACGGGCTGAACGAGCGAGGCGTCGACACGTCCAAGCTCCTGATCAGCGGTAACGCTCACATCATCACGCCTTACAACGTGACCGTCGACAAGGTGACGGAACGCTTCCTCGGGAAGCGGAAGATCGGGACCACGGGCCGTGGCATCGGCCCGACCTACGCCGACAAGATCAACCGGGTCGGCATCCGGGTCCAGGACCTGTACGACGAGTCGATCCTGACGCAGAAGGTCGAGGCGGCGCTGGACGGCAAGAACCAGCTCCTCACCAAGGTCTTCAACCGCCGGGCGATCGAGGCCGCCCAGGTCGTCGAGGAACTCCTCACCTACGCGGACCGGCTCAAGCCGTACGTCGCCGACACCGTCCTGGTCCTCAACAAGGCGCTCGACGACGACAAGGTGGTCCTCTTCGAGGGCGGCCAGGGCACGCTCCTGGACATCGACCACGGGACCTATCCCTTCGTCACGTCCTCCAACCCGACCGCCGGTGGCGCGTGCACGGGCTCGGGTGTCGGACCGACGAAGATCAGCCGGGTCATCGGCATCCTCAAGGCGTACACGACCCGCGTCGGCGCCGGCCCCTTCCCCACCGAGCTCTTCGACGAGGACGGCGACGCGCTGCGCCGCATCGGCCACGAGCGGGGCGTCACCACGGGCCGCGACCGCCGCTGCGGCTGGTTCGACGCGGTCATCGCCCGCTACGCGACCCGCGTGAACGGCCTGACCGACTTCTTCCTCACCAAGCTCGACGTCCTCACCGGCTGGGAGGAGATCCCGGTCTGCGTGGCGTACGAGATCGACGGCAAGCGCGTCGAGGAACTCCCGTACTCGCAGACCGACTTCCACCACGCGAAGCCGATCTACGAGACCCTCCCCGGCTGGTCGGAGGACATCACGAAGGCCAAGACCTTCGCGGACCTCCCGAAGAACGCCCAGGCGTACGTGAGGGCCCTGGAGGAGATGTCCGGCGCACCGATCTCGGCGATCGGCGTCGGCCCGGGGCGCACGGAGACGATCGAGATCAACTCGTTCATCTGACCGCTTCTCACCCTCTCCGGCAGCCGGCACCGCTCCAGCGTCGGCTGCCGGAGAGGCATCGGGGGCCGCGCATCCGCCCCGCAGCCTCCTGGACCGACGGCGGCCCATGCGGGAGTGCGGGCCGCATGGTGCTCTCCTGGGCGCCCGGCAGCTGATCGAATTGGCGGCCGGCGGTGAGGACCGGGTCTCGGACGGCCGTGCCGTAGAGCGCTGACTGCTTCAGGAGAGCGAAGGCCTCGGCGTGGACCGGCAGGGCTTTCTTCTGCCGCTGCTCTGCGCCGGTCTGAAACTGGCGGCGCCATTCGAGCCACAACTCGTCGATGTGTTCTTGCCTGTTGGGTGTGGTGCACCAGGTACGGATGTCGTCTTCGCCGGGATTCCGCTTGCCGTTCTCCAGCCGTGAGACCTTGGATTCCACCCAGCCGGTGGCCTCGGCGAATGCCAGGCCGCCCACGAAGCCCGCATTCCTGTGGAATCCGTGAAGCCGGGCACCCAGTGCTTCTTGTGCTTCTCATGTTTCTTGTGCTTCATTGTGGTGTAGTCGAAGCACTCCAAGTCTTCGGCGTCTTTGGCGTATTCGACGCATTCGGCGAACTCGGGGCGCCGAAGGGGTGCCTCTGGGTACATGCGGAAACGGGCGTGGTGGGACCGTCCGCAGTGCGGATTCTCGGCGGACGGGTCGGCAGGGGACAGCCGTTACGCGGGCCATGGGGCTCTGCTCGGAGAATCACGCATTCCCGGCGTGAGGTCGAGAAGCGCTCAGGGTGTGGCATCTGGTCGGATCGGTGGCGCAGGGGACCGTGCCGCCGTGGGTGAGGATCTCCCAGGCGAACCCGACGATGCCGGCCTGGAGACGGGACTCGACTGCGAGTTTGGCCAGTATCTGGGCGACATGGGCCTTGGTGGTGCGCTCGGTGATGGCCAGCTGGGTCGCGATGGCCCGGTTCGACGACCCCTTCGCCAGCATCCGGAAGACATCGAGTTCACGCCCGGATAACAGCGGCACCAGGGTCAGAGCGGCGTCCCAGACATGATGGTGGATCAGGGCCGTCTGCCGGCCGGCGGCGAAGTGGTGGGATGTTGTCAAAGATTCTGCGGTGTACATGACGGTTCCTCGGTGTCCTCTGGCTGATGGGAGGTCGTCTCGTGGGGTGAGTCTGCGCGCGCCGACGACGCGTGCGGGCCCTGCCGGTGAGGCCCGCAGGGCGGCTGGACGGGTGGGGGTCGTCCTGCCGGTCGGCCGCGGGACGCGGGCGTGGCGAACGGTGCGTCGGCGTTCCGAGGGGCGAATGAGGGCAGGCGTGGGGCACGGCGGGCAGATCAATTCTCGGCCAGCCGAATTGTGGTGAGCGGCGTGTGTATTTCGGCCGCTTCCGGTGGCTTACCTCGGATTCGGCTCGACCGGCCTTGGTCCAGCCTGCCGAACTCGCCTCGCTCCGGGTGGCTCGATATGGGCGCAGCGGTAAATGGGCGGAATTTCTTCCGAGGGTTGCCGGAGTGCCCTCGAAATCTTGGTCGGCCCGCTAAGGTGCGGGGCCGGCGTCGACGCCGGAAAGGAATTCGGGGCGGCTGCGGGGAGCGGACGGCGGGTCGAAAGCCCGACGTGATCCGGCCTTGCGGCGGGATTCCTGTGGTGCAGGCAACGGAAGGGGTCCGGCTCCCCCACCCATGATGGTCCCCCCCGAGTGTCTCGATGGAACGGCATCCCGAACAAAAGCCGAGCAATGCGTACACGGGTGGCCAGCCTCTGGAGGCCGTTGCCTTACGTTAAGTTACTCGGTTGCTACTGGGTTGAGCAATGCCGGATCCAATATCTGAGATGAGTGGCTGCATTTCGCCGTGAGGCTCGAATTGTCGGGCAACACGTCGCCGGGTGAAATGAGCGAGAGCGCCCGGAGAGGTGCCTCCGGGCGCTCTTCGGGTGTGTTCGGATGACCTCACGGAACGCCGGCGAGGCGCAGGAGTGCCGCCGTCCCGGCCGCCGCGAGGACGACGACGAGAAAGGGCGCCCTGCGCCAGGCGAGCACTCCGCCGACCAGGACCCCGAGCGCCCGGGCCGCGCCGGCGAAGCCGTCGCCCCCGGTGAGCGCCGCCGTGGCCGTCAGCGCGGCGAGCAGCACGACCGCCGATACCTCCAGCAGCCTCTCGACCTGCTTCGGGAAAGTGACCTTCGCCCGCAGGGCGGGACCGGAGAGGCGCAGCAGGAAGGTCCCGGCCGCCAGGGCGGACATCGCCGCCAGCGCCGGCAGCAGGGGAAAGGAACTGCTCATCGCGCCGCTCCTTCGAGGTTCTTCGTCCGGAACAGCGGCAGCGCGGCCAGCGCGGCCAGGACCGGCAGTCCGGCCGGCAGGAAGGCGGTGAGGGCCAGCGCGATCGCCGAGCCGGCCAGCGCGGTCCGCCGCAGTGCCCGGTCCTTCATCGCGGGCAGGATCAGGGCCAGGATCACCGCGGGGAACATCGCGTCCAGGCCGAGGGCGTCGGTGTCCCGGACGACGCTGCCGAGCAGCGCGCCGAGCGCGGCGCCGACAGGCCAGCAGGCCAGGATGCCCAGGCCGCAGGCCCAGTACGCGGCCCGCTTGCGGGCGATCCCCTCCTGGGCGATGGCGAAGACGACCGTCTCGTCGTTCATCAGGTGCGTGCCGAGCAGCCCGCGCCAGCCCCGCCCGAGCACATCGGGCACCGCCAGCCCGAACGGCAGGTGGCGGGCGTTGACCAGCAGGCCCGCCAGCAGCGCGGCGATCGGGCTTCCCCCGGCGGCGATGATCCCGACGAAGAGGAACTCGGACGACGCCGCCAGGACGAGCGCTCCCATGAGCACCGGGAACCACCACGGGAAGCCCGAGGTGACCGCGATGGCCCCGTACGACAGACCGATGACCCCTACGGCCAGGCAGACGAGCGCGATGTCCCGCGATGGCCCCTTGCCCAGCGTTTCCCATAACGTACGCATGGCTTTTATGGTGAACACCCTGAAGGGTGTTCGTCAAGACGAACGATTGACCATTGGAGCGAACGCACGTGTCCGACGTCGACCCCACTCTCAAGCCGCCCCTGGCAGTGATCGCCGCCTCCCTGCGGGCGGAACGGGTCCGGGCGGGGCTCTCCCTCACCGAGGCCGCCCGACGCGCCGGGCTCGCCAAGTCCACGCTCTCGCAACTGGAGTCCGGCACCGGCAATCCCAGCCTGGAGACGCTGTGGGCGCTGTGCGTGGCCCTGGAGATCCCCTTCTCCCGACTGCTGGCCGTCTCCCGTCCACCTGTCCAGGTGATCCGCGCGGGCGAGGGACCGGCCATCGGTTCGGCGCAGAGCGACTACCGGGCCACCCTGCTGGCCGCCTCTCCTCCGGGGGCGCGGCGGGACGTCTACAGCATCGCGGCCGAGCCGGGTCCGCAGCGCTCCTCCGCCCCGCACATGCCCGGCGTCGTGGAGCATGTCGTGATCGGCGCCGGCCGGGCCCTGGTGGGCACCGCCGACGAACCGGTGGAACTGCACCCGGGCGACTACATCAGCTACCCGGCCGACGTCCCGCACGTCTTCCGGGCACTGGAGCCCGGCACGCGCGCGGTACTCGTCTCGGAGCACTCCTGAGCACTCCTGAGCACTCCTGAGCACTCCTGAGCACTCCTGAGCACTCCTGAGCACTCCTGGGCACGTGCGCGGCCCGGCTTCAGTGCCCCATGCCCCAGCCGCCGTCCACGGGCAGGACGGCCCCGGTGATGTAGGCGGCGTCCTCGGAGGCGAGGAACCGGACCGCGGCCGCCACCTCCGTCGGCTCCGCGCCGCGGGCCAGCGGTACCCTGCTCAGCACGGCCGTACGCTGCTTCCCGTCGAGCGCCTTGGTCATGTCCGTGTCGACCATGCCCGGCGCCACCACGTTGCAGGTGACCCCCCGTGAGCCCAGTTCGCGGGCGACGGACCGGGCGAAGCCGACCAGACTCGCCTTCGACGCCGCGTAGTTGGTCTGCCCGGCCGCGCCCAGCAGGCCGACCGCCGAGGAGATCAGGACGATCCGTCCCCGCCGTGCGTCGACCATCTCCTCGGCGGCCCGTTTAACCACCCGGAAGACGCCCGTCACGTTGGTGTCCATCACGTCCGTGAAGTCCTTCTCGGCCATCCGCAGCAGCAGCCGGTCCCGGGTGATGCCGGCATTGGCCACCAGTACCTCCACCGGGCCGTGTGCCGCCTCCACCTCCTTGAACGCCCGCTCCACCTGCGCGGAGTCCGTGACGTCGCAGGTGACGGCGAGGCAGCCGAGGCCGGTCGCGGCCCGCGGTGGTTCACCCGTGCGGTAGGTCAGCGCGACCCTGTCGCCGGCCTGCGCGAAGGCACGCGCCACGGCGAGGCCGATCCCCCGGTTCCCCCCGGTCACGAGGACCGAACGGCTCATGTCGTCCACACACCCTTCTGCGTCTTCGGTCGGCCGGACCCGGCGGACACCGGTCAGGCGATCTTGTGGACCCAGCCGGACGGGTCCGGTCGCGAACCGTCCTGGATCCCCGTCAGCTCCGCGCGCAACCGCTCGGTGACCGGGCCGGGCGTGCCGCCGCCGATCGTCCAGTCCCCGTCCGCGCTCCGGACGAAGCCGACCGGGGTGATCATCGAGGAGGTACCGCAGGAGAACACCTCGGTCAGCGCCCCCGACTCCGCGTCGGCCCGCCACTGCTCCACACTGATCCGCCCCTCCTCGGCCCGGTGACCGAGCTCTGCCGCCAGGGCCAGCACCGAGTCCCGGGTGACGCCCGCCAGCAGCGTCCCGGACAGCTCCGGTGTCACCAGCCGGTCACCGTGGACGAAGAAGAGGTTGCTGGTGCCCATCTCGTCCACCCAGCGGCGTTCCGCCGAGTCCAGCCAGACCACCTGGTCGCAGCCCATCTCCCTGGCCTGCGCCTGCGCGACCAGCGTTCCCGCGTAGTTGCCGCCGCACTTGGCCTCGCCGGTGCCGCCGGGGGCCGCCCGGGTGTAGTCCTGGGAGAGCCACACGGTGAGCGGTTTCGCCCCGGCCGCGAAGTAGGAGGCCGCGGGCGAGGCGATCACCATGAACCGGTAGGCGGAGGAAGGGCCGTAGAAGCCGATGGTGGGCTGGGTGGCGATCATGAAGGGGCGCAGGTAGAGGCTGTGCCCGGGCCGGTCCGGGACCCAGTCGCGGTCGGCGCCGACCAGCAGTTCTAGAGCTTCGACGAAGGTCTCCTCGGGCAGCGTCGGCATCGCCATGCGCGCGCACGAGCGGTTCAGCCGGGCCGCGTTGGCGTACGGGCGGAAGGTCACCACCGTGCCGTCCTGGCGCCGGTACGCCTTCATGCCCTCGAAGACCTCCTGGCCGTAGTGGAACACCTGGGCCGACGGATCGAGCACCAGCGGCCCGTACGGGTGCAGCCGGGCATTGTGCCAGCCCTTGTCACGTTTCCAGTCGATGCTGATCATGTGGTCGGTGAACACCTCGCCGAAGGCGGGTGACTCCATCAGTGCCGTCCGCTCGGCGGCCGTTCGGCGGACGGCGGGCTCGGCGGTGAAGGTGATCGTCATGGGTGCGCTCCGGGGCAAGAGGTCACGGGGGTCTCTCAGGTCACAGGGGGATGTTGGCGTGCTTGCGGGACGGCTGGTCCGCGTGTTTGTTCCGCAGCATCCGGAAGGCGCGGATGAGCAGCGCCCGGGTCTCGACGGGGTCGATCACGTCGTCGACGAGGCCGCGCTCGGCCGCGTAGTAGGGGTGCATCAGCTCGGACCGGTACTCCTTGACCAACTGGGCACGCAGGGCGTCCGGGTCGTCGGCCTCGGCGATCCGCTTGCGGAAGATGACGTTCGCGGCGCCCTCGGCGCCCATCACCGCGATCTCGTTGGTCGGCCAGGCGTACGAGAGGTCGGCGCCGATCGAGCGGGAGTCCATGACGATGTACGCGCCGCCGTACGCCTTGCGCAGGATCAACTGGACCCGTGCCACCGTGGCCTCGCAGTAGGCGTACAGCAGTTTGGCCCCGTGGCGGATCACCCCGTCGTGTTCCTGGTCCACCCCGGGCAGGAAGCCCGGCACGTCCACCAGCGACAGCAGAGGGATGTTGAAGGCGTCGCACGTCCGCACGAACCGGGCGGCCTTCTCGCTGGCCTTGATGTCGAGCACCCCTGCCAGAGCGAGCGGCTGGTTGGCGACGATGCCCACCACCTGGCTGCCGAGCCGGGCCAGCCCGCACACGACGTTGCGTGCCCACGCCTCGTGGACCTCCAGGAAGTCGCCGTGGTCGACGATCTCCTCGATCACCCGGCGCATGTCGTACGGCAGCCGGCCCTCGGCCGGAACCAGGCCGAGGAGGGCGTCGTTGCGCCGGTCGTCCGGGTCGACGCACGGGACGGTCGGCGGGTTCTGCCGGTTGTTGGACGGCAGCAGGGACAGCAGGTACCGGACCTCGCCCAGGCAGGTCCACTCGTCGTCGTACACGAAATGCGCGACACCCGACAGCTGCGCGTGGACATCGGCGCCCCCGAGATTCTCCTGGCTGACGTCCTCGCCGGTGACGGCCTTCACCACGTCGGGTCCGGTGATGAACATCTGTGAGGTGCCGCGGACCATGAACACGAAGTCGGTCAGGGCGGGGGAGTAGGCCGAACCGCCCGCGCACGGGCCCAGGATCACCGAGATCTGCGGGATCACGCCCGAGGCCCGCACATTGCGGCGGAAGATGCCGCCGTAGCCGGCCAGGGCCGAGACGCCCTCCTGGATGCGCGCCCCGGCGCCGTCGTTGAGCGAGACCAGGGGAGCACCGGCCGCGGTGGCCATGTCCATGACCTTCTGGATCTTCTCCGCGTGTGCCTCGCCGAGCGCGCCGCCGAAGATCCGGAAGTCGTGCGCGTACACGAACACGGTGCGGCCCTCGACCGTCCCCCAGCCCGCGACCACGCCGTCCGTGTGCGGTCTGCGCTCCTCGATGCCGAAGCCGACCGCCCGGTGCCGGCGCAACTGCTCGATCTCGTTGAACGACCCCGCGTCCAGCAGCACGTCGATCCGTTCGCGGGCGGTCAGTCTGCCCTTGGCGTGCTGGGCCCGGGTCGCGCGCTCGCTCGGGCCGCCGCGCGCCCGTTCCCTGGTCGCGTGCAGGTCGGCCACCCGCGCCCGGATGCCGGTGCGGGTGCCCGGCGGCTGCTCCGTGAGTCCCTGCTGGACGGTCATCCGTTCCCTTCCCTTCCGTGGGTCCACGCGCCCACCGGCGCCGTGGCCGGTGGGGTCGTGGTGGCGCGGATCGCGCCGGGGCCGACGCCCGGTCACGACCGGGTCCGTGCGGGCGCGGCAGGCAGGACGGGGGTGGCCGTGACCTCCTGGGCGTCGGCCCGGGCGTCGCCCAGGACCACCGCCCGGCAGCGCTGCCGCTGTGCGCCCAGCCCCGACACCTCCGCCTCCACCACGTCACCGGCTCGCAGGTACGGCTGGTCGGGGCGGCCCAGCGCGACGCCGCCGGGCGTCCCGGTAAGCACCACGTCACCGGGGTGCAGCACCATGCACTGGCTCAGGTACCAGAGCAGGTGGGACACCTCGAAGACCATGTCCGCGGTGGACCCGTCCTGCATCAGCCGGCCGTTGACCCGGCAGGTCAGCCGCAGCCGGCCCGGGTCGCCCACCTCGTCCGGGGTGACCAGGTACGGGCCCACCGGACTGAACGACTCGAAGGACTTGCCCTTCACCCACTGCCCGCCACGTTCCAGGAGCCAGCTCCGCTCCGACACGTCGTTGCCGGTGGCGTACCCCGCGACATGGCGCAGCGCGGAGGCGGGGTCCGGCAGGTACTGCGCGCGCTGGCCGATCACCACGGCCAGCTCGACCTCCCAGTCCGTCTTCTCACCGCCGGGCGGCAGCAGCAGGTCGTCGTACGGGCCGACGAGCGTGGTCGGCGCCTTGCTGGCCACGATCGGCTCTTCGGGCAGCGCCAGGCCCGCCTCGGCGGCGTGCGCCCGGTAGTTGAGCCCGATCGACAGCAGATGCCCGCCCGGCCGGACGGGCGGGCCGACCCGCCCGGCGGCAGGGCCGACCGCCGGCAGCCGGGCGGCCTCCCGTGCCAGCCGCTCCGCCGTCTCCCGCAGCGCGTCGGGGTCCAGGGCCGCACCCGTCCAGTCCGGTACCCACGAGGCCAGGTCCCGCACGACGCCGTCGGGGCCCACCGCGCAGGGCCGCTCACCGCCCGGCGGTCCGATCCGCAGCAGCCGCATCTCAGCCGGCCGCCGGTGTCTGTTCGAGGTACTTCTCGAAGAAGCGGAATTCGTCGTCCGTCAGCCGCCGGGGCCGTCCGGCCCGGTAGTCGAACGGCGCCATCACGGTCGAGGCGGTGGCGTACACGGTGTCGCCGTCGCGGACCACGTAGTCGATGGCCACCGTCGCAGACTGGAGGTCGGAGACCCACATCTCGATCTCCACCGGTTCGTGCCGGTGGACCAGTTGGCGCCGGTAGCGGATCTGGTGGCTCACCACCACCGACCCGTCCTTGAAGAAGGCGTCGCCGTCGTTCGGCGCCATCCGGAAGACGAAGTCGACCCGCGCCTCCTCCAGGTAGCGCACATGGGAGACGTTGTTGACGATGCCGTAGACGTCCATGTCCGACCAGCGGATCGGGCAGAGGTAGCTGTGCCTCGCCATGGCGCTCAGCCCCCTTCGGCGACCGCGCCGGCGGCCGGTCCGAAGGCACCGGTGCGCTGCTGGAAGGCGCTCACGTAGTCGTCGGCGGCGATCGGCGCCCGCAGCAGTTCAGGGGAGAGGCCGAAGCCGCCGATCAGGGCGTCGGTGTACGGCCGGAGCCGCGCGCACAGCGTGTCCGCCTCCCGGGGCAGCAGCTCCACCTGCCGGTCTGTCAGCACACCGCGCGCCAGGTACCAGCCTGCGTCCCGGCGTACCTCGCTCAGCCCGTACAGCGCGGCCAGCAGGCCGAGTGCCGTCCTCGCCGACTCGTCCTCCGGCGTGTCGACCGCGGCGGCGAAGCACTCCAGCGCGGTCCGCACACCCCGGGCCCGGGCCATCTCCAGGCCGGTGTTGACGGTGCCGTTCCAGGCCTCGAAGTAGGTCCGGTCGCCGGTGTCGTCGGCCATGGCCGACGCGGCCTCCCGGAGCAGTTCCTCCTCTCGGTGCCGTACCGCCGCCACCAGGAACGCGAGGTCCCCCAGATCCCGTCCCACCGGGTCGGGGGCCGGCGCGGGCTCGGCGCCTGCGCCGGCGCCGTACTGCGCGATGATCTGCCCCGCCGTGGTGGCCAGCAGCACCTGGTTGTCGCCCTCCGCGGTGACCAGGCCCTGGAGCAGCGACCCGTAGTCCGCGATCCGGTTCGCGCTGAAGATGCCCTGCGCACCGCAGCGCTCACGGCAGGTGGCGACGACGTCGGTCATCTCCCAGGTGGACAGCGCCTTGGTGATCGACACCAGATGGTTCAGCTCGGCGGGGACGGCATCCTGCGGCGCTGCCGTGAACTCCCGCTTGGCATGGTTGAGCAGCAGCGTCATCGCGTACGTCCGGGACAGCGCGGTGTACAGCGCGAGCTGGTGGCTGCGGTACTCGATGACCGGCAGGTCGTTGCGGCCGGGCGCGTTGGTGAGCCGCTGCGCCGCGAACCGCAGCGCGATGTACACGCTCGCCCGGCCCGCACCCGTCGCCGCGCTGGACACGCACAGCCGGCCGGGCAGAATGCGGTTCATCGCGCGCAGGAACCGCTTGCGCCGGTTGCCGGACGCCGGGCGGAACACGCCGTCGTCGTCGAAGCCGCCCATGTCGCCGTGGAGCAGCTGGCGACGCGGGACGCGCACGTGGTCGAACCAGGTGAGGCCGTTGTCGAGACCCTGCACCGGCTTCTCCGGGCACGGCGCGGCGTGCACACCCTCGCACGACCGCTTCCCGTCGCTGATCCGGACGAGGAACGGGTACACGCCGTGGTCCTTGCCGTCCGCCTTCAGCCGGGCCATCACCACGGCCAGCTTGGGGACGTCCTGGAACCCGCTGTAGGACATGTGCTTCTGCGCGAGGGCGTCGGGCGTGTTCAGGACGAACGTCTCGGTGGCGGGGTCGTAGACGGCCTCGGTGCGCAGGGCGGCCACGTTGTTGCCGTAGCCCAGCTCGGTGGCCATGTACGGGCTGAAGGAGTCCAGCCGGTCCAGTTCGTCGGACAGGTCCTTCAGGTCCTCCCGGTCGCCGTGCTCCACGACGGTGCCGAAGGCCAGGTTGTAGTGCACCATCAGCAGCGAGAACATGGAGACGTCCACCAGCGACGGCCACTCGGCCAGCGCGAACAGCCGCCACGGATCGGCCAGGATCTCCCGCGGACGTTCCAGTCCGGCGTGCACGGCTCGCGACCGTTCGTAGGCCAGCTTCCCGGCCTCGGTCATGTCCAGGCCTTCGCGGGGGTCGAATACGGGGTCCAGCAGCAGTTCGTGCAGGTCCTGGTGCGTCTGCTCGTACCTGCCGTCGAAGAGCAGCCGGGACAGTTCGGCGGAGGCCGACGAAGTCATGTGTGGGTCCTTTCCCGCGGCGGTGACTCCCGCGGTGGTTGTGAGGGGACCGGCGGAGGGTGCGGCCGCGATCAGGCGGAACTCAGGAACGGATCAGGCCGAGGCGATCAGCAGGGCCGCGTTCTGGCCGCCGAAGCCGAACGAGTTGCTCAGGGCCACGCCGACGCGGGCGTGGCGCGCCGCGCCGTGCACGACGTCCACCTCCACCCGCGGATCGACCTCGGCGGTGCTCGCCGACGGCGGGATCACCCCGTGGTGCACGGTGAGCGCCGCGAACGCCGCTTCGATGGAACCGGCCGCGCCCAGCGGGTGCCCGGTGACGCCCTTGGTGGAGCTCACTCGCACGTTCGGGCCGGCCACCCGGTGGATCACCCCCGCCTCGATGACGTCGTTGAGCGGGGTCGACGTGCCGTGCGCGTTGACGTAGTCGATGTCCCGGCCGGTCAGCCCGGCGTCCGCGAGCGCCGCACGGACCGCCAGTTCGGCGCCCTTGCCCTCCGGGTGCGGGGACGTCACGTGATGCGCGTCCGCGGAGGCGCCGTACCCGATGACCCGGGCCACCGGCCGCACGCCCCGGGCCCGCGCGTGCTCCTCGGACTCCAGTACGACGACTCCGGCGCCCTCGCCGAGCACGAATCCGTCGCGGGCCGTGTCGAAGGGACGCGAGGCGGTCCCCGGGTCGTCGAGCCGCCGTGACAGTGCCCGCATCCTCGCGAACGAGGACAGGTACAGCGGCGTGATCGGCGCCTCGGCACCACCGGCCACGACGATGTCGGCCAGCCCCGACCGGAGCAGCTCGCGGCCCAGGCCGATCGCGCTGGCCCCGGCCGCGCACGCCGTGCAGGGGGCTGAGGACGGCCCGTGGGCCCCGATGTCGATCGCCACCTGGCCGGCGGCCATGTTGAGCAGTCCCATCGGGAGGGTCATGGCGGAGATCTCCTCCGGCCCCTCCTCCAGCAGTACGCGGTGCTGCGCCTCCAGCGTGGCGGTGCCGCCGGCGCCGGAGCCCAGGATCACCGCCACCCGTGAGCTGTCCGCCCACTCGCCCGGGACGAGCCCGGCCTGGTCCAACGCCTCGCGCGTGGCGGCGATGGCGAACTGGGCGTAGCGGTCCCACTGCCAGGCGGTGCGCCCGAGAGCGGCCGGGGCGAAGCCGGGCACCCGGCACGCCATGGTCACCGGCAGACCCTCCAGGTCGGCGTGGTGCGCCGCCGTCGGTCGGCCCTCGACCACGCGGTCCCAGCTCTCCTTGACGCCGATACCGGCGGGAGTCACCAGCCCGATGCCGGTGACGGCGGCCGCGAAGCCGGTCATCGGGCCGCGGCGCCCTTCTTCTCGACCAGGGCGACGATGTCGGAGACCGTGGAGATCTCGGACAGCTCCTCGTCACTGATCACGGCGCCCAGGCGCTTCTTCAGGGCGGTGGCCAGTTCGAGCTGCGACAGCGAGTCGAGACCGAGGTCGTCGAGGGTGGCCTCGGGCACCACCGTCTCGGCGTCCAGATCGAAACGGGCGACGAAGACCTCGACGACGGAGTCGTGGACGGAACTCATGATGTCTCCTTCTTTAGGGGCTTTAGGGGCTTTAGGGGCTTTAGGGGCTTTAGGGGCTGTAGGGGCTGTAGGGGTTCGAGAGGCGAAGAGGGAACGGGGGTCTCTGGACCGGGAAGCCGTCAGTCGACGGATTCCGCCCGGACCTCCGGCCACACGAGCGTGGTCGAGCCCCAGGAGAGACCGGCCCCGAAGGCGGAGATCAGCACCCGCTGGCCCGCCTTCAGGTCCCCGCGGGCGGCATAGTCGTTCAGCAGCAGGGGCACGGACGCGGCCAGGGTGTTGCCGACCCTGTCGATGTTCACCGCGACCCGCTCCCCGGGAAGCTCCAGCTCCTCCGCGACCGCGCGCACGATCCGGATGTTGGCCTGGTGGCCGACGAACCAGTCGACGTCCGCCGCGGACCAGTCGGCGCGCTTGAGAGCCGCCTGCGCCGACTGCGTCATCCGCTCGACGGCCTGCGTGTAGAGGGGACGCCCCTCCATCCGCAGATACCAGTCACCTGTCGGCACCGTGCCGTGCCCCAGGCCGCCGTCGGCGGAACGCTGCCGGGAACCGCCCGCCGGAACAGCCAGCAGGTCGGCCAGCGCCCCGTCGCTGCCGAGGTCGAACGGGCCCAGCGCGCCGGGCTCGTCCGGTTCGCCCCTGCGCAGGACGACCGCGCCCGCGCCGTCGCCGAAGATCGGCGCCGTGGACCGGTCCTCCGGGTCCACCAGAGTGGTGAACGCCTCCGACCCGATGAACAGCACGGTGTCGGCGGTGCCGGCGGCGATCAGGCCGGACGCGGTGGCGAGCCCGTACAGGAAGCCGCTGCACGCCGAGGTCAGGTCGAACGCGGCCAGCGGTCCCAGACCCAGTCGCGACGCCACCTCCGGCGCCACCGCCGGGCAGAGGCGCTCGGGCGAGGTGGTGGCCACGACCACGGCGTCCACCCCGGACACATCGGCCGACCGCAGGGCACGCTCACCGGCCGTCACGGCCATGCTCCCCGTCGACAGGCCTTCGGAGACGAACCGCCGCTCGCGGATGCCCGTCCTGGTACGGATCCACTCGTCCGTGGTGTCCAGGGTGCGGGAGAGGTCGTCGTTCGTGACCGTCACGGGCGGGAGAAAGCCTCCGATTCCCATCAGCACTGCCGTCATCGACTCACCCTCCTGAGGACTGCGGACCCGGCCTTGACCGGACGTCGAGCAAGGCTGGCCGAAGCCCCGAGGGCCGGGCAATTGGCCGTTGGTACAGGCGCCACGGCCTGTACCAACGGCCAATTGAACGGCTGCCGCGCCGGGTGCCAATCTCGCCGGGGTGACCACGACACCGACTGATCTCGCAGGGCTTCTCCCGGCCGGACGGGTGATCACCGACCCGTCCCGGGCAGCGTCCTTCGCCCACGACGAAGCAGCGGGCGCGCCTTACGCGCTCCCGGCGGCCGTGGTGCAGCCCCACGACACCGCCGAGGTGGCGGCCGTCGTGGCCTACTGCGCGGAGCACGGCGTGCCGGTGGTGGCCCGCGGGGCCGGCACCGGCCTGTCCGGCGGCGCCAACGCGGTCGAGGGCGCGGTGGTTGTGTCCTTCGCGGCGATGGACCGGATCCTGCGCATCGACCCGGACGAGCGGCTGGCCGTCACGCAGCCGGGCGTCGTCAACGAGGACCTGCGTGCCGCGTGTGCCGCCAAGGGTCTCTGGTACCCGCCGGATCCGGCCAGCGCCCCGTGGTCCACGATCGGCGGGAACGTCGCCACCAACGCGGGCGGACTGTGCTGCGTGAAGTACGGCGTCACCCGGGACTACGTGCTGGGCCTTGAGGTGGTCACCGGTCGCGGTGACGTGGTCCGGCTGGGGCGGCGCACCGCCAAGAGCTCGGCCGGTTTCGAACTCGCCGGTCTGCTGGTCGGTTCGGAGGGCACCCTGGGCCTGGTCACCGAGGTCACGGTGCGGCTGCGGGGTGAGCGTGCCCAGGAGCACACCGTCGTGGGCTACTTCGCCGACCTGCCGAGCGCCGGCCGGGCCGTCGCCCGGGTGGTGGCCTCCGGTGTGGTCCCGAGTGCCCTGGAACTCGTGGACCGCTTCTCCCTGCGCGCCGTCGACGAGTGGAAGAACATGGGCCTCACCGACGGCGGCGACGTGCTGTTGCTGGCCCGCTGTGACGCGCCCGGCGCGGTGGGCGCCCAGGAGGCGGACACCGTGCTGGCCTGCTTCGAGGCGGTCGGCGCCACCTGGAGCGCGCGGTCCGGCGATCCGGCCGAGGCGGACGCCCTGTTCGCCGCGCGGCGCCTGGTCTATCCCGCGCTGGAACGCCTGGGCATGGTGCTCAGCGAGGATGTCTGCGTTCCCCGCAGCCTGCTGCCCGAGATGCTCGCCTGCATCGAGGACGCCGCCGCGCGGCACGGTGTGCGCATCGCCACCCTGGCGCACGCCGGGGACGGAAACCTGCACCCGATGCTGGTCGTGCCGCGCGGCGACGAGCGGGAACTCGCCCGCTGCCGCGGGGTGTTCGAGGAGGTCGTCGACCAGGCGCTCGCGCTGGGAGGCACGGTCACCGGCGAGCACGGCGTGGGTCTGCTGAAGATGCGTGGCCTGGCCGACGAACTGGGCCCGGCGGTACTGGACCTGCACCGCGGCATCAAGCGGGTGTGGGATCCGGCGGGCATCCTCAACCCGGGCAAGGTCTTCACCACCTGACGCCGACGGCATCAGCCCTGACGGACGGCGGCCGTCGGCGGCGCGAGCCTCGGCTCCGCCGCGCCGGCTCCCCTGTGCGGGAGGAGTGATTGCCGAGGGCCGGAAGACGGTCGGCGACAAGACGGTCGGCGACATGCCCGGTTCTGCCGCACCACCGCCGAAGAGGCGCCCTGATCCGGTGGACGCCCTGGCCGTGGCCGTCCGGCCCGCGGCCTCGGGGCCGTGCGAAGCCGTGCGGCTCTTCCGCGGCGGACGCCTCGCCGTCCGTCGGCATCGGGTGCGGGTCGCCGGCCATACCCGGTCCGCTCGGCAAGCCGTCCGTGACCTGTGGGCCCGCACCGGACATCGTCCGGGACGACGGCACCCGGTGGGGCTCCGGTGCGACCCGAGGAGTTCCGCACCTGTTCGTCCCGGCAGAACTCCTCGTGGCCGCCGACGGAACGCACGCCGCGCTCGGTACGTACTCCTCGGCCGAACCGCGCCACGCGCTGTGGCGCGGTGTCACGCCGTCAGGGGCGTGCGCTGTGTGGCAGCTGTTCCTCCCAGTGCCACGGGCCCGCAGGCAGCCACGTCCTCAGCTCGTGAAGATGAAGTACTTCCACGCGCCGTGCGTCGTCGTGTTCACGTTGTCGCCCGACGCTCCGTCGAGGTAGGACGAGCGGATGCGGAAGCGGTAGCCGATGTCGTGCGTGCCGCCCAGTTCCACGCGCGAGATGCCGGACGAGTCCATGGCGAAGTACTGGGAGCCGCCGTCGTACCAGGAGCCCTCGTAGAAGTACTCGATCTGGAGGCGCTGTTCGCGGTGCGGGTACGCCGTCATGGACGTGGTGAACAGCGGGACCGTCGCCTGGTGGAAGTAGGCGTACGTCTGGCCGTACACGTTCTTGTTCTTGTACTGGCGGCTGATCGACGTCGACACCTTGACCTTGGTGTAGACCGTGCTGGCGACCGTCTTGGGCGCGTAGCGCGAGTCGCCCGTGAAGCGTGCCGTCAGGCGGGTGTCGCGGGTGAGCTTGTACGTGGCCGAGAAGTCGCCGTTGCTGTTGACCGTGCCGGCCTTGACCAGCTTGTCGGGCCGGTCGGAGCCGTACGGGTCGGCCCAGATCTCGACCTTGCGGTTCTTGTACGTCTTGCCGAGGTGCGCCGTGAACTTGACGCTCTTCGCGTAGTCGTACGTCTTCTTGTTGTTGGAGAGGCGGAGCGTGGCCGCCGCGCGCGAGACGTCGACCGTGTCCGAGCCGGAGGACGCCAGGTGGTCGGCGTCACCCGCGTACGACAGCGTGTACGTCACCTTGCCGCCGGCCGGCGGGCTGTTGGTGAAGGAGAACGTGCCGTTCGACGCGACCGTCGCCGTGCCGATCTTCCGGCCGCCGGGGTTGTCCAGGTCCTTGCGGGTGATGGTCAGCTTGGTGCCCGCCGGGAGGGCCACTTTGCTGGTGATCTTGCCCTTGACCGTGAGCTTCTTCGTGCGGTCGGACTTGGCGGGGGCGGTGACGGAGACGCTGGTGACAGCCTTCGTCGGGTTGTTCAGGACGCGCAGGTCGTACTTGTTGTCCCCGGCGGCCGTCACCGCGAACAGCCGGGACCTGTCCGGTGCCCAGCCGAGGCCCGCCGTGGCGAGCTGACCGGTGCTGTCCCCGTTGACGAGGTCGTAGTCCCGGACCGAGGCCGCGCGGCCCGGCCTGTAGACGTTCAGGCCCTGGCCGAAGTACGTGTCGTTGCCCGCGGCGACCGTGCCGTCGGGGGCGACGGCGACCGCGTTGGCGGACCCCGCGGTGTTGGAGTACTTGCCGTCCGCCGTGAGGTCGGAGGTCTTGTACGTCACGTGGTTGGACGGGTCCTGGGCGGCCACGACGACCCGCCCGCCGTCCGCCGTGACCGAGAGGTCGCGCAGTTCGCTGCCCGCGACGGTCTTGCGCGCGGTGGCGGTCGCGGTGCCCGACGAGACGTCGTACACGCCCAGCTCGGACCAGGCCAGGCCGGGCAGGCCCGCGACCAGGCTGCCGGAGCCCGGCGCGGCGTCCAGCAGGGGAGCGGCGCTCCACGGCTTGGCCGCGTCGGCGTCCAGGGTGACCTTGTGCTCCGGGTCGGTCAGGTCGACCGAGCCGATGTTGCCGGTGCCCGGGGAGCCGTATCCGAACCACAGCCTGCCGCCCGCGAGGGCCACGGACTGGGGGTTCACGTCCCCTGTCGGGTACTGCGCCGACACCGTGACCGTGGCCGCGTCGACGGCTACGATCGCGTCGGCCTTGTCGCCCTGGTCGTCGGGCACCGCCGCGTACAGCGTCCTGGAGTCGGCGGACAGCTCCAGGCCCTTGACGCCGGGCAGGTTGGACACCTCCGCGACGAAGTTGCCCCGGTAGTCCGTGGCGACGATCCGGTCGCTGACCGGATCGGTGACGAAGACGCGCTGGTGAAGGCCGTCCACGACGATGTCCCCGAACGAGACGATGCCCAGGTCCCGCTGGTCGTCCGCCATGGCGGTGCCCGCGACGCCGGTGGTGAGCGCGACGAAACCGAAAGTGAGTGCGACCGCAAGCGCGGTCGAGAGAGTGCGTCTGTGCACGATGGTTTCGAACCCCCCGGTACGAAAGTGCCCCGCAGCGGGGCCACTTGGTCTCTGTGTGGAACAAGTGAAGAGCAGCGTAGGTCACACCACTGACAGAAGGTTCACACGGGGTTGACGGGACGTGTGGGACTCCCGCTTTTCGGTGGAATTGACCGGGACATGGCCTGTCATGGCCTGTTCTTGGTTCCTGGCGGGCCCGTGTGCCGCCACGATCTACGCGTGTAGCCACCCGCCTGCTGTCCCCGGTTGTCCCCGTACTGTCCCCCGTTGTCCTCTGCCGCCCCGGCCGTCCCAGCTGCCCAGGAGTCCCGCCCATGCCCATATCGCCCATGAACCGCCGTCAGTTCATGCACAAGTCGGCCGTCACCGGTGCCGTCGTGGCAGCCGCCGGAACCGTCGCGGCAGCCCCCGCGCAGGCCGCCGAGCGTCCCGACAGCGCGCACTGCAAGCCGCCCCGCACCTGGTCCTTCTCCATCCTGGGCACCACCGACCTGCACAGCCACGTCTTCGACTGGGACTACTACACCGACGCCGCCTACACCGACAAGGCCGGCAACTCGGTCGGTGTCGCCCGCGTGGCCACCCTCATCAAGCAGCAGCGCGCGGAGAAGGGCGAGGACCGCGTCCTGCTCGTCGACGCGGGCGACATCATCCAGGGCACGTCACTGGCGTACTACTACGCGCGCGTGGACCCCATCGACGCGGGCAAGGGCAAGCGCGGCCCCGAGCACCCCATGGCCGTCGCCATGAACGCCATGCGCTACGACGCCGCCGCCCTCGGCAACCACGAGTTCAACTACGGCATCGACACCCTCCGCAAGTTCGAGAGCCAGTGCCGTTTCCCGCTCCTCGGCGCGAACGCGCTCGACGCGAAGACGCTCCGGCCCGCCTTCCAGCCGTACACCGTCAAGCGCATCCGGGTCCCCGGCGCACCGGACATCAAGGTCGGCATCCTCGGCCTCACGAACCCCGGAATCGCCCTGTGGGACAAGGACAACGTCGCCGGGAAGATGTCGTTCACGGGGCTCGTGGAGCAGGCGAAGAAGTACGTCCCGCGCATGCGCGCCCTCGGCTGCGACGTCGTCTTCCTCACGGACCACTCGGGCCTGGACGGCAGTTCGTCGTACGGGACCGAGCTGCCCTACGTCGAGAACGCGTCGAACCTGGTGGCCGAGCAGGTGCCCGGGATCGACGCGATCCTCGTCGGGCACACGCACACCGAGGTGTCGTCCTACACGGTGACGAACAAGACGACCGGCAAGGACGTGGTCCTCTCCGAGCCGTACTGCTACGGCATGCGCCTGACCGTCTTCGACTTCGAGCTCGAACTCGAACGCGGTCAGTGGAAGGTGACCAGCACGAAGGCGAAGACCCTCAACAGCAACGCGGTCGCGGAGGACGAGCACATCACCAGGCTGCTCAAGGCCGACCACGACCTCGTCGTGAAGTACGTCAACACGGCTGTCGGCACGTGTACGGCGGACCTGTCGGCGGCCGAGGCGTGCTGGAAGGACGTACCCGTCATGGACTTCATCCACCAGGTCCAGATGGCCACCGTGGCCACCGGCCTGTCGACCGCCGACGCCGCCCTCCCGCTCATCTCGGTCGCCGCGCCGTTCAGCCGCAGCGCCGACATCCCGAAGGGCGATGTCAGCATCCGCGACGTCGCCGGGCTCTACATCTACGACAACACCCTGTACGGCAAGAAGCTGACCGGAGCCCAGCTCAAGGACTACCTGGAGTACGCGGCGAAGTACTACCACCAGGTGCCGGCGGGCACGGCCGTCGACACCGCGACGCTGACGAACGCCAACAGCTTCTGGGACTACATGTACGACACGGCCGCCGGCGTCGACTACGAGATCGACATCGCGCAGGCGGAGGGTTCGAGGATCAAGAACCTTTCCTACAAGGGCACTTCGGTCACCGACGACCAGGTCTTCGTCGTGGCCGTGAACAACTACCGCGCCAACGGGGGTTCCGGTTACCCGCACATCGCCGCCGCCGACATCGCGTACAGCTCGACGAACGAGATCCGCCAGCTGATGATCGACTACGTGACGACGAAGGGAACCCTGGACCCCGCCGACTTCGCGGTCACCAACTGGAAGCTGACGCAGGGCGGTACGGCGGTGTTCCCCGCCGCCTGACGGGAGTTGTGTCTCCGGTAACTCCCATGAGGGCCATGGGAGTTACCGGAGACACGCAATCCGTCCGGACCGGCGTTACGCGCGGCGCCGCAGCCGTGCGTAGGCGGCCAGGGAGCCTCCGCCGAGCACCAGCGCGCTGCCGCCGAGGGACAGGGCGATCGTGCCGCTGTTGTCACTGCCGGTGCTGGCAAGCTGGGTGCCGGTGCCGGTGCCGGCCGGGGTGGATGTGGCGGGCGTGGGAGTGGCTGTGGACGTGGGAGTGGCACCGGTTGATGCCGATGCGGACGTCGATGGTGATGCCGACGTGGTGGGGCTCTGGCTCTGACTCGGGGATGTCGACCGGCTGCCGGTCAGCGTGACCTGGGCGGACGCGGCGCCCAGGTACGTGCCCCGGAACGGGACGGAGCCGCCCGCGTTGACGATGACGCTCTGAGCGAGGCGGGTCTTGCCGAGTGGGGCGTTCGCCTTCCAGGAGACCCGTGCTCGTACGGTGCTGCTGTCGCCCGCAGGGGCCGCGTAGTCGGGGCCACGCAGGTAGAAGCCCGCGGTGTCGGGTTCGGCGGCCGTGAGCACCGGGGCCAGCGTGACCCACTCGCCCTCGCGGTACACCTGCACGGTCGTGTGGCGGTCGGTGAACAGGACGCTGCTGACGTTGACGTAGTCCGACGCCGTCGAGTTGGCCACGGTGGCCTTGAACTCGACGGGCGCCCCGCCGGGCACGGCCGTCGCGGGCACACCGGTGAGGCGGGCGGTCAGGCCCTTGACGGGGATGGTCCGGACGTCACGTGCCTGGAGGACCCAGGAACCGTCCGCGGCGCCGACGGACGAGGTCAGCCTGACGGACTGGGTGCCGCCGTCGCTGTCGCCGTTGTGCGGCTCGCCCATGGGCAGCCCGAGACGCAGGTGCAGGACACGGCTCTCGCCGGGGCCGAGCGTGATGGTGGGCGGCAGCGTCCCCTGGAACGAACCGCTGTGGTACTCCAGCGTCACCTTCTCCCAGGCCCCGTCGTCCGTGCGGTACCAGATGGCCAGGCCGTTCTCCGGCATGCCGGCGCCGGCGTCCGCGACCAGGTTGAGGAAGACGTCCTCCGACTCGGTCGCGGAGGTGTTGGTGATCTTCTCGGTGAACTCGACCGGCTGCCCGGCCAGCCCCAGGGTGCCGGGCCCGTCCACGGTCAGCTCGGTGTGGCAGCAGGTCTGCGAGGGCCCGGCCGACGGAGTCGGCGTCCCCGGCGCGGCCCACACGGCAGGCGCGGTGGCGGCCACCGCGCCCAGCGACATCAGCACACCGGCCGCCCCCATGGCGAGTGGACGACCGATACGAATGGTGCGAAACATGAATCCCCCCGGATTCGCTGAAGGTGCGATGCGGTGCGATGGAGTGCGATGCAGTGCTCGGTGGTGCGATGCAGTGCGGTGCGGTATAGCGCGGTGCAGTGCTGCGTAGTGCGTGCGAGATGCGCAGTGTCGGCTCCGATGTGTCCGTCCCGTACGTCCTGGTCCGGAGTGAGCCCCTGCGACTGTAAGACGGTGCCGGGGCGGGATGGTTGCTGGAGAATTAGGTTTTTATCCGGACTCGATCAGTCCGTGACCTGGGCCGATGTCGGGCGGGGTCGGCGATCGTGTCCGATCTCCACTAGAGAAACGCTTGCGTTTCGATCAGGGTCGCCGTAGCTTGTCGGTACGAAACCGTTTCGTATCGATGGGAATATGTGATGACGAGCTCCCCAGTACTTCTGGCCGTCGCCCTCTCCCTCGTTTCCGCGCTCTGCTACGCCACGGCCGCCGTGGTCCAGGAGCGGACCGCGGCCGGAACGGCGAACCTGCGCGGCGCGCTCACCCGTGCCTCGTGGTGGTGGGCGGTCCTCCTCAACGCCGGTGGCGCGCTGCTGCATGTGGTCGCACTGCGGTACGGCCCGCTGAGCCTCGTACAACCGCTCGGTGTACTGACCCTCGTGGTGGCCGTCCCCCTGGGTTCGCTGGCCACCCGCCGCCGGACCCCGGGAACGCAGTGGCGCGGCATGGCCCTCACGCTCGCCGGACTGACCGCCCTCCTGACGGTCACCGCCTCGGGCAGCGGGCCGGACAGCGCCCTGAGCACCACGGAGGTCCTGCTGGTCGCGCTCGCCGCCGCCGCCCTCATCGCGACGCTGGCACGCCTGGCCTCGCGCCCCTCCGCCCACGCGGGCCTCGCTTTCGCGGCGGCCTCCGGCATCGCCTCCGGAGTCGGCTCCACACTGGCCCAGAAGCTCGCCGTCGGGGCGGGCATGTCGTGGAGTACGGCCCTGGTCGCGGTCCTCACCGTCGGGTTCGCCGCGGGCGGGCTGCTGCTCGCCCAGAAGGCGTACGGCAGCGGCCTCGGCGGTCCCCTCGCGCTGCTCACCCTCGTCAACCCGGTCGCCGCGTCCGCCATCGGCGTCACCCTGCTCGGCGAGGGCTTCCAGTACGGCGCGACCGGCACCCTCCTCGCCCTGGTCGGCGCGGCGACGGCCGCCCACGGTGTGGTCCTGCTCAGCAGGCCGCAGCCGCAGCCCCGGCCCCGGCCCCAGTCCCAGTCCCAGTCCCGACCTCAGCAAGCACCCCGCCGGACAGGCCCGAACTCCGTACCCGTACCCCTGTCCGTACCCGTACCGATGCCGGACCTGCGACCCGCCCGGATTCTCACCGGCACGAGCCGGGCGGCCTGAAATGGAGAACACGATGACGATGGCCATGGCGCTGCCGACGACACCGGCGATGCCGACGCTCCAACTGCGCCTTCAGACGGCCGTACGCGCGGCGGAACTCGTGGACGTGCCCGCGGTGGTACGCATGATCGCGTCGCCCACATCCACATCCACGGCCACATCTGCATCCGCATCCGCAGCCACGCTTCCGGAGGGCTCCGTGCCGGACTGGGAGCAGACGCGGAGTGCCATGCGGCTGGTGCTGGCCCACTATGCCCTCGAAGAGGGCCGGATATGGGTGGCCGAGCGGGCGGACGGCGGGCTCCTCGCGGCTGCTGTCTGGCTGCCGCCGGGCGTCGGGTCCGAGCCCCCCGACACCCGCTTCAGCAGCCTGCTCGCCCGTGAACTCGCCATCGGTCCTGACGACTGCCCGGTCCTGCCGATGTGGCTGAAGGATGTAGGACCCGAACTGTCGCACTGGAAGGTGTTCATCGTCGGCGCGCTGCACGACACGAGCGCCTGGGACCACACGGTGGCCGCGGACCTGCTGGCCCCGGGCCTGCGCGCCGTCGACGACGAGAACGCGACCGCCGTCGCGATCACGATGTCCCCCCGCCACGGGGACCAGTTGCGGTCCCTCGGGTTCCGCGGCCCGCACGAGGTCCACCTCGGTCCCGGGGTGAACGGATGGCTGACGACTCGTCACCCGATGGGCGGGGCAGGTCGGCTGAGCGCCTGACGGAAGCGCAGGAGAACGCAGGAGAACGCAGGAGGACGCAGGAGGACGCAGGGGAAGCAGGAGGACTCCGCTTCCGCTCCTGGGCTCTCAGGATCCGTCCCATATCCCCAGGCGCTTGAGCCGACGCTGTCGGAGTCGCTCCGCGCAGGCCGTGAGGGCAAAGACGAGCCCCATGGCCAGCCCTCCCAGTACGGCGGGCAGGGGCCCACCCGCTTCGTCCTCGGGCGACGTCATCTGCAAGAAGAGCGCGAGGGGAACGGCCACACTGAGACCGGTACCGATCGGGTGTCGGGCAACCCACTTCTGGATCCGGGTCGGACGCTCCTGCCCGCCCAGAGCCCGATCCACAGCCCAGAATCCACGACCAAGAGACCGCCGCCAGTTCGCCACGGAACAAGAGTAGGGCGAGCGTTCGACACGACTGGCAGATCCGGCTGACCGCCGATGTCACAGAACCGGCCGACCACCCATGTCACAAAACCGGGTGGCCGGCTCGTCCTCCGGGGCACGGCATCCCAGCCGGAGTGCCCAGTCACTCTGTTCCCGACAGAAACGGAGAAGTCGTGTTCGCCGCCTACGTCACGGTCACGATCCTCGGCGCGGTCTTCAACGGCGCCGCCGCCGTCACTTACCTGATCGGCCACGAATACCCCAAAACCCAGGCGGACATGAAGGGCATACCCCGGAAGTGGGTCCCGGTGCTGGGCCTGTTGCTGGCAGCGGGCACTGTGGGGCTGCTGGCCGGGCTCGCGGTTCCGCTCTTGGGCACCCTCGCCGCCTGCGGCCTGGTGCTGTACTTCATCGGCGCGATCATCGCCCACCTGCGGGTGGGTTCCCGCAACATCGTGGGCGGGGTCGTGTTCCTCTCCACCGCGACGGCTGTCCTGACCCTGGGCCTGCTCGACCACGGCCCCTGGTAACCGGCGGGGCCCCGGCCTTCGTCCGGCCGCGGGACATCAACGGGCTGCCGTACTCGGGTGGTTGTGCGGTCGGCGGCGGCAAGTGCCCACTGCTCAGGCCCGTTTCCCGCCCCTGCTGCCCGCGCCGACGCCGGCCGTCTTGGGGCCGTGTGCTCCGCTGGCGGCGGTGGCCGGGGAGGTGGCGGGCCCCGGGTCCAGGGCGTCGCGGACGGCGGTCAGGATGTCCTCGGTGCCGGCGCCGAGTGCCCGGGCGGCGGAGGTGAAGTCCCTTGCCAGGGTAGTGAGTTGGTCGACGTCGTGTGCGTACGGCCCGGACGGGAGCGCGGCGACCCTGGTGCCCGCGCCACGGCGGGTCCGGATCAGCCCGGCGGCCTCCAGCTCGCGGTAGGCGCGGGCCGCGGTGCCCGGCGCCAGCCCGAGGTCGGTGGCGAGCTGGCGCACGGTCGGCAGGCGCTCGCCCGTGACCAGCCGGCCGGTGCGGATCAGCGCGGCGAGCTGGGCGCGGATCTGCTCGTACGGCGGTACCTGGCTGGTGGTGTCGACGCGGACGGCGGGGTCACTCATCGCCGGGGGTCCCGTCCTCGGCCGGCTCGTCCTCGACCGCGCGGGGGGCGACCACGGTGACCAGGGACCAGACGACGGTGAACAGGTTCAGCAGGGCCAGGGGGTAGAACATCCAGAAGGTGAGGGCGCCCAGCACGCCGGCGCAGCCCGTCTCCGTCAGGGACACGGTGACCATCAGTACGGCGTACAGCTGCTGGCTCGACACCAGCAGGCCCCAGGCCCCGGTGACCGCCCACGCGCGGTCGCGGCGCTGCTGTTCCTCGCCCGGGCCGTGGGCGATGCGGCGCAGGGCCCAGAAACAGGTGGGGGTGGCGATGGCGAGTGCGCCGAACATCGGGAGGCTGTAGTGCAGGCCGGGCCAGGGGCCGAGGGCCGCGCGCATGCCGTTGCAGGTGACGTGGGCGACCTTGCCCGTGCTGAATACGCGGTCGGGGTCGACGGAGGCAGTGACGGCCGTGATCACCAGCAGGGCGACGAGGGAGACGCCCTGGAGGGCGATCAGGGGGCCCATGTGGGGCGGCACATGGTCTCTGACCAGGCGCGGTGCGAGACTCGCGGTGCGTACCGCCTCCTGGGGGCGCAGGGTCAGGGCGTCGGCGAGCAGGACACCGGCCACCGCGCACAGGCCGAAGGCCGTGATGCAGAACACGACGCGCTGCTCGAACTCGACGTCCCCCAGCGTGGACAGGGCCTGCGCGACCACGAGGCCGATGGCCAGACCGGACCACCGGGCGTAGTACTCGGCGTGGTCGAGGAACCGGGTCTGGAGCGGGGCGGTGTCGAGCATGTCGAGCATATGGAGATCCCCCCAGATCATCTTGTATCAAGCAGTGGGTACAAGATGCCCCGGCCGGGATCTTGTGTCAAATGCTCGATACAAAAGGGGACTTCGGCGGGACGGGGACTTCGGCTGTGCGGGGACTTCGGCGGGGTGGGCACGACGCGACCGCTCGACGCCGCGGTGAGGTTTCCGGGCGTCGAGCGGTCGAGGCGGAGCGGCGGAGTGACCGCGCAGGGGCTTCAGGAATTCAGTGCTTCAGTGGGTGTGGGGTGTGGGGTGTGTCAGGGCCGTTGCATCACTCGGTCCACGACGGCGTTGGCGGCCACGGTGGACCACTGCTCGTACGTCGTCCCTCCCGCCCTTCGCTGGTCGCGCATACCGAGGTACCGATACGTCTTCGCGTCGAAGACCAGTACCTGTGCGCCGTCAGCCCAGGGCGTGTCGGGCGGGCCGACGTACTGGATGCCGAGGCCTGGGCGGCCGTCCGCGTCCGTGCGGCCCGGCAGCAACTTGATGCCGGGGACGGTGGCGAGTGCCTCGAACGCCGCGGGGCGCAGTCCCTTCGGCAGAACGGCCTTGCGGAGCAGGTTGGAGAGGCCGAACTGGACCAGCGGCCACTCGTCGGCCCTCAAAGGCCGGTTGGGGTCCGGCTTCCTGAGGAGGCCGCGCAGCGCGATCGGCAGCTTGACCGGGTCGGTGGGCAGTTGCTTCAGCTCCGACCACCTGTTCGGCGGCCAAATGCTCTCCCCCGGCCGGAACGGCGGGACCCAATCGGCGTGGCCCAGCTCGCTGAGGTACGACTTCTTGGAGCCGTCGACCGAGCTCCAGCTCTCGTCGACGTATGTCTTGGTTCGGCCGCCTCCGACCGGGGTTTCCTTGATGATCTCCTTGGTGTAGATGAACTGGTCGTCGCGCGGCGCGATCGGCTTTTCGAGACTGCGCGCCTCGGCCGCCGCCCCTCGCAGCACGGTGGCCGCGCTCACCGGCTGGGTGCGAGGAGAGGTCCCCGTGTTCTGGGCGACCACCACGGTCGTGGCGACCGTCGCAGCGGCCATGGCACCCACCGCGACCCGCAGCAGCGGACGGCGGCCGATGGTCATGGCGGCGGCGGGCTCCCCCATCGCCTGGTGCAGGCGGAAGCGGGCACGGGCACGGGCGGCGTCCGTGAGGGGCGGCGCGTCCGCGTCCCACTCCCTGAGGAGCTTGAGTTCATTCATCGCCGGAGACCTCCATCGTCTGATTGCCCGGATTCCTCTTGGAGAGCTGTCGGATCAGATCCGCCCAATGCCTCGCGAACCTTTCTGCGGGCCCGGTGCAGGCGCGACCTGACCGTCCCCACCGGCACGTTCAGGGCGCGCGCGACCTCCTCGTAGCCGAGGTCGGCCCAGGCGACCAGCAGCAGGACGTCCCGATGACGGGCGGGCAACCGGGCCAGCGCACCGGCGAGTTCACGCCCCACCGCCTGCGCGCTGACCCGCGCCGCCACCTGGTCCGCGACCGTCTCGTCGGCCCGGCCGCCACCGGTGCCGTCCGGAGGCAGCCGCCCGAGCGCCCTCAGCCGCCGGGCCTCGGCACGCCGGTGGCGGCTGATGAGGTTGGTCGCGATGCCGAACAGCCACGGACGGGCACCGGCCTGCCCCGTGTCGTACCGGAAGCGCTGCTGGAACGCGGTGGTGAAGGTCTCCGCCATCACGTCCTCGGCCGCCTCCGCACCGAGCCTGCGCGCCGCGTATCCGTGCACCGAGTCGGCATGGCGGTCGAAGAGCACGGCGAACACCTCGGGCTCGTGCCACGACCGTTCGACCACCGAGGCGTCACTCTCCTGCCCCACTCTGACGTCTGGCTCGACGGTCATCGGGGCTCCTTTCGTCGGTTCGATGGTGCTGAAGTCCTGTGCCTTCACCGGTACTTCGCCGTTCGCGGGAATCCGGTTCCCCACGTCGTGACCACGCGGCCCGAGCAGGAGAAGGCTTTGCGGCAGCACGGGAGGCGTGTGCGCCGCCGGGCGGTCGTACGGACGGACGAATCCCAGGGCTTACGCTCCCGGGCATGACCAAATTCCACGCCACTGTTTGCCTGCCGCCGACCGCGCCTCGGAAGGTTCCACGGGCGGTGGCTGCCGCCCTGGCGCCCTACAACATGGGCCTCGCCGAGGGACAGAATCCGGTCGGCCACTGGGACTGGTGGGCCATCCACGCCGCCGCGGGCAACGCCTACCTCGTGCTGCCTCTGCACGACGGCGACCGCAGGCTCGTCACGGCGTCAACCGTGCCGCGCAGGAAGGCCGACCTTGGTGCCCTTGGGCCGCTGGAGTGCTACGGCGGGCCTCGCGGTCTGCTCGACTTCGACGGTATGCGGAACCGGGCGGCGCGCGCGCACGACGACCGGCTCGCCGCTTGGACCGAGCTGAGCGCGATACACCCGCCGGCCACCCCGCGCACCGACTTTCTCGCCCGCCACGAAGCCGATCCTGAAAACTACTCCCAGGCGGACGCCAGGAGGGATCATCTGGCTCAGCCGCTGGTGCAGGAGGTGGCCCAGCGCGCCGTCGCGGGAGACCCGCACTTCAGCACGTCGTTGCTGCTCAACGACCCGGTCGAATACTTCGCGCAGGACCATGAGGAAACCCGACTGCTGGCGGTCCGGAGCGCTGTACCCGGCTTCGCCCTGGTCGCCCTTGACGGCTCGTGGACGTTCGTGGACACGGTCGACCACCTGGAACAGGCCAACCGCTACCTCGACGACCTCGACGCCGAGGCCGTCGTCCTCGACGTGCTTTGCCACTGCTGAGGCCAACGCCCGGCAACGCTGCCGTAGTTCAGGCGGTACGGGCGAGGAACGCGGCCCAGGCTTCGCCGGTGACCGTGAGGTTCGGCCCGCTCGGGTTCTTGGAGTCGCGGATGTGGATGGCGGCGGTGGGGGTGTGGGGGCAGGGGGCGATCTCCACGCAGTCTCCGCCGCCGCTGTCGCTGTACGTCGACTTGCGCCAGGCGTAGGCGACTTCGACGCAGTCCCCGCCACCGTCGTCGCTGTAGCTGGACTTGAACCACCGCAGTGCACCGGCGTTGCTCATGGTTCCTCTCCTGCCAACCGTTCGATGAGGCTGAGTGAGTCGTCGGGACTCAGTGCCTGTGATCGGATCTTCGCATAGCGGTGCGCGAGTTGAGCCACCTCGGGTGGATCGCTGATCAGGATGCCCTGATCCTCGATCTCCATGTAGACGACGTGGTCGTGGTCCTCGGTGACGAGGAGTTTCATAGAACCTCGGTCACCCGCATGCGATCCGCGCAGTCCGCGATCCAGCGGCAGTACTTGCAGGCACACATTGTCCCGCTGCGCGTCCTCGGCGAGCGAGCGCAGCTGCCCGCGCATGATGTCCCAGGTGCCGAACGGCCGCCGCAGCACGGTCTCTTCGAGGATCAGCTCGATCATCGGGGCCGGGGCGCGGTCGAAGAGTGCCCGGCGGGCGAGCCGTGCCTCGACGAGTTCTTCGCGCTTCTGGTCGGAGACGGCCGGATAGCCGCCCCGGATGAGTGCCTGGGCGTACGACTCGGTTTGGAAGAGCCCGTCGACGACGAAGGTCGCGTACGAGGAGATCGTGACCGCGCCCCGCTCCAGCCCCGCGACTCCCCGGAACCGAGCCGGGTACTTCTCCAGCAGCATCCACTTCCGGGCCTTCTCGAAGACGCCCAACCCGCCCCCGAGAACCTCCTCCAGCTTGACGAGCATCTTGTCGCTGGCGGGCTGCGCGCACGTCTCCATCGCGCTGACCGCCGATGCCGTGTAGCCGATCAGCTTGCCCAACTCTTCTTGTGTGAGCCCCATTTGCTCGCGCAGGGCCTTGGCGAGGGCGGCGACCATGTGTGCCGTGCCGCCTGCTTCAGCCTTGTTGTCCGAACTCGCCATCCGGTCACTCCCGAACTCAACCGAACTCAACTGGTCACCACCGACCCGCGCCGAATTCCGACAGCTACCAACCCTCGACGCAGAGTCATGGAAGAAGCTAGCCCTGCCTGCCGAAACTGTCCCCATGAACACAGAAAGTGACGAGACAAACCTCGCCGAACCCGCACTCGCCCCCGAGATCTCCCCACTCACCCCGGAGATCCTCGACGTCCCTGACATCCCCGACTGGATCCCGCCCACCGGCATCCAACTCCGCAAGGCGGGCGTCCAGTTCGACGCGGTACGCGTGGACGGCGACGAGGGCAGGGCGGCGGCGGACCGGCTGGCCCGGATGACCGGCGGTGCGCCGGGGCCTGTGGTTGAGGAGGCGAACGGGAGTCGTGCCGTCTACTTCCTCGTGCCCGTGGGTGCCACGACCCACCGGGTCTGGCCGCCGGGCGTCACCTGTCTCTCGTCCGGCCCGTGCCGCATCGCCTTCATCCCCGTCCCGGCGCTCAACGGCCGGACATGGCCGCTGACTTGGCGTTATCGGCCGACGGGGAGAGATCACCTCGTACACGCGTTGCTTCTGAAGGCGGCGCTTCACCCCGAAGAGTGAAGAACGCGAACTTCCGCCCCGGAAAAGCCCGTTCAGCTTGCATTCGTCGCTCTGCGTGCCCTTAGAGTCACGGCAACAAGAACGCCCCCGCGGTGCGCCAACACCCGGGGGCTCGGCACGAGGAGCGCCAGCTCCAACCAGAGAAGAGCGGTGCTCCGCATGCGAATTCATCGTACGACGCCCACGCGCGCCTTTTCAGTGTTCAGCAACGCCCTTCTCCGCGACCGGAGTCTCTCCTGGTGTGCGGTAGGCGTACTGACGTACCTCCTCAGCCTGCCGAACGGCGCCCGCGCCACCATCCGTACCCTCGCCGAGCAACGCAAGGAAGGGCGGGCCCGGATTGCCGCCGCCCTGCATGAGCTGGAGGAATCCCGGTATCTGCGGCGGGTGGTGCGCAAGGACGGGGAGTCCGGGCAATTCTCCACCGTGTACGAGGTGTTCGACACTCCGTACGACGACGAGCCCCCGGCGGGTGAATCCGAAGAAGTTCAGAACCTGGCCTCCGGTGAGTCGGATTCCGTGGCTTCGGGAGCTCTCCCTTCGGTCGAAAAGACCAGGGAAGAAGAACCTCCCTCCCCGTCGTCGGCCGACGCGTCAGCGGCCGAGACGCCATCGGCCGAGGCCGAGGTGCCGCCGGGCGAGCCCGGGGCTCCGCCGAGCGAACGCACCGCGCTCGCCGCGCGGTTGCTCGGCTCGCTCAGCCGTACCGATCCCCGGCTCGCCCTCGGTGCCGCCGAGGCGTTGCGGCTGGCGCCGCTGGTCGAGGAGTGGTGGGCGGCGGGGGCGAGCAGCACGGAGGTGCGCGCGGCGCTGACGCAGGGGCTGCCCTCGCCGCTGTACTCACCCCGCGCCATCGTCGAGAACCGCCTGCGCCGCAAGCGCCCGGCAGCTCCGGCTGGTGCCGTCGTGCCGGTCGCTGCTGTCGCCGAGGCGGCCGGGCAGGTGCCGGCCAGGCCAACGGCCGTACCCGTCACGACCGTAGAGATTCGCAAGCCCGGCGCCACCGGCTACCGAGACGCCGCCCGACGCGGTGGCGCACTGGCCCGCGCCCTGCTCCAGGGGCGGCCCGCGCCCGCGTAGGCGGCGCACGCAGACTCCCGGCCGTACGTCTATGCGGTCGGGTCAACCCACCCGGAAGGAAACAGGATGACCGCATTGCTTGAGCGGCCCGAGACGGTATACCGCAGGTATACTGTCGTCATGGCTGACACCACCGTCAAGGTCGACCCCCTGGTCCGTGACCGCCTCATGGTGCTCGCCCGCGAGCGCGGGATGACCATGCGCGACCTGATCGCCGAGCTGGCGGGGGCCACACCCACCCAGGAAGAGCTGCGGAAGCGGTACGAGGAGACCAAGGCGTACTGCGAGACACACTTCGGCGTCACCCTCACCGACGAGGACCACGACAGGGTCGAGAAGGTGTGGCAGGACCTGGAGGCCGGGCAGGAGGTGGAGAGCCTGTGAGCGCCGAGAGGGGAAGCGGAAAGGGCGACGTCGGGGGAGGCGGAATGCCTGGACCCTCCGGATCCGGCGGATCGACCGGAGTCGTCTTCGACGAGTCGGCGCTGCTGGCGCTCGGGTCGGGCAACTCACTCGCCTCGCAATTCGTGTCCAACACCGAGCACGGGCCCACCCGGCACGTGTACGTGCCGGCGCTCTGCCTCGCCGCCGCCGACGGCATGCGCAAGGGGCTGGCCGAGCACATCGGGGCTCTGCCCGCCGTCGAGATCGTCGAGCTGGACTTCGCGGGCGCGTCCACCGTGGGCGCGCTGCTGCGTGACGGGGTGGAGTGGCGGCTCGGCCACGCGGTCCACCTGTCCCGGCCGACGGCGGACTGGCCGGACGGCCGACGCGTACTGACCGTCGATCCCGACCTGTACGCGGACATGCCCCTCGTACGGACGCTCAGGCTGCCGCGACAGCGATAGCCCCCGGCCCCGGCACCCGGCAATGGGAAGGGGCCCGCGCCCCGAAAAGGACGCGGGCCCCGGCCGCTGATCGGTCGGTCGGATCGTCAGCCCACGTTCACCGAGTACGACGACGTGCTCAACTTGCCCTTGCCGCTGAAGACTTCGGTGCCCGCCTCCACGCTGGTCAGGTAGTTGGTGTTGGCCATGAGCTTGCGCTGGACCAGCGCGCCGGTCAGGGCCGTCAGGTCGGTCGTCTGCGAGTTGGTGTTGGTCTTGCGGACGAACGAGAAGACGTTCCAACTGCTGTTCGTGTTGACGATCTTGCCGACGTAGAGGTCCCAGGCGACACCGCCCACGGTCAGCGTCTCGCGCTTGGTGCCGAGGGGGCCCGCGCCGTTCTGGCGGTTGAGCCAGACCATCATTTCGTCGTGCGGCTGGTCCTGCCAGTCCGGGTTGGACTTCTGGTGGAACCAGAGGTCGTACGAGACGTTCATGACCGTCGGCGTCGTCTGGGTGATGTTGAAGTTCCAGGACGACGTCACCTTGCGGCCGCTGTTGAGGCGGACCGGGAGCTTGGTGGTGGTGTCCTTCCAGCCCCAGTGCCAGCCCAGGACGGCGCTGGCGTACGCCTTGACGCCGTGCGGGTCGCCGCCCTTCCAGTCGAAGGACGTCTCCCAGTTGATCTTGCCGTTCTTGTACGAGTTGAGCCAGGTGCACTCCTGGCCCGTCGCGCCCTTCGCACCCCACACGTTGTTGTTGAGGTAGTACGGCGGGATCTTCACCGTGTTGAAGGCGGTGCACGAGTCGGCCGGCTTGGCGACGACGGTGCCGGGGGCGGGAGCGGCGGAGGCGCCGGGGGCGAGCAGCAGCGGTGCCGCGACGGCCGCGCTCGCCAGTCCGACGAGCAACGGCAGGCGGTACAGACGCTTGATGGTGACCACGATGTCTCTTCCTTACCGCTACTTGTAGGTGACGTCGGACGTGCGGTAGACGCAGTTCCTGCCGTCCGGACCCGAGCCCGTCTTCGTGGGCTCGCCGACGGTCGTCCCGCGGAACTTCTGGCAGATCACGATCTTCCGTGCCGCGTCGCCGACGACGGTGACGCGCGTCAGCTTGGCCGTGTCGCCGTACGGCGTGGCGTTGATGCCGACGACGTCCAGGCCGGGGGCCTTGATCGTCACGTTGTCGACGACCACGTTGCGCTGGTACTGGGTCTTGCAGACGCCACAGGAGCGGTACAGCTTGCCGAAGTTCTCGACCTCGAAGTTCTTGATGACGAACGTGCCGGGGCCGTTGTGCTGGAACACCTTGTCGGCCGCCTTGCGCGCGCCGCCGCCGTCGATCGTCATCGTCTGGTTGGCGCGCGTGCCCTTGAACGTGGCCGCGTCCTCGCCGACGTCCTCCCACCAGACGTTCTTGATGGTGCAGGTGCCCCGGCAGTGGATGCCGTCGGCGGCCGGGGCCCCGATGATCACGTTGGAGATCGTGGCGCCGTCCGCGAGTTCCAGGATGGGCGGCTGGTTCTCGGTCTGGTCGCCGCCGCCGAGGGCGCCGCTGCCGACGAAGCGGGTGAAGTCGTAGTTCTTGGTGCCGGCGGGGACCTTGATGGTCGCGGTCACCTTCTGGGTGCGCTTCGCGGCCGGCCAGCTCGCGGCGGATGCGGGCGAAGGCCCGGCGGTGAGGGTGAGGGCGACCGCCAGGGTGAGGCCGGCGCCGAGAAGGGTGCGGATCCGGCTCACGTTCACGTTCTTGTACTTGGTCCTGTTCACGTTCATGACGTCGTCACCGTCCGTCCCGTGCGTGTGTCGGCCGCGCGGTGGAGGTCGATGGCGTGGGTGGAGCCCGCGGGGACACAGCCCAGCGCGACCAGCCCGTACCGGCCCGCGTGGGCGTCGGCGACGCACTCCACGGCGACGCCGGGATCGCACTCCTCGACGTGCTCCTCGGGCGTGAAGTTGCTCGGGTGGCAGTTGATGCCGACGGAGACGTCCGCCGGGACGGTCAGGTCCGCCTCGGCGAGGACATGGGCGAGATGGCTGTCGCCGGCCGGCGCGAGTTCCTGACAGCAGTAGCCGGCCGGGAGCTTGACCATGGTGGTGGTGGGGGCCGCCTGCGCCGTGGCCGTGCCCGGCAGCAGGGACACCATGGCCGACGCCGCGAAAGCGGTGAGGGGCACCAGGGTGCGTATGCGTTGGTTCATGCACGCATCGTGATCGTGTAGTCACGTTTTGTGCATGTCGGGTGGGCCGAACGTGCGTACGCCAAGCATCGATGCCGGGCATATCCTGATTTGGTGCGAGTGCGTACGACTGCGTACCCGTGCGTCGATCAGGAGAAGGTGAGTGCCATGCGCGTTCTGCTCAAGGCGCAGTTCGACACGGAGAAGGGCAACGAGGGCATACGCAGCGGCAAGCTGCCGGAGCTGTTGAAGGAGACCCTGGACCACCTCAGGCCGGAGGCCGCGTACTTCGGCCCGGAGGACGGTTGCCGGACCTGCTGGATGGTCATCGACCTGGAGGACTCCTCGCAGATCCCGCCCATCGCGGAACCGTTCTTCACCCACTTCGGCGCCAAGGTGTCGTTCACCCCCGTCATGAACGCCGACGACCTGCAGAAGGGTCTCTCCCGGATCCGGTGAGCGTGCCGCCGCGTGTGCCCGCGCCCATGCCCACGCGGGCGCCCGCGTTCAGCTGAAGACGATCATCGACCCCTGGGCCAGGCTCCGTGTCGCCGCCGCGTTCAGCCCCAGCCACACGTGCCGTTCCCGGGCGAACGGACTGGAGTCGTGCGGGGCGGGTGCCGCCGGTTCCTCCAGTGACGTGGGGGTCATGGGCGGGGCCGGGGCCAAGGGCGGGTTCGCCGGGTCGATGCCGATCGAGGGGGCCACGAACTCCAGCTCCCTCAGCAGGGTTTGGGACGAGCCCAACGGGCCGCCCCCCGCCAGGAGTTCGTCGCTCGAAAGAGGGTGCGGGAAGTCCACCGGGACGTAGGCGCCCGCGTGGTCGTAGTGCCAGACCAGGTGCGACTGCTGGGCGGTCGTCTCGAACATCTCCAGCAACTGCTCGTAGTCACCGCCCAGTTCGTCCACCGGCGTCACCGGCAGCCCGCACACCTGGAGGAGATACGCGCGGCGCAGGAAGTGGAGCGCGTCGTAGTCGAAACCCGCGATCGGGGCCACGTCGCCGGACAGCCCCGGCATGTACGCGTACACCGGCACCGGAGGCAGTCCCGCCTCGCCCAGCACCTTGTCGTAGAGAGCGAGTTCGTCGGCGAAGGGGTTGTCGGGGGTGTGACACAGCACGTCGACGAGTGGGACCAGCCACAGGTCACAGGCCAAAGGAGAACTCCTCGCATCGTCGCAGGCGGTGGTCAGGCACCGTGGGCAGAGCAGTCAGGGAAGCGTAGTGGGTGGCGGGCGGGTCGGACCCCCGTGTGACGGGCCAGACACCGAAAGGAACAGGTCAGGAACGGGACGGGCCGGGTCGGGACGGGCCGGGGTCGGGATCGGTCGGGGACTCAGGGGCTGATCGCGACCGGCCGTTCTTCCCGGAAGCCCCGGGGGCTCCGAGGCCTCCGGGCGCTCCGGAGGTTCACGACCCGTCGTGCAGGTCCCATACCCACACCCCGCCCGTCCACTTACCCTTCTCGCCCGTCAACTGCTCCAGCGTCTCGCGCAGCACCCCGTCGTTGCCCTGGGGGGCCAGCACCAGCACGCCCGCCTTCCAGAACGCGAAGTCCTTCTTGGCCTGCGCCCGCCAGTTGACGCCGATCGTCGGCGCGACGCCCGTGTAGCGCACGTCCCGCAGCATGTTGGAGGTGAAGCGGGGTGCGGCGCCGTAGATGCCGACGCGCTCGTCGCCGTACGGCCCGTTGAAGTATCCACCCGGCAGCTTGAAGCCGAAGTCCGCCGCCGTCTGCCAGTGCAGCGCCTCCGCGTTGCCGGGATCGGGCAGCGGCACCGGGACGAGCGACTCGCCCTTGCCGACGTACGACTTCCACATGCCGTCCGCGATGAAGGGGGGCACGGCCGTGCGTTCCACCGTCTTCAGCGGGGCCGGGACGATCGGCAGCACGGCGAGGAGGACGGCCAGCGTGCCGAAGTACTGCGCGGTCAGGTTGCGGGTGGCCGCCAGCCGCTCCAGCGCGATGGCCAGGAGCATGCCCAGCGCGGGCGCGCAGATCATCGCGACCCGGCCCTCGATCACCGACTCGAACAGCGGCTTCTTCGCGAGCAGCGCCCAGGGACCCGGCAGCACGGTGTCGGACAGCGGGATACGGAACTCGGGGCCCAGCGACAGGAAGGCGGCGGCGACCGCGGTGAAGGCCAGCGCCTTCACGGCCGTGCGCTCCCACATCCGTACGGCGATCGCGAAGGCCAGCAGGACCAGCGGCCAGCCGTAGAAGGCGTTCTGTTCGGTGGGGTTGAGGGAGAGCGCGTCGGCCCTCTCCGCGTTGCCCGCGACGAGGGAGCGCTCGGCGAAGGAGAGCAGCGCGAGCGGGCTGTTGCCCGCGTTGTCGCCGTGCAGGACGCTCTTGTAGCTCTGCGGCCCGGCGAACTGCCAGTAGAGGGGGAAGGCGACGATCGGGAGGCAGACCGCGCCCCCGATCAGCAGGCCGCGCAGCAGCGGACGCCAGGCGGCCTTCGCCACGTCCCGGCGTACGGCGGCGTAGGCGAGGGCGAACAGCACCATCCCCATCGCCGCCAGCAGGAGCGGCTCCTCGCCGAGGAAGATCTGGTACGCCGCCATCAGGCCCAGGACCACGCCGTCGCGGCGGACCCGCTCGCCCTCGCACAGCCGCAGGGCGCGGTCGATGATCAGCGGCATCATGAAGAGGATGACGAAGTTCGGGTGCGCGTTGGCGTGGCTGACCATCGGGGGCGCGAAGGCCGCCAGGGCCGCGCCGGCGAAGGCCGCACCCCGTTGCCGTACGACCCGTTTCACGATCAGCCAGTACCAGGCCGTGGCGGTCGCGGCGAGGCCCAGGGTCATCACCAGGGCGAGGGAGACCGCCGGGCCCGCCAGGAGCGTGATCGGTGCGAAGGGGACGGAGAGGCCGAGCATGACCGTGTTGGCCATGAGGTTCACGCCGTCGGGGAAGCCCTGGAGGTCGGTGAAGAGCGGGTTGCGGAAGTGGCTGATGTTGTCGGCCGTCACCGCGAAGAACCACTCCCACTGGTTCTGGTCCTGGAGGGAGTCGGGGAGGTAGCGGCCCGCCGGGTCGAGCCAGCGGCCCGCGTACAGGGCGACCGCCATGAGGAGGAACAGGGTGACCGCGAGGAGGTCGGCCGGGCGGATCGCGCGTGCCTTGAGGGCCGTCAGTTCGGCGAGGACGCGGGCGTAGTCCAGCGGGCGTACCTTCGAGCCGGACTGGTGGGCCCAGCGGACCGGTATCTCGGCGACCGGCCAGTCCGCGCGGCGGAAGTGCTGGAGGACCTCGACGTCGATGCCCCAGCCGTTGAGCCGGGACGCGGCGAACGCCGTACGGGCGCGCTCCCCGTCGAACAGTTTGAAGCCGCACTGGGTGTCCCGTATGCCGGGGACCGCGACCCGGCGTATCAGGAGGTTGCCGGCCCGGCCGAGGAGTTCACGCACCCGGTGCTGATGGTGCTCGATCGTCGAGCCGGGGACGGAACGGGAGCCGATCGCCGCCGCGTGCCCCTCGGTGAGAGCCTCGTCCAGCACGTCGAGTTCCTCTATGGGCGCGGCCAGGTCGGCATCCGTGACCAGGACACGGGCGCCGCGCGAGGCGGCCACCCCGAGGCGCAGGGCGTTGCCCTTGCCCCGGTTGCGCGGGCTGGTGACGAGCTGGACCCGGGGGTCGGCGAGGCCGGTGACGATGTCCCGGGTGCCGTCGGTGGAACCGTCGTCGACGACCACCACCTCCCAGTCGCCCCAGCGGCTCTCGTTCTCCCGGAGGTGACCGGTGATCGCGGCGAGGGTGGGGCCCAGCCGCTCCTCCTCGTTGTAGGCGGGGACGACGACGGTCAGGTCGAGGGTGCCGGTCGTACGGGTGGGCGCGCTCATCCGAGGGTGCCCCCGTTCCCGGCCGGTGCGGTGACCCCGTCGTCCTTCTCCTTGTCCTTGTCCTCGCCTCCGTCGGAGGCGAGGACGGCGAGCCCCTCTATCAGGGCGAGGGAGTGCAGGTCGTAGTCGTCGACCATCCGGTGTGCCCCGGCGAGGTCGCGGAGGGTCAGCGCGTCGACGACCTCCGTGTACCGGGACCACAGGTGACCGCGCAGGTCGCTCAGCCGGCGCAGGTGCTGCACCGCGCACACCCAGGACTGCACGCGCAGCCGGTGCAGGAAGTCGGTGAGGTACTGGTTGCCGAACAGGGCGCCCAGTTCGCGCCAGAAGCGCAGGTCGTAGCCGATGAGAATGTTCAGCTCACCGGCGGTGGCGGCGCGCCGCGCCTCCTCGCCCCGGCGGCGGACACCGGCGAGGGCGGCGGCGGCACGGGGGTCGCCGACGCGGACGAAGAAGCCGCGCGGACCCGGGCTGTCGACGGCGAAGCCACTCACCCGGCCGTCCGCCCGACCGCCCGCCGAGCCGCCGGCCGCACCGGTCGCCAGGCCCTTCGCCAGACCGTGGAACATGCCGTCGGTGACCAGACCGCGGGCCTCGATCATGCCCCGGAAGTCGGCCGGCGAGTACTCGTGCACGCGGAAGCCGCGATGCTGGTCCGCCTCCAGCAGGCCCTGGGCCGACAGGTCGACCAGGGCTTCGCGGACGGGCGTCGCGGAGACGCCGTACTGCTCGGCGATCTCCTTGACCGTGAACTCCTGACCCGGCTGGAGACGGCCGGCCAGCACCTCGTCGCGGAGCGCGGCCGCGATCTGCTGACGCAGGGTGCTGCGGGTCACGGCGCCGTTGCCGCTGCTGGCGGGCATGGTCGGGGACCTCCCCCTTCGCGCGTGTGGATGTGTACTCGCATATGACTACGAGCACGTCACCTTACGCGTTCGGGTTCCGGGGAGAGTTTCCCGTGCGCTTGACCACTTTCTTGTCCTATCCGGCGGACTCCGTGTACTCGTCGGCGACCGTCAGGGCCGCGTCGAGGGCGGCGAGCCCTTCCTTGACCTCGGCCTCCGTCACGTTGCAGGGCGGGACGACATGAGTGCGGTTCATGTTGACGAACGGCCACAGCCCGTTCGCCTTCGCGGCGGCGCCGAACGCGGCCATCGGGGCGTTGGCCTCCCCGGCGGCGTTGTACGGGACCAGCGGCTCCCGGGTCTCCTTGTTCCGTACGAGGTCCAGGGCCCAGAAGACACCGGTGCCGCGGACCTCGCCGACGCTCGGATGCCGGGTGGCCAGCTCCCTGAGCGCCGGTCCGATGATGTTCTCGCCGGTACGGGCGGCCTGCCCGACGATGTCCTCCTCCGCCATCACGGTCAGCGTGGCGACGGCGGCGGCACAGGCGAGGGGGTGCCCGGAGTAGGTGAGGCCGCCGGGGTAGGGGCGGGTGGCGAACGTCTCGGCGATGGCGCCGGAGATCGCCACGCCGCCCAGCGGCACATAGCCGGAGTTGACGCCCTTGGCGAAGGTCATCAGGTCGGGCACGACGTCGAACAGGTCGGCGGCGAACCACTCACCGGTGCGCCCGAACCCGGCCATGACCTCGTCCAGGACGAACACGATCCCGTACTGGTCGCAGAGCGCGCGCACCCCCGCGAGATAGCCGGGCGGCGGGATCATGATGCCGGCGGTGCCGGGGACGGTCTCCAGGATGATCGCGGCGATCGTGGCAGGACCCTCGAAGGTGATGGTGTCCTCAAGGTGCTGAAGCGCCCGCGCGCACTCCTGCTCCTCCGTCTCGGCGTAGAACCGGGACCGGTAGAGATAGGGGGCCCAGAAGTGCACGACACCGGCGGTGCCGTTGTCGGAGGGCCAGCGGCGGGGGTCGCCGGTGATGTTCACGGCCTGCTGGGTGCCGCCGTGGTAGGAGCGGTAGGCGGACAGCACCTTGGGGCGACCGGTGTGCAGCCGGGCCATGCGCACGGCGTGCTCGACGGCGTCGGCGCCACCGTTGGTGAAGAAGATCTTGTCGAGATCGCCCGGGGTCCGCTGCGCGATGAGCCGGGCCGCCTCCGACCGCGCCTCGACGGCGAACGCGGGCGCGAACGTCGTCATCCGCCCGGCCTGCTCCTGGATGGCCGCGACGACCTTCGGGTGCTGGTAGCCGATGTTCGTGAAGACCAGCCCACTGGTGAAGTCCAGGTAGCGCCTGCCGTCGTAGTCCCAGAAGTACGCCCCTTCGGCACCGGCGACGGCGAGTGGGTCGATGAGATCCTGCGCCGACCAGGAGTGGAACACGTGCGCGCGATCGGCGGCCTTCACGGCCGCACCGGCCTGGGGGTTGGGCTGAGGGGTCATGCGGGGAGCGTAGGTGGCCGGGGAGGCGGCGGGATATCGGCGTCCTGTCTGCGGTCCGGCGCTTTACGCGACAGGTTGTCGCGTGTCCTGATGGGAAAGTAGGGGGGTGCGGGGGAGGGGAGACGGGGAGGCGGCACGGGCATGGAGAAGCTCCGGGACGGGGATCCGGTGCGGATCGGGGCGTACCGGCTGGTCGCGCGGCTCGGTGCGGGCGGCATGGGGCATGTGTATGTCGCGCGGTCCGAGCGGGGACGTACCGTCGCCGTCAAGCTCGTCCGGCGCGAGCTGGCCGAGCAGGACGAGTTCCGCGACCGGTTCCGCCAGGAGGTCGCCGCCGCGCGGCGCGTCGGGGGTCGCTGGACGGCGCCCGTCCTCGACGCCGACACCGAGGCCGCCGTCCCCTGGGTCGCCACCGGGTACGTCGCCGGGCCGAGCCTCGCGCAGGTCGTCGGGCACGACCACGGGCCGCTGCCCGAGCACTCGGTGCGTGTCCTCGCCGCCGGGCTCGCGCACGCCCTCCACGACATCCACACCGCCGGGATCGTCCACCGCGACCTCAAGCCGTCCAACGTCCTGGTCACCATCGACGGGCCCCGGGTCATCGACTTCGGTATCGCCCGCGCCCTGGAGACCCTGACGGAGGGCGGCCTCACCCGCGCGGGCGCGCTCGTCGGCTCACCCGGGTTCATGGCACCCGAGCAGGTGCGGGGCGACCGGGTCACCGCCGCGGCCGACGTCTTCTGCCTCGGTTCCGTCCTCGCGTACGCCGGTACGGGCGCCCTGCCGTTCGGCGCGGCCGGCAGCGGGGCCCACGCCATGATGTTCCGCATCGCCCAGGAGGAACCCGACCTGACGGGCGTCCCGGAGAGCCTGCTCGCCCTCGTCCGCGACTGCCTCCACAAGGACCCGGCCCAGCGGCCCACACCGGAACAGATAGTGGAACGTACGAGCATGCCGGCGAACGCCCTCGCGGCCGGCACCGACGGCCACGATCAGGACACCTGGCTGCCGGGCACGCTGGTCGCCCGACTGGGGCGGCACGCGGTGGAGTTGCTTGAGATGGAGCCGGAGGCAGGGGAGAGGGCAGGGGCTGAGACAAGGGCTGAGACGGGAACAGGGCCGGAGGGCACCGCGCAGGAGCGGGACCGGGAAGCGTGGGACCGGGAAGTACGGAACCGGGAAGAGCGGGACCCGCAACCGTGGGACCGGGAAGCGCCGGGTGGCACGCCCGAGCATGCCCCGCCCGCCGGACAGCAGCCCGTCCATCCCGGCCACGGCCACCCCCAGCACCACCCGCAGCCCTTCGCCGCCACCCCCGGTGAAAGCCGGCGGCCCCCTGTCTGGCCCGGGGACCCGGCGCTCGACGAGCCTGTCGTGCCCGCGGCCTGGAGCGTGTCGACCCCCGGCAGCGGCGATTCCTGCACCGTGCGCGCGGCACGGGTGCAGGCGCGGAGCAGGAGGTCCCGACTGTCGCTGGCGCTCGGCGTCGCCGCGCTGGTCGTCGCCCTCGGAGCCGGCGCGTCCATAGTGGCCCTGCTGAACGGCGACGCCGACACCCCGGTCACGCCCCCGAGCCCCACACCGACCTCGCAGCAGGCCGGTGCCGTACCGTCCGGCTTCCTCGGCACCTGGACCGCCTCGATCGACAACTCCACGGGCCACAACACGCGGCGGCTGACCATTAGGCAGGGCGGGGTGGGCGACAGGGTGCTGACACTGGTCGCCGACGGCCCCACGCAATCGGGGCAATCGGGTACCTACCACTGCGTCTTCGTCGCCACCCTGGCCGAACAGCCCGCCAAGGGCGCTGCGTTGAGGATCTCCCCCTCCCAGGTCACCACCGGTGAACCGCCCTCCGCCTGCACCCCGGGCGCCGCCTCGACCCTCACCCTGAGCAAGGACGGCGGCACATTGCAGCGGGCGACGGAGGACAACGGCGGAGAGCTGACGTACGAGAGGGAGAACTGAACTCCGGGGTCCGCAAGGTGCCGACTTCCGGTCAATTCATGGCCGATATCGGACCCCCGTGTGCGCGGTTTCACCGGCCAGGAACCTCGCCGAACAGGCGGCGGGCGACAGGTGACGGGCGACACGAAGACCGCCTACCAGGACGCGGCCGACGCCGCCAAGGCGGCATCCCGAGCGGTGATCCCGGCAGGCCGGTCACGCCGGAACCCCGTCAGGGACTCCCTGGCGGGGTTTCCTCGGCCGGAGCCACCTGCCTCAGCGCGCCTCCGGCGGCCTCTGCCGGGGCATGTTCGGGCGGGCGCCCGGTGCGGCGACCCCGAAGCGCCCCTGGTGCACCGTCGCGTCCTGTCGGGGCACCCCCATCCCCGCCGACTGGATGCCCAGCGGCGCTGACCCCGTCCGGAACTCCACCATCCAGTCCGCCGTCTCCGCCCGGACCAGCTCCGTGACGTCCTCCGAGAACCTCCGCAGCACCCCGAGACACCGGTCGGCGGCCTCGCCGGCCGTCCCCTCCGTCGGGCCCAGGACCTCCCGCACGCTCTCCGACGCCCAGTCGAACTGCAGCACCTGAAGCCGCCGCTGCACGGCCTGTGCGGTGGCGACGTCCCTTATCCAGCCCGAGGTGACCCCGAAGAACCGGTCGGCGGCCACACACGCCACCGCGACGAGCATCGCCAGATACCCCCAGGGGGCGACCCCGCCCATCACCCCGGTGAGATCGAGCAGCGGCAGCGCGGCCCCGGAGACCGCCCCGAGCGCGGCGCCCGTACGCAGTGCCCTGGCTCCGCGCCGTTTCCAGACGCGGTCGGCGAGATACCAGGCCGCCGTCTCCAGGGCCCCCTGCTCCACCCACCGGTACAGCTCGTCGAGGCGCGGCGCGGGCTCGCCCCAGTCGCCGAGGGGGAAGGGCCGGCCGGTGAGGTCCCCGGGCCGCAGCCCGGCGAAGCCCAGCTCGGGGCGACCCTCGCTCCGCCCGTCGTGGGGCGGTCTCTGCGGCGGCCCCTCGGGCTGCATCTCCGGCTGGCTCACCCGGCACTCCCTTAGCTGAGCAGACTGACCACATCACAGTGCGTGACACCGTAAGACGCCCGCGTGACGTCTGATGCTGGTGTAAAGCTGTCGCGCCGCCTCCTTCCTACCGCCCAATGGGTGGCGGTGACCGGGCTTTCACTTCTTTTCCGCTCGGAAGAAGCCCTTGATCAGGTATAGGCCACAGGACCGGCTCACTCGAAAGAGTGCTGGAGCGACGGCAGGGCCGACCACGTAGGCTCGTGCCGAACGCCGAATTCGCGCGCATGCCTACGCGCGACTTCGCATTCGTATGACTTCGCACGACTTCGCATGACTACGGACGACGAGGAGCTGATCGTGATCCCCGGTGGTGGCCAGCCCAACATGCAGCAGCTGCTCCAGCAGGCCCAGAAGATGCAGCAGGACCTGGCGAACGCGCAGGAGGAGCTGGCGCGGACCGAGGTCGACGGGCAGGCGGGCGGTGGTCTGGTCAAGGCGACCGTGACGGGCGCCGGCGAACTGCGGGCCCTCAAGATCGACCCGAAGGCGGTCGACCCGGAAGACACGGAGACCCTCGCCGACCTGGTCGTGGCGGCCGTACAGGCGGCGAACGAGAACGCGCAGCAGCTTCAGCAGCAGAAACTGGGCCCGCTGGCCCAGGGTCTGGGCGGCGGCGGCAGCGGCATCCCGGGCCTGCCGTTCTGACGTTCGCACCGTGCGCCCCCGGTCCTGCCTTCCTCAGGTGGGCGGCGGCCAACTACGGTACGTACAGCAGGCCGCGCGGAACCGTGTAAGCAAGCCCCGAAGCACCGCAGGACCGAAGCACCGCAGCACCCAGGAAAGGCAGTCCGTTGTACGAAGGCGTGGTCCAGGACCTCATCGACGAACTGGGGCGACTCCCCGGCGTCGGTCCCAAGAGCGCGCAGCGGATCGCCTTCCACATCCTCCAGGCGGAGCCGACGGACGTACGGCGCCTCGCGCACGCCCTCCTCGAAGTGAAGGCGAAGGTCCGCTTCTGCGCGACCTGCGGGAACGTCGCGCAGGAGGAGCTGTGCGGCATCTGCCGCGACCCGCGCCGGGACACGACGGTGATCTGTGTCGTCGAGGAGCCCAAGGACGTCGTGGCGGTCGAGCGGACGCGTGAGTTCCGGGGCAAGTACCACGTCCTGGGCGGTGCGATCAGCCCGATCGAGGGGGTGGGCCCGGACGACCTCCGGATCAGGGAACTGCTGGCCCGCCTCGCGGACGGCACGATCACGGAACTGATCCTGGCCACGGACCCGAACCTGGAGGGCGAGGCCACCGCGACCTACCTCGCCCGCATGATCAAGCCCATGGGCCTCAAGGTCACCCGCCTGGCCAGCGGCCTCCCTGTGGGTGGCGACCTGGAATACGCGGACGAGGTGACCCTTGGCCGCGCCTTCGAGGGGAGACGACTTCTAGATGTCTGACGCCACACTGCACGACACGACGCAGGACCCCGACGACTTCGCGGTCCAGATCGCCGACCAGGTGGAGAGCTTCCTGGTGGCCGTCACGGAGGTGGCGAAGGGCGACGAGCCGGACTCGGCGGTGCCCTTCCTCCTCCTGGAGGTCTCCCAGCTCCTGCTGGCGGGCGGTCGCCTCGGCGCGCACGAGGACATCCTCCCGGACGAGCGCTACGAGCCCGACATGGGCCCGGAACCCGACGTGGACGACATCCGCGAACGCCTGGCGCTGATGCTGGACCCGGTGGACGTCTACTCGGAGGTCTTCGACCCCTACGAGCCCCGCAAGGCCCCGGTCCCGGCCCGTATCTCCGACGACCTGGCCGACGTCATCGCCGACCTCCGTCACGGCATGGCCCACTACCGCGCGGGCCGCACCACGGAGGCCCTGTGGTGGTGGCAGTTCTCCTACTTCTCCAACTGGGGCTCGACGGCGTCCGCGACCCTGCGCGCGCTTCAGTCCCTGGTCGCGCACGTCCGCCTGAACCAGCCCCTGGCGGAACTGGACGGCCTGGACACGGACCAGGAACTCGGCGACGAGACCCTGGCGGAGGAGGCCGGCAAGGTGATGGAGGAGGAGATCGCGGAACCGCTGGGGCTGCGCACGGTCAAGTAGGCGTCGGGCAGCCCGTCAAGGAGTTCGCGGACCGACTCTCCGTCCCCCGTCCCCCGCGTCCACGGTGCGCAGGACCGCGTCGGCCACCGCCTCCACCGGCCGTCCGGCACCCGAGTCCACGACCCGGGCCGGGTCCAGGCCCAGCTCGGCGCGCATGAGGGACTGGTAACGGGCGCTGCGGGCAAGGAACTTGTCCATCAACTGCCGTTCCTCGGGCGTCGCCTGCGGGTAGCGGCCGGCCCGGTGCACCCGGGCGCGTACGACGGAGTCCTCGGCCGTGAGCCATACGGCGGCCGTACGGGGGACGGTGAGCGCCGCGACGCGGGCGGGCCAGAGGGCCGACCCCTCAAGGACCAGGCCGCCCGGCCCGGCCGCGTGCCGGACGATCAGCTCCTCGATCAGGGGCCACAGCCGTTCGTAGTGGCCCAGGACCGAGGAGACCAACTCCTCGACGGTGAGCGAGCGATAGTGCTCGGCGACATGCTCCGGCACTTCCCACCCCGGCGTACGCCACGGCCGTCCCGGATGCCTCGCCAGCCCGTCGGTCGACCGGCAGGTGAACCCCAGCCGCTCCGCCACGACTTGGGCGACGGCCGACTTCCCGACGTTCGACGTCCCCCCGATCAGCACCACCCGCACATCACCCATGGAGAGACCTTAGGGCCGGAGGGAGGCCGTTCGGTGCGGGCGGGACGGCGTTCGTCGGGGTTCGTTCGCGTGGCCTGTCGTCGGTCGCCTTGTCCGTAGGTGTTGTCGCCGTTGCCGTTACTGCGAGTCCACGATTCGGTACTCGCGGGCCGTCACCGACGGCTTGCCCGTCTTCGGGAGGGTGGCCAGGGCCATGCCCTGGTAGGTGTTCACCACGGTGTCGCGATCCCGGCCGTTGAAGACCGACTCCACCTCGGTCGGGGTGATGTCGTAGTTCTCGCGGTAGGCGGCCTTCAGCACGTACTGCGAGGCGTGCGCGGTCGGCAGCACGGCCAGCACGCCGCCGTCCTTAAGGCGCAGGGCGTAGACCGTGTCGAACTCGGTGGGTGTGCTGACGTACACCTTGGTCGCGAACTCCGCGTTCTTGCCGCTGTCGCGCTTCGCGTGGGTTTCGATCGCGTCCTTCGCGACCGCGGTGGTGTGCGAGATGCCCGCGCCGGCCTTCTTGCCGCCGGTCGCGTACAGGTCCTCGAACGCCGCCGAGATCTGGTTCGGGGCGAGCGTGCCGACGCGGGTGGCGGCGTCGACGGCGGTGGCGAGGCCCGAGTCGTCGGTCGCGATCGCCGGGAGCGGTACGTCCGAGTGGATGGCCGACATCAGCTTCCAGTCGTCGTACTCCTTGCCGAAGACCAGCAGTGCCTCGTCCTTCGAGGCGCTGGACCTGGTCGTCACCGCGAACCAGTCCTTGCCCGCGGGGATCCAGTACTTCCGGCCGGTGTAGTGGAACGGCTTCCGGTAGGAGGCCTGGTCCTCCTTCGACTCGGTCTCGAAGAGGCGGTAGTCGGCCTTGCTCTGCTCGTACAGCTGCCCGCCCTCGACAGTGCCCAACAGGGCTGAGTCCTGCTGGGCGTTGGCCTTGTTGTTGACCGTCTCGTAGGTGTCGAGGATCTTCGCCGCCTGGGCCTCGGTGACGGCACCCTTCGCCGCGGAGCTCCCGGAGGCGCCGTCGGCACTGTCCTGCGAGCCCGGGTCGCATCCGGTGAGCGCCAGTGCGGCGGCCACCGTCGTCGTCATGCCGAGCGTGAACAGCTTCTGCCGGGACGTCATGCGGGTGCTTCTCCTCTGCGGGACGGTGCTTGCGGACCGGGCTCACCGTACTGGGGCAACTGTGCGCGTCCTGGGGAGGACCGGCGGACCGATGGTGCAGCCCGGGACGCTCCGGAACGTGATCGGTCCGTCGCCGTAAGTGAGTTGGAATCTTCCTTCCCGACCCCTGTACGTCCCCTGTACGGGCGCTAACCAGCGAAAAGAGAGGCTGGAGTCACTTCCACCGCAGGAGTTGCGGAGGAGGCGAACCCCCCTCACCCGTACAGGAGTTGCGATGAACCGCAAGACCCGCATACGCGCCGCCCTCGTCACGGCCACCGCCCTCGTCACCGCAGCCACGGTGACGGCCGGTGTCAGCGTGGCGGGTGGCGCGGACTCGAAGAAGCCCACCAAGAAGCAGATCGCGGCCCTCTTCGACGGCTGGAACAAGACCCTCCAGACCGGCGACCCGGAGAAGGTCACCGACCGGTACGCGAAGGACGCGGTGCTGCTGCCGACCGTCTCCAACAAGATCCGGACCAACCACGCCGAGATCGAGGACTACTTCGACCACTTCCTGCTGAACAAGCCGGTCGGCAAGAAGATCAAGTCCTACATCAACATCCTGGACGACAACTCGGCGATCGACGCCGGCTCCTACTACTTCATCCTCACCGACCCGAAGACCGGCGAGAAGAAGAGGGTCGACGCCCGCTACACGTACGAGTACGAGAAGCGGGGCGGCAAGTGGCTGATCGTCAACCACCACTCCTCGGTGATGCCCGAGGGCTGATCAGCCCGGACCAGCCCGGACCGGAACGGACCACAGCGGGATGGGACGGTCCCTGCCGGTCAGGTCGGCCAGTCGGTCAGGTCAGCCTGTGCTCTTCTGGGTTGCCGCCCGCAGGCTGATCACCACGCTCAACCCGCCCCCGGGCGCGTCCGCCAGGGTCACCGTGCCGCCGTCGTCCGTCACCAGTTGCCTGACGACGGCCAGGCCGAGGCCCGAGCCGGAGCGCCCGGTGAGGCCCTGGCCGCGCCAGAAGCGGTCGAAGGCACGGGACTTCTCGGCGTCCGACATGCCCGGACCCTCGTCCGTCACTGTCAACTCCATCTCGTCGCCCTGTGGTTGGGCCCGTACGGTGATCGTCCCGCCGTCCGGTGACACCTCCAGGGCGTTCGACAGCACGTTGTCCAGTACCTGGTCCAGATGACCGGGGCTGGCCAGCACAAGCAGCCGGCCGTCGGCACCCCCACTCCCCCTGAGCGTGATGGTGACTCCACGCTCGTCGGCGGCCGGCCTCCACACCGACAGGCGTTCGTCCACGATGTCCCCGAGGGACAGCGGCTCCGCCGCCGTGACCTTCGCCTCGGCCCGGGCCAGCACCAGCAGCCCGTTGACCAGACGGCTCATCCGGACGACCTCCGCGGTCGCCTGCTCCACGTCCTCCCGTACGAACTCGTCGTCGGTGCCGTCCGCGATGTTGTCCAGCGACAGGCGCAACGCCGTGAGCGGGGTGCGGAGTTGGTGTGAGGCGTCCGCCACGAAGATCCGCTGCGAGGCGACCAGCGTGTCCAGCCGCTCCGCACCCTGGTTGAGGGTGCGGGCCAGCGTCTGCGTCTCCGGCGGGCCCGTCACCTGCGAGCGTGCGGTCAGGTCGCCGTCGCTGAACTTGCTTGCCATGCCGTTGAGTTCGCGCAGGGGAGCGGTGATGCGGCGGGCGGCGATGGCGCCGATCGCGGCGGCGGCGGCCAGCACGAGCACGGCCAGTCCCGCCCGGAACCCCCAGATGCTCCACAGCCGCTTGGTCATGTCCGAGGTGGAGTACACGATCCGCACGGCCGACTCCCCCTGCGCGGGGACGGTGACCGTCAGGTGCTTGCCCCAGATGAAGTCGGAGCCCCAGTCGGTCGTGGGCTCGTTCTTCTCCATGGCCCGGGTCAGTGCCGCGTCCCCGGCCGGCCTCGGCAGGTCCGGAGCGCAACTGCTGAGCGGGGTGACCTGGACCTTGCCGGGTGTCTTCTCGCCGTACGCATTCGCCACCTCGGTCAGGGCCTCGCACGAGATGTCGTCCCCGTTGCCCAGCAGCAGCGCCATGGTGTTGGCCTCGCGTACGACGGACAACTCGGTGTCGTCCCGGAGCTGCTTGGTGAGTGTGAACGCCACCGGCACCGTGAACAGCAGGATCGCGACCGCGACGAGCAGGATGTAACTCCGGATGAGCTGGCGGTTCACGAGGGCTCAGCGTCCTTGACGATCTCGTCCTTGGCGGTCTGGTCCTTGACGATCTCCAGCCGGAAGCCGACGCCCCGTACCGCCTCGATCGCGATCGCGCCCTTCAACTTCCGCCGCAGCGCCGCCACATGGACGTCGAGCGTCTTCGTCGGCCCGAACCAGTTCGCGTCCCAGACGGCTTCCATGATCTGCTCGCGCGACATCAGCGCGCCCGGCTCCTCGGTGAGGAAGGCCAGCAGGTCGTACTCCTTGGGGGCGAGGGCGACCTCGTCGCCGTCCAGCCGGACGCGGGCGGCCTTGCGGTCGACCGTCAGGCGGGTGCCGTACCGGTCGGGGCCCGCCTCGGCGGCCCGGTCGCGCGGCTGGACGCGCCTCATCACCGCTCTTATGCGCGCGATGACCTCTCGTACGCCGAAGGGCTTGGAGACGTAGTCGTCCGCACCGAGCTCCAGGCCGACCACCCGGTCCGTCTCGTCGCTGCGCGCGCTGATGACGATGATCGGGACGTCACCGCGTGCGCGCAGTGCCTTGCAGACGTCCAGGCCGTCGGTGTCGGGTAGGCCGAGGTCGAGCAGGACGACGTCGTAGGGCTCGGTGTGGCTGAGCGCCGCGCCGCCCGTGGCCACCCACGCCACCTCGAAGCCGTAGCGCAGCAGGCCGCGCCGCAGCGACTGGGCCACCGGTTCATCGTCTTCCACCAGGAGTACGCGCACAGCCGAACCTTAGCCCGCAGTCCTTGAAACTTAATTAACAGTCGCGACGCGTACGACGCGTATGACGTGTGTATTCCGCGGCGGGTGTATTCCGCGGCGGGGTGGGCAGGTGCCGTCCGGAGCGGCCGAAGATCGCTGCGGTGAGCGGGACATCTCACCATGCGATACCCCGAAGGGGGAATTCGGCCGCTCGTTAGACTGAGCCGACCGCAGACGGACTGAGCGAGGAGCGCACGTGGGCCTTGTCGTGCAGAAGTACGGAGGCTCATCCGTAGCCGATGCCGAGGGCATCAAGCGCGTCGCCAAGCGAATCGTGGAAGCGAAGAAGAACGGCCACCAAGTGGTCGTCGTCGTTTCCGCGATGGGCGACACGACGGACGAGCTGATCGATCTCGCCGAGCAGGTGTCTCCGATGCCTGCCGGGCGTGAGTTCGACATGCTGCTGACCGCCGGAGAGCGGATCTCCATGGCACTGCTGGCCATGGCGATCAAGAACCTGGGTCACGAGGCCCAGTCGTTCACCGGCAGCCAGGCAGGCGTCATCACCGACTCGGTCCACAACAAAGCCCGGATCATCGATGTCACGCCGGGGCGCATCCGGACCGCGCTGGACGAGGGCAACATCGCCATCGTCGCCGGGTTCCAGGGCGTCAGCCAGGACAAGAAGGACATCACCACGCTGGGGCGCGGCGGCTCCGACACCACCGCCGTCGCACTGGCCGCCGCTCTCGACGCCGAGGTGTGCGAGATCTACACGGACGTCGACGGTGTGTTCACCGCCGACCCGCGCGTGGTGAAGAAGGCCCGGAAGATCGACTGGATCTCCTCCGAGGACATGCTGGAGCTGGCCGCGTCCGGCTCCAAGGTGCTGCTCCACCGGTGTGTGGAGTACGCCCGTCGTTACGACATCCCGATCCACGTGCGCTCGTCCTTCTCCGGACTGCCGGGCACCTGGGTCAGCAACGAGAATCCCAAGTCGCAAGGGGACCAGCAGGTGGAGCACGCCATCATCTCCGGAGTCGCCCACGACGTCTCCGAGGCCAAGATCACGGTCGTCGGCGTCCCGGACAAGCCGGGCGAGGCCGCGGTGATCTTCCGTGCCATCGCGGACGCGGAGATCAACATCGACATGATCGTGCAGAACGTGTCGGCAGCGTCGACCGGTCTCACGGACATCTCCTTCACCCTCCCCAAGTCCGAGGGCCGCAAGGCCATCGACGCCCTGGAGAAGGCGAAGGGCGGGATCGGCTTCGACTCGCTGCGCTACGACGACCAGATCGGCAAGATCTCGCTGGTCGGCGCGGGTATGAAGACCAACCCGGGCGTCACCGCGTCCTTCTTCCAGGCGCTGTCCGACGCGGGTGTGAACATCGAGCTCATCTCGACCTCCGAGATCCGCATCTCGGTCGTCACCCGTGAGGACGACGTCCCCGGGGCCGTCCGAGCCGTGCACTCGGCCTTCGGCCTCGACTCCGACAGCGACGAAGCCGTCGTCTACGGAGGCACCGGCCGCTGATGGCTCCGCCCCGATCAACCACGACCGGATCGCCGGCCGTGCCCCGGTCGACCGCCGTGAGCGGAACGGCGGGTCCTCGGTCGGACGTGCCGCGATCGGGCGCGGCCGGGTCGGGCGCACCCCGGACGAGCGCGTCCGGGGCGGTCGTCGCGCCCCGGTCGGCCGCGCGGCCCACGCTCGCGGTCGTCGGAGCCACCGGTGCCGTGGGCGCCGTCATGCTCCGGATCCTGTCCCACCGCGCGGACGTCTGGGGCGAGATCCGTCTCGTCGCCTCCCCGCGCTCGGCCGGCCGCAAGCTGGCCGTGCGCGGCGAGGAGGTCGAGGTGGTGGCGCTGTCGGAGGAGGCCTTCGACGGCGTCGACGTCGCGATGTTCGTCGTACCCGACGACATCGCCGGGCAGTGGGCGCCGGTCGCCGCCGCCAAGGGCGTCGTCGTGATCGACAACTCGGGCGTCTTCCGGATGGACCCGGAGGTGCCCCTCGTCGTCCCCGAGGTCAATCCGCACGCCGTACGGCAGCGCCCGCGCGGGATCATCGCCAACCCGCACTGCACGACCCTGTCGATGATCGTCGCCCTGGGCGCGCTGCACGCCGAGTACGGCCTGCGCGAGCTGGTGGTCTCCACGTACCAGGCGGTCAGCGGGGCGGGCCGGGCCGGCGTGGACACCCTGCGCCGGCAGCTGTCCCTGGTCGCCGGTACGGAACTGGGGGCCAACCCCGGGGACGTACGGCGGGCTGTGGGCGAGGGGACGGGGCCGTTCCCGGAGCCGGTCGCGCTGAACGTCGTACCGTGGGCGGGTTCGGCCCGGGCGGACGGCTGGTCGTCGGACGAGATGCAGCTGCGGGACGAGACCCGCAAGATCCTCGGGCTGGCGAAGCTCCCCGTGGCCGTGACCTGTGTACGTGTGCCGGTCGTCACCGCGCACGCGCTGACCGTCCACGCCCGCTTCCAGGGCGAGGTCACCGTCGCCGGGGCCCGCGAGATCATCGCCACCGCGCCCGGCGTCGTGCTGTACGACAACCCGGAGGCCGGCGAGTTCCCGACCCCCGTGGACGTGGTCGGCACCGACCCCGCCTGGGTCGGCAGGATCCGGCGGTCGCTGGACGACCCGACCGCGCTGGAGCTGTTCGTCTGCGCGGACAACCTGCGCAAGGGCGCCGCGCTCAACACCGCGCAGATCGCCGAGCTGGTGGCGGCCGAGCGGGCCTGACGATCTCCTGGTCTCCTCCTTACCGCACGCTGACCGCGCCCTGACCATGCCCTGACCTGCGGGTAACCCTCTGCTCCGATCCGTCGCGGTCTGTCGATCTTGTCGGAAATCACTCTGGTGATGGCAGAAAACGTTTGTAGGATCCAGGTGAGATCGGCGAGAACGGCACGAACAGAAGTTGTTGCTCCCCGCCCTCCGCAACCGCGGAGAGGGCGGGGAGCGTCTTTGCGGTCGCCCTTCCAGGGCGTGGGACGTCGTGACCATGCGGGGGACGCGCGGTGACCATGGATTTAGGGGAAGAGCGGGACGCATGAGGGTGGCTGTGTCGGATGACGCAAAAGTGATGCCGGATGCGTACAACCCTGACGGGGGGAAGCGTGTCCAACATGCGTGGCAGAGGTACTGGATTTCAGAGCGGCGACGCGCGGCACAGCCCTGCGTCCGCCCCGCCGACCCCGCGTGCCCGGTGCGCCCGGCGGCATGCCGGTGATCGCGCCGATGCCCGCAGCGCGGCCGGCCCGCATACCCAACCAGCGCGACGGCGCCGACGAGAGCGCGGCGGCGGGGACGACGGTCGATCACCTGACCGAGACGTACCGCGCGCACTACCGCTCACTCCTCGGCCTCGCCGCGCTCCTCCTCGACGACACCGCTTCCTGCGAGGACGTCGTCCAGGAGGCGTTCATACGGGTCCACTCGGCGCGCAAGCGCGTCCGTGACCCCGAGAAGACGCTCGCCTATCTGCGCCAGACGGTGGTGAACCTCTCCCGCTCCGCGCTGCGCCGCCGCATCCTCGGCCTGAAGCTCCTCTCCAAGCCGATGCCGGACATGGCGAGCGCGGAGGAGGGGGCGTACGACCTGCTGGAGCGCGACTCCCTCATCAGGGCGATGAAGGGCCTGCAGCGCCGCCAGCGCGAGGTCCTCGTCCTGCGCTACTTCTCGGACATGACGGAGGCACAGGTCGCCGACACGCTGGGCATATCGCTCGGCTCGGTGAAGGCGTACGGCTCGCGGGGGATCGCCGCGCTGCGCATCGCCATGGAGGAACCGGCATGAGCGGCGATCAGGGCCAGGGTCAGGGTCAGGACGGCCAGGACCGCGACCGGGACCAGGAGAGGGACCAGGCACAGGGGCCCGCGGGGCACAGGGCCGAGGGGCCGGGACACGAGGGGCCGGGACACGAGGGGTCCGGCTCGGCGGCCGACGGGCGTGACGGGCACGACGGGCGCGGGGACGCCGGGTCAGGGAGCGGCGGTTTCCGGACCGGGGGGTTCGGGGCCGGTAGGGTTCCTGGCAACGGGGTTCGAACCAACGGGAGTTGGCTGGCCGGAGTCCATGGACCGGGCCGCCACGAGCAAGAGCACAAGCAATCGCACGCTGGGAACGGAACTGTGAATCACGGCCCCGACGACCAGAGCCTGGACGGGCTCGGCTCGGAAGAGCTGGCACTGCGCACGATGCTGCACCAGGCGGTGGGCGGAATCCAGCCGACCGACGCGGTGCTGGACCATCTTCGGCGCGCGGTGCCCGCCCGACGGGCCCGCAAGCGGCACGCCGCCATCGGTATGGCCGCCGCCGCGCTCTTCATCGGCACGGCCGTCCCGGCCCTGCTGCACGTCTCGAACGTCACCGGTTCCGAGGCCGACCCCTCCGTCATCGCGGGCCACGGCTCGCAGACCGAGGGCGGCGACGACAACGGCAAGGGCCCGGACGGTGGCGAGAGCACCTCGGGAGGCGGCTCCGGCACGGTCACGGACAAGCCGTCGACCAGCCCCTCGGGCGGCGCGACCAACCCGGACAAGGGCAGCGGCAGCGGCAGCACGACCGGCGGCGCCGATCCGACGTCCAGCTCCGCGACGACGCCCGTCTGTGACGCGACCCAGCTCGGCTCGGCCACCGGTTCGGTCGGCGACCCCGACGCCAGCGGCACCGTCTACGGCACGTTCCGGGTCGTCAACGTCTCCAGCGCCAGCTGTACGGTCGGCGGCACCGGCACCGTGTCGACGACGGCGCAGGGCGCGGCGGACTCGTCGAAGGTGGCCACGGCCGACCACGCTGCGGGGGACGCGGCCGGCGGCCTGCCCGACCCGTCAGCCTCGGTCAGCGGACTGGTGCTGGCGCCCGGGGCGGCGTACACGGTGCAGTTCGCCTGGGTGCCCTCGGAGACGTGTCCCACGACCGGCGGCACCACCGACGGCGGCACCACGGGCGGTTCCACGGAGTCGCCGACGCCCACCCCGAGCGAGAGCACCGACTCGGCCGGGACCACCTCCACCGGCGGCGACACGGGCACCACGCCCCAGCTCGTCACGGAGGACGGCACTGTGGCCGACGGCAGCGTGGCGGTGTCCTACACGGCGGAGGCCGGCTCGCCCACGGTGACGGCGACGGTGGCCAACGCCTGCGCGGGCACGGTGTACAAGACAGGGGTCATGCCGGAGACGGCGTAGCCACCCACCGGCAGAACCCGGCGCCACCAGCCACCAGCCACCAGCCGGCGGCACTCGCCGGTGGTCAGGCGCGGACGCCTTCCCGGGAGGGTTCGCCTGCGGGCTCTCCCGCGGGTTCCGCCGCGGGTGTCCCGGCGGGCGGCGTGAGCCCCAGCTCCGCGTCCCGCGCGAACTCCGCCTCGCGGCGCACCAGCCGGAACCACATGAAGACGACGAAGCCCGCGAAGACGAACCACTCGCCGGTGTAGCCGAGGTTCTGGAACGCCTTCAGATCGAGCCCGGTGTCCGCGGGCGCGGTCGCCGGTACTGCCTTCATCCCCGAGTCGCCCTTGTCGAGGGTGACCCACGCGTCGTACAGGTCGTACGGCACGAGGTTGACCAGCGAGGCCGCGCTGATCGCGCCGGTCTGCCCGGCGGGGAGACCGCCCGCCGCGCTCACCCCGTTGGACCCCGGCGTCTCCGACGCCTGGAGCGCGCCGGTGACGGTGACCTCGCCGGCGGGCGGGGCGGGAACCTTCGCGGGGTCGGGGCTGCCGGGCAGCCAGCCGCGTACGACGGGCAGTGCCTTGCCCGTGTCGGTGCGCAGGAGGGTCAGTACGTAGTAGCCGTCGCGGTCGTCGAGCTGCCGGTCCGGGACGAGCAACTGCCTGGCGTACCGACCGGTGACGGTGACGCGGTCCCCGGAGGTCTTCTTGTCGACGGGCAGCAGTTCGGCGAGCGGCCGGGCGGCCTCCCCCTTCTCGGCGGAGACCTCCTCGGTGGCGGTCCGGTGGTCCTGCACCCGGTCCTCGAACCGGCTCAGCTGCCACGACCCCATGAACACGCAGAAGGGGATGGCGAGCAGCACGAAGACGTTGATCCCCCACCAACGGGGCGTCAGCAGAAACCGGTACACGCCTTCAAAGGTACGGGGCCGCCGTCGGCGCCGGGTTCGCGGGGTCGGCGGGACCGGCCCCCAGGTCAGTACCGCTCGGTCAGCGCCGTCAGGTGGTCCCGGCTCGCCGGGGGCTCGTAGGGCTCGGGCCAGAAGTCGGTGATGGTGGCTATGTTCCCCTTCTCGTCCCCGGTGAAGAAGGAGAGGGCGTGGGCCTCCTCCGCCTCCCCGGACCCCGTGGTGAACCGGAGCCAGGTGACGACCTGCCCCGGCTCGGCGACCACGCGCTCCACCCGCAGGTGCCAGCCGCTCGGGTACTCCATGTTGAACCGCACGAAGCGCTCCTTGCCGCTGATCCGCTCCCGGGTCTGGGGGAGCGTGTAGACGACGTCGTCGGCGAGGGTGTCGGCGAACGCGCTCCAGTCCCTGGCCTCGGCGGTCGCCCAGAACCTCTCGACTGTCTCGCGCAGATCAGTGGTTTCGGTCATGCGGCAGAGTCTGCACCCGGCCACTGACAATCGGCTCTGACCTGTGGACATGTCTGATCTCTTGCGAAGTTTTCCACAGGCTGGGGACCTGGGCGGCGCATTGTCGTGGTGGGCGGGCAGTATGGGGCCATGACTGAGAGCAACGGGTCCACGCCGAACACGAAAACGCCCGACACGGCCACGCGGGACACGGTCACGCCGGACTGGGAGAAGCGGTTCCGGGCGCCCCGGGTGTCGCTGCCGGACTGGGCGGAGGACGCCCCCGACCGGTCCCTGTTCGTGTCCAACGCGACGGGGACGTACGAGCTGTACGCCTGGGACCGCGCCACCGGCGAGCAGCGCCAGGTGACGAACCGGCCGAACGGCACGACGGACGGCGTGCTGTCGCCCGACGGCGAGTGGATCTGGTGGTTCGACGACAAGGACGGCGACGAGTTCGGCGTGTGGCGCCGGCAGCCGTTCGCGGGCGGCGCGGACGGCACCGAGGACGAGTTCGCGACTCCCGGTCTTGAGGCCTCCTACCCGGCGGGGCTGGCGCTGGGCCGGGACGGCCGTACGGCGGTCGTGGGCCGGTCGACGGACGAGGAGGGTACGACGATCCACCTCGCGGTGGCAGGCGAGCCCCCGGTGGTGATCTACCGGCACCGCGAGTCGGCGGGCGTCGGCGACCTCTCGCACGACGGTTCGCTGATCGCGGTCGAGCACACGGAGCACGGCGACGCGATGCACTCGGCGCTGCGCGTCCTGCGCCCGGACGGCACGACGGTCGCCGAACTCGACGACACCAAGGGCGGCGCGGAGGAACTGGGCCTGGAGGTACTGGGCTTCGCTCCCGTCGAAGGGGACACGCGGCTGCTCGTCGGGCATCAGCGCCGGGGCCGCTGGGAGCCGCTGGTGTGGGACGTGGTGAGCGGCGAGGAGACGGACCTCGGCCTCGACCTGCCGGGTGATGTGAGCGCGGAGTGGTACCCGGACGGCTCGGGACTTCTGATCGCCCACGGCTTCGAGGCGCGCAGCGAGCTGTTCCGCTACGACCTGGGGTCGCGCGAACTGGTGAAGGTGCCCACACCCGCCGGTACGGTCTCCGGGGCGACGGCCCGGCCCGACGGGAGCGTGGAGTACCTGTGGTCGTCGTCCGCGCAGCCGTCGTCGGTGCGCTCGACGACGGGAGCGGTGGTCCTGGACCCGCCCGGGCTGAAGTCGCCGGGCTCGGTGCCGGTGGAGGACGTGTGGGTGGAGGGTCCCGGGGGCCGCATCCACGCCCTGGTCCAGAAGCCGGCGGGCGTCGACGGCCCGTTCCCGACCGTCTTCGATATCCACGGCGGTCCCACCTGGCACGACAGCGACGCGTTCGCGGCGGGCCCGGCGGCCTGGGTCGACCACGGGTACGCGGTGGTGCGGGTCAACTACCGGGGATCCACCGGGTACGGGCGTGAGTGGACCGACGCCCTCAAGCACCGGGTCGGTCTGATCGAGCTGGAGGACATCGCGGCGGTCCGGGAATGGGCGGTGACCTCGGGTCTCGCGGATCCCGGCCGGCTGATCCTGACCGGCGGTTCCTGGGGCGGCTACCTCACGCTTCTCGGCCTCGGCGTCCAGCCCGACGCGTGGGCACTGGGCCTCGCGGCGGTGCCGGTCGCGGACTACGTCACGGCGTACCACGACGAGATGGAGGCGCTGAAGGCGATGGACCGCACACTGCTGGGCGGCACACCGGAGGAGGTCCCGGAGCGCTTCGAAGCGTCGTCGCCCCTCACATACGTCGACGCGGTGAAGGCGCCGGTGTACATCTCGGCCGGGGTGAACGACCCGCGCTGTCCGATCCGCCAGATCGACAACTACGTGAAGCGGCTGGAGGCAAGGGGCGCGGTGCACGAGGTGTACCGCTACGACGCGGGTCACGGATCACTGGTGGTGGACGAGCGGATCAAGCAGGTGCGGCTTGAACTGGAGTTCGCGGAACGGCATCTGCCTGTCATCCCGTCCGGGGGTCTCCCCTCTGGGGGAGTTTGAGAACGAGGCCCCTTCAGGGCCGAAGCGGGCGTCCGGGGGCGGCAGCCCCAGGGCCTGGATGGGACGGGCAGCGGCGGCGGGGTGAGCGGGCGAGGAACTACACCCCCGCCCGCTCACCCCGCCGCCTCCCCAGCAGCTCCGCCAGTCCCCGCCGGGTGGCGGCCAGTACCACCCGGTCCTCCGCCCGCAGCACATACGTCTCCGGCAGATCCCAGACCAGCCCCGACGGACGTCCGTCCGCACCGACGGCTCCCGCCCCCGTGTCCAGCGCCAGCACCCGCCAGGCGCCCGCCCGAAACGCCTCCCCGACCGTCCGCCCCTCCAGCTGGGCATGCCCGCCCACCCGCATCGCCGCGAACAGCAGGACCCGCCGCTCGACGGGAATCGTGCCCAGGATCTGCGTCCGGCGCCCCATCATCGCCCCGGCGAACGCGGGCGCGGCCAGGTGCGACACGCTCCGGCTGCGGGTGGTCGCGCCGGGGTGCGCGGCCCGCAGGGTGCGGTACACGGCGGTGGCGAAGTCGTCGTCGTACAGGCGCAGGACGACGCGCAGGTCGGGCCGTACGGAACGTCCGTACAGCACCGCCTCCAGGTTCGTCGTGTCGGCGCTGGTGAGGGCGAGGAGAGCCTGCGCGCGGTTGATCTTCGCGGCCTCCAGGACGCCCTCCTGGGTCACGTCGCCCAGCACCACCGGCACCCGCAGCCGCCGCGCCGTGGCGAGCCCGCGCGCGTCGGGATCCGCCTCGACGCACACCACCGGGATGTTCAGCTCCCGCAGGCGGGTCAGCACGCGCGTACCGATCTTGCCGAGCCCGAGCAGCACCACGTGCCCGCTCAGCCCGCGCGGCGGCCTCCGTACCGCGGACCCGCTGCGGAACGTGCCCAGCGCCTCCAGCACGGCGGCCAGCAGCACCGGCAGCAGCAGCAACCCGACCAGCCCCGACAGGAGTTGGAGGATCTGGCGGGTCATGGATTCCCCGAGCGCCGGGTCGTTGATGGCGAACAGGTCCAGGAGGGTCAAGTAGGTCGCGTGGACGGGGTGTTCGCCCGTCGTGACCGTCAGCGCGACGGCGAGGGCGATCACGCACCCGAGCATCCCGGCCAGCGACCACCGCAGCCGCCGCGAGAACAGCGAGGCGAACGGCGGGACCACGGCCCAGCCCCGTCCGCCCGACATCGACGTCCCGGAGTAGGCGTACGCCACCTGCTGGAGCACGACCGTCCCGCGCCCGGTCGCCGCCGCCACCGCCGCCTCGTCGGGGAGCAGTTGGGGCCCCTGGTCGCCGCTGCCCTCGGAGCCGTCGGCGCCGGCCGGGTCACTGCTCGTGGCGGAGAGCAGGGCGAGGGTGTAGAGGCCCGGGTCGGCGACCTCGCCCGGCGCCGGCGGCAGCCGTTCCACCGCGCGCAGCAGCAGCCCGGCGGTCTGAACGACCTTGCTGGTACCGGTGATCGCGGTGGCGGCGAGTGCCGGGGCGGCCGTGTCGGCGTCGGAGAGGACGGTGGTGGACGCGTCGGAGCGGTTGTCCGGATAGCCGCTGCCGTCGTCGTCGCTGTCACCGGTGCTGTTGGCCGCTGCCGCCAACGCCGATGCCTGGTCGAGGAGTTCGCCGATGTGCTGTCCCAACCGCCGGTTGTAGAGCCGGAGTACGAGCTGAAGTCGTGGATTGAGGCGGCGGGCGGTGAGCGCGGCGCGGATGTTGGTCTCGTCGTCGTCGTACACGAGCGCCAGCGCGGCGGCCCGCTCCGCACCGGCCTCGGCGAGCACGGCCTCGGTCAGCTCGACGGCCTCCAACACCCCTTCGTGCGACCCGGGTTCACCGCCACCCGTCCCACCCGTCCCACCGGTCCTGCTGGTCCCCCCGGTGGTTCCGTTGCCGCCCCCGTTGGTCCCGTTTCCCGCGGCCCGGTTGACGGCCGCGGTCATCCGGTCGAGCAGCGCCGACGCGGTTCCGGCGGCCCGGACGATCACCGGCGGCCGTACGTTCCGCTCCGAGGGCGGGACGACGAGCGTGACCTGCTCGCCGTACACGTTGCGGAGTTCGTGGGCCAGCCGGTGCGCGAGCCCGTCGTCGCCGCACACGATCATGTGCGCGGCGGGATCACCGATACCCGGACCACCCGGCCCGTTCGGCCCGCTCTGACTCGGAAGGTTCCCCAGGATCGCCACGAGGGAGAAGACTGCCTCACCGTGACGGGTGGTTGCAGGCCGGGGGCCACCGACGGGCCGACGGGCCTACGAACCTACGGACCGACGCACCGTCAGGCCACCTCGCTGCGGCCCACCACCCGTCCCGCCCGGTCGATACAGATCACGTCGACCGCGACGGGTGCCCCGCGCAGTACCGCGAGTGCCTCGTCGCGCGCGGCCACCGCGACCAGGTCGCCGAGCGGGACCCCGGCCGCCGCGCACAACTGGAGTGCCGCGAGGCCGGTGTTGGCGTCCGCGACCTCGGCGGCCAGCGTCTCGCTCGCGCCGCCGCGCCGGGCCAGTTCGGCGAGAAGTCCCTTGTCGACCTGGGAACGGGCGGAGTGCAGGTCCAGATGACCGGCCGCCAGCTTCGACAGTTTCGCGAACCCGCCGCAGATCGTGAGCCGTTCGACGGGATGCCGTCGTACGTACTTCAGCACCGCCCCCGCGAAGTCGCCCATGTCGAGCAGGGCTTCCTCGGGGAGTCCGTACGCGGCCACGACCGTCTTCTCCGAGGTCGAGCCGGTGCATCCGGCGACGTGGGTGTGTCCGGCGGCCCGGGCCACGTCCACGCCCCGCCGGATCGAGTCGATCCACGCCGAGCAGGAGTAGGGGACGACGATTCCGGTGGTGCCGAGGACGGACAGCCCGCCGAGGATGCCGAGCCGCGGATTCCAGGTGGAGCGGGCGATCTCCTCGCCGTTGTCGATGGAAATGGTGATCTCGACATCACCCCCGTTCCCGTTTCCTTGCCTACTCCCGTTCCCGTTCCCGTCGCTGTTCCCGCTGTTCCCGCTGTTCCCGTGCAGGGCGGCCACCCGGGCGACGTGGTCGCGCATCAGCTGCCGGGGGACCGGGTTGACCGCCGGTTCGCCGACCGCCAGCGGCAGCCCGGGGCGGGTCACTGTGCCGACGCCCGGACCGGCCCGGAAGACGACGCCCGACCCGGCGGGCAGCAGCCGTACCGTCGCCCGGACCAGTGCGCCGTGGGTGACGTCCGGGTCGTCGCCCGCGTCCTTCACGATGCCCGCCATGGCGTACGAGCCGGTCAGCTCCTCGGTGGCCAGCGCGAACGCCGGTGTCTGGCCCCTGGGCAGCGTGATCGTCACCGGGTCGGGGAAGTCCCCGGTGAGCAGGGCGGTGTACGCGGCTGTCGTGGCGGCGGTCGCACAGGCGCCGGTGGTCCAGCCGGGGCGCAGGCCGGTGTGCTTGAGTTGGGCACCGCGTCCGCCCTTGGCCCCGCCGGCCTCGCCGCCGCTCATGAAAGGAACCCGGTCGTCGTGCCGCACGTACTGATCCTGGGCGGAACCGCCGAGGCCCGCCGCCTCGCCGAGCTCCTGACGGCCGACGCGGACGAGACGGCCGGTACGCGGTTGCCCGCGCTCCGGGTGACGAACTCCCTGGCCGGACGGGTCTCCACGCCCCGGCTGCCGCCCGGCGAGGTGCGGGTGGGCGGCTTCGGCGGCGCCGAGGGGCTGGCCGCGTGGCTGGGCGAGCACCAGGTGGACGTCCTCATTGATGCCACCCACCCCTTCGCCGACACGATCAGTTTCCACGCGGCGCGGGCCGCCGCCGCAGCCCATGTTCCCCTGCTCGCGCTCCGGCGCCCCGGCTGGGTCCCGGTCGACGGGGACGACTGGCACGAGGCCGGCTCTCTGGAAGAGGCCGCCGCACTGCTGCCCTCGCTCGGCCGGCGCGTGTTCCTCACCACCGGGCGCCTGGGCCTGGCCGCCTTCGCCGTCGCCGCGCTCGACGAGCTGTGGTTCCTCGTCCGTTCCGTCGACGCGCCCGAGCCCCCGCACCCGGCCCGTATGGAGGTGCTGCTCGACCGCGGCCCCTTCACTCTCGACGGCGAGGACGGCAAACCCGGCGAACGCGAGCTGCTGCGCCGCCACCGCATCGACGTCGTCGTCACGAAGGACAGCGGCGGCCCGGCGACCGCACCGAAGCTGACGGCGGCGAGGGAGGCGGGGCTGCCGGTGGTCGTCGTACGGCGCCCGGCGGTACCGGAGGGCGTGCGGGTGGTCGACAGCCCGGAGCAGGCCCTGCACTGGCTCCTGACGTCCCGACACCCCTGACCTCCTCGTCCCCTGTCCCCTGTCCCCTTGCTTCCCTGGCCTCCTGGCCTCCTGACCGAAACCTGTCGGGACCTTTACTGCACATTGATTGCAGGTAATGGATGCTGGCAGAAGGCTGGAGCGATGAGTCGTGAGGAGTGGATCAGGGTCGGTGGCATGGCCGCCTTCATCGTGGCGCTGCACGTCATCGGCTGGTTCACGCTCGTGGCGATCGTCGCGCCCGAGCACTACACCGCCGGTGGGAAGGCCTTCGGCATCGGTATCGGGGTGACCGCCTACACGCTCGGTATGCGGCACGCCTTCGACGCCGACCACATCGCCGCCATCGACAACACGACCCGGAAACTGATGGGCGAGGGGCAGCGCCCGCTGTCCGTCGGGTTCTGGTTCTCGCTCGGCCACTCCAGCGTCGTCTTCGCCCTCGCCCTTCTGCTGTCCCTGGGCGTCAAGGCCCTCGCCGGGCCGGTCCAGGACGACGGCTCCAACCTGCACGACGTCACCGGCCTCATCGGTACGACCGTCTCCGGGACGTTCCTCTACCTCATCGCCGGCATCAACCTCGTCATCCTCGCCGGCATCTGGAAGGTGTTCCGGCGGATGCGGACCGGCCACTTCGACGAGGACGCCCTCGAAGAGCAGCTGAACAGCCGGGGGTTCATGAACCGGCTCCTGGGCCGCTTCACGAGGTCGATCACCAAGTCGTGGCAGATGTATCCGCTGGGCCTGCTCTTCGGGCTCGGCTTCGACACGGCCACCGAGGTCGCGCTCCTCGTGCTGGCCGGTTCGGGCGCGGCCTCGGGGCTGCCCTGGTACGCGATCCTGTGCCTGCCCGTCCTCTTCGCGGCCGGGATGTCGCTGCTGGACACGATCGACGGCTCGTTCATGAACTTCGCGTACGGCTGGGCCTTCTCCAAGCCGGTCCGCAAGGTCTACTACAACCTCACGATCACCGGACTGTCGGTCGCCGTCGCGCTCATCATCGGCACGGTCGAGCTGCTGGGCCTGATCGCCGACCGGGCGGACCTCCACGGCCCGTTCTGGGACCGGGTGTCCGGCCTCGACCTCAACATCGTCGGCTACGTCATCGTCGGGCTGTTCTTCGCGACCTGGGCCGTCGCCCTGGTGGTGTGGAAGGTCGGCCGGATCGAGGAGAGGTGGACGTCGGGACTGGCTGGGCCGGAGCGGAAACCTGTGGAGGCGGAGGCGTAGACCGCCCCCTGTACCCGGCTCTGCCCCTGCCCCCGTCTCGGCCTGCCTCCCTCCTGGTGGGGAGCCGCCCCCGGTTGTGTGCCGTCCCCGCTCACTCCGCCTCGCTCGCGATCGCGTTGACCGCCGCCGCCGCGATGGCGCTCCCGCCCCGGCGCCCCCGTACGACCAGATGCTCCAGCCGGGACGGATGCCCGGCCAGCGCGTCCTTCGACTCGACCGCGCCGACGAAGCCCACCGGGACGCCGATCACCGCCGCCGGGCGGGGTGCCCCTTCCTCGATCATCTCCAGGAGCCGGAAGAGGGCGGTGGGCGCGTTGCCCACGGCCACCACGGCACCCTCCAGCCGGTCGCGCCACAGCTCCAGCGCGGCGGCGCTGCGCGTGGTGCCGAGTTCCGCCGCCAGGTCCGGTACCGCCGGGTCGGTGAGCGTGCAGACGACCTCGTTGTCCGCGGGCAGCCGCTTGCGGGTGATGCCGCTGGCCACCATCGAGACGTCGCAGAGGACGGGGGCGCCCGCGCGCAGGGCCTCGCGGGCGCGGGTGACGACGCCGGGTGTGTAGCCGAGGTCGCCGGCGAGGTCGACCATCCCGCAGGCGTGGATCATCCGTACGGCGACCTGGGCGACGTCGGCGGGCAGCCCGGCGAGGTCGGCCTCGGCGCGGATGGTGGCGAAGGACTGGCGGTAGATCGCGGCGCCGTCCTTCTCGTACTCGAACGGGTTCTCGACCACTGTGCTCTCACTCATCCGTCGACGTCCGTGCTGCGGGCCCGGTGATTCTACGAATGTACGAGCCCTTTCCCACCACGTTCGGACGGTTGATTCTCTGAAAGTGAGAAGCTAATTTACGTTGACAGAGAAGGTCGAAATCACTGCGGAACCACTGTGCAGTCACTGCGGACCACTGCGGAGGAACGTCATGGAACGGGACGACCTGATCCTGATCAGCGTGGACGACCACATCATCGAGCCGCCCGACATCTTCGTGAACCACCTCCCGAAGCGGTATCTGGACGACGCTCCGAAGCTGGTCCACCGCGAGGACGGCAGTGACGTGTGGCAGTTCCGCGACAGCACCATCGGCAACGCCGCGCTGAACGCGGTCGCCGGTCGGCCCAAGGAGGAGTACGGCCTCGACCCCCAGGGCATGGACGAGATCAGGCCGGGCTGCTACGACGTGCACGAGCGCGTCAAGGACATGAACGCCGGCGGAGTCCTGGCCCAGATGAACTTCCCGTCCTTCCCCGGGTTCGCGGCGCGACTGTTCGCCACGGACGACGACGACTTCTCGCTGGCGCTGGTGCGGGCGTACAACGACTGGCACATCGACGAGTGGTGCGGCGCGTACCCGGGCCGCTTCATCCCCATGGCACTGCCCGCGATCTGGTCGGCGGAGCTGTGCGCGGCCGAGATCCGCCGGGTGGCGGAAAAGGGCTGCCACAGCCTCACCTTCCCGGAGAACCCGGCCGCCCTGGGCTACCCGAGCTTCCACGACGAGTACTGGAACCCGGTGTGGCAGGCGCTGTCCGACACGAACACGGTGATGTCGGTGCACATCGGTTCGTCCGGGCGGCTGGCGATCCCGGCGGTGGACTCTCCGCCGGACGTGATGATCACCCTCCAGCCGATCAACCTGGTGTCGGCGGCGGCCGACCTGCTCTGGTCCCGGCCCGTCAAGGAGTACCCGGACCTGAAGATCGCGCTGTCGGAGGGCGGCACGGGCTGGATCCCGTACTTCCTGGAGCGGGTCGACCGGACCTTCGAGATGCACGCGACGTGGACGCTCCAGGACTTCGGCGGCAAGCTGCCGTCCGAGGTGTTCCGCGAGCACTTCCTGACCTGCTTCATCAGCGACGACCTCGGTGTGAAGCTCCGGCACGAGATCGGCATCGACAACATCTGCTGGGAGGGCGACTACCCGCACAGCGACTCCATGTGGCCGGACGCGCCGGAACAGGTCCACGGCGTCCTGGAGAAGCACTCCGTGCCGGACGAGGACACCATCAGGATGACCCATGAGAACGCGATGCGCTGGTACTCCTTCGACCCCTTCTCGCACATCCCCAAGGACCGGGCCACGGTCGGCGCCCTGCGCGCGGCGGCCCAGGGCCACGACGTCAGCATCCGCTCCCGGAGCCGTCAACTGACCGAACCGGTCGACAAGTTGGAGGCGTTCCGGACCCGGGCGCGGGCGGCGGTCGCGGCTGCCGCGGCGGGCAGGTAGGAGGCACGCCGGTCACTGTGGCGGGCCGGGTCCTGCCGCCGCCAGGTGACCGGTGCCCGTAGGGGCAGCCCGGCCTGCCCCGCTGACTCCTGACGGGGGCCGATCGCCACCGTAACGTCGAACAGTGAGCCTTTGGACTTCCCTCGAACCTGCTTCGGCCACGGTGGACCCCGGTGGCAGTACGACCGTGCGGCTGCGGCTGCGCAACACCGGTGACGTGGTCGACGAGTACCGTTTCGAACCCGTCGGTGCTCTCGCGCCCTGGACCACGGTGGAGCCCGCCTCGCTGCGGCTGTACCCGGGGACGACGGGGACGGTGGAGCTGACGTTCGCGCCGCCGCGCACCCCGGACGCGACAGCGGGACCGAACCCCTACGCGGTACGGATCACACCGACCGAACATCCCGAGGCGACGACCGTCCCCGAGGGCAACCTGACGATCACCCCCTTCACGGAGGTGCGGGCCGAACTCGTACCCCCGACGGTGAAGGGCCGTTTCCGGGGACGCCCGAAGCTGGCCGTCGACAACCTCGGCAACACGAAGGTGACCGCGTCGCTCAGCGGGGGCGACAACGGCGACCACCTGTCGTACGACATCCATCCGGGCAACGTCCAGATCGAACCCGGCCGTGCCGCGTTCGTGAACGCGACGCTGAAGCCACGCCAGCTCACCTGGTTCGGCTCCAAGCAGGAACGGCCCTACACCCTCGCGGTGAAGCGGTCGGGGGTGACGCCGCTCGCCGTCGAGGGCACCTACGTGCAGCGGAGCTTCCTGCCCGGCTGGCTCGCCACCGCGCTCGGCGTCTTCCTGGCGCTCGCGATCACCTTCGTGATGCTGTGGATCGCCTACAAGCCCAGGGTCACCAGCAGCGCCCGGGAGCTTCAGGAGGTCGCCGTCAGCACGCTGCCGCCTCCCCTCTCGACACCCACGCCTACGGCGCCGTCGGCCCCTTCCGCCCCGGCCGCACCCGCCGAGCCTGCCCAGCCGTCACCTCAGCCGACGGCCCCGGCGCAGGCGGGCGGAGACGACGAGGGCGAGAAACCCCCGTCGGCCGAGCCGAAGGCCCCGAGCGTGCTGCCCGCGTCCGGCATCATGCTGCGCAACCCGACCACCAGGATGTGCGCCGACCTCCCGCCCGCCGACGACACCGACTCGAAGGGCCGGGTCGTCCAGTCCACCTGCGACGAGAACGCCGCCGGCACCCAGCGGTGGAACCTGGAGGTGAGGTACCCGAAACTGGGTCCCGGCGGCTCGGCGCTCTTCCAGATCCGCAACGTCAAGGACCAGCTCTGCGTGGACCTGTCGGACTACGGTGCCAAGCCCATCAGGTCACCGATCCTCGAATACACCTGCAACGGCACGACCGCCGACAACCAGCTGTGGTGGCTGGCGAAGCAGCCGAGCGGCGACTACTGGATCCGCAACTACGCCAGCAACAACGCGTGCCTGGACGTCGCCGGCTACAGCACCGGCGGCAAGGGAACCGACCTCACACTCTTCACCTGCTCCAACACCGACGACCAGGAGTGGCAGATCATCCACCCCTCAACCACCTGACCAGAGGCTGACCGACACGAACGGATCCAGCCTCTCTTTCTCGCGCAGCACGCTCATGAAGCGACGCCCGGTCGGAGCCACCACGTGCGCCCCGCAGCGTCCGTGGGAAGTTTCCCCGCCGTGCCCCTTCTGTTGGCCAGGTCTGGCTACCTTCGCCTCGCCCGGTCCGGTACAGGAGAGGTTCATTCATGAGCACGCCGATCCACCGCACCCCGACACGGCAGTCCGCAGCCGTCCTGGCGTCGGCCCGGCACCGTGAGGGAGGGAGCCGGACCCGGAGTACGTCCGCACGCTCGCCGGAGCGCGTCCTCCTGGAGATGCAGTCCCGTGCCGGCAACCGGGCCACGACCGCGGTGGTGCAGCGCGTACGGGCCGAGAGAGGGAACGCGGCGGCGACCGGTGACGCGTCCCCCGGAGCGAAGAAGAAGAGCTATCGCGACCGGATCGCCGCGCTCCTCGACAGGTTCAAGAAGAATCTCGAACCCATCGACACCTTCATCAAGGGCTTCCAGACCCCCACCAACGCGGCCTTCAGCCAGCAGGCCGCCGTCGCGGCCAACGAGGGCCTCAAGCACTCCGCCGCCGCCTCGGGGACCTCCGCGGCGTCGGGCAACCTCCTCACGGAGGCCGCCGGCACCGTGGTCAGCGGCATGGACGCGTACAAGAACATGAAGGGCGCCAAGAAGCACGAGACCGGGGCCGACCACCACACGGCGATGAAGAAGGCCAGGACCAAGGGGACCGACACGGTCGTCGGCGCCGCCGGCTCGGGAAGCTACAGCGCCGCCATCGCCAAGGAGGTGACCAAGATCCAGAAGGCGGCGGACGCCGCGGTGGCATCCGAGGCGAGCGGTGTCGCCGGCGCTTCCGTCGGCGCGATCAAGGGCATGCGGTCCGCCTTCCGCATCGGGGGAGCGGCCAACAAGTACAAGCAGGTCAAAAAGCTGGGAGATCCCCACCTCGTCCATGCGGGGTCACTGGCGCGGCTGAACGAGTCGCAGGTGCAGGCCGACTGGGCCGCAGCGGAGGCCTACGTCGCGCTGGACACCTACTGGAAGCACGAGGGCCCGGGACGGCTGGAGGCCGTTTCCGAGGCCATCGACGCCGCCTGGGAGGCGATGGGCGAAGCCCGTGACGCCGCCGAGAGCCTTCAGCACGCCGAGAACGACGTGGAAAAGCTGAGCAAGGTGCAGCAGTACGCGAAGAAGAAGCAGCTCACCAAGATAGGCAAGGAGACGGCCGCCGGCGGGGGCGAGTCCGTCAAGGCCGCGGCCGGCGTCGTGACGGCGGTCGCGGCGGGAACAGCCGGCCTGGCGAGCAACCCGGTCGGATGGGGCCTCGCCGGGGCCGGGGCCGGTCTCGTCCTCGGCGTCACCCTGTACAAGGCGCTCCGCGCCGCCACGAAGCGCTACGAGGAGGTCCACCACCCCGAGCGCTGGGCGCCGCAGGGCGAGACCCCGGCGGAGGCCGCCTCCCGCAAGGAGTCGCTGAAGCACGCGATGAAGTTCTGGAAAAAGGTGTCGAAGGGCGAACGCCAGGCGATGGCGCGCGAGATCTACGCCCTGGCGGCGGGCCCCGACATCTCCGGGAACACCACGGCCGAGATGCGGGAGTCCGCCAGGTCCCTGCTCGTCGCCCTCAAATCCGGACCCGCCAAGCACAAGCTGGAGCCGGACGCGTGGGCCGAGACCCTCAACGACCCGGCGAAGACCTCCGGTTGGATCGCGGAGATAGCGGAGCAGCTGGCCTCGGGGTGACCTGGAGCGGGCCGGCCACCGGGGTGCCGACGGGTCGGATGCGAACGGCACCCGGGCCGCACGGCTCAGCGCTACGTATTCGACTACGTAGTTCTACTGGAGACTCCGGAAGGCGGCGTTGGAAGACTCGCCCCATGAGCTTCCTGACGGAGCGGTGGTGTCACGCCGGGGAGCTTGCCGCCTCCCTGCCGGGCAACCGTTGTCGGCGGTCCGACGGGGTAGCGAACGCTGTCCATTCAGTAGAGCCCGGCTGAGCATTGGAGAGTTCTCCGTTGGTTTCCAAGATTCGTGTCCTTCTGGGCATGCTCGTGCTCCTGGCGCTGGCCATCGGCGCCATCGTCCTGCTCGCGGCCATGAAAGCCGGTGCCACCTGGTTCACGATCGTTCCTCTCGGCATCCTTTTCATCGGCGCGTCCGTCATCCGGTCGCTCGGATGGTTCGACAAGAAGGCCGGTGGCTGACCGGGCGGCCGGCAGGTCGGGGTGGACGGTCTCCGAGTGGATGACCACGCGGGTGAGGCCGGCGGCGCGCAGGACACACAGTTCTCCTGCGGCGCTCTGCCCACGGGGCAACAGCAGGCCCCTCCGCCCGGCTCGTCCGTTCGCGGGTTCGGCTCAGGCAGCCGTGGATTTCCGGTCCCGGCGAGGGCCGGGGCACGACGGCGGGCGGGAGGGGCGGGGGTTCGTTCCGCCCCTTCGGGGCCCCTCCGGGCATCAAAGAACCCGACCGCTGGCGACGGGGGATGCACCAGCGATCGGGCTCTGGCCAAGGGTAACAAGACTGCATGCTCAGTGGGAGCCGACTGCTCCCCTATGGCGACCAGTTGTGACTGGGATCACTCTCATTCACCCCTGCTTCCGTACAACCGTTTCCGTGGACCGCAGGTGACGTGAGCAAGCGCTTCCCCGTGTCGGGCGCTTCAGGGGATCATGAAGCATGCGCCCGGACGACTGGCACTTCACCGAAGACATCGACGAGTTCCTCGACCGGGCCGGAGACTTCCTCCGCTCACGGCCCGCCCTGCACACCACCGCGCTGACCACGTTCGAGAAGCTGCGAACGGGGGGAGCGGGCGCGAACGACGCGGAAACCCCCCTCTTCGGCCGGCTGGAGCAGTCGGGCGGGGTAAGCGCCGTCTGCTACCGCTTCACCCGGCGAAACCTGCTGAGCGTCACCCCCCTCGTCCCGGAGCAGGCCGACGGTCTCGCCGCCCGCCTCGCCGCCCACCCGGACGCCCTCGGCCGGCGTCTCCCGGGCGTCAGCGCGGAACAGGGCACCGCCACCGCCTTCGCCGAGGCCTGGCAGCGGCGCACCGGCGCGACGACGACCTTCCGCGTCCCGATCAACCTGTACCGCCTGGGCACGCTCACCCCACCGCAGCCGGTCCCGGCGGGCCGGGGCCGGCCCGTCGGCGAGGACGAGCACGAGCACCTCATGCAGTGGTGCCGTGAGGTCGCGGAGGAGTTCGGGGAGGACATCACCATCAACGCCGACACCTGGGCCGGCACCCGCTTCGGCGAGAAGAGCTACACCTACTGGGAGACCCCGGACGGCACCCCCGTCTCCATGGCGGGCGTCAACCCGACGGTCGCCGGCCACGTCCGGGTGGACCCCGTCTACACCCCGGCCCACCTGCGCGGTCGCGGCTACGCGGGCGCCGTGACGGTCGAGGTCACCCGCGCCGCGCTCGCCGCGGGGGCCACGGACGTCGTCCTGTACACGGACCCCGCCAACCTCACCAGCAACGCCCTCTACCAGCGCATCGGCTACCGGCTGATCGCCGTCTGGGGCGTGTACGACTTCACCTGAGCGAGGGGAGAGGGAGGGGCGCGTCCCCTACTCGTCGCACGGGGGCTCGTACGGCAGCCGTGGCAGATACTCGTGCCACTTCTCGGCCGTCAGGACGCGCCGGGTCGTCGAGCAGATGTGGGTGACCGCCGCGTCCACGTCGAGGTTCCACAGCCGGACCGTGTCCGCGCCGCTCGACACCCCGACGATGCGGCCGCGGGGGCTGAACGCCAGGAAGTTGCCCGTCTTGGCGTTGGGACTCATCGACTGGCCGATGGACGTGGCCCGCGACGGATCGCTGACGTCCCAGAGCCGGACCCCGTTGTCGTTGCCGCCGCTCGCCAGTACCTCACCGTTCGGGCTGAACGACAGCGCCTCGACCGCCTCGGTGTGCCCGGTGAGCGGAGGGCCCAGGCTGTGCGTCCCGGCCGGGTCGGTGACGTCCCAGAGGCGGACCGTGCCGTCGTCGCTCCCGCTGGCCAGCGTACGGCCGTCCGGACTGTAGGCGAGTTCGTTGACGGGACCGAGGTGTCCCTTGAGCACCTTGCCGAGGGTGGCCCGGGCCGGGTCGACGACGTTCCAGAGCCGGATCGTGCCGTCGGAGCTCGCGCCGGCCAGCGTGCGGCCGTCCCGGCTGAAGACGAGGGAGCTGACGTAGCCCTTGTACCCGGTGAGCTGGGAGCCCAGCGGACGCAGCCGGGCCGGGTCGCTCGCGTCCCACAACTGGATGGTGAAGTCCTCGTAGGCCGTGGCCAGCGTGCGTCCGTCCGGGCTGAACGCCACCGAGGCGGCGAACCGCGTCCTCACCTTCACGGGGTCCGCCCAGGCGACGGGGTGCTTCGAGTCGCTGACGTTCCACAGCTGCACCGTGCTGTTCCCGGCCACCATCGCGAGCGTGCGGCCGTCCGGGGAGAACACCGGCGTCCGTACCTCGCCCTCCCCGGGTGTGAACGGTTCGCCCTGGGCCACCGGGTGGTCGGGCCGCTCCACGTTCCACAGCCGGACCCGTCCGTCACGCGAACCCGTGGCGAGCAGCTTGCCGTCCGGGCGGAACACCCCGAGGCGGCCGATCATGTCCGTCGTCGGCAGGGACCACAGCCGGACCCTGCTGTCGCCGCTGCCCGTGGCGAGCGTACGGCCGTCGGGGCTGAAGCCCAGCGCGTACATCTCGCCGCTGCTGCCCGCGAGGGGTTCGCCGACCTGGGAGGGGTACTGCGGATCGCTGACGTTCCAAAGGCTCGCGGTGCTGTCCGCGCTGGCGGCGGCCAGCGTGGACCCGTCCGGGCTGAAGGCCACCGACCAGATCGCGTCCGTGTGGCCGGTGAGCGGCGCGCCGAGCTGGGAGGCGTGCGCGGGGTCGGACACGTCCCACAGCCGGATCGTGTCGTCGGCGGCGCCGCTGGCGAGGGTGCGGCCGTCCGGGCTGAAGGCCACGGAGTGCACCAGGTCCGTGTGCCCGGTCAGCTTCGTGCCGTACGGCTTCGGATCGTCCGGCTTCGACACGTCGTACAGCCGGATCGCGTTGTCGTCGCCGCCCGCCGCCAGTTTCCGGCCGTCGTGGCTGAACGCGATCGCGCGCACCGCGGCGCCCGCGCCGGTGAGGGTGCCGATCGATCTGGGGCGGGCCCGGTCGGCCATGTTCCACAGGCGGACCGTGCGGTCCTCGCCGGCCGAGGCGAGCGTACGGCCGTCCGGGCTGAAGGCGATGAGATAGATCGTGCCGTCGTGCTCGGTCAGGGGCGCGCCGAGGGAGCGCGGACGCGCGGGGTCGGACAGGTCCCAGAGGCGGATCGTGCCGTCGTCGCCCGCGGCGGCGAGGGTGCGGCCGTCGGGGCTGAAGACCGCGCTGCTCACCCAGCTCGCGTTCGCGGCGAGGGGTTTGCCGAGCGGCTTGGGGTCCGACGGGTCCGCCACGTTCCACAGGCGTACGGTCCTGTCGTAGCTGGCGGTGGCCAGGAGCCGCCCGTCCGGGCTGAACGTGGTGAGGTAGACGGCGCCGGTGTGACCGATCAGCGGGGTGGACAGCGGGGTGTTCACGATCGAGATCAGCCGGCTGCGGGTGCCCGCGTCGTCCGGACGGAGACCGTGGGCGACCAGACTGAGCTGCGCCGACAGCGACGGGTCCGTGTACTGGACGCGGTCGGCCTCGGCGAGCACGTTCTCGAACACCGCGTCGTCGCGCTGCTGCCGGGCGATCAGCGCGGCCCCCGCGGCCAGCAGGGCCAGCACGACCACCACGGCGACGGCGGCGCGGCTGATCACCACGGTGCGTCGGCGCAGCCTGACCGAGGCGGCCAGGAACTGCACCGCGCTGCGGGTCAGGGAGGTGTCACCGGCTGACCTCGCCCAGGTGTGGGCCTGCTCCAGCCGGGAGCCCCGGTAGAGGAGGGACGAGTCGCGCTTCGACTCCTCCCAGGATCTGCTGTCGTCCTCCAGGCGCTGGCGCAGCAGGTTGCCGCCCCGGTCCTCGTCGATCCAGTCGCGCAGGCGCGGCCAGGCGTGCAGCAGCGCCTCGTGGGTGATCTCCACGCTCTCCGCGTCGAGTGTCACCAGCCGGGCGCGCACCAGCGCTTCGAGGGACTCCTCCGTCTTGCCCGGGTCCGTCGACTCGGCGGCCAGCTGCCGTCGCGTACCGCGTCTGCGGGTGGCCTGGGTGTCCTCGCCGAGGCGCACCAGCCGCAGCAGGAGCAGCCTCGCGGCGGTACGTGCCGCCGGGTCGAGGCCGGTCCAGGCGCGCTCGGCGGTCGCCGCGACCGCTCCCTGGATACCTCCGGCGGCGCGGTAGCCGGACAGCGTCAGCCGGCCTGCCTTGCGGCGCTGCCAGGTGGCGAGCAGGGCGTGCGAGAGGAGCGGCAGCACGCCCGCGTCGTGGGTTCCGCGCGGGCCGTCGGCGCTCACCTCCCGCACGATCAGCTCGGCGAGCCCCGGTTCGAGCTCCAGGCCGACCGCCTTGGCGGGACCGGTCACCGCCTCCCGCAGCTCGGCCGTGGTCAGCGGCCCGAGGACCATGTGCCGGTGCTGGAGCGCGTCGGCGAGTTCGGGATGGCGCAGGCACTGGTCGTAGAAGTCCGCGCGGATGCCGAGGACGACGAGCGCGGGTGCCCCCTCACCACGTCCGGCCCGCTCACCGGGTCCGGGAGGGGAGGAAGCGGCGTGCAGGAGCTGGATGAAGGTGTTGCGGACCGTCTCGTCGGGGCAGAGGGTGAACGTTTCCTCGAACTGGTCGACGATGATGACGGGGCGGGCTGAGGACACGGTCCCGGAGTCGGAGTCGGGGCCGGGGGCGTCGCGGCGGGCCCAGGCGGCGACCGTCTCCCGTACGGCACGGGCGAATTCGGGCGTACCGGGTTCGGCCGCCGGCTGCCCGGTCGGCGACACGATCTCCGAGAGCCCGGGGATACGGCAGGTCAGCTCGGCGAGGGGATCACTGCCCGGGACGAGCTGGAGGACCTCGCGGGCCGGCTGACCCGGGCCGCCCAGCGCCCCCTCCTGCAACGCGGGCACCAGCCCGGCGCTCAGCAGGGACGACTTGCCGGCCCCGGACGCGCCCACGAGCATGACCAGACCGCAGGTGCCGGTGCCGACACCGGCACCTGTGCCGCTGTCGGTGTCGGCGGACGCGGTCCCTGCGGTCTCCGGGGCCGCCGGGGTTTCCGCCGCGCGGAGCTGGGCGACAAGGGCGTTGGTGCTCCGCTCCCGGCCGAAGAACCACCGGGTGTCCTCCAGACGGTACGAGGCGAGGCCCAGATAGGGGCACACCCCGCCCGGCACGGCCACGACCTCGGCGGCGGCCGGTTCCTCCTCGTCCAGGGACCCGGTGTCCCGGCCCCCGACGGGGTCGGCGACGGCGCGCTCCCACAGGTGCTGCCACTGGACCATGTCGTACAGCCCGGGGGAGACGGGCACGGGCCGGTCGCGCCGGGCCTGCGGGACGAGGACACTCAGGACGGCGGCGAGGGCGGCGAACTGGGCGGGCACGTTCTTGGCCCGCCGCCAGTCGCTGATCCGCTGGACGGAGACCCGCACGGGGCGCCCGCGCTCGTCGACCCGCTGCAACTGGGCGACGGCTTCGGACACCCGTTTGAGGGGAGGATTACCGGCCTCCTTGTACAACAGCGAGAGCCGCTCCGCGAAGGCCGTGCGTGCCCCTGAGTCGGAACTCAAGGTCTCCACCCCTTACTTCCCCCGCCTCGTCATCCGGTGTCATCCGGACCGGAAAACCCATTCTATATGGCTGACCTGCGGTTAAGCCGTCCGGCCTGTACCGGAACCTCCACTCTTGGAGCCTTGGATGGCAGGATCATGACGCAACAAGGAACCAGCCACGTGGCGTCCACCCGGACCACCAGCGCAGCGATCCCCAGGGCAGCTCGGGAACCGAACGTTCTCGGCCAGCTTCCGTCGGATTCGCCGGCCGGGGGAGTCGGTCGCACCGCGTGGGCCTGAGATCCGCGGAAAACCGGCATCGTCCGGACGCGTCCCGGATCCCCGTCCATCGTTCGGCACCGGTCCCCACGTGGGGAGGGACCGGTGCCGAACGGCGCGTTGCGGCCGCAGTACGGTGCCGGTACGCGCAGGGCCTTGTCGGGGTTGTTGGGGGAGAACCGTTGAGCGCTCGGATTCTGGTCGCCGAAGACGACGAGATGCAGTCCCGCCTGATCCGGATCTATCTGGAACGGGAGGGGAACGCGGTGCAGGTCGTCGCCGACGGCCGCGCGGCCCTGGAGCGGGCCCGCTCGACCCGGCCCGACCTCATCGTCCTCGACGTGATGCTGCCCCTGGTCGACGGACTCGACGTGTGCCGCATCCTGCGCACCGAGTCGGACGTGCCGATCCTGCTGCTCACCGCCCGCACCACCGAGGAGGACATGCTCCTGGGCCTCGACCTCGGCGCCGACGACTACCTCACCAAGCCGTACAGCCCCCGGGAACTGACCGCGCGGGTGCGGGCGCTGCTGCGCCGGTCCCGCAAGGCGGGCGCGGCGGCGCAGCCGTCGGTGCTGCGGGTCGGCGAGATGGAGCTGGACACGGCGCGCTTCGAGGTACGGATGGGCGGCCGGCCGGTGGCGCTGACCTCCAAGGAGTTCAACATCCTGGAGACCCTGGCCCGCGAACCCGGCCGCGTCTTCACCCGGGCCCAGATAATCGAACGCGTCTTCGGGTACGACCGGGACGTACTGGAGCGCACGGTCGACGCCCACGTCATGAACTTACGCAGGAAGCTGGAAGCGGGACGCCAGGGCGGACCCCGGCTGCTGGAAACGGTGTACGGCCGGGGCTACCGCCTGGCCGACGGTTCGACAGCGCCCTGAAGGGACGCGGGGCCCCGTCGGCATCCGCCTCCGCCGGAGCCGCGGTGGAACGGGCGCCTACCCGGCGGAGCGCTCAGCCGCCCTCGGCAGCACGATCGTGAACGTCGTCCCCGCCCCGACCTCGCTGCGTACGTCGATCGTGCCCCGGTGATCCGTGACGATCTGGCGGGCGATCGACAGCCCGAGCCCGCTGCCCCCGGTCGCCCGCCCCCGTGACGCGTCCGCGCGCCAGAAGCGGTCGAAGAGGTGCGGCAGGTCCTCCGGCGATATCCCCTTGCCGGTGTCCCGGACCTCCACGACGGCCAGCTCCCCCCGGGGGAGCACGGCCAGCGTGACCGAGCCGCCCGCCGGGGTGGCCCGCAGCGCGTTGCCGACCAGGTTCCCGACGACCTGGCGCAGCCGGTCCGTGTCCGCGGTGACGTGGACCGGCTCCGGCGCCTCCAGCCGCAGCGCGACACCCGCCGCCTCGGCCTGGGCGTGATGGGCCCGGCGCCCGGCCTCCAGGATCTCGCGCAGGTCGACGTCGGCGGGGTGGTAGGTGAGCGCGCCCGCCTCCGCGAGGGCGAGATCCTGAAGGTCGTCCACGATCCGCTGCTGGAGCAGGGCCTCCCGGTGGAGGGATTCGAGCAGTTCGGGGGTCGGGTCGACGACCCCGTCCCGCAGCGCCTCCAGATACCCGCGCAGGTTGGCCAGCGGGGTGCGCAGCTCGTGCGCGATGTCCCCGGTGAGCCGGCGCTGCCGTTCCTCGCCGGCCTGGATGGAGTCGGCCATACGGTTGAAGGCGCCGCCGAGCTGTGCGATCTCGTCCCGCCCGGAGACGGGCACCCGGCGCCCGAGGTCGCCCTCGCCGAGCCCCTTCGCGGCGACCGTCATGGCCCGTACGGGACGCAGGACGGCCCTGCTCAGCAGCAGCCCGACGGCGACGACCGCGAGGGCGACGCCCGCCGCGACGGCCACTGTGGGCGCGGCGGCAAGGGTGGGCGCCGACTCGTTCCGCACACCGAGCCGGACCTCCAGCCGGGGCGGGGCGGCCGGGCCGACCCGGCTGTTGAACACCCGTTGCAGACAGACGGTGAACTGCTGCTGGGCCCGGCAGGCGTCGACGGCGTCCAGATCCGCCGGGGCCAGCGGACCGTCGGTGCCCGGCGCCGGGCACCGCGCGGGCCGCCGGTCGGTGCTGTACCGGGGGATGCCCAGGCCGTCCGGCCGGACGGTCACCTCGGCTCCGGCCTCCGTGAGGCAGGCCGCGTACGCCACTTCGGCGCGGTATTCGGCGATCGCGACGGAGACCTGCTTCATCGAGGCCCGGTGCCCCTGCCCCGCGGGCACCTTCAGCACCGGCCGCGCGTCCACCAGCACCGCGGGCTGGCCGCTCAGGGCACGGGGCGTACGTCCGGCCAGGGCGTCGGAGTCGGTGAGCAGTACGTCGGACTCGGTGGCGACCCGGATGCGCTGGCCGGTGTCCCGGGCGAGCTCGGCGACCGTGGGCGAGAGCCCCTCCCAGGTGCCGTGGGTGAATCCGTACGTCCGCAGCTCGCCGGTGATCCGGGCGACCTCCTGCCGCCCGGCCGTGACGGTCTCCTGGACCTGGCGGTTCGCCTGCCGCAGGGTCAGCCAGCCGGTGGCGGCGGTGGCGGCCAGGGCGACCAGCATGAGCAGGCCGAGGACCCGGAGCCGGAAACTCATCGCGTGACCCTTTCGGTGCGGATGGCGGCGGATGACAGCGGATGACAAGAGGGCGGGGTCGGCCAGAAAACCCCAGGAGTGGCGAATTCTCCCCCCAGTCACTTTCGGCCTGTGAAGTATCAGATATGGACAGTTGCGAGCGGAATTATTTCTTCAGCATTAACGCGAGGTGATCGTACTTAAGCCACTGGCTCCCCAGTTGTCGCAGGGGGTCCAGGGGCCGCTGCTTTCGCATTTCGCAGCGCCGACGAATCACATACAGGGGGTATGAAATGAAGCGTCGAATCGCGGCCGTCGTTCCCGCACTCGCGGCCGTGGCCATCGCCGTTCCGCTGTCCATCGCCTCGCCGGCCAGTGCGTCCGCCTCGTGCGGCACCACCGTGGCCGACAAGGACGGCAGCTCCTGGAACAAGACGGCCAACGGGGCCAACGAGCGCAGCGGTTCCAGCACCGGCTGCACCATCAAGGGCATTGCCTACAACACCCAGGCGCTGGACTACCACTGCTGGACCTCCGGCGAGGGCGGCACCTGGACGTTCGTCAGGAACGACGCCACCGGTGTCACCGGCTGGATCCGCGACGACCTGCTGAGCGACAACGGCAGCAGCGTGTACTGCGGCTTCTGATCCGCCCGGTACGGCTCGCACAGTGAAATAGCGCGACAGCGGGGGCGTTCCCGGTTCTCGGGTCCGCCCCCGCTCCGTACCACCGGAACGTCGGCCAGAACGCCCGGTGGTGGTCATGTGCCGGCCAGCGCCTCCGTCGGAGCCAGCCGGCTCGCCCGGACCGCCGGATAGAGCCCGGCGATCATGCCGATGAGCAGGGTCGAACCGATGCCCGCGACGCTGGCCCACGCCGGGACGACCGTCGGCCAGTCGCGGCTGACGGCGTAGCCCGCCGTGATGGCCGTGCCGAGCACCGTCCCGCCCAGCCCGCCGATGAGGGACAGCAGCAGCGACTCCGTCACGAACTGCGTCCGGATCTGGCCCCGGGTCGCCCCGAGAGCGCGGCGCAGCCCGATCTCCGGCCGCCGCTCCAGCACCGAGATGACCATGGTGTTGCCCACGCCCACCCCACCGACGAGCAGCGCGACCCCGCCGAGCCCGAGCAGCAGCCCGGTCAGCGCCGACTCGGTGGCCTCGCGGGCCGCGAGCGCGTCGGAGGGCCGCGAGATCTGCACCTCGCCCGGCTTCTCCGGGTAGGCGGTCGCCGCCAGCACCGACCGTACGGCGGTCACCTGGCTGTCCTCGGCACGGACGTAGACCGTCGACGGATGACCGTCGAAGCGCAGATAGCTCCGGGCCGCCTGCCAGCCGACCAGCGCGGCACTGTCCAGCTCCGGCGCCAGCGGCACGGGTTCGAGGACGCCGATCAGGGAGAACCAGCGGCCACCGATCCACAGCCGGGTCCCCGGGGTGTACACGTCCAGGCGCTGCGCCGCCGTGGCGCCCAGCACGACCGCCGGGTACTTGTCGGTGGCCGAGTCCAGCCAGCGGCCCCTGTTCATCTCCCCGCCGACGGCGGGCAGCAGGTCGGTGCCCGACGCGAGCACGGTCAGCGAGTTGGTCCGTCCGATGGCGATGCGCTCGTTGCGGTACACGCTGGCGCTGACCGCGCCGGTGGCGGTCACCTGCTCCACGGGCGGGATACGCCGGACCATCGCGACAGCCTCGTACGGCAGCCTGGTCTTCTCGCCCGTGAGGGACTCGCCGGGGGCGACCCGCAGCAGGTTCGTCCCCAGGGCGTCCAGCCGCCGGTCCACCTCCGCCTGCCCTGACCCGGAGATACCGACCACCGCGACCATGGCGGCGACCCCGATGGCGATCCCGAGCGCCGACAGGAACACCCGCAACGGCCGCGTCCGCAGCCCGGTCCCGCCGAGCCGTACGACGTCGGCGGGCCGCAGCCGCGCGGCGCGCAACGGCCTGGGCCTGTCCAAGGGGTCGGTCACCGATGCGCCCCGATCGTCGTACTCGAACCCGAAGTCGTGTTCTGCGGGGTGTCGTTGATGAGACGGCCGTCGCGCATCTCGATACGGCGGGGGAGCCGGCCGGCGATCTCCAGGTCGTGGGTGATGACCACGACCGTCGTACCGGCCGCGTGCAGTTCGCGCAGCAGTTCCAGTACGGCGGCCCCCGACACGGAGTCGAGGTTGCCGGTCGGCTCGTCCGCCAGCAGGACCGACGGCTCGCCGACCACCGCACGGGCGACCGCGACCCGCTGCCGCTCGCCCCCGGAGAGCTGGTGCGGCAGATGCCGGACGCGATGGCTGAGCCCGACCCGGGCGAGCGCGGACGCGGCCCTGGCCCGGCGGCGGCGCATCGGCATGCCCGTGTAGAGCAGCCCGTCCGCCACCGAGTCCAGCACCGGGACCCCGACGGCCAGATGGAACTGCTGGAAGACGAAGCCGATCCGGGTGGCCCGCAGCGCGGAGACCTCACGGTCGGACAGCTTCGCCACGTCGTACCCGTCGACCAGGACCCGCCCCGCCGAGGGCCGGTCCAGGCTCCCCATGAGGTGCAGCATGCTCGACTTGCCGGACCCCGACGGCCCGACCACCCCGACCAGTTCGCCGCGCCCGATCCGCAGACTCACGTCACGGACGGCGGCGACCCCGCCGGGATAGGTCTTGGAGACGCCGTCGAACTCGACAACGGGCGTCGGCGCGACAGCAGTCGACGCGGCCGGAGCCGACGTGGTCGGAGTCGATGCGGCCGGAGTGGCCGTGGTCGGAGTCGACGCGGCCGGAGGTGCGGACTCGTTCACTCGGGAATCCTCACCTTCATGCCCTCGTCCACCCCGGGACCGCTGACCTGCACGTTCCCGTCGGCGAAGAGTCCCGTCCTCACCGCGACGAACCGGCCGTCCTCGGTCTCCAGCCCGTGTCCGCCCTCGGCGAGGGCGACCAGCGCGGCGACCGGCACACTCAGCACGTCCTTGACCTCACGGCCCACGTACTCGACGGTGACGGGCCCGCTCTCCAGCCGTCCCACGGACTTCTGGTCCGCGATGGTGATGGTCACCGGCAGGGTCGCGGCGCCCGCCCCCGACTCGCCCTCGGAGCTGCCCCCCTCGGGGGCGCTGGCCTGCCGCCCGACCGAGGCGACCTCGCCCTTGACGGACTTCCCGTCGGGCAGCGTGATCCCGACGACCGTGCCGCGTACGGCCCAACCGGCGTCCGCCGCCGAGGCGTTGACGACGACCTTGCGTGCCGTACCGGTGTACGTCAGCGTGTTCTCGCCGACGGCCGCGCCGAGCCGGGCGCCCGGCTGACCGATCCGTACCTTGCCGGCGGAGTAGATGACGTCCCCGACACCGACCGTCCCGGTCTCGGCCAGCCCGAGCGACTTCTGCCAGCGCTTGACGGCCCGCGCGGTGGCGTCGGTGAACTTCTCGTCCACCGTGAAGCCGGTGTAGCCGAGCGCGGCGAGGTTGGTCTCGAACTGCAGGACGTCCATACCGGTGAGCGGCGCGGGTGCCGCGGTTCCTGTTCCTGTCCCTGTTCCCGTTCCGGTTCCCGTCTCCGTTCCCGTGGTGGGGGAGGGGGACGCGGCGGCGCCGGTCCCGGTGTCGGACTCCCCGGATCCGGACTCCGCGGACCCGGCGACAGAGGAGGAGGCGGCGGTCGAGGTGAGAGCGAGATCCCGGTACATGGGCATCGACCCGTACAGCAGCACCACGGGACGGTCGTCGACCCGCAGCAGCGTGTCGCCGCGCTCCACCGTCGCGCCCTGCTGGGGCAGCCAGGTCACGGTGCCCGTCGCCTTCACCGGCAGCGGTATCTCCGTACCGAAGCCCAACTGCCCGTCCACGTCCGTGCGTTCGGTGAGCGTCGCCCGGGTGACCGGAACGACCGAACCGGCCCGGGGCGGTGCGCTCGGGCCCTTCTCCTCGCCGCCGCCGAGCCCGAGAGCCCCGACCACGGCGACGGCCGCCACGACGACCACGGCACAGGCGATGAGCGCGGTGCGCCGGCCACGCGCACCGCGGGGCGGTTCGGTTTCCGCCGGGTCGACGTCCGTCGGCTCGGCGTCGTCGAAGTGCGTCACGGTGTCCGTCTCCGTCACGGTCAGCCCTTGCCCGGGGCGGCGGTCGCCGGAACGCCGATGATCGGCCCGCAGACGCGGGTGGCCCGCTTGGCCCCGGCCGACGTCTGGTCCCACTCGCCCTGGCCCAGCCCGTCGGCACCCGGGTCGGGGAAGTCGGCGGCGCCGTTCTTCTGCATGCAGGTGGCGTACTCCTGCTTCACCTTGATCTGCGCGGCGGTGAGCGCGGGCTGGTTGCCCTTCTCGACGCTCTCGGGAACGGCCGTCAGATACTCGGCACACGCCACCGAGGCGGTCTTGAACTTCGGGTCCTTCTTCAGGGCCCGCAGATTGTCGCCGCCGCCGAAGTCGATGTTGCCCTGCGCGTCCGGGTCCGGTGCGTCGATCCCGTTCTCCCGCAGACACTTCACGTACTTGCCCTGGGCCGCCACGTACGCGGCCACATCGTCCCCGGAGCCGTTCCCGGCCGACGAGCCGGACGCCGTGGTCGCTCCACCGCTCGCCGCCGTGGGAACCTTCGAGCCACCGTCGTCGCCTCCGCAGCCGGTCAGCGCGAACGCCATGACCGAGGCCGCCACGGCCAGCAGTACCCGATTCGTCCTCATCGGTTTCTCCCCGTCCTCCTGTCGTGCCCGGCCACGAACGCGGCGGGCAGCCCGACGGTAGAACGGACATGATGAAGAACTTTTGAAGAACCTGTCATCCGATCATGCGACCGGATTGCATGCGCATGCGCCTGTGTTTGTGTCTGTCGTCTGCGTCTACGCAAAGGCTCTCGGCTCTCGGCTCTCGACGACGCCGTGCCGCAGGGCGAGGATCGGTCCGTACCACGCCGCGAATCGGGGAGGGCGGGGCAATGAGGGCGATCGTCGTGGGCGCGGGCATCGGCGGACTGGCCGCGACACTGAGCCTGCGCGCGGCCGGTCACGAGGTCACCCTCGTCGAGCGGGCGCGGCGCTTCACCGAGATCGGCGCCGGCATCCAGCTCGCGCCCAACGCCACCCGCGTACTGCGCCGGCTGGGCCTGCTCGACACGGTCGCCGCCCGGGCCGCCCGCCCCTCCAGGCTGAGCTTCCGCACCTGGTCGGACGGCACCGAGATCTGCGGCTACGTGCTCGGCCCCGACGTCGAGGACGAGTTCGGGGCGCCCTACCTGCAGGTCCACCGGGCCGACCTGCACCAGGCCCTGGCCGCCAGGATTCCGCCCCGCTCGGTGCGGCTGAACACCCAGGTCGTGGGCATCGACCAGGACGACAGAACCGCCCATGTCACCACGGCCGACGGTGAACGCCTCGGCGCGGACCTGGTCGTGGCCGCCGACGGGGTGCGGTCCGCCGCCCGCCAGTGGCTGTTCGGCGCCGACGAGGCCGTCTTCTCCGGTACCGCCGCCTACCGGGCACTGCTCCCGGCCGCCGAGGTGGCCGACCTGGACCTGCCGGAGTACGCGGCCTGGCTCGGACCGGGCCGGCACGTCGTCCACTACTGGGTGCGCGGCGGCCGACTCCTCAACCTGGTCGCCGTGTTCACAGCAGGGGCCGCGGAGTCGGAGTCGGTGCGCGAGTCATGGACCGCCCGGGCGGAACCGGGAGAACAGCTCCGCGAGTTCGCCGGCTGGGACCGCCGGGTGCTCACCGCCCTGGGACGCGCCGGCCAGGTGTTCCGGTACGGCATCAACACCCGCGCCCCGCTGGCCCGTTGGAACATAGGCAGGGTGACGCTGCTCGGCGACAGCGCCCATGCGATGGTGCCGTTCCAGGCCCAGGGCGCCGCCCAGGCCATCATGGACGCGGCGGTCCTGGGCGACTCCCTCGCGGACACGGCCCCGGCGGAGATCCCGGACGCGCTCACCCGGTTCGTACGCCGACGGCTCGCCACCGCGACGCGGGTGCAGGCCGGTTCGGCGAGCGCGGGCGATGCCTACCACCTGCCGGACGGGCCGGAGGCCGAGGCCCGCAACGCCCGGATGGTGGCGTACGGCGACGAGAACAGGTTCGGCCCGCACGCGACGGCGTGGCGGGACGACGTACCGGAGGAGTGAGTGGTCGGGGGCAGGTGGGTGTGGCCGTCTCTCAGGCCCGCCCACGGGACTCGGGGGTGCGCCGCGCCAGCGAGTCGAAGATCACCGCGGTGATCAGCACCCCACCCGTGATCATGAACTGGACGGCGGTCTCGACGCCCAGCAGCGCCATGCCGGAGGCGATCGACTGGATGATGAGCACCCCCAGCAGCGCGGACCAGGTCGAGCCGCGTCCGCCGAACAGGCTGGTGCCGCCGATGACGGCGGCGGCCACGGCGTTGATCAGCAGCATGCCGGAGCCCGAGACCGGGCTCGCCGAGGTGAACCGCGACGCGACGAACAGCCCGCCGACCGCCGCCAGCGTCCCCGACACCATGAACACCGAGATCCGTACGCGCGTCACGTCGACGCCGGCCCGCCGTGCCGCCTCCACTCCGCCGCCCAGGGCGAGGACCTGCCGTCCGTAGGGCGTGCGGCGCAGCAGCAGGTCCGAGGCGACGATGACCCCGAGGAAGATCAGCAGCGCCAGCGGGAGCCCCTCGAAGCGGTCCAGCACGGAGACCGCGGCGAACGCGACGAGGGCGACCAGGGCCGTACGCACCCAGATCTCGCCCACCGGCCGGCACGGCATCCCGGCGCCGGCCCGGCGTCCGCGGTCGCGCAGGGAGACGAGGAGGTGGACGGCCGTGCAGAGCGCCGCGAGCCCGTAGGTGAGGACGGGGGCGCTGAAGTAGCGGCTGGTCAGCGTGGCGACCAGCCCGTCCTCGCTGAAGTGGATGGAACTGTCCGGGCCGAGCAGGTAGAGCATCAGGCCGCTCCAGGCCAGCAGTCCGGCGAGGGTGACGACGAAGGCGGGTACGCGGAACCGGGCGAAGAGGAACCCGTGGAGCGCCCCGATGGCCGTACCGCAGATCACCGCGATGACCACGGCGAGCCATTCCGTCATACCGAGGTTCACGTTCAGCGCCGCGAACAGGGCGCCCGCCAGACCGGCGAGCGACCCCACGGACAGATCGATCTCACCGATCAGCAGGACGAAGACGATGCCGACGGCGACCATGCCGGTCCCGACGATGTCCACGCTGAGGACGGACAGGTTGCGCGGCGACAGGAAATGATCGTTGAGGCACTGGAAGACGACCCAGGTCACGGCGAGCGCGAGGAGCACCGGGGCGGGCCCGAGCCCGCCCTCGCGCACCCTGCGGCGCACGGCACCGGCGCACGCCACGAGGCGCGGCCTCACTTTCCCGGCCACGCCTCTCGGCGCCGCACCTCTCACGGCCACACCTCGTCCGCGTGCGGCCGGTGGGCCACGGCATGGTCGGCCGCGCCGGTGATGGAGGAGATGATCTGCTCCTGTGAGGTGGTGTTGACGTCGAAGAGGCCGTTGTTGCGGCCCAGCCGCAGGACGGCGACCCGGTCGGCGACGGCCTTGATGTCGCTCATGTTGTGGCTGATGAGGAGCACCCCGAGCCCTTTGTCGCGCAGTTCCTCGATCAGGTCGAGGAGCTGGTTGGTCTGCTGGATGCCCAGGGAGGCGGTGGGCTCGTCGAGCAGGAGCAGCCGGGGCGAGGCGAGAAACGACCGGGTGATCGCGACGACCTGCCGCTGGCCGCCGGAGAGACTGGCGAGAGGCACCCGTACGTCGGGAATCCGGATGGACAGCGTGTGCAGCAGCTCGCGGGTGCGGCGCTCCATCTCGACCTCGTCGAGGATGCCGAAGCGGTGGATCTCCCGGCCGAGGAAGAGGTTGGCGACGACATCGAGGTTCTCGCACATCGCGAGGTCCTGGTAGACGGTCGCGATCCCGAGGAGGCTGGCGTCCTGGGGCCGCCGGATCTGGACGGCGCTGCCCTCCCACTCGACCACACCCTTGTCCGGGGGCCCGACCCCCGAGATCACCTTGACCAGGGTGGACTTCCCGGCGGCGTTGTCACCGACCAGGGCGACCACCTCGCCGGCCCTGACCTCCAGTTCGATGTCGACCAGTGCCTGTACGGCGGCGAACCGCTTGGACACACCGCGCAGCGCCAGCAGGGGCTGACCGGGCACGGGGCCACCTCCTTAGGACGCGTCAGGTGAGGCCGGCCCGGTCACAGGCGGCCCGGAGGGCAGGCGTACAGATCTCGTCGACGGTGTACATACCGTCCTTGACCAGCGTCTCCCCGATATTGCCGACAGTCACCGGGACGGACGGCAGCAGGACCGCCGGCACGTCCTCGGTGGTGGGGCTGTCGACGCTGCCGGTGGCGATGGCCCCGACCTTCTCGCCGCGCCCGAGGGCGACGGCCATCTCGACGGTCGCGTCGGTCGCGCGCTTGAAGGGCTTGTAGACGGTCATGTACTGGTCGCCCTTGACGATCCGCCGTACGGCCGTGAGGTCGGCGTCCTGTCCGGTGATCGGGGGCAGCGGCCTGACCTTGGCGGCGTTGAGGGCGGAGACGACGGCACCGGCCATGCTGTCGTTGGCGGAGAGAACACCGTCGATGTTCTCCGCGCCGAGGGCGGCGATGGCGCCGGTCATGTTGACGTAGGCGTTCTCGGGCCGCCACCCGACGGTGTCGTACGACTTGGCGATCCGCACCCTGCCCTTGAGCACGGCAAGCGCGCCCTCCTTGTACCACCCGGCGTTGGGGTCGGTGGTGGCCCCGTTCATCATGACGATCCGCCCACCGTCGGCCTCGGCGCCCATGGCCTTCAGCAGCCCCTCGGCCTGGAGGCGCCCGACCTCCTCCCCGTCGAAGGTGACGTACCCGGAGATCGGCCCCTGCGCGAGCCGGTCGTAGGCGACGACGGGAATACCGGCCCGGTGCGCGGCCTCGACGGAGGGCCGCATCAGCTGGGGGTCGACGGCGGCGAGGACGAGCACGTCCACACCCCGGGTGATCATCGCCTCGAACTGCTGCTGCTGAACCGTCGGGTCGGCCGTGGCGGCGACGGTCGCGGCAGGACAGTCCGGGCACAACTGCTTCAGCTTCTTCACGATGAGCGGCTTGTCGAACTGCCCGAACCGCGAGGAGCCACCTCCGGGCAGGAGAACACCCACGGTGGGACTGTCGCCGCCGGCTCCTTCGCCGCCTTCGTTTCCACAGGCCGCGACCAGGCCCAGACCGGCGGCGACCGAGACCGCGAGGAACCCACGTTTCAGGGCTGGAGGACCGGCACCGAGACCCATGTTCGGTTCCTTAGAACTGTTGTGCGATTCTGGAGCGCAGTAAAAAATCAACCCAAAAGGTATGTATGCGACCTTGAAGTCAAGCGTAGCCAAACCGCCGGGGTCCCGCGCACCGCCACCCGGCGTGACGGCTTCGCCGGCCGGAGCGGCACCGGGGGCACACTTCTCCCTCAGATGAGTTTCCGGTCCCCGTGCACGACCTGCCGGGCGACGGTGTCGGAGGACACCTCCTCGGCGAACGCCACGGCCTTGATGAGCGCCAGCGCGTCCGCGACCGAGCAGCCGATCCGTACGGACACCATCCCGACCGCCTGGTGCACGGTGGCTCGTACGTCGGTCCCGCCGTAGAGGTCCGGGTCGGCGTCCGGGTCGAGCAGCACGATGCGGGTGAGGGCCTCGGCGACCTCGGCGAGGCGGGCGGGCCCCGCGTCCGCCGGCCGCGGGTCGAACACCGTCAGCGACCCGATGCAGTTGTCCTGGGTCCGCAGCGGTACGGCGGCCACCGAGGCGACACCCAGCGACACCAGGGAAGGCCCGTACCCCGGCCAGCGCGCCTCGATCCCGGGCCCGGACACATGCACCGGACGGTGTCCCGCCACCGCGTCCTGGCCCGGACCCTCACCCAGTACGTACTCCAGGTCCTGGGCAGCACGGGACAACTGGTCCGACACGGCGACCGCGAGCTGGTTCTGCCCGGCGTCGAGCAGTGCCATCGCCGCACTGTCGGTACCGCACGCCTCCGCGACCACCGTCATGAACCGCGGCCGGGTGCCCCGCCCGCCGGCCCACGCCGTCGCACGGAGGGCGAAACTGTCCTGGAGCCGGGCCGAGGCGCGATGGCACTCGGCGGTTCTGCGATGCGCACCGGCGATCTGGCTGTGGAACTCCCGCCCGGACTTCGCCGCCAGCAGTTCGTGCCGCTCGGCCGCCGCCTCCGCCCGGTCCGCGCGCTCACGGGCCAGCGCGGCACGTTGCCGTGCCGCAGCCGCCAGACCGAGGTCCTCCGGGCGCCCCTGCGGGTCCATGCGCCCAGGCTACGCCGCGGGTTCAGCCGGAGACATCGCTTCGGCTCTCCTCCATCATCAGGACGACGCCACCGTGGTTCCCGCCGAACGGGGAGAAGAACACGTCGCAGCTGATGGGCCGGCCGATGCGGCTCAGGGCCTCGACGCCGACCGGACCGGAGCGGCTGCGGGTCTCCATGCACCGGTCCACGACGGGCCGCAACTCCTTCGTCGGCAGCCCGAAGTCCAGCTCGAAGAAGGGCTCACCCAGCACCTCGTCCGCGCGCAGCCCCCACAGGTCGACGGCGCCCCGGTTCCAGCTCTTGACCCTCAGGTCCTTGCCCAGCACCACCACACCCGCCGCGATGCTCTTCAGAACCGCCTCCAGGAACGCCCTGGCCTCGTCCAGTTCGTCCGTGCGGATGCGCATCTCCTCGTTCATCGTCTCCAGTTCCTCGTTGCCGGACTGGAGTTCTTCGTTGGTGGTTTCCAACTCCTCGTTGGTGGACTGGAGTTCCTCGTTCGTCGTCTCCAGTTCCTCGATGCTGGACTGGAGTTCTTCGTTGGTGGTCTCCAGCTCCTCGTTGGTGGACTGGAGTTCCTCGTACGCCGTCTCCAGCTCCTCCCGAACCCTCTTGACCTCGGCCTTCAGATGCGTGGGGACGGTCACGTCGGTGAACGAGATCACCGTGGCGATGTGCAGCCCGCCGGATCCGGAGAGCGGCTGGATGAGGATGTCGTAGTACTGGACGTCCTCGCCCGTCCGGCGCTCGACCCGGTTGACCCGCAGGGTCCGGCGCTCGTGCATGGACTGGTCGATCAGGGAACGGAGTTCGACCGGCCGGTAGGAGACCTCCAGGTCCTGGAAGGGACGGCCGATGTCGCCGGTGGTCAGGCCGAGCTGGATCCTCGCCTGGTTGTTGACCGTCACGACGGTTCCGTCGCTGTCGAGGGCGATCAGCGGGGTGGGTCCGGCGTCGAGCACCAGATCGCGCAACTGGCGGGCGCGCGCCATCGAGTGCACCTCGCCCCCTGTGCCCGTCCTGATCTTCAGGGGGGCCGGATGATAGGTCAGCCCGTTGTTGCCGCCCCGGCGCCGGAAGACACGCTGACGCATGTTCACCACTTCGAAGCGCTCGCTGTCGTTCAGCAGCATCTCGGCCTTGCCGAGGAAGAGGAAACCGCTGGGACGCAGCGCGAAGTGGAACCGGTCGACGATCTGCGCCTGGGCCTCGACATTGAAGTACATCAGCGTGTTACGGCACACGAGCAGGTCGAGCCGGGAGATCGGGGCGTCACGGGTGATGTCGTGCCGCCCGAAGATCACCCGGCGCCGCAGATCGGGGCGGAAGCCGAACCGCGCGCTGTTCTGCTCGAAGTACTTCTCCCTAGTCTCCGGGGAGAGCGGCTCCAGCGACTTCGCCGTGTACAGCCCGGAACGGGCCTCGCGCAGCGCTTCCTCGTCGACGTCCGTGGCGTAGATCTTGACGCGGCGCAGACACTCCTCGATGCCGAGCGCCTCCGCGAACATCATGGCCATCGAGTACGCCTCCTCGCCGCTGGAGCAGCCCGCGCTCCACACCCTGATCTCCTGCTCCGGATCGAGAGTGGTGAGCAGCTCGGGAACGACCTCGTGCTGGAGGAGGGTCCACGCCTCCGGGTCGCGGAAGAAGGAGGTGACATTGATCAGGATCGTGTTGAAGAGGACGCCGAACTCGTCGGTGTCGGTCTCCAGGAGATCCTGGTAGTCCGGGTACGAGCGGATACCGACGTCCGTCATCCGCTTGTGGATGCGCCGGGCCAGCGTCGAGCGCTTGTACCCCGTGAAGTCGAAACCGCGGGCCTCCCGGATGAAGACGAGCAGTTCCTCCAGCGCCTCGATGTCGCCGTCGTTGTCCTCGTCGTCCAGCGGTTCGCCCATCACTGCCTCTCGGCCCCGACGAGTCCCCGCACGACCGCGGCGATCTCCTCAAGGGGTAGCAGGAAGTCCACCGCTCCCGTGTCCACCGCCGACTGCGGCATCCCCGGGAAGTCCGCGGTCTCCGGATCCTGGACGATCACCGTACCGCCATGTGACTTCACGGCATCGACTCCCGTCGCTCCGTCCCGGCCGGTCCCGGTGAGCACGCAGGCGATCGCCGCCGGCCCGTAGGCACCGGCCACCGACTCGAAGAGAAGGTCGGCGGAAGGGCGTACGAAGTGGACGAGCTCGGTGCTGGACAGGCTCAGGACGCCGTCCGAGTCGACGAGGAGGTGCCGGTCGGGAGGGGCGATGTGGACGGTGCCGGGCCGCACGCGTTCCCCCGCCTCGGCGAGCTTGACCCGCAGCTCGGTCCGGCGTGCGAGAACCTCGGCGAGCAGCGTGCGGTGCCGCGGGTCGAGATGCTGGACGAGCAGTACCGGCACCGGCAGCTCGGGACCCAGTGCCCCGAGCAGCGCGGTCAGTGCCTGGATGCCACCCGCGGACGAGGCGACGGCGACGACGCTGTAGTGCTCCGCGGTCGGCTGGTCACGCGTCACGCGGCGAGCGCGGTGGAGCGGTACGGGCCGTTGGGGAGCCGAAGCGGCCGACGAGCGCCCGGGTTCGCGGCCGACGCCTTCCGGAGCAACTTCCTGATCCGAGCTCACTATTCGGACTCCTCATCAAGAATTCCTACAAAATTACACCCGAACGGCGGAGCCCACTCCGCCCTGGAGCGAAGCGCTCACGCTGGAAATCCCGCCCCGAAGCCACCCCTTCGTCACCTCTGTTCCCGGGTGGCTGCGCATATCCGATGCCGCCCGCTTCACTGTCGAGCCGAGGGCGGACACGGGCGGAGGCCGGGTTCTCCTGCGGAACAGTCCGGTTCACGGGCTGTCGCCCGGCGCGCAACTCGGCCTAGGCTGCGGGCAGGAGGCCTCGCCCTCGCCCGCCGAGTCAGCACGACTGCCCCCCCCCGCAGGGGGCCGTTGCCGATTCCGATTCCGATGTCCAATACCGACCCCGTGCCCCCGGGTCGGGAGAGACCCATCCGTCAAGTGGCCGGAACCCACGTCCATGCACCGGACGTGACCGGACTCCGGCCCGCGTCCTCCCGGTCCGTTCCAGTCGGGGCACACTCCTGAGTCGCCCCGCCGACCGCGAGGACGATCCGCGCGCGCGGATCCCGCGACAGGGGGGGGCAGGTCCGCGCGCAGGCGGCCGTCGCCAACACAGGGCGACGGCCGCCCCTGACCTCACCACTCCCGAGCGACAGACGGCCGTGGGGGACCCGGATTCGACAGTCGGCCCTGCCGGGCTGCCTGTCGGGGCCGGCTGTCGGGATGCCGCGACGCCAGTAGGGCGCAGCAGGCGTGGTCGCCGCCCTACGAGAACTCGCGCAGACGGCTGATCCCGGTGACAAGACCACCCTGGACGCCGAGGCCGGCACTGGCCGCGTCGGCCGCCATCCGCGGCACCGACCCGAAGCGGTAACCACGCAACCGCCCACGCACCACGAAATCAGGGTCACCTACTACGTGAGTAGGTGACCCTGATCTGGTGCCCAGCTGTCGGGGTGGCGGGATTTGAACCCACGACCTCTTCGTCCCGAACGAAGCGCGCTGCCAAGCTGCGCTACACCCCGATGTCGCTGCTTGTCCTGCTTGTCGCGGCGACGTCGTTTACTTTAGCCCACGGGTGGCCCCAGGCGAAATCCGGTTTTGGCGCGGTGGTGGACGGGGTTCGGGCGGATGTGGTCGAGGGTTACGAGGGCGACGGCGAGGGCGTAGAAGGCGAGGCCGAGGAGGAGGGCGTTGCCCAGGACGCTCTTGTAGCCGTGCTCGGCCACGTCGAGGAAGCCGTACAGGTAGCGGTGCGGTGTGCCGGGGAGGAGCAGTTCGCCTCGGGCCAGGGAGAAGGCCAGGTATGCCAGGGGGTACAGGAGCCAGGGCGCCGTCTGGCGCAGGTGCAGTTGGCCGGAGGCGGTCAGGAGCAGCAGGTTCACGAGTGCCGCGATCGGGATCGCCGTGTGCAGGATCTGGTCGGTGACGACGTGCCAGCCGGTCGGCGGAGCCGGTGTGGCGAAGGGGCTTGACGGGTTTGCCACCAGCAGGTGGTGGACCAGGGCCCCGATCACCACGTACAGGAGTGTGGCGCCGGTCAGGGTGGCGGGCAGGGGGCGGTGGGCTGTCCAGGCGCGGCGGGCCGAGGCGGTCATGACCAGGGTCAGCAGGATGCTGCTCTGGATCGTGAACTGGCTCAGGACGTGGAGCGGGCTGCCGAGGAGCAGTTCGACTGTCACGGCCATGGCCGCTGTGGCGGCGGTGAGGAGGCGGAAGATCGCCGTCATGGGGCGGCGTACCGGGGTCACCACAGCCGTGGCGGGGACGGGGGAGGAGAGGAGTGCCGGTCCGCCCGGGAGCGCGGGGAGGTCCGGGATGTCCCTGGGTATCGGGGCGGTCATGCCCTCACGCTAGGACGGGAGGGCAAATGGGGCGATCCGGGCGGGCTGAGTGGGTTACACCCGCGTCGTCAGCGTCAGCGTCAGCGTCAGCAGTCGCGGATCGGTGGGCCGCCGCCCGGTCCCGTGCCGCGAGGTGCCGGGCGCGTCAGTCTCGCGCCGTCAGCGTCAGCAGTGTCGCCTCCGGCGGGCAGGCGAACCGTACCGGCGTGTAGCGGTTGGCGCCGCAGCCCGCCGAGACGTGGAGGTACGACGTCCGGCCCTCGGCCGTGTGTGTCGACAGGCCCTTCACGCGGTCGGTGTCGAGGTCGCAGTTGGTGACCAGGGCGCCGTAGAAGGGGATGCACAGCTGGCCGCCGTGCGTGTGGCCGGCGAGGGTCAGCGGGTACGCGTCCGCGGTGAACGCGTCCAGGACCCGGAGGTAGGGGGCGTGGACGACGGCCATCGAGAAGTCCGCCGTCTTCGAGGGGCCGCCGGCCACCTGCGCGTACCGGTCCCGCTTGATGTGCGGGTCGTCCAGGCCGGTCAGTTCCACCGCCATGCCGTCGATCTTCAGCGTGCCGCGGGTGTTCGTCAGGTTCAGCCAGCCCGCCGTGTCGAAGCCGTCGCGCAGGTCCTCCCACGGGTTGTGGACCACGTCGACGGCGGGCGGGTTGCCGTTGAGACCGTGTTTTCCCTGCATCTTCTCGACCAGGTAGCGGGCGGGGTTGCGGGGTTTGGGGCCGTAGTAGTCGTTCGAGCCGAAGACGTACGCGCCCGGGAACTCCATCAGCGGGCCGAGTGCGTCCAGCACCTCGGGCACGCCCTCCGGGTCGGACAGGTTGTCGCCCGTGTTGATCACGAAGTCGGGGCGCAGGCCGGCCAGGGAGCGGAGCCAGCGCTGCTTCTTGTACTGCCCGCCGACCATGTGGATGTCGGAGACCTGGAGCACGCGCAGGGGGCGCGTACCCGCGGGCAGCACCGGCACGGTCACCCGTCGGAGGCGGAAGGAGCGGGTCTCGAAACCCGCCGAGTAGACGAGGCCGGCGGCGGCAACGGCCGTGATTCCCAGGGGTACTGCGTATCGCGCGCGCATGCTCCCATCGTGTCAGGCGCGCAGCGACGGTGGAAATCCACGGGCGGCGGCCTTCCCGCACCTGCGACAATCGATCCCATGACCACGCTCAAGTCGAAGCTCAGGGAAGACCTCAACGCCGCCATCAAGGAGCGCGACGAGCTCCGCTCCTCGACGCTCCGGCTCACCCTCACCGCGATCACCCAGGAGGAGGTCTCCGGCAAGGAGAAGCGCGAGCTCTCCGACGAGGAGGTCACCAAGGTGATCACCCGTGAGGCGAAGAAGCGCCGCGAGGCCGCCGACGCCTTCGCGCAGGGCAACCGCCCCGAGCAGGCCGAACGGGAGAAGGCGGAGGGTGTGATCCTCGCCGCCTACCTGCCCAAGCAGCTCGACGACGAGGAGCTGAACCGGATCGTCGCCCAGGCCGTCGAGGAGGCGAAGGCGGCCGGTGCCGAGGGGCCGCGTGCCATGGGTCAGGTCATGAAGATCGTGAACCCGAAGGTCGCGGGCCTCGCCGAGGGCGGCCGGGTCGCCGCCGCTGTGAAGAGGCTCCTCGCCGGCTGACCGCCCACGAACGCCGAGGCGCCCGTACGTCACGAACACCGAGGTGCCCGTGGGTGTCACGGACCACGGGCCCGACGCGCCTGTACGTCGATGGGGGCGCCCTTCCTGAGAAGGGCGCCCCCATCGACGTACAGCGCGGTCGCTACGGCTCGCTCACGTCACTCGGCGCGCGGACCGGCTCCTACGGGACCTATTGGAATCCCCCGTTGCTGTTCCCGTTGTTGCCGCCGTTGTCGTTGCCCTGGATGAATCCCTCGGGGAGGGAGAAGGACGGGGTCGGGAACGTCGTGTTGCCGCCGTTGTCGTCGCCGTTGTCGTCGCCGTTGCCGTTCGTGGTGCCGCCGTTGTCGTTGCCGTTCGTCGTGCCGCCGTCGTCACCGTTGTTGTCGCCGTTGTCGTCCGGCTTCTGGACGGGCGGTTCGATGATGGGGACGAGGTTGAACTTCCCGGAGTCCTTGCCTTCGAGGGCGCCGGTCATGGCGTCCTTCCAGATGGGGCCGGGGACCTTGCCGCCGAAGACGAGTTCGTTCCAGACGCCGCCGATCGTGATGTTGCGCATCTTCACGTTCTGCATGGCGCTGCCGACCCAGACGGCGCCGGACAGGGTCGGCGTGTAGCCGACGAACCAGGCGTTCTTGCGCTCGTCCGTCGTACCCGTCTTACCCGCGTTGTCGCGGCCGTCGGTGAGACCGGCCGCCTGACCCGTGCCGGAGTCGACCACGCCCTGGAGCAGGGTGTTGATCGTGTCCGCGGTGGTCTCCGACATCGCGCGCGTGCACGTCGACTTCGGGACCGCCAGCGACTTCTGCCCGCTGCCGGTCTTCTGCGTGATCGACTCGATGGCGATCGGCGTGCAGTACGTGCCCCGGGAGGCGAAGGCCGCGTACGCGCTCGCCATCGTCAGCGGGGAGATGCCCTTGGAACCGAGGGCGATGGCGGGCACCTCGGGCAGCTTGTCGCCGTTGCCCTGCGTGACGTGCAGCGCGTCGGTCATCTTGACCACCGGGCACAGGCCGATGTCGGAGATCATCTGCACGAAGTAGGTGTTGACCGACAGCTCCATCGCCTTGCGCAGGCGGTACGGGCCCTTCTCCGACTCGCTCTCGTTCTCGACCTTCGCGTTCTCCTGGTTGATCCACGGACTGCCGCTGCACGTCTGGACCGGGCTCGGGTACTCCATCTCGTACGGCGCCGAGTACTCCTGGATCGGCAGGCGGCCCTCCTCCAGGGCAGCCGCCGCCACGAACGGCTTGAACGTCGAACCGGTCGGGAAGCCGAAGTTGGAGCCGCCCCGGTCGCTGCCGACCGAGTAGTTGATCTCGGTCTCGTTCTTGCCGTAGCCGTACGGCTTCGACTGGCCCATGCCGAGGATCTTGCCGGTGCCCGGCTCGACCAGCGTGACGGCCGTCGCCACCTTGTCCGACTTGTACACGTGCTCCTTGATCGACGCCTGTACGGACGCCTGCGACTGCGGGTCCAGCGTCGTACGGATGGTCAGGCCGCCCTGGTTCCAGATCTTCGTCCGGGCCTCGCGGGTCTTGCCGAAGACCGGGTTGGCGAGGAACTCCTGCTCGACGTACTTGCAGAAGAAGCCCGCGCCCTTGACCGCCGCGATGCAGCCGTTCTTGGGCTGGCTGACCTTCAGGCCGAGCGGCTTCTCCTTGGCGGCGGCGGCCTCCTGCGGGGAGATGTCACCGACCTCCGCCATGCGCTGGAGCACGGTGTTGCGGCGCTTGGTGGCCTCCGCCGGGTCGTTCACCGGGTCGTACCGGGTCGGCGACTGGACGATGCCGGCCAGCAGGGCCGCCTGGGGGAGGGTGAGGTCCTTCGCGGACTTGGAGAAGTAGCGGCGGGCGCCGGCCTCGACGCCGTAGGCCTGCTGGCCGAAGAACGTGATGTTCAGGTAGTTCTCGAGGATCTTCTTCTTGCCCAGCTCCTCCTCGACCTGGATCGCGAACTTCAGCTCCTTGATCTTGCGGCCGATGGTCTGCTGCTGGGCCTGCGCGACCTTCGTCGGGTCGTCGCCGGCCTCCTCCACGAAGACGTTCTTCACGTACTGCTGCGTGAGCGTGGAGGCGCCTTCCGCGACGCCACCGCTCTGCGCGTTCTTGTTGAGCGCCCGCAGGACGCCCTTGAGGTCGATCGCGCCGTGCTCGTAGAACCGGGAGTCCTCGATGGCGACGATCGCCTTCTGCATGTAAGGCGAGATGTCCTTGAGCTCGACGACCGTGCGGTCGCGCGAGTAGACCGTCGCGAGCTGGCCGCCCTTGGCGTCCAGGATGGTGGTGCGCTGGCTGAGCGGCGGGCGCTTCAGGTTGGCCGGGATCTCGTCGAACCCCTCGACCGAACCCTTGGCCGCGAGACCGAGCGCGCCGGCGGCGGGCAGGGCGATGCCCGCCATGACGGCTCCCGCGAGCACGCTGACACCGAGGAATTTGGCAGCCTGCTGGGTTACCGACAGGCCACCGCCCGAGCGCTTGTTTGGCATGAGGGCAGCCTACGTTCTCATTCGCCGGACACACGTATAGGCCTTGGCCTAAGCTGTTCACAACTGTCACAGCAGTGAGGTCACGTATCAATACGTCCGCGAGACCCGAAACGGTTCGGATGTTGCCCAACTTTTTTGTGGATTTTTTTGTGGACTACGTGCCCGGATCCGCCTCGTGTGTCACATGGTGTCCGTTGTGACCCAGCCGAAACCTCCCGCTTCGCCGGGATGGTCGCGCATGTCGGTCGCTCACTCCCCCGGGTGATCTGCCGCTTACCCATAGTCCGTTCGGGCCATTCAAGATTGGGCCCGAAGGGGGTGTTGCGCTGTGCCCGCCTTCCGTAACGTCCTCAACTGGCGGCGGTGAATATGCCGCTGCCGCCGTGGGGGAGCCTCGATTCGGGAGAGGACGGCGCCGGTATGGGCTGGGTTACCGACTGGAGTGCGCAGGCGGCCTGCCGCACTACCGATCCGGATGAACTGTTCGTTCAAGGAGCAGCGCAGAACAGGGCCAAGGCGGTGTGCACCGGATGTCCGGTACGCACGGAATGTCTGGCTGACGCGCTCGACAACCGCGTCGAGTTCGGCGTGTGGGGAGGAATGACGGAGCGGGAGCGCCGCGCACTGCTGCGCAGGCGTCCCACCGTCACCTCGTGGCGTCGGCTGCTCGAAACAGCGCGTACGGAGTACGAGCGGGGGGCGGGAATCCTGCCTCTCGATGAGGAAGAGGTGTACGAGAACTACTTGGCGGTGGGCTGAGCCGTCCCGGTCGGTCACCACCGCCCCGGTCATCACTCGTCGTCAGCGTCGGTCACGCGTCTCCGGAAGGCTTCGACAGCTCCGGAATCGCCGGCAGCTCCGGCCGTTCGGTCGCGAGCCGGTCACCGATGTTCCGCAGGCCCGCGAGGTCGTGTACGTCGCCGGGCAGTGCGGCGACCTCGGTCACCGCCACCTCCGGGTGGCGCGCGGTGAAGCGGTCGCGTGTGCGCTGCTCGCGGGAGAGCAGTTGCATACGGTCGGCGTGCAGCCGGAGCAGGCCTGCGGTGAGTTGTTGGACGGTGGGTTCAACGCCGGGTTCGCTCGGGTCGGCGGTCGGATCACTGTCGGTGGCGGTGGGGGAGCCTTCGACGTGTTCTTCGACGTCTGCCTCATGAGCTGGTGTGTCGTCTGAACTGTCGTGCGTGTCGGGAGAGTTACGAAGTCCAGCTTTCCCGTCCTCCTGATCGACAATGCGGGGCTCTTCAAGATTTTCCGCGGCGGCGAGCGCGCGCTCGGCCGACAGCTGGGCGGCGCCGCTGCCGTGGACCCGGTTGAGCACCAGCCCGGCGAGCGGCATGTTCTCCGCGGCCAGCCGTTCCACGAAGTACGCGGCCTCGCGCAGCGCGTCGCGCTCCGGGGCCGCCACCACCAGGAACGCCGTGCCGGGAGCCTGAAGCAGCTGGTACGTGGCGTCGGCGCGGGTACGGAATCCACCGAAGGTGGTGTCCATCGCGGCCACGAACGTCTGGACGTCCTTGAGGAGCTGGCCGCCCAGGAGCTTGCCCAGGGTGCCGGTCATCATCGACATCCCGACGTTCAGGAACTTCATCCCCGCGCGCCCGCCGAGCTTCGCCGGGGCCGTCAGCAGCCGGATCAGCCGGCCGTCGAGAAACGAACCGAGCCGCTTCGGGGCGTCCAGGAAGTCCAGCGCGGACCGGGACGGGGGCGTGTCGACGACGATGAGATCCCACTCGTCGCGCGACCGCAGCTGCCCCAGCTTCTCCATCGCCATGTACTCCTGCGTGCCCGCGAAGCCCGCCGAGAGCGACTGGTAGAAGGGGTTGGCGAGGATCGCGGCGGCCCGCTCACCGTCGGCGTGCGCCTCGACGATCTCGTCGAACGTCCGCTTCATGTCGAGCATCATGGCGTGCAGTTCGCCGCCGCCGTCGACGCCCTTGACCCGCCGCGGCACGTTGTCGAGCGAGTCGATGCCCATGGACTGGGCGAGCCTGCGGGCCGGGTCGATGGTGAGCACGACCACCTTCCGACCCCGCTCGGCGGCGCGCAGCCCGAGCGCCGCCGCGGTGGTCGTCTTGCCGACCCCGCCGGCTCCGCAGCACACCACGATCCGCGTGTTCGGATCGTCGATCAGCGGATCCACCTCCAGCACACGCGTGGGGTACAGGCCATGGCGGGAAGCGGTGTCGTGCGGATCCGGACTCATGAAATCCTCTGCTTCCGCAGCTCGTCGGCCAGTTCGTACAGACCTGCCAGGTCCATGCCCTCGGTGAACAGCGGCAGTTCGTGCAGCGGCAACTGCAACTCGGCGAGCACAGAACGCTGTTCGTGCTCCAGCGCATACCGCTCGGCGTACTCCTCGGCCTGGGTCAGCAGCGGGTCCACCAGCTTCTCGGCGTTCCCGCCGCGCCGCGCCCCGCCGAGCCCGGCGGCCGACAGCGACCGCGCGAGCGCGCCGCGCGGAGCCGCCCGTACGAGTTCCAGCTCGGCCTCGTCCAAAACCTCCGGCCGCACCATGTTGACGATGATCCGCCCCACCGGCAGCTTCGCCGCCCGCAGCTCGGCGATACCGTCCGCGGTCTCCTGGACGGGCATCTCCTCCAGCAGTGTCACCAGGTGGACCGCCGTCTCGGGAGACTTGAGCACCCGCATCACAGCCTGCGCCTGATTGTGTATCGGGCCGATCTTCGCGAGGCCGGCCACCTCGTCGTTGACGTTCAGGAAACGGGTGATGCGGCCGGTCGGCGGGGCGTCCATCACGACATGGTCGTAGGCGAACCGCCCGCTCTTGTCCTTCCGGCGGACCGCCTCGCACGCCTTGCCGGTCAGGAGTACGTCCCTGATGCCGGGGGCGACGGTGGTGGCGAAGTCGATCGCGCCGAGTTTCTTCAGCGCCCGGCCGGCGCTCCCGAGCTTGTAGAACATCTGGAGGTAGTCCAGCAGCGCCTGCTCGGGGTCGATGGCGAGGGCGAACACCTCCCCGCCCCCGGGAGCGACGGCGATCTTCCGCTCCTCATAAGGCAGCACTTCTGTCTCGAAGAGCTGCGCGATGCCCTGCCTGCCCTCCACCTCGACGAGAAGCGTGCGCTTCCCCTCGGTGGCGAGGGCGAGGGAGAGCGCTGCGGCGACCGTGGTCTTTCCGGTCCCGCCCTTACCGCTGACGACCTGGAACCTGCTCACGTATCCGAGGTTAACCAGTCCGGCCCGAAGCTACGCCGGAGGCTGTGGACAACGTGGGCGCGGACCGCCCGGCGCCAGCGGATAAAGTCGCCCCCATGACCAAGTGGGAATACTCGACCGTGCCACTGCTCGTCCACGCCACGAAGCAGATTCTGGACACCTGGGGCGAGGACGGCTGGGAGCTCGTCCAGGTCGTGCCCGGGCCGAACAACCCCGAGCAGCTCGTGGCGTACCTGAAGAGGGAGAAGTCGTGAGCGCGGTCGAGGCACGCCTCGCCGAGCTGGGGCTGACACTGCCCGCGGTCGTACCGCCGCTGGCCGCGTACCAGCCCGCCGTGCAGTCGGGGGTGTACGTGTACACCTCGGGCCAGCTGCCCATGGTGGACGGGAAACTCCCGGTCACCGGCAAGGTGGGCGCGGAGGTCACGCCCGAGGAGGCCAAACAGCTGGCCCGCACGTGTGCGCTGAACGCGCTCGCGGCGGTCAAGTCGGTCGCCGGTGACCTCGACCGGATCGCGCGCGTCGTGAAGGTCGTCGGCTTCGTCGCCTCGGCCCCCGACTTCACGGGCCAGCCCGGAGTCGTCAACGGCGCGAGCGAACTCCTCGGCGAGGTCCTGGGCGACAAGGGCGTCCACGCCCGCAGCGCGGTCGGTGTGGCGGTGCTGCCACTCGACGCGCCCGTCGAGGTCGAGGTCCAGGTGGAGCTGAGCGATTTTTAGCCCGTCCGGGGCCACCCCCTCTGGGGGAGTTTGAGGACGAGCGCGTTCAGCGCGAAAGGGGGGTTCGGGGGCGCGGCCCCCGAGGACGGGACGGGCAGGGGCGCCGGGGGCGAGAAACCTCGGCCCCTCGAACATGCGCCCACCACCGGATAGCCTCCGCCCATGGCAAACGGGCAGTGGTACCCACCTGAGTGGCCGGACCTCATCCGCGGGCTCGCCGAAGGCACCCTCACCCCGGTCACCCCCAAGCGCGCGGCCACCGTCATGCTCCTCAAGGACACCGACGGCGGCCCCGTCGTCCACATGCTGCGCAGACGCGCCTCCATGGCCTTCGCCGGGGGCGCGTACGCGTATCCGGGCGGCGGGGTCGACCCGCGCGACGACGACCACCTGATCCGCTGGGCGGGCCCCACGCGCGCGTGGTGGGCGTCCCGGCTCGGCCTCGGCACCGACGAGACGTCCGCCCAGGCGGTCGTCTGCGCCGCCGTACGGGAGACGTACGAGGAGGCGGGCGTCCTGCTCGCGGGCCCGGCCGCCGACTCCGTGGTCGGCGACACCACGGGTGAGGAATGGGAGGCGGACCGCGCGGCCCTGGTCGCCCGGGAGCTGTCCTTCGCCGAGTTCCTGGACCGCCGCGGGCTGGTGCTCCGCTCGGACCTTCTCGGGGCGTGGGCCCGCTGGATCACCCCGGAGTTCGAGACCCGCCGCTACGACACCTGGTTCTTCGTCGCCGCGCTCCCGCGGGGCCAGCGCACCCGGAACGCCTCCACGGAGGCGGACCGCACGGTGTGGATCGAACCGGCCGACGCGGCAGCCGCGTACGACAGGGGCGAGCTGACGATGATGCCGCCCACGATCGCGACCCTGCGCGCGCTGGCACCGTACGACAGCGCGTCCGGGGCTCTCGCCGGGGCTCTGGAGCGGGACCTGGCCCCCGTCCTGGCCAGGGCCAGCCTGGAGGACGGCGAGATCGTGCTGGCCTGGCCGGGACACGACGAGTTCACCAAGCACATCCGGATCGGCGGAGCCCCCGCATGACCGCAGCAGCGCCCCACTCCCCGGCAGCCACCCTCCTCCCGGCAGGTGCCCCCGCATGACCGAAGCCGCCGCTCTCCCCGGCCAGCCGCGCGGCGGGGTTCTCTCCGGACCCGCGACCGCGCGCGCGGTCAACGTCCTGGCGCCCAACGCCTCCGCGATGACCCTCGACGGCACGAACACCTGGATCGTCTCCGAGCCGGATTCCGACCTGGCCGTCGTCGTCGACCCGGGGCCCCTGGACGACGCGCACCTCAGGCATGTCGTCGACACCGTCGGGAAGGCCGGCAAGCGGGTCGCGCTGACGTTGCTCACGCACGGGCATCCGGACCACGCGGAGGGCGCCGGACGGTTCGCCGAGCTGACGGGCACGCACGTGCGGGCGCTCGATCCGGCGCTGCGGCTGGGCGACGAGGGCCTCGGGCACGGGGACGTCGTGACCGTCGGCGGGCTGGAGCTGAGGGTCGTACCGACGCCGGGGCACACCGCGGACTCGCTGTGCTTCCATCTCCCGGCCGATCGGGCCGTCCTGACCGGGGACACCGTCCTGGGGCGCGGGACGACCGTGGTGGCCCATCCTGACGGCCGCCTGGGGGACTATCTGGACTCCCTGAGGCGCCTGAGGTCCCTGACGGTGGACGACGGCGTGCACATCGTCCTGCCGGGCCACGGGCCCGTCCTGGACGACGCCCAGGGGGCCGTCGAGTTCTACCTCGCCCACCGCGCCAACCGGCTCGCCCAGGTCGAGACGGCGGTCGAGAACGGCTACACCGGCTCCGCGGAGGTCGTCGCCCACGTGTACGCGGACGTGGACCGCTCCCTGTGGCCGGCCGCCGAACTGTCCGTACGCGCCCAGCTGGAGTACCTGCGCGAGCACGGCCTGATCTAGCCGGACGTGTCGGGCCGGGGCGCCTTGACGCCGTGCACGCGCGCGTACTCCCCGGCCAGCCACGGGCCCAGCTCCTCGACGTGCGAGCGCAGGAACGACCGCAGGACGGCCGGATCGTCCGTCGGTTCGTGGGCCAGGGACGCCGCCTCCCTCATGCGCGGTCCCCACTCCGGGTGGTACGCGGCGAACGCCTCGGCCATCTCGTAAAGATCGCTGGTCCAGCCCTCCCAGCGCGGCATCACCAGGGTGAAGCCCGTACGCACCAGGCGGCGGGAAATGCCCCGCACGCGTGCGCGTACCGCCCCCGGAGGAGCCCCCGGGGCGGTCGCCTCGGCGATCAGGTGTCGCCAGCGCGGGAGGCACAGGGCCAGGTCGCCGTTGGTCTCGCGGGCGAGGAGGGAGTCGGGGCGGTAGCGGGGCAGGTGCCCGGCGAGGTCCTCGCCGAGGAGGGGCGTGCAGAGGCAGGCCACGAACCAGCCCAGGTCGTGCCTCTCCAGGTCGCTGAGCGTCCGTGCCCGCGAGACCAGCAGTGTGCCGGAGCCGTCGATCTGCTCGAACTCCTTGTCGAGCGCCGTGTCCAGCGCGTGGGCCGCCACCCGGTCCGCCTCCGTGGGCTCCTCGCGCAGCACGAGCAGCAGGTCCAGGTCGCTGCGGCCCACGCGCGCGGTGCCGCGCGGGACCGACCCGTAGACGTACGCGCTGTGCAGCCGCGCCCCGAAGACGTCGAGAACCCGGTCGCGGGCCGCATCGACCACGGGCCGGAAAACGGGCGGCACGCGCGTGAGGGAGCCCTCACGGGCGATGAACCCCTGCTCGTCCAGCCCCGGGCGCGGTGTCACCCCGTACGTCACCGCGTCACTTCCAGCGGAACACCCGCACGCGGCGGGTCTCGCTCACGGCGTGGCACACCACGGCCAGGCGGTCGCCCCAGGCCGCGTACCGCGCCCGGTAGCTGAAGCCGGGGATCCTGCGCTCCGCGACGACCCGGCCGTCGGCGGGGTCGAGGACGGTCACCCGGCTGCCGTAGCCGTTGCCCACCATGAAGTACCCGCGGTGGACCAGCGGATGGAGCGTACGGCCGTGGTCGGTGCGCCACTCCCAGAGCTGTTCGCCGGTCGACACGGAGTAGGCGCGCAGGACCGCGTCGGCGCCCTTCTCGTCGCTTCCTGCGGGTTCTTCCGGTTCCAGCCCGAAGGCGAGCGTGTCGCCGAGGACGGCGACCGCGGGCCCGAAGTCCTTGTACCCGTCAGGAAGTTCGATGTGCCACTGCCCGTCCTCGCGCACCACGTACAGCCGGGTGCGGGAGCGCCTGCCGGCGTTGCGGACGGACAGGACCGGCGGGTCCGTCGCCAGGACGGAGAACCGGTCGCCCCACTCGTCCGGCAGCGACCGCTCCCACTGGAGGTCGCCGGTGCGCGCGTCGAGACACCGGACGGCCGGGGGTTCGTCGCCCTTCCGGCCCTGGCTGTTCGCGATCCGGACGGGGGCGGTCGCGATTCGGCCGCCGCCGATCGCCACCTCGCGGGAGTGGTCGGCGCCCACGTGTCCCAGCTGCTTCTTCGGCTGCTCGCGCGACCAGGCCACGGCCCCGGAGCCCAGGTCGAGGGCGGTGAGCCGGACGTGCTCGGCCGCCCGCGCGCCGTCGTCGTGGTGCAGGACGACGCCCAGGCCGTCCCGGGTGTCCTGGGACACTCCGACGATCACGTCCTGACCCGGCGGCTGCCAGGTCCAGAGAGGCTCACCCGTCGCCGGCGCGTACGCCGACACGCGGTCGAAGCGGGCCAGGGCAACCGCCTCGTCCGTCGCCCACAGGCCGAGCGGCTCGCCGAGGTCCCGCTGCTCGAACTCGGACTGCCACAGCGTCTGCGCCTCCGGGTCCCGGCGGAAGAGGCGCAACCGGCGCTTCGCGGGCTCCGGTGCCGCCGCCCAGACCGACTCGGGCGCCCTGTCCTGGTGCATCCCACCCACCCCTTGTTCCGTTCAGCACGTTCTCGTCACCGCACGGCCCCCGCCCCGGTGAACCCTTGAAATGCGAGAGGGGCCCCGCCGTGCGGCAGGGCCCCTCTCTCGCGTACGGACGCTCCCGGCTAACGCGAACGCTTCGCGAGGCGCTCCACGTCCAGCAGGATCACGGCCCGCGCCTCCAGGCGCAGCCAGCCGCGGCCCGCGAAGTCGGCGAGCGCCTTGTTGACCGTCTCGCGGGAGGCGCCGACGAGCTGTGCCAGCTCCTCCTGGGTCAGGTCGTGCACGACGTGGATGCCCTCCTCCGACTGCACGCCGAAGCGGCGCGAGAGGTCGAGCAGGGCCCGCGCTACGCGGCCCGGCACGTCGGAGAAGACCAGGTCGGACATCTGGTCGTTGGTCTTGCGCAGGCGTCGGGCGACGGCGCGCAGGAGCGCGGCGGCCACCTCGGGGCGGGCGTTCAGCCAGGGCTGGAGGTCGCCGTGGCCGAGGCCGAGCAGCTTGACCTCCGTCAGTGCGGTGGCCGTGGCCGTGCGCGGGCCCGGGTCGAACAGCGACAGCTCGCCGATCAGCTCGCCGGGGCCGAGGACGGCCAGCATGTTCTCGCGCCCGTCCGGGGACGTGCGGTGCAGCTTGACCTTGCCCTCGGTGACCACATAGAGCCGGTCACCCGGGTCGCCCTCGTGGAACAGGGCGTCACCGCGCGCGAGGGTCACCTCACTCATGGAGGCGCGGAGCTCCGCGGCCTGCTCGTCATCGAGCGCCGCGAAGAGCGGGGCGCGCCGCAGAACGTCGTCCACGAGTTCTCTCCTTGTCGACCTGCTCAGGGGATCTTGCTCCCCGGTTAACGGGGACCGTGTTCCCCATCTTGCCGGACGGTCCAAACAGTGTGATCTGTCACAAGGATGCCGCACGGGTGTCCCGATCAGTGCGGCAGGGGGCCAATTGGGCGCCGATCTTCGGGGTCCGGGGCGGATGTCGGTGCCGGGCTCTAGGCTGGCCGGGTGTCCAAATCGCCGGTGAGAGCACAGGCCAAGGGGGCTGAGCGGGTGGCCGCAGGGGGTGATTCCGCTGTGGGCGAACAGGACGCGGGTGGGGGTCGGAATGCGGAGAAAGCGGCAGAGGTGATGTCGGTGGAGAAAGCCGCCAACAAGGTGACCGGAACGGCCGGGACGGGTGGGACGAGTGCGAAGGACGCCCCGGAGAAGCGGGCCACGCGGTCGGCCGGGACGGTGAAGAAGGCCGCCCCGGCGAAGAAGGCTGCCTCCGCGGCGGCGAAGAAGACGGCCGCCCTGAAGAAGACGGCGGCCGCGAGGACGGCGGCCACGAAGGCGGCGGCTACGAAGGCGGCGGCTACGAAGGCCGTGACCACGAAGTCTGCCTCCGCCAAGGCCGTGACCACGAAGTCTGCCTCCGCGAAGTCGGCCGCCACCAAGCCGGTCTCCAAGGCCGCCGCTTCCAAAGCCGCCACCTCCAGGACTGCCGCTGCCAAGGCCGCCGCCCCGAAGCCCGCTGCCAAGGCGGTTGCCCCGAAGCCGCCCCGCAACGAGTCGCGCACCGCGCTCGTCCGGCGTGCCCGCCGGATCGACCGGGAGCTCGCCGAGGTCTATCCGTACGCGCACCCCGAGCTGGACTTCGAGAACTCCTTCCAACTGCTCGTCGCCACGGTCCTGTCCGCCCAGACCACCGACCTGAGGGTCAACCAGACGACCCCGGCCCTCTTCGCCAAGTACCCCACCCCCGAGGACCTGGCCGCCGCCAACCCCGAGGAGGTCGAGGAGATCCTGCGCCCGACCGGCTTCTTCCGGGCCAAGACCAGGTCCGTCATAGGGCTGTCGAAGGCGCTGTCGGAGGAGTTCGGCGGGGAGGTGCCCGGCCGCCTCGAAGACCTCGTCAAACTCCCCGGCGTGGGTCGCAAGACGGCCTTCGTCGTGCTCGGCAACGCCTTCGGGCGCCCCGGAATCACCGTGGACACGCACTTCCAGCGGCTCGTGCACCGCTGGCAGTGGACGACGGAGAAGGACCCGGACAAGATCGAGGCCGCCGTCGGCGAGCTCTTCCCCAAGAGCGACTGGACGATGCTCTCGCACCACGTGATCTTCCACGGCCGCCGTATCTGCCACGCCCGCAAGCCCGCCTGCGGCGCCTGCCCGCTCGCCCCGCTCTGCCCGGCCTACGGGGAGGGCGAGACGGACCCGGAGAAGGCGCGCAAGCTCCTGAAGTACGAGAAGGGCGGCTTCCCCGGCCAGCGGCTGAACCCGCCCCAGGCCTACCTCGACGCGGGCGGCATCCCGGCGCCGCCGCTGGGGGCCGGATGAGGCCCGGGGCGGGGCCGGGGAGTCGTACGGCGTCGTCGGAACCAACAGGGCAGCCGCAGGCGTTGGAATCAGCAGAACGGGGGTGGCTGTGACGCGCGCGAGCAACACACAGGGCGGCGAGGCGACGCTCAGCAAGGACGGCCTGCCCGGCTGGCTCGATCCGGTGGTGCACGCCGTCGAGACGGTCGAGCCGCTCCAGCTGAGCCGCTTCCTGCCGCCCGAGGACGGCGCCGGCCGCCAGTCGGCCGTACTGATCCTCTTCGGAGAGGGCGAGGGCAAGGCCGGGAACGGCCGTGATGCGGGTGACCGCGCCGACGGTGGCGGCGGGCCCGAGCTGCTGCTCATGGAGCGGGCCAGTTCGCTGCGCTCCCACGCCGGTCAGCCCTCCTTCCCCGGCGGGGCCCTCGATCCCGAGGACGGGGACCCGCAGGGCGACGGTCCGCTGTGGGCCGCGCTGCGCGAGGCCGAGGAGGAGACGGGGCTCGATCCGTCCGGCGTCCAGCTCTTCGGCGTACTGCCCAGGCTCTACATCCCGGTGAGCGGCTTCGTCGTCACGCCTGTGCTGGGCTGGTGGCGCGAGCCCACGCCGGTCGGGGTCGTCGACCCGAACGAGACGGCGCGGGTCTTCACGGTCCCCGTGGCGGATCTCACGGATCCGGCGAACCGGGCCACCGTCGTACACCCAAGTGGCTACAAGGGTCCGGCATTTCTGGTCGAATCGACCCTTGTGTGGGGCTTCACGGCCGGGATCATCGACCGCCTGATGCACTACTCGGGCTGGGAGCGCCCCTGGGACAGGAACAAGCAGGTCCCGCTGGACTGGCGCGCGTGACAGGGTGGCCCTCGTGAACGTGCTGGACATCTTGTTGCTGGTCGCCGCCGTGTGGTTCGCGATCGTGGGCTACCGCCAGGGGTTCGTCGTCGGCATCCTGTCGGTGATCGGCTTCCTGGGTGGTGGTCTCGTCGCCGTCTATCTGCTGCCCGTCGTCTGGGACGGCGTGACCGACGAGGCCGAGGTGAACACGACCGCCGCCATCGTCGCGGTCGTCATCGTGATCGTCTGCGCCTCCGTCGGCCAGGCCCTGACCACCCACCTCGGCAACAAGCTGCGCCGGTTCATCACCTGGTCGCCCGCCCGCGCCCTCGACGCGACCGGCGGGGCCCTCGTCAACGTCGTCGCGATGCTCCTGGTCGCCTGGCTGATCGGCGCCGCCCTCGCGCAGACCACGATGCCCACCGTGGGCAAGGAGGTCCGCGGCTCCAAGGTGCTGGCAGGGGTGCAGGAGGTACTGCCCTCCGACGCGGACACCTGGTTCAAGGACTTCACCTCGGTCCTCGCGCAGAACGGCTTCCCGCAGGTCTTCAGCCCGTTCTCCGACGAGCCCATCAAGGACGTCGATCCGCCCGACCCCGCGCTCGCCAACAGCGCGGTCGCCGTCAACGCCCAGCGTTCCATCGTCAAGGTCATGGGCACCGCGCAGAGCTGCGGCAAGGTCCTGGAGGGCACCGGCTTCGTCTTCGGCCAGCGGCGCGTGATGACCAACGCGCACGTGGTCGGCGGCGTCGACGAACCCACCGTCCAGATAGGCGGCGAGGGCAGGAAGTACGACGCGACGGTCGTCCTCTACGACTGGGAGCGCGACATCGCCGTACTCGACGTACCCGATCTGCGCGCGCCCGTGCTGCAGTTCTCGACCTCGGACGCGAGCAGCGGCAAGAGCGCGATCGTCGCCGGTTTCCCGGAGAACGGGTCGTACGACGTCCGTCCCGCGCGCGTGCGTGGTCGCATCACGGCCAACGGCCCGGACATCTACCACCGCGGCACGGTCCGCCGCGATGTCTACTCACTGTTCGCGACCGTCCGTCAGGGCAACTCGGGAGGCCCGCTGCTCACGCCCGACGGCAAGGTCTACGGCGTGGTCTTCGCGAAGTCCCTCGACGACCCGGACACCGGTTACGCGCTCACGGCGGACGAGATCCGGGAGGACATCGCCCGGGGTCGCACCGCCGGCCAGCAGGTGGACAGCGACAGCTGCGCGCTCTGAGGCCCCTGCGGGGCTCAGGGGCGGGGATGGCGCAGGCGCATCGAGACCCAGCGGGCCCGACGGCGCAGGATGCGCGGGATTCCCACCCTCAGGTCGGTTCCCGCGATGTGCGGGGAACCTCCTTGGTGGGAGCCCGGACCGTGGCCCGAGCGGCGATTGCGTGCGGCGTCACTGTAGTCGTGCGTCCAGCCCATACCCCGACGTCTGCCCCTGCCCCAAGGTCGATAACCGCCCCATGGGCCCCCAATTGGCCTATGCGTCAGGCACTTGGCTGTTCGTAGTACACCTGTTCCACTTCGCGGATACCGGGCGTGCCGGGACCCTCACACTCCACGGTCACCGGTCCGGTTCGGGGTCCTTCAGCCAGTTGACCAGTTCCGTCGAGAACGCGGCCGGATCCTCCTCGTGCGGGAAGTGTCCCAGCCCGTCGAACAGGCGCCAGCGGTACGGCGCTTCGACGTACTCCCCGGAGCCGGCCGCGCTGCGTGTGCGCAGTACCGGATCGAGTGAGCCGTGCAGATGGAGCGTCGGCACCCGCACCGGCCGCTTCATGCGCCGGTTGAACTGGATGCCGTCCGGCCGGGCCATCGAGCGGACCATCCAGCGGTACGGCTCGATCGCACAGTGCGCGGTGGACGGGATGAGCATGGCCCGGCGGTACGTCTCCACCGCCTCGTCGTCGGGCAGCCGTGGCCCCGACCAGTCCCGGATCAGCCGCCCGACGAGCGCCCCGTCGTCCGCGACGAGCTGCCGCTCGGGGAGCCAGGGCCGCTGGAACCCCCAGATGTAGGAACCGGCGGCTGTCTGCCTGACGTCGGAGAGCATCGCCGAGCGCCAGCGCCGGGGATGGGGCATCGAGGTGACCACGAGCCGCCGTACCAGCTTGGGGCGCATCACCGCGGCCGTCCACGCCAGATATCCGCCCAGGTCGTGGCCGACCAGTGCGGCGTCGGGCTCGCCCAGGGACCGGACGACGCCCGTGATGTCGAGGGCGAGGTTCGCGGGGTCGTAACCCCGGGGCGTACGGTCGCTGCCGCCCACGCCCCGCAGGTCCATGGCGACGGCCCGGAAGCCGGCGTCGGCGAGGGCGGTCAGCTGGTGCCGCCACGTCCACCAGAACTGCGGGAACCCGTGCACGAGCATGACCAGCGGCCCGTCGCCCAGTTCGGCGATGTGGAACCGGGCGCCGTTCGCGGCGACATCCCGGTGAGTCACCTCGCGCCCGCCGGGGAGGTCGAGCCGTACGGCCGAGCCGGGTTGCGCCGAGGGTGTGGCGGGGTCCGTCATGAGGACGAGCGTGCCACAACCTCGACCGCGTCACTTACCGGGGCGGGCCGGGGGTGCGGCTTGGCCTTCTGGAGGACGCCCGCCGTCTCCTTCATGGAAGCGGCGACCTTCTGCGGGCCCTTGCCCTTCTTGGCCTTCTTCGCGAAGACGACGCCGACCAGCACCAGGAGGACGGCGAGGAGGACGTTCGCGGCGAACGACAGCAGGAAGCAGACCGCGAGGTTCCAGTCGCTCCAGGTCCGAATGGCGTACGCCAGTGCGAAGTTGAGCATCGGCAGGGAGAACACCAGTACGGCGGCGGCCACCGTGAACGCGCCGCCGCTTGTCACGCCACGCTTCACGTCCTGCTTGAGCTGGGCTTTCGCCAGCGCGATCTCGTCGTGCACCAACGCGGACATCTCGGTCGTCGCCGAGGCGAACAACTGGCCGATGCTGCGTTCGGCGCCGACCGGGCTGCCGTCGGGTGCGCTCATCGAGATCTCCCTGTTGTCTTGGTCGTCCTGCTCGGATGTCTGAACGTACGTGCCTGAGGTACGCGCCAGGCGCACGCGGCTGACCGCATGTCTGACGTCTACGTGTCAGATCATGCCGGACCGTCACCCCGGTCGCCCGCCCCGCCCACCACTTCGGCAAGCCCGTCCCGCTCGGCGGCCTCCAGTTCGGCGGTCTTGAGCGCGGCGATGCGCCGGTGTTCTGCCGCCTTCCCCTCGTGGATGTCGGCCATGCGCAGGTGGTACGCCGGATCGTGCTCCTCGTAGATGTCGGGGATGCCGTCGAGGTCGTCGTCGCGCTCCTCCGCCTCCCACAGCTTGCGGTACCTGGCGTTCCGTATCTTCAGCAGCACGGTCGCGGCGAGTGCGGCGATGAGCGAGCCGGTCAGGACGGCGGCCTTGACCCCGTCGGTGAGCGCGGGGTCGCCGTCGAACGCGAGTTCACCGATCAGCAGGGAGACGGTGAACCCGATCCCGGCGAGGGAGGCGACGGCGAAGACGTCTGCCCAGGCGAGGTCGTCGCTGAGCGAGGCACGGGTGAAGCGTGCGGTCAGCCAGGTCCCGCCGAAGATCCCGAGCGTCTTCCCGACGACGAGCCCGAGCACGACCCCGAGCGTCTCCGGCTGGGTGAACACGTCTCCCAGCACCCCGCCGGACACCGAGACGCCCGCGCTGAACAGGGCGAACAACGGCACGGCGAGCCCCGCCGACAGAGGCCGCACCAGATGCTCCACGCGCTCGCCGGGCGAGCACGTCTCCCCGTCCTCGGCCCGGGTCGTGCACCGCAGCATCAGGCCCATCGAGACACCGGCGATGGTGGCGTGGATGCCGCTGTTGTACATCAGCCCCCAGATGACGAGCGCGAGGGGGACGTACACATACCACCCGCGTACGCCCTTGCGGAGCAGCAGCCAGAAGGCGGCGAGGCCGACGAGCGCGCCGCCGAGCGCGGCGAAGTTCAGGTCGTCGGTGAAGAAGACCGCGATGATCAGGATGGCGAAGAGGTCGTCGACGACGGCGAGCGTGAGCAGGAACGCGCGCAGGGCGCTCGGCAGGGACGTACCGATGACGGCGAGCACGGCGAGCGCGAAGGCGATGTCGGTGGCGGTGGGCACGGCCCAGCCGGCGAGCGAACCGCCGCCGGTGACGTTGGTGAGGGTGTAGACGAGCGCCGGTACGGCCATTCCGCACAGGGCGGCGACGACGGGCAGCGCGGCGGCCCTCGGGTCGCGCAGATCCCCGGCTACGAGTTCGCGCTTGAGTTCGATGCCGGCGACGAAGAAGAAGACGGCGAGCAGCCCGTCGGCGGCCCAGTGCTGGAGGGAGAGGTCGAGCCCGAGGGCGGCGGGCCCGACGTGGAAGCCGAGGACCGCCTCGTAACTCTCCTTGGCCGGGGTGTTCGCCCAGATCAGCGCGGTGATCGCGGCGATGAGCAGCAGCACCCCGCCGACGGTCTCCGTCCGCAGGGCGTCCGCGACGTACGTCCGCTCGGGCAGCGAGAGCCGTCCGAGGAGCTTGCGGTTGGCGGTGCGGGGGGCGGCCACGGGGAGTCCTCCGGTCGGTGGGCAGCACGAAACGCATGCCGACCAGACTTCCCGGCGCACCTAGTCGATCCTCGCGGATCTTGTCGCGTTGTTGACGCGATCTTTAGCTTACCTAAGGTGCGCGGGATATGTCGCCCGGAGGAAACCCTTTCGTCGAGCTCTCGCCGACCTCTCGCCGATCCCTTGTCGGTCTCTGGTCCTGTTCTAGTGCTCCGGTCCTGTTCTAGTCCTCGCTGCCCGCCGCGGGCAGCTTCGTCTGGATGAGGTCCATGACGGTGGAGTCGGTCAGGGTCGTCACGTCGCCCAGTTCCCGGTTCTCGGCGACGTCGCGCAGCAGGCGGCGCATGATCTTCCCGGAGCGCGTCTTGGGGAGCTCCGCGACCGGCAGGATGCGCTTGGGCTTGGCGATCGGGCCGAGAACGTCACCGACGTGGTTGCGCAGTTCGGCGACGAGGGTGTCGGTCTCGGAGGCGGTGCCGCGCAGGATGACGAAGGCGACGATGGCCTGCCCGGTCGTCTCGTCCGCGGCGCCGACGACGGCCGCTTCGGCGACGGAGGGGTGCGAGACGAGCGCGGACTCGACCTCGGTGGTGGAGATGTTGTGCCCCGAGACGAGCATGACGTCGTCCACGCGCCCGAGCAGCCAGATGTCGCCGTCGTCGTCCTTCTTCGCGCCGTCACCCGCGAAGTACTTGCCCTCGAACCGGGACCAGTACGTGTCGAGGAACCGCTGGTCGTCGCCCCAGATGGTGCGCAGCATGGACGGCCACGGCTCGGTCAGCACGAGGTAGCCGCCACCCCCGTCGGGCACCTCGCGCGCCTCGTCGTCGACGACGGTCGCGGAGATCCCGGGCAGTGCCCGCTGTGCGGAACCCGGCTTGGTCTCGGTCACACCGGGCAGCGGGGAGATCATCATGGCGCCGGTCTCGGTCTGCCACCAGGTGTCGACGATGGGCGCGACGTCGCCGCCGATGTGCTTGCGGTACCACATCCACGCCTCGGGGTTGATCGGCTCGCCCACCGACCCCAGCACCCGGAGGGAGGAGAGGTCGAACTTGGCGGGGATGTCGTCGCCCCACTTCATGAACGTACGGATCGCGGTCGGCGCCGTGTAGAGGATCGTCACCCCGTACTTCTGGATGATCTCCCAGAAGCGCCCCTGGTGGGGGGTGTCCGGCGTCCCCTCGTACATCACCTGGGTCGCGCCGTTGGCCAGCGGCCCGTACACGATGTACGAGTGCCCGGTGACCCAGCCGACGTCGGCGGTGCACCAGTAGACGTCGGTCTCCGGCTTGAGGTCGAAGACGGCGTGGTGGGTGTAGGCGGCCTGGGTGAGGTAGCCGCCGGAGGTGTGCAGGATGCCCTTGGGCTTACCCGTCGTACCGGACGTGTAGAGGATGAACAGCGGCTGCTCGGCCTCGAACGCCTCGGGCGTGTGCTCGGTGCTCTGCCGCTCGACGACCTCGTGCCACCACACGTCCCGGCCCTCGTGCCACTCGACGTCCTGCCCGGTACGGCGGACGACGAGCACGTGCTCCACGTTGTCGACGCGCTCGACGGCCGCGTCGACGGCGGGCTTCAGCGCGGACGGCTTGCCGCGCCGGTAGCCGCCGTCGGTGGTGATGACGATCTTGGCGTCGGCGTCCTGGATGCGGGTGGCCAGCGCGTCCGCGGAGAACCCGCCGAAGACGACGGAGTGCGCGGCGCCGATCCGGGCGCAGGCCAGCATCGCGATCGCCGTCTCCGGGATCATCGGCATGTAGACGGCGACCCGGTCGCCCTTCTCGACTCCCAGCTCCAGCAGGGCGTTCGCGGCCTTGGAGACCTCGTCCTTGAGCTCGGCGTAGGTGATCGCGCGGCTGTCGCCGGGCTCGCCCTCGAAGTGGATGGCGACCCGGTCGCCGTTCCCGGCCTCGACGTGCCGGTCGACGCAGTTGTACGCGACGTTGAGGCTGCCGTCCTTGAACCACTTGGCGAACGGCGGGTTCGACCAGTCCAGCGTCTCGGTCGGCTCGGTGGCCCAGGTGAGCCGGCGGGCCTGCGCGGCCCAGAAGCCGAGCCGGTCAGCCTTGGCCTGTTCGTACGCCTCCGCCGTGACGTTGGCAGCTGCGGCCAGCTCGGCGGGTGGCGCGAACCTGCGCTCTTCCTTGAGCAGGTTGGAGAGGGAGGACGACTCACTCATACTTCCCTCTCCCCCCTCAACAGGCCGGCCAGGCTTTCGTTGCTCACGACATCTCCCTTTCCCAGGGTGTCCGTTGTGTCCCAGGCCACAGCTCATCAGACCGGGGGGCCCGCTGACAAGGGCCGACCGAAAATTGGTTTAGACCTTTAGGTCCGGAGACCTCCAGTCCGGTCCATCCCCGTCGGCGCACCTCTTCGTGAGGGGGACAACCAAGGTCACGTACACGATGGTCGCCCGGTTCACCCGTCAGCCTTGTTCGGGCCCCCGCGGGCTTCCTCAGGCGGACAACCCGGCCGCCCGCACATGATCGAACACCTCGTCCCCGCCCACCGCCCCGGTGAGCAGATACGCCTGTGCCTCACCCACATGGAAGTACATCCCCTGCAGATCGAGCACACCCTCGCGCAGCGCCCGCGCCACCGACTCGTGCGCCCGGAGGTGCTCCAACTGCTGGACCACATTGGTCAGGCCGAGCTGCTCGACCGCGTCGGCGGGCGCCCGCCCGGCGAGCCGCGCCCAGGGCCGGTCCTTCGCGGCCATCCGCTCCAGGCTGGGCAGCCCGTGCCGCAGCCACCGCCTCAGCGGGGTCCGCGCCCCGTCGGGCTCCATGTTCAGCAGTGCCTGCATGGCCCCGCACCCGGAGTGGCCGCACACCGTGATGGAGCGCACCTTCAGCACGTCCACCGCGTACTCGATCGCTGCCGCCACCGAGTCGTCCCCGCTCTCCTCGCCGGGCATCGGCACCAGGTTGCCGACGTTCCGTACGACGAACAGGTCGCCGGGACCACTGGAAGTGATCATCGACGTGACGAGACGCGAGTCGGCGCACGTCAGGAACAGCTGTGAGGGCTGCTGTCCCTCCCGTGCCAGCCTGGCCAGCTCACCGCGCACCAGCGGGGCGGTGTTCCGCTGGAACGCGCTGATACCGCGCGCCAGTTGATGCCCACTCGGCTCGACGGCACCGGGCGATCCCGTGGAGTCGGCCGGGTCCGGCGAACCGGGCGAGCCGGAGGAACCGGTCCAGCCGTTCTCCCCGCCGGGCCTGTCCGCCGTCTCCCCGCGCCCCGGTCCGGACTCCGGGCCCTCGCACTGGTGGTTGCGCCAGGGTGTCCAGGGCCGGCAGCGGCAGTCGGAGGCGCCGACGGGCTCGGCGATCCGTGTCCCCGCCCGGCCGGTCACCTCGACGGTGCCGCCCTGGGCGGTGTGCGTGCTCTGCCAGTGGTGCAGGGATTCGTACGCCGCGTGGTCCATGAACGAGCCGTCCAGCTCCACGACTGCGACGGCGCCCCGGGGCACGAGGTGAAGGGTCCGGCTGAGCCGGGGCACCGCGAGGAACGTCAGCTGTCCTCGGACGCGTACGTAGTGGATTCCCCCTGTCTCGGTCTCGTCGTCTCTCGCTTCATAGGTGATCCGGGTGCGGGCGAGGCGGTTCAGGGCGACGGCGACGGCGACCGCGACGCCCAGCGTCACTCCTTCGAGGACGCCGAAGACGACGACGCCCAGGGTCGTCACCGCGTAGACCAGGACTTCGCGGTGGCGGGTCACCGTGCGGATGTGGTGCAGGGACACCATCTGGATACCGACGGCCATCACCAGGGCGGCGAGTGAGGCGAGCGGGATCAGCTCCAGGACCGGAACCATCAGCAGCGCGGCGATCACTACGAGAACGCCGTGCAACATCGTGGAGTTCCGGCTGACGGCACCGGCTTGCACATTCGCCGAACTCCGCACGGCCACACCCGCGACCGGCAGTCCGCCGAGCACCCCGGACACGACGTTGGCGGCGCCCTGGCCGAGCAGTTCACGGTCCAGGTCGGAGCGGCCGACGCGGGCCGAGGCTCCCGACCGCCCCGACTCTCCGGCCAGCAGCTCGGGCCGGGATGCCGCCAGTTTGTCGACGGCGACCGCGCCGAGCAGCGACTGCACGCTGCACACCAGCGTGGTGGTGAGCACGGCGGCGGCGACACCGAGCACGGGTCCTTCGGGCAGCCCGGCGAGCGCGTGACTGCGCCAGGACGGCAGATCGACCTTGGGCAGGCTCAACCCGGCGAGTGCGGCGGTGAGTGTGGCGCCGCTGACGGCGACGAGCGCCGCAGGCACCTTGCGCAGCACGCTTCCCACCCGGCCGGGAATCCGTGGCCAGAGCAGCAGCAGGGTCAGGGTCAGCACGCTCATCGACACGGCGGCGGGGTGCAGACCGGCCAACTGGGCGGGCAGCGCGCGGACGTTGTCGAGGACCGAGCTCTCCGGCGTACCCCCGAGGACGATGTGCAACTGGGCTACGGCGATGGTCACGCCGATCCCGGCGAGCATGCCGTGGACGACGGCGGGGCTGACGGCGAGCGCCGTGCGGGCCACGCGCAGGCAGCCGAGGCCGAGTTGGGCGAGCCCGGCGAGGACGGTGATGGCGCAGGTCGTACGCCATCCGTACCGCTGGATGAGGTCGGCGGTGACGACGGTGAGACCGGCGGCGGGGCCGCTCACCTGGAGGGGGGAGCCGCCGAGCCGTCCGGCGACGAGCCCGCCGACCGCGGCGGCGACCAGGCCGGCCTGGAGCGGGGCGCCGGTGGCGAGGGCGATGCCCAGGGAGAGGGGCAGGGCGATCAGGAAGACCGCGATGGAGGCCGACACGTCGGCGCCCGCGATGCGGAAGCGGCGGGGCGGAGTCGGCGGCGGTGTGGGTGGGGGGCTCTGGGGCTGGTGCATGCGCTTGGTCCGAGTCGGGTCGGGGGCGCGAGTGGGGACGCAGGCAGACATGTTTCCCGTCTCCTCCGGGGCAGCGCGGTCGCGGAACAGGTGGTCCCCCACCGATGGGCGGGGGGCGGGTCGCGGCCGTGGGTCACGGCGTGCAAGCGGCGGGATTTTCAACGCTCGGTAAACGGATCGTAATGCACAGTAAAGTGCGTGTATGTATTTTCGGGGCAAATGGGGTAATCAATCACTCCGCTGAGTGAAGTGGACTTTTGATCGGCTTGTCGTACTAATTCCTTCCTGGTCCCCGTGCCACCTTGACGGCGCCGCGCCCGAAGGCGCCGGCCCGAACGAAGGAAGAGGTGGGCGGACATGGCCGTCACCAAGAGGATCGCCGCGGGCGTCGTGGCCGTCGCGGCCTGTGCCGCGTCACTCGCCGGCTGCGGGGCGGGAACCGCCGGCCCCGGTGCGAAGGAAGGTGCGCACGGAGCGAAGAAGGCGGCGCCGGCCCCGGCACCCAAGAGCGCGGTAAGGCTGATCGGCGACGGCTCCACCGCGTACACCGGAGCCCAGCCCTACCAGCCCAGGCCCGAGCGTCTCAAGCCAGGTCAGAAGCCGCCGCAGTTCGTCGTCTTCTCGTGGGACGGCGCGGGCGAGGACGGCCAGCGGCTGTTCTCCCGCTTCCGCAAGGTGGCCAAGGCCAACAAGGCGACGATGACGTACTTCCTGAGCGGCGTGTACATGCTCCCGGAAGACAAGCGCGACCTCTACCGGCCGCCCCAGCACTCGCCCGGCCGCTCCGACATCGGCTTCAACGACGAGCAGGGCATCGCCGACACCGTGAAGCAGCTGCGGCTCGCCTGGCTGGAGGGCAGCGAGATCGGCACCCACTTCAACGGCCACTTCTGCGGCAACGGGGGCGGGGTCGGTGAGTGGTCGGTGGAGGACTGGAAGGACGAGATCGCCCAGGCGAAACGTTTCGTGAAGTCCTGGAAGACCACCACGGGCATGAAGAAGGCGTCCCCGCTGCCCTTCGACTACGAGAAGGAACTCGTGGGCGCCCGCACGCCCTGCCTGGAAGGGCAGAAGAACTTCATGAGCGCGGCCCGCGAACTGGGCTTCCGCTACGACACGAGCGGGGTCAACGACCAGCTCTGGCCCGCGAAGAAGCAGGGGCTGTGGGACCTGTCCATGCAGCTCGTCCCGGTCCCCGGCCGCAGCTTCGAGACGCTGACCATGGACTACAACTTCTACATGAACCAGTCCGCCGCGCGTACGGGTGACGAGGGCCGCCACGAGTACTGGGGCGACCAGTTCCGCGACGGCCTCCTCAAGGGCTTCGAGCGCGCCCACGACGGCAACCGCGCGCCCCTGCTCATCGGCAACCACTTCGAGTCCTGGAACGGCGGCGTCTACATGCGTGCCGTCGAGGAGGTCATCGAACGCGTCTGCACGAAGCCCGACGTCCGGTGCGTCTCCTTCCGGCAGCTCGCCGACTGGCTGGACGCGCAGGATCCGCAGACCCTGTCGAAGTTGCGGACCCTGGGCGTCGGCGAGGCTCCGAAGGAGGGCTGGAAGACCTTCCTGGCGGACCGCCCGGCCCCCGCACCCAAGGGGGTACCGGGGGCTCCGGCGGCCAAGCGGTAGCGCTCCGCCGGGTGCGGGTCTTTCCGCGGCGGGTCGTCGGGTGCGGGTCCGTGGGGGCTGGTCGCGCAGTTCCCCGCGTCCCTAGAGGGGCGCTGTGGTCGCCGCCAGTTGCTCGCGCAGGACGAAGCCGGGGTCGATCTGGGTGGCCAGGTCGACCCCGGTGCGGGCGTTGGCCCAGGAGTGGGCGTTCTTCAGGTGGAAGTGGACCATCTGGTGCGTGTAGCGCTCCCAGTCGCGCTGTTCGTACGTGGCGTCGACGGCCGCGTGCAACCGGCGCAGGGAACGGCGGTTGGCGTCCTCCAGGAACTCGAACCGGGAGGACCGGCCCTTCTCCAGGGCGCGTACCCAGTCCGAGTGCCCGACGGTTTCCAGCAGGTCGTCCCCGACCTCGGCGCGGAGGAAGTCGAGGTCGTCCTGACCCTGCACCTTGTTGCCCACGACCTTCAGGGCGACCCCGAAGTCCTGGGCGTACTCCTTGTACTGGCGGTAGACGGAGACTCCCTTCCGGGTCGGTTCGGCGACGAGGAACGTGAGGTCGAAGCGGGTGAACAGGCCGGACGCGAAGGAGTCCGAGCCCGCGGTCATGTCGACGACGACATACTCGCCAGGGCCGTCGACGAGATGGTTCAGGCACAGCTCCACCGCGCCCGTCTTGGAGTGGTAGCAGGCCACTCCCAGATCCGCCTCGGTGAACGGGCCGGTGACCATCAAACGGACCGCGCCGCCGTCGAGTTCCACCGGGCGCGCGCAGGCGTCGTACACCGGATTGGTCTCCTGGATCCGCAGCAGCCTCGAGCCCTCGCCGGGCGGGGTCGTCTTGATCATCGCGTCGGCGCAGGCGATGCGCGGGTTCCTGCCGCGGAGGTACTCCTTGATGAGGTCCGTCCGCTCACCCATCGCGGGCATCGCGGCGGCCTCGGAGTCGTGGAGGCCCAGTGCGGCGCCCAGGTGCTGGTTGATGTCGGCGTCGATGGCGAGGACCGGTGCCCCGGAGGCGGCGAGGTGACGGACGAACAGGGAGGACAGCGTGGTCTTGCCGCTGCCGCCCTTCCCGACGAAAGCAATTTTCATGTTCACTAAAGGTAGTGCAGTGATCGCCGACGGTGTCCAGGGGGCGTGAGGAAGTCCACTCCTTCGTGGGTTGGCTCCCCGGAGTGCGTAGGGTCGTACTCATGAGTACGACAGACGCGAACGTCGACCCGCTCGCGGCCCTGGGGTCACTTCCCGGGGTGGCCGATTCCGTGGAGTCCGTGCGCAAGGCCGTGGACCGGGTCTACGGGCATCGCATCATGCGGCGGCGCAGCAACGCGATCACCGGCGAGGCGGCACTGCGTGGCGCGCGCGGCTCCGCTGCCCTCTCCGGTGCCGACTGGGCTCTCGAAGAGGTGCGCCGGCGCACCGACTTCAGCGGTGACGACGAGGCCCGGGTCGTCGGCGCGGCTCTTCGGCTGACCGCGGAGGCGGGTCAACTCCTGTCCATCTGGCGCCAGTCGCCGCTGCGCGTGCTGGCCCGGCTGCATCTGGTCGCAGCCGCGGGGACGGGCGACGAGGTGGGGCGCCCGCGGCAGGACGGTGAACCGGTCGACGAGCCGCTGGTCGAACTGCCGCTGCCGAGTGCGGCCGAGGTGTCCGGACGGCTGGAGGGACTCGCCGAGCTGATCATCGCGGGAGGCTCGGCCCCCGCCCTGGTCACGGCCGCCGTCGTGCACGGCGAACTCCTCGCACTGCGCCCTTTCGGCTCCTACAACGGCCTCGTCGCGCGCGCGGCCGAGCGGATCGTCCTCGTCGGCAGCGGGCTCGACCCCAAGTCGGTGTGCCCGGCCGAGGTCGGCCACGCCGAACCGGGCCGCGCGGCCTATCTGGCGGCATTCGACGGCTATGTCTCCGGCACTCCGGAAGGCATGGCCGCGTGGATCGCCCACTGCGGCCGGGCTGTCGTACTCGGGGCACGTGAATCGACGGCCGTGTGCGAGGCGCTGCAACGCGGGGCGGCGTAGGAAAAGAGGGCGGAGGGAAACGAAAAGGCCCTCTGCGGAGGGCCTTCAACGGGATGCGGCGGTACGAGGATTCGTACCGCCGCCAGCATGTTCACCCGGGTTACCAAGCGTCCTCGGAATATCGCCCATCAGGTCGGGAACTCTGCCCGTCGCCTGGTGCGGCTGGCCCGTAATCGACGGGTCGACGTCGCGTGGGTGCCCAGTGTTCATGCTCGGTCCGTGGGGCCAAATGCGTTATTAAGGTGATCCTTTCGGATGTCCTTGGTCTCGCGGGCCGTTGAGTCCTTTCTACTCCTGGACCCGGGCAAGCGGAAGCCCTGGCTGCACTTCTTTACTTTTGTCCTCAAACAGGAATCAATCGGGCGCCGATGTGCCGGATGTCCCTGGACGGGGCGGGAGAGGCGTCTCAGGCGACCGTCGGGCGACGCCTGCTCGCGTACCAGACGAGACCCGCCGTGGCCGCCGCCGCACCTATCGCGGCGGCGGCGACCAGAGCCGGACGCGGCGGTACGGAGAGCGCGGGCAGGCGCTGCTTCAGTCGGACCGGGCGGTGGAAGTCGAGGATCGTCCACCCGCGCGCGATCGCTTCCCGGCGCAGTGCGCGGTCCGGGTTCACGGCGTACGGATGGCCGACGGACGACAGCATGGGGACGTCGGTGACGCTGTCGCTGTAGGCGTAGCAGCGCGCGAGGTCGTACCCCTCCGACGCGGCCAGCTCCTTGATCGCCTCGGCCTTGGTGGGTCCGTACGCGTAGTACTCCACCTCGCCCGTGAAGCAGCCGTCCTCGCCGACGACCATGCGGGTGGCCACCACCCGGTCCGCGCCGAGCAGTTCGCCGATCGGCTCGACGACCTCCGCGCCCGACGTCGACACGATCACCACGTCACGGCCGGCGGTGTGGTGCTCCTCGATGAGGGAGGCCGCCTCGTCGTAGATGATCGGGTCGATCAGGTCGTGCAGCGTCTCGGCGACGATCTCCTTGACCTGCTGGACGTTCCAGCCGCGGCACAGCGCGGAAAGGTACTCGCGCATGCGCTCCATCTGGTCATGATCGGCGCCGCCCGCCAGGAACACGAACTGGGCATATGCGGTACGCAAGACGGCCCTGCGGTTGATCAGACCGCCTTGGTAGAACGACTTGCTGAACGTGAGCGTGCTCGACTTCGCGATGACCGTCTTGTCCAGGTCGAAGAAGGCGGCTGTGCGGGGCAAGAAGTGGTTTTCCACGAGGCTGAGCATAGGCGCCCACCATTCGGCGTAAGGTGTTGCGTCCGGGTTTGCCTGGGAGGGCTCTCGGGTACACCATGGAAGTCACGGATCGTTCGCGACCGTGCTAACCCGGTCCGGCTCCTCCCCCCCCGAGTCGAACCGTGGGGACGACCCCCGCTCTCCCCCCCGGCGGGGGTCGTCGCATGTCCGGGCGGGTTTCCTTTCTCCCCAAGCGCTTTCTTCGCGGCCGTGGTGCCGCCCGAGGCGGCTCCGGCCGCCTCTTTCGCATGCCCACGCATCATCACTGTGGGTAACTGAAGCGCTGCTCTGTGGAAAGTAGTACAGCCGTCACCTGTTTGGGTGACGGCGATATCCACAACCACCGAGTTGTCCACAGATTTCGACCAAGATCCACACGATTTCCGGGTTCCCCGCACCGTGATTCCAGCGCGACCCGCTCGCGGCCAGTTCGTGGCCGGTTGCGTTTGTCGGACGCGTTTGGCCGGTTTCTGCCGGCCGTGCATATGGCGAAGGGGGCTGGAAAACATGGCGGGAGCCATCACACACGACAACGATCGGTCCGCGGCCGAGGGGCGGCAGAGCGGACCGCTGATCGTCACCGAGGACGCCGACCTGCTGGACGACCTGTTGCGCCTGTGCGCGGCGGCCGGCGCCACACCCGAAGTGCACCACGGGGTGCCCGAGCGAGGAGGTGGCTGGGAGGCCGCACCACTCGTCCTGGTCGGCGACGACGCCGTCCGGCGGGTGCGCGGGGCCGCACGTCGGCGAGGAGTCGTGCTGGTCGGACGGGACCAGGACGACTCCGGGGTCTGGCGGCGGGCCGTCGAGATCGGCGCCGATCACGTCCTGATGCTGCCCGACGGCGAGCAGTGGCTCGTCGACCGGATCGCCGACGTCGCCGAGGGTGTCGGCAGGCCGGCGCTCACCGTCGGAGTCATCGGCGGCCGGGGCGGGGCCGGCGCGTCCACGCTGGCCTGCGCGCTCGCCGTCACCTCCGCGCGCGAGGGACTGCGCACCCTGCTCGTGGACGCGGATCCGCTGGGCGGCGGACTCGACGTACTCCTCGGCGGCGAGACGGCCGACGGACTGCGCTGGCCGGCCTTCGCCGCCTCACGCGGCCGGGTCGGCGGCGGCGCCCTGGAGGAGTCACTGCCGAAACTGCACTCCCTGAGGGTGCTGAGCTGGGACCGCGGGGACTGCGTGGCCGTCCCGCCCCAAGCCGTACGCGCGGTGCTCGCCGCGGCCAGACGGCGCGGCGGCGCGGTCGTCGTCGACCTCCCGCGGCGCATCGACGACGGCGTCGCGGAAGTCCTCGCCCAACTGGACGTCGGGATCCTCGTGGTCCCCGGCGAACTGCGCGCAGTCGCGGCGGCCGGCCGGGTGGCTTCCGCCGTCGGCATGGTCCTGCGCGACCTGCGTGTGGCGGTACGGGGCCCCTACACACCGGGACTTGACGACCACGAGGTGGCCCGGCTCCTCAATCTGACGCTGGCAGGTGAGGTCCCCGTCGAATCGGCCCTGTCGCGCCCGCACGAGGGCAAGGCGCCGCCGGGAGCGGCGGCACGCGGACCGCTGGCCCGGTTCTGCACGGTGTTCTGGGAGCGGGCGCTGGCCGAGGCGGGCAGCGTATGAACGGCGGACGCTGGGACGAAGGGCCGGGGGCGTCCACCGGCCTGCTGGACGGCGTACGGCAATGGCTCGCCGAGAGCGGGGCGGAGGCCACACCCGCGCGCGTGGCGCAGGCCCTGCGGGAGCAGGGGCGGGTGCTCGGGGACGCCGAAGTGCTGGGCGCCGCTGAACGGTTGAGGTCGGAACTGGTCGGCACCGGCCCGCTGGAGCCGCTGCTCGCCGATCCGTCGGTCACCGATGTCCTGGTGGCGGCCCCGGACCGGGTGTGGGTGGACCGGGGCGGCGGACTGGAACTGACCGCCGTGTCCTTCCCGGACGCGGGTGCCGTACGGCGGCTCGCGCAGCGCCTCGCCGCGGTGGCCGGACGACGGCTCGACGACGCGCGGCCGTGGGTCGACGCCAGGCTGCCCGACGGGACCCGTCTGCACGCGGTACTGCCCCCGGTGGCCGTCGGCTGCACCTGCCTGTCCCTGCGGGTGGTACGGCCGCGCGCGTTCACCCTGGACGAGCTGATGGCCGCGGGAATGCTGCCGCCGGGCGGTGACCGGGTGCTGCGGGCGCTGCTCGACGCACGGCTGTCGTTCCTGATCAGCGGTGGCACGGGATGCGGCAAGACAACGCTGTTGAGCGCGTTGCTGGGGCTGGTCGGCCCGGGCGAGCGGATCGTGCTCGCCGAGGACTCGGCGGAACTGCGGCCCGACCATCCGCACGTCGTACGGCTGGAGACCAGACCCGCCAACCAGGAGGGCGCGGGCCTGGTCACGCTCCAGGACCTGGTGCGGCAGGCATTGCGGATGCGGCCGGACCGGCTGGTCGTCGGGGAGGTCAGGGGCGCCGAGGCGCTCGATCTGCTGGCGGCCCTCAACACGGGTCACGAGGGGGGTTGCGGGACGGTCCACGCGAACGCCGCGGCGGACGTACCGGCGCGGCTGGAGGCGCTGGGGACGGCCGCGGGGCTCGACCGGGCCGCGCTGCACAGCCAGTTGGCGGCGGCGCTGTCGGTGGTCCTGCATCTCGTCCGCGACCGGGCCGGGCGGCGCCGGATCGCCGAGGTGCATGTGCTGGAGCGTGACCCCTCGGGGCTGGTGGTGACGGTGCCGGCGCTGCGGTGGGGCGAGGAGGCGTTCGCGTACGAGCGGGGATGGGAGCGGCTGCGGGGGCTGCTTCGCGCAGGCGGCGACAAGGGGCAGGGGAGTGAAGGCACGTGACGGGGACGGGAGGGCTTGTGGTGGGCGCGGCCGGGATGTGTGTCGGGGTGGTCTGCTGGCTGCTGGGTGGGCGGTATCCCGGGGCCCGGCGGGCTGAGTTGCTGCTCGCCGGAGGCGGGGCCGTGGGGACCGGACCGCCTCCGTGGGAGCGGGCGTCCGGTGAACTGCGGCGGCTGCGCGGGCGGTTGCGGGCCGAGTGGTGGGCGCTGGCCGTCGGGCTGGTGGTGGCGCTGCTGGGTGCCTCCGTGGTGCCGGCGCTGGTGGGCGCGGCCGGGGTGCCGTTGCTGCGCCGGGTCAGGCTCGCCGGGGAGGTGCGGCGGGCGGGAGAGCGGCGGGGCGACGCGGTGATCGCGCTGTGCGGGGCGCTCGCCGGTGAAGTGCGCGCCGGGCGGCAGCCGGGGGAGGCGCTGCTGCGGGCGACACGCGACTCCGGCGGCCTCGGCGGGGCACAGGCGTCGGTGCTGGCGGCGGCACGGTTCGGCGGTGACGTACCCGGGGCGCTCGCCGCGGCGGCCCGGCAACCGGGCGCGGAGGGGCTGCTGGGCCTCGCGGCGTGCTGGCGGGTGGCCGTGGACCAGGGCGCGGGACTCGCGGCCGGGCTGGACCGCCTCGAAGGGGCTCTGCGCGCCGACCGGGACCAACGCGCCGACCTGCGTGCCCAGTTGGCGGGTGCCCGGTCGACGGCGGTGATGCTCGCGGGCCTGCCGGTGCTGGGCCTCGTCCTGGGCACGGCACTGGGCGCCGACCCGTTGCACGTGCTGTTGCACACGGGCGCCGGACTGGGCTGCCTGCTGGTCGGCGGGGTGCTGGAGGGCGTGGGCCTGTGGTGGGCGCTGCGGATCGTGCGGGGAGCGGAGGCGGCATGAGGGCCGGGGGAGTTGATGACGGAGGCCGTCGTCGCGGCACGGCTGTCGAGCGTGGCCGGAGAAGGGAGTTGGCGTGAGCGCGGAGGTTTTCCACAGGCTGGGGGTGGTGCTGGGGGCCGTACTGGCCCTGGGGTGGCTGCTCCGGTGGATCGAGACGGTCCGGCGTGAACGGAGGGTGCGCCGGAGGCTGGTCCGGCTGCTCGCGCTGGAGGCGGGGCGGGAACGCGGCCCGGCGGGAGGGTGGTTCGGGGCGCGGGTTGCCGTACGGCGGTGGCTGCCCGTGGTGGGTGCGGTGAGCGGCGGATGGGTGCTGGTCGGCGGCCTGGCTGGCGTCGTGGTGGGGCTGGTCGCCGGGGTCGGGCTGTGGCGGTGGCGGCTGCGGAGGGCGGCCGGTGGCGTGGCGGCGGACGTCGACGCTGCCGAGGCGACCCGGCAACTCCCGCTCGCCGCCGATCTACTGGCCGCATGTATCGCGGCCGGCGCCGGACCGGTGGTCGCTGCCCAGGCGGTGGGCGAGGCGTTGACGGGACCGGTCGGGGAGGCGCTGGCGCGGGGCGCCGCAGAGGTGCGGCTCGGCGGCGAAGCGGCCGAAGCCTGGCGGAGGCTGGCGTCGATACCGGGAGCCGGCCCCCTGGCGAGGCTGCTGGAGCGGGCCGACGAGTCGGGCGTACCGGCGTCCGGGCCCGTCGCACGCCTCGCCGCGGACACCCGGGCCGACTGGGGACGCACGGCGACGGAGCGGGCCCGGCGGGCTGCCGTCATGGTCACCGCGCCGGTGGGGCTGTGCTTCCTCCCCGCGTTCATCGCCGTCGGCGTACTGCCTGTGGTGATCGGGCTGGCGGACGGGTTGCTGGGCGGGGGTGGTGGATGACACGAGCGGGGCCTGATCGGGAGCAGTTCATCGACAGCAAGTCATCAACGACGAGTCATCAACAGAGTTGAAAATTAAGGGAGTTGAGATGTTCGCAGTGGTGCGGGAACGGATGTGCGGCCTGGTGTGCAGGGCGCGTGCGGTGTTGGTGGCGCGGAGGGATGCCGGGATGGTGACTTCGGAATATGCCGTCGGCATTATCGCCGCGGTGGCGTTCGCGGCGGTGCTCTACAAGGTGGTGACGAGCGGGCAGGTCAGCTCGGAATTGCAGGCCATCGTGAAGAAGGCCCTCGATGCCAAGATGTGAACGCCGGGGCCGGGAAAGGGATGTGGGACGGTTCCGGGACCGGGGCTTCGTGACCGCCGAGGCCGCCGTGGTGCTGCCCGCACTGGTGCTGTTCTCGATGGCGCTGGTCTGGGCGCTGCTCGTCGCCGCCGCGCAGATCCAGTGTGTGGACGCCGCCCGGGCCGGTGCCCGGGCCGCCGCCCGGCAGGACCCGCCCGGCGCTGTCGTCGCGGTGGCCCGGGGCGCGGCCCCGCGCGGGGCGGAGGTCACCGTCACCAGAGAGGGCGACCTCGTGCGTGTGCGGGTGGTGGCTCGGCCGCCGGGACTCGGTGGCCTCGCCGTCGATGTGGCGTACGAAGCGGCGGCGTTGGCGGAGGAGACGGTGGGGGTGGGCGCGTGAGGCGTTGGAGAGGCGGGTGGCTTGCCAGGCTCGCCGGAGCTGTTTCCGCGCGCTCGGTCCGCTCCGACCGTGGCTCCGCGACGGTCTGGAGCGTTGGCGCCGTCGCCGTCCTGTGCGTGGTGTTCGGCGTACTGCTCGCCGTGGGGCAGGCGGCCGTGGCCCGGCATCGGGCCGCCGCGGGTGCGGACCTGGCGGCGTTCGCCGCAGCCGACCACTGGACGGAGGGTGCCGAGCAGGCCTGCGCGCGTGCGGACCGGGTGGCCGCTGCCCAGAAGACCCGGCTCGTTCGGTGCGCGATGGTGGGTGAGACGTCGGACCTGACGGTGATGTCGGGACGGGGCCTTTTCAGGGCGGAGGTCAGGTCGAGAGCGGGACCACCAGGGCCCCCTGGCCCGCTGAGACCGACCTGAGAGGAACCCGTGCACCCGTACCCGTGCATCCACGCCTCACGCCTCATGCGCCTGTTCGAGCGGGTGCCGGGTGCCGGGTGCGCGCCCTAACCCTTCTCGTCCGGCGCCTTCTCCTCGGGCGCCCCCTGCAGCAGAACCGTCAGCAACCGCACCGCTCCCTTTTTGTGCAAGGGCTCGTTGCCGTTGCCGCACTTGGGGGACTGGATGCAGGACGGGCAGCCGGCGTCGCACTCGCAGGAGGCGATGGCCTGACGGGTGGCCGTCAGCCAGGAGCGGGCCGTGTGGAAGGCACGCTCCGCGAAGCCCGCGCCGCCCGGGTGGCCGTCGTACACGAAGACCGTGGGAAGGAGGGTGTCCGGGTGGAGCGGGACGGAGACGCCGCCGATGTCCCAGCGGTCGCAGGTCGCGAAGAGGGGCAGCATGCCGATCGACGCGTGTTCGGCGGCGTGCAGCGCGCCGCCGAGGATCTCCGGATTGACGCGGGCCGCGTCGAGTTGGTCCTCGGTGACGGTCCACCACACGGCACGGGTGCGCAGCTTACGCGGAGGGAGGTCGAGCTTCGTCTCGCCCAGGACCTCACCGGTGATGACGCGTCGGCGCAGGAAGGAGACGACCTGGTTGGTGACCTCGACGGAGCCGTAGCAGAGGCGGCCGTCGCCCCAGGGGATCTCGGTGTCCGTCTCCAGGACGGCGATGGACGTCGTGTCGCGGGCGACCGTCGAATACGGCGGGTTCGCCTCCTCGACCAGGGCGACCGAGTCCGCCAGGTCGAGGGAGCGGACGAGATAGGTGCGGCCCTGGTGGAGGTGGACCGCGCCCTCGTGCACGGTCGTGTGCGAGGCGCCCGCGTCGACCGTGCCGAGCAGCCGTCCCGTGCCCTCCTCGACGATCTGGACGGGGTTGCCGCCACCGCCGCGGATGTCGGCCAGGTCGGCGGCCCGCTCGCGGCGTGTCCAGTGCCAGGCGCTGGTGCGGCGCCGGAGCAGCTTCGCGGCCTCCAACTGCGGTAGCAGGGCCGCCGTTTCAGGGCCGAAGAGTCCCAGGTCCGCCTCGGTCAGGGGGGATTCGGCCGCCGCCGCGCACAGGTGGGGGGCCAGGACGTACGGGTTGTCCGGGTCGAGGACCGTCGACTCGACGGGCTGGTCGAACAGGGCCTCCGGGTGGTGGACGAGAAACGTGTCCAGCGGGTCGTCGCGGGCGACCAGGATCGCCAGCGCGCCCTGTCCGGCGCGTCCGGCGCGGCCCGCCTGCTGCCACAGGGAGGCGCGGGTGCCCGGGTAGCCGGCGATGACGACGGCGTCCAACCCCGAGACGTCGATGCCGAGTTCGAGGGCGGTGGTGGCGGCGAGGCCGAGGAGCTCGCCGGAGTGGAGGGCCTGTTCGAGGGCTCTGCGCTCCTCGGGGAGATAGCCGCCGCGGTAGGCGGCCACGCGGCGGGCCAGCGAGCGGTCGACCTCGGAGAGCCGTTCCTGGGCGATCACCGAGATCAGCTCGGCGCCGCGCCGGGAGCGTACGAAGGCCACCGAGCGCACGCCCTGGAGGGTGAGGTCGGTCAGCAGGTCGGCGGCCTCGGCGGTGGCCGTCCGGCGGACGGGGGCGCCCTTCTCGCCGTGCAGTTCGGTGAGCGGGGGCTCCCAGAGGGCGAACACCAGTTCACCACGGGGTGAGGCGTCGTCGGCGACCTCGACCACCGGGAGGCCCGTCAGACGGCCGGCTGAGGCGGACGGCTCGGCGGCCGTGGCGGAGGCGAGCAGGAAGACCGGGGAGGCGCCGTAGCGGGCGCACAGGCGGCGCAGGCGGCGCAGGACCTGGGCGACGTGGGAGCCGAAGACACCGCGGTAGGTGTGGCATTCGTCGATGACGACGTACTTCAGCGATTTGAGGAAGGAGGCCCAGCGCGGGTGGGACGGGAGTATCCCCCGGTGGAGCATGTCCGGGTTGGTGAGGACGTAGTTCGCGTACTGGCGGACCCACTCGCGTTCCTCGACGGGGGTGTCACCGTCGTACACGGCAGGTCGTACCGCGTTTCCCAAAGGTTGTGAAAGTTCCTTCACGGAACGGCGCTGGTCGGCTGCGAGGGCCTTGGTCGGCGCGAGGTACAGGGCGGTCGCCCCGCGGCCGTTGGGCGCCTCGGAGCCGTCCAGGAGGCGTGAGAGGACCGGTACGAGGTACGCGAGCGACTTGCCCGAGGCGGTGCCTGTGGCGACGATCACGTTGTCGCCGTCCAGGGCGTGCTCGGCGGCCAGTGCCTGGTGGGCCCAGGGGTGTTCGATTCCGGCGGACTGGACGGCCGCGATGACCTCGGCGCGAATCCGGTCCGGCCAGACGGCATGACGGCCCGCACGTGGGGGCAAGTGCTCCGTATGAGTGATGCGCGAAGCGCGGCTCGGCCCCGAGGCGAGCCGGTCCAGGATCGTGCCCGGATCGGGTCGCGAGGCGGCGAAAGCCGAGGGTCGTTCGGATCGGTGATTCTTGGCCATCGGCATCGAGTGTGTCACTGGCGTGACGGACAATGGGCCCAAGGCGTCGTGCACGCCCTGCGGTAAGTGATTGAATGCCATCGCGGCTGGCGAACCGTCCTGGGGACTCTGCCGAGGTGTCCCTTGGGATGACCGCTCGATAGCAAGGTGCTGGAGGATCCGTGGACCTGTCCCTGTCGACCCGTACCGTCGGCGATCGTACGGTCGTCGAGGTCGGTGGCGAAATCGACGTTTATACCGCGCCCAAGCTGCGTGAGCAGCTGGTCGAGCTGGTCAACGACGGGAGTTTTCACCTCGTCGTGGACATGGAGGGTGTCGACTTCCTCGACTCCACCGGGCTCGGCGTACTGGTCGGCGGCCTGAAGCGTGTGCGTGCCCACGAGGGCTCGCTGCGCCTGGTGTGCAACCAGGAGCGCATTCTGAAGATCTTCCGCATCACCGGTCTGACCAAGGTGTTCCCGATTCACACCTCGGTCGACGAAGCGGTGGCGGCCACCGACTGACGGCCGTTTACCGGACGCGCACGCGGTCACTCGTAGGTGCGTCCGGCGACGGAAGAAGTTAACGAGGGGGGTCCGGGTCTCGGCGACCCGACCCCCTGACCGCACGCCCGTATTCCGAGGGGGATGCATGGCCACCGTTGAACTCCGCTTCAGCGCGCTGCCCGAGCACGTCAGGACCGCCCGACTGGTGGCGGCAGCGGTGGCGCGCAGGGCCGGAGTGGACGAGGCCGTACTCGACGAGGTGCGACTCGCCGTGGGCGAGGCCTGTTCCCGTGCCGTCGGACTGCACCAGAGCAGCGGTATCTCGGAGCCGGTGTGGGTGACGCTGGTCGAGGAGGAGAAGCTGTTCTCCATCGAGGTCGGCGACGAAGCACCCCGCTCGACTCCCGGTGACGACACTCCGGGTGCCGACGGTGGCGTGGACGTGGATGCCGAGGAGGACGAGATGGGCCTCGCGGTCATCAGCGGCCTCGTCGACGACGTCGAGGTCACCTCGGGGGAGAACGGCGGATCGATCCGCATGAGCTGGCCGACCACGCCGCCGGTCACGCTCCTCCCCTGAGGCCGTCCGGCCCGTAATTCTCTGCCCAAAGGGCCCTACTCGGTAGGGCCCTTTGGCATGTCCCGGTGCAGGTACCCGGTCCTACCGTGATCGTGCACGGCGTTTCGTGAATTGCTTCACGATCAATGGAGCGGTAATTTGATCACGCAACAATGTCTTTGAAGCGTTACCGTTTTTCGGAGTCGCGCGTCCTCGTCGAGGATTATCGATCATTTGCGGAAGGTACGGGAAGTTGAATTCCGTCAACCGCGTACTGTTTTGATCAGTTTCCGGTACCTACAATCCGTCCACATCTTGAGCTCAGTCCAAGCGTCAAGGAGGACGAATGGCGGGGCTTTCTTCCCCTCATCGGTTCGATCAACCCACAACCTTCGCAGCCGCAGTACTGACCGACGACAACCGACTGATCGTGATGGTCATCGCCGCGGTCGCCCTGGCGGCGCTCGTGGTCGCCGGGGTCCTGGTGCGCCAGGTACTCGCGGCGGGCGAGGGCACCGACAGCATGAAGGAGATCGCGAAGGCGATCCAGGAAGGCGCGAACGCCTATCTGGCACGGCAGTTGCGCACGCTCGGCGTATTCGCAGTGATCGTTTTCTTCCTGCTGATGCTGCTGCCGGCTGACGACTGGAATCAGCGCGCCGGACGGTCGGTGTTCTTCTTGATCGGCGCCGCGTTCTCGGCGGCCACCGGGTATATCGGCATGTGGCTCGCCGTGCGCAGCAATGTGCGTGTCGCCGCCGCGGCCCGGGAGGCGACACCGGCGGAAGGCGAGCCGGAAAGGGATCTCACCGAGGTCTCCCACAAAGCGATGAAGATCGCTTTCCGTACGGGCGGCGTCGTCGGCATGTTCACCGTGGGCCTCGGCCTGCTGGGCGCCTCCTGCGTCGTGCTGGTGTACGCGGCCGACGCGCCGAAGGTGCTTGAGGGATTCGGTCTCGGCGCCGCCCTCATCGCCATGTTCATGCGTGTCGGCGGCGGCATCTTCACCAAGGCAGCCGACGTCGGCGCCGACCTGGTCGGCAAGGTCGAACAGGGCATCCCGGAGGACGATCCGCGCAACGCCGCCACCATCGCCGACAACGTGGGCGACAACGTCGGCGACTGCGCCGGCATGGCGGCCGACCTCTTCGAGTCGTACGCCGTGACGCTGGTCGCCGCGCTGATCCTCGGCAAGGCGGCCTTCGGTGACGCCGGACTCGCCTTCCCGCTCCTGGTGCCCGCGATCGGCGTCCTCACGGCGATGATCGGCATCTTCGCGGTGGCGCCGAAGCGTTCCGACCGGAGCGGCATGAGCGCGATCAACCGCGGCTTCTTCATCTCCGCTGTGATCTCGCTCGCACTCGTCGCGGTCGCCGTCTTCGTCTATCTGCCGTCGTCGTACGCCGATCTGGACGGGGTCGCCGACACGGCGATCTCCGACAAGGGCGGCGATCCGCGGATCCTGGCGCTCCTCGCGGTGGCCATCGGCATCGTGCTGGCGGCCCTGATCCAGCAACTGACCGGCTACTTCACCGAGACCACCCGCCGACCCGTGAAGGACATCGGCAAGAGCTCCCTCACCGGCGCGGCCACCGTCGTCCTCGCCGGCATCTCCATCGGGCTCGAATCGGCCGTCTACACCGCCCTGTTGATCGGCCTCGGCGTGTACGGGGCGTTCCTCCTCGGCGGTACGTCCATCATGCTGGCGCTGTTCGCGGTGGCGCTGGCCGGCACCGGTCTGCTCACCACGGTCGGTGTGATCGTCGCGATGGACACCTTCGGGCCGGTCTCCGACAACGCCCAGGGCATCGCCGAGATGTCCGGCGACGTCCAGGGCGCGGGCGCGCAGGTGCTCACCGACCTGGACGCCGTCGGCAACACCACCAAGGCCATCACCAAGGGCATCGCCATCGCCACCGCGGTCCTGGCGGCCTCGGCGCTCTTCGGGTCGTACCGCGACGCGATCACGACCGCGGCGCGCGATGTCGGCGAGAAGGTCGGCGAGGGCGGGCCGCTCAACCTGGTGATGGACATCTCGCAGCCCAACAACCTGGTCGGTCTGATCGCGGGCGCGGCGGTCGTCTTCCTGTTCTCCGGACTGGCGATCAGCGCGGTCTCGCGGTCGGCGGGTTCGGTCGTCTACGAGGTGCGGCGGCAGTTCCGCGAGCATCCCGGGATCATGGACTACACCGAGAAACCGGAGTACGGGCGCGTCGTCGACATCTGCACCAAGGACGCGCTCCGGGAGCTCGCCACGCCCGGGCTGCTGGCTGTCCTGGCGCCCATCGCCATCGGGTTCACGCTCGGGGTCGGCGCGCTCGGCTCGTTCCTCGCGGGCGCGATCGGCACCGGCACGCTGATGGCGGTGTTCCTCGCCAACTCCGGTGGCGCGTGGGACAACGCGAAGAAGCTGGTGGAGGACGGCCATCACGGCGGCAAGGGCAGCGAGGCCCACGCGGCGACCGTCATCGGGGACACCGTCGGCGATCCCTTCAAGGACACCGCGGGTCCCGCCATCAACCCGCTGCTGAAGGTGATGAACCTGGTCGCGCTGCTCGTCGCGCCCGCGATCATCAAGTTCAGCTACGGCGACGACGAGAATCTCGCCCTGCGCATCGTCATCGCCGTCGTGTCGATCGCGGTCATCGTGGGCGCGGTGTACGTCTCCAAACGGCGCGGGGTCGCCGGGGAGGACGAGGCGGAGGAGGCGGAACGGGAAGCCAAGTCGGCTGATCCCGCGGTGGTCTCGTAGCCCGAGCAGGGTCCGCGGACCACGGATTCGTCTTCCACGATGTCTTATGGCTGGTCAGGAACCGGTCAACGAGCGGGCGGGCGGCGCGTTGTGACGCGTCGTCCGCCCGCTCGACGTGGGTTGCACGCCTTTTCCGTGAGCCTTCTCTCTCTTGGCTCTCTCTTGGTGCAAATGGCGGCAATAACACATCAAGCGGATGTCCGTCATGCTGATGTCGCCCAGTTGCCGTGTATGTTCCGGGGCCGAGAGCCATGGAAGGGACCAATCCGGTGAACAAGAAGCTCGCGGTCGCACTGTCCGGCGGTGCGGTACTGGTACTGGCGCTGTCGGGATGCAGCAGCGACGACGGCAACGAGAAGCTGGATGCCTGGGCCAAGCAGGTGTGCGACGCGGTGAAACCGCAGGCGCAGAAGATCGAGGCAGCCAATGCCGCGATCCAGAAGGAGACCTCCGACAACAGCACCCCGGCGGCCGTCCAGAAGACCGACGCGCAGGCCTTCCAGGACATGGCGGACGCCTACAAGGCGATCGGCGCGGCCGTGAACACCGCGGGTGCGCCGAACGTCGACGACGGCGAGACGAAGAAGGCGAACGCCGTCAAGGAACTCAACGACATCTCGGCCTCCTACGCGGGCCTGAAGAAGCAGGTGGACGGACTCGACATCAAGAACCAGGCGAAGTTCGCCGACGGTCTCAAGGGTGTCGCCACCCAGCTGGACAAGCTGAGCCAGAGCGGGAACGACGCCCTGAAGGCCCTGGAGGAGGGCGACGTCGGCAAGTCGATGGCCGAGCAGGAGAGCTGCAAGTCGACCCCGGTGTCCCCGGCGGCCTCCTCGACGGCCGGCTGATCGCTCCGCCGGACCCTGCCGAGCCGCGGCGGGAGTTTTCCACAGGCGTACGGGGTGTCCGCGCGCGTCTGTCCACAGGCGTGCGCGGCGGAGCGGCAGGGCGGACACAATAGGGGGCGTGAGTAACGCCAGCCTGCACGCCCTGCCCTCCGCCGACCGCCCCGATGCCGCCGCGAGCCTCCGGGCCGCGCTTCTGGCCGCCGACTTCACCGCCGACGGGCTGCTCGACCTGCTCGGCGCGCCCGCGTACGCCGCCCTGGCGCGCAGCGAGACCGTGCCCGCGCTCCGGGCGACCCGCGGCGACACGCCCTTGGCACAGCTCGTACGGCTGTTCCTGTTGCAGCAGTCCGTGCCCCGCGCGCGCGTGGCGGGCGTGCTGCCCGTCGACGACTGCGTGGCGAGCGGGTGGCTGGTGTCCGGGGACGACGGCCGGGTGACCGCCGCCGTCGACGTACGGCCGTACGGCGGGCCGGGCGGCGAGGACTGGTTCATCGTGTCCGACCTCGGGTGCGCGGTCGGCGGAGCCGGCGGCATCGGCAGTCACCATGAGGGCGTCGTACTCGGGGTGGGCGGTGCCTCCACGACCCTCGCCGGCATCACCGTCCGTACGCCGGTCGGCTCCGCGCTCGACCTCGGCACCGGCTCCGGGATCCAGGCGCTGCACGCCGCCCAGCACGCCACGCGCGTGACGGCGACCGACCTCAACCCCCGTGCCCTGCACATCACCGCGCTGACGCTCGCGCTGTCCGGCGCACCTGCGGCCGACCTGCGCGAGGGCTCGCTCTTCGAGCCGGTCCGGGACGACGAGAAGTACGACCTGATCGTCTCCAACCCGCCGTTCGTGATCTCGCCGGGCGCGCGGCTCACTTACCGCGACGGCGGGATGGGCGGGGACGATCTGTGCCGCACGCTCGTTCAGGAGGCGGGGGAGCGGTTGCGTGAGGGCGGGTTCGCGCAGTTCCTCGCCAACTGGCAGCACGTGGAGGGGGAGGACTGGCAGGACAGGCTCAGGTCCTGGGTGCCACGCGGCTGCGACGCCTGGATCGTGCAGCGCGAGGTGCAGGACGTCACGCAGTACGCCGAGCTGTGGCTGCGCGACGCCGGCGACCACCGCTCCGACCCGGCGGAGTACCGGGCGCGGTACGACGCCTGGCTGGACGAGTTCGAGACGCGCAAGGTGAAGGCGGTCGGGTTCGGCTGGATCACGCTGCGGAGGACGGGGGCGACGGCGCCTTCGGTCACCGTGGAGGAATGGCCGCATCCCGTAGAACAGCCCCTCGGGGACACGGTTCGCGCCCACTTCGAGCGTGTGGACTACCTGCGCACGCACGACGACGCGTCCCTGCTCGCCGGGCACTTCAGACTGGTGGACGAGGTCGTGCAGGAGCAGGTCGGGCTGCCCGGCGCCGAGGACCCGGAACACGTGGTGCTGCGCCAGCACCGCGGGATGCGCCGCGCCACCAAGGTGGACACGGTCGGCGCGGGCTTCGCGGGCGTGTGCGACGGCCAGTTGAGCGCCGGGCGGATTCTGGACGCCATCGCCCAGCTGGTCGGCGAGGACCCGGTGTCGCTGCGGGACCGCACACCCGCGCAGATCCGGTTGCTGGTGGAGCAGGGCTTCCTGGAGCCGTCGGGCGGGTGAGCGCGTGCCGGGTCCGGTGCCGTGGGGCCCTGTACTGCCGGTTCCGTGGCGGTGAGCCTGTTGTCTACGTCGTGACGACCATGGCGGAGGGGGGCTCGGCGGCCGATACGGGTACGGCAGGTCGCGTACGCCTCCGCCGTACGGCAGTGGGAGGCACAGGGGCGGCGCGCGAGGCATGGGGATGCGCGCGGGTGGCGTGGGCCGACCGCTCGCGGTGCCCGTGCCGCCGTACCGAGTGCGTGGTTGGCGAGGTTCGAGCGGCATATTCACGCCGAGTTGGGGTGGCCGGACCCGGGCGGGCCGCGCGCCGCCGCCTGTGAGATTCATGGGCCTCGCCCGCGACGGAACGTGGCCGGCCGGCCCTTCCCGCGAGGGCGCCGAGGGCGGTCGGCGGGTACGCACCGGGGCGCCTGGCCCCTGTCCGCCCGGTGTTCACCTCGGGTTCGCGTGGACGCTTCCCGGACGTGCCAGCCTCCCGGGGCCGGGGACTCCCGGGCCGGAGGAAAGGGGCGCACAGGAGTATGGAGAGCGGACCGGCGATCTTCGCGGGAGTGGTGTTCGCCCTGTTCGGGGGCGGGCTGCTGGTGTGGACCGCGGCCCGGGTACGGCATCGGGCGCCCGTCGCCCACGGTGTGAACCCCGTCGCATCGGCGGTCCTCGCGAGCGTCGCCGCGCTGGTCGCCGTCGGGGTCGCCGCATGGTGCCTGACCCGTGTGTGAGGTGGGCGGGAGGCGTATGGGAGGCGCACACGGCGTGGCCGCGCAGGTAACTGGTAGGTCACCCTCCGAATAAGCTCGAAGGGGCAGGTCGACACTCCGGGCGGCAGGAATGGCGGTAGTCGGGTTACCGTTCGAGTGGCCGTTGCGGGCTTTTCCCGTTTGACACGGGGGCGGGATGTACCGTCACACTCCGCAGCGTCAGCATGACCCGACCCCGGGAACAAGGCCGGGGGAGACCCCAGTGTCGACCGGAGAGAAGAGCGAAGTTGTCCCCGACCAGCGAGACCGCACAGGGCGGCCGCCGACTCGTCATCGTCGAGTCGCCTGCCAAGGCGAAGACGATCAAGGGCTATCTCGGCCCCGGATACGTCGTCGAGGCGAGCGTCGGGCACATCCGCGACCTCCCCAACGGCGCCGCCGAGGTACCCGAGCAGTACACTGGTGAGGTGCGCCGCCTCGGGGTGGACGTCGAACACGACTTCCAGCCGATCTACGTGGTCAACGCGGACAAGAAGGCCCAGGTCAAGAAGCTCAAGGACCTGCTGAAGGACTCCGACGAACTCTTCCTCGCCACCGATGAGGACCGCGAGGGCGAGGCCATCGCGTGGCACCTCCAGGAAGTCCTGAAGCCCAAGGTCCCGGTCAAGCGGATGGTCTTCCACGAGATCACCAAGGCCGCGATCCAGGCCGCCGTCGCCAACCCGCGCGAGCTCAACCAGAAGCTGGTCGACGCCCAGGAGACCCGCCGCATCCTCGACCGTCTCTACGGCTACGAGGTCTCGCCGGTCCTGTGGAAGAAGGTCATGCCGCGCCTGTCGGCCGGCCGTGTCCAGTCGGTCGCGACGCGACTTGTGGTGGAGCGGGAACGCGAGCGCATCGCTTTCCGTTCTGCTGAGTACTGGGACCTGACGGGAACCTTCGCGACCGGCCGCGCGGGAGACTCGTCGGACCCGTCGTCGCTGGTCGCCCGCCTCGCGGCCGTCGACGGCAAGCGCGTCGCACAGGGCCGCGACTTCGACTCCCTGGGACAACTGAAGAGCGCGAACACCCTCCACCTGGACGAGGCGAACGCCCGCGCCCTGGCCGCCGCCCTGGCGGACACCAGCTTCGCCGTCCGCTCGGTCGAGTCGAAGCCGTACCGCCGCTCGCCGTACGCCCCGTTCCGTACGACGACGCTCCAGCAGGAGGCCAGCCGCAAGCTCGGCTTCGGCGCGAAGTCGACCATGCAGGTGGCGCAGAAGCTGTACGAGAACGGCTTCATCACCTATATGCGTACGGACTCCACGACCCTGTCGGAGACGGCGATCAACGCCGCCCGCGCCCAGGTCACCCAGCTGTACGGCGCCGACTACCTCCCCTCGTCCCCGCGGACGTACGCCGGGAAGGTCAAGAACGCGCAGGAGGCGCACGAGGCGATCCGTCCGTCGGGTGATCGTTTCCGCACTCCGGCCGAGACGGGCCTGACCGGCGACCAGTTCCGGCTCTACGAGCTGATCTGGAAGCGCACGGTCGCCTCCCAGATGAAGGACGCGGTCGGCAACTCGGTCACCGTGAAGATCGCGGGCACGTCCGCCGACGGCCGTGACGCCGAGTTCAGCGCCTCCGGCAAGACGATCACCTTCCACGGCTTCCTGAAGGCGTACGTGGAAGGCGCCGACGACCCGAACGCCGAGCTGGACGACCGCGAGAGCCGTCTGCCCCAGGTGAACGAGGGCGACGCCCTGTCCGCCGAGGAGATCACGGTCGACGGGCACGCCACCAAGCCCCCGGCCCGCTACACCGAGGCGTCGCTGGTCAAGGAGCTCGAAGAGCGCGAGATCGGCCGCCCGTCGACGTACGCCTCGATCATCGGGACCATCCTCGACCGCGGTTACGTCTTCAAGAAGGGCACGGCCCTGGTGCCGTCCTTCCTGTCCTTCGCCGTCGTCAACCTCCTGGAGAAGCACTTCGGGCGGCTCGTCGACTACGACTTCACCGCCCGGATGGAGGACGACCTCGACCGCATCGCCCGTGGCGAGGCCCAGTCCGTGCCGTGGTTGCGGCGCTTCTACTTCGGGGTGGGCACCGATGGCGCTCCCGTTCCCGCCGTCGGCGGCGCGGCCGAGGCGGGCAACGGCGACGGGGACCACCTCGGCGGTCTCAAGGAGCTGGTGACCGACCTGGGCGCGATCGACGCCCGCGAGGTGTCGTCGTTCCCGGTGGGCAACGACATCGTGCTGCGCGTCGGGCGCTACGGCCCGTACATCGAGCGTGGCGAGAAGGACTCCGAGAACCACCAGCGCGCCGACGTGCAGGAGGACCTCGCTCCCGACGAACTGTCCGTCGAACTGGCGGAGGAGCTGCTCGCCAAGCCGAGCGGCGACTTCGAGCTGGGCGCCGACCCCGAGTCCGGCCACCAGATCATCGCCAGGGACGGCCGCTACGGCCCGTACGTCACCGAGGTGCTCCCCGAGGGCACCCCGAAGACCGGCAAGAACGCCGTCAAGCCGCGCACGGCCTCGCTGTTCAAGTCGATGTCCCTGGACACGGTGACGCTGGCGGACGCGCTCAAGCTGATGTCCCTGCCCAGGGTCGTCGGCAAGGACGCGGAGGGCGTGGAGATCACCGCGCAGAACGGGCGCTACGGGCCCTACCTCAAGAAGGGCACGGACTCGCGGTCGCTGCAGACCGAGGACCAGCTCTTCACGATCACCCTCGAAGAGGCGCTGGAGATCTACTCCCAGCCCAAGCAGCGTGGCCGGGCCGCCGCCAAGCCGCCGCTGAAGGAGCTGGGCACGGACCCGGTCAGCGGAAAGCCGGTGGTCGTCAAGGACGGCCGCTTCGGGCCGTACGTCACCGACGGCGAGAGCAACGCGACCCTGCGCTCCGGCGACAGCGTCGAGGAGATCACCCCGGAGCGCGGCTACGAGCTGCTCGCCGAGAAGCGCGCCAAGTCGCCGGTCAAGAAGACAGCGAAGAAGGCTCCGGCGAAGAAGGCCCCCGCCAAGAAGGCCGCCACGACGAAGACCGCCGCCAAGAAGACGACGGCGGCCAAGACGACCACCGCGAAGAAGACGGCCGCGAAGAAGGCGCCGGCCAAGAAGGCGACCGCCGCGAGGGCCACGGTCACGGGCGAGGAGTGAGTCCGTCGGCCGCGGCGACACCGGTGATCATCGGTCGACACGGATGAACACCGGTGAACGGTCGCGGCCGAGCGCGCTGACGGACTGCGCTGACGGACTGCGGTGACGTACTGCGCTGACGGACTGCGGTGATCGGCTGGGCTGACCGGCCGTGGTGACCGGCCGTGGTGACCGGCCGTGGTGACCGATCTTCACTTCGCCGTCACGCCGGCTTCGCGACACGACCGCCCCGGCACCATCAGGTGTCGGGGCGGTCGTACGTCGGACGGCCACTTCGACCTGTCGGTGGCTGCCGATAGGCTGAAAGCATGACGCCAGCAGAGCAGCCAACGGCCACCCCCCAGGCCCCCGACGACGCGTTGGTCGCGGACTCCCGCGAACGCGCCGTCCGCGCCCTGCTGCGGCAGCCCCAGCTGAAGCGGCTGTGGAGCGCGCAGCTGGTGGGCGGTGTCGGTGACGCGCTCGCGCTGCTGGTCCTGGTGGTGCTCGTCCTTCAGGCGGCCGTCGCCGAGGGCTCGTTCGGCGGCGGCGACCGGGGTGTGGCGCTCGCCGTGACGGCCGTCTTCGGGGCACGGGTTCTGGCCACACTGCTCTTCGGCGCCGTCCTGCTCGGCCCGCTCACGTCGATCACCTCGCGAGAGGGCCCGCTCGACCGCCGCTGGACCATGGTCGGCGCCGACGGCCTGCGCACCATACTCATGATCATCGCGCCCCTGTGGATCGACTGGACGCCTGAGAACGCCCTCGCCGTCCTCCTGGTCACCGCCTTCGTGACCGGCGTCGCCGAGCGCTTCTGGACGGTGTGCCGGGAGAGCGCGGCGCCCGCACTGCTGCCCACGCCTCCCCCGGAGGGGGCCACGGTCCGCCCGCTGCCGGACCACATGGACGCCCTGCGGCGCCTGTCCCTGCGTACGACCTTCGTCGCGCTGCCGCTCGCGGGCGCCGCGCTCGTCGTCGCCGGGCTTGTCAACAACCTGCTGGGCACGGGCATCGAATGGTTCAGTCGGCACCAGGCGGCCTTCGGGTCGTATGTCGCGGCCGGACTGTTCGCCGCCTCGCTGTCCGTGCTCACCGCCCTGGAGCTGCCCGACACGCGCACCCCGCGCGCGCGGTCACCGCTCGAAGGCCTGCGCCGCCCCAAGTCCGGCACGGCGGCCGACACGGGCCGTACGGGCGCGATCCCGCTGCTCGTCCTGGCCTGCGCCGCCGTCTCGGGCGCGGTCGCGGCGGCCGTCTCCGTGGCCGTCCTGCACGCCAAGGACCTGGGCGGCGGCCCGGTGACGTTCGGGCTCCTCGTCCTCGTGCTGACCGGCGGCACGGTCATCGGAATCCGTACGGCACCGAAGGTGCTGGTGGCGCTGTCGAGGCGTCGGCTGCTCGCGCTGGCCGTCGCCTTCACCGGGGTCGCGCTGCTCGCCGCCGGGCTGGTCCCGGACGTCACGACGGTGCTGCTGATCGTCGGGCTCGCCGGCATCGGCGCGGGCATCGCCGCCAACACCGGGCACACCCTGCTCGACCAGGAGACCGAGGACCAGCGGCGCACGCGGCTCACCGAGCACCTGCACGCGGTCGTACGGGTGTCCGTGGCACTGGCCGCGCTGATCGCCCCCCTGGTGGCCGCCCTCATCGGCCCGCACCGTCTGGAGAGCGGCAAGTTCGTGTTCGCGCACGGCGGCGCGGCGTTCACCCTGATGCTGGTGGGCGCGCTGCTGCTGCCGGTGGCCGCGCTGGTCCTCGCCAAGGTCGACGACCGTTCCGGCGTACCCCTGCGGCACGACCTGCGGGACGCGGTGCGCGGCGGAGACGACCCCGCGCAGGCACTCGCCTCGACCGGGTTCTTCATCGCCCTGGAGGGCGGCGACGGGGCCGGCAAGTCCACGCAGGCGAGGGCGCTCGCCGAGTGGATAAGGGCCAAGGGCCACGAGGTCGTGGTCACGCGCGAGCCGGGGGCCACCCCGGTGGGCAAGCGGCTGCGGTCCATCCTGCTGGACGTGTCGAGCGCCGGCCTGTCGCACCGCGCGGAGGCGCTGCTCTACGCGGCGGACCGCGCGGAGCACGTCGACACGGTCGTACGGCCTGCCCTGGAGCGCGGCGCTGTCGTCATCTCCGACCGGTACATCGACTCGTCGGTGGCCTATCAGGGCGCCGGCCGGGATCTCTCCCCGACGGAGATCGCCCGCATCTCGCGCTGGGCGACCGACGGCCTGGTCCCGCATCTGACCGTCCTGCTGGACGTCTCCCCGGAGGCCGCGCGGGAGCGGTTCACGGAGGCGCCGGACCGGCTGGAGTCGGAGCCGGCCGAGTTCCACGAGCGCGTGCGGTCCGGTTTCCTCACGCTGGCCGCCGCCGACGCCGGCCGCTACCTGGTCGTGGACGCGGCCCAGGAGCCCGAGGCCGTCACGACGGTCGTCCGCCACCGGCTCGACCAGATGCTGCCCCTCTCCGAGGCCGAGGTGAAGGCACAGGAGGAGGCACGCAGGGCGGCCGAGGAGGAGGCCAGGCGCAAGGCGGAGGAAGAGGCCGCGCGCAAGGCCGAGGAGGAACGCGTCGAGCGCGAGCGCCAGGAGACGCTGGCCCGGCTGCGCGCCGAGGAGGAGGAGCGCAAGCGCCGCGAGCTGGAGGAGGCGCAGCGCCGCGAGGCCGAACGCCAGGCGGAGGAGGCCCGGCAGCGGGCCGAGGACGCGCGCCGCCGCGCCGAGGAGGAGCGGGTACGGCTCCTCGCGGAGGAGAAGGCCCGCGCCGAGGCCGAGGCCCGCCGCAAGGCCGACGAGGACCGCCGCCGCAGGCAGGCCGAGGAGGAGGCACGGCTGCACGCGGAGGCGGAGGAACGCCGGCTGGAGAAGCAGCGGAAGGCCGAGGAGGCGCTCGTACGGGCGGAGGCGGAGCGTCGGCGCGTCGCGGAGGCTGAACGGCAGCGTGTCGCGGAGGCGGCGGCGACCGCCGCTGCGACCACTGCGGCGGAGGCTGCCGCGGCTTCGGCGGCGACGGCTTCCGCGGCTGATGCCGGGGAAGCGGCTTCGGGTACCGGCGCGGCTTCGGGTGCTGGTACGGGTACGGCGGCGGCCGGAGGTGCGGCTGCGAGGTCCGGTGCGGCTGGGGGCGGCCGGTCCGGTGCTTCCGACTCCGAGGTGACGGCCAAGCTGCAGAAGCCGCCGGTTCCTTCGGGGGCGACGGACGAGACGGCGGTGCTGCGTCCTGTGGTGCCCGGCGCGGCGGACGAGACCGCGGTGTTGCCACCGGTTCCTTCGGGGGCCGCCGACGACACGGCTGTGCTGCCGCCCGTGGTGCCGGGTGCGGCCGATGAGACCGCGGTGCTGCCTGCCGTACGGGAGGACAGCACGGGTCGGCGGGACAGCGCGCCAGCGGATCGTGTGCCGCCGGGGTTCTTCCGGGACGAGCGTGCGGACGGTCAGTCCGGGGCCGGTGAGGACCGTACGCGGGAACTGCCCCAGCTCGATGCCGACGGCGCCCCGCGTCGGCGCCCGCGTTCCGACTGGGCGGAGGAGACTCCGCTGGACGACCTGCCGACGCTGGCCGACGAACTGTTCGGGGCACGCTCGGACGACGACCGGGACGAGGGGCGGGGGCGGGGCGGGCGGCGCCGCTGAGGCGGGCCGCTGTCAGTGAGCACCCGTTGTCAGTGGGGATCGACTCGTTGTCAGTGGGGACCCGCACAATGGACTTCGCGAGGCAAGCCGTGACGAAACGGTATGTCGAAACGGTGTGACGAAGCGGCGTCGCCGACAAGGTGTGACGAAAGGGTGGTGCTCCCATGCCGGTGTGGGACGACCTGGTGGGCCAGGCGAAGGTGAGCGCGCAGCTGGAGGCCGCCGCGCGGGATGCCGACGCCCTGGTCACCGCCGTCGCCGCGGGCGAGCCCCAGCCCGAGGCGTCGAAGATGACGCACGCCTGGCTCTTCACCGGCCCGCCCGGCTCCGGCAGGTCCACAGCGGCCCGCGCCTTCGCCGCCGCCCTGCAGTGCGTGAGCCCCGACCGTGCCCTCGGCGGAGTCCCCGGCTGCGGGTTCTGCGACGGCTGCCACACGAGCCTGACGGGCACACACGCCGACGTGGACGTCGTCCGCACCGACCTCCTCTCCATCGGCGTCAAGGAGACCCGCGCCCTGGTCCGGCGGGCCCAGCTGTCACCGGCCGTCGGACGCTGGCAGGTCATCGTGCTGGAGGACGCGGACCGCCTCACGGAGGGCGCGGGCAACGTCCTGCTCAAGGCCATCGAGGAGCCCGCGCCGCGCACGGTGTGGTTGCTGTGCGCTCCGTCCATCGAGGACCTGCTGCCCACGATCCGCTCCCGCTGCCGCCTCCTCACCCTGCGTACTCCACCCGTGGAGGCGGTGGCCGACATCCTCATCCGCCGGGACGGCATCGAGCCGAACGTCGCGCACACCGTGGCCAGGGCCACCCAGGGGCACATCGGCCGCGCCCGCCGGCTCGCCACGGACGCGCGGGCCCGGGAACGCCGGGCCGCCGTGCTCAGGCTGCCGCTCCGCGTCGAGGACGTCGGGGGCTGTCTGAAGGCGGCCCAGGAGCTGATCGACTCGGCCTCGGAGGATGCCAAGCAGCTCGCCGAGGAGGTCGACGTGAAGGAGACGGAGGAGCTGAAGCAGGCGATGGGCGCGGCCCAGGGCGGCCGGATGCCGCGCGGTACGGCGGGCGTGATGAAGGAGCTTGAGGACCGCCAGAAGCGCCGGAGAACGCGTACGCAGCGAGACACCCTCGACCTTGCCCTGATCGACCTCACCGGCTTCTACCGCGATGTTCTCGCCATCCAGTTCGGCTCCCGCCTGGCGATCGCCAACGCGGACGCCGAGGACACCCTGGAGCGCCTGGCCCGCGCCGGTTCGCCCGCGTCGACGCTCCGCCGCATCGACGCGATCGCCGCGTGCCGCGAGGCCCTGGACCGCAACGTGGCACCCCTGCTGGCGGTGGAGGCGATGACGCTGGCGCTGAGAGCGGGCTGACGGTCGGTGTCGGCGACTCGCGAGTCGTACCACTTGCGCAGCCCGCAGCCCGCAGCCCGCAGCCCGCAGCCCGCAGCCCGCAGCCCGCAGCTTGTGATGGGCGATGAGTGATGGATGGCGTGTGACGTCCCTCGTCCCCCATCACTCGTGACTCGTAACTCGTACGAGTCATGTTGCGTACGGAAGGTATTCGGTCGGTTTCGCAGGGTTACGCTCGCTGAATGCATATGAGGCGCACACCTCGTCAGACCTGGACATTGCTCGCGGTCGCCGCGCTGCTCGTCTCCGCCTGTTCCACGGGGAGTTCGACGAGTGCGGCGAGTTCGACGGCCACGCCGACCGGCCTCGCGTCGTACTACGCGCAGAAGCTGAGCTGGCGGTCGTGCGGTGTACCCGGATTCCAGTGCGCCACGATGAAGGCACCCCTCGACTACGCCGCCCCGTCCAAGGGTGACGTCAGGCTCGCCGTCTCCCGCAAGAAGGCCACGGGCTCGGGCAAGCCGCTCGGCTCGCTGCTGGTGAACCCGGGTGGGCCGGGCGGTTCGGCGGTCGGCTACCTCCAGGCGTACGCCGGGATCGGCTACCCGGCCGAGGTCCGCGCGCGCTACGACATGGTGGCGGTCGACCCGCGCGGAGTGGCGCGCAGCGAGCCGGTCGAATGCCTCGACGGCCGCGAGATGGACACGTACACACAGACGGACACGACTCCCGACAACGAACGGGAGACGGACGAACTGGTCGGCGCGTACAAGGAGTTCGCGGAGGGCTGCGGCGGCAGTTCGTCCGACCTGCTGCGGCACGTGTCCACGGTCGAGGCGGCCCGGGACATGGACATCCTGCGGGCGGTGCTGGGCGACCGGCGGCTGACGTACGTCGGGGCGTCGTACGGAACGTTCCTCGGGGCGACGTACGCGGGCCTCTTCCCCGACCGCGTGGGCCGACTGGTCCTGGACGGCGCGATGGACCCCTCCCTGCCCGCGCGCCGGCTGAACCTCGACCAGACGGCGGGCTTCGAGACGGCGTTCGACGCGTTCGCGAAGGACTGCGTACGGCAGCGGGACTGCCCGCTGGGCAGGGAGGAACGTGAGGTCGGCACGAAGCTGAAGGCGTTCTTCGACCGCCTTGACACCTCGCCCATCCCGGCGGGCGACGCGGACGGCCGCAAGCTGGGCGAGGCCCTCGCCACGACCGGCGTGATCGCCGCGATGTACGACGAGAGCACCTGGCCGCAACTGCGCGAGTCGCTGACCTCGGCGATGCGGGACAAGGACGGCGCGGGCCTGCTGCTCCTCTCCGACGGCTACTACGAGCGCGACGCCGACGGCCGCTACTCGAACCTGATGTTCGCCAACGCGGCCGTGAACTGCCTCGATCTCCCGGCGGCGTACAACACCCCCGACCAGGTGCGTGAAGCGCTGCCGTCCTTCGAGAAGGCGTCCCCCGTCTTCGGCGAGGTCATGGCCTGGGCCTCCCTGAGCTGCGCGTACTGGCCGGTTCGGCCGACGGGCGAGCCGCACCGCATCGAGGCGAAGGGCGCCGCCCCGATCGTGGTCGTCGGCACGACCCGCGACCCGGCTACCCCGTACCGCTGGGCCCGGTCCCTCTCTCGCCAGCTCTCCTCGGCCCGCCTCCTGACGTACGAGGGCGACGGTCACACGGCGTACGGGCGGGGCAGCGACTGCATCGACGACGCGATCGACACCTATCTGCTCCGGGGGACCCCTCCGGCGGAGGGGAAGCGCTGCTCGTAGCGGCGCGGCGGGCGCCGGTACGGGGGCCTCCGGGGGTGTGCGGAGCACCCCCGGAAACTGTGTAGACTTGCGGACGTTGCTGATCGCACCATGGTGTGGACAGCGCGCCGCCTTAGCTCAGATGGCCAGAGCAACGCACTCGTAATGCGTAGGTCTCGGGTTCGAATCCCGAAGGCGGCTCCGGAAAACCCCAGGACTCACTCGCCGTGACCTGGGGTTTTTCCTTGCCCTTGACCCTTCTTGGTGAGGGCTGAAGCGCTCAGAGGGCCTGTCGACGGCGAGGTGAGGCCGAGGTGCGGCCATTCCTGCAGCGGCGCTGCAGGTGTGTGGCCAGGACGCGCGAGCTGGGAGCCGGCAACGCAGCAGGCGCTTTGTTCGATCTCCACAAGCGCAGAGGTGTGTGTCAGCCCTACCCTGCCGAGGGCCCGTTGTCACACCCCCACGTCACCATGGGTGGCATGACGGACACGAACCACGTCACCGACACCTCGCGACAGATCCCGGCCTGGGTCACCACCGTCGGCCCCGGATGGACCGAGCTGCTGGACCAGCTCCATCGCGACCTGTCCGCGCTCGATCCCGTCTACCGGGTTGAGGAGTTCGGCACCCAGCTCGGCGGGCTGCGGGTCAGCGTCGTCGATCGCTTCGAGGCCGGCGAGTTCGACGGCGAGTTCGCCGACCAAGCCGCCGCTCTGACCGATGCCGCCGAGACCGCGTCCGAGCACACCTGCGAAGCCTGCGGAGCCGCCGGGCGCATCCGTTTCCGCGGCGACGGCTCCGGGATAAGGATGCAATCCCTGTGCGAAGACTGCCGCAGCCTCGGGGTCTTCCCTTACACCGTGCACCGCGAGCACCCGGCCCCGCATTGACCAGGCGAATCCCGCTGCGAGTTGACGCGACTCGTCACACGGGGTCGGATGGCTCGTCGATATGGATCACGCTGTCGACTCGATTGTTCCCACGGCTCCTCACGCTCGTGGTCACCCGGGTCGGCCCTCCGTTGCTTCCCTCTGGGCGGCCCGCGAGCTCATCCGACCGGGTGTCAACCTCCATGTACGCGACGATCCGGAACTGTGAAGTGACGTCCAACGGCTCGAACACATCCGCCGGACGCGCCTCGGCCTGCACGAGTTTCCCCGAGCCCAAGTGGATCGCGACCCGCGGCCGGCACCGCGCATCCGACTCCCACCCCAGGAGAATGCTCGGCAGCCGGAGGGTGGACCCGGCCCGCACCACCACGGGGAACTGGATGCCGCCGTTCCCGTCCCGCAGCCACCCGTTGCCACTGACATTGAACGAAGGCGGCAAGGTGACCAGAGTGCTGCGTACTTGGGCGAGACCGACCTTGAACAGCATCCGAGCCTTCCACCGCAGACGCTTCCACAGCATCCCGTCCAGGTCTAACCAGACGGTGTACCCGTGCACAGTCACGTCCTGGCGACCGATGTTGACCACCGATGTCGATATCTCCCAGCGATCGTCGCTGCGGTGTCCACGTAAGGCGAGCACCTGAACTCGACCGCCCGTGAGCCAATGGCTCCAGACCTGCCAGGCCACTCCGAAGGCGCCCGTACTCGCACCGAACACAGCAAGCGCAGTAGTCCAACTCATGGTCCGCGAACGTATAGATCCTCCCGGCTCCGCGCCAGAGGGCCACTGCCCATCGCCATGGGGCTGCCGGGCTACGGCCCGACGTGCGCGGCGACGGTCGAGCTTCGCGCCTTAGGCAGCGCGATGCCCTGGTCCTGAGCGGCCCTGCCCGGGCGCAGTGTCCACGGCACGGGGCTCGTGTCCATCAACCATTCGTTCGCCAGCAGCCGTTGCACGATGAAGCCCCGCACTGATCGGTTCACGCCCCAGCCCATGCCCGAGCACAGCTGGTTGTAGGACGGGCCGTGGCCGTGCTCGGCCCGGAAGGCCACGGTGAACTCGGCCGCCTGCGGGCCGCGGTCGGGGTGGGAGTCCTTCCAGTCGCCGTAGGCGTCCTTGATCCACTTGGGGAAGAACTGAGGGCGAACGCGCCCCATGAATGCCTCCGCGACCCGCCCCGGTTCGAGAGCGCACATGGCGCAGTACTCGACCGTCTCGACGTGCCGTCGCAGTGCAGGGGTTGCCACTGTCTTCCACGCTGACCAGGCGGCAGCGTCGAACTGGAAATCCGGCATTCGAGGGGGCACAGTCTTGCCTTCGGCCTTCGCGGGTTCCGCCGCCCGCTCCTCTTCGGTGGGACGGCGCAGGCCCGACAAGTGGCGTACTGCAGGGTCGAGCCGGCAACGGCCCTCGGACAGCTCCGCGAGGAATCCCTTCCGCAGGAGATCAGGCAGGGCGGCACGGCAGGCTTCGGGAAGGTCGGGCGGGATCTGTCCATGGAGCTCGGACGTGCTGTGCGCGGCGAGGAACAAGCCGGCCAGCCGCGCGGCGGGCGGGAGCTTCTTGACCGGCTTGGCGGACAAGGCCCTCGTGGTCCATCCAGACACCCGTGAGCGCACGTTCTTCCCGAACGGAAGGGGGCGGTCAGCTTCCCGTGCCAGGTCAGGGACCGTGACGGGTACCGGCGTTGCCGGATCATCGCCGTCGAAGAGGGCGTCGTCCACCTGCCAGCCCAGGGCGCGGAGGGCATCGACGGCCCCGCGCGCATCGCTGAGCCGCAGGGCGGACAGGTCCGTCCCGGTGAGGTTGCCGACACCGCCACGTGCGGCCCGGATGGCCACCACCACAGCGACGAGCTGGGCGTCGGGGTCAGGAAGGCCGAGCGAGACTACGTAGCTCAGCAACGTCCGCGCAGCTTCACCTTGCTGACTCGTCAGGAGGAAAGGCAGCGTCTGGGGCTTTCCGGCCGGGGCAGTGCTGACGTTGCTGGATTCGATCTTCGACACGACGAGTCCAACGCATGCAGCAGGCCAGGGTCACGATCCATGCGCCATCTGGCGGACCGTCGCCCCTGGCGCCCCGGACCGGTTCGGAGACCTCCGAGCAGAGCCGGACAGGCGACGGCAGCCCATCCGCCGATTTGGTGCGCCCGCCTTGCGCTGCGTTCAAGCGAATTTTGGCTACGATGCGCGTGCAGCGCTCAGGCGCTGATTCTTTGTAGCGTGGGCGGTGTCGGCGTGTACATCGCGCCGACACCGCCGCGCTGCGGTACAAATCGCCTCCATGTCGAGGACCACCCCCACTCCGCCCAAGCCGGCACGCGTGATCGCACGCAGACGTAATGGAGCCGCTCGGCGCGTCGAGATCTCCGCCCAAGAGATGGAGGAAGCCTTCCGGCTCCTGCAATACGCGCCAGCTCCTGAGGCCCGTCAGCTGCGGGACAAGTTCGCTGCCATTCTCCGGCCGGTGTGCTTCTGGGCATCGTCGCGCACGGAACCGCACTCCAACTACCCGGCCTGGGGCCATTGTGCCGCGTTTGTCGGTGCGCCGAACGAGCGCTGCGTCGAGCACCAGTGGCCGCTGCCCGCCGACGTCCCGGATCCCTTCCCGGACCGGTGCACCGTGACCCTGGATGAGGAACTCCAGGACTCCCGCTGGGTGCGCTACTCCGGCGGACTGCGCTGCCCGTTCAACCGGCGTACGGAAAGCGACCGGTGTGCACATCACGATCCGCGCGATCGTGAACTGTGCGGCTATCCCCTGGGTGACGGCGGCACCTGTACGACTCCCCAGGGGGTCTTCGCATGCCACGACCACCGGTACAGGAGACTCACGGATGTCAGGGACCGACTCGAACGGCTGCCGTTGACGCTGGGCTGCGGTTTCTGCAATGCCGTCTCGGGCGAGAGCTGCACCAATGGGAACGGCCGAGTTGTCGCGTTCCACAAAAAGCGAGTCAACTCCGTCCAGGGCTCGGAGGAGCGCCAGGACCTGTCCGACACGATCGAGTGGCTGAGCCGGTGAACGGACCTGCGGCGCCCATTTACTCCCGCACGCGCTGACGCCTGCCCGGGCCAGGGCAGGCGCATGCGTAAGGACGCGCCATCCGCCGTCCTCCTGACAGGTGAACCGCCCGGTCCCGGTCCTCTGTCCCTCGATCGAGTAGATCTTGGGGGCTTCGTCCTGGTTCTCCTGGGTGACCGCCGTGCGCAAGTGCGTGCTGGTCACTGGCGTCCCGTCCCAGACGGTCGCAGGACTTGTTCGTCAGCCGCTGCGCACAGGAGTGCTGGTTTGCTACATGCCACCTCATTTCTTCTGTTTCTCCTTGAAGGTAGAGATGGCCCCTGTATCGCCCAATTCGACTGTCCGTGTGCCACACCCCGCGTCCGGTTCCCGTGTTGCTCTTGAGTCGGTGGATCCGCATGTTTTCTCCCGGCTGTTGGAGGCGGCGTGGGCGAACCGCTACTTGCCTCCCGAGGTCGCTGCGGAGGCCTCCGCACGTGGAGGGTCTGGACGTCTCGGTGTCAAGGATCTGCGTCTGCTGTTGATGCGGGCCTCGTCGCTCCCTTCCGCCGAGGCGGCTGTCTCCGGGGCGTGGGCGATTGTGTCGGCGCGTCCGGAGCTGGCCACCTCCGTGCTCCATACGCACTGCCAGGACATCGGAGCTGCGTCGGCCTTCGTGATCCGCGAGGTGCCCAGCGCGAACCCGAAGCTGTTCAGCGCTCAGGCCGGGTGGCGGCAGCCCGGCTCGAGCACCCACGGTGCCGTGGTGACCCGCCCCAGCCGCAAGGCCGCCCATCAGTGCGCGGCGGTGAGTCTGCTCGGTCACCTGTGTGGAGCCGAGCAGGTCGAGCAGGACAGCACCCTCGCCGGATGGGTGCCGGCCGGCCGCTTCTCGTCGGCTTCGCCGCCGGCCCAGGCCCGGGACGGGTCCTTCCCGACCCGCCTCCAACAGGCTCTGGAACGCCCCCAGATCGCGCCGGCAGAAGTGGCCGAGATCGTGTTGCGGATCAACGCAGGAGAGTTGATCCCGCGCGACCTGCACGCTGTTCTGTTCACCGCCCGAGCTTCAGCGTGGCTGCCTGCTCGCGAGGCGGCCCTGGCTGCGGCGTGTGATCCCGGCGTCGCTGTCGCCGTGCTGACCCTGCATCAGTCACTGCGTTACGGGCCGACGCCTTCCTATACAGAAGAAGTACGCAAGAGCGATCCCGGTCCGCCGCTCTTCCGATCGCGCGCTACCTGCATGATCGACGGAGAGCAGATCAGCGAACTCGGTCCATGGCGCAACAACAAGCGGCAGGCGCGCGGAACTGCCGCACACCGGCTGCTGGCCCAACTGGCCGGCCTGCCCTTGCAAGCGCCGCTGCCGATCCAGGCCGCAGAGCCCCACCCTGCGGCAGGCAATGGCCCCGCGCAGGAGGAGGATCCGCTGGAGCCGCTGAAGGTACTCGCCGAATCCGGCACAATCACCGAACTCGTCTTCAAAAGCGCGCCCGGCATCACGGGACTGGAACCGTTGTTCGTGTGCGTCGCCGCCTGCGTGTACCGCGGTGAGCTGCTCACCGTGACGGAGCGGGGACTTGGCCGCTCCAGCACGCGGGCATCGGCAGCGCGTCAACTGCTGGGTACCGTTCAGCGCGCCATGAAGGCAGGCCGAGGTCTGCGCCTTGGCCGCGTTCCGGTGCCGGCGCTCGGCGGCAAGAATCCGCTGATGCTCCTGAACGAGCTCAAACAGACCGGCAAGATCAGCAAGTTGGGGATCGAGGACCCCGACCAGGACTCCGCAGGATTCGTCGCACGGATCACCTGTCAGGTGCACGCGGAGTGGCTGGAGACCCTGGGGCAGGGGCCAAACAAGCGCGACGCGCAACGCCGAGCCGCCGAGGCCATGATCGAATTGCTGGCAACTCCGGCGGAGGGGCAGGGCCACGATCGGAACGCTCCCACCGCTCCTGATCCGGCGGTGGCGGCCTCCAGCTCAGGAGCCGTAGGCGCCCATCGCAATCCGGCCGGTCTCCTCGCGGACCGCGACGAGGCGGCAGCCGCCGAGGACACACTCGTTGAACTGCTGCGGCAGGACATGGAGATCACCATCGATCTGCAGGACGGCGCCGGCCGCTTCCTGCTCTACCGGGCCGACGGGCTCCCGTTGGAGGCTATCTGCCGCCGCCCGATCAGATGCTGCACGGCAGACCTCGTCCTGCCCGGCCAGGGCCTCGCGGTCGGCCCCCGTATGGTGAAATGCTGGCAGGTACCCGTGCGACTGCTGGCCAACGCCATGGCCCGGACAGCCGACGGCGACAAGATCGCCCCGTCCGCCCAGATGTGGCGCCAGGTGATCCAGCTGGGGATGGCCGTGGTCGCCGACGGCCGGGTGTACCCGACACTGGACAGCCACGGCACCGACGTGTGGCGTCTGGGCCCGCTCAACGAACACGAGCGCCAGCGCGCACGGCAGCTCCGGCAGGCCCTTGTGCCTCCCGCGCACTGCGGGGCAGCCAACGACACCCGGCCCTATCTCCTGTGGGCGCCGCGCGTCGCGATCCGCGCCGGGCTCGACGCGGTCGCCGAGGCGATGCTGCGCGGCCCCGGCACCGCAGCGGTGCTGGGACACACCCCGTTCATCGCCCCCATCCCGCAGCAGCAGCGCAGTGCCGCACTGCACCAGTGGGCCGATCGTGCCGAGGACGATCGTGCCGAGGTGCCGGCTGTGGACTTGAAACTGTCCGTACAGGCCCCGAAGAAGGGCAGCCCCAACGACACGGAACTGCTGTGGGCCGAACTGCTGGTCGCCCAGCCCACTGCGGACAGCCGTAAGCAGCAGCTGTTCCGCCGGGTTGAGCAGGTGGCCGGCGACGAGACAGTGGTGGGGCACATCCGCCGACGGCTGCGGCGCATCGCCGAGGTGTGGGAGCCGGCCAGACGGCTCCTTGAGGGCCCGGTGCCCGACCGGTTCACGCTGCTCGCCGGTGAGGCCGTCCTGCTGCTGGGCGCCACACGGGGTCAACTGGAGCGGGCCGGCCTGAGCGTGCACTGGCAACAGCAGTGGACCGACCTGCTGCGCACCCGCGCAGTGGTCGGGGGACAGCCCGACGCGTCCGCAGCCGTGCCCCGGCCGCGGTTCTCTCTCGACGACGTGCTGGACGGCCGGTGGCAGATGTCGCTCGGTGACGCCGACCTCTCGGACCAGGAGATGGACGACATCGCCCAGGCGCCACGGCCGCTGGCCAAGGTACGGGGCCAGTGGGTGATGGTCGACGAAGACACCGCCCGCCGTGCCGCCGACCGCCGCATCGGCCCGATCTCCTCGCAACAAGCCCTCCGCGCGTCCTTGACCGGGACTATCGATGTCGACGGGCACGTCATGCCCTGCGAGCCGACGGCCGCGCTCGCCGACCTCGTGGACTTCCTGCGCACTGGCTCCCGCACAACACCCGTCCCCGCGCCACAAACCTTGCAGGCAACGATGCGGGACTACCAGCATCTGGGTCTGGCCTGGCTGGCGAACACCACCAGCGCGGGCTTCGGCGCGCTGCTCGCCGACGACATGGGCCTGGGCAAGACCCTGACCGCACTGGCGCTACACCTGCACCGCCGGGAATCCACGTCCGGCGCCACCGGACCGACCCTGATCGTCTGCCCGGCCTCCGTCGTCATCAACTGGGAGCGGGAAGTCCACCGGTTCGCCCCGACCGTGCCGACCCTGCGCTACCTGGGAGCCGACCGCACCCTCGAAGACGCCACCTCCCGCACGATCATCATCACGAGCTACGAGACGCTCCGCCGCGACGTCGACCTGCTGGCCCTGCTGCACTTCGACCTGGTCGTCGCCGACGAAGCCCAGATGGTCAAGAACCACCGCACTGCCACCGCTCACGCCCTGCGCCGTATCCAGACCGCAGTCCGGGTGGCACTGACCGGCACCCCGGTGGAGAACAACCTCACCGAGGCATGGGCCCTCATGGACTGGCTCAACCCCGGCCTGTTGGGAACACAACGCGTCTTCCGCGACCAGTTCGCCCGCCCCATCGAGGACAACATCGCCGACACCGAGCGAACCACACGGCTGTCCGGCCTCATGAGCGCGTTCATGCTCCGCCGCCGCAAGAGCGACCCAGGCATCCTGACCGAACTGCCGCCCAAGGACATCCGGCCACGCATCGTCAACCTCAGTCACGAACAGATCCAGCTCTACCAACAGACAGCCGACGACACTCTCCAGGCAATCCGCGACGCCCAAGGAGTGCACCGCAGAGGCCTGCTGCTGGAGCTGTTCAACAAACTGCAGCAGATCTGCAACTCACCCGCCCAGTACCTCAAAGACCCCCTGGACGACGACTACGACCCTGAGCAGGCGGCATCCCGGTCCGGCAAGCTCGGCGCGCTCGACGACCTGCTGCCCGCCCTGACTGCCCCCGACGAATCCACGCTGATCTTCACCCGGTACCGGTTCATGGCCAAGCTCCTCGTACGGCACCTGCGCGGCCACGGCCACGACCCGCTCTACTACAGCGGCGACATCCCTTCCGTCCGCGAACGCCAGCGCATCATCGACACCTTCCAGGCCCGCTCCGGCCAGCTCATGGTGATGACGGTCAAGGCCGGAGGCACCGGCCTCACCCTCACTCAAGCCAGCCACGTCGTGCTCTTCGACCGCCCCTGGAATCCGGCCAAGGAGAACCAGGCCATCGACCGCGCCCATCGCCTGGGGCAGCAGCGCACCGTCACGGTGCACCCGCTCATCACGGAGAACACTCTGGAGGATCGCGTCGATGAACTCCTCAACCACAAACGGGCCCTCGCCGACGCCGTGCTCGCCGACAGCTACTCCGCCCTCACCGAACTGACCGACGACCAGATCATCGACCTGATCGCCCTGGGAGCACAGCGATGACCCCGAACGCATGGGCCCACACCTGGGAGACCATCCTGCGGGCCGCCATCAACGACGACGCCCTCTGGCTCGCCGGCCACAACGACCTGTCCGCGGGCGGCCTCACCCACCTCGCCCTCGAACCCGGCCGAGTCAGCGCCACCGCCAGCGACCGGCACCACACCACACCAGCACACCCGACGATCACCATGCCGGTCCTCACCGACGACCAGACCACGGCCTGGCAATCCGCCTCCCCCACCTGCGGGCACCACCAAGCCGTCCGCACCGGCAAACTCCCCGAATGCCTCACCAACCCGGCTCATACCGGCGGCGTGCCCATCCAGCCCACGTCTGACGAGATCACCTTCAGCTGCGACTGCGGCATCTCACCGTGCCGCCACATCGCCGCCCTCACCCACGCCATCACCGCACGCCTGACCACCCGCCCCGCCGACTTCGCCGCGCTGCGCGGACTCCCCGAACGCCCCCCGCAACACCGCCCCGCCGCCAGCACGGACCAGCCAGTCACCACCACCCGCACGACGCCCGGCGGAAAGGTCCACATCCCCGCCCACCACGCATGGGCCTGGTACCGCGAGTGCTCCGAACCACCCCTGCTACCCGCCTACACACACGAGCTGACCGACGAACCGGTATCAGCACTCCCGGCGCCGACTCCTCCCACACCCGCACCTGAGCCGGAACAGATCCACGCACTCATCCATGACGCCGCGGCACAGGCACGGGCTCACCTACGCGACGCCACCCAACTGGAGTGCGCACTGCACGAAGACGCACTCCGCCTGGCCGCCGCAGTTCCCGGAGTCCGGCTTCCCGAGACGGCCGAGCGCCTGGCCATCGACATCGCCGATCTACGAGAACAGATCTCGGCGTACACACCGGCCCTGCGACGTCACTGAACAGGAACATGTTGTACGACTGGCGTCACGCGCCCCAGTAGGGCTCATGTGTCTCGGCGCTGCAGTTGCCCGACGGTACGTTCGCCCCGGCGATCGTGGTGAACATGACCTTCTGGTCCTGCTGACCCCGCGGGTACCTGGACCAGCCCGCCGGATGATCACCCGGCGGGCTGGGACGCACTGCGAAGCCCGCGATGCCAGCGAGAGCGTGGGGTGCGCCCGCCCCACGTGCCGACGTCAGTCGTCGTTGAACATCAATAGGCCACCGAGTTCAGGGCAGACCTAGTTGATCGAAAGCTCAGTCATCGGATGCGCCGTGGCAGTCGTAAGTTCTCGCCCAGAGTGCTTGCCCCAGGGCCCGGACCTGGGGCGTATATTCAATCCCGCACTCGCGTGCGGCTTCCCGTGCCCGGGCTTCCTTCTCCTCATCGGTGAGGGCAGGCAGGTCGACGAATGGTTCCAAGATGTCACTGAGCCGGCCGGAAGCCGCCTCTTCGGGGCGGCTGTTGTTGGCGAGTTCCCGGCGGAGCCGGCGCTTGAGATCGCCGTCTCGGGCCCGCCGAGTAGCGGCCTTGTGGATATAGGCATTGAGGGGAACCTGGAGCTCGGCCGCGTGCTCGGCGATGGCCTCCCGCTCTGCGGCGGAGAACGTCACCACAACGTCAAAGCCCGATTCTTCTGTGCCGGTCATAGCGTCCATGATGACCGGGTTCGAGGCCGGATACTCCGTCACCCGCACCCCTTCGCCGTGCTGACCGACTGAGCGGCCCGGCTAACGCTGCTCCAGGAATCGGCGCCGGGCACACCTCGGTCACCCACCCCGGCCGGTGATCCACAGAGGGCTCCGGTCAGACGGCTGTTGACCGAAGCCCCTAGTCACGGTGTTCTCAGGCGGTGTCCTTCTCTTCCTTGTCTGAAGGGCGCTTGGGGGGCTGCATCCTCGGCAGGGTGCGGGAGGGCTCGGGGGTCTGCTTGTCCGGGACTGCGCTGAGGTGGGGGCGTGAGCGCGGGACGAGTTGGACAACCTTCTCGGCGGCGTCGCGTGCGAGGCCGTCCAGGACCGCCTGGTAGATGTCGCGGGTGATGCGGGTGTCCGAGTGGCCGAGCGTTTCGCTGACGACCTTGATGTCCACCCCGGCCGCGAGCATGAGCGTGGCGGCGACGTGGCGAAGGTCGTGGAGCCGGATCGGAGGCAGGCCGGCGGCGGTGACCAGTCGCTCGAAGAGGTCGCTCACCTTGCCCGGGTGGAGCAGGGAGCCGTCCTCCTGGGTGAATATTCGTCCGGTGTCTTTCCAGCCCTCGCCCCACTGCTCGCGCTCGCGCTCCTGACGAAGTTTGTGGGCCTGGAGGACGTCGAAGGTCTCGTCGTCCAGGGCGATGAGACGGATGCCCGAGTCGGTCTTCGGGGCGCCCTCGTGAATCTCCCAGCCGTCCTGGACGAGCTGCGTGGCGATGGCCAGGGACCGCTCAGCGGCCGACAGGTCCTCCCACCGGGCACCGCACGACTCGCCGCGCCGGGTTCCTCGGAAGGAGATCAGCCGCCACAGCGGGTAGAGCCGGTCACCCGCGACGAAGTCGAGGAACTTCCCCGTCTGCTCCGGGGTCCAGACCATGACGGGCGAAGGCTTGACTCCAGTCGCCTGCCAGCGAGCAATTCGCTCGTCGGTCCAGATCAGGGCCTTCGGCTTCGTGCCAGGGAGGAGCTCGACGTGCTCGGCCGGATTGAAGGGGGACATCACCTGCTGGGCGATGGCCACGTTCAGGGCGGCCCTGAGCGTGGCTTTGATGTGCGGCTGGGTATTGAGGCTGGTGATACGACGGAACGGCGGCATCGCGTCGAGCTGGGCCCTGAACCACCCCCGACGGGCCCGGTTCTCAGCACCCTTGTTCGGGGTCGCCTTGAGTTCGGCCTGGACTGCCTTCCTCTGGGCGTTCTGCTCCTGGATCTCGATGTTGCGCTCGTTGATCGAGTCGAACATCGTATTCAGGTGGTGGACCCTGAGCTTGTCCAGCCGGATGTTGCCCAGGTGCGGCTTGAGGTGGACACGGACGTCGCACTCGTAACGCTTGTAGCCGGTCACGCGAAGGCGCTTGCGGCCCGCCAGCCAGGTGTCGAGCCACTCGCCAACGGTGATCTTCGAGTTGAGTGCCTGGCCGGTCTTGAAGCGTCGCAGGGTCTCGTCGTAGTCCGGCAGTGGCTCCTTCGCCGCCGCGCAGGCTTCGAGGAGATCGCTGATGGCGAGCTGACCGGCCGGGTCGTCCTCGTCCGGTATCGCCATGAGCGCCGCGACCTTGGAGAGCTCCGTCTTCGCGGCGGTGGCGGTTTCGAATCCGCCCCGACGGAACCGGCGGCGGGTGCCGTCCTGGCGGGGGACAAGTTCCTGGATGGCGTACCAGAGGCCATGCCGAGTGTTGGATGCCTTGGGGCATGCCGTCCCGTACGGCTTGCCTGTGGTCGGGTTCCGGCAGGCGCACCGACGGGAGGTCGTACCGTTCTTCACTCGCTGTCCTCGGGGTTGTTCTCGGGGTGGTCGACATGGGCCAGTTCTGAGGGGAGCGAGGGCGGCACCAGATCCCGATCGCGCATGCGCCCCCGGAAAGCCCGCAGCTCGGCACAGTCCTCGAAGGCGTGCTCCTCGTAGCTGCTGGCCCGCTCCAGGAGCGCGGTCCGGCGTGCCCGGTCCAAAGTGGTGCTGGCCTGGCGGCGTCTCTCCGTGGCCAGCGCGGTGGACATCAACGCGGCGGCCACCAGGTCGCCGTGGTTACGGAAGACGTCGAGTACGTCCCGGGCGGTGCCCTCGGGCGCCGGTTGGTCCATGGGAGTCTCGCCCGTGAACCACGCGAGAGCGTCCCAGGTGGACACCTCTTTGCCCGGGAGGACCTCCACGGTGGCGGAGGTACCGAGTGGGAAGAGGAGAGCCACGGGCGGGACGCCTAGGACATCGGCCAAGACGACGAAGTCGGCGACCGTGATGCTCGTCTTGCGCCCGGACTCCAGGTTCTTCATGGAGTGCTCGGTGAACTCCGTCAAGCCGCGTTCAGCGCAGCCATGGGCGACTTCGCCCATGGTGAGGCCAGCGGCCTTGCGCGCCTCCCGCACCGCCTGGGCGATCCGAGCGGTGAACACTGTCGGCCATTGATCAGGTGTCATGTAGGCACTTTAGGTTGAGAAAAGGTGCTGCCGCAACTACGTGGTACATCTTTGGCGGCACCACGACACCAATCACCTTCAGGAGAGCATCGTGACGGCATCTTCTTCGTCCCGTGAGACGCGAGGGCTGACGAGCGACGAGCTACTCGCTTTTCCGGCGGTCATCGACCTCGACACCGCGAACCGGGCGCTGATGATCGGCCGCTCCACCGGGTACGGGCTCGCCAAGCAAGGGGAGTACCCGGTCAAGGTGCTGCGTCTCGGCAATGCCTACCGGGTGGTCACCGCCGACCTGCTGAAGCTGCTCGGCCTGGAGCGCCAGCAGTCGGGGGACGGGAAGCCTGAAGCCAGAGCTGACGAACACCGCAGCCACCCACGCAACACGCTCGGAGGCGACCCCTCCGAGTGTCTGTCTGAACTGCTCGCTGCTTGAGCATGCCAACCATGGGGGGATTCTCAAGCGAAGAATCCGGCGAAGCCGGCAAGTAAGAACGTGACGGGTACGCCGTTCGGAAGAATGGCTTCGTTGTGACTCTCGGCGTCGGGTGAAATCCGATTCGGCCGAGCCGGGTCGGTGCCGTAGAGTTCACCGTACCGACGCGGGGTGGAGCAGCTCGGTAGCTCGCTGGGCTCATAACCCAGAGGTCGCAGGTTCAAATCCTGTCCCCGCTACTCAAACGTGAAGGCCCGGTGGATACCGGGCCTTCACTGTGTCTGGCCCCGCTCGAACAGCTACGGACTACAGCCATCGCGCACCGAACCCTGGATTTGCGCATTCACTGCGCATCCTCAGCCGACATTGCGCATCGGACCGCGGACCCTACAGCCGGGGCGGGTACACGGCCGGTGCGCTCGTTCTGCAGATCCCACAGTTCGCGGAACAAGCCGTCTTGCTGGGCCAGCAGCTCCTCGGGGGTGCCGTGCTGGACGACGCGGCCTTTGTCCAAAACGACGATTCGGTCGGCGATGGTCACGTTGGTGAGCCTGTGCGTGACCAGGACGACCGCGCGGTCCGCAGCAAGCCGGCGCAGCCCGGTGAAGATGCGGTGCTCGGCCCTTGGGTCCAGGGCTGCTGTCGGTTCGTCCAGGACGAGCAGTCCGGCCGGCCGGTGGAAGGCTCGGGCTAGTGCGATCCTCTGCCACTGCCCGCCGGACAGTTCCTGACCACCCCACCATTCCTTGGCCAGCAGGGTGTTCAAGCCGTTTCGCAGTCCGTCGATGACCTCGTCGGCGCCCGCGGCATGCGCTGCGGCGAGCACTGCGGCGTCCCCGTCCTCGGTGGCCTGGCCGAGCGTGATGTTCTCCCTCGCCGACAGGGGCCAGTTCGCATAGGACTGCGGTACGACGGCAACACGCGCCCAGGTGGCATGCGCGTCCAGATCCCTGGTGTCGGTGCCATCCCAGGTGACGGCTCCTTGGTCGGGCAGATACAGAGCAGACAGGATCTTGCTGAGGGTGGTCTTGCCGGAGCCGTTCTCGCCCACCAGCGCGACGACTTCGCCGCGCCGAACCTCCAAGGAGACGTCGTCCAGGGCCGGGCGCTCTGCGCTCGGGTACTGGAATGTGATGTTCTCGGCGCATACGAGCGTGGGCACGGCCGGCGTCTGGGGGCCGCGGTCGATGCGGTGTCCGCCGGCTTCGTCGATGAAGTCCGCCCAGTCGTCCAAGTACATGCCGGTACGGAAGAGTTGGGCTCCGTAGCCGACGATCCCGTCCAGTCCCGCGCTGACGCGGCCCAATGCGAGGAACGCGGTGCCGAGGGCGGCGACCGAGATCTGCCCGGCGGACACCAGCAGCGCCAGGGCCACCCAGACCACGGCGTGGGCGAGACCTCCCGCGGCTCCGCCGACCAGGGAGATCCTGGCGGAGCGCCAGGTGGCCTGGTCGGTCGTCGTGTCGATCCGCACCCCGGCCGTGCGGTACTTGTCGAGCAGGAACGGCGCCATGGTGCCGGAGCGGACCTGGTCGGCGGTCTGCTTGTCGACCAGGTGCCAGCGGAGCATGCCCAGCAGCCGCCGGTCCTTCGTGGTGGCGAGCGAGGCGATGTAGCTGATGCGGGCCGCCCGCACGCTGGCCACGCCCTTCGGCAATGCCGCCAGGAGGAGCAGCGGCAGCAGCGTCCAGTGCACGGCGGTCAGGACGCACGCGGAGGCGATCAGAGAGGTGGAGGCGGCGAGAATGTACTGAGCTTGGGTAAGAAGGTCCCTGGAGACCTCCACTCCCCGGTCGGCCGCGTCCCAGCGGTCGTTGTATCCGGGGTTGTCGTATGCGGCCAGTTCCGCTTTGGTCGCCGCGTCGAGGAGTTCGAGTTCGGCCTCCCGGGCAATACGCGGCGCCAGCCGGGCCGACAGCGCGGTGGAGACGATACCCAGCAGGGCACGCAGACCGATGGCGACCGACAGGACGATAAGCGACGGTACGGCTGAGCGGAGCTGGTCGCTGCTGATGTGCTGAGAGGCGATCAGCGGCTTGATCACACCGGTGGTGGCCATCAGCCCGAACGCCTCCAGCACCCCCGACAGGAGCTGGACGCCGAGCAGGGCGATGACTGCGGTGCGGTCGACCTGCCAGCCCAGCGCGAGGGATCGGCGGATCAGCTGGGGCAGGCGCCGGGCCATCGCGCGGGTGGTGATCGCGTTGGCGGCCTCGATGCGGCGGTCGCCGGGGATGACGAACTTCAGCTCCTCATCCGATGCCTCCGCCTCGTCGGTCGCTGCGGTTGTGGCAGCGGGCTTCGGGATGGTGGTCATCAGCTCCAGCCCTCCACCGACACGCGGTGCCCGGCCGAGGTCGTGCGGAAGCCCAGCACGGGCTGGTTACGGATGAGAACCAGGTACAGGCCGATCACTCTTCGATACGCCATGGCGTCCCCCTGAATGCCGTGTGCGGTTGAGGCCGTTCCTCAACATCCTTGGAATGCCGTGCAGTTGCTAGCCGCCGGATGGTCATGAGGTGTCCTCGCTCGCCCCGAGGGCGGTGAGCTCGTCTTCGAGGCCCTCAAGGTCACAGAGCAGGCGCCGGATGGCGGTCTGACGCTCGCTCCAGTGCCGCTTCAGATCCAGCTCGGCGTCCCGAGGCAGGTCGTACTCGGCGGTGGTGGCGCCGTAGAAGCTGAACAGCATGTACAGCAAGGCGATCCGAGCGCAGGCCTGGACCTCTTGCATGGGGAGGCTGGGATGCTCCGAGCGGTAGGCACTCACCATGGCCAGGGCGCAGGCAGTCCACTCGGTGCTGGTCGCGACGGTGCGTGGGTCGAACGCCGCTCGCCCCAGTTCCCAGGCCGGCATCGCGCTTGCGCAGCGGAAGTCGATGATGCCGGTGACGGCATCGGAGAGGGTGATCAGGTTGGTGCGGGTGAGATCCGCGTGCAGTGCTTGTTCCACGAGCGTCTCGGGCAGCTGTTCCCGCAGCGCGGCAGCGTGGGTGCTTAAGCCCGTACGCCGCTGGTCGAGGTCGACTCGCAGTTGGTCGAGACGGTCGTGGCCTTGCCGTGTGGCTCTGGTCATCACGGTGTCGCACTTCGCTACCGCGTCCTCGACGGACTCTGTCCGCCAGCGGGTCTGCTGTAAGCGCTTGGGCAGCGGGTACGCGGCGAGCGCACGGTGCATGCGCCCCATGACGACGCCGATGTGTTCGGCGAGGGGGACCGTCATGGCCGACGACGTCACCTGGCCCGGGGCCTCGTCGACGACGGCCCATGCGCTGCCTTCCGCGATGGTGACCAGGTTGTCGTCGGCGTCGGGCCACACGCGTGGAACGGGGAGTTCCGCTGCCCGGCAGTATTCCGACATGTCCCACGCGTTGCGTGCCTCGTCCAGGTCGGCCATCGCCGGGTACTGCTTGACGAACAACCGCAGCCCGTCGTCGGTCAGGACTCGTCGGTTGATCGTGTCCGTGCCCATGTGCACCGGCTCGACGAGGTCGACGACGAGTCCGTACCGGTCCTCCAGCACGTCAGCGGTCAACGCCGCACCCCGCTCTGCTTCGTCCATAGGGATCACAGGCCTTCGTGTGTCGAGGGACGACGTGCCGTGAGGACGGTGAACGCGTTGTCCTCCGTGAGCACTCCTCTGTCGGCGAAGGGTGTGAGGACGTTGGCAACGGCCAGCTCGAAGTCGTCGCGGCGGTCGCCGAACAGATGCGGGGCCGCGAACGATGTTGAGTACAGGTAGCCCAGGACCTGCGAGATCTTCCAATGGCGGTGGACGGGAACGACCGTGGAGGTGACGTGTGAGAAGGCGGAAGCACGGAGTACCTCCTCGTACGGCGGCCCAGGCGTGCTGAAGGCGCAGTCGCCTGCTCTCCGTTGCCCACCGAGGAAGTGCTGGACGACCTCGCGGGCGGCCTGCTGCCACGGGCTGTCGGCGGTCCACAGACTCCGGTCGCTGAAGACCGCGACCACCCCCTCGGGGGCCACGTACTCACTGAGCCGGTCGAGGAAGCGCGGCTGGTTCAGCCAGTGGAAGACACGGCCGCAGGTGACGAGATGCGGTCGCCATCCCTCCGGTGGCAGGAAGTCCTCCGCGAGCGCGTGACGGAGTTGCAGCCGGTGGGCGGTGTCGAGCGTGGGACGGAGCATAGCTTCGGCCTCCGTGAGCATCCCCGGCTCGGCATCGACCACGAAAAGATCGTCGAAGTACGGCAAGAGCGCGTGAACAACGAGTCCCGGGCCGGTGCCGATGTCCAGAAGGCGCCGTGGGCTGTCTGTTGGCGCGGCCTGGTCGAGAAGGGCCGCGAGGGCGACGGGGATGCCTGGGCGGAAGCGTCGGTAATAGGCGGAGAGTCCGGCGAAGGTATTCACGCGCGCCACCCGCTCCACACGCTCTTGCCGGTCTCCAGGCGCAGGTTCTCCAGCATGGTGTGGGCTTCGTCGACCAGACCGACGTCGTGATGCTGGATGCCCCAGGCCAGGGAGTCGACAGCGTCCAGGGCCCCGTACGCCCGGCATGCCGCCGCTTCCTCCTCGGTGAGGGTGCGGCCGTACCCGTGGTGGAACGCGGCGTTCAGGTCCGGGTTGTGGTGCAGGATCCGGTAGCGCAGGCGGCTGAGATCCCGGCGTGGCGCGGGCTGGAGCTCGGCGCGTTCGAAGTCGATGACCCTCAGCAGTTGCTCGGACTCGTCCCACATCCAGTTCTTCGGCATGTAGTCGCCGTGCCCGGCGACCTGGGGCAGCCGTGGGGGCGGCTCGCTCAGGAGGGCTCGTACCGTTGAGAGTTCGTGCTTGGGCACGTACGCGGTGGCAGGCACCAGGACCTTCGACACCGTCTCTTCCCACTCGCCCTCGGTCGTGTCCGCGGTGGGCTCGTCGCCGGCCGCCGCGTGATGGCGAGCGAGGAGCTCACCTGCCTGCTCGTAGGCCTTGCGCTTCTGCTCGGCCGGCAGTCGGAGCGAGTCGAGGCTGTGTCCGGGCACAGCGGTGACCAGGACGGTGTGGGAGGCGGCCTTGGCGGCGACCAGGTCGGGCGTCCGGCCCTCGCCGAGGGAGACCGTCCACTTCCGGTATGCATCGACCTCACGCCGGTGCAGCTTGGGGCCCACGTGCTGCTTGGCAAACCACCGCCGGCCCCCGGACGCGTGGACTTCCCAGAGGGACGGCCTGATGGTGCCGGGGCGGGGGTGCTCAGCAACCACGGTGTACGTGTCGGTTACCGACGCCACCAGTTCGTGGAGTGCGCCGGGCATGTTCGTCACCTCGGTGCCCCCTTTCGTTCTCCGGGCCATCCAGTCACTGCGCGCACAGCATGTGACTGGATGGATTCTCTAGGTATTCACGTGTGGGTGCGTAGCCTGCCAAAAGGCACTGACAACGGGCGCTGAACTGGGCGTTTCCCACTCGATAGAGCCGACCCTGTACGCGCCCGTATCCCCGGCTCAGCCGGGTCGGCGCATGGGCTGCAGCCGCACGGGCACCGTGCGGTGCCCGTTGACGAGGAGGCTCGCCACCGGCTCAAGCTCCTCGGGCGGCACGGCGAGGGCCATGTCCGGGAAGCGGTTGAAGAGGGCGGGCAGCGCGGCTCGCGCTTCGGCGCGGGCCAGGGGAGCGCCGAGGCAGAAGTGAGCGCCGTGTCCGAAAGCGAGATGCTGTTTGTCGTCCCGCATGACGTCGAAGGCTCCCGCGGTGGCGCCGTGCAGGTTCGGATGGCGACCGGCGGCGCCGTACGAGGCGAGGATCGCCTCGCCCTGGCTGATCACGATCCCGTCCGGGAGGGGGATGTCCTCGACGGCGTATCGAAGCGGCATGTGGCTGATGGGGGCGGCGTAGCGGAGGGACTCCTCGATCACGTCGTCCCAGGACGCGCGCCCCGCCCGGACGTGAGCGAGCTGGTCGGGGCGGGTGAGCAGCGCGGTGACGGCTTGATCGAGCAGGTTGACGGTCGTCTCGTAGCCGGCGCTGATGATCAGGAGCAGCGTGTCCAGGAGTTCCTGCTCCGTGAGAACGGAGCCATCGCCCTCTTCGTCGCGTACGTCGATGAGCGTCGACGTGATGTCCTCGCCGGGGGTGGCCCGCTTCGATGCGACCAGTTCGGTGAGGATGCCGTACAGGGCCATGGTGTTGGCGCGGGCCTCCTCGCTGGTGAGGGTGGTGTCGAAGACTCCGTCGACCACGGTCCGGAAGCGGGGCCACACGTCCTGGGTCAGACCCATGAGATCGCCGATGACCTGGATCGGCAGGGGGAAGGCGAGGGCCTCGCGCAGTTCGACGACCTCGCCGGGCTGGGTCCGGGCTATCCGGTCGATGAGGCGGGCGGTGATCTGTTCGATGCGCGGCACCATCTCTGCGGTACGTCGGGCGGTGAACGCCTTGCTGACGAGACGCCTCAGCCGCCGGTGGTTGTCTCCGTAGGCGGTGAACATGTTGTCCACGCCGACCCACAGGGCCAGCGGCCACTTCTCGGTGATCTCGCCGCTGATGAACGCCGGCCAGTGCCTGCTGGCGTCCTTGGACACCCGGGCGTCGTTCAGAAGGCCTTTGAGGATGGCCGGGTCGCTGACCGACCAGGCGGTCACGCCGAGGATGTCCACGAGCGTGGCGGGACCGGCGGCGTGGAGGGCGTCTTCTTCGGCCGCGCGCGCACGGCCGGTGGGGTCGAGGACGAGGGGCAGGGTGCGGTCCATGTCGGGTTCTCCCTAGGTCAGAGTGAGGCGCGGCGACGGGGGGAAGCGGACCGGCAGGCCGGTCAGGGAGCGGTGGAACGGGCCGGGGCGGTAGGTGAGGTGGTCGGCGGGGACGGCGAGTTCCATTTCGGGGAGGGCGTCGAGGATCTGCTCGATGGCCACCTGGGCGATGAGGTAGGCCAGGGGCTGGGCGGGGCAGCCGTGGGGCCCGGCGCTCCACGTCAGGTGGGAGCGGTTGCCGGCCCGCTGGTCGGAGATGACCGCGGGGTCGTTGTTGCAGGCGGCCATGCTGATGACGACCGGCTGGTGGGCGGGTAGGACGACGCCGTCGATCTCGACCGGACGTGGTGGATACGACACGCAGAAGTTGGCCAGCGGAGGGTCCACGAAGAGCAGCTCGTCGAGAGCGTCGCGGACGCTGAGGCTCCCCCGGAGCACGTCGCCGGAGTACCGCTCGTCGCTGACGATCAGCAGAAGGGTGTTCGCGATGACGTTCTGCTCGGGCTCGATGCCGGCGCCGTAGAGGGTGACCAGCTGGTGTATCAGCTCCAGCTCGTTCAGCTGCGTCGGGTGGCTCAACAGGCCGGTGGTGACATCCATGCCCGGGTGGCGGCGCTTGAGGTCGACAAGTTCGCTGAGAGCCTCGGTGAGCATGGCGTTGCCGGCCTCGGCGTTTACGCCTTCGAAGATCGCGGCCATCCCGAGGGCTACGCGCTGGCCGATCTCCGGTGGGCAGCCGAGGATCGCGTTGAGGACCTGGAAGGCCAGAGGCTGTGCGTACTGCGTCAGCAGGTCCGCATGGCCCACCTCGCACATCTCGTTGATCAGGGGAATGGCGATCTGTTCCACCATGGCCTGCAGTTCGTGCTGGCGGACATGGTCGAGGGCGGACGTGTTCGCGGCACGGTAACGAGCGTGAGCGGGACCGGAGTTGCGCAGCGCGTTGGGGCGGTGCTCCAGCATCGGCAGGACCGGGCAGTGCGCGGGGACGCCTTGTTGCCAGACCCGCGGGTCGGCGGGGAACCGTACGGGGTCGTGAAGGATGCGGACGGCGGTCTGGTAGCCGATCACCAGCGTGGCGGGCACGTCGGGGTCCAGGTAGACCGGGGCCAGTGTTCCGTGTTGCTCCCGCATCTGCGTGTAGAAGCGGGAGGGATCAGCTGCGAACTCCGGCGCGTACATCGCGAACCGCGTCCGACCGGCGTGAGCGCGGTGGCCGGCTTGCGATGATGGTGGCGGCATGGTCACGACAGGTGCTCCAGTCGGCTGGATCGGTGGAGGTATTCGACGAACGCGATCAGCGCGTGGATGGAGGACATTTCGTCGCGGGCGTCGCAGGACGTGACCACCACGTCGTCGTCGAGGGCCAGGGCCCGGCGGACCTCGTCGAGGTCGAACCGTTGAGCGCCGTCCCATTCGTTGACGGCGACTCCGAACGGCAGGCCGCGTTCTTCGAAGAGCGCGAGAACCGCGTCGGAGTCCTGGAGCCGACGGGTGTCGACGAGGACCAGCGCGCCCAGCGCCCCGTGGAAGAGGTGCTCCCAGAAGGGGGTGAACCGGTTCTGTCCGGGGGTGCCGAACAGGTAGAGGGCCAGATGGGGGCTGAGGGTGCGGCGGCCGAAGTCGAAGGCGACCGTCGTCTCCGTCTTGCTGGGCAGGCCGGCGAGGTCGTCGATGCCGGTGCTGGCTTCTGTGATCGGCTCCTCGGTCCTCAGCGGTTTGATCTCCGACACGCTGCCCACCAGCGTCGTCTTGCCTGCCCCGAAGTGGCCGGCGATCAGGATCTTCGCTGACCGGGTCACGGTGGTTGGGAGGTATTGGTGCTCAGACGAGAGCACGGAGTCCATTGAGTACTTCCTCAATAACGCTGATGTCCGGCTGGTCGGCCGGTGCCGGGGTGTTGAGGTGGCCGGTGTCGAGAAGTCCGGAGACGACGATGAGAGCGACGGTGGGGGGCAGATCGAGGAGCGAGGCGATCTCGGCGATCACGATCGGCCCGTTGCAGATCCGCAGGATCCGCCGGGCTTCGACGTCGAGGCCGTGGAGCGGGCGGTCTGCGGCGCGAACCAGAGTCGTCAGGGTCAGGCCGTCGCGGGACGGTGACGAGTGCCCTCGTGTCCGGACATACGCTCGGACCATGTCGGGATCGCGCCGCAGAGCGCTCATGGCCGAGCGCCGCCTTCGTCACCCTTGTCCCGTGCCGGGCTGGACAGTTCCGCACCGAGGCGCTCGGTCAGTCCGTTCATCCGGTAGGTGAGGATTTCGGCGTCCACCGCCTCGGTCGTCGAGACCGCCAACAACGCGTTGTGGCCGACCGTCTTGACGAACAGGAGTCCCTCGTCGAACTCGGCGACGACCTGGCGCAGGCCGTTCTTCTTGCCACCGGTGTACGGGGCCAACGCGACGCCGATGGAGTGAAAGCCGCTGGTGGACGCGGCGACCTTGTCTGCCGTGTCACGGTCCACCGATTCCGAGTAGCCCAGGGCGAGACCGTCCGTGGCCAGAAGGACGGCGTAGCTGACATCCGGCATGCTCGTGAGGTCCCCGAGCATCCAGCCGAGCCTGTTCACCTGCGTCGTCATGAGTCGAGGGGCCTTTCTTGCTGGTCGGGGTGTACGTCGGTGTCCCCGGCGCGATCCTGCGGGGGTGCGGCCGTGCCGCGAGCCTGTCTGTTTGCCTGCTGCCAGGCGCCGATGACCGCGGGCCGGGCCGGTTCGGTACTCGTGCGACGCCCGGCAGAAGCCTGTTGCTGCGCATGCACCGGTTGGCGAGACGTGCGCGTCGGCAGTCCGTTCTCCGTCAGGGCGGGGGAAGAAGGCGCAGGCGCCGCGACGCGGGCGGGTCGCGGAGCCGGTTCGAGCTCAGCCGCAGCGGTGGTGAGAAGGGCCTCGGGCAGGAAGACCGAGGCGCACATCCCGCCGTAGCGGTTGGAGTCCGTGAGCACCACCTTCATGCCGTACCGGCGGGCAAGGAGCGCGATCACCGGGAAGCCGACCCTCGGGTGCGCCTCCAGGGTGAGGATGTCGACTTCCTGGCGGCCGTCCAGGATGCGCCGCGCGCGCTTCAGTTCCTCCTCGCTCATGCGCTTGCCGGCGTCGTCGATGAGGAGAGTGATTCCGTGGTGGCCGTGCTGGGCGTTCACCTCCACGTGAGTCTGAGGCGGCGAATAGCGTGCGGCGTTGTCGAGGAGGTGGCTCAGGATGAGCTTCACCGGCCCGACCATGCGGGCGATCACTGCCCGCTCAGACGCGTACGGGTGGACCCGTGCGTAGTCGGGAATCGCTCCCTGGGCCGCCCCGACGACGTCCGTGAGTGTGCTGGCGGGCCACCGCTGCCCGAGGAGCCCTCCAGCGAGCACGACGTACGACTGTGCCTGGTGGAGCATCTGCTGGACGCCGTGATCGATCTTGGTCAGCGTCGCGAAGACGGCACTGCCGTGATGTCGCCGGAGCGCCTGGGCCACCTCGCTGCTCACGTTGATGCCAGTGCTCACCATCGCGGTGGCGAACGCCTTGACGGCTGCCTTCGCCGACTCGCGCGCCTCGGCTTCGACTTGCTGACGTGTCGAAGCCGCCGTCACTCCTCGCACTTGGTGCAGGTCGGCGACATACCGCTCGCCGAGCACCCGGAGGTTCTCCACGAAGCCGGAACCGGCGAGACAGGCCGGTACCACGAACTCTGCCGAGGCCGACTGTGGCCGCTGGAGCGAGCCCACGACCGCTTCGAGGCCCTGCGAAAGCAGCGCGACCAGGGCCGTGTCCTGGGCAACGGCGGTCTCTTGCCAATGCACGGCCTGGGCACGGTGCTTGGCGGAGAGCCATGCGAAGTATGCGGCCAGCCCGAGCGCGACAACGAGCACCGCGGCCAGACCAACGGATGCCACGACGGCTGTTTCGTGTCTCATCGGATCTCTCACTGGGGTCGAAGTGGACTGCGACAGGGCAACAGGACCGGCAAGTTGATGGACCGCCGGGCTGGCGACAGTTCGATGGAGCCCAAGGAGGCCCGCTCATGTCGCCCAGGTCATCGGCTGGGGCCTAGAACTTGATCCCGCCGATCATGCGCGCCAGGCTCGTTGTGGCCTCTGAGATCGTTGGCGCGATCGAGGAACTGGCGAGGTAGAAGCCGAGGAGGGTGCAGACCACTGCGTGCCCGGCTTTCAGCCCGCCCTTCTTGATGAGCAGGAACGTGATGATCGCCAAGAGGACGACGGCCGAGACGCTAACCGCCATGCAGAGGCTCCCTTTTGCGCACGCCAGCCGACCGTGTCAGGGCGAGCCAGTGACGGAGCGCGGCGCTGTCGGTGCCTTCTGGATGTCCGTCAGGGGGAAGCAGCCATACCGTCGAGCAGCGCGAGTACCCGGCGACCTGTCTGTCGAGGGCGCATTCCCACAGGCGCCCCGCACGGCACACCGTCTGTGGAGCGTGCCACCGGTATGCCGTGTCCGCTTCGACCGGGATGTGGATACGCGAGTGCGCGTGGCAGCAGAGCACCGGCCCCACAGGGAGCCCCCGGCTTCGGGCACCCTCGACCGCACGCAAGCCGACGAGTAGTCCCGCCTGCACGACATCGACGGGCCCGAGTCGCGGCAGCGGGTGTGACGCGAGCTGGATCCTCCAGGGCAGTTCTGTCTGCGCGAACGGCAATGCCAACTCCGGTGAGGAGGAGTGGCGTTGCAACCGCTGCCGGCCGTCCAGCGGCACCACAGGTGCGACCGGCCGATGGGCAGCGGGCGGATCAGGGACGGCTTCAACTCGGCCTTGCGAGGCAATCACCGGGATCTCCTGTGCGTCCGGACACACTGACTGAGCCGCTTGACCAAGCAACTGCTGTCACAAGGACGTTGGCTGATCCCCAAGACTGTTTACCGAAAGGCGATTACGCACATTCCGAGGGTGATATCACTGAGGTGATGCCGGTTCCAGGAAGACCAGGAACCGCATGCGCTCGGCGAGCGTTAGGCCGCGCTCGAAAGAGCCGCTGAAAGACCACCGCCAACGGACTCTCCACAGTGGGAGCCGGCGTTGTCCTTGACAGCCTCGAAGACGTCCCACGGCTCCTGGACGCGATCGTCACAACAACCCTCGGCCGCGCCTGACGGCGGCGGCCCAGAAGTATGTCTCAACTGCCCGTATTACATGAGTGATACCGGCACGCGCGTACCCCCGCCTACGCTGTCGGGCGCAGACGAGAAACGGGGGTGCGATGCCAAGAAACCCTCGCGTATGCGCTGACTGCGGATGCCGCTTGAGCCAGTACAACGACGAAGACCGGTGTGCTACGTGCGCGCGCGTCAGGTTTCTCGACACCCGCCTTCAACGCCGGGTTCCAGACACCGTCTGGCAGCATCCGGAAGTCCACTCCGCCATCGCGGCATGGGACTTCGGGCGCGCGAGCCGCCTCATCCGCGAGCGGGCGAAGCTTCGCCAGGACGACATGGCCCGCATGACGGGGCTCAGCCAGGGTTTCCTTTCCATGCTCGAAGCAGGAACCCGCCGACTGACGAGCCTCGACAAGGTCGCGAGGTTCCTCAACGGCATGGAAACACCGGACGCCTTGCTCCCCCCACCGTTCCGTGAGCATCACGCAGCCCTCACGCCACGGCCGTTGCCGCACCCAGGACCATCCGCCGTTGATCTCCAGGTCGCGACCGGCGAGCAGGCAGTGGACCTCTATGAGCTCGCGACACAAGCCGCGGCCCAGTCGCTGCGGTTCGCGGAAGCGGTCACGAGGAGCAACGTGAGCGACATCGAGCTTGAGGGGCTGGAATCCAGGATCACCCGGATCGCGACGGACTACGTCCACGCTCCCCTGTACTCGCTCTTCCAAGACCTGCTGTCGACGAGAGATCAGCTCTTCGCGCTGCTGAGCGGCCACCAACCCCCCGGCCAAACCAGGGAGCTGTACCTCCTCGCCGGCACGAGTTGCCTGCTCCTTGCTCACGCGTCACAGAATCTCGGGGACCAGGACTCCGCTGTCGCCCAACTTCAGACGGCCGGGACCCTCGCCGAGCATGCCGACCACGACGATCTCCGGGCATGGGTCAAGGGCACAGCCGCACTGATCGCGGAGTGGTCAACTCACCGGCACGCAGCCTTCAAGTACACACAACAGGCGATCCGGTTCGCCCCCGTCGGCGAGACCCGGGTCAGAACCGCGGCGATCGGGGCCAGGGCTGCGGCACGCGTCGGAGACCGGAACACGGCCCTGGCAGCGCTCAAGGAACTTGAGCAGGCCCGCGAACAGCGAACAGACCCCAACGGGCTCACCAGATTCGGAGGCCTGCTCACTTTCCCGGAAGCCAAGCAGGAGTACTACATCGGCGGAACGTACGCCCTCCTCGGCGAACACGGGAGGGCCGAGCAGCACGCCGCCGCCGCGATCGATCTGTACGAGATGGGCCCGAAGGAGCAGCGGTCGTACGGCGACGAGGCGCTGGCGCGCCTCGACATCGTCACAGCGCGCATCGCCGCAGGAGAGATCGAGGGCGCCGGCGAGCAACTCCAGCCCATACTGGAGCTGCCGGTCGACCGCCGTATCCGACAGCTTGGCGACGCCGTGCAGGGAGTGGCTACGCTTCTTGAAGAACCACGGTTCGCCCGAAGCCAGGTTGCCCGCGAGCTCGCCGATGCCACTCGCGGCTATCAGGTGATCGACACGAGAGCGAAGGCCCTCACCTCATGACAATGACGGCCTCTCCCGAGTCCGCCGCCAGTAAGGCCTGCCAGGCGTCAGGTCTGACAGACCGCTCCCTTGTCCCGCTTCACCACCACGCCACTTCCGTGTTCCTTCTTGCTGCGGAAGGCGTTGTGGTGCGCGTCAGTCCCGCCTCGCAGCAGCAGCGCTTGGCGACCGCTGTCTCCCTCACGCGTTGGCTCGTCGCGAACGACTTCCCGGCGACAGAGCCAGTGGATGTACCCCAGCCGGTGGCATACGACCCATATGTCGTCACGTTCTGGCGGCACTACCCGCAACCTGAACACGGCGCACCTTCGCCCGGACGGTTGGGCGATCTGCTGAGAACTCTGCATTCCCTACCATCCCCGCCGGTGTCACTGCCGCAACACCAACCGCTTGCCTCACTCAAGACCGCCGTGGAGGCCAGTACCTACCTAGCGCCGAACGAACGGGCGTGGCTCATGGAGCGCAGGCAGGAACTTCTCCACGCATACGAACAGCTGGAATTCCCCTTGGGGCACGGGCACATTCACGGCGACGCATATCCGGGCAACACGCTCTGGGACGGCGAGGACGTCAGGCTCGGAGACTGGGACGAGGCGGCATTCGGCCCGCGAGAGATCGACTTGGCTAATACGTTCCAAGGAGTCCGCTTCGGGCGAAGCGTCGGACAACTGGATGATTTCAGCGAGCGGTACGGCTACGACATCCGGCAGTGGTCTGGTCAATCGGTTCTCTGTGGAATCCGAGACCTTCACACCCTCGGGTCCTTCATTCGGCGTGCGGATCAAGGAGACACTGCTGCTACCCAGCAGTTGTCGTATCGTATTGAGACGCTCAGAAACATGGATGCCCAAGCTCAATGGGGCGCCGCCTGAAAGAGCGCAGACCGGACCGGACGGGGTGGACCGAAGCTCAGGCCCGTTCGGCCTCTTCCGGTACGAGTCGGCTCGTGAAGCCGTCGCGACGCAACCGTTCGAAAGCCGCCGCCACATCGTCGGGAATCTCCTGCTCGATCATGAACCCTTGCCGTGGGTACACCATGAGCCGCTGCTGGGCCCCCACCAGCATGTCGATGACCAGCCGGGCGTCCTGGATCGAATCGACGTACTCGGAGAGCTCCATGGGCGTGGAGGCGCTCACCCACTCGACATCCGGCCAGAGCTTTCGCGCCGTCGCGTACGCCCGTCGCTCCTCGTACGGCTTGCTGACCAGCAGGACCGACGATACGGGAACACGCTGCTCTTCGAGCAGAGCGCGGGAGAAGCGGATGTTCTGGCCCGTGTTCCGGGCCTTCGGCTCGACGATGATGGCGCTCTCAGGAACCCCTAGCGCCATGGCACGGTCCCGATAGTGTTCGGCCTCGCCTCGGGGCATCCGCTCACGCGTCGTCCGGCTGGTCGCTCCGGTGAAGACGATGAGGGGCGCCATGCTGCGGTGGTAGAGGTCCGCGGTGGTGTCGGCTACTCCCAGGTCATGGCTGCCGAGTCCGATCGCCACGGAGCAAGGGCGCAGCTCGTGACCCATCTGCTGGAAGTCCCACAGCCGCCGAGCATCCGCCCATGCCTGCGTTGAGATCACTTGCTCTCGCCCTCCGTCTTCGCCGAGGACCTACTCCCCGCCGTTGCCTCCGCTGGGGTCAGCCTACGTTCCAGATCACAGGCACCCTCAGATGACGGTTCGCCTGTTCCCGCACACTCACGCCGTGTGAAACTCAATCGAGCAGGCTGAGGGGAGCAGGCCAATGCGAGGAATGACCGACCATCTTCCGTTCGGCAAGCGAGTCCGGTTCTACCGGAAACGCCGAGGTCTGAGCCAGCGGCAGCTCGGCGAACTTCTGGGACGCTCCGAGGACTGGGTGTACCGGGTCGAGTCCGAACGCCTACCGGTGAACAACGTGAAGATGCTCGCGGACCTGGCACACGCACTGCGAGTGCACGTTGAGGACCTTCAGGGAACGCCGACGCTCTTGGACGACCACGGTCGTCACGCGGCCAGCATCCCGGCGATTCGCACCGCACTCATGCAGTCGCGGCGGCTGGCGGGCTCGCTGTACGACGGCCGCGAAACCGTGCGCCTCGAACGCCTCTCCTTCGCAGTCGACGAAGCCTGGCGGCTCTTTCAGGATTGCCGGTTCGCGCGCCTTGGAGAGTGCCTGCCCGGGCTACTCGCGGACGCCCGGCTGGCAACACAGGAGCGCACGGCCGGCGCCGAACACGCCGAAGCACTCCGGTTGTTCGCACTGACCTGCCACGTGGCAGCGGTACTTCTCCGAAAATTGGGTGAGACCAACTTGGCCTGGACCGCTGTAGACCAGGGCGACATGGCGGCTGCGGAGTCCGAAGACCCCGCCACGATGCTGGCGTTGCGCCGAGGTGTCGCGCATGTTCAACTCGGCGCCGGCATGGCAGCGGAGGCAGTGAACGTCACCCTTGACGCGGCGGACGATCTCGAACCCGGTTGGTGGCGCTCCACGCCGGCTTCTCTTTCCCTGTACGGGACCCTCTTCCTCAACGGAGCCGTCGCAGCGGCCCGCATGCGGAACCGGGCGCTGGCAGACCACATGATGGGTAAGGCCCACGAGGCAGCGAACCTGCTCGGCGGCGACTCCAACGCGATGTGGACCTCCTTCGGCCCCGGCAACGTAGAGATCCACCGGCTGGCGCTCGCCCTGGAATTCGAGGACGTCCAACTGGCCGTGGACGTAGCCCCGAGAGTCAGAGCGGCAGGACTGCCGGTAGAACGACGTGGGCGGGCGCGACTGGATGTTGCCCGTGCCTATGCTGAGGCCGGGCGGACGGATGAGGCGATAGACCACCTCAAGCGCGCCTACCGAACCGCTCCCGAACAGATCAAGGCACATGAGTTCGCGCGGGACCTAGCTCGTCGGCTCCACAAACGATCCCGTCGTCAGGATGTTCAGGACCTGGCCATGCGGCTCGGCGCCATCAAGTAGCGCTTGTTGTAGAGAGGTTCGTTGGCGGACCCGGAGAAATCCTCCGGGTCCGCCTCCCCGTCGGCTTCTACGGTCGTTGCGACCAAGCCACTTGTACGGGGAGGCATCGCAGTGCCTGTGACCTACCAGCCGGATGATGGCGTCGGCCCCAAGAGCAGAAGCGCGGTGGTGCTCCGCTGGAGTCGCCATCCGCGCTGCGTCGGCCTTGCGCGTCGTGAACTCCGTAAGGCGCTGGACGGTTGGGGCCTCTCAAGTATTAAAGACCCAGCTGTCCTCGTTCTCTCGGAGCTCTTAACCGACGCAGTACGCCACGGTAATGCGCGGCCAGGCGCAGAGATCGAGACTCGGTATCTGCGAGTCGGAATTGGCCTGCGCATCGAGGTGTCTGACACAGTCCACGAATTCCTCCAGTTGACGGTAGGTTCCTCGGAGCCGGATAGAAATACCCGGCTGAGGCTCGTAGACGCATTGGCCGACCGGTGGAAAATGAACGACCCTATCGGGCTTGGCGCATCGGCGTGGGCAGAGATCTGCTTCCCGCCGCAGACCGGTGCCCCCGATGTCGACTGATGCCCGCCATCGCTTTCCGCTCGCCTTAGCAGTAGGCGAGGAAACCCGCAGGACCCCGACACTCGCAGGCGCAACGATGGTTGAGACGGAGATTCGGGAAGGAAGCCCTTCGTCCTTGTCCGAGACGGATGCCACTGAACGGCATGGACGCCAGTGTCGATGGTGTCGACGCCCCCTGAGTCGATACAACAATGAGCCGTTCTGCAGCGCTTGTTCGCGACATGTACCAGCTACCTCTTCGCCACCGCCCCAGGTGGAGCCAGAGGTTTGGCAGCGAGCGGACGTCCGGGAAGCTCTCTGGGCCCGTGACTTTGGCCGAGTGTGCCACCTTGTGCGAATCGGAAGCTCACTACGCCAGAGTGATATGGCGGAGCTCACGGGTCTGAGCCAGGCCTTCCTGTCCATGCTGGAGTCAGGAGTACGAAGACTTACCAACATCGACAAGATCGTCGAACTGCTTGCGGGACTCAACACTCCGGCGGAACTCACCGGCCCCATGCTCCAACCGCCGACAGCGGAAGGCCGACCGTGCGGCCCGTCACTCACAGGGAAGAAGGGGGGATGGCCGGCGTGACGCTCGGCCCGGTAGACCACTCCAACGACATCGAGAGGGTGCTGTTCGCGTAGAAGGGAAGGAGGGCCTTTTGGCCACTTCCGTGGCCAGAACCGTCGGAAGACTCGAGCGGTTGGCTATTGCGCCAGGCATCCGAGGATTCAAACGAGATCGACGAAGATAGCTGATAATCCAGCCGGTCAGATCGCACTGTTTTACGGCTCGCCGAGTCAGGCATCGATACCTTGCAAGACCCGTATGGGGACGTGGTCAGGTGCCCCGGACGATTAGATCGACGTGCGGGCCAGTGTGTGTCAGCAGTCGACGGATTACAACTTAGCGTACTCACGTGATCCCGCGAATATCACCTCCGTGATATCACCCCCGAGATGTGCTCGCCCCGTGAATCCGGAGCACCCTCATGAGGGGCCCGAACTCCAGGCCTGCACAGCACGACATCAGATCCGAAATACGCCGCGCCAGCGACAGGAGATGAGTGCCATGCCGACACCACGACGAAACAAGAACGATCACCTGCTCTACGCCGACGTCGTCGATTCCAAGCAGAAGGCCGGAGTCTGGATGGGCGAGCGTGACGCCTTCCAGGCCAAGCAGGCCGAGATCCTGGAAGCGGTGAAGGACCAGGCGGACTGGGTCCCGGTCGAGAACGCCATCCTGGTGGTCAGCACCGAGCCCGCCGGCATCACGGTCATCGCCCCGAACCCGACCCTCCCCGGCGTGATCGTCCTCGCCGACGGCGGCTCGCCGGAGGCCTCAGCACAGCTGCAGGCCGCCGGCGAGGAGCTCGTCCGCAAGGTCATGGCCGAGCGCGGCATCCTCGAAGAGGAAGCCGCGTAACACAGGTGGTCACCTCACAGCTCCTGTGGGGGAAGTACATCCAGTACGTCCGGGATGGCGAGGGCGCCCTCCTCGACCCGGTCACGCTGGACAGTGTGTACCTCAACCGCGGGGAGGTCACTGACCTCTCCGCGGTTCCCCCGACCGCGACCCACAAAGCTCTCGCCGAGCTCGGCTTCACACCTGACAGCCCTCGCGCTGATCAGCGTGAAGCACTCCATAACCGGCTCCACCAACTCGACCTGAATCCCGTCCCTGTACGGATCAGCGGCTTACGTGTCGTCCTCACCGACGCCTGCAACATGAAGTGCAGCTACTGCTTCGTCGAGACCAACACCGGTAGTCCGGACATGACCGAGCAGGAAATCGCCGACGGCCTGACCTACCTCTTCGAGACGAACGCCGGTCGCGACGAGGTAGCCATCCAGTGGTTCGGCGGCGAACCGACGACCCGGTTCGACCTGATGCAGCACGGGGACACCCTCGCGGACTCTCTCGCCGCGCGGTACAACGTCAAACGGGTCCGCCGAACAGTCGTCACCAACGGGGCCCGCATCACCGACGCCATGATCGAGCACTTCGCCCGGTACGAGTACGGCGTCGGGATCTCGATCGACGGACCGCCCGCCATCAACGCCGAACATCGGCGGCTCCTGGGCGGGCAACCGGCCGACGACCGGATTCGGCGCAACGTCCGCCGACTCCTCGACGCAGGCGGCATCCACGTGGGCTGCAACCTCACCCCCACACCCGCGAACATCGGCCGCCTGGCCGAAACCGTCACCTGGATCATCGACGATCTCGGGTTGAAGTTCATCTACGCCAACACCCCGATACCCACCAGCGGACGCTGGACGGTCAAGGGCAAGGATCTGGCCAGGGAGCTGTACCAAGCACGCCTCGTCGCTCTCGGGCGGGGCGGGATGATGTTCTCCGTCCTCGACCGGGCATTCCAGGCCCTCGACCGGCGCCGCCCCATGCTCTTCGACCACATTCAGAGCGACCGGACCCTGAACGTTGCCCTGCTGCCCGGCAACCGAGTCAGCCTCTGCGACATCAACTTCACCGCACCCTCCTTCCTGCACACCCTCGACGAACTGCGTGCGGACCCGAACCTGCTGGGCGGCATCGCCAAGAACGTCGCCCCCATCCCTGAATGTGGCCAGTGCCCGGCTCTGGCGATCTGCGGGGGCCCCTCGCGCAACGAACAGCTCCTGATTCGCGGAGACCGGCCGGACCCGCAGATGTGCGACTTCTACAAGAGCACCGTGGAGATCGCCGTATGGGACAGCACGGGGGTGCAGTGAACACTGTCACCCGCCCCGAGCGCTCGTTCTCCCCAGCCCGGCAGCGGTTCCGCTCCGCTCTCATCAGCACCGCCGGCCACTGCAAGATCGCCTGCGGATTCTGCTTCCGAGCAGACCGGGCCCACGGCTTCCTCGACATCCCCACCTACACCCGGGCCCTCTCCCGACTGAAGGAGACGGGTGTCGAAGCGATCTGCCTGACCGGCGGCGAACCCACCCACCACCCCCAACTCCGCCAGCTCGTACGGCTCGCCCACCAGTTCGGGATTCCCGTGTCGATCGTCACCTCGGCCCGAGACCCCGAGGATGTCGACCGGTTGGCCGACAGTGCGCGCCTGCTCGCGAACGTCACCGTGTCCGCCGACTCGGCCGGTGCCATGGAACTCGGTCGCACCACCCGCTCCGTGGCGTCGGCGATCGCGACGCTCGATCAGGTCCACACGGCAGAGAGAGTTCTCCACCTCACGTACTGGAAGCTCACAGCCCAGGAGTGCCAGGACATCTACGAGCGCGTCGACAAGTCAGGAGTCCAGATCCAGCTCAGCCCGGTGGCGCTCGACGACACGGCACTACAGCGGGCCGGCTCCACCTTCTACGGCTACCTTGCCCAGCAGAGGGAGGACGCCGATCTCCTCGGCCGCTACTTTCGGCTCACTCCGCGGTTCCAGGAGCACCTCACCGCCCTGCGAGCCATGCAGTTGTACCCGTGGCGACGACCCTTCTGCGCGTCCGCGACGCTGTACGTGTCTGCAAGCGGCGAGATCCGCCGCTGCCCGTACGGCAAAACGGGGGTGAGCGTGCGCGCGCCTCGCGCGGAGATCAGTCGCTTTCTCCGCACCGAACCGCAGGACCGGACCACCCCAGAGTGCGCGGCCATCTGCCGCGCCGACGACACCCCGTGAGTGGACGATGACGACCCCAGTCACCACACCCGAAGAGTTCATCGAACGGTGGCGGACCCCTCCCAACAAGCGTGTCAGCGACACCCTCACCGCCACCGGCTTCAGCTTCCCGCCCGCCCTTGACGTCCTCGACGCCGTCCGACAGGACGAGGAAGTGCGCTTCACTATCCTCGGAGACGAGGACTGGTCCGTACGCATGGAACGTACCTCGGCCTTCCGCACAGCCCCGGTCGAAGAAGTGGCCACCTGGACGTTCCGCCTCGTCCACTTCAACCTCACCCGCTTCTACGACGGACTCCTCAGCGGATTCCAGGAGCAGGTCATGGTCCCCTGGCGTACCCAGTTGTCGAGCTGGGGGTTCACGTGGCAACGGTGCGCGCCGCTGCTGTTCATCTCCACGGGCGGTGCCTCGTCGACGTACCACAACGACAACTCGCACGGGCTCGTGTGGCAGGTCGAGGGCACGAAGACCTTCCACAGCTACAGGGACCCCGACCAGCACCTCACGGCCGAGGCCGCTGTGGTGGGCGAGACCACCGCAGAGGAACCGCCCGAACACGACCCGGCCGACCGCGAGTCCGTACGGATGGGGCCCGGTGACCGGCTGTGGAGCCACGCTCTGACCCCGCACTGGGTGGCCACCGAGTCCCCGCTCGCGATGAGCGTGACCCTCTCTCACGGCGGCCTGTGTCACCAAGGCCGCTTCGCGGACCGTGAATTGGCACTCCGCGCCTACTGGGACCAGCACCCCGACGAGGCGTGGAAGCTCGATCTGCGTAACGTCCGCTACTGACCGGGCCGGGGCCGCTGCACCCTTCAGAGGGTGCAGCGGCCCCGGCCCTTTGGCGGTGACTACGGGGTGAGCCGGTTAGGACCACGGAACAGGAAGGTGGCCTCCCGGATCGACTCAAGGCCGAGCATCACCATCAGGACCCGCCCGAGTCCCATGCCCAGACCGCCGTGCGGCGGGCACCCGTACCGGAACGCGTTCAGGTAGTCCTGCAGCGACTCGGTGCCCATGCCCTTCTCCGCGGCCTGCTTCAGGAGCACGTCGTAGCGGTGCTCGCGCTGCGCTCCGGTCGTGACCTCCAGGCCCTTCCACAGCAGGTCGAAGCTAAGCGTCAGACCCGGGTCGTCCGCCGGCCGCATGTGGTAGAAGGGCCGGATGCTTGTCGGATAGTGGGTGATGAACGCCCACTCGTGGCCGGTCTGCTCTTTGATGTGCGCTGCGATCCCGCGCTCGCCCTCCGGGTCCAGGTCCTCCTTCACTCCCGCCGGGTCCCAGCCCTTGGACCGAAGGATCTCCTGTGTCTCAGCCATCGTGATCCGCGGGAACGGCATTGTCGGCACCGTGACCTCGACACCGAACGTCTCCTGGATCGCCTCACCGTGTGCGTCGGCGACCTTGGCGATGGCATGAGTAAGCATCTGCTCCTCGAATACCATCACGTCCTCGACCCCGTCGATCCACGCCAACTCCACGTCCACGCCAGTGAATTCGGTGGCGTGCCGGGAGGTGAACGACGGCTCGGCGCGGAAGACGGGCCCGATCTCGAAGACCTTGTCGATACCGGCCGAGATCGCCATCTGTTTGAAGAACTGAGGCGACTGCGCCAGGTAGGCGGAGCGGTCGAAGTAACCGAGCTTGAACACCTCGGCGCCGGACTCCGAGGCTGTGCCCATCAGCTTCGGGGTGTGCATCTCGGTGCACCCCTGCCGATAGGCGTACTCGCGCATCCCTTGCTCGAAAGTGGTCTGCACAGCGAACAGGAGCTGCGCCTGGGGCCGACGTCGTACGTCCAGGAACCGCCAGTCCAGACGATGTTCGAGTCCGGTCTGGTCGTCGATGGGTAGTGGTGTCTCTGCCCGGTTCAGAACCTCGACTGCTTCCGGGAGGATCTCCAGGCCGGCGAGTTTCACGATCGGGTTGTCCACCACGCGCCCGGTGATCCGGACCGCGGACTCGGGTGTCAGCCCCTCCAGCGCGGCCTCGACCTCGTCGCCTTCGCCGCCGCGTTTGTGGGTTACCTGAACCATGCCGGTGTGGTCGCGCACCACGACGAATTGCATTTTGCGCTGCAGGCGGAGCGTGTTCACCCAGCCCGATACGGAAACGGTCTGTCCGACATGTTCTCGCAGGTCGGACACCAGTACACGGTTAGTCGTGTGGATCATCGCAGCCCTCCAAGGGGCGTCGTCATGATCCCTTGGGGGCGCGGACGAGAAGGGTACTCGCGGTGCCACCGCGCCTTTACCGCAGCTCAAAGAGCTACAGCCTCATTCATGCCCGATGACGGGGGCCAGCCGGCGGGGCATTAGGCCTTCCATGGACCGTTCCTCCCCGCGCTCAGGAGGGTCTTCACCTCGGGGCGCAAGGCCGCCTTCCCAGCTACCGGCGACTCTCTCTGCTCGCGTGATCCCGCAGCTACTTGTCTCCTTCAACGCATTGGTGTTGAGCATAGCGGGGCAGGCGGGGATACGACAGCAAGATCACGCGAACGAGGCAGCCTGCCACCCAACCGGCCATCTTCTGGCACCTGTCCCGTCCCCTTTGCCGCGCCAGATCTGCCGGATCGACGTACAGCCGTGACAGGGGCCCCCACCGTCAGGGATCTTCACGAGCCGTCGCTCCACGCCGTCGTCACGGAAACAGTCCGGGCGTCCCTGACGAGTTGCTGGCCCTCGGCTGCATCCCTCTGACCAGGACGCCCCGCCCCCAGGGCCGCGACATGCCGGCCATCCAGCATGGCCACACGCCATCCTCGCCACAGGTCCCACCTTGCCAGCGGACCCGCAGACCTTTCCGCCAGGAAATTCATGGGAGATATCACGGGAGTGATTTTTGGTAGATGTAATCAAGCTCTACGCTGCGTTGGTCAGATCCTCGCACGGATTCGCCTCCTCCAAGGCGCAGAACGATCTCGAATGTGACGGCAATCTGCGCGACTCGGCATACACCATCCCTGGGTCTACGCCGATCCTGCTTTCGTAACAACGGGCCCACGCACGCATGAATGATCGGCGAATGTGAACACCGGGAGCAAACTGTCGTCCCGACTTTCCACCACCGACCCTGCGCGAGCGACTCAGCGAAAGGAGCCCTCACGATGGAAGGAATATCCGCGCTCGGGAATTTGGTTGAGGTAATCTCAACCCTGAAATCGGAACCGCCCGACCGCAGCATCAAGTACGTGTTCAAGACGTCAGACAGGGCTACCTTCGAAGCCGTACAACTCTGGGAGGGAGAGCACCAAGCCTACTCAGTGTGCATGTCGGCCCAAGCGGGATGCAGGTACGGCTGCACGCACTGCGCCACTACCTTCGCCCGCACGCCCTTCGTTCGAAATTTACAGGCGGAAGAAATCACCTCTGCCGTGGAGCACTTGGATGACGAGGTACGGACTCAGCAAGGCCCCCTCGCCTGGGTCGATTTCGCCGGGGTCGGGGATGCTGCCGCCAACTGGACTCACGTCACTGCCGCCGCGAGAACGATCGTCGGCCGCGAGTTGGCGCGGGAGGTGAAGGTGACCAGCATCGCGCCGCAGGCTTGGGTGCGTAATCTCCTGAAGCCCAAGGCTTGGCTCCCGGAGCGCTTCATGTTCTCGCTGCACGGTGCCGATGCTGCTCAGCGCAGGATAGTCATCCCACGCGCGGACGACCCTTCCACCGTCTTGCCTCTGTGGGCGGCCGTGGCTGAGATGCGCCCGGTGCGGCTGAACTACGTTCTTTGCGAGCACAACACGCGACCCGAGGATGAGGCGGCGCTGATCGATCTACTCGCTCCCTACGCCGGACGCTTCCTCCTGTTGCGGCTCTCCAGTTTCAACCCGGTACACGGCAGCCCCCTGCGCCCAAGCCCGCGAGAAGAAGCATTCATCACCGCTCTCTCCCATGGCTTGACCGGCTGGACGGTCTCCCACCACTTGTCTGCCGGCCGGGAGTCGGCGGCTGCCTGTGGGCAGCTTCGTTCAGACATCCTGGAACTCGCTCCGCCAGCTAGGCGCCCAGAGCTGTAACTACGACGAACACCATGACCTCATGCGCGATCAGGCAGCAGGCGATCCTGGGTAGGCCTCTTGCCTGTTCAGAGCCGCCTCTCACCCGCACGTGAGCACGGTCGCCGTCGGCTCGCCCGCCCTGGCCATTCACATTCGCCCAGTTGAGGTCAGCATGCGCCGGTGACCACTCCCTGATCGTTGCCGTCGAGGATTGGTGATCAGTATGTTCTTCTCGCCGAAGGTTGGGACGGCAGGGCCTCAGGGGGTTTGATGCTGGACACGCTTGTGACTACGGCCGCTGGTGCGCTTTCCGCCACAGCGGGTGTGCTGGTCGGCGGTATCGTCACGCGCCGTGCTCAAGATCGTCAGTGGACACGGGATCACCAGCTTGCCGCCTACCAGGAACTGTTCAACCACTACGCCAAGTTCACGATGGAGCTTAGGCGAGCGCATGGTGACCGGCGCGGCTGGGATTACGACTGGGGCGAGTGGAGCGCGGCCTTGATACGCGTAAGCCTGGTCGCCCCCGCGGAAGTTGCGGCCGAAGTCGACAACTTCGGCCGCGCCATCAACTCCTTCCTGGACCAGGTGGAGCGAGGCGAACGCACTCCGCTGCGTAACCCGCTGAGTCTAGAGGAGTTCGAACAGGCCAGGCAGGCACCCGCCAAGGCACAGGCGAAGCTGGTCAACGTCATACGACGTTCACTGCGCAATGATCACAAAGGGCTGTCCTTCGGAATCGGTGGGTAATACAACGTCTGCAGCTTGGTTGGCGGATCGCAGGGCTTACGCAGACTCGAACTCGGACTCTGCAGTTCGCTGGCCAGGGGGCGCTGTCGGGGCCTTGGGGCCACGAAGGATTGGGCCCGTGAGTTCGATCGGCACATCGAGGCCGTCGAGGAGCAGGACGATCTTGTCGATGTTGGTGAGTCTACGCACTCCGGATTCCAGCATCGATAGGAAGGCCTGGCTCAGGCCGGTCAGTGTGGCCAGATCATCTTGCCGGAGCGAACCGAGTCTTCGGACAAGTAAGCAGACGGTCCCGAAGTCTCTCTCCTGGAGGGCTAATTGGATGTCACTTGACTCCCAGACGTGCTCCGGTACACACGGTTGAGCCCCCGGGGGTTCCCCCCACGCTAGCCGGAGGCATGCATTGCAGTGTGCGTCGTCGTTGTATCTACTCAGGTGGCACCCGCAACCGTGACAGCGACGCGGATGTCCCGTCATCCCGGGCGCCTGGGCAGTGCGGAGTGCCGACACGGAGATCTTCTCCTTGGTGAACCGAGATACCGATGGGGGCGATGGGCCGCGTTCGCGCTGTCCCCGGCCGACGTTGTCCGTGAACAGTGGGAGCGTCGCCTTACTGGGGCGTTGGGCAGCACCGGCGGCGAGGTTGTTCCTGATCCGAACGTGCGCGGTCTACGAGGCTGGGTCTTCCGCGGACCCACGGCGCTCTCTGCGCGCTTTACTCAGGGCTCGACGCAACGCGGCGGGTTGCGTCAGAGCCCTGGGTGAGCTGGGCAACCTGTGCCAGTGGAGACCGGGAGGCTCGGTCTTGCCCGCTGGCGGGACGATAACGTGGCACTTCAGGCCAAGGGCGACCGTCCCAGGCTCTTCCCAGTCCGCGGCGGCACCCGCGGGGACGAGGAAGTAGAGACGAGGCTCCGGGTCTTCAGGCGCGAGAACCACTGGGCCCATGGGTTCGCCGGCGTCGGTGAGGATGTCCATCGCTCGGAGGCCGATGGCCTCGACTGCGCGAATGGCGTCCCACCACTGCCCTGCGGCACACAGTTCGGGCTCCTCGCCGATGGGCATCCATCGAGGCGGAGGGGCGGATGCTCTCGGGTCAGCATCAGACATCATGCGAATGGTCTCCCCACAACTGGTTGTGAGAAGACCATTCCATTCTGCAAGCTCCGTGAGCGGACAGACTGTCCGGGGGATCCCTCCGCGAACCCCCTTGACGTACCGTCAGGCTGTGGTAAGTCCCGCCCAACTCCCGAAGGCAGAAAGCTCGTTGGAAGGATGCGTCTCCAAGCGCAGCAGAGCAGACGTCGTCTCGCGGACAGACGGGTGGAACCTGACGTGGTTCGGTGCCACCTTGCGCGCCCGCTGAAGGTCAGCGAACGCCCCTGCCCTGTCCCCTGTCGTGAGCTTCGCCGAAGCCACGTCGATGAAGTGGTGGCTTGACCGCTCGCCAACCGTCGTTGAGGGCGGCATCCACTCCCCGCCAGAGGTGGGGGCCCACTCTCCAAGCCGCGCCAGAGCCTGCTCCGTGTCACCCATGTCGATCATCGCGTGCACTTCATGGATGCGGATGTTCGTCGGCCCGAACGACATCTCGTACGCGAGGGAATCACGATCGCCGGCCATCCTGGACACCTGCTCCGCCTCCCGCAGGTACTCGCTCGCACGATCGGGGTTGTTCTCCCGCGCTTCGAGCACAGCGAGCTTGAGCAGGAGAGCGCCGTCCACCGCGAGCGCGTCCTCCGTGTACGAGCGTTCCGGCTGAATTCGCTCAAGCTCGCGTCGCAGCGCCAGCAGCTTGCGGCGAGCGGAACTGTAGGCGCCCTGGCGAAGCATCGCGCCGGTAACCAGGTAGGCGGCAGTGACCTGCATCAACGGGTCACGGGACTGGTCCGCGGCCCAACGGACGCGCTCCAACGCGGTGGTGGAGAGATCGTGATGGCCCAACTTGTGCGCCAGAGAGTTGACCGCCCGGTAGGCGCGGGCGAGATGCCAGAAAGCAGATCGTTCCTCATCACCCTGGGCACTGAGCGCCACATGCGTCAGCTCGGTGATGATCGGTGCCAGGAGCGGCCCCATAGGGGCGTAACGCGCATCACGGCGCAGAGCCGCGATCTGGTCCACTTCCGAAGCGAGCACCGGCAATCCGCGGGGAGCGATATCCAGCTCATCGGGTGTGTCGTAGCACAGCATGATCCGCCGGAGCTCCGGGATCACCGCGTGAACGCCGTCCTCGGCCTCCGGCTCACCGTAGTACGGCTGCCCCGTGAGAACCTCGACGCCGAAGTGCAGGGCCTTCGCGAGCGCCAGAACCAACGAGAGCGGCGCCTTTCGCTTCCCGGATTCAAGCTTTTCGATGTAGCTCGGTGATACGGCGACTTTCTGGGCGAGTTGAGCGACAGACAGTCTCCGAACCTTGCGGGCTATCCGGAGCCGGTCGCCCAGCGTCACGTTCTCAGCCATGGGCGGATCAATCCCTTCTCGACGGAGCACTCAGTTCAGGGTACGGACAAGGCCCCTCCTGGCGAGCCGCGTCGCCAAGTGTTTACGAGGGGGCCGCCGGTTGCCGGTGATCTTGGGGGTGATGTGCGGGCAGTAGCCGTCGCCAACAGCCCAATCCGCCAACCGACTGGCGTACCAGGAACGGGACTAACCGGCCTATTTACGGCAGTTGGGCTGGATCTAGTCGGGATGAACTGGCCTCGCGTCAAGTGCTGGAGCGCAGAAACCCACGGACAGATTGTCCGGTCTCGCTCACTACTCAGTGGCATCGTAGCTTCGCGCTCAGTTGCTGATTGAGGTTGAGGGCGACGTCTCCTCCCCCCAGGTCACGAGCTCATCCAGCTGACCGGCGAATCGAAGACAGCATCTCTTCACGCTGGCCGGAAACGCCTACTTGGCAATGCCGCCCCGCACTTCCACACTGCCCACCAGATTCACCACCGGGGGAAGGGGATCCGATGCCCAAGCGGAAGGGACGCCGCACCAAGGCGCAGCGGCAGCGAGAACTACGCCAACGGGCAGGCATAGCGGCGGCCGGGCTCGCGGCAGTGCTCTTCGTCCTTTGGCAGTCGCCGTGGCTCCTGCTGGGCCTCGCCGGAACAGGGACCGCGGGTGTCGCCGCCTGGCTTCTGTGGAAGGCCCACAAACGAGAGCGTGCCGGCGACCGCACGTGGCGCGAACAGGACCGGCGCATGGAACTGGAACGCTCCATGACCACCATCGACGCCATGACCTGGCAGGACTTCGAACACTACGTGGCCGAGTTGTGCCGCCGAGACGGTTGCACCAACGTCGCCGTGGTCGGCGGCTCAGGAGACCTTGCCGCAGACATCCTCGGTAACATGCCCGACGGGCGGCGCTTGGTCGTACAGGTCAAGCATTACGCGCCCCACCGCACGGTTCCCAGTGGCGACATGCAGAAGTTCGTCGGCATGGCCTTCAACGAACACCACGCGGACGTCGCCCTGTTCGTTGCCACCTGCGAGTACGGCAAAGCTGCACGAGGCCTCGCGATCAAGCACCAAATCGTAGCTCTGAACCGCAACTTGTTCGGCTCCTGGAATAGCGGAGCGCCACTGGAATCGCTCCTGTCCTTGAGCGGGACCGGCGGCGGAGTGCCCCGCCGACGGTCGGCAAGAAGACGCCCGGAAGAGGCTTCCTGATCTCTCCACGAGTGTGTCTGCAGCCTCCGCTGTCTGCCGTGGAGATCGCCTGCGGGGTGGTGGCCCCCACTGGGTGGATCGGGAGGGACGGACACCGGAACTCGGTGGCGCCAGAGACCGCAATTCCCTCACGCTGAGGGAATGCCGAACACGATCACCCCGCGCCTCCAGTACAGCTCCACAGCCGTACGCCCGCGCTGGGCCGACCTGCCACGGGACGTCCGTCGGCTTGTCTCCCGACGCCTGGGCGGCACGGTGGATGCCGGGCCGAGCGCCGGAAGCGGGTTCACCAGCGGCTTCGCCGCCGTGCTCCATGGCGCCAACGGGTCCGAGTTCGTCAAGGCGGCCAACGCCCTGGACAACACCGTGATTGCCGACTGCTACCGGCAGGAGGCACTGATCAACACGGCGCTCCCCGCAGAGGTTCCGGCGCCCCGCCTGCGGTGGATCGAGGAACAGGCAGACGGGTGGATCGTCCTGGGATTCGATGCGGTCAATGGAGGCCGCATGCCCAGCGCGCCGTGGAACGCTGACGAACTCGCAGCGACGCTTGACGCCTACACGGTCACGGCTGAAGCACTCTCCACGCCCTCCGAGACACTCCAGCAGGTCGGCCTCAAGTCGATCGGTGACGGCAACGACTTCGCCGACTGGCGCGGCCTCGTCAGCGGCACTTCCAGTGTGGAAGCCCTGCCGGCATGGGTGCCGACCAACCGGCTGGAAACCTTGGCTGCCTTGGAAACCCAATGGCGACAGGCCGTGGCTGGCGATGCAGTCCTCCACCACGACCTGCGCCAGGACAACGTCCTGCTCGACACGAACGGAGCTGCGTGGATCTGCGACTGGAACTGGCCGTGCCTCGGGGCGAGTTGGTTTGACCTCGTGCTCCTCCTGGCCACAGCGCACGCCGACGGACACGATGCCACCGCCCTCTTCACGAGCCACCCCACGGCCCGAGAAGTCGACGATCAGCAGCTCGATGCGGCCCTGGCCGCACTCTCCGGCTTCTTCCTGGTCTCCGGAGCACAACCCCCAGCGGACTGGTCCCCGTACATTCGCCAGCACCAGACCTGGTGCGGCGAGGTCACGCTGCGATGGCTGGCCAACCGTCGCAGCTGGACGTTCTGACCGGCAAAATTCGTCCAGGGGCCAGGATCAGTCACGCCGTTCCGCTGCGCCGATAGCCGACCCACAAACGCCCGCCTGCCTGTGCCAGGACCTCGTCCACCACATCGACAAGGTCCTCACACCGCCCATCCAATGCCTCACGGACTGCGTCATGCACGCGCGCGTCGAGCCCTGGCACAGTGATCTCAAGACGGCGGGCCAGCCACTTTCCGCCGCCACTCCACGCCCCGCCAAGTGCCAGCGCCAGCTCGCCGGTCCGGCGCGCCAGTTCTGTGGCGATAAACAGCCGCTCGCCCTGATCGACGCCTCCAGCAAGATCGTCCAGGAGATCCGTGATCGCATAGCGGTAATCCTCAAGCTCCTCGACAGTCACAGCGGGTGGCCCTGCGGCGGCCAACATCCGTGCCTCGGAGGCGAGACGCTCGCCAACACCGTCCCTGTCGAAGAGCAGCAGTCCGTCCGCGCACATCCACAGCAGCGGCGACCGGCGCTTCCGTACCTCCCGCTCCACGAAGGCGTGCCACGTCTCCTCGGTATGCACGAACAACTCCACCGGCCATTCGCCATGCTGAAGGCTCTCCCGGTAAGGAGCCGGCGCTCCGTGCAACAAGACCACGATGTCGAGGTCAGACGTCGCCGTGCGGCGCTCCGTGACGACACTGCCCCCGAGGAACGCAGCCCGAGCGGCAGGATGACGTTCCTCTACAACAGCGCGTGCTGCGGCAACCGGATCCATGCAGCCACTATCCGTACTTCCTGCGTAGGGTGCACGCGGATTCTTCGACGGGACCGGAACACTGTCCATCGACAGGGGGCCGTCCGGGTGAGCGGTCATTTCAGGTGGCTATGCCAGAGCGGCCTGGTCGTAAGCCGCTCAGGCCGCTTGATGCTCAACTCGCGGACGTACATCGGCTATTGGTACGGCTTCCGCTACAGCCAGGTGGGCGCTGCCGGCACAGGTGACGATCGCCCTCTCTGCAGGCACGTCGCCCTGCGAGGACGTCAAGGTTGCGGCCTGCTTCGTAGAGGTGGGGATCGCCAGTTCGAACCAAGTGATCTTCCCCGCTGTGCATGGGTTCGACCCCCACTCCGTTGCCAATGCGGCGACGAGGAATAGGCCGCGGCCATGCTCGTCCGTGGACAGTGCCTGTGCCGGAGTCACCGGAGTGGGATCGGCGTCAGTGACTTCCACGCGGAGCCGCTCTCCTGCCCACCGTACGCACACCACGCACGCGGCTTTCGTGTGCGTGACCGAGTTCGCGACCAGTTCCCCGGTGAGCAGCTTCAAGTCGTGGATCAGTTCCTCGCCCAGACTCAGCCCAAGCCGCCGAGCGCGGTCCGCAACGCGGTCCCGTGCTGCTGGCACCGCTTCGACCAGAGGCGGGACGGTGAACGCGTAGGGCGATTCTTCGAGCGGGCGAGACATAGCTGGAACCTCTCGATGGGCAGGAGCTAGGGCGCCAACGCGATCTCCTATAAGTGAATGGATCGCTCGCCGACCTCACCGGGCAGCCCCGAAGGGCAACCGGGAGATCCGGAAAGAGCCCGGCAAGTGGCGGATGACCACCATCGGGCACAGGCAGCCCGACTCCCTATTCCTCTGGTGATATCACCAGAGGAATGTCAACGAGACTGCGCCAGCCGCTCACCTAAGGGCTGGCCAGTGACCAGCAGTTACGGGTCAGCCCTAGGTAAGGATGGGAAGCGCGGTCTACCGACAGCCTCGAACTGGTCGACACCCACGCCCTGGCCACCACCGTCACCCGGATCGCAGATGTCCTCATCGACGGCATCGCCCCCCAGGGACACGCCGACCTGGTGCGCGACTTCGCGGCCCAACTGCCCATGCAGGTGCTGTTCGAGATGTTCGGCAGCCCACCTGACATCGGTCGGCGCATCGTGCAGGCCCTGGTCAAGCTGTTCGACACCGCGCAGGACGCCGTCCAGGCCAATGCCGAGCTGTGGGGGCCGCCTGCCTGGAACTGGCGCACCTCAAGCGCCGTCAGCCCGGGGCGGACGTCACCTCCTGGCTGCTGGCCCACCCGGCCCGGCTGACCGACGCCGAGATGATCCAGCAAATCCTGCTCGTCATCGGCGCTGGCACCGAACCGAGCACCAACCTGCTGTCGAACGCCCTGCTGCAGACCGCTGGGCAACGCCGCGTCCTATCGCCCTACTTGCCGGGATCCGGACCGCCGGCAGCCCGCACCAATACGACGTTCGACTTGGTGCGGTGATGGCCGACGCCGGAGATCCGTACAGCGCGCTCGGGTGCGGGATCTGAAGAACGAAGTCAGGGTTCGCTAAGGCTCTCTTCCTTCCGCGCCTTTAGAGGTGCCCCCGCAGCGACCGAAATGGACCTGACAAGGCAGGCTGGCCCCGCCTCCCCCCAGAGGCATTCAAAGATCAATTAAGGGCCGTCGCTCAATTTCGATCTTGGTGCCCAGTTTGTGGTCTATCGCATGGGTGACCTTCGCTACATGTCCCTCCCGTGTGGATCACGGTTTCGTCCTTGTAGAGTCAGGCGCAGACAGGCGTGCTGGCCGACCGCCACGCACCCCAAGGCGCAAGTTCCTGGCTACCAGCGCCTCGCGTACGAGTATCGGGATTGAGCTGGCGGCAAATATCGGTGGTATTTCTAGGGAGCGACTATGCGTTGGCGTCGAGGCCCTTCACAGCGTGCCTTCATGAAGGAATGCGAAAGACTGCTCGTGGGCCTCCCTATCCCCACGCCTTTCAGCGTTGAGGCCCTGGTGCGGAATATGGAAGTCCTGCTGGGTCGCCAGATTCGGCTAGTGCCACTGGGTGACCCCGACGAAGGTCTGGGCGCAGCGTGCGGTCTTCGGGTCAAAGCGCCGGAGTTCACGATCATTCTCTATCGTCGCCGCTCAAGTCGAAATCAAACCGAGCACATAATTCTCCATGAGCTCGTACACGAATGGCTGGATCACGGGACTTGCCTGACGGCTGCCGAGATCGAGCGATACGTCCCTGAACGAATTCGCCAGGAAGTCCTTCGACGTTTTCCGTCGACCCTGGTCCAAGGGCGCGTCGATTTCGATAGCCCCGAAGAGAAGCAAGCCGAGCTTTCGGCCTCGTTGATAAAGCGATTGGCGCGCCGACAGTCGGTCACAGGAGATGACATGGTAAGCCTTCTAGAGAATTCGCTTGCTCACCCAGTCGCTCCTCCACGGCGTCGAATCTAGCCGCGAGCACTTGGCGAAGACCTAGGCATATTTCCGGCCTCGCGACCTCCGCCGCGCCCCCGCAGTCCGCTTACTGGCAATCACGTCTGCACTCAACCGACCTTGCGGGTCGACAAAATGCAGCCCGCGTAGAGATCCACTGGTTCCGTGTACGAATACTTTCAATATCTGACTGCGGCAGTCATGACCGTTATCGCCATCTGGCGATTTCCTGCAGTTCGGTACGGTGACTCTCACCGCAGGGCGCTCTGGGGCGGCTATGCGGGATTCGCCATAGCCCTGTGCCTCTACACGCCAGCAGCAATGAATGCGGTGGACCGCATTCCCGTGGTGGACCTGAGCGCCCTCCTCAGGCACTTTGCCAGTACGGCTGCGATCATGGCAGCCCTGACTTACGTCGCCACCAGCTACGGAAAGAGCACGGAGGCAGTCGTGCCTCGGCATGTCGCGGTCTCCCGCTGGATTGCCCGCGCATCGTATAAGGCGGGGGCGATAGGCGTCATTCTGCTCACGGTCCTGTTCTTCACCGTGGTGGATCGCGACACGCCAAGCAAAAATTTCCTCATCGACCATGCGGGAGAATGGGGAGCTGCGGTCTACATGACCGTCTTCTACTTCTTCCCGCTTATCACGACCGCGGTTTGCGGTTACCAGTGGACGAGAGCTGCGCGACAGGCCGAGAGCACGAGCATGCGCGTCGGGCTGGGTTTGATGGGAATTTCGATGTGGATGGGGCTGGTCCATACAGCGGCCCGTATCACCATCCTTTGGGTTGAGGTGGCCTTCCCCCTAAGCCTCTCCACAGTTCAGTTCCTTGTGGATGCCACATCGATATGGATGGACCTACTCTTCCTGATCGTTGCCGCAGGGGCGAGCATTCCCACCACCCGCGCGGCAGTAGCCCGGTGGAAGACATGGAAAACTCTCTACAGGACTTATCCGCTCTGGTTTGACCTGGTGCAGGCTTTTCCTGGGACGAGCCTGTATCCACCTGGGCGGCGCATTGCGGAACTCGTGCATATACACGTCCCCATCGACGTCCGCCTGGACCGATGGACTCAGGATATTGCCGACGCTTGCGAGAAGCTGCGCCATTATGCTCCACGAAACCTGATGTTCGCCGCAGAGGACATTACCGCCTCAAACTCTGACCCTGAGCCGACCGCAGAAGCGTATTGGATTAAGGCGGCACTCCTGGCCGCTGACATCACACCAATCCGTCAGCATGCTGCTGCGCCTCTGAGAGATAAGCCGTTCGTTGACACCGACAGTGAAGCAGCGTGGCTCGTGCGGGTCAGCACGGCGTACTCGCACATCACCACGGATCAGGCGCAGAGGCTTCTCCTGCGCTCCGAAAGAGTGGAATCCGAAGTGGATCAATAGCTTGCAATAGACCAACTGCCCGGAACTCGGGGTCAATCGGGATATTGATCTTGAGTGGCAGGCTTGTGAGTGAGATTCGGCACCCTCGACTGCACGAACTGGACTGGTACCGTGGGTTGAACGGACTGATAGGCCCTGTTCCGCCCAGTAAGTGATGAATGGACTCTGGCCTCGTGACGCACAGTGCTGTCGTCGCCATATACAGCCGAGTCTGTGACGCTGTCCGCAGTCTGGATGGACGTCCGAAATCCCAGCAATGGAGTTCCCGCATGTCCAACCGCTGCACTGGCCTCATCCTCGATTTCGGAGGCGTGCTCACCACCCCCCTGTTGCCTGCAGTGCTTGCCTTCGAGCAGCGCGAGGGACTTCCGCAGGGCGCCTGCCTAAGGGCCCTGTACAAGGACGACGAAGGCGTCCGGATCACCAGCGACCTTGAGCGCGGAGCCGTCTCCCAGACGGAGTGGAACGCGTTCGCCGGCAAGATGCTTGGCGTGGACCCCGATGGTCTGATGGGTCGCATCTTCGGTGACCTTCGCCCTGAGCCGCTGCTGATCAACGCGGCTGCCGCGGCGAGGCGAGCCGGGATCAAGGTGGCCATCCTGTCCAACAGCGTGGGGCTGGCCCCGTGGGATCTGTACGACGGCTACGAGCTTGAGCGGCTGTACGACGTCGTGGTGATCTCCGAGCAGCACCTGATGCGCAAGCCTGACCCGAGCCTCTTCGAGATCACGCTCAAGCTCATGGATCTGCCGGCCGAGCAGTGCATCTTCGTCGATGACACCGAAGCGTACGTTCAGGCAGCAGAGCAGCTCGGCCTCGCAGGGGTGCACAACCAGGACCCCAAGCAGACGGTAGCCACTCTCTCCGAGCTGCTCGGCGTGGACCTCGCCGGGTCGTAGCTAGACGGGCGTCCTGTGCCCAGAGGTCATAGCAACAGCTAAGGGACTACGGCGTCGCCCCAGGATGGGCGACGCCGTAGTCCCTTAGCTGTGTCGGCACCAGTCCGGCTGTGACGTAGCTCGTGCCGACTTGCTCCACGCTCGGACGACGGCCCGCAGCAGACGCGCAGCCTGCAGAGCGGAACGTCTCGGATGCGCAAGCTCGCGGGTGCCGTCACTCCCCGTCCTGCACCTCTGGCAGCTTGTGCTTCAGCTCTCCGACGAGTTCGTTGATGTTGGCCATCATCCCGGCCGACAGGCCCCCGCTGTTGCCGCGGGCAGCCAGGCCGAGGATCTGCCCTCGGTGAATCGAGCTAAGGAAGCGGATCGCCTCCAGGAGTTCGCGGGCCGCAGGGTCGACCTCGGCGTCGTCCTGGAAGAGAGCGGCGTCGACCTGGAGCGCCTCGGCTAGGCCGGCACGCACTGCGTCGGAAGCCTCGGTTGTGGCACCCGTGCGAAGGGCGACGATGTCGTCGGTTGTGACAGCTGTCACGCCTGCGTGATCATTGACGACCCGCGCGATTTCCTCGTCAGAGGGCGCTTCCTGGCCCACGTACCCGTACTGCAGGAGATAGTTGATCTTTTCTCCGATCGTGCGGAGGGGTGCGGGTGCCTGGTCGTCGCGCGAGGTCCTGGAGCGAAGGTCGAACGAGCAGTCCTGGGCGGCCAGCAAATCCGCTTCGGTCACCCCGTACGCCTCTGCGAGCGGCTGCACGTAAGCATCGCTCAGCCTGCGTCGGCCGGATTCGGCATTGTTCACTGGGACGCGGCTTGTACCGATGATCGCAGCGGCTTGCGCCACGCTGAGACCGGCGTCGCACCTTAGGAGCTGGAGGTCCGGCGGGCCGTCGTGGGGGAAGAGAACATCGAGCGGCTGACTGAGCGCCGCTGCAATCGCTGGGAGCTTCTCGCCCTTGGGGAAGTCCTGGCCGCTCTCCCACCGCGCGACAGTCGGGCCGCTGACACCTACCTTGGCCGCCAACTCCTTCTGGCCAAGGTCCTTGCCCCGCCGGACGGCACGCACGCGACTGCCGTCGAACTGACGTGGGGTCACATGAACTCCTGCAGCGTGGCGGTCGGGCTGGTCGGGGCGGCGTTTGTGGCAACTGTAATCCAGGCTTGATACATCCGCGCAACTAACGTACGTTCCTGTATCGCACCTGTTGATCGGGCCCCGAGCATCAAGTGTGCCAGCCCCTGGAGGACCTCTATGCATGTTGCGTTGTCGTGGCTACTTGCGCAACGCGCCGTCGCATTCGGTACCCAGTCGTTGTCGACCGATCGCGGGAGCACCTTCCCCGATACCCGCTGTCGCCAGCCCTGTGCGACGGGTTAGGGCCAGGGATGGACTTGTTCGCGGGTGTCTACATATGTTCGTCGTCCCCCGCCGGGCAGCGACCCGGGGAGGGGCGGAACGAGCAGATGGAAGGCAGGGAGGAAGGGGGTGGTGCGAATGCGAGCGCACGGTCCGTGACGTAGCGCACCAAAGAAAACCGGCGCCCGGGAGCTACCAACTCCCAAGCGCCGGGCCGGTACCCCCCCAAGGGCACCGATTCACATCTCGCGGGCGGCGGGGCTTTTGCACGAGAACCGCCGCACCGCACTCCTACGAACAACGGAGTATCGCATGCTCGCCACGCCGAGCGGAACTCTGGCATGCCCGGACAAGGCCCGCCAGCACCGCCTCGCGGCACAGCTCGCCGACATGATCCCCGGGGCGGCGACCATCCGCGTCAGCCTCACCGACCCGAAGCAGACGTGGCCCCACCCGCACGCCATCGCCAAGGACGCGGACGGGGAGACGATCGAGCTGAGCCGGACGACCGCAAGGATCACGGCCCGATGGGTCCTGCGGGTCTGGCCGGACGCGGACTGGACCCGGCCCCACACCTTCGACCTCGCCGCCGCGACCCTCACCCGCAGCGACCTCGCCGCTGCCAGTCGGCGCCGCTGACATGGCGCGGATCCGAACCATCAAGCCGGAGGCGTTCGTCTCCGAGTCGCTCGCCGAGGTGAACGTCGAGGCCGAGCGGACCTTCTTCGGCCTCCTCACCCAGGCCGACGACCACGGCCGCCACCGCGACAACGCCGCGATCATCGCGGGGCTGCTCTGGCCCCTGCGGGCCGAGCACACCTCAGTCCACGTCGAGGACGACCTCCAGCAACTCGCCAACGCGGGCCTGATCTGCCGGTACACCGGCTGCGACGGCCGCCGCTACCTCCACATCGTGACCTGGTCCGAGCACCAGAAGATCGACAAGCCCAGCCAGTCCCGACTGCCCTCCTGCCCGCAGCACCACGCGACTGACCGGTGCGGCCCCTGCAAGGGGACCTGCACGAGGCGTACCGAGGCGTCGCCCACCCCTACCCGAGGGCTCGCCGAGGCTTCGCCGAACGCTCCCCGAGCCCTCGATCTGCCCGCGCGGCCCGCTCCGACGCCTCCCGCCCCCCGAAGCGAGGGCCCGACCGTACAACAGGACGCCCTCGTCGGCCTCGCCGGCACCCCTGACCGCCCCGACGCGAAACCTGCAGGTCAGACGGCATTCCCGGAGGGCTCCCCGAAGCCTCCCCGAAACCTCGGAGAGGGCTCGGCGCCTGGATCTAGGATCTTGGATCCTGGATCTTCATTCCCTACGGGGCGCACAGCGCCCGACGCCACCGTCTCGGCCAACGACCTCATCGGCGAGTACGTCGCCGCGTGCGACGAGCGACCGCCCAGCGACGTGCTCGGACACCTCGGCCGCATCGCCAAGAAGCTCCTCGGCGAGGGCATCGCCCCGGAGCACGTCCGCGCCGGACTGCGGCGCTTCGCGGAGATCCAGGGCCACCCCAGCCGCCTGCCGAGCCTGGTCAACGACGCCATGAACGCACGGTCCGCTGGTTTGGCGCGGCCGGGAATCCGGCCTACCGTGCCCGCTCACCAGGCGTGGACCAACCCGGTCGACGCTGCCGCCGCCTACGCCGAGGAGCTGTGATGCGCACCCACACCCGCGACCCGCAGACCCTCGGTGGCGCAGGCACCCTGGACCGGATGGCCCGGATCCTGGCCGCCCGCAACATCGACCCCGTAGCCGTCGCCGCCCTGGCCGACGAGCCCGAGCCCTACTCCCCGCTGGACGCCCTGTTGGCCGCGATGCCCCCGCGCTACCAGGGCGCGGTCGCCGACCACCCGCAGGTCCTGGACTGGGCCCGGGACGTCGCCCAGCAGGCCGTTGCCCCGAGCATCGGAGCCCGCCGGCAGGTCACCACCGGCCCGAGCCTGCTGATGGCCGGGGTGGTCGGCGCGGGCAAGACTCACCAGGCGTACGGCGCGGTCCGACAACTGGTGAAGACCGGAGTGGGCGTGCGCTGGCGCGCGACCACTGCCGCCGACCTGTACGCCGACCTCCGCCCCCGGCCGGGAGCCGACAGCGAGCGGGAGCTGGCGGCCGTCAGCAGGTGCCCGCTGCTGATCATCGACGACCTCGGCGCGGCCAAGGCGTCCGAGTGGGTCGAGGAAGTGACGTACCGGCTGATCAACCGCCGGTACAACCACATGCTCCCGACGCTGATCACCACCAACCTGGCGATCAAGGACCTCCGGGCCTACCTCGGCGACCGAGTCACCTCCCGACTCGCGCAGATGACCACCCGGGTCGAGTTCGAGCCGGTCGACCGCAGACGCCACCACCCCGCCGCCTGATCCACCGCAGGCCGCCACGCCGGGCCGCGCCTTCAGCGCGCCGCCCCATGCACCTCCCGACCCAGCGCACCCCTCCGCCGACGCCCTGCGCGCGGAGAGCGATCGGAGCAACCCGCATGACCACCACGACGATCAGCCCTGCCCGCCACCGGTCGCTCGGCGACCACACCTGGCAGGACCAGGCCGTCTGCCAGAGCACCGAGTACAACCCGGTGGACCCCGAAATCTTCTTCCCGGAGCCCGACGAGACCGACAGGATCACCGCCGCGAAGTCGCTGTGCGGCCAGTGCCCGGTCCGCCGCACCTGCCTGGACGCCGCCCTGGAGAGCGGCGACACCGACGGCATCCGGGGCGGACTGACCGAGGAAGAGCGCGGGCCGCTGCACACGAAGCTCGCCCACCGCCTCGACTACAGCCGCGTCAACGCCACCATCGCCGGGCGCGACGTCCACCTCACCAAGGACGAGCGCCGCGCGGTCGTCCACGCCGCCTACCACCACGGCCTCACCGAACAGCGCCTGGCCTGGCTCCTGAAGATCACCGAGGAACACGCCCAGAAGCTGTACCGCGAAACCCGCCGAGCCATCCGCAACCGAGACCTGGAGCAGACCACGAAGACCACCCCGCCCCACGAGACCGACGGCGAGCGCCTGGGCCGCGACGACTTCGGGACGGCGGCGTGAACATCACGAGCGAGCCCAGCACGGCGCATGTCACCGGATGGGACCGCGCGGTCGTCATCGCCCTCGGCGGTGCGGGATGCGCCCTGTCGTACGACGCGCTGCAGCAGATGGCCGTCGCCATCCACGTCCGGGGCCTGCTGACCTACGTCTTCCCCTTGGTGATCGACGGGTTCATCGCCTACGGCATCCGCGCTCTGCTGGTCCTGCGCGACGCACCGCTGCGAGCCCGGCTCTACGTCTGGACACTCTTCGGCACGGCCACCGCCGCCAGCATCTGGGCCAACGCGCTGCACGCGGTCAGGCTCAACGAAGAGAACGCCTCGGCCAACGGGCTGCGTCTCGGCGACACGGTGGTCGCCGTCCTGTCCACCATCGCCCCGCTCGCTCTGGCCGGAGCGGTCCACCTGTACATCCTCATCGCCCGGGGGCCGGTCAAGGACAGTGACCGAAGTGACCGCGATGACCTCGGTCAGGCCGGTCACCCCGGTCAGCCCGAGCACATCGCGGTCACTCGGACCGACCGGGCCGGCCAGCAGCAGCCGCAGCCCGGTCAGGTCAGCGCCGGACAGCCGGTCGCCGCCCTGACCGACCGGCCCCGCCTGTCCCTGGACAAGCAGACCCCGGACGCCCGGACACTGACCGGGGACAGCGCCCCGGCGGACACCACCCGCCCGGACACCAGTCACCATGACCGGGAGCCCAAGGCCACTGACCTGGGCGGACAGCCGGACACCGCCCCGGTGGTCAGTAACCAACAGGCCGTCAACGAGCCGGTCACCGGGCGCCCGGACAACCTCCCGCCGGTCACTGACCGGCCGGTCGCTCCGCCACCGGTCACTGACTCGGTCACCCGGACAACCGGTGACCGGCGACCTGACCCGGACACCGAGGAGCTCCTGGAGATAGCCCGGTCAGCGGTCAGGGCCGAGGACAAACTGACCCGCAAGGTCGTCGCCCAAGCGATCCGCGGTCAACAGATCCCGCTGTCCAGCGACACGCTGACCGCCCTGATGGTCCAGCTCCGCCAGCAGCACGGACAGTCGGTCACCACCTCCCGGAACTGACCGCACGCCACATGGGGCGGGTGTCCAGCAGGACACCTCGGCCGGTCACCCGCCCCTGGACACGCGCCCCACGACCTCCCCAAGGAACCGGAGAGCACTGCCATGCGTACGAACCCCGCCACGCCGGCCGAGGTGGACTCTTGGCTGACCGTCCTGCACCAGCGTGGCCACCTCCACCGCGCCGAATCCGGTCCCGACAGCACCTGGACCGTGCAACGACACCGACACAGCCGCCCCTGGACCCTGCACCACCCGGTCCTGGCCATGGACTGGATCGAGGAAGTCGTCCGCGACATTCACCAGCAGGACGCGGAGACGGGCCGGTGACGGCCAACGACCCGGCGGCCACCACGTCCGGACCGCAGCGTCACCCCAACACGGCTCCTGGCGGAGCAAGTTGTCACATACGACGGTCCTACGGCCCGTCGTATGCACTTGCCCCCACCCAAGGGGGCGGGGGAAATCCGGCTGGTCCCCGAGCGAGGGCGCACGGGGACCAACCGGACTCCCGGCACCAGGGGGCGCCGGTCGTGGGAGGAGAAGCAGACGACCGCGCCCCGCGCGAGCAACAGAGCACGAGCGAACCCGCGTTCCCCGACCGCAAGCCGCGCCGACGCACCCGCAATCCAAGCCAGCGCACGCACAAGACGACCACCCGCCTGTCCGACACCGAGAAGACCGAGATCACCGCCGCCGCCAAGCAGCGCGCCGTCACCGTCGCCCGTTTCCTCGCTGCTGCCGGCCTCGCCGTCGCCCGCGGTTCGACCACCGTGCATACCAACGAACAGCTCGACGCCGCCATCGACGAACTGGTCGCCCTGCGCACCGCCATCTCCCGCATCGGCAACAACATCAACCAGATCGCCTTCGTCTACAACACCGGAGGACAGCCCCGCCCCGGCGAACTCGACCACGCCCTCACGACCTTGACCTGCGTCCTGACCCGCGTAGACGACACGGCCGACACGCTGGTCAAGAAGCGCCTCTGATGGTCCCCAAGATCCGACGAGGCTCACGCACCCACGGCTTGCTCGTCTACCTGTACGGCCCCGGCAAACGCGACGAGCACACTGACCCCCACCTTGTCGGCAGTTGGGACGGCTTCGCCCCCGACCCCGGCCGCGACACCAGCCCCGACCCCGACCCCAAGGTCACCCTCTCCCGGCTCGCCGCAGCCCTGGACCTGCGAGTCAAGCAGGCCGGTACCAAGGCGCCAACCGAGCACGTCTGGCACTGCTCGGTACGCACCGACCCCGGCGACCGCACCCTGACCGACGCCGAGTGGAACACCGTCGCCCGCCGCCTGGTCCAAGCCGTCAACCTCGCCCCCGACGGCGACCCGGACGGCTGCCGCTGGGTCGCGGTGCGCCACGCAGACGACCACATCCACATCCTGGCCACCATGGTCCGAGGCGACCTGCGCCGCCCGAGGATGAACTACGACTTCAAGAAGGCCCAGGCCGAATGCCGCCGCATCGAACAGGAGATGGACCTGCGCCAGCTCATGCCCGGCGACGGCACCGGAGCCAAGACCCCCACCAGCGCCGAGCGTTTCAAAGCCGAGCGCACCGGCCGCCCCGAGACACCGCGCGAGACGCTGCGTGAAGCCGTCCGCCAGGCCGTCGCCGGAGCCGCCGGCGAAGCCGAGTTCTTCACCCGCCTTCGCGAGGCGGGCCTGCGCGTCAAGCTGCGACACGCCCCCTCCGGGGACGTCCTCGGCTACACGGTCGCACTGCCCGGCGACCGTAACCGCGACCGCGAGCCGGTCTGGTTCGCGGGCTCGACCCTGGCCCCCGACCTTTCCTATCCGAAGATCCAGCGCCGCCTCGCCGACGGAACCGCCGACGCGGTCACGATGCCGGAAGCCGACACCGGCCGGTCGGACTGGTCGCCACCCGCACGGGGGCGACGCACCGCGACCGGGATCGCCGAGCGCGCCGCGATCCGCCTGGACAGCGACGACGACGATGCCGCAGCCCAACTCGTCGGAGTCGGCGAACTCCTGGACGCGGTCGCCCAGACCTCCCCGGCCGCCACCTGCGCCGAACTTGGCGCCGCCGCTCGCTCCTTCGAACGCGCCACCCGCAGCCACGTCCGCGCCGAACGCGCCGATACCCGCGCGATCCGCTCGGCGGCCCGAGGCATCATCCAGGCCGGCGGCGCGCTCGGCCGAGGAGAGGACGGCGGCACTACCGCCATGCTCGTCTCCACCCTGGTCCTGGTGGCGTTGGCCGCAGCACGCTGGCACTCCGCACGCGGTCACGCCCAGCAGGCCGAAGCCTCCCGTCAGACCGCCGAGCATCTGCGCGCCGCCTACCGCCAGGCCGCCGCCGCACCCATGCAGGCCCTGCGCGATCAAGGCCGAGCCCTGCCCGAAGCCCAGCGCCGCACCTACGAGACCACCATCCGCGCAGCCCTGCCCGAGAACAGCACCCGAGCCGACACGAACACGAAGAACGACGCCCTAGCCGCCACCCTGGCTCAGGCCGAGCAGGTAGGCCACGACCCGAAGGCCCTCCTGCAGGAGGCCATCGCCATGCGCGAACTCGACACGGCCGAGGACGTGAACGACGTCCTGGTCTGGCGACTGCGCCGCCTCGCCCAGCTCCCCGCCCACCCGGGCGAAGCCGCTCGACGCCCGCAGGCCGAAACCGGCCGCGCCGAGTCCGCGGCCAACCGGACCGGCGTTCGGACCGGACCTCCGGCAATGACTCGGCCCGCCGCCCCGGACCCGTACAACCGCCCGCCACGCCGCTGACCAGCAGTCCGGCAGGCCCGCCACCGAACTGCCGGACTGCTCGAAACCCCTGGACAACCGGCTCCACCGACTGTTGCGGATGAACAGAGAAGGCCATCGACCGGGAGATGACGCTCGTGCCCAGAACGACCGACCACCACGTAGAGCCGGCCCCCGTCCTACCCGCCGCCCCCGCCGGAAGCGATCCGCTGCTGCAACTCCAGTACGAGACGCAGCCGCCCAGCGGACCCGGAGCGACGCGCTGCCTCAGCCACCCGCCGGAGTTGTCCCTGCGCGGGATCCCCGTGATGTGCTCGACCTGCCGGGCCCGGCGCGACTGGCTGCTCATCAACCACGGCCGCAATGTCTGGGTCCGCTGCCGCTGCAGCAACCAGTGGCCTGAGCCCGAGATCAGCCGCGCCGACTTCGACGCCATGATCGCCATCCCGGACGGGACGACCTACCCCAGCGTCGAGCAGGGCCTGGCCGCACTCGGCTTCGACGGCGCCTTCGCCGGCATCTACTTGGAGTAGCGAGGGGTAATGCAGGCGGATGACACAGCAACACCGCTGCCGCCAGCCCTGTTCACCCGAAGGGAGGCTCCATTTCGCCTGGGCCGCCCTTCGTGTTCGTGAGGCCGGAGGGGCGGATGTGACGGCCGGTTTCAGGCGAGCCGAAGTCGCTGGTCGGGGGCGTCTCGGCGCAGAGGGTCGGGGGACTCGTTGATGCGCATCAGCCAGTCGTAGGTGCGTACCTGGATGTGTGAGCGCCGGGCATGCAGATCCCGGATTTCGGTGGCTGCGTCGTCGTAGGTCTCGCGGGCCATGATGATCAAGCCGGGGACCTCGGCTGTGATACCCGGCAGGCCCAGTCCGTCGGCGTCACGCGCGGAGCGGGCGTAGTGCAGGTTGGTGGACAGCCACCTGCGCCAGTCCTCGATCTGGTCGACCGCGTGTCGCAGGGTGGTTGTCGCCCGCTTGTTGCCCGGGTTGGTCATGCGGCTGACGGGGCTCTCCAGTTCGACCAGCGTCCAACGAACTCCGAGCGAGGTCTGACCGGCGATCATGAAGTCGGCCATGTAGTGGTTCCCGAGCTGGACCTGGGGCCGGATCCAGGTGTCGTGGGTGCCCACCACGGTACCGGCCAGCAGCGCCGGATGCTTCTCCAGGAGCCGCTGCATCGCGGACTCGTCGTCGGCTGTCTCCAGTGCGTTGCGCAGCGCCTCGACCGCCGCCGGGGTCGCTGGAAAGTTGATCCGCCAGCGGTCCAGCTGCGCCTCTTGGGCTCGAGTGATCCGGGTTGGGTTGCTCTGGATCGCAGCGGCGTATTCGCGGGCCAGGCGGAGCTGATCGAGATATCCGTCCTCGCCGGGGCGGGTGATGCGGGTGGCCCGGTGCGGGGCAGTGCCGAGTCCGTGGCCGCCCCGGAAGTGCAGCCGGCCGTTAGCGCCGACTGATGAAATCTCGCCGTACAGATCCGGGCCCCTGCGCCGATCGTGGGCGGTAACAACGTCATCGACCGCGGGCTCCAGCCGACGCAGGGCGGCGGCGGACTCGCGGTCACGGGCGACGCGCAGCCAGGCGTTGAGCACCTCCCGGCACCCGAGCTTGTCCATGTCGGGAACCGTGAGGTCGGTGCGGTCCGCCAGATCGAGGAGGACCTCGTACTCGTCGTCGCCGAAGTTCCCGGCGAGCGCGAGCTGTAGAGGCGTTCGCAACAGGACGCGTAGCTCGGCGGCGACGACCAGCGCGGGTGTGGACTGCTCCAGGGAGATGCCCAGCGCCCGAGCTACGGTGATCTGCTCGTCCGTCGGCGCCGCGCACTTGCGTTCGAGGCTCTCGGCCACGACCTGCCACCTGAGCTCTGGCACTTCCCCCTCCTTACGAAACAACGCGCCCACCGTAGCCACAATCGGCGACGTGGTGTTGTGGCTCCCCCCACCTGGGGTAACTAGCTGGCGCAGAATGCGAACTTGATATCGAATATCTACACTGAGACGTCGGAACTCCCATATCCGTCGGTATGAAATAGGCGAGGGATTAAACGCTGAGGAGCGCCACCGACGAATCGGTGGCGCTCCTCGAAGTGTTCTGAAGTGATCAGCCGCGCTTGCTGTTCTTCGGCAGCCCGCCCCGGAAGTCGCACCCGGGGCACTCGTCTTCGCCCTGGATGTGGCCCTCGTACCAGCCGTGAACGGCTGCGTGGAGGATCGCCTCCTCCACCGAGGCTTCGCCGCTGCGGACCGATGCGATGGCGTTGCCGACGACCACCCGGAGCACGGCGTTGTCGGGGGAAGGGAACGGCGGGGACGGCATCGGCGAGTCGGTCGTCATGGCCGCAGCCTACGGGCGGACCCGACCGCCGGTCAGCCGGATGCAGCGCTGTCGTGCTGAGCGATGCCGTGCAGGTCGCTACGGAACCCCCGGCCGACGGGGTTCCAGCCCTGGAAGGTGGCCGGCCTCCATCGCGGCCGGTCCGGCACGCTGGTGTCGTCGGGCTCGGGCAGGCTGCCCCGGCTCTTGCGGCTGCGGGCTGCTCGGACGCTGATGCCCAGGTGGGCGGCGACCTCCGGATACCCCCAGAGCTGCTGGTCGTCGGCCATTGTGTCCTCCTCGTTCGTTCCGTAACGAGCGTACGCAACGCGCAGCTGGGCGTACGGCAAGGCCGCCCCTGCCTGATCGGCGCGGGGCGGCCTTCTGCGGTTGCGGTCAGAACTCGGCGAGACGATTGGAGAGGTCGAGGGCGGCGGTGGCCACTGCGAGGGCGGCGCACAGGCCGCGTACCTCGTGGATGGTCGGGCGGACCAGGTGCGGCCAGTCGTCGGGTGCGGCGGGCCAGGAGGCGAGATGGACCTCGGCGTTGGCCAACCCGAGGTGGGCGGTGACGTCCCAGCCCGACAAGGAGGCGGGCTCCCAGTAGAGGCGGATACGGCCGAGGGGGAGTCTCAGGGCGTCGGCCGGGAGCCAGGAGACGTCGAGCGGGCCGTTGGGAAGGGCGGAGACGCGGTGGACGAGTGCGCCGCGCACTCCGGACGGCATGGGCCGCAGGGCGAGGCCATGCAGCGGCCGGACGCTGAAAGGGCGGTGTCGCGGTGAGATGGGGCCTCCTGTCGGGGTCGGTGCGCCGGGGTCAGGCCCAGGCGAGGGCGCCGCGGACTGCTGGCGGGAGGTAGTCCTCCTGGCCGTCGTCGGCGATGAACGCGACGCCGTCGCGCACGACGACGTCGGTGCCGAGGTAATGCGTGAAGGGCCAGTCGGGGTTGACGGCGAGGCGGATCGGCAGGTCGGGGTCGAGGTTCTGGAGCTGGCGGATCAGGTGGCCGACGGTCAGGTAGTGGGGCACGGGAACCTCCGGGAGCGGGACCGGTTGGGCGCAGCAGGGTTGTTGTTGGAGCGTCAGTGCGCGTCGAGGCGGAGCAGGTCGCGCAGGACCTTCGGGCCGGTCGCCTCGGGCTTGGGATGGCTGGCGAGGTGCCGCTTGCGACACTCGTTGACGTAGCCCTTGCCGGGGTTCGTCATCTGCCAGTCACCGCAGGAGCAGACGGCCTGGGAGTAGGTGCGGCCCGGGCAGTCGGGGTGGAGCGGCTTGCCGGAGCTGGTGTGCTTGTGGTCCGCCGGGCAGTCGGTGTTGTCGGCGTGGTGATTGGTCAGCGGGGCGCGGTGGGTCAAGACGCGTTCCTCTCGGTGGTTAGGGGCCGGTCGGCTCGATGTATGAGCCGACCAGCGGGGGTGCGGTGTGTGTGGCGGCCGGGAGGGCGTCCCGGCCGCCACACGGTTAGCGGGAGGGGTTGGCGATGAGGGCGGCGATGAATCCGGCGACGGCCTCGGCGGGGGTGTAGAGGCCGAACTCCTGGACCCAGGGCTCGGCGTCGGCAGGGACCACCCGGACCTGCCAGACGATGCCCCGCTTCCAGGCGGCGGTGTCCTCGGGGAGCCAACCGACGTAGACGCGGTCGTCCGGGCTGGTGCAGTGCACGTTCGCGTCCGGGGTGTCGACCATCGCCCAGCCGAGCGCCCCGAGAAGTTCGAGCACCGGGCCCGCGCAGTGGTCGCTGGAGAGCCAGGCGCGCTCCTCCACGGCGGGGCGGACGACAGCGGGCAGAAGGATGCTGGAGGCACTCACGACTAGACGATCCCTTCGTTGACCTGCGATTTTTCCCAACACCCGTACGTTGACATGCGGTGTGCCGAAGTGCGTAGTCGTTTCCCGGAAGGTGGCGTCTGCCGTGGGCGAACTGGCCGTCGGGAGCGATGAACCGACGGGCCGGGGAATGGACTGGCGCGGCCCGTTGTCGTAACTGGGTTGCGGTGCAAGGCCGTACGAAGCCGAAGGGGGAGAAGACATGGCGGAGTCGAGCAGACACTGGGACGGAGCCGGGCTGGAGCGCAAGATCCGGGCGGCCGGGCGGCCGTGGACGGTGGGCGACATCGCGATGGTTGCCGACGGCCAGTGGGCCGTGCGTACGAAGACCGACACCGAGGAGAAGCGCGACGGTGAAGCCGTGGTGGAGCGCCGGATCGCGGATGGGCGGTGCGTCGAGCTGACGGTGGAGGAGCTGGCCCGCGCGGTGGGCTCCCGGTTCGGGGACGCCCACCGCGACGAAGACGCGGAGTAACTGGTCAGCGGCGTGGCCCGGTCGCGGCCACCGTCGGGCCGGCAGCGGCCGACGGAGCGGGCTGGTCGGGTGGTTGGCCCAGAGCGCGGGGTGCGTGCGCCGAGCGGGCGACAGCGGCCTGGGCCAGGCGGACCGCCGGTGCGCGGTCCGCTGTTGCGGCGACTTCCCGGGCCTCGATCACGTGGCTGATCGCCTGCAGGGCGATCCGGCTCTCGGCCAGTGCGACCCGCAGGTTCGTCGCCGAGTTGGTGATCCGTTCCACGTCGTAGAAGGCCGGCACATGGCCCGACCGGGTGAGGGCGTGCAGGCGGTCCTGGTGGACGGCGACCGCGTTGTTCGAGACGACGAGGGCCGAACGGATATGCATCGCCGAGCGTAGGAGGGGGTCCTCGACGGGTCGGCGGACCGCGAGGGTTTCCAGCGCGTCGATGGGGCGGCCCCAGGCTTTCTCGATCATCGCGTCGGCCTGGTGGAGGGCAGTGGCGTCGGACATGGTGGCTCCGGAGGGTGAGAAAGGGGTGGCGGTCAGCGGCTGTGCCCCGGGCGCGGGACCTGCGGAGCCGACGGCGGGCGCGGTGCCGGGATGAACGGCCGAGCGCCGGCAGGCGAGGACGCCACGGTGGAGCGGGCGTTGGCGGCTTGGGCGCGGCGCACGTCCAGCGGCGTCGGCACCGGGGGTTTGACCGGAGTGGCGGTGGCCTGCGGGGGAAGGCGGCGCAGGTCGTCGCCGTAACGGATGACCGGCGCCGGGTCGGTGAGCGCGTTGTTCATCGCGGCCACCAGGCCCTCCGGAGTGAAGGAGGACGCGGTGGCGTACCACTGGTCCCCGGGCGGTCCGGCGAGCGTGAGCCAACGCTCTTGATGGCCCTGCATTTCGGCGGCGTGGTCGAGGCGTGTCCGGCGCAGGTGGACCTCGGCCAGGCCGTCCGGGGACTCGAAGGAGACGTCGGCCGCGCCGTAGCGGTGGCTCCAGCCTGCTGCCGCCAGCGGTGTGCCGACGTCGAGTGCCGCCAAGTTGCTGTTGCCGTAGTAGAGGAAGGAGTCGGGGCCTTCGGTGTAGGCGGCGGCGAGCGCGGTGGTGAAGCCCTGGACTATCTCGGTCGGCGTGCTGTTCTGGAATGTGACCAGCCAGCGGGGCATCGCGAAAGGATCGGAGTATGCCGTGATCTTCCACAGTGCGTCGTCCTCGCCTTCGGGCAGGTAGCCCAGGCGGACCGTCTGGTCGGGCGCGTTGACATACACGTTGCCCATCTCGTCGTGATTAGGTTTCCAGCCCAAGTCGAGGAGGGGCTGGAGGGCGGGATCGCCGGTGAAGGTCGATCCGGCCAGGTACCGCGGGGTGATGTGGTACTCGCGCCACCGCTCGTCGGTCAGGTCGTACGGCACAGCTCCTCCAAGGTCGTAGTCAGCGGCGGCGCGAGGGGCCAGGCGCGGGTAGGTAGGTGGCGGCCGAGGCAATGGGCGGAGTCGCTCCGGCCTGCGATGTGTTGGGCGTGCGGGCGAGCGCGGCCGGCCGGCGTGGGTCGGCGCCCGTGCCGACGGGCGTGACGGTGACGTACGGAAGATTCCGCTCGGGGATGCCGGACAGTGGACGCTCGACGGGCTCGGTGCTGCTGAGCGCGAGCGCCGTCTCCCGCACCAGGTAGAGAGGGGTGGCGCTGGTGAAGTCGGCGTGCCAGCGTTCGCCGTTGACGTGGTCCACGCAGCCGTACATCGTCCACTGCGCCGGCCCTTCGCCCTCCAACTCCATGTAGTTGTCGAGGTGGCCTTTGCGCAGACCGAGATAGGCGTGCCCGTCCGGGGAACGCTGGTAGAGGTACATGGCGGTGTCGTCGGTCTGCCACCCGCGGTCGGCCAACGCCCTGGCGGGGCTCCTGGGTTGGTGGTGGGGGCCGCCGTGCAGGAAGTCGCGATGGTTGCTGGGCAGGCCCTCGGAGAGCGCGGTGGTGAAAGCGGAGGTGATCTCGGCCGGGGTGTTCCTGCTGAAGCTGGCCCACCAGAGAGGTGTGCCGAGCGGCTCGCGGCACTGGATGGCCTTCCATCCGCCGTACCGGCTCTCGGGCAGGTAGGCCACCTGCGTGTCCTGGCGCGGGCTGGTGAACATCAGGCCGGTGGCGGTGATCGCCTTGCCCCAGCCCCGGGCGTCGCGCAGGGCGTCGTAGACGGTGGCGGTGTCGCCTCGTCCGGCGAGGTAGACGGGGCGGACCAGCAGATCGGTGTCGGGTGCTCGGTCGCCCGAGGGAGAAGTCGCAATCACGAGAACGGCTCCTGGAGGTGGGGAACGGGCCCGCGTGCAACCGGGAGCCGACTTCTTGGCTGCACGCGGGCACGGGGGCGGCGGTGACGCGGATCTGGTGCTGGATGCCATGCGGATCACCGGCCCCGAGAGGGGGCGGACCGGGTAGTGACGGCCGTCGGCACCCGCGGTTGTGGCTGCGGAGCGTGGCTGAACAGGGAGCTCGGCGCGGCGGTGCTCCGACGCAGGGCCGCTGCGGTACGGATGCCGTCCGACCCCAGCGGGATGCCGGTGTGGGTGCGGGTGGCCGCCGCGACCGGGGCAGTGGCGGGACGCGGTGTGGCGACGGGATTGCTCCAGTGCTCGACGGCTGCGTAGACCGGGCCCAGCGCGCGCCCGGCATCGGTCAGGACGTACGGATCGCCGTGGCGCGGTCCGGTGCGGGTGACCAGGCCGTCGAGCTGAAGTCGGTTCAGCCGCTGCCGGGTGAAGCCGTTGTCCAGCCCGGCCTCCTCGGCGATGCGGACGAACCGCATGGGCCCGCCAGCGTCGAGGACCTGGATCACGGTGGTCGAGTTGCGAAGGTGCAGCCGGCGCACGGCGTCCTCGGCGTCCTCGACGCGCTCGGCACCGGCCACCTTGCCGAGCGACAGGTGCGCCTGGGACCAGTCGGACAGCGCCCGGTGCACCGAGGACAGTGAGTTGCCGAACCCGCTGAGCTGGTACGGGGCACCGTAGCGATCACCGGCTCGGGTCACCAGCCCATCGGCGTGCATCTGGGCCAGCCGCTTGCCGACGAACTGCTCGCTGACGAACGGGAGGCGGGCGGCGACATCACGCACACGCATGGGGCCGCCCTGCTGGGCCAGGGTCTGCGCCGACCAGGTGGTCCACTTCGGCGCTATCAGAGACAGCGCGTCCTCGACGCGCTGCGCGTCGACGGAGCCGATCTGGGAGGTCGCGGGCTGTACAGGGGTGGACATGGCGGTAACTCCGTTATGGCGAAGGGTGAGTCGGGCGGCGGGGCGCGGGTCAGTGAGGGTCGCCCTCGGCGCGAAGACGCTGGAGCACCGTGCCGAGGCGGCGGTTGCTGACGTGGATGCCTCGGTCGCGCAGGCCCTGGCGCAGGGCTTCGCGGTTGAGCCGGGGCAGACGGGCGGCGACCTGGCGGGCGATGGCCATGAGGTCCTCATCGCCCGGCGCGGGTCCGGTTCGCCGAGCCGAAGGCCGGCGGGCGGCAGGCTGGTCCAGCAGGAGGCGGACGTCCAGCAGGTCCCACACCGCCTCGGCTTCCGACTGTTCCTGGCGTTCGAGGTCCACGACTTCCGCCGCGTACCGCAGCACGAGGTCGTCGAGGGCGTGTTCGCCGGAGCGGCAGCGCTGCCAGGCCGCGTCGAGGTTGCGGCGGGCGGCACGGGCATGAGCGTTCGTCTCGGCCAGACCGCCGAGCCGCCGCAGCACGATCGGCAGAACGGGATCGCCCGAACCGCCGTGCGCGGCGTCGCGCCGGAGGTCCTCCAGCGGGCGGCCGTATCGGTGCTCGACCAGGTGGCGGGTGTGGATCACGGTGGACATGGGGGACGTCCTTTCCGGGGGGAATCAGCGGGAACGGGGAGGCTTGGTGGCCGGGCTTGTTGCGGGTGTGACAGCGGAATCGGCGACGACGTCGGAGATCGCTGCGGTGTTGCTGCGGCTGAGGGCGGCGGATACGCGCGGCGTGGCCGTACGTGCATCCCGAAGGGCCGCCTCGCCCTGCGGTGTGAGCGAGAGGAACTGTCCAGGCCGGTACAGTCCCTCGCTGGTGTCCTGGTCCAGTAGCCCGTCGGCGACCAGCCGCCGGACGGTTTCGGGCCAGACCTCCGGGTTGGGGCGTTGGCCCCGCCCGTCGGTGAGATAGATGTAGCCGTAGGCCGCGCTCTGGTGGAATCGAAGCCCGCCCGCCTCCACGGCTTCAAGGGCTCCGCGCTGGCGACCACCCGCGATGGCCCAGTCGTCGTCCCGCCCCGGCGCCTGCTCCGGAGCCAGGCCCAGGCCCTGGCGCGGTGCCTTCGAGGCCGGCTCGGCGTCGGACTCGGGCAGAAGGCGGTGGTACCTGGACACGGCCCGGGTCAGTTGCTCGTAAGCCGCACCCCGGCGGGCGACGAGCAGCTCGATCTGCGGACCCGTGGTGCCGAGGATGCCGTACCAGCCGCGCATGCCGGCGTGATCGCCCCGCCCGACGGGCTCAAGAAGCTCGATCGCGGACTGGGCGGCGCGGGCCAACTGGCCGTGCAACTCGTCGACATCGCGGGCGGCCTCGGCGACCATCCTGCCGACGAGGTGAAGCGGGTCACGGGGCGGATGGCCGACGCTCAGCGCCCAGGGGTCCTCGACACCGAACTCCTCGGCCACCAAGTGCGCGCCGGGCCGCTTCGCCATGTCATGGGAGTTCATTCGGCCGCCTCCATCCGGGCGAGCAGGGAGCGCACCAGGGTGGGCAGGCTGTCGGGGCCCTCACCGATCCAGACATGATCGGTCGCCTCCCCGAGGACGAACGCGGCGTCTTCGAGCAGGCCGCTGGAGATCTCCATACAGGCGTCGGTGATCCGGGAGGCGGCGAGGAGGGCCTGCGAGAGCACCTCGACGTAGTCGCCGGGGCTGAGGCCGGCAGCCTCAGCGGCTGTGCGGATGGCGGCCAGTTCCAGCGCGCTGAACGCGAAGTCGAACTCGTCGTCCTGCTCCGCCGGTGAGCGCGCGGTGAAGGCCGGGTCCGGCGGCTCGGCGGGGATGCCGACGCGCGTGCAGATCTGGTCCACGGAGGCGGTCAGCTCGGCGAGGGACTCGGTGAGCCAGCCGAGCGCGGAAGCGTAGGACGCCAGGGTGAACAGACCGGCGGGGGTGGAGGGAAGCGGCTCCTCGATGACGAACCCTTCGAGACGGTCGTTCAACTCGCAGACCACCCGGGGGCCGGCGGACAGCGCGCCGAGGACGGGATGCAGGTAGGAGCGGCTGGCGGAGGTGGGGTACTCGGTGGTCAGGACCCCGGAGACGCTCTGCGCGGCGTCGGTGAGCAGCCCGGCCAGTTCGGTGCGGGCCAGGGGAGTGCGGTCGGCGGTCATCGCTGGGGGGCCTTTCGGGAGGCGGCGGGAGCGGAGAGGCTGGCTGCCGCCGGTGCGGTGGCCGCGAGGGACGCGGTCTGGTCGACCGTGTGGGGGGATCGGGATCGGGCTGCCTGGACTCGGGCCTCGGCCGCCGGGTCGGTGTCGGCGGGTTGGTTGAGGTCGGTGCGGTTGGTGCGGTGTTGGGCCGTGCGGTAGACCGCGTAGTCCTCCCGGGCACCGGCCGCGACGAGGTAGATCTCGCGCTTGTGGGTCGAGGTGTGCGGGGCCGGGCGGAACTGGATGACCATCCGGTAGGAGACGGCCGGATCGACGTACACCTTGTGGAAGCCTGCGAGGCGGCCGGTCAGCGGCAGGCAGTCGTCGCTGCCGTGAACGAGGTTCTGCAGTTCCAGCAGCGCCAGGTCGCGGATGTCGTCGGGGAGTTCGCGCAGGTCCGCGATGGCATCCGGGTGCGCGGCGAAGGCGAAGCGGGCGCGGCTCACATCGGCCTCCCAGGGCTCGGGCGCTGGGCCGTTCCTGCCGACGGCACGTTGCCCGTGTCGAGGCCGGCTTTCGGGATCGCGGAGGCACCCGCTGACCGGGTGAGCGCGGCGCGGGTCAGCCGGGCGGCGGCCTCACCGCGGTAATCCGGCGGCTGCGGCAGCGGACTGCTGCGGTCTTCCAGCCAGTGCCGGGCGGCGGCCTCATCGGCGAAGGCGCCCTCGCGCATCGTGTACGTGTGGGCGTCGTGGTTCCCCTCTTCGAGGAAGACACGAATCGGTGCCTGAGCGGCGCTGGAGTCACGGGTCAACGTCCACGTCTCGCACGGGGCGAAGTCCGAGGTCCAGCTGTCGAGGACCTTGTATCGAGAGCCTGACTCCCGGATCTGCTGCTCGATCCAGAGCGTGAGATCGTCGGCGGGCTTCATGAAGTCCCCGCCGGCCTGTGCGATCCGCTCGGGCGGGCAGCCACGCTCGATCAGCCAGTTCTGGGCGAAGGCCAGACTGGAGTGGTTCGCGGTCTCGAAGGTGAACGTGCGCTCGTGCAGATCCCGCGTGATCTCGACGGCAACGAGCTGTGGCTCGCCGGGCACACCCCAGGTCACCGAACCGTCGTGGGCGACGAGGTAGCTGTGCGACCCCTCCGGGGTGGTGTGGTGCTCGGCCAGCACGGTCAGGTCTCCGGCCCAGAGACTGCTCTCGGCGAGTTCGGAGACGGCGTCGGCGGGCTCGAACTCGTCGAGGCGGAAGTCGAGTTCGGTGGTCACCGGGTGGCTCCCGCCAACTCGGGCGCCGGGGTGGCCAGCACACGGTGGTTGGGCCGGGTCGGGCTCGTCGTGCATGCGGCGAAGGGGCCGTCGGGGGCACGGAGATGAACCAGGGCCTGGTCAAGGTGGTCGCGGTGCCACATCGAGGGACCGGACAGGCCGGCCTCGGCGTCAGTGAGCTGCTGCCACGCGAGCCAGAGCGCGTGCAGCCGGGCCACAGCCTCGGGATGCTCGTGCCACTGGTCGCACCACGGACGGGTGGTGCTGATCTCCCGTCCGTAGACCGGCAGGAACAGGTAGTTCACCCAGTCGCTGAGTGCGGCCAGTTCGACGGCGTACGCCTCGCCGCCCAAGGCGAGGATGAACACCGAGGCCGGGACGTCGGCCTTGTCGGCGTCGGCAGTGTCCGCGGTGGGGGTGTCGTCGGTGGGCTGAGGGGTGGAGACGGGCTCGGAGCCGAGGCGGTCGAGGATGACACCGTGCTGGCGTACCTCCGACATGGTCTTGGCGAGGGTGCTCGCGAGATCGTCGAGATCGCCGTCGGGAACGCGGAACGGCTCGGGGGCGGCCTTGCTGGGGTCGGACATGGCGGATCCAAGGGAGTGAGCGAGCAGGGCGGGGGCGAAGTGCGGCGCGCTCTTCTGGAGGTCACGGCGGTGCTCCGTTCGCAGGTCGGCATGAGCAAGAGGATGCGGAGATTCCGCGATTTGGTCCGGCCGGGGAAAGGCGGTAATGCAGCGCTACGGCGCGGTGCAGCGGGGGCAGCGGGGGAAGGGCGGTGCCAGCAACTGCAGGGCGCGGGCGGCCTGTTGGGGGACCACGCCGTTGCCGAGCGCGGTGAGCTGAGCCGGTCGGCCGAGTCCCGCAGTGGCGGTCACCCAGCCAGGGGCCAGGCCCTGCATCCACTCCACGAAGTCGGCGCGCAGGCGTCCGGCAGCGTCGGTGGGCGCCGGGGCGGGGCGGGTGAGGTTCTCCCATCGGGCGATGGCGGAGGCGTACGCTCCCCATCGCCCGTCGGTTCCTCGGCTCCCGGGTCCGCTTCCGCCCACAGCGGCAGGACCACCGCCGACAGGGGCGGGCGCTGGCCCTTGCCCGGACGGCGGCCAGGAGTGCCGGTGTCGCTCGTCCTCGGGGTGGGCAGCAAAGATGCTGCCGCGCTCGGCAGCGTCATGTCCCCGTTGCCGTGCCGCTGGTTCGGCGAGCCCTTGACCCCGTCGGACGCCTTCGGCGTGGGCAGTAGCCACTCCACCTCGTCGGCCAGGTTCGGGCCGTGGCCGCCGCTCTTCCTCTTCGACGGGTGCTGGGAGCCGCCGTTCTTGCCGATGTTGCTCGTCGGGGTCTTGAGCAGGGTGCTCGGCGGGCCAGGCGGTGAGGAAGGTCCGCTCGCGACGATGGGGGGCTCCGACGTCGGAGGCACGAAGCACGAGCCACCGCGCGTCGTACCGGAGATCGGCCAGGGAGCCGAGTACGGCACCAAGTGCCCGCACAGGAGGCTGGGTTGGGTCGTCTCCCAGACACCACGGGCAGAATTCCACGTCGCCAGGGGAACCGGCGGGCGAGGTGAGGAGTCCGCGTACATTCTCGATCACAACCAAGCAGGGGCGGAGGGCTTCGACCGCACGGGCGACGTGCAGCCACAGCCCCGAGCGGGTGTGGGGGTTGAGTCCGGCCCGGCGACCGGCGACGGAGACGTCTTTGACAAGGGAAACCGGCCGTCAGGACACACACCCGAGGCACATCGGCCCAGTTGACGGCGCTGATGTCCTGCAGATTGGGCACGCCGGGCCAGTGCCGGGCCAGGATGCGCGCGGCGTCGGGGTTGATCTCGGCATGCCAGGCCAGGGTGCCGCCGAGGGCGGCCTGGACCCCGAGGTCCAGACCGCCGTACCCCGAGCAGAGCGAGCCGATCAACGGCCCTCGCGCGGTGGTGGTCTCCATGTCACCGGCCCCGTGCGAGTCGGTCCGAGGAGGACGCCACCACCGTGGTGACGCCGGATGGCAGCTGCCCCATAGCGGGCACGGCGGTCGTGGACCGGCTGCGGGCAGCCTGGAGCCGAACGGACGGGGGAGAGACCGTTGCCGATGCGGCGTGCAGGGAGTTGGCCCCGTCGCGGAGGGCCGCGTCGGCGGTGGCGAGTGCGTCCTCCATCACCCGTACGGCTGCCTCCCGGGCATCCCTGGCGTCGGGCTGGTCGCGCAGACTCTCGGTCTGGTTCAGGAAAGCGAGCTGGTGGGCCACCGCTCCCAAGGCGGAAGCCGCTTCGCCTGCGGGCTCGACGGCGGCGGCGAAGCTGGTGATCACCCGAGCGGTGTGGGGCGCCTGGTCCTGGCCAGCGGCACGGAAGAGGACCTCGTCGCCCAAGTCGGCGATCAGCTTTCCGAGTTCGGAGATCTGGCGTGCGACGGCGACGGCATCGGGTGAGCGGTGGGGGTCTGCGGGCACCGGCAGTTTGCCGCGCTGGGCGTCGAAGGCGGAGGCCGTGGCGCGCAGGGCCAGGGCGTCGGAGATGGGGGTGTTGTCCACGGTGCGTTCCAGAGGTGAGGACAGCCGGATGGGCTGGGTTGGTGGGTGAGGACGGTTCAGCCGTGGGTGCGCGAGGGCGGTCGCGCGGCTGATGGCGTGGAGGCAGGGCCTGGGCGTTCCGAGGGCCGTGCGGCCGGTCGTGGTGTGCTTCGGGCGAGGGCGGCGTGGACCTGCGCCGTCGGGGGTCCCTCGGTCGGCGGTGCGGGGGGCGGCGCCGGAGCGGGGTGGCCGTTCGCGGTCTGCCAGCGGGCGCGCACTTCGTCGAGCGGCCCGAGCGCGTGCAGGGCGTGGCTGATGAGCCTCCCGGGGGCCAGAGTCTCGTTCTCGGCCAGGGCACGGATGGCGCGGGCGGAGGCGGCAGCCGTGCGGGTGACGGAGGAGCGCATGATCTGCTCGCCGAGCCACTCGGCGCTGCCGGGGCCGACGCCGTCGCAGATGGCGGTGAGTTGCTCGGCGGTCAGCGTGCCGTCGGCCAGCAGACCGCGCCGCTGGGCTTCCCACAGCAAGGTGATCCGGTCGATGGGCTCGCCGCGATGGTGCAGTGCGCCCAGGCAGCGGTAGAGCTGGCCGTGGGCGGGGTCGGCGAAGTCGCCCGGTCGCAGCCAGCCGACGACCTCGTCCATCACCTTCGGCCGCTCGACCAGGACCGCCAGCAGGAACTGCTCGTCCTCGGCGACCCGGTCCGCCCGTACCGGCGGTGGCGCGACGGGTGCTGTGGAGGGCGGCGTGGCCGGGGCGACCGGGCTCGGTTCGGACCCCCAGCGGCGCGCGAGGTCCCCGAGTACCCCGGCCAGGACGTCCGCATGGTGCAGCGCTCCCTCCACCTGACCCTGGAGGGCGTCGGCACGGGCCGCCTGGTGGAGGCGGATCGCGTGCTCGGTCACGCTTCGATGGATCGCTCCCTCCAGCACCATCCGGCCGTACACCGGGGCGTGCTCGGGGCGCGGGCAGGCCGAGATGAGGATGTGGGCGTATACCGCGGTCAGCCCCCGGACGTGGTGGCCGGCCTCGTCGACCGCATCGGTCACCCAGGACAGCGGCACCGGTTCCTTGGTCGCCAGGGCGGGGTGGCCGTCGGTCCGGAGCTTGCGCAGGGCGGCGAACAGCGCCTGGTGGACAGGCCGGTAGAAGTGATCCGGCGCGAGCCAGTCGAGGTGCGCGAGCTGGCCGGGGTCGAGCAGCACCGAGCCGAGCACCGCCTGCTCGGCACTCAGCAGGGGGTTCATCGCTGCCGCCCGGGGTGGGGAGTCGGTGGATCGTCCTGCTGGGAGCGGAGATCGGCGATGGCCTGGTCCGCGGCGGCCATTGCGGCGGTGAAGCGGTCCAGCTCGCCGGTGAACGTCGGATCGGTGGCGAGGACCGAGCCGGAACCGGTGACCAGCCACCACTGGCCGCCGCGCCGGACGACCGGTGACCGGGCGAGGCGTTCGGAACGCGCCAGAGGGGAGGATGGAGTGCGCGAGGACACGAGGGACTCCTGAACAGGTAGAGGGGGGAGAGTCAGGCCGTGAGGTCGACGTCGGCCTGGACGGGGGCGCCGGAGCGGCAGGACCAGGGCGAGCAGCCGTCCGGATCACCGTTCTCCAGTTCGGCGTCCGCGAGCGCGTCGAAGATGTCGCCCTGACGTCCGGACCACTCGTGGGCGGTGACCCGGTCGATCGGTGCCTGGTCCAGAGGCCGGCGACTGCGGTGCAGATACGCCTGGCCGAGCAGCGGCGTGCCCTCCGCGGTCGCCCGGGCATTGCCCGAACGGATCGCGGCATCGAACTCCACGACGTCGCGCCACTCTTGGGGCGAGCTGTCGCGCAGTGATCGCCACTGGGCGTTGCCGTGGTACGGGCACCCCAGGCACGCACTCTTCGGGGTCTGGCCGAACCCACGCGAGCGCAGCAGCCGCAGGCAGTCCGAGCGGGAGAACCCGGTCTCGATCAGCGGGAACCGGTTCTTCATGTAGGCGACGTCCGCGTCCTTCGCCCGGGTGAACTCGTCCACCGAGATACCGATCCACTGCTCGACGAACACCCCGGCGGGGATACGCTGCGGGTAGGGGTAGCCGAGCAGCTCGCGGACCTTCTCCTTTATCGGCCGGATCTTGTACTGGCCGGTGCACTGGCGCCGTGACATCCCTTCGCTGCCAGTGGAGTTGAGGATGTGCAACGGCATCGACGCGAAGTGCTTGGAGGGGTCAAGCGCATCGGATCGAATGTGGCCGGAGGACACCCGCAGGACCGGGATGCCGGCGGGCTCGGCGATCTCCCGCTCGATCCGGTCGAGATGGTCGTAGACGGCGCGGGGCTCCCAGCCTGTGTCCGCGAAGATCGCCACGTCCAGGCCGGGCAGATGGCCCTCGGCGGCCATGAGTAGCAGACATGTCGACTGGACCCCGGCACCGAGCGAGAGCACCTTGAGCGTCGGGGCGCTCATGCCGACAGCCCGAAGTCGTCGCGGCCCAGGGACTTGGCGATGGCCCGCTCGGTGATGGCCTTCGTCGCGCGGGCCGAGGCCGGACCGACCACCTTGGCGGCGGGCTCCTTGTACCAGGGCCGCAGGTCGAGCATTGCCACCCGGATACCAGTGGCGAGCAGCAGCGCCTTGCCCTTGGGGAGCGCGCGGATCGCGTCGGGGGGCAGGATCCGCTCGGTGCGCATGCTCACCGAGGTGGACTTGCCGCCGTCGCTGGTCGACACCGACGTGGTCTGCACGTCGTGGTCACCGACCTGCCTGCTCAGACGGTCGGCGAAGTCGGCGTCGTCGATTCCACTTCCGATGATCTTGATCGTGGCGGCGGACCAGAGGGCGTCCATGCCTGCCTCGCCCCAGCACCGCTGGCCCTGTCGGTAGGACTGCAGGATCGTCATCGGGATCACGCCCCGTGAGCCCAAGTGGCTGTACAGGTCCGGGAGATCGGAGATTTTGCAGACGTTGGCGGCTTCGTCGAGGACGCACAGGGCGGGCGGGTCGAGCCGCCCTCCGGAGCGCTCGGCGACGACCACGGCCGCGCGCATCACCGCATCGGCCGCCGCGGCGATGATCGCCGATGCCGAGCCGCCGCCGTCCTTGCTGAGCAGGTACAACGTGTCGCGGGAGGTGGCGAACGCGGAGGGCTTGAACTCGGGAAGGTGCTTGCTGGGGGTGACCCAGGCGGCGACGTCCGGGTCGAGCAGGCAGCTCGCGTACTGCCGCGCAGTCTCGTAGATGCCGTCCCGCGTTTCCGTGGCCCCGCTGACGGTGCCCTGGAGCTGGGCGGCGACCGCGTCGTGGCCGGCATCGGTGAGCAGGTCCACCGGAGTGCGGTCGGCGGGGGAGGCGAGCCAGGCCAGGACATCGGTGATCGGGCGCCGGTGGCTGGCGGCGGCCAGGAACAGCGCACCGAGAGTGTTCGATGCGGCGGTGGACCAGAAGTCGGAGCCGCTGGATTCGTCGACGCTGGCGGCGACGAAGTGTCCGGCCAAACGTTTCGCCCCGGCCAGGTCGCGGGCGTCGGCCAGGATGTCCCACCACATCTCGCGCGGGTGGTGGGCGATCTGCTGCGGGTCGAGCGTCCAGATCGTGCCGACCTTGGCGCGGGCGTCCACCGTCGCGGTGAAGGCGTCGTTCGCCGCCTTGTTCGAGGTCAGCAGCACTGGGCCGGGAGCGGCGAGGATCGCGGGGATCGCCAGCCCGGACGTCTTGCCGGAGCGCGGGGCCATGATCGCGACGATCACGTCCTCCCAGGAGGCGCGTACATCGGCCCGGCCCGGGGAGAGCGTGCCGACGAGGATGCCGCGGTCGGCGGGAGCGACGTCTTTCGGTTTGAGATCGGACAGGCTCGGCCGCAGGCTCTTCGCCTTTGCGGTGATCTCCTTGTCCAGCAGCGGTGCGAGATCCTGCTTGCGGGCGAGGCCGTTCTTCGCGCCGCCGCGCAGCCGCAGCCACAGGACCAGGCCGGTGACGGTGAGGTAGACGGAGAGCAGGCCGGGGACGAGTCGCGCGCCGACTAGCAGGGCGGTGGGGCTCAGATGCGGCCACAGCACGTCGGGGTGCAGCAGTGCGTCGGTGGCCTTGAACGGCGCCCAGTGGCCGGCGCCGACGAGGGAGTTGGTGAGGTTGCCGGTCAGCCAGGCGAGGGAGCCGAAGGCGATGGCGGCGCCGAGGACGCCGAACAGGAGGTAGAGGAGCGCGTCGGACCCGGTGGTGGTCGAGGGCGCGCTGGTACGCGGGGCGGGCATGGCGGATCCAGGGAGGGAGAGCGGACAAGGCGGGGCGGGGCGCGCGGTGCTCTTCTGCTGGTCATCGGGGCAGCTCCTGTTCCGGGAAGGGGCCGGTGGTCGAGGTCATCGGGTGCGCGGCGACCGGGGCGGCGGCGCGGCGGCCGGTGGTTCGGACGTTGCGCCGCCGGAGGGCGTGGCCCGCCGGGTGGCAGCGTGCGGGGAGGAGGCGCGGGCGGCTCGCTGCCGGTCCGCTTCCGGGTTCTGGGAGGCGGACGGTTTGGTGTCTGCGACCGCGTCGTCACCGAGGACGTCGCTGAGCAGTTCCCTGGTCCGCAGGACAGGCACCTCGCCGCGGTACTTGCGGTCGCTGAGTTCCGCAGGGCACGCGGCGATCATGTCCTCGGCGACCTCCAGCTCCTCCTGGACGTCCCGCAGCAGGCGGGTGGCGGCGGCCAGCCGTGTCCACGTCTCGAAGGTCGGGTTGTGGTGCGGGTTCTCGAAGGTCAGACGGGCCCGGGTCCAGTCGGCCGCTGCGGCCACGAGTTCGGTCAGCTGCGCGAGAGCTCCGACCAGGGCTTCGTTGACCTCCTCGATGATTCCGGCGACCTCTTGGGGAGTTGCTGTCTCGGTGAGCCGGGCGATCATCCCCGGGACGGAGTACGGGTCGGCCGATGGATGGGGCAGGTGTCGGACCTGCAGGGGCGTGTCGGAGCCGGACGGCTCGCCGCCGTGTGCAAGCCGGATGTTGTGCTGCATCGCGGCGCCGATGGCCTCGCCGATGCTCGGGTAGAACTCGGGCACTGTTCCTCCTCGGTCGTGGTGTTGGATCGGTGCCGGGTAGGTGGGGAGCACGCGCAGTGCGTGCTCCCCACCTGGATGGATAGGCCCCTCGGCCCTTGGCCGGTCTGGCGGATGGAGACAGCGCTCGGTTCACGCAGTGACCGCCAGAGTCAGCCCCTCGATCAGGGCCTCCAGCCGGTCGTGGGCGGCGGCGGGGCTGTCGGCGGTGACGATGAGGAAGCCAACCCGCTTGGTGTCGAGATTTCCCTCCGGTGGCAGGGCGACCCGGTCGCCGATGGCGCGCAGCCAGGCCGCCTGGCGCAGCCACGGGTCATCGGGCCCGACGGCCAGGTGCCGTGCGGAGAGGGTGCCGGTGGCCGGAGGATAAAGGATCTTGATCGCGGCGGTGGTGTGCGTCGGGGGCGTGAGGTCGGGCACCTTGCCGCAGGCGACGTCGGCGGCGATCCGGGGTAGGTCGAGGCCGGTGGCCAGGTGGACAAGCTTGCCGATCAGGTCGCCGCCGATACGGGAGTTGACCTCGATGATCCGCGGGCCGGAGGCGGTGAGGCGCATCTCTACGTGCTGCACGCCGTCGGTGACGCCCAGCGCCCGCACGGCCTGGACAGCGACGGGGGCGACCTCGGGCAGGAGCGGGTCTCCGGCAGTGACGGTGTGGCCAACCTCCTCGAAGTACGGCGGGAAGGCGACCTCCTTGCGGGTGACGGCCAGCGCCATCGTGACGCCGTACTGGGTGACGCACTCCACCGATATCTCCGGCCCGGAGAGGTACTCCTCGACCAGCACGCCGCTGCCCTCCGGTCCTTGCTCACCGGCTCCGGCGGAGGCGAACTCCCAGGCAGCGGGCAGCTCCTGTGGATTGTCGACGCGGATCACGCCGATGCTGCCCGCGTGCGCGGAGGGCTTGAGGACGACGGGGAAGCCGGTGCTGTGCGCGGCAGCCGCCGCCTGGGCCAGGGTGCCGACGCGGGTGGACGTCGCCGACGGCACCTGCTCCTCGGCAAACCGACGGCGGCTGGTCGCCTTGTCCCGACAGGCGTTCATCGACGCCACGCTGTTGCCCGCAAGCCCGAGGCGGGCGACGAGTTCTGCGGTCGGGACCAGGGCGTACTCGTCCCAGGTGACGACTCCGGCGATGGGATGGCGCTCGGCCAGGGCCAAGCCGGCGGCGACCACGGCCGCAGGGTCGTGGGTGTCGGCGACCTCGTGGTCGACGACCAGGTGCTCCTGCCAGGTCGGCGGCTTGGCGTCGATCAACGCGATCGGATATGCGGCAGCGGCCTGCTCGACGCAGTAGCCCCGGTATACGGGATCGGTTCCGCCGACGACTATCAGCAGCGGATCTCCGATACGAGTGCATCGGGACATGGGACAGCCTCCGTGGGGCGGGAGTTGGGAGTGAAAGGGAAGAAAGGTCGAGATTCACTGAGCCGTTGAGCCGCTGGTCACGGTGCGTCCGCCGGCTGGACTGGCTCCTCCTTGAGCACAGGGACCTGCAGGTGGGACCGTTCGCAGGCCGCTCGGTGCCGACGCAGGCCGCCGAAGCACCCGCCCAGTGCCAGGCCCTGCAGGACGGCGCACGCCAGCAACAGGTGCGGAAGTTCAGCGGTGGGAACGGCCGCGATCAGAGCTCCGGCCAGGGGAAGGGGCAGCAGCACCAGGATGATCGTCACCGCCAGAGTGGAGCCGAACGCCTGGGCGGGGATGAGGCGGGAGCGCAGCGTGCGCAGGATGACGGTCAGCGCGCCGTCGCCAGCCATGACCACCGCCACCGCCGCGGTGTAGGCGGTGAAACTCGGGGCCAGGGCGGTGGCCAGACAGGCTGCCGTCGAGGCAGCGGCGGCCACCGCGCCTACCGGCCAGACCTGGAAGCGGTCGATCGCCCGGCGGGTGGCCCACACGGCGATCAGGGAGGCGACGGCTGCCGCGCTCCAGACCGCACCTACGGCGGCGGCGGAGTAGTGGAAGTGGTGGATGACCGTGATCGGGGCGGCGGCCTGCAGGACACCGGTGGCCAAGTTGGAGGCGGCCAGACCGCCGACCAGCCAGGAAAGCGCCGGGATACGGCGCAGGGTCCACCACCCGGTCAGAAGACTGCTGGGCACCGGGCGGTGTTCCGCCACGGTTCCGCCGCTCGGCGTGGTCGCGGCGGCGGTCAGAGCCAATGCCCCGACCAGGGTCAGCAGCACGGTCGGCCCCGCCAACAACAACAGACCACCCAGGAGCGGACCGACGAGCACCGCGCCCTGGTCGATCCCGGTCTGCACGGCCTGGACACGGTGCGCGGCATCGCCCAACCGGCGGCTGGCCTCGGCACCGAGAGTCTCCACCGCGACGAAGGAGACCTCCGCCAGCAGCCCGGAGGCAGCCCCGAACGCCAGGACCACGCAGGTGGTCGCAGCTCCGGCGCTGGGGAGCATCAGCAGCACCACGCCGGCCAGCGCGACCACGGCGGTACGGACAAGGTTGGACGCTCGGAAGACGCGGCCGGCACCCCACCGGTCGCCCAGTGATCCGGCGAAGGCGAAGGCGGCCAGGCGCGGCGTCCACTCCAGAAGGAACGCAAGACCGGTCAGGGCGGTGGAGCCGGTGGTGATCAGGACCAGGAGCGGGATCGCGTAGGTGGCCGTCGCGCTGGCCAGAGCGTCGGTGGCCCGCATCAGGTAGGTGCGCGGCAGGCTGGCGGAGGGAGTACGGGAGGAGAGCATCGGGGTCACCGGGTCCGGTGACCGGGGACCTGCGACGGACGTACGGCCGCGCCGATCTCCGGTGCTCCAGCGCCGAGCGTTGAGGACGCCTTGGCCTTGGCCGCCGCAGGCGATGTGGCGAGCGCCGCACTTCGGGAGCCCGTGAGGGCTGGGGACTCCTCTCGCACTTCCACCTGGTCTTGCTGCGAGTCGCCGACACGGCGCAACTCGGTATCCGATCCGACGAGTTCCGACTGCGCCGAGCTGACGAACTCCGCAGCGAAGCCGAACCGGTCGGCCAGTGCATACGCCTCGTCGTCGAGGTCGGATATCTGCTCGCCTGCCGCCTCCAGTGCTTCCCGGACGCGTTCCAGGGCGCCGTGCTCGGGATGAAGGAGGTGATCGACCGCCTGCGCAAGACCGGCGCCGTTCTCGGCGGCCCTGATCTGGTCGGTCAGCCGCAGGACTTCGGCTCCGGCGGTGTAGAGCCCGAGAGGGTTGGCTGGGGTGGTCAACCGGCTGGTGTCGAGGTCGGGGTCCAGGTCGACGCTGTACCGGGCGGCGCGGAGCATCTCGGCTGCGTGGGAGGCGATGGCAGCGCGGTCAGCGGTCGGGGTGGTGGTCGGAAGGCGGTGGCGGCGGCCGTGCCAGTCCTCGATCTGCTGGAATCCGGCGTGCTTGAGGAGCGTGGCGGACAGGTCGTCACTGGCGCCCCTCGCTGAGACGCTGCCGCTGGGCTCGATATTGATGGTGACGTAGGGGGCAGGCACGTGGGACTCCTGGGCGAGGGGTGTTGGGCATGGGGCCAGGGGCAGGTGGCCGAGTTCGGTGGCGATGCGGTGGCACTCGGTCTGCAGGTGGAAGGCGTCGCGATAGGCGTTGTGGAGGCTGCCGTCCTCTCGGGCGAGAGTGGCCACGACGTAGACCCGGTGGGACTGGTTGCGCAGGGCGATCCACCGGCAGGCGTCCGGATCGCCTTCCGGGGCGATGCCGGTGACCGCTACCACCCGGCGGGCCACCTCGGCCCACTGCGAGTCGGTCAGGTCGGGATGCCGGAGGTCGGAGCGGACCGAGCAGACCCACACCGGCCGCTCGGGCGCGCGGGCCCCGAGACGCTCGACGGGTGCGTCGAGGGCGCGGGCGAGGTACGGCAGCGCGTCGGGCTGGGCGCGCATCTCGATCGGGGCGCCGTGGCCGTCCCCCGCGATCAGACGGGGGTTGGTGTGGTTGCCGCGCTCGTCCGGCCCGTACAGATACGTGAGTAGACCGGCGGTGTCGCTGGCGCGCTGCAGGTGGGCGATCACGGCGTCTACCTCGAAGGGGAGTGGCGAACGGGAGCCCGGGTGGCCGGGCCGTCAGGGAGAGAGGATCCGCAGAATCCGCGATTTGGCCCGGCCGGAGATGGGTGATAGACGCCTGCGGTCACCGTGGCTCGTCGAGGCCGTAGTCGTAGGCGAAGTCCAGACAGGCGGAGCGTGCGAAGTACGCGTCGTTGTGTAGCCGAGCCCAGCGGCCGTCCTGGCGGATGACGGTGGCAACGATGTCGAGCCCGTTGGCCTGGTTGCGCAGAGCGGCCCACCGGCAGGCGGCCGGGTCGTCGTCCGGCTCTATGCCGGTGGCGTCGAGGACCTCGCGAGTCAGCTCGAACCAGTCGTCGTCGAGTTCCACACCGGTGGTGTTTGCGGATCGCGCAGTGCCAGGTGAGCCGCTGGGACGCGATGTGTCCGGTCCGTGGTTTACGCAAGGCGAGGGGCTCGTCGAGCAGCAGCGCCAGGTAGGGCAGGACGACGGCGTCCTGGGCGGTCAACTCCGGCGACCAGGCGGTGAGCAGGAAGGGGCGAAGCCAGGCTCGCTGTGGTGGAGGTCGGCGAGCAGATCGGTGGTGCTCTCGGTGCGCCGCACATCGCAGCGCAAGGGGTACTCGGCCATGGGGTATCCGCATCTGGCAGGGAGAGGGATCCGGTGCCCCGACGGGGCGGGGCACCGGGGTGGTCAGAAGTGGGGGTTCTCGGTGGGCCGGTCGGCTACGGTGGCCGCCTGGAGCAGCTCGGTCAGGTCGCCGGGCTCGGAGGAGCGCTGGTCGATCCACCACCCGGCGCGGGTGATCGTGCGAGCCGTTTCCTCGATCTCCTCCCACTCCGCCTCGCTGCTCTCGCCTTCGAGGACCAGAGCGGTGTACGCGGCAGCCAGGACCTGGTGGCGGCAGCGCACGCCCCACGCGATGGCGCGCTCGCGGCCTTCGAGGGGCGGCATCCGGTACTGCTCCGACCAGGCATCGGACTCGGCCTGCTCTTCGGCGCGCTTGGCCTCCAGCCATGTGGCCTTGTCCTGCTCGTCGCCCTCCTTCGCGGACCGCCAGCAATCGGTGCACTCCTGCTTGGCGAGCCACTCGGCGAAGCCCGCGCGGCGGTCGGCCGCCCGGTCGGACAGGTCGCGGGCGCCGCTGTGCCCGCACGAGAAGTCGATGTGCCAGATGGTTTTCACGGCCATGGGAGCTTTTCCTTACGGGTGTTGGATGTCAGGGGGTGCGGGAGAACGCCACGCGCGGGTCCACCGAGCGGGAAGCCGAGACGGAGGCGGCGGGCGTGGGGACCGGAGGTTTGCCGGGCAGGCCGGCGCGGACGGGACTGGCAGCGAGCGCGGCGGCGTTCATGACGGGGAACCGGCGGGGGGCGACGTCCGGGCCGCGTTCATGGCGCGCCGCCGACGGTGCGGGCGGGTGGCGTGGGGTGATGTCCCGGGCGAGGGCGGGCTGCACGGCTACCTGGAGGTCGGCACGGTGCATCGCCATGGTGGCCTGAGCTACCTTGCCGAGCGCCTGGCCGCGGTCGGTGGTGATCGGCAGCGTGTAGATGTCCAGGCTCGGGTTATGCCGCCAGCCGTTCTCTTCCAGGATGAGTCGGCCGCCGAGAGCGGAGGAACCGTCGGCGGTGGCGGCGACCACGCCGAGCTGCGGATGCTCGGCGAACGCGACGTCCGGCTCAGCGCGCGGGGGCCGGTCGCGGGCGGGCGCCGGTACGGAGGCCAGAGAGGGGTCGAACGCGGCGTCCACATCAACTCGGTAGCCGGCCTTGCGCAGCAGCGCGACAGCCCGGGTGGCGCGGTCCTGCCCGTCGCGCTGCTGGTTGGCCAGCGCGTACAGGTTGGGGTGGTCGGGGACGGGGTGGAAGTCGAATCCCTTCAACATCCAGGCGCTCGCGGCCAGTTGCTTGGGGTTGGAGACGACGATGCCGAAGTCGGGGTGGCGGCCGAATGCGATGTCGGGAAGCGGGTCGTGCTCGGGGGTGGGCATGGCGGATCCATCCGGTGCAGGCATGGGTAGAGGGGCGGTCAAGGGCGGGGATGGTTCTGCTGGTGCGGGACACGGCGGGCTCCAAGCTGGGCAGCGGTCAGCGACCAGGTGCGGACGAGGGGCGGGCGGGAGGCAGGGCGGGACGTACGGCTGAAGCTGACGGCAGCCCGGCTAGGGTCGTGCGCCGTGCGGTCGGCGAGATCGCGAGAGCGGCGGCGACGCGGGGCCCCGCAGGCTCCTCCGGAGCGACTCGGTCCACCCGGGCCTGGACCCTGTCGGGGTGGTCGGTGTGCCGGTCGGCCAGGTCGCCGCGCATGGACCGAATTTCGAGCGCGTAGGAGTCGAGCTTCTTGGTGATGTAGCGCAGTCGGTTCGCGTAGTGGGGATCGGCGGGTGCGCCCAGGCCCTCCCACCAGTCGGCCGTCGTGTTGAGGGACTCGACGACGCGCTGGAGAACGCCGTCACCGGGAGCGGTCAGCTCGCTCAGTGCGGCGACGGCCTCGCTCGTATGTGCCGCCGACTGGATGGATTGGGTCAGGTAGCCGAGCCGGTCGCCGAGGCTGAGCCCGTGATCGCCAGGGGGCGGCCGGCTGGGGTCGAGCAGGTCGGGGTCGCACGAGACGTCGAAGCCCTCGGCCTGCAGCATGTCGAAGGCCCGGGTCACCATCTGTCGCTGCTCGACCAGGTCGGTCATGGCGGAGGGCAGTCGGTAGAAGCGCTCGCGGAACAGCACGACGGGGACGAATCCCGCACGGTGAAGCACCGCGTCGGCAGCGCTCTCCTGAGCGAGTCGCCGGGCTTCCGGTCGGGGCGACAGGCCGAGCTGATCCAGGCGCGCGTCGATGGCGGCGAACAGGCGGGGGACGCTGCCGCCATGCCGGGCATGAGGACCGTCGGGCTCCGAGTCGTAGATCACTTCGTGGAGCGTGGAGTCATCGGGATGCCCGCGCGTCACCAACCAGCTCTCCGGATACCCGGGCGGGTGGTCGGTGGCCGGTTCCTGGGGCGGAGAGATGATCAGGGAGCTGCCGTCGGGAAGTTCGGCGCGGACGATGTAGTCACTGAGGCCGTACTCGACGGTGCAGGCCACGCCGCGCTGCCGAAGCGGCGTGGTCAAGTGGCTGTACTCGTGCTCACGCTCCGACGCGCTAGCGGCGGTTTCCTGGATGAAGGGTTCGCTGGTGCGCGCAGTGATGCGTGTGCCCTCGCGTTGGAGGATGACCAGGGTCTGATCGGGGCGCATGTGGGCTTCTCCGTGGCCGGTCGTCCCCAGCGGCCGACGCGGGAAGCCGCAGCCGGGCGGGGGCTGGTAGGGGTAGTGGCGTTCGTCGAGGATCCGGCGATATGGCGGTTTGGCCTCGCCGGAAGTCGGTGCTAGAGGCGTCAGCGCGAGCGGCGCGCGGCAGAGGGGTCCGACGCCGCCGAGGCGGGCGGCGAAGTGGGAGAGGCACCACGTTGGCCGGAGGCGGATCGGGCCAGGGCCGCCTGGACACGCCCGGTGTGCGCAGACTGGGCGACACCGATCCGGTCGGTCAGGTGATCGGCAGCCCTGGCCAACGCCGCTCCGCTGTAGCCGAGTTCGTCGGCGTAGTGCCAGCCTTCGGAGTTGCGGATCTCGCGGGCTCGTTCCTCGTAGAGCTCCCGCGACCCGGGCATGGAGCCCTCCATGAGCGCGATGACCTGATCCCACTCGCGGCGGATCTCACCCGCCCGCGCCAGTACGGAGTCGATCCCCCGCAGGCGCAGCAGGTCGGCGCTGATCGCGCCGTCAAGATAGTCGGCCGGTTGTGCGGTGGCCCGTACACCGGCGAGTACTTCGGGACCGTGGGTCAGAAAGGTCTCGACGTGCTCCCAGGCGGCGGCGTCCCTGGCCACCTTGCCGTCGGCGTACCTGGTTTCGTCGACGGGCCAGCCGTCTTCGTCGCAGTACGAGTCCGAGACGGCATCCCATCGGTCTGACGCCTGCCTGATGCCGTCAGCGGCGGAGGCCAGGGCCTGGACGCGCACCCGCCATGCCGCCTGTTCGCTGGTGTCTTGCGGCTGGCTGTCAGGGGAGGTGGAGGAGTCGGGAGAGGTGGGCATGGTTGTTCCTGTTCCTGTACGGGTGCCTCACCGCGAACGCGGCAGCGAGCGCGCGGTGGACGATGAGACGGGAGCCGGAGCGTCGCTCTGCTGGCCGGGGGAAGTTCCCCGGGCCGACGCCGCTGGCGAGAGGCTGGCTGCTGCTGCTGCCGCTCGGTGCGACCGGGAGCGGATCTCGTGGCCGACGTTCTCCCCCACGAGATGCAGTTCCTCACCGAGGTCGGTCAACCGGTCAGCGATGGCGTCCAGTTCGCACGCGCGGCTTCGGGCACCGTGGGAGCGACACCACTCGGAGGCGGTTTCGAGCATCTGGTGCAGGCGGGCCACCGCGCCGAAGTCCTCCGTAACGGCCTCGTAGAACAGGCCGGTGAACTCCTCGGTTCGGGCTGCGGCGAGGCGGTCGTTCCAGTCAGTGGCCGGTGCGCCGCTGTCCGGACTCGCGGCCGGGCCGGTCGTCGGGTGGCGCTGGGGTGGGGCGGCGTTCTCGGGCACACCGAACCCGAGACCGGGGACGAGCCCGGACCGGGAACCCGCGACCCCGCGTAGACTCATCACCGCACCTCACGGAGCCGCAGCGGAATTGAGAATCCGTCAGTAGGCGTGAACTCGGCGCTTTTGGCGGACATGCGGGCGTCGGTGTCGAACAGCTCGCGCTCGGCCGGATGCAGGATGTGCTGGGTGATGAAGCTCCGACCTGCGACTTTCCACAGACCCCGGCCCTTGGTCAGAGCGGACACGGCCTGGGTTTCGACACCTGTCAGGCCGAGCAGCGACGCGGCGGCGGCGAGCTGGTCGGACTCCTGGCGGTAGATGATGCGGGTGGAGCAGTCGGCGAGGAGGCCCTCGGCCAGTACCCGGCCGCGTGAGCCGGCGTCGCCCGCGCTCAGCAGATCGCTGAGGCGGTGGATGACCATCAAGTTCGCGATACCGAGACCTCGGCTGAGCTTCCACTGGCTCTGCATGCGCTCCAGCAGGCCGACATGCCTCATCACACGCCATGCCTCGTCGTAGATCACCCACCGCCTGCCCCCATCGGGGTCGGCGAGCGCGGACTCCATCCAGGCGCTCGCGCAGGTCATCGCGAGGACCAGCGCGGTGTCGTCGCCCGAGCCGCCGAGCCGGGAGAGGTCGATCGACAACATCGGGGTGGTCGGGTCGAAGGCCACGGTCGAGGGCGCATCGAACATGCCGCTCAAGTCGCCGTGCACCAAACGGCGCAGGGCATGCGCGAGGTCCTGCGCGGCGGGCCCCATTCGCCCGGCCTGGTCGCCGAGGGCACGATCGAGGCGTTCAGGCGAGCCGAGGGCGTGCGCGATCTCGCCGAGCAGGGGCACAGTGCCGCCAGCCTCAGCTTCGGCGACGACCAGGTCCAGCGCGAGATCCAGGGCTGTGTGTTCCATCGGCTGGAGATCGCGCTTCAGCACGGTGCGCGCGAGGCCGGCCAGGAGCAGGAGACGGCGCTTGCGGACCTCGGTCGACCAGTCGCCCTCGCTCACCGAGGCGGGCCGGGCCGGAGCATCCAAAGGGTTCAGCCTGCCCGGGAGCCCCGGGCCCAGGGCGATGCTGTAGCCGCCGAGAGCCTGCGCGACGGCTGTCCACTCGCCCTTGGGGTCGCACGGCACGTAGACCCGGTAGCCGTGCGCAATCGCCCGGGTCGCGATGGACTTGGCCAGCGCCGACTTGCCCATGCCGATGATCCCGGCCAGGACCGCGTTGGGATTGGTGAACCCTTCGATCCGGCCGCTGCTGTACAGCGAGAACGGGTCGTAGCAGAACGCCGCCTCCGCGTGGACATCGCGCCCGATGAAGATGCCCTCCGCGCCCAGACCGCCCTCGGCGAGGAACGGATAGGCCCCGGACACGGTGGCGGTGGTCATCCGGTGGGCGGGCAGGCTGAGCTTGCCGCCGCGTGCCGAGGAGGAGCCGGGGCGTCCGGACGCTGGATAGGTGGGCCGCAGCTCCGGGTCGAGGGGTTCCTCGTTGCGGCGCTTGGGCGGGGTTCCGGCGAGGCGGGCCTGGCGGCGGGCCTCGGCGAAACCGGCGCGGGCGGCTCGCTGTTCGGCACGCGATGCCTTGCGGGGGACGAACAGGTGGGAGGCGCTGGCGCGGGTGCGGGGCATGAACGTTCTCCAGACGGAAGGCAGAGATGTCAGTGGCGGACGAGGCCGGTGAACGGCGCGTGGAGGTCGGCCGGGGTGGTGCGGCGGCGGACCAGGTGCGCGGTGCGCTGGTGGCGCTGGCAGATGGTCAGCTCCGGTGCGCCTTCCGGCAGGCCGGCCTGGCACGCCTCGCGTTCGGGGACCTCGCCGGAGTCCGGGCGAGGTGCCGCGTGGTAGGCGGCGTGGACGTGGTCGGCGGCCTGCCAGATCCGGGTGCGGGCGGCGCGGAGCTGGTCGCCCTCGATCGGCACGAGCTGGCCGGTGCGGGTGGCGTGGGCGTCGAGCAGGCCGTGCAGCGAGACGAGGTGGGCGTGCAGGGCGTCCAGCTCGGTGCGGGTGGTGACGAGAGGACCGCCTGGCACGTTGAGCGCGCGGTGGAAGTCGAGCGCGGCGGTGGCGAAGGGCACGAAGTCCTGCGCGGTCGGGCTGGCGGTGCGGGACATGGGGGTGCTCTTTCGGAAGGGAGGAGGGCCGGCATCAGGCCGCGAGTGCCAGCGGCATGGCGGCGGCGGTGAACGCTTCGGCCTGCTGCCAGGTGAGCGGCCTAAGGTCGAGCTGGGCGCCGACCGCCGCGGTCTCCACGACCGCGCAGGCGGAACGAAGCTCCTCCTCGGAGTCGGCCGAGACGGTCAGCAGGCCGGTCAGGGCGACATCCGCGTGCCCCGCGATGAGCTGGCGCTCACGGGACTTGATGTCCTGGTACTCGATCGAGTCCGCTTCGGAGTCGACCTGGCCGCGCCGGGCGCGCTCAGAGGCGTCTGCGATGACCGAAGCCTTCTTGCGCTGGACATCGCGCAGAGCGGCGTCCAGCCCCTTGGGCTCGTACGACAGCGACAAGGTGCGGCGCACCCCGGCGGTGAACAGGAGCTGGTGCAGGAAGCCTGCCGACGTCTCGGTGCGGGGCCAGTTCTCCACCCAGTACGTGGAGTGGACGGCGGAGTCGGTCGCGATGTGGTCCGACTTCTCGACGACCACGACCGGGCCGGCAGCGGCGGGGTCGGCCTCGGGACGCCCGGAGGAGGACCATCGGTCCAGTGCGGCAAGGGCCTTGGGGTCGTATGCCGTTCGCACGACGGCCGCGATCTCGTGGGCGGTGAGCCAGCCGGTGGGGTTGAGCCCGGCGGTGCGCGCGGCCTGGTCGAAGGTCGAGGTCAGCTGCGCCAGCACGCTGAAGGACCCGGTCAGACCGCCTCCGGCCTGGTTGATCAGGCGTCGCGCGGCCTTGGCGTCCAGCGAGACCGCGACGTACGCCTCGTGCGGCGCCGCGGCCGGGCCCGCGCTCTGGATCAGCTCGCTGTAGATCGCGCCGGCCACCGGGGCGTCGGGCTGGCCGTGCTCCTCCCAGTACCGGCGAAGGGCGTCGCCGGAGTCCGGGACGGTGCGCTCGATCACCTGGATGCGGGCGACCTGGCCGGTGCGGGCGAGAGCGGCGAGCGTGCGTCCCCAGCCGTTGACGTTGGCGTTCTGGGTGCCCGGGTCGAGCAGCGCGTAGGCGTGGGAGGACACCTTTACGACGGCGGTCAGCGTGCCGGTGTGGGGGTTGTGGACCGCGCCGTACCGGCGGTCCGGGGCGGTAACTACGCGCAGGCTGGCGGCGGTACCGGGCAGATGGAGGATTCCTTCGCGCACCGGGCGGCGGGACGGCCGGGCGAGCCAGATCAACTGGCCCCGCATCCGCCGGAGCACGTACCGGGTGACGATCGGAGCCCAGTCGGCCAGGGATCGGCCCCGGTAGCGAACGAAGACGAGCAGGGCGATGGCGGCCCAAGCGGGGATGAGTTCGAGGGCGCCGACCACGCCACGGGTGAGGATGACGGCGAGCAGGAGCAGGCCGGTGAGGCTCACGACGATCAGTTGCGGGGCGGTCAGGCCGAGCAGGATGCCGCGCCTGCTGCGGTGCGGGAACTTCACGGTGGCCGTGGTGGCTTCGGCCTGGGGGTTGTCAGACATGGTGGTTCCAGACAGTGGGAACGGGCGGGAAGGGGCGGAAGGCGCGGCGCTCTTCTGGAGGTCATGGCAGGACTCCGTTTCGGGTGGTCGGGGGAAGGGGGCGGGCTGGAGGGATGCAGCCCGCCCCCTGGGTGGTGGGTCAGGACCCGGACGGAGGCTGGTTGGGGTAGACCCAGCTCGTCGGAGTCGGGGAGCCGGTCGCCGACGGACCGGTGGAGGGCGGCGGCGGGGCGGCAGGACCGCTGGGCGACACGGCACCTGCCCGGGTCAAGCTGCTGCCCGGAGCCGACGCACCAGCGGGCTGGGCGGCGGAGCCGCCGTCAGCACCCGGAGTGCCCCCTTCGGAGCCTCCCGTTTCGGCCTCGCCGGGCCGGGTGATCAGCGCGGGGATGCCGGGGCGCTGGATCAGGGCGCGACCCTTGTCACCGGAGGCGTTCGTGTCCTCGCCGTACCGGAAGCTGGTCTGCGGCTTCGGCGGTCCGGCGTCGATGCCCTCCTTGCTCAGGTTGCCCCCGGAGGGGTTGATGCCGGAGGCAACGCCGTCGCTGCCCGCGCCCGGGACCTGACTCGGCCCCTGCGGGGCAGGAGTGCCGGTGCCGGCCTGCATCGCGAGGCTGCCCGCGGTCTTCGCGGCCCCCGCGGCGACCGCCATGCCGGCGACGCCGGTGCGGTGCAGGTCGTCGTGGCCGCCGCCGTCACTCGCCCAGTGGACGAACTTGTAGGTGGCGTACGGGCAGAGCAGGACCAGGACCATGACGACGATGCCGGCCATCGCGTCGGACAGGGCGGCCATTCCGTCCTCGGGATCGGACTTGCCCATCGCCGAGACGCCGATCAGGAAGACCACGGTCATCAGCAGTTTCGACACGACGAGGGTGGCGGTGGCCTCGATCCAGCCCCGCCGCCAGCGCTTGGCGACCTCCCAGCCGCCGCCGGATCCGGCGAAGACCGCGAGGGCGACCATGATCAGGACGCCGACCTTGCGGGCGACCATCACGCCCCAGTACATGAACGCGCCGATCGCGCAGCCGAGAGCGACCAGGGCTGGGACGCCCCAGCCGAGGCCGTACATCGCCCCCAACTCGTTGACCTTGATGACGCGGCGGATCGCATCGTCGACTGAGCTGTTGGCTGCTTGGAACAGGCCGTCAGAAAGGGCGTCGACCACCGTGATGGCCACGGAGGTGAAGGCGACGGCGCAGAAGGAGAAGAGGACGCCGGTCATCGTGCCGATCGCGGCCTGGGCGAGGGCGCGTTCGTCCCGTCGCCAGGCCGCGAACATCAACTGGATGCAGAACGTGCCGACGGTCAAGGCGAGGCCGATGGGCAACAGCAGCTCGTAGTTGTCCCGGAACCAACCGGCGTTGAGATCGATGGCGGTGGTTTCGTTGACGGCCTTGGCGGCGAGGTCGGCCGCACTGGCGGCCAGCTCACCCGCTGACTTCGCGATCCACGCCCCGATGCCGTCGGTGACGGTCCCGGCGGGGTTGGTGGCGAAGTCGACGGTGTCGCAGACGGTGTTCATCAGCGGAAGGTCGCAGACTCCCATGGCGGTACCTCCTTTCTGGGGTGGGGGTCAGGGCGCGACGGCCGGCAGGACACCGGCCAGGGCACAGGGCTGGGAGGGACGGCACTGGACCGCGAGGGTGGTGACGCGGTTCTCCGCGCCGCCGTGCGGCGAGCCTTTCCAAGCGATCGACTGCTTGCCGGAGACCGTCACGGCGTAGACGTACGCGGTCGTGATCGCCCCCGGGTCCGCCTGCAGGGCCTGGGTGAACGAGTCGGGGAAGTGCGCCTCGTTCACGGTCGCGGTGGCGAACTGGCCGTTGGCGGCCATCTCCTTCCACAGCACGCGCGAGGGAACGAGCGCGTCCACCGAGGCGGTGTCGGCGTACTTCCTCTCGCTGGTCAGCCACCCGTGCAGAGCAGCCAGCAGCTCATGCTGGGAGTACGCGCGGGTGTCGTAGGACCACAGCGCTGCGGCTGCCGCCTTCCCGAACTTGATCGGATCGTGCGTGGACGGGGGAACGGGAAGGGCGCTGCGGCTCCCGTGCGGTGGTGACGAGGCGGAAGCAGAAACGGTCGGGGAGGAGGGGGAAGCCGAACTCACCTGTGGTGCAGGAGCCTTGGAGGAGGCCCTGCCGTCGCGGGTGAGGTAAGCGGCCAGGCCGGCGAGGGCGACGAGCACCACCAGGACAGCGGTACCGAGCAGCGCCCGGCGGCGCACACGAGATGCGCCGCCGGGGTTCGTGGAGCGGTCAGACATCAGTGGACCTGCGTCCCAAGCGTGCTGAAGAACGCCACCACACCGTTCGCGGCACCCAGCAGGAGGGCCGCGCCAGCGCTGACCAGCACGCCCTTCTTGCCGCTGGCCTCGGCCTGGTGACCGCCGGAGTGATGGCCCCAGGCCCACACGCCCGCGCTGACGGCAAGCGCGCCGACTACGCCGATGATCCCGAAGAGGTTGATCGAGCCCATCACCTGCTTGAGGACCGCCAAGCCGGGGAGGCCACCATCGTTCGGCTTGATCCCGGGGTCGTAGGCGAGCTGGACGACCTTGTCGGCGAGATACATTGAGAACTCCAGTTCGATTTAATGCACGCCAAAGCCCGAGGCGGCGAAGCGGCGGTGCAAGGAAAGGGGGGAGGGGAGAAGCGCCGGTCAGACGACTCGGCGGGCCGCGAGAATCTGCGGCTTCCAGGACGCGAGGGTCGCGAGGCGGACCACGTCACCGGTGTGTGGGGCGTTCACGATCAAGCCCTGGCCGACGACCATCCCGACGTGTTCCGGGACTTCGGCAGTCCCCTCGGTGAAGACGAGATCACCGGGCTGGAGAGCGTCGACCGACACCGGCTTGCCCTCCTTGACCTGCGTGTACGTCGTCCGGGTGAGGGTGACTCCGGCGGCCTTGTATGCCTGCTGCATCAGCGAGGAGCAGTCGCAGCGGCCCATGGGGTCGGGCCCGTGGGAGTCGGTGCAGCTCCCGCCCCATTGGTACGGAGTGTCGAGCTGGCCGAGCGCCCAGCGGATCGCCGTCTGGACCTTGGGCGGAGCGTCTGCCGGGATCTTGTATCCGGTCGGCATCGCGCCGGGCGGGATGGTTCCGAAGTCGGTTCCGTCCCCGCCGGTCGTACAGCCGCCCGCGGTGCTCGGCGGAGGACTGGCCGTGCTGTCCGAGCCGGATGGCGAGGGGCTCGGCGACGTGCCGCCGGCCGTCGACAGCAGCGGCTCGATCGCCTGCTGCAAGGCGGTGGCCAGGGGCTCCCACTTCGCGTAAGCCTCGGGGAAGCCGGACTTCTGCACCGCCTGGGCGGCCTGGGTGACGGACAGGGACTGCCAGCCCGAGACCTTCTCCAGCGCCTCGTAGAACTTCGTCGAGGCGTGCACCGGGTCGAGGATCTCGTTCGCGGTGCCCCATCCCTGCGACGGACGCTGCTGGAACAACCCGAGGCTGTCGCGGTCGCCGTAGGTCAGGTTCCGCAGGCCGCTCTCCTGCAAGGCGGTCGCCAGGGCCATGATCTGGCCTCGGGCCGGGATGTTCATCGCGACACCGGTGGCTTGGATGGTTTTGGCGTTGGGCACCTGCTCGGCCGGGTCGTCCAGGCCCGGCACGGAGACCGTTTCCTTGCCGCTGCCGTCCAGGATCGCCTTCACCTGAGTGGCGACGGCCGAGGTATCCACAGCCTGTGCACCGCCGGTCGAGCAGGAAGCCGAGGCACTCCCGGCCGCGATACCGAGGATCGGAACGGCCAGCAGCAGTGGACCGGTGGCGACGAGACCGACGACGGTTCCGGTGGTCTTCTTCATCGCCGCTGCCGTTCGCCGGGGCGGACAGCCCGGCCGGGCAACGGAGTTGGGTCAGGGCGTGGGCGTATCAGGGCGTGCTGCATCGCAGCGGCTCCTCGCGGTTCGTAGGAGGCGCGGTGCCGACTTCTCGTGCAAAGCCGTCGGCACCGCGCCGATGTGAATCCGCCTCTCAGGGCGGGCCCGGGTCAGGGGAGTTGGTAGCTCCCGGACGCCGGTCTCAGGTCATGTGCGGCAGCCGGCCGCGCTTGTAATCTCAGGCGGTGCACCGGGTCTCCTCACGGCTTCGGGAACGGGGGGCCAACGTGCCCTCCGGACCGCGCTATTGGACGCGGCAACACGGATCAGCACAGGTCAGCGGGGGTGGAGCCGGGCTCCGCCTCGGTGACACGGCGAGACAGTAGATCGGGATTCCGGCCGCACCAAACGACCGCCGAACCCAGGCCCGGAGTACGACACGGGCTCGTTAGGCGCGGCCGAAAATCGCGGCTAATCTCCGGCGCAACCCAGCTCCGAACGGCCGATGTTGACCGCCGTCCGGAGCGGGCCCAGTCCCGTCGTGCCCTGAAAGAGGCCCCGCACATGAGCTACACGCTGCACCGAGGCGACGCCCTCACCGTGCTGAAGACCCTCCCGGACGAGAGCGTCAACGCCGTCATCACCGACCCCCCGTACAACTCCGGCGGACGCACCAGCTCGGACCGCACCGGCCGCACCGCCCGCGCCAAGTACGTCACCAGCGGATCGGCGCACGACCTGCAGAACTTCCCCGGAGAAAACCGCGACCAGCGGAGCTATCGAAGCTGGCTGACCGCGCTGCTCACCGAGGCGTACCGGGCCGCGACCGAGCACTCCGTCGCCATGGTGTTCTCCGACTGGCGACAGGAGCCGACCACCAGCGACGCCCTGCAGATGGCGGGCTGGACCTGGAGCGGCACGATCCCCTGGATCAAGCCCGCCAGCCGGCCTCGCAAGGGCGGGTTCAAGCAGTCGGCCGAGTTCATCACCTGGGGCGTCAAGGGCAGCCTCGAAAAGGACCGGGACCTCTACCTGCCTGGCCACTTCATCGCCTCTCAGCCCCGCAAGGACCGCGTCCACATCACCCAGAAGCCGGTCGAGATCATGCAGCAGCTCGTGCAGATCTGCCCCGAAGGCGGCACCGTCCTCGACCCCTTCACGGGCAGCGGCTCGACAGGCGTCGCCGCCCTGCGCGAGGGCCGGCAGTTCGTCGGCGTCGAGCTGTCCTCGCACTACGCCGACGTGGCAGAACAGCGACTGTTGCAGGCAACGCAACACACTCTGACCCAGGACGACTTCGTCCTGGCCGGGCCGGAGGCATGAGCATGAGAGCGACCAGACCAGGGCCGACGGACCGCAGACGCCAAAGGGCGGCTGGTACATCGAGGAACCGATGCACCAGCCGCCCTTCCGCTTGCGTCAGGCCGCCTCGAACGCCCGCCGAATCAGCGGCCCCGCCTTCTCCAGGTCGGCCGCCGAGGCGATCCGCACCTCGTGCGCTCAGGCAGCGTACGTATCTCTCATGGGTGCGATGTAGGCGGCTTCGATGAAATCGAGGAACTTCGTGAGGCCCTCGTCTTCGAGCATGTGCCCGATGCAATACATCATTTGATAGGTGACGCTCAGTTCCTCGCTGCGTTCTTCCCCGAGGTGCTTGTCGGCGGCTCGCATCTCTCGGTGCGGAGTGCGATCAAAGAGAGAATTCCTTTCCTCCTGTTCTGGGGTCCGGGGGCCAAAGGCCGCGATGAAGAAGTCCAGTGCCCTCCTGAAATCGTCCGCGCCGAGCAGGTTCTGGATCGTCCGCATCATCTGGTAAGTGGCTTCGAGCGCCGCGCCGCTGTCGCTGAGGTGCTCATAGGCAAGGGCGGAGATCCGAAGCGAGTCCTGGCGGCGGCTGCGCCGGCGACGAACAGGAAGCGGCTCGGACGGTGCCTCGGAGTGCTCCGTGGTCAGGTGCGCGAAAGGCATGCTGTTGGCGATTTGGGACGTCATGCCCCTTCGATATCGCCCTGCCACTCTTGTAACGGGGTGTTGAGGCCCATAGAGCTGCGTGTCTCGGGCCGGTTCGTCCATCCGGTGTCGGCGTCGGCTGAACTTGGCCGTCGTCGAGATCCGGACCCGTGCATGCCCCACGGCAGAGGCTGACGCACAGAGCGCGAGGCCCGGCTCCCGGTAATGCCCCGGGTCACCTGGCCTCACTTCTGAGAGCCCGCGGCCCTCAGCATCTCGACCACCGTAGCGGTCAGCCGACGAGGGCGCCGAGGCGTCCGCGGATGCGTGCGCGGTCGTTCTTGAGCTCCTCGAAGCGGATGAAGCCGGTCGCGGAGCTCTCTGATTCTCGCCGTGCGAGGCGGTAGGCGGTCGTCCACTCAGGGTGGGTGTGCTGCCAGAGGGCCCATGCAACGGGTTCGCGCAGGGGCTTGGTGAGCTTCTTGCCGGTCAAGCTGCGGTGGCGGACGTCCGTGTTCTGCTGAACGCCGAGATATTGGCAGGCCATGTAGAGGTCCTCGGCCTTCAGAACTCGGTCGGCAGGGATCTCGCCTGCGTCCTGGAGTTTGTCGGCGATGAGCCGGACCGGCTCGGGGGCAGGGATGTAGGCGGCGGCCAGGTTGGCCAGTACCAGTGCATCTCTGCTCGGGACGGTGGGCCGCATGATGAGGCCCTCCGCCCGGATGCGGTCGGCCCATTCGGTTGCCTCGACCTGGGGCTGGTCTCCGGTGAGTTCGGCGATGTGCTCGATGCCGAGGTTCGCGGAGCCGGCGGGGGCGCCTGGGCGAGTGTCGCCATCGTGGTGTGTCCAGGACGGCTTCCCGGGTCCCCAGGCGAGGGTGCGGGTGGTGACCATCGCCTCCCAGATCCGGGCGACCAGTGCGGCGTCCTCACGCGGGTCGGCGTCGTGCCGGTCGGGCGACATTCCTGTGGCGCCGGGCCGCAGGCCAGGGGCGGAGGTGGGGAAGCGGAGCTTGCGCCGTGTCTCGCCCAGGTTCTCCTTCGCGAGGTCGTCAAGGTTGCAGCCGTTGGGGAAGGGGCCGCCGCGGACTCGGTGGGCGAAGACGAGTGTGTCGATCGTGCGGTCCAGGAGCTGGCTGGGGATCGGGGTGACCATGGCGGCGGCCCGCAGGTCAGCGGTGAGGATGCCGTGCCCGACGACCAGCTGTTTGCCGTGGAGCGCGTTGATCAGGGCGCTTGCGGGGTGCGGCCCGGTGATCAGTTCGTCCCCGGTGATCCGGAGGCGTTCGCCGTCGAAGTCGGCGTGGACCAGCCCGGAGCGGCCGATGAGCCAGCCCTCGGGTGGGGCGGCGGCGACGCCGCGTCCGTGAGCGCGGGAACCGCGCTCGTAGTCGACGTCGCAGAAGGTCAAGGAGATAGGGCGCCGACGCCGTTGCTCTGGTCGTCCGGCCCATCGGCGTTGTGCTGCTTTCCCCACTCTTGCTGCCCCTCTCGTCCGTTCTCATCCGTAGCGGCATGGTTGCAGCCGTCACTGACAACGAGATGTCGATCAGGTCGGTCGATGTCAGCGTGGGATGCCAGGCCGGCCGGGAAGGGAAAGGTGAGAGTCGTGCTGGATCTGGCGGATGGCCGGGTGCTGGTGCGCGGGAGTCACCGCTGGCCTTGGCCGGCGACGGTCGAGACGGTCCTGTACGGGCTCGCGGACCGTTATGACGAACGGCTCGTGGTGATCGATGGTTTCCCAGCTACTCCTTGATCAGGGCCTCGAACTCGTGATGCGTCGAATCCAGCCACGACAGCCCATGGCCCAGACCGTGAGCGACTACGCTTGATAGGCGCCCCGGAGCCTGACTGGGACTGGTGGCTGTATGGGCATGCATGAGGAGTGCTGAACAGAAGATGACGGGGACGCCCGAGCGGATCGGCCGATACACCGTGGCCAAGGAACTGGGCTCGGGCGGAATGGGGGAGGTGTACCTCGCCTACACCCCGGGCGGTGACCCGGTGGCGGTGAAGCTGATCCGGAGCGACAAGCTGGATCCCCTCACGCGTGCGCGGTTCGAGAAGGAAGCGCTGATAGCGCGCACGGTGATCGGCACCAACAGGGTGGCGCGTTTCCTGGACGCCGACCCGTTCGCGGACCGGCCCTGGCTGGCCATGGAGTACGTGGCAGGGCGCACCTTGTTGTCCTGCGTCGACGAGGACGGTGTCCTCCCGCTGCCGCTGGTCGCCAGCCTCGGCGTGCTGCTTGCCGAGGGACTGAGCGCTGTGCATGCCGCTGAGCTGCTGCACCGGGATCTCAAGCCTCAGAACGTGATCATGGGCAAGGAAGGTCCCATGATCATCGACTTTGGGCTCGGCGCGTTCATGGACGCCGCGAAGGAGTCCCTGTCGCACAGCGGCATGATCATTGGAACGGTGCGCTGCATGCCGCCGGAGCAGGCGAGCGGGAATCCGAAGGTGACACCGGCGGCAGATGTCTATGCGCTGGGGACGGTATTGCTGTATGCGGCGGCCCGCCATTATCCGTACGACGGCGCGGCGTGGGAGGCCGTGGCCGTACAGGTGGCGAACCCTGACATCGGCCCGGACCTGAGTGGCGTGCCGGAGGGGCTCAAGCCGCTGATCACCTCGATGCTGGCCCATGCTCCAGAAGGCAGGCCGACGCTCGGCGCCGTGGCCAAGACGTGCGGGTCGTTGCTCAAGTCCGCCGGGCTGGTGCCGGCCGACGCGCGATTGGCGTTGATCGCGCAGACTACTGCGGGCGGTACCCCGGATGCGGCCAAAGAAGCGTTGTCTCCGTCGTTCGAGAAGCTGCTTGAGGACCAGGTCAAGATCGTCGAGGGTGGTGGCCCGGACTCACCGCTTGATGGTCCCCCGAGTGTTGCTGAGGGCGGCGAGACGGATTCGGAAGGCGCGGATCAAGGCGATCCCGAGCCCGCGTCTCCTGAGCCGATTCCGACCCCTGAGCCAAAGCCGAAGGCCCGGTCTGCGGGCGGGCGGCCCCCGGCATCGAAGCGGGTGGCGGATGAGCTGCGGGCGGCGTACGCGGTGGATACCGCGCTGTGATGGTCACGCTGTCGGTGCCTGGTGAGAAGCTTGGCGGACGCGTGTATGGGGCGAGCCTGGGCGCCGCTCGTATATCTCGTTAGGAAGCGAACGGCGTGGGACGCGCCGTGTGTGAGGAATCGGAGTGGACGTTGGGCGTCGAGGCGGAAGCCGTGGGCAGTCAGAGCGATGCGGTGAAGGATGCCCAGGAGCCCGCCGAAGCCCTACCGGAGGAGTGGTCTCCGGAGTCGGGCGGCTACGCGCCGGGTGCGCAGGTCTTGGTCCGTGACGACCTCTGGCTCGTGCGCAAGTGCACGCTCACGGAGCACGACGGGTGGATGGTCGAGGTCACCGGTATCTCCTCGTTCGTCCGTGGCATGGACGCCGCTTTCTACGACCGGCTGGATGCGGTTCAGGCGCTGGACCCGCGCGAGACCGAGCTGGTTCCGGACGACTCCCGGAACCACCGCCGGTCCAGACTCTTCCTTGAGGCGATCATGCGGAAGACGTTCTTGCCGCAGACCGAGCACGGACTGGCGCTGGCGGACAACTTCCTCATGGACCAGCAGGTTCACCAGCTGCGGCCGGCGGAGCTGGCACTGTCGATGAAGAACCCGCAACCGCGGATCCTGATCGCGGACGTGGTGGGTCTCGGCAAGACCCTGGAGATCGGGGTGCTGCTGGCGGAGCTGATCCGGCGCGGTCGCGGCGAGCGGATCCTGGTGGTGACGCCGCAGCATGTGCTGGAGCAGTTCCAGCGGGAGCTGTGGACCAGGTTCGGGATTCCGCTGGTGCGCCTGGACTCGACGGGCATCCAACGGGTGCAGCAGGACATTCCCGCGGGCCGTAACCCGTTCGCGTACTTCAAGCGCGTGATCATCTCCGTGGACACGCTGAAGAGCGATGTGTACGCGCACCACTTGGAGCACACCGACTGGGACGCCGTCGTCATTGACGAGTCCCACAACCTCGTCAACCGGGGTACGAAGAACAACGCGCTGGCCCGTCTGCTGGCGCGCAAGACCGACGCACTGGTCCTGGCCTCGGCCACCCCGCACAACGGCGACGCCGCCTCGTTCGCCGAGCTGGTCAGGATGCTGGACGAGGCGGCGATCGCCAACCCGTCCCAGTACGAGGTGGAGGACCTCAAACACCTTTACATCCGGCGTACGAAGACATCGGACGAGGTGCGGGAGTCGATCAAGGACGACGTCTGGGCTCGGCGCGGTCCGTCCAAGCCCATCCCCGTTGCGGCCACCGAGAAGGAACTCGCGGTCTTCAAGGAACTGGCTACGCGCTGGATTCCTGCCAGCACGTCGGAGCCGTCGGCCAGCAGGCATCAACTCGTTCCGTACCGGCTGCTGAAGTCGTTCCTGTCGTCGCACAAGGCCCTGCTGGCGACGATCAAGACCCGGATCGGAAACCTCGACAATCCGCCGCCTGACAAGCCCAAGAACGGCGCCAAGAAGTCCCGGCCCGAGGACCCGGCGGTACGCGAAGCGGCACGGAAGACCGAGCGGGCCGCGCTCGTCGACCTGCGGCACCTCGCCGAGCAGATCGAGGACCAGGACTCGGCGAAACTGGCAGCGCTGCTCGACGAACTGCGCGACATGGAAGTCGGACCGGGCTCCGATACACGAGTGGTGGTGTTCTCCGAGAGCATCCCCACGTTGAAGTGGCTTGCCGAGACCGTGCCGACCGCGCTCGGCTTCAACCACACCACCAGCCCGGATGAGAAGAAACCTTGGCTGGGATTCGGCGGAGCGGTGCAGGTCATGCACGGCGAGGCCAGCACCGATCAGGAACAGCAGGACATCGTCGAGAAGTTCGGGCTCCGCGACGATCCCGTACGCATCCTGTTCACGGGCGATGTCGCCTCCGAAGGCGTTAACCTGCACCAGCAGTGCCATCGCCTGGTCCACTACGACCTGCCGTGGTCCCTGATCCGCATCGAGCAGCGTAACGGTCGTATCGACCGTTACGGGCAGGAGCACCGACCCGAGTTCCGCGCGCTGATCCTCACGAGCGACATCCCGTGGCGCACGGACGAGACGACCGGGCAGCCGCGAACCCTGGACGATCGCCTGGTGGGTGAGAAACTCCTCCTGCGTGAGGCGGAGGCCCACAAGATCGAAGGGTCGGCCGAAGCGGTCACCGGCCTGTACCGGGCCAAGGACGAAGAGAACCGCCTCACCCAGGACCTGATCGCGGGCCGCACAGTCGAGGAGTCCATCAAACAGTCCCAACAGGGCGGGGCTGCCTTCCTCACCGGGCTCCTCGGCCAGGTGGGCGCCGTCCACGAACACCCCGAAGTCGCCCGAGCGGTGGTGCCCAAGCTCTTCCGGTCCACGGCCGACTACTTCGAGGAGGCGCTGCGGCAGGTCTGCCACCCCAATCCGGAGGATATGTTGTCGCTACGGCGCGACGACGACGGCACCATCGCCTTCGAGCCTCCGCGGGACCTGCTGTACCGGCTCAAAGCACTCCCCAAGTCGTACCTGGACGAGCAACAGATTCTGCCGCGCAAGACCGAGCCGGGACGGGTGCGCATCACCTTCTCCAAGAAGCTCGCAGGCGCGCGCCTGAAGGCGGCACGGGAGACGACCGCCTCCCAGTGGCCGAACGTCTCGTACGTCACCGACGTTCACCCTGTCCTGGACTGGCTCACGGACAAGGTGCTCGTCGAGATCGGCCGGCACAAGGCCCCAGTGCTTGCCGCCACCGTGGACAGTCCGACCTTCCTTGTGCAGGGCATCTACTCCAACGCGCTCGGCAAGCCCACCATCGTCGAGTGGATGGGTGTCTCCAACCTGCACGACAACCCGGTCGTGGACACGCTGACCGCGGATGTGCTGGAGCGCTATGGCGTCGGTCCGAACATGCCCGGCCGCGCCGAGCCCCGCGACATGCCCGGACTCAGCGCGCTCGTGCCCGATGCGATCGAGGCTGCACATCGTGAACTCGTCGCTCTCGAAGCCGAGTACCGCAAGCAGATCGAGGAGACCCTCGATCCTTACCGCAAGCGGGTAGCCGATTGGAAGCAGGAAGCACTCTTTGCCAGTGCGCGCCCGAACGAAGCAGAACTCGACCGGACAGCCGGGCGGCGGCTGAAACTGGTCAAGTCCCTGCAGACAGCGGGCGAACCGATGTTGCGCCTGCTCGCCGTCCTCGAACCAATCACCGCCGCTGAAGAAGGCACCGAACGATGAGTACTGACTTCGACTCCTTCACCAACCGCGGCGAGTACCTGTCCGCGCACTACTTCGCCGATCAACTCGGCGCCGACTTGAAGAAGGGCCTGTTCGCCACCTGGGCACTGCGCGAGGGTGACGAGAACGACCCGCGGAAGACGCCGCGTGAGTCGCTGCGCGCCCTGCGTACGCCCTACCTCAGCGAAGAGCTGCGCGGCTACTTCGTCAAGACCACCCAGGCCGACGCCGGCGACGAAATTCGCCTCGCCACGTACAACAACCCCGAGTGGACCAAGCGGCTCGCCGAGTGGCACCAGATGGTCCTGCGCGCCCTGGGGTACGACACCACACCGGTCGAACTCACCGTGCACCGCGCAGGACGCGATCACACCCTGCCCGTCGCTTACCACGGCCACGGCATCGTCGCTCTCGACTGCGGCTGGTCCCCCGACAATGACGCTGCCCTTGACACTGACGGCGCCGGACGCCTGCTCTGGCCTCTACGCGTCAGCGCCAGCGAGTCGTACGAGGCGGGCGCGGCTCTGGTCTCCTGGCTGTTCCAGAGCGAACTCGGCGAGGCAGGCGGCCCGCATCCACGATTCGTCCTGCTCATGTGCGGCGGCGTAATCCTGCTCGCCGACCGCCAGGCCTGGAGCGAGGGCCGCTACCTCGCGGCCAATCTCGACGCCGCTCTGGAGCGCAACGACCGCACCCAGCAGGGCGAACTCGCCACCATCGCTGCCCTGTTCAGCATGGAGACGCTCCGCCCCGGCGAGAACGACCAGAGCCGCGCGATCGACGGTCTACTCAAGTCTTCCAGTGACAGTGCGGCCGGTGTCTCCAGCGAACTCCGCTACGGCCTGCAGCGTTCCGTCGAGATCATCGCCAACGAAGTCCTGGCTCGGATGGCTGAGCCGAAGAACAACGTCACACCGGCCGACATCGCGAGTACCAAGATCCCCTTTGCCCGGGAACTCACCCGAGAATCCCTGCGCTATCTCTACCGCATCTTGTTCCTCCTCTACGCGGAGGCCCGCCCCGAACTCGGTATCCTCCCCGCCGATGACGGGACGTACGAGGCCGGCTACTCCATGGCCCGCCTGCGGGAACTGGTGGAGCGCGACGAGGAACTCGTCGAGGAGGAGGCCAAGAATGGCTTCCATCTTTTCCAGTCCCTCGACGTCCTGTTCAACAAGGTCAACTTCGGGCACCGCGCGTACGGCACCGAACCCGACGACGACCAGCCCGGCGACGATGAGGAGACCCGCAAGGCCAAGGCGGCCCGCCGCAGCGAAGACCGTGGCCTGCGCTTTGAGCCGCTGCGCAGCGAACTCTTCGAGCCCGCCGCTGTTCGCCTCATCGGGACCCGCGTCATCGACCCGCGCAGCGACGAGGACGATGACCCGCGCTGGCTCGACCTGCAGTTGCGTAACTCTGCTCTGCATGAGGTGCTGCGCCTGCTGACCATGAAGAAGGGCAAGCGCGGCGAACGCGGCGGCTTCATCTCTTATCGCAACCTTGGCATCAACCAACTCGGCGCCGTCTATGAGGGGTTGATGTCATATACCGGCATCATCGCAGAGGAACTACTGTGCGAGGTGGCCAAGGGGGGCGACCCGGAGAAGGGTTCCTGGCTCGTCCCTGCGGACAAACAGAGCGACTACCCGGAGAAGGCCCTCGTCCACTACAAGGATGAGGACGCTCGCAAGGGCCTGCGTGGCGTCAAGAAGTACGAGAAGGGCTCCTTCGTCTACCGGCTAGCCGGCCGCGACCGGGAGACCTCCGCCTCGTACTACACCCCCGAGTCACTGACCAAGGTTACGGTCGAACTCACCCTCAAGAACCGCCTCGACCAAGAGCGCGACGAGCACGGCAAAGTCATCAGGACGCGGGCGTCGGAGCTGCTCAAGTACAAGATTTGCGAGCCCGCGCTCGGCTCTGGCGCGTTCTTGAACGAGGCAATCAACCAGGTCGCCGACGAATACCTGCGCCGCCGCCAGGACGAACTCGGGACTGCTATCCCCACCGCTGACGCGGTCACCGAGAAGCAGAAGGCCAAGGCGTACGTCGCGTTGCACAACGCATACGGCGTCGATCTCAACGCTACCGGCGTCGAACTGGCCGAAGTGTCGCTGTGGCTGAACACCATGCACCCCGGCATGCGCGCCCCCTGGTTCGGCCTGCACCTGCGCCGAGGTAACTCGCTCGTCGGCGGGCGGCGTGCGGTCTACGCGGGCGACGACGTCTCCGGTACAGAGAAGGCGTGGCTGAAGGCGAAGGGCGCTATGGCGCCTGCTCCGCTCCCGTTCCTCAAAGGCGGCGAGCCACAACCGTTGCCTCAGGACGCGGTGCACCAATTCCTGCTGCCGAGCCCGGGCTGGGCTGCGGTCACGGGCTCGAAAGAGGCCAAAGAGCTTGCCAAGGACGGCGTCGAGCAACTCGCTTCCTGGAGGAGGGGACTCCTGAAGCGTCCCAAGCGCAGTACCGCCCATCTCAACAAAGACGGCAGCCATACCCGGCTCCCGGGCGGGAGGCTGAAGCCGGAAGCGACCTCGCAGTTCACGCGGCTGAGGGATGCTGCCCGCAGAGTGGAATTCCTCTGGTCGGCCGTCATCAAGCGCATGGAGCTCTCCGAGCAGGCGATCGCACGGCGCATCGACGTCTGGCAAGCCGATCCGAATGACCCCGAGTACGCCTTCCTCCGACGCCCTGAGCAGGCCGTACCGAAGGAGAGGGTCCTTGAAGACCTCTTCAACGCCATCGACACCCCGTACTGGCGGCTGAAGACGGTCATGGATGCGTGGTGTGCCCTGTGGTTCTGGCCCGCAGACAAGGCCGGACTGCTGGACGGTACGGACGGTGAATACACGCCACGGGAAGTGATCGACGGCGCCGACGTCCTCAGTGAACTCGGGGGAGTACCGCTGGTCGGTGGAGAGGCTACGGACGAGGCGTACGTCGAACCGCGCGCGTCGCAGAAGGTCCCCGCGGCGACGGCTCAGCCGCGCTTCGTCGAAGCTACGGCGACGGCGTTGTTCTCGCTGGGCGCTGAGCAGACATCCTTCGACGACCTCGCCGAGGCCGAGGAAGCGGAGCAGGCTGCCGAGCCCAAGGAGAACCGACCGAAGTCCAGGAAGAAGACCGCACCGAAGCCCAAGGTCGTAGTGCGACGGCAGATGATCCCGCTCAAGGACCTGGGTGACTGGCTGGACTTCCTGGAATCCATGCTAGGAACCGCCGACCTCCCTGAGGGCACACTCTTGGACAGTTTTGACTCCTTGGATGCTCTCAAGGAGTTCGAGGAGACCCTCCCGGGCTTCATGGGCATGGACACTGCCAACCCCGAAGATCGCTACCCGTGGCTGCGGGTAGTCAAGGACATCGCGCGGGAACAAGGCTTTCTGCACTGGGAGTTGGAGTTCGGGCTCGTCTTCGCGCGGGGCGGAGGATTCGACCTTCAGGTGGGTAATCCGCCGTGGGTACGGCCGGAGTGGAAGGAGAACTCCGTCCTTGCGGAGTACGAGCCGTGGTTCATGCTCACGGAGAAGCCTCCGGCGGCGGAGAAGAACCGGCGACGCTCAGCCGAGCTGGCCAAGCCCGAGGTGCATTCCTACGTTCTCGGCGAGTTGACCGCCACGGCCACCACGTCCGACTATCTGGCATCACCACAGGTGTATCCGCTAATCGCGGGAAGCCAGCCCGATCTCTATCGCGCGTTCATGTGCCAGACCTGGGACCACACCGCTGCGGGCGGCACCGTCGGACTCGTCCATCCGGACACCCACTTCAGCGGTGACAAGGAAGCGGGCCTCCGGGAGGCGGCATACCGGCGGCTGCGGGTACACGGAGACTTCGTGAACTCGGGCAACCGTTTCTTCCCACCTCCGGTGGGCCGGTCCAGCCACTTCGGGGTGCACATCTACGGTGAGCGCGGTGAGATCGACTTCGACCACCTGTCCTGGCTGTTCTCCGTCGACGCACTGCGACTCTCGAGCACGCACGACGGTAGTGGCGACGCGCCTGGTGTGAAGTACGCCGGCGACTGGGACGAACGCCCACATCAGCAGCGCGTCGTTCGGGTGACGCCCCATACCCTTGCACGGTGGCTGAAGCTGTCCGGTGAGCAGGATGTGCCCGTCGCGCAGGCGCGGCTGCTCACACCCGTGAGTACGGCGGAGGACCCGGCCGTTGACGCCTTGGCGGCGTACCCGCTGCGGCTGGGGGCACTCGACCCGCGTATCACTGGTGGGTTCCACGAGACGGGTGCCAAGAAGTCCGTGTATGGCCCCGGCAAGAACAAGCCGCTCATCGACTACAACAAGAACAGGGAAGGGCGCGAGGACTACCATGCCGACTCCTGGGACGAGGTCATCCTCAAGGGTCCGCAGCTGGGCGTCGCCAATCCACTCTTCAAGCAGCCGAGCCAGGGTGGCGGCGAAGTTCGGGGGCTGAACCACCTAGAGATCCCGTCGGACGCGGTGCCGGAGTCGGAGTACCAGCAGGTCGCGGATGACGCGACGTATGTGGGCGAGCAGGCCAAGTGGCTTGATCACGAACTGCTCGCTCGAATGCGCTTGGATGCCGTGGTGCACTTCTTGGCGCGATCGGAGATCGCGTTCTCCTGTGGCCGCTCCCCGAGCGAGGTGTCGGACGTGGAAGTGGACCGCCGACTGGTCGCGAAGGCAACTAGGCCGTACACCGAGTTCTACCGGCTGGCATGGCGCGAGCGGATCGCGGCCGATACGGAACGTGGTTTGTACGTTGCGTTGATTCCGCCAGGAGCCACGCACGTCCATTCAGTCCGTTCCGCTGCACTGGACGATGTTCGTAGCTCAACGCTGATGGCTGGCTACTGGGCCGCACTGCCCACGGACTACTTGCTCCAGACAACGGGTGTGGGGCACCTCGACGTAGCGCAGGCCCGTCGTCTCCCGGCGCTCGTCGCCGCGCACCCTCTAGCCCCTGCGCTGCTCCTCCGCACGCTTCGACTCAACTGCCTGACCACTGCTTATGCCAGCCTCTGGGAGGAGCTTTACGACTCCACCTGGAATACCGACGAGCCCTGGGCCCACAAATGGGCTGGCATGAAGACGGAGCTCCACGCCGTAACCCCTACTTGGCAGCGTGACACCCCCCTTCGCACTGAATACGCCCGTCGCGCCGCGCTGGTGGAGATCGACGCTCTGGTCGCTGTCTGGCTCGGCATTGACGCCGACACTTTGATCATCATGTATCGGGCCCGTTTCGACATCATGCAGGGCTTCGACCTGGTCACCTGGTTCGATGCCAACGAGCGCAAGATCGCTGGTGACCGCTACACCTACGGCCATGGCCAGGAGAAAGAGCACTTCACTCAGCTCCAGACGTACCTGGCCGACAAGGCCGATCCCAAGACCGCCCCCGTACCCGACGGCTACAGCGCCCCCTTCTACAAGGCGAACCGCGAGGCGGAGATGCGTGAAGCGCACGCCTACTTCCAGAAGCGGCTCGACGATGCGATCGCCAACGGCAAGTGGGACCCGATCAAGCAGGAGGTGCCGACGCCGTGAGGCCGACGCTTCAGGCGCGGGGGCTCAAGGAGAGCCTGCTGCAGTACCTGTCGACCACGTACGCCCTGACGGACGAGGGCGCGCGCGAGGCGCTGCACCGGTTCCTCGGGGACGAGACGTCGGGGATGTTCCGGGGGCCGTATCTGCGGATCCGGACCCCCTTCACCACTGACGGCGACGAGTGGCGCAAGCACCTGGAGTGGCAGCGCGAGGGGTTCACGCCGTACGCGCATCAGGCGGTCGCGTTTGCGCGGCTGACGTCCGCGAACGAGCACACGCCGCAGCCGACCCTCGTCACTACAGGTACGGGCTCCGGCAAGACGGAATCGTTCCTCTACCCGGTGCTGGATCACTGCCGTCGTGAGCGGGAAGCAGGAAAGACCGGCGTCAAAGCCGTGTTCCTGTACCCGATGAACGCGCTCGCGACCGACCAGGCGCAGCGCATCAACGAGCTGCTTACGCAGAACAGTGAGCTGGGCAAGCTCTGGGCTGGTTTGTACATCGGGGACCGGGCGGCGACGCGGTACGAGAAGGTGCGCACGCGGCGCTCGGACATGCAACTGGCGCCGCCGGACATCCTGATCACCAACTACAAGATGCTGGACCTGCTGCTGCAGCGCGAGGACGACGCCCCGCTGTGGCAGGAGGCGGACATCCGATACGTCGTGGTGGACGAGTTCCACACGTACGACGGCGCGCAGGGCACCGACGTGGCGATGCTGCTGCGACGGCTGGCGTCCGCGATCGGGGCGTCCGAGAAGGGGCGCCCGCTGGGGACCATCTGCCCTGTGGCGACGTCGGCAACGCTCGCGTCGGGGACGGATGACGACGGCGTGGCGCGACTGCTGGAGGTGGCGACCGACGTCTTCGGTACGGAGTTCACGGCGGAGTCGATCGTCGGGGAGAACCGGCTGTCGGTGGAGGAGTTCATCCCACTCACCGATGTGAAGATGCAGGGGCTGCCCACGCCGGATGAACTGCTCGCGCTGCCCGATCCCGCTACGGGCGAGGAGGCACTGCTCGACCTCATCGAGGCGGTGACCGGGGTTCGCGACCGGGATCCCTTCCTGCTCGGCGAGAACCTGAAACGTCACCTGTTCACCCGAGCGGTGATGCAGGCGCTGGACGGCGAGGTGAAGAGCGGCCCCGAGGTGCTGGATGTCATGTGGCGGGCGGGCGCGGCCGGTTGGGCGGAGGCGGTGGCCCGGCAGCCGGAGAAGGCGGCCGAGGCGCTGGCCCGGTTCGTGGCGCTCCTGTCGTACGCGCGCGACCCGAAGTCGTCGTCCGGGGAGCCGCGCCCGTTCGTCCATGTCGAGGTGCACCAGTGGGCCCGGTCGGTGTCCCGGCTGCTTCGCGGCGTGCTGCCGTGGCCGAAGGCGGAGTTCCGCTGGGACGTCGCCGGGATGGCGGACGCGAGTGCGACGGACAGCGGCCGTTCTGCGCCGGTGACCACGGCCACGTCTGGGCAGACCGCCAATCTGTTCCTGCCGGCCGTCTACTGCCGGGACTGCGGGCGGTCGGGCTGGGCGGTGTTCTCGCCGGAGAGCGACGACCACGACGTCCAGTTCGACACGTTCAAGATCCGGCGTGCCTCGCTCGGCCAGGACAAGGCCCGGGTACGGAACCTGGTCGCGGCGACCGAGCGGGAAGCCAAGGAAGGTTCCGGCGCGGCCCCGATGTCGAGCGCCGGCCGGGGTGCGGGCGGCGCCTCGGCGGGACAGGGCGCCGGCGGCACGCTGATGGTGATGGACGGCGCACGCAAGCGGCTGCGACTACCCGATCCCCTCAACGACTACGACAAGGACACCAAGGAGCCCCGGCTGACGGCCCGAGACTCGGCGTTCGTCCTGGTCCACTTCGGCGGCACGGTCGCGAACACCGCGGCCAAGGAGGACTGGTGCCCGGCGTGCGGCGAACGCAACGCGATCCGTTACCTGGGCACCGGGTCGGCGGCGATGGCCGCTGCGTCGATCACGCAGCTGTTCACGGGCGGGGAGCTCGTCAAGAAGCTGCACGAGGACAAGACGCTGATGTTCAACGACTCGGTGCAGGACGCCGCGCACCGGGCCGGATTCGTCGCCAACCGCTCGTACACCTTCTCGCTGCGCGCCTTGCTGACAGGGCACCTGCGCCACGACGAGCCGACGGCCCTCAACGACCTCATCGCGAACGTGGTCGAGGCCACCACGGATGAGGAAACCCTCGCCGCGGTGGTGCCGCCGGATCTGCACGTCTACAAGGGAGTTGACCGGCTGCTGTCCGGACAGGGACGCGGCGGCAGCATGCCCACGTGGCGGCTCATCGGACAGCGCCTCGCCTTCGAGGCCCTGATGGAATTCGGGTTCCGCTCCCGCAACGGCCGCACCCTGGAGCTGACCCGCACCGCCGCCGCGCAGGTGCGCATCGACGATCCGGAAGCCGTGGTGGCGCTGGTCCGGCGGATCCACGAGGAGTGCGTACGCGACGGGGTGCCGCTGATCGCGCAGGACGACGCGCGGTATCTGGCCTTCGTACGAATCTTCCTGGAGCGGCTCCGCACCCGGGGCGCGGTCGCCCACAAGTGGCTCGACAAGTACGTGGACGAGGCGGGCACCAGCCGGTACTTCATCTGGGGCAAGCGGGCACCGGGCATGCGGGCTTTCCCGGCGCGGGTCGCAGCCCCGGTGTTCTTGCTCAGCCAGCCCAAGAACGGCAGCGAGTTCGACTCCGCTACCGGTCGGCTCTCCTGGTACGAGCGCTGGGCCGGGCGCTGCCTGGAGCTGCCGCGCGAGATGGCGCCGGAGTTCTGGTCCCGGCTGCTGCCTGAACTGGCCGCGCTGGGGCTGCTGTCGGTGCGGACCCCCCGCGACACCTCGCTCAACGTCTACGGGCTCAAGCCCGGCAACATCGAGGCGCAGCTGCTGGACGACGAGCAGGTGAGGCACGCGTACGTACGCTGCCCGGTCTGCTTCTGGGAGCAGACGGTCCACCCGTCCCTGCTGGACCAGTGGCACCAGCAGCCCTGCCCCTCCTACCGCTGCCGCAGAGGCCGTCTGGTGGCCGGCGACCGGCCTGAGGGGCTGGGGGTGCACCACCGCGATCGCGATTACACCCATGACTACTACCGGCGCCTGTACCGCGGCGCGGGCACCTATCAGGTGGTCACCGCCGAGCACACAGGCATGCTCACCCGCCCGCAGCGTGAAGAGGTGGAGAAGGCCTTCAAACGGCGCGAGGGCTTCAAGGACCCCAACGTGCTGTCCTGCACCCCGACGCTGGAGATGGGCATCGACATCGGCGACCTGTCGGCGGTGGTGCTGGCCGCGCTGCCGCGTCGGCCCGCCTCCTACGCCCAGCAGGTGGGGCGGGCCGGGCGCCGTACCGGCAATGCGTTCTTGCTGACGATCCCGGACCGCAGACGCCGTGACCTGTACTTCCTGGAGCGCCCCAAAGACCTGATCGCCGGCACCATCGTGCCGCCGGGCTGCTACCTGTCGGCCATCGAGATCCTGCGCCGCCAGTACCTGGCCCACCTGCTGGACCTCACCGCCGCCGGACGGCTGGTGCGCGCGGACGGCATCGTGCTGCGCGCCCTGCCGCACAAGGCCCCCCGTCTGTTCGGGCCGTCGGGCTACCTGGCCGACCTCGTCGATATGGCCCTTGCTCAGGGCGAGGAACTCGCCGACGGGTTCCTGGAATTGTTCCCTACCGGGGTCAGCGACCAGGCCAAGGCCGATCTCCGGGCGTACGCCACACACGGGCTGCGCGCCGCTGTGGAGGAGGCCGAGCGGGAGTGGTTCCGAAGCCAGCAGGCGCTGCGGGCTCGGCTGAAGGAGATCGACGAAGCCCACGACGAATTGCACGACACTGATCCGGACCAGGCGCGGCAGAAGGCCGAGCTGGACGCCGAACGGCGCGGCGTCGGGCGGCATCTGATGAACCTGGGCGAGACCACGGCGCAGACCGCGCTGTGCGACCTGGGACTGCTGCCCAACTACGCGCTGATGGATTCCACAACTGTCCTGTCGGCGACCCTGTACGGGGAAGAAGGAGTGGACGCCAAGACAGGAAAGGTGAAGTACAGCTCCGACACCTACGCCTACGAGCGGCCCAGGCGTATCGCGCTGGAAGAGCTGGCCCCCGGCAACACCTTCTACGTCAACGGCTACAAGCACCAGATCAGTGGTCTGGAGATCGCCACTGGCGGCCGGCAGGAATGGCGCACCTGGCGGGTGTGCCCCGGCTGCGGCTACGTACGCACCGAGGACGCGGCCGAGGACCGCTCGCCGTGCCCGCGCTGCAAGACCGCCCACATCGCGGACGACGGCTCGTGCCTGTTCCAGATCGTCGAGCCGGCCACCGTCACCTCGCGCGACAAACGGGAAGATGCCCACATCCGCGACGACAAGGACGACCGCGACCGCCGCTCCTACAAGGTCGTGGACGCCGTGGACATCCCGGTCGAGGACATCGAACCCGGCTCGTGGCGGCATGCATCCCAGACGTTCGGCGTCGACTACTGCCGCAGCGCCATGATCCGGCGGATCAACGTCGGACCGGTCCGCTATGACGCCCCGACCCGCGACGACTTCGCCGGACAACGCGTACGGCTCAACCCGTTCCACGTGTGCACGGCGTGTGGGGCGGCCAGCGCGGACGGACAGCCCGTCTTCGACCACGACACCGACGCCCTGGACTCCCTTGCCGCCCGCAGCGGGCGCCTCAAGCACCACCGCCCGTGGTGCCCGCTGCGCCGCGGAAAGAAGACCGACGCCCGCGAGGAACCGGTGCTGCTCGCCCACCGGTTGCAGACCGAGGCGCTGCGGGTGCTGATCCCGGCCGCCACCGCGGACGTCGACTCCAAGGTGCATTCCTTCAGGGCCGCGTTGCGGCTCGGCGTGGACCTGCACTTCGGCGGTGACCCGCAGCACCTGGCCACTACCGTGGCGTCGATGCCGGACAACGAGAGCGGGGAGCGCCGCTGGTTCCTGGTGCTCTTCGACTCCTTGCCCGGCGGCACCGGCTACTTGGACCGGCTCACCGACCCCACCGCCTTCCGCGACACGCTCATCAAGGCGTACGAGATGCTGAAGGACTGCCCGTGCGCAGAGGAGCAGCGCAGGGCCTGCCACCGCTGCCTGCACCGCTATACGCCGGAGCCCCTCCAGGACATCGTCTCGCGCCAAGCCGCGCTGACCATGCTGGAGTCCCTGCTGTTCACGAACGACGGCGAGGACGGGTGGGAGACCACCGAGGTCGAACACACCGGGCTGGTCGGCCTGGATGCCCAGGTGGAATCCGACCTGGAGGCTCGTTTCCTGGCCGCGCTGAGGGACTGGGTGAAGGTCACCGGCGATGCCTCCTTGGACGAGGACGGTCACGCCAGCGGGCATCTGCGCTTCACCGACGGCCCTGGAGTGATGCACTGGCGGCTGACCGCGCAGCAGCAACTCCGAGGCACCGTCACCGATTTCACCTTCACCCGCATTGACGGCCCGGCCCAGAGCGTCAAGGTCTACCTCGAAGGCTTCCGCTTCCACGCCAGCCGTGAACACAACCAGATCGCCACCGACGCGGCGAAGCGCACCCTCCTGCGCGCCGAAGGGGAGACCGTTTTCCAGATCACCTGGGCGGACATCGATCTCTTCGAGAAGCGCCCCACTCGTACGCAGCCCGTATGGCCGCCCTACCGGGGCACGGCTCAGGAAGGGGCCAAGAGTGCGTACGAGCAGTACGGCGGACAGCGCGCCCACTTCGCCAACGCCGTCTTCGCCAACCCCATCGACACCTTGATCGCCTATCTGCGGGACCCGGATGCCGACCGTTGGGCCCGCCAGGCCCGCGCCCTGGTCACCGGGCTGACGGCCCAGCCGGGCACGGTCCCGGTCGCGGCGACCGGTCGCCGCAGCGAACTGGTTGCAGCCCTGCGCGGCGAGCTGGCCACTTTCTCCGCCGCCGAGCGCCACGACAAGCCGGTCGTGCCGGATGCCGCAGGTATCGGCCCCGTCCACGTCTTCCGCACGCAGGATGAGAGCGGGCTGCCGATCATCTTCGCCCTGGATGCGGCCGATCCCGAGGCTCTGAAGTGGACCGCGCTCGCCGTGCTTGATGATTCCGCGGCTGTGTTGGACACGGACGAGCACAAGGAGCGCTGGCGGTCCTGGTTGTACTGGACCAACCTCACCCAGTTCCTGTCCCTGGCCGGCGGTGATGGTGTCCAGCTCGCCACCAGCAAGGCGGCCGACTTCGAGGTTGAGGTCCTCGCGGTCTGCGGCGGGCTCGGTGAACTCGACTCACTCATTGGCGCCCCCTCACCCGCCGTACCCAAGGCGAACGCGGTCGTGGTCAAGCCCGTCGACCCCGACCCCGACCAAGACTCGGCCGCCGAAGCCGCCGTTGCCCAGGTCCTCCGCGACGCCGTCTGGGACGAGGACATCCTGGAGATCCTGCGCGAAGACCCCGACGAGTGGCCCGACCTGCTCCGCCTCGCCGGGATTCTCGCCGACCGAGGCAAGAAGGCACCTGTCTTCGGCTACGAACTGGGCAACAGCAGCCGCTGGCCAGCTGACTTCGCCTGGCACACCAACGGCATCAAGATCGCCGTAGTCTCCGCCCACCAGGGCGAGGACGACGACGAGGCGCAGCGACGCGACGCCGCGTACGCCGAGGACGGCTGGACAGCACGCACCGCCGCCGAATGGCTCGCCCGCCTCGACGAACTGCTCGACCAGCTCCCCGACACGGAAGAAGGCACTCCCCGATGACGGCCCGGCTCAGCCTGTACCGCAAAGCCGAACAGGAGCTGTACAAGCTCGACCGCTCGGTCAAGGCCCAGTTCTACGACTTCTGCCACGACTTCCGGAACAAGCCCGACCTGCCGGGACTGAGGAAGAAGAAACTCAAGGGCGACTCCCGTATCCACTCGGCCCGTGTCTCCCAGGACTACCGGGCCCTGCTCACGCAGACCGGAGTCGACGCGGACGGCACCGAGAGCTGGCTGGTCATCGCCGTCCGTCACCGCAAGGACGTCTACGAAGAGCTTCAGGTCGCCGTCAACCGCGTCACCGGCGAGATCGAGTTCGTCGACCTCGCCGTCGTCGGCGACAGCGCCCTCCGCCGGGCCGGCATCACCCTCACCCCGTCTGAGCCGGAGGCACAGGCCCCCAAGCCCGCTCCCAAACCGGAGCCCGAGCCGACGGTGCCACCGCTGTTGGCCGAGTACGACGCCGAGCAACTGCGCGAACTCGGCGTCGCCGAGCAGCTGATCGAGCTGGCACTCACGGTGACCATCAGCGCCGAACTCGACCAGCTCGTCGAGGGCGCCCCGCTGCTGTCGAAGGACATCCTGTACGGCCTCGCCGCCGGAATGGGCATCGACGACGTTCGCAAGGAGATCACCGGGCCGGTCGAACTCGACCAGCGTCCCGATCCCGACGACTTCGCCACCGCCCTCTCCCGCACCAAGGTCACCACGGTCGACGACGCCGTTCGCGTCGTCATTGAAGAGGGCGACTTCCGTGCGTGGAAGGTCTTCCTCCACCCCACCCAGGAACGCATCGTCCACCGCCACTACACCGGCCCCGCCCGTGTATCCGGCGGCCCCGGCACCGGCAAGACCATCGTTGCCCTGCACCGCGTCAAGCACCTCGCCGAACAACTGCCCCCCGGCCACAACAAGCCGATCCTGCTGACCACGTTCACCAAGAACCTCACCACTGATCTGCGGCTGCGTCTCGCCTCCCTCATCGAACCCGACCTCCTTGCCCGCATCGACATCGCCCACATCGACCAGCTCGCCGCGCGTGTCCTAGGCGAGAACACCGCCCCTGGACGCGGCAAGCAGCGGGTCTACGATCATGTGGCCCTGAACGAGATGCGCCAGCTCCTGGCCGAACTCGACGACCGACGCTTCGAGCCGGAGTTCCTCCTGGAGGAGTGGGAACAGGTCATCCTCGGCCAGTCCGTCCCCACCCGCTCCGACTACTTCAAGGCACGCCGCGCCGGCCGAGGGCGCGCGCTGACCCGCCCCGAGCGCAACCACATCTGGAAGCTCATCGAGCAGTTCACCGCCCGCCTCGACAAGCTCGGCGTCGAAACCTGGGGCCAGGCCGCCGAGCGCGCCGCCCGCTTCGAGATCGAGCGCGCCGCGAAGATCAGAAAACGCCGCGAGTACAAGGAAGAGATCGGCGGCAAGGACCTCATCCACCGCGACGCCAGCTCCGGCATGCGCTACATCGGCTACCGCTACCGGCACATCGTGGTTGACGAGGCACAGGACCTGCGCCCCGCGCATTGGAAGATGCTGCGGGCCATGGCCGACCCCGAACAGCCCAACGACATGTTCGTCGCGGGTGACACCCATCAGCGCATCTACGATCACCAGGTCGCTCTCGGGGCCCTCGGCATCAACATCCGCGGCCGAGCCTCACGGCTGACCCTCAGTTACCGCACCACGAAGGAGATCCTCGCCGAGGCCCTCCGCGTCGTCGAGCCCAAGAGGAAGAACGAGAAGGTCACGTACGACGACCTCGACGACGGCACCGACACGCTCGCCGGTTATCGTTCCGTTCTCCACGGCCCCAAGCCGGCCTTCAGCCGGTACAACACCTGGGACGACGAACTCGCCGGACTCGCCACCACCCTGAGCACCTGGCGCGAAGATCTGTCCACCGACGACAAGGGCGCCCCCCTCGACCCCAGCGGCCGGATCGCCGTGTGTGTCGCCGACCGCGACATGGTCAGCCAGACCATGTACTACCTGGCCACCAAGGCGGGCATCACCTGTGCCGAACTCACCAAGGACGGTCCCAAGGGCGACGGCGAAGTCCACGTCGGCACCATGCACCGCTTCAAGGGACTCGAATACCAGCGCCTTGCCATCGTCGGCGCGAGCGACGGCATCATCCCGCGCACCAGCGTCGTCGAGCGCTACCGCGCCGAAGACCCGCCCCGCTACGAACGCGAGCAGCGCAAGGCTCGCTCCTTGCTATTCGTCGCCACGACCCGGGCACGCGATGCCCTGAACATCAGCTGGCACGGCAAGCCCAGCCCGTACCTGCCGATCTGACGCGACGTACGGCACACCCGGGCCGAATGCCTACGTGGCCCCGGCCCGGGACAGGGAACTCGCCTCATAGCGCAGCTGGTAGGCGCGTACGCCGGTGCCGTTCATGCGGTAGAGCGTGATCGCCGACAGGAACTGCTCCTTGACCTCCGCGGTGCGACGGCGCTCCTTCTCTCCGATGCCGCTGATCCACTCCTCGATGTGCTCCGGGAGCTTGAAGGTCAACTCATAGGCGCCGACCGCGTCCGCGGGTGACAACGTCCACTCCGCCGCGGCCCCCATGCCCCGCCGCCTGATCCGCACCGTATGGTCGGGCTTCGCCTCCGCGTACTTCAGGAACCCTCGGTGATCATTGGCGGCGAGCGGCAGGATGAATGGCGCGGCAGGGAAACCGAGCAGCAGCTCCGCGTCACTGTGTTGCCGCAGCACAGTGGCGAACTGCTCAATCACGGTGCCGGCGGCCTGCTTGAACTTCCCATCGGGGATCGAGACCGATGGCAGCAGGTCCAGCGGGGACGTCGCCAGCGCCTTTCTCAGCTCCGCGCGCATCCAGTTCAGTGGAAAGGGGGCCGACTTCGGCAGATGCTGCTGTGCCGCGCACAGACTCGTCGCCGTAGCTCCGATGTGGCCGAGCAACCAGGCGAAGGAAGCACCCGACAGGTCCACGAGAGAGATCTGGTGGGCGAGCGCGTACTTCTGGGCGTCGGGGGTGAATCCGCTCGCCGAGAACAAGGCGTACGAGTACTTGTACCGCTGCCGGGGCCGCGTCCCGGCGCCTGTCATGAAGTTCTCGTTCACGTCGTGCATGACACCGTGGGCGTTCCGCACGACCTCCAGCTCGCAGCGTGTCTGGTAGTACTTGGCTTCCAGGAACAGCCGCACCGGCATGGAGAACGCCGGGGTGAAGGCGAACTCCCCGAGAACGTCGACCTGGTGGAGCGCGCCCCGCCCTCGAACCCGGAGAGTCTGGCCCTCCGTCACCAACTCGACCGGGTCCTGATCTTCGTGAACGAGAAGCCGATAGCCGCTGAAGCGCAGCAGCCAGGCCAGTGACTCTTCCAGTAAGTAGCCCCGCAACGACGAGTCCTTGAGCACCCTTGCGCTCCCTTCCTCTGAGCCGATCATGCACAGACAAACGTGATGATCTCATTCGGCCGGTGGGAAGAGACGGTCACGTTATGGGGACGAGTACTGGACTGCACCAGTTGAGTGAAGGCTCCAAGCGGAGCTGACCCAGGGCGACTTCGCCCTGACCGGGCCGGAGGCATGAGCATGAGAACGACCCGGCCGGTGCCGACGGACCGCAGACGCCAAAGGGCGGCTGGTACATCGAGAAACCGATGTACCAGCCGCCCTTCCTCTTGCGTCAGGCCGCCTCGAACGCTCGCCGGATCAGCGGTCCCGCCTTCTCCAGGTCGGCAGCAGAGGCGATCCGCACCTCCAGGTCACCCGTGCCGAGGTGGCCGATGCCGCGCATGTCGCGGGAGAAACCCTCCTCCAACTCGACCGTGTCCGGGTCGACTCTGAGATAGACGAGGATCACCTCGTGCTTCGGGCGGAAGATCACCGAGGCGAGGTTCACCATCCGCCGGTAGGCGATGTAGTGCAGCAGCGGAGCCACCTCGACCTCGCCCCACGCGGTCAGGGCCTCGTCCAGCTCGCCGTACAGGTCCCGCAGACAAGCGGGAGCCGCGCCGGGGGTCGCCTGGACCGACGGCTTCCCGGCACCGGCCGCCACCTCCCGCTCCCGACGCTGCCGCCGAGCCGGAGCCGGGCTCGCAGACCCAGGGGCAGACTCGATCAGCAGCAGGCTCAGCAGCCCGCCGTCGAAGACGCGGTAGCGCACCAGGTCGATCCGCTCGCGGAGACGGTGCACCGCGACCCGGTCGTGGTGGGAGAAGCTGGCCGCGATACAGACCATCCGCGGGTTGCGCCAGTCGATCGCCTCGGCCGCCTCGGCACCCAGCTTCTCCTTGACCAGGGCCTCGAACTCGTGACGTGCCGAGTCCAGCCACGACAGGTAGGAGACGGCCTGCGACATGACCCCGCTATCTGCACCTTTCTTGTACTCGATCAGCACCGCGGTGTTGTTCTCGTCGAGCCCGAGCGTGTCGATCCGGCCCCGGTGCCAGGGCCCGGTCGGGTACTCCGACGCCAGGAAGCGGATGCCGAGCATCGCCTCCATCCCCGCCTCGATCCGACGCTGAAGCTCCACCTCCAGCGCCACCGTCGAACCCCGCAGCTCGACGTCCTGGCCATCGGCATCCAGCCGGAACAGCTTCAGGTCGGTCACCAACGTCCCCCTCCTGCGATCACTACAGGAGGATCAATCGATACCGGTACCGCACTATTCCGGCCGGAAGAACGTTGGAGACCGTATCGACCCAAGGATGACGGAGCGGTCGGGCGGCACGCACCGTTCAGGGGACGGCTCGCCGGTGTCAGTGTTGGTCCATCCGGTGTAGGGCCAGGGCTGATGTGTCCTCAGCTGGCGGGATAGGCCGGTTCATCGGCTCTGGGGCCTGATAGGCCGTTTGTCGGAGTGGAAGCTCGTGGCACCTCAGGAATGAACTGTCCTGCGCCAAGATCGACGGGCGGTCTCAGGCGGGCGGCAGCAGGGGCACGATGTCGGCGTCGGCATGCATACGTTCGGCGTAGTCGATGACGTCAGCGTTGCTGGATGCGTAGTCCAGGCGCGACTGCTGAGCTCGCAGCCGTGCCTCGCATTGGTCAATGACCTTTCCCCAGCGGATGACCCAAATCCCGACCCGGCCGTCGTCGACTAGGCAGTCCTCGGGCAAACTGTTGCCAGCCACCTGCCATTCGACATCCGGGTGGATGTCGTTGCCAACGAGCCAGAAGTCCCAGCGGGTGCTCTTGTCGTGCTTGTAGCGCTCATCCATGATGACCGCGCGTGCGTAACTGGTGACCTGCTGGACCTCTGTAGGTCCGAGGACGACGTTGGGGCGCTTGAGCTCGACCACGAGATGACGGTTGGAAGAGCCGTCTCCGCCGACGCAAGACAGCATCAGGTCCAGACGGCCGCTCTGTCCGTTGCTGCGTACGGCCGGCGTGCGGCGCGAGCGCGGCACCCGGGAACCGTCCAGGAGATGCCGATGCCGCTCCAGGGCTTCGGTGAGACCGACCTCCGAAACGGCGGAGGTGTACTCGTCGCCGAAAATCCAGAGCTGCTTCTCCAGCATCCGGTGGAGCTGGTCCTTCTCGCGCAGCGCTGCGCGAGAGACGTACTCGAACAGGAGCTTGCGGATGGTGGCGAGAGTGTCGATCCGGTCGACGAGGAGGGCGTTCGCCGCGATGAGGTTCGACAGACCGGCGCGGTTCACCAACGACTCCAAGCGGTCCTTCTGCTCAGTAGTCAGGGCGAACAACTCGTCCATGACCCGGGGCATCGCGGCCGGCTGGCGGCGCAGTGCCTCGCGCAGCAACACCAGCTGGGTGTGGCGTGACTTCTTGGAAGCTTGGTTGATATGCCGACTGACCAGAACGGCGACCTCGTTGAAGACCTGGCGCTCCGCGGCTTCCGTTGCCGTGCCCGGTTCACCGCTGTAAGGGTAGGTCTGCTCGTCGATCCACTTTTGCACCTGCTCCAGGGCCCGCTCGTGCTCGCGCTTCTTGAAATGCCTGCGCATCTGGTCGCGAGCAGCGGCGACGACCAGGCCCAGCGGTGAGTCGGGGTGCTCCCATTCTCCCTCCATGGTGTCCAGTTCGGAGACCATGGCGGCACCGGTCCACAGGATGTAGGCGGTGAAGTGGAAGTCCGGCGCCTGGACGGCGGTGTTCAGCGTCGCGCGGTGGACTCCCTCGGCGTCACAGACCAGTAGCTCGCGGCGGGCTGGCTTGGTCTTCCACTCCACGACGCGCAGAACTGGACCCGCGCTCGCATCCGCCTCCTGGCGCAAGCCCGGGACGGACAGGGGATAGGCGGCCTCAAGCTCAATGGCCTCCTTCGGGTTTAGCGCGACGTCCTGCCAGGTGATGGCGACACGCGGATACTTTTCAAGGTACATCGCGAATTGGTTGGTCAGGGCTGAGCGCACCGCCGCGGTGTCGGTCAGACGCGTCTTGCGGGGAGCCTCGCCGATGATCCGTACCACGGTGCACAGATCGTCGCTGGTCTTGCCACCGTCGGTGGTCTCGAAAGCGCTTAGCTCGCTGAAGGCGACCGAGGTCCGGTGCCGGTCGACCGTCCCGTCAGCGACGGTCTCCCATACCGCCTGAGAGCCCAGCGCCAGGACCCGGAAACGGCCGTAGCCGCGCCGGCCGTGAAGTTGCCGGCCGCCCTGGGTGCCGAGGGCGTTGCGCTTCCACGAGCCTCCCATCCCCGAGAACGCGGAGGGCACAGCTTCGCTGGGGATGCCGTGGCCGTTGTCCCGTACCTCCACCGCACGCACGCCGCCGAACTCATCGCCCTCGACCGAGACGGCGACCGTCGTAGCATCGGCATCCAAGCCATTCCAGATGAGCTCGGCTACTGCACCGACCGGGTCGGAGCGTCGTGCGACGTGCTCGATGAAGTCGGGCTTCACCTCGATCGGAATCCGCATCCCCGCAGCTTCCCACGCACAGACACGAGTTGGTCAGCGTCATGCACGTCATGGCGCGCGAACCTTCCACTGCGGCTGCTCAGTCCAACACTGCTGCCGGGTGCTGGACGAAGCGTCACAGCATGCGGCGCGGGCGAGAGCTGCGACCTCAGGTGGCCCTTGGGTGTCACACGTCACACTTCTTTTCTGCTGTTTGGGGCTGCTCCCACCGCTAGAAGGTGAAGGGAAATTCAGCAGGGAGGTAACTCGGTGGAGTCCGGTTTCGATGAGGGGCGACTTCTGAGGCGTTGGGCGGTGACGCGCCGGTTGCGGACGCGCCCGGCGGTAGTGGTGGAGGCCTGTGGAGCCTGCGGTGTCACTGCGCCTCTGGAAGTCCACAACCCCGAATCGGCGCATATCATGGCTTCGCTGCCGGTGGGGGGCTCTGCGGCCCATGTGGAATACACCGACAGACTCCTCGTACTGTGTGCCAACTGCCATGTCCTCATGCACTCCCTGGTGCGTGTCGAGGAAGTGGGCGAGGAAGCCCTGGCCTCGAACGACCAAGCGCTTGAAACGCTGTCGGGCCAGACACACGAGCGTCTCGGCCAACAGGTGTTCAGCCCGGTCTGTGTGGCAGGGGTGGAGGCACTTCGGCGCTGGTTCAGCGGTGACCAGGAAGCCGTCGTGGAGTTCGGTGCTGTCTGGCTCGGGCTGGGTGCGCAGTACAAGGAGGCAGTCGAGACGGCCCTGATGGGCGATTGGCTGGTCGACGTCGATGTCACGGACACCGATGCGGTGGTCTCTTCGCTGAAGCGGGAGGTCTCACGAGCACGAGATGCTCTGAAGCCCTTGTGGGACCGCATGGTCGGTGGCCAGTCCGTTCGTATGCTCGGGGCGGAATGTCTCCGTGGTGACCGTGGAGCGATGGCCGACTCGCTCGTCGAGGATCGTGCTCTCCCGCCGGATCTGCAGGTGATCCATCGCCTGCTTCCCGTGGGCCACGATCCGTGTGCCGCGGAGCTCCTTGAGACGCTGAAGCCCGGGGATCGGAGTGTTGCTCTGATGTACGCCCAGGGCGTCGGCACGTGGGCGGAGGTGGGCGCACTCGTCGGGGCGGGTTCTTCCGGCGGGTTGGGGGAGCGAGTGCGCCGCATGCTGAAGTCCAGGGGAGACGAACACGTCCGACGGGCACGCGAAGTCCTTCGGACGTCGGGCACGTGCCAGTGCAGGCACGCGGGATCCGATGCCGATGACTCGGGTTGGAACGTTGGCTGGCGGGGCGAAGGCACCGGTGCCGGCCGCGCAAGGGGGAGGGGCGTATGAGCGAGGTAGAGGTGGCAAGGGGCCAACTCGCGGATGATGCAGCACTGTTGATGGGCTGCGCGATCTACTGCGTGTTCCTCGCGCCGTTCATCGTGCGGCTGGTCTGCCCGATCGGTCTTCGCTGCGCGTCGTGGGTCCGCGATCGAAGGGACGGCAGCCGAGGGGGCGGAGGCGTCGTTGCCGCCTGGGGGGCGCTGCGCAGATTGGACGAGGCCGTGGAGGCGTTCCAGCTTCCCTTTACCTGCAGACAGACGGTCAGGGACCGATTGCTGGAAGGGTGGGTGATGGCCGGTACCACGGTGGTCTTCGTCGGTGTGCCTATGCTGGTTCCCTTTGCGAGGGCGACCCACGATGTTCAGGCGCTGACGGCCTCGGAGCAAGGCGGGGCCGATGGGGCTCTGGCTGTCGCCTTCGTCGTGTTGGTCTTCTTCCTCGGAGCAGTTGGGGGCGCCGCGCGGTTCTTTTCTCCGCGCCTTGAAATCCCTGCGGTTCGGTCGGCATGCAATGCGTTGATCACCGCCCATGGGGTGCACCGTGGCCGGGCGACCTCGAAACAACTGGACGCTGCGGTCAGCGGTCTGAGCCGGATCCTGGTCCATCGGGCGCAGAAGGACGAACGTCGCTGGCTGCGCGCCGAGATGACGGTGCACGCGAGACGGGTGCGGGAGACGCTGCGCGCAGGCAGCCGGGAACTACTCACCGACGGCACGCCGGCGGCAGCCGCGTTGGCCAGGGAGCTCGGCAAGATTCTGCATGGCCTCTCCGCCACGACGTACGAAATGCTGCTCGACGAAGAGGACCTCGTGCCCCGTTCTGAGCGAGCCGAGCCGCCCAGAAGGCAGGCTGCTCTGCTCATGGGGACGGGAATCGTGGCAGCGGTGGGGCTCGCCTGGGCACTGTCGGTCCTGGGGCTACCCGAAGAAGTGACCGTGGTTGTTGCCCTGCTGGCTCTCGCCGCACCAGCACACCTCTGGGGTAGCCCAGGGTCGGCCCGAGTCCGTGACCTGCTGCGGCTGGTTCTGGGAGACCCAGGACAAACGCCTGCGGATCCTCCGCCGCCGTCGCAGTCGACTGCACGGGACACCCAGAGCTGAAGGGCCAGGGACTCGGATCAGTGAGCGCCCGGGAGCGGTAGACGAAGCGTCGCAGCGATGGCTTCCGTCTCCCGCTTGGGCTTCGCGGGCGCTGGCTTCGTGGTCGGTCTGTGCGGGAGTGCGGAGTGTGAAGGCGGGGGTGCCGGGCGGCACACTGGGATCTCCCTCAGCACCTGCGGGCCCGGCGCCGCGATCGCGATCGGCAGCAGGGTTGAGATCGATTGCGAGGAGATTGGACCACGGACGCGCGTGCGCGCAGTAGATCATTGAGCACGTGCACCGGAGATGTCGGACATAGGGTCAACCGGGCGTCGAGCGCTCCCTCCCACTGCTCGGTCAGATGGAGCATGAGGCGCTTGCGCATGCCTGGGGTGACGTGGGCATAACGCGCCGAGACCGAGCCGTCGATGTGGCCCATGCGTTCGTCCATGAGGACCTTCTCGGTGCCGAGGTCCTCCATCACGGTCCGGTGGGTATGGCGAAGGCCGTGGGGCGTGAGGCCCCTGGCGATCGGGAGCCAGCAGGCGTCGGCCCGGTCGGTGGCGCCGCGTCCTCGGGCTGGGACGCCGGGCCACGGTTCGCCGAGCAGCGGGACGGGCCGGGCTTCCTGAGGTGCCTTCTTCGGGTACCAGCCGGAGACCGCCGGGGTGAACAGCCAGGTCGCGAAGCCGTTTCGACGCCAGTGGGCCGCGTGCTCCGACATCGCGCCGCGCCGCACGAACCCCAGGTCCGCGATGGCCTGCTCCACCCTCACTCGCTTAGCTTCGGTGACGCGGTCGGGGTGGTTGAGGACGTTGGACACCGTGCCCGTGGAGACTTCGGCACGGCGTGCGACGTCGACGAGCTTGGCGCCCTGGTGGCCGCCGGTGCGGGCCACGCGCTGTCCCTGGAAGACGTAGGTCTTGCCGTGGCACGGGCAGGGTTTCGGCTTCGTGCGGGCGACGTGGTTGGCGACCAGGGCCGACAGCCAGTCCATCGCATCGATCTTGCGGTAGCTGTCGTCCTTGGGCGGGCAGCGCACGAGCTCGCCGGTGTCGAGTTCGTACAGCTGCCACTCGACACGGATGGAGCCGGGGCGGGCGAACTCCGTCTCCAGTCCGACAATTTCGCCCCAGCGCATGCCCGTGTACCCCTTGAGGACCACAGCAACGAACTCGTCGTCGCGGCCGGACAGCAGGGCGGCCCGTTCGGCGGATAGCAGAATGCCGAGCGCGTCGGTGATGACCTTCTCCGGGCCGCGACCTCGGGACCGGCCGGCACGCTTGCCACGTCCGCGCCGCCTGGCGGCCGGGTTGGAGGTGATCAGACCTTCGTCGATCGCGTCCTCGAAGATCAGGTGGAGTGTCGAGCGCCAGGTTCTGACGCTGGAGGCCGCGTATATGGCCTTCTCCTTCTTCTCCCACAGGTCGACGTCCGTGCGCAGGATGCTGGCGAGCGCCTTGTCCTCGAAGTCGGGGACCAGGTGCTCCTCGATGTGGCGCTTGTAGTTCTGCATGGTCGAGGCGGCCAGGTCCTGAACTCCGTACCAGCGGTTCGCGTACTCGCCGAAGGTCTCCTGGCCAAGTGCCGGGCCGCGCCAGTCGCCGTGCTGGTAGTTGGTCTCGGCACCGGCCGTCGCCCGTTGTGCCTCGCTCTTGGTGGCGAAGCGGATCGCCTTGCCGTTCGCGTCGACGACTGTGTTGTGTTTGTCGGGCGCGATCTTGTATTGACCGCACCAGTAGTTCCCGCTCTTCTCCGCGAAACCCAACTTCCGTCTTCCTCTCGCGTGAACTCATGGCTCACGCACGCTTCCACGACACTCCCGGGCCAACCCGACACGCCGCAGAAGATCACGCGAAGAGACTGAACAAGGTCACACGAAGGATGGAGAGAACAAAAGAGCAGGTTTGCCTCACGCAAGGTCGAGACTAGGTTCGCCGCTTGCGGGGTACTTCCTCCTCGCTGCCAGTCCGGTGGTGAAGATGGCGGCTCTCTTTACGCTTGGCGGAAGGATCGAGAAAGACCCAGCAAGGGCGATACGACGCACGATCGCATCCGGAATGATCAGGGCAAGGTCTGACTCCTGGTTTGGTCAGGGGCTGGGCCCAGGTCGCGGGCCGGCGGTGGATCCGTCGGCCTAGGGCCGTCTTGGGGTTGGACTAGGCGGCGTACTCCGTCGAGCTTCGGATCACCTGGATCCGGTGCTTCTCCGCCTCACGGTCGAGACGCGCGATCTCGGGGTCGCCCTCGAAGTCGTCCTGCGCGATCTCCTCCGCCTGCTTGACCACATACTCCAGCCGGTTGACGAAGCCGCGCATTTCCTCCAGCGCTTCCCGCGCCTCGGCTGGGCTCAGCTCGCCCACGTGGACGCCGTAGCCCAGCCAAACCTGCGTGCTGCGGCCGTACGCCTGCGGTTTGTCGTTGCTGACGACGACTTGCGCGGACAGCCACGGCAGCCCGTTGCCGTTCCCGCTGTACCCGCTGGAGTCGATGGCTGCGTCTCGCAGCTTGGTCTGGGCAGGGAAGGCGCTGTGCCACTCTGCGGCGCTCGGCGCGGCGTGGTCGTTGACGCACCACGGGAGGCAGCCCCAGCGGAGCATCCACTCAGGGCCGCGCTGGGCGGCGGTGAGCGGGAGGCCGGACGCCTCTGCGCACGTGCGGCAGACCTTGACGTCCGCGCCAGTCATGTCCTGGATGCTGCGGAAGGCCAGGAGGGCATCGGCAGGGAAGTGCAAGAGGGCGGTGTCGTCTAGCTCACTGTTACAGGCGAGGCAGCGGCCGATCGCGTGGACGTCGTCGTATGCCACGCCCACCTCGTCGGAGCGGGCGACGACGGTGCGGACGCCATCGACGGTCCTGATTTCTGCGAGGTCCACGAGCGGGTCGTCAGTCAGCTGGAGGGCGAGGCCGAGGCGCTCGCACTCCTGGATGAGTTTGGGCAGGCAGGTCTTGTTCTCGGCGTGCTCGCTGAGGAGTTCGGCAATGCGGGCGATGACGGCCTTGGGGTCGTCCGCTTCGGCGACGAGGCTGACGATCAGGTTCTGGAATTCGTCCAGTTCGGGGCTGCCGAGGCCGGCGGCATTGGTCTCGGTGTGGTTCTGCTCCAGCTGGAGGATGATCCGGGCGGCGTCCGTCTCGGCTTGCTCGCCGCGGGCCGAGCCTTTCGCGGTGCCGTTGACGTGCTGCGGGGCGAGAGGGATGAGGTGCTCGCCGGCCGTGCAGTTCGTGTCCATGATGCTCATGGGGTTTGCTCCTTCGTGGAGTTGAATCTGCCTTTCTGGTCGGCGTAGTCGCGCTGATGGGAGCGGTCGAGGCGTGTCGTCCTCATTCGGGTGGTGTCGCCTCAGACGCCGGTCGGTGTCTGGCAGGGGACGTGTAAGGTGCGCCTTTTCGCTGGCCTGGGTGTCGCCAGGGCGGCTTGGCCGCCTGCTCCGGGCTGCGGCCTATTGGGCGGGGTGCTACGCGGTGGTGAGGACGGCGGCGTCGGCGCCGTCCTCTCAACAGTCACCTACTCTCGACACAGAACGGTTCACCAACGCGCAATCGACCACCCGGCGGCGAACTCCCCCCACACAACGCACCGTTGACCGTGCTTTGGCCCAGGCTCGAGCTCCTGTCGAACGCGGCATGGCCCGGCTGAAGTCCTGGCAAATCTTTCGCAGGGCTCACATAAGCTCCAGCCGCATGACAGTCATCGCCAAGGCCGTCCTCACCCTGGAGAGGCATCGCTGAAAAGACCCAGTAAAGACGTGACAGGCTGTGGCTCATGGTGATGCTGCCGCCCGATGACGCTGTCGACTACCTCTTCGACGTGTCGGATGCCGTGGACGTACCCGTTGTGGTGCGCAGTACCGGTAAGCTCCGGCGCCCTGCCGAGGCGCAGTGGAAAAACGCGGTGGACCCGTGGACCGCCGTGGGCCAACTCCCCGGCGACGGCCTCTATCTGGCGACGACCACGTGGCGGCAGATCCTGCAGGCGGCCACGGGCGTCGGGCGGGATCTGGCGCCATGGCTTCGGAAGACTCCCTGGCTGGCGGTGAACGAGTTCATCGCGCGGGTGGCGCCATTGCAGGCCTACCTGTGCATGAAGAAGGTGCCGGGGCCGGGGCACGCAGCTGGGCGTCGGTTGTTCGTCAGTGCCGTCTATCAGCACGGGACCGAGCGCAGTGCTCACTCGGCGTTCGGTTACCACCTGGGGATGACCATGGCGCAGTGGGCGTGTGTCGGCATGTCTGGTCTGGGAAGCACTCGGCACATCGAGGCCGGCGGTCCCAACGGGAACCAGAGATTCTTGGACGCAAGTCTCCGACTGCCGGATCTATGGGGCACGCATCCGAGTCCGCGGCTTCCCTGGCTCGTCGAGGCCAAAGCCGGCCGCCACCTCGGCAAGGGGCGTCTGAAGGACGGCAAGGTACAGCTGGACGGCGGCAGTGACCTCATGACGGTCCCACACCGGCAGGTACTGTGCGGTACCTCCTTGCCGGACCGGAAGAGGTGGGAGGACGACCACCTGTTCATGACGATGGACACGACGTCGATCACGCCTCCACCTCCTGGGGGCGCGCTACCTCCGCTCGGCCCGCCGCCGGACGGGGGTAGCGCACCGCTGCCCCCAGGAGGTGGAGATAGCGGTGCGCTACCTCCGCTCGGCCCGCCGCCGGACGGGGCCGAGGACCACATCGCGGAAGATGTGGAGGCGCTGCTGACAGTGGCCCGGTCACAGTTGATGGCCTACCAGGCGATCGCCTTCGGAGCAGTGGAAGATCTCCGCCTCATTCCCGTCAGCAGGGCGCGCTCCGCGCGGTTCCGACACCGCACAGGTTCCCTCACTCCCGTGGAGCGCGATGAGCCAACCCGGGAGATTCGGTATCGACTGCGCTCCGAATCCGTGACCGGCGAGGCCGCGCTGCGAGCACGCGGGGACGCCAGCGACTTTATCGCCGCGCGTCTCCCTGGTACTGGCGTCCACCTGGGCATGTCCCGACGGCTCTTCGCCGCGTGCGCCGCCCTGCACCAGGCACAGTCCGAGATGCCCGCGAGTGAGTCCCTGTTCCCGCCCGACCTTGGCAGGCCGCGTCACCGCGTCGACGACGAGGAGCGCGAGGAGTTCAGCAGAGTCACCCGCCGTGCCTACTACGAGCAGGAAGAAGAGCGAGGCCCACGCCTGCGCGCAGATGTCCGCCATGGATTCGCGCAGGCTGATGAATGGTCCTGGAGCGACCTCCTGCCGGGGCGCCAGGTAGAGGTGTCCCTGGAGGACTCGGAGGCGAGCCAGCTCCTGGAGGGGACGACCGCCGAAACCTACCTCGCGATCGAGCACACCGAGCCGGTGCTGGCCAATGCCCGCGAACGTCGGTAGGCGCAAACGTCTATTGCGTGGCGGGCGCGCGATCGCGAAGAACGCCCATTCCGACAGCTCCTCGCGCGTGCGGTGGCTACTCTGTAGGGCAGTGACAAGGCCGCTCAAGTGGCTTGATACCCCTATTGGTGCGGCCAGAGTGCGGCCGGACGCCTTTGGACGAGGTAGTACAGGGTGTCATGGAGGAACTGCCTGCATGTGTCCTGATCAGGCGAAACAGCACTACCGAGCACGAGCCGGAACCAGCCGTCATGAACCCCCATGGTCTCGTAATGCGTAGGTCTCGGGTTCGAATCCCGAAGGCGGCTCTGTGGAAGCCTCAGGACTCACTCGCCGTGACCTGGGGCTTTTGCTTTTGCTTGATTCGTGAGTGGTCTAAGTCACTGCTCTGTGGGGTCGGTTCGGGGGCCAGGTGGGGCCGGGGTGGGGCCCAGTGCCGTGCCGTGACCCACCCGAATGCAGCCTGCGGCACACAGGAACGGCCGCTGCGGGACAAGCGGTGACCGGGTCGAGGCTCTTCTGCCCCGCAGTTCACCGGTCCAGCTCTTCCAGTCCTGCGCGACGTGGCGCAGGCGGTGTCGCACCGCCGGTGTTCACGGCGATCCCGACGAGTTCCTCCTGAGCGGCGTGGTGCTCCTTGGACTGGAAGCAGCCGAGCGGCCGGCTTTGAGGTGTCCGGCGACGATCAGGCGCGGTCGTGGAGAGTCACCTGGTAGCCGTCGGGGTCGGCGAAGGTGAATGTCCGACCGAAGGGGCCGTCGATCGGTGCGGAGACGATGGTGTGACCGTCGGCGACGAGAGCATCGTGGATGGCCTGGACGTCAGTGGCGTGGAGCCAGATCGCGGCACCGATGCCGGGCTGGGCAACGGATGCGAGATCCGTGCCGGGAACGATGTCGCGGAGTGCGAACGTGATCGGCTTCGTTTCGAAGACGACGGCGTGCGGAGGTCCGGCCTGTGAGCGGACGAGGCCGAGGTACTGCTCGTAGAACGCCTGTGAAGCGTCGAGGTCGCGTGCTTGGAGCGAGATGAAGTCGGGGCCGGTGGCAGGCACGGTGATGCTCCTTCTGTCGTGTCAGTTTTCTGACACGGTCAAGCTATGTCAGAATCCTGACATGAGTCAAAGCGGTGTCGGCGTCGACCTGGAGACGTCACTGGGTTACCTGTTGAAAGAGGCGTCGAGCGCGCTCCGCGCGGCCATGGAAGCGGTGTTGCGGCCGCTCGGGATGAGCGTGACGCACTACTCCTGCCTCGAACTGCTGGCTCAACGGCCGGGCTTGTCGAACTCCGAGCTCGCGCGGGGCGCGTTCGTGACACGGCAATCGATGAACGTGCTGCTCCAGACCCTGGAACGCGAGGGCTACGTGACCAGGCCCGCGGAGGCGCCCGTCGGGAAGGTCCTTCCCGCGCAGCTCACAGCCCGCGGCCGGCAGAGCCTGGAGAAGGCGAGCGCGGCGGTCCGGTCCGTAGAGGTCAGAATGCTGGCCGGCATGACCGAGGCCGAGCAGTCGGACGCGCTCCGGAGCCTGCGGAGCATGATCCATTCTCTGCGTGACGGCAACGACGGTGCGTAGCCCGTTCTTCGGCGCACGTCTCGTCGTGCCCCGACAGGAGTGCAGCCAAGCGTGAAAATCCGTGCGGGCGACCTCGAAGACCGACGGACCCCGACCGCACCCTCTTCTGCGATGAGCCGCTTTGGGGCAACGGAACGAATCCGCTGTAGTTCGAACTGTTCTGACCTGCGCGGACGTCTTGGATCGTAGCGGGGGAAGTTGCCGCAGGCGGCCTCTGTGAGTGGCCGCACTCCCCATTCGGGACACTCCGCGGAACGCGGGGAACTGTCCGGGGCGGAGAAGATCCAGGGGACCTTCCTGGAACTGATGCGCCAAGGGCCGGCTCGAACCGGACGACGCGATGGAGGAGGTTGGAGGACGCTGTCGTGTTCGCCGGTGTCTCACGGTGTGCCGATGTCTCACGGTGTGGAGGCGACGGCCTTCGGCCGTATGGCGGCCCCGCCGCCGGTGAGCGGTCCTTGGCGGGCCCGGGAACACGGATGCGGTCAGAATCGTTGCCAAGGCGAACGTTCAGAGTGAACGTTTTAGTGAAGGAGCACTCTCTTGTCCGCCAGCTCGACGGACTCCCCGGGGCACAGTCCCGGACCGCTCTCCCGCCTGGTTCCGCCCGAGCGCGGCACGCGGCGTGACGCCCACGCCGGGCCGAGGTGTCGATGAGCGCCGTGGAAGCCTGGTTCGGGCTGTTGGCCGTGCTGGTCCTGACCGTGGGCACCGGCTATTTCGTCGCCCAGGAATTCGCCTATGTGTCCGTCGACCGGCTGGCCCTGGCCCGTGCGGCCGAGGCCGGTGACCGGAAGGCCGCCCGTGCGCTGAAGGTGCTGGAGCGTCTGTCGTTCATGCTGTCCGGCGCCCAGCTGGGCATCACCGTGACCGGTCTGGTCGTCGGTTTCATCGCCGAGCCGTCGGTGTCCGCACTGCTCAAGCCCGTCCTGACCGGCATCGGCACCCCTGACGGGGCGGTCGGCGCAGTCTCTGTCGTACTCGCCTTCGTGCTGGCCACGGTCGTACAGATGGTGATCGGCGAACTGGCCCCGAAGAACCTTGCCATCGCCGTGCCCGAACAGCTGGCGAAGTCGCTGGCCTCCTCCACCCTGGCGTATCTGAAGGTCGTCGGCCCGCTCGTGCACATCTTCGACGGCGCGGCCAACAAGCTCCTGCGCAAGGTCGGCATCGAGCCCGTCGAGGAACTCCACCACGGCGCCACCCTGGAAGAGCTCGGCCACCTGATCGGCGAGTCCCACGAGCAGGGCCAACTGCCCAAGGGCACCGCCGCACTCCTCGACCACGCCCTGGAGTTCTCCGAGCGCACCCTGGACGAGGTGATGGTGCCGCGCGCGGAGGCCGTCTTCGTCCGCAAGGACACCAGCCTCGCCGAGGCGGTCGAGCTGATCGCCAAGCACGGCCACTCCAACTACCCCGTCCTGGGCGACCACCCCGACGACGTCACCGGAGTGCTCGGCGTCCGGGAACTGATGGCCCTGCCCGCCGACACCTTCACGGACACCACGGCGGCCCAGGCCGCCCGCCGTCCCCTGCTGCTGCCCGACACGCTCCCGCTGCCGGACGCGGTGGAGCAGATGCGGTCCCAGGGCGACGAGTTCGCGGTCGTCCTGGACGAGCACGGCGGCGTGGCAGGCATCGTCACGTACGAGGACATCGCCGAGGAACTGGTCGGCGACATCGCCGACGAGTCCGACCGCATCACCGAGATCGCGGTCGCGGACGGTGCTGGCTGGCTTGTGGACGCCGGCCGCCGTCTGGACGAGGTGGCCGAGGCCACCGGCGTCGAACTGCCCCAGGATGACGACTACGACACCGTGGCCGGCCTGATCGTCGACCGGCTCGGCCGCTTCCCGACCATCGGGGACCGCCTCACCGTCGACCTGCCCGGCGGAGGCCACGCGCTGATCGACGTACGCACCCTCGACCGGCACGTACCGGACCGCGTGCGCGTGGAACCGCTGGCCGAACAGACGGAGGAGCGGGCATGAGTTTCCCGATGGCGCTCTTCGTCACCGTCCTGCTCCTCGTCGGCAGCGGGTTCTTCGTCGCCGCCGAGTTCGCCCTCGTCGCCGCGAAACGGCACCGTATGGAGAAGGCCGCCGCCGAGGGCCGGCGCGGCGCGGGGGCGGCCCTGGCGGGCATGCGCGAGCTGTCACTGATGCTGGCGGGTGCCCAACTGGGCATTACCGTCTGCACGCTGGGCCTGGGCTCGCTGTCCAAGCCCGCGATCTCCCACGAACTCGACCCGCTGCTGCACGACCTGGGCCTGCCCAGCGCGCTCAGTTACGGCGTCGCCTTCGCCGTGGCCATGACCGTCGTGGTGTTCCTGCACATGGTGGTCGGCGAGATGGCCCCCAAGTCGTGGGCGATCGCGCACCCCGAGCGTTCGGCGATGCTGCTGTCCCCGTCCTTCCGGGCCGTGGTCAAGGTGGTACGGCCGCTGATCGCGGTGCTCAACAGGATCAGCAACGCACTCGTACGACTGTGCCGGGTCGCCCCGCGCGACGAGCTCACCTCCGTCCACAACCGCGAACAGCTCACCCACCTCGTCGAGGAGTCCCAGCGACTGGGCCTGATCAGCAAGGACGACTCCGAACTGATCACCAACTCGCTCACCGAACCCCAGACACCGGTCGGCGAACTCCAGGTACCCGCCGAGCAGATCATCTCGGTACCGGCCGAAGCGGACGTGACGGACATCCTCGCGCTCGCCACCGCGCACGACCGAAGCCGCCTGCTGGTGCGCGACGGCGAGACGGTCGTCGGCTCCGTACACACCCGCGACGCCCTCGTCGCCCGGGCCAGGGGCCGGACCGTCACCGCCCGGCACCTTGCCCGCCCCGTGCCCGAACTGACCGCGCAGGACACCGTCGGCGACGCCATCGAGCAACTGCGCCGCCGCCGCGCCTCACTCGCCGTCGTCCGCGACGACACGGGCCGCCTCACGGGACTGGTCACCCTGGACGACCTGCTCGCGCGACTGCTGCACCCGCAAGGGGCGTGAGAGGCCAACAGGCCGACAAGCGGCGGTAGTTAACCTGTTCGTTCTCTCGCTGAGTGGTCGCGTTTTGAAGCCCTTCGGGGTGACCCCGTGGTGAATACCGTGCGTGACGCGTCGGTCGGTGGGGTTCTCGCCGCCCGGTGCCGGCTCTCCTGCCCCCACCGACTGCTGGGCCGGCTGCCCTGCGCGGCTCTCCTCCGGCGCGCATCCCCGGGCCTGTCGCTCCTTCGCGCTTCGGGGGGACACCGAGGGCGTCGGCCTGCGGGCGTCGGGGTTCGCGGCGATGCGTTGCGTAGGGGCCCGCTATCGCGGACGCGGGCTGTCGGAGCCGGTGTCCGTGGTAGCGGGGGAGCCCAGGAGGGGCTTCCTGCCGGTCCGGGGGATCCGTACCGGGCCGCCACTATGCAGCGTGATCGGATGACCTGCCCGGTCTGTCGTGACGAGGACGAGTTCGCCGCTGTCGTACGGGGCGCCGAACACGACCGCTTCGTGCAACCGCGTTTCTACGAAGGGGAGTTCTTCCTCGTTGCCGCCATCGTCGTCGTGTCCCGTGCGGTTCGCCTTTTTGTCGCTGTCGGGGAGCGGCACCGAGCACCGGCAGGTGAAGAGCGGTGTGCGGCCGGCGGTGTCGTCGGCCGCGTAGACCCAGTTGCGGCCCTCGTGGTCGGTGAGGGTGAGCGCGCGCAGGACCGGCACGGGCGCGCGGCGCAGCGCCCCCGCACGGCGGCGGGCGAGCACGCCCACCGTGAGCAGGGACAGTGCGGGAAGTCCCGCGGCCAGGACCAGCAGCTGGGGGCCGAAGGCGTCGTACGGTTCGGCCGCCAGGCGCCGCCACGAGTCGTCCTCCAGGACGGTCACCGTGCTGCCGAGGCTGTAGTCCTCGGGGTAGAGCGCGCCGACGGTGAGGGGCCGTCCGTCGTCGGTGCGGACCCGCACGGTCTCCTCGCCGCGGCCGGTCACCTTGGCCGCGATGTGCTTGGCGCGGGCCGCGTGGTGCTCGTAGGCGCGGATGCCGTTCAACCCCGACACGACCGCACCGGCTGCCACAGCACCCAGGACCAGCCCGGCGGCGAGCGGGAGCCCTCCACGCGTGAGCGGGCCGACGGGTTCCGGCAGCCGGTGCCGCACCCCGGCGGCCTGTCCGGCGAGCCGCTGCTGTCTGGACCGGGCCGCCAGCCGCTCGCGGGCCGCGGCCCAGCCGAAGAGCAGTGCCGCGATCACGGCGAGGTTCGCGGCCCGTGACATCGGATCGGCGCCCGGCAGCTCTCCCCATGCCACCATGGCCGCCAGAGCGGGCGCCGCGACCAGCGTGAGTTCCGGAAGCCGGGCGAGCCAGTGCAACAGGCCTACGGCCAGGCCCACTTGCACCATGCTGCTCCAGTCCGGGCCGCAGGGCGCCGCATCGCTGCACCGGGGCACCGGTTCCACCGCGATCGCCCATATGACGGTGATCAGCAGCGTCGGCACGGACCACACGGGCCGGGTCCAGGACGCCGGGCCGGCCTCGGTCCACCGGGCGGCGTCGGCGGACGACCAGGCGGGCGTACCCGCAGGAACGGAGCCCGACGGTATCGGGACGGGAGTTTCGGACACGCGTGGATTATGCGTGAATCCGAAACCACCGTGGGGTCGCCCACCCACGCTGCGGAACAGCTCACTTCCCGAAGGCGGCTCCGTCAGAACCCCAGGCCAGCTCTCTGATCTGGGGTTCTTTGATTTTTTATGTCGTCTCGTCCTGCTGGTGGCGCCATGGGGGAACTGTGTCGCGTGGAGGGTCCGGCTCGCGGCCGGTACCGCCGACTTGGAAGAGGCCTGGTGCTCTGCTAGCCGATGGCTCCGATGATGAGGGTCTTCCCTGTGTACGTGGTGGCGCTGATGCCGGTGGCGGTGCCGTCGAGGCGGTAGAGGAGGCCGGCCGGGGTGATGGCCCAGATGTCGGGGAGGTCGGTGCTGGTCATGCCGGGGCTGCCGTACAGGAAGGGGTAGGTGGCGGTGGTGAAGCCGCCCTCGGCGTAGAGGTCGTCGCCGTCGAGGCTGACGGCGGAGCTGGCCAGGGTGGCCCAGTCGGTGGTACCGGTGCTGGTGGCGGCGGAGTGGCGGAGCCAGAGGTTGCCTGCGGCGGTGCGGTAGATCATGTCGATGGTGCCGTCGGAGTTGAAGTCGGCGAGGCTGACGATGTCGCGGTCCGACCAGGCGCTGGCGGAGAGCCGGGTGGCGGTGGCGAAGCTTCCGCCGCTGTAGCCGGAGAAGATCCACAGGGCGTCACCGGACACGGCGAGGAGTTCGGGCTGTTCGTCGCCGTTGGCGTCGCCCATCGACTTGATCTCGGTCAGGGTGGCGGGATCGGGGGCGTTCGAGGGGAGCTGGATCTTCTGGCGCTGTGAGACGTCGGTGCCGCCGTATCCGTCGCCGGGGTAGAGGTAGAGGCCGCCGTCCGGGGTGCGGACGACGAAGTCGGTGATGCCGTCGCCGGGGGCGAAGTCGCCGTTGTGGGTGATGAGGGCGTAGGTGCTGGAGCCGTTCCACCAGTGGCCGACGGAGGTGGCGTCGGTGAGGAGGGTGCCCTCGTCGTGGGTGGTCGTGGTGGAGGCGACGTAGGTGCCGGTGTTGGTGATGCTCTCGATGTAGAGCTTGCCGGTGGTGCGGATGGCGGCGAAGTCGGGGATCTGGTCGCCGGTGTAGTCGGCGGCGCCGTCCGGTACGGCCTTGGGGGTGACGTAGAAGACGTACTTCTTGGCGTTGGAGGCGTTGCCGGCGGCGTCGTACGCCTTGATGTACAGGACGTTGGGTCCGGCCAGGGTGGGCTTGCCGGTGACGGTCTTGGAGGTGATGACCGTGGAGCAGGAGGCGGTGGGGCCGCCGGTGGTGCCGGAGGTGGAGGCGCAGACGTAGTTGGCGTAGGTGGTGGAGTTGAAGGAGTACGCGTACTTCACGACGTCGGTGTCGGTGGTGGAGAAGGTGAAGGCGCCGGAGGTGCCGAAGGTCTCCGTTGACCAGACGCTGCCGTTCCCGCTGCTGCCGTCGGGCTTGAGGTCCTCGGGGAAGACGGTGGAGACGGCCCCGGGGGTGGTGGGGATGGACGTGTTGTAGGTGAAGCGGCAGACGTCGTCGCCGGTGGTGGGGGCCCAGCCGGAGTCGGTTCCGTCGTCGTCCTCGGCCCGTACCCGCCAGGAGTAGTCGTAGCCGTTGGTGAACTTGGTGCCGGCGATCGACCAGGAGGCGGCGCCGGTGGCGGTGGCGGCGGTCTTTGTGGCGGTGACCTTGGTGGTGGTGCTGTAACCCGTCCGCCAGTACTCGAAGTAGAGGGAGGCGAGGTCGCCGTCGGGGTCGGTGGCCTTGGCGGACAGGGTGATGGTGGTCTGCTTGCCGATGTTGATGTAGGGGCTGGCCGAGGTGTCGCAGGTGCCGGCGGTGATGGCGAGGTTGGTGGGGGTGTTCGGGGCGCGGACGTAGAGGATGGACAGCGCGGGGGCGTCGGTGTTCTCGGCCTTGAACTTCTTCCAGGTGTAGGGGTCGGTCTCGGCGGTGGAGCCGGAGGCGGAGTTGGCGCGCAGCCCGATGGTGAAGGAGGTCCAGCCGCCGTCGGCGGCGGACTGGGCGAGGGACTTGATGCTGAAGTCGACGTAGGCGTCGGGGCAGCTGCTGGACTTCCAGCCGTGGGCGAAGGACTTCTCGGTGATGAGCGTCTTCCACGAGGGCTGGTTGTTCCAGGTGGTGGACGAGGAGATGCCGCCGGTGTGCCACAGCTCGACCTGGCGGGCCGAGCACGACCAGGAGTGGGTCTCCCGGACCTTGACGGTGGCGGATCTGACGGTGGCGCCCTTGATCGTCTTCTTGAGCTTGAGCCTGAAGAAGGAGCGGGCGGTGCCCCAGGTGTCGGACTCGTAGCCGACGCGGGCCTCGGTGGTGCCCGTGTTGTAGTTCGCGCCGTCGAAGAAGCTGGAGGAGGGGTACCTCTTGTAGGCGGTGGTCCAGGCGTCGGTGACCCCGGAGACGGACGGGTCGATGAAGACCGGGTAGGTGGTGTCGGCGGCGGTGAGGAGTTTGGTGTCCGCGCGGACGGTGAGGTAGGCGCCGTCGGTCAGGAGGGCCTGGGCGGTGGCGGCGTGGGTGCCTGGGACGGGACCGGCCAGACCTCGCAGGGCCAGGGTGTCGGCTGTGGACAGGCCGGCCGGGGCCGCGCGGGTGAAGCTCGCGGGCTCGGCACTGGCGGTCTCGGTGTCGTCGCCCGTGCTGGTGTCGGGTGAAGCGGTGGCGGATGTCGACCCGTTGTCCGGGGTGGTCTCCTCCGGGGTGACGGCCTCGTCGTTCTCGCCCTCGGTGATGGTCTCCTCGTCCGTCTCCTCCGAGGCCGACGTGCTGGGTTCGGCCTCGGTGCTGCCGGTGTCCTCGTCGGTGGGATCGGGGTCGTCGCCGATCGTGGTGTCGGGGGTGCCCGCGGAGTCCCACATCAGGGGGGTGGGGGAGACGGCGACCTCGGTGCCGTCGGAGGTGTGGGCGGTGACGGTGTCGGTGGCCGGGTCGATCTGGAAGGTGAGGTCGGGGGAGGTGAGCCGGTAGGTGAGCTCGGTCAGGGCCTCGTCGGCCGCTGCCTCGGGGGTGTGGACGATCAGTACGTGGGAGAAGCCGGTGTCGCGGGCGGTCAGCAGGAGGTCCACGTCGGGAAGGACGTCCCGGTAGAGGGCCTGGGCGCCGGTGACGACCGGTTCGGGCAGGGCACCGGGCCAGGACACGGTCAGTTCGTGTCCGCCGGTGGTGAGGGTGACCAGGTCCGACCACGTGCTCGGGATGGTGGGGGCCGCCGGGTCCTCCTCGGTGGCCCCGGTGCCCGACTCGTTGTCGTCGTCGGCGGTGGTGTACGCGGCCTGCTGCGGACCGGCGTACGCGGCCTGCCGTGCACCGGCGTAACCGGCCTGGCGCAGACCCGACTTGACCGCGCCACCGCTGTCGCCGGAGTTGCCGGGATCACCCGAGGAGAAGGTGACCGGGGTGGGGGAGGCGGTGGTGGTCCAGCCCTGTTCGGTGGCGACCAGGCCGGTGTCGATGTCCTGCCACTGCCCGTCGGCGTTCCTGGCGCGTATGGGCTGGGCGTGGGTGGTGAGGGTGAAGGTTCCGTCGGGGTTGGCGTAGGTGGTGGACGACTCGTCGCGCAGCGCGGTGACCTCTACCTTCGTGCCGGTTGCACGGGCCTTGTCCTGCGCGGTGTCCTCGTCCACCGGCTTCACTCTGGCGGCGGGCTTCTCCGGTCCTGACCCGGGAGTGCCGAAGCCGAGGTCGGATTCGAGCAGGGTCAGGCCCAGAGCGGTCGCGGTGACCGCGGCGACGAGCGCCACGAGTGGCTTCGTCCGCCGGTGGCCGGCTCTCTTGGTGGGTTGCTCGTCCACGGTGTTTCCCGTCCCCTCACGCATATCTCTGACGCCGCCCCGAATTCCTCTCCGGCCGTTTTTGGACACACCACGGGCAAGAGGATCGCTGAGGAAGTATCCCCCCTCTCGGGAATACCTTTCGAGGATGCGGCGAATGCTGTGCGGACGCTATGCGTCCGGAATTGGGAGAGATAAATTCCTTGCGTGGTGGGTCGGTGTGTGCCGCACTGCGGAGGGGGTCGGACGTAACGTGACGAGAACGGTCAATATTCAGGTCGAGTCATCCATTTTTTGCCTTCAGTATGCCAAATGAATAGTTTTTCTTGGGTTGTGATCTTGCGAGATAATAAAACCCTCCTGTGTGTGATCGGGTTCTTTTGCCGTCGCCGCACCGATTGCGCCGTTGTCTATTCGTTATAAATGCAGGTCGGTATTGACCGAAGATCCTCAGGGCGTGTAGAAATCGCGCTCGTATCAATCGTGTTGTGACGCCGCCTGCCCAATCACCGCGCTGTCGAGGGTGTTTCGGGATTCCGGGATTGCGTGGGTCGAGAGAACGGGGACGGCGGTGCGCAGTGCTTCCAGGTATGGGCGCGGGGCGTTGAGAGCGACGCGTGCGCGGCGTGCGCGGGCCCGACTGGCCGTGGTGAGCGGTCTGTTCCTGGCGCTGATGCTGGGGGCCTCGCCGGTGGCCTATGCCCTGCCGCCCACGGACGACGCCCGTACCGGCGTGGACCTGGTGGAGCTGCCCGAGGCCGACGCGCTCGCCGAGGACGGCACCACGACGGCCTCGCTCGAGTCCCTGGAGACGGTGACCTCCACCGAGGTCGACGACTTCCAGGCCCTGTACACCGAACCCATCGAGGGGGGTTCGGCCGCGGCCAGCCTGACCGGTCTGGAGGCCGGTGAGCTGGTGAAGGTCACCGCCACGGACGGCACCGTCCCGGTCGAGATCGGCGCGCCGGCGGACGCGACGACCGCGGAGGCGACAGCCCTTGAGGGCAACTGGTCGGTGGCGATGGCCTCGGACGCGGAGGCGGACGCCGCCGGTGTGGAGGGCGTGGTCCTGGAGGTCGCGCCGCCGTCCACCGCGACGGGCGAGGCTGTCATCGCGCTGGACGCCGCGGACTTCTCGCAGAACTACGGCGCGGAGTGGATGGACCGCCTGGACTTCTGGATGTACCCGTCCTGCTTCCTGACCACCCCCGATGTGGAGGGCTGCTCGGAGCCGACCGCGGTGCCCACCGAGGTGGTGTACGACGAGGTCGCCACCACCATCACCGACACGACCGTCGACGAGGACACCGGGGCGAGCACCACCACCGAGAAGGCGGGCACCGACCTCGCGCCGTCGATCCGCGTCACGGTGGACGTGGAGGCGCTGGTGGCCGACCCGACCGCCACCACGTCCACGGAGTCCACGGCTTCGACGGCCGCCACGTCCGGTACGGGGTCGGTGTCCAGCGCCGTGTACACCACCCCCGCGGACACCGACTCCGACTCCGGTATCCGCACCGTCGCGAGCGGCTCGTCGGGCTCGGGTGTGCTGATGGGCAACTCCGACGGTGCCGGCGCGGGCGGTGACTTCGCGGCGACCCCGTTGCCCGCGTCCGGTTCGTGGTCGGCGGGTTCCTCCTCGGGCGCGTTCACCTACTCGTATCCGCTGGCCGGTCCGGCGGTGCCGAACGGGCCGACGCCGAACGTGGCCTTCTCGTACAACTCCCAGTCGGTGGACGGCAAGACGTCCTCGACGAACAACCAGGCGTCCGGGATCGGCGAGGGCTGGTCCTGGGACCCGGGCAGCATCACCCGGACGTACACCTCGTGCATGCTGGACGCGACCACGGGAGCGAACAACAAGGGCAAGACGTCCGCCGACCTGTGCTACGGCACCAAGAACGCGACGCTGACCCTGAACGGGACGACCACCGAACTGGTCTACGAGTCCGGGGTGTGGCGCACCGCGAACGGTGACAACACCAAGATCGAGCTGCTGACGAACACCGCGCTGGCCAACGGGGACGACGACGGTGAGTACTGGCGCATCACCGACACCGCGGGCACCCAGTACTACTACGGGCTGAACCACCTTCCCGGCTGGACGTCCGGAAAGGACACCACCGACTCGGTGTTCACCGTGCCGGTCGCCTCCAACCACGACGGAGAGCCCGGCTACAACGCCACGTTCAAGAACTCCTTCCAGGACCAGGCCTGGAAGTGGAACCTGGACTACGTCGTCGACGTCAACGGCAACGCCATGTCCCTGTGGTGGGGGTCCGAGACCAACCACTACGCCAAGGCCTTCGACTTCGACAACCCTGTCGCCTACGAGCGCGGCGGCTACCTCAAGCGCATCGACTACGGACAGCGCTCCGACACCCTCTACACCGCAGAGCCGCTGGCCCGGATGGCCTTCACCTCGGACGAACGGTGCCTTGAGTCCGAGGCCAAGTGCACCGCCGACCACTTCACCTCCGGCAACTGGTCGGAGAACCACATCTGGTACGACACGCCCGCCGACCTGTACTGCGGCTCCTCGGGCGAGTGCACGACCCCCTCGCCGACCTTCTGGTCCCGCAAGCTGATCACCCAGGTGACCTCCTGCACCCAGCGGGTCAAGGGCGCCTCCCTGACCCCGTACGACTCGTCGACCGGCACCGGCGACCGGCACGCCTGCGCGCTGTCCGGGCAGACCAGCACCCCCCTGGCCAAGGTCGACCGGTGGTCGCTGAAGCAGTCCTTCCCCTGGGACAAGACCGGGCACTACACCGCCCTGTGGCTGGAGTCGGTCACCAGGACGGGCTACGGGGTGGACGGGTCCACCCAGACCCTGAACCCGGTGTCGTTCCACAGCAAGCTCCTGCCCAACCGGATACCCACCAGCTCCACCGACAAGGGCCCGACCTTCGACCGGCTGCGGATCGACACGGTGGTCTCGGAGTACGGCGGCGAGACCCAGGTCACCTACTCCACCCCCGAGGGCGCGTGCGACTCGGGCACCGGCTTCCCGGACCCCGACGAGAACCATCTGCTCTGCTACCCCGTGTACTGGCACGCCGACCCCGAACTGGCCGACCAGAAGATCTCCTGGTTCCAGAAGTACGTGGTCGACATGGTCGTCGAGATGCCGAACATGACCGGCGTCGACAACAAGACGACCAGCTACGCCTACACCACCCTCATCGACACGATCGACGGGGCGCTGTGGGCCTACAACCGGGCCGAGGGCACCCGGAAGAAGACCCGTACCTGGGACCAGTGGCGCGGCTACCCCCTGGTCACCGTCACGGTCGGCTCGAACATCACTGGTTCGAAGGCCACCAAGACCGCCACCCGATACTTCCGCGGCATGAGCGACGACCTGTACGTCTCCGGCAGCGGGACCAGCGCGGTGTGGAAGACGCGCGACATCACCATGTACGACGCCGACGAGACCATCAAGGCGGACAAGGAGCCGTACGCGGGCATGGTCGCCGAGGCGATCGTGTACGCGGACGGGTCCTCCGCCGCGGGCTGGGTGTCGAGGACGGTCAACATCCCCGACGACCCGACGGTCCTCGCCACCCGTGTCCGAGGCGTCGCCGACACCGACACCGGCCGGGTGATCACCGACGATCCCGACCTGTACGCCTGGCGGGTCACCATCGACACCACCAGGACGGTCACCAGGTCCTCCGGGAAGGGCGACGACTCCTCCGAACTGAGGACGGTCTCCACCCAGACCGACTACGACTCCACCTACGGTCTGCCCACCAAGGTCGTCTCCCACGGCGATCTCGCGGTGACCGGCGACGAGTCCTGCACCTACACGACGTACGTCAACGACACCTCGCTGAACCTGATCGGCCTGGTCTCCTCGACGATCTCGGTGAGCGGGACGAGCTGCGCGACCAGCCTGTCCTCGTCGACCGCGTCGACCCTGCTGTCGGCCTCGAAAATGGCCTACGACGGGGCGAGCGCGGCCTCGACCGGCCAGACGCTGACCAAGGGCCAGGTCACCAAGGTCTGGGACCCCACCGCGACCGGCACCGCCTGGAACAGCGTCCCGGCCTCCACCACGGGCTATGACGGCTACGGGCGGGTGGTCTCCTCCAAGGACTACCAGGGCAACGAGGACACCATCACCTTCACCCCGCCCGAGGGGCAGGTGTACTCGGTCACCTCGACGAACGCCAAGAGCCAGTCGTCGACCTCCACCCTGGATCCGGGCCGCGGGGTGGGGCTGACCGAGAAGGACGCCAACGGCAACGTCTCCTACGTCGCCTACGACCCGCTGGGCCGGGTGTGCGCCGGCTGGGAGGCCGGCACCACCCCGAACACCACCTACGGGCCGGTGTGCGAGGAGGACCTGCCCGTCGGCGACGACGGCGAGACCGCGAGGACCTGGGACGAGCAGTCCACCGGCAGGCCGAACGCGACCTTCGTCTACAACACCGACCCCAACAAGCCCGTCTCGGTGGTCACTTCAGGTCTGAAGGACGACGGCACCTACACCGACACCGCCGTCATCTACGACGGCCTCGGCCGGGTACGGCAGGAGCAGACCGGCGCGGTGGGCGGCAAGGGCCGCCTGATCACCGACACCCTCTACAACGGCAACGGCCAGATCCGCACCACCAACAACGCCTACTACACCGACGGCGACCCCGACACCTCGGTCTTCGCCCCCAAATCCACCTCGACCGTCCCCAACGCCACCCAGTACTCCTACGACGGCCTGGGCCGCACCACCACCATCACCCCCGTCTACAACTCCTACGTCCAGGACGGCAACCCCGACCCCTCCGACGGCACGGCGACCCAGAACCGCACCACCACCTACCTCTACGGCCTGGACTACACCACCGTCGTCCAGCCGACCGGCTCGGCCTCCTCCCGCACCTGGGTGGACACCCTGGGCCGCACCACCCGGATGGACACCTTCTCCTCGAAGTCCGCCGCCGAGTCCAACTCCTTCACCGCGTCCGACTTCAAGTCCACCCGCTACACCTACGACGCGCGCGGTGACCAGACAGGCGTCACCGACAGCGCCGGGAACGTCTGGAAGACCACCTACAACGCGATCGGCCAGCCGGACACCTCCACCGACCCCGACACCGGCACCACCACCCTCACCTACGACACCCTGGGCCGGGTCGCGACCTCGAAGAACCAGGCCGGGTTCACCACCAGGACCAGCTACGACGTCCTGGACCGCCCTCTCCTGATCGAGGACGACAGCACCGGCACCGACCTGCTGTCGTACACGTACGACGACACGACGGTCGCCAACGGGGTGGGCCAGCTGGCCAGAGCCACCCGCTACACCGACGGCAAGGCGTACACCACCTCGGTCGGCGGCTACACCCTGGACGGCAACCCGACGTCCAAGACCCTGACCCTGCCCGCGGTCGCGTCGGGGCTGCTCTCGACCGCGGAGGGCTTCGCCACCACCTACACCACCAACTACACGTACACCGAGTCCGGTCAGCTGGCCTCGTACACCACCCCCGCGATGGGCGGCCTGCCCGAGGAGAAGGTGATCGTCCGCTACAACGCGGACGGGCTGCCCGTCTCCACCTCCGGCACCGACTGGTACACCTCCCAGACGTCCTACAGCGTGTACGGGGAGGTACTGCGCACCACCACCGGCGAGCAGGGCTCACGGGTGTGGACGACCAACCTGTTCGACGAGGCGACCGGACAGGTCGAGACGACCCTGGTGGACCGCGAGTCGACCTCGGACGCGACGTCGGGACTGACCGGAAACCGGGTCAACGCCCGTACCTACGCCTACGACCTGTCGGGCAACATCACCACCACCGCCGACACCTACGCGGCCGTCGTGGACCGCCAGTGCTTCACCTACGACGGGATCGGCCAGCTCACCGAGGCCTGGACCACCCAGCGCACCGGGTGCACGGTGCCGGTCGCCACCGACGGCACGGTGAACGTGACCGCCGACAACGCCGGGTACTGGCAGTCGTACACCTACGACGAACTGGGCAACCGCAAGACCCTGAACACCCACAACGCCAAGGTGTCGTTCCTGCTGGACGGGACGGTGAACACCGCCGCCGACTCCACCACGTCCTACGTCTACGGCACCCCGGACGCCACGAAGGGCTCGGGCGTCGCCCAGCCGCACACCCTGACCTCGATGACGTCCGTCTACACCAGCGGCGGTTCGAAGGTGACCGCGGCCTCCGCCCTGGACTACGACGACCTGGGGCAGACCACGTCCCGCACGATCGGCGGGGACGAGCAGGGCATCACCTGGACGTGGGACGGCAAGGCGCAGACGGTCACGGGCTTCGGGGCGGCCGGTAAGGGCGCCTACACCTCGGGGCTCAGCGCGGGCATGTGCATGGACCTGTCCTCGGGGTCCACCACGGCCGGCACCGCGATCCAGATGTGGCCGTGCAACGGCAGCAAGGCCGAGCAGTTCCGTGTCGAGGACGCGGTCACCACCGACACCGCCACCACGGGGGCGCTGCAGGTGGCCGGGGTGTGCGTGCAGCCGACGGGCAAGGCCGTGGCGGCCGGTACCGCTGTCGTCGTCGCGGCCTGCGACGACACAGCCGGCCAGCAGTGGACGGTCACCTCCACCGGGGCCCTGAAGTACGCGGCCACCTCGATGTGTCTCGTCTCCCCCTCCAACTCCACCACCAGCGGTGTCGATCTTGTCCTGGGCGCCTGCGACGGCAGCACGGCCCAGGCCTGGAACCCGGCGGACGAGACGTCCTACGTGTACGACGCGTTCGGCAACCGGCTCATCTCCACCACCGCCAACGACCGGACGCTGTACCTGGACGACACCACTCTCTCGCTGCGCTCCACGGGTGCGGTGAACTACGTCGAGCGCTCCTACGCCCAGCCGGGCGCGCCCACGGTGACCCGCCGGGGTACGGGTGAGACGAACCTGTACGCCCTGGTCACCGACCATCACGGCACGCCGATGGCCGAGATCAAGCTCACCACCGGCAACCAGACCCAGTTCTCGCGGCTCGACCCGTACGGCAACGAGCGTACGGAGAGCTCCAACTTCCGCGCCCACACCGGTTATGTGGGCGGCACCGACGACAACACCACGGGTCTGACCCATCTGGGGGCGCGTGAGTACGACCCGTCGACCGGCCGGTTCCTGTCGGCCGACCCGGTCCTGGACCTCACCGATCCGCTCCAGGCCAACGGCTACAACTACGCCAACAACAACCCCGTCACCCACGCGGATCCGACCGGTCTGACGTCGACGGCCTCCACGTTCGATGCGGCCGAGGCGGCGCTGGACGCGCAGATCGCCGCCCAGGAGAAGATCCTTTCCGGGTCGGTCGCGGACATCGTGCGGACGTACGGCTGGGCCCTGTTCAAGGAGTTCATCGGCTGGGACGACGTCATGGGCTGCTTCACGCAGGGTGACCTGTGGGCGTGCGGCTCTCTCCTGGTGGACGCCATCCCGTGGACGAAGGTCTTCAAGCTCGCCTACAAGGTCGCCAAGGTCGTCGGCCGGATCATCAGCGGCATCAAGGCTTTGAACAAGGCCAAGGATGTCGCCCGTAAGACCATCGCCTCGCTGAAGGCGGCGAAGGCCGCCGTCAAGCGGGCCAAGGCCGAGGCGAAACGCAAGGCCGCCGAAGCGTTGAAGAAAGCCAAGGAGAAGGCCCTGGCGGCGAAGGCCGCCGCGAAGAAGAAGACCGGCACCGGCTCCAAGGGCACGGCCGGCAAGGCCGAACACACCAAGGCATCCGCCAACGCCAAGTCCAACGACGGAAAGAGAGCCAAGGACAACCACGCCGACGGCGGGGACAGCACGGACGCCGACGACAGCGGATCGGGCGGGTCCTGCAAGAGGCACAGCTTCCTGCCCGGCACGAAGGTGTTGATGGCCGACGGCACCACCAAGAACATCGAGGACGTCGAGAACGGCGACAAGCTGGCCGCCAACGACCCCGAGACGTCGACGACCTCGGGCACCGAGACCGCCACGGCCACCATCACCACCTACGACGACAAGGACTTCACTGTCCTGACCGTCAAAACAGTCGACGGCACCACCTCGAAGCTGACCACCACCGACTCCCACCCATTCTGGGTCACCGACCCCGCCGCCGACCCCACCGACGGCACGTGGGTGGAGGGCGGCGACCTGAAGTCGGGCCAGTGGCTCCAGACGAGCGCTGGCACCCACGTCCAGATCACCGCGGTCAGCCGGTACACCAAGACGCAGACCACGCATGACCTGACCGTCAGTGACGTCCATACGTACTATGTGCTGGCGGGGGCTACGCCGGTACTCGTCCACAACTGCGACAGTGTTGTATTGGGAGTCGGCAAGCATTCGGATGCTCTTGCTGCCTCTCGCCGATCCGCAGGAGACCAGGCAGCTCACACTTTCAATGACAGTGATTACGGGGACATGGCTGAGAACGGTCTCCCCGCTTGGATGAACGGTGTTCAGGACGCAGTGGGGGACTCGAACACGAGGCTGACTGTGACACTTGACGGCCTCCCCGGTGACACTCCCGCCGAAGCGTTCGCGAATGCCTATATTCGCGGCGTGAAGGGTGGGCTGAAGATGGCGACGAAAACGGGGTACGGAACAGCATGGGAGATGAGCGTGATCGGCAGAAACGTCATGCTGGGTAATCGGAGTTGGGATTCCATCAACTGGCACTGGAATGGGATGCCGGCTACGATGCACATCCCTGACTTCGCGGCGATACGCAAGGCGGCGGGTATCCAGTGAGGGTGCTGTTCGAGTCAGACAGAGAGTTCTTGGTGTGGAGTTTCAACGCATCGCACCGGCAGCTGATTCTGCGTAGTAATCCTGACCGCATCGCTCGGACCAATACACGAGTGGAGATCTACTTCGGGCATGTCGAATTCATGTCCCTCCGCTCCACCTACTCGGGGATCATGCTTTCGGAAGCCGGGCCGGACGAGGTGTTGGAGATCTCTTCACGAGTTCCGGATGGGTTGCGGCCCAGTGGAATTTACCTCCTTGGAGGAGATTTCACGAGCTTCGTGCTGTCCGCCAGGCCTGCCTGGCGTGAGGGTGAGTGTGACTTCGATGATCCGTCGCTGTTTGAATTTCCAGTGACTGAGTGACTCGAGCGGGAGCATGAGGGGAAGTGCCGTGCGGCGCTGTCGAGTTGCGGTGGTCGGGGTGCTGGCGCTGCTCCTGTCGGTGGGGTGCTCGGGGGACAAGGAGGCGCCGGAGTCGGCGGCTGGTTGGCGATACTTGCTCGTGGCGTTTATCGCCCGCGAGGTCCTAGAGGTCTGGTCGTCATCGCGAGGCAGTAGGGTCCCGTCTATGGGTGAGGAATGTGAGGCGATCGTCTACTGCGCAGGTAATGATATTCCGAGTGCGGACCCATCGGTGAGCCTTCCGTGGCGTACGTTGATGAAGACAGGGTGCCGAGGCGTATTGCGAATTCGTTCGCGGAATTTCTGCACGGTCTGGTCTCGTGTCGAACATACGGTGATGACGTGGACTGATTTCTGGTCGATGTCGACAGTGGCCCCGGCGATTTCTCGACGGTGAAGACGGTGACCTCCAGTAGCACGGGCGTTGAAGGCGACGGCCGCGGCGTCGGTGGACGGCTCGTGGAGTTGGTCGTACGGGGGCGACTCGATTATGGGCTTGCAGATGTCTGTAGGGGACTACGTGGACGTGCGGTGACCTGGGTGCCCGTCGGGTGAGGGGTGTGGTCTTCGGCAAGGGGAACGCGGGCGGGTGTTTCTGCGTCGTGCCTGGGGGCGGTGCGGCGGGGACGGCCGTCGTGTCGGTCTCTGTTGGCGAGGTGCGGTTGGCCGGGTCGTCGTGTGGGCGGCGTGGTGTGGGAACAGGTTTGGCTGGCGGTGTGTCAGTCATGGGCAGTACGACAAGAAAAGCGAACTAATACTCCAGCTGCAGATCGTGATCTTCATGTCTGGGATGCGGCTTGTCGTAGGTAATGGCTGTTCCGTGACCGTGCCTGGTGGCGGCGTCGCCAGTCGGACCAGCCGAGCCGGTGGGCCAGATCGTGAAGAGGCCGGACGGCAACGGTGATGAACAGTCGCTGGATCTCATTGCAGGTCAGCGGGATCAGACCGTCGGGTCCCGGCCGGTGGGCATGCTCGTCGGCTCGGACGACGGCGAGGAAGGCGTGGGCGAGCATGGCGAGGGTGACCCAGCGGCTCCAGGAGGGGTAGCGGCGGACCTGGTGCTCGTCGAGCCCGGCCAGGCCCTTCCCGGTCTGGAAGGCTTCCTCCACTCGCCACCTGGAACCGGCGATCCTAACCAGAGTGTTCAGCGGCACCAACTGGGCGGAATGGCAGCGGTAGTAGGCCAGTTCGCCGGTGGCTCGGTTGCGGCGGATCAGCAGCTGGCGCCCTCCTGATCCCGTGGCGACCAGATCGATCACGGCCCAGTCGTAGAAACGCTGTCCCTTCGCTCCCTGTCCGGCGGACAGCTTCTGCCAGGCCCGCCGGGGCAACTTGGCAGCCAGGGCATCCGCACGAAACTTGCCTGCCCCGGTGGCCACTTCGGCCGAACACGCCACTGCAAGCACGTAGCCCATGCCGCGTTCCTCCAGAGCGGACCACAGTTTCGGGTTGCCGCCATAGACCTCGTCGCCGGTCACCCAGCCGACATGGTGTCCGGCGTCCAGGAATCGTTCGATCATCACGCGGGCCAGCTCCGGCTTGGTCGCGAAGTCGGTGTCCTCGCCGAGTCCGGCCGCCCGGCAACGGTCGGGGTCAGAGATCCAGGAGCGCGGGATGTACAGCTCGCGGTCCACCGCTGCGTGCCCGCGGGCGCCGGCGTAGACAAGGTAGACGGCGACCTGGGAGTTTTCGATCCGGCCGGCGGTGCCGGTGTACTGGCGCTGGACCCCGACGGTGTGAGTGCCCTTCTTCACGTCGCCGGTCTCGTCCACGACCAGCACCGCGGCCTCGTCGTGCAGATGCTCCACGACATACTCGCGCACGTCGTCGCGGACGGCATCGGCGTCCCAGGCCGCCCGGCACAGCAGATGCTGCATGCCATGCGGATTCGCATCCCCGACCCACTCCGCGATCGTCCAGCAGTTCTTGCGCGGCAGGTCCGCCAGCAGTCCCAACACCAATCGCCCGGCCCGCCGCCGGGGTTCGACCCGGGCGAACCGGCCCGCGATACGCCCCATGGCCACCTCGAACGCCTCCCGCCAACGGACGGGATCTATGCTGTGACCTACGGCCACCGTCTGATCTTCTGTCTTCACACACCGATGATCACCGGTGGCCGCACCTGCTCCCGCACCAGCCCGGACCTGTGTGACCGGCTGACGGACGGCGAACTGCCGGAAATCCGGGCGACGGCCACCGCCCCGGCTGACACGCTGGCGCACATGACCACGCCACCGACCGCGAGACAACGACTCGCCGCGCTCCACAGCTATGCGGCCGTGAACGGTGAGGACTTCACCGGCCAGAACCTTGCTTCAGCTCGCACGTCGCAACTGCGGTTCACTCGCTGCTCGTTCATCGGGGCCGATCTACGCCACGCCACCCTGGACGGGTGTTGGTTCAAGTTCTGTGACTTCAGCGGCGCAGACCTGCGCGGGGCTTCACTGCGCGAGGTCAGCCTGGCCGGATGCGATCTACGGGGTGCTGATCTGCGCGACACCGATCTGACCGACGCCAGGTTCGGAAGCGTAAACACTGGCGTGCCCCCGCTCGGGCTGACCAACATCACCGGTGCCCGGTTCGACGGAGCGTCCTTGCGCAACATTCAAGCGGAAGGCGTCATCGGGTGGCCACCCGGGCACGGCGCGAACGAGTAGGCCCTGCCTGGCGGCAAGATCACGATCTACAGCTGGAGTACTAAGCACATCGTGAACAACTCCGGTATACGTCAGTCTCGTTCCACCGCCCGCGCCCGTACGGGTGCCGTGGCTGCTTGTGCCCTGGTGTCCCTCGTGGTGCTCACCGGCTGCGGTGGCTCCGGCAGCGGTGACTCCGCCGACGCCGAGGTCTCCACGTCGGCGTCCGCCGCGGAGACCTCCGCCGCAGCCTCCGCCGTCAAGCCGCTGACGTCCGGCGAGCTGGAGTCGGCGGCGCTGGTGAAGGCGGATCTGACCGGATACGAGGTGAGCACTCCCGCGAAGGCCGAGATCACCGCCGCGGACGCGGTGAAGGTGAGCGGGGAGGAATGCGCGCCGCTGGGGCGTGCGGTGGTCGGGACCGCTGTGGGGGAGCCGGCGGCGACCACGTACCGGCGGGTGACCAGTGCAGGCGGTACCGGTGCCACCTCCGCGGAGGCGGCGTTGGACATCAACACCGGCACGGTGACCCTTGCCTCCTACGCGAGCGCCGCCGACGCCACCGCCGCGTTGAAGTCCGTCACCGATGCTGTCACCGCGTGCGCGGGCGGCTTCCAGTGGACTGTCGGCGCCGAGCAGCTGGACGCGAGCAAGGTCACCGCGGGCACCGCGCCGGAGGCTGGTGAAGAGGCGGTCGCGTTCACCGCCGTCACCCCGATCGACGGCGTCGACGCCCCGTGGAAGGTGGTCGTCTTCCGTGACGGGGCCACCCTCGCCCACTTCACGGTGGCCAACGTGGCGGCCATGACCTCCGGCGAGGACTTCACCTTTCCGGCAGACCTTGTGACCGCCCAGGCCGGCAAGTTGGCCTGACCCGCTCGACACCGCACCCCCGCACGGGTTGGCGCATGAAGCGGCCGTGTGCGGGGCGCTGGGCGTAGGCGGCGGACGGGATGTGGCGGGAGAGAGGGGCGGAATCATGAGGAGAAGTGCTGTGCGGCATCGGGGAGTTGCGGCGGCCGGGGTGCTCGCGGTGGTGTCGCTGGCGGGGTGTTCGGCGTCCGTGAGCAAGCCGGACGGTGACGATGTGGCGGCTGCTGTCTCCGCGGAGGCCGAGGCGTCGGCGTCGGCGGTGGCGGGTGAGGTGGGACGTGCGGGCGCGGGGATGGTCGCTCTGTCGCCGGAGGGGCTGGAGGCGGTCGCGCTGGCTGACGGGCAGGCGGTCGCCGGGGGGACCGTGACGGCGCAGGTGTCGGACCGGGACTTCCCCAATGCCGGGACGGTGGTCGCGAAGAAGGCGGTGTGCACCCCGTTGGCGACGGTGCAGGCCGGGTCGGTGCTGGGGGCGCCGGTGTCGGTGGTGCGGCGGATGTGGATCGGGCCGCAGGAGACGTCCGAGGCGGACCTGGGGGCGGATCCGTCGGACGGGGAAGTGGCGGCTGCGGCGCTGGACGCGACGACGTCGTTCGTCTCGCTGGCCTCGTACGGGCAGGAGGCGGCGGCGAAGGTCGTGATGGCCGGGATCGGCCGGGCGGTCCGGGAGTGCGCGGCGGGCGGGTTCGTGTACACGGTGGCCGGCCAGGATCCGGTGAAGACGGTCAAGGTCCAGAAGACGGCAGCGCCTGCCGGTACCGGCGGCGCGGACGAGGTGATCGCGGCGAACCTGACCGTCTCGGTCGACGGGGTGAGCGGACCGGTGCGGGTGGTCGTGGTCCGGGAGGGCGGAACGGTCGGTTATTTTCCCGCCACGAATCTGGCTTCCCAGGCTACCGGGGACGCCTTCACCCTCCCCGCCGCCCTGGTCCAGGCCCAGCTCGCCCAGCTCACCGAGGCCGGCTGAGCGAGCTGGTGGTGCGGGCGTGGGTGTGGAGTCCTGGCCATGCCGAGTCGGACTCGCGCGAGAGCCCCGCCGTCCGGCGGGAACGGCAGGGCTCTCGCGACCGTACGAACGTCAGACGCCCCGCCCGACGAACCCCGCCCACGCCTCACGCGACACGGTGAGCATGGGGCCGGTCTCGGCCTTGGAGTCCCGGACGTGCACGACTGCCGTACCGGCCGCGACCTCTACGCACTGGCCGCCCTCGGTTCCGCTGTAGCTGCTCTTGAACCAGGCGAGGCCGGAAGCGACGGTCGAGGATTCAGCGTTGTTCATAGCGATCCCAGCAACCCTTCGATGAACCTCATCGACTCTCGCGGAGTGAGAGCCTGTGATCGGATGATCCCATAGCGTGCGGCGGCGAGAACCGTCTGTTCCGGGTCGGTCTCCAGCGTGCTGGTGGCGTGTGTCTCGGCGTACACGAACTTCTTGCCGTCCTTCCGCGTGACAACCGTGAACGGCCCGTTCACGCCCGCGTTGTCCTCGCAGTCGATCGGCATGACCTGGATCTCGACGTTTCGCTTCTCGCCGATCAGGAGCAGATGCTCCAACTGTCCCCGCACTACGTCCTGGCCGCCGTATCGGTGCCGTAGCACCGCCTCATCCATCACGAAGCTCAACAGTGGCGAGGGCCGCCGGTCGAAGATGTCGTGCCGAGCCAGCCGTGCAGCTACTCGCTGCTCGATGATCTCCTGGTCCAGGGACGGACGCCGCATGGCGAGCAAGGACCTCATGTAATCCTCGTTCTGGAGCAGGCCGTTGACAACATGCGTGTCATACATGAGCAGCTCAAGGCACTCCTTCTCCAGCGCGGCCATCCCCTGGAAGAAGACGGGATACTGAGCCTTCTCCACCTCCTCCTTCCACACGCTCAACAACCCACCCGCGCCCACAGCTTCGTCCGCCCGGTCGATCGTCTTCGGCGACGGAATCCGCCGCCCCTGCTCGTACGAGGCAACCGTCGCCGCCGAGTACCCGATCCGGCGCCCGAACTCCTCGCGGTCCATGCCCGCCCGTACCCGCCAGGTCTTCATGGTCTGCCCGAACGCGACGACGAACCCCTTCCCGGCCCCGTCCTCGGGCCGCCGCCCGCCCTCGTCGTCGTTCTCCCAGCCGTCCCCGAGACTCACGACCCCACCGCCCTCGGGGCTTCGCCACCGGCATCCGGAAGTACCCCGCCCCTCGCCTCCGGCCTTGCCGCCGCCATACCCTCAGTCATCGACCCACCGCCTCCCCGGCCCAACGCCCGCCCACCGGAGGCCGTAACGCCGCGCGCCTCGTACCCGTACGTACACCGCGCGTACAGTCGGTCCACGTCGGTGCGTCACCACTGGTCACGCTACGCGACCGGCGACACCGTTGTCGGTATGACGACCAAACCCGCGGCCCCCGCAGGCCCCGCCCAACTCGCCGCCCCCGCACGCGTCTTCGAGATGCGCTTCACCTCCACGCCCCGAGGTGCCCGCCTCGCCCGCCGTCTGACGGCGCTGCGCCTCGACTCGTGGGGCATCCCGTACGGCACCGACGCGCACGACACCCTCGTACTGATCGTCGGCGAGCTCACCGCCAACGCCGTACTCCACGGCCACGTTCCCGGCCGGGACTTCCACCTGCGCGTGCACGTCGTGGCCGACGGCCGTACCGTCCGCGTCGAGGTCACCGACACCCGTGCCGAACGGCTGCCCCGGCGCCCGGCCGCCGTCCCGGAGACCGGCGGCGCCGAGGAAGGCGGCCATGGGCTGCTCCTCGTATCGCAGCTGGCCACCCGTTGGGACTGGCACCCGCGCGAGGACGGGCCGGGCAAGACGGTGTGGGCGGAGTGTGCGCGGGCGTGGTGATGCCGTGCCGTGTCTGTTGTCAGGCCGTGCTGTTCGGATGCACGGTCATCACGTCGGCGTCCTCGTACGCGTCGGGTGTGAGAGTGAGGACCACGCGTCCGTCCGGCCGCTCCGCCGTGGGCCGGGCGGCACGGATGGCCCTGGTGGAAGCGCTCCGGGCACCCTCCCGGGCCTGTTCGACGAGGCGGCCGGGCAGGTCGAGACGACCCTGGTGGACCGCGAGTCGACCTCGGACGCGACGTCGGGACTGACCGGGAACCGGGTCAACGCCCGTACCTACGCCTACGATCTGTCGGGCAACATCACCACCACCGCCGACACCTACGCGGCCGTCGTGGACCGCCAGTGCTTCACCTACGACGGGATCGGCCAGCTCACCGAGGCCTGGACCACCCAGCGCACCGGGTGCACGGTGCCGGTCGCCACCGACGGCACGGTGAACGTGACCGCCGACAACGCCGGTTACTGGCAGTCGTACACCTACGACGAACTGGGCAACCGCAAGACCCTGAACACCCACAACGCCAAGGTGTCGTTCCTGCTGGACGGGACGGTGAACACCGCCGCCGACTCCACCACGTCCTACGTCTACGGCACCCCGGACGCGCCGACTTCTCCCGTATGACGACACCCACGCTCGTCGTCGCCGGCGACAAGGACGCCTCCGCCTTCCTGACGGTCATGGGCCCGGAATGGCACACCGACCCCTACGTCCTCGCCCCGGGCCCCAAGTCCCTGCTCACCCTGTTCGACGCGGAGCACGGCCTCGGCGGCATCTCCGGTTACGACGTCGCCGAGACCACGGACGAGAACCCCGCGCGGGTGGCCGTGGTCCAACGGCTCACCACGGCCTACCTCCGCACCGAGCTTCACCCCGGGGACCCGGCCTGGCAGTCGGCGTGCGACGAGCTGACGGCAGCCCCCGACCCGCTGGGACGGGTCGAGTCCAAGTGACCCGGCGACCCGGCGGCCGGGCAGCCGGGGTCAGGGCCGGTCCTCCGCGCGCATCCCGGCGACGAACCGCCGTGCCACGTCGACCAGTTCGCTGCCGGGAGCGTCACCGAGCAGGTCCGCCGTCAGGGTGACGTCCTTGGTGAGGGTCGCGTCGGCGGGCGTACCGGCGATCCCTGCGAGGGAGCCCGCCCGCAGCCGGACCCCCGAGGCGACGCAGGCCGAACTGCTCGTCGTCAGGATGTCGGCGAGGCCCGCCGGGTCGATCCCCAGCGCCTCGCCGGCCCGCATCGCGTCGTCGGCGAGGGCGATCTGCGCGGCGAACAGGGTGTTGTTGACGAGCTTCGCGTACGACCCGGCCCCGACCCCGCCCAGATGCACGACGTGCCGCGAGAGCGCGGACAGCAGGTCGGACACGTCTGCCAGTGCCTCGGTGTCACCGCCCACCATGATGGTCAGCTCGCCCGCGAGCGCCCGGGGGCTGCCCCCGCTCACCGGGGCGTCGAGGACACGGAGGCCGTACGGCGTGGCCCGCTCGGCGATGCTCCGGATCTGCGCGGGCGACAGCGTGCTGTGCACGAGCACCACGCTCCCCGGTTCCATGGCCCCGGCCAGCCCGTCCGGCCCGAACACGACCTCCTCCACGCCCGCCGCGTCGAAGACGCAGATGCCGACCGCGTCGACCGCCGCGCCCAGCTCGGCCGGAGTCGCCGCGAACGTGACGCCGTCGGTACCCGCGAAGGGTTCGAGGGAAGCCTGTCTGCGGGCGTAGAGGGTGAGGTCGTGGCCCTCGGCCCGGATGCGCTGAGCCATCGGCAGTCCCATGTTGCCGAGCCCGATGAAACCGGCCTTCACGATGCCCTCCAGACGGTCGTCCCCGACTCCTCCGCCCGTCGGGCCCGTCCGTCTCTTCTGGCGGCGGCTCTTCCGGGCGGCGGGACGGACGTGGACTACCCGGTGGCGGGTTCTCTTATGCGAGAGTGTGATTCTCATCTCCGTCGTGGAACCGTGGTGACACCGCGCGAACTCGGCACAGGCCCCGGCACAGGCCTCAGGGCAAGCCCCCGGCAGTGGCCTCGCCGCCGGCCTCGACACAGGCCTCAGTAAAGGCCCTTGTACGCCTGCCAGCCCGTCGCGATCCTCGTGCGGGGCCCGAACGACCCCTTGCCGTTGCCGGAGTTGCGCCACACGTTGCCGGCCGTGTCCCGGGAGACGATGTCCGCCCTGGCGTCGCCGGTGAGGTCGCCGATACCGATGACGGCGTTGTAGTTCGAGCCCCAGTCGGCGGCGACCTTCACCCGCGCGCCGAAGCCGCCGGTGCCGGTCCCGTCGTACCGCCACAGGGTGTTGGACGTGTCCTGGGCCAGCAGGTCGCCGCGGCCGTCGCCGTTGAGGTCGCCGACGCCCACGATCTTCTTGTAGCCCGACCAGTTCGCGGCGATGCGCACCCGTGCCGCCAGCCTGTTCCCGCTGGTCCCCCGGTAGAGGAACACCTCGCCGGTGGACGCCTTGCGCGCGATCAGGTCGGGGCGGCCGTCGCCCGTGATGTCGCCGGGGTAGGTCAGCAGGTTGTACTGGTTCCAGCCCTTGCCGAACGAGGTGTACGGGGTGCCGGTGATGAAGGACTGCCCGCGCATGGTCCGGTACGCCCGCAGTTCGCCGCTGCTGAACCGTACGAGGATGTCGCTCCGGCGGTCGCCGTTCAGGTCGCCGAACGGGATCGGTGTCACTGAGGACGGCCAGCCCGAGGCCGACATGGCCGAGCCGAACGTGCCCTTCTCGGTGCCGGACCGGTAGCTGATGACACCGGTCGACGTGAGGGTGAGGACATCGCCGGTCCCGTCGGGCGCCCAGGTGCCGCTGTTGGTGAAGTCGTGCCGTACGGCGGCCCCGGCGGAGACGTTCACCGCTTGCGACAGCGTCAGCGCGGCGCCGGACCCGTCGGCGGGCTGTGCCGTCAGTCTCAACGTGTACGCGCCGTTGGGTACGAGCGCACCCGCGGTGTCACGGAGGTTCCACCGTGCTGTCAGGTTGCCGTTCACCTCGCCGCCGGTGAGCGTACGCACCACGGCGCCGGTGGCCTTGCTGGTGAACGTGGCCGTCCAGGAGGCGGCGGGCCTGGAGAGCAGTCCGCGCCACTGCCACCAGGGGTCGGTGCTCGCACCGCTCTCCCAGGCGTTGTCGGTCGCCTCGGACTCGACGACGCCGAGCGGCTGGGGGGTGACCCCGGTGGGGACCAGATGGATCCGCCGGTCGGCGTCGACGTAGGCCGCCGGTCCGCCGAACTTGTCCACGGTCCAAGTCGCCCCGCGCAGGCTGGAGTTGCCCGCCGCCAGGTCGCCGATCCGCCGGGTGGCCGGGCTGCCGTCGGCGAAGTCGGTGAGGAGGAGGGCTCCGGCCGAGGTGTCGTGGCGTACGAGATAGCCGTCGCCGAGCAGCGCCTCGCCGGACGGCACGGGGATGTTCTTCTTCGTCGTACGGTCCCAGACACCGGCCGAGGCGGTCGGGCCGCAGGACCAGTAGAGCCAACGGCCCACGGCCTGGAGTTCCTTGGGCACGCAGGGGGCGCCGGTGTTCACGGTGTCGGTGGTCTTGTTGGTCCGTACGTCCCGCGCGTTGACGACGCCCTTGGCGGTGCCCGGGGTCCACAGCCTGACTCCCCAGACGGAGGCGGCGGTGACGGAGCGGGTGAGGATGGGCTTGAGGTCCGCGTAGACGCCGAGGTCGCCGACGTACTGCCTGGTGGGGGAGGTGCCGTTGACGATCGCGTAGCGGCCGGTGGCGTCGAGGACGGTTCCGGCGGTCGAGGGGAAGAAGAATCCCGCGCTGTCGGTGGCGTCGAGGGAGCGGACCGACGAACCCGGCTGGTCGGGGGCGGAGCCGGGGTAGACCATCACTGTGCGCCCGTCCCCGGTGGAGTACGGGCCAGTCCTCCCGTTGCCGCTGAACATGTGCCAGGTCCGCGCGCCCGCCGAGTAGGACGTACCAGCCGTCGAGATCCGCCGGGTGAAGAAAGCCGGGTAGGCGCTGCTGTCGGCCTCCTCGGTGGCCAGGGTGCCGTTCTGCAGCGACAGCCGGTCGATCTCCGCGGCCACCGGCGGAACGGCGGTCACCTCCGTCAGCGTCGGCGTCCCCGCCCCCGTGTCGGAGAGCTTCCGTACCGCCCAGTGCGCGGAGTCGGTGCCGCCCGCGACCAGGAGGCCGCCGTCGGGCGTCGAGGTGACCGACGTGTTCGCGTGCCGGAGGAGGGTGAGCGCGTCGCCGCCCGCCAGCGGGACGGCCATGAGCGGTCGGCCGGACACGTCGCCCAGGTCGCTGGAAGCCGGCGCGGAACGGGCGACCATCAGCCAGCGGCCGGCGATGCCCAGATAGGGGTTGCCTCCGGTGCCGGGCAGGGGCACCGTCGTCTCGGCGGCCGAGAGGTCGGCGCGGTCCAGTACGTGCGCGGTGTTGCCGGACGCGTACCAGACCAGCCGGTCCGCGCTCAGGGCGACGGCCGTCGGAGCGGCGGACACCGTCACGTCGCCGGTGACCTTCGCGGCGGCCAGGTCCACCAAAGCCAGGTGACGCTTGCCGCCGAGGGCGTAGCTGATGACGGCGGTGCCGCTGTCGCCCCCCAGGACGGCGAAGTTGGCGGTGATTCCGGTCGGCCAGCCGTCGACGGTCGTGCCCTCGGCGGGTGCGCCGGCGCCGTACAGCCACAGCACACTGTCGCCGTCGGCGTCCCGGGCCTCGGTCAGTACGTGAGTGCCGTACGTGGCCGCGTACACGCCGTGGGTGAGGGCGACGTCGGTCGCGGTACCGGCGGCCATGTCCCGCAGGACGACCTTCTCGGTCGGCGAGACGACGTCGGTCACGGTGTCGGACGACGAGCCGAGATACGCGGGACTGCTGCCGCGGGGGAGGTCGCCCAGTCCGGTGGTCGTACCGGTGTCGTACGACGTCCAGAGGTAGCCCGAACCGCCCTCCTGGGCGTGCAGATACCCGCTCGGGCCGGCGACGTACAGCCGGTCCTTGCGCGGGACGTACCGGTCCGACTGGAAGACGGTGTCCGCCGCTACGGTGGTCGCCGCGCCGGCCGGGACGGAGAGCGGGCCGGGACCTGAGGTCACGGTGAGAACGGCGAGGGTGGCTATGACACCACGGGCAGCGGTACGACGACGGGCCAACTCGGGTCTCCTGGACAGCGACTGGACGGAAAGAGATGGTCCAGCCCCCGGCTGTCCCCCCATGACAACGGTCACGAGACTAACAGCGGCCCCACAGGCATCAGGTCAGGTACTGGTCAACCTTCCGTACTTGTCAGACCTCCCGCTCGACCGTCCGCGCGAGAATCCCCAACGTCGCCCGCAGCGCCGACTCCTGGAGGATCGGGAAGATCCCGGCAGCCCGGTAGCGCTCGTGGATGAGGCTCCAGTCGTAGTACGAGGTGACGTCGGTGCCTCCGGTGCCTCCGGTGCCGCCCGCGGCGGGGCGGAGCCGGTACCCGAAGCGGTGGTTGATGGAGGGCTGGAAGGCGGGGTGGGTCGGCGTCCACTCGATGAGCGTGTCCTGCTCGAACCGGGTGATCTCCACGGTGACGTCGTAGCGGCCCATCGGCCGGTCGTTCAGGGCCTCGCGGTCCATGTGCACGACGAACGAGTCCCCGGCCGCGCGCACCGCCTCGCCGTCGGCGGACTGGAGCATGCCCGAACTGTCGATCGCCACATGCCCCTCGGGCTCGCACAGCAGGCCGAATATCCGGGCCGCCGGTGCGGCTATGAGACGGCTCACCTCGAACCGCTCCACCTGTCCCGCCGCCTGCGCCTGTGCCTGGTCCGCCTGGTCCGCTCGCTCCGCTGCCATGACCCGCCTGCTCCCTGTGCCCCGGTGTGCCTGTCGTCGACGGGCCGGAATTCTAGCTTCCGGCCCGGTTGTACCTCGCGGCGACCAGCGCGATGTCGTCCTCCGGGTCGACGGGGGCGACCTGGTCGAGGACCTGGTCGAGGAGGTCCTCGGGGGCCGGGCAGCCACGGATGCGGGTGAGACGGCGCAGGGAGGCGTCGATGTCCTCGTGCCGGCGTTCGACCAGACCGTCGGTGTAGAGGAGCAGGGTGTGGCCCGGTTCGCAGGGGGCGGTGAAGGAGACGTAGCGGCTGTGGCCGGTGCCCAGGGGCGGTCCGGGCGGGACGGGGAGGAGCGTGGCCCGGCCGTCGGGGCGGAAGACGACGGGGGGCAGGTGTCCGGCGCTGGCGTAGGTGCAGATGCCCCGGCGGGGGTCGGCGACGGCGATCACGCAGGTCGCGGGGCGGTCGGCGGCGGTGGTGTGCAACAGGTGGTCGAGTTCGAGCAGGATGCGGTCGGGGCCGGGTTCGCGGGCGGCGACCACGCGGAGCATGGCCTGGTAGCGGCTCATCGCGACGGCGGCCTCCAGCCCGTGGCCCATCACGTCGCCGAGGGCCAGCAGCGTACGTCCGTCGTCGAGGGCGACGGTCTCGTACCAGTCCCCGCCGACGAGCACCCCCCGTCCGGCGGGCCGGTAGCGGTAGGCCACGTCGATGTCCGGGTGCGGCCGGCCCGGCTCGGCCAGCAGGGCACGCTGCAACTGGACGACGGCGTTGTGCTCGGTGGTGTAGCGGCGGGCGTTGTCGAGGCTGATGGCGGCCCGCCCGGCCAGGTCCTGGGCGATCACCGCGTCGGTCTCGTCGAACAGGGGCGAGTCGTGTGCCCGGACCATGGTGACGGTGCCCACGTCATGGCCACGGGCTGTGAGCGGCACGATCAGGGCGGAGTGGATACCGGCCGCGAGGTAGGCGGCGACGTTGCCGGTGTGGGCGGCGGCGCGGCCGATGTCCTGCTCGTCCATCAGGTTGTCGATCACCGGCCGTCCGTCCGCCAGACAGCGGACGACGGACGAGCCGGGCTGGTGGTCGACGTACTCGCCGGGCCGCCCCAGGGGCCGCATCACCACCTCCAGCTCGGGCACCGCGGCCAGCGCCGCCCGGCGCAGCCGCAGGGATCCGTCGCGGGGCGCCCGGCTGGTGCCGTGCTCGGGGAGGACCTTCACGGTGGCGGCGTCGGCGAGCTTCGCCACCAGGAACTCGGCCAGTTCCTGGCAGGTGGTGTCCATGTCCAGGGTGGTACCGACCCGGGTGGCGGCCTCGTCGAGCAGGGCGAGGCGCTCGCGGGCCCGCTCCAGCTCCCGCTGCTCCTGCCGGGCGGCCGAGATCTCCAGCACGATGCCGACGATCCCCAGCGTCCGGCCGCCCTGCCTCAGCCGGTGGTAGGCGCCGTGCCAGTAGCGCCGTTCCAGCGGGGAGTCGGCCTGGGTGTGGCCGCTGGAGACCGTCTCGCGCGGGATGCCGTCCGCGATGACGGCCCGCAGCACGTCCTCACGGGCCTCGACCCCCGGGACGACCTCGGCGGCGGTACGGCCGAGGTGCTCGGCGGCCGGTACGCCGTTCATGTGCGCCAGGGTGGCGTTGACGTACCGGAAGCGCAGCTCGGTGTCGAGGACGGCGATGGCGGCGGGCGTCCCGTCGAGGATCTGCCCCAGCAGCTCGCGCACCCGCGCCGACCAGACGTGCCAGAACCCCGGACCACTTTCCGGCGCCTCCGCGCCCAGGTCCTCAACCTCGTCCTTGCCCTCGCCCGCGCTCTCGTCGCCGGCCCGCTGCCGGTCCACCTCAGCATCGGATCACGGGTGGGGGTCGAGCGCACGCGGAGATGCGGAGGAGCCCTCCGTTTGTGTGGGCGGTCCCTCCCCGGACTCTCCCCGGACCTTTCTCGCGCCGTCACTGTCCGTGATGATCCCGGCCCGTTGCCCCGAATTCAGGTGATCTAAATCACCCGTAAAAATGACCGCCTTGGCCCGCTCGAAGGAGATTCGCCCGCCTAAATCCCGCCGGACAAAGGACAGTTGGCCATTTACGCTCACCTCCACATACGCCACACATGGTGTTCACATGATCCGGTCGACCGCCGGAACGGGGGGAGTGGTAGATGACGATCAGTCGTGCCCGGAGACGGGTGAGAGCTCGGGCCGTGGCGCTGGTGCTCACACCGGCACTGATGGTGGGGGCGCTGTCCGGCGCCACCGTTTCGGAGGCCGCGACCACGGCGTCCGAAGCGGCGTCCGAGTCGGCGTCCTCGACCTCGTCCGGGACACCGTCCGAGACAGCGTCCGAACTGGCCCGCGAGACCGGTGAACCGGTCGAGGTCACCGCCGAACGGGACGTGTACGAGCGGGTGTTCGCGCAGCCCGAAGGGGGATTCCGCAGCGAGCTGTCCGCCGGCCCGCGCTGGGCGCCCCAGCCGGACGGTTCCTGGAAGGACATCGACACCGACCTGGAGTTCAAGCCGGACGGCTCGGTCGGCCCGCGCACCGCGCTGATCGACGTCGAGTTCTCCGGCGGCGGCACCGACCCGCTGGTCGCCGTCGAGGACTCCGGACGCTCCGCCGCGCTCAGCTGGCCCGCCCCGCTGCCGACGCCGGTCCTGCTCGGCGACACCGCCGAGTACCGCTCCGTGCTGCCCGGTGTCGACCTGCGCATGACCGCCGGCGCCGAGGGATTCCGGCAGATCCTCGTCGTACGCACCGAGGCCGCCGCCGACGATCCCGAGCTGGCGGAGATCGAACTGGCGCAGCACACCGACGGGCTGCGCATCGAGGAGAACGCGGCCGGCGGGATGTCCGTCGTCGACGCCGTGACCGGGGACTCCGTCTTCTCCGGCGGTACGCCGCTGATGTGGGACTCCGGGAGCGAGGCGGGCGCCAACGCCTCCGCCGACCCCGTCAAGGACGCCCTGCGCGAGGACCCCGCCGCGGCTCCCATGCCCGGCGACAGCCACGCCCGGGTGGACCTGGACATCGACGCCGACTCCGTCACGCTGACCCCGGACCCGGCGTTCCTCGACGCCGTGGACGCGTCCTCGCTGCCGCTGTACATCGACCCGCCGCTGGCCGTCACCAAGCCCGACAAGTCGGCGTCCCGCTCCTTCTACACCTGGGCCAACTCCGCCTTCCCGTCCACGGAGTACGCCAACTTCGACGACGACAAGGGCATCGGCCGCTGCCTGGGCGGCGGTTGCGGATCCCCGTACACGGGCCGGATGTACTTCGAGTACAACCTCGACGGCTGGGAGAACCGCAAGATCTACGACGCGACCTTCCATGTCTACGAGACCTGGGCCTACAACTGCACCCCGAGCTGGGTGAATCTGTACCTCGTCGACGCGGCGAAGCTCTCCAAGGCCACCAACTGGAACAACAAGCCCTCCGACGACAACCTGATGGGCGACCGCAAGGTGGCCTACGGGAACGAGGAGCACGGCTGCGAGAACGGTGACGTCGCCTTCAACGACAACCCCGACGAGACCAACGAGAACCTGACCGCCACCGTCAGGTCGAAGGCGGGCACCGGCTCCGCGATCGCCTTCTCGCTGCGCGCCGCCGACGAGGACGCGGCCGGCGGCTGGAAGCGGTTCAAGGGCGACTCCGGCACCCTCCAGATCTTCTACAACACCGTTCCCGGCAAGCCCGCCAGTGAGCGCACCACCAGCCCGACCACCAGCTGTGTCACCGGCGCCGGGCGCCCCTTCATCCGTGACGACACTCCGGTCCTGACGGTCAACGTCACCGACCCCGACCCGCACAACGTCCGCGCCCTGTACCGGGTCTGGGACATGCTGCCGAACGCGAACGACGTGCAGGTGTACGGCGACCTGTGGACCGCGTACAAGGCGGACGGCGTCATGGAGAAGGCCATCCCGGCCGGAAACCTCAAGCACGGGCACACCTACCACTGGCACGCCCAGGCCACCGACGGCATCGACGACAGCGCCTGGTCCGACTGGTGCGAGTTCAGCTACGACAACACGCGGCCCTCCACCAGGCCCAAGGTGACCCTGGAGACGGCCGGCGACATCCTGTCGGGCACCACACCGACCTTCTCCTTCGCGCCCAACGGCTCGGTCGACCCCGCGTACGGCAACGACGTGGACCGTTACGTCTACGGTCTCAACACCGACACCCTGGCCGCCTCGGCCGACCCCGCCGCGCGCGGCGCCGCCGCCACCGGAGTGGGCGTGGCGGTACCGAAGTTCGGGCTCAACGTGCTCTCCGTCGCCAGCGTCGACGACGCCGGCAACGTCGGCCCGGTCGAGGACTACGTCTTCCAGTCGGGGCGCGCCTGTGACGACCCGCCCGCCGAGCAGTGCGCGGTGGCCTCGTACCGGCTGGACGAGACCAGCGGCACCACCGGAGCCGACTCCGCCTCCGGGGCGAGCGGCGACAAGGACCCGCTGACCGTCACCGGTGGCACCTGGGTGGCCGGCAGCAACTCCGCCGTCGCGACCGACCGGGCGATCCGGTTCGACGGCGTGGCGGGCGGTTTCGGCACCGCCACGAGCCTGGTGGACACCCGGCAGGGCTTCACCGTCATGGCCCGCGCCAAGGTCTCCGACGTGTCGGAGAACCGGGCGGTCATCAGCCAGACCGGCGCCAACGGCAACGGCTTCGCCCTGTACTGGTCCACCACCCTCGGGTGGGTGTTCGGACGCCACCGTGACGCCACCACCGGTACGGACGCGGCTCGCGCCAAGGCCTCCGCACCCGGAGCCTCCCCGGTCGGCAAGTGGGTTCATCTGGCAGGGGTGTTCGACCCCTCGCAGAACTCGGTCACGCTCTACGTCAACGGCGTCGAGCAGGGCACCGACCAGGTGATCCCGTCCAACAGCGACGGCACCACGTACGACCCCACCCGGGTCTGGCACGCCGACGGCGGCTTCCAGGTCGGCCGGGCCCGCTGGAGCGGCGCCTTCGCCAACCCGTTCAAGGGCGACATCGACGACATCCGTGTCTACCCGACGGTGCTCGGCGCGCGGGACATCGACAAGGCCGCCAACACCGACTGACCAGCTCTAACTCCCTGTTTCTGCAAGGGACTTCTATACGGCGCCCGCACGGCACGACCGGCCTGCGGGCGCCCCCTTTCACGCCTTCGCACCAAGAGAGAGGCCCTGCCATGCGTGTTCGTACGGGGGCACCCCCCACTCCACCCGAGCCGAGAAGAAGACTCCGCACCGCCGGACGCGCCGTGGCCGCCGGTCTCGTCGGCGTGCTCGGCATCACCCTCCTCCAGGCGCCCGCGTGGGCCGAGGTGGACGAACAGGCGCGGGAGCAGCGCCGGCCCAAGACGCAGACCATGGAGTCCGTCCCGGTCGCGCCGATCCTCTGGGACAAGTCCGCCGTTCCCTCGGACGACGCGACGAAGGCGTCCCGCACGGCGACGCCCGAGGTGGTGTGGCCGACGGCCGGTACCGCCGTGGCCCAACTGCCCCTGGCCACCCTGAGGAAGCAGGCGCTGACCGGCCGACTCACCAGGTCGCAGGCATCAGTTGAGGGCGCGGCAGGCACCCTCCCGGTGCGTGTGTCCGCGCCCGCCTCGGTCCGCTCCGGGCTGGTCTCCGCCAGGGGTGCCGTCCGCTCCGAGGCCGCCCGGACCCTCACCTCCCGGGTCCCCGGCAAGGTCTCGGTACGGGTCCTGGACCGCGCGTCGGCGCGGCGGGCGGGCATGGACGGCCCGGTGCTGACCCTGACCCGGGCCGACAGCACCACCGTCGCCGCTTCGGCGGGCAAGGTCGCCGTAGAGGTCGACTACAAGAAGTTCGCGCGGGCCTACGGCGGCGACTGGGCCTCCCGGCTCCGCCTCGTGCAACTCCCGGCCTGTGCGCTCACCAACCCCTCCGCCGCCAACTGCGCCCCGGGCAAGGCGCTGCCGACGACCAACGACGCCAAGTCGGGCACGCTGACGGCGGAGGTGACCGTACCGGGAGCTTCCGGCGCTTCCGCTGTGAAGGGTGCCCGGGCAACGACCGCCGCAGCAGCGGTACTCGCGGTCTCGGCGGGCTCCTCCGGCCCCAACGGCAGCTTCGCGGCGACTCCGTTGACGCCTGCGGGCACCTGGCAGATGGCCGGCAACTCGGGCTCCTTCTCCTGGCAGTACCCCCTGCGGGTGCCACCGGCGGTCGCGGGCCCTTCCCCGCAGCTCAGCCTGTCGTACAACTCCGGGAGTGTGGACGGCCGTACGTCCTCCACCAGCGGTCAGACGAGCTGGGTGGGCGAGGGCTTCGACCTCTCCCAGGGCTACATCGAGCGCTCCTACCGCTCCTGCAAGGACGACGGCCACGACACGGAGGGTGAGGAGAAGTACGACCAGTGCTGGCACTCCGACAACGCCACCATGTCGTTCGGCGGCCGCAACGGCGAGCTGGTCAAGAAGTCCGGCGCGGACTCCTCGAAGACTCTCGACGGCAACCCGGACATGAAGCTCGAAGGCACCTGGCGTCTGAAGACGGACGACGGGACGAAGATCGAGCGCTGGTCCGGCGGCTTCAACTCCGGTGACAGCAAGGAGTTCTGGCTCGTCACCACGACCGACGGCACCCGCTACTACTTCGGCCGCAACAAGCGGACCGCCGACGACGGCGAGGGCGTCCAGGACTCCGCCTGGCAGACCCCCGTCTACGGCGACGACTCCGGCGAGCCCTGCCACGGCGACACCTTCAAGGAGTCGCGCTGCAACCAGACCTGGCGCTGGAACCTCGACTACGTCCTGGACACGCACGACAACTCGATGACCCTGTACTGGGAGAAGGAGACCAACCGCTACGGCGCCGACCGTGACGACGTCTCCGTCTCCTACGACCGGGGCGGCTACCTCAAGCGCATCGAGTACGGCGAGCGCAAGGGCACCGACCTGACGTCCGAGGCCCCGGCCCGCGTCGTCTTCGGCGTCGCCGAGCGCTGCAAGGCGGCTGCCGCCGACTGCGAGCCCGGCGACCTGAAGGAGGACACCGCGTCCTCCTGGCCGGACGTGCCCTTCGACCAGATCTGCAAGGACGAGGACTCCTGCGAGGAGCAGTGGTCGCCGTCGTTCTTCTCCCGCAAGCGCCTGACGTCGGTGACCACAGAGGTCCGCAAGTCCGGCGGAGGCTACGCACCCGTCGACACCTGGACCCTCGACCAGAGCTACCCCGACACGGGCGACGGCTCGACCGCCTCCCTCTGGCTCCAGTCGATCACCCACACCGGCAAGGCGAACGGCGCCACCAGCGAGGCCCTGAAGACGGTCTTCTACGGCGTCAAGAACGACAACCGCGTGTACGCCAACACCGACGGCCGCCTCCCGATGGGCAAGTGGCGTATCAGGGCGATCCGTTCGGAGACCGGCGGCGTCACCTCGGTGACGTACAAGGACACGGAGTGCAAGTCCGGCGAGACCCGCACCCCCTCGAACAACACCAAGCTCTGCTTCCCGTCCTTCTGGTCGGAGGAGGGCAGCATCGGGGAGGACGAGGACTGGTTCCACAAGTACGTGGTGGACACGGTCGCCGAGGACGACGCGACCGTGCCCGGCGTCGACAAGACGACCAGGTACACCTACTACGGCGGCGCGGCCTGGCGCTACGACGACAGCGAGATCACCAAGGCCAAGAAGAAGACCTGGTCGCAGTTCCGGGGCTTCCGCACGGTCCGCACGGTCACCGGTGACTCCACCACCAAGCAGCTGAGCGCCGAGAGCACCTTCCTGCGCGGCATGGACGGCGACCGCGCGAACGAGGACGGCGGCACGGAGGACGTCTGGACAACTGCCTCCGACGGCACCCGGGTTCAGGACGCCGACCGCCTCCAGAGCTACCTCCTCGAAACGCGCACCTACTCCTCGGTCCCGGCCGACACCGCCGCCGACCGGGCGGCCAAGGAGGTCACCGGCTCGGTCAACACGCCCTGGCTGTCGGCGGCCACGGCCACCGAAGGCTCGGACAAGGCCCAGCTGACCGGCACCGCGCGCGTGGACACCCGTACAGCACTGGACGGTTCGGCGGTCCGGCGCACGGCGATCGTCCACGACTACGACTCGTACGGCATGCTCAAGCAGTCCTCGGACCTCGGTGACATCGGCGCGGACAAGGCCAACGCCGACACGGGCGACGACTCCTGCACGCGCTACGAGTACGCCCGCAACGACGCGAAGACCCTCCTCACCCTGGTGAAGCGGGTCTCGACGGTCGCCGTCAACTGCGACACCACCGCGGCCCTCCCCGCCGACGCGATCTCCGACGTACGCACGGTGTACGACGCCCTGGCGTACGGCGCCGAGCCCACCCAGGGCGAGGTGACCTCGTCGCGCCGGGTCACCGGCTACGGCACGGACGGCACCCCGACGCTCCAGACGGTCAGCAGGACCGAGTACGACGTCCACGGCCGCGTGACGGCGGGCTACGACACCAAGGACAACAAGACCGTCACGTCCTACACCCCGGCCACGGGCGGCCCGGTCACGGGCATGAAGGTGACGACACCGCCGGCGGCGAGCGGCGGCACCGGCCAGAGCACGTCGTCCGTCGTCGACCCGGCCTTCGGCCTGGTCACCAGCACGATCGACGCCAACTCCCAGCGCACCGACCTGGCGTACGACGCGCTGGGCCGCCTCACCAGGGTCTGGCTCCCGGGCCACGCGAAGGCCACCGACACACCCGACACCGAGTACGTCTACGGCATCCGCGCGGACGGCCCGACCTACGTCACCACGAAGACCCTGCGCGCCAACGGCAACGTCACGGTCGCCCACGCGCTCTACGACGGCCTGCTGCGCGAGCGCCAGACCCAGTCACCGACCCCGAACACGGGCCGGGTGCTCACTCTCACCGAGTACGACTCGCGCGGGCTGGCGATCGTGCAGCACGGCCCGTTCTACAACCTGAACGACCCGGACACGACACTCGTCGACTCGTCCGCGGCGGTGGGCGGGACCCCGCCGGCCACGGAGACGGTGTACGACGGGTCGGGGCGGGCGACGGCGACGCTGTTCAAGGTCGCGGGGACGACGAAGTGGCGCGGCGACACCACCTACCACGGTGACCACACCACGACCATTCCCCCTCCCGGCAGCACACCCGGCACCACCTGGAACGACGCCCAGGGCCGCACCACGAAGCTCGTCGAGTACGAGTCGGCCGACACCACCGGCGTCGCACGCACCACGAACTACGCCTACGACAAGGCCGGGCGCCTCGCCCAGGTCACCGACACGACCGGCAAGAACGTCTGGAAGTGGACGTACGACCTGCTGGGTCGCAAGAAGACCGCGGTCGACCCCGACAAGGGCACCACGTCGCTGACCTACGACGAGTTCGACCAGGTCAGGACCACGACGGACGCACTCGGCCAGACCCTCACGTACAGCTACGACAACCTCGGCCGCACCACGAAGATCGCCAACGGTACGACGGTCCTCAACTCGTGGGTCTACGACACCGTTTCACCCAACGGCGTCGGCCGTCTCACCTCCACCAGCTCCTTCAGCGGGGGCAACGAGTACAAGTCGACCGTCGAGGCGTACGACGCGGGCGGGCGGCCGACGAAGACCACGGTCACCGTCCCCGCCGCCGAGACGGGCCTGGGCGGCTCCTACACCACCACCGCCGAGTACCGGACGGACGGCACACCGAAGTCGATGACCCTCCCGGCGGCGGCCAACCTCGCCTCCGAGAAGATCAGTTACGGCTTCAACCTCGCCGGGCAGCCGCTCTACTCCTACGGCACCACGGACTACGTCCGCGACACCACCTACTCCAACTTCGGTGAGCCGCTCCAGCTCACGCTCGGCACGAGCAGTTCCGCCAAGCAGACCTGGATCACCAACTTCTACGAGGAAGGCACGCGAAGGCTCGCCCGGACCCGCCTCGACCGTGAGTCCGTCACCACTCCCGACTCCGACCTCAACTACGTCTACGACGCCTCCGGCAACGTCACCAGGCTCGCCGACACGCCCGAGGGCAAGACGGCCGACATCCAGTGCTTCCAGTACGACTATCTGCGCAGGCTCACCGACGCGTGGACGCAGACGTCCTCGACGTGCGCGGAACCCACGGCTGGCAGCACGGTCGGCGGCCCGGCCCCGTACTGGCACGAATACGCCTACGACGCGGCCGGCAACCGCACCAAGGAGACCCGCAACCCCGTCAACCCGGCGGCCGGCGGCAACTCCGCCCTCCGCACCACCAGCACGTACACGCCCAACACGGCCGGCACCTTCCCCGTCCACGCCCTGCGCGGCACGGCGGTGAAGACGGAGACGCTGAACTCCTCGGGTGCGGTGACGGCGACCGCCGACACCACCGAGAGCTACGGCTACGACGCGGCCGGCAACACCGTCACCCGCACCAAGCAGGCCACCGCGCTCAGCGCCGCCGTCGACCAGGTGCTGCGCTACAACTCGCAGGGCAGGCTGGCCTCCACGTCCAAGGTGGGCGAGAAGGGCCAGGTAACCGGCCTGGCGGGCAAGTGCGTCGACGTCCAGGGCAGCGTCACGACGGCGGGCACCCCGGTCCAGATCCTCACCTGCGGGACCAGCGACGCGCAGAACTGGGAGCTGACCAGGGACGGACAGCTCAAGGCCCTGGGAGTCTGCGCCGAACCCGCGGGTTCCGCCCAGTCGGCGGCCGTCCAGATCCAGCCCTGCGACACGGCCGACCCCAACCAGAAGTGGAGCGTCCGCGACGACGGAGGTCTGCGGCACAACGCCTCCGGCCGCTGCCTGGACATCCCGTCCTCGGCCACGGCCGACGGCACCGACCTGAAGCTCCTCGACTGCAACGGCACCGCCGCGCAGCGCTGGGTCTTCGCCAAGCACACGTCGTACGTGTACGACGCCTCGGGCAGCCGTCTGATCCGGCGCGAGTACGGCAAGTCCACGCTCTACCTGGGCGACACCGAACTCACCGTCGACACCAAGAACACCGCCGTTACCACGGACGACGTCAAGTCGGCGGTCCGCTACTACACCTTCGGCGGCGCCCCCGTCGCCATCCGCACGTCGCCCACCCAGGTGCACTGGCTGGGCGGCGGCTACAACGGCACGACCGAGATCTCGGTCGACGCGGCCACCCAGGCGGTGACCCAGCGCCGCACGACACCCTTCGGCCAGATCCGGGGCACCGCGGGAGCCATCCCCGGCCAGAAGGGCTTCGTCGGCGCGGTCAACGACCCGGGCTCCGGCCTGGTCCACATGGGCGCACGTCAGTACGACCCGGCCCTGGGACGGTTCCTCTCCGTCGACCCGGTGCTCGACCTGACCGACCCCCAGCAGTTCAACGCCTACACCTACGGGCGCAACAACCCGATCGCCTTCCCCGACCCGACCGGCCTGTGGTGGGGCTGGTCCGACATCGGTCACGCGGCGCTCGACGTCGTGGGCCTGGTGCCGGTGTTCGGCGAGGCGGCCGACGTCATCAACGGCGCCTGGTACCTCGCCGAGGGCAACTACCTCGACGCGGGGCTGTCGTTCTCCTCGGCCATCCCGCTCGCCGGGTACGCGGCCACGGCGGCCAAGGGCGCGAAGTACGCGGACGAGGCGATCGACGCGGCCAGGGCCGTGGACAAGACCGTCGACGCGGCGTCCGACGCCAAGGCGGCCACCAAGGCCGCCGACGAGGTCGTCCCGCCGCCGGCGCCCAAGCCGAAGGAGGCACCCAAGCCGGAGAAACCGGCGAAGGCCAAGGACGAAGCCGGTGACCGGGGTTCCGGAGCGTCGTCGAAGAAGACCACGCGCAAGGACGCCAACGACCAGCCCACGGTGGTCAAGGGACGCGACCAGAAGAACGTCGGCGTCAAGGACAAGGGCCCGGAAAGCGTGGAAACCGGCAAGCGCGCCGACGGCGACACGGTCTACGCCGGACACGGCTATCACGGGCAGAACTCCCGCGACATGATGGTCCCGCAGGGAACCACCCTGCACTTCTACGTCCCGCACAACATGAAGTTGAACGACTCGGTGGGCAAGGCGGTCGAGCAGGGCGGTGCGGGTGCGCCCAGCCCGGTGGAGTCCTTCGGACCGGGCTCGATCCTGCCCGACTACATCATTGCCCCACCGACGAATCTCAACATCATGGGAGGGAGCAGGACGGTGACCGAGGCGACCAACATCAGCAAGGTGATCAGCCAGGGAATGGGCGACGTCCACATGGCGATCTGCCGTGAGTTCAACTCCCTGCACTTCGGCTGACGACCGAGCGACCAGAACACGGGCGCGGCCGGTCACCTCCGGATCCACGGACATCCGGAGGTGACCGGCCGCCCCCCGTTCCAGAACGGACGAGAACCGAGAATGCCGTACTACCCGGACTTCAGCCTCTACGACTACGACTACTACTCCCCGCCGGAGGGCAGCACCATCGGCTGGCTGATGAAAGGGCACGAGTACCAGCGGGGCGACGTGGAGATCGAGGACCTGGAGAACCTCGCGGACCTGGGATACCTGCTGGAGGAACAGAGCCGCGGTTACCACTACTGCACGTTCTGCGGAAAGGCGGAGCTCCAGTACGCGTGGTCCGAGCGATTCGACTCCAAGTACTCCCTGGGAAGCGCGGAGATCAGAGTGAGGTCGGCCGACGGGACGCTCTACATCGCGCCGAACCTGATCACCCACTACATCCTGGACCACGGCTACCTGCCGCCTGCCGAGTTCCTGGAAGCCGTCCGCGCGGACGTGCGACGACGCTGGCCCGAGGGGCCGGAACGACCGTGATCGCGTACTCGCCGTCCTGGTGCGCGAACACCGTCCTCGGGCCTGTTGGGCCGGGCACCGCATGACGACGTCGGACGCCGCCATGAACTCCGGCACCCGGGCGAGGGCCTGAGTCCCGCCGGACGGCACCACCCTCGCGGGCCGGCATGACCTTGCGGGGGCGCCGGCTCCCCTCGCCGAAGGGCTCTTTCGGTCCGCGGTCGGCGTTCGCGGACATCGAGTCGTGGTTCGTCCAGGCGCTCGCGCTCGTCGAGTCGGACGATCACGAGCAGCTCTGCGACGTGTACGAACACACCGCCCCGCATCCTGGCCCTGCTGCCCCCGCCACGCCTCGTTGCTGGTTCCCTTTCGCACATTCGGTGTGCCTGATCCCGGCTCCGCCGGAGCGGCGCCCTCTTCGGCGAATCGAAAGGCGCCGAAGTTCCACCCAAGATCGACAGGAACAAAACCTTCCACATCCCGTCGAAATCGGACCACTTCCGCTCTACAACCCTTGATCTGACCCAGAAGTCTCTGTGCGTGAACCGTGAGGTTCTACGGTGTTCGCGGGTTTGCCGTGACTGTTGCCGGGCAAGCGTCCGCCGTTCCGCCGCCGACTGCTGCGCCGCTGTTCCGGAGGCGCGGGCGGTCGTAGGCGGGCGGGCTTTCCGATGGGGGAATCAGGTGTCGATGCAGGGCGCGGACAGTGGGCCGCCGGCGCGCGGGCGGGTCGTGGGCGGGACGCGGAAAGGGGGCCCGCAGGCGATCCCGTCACCGCGACAGCCCCTCCCGCTCGCCACGGCCGAGCAGTCGCGCGGGCCCACCGGGGCGACGACCAGCAAGCCCGGCAGGACGACGGAAAAGCCCGCCCGGACCACGGCGAAGCACGCCGCCCTCCCGGGGCGCGGCGACCGTCGGCTCTACGCCATCGACGGGCTCCGTCTGCTCGCCGCGCTCGTCGTGGCCTTCCACCACTACGCCGGAACCTGGAGGGTGGACCGGCCGGGCAACGCGATCTGGGGCAGGCCGGTGTCCGACATCATGCCGACCTGGTTCCGGTTCTCCGCGTACGGCTGGATCGGCGTCGAAGTCTTCTTCGTGATCAGCGGGTTCGTGATCTGCATGTCGTGCTGGGGGCGCACCCCGCGCCAGTTCTTCACCTCCCGCGTGATCCGGCTCTACCCGGCCTACTGGTTCGCCATCCTCTTCACCTCGGCCGCCCTGATCGCCATGCCCGGTGTGTGGCAGCGGCACCGGGCGCGTGACGTCCTGCTCAACTTCACGATGCTGCAGTCCGGTTCGTTCGTCTCGAACGTCGACAGCGTGTACTGGACCCTCTGGTCGGAGCTGCGCTTCTACCTGCTCTTCATGGCCGTCGTCGTGGCCGGGCTGACGTACCGCAGGGTCGTGGTGTTCTGCTGCCTGTGGGGCGCCGCCGCGATGATCGCGCCGGCCGCGGGATTCCGCCCGGCGACGCTGATCATCAACCCCGAGGGTGCCTGGTACTTCATCGCGGGCCTCGCCCTCTACCTCATGTACCGCTTCGGCCAGGACCTGCTGCTCTGGGGCATCCTCGGCATGTCCTGGCTGATGGGACAGCGGGAACTCGGGCACCGCATCGACACGGTCGAACGGGTCTCCAGCTGGCGCGGCAGCGTGCTGATCTTCACCGTGTTCCTGCTCGTCATGGTCGCCGTCTCGCTCGGCCACACCGACCGCATCCGCTGGAAGTGGCTGGTCACGGCAGGTGCGTTGACGTACCCCTTCTATCTGACGCACTACCTCGTCGGTACGACGGTCATCAACCGCCTGCACGACGCCATGGACCCCCGGCTCCTGGTCGTGTCCGTGATCGCCGGCTTCCTCGTACTGAGCTGGCTGGTGCACAAGTTCGTGGAAGCGCCCCTCGCGCGGCTGCTGAAGCGGGGCCTGGACACGTCGTTCGCGCGGCTGCGCAACGCCTCGTCCATGTCCTGACCGGCCGGCCGCTCCCACTGCCGGAACCCCGGGCCACCCTCCTGGCTCGGGGTTTCCTTCTTCCGCCGGACGGTTCAACCAGGTCGACCTGTTGCATCTGCTCCATCTGTTCAATCTGCATGCGCATCAAGGGCGTTGACCCGCTCCGGGCACACCAGCAGAATGAGCCCCCGCGCGTCTTTGAGAGCGCTCTCAATCCAGCAGAGGAGACCCATGAACGGCAGGTCCGACAGAGAAGGCGCACCAGGCGTACCCGACGTACCCGGCGCGCCGGGCCCCGCGCTCAGCCGCCGCACGCTCATCGGGGCCGCCGGCCTCGGTGCCGCAGCGCTCACCGCGGCGGGCTCGGGAATCGCGGGCGCCGCCGGCTCATCGACCGGCTACGGGACCTCCGCCCAGCGCCGCGCCCACTCCTTCCTGGCCGCCGCCATGGACGCCTACCCCGATCACGGCGAGGTCCGCCTCACCCAGAGCTACACGGACCAGGCGGGCCTGTTCAGCACGGCGTTCACCTACGACAACGCCCTCGTGATCCTCGCCCACCTCGCCGCACGCACCGAGACGGGCCGCCGTCGGGCCGTCGCCCTCGGGGACGCCCTGCTGTACGCGCAGGCGCACGACCCGGTGTACGACGACGGCAGGCTCCGGCAGGCCTACAACGTCGGACCGTACGTCTTCTACGACGGGGTCGCCCAGCCCGACGGGTTCGTGCGGGCCGACGGCACCGCCAACGTCGGCACCCAGTTCGGGTTCACCGGTACCGCCGTGGGAGACATGGCCTGGGCCGGTATCGCGCTCGCCGCGCTGGCCCGCCGGACCGGGAAGCGCCGCTTCCTCGACGGTGCCGTGCGGATCGGCACCTGGATCGAGGTGAACGCCAGTACCCAACAGCCCCTCGGCGGCTACAAGTTCGGGGTCGACGGCGCGAACGCGAAACTGCCGTTCAGCTCGACCGAGCACAACACCGACCTGGTCGGCCTCTTCGGACAGCTCGCCCTGCTCACCGGGGACCCGGTGTGGCGCCAACGGCGGTCGAGGGCGCGGGCGTTCGTCGAGAAGATGTGGGAGTCGACCGCAGGAACCGGCACCGGATTCTTCTACACGGGCACCAATGACGGAGTGACCGTCAACAGGTCCCCGATCCCCGAGGACACCCAGACCTGGACCCACCTCGCCCTCAACTCCCGTCGCTACTCCGGTTCGTTGGACTGGGCCGCCACCGAACTGGCCGTCCTGGACCGGGCGGACCGCACCAACAGCACGGTGCCCGCCGGGCAGTCGTACGAGGGAGTCACCTTCAGCTCCGCGAGCCTGGTGGCCGACGAGGACACCCCCATCGCCGCGTTCCAGCCCAAGCCGGACCGCAACGGCGTCTGGTTCGAGGGGACCGCGCACCTCGCCCTCGCCCTCCGGGACCGCGCCGGGCACGGCGACGAGGCGCGCGCCCACCGGCTGATCGCCTCCATCGAGCGGGCCCAGGAACTCCTCGGCACCGGCCAGACCATCGGCGGCCTGGCCGTGCCCGAGCGCGCCGGGGTCGTCTCGGCGAGCAGTCCCCTCGACACCGGATTCGGCTTCGGCTACTACCCGTACCGCCACACGGGCGCGACCGCCTGGTACCTGCTGGCGGCGGCCCGTGCGAACCCCCTGCGCGCCTGACGCCCCCGGGACGTCCTATGTGAACGCGCCCTGGAACAAAGGAGTTTCGCCCCGCGCCGCCCCTCGCATCCGCAGCGCGTAACTCACCAGGGCGTGGTTCAGCATGTACAGCCGGTGCTCCTCCTGGCCGCCTTCCGACAACCGGTCGACGACCCAGGCCAGGGGAGCGGCACCGCCGTACGCCTCCCGGGGCTCGAAGAGGAGATCCGAGGCACCGATCTCCGCCAGCACGTTCAGCGTGTACGCGAACGGGTACGGGCGGTTGACCCGGTCGTCGTCCGTGCGGTCGAGGTCGGGGAAGCCGTCCACCAGGCGGTTCAGCGTGCCCGGACCGATCAGGTCCATACGGCCCGTCAGCATCGCCGTCTGGATGATGTACGCGTACGAGATGCCGTTGAGGAAGTAGTTCGCCCCGGGATCGATGTGCTCCCACTGGCCCACGATGTCCTCGACCAGGGCGTCCAGGTCCGGGACCTGCTCGTCCAGACGGCCGAGGTTGTGCAGGGCGACGATGTAGTAGAGGCCCATGTGGGTGCGCTCGACCGGGGTGATCCGGGCCAGCAGCTCCTTCGCCTGCGCCAGCCGGTCCCGGCCGTACGTCAGGTACTCCTCCGAACGGCCGGTCAGGGCAATGGCGTTGAGCATGGTCAGGAGCGGATAGATCTCCGTGAAGCTCTCCGACATGGGCTGCGGGAACGCCGGCGGCAGGTTCAGCTCGTCCGCCCTGTCGAGGTGGTCGAGCACCTCCTCGATGTGATCCCGGCCGCCGTCGCGAATGAGTCGCCCGTGCCCGAGCAGCGCCACCACCGACAGCAGCATCGCCCCGCCGCGCCCCCGGAAGAAGGGTGCCGGGATCTGCTCCAGCAGTTCCAGCGCCTCCCGGACGTGGTTGCGCCGCCCGATCACCAGCCGGTCCCCGAGCCCGAGTTGGCCGATGGCGAGAAACACGGCGGTGGACGCGGACAGCTTCTCGTAGTGGCCGTGCCGGCCGGCGTTCTCGTCCTTGATCCGGTCCGGCTCGATCGTGTCGACGACGGCCAGCATCTCCGCCGGAAAGTCGATGCCCGCCGCCGAGTTGACCAACAGGCTTCTGTCCAGGCCGAGTTTGGCGACGGCGTCCATCAGGATGCAGCCGGCCATGATCCGGAAGTACGGGTTCTCCTCCGCCCGAACGGCGTCGAGAACCGGACCCAGCCGCTCTTCGAGGTCGGCGCGGCGCAGCGGGCGGTCCGGATCCACGACGTCCAGGACGAGGTCCGCGAGCAGCCGCGAGAACCGGGTGTACGCGCCGCGCTCGACGCCCTTCGCGGCCAGCAGCCCGAACGCCTGCCGGATCCGGGCGGCGCCCTGGGGGTCGTACGGGATCGGGTACTGGCCGAGACCTATTCCGCGCACCATCCGGCTCCACGGGGTGGCCATCACGCGTGTCTCGTTCGACAGGTGGCGCAGGCCGTGCACGGGAACGGCGAACGGGGACGGGGGAGTTGGTGCCAGGGGAGAGGTCGTCATGAGAGGTGCCTCCTGTCGGTCGGTCAGTTGCCCGGGCGGTACGGCAGCGGCGGCACCCGGAGTCCCAGGAACTCGGTCCGCGTGCCCTCCAGCATTTCCAGGGCCCAGTTCAGCCACTTGACGCCCTCGCAGTAGATGGCGACCGGGCGGCGCTGGGTCTGGAAGCTGTCGAGGAGGGTGCCGTCCAGTTCCTGCTGGAAGTGGAAGGGCGGCATCGCCGTGAAGTGCTGGCCCATCATGAAGACGAACCGGATCAGCCAGTACGGGTCGTCCCTCAGGAACGGCGAGCCGGGGTCGTCCAGGCCGAGCGCCGCCGTCATCACGGGCGCGAACCAGTCCTCCATGCCGTCGGGGGAGCCGGGGTCGACCGAGCCCCCGGTCGCGACCACATCCCTTACGCGGTAGGCCCGTTGGTACGGGTTGCCGTCGTGGAACGCGATGTCGACGCGCGGCGCGGCCCCTTCCTCGCCGGCCTCCACGTTCATCGTGAACTGCTCGAAGTGGATCTCGTCGTAGTGGCCGATGGAGTTGTGCCAGGGCTTGTTGTCGTACATCGCGTCGTCGCGCGTGTCCCGGCCCTCACCCTTGAAGCCGATCGCGCGCGGGTCTAGGAACCTGATGCCCAGCGCCTCGGCGGTGATCGCGTCGAGAGCCGCCCGCACCTGCCCCTCGTCCGCCCCGGACTCGATCAACCGCTGCGCGTGCAGCAGGGGTTCACTGTTCGTGAGCTTGATGTTCTCGGTGTTCGTGTCGCCCATGACGAGCGAGTGGAAGGCCGGTTCGAGGATCTCCAGGAATTCGGGGGCCGCCCGGAAACGCTTCAGCAGGGCACCGGAGTTGAGGTAGGAGACGCCGTTGACGACGATCCGTTCGGTGTCCAGGAGCGCGGAGCCGAAGGTGCGCGGTGCCGTTCGGCGGCACAGGGCGAGCCGGTCCTCGATCTTCCGGAAGTAGGAGATGTCCAGCGTCTCGCCGGGCGCCGCGACCCGTCCGACGCTGTGCACGTCCTCGTACAGCACCCGGATGATCTGCTCGTAGAGACGGGCGACCACGGCCGGCGGCGGAGTGTGCCGTTCCACGAACCGGCTGACCTCGTCCCCGGCCACGTAGCTCATCTCGTAGATGACCTCGCGCCCGACCTCGCGCCCGCCCGCGCGAGCCGAATCACCGGCCGAATCACCGGCCGAATCACCGGCCGGGTCACCGGCCGGGTCATGGGCCGGACCGCCGACCGGGACCTCGCGTTCCCGTACGTCGTACACCTCGGGGAAGTAGTCGCGCACCGGGGCGGGCAGGGACTGGAGGAACTCGGCCTGCTTGGCGGCCTTCGCGAACGGCGGGAGCATCACTCCGTCGCCGTCCGGGTGCCAGTGGGCGGTCGTCAGGGCCTCGCTGAGGATCTTGCGGACCGTGATCCGTTCCTCGCCCGCCTTCCTGACGAAGATCGTCATGGACTCGCTGCCGCCCTTGCCGAAGCCGACGATCGCCTCGTCGATGTGGGTGTAGGCGTAGACCGTGCTGGAGAGGAGGCGGCGGCTGCGGGCGTTGTGCAGGACGCGCTCGTTCTCCTCGGTGAGCGCGAGGACACAGGCGGACTCGAAGTCGTCCAGGGCCGGGTTGAGCCGCCTCTTCCAGGACTCGGCGGGCTCCGTGATCCGGACGAGACGGGCGTCGTACCGCCCGGTGTCGAGACCGTCGTGACCGGCCGCCGGGTCCGAACCCAGCGCGAGAACCTGGCAGTTGCCGTTGAGATGAACCCGGCGCACCCCGCCGTCCAGGGCGCCGGACAGCAGGACGGCCCGGGTCGCGTCCTGGAGGTCCCTGCGGGACTGCACCGGCACACCCTCCGGCGAGACCAGGGGAATCTCGGCCTCGGTGAGCCGCTCCAGCATCCGCTCCACAGCCTCCCGGCGCGGACGCGCCTCGCGCTGCCCGACCTGCCCGACCTGCTCGTACTGCTCGAACAGGACGACCGCGTCGGCCGGTGGCAGCGAACCGGCAACGGCGAGCGCGACCAGCCAGCCGAGCGGGTCGCCGCCTTCGAGATAGTGGTCGCTCTGTGCGAACAGGGCGGGCCGGTGCTGCACCAACGCGTCGAACAGCAGGTACTGGTAGACGACCCGGTGACCGATCCGGGGAATCGTGTCGTCGCCGAGCGAGTCCAACTGGTCCAGCCGGTCGAGATGCAGGCCTTCGAGCATGCGGTTGTAGGTCTGCAGCGCCGTCGGCTGGGTGTCGAGGAGCAGCCGGGTCCGACGGGCCATGGTCTCCGCGTCGACGCCCCCGAGCCCGTCGAAGTGGAAGACGACCACCTCGGGGCGGGCGGTGTCGACCGTCCGCGTGCCGGTGTTCCCGGCGCGGTCGAGCACCTTCAGCTCGACGGTGGCCCGGCCCAGTAGCGCGGGATCCTCCTGCGCCGCCGTGGTGATCCGCTTCTTCAGCCGCGCCTTGACGGCCAGTTCGCCCCGGCCGACGGCGAGGTGCTCCCGGTGGTTCCGGGTGTGCTGGAAGGTTTCGAGGAACGCGTAGAACGCCGCCGACCCCTCCCGCGAGGGGCTCAGCATCTCCGCGGTGATGACCCGGCCGAGGGAGCGCGAGAAGTAGTCGTCGCAGAACTCGCTCCGGTCGGCGAGCCGGAAGAGCTCGCGCAGAATGTCGTATGGCGCCTGGTGCGTTTCCCGTGCTTCCCGCGCTTCCAGCGGCTGCTCGTCCGCCGCGTAGAGCCGCTCCAGCGACGCCATGAGCGCGTCCATGACGGTGACGGCCCGGAGGAACGTCTCGGTGTCCTCCTCGCTGCCTGTGTACGCCATCACCGGAGCGGCGAAGTCGTTGTCCCGCAGGAGCTGTACGGACTTGGCGCCCGGGCCCAGTTCCAGGACCACGTCCGTGTCGAGGCCGCCGAGGATCTCGCAGGTGTCCCGGGACGCCATGACCTGGTCCGTCATGGCCAGCACACCGCGCCGGACGCCGGCCGCGGTGGTGAGGAGGGACGCGTCGTGGTTCGACACCACGGGGACGCGGGGCTCCTCGAAGCGGATGCGGTTGACGTCGAGGAATCGTTCCAGCGCGTGCCGGGCGGGGCGCATCCGGGAGGAGTGGGCCAGAAAGACGGTCGGGTCCTTCAGCTCCTCGGTGGCGATGTGCGGATGCGCGGCCATGAACCGGTCGAAGCCCGCCTTGACGCCGGTACGGACGTACAGATTGGCCTGTGTCGGCGAGTACGCCTTGTGCAGCTCGACGTCCCGGGCCGGATACGAGCCGCGGATCTCGTCCAGCACGGTGGCGAGCGCGTCGGGGGTCGGGGCCCGCAGGGCCAGGACGTGGGAGGGCTCCGGGACGAGGGGCGTACGGCGGACGGACTCGGGGAGGTACCGGGCGATGGCGCGGGCGAAGGGCTCGTCGTACGAGGGCGCGGCCGTGTCGGCCGGGTCGGTACCGGCGGCCAGCAGCATCAGCGGGGTGAACGCCTGGGCGATCTTGACGCCGTCGAACACCGACAGGGAACCGCTCGCCACGGCCGCCGCCAGGATGCCGAAGCTCTCGCCGGTGTAGGCGACGAGGCCGACGGGGGTGCCGTTCTCGTCGATCCGGTCCCGCAGGAAGGCGTCCAGGGCCAGGCTGTGCACCAGCAGGGCCGCGCCGATGAAACCCTGTCGCTCGATCGGCTCGCCGGGCAGGTTCTCGGCGGTCGGCAGCAGCCGTTCCGGCCGGCCGGGCACGCCCAGTGCGCGGGCGGCCTCCTCGTACAGGGCGGTGATCTCGGGGACGCCCGAGTCGAGCAGGGTCCGGCCGAGGTTCCGGTAGGCGGCGCGGCTGCCGAGGCCGGGGAAGAAGCCGGCGACGCGGATGCGGTCCTTGGTGCGGAGGTCGTCGACGGGGGCGAGGCGGTCGGGGGCGGTCGCGGTGGTGGCCGGGTTCGGGACGGTGTGGGTCAGGGACCGGGGCACGAGTATCGCCTTCTCTGGTCGGGCGTCGGTCGCGCGCTCGCCTTTGGGCGCGGAGGCAGCCGGAAAGCACGAAAGGAAAAGCGTTTTCCGGGAATGCGGCCGACGGATCACATCGGCTCACCAGAGAAATTCTGTCCACCCTCGCAACGGGTTTCAACGACTTCGGGTACAGGCTTCTATATGTCTTTTCAGTGTCTTTTCAGGGTGTGTCAGTGAAATGTCAGAGAGTGTTAAGTGCGCTGGTCGTGGTCGTGCACGAAAGAAAGCAGGGTCGGGAAACCGTAAAGGTTTCCCGACCCTGCCTTTTCTGGGGGTTGTTTCTGGCGTGCGCGAAACGGATTCCTACTGAACGCCGGCTTCCACATTCTCCGCCCGTCGGGCAACGCCCGGCGAGGCGGCCCGCGCCACCGAGGTGCCGCCGCCCAGCGAACCCGCCACCGCGACACCGAGTCCGGCGAGGGCGAGCGCGGCGCCGACCCAGAGCGGGGAGACGAAGCCGTACCCGGCGGCGAGGGTGAGGCCGCCGATCCAGGCGCCGAGCGCGTTGCCGACGTTGAAGGCGGCGATGTTGGCGCCGGAGGCCATGGTGGGCGCGTCCGAGGCGTACTTCATGGCGCGGGCCTGGAGGCCGGGCGCCGCGGCGAGGCCGATGGCGCCCATCAGCAGCAGGGCGACGATCGTCGCGATCTTGTTCTCGGCGGTGAGGGCGAAGAGGGCCATGACGACGGCGAGGCCGGCCATGGCGCCGATCAGGGTGTTGTTCAGGGACTTGTCGGCAGCCTTGCCGCCGAAGAAGTTGCCGACGAACGTGCCGACGCCGAACAGGACGAGCAGCCACGGCACCGCACTGTCGGAGAAGCCGCTGACCTCGGTGAGCGTGAAGGCGATGTAGGTGTAGCCGCCGATGACACCGCCGAAGGCGAGGATGCTCAGCGTGATGGAGACCCACACCTGACCGCGCCGGAACACGGCGAGCTCGGTGCGCAGGTCGGTCGGCGCGGACGCGGTGCTCTGCGGGACCAGGGCCTGGATACCGGCCAGGGTGACGAAGCCCAGGATCGTGATCGCCCAGAACGTGGAGCGCCAGCCGAGCTGCTGGCCCAGGAAGGTGCCGAGCGGCACGCCGAGCACGTTGGCGGCGGTCAGTCCACCGAACATGAGGGCGATGGCGCTGCCCTTCTTGTTCTCGGCGACCATGTCGGACGCGACGACGGCGCCGACGCTGAAGAAGGCGCCGTGGCACAGGGCGGCGACGACCCGGCCGACCATGAGCAGCGAGTAGGTCGGGGCGACGGCGGAGAGCAGGTTGCCGACGATGAACAGGGTCATCAGTCCGACGAGGACCTTCTTGCGGTCGAAGCGGGCGATCGCGGCGGTGAGCCCGAGGGCGCCGATCGCGACGCTCAGCGCGTAGCCGGAGACCAGGTACCCGGCCACGGACTCGGAGACGTCGAAGTCGTCTGCCACCTCGGGCAGCAGTCCTACGATCCCGAACTCCGTGAGGCCGATACCGAAGCCTCCCAGAGCCAGGGCGATAAGCCCGATAGGCATGAGAAAACCCTCCGTTGCGATGAATGGCTGCGCTGTATGACGAAGCGCCAACGCATCGAAGTATCGCAGAACCTCGATATGAACTGTCAACCCCGCCCGGTGGAGGCTTCGTCGCTGGTGGGGGGCGTGCGGCGACCGCCGGAAGGGTCCCGTCGCAGGTCAGAGCGCACCCGCCGTTCAGGTGACGTATCGCTTATCATCGATGGATAATCGCTGACCCGCACCAGTCCTACGCCCGGCTCGGAAGGCTCATGACGACTCACGACCTGCCCACGACGGGCGACCTCACCTCGCTGCTGGAGCCCCTCAAGGCGCTCGCCAACCCGGTGCGCCTCCAGGTGCTTCAGTGGCTGCGCGACCCCGAGGACCACTTCCCGGTCAACCCGGAGGTCACCGATCCGCGCAGGGTCGGTGTCTGCGTCAGCCATATCCAGGCCAAGACCGGGCTCGCCCAGTCCACCGTCTCCGCCTACATGGCCACGCTCGAACGCGCGGGTCTCGTCCGCTCGACGCGCGTCGGCAAGTGGACCCACTACCGGCGCGACGAGGAACGCATCGCCTGGCTCGTCGAGGAACTGCGCGGCGGCGTCGGAAACGGCACCGGGAACGATGCCGGGAGCGGTGCCGGAAACACCGAGGGCCTCAGCCTGCTGGAGACCGTCTCCTAGCCCGCTCCCTCCACGGTTTCCTCCACGGCTTCCTCCGCCGTGTCCTGCGGCTTTTCCTCCCCCGCTTTCCCGGCCTCGTTCTCGACCGGTTCCTTCGCCACTTCCTTCACCGCATCCGGCGGCACCGTCGTGCGCAGTCGGGGCAGTATCCCCGGGGCCGCCAGGCCGGACAGGATCAGGCGCCACAGCGCCCCTATCCGCGTGGGCAGGTCCTGCCGGTTGCTGTACGCCTGGGACATCACCTGCAGGCCGGTGAACGACCCGACGACCGTCGACGCGACCTCGGCGATGTCCGTGCCGGGCAGGAGCTCGCCCTGTTCGTCGGCCTTGCGGAGGAGATCCTCGATCACCTTGATCGCCTGGTTGTACGGGGTCTGCGCGGGCGGCGCGAAGGATGACTGCTCCACCGCCAGCCGTACGCTCGCCCGCAGCACCGTGTCGTACTGGAGCCGCTGGGCGAATCCCAGGGTCAGGTCTATGACCGCCTGGAGTTTCATCGGCTGGTCCGGCACCACCAGGGCCTCGCCCTGCGCCTCCAGCAGCGCGGTGGCGATCGCCTCCTTGGAGGGGAAGTGGTGGTAGAGGGCGCCCCGGGTGAGGCCGGCTCTCGCGAGGATCTCGTTGGTGCTGGCCGCGTCGTACCCGCGCTCGCCGAACACGCCTGCGGCGGCCTCCAGGATCGAGCGTTTCGACCTGATGCCTCGCTCCTGCTGGGCCATCCCCGGTCCTCGCATCTCCCGCTCGGAAAAAATACAAACCGGTCTGCATTGTATGCGGCCGGATTGCACGGGGAAATTCCGCAGCCCGTTTCGAGTCACGGCGGTGAGGACGGCAAGTGCCCATGTGGCGACGGCTTCAGGGGTGTCCGAGGCGGAATCCGACCCCGCGCACCGTGACGATCCAGTTGCTGGAGCCGAGTTTGCCCCGAAGGCTGCTGACATGTGTGTCGATGGTGCGTCCGCGGTGTGACCAGTCGTCGTCCCAGACCTGGCTCATCAACTGACGCCGGGACAGGGTGGTGTCGGGCTGGGAGGCGAGCAGGTGGAGCAGGTCGAACTCCTTGGGCGTCAGGTACACCCGCCTTCCCTCCAGCAGGAGTTCGCGTATCCGCGCGTCGATGCGCAGCGGCCCGTACGTGATGACCTGCTGGGGCGTCGGCGCCTGCCGCGGTCTCGCCCGGCGCATCACCGCCTCCATGCGGGCCAGCAACTCCCGGAACCGGTAGGGCTTCACGAGGTAGTCGTCCGAGCCCGCCTGAAGTCCGAGTACGCAGTCCAGTTCGGCCCCGCGCGTGGTCACGGTGATGATCGGGACGTCGCCGGCCGCCCGGATCCGGCGACACACCTCCAGGCCGTCCAGGTCGGGCAGGTCGAGGTCGAGCAGGACCAGGTCGACGCTGTGGTGGGCCTGGAGCGCGAGGGCGGCGGTGGGAACGCTCCTGGCCAGATGGCCGTGCCGGCACAGTTCCTGCACCAGGCTGTCCGCGGCCTGCGCCTCGTGCTCCACGACGAGCACCCTCAACGCGTCCGTTTCCTGCTGCTCCTGGTGCGGCCTGGCTGAATCCACGACCTGCTGATTCATCTCTGCCCTCCTGAGGCACGCCACGGCGAACTGGTGAGCGGGTACCGCCAAGGACGGTAACAGGCAACTCGGTCTGTTTGTCAACGCGTTATGGATGGCCTGTGCAGTCGTCGGGTTGTCGACACGGATGTCAGACCTGTGCAGCTGATAAGTCCGTAATCTTGAGGTTTATTGCTGTTCGGCCTTGCGGAATGCTGACTTCCGTCTCTGTTCCGGGTGGGGACGCGTATGAGAAGTGAACGTAACTGGCGCGTAAACCAAGCGCGTCGGCATGTCTTTAGTAAGGTTTTACTCTGTAAACAGACCGGCCTGTCTGTATCTTGGTGACTGCACAGCGTTCATCAGGGATGGGGGTCCTGACGCGCGGTCCGGCTTGCCCCTGTCCACAAACAGACAGGAGTGCCGAGGATGCCGAGTCCGACCCGAGTGCCCGGGACCGACACCGCCTCGCCGACCGGTTCACTGCTGACCACCACGGTTCCCCGCGGCTATGTCCACCGTGCCGCCGTGGCCGAGGTGTTCCTCACCGGCTGGGAGGCCGCCCCGACCGCGCCGGCCGCCCTCGCCTCCGCCGCGTCCCCCGCCGCATCTCCCACCGGGTCCGACTCCTTCGTCGTCCGCGCCCAACTGCCTCGCGGCCACGCGCTGTTCGCGCCGGCCCACGGCCACCAGGACCCGCTCCTCCTGCTGGAGTCGATCAGGCAGGCCGGCACCCTGCTGTCCCACGCCGAGTACGGCGTCCCGTTCGGCCACCAGTTCCTGATGTGGGGCCTGTCCTTCGCCGCGACCCCAGCCGCCCTCACCGCCGGCGCCACCCCGACCGACGTCGAACTGCACACGGTGTGCCACGACATCGTGCGCCGGGGCCGGACCATCTCGGGCATGCGTTACGACGTCTCCGTCCGGCGCGACGGAGTGCCGGTGGCCACCGGCGGAGCGAGCTTCGGCGTCACCAGCCCCGCCGTCCACCGCCGGCTGCGCGAAGGCCGCCCCACCACGGTGGACCGTGCCCTGCCGGCCCCGGTCGACCCGGCCGACGTGGGCCACACGGACCCGGGCAACGTCCTGCTCGCCGCCCCGGCACGGACCGGCGGGGCGAACGGCAGGGTGAGCGGCGGCGTGAGGGGCGGGGCGAACCGGTGGGCGAACAGATGGGAGCTCCGGGTGGACACCGACCACCCCATCCTCTTCGACCACCCCGTCGACCACGTCCCCGGCATGCTGCTGATCGAGGCGGCCCGACAGGCGGCCCGCGCCGCGACCGGCCGTCCCGACGCGCTTCTCCTCGGCCTCGAAAGCCGCTTCACCCGGTACGCCGAACTCGACGCCCCCTGCTGGATCGAGGCCCGCGTCGCCCGCCCCGGCGCCGTCGGCCCCGGCCGGGCCCAGGACCTCCGGGTCCACGTCCTCGCCACCCAGCAGGGCGAACGCGTCTTCGCCGCCGACCTGGTCCTGCGCGACCCAGCCGCCTGAACTGAACGGGCCCGCCCGAAGTACCAGGAAGGCCGGGGACGTGCGGAACGCGCAGAAGGTGCGCCGCGCGGTCGACGCGCGGCGCACCTCCCGAAGCCTCGCCCGGCCGACCGACCGACCGGGTCCGGCGGCCGAACCGTGGATCGTCAGGCGGTGGCCGCAGCCGCCGCCTTGCCCGCCTGCCGTCCCGAGAACAGGCACCCGCCGAGGAACGTGCCCTCCAGCGACCGGTACCCGTGGACCCCGCCGCCCCCGAAGCCCGCGACCTCACCGGCCGCGTACAGACCGGGAACCGGGGTGCCGGTGGCGTCGAGGACGCGGCCCGACAGGTCGGTCTGGAGGCCGCCGAGCGTCTTGCGGGTGAGGATGTTGAGGCGGACGGCGATCAGCGGTCCGGCGGAGGAGTCCAGGATCTTGTGGGCCGACGCCGTACGGCTGAGGACGTCCCCTGGGTAGGACAGGGCGTTGCGGATGCCCATGACCTGGGCGTCCTTGCTGTACGCGTTGTCGATCTCGCGGTCCCGTGCCTCTATCTGGCGCTGGAGCGTGGCCAGGTCGATCAGGCTGGTGCCGGTCAGCTTGTTCATGCCCCGGACCAGCTCGGAGAGCGTCGTGGACACGACGAAGTCCTCGCCGTACTTCTTGAACCGCTCCAGCGGCTCCGGGGTCTGCCAGATGCGCGAGAGCAGCATCCAGATGTCCTTGTTGGTGAGATCGGGGTTCTGTTCGGATCCGGAGAGCGCGAACTCCTTCGCGAGGATCTTCTGGGTCGTCACGAACCAGGAGTAGTCGTAGCCGGTGTCGGTGATCGACTTGAGGGTGTGGAGGGTGTCGTAACCCGGCATGTCGGGTGCGGAGAACCTCTTGCCCGTCGCGTCGAACCACATCGACGACGGGCCGGGCAGAATGCGGATGCCGTGGTTGGCCCAGATCGGGTCGTAGTTCTTCAGACCCTCCGTGTAGTGCCACATCCGGTCCGGGTTGACGATCCGGCCGCCCGCCTTCTCGGTGATCCCGAGCATCCGCCCGTCCACGTGCGCGGGCACGCCCGTGATCATCGACTTGGGCGGGGTGCCGAGCCGGGCCGGCCAGTTCTGCCGTACGAGGTCGTGGTTGGCGCCGATACCGCCGGACGTCACGATCACCACCTCGGCGCTCAGCTCGAAGCTTCCGACCACCGTGCGCGAACTTGCCTTGCCCCGCGCGGCGGTGCTGGCTTCGAGGACCGCGCCGCGTACGCCGGTGACGGTGCCGTTCGTCCGGATCAGCTCGTCCACGCGATGGCGGTGCTTGAACGTCACGAGCCCGTTCGCGACCGCCGCCCGCACCTTCTTCTCGAACGGTTCCACCACGGCGGGGCCCGTGCCCCAGGTGACGTGGAAGCGCGGTACGGAGTTGCCGTGGCCGTCCGCGAGGCCGCCGCCGCGCTCCGCCCAGCCGACCATCGGGAACCACTGCATGCCCAGGTCGGCCAGCCAGGCCCGCTTCTCGCCGGACGCGAAGTCGACATACGCCTGGGCCCACTTGTAGCCCCAGTGGTCCTGGCCGAGCGGGTCGTCGATGTCCCGGTCGAAGCCGGCCGCGCCCTGCCAGTCCTGCCAGGCCAGGTCCTTCGAGTCCTTGACGCCCATCAGACGCTGCTCGGCGGAGTCGACGAAGAACAGCCCGCCGAAGGACCAGAAGGCCTGACCGCCGAGGTTGGACTCGGGCTCCTGGTCGAGCAGCAGCACCTTGCGGCCCGCAGCCGCGAGTTCGACCGTGGCGACCAGCCCGGCCAGCCCGTGCCCCACGACGATCGCGTCGGCCGACGTGGCCGCCGCCGATGCCGCGAACACCGTGCCCGTCTGGGTGAGGGCGGTCGCGGCGACCGCGCCGCCGGCCAGCGTCAGCGCCCGGCGGCGGCTGACCGGGTCAGTCAAGTGCTCCATGGGGGTGCCTTCCGGGAGAGTCGTACGGCGAGTGCGGGTGCGGGTGCGGGTGCAGACGGGGATGACGGGGGTTCAGGTGCGCGTGCAGGGGCGGGTGGGGCGTCCGTGCGTAGGGTGTGTTTGTGGCGAGCCTGAGGGTTACCGTCGGTAGCGCTCAGGGAATCAGGTCGGCACGACAGCGCGGTAGTAGCCGGGAGCCAACGCCTCCGCCCCTCTGTTGTCTCCCGGCGACACCGCACCGACGCGGAAGGGAGGGGCCCATGACGGTCCTCACCGACGCCGGCGACTTCACGGAGCGGCCCGATCAGCCCGAACGGCCAGATCAGCCAGATCGTGAGGCCGTCGCCGACGTGCTGCGCGCCATGGCGGCCGACGCGGACGTCCAGGACGAACTCGTGCACGCGGCCCGCAGGCACTCTCCCGAGGTGGCCCGGCTCGCCGAGGCGGAAACCCACTGGCACGTCACCGCCATGATCAACGCGGCAGGCGCGTGGCTGGGAGACCCCGGCGGCCCCGCTCCCCGTGCGCCCGGTGCGCCCGGTGCCGGGGACGACGGCGAACAGGGCGTCGACGCCCAGGACTTCGCCGCCGCACTGATGCTCGGCGCCGACCGGGCCGGCCAGGGCGTGCCGATGACCGCCGTACTGCGCGGAGTCCAGGCCGCCCATACCCGCGCCGTCGAGATCACCGTCGACCGCTGCCGCGCGGCCGGGGTGCCCGACGCCGCGCTGCTCACCGCCGTGCTGCGGCTCAAGGAGTACGGCGACGCCCTGCAACGGAACGTCGTCCACGGGTACCGCACCGCCGAGTGGGACACCCCGCGCGCGCTGGGCGAGACCCGGGCGCGCCTGCTGCACCGGCTGCTCGTCGAGGGCGAACCGGCGCCCACCGCAGAGGAGTTGGCGCGTGCCGGACTGCGCCACAACGCCGTACGCCACCTCCTGGTCGCCGATCCGGGGGGTGACCCCGCCCGCACCCGGCGCCTGGCCCACCGCCTCGCCGCCCTGCGCGGCTGCCTCTTCGGCATGCTCGACGGACGGCTCGTGGGTCTGTACCCACGCCTGCCGGCGGGCGAGACGATCGGGTACGGGGATGTGGAGGGGGAAGAGGAGGAGGGCGCCGGCGCAGGGAACGGCGGTGCGCTCGTCGTGGTCTCACCGGCCGTGCCCCTGGACGACCTCCGGGCCGCGTACGGCCTCTGCGTCCGCGCCCTGGACCTCGACGCAGGCGCGGCACCGGGACCGTACGGCCGCCACGGCGTGTACGAACTCACCGAACTGGCCGCCGAGATCGCCCTCGCCGACCAGCCGCTCCTGGGTGCCTGGCTCAGCGCCCGGCTCCTGGCGAACCTCGACCCCCGGGACGATTTCCACCGTCAGATCGCGTTCACCGCACTGACGTTCCTCGACCACGGCCGCCGCCTGGACCGGACGGCGGCTACCCTGTTCACCCACCCCAACACCGTTCGCTACCGCCTCGCCCGCCTCCAGCAGCTCACCGGCGAGTCCCTGACGGACGATCTGCCGGGCAGCGCGTCCGGGCCGTCCGGCACCCTGCACTGGTGGTGGGCGCTGCGGATCTGGCTGGGGTCAGGCGTCGACGGAAGACCGTAGGGCGTTATGGATAAGAGACGTACTCAATGCGCACTTAATACATCCTTACTGTAAACAGATAGCATCCGACCGCGATGGTGTACGTCGGCGGCCGGGACGAGGTGGGTCTGGTGGGTGGCATGACGGTGGAGCCGCGCATCGCGGTGGCCGTGGTGACCATGGGAAACCGGCCCGCCGCGCTGAACGCGCTGCTGGAGTCGATCGCCAAGCAGGACCTCGCCCCCGACCGCATCGTGCTCGTCGGCAACGGCTGTCCACTGCCCGAACTCCCCGGCCTCTCCGGCGAGGTGACGACCATCGAGGTCGACGAGAACCTCGGCTGTCCGGGCGGCCGCAACGTGGCACTGGCCCGGCTGCGGGAGTTCGGCGACATCGACGTCGTGGTCGACCTCGACGACGACGGCCTGCTCATCGACCCCGATGTGCTCACCCGCGTACGGGACCTGTACGCCGCCGACCCCCGGCTCGGCATCGTCGGCTTCCGGATCGCCGACGAGAACGGCGTGACCCAGCGGCGGCACGTCCCCCGGCCCGGCGCGGGCGACCCGATGCTCGGCGGATACGTCACCCAGTTCCTCGGCGGCGGCCACGCCCTGCGCATGGCGATGCTCGACGAGACCGGCGACTGGCCCGCCGCCTTCTTCTTCGCCCACGAGGAGACCGACCTCGCCTGGCGGGCCGTCGACGCCGGCTGGAAGATCCTCTACGAACCGCGTCTCCTGCTGCGCCACCCCAGCACCTCGCCCGCCCGGCACGCCATCTACCACCGGGTCACCGCCCGCAACCGGGTCTGGCTGGTCCGCCGCCGGCTCCCGATCCCGCTGATCCCGGTGCACCTCGGCGTCTGGATCGCGATCACCGTCCTGCGCGGCGGCTCCACGCGCGAGCTGAAGGCCTGGTTCGGCGGCTTCCTGGAGGGCCTGCGCGAGCCGGCCGGTGAACGCCGCCCGATGCGGTGGCGAACGGTGTGGACACTGACCCGGCTGGGCCGCCCACCCGTGCTGTGACCTTGTGACCTGGGGAAACAGGTCTGCGACACGCTGAACGCGAGACGAGGGCCCTGGTCGTCACCTCTAACGACCTGGGCCCTCGCGCGTACCCGGACCCGGCCGCGACGGCGACACTCCCCCGAGCTGCGCGTCATACGCGCGCACCCTCGGACCGGCTCCGTTGAGGTGATCACATCAGGCCACGCCAACAGATCGCTAACATGGGGGGTCCGGTGGGCGGACGACAGGGCAGTGGGGCGAGAACATGCGGTGCGGTCTGCGGTTCGGGCTGCTGGGCGCGCCCGTCCTGTACGGCAGCGACGCCCCCAACGGCCTTGCCGGGGACGGAATCCAGCCGATCGGCAGTATCAAGGTACGGACGCTGCTCGCCGCCCTGCTCCTCGAACCCGGCCGGGTCGTCCCGGTCGAGGCGCTCAAGGACGCGCTGTGGGGCGGGGCGCCGCCGGTGTCCGCGCAGGCCTCGCTGCACAACCACGTGGCCCGGCTGCGCCGGCTCCTGGACGATCCGGGACGGCTGCGCGCCGTACCGCCCGGCTATCTCCTGCGGGTCGGCCCGGGCGAGCTGGACGTGCACGTCTTCCAGGCACACGTCGAACGGGCGCGGGCCGCCCACGCCAACCAGGACTGGCAGCGCGTCCTCGGAGAGTGCGCGTCCGCCCTCGCCCTGTGGCGCGGCGCCCCGCTGACCGGCCTCCCGCCCGAGACCGTCGGATACGCGCTCACCCAGCGCCTCGCGGAGGCCCGCCTCCTCCTGCTGGAGTGGCGCTACGACGCCGAGCTGTCCGTCGGCGGCCCCCGACTCCCCTCCCTGATCCCGGAGTTGACGGCCCTGACGGCCGAACACCCACTCCGCGAGTCCTACCACCGCCAACTGATGCTCACCCTCCACCGCACCGGCCGCCGAGCCGAATCCCTCGCCGTCCACCGCGACCTGCGCAACCGCCTCCTGGACGAACTGGGCGTCGAACCGGGCCCAGCGGTACGAGCGGCACACGTGGAGGTACTGCGGCTTCCAGGGGGACCCGTGGGACCGGCAACGCCTGGAGGACCGGTGGGTCCGGCGGGCCGGCGGTGGCCGGGACTTCCGGCGGGCCGGGCGGGCCGACGGGCCCCGGTGGGCTGCGCACGTTCGGGCGGCGAGGGAGACTCGGCAGACCTGGAAGGGCGGGGAGAGCCGGCGAACCGGGAGCGGCCGGGAGACCCGGCCGGTCCGGGAGCCTCGCCAGGTCCTGCGGGTCCGGGAGATCCCGGGCTCTCGGCGCGTCCGGCAGATCGAGAGCGGCCGGGAGGCCCGGCGAGCCCGGGTGACCAGGAGGACCCGGCAGCACCGGGTCCGCTCACCGTCGCCACAGGCCCAGAGCACCGGGGAGACCCAGAGGGGCCGGGAAGCTCAAGGGGCCTGGGTAGTCCGGCGGTTACGGATCATCCGAGGGTTCCGGGCGACCTCGCGGTTCCCTACGTCCCCGCACAGCCGACCTCGGGTTCGGCCCCCCGACCGGCTCCTGCCCCCGCACGCCGACCGGGGTCGGAGTCACCGCGCCCCGATCCTGCCCCCGAGCCGACGGCACGCTCCTCGTCGGCGTCACCGTTCCCCGAGCCGACGCCGCTCCCTGAGTCGGAGTCACCGCTTCCCGGGCCTGGACCGCACCCCGCAGCGACGCCACGATCCGGGTCGGCCTCACCACGCTCCGCCCCCGCGCCGACGGCACGGCCCGCCTCGGCATCGCAAGGCTCCGGGCCGGGGCACCGTCCCACGGTGGCACCCGTGCCCGCCCGTGTGCCTCGGCCTGCCCAACTTCCGCCGCCCCCGGCCCACTTCACCGGCCGCACAGCCGTCGCGGACAACCTGTGCCGGACCCTGGCCCCAAAGCCGCACGCCCGGCCCGACAGCACGGCTGCCGCTCCAGTCGTCGTGATCCACGGCATGCCCGGGGTGGGCAAGAGCGCCCTGGCGCTGCACGTCGCCCACACCCTCCGGGAGCGCTTCCCGGACGGGCAGCTGCACGTCGACCTGCACGGCAGCCGCACCTCCGACGCACCCCCGCTCACCGCCGCCCAGGCCCTCACCGCCCTGTTGCGCGACCTCGGTGCCGATTCTCTCCGCATCCCCGAACACCCGGACGGAGCAGCCGCGTTACTGCGTTCCCTTCTCGCGCCGACCCGCACCCTGATGGTCCTGGACGACGCCGAGGGCGCCGCGCAGATACGGCAGTTGCTCCCGGCGGGCCCCGGCTGCGCGGTGATCGTCACCAGCCGGTCCCCGCTGACCGCCCTCGACGGCGCCGACCGTTTCCCCCTCACCCCCCTGACCGGCGGGGAGAGTGCCGAGCTGCTGCGCACGGCGTCCGGACGGGACGGCCTCGACGCCGCCCACCCCCTCGTCGAACTCACCGGACGCCTCCCGCTCGCCCTGCGCGTGGTCGCCGCCAGGCTCGCCGCCCGCCGGGTCCTCACGCCGGACGCGCTCGCCGCTCAACTGGCCGCCACGGACAGCAGGTTGCCGCATTTGGAGTACGACGACCTGAGCGTCCGCCGCTCCCTGGCTGACGCCCACGACGCGCTGCGCACCTCCGCCCGCGAGACCGACCGCGACGCGGCCCTCGCCCTGCGCCGCATCGGCGCCCTGGACCTCCCCACGTACGACGTCCCGCTCCTCGCCCGTCTCACCGAGACCGACGAACTCCGTGCCGGGGCAGCCCTGGACCGCCTCGTCGACGTGGCCCTCCTGGAGGAGACCGCGTACGGCCACTACGCGCCCCACGGCCTGGTCAGGGACTACGCCCGTGAACTGGCCGCAACCGCAACCGATGCGGCCGGCGGCGACACGGCCGTCGGCCAGGGTTGACGCGCGTCACTTGGCGTCGGCATAGCACTCCACGACCGCCGTACTGAACGGAAACCGCACCGGCGTCTCGCCGAACGTCAGCCGCCCCGCCAGTTCCGCCGCCTCCCGGATCGCCGCCACGACCGTCCCGGCCTCCTCCTCGGGACAGTGCACGATCACCTCGTCGTGCTGGAAGAAGACCAGCTCGGCCGCCATCCCCGCACAGGTCCGGCGCAGTGCGGCGAGCAGCAGCAGGGTCCAGTCGGCGGCGCTGCCCTGGACGACGAAGTTGCGCGCGAAGCGGCCCCGGGCACGGGAGTTGGAGGAGGCGTACCCCGGCACCCACTCCTGCGCCGCCGTACCTCCCATGCCTCCCGCGCCCCCGCCGGGGTCGGTGCCCTCGTCCTCCGGGAGCGGGATGCCGGCCTCCTCCACCGAGTCGTCGTTGGCCCGCACCGCCGGGGGACACGTACGCCCCAGCCAGGTCCGCACGAGCCGCCCCTCCTCTCCCGCGCGTGCCGCCTCGTCGACGTACGCCACCGCCTTCGGGAACCGGCGTCTGAGCGCGGCGAGGTTCTTGAGGCCGTCCCCGGAGGTCTGTCCGTACACCGCGCCCAGCACGGCGAGCTTGGCCTGCTCCCGGTCGCCGGAGAACGCGCGGTCGGAGACGGACTGGTAGAGGTCGGTCTCCCGTCCCGCGACCTCCATCAGCCCGGGGTCGCGCGAGATGGCGGCGAGGACGCGCGGTTCCATCTGGTCGGCGTCGGCGACGACGAGCCGCCACCCGGGGTCGGCGACCACGGCCCGCCGGATCACCTTGGGGATCTGCAGCCCGCCCCCGCCGTTGGTGACCCAGCGCCCGGTGACCGTCCCGCCCGCGAGGAACTCGGGCCTGAACCGCCCGTCCCGCACCCAGTCCTGGAGCCAGGACCAGCCGTGCGCGACCCAGATCCGGTACAGCTTCTTGTACTCGACGAGGGGCTTCACCGCCGGATGGTCGATGCTCTCGATCTCCCATCTCCGCGTGGACCTCACCTTGATGCCGGCCTGCGCGAAGGCCTTGACGACATCGGCGGGCAGATCGGGCCGCACCCGGCGCCCGAACGCCGCCGACACCTCGTCCGCCAGCTCGGCGAGCCGCCGGGGCTCGCCACCGCCCGGGAACCGCTCGCCCAGCAGCTCGTGGAGCAGGTCGCGATGGACGTCCGCGCGCCATGGCAGCCCCGCCGCGTTCATCTCGGCGGCCACCAGCATCCCCGCCGACTCGGCGGCCGTCAGCAGCCGCATCCGGTCCGGGTGCGCGGTCGCGTCGTGCCGCCGCTGCTGGTCGGCGTACACCTCCAGCAGGTCCGCCAGCGGCACGTGCACCGGCCCCGGCTCGAAGAGCGGCGACTGCGCGCCGGGTTCGGCGGACCGCTGCGGCGGATCGGGCGGTACGGGACCGCCGCGCAGCCTCGCGAGGGCCGCCGCCGCGGACCGGGGCTCGCCGAGCCGCCCCTCGTGGCCGAGCAGGAGCGTCTCGGCGTCCTCGATGTCGTAGCACCGCTCGACTCGCACCCCCGTGGCGAGCAGTCGCGGATAGACCTCGGGGGTGGACCGCCACACCCAGCGCGTGACGTCCGGCCGGTCACGGACGGCCGCGCCGGGATCCGCCTCCCGCCGCACCGGCCCGGCGGGCAGCCCGTCCGGACCGAGGGGGGCGACCTCCACGCCACCGTCCTCGGCCGGAGCGAGCGCCCACCGCTCGACCGTCTCCGCCACGACTGCCATGCAAGCGAGTGTGGCAGGAGGGTCTGACAACGCCTGTGACCAGCGCTTTCAGCCCGTCTCCTCGCCCTTCCCCGCGAAGTCCGCCTTGATCTTGGCGAGGGCCGCGACGACGTACTCCTCCGTCGCAGCCTTGGTGAGACCGACGCCGGACAGCACTCCCTCACCGTTCTCGAACTCCAGCAGCGCGAGCAGGATGTGCTCGGTGCCGACGTAGTTGTGCCCCAGGCGCAGGGCCTCGCGGAAGGTGAGTTCGAGGGATTTCTTCGCGCCGGCGTCGAAGGGGATGAGGGCGGGGTCGTTCTCGCCGCGCGGCGGGAGGCCGGCGGTCGCGGCCTCCCGCACGCTGTCCAGGGAGACGCCCTGCGCGGTGATGGCCTTCGCCCCGAGGCTCTCCGGGTCGGCGAGGAGGCCGAGGATCAGGTGCTCGGTGCCGATCTGGTCGTTGCCGGCCGCCTTGGCCCCTTCCTGGGAGAGGACCACCACGTTCCTGGCCCGTGGCGTGAAGCGGCTGAAGCCCTGGCTCGGGTCGAGGTCCGACTCGCCCTTCGGCACGAACCGCTTCTGCGCGGCCTGCCGGGTGACGCCCATGCTCCTGCCGATGTCGGTCCAGGAGGCACCGGAACGCCGTGCCTGGTCGACGAAGTGGCCGATCAGATGGTCGGCCACCTCGCCGAGGTGATCAGCGGCGATCACCGCGTCCTGGAGCTGATCGAGGGCGTCGGTGTGCACCTTCTTGATGGCCTCGATGAGGTCGTCGAGACGTACGGAGGCCCGGACGGGCTGATTGGTCGTCATGTGTCAACCGTAGGTTGTCAGCAAGGGGGTGTCAACCCGAAGTTGACAGTGGGTGTCGGCGGCATGAAACGATCGACGGGTGACCAGCAGCAAGCCCTCTCCGCCCGGCACCGTCGAGCGAGCCTTCCAGGCCGCCCTGTACGCGGACACGGACACCTCGCTCGACACGGGAGCGTCCCTGCTCGCCGCCGACCCGGCCGCGGACGCCGAACTCGCCCGGCGCGGCGAGGAGTTCGTGGCGTCCGCATGGCGCCGGGGCTGGCAGCCGGCCGACGTCGTACGCCTGGTCCGGCGCGAGCTGGACGACGTGCACGTACGCCTGGTGTCGGCCCTGATCACCGCCCAGGTGCCGAACGACCGGGTCCGGGACCGCCGCTGGACGGAACAGCTGGCCGACCTCGCCGCAGCCCCCGCCCCACCCCGCACGGACCGCTTCACGCACGCGACGACGGTCCTGGAGCTGTACCGCCTGCTGCTGACCCTGCCGACACTGGAACCCCTGGACGAACAGCGGGCAGGGCCGGGGGAGGGCGCGCGCCGGGGGCACCCGGAGTCCCGCATGCTGCCCCGTATCCGCGCGCTGCTGGCCAAGGCGGAGGCCACCGGGTTCCCCGAGGAGGCCGAGGCGCTGAGCGCGAAGGCCCAGGAACTGATGGCCCGGCACAGCATCGACGAGGCCCTGCTCGCGGCCGGCGCCCCGGCGGGCGACGTCCCGCGCGCGTGCCGCCTCGGTGTGGACGCCCCGTACGAGGAGGCCAAGGCGGTTCTCCTGCACGCCGTGGCCGAGGCGAACCGCTGCCGGGCGGTGTGGAACGAGGCGCTGGGCTTCTCCACGGTGGTGGGCTTCGAACCCGACCTGGAGGCGGTGGAACTCCTCTACACGTCCCTGCTGGTGCAGGCCACGACGGCGATGACGAAGGCGGAGGCCGCGCAGCGGGCGAAGGGCCGCAACCGGACGAAGACCTTCCGCCAGTCCTTCCTGGCCGCCTACGCCCACAAGACGGGCACCCGCCTGGCAGCGGCGGCGGCAGCGGAGACGGCCGACGCGGCGGCGGCAACGCAGACCACCGCCCCCCTCCTCCCGGTCCTGGCCACCCGTGACCTGGCCGTCACCGCCCACCTGGACCAGATGTTCCCGACGACCACGACGACCCGCCTGCGAGGCGTGACCGACGAGGCGGGCTGGACGGAGGGCACGGCGGCGGCGGACCGGGCGGCACTGCACGCCCGCCCGCGCCTGCCGGGACAGAACGCCTGGCGCACCCCGCCATGAACGCGCGCCGCGCCTCGGCTCAGGACCCCAGGCCCGCCGTGGGCAGCCCCGACGGGAGCTGACCGCCCTGCGACTTGGTGTACGTCTCGGTGCCGAGGCTGCTCGACCAGGTGATCTTCATCGACGTCCTGTCGACGGAGTCGACCATCCCCCCGGTCCTTTCCTTGGTCCCGTCCGAGCAGGTGAGGTGGACCATCTGCATCCCCGCCTCCTTGCCCGCCGTACCGCTGCACACGGTCCCCCCGGTGGCGAACAACCCGGCCTTCGTCCCGGTGATCACCAGCGCCACGGCACTGCCCTTGCTGGTGGTCAGCCAGCTGCCCACCAGCGCACTGTCCGTGGTGGTCGAACCGCTGCTGCCGTCACCGCCGCCCGCGTCGGAGGCGGAGGGGGACGGTGCGGAGGGCGAGGCCGACGAGTCCGTACCGCCACTCGCCGACCCGTCGTCGGACCCCCCGTCGCCGCTGCACCCGGCAAGCAGGAGCACCGCAACCACCCCGGCCGCCGAGGCCGCACCAGCCCTGCGCGCCAACGCGCGCGCGTACGTCACCGAATTCACCGGGAAGCTCCCAACCAGTAGCCGCCGGCAATAGCCGTAACGACCGCACGACACGACCGCAGCAAGCTACCAGGACGACTTGCGAACGCCTGGGAGGAACCCTGCATGCGCCTGTGAACGCAGGCCGACCCGGGACAGTCCGAACGCCCGGAAGTACCCGCGGGGCCGCCCGTCCACCTGGTCCCGGTTGCGCACGCGCGTGGCGCTCGCGTCACGAGGCTGCCGTTCCAGTTCCCGCCGGGCCGCCGCCCGTTCCGCGTCCGTCGAAGCCGGCCGCCGGACGATCTCCTTCAGCTCGGCCCGCCGCTGGGCGTACCGGGCGACGATCTCCTGCCGCTTCTCGTTCTTCGCGATCTTGCTCTTCTTCGCCATGTCGCTGCCGCCTCTGTCCTCTCTGTCCCGTCCGGCCCGTCAGACCTTGACCCCGCGGGCCCGGATCCGGGCCACCGCCGCCTCGACGCCGATCGTGTCGACGGTCTTGATCCCCTTCGCGCTCAGCCGCAGCCGGACGTGCCTGCCCTCGCTCGGCAGCCAGTACCGCTTGGACTGGATGTTGGGGTTGAAGCGACGGGACGTACGCCGGTGGGAGTGGCTGATGTTGTTGCCGAAGCCCGGCTGGGCGCCGGACAGCATGCAGTGGGCGGACAAGGTGACGCACCTCTCTCGGTCAAGCTATGCAAATGGAAGTCGTTTTCAGTAAGATACCAGCATGGCTCGCAACGAACTCCGGCCGGTCGTCAAACTCCGGTCCACGGCCGGGACCGGCTTCACCTACGTCACCCGCAAGAACCGCCGCAACGACCCGGACCGCATGACCCTGCGCAAGTACGACCCGGTCGCCGGCCGTCACGTCGACTTCCGAGAGGAGCGCTGATCAGCCGCCATGCGTAAGGGAATCCACCCGGCGTACGGGCCCGTCGTCTTCCGTGACCGGGCCGCGAACCACGCCTTCCTCACCCAGTCCACGATGACCAGCGAGAAGACGGTCGACTGGGAGGACGGCAACACCTACCCCGTCGTCGACGTCGAGATCTCGAACGTCAGCCACCCCTTCTACACCGGCACGGCCCGCGTCCTGGACACGGCCGGCCGGGTGGAGCGCTTCGAGCGCCGGTACGGCAAGAAGGACTGAGGAAACACACGTGCAGGTGCATGAGCACGGGTCCTCCGGGGCTCACGAACTCTCCGTGGCGATCGTCGGCGGACTGCACGCCGACGCCCGCAAGGCCGCCGTCGCGCGGCTGCTCGCCGACGTGCCCGGCAGCGTCGTACTCCACCACGACCTCGCCACGGCCGTCGCCGGGACGGTCGTGCGGACCGTCAGCGACACCAGCGGCATCCTCTCCGCGGGCGAGGCGCCCCTGGTCAACGACTGCGCGTGCTGCGCCCTGCGCGAGGACCTCGTCCCGGAGCTGCGGCGGCTCGCGGAGGCCGGGCGGACCCGGCTGGCGATCGTCGAGCTGTGGGACTCCGTCGAGCCCAAGGCGATGGCCGAGGTGGTGACGGCCGGCGGCCTCACGGTCACCGGCGTCATCACCGCCGTCGACCCGGCACTGCTGCTGCCGTACCTCGGCAACGGCGACGACCTGGCCGAGCGCGGCCTCGCCGCCGCGGCCACCGACCAGCGCACGGTCGCGGACACCTTCGCACGCCAGCTGGAGTACGCCACCGTCCTCGCCCTCGTCGACTCCCCGGACGCCGACGACGAGGACCGCGAGCTGCTCGCGCAGCTCCACCCGACAGCCCGCCAGGTCCCCGTCACGGGCGGCCACCCAGGGGACTTGGCGGGCGCGCCCGACGCGGCCGACCCGGCCTGCGGGTCCGGCAGGGAAGCGGCGCCGCTCTCGGCCCTCGCCTCCGCCGCCCTCGCCGGATTCGACGTCGAGGCCGCCGCCGCGGCTCAGCACCCGGCGTGCGCGCTGCTGCCCGCGGAGGCCGACGCGCACGGCGTGTCCACCCTCGTGTGGCACCGCCGCCGCCCCTTCCACCCGGAGCGGCTGTACGAGGCCCTGGAGGACCTGACCTGCGCCGCCGCGCGCAGCCGGGGCCGGTTCTGGCTCGCCGACCACCCCGACACGCTGCTCCACTGGGACGCGGCGGGCGGCGCGCTGTGCGTGGAGAGCGCGGGTCCCTGGCTCGCCTCCCTCCCGGACGCGGCCTGGGACATGGTCGAGCCCGTGCGCCGGGCCGCCGCCGCCCTCGACTGGCACCCCGAGCACGGCGACTGCTGCCAGCACCTGGTGTTCACGTCCCCCGGCCTCGACCGCGACGGACTCGAACAGCTCCTGGAGTCCTGCCTGCTCACCGACGCGGAGTACGCCGGCGGGCGCACCGCCTGGAAGCGCCTGCCGCCCGCCTTCGACACCCTCCTGGAGGTCTGACCCCGACATGGCCCGCAAGATCGAACGCAAGCCCCTCAAGGCCCGCCCCAACCCGCTGGACGCGGCGAAGATCACGTACATCGACTACAAGGACACGGATCTGCTGCGGAAGTTCATCTCCGACCGCGGCAAGATCCGCAGCCGCCGGGTCACCCGCGTCTCGGCCCAGCAGCAGCGGCTGCTCGCCCGCGCGATCAAGAACGCCAGGGAGATGGCACTGCTGCCGTACGTGTCCCGGTAGCCGCCGCGCCCCGCGCGACCTGCGCGATCTGTTCGCGCGCCCCCGCCGCCGCCCCACCCGCACCCCCGTCTCCGTACGCCCCGGGAGACGGGGGTGCGGGCGTGCGGGGGAACGCGCGGGGGCGCGCGTGCGTCAAGGTGAGTAGTGGCGCGAACACCTGGCGTGCACGTGCATCTGACCGTGCGTATGCCCTTGCATACGCCTGTGCATCCGCCCATGCGTCTGCACGTGAACAGAGTTATGATCCGGCAGAGTTGACCACCGCACCAATGGCCTCACCAGCCAGTGCACCACCAGGGAGCGACCTGTGGACCACGACGTGTACGGCGTTGGCGCAGCCGATGAGTCCGGCGTGTACAACGGCATGGCCGCCGCGCGGCTGGACGGGGTCGCCGCCTGGCAGAAGAGCCGGCACAGCAACTCGCAGGGCTCCTGCGTCGAGTTCGCGCGGCTGCCCGGCGGCGAGGTGGCGGTACGCAACTCGCGCTTCCCCGACGGTCCGGCGCTCGTCTACACGCGCGCCGAGATCGAGGCGATGCTCCTGGGCATCAAGGACGGCGAGTTCGACCACCTGACCGCGAGCTGACCGCCCCGCGGCCGTCTCCGCTCCGGAGGCCCCGGAGTCGGGACAAGCAGGGCGTAACAGCCGTGACACGGGCCGTGACGCGCGTAGAAAAGTGGCCCGAAGAAACTCCGCCGTGCCTCACTCGGCGGAGTGCAGCCCGAACAGTGCCCAGACGACCTTGCCGCCCAGCGCGCCCGAGAGCGGGTGCCAGCCCCAGCTGTCGCTGAACGAGTCGACGAGGAACAGACCCCGGCCCGACTCGGCCGAGAAGTCCTCCGAGAACTCCTCGGTGTCGTACGCCACCGGACTCTCCCTGCTGGGGTCGCGCACCGCGCACACCAGCCGCTCGGTCCAGCGCATCAGGTGCAGCCGGACGGGCGGCTCCTGGGGCGAGGTGTGCGGGGGGTCCGTGGGCAGCGCGTGCCGAAGAGCGTTGGTGACCAGCTCGGAGACGACCAGGCAGACGTCGTCCAGACGGTCGCCGATGTCCCACTGGGTGAGTGTTCTGCGACTGAACTGCCGTGCCTCGCGCACCGCTTCGTAGCGGGCGGGCAGCGCGCACGACGCCGCGTTGGACACGGCCGAGGGATCCAGTGGCGGAAGTCCCTGCCTTAAAGGCTCGAGCATGGTCGATCCATTCATCCCCATGCGAGGCACTCCCGGGAGATCGCGGTCGTTGCGATGCAGTCCTTGCGATGCAGCGGTGGCGCGAGACCATGGTTTCCGATGCGTACGGCGGATGCAAGGGCAGATGCACGTGCACGCGCCTGAATTGGACCCACCCGTACCGCTTCTTGGTCATTTTTTCCGCCAACTTTTCACCTCTGGCTGGTCTTCCCCTTGCCTCTACCTGTGCGTACGCTCTGACGTCTTCCCATTTGAGTAACCGGACGAGTACTGCTCGGAGTGTTTTAGTGGCAGACTGCGGCCCCTGGAGAGGTTGGGGAGGGTGACGAACGTGAGCGCGGGAGAGCCGGGATCGGTGGTGCGACGCATGTTGCTCGGATCACACCTGAGGCGACTGCGTGAGGCGCGGGGCATCACGCGAGAGGCGGCGGGTTACTCGATCCGTGCCTCCGAATCGAAAATCAGCCGTATGGAGCTGGGCCGGGTGAGCTTCAAGACACGCGACGTCGAGGACCTGCTGACGTTGTACGGCGTCAACGACGAGGCCGAGCGCAACGCGCTCCTCTCGCTCGCCAGGGAGGCCAACGTCGCGGGCTGGTGGCACAGTTACTCCGATGTGCTGCCCAACTGGTTCCCCACCTACGTGGGCCTGGAGGGCGCGGCATCGCTGATCCGCGCCTACGAGGTGCAGTTCGTGCACGGTCTGCTGCAGACGGCGGCCTACGCGCGTGCGGTCGTCGAACGCGGCATGAAGGGCGCGAGCCCCGCCGACATCGAGCGCCGTGTCGCCCTGCGCATGGAGCGGCAGAAGTACCTCCTGTCCACCGGCGGCCCGGAGTTCCACGTCGTCCTGGACGAGGCCGCGCTGCGCCGCCCGTACGGCGACCGCGAGGTGATGCGCGGCCAGCTCCAGCATCTGATCGAGATCTCCGAGCGCCCCAACGTACGGCTCCAGATCATGCCGTTCGGCTTCGGCGGGCACTCCGGCGAGAGCGGCGCGTTCACGATCCTGAGCTTCCCGGAGTCCGACCTGTCCGACGTGATCTTCCTCGAGCAGCTCACCAGCGCGCTGTACCTGGACAAGGCGGAGGACGTCACGCAGTACGAGAAGGCGATGAAGGAGCTGCAGCAGGACAGCCCCGGCCCGGACGAGAGCCGGGACCTGCTGAGGGGCCTGTTGCAGCTCTCCTGACCTGGGTCCCTGATCAACCCCCAACTCCCTTTGGACGCACGTACGATGACGTGTGATCAGACCGTGATACGGGATTGAGGGATTGAGGGATCGCATGTCGTCGCTTGAGTACTACTTCACCGACCTCGCGCAGCAGTACATCGGCGGTGAGTGGCGCCCGGGTACCGGCTCCTGGGACATCATCGACTTCAATCCGTACGACGGCGAGAAGCTCGCGTCGATCACGATCGCCACGGTGGACGAGGTCGACGAGGCGTACCGGGCCGCCGCCGCGGCCCAGAAGGACTGGGCCGCGACCAGTCCGTACGCCCGCCGCACGGTCTTCGAGAAGGCCCTGCGCATCATCGAGGACCGTGAACAGGAGATCGCCGCGGCGATCATCGCCGAACTCGGCGGCACGCACCTCAAGGCCGGCTTCGAACTGCACCTCGCCAAGGAGTTCCTGCGCGAGTCGATCCGCCTGGCACTGGCCCCCGAGGGGCAGATCGTCCCGTCGCCGGTCGAGGGCAAGGAGAACCGCGTCTACCGCGTCCCGGTGGGTGTGGTGGGCGTGATCAGCCCCTTCAACTTCCCCTTCCTGCTCTCCCTGAAGTCGGTCGCCCCGGCGCTGGCCCTGGGCAACGGCGTCGTCCTCAAGCCGCACCAGGACACCCCGGTCGTCGGCGGCTCCCTGGTCGCGAAGATCTTCGAGGACGCGGGCCTGCCGCCCGGCCTCCTGAACGTCGTCATCACGGACATAGCCGAGATCGGCGACGCGTTCCTCGAACACCCGGTCCCGAAGGTCATCTCCTTCACCGGCTCCGACGCCGTCGGCCGCCACGTCGCCGCCGTCTGCGCGCCCCTCTTCAAGAACGTGGTCCTCGAACTCGGCGGCAACAGCGCCCTGGTGGTCCTGGACGACGCGGACATCGACTACGCGGTCGACGCCGCGGTCTTCAGCCGGTACGTCCACCAGGGCCAGGTCTGCATGGCCGCCAACCGTGTCCTGGTGGACCGTTCGATCGCCGCCGAGTTCACCGAGAAGTTCGTGGCCAAGGTGAGGTCCCTGAAGGTCGGCGACCCGAACGACCCCGCGACGGTCATCGGCCCGGTGATCAACTCCTCCCAGGCGGAGGCGATTTCGGGTGTCGTACGACGAGCACTGGAGGAGGGCGCGACGGCGCTGCTCCACGGCACGACGACGGACAACCTGGTCGAGCCCTCGGTCCTGACCGATCTCCCCGCCGACTCGCCCATCCTCAAGCAGGAGATCTTCGGCCCGGTGGCCCTCCTCGTCCCCTTCGACGGCGAGGAGGAGGCGGTCCGCCTCGTCAACAACACGCCGTACGGCCTCAGTGGCGCCGTCCACACGGCCGACGTGGAACGCGGTGTCGCCTTCGCCAAGCGGATCGACACGGGCATGTTCCACGTCAACGACGGCACGGTCCACGACGAGCCCCTGGTCGCCTTCGGCGGCGAGAAGTCCTCCGGCATCGGCCGCCTGAACGGCGACGCGACGGTGGAGGCCTTCACGACCCAGAAGTGGATCTCGGTGCAGCACGGGCGGAGCTTCTTCCCGTTCTGAGCACGTCCCGTCCCAGGGGCGTCGTGGAACGTCGTGGAAGCTTTTGGGTGACCCGAGGGGCTTGCGGACAGAACCTGACCGCAAGCCCCCGTAACTTCGTCGGTGTCAGGCAGGAACGCCCGCACGACCCGATGAAAGGCGGCCCACCATGGTCACTCACGTCCCCTCCGAAGCACCCGGCGACGAGCTCGGAGCGCTTCTCTCCTTCATCGAGGAGCAGCGCGGCGGCATCCGGCGGGCCCTGCTGGGGCTGACCGACGAGCAGGCCGCCTCCCGCCCCAGCGCCAGCGAGCTGTCCCTCTCCGGGCTGCTCAAGCATGTCGCCGAGGTCGAGCAGGGCTGGATCGCGCGGGCCAAGGGGGAGGCGCCGGCCGTCAAGCGGGACGAGTCGAACTGGCACGAGTGTTTCGCCCTCGTCGAGGGGGAGACCGTCGCCTCGCAGCTCGCGTACTGGGAGAAGGTCGCCGCCGAGACCGAGGCGTTCCTGCGGTCCGTGCCGAGCCTCGACGACACCTTCGCGCTGCCGCCGGACCCCTGGTTCCCGCCGGAGGGCCGGGTCTCGATGCGCTGGCTGGCGCTGCACCTGATCCGCGAGACCGCCCGGCACGCCGGTCACGCCGACATCATCCGCGAGTCCCTCGACGGCGCCACCGCCTTCGAGCTGGTGGCCCGGGAGCGGGCCGCTTGACGCCAGGGCCCTAGTGTGGCCCGCATGTCAGCGATCCGTCTCCTCGTGCTCGGCGCGGTCCGTCAGCACGGGCGGGCCCACGGCTACCAGGTGCGCAACGACCTGGAGTACTGGGGCGCGCACGAGTGGTCCAACGCCAAGCCCGGCTCGATCTACCACGCGCTCAAGCAGATGGCCAAGCAGGGGCTGCTGCACGCGCACGAGATCGCGCCCTCCACGGCCGGCGGCCCGCCCCGCACGGAGTACGAGATCACCGGCGAGGGCACCGAGGAGTTCCTGAAGCTGCTGCGCGAGGCCCTGACCTCGTACGACCAGAAGATGGACGTCAAGTCCGCGGCCATCGGCTTCATCGTCGACCTGCCGCGCGAGGAGGCGGTGACCCTCCTCAGGGAACGCACCCGGCGCATCGGCGAGTGGCGCTCCTCGGTCACCGAGCACTACGTCCCTGAGGACGGCCCCGGACAGCTCGGCCACATCGGCGAGATCATGAACCTGTGGCTCCACACGGCCGACGCCGAGGCCGAGTGGACGCTGGGTCTGATCGCCCGGATCGAGGGCGGGGCGTACACCTTCGCGGGGGAGGGCGAACCGTTCGTCGGCGTCCTGGCCGAGGGCGAGGAGAACCCGTACGCGACGGGGGACAGGCATCCCGGGGACTGGCGATAGTCCCGCACTGATCAAGTTTGACCAATGCTCCTCGGGGGATTACCTTCGAGAGGTAATCAAGTTTGACTAGCCAGGGGGGATTCTGTGGCCGACACGGCGATCACCGTCGAAGGCGCACACAAGAAGTACGGCGGCAGAGAGGCACTGTCCGGACTCGACCTGCTGGTCGCCCGAGGCACGGTGCACGGCGTGCTCGGGCCGAACGGCGCGGGCAAGACGACCCTGGTCCGCATCCTGTGCACGCTGCTCAGGCCCGACGGCGGCCGCGTCGAGGTGGCCGGGCACGACGTGCTGACCGAGGCCCGGGAGGTCCGGTTCCGTATCGGTCTGCTCGGCCAGCACGCGGCGCTCGACGAGGAGCTGAGCGGCCGGCAGAACCTGGAGATGTTCGGCCGCCTCCACCACCTGGGCGCCCGCCACGCGCGCGTGCGGGCCGGCGAGCTCCTCGCCCGCTTCGGGCTCGCGGACACCGGCCGCAAGGCGGTCAAGCACTACAGCGGCGGAATGCGCCGCCGCCTGGACCTCGCCGCCTCCCTCATCACCGACCCGGAGGTGCTGTTCCTGGACGAACCGACGACCGGCCTCGACCCGCGCGGCCGCACCGAGGTGTGGACCGCGGTCCGCTCCCTCGTCGGCGGCGGTACGACGGTGCTGCTCACCACCCAGTACCTGGAGGAGGCCGACCAGCTCGCCGACCGCGTCTCGGTCGTCGACCGGGGACGGGTCGTCGCCGACGGCACACCGGACGAGCTGAAGGCCGCCACGGGCGGCGACCGCATCGACGTCGTCCTGCGCGACGCCGGCCAACTGGGCGCTGCCGTCGCCCTGTTGCCCGTACCCGCCGCGGGCGTCTCCGTGGACCCCGACCGTCGGCTGCTGAGCGCCCCGGTCACCGACCGCATGGCGGCGCTCTCCGGGGTCGTACGGGCCCTGGAGGCGGCCGGGATCGAGGCCGAGGACATCGCCCTGCGGCGCCCGACGCTGGACGAGGTGTTCCTGGACCTCACCGGGGGCGACGAGCGGACCAAGGAGGCCGTGTGACGACGTACGGGACACACGAGATATACAGGGCGACCGGTGGGCCGGGCACGCGCGCGTTGGCCGACTGCTGGACCATGACCCGCCGCGAACTCGCCCACTGGGCACGGCAGCCGGTCCAGGTGCTGGTCGGACTGGTGTTCCCGGTGATGCTGCTGCTGATGTTCGGCTATCTGATCGGCGGCGGCCGGGAGGTGAGCGGGAACTACGTCGACTACCTGGTCCCCGGCATGCTCGCGCTCACCATGGCCTTCGGCCTGGAGGGCACGATGCTCGCCGTCACCCAGGACCTCAACAAGGGCGTCATCGACCGCTTCCGTTCCATGCCCATGGCCAACGGCGCGGTCCTGGTGGGCCGTTCCGCCGCCGACATGCTCCAGTCGGCCCTGGGGCTCGCCGTGATGCTCGCGGTGGGATACGCCATCGGCTGGCGTGCCCACGGGGGCGTGACGGCCCTCCTGGGGGCCGTGGGCCTGCTCCTGCTGTTCCGCTTCGCCATGCTGTGGATCGGCATCCAGCTGGCCATGGTGGCCGGGAAGCCGGAGCTGGTGCAGGCGGTCCAGATCCTGGTCTGGCCGGTCGGCTTCCTGTCCAACGTCATCGCCACCCCCGGGTCCATGCCGGACTGGCTGGGCACGGCCGTCCAGTGGAACCCGATGTCCCGGACGGCCACCGCGGTACGCGATCTGTTCGGCAACCCCGGCGGCGAACCGGGCCACCTCTGGGCGGCCGTCGCCTGGCCGCTGGCCCTGCTGGCGGTCTTCTTCCCGCTGGCGGTACGGAGGTTCGGCCGCCTGAGCCGGTAACTCCCTCCCGTCGGGCGGCCGTCAGTGGTGGAAGCCGGTGGCCGCGTCCTTGTCGTGCGTCAAGGGGCGCGGCTGCCGGCGCAGTTCGGGCAGCAGCCGCCCCAGGTCCTCCAGGAACAGCTCGGCGAGGTCCGCGGAGAACCCGTTGCGGCACACGACCCGCAGGACGGACAGGTCCTGCCGGTTCTCCGGGAAGGTGTACGCGGGTACCAGCCAGCCCCGCTCGCGCAGCCGCCGCGAGACGTCGAAGACGTCGTACGCGGTCACGTCCGCGCCGGTCGTGAAGGCGAACACGGGCAGCTCGTCGCCCCGGGTCAGGAGCCGGAAGTCGCCCAGCTCCTCGATCCGCCCGGCGAGCGAGCGTGCCACGTCCCGCGTGGACTGCTGCACGGCCCGGTAGCCGTCGCGGCCCAGCCGCAGGAACGTGTAGTACTGCGCGACCACCTGGGCCCCGGGGCGCGAGAAGTTGAGCGCGAACGTCGGCATGTCGCCGCCCAGGTAGTTGACGCGGAAGACCAGCTCCTCGGGGAGCGCCTCCTTGTCCCGCCACAGCGCCCAGCCGACGCCCGGGTAGACCAGCCCGTACTTGTGCCCCGAGGTGTTGATCGAGGCCACGCGGGGCAGCCGGAAGTCCCACACCAGGTCCTCGTCCAGGAAGGGCGCCACCATGGCCCCTGACGCCCCGTCGACGTGCACGGGGATGTCGAGCCCGGTCCGCTCCTGAAGGGCGTCCAGGGCCGCGCACAGCTCCGCGACGGGCTCGTACGACCCGTCGAAGGTCGACCCGAGGATCCCGACGACCCCGATGGTGTTCTCGTCGCACAGGTCGGCCGCCGCCTGCGGATCGAGATGGAACCGGTCGCCCTCCATGGGCACCTGACGCGCCTCCACCTCCCAGAAGTTGCAGAACTTCTCCCAGCAGACCTGCACGTTGACGCCCATGACGAGGTTCGGCCGGGCGTCCCGCCCCGGATACCGGTCGGCGTTGCGCCCGGCCCACCGCCGCTTCAGCGCCATCCCGGCCAGCATGCACGCCTCACTCGAACCGGTGGTCGAACAGCCCACGGCGGCGGCCGGATCGGGCGCGTTCCACAGGTCGGCGAGCATCGCCACGCAGCGCCGCTCCAGCTCGGCCGTGCGCGGGTACTCGTCCTTGTCGATCATGTTCTTGTCCTGGCACTCACCCATCAGGACACCGGCCTGCGGCTCCATCCAGGTGGTGACGAAGGTGGCCAGGTTGAGCCGGGAGTTGCCGTCGAGCATCAGTTCGTCGTGCACGAGCTGGTACGCCGTCGACGGCGGCAGCGGGGAGTCCGCCAGCCGGTGCGTGGGCGGAGCCTCGGTCATCCCGCCGACCGGATTCGCCTCCCCGTAGAAGGGGTTGACGGCGAGCCTGCGCCCGGTCCCCTTGTCGTCGGGTGTTTCGCTGTCCCCGCGGTGCAGTGGCATGCGTACGACGGTATGCCCGGGTCACGGGGCTTGCACCTCACGCGGGGTGAGGAAGCAGTGTGGAACGCGTACGGAGAAGGGAGCGGAAGTGGGCTACAGCGTGGGACAGGTCGCCGGTTTCGCCGGCGTCACGGTGCGCACCCTGCACCACTACGACGAGATCGGCCTCCTGGTGCCGGGCGGACGCAGTCACGCGGGCCACCGGCGCTACGACGACGCCGACCTCGACCGGCTGCAGCAGATCCTGTTCTACCGGGAGCTCGGCTTCCCGCTCGAAGAGGTCGCCGCCCTGCTGGACGACCCGAAGGCGGACCCGCGCGCGCAGCTGCGCCGTCAGCACGAGCTGCTGACCGCCCGGATCGAACGGCTCCAGCAGATGGCGGCGGCCGTGGAGCACGCCATGGAGGCACGCAGAATGGGCATCAACCTCACGCCCGAGGAGAAGTTCGAGGTCTTCGGCGACAAGGACCCGGAGGCATACGCGGAGGAGGCCGAGCGCCGCTGGGGCGGCACGGAGACGTACGCGGAGTCGCAGCGCCGCGCGGCCACTTACACGAAGGACGACTGGCAGCGCATGCAGGCCGAGGTGGCCTCCTGGGGCGAGCGCTACGACGCCCTGATGGCCGCCGGCGAGCCCCCGTCCGGCGAGGCGGCCACGGCCATGGCCGAGGAACACCGGCAGCACATCACCAAGTGGTTCTACGAATGCACGTACGAGATCCATCTCGGCCTCGCCGACACGTACGTCTCCGACGAGCGCTTCAAGGAGTTCTACGACTCCATGCGACCGGGCCTCGCCGAACACCTCAGGGAGGCGATCACGGCGAACGCGGCCCGGCACACCTCATAGCGCGTACCTCGTAGAGGCGGCCTGGTCCGGGATCACTCCCGGGCCAGGACCACCGCGGTCCCGTACGCGCACACCTCCGTGCCCACGTCCGCGGCCTCGGTCACGTCGAAGCGGAACGCGAGCACGCCGTTGGCGCCACGCGCGCGTGCCTGCTCGACAAGGCGGTCCATGGCCTGGTTGCGGGTCTCGACGAGAGTCTTCGTCAGCCCCTTCAGTTCGCCGCCGATCATCGACTTCAGCCCGGCCCCGATCTGGCTGCCGAGGTGCCGCGACCGCACGGTCAGCCCGAAGACCTCACCGATGACCTGCTCGACCCGGTAGCCGGGGATGTCGTTCGTCGTCACGACCAGGACGTCGGACTGAGGTCCCTGGCCGCCGCCGTATTCTTCGATGCCCATAACCTCACAGGGTGGCCCCAGTTCCCGCACAGCGCACCCCGGAGTGGCGCATGGAAACTGAGGGAACCCGGAGGGGGCACTTCGCGTTGATAGCTTTGGCCCCACTCTTCTCCGCACTCATCTCTGCCAAGCCTCAGGAGCCCGGAACAGTGACGACGCTTGCCCTCGGACCGAGCTGGCTGGATCCGGACTACCTGTTGGACCAGTTCGGCATCTGGGGCCTGCTCCTGATCGTGTTCGCCGAGTCCGGTCTGCTCATCGGCTTCTTCCTGCCGGGCGACTCGCTGCTGTTCACGGCGGGCCTGCTGATCACCGCGGGCACCCTGGACTTCCCCCTGTGGGGGGCGGTCGCCCTCATCTGCCTCGCCGCGATCCTCGGCGACCAGGCGGGCTACATGTTCGGCAAGAAGGTCGGCCCGTCGCTCTTCAACCGACCGGACTCCCGCCTCTTCAAGCAGGAGAACGTCACCAAGGCCCACGAGTTCTTCGAGAAGTACGGCCCGAAGTCCCTGGTCCTCGCCCGCTTCGTGCCCATCGTGCGCACGTTCACGCCGATCATCGCCGGCGTCAGCGGGATGAAGTACCGCTCGTTCCTGACCTTCAACGTGATCGGCGGCGTCCTCTGGGGCGCGGGCGTCACCCTGCTCGGCTCCTGGCTCGGCAACATCGACTTCGTCAAGAAGAACATCGAACCGATCCTGCTGCTGATCGTCCTCATCTCGGTCGTCCCGATCATCATCGAGTTCGCCCGGGCCCGCGGCAAGGCCAAGAAGAACCCGCCCCAGCAGCCCGAGTCCCCGGCCCAGCAGCAGTACCCGCCGGCCCCGATGGACGACGCGACAACCCAGCTCCGCCGCGTCCCCCCGGCCCAGCAGCACGACGACCAGGGCTACGGGCAGCAGCAGTACGGCCAGAACCAGGGCTACGACCAGAACCAGTACTACGACCCGCAGCCCTACGCCCAGCAGTACCCGCAGGGCTACCAGCAGGACCAGCAGCAGTACCCGTACAACAACCAGAACAACGGCTACCCCCAGAACTGACGGCTGGGCCACCCACCTGGGGGCGCGGGGACTGCGCGATCAACCACGACGAACCTGCGCTCGCGGTAAGCCGGAACCCCCGAACTCCTGGGCGTCCAACGCCAAGCGTACGTACCCGGAACTCAAAACCCCCGCGTCCGCTTGGCAGCCCGCCGACCCCCGGCGGAGCCGGTGGGCACCCTCAAGAACAACCGCGAGATCTCCGACCCGAGATTCACCCCGATGGCGATGGCCATGGCCAGCGCCGCGGCCTTCGACAGCGAGACCAGCCCCGCGTCCATGTCGTTCTGCGCGATCGACAACAGCCCGAAATACGTCGGCGAACCGGGCAGCAGGGGCCCGATCGCCGCGGTGGTGTACGGCAGGGCCGACGCGTACCGGTACCGCGACAGCAACTGCCCGAACAGCCCGACCAGCCCCGCCGCGACGGCCGTCGAGGCCACCGGCGAGAAGTCCCCGGTGTAGTACATCGCGCCGTACACGCTCCACGCCACACCCCCGTTGAGCGTCACGATGAGCACGGTGGAACGTTCCTGCTGGAGCATGACCGCGAAGGTCAGCGACAGCAGCATGGACGCGCTGATCTGCCACAGTGGCCGCTCCACGCTCCCCAGCGCCGCGTCAGGGTTGAGCTCGGCGCCCAGTTTCACGCCGAAGTACAGGATCAGCAGCACCCCGACGACGATGCCCACGAAGAAGTACATGACCTCCAGCAGGCGCGCGGACGCGGTGATGTAGAACCCGGTCAGCCCGTCCTGCACCCCGGCCACCAGCGCCCGCCCGGGCAGCAGCGCGAACAGCCCACCGGTGACCACGGCGGACGCCTTCACGTCCACGTGCGCGGCCGTCAGCGCGATCCCTATCGCGGCCGGCGGCATCGCCGCCACCGTGAACTGGTAGAACTCCGGCAGCCCGCGCCCCGCGCACAGCCACGCCAGCCGGTCGCCCAGCATCGCGCCGAGCGCCGCCGCCACGAACACGACCATGTCACCGCCGACGAGCACGGAGGCGGCGCCCGCGAGCAGCCCGGCGGCCACGGTGAGCGCCCAGCCGGGGTACGGGTGCCGGTTCCGCCGGATCTCCGCGAGGCGCCTGTAGGCCTCTTCCAGAGTCGTGGCGGTCTCGGAGTCGCTCAGGTCGTCCACAAGCCGGTAGACGGCCGCCAGGCGCGTGTAGTCGGTGCCCCGGCGCCGGACCGTCCGTGACGCCGTCACCGGATCCTCGACGAGCGAGGGCTGGTACGTGATCGACAGCAGGGTGAAGGTGACGGTCGGCTCGCAGCGGTCGAGGCCGTAGGACCGGCAGACGGCGAACATGGCCGCCTCCACGTCCTCGGCGCCCTCGCCGCCCGCGAGCAGCAGCTCGCCGATACGCAGGCTCATGTCCAGCACGCGCGGGACGGCCGGTCCGTCCTCCTCGGCCGCCTTCTGCAGCCGTTCCGGCGCGGGCCGTTCGGCCACCGGCATCCGCAGCATCGTGCGCATCCGGTCCTGCCAGGGCACGTCCTTGGTGAGACTCACCACAGGGATGCCCAGGGGCGGCGTGAACGCGGGCGCCCGGTAGGTGAGCGGGGTGCTGAAGGCCGAGGCCGGTCCCCCGGCGTCGCCGCCGGGCGGCTGCGGAACGTCGAGCCCGTCCGGCAGGGCGAACTCGGAGGTCGTCTCGGCCTCACCGGCGACGGGCTTCGGCGGGGCCGTCCCCTCCGGGAGCGAGAACTCGGAGGTGGTGGACGACTCACTGTCGCCGCCCGCCGAGGCCGCACCCCCGCGGGGAACCGCGTAGACGCCCCTGGCCTCGTCGGATGCCGGCTTGCGGTCCTCGTCCGTCACTCCGTGTCGCTCCCTGCGCGTGCCCCTCCGGTACGCCTCTCAGTATGCGCACAGACACACGAACGGGCCGCACGCGCACGCGTGCGGCCCGTTGAGCATCACGGGGTCCAGGAGACCTCAGTGGCCGCCCTGCTCCTTGAGGCGCTTGTACGACCGCTCGATCTCGGCCTCGGCGTCCGCACGGCCCACCCAGTTGGCGCCCTCGACGGACTTGCCGGGCTCCAGGTCCTTGTAGACCTCGAAGAAGTGCTGGATCTCCAGCCGGTCGAACTCCGACACGTGGTGGATGTCCCGCAGGTGCTCCACGCGCGGGTCGTGCGCGGGCACGCACAGCAGCTTGTCGTCGCCGCCGGCCTCGTCCGTCATCCGGAACATGCCGATCGTGCGGCACTGGATGAGGCAGCCGGGGAACGTCGGCTCGTCCAGGATGACCAGCGCGTCCAGCGGGTCGCCGTCCTCGCCGAGGGTGTTCTCGACGAAGCCGTAGTCGGCCGGGTAACTGGTCGAGGTGAAGAGGCGACGGTCCAGACGGATCCGACCGGTCTCGTGGTCCACCTCGTACTTGTTCCGTGAACCCTTCGGAATCTCGATCGTGACGTCGAACTCCACCGGTGGCTCCTCCATGATCAGCACATAGTTCTGGTGGTTAAGTGTCCCTCACGCAGGTGTGTGATCGCGAAAGGGGCTGGTGGTCGTGCCAGAGCTGAGGCCTTGGCGGGCCGCGAGGCCGCGGATGGCGCGGTTCGCGCGCACCGTACGACCCCGTCTCACCCGGGCCACCGCAACGGTGAAACCCCAGCTCGGACGGGCCGGAGCCGCGGTGAAACCGCAACTCGAACGAGTGACGGCGACGATCAGGCCGCGACTCGAACGAGCCAGGCGAACCACAGCCGCCGTGAAACCGCGGGTCGCGCGGATCACACGGGCGGTGGCCCCGAAGCTTGCCGGTCTCCCGGGGCCGGGCACCCTGAGGACGCTGCCGCTGTCACTGCCGAAGACCCTTCGGACCTGGCAGTACACCGCGGGCGCCGCCACCGCCGGACTGGCGTTGACCGCCGGCGTGGTGACCGCGGCCGGCCCCTGGGACTCCTCCGGCCAGCGTACGGCCGAGCGGGACTGGGCCGCCGTCCAGGAGCGATCTGGTGGCACAGATCACGAACGTAATTCCGGTACGTCCGACAGCTCCGCCACCTCGGGTACGTCGGCCGGGGCGCCCGCACCCGCCCCGAGCGCCCCCTCCGTGCTGACGGGCCTCGGCAGCGCCACCGGCGCCGTCCGGGCGGCGCCCGGCGGAAGGGCCCTCGCGGCCGTCCTGGACCCGCTCCTGAAGAACCCCGCGCTCGGCACCCGCCGGACGGCGGCCGTCGTCGACGTGGCCACCGGGAAGCGCCTGTACGGCCTGGGCGCCGACGAGGCGCTCGTCCCCGCCTCGACCACGAAGATCGCCACGGCCGTCGCCGCGCTCTCCGCGATGGGCGCCGACCACCGCCTCACCACCCGGACCGCCCTGGAGCCCGACACCAACGAACTCGTCCTGGTCGGCGGCGGCGACCCCACCCTGACGGCCCGTGAGGACGCGGAGGGCTGGGCGAGCCTGCGCGGCCTGGCCGACTCGACGGCCGCCGCCCTCACGAAGCGCGGCGTACGCAAGGTGACGCTGTCGTACGACACCACGCTCTACGCGGGCCCGGAAATCCACCCGATCGGGGCCGACAATGGCGGCAACCTCGCCCCGGTCACCGCCCTGATGGCCGACGAGGCCCGCACGAACGACTCGACCAGTGGAACGGCCGACCGCAGCACCGAGCCGGCGGCGGACGCCGCCCGCACCTTCGCGACCCTGCTGGCGAAGCACGGCATCAAGACCACCTCACCCGGCCCGTCCAAGGCCACGGGCCGCGCGACCACCCTCGCGAAGGTGTCCTCGCCGCCGCTCTCCGCCCTCGTCGAGCGCATGCTGACCAACAGCGACAACGACCTCGCCGAGGCCCTCGCCCGCCAGACCGCGCTCGCCACGGGCGTCCGGCCCGACTTCGCGGGCGGCGCCCGGGCCATCCGCACCCAGCTGGCCAAGCTCGGACTGCCCATGTCCGGCGCCCGATTCGCGGACGGCAGCGGCCTGAACCGTGCCGACCTCCTCACGCCGAACCTCCTCACGGCCCTCCTGGCCAAGGCCGGCGACCCGTCCCACCCCGAGCTCCGCGCGGCCCTCACGGGCCTCCCGGTGGCGGGCTTCACGGGCACCCTGAGCACCCGTTACACGGACGGCGCGGCAGGTGTCGTACGGGCCAAGACAGGGACCCTGACCGGCGTGAACGCCCTGGCGGGCACGGTCGTCGACCGCGACGGCCGCCTGCTGGCCTTCGCCTTCCTGGCCTCCGACACCACCAGCAGGACGGAGGCCCAGGCGGCCCTGGACCGCGTGGCGACGGCGCTCGCGGCCTGCGGCTGCGGGTAGCTCCGCCGGACGGGCGGTTCTTCGTCCGCGGGCCCGGTGGGGGCTGGTCGCGCAGTTCCCCGTGCCCCTGGGGGGCGCTGCTGCGGGCAAGCGTTCCGCAGGGCGACGGGGGAGGGTGGACACAGCCCGCGACGCCGGGTGCGGTCCGAAGGGACCTCGCCTCTGCCGACTTCGCCGCCCTGCCCCCAGCTGAGTCGCTCACGTACGGTTGACGCATGACGAGCATCGGTGGTGCTGCATCTGCTGGGATGGTCGACTGGAATCTCGCGGTGGCGACCGCGACCCGACTGGTACGGCCGGGCCCAGAGGTGAGCCGTGACGAGGCCCGGGCCATCGTCGGGGAGCTGCGCCGGCACGCGAAGGCCTCGGAGGAGCACGTCCGGGGCTTCACCCGGATGGGAGGCGACGCCGCCCACGACACCCCCGTACTCGTCGTCGACCGCCCCGGCTGGGTACGGGCGAACGTCGCCGGGTTCCGTGAGGTGCTCAGGCCCCTGCTGGACAAGATGGGGGAGCGGCGCGGGAGTTCACCGGGCGGGGCCGTCCTCGGCGCGGTCGGCGGCAAGGTCACCGGCGTCGAACTGGGCATGCTGCTGTCGTTCCTGTCGTCCCGTGTCCTCGGGCAGTACGAGACCTTCGCCCCGGCCACCCGCGAACTCCCGGCGGGCGCGAACGGCGGCGGCCGGCTGCTCCTCGTCGCGCCGAACATCGTCCACGTGGAGCGCGAACTCGACGTACAGCCCCACGACTTCAGGCTCTGGGTGTGTCTGCACGAGGAGACGCACCGCACCCAGTTCACGGGCGTGCCCTGGCTGCGCGACCACCTGGAGGGCGAAATCCAGTCGTTCTTGGGAGAGACGGAAGTCGACCCCATGACGTTCCTGGAGCGCATCAGGGAGGCCGCGCAGTCCCTCGCCGGCGGCAGGCCCGAGGGCGAGGAGGACGACGGCGGGCGTTCCCTGGTGGAACTGGTGCAGACGCCGGCCCAGCGGGAGATCCTCGGCCGGCTCACCGCGGTCATGTCCCTCCTGGAGGGGCACGCCGACTTCGTGATGGACGGGGTGGGCCCCGCGGTGGTGCCCTCCGTCGCCGAGATCCGGGAGAAATTCCAGCAACGCCGGGCCAAGGGTGCCTCACGGCTGGACCTCGCGCTGCGCAAGCTGCTCGGCCTGGACGCCAAACTCAAGCAGTACCGGGACGGCGAACGGTTCGTCAGCGCCGTCGTCGACCAGGTCGGCATGGACGGCTTCAACCGCGTGTGGACCTCTCCGAACACCCTTCCTACGAAGGCGGAGATCGCCAAACCGGCGGACTGGGTCGCGCGGGTGCACCGCAGGGCGGACCAGTGAGCCCCCGGGGCACGTGGTGAACGAATCCGGCCGACGGCAGGTGAACGCCCCTTCAATCACCCGTCCGAGGGACCGTGAGGCATGGGTAGGCGTGCAATGCTCGGGGAACGCCCCGTTTCTGTCACCATCTACACACTCTGAGTGACCGAAGTCGGCTCACCCCCCGAAAACTTCATGAAGGGAACCGGACATGGGTCCCCATCCTGCGGTCGCGGCGATACGCCTGGCGGTTCGCCGCGCTCTCCACGACGTCCTGACTGCGAACACCCGTCCCAACAGCCTCCTCCCCGGCCCCACCACCCCCGGCGAGTCCGCCCCGCTCGTCCTCGTGGCGTGTTCCGGCGGCGCCGATTCCATGGCGCTCGCCTCCGCTCTCGCGTTCGAAGCGCCCAAACTCGGTGTGCGCGCCGGCGGCGTCACCGTCGACCACGGTCTGCAGCCCGGCTCCGACCTCCGCGCCGACGAGGTCGTCCTGCGCCTGACCGAACTCGGCCTGGCCCCGGTCGAGTCGATCGCCGTGGCCGTCGGCCGTGAGGGCGGCCCCGAGGCCGCCGCGCGCGACGCCCGGTACGCCGCCCTGGACGCCGCGGCGGAGCGCCACGGCGCCACCGCGGTCCTCCTCGGCCACACCCGCGACGACCAGGCCGAGACCGTGCTGCTGGGCCTCGCCCGTGGCTCCGGCATCCGCTCCCTGTCCGGGATGGCGGCCGTCTCCGGGCGGCCCGGGGCTCCCGACCGGTACCGCCGGCCCTTCCTCCAGCTCGACCGGCAGACCGCCCGCAAGGCGTGCATGGTCCAGTCCCTCCCGGTCTGGGACGACCCGCACAACGCAGACCCCGCCTACACCCGGTCCCGGCTGCGCCACGAAGGGCTGCCCGCCCTGGAGAAGGCCCTCGGCAAGGGCGTCGTCGAGGCCCTCGCCCGCACGGCCCAGCTCTCCCGCGACGACGCCGACGCCCTCGACACCTGGGCCCGCCAGGCCGAGGCCTCCGTACGGGACACGGCGGGCCTCCTGGAGTGCGCCAAGCTGTACGCCCTGCCGCCCGCCGTACGCCGCCGCATCCTGCGCAGTGCCGCCATCGAGGCGGGCGCTCCGGCCGGTTCGCTGTTCGCCCGCCACATCGAGGAAGTCGACCGGCTGATCACCGGCTGGCGAGGTCAGGGAGCCATCAATCTCCCCGGCCGGGTCGTCGCCCAGCGGCAGGGTGGCAGACTGGTGATTCGGCAAGGCTGAATCTCACCCCCCTTCGGGGCGGGGCAGGGGTCGGCGGGCCGGGCGAATGGCGACGGGCGACCGAAAGTGATGCGGGTGGACGCGAAAGACATGGGTGCCGACCTCAAGTCGGTACTCATCACCAAGGAAGAGATCGACGCGAAGCTGGTCGAACTGGCCGCGAAGATCGACGCGGAGTACGCGGGCAAGGACCTGCTGATCGTCGGTGTGCTCAAGGGCGCGGTGATGGTCATGGCCGACCTGGCCCGGGCGCTGTCCACCCCCCTCACCATGGACTGGATGGCCGTGTCGTCGTACGGCGCGGGCACCCAGTCCTCCGGTGTGGTGCGGATCCTCAAGGACCTCGACACCGACATCAAGGGCAAGCACGTCCTCATCGTCGAGGACATCATCGACTCCGGGCTGACGCTGTCCTGGCTGATCTCCAACCTCGGCTCCCGCGAGCCCGAGTCGCTGAAGATCTGCACCCTGCTGCGCAAGCCGGAGGCCGCGAAGGTCGCCATCGACGTGGAGTGGGTCGGCTTCGACATCCCCAACGAGTTCGTGATCGGCTACGGCCTCGACTACGCGGAGAAGTACCGGAACCTTCCGTTCGTCGGTACGCTCGCGCCCCACGTCTACGGCGGCTGAGTCCCGAGGCCGCTGAGCCAAAGGGCGAGTCCTGTGGGGCGTCCGGGAACCCGGGCGGCCTTCCCGCCGTTGGAGCAGGCGTGGACGGTATTGACAGCCAGCCCGTGCGCCTTCGGGTGACAATGCTGGGGTACCGTCCGAAGAGCAGTTCTTAGAACAGTCTTTGTCAAACTCACTATGGCAGGAGGGACGGGGCGGCACCGCTCCGTATGGATGGACGTGAAGCGATACTTCCGTGGGCCGGTCATGTGGATCGTGCTGGCCGTCCTTGCCGTGGTCGTGTTGATGCAGGTCGTCGGCTCGTCCGGCGGCTACAAGACGGTGGACACAGGCCAGGTCGTCCAGGCGATCAACGACAACAAGGTCGAGCAGGCCAAGATCACCACCGGTGACGAGCAGGTCATCAAGGTCCAGCTCAAGGACGGCCAGAAGGTCGAGGGCAGCTCGAAGATCCAGGCGAGCTACATCGGCGATCAGGGCGTCAACCTGGCGAACACTCTCCAGGACAAATACCAGAACAAGCAGATTCCGGACGGCTACACGGTCTCTCCGACCAAGCAGAACGCTTTCGTCGGCATTCTGCTGTCGCTGCTCCCCTTCGTCCTCATCGTCGTCGTGTTCCTGTTCCTGATGAACCAGATGCAGGGCGGCGGCTCCCGGGTCATGCAGTTCGGGAAGTCCAAGGCCAAGCTCATCACCAAGGACACCCCGAAGACGACGTTCGCCGACGTGGCGGGCGCGGACGAGGCGGTCGAGGAACTCCACGAGATCAAGGAGTTCCTGCAGGAGCCGGCCAAGTTCCAGGCCGTCGGCGCCAAGATCCCCAAGGGTGTGCTCCTCTACGGGCCTCCCGGTACGGGCAAGACGCTGCTCGCGCGTGCCGTCGCGGGCGAGGCGGGCGTTCCGTTCTACTCGATCTCGGGTTCCGACTTCGTCGAGATGTTCGTCGGTGTCGGTGCCTCCCGGGTCCGTGACCTCTTCGAGCAGGCCAAGGCGAACGCCCCGGCGATCGTCTTCGTCGACGAGATCGACGCGGTCGGCCGCCATCGCGGCGCCGGCCTCGGCGGCGGTCACGACGAGCGCGAGCAGACGCTCAACCAGCTGCTCGTCGAGATGGACGGATTCGACGTCAAGGGCGGTGTGATTCTCATCGCCGCCACCAACCGTCCCGACATCCTCGACCCGGCGCTGCTGCGTCCCGGCCGTTTCGACCGCCAGATCGCGGTCGACCGCCCGGACATGCTGGGCCGTCTGGAGATCCTGAAGGTTCACCAGAAGGGCAAGCCGGTCGCTCCGGACGTCGATCTGTCGGCGGTCGCCCGTCGCACGCCGGGCTTCACCGGCGCGGACCTGAGCAACGTCCTCAACGAGGCCGCGCTGCTCACCGCCCGCAGCGACAAGAAGCTGGTCGACAACGAGTCCCTCGACGAGGCCATCGACCGCGTCGTGGCGGGCCCGCAGAAGCGGACCCGGATCATGTCGGAGAAGGAAAAGAAGATCACCGCGTACCACGAGGGCGGCCACGCCCTGGTCGCGGCGGCCTCCCCGAACTCCGACCCGGTCCACAAGATCACGATCTTGTCGCGCGGCCGGGCCCTCGGTTACACGATGGTGCTCCCGGACGAGGACAAGTACTCCACCACCCGCAACGAGATGCTCGACCAGCTGGCCTACATGCTGGGCGGCCGGGCGGCGGAGGAACTGGTCTTCCACGACCCGACGACGGGCGCTGCGAACGACATCGAGAAGGCCACGGCAACGGCCCGCGCGATGGTCACGCAGTACGGCATGACCGAGCGCCTCGGCGCGATCAAGTTCGGCGGCGACAACACCGAGCCCTTCCTGGGCCGGGAGATGTCGCACCCGCGCGACTACTCGGAAGAGGTCGCCGCGCTCGTCGACGAAGAGGTCAAGAAGCTCATCGAGAACGCGCACAACGAGGCCTGGGAGATCCTGGTCGAGAACCGCGACGTCCTCGACGCCCTCGTGCTGGAACTGCTGGAGAAGGAGACGCTGAGCAAGGAGCAGATCGCCGAGATCTTCGCTCCCATCATCAAGCGCCCGGCCCGCCCCGCGTGGACCGGATCCTCCCGCCGTACGCCGTCCACCCGCCCGCCGGTGCTCTCCCCCAAGGAGCTGTCGCTGACGAACGGGACCAACGGTTCGGCGCCGGCGATCACCGCCAAGGCGACAGCCACCGAGTCCGTCCCCGCGACGGATCCGGTGCCGGAGGACCGCACCGAGAGCTGATCCCGGCTCTCCCGCCCCTCCCGCTCAGCGGGGCCCGGAATGGATGCCGCGCTCCCCAGGATCTAGCCTGGGGGGCGCGGCATTTCGGTATGTCCGCATGTGCGACGCGTGGTCCACACGCGTGACAGGGACAGGAACGAGGCACCAGATGACCGACCCCGTGACGCTGGACGGCGAGGGCGTGATCGGCGATTTCGACGAGAAGCGGGTGGAGAGCGCCGTACGCGAACTCCTGATCGCCGTCGGTGAGGACCCGGACCGCGAAGGGCTGAGGGAGACGCCGGGGCGGGTGGCGCGGGCGTACCGGGAGATATTCGCGGGGTTGTGGCAGCGTCCCGAGGACGTGCTGACGACGACGTTCGACCTGGGGCACGACGAGATGGTGCTGGTCAAGGACATCGAGGTCCTGAGCAGCTGTGAGCATCATCTGGTGCCGTTCGTCGGGGTCGCCCACGTCGGCTACATCCCGTCCACCGACGGCAAGATCACCGGGCTGTCGAAGCTGGCCCGGCTCGTGGACGTCTACGCCCGACGGCCGCAGGTGCAGGAACGGCTCACCACGCAGGTCGCCGACTCCCTGATGAAGATCCTGGAGCCGCGCGGGGTGATCGTCGTCGTCGAGTGCGAGCACATGTGCATGTCGATGCGAGGTGTCCGGAAGCCGGGTGCGAAGACCATCACGTCGGCGGTGCGCGGCCAGCTGCGGGATCCGGCCACCCGTAACGAGGCGATGAGTCTGATCATGGCCCGCTGAGCGCTCCGCGGGCAGGCCGGTGGAGCGGCTGCGGGCTCGTCGTGGCTGGTCGTGCCCGCGCGGCGGTAGCCGCAGATCAAGCAGAGCCCCGCGCCCCTTCGGGACGTCCCTCGCCCGGCCTGCTTACGCGGCCGGGGCCGTGCTCGCGTTGTTGTCGTCGTCCTCCGGGAGTTTGCAGACCCGTTCCAGGAAGAAGGCCGCGGCGATGACGGCGATGCCCGCCACGACCGAGAAACCGGCGTAGACGGCCTGGTCGCGGCGGGCCGGGATGTCCAGGGACTCCAGGAGGAAGGCGCCCGTGCCGCCGTACATCCCGGCGACCAGGGCGGCCACCAGGGCGCTGGCCTGGCCGAAGACGACCGCGCGGGCGGCCATCAGGGGGTCGACGCCCTTGGCGCCGGGGCGCCGGTCGCGCTGGGCCTTGAGGCGGGCGCGGAGGGAGAGGGCCGTGGCCAGCAGGACCACGGCGATCAGGGCGAGGACGACGGGGGCGGCCAGCGGGACGCTGGGAAGCGTCCCCACCGAGTTCCACAGCCTGGCGCCCGCCCAGGAGAGCACTCCGGCGACGACGAACACGCCGGCCAGCATCTTGACGCGCAGCTCTCTCACGGTGCCCCTTCAGCTCCCCGGACCGGACCGCCGACCCGCGGTCGTCATGACCTTAACGGCTATTCCGGCAGCTGGAGTTCCAGGTCGGCGCGGGGCGCGACACCTTCCAGGGCGACGGCTTCCAGGAGCGTCGCCACCGGGCCGCGGCCGGGCAGCTGGGCCTCGGGGTCCACGTCGTGCCAGGGGGCGAGGACGAAGGCCCGCTCGTGGGCGCGCGGGTGGGGGAGGGTGAGGGACGGGTCGTCGGAGACCTCGTCGGCGTACGCGACGATGTCGACGTCGATGGTGCGCGGGCCCCAGCGTTCCTCGCGGACGCGGTGGAAGGCGTCCTCGACCGCGTGGGCGCGCTCCAGGAGGGAGGACGGCGGCAGTGTCGTCTTCAGGACGACCACGGCGTTGAAGTACGACGGCTGGCTGCCCGCCGGGACGCCCCAGGGCTCCGTCTCGTAGACCGGGGAGACCGCCTTGATCCGGACGCCCGGGGTGTCCTCCAGGGCGTCGATGGCACCCTGGAGGGTCTCCAGGCGGTTGCCCAGGTTCGAGCCGAGGGAGATGACGGCGCGTTTCGGGTTGTGCAGCGTGGTGTCTGCGGCGTCCACCTGCCGCACCACGGAGGCGGGCACCGGCTGGACGGTCGGGTCGCTGTGACTCTCGGTGAACGAGGCGGTCATACTCGGCTCCGGGTGATGGTGATGGTCACGTCGTCGAAGGGGACCGTGATCGGCGCGCCCGGTTTGTGGACGCACACCTCGACCTCCTGGACCCCCTGGTGCTTCAGACAGACCTGCGCGATGCGTTCGGCGAGCGTCTCTATGAGGTCGACGGGCTCGCCCTCGACGACGGCCACGACCTCCTCCGCCACGATGCCGTAGTGCACGGTTTTCGCCAGGTCGTCGTCGGCCGCGGCCGGACGGGTGTCCAGGCCCAGGGAGAGGTCCACGACGAAGGTCTGGCCCTTCTCCCGCTCCTCCGGGAACACACCGTGGTGTCCCCGGGCCCTCAGGCCGCGCAGCGCGACACGATCCACGCGAATCACTCCTGCAATCGTCGTTGGCGGCCGCTTCGGACCGGGTGCGGTCGACCCGGGCAGCCACTTCCGAATCTACCCGCGGGCACTGACAGTGCCCGCCCCGCGAGGGGCCGGTCCACATGATGACCAGGAGGGTTCATCGAGCGTTTCCCCGTGGGAACACGGCTACTCACGGGCTGGTAGCCGCACTTACCCCGTGTTCGTGATTCCAACCACGTTCGGCCGCGTTCAGCCGCGTTCGGCCCAGGAGACGGATGCCCAGGAGACGGATGTCAGGAGGAGGTGTCGTCGGCCTCTGCGTCGTTCTCGTCACCCTCGTCGGTCTCGGAGAGGACCGGTGAGGCGTGGTGCGCCCAGATCTTCCAGCCGAGGGGGGTGCGCCGGAACACGTTGGTGGCGACGACGAGCTGGCCGACCAGTGGCCCCAGTTCGTCGCTGTCCTCGGGCGCCGGGCCGCCGCTGAGGATGTTCTCGGTGCAGGTCACCAGGGCGGTGTCGCCGGTGACGGAGACATGCACGTCGGTCAGGAAGAACTGGATGTACTCGGTGTTGGCCATGATCAGCGCGTACGAGCGGAGCACCTCGCCGCGGCCTGTCAGTACCGGCCAGCCCGGGTGCACGCAGGAGACCACACCGGTCTCCGCCGGGTCGTGGTACTCCTCGTCGACGCCAAGATCGGCCGGGGTGAGCCAGAGCGCGGACAACTCGTCGAAGTCGCCCTGTTCCAGCGCCTCGTAGAAGGCGGTGTTGGCGAGTTCGACCTGCTCGACGTCGGTGTGGGGCGCGCTCACCGGGCTCCCTCGGCGCTGTGGACCGTATCCGTGCCGCGGGCCCATTCCACCGCGCGGGCGACGCGTACGGCGTCGGCGGTGGCGCGGACCTCGTGGACGCGGACCGCCCAGGCGCCCTGGTGGGCGGCGAGCGCGGAGACGGCGGCGGTGGCGGCGTCGCGCTCCCGCGCGGGCGGCGGGGCGCCCTCGGGGCCGGCCAGTACGTGGCCCAGGAACCGCTTCCGGGACGCGGCGACCAGGAGGGGGTGACCCAGGCCCTGGAGGCGGTCGAGGTGGGCCAGGAGGGCCAGGTCGTGATCGGCCCCCTTGGAGAAACCGAGACCCGGGTCGACGACGATCCGGTCGGGGGCGACACCGCCGGCCAGTACGGCGTCCACGCGCGCGTGCAGCTCGCCGACGACCTCGGAGACGACGTCCGCGTACACGCCCTTGACGTTGCCGCCCTCCAGGAAGCCGCGCCAGTGCATGACGACGAAGGGGGCGCCCGCGTCCGCGACGACCGGGATCATCGCGGGGTCCGCGAGGCCGCCGCTGACGTCGTTGACGAGTGCGGCGCCCGCCGCGAGCGCCTGCTCGGCGACCGAGGCGCGCATGGTGTCGACGGACACCGTGACGCCCTCGGCGGCGAGGCCGCGGACCACGGGGACGACGCGCTTGAGTTCCTCGGCCTCGTCGACGCGGGTGGCGCCGGGGCGGGTGGACTCGCCGCCGACGTCCACCAGGTCGGCGCCCTCGGTGACCAGGTCGAGGCCGTGCTTGACGGCCTTGGTCGTGTCGAACCAGCGGCCCCCGTCGGAGAAGGAGTCCGGGGTCACGTTCACGACGCCCATGACCGCGCAGCGGTCCCAGGCCGGGAGGCCGCTGACGCGGCCGCGTCCGCTGTGGTTGTTCATGCGTTCAGCGTAGGCCCCCGGCGGTGGGGCGGGTTCTGTCAGTGCGGGTGCGTTGTGGCTTGGGCCTTCGTTTCGCACCCGCCCACCCGTCTCGGTTCGTCGATCGGCTCGGTCGAAAACATCGTCGGCTCGGGTCGAGAGGATTCCCGGCTCGGCGGGAGCACCTCACCGCTCTGTCGAACAGCGGTTGGCGGGCCCGTCCACGTCACCGACTCATACCGCGCGCACCGTCGTCCCTCTGTCCGCCGTCCCGTGGGCGCACGGGCGCGGGGTCGATGTGCGGCGGCGGAGGACGCGGGGGAGGGCCAGGGTGACGAAGCCCTCCGCCTGCATCGCGGCGAGGCCGATGCGGGGCAGGTCGCTGGAGGCGCGGTAGACGACGAAACGGGGTTCCCAGCGGGGCTGGAACTTGGCGTTGAACTTGTACAGGGACTCGATCTGGAACCAGCGGGACAGGAACACCAGCAGGCCCCGCCAGGCGCGCAGGACGGGCCCCGCGCCGATCTTCTCGCCGCGGGCCAGGGCCGAGCGGAACATGGCGAAGTTGAGCGAGACGCGGGCGACGCCGAGGCGGGGGGCGGCCTGGAGAGCGGCGACGATGAGCAGTTCGTTCATGCCGGGGTCGGCCGCCCGGTCGCGCCGCATCAGGTCCAGGGAGACGCCGTCGGTGCCCCAGGGCACGAAGTGCAGGATCGCCTTCAGGTCGCCGTACGGGCCGGGGACCTCGTCGGCCTTGTGGGCGGTGGCGATCAGGCAGTCGCCGTCGTCCGGGTCGCCGATGCGGCCCAGCGCCATGGAGAAGCCGCGCTCGGTGTCGGTGCCGCGCCAGGCCTCCGCGGCGAGCCGGATGCGTTCCAGCTCGTTCTCCCCGACGTCACGGATGCGCCGTACCCGGGTTTCGTAGCCCGCGCGTTCGATGCGCTTGACCATCTGGCGCACGTTGCGCATCGCGCGCCCGGCGAGGGAGAAATCCGCGACGTCCACCACCGCCTCGTCGCCCAGTTCGAGGGCGTCGAGGCCGGTCTCGCGGGTCCAGACCTCGCCGCCGGTCTCGGAGCAGCCCATGACCGCGGGGGTCCAGGAGTGGGCCTTGGCCTCGTCCATGAAACGTTCGATGGCGCCCGGCCAGGCTTCCACGTCGCCGATCGGGTCGCCGCTCGCCAGCATCACACCGGAGACGACGCGGTAGGTCACCGCCGCCTTGCCGCTGGGGGAGAAGACGACCGCCTTGTCGCGGCGCAGCGCGAAGTGGCCGAGGGAGTCGCGGCGGCCGTGCCTGTCGAGGAGAACGCGCAGCCGGTCCTCGTCCTCCGGGGTCAGGTGCGCGGCCGGGTGCTCGGGCCGGAAGGCGAAGTAGATGGTCGTGATGGCGGTCAGCAGGCCCAGGGCGCCGAGCGAGTAGCCGACGGTCCAGGAGGTGGGCCCGTCGTAGTCGACGGGGCCCTCGAAGCCGAACAGGCCGTACAGGACGTGGGTGATGCGGTCGGCGAGGCTCGGGTCGCCGTACATGCGGTCGCCGTGGGCGCTCACTATGACCAGCCCGAGCGCGAGTGAACCAGCGCTCATCAGCACGAAGTTGGTGAGCGCGCGCCAGCGGCTGCGCGGGTCGGGGAGTGCCTCGAACTCGGTGCGGTGGCGCAGCAGCACCACCAGCAGGAGTACGGAGATGACGAGCCCGACGAGCGAGTGCCGGTAGGTGAACTGGGCCACGGCGCCGGCCGGCAGCAGGGCCACGGCGGCGCGCCAGGCGCGGCGCTTGCGGCGCCTGAGGCCGTGCGCGAGGAGCAGCAGGAGGACGCCGGTGCTGAGGGAGAGCGCGGCGGCGAACGGGCCGAGCGCGCCGGGCAGCACCTCCGCGATGGTGTGCATCCGGCTGTGCCTGAAGCGCGGGAAGACTCCCGCTGCGATGTCGACCAGACCCACGAGCGCACAGGCCCGGGCGACGACGGCGGGGACGGCCTCGGGACGCGGGCCGCGCAGTATGCGCCGCACTCGGCTTGATCGTCCCGGAACCTCGCCCGACATTTCCCCATCTATCCTGACAGACATCGCATCCCGTAGTTCTGCGAGAGACCTGGAATCCGGAGCCAATCCGGCATCCGGCGACATTGCGCCCTCTAGGACGGTGTCTCAGGGGAAGAGGTTCACTCCCCCGTGGAAAGCCGTATCAAAGGACATCCAAAGCCCGGGGCAAGCCGCAGTGAAGGAAGCGCGCGGGTCGCCGGCGAAGAGAGTGGGCGACTGCAGTCATGGGTCTCACGAGCAAGACAGTGCTGGCGCTGGCGATCCTGGCCGCCGCACTGCTGTTCATCGGCACCATCGTGTTCTGGCCCCGGCTGGCGCGCCGCAACTGGCGGGCCGTCGGCGGCCGGACGGTGCTGCTGCTGGCCACGCAGGTCGCGGTGTTCGCCTCGGTCGGTCTCGCCGTCAACCAGAGTTTCGGTTTTTACGCCTCCTGGGACGACCTCCTGGGCAGGGAGACCGACCAGGGAGTGGTCGTCGACCACAGCACCGGTGCGCACGGCGGCTTCCAGGTGCTGTCCACCCAGTCGGTGAGGGTGCCGGGCGGTCATCTGCCCAGGGTCGGCGGCCAGATCCAGAAGATCGGCATCGTCGGCAGGAAGACGGGCATCACCTCTCCGGCGTACGTCTATCTGCCGCCGGAGTACTTCCAGCCGCAGTACGCGAAGCGCACCTTTCCCGTGGTCGTCGTGCTGACCGGCTATCCGGGGACCGCGAAGGCCCTCGTCACCAAGCTCGACTTCCCGCACACCGCGCACGAGTTGGCGGGCGAGGGCAGGGCGCAGCCGATGATCCTGGTGATGCTGCGGCCGACCGTGGCGCCGCCCCGGGACACCGAGTGCGTGGACGTGCCGGGCGGGCCGCAGACGGAGACGTTCTTCGCACATGACCTGCCGGCGGCCGTCGCGGGCCACTACCGGGTGGGGCCGGGCCCCGGCAGCTGGGGCATCATCGGCGACTCGACGGGCGGCTACTGCGCACTGAAGCTCGCGATGCACCACCCGCGCGTGTACACGGCGGCGGTGGGCCTGTCGCCGTCCTACAAGGCGCCGATCGACGCCACCACGGGAGACCTCTTCCAGGGTGACAGGAAGCTGAAGCGCCACGCCGACCTGGAGTGGTACATCGAGCACATGCCGCCGCCCGACGTCTCCCTACTGGTCACCACCAGCAGGCACGGAGAGGCCAACTACGGCCCGACGATGCGGTTCGTGGACCTCGTCAGGACGAAGGCCCCGACCCGGATCTCCACGATGGTCCTGGAGAGCGGCGGCCACAACTTCAACACCTGGCGGCGGGAGATCCCCGGTTCGCTGGAGTGGCTGAGCGGGCGGCTGACGGATCGCTGACGCCCCAAGGCCTGTGAAGGGGTTTGGCGCTGCTGTGTTTTTACCGGGCGGGGCACCAAGATTCGCCTACGCGCGGTAAGTTTCTGGCCATGCCACGTGGACGTCACCGCCATTCACCACCTCTGCACCGGCTGCTGCCTCCTGCGGCGATCGCGGGCGTCTCGCTCGTCTGCGCCCTGGGGCCATGGGCGTTCACGGATACCGGCGTTCTCCGGGTGATCGCCGCGTTCGCCGCGGCGGTCACGGTCGTCGGCGCGGCCGTCATGCGGCGCTGGGACGGGGACGCGGGCAAGCAGGTCGCCGACCTCACGCGCGCACGTGCGGGCGACGACTGGCGGCACGAGGAGCGCGTCGCCGAGTTGGAGACCGACCTGGAGGAGTCCCGCGAACTGCGGGTCAAGCTGGAGCAGAAGCTGCGCGCGAAGCGGACCGAGCTCCAGGGGCTGCGCAACGAGCACGCGGCGCTGCTGCGGCGGTACGCCACGGCGGAGACCGAGCGGGCCAGCGCGCTGGAGGTCCGGCGGCTGCTGGAACTGGAGGCCTCGGTACCGGCTCAGGACGCGGACGTCGACGCCGACGTGAGCACGGCCGTTGATGTTGACGTGGATGCGGACGCGGATACGGATGCGGACGTCGACGTGAAGTCGGCTGTGGCCACGGATTCGGGCGACCTGACGGACAAGGCGGCCGAGGCGGACAAGGCGGCCGAGGCCGACTCCGACGCGGCGGCGCTGGACGCGGCGGCGGCCGGGGTGTCGGCGGCGCTCGGCGCGGTCGGCGCGCAGACCGCGGACGACGTGGACGGCTCGGAGTCGGAGGGGAGCCAGGCGGCACCGACGATCTTCTCCCCGGAGGGTTCCTCGCTGTTCCTGCGGGCGCGGGCGGCACTGGCCAGGTTCGACGGAGAGGTCCCGGCGAAGGCCGAACCGGCCCCGGGCATCGCGGAGACGACCGCCGAGGTCCCGGATACCCCCGAGGTCCCCGACAGCCCGGCCGCCGTCAAGGCGGAGGCCGTGCTGGAGGACGAGGCCATGGGGAAGCCCGAGGCGGCCCGCGGGCATACGCGCGCCGCCGCCACTCCCGCCGAGGCGAACCCCGCCAAGCCCGTGCGCGGTTTCGGGCACTTCACCGTCCCCACCGCGGTGGCCGTCGTACCGACGACCGTGCCCGTGCGCAGGCCCGCCGTTCCCGGCGGGTTCGACTTCTTCGGCACACAGAAGGAGACGGCGTCGGCCGCGTTGGACGCCGTGCAGAACGAGGACCTCGCCGACGTCGTCGGGCAGGAGGCGCTCGCGCTGCACAAGGCGGAGTCCGAGGCGCAGTTCAAGCCCGCGGACGAGGAGTCGCGCGGGGTCGGCAACGGTCAGGTGATCGACTTGACGGCGCACGACGAGACCGAGCAGATCGACCTCCAGGGGCTGCGGAGCGCGGTTTCCTGACGTTCCGGGCACCCCCGGGCCCTACCGGACCCCTCAGGCACCTCCTGCTGTGATGGAACCTGCCGTCATGGAACCTGCCGTGATCGGACGTGGGTGCCTGTCACGCCATCCACCGGTCCGGCCGCGCGTCCCGCCGTCCGGTCCGGGAACGCTCGGCCTGCCCGCGCAGCAACTCCGCGGCCTCCTGGGCGTCCCGTAGACCGGCTGTGACGGTCTTGTTGGCCCCCGTGTCCACATGGACGTCCGCGAGGCCCTTGAAGCGCGCCCAGGGGCCCTGCTCCAGCCGTACGCTCTGGACCTTGGCGTGCGGGACCAGGGCCAGGCTGCGCCGCAGCAGTCCGTGCCGGGAGACGAAGACGCTGTCGGTGACGGCGATCCCGTAACCGCGCCACCAGAACGGCAGGCACCAGCCCGCCCGGCGCGGCGGACGCGACAGCGAGGCGGGCACCGTCACCCCGGGCAGCACCTGGCCTATCACCGCCTCCGCGATCTCGCGGGGGGCCACCGGCACCAGCACCGAGTTGGACGAGCCCGCCACGTCCAGCTCCACCCGGACCCACCCGCGCCGCCGCCACAGCAGCGGTTCCACGATCCGTACGGTCTGCACGCGCCCCGGGGGCACCGTCTCGTGGGTGCGGTCCAGCAGGCCGTGGTCGATGCGCAGCCCGTCCGGTGACTCGCCGACCGTCCAGTCGTACTCGCTGACGAACCGGCCCACGCTGCTCGCGCCCGCCGCGCCGAGCAGCGGCACGCCCGTCGCGAGCACTGTCCACAGGCTGTGGGTGGCGAACCAGAGGACCGGCGGTACGACCAGCGCGGCGGCCAGCGACCCCCAGGTCGCGCCGGTCAGCACCAGGGAGACGGCCAGCACGCGCGCGGGGATGTGCAGCAGCTGCCGGGACGGGGCCTCGCCCACCTCGTGCGCGGTCTCGGGCGCGAACCCGGCGGCGCGGGCGAGGAGTTCGGCCCGCAGGGCACGCGCGTGCCCCTCGCCCAGGTAGGCCAGCTCGTCCTTCTTGTCCGTCCCCACGACGTCGAGCTTGAGCTTGGCGACGCCCGCGACCCGGGCCAGCAGCGGCTGGGTGATGTCGACGGCCTGGATGCGTTCGAGCCGGATGTGCGCGGTGCGCCGGAACAACAGGCCGGTACGGATGCGCAGTTCGCTGTCGGTCACCGCGAAGTGGGTGAACCACCAGGTCAGAAAGCCGTACAGCGCGCCTCCGACCAGGCACACGGCGAGGCCGAGCAGCAGGGTCGTGGTCGTCAGCCGGGTCAGCTGCCGCTGCGCCTGGTTGGGGTCATGCACGGCCCACCCGATGAGCACGGCGACCGGCGCCCACGCGCGCCTGAGCGGTGTGACGGGATGCAGCCGCTGCTCGACGACCGGCTGTTTGCCGTCCTCGGTGGGTACGTCCGTCTCGGTGCCGGGCGTCGTCACAGCCCCGCCGATCGGGCCTGGCCGAGTTCGGTGAGCCGGTCCCGCAGCCGTTCCGCCTCCGCCGGTTCGAGGCCGGGGATGAGCGCGTCGGTCGCGGCGGCGGCCGTGTGCAGCTGCACGCTCGCCAGCCCGAAGTGCCGTTCGACGGGCCCCGACGTCACCTCGACCAGCTGCATCCGCCCGTACGGCACGATCGTCTCCTCGCGCCACAGCACACCCCTGCTGATCAGCAGGTCGTCGGAGCGCTCGGCGTACCGCCAGGAGGCCCAGTTGCGGCCCAGCATCCGCCAGCCCCACAGCAGCAGGACCAGCGGCAGCAGCGCGAAGGCGGCCCAGGCGGGCCCGGCGAGCAGGCCGGGCAGCAGCCCCGCGCCGAGCGTCAGCGGAACCAGCCAGACCGCCAGCAGCAGCCGGCGCATCCGCAGCAGGTCCCGCGGCAGCCCGGTCCACACCGGTTCGCCGTGCCCCGCGTCGTGCCCTTCGCCTCGCGTTTCGCCCGTGGTTTCCGGGCTCCCCGTCTCCATACCGCAAGCGTACGTACGACAGACTGTGTCCATGAGTCCCATGACGGAGGCCACGGAGACCACGGGGAAAGCGGAGCCCACGGAGACCGTCGTCGGTATCGGCGGCGCCGCGGAGAGCACCGACATGGTGCTCAACATCGGCCCCCAGCACCCGTCCACGCACGGCGTGCTGCGGCTGCGGCTGGTGCTCGACGGCGAGCGGATCCAGCGCGCGGAGCCGGTGATCGGCTATATGCACCGCGGCGCGGAGAAACTCTTCGAGGCGCGTGACTACCGTCAGATCATCATGCTGGCCAACCGGCACGACTGGCTGTCGGCGTTCTCCAACGAGCTGGGCGTGGTCCTCGCCGTGGAGCGGATGCTGGGCATGGAGGTCCCCACGCGCGCGGTGTGGACGCGCACGCTGCTCGCCGAGCTGAACCGGGTCCTCAACCATCTGATGTTCCTGGGCTCGTACCCGATCGAGCTCGGCGCCATCACCCCGATGTTCTACGCCTTCCGGGAGCGCGAGGAGCTCCAGAACGTCATGGAGGAGGTCTCCGGCGGGCGCATGCACTACATGTTCAACCGCGTGGGCGGGCTCAAGGAGGACCTCCCGGCGGGCTGGTCCACACGCGCGCGTGCCGCCGTGTCGTCCGTGCGCTCGCGCATGGACCGGTTCGACGACCTGGTCCTCGGCAACGAGATCTTCCGGGGGCGCACGCGCGGCGTGGGCGTGCTGCCGCCGGAGGCCGTGCACGCGTACGGCGTGAGCGGGCCGATCGCGCGCGCCTCGGGCGTCGACTTCGACCTGCGCCGGGACGAGCCCTATCTGGCGTACGGGGAGCTCCAGGACACCCTGAAGGTGGTCACGCGGCAGGAGGGCGACTGTCTCGCCCGCTTCGAGTGCCTCCTGGAGCAGACGCACAACGCGCTGGACCTGGCCGACGCCTGCCTCGACCGCCTCGCCGAACTGGAGCCCGGCCCGATCAACCAGCGTCTGCCGAAGGTCCTCAAGGCGCCCGAGGGGCACACGTACGCGTGGACCGAGAACCCCCTCGGCATCAACGGCTACTACCTCGTCAGCAAGGGCGAGAAGACCCCGTACCGGCTGAAGCTGCGCTCGGCCTCCTACAACAACATCCAGGCACTGGCGGTACTGCTGCCCGGGACGCTGGTCGCGGACATGGTGGCGATCCTGGGGTCGCTGTTCTTCGTGGTCGGAGACATCGACAAGTAGGGACAAGTAGGCAGGTGAGACGCAGTCGAGCAGGCCAGAGGCCCTGACAGCGGGTCTTTCGGGGGAGCGGGTCCTCGGAGGTCAGAGGAGCGGGTCGGGGATTCCCGTCGGCTCCACCAGCCACCCGAAGTCCCCCAGGCCGCCCGTCGCCGTCAGCTCGGCGGCCTCTCCGGCGCCCGCCAGGGCCCGTACGTACGCGGCGGGGTCCGTGGACGCCAGGGACAGCGGAGGGCGCCCGCCGGACACCCCGAGGGCGTGCAGGGCCTCCCGTTGGGTCAGCAGGCGCGCTCCCGGGCCCGCGCAGGCGTCCAGCGCCACATGGGCGGTCAGGTCGCACGAGCCGTCCGGCACGGGTGCCGTCCCGCGGCCCGCCCGGAAACCGGTGAGCGTCCCGAAGGGCGGCCGGGCGCCCGCCGTGTGCGCGTAGTCGACGGCGACGGCCAGCCCCCGGCCGACAGTGGCACGGGCGGCGGCCCAGGCGGTGTCCCTGGGGAGCCCGATCTCGGCCCGCAGCCCCGGCTCCGGCGGCAGCGGCCACCACCGCGCCAGCCACTCCGCGTCCGCACCGGCGACCGGCTCCCCGGGCCGCTCGGTCCCGTCCGGCCGTACGAGGACCAGGCGCGGTACGCCCGCGCGGTCCACCTCCGCCACCTCCACGGGGACGTTGTCCAGCCACTCGTTGGCGAACAGCAGGCCGGTGAGGCCGCCCGGGGGCTCGGGCAGCCACTCGACACGGTGATCGAGGTCCGCGGGGCGGTCGGCCAGCTCGACGGCGTACCCGCGCGCGCGGGCGGCCACCTCCGGGGGCAGGGCCGCGAGGACACCGGTGACGAGTTCGCCCCGGCCCGCGCCCATGTCGACGAAGCCGAGCGACGCGGGGCGGCCCAGCGCCTCGTCGACCCGGCACAGCAGCCGCGCCACCGCACCGGCGAAGAGCGGCGACGCGTGGACGGACGTACGGAAGTGCCCGGCGGGCCCCTCGGGCCGGCGGTAGAACCCCTGTTCGCCGTACAGCGCCTCCTGTGTCGCCGCACGCCAGCCGCGCCACTCGCCCGCTGTCCGGCCCGCCGAGGCGCCCGCCGTCTCTGCTGTCACGGGGTCAGGCTAGGGCCTGCACCCCCGCCGCCCAGGGGAGTGGGTCTCCACCTTGCGGAGTACGCGGGGGCGTTGCGGATCGACCCTCCGGTTGACCCCGGCACGCACAACGCATCCCTACGCTGGGTTACGTGCAACGCGTCTATGACTTCCTCCGCAGACACCCGGCATGGGTGGACGGCTTCTGGGCCGTCTTCCTGTTCGGGATCTCCATGCTGAGTGGAGCCGTCCAGAACGAGAACCCGGGTGCCGTGTCCCCGGCGGTGACCGCCGTTCTGACGGTCCTGCTGTGCCTGGTGATCGCGCTGCGCCGGCGCGTGCCCGAGCGGATGCTCGTGCTGGCCGCCGTGGTCGGGGTGGCGCAACTGGTCCTGGACACCGAGCCGGTGCCCGCCGACTTCGCCCTGCTGGTGATCGTCTACACGGTCGCGGTGAGCGGGCCCCGCTGGGCCTCGCGCTTCGCGCTGATCGGCGGTCTGTGCGCGTCCCCGCTGGCCCAGTTGCGCTGGCCGGAGAAGGAGTCGAGCACCGCGGGCAATCTCGCCCTGATGGTCTTCCTGGCGGTGCCGTTCGCCCTCGCCTGGGTGCTCGGCGACTCGCTGCGCACCCGGCGTGCCTACTTCGCCCAGCTGGAGGAGCGCGCCGCCCGGCTGGAACGGGAGCGCGAGGCACAGGCCAAGGTCGCCGTCGCCGCCGAGCGCGCCCGGATCGCCCGCGAGCTGCACGACGTCGTCGCGCACAACGTCTCCGTGATGGTGGTCCAGGCCGACGGCGCCGCCTACGTCCTCGACACCGCCCCCGAACAGGCCAAGAAGGCCCTGGAGACCATCTCCGGCACCGGCCGCCAGGCCCTCGCCGAGATGCGCCGCCTGCTCGGCGTCCTGCGCACCGGCGAGCACCAGGAGGGCTGCGAGTACGTTCCGCAGCCCGACGTCGAGCAGCTCGACGAGCTGATCGAGCAGTGCCGTACCTCCGGCCTGCCCGTCGACTACAAGATCGAGGGCACCCCGCGCCCGCTGCCCAGCGGCGTGGAGCTGACGGCGTACCGCATCGTGCAGGAGGCCCTCACCAACACCCGCAAGCACGGCGGTCCGAACACCGGAGCGAGCGTGCGTCTGGTCTACTTCGACGACGGCCTCGGCCTGCTCGTCGAGGACGACGGCAAGGGCGCCCCGCACGAGCACTACGAGGAGGGCGGCGCCGACGGACAGGGCCACGGCCTGATCGGCATGCGCGAGCGCGTCGGCATGGTGGGCGGCACCCTGGACGCGGGCCCGCGCCCGGGCGGCGGCTTTCGCATCAGCGCCCTGCTGCCGCTCAAACCCGCCCACTGACACGTGCACGTTCGATCAACGCACTGCTGTTCGACACGTACCGACCGGAGGACCCCGCCATGCACATCCGTGTGATGCTCGTCGACGACCAGGTGCTGCTGCGCACCGGGTTCCGGATGGTGCTCGACGCCCAGCCGGACATGGACGTCGTGGCGGAGGCGGGCGACGGCGTCGAGGCGCTCCAGGTGCTCCGGGAGACCGAGGTCGACGTGGTGCTGATGGACGTACGCATGCCGAAGCTCGACGGGGTGGAGACCACCCGGCGCATCTGCCAGGGCGAGGACCCGCCCAAGGTGCTCATCCTGACCACCTTCGACCTCGACGAGTACGCCTTCTCCGGGCTGAAGGCGGGCGCCTCCGGCTTCATGCTGAAGGACGTGCCGCCCGGTGAACTCCTCACCGCAATCCGTTCCGTGCACAGCGGCGACGCGGTCGTGGCACCCTCGACGACCCGGCGGCTCCTCGACCGGTTCGCGCCCATGCTGCCGGCCACCGGCAAGCAGCCCCAGTACAAGGAGCTGGAGCGGCTCACCGACCGTGAGCGTGAGGTCATGATCCTGGTCGCCCAGGGCCTGTCGAACGGCGAGATCGCGGCCCGGCTGGTGCTGTCGGAGGCGACCGTGAAGACCCATGTGGGCCGCATCCTGACCAAACTGGGGCTGCGGGACCGGGTGCAGGTGGTCGTCCTCGCCTACGAGACGGGGCTCGTGCGGGCCGGCGGGGGTGGCTGACCGCCTGTTCGTCACCCCGGTCGTCCACGGCCACCGGAGGCGGCCGGCTGAGGCGGCTATCTGAGGATGCCCTCCAGGAAGTCGCTGCCCAGCCGGGCCACCATCGTGACGTCCAGCTGGTGCAGGACGTACCGGCCGCGGCGGCGGGTGGTGGTCAGCCCCGCCTTTCTGAGGACGGCGAGGTGCCGGGATATCTCGGGTGCCGTCATGTCGTGCGTCCGCGCCAGCTCGGTCGTCGTGAACGAGCTGCGGGCCAGCTGGCGGCAGAGCCGCATCCGCACCGGGTGGGACAGCGCGGTCAGGCGCAGGCCGAGCTGCTCGACCGAGGCAGGGGCGGCGAGCTCGGTGGAGCCCGCCGGGTAGTGCAGGACCGGCTGCCAGCCGTACCGGTGCAGGACCATCAGATGCGGCCGGCCCAGGCTCGTCGGGACGAGCAGGAGGCTGCCCGCCGCCGTGGTGTGGCCGCTGCCCAGCTTGTCGACGGTGATCCGGCCCGCGGCCTCGTCGAGGGTGACCGCGGACGACACCGAGGCCAGCGCCTCCGGCAGACCCTTGTGGTGCAGGAGGTCCGTCTTGTGGCGGGCGTCCGCCACGAGCTGGGGGTGCAGCCGGGACCACGTCTCGGCGAAGAAGGCTTCCTCGCAGTCCACCAGCAGCTGTCGCAGCCAGGTGCGGATCCGGGGCGGGTCGTCCAGCAGGCGTCTGGTGAACCGGAGCCTGCCGGGGCCGCGCGAGACGGCCAGGTCGAGGGCACGCTGCCGCGCCGTGGGGTCGGTGAGCGCGCCGGCGCCCTGCTCGTCGTACGGCAGCGCGCACGTGAACTCCAGTGCGGCGTCCACGAACTGTTCGTCCGTCAACCGGTCGAGCTGGTCGAGTTCCGCGCCGAGCGTGCCGCCGGGGAGGGTGCCCGCGCGCAGACCCGCGTAGGGCAGGAAGAGGTCCGAGAACGTGGAGCGCCACAGGAAGTCGGCCTCGCACATCCGGTCGGCCAGATGCGGGTCGAGCCCGGCGGTCACTCCCGTCGCCCAGCCCTGGAGCCGGGGGTGGTGCCCCGGCTCGGACAGCGCGTGCAGCGCCATGCCGAGCTCGGCCAGCGGTGACGGCACGACGGTGATCCGCTCCCGCCCCAGCCCGCGCACGTCGATGCTCACGCTCATGTCCACATGGTGCACCCGACCACTGACAACGCCCCGGTGAGTGCCCGCGAGGACGCTCCTGCGGGCCCTACAGCCGCCCCGCGAACTCCGCCACCGCCGCCTTCACGTCGTCCGGCGTCCACTCCAGGCCGGCCGCGCGGACGAACACCTCGGTGACCGCGATGCCCGGGCCGCCGCGCCCCCACTCGTTGGCGAACAGCAGGGTCTTCGTCTCCTCGCCCTGCCTGACCGCGGCCTCCGCGGCGACCTCGGGGTCGTACGGCAGCCAGACCTGGAACTCGTTCGTGTGCGGCACCTCGGGGTGGACGCGCGCCCACGGCACCCCGGCCGCCGCGAAGCCCTCGCGCAGCGCGGCGGCGACCACGCGCGCGTGGGCCACGTACTCCGGGAGGCGGGGCAGCTCGCGGTCCAGGCCGACGAGGGCGGACAGGACCGTCGGGAACTGCTGGAAGACCGCGCCGCCGTACCGGTGCCGCCAGGCCTTCGCCTCGTCGACGAGGGTTCGCGGGCCTGCCAGGACGGCACCGCCGTAACCGTCGAGGGACTTGTAGAGCGACACGTAGACGCTGTCCGCGAGGTCCGCGATCTCGTCCAGGGGGTGGCCGAAGTGGGTGGTGGACTCCCACAGGCGGGCCCCGTCGAAGTGCACCACCGCGTCGCGTTCCCGCGCCGCCGCCACCACCTCGGACAGCTCCTCCCAGGTGGGCAGCACGAAACCGGCGTCCCGGAGGGGCAGTTCCAGCATCAGCGTCCCGAAGGGCTCGTCGAAGTCGCGCACCTCGTCGGCCGTCGGCAGCCGGGGCTCGCTCGTCAACCGGAGCGGGCGCAGTGCGCCGAGCGTGCTGAACGCGTTCCGCTCGTGCACCTCGGGGTGGGCGAGCGCGTGCAGGGCGACGGCCGGGTTGCCGGTACGGCCCGCCCAGCAGCGCAGGGCCACCTGCTGGGCCATCGTGCCGGTCGGGAAGAAGGCGGCGGCATCCTTGCCGAGCAGTCCGGCGACCCGCTCCTCCAGGGTCTCGACGATCCCGCCGCCGTAGATGTCGGACGGCTCGTCCAGGTCGTACGACTCGCGCGCCTCGTCGAGCAGTGCCAGCCGCTGCCCGATCGTCCCCAGGAACCCCGGGCGTGCCAGGACCCGTTCGGCGCCCCGGAGGGCTGCCCGGCGCCGCAGCCGCCGCTCCTTCCTGCTCTGCTCAGTGCCCTGCTCAGAGCCCTGATCCGTGTTCTGGTCCGTGCCGGGTTCCTCGTCCGGTCGACCGCTCTCGCCCGCCGTATCGCTCATGCCGGGGATCATCCCGCGCGCGGGATCGGGCGGTCACCCGGATTTCCGCCGACCGTGCGCGGACGGAGTGCGGGTGCCCACAGCCTGTGGACAACCGGACGCCGCCCGGACCGATCGCGTTAACATGACGAGAAATCGTCCGGTACATCGTCCGGTACCCCGAGCGGACTGGAACGGGAAGGCCGTCGTCGAGTGAGTACATTCCAACAGCCAGACCCCAGGGACCGCCCCGCGCGGCTCACCGTGGGCGTGATCGGTGCCGGACGCGTGGGTCCCGCGCTGGCCGCGTGCCTGCAACTCGCCGGACACCGTCCGGTGGCCGTCTCCGCGGTCTCGGACGTCTCCGTCCGCAGGGCCGCGCAACTGCTCCCGGACGTGCCCGTCGTGTCGCCCGCCCAGGTCATGGAACGCGCCGAACTGGTGCTGCTGACCGTCCCGGACGACGCCCTGCCCGGCCTCGTGGAAGGCCTCGCCGAAACCGGCGCCGTGCGCCCGGGACAGCTGCTCGTCCACACCTCCGGGCGGTACGGCGCGAAGGTCCTGGACCCCGCCCTGCGGGCCGGCGCGCTGCCGCTGGCCCTGCACCCCGCCATGACATTCACCGGCACCCCCGTGGACGTCCAGCGGCTCGCCGGGTGCTCCTTCGGGGTCACCGCGCGCCCCGAGCTGCGGCTGGCCGCCGAAGCCCTCGTCATCGAGATGGGCGGCGAGCCCGAATGGATCGCCGAGGAGAGCCGCCCGCTCTACCACGCGGCCCTCGCCCTGGGCGCCAACCACCTGGTGACCCTGGTCGCCGAGTCCATGGACCTGCTGCGCGCGGCCGGCGTCGAATCCCCCCACCGGATGCTCGGCCCGCTGCTGGGCGCCGCCCTGGACAACGCGCTGCGCTCCGGGGACGCGGCCCTCACCGGCCCCGTCGCGCGCGGGGACGCGGGCACCGTCGCCGCCCATGTCACGGAGCTGCGCAAGCACTCCCCGCAGAGCGTCGCCGGCTATCTGGCGATGGCCCGCGCGACCGCCGACCGCGCGCTCGCGCACGGCCTGCTCAAGCCGGAGCTGGCCGAGGACCTCCTCGGGGTGCTCGCGGAGGGCACGAACCCGCCCGCGAGTCCCGGAAGCCCGAAGACCGACGGGGGAGAGCGATGAGCAGCCGATTCTGGGGACTCGTGTCCGACACCGACGGTCTCGCGGACGCCCACGCGCACATCGGTGTGCCGGGACACAACGCCGTCGTCATGACCATGGGCGCCCTCCACGAAGGCCACGCCGCACTGATCCGGGCCGCCCGCGCACACGTCGGCCCCAAGGGCTTCGTGACCGTCACCGTCTTCGTGAACCCCCTCCAGTTCGGCAAGGGCGAGGACCTCGACCGCTACCCGCGCACCCTCGACGCCGATGTGGCACTCGCCGAACAGGCGGGCGCGGACGTCGTGTTCGCCCCCTCCGTGGACGTGGTCTACCCGGGCGGCGAACCCCAGGTGCGGATCACCGCGGGCCCGATGGGGGAGCGGCTGGAAGGGGCCACGCGTCCCGGGCACTTCGACGGCGTGCTCACGGTCGTCGGCAAGCTCCTCCACCTCACCCGGCCCGACGTGGCCTTCTTCGGGCAGAAGGACGCCCAGCAGCTCGCGATGATCCGCCGGATGGTCCGCGACCTGAACTTCGGCGTGGAGATCGTCGGCGTCCCGACCGTGCGCGAGGCCGACGGCCTGGCCCGGTCCAGCCGCAACCGCTACCTCTCCCCGGAGGAACGGCGTACGGCGCTCGCCCTCTCCCAGGCCCTGTTCGCCGGCAGCGACCGGCACGCCGCCCAGGAGGCGCTGCGCGCGCGGGCCCGCGAGGTACCCGCCACGCACGCGCGTGCCCAGGCCCTCAGCGCGCTCGGCGAATCCCGCGCCGCCGCCGACGCGCACGCCGTCGCCAAGGTCCCCGGAGGCGCTCCCGCCGCCGTCCGGGCCGCCGCCCGCCTCCTCCTGGACGACGCGGCCCGCCTCCACCCCCCGCTGGTCCTCGACTACCTCGCGCTCGTCGACCCCGCCGACTTCACCGAGATCCCGGACGACTTCACGGGCGAAGCCGTCCTCGCCGTCGCAGCCAAGGTCGGGACGACCCGGCTGATCGACAACATCCCTCTCATTTTCGGAACCCCCGGAGCCGCCTTGTGAGCACCACAGGCCCCACCACCAGCACCTCCACCGGCATACGGCTGCACGCCCCCGCCCCCGGCTGGGCCCTGTCCGCCGACGTCGTGGTCGTCGGCTCCGGTGTCGCCGGACTCACCGCGGCCTTGCGCTGCGACGCGGCCGGCCTGAAGACGGTCGTCGTCACCAAGGCCCGCCTCGACGACGGCTCCACCCGCTGGGCCCAGGGCGGCATCGCGGCGGCCCTGGGCGAGGGCGACACCCCCGAACAGCACCTGGACGACACCCTGGTGGCCGGCGCGGGCCTGTGCGACGAGGAGGCCGTCCGGATCCTCGTCACGGAGGGACCGGACGCCGTACGGCGGCTCATCGAGACCGGCGCCCACTTCGACGAGTCCTCCGAAGGCGGACTGGAACTGACCCGCGAGGGCGGCCACCACCGCCGCCGGATAGCGCACGCGGGCGGCGACGCGACCGGCGCGGAGATCTCCCGCGCGCTCGTCGAGGCCGTCCGCGCGCGGGGCCTGCGCACGGTCGAGAACGCGCTCGTCCTGGACCTCCTGACGGACGCCGACGGCAGTACGGCGGGCGTAACCCTGCATGTCATGGGAGAGGGCCAGCACGACGGCGTGGGAGCCGTCCACGCGCCCGCCGTGGTCCTCGCCACCGGCGGCATGGGCCAGGTCTTCTCCGCGACCACCAACCCGTCCGTGTCGACCGGCGACGGCGTCGCCCTCGCCCTGCGCGCGGGCGCCGAGGTCAGCGACCTGGAGTTCGTCCAGTTCCACCCCACGGTGCTCTTCCTGGGGGCCGACGCCGAGGGCCAGCAGCCGCTCGTCTCCGAGGCGGTACGCGGCGAGGGCGCCCACCTCGTCGACGCCGACGGAGTGCGGTTCATGACCGGCCAGCACGAACTCGGCGAACTCGCGCCCCGGGACATCGTCGCCAAGGGCATCATGCGCCGCATGCAGGAACAGGGCGCCGAGCACATGTTCCTGGACGCCCGGCACTTCGGCGCCCACATGTGGGAGCACCGCTTCCCGACGATCCTCGCCTCCTGCCGCGCCCACGGCATCGACCCGGTCACCGAGCCCGTCCCGGTCGCCCCGGCCGCCCACTACGCCTCCGGCGGCGTCCGCACCGACTCCCGGGGCCGCACGACCGTCCCCGGCCTGTACGCGTGCGGAGAGGTCGCCTGCACCGGCGTCCACGGCGCCAACCGGCTCGCCTCCAACTCCCTCCTCGAAGGCCTGGTGTACGCCGAGCGCATCGTCGCCGACATCACCGCGGCCCACGCCGGAAACGGCCTCCACGCGCGCGTGCCCGCACCCGTCCCGCACCCCGAGAAGCCCGCGCACCCGCTGCTCGCCCCCGAGGCCCGCTTCGCGATCCAGCGCATCATGACCGAGGGCGCCGGTGTGCTCCGCTCGGCCGCCTCCCTGGACACCGCGGCGGCGGCGCTCCAGCAACTGCACGTCGACGCCCGCGACGCCCTCGACGAGAACGGCAAGACCGCCGAGCCCGGCGTCGACACCTGGGAGGCCACCAACCTCCTGTGCGTGGCCCGGGTCCTGGTCACCGCCGCCCGGCTGCGCGAGGAGACCCGCGGCTGCCACTGGCGCGAGGACCACGCGGAGCGCGACGACACGGCCTGGCACCGCCACATCGTCGTACGGCTGAATCCCGACCGGACGCTGGCCGTACACACCACCGACACCGCAGACTTCCCCCCGACCCGGCATCATCAGCCGGAGCACCGTCCCCAGGAGCAGTGAGAGCAGTGAGCACCCCCGACCTTCCCCTCGCCCAGAGCGGCGGCTGCGGCGACGGCTGCGCCTGCGGCGCCGACCCCGACATGGCAGACGACGTCTACCTGGAGTGCGGCCTCGACCCCGCGCTCGCCGCCCTCCTCGCCGACGCCGGCCTCGACCCCCTTGAGGTCGAGGACATCGCCAACGTCGCCATCCAGGAGGACCTCGACCACGGCGTGGACGTGACGACCGTCGCGACCATCTCCGAGGAGGCCCGCGCCACCGCCGACTTCACCGCCCGCGAGGGCGGCGTCGTCGCCGGCCTGCGGATCGCCGAGGCGGTCGTCTCCGTGGTCTGCACCGACGAGTTCGAGGTCGAGCGGCACGTCGAGGACGGCGACCGCGTCGAGGCCGGCCAGAAGCTGCTCAGCGTCACGACCCGCACCCGTGACCTCCTGACGGCCGAGCGCAGCGCCCTCAACCTCCTGTGCCGCCTGTCCGGCATCGCGACCGCCACGCGCGCGTGGGCGGACGTCCTGGAGGGCACCAAGGCGCGCGTGCGCGACACCCGCAAGACGACCCCGGGCCTGCGTTCCCTGGAGAAGTACGCGGTCCGCTGCGGCGGCGGCGTCAACCACCGCATGTCCCTGTCGGACGCGGCGCTCGTCAAGGACAACCACGTGGTGGCCGCCGGCGGCGTCGCCCAGGCCTTCAAGGCAGTGCGGGACGCCTTCCCGGACGTACCGATCGAGGTCGAGGTCGACACCCTGCACCAGCTGCGCGAGGTCGTCGACGCGGGCGCCGACCTGATCCTCCTGGACAACTTCACCCCCGGCGAGTGCGACGAGGCCGTCGCGGTCGTCGACGGCCGGGCCGTGCTGGAGGTCTCGGGCCGGCTCATCCTGAAGAACGCCAAGGAGTACGCCGACACCGGCGTCGACTACCTGGCGGTCGGCGCCCTCACCCACTCCTCGCCGATCCTCGACATCGGTCTCGACCTGCGAGCGGCGGAGTAGGTACACGGCCATGCTGCTGACCATCGACGTAGGAAACACGCACACCGTCCTCGGGCTCTTCGACGGCGACGAGATCGTCGAGCACTGGCGCATCTCCACGGACGCGCGCCGCACCGCCGACGAGCTCGCGGTCCTCCTCCAGGGCCTCATGGGCATGCACCCGCTCCTGGGGGACGAGCTGGGCGACGGCATCGACGGCATCGCCATCTGCGCGACCGTGCCGTCGGTGCTGCACGAGCTGCGCGAGGTGACGCGGCGCTACTACGGCGATGTGCCGGCGGTGCTGGTCGAGCCCGGCGTGAAGACGGGCGTACCGATCCTCACCGACAACCCGAAGGAGGTCGGCGCGGACCGCATCATCAACGCGGTCGCCGCCGTCGAGCTCTACGGCGGCCCCGCGATCGTCGTCGACTTCGGTACGGCGACCACGTTCGACGCGGTGTCCGCGCGCGGCGAGTACGTCGGCGGGGTGATCGCCCCGGGGATCGAGATCTCGGTCGAGGCGCTGGGCGTGAAGGGGGCGCAGCTCCGGAAGATCGAGGTGGCGCGGCCCCGGGCGGTGATCGGCAAGAACACGGTCGAGGCGATGCAGGCGGGCATCATCTACGGGTTCGCCGGTCAGGTCGACGGTGTGGTGACGCGGATGGCGAAGGAGCTGGCGGCGGACCCGGACGAGGTGACGGTGATCGCGACGGGTGGACTGGCGCCGATGGTGCTGGGCGAGGCGTCGGTGATCGACGAGCACGAGCCGTGGCTCACGTTGATCGGGCTGCGGCTGGTCTACGAGCGGAACGTGTCCCGTATGTGAGCCGTCCCGTCCTCGGGGGCCGAGGACGGGGCACGGCCACCTGGGTGGCTCCCGGCGCCACACGCCCGCTCAATGTCGAGTTTGTCTGATTAGCGCGTATCGTCGCCGCATGCCCACGCCATTCGGATCTCGCGGCGGCATGGCGTTCGGTGCGGAGGAGCTGCGTGTGCTCCGTCGAGCCCTCGCCCTCGCCCTCCACCCCGGCCCCGCCTCCGCAGAGGACGTCCAGGACTGTCTCCGGCTAGCCGAGTCCGTCGACGAGGCGGCGCACGAGGGGGCCCGGCTGCGGGCCTTCCTCGTGGCCGACCTCGCCCGCTACCGCGCCGCCCTGCCCGGCACCGCCGCCGGCTTTCTCACCCTCATGGAGGAGGCGCTGAGCTCCGGCTACCGCCCGGGCCCGGACGACCTCGCCGCCCTCCGGGCGCTGCGGGGGAACCCGGTCGCCGCCGCCCTCCTGGACCGCTGTCTGCGGCACGCGGAGCGCGACGTACGGGCCCGGCTGGGCGCCAGAGTGGCAGGCCGTCCGCCGGTCGCGCCCACGGTGCCGGCCTCCCGTACCCGCCTGCTGGCCCTGACCGGTGGTCTCGCCGCCGAGGAGCCCGCCGGGAAGCCCGGTGGGAGGCCCGCGGAGAAGCAGCCCCACGAGCGGCCCGCACCCGCCCCCCGGCCCGCACCCGACGCCCCCAGGCCCGCCCGCCCGGTACCCACCCCGGGCGAGGTCTTCCCGCGGCGCAAGCCGACCCCGCCCGCGAATCCCCCACAGCAGCTCGCCGCGGGCTGAACGGACGGTCTGAACGGACAGGCCGAACGGACAGGCCGAACAGAGCTGGAATTGCCAAGGCCCGGGCCCCCGCCCGGGCCTTTCCCCGGTCTGGCTACTCTGGACCCCATGGACTACGTCTCCGCGCTCGTGCCCCCCGTAGTGATGGCCGCGCTCTTCATCGCCGTGATCGTGACGATGGTGAAGAGTCAGGGCGGCGCCAACAAGGCCAAGGAGGACGCCGCAGCCGACGCCGCCATCGCCCGGGCCGAGCAGACCGGGCAGGCCGGACAGGGCCGCTCCGTTTCGTAGGTGTTTGGTGGTGAATGCGCACGTCCTTCGCGCTATTCACCGTTTCTCCCACTAGTGTGCTGAGTTGTGCCTCGCCCATTGGGAGAACTCGAAGACGCGGTCATGACGCGGGTGTGGAAGTGGAACCGCCCGGTCACCGTTCGGGAAGTCCTGGAAGACCTTCGGCAGGAACGGTCCATCGCGTACACCACGGTGATGACCGTTTTGGACAATCTCCATCAGAAGGGCTGGGTCCGTCGTGAGGCGGAAGGCCGGGCCTATCGATATGAGGCGGTCTCCACCCGCGCCGCCTACTCGGCCGCGTTGATGAACGACGCGTGGTCGCAGAGTGACAACCCCGCCGCCGCTCTCGTCGCCTTCTTCGGCATGATGAGCGAAGAACAGCGGCTCGCCCTCAGGGATGCCGTTCACATCGTCCAAGGGCCGGAACAGGTCGAACGGCCTCAACGGGCCGAACAGACCGAACGCGCCGAACAGACGGAAGCCGCGGAAGATACCGCCTACGAGAACCCCGCCTCGGTCCAGGACCCCACCAGGCGATAGCGTCCGCTCATGTCAGCGATCCGTCCCGAAGTCACAGCGAAAGCCATCACCGTCCGGCGGGCCAGGACCAGCGATGTCCAGGCCGTACGCGGACTCCTTGACTCGTTCGTCCGTGGCCGTATCCTGCTCGACAAAGCGACGGTGACGCTTTACGAGGACATCCAGGAGTTCTGGGTCGCGGAACGCGACGACAACGGTGAGGTCGTCGGGTGCGGGGCACTCCACGTCATGTGGGAAGACCTCGCCGAAGTCCGCACTCTTGCCGTGAACCCCGACCTCAGAGGTTCCGGTGTCGGGCATCAGTTGCTGGAGAAGTTGCTGCAGACCGCCCGCTGGCTCGGTGTTCGTCGCGTTTTCTGTCTGACCTTTGAAGTGGACTTCTTCGGGAAGCACGGCTTCGTGGAGATCGGTGAGACGCCTGTCGACACCGATGTCTACGCCGAGCTGCTGCGTTCCTATGACGAGGGTGTCGCGGAGTTCCTCGGTCTCGAACGAGTGAAACCGAACACCTTGGGCAACAGCCGGATGCTTCTGCATCTGTGATCGGGCATCGGGCAATTTCCGTCGGCCGCCCTGCCCAGGTTCCCTATGTCCGAAACGCGCACGTTTCCGGCCCGGGGAAGGGTGGTCGGTCTCTCCCGGGGGTTTGTGTTTTTCCGGCAAAAGCGGTTTGCTTTCCGATGTACTGCAGTACTGCATATAACAGGGGACGCGAATCGGCGGCGCACGCCGCGGCCTCGGCTCCCAAGTTATCGATGAAAGGAAATCCGGTGGCACAGAAGGTTCAGGTCCTTCTTGTCGACGACCTCGACGGCGGCGAGGCCGACGAGACCGTGACGTTCGCGTTGGACGGCAAGACGTACGAGATCGACCTCACGACTGCCAATGCCGACAAGCTTCGCGGTCTCCTCGACGCCTACGTCAAGGGCGGCCGTCGTACCGGAGGCCGTGCTTCGGGAGGGCGTGGAAAGGCGCGAGTCGCCGCGGGCGGCAGCCAGGACACCGCGCAGATCCGTGCTTGGGCGAAGGAGAACGGTTACGAGGTCAATGACCGTGGCCGTGTTCCCGCGTCCATTCGCGAGGCTTACGAGAAGGCCAACGGCTGAGCGCACGCGCGCCGCAGTCGGACCCGATGGCATTGCGTCGCCAGCGTGTCCACCAGCCGTACGAGATCGGGGGCGCCTCCGACGCCCCCCAGGGCCGACATCGTCGGCAGCGGGATTTCAGTCCCGCACCCTGTTTCAGGGGGCCGCAGCCAGACAGCGGCCCCCTGCGGATTTGTACGGCCCGGCAAGTCGCCCGCGGGCCCGGGAAAGCCGGGCAGTGCGGGAAACCCGGGCGGCAGGGGCGCCTCGATGTGGCCGCCCTCGCCGATCGCCCTGAGGTCCGGTGTGAGGCCGCCCCACTCCAGCCAGTCCAGCAGCCCCGGCAGCTCGTCCGCGCTGCCCGCGGCCACCAGCAGCAGCATCCGGTCCCCGCACAGGGCCACCGGAGAACCCGGTGCTCGCGTCCGCGCCCGGTGGCGCAGCGCCGCGAAACCCGCCTCCGCCGGCACGTCCAGTACGTCGAAGCACGGACCCGCGGCCAGCCGGAGCGGAAGTCCCCGGGAACCGGAACCGGGCACTGTCGCCCATCCCAGTTCGTTCTCGTACCAACGGCGGACGTCACTGGTGACATCGCTACCGGTGTTGCTTGTGAGACCACCGGCGGTGTCGCCCGTATCAAGAGGGCGACGAGGAAGGGGGACCGTGGAGACCATGCCAAAGCCAACCGTTGGGACAGGCCGCGAGTTACGCTGGGTGCCCCCGTGGGCGCACAGAGTGCCGATTTCGGAGTGTGCGGAGCAGTTCGGCGGCGCAAGGTTGTTCGCCCGTAGCGGAGGGAACCCGTGCATCCGGCATGGAGTGTCGGTCCGTACGGGTAAGACATCCCTAGTGGGAGGGGGCGACACGCAGAAAAGGGCGTCTCACGTTCGCCATCGGCGTACTGATAGTGAGGGTATCTCCCTGGCCTGCGGGAACATCGTCTCGCACGATCGGGTTGGAGCAAATGTCGGCGTACGGGGTCAGGAGGCTGTGTTGGTTCTCGGTCCGGTGTCGGCAGTTGGAATGAGCGGTCCCCGCTTGCGGGACTAAGCTGCGGAAGGACAGGGAGGGGAGCGTCCCCTTACTGCCTGACCGCTCTGAGGAGCGATTAACGATGTTCGAGAGGTTCACCGACCGCGCGCGGCGGGTTGTCGTCCTGGCTCAGGAAGAAGCCCGGATGCTCAACCACAACTACATCGGCACCGAGCACATCCTCCTGGGCCTGATCCACGAGGGTGAGGGTGTCGCCGCTAAGGCCCTGGAGAGCCTCGGGATTTCGCTCGAGGCGGTCCGCCAGCAGGTGGAGGAGATCATCGGTCAGGGCCAGCAGGCCCCGTCCGGACACATTCCCTTCACCCCTCGTGCCAAGAAGGTCCTGGAGCTGTCGCTCCGCGAGGCCCTTCAGCTGGGCCACAACTACATCGGCACGGAACACATCCTGCTCGGCCTGATCCGCGAGGGCGAGGGCGTCGCCGCCCAGGTCCTCGTCAAGCTGGGCGCAGATCTCAACCGGGTGCGTCAGCAGGTCATCCAGCTGCTCTCCGGTTACCAGGGCAAGGAGACCGCCGGCGCCAGTGGCGGCCCCGCCGAGGGCACGCCCTCGACGTCCCTGGTCCTCGACCAGTTCGGCCGGAACCTCACCCAGGCCGCCCGCGAATCCAAGCTCGACCCGGTCATCGGGCGCGAGAAGGAGATCGAGCGGGTCATGCAGGTGCTGTCCCGCCGTACGAAGAACAACCCGGTCCTCATCGGTGAGCCCGGCGTCGGCAAGACCGCCGTCGTCGAGGGTCTCGCCCAGGCCATCGTCAAGGGCGAGGTGCCCGAGACCCTCAAGGACAAGCACCTCTACACCCTGGACCTCGGCGCGCTGGTCGCCGGCTCCCGCTACCGCGGTGACTTCGAGGAGCGCCTGAAGAAGGTCCTCAAGGAGATCCGCACCCGCGGCGACATCATCCTGTTCATCGACGAGCTGCACACGCTCGTCGGCGCGGGTGCCGCCGAGGGCGCCATCGACGCGGCCTCCATCCTCAAGCCGATGCTGGCCCGCGGTGAGCTCCAGACCATCGGTGCGACCACGCTCGACGAGTACCGCAAGCACCTCGAGAAGGACGCGGCCCTTGAGCGCCGCTTCCAGCCGATCCAGGTGGCGGAGCCTTCCCTCCCCCACACGATCGAGATCCTCAAGGGCCTGCGCGACCGGTACGAGGCGCACCACCGTGTCTCGATCACCGACGAGGCCCTGGTGCAGGCGGCGACGCTCGCCGACCGGTACATCTCCGACCGGTTCCTGCCCGACAAGGCGATCGACCTCATCGACGAGGCCGGTTCCCGGATGCGCATCCGCCGGATGACCGCTCCGCCGGACCTGCGCGAGTTCGACGAGAAGATCGCCGGCGTGCGCCGGGACAAGGAGTCCGCGATCGACTCGCAGGACTTCGAGAAGGCCGCCTCCCTCCGTGACAAGGAGAAGCAGCTCCTCGCCGCGAAGGCCAAGCGGGAGAAGGAGTGGAAGGCCGGCGACATGGACGTCGTCGCCGAGGTCGACGGCGAGCTGATCGCCGAGGTCCTCGCGACCGCCACCGGCATTCCGGTCTTCAAGCTGACCGAGGAGGAGTCGAGCCGCCTGCTGCGCATGGAGGACGAGCTCCACAAGCGGGTCATCGGCCAGAAGGACGCCGTCAAGGCGCTCTCGAAGGCGATCCGCCGTACGCGTGCCGGTCTGAAGGACCCGAAGCGTCCCGGTGGTTCGTTCATCTTCGCGGGCCCCTCCGGTGTCGGTAAGACGGAACTCTCCAAGGCACTGGCCGAGTTCCTCTTCGGTGACGAGGACGCGCTGATCTCCCTCGACATGTCGGAGTTCAGCGAGAAGCACACGGTGTCGCGTCTCTTCGGTTCCCCGCCCGGATACGTGGGCTACGAAGAGGGCGGCCAGCTGACCGAGAAGGTCCGCCGCAAGCCGTTCTCCGTCGTCCTCTTCGACGAGGTCGAGAAGGCCCACCCGGACATCTTCAACTCGCTGCTGCAGATCCTGGAGGACGGTCGCCTGACCGACTCCCAGGGCCGGGTCGTGGACTTCAAGAACACGGTCATCATCATGACGACCAACCTCGGCACGCGGGACATCTCGAAGGGCTTCAACCTGGGCTTCGCGGCCTCGGGTGACAAGAAGTCCAACTACGAGCGCATGAAGAACAAGGTCTCGGACGAGCTCAAGCAGCACTTCCGCCCCGAGTTCCTCAACCGCGTCGACGACGTGGTCGTCTTCCCGCAGCTCACGCAGGCCGACATCCTCGAGATCGTCGACCTGATGATCGGCAAGGTGGACGAGCGCCTCAAGGACCGGGACATGGGCATCGAGCTCTCCCAGGCCGCCAAGGAGCTGCTGTCCAAGAAGGGTTACGACCCCGTTCTGGGCGCCCGCCCGCTGCGTCGCACGATCCAGCGCGAGATCGAGGACACGCTCTCCGAGAAGATCCTCTTCGGTGAGCTGCGCCCCGGTCACATCGTGGTCGTCGACACGGAGGGCGAGGGCGAGACCGCGGCCTTCACCTTCCGGGGTGAGGAGAAGTCGGCACTGCCCGACGTCCCGCCGATCGAGCAGGCGGCCGGCGGTGCCGGACCGAACCTGAGCAAGGAGGCGTGACCCTCCGGGGGTTCGCCTGAGGGTCTGCCCGCGGTTCCACCTGCGGGTACTGCCTGAACGAGAGGGGCCGGTGCTTTCCAACACCGGCCCCTCTCGCGTGCCCTGGCGACGTCCTACGACAGCTGGCCGTCGTAGTCCGGCAGCTTGTACGTCTTCTCCGCGTGGCCGCCCGACAGGTCGGTGGCGCTGTTGCCGATGTTCGCGATGATCGTGTAGCCCTTCGACTCGATGTCGACGCGTTGCGCGGTCTTGTAGGCGGCCACGTCCTTGAAGAGGTCGATCAGGTTGCGGGCGTAGAGCCCGGTCACCTTGTAGCCGACGTATGTGAGGTTGTACTGCGTCACGGGCTTGATGATGTCCGGGCGCGCGGTGACGAAGAAGAGGGCCACGCCGTGGTCCTGGGCGTACTGGGCGACCTTCAGCACGGGTGCGTTGGCCGGCGACGGGTAGCTGAAGCCGAAGTCGGTCTCCAGCGTGGTGTTGTCGATGTCGAAGACGATCGCCGGCTTCTCGCCCTTGGAGGCGGCGGCTATGCGCTGCTTCAGATAGGGCAGGGCCTCGTCCATCACGGTCTGGCAGTCCTGTTGCCAGGTGGTGTAGTCGACGTCCTCGGCGGCGGCTGTCGACACGGACGCGGTGGCAGTGGTCGCCGCGGTGGTCGCCGCCTGGGCGGTGCCGGGGCCGGCCAGTGTCACCGCGGCGACCGCGGCGGCCGCGGTCAGGCCGATACGGCGGGTCCAGGGCGTCCAGGAGCCTGCTGAGCCTCTTGTCATCGGAGTCGGGGGTCCTCTCACGTAGGGCCGTGCGGTGCCGGGGCATGCGCATGTCAGACGTATGGGTGTCAGGGGCATGCTTGCGGAAGTGAGTGGCGTGGGTGGGAAGGGCACATTACTCACGGGTAGCGGCTGGGTGCCAGTAGTCGGAGCGGGTTTATTCGCCCCATCACCGGTCCCCCGGTGGTGAGTTGTGCGCGTCACAGTCGTACGTTCATGGATCTTGCGGGCCGGTGACATGACGCACAGGTGAAATGTCCGTTACTAGGGTGATTAGTGGGTGAGGGTGCGGGTCGGTCGCGCTTTGCGGGAAGCGGCTGCTTCGGTTGCTTTGTCAAGAAGTGGGTAAATTTGTGGCCATCTACTAAGTTGTGTCGTAGATCGGGAGTTTGGGGATGCGCGGGGCTCGGGGTTACCAAGGGGATGCCCATCCGGCGGGAACGCTCGTGCCGGGTGGCTTTTCTGTCCCCGTCCCCATGAGGTCTCGATGTTCCAGCGCGCCACCACCCCGTCCCCGTCCCGTGAGTCCCGTACGGCCCGTGTCTCCCGTGTCTCGGTTCTGGCCGCCGGGCTCGGGGCGTCACTCGTCCTGGGGGTGACCGGGGTCGCGGCTGCCGCCGAGACCGGTGCGACGGGTGCCGTGCAGGTCCAGGCCGCTGCCAAGAAGGCCGCCTCCTGGGTGGACCCGGTCAGGAAGTACACGCTCAGCGCCAGCTTCAACCAGGCCGGCAACATGTGGTCGTCCACCCACTCCGGCCAGGACTTCGCCGTGCCGAGCGGCACCAAGGTCGTCGCCGCGCACGGCGGCACCGTCGTCAAGGCCGGCGGCAACGGCGCCGGTGACGGGGCGGCGTACGGCAATGCCGTCGTCATCAGGCACGGCAACGGGACGTACTCGCAGTACGCCCATCTGTCGCGGATCAACGTGAAGGTCGGCCAGGTCGTGGCCACCGGGCAGCGCATAGCCCTGTCCGGCAACACGGGCAACTCCAGCGGGCCGCACCTGCACTTCGAGATCCGTACGACGCCGAACTACGGGTCCGCCGTCGACCCGGTGGCCTTCCTGCGGGCCAAGGGCGTGACGGTCTGAGCATCTGCGGACACGTCTGACCCGCCGGTCCGACTGGTCTGCCGGCGCGTCCGACCTGCTGGCCCGTCCGACCTGGTGGCCCGTCCGGGCCGGTCGAGCGGGGTGTGATCGGCCGGTCGGCAGTGCTGCGGTTACGAGGGGTGTGCCGTGCCCTCGTGCGCCTGTGTCACCAGGCCGATCGCGACCTCCAGGACCGCCTGGCGCTTCTCGTCCGCGTCGCCCGCGAGGTCGTGGAGCACGAACATCCCGGCGTGCAGCGTGAACATCGCGCTGATGCAGCGGACCTGGTCGACCAAGGGGGCGTCCGGGTCGATGATGATCTCCCGCATACCGAGCATGCGCGTCTTGAACATGTCGCCGATGCTCAGATCCCGTACCGTCGCCTGGTTCTCCTGCATGAAGCGGAAGAGGGGTGCCGCTTCGGTGAGCGCCTCGCTGTAGCGGCGTACGATCTCCTGCTTCATTTCGAGGGTGTGCGGCTGCTGCCGGCCCCACTCGATCAGGTCCTCGATCGGTTTCGTCAGGTCCTCGAACAGGCTGACGACGATCTCTTCCTTGGTCTTGAAGTGGTAGTAGAGCGCCGCCTTCGTGACGTCGAGGCGTTCGGCGATCTCCCGCAGCGAGGTCTTCTCGTAGCCCTGTTCGGCGAAGAGTTCGAGCGCCACGTCCTGGATGCGCTGACGGGTGTCCCCGCGTCGGCGCTGCTTGGTGCGGTCCATGCCCGTACTCCTGCTTCCGCTTCTGATCCCGGGGAGTGCCCTTGGGACAAAACTTACTTGACGCCCGGCTAGTTAGGGGTCTAGCTTCCCCAGTGTAGTCAACTTGCCGGGCGGCAAGTAAGTGGGAGTACGTGGGGGAGTGGGCGGAGACGATGGCGGACACGCGAGCAGTGGTGGACGAGTCGGGCGAGCGGGATGAGCAGGCCGGACAGGGTGGTCAGGCCGGACAGGGCAAGCAGCCGCGGAGCGTGCGGGTGGTACTGCTCGCGCTCATGATCGCGATGATGCTCGCGATGCTGGACAATATGATCATCGGTACGGCGATGCCGACGATCGTGGGAGAGCTCGGCGGGCTCGAACACCTGGCGTGGGTCGTGACCGCCTACACGCTCGCCACCGCCGCCTCCACCCCGATCTGGGGCAAGCTCGGCGACATGTACGGGCGCAAGGGCGTCTTCATGAGCTCGATCGTGCTCTTCCTGATCGGGTCGGCGCTCAGCGGCATGGCCCAGGACATGGGGCAGCTGATCGGCTTCCGCGCCGTGCAGGGACTTGGTGCCGGTGGCCTGATGGTCGGGGTCATGGCGATCATCGGGGACCTGATTCCGCCACGTGAGCGCGGCAAGTACCAGGGCATGATGGCCGGCGTGATGGCGCTCGCCATGATCGGCGGGCCGCTGGTCGGCGGCGCGCTGACGGACCACCTGGGCTGGCGCTGGTCGTTCTACATCAACCTGCCGCTGGGTGTCGTAGCGCTCGCCGCCATCAGCGCCGTACTGCACCTGCCGAAGAAGCGCGCGAAGACGCGGATCGACTACCCGGGCGTCGCGCTGCTGACGGTCGGTATCACTTCGATCGTGCTCGTCACGACCTGGGGCGGTACGGAGTACGCGTGGGGCTCCGCCATGATCATGGAGCTCATCGGCATCGGCGTCGCCTCGCTCGTCGGGTTCGTCTTCTGGCAGACCAAGGCCGCCGAGCCGATCATCCCGCTGCACATCTTCCGCAGCCGCAACTTCACGCTGATGTCGATCATCGGCTTCATCACCGGGTTCGTGATGTTCGGCGCGGTGCTGTTCCTGCCGCTGTACCAGCAGGCCGTACAGGGCGCGTCCGCGACCAACTCCGGGCTGCTGCTGCTTCCCATGCTCGCGGCGATGATGGTCGTGTCCATGGTCGCGGGGCGGGTCACGACGAGCAGTGGCAAGTACAAGGTGTTCCCGCTGGTCGGCGGTGTGCTGCTGAGCGTCGGGCTGTACCTGTTCGCGCAGATGGACACGGAGACCTCGCGGCTGACGTCCGGTCTGTACATGGCGGTGGTCGGGGCCGGCCTCGGCTGTCTGATGCAGATCACCATGCTGGTCGCGCAGAACAGCGTCGAGATGAAGGACATGGGCGTCGCGTCCTCCACGACCACCCTGTTCCGTACGCTCGGGTCGTCGTTCGGGGTCGCGATCATGGGCGCGCTGTTCAACAACCGGGTCCAGGACGTGATGAGCGAGCGGGCCGGGGCGCTGGGGTCCAAGGTGACCGAGCAGTCGGCGCAGCTGGACGCGGCGAGCCTGGCGAAGTTGCCGGCGGCGGCGCGGGAGGCGTACCAGTACGCGGTGTCCTCGGGGACGCACTCGGCGTTCCTGCTGGGGGCTGTGGTGGCGGTCGTGGTGCTGGTGGCGGCGGTGTTCGTGAAGGAGGTTCCGTTGAAGGGGGCGGAGGCGGAGAAGGGGGCGGAGAGCTCGGGTGAGGGCCCGGGCTCGGGTTCGGCTTCCGGTTCGGCTTCGGTCAAGGGGACCGCGGTCGAGGTGGGCTGAGGTCTGGCCTCTGGTCGCCGACCCCTGCGTGGTGGTTGGGGGACGGTGAGGAGTCGAAGGCCCTCGGGTGGTGTCTGCCCCGGGGGTCTTCGGCCGTGTTTTCTCGTCCCCGCCGCCCCTACCCGCCCCATCCTGTGTCTGGGGGCCGCGCCCCCAGACCCCCGCTATCGGCCCTGAACGGGCCTCGTCCTCAAACGCCGGACGGGCTGGGGGGGGTATCTCCCCCTCAGCCGCTCTTGCGCGGCAGCATCGGGTAGCTGCCCGTGTTGGTCGGGGCGTGTTCCGGGAGCCACAGGACTGCGACCGCGCCCTCGGCGGGGACGTGTTCCGGGGCGCCCGGTGGGCGGATGTTGCGGAACGTGAGGCGGGCGCCCAGGACTCGGGCCTGGCCTGCGGCGATGGTGAGACCGAGGCCGTGGCCGTGTCCCGAACGGTCGCTGCTTCCCGTACGGAAGCGGCTCGGTCCCTCCGCCAGCAGGTCCTCGGGGAAGCCGGTGCCGTGGTCGCGCACGCGGATGACCCGGCCCTCGACCGACACCTCTATGGGTGCCTTGCCGTGCCGTGCGGCGTTGGCCAGCAGGTTGAACAGCACGCGCTCCAGCCGGCGCGGATCGGTCGTGACCTCCGACTCGTGCACCACGTGCACGGCGATCTCCGGGTCCTTCGCGAGCACCCGCCGGGCCACGAACTCGCCCAGCATGATGTCCTGCAACTCGGCCCGCTCCGACGCGCCGTCGAGACGGGCCACCTCCAGGACGTCCTCGACCAGCGTGCGCATGGCCTGCGCCCGGTCCAGGACCAACTCGGTCGGGCGCCCGGGCGGGAGGAGTTCGGCGGCCGTCAGCAGGCCCGTCACCGGCGTACGCAACTCGTGCGCGATGTCGGCGGTGACCCGCCGTTCCGCCTCCAGCCGCTGCCGCAGCGTGTCCGCCATCGCGTCCACCGCCCGGGCGAGGTCGTCGGTCTCGTCCCGTACGACACCGCCGATGGCGTCCCGCACCCGTACGTCCGTCTCGCCCCTCGCGACCTGGTTGGCGGCAGCCGCCGCCTTGCGCAGCCGGCGCGACAGCTGCGCGCCGATGAGCACACCGAGCGCGCTGCCGCCGAGGACGACGGCGATCGAGCCGATGATCAGCGCCTGGTCGAGGTCGGCCATGATGTCCGTACTGCGGTCGGTGAACCCGGTGTGCAGCGACATGATGTGCCCGTCCTTGAGCGGTACGGCCGCCCAGATGTCCGGCACCCCGTCCGGCCGGTCGGTCACATAGGTCGCCCGGCGGCCCTGCGCGGCCTTCTCCCGCAGTTCCTCGGGCAGGTTCGGGTCGTCGACCTTGATGCCGGGGAAGTTGGGCCGCCCCGACAGGTTGTAGTTGCTCTGCCCGATCAGGACGCGTTCGTCCGCGAGGTCGCGCGCGCTGTCCAGCATCGAGACCCGGGCCGCGTTGTGCACGACCAGGCTGAGCGTGACCGCCACGAGCGCGCCGACCAGCGCGATGGCTGCGCTCAGCTTCCATCTGAGGCCGGTGTGGATGCCCGTGAACCGGCTGAACGGGATGATTCGCCTCTCTCTGGAGAGCATGGCCGGCCCGCTCAGGCCTTCAACTTGTAGCCGAAGCCGCGGACCGTCTCGATCCGGTCCTGGCCGATCTTCGTACGCAGCCGCTGCACATGGACGTCGACGACGCGGGTGTCACCGCCCCAGCCGTAGTCCCACACGCGTTCGAGGAGCTTGTCGCGGGACAGGACCGTGCCCGGCGCGGACGAGAACTCCAGCAGCAGCCGCATCTCGGTGGGTGTCAGGGCCACCGTCCGGCCCTCCTTGCGGACCTCCATGCCCTCGGTGTCGATCTCCAGGTCCCCGAAGACCAGCACTCCGCCGGTCACGGGCCCGCTGTCCTCCGAGGCAGCCGCGCCCGGGCCGCTCGCGTGCCCGAAGCGGCGCAGGACCGCGCGGATCCGGGCGACCAGGACAGCACCGTCGAAGGGCTTCGTGACGTAGTCGTCGGCGCCCGCCTCCAGGCCCAGGACCACGTCGATCGAGTCGGCGCGCGCCGACAGCATGATCACCGGCACGGTGGACTCGTCGCGGATACGGCGGCACAGGCTGACCCCGTCGAGGCCCGGGACCATGACGTCCAGGAGGGCGATGTCGGGGCGGTCGGCGCGGAACGCCTCCAGGCCCGACAGCCCGTCGGGCATGGCGGTGACCGCGAAGCCGTCCCGCTCCAGGGCGAGTTGGGTGGCCTCGCGGATGACGTCGTCGTCCTCGACGAAGAGGACGTGGGTCTGGTCTGCCATCCCGGGTGCTCTCAGTTCTCGTCTCGTGTGTGGCGGCTGCGGTGTGGCGCGGTCAGTTCGGGGCCGCTGTCGGTGCGCCGTCGCCGTCGACCGCGCTGCTGTACTCGTTGTGCGTGCGGTACTCCAGGGCGAAGCGGCCCGCCGTCCAGCGGTAGGTGATCACATTCTCGCCCGACGGGCTCGTCACCGGGTCGTCCTTCTTGTAGACCTGCTTGGTGACCACCAGGTCGCCGCGGTCTATCTCCGCGTACACCGGTGACTCCTCGGCCCTGAAGACGTTCCGGTATCCGTCCCCCGCCTCGCGGTACACGTAGGAACCGACCCCGACGGCATCGCTGCACGTCATGACATTGACGACGACGTCGTCGGCGGCCCCGTCGGTCAGGTCCCCGTACGACACGTCGACCGGGTACTCGTCCCCGACGCACGGCTTCAGCGCGCGCTTGACCGACGCCGCGACCCCCGGATCGCCCTTGACGAGCTCGACCGCGTCCACGTCGTCCGGAGTGGCGTACGCGGAGGCCATGGGGGTGGGGCTCAGCTTGCCCGCGACGGCGTCGGCGCCGGCCGGGCCCTCGTCACGGGCGCCGGTGCCGCCGGTGGCGCAGGCGGAGACGAAAAGGGCGAGGGCGGCGAGCACGGCCGTCGCCGTGATCACCGCCTGAAAGCCACGCCGGGCGGGGACGGACAGGGCCGACCCCATGAGCAGCCCCGGGCCACGACGCCCCGGCCACTCCCGCGATCCCGCACCGTAGACAGGACCAGGACCTGCGCCAGGACCAGGGCCTTGGCCTGGGCTTTGGCCCGAGGGCGAGGCCGCGTCCGTATCCGTATCCGTCGCCCCTGCCCCTGCCCCTGCCCCTGCCTCTGTCCCCGTCCCCGTCCCCGTTCCTGTCCGTGGGACCCCGGGATCGGTCGCTCCTGTGCCTAGGCCGCGCAACGCTCCCGCTCCTCATGCTCCAGCGCGCGTGCGTCCAGATCGCGGGACTCCAGCTCCTCCCGGAGCCGGGCGAGCGCCCGGTGCAGCGTGCTCTTGACCGTTCCGGCCGACATGCCGAGGGCGGCGGCCGTCTCCTCCGTGGACATCTGCTCCCAGTGTCGCAGCACGACGACACTCCGCTGCTTGGGTGCGAGAACCTTCATGACGTCCATCAGAAGCGCGCGGTCCGCGTGCTGCTCGGTGGAGTCGTCGACGCACGCGTCCGGGAGCTGCTCGGTGGGCACCTCTTCCAGCTTGCGCGCCCGCCACCACTCCGTCCGGGTGTTGATCATCACCCGGCGGAGGTAGGCGTCCGCGAGCCGCTTGTCCGCTATGCCGTCCCAGCGGCCGTACGTCCGCACGAGCGCCGTCTGGAGCAGGTCCTGCGCGTCGACGGGGTCCGGGACCAGCCGACGGGCGCTGCGCAACAGCGCGTCCTGCCGTGTGCGGACGTACTCCTCGAACTCGAGCACCTCGCCCTGCTGCGCCATCTCGACCGCCTCCGTCCCCGTTTCCGACCCGCCCTGCCGGTCGGCATTCACTGCCTTGTGGTCCCTACAGGGATGAAGCTACGGAGCCGTTGTCACGGGGCTGTCCGAGCCAGCCTGCGGTGAGCGCTCGGCTGTCCGTCGGTTGTGTAACGGAAATAGGGAAGGGGTAAGCGGCTGGGGTAATTGGTGGCGCTATGTGGTGATTTGGGCGTGGGGTGAGTGTGTTGCGGAAGCGCGCCGGGGCGTTACGGGAAGCCGGGCATGTGTGGTGGCTGTGTGGATCTCCGGCTGTCTGTCTCAGCTGTGCGGCAGGCGGTACAGCCCGCCCGGAAGGGGCTCGACCAGTCCGTCGGAGACGAGGCCGTCGAGGGCCCGGGCGCGCTGGACCGGCTCGTGCCACACGTCGTCGAGCGCCGCCTGCGGTACGGGTGTGTGGGCTTCCCGGAGTACGGCGAGCAGCTTGCCGCGTACCTGACGATCAGTGCCCGCGTACGTCTGACCGCGGCGGGCCGGACCCTCGTGCTCGGGCTTCCCGGCGAGCCGCCAGGCGCACTGGGCGGCGATCGGACAGCGGTGGCAGCTCTCGTTCCGGGCCGTGCAGACGAGCGCGCCGAGCTCCATCGAGGCCGCGGCCCAGCGGGCGGCCGTGGACTCGTCGTCCGGCAACAGGGCGCGGGCGAGCTTGCGTTCGGCGGCGGTGGTGGCGTTCGGGGGGTACTGGACGCCGGTGACGGCGCGGGCGAGGACACGGCGGACGTTCGTGTCCAGTACCGCGTGGCGCTGGCCGTAGGCGAAGGAGGCGACGGCCGCGGCGGTGTACTCGCCGATGCCGGGCAGGGCGAGCAGCTGGGCGTGCTCGGTGGGTACGTCGCCACCGTGGCGTTCCGTTATGGCGACAGCCGCGCCGTGCAGGCGCAGGGCGCGGCGCGGGTAGCCGAGCCGGCCCCAGGCGCGGACGGCTTCGCCGGAGGGGGCGGCGGCGAGGTCGGCGGGGCGGGGCCAGCGGGCGAGCCACTGCTCGTAGACGGGCAGTACGCGGATCACGGGCGTCTGCTGGAGCATGAACTCGCTGACCATCACGCCCCAGGGGCCGGCGTCCGGGCGCCGCCAGGGGAGGTCGCGGGCGTGGTCGTCGAACCAGTCGATGACGGGGGAGTGGAGAGGGGTGCCGTCGGTGGCGGGGGACGGGGGGCGGGGGTGCTGGAGGGGAGTGGGGCCGGCGTCGCGGTGCGGGGGTTTCGTGGGCGCAGTCATGGCGGTTCCGATCCTGCCATGTGGGGGTGCGGGGGTGTGCGATGCGGTGCGTTACGGGGTGGGTGGTTTCTTCGCCCCCGCCGCCCCTGCCCGCCCCGTCCTCTTCCTGAGGGCTGCGCCCCCAGACCCGCCCCCAGACCCGCCTTCGGCCTGAACGGCCTCGTCCTCAGGCGCCGGACGGGCTGGGTGGCGCCGGCCGGCGCTGAATGGATGCGGCGCCGTGAACTGCTCCCCGCCCGGCAGGAGTTCACCCACGTCATCAACGCCCCTTCGCCGGGATGATGATCCGGAAAAGTTGCGTCCCCGGCGGCGGGTGGGGCGAGTGAACTGTCCGATCTCTCGTACAGTTTGCGCCGTGGGATCTATGCGCAATCCGGTCGGGCCGCTTCCCTCCTCCATCTACTGGCGACGGAGGGCTGTTCTGCTGTCCGTGCTCGCCCTGTTGGCGATGCTGGGCATCTGGATCGCCGCTTCCGGCGGCGGGGGCGGCGACAACGGCACGGACGGCGCCAACGGCAAGGATCCCGTGCAGACGATCACCCCGGGACCGTCCGGATCGGGGCCCGCGATCAGCCAAGCCCCTGGCGGACGCGACGAGTCGGGCAGCACGGACACCGGCGGCTCGAACTCCGGTTCCGGCTCGGCGGGTTCCGGGGATTCCTCGGGTTCCGGTGACTCCGGCAGCTCGGACGGTTCGGGCGGGTCCGGCGGCGACAGCGGTTCCGCCGGGACGGGTGGCGACGGCGCAGGCACGGACGACGGTGTCAACGGCAGCGTAGGCAGCGGCGATACCCTTCCGGCCGGTTCCACCCTGCCCAACTGCACCGCCGGCATCGTCCGGTTGAGCCTGCGCAGTGTCCAGAACGTCTACGCGCCCGACGAGACGCCCACCTTCCAGCTGATCGCCAGGAACTCCTCCGCCAACGACTGCAAGATCGACCTCGGCCCGAAGGCGGCGGTCGTGACGATCACGCAGGCGAGCAGTGACGACGACATCTGGGTCTCGGACGACTGTCCCAAGGACGCGGCCGGTCTGCTGTTCCGTGTCTCGGCCGGCGGCAGCATCACGTACACCTTCGAGTGGGACCGCAAGGCGAGCGCCCCCGAGTGCGCCACCCCGAAGGCGGGGTCGGCAACGGCCGACACCTACCTCGTGGAGGCGCAGGCCCAGGGCTTCCCGAAGGCCCAGACGTCCTTCGTCCTGGACAAGGACTAGGTAGGACTAGGAGAGAAGGGCGAGAAGGGCCGAGAGGGACTGGGGAGGGCCGAGGAGAACCCGGTAGGCCGGCCGCCCCTCGGGCCCCGTGCACGCGCCGACCTACACGTACCGCTCCAGGATCGACGACTCCGCCAGCCGCGACAGGCCTTCCCGCACGCTGCGTGCCCTCGCCTCGCCGACCCCGTCCACCGTCTGGAGGTCGTCGACGCTCGCCGCCAGCAGCTTCTGCAGGCCGCCGAAGTGTTCCACCAGGCGGTCGATGATCGCGCCGGGCAGGCGCGGCACCTTCGCCAGGAGGCGGAAGCCGCGGGGGGAGACCGCCGAGTCGAGCGTCTCGGGTGAGCCCGTGTAGCCCAGGGCCTTGGCCACCGTGGAGAGTTCGAGCAGCTCGGCGTGGCTGAGCGCGTCGAGTTCGGCGAGCGCCTCGTCGACGGTGCGGGAGCGCTTGGCGGTCGGCTCGGGGACATAGTCCCGGACGACCAGCTCGCGCTCCGGCTCCACGCCCGCGATCAACTCCTCCAGCTGGAGGGCCAGAAGCCGCCCGTCGGTGCCCAGTTCGAGCACGTAACCGGCGATCTCCGTCGCGATGAGACGGACCATCTCCAGGCGCTGCACCACCGCGGAGACGTCCCGGACCGTCACGAGGTCCTCGATCTCCAGCGCGGACAGCGTGCCCGCGACCTCGTCGAGGCGGAGCTTGTAGCGCTCCAGGGTCGCCAGGGCCTGGTTCGCGCGGGACAGGATCGCGGCCGAGTCCTCCAGGACACGGCGCTGGCCGTCCACGTACAGCGCGATGAGTCTCATGGACTGGGACACCGAGATGACCGAGTAGCTCACCTGCTTCGACACGCGGTCGGCGGTGCGGTGCCGGGTGCCCGTCTCCTCGGTGGGGATGTTCGGGTCGGGGACCAGCTGCACGCCGGCCCGCAGGATCTTGGACAGGTCCGAGGAGACCACGATGCCGCCGTCGAGCTTGCACAGCTCGCGCAGCCGCGTCGCCGAGAACTCGACGTCCAGGACGAAACCGCCCGTGCACATCGCCTCGACGGTCTTGTCGGAGCCCAGCACGATGAGTCCGCCGGTGTTGCCGCGGAGAATCCGTTCAAGCCCGTCGCGCAGCGCCGTGCCGGGTGCCACGGCGCTCAGTGAGGCGCGCATCAGGCCATCGGCACCGGAGCTCCCACCGTACTTTCCGGGAGCTGCTGCCCGGTCGTTGGCTGCCACTGCACTCCTCCGGTCGCAGGTTCTGGGCCGCTCCCGTTTCGCACACGTTGTTCGTACGGACGGGCGAGACCTGGGCAAAGTCTACCGGCGGTCCTCGTCGTCCCGTGGGGCCTCTCGCCTACGCGACCGCGGAAGCACTCGGAGCGCGTCCCCCATGTCGGCGACTTCGATGACCTTCATACCGGCGGGGATCTTGCCGGGGTCCGAGGGAACGAGGGCGTGGGTGAAGCCCAGACGGTGTGCTTCGGACAGCCGGCGCTGGACCCCCGTCACCCGTCTGACCTCGCCCGCAAGGCCCACTTCGCCGATCGCGACCAGGTTCTTGGGCAGCGGGGTGTCGCTCGCGGCGGAGGCCAGCGCGAGGGCGATCGCGAGGTCCGCGGCCGGTTCGGAGAGCTTCACCCCGCCGACCGTCGCCGAATAGATGTCCCGCTTTCCGAGCGCGCTGATCCTGCCCCGTTGTTCGAGAACCGCGAGCATCATCGAGACCCGGGACGTCTCCAGGCCCGACGTCGTCCGCCTGGGGGAGGGGATCTGCGAGTCGACGGTGAGCGCCTGGACCTCGACGACGAGCGGGCGGCGGCCCTCCAGGGTGACGGTCAGGCAGGTCCCCGGCACCGGTTCGGCGCGCCGGGTCAGGAACAGGCCGCTCGGGTCGGCGAGGCCCGTGATGCCCTCGTCGTGCAGTTCGAAGCAGCCGACCTCGTCCGTCGTGCCGTAGCGGTTCTTGACGCCCCGGACGAGACGGAGGCGGGCGTGCCGGTCGCCCTCGAACGACAGGACCACGTCCACCAGGTGTTCCAGCAGGCGCGGGCCGGCGATCGCGCCGTCCTTGGTGACATGGCCCACCAGGAGCGTCGACATGCCGCGCTCCTTGGAGGCGCGGATCAGTGCCCCGGCGACCTCGCGGACCTGCGCCATGCCGCCCGCCGCGCCGTCGATCTCCGGCGAGGCCACCGTCTGGACGGAGTCGAGGATCAGGAGGGACGGTTTCACGGCTTCCAGGTGGCCCAGCACCGCCGCGAGGTCCGTCTCCGCGGCCAGGAACAGATGGTCGTCGATCGCCTTGATGCGGTCGGCGCGCAGCCGGACCTGGCTCGCGGACTCCTCACCCGTGATGTAGAGCGTGCGGTGCTCGTCGCTCGCCGACTTCGCCGCGACGTCGAGGAGGAGCGTCGACTTGCCCACGCCCGGCTCACCGGCCACGAGAACGACGGCACCCGGGACGAGCCCGCCGCCCAGTACGCGGTCCAGTTCGGGCACACCGGTGCTGCGGGCGGTGGCCTGGCGGACGTCGACCTGTCCGATGGGGACCGCGGAGGTGGTGACCCGGCCCGGTGCCGTCGTACGGACCGCGGGCGCGCCGTACTCCTCGACCGTGCCCCACGCCTGGCACTCGGAGCAGCGGCCGAGCCACTTGGCCGTCTGCCAGCCGCACTCGGTGCAGCGGTAGGACGGACGGTCCTTAGCGGTCTTCGTACGAACAGCCATGGGACGAACCGTAACCGGACCCACTGACATCACCGCCACCACCGTCGCCGACGGGTGCCGGAAGCCGCGCTCCCGGCGCTAATCGGCCACGTCAGGGCGGGAACAGGCCACAAAATCCGGGGCTGCTGTCCCCTATTGAGGGATCGTTTCACCCGTACGGATTAAAAGTGCTCAAGGTGGAGGGAGGGGCCGTCGTAAGGCGCCTACGGTCGCACGGGTGATGAGCAGTAGCCCGGACACCCCGACCCGCAGCACCGGCACACACCGGGCGCACCGTGAGGCGCGCGACCGGGCGGCGGGACGCACTCTGGTCCAGCGCCCGCCCGCGCGCTACGAGCCGTATCTGGACGGCCTGTTCACCTACTGCCTGTCCGTCCTGTGCGACCACGACACGGCCACCGCCGCCCTCGGCGACGTCCTCGCGCTCGCCGAGCGCCGCAGCCCGCGCGGCCCCGAGTCCGCCGGTGACCGCAGGGCCTGGCTGTACGCGCTGGCCCGCTGGGCCTGTCTGCGCAAACTGGCCGAGGCCAAGCAGAAACGTCAGAGCAGCCACGCGGCGGGCCGGCGCGCCAAACGGCAGGCGTCCGCCGCCCCCGTGCCCCGGTCCGGCCCCGGCTCCGCCGACTCCGCAGCCTCCGCGGTTCCCGTGTCCGAGGAGACCCAGGAAGCGCACCGGCGTGAACTGGCCCAGCTCGCCTGGCCGGAGGCCGCCGGCACCACCCCCGAGCAGCGCGAGGCACTCGAACTCGCCGTGCGCCACAAGCTCGCCGCCCACGAGGTCGCCGCCGTACTGGGCCTGGACCCCGCCGCCGCCGGAGACCTGCTCGCCTCCGCCGCCTGCGAGGTCGAACGCACCCGCGCGGCCCTCGCCGTCGTCGAGACCGGCGCCTGCCCGAGCGTCTCGCGCCTCACCGGCGACCACCAGCTGGTGCTCAGCACGGCCCTGCGCCGCGAACTGGTCCGGCATGTCGACGACTGCCCGCGGTGCCGCCGTACCGCCGAGCGGGCCGTCCCCGGCTCCTGGCCCGGCACCAGCGTCACGCCCGCCGAACTGCCCGTCCTGGAGGCGCCCCGCGCGGCCCTGCACGTCGCCATGGCGCACCTCCCGCGCGCGCGGGGAGCCGCCGCTCCGCGCTTCGACCGGCGCGGCTTCCCGATGGACCCCAAGGACCGTGCCGCCCGGAGGGACCGGCTGCGCGCGCGTGCCGTCACGACCACCGTCGTCGCCACCGTGGTCGCCGCGCCCGTGCTCGCCCTGTGGGCGGCCTACCGCGCTCCGGCGACCGGCGAGGGCGGCCCCGGGGACCGGTCGGCCACCGCGAGCGAGGCACAGCGCCAGGACGTCCTCGACGGCGAGGCGGCGGGCGGCGGTTACGAGAACGCGGGCAACGCCGGCAACGCGGGAACCGGCGCCGACAGCGGCCTCGTCAGGAAGGACCACGGCTCACCGGACGTCTCCGTGGAGGTCGTCAGCGCGGTCCCCGGCGCGAAGGACAGCCCGGGCCTGCTCACCGTGGAGGCGTCCAGCGACGGCGACACGACACTCATCACCCTCACCGCGTCCGGGCACACCCCGGTGCGCTGGACGGCGTCCACCGGGGCGTCCTGGCTGTATCCGAGCCGGTCCTCGGGAACCCTGCGGCCCGGCGAGTCGTTCACGATCAAGGTGTACGTCGACCCTCTGCGTGAGCCCGCCGGCCACTGGAGCGCGCGGGTGTCGATCGCACCGGCATCGGCCGTCGTCTCCATCGAGGGGTACGGCACCGCGCCCACACCCCCGGACCCGACCCCGGTGCACCCACCGGCCCCCGGCCCGCCCCGCCCGAGCACCCCGCCCCCGGACCCGACGACCTCGGCGCCCGCGACGCCGCCCCCCAGCGACCCGCCACCGTCCACGTCACCGGACCCGGAACCCACCCCCACCCCCACCCCGACGGCCTCGACCCCGGCCGACCCCGGAGACTCGTCGCCGCCCGTCGACAGCGCCTCCCCGAGCCCCTCGACGGCCTCCTGAGCCTGCTGGCCTGCTGGGCCTGCTGGGCCTGCTGGGCCTGCTGGGCCTGCTGGGCCGCGTCAGCGAACGGGATCCGCCGGATGCGGAGCCAGCAGCGGCAACTGCGAGGCCAGCCGCTCCTCGCAGAGCTCGACCAGCCTGTCGTACCCCGCCTTGCCCATCAGCTCGACCAGCTCCGGCCGGTACGAGACGTACACCGGGTCGCCCGCGCCGTGCGCCGAGGTCGCCGACGTGCACCACCAGTGCAGGTCGTGGCCGCCCGGACCCCAGCCGCGCCGGTCGTACTCACCGATCGACACCTGGAGCACGCGCGTGTCGTCGGGCCGGTCGATCCAGTCGTACGTCCGCCGCACCGGAAGCTGCCAGCACACGTCCGGCTTGGTCTCCAGCGGCTCCAGGCCCTCCTTCAGCGCCAGGATGTGCAGCGAGCAGCCGGCGCCGCCCGCGAACCCCGGCCGGTTCTGGAAGATGCAGGACCCCTGGTAGGGCCGGGTCTGCCGCGACCCCTCCTCGTCCTCGGAGGTCCAGCCCGACTCCGTGCCGATGTCGTGGTGCTGCCAGATGTCGGGCGTGAGCCGCGCCACGAATCCGGCGACGCGTTTCTCGTCGTCCTCGTCGGAGAAATGGGCGCCCAGCGTGCAGCAGCCGTCGTCCGCGCGGCCGGCCTGGATGCCCTGGCAGCCGCTTCCGAAGACGCAGTTCCAGCGGGAGGTCAGCCAGGTCAGATCGCAGCGGAAGACCTGCTCGTCGTCGGCCGGATCGGGGAACTCCACCCACGCGCGGGCGAAGTCGAGCCCCTTCTCGTCGCTCACCACCACCGTCTTCGGAGGTTTCGCGGATCTCGGGGACTTCACGGACTTCGTGGACTTCGCGGGGAGGGCTTCCGCTGCCGACTTGTCGGCCTTTGCCTTTTTCGTCTTTGGCACGCGTCCAGAGTAAGTCGCCGAGAGCCCCTTCCGGCACCGCTCCGGGGGCGGATGCGGGCGCGGCTGGCAGTAGCGTTCCGTCCATGAGACTCGGTGTCCTCGACGTGGGATCGAACACGGTGCATCTGCTGGTGGTGGATGCGCACCCCGGCGCGCGCCCCCTGCCCGCGCATTCGCACAAGGTCGAGCTGAGGCTCGCCCAGCTCCTCGACGACGCCGGAGCCATCGGCCCCAAGGGGGTCGACAAACTCGTCGCGGTGATCCAGGACGCGCTCCAGGCCGCCGAGGACAAGGGCGTCGTGGACCTGCTGCCGTTCGCCACCTCCGCCGTGCGCGAGGCCAGCAACGCCGACGACGTCCTCGCGCGCGTGCAGGCCGAAACGGGAGTCGAGCTCCAGGTCCTGTCCGGCTCCGAGGAGGCCCGGCTCACCTTCCTCGCGGCCCGCCGCTGGTTCGGCTGGTCGGCCGGCAAGCTCCTCGTCCTCGACATCGGCGGCGGCTCCCTGGAGATCGCCTACGGCATCGACGAGCAGCCCGACGCCGCCGTCTCCCTCCCCCTCGGCGCCGGCCGCCTGACCGCCGGCTGGCTCCCCGGCGACCCGCCCGACCCCGACGACATCAGGTCCCTGCGCCGCCATGTACGCGCCCAGATCGCCCGTACGGTGGGCGAGTTCAGCCGATTCGGCGCCCCGGACCACGTCGTCGCCACCTCGAAGACGTTCAAGCAGCTCGCCCGCCTGGCCGGGGCGGCCCGCTCCACGGAGGGTCTCTACGTCCAGCGCGAGCTGAAGCGCGAGTCCCTTCAGACGCTGGTCCCCGAACTCGCCTCCATGACGACAGCGGAACGCGCGGCCCTCCCCGGAGTCTCGGAGGGCCGGGCCAACCAGCTCGTCGCGGGCGCCCTGGTGGCCGAGGCCGCGATGGACCTCTTCGCCGTGAAAACCCTGGAGGTCTGCCCCTGGGCCCTCCGGGAGGGCGTGATCCTCCGCCGCCTCGACCACATGGGCACCCACATGGGCACGGAGTAGACAGCCTTCGGCACCTCTCGAAAGACCTGTGCTGCACGTACCTCGGGGGCGCGGGGAACTGCGCGACGAGCCACGCACGGCCCCGCACCCGCCCAACCACCGACCCCCGACGGCGAACGGCACCCCGGCGCCGGCCAACCTCACTGCCCCCGAGCCCAACTGCCGGGGGCACCCCGTACGCTGTCCCCGTGGCAGAACCAGTCGTACGCATCCCGGATGCGAAGGTCGCGCTGTCCACAGCCTCCGTGTACCCGGAGTCGACGGCGACGGCCTTCGAGATCGCCGCGCGTCTCGGCTACGACGGCGTCGAGGTCATGGTCTGGACGGACCCCGTCAGCCAGGACATCGAAGCGCTGCGCAGACTGAGCGACTACCACAGGATCCCCATCCTCGCCGTCCACGCCCCCTGCCTCCTCATCACCCAGCGCGTCTGGTCCACGGACCCCTGGACCAAGCTCCAGCGCGCCCAGGCGGCGGCGGAGAAGCTCGGCGCGACCACCGTCGTCGTACATCCGCCGTTCCGCTGGCAGCGCCAGTACGCGCGGGACTTCGTCACCGGCATCTGGCGCATGGCCGACGAGACGGACGTCCGGTTCGGCGTCGAGAACATGTACCCCTGGCGCTACCGCGACCGCGAGATGCTCGCGTACGCCCCCGACTGGGACGTCACGAAGGACGACTACCGGCACTTCACGATCGACCTCAGCCACACCGCGACGGCACGCAGCGACGCCATGGCGATGGTCGACCTCATGGGCGACCGCCTCGGCCACGTCCACCTCGCCGACGGCAACGGCTCCAACAAGGACGAGCACCTGGTCCCGGGTCGCGGTACGCAACCCTGCGCCGAGCTGCTCGAACGGCTCGCGGTCACCGGTTTCGACGGCCATGTCGTCATCGAGGTGAACACGCGCCGCGCGATGTCCGGCGCCGAGCGCGAGGCCGACCTCGCCGAGGCGCTCGCCTTCACCCGTCTCCACCTGGCCTCGGCCGTCAGAGCCGTCCCCGGCGGGGGACCGCGCCCGTGACCAGCGCCGCCCCCCGCCGCCGGGGACGCCCCTCCCGTACGGACACCGCGGACGCCCCCGCCGCCCGCGACCGCATCCTGACGGCGGCCCGCGAGGAGTTCGCCGAACGGGGTTACGACAAGACGTCCGTACGCGGCATCGCCAAGGCCGCGGGAGTGGACTCGGCCCTCGTCCACCACTACTTCGGCACCAAGGAACAGGTCTTCGAGGCGTCGATCGAGGTGGCCGCCGGCCCTCTCCTCAGCGCTCCCGGCTCGATCGCCGAGGGCCCGCTCGACGGCGTCGGCGAGCGCCTGGCCCGCTTCTTCTTCGGAGTCTGGGAGAACCCGGCCACCCGCAAGGCCCTCCTCGCGATCGTCCGCTCCGCCATGAACAACGAGGCAGCGGCCGGCGTATTCCGCCGCCTGATCTCCACCCAGCTCCTCCGCCGAGTGGCCGCGCAGCTGGACCTCCCGGACGCGGAACTCCGCGCCGAACTGGCGGCAGCCCAGCTGGTGGGCATCGCGATGCTGCGCTACGTGATCAAGGTCGAGCCCCTGGCTTCGGCGAACCCGGAGCTGATCATCGAAAGAGTGGCTCCCGCGATCCAGGCCCACCTGGCCGGCCCCGCCCGTTAGGGGCGCGGGGCCGACGCTCTCAGCGGGGGCGCGCACGAGCGTTCAGGGGCGCGGGGAACTGCGCGACAAGCCCCCACCGGGCCCGCACCCCACCACCGAGCTCCCGCTCCCGCACCCAAAACCCGAGACACCCATCCCGTATTCCGGACACCGCGTCTGCAACCGGAACGACCGGCGTACGCTCGACTTCAGTCATAACTCTCTGAAGTAGCGAGGCGAGCGAAGATGCCCGAGCTGAGGTCCCGCACAGTCACCCACGGCCGCAACATGGCGGGCGCCCGCGCCCTTATGCGCGCCTCCGGTGTACCGGGTGCCGACATCGGGCGGAAGCCGATCATCGCGGTCGCGAACAGCTTCACCGAGTTCGTGCCCGGCCACACCCACCTCCAGCCGGTCGGCCGTATCGTCAGCGAGGCCATCACCGCCGCCGGAGGCATCCCGCGCGAGTTCAACACGATCGCCGTCGACGACGGCATCGCGATGGGCCACGGCGGCATGCTGTACTCCCTCCCCTCCCGCGACCTCATCGCGGACTCGGTCGAGTACATGGTCGAGGCCCACTGCGCCGACGCCCTGATCTGCATCTCCAACTGCGACAAGATCACCCCGGGCATGCTGAACGCCGCACTGCGGCTCAACATCCCCACGGTCTTCGTCTCCGGCGGCCCGATGGAGTCCGGCCGGGCCACGCTGGTCGACGGCACGGTCCGCACGCTCGACCTGGTCGACGCGATCTCCGACGCCGTGAACGAGAAGATCTCGGACGAGGACATCCTCCGTATCGAGGAGAACGCCTGTCCGACCTGCGGTTCCTGTTCCGGCATGTTCACGGCCAACTCGATGAACTGCCTCGCGGAGGCCATCGGACTCGCCCTCCCCGGCAACGGCTCGGTCCTGGCCACGCACACGGCCCGCCGGGCGCTGTACGAGAACGCGGGCCGCACGGTGATGGACATCACCCGCCGCTACTACGAGCAGGACGACGAGACGGTCCTGCCCCGCAACGTCGCCACCTTCGCCGCCTTCCAGAACGCCATGGCCCTCGACATCGCGATGGGCGGCTCGACCAACACGATCCTGCACCTGCTGGCCGCCGCCCAGGAGGCGGGCGTCCCGTTCGACCTGGACGACATCAACGAGGTCTCGCGCCGGGTCCCGTGCCTGGCGAAGGTCGCGCCGAACGTCGCCAAGGACCGCACGTACTACATGGAGGACGTGCACCGGGCCGGCGGCATCCCCGCCCTCCTCGGCGAACTGCACCGCGCGGGCCTCCTCAACGAGGACGTGAACTCGGTTCACAGCTCGTCCCTCGCGGACTGGCTGAAGACCTGGGACGTGCGTGGCGGCTCCCCGTCGCCGGAGGCCCTGGAGCTGTGGCACGCGGCTCCCGGCTGCGTCCGCTCCGCCGAGGCCTTCTCCCAGTCGGAGCGCTGGGAGGCCCTGGACATGGACGCCGCCGGTGGCTGCATCCGCAGCGCCGAGCACGCGTACTCGAAGGACGGCGGCCTGGCGGTCCTCAAGGGCAACCTCGCCGTCGACGGCTGCGTCGTGAAGACGGCCGGTGTCGACGAGTCGATCTGGACCTTCGAGGGCCCCGCGGTCGTCTGCGAGTCGCAGGAGGAAGCCGTCGAGAAGATCCTCAACAAGCAGGTGAAGGACGGCGACGTCGTCGTCATCCGCTACGAGGGTCCCAAGGGCGGCCCCGGCATGCAGGAGATGCTCTACCCGACCTCGTTCCTCAAGGGCCGCGGCCTCGGCAAGACCTGCGCGCTGGTCACGGACGGCCGCTTCTCCGGCGGCACCTCGGGCCTCTCCATCGGCCACGCCTCCCCCGAGGCGGCCTCCGGCGGCACCATCGCCCTGGTGAAGGACGGCGACCGCATCCGCATCGACATCCCGCACCGCACGATCGAACTCCTCGTCCCGGACGACGAGTTGACGGCCCGCCGCGAGGCCCTGAACGGCGTCTACGCCCCCGTCTCCCGCGAGCGCAAGGTCTCGCAGGCCCTGCGCGCGTACGCGGCGATGGCGACGAGCGCCGACAAGGGCGCGGTCCGGGACGTGTCACTGCTGGGCTGACCCCTCCCACATCCGCGTCATGACGAAGGGCCGCTCCTCAGGAGCGGCCCTTCGTCATGATCTTCCCGTACGTGCTTCAGACGTCGTACGAGTCCGGGGCGCCCCGGGTCACGGTCACCAGCCGGCCGGGTCGGTCGCGTCCACGGCGAAGACGGAACCGTCGGGAGCGCTCGCGTAGACGCGTCCGCCGGCGGCGACGGGGGCGGGCAGCGAGGCCTCGATCGTGTCCGCGGCCGGGGCGAGCCGCGGCGACGTCTGGCCCGCGATCGTCCCCGTGCGGGCGTCCACCGCGAGCAGGCGTCCGTCGGCGGCGGTGAAGTACACGTACCGCCCGTCGATGGTCGGCGCCGAACCGAGACTCACGGACGTCTCCAGCCGCCACAGCTGCTTCCCCGCCTTCAGGTCCACGGCGATCAGCGCACCCCCGGCGGCCAGCAGATAGACGGTGTTCCCGCGCACGACACCGTGTGCCCGCTGGAGCGGGACGCTCACCTCGACCTTGCGCGAGGCCCCGGTCGCCGGGTCGTAGTCGACGACGGCGACCGTGTCCCCGTACACGCTGTCGATGGCGGCGAAGAAGACGGAGGCGCCCGCGTCGGTGGTGCCGATGGGCTTCAGCTGCCCGTTCAGCTTCTCCTGCCAGCGCACGTCACCGGTGCCGGGGTCCAGCGCGGCGACTCGCGTACTGCCGCCGTCCTCGGCCGTGCTCGTGGCGTACGCGAGTCGGTCGCCGGCGAAGGAGAACAGCCGCGGGCCGCTCAGCCCGGCGATCCGCCGGTTCCACTTGCTGTCGCCGGACGCGCTGTCGACGCCGGTGACCTTGCCGTCGGCGCCGGTGAGGAGGGTCATGCCGCCGGCGTATCCGAGGCCGACACGGCCTGGCACGGTCTCCTGCCAGCGGGTTCGGCCCGTCTCCGGATCGAGCGCCTCCAGGCGGGTGCCCTCGTCCAGCGGGGGGTGCACGAGCCCGCCCGACAGGACCGGCGGGCGGCTCGGAATGAGGCCGGCGTCGATCGGGTGCCGCCACAGGACGGTGCCGTCGGCGGGGTCGATGGCGGAGACGAGCCCCTTCTGGGCGCAGAACAACTTCCCGTCACCGTACGAGCATTGGGGCATACCGGCGTTGCCGCCGGTGGCCGGCCGGATCGCCCAGGCCCGGAATCCGGCGGCGGCGGCCGTCGTACCGGTACCGGAACTGCTGCCCGAGGAACCGTCCGTGGGCTCGGCGACCGGATCACCGCCGAACACCTGCACCGAGGTGAGGACACACCCGGCGGCGAGGACGAGGGAGCCCGCGGCGAGGAGAACGTGCTTGCGCAGTCGCCGCCGACCCGAACGCTCGGCTGCTGCGGGGGAGTTGGAGGAAGGGGGAACGGATTTGGAGGAGTCGGGAGCAGCCGAGGGAGCGGGGGAGCGGCCCCTGCGCCGCTCCTCGGGCACGAACGCCTGGGTGTCGTAGGAGGCGGCGACCGACCTGAGCTCCCGCATCAGTTCATCCGGAGTGGGCCGGTCCTCGGGCTCCTTGGCGAGACAACCCAGCACCAGATGGGCGAGGTTCTCCGGCACACCGGTCAAGTCGGGTTCGTCGTGCACCACTTGGTAGGCGACGACGTACGGACTGTCGGAGTCGAACGGCCCGCGTCCGGTCGACGCGTGCACCATCACCGACCCCAGGGCGAAGATGTCGGCGGCGGGACCCACCTCGCGGGGCCGTCGGAACTGCTCGGGCGCCATGAACGGAGGCGTGCCGATCAACTTGCCGGTCTCGGTGCGCAGTTCGCTGTCCTTCGGCCGAGAAATGCCGAAGTCGATGACCTTCGGACCGTCCTCGGCGAGCAGTACGTTGCTCGGTTTCAGGTCCCGGTGGACGACCCCGACCCGGTGGATGTCCCGCAGCGCCTCGGCGAGCCCGGCCATCAGCCGCCGCAACTGCCCGGGGTTCATGGACCCGTTCCGCTTGACCTCCTCGGCAAGGGTCGGCCCGGGAATGAACAGGGTGGCCATCCAAGGCCGTTCGGCATCGGGGTCGGCGTCGACGACGGGCGCGGTGAAGGCGCCGCTGACGCGCCGGGCGGCGGCGATCTCCTGCCGGAACCGCCCCCTGAACTCGGGGTCCTTGGCGAACTCCCCGTGTACGACCTTGACGGCGAGCTTCATCCCGGAGGTGCTCCGGGCCAGGTGCACCACGCCCATGCCGCCGGAACCCAGCCGTGACTCCAGACGGTACTGACCGGCGTACTCCGGGAATTCCGCTTCCGCGCCGGTTCCGGAGTTCCGCTGTGGCGTCATGGACTCACCCCCGTGCTGTTCGGCCGCGCGCGCGACCCATCGAGCCTAGTCGATGAGTGCTACGGGACAGAGGCGGCTTGCTGACGTCGGTGTACGAGTTCCGTACATGTGTTTCATGGCGTGTTTTAGGGGTATCACCCGGACCCCATGGGAGTCATGGGGTCCAACGGGGGAGGGTTTTTCATGTCCACAGAGCACGAGGAGAGAACGGCCGACAAGGCCACGGACCTGACGCTGACCACCGCGGCAGCCGCGACCGCGTCGGCGGCGACAACGTCCGTCCGCTACTACTCGGTCGCCCCGGGGTACCGCCTCAACGTCCGCAGCGGCCCCGGCACCGGCTACACGATCGTCCGCGTGCTGGCGGAGGGCGCCAAGGTCCCGATCTACTGCCAGCGCCCCGGTGAGGCGATCGCCGGTCCGTACGGTACGTCGAACATCTGGGACAACATCGACAACGGCGAGTACGTCTCGGACGCGTACGTCCTGACGGGGAGCGACGGCTACGTGGCGGCCCACTGCTCCTGACCCGCGCGACGCACCCGGGCATCGGTACCACCGGCATTCGGTGCCGATGCCCGGCTGGCGATAATCGAGTGGTGAGCGACAAGACCAGAAAGACAGGCGCGACGGACGGCCCCCGCCCGGAACCCCGCCCCGAGCCCATCCGCTTCTTCGGCACGACCTGGGTGGACCACGACGCCGGCTACACGGCCCGCCGGGCCGGAGTGGCCGCGGGTTCACTGGCGGCGACGCTGGCATCCTGCCTGATCCTGGGCTTCGCCTACGAGGGTCTGCGGATCGCGGAGGTCGGAGGCGTGGTGACTCTCCTGGTCCTGGCCATGTTCGCGGTGTGCAGCGCGCTGGCGTTCGGCCACACCTGGGGCGCCTTCACCAACCGCCCGGACCCGGCACGCCAGGCCTCTCTCCGGGGCCTCCTGGCGATCGGCTTTGTGGGCTCCCTGGCCGCCTACTTCCTCCGCTCACTGAAGGAGGCCCCCGGCGAATCCCTCCACCGCCAGGAATACGAGGCGTCCCGCGACCAGCACGCCCGCCGCACAACCCGCCGCACAGGAAACCCGGCGAGGCGGCGAAAGCCGTAGGGGCAGGGGCATGGGCATGGCCGACCGACACCGTTCAGCGTGTCGGGGGTCCCTCTCCGGGCCCGGCACCCCACCCGCTCCCCCCAACTCTTCCCCAAACCCCCTCCCCCCACCAACACCCCCCGCCACCATGTCCACATGACGGCCTCAGCCCAACCGCCCACCCAACCCCCCACGCCCTCCCGAACCACCCACTCGCGAGCCACCTCCTTCAACACAGCCGCAGCCCAGTACGCCCAGAACCGTCCCTCCTATCCGCCCGCCCTCCTCGACGCCGTAGAACACCTGGCCGCCCACCCCCTCCCCGGCTCGCGCGTCGCGGACGTCGGCGCCGGCACCGGCATATCCACCGCCCTCCTCCACGCCCGCGGCGCCCACGTGATCGCCGTGGAACCCGGCGACGGCATGGCGGCCCAGTTCCGCCGCACCCTCCCCGACGTGCCGATCGTCCGAGGCGACGGCAACGCCCTCCCCCTGGCCGACGCCTCCGTCGACTTCCTCACCTACGCCCAGTCCTGGCACTGGACCGACCCGGACCACGCCGTCCCGGAGGCCCTCCGCGTCCTGCGCCCGGGCGGCGCACTCGCCCTGTGGTGGAACACGTACGCCCTGGACACCCCCTGGATCGCCGCCCAGGCGAACCGCATCCAGTACTTCTTCGGCGTCGACGTGGCCGTGGAGCAGAACAACGCCTCCCACCGCGCGGTCGATCCCTCGGGACGCCTCGACTTCACCCGCCGCCGACTCCGCTGGAGCCGCCGCGTCCCGATCGACACCCACCTGGCCAACATCGGCAGCCATTCCGTCTTCCTGGTCCACGACAAGGAGGCCGCCGCAGCCTTCCTGGCCGATGAACGCAACCTCCTCCTCAAGCTCTTCCCGGCCGGAACACTGGAGGAGACCTACGAGGTGGACCTGCTGGTGGCCAGATCCCCGGCCGCCCCCGCCCGCACCCCCTCCACTCATTGACCACGTACTCCCACCACCTCGTGCCCCCGCGCGGCGGCCCACCCCGCAAGGGCCGCCGCACACGCGTGATCCACATGCCGAAGCCCACCCAACTCCAGCCGCACCAAACGCCCTTGAGGCAACGCCACCGGGGCACTCGGACCACCCGGCGTGTCCCTCACGCCCAGGGCAGCGACGGCATCCAGGGCGTCCAGGGCATCCAGGTGATCCAGCAACTCGGGCAACCGCAGGAACGTCGTATGCCCGACAACCCTCACCACCACGCACCCGTCACCCCCCTCGCCGACCTCCACCCGCACATGACTGACATCCCAGGCGGTCTTCCCCACGGCCACCGCGAGCCCGACCACCACCCCCTCGAACAAGCCCGCCACAGCGATGGCACCGGCCGTCACCACAAGCACCACCAGCTCCCCCCGATGCTCCCGCCACAGCACCCCCACCTCCCGCACGGGCACGAGCCCGCACCCGAGATGCACCAGCAGCCCGGCCAGAGCGGCCACCGGAACCGCCCCGAGCACCCCGAGCGCCCCGGGCACGACGGCCACGAAGACGAGCAGCCACACCCCATGCAGCACCCGTGACACCTTCGTACGTGCCCCCGCCCGCACGTTCACGGCACTCCGTACGACCACCGCGGCCATCGGCAACGCCCCGAGCGCCCCGCACACCGCGTTCCCGATCCCCTGCGCCATCAACTCCCGGTCGTAGTCGGTCCGCGCCTCCCGATGCAGCCGGTCGACGGCCGCCGCACCGAACAGCGACTGCGCGGACGCGATCAGGGCGAGGGCGACGACCGTCCCGATCACCCCCACTTCCGTGAGCCGCCCGAAATCCGCCGCCTCCGGCACCCGTACGGCGGCCGGCAGCCCGCGAACCTCCACCCGTCGCACGTCCAGGTCGAACACCCAGGTCACTCCCGCGGCCAGTGTCACCGCCACCAACGGCCCGGGCGCCAGCCGAGCCCCCCACGCCCAGCGCCGCCACAGCAGGAGTACGGCGACGGTGGCGCCGCCGATGCCGAACGCCAGGGGATCCGCGTCCCCGGGGAGCGAGACCAGCCCGCCCACCGCCCCGAGCGCACTCGCCGGCGCGCTCACGTCGCCCATGGCGTACACCTGCCCGGCGACCAGCACGATCCCGATCCCGGCGAGCATCCCCTGGACGACCGCCACGGACACGGCCCGGAACCACCGCCCGAGCCGCAGCGCCCCCAGCCCGAGCTGGACCGCACCGGCCGCGAACACGAGCACACCGAGCACCTCAGGTCCGTACGCCCGCACGGCCTCGTACACGAGCACGGTGAGCCCCGCCGCCGGCCCGCTCACCTGAAGGCTGCTCCCGGGCAGCAGTCCGGCGACGAGGCCACCGACGATCCCGGTGACCAGCCCCAGCTCGGCAGGCACACCGGAGGCGACGGCGACACCCACACACAGGGGCAGCGCGGCGAGGAAGACGACGAGAGAGGCGAGCAGATCGGCCTTGCGGACGCCAAAGCGCACGACGAATGCACCTCCGACAGCGAACGGAAGCAGGGCAGAGCGAATGAAACCCATTGTCGACAGGGGCGGACAGCCTCAGCACCCCCTTCTCCGGCCCCCCAAAGGAAAACCGGAGTCATAGGAAGCCCCCGGAGTCACCCGAACCGGACCGCCCCCCTCCGATCACTCCACCACGCGCCTGCGCCCCCGCCCCGAGCCCTCCCGACCCGAACTCGACGCGCCACACGCGCCATACGCGCTCAACGGACTTGACGCCCCCACGGACCGGGAGCATTATTCATCGCATGATGAATTACAGCGCTCCTCCTCCCGGAAGGACAGCCCCAGCCGTCCGGGCCGAGGCCCTCACCGTCGTACGAGGCACCCGCGAAGTCCTGCGCGGCCTCGACTTCACCGTCCCGCGCGGCCAGATCACCGGCCTGCTCGGCCCCTCGGGCTGCGGCAAGTCGACCCTCATGCGGGCGGTCGTCGGCACCCAGGCCAAGGTCACCGGCACCCTGGAAGTCCTGGGCCACCCCGCCGGTCAAGCCGTCCTCCGCACCCGCATCGGCTACGTGACCCAGGCCCCCTCGGTCTACGACGACCTGACGGTCCGCCAGAACCTGGCCTACTTCGCCGCGATCCTCGACCCCGGCCGCGCAGCCGCCGACCGCCGCCACGAGAACGTCACCCGGGCCATCGACGACGTGGACCTCACCACCCACGCCGACGCCCTCGCGGGCAACCTCTCCGGCGGCCAGCGCAGCCGGGTCTCCCTCGCGGTGGCCCTCCTCGGCGCCCCCGAGCTGCTGGTCCTGGACGAACCGACGGTGGGCCTGGACCCCGTCCTCCGCCGCGACCTGTGGGCGCTCTTCCACACCATCGCGGCCACCCGAGGAGCGACGCTCCTCATCTCCTCCCACGTCATGGACGAGGCCGAACGCTGCCACCGCCTCCTCCTCATGCGCGACGGCGAACTCCTCGCCGACGACACCCCGGACGCCCTCCGCACCCGCACGTCGACGGAGACGGTGGAAGCGGCGTTCCTGCACCTGGTGGACGAAGCGAAGAAGTCGACGACGAAGAAGGAGCAGACCCAGTGACCACCGCGCCCCTCACCCCTACCCCCACGCCAGCCTCCAGCCTCGCCCCCACCCCCACCTCGGCCCTGAACGCCTCCCGAACCACGGCCACCGCGATCCGGGTCCTGGCACAGCTCCGGCACGACCCACGCACCATCGCGATGCTGATCGTGCTCCCGAGCCTGCTCCTGTTCCTGCTCCGCTACGTCTTCGACGGCAGCGCACGCACCTTCGACGGCATCGGCGCATCGCTCCTCGGGATCTTCCCGCTCATCACGATGTTCCTGGTGACCTCGATCGCCACCCTGCGCGAGCGCACCTCGGGCACGCTGGAGCGCCTCCTCGCCATGCCCCTGGGCAAGGGCGACCTCATCGCCGGCTACGCCCTGGCCTTCGGAATCCTCGCCATCGTCCAGTCGGCCCTGGCCACCGGCCTGGCGGTCTGGTTCCTGGGCCTGGACGTGACGGGCTCCCCCTGGCTGCTCCTCCTGGTGGCCCTGCTGGACGCCCTGCTGGGCACCGCTCTCGGCCTCTTCGTCTCGGCCTTCGCATCCTCGGAATTCCAGGCGGTCCAGTTCATGCCGGCGGTGATCTTCCCCCAGCTCCTCCTCTGCGGCCTCTTCACTCCCCGCTCCAACATGCACCCGGTCCTGGAAGCGATCTCCGACGTCCTCCCCATGTCCTACGCGGTGGACGCCATGAACGAGGTCCTCACCCACCCGGACATCACAGCCACCTTCGTACGAGCCACCCTGATCGTCTCGGCCTGCGCCCTGCTCGTCCTGACCCTGGGCGCGGCGACCCTCCGCCGCCGAACCCGGTGAGCGACTCCGCAGCCCTCACGTACGGGACGGGACATCCCGCCCACCGGACACCCCGCCCGCCCACCCGCCCCCGATGCGAGGATGACCCCGGACGACGCAACCCCCGGAGGGCACCGCAACCATGACCCAGAAAGTCGCAGTCCTCGGCACCGGCAAGATCGGCGAAGCCCTGCTCAGCGGAATGATCCGAGCCGGCTGGGCCCCCGCCGACCTGCTGGTCACCGCCCGCCGCCCGGAACGGGCCGAAGAACTCCGCACCCGCTACGGAGTGACCCCGGTCACCAACCCCGAGGCGGCGAAGACCGCCGACACCCTGATCCTCACGGTCAAACCGCAGGACATGGGCACCCTCCTCGACGAACTCGCCCCCCACGTCCCCGCCGACCGCCTGGTCGTCAGCGGAGCCGCAGGCATCACCACCACCTCCATCGAGGCCCGCCTCGCCACCGGCACCCCCGTCGTCCGCGTCATGACGAACACCCCGGCACTCGTCGACGAGGCCATGTCGGTCATCTCCGCCGGCAGCCACGCCACCGCCGACCACCTCGCCCACACCGAGGAGATCTTCGGCGCCGTCGGCAAGACACTCCGCGTCCCCGAGTCCCAGCAGGACGCCTGCACCGCGCTCTCCGGCTCCGGCCCGGCGTACTTCTTCTATCTCGTCGAGGCCATGACGGACGCCGGCATCCTGCTCGGCCTGCCCCGCGACAAGGCCCACGACCTGATCGTCCAGTCCGCGATCGGCGCCGCGGTGATGCTCCGCGACAGCGGCGAACACCCGGTGAAGCTCCGCGAGAACGTCACGTCCCCCGCGGGCACCACCATCAGCGCCATCCGCGAACTCGAGAACCACGGCGTACGAGCAGCCCTCATCGCCGCCCTCGAAGCCGCCCGCGACCGAAGCCGAGCCCTGGCCGCAGGCAACAACTGAGACCGGCCGCCACCGCGCCTACCGCCCCATGCCCACCACGGCCTCGGACTCGCTTGCGGACACGCCCACGGCCTCCACCTCGGAGGCCGCGGGCAGCAGCCCGATCGCGCGACAGGCGGCGTCAACGGTCGGCCGGGCCATCGCCCGTGCCCTCTCCGCCCCGTCCCGCAGCACCCCCTCCACGAACGCGGGATCCGCGCACAACTCCCGGTGCCGATCCCGCAGGGGTCTGAGAGCCTCGACCACGGCCTCCGCGACGTCCTTCTTCAATTCCCCGTAGGACTGATACACACCACCCAGTTCCGACGGTTCCCCATCCGTGCAGGCCGCCAGGATCTCCAGCAGATTCGCGACCCCCGGCCGCCCCTCCGGGTCGTACTCGACGTCCCGCCCGCTGTCGGTCACGGCCCGCATGACCTTCCTCCGCACCACGTCGGGCTCATCGAGCAGATAGACGATCCCCGGCCCGACGTCCTCGCTCTTCCCCATCTTCGACGTCGGCTCCTGAAGATTCATGACCCGCGCTCCCACCGCCTGCCGTGTGGCCCGCGGCACCACGAACGTATGCCCGTACCGCTGGTTGAACCGCACCGCCAGATCCCGGGTCAGCTCGACATGCTGCGTCTGATCGTCCCCGACGGGCACCTCATCGGCCCCGTACGCCAGGATGTCCGCCGCCATCAGCACGGGATACGTCAGCAACGACAGCCGCACACTCCCACCCCGCGCCCGCTCCCGTGCCGCCTTCTCCCGGTACTGGATCATCCGCCGCATCTCCCCATCAGAGGCGACGCACTCCAGCACGTACGACAGCCGCGTGTGCTCGTCCACATGACTCTGCACGAAGACGGTGCACAGCTCCGGATCGAGCCCCGACGCCAGCAGCAGGGTGGCCGCCTGCCGGCTCAGCCGCCGCACGCGCGCGGGATCATGATCAACGGTCAGCGCGTGCAGATCGACGATGCAGAACAGGGAGTCAGCCCGGTGCTGGTCCACCGCGGCCCACCGCCGCATGGCCCCCAGGTAGTTCCCCAGCGTCAGATGCCCGGTCGGCTTGATCCCACTGAAGACCCGCGTCATCTCTTCTCCACCTCCTGGTCGAGACCACCGCACCCGGCCGGCCGACCCTCAGGAGAGAGAAACAAGAACGGCCGCCGAGGCGGCGGCCGTTGAGTACATACGTGTGTACGGCCGCCGTCAGGCGGCCCACCACTGCTGGGTGCACGTATGCGTAGTCACGTCCACGAGAGTACGCCGCCGGACCCCCCTCCGACACCGAGTTGACACGCCTCAGGCCCCTACGTAGTGTTCTCCGAGTTGTTCGACGTGAGTGCCGACCCCGGTCGGTCCCCGAACAGCCATTCCGCAGGTACCAAGCAACGGTCGACGACCTGTCGTCGCGCCGGTGGCATGTTATTGGCATGCGTATTTGCGAAATGAGGAATCCGCGTTCGAAAGGGCGCACCCCCCGATTAGCTCGGGAGGCAGGGAATCCGCTAAAGTCTCACTCGTCGGAACGGCCCAACAGCCGGGAGGACAAGCCCCACTGACTGGGAATCAGGCCCGAAACGGTCTGGTAGAGTCGGAGTCGCCGGAAAGGGAAACGCGAAAGCGGGAACCTGGAAAGCACCGAGGAAATCGGATACGGAAACGGTCTGGTAGAGTCGGAAACGCAAGACAGCAGGACAGTACAACAGCAAGAATAGTAGGACCGAAGGGAAACTGCCCGGAGGAAAGCCTGAGAGTGTTCTTGGGTGAGTACGAAGGAAGCGTCCGTTCCTTGAGAACTCAACAGCGTGCCAAAAATCAACGCCAAGTTTGTTGATACCCCGGCTCACAGGCTTTTGTCTGTGGGTTGAGGTTCCTTTGAAGCAGTAAACACAGCGAGGACGCTGTGAACGGTCGGGCTTATTCCGCCTGACTGTTCCGCTCTCGTGGTGTGACCCGATTACGGGTTGACATTCACGGAGAGTTTGATCCTGGCTCAGGACGAACGCTGGCGGCGTGCTTAACACATGCAAGTCGAACGATGAACCCGCTTCGGTGGGGGATTAGTGGCGAACGGGTGAGTAACACGTGGGCAATCTGCCCTTCACTCTGGGACAAGCCCTGGAAACGGGGTCTAATACCGGATAATACTCCCGCAGGCATCTGTGGGGGTTAAAAGCTCCGGCGGTGAAGGATGAGCCCGCGGCCTATCAGCTTGTTGGTGAGGTAGTGGCTCACCAAGGCGACGACGGGTAGCCGGCCTGAGAGGGCGACCGGCCACACTGGGACTGAGACACGGCCCAGACTCCTACGGGAGGCAGCAGTGGGGAATATTGCACAATGGGCGAAAGCCTGATGCAGCGACGCCGCGTGAGGGATGACGGCCTTCGGGTTGTAAACCTCTTTCAGCAGGGAAGAAGCGCAAGTGACGGTACCTGCAGAAGAAGCGCCGGCTAACTACGTGCCAGCAGCCGCGGTAATACGTAGGGCGCAAGCGTTGTCCGGAATTATTGGGCGTAAAGAGCTCGTAGGCGGTCTGTCGCGTCGGATGTGAAAGCCCGGGGCTTAACCCCGGGTCTGCATTCGATACGGGCAGACTAGAGTGTGGTAGGGGAGATCGGAATTCCTGGTGTAGCGGTGAAATGCGCAGATATCAGGAGGAACACCGGTGGCGAAGGCGGATCTCTGGGCCATTACTGACGCTGAGGAGCGAAAGCGTGGGGAGCGAACAGGATTAGATACCCTGGTAGTCCACGCCGTAAACGGTGGGAACTAGGTGTTGGCGACATTCCACGTCGTCGGTGCCGCAGCTAACGCATTAAGTTCCCCGCCTGGGGAGTACGGCCGCAAGGCTAAAACTCAAAGGAATTGACGGGGGCCCGCACAAGCAGCGGAGCATGTGGCTTAATTCGACGCAACGCGAAGAACCTTACCAAGGCTTGACATACACCGGAAAGCATCAGAGATGGTGCCCCCCTTGTGGTCGGTGTACAGGTGGTGCATGGCTGTCGTCAGCTCGTGTCGTGAGATGTTGGGTTAAGTCCCGCAACGAGCGCAACCCTTGTTCTGTGTTGCCAGCATGCCCTTCGGGGTGATGGGGACTCACAGGAGACTGCCGGGGTCAACTCGGAGGAAGGTGGGGACGACGTCAAGTCATCATGCCCCTTATGTCTTGGGCTGCACACGTGCTACAATGGCCGGTACAATGAGCTGCGATGCCGTGAGGCGGAGCGAATCTCAAAAAGCCGGTCTCAGTTCGGATTGGGGTCTGCAACTCGACCCCATGAAGTCGGAGTTGCTAGTAATCGCAGATCAGCATTGCTGCGGTGAATACGTTCCCGGGCCTTGTACACACCGCCCGTCACGTCACGAAAGTCGGTAACACCCGAAGCCGGTGGCCCAACCCCTCACGGGGAGGGAGCTGTCGAAGGTGGGACTGGCGATTGGGACGAAGTCGTAACAAGGTAGCCGTACCGGAAGGTGCGGCTGGATCACCTCCTTTCTAAGGAGCATTTCTTACCGGGGCCTTTCGGGGTTCCGGTCAGAGGCCAGTACATCGGCGGATGTCCGATGCTGGTTGCTCATGGGTGGAACGTTGATTATTCGGCACTTCTGACTGTCTTCTCCTTCCAGTACTGTCCTTCGGGGCGTGGAACGATTGAGGGAAGCGGCGGGAGGGTCGGGCGCGCTGTTGGGTGTCTGAGGGTACGGCCGGCTTGTCTGGTCGCCTTCAGTGCCGGCCCCAGTGAACTCGCCCGTTTGTGGGTGGGGTGGTGGGTGGTTGGTCGTTGTTTGAGAACTGCACAGTGGACGCGAGCATCTGTGGCCAAGTTTTTAAGGGCGCACGGTGGATGCCTTGGCACCAGGAACCGATGAAGGACGTGGGAGGCCACGATAGTCCCCGGGGAGTCGTCAACCAGGCTTTGATCCGGGGGTTTCCGAATGGGGAAACCCGGCAGTCGTCATGGGCTGTCACCCACATCTGAACACATAGGGTGTGTGGAGGGAACGCGGGGAAGTGAAACATCTCAGTACCCGCAGGAAGAGAAAACAACCGTGATTCCGGGAGTAGTGGCGAGCGAAACCGGATGAGGCCAAACCGTATGCGTGTGAGACCCGGCAGGGGTTGCGTATACGGGGTTGTGGGATCTCTCTTTCATGGTCTGCCGGCCGTGAGACGAGTCAGAAACCGTTGGTGTAGGCGAAGGACATGCGAAAGGTCCGGCGTAGAGGGTAAGACCCCCGTAGTCGAAACATCAACGGCTCGTTTGAGAGACACCCAAGTAGCACGGGGCCCGAGAAATCCCGTGTGAATCTGGCGGGACCACCCGTTAAGCCTAAATATTCCCTGGTGACCGATAGCGGATAGTACCGTGAGGGAATGGTGAAAAGTACCGCGGGAGCGGAGTGAAATAGTACCTGAAACCGTGTGCCTACAAGCCGTGGGAGCGTCGCTGTATGTGCTTGCACATACAGTCGTGACTGCGTGCCTTTTGAAGAATGAGCCTGCGAGTTTGCGGTGTGTTGCGAGGTTAACCCGTGTGGGGAAGCCGTAGCGAAAGCGAGTCCGAATAGGGCGTTTTAGTAGCGCGCTCAAGACCCGAAGCGGAGTGATCTAGCCATGGGCAGGTTGAAGCGGAGGTAAGACTTCGTGGAGGACCGAACCCACCAGGGTTGAAAACCTGGGGGATGACCTGTGGTTAGGGGTGAAAGGCCAATCAAACTCCGTGATAGCTGGTTCTCCCCGAAATGCATTTAGGTGCAGCGTCGTGTGTTTCTTGCCGGAGGTAGAGCACTGGATAGGCGATGGGCCCTACCGGGTTACTGACCTTAGCCAAACTCCGAATGCCGGTAAGTGAGAGCACGGCAGTGAGACTGTGGGGGATAAGCTCCATGGTCGAGAGGGAAACAGCCCAGAGCATCGACTAAGGCCCCTAAGCGTACGCTAAGTGGGAAAGGATGTGGAGTCGCACAGACAACCAGGAGGTTGGCTTAGAAGCAGCCACCCTTGAAAGAGTGCGTAATAGCTCACTGGTCTAGTGATTCCGCGCCGACAATGTAGCGGGGCTCAAGCGTACCGCCGAAGTCGTGTCATTCCAGCTATAGGGCCAACGCCTGCTGGGATGGGTAGGGGAGCGTCGTGTGCCGGGTGAAGCTGCAGCGGAAGCTAGTGGTGGACGGTTCACGAGTGAGAATGCAGGCATGAGTAGCGATACACACGTGGGAAACGTGTGCGCCGATTGACTAAGGGTTCCTGGGTCAAGCTGATCTGCCCAGGGTAAGTCGGGACCTAAGGCGAGGCCGACAGGCGTAGTCGATGGATAACCGGTTGATATTCCGGTACCCGCTGTGAAGCGTCAAACAGTGAACCAGGCGATGCTAAGTCCGTGAAGCCGCCCCGGAGCCTTCGGGCAAGGGGGAGTGGTGGAGCCGACGGACCAGACCTGTAGTAGGTGAGTGATGGGGTGACGCAGGAAGGTAGTCCATCCCGGGCGGTGGTTGTCCCGGGGTAAGGGTGTAGGCCGTGTGATAGGTAAATCCGTCGCACATTAAGGCTGAGACCTGATGCCGAGCCGATTGTGGTGAAGTGGATGATCCTATGCTGTCGAGAAAAGCCTCTAGCGAGTTTCATGGCGGCCCGTACCCTAAACCGACTCAGGTGGTCAGGTAGAGAATACCGAGGCGTTCGGGTGAACTATGGTTAAGGAACTCGGCAAAATGCCCCCGTAACTTCGGGAGAAGGGGGGCCATCACTGGTGAGGAGACGTGCTCTCCGAGCTGGGGGTGGCCGCAGAGACCAGCGAGAAGCGACTGTTTACTAAAAACACAGGTCCGTGCGAAGCCGTAAGGCGATGTATACGGACTGACGCCTGCCCGGTGCTGGAACGTTAAGGGGACCGGTTAGTCACATTTCGGTGTGGCGAAGCTGAGAACTTAAGCGCCAGTAAACGGCGGTGGTAACTATAACCATCCTAAGGTAGCGAAATTCCTTGTCGGGTAAGTTCCGACCTGCACGAATGGCGTAACGACTTCTCGACTGTCTCAACCATAGGCCCGGTGAAATTGCACTACGAGTAAAGATGCTCGTTTCGCGCAGCAGGACGGAAAGACCCCGGGACCTTTACTATAGTTTGATATTGGTGTTCGGTTCGGCTTGTGTAGGATAGCTGGGAGACTGTGAAGCCTGGACGCCAGTTCGGGTGGAGTCGTCGTTGAAATACCAGTCTGGTCGTGCTGGATGTCTAACCTGGGTCCGTGATCCGGATCAGGGACAGTGTCTGATGGGTAGTTTAACTGGGGCGGTTGCCTCCTAAAGAGTAACGGAGGCGCCCAAAGGTTCCCTCAGCCTGGTTGGCAATCAGGTGTTGAGTGTAAGTGCACAAGGGAGCTTGACTGTGAGACCGACGGGTCGAGCAGGGACGAAAGTCGGGACTAGTGATCCGGCGGTGGCTTGTGGAAGCGCCGTCGCTCAACGGATAAAAGGTACCCCGGGGATAACAGGCTGATCTTCCCCAAGAGTCCATATCGACGGGATGGTTTGGCACCTCGATGTCGGCTCGTCGCATCCTGGGGCTGGAGTCGGTCCCAAGGGTTGGGCTGTTCGCCCATTAAAGCGGTACGCGAGCTGGGTTTAGAACGTCGTGAGACAGTTCGGTCCCTATCCGCTGCGCGCGCAGGAACATTGAGAAGGGCTGTCCCTAGTACGAGAGGACCGGGACGGACGAACCTCTGGTGTGCCAGTTGTCCTGCCAAGGGCATGGCTGGTTGGCTACGTTCGGGAGGGATAACCGCTGAAAGCATCTAAGCGGGAAGCCTGCTTCGAGATGAGTGTTCCCACCCACTAGATGGGGTAAGGCTCCCAGTAGACGACTGGGTTGATAGGCCAGATCTGGAAGCCCGGTAACGGGTGGAGGTGACTGGTACTAATAGGCCGAGGGCTTGTCCTCAGTTGCTCGCGTCCACTGTGTTGGTTCTGAAACCACGAACAACCCCGCCCAGGGCCACTGGGTGGTGCGGTTGATATGTGTTTCACCGTGTTTCGGTGGTCATAGCGTGAGGGAAACGCCCGGTTACATTCCGAACCCGGAAGCTAAGCCTCACAGCGCCGATGGTACTGCAGGGGGGACCCTGTGGGAGAGTAGGACACCGCCGAACAATTATTGCGAAAAGCCCTGTACCGGGTTCACCGGTACAGGGCTTTTCTGCGTTTACGGCCGGTTGTCATTTAGGGTCCGGTTATGCGCTATGACCTTGTCATCTTCGACAACGACGGTGTCCTCGTCGACAGTGAGGCGATCTCCAACACGCTCCTGGCCGCCTATCTCACCGAGCTCGGGCATCCGACCTCGTACGAGGACTCCCTCCGCGACTACATGGGGTCCGCCATGCACCGCGTACACGATCTGGTGGAGGAGCGGAGTGGGCGGCGGCTGACGGACGACTTCGACGAGGTGTTTCACGGCCGCGTGTTCGCCGCCTTCGAGCGGGAGCTGAAGCCGGTGGCCGGCGTCGTCGGTGTCCTGGAGAAGCTGAAGGCTGACGGGGTGCCGTACTGCGTGGCTTCCTCCGGGAGTCATGAGCGGATTCGGGTGGGGCATCGGACGACCGGACTTGAGCGGTGGTTCGACGATGGGCGGGTTTTCAGTGCGCAGGATGTGGGGCGGGGGAAGCCGGCGCCCGATCTGTTTCTCCACGCGGCGGACCGCATGGGGGTGGCGCCCGCGAGGTGTGTGGTGGTGGAGGACAGTCCGCTGGGGGTGCGGGCCGCTGTTGCCGCCGGGATGGACGTCCTCGGGTTCACCGCCATGACCCCGGCCGAGCGGCTGGTCGGGGCCACTCAACTCTTCGGCAGCATGGGCGAGTTGGCTGAGCTGGTTCTTTGAGGTCGAGCACGGCCGGCGGCTGACAATTGTCATCCCCGGGTCCGGACGATCGTTTCTGTCGGCGGGGTGGGGGTGACCGCGAGGCTTGAGGCATGACAACAGTGACGACGAACTCGGCCTCCCTTCGCCGGAGCCTTCTGCCCCTGGTCCTCGACGTGGCCGTTCCCGTCGGGTCGTACTACGTGTTCAAGGACGGGCTCGGGATGAGTGCCGTCGCCGCGCTCGGCTGGAGCAGTGCCGTTCCCGCGGTGCGGACCGGGTGGAGCGCGGTGCGGGGACGGACGGTCAACGCGTTGGCCGCACTCATCCTCGTGGTCAATGTGGTGGGGGTGCTGCTCAGTTTCGTCACCGGGGATGCGCGGCTGATGCTCCTCAAGGACAGCGCGGTCAGCAGCGTCGTCGGGATCGGGGTGCTGGTGTCGGTCCGGCTGGGGCGGCCGATGATGACCGAGGGGATGAAGCCGTTCCTCGTCAGGGGGGACGCCGAGCGTGCCGCCGCCTGGGAGCGGCTGGGTTCCGGGTCCTCGCGGTTTCGGCGGGCCGAGCGGACCTTCTCTGTGGTGTGGGGGGTGGCTCTGCTCGGGGAGTGCGTCGCACGGATCGTGGGGGTCTACGTCCTCCCCGTCGACACCATGGTCTGGCTCGGCACCCTCGTGCTGGCCGGGGCGATGGTGGTGGCCGTTCTCGTCGGTGGTGCGCTTGCCGTGGACCCCATGAAGGGGATGCTCCGGGATGAGGTCGCGCGGTGTCGCGATCGCGGCAGCGACGCCGTCACCGCTGGCAGTGGGGCCGGCAGCAGCACCAAGTGTGCTGAGGCGGTTGCTCAGTGTGCCTGATGAGGCGTTGTTCCTGGGTGAGATCAAAGGTGAGCAGAATTCATCTTCCGAATCATCTACCCACGGGTAAGCCGGGGCCCTACGCTCGCCGCCATGACAGATGTGCTGCGGCGCGGCAGGGCCTCGCTGGCGTTCAGCTTTTTCGCCCAGGGCGCTGCCTTCGCGCTGCTGGTGACCCGGATCCCGGCCATCCAGGACCGGTACGGCATTTCCGACGCGTTGCTGCCCCTCTTCCTGGCCGCCGTGCCGGTGCTGGCCGGGGTCGGCAGTGTGTGCGCCGAGCAGTTGGTGAAGCGGGTGCCCCCCAGCCTCGTACTGAGGTGGTCGCAGCCCGTCGTACTGCTGGCGCTGCTCGGTGTCGGCGCCGGGGACCATGTGGCCGAGGTGGCTGTGGCGCTTGGGGCGTTCGGGCTGGCCGTCGGTGGGCTCGACGCCTCGATGAACATGCTCGGGGTGAGCCTGCAGCGGGCGTACGGGCGGAGCATCATGCTCGGGTTCCATGCGGCGTTCAGCCTGGGTGGGATCATCGGGGCCTCGCTCGCCTGGGTGGGCGCGCACTGGCATCTCGCCCTCTTCGTGTCCTACCTGCCCGTGGTGGCCGTGATGCTGCCGGCGGCGCTGCTCGGCAGCCGGTGGTACGTCGACGCGAAGGGCGGGGGAACGGCGAAGTCGGACCCGGAGCCGGCCGACGCGGTTCCCGCGGGAGCCGACTCCGGTCCTCTCGTGTTCCGGATGCTGCTGCCGCTGTGCCTGGTGATGACCTTCGCCTACATCGGGGACTCGACCGTCTCCAACTGGAGTGCGAAGTACCTGCAGGACGTGCTCGGGAGTTCGGAGCAGCTCGCCACCGTTCCCTACAACGTGTACATGGTCACCACGCTCGTCGGGCGGGCCATCGGGGACATCGGGGTACGGAGGTTCGGCGCCGTGGCCGTCGTACGGGCGGGGGCGCTGGTGGCGGCGCTCGGGTTCGGTGTGGTGGCCGTGGCGCCCGGGGCGTGGGTCGGGATGCTCGGGTTCACGTTGCTGGGGCTGGGGTTGTGCGTGATCGTTCCGCAGACCTTCGCCGCCGCCGGACGGTTGTTCCCCGGGGCTTCGGATGCCGCCGTCGCGCGGCTCAACATCTTCAACTATGTGGGCTTCTTGGTCGGTTCGCCCCTGGTGGGGGCTCTGGGTGATCTCTGGAGCTACCGGGGGGCGATGCTCGTCCCGATGGTGTTGGTCCTGATGACGTTGAGGTACGCGGGGTCGTTCGATCCGCGACCTGCCGGATACGGTGACGGGCATGAGCGGGCGCGCACAGCTGATGTGGGACGAGGCAGTAACGGGCTATGACTTCGGGCCGGACCATCCGATGGATCCGGTCCGGCTCGCCCTGACCCGGCGACTCGTCGACGCCTTCGGGCTCGACCGGGAGGTGGATGTCGTCTCGGCGAAGCCGGCCGGGGAGTCGACCCTGCGGCTTGTGCACCGTGAGGACTACATCGAGGCGGTCAAGGCGGCCTCCGCCGATCCGGGGGCGGCCGACCAGGCGTACGGGCTCGGTACCGTGGACGATCCCGCCTTCGCCGGGATGCACGAGGTGTCCGCGCTGATCGCCGGGCAGTCGGTGGGGGCCGCCGAGGCGGTGTGGCGCGGGGAGACGCTGCACGCCGTCAACTTCGCGGGCGGCCTGCACCATGCGATGCCCGGCGGCGCGTCCGGGTTCTGCATCTACAACGACGCCTCGCTGGCCATCGCCCGGCTCCTGGAGCTGGGGGCCGAGCGGGTCGCCTACGTGGATGTGGACGTGCATCACGGGGACGGCGTCCAGGCCGCGTTCTGGGAGGACCCGCGGGTCCTGACGATCTCCCTGCACGAGCATCCGCGCACACTGTTCCCGCAGACCGGGTGGCCCGAGGAGACGGGGGCGCAGGGCCCCGCGGAGGGAAGCGCCGTCAACGTCGCGTTGCCGGCCGGGACCGCGGACGCCGGGTGGCTGCGGGCCTTTCACGCCGTCGTGCCCGAGCTGATCGCCGACTTCCGGCCGCAGGTGCTGGTCACCCAGCACGGGGCCGACACCCACTTCGAGGATCCGCTCGCGCATCTCGCCGTGTCCCTGGACGCGCAGCGGGCGGTGCAGGTCGCCTGTCACGACCTCGCGCACGAATACGCCGACGGGAAGTGGATCGCGCTGGGCGGGGGCGGATACGCGGTGGTGGAGGTCGTACCGCGGTCCTGGACGCACCTGGTGGCGATCGCGGCGGGGCGGGCCGTCGAGCCCACGGCCGAGATCCCGGAGGGGTGGCGGCAGGAAGTGTTCGCGCGTACGCGGCAGTTGGCGCCGGCGCGGATGACGGACGGGCGGTGGCCGGTGTCCTACGCCGACTGGGAGTCGGGCTACGACCCCGCGGACCGGTTGGACCAGGCGGTCCTCGCGGCGCGCAAGGCGGTGTTCCCGTTGCGAGGCCTGCTGGCGTAGGTGCCCGCCTGGGGGATGGGGGAGGTTCGCGGTGTTACGCCAACTGTGCGGTGTTTTCGGCATTCGGGCCGTGCCCGGTGCCGGCGTCCGCCACCATCACTTCCGTGCTGAGTGCCGGGGCGTTGCGTGCCCATCTCCTGGCCGCCCGTCTCGCCGGGCCCGTGGCCACCTCGCGGGAGGAGAGTCTGCGGAGTTACCGCCTCTTCGCCGCGCGTGACCCCCGGGTACTGATCGGACTCGATCCCGAATGGACCTGGCGGCAACGGGATCTGCTCGATCTGATGGCCGACAAATGCGGGGTTTCGGCCGATCCGCAGTGCACCTCCGGATGTGATGTCATCGATCCGGAACGGACACTCGTGGCCCTCGACGCCTTCGCCGAGCGACTCTCCGCAGCCGTGCGGCGCCGGGCTCCCGTACTTCTGGGCACCGGCCACCCGCACAGACTGCTCGGTTTCTACGCCGCACTGGCGGACGCTCTGTCGGCGGCGGGATGTGCTGTTCTCACCCCGGCGCAGGGTAGCTCTGTCGACATAACGACCCGGTTCGGTCTACGCACGTACAACCTTGACTACGTACGAGGAGTCGCGCTCGTACGGGAACCGGGTGCTGGGGCCGCCGGGCGTGAGCCGGGCGCACACACGCACTCTCCCCTCCCGGTTCGGACCGCTCTGAGTGCCGCCGCCGAGGCCGGCGGGAGGCTCCCGGAGCTGGTGATCGGTGACCATGGGTGGGTCTGCGGCGCAGGTCAACTGGGGTTCGAGGCCATTGGGCTGGCCGATACGGACGATCCCGCGCTCTTCGTGGGAGAGGCAGAGGGGCGCGTGTCCGTCGTCGTTCCACTTGATGACGCCGTGCGGTCTGATTACTACCGGCCGCTTACCCGCTACGTACTCAATCGAGCGTGTCTGTCACAGTAGGCCGTTGATGGGTGCACCTCTTCCCCACTCGCATCACCCGCCCCTACATTGGGGAGTGAGCACGCAGCGACGAAGAGTCACCGGAAGGGGAAGCCGGTGGCCAGTCGAGTGCGGAAGGTTCAGGTGTGTCATGGCTGCAGCAGGCGAGAGGCCTCTGAACGAGGTTCAGTTCCTAACCGTGGCGGAAGTCGCCTCGGTGATGCGAGTGTCCAAGATGACCGTGTACCGGTTGGTGCACAGCGGTCATCTGCCCGCGATCCGGGTGGGGCGGTCCTTCCGCGTCCCCGAGCAAGCGGTTCACGAGTACCTCCGCGAGAGTTATGTGGGGGTGGAGACAGCCTGACGGCGGTCGAGGGGGGGCGGATGGGGACCCTCAAGGCTTTACCGGGTCCCCCCTTGATCTCGTCTGATCTCCTCGATCGCCCTCGATTACGACCTCAGCGCTCGGACGGGTAGGCTGGCCCCTTGTAGGTCGTATGGGCCCATGGCGCCCAACGCCGAGTGATGAGAAGTGAGCGAGGGTAGTCGTGGGCTCTGTTATCAAGAAGCGGCGCAAGCGGATGGCCAAGAAGAAGCACCGCAAGCTGCTGAAGCGCACGCGCGTTCAGCGTCGCAACAAGAAGTAGCCGGTCCGGTCGCGAGACCGGGACCGTCACTTCTCCGCGACGCTGCGAGAGCGCGAGCGTGAGTGTGAAGGCTGTGGCCCCCCACCGGATTCCGGTGGGGGGCCACAGCCGTATTAGCTTGTGAGTACGACTGTGTGGCACATGGCTTGGTCTGATCGTACGTTTGGCGTCCTCGTGACTTCGTGCATCGGGCGGTCATCACAGCGCAACAACAACCCGCTAGGTTGGGCTGCACACGGGGACCGCGGCTGGAAGGAAGGCGCTGATCTTGGGCAAGGTCGTGCTTGTGACCGGAGTGGCCCGTCAGTTGGGGGGCCGGTTCGTACGACGGATCCAGCGTGATCCTCAGGTGGACAGGGTCATCGCCGTGGACGCGGTCGCCCCCGAGCACCATCTGGGCGGCGCCGACTTCATCCAGGCCGACATCCGGCAACCCACCATCGCGCGGGTGCTCGCCGAGACGAACGCCGACACGGTCGTGCACCTGGACGTGACCGGCATCGCGCTGGGCACTGGCAGCCGGGTCACGGTCAAGGAGACCAACGTCATCGGCACCATGCAGTTGCTGGGTGCCTGTCAGAAGTCGCCCGCCGTGAAGCGGCTGGTCGTGAAGTCCAGTACGAACGTGTACGGGTCGGCGCCCCGGGATCCGGCGGTGTTCACCGAGACCACGTCGCCCAAGTCCCTGCCCAGCGGCGGCTTCGCCAAGGACGCGGTCGAGGTCGAGGGGTATGTGCGCGGGTTCGCGCGACGGAGGCCCGACGTCGCCGTGGCCGTGCTGCGCTTCGCCAACATCCTGGGGCCGACGGCGGATTCGCCGCTCGCCCAGTACTTCGCGATGCCGGTCCTGCCGACCGTGTTCGGCTACGACCCCCGGCTCCAGTTCGTGCACGAGGACGACGTGATCGAGGTCCTGCGCATCGCCTCGCACGAGCCGGAGCGCGGAACGCTCAACAGCGGCACGTTCAACATCGCCGGCGACGGAGTCCTGCTGCTCTCGCAGTGCTCCCGGCGGCTCGGCCGTCCCACCATGCCGCTGCTGCTGCCCGCGGTCACCTGGGCCGGCTCGCTGGTGCGGACGCTGGGTGTGACGGACTTCTCGCCCGAGCAGATCCGGCTGCTCACGCACGGCCGGGTCGTGGCGACGAACCAGATGCGCGAGACTCTGGGTTATCAGCCGAAGTTCACCACCGCCGAGACGTTCGAGGACTTCGCGCGTGTCCGCGGCCCCGGTCTGCTGCCGCCGGCGGCCCTCGCGCGGGTCGTCGACCGGATCGCCGCACTGCCCTTCGTACCCTTCGCGGGCAGTGGCGGTGCCCGCGACACGACCACCACAACAGTCACGACAGCTGCCGAAGCGACCTGACGGACAGCCCACCGACGCAGAGCGCCAACCGAGGAGCGCATCAACGATGGCGGATGCCAAGGTCATTCCGTTCGACGACGACAGGTCCCGTGCGGGCGCCGCCCCGCGGCCGTCGCGCCGCCGGAGCGCGGGGACCGGTCGGCGCAAGAGCGAATCGGCGGTGATTCGCGAGGTCCAGCCCCTGCCGGGACGGGCCCGCCCGCAGGATGATGTTCAGGTGACACGAGAGCAACAGCCGCCTCAGGAGCCCCAGGAGTCCCAGGACCAGCCCGGGCGCCAGTCCCCGCCGGTATCCCCGGACGGCGGGCTCGTCGGCGGCCTGGAACGGCGTATCGCGGGCGGCCTGTCCTTCCTGCGGCGCCGGCTCACCGGGGACTACGAGGTCGACGACTTCGGCTACGACGCCGAACTCACCGACCAGGTCCTGATGTCACTGGTGCGCCCGCTGTACGAGAAGTACTTCCGGGTCGAGGTCAAGGGCATCGAGAACATCCCGGCCGAGGGCGGCGCCCTGATCGTCGCCAACCACTCCGGGACGCTGCCGCTGGACGGACTGATGATGCAGGTCGCCGTGCACGACAACCATCCGGCGGACCGCCATCTCCGGCTCCTCGCGGCGGACCTGGTCTTCATGTTGCCGGTGATCAACGAACTGGCCCGCAAGGCCGGTCACACCCTGGCCTGCGCCGAGGACGCGGAACGGCTCCTGGGGCGCGGGGAGCTGGTCGGTGTGATGCCGGAGGGCTTCAAGGGCATCGGCAAGCCGTTCAGTGAGCGCTACAAGCTCCAGCGCTTCGGGCGTGGCGGCTTCGTGTCGACGGCACTGCGGCAGGGCGCGCCGATCATCCCGTGCTCGATCGTCGGGGCCGAGGAGATCTACCCGATGATCGGCAACGCGAAGACGCTGGCCCGGGTGCTCGGCTTCCCGTACTTCCCGATCACCCCGACGTTTCCGTTGCTGGGTCCGCTGGGCGCGATCCCGCTGCCCACGAAGTGGACGATCCAGTTCGGTGAGCCGATCCGCACGGACGGCTATCCGCCGGAGGCGGCCGAGGACCCGATGCTGATGTTCAACCTGACCGACCAGGTCAGGGAACAGATCCAGCACACCCTCTACAAGCTGCTGGTGCAGCGCAGGTCGGTCTTCTTCTGACACCGGTTCCTGTTCGGCCGATGTCTGTACGTCGGTGGGGGCGCCCTTCGCCAAGAAGGGCGCCCCCACCGACGTACAGCCGACTGCGCTAGCTCGCGTCCTCGCTGTCGATGCCCAGGCCGGGCAGCAGGCCCGGCAGGAGCGGTGGGAGCGTGACGTCCGGTTCGGTGGCGGACGGGGTGGTCGTCGACGGGGACGCTGTGCCGCTGTTCTGCGGCGGGTCGAGGAGGCCCCCGGTGTTGCCGCCGAGCAGGCCGTCGCTGGTGGCGCCGGAGGCGGACGGCTTGGGCTTGCCGTTGCCGGAGTCGCGCCCGTCGGTGGGGTCGCCGCCGGTGTTGCTGGGCGCGGCCGACCGGTCGGAACCGGACGAACCCGTGCTCGACTCCTGCCCGGAGCCCTGTCGTTGGCCTCCGCTGCCACCGCTGCCGCTTCCGCCGCTCCGTGAGGGGGGCTTCGGGAGCAGGGACTGGAGGGGGGCGACCTCTTGGTCTATGGCGTCGAAGACCGACGACACCTCCTGGCTCACGTCCCCGAGTTGCACGGGGAGGCGGTCGCGCAGGGCGCCCCAGGCCTCGCGGTGGGAGCGGGAGAAGGCGTCCAGGGCCTGGATGGGGCCCAGGGAGTCGGGGTCGCGCTGGTAGGCCTCGTGCAGCAGGCGGTGGCCCTCCGAGACGTCGTGCCGCATACCGGAGAGGGCGCGGCGGATCTCGCCGAGCGACTCGTGGTCGAGCTGACCGGCGCGGTCGCGCTCCATCAGCCGGCGGGCCTCGCTGAGCCGTGTCGAGGCCTGGTCGAGGTAGACCTGACCGCGTTCGCTGTCGCCGTCGGCCAGATAGTTGAGCTTGACGTCCTCGATGCCGCGCTTGAGACCGTACAGCGAGTCACCGGGCAGGGCGTCGGAACTGGCAGCGGCGACACCGCCGAAGGCTCCCGCGGCCACACCCACGCTGAGTCCGCCGGCGGCGAGACCCTTCGTCAGCCGTGTACGGGGTCGCAACTTCCCCAGCCCGCTCGCCCGGTGGGCGCCCTTGGCCCGGGAGCGCTGCTCGGGCACCAAAGGGTTCGTCGCTTCGCCTCCCGGCACCGTGCCGTCCCGCAGCATGGCCTCCATCGCGGCCACCAGCTGGGCGCGGTGGACGACCTTGACCGCGGGGTCGAGCACCGGTTTGGGCAGCTCGCCGAGACCGGTCGCGAGTGCCACCAGTCGGTTCGGTTCGGTCCGTTCCGCCCGGTGGTCCGCCTGGTGGTCCGCCCGTTCCGCGGCAGCCGGGGCCGGTTCCGGTGCGGCGTCCGGTGCCGGTCCTTCGGGCTGCTCGGCCGCCGAGTCCCGGTCGGACAGCTCCTCCAGGGCCTGGGCGAAGGCGTTCGTCCGCCGGTGCGCCGAAACGTTCGCGATCACTGGCGGCACCTCCTCTCGTCATGACGGTCGGCTCCCCAGGGGGTCCTGAGGGTTGCACATCCCTGACCACATCCACTCGATCGGGTGATCGGAGAGGGCCGGGCTGTGACCACAGGGAGCCTGTATCCCGCACAACGAGTGGCGCGGCACTTGGGTTACGGACGGCGGATGATCGGACCGCGAACTCAACGGACTTTCACGGAAGGTGAGTTGGCCGTCGCTGAGTGTGCGGTGCCCGGGCAGGCGAAAGCGGGGTGAGTCCGTGGTGCGGTGTGGGGTGCGGTGTGGGCTGCGCCCGGTGGATCTTCGGGCGCGGGTGCGGCGCGGCGGTGTGCCGGTGGTGGCGTGCGCGGAGTACCTCGTACGGTGCTCAGCGCGCGTCTTCCGGGAGGAGCCGGGCGAGCGTGCGGACGGCGCGGTACTGGAGGGTCTTGATGGCGCCCTCGTTCTTGCCCATCACGCGCGCGGTCTCGGCGACGGACAGCCCCTGGAGGAAGCGCAGGGTCACGCACTCCTGTTGCTGGGGGTTGAGGCGTCGTACGGCGTCGAGGAGAGCGGCGTTCGAGAGGGACTCCAGGACGGAGTCCTCCGGTGAACGCGCGACCTCGTTGGCGTCCAGCATCTCGCCCGTGGTCACTTCGAGCCGGAAACGGCTGGACTTGAAGTGGTCGGCGACAAGGTTGCGGGCGATGGTGACGAGCCAGGCGCCGAAGTCACGGCCCTGCCAGGTGAAGGTTCCGATGCGGCGCAGGGCGCGCAGGAACGTCTCGCTCGTCAGGTCCTCCGCGGTGGCCTTTCCGCCCACCCGGTAGTAGATGTACCGGTACACAGTGTCGCTGTACTGGTCGTATAGGCGGCCGAAGGCGTCGGCCTCACCGGCCTGGGCACGCTCGACAAGGTCCATCATGCGGGCGCTGTCACTGTCCGCGGCGGGGCGGCGAGGGGCTGCGGCACCGGCCGCGCGCCCTCGTCGGCCGACCGCGGCGGTGCCGTCGGCCAGCGCGTAGCACGGGCCGAGTGGTGCGGCGGTGGCGAATGCGGGTACGGCGTACGCGGTGGGGACGAAGCCGCGCAACAGGTCTAGGACCGTTGCGCGCAGCGTAGCCAGGCCCGAGGCGTCAACCCCGACGTGTGGGTACACGGGACTCCCAGAGGCAGAGCTTCCATCACGTGCAGTGCGGGACCGTTCACCCGTCGTGGCGACGGAGGGGTACCGGTTTGCGTCTGAGGAGAATAACGCTTCGTACAGGCACTGCTACACCCGGTTGCTCAAATCATCGATTACGTCGCTTCTGTTACCTATTGGCGCCCGTTCAAGTGCCGCAGAGTGACAGGTTGTTGATCGATTAAGGCCGAGTTGAGCTTTGCTCAGGGCGTGTTGTGGCTGTGCACGGCCAACGGGACTGGTGGAGGGGTTACGGGGGTACGCCGTGCCGAATGACTGTTTCTTCGCCCCCGCCGCCCCTGCCCGTCCCATCCTGTTCCTGGGGGCCGCCGCCCCCGGACCCCCGCTGTCGGCCCTGACCGGGCCTCGTCCTCGAACGCCGGGCGGGCTGGGTGGGCCGCGGGCCCGCCAGGAGGGCCTGGGTTCTCGCCGGCCTGGTGGGTCAGCGGCGGCGGCGGTGGAGGGCGATGGCTGCCGCTGTGCCGCCGGCCACCGCTCCTACGCCGGCTGCCGCCGGGATGCCGACCTTCGCCGCCTTGCGGGCGGTGCGGTAGTCCCGCAGCCGCCAGTCCAGTCGGCGGGCGTGTTTGCGGAGCTTCGCGTCCGGGTTGATCGCGTAGGGGTGGCCCACCAGGGAGAGCATCGGGATGTCGTTGTGCGAGTCGCTGTACGCCGCGCAACGGGTCAGGTCCAGGTCCTCCGCTGTCGCCAGGGCGCGTACCGCCTCCGCCTTGGCCGGGCCGTGCAGGGGTTCGCCGACCAGCTTGCCCGTGTACACGCCGTCCACCGACTCGGCGACCGTGCCCAGCGCGCCCGTCAGGCCGAGGCGGCGGGCGATGACCGTGGCGATCTCCACCGGGGCCGCCGTCACCAGCCACACCTTCTGGCCCGCGTCCAGGTGCGCCTGGGCCAGCGCGCGCGTGCCCGGCCAGATGCGCTCGGCCATGTACTCGTCGTAGATCTCCTCGCCGATCGACATCAGTTCGGCGACGCGGTGGCCCTTGACGATGGACAGGGCGGAGTCCCGGGCGTCCTGCATGTGCTCGGGGTCCTCGATGCCGGCCAGCCTGAACCACGCCTGCTGCCAGGCGAACCGGTAGAGGTCGCGGGACTCGAAGAACTTCCGTTTGTACAGGCCCCGGCCGAAGTGGAAGATGGCGGCGCCCTGCATCACGGTGTTGTCGAGGTCGAAGAAGGCGGCGGCCCTGACGTCACCGAGGACGGGGAACTCCGGTTCCTCCGTGTCGCCCGACAGATCGGGCGCAGACGTCAGTTCCTCCAGCTCCTGGGAGGATTTGCGCGCTGCCTCCGCAGAGGCCTCGCCTGCCAACACGCTCCGCGCCGTGGCGGAGCGCCTACGGGGAGTGAGCCATCCGAGAGCGGCCATGGCGTGAGCATAGCCAGTTTGTTCGGTGCTTCCGGAGTCGAGAGGTTTGAAGGTTGTGAACTCTCCGCGACCGCACAGTTAAAGAACTGGTGCGGGTGCTGTGCCGGGACGTCCGGCGGCCCCCCGGCCGACGCGGGACAATGGGCGCATGACTCCCCTCTTCCGGCGCGCCGACCGTCGTGCGCCACAGTCCCGGCTCGTCACTCTCATCCGGAAGCCCGGTTGTCATTTGTGTGATGACGCACAGGGAGTTGTCGAGAAGGTGTGTGCCGATCTTGGGGTTCCGTGGGAACAGAAGGACATCACTCAGGACGAAGAACTCAACCGCGAGTACTGGGAACAGATCCCCGTGGTGCTCATCGACGGGGCCCAGCACACGTTCTGGCGCGTCAACGAAGAACGTCTTCGCAAAGCCCTCACATAGATTCCCGATGGATTACCGAGTGGTCGAGTTCTGACCAAGTGCCGACCGAGCAGTCCAAGTGGTCCGGAAAGTCGCTTAGGATCGAGTGCGGTTCAGATCTCGGGGGCGGGATTCATGAGGAGTGTGTGAGGTTTTGCCCCCGAACGGTGCCTGTGACGGCGAGGGACAACGGTGCTTGTGCGCCGGTTCCATACGTGTGGGACGGGTGTGCGTGACCCCGGTCACGTTGGGCGGGCAAATCGGACACCATCTTTGTGCACGCGTTCACAAAGACATAACCTGCATTCGACGGGGCGGTCCAGGAACGTGTGACCGCCTGCAGCCCCGCGCTACCCGCAGGAGCACCGTGGCAACTGGCCGAACTCACCGAACGGCGACCCGCAGCCGAGGGATTCCCGAGGCCACCGTCGCCAGGCTTCCGCTGTACCTCCGTGCGCTGACCGGACTGTCGGAGCGCTCGGTGCCCACGGTCTCCTCCGAGGAACTGGCAGCCGCCGCGGGCGTCAACTCCGCGAAGCTGCGCAAGGACTTCTCCTACCTGGGCTCCTATGGGACACGTGGTGTCGGGTACGACGTCGAGTATCTCGTCTATCAGATCTCGCGTGAGCTCGGGCTGACCCAGGACTGGCCGGTAGTGATCGTCGGCATCGGTAATCTCGGCGCCGCACTCGCGAACTACGGCGGCTTCGCCTCCCGCGGATTCCGGGTGGCCGCCCTCATCGACGCCGATCCCGCGATGGCGGGAAAGCCCGTCGCCGGTATTCCGGTGCAGCACTCGGATGATCTGGAAAGGATCATCGCGGACAACGGTGTGTCCATTGGCGTTATCGCCACCCCCGCCGGTGCCGCCCAGCCCGTGTGCGACCGGCTCGTCGCAGCCGGCGTGACCTCCATTCTCAACTTCGCCCCCACCGTGCTGACCGTTCCGGACGGCGTCGACGTACGCAAGGTCGATCTCAGCATCGAGCTGCAGATCCTCGCCTTCCACGAGCAGCGCAAGGCGGGCGAGGAGGCCGACGCCGCGGCTGCCGCCGCCGAAGCCGTGGCGGACGAAGCCGCTCCGGTGGTTGCGGCCAAGGTGCGGGGCGGCAGCGCTGGTCGTGGCAAAGGGCCTGACGGGGATGTTCCCGCCGTGATGCCGGCATGAGTCTCCTCGTCGTCGGGCTGAGCCACCGCACCGCTCCCGTCAGCGTCCTTGAGCGCGCCGCGCTGTCCCAGGACGCGCAGATCAAGTTGCTTCAGGACACCGTCGCGGCCGAGCCCGCCGCCGAGGCCGCGCTGCTCGCCACCTGCAACCGCATCGAGCTCTACGCGGACGTCGACAAGTTCCACGCCGGTGTCGCCGAGCTGTCCACGCTGCTCGCCCAGCACAGCGGGGTGGGGCTCGACGAACTCACCCCGTACCTGTACGTGCACTACGAGGACCGGGCCGTCCACCACCTGTTCTCCGTCGCCTGCGGGCTCGACTCCATGGTCGTCGGGGAGGGGCAGGTCCTCGGGCAGATCAAGGACTCGCTCGCCCTCGCGCAGGATCTGCACTCCGCCGGGCGCCTGCTGAACGACCTGTTCCAGCAGTCCCTGCGGGTCGGCAAGCGCGCCCACTCCGAGACCGGTATCGACCGGGCCGGACAGTCCCTGGTCACCTTCGGGCTCCAGCAGCTGGCCGGGGGGAAGGGCACCGGGGCTTCCGTGGAAGCCTGGGCCGCGGGCAGGAAAGCCCTGGTCATCGGTGCCGGGTCGATGTCCTCGCTGGCCGCCGCCACGCTCGCGCGGCTCGGGGTCGCCGAGATCGTCGTCGCCAACCGCACACCGGATCGCGCCGAGCGGCTCGCGCAGATCATCAACGAGAACAGCGAGAACAGCCGGTACGAGGGTTCCGACGGTGACGAGGGCGGTGTGCCGTCCGTGTCCGCCCGCGCGGTTCCGATGGAATCGGTGCCGTTCGAGCTGACACGTGCCGATATAGCCGTTTCCTGTACCGGCGCGACCGGGCTGGTCCTCACCGCCGAGATCATCGCGGCGGCCGTCGAGGGCCGGGTGCCGGCGGACGAGGCCGGCCCGTCCCCCCGTACGGGCGCGACGGCCGCGACGGGTGACGTACGGGACGCGCGAGGGGTGCTGCCGCCCACCAGCATCGGTACCGACGACGGCTGTCCGCTGGACCTGTCCGCCGTGCAGGCGGGGCAGGCCGTGCAGGAGTCGGCCGGGTTCTCGGTGATGGGTGAGGCCGCCGTCGCCGGGATGGACGCGGCGACGCTGGAACAGCACGCGGCCTGGGTGGACAACGGCACCGTCGACCGGCGGGACGCCGCTCGGCGTACGCCCGACGACGACCGTGAGCTGATCGCCGCGCTCGCCCTGACCGCCGCCGCCCTCGGGCGCATTCCCGAGCAGCGGCGCCCCGAGATGCCCGCCGGTGTGCCGAGACCCCCGGCCGTGCTCTCGCTTCTCGACCTCGCGATGCCCCGGGACGTCGACGCCGCCGCGCACCGGCTGGCCGGGGTGCGCCTGGTGGACATCGAGTCGCTGGCCGAGGCCTCGGCGGACGTACCGATGGCGGCCGACGTGGACCAGGTCCGGCGGATCGTCGCCGACGAGGTCGCGGCCTTCGGGGCCGCCCTGCGGGCCGCGCACATCACGCCCACCGTCGTCGCGCTGCGCGCCATGGCCGCCGATGTCGTCGCCGGTGAGATCGCCCGGCTCGACGGCCGGCTGCCCGGGCTCGACGAGAAGCACCGGGCCGAGATCACACAGACCGTGCGGCGCGTGGTCGACAAACTGCTGCACGCGCCGACCGTACGGGTCAAGCAGCTCGCGGCCGAGCCCGGCGGCGCCGGGTACGCGGACGCGCTGCGCACCCTGTTCGACCTCGACCAGGAGACGGTCGCCTCCGTGTCCCGGGCGGACAACGATGACGACCACGCCGAGAACCGAGGGCGAGCATGAGTGAGCCAGTACAAGGGGCGCTGAGACTTGGGACCAGGCGAAGTCAACTCGCCCTGGCCCAGTCCGGGAAGGTCGCCGACGCCGTGCACCGGCTGACCGGCCGGCCCGTGGAGCTCGTCGAGATCACGACGTACGGCGACGTGTCCCGCGAGGACCTCGCCCAGATCGGCGGCACGGGCGTCTTCGTGACCGCCCTGCGGGACGCGTTGCTGCGCGGGGAGGTCGACTTCGCGGTGCACTCGCTGAAGGACCTGCCGACCGCCCAGCCCGACGACCTGGTGCTGGCCGCCGTACCGGAGCGCGAGGATCCGCGTGACGTACTGGTGGCGCGCGACGAGCTGAAGTTCACCGACCTGCCGAGCGGCGCGCGGGTCGGGACGGGCTCGACGCGGCGCACGGCCCAGCTGAACTCGTATGCGCGCGCCCATGACCTGCACATCGAGGTCGTACCGGTCCGGGGGAACGTCGACACCCGGATCGGGTTCGTGCGCAGTGGTGAGCTGGATGCGGTGGTGCTGGCCGCGGCCGGCCTCAACCGCATCGGGCGCGCCGACGAGGTGACCGACTTCCTGTCGGTCGACATGGTTCTGCCTGCCCCTGGCCAAGGGGCCCTGGCGATCGAGTGCAGAGCGGGGAACACCTCCCGCGACTCTGACCTGATCGCGGCACTCGGCGAGCTCGACGACCCGGACACCCGGGCCGCCGTGACCGCCGAACGGTCACTGCTCGCCGCCCTGGAGGCCGGTTGCAGCGCCCCTGTGGGCGCGCTGGCCGACCTGCTGGCCGACGGGCAGATTGTCAAGGAGATGCGCCTGCGCGGCGTCGTCGGCACGACCGACGGCTCGACGCTGGTGCAGCTGTCCACCACCGGTCCCGTGCCCGAGACGTACGACCAAGCAATGGCGCTCGGCCGTGAACTCGCAGCCGAGATGCTTGCCAAGGGCGCGGCCGGTCTGATGGGGGAGCGAGCACTGTGAGCCCCACCACCCTTCCCGCCGGTCCGGACCATGGGCACGTCACCTTTCTCGGTGCCGGACCCGGGGATCCGGGACTACTGACTCTGCGCGCCGTCGAGGCGCTGGCGGTCGCGGACGTACTGGTCGCCGAGCACGAGGTGCTCGACGTCGTACGCCCGCACGCCAGACAAGGCGTTGCCGAGCTCAACACCGAATTGGACACGCCTATTGGCAGCACGTATCCAGGCACAGGCACGCCTCAACTAACGGTTGTTGACGGCGCGTCAACGACCGCTGGTGTACCCGCTGTGCGGGATGCCGCACATCTTGTCATGGAGGCCGCACGGGGCGGCAGGCGGGTCGTCCGTGCGGTGTCCGGGGATCCCGGGCTCGACGCGTACGCCGCCGAGGAGATGCTGGCGTGCGTTCGCGCCGGTGTCCCGTTCGAGGTGGTCCCGGGTGTCGCGGCGGCCGTGGGCGTGCCCGCGTACGCCGGTGTGCCGCTGCGGGACGCGCAGGGCGCGGACGTCCGGTTCGTGGACGCCCGTACGGCGTCGGACCGCTGCTGGACCGAGGTCGGGGCCTCCGACGGGACGGTCGTCGTCTCCACGACGCTCGACTCGGTGGCCGCGGCGGCGGGCGAGCTGGTCGCGGCAGGGCGCAAGCCCGACACTCCGCTGACCGTGACGATCGCCGGGACCACGACCCGTCAGCGGACCTGGTCGGCCACGCTGGGGACCATCGCCCAGATGTTCAAGCAGGGCAAGGTACTGCCGTCCCCGGAGGGTGGCCGGCCCGTGATAGCCGTCGTCGGCGAGCGGTTCGCCGCCGCTCAGCGCGAGCAGCTGTCGTGGTTCGAGAACAAGCCGCTCTTCGGGTGGCGGGTCCTGGTGCCGCGTACCAAGGAGCAGTCGGCGTCGCTCTCCGACCAGCTGCGGTCCTACGGGGCCGTGCCGCACGAGGTGCCGACGATCGCCGTCGAGCCGCCGCGGACTCCGCAGCAGATGGAGCGGGCGGTCAAGGGCCTGGTCACGGGCCGTTACGAGTGGATCGCCTTCACTTCGGTGAATGCCGTGAAGGCGGTTCGCGAGAAGTTCGAGGAGTACGGGCTCGACGCCCGTGCCTTCGCCGGGATCAAGGTCGCGGCGGTCGGGGAGCAGACCGCCAAGGCGCTCGTCGCCTTCGGTGTGAAGCCCGATCTGGTGCCCAGCGGGGAGCAGTCCGCCGCCGGGTTGCTGGACGACTGGCCGCCCTACGACCCGGTCTTCGATCCGATCGACCGTGTTTTCCTGCCTCGGGCGGACATCGCCACGGAGACGCTGGTGGCGGGTCTCATCGAGCTGGGCTGGGAGGTCGACGACGTCACGGCCTACCGGACCGTGCGGGCGTCGCCGCCGCCGCAGGAGACTCGGGAGGCGATCAAGGGGGGTGGCTTCGACGCCGTTCTCTTCACGTCGTCGTCCACTGTGCGGAACCTGGTCGGGATCGCGGGCAAGCCTCACAACGTGACGGTTATCGCGTGTATCGGGCCGGCCACGGCGAAGACCGCCGAGGAGCATGGGCTGCGGGTCGATGTGATGGCTCCGGAGCCGTCCGTGCACAAGTTGGCCGAGGCGTTGGCCGACTTCGGGTTGCGGCGGCGCGCTTCCGCTGTGGAGTCCGGTGATCCCGTTACCCGGCCGAGTGAGCGGCGGCCGGGGGCTCGGCGGAGGCGGACCACGTAGGTGAGGGTGGGGTGGGGGTTGCGGTGGGTTGTTCTCGCCCCCGCCGCCCCCACCCGTCCCATCCTGTCCCCGGGGGCTGCGCCCCCAGACCCCCCTCCGGCCCTGAACGGGCCTCGTCCTCAAACGCCGGACGGGCTGGAAATGCGGGCCGGTGCTGAAGAGTGCCTGCCGACGTCGCGTCGGCAAAGGTGGGGGTGGGGCGGGCGTAGCGTGTCGGTATGTCGAAGTACGGATCCTTTCCCGGTGCGCGTCCTCGGCGGCTGCGTACCTCGCCCGTCATGCGGCGCATGGTCGCCGAGACCCGGCTGCACCCCGCCGACTTCATCCTCCCCGCCTTCGTGCGGGAAGGGGTGAGTGAGCCCGTGCCGATCGCCGCGATGCCGGGCGTCGTGCAGCACACCCGGGACAGTCTCAAGAAGGCCGCCGTGGACGCGGTGGCGGCCGGGGTCTCCGGGATCATGCTCTTCGGGGTGCCCGAGGAGGGCAAGAAGGACGCCCTCGGGACCCCCGGTACCGATCCGGACGGGATTCTCCAGGTCGCCATCCGTGATGTGCGGGCCGAGGTGGGGGACGAGCTGCTCGTCATGTCCGATCTCTGTCTCGACGAGACCACGGATCACGGGCACTGCGGGGTGCTGGACGCGGAAGGGCGCGTCGACAACGACGCCACCCTGGAGCGGTACGCCGAGATGGCCCAGGTACAGGCTGATGCCGGTGCGCATGTCGTGGGGCCCAGCGGGATGATGGACGGGCAGATCGGGGTCGTCCGCGACGCCCTCGACCAGATCGGGCGTGAGGACGTCGCCATCCTCGCCTACACCGCCAAGTACTCGTCCGCCTTCTACGGGCCCTTCCGGGAAGCCGTCGGTTCCTCGCTGAAGGGGGACCGCAAGACGTACCAGCAGGACCCCGCCAATGTCCGGGAGTCGCTGAGGGAGCTGGCGCTCGATCTTGAGGAGGGCGCCGACATCGTCATGGTGAAGCCGGCCGGGCCCTATCTCGACATCCTCGCCCGGGTCGCCGACGCCGTGGACGTGCCCGTCGCCGCCTATCAGATCTCCGGCGAGTACTCGATGGTCGAGGCCGCGGCGGAGAAGGGCTGGGTCGACCGGGAGCGGGCCATCCTGGAGACCCTGACCGGGATCAAGCGGGCCGGCGCGCAGAACATCCTCACCTACTGGGCCACCGAGGCCGCCCGCATGCTGTGAGCCTGCCGGGGGTCGTGTGCGGCACCTGCGCCTGCGCCTGCGTCGGATTCCGATTTCGCCGATGCCGATGCCGATGACGGGCCCTCGTCCCGTACGCCCTGGCCGTCCTCGCACGCCGTGAGTGTGGTGAGCGCGACGAGCGCGACCGCCGTGGCGGCGAACAGGCGCGTACGGGAGGTGCGTACGGACATGGGGGTGCCCTTTCGGAGGGGAGGGGAGGGGAGGGTGACGGTGCCGTTCGGCTGGCAACAGCTTGTGCCGTGATCCGTCCCAGCACCATGTTTCGCGGCGAATCTGGGACGCCTGTCCGTGTACCAGCGCGCTGACCTGCGGGGATGGTGTTCCGTTCCGGGATGCTCCGGGACGGTGGGAGCCGGTTCCGGGACGGTCCCACGGTCGATTTTCGATTTTCGGATATCAACTGCGGTCGCCAGCTAGGTTGTTGTCCGTTGAAGAGGTTTGGACCCAGGCTCCCCAGGGAGAGGCCACATGAGCGGCGATGCTCTCAGTCAGGACCCCGCCGAGCTGAGAAGGAGGATCGACACCACCAAGGCCCACCCGGCCCGGGTCTACGACGTCTTCCTCGGAGGCAAGGACAACTACGCGGCCGACCGCAACGCCGCCGCCGCGGCGCTCGCCGCCAATCCGCGCGGCTACCTGGACGTCCGGCACAACCGCGACTTCATGCGCCGCGCCGTGACCACCATGGCGGCGGACGAGGGCATCCGGCAGTTCCTCGACATCGGTACCGGCCTGCCCACGCAGGACAACGTCCACCAGATCGCCCAGCGCATCGTCCCGGACAGCCGGGTCGTGTACGTGGACAACGACCCGATCGTCCTCGCCCATGCGCGTGCCCTGCTCACCAGCGGGCCCGAGGGCCGTACCGACTACATCGACGCCGACCTGGCCGACCCGGCCCAGATCCTCGAACACGCCCGCAAGACCCTCGACTTCGACCAGCCGATCGCGCTCGTCCTCGCGGCGGTCCTGCACTTCGTGGCGGAGCCGGAGGCGTACGACATCGTGCGTGAGCTGGTCGACGCGCTGCCGTCCGGCAGCCGGCTCGTCCTCAGCCACCTCACCGAGGACCTGAACCCCGAGAACATCCGCGCGGTCCAACGGACCTACACCGAGCGCGGGTTCACCTTCGTGCTGCGGTCCAGGGCCGAGGTGGAACGCTTCTTCGAGGAGAACGGGCTCACCCTCGACGAGCCGGGCGTCGTGCCCGCCCATCACTGGCGTCCCGACGGAGGAGCGCCGGTCCCGGAGCAGGTCGAGGCCTCGTACTTCGACTCGCTGGACGACATCGAGAAGGTCCGCTACCGCGACATCAACGACGTCACGGACGCGGACATCAACGTGTACGCGGCGAGTGGTCGCAAGGCCTGAAGCCGTACGGCCCGTATTCGGCCCGGGCGTCCGGATCGTGAAAGGCGGTTGTAGGCGGCACGCATTTCCCTAGGGTGTGGGCAGGAGCCGTACCGCCCGCCCGAAGGAGCCGCACATGACAGCCCCAGCGACAGTCCCCGTGGCAGCCGCTTCCGCTTCCGCTTCAGCCTCCGTGCCCGCGCTCGCCGCGCGGGCACGGGCGGTCGGCGGGTCGGCCGTACGGGACATCCTGGCCGTCATCGCCCGGCCCGAGGTGATCAACTTCGCGGGCGGGCTGCCCGCACCCGAGTTGTTCGACGCGGAGGGCGTGGCCGCCGCGTTCCGGGACGTGTTCGCGGACACGCCCGCGCGCGCCCTCCAGTACGCCACGACCGAGGGCGAGCCGGCCCTGCGCGAGGCGCTCGCCCTGCGGCACACCGCACGCGGCCTGCCCACCGACGCCGCCGGTCTCCTCGTCACCACCGGTTCCCAGCAGGCGCTGTCGCTGCTCGCCACGGCGCTGATCGACCCCGGGGACGTCGTCCTCGTCGAGGCCCCCTGCTATCTCGCGGCACTTCAGGTGTTCGGGCTGGCGGGCGCGCGGGTGATCGCCGTCCCCGGGGACGAGGACGGGATCGATCCCGGGGTGCTGGCTGAACTGGTCGTCCGGCACCGGCCCAAGCTGCTCTACACCGTGCCCAACTTCCGCAATCCGACCGGGCAGACCATGACGGGCGAGCGCCGGGCAGCCGTGGCGGAGGTCGCCGCGCGGCTCGGGCTGTGGATCGTCGAGGACGATCCTTACGGCGAGCTGCGCTTCGAGGGCGAGCGCGTGCCGTGGCTCGCGTCCTGTCCGGGCGCGGAGGACCGTACGGTCCTGCTCGGCTCCTTCTCCAAGGTGATGGCGCCGGGGCTGCGGCTGGGCTGGCTGCGCGCACCGGCGGAGCTGCTGCGCGCGTGCGTCGTCGCCAAGCAGGCCGCCGACCTGCACACCCCGACCGTCAACCAGCTCGCCGCCGCCCGCTATCTGGCCGACCGTGACCTCGACGCCCATGTGCGGCGCGTGGCCCGGGTCTACGGGGAGCGGCGCGACGCCATGCTCGACGGCATCGGGGAGGCGCTCCCCGAGGGCTCGACCTGGACCCGGCCCGAGGGCGGGATGTTCCTCTGGGCGCGGCTTCCGGAGGCGTACGACACCGGTGCGCTGCTGCGTGGAGTGGTGGAGCGGGGTGTCGCGTACGTGCCGGGGGCGTCCTTCTACGCGGGCGCGGGGGAGCTGGACGGTGCGGGCCGTGATGGCCATGCGGGCCGGGCGACGATGCGGTTGTGCTTCGTCACCCAGACCCCGGACGAGATCGGGGAGGGGCTGCGGCGGTTGGGGGCGGGGCTGAGGTAGCGCTCCGCTCGGCGTCCGGTGTGGCGTGCGCGGGTGTGTCGTGGCTGGTCGCACCCGCGCGGCGGAGCCGTGTGTCGACGCGGCCCCGCGTCCCTTCGTGCGCGGGGCGTGGTCAGTCCCACCAGAAGGACCAGGTCTGTCTGGTGAGCAGTTCGTGTTCGGCGTACGCGCGCAGGGTGGTGTGGGCGCCCTGGGTGATGTTGTCCGGGCAGAACGCGAAGTGCTCGGCGGCTGTCGCCTCGGCCTCGGCGAGGGTGGCCGGCGGGGCCGCCACGGACAGCACCAGCTGGTTGAAGGTGAGCGCCAGGACCCGTACGCCGAAGCGGTCCTCCCAGGAGCGGAGCACCGCGCAGAGGCGGGCCGTGTCGCTCTCGTAGTTCGCGGGGCCCGACCAGCCGATGGCGGCGGGGATGTCGGCGGAACGCCGGGCGGGGACGAGGGCCAGGCGCGGTTCCTTGAAGGAGGAGCCGGGGGAGAGGAACGAGTCGGCCAGTTGGGCCGCCAGGGTGTCTGCGTCGGCCTGCTCGGTGTCGGCGTTCGCGTTGATGCTGGCGGGGGACAGGCCCGGCCAGGCCTCGTCCTGTGCCGCGTACTCCTCCCAGAACCCGGCGAGGACCTCCTCGGGGTCGTGGTCCCCGGGGTAGGAGGTGTCGGCGGGCGTCAACTCCCACTCCTCCGGGCCGCCTTGGCCGCCGCCCACCTCTATGACCACCGGGAGGAGCCCGGCGGCCCGGCACGCGTCGTGGTGCGCGGTCCAGTCGCCGGGGGCGGAGGGCGCGTCGGCGTGCCAGAGGAGGGGTTCGTGCCACGGGCCCTCGTCCGTCGCGTCGATCAGCCTCCCGGCGGGGAGAGCGAGGCCGAGTGCGCTGCCGGTCGGGTCGGCCGCGAGGTGGGGCAGCGGGTTGGGAAGTGTCGCCATGCCGGTGACTGTAGGGCCTGCCACTGACAACAGGCCCTGGGCGGCCTGGTGGTGGGCGGGGAGAGGCAGGGCGGGCAACGGTTCGAGATCGGTCCGGTGTCGGCGCGGCCTCGAACGTGCGTCGGACTGGAGTAGAACTGGCAATGGATCGACCATGGGTGGGTTGTCCGGAGGGCTCGGTGCCGTGCATGCCCGACTGTTGTGCCCCCACAGTCGATGATCTTGTGCCGATCTGTCCTGAAATTGACGATCGGGATCCGCTTCAGCTCTGTGTAGCGAGCAGCTTTCTGCCCGTGAACTGCAACGTTTAACCCTATTGACGAGTTCCCGTCAGTTTCCGTAACTTCTCCCCTTGGCCTGATCCGCTCGGCGGGCCCACATCGTTCCCTGGGGGGATCCAATGAACTACTTCCTCGACGTGCTCAAGAAGTACGCCGTGTTCAGCGGGCGTGCGCGCCGCAAGGAATACTGGATGTTCACGCTGTTCGCCGTCATCATCAGCATCGTGCTGTCGATCATCGATGGCGTCATCGGCGTGCAGATCCTCAGCATCGTGTTCAGCCTGGCGATCTTGCTGCCCAGCCTGGGTGTTGCCGTGCGGCGACTGCACGACACGGGCCGCTCGGGCTGGTGGCTCCTGTTCGGGCTCATCCCGATCGTCGGCACGATCACGCTGCTTGTCTTCATGTGCCTCGACGGTGAGCAGGGCGAGAACAAGTACGGCTACAACCCGAAGTTCGCCCCCACGCACATCTGACGTCGGCACCGAGGGCATTGTCCCCGTGCCCTGTGCTCCGGCCGCCCGGCTCCTTCCGGGCGGCCTTCGCGTTCTCCGGGCTCACGACGGGAGACCCCCGGCGCGGGATCACCCCGTGATCAGCCCTTGATCAGGCCTGGCGCAGGCACAGGGTGCCCCAGTGGAAGCCGGCGCCGATGGCGCACATGACGTAGGTGTCTCCGGGGTGGAGCCGGCCGGCGGTGGCGGTGTCGTGGAGTGCGGTGAACAGGCCGGCGGCGCCGGTGTTGCCGAGCCGGTCGAGGGTGATGGGGGCCCGGTCGGCCGGGATGTCCAGGCGGCGGAGGGTCTCCTGGAGGATGTTGATGTTGGCCTGGTGGAAGAAGTAGTGGTCGACCTCGGTGGGGGTCAGGCCCGCGTGACGGGTGGCGCTGGTGATGCTCTCGGGGAGACGGGTGGTCGCGGTCTCCCACACTGCGGGGCCGTCCATGGAGACGTAGTGGGCTCCGGCGGTGACCGTGTCCGCGGTGGTGGGGAGGCGGGAGCCGCCCCCGGGGATCTGGACGGCGTAGGACAGCTTCGAGCCGATGTCGTACGAGAGCAGTCCGGCTCCCGCGGTCTCGGCGCGGGTAAGCACCACGGCGGCTGCGGCGTCGCCGAAGAAGACGCCTCCGGTGCGGTCGGTGGGGCGGATCACCCGGGAGGCGCAGTCGGCGCCGATGACGAGCACGGTACTGATGGAGGGGTTCTGCAGGAGGTGGGCCGCCAGTAGCACGGCGTGCACCCCGGAGGCGCAGGCGGCCTGGGCGACATCCAGGGCCAGGGCCCTGGTGGCGCCGAGGGCGCTTTTGACGATGGCCGAGGTGGAGGGCAGGGGCTGGTCGGCGGTGTAACTCGCCACGATGACCGCGTCCAGGTCCGATGGTGTGAGCCGGGCCGCTTCGAGGGCGGGGCGGGCCGCTTCCAGGCACATGTCGGAGGTGGCCAGTTCGGGTGCCAGCCGCCGGCGTTCGCGGATCCCGGTGCGGGCCGTGATCCATTCGTCGCTCGTCCGGAGGTTCCGGGTGAGGTCCTTGTTGGTCACGATCGTCGGGGGCAGGTGCAGGCCGGTGCCGGCGACCGCGAAGGGGACGGGCAGTCCGGCGCCGGTGTGGGTGTCTGTGGTCAGCTCGCAGGCCAGGGTCATGCCAGGGTGCTCCGGTCGGCAGAGGTGAGGATTTCCAGGTCGGTGTAGAACCGGCCCGAAGGGCGGGGCAGGCCCAGCAGGATGCGGCGGGCGGCTTCCGCGGTCAGCGCACCGCCGAGCGCGACGCCCGAGGCGAGCTGGGGCCAGCTGCTGAGGGTGCTGCCGATCTGCGGGACGGCGGCGGCCAGTTCCGGGCTGATGCGCTCCCGGTCGACCATGGTGAGGATGACGTCGACCGTCTCCTCGAAGGTGAGGCCGGTCAGGTCGCCGGAGACGGTGTCGCCGAGCAGTCCGTGCAGCAGGGGCCGGTCGGGTTCGAGGTCGAAGCGTTCGACGTCCAGCAGCCCCCGGTCGTTCGCGTCCATCACGACCGGGATGCGCAGGGCACGGGCGCGTTCGCGGGCGGCGACCTTCACGTACGGGGTGTCGCACTCCTCGACGAGGAGGTCGATGGGGCCCGCGCCGCCGGTGAAGAACTCGTCCATCGTGTCGTCGGTCAGACCGCCGGGGTGGATCTCGATGTCCAGCCAGGGATCGATCTCCAGCATCTGACGGGCCGCGATCACGCACTTGTTCAGGCCCAGGTGGTGCACGCCCGCGCGCAGCCGGTTCAGGTTGGAGACGCTGAGGGTGTCGAAGTCGGCGAGCTTGAACGCGCCTCCGATGCCCTCCATGGCGAAGGTCAGGGCCGCGCTGCCGCCGACCGACAGGCCGATGATTCCCACGCGCCGCCCCAGCAGCCGACGCTGTTCGGGGCGTTCGATCCGGCCCCGGTTGCGGTCGGTGCGCACCAGCCGGAACTCCTCGCGGGGCAGCAGGTGGACCAGGCGCCCCGACCACGGGTACCAGACCCAGGTCCCGTACTCGCGCGGCGCGATCCCGCCCAGCTGTTCCGCCACCGCCCGCTCGACGGCTTCCGGCGAGGCGCGCAGGACGGGCTCACGGCTGGTGACCAGTTCCCTCAGCTGGTCCTCGATGGTGTCCATGACCTCGCGGACCCCGCCGGAGCCGAGCAGCGTCTCGAAGCCCCGCCGGTCCTCGTCGTGCCCCAGGTCGTACAGCACCGGCTGCCAGCGGTCGCGGTCGTCCGTCGCGTCGCCCACGTGGTGTGCGCCGGTTTCCGTGACCGGGGCGGCGCAGTGGCGTGACTCCTGCTGCCGGGGCCGACCCGCCGCACCGGCCGCGCCGAGTCCGGCCTGCCGTGCGGAGACCGTGACGGACGGGAAGACGTCCTCCAACTCCTCGACGAGGCCGCTGTACTCGCCGCCCGGGGCCGCGGCCCGGTACAGCATGATCATCACGTCCTCGGTGTACTGCTCGACGTACCGGCGCGTTCCCGGCACCGGGCGGAACCCGAACCGCTCGTGGAAGCGGTCCTGCCCGTCCGCCGTGCCCGATGTCCCGATCATGGCCTTGGCGCCGAGTGACCGTGCGGCGGCGATGGCGAAGGCGTTCAGATGCACTCCCAGGCCCAGCTTGCGCGCCTGGTGCTCGACCACCAGCCGGCTGTGCTCGAACGTTTCCGCAACGCCGAGACCGTGCTCCCGCAGCACCTCCTCGTAGCGTTCCGCCCCCAGATACGACCGGGACTGGAACAACTCGCCCGTCTCCGGCGTCGAGAGCCGCACGTATCCCAGCGGGTGGCCGTCCGCCTCCCGGCTCCCGACGAAATGCCAGGCGCCGAAGTCCAGTTCCTGCTCATCGGCGTATCCGCCGTCCGTCGTGCGGAAATCAGGCCTCCGGCCACGGTCGAACAGAATCCTCGCCCGCAGCTCCCGGATCCGGCCGACCACCCCGGCCGCCTCCGGATCCCCGGGCGCGACGCGGAACGCGGACACGCGCCACGGCACCCCACTTGTCGCACCAATGTCTCTCATCGACAACCAACTCTCTCGGCTGGCGCGCACTCACTTGCCGCGCTCCACAGCGCACGCCCGGCGCACACCCGAGATGACAACGACCGCCCCGCTGATCGGTTGTCGGCCAACTGGCCTACGTCCGTGAATCACTCCCGTGAGTCTGTTACGACGGTTGCCCCGACGTCGCCTTCGCCTTCGCCTTCGCCGGCGTCCGTCGCCGCCGCGGTCACGGTCACGATCGCGGGCACGGGCACGGGCACGGTGAACGGCGGAAGCCGGGTACCCCGTCGTCTGGGGTACCCGGCTTCCGTACGGCTGGTGCTGCCGCCGTCTGTCAGAGGCGCTCGGGCGTCCTGATGCCCAGGAGGGCCATGCCCTGGTGCAGGGTCTTCGCCGTGACCTCGCACAGGAACAGACGGTTCTCGGCGACGTCCTGCGGCGGGGCCGGCTTGATCACCGGGCACTTGTCGTAGAACGTCGTGTACAGCGACGCCAGTTGGTACAGGTACGCCGCCAGCTTGTGCGGGGCGTACTCCGACGCCGAGTCCGTGACCGTCTCCGCGAACGCGTCCACGTGCAGGGCCAACACCCGCTCCGCCTCGGCCAGTTCGAGCTCCGGGTGCGGCTGCGGGCGGACCTCGCCGGCCTTGCGCAGGATCGACTGGATACGGGCGTACGCGTACTGGAGGTACACGCTCGTGTCGCCGTTCAGCGAGACCATCTGGTCCAGGTCGAACTTGTAGTCCCGGTTCGCCGACGTCGACAGGTCCGCGTACTTCACCGCGCCGATGCCCACCTGGGCGCCCCGCTCGGCGACTTCGGCGTCGGAGAGCTGCCCCAGGGTGTCCTTCTCCCGTACGACCGTCGTCGCGCGGTCGACCGCCTCGTCCAGCAGGTCCACCAGGCGTACGGTCTCGCCGTCACGCGTCTTGAACGGCTTGCCGTCCTTGCCGAGGACCGTGCCGAACGCCAGCTGGTACGCCTTGACGTTCTCGTCGTTCAGCCAGCCCGCCCTGCGCGCCGTCTCGAAGACCATCTTGAAGTGCAGGGACTGCCGGGCGTCGACCACGTAGATGAGGTTGTTCGCCTTCAGGTTGAAGACACGGTCCCTGATCGCCGAGAGGTCCGTCGCCGCGTAGCCGTAGCCCCCGTCGGACTTGCGGACGATCAGCGGGACCGGGTTGCCCTCCGGGCCCTTGATGTCGTCGAAGAAGACGCACAGGGCGCCCTCCGAACGGACCGCCACGCCGGACTCCTCCAGGAGGCGGCACGTCTCGTCCAGCATGTCGTTGTAGCCCGACTCGCCGACGATGTCCGCGTCCCGGATCTCCATGTCCAGCTTCTCGAAGACCGAGAAGAAGTAGATCTTCGACTCGTCGACGAACTTCTGCCAGGTGGCGAGGGTCGCCGGGTCGCCGGCCTGGAGGTCGACCACCCGCAGGCGCGCCCGCGTCTTGAACTCCTCGTCGGAGTCGAAGAGTTTGCGGGCCGTCTTGTAGAGGCGGTCGAGGTTCGACATCGCCTCCTCGCCGCTCGCTTCGGAGTCCGCCGTGTTCGTCTTGTGGTCCAGCTCGTTGGGGTGCTCGTCCAGATACTGGATGAGCATGCCGAACTGGGTTCCCCAGTCGCCGATGTGGTGCCTGCGGATCACGTTCTCGCCCGTGAACTCCAGGAGTTGGACCACCGCGTCGCCGATCACCGCGGAGCGGAGGTGGCCTACGTGCATCTCCTTCGCCACGTTCGGCTGGGCGTAGTCGATGACCGTCGTGCCCGGGTGCGCGGCGAGGGGTACGCCGAGCCGGGCGTCGGGGTCGGCGGCCCTGGCCGCGAGGTTCTCGACGATCGCCTTGTCGGTGAGCGTGATGTTCAGGAAGCCGGGGCCGGAGACCTCGATGTCCTTGATCAGGTCGCCGGACACGACGTTCGCCACGACCTGGGTCGCCAGGTCGCGGGGGTTGGCCTTGGCCTTCTTGGCGAGCGCCAGGATGCCGTTGGCCTGGTAGTCGGCCCGGTCGCTACGTCGCAGCAACGGGTCCGCGTCGGTCGCCTCCGGCAGGGTGGCCGAGAGGGCGGACGCGAGGTGTGCGTTGACGTTGGCGGTGAGGGACGTGACCGAGGCCATGGAATGGGTGCCGTTCCACTCGTAGGGGTACAGAAAACGACACCAGTCTCCCACGGGGGCGGGCGGGCGGTCGCACGGATTCCCGCCCGCCCCTATGGGCCGGCACGTCGGTGCGTCAGCCCGTGGGCGCCAGGGCCACGGCCGCGAGCGCGGGAGCGGACTCGGTGCCGTCCGCGTACACGGCCGTCACGCGGTAGTAGGCGGCGGTGCCCGCCGGGGCGTCCTCGTCGCGGTAGTGACGGTAGGAGTCCGTGTACGGGTTCTCCAGTGCTCCCTCCGCGATCCGCTCGTACGAGCCCGTGGAGCGGTCCCAGCGGTAGACGCGGTAGCCGGTGGCGCTGTCGACCGTGTCCCAGTTCAATACGGCGGCACCGGCGTTCTCCACGGCGTCCAGGCGGGTCACCGGGGAGCCCGGCGCGGTCGCCTCGGACGGCCGGGTGTCCTGCTCGGTCGTGTAGACGGTGACGCCGTCGGTGTAGTTGTTCGAGCCGTCCACCGCCCGCAACTCGAAGCAGCGCTCCTCGCCGTCCGGCAGACCCTCGGTGTCCTGGAAGGACGTGGCGCCCGCCGCCAGCGTGTGCGAACTGCCGGACCCGCAGGTGCGCACCCCGTCGACCGTCTTCGGGGTGCCCGCGCGCAACCAGTAGGCACGCATGTCGGCGGCGGTGGAGGTGTCCCACCGCAGGGCCGTGCCCCACGGCTCGGAGGTGGCGGCGAACCCGGTCGGCAGCGGCGGCGCGACGGTGTCCTCGTAGCGCACGGCCTTGTAGGTGCTGGAGGTCACGCCGTTCGCGGCCACCGCGAACGCGGTGACATAGCCGTCCGACGAGCCGCCGAAGTCGGTGAGCAGGCAGCGGTACTCGACCCACGCGGCATCGCGGTAGACCTCCTCGGGCGCGCAGGCGCGCAAGGTCGTACGGACCGTGGAGGCGCTGCTGCCGGAGTAGACCCGGAAGCCCCCACTGTGGTCGTTGTCGGCGGCGACCCGGATACGCAGCTCGGGTCGGCCGTTCGCGTCCGGACGCAGGTACACGGGCAGGGCGGGCGCCACCTGCCGCCGGGAAGTGATCTTCACGGCGCCGGAGCGGTTACCGGCCGCGTCGACCGCGTACACCGTGTAGGTGCGGGTGACGCCCGGCTTCGCCGTCATGTCGTCGTACGAGGCGCTCGTGGCGGTGCCGAGGAGAGCCGGCTGCGCGCTGCCGTCCGCGCCGTAGACCTGCCAGCGCACGGCGTCGTCCGTCGGCGCGGTCCAGCTCAGCGCCACCTTCTGAGTGTCCGCCGCGGCCGCGAGGCCGGCCACCGCGCCCGGCGGCGTCACATCCGGGGTGGTCACCGCGACCGGAGCGGTGCGTGCCGAGGTGTTCCCGGCGGTGTCGGTGGCCGATGCCGTGTAGTAGTACGTCTGCTTCTCGGCGGCCGTCTCGTCGTACAGGTACTGCTCACCCGGCGTCTGTCGCAGGTCCATGACGGCGACCTTGGTGAACGGGCCCGCCGCGGCTGTGGCGCGCCACAGGGTGAACAGGGGGCCGTCGACCGGGCGCACCTGGCCCAGCCAGACGTTGACCTGCGGGATCGGCGAGCTGCCGTCGGGCCCCTCGTGGCTGGACACCGACACCGAGATGTCGGAGGCGCGCACGTCCGGGACCGGCGGTGCCGTCTTGTCCGGAGTGGTGACGTAGGGGCCGCAGGCGGTGGCGCCGTAGTTCGTCCACTTGTCGACGGCCTGGATGCAGAATCGGTACTTCTGGCCGTCCTTCGCGGGCGTGTACGAGGCGGTCGTGCCGGTCGTCGTCCAGCGGGAGACGGTGCCGGTCGGGGTCTTCACCATGACCTCGTAGCGGGCGATGTCCAGTTCCCGGTTCTTCCGCCAGCCGGCCTTCGCCTTGCCGGTCGCCGCGTCGTAGGTGGTGGTGATGCCGGTCGGGGCCAGCGGCGGCTTGCTGTCGGACGAGGCGGTCCAGGTGAACTTCACCCGGGACAGGCCCGTCCAGTTCGCATGGTCGACGCGCACGGTGTGGCTGCCCGAGCCGATGCAGAACGTGCCCGGGACACTGTTGCCGGAGCTGTCACCGGTGTTCGTCCACTTGTTCACCTTCCGCACGCCGTCCACGTACAACCGCAGGCCGTCCGTGCCGGACAGGCGGTACTCGAAACAGCCGCCCGAACCGAAGTCCCGGGTGAGCGACCAGCGCACCCCGAAGTTGTTCGTGGCCATCCCGGAGAGCGGAGCGCCTGTCCAGGACTGGTCGATCGTGGTGTCGCAGTCCGTCTTCTTCGGCGTGCCGGAGAACGAGGTGTTCGTGTAGAACGTCCGCTTGAATGTGGTGTCGCCGCAGGTCACGGCAGCCTCCGCGGCAGGCGCCGCGAGGAGGACGCAGGTCGACGCCAGCGTCACCGCGAGTCCGGCCGCTCCCACGCGCAGCCCAGCCCGGATTTTTTCTGTGATCACGACAAGAGGACTGCCCCCGGGCCCTCGGGGTTGTACGGCGGGCCTAAACGTTTTCCGACTGGGACCGACACAGGTGACAATGGATCCGACGTATCTCCACGGCGTCCAGAGCGACGTACGAGAACAAACTGGAAAGAAGGACGTGCCCCGTGGCTCAGAGCACCGAGACCACCGACTGGGTCTCCCGTTTCGCGGATGAGGTCATCGAGGAGTCGGAGCGTCGAGCCCCCGGCAAACCCGTTGTTGTCGCGTCCGGGCTGTCTCCCTCCGGGCCCATTCACCTGGGGAATCTCCGGGAGGTCATGACCCCGCATCTCGTCGCCGACGAGATCCGGCGGCGGGGGTACCAGGTCCGGCATCTCATCTCCTGGGACGACTACGACCGCTACCGCAAGGTCCCCAACGGGGTCGACGGTGTGGACGCCTCCTGGGCCGAGCACATCGGACGGCCGCTGACCGCCGTACCGGCGCCCAAGGGGTCCCCCCACCCCAGCTGGGCCGAGCACTTCAGGGCCGCGATGGTCGACGCGCTCGCCGAGCTCGGGGTCGAGTTCGACGGGATCAGCCAGACCGAGCAGTACACCTCCGGTGTCTACCGCGAGCAGATCCTGCACGCCATGAAGCACCGGGCCGACATCGACGCGATCCTCGACCAGTACCGGACCAAGAAGGCCCCCGGCAACCCCGGGAAGAAGCCTCAGCAGTCCCAGAAGCCCGTCGACGAGGCCGAGGTCGAGGCCGCCGAGGGGTCCGGGGCGGCAGCGGAGGACGACGGGAGTTCCGGGTCCGCCGGGTACTTCCCGTACAAGCCCTTCTGCGGTGGGTGCGGCAAGGACCTCACCACGGTCACCTCCTACGACGACGACACCACCGAGCTGACCTACACCTGCACCGCCTGCGGGTTCTCCGAGACCGTCCTGCTCAGCGAGTTCAACCGCGGCAAGCTGGTCTGGAAGGTCGACTGGCCGATGCGCTGGGCCTACGAGGGCGTCGTCTTCGAGCCCTCCGGAGTCGACCACTCGTCCCCCGGGTCCTCGTTCCAGGTCGGCGGGCAGATCGTCGGCAGCATCTTCGGCGGCAAGCAGCCGATCGGACCCATGTACGCCTTCGTGGGCATCAGCGGCATGGCGAAGATGTCCAGCAGCAAGGGCGGCGTTCCCACACCCGGTGACGCGCTGAAGATCATGGAGCCGCAGATCCTGCGGTGGCTCTACGCCCGCCGTCGGCCCAACCAGTCCTTCAAGATCGCCTTCGACCAGGAGATCCAGCGGCTCTACGACGAGTGGGACAAGCTCGACGCCAAGGTCGCCGACGGCTCCGCGCTGCCGGCCGACGTCGCCGCGCACTCCCGCGCGGTGCGCACCGCCGGGGGCGAACTGCCGCGTACGGCAAGGGCGTTGCCGTACCGGACACTGGCCTCCGTCGCCGACATCACCGCCGGTGCCGAGGACCAGACGCTGCGGATCCTGAGCGAGCTCGACCCCGCCGACCCGCTGCTCTCCCTCGACGAGGTGCGGCCCCGGCTCGACAAGGCCGAGGCCTGGATCAACACGCAGGTGCCGGCCGATCAGCGGACCATCGTGCGTGACGAGCCCGACAGCGAGCTGATCAAGTCCCTCGACGAGCAGGGGCGCCAGTCGCTGCGGCTCCTGGTGGACGGGCTTGCCGACAACTGGTCCCTGGACGGGCTCAGCCATCTCGTCTACGGCGTTCCCAAGGTCCAGGCCGGCTTCTCCGCCGACGCCACGCCCAAGGAACTCCCGGCCGAGATCAAGGTCGCCCAGCGCACGTTCTTCGCGCTGCTCTACCAGCTGCTCGTCGGGCGGGACACCGGTCCGCGACTGCCCACACTGCTGCTCGCGGTGGGACAGGAGCGGGTGCGGGCCCTGCTGGGGGAGTAACACATACCCGCTGATACGGCTGATACGGCTGATACGAAGGACGGGGCGCCCGGAGTTCACCGGGCGCCCCGTCCTTCGTATCAGTCAGCCGGGAAGGCCGAGGGACTACGCGATGTGGTCTTCCTGGAGCTCCGCCGTGTGGCGGTTGGTGAAGCGGTTGACCATCCGCTCGGCCTCGCGCTGCGGGAGCTTCGTGCCGTACGTCGCCTCCACGTCACCCCGGAACTGGCCCGAGGTGGGGTAGCTGCCGTCTATCGACTTCTTGAAGACCAGGTAGTAGTCGTCCTCGGTCGGTTCAGTGCCGCCGCCCGCCCCCATCTCACGGGTGCGGCCGGGACCGGCCGGGATCGGGAAGGTACCGGTGTCCTCCGGGGAGGGCTCCGGCGCGGGCTCAGGTGTCGGCTCGGGAGCGAGGGCCGGCTGCTCGTCGTACTGCTGCTGCGGGAACATCCGCTGCTCGAACCGCTGCTGCTCGAAGCGCTGTTGCTCCTCGTACTGCTGCTGGGCCTCGTACTGCCGACGGGCCTCGTACTGTTGCCGGTTCTCGAACTGCTGCCGGGGGTCGTACTGCTCGGCCTGCTGCTGCTCCTCGTACCACTCGTCGTACGCGGTCTCGGGGTCGTAGGTCGGGTCGTAGCCGCCCTGGTACGCGATGGCCCGGGGGTCCCGCGCCTGGAGCCACGGATTCTGGGGCTCGGCGTCGGCCGGCCGCCCGGCGGGTTCGCCGCCCTCGGAAGCGGGGCGCTGCTCCTGGGCGGATGCCGTGTTCGCGCCGTCCTGTACGGCGGACACCGCCACCGGGGTACGGCTGCTCGCGCCCGCGTCGCCCGACTCCAGGGCGGGCTGCGGGGCCGGCGGCAGCAGTGCCGGTTCGATGCCCGCCGCGGCGAGGCCCGAGGGGGCGGTCTCCGCGAGGGGGACGCCGTAGCGGGCCAGGCGCAGGGGCATCAGGGACTCCACCGGGGCCTTGCGGCGCCAGGCCCGGCCGAAGCGGGCGTGCAGGCGGGCCTGGTAGACGAGACGTTCCTGCTCCAGCTTGATGACCTGGTCGTAGGAGCGCAGCTCCCACAGCTTCATCCGGCGCCAGAGAAGGAACGTGGGGAGGGGGGAGAGGAGCCAGCGGGTGAGGCGGACGCCTTCCATGTGCTTGTCGGCGGTGATGTCCGCCATCCGGCCGATGGCGTGCCGGGCCGCCTCCACCGAGACCACGAACAGCACCGGGATCACGGCGTGCATGCCCACGCCCAGCGGGTCCGGCCAGGCCGCGGCGCCGTTGAACGCGATCGTCGCCATGGTCAGCAGCCACGCCGTCTGGCGCAGCAGCGGGAACGGGATCCGGATCCAGGTGAGGAGGAGGTCCAGGGCGAGCAGGACGCAGATGCCCGCGTCGATGCCGATCGGGAAGACGTAGCTGAAGTTCCCGAAGCCCTTCTTGAGGGCCAGTTCGCGGACGGCGGCGTACGAACCCGCGAAGCCGATCCCGGCGATGACGACCGCACCGGCGACGACCACGCCGATGAGAACCCGGTGCATTCGTGTCAGTTGCAGTGGCGCGGCCACCCGTACTCCCCTCCCTGTGCGTGTTGTTGCGCGCAACAGGGTGGCACATGTGTGCGGCGTACGTGTTGCCGAGACAAGGTCAGCTCTTCTTCGACGCTGAGGGGGACGCGGACGAGGCGGGCGCCGTGGACGCCGACTTCGACGGGGACGCGCTCGGCTTCGCCGACGAACTCGCCGACGCGGTAGGGGAGTTGGTCGGGGCCGGAGTGCCCGCGTCACCCGCGCCACCCGTGTCGCCCTCGCCGTTCTCCGCCGACACCTTCGCGACGGCCTCCTTGACGGCCTTCACCGCGGCCTTCGTCAGACTGTCCGCACTCGGCGTCTTCTCGCCCGCGAGCCCGGCACCGTTGTAGTCGAGGGTCACGACGACGTTCTCGACCCGGACCACCACCGTCTGCTGCCGGAAGGACCCTTCCTTCTTCTTCAGGTCGTAGTGCACCGACGTCGCGTTGTCGCCCGCCCCGGCCACCGCCTCCGACTTGGTGTTCTTCGCACCCGCCGTCGACTCGGCGTCCTGCACCTGGCTCTTGTAGTACGCCTGCGCCAACTCCTCGCCGGAGCCGCGCGACGCGGTCGACTCGAAGCGCAGCAGCGACACGTTCAGCCAGCGGAACTGGGAGCCCTTCACACCGTTGTTGACGAGGCTCGTCCAGGAGCAACTGCCGCGCGTGGAGGTGTCGTTGGACGACCCCTCCTTGCCCGACTTCACACCCTTCGGGACCAGGTCCTTCAGCGTCTTCGTCGACAGCACCGCGCAGGGCTCCGGAAGCTTCTGGTACGCCGCCGCCTGCACGGTCGGCGACGCGCTCACGGTCTCGCCCGCGTCGGCCCCCGCCGTCTTCGACGCGTTGTCGGCGGAACCGGATGCCGACCCGGAGTCGGATCCCGAGTCGGAGGAGCAGCCGACGGCCGCGAGGAGGACGGGGACGGCGACGCCGGCGGCCAGGGTGCCGAGGGTGCGGTGCAGCCGCCTCGTCGTCACTCCGGTGGCTCGGCTGCTGTTCCGGCTGCGCTGGTCTCGCTGTGCGGGTCGGTGCATGGTTCCTTCACTCATCGCGCTGTGGTTCCTGCGGCTCTCGGTTCCTGCGGTCGGATCGGGTCCGAGGGGCCACGGTACGCGGTGAGGGGGGCGTGGGGTTCTGCTTCACGCCCATTGCGGACGGCCGGTACGAGGGGCCACGGACCGCGTCCTAGTCGAACGCGCCGGCGAGCTGCGAGGCCAGTTTCTGCGCCCTGTCCTGCATTTCCTTGCTGTCCGGCACGGTGCCGAGGGCCGTCGGCTGCTCGACGTACTCGATGGTCACGATCACGTTGGACGTGCGGAACGCCACAGTCACCGTGCGCTGCTGGGCCGTTGAACCGGCGGGGGTCAGCTCGTCGTCGAGGAACGCCTCGTCGCCGAGGCCGTCGAGGAGTCGGGGCTGGAGGGCGGCGGCGGACTCGGCGTCGCTGTCGCTGTCCGGGGAAGTGGACGCGGAGGCGGAGGCCGCGTCGGTCGGGGTGGCCGAGGAGGGGGAGGGGGAGCCGGATGCGGACGCGGACCCGGTGGGGGTGGTGGAGACGACGGGCTCCGGGAGGTCGGCGGCCACCACCTTGGTCGCGAAGAGGTCCGTCGCCTGGCTGTCGTCGCTCACGGAGTTGTCGTACGACACCACCCGCTCGAAGTCGACCAGGAGATGGTCGGTGGCGTCCGTGGACTCCACCTTCCAGCGGCAGCCGACCTTGCGGTCCGTGTTGTAGGTGAGGGTCGACTCGCCGTCGTAGGCCTGCTCGCGCTGGTCCTCGTCCGTGATCTGTCTGATGCCGGGCAGCAGCGAGTCGAGGGTGCTGTGCCCGACCGCGACGCAGGGCTCGGGGAGGGTGAGGTACCGGCCGGGCTGGGCCGCGGCGGTCGTGGTGCCGCTGTCGCCGGGCTTGGCGTCCTCGGCGGTGTCATCGCTGCCCGAGCCGCCGGTGCAGCCGGCCAGCAGCGCCGCGAGAAGGGCGGCGACGCCGGGTACGTAGGCCTTCCGCTGCACGGTCAGGTTCCTCTCGACGATCTTTGTGGGAGGTGCTTGGTCCAGTGTCCCCGCTGGTTATTCACTTGCCGCACGGGGGCGTCACCGGCAGACAATGTCTATCGCACGCACCACCGTGAACGCCGGTCCGGCATCCCTTTCGTTGACCTTGGCGCCGGTTTTGCGATTAAAGACTTCTGTTGGATTTTCGGGGGAATGAGGGCGACATGTCGTACGTGGAAGTGCCGGGCGCGAAGGTACCCATCCGTATGTGGGCCGACCCGGCGTCGGTCGAGGACGGCGCGATGCAGCAGCTGCGCAACGTGTCGACGCTGCCGTGGATCAAGGGTCTCGCCGTGATGCCGGACGTGCACTACGGCAAGGGTGCGACGGTCGGGTCGGTCATCGCGATGCACGGTGCGGTGTGCCCGGCGGCGGTGGGGGTCGACATCGGCTGCGGGATGTCCGCCGTCAGGACGTCGCTCACGGCGAACGACCTGCCGGGCGACCTGTCCCGGCTGCGGTCGAAGGTCGAGGAGGCGATTCCGGTGGGGCGGGGGATGCATGACAGTCCCGTCGATCCGGGGCGGCTGCACGGGTTCGCCACCGGGGGGTGGGACGACTTCTGGGGGCGGTTCGACGGGATAGCGGAAGCGGTCAAATTCCGTCAGGAACGTGCCACGAAGCAGATCGGAACGCTCGGAAGCGGAAATCACTTCGTCGAAATCTGCACTGACACGACCGGTTCCGTCTGGCTGATGCTGCACTCCGGTTCCCGCAACATCGGCAAGGAACTGGCCGACTTCCACATCGGCGTGGCCCAGACGCTGCCGCACAACCAGGGGCTGGTCGACCGCGACCTGGCCGTCTTCATCGCGGACACCCCGCAGATGGCGGCCTACCGCAACGACCTCTTCTGGGCGCAGGAGTACGCGAAGTACAACCGGTCGATCATGATGGCGCTCCTGAAGGACGTGATCCGCAAGGAGTTCCGGAAGGCGAAGCCGGTCTTCGAGGCGGAGATCAGCGCTCACCACAACTACGTGGCCGAGGAGCGGTACGACGGCATGGACCTCCTCGTCACCCGCAAGGGCGCGATCCGGGCGGGCTCCGGGGAGTACGGGATCATCCCGGGCTCCATGGGCACGGGTTCGTACATCGTGAAGGGTCTCGGGAACGAGAAGGCATTCAACTCGGCGTCCCACGGAGCGGGTCGGCGCATGAGCCGCAACGCGGCCAAGCGTCGCTTCTCGACGAAGGACCTGGAGGAGCAGACGCGGGGCGTGGAGTGCCGTAAGGACTCCGGTGTCGTGGACGAGATTCCCGCCGCGTACAAGCCGATCGAGCAGGTCATCGACCAGCAGCGGGACCTGGTGGAGGTCGTGGCGAAGCTGAAGCAGGTCGTCTGCGTGAAGGGCTGACCGTGAGGTCCGGGAGGTTTCCGGTCCGGACCTCACCGCGAACCGCGCCGACCGGCAGTCCCCGCAAGGGTGTTACTTCGCGTGCTTCACCGCGTAGATCATCACGAACGCCACGAGGTGGATGCCGAAGAGGAAGTACGCGAGGTAGTACCAGACGTAGCGTTCACGCTGCTTCTCCAGGGCCAGGAGCCGTTGTTCCTGGCCCTGGTCCTGTTCCTCTTCCGGGCCCTGTTCCCGGTCCTGTTCGTCGGCGTTCTTGTCCTCCGCGTCGTCCGTCATCACGCGTCCCTGTGGACCTTCGTGTTGGAGGCCTGGGCGCGGGGGCGCAGGACCAGGAGGTCGACGTTGACGTGGCTGGGGCGGGTCACCGTCCAGGTGATCGTCTCGGCCACGTCGTCGGCGGTGAGGGGCTCGGCCACGCCCTGGTAGACCTTGGCCGCCTTCTCCGTGTCGCCGGCGAAGCGGGTCAGGGCGAACTCGTCCGTCTTCACCATGCCGGGCGCGATCTCGATCACCCGGACCGGGGTGCCGACGATCTCCAGGCGCAGTGTCTCCGCGAGGACGTGGGCGCCGTGCTTGGCGGCGACGTAGCCACCGCCGCCCTCGTACGTGCCGTGGCCGGCGGTGGAGGAGACGACCACGATCGTGCCGTCGCCGCTCGCCGTCAGGGCGGGGAGGAGGGCCTGGGTGAGGTTGAGGGTGCCGATGACGTTCGTCTCGTACATCTGGCGCCAGTCGGCCGGGTCACCGGTGGCCACCGGGTCGGCGCCGAGTGCGCCGCCCGCGTTGTTGACCAGGACGCCGATCGTCTTGAAGGCGGTCGCGAACTCGTCGACCGCCGTGCGGTCGGTGACGTCGAGGGGGTACGCGGTGGCCTGGCCGCCCGTCGCGTTGATCTCCTCGGCCAGCGCCTCGACGCGGTCCTTGCGGCGGGCGGTCAGGACGACCCGGTAGCCGGCGGCGGCGAGTCGGCGGGCCGTCGCGGCGCCGATGCCACTGCTCGCGCCGGTGACCACGGCGATGCGGGAGGCGGCGGAGGGGGCGGCGGTGGCCATGGGACTGCTCCTCGGGGTGTTCGGCTCGCCGGGCCGGCTGAGCTGCTGCCCAGGATAGGCAGGCGGCGGGAGCGGGCGGCAGGGTGTCCGGGGAGTGGGCCGGTGCGGCGCTGCGGTGCCCGGGCTCTGGTGGGAAAATGAGGTGGGTGATCCGCGGAGTTGGAGGTGGATCATGGGAGAAGCACGTGACGTCATGGACAGGCTCACGGAGGCGCTCACCTCGAAGCCGGACCTCAAGGCCGTCGCCGAGCTCTACGCGCCCGACGCGGTCGCCGTCACCCCCGACGGCGGGGAGATCCACGGGCGCGACAACATCGTCGAGTACTGGCGGCAGATGACGGGCGCGATGCCCGAGGCGACGTACGAGCCCGTGCACGCGTACGAGATCGGTGACACCGCCGTCGACGAGGGCTACTTCAGCGGGCGCAACACCGGGCCGATCCCGCTGCCCTCCGGCGACCAGCTGCCGGCGACCCAGAAGGAGGTCCGTATCAGGGGCGTCGACGTCGCCACGGTCCGGGACGGTCACATCGTCGACTACCGGCTCTACTTCGACCAGATGGAGTTCCTGGGGCAGCTCGGGCTGCTGCCCGACGAACTCGTCTGAACCGGCCGCATCCGTCGGCCCGTTGTCAGTTGCCTCGCGGGGCGTACATGATCACGGCCATGCCCGCGAGGCAGATCAGCGCGCCCGTCACGTCCCAGCGGTCCGGGCGGTAGCCGTCCGCGGCCATGCCCCAGGCCAGTGAACCGGCGACGAAGACTCCGCCGTACGCGGCCAGGATGCGGCCGAACTCGGCGTCGGGCTGGAGCGTGGCGACGAACCCGTACGCGCCCAGGGCCAGCACGCCCGCGCCGATCCACACCCAGCCGCGGTGTTCCCGTACGCCCTGCCAGACCAGCCAGGCGCCGCCGATCTCGAGCAGGGCGGCGACCAGGAACAGGGCTACGGAGCGCAGGACCGGCATGCCCGCAGCTTCGCACGCCGGTTCACCGTCACCTGTTGGAGGGCGCCTGTGCCGCGCGTCAGGTGGGATACATCGCTTCGACGACGGTGACGGTCTTCCGGGCGAGGAGTGGGTGGCGTGGGTATGCGGTTCTGGGCGCGTGGGCTGGTGGCGGGTGCGGTCGCGGTGGCGGTCGGTGTGGTCGGGGGCGGGGGGTTCGCCGGTGCCGACAGTGGGGGGCCCGAGGCCGATCTGGCGTATCACGGGGCCGTGTCGCTGGACCGTGGGCGGATCGACCTGCGGGTGACCCCGCGCAATCACGGGCCGTCCGCCGTCGCCGACGCGACCGTGCGGCTGACCTGGTCGGCTCCGCTGGCCGCCCGGCAGCAGTTGCCGGACGGGTGCGCGCGGCTGGGGGAGCGGGTGGTGGTGTGCCGTACGGGGGCGCTGGCCGCCGATGGGGTGGGCGAGCAGATCGGGCTGCGGGTGCGGCTCCGGGGCATGCCTGCCGAGGTGACGCTGGAGATCGGTACGGTCTGGAGCGGCGGTGTCGTGGACCGCAACCGGGGCAACGACCGGCAGCGGGTGCTCGTGCTCGACACCGGGGACGCGTACTACTTCTGACGTCTACTCTCTCCGGCCGGCGCGCGGCGTCACCGTCACCTCCGGGATGGTGCCGCCGCAGCGCAGTACGGCTTCCAGGGTGCGGAGGAACTCGGAGACGTCGAGCAGGTCGCCGGTGAGGTAGCCGCGTTGCCGCCAGACGGGTACGACCTCGGCGGCGTACGTCATGTCCCAGCCGTTGTTGAACTCGGTGCGGGAGTCCCCGTCGCCGCCCCCGCAGTCCCTGACCACGAACCGGGTGAACCCGACGGCGGGGTGCTCGACGCGGTACGCCTCCACGAGCTTCTCCAGGGCCGCCTTGCTGACGTGGTAGCCGGCGAACCCGGGCCAGGCGGGGGTGATCGACGCGCCGACCGTGGAGAGGTAGACGGCGGTGCCGGCGGACGCCGTGAGGTGGGGGAGCGCGGCGTTCGTGATCAGGGCCGCGCCGATCACGTTGGTGTCCATCACATGGCGCCAGGTGTCGGCGGTCGTCTGCTCTATGGGGGCCAGGGGGCCGATGCCGGTGGTGTAGACGAGGGCGTCGATGCCGCCGAGCCCGTCGGCGGCCTCCTCGATCGCCGCCCGGCAGGAGGCCTCGTCGGTGACGTCGCAGGCGATGGCGAGGGCGTCGGGGCCCGCCTCCTTCGCCGCGTCGACCAGCCGGTCGTGTCTGCGGGCGAGCAGGGCGACGCGGTTGCCCCGGCTGCCGAGGTCGATTCCCGCACTCCGGCCCAGGCCGCTCGACGCCCCGACCACCACAGTTCTCAGCGCGCCCATGTGGAGAACCTCATTCTCTTGTGATGGGAATTATCCTCCACCGCTTTGTAGCACGGCATGGAATGCCCGTGGAATACCTCTGGAGGGGGCGCGGTTGTCGCACTCGGACGCTATAGTTGAAGAGTTAACAACCTGGAGGGTGAGCGACCATGCAGTTCGGGATCTTCAGCGTCGGCGACGTCACACCGGACCCGACCACGGGACGGACGCCGACCGAACGCGAGCGCATCAAGGCCATGGTCGCCATCGCGCTCAAGGCCGAGGAGGTCGGGCTCGACGTGTTCGCCACCGGCGAGCACCACAACCCGCCGTTCGTGCCGTCCTCCCCGACCACGATGCTCGGCTACATCGCCGCGCGGACCGAGAAGCTCGTCCTCTCCACCTCCACCACCCTCATCACCACCAACGACCCGGTGAAGATCGCGGAGGACTTCGCGATGCTCCAGCACCTGGCCGACGGGCGCGTGGACCTGATGATGGGGCGCGGCAACACCGGCCCGGTGTACCCCTGGTTCGGGCAGGACATCCGCGAGGGCATCAACCTCGCCGTCGAGAACTACGCCCTGCTGCGCCGGCTGTGGCGCGAGGACGTCGTGAACTGGGAGGGGAAGTTCCGGACGCCGTTGCAGGGGTTCACGTCGACCCCCCGGCCCCTGGACGACGTACCGCCGTTCGTCTGGCACGGTTCCATCCGCTCGCCCGAGATCGCCGAACAGGCCGCCTACTACGGTGACGGCTTCTTCCACAACAACATCTTCTGGCCGGCCGACCACACCAGGCGGATGATCGACCTGTACCGGGCCCGGTACGCCCACTACGGGCACGGCACCGCCGAGCAGGCCGTCGTGGGGCTGGGCGGCCAGGTGTTCATGCGGAAGAACTCGCAGGACGCGGTACGCGAGTTCCGGCCGTACTTCAACGAGGCGCCGGTGTACGGACACGGGCCCTCCCTGGAGGACTTCACCGACCAGACCCCGCTGACCGTCGGGTCCCCGCAGCAGGTCATCGAGAAGACGCTGGCCTTCCGGGAGTACGCCGGTGACTACCAGCGCCAGCTGTTCCTGGTCGACCACGCCGGGCTGCCGCTGAAGACGGTGCTGGAGCAGCTCGACATGCTCGGCGAGGAGGTCGTGCCGGTGCTGCGGGCGGAGTTCGCCAAGGGCCGGGCGGCGGACGTGCCGGACACGCCCACGCACGCTTCCCTGCTGGCCGCCGCGCAGAAGGACCAGCAGGAGCAGCAGGACCAGAAGGAAGAGGCCGCGGTATGAAGCTCGTCGTTGTCTCGGCGGGGCTGAGCGTTCCGTCGTCCACCCGGCTGCTGGCCGACCGGCTGGCCGCCGCGGTGGACCGGAAGGCGGACGCGGCCGTCGACATCCAGGTCGTGGAACTGCGCGAGCTGGCCGTGGAGATCGCCCACAACCTCACCAACGGCTTCCCGGGGCGGAAGCTGGCGGACGCGCTGGACGCGGTGACGCGGGCGGACGGGCTGATCGCCGTCACTCCGGTGTTCTCGGCCTCGTACAGCGGTCTGTTCAAGTCGTTCTTCGACGTGCTGGAGAAGGACGCGCTGGCGGGGAAGCCGGTGCTGGTCGCCGCGACCGGCGGCTCGGCCCGGCACTCGCTGGTGCTGGAGCACGCGTTGCGGCCGTTGTTCGCGTATCTGCGGGCCGTGGTGGTGCCGACGGCCGTGTACGCGGCCTCGGAGGACTGGGGCGCCGAGGGGCTCGCCGCGCGGGTGGAACGGGCGGCGGGGGAGCTGACCGCTCTGATGTCGGGGCTGTCGGCGCAGCGCCCCCGGGTGCCGAAGCCCTCGGCGGGCGGGTTTGAGGTGGTCCCGTTCGCACAGCAGCTGGACGCGCTCCGGGGTTGAGAAGCGGGTGGGAACGGGAGTGAGAACCGGACGGGCGGTGAGGGCGAGGGTGAGAGGCGAGTAAGAGCCCCCCTTGGCACACTGGGCGGGTGCCCCAAACCGTGCTGCTCGCCGAGGACGACCGTGCCATCCGCCATGCCCTGGAGCGGGCCCTGACCCTGGAGGGCTACCGGGTCACCGCGGTCGCCGACGGCGTCGAGGCGCTCGCCCAGGCGCATCGCACGCCGCCGGACGTGCTGGTCCTGGACGTGATGATGCCCGGCATCGACGGCCTCCAGGTGTGCCGGGTGCTGCGCGCCGAGGGGGACCGTACGCCGATCCTGATGCTCACCGCGCTCGTGGAGACCGCCGACCGGATCGCCGGCCTGGACGCGGGCGCCGATGACTACGTCGTCAAGCCGTTCGACGTCGAGGAGGTCTTCGCCCGCCTGCGGGCGCTGCTGCGGCGTACCGGGACGGGCACCGGCGAGCAGCGCCCTCCCAAGGGCCTCGCCCCCGTCGGCGTACGCGCGTCACACGTGGCGAAGGAACCCGTTCTTCCCGAGCGGCAGCTCACCGCGGCCGGGCTGCGGATGGATCTCCAGGCGCGGCGGGTGTGGCGCGGCACGCGGGAGCTGGAACTGACCCGGACCGAGTTCGAGCTGCTGGAACTCCTCGTGCGCAACGCCGGGATCGTCCTTGACCACTCCACGATCTACGACCGTATCTGGGGCTACGACTTCGGCCCGGGTTCCAAGAACCTCGCCGTGTACGTCGGTTATCTGCGCCGCAAGCTCGACGAGCCGGGCGCCTCGCAGCTGATCCACACGGTGCGAGGCGTGGGTTACGTCCTCCGGGAGGACTGAGTGACCGTGCGGAGGGCGGGGCTGGCCTCGCTGCGCACCACCTTCGCCGTGTCGTTCGCCGCGGTCGCCGCCGGGGTGACCGTGCTGGTCGGGTTCCTGTCCTACGACGCCGCCGCGCGGCTGGTCCGGGTGGACCAGCAGTCCGCCTTCGCGGAGGTCGTCCAGGACCTCCAGGACGAGGTGCGGAACAACACGATGACGCCGCAGGACTTCTCGTCGTCCGAGCCGGGGCACGACATCGTCCGGCCCAGCCGCACCGATGTGCAGGTGCTCGGGCCGGAGGGAGGCGTGGTCGACGGCGGTAGTCCGGCGCTGCCCGTCACCGCCGAGGACCGCCGCGTCGCCGCCTCCCCGGTCGCCGGGCTGGCCGTGCAGCACAAGGACGTCGCCGTCGGCCAGGACGTCTACCGCATCGCGACCGTCTCGCTGGGCGGCCGGCGCGGCCAGGGGCGGGGCGCGGTGCAGGTCGCGCAGGAGTTCAGCGACACGGAGGACCTGCTCCGGGAGCTCCAGCAGCGGACGATCCTGATGATGGCCGCGGTCGTCGTCGCGGCCGGGTTGTTCGGGTGGTGGCTGGCCCGGCGGATCACGCACCGGCTGCGCATCCTCGCGTCGGCAGCCGAGGACGTCGCCCGCACCCGCCGCCTCGGCATCCAGGTGCCGGTGACCGGGGCCGACGAGGTGGGCCGCCTCGGCCGGTCCTTCGACCGCATGCTGGGCCGCCTCGCCCAGTCGGAGGAGGACCAGCGCCGACTGGTCCAGGACGCGGGGCACGAGCTCCGCACCCCGCTCACCTCCCTCCGTACGAACATCTCGCTGCTGCGCCGCATCGACGAACTGCCGCCCGCGACCCGGGAGGACCTGGTCGCCGACCTTGCCCTCGAAGCGCGTGAACTCACCGATCTGGTCAACGAGTTGGTGGACCTGGCGGCCGGGCAGTCGGACACCGAGCCCAAGCAGCGGATCGACATCGCCGACATCGCGGACGAGGTCGCGGTGGTGGCCCGGCGGCGCACCGGGCGGGACGTCGTCGTACGGGCGGGCGGCGAGACGGCCGTCGACGCCCGCCCCGCCGCGCTCCAGCGGGCGATCTCCAACCTCGTCGAGAACGCCGCGAAGTTCGACCGGGGCGGCACGGCGCCGATCGAGATCGCCGTCACCGGTCCGGAACGGGCCCGGCAGAGCGGGCGCCAGGGCGCGATCCGGGTCGAGGTGCTCGACCGGGGGCCAGGGGTCGCCGAGGGCGATCTGCTGCGCCTGTTCGACCGCTTCTACCGTGCCGCCGACGCCCGTAGCCTCCCGGGTTCGGGCCTCGGGCTGTCGATCGTCCGGGAGGTCGCCATCGCCCACGGCGGGGCCCCCTTCGCGAACCGGCGGGACGGGGGCGGGGCGGTCATCGGGTTCACCGTGGGCGGGCAGGGGTGAGCCGGCCGACCCCGTAGCGGCGGCCGGCCGACTCACCCGCGATCTTCGGTGTCAGTTCTTGCCGAGGAGCTTGGTCATCTCGGTGATCTCGGCGTTCTGGGTGCGGATGACGTCGTCGGCCATGGAGGTCGCGGGGCCGTACTCGCCCTTGGCCTTCTCGGTGGTGGCCATCGTCACGGCGCCCTTGTGGTGCTCGATCATCATGGTCAGGAAGTTCTTGTCGAACTCCGTGCCGGTGGCACCGTGATCCATGCCGGGCATCGATTCCGTCCCTTCCATGGACTCCATGCCGGGCATCGACGCCGTCGACGTCGGGACTTCCTTGCCCCAGGTCCTCAGCCAGCCGGTCATGGCCTCGATCTCCGGTGCCTGGGCCTTCTCGATGCGCGCGGCGAGGGACTTGACCTCGGCCGACGACGCCTTGTCGGCTGCCTCTTCCGCCATCTCCAGGGCGCCCTTGTGGTGGGGGATCATGCCCTGCGCGAAGGTGACGTCCTGGGCGTTGTAGCCCTCGGCCTCGCTGCTGCTCCCCGCGCCTGCGGCGCTGCTGCTGTCGCTGTTGCCGTCGTCGCTGCCGCACGCGGTGAGCGTGAGGGCGAGCGCGGCGGTGGCGGCCATGACGACGAGGGTCTTGCGGGTTTTGCGCATGCTGGAACTCCTGCTGTGCGAAGGGGAACTGAGGTACGCGGGCACGCCGGAGACGTGCGGTGGCCTCTAGATCCGCAGGAGTTGGAGTTCAGCGAGGGACGGTGGCGCTCGGGCGCCCTCGGGGGACCGGGGCAGCGAGCGGTCGGCACGGGCGGCCGGGGCCGAGGCGCCGGCCGGGTCGGGCGTGAGGGCGGGGAACGTGTGCCCTGCCGGGACGGCGGCCGACGAGCAGGTCCCGTCGGCGTGCTGGGTGTGGCCGCCGTGCGAGTCCATGCCGTGGCAGACGGATTCGTCGGAAAACCCTGCCTGCGTGCTCATCGGCTGAGCCCGGTGGCCGTGGTGGGCGGTGTCCGCCATCCCGGCGGACATGCCACCCGGTCCGAGACCGTGCATCGCGAGGACACCCGCCAGCAGCCCGAGCACGACGAACGCCCGCGCCCACCGGAACGGCGGGTGCGCGTGTCGCTGTTGCTGTGCGCGGGCTGTCACGCCGCCATGCTAACCCGACGGATGTATAGGGGTACGGGGTACCCCTATATTCGCGCCGCGCGCCGTACGCCAGGAGGGCCGTACGCCGGCCGTACCTCAGGAAGTACGGCCGAAGCAGCGTTCCAGCTCATCCAGGTCGTAGAACTTGCTGCCCTTGGACACCGGGTGGCAGCCCGCCCTGAAGGCGGTCTCCTTCTCGTTGTAGAGCATCCGTACGAGGGTGGTGTCGCCCTTGCGGAACACGTCCCACTGGATGTTCGAGGCCATCGGCGCCACCGCCGCGCCCCGCCACGGGTTGTCGTCGTACGTGTACGGCCGCTCGGCGCTCACCCCTCGCGTGCTGCCGGGCAGGCCCATCAGCGCGGCCAGCGGGATGATCTCCTCGGCGTGCGTGAAGCGCAGTTCGGCGCCGAGGGTGCCGGAACCGGGGGTGCCGTCCTGCGCGGTCTCGGCCTTCTTGAAGAAGTCGTCGAGCAGGACGCCCGCCATCCTGTACGTGATGTCGCTGTCGGCGAAGCCGGGGCCCTTCTCGTAGAAGTCCTCGGCGTCGCTCAGGTATCCGAACCAGGCGGCGTCCCGCTGGTTGATGTACCGGTTCATCTGCCAGCCCTTGCCGCCGGGGCTCTCCGCGCTCATGGCCGGGGCGATCCCGTACAGGTTGTAGACCGCCTCGGCCGCGTCCACCGCACTGCCGGCGGTGGTCGCGAACTCGCCGTCGACGACGCGCTGCGCGAAGTCGCGCTTGAAGATCTTCCGCAGTACGTCGGAGGCGGCGCGGTGGGTGGCCGGCTGGTCGGTGATCGACGCGAGGGTGGTGGCGAGGCGTTGGTCGTTCGCGATGTAGTCGCGGTAGGCGGCGCCGCCGGCGGCCTTGTGGAAGTAGAGCAGGTCCTTGTCGGTGCGGCCCGCGCCGATGAGCGGCTTGAGCGCCGGGTCGGTGGCCGCGAGGGTGTCGGCGAAGAGCTGCCCGCTGTCGACGGCGCGGCCCTGTCCGGAGCTGACGACGTCGATCTTCTCGCCGTTCTTCGCGATGTCGGCGAAGAGGCCCGGCAGCCGCTTCTCCATCCGTACGGCGGTGCCGGCGATCTCGCTCCTGCCGCGCCCGCTGAGGTTGCCGTAGCCGACCTTGGCCATGGCGGCGAGCAGGGCCCGTACCTTCGGCCCGAACTCCTCGCCGCGCGCGGTGAGTTGGCCCTCGCTCTCGGCCTGGTCCCACAGCTTGAGGATCAGGTCGCCGTCCGAGCTGTCGGTCGCGGCCCGGGAGCCGTGCCGGGAGACGTTCTCCGTGAACACCGGGACGAAGCCCTTCGGGGGCTGCTGGTAGCTCCGCAGGCTCTGCTGGGGGGCGTACGAGGCCTTGGTGCCGTAGCTGTCTCCGGAGGAGGAACGTTCCGCCGCGTGGGCGGGGAGTGCTGTGGCCAGCAGGGCGCACAGGGGTGCGGCGAGGGCGAGGGCGGTGCGGTTCATGGGCGCATCGTGGGGGGCGTGGATGAACCCCGGGTGGCCGCGGAATGGCGCATGCGGGGCGTACGGGGCATGTGTGCTGTGAGATTCCGGTTGATTGATTCACCTTGTGCTGAAGTTTTGGTGGCTTCTATCATCCAAGTCCCACGTGCGAGACCCCCGGCGAGACCCAGAGGCCCTCCGATGAAGTCGATGAAGACGATGCAGCAGCAGCCCCAGCACCATCTGCCCGTCGACCTTCCTGTCGACCTGCCCGTCGACCTCGACGAAGCCGTCCACCGGTGCCTCGTCGCCGGTTTCGACGGCACCACCGGCGTCCCGGACACCCTCAAGCGGCTCATCGAGCGCGGCCTCGGCGGAGTGATCCTCTTCACCCGCAACGTGCGCGACGCGGACCAGGTCCGCCGCCTCACCGACGAACTGCGCGCCCTGCGCCCCGATCTCCTCGTCGCCATCGACAACGAGGGCGGCGGCATCGGCCACCTCGTCGCCGCGGGCGCCCCCGAGGTGCCCGGCTCGTACGCCCTCGGCGTCGTCGACGACCCGGACCTCACCGCCCGCTGCGCCGACGCCCTCGCCGGTCACCTCGCCTCGCTCGGCATCACCGTCTCGTACGCCCCCGTGGCCGACCTCCAGCACCACCCCGACAACCCGATCGTCCGCACCCGCTCCTTCGGCGCCGATCCGGAACTCGCCGCCCGTCACCTGCGCGCCTGGATCACCGCCACCGAGGCACGCGGCGTCGCCTCCTGCGCCAAGCACTTCCCCGGCCACGGCGGCACGGTGACCGACAGCCACCACGAGATGGCGGTCGACCCGCGGTCGTACGACGAGATCCGCGCCGATGTCGAGCCGTTCCGGGCGGCCGTGGCGGCGGGCGTACCGATGCTGATGAGCGCGCACGTGGTCTACCCGGCGCTGGACCCGGAACGGCCCGCGACCCTCAGTCGCCGCATCCTGGGCGACCTGCTCCGCCACGACCTCGGTTTCGAGGGGGTCCTGGTCAGCGACGCCCTGGAGATGAAGGCGATAGCCGACCGGTACGGCGAGGCGGCCGGCGCCCGGCTCGCCCTCGCCGCGGGCGCCGACCAGGTGATCGTGGCCGTACCGGACCTGGCGACCACCCTGGCCTGCCGGGACGCGGTGATCGGCGCGCTGCGGGACGGCATGCTCGCGGAGGAGCGGGTACGGGAGGCCGCCGGGCGGGTGCGGAAGCTGGCGGAGCGGTACGCGGGCGCGCCGGAGGAGGGCGCGGTCGCGCCGTGGGACGCGGACGCGGGGCTCGACGCGGCTCGGCGGGCGGTGCGGGGCACACTGCGGGGTGCGCGGGCCGGTGGGTTCACGGCGGCGCCAGGTGCGTATGTCGTCGACCTGTTTCCGCCGCCGCATCCCGCGCTGAACTGGGGTGGCGAGGATCTGCTGAGCGAGGTGCGCGCGCTGGATCCCACGGCTGCGGGCATGGTGCTCAACGAGGCTCCGGAGGATCCGGCGGCTCTGGCCGAGGGGATCCTGCGGTGGGCTGTCGGGGTGCCGCTGGTGGTCGCCACGTCGGATGCCGGGCTGTCTCCGTGGCAGGGGGAGCTGCGGGCGGCGCTGGCGGCCGGGCGCAGGGACGCGGTGCTGGTGGACACCGGGTTGCCGGACGGCGGGGGCGCGTTGTGTTCGTACGGGCGCGGGCGGGTCAATCTGCGGGCGCTGGCCGAGGTACTGGTGGGAAGCGGCGTCTGACGCTGCCCCCGTTCCTTTCGGTACCGGCGCCGGTACCGAAAGGAACGGGAACGGAGACGGGCGTCTCGGGCGGTTGGGTCGGTCAGCCGGCGCAGAGCGTCAGGTTGATCGTGGCGCCCCGGGAAACGACCTTCGGCTCGTGCGGGTCGACCGCGATGACCGTGCCCGGCTTGCCCTTCTTGCCGCAGTCCGTCGTTCCGACCGTGCCGAGTTCGAGCCCCACCTTCACCAGGTACTGCTTGGCGAAGTGCAGGCTGAGGCCCTCGAACTCCACCCCCTCCTCGTCGCCCTCCACCAGGATTGTGGCGGCCTGGTTGGAAGTCGGCGTGTTCGGGCTGGTGGCGACGGACGCGGGCTTGGTGGCTACGGACACGGGCTTGGGGGCGTCCGAACCGCCGGTGGCGATGGCGGTGCCGCCACCGGCCACGATGAGGGCGGCGGCGATACCGGCGATGGACGTGTTCCGCCTGCGCCGGGTCCTGCGCACGATGCCGGCGCTGTCGAAGGCGGGTGCGGCGGCGGAGTTCGCGAAGTCGTTCATGGCGTTCACCAGTTCCTCTTCGAAGGGTGCGCCGTCGGTGCAGCGAGTCATCGGGTCCTACCTTCCTTGGGCCCCGTGGGTCCCGTGGGCCCGGGCTGCTGTGGCGACGCCGTTGGGGACGGAGGTGACGGTGAAGGGCCGGAGAGTGCGGAGAACTGGCTTCTGAGCTTGTCGATTCCCCGGGCGAGCTGGGACCGTACGGTGCTCGGCGAGATCCTCAGGTCGGCCGCGATCTCGGCGTCGGAGAGGTCGTGGAAGTACCGCAGCACCACCACCGTGCGCATGCGCATCGGCAGCGACTGAAGGGCCCGTACCAACTGGTCCCTGCTGTCGACCCGCCCGTACTCGTCCCCGAGGGCCGCCCTGTCGCCGGTGTCCTGGTGGGCTCCCGACGGGACCAGCGGAACCAGGCGGCGGAATCTTCGCCAGCGGTCGTTGGCCAGGTTCACCATGATCCGGCGCACATAGGCGTCCGGGGCGTCCTTGGCGGCGACCGTGCGCCACTTGCGGCAGACCCGTTCCAGGGTTTCCTGGACCAGGTCCTCCGCCGCCTCCCGGTTCCCCGTCAGGACGAGGGCACCGCGGAACAAGGACGCCGACCGGGTCGCGACGAACAGGGGGAAATCCATCTCCCCCGACCCGGCTCCTGCCGACTCGGCACCGCCGAGGGCGGCGCCGGGCTTCCACTCGGTTGCCAGATCCACACGCTCCTCCCTTCCTGTCACCACTCCTCGACGTGACAGGCCGCGCATCTGCTGCACGGGCAGGATGTGAGCTGGGTCATAGCGCGAGCGTGGGCCTGTGGTCAGAGGTCCCGGACGATCTCCTTGATTCCCCGCGCCGCCAAGTACTCCGCGTCCTCGGCCCGCTCGGCCGGCACCACCGCCGGGCGCACGTCCTCCGCCCGCAGCCGCATCCACGCCTCGAAGTACGCGCCTCCCGGTCCCGAAATCGAACGGGTCCCCGGTGTGCAGTCGAGCACCAGAGCGGTCGTACGGGGCTCGGCCGGGCGGGGATCGGCGCGCAGCTCGGCGACCGTCTCCGCGAGGGCCTCGGCGATGGGCTTCGGGCGGCCTGTGGAGTCGAACAGGCCGAGTGTGTACTCCAGTTCGGGGAAGTCCGCGAGGGAACGGTCCACGTCGTGGGAGCACCACCAGGTGACTCCGTACAGGTCCGTGCACCCGGTGGCGTTGCGCACGGTCGCGCGGGCGAAGCCGGGGGCGTCGGCCGCCGGGATGTGCGGTTCGGGGGCGCCGGTCTCCTGGACCCAGACGGGCCGGGCGGGGTCGTCGGCGTACGCCTTGGCCAGCTCCACCCCGTACTCCGCGAGATGCTGGACCTGCGGGGAGCGGGGGCCGTAGCGGCGGGCGCAGTCGGCCGAGAACACCCAGGGGTGGACGGTCGTCAGGTCGCCCTTGCGGGCCGAGGCCTCCGGTGTGAAGGGGTGGTCGTCGCTGTACCAGGCGGCGTCGTACGCGGAGTGCGTTACCAGGCCCGCGGCACCCGCCGGGCCCAGTCCTGTGCGCGCGGCGGCCAGCAGGGTGTCCAGGTAGTGGTCGATGTCGGCCACCGTCACCGGGTTGTGTTCGACCAGGTTGTTGAGCTCGTTGCCGAGCTGGAGCCCGAGGAGGTTCGGACGGCCGGCCAGGGCGCCGCCGAGGGTGCGCAGGAGGTTGGCCTGGGCCTCGATCGCCTCCGGGTCCGTGAAGACGTTGCGGTGGTGCCAGCTGCGCGTCCACTCCGGGTAGAAGTCGAAGCTGGAGAGGTGGCCCTGCACGCCGTCCACCATGACGTCGAGGCCCGCCTCCGCCGCCACGTCGACCAGCTGTGCCACCTGGTCGACGGCGGACGCGCGGATCAGCGTGCGGTTCGGCTGGAGCAGTGGCCAGAGCGGGAAGACCCGTACGTGGTCCAGGCCCAGCCCGGCTATCTGGTCGAGATCCTCGCGGGCGAGAGCCGGGTCGAAGTCGTACCAGGAGTGGAACCAGCCCCGGCGCGGCGTGTAGTTGACGCCGAAGCGAGGGGTGGAACGGAGGGCTGAACGGGGGGCGGGGGGAGTGCTCACGGGTCCTCCACGGACGTTCGTGACTGCGCCGGGCCGCGAGTCGGGTCTTGTCCTCGGCGAATGTATGAACCACCATAGTGCGCGATGAGCAATGAATTGAACCAGGATTCGGGTCGGGATTCCGGCCGGGGCGAACACGGTGTTCCGGCGGGCGGCGCCCTTGTCGTCGGGCTCGACGCCGGTGGCACCCGTACGCGCGCCGTGCTGGCGTCCGCCGCCGACGGGCGCCCGCTCGGTGAGGGCGTCGCCGGGCCGGGCAACGCCCTCACCGTCCCCGTACCGCAGCTCACCGAGCACCTCGTCGAGGCCCTCGCCGGGGCGGTGCCCGAGCCGGACCGGCCCCGGGTCGTCGCCGTCGCGGGCGGCTTCGCGGGCGCCGCCGGCACCGCCGACGAACCCGGCCGCGTCAACGCCCGCACCGCGCTGACGGAAGCCCTGCGGCGCCTCGGCATCCACGTCCCCCCGGGCTCGATCCGGATCGGCAGCGACATCGAGGCCGCCTTCGCCGCCGCCCCGGACACCCCTGCCGACGGGCTGGCCCTCGTCGCCGGTACGGGAGCCGTCGCGATGCGCATCACCGCCCGCCACTGCGAGAAGACGGTCGGCGGCGACGGCTGGCTCCTCGGCGACGACGGCGGCGGCTTCTGGATCGGCCGGGAGGCGGTCCGGGTAGCGCTGCGCATGGCGGACCGGCGCGGCGGCGACACGGCTCTGGCGGCCCTGGTGGGGCGGGAGTTGGGGGTGCCGGACGCGGTTCTCCCAGTCGAGGGGGAGCTGTCGGCGTACGAGGGTGAGGGCGGCGCCGGTAGGTCGTGGCCCCGCTCCGCCCGCGAGGCCTATCGCCGGTACGTCCTCCCCGCCGTCATGGCCGAACCGCCGGTCCGGCTGGCCCGGTTCGCCCCGCTGGTCGCCGGGGCGGCCCGGGCGGGGGACGCCCTCGCGCAGGCGATCCTCGACGCGGCGGCCGGTCATCTCGCCGACTGTGTACGGGCGTTGGAGCCGACGCCGGGTGAGTCGGTGGTCGCGACAGGCGGCCTGCTCGGCCCCGGAGGCCCGCTGACCGCCCCGCTGGACCGGCACCTGAGCACCCTCGGCCTGGTCGCGCACTGGGTCCCCGACGGCAGCCGGGGTGCGGTGGCCCTGGCCCGACTCGCCCACGACGGCGCCCCCGCGACGCACCCGGAGAAGAACCAGTGATCCCTCCCAGCCCCCTCTACCGCGACCCCGCCGCCCCGGTCGGTGCCCGCGTAGCCGACCTCCTGGCCCGGATGACCCTGCGTGAGAAGGTCGGTCAGCTCAACCAGCGGATGTACGGCTGGGACGCCTACCGCCGCAGTCCGGACGGCGAGTTCGAGCTGACCCCGGCCCTGTACGAGGAGACCGACCGCTTCGAGGGACTCGGCGCCCTGTACGGACTCCTGCGCGCCGACGCCTGGTCCGGCGTCGACCACTCGACAGGCGCCGACGCGCAGGCGGGCCCGGCGCTGGCCCACCTGGTCCAGCGCCACGTCCTCGAACGCAGCCGCCTCGGCATCCCCGCGCTCTTCGTCGAGGAGGTACCGCACGGCCTCATGGCCCTCGACGGCACGGTCCTCCCCGTCAACCTCGCGGTGGGCGCCACCTGGGACCCGGACCTGTACGAGCGGGCGGCAGCCCACGCCGCCGCCGAACTCCGTGCCAGGGGCGGTCACTTGGCCCTGGTCTCGGCCCTGGACATCGCCCGCGACCCCCGCTGGGGCCGTACGGAGGAGTGCTTCGGCGAGGACCCGTACCTTGCCGCGCGCCTGACTGAGGCGCTGGTGAGAGGCATGCAGGGGGACGTGGAGGAGCGGGGGGTCTTCGCGCCGGACAAGGCCCCGGTGGTCCTGAAGCACTTCGCCGGCCAGGGCGCGACGGTCGGCGGCCGGAACTCTGCCGAGTCGGAGCTGGGTCCCCGTGAACTCCACGAGATCCACCTCCCGGCAGCCAGAGCGGGCGTACGGGCGGGCGCTGCCGCGGTGATGGCCGCGTACAACGAGGTGGACGGCATTCCCTGCTCGGCCAACGGCCCTCTGCTGAACGGGTTGTTGCGCGGCGACGGAGATCGTGATGGCGTGGATCGTGGTGGCTGGGGCTTCGAGGGCCTGGTCATGGCGGACGGCCTGGCGGTGGACCGCCTGGCCCGCATCACCGGCGACAAGGTCTCCGCGGGCGCCCTGGCCCTCAACTCCGGTATCGACCTGAGCCTTTGGGGCGAGGGCTTCACTCACCTGGTGGAGGCGGTGGAACGCGGCCTGGTGAAGGAGTCGGTGCTCGACACGGCCGTGTCCCGGGTCCTGACCCTGAAATTCCGCCTGGGTCTCTTCGAACACCCTTATACGACAACGGAGTTGCCGTCCGCCGAGGCCGGCCGTTCGCTGAGTACAGCCCTGGCGCGCTCCGCCGTCACCCTCCTCCACGACAGGGCGGGAGTCCTGCCCGTCGACCAGGCCGTGGTCTCCCGCATAGCCGTCCTCGGCCCGCACTCCGCCACCACGGCCCACCAACTCGGCGACTACACCGCCCCCCAACGCCCCGGCACCGGAACCAGCGTCCTGGCCGCCCTGAACCACCTCACCCTTCCCGGGACGGAGGTACGCCACGCCCAGGGCTGCGCCCTGACCGGCGACGACCTCTCCGGCATCCCGGAGGCGGTGGCGGTGGCAGCGGTCTCCGACCTGGCGGTGCTGGTCCTGGGCGGCAGCAGTGCCCGTACCCCGGACACGGAGTTCGACGCCAACGGCGCGGCGCGCACGGTCGTCTCGGAGATGACCTGTGGCGAGGGCGTCGACCTGGCCGGCCTGCGCCTGGGCCGGGCCCAGCGCGCCCTGCTGGACGCGGTGACGGCGACGGGCACACCCACGGTGGTCGTCCTGATCCAGGGCCGCCCGCACGCGGTGCCGGAGGCCGCGGAACACGCCGCCGCACTGCTGACGGCCTGGTACCCGGGCCCCTGGGGCGGCGAGGCGATCGCCGAGATCCTCCTCGGCCGCACCGCCCCGACCGGCCGCCTCCCCGTCTCTGTCCCCCGCTCGGCCGCCCAACTCCCCGTCTACTACAACCACAAGGACACCGAGTACGGCTCGTACGTGGACGAGGACGCCGAACCGCAGTACTCCTTCGGGCACGGCCTGACGTACACGACGTTCGAGTACGGCGTCCCGAGGCTCACGGAGGAAGGGCCGGCCCGCTGCGAGGTCGAGGTCACCAACACCGGGGAACGGGCCGGTCGTTCGGTGGTCCAGCTCTACATCCGCCCGCTGCGGACGACGGTGTGGCCGCGCACGCTGGAGCTCCGGGCCTTCCAGGGCGTGGACCTGGCTCCGGGGGAGTGCCGTACGGTCACGTTCGCCCTCACGGAGGAGCAACTCGCCCAGGTTGGCGGGGACTTGGAACGGGCGGTGCTGCCGGGGAGCGTGGAGATCCGGGTGGCGGCGTCGGCGCGGGAGGCGCTGACGGCCGTACCGGTGGCCGTGTCTGCCGGCCCGGCAGGAGGACAAGGTCATGGCGGTGTCCCAGGGGCGTCACAGCAGGACTCGTGATGCGCTGAAACCCGCCGGATATCCCTCTCGTCGCGATGCCGGGTCCGCCATATTGATTTCCGGCGGTCAGGGGCGACGACAAAGCGTGTGGTGCGGGTGAATCCGGTGTTCAAGGTCGAGTCGTACACCTGGAATCCCACCGGAAAGCGTGAGGACGTCGTCGACGTCACTTCCTGGCGCGGGCGGGGATACGACACGATTTACTCGTACGGGAACTACATCGGCGGTGTCGCCGACGAACTCAAGGCGGACGGTGCGCCGAAGATGACGTTCCGGAAGAAGGACGGCCCCGCCGGGAGCGCGTGCGACTGAGCGGGCGTACGGGTCTATGGGGCCACGGGCCCGGGTGAACGGCCGCAGGGTGCCTTGTCGGCGCTCTGCGGCCGTCGCTGTGCCGCCTTCGCTGTGCCGCTCTAGGCCCGGCTGTCGAGCGGCCGGAGGAAGCGGCGCTCGTACCGTTTGATGCAGCGGGTGTCCCGAGCCAGCGCGAACGCTTCCTGGCACTCGGCGTCCGACATGCTGTCCGTGCGGTACTGCTCGTATGCGGCCAGGCTGGGAAAGGAGAACAGGGCGTAGGCGATGTCGCTGTCACCTTCACTCGGCAGGAAGTAGCCGTGGTGGGTCCCGCCGAGACGGTTGACGAGCCGGACCCAGCGGCGACCGTACTCCTCGAAATCCTCAAGCTTGTCGGCGTCGATCTCGTACTTGAGATGGATGGTGATCATGCCTTCATGATCCCGTGCGACGGTCGTGGTGGGCGCCGGGTCAGCCGCCAGGGTGGCCGAGGGTTGCCTCGCCGTCGCGGACGCGGGCGGCGATGGTTCGCGCGCACACCAGGGACTCGGTGTGCGACGTGTCGACCTCCAGGTCGTAGACCACGCCCTCGTGGACGACGTCCGCCTGCGCGGCGGCCATCCCGAGAGCCCGGTCTCCCCGGGCGATCTCGCGGCGCGCGGCTACGGCGCTCTCGCACCGGACGCCGACCCACAGCACGGGCAGGTCACCCACTTCGTCCACTGCGCCAAGAGCCTTGCGCCACCGCTGCTGGGACGCCGCTCCGCCGAGGAAGACGTCGTCGATGACGACCCGGGCACCGGCCCGGACCATCGCCACGACACCTTCCCGCCAGGCCGCCTCCAGCGCCAGGAAGTCCGCCCCGACGCTCACTTCGCCGTCCGTCGTGATCGCGATGCCCGCGTCCGACTCCCGCATCCTCGCGGGCAGGGCCTCCACGAACGAGTCGCACCCGAACGCCAGCCACGGGTCCGGCAGTTCGGCTTGCAGACACCGTACGATCTCGGACTTCCCGGAGCTGGAACCACCGTTGAGAATGATCATCTTGACCGGAGCCCGGTCCCTGTCCTCGTCTCTGTCCTGGTCCTGGTCCTGGTCCTGGTCCTGAATCGGAATCGCCACCGCGCCACACTAGGGCGCCCGCCGCGGGGAACGAAACGAATTCCGGCCGGGGCGGGCTGTCCCCTGGTGCGAGGCGGCGGAGTCACCTGCGGCGGTTCACCCGGCGAGTTCGGCCGGTTCGCGAGCCGTGTCAGCTTCCCGGGAACGCGACAACTGCTACGGCATGTGGGGGAGTGCGGGTTTCCGGGCCAGGAAGGTGGCGACGGTCCGCTTCACCACCTCGCCGGGCTCCTGCACCAGTCGCGAGGTGATCACGAATCCTGCCCGGTTGAGCAATTCGGCGATCTTCTCGGCCGGGAGCAGGTGCGACTCGTAGGACACCGGGTGCCCGCCGTACGCCTGGGTCGTCCGTAGGCGCAGATACTCCTCGTCTCCCACGTACCCGGCCAGCATCAGGAGACCGCCGGGCGCGAGCGTGCGGTGGAACTCGGCGTACACGACCGGCAGTTGCTCGGGTGGGGTGTGGTGGGTGGAGTAGTAGGCGAGGATGCCGCCGAGTTCGCCGTCCCGGAGCGCGAGGGCGGTCATCGAGCCCACGGTGAAGCTCAGGTGGGGGTGGGCCCGGCCGGCCAGCTCGATCATCTTCGGCGACAGGTCGACGCCGAACGCGGGCACGCCCAGGGCTGCCAGGTGCGCGGTCACCTTGCCGGGCCCGCATCCCAGGTCCGCGACCGGGCCGAGGCCGGCCGTCTGCACGGACTCGGCGAACGCGGCCAGCATTGCCCGCGACAGTGGGTCCAACTCCTCCGGATTCTTGACGAGTTGGACGTAGGCGGCGGCGACGGTGTCGTACGAGTCGCGGATCGCGGTGAGGTGGGAGGGGGCGGATTCGTGGGTCACGCGGGGGACTCTAGAGGAGGGGGCCGACAAGCACGCCGAACCGGCCTGCGGCCACGGCGGAGGCGAAGCCGGCCGGCTGTGGGTGAGTGGGAGCGCCGGTCCGTGCGGGGCTTCGCTGTCGCGGACGGCGATCGTCATGTCATCGACGACGCCGTCCTCGGCGTACTGGGCTCCCGCATCGGAGAACGACGACTTCCACCGGACCCTTCTCGCCTCGGGCTCGGCGCACTGCGATCAAGCCGCCTGTGAGTACGCCGTGGTGGCTTCGTCGTGAAGATCGGGAGCTACCATGGCTGGCGCTCCGGCCTTTCCGGTTTCCGGCATCGGGCAATTCGTCCGATCGTTCCGGTGGTCTCGGACACGGACGAAGGCATGGTGTACGCCGTACACCTCATGGTGGGAATACGGTGGGTGGACGCTGTGCACCCGTCCAAGGGGAGGGTGGCGGCTCCGGGCCCTGCCCGGTACGAGAGGGAGGGGATGGTGGAGATGGCCACGCAGGCCGACGCCGCCGTGCAGCCCCGTGTGCCCCTGAGCAGAAAGCGGCTTCTGGGCGCCGCTGTCACCCTGGCCGACGAAGGCGGGGTCGATGCGCTCAGCATGCGCAGGATCGCGCAGGCGCTCGGCGTCGTGCCCATGGCGCTGTACAAGCATGTGGCCAACAAGAACGAGCTGCTGGACGGCATGATCGACGTCCTCGTCGGCGAGATCGATCCGCCGGCCGCCGACGTCGACTGGAAGACCGCCGTCCGCCGACGGGTGCTGTCGGCCCGCCGTATGCTGCTGCGCCACCCGTGGGCGTCCGGGGTCATCGAGTCGCGGATCAAGGCGCGGTCCGCCCCCACCCCTGCGGTGATGGAGTATCTGGACTCGATGATCGGGATCTTCCGGGCCGGGGGGTTCTCGATCGACCTGGTCCATCACGCGATGCATGTGATGGGCAGCCGTCTGCTGGGCTTCTCCCAGGAACTGTTCGAGGACGGCTCCGGCCGTGAGCCGGATCCGGACGCGATGCCGCCCGAGGAGATGGCCGCGCGCTACCCCCACATCACCGAACTGGCCATGGCGGTCGCCCACGACAACGAGTCCGTCGTCGGCTCGGGCTGCGACGACCAGTTCGAGTTCGAGTTCGCTCTGGACCTGACGCTGGACGGCCTTGAGCGGCTCCGGGGCGCGAGCTGACCCACCGGTGAAGGGTCCGGCGGCATCAGCCCGAGGCTTTCGTTCGTCATAGCCGCTGCCGCTGCCGCTGCCGCTGCCGCTGCCGCTGCCGCTGCCGCTGCCGCTGCCGCTGCCGCTGCCGCTGCCGTCGCCCACCCCACCCCGCCCCACCTCTTCTCCCCTGCTGTGCGCCTCGAACTCGTGCCTCTTCGCCCCTTGACGGGTGTACGGCGTACACCTACGTTGCTCATCAGAGGTGTACGCCGTACACCTTCAAGGATCTGCTGATCGGTCGGTGCCGTACCCGGCGAGGACGGCGAGCGGCGATCGGTCACGAGGTGATGGGGGAAATCCGATGAAAGCGATCGTTCAGGAGCGGTTCGGCCCGCCGGACGTCCTGCGACTGGCGGACGCCGACCGGCCCGAGGTCGGCGCCGGCCAGGTGCTGGTGCGGGTGCGCGCCGCCGCACTGAACCCCTACGACTGGCACATGATGCGTGGCGACCCGTTCATGGCGCGGCTGACGGGAGCCGTGGGACTGACCCGGCCGAAGTCCCGGGTGGCCGGGATCGACGCGGCCGGACAGGTGGAGGCGGTCGGCGACGACGTGCGCGGACTCCAGCCCGGCGACGAGGTCCTGGGCTTCTGTCCGGGCGCCTTCGCCGAGTACGCGGTCACCACCGCGGACCTGCTGGTGCCCAAGCCCGCGACCCTGACCTTCGAGCAGGCAGCAGCCGTGCCGGTGGCGGCGGTGACCGCCCTGCGCGGCATCCGGACCGTGGGCCAGGTACAGGCCGGGCAGCGGGTGCTGGTCAACGGAGCGGCCGGCGGTGTGGGCACGTTCGCCGTCCAGATCGCCGCGGCCCTGTCCGCGGAGGTCACCGGGGTGTGCAGCGCCCGCAATGTCGAGCTGGTGCGCTCGCTGGGCGCCGCGCACGTCGTCGACTACACCCGGGAGGACTTCACCGACGGGCGCGAGCGCTACGACGTGATCCTGGACAACGTGGGCAACCGCCCGCTGAGCCGGCTGCGCCGGGCGCTCACCCCGACAGGGACCCTGGTGGCCAACGGTGGCGGCTCGCCCGGCCATGTGTTCGGAGCGATGGGCTCCATGCTGCGACTGATCGCGGTCAACGCGTTCGTCCGGCAGCAGCTCCGCGTGATCCTCCCGGCGACCCCGGCCGGGCCGGCCCACGAGGACCTCCTCGCCGTCACCGCGCTCATCGAGTCCGGCAGGCTCACCCCGGTGGTCGACCGGACCTACCCCCTGACCGACGTGGCCGAGGGCGTGCGCCATGTCGAGCGGGGCCATGCCCGCGGCAAGGCCGTGGTCACGGTGCCGTGAGCGCGCTGTACCGGCTCGGCCCCGCCTTCGACCACTCGCACGATCGGCGCGCGCCTCGTGACCCGGCGCGGGCGGGTCGCTCCGGACCACGGCCACGATCAGTACGTGACGACGATCCCGGCGCCGTCCCAGGACTGGCTGGCGCTGGTCGAGCGTGGCGCCCCGTGTCGCATTCGCCTTGTCTTCGCACCGCTCACCCTTACGGCCGACCAGGCGGAGACCGACGTGGTGGATTCTCGCCCACTCGCAGAACCGCCCCCCCCCGCTCCCCGTTCAGATCTTCACAGCCCCCGCGGCCACCCCCCGATAGAACCACCGCTGCGTGATCACGAACAGCACCAGTACCGGGATCACCGAGATCACCGAACCGGCCATCACCATCCGCTGGTCGTAGCCGAACGACGACGACTGGAGCCGTGAAAGGCCCAGCGTCAGCGTCATGTTGCTCTCGGAGCGCAGCACGATCAGCGGCCACAGGAAGTCGTCCCAGGCGCTGATGAACGTGTTGATGACGACCACCATGATCGCGCCCCACGCGGACGGCAGATACAGGTACTTGAAGCGCTGCCACTCGTTCGCGCCGTCCAGCATCGCCGAGTCCTCGATCTCGCGCGGGACCGCGAGGAACGCGCCGCGCATGAGGAGGACGTTGATCGCGCCGACGAAGCCCGGCAGCCACACGCCGGCCAGGCTGTCGACCAGACCCAGGTCGCGGATGCTGATGAACAGCGAGACCATGATCGACTCGAAGGGGAACATCATCGAGGCGATCAGCACCACCCAGACCGCCTTGCGGCCCTTCCAGGAGGACTTGGAGAGCATGTAGCCGGCCGTCGTGGAGAAGACCAGCTGGCTGGTGATCGACAGGGCGACCACGATCAGGCTGTTCTTGATGTACGACCACACCGGCACCTGGTCGAAGACCGTCCGGTACGCGCGCAGGGTCGGGTGGTGCGGCAGCAGGGTGGCGTTCGCGCCGAAGACGTCCTCGCTCGTGCCCTTCAGGGAGGCCAGCAGCTGCCACAGCAGCGGGCCCACGGTGAGGCCGAGTACCAGAATGAGGAGCAGATAGCGGACGACCAGCTCGCGCGGGCGGCCGTAGTCGCGCCAACGCGGCATCAGGCGACGGCCCTTGGGCTCGACGACGGTCGTCGTCATGACTCGTCCTCCTTGGTCAGGCGCTGCGCCAGCAGGGTCAGGCCCAGGGTGAGTGCGAACAGGGCCACGCTGACGGCCGAGCCGTAGCCGGCGTTGCCGGTGATCGGGTCCAGGCCGACGTCCCGGATGTAGAAGGGCAGGGTGCGGTCGGCGCCGCCGGGGCCGCCGGTGGAGCTGCCGAGCATGTAGATCTCGGTGAAGACCCGCAGGGAGCCGATGCCGGTGAGGGTGCCGACGAGCATCATGGCCGTCCGGACGCCGGGGATCGTGATGTTCCAGAAGCGGCGGACCGCACCGGCGCCGTCCATCTGGGCGGCCTCGTGCAGTTCCTTGGGCACGTTCCCGAGGGCGGCCAGGTAGAAGACCATGTACCAGCCGAGGCCCTTCCACAGGGTCAGGCCCATCGCGGAGAGCAGGATCAGCCACGAGTCGGAGAGGAAGGGGATCGCCGACCTGATCAGGTGGGCTTTCTCCAGCCAGGTGTTGACCAGGCCGTCGTCCGCGAGCAGCCACTGCCAGCTCAGGCCCACGACCACGCTGGAGGCGAGCACCGGCGTGTAGAAGGCGGAGCGGAAGAAGCCGATGCCGGGCAGGTTCTTCTCCACCAGGACGGCGAGCATCAGCGGCAGCAGCACCATCAGCGGCACGACGATCACCGCGTACAGGATGCTGTTGCGGGTCGCGAGCCAGAAGTCGTCGTCCTGGAGCATCCGCGTGTAGTTGTCGAGTCCGACGAAACTCGCGGCGCCGCCCAGCGGCTTGGCGTTGGTGAACGACAGCAGGACCGTGTTGAGGAAGGGGAACACCCCGAAGACCACCGCGCACACGATCGCGGGGGCGGTCCACAGCCACGGCAGCCACCAACGGCGGTACATGGCCGCTCCGTTGGCCCCGGGAGCGGGACCGGGCAGCGCGGCCCTGGCGAGCCGGCGGAGGCGGGAGGGAGAAGGGGGCGGGGCCGGGGCCGGCGTGGAGGCCGGGGCCTCTACGCCGGACGCCGGGTTCGTGATCTGTGCCGTCACCGTCAGCTGCCCTGCTTCAGCAGCTCGTTGGACTTCTCCTGGGCGTCCTTCACGGCGTCCGCCGCGCTCTTCTTGCCCTGCATGGCCAGCTGCACCTGGGACACGATGGCGTTCTGCACGGCCGGGGAGAGGTTGGTCTGGTTGGTGGAGGCCGTCTTGAGCTGGTCGGCGACGAGCTTGCGGGCCTGGGAGAACGGGTCGGTGCCGGTGACGTTCTGGAAGAACGGGTCGTTCAGCGACTCGGTGGTCGTCGGGAAGATCACCACGGCCGGGTCCTTGCACCAGGCCGTCTGGTTCTCGGCGTTGGTGAGGAACTCGGCGAACGACAGCGCGGTGGCCGCGTGCTTGCTGGTCGCGGCGACCGAGATGTACTGCGGGGCGCCGGCGGAGGCGACGCCGAGGGCGTCGTAGGGCTGCTGGCCGACGGCCGTCTTGGCGTAGACCGACGGGCTGTTCTGCTTGACGAACCGCACGAAGCTCGGGTTCGTCGAACCGTAGGCCACCTTGCCCTGGCTGTAGAGCGTGGACGGGTCGTTGCTGGAGGACAGCGAGTCCTTCGGCATCGCGCCCTCCTTGTACAGCTTCGCCATCCACTCGACCCACTGGGTGGTGCGCGGGTCGTCGCCGAAGACGGCGGACTTGCCGTCGCTGGAGAGGACCTTGATGCCCATCTGGTCGAAGTCGGCCGGGATGCGCCAGATCGGGTTGGCCATCGTCGCGAAGTACTTGCCGTCGGCGGCCTTGGCGACCTTCTCGTAGTCGGCGAAGAGCCCGAAGATGCTCGTCGGCGCCTTCGCCGGGTCGATGCCGGCCTTCTCCAGCAGGTCCTTGTTGTACGTCAGGAGGACGCCGCCGGTGTACCAGGGCAGCGTGGTGTGGATCGACTTGCCGGAGGCGTCCGCGAAGGTGGCGGTCTTCCAGAACGACGGGACGAAGGGCTTGGACGAGTCCGGGTCCTTGGTGCCGATGTCGAGCAGATAGCCGGCCTTGGTGAGGGCGGTCGCCGTCGGCGCGTTGACGTTGATGACGTCGGCCATCGTGCAGGCTTGGGCGTCGGCGACGGTCCGGCTGGTGAAGGTGTTGTCGCCGGGGTCGTCGATCCACTTGACCTTGGTGCCGGGGTGGGCCTTCTGGAAGTCGGCGATCACGCCGTTGAAGAAGTCGCCGAAGTCTTTCTTCAGGTTGGTGGTCTGGAAGGTGATCGTGCCCTTGACGTCCCCGGTCAGCTTCCCCGACCCGACGTTGCCCTTGTCGACCGAGCAGCCACCGGCGGTGGCGCCGCTGTCGTCGGAGCCTCCGGAGAGGCCGCATCCGGCGGCCGTCAACGTCAGTACGACGAGACAGGACAGGGATCCGGTCAGTCTTCTTGCGCGCATTGCTGCTGCCCTCCAGGATGCTGGTTTGATTCACCAACTTCGACTCCGAATGATGAAAATGTGGACCAGAATTCATCGGAGGTCAATGGGGTGCCGTGTTGCTTTTAGGTTCCGGAACCTGACGGCAGCCGCCTCAGTGGCGGTGTTCGTGGTCCGGTTGGGACGGGTCCCCGGGGTGCTCGTGCCCGGGCGCGTACACCACGTCCACCCGCGCCAGGTCGAGCCACGAGAAGAACGCCCGCCGGCCCGCCGCCTGCCTCAACTCGCCCTCGATGCCCGCCTTCACGTGCTCGTACGGCAGGAAGTCGGCATCCCTCGCGGCACCGAACGGATCGACGCCGCCGCGCAGGGACTCCACGGTCAGGAACCGGTCCCGGTTGCGCTCGTAGTACTCCCGCAGGGCCGCCTCGGGGATCGTCTGGCGCTCTTCGAGGTGCCCCAACAGCGCCCGCGCCGCGGCCGAGTAGGCCAGCACGACCGCGACGATGCTCCCGAGCCCGGCGACGTCCGCCTCCGGCACGGCGGTCAGCACACCTGCCCGGGGCGGTTCCGGAGGCTCCAGCCCCCGATCCGTACACGCCCGCCGCGCCAGTACGTCCGCCACGACCACCTGCGTGGCCCAGCGCCGCCGCTGCCGCTCCGCCCGCGCGACCGCCTCGGGCCGCGCCGTGTCGCCATCGCGCGCCGGTACGGCCGCCAGGACAGCGTCCACCTGCTCCCGGGCCACGGGTTCACCGCGTACGAGGGCACAGGCACCCTCGGGCGGACGCGCGGACGGGTGCGTGGAGGGACGCGCGGGTGGATCCGCGTGCGCATGCGGATACCCGTGCCCATGTTCCTCGTTCACGGCGTCACCTCCAGAACCACGGCCTCCGTGTACGCCACGCACCCGTGCCAGCCGGCCTTCGCCATCAGCCAGTACGACCCCGGCGCCAGCGCCCCGCCGTCCACCTCGATCCCGCACTCCACCGACTCCCCGGCCGGTACGGCGAACCCCCGCACCCCGGGCCCGACCCCCGCCCACGTCCCCCACGAGGACACGGCCCACAACGTGCCGCTGATCTCCCCGAGGGTCGTGTTGCGCAGGCTCACCGGGACCCGCACGCGCTCCCCGCGACGCACGACCACCCGGTCGGCCCCGAGCCTGGTCAGCAGAGTCGGGCCGGTACGCCCGTCCGGCGCGCCCTCCGCCACGGCGCCCGGCACGTCCAGGGCCACCGTGTCCTCGTACACCTGACCGCCGTACGGGAGGCGTGCGGTGAGCCAGTGGCGGCCCGGCGGCGCGTCCTTCGGCGGGGTCACGGTGACCTCGGTGAGGGTGAATCCGGCGGGGCCGAGGGCGTACGGCAGCTCGGCCGGTTCGGCGGACCAGCCCGGCGGGACGCCGAGGGCCAGGGTGCCGGAGACGGGGGAGTCCGTCAGCTCGGAACTGATCCGGACCGTCACCGTGACCGGCCCGGAGGCGGTGAGGGCGGTGGGGGAGAGGTAGACGGCGACGGGCAGGTTGCCGCGCGGGGCCGGACCGGAGTTGTGCAGCCAGTAGCGGGAGTGGACGGGCTGCGCGGGCTCGTACGCGTCGATGCCCGCACCCGTGCTCACGCCCTCGGCAGTCGGTGTACCGGCGGGAGTCATCAGCAGGGTGGCGACCTCGAACCCGGTCAGACGGGCTCCGAGGCCGCCGTCCGCGTCCGGGGTCAGCGGCTCCCCGGGTGTCTCCAGGAGGTCGGCACGGGTGCCGTCCGTCCAGGCCACCGGCCCGCGCACCCGCGCCGACGCCGGTCGGCCGTTCACCTCGTGCATCCGTACGACGACACCGCGCCCCGGGTCGGCGGGCGCCACGCTCCCCCGGGCGAGCGGTGAACCGGCGGGCTTGAGGGCGTCGAGGAGTACCTCACCGGCGGGTTCGAGGCTCAACAGGGTTGTGGTGCGGGGAAGTTCGACAGTGTCCGCAGCTTCCGTGGAGCGGTCCCGAACCCGTGCCCGCAGGGGATGGTTGTACGCGTGCCCAGCCTGCGGCAGCCGCAGCTCGCGCCAGTCGCCGGTGCCGCCGAGGACGGCGTACTCGAAGGTGTGCGACCAGCGCTGGAGCTGGAAGGCGGAGCCGTCGGGGGCCGTGCGGCGGGGCGGGTCCACCCAGAAGCCCGACGGCCAGCCGGTGCAGGAACGCATCAGGGACATGTAGAGGTCGCCGGAGGGCGTGACCACACAGCCGGGCGTGCCCCGGTTCAGGACGGCGAAGCCGGTGCCGTCCCAGGTGTCGCCCGGCGGCAGCGCCTCGCCGCCGCCGGCCGCCGTGGCACGGACGACGGCGTCGCCGAGATCGGCGATCAGCGCGTCCACCGCCTTGGCGTCGTCCTGCGGACCGCTGCCCGCCACCACGAGCAGCGGCAGCCGCTCCAGATCGCGCAGATCGGCCCCGGGCACCCACTCCTCGCGCAGCCCGGCACGCGGCGCGACCCATACGGCCGCCACGCCCGACTCGGCGAGCTGGCGCCGGAGTTCACGACCGGCGGCCGGGTCCATGCCGAGGGCCTCGGCGACGACGGAGTTGCGGTCGGGGGTGCCCACGGCGATCCGGATGTCGGGGAGGTTGGAGTCGATCTCCAGGTCGCCGTAGCGTCGGCCGTCGGCGATCGTCGAGGTGGCTGTGACCCCCACCCGTACCAGCGCGGCGGCGAGTTCGGCACCGAGTTCACCGGCCTCGGTCCAGGACGGGTATACCAACTCGGCGACACCGAAGGCCCGTTGGCCGAGAAGCGCGCCGGAGTCGTCGTGCACGGCCACCCGGGCGGTGCTTCCCAGCGCGAACCAGTTGTTGGCCGGGTTGTCGAGCGTCCACGGGAACTGCTCGCTGTCCACCTCCACGAACCCGAACCCGCGCCCGATGACCGCGTCGGCCACCTCGTGCACGGGCAGCCCGCCCTGGACGTTCGAGGGCCAGCGGACCCGGATGAGCCGGTCGGAACCGTCGTACCCGTCGACGGTGGTCGACACGTCCAGCCGGTCGACGCCCTCCCAGAGGGTCAACTGCTGCGTGTAGGTGAAGAGTTCGCCGAGGGCGGCGGTGACGGTGAGCCGGGACCCGGCCGCGGAGTGCTCCACCTTCACCGAGGCCGTGACGCTCCCGCTGCGGGCGGCCGTCGTCCCGGTCGGGGTGAGATGCCAGGGCCCCTCGCCGAACTTCGGGTGCGCCGGATACTCCTCCTGCACGACCAGCTCGTTGCCGATGTCGCCGGCGCGCAGCAACTCCCGCCCGCCCTCGCTGAGCCGGCGCAGGCTGCTGACGCCGCCGCCGCGAGCGGGGTCGACCGTCACCTCGTAGAACCCGTTGCTGATGGTCAGTCCGTCGCCCGGAGTCCAGCCGGGTACCGAACCCTCGCCGAGCGGAAGCGCCTTGAGCCCGAGGCCGGGTACGCCGGGCGCCACGACCCGCAGTTCACCGTCCGCCTCCCGTACGGCGGGCAGCGGCAGCCCGGTTGTGTCGTCGAGGGGGACGAGACCGTCGGGGAGGCCGGTGGTGAGGACGTCCCGGCGTTGCCAGGTCGCCGAGTTGAGGACGACGAGGTCGGGTCCGCCGCCGGGCAGCGGGGTCACCCGGTCGGCGAGGGCCTGGGTGGCGTCGGTGTGCACGGACTCGGCGAGGTCGTACAGCTCGCGCCAGCCGGTCATCAGGTCGATGTAGACCTGGTCGGACTCGGAGCCGGTGACCGCGTCGTGGTGGGCGCCGTAGATCAGCTGCCGCCAGGCCTTGTCGAGGGCCGCGTCGGGGTGGGCGCGCCCGGTGACGAGGGAGGCGAGCGTCGCCCAGGCCTCGGCGTCGGCGAGGACTGTCTCGCCGTACCGCTGGGCCTGCTTGGTGTCGATGTACGAGACGTCCTTGCCGGTGTAGACCGGGTTCATGTCCCGGGTCTGCGGCGAGGCCCTGCGCCCCTCGGCTTCGAGTTCGGCGCGTACGGCGGCGAAGAAGTCGCGCGGGATCGCGGAGACGAAGCGCGGCCAGACGTACCGCTCGTTCCAGTCGCGGTGGATGGCCATGACCCAGCGGCAGGGCGGCGCGTAGTCGCCACCGACGGGGAGGAGGACGTTGCGGGTGAGCGCGACCTTCTTCAGCCCGGTGAACAGCTTGAGGGCGGCGGCCTCCGCCTCCGGGAGCGTGGGCGCGTTGTCGATGGCCCAGCCGGCGCCGTAGTGGTTGACCATGTACGCGGTGAGGAGACCGCGCCCGGAGGGGGCGATCCAGTCGAACTCGGCCTGGAACTGCATCCGTCGGGGGTCTCGGGGTTCCTCCCCGAAGACCGACATGGTGGGCCCCCACTGGTGGAAGGGCCCACGGGCCCAGGAGCTGGAGGAGAGCCCCGCGTCGGCCATCAGCCCCGGGAACTGGGGGTCGTGCCCGAAGGCGTCCAGCTGCCAGGCGGTGTGCGGGTCGGCGCCGAGGATCCCGCGCTGGAAGCCGTCGCCGTAGAGGGCGTTGCGTACGGTCGCCTCGGCGCCGGTGAGGTTGGTGTTGGGCTCGTTGTACGTGCCGCCCATGATCTCGACGCGCCCGGTGCGCAGCAGCTGCCGCAGGAAGGCGCGCTCCTCGGGGAAGGCGTCCCAGTAGGGCTTCAGGTAGTCGACCTCGGCGAGCACGAAGGTGTACGCGGGGTCGCGGCGCGCGAGGTCGATGTGCGCGCGGACGAGGCTGATGCCCGACTGGCCGCGCCAGTCGTAGGTGCGGGCGGGCAACCCGGTGGTGGCCGGGTCGTCGACGTCGTCCCAGGTCTCGGTGTAGGCGGCCTGGGTGTTCCACCAGACGGGGTCGTAGTGGAAGTGGCTGACCATGAACATGGTCCAGCCGGGCTCGGCGACGAGGAGGCTGCCGGTGAGGGAGGCCCGCAGACCGGGGTCGTCGGTGTCCTCGGCGGTGACCGTGATGTGGGTGCGCTCGCCGGGGGGCAGGCCGCAGACCACGGATATCTCGACGCGGAGGGTCCCGTCGTCACCGACGGCCGCGAGCGTCTCCCCGTCGGCGCGGACGCCGGGTCCTTCGGCGGTGAGCCGGACCGTACGGCCGGCGGTGTGTCCGAGCTCGGCGGTCACCACCTGACGAGGGTGCTCGGCGCTGCCGACGAACAGCTCGGTCGACTCGACTGAGGTGACGCGCATGGGTCTCCTACGAGGCCTACGGGAGAAACGGGGGGCGCCCATCGTGGCACCGTTCGGATGGTTCAAACAACCACCTTCAAGTTTCCTTGGTGGTTCATCCATGCAAAAGCCGCCCCGGGGTGAGAACACCCGAGGCGACTTCTGTGACGTACGACGACTGCGCAGGACTGCTCAGCGACTGCACCCTGACTGCACTGCGACTGCTCAGCGTGTGCGGCGGGACTTCACCGCGTGCTCCCTGGCGATGTGGTCGGTGAGGGCGAGGGAGGCGCTGGCGCGCTGGTAGGAGAGCTGGGCGACCCGGACGTACAGGCAGTCGATGAGGACCAGCACGGAGTGCCGGGCGCCGATGCTCTCGGTGCGGAAACTGGTCTCCGAGGAGGAGGAGATGAGCCGTACGTCGGCGGCGCGGGCCAGTGGCGACTTCGGATCGGCGGTGATGGCGACGGTGGTGGCGCCGCGCTGCTTGGCCAGTTCGAAGGGCTCGATGGTCTCGCGGGTGGAGCCGGAGTGCGAGATGCCGATGGCCACGTCGGCGGGGGTGAGAAGGGCGGCGGAGGTGAGGGCGGCGTGCACCTCGGTCCAGCCGCGCACCGCGCACCCGATGCGGAAGAGCCGTGTCTCGGTCTCCTGGGCGACGGCGCCGCTGCCGCCGACGCCGTACACGTCGATGCGGCGGGCGCGGGCGGCGGCCTGGCCGGCGCGCTCGATGGAGTCGAGGTCGATACGGTCGATGGTCTGCTGGATGGCGCGGAGATCGGCGCTGCCGACGACCTGGACGACGCGCTCCAGGCTGTCGTCGGGCGAGATGTCGGGCCCGATCTCGGCGGTGCCCCAGTCGGAGACCTCGCCGCGACCGCGCTCCTGGGCCAGCTCGATGAGGAGATGCTGGTAGGAGTCGAGGCCGATGGCACGGCAGAACCGGGTGACGGTGGCCTGCGAGGTGCCGGTGCGGCGGCCCAGTTCGGCGGCGGAGCAGTGGGTGACGGCGGCGGGGTCCTCGAGGATCAGCTCACCCACCTTCCGCAGGGAGCCGGCGAGGCGCGGCAGTTCCGTACGGATGAGGGTGGTGACGTCGGTCGGGGGCATCCCGTTGCTGGAGCCGGTCCGTTCCATGGGGTTACCCGATCTCCTTGGCGCTGTGCGGCTGTACTTGACGGTAGGGCGAATGTACCAGCCACCGTCTGTAGGGCAGTTTGAATTCCAGGACCGGAACACCGAGACAACCAGGGTAACCGGGACGGATGGCCCGTGCGGGGCTTTGCCTGTGGCCCGTTGCCCGCAGCCCGTAGACTGTGATTTATTGATTCACCGATAGCGGTATAGTGGGTGGTTCAATCCACCGGTGGGGAGTGTCGAGTGTCTGTCGAGTCCGTCAGCGCGCAGGGGTTCGTGCGCGAGAGCCGGGCCGTTCTCGACCGCGTCACCGGGTCGGAGGCGGTCCAGGAGTCGGTGACCCGCGCCGCCCGGCTGATCGCGGACTGCATCCGTGCGGACGGCGTGATCCAGGCCTTCGGTACGGGCCACTCCCAGGCCCTCGTCCTGGAACTGGCGGGCAGGGCCGGCGGCCTCGTCCCCACCAACCGCCTGAGCATGGCCGACCTCGTCCTCTACGGCGGCGACGACCCCGGCGCCCTCGACGACCCCCTCCTCGAACGCAAGCCGGGCATCGCCGGGCGCCTCTACGAACTCGCGGCGCCGCGCCCCGCCGACCTCTTCGTGATCATCTCCAACTCGGGCGTCAACAACGTCATCGTCGAGATGGCCCTCCAGGCGAAGGAACGCGGCCACAAGATCCTCGCGATCACGTCCCTCACCCACACGCGCACGGTCCCGGCGGGCCACATCAGCGGCAAGAAGCTGGCCGACATCGCGGACGTGGTCCTCGACAACGCGGCCCCCACGGGCGACGCGCTCCTCGAACTCCCGGGCGGGGGTGCGGTGTGCGCCCTGTCGACGCTGACCGGCGTGATGCTGGTGCAGATGACGGTCGCGGAGACGGCGGCGACGCTGATCGAGGCGGGGGAGCGTCCGCCGGTGTACGTGTCGGCGAACGTACCCGGAGGCTTCGAGGGGAACCTGGGGCTGGAGCGGCACTACGGCGACCGAATCCGGCGACCGGCGAGCTGACCCGAGTTGAGCTGAGCCGACCCGAGTGGAGCTGAGCGGCGTAAGGGGCTGACGCCTCGCCGTGTCGTCCTCGGCGCACCGAAACGACCGCACCGGGACGCCGAGTGCGCGGGCGGTGGCCCCGTAGAGGGCATGCCTGCCTCTGCTCCGCCTTCGACTCCGGCCACGGAGAAAGCAGTTGCCGGACCGGCGCCCGTCATGGACGATCCCGAACCGTGACGACGCATGCCGACGAGCCCCGCCCCGACCGAACTCCGACGCCGGTCCCGCCCGTGTCCCCTCCCGGCACCCGCCCCCTCGCCCTGGTCACCGGAGTGGGCCGCACCGTCGGGATCGGGGCCGGGATCGCCCGTCGGCTGGCGGAGTCGGGCTGGGACATCGCCTTCACCTACTGGACCCCGTACGACACCCGCATGTCCTGGGGGATCGAGCCCGGCGCGACCGAGGCGATCACCCGGTCCCTGGCCGCGCGGGGCGCCGCGAGCACGGCGATCGAGGCGGACCTCGCCGACCCGGACACCCCGGCGCACGTCTTCGACGAGGCCGAGCGCAGGATGGGCGGTGCGGACGCCGGTGCCGGTGTCACCGCGCTGGTGATGTGCCACTGCGAGTCGGTCGACTCGGGCCTGCTCGACACGACCCTGGAGAGCTTCGACCGCCACTTCGCCGTCAACGCACGCGCGACCTGGCTGCTGATCCGGGAGTTCGGCCGCCGGTTCACGGCGACGCCGGGAACCGGCCGGATCATCGGCCTCACCAGCGACCACACGGTGGGCAACCTGCCGTACGGCGCGAGCAAGGGTGCGTTGGACCGCATCACACTGGCGGCGGCCCGCGAACTCTCCCACCTCGGTGTGACCGCCAATGTCGTCAACCCCGGCCCGGTGGACACCGGTTGGATGTCGGAGGAGGACCGGGCGAACGTCATCCGGCACACCCCGCTGGGCCGCCTGGGGACACCGCAGGACACGGCCCACCTCGTCGGATTCCTGTGCTCCGAGGAGGGGCAGTGGATCAACGGGCAGCTTCTGGAGAGCAACGGGGGGCTCGCGTAGGGGACTTGATCGCTTCCGGGCCTGCTGATTGGCTGGCCGGCATGACCGATCTCGGAGCCGTCGCCTGGCCGCCTGTCCCGATCGGGACCGAGAGGCTCGTCCTCCGTGAGCCCGAGGCCCGGGACCGGGCGGCGTTCATCGAGCTGCTCGCCTCACCGGAGGTGCACACCTACCTCGGTGGCCCTCGGCCGCGTGACGAGCTTGAGCGCGAGATGCCCGAGGTGCCCGAGCGGTGGCCCGGCAGCTTCGTCGTCGATCTCGACGGGGCGATGATCGGCCAGATCCTGCTCAGGAGGGCAACGGGGCACCGTCGCCCGGCAGCCGTGGGAAAGGTCGACCTCGGCTACCTGTTCCTGCCGCGGGCCTGGGGATCCGGATACGCCGCCGAGGCGTGCGCGGCGGCACTCGACTGGCTCACCGGCGCGCTTCCCGGCGAGCCGGTGGTCCTCGCCACCCAGAACGCCAACGTCGCCTCGATGCGCCTCGCCGCGAAACTGGGTTTCACCGAGGTGGAGCGGTTCGATGCCTGGGGCGCCGAGCAGTGGCTCGGCATACGGTCTCCGGTCCCGCCGTCCGCTTGAACTCGCCCTGGAGGTAAGGGAGTTGTGAAGCCGTCGGGACGGGCGCACACCCCGGCGGGACCGCGCCACACCATGATCGAGGACCGGCCTTGACTCCGCATTCCCTGGCGTTCTACCTGGACGTCGTCACCACCGGCACGGTGCTCGGCGTGGGCCCCGCGGATTCTCCCGAGCGCGTCGCGGAGGTCCTGGGGCCGGACTTCGCCGAGGACCACTTCGGCGACCGCGGCATGGGCCTCGGCTACGGCTACGGCTTCGTCGAGTTGTTCTGGGACCGCGCCTCCGCCGAACACGCCTGGTCGGGCCACCACTTCACCGTGCAGGTGCACCGGCTCGCGTTCCGGGACCGCGCCGACGTCCACGACGTGCTGCGCGCCCGGTACGGACGCTTCACTCCCAGGCTCCGGTTCGAGAAGCTGGAGCGCCTGCTGGCACGGCGTGGCGTCCCTCTGCTGGAGATCCCGGAAATCCCGGCGTCCGGTCCGTATTTCCGAACGTTCTGGCAGCCCGATTCCCGTGTGGCCGTCACCGTCATAGGCACCTACGACGAGCACGAAACGCCGGACAATCTGCGGGTCGGTGACGTGTACAGCGTTCACGGCCCGCTGGCCGCCGCGGAAGTGGAGTGGCGGCGGGCGCAGGCCGGGTAGCGCGGCGACGGGCGGGCGCCTCGCGCGGACCCGGGCCGGCTACAGGGGGATCAGACCGGCGTCCGTCGGCCGGAAACCGCAGGCCTCGAAGTAGAAGGAGCGCAGGTGCTCCTCGAAGTCCACGTGCAGCCACTCGCAGTCGGCGGCGCGGGCATGCTGGGCGGCGGTGGCGATGAGCGCGGCGCCGATCCCCTGGGACCGGCAGTGCCGGGCCACGACCGTGTCCAGGACGAAGGCGTGAACTCCGCCGTCCCAGGCGACGTTGACGAACCCGACGAGGGAGTCACCGTCCTGGGCACAGACCCAGCCGAGGCTGTGCCGTTCCAGCCGGGCACGCCAGTCGGTGGTTCCCGGCGGACCGCCGAACCCCTCGGCGTGCAGCGCGTTGAGGGAGGCGTTGTCGAAGTCGCCGCGCCATTCGTACGTGGTCCTCGCCATGGGATCAGGCTTGAGGTGGAATGCCTTTTTCGTCATGGCCAGGTCCGGTCGAGGCCGCCGAGCCGCACGGCGTACGCGGCGGGGCCGCCCTTCTCGACGGCCTGATGGATCGCGCTGCGATGTGCGTCAAGCCGCTCCACCATCTCCAGACTGCGGAGTTGCTGGTTGTCGAGGTAAAAGAGGACGGCGGAACGTTCGAGGACTGGCTGGATCTCCAGGTCCCGCGTCTTGATACGGCCGTCCTTCGACAGCGGAACCCATGCCCTGTCGAGCCCGTACGAGATCCACTCTTCGTCAGGAATTTCCTGCGCGTCCGCCGGGAAGACGTCGACAATGCGGTGCACCACCCAGCCGCGCTCCCTCAACTCCTCCGCGACACGGCGTCCCAGGTTCCGGTCGAGAAAGAACTCAGGAAGCAAGGCGCACCACTGCGTGGCAGAGCAAGTCCACCTGCTCGGGCGTCATGTCGTACTCGTAGGCGATGCCCTCGACGCTCTCACCGGCTTCCCAGAGGTCCGTGACGGACTTGACCGTGACGCGGTTGGCGGCGATGACCGGCAGGCCGTGCCCGAACCGGGGGTCGAGCACGACGGGTACCGCCTCCCCGTACTGCTTCAGCCGCAGGCTCGCCGGGTAGTCGTCGTCCTCCCAGGTCAGGTAGCGGAGATACCTTGCCACCACTTCCTGGATGGGCGTCTGACCGTCCCGGGCCCTGCGGAGATCCCCGAAGCCGTGCTCGACGAAGATGTCCACTCCGTCCGTCGCGATGCGCTTCGAGACAAGACCGTAGGGGGTGTCGAACGCTTTCCGAACGGCTGCGGCGGCCTCCCGGATCTCACTCATCCGCAGGCCGAGAGAGCGGAGGGAACGCAGTACGTGGGCCTCGGCCACGGCGATGAAAGGGACGGAGGGCTGCCCGTTGCGGACTGGTTCGACGCGGTGCACGAGCGGCGCGCCGGCCGCCGTTCCCTGGAGCCAGCTGGTGAGGGTGGACAACGGGACCTCCAAGTGGGAGGCCGTCTCCGCGGGCGTCAGAAGTCCGTCGCTGAACCGGTCGACCATGACCCTCCTCTCGTCGATCCCAGGATTCGCATGCTTGCACACCCAACTCGTCGACTGTGTGCCATGACGGCATGCGCCCATCGCGTGGTGCCGCGCCTTGCTACCGGCTCCCCGAGCCATCAGGCCGCCTCGGCTGTCCTGCAGTCGCGGCACGCGGAGGGCCCCGCCGCCCGGAACGCCCGTTCGCAGCCGTCGCAGGTCTGCCAGCGGAGGGTGAGGGGCAAGGGTGTGGCGGCCGGGAGGGTGCTCGGGGGTGCCGGGAGCGGGGCTTCGCGCAGCCGGTACGCCAGTACGCGTGCCGGGCGGGCACGGAAGGGGGAGGGCAGGCTGGTGGTGAGCGCCTCGGTGATCTCCTCGGGGCGGAGTCCCTGCGCGAGCCACCCGCTGACCGCCGGGGCCAGCTCGGCGACCTCGCTGCGGGACAGGATGAGCCTGCGGTCGACGATACGGAGCGAGGCGAGGATGACGACGGCCTGCGGGTCGGCATCGTCGAGGCCGAGCGGGGGAGGGGGAGGGGGTGTGGGCGTTGGAGGAGACGGCGGAGCAACGGGCGGGAGACTCGCGGGAGTTGCCGTCGGCTTGTTGTTCTCGGCGGGCATGGGCTCCGGTTCGGGCTCGGGCCTGCGCTTCGCCGGTCGGGTGGGCGGCTGCGGAGCACGCGGCGCCCGGTCACCGGCGTCGCGCGGTACGTCGTAGAAGAAGGTCTGGGTGCGTACCTTGCCGTTCGGCCCCCTCACCCGGCGCCGTTCCAGATGGCCCGCCTCCTCCAACTCCCGTAGCGCACGCGAGATCAGGATCTCGCCCTCGTCGAAGTGGGCGCAGAGCGCGGCGATGCTGATGCGGGCGCCGTCGGGGACGGAGAGGATGTAGGCCGCGACGCCGATGGTGACCGCGCTGCCGCGCCGCTGGGCGAGGGCGTTGGAGATCACGGTGAAGTTGGCGGCGAGGCGGGTGCGCACGTGGATCACACCGTAGGTGGGGGTGTCCGGGGAGCCCGGGGAGTCCGGTGTGTTCGATGAGCCCAGTGAACTCGTCGCGCCGGAGTTGGCGCACGAGGGCGCGTTAGACTGCGTTTCAGCCATTGGGAAGGTATCGCTTCCTGAGCGGTCAGGCCCTCGTCCAGGATTGCCGTCCTGGCGGGGGCCGTCGTCTTTGTGAGGTTGTTTCGGGGAACGTAACTCTCCGCACCCACTCACCGCAACCGCGTCACTCCTGAGGGTGAACAGGGGCACGCGGGGGCGGACGAGCGTGAACGGGCGGGAGGGAGGAGGTAGTTGGTTCTTTTCCCAAAGTCCTTTAGGGGGAGGGTCGTTGCCGCCCGCATCCCGGCGCACGAGGACCCGGTGCGACCTCAGCGCCGGTCGGCGGGCCAGTGCGGGTCCTGGTAACGGGCTGGGCCGGTGAGGCCGATCAGCCTTACCAGGTGCAGGAGTTCCCCGGTCGCGTCGTCCTGGGCGTGCAGCCGTGCGGGGGCGCGGCGGACCAGCCAGGCCGAGAGTTCGGTGCGCGCGGCGTCCACGTCGTCGTCCTCCCACAGCCACATGTTCCAGGGAAGCTCGTCTCTCAGCAGGTCGTACTCCCACACCGCAGCAGCTTCCGCCAAGTGCCGGTCGGCCACCGGGTGGTCGAGTCCCTCCCAGACCGTGAGCCATGGGCCGATGACGCCGGACGCCTCGGTGCACAGCGCGAGGAGTTCGTGCGCGGGGGCAACGGGAGCCGGGTCGGTGAGGCTGTGGGCCCACCAGGCGTGCAGGAACTCCCACACCACCGTGCTCTGGTGCACGGGCCACCGGTGCAAGTGGCCACGAGAGAAGGAACGTCCGACCTCGTCCATGAGGTACGGCTGCACGAGACCGCCGACCAGCGCTCTGGCGAACTGGGGCAGGACGCGGCGCAGTACCGCGCCGTGATCATCCCAGTCGGGGGCATGCCAAGTGCGGTACAGCAGGTGCGGGTCGAGTTCCACGTCCGGGACCTTCAGCAGCGCGAGCTCTTCCTCGCTGCCCCAGTGGCACTCGCACTGAGCCTCGTCGGCGCGGGCGGTCATCCCGCGGAAGGTGACATCCAGGCGGTCCAGGGCGCGGTCGAGCCGGAGTCGCGTGGGGGGAATGTCGTCGACGTTCGTCGTTGCCGGGTTCATCGTGTCGGCACAGCCTCAGGGGACTCCAGGTGGCTTCCGCCAGCCGAAGATTGCGACCCTACCGGCCCCGGCCGTGGTCGTCACCGGGGTTTGCTCTCCATCGATCCGGTGAACAGGTTCGACCTCGGCTTCAGAGCACGCAGGGGACAGGGCACATAGGGGACAGGTCGCAACCCGCGAGAAAATTCGGGGGCGGCGATCCGCACCGTGACGCCGTTACGGCGAAGGCGAGTTCACGCTCGGGCGCGGAGCGGTGTTCGCGGCCTGCCTCCAGCCGGCCAGCGAAACCAGCGGCCCGCCGTCGAGATGGGAGCGCAGCGCGCCCGCACTCGTACCCACGAACTCCGCCGGAAGGGCGCCGACTTCGACCCAGCGGACCTCGGCGTGCTTGTCGGGTTCGCGGTTCTCCGGCTCGCCGGTCCAGTCGTGTGCGGCGAAGACGACGGTGAGGTAGCCGTTGGGGATTTCGGCTCCCTCCGCGCCGTGGACCACGTGGGCGACCTCCAGATCCTCCGGCCGCACGGTGAGCCCGGTCTCCTCGTACAGCTCGCGCACCGCCGTGTCGGTGATCGGTTCGCCGGATTCCCTCTTGCCCATGGGCAGATCCCACATCCCCTGGCCGAACCTGGCACGCGGTCCGCGCTGAAGGAGGACGACACGGCCGGCCGTCCGGTCGTGCACGATGACGGCCGCCACCAGCACGGTCATGGAGTCGAGGGCGGGCGCGAGGGTGTTGGACTGATCGGCAATCGGCGGCTGGGGCACTTCGTGTTCCTTCACGTTCCTGATTCATGGGCCAGTTGAACGAGCCCTTCGATCGAGGCCAGGGCGGCCCGAAGGGCTGGATCGGGGGCCGGAGTGGTGGTCAGCAGAAGCACCTGGAACACAGCGTGTTCGGGGAATAGCAGGTCGTCCTCGTCGTCGCCCGGTATCGAGTTGGGCTGGATCTCGATCTCACGGCCGGGGCTCTTCGCGAGGTGGTACACACCCAGGTAGTCGCTCTCGCGCTCGGTGAAAGCCACCCCCAGGCGGTCGCTGACGAGCCGGACCAGTTCGTCGGGGGTGTGGGTGCTGGTGCCGTAGGTGTGGTGGTGGTCGGTCATGGTGCGCCGGAGTCTAGGGCTACCCACTGACATCGGGTTCCGTCCCCTGATCCGCACCGGCGACGTCCCCCTCGTACCCGTCCTCCCCCGGAGGGCCCTCACCCCCGTCGCAGCAGTGGCCGTTCCACCAGCGCGTACGACGCGAGGGCTGCCGCGGCCGTCGCCACCATGCCCATCGGCAGCAACTGGTCGTCGGGGACGCCGAGGTCGGAGAGGAGGCGGATGACGGGGTAGTGCCACAGGTACATCCCGTAGCTGAGGTTGCGGCCCACCCAGGCCAGGGCTCCGATCGAGAGGAGGCGGGACGGCCACGACCCCGGGAGCTGGTCCAGGGTCGCGACCACCGTGGCTGTCAGGACGGCGGCGACCATGAAGCCGGCCGTGTACCAGACGGGGTTCCACGCGCTCGCCCCGGCGATCGGGATCTGCCAGGCGACCAGGGCCAGCAGGGCGAGCGCGGGCCAGCACAGGCGTCCGGCCCAGCGGCGGAGCAGCGCCAGGCGGGGGTCGTCGGCGCGCAGGCGGGCCAGGACCACGGCCAGCAGGGCACCGATCAGGAGCTGGTCGGCGCGGGTGTCGGGGCCGTTGTAGATGCGGTGGGCCGCCGTGGGGTCCCAGAGGGCGAGGCGCCACAGCAGCGGCAGGACGCACAGGGCTGCCACCCAGGCCAGTGCCCTGCGTGCCGTGGTGTGCCGTAGAAGCAGCAGGAACAGGATCGGCCAGGCCAGGTAGAACTGCTCCTCCACCCCCAGGGACCAGGTGTGGCTGAGGGGTGCGGTGAGGTCGGAGTACGCGCCTGACTCACCCGCCCGTACGAGGTTGACCACCGACACCGCCGCCAGCGCCGCCGCCTTCCACGCCCCGTCGAACAGCGGCAGCGGTAGCGCCAGGGAGAGGAGCGCGGTGACCGCGCACATCGTGAGCATGGCCGGCCCGAGCCGCAGCCACCGCCGCCTGTAGAACGACCGCAGACGGATACCGCCGGTGCGGGCGTACTCGGCGATCAGCAGCCGGGTGATGACGAAACCGCTGAGCGTGAAGAAGACGTCCACGCCGACCGAGCCGCCGGGAACCAGATCCGGCTTCACGTGGTACACGATCACCAGGACCACCGCGACCGTCCGCAGCCCGTCCAGCCCCGCCACCCGCCCACGACCACGCAGCGCCGACGGAAATCCCCGCCCACCACCGGATCTGCGCCGAGGTTCCGCCACCGGCCCGCGCGGGTCCCGCGCGCTCCGCTCCGTGACCGCGTCAGTACCGGCCACGGCGGTCACGGTGTCAGCGGCGGCTACGGCGTCAGCGGTGTCTGCGGCGTCAACGGTGTCTACCGTGCTCCGGTCGGTGGGGGTGCTCATAACGTCCGCGCCTGCCCCGCCTCGGCGGCGCCACACCCGTCCTTATGGTCTCCACAGTTTCGGCGCCGCCTTCCGGATGCCGTGCCTCCACCCGGATTCCACCCGCGGTTCGTCCGAACCCCACCCGGACTCCACCCGTCCCCGACGGCCTCCACGCGTCCTCTCAACCCTGCGGGGCCCGCGCAGGTCTACCCTTTCGCCGCGGCACAGCACGACCTTCGAAGCGCCGTGGCCAGCGGTCATGCGGGTGAGCGGAGACGAAAACAGGATGAACAGTCGTACGGGAGCCCCTCGGCGCGTCGGCGCGGGCCGGAACAGCCGGCCGGGGCAACGCGGCACACGGATACACCGGACGCGTACGACCGTACGCCCCACGGGTGTGTTCAAGGACACGCCGGTCCGTGCCGACAGCCGCAGCGCCCCCCTGCTGTCGGGGCCCGCCCGGCGCATCGCCGCCGGAAGCGTGCTGCTGCTTCTGGTGAGCGGTGTGATCACCGTGGGTGTGTGGTTCTGCATCACGTTCCAGACCGCCGTCACCCCGGTGCTTCTCGCGCTGCTCCTGTCGGCCCTGCTCGGCCCGTTCTACCGGCGGCTGGTCCGGATGAGGTTCAACAAGTCGCTCGCCGCCGGGCTGACCTGCGTCGCCGTGATCCTGGTCATGGGCGGGGCCGCGTACATCGTGGTGAACGCCCTGCTCGACACCGGTGACCAGATCATCGACTCGCTGCGGGACGCGGCGAAGGACCTCAGCGAGCGGTTCGACGTGGTCGGCACCGCCCTGGACGACCTCGCCACGAACGCCCAGGACCTGCTGTCCAAGTTCGGCGGTACCGCGGTCTCCGGTGTGCTGAGCGGCGTCAGCATGCTCACCGAGATGATCGCCACCGGAACGCTCGCGATCCTGCTCCTGTTCTTCTTCCTCCGTGACTCCGACCGGGCCGTCGCCTCACTGCACTCGCTTGCGCCCCGCGGCTCCGGTGCGACCCTGGAGGTCATGGCCCGCCGCGCCTTCCAGGCGATCGAGGGCTTCATGCTGGGTACGACGATCGTCGCGTTCATCGACGCCGTCTGCATCACCGTCGGCCTGCTGATCCTCCAGGTGCCGGGTGCCGTCGGCCTCGGGGCGCTGGTGTTCATCGGCGCGTACATCCCGTACCTGGGCGCCTTCCTGTCGGGTGCGGTCGCGGTCCTCGTCTCGTTCGCGGACGGCGGGCTCACCACCGCGCTGTGGGTCCTCGGCGTGGTCACCCTCGTCCAGCTCCTGGAGGGGAACGTGTTCCAGCCGATGATCCAGAGCCGCACGCTCCAGATGCACCCGGCGATCATCCTCCTCGCCCTCACCGCGGGCGCCTCCCTCGCGGGCATCCTCGGCATGCTCCTGGCCGTACCGCTGACGGCGGCGGCGTTCGGCGTGCTCTCGGAGATGCGGGGGCGGTACGAGGAAGGGGTGAGCGCGGGCGTCGGCGCGACGCGCTGACCACCGCCCCGTCGCCCGGCGGGCCGTCGCCTTCACCCACCGGACGACCCGTATGGCCACCACCCGCGACCCCGTGGGTGCGCGGCGCGCGTAACATCGCGCTTCCGCTGCTGGGCCGCACCGCCATGCCGAGGAAGCTCGCGACCGGGTCGGCGGAACTCGACTACCGCTGACGCGAACACCGCACTACCGCTGGCTCAACTACCGTTGAGGGGAAGGAAATCGAAGGCGTGGAGACGGCGAGGCTGCTGATCCGGAGGTTCACCGCGGCGGACGCGCCGGCCCTGGCGGCGTACCGGTCCGACCCCGAGGTGAGCCGGTACCAGTCCTGGGAATCGCCGGTGCCGTCGGCGGAGGCCGAGCGGCTGGCCGCCACGTTCTCGGCCGGGGACCCCCGCGCTCCGGGGTGGTTCCAGTACGCCGTCGAGCGACGGGACGTTCCGGGGCTGATCGGCGACGTCGGGGTGTGCCGCAGCGAGGACGGACGCCAGGCCGAGCTGGGCTTCACGTTCGCTCCGGAGTTCCAGGGTCACGGGTACGCCACCGAGGCCGTCGCGCGGCTGGTGCGGTTCCTGCTGCTGGAGGAGGACCTGCACAGGGTCTCGGCCGCCTGCGACGGACGCAACGTCCGCTCGGCGCGACTGCTGGAGCGGGTGGGCTTCCGCCGCGAGGGTCACCTCGTCCGGAGCACCTGGATCAAGGGGGAGTGGACCGACGATCTCCTCTTCGGCCTGCTGGCGGCGGAGTACGGGACGGTTCCCTCCGACTGAGGCGGGCCGGGGCCGAGCGACCGGCCTGTCCGGTGTCGTCCCCGCCGACCGGACAGACCCTGGCCCATCAACACCACGAGGCACAGCACGGGGCTCACCACGAGGCAGTGACTGTCTGGAGGCGCTAGAGGCGGAGCATGCGCTGGGTGATCTCCCGGTACTGCCGCAGTGCGAGCCGGAGTTCGTCGGACTGGGTTTCGGGGTTCTGGTCCTGCCAGCCGGCGCGGAGGAGGGTCCGGTGTTCCGCGAGGGCGTTCACCAGCTGGGCGGTGGCTTCGTCGTAGGCGCTCTCGGCCTCTTCCAGCGCCTTGAGCGGGGTGTCGGCGAAGGTGTTGAGGGCGTGCTGGAGGCGTTGGAGGACCTTGTCCTGCTCGTCCGCCGGGAGCAGTGGCTCCGGGCCCGGCCGACGCCGCTCGGCAGAGCCCCGGGTCTGGCTCGCGGGCTGCTGGGCGCGTGTCTGGTCGTACATCATCGGGGATCGCTTCCATTCCGTCCGAAGGCACCGCAGGCATCTGAAGGCGTCCGATGGCGCCTGCGGTCAGGTGTCCGGTGTCCGGTGTCGTTGCTCACCAGGAACGGCACCGGTAACGGAGCCGGTGCACGAGGTGCTCCCGATGACCTCACGCTACTCCCCGAAGCGGAGATGTGAGGCCGGTCAGGCGCGCTGGTCGCCGGGCCGGCCCGGCACCGGAGCGGGGATGGCCGAGGTGTCGAAGCCGCCCGTGATGATCTGCGCGGCAAGGTCGGACAGGCGCAGGTGACGGGCGCGGGCGTACGACCGGAACGCCTCGAAGGCATCGTCCACGGAGGTGTCCCAGCGTTCCGCCAGGACACCCTTGACCTGCTCGATCAGGACCCTGCTGGTCAGCGCGCTCTCCAGCTGGTTGTTCTCCACGTGCGACTGCTCCAGCGTGCGCTGCTGGAGGATCGTGATGGTGGCCACGTCGGCGAGGGCCTGGGCGAGTGCGATGTCGTCGTCGCCGAGGTGGTGCGGGGTGGTCTGGAAGAGGTTGAGGGCGCCGACGACCCGGTTGCGCAGGCGCAGCGGGATGGCGTGGGTGGCCACGTATCCCGTCTCGCGGGCCTGTTGGGCGAAGCGTGGCCAGCCGGCCGCGGTCTGCGGCCGGGTCAGGTCGATGTTCGTGCGGGGGAGGCCGGTGCGGCAGCACTCGACGCAGGGACCCTGGTCGTGCTGGAGCGCGAAGAGTTCCAGCAGCCGGGTGTGCTCGTCGGAGGCGGCGATGACCTGCAGTTCACCGTGCGCGTCGGCGAGCAGGATCCCGGCCGCCGACACGTCGAGCAGTTCGACGCAGCGTGCGCACAGCCGGTGCAGCAGGTCGATCACGTCGAAGTCCTCGACGAGGGAGTCCGCGATCTCCACGAAGATCTCGGCCAGACGTCGTTCACGGGCCATGCCGATCATCCCTTTCCACCGTCGGGCGATTGCGGCCCGCTCACATCGTCTTCGAATCGGAGCCTGCGGGCCACCACGTCCGCCGCGATCTCGCCGAGGGGGCGCTCACTGCCGTACGCGTGGGCACGGAGGCGCAGGAGCGCCTCCTCCATGGCCACGCCCAGCTGGACGCTGATCATTCCTGTCGCCTGGTGCACGACCGCGCGGCGCAGCCCCGACGGCGGGTCCAGGGACATGTCGAACCCGCGCATGTTCCCGTTCCCGCCGACCGGGGCCCCGTTCAGGAAAGCGCCGGTCAGCGCGGCGGTGAGGGCGGTGGCGTCCGTGTACTGCTGTTCGCTCAGCCGCCGGCCGCCGTCGCACAGCACGGTCAGTACCCCGACCCGGATGGCTCCGATGCCCAACGGGAAGCAGCACACACCGTGTACGCCCAGATCGTGCGCGGCCGGCAGCAGCGCCGGCCAGCGCTCGGGACGTACCCGGTCCAGGTCCGGTTCCACGACGGGCGAACCCGTGGCGACCGCGTCCGGACCCGGCCCTTCGCCCAGCGTGAACTGGAGCTCGTCGAACCGAGCGCTCAGCTCGGGATGACACCAGACCGGCTCGGCCGTCGGGGCGGTACCGACCAGCACGGACAGGACGACGCCCTCGGCGCCCAACGCCTGTGCGCACGCCCGGGCCGGGTCGGTCACCTCGCCCCGGCGCAGTGACCGCAGGACCTCGGCCATGCCGTCGCTGATCACCGGTCTCCGTCCCGCGTCGGCCGTGGCATTTCAGGGTGGGGTGCCGCTCGGCTTGCTCCGTACACTACGCGGGCCGTTGGGCCATCGCACGATCCGCGGGTACGTCCTGCCAGGCGTCCTGGGGACTGGCGTACCGCGGGAACCGCTCCAGCAGACCGGCGGCCCGGAACAGGAGAGCCGTACTTGGCCGGTCGTGCACGACCCGCACCCAGCCGAGCCGGTCACAGCAGTCCTCCCGCGCCGCGCACAGCGGTCCCAGAGCGCTGCCGTCCATGAACGTGACAGCGCGCAGATCGACTATGAGGAACACCGGCCCACTGCCGTGCCGGGCGTCTTCCAGATCACGCGCGAAGGCCCGCACGGTCGTCAGGTCCAACTCGCCGTCGGCCGTGACCACGCGCAACTTGTCGAACAGGTCAGGATGCGGGCCCATGTGCCCCATCTCCTCCGCCACCGGGGTGGCTGTCGCCTTGCGCAGGGCCTCTGTTGCGCGGAAACAGGACAGTACGGAGAGGGCCGGGGGCACGGGCTGCCGTACGAGCAGAGTACGGGCGTGGAGGTACCGGCCGGTCACCCTTTCCCCAGGTGCCCACGCGGGTGGTCGAAACTGTCGTCCCTGGTCTGTTCCTGACGGGATCGAGGGCGAAGTTGCCCGAGAAGGGGTTCGGAAAGGCGCGGAGAGGAGTGCGGAGAGGAGTCAGGAGTACGGAGAGGGGTCCGGAAAGGGGCGCTGATCGGGCTCTGCCGCAGTCCCCTCTGCCGGGGGTGGCGGCAGGCGACCCCAGGTGGTCAGGGCCCGGCGGCCTCACCTGCCAACGCGGTCTCGGTACGGGCGAGTTCGGGGTGCTGGACGGCGGGCACCGGAACGACCGGGAGCATGGCGGGTGCCTCGGCAGCGGGTGCCTCGGCTGTGGGTGCCTCGGCCGGTTCGGCCGGTGGCGACGGCAGGATGCGGTCCTCCCACCAGGACAGGGCCATCACGACGGCGAGCAGGACGAGGGGGGTCGAAGCGGGAACGATCAGCGCGTACATGTGTACCGCCTGGCATGAGGTGCGTGCGACGCGGCGGGCGCCGGATCGGCGTCCGCTTGATGCGCATCGGGGCGTAGCAGGGCGTATCGGGGCGCGCCGGGATCGCGTGACGATGGTCGTGCGCGGTAACGGCCTCGCTCGTGACACGGCGGGTTCCGGCACCGATGCGCGGGGGTGCGCCCTCGGGGGAGCGCGTGGGAGGAGCGACGCTGCCAGGGGCCGGGGCGGCATGTCGAACCTAGTCCTCGCAGCGGTTTCCCGACAGGTGCCAAGCGGCCATTCACATCGGGCAGCACGTGCCGACGTCCAACGCTGTCCCGTCGAACGCTGTCCTCCGCCTTCGAGCAGGACTACGCTGGGAGCCAGGCCCCAGTCCCCGGTACCGATGCCGTGTTCCGCTCCCGGGGAGGCCCACCGTGTTCGTCCTGCTTCTCGTCCTCGTCGTGATCCTGTTCAGCTCCGGCTCCCTCCATCCGCTGTGGTGGGTGGCCGCGGCGGTGCTGGTCTACGGCGTCGTCCGGCACGGCCGTGATCGCGGCGGAGGCCGGAGTCGCGGCGCCGGATCCGATCTCGGGCACTACCGGGACTACCAGGAACGCCGGAGTCGTCGGGAACGCTGGGACCGCCGCTACAGTCGCCAGAACCGGGCGCGCTGGCGGCGCGAGGACCGGCGCGAGAGCCGTCGGGACCACGAACACCGCGGTTGACCCGCGAGGCGACCCGGCGTCAGGGTCGGGGTGAGGCCGGGATGAGGGCAGGGATGAGGGGCCGGGGTGCGGGTCAGGCGTACAGTCCGGCAAAGGATTCGGAGTCGTCGACGAAGGCGCGGGCCACGTCGACCAGGCGCCGGTTGTGGGAGCGGGCGTAACCGCGCAGCGCGCTGAACGCCTGCTCCATGTCGATGCCCTGGCGTTCCGCGAGCTTTCCCTTGGCCTGTTCGATAAGGACCCGGCTGTTCAACGCCGTCTGCAGCTGTTCGTTGAGCATCGTGCTGCGATGGACGGTGCGCTGTTGCAGCAGACTGATGGTGGCGACGTCGGCCAGGGCCTGGGCGATGAGTGTGGCGGGCGGGTCGAAGGGGCCGGGGGCGGCACGGAAGAGGTTCAGGGCGCCCACGGTGTCGTCCCGCAGACGCATGGGCAGGGCCTGGACGGCCCCGAATCCGCTGCGGTGGGCCGCCGTCACGAAGCGCGGCCAGCGGTCGATCTCCCGGGTCAGGTCGTGGACGATCACCGGGGCGCCGCTGCGGAAGCACTCAAGGCAGGGGCCTTCGTCGTTCTGGAGCTGGAAGAGCTCCAGCAGGCGCACCTGTTCGTCGGAGGCGGCCATGACGCGGAGCTTGCCGTCCCGGTCGGCGAGCAGCACCCCGGCGGCGCTCGCGTCGAGCATGCCGACACAACGGTCCGTCAGCAGGCGCAGGAAGTCGATGAGGTCGAAGTCGGCGACCAGGTTGTCGGCCAGTTCGACGAACGTCTTGGCCAGGAGCTGTTGATCCATCGTGGGTACCCTCGATTGGGACTGGTCCCGGCCTGAGCGGGCGGGAAATACGGCACGTTCGGGGACCGGCACCCATGCGTCAGGCTTCCTCATCGGTCGGGTCCGGCTCCATGTCCGGTGGGAACCGGACCCGATGGGCCACCACGTCGGCGGCGACGTCGGCGAGCCGGCGCCCCCGCGCATAGGCGTACGCACGAAGCCGGACGAACGCCTCTTCGATGCCGACGCCGAGCTGGACGGTCAGGATGCCGCTGGCCTGGTCGACCTCCGCCCGGTACGCGCCCAGGTCCTCGACGCGGCCATCGTGCGGCCCGCCCGTCTCCTCGATCCGCGTGTCGAGCAGCACCAGGGTCGCGAGATCGGCGAACGCCAACGCGTCCGCCAGTTCCTCCGCGTTCAACCGGACCGGAACGTGGGCGTACAGATCCAGCACCCCCGGGCTGATCGCCCCCAGCTGCAGAGGGAGCGCGAACACCGCGCGGGCCCCGGCCTGAAGGGCCGCCTCGGTGAACACCATCCAGCGGTCCTGCAGTTCAGGGGTGAGCAGATCGGGTGTCAGGACGGCCGAGCCGTGCAGGAAGGCGTCCACACAGGGACCCTCGCCCAGCGTGAGCTGGAGCTCCTCCAGTTGTTCGCTGATGTCGTCGGTGCTGCACAGCGGGTGGCTCGGCGCGGTCCGGGACATCGCCGACAGCCCGGCCCCGCCGACCGGCAGCGTGGCCACGGCCGCGCTGCACACGTCCGCCACCCCGACCCGGACACCGCGCCGCGCCGCGTGCTCGGCCACCAGCACCTGGATACGGGCCGACCGGCGGTCAGGCACCACCCGGGCCCCCGCCCCCAGGCATCGTGGCGAGGCCCTCCAGCCGCGCCGTGGTTCGTTCCCCCACGGGAAACACCAGCGCGCGGAACGTGATGGGACCGGCCGGCCTGCGCAGCTCTCCCACGTCCAGCCACCCCCAGGAGCGGACCGCCGCGAGCGTCGTACGATCGTCCCGGTCCACCAGTGTCGCGCCGAGCGACGCCCGGTGGTCGGTCAGCAGCCGCTCCTGCACACGACGGGCGAGGCTCCGGTCCTGCGAATGTGGCCGGATCACGATGTCACCGAACGCGAAGACTTCGCCGGACAGGGTGAGTTCGTCGACACCGGGCGGCAGTGTTCCGTCGAGGCCGGACCACCAGGTGCCGTCGGCGCGTACCGGGAATCCGAAAGCGCACCCCATCAGGCTGTCCGTCTCGGCGATCACCAGGGCGAACCCCGGCCGGTGCATGTTCGTGGTGAGACGCTTCAGGAAGCTCTGACGGCTGGGGCCGAGGTACGCGTCGCCCGGCGCCGTCGCACGGGAATCCACGAACAGATCAGCCAGTTCCTCACGCATCCCTTCCACCAGCCAACGGTTCAGCCGGCGCAGCCGCGCCGGAGCCACGCCGGCGGACAGCGGGCCGTCCGCCGGCTTCCGCGACTGCGCCTGCCGGGCATCGGCCGTCATCGACCGTCGCCCGAGAGGACGGACACCAACCGGACGGACCCGTGCTGTGGGACCGGAGCGTGCGGAGCCGGGGTGTCCCCGGGAGAAGGAGGAAGGCGGCCGGGCGGAGCACCCAGGAGCGTCAGCCCGCAGCCGACGAGATCGAGTATCCGGACCAGTGTCGGCGGCGGATGATGGAGCCGCAGGGTCCCACCGACCGCGGTGGTCTGCTGTGCGGCGGAGCAGAACACGTTGAGTCCGCTGCAGTCGCAGAAGGTGACATGGGTGAGGTCGACGTCGATGGCGCTCACACCGTCTTGTAGGCACTGTTCCAGGGACACCCGTACCAACGGCGCGGATTCGAGATCGATCTCGCCGGCCATGGTGATCAGTGCCCGTGAGTCTCGGTCATGGCGGTGGACAGTGAGCTGTGGCAGGGGCATGGCGCCTCGGTTCGGAAGACCATCCGGCAGCGGGTGCGGTGGTGCCGGAGTTCCGGCTCCTTGGGCGTGCTCCCGGCGGTGTCGTGTTTTCGGCGGAGGCGGAGAAACGGCCGGTCCGACAACCTGCGCAGCAGGACAGAGGATCCACCCAGTTCCCTCCAGGGATGCGCCGGGTGAAGACGAAAGAGTCCGCATCCCACAGCCATCTGTGTTCGGGTAACAGCATGCCGCCGGGGTCTGGGACGTCTGTACAGCAGCTTAGTCCTCGCGTCGTTCAATGGACAGGCCGGAAGTCCCCCGGTCCGACCGAACCCCGCCGCGCTCGCCCGGCCCCGAACCCGAATCCGCCCACCGGGCACGCCCATCGGGCGCCGAGCAGGGCCGGCCCCGACAAGAACCGCACAGCGACCGACTCGTGACCGTCTCCCACCCCTCCCACCCCTCCCACCCCTCCCACCCCTCCCACCCCTTCCGCCCCTCCGCAGCGGAGCACAGGCCGGACACGACGCAACCCCAGTGGTCACCGATCGAGGCGGACAGCCAGCTGAACTGCCCATATCCGGTGCGCCGTTCACCCTGCCCGCACCCGTCCCGTGCAGCGCGCACGGCCTCATCCGGCCACGGGCGTCCGAATCGCGCGGTGTTGGTCCTGACCAAGCCCGGCCTATGCTGCGGGCAGGGTCCTCGCCTCGCTGCCGACCACGGTCGGAGAAGGCTGCGGGCCCGTGTACGCAGGCCCCCTGCCCCCGGGTCGCAGTGACAGTCCGACCACTGTGAGCGGCTGGAGCCGCATCGCCGACAACGCAGCTCCAGCCCTTCGTCCTCCCCAGCCCTGTTCGAGCCCGGGATGAACTCCCGCGTATCCCGGGACGGGTGGTGAGGACGTCAGTGCGAGGCGGCGACGTGAGGGGGAGTCCGCGCCGTCCTCGCGCCTCGCGGCCGCCGCCGATGCCTGCCCGCATCCGGCGGCGGCCGCCGACGACGACCAGGACACCGGCCCGCCGCTGCCTCCTGCCGCGAACCGACTCCCGAAGCTCCCCGACGGCCACCACCGGACCTGACCGAACGGCGTGTCCCCCACGCTGCCGAACCGCCGGCCTCGCACCGCCTGTGTCCCCCTGCCCGCCCCGTTCAGGCGCTCCTCGACGACAACTGCTGAAACCCCCAAGTCGAGCTGACCGGGGACACCTTCAGGGAACCCGGGGCGCAAGGCGAGGGCACCCCGGCCGCCCGACTGCCCCGCCGGGAACATGCAAAAGGCGGGGTCCGAGAACCCCGCCCACCACCAGCAGAACCAAACCCCAGCTCACGGCCAGACAAGGCAATAAGGCTGATGCCCCGCCTCATGCAACCGATGGCTGAAGTCCTGCCACTCGTGCAGCGAATGGGAGGGGCGGGGGGATGACCTGGGGTTTCTCAAGGGGATGTGCATTGACCTGGGAAGACTCCTCTCGGTAGTTCTCACGGGTCAACGCCGTTTCCCAGGCTCATGTGCCCTGGATGTGCCCTCACTTGCGCTTCCGCAGTGCGGCGAGCCACTTGGAGGGGGCCAGGAAGGTCGTAGCCTTCGGCCTCGTTCGGGGCATGGCCTCAGCTGTTGGGTACACAGGTCTGCGGCTGGCGGAGATTTCTTTCTCGGTCCACTGCCTAGCCCATGCGACTGTGTTGTTGCGGATCCAGTAGTGGGACTTGCACGGGAAGCTCCAGTTCCCGATCGAGGGGTGCAGGGAGATCGAGACCCCGTCGAAGGTCAGCTTCCACTCCCGGGGCGCGAGGGGAGTGACGACCTCGTACCCGCAGCCGCAGCAGCACAGGTGGGTGACCAGGGCGTAGCGGATGGAGATGTACACCACGCCCTGGTCCAACTGCTCCGGAAAGCAATCGACGAACGCATGTGTGATCCGAGCGTCCGTCACCCCGTGTCCTCGTTGGTGAGGACGTTCCCGTCCAATTGGTAGACGCTGTGGTGTTCACGCTCAAGGTCGACGTAGAAACCGTAGACCTTCTTGAACCTCACTACGGCGAGCGAGGCGTTCAGCGCGTTCAGCTCGGCGATCTGGATGTTGCTGGCGTACGCGTTGTCCTCGTCCGAGTCAGCGAAGGGGATTCGCTGCCGTTCATGGACGTGGTTGCGCTGGCCGGGCACGCTAGTGGTCACTCGAAGCAGCCCCGTCAGGGAGGTATCGCACACGAGGATGCCCATGCCCACATCGATGAAGGGCATGTCGTACTCCTCGAGCCGGCCCACCATCGGACGCTTGATCGCTCCCTTGTCGAGCGCGAGGAACACGAAGTCCATCCCGCGCAGTTCCTCGACGGTCGTCTCGTCCACGAACATCGGATGCGGGACGATGCCGGTCCGCATCTTTCCGTAGAGGTCCGCGTAGTAGTCGACCTTCAACGGCACCCCCTGCAGTTCCTTTTCAGAGGGCGCACCGGGTGCGCGGAAGGCGTTGTGTTGAAGGAAGCGGTCGCCGTCAAACAGATGGATCCGTGTGACCGGGGTCTTGGCGATCAGATCAAGGATGTACGCGCCGGTTCCGCCCAGACCGACGATCGCCACGTTCTCGATCGCGGCCAGACGCTGACTGACGGCCCCGATGCCGGCCCGGCTGGTCGCAGTGTCGGCGTAGCGGAAAACGGAGTCTTGCGTCTCGGAGGGCACCACCCTGTATGTCTGCGCCGTTGCGTCGGGATCCAGTGTGTGGGCCGGGGAGGAAACGATCGCCACGTACGAGGTGATCTTCTCGTAGTAGTCGGCATACACGCCCGTCCCGACCGGCTTACTGGAGAACATGCACGCTGTCTGCACGCCCGCCAGCACGTCGCTGGTAGTCGCGTTGATGAGCTTGCTCAGCGGCTTGCCGGTGGCATCGCAGGGCGTGCCGCCGCTGAAGTGGACCGTGTGGGTGCCCGGGGTCGTGGTGACGTCGCCGGCCAACGTCAGCTCCGACACCAGGACTCCGAACTGCACCGTACGGTCCGCTGCCACGTACGGGACATGGTGGACGAGTAGGTGACCGTCCTTCACTTCGACCTCGAAGCCCTCGTCCTGGAGGCGCTTCAGGTCAGGGCTACGACTTGTCAGTGGCGACAACGGTGAACACCGTCCCGTTCTTGATCTCGACGCTCTCGCCGGTACTCAGGGTGCCGTCGGCGGGCTTCTGGTGGGCGTGCCGGAAGCTGACCGTGATGAGGACGTTCGGGCCCGATGGGACGGGATCGAGGGCCAGTCGGACCACCTCCTCGAAGGTCAGGGTGTCCTGGTGGACGGTCTTCTCGCGTGCGTTCACGACGATCTTGTAGTCGCGCTGGTGGGCGTTGGGGGCTGCGGAGACGTCAGGCATCTCGGCTCCTCTCGTCGGTTTCATTGAAGCCAGTGAAACCGTACCACGGGTCACCGCAGTCGCACGCGACACGCCTGAACGGGTGACACCCGTTCTTGGGCGGTGCCCCTGGCATCCTGGTCTGTCGTGCTACTCGAACTCGTCGGACGCCACCCGTTGCTCCGCGCCGACCTGGCTCTCCATCTCCGCCCCGGCGAGCCCCTCACCGTCGACGCCACGCGGCTGCAGTTCATCAGCCCACTCGACCTCGCCGCCGTATCAGCACTCGCCCAAGCCGCTTCTGTCATGTCCGGCGAGAGTGTGCTGCGTCTCCCCTCCGATCCTCGTGTCGCCTCCTACTTGCAGCGGATGGACCTCCTCGCCCAGCTTCCCGAGGGCGCCACTGTCGTCGGGGCCGTTCCGTTCGATGACCGGCGTGACCATCGCGCGACTCTCCTTGAGACCACTCTCCTGACCCCGGAGACCGCCGACGACGTAGGTGAGCGCATAGGTCTTCTCGCTGTTGCCAACCTTGGTGCGTCTCCGGGTGCTCAGGTCGCCCGCAGTGTCGGTGAGCTGATCGACAATGCCGTCAGTCATGGGTGCGGCCCTGGGGGTGCCTATATAGCTGCCCAGACGTACACCGGAAAGACCACTGGAACCCGTCGCTTGGAAGTAGCCATCTGCGACAACGGCATTGGGGTCCTCGCCCATCTGAGCCGAAACCCCGACCACGCCGACTTGGCGGACAGTGAAACTGCACTCCATAGGGCCCTCCGCCGTGGCATCAGCGGTACCGGGGGAGGTCGTGGCAACGGGCTGCCCGACCTGCTCAGTCAGGCCGGCGGCACCGGGCCAACCCGGCTTGTCCTGCGAAGTGGGCACGGGCTTGTGCGAGCCGCCAGACATCTCGCGGGGGCACCTGCCGTGCGCGGCTTCACCACGGGCATGCCCGTGGACGGCACATGGGCATGGCTGAGAGTCTCATTTGCGCCGTAACCTCACTATGCTTCAATGCGTTCAATGAAAACGACGAGGCAAGGAATGAGCACCTTCCCCGTACAGCCCTACGGCGAGTTCCTCTTCACGCGCGCCCGAGGGGCGGCAGCGCGAGCCGACCTGGAAGAGCACCTGCGGCAGTCTGATGTCCTGCCCATGCTGACGATCGACTTCGTCGGCGTCGTTGCGATGACCAACAGCTTCGCGGACGAGTTCCTCGGCAAGTTCTACACGCTTCTCTCGGCTGAAGGTCATGCCGTGGAAGCCGTGCAGCTCGCAGGATTGAACGAGGAGACCCGGGACGCAGTCAACGTGTGTCTGCAAAGGCGCAAACAGTTTGCCGTGGATGCCGAGAGTCACACCCTCCTCGGGGATGCAGAAGTCCTGACGGACACCTATCAGCGCGCACGCAAACTCAGTGCCTTCCGTGCGGCGGAGCTTGCCGAGGAACTGCACATCTCCTTGCCTAACGCGAACAATCGGCTCAAGCGTCTCCTGGAAGCGGGAGCACTCCGGCGTGAACGTTCCGCGGGCCCTGACCGAGGCGGCAAGGAGTTCATCTACAGCGTGCCTGCCTTCTGAGGGGCAGCCGGGCCTTCGCCCCACTCGTGAAGGCTCAGTACGCTGCCGGTCCGCCGAGTTCGTCCGGGCTTCAGCGCTGTTGATCTCCAAGCCGTACATGGACGCGTTCGTGTGGGACCGGCCGCCAGCTGCGGCCCGAGATGCTACGAGTGGCTTCTGAGCGCCGGATTCAACAGCCTCCTCGTCAGGTTCTGAGATCGATGCAGTTCAGGCGGAGGCGGGAGAGCGGAGCTCATTGCCGATGCGGGTGAGTGGTTCGCGGTGCGGCTGTAGCCCTCTGCATGATCGGGCCATGGCCACGCCGATCACCGCCTCTAGGCCGACCGTGGCGACGGTGAAGAAGGTGGTGTTCCAGAACTGCTCTCCGGCGGAGCCGAAGATGTCGGCGTAGTTCCGCAGCCCCACGAACGACTCGGTGCCGCTGATGAAACCGGTCGCCGGGTCCAGCCCCTTGGTCCCGTACAGCGACTCCTTGAGCGCCATGAGGTCGGGTAGAGCACGACGATCGTAAGCACCAGGAGCCTGGCCACCCGCCCGGAACCCTACGAGATGGGCCGTGTCGCCAGCGAACTGGCTCTGCGGCTGATCGACGACTCCGACGCGGACCATGAGCAGCACATCGTCCTGCCGGCGACGCTGATCCCGCGGACGACCACCGCGCCGCCGCCCGGGACCTCTGGGGAGCGGGACACCGAGTAGGACCGCACCTCGTGGGGCGGGCTCCGAGTCAGGGGAGAAGGCCGATCCGGATGGCCATGGCACCAAGGGCTTCCTTCGCCGGTGGGTAGATGGCCCGGATACGGGCGAGTTGCTCGTCACGGGTGGCGGTGGGGTTGACGTTGGAGGGCCCCTCGCCGTCGAGCAGGGCCTCGAAGCTGGAGTACTCGGTGACCCGTTTGACCGTGACCTTGCAGGTCTCCTCGGTGCCTTTGATGCGGAAGCGGATGGTGTCGCCGGCGGCGAGGTCGGCGAGGTGGGGGTATTTGACCCGTACCTCGATGGTCTTGGTGCCGGCGGCGACGAGGTCGAAGTACTGGCGGTAGAGGTTGAGTTCGCGGACACGCGGGGTGGTGTTGCTCATAGGGCGGAAATGCTCCTGGGCGCTGGTGCGGTGATGAGGCGGCCGATCTCGGCTGCGGAGTACGAGCGGAAGAAGTGCCGTGGGTCGGACAGCAGGGTCTCGGCCGTGGCCAGTAGTTGGTCGGCGTATTCGCTGATGGTGCCGGGCCATTGCCGGGTGTCGAGCATCCAGTCGGCGGCGCCGTCGGGCAAGGGGGCGTGGCCTTCGCGGATGAGGGACTTGGAGAGTTTCGCACCGGTGTCGGTGACGACTTGTGGGCAGAACAGGCGGGCGGGGAGCTGGGCACGAGTGAGGCCGACGGCTTGAAGGGCTTCGTCGACGAGGAGGGAGCCGAAGACCCAGTCGCCGCCCTTGACCATCACGTGCAGAGTTCCACCTGCCCCCGTGCTGTTGAGGGCGAGTTCCTTGACGAGGTTGCGGTACAGGGTGGCCAAGTCGAGGTAGGCGCCGGCGGTAGGCGTGATGGTGACCTGGTAAGGACCGTGGTGGAGGCAGATGGCATCGACGTCGGCACCTTCTCGGTCGGTGAGGTGCACGCGCGTGCGTTCGGCGTGCTTCTCGGACCAGCCGCAGCCGGGGTGCGGGCAGGGGATTCGAAGGTGTGGGGTGCCGGTGGAGGGGGCGAGCCACCAGCGGGCGGCGTCGAGTCGGGGCAGTAGCCGCAGCCAGGTGCGGCGGAAGTGTTCGCCAGATTGCTGCTGGGTGTAGGTCGCGGCACGGTGGGGAATGCCCAGGCGCCGGGAGAGAGCCGTGAACAGGGGTTGGTACAGGGCGGCGACGAGGTCGGTCAGGGCCTGGTTGCCGAGGGCCTGGGCGTAGGTGCGTTGGTAGCGGTGGCCGCTGGCCGGGTCTGTGGACACTTCGTACGGGGCGTTGTCGAGGGCGCTGAAGAGGACCTCGGTGGGGATGCCGAAGCGGTCCCGTAGGCGGGCGGCCATGGCGAAGGCGAGCGACTGGACGAGCGAGGTGCCGATGTGCGGGGTGCCGTTGATCTGGGTGCCGACGACCAGCACGATCCGCTCGGGCGGAGCGGCCAGGATGCGCGGCGTCAGAACGTCCTCGGCGCGGAGAAGGGCGTTGGCGAGGACGGTGTTCGGTGAGACGAGACGGGCCGTCATGGAATGTCCCCTTGCGGTCAGGCCGGACGGAATGAGGTGTTGCCGGGTTTGACGGGACGTGCCTGGCCCTGGATACCGGCGTCAGAGCGCGCTTCTTCCTGGGCACCGGCGACGTACGGGTGTTGGAGCGCGGTGCGGAGGGCGTCCGAGTCGGTGAGGGTGTTGTCGTCGGGTAGTTCGCACCAGCCGCCGAACCAGTCGTCGAGCCGCTCCACGCCGGGTGCGACGAGCCAGGAGTTGGTGGAGAGGTGCCGTACCGGCAGGTCGTCCCAGCTGTCGGCGGTGCTGGTCGCGATGGCGTAGTAGAGGCGCTCGTTGGGCCCGTCGTCGAGCACCGGGCCGATCGACGCACCGGTGCCGCGCAGGTGGGCCAGGGCCAGAAGACCGGTCTCGGCAGAGGTGCGCACGAGGTCCCAGCCGTCGCCTACCTTCAGCAGACGCAGTCCGGGCACGTCGCTGACCATGGGTGCGCTGCGCAACGCGTCGCGCATGGACATCATGTGTCCCCCTGGGGCTGGAGGTTGGGGCTCGTGCCGCGGGAAGGCGCGGACTCCGTGATCGGCTTGAGGGAGCGGACCACGATCAGCCGGGTGCCCGTTGCTGTTATCTGTTGCTTCCGTTCGTTGCCGATGCTCCTGGGACCGAGGTGGCTGAGGGCGGGGACCACGGCGCCGTATGTGTCGGGTAGTTCGAGGGTGTCGACCAGCCCGATGAAGGCGGAGGAGCGGATGGCCACCGTGGTGTCGCGGTCGGTGAAGACGCCACAGAGGGCCAGTTCGTGTCGGCGGCAGTAGTCGGTGAGGCAGTCGACGAGCGCCGCATGGCGGACCCGGCCGCCGGTGACGTGTCGTAGGTAGCCGAAGACCTGGGGGAAGGCGACGCGTCGGCGTTCCGTGATGAGTTCGTCGTCCATGTCCACAGCGTCGGTCGGCGTGAAGGGCCTTGAAATGACCTGCTGTTGTACTTCCGTTGCACTTCCCGCCCCACGTCGTCACCGAGAGTGCTTCCATACGTGACGGAGGGAGGTAGTCCGTGGTCAGCGTGCAGCAGTGGACGGGCAGGGAAGCGAGCGCTCTGCGTGCTGCTCTGCGAATGAGCATGCGGGCCTTCGCCGAGCACCTGGGCGTCGCACTGCGCACGGTGGCCAAGTGGGAGAGCCTGGGAGCCGAGACCCGGCCTCGGCCCGATACCCAGGCGATCCTCGACACCTCGCTCGCTCGTGCCGATGCTGCCGCCCATGCCCGGTTCGAGGCGGTGCTGTTCCCGGGGCGGAAGTGCGCGCGGTCGGCGGACTACGAGACCTGGACAGAGGACATCGAGCGCGCCGTAGTCTGCGTCGGCCGCCAGGACTTCTCCTTCGCCGCGACCTTGTTGAACCGCTGGCTGGCGAGCCGTGACGCGCACGGCCTGGATGACAAGGGCCTTTATCTGTATGGGCGTTCGCTTGTCCTGCTCGGTGATGTGCAACGAGACCAGGGAGCGATCCTCGGCCCGCTGTCCGCCCGGCAGTCCTATCTGACCGCGCGCGACATGTTCTCCGAGCTCGCCATCCCGCGCCGGGTCGCCCAGATCGAGCTGTCCCTCGCTGTCGTGCAGGAGATGTCAGGTCAGCTGGATGCCTCCGCCCGATGGTACGAGCAACTTGCCGCCGACCAGCGGCTCAGCCGACGGGACCGAGCTCGCGCCCGGTTGTGGATCGGTACGGCTCTGAGCAAGGAGGGCAACAACGAGTACGCCACCAACGTCATGGCTGCTGCCACCCGCGAGTTCGAGGCACTCGGTGAGCCGGAGGACTGGTCCGTGGCACACCAGAAGCTCGCCCTGGCCCACCGCGGCGCCGGCGACCTGAAGCAGGCCCTGCACTACATCGGCATCGCGCGTACCACCGGCACGGTCGACTCCCCGATGCAGCGGGTGCGGCTGGACACCGCGTACGGGCACATCCTTCTGTCGGATGCGGCGACCCGGAATGATGGGCTGTCCGTCCTCGACCAGGCGGCACAGGTGGCTCAGCAGTTCGGGCTGAGCCACCAACTGCGCAGCATCGAGGGCATCCGAAAAGGCCAGCAGAGATGAGCCAGGGAGTGCCAGTGCCGGAGCACCAGCAACGTCAGATCACCGACGAGCAGTTCCACGACGCGACGTTGATCTGGAACTACCACCAGATGGGACATGAGGAGCGCCCCTGCTCGGCGGCGATCGGCCTGGGCAGTCACGACCTCGGGGTGGCCACGACGGCCGCCGACCTCTACCGCGTCGGCCTCTTCCCCGTCGTGGTGTTCAGCGGCGGCAACAGCTCCACCACGCGTGCCCGCTTCCCGCGCGGCGAGGCCGTCCACTACCGCGAGCACGTGCTCGCCCTGGGCGTTCCGGACGAGGCGATCCTGGTGGAACCGAAGGCGGCGAACACCGGCCAGAACATCACCTTCTCCCGCGAGCTGCTGGCCGACGCAGGCGTGGAGGTGGAGTCGCTTCTGCTGATCTCCAAGCCGTACATGGAGCGCCGCTCGTACGCGACGTGCCGCAAATTGTGGCCTGAGGCCGAGGTCGTCTGCGCCTCCGAGCCGCTGGAACTGGACGACTACATCAAGTCCATCGGTGACGAAAAGCTCGTCGTCGACATGCTCGTCGGCGACCTGCAACGGGTGATCGAGTACCCGAAGCTCGGCTTCGCCGTCGAGCAGGACGTACCGAAGGATGTCCATGACGCCTACAAGCGCCTTCTACAGGCCGGATTCGACAGCCGCCTCATCGGCGCCTGACCCGCTGCGTACCGGCGCACGGAACGGGGTGTGCGCCATCCACCAGCCGAATCTCTTCCCGAGATTGTCCACGCTGGCCAAGCTGTACGCCGCCGACCGGTGGATCGTCCTGGACAACGTGCAGTTCGCTCGGCGGGACTACCAGCACCGCACCCGGCTCGCTGCGCTGGACGCCCCGGACCGGCAGCAGTGGCTCACACTCCCCGTCAATCTGCCTCAGGGGCGCCCGACCCTGATCAGCCAGGCCCTGCTTGCCGAGCCCAGCCGCTCCCGGCGCACAGCGGAGCCGCTCATTCGCCAGTACTACGGTCGTAGCCGTCACTGGCCTGTCGTACGCACCGTTCTCGACACTGTGCTCGCGAGGCTTGCCGACACGGACAGCGTGGCTGACATCGCAGAGACCTCCACTCGTGTCCTGCTCGACAGCCTCGGCTGGCGGGGAGAGGTGTTGTACGGCAGCACCTTCCCCGCGAGACCTGGCAGGTCCGCGCGTCTTGCAGATCTCGCTCTCGCGACGGGCAGCACGCACTATCTCTGCGGCTCGGGCGGCATGCGCTATCTCGACCCCGAGCCGTTCGGCGCCCATGGCATTCCGGTCCTGCCCTTCCGCACCCCTGTGGATGACGGGGACCCGCTCTGGCGTTTGGCCCGCAGGGTGAGCAGCCTCTGGGCGCTCAGCTCGATCGGCCCGCAGGCACTCGCCGCTCGGATGAATGTCGGCCGACAGGCCCGATCAGGCCCGATTCCCGGGTACGGAAAAGGGCGAGGCCCGAAGACCCCGCCCGAAACCACCGAAACCCCAGCTCACGGCCAGACAAGGCAATAAGGCTGATGCCCCGCCTCATGCAACCGATGGCTGAAGTCCTGCCATTCGTGCAGCAGTTGGTACACGTTGAACGCGTCTCTCGGCCCCCCGCGATCCGGCACCGTGGACCAGATGAACGCCGCCGCGCCCACCGCTTCCTCGCCTATGCCGCGCAGGGGGTCGACGACGGTCATCGGGAGTTTCACGACCGCGTAGTCGGGGTGCAGGACGACGAGTTCCAGCGGGGGCACCTTGTTGAGGGGGACGCCCTCGATGCCCGTGAGGACCATCGCGGCCATCGTCTCGGGCTTGATCTTGGTGAACATGCCGTTCATGCCGAGTTCGTCGCCGCCGAGTTCCTCGGGACGCATCGAGATCGGGACGCGGGCTGCCGTGGCGCCGTCCGGCGCGCCGAAGTATTTGTACGTCACCCCCACCCGACCACCATTCCGACCGCCGTTCCCGCTCGCCGCCCGGAGTCGCTCGACCCTCCGGTCGACGCTCTCGGGCACACCGTTCGATCCCATGCCGAGGCCGGGAACCGTGCCCTGGCCAGGAACCATGCCCTGACCCGCACCCGTGCCCTGCCCGGGGCCCATCCCCTGGGCCTGTGCCTGCCGTGCCGCTTCTGCCGCTGCCGCTTCCTCCATGTCGCGTCGGTGCCTTCCCCGCCGGGCACGTCGAGGACCCAGGTCGTCAGTCCCCTCGCCCAGTCCGCCACCGCGATGCATATCTCCACCCGACTGCTGTTCTAGGACGCGCGAGCCCCGTCGCGCAACCCGATCATCGTGTCAGTGACCTCCCCCACGTCCGCCCGCCGAAACGTGCGTTGAAACACCTGTCCGCAGGATCTTCGCAGCCTCTGAACACCATCGTCCGCCCATCGTCCATATGTACGGCCCGATGAGCTGTGTGTCTCTGTGTCCGTGTGTGTGTCCGGTCCCAGTTTCGCAGACGGGTGGGGCCGACGCCCCCCTCCCGGGCCCCCTACCCTGAGGGGGTCACTGGCAATCGGAGCCCGAGAAGTCGGAGAAGTCGCAGGTCATGAGCGAAACGTCTAGCGGGGCAGCCAGCGGAATGGCGAGTGGGTTGCCCTATTCATACGAAGCGCCCGTCTCGCAGGGCCTCTTCGACCGTGCGACGGCCGTCACACCGGGCGGCGTCAACTCGCCGGTGCGTGCCTTCCGCGCCGTGGGCGGTACGCCCCGGTTCATGGTGTCGGGGCGTGGCCCGTATCTCACCGACGCCGACGGGCGCGAGTACGTCGACCTGGTGTGCTCCTGGGGCCCGATGATCCTCGGGCACTCCCGCCCGGAGGTCATCGCCGCCGTCCAGGACGCCGTCTCGCGCGGTACGTCCTTCGGTACGCCGGGGGAGGGCGAGGTCGCTCTCGCCGAGGAGATGGTCGCCCGCATCGACCCCCTCGACCAGGTGCGGCTCGTGTCCAGCGGGACCGAGGCCACCATGTCCGCGATCCGGCTGGCCCGGGGCTTCACCCGGCGCGCCAAGGTGATCAAGTTCGCCGGGTGTTACCACGGTCACGTCGACTCGCTCCTCGCCGCCGCCGGGTCCGGTGTGGCCACGTTCGCGCTGCCCGACACCCCGGGCGTCACCGGTGCCCAGGCCGGCGACACGATCGTCCTCCCCTACAACGACCTCGACGCCGTGCACGCCGCCTTCGCCGCGCACCCCGGCGAGATCGCCTGCCTGATCACCGAGGCGTCCCCGGGCAACATGGGCGTCGTACCGCCGCTGCCCGGGTTCAACCAGGGGCTCAAGGACGCCTGCGCCGCGAATGGCGCGCTGTATGTGTCCGACGAGGTCATGACCGGGTTCCGTACCAGTCGGAGCGGCTGGTACGGGATCGACGGCGTCCGGCCCGACCTCATGACCTTCGGGAAGGTCATGGGCGGTGGGTTCCCCGCCGCCGCCTTCGGGGGGCGCGCCGACGTCATGGCCCACCTCGCGCCCGCCGGGCCCGTCTACCAGGCCGGCACCCTCTCCGGGAACCCGATCGCCACCGCCGCCGGGCTCGCCCAGCTGCGGCTGCTCGACGAGGCCGCGTACGTCACCGTCGACGCGGTCTCCGCGCGGCTCCAGGGGCTCGTCGGTGAGGCGCTGAGCAAGGAGGGCGTCGCGCACACCGTGCAGAACGCCTCCAACATGTTCTCCGTGTTCTTCACGGACCGGCCGGTGCGTGACTACGAGGACGCGAAGACGCAGGAGTCGTTCCGCTTCACCGCGTTCTTCCAGTCCATGCTGGCGAACGGCGTCTATCTCCCGCCCTCGTCCTTCGAGTCCTGGTTCGTCTCCACGGCCCACGACGAGCGGGCCATCCAGAAAATCGCCGACGCCCTTCCGGCGGCGGCCCGTGCGGCGGCGGAGGCCACGGCAGCATGAGCGACCTCACGAACAGCTCCAGCAACCCGAACAGCTCCACCGGTTCCGACAGCGACATCACCGTCGTACACCTCATGCGGCACGGTGAAGTCGCCAACCCCGAAGGGGTGTTGTACGGGCGGCTGGCGGGCTACCACCTGTCCGAGCTGGGCCGGCGGATGGCGGACCGGGTCGCCGAGCACCTCGCCCCGCGCGATGTGACGTATGTCTGTGCCTCCCCGCTGGAGCGGGCGCAGGAGACGGCGACGCCCATCGCGAAGGCGCACGGGCTCGATCTGGCCTCCGACGCGCGGCTTCTGGAGGCGGAGAACGTCTTCCAGGGGAAGACCTTCGGTGTCGGGGACGGCGCCCTGAAGCGGCCCGAGAACTGGAAGCACCTGGTCAACCCGTTCAAGCCGTCGTGGGGGGAGCCGTACGTCGATCAGGTCGTACGGATGATGGGGGCGCTGGACGCCGCCAAGGACGCCGCCCGTGGGCACGAGGCCGTGCTCGTCAGTCATCAGCTGCCGATCTGGATCGTGCGCAGCTATGTGGAGCGGCGGCGGCTCTGGCACGACCCGCGCAAGCGGCAGTGCACGCTCGCCTCCCTCACCAGCTTCACCTACCGCGGCGACAAGATCGTGTCGGTCGGTTACACCGAGCCCGCCCGTGATCTCGTGCCGGCCCATCTCCTCGCCGGCGCCAAGCCGGTGAAGGGGAAGAGCAAGGCCTTCGGGGCCTGATCGACCAGCACTTCGGAGACTTTCGTCCGTTGAGCGACCAGTGACACGGTTGTTGCAATTGTTCCGAAATGCGTGCTAATGCGGGGAACCTCCCTGTTCGTCGTCCCCTCTGACTGGGTGAACCAGCAGTGAGTACGACGAATGGGGATCCCATGCACGGCAAGAACGGTGACGGTGTCGGTGGCTTCAGCCGGCGGGGTGCCCTCGGCCTCGGCCTCGGTGCCGCCGCCGCTCTCGGTACCGCCGGCTGCGGAACCGTACTGGGAGAGGGGTCGAGCGGTACCGGAGGTTCCACCGGTGACCGGCCTTCCGGCAAGCCGTCCCCCGACGGCCACACCGTCCCGGCCGCCAAACCCATTGGTGACGGCTCCACCTCGTTCACCGGCAAGCAGCCCCACCAGCCCGGCAGGCCCGTGCCGTTGGAGGCCGGGCAGACCCCGCCGCAGTTCGTGATCTTCTCCTGGGACGGCGCGGGGGAGGTCGGCAACGGCCTCTTCCCGCGCTTCCTCGACCTCGCGAAGACGCACGGCGCCCACATGACCTTCTTCCTCTCCGGGCTCTACCTCCTCCCCGAGTCGCAGAAGCGCAGGTACCTCCCGCCGAACAACGCCCCCGGCGCCTCCGACATCGGCTACCTCACCGACGACCACGTCAGGGCGACCCTCGCCAACGTGCGGCGGGCCTGGCTCGACGGGCACGAGATAGGCACCCACTTCAACGGCCACTTCTGCTCCGGTTACGGCACGGTCGCCAACTGGACGCCCCAGCAGTGGCGCAGCGAGATCCAGCAGGCCAAGGGCTTCGTGAAGGAATGGCGCACCAACACCGGGTGGACCGACCTGCCCGCGCTCCCCTTCGACTACGACAAGGAGCTCGTCGGCGGCCGTACGCCCTGTCTCCTCGGCCAGGACAACCTGCTGCCCACCGCCCGCGCCCTCGGCTGGCGCTACGACGCCTCATCGCCCGGCGGCCGGCAGGTGTGGCCCACGAAGAACGGCGGCGTCTGGGACCTGCCCCTCCAGGCGATACCTTTCCCCGGCCACAAGTTCGAGGTCCTGTCGATGGACTACAACATCCTGGCCAACCAGTCGATCAACTCGACCAACGCTCCCGCCTACAACTACCCGGCCTGGCGCGAGCAGGCGACGGGCTCCTACATCGCCGGTTTCCGGCGGGCGTACGAGACCAACCGCGCCCCCTTCTTCATCGGCAACCACTTCGAACACTGGAACGGCGGCATCTACATGGACGCCGTCGAGGCCGCCCTCAAGCACATCGCGCGCGAGAAGGAGAAGGGCGAGGACATCCGGCTCGTCTCCTTCCGGCAGTTCGTCGACTGGCTGGACGTACAGAACCCCGAGGTGCTGGAGAAGCTGCGGACCCTCGATGTCGGGCAGCCGCCGGTCGGTGGCTGGAAGGGGTTCCTGGCCGATCCGCAGAAGACCACCACGGGGTCCGTGACGGGGGGTTCGACGGGGACCGGAAACGCTGCCTGAAATGCGGGTTTGTGCCCGCAAGGGGGGTGCGCAAGATCCTCGGAACGGACATGCGAAACTTTTCACATGAGTGCCGCCAGTCGCGTCTCCCTCTTCCTGGACCGTCGCCCGAACCGTTCCCGTGGTCAGGCCCGTAGCCGCCGGGCCGTCCTGTTCACCGCCGCTGTCGCCGCCTCCGCGCTGGCCCTGACCGCGTGCGGCTCCGGCGGTACGTCCGGGGGTTCCGGCGACACCAACTTCGTCACCGGCACCGGCGGCATCGCCACGGTGGCCCAGGGCAAGCGGGTCGTCGCCCCCGACCTCTCCGGGGCGACCATCGACGGCAAGCAGCTCGACGTCGCCGACTACAAGGGCAAGATCGTCGTCATCAACATCTGGGGTTCGTGGTGCGGGCCCTGCCGCCTTGAGGCGAAGAACTTCGTCGCGGTCTCCGCCGACCTCAAGGACAAGGGCGTCGAGTTCGTCGGCATCAACACCCGCGACACGGAGACCCGTCCGGCGGTCGCCTTCGAGAAGCAGTACGGGGTCACGTACCCGAGTCTGTACGACCCCACGGGCAAGCTGATGCTCCGCTTCAAGAAGGGCACGCTCAACCCGAAGTCGATCCCCTCCACGATCGTCCTCGACCGGGAGGGGAAGATCGCCGCCCGCGCGCTCGTGGCGCTCAGCGAGGACAACCTGCGCAAGATGATCGACCCCGTCCTCGCGGAGAAGTGACGTGAGCGGAGCGATCACGGACGTGACCGGCGTGCTCACGCTCGCCGCCTCCGTCCCCGCGGCCAACGAGACCGTGATGAGCGGGGCCCTGATACTGGCCCTGCCGATCGCCCTGCTCGGCGGCCTCGTCTCCTTCTTCTCGCCGTGCGTGCTGCCCCTCGTACCCGGTTATCTGTCGTACGTCACCGGTGTCACCGGCACCGACCTCGGCGAGGCCCGCCGAGGCCGGATGGTCGCCGGGGCCTCGCTCTTCGTGCTCGGGTTCACCGCCGTGTTCGTGTCCACGGGGGCACTGTTCGGCTACTTCGGACAGACGCTCCAGGAGCACCAGGACACGCTGTCCAAGGTGCTCGGCGTCCTCATGATCCTCATGGGCGTCTTCTACATGGGCCTGATGCCCTGGCTCACCCAGCGCGAGTTCCGCTTCCACAGGAAGCCCGCCACCGGACTGGTCGGCGCCCCTCTCCTCGGTGCCCTGTTCGGCATCGGCTGGACGCCCTGCATCGGCCCGACCCTCGCCTCCGTCAACACCCTCGCCTTCGACCAGGCCAGCGCCGGGCGCGGGGCCGTACTGACGGTCGCCTACTGCGCCGGCCTCGGGGTGCCCTTCGTGCTCGCCGCGGTCGCCTTCCGCAAGGCGCTCGGTGCCTTCGGCTGGGTCAAGCGCCACTATGTGTGGGTCATGCGCATCGGCGGCACGATGATGATCCTTACCGGTGTGCTGCTCCTTACCGGCGCGTGGGACCGTCTGGTGCAGGAGATGCAGACCTGGTCCGACGGCTTCACTGTGGGGATCTGATCGATGAGCAACACCACCGGCACCGGCAGCACCCCTGCCCCTGCCTCCGCCCCCAAGGGCGGTGACGACCGGGAGGAACTCGGCGCCGCCGGCTCCCAGCTGTCCACCGCCCCCCAGGAGGACGCGCCGGGCCCGCCCTCCATGGGCGTCATCGGCTGGGCCCGCTGGTTCTGGCGCCAGCTCACCTCCATGCGGGTCGCGCTGCTGCTGCTGTTCCTGCTGTCGCTCGGGGCGATCCCCGGCTCGCTGATCCCGCAGTCCGGGACGGACGAGACCAAGGTCGCCGACTTCATGCGGCGCCACAGCTTCGTGGGGCCGATCTACGAGAAGCTCGGCCTGTTCCACGTCTACAGCTCGGTGTGGTTCTCGGCGATCTACATCCTGCTGTTCGTCTCCCTCATCGGCTGCATCGTGCCCCGCACCTGGCAGTTCGTGGGCCAGCTGCGCAGCCGCCCGCCGGGCGCGCCCCGCCGCCTGACCCGGCTGCCCGCCTACACGACGTGGCGTACGGAGGCCGAGCCCGAGCAGGTCCGCGAGGCAGCCCTCGTACTGCTCAGGAAGCGCCGCTTCCGCGCCCATGTCGCCGGGGACGCGGTCGCCGCCGAGAAGGGCTATCTGCGCGAGGTCGGCAACCTCGCCTTCCACATCGCGCTGATCGTGATGCTGACCTCCTTCGCCTGGGGCCAGCTGTACAAGTCCGAGGGCAACAAGCTGATCCTCGAAGGCGACGGCTTCTCCAACACGCTCACCCAGTACGACGACTTCAAGTCCGGCACCCTCTTCGACACCGACGACCTCGACCCCTTCAGCTTCCATCTGGACGACTTCAAGGGCACGTACGAGACGACCGGCCCCAACCGCGGTACCCCACGCACCTACGAGGCCGACGTCGACTACAGCGTGGGTGCGTACGGCAAGCCCCGGAAGCGCACCATCAAGGTCAACGAGCCGCTGGTGGTCGGCGACTCGAAGGTCTACCTGACCGCCCACGGCTACGCGCCGGTCATCACCGTCCGCGACGGCAAGGGCGACATCGTCTTCGACCAGGCCGTGGCCCTTCTGCCCCTCGACTCCAACGTCACCTCCTCCGGTGCGATCAAGGTCATGGACGGCTACCGCAATCCCGAGGGCGTCGAGGAACAGCTCGGCATCCAGGCCTTCTTCCTGCCCACCTACGTGCCCGGCAACGAGGTCGCCTCGCAGTTCCCCGCACTGGAGAACCCGGTGCTGAACCTGGCGCCCTACCACGGCGACCTCGGGGTCAACGCGGGTCTCCCGCAGAGCGTGTACCAGCTCGACAAGACCCACATGAAGGCCTACAAGGACGCCAAGGGCCAGCAGGTGCGCGAGAACCTGAAGCCCGGCGAGACCATGCAACTCCCGGGCGGCGCCGGCTCGGTGACCTATGAGGGCACCCAGGAGTGGGCCAACTTCCAGGTCACCCGGCAGCCCGCCAGCGGCTGGGCGCTCGGCGGCGCGATCGTCGCCGTCTTCGGCCTCGCCGGTTCCCTGTTCATCCAGCGCCGACGGGTGTGGGTGCGGGCGGTCAGGGGCTCCGACGGCGTCACCGTCGTCGAGATGGGCGGCCTCGGCCGCAGCGAGTCCGCGAAGGTGCCCGAGGAACTCGGCGACATCGCCGGAATCCTGTACGACCAGGCGCCCGGCGCCCCCGATCCCGAAACCCCCGATCCCGACCCCGATACTTCCGCCGTACCTGCCGAAGGGGCTGAGAAGTAAATGTCTGCTCTCGCCACCGCGCCCGACCTCGTCCACGTGACGACTCTCGCCACCGCGACCAACGAACACCTCGCGAACATCAGCAACACGCTGATCTACTCCGCGATGGCCGTCTACACCCTGGCCTTCTTCACCTACATCGCCGAGTGGATCTTCGGCAGCCGCAGCAAGGTCAGCCGGACGGCCGCCGCGCTCACCGCGAAGCCGGCCGGGGCGGCCGGGGCGAAGGCGCCGGAGGTGACCGTCAAGAACGCCGGCGGGACCGCCGTACTGGAGCGGCCGAAGGTCGTCGTGCGGGCCGCGGCGGGGGCCCGGGACGTGCCGGACGGGCCCGGCGCCCACGGCGGGGACGAGCAGGGCGACCTGTACGGGCGCATCGCCGTGTCCCTCACCGTGGTCGCGTTCCTCGTGGAGTTCGGCGGGGTGCTGGCCCGTGCGCTGTCCGTGCAGCGGGCGCCGTGGGGCAACATGTACGAGTTCAACCTCACCTTCTCCACCACCGCCGTCGGCGTGTACCTCGTCTTCCTCGCGCTGAAGAAGGACATCCGCTGGCTCGGCCTCCCCCTGGTCACGAGCGTCCTGCTCGACCTCGGACTCGCGGTCACCGTCCTGTACACGGCCAGCGACCAGCTCGTGCCGGCCCTCCACTCGTACTGGCTGTACATCCACGTCTCCACGGCGATCCTCTGCGGTGCCGTCTTCTACGTGGGCGCGGTCGCCACGATCCTCTACCTCTTCAAGGACTCGTACGAGAACAAGCTCGCGTCCGGCGGCAGGCCCGGCACCTTCGCGACCTCCGTGATGGAGCGGCTGCCCGCCTCCGCGTCCCTCGACAAGTTCTCGTACCGGGTCAACGCGGCCGTCTTCCCGCTGTGGACGTTCACGATCATCGCGGGCGCGATCTGGGCGGGCGACGCGTGGGGCCGCTACTGGGGCTGGGACCCCAAGGAGACCTGGGCGTTCATCACCTGGGTCGCCTACGCCACCTACCTGCACGCCCGCGCCACAGCCGGCTGGAAGGGCCGCAAGGCCGCCTACATCGCCCTGATCGCGTTCGCGTGCTTCCTCTTCAACTACTACGGCGTCAACATCTTCGTCAGCGGCAAACACTCGTACGCGGGCGTGTAACTCCCGTAGCAGGACGGCGGGTACGACGCTTACGACGATGGCGGCAGGCAGTCCTTCTCCGGGGGTCTGCCCGTCGGCCAGGCGATCTCGACGAAGCGGGCGTGCCGGTCGGGGGTCAGTTCCACGATCGGTACGGCCTTGTCGTACGGGTTGCCGTAGTTGTCCAGGCAGATCCAGCCGCTCGCGCCGTTCACGCGCCCCGACGAGCCCTTGATGAGCGTCCACTCGTCGCCGACGTCGGCGAGTGTGGGCGCGCTCCGGCCGCGGGGCGTGGCCTCGCGGATGCCCTCGACGGTGAGCCGCATCGCGTCGTACGCGATGATGAGCTGGCCGTCCTCCAGGTCGATGGCGCCGATCGGTGAGGGCCTGCCGCTCCTGCCGGTCCTGTTGGCCTGGGCGGCGCCCAGCAGTTCGGTCAGCTCCCGGGCGTCCGCCGCCGAACCCCCGGTCCTCGGGGGGTCCTTGAGCCAGGCGTCCGGGTGGGCGAGGGCGCTGTAGCGCACCGAGACGCCGTGCTTGAGGGCTTCGGGGTCGAGCTTCCTGTCGCCGGTGAGGTACGAGGCGTCGTCCCCGGTCAGGATGGTGAACTCCCGTTGCTGGCAACCTCGTTCGCCGAGCGCGTTGATGAACTGGCGCAGCTGGGTGTGCCGTCCGGCGAACAGGATGGTGTTCACGCCGGGTGCGGTGTCGCACACCAGCTCCCTGATCTGCCGGAAGTCGTTGGCGGTGGTCCCCTCCTTGGTGCGGTCGGCGAGCGGGGTGAAGGGCCACGGCTGGTAGCGCGAGCCGGTCAGCAGCTTCTCGAACGAGGCCTGGAGCGTGAGCGTGTACGGGTCGCCCGGGTCGTCGTACACCAGCACCGCCTTGTCGGCCGCGACGTCGGCGAAGGAGGCCAGCGCGCGGGCCTCGTCGGTGTTGGTCGGGGCGGTGCGGGCCAGCCCCGGGAAGGGTTTCAGGCCCTCCGGGCTGCCCTGCCGGCCGTTGGCGAGGCTGTCGGCCGTGATGGACGTGCCGACGACGGGGATGCCGCGCCTCGTCAGCTCCTTCACGGCCCGGGTGTTCTCCTCCGTGCTCAGCCCTATCCCGGTGACCGCGCGCAGCCGGTCCGAGGTCGTCGTCATCCGCTCCAGCTGGTCGACCGTGTGCTCCCAATGGGCGCCGGTACGCCCCGGGTTGGCGAGCACCAGCCGGATCGGCGGACCCTCGCCGTTCGCGTCGTGGTTCACCTTCCACTGGGCGAGATAGGCGCCCTGGAGCTCGTGCAGCACGTCCCCGAGATTGTCCTCGTCGGTAGCGGTGAACGGCTCGAACAGGGCGACGGTGACATAGCCGGCCGTACCGTCCTCGCCGTCCGTGTCGTCTGCGTCGTTGGATCCGTCGGTTCTGTTCGTGAGGGAGTCGTTCTCGCGGTCGATCGCCCTGATCGTGTCGGCGAGTTGCTCCCGGCCGAAGGCGTAGTCGGTCGTCGAGACGCCCACGCACTCGTCACTGCCCGCCGGACGCACGACCCCGGGCGCGCAGGACCGGTCGTCGTGCGTGAGCGACCTGACCGCGAAGCCGATGCCGGTCACCAGCGCCGCCGTGACCAGCAGGGCCAGATAGCGGCGCAGCGGGATCGCCCAGACCCCCTCGCGCAGCCACGCCCCGACGCCCCTGAACCCGCTGCGAGCCATCACGCGCCTCCGTCGTTGCGGTTCCGGGTCCGGTCGTCGGAGGCGGTGTCCCCGTCGTCGCGCGGGGCGCGCAGCGGGCGGCCGGCCAGCGCGGCCTCGGGCCACTCCTGCGAGGCGTGCCACAGCAGCGCGTTGCTCGCGCGCGGGTCGTTGGACAGCTGCTCCAGCTCGTAGCGCAGCCGGTCGCACAGCTTCCGGTCCGGCAGCACCAGCGGATCGGTCAACTGCCAGACGGCGTGCAGGAGTCGGCGTACCCGCAGATGCAGTACGGCGTCCACGTCGTCCGGCGGCCGTTGCTCGGCGTCGGTGTGGCCGAAGGCGATCCGGGCGCGCTGGTGGTCGCCGCCGACGAAGTCGTGGCCCTCGGCGTCGTGGGCGTGGAAGTAGGGCGCCGACGCGACGAAGAGAAGCGTGTCGAGCCAGGTGCTGGTGTCGAGGGTGTGGAAGGTGTCGCGCAGATACGCGACCGCCGGTCCGGTGTCGCCGAGGGCGAGTTCGTGGTGGAGGCGGTAGCGGGCCTTCGACGGCTCGGGTCCCTCGTAGTGCTGGATGAGGGTCTCGTGGACGTCCCGCCACTTGCCGTGGTCGGCGTGCCGGTGGTGCAGGCGCAGCAGGAGCAGGGTGCGGACGAAGGCGTCACCGACGAACTGGCCCGGAACGGCGGGCAGTCCCTCCGCCACGAGCCGGGTCTCCAGCGCGCGGACGCTCGACGGGCCGAAGTCGTCCGGGAGCCCGGAAGCGGCGAGTGCGCAGGCCGAGTCGTGGTCGTGGGCGGCGGCCAGCACGGTCAGTTCGTCGAGCCGGTCGGCGGGGACGAGCCGGTCGAGGAGTTCGCGGTAGGCGGGATGGCTGTCGCGGTCCTCGTGCAGGGCGAGTTCGGCGGTCAGCAGGGCGCCGAAGGGTGCGGTGGGCGGCAGTTGGGGAAGGTTCTGCCGGGCCGACTCGGCGACCAGCGCGATGCCCAGCGGATTCCCGCACGTCAACCGGTGTGTGGCGGGCGGGAGTTCGGCAGGCACGGGCACCGCCGTGCCCGTGCACACCGCGTCGACGATGTGCAGGGTGTCGTCGGAGGACAGCGGCGGCAGCGAGACCAGCAGGGCCCGGGAGGAGGCCGTGTCGCCCGGTGTCCAGCGGGTGCGCTGGACGGTCTCGCGCAGGTCGCGGCGTACCGCGTTGCGCAGCGAGGACTGGCCGCTGCCGCCGCGCACGGCGGTGATGAACGCGACCTGGTCGGCGATGCCCTCGGCGCGGTCGCGCAGCACCTGCTCGGTCAGTTCGCGTCCCGGCGATCCCTGCGCGTTGTCGACCAGGACGAGCGGGCGGCCCAGGCGCTGCAGGTGTGCCCGTACTCCGGCGTAGGCGTCGGTGAGGTCGGCGAGCAGGGCACGTACGAGATAGCGCTCGGCGTGCTCGCGGGAGGTGCCGCCGGCCCTGAAGTGGTCGGAGAGCAGGCGGAGTCCGAGCTCGGCGCGGTCACCGGCGTTCGGGTACGTCCGGTACCAGGTCGACGCCCTGCGCTGCCGCGCGCTTGAGGAACGTTCCGTCATCGCCTCCAGGGTGGCCTCGATGACCGCCGAGACCAGCGGGTCGTCGCTGATCGCCGCCGCGACCGCCTTCGAGGCCACCCGGCCCGCCCAGCGTGCGGCGAACCCGGTGAACCACGAGCCGCTCTCGTTGAGCAGTAGCATCCGCTGGACCTCCCAGCGGATGCGCTCGGTGTCGGCGTTGCCCCAGCCGCCGGCGGCCACCGCGATCAGGCCCGACATCAGCCGGGGGAAGGCGATCCGCCGGGCGCCGGTGACCGGTTCGGCGAGCTGCTCGGCGATCACCAGCAGCGCCTGCGCGAGCGGCGACCAGGCCTGCGCCGGGTGCCGCTCGGGCGACAGGACGAACTGCGGGTCCTCGCAGTCGATCAGCGCGACCGGGGTGTGCCGCTGGTAGGCGGCGCGCAGCTCGCCGAGGACCGCGCTCTTGCCGAGTCCGCGCCCGGCGGTGAGCACCACGAACGGCAGTTCACGCGGATGCTCCAGGGGAACGGCGATGTGGTGGTGCGGTCGCAGTCCCACGAGCCGGGGCGCGAGCCCCGGCGGTTCGGTGGCGAAGAGCGCCCCGCGTCCGTGCAGCCGTCTGAGCACCGCATCCCTCCCCCTGGGGCCTACCGCGGTTCAGTGTGCTGTGCAGTACTGCAACACCAGTGTAGGAAGAGGAAGTTGGATCGGACCAGATCGCATGATGTCCGTTGTGTTACGAAATTATCGGCCCAATGCTCAACTTTCTACGCCCGCTCGGACGGCCCGGACGGCTTGGGCAGCTCGGCCGTCTCAGTCGACGGTGATCGAGTCCAGCTGCCCCCGCAGATAGACGTGCGAGTCGAAGGCCTCGTACGCGACCCGGCCCACCGGCGCGGGCACCGACTCGACGATCGTGCCCGGGGTGCACTCGCCGAAGTAGACGAGGGACATCAGCTCCTCGGCGGGCGAGTCGGCCGGCGGCGGCAGCACCCGGTGCCGGCCCGAGCGCCAGCGGTCGCCGGTCCAACGGGCCATCAGGTCACCGATGTTGATGGTGAACGCCTCGGGGTCGAAGGGCGCGTCCTCCCAGCCGCCCTCGTCGGTGTAGACCTGTAGTCCGCCCTTCCCCGCCTGCCGGTCGAGGATGGTGACCGTCCCGAAGTCGGTGTGCGGCCCGATCCGGAACTGCCCCGGCTCCGGCTCGCCGACCACTTCCACCCCCGGATACCAGTTGATGTTGAAGCCGTACGTCGGATGGTCCATGTGCCGGGAGAAGAAGTCGGGTTCGAGCCCGAGAGCGGACCCGAGAAGGGTCAGCAGCTCCTTCTCCAGCTCGCCCATCCGGTCGAGATACTCCTCGCACAGCCTCCGCAGCTCGGGAGCCTCGGCGGGCCACACGTTGGGCGCGTACCACTCGGCGTTGACGGCCGGGTCGTCGAAGGGCTCGTGCGTGGCGAAGGTCAGCGACTCCTTCAGGTCCGGCGGTGTCTCGGTCCCCTCCGAGTACCCGTTGGCCTCGGCCCCCGGACCCAGCCACCCCCTCCCGCCCACCTTCGCCGTGTACCGCTCCTTCACCTCGGCCGACAGCGCGAAGAAGGCGCGGGCCGCCTCCCGGATACCGGCCCGCAGGGCGGGGTCGACGCCGTGCCCGGTGACCAGCAGGAATCCGGCGGTCTGGAGGGCGGAGTCGACGGTACGGGCGATCTCCTCGCGGGTCTCGGCGTCGCCGGACAGCCAGGGCCGCAGGTCGACGGTGGGGATGCGGGGTGCGGCGGGGGTCTGTGCCGACGTGGGATTACTCACCGATGTCCTCGTTCCACAGTGCGGGATTGTTCGTGATGAAGTCGCGCATCATGCCGACGCACTCGGGATCGTCGAGCAGTACGACCTCGACGCCGTGCTCGGCGAGCCAGTCGTGCCCACCGTGAAAGGTGACGGCCTCTCCGACGATCACCCGGGAGATACCGAACTGCCTCACCAGACCGGAGCAGTACCAGCACGGGGAGAGCGTGGTGACCATGGTCGTCCCACGGTACGACCGCTGCCGTCCCGCATTCCGGAACGCGGCGGTCTCGCCGTGCGTCGAGGGGTCGCCGTCCTGGACGCGCCGGTTGTGCCCACGCCCGAGAAGCGTGCCGTCGGCGCCGTAGAGCGCGGCCCCGATCGGGATGCCGCCCTCGGCGAGCCCGGCGCGGGCCTCCTCGACGGCGACGGCGAGCCACGAGCGTGCCAGCGCCTGATCGATCTCGACCACCTCGCCCACCTCGACCACCTCCTCCAACCCGTCCATCCGATTCATGGGTTCACTCTCCTTCGGCGGAAACACCGGGGCAACGTGCGGAAAGTACTCTCCGGGCATCCCCCAGCAGGACGAAGTGTCAGCGCCTTGGGAGGCACCCGTGCCCGCACTCACCCTCCGTGAAGTCCTGGCCCTCGACCCGGTCCGCGCCGCCGAGCCCGAACTCCTCACCGGGGAGGCCGCGCTGGACCGGCCCGTGCGCTGGGTCCACTCCAGCGAGGTGTACGAGGGCGCGAACTTCCTCGACGGGGGAGAACTGCTGCTGACCAACGGATTCGGCCTCACCGACACGGACGAGGAGGTACGGCGCCGCTACGTCCGCGAGCTGACCGCCCGGGGCGCGGCGGGCCTGGCCGTGGAGATCGGCCGCTCGCTGCCCGCGATGCCGCCCGAGGTGACGGACGAGGCCCGCCGCCTCGGCCTGCCCCTCCTCGCCCTGCGCCGCGTCGTCCCCTTCGTACGCATCACGGAGGCCGCCAACCGCGCGATCGTCGCCCGGGGCCTGTCCGGCCGCACGGTGGTCCGCCCCTGGGGCGACGACCACACCGCCGCCCTGCTCGCCGACCTCGCCGACGGCCAGGCCCTCAACCAGCCCGAGGTCGAGGCCCGCGCCGCCCTCACCGGCTTCCACCCCGGCCCCGGCGCCCGCCTGATCGGCGTCTCCGTGCACGGCACGCGGGACGTCTCCACGGTGGACCGGGCGGCGCGCGCCCTGGGCGGGGCGGTGCTGCGGGCCGCCTTCCCGGGGGACGTGCTCGCCCTCGTCGCGGTCCGGCCGGCGCCGGAGGCGAAGACGGGACGGGACCCGGTACGGGCGGTGCAGGACGCCTTCCGCACGGCCGCCGCCGCCCCCGGCCTCACCGTCGCCGTGGGCCACGCCGTCGACGCGGGCAACGGCTGGCTGCGCTGGAGCGAGACGCTGCGCGCGGCCCGTACGACCCTGGAACTGGCACTGACGGTGCCGCCGCCGGAGCCGAACGCCCCGCAGGGCCCCCTGGTGACGTCGTCCCGGGCCCTCGCCCTCGAACGCGAACTCACCCGAGGGGGCGTCGACGCCAACCAGGACCGCCTCACCCGCCTCGTCCAGCACACCCTGGGCCCCCTTCTGGCGTGGGAGGCGGCCCACCCCAGCGACCTGGTCCGCACCCTGGAGGTCCACCTCCGCAACGGCTGCTCGCCCACCCGCACGGCGACCCTCCTCCACATCGGCCGCCAGTCCCTCTACCAGCGCCTGGAACGCATCGAGTCCCTCCTCGGCCTGGAGATAGACGACCCGGACCTGCTGGGCGAGCTCCTGACGGCGGCCTGCGCGTGGCGGGTGGTGCGGGGGACGGGTGCGGGGGCGGGAACGGGGGGTCTGCGGACGGTGGCGTAGGGGGCGGCGCGGGCCTGGGCGAAGTCAGAAGGGCCGTAGGGTGACGTGACGTGGTGGGTTGTACTCGGACAACTCCAGCACGGTCCTCGGTGTCCGCAGCCCGTCCTCCACGCCGAAGATCCGCCGGGCGGCCTCGAAGGGAACATCGTCGGGAGCGTCGGGGGCGACGATCGCTGACACCCGGTCGTACAGCTCGCGGAGGGGTTCGGTCATGGTCCGCCCGTCCGCCTCGGCCTCCGTCCCCCAGATGTCCCACAGCAGGGTCTCCACCTTGTTCAGCGCGGCGAGGTCGAGCCGTATGTTGCCGGCCACGAACCACTCCCCGTTCAACGGCCCGTCCTCCGGCGGGTACAGCCCGAAGGTGTCGGGGTCGGCGTCCCCGGCCCGGATGTCCCGCCAGGCCCGGCCCGCGACCTGGAAACGGTCACGCGGTACGTCCATCGGGTCGAAGTCGACGCGACCGGCGGTCGTCACGTCCGGATCGGCGAGCTGCGCGTCGGCGAGGAGCCAGCCGCGCGACTCGTCCCAGTACTCGGTGACGACGTGATCGCAGTGGAAGCCGTCCGTCCGGAAGTAGTCGGCGAACCCGGACCGCACGCGGGCGGGAATGCCGCTGTGCCGCAGCAACGAGCAGTGCAGGAGCGCGAAGTCCCGGCAGACACCGACGAACCGGTCTCCGGCCGTGCGCCGTCGGGTCAGCGGGGAGCCGTCGCGCGCGATGACGATCCGGAGGATGTCGTCGACGTAGCGGGCGTTGGCGTCGTGGTGCAGCCGATCGGTGGGATGTGTGTGGCGGAACTGGTCTCCCTCGCCCCGATGGATCACCAAGTCGCGTGCTGTGCGGGCGAGTCGGGCGGGGTCGGAGGGTAGGCCGGCGTACAGCCGGGCGAGGTCGCCGGGGTCGGAGAAGGGGCTGTGGGTGCGGTAGAAGGCAGCGGCTTCCGGGGCGAGGCTGGGGTGGGCGGAGGGCAGGGAAGGCGACGACACGGTGAGCTCCCTCAAGACGGGGGTCGGGTTTGTTTAGCTCGTACGTTCGAATGCCGGTCGGCTCGCACCACCGTGTCAAAATTCGCCGCAAATTGTCCAGGGCCGAAACCCAAGATCCATAGACTGGTCGCCATGGCTGACGAGCGCGTCGCGCGATGGAACGGGGTCACCCGGCGATCGATGTTCAAGGACCACATCGACCAGCTGAGGGACCGCCTGGCCGACGCTGCCCGGGACGGCGACTGGCGAACGGTCTTCGAGATCCTTGACAAGGACGACGAGTGGACCAACTCGGCTCGGCTGGAAGGCGGTAGCGGCTACGCCCCACTCCATCAGGCAGCGTGGCACGGCGTTCCCGTCGCCACGGTCGAGCGCCTTTTGTCGTACGGCGCGTGGCGCACCCTGAGGGCGAGCGACGGGACGCGCCCCGTCGACATCGCCGCCCGGCTCGGCCACCATCACCTTGCCGCCGTCCTGCGCCCGGAGTTCAAGCACCCCTTGCCGCAGGACGAACTCGCCCGCCTCCAGGAGAACTTCCACCGCCTGATCCGATACCGGTCGGGCGGCGAGCTCGGGGACCAGGATCTGGCCACGGAGAAGGAGCTGCGCCTCCCGGAGATCGAGGTGCTGACCGAACTCGACAACCCCGTCGGCTGGTTCCCCGTTCCGGGCATGTACGGCGGCTTCAAGTTCGAGCTGCGTGGCCGGGAGTTGATCGTGGACAGCTGGGTGCGCATCGTCGGAGGCTCCGAGCGGACGGGCCGGGTTACGGCCGAGGGGGTGTTCCTGGTTCACGAGGGCAAGCAGATCTGACAGCGGTCGAACTACTCGATCCCGAACTGCTCGACGTACTCGATGTACTCCGCCAGCCGCCCCGCCCCCGCCAGCATCGCCCGGGTACGCCCCGCCAGCGCCTCCCCGCGTGCCGCGACGGCCGCTCGCAGTGCCTCCGTGCCGCCTTCCCGGCGCAGTTCCTCCAGTACGGGGCGGATCTGGTCCAGGAGGTAGTGGCTGCGGCGGAGGGTCTGGATCAGGCGGGCGTCGCGGACGTCGTCGGGGCCGAACCGCCGGTAGCCCGTGCCCCGTTCGCGGCCCGGGGTGAGCAGGCCCGCCGCCTCCCACACCCGCAGCGCGGACGTCCGTACGCCGAGCAGCGCGGCCACCTCGCCGATCCGCAGGTCGGTCGCGGGGAGTGCCACCTTCGGGGCCCGTCGGCCGGTCAGCGCCTCCAGGGCCTCGCGCGTCGCCCGCAGGGCCGTCCGCTGCTCGTGCAGCCCGGCGTGCGCGGCGTCGACGAGCGCCAGAGCGCCCGGCAGGTCGCCGTCGTGCAGGGTGCGCATGACGGCGGTCGCCGCCGGCGGCCCGTACCCGGGATGCAGGGCCCGGTAGGTCAGCAGCGCGCGCCGGTGCACGTCCCCGAAGACGCGGTACCCCGACTCCGTCCGTGCCGCCGGGGGCAGGACGCCCGCGTCCTCGTAGTTGCGGATCTGCTGCGTCGACAGACCCGACAGCCGGGCCAGGTCGACGGGCCGCAGCCGTACCTCATGGTTCGTCACGGGTTTGAAGCTTAGAGGCAGTACGGGCCGGTGTTTCCGGCTCAAAGCCTCAATAGGAACTTCAATGAAAAACTTGAAGGCATGGATGAAGGCATGGATGCAGGCTTGATCGAAGGCACGGCTGCCCACCGAACTCCCGTGATGCACATCAAAGGCGCCCGTCTCCACAACCTGAAGAACGTCTCGCTCACGATCCCGAAGCAGAAGCTGGTCGTCGTGACCGGTCTCTCCGGCTCCGGCAAGTCCACGCTCGCTCTCGACACCCTCCACCGGGAAAGCCACCGCCAGTACATGGAGGCGTGGGGCGTGGCGACCGCCGGTGTCAGCCGGCCCTCGGTCGACTCGATCACCGGTCTGTCCCCGTCCGTCAGCATCGACCAGCGTCCGGCAGGGCGCGGCCCGCGTTCGACGGTGGGCACGGCGACCGAGGTCTTCACCTATCTGCGGCTGCTGTGGTCCCGGATCGGCGTACGCCCGTGCCCCGGCTGCGGGATGGAGATCCCGCCGTCGTACGCCCACGACCCGGAGGGCGACGAGGAGGGGGAGGCCGGGGTGGAGCCGGGAGCGGAGACGGGAGCCGCGGGCGAGGGTGCCACCTGCCCGCACTGCTCCGCCCCCGTGCCCCAACTCCTCATGGGCTCCTTCTCCTTCAACAAGCCCGCCGGTGCCTGCCCGTCCTGCACCGGACTCGGCGAGGTGATCCGGGTGGACGTACGGACCCTGGTCGACGAGGAGTTGAGCGTCGCCGCCGGTGCGGTGCGCGGCTGGCCGAGGCAGCTCGTGGAGCGCAACCTGCCTCTGCTGCGAGCCGCGGCCCGCCACTACGGCCTCACCTTCGACACGGATGCCCCGCTGGCCGAACTGGCACCATCCTCAAGGGACTTGCTTCTCCACGGAGTCGAGTCGCCCGAGTTCCGAAGGCACCTCCCCGCGCTCGGCATCGAGCCCCCGGCCACCGTCTCCGCGGGCCGTTTCGAGGGCGTCGTCACCGCGTTCATGCGGCGCTACGCCGACCGTGTCGACGACACCGCCTACCGGCAGAGGGCCGAGCGCTCGATGGTGAAGGAGACCTGCGGGGCGTGCGCGGGGACACGGCTGCGTGCCGAGAGCCGGGCCGTCACCGTGCACGGCCTCGGCATCACGGCCGCATCCCGCCTGCCGCTCGACGAACTCGCCGACTGGGTGGCGGAGTTGAGGGCGTTCTCCACCGGGGACGAGTGGCGGTTCGCCGAACCGGTCGTCGCCGACCTGGAGGAACGGGTACGCCGGCTCGTCGACACCGGGGTCGGCTACCTCACCCTCGACCAGTCGAGCACCAGCCTCTCCGCGGGTGAGTCCCAACGGCTGCGCCTGGCCGCGCTGCTCGGCTCGGGCCTCACCGGCATGCTGTACGTCCTCGACGAGCCGACCATCGGACTGCACCCCGCCGACACGGCCCGCCTCATCGACGTACTGCGCCGCCTGCGGGACCTCGGCAACACGGTCGTCGTCATCGAGCACGACCTGGACGTGCTGTGGGCCGCCGATCATGTCGTCGACATCGGCCCGGGCGCGGGCCGGGACGGCGGCCGGGTCGTCGCCCAGGGAACTCCGGAGGAGGTGGCGGCGACCGAGGGGTCCGTCACCGGGGCGTATCTGTCGGGCCGCCTCCAGCACCCGTCCCGCAAGCAACGCCCGGATACACACGCGGAGTTGGTGATTCGAGGGGCCCGCGCCCACAACCTCAGGGATGTCACCGTACGGATTCCGCTCGGGCGGCTGGTGACGGTCACCGGACCGTCGGGCTCGGGCAAGTCGACGCTGATACTCGACGTGTTGGGCAGGGTGGCCCATCAACGCCTTGATCCCACAGGGGAGTTGTCGGCCGCTGCGAAGCCCCCGGGGGAGCACGACGGTATCGACGGCTGGGAGCACCTCGACAAGGTCGTGACGATCGACCAGGAGCCGATCAGCCGCCTCCCGCGCTCGAACGCGGCGACGTACGCGGACGTCTTCACCCCGGTCAGGGAACTCTTCGCCGCGCAGGAGGCGGCGCGGTCGAGCGGGCTGACTCCGGCCGCCTTCTCCTTCAACGTGCCCGGCGGACGCTGCGAGCGGTGCGAGGGTGCCGGTGTGCTCGCCGTGCACATGCACTTCCTGCCCCCGGTGGAGGTGCGGTGCCCGGGCTGCCGGGGCCGCCGGTTCCGCGGCGAGGTGCTCGCGGTGCGCTACGACGGGTACGACATCGCCCAGGTGCTGGCCGCCACGGTGGACGAGGCGCTCACCGTCTTCCGGGACGTACGGCAGATCGCCGCCCGCCTGCAACGCCTCTCGGACGTGGGCCTCGGCTACCTCCCGCTGGGCCAGCCCGCCACCACCATCTCCGGCGGCGAGGCCCAACGCCTCAAACTGGCCAAGGAGTTGGGGCGCCGCGCGACCGGCCGCACCCTGTACCTCCTCGACGAACCGACCACAGGCCTGCACGCCGCCGACACCGCGCGTCTCCTCGACGTACTCCAACGCCTCGTCGACGCGGGACACTCGGTGGTGACCATCGAGCACAACCTCGACGTCATGCGCGCCTCCGACTGGATCGTCGACCTCGGCCCGGAGGGCGGCGCAGGCGGAGGACGCGTGGTGGCGGAGGGGACACCGGAACAGGTCGCGGAGGCGGCGGGGGCGCTTGATGGGACCGGTTCCCGGACGGGTGGGTTTCTGCGGGAGGGCGTACGGGCGATGAGGTGATCGCCCGCGCGACCGGCACACAAGGCGTGACCGGTGGGGTGGGGCGGCCGGGGCGGTGGTCTCTGGGACAACCTCTATGAGGTCGTGGGCCGTTATCCGTACGACCTGCCGGGCTCGACCCTGGACAAGGAGGTCAAGCCCGGCGAGCTCGCGACGGTCTTCGGCGCGGGCCTCGCCTGCAACGGCAAGCGGTACATCCACGGGGTGTACGGCTCGCGCAACGCCTGTACGAACGTGACGAAGCAGACCGGTGCCCGCTACTCGTTCGTCTCGGGCGCGGACCCCGGCCAGAACTCCGTCAACAAGGCGGCGGGTCCGGCCGACGGCTTCGTCAACTACCTCGCCCGCCTCCTGGAGATCGCGAAGAAGTACGGCAAGGGCAACGCGAACCAGTCGGTCATGGAGTACGTGCGGCACAAGTCGTACGGCGGCGGACCAGGGCGAAGGCGTTCGCCCTCCGGGCCGGACAGGTCGATTCACCCGGGAAACCGGATCTTCGCAAGGTGGCTCCCGGCGGCCCTGTGATCGTCCTGTCTCTGGTTGGTGAAGACGGACGTCCGGGCTCCGCCGACGGTCACCGGATACTGCTGCCGCAGCAGGTCGACGACAAGTGGGACGTGTACTGGCGTACCCACATGCTCGACACCCGCGAGGCGCCCACGGAGTTCCGGGCACGGGACGTCGGGGGTGCCTCGTGTGCCCGGCTTGCGATGGTGACGGGTCAGCGTTGCAGCCACTCGTCCAGCAGGGCGGCCTCGGCTTTGCTGAGCGTGGGCAGTTCGGGCAGGAGGGTGCGGAAGGCCGCGACGACGGCCGCCGGGTCCTGGGCGGGGACAGCGGGCTCATCCGTGAGGATGGCGCGGGTGATCGCGTCGAAGGCGGCGTCGGACAGATGCGGGTCGCTCTGCTCCGGCAGCTGGGTCAGCAGGGTGTGGATGGTTCCGACCCCCGCCGAGCGGATGAGGTTGACGGCGCGTTCCTCGCTGACCCGTAGCCGCCCGGCCGCGGCGATCCTGTGCACGCGCTCGGCGAGGATCCGCACGCCCTTGAGCTGCGTCGGGGCGTCGCGTGCGCGGACCGGGTCGAGCAACAGGCCGTAGACGTACGGGTTGGCCAGGCCGAAGCTGATCTGTGTGTTCCATCCGGCACGGAGGTCCTCCACCGGGTCGTCCGAGGGCGCGGTGGTCTGCTTGCTCGCCACGTGTTCGGCGAAGACATGCTCCGCGGCGGCGTTCAGCAGCTCGTCCTTGTCCTGGAAGAGACGGTAGAGGGCAGGAGGCTGCAGCCCGGCCTCGTGGGCCACGCGGCGCGTGGTCACCGCGGCCGGCCCCTGGTCACGCAGCAGGTCGGCCGCAGCCTTCACGATGCGGTCCCGGGTGATGTCTCGCCGCTGCGTGGTCGGTGCCATGGGGTCGATGGTATCGCCCGTGACCGACAGGAACTGTTACCGCTGATATCGGCAACGCTACCGCTGTCGAACTGCGCAAAGACGCTGGCATCGTCCGCCGGTCTCCAGCTGGGCGCGTACGGTTGCATGCGCTGGAAGTATCAGTGATACCGTTATTTTCGTTCCACTGGAAACAACATCCTGGAGCCACCATGCTGATCGTCACAGGAGCCACCGGCCACCTCGGGTCACTGATCGTCAACCGTCTGCTGGAGCGGATACCGGCCGACAGGATCGGCGTCAGCGTGCGCGACGTGAGCAAGGCCGCCGGCCTCGCCGAGCGCGGTGTCCGGGTCCGCGCGGGAGACTTCACCGAACCGGACAGTCTGAAGCACGCCTTCGAAGGTGCCGAGCGCGTCCTGGTCGTCTCAGCGGCGATTCGGGGCGGCGGCGCGTTGACCGCCAACAGCGCCGCCATCGACGCGGCACGGGAGGCGGGCGCCCAACGCATCCTGTACACCAGCCACCAGGCGGCCTCTCCCGTGTCGCTCTTCCCGCCGCAACAGGTCCATGCGGCTACCGAGGAGCACCTCAAGCGCCAGGGAGTCCCCTACACCGCTCTTCGCAACGGGTTCTACGCCTCCGCCCTGGGCTACTACATCGGATCGGCGCTGAAGACCGGCACGCTCGCCGTGCCGCAGGACGGCCCGGTGTCCTGGACGGCCCACGAGGACGTGGCGGAAGCCGCGGCCCTCTCCCTGGCCGAGAACGGCGGGCTCGAAGGGGTCACGCCACCGCTGACAGCTCCCCGGGCGCTCGACTTCGCCGACGTCGCCGACGTCCTCGGCCGCATCACCGGCCGGACCGTCACCCGAGTCGTCATGGACGACGACGAGTGGGTATCCGCAGCAGTCGCCGGTGGGATGCCGCGACCGGCCGCGGAGTTCTCCCTGACGATGTTCGCGGCGTCGCGCAACGGCGAGTTCAACGTCACCGACCCGACACTGGAAGCCACCATCGGTCACCCCGCCAAGACCGTCCACGAGGTCTTGGAGACCGTCTTGCGCTCCCGCTGAACCGACCGGCCGGACCCTGGTCACCACCGTGTACTTCCCGGAGCGGAACTGCTCGCCGGCCGACAGCAGTTGACGGCGATGGTGACGGCGACGGCGCAGGTGACGGTTCATCGTGCCTGTTGACCATCGGGCAGGGCCGGCATGCCTCGTCGCGCATACCCTTCGGCTTCGGCCGACCGGAGAGCTGACCGTCGAGGATCTGCGCCTGCTGATGCCTCCGTCCACGCGGAGCGGGCGTTCAGCCCGTCCTGCGGGCCACGCCGCCGTAGATGCAGATCTCCCCGGACCGCTCCGGCGGCGGGGCGTCCGGGCGCCAGAACGGGACCTGGGTCAGGCCCGGTTCGAGCAGTTCGAAGCCGTCGAAGAACCGCTCCACCTCGGCGCGGGGGCGCAGGTTCAGGCTGGCGGTCGCCTTCCTGCTGTACTCGGCCTGGGCGTCGGCGCGGTCCGCGAAGTCGCTCGTGGCGTGCGAGAGGACCAGGAAGCTTCCGGTCGGCAGCGCGTCGCGCAGGGTGGCGACGATCTCCCCGGGCTTCTCCGCGTCGGCCAGGAAGTGGACGACGGCGACCAGGAGCAGGGCGACCGGCTCGTCGAAGTCGATGACCCGGCGGACGTCGGGGTGGTCCAGGACGGCCCGCGGGTCGCGCAGGTCGGCGAGCACGGTGCTGGTCCCGCCGCCGGTCCGGCTCAGCAGCGCGTCGGCGTGCGCCTTCACGATCGGGTCGTTGTCGACGTACGCGACCCGCACCTCGGGGACCAGTTCCTGGGCGACCTCGTGCACATTGGGTGAGGTGGGCAGCCCGGTGCCGATGTCGAGGATCTGCCGTACTCCGTCGCCGACCACGTGCCGCACCGCGCGCCGCATGAAGGCACGGTTGGCCCGCAGGCCGATCCGCACCTCGGGCGCCGCCGCGGCGAGCGCGTCGCCGGCCTGCTGGTCCACCTCGTAGTTGTCCTTGCCGCCCAGCAGGTAGTCGTAGATCCGGGCAGGGTGCGGCCTACTGGTGTCGATGCCCGCGATATGGACCTGGTCCTGCGTCACCCGGCATTCCTCGCATTCCTCCTGGCGGTCAACTGCCGTTCCAGTGAGACTAGTTCACCACATGCGCACCGGTCGGGGCACTGTCCGGCGGGTGCGGCCCGGTCGGGGGCGAGGCGGAGTTCGCGTACGGGCACGCGCCAACGTATTCGATCGCCGTCGGCACCCGGACTGCTCGCACCCGCACCGCTCGCGCCCGGTCTGTTCGGGCGCCGCCGCACCAGCCTCCGCCCCCATGCCTGGCCGGGCGCCTCGACGCGGCGATAGGTCAGCAAGCACAAGGGCAACAGCACCGCGAAGAAGGACACTTCGAGTACGGGGCTGTCCTGCCGCCACCGGCCGATCGTGCCGTCGCTCGCCGTCAGCAGCACGGGATGCAGCAGGTAGACCGAGTAGCTGATCGTGCCCAGGGCGATGAGCGCGCGCGGCACCCGGCGGTCGCGCAGCGCGAGTCCGGTGCCGAAGGTGAGTACGGCCAGCAGGAACGCCGTGATCCAGGCACGGCGTGTGAAGTGGTCCCCGTCGCCGTAGCCGTAGGCGCTCCCCACGGCACAGGTGACGACCACGGCGGCTGTGCAGGCCGCGTACCGTCGGCCGCTCCGGCCGTGCTCGGCCCGGTGGACGACCGTGCCGAGGAACATCACGGCGAGGATCACCAGGCCCTCCCACACCGGAACCGTGCCGTTGAAGAGGACCAGCACGAGGGCCAGCGCCCCGGCCACCGCACCCCCGAACACGCGGATGCGGGGCGATCCGGCGCTCGTGCAGCAGACGGCGGTCGTCAGGGCGACCGCGGTGAGCGCGACCAGCCTGCCGGTGCCGACCGCCTCGGAGAGGGCGGAGGGCGGGAGCGTGACCCCGGCCGCCACGCTCACGGCGGCGAGCACGGCCAGGGTGACGGCGACCGGCGCCGCGCGTTCGTGCCGGCGGATCGTGAAGAGGGCGACGACGAGGAGGTAGAACGCCATCTCGTAGGAGAGCGTCCACAGGACGAGGAGGATGCTGGGGGTGCCCAACAGCTCCTGGAACAGGGTGAGATGGGCGACGGCTGTGGTGACGGTGCCGAGGTCGGCGCGTGGCTCCGCGACGCCCAGCAGGCCGAGGGCGAGGATCGCGGCGACGGCGGCCACGCACAGGGGGTAGATGCGGAAGACCCGCCCGATCCAGAACGTCCGTACGCAGCCCCGGCGTTCCAGCGACGCCGGGATGATGTAGCCGCTCACCAGGAAGAACACCATGATGCCGAACCGGCTGGTGTTGAACTCCGGCATCAGCTCCCGCCGGAACTCCGGGAGGAAGGAGTACGAGGAGTGGTCGAACACGACGACGAGGGCGGCGATACCCCGCAACGCGTCCAGCCAACCCAGGCGACCTGTGCGCTCCGTCGAGAGGTGCGGCGGGCCGTCGGTCATGGGCCGGCCTTCACGGGGACGCAGGGCTCGACCTCGCCCTTGCCCGTGTAGGCGTTGACCCGGTGCGGCTGGGTGTGGCCGCTGAGGTTCTCGAACACCAGCACGTTGCCCGGGCCCAGGGTGATCTTCCGGTTCAGCTGAAGGGCGACGACAGGTACACGTTTGCCCTGCTTGTCGGTCGCCCAGACCACGACGTCGTGGTCGCAGACATAGCCGGGGGCGAGCACGTTCACCATCACCTGGATGTCCTTCGGGCGCAGCTTCTCCGCGAGGTCGTACTGGGCCTCGATACCGATCAGCTGGTCCTTGATGGTGAGCGTGACACTGCCGTCACTGTTGCTCTCCACCGCGTACGCCACCGAGTCGGCCGGCGTACCGGGTACGACCACCGCGGCGAGCCCAGCCACCGCACAGGTCGCTGCGGCGAGGGCGATCCGGCGGGGGGTGAGCAGACGTCGTACGGAAGGGCTTGCTCCACGCCCGCCCGTGCCGACCTCTGTCGACAGGTCCTCGCGCAGCTCCATCTCCCGCTTCAGCTCCGCCAGGAGCCGGTCCTCGAACGTCGTCGTCCTCGTGCTCATGCCTCGCCCCTCCTGACGTACAGAAGTGATGTGTCCGGCGGTGTCCCCACAGCCTTGGGAGCCGCCCCGGGGTTGGCCCCGGAGTCGGCCTCGCCGCGCAGTGCCTTTCGGGCCCGGTGGAGTCGGACCCGGGCCGTGACCTGGCGGATGCCCAGTGCGGTTGCCGCCTCCGGGATCGTGAGCTGGTCGACCACGATCAGCTCCAGGACGGCCCGCTCGCCCTCGGGGAGCCGTTCGAGGGCGGCCAGGGCGCGCCGCCCGGGGCTCTCCGCGTCGAGCTTGTCCTCGATGCGGACTATGTCGTCGGGCTCCAGCAGCCGGCGCCCGGAGAAGCGCCGGTCACGCTCGGCCTCGCGGGCGATCCGGCGGCGCTCCGACGACACGACGTTGCGTGCGATGCCGTACAGCCAGGCCGTCTCGCTGCCCAGGCGCGGGCGGTAGGTGTGGGCCGAGTCGAGAACGGCGAGGAAGATCTCGGCCGTCAGGTCGGCCGCCGTGTGGGGGTCGTCGACGCGCCGGGCCACGAAGCGCACCACCGCGTCCACGTGCCGCCGGTAGAACGCCTCGAACAGCTCCGGGTCCCGCACGGCATCGGCGGGTCCACCCCGTAACCTCTCCGGCTCCGCACCGTCCACTGGCGTCTCCTTCGCGTCCCGCTCGTAGCGTCACTCGCCCTTCACCCGTTCTTGGGCCGGGACACGAAAAGCGTTACGAGGGAGACGGCCCGATCCGGATTCCGCTTTGCCGGCGCCGGGCGTCCCGCCGGGGTCGATTGAGTGTTCGAAGTAGCCCGAATCGCCGGTGTCGCACTTCGGCCGATTCATGTCTGTTAATGCTGTGTATTGGCGGATTTTCAAGTGCTCCTGGTCACTATTGGTTGATGGCCCAATGACAATGGGCATCCCGATCACCATGACCACGCAGACGCGCACGCCCCATCCAGTCCTTGATCAAGCCGCCATCACCAGCCTCCTCTTCAGTGATGGCGCGGACGGGAACGAGCTCCACGGCCGCTGGCGCAAAGCGGTCTCGGACGAGCTGTTCCGGTATCGGCCCGGACTCGGGACCCAGCAACGATGGCGGCTCGCCTACAAACGGCTGAGAGCCCTGAACGAACAGGTTCCGTCACCCGAGCACTTCGCCGACGACCCGCGCGGACTCGCGGCGTTGCACGAGTGGACCTGCCCCGTGGACGGCCCCACGGTCACCGTGGCCGGTATCCACTACAACCTCTTTCTCGGCAGCGTCGTCGACGACCAGGTCTCCCCGCCACGCGACCTGACGGACTTCACCACCATGTCCCGCATAGGGACCTTCCTGTGCACCGAGCGCGCGCACGGGAACGACGTACCGGCGCTGGAGACCGTCGCCCGGTACGACCGGGAGCGCGACGAGTTCGTCCTGCACACCCCGCACCCCGGGGCGCAGAAGTACATGCCCAACACCAGCTCCGCGGGCGGTCCCAAGACCGCGGTGGTCGCCGCCCGGCTGATCGTCGACGACAAGTACCTGGGCGCCTTCCTCTTCCTCACCCCGCTCAGCGACGAGTACGGCACCCTGCCCGGCATCACCGTCACCCTGCTGCCGGAGCGCGTCGGCGCGTCGGTGGACCACTGCGCCACGAACTTCGACAACGTACGGCTGCCCCGCACCGCGCTCATCCAGGGCGCCCACGGCCAACTCCTGCCCGACGGAAGCCTCGTCAGCTCCGTCGGCAGTCCACGCAAGCGGTTCATCCAGGCCATCAGCCGCGTCACGGCGGGCAAACTGTGCATGAGTGCCAGCGGGCTCGGGGTGGCCCGTACGGCACTCGCGATCGCCGTGCGGTACTCGTACACCCGGCACATATCCGGGCCGGTCGCCGGACAGCGCGTCCCGCTCGCCGCCCACCGCACCCACCACACCCGCCTCCTCGACCACACCGCCACCGCCTACGCCATGACCTTCCTGCACCGGGCGGCCACCGAACGCTGGGTCACCCGCACGCCCGAGGACAGCGCGGACGCCGAGCGGCTGGTCGCCGTCACCAAGGGGTGGGTCACCTGGCGGGCCCGCGAGATCGCGACCGAGAGCCGGGAGCGGTGCGGCGCCCGGGGGCTGTTCCCCGTGAACGGGATCGCCGCCATGGCCGGCGACATGGACGGCGCGATCACCGCCGAGGGTGACAACGTGGCGATCTGGTGCAAGGCCGGCGCCGAGATGATCTTCGGGCACGAACTGGCGCCGGAGCCCGTCCGGCCCACCGGCGACGAGCCGTTGACCGATCCGGGGCTGCTGCGCCGCGCCCTCACCACCGCCGAGCGCTACTGGCACCTCGCCGCCCGTCGCGATCTGCGGCGCGACAACGACGGCGGAGACGCCCTCGGCCGCTGGAACAACGCGTCCGACGCCGCCCTCAACCTCGTCGAGGCGTACACGGTGGGCCAGGCCGCCGACGCCTTACTCGCAGCCTGTGCCCGAGTGTCCGACCCGATCACGCACGCCGTCCTGGAGGACCTGAGCGCCCTGTTCCTCCTCCGCCAGGTCAGCGCCCGCAGTGGTCTGCTGCTCGCCGAACAGGCCCTCACCGTCGACCAGGTGCGCGCCCTGCCGGAGACCCTGCACACCCTCACGACCCGGCTCGCCCCGCACCTCGACACCCTGACGCGGGCCTTCGACGTGCCGGAGGAGCACCTGTCGGCGCTGCCGCTGCTGAACGGCGCCTGACCTGCACGAACGTCCGACCGTCCGACCCGCCGAACCCGTCTGTTCCTGGGCTGCGACGGGACAGTCCTTGGCCTAAAAATGACGTGCACATGACGTTCAGATGAGATAGTCGATCATGCGCCGGGCGTGTAGGGGATGTACGCCCGGCCGATCCGCGAAGCGTCCGGCACCGGTCAGTCGGCCCGCCGCAGGACCCGGTACAACCCCGCGCTCACCACGAACCCCACCAGGCACGTGATGTCGCCGAAGGACGGCCACTGTTCCGGCACCCACCCCACGTACTCCTCCTGGTTCGAGAAGAGCGGCACCGACACCGCGATGCCCGCCAACAAGGCGGCGACACCGGGCCAGTTGGTGAAGCCCCGGTCGGACAGCCGCGCGCTCAGCACCTCCACCGGCGTCCGCGCCTGGAGCCACCGCTCCACCAGCACCACCCCGAGCCACGGCCCCACCCAGTACGCGATCACCAGCAGGAACGCCTCGTACGCGTGCCCCGCGTCCGCAAGTGACGACCAGGCCGCCGCCGTACCCGCGAGTCCGCACAGCACCACGATCGCGCCGCGCCCCAGCCACACGGGCAGCCGGAATCCCAGGGACGTGACCGACATCGCGGAGGAGTAGACGTTCAGGGCGTTCGCCGAGACCGCGCCCAGGATGATGGCCAGGAGCACCAAGTCGCTCAGCCAGCCCGGGAGATGGCCGGTGAAGGCCGCCGTCGGGGTCGCGCCCTCGGGAGCGACGATCGTCGCCGAGGCCGCGCCGATGAGCGCCACGACGGAGACGGACACGAACAGGCCGACGGCCGGGTGGAGCGCGGTGCGGAGGCGGTCGGCCGTACGGGGAAGGTAGCGGGAGTAGTCCGAGGCGGCCGGGTTCCAGCCAGCCGTGTAACCCCAGGCCGCGCTGAAGGCGAGCAGGAAGCCGCCGATGCCGCCGCCGGAGCCGGGCGCGCCCAGGTCCGCCTCCTTGAACGTCCAGACACCGGCCAGCAGGAACACGACCGCCAGCGCAGGGAACGCGTACTTCTCGAAGGCGTGCACGAAGTTGTGGCCGATGAACCCGATCACGATCTCCGCCGCCACCACGAGCAGCAGGGAGGGGAGCGGACGCAGGCCGGTCAGCGTGTTGAGGGCGAAAGCGGCGCTCACACTGTTGACCGCGAACCAGCCGACGCCCGAGACGAGGGCGTTCACACCGGCGGGCAGCAGATTCCCCCGGAACCCGAAGGAGAACCGCCCGACCGCCATCTGCGGTACGCCGAACCGGGGGCCGTCGAGGGAGAGGATCCCGTGCGTCAGCGAACCGAGCGCGATGCCCAGCAGCAAGGCCGCGGACGCCTGCCAGAAGTCCAGGCCGAAGAAGAGGACCGAGATCACGCCGATGTAGACGGTCGCGAACTCGATGTTCGGGGAGGCCCAGGTCCACAGCAACTGGAGCGGGCCGCCGTGCCGTTCGGCGTCCGGAATGGGTTCCGCGCCCGCCGTCTCCACGGCGATGACCTTGTCGCCGTACTCGGGGGCCGGGGTCACGGGTGTACTGGCTGGAGCAGTCGTCATGCGAGGTAAGTGTCCGGTCCGCACCAGCCCCGGCCCAGGGGCGCATTGTCCGCTTCGGGAGGCTCGCCGACGTACAGCTTGTACTACTTGCCGTACTTCTTGCCCCGGTCCCGGTGCTACTCCTTGGGCTCCTCGCCGCTCTCCCGGCGCTTCAGCTCCTCCTCGCGGCGGCGCAGATCGGCCTCCCAGTCCCGCAGGTGGGCGTCGTCGTCCTTGACCTCGTCTTCGCCCTTCCCGGCCTTCTCGTCCTTGAGGGACTTCAGGAACTCCGGGTTGTCGTCCGGGGCGACCCACCGGCCGCCCGAGGCGCCCAGGCGCTCGGCGGTGGCACGGTCACGGCCGATGATCAGCCAGGAGATGGAGCCGACCAGCGGGAACAGCAGGATCAGGATGGCCCAGACGGGCTTGGGCATGAAGCGGACGTCCTTCTCCTGCGTGGTGACGCAGTCGATGAACGCGTAGATGCTCAGCGCGAGCGGCACCAGGATCAACAGCACCCGCAGCATGTATTCGAATCCCCTTGAGTCGCTGTCCGGGCGCGCTGACGGTCGCGTCCGGCCCCCGCTGACCAGTCCAGGGTAGTGGGTGACGGATACTGGAACGCATGGCTTACGACGATCTTCGCTCCCTGCTCAGGGCGCTGGAGCGCGAGGGCGACCTCAAGCGCATCAAGGCCGAGGTGGACCCGTACCTGGAGGTCGGGGAGATCGTCGACCGCGTGCAGAAGGCAGGCGGTCCCGCGCTGCTCTTCGAGAACGTGCGAGGGTCGGCGATGCCGCTGGCGATGAACGTGTTCGGCACCGACCGGCGACTGCTCAAGTCGCTGGGGCTGAAGTCGTACGCGGACATCAGCGACCGGATCGGCGGGCTGCTGAAGCCCGAACTGCCGCACGGTTTCGTGGGTGTACGGGAGGCCTTCGGCAAGCTCGGCGCGATGACGCACGTACCGCCGAAGAAGGTGAAGTCGGACAACGCGCCCGTGCAGGAGGTCGTCCTCAAGGGCGACGAGGTGGACCTCGACCGTCTCCCGGCGCTCTTCACCTGGCCGGAGGACGGCGGCTCCTTCTTCAACCTGGGGCTGACGCACACCAAGGACCCGGAGAGCGGCGTACGCAACCTGGGTCTCTACCGCCTCCAGCGGCACGACAAGCGCACGATCGGCATGCACTGGCAGATCCACAAGGACAGCCGCAACCACTACCAGGTGGCGGCGCGCAAGGGCGAGCGGCTCCCGGTCGCCATCGCGTTCGGCTGCCCGCCCGCCGTCACCTACGCGTCCACGGCACCCCTCCCCGGTGACATCGACGAATACCTGTTCGCCGGGTTCATCGCCGGCAAGCGGATCGAGATGGTCGACTGCCGGACGGTGCCGTTGCAGGTGCCGGCGCAGGCGGAGGTCGTACTGGAGGGCTGGCTGGAGCCGGGCGAGATGCTCCCCGAGGGCCCCTTCGGCGACCACACGGGCTTCTACACCCCGCAGGAGCCCTTCCCGGCGCTCACCATCGACTGCGTGACGATGCGGCGGCGCCCGCTGCTCCAGTCGATCGTCGTCGGCAGGCCGCCGACGGAGGACGGCCCGCTGGGCCGGGCCACGGAGAGGTTCTTCCTCCCCCTCCTCAAGATCATCGTTCCGGACATCGTGGACTACCACCTCCCCGAGGCGGGCGGCTTCCACAACTGCGCGATCGTCTCGATCGACAAGAAGTACCCCAAGCACGCGCAGAAGGTGATGCACGCCGTCTGGGGCGCCCACATGATGTCCCTGACCAAGCTGATCGTGGTCGTCGACTCGGACTGCGACGTCCACGACCTGCACGAGGTCGCCTGGCGCGCCCTCGGCAACACGGACTACGCCCGCGACCTGACCGTCGTCGAGGGCCCCGTCGACCATCTCGACCACGCCTCCTACCAGCAGTTCTGGGGCGGCAAGGCGGGCATCGACGCGACCCGCAAGTGGCCCGAGGAGGGGTACACACGGGACGGCGGCTGGCCGGAGATGGTCGTGTCGGACCCGGACACGGCGGCGAAGGTCGACAGACGCTGGAAGGAATACGGCCTGTGAGTTCCGCATCCGCATCCGCCGCGCTGCCCCAGCCGGGCCGCACCAAGGCGTTCCTGCGCCTGGTGATGATCGAACACTCGATCTTCGCGCTGCCCTTCGCCTACATCGCGGCGCTGACGGCGATGTTCGAGACGGACCGCAACGTCCACTGGGGGCGGCTGCTCCTGGTCACCGTCTGCATGGTCGGCCTGCGCACGTTCGCGATGGCGGTCAACCGGATCATCGACCGCGAGATCGACGCCCGTAACCCGCGCACGGCCCACCGCGAGCTGGTGACCGGCGCGATGTCCGTGAAGCACGCCTGGACCGGCGCCCTGATCGCCGTCGTCGTCTTCCTCGGCTCGGCGGCACTCCTGAACCCCCTGTGCCTGGCCCTCGCCCCCGTCGCGGTGATCCCGATGGTGGTCTACCCGTACGGCAAGCGGTTCACGAACTTCCCCCAGGCCATCCTGGGCCTCGCCCAGGCCATGGGCCCGGTCGGCGGCTGGCTGGCGATCACGGGGGAGTGGTCCTGGGACGCGGTGATCCTCGGGCTGGCGGTCGGCATCTGGATCGGCGGCTTCGACCTGATCTACGCCTGCCAGGACGTCGAGACGGACCGTGAGACCGGCGTGCTGTCGGTACCGGCCCGCTTCGGCATCCCGGCGGCGGTGTGGAGCGCCCGCGTCTGCCACGCCCTGACGACGGGCCTGCTCGTCTGGTACGCGGTCGCCACCGGCGCGGGGGCGTTCTTCTGGCTGGGGCTGGTGATCGTGGCGGGCGCCTTCGTGTACGAACACACGATCGTGCGCCCGCATGATCTGTCCCGGTTGAACAGGGCGTTCTTCTCGGTCAACGGGTTCATCGGCATCGCTCTTTTCGGGTGCGCGCTGCTCGATCTGATCGTCCGTGGACTGACGGTCTGAATTCCGGTAGGGGTGACCGCCGGTAGGCTCAGGGTGTGAACGCAGGAGAAACGCAGCGCACGCCTTGGATCGTGGGGGTGTCCGGAGCCTCAGGGACGCCGTATGCGGCTGCTGTGCTGCGCGCGCTGCTCGCGGCGGGGGAAGCCGTCGATCTCGTCGTCAGCCGGGCCTCCAGGCTCACCCTGCTCGACGAGACCGGGATCTCCTTCCGGGACGCCCACTGGCAGGACGACCTGCGGGAATGGCTGGCCCGCGGCGCCGACGGCAAGCCCGACACCTTCGACGCGGACATCAGCGGCGTACGGCACTGGAGCGCCGGGGATCTGGCGGCCGGGCCCTCCTCGGGGTCGTACGCCACCAAGGGGATGCTGATCGTGCCCGCCTCCACGGCCTGTGTGGCCGGGGTCGCGCTCGGGCTGTCGAAGGACCTGTTGCAGCGGGCGGCCAGTGTCACCCTCAAGGAACGGCGCGCACTCGTCGTCGCCGTACGGGAGTCCCCGTTGAACGGGCAGACCCTCCGTCACCTGGTGACCCTGGACGACGCCGGCGCGAGCGTCGTACCGGCCTCGCCCGCCTTCTACGCGGGTGCCACCCACATCCAGGACCTCGTCGACTTCGTCGCCGGGCGCGTGCTCGACGCGGCGGGCGTCACGCACGGGCTGTACCGCCGCTGGAAGGGCGAACTCGGCGGCGGGGCGGGGCCGGGGGCGGCCCGTACGTCCCGTACTGATAACGACTGAGCCGGCGTACGTATCAGCAACCGGCAGTACCGCTCATCACCTTCGGGAACCTCAGCAGTGCAGCAGTGCAGCAGTCTTCACCTTCAGCAGGCTTCAGAAATGTTCAGCAATCTTCAGGATTCTTCATCGGAAGGCTCGATCGCATGGACGCCGTGGACAGGCAGCTCATCCAGGCCCTGAGAGAGAACGGCCGGGCCTCCTACGCCGAGCTGGGGCGCCTCGTCGGTCTGTCGGGACCCAGTGTCACCGACCGCATCAACCGGCTGGAGGCGGCCGGTGTCATCACCGGATACCGCGCCACCGTCGACTCCGCCTCGCTCGGCCTGGGCGTCATCGCGCTCATCGGTATCTCGCTGTCCGACGCGGCCGACCACGAGGACGTGGCGCGCCGCATGCGGGACCTCAGTGAGATCGAGGACTGCTGGTTCATCGCGGGCGACGACTCGTTCATGCTCAAGGTGCGGGCGAGCGACGTCGACGGGCTGGAGAAGACCATCCGGCGGCTCAGCGGGACCGCGGGCGTCTCCAGGACCCGTACGACCATCGTGCTCTCCACGAAGTGGGAGAACAGGGTGGGTGAGCTGCCGGAGGAGCAGTAGGGGCACAGGCACGAAGCGCCTGTTGGGGACCCCTCCCGTCCGAAGGGCGGGGGAGTACGGTTGGCCGAGTTGTCGGAGAAAGGTGTGGGCATGGACGTCGGGCTCAAGCGCGAGCTGGAGGAGAAGGTCAGGGCCGGTGAGCGGCTGACCCGCGAGGACGGCATCGCGCTCTACGAGTCGGACGACCTGGCCTGGCTGGGCGGGCTGGCCCACGAGGTGCGCACCCGTAAGAACGGTGACGTCGTCCACTTCAACGTCAACCGGCACCTCAACATGACCAACGTGTGCACGGCCTCCTGCGCCTACTGCTCGTTCCAGCGCAAGCCGGGCGAGAAGGACGCGTACACGATGCGCATCGAGGAGGCGGTGAAGCTCGCCAAGGCGATGGAGGGCGAGAACCTCACCGAGCTGCACATCGTCAACGGCCTGCACCCGAGTCTCCCGTGGCGGTACTACCCGCGCTCCCTGCGGGAGTTGAAGGCGGCCCTCCCGGGCGTCTCCCTCAAGGCGTTCACGGCGACGGAGATCCACCACTTCGAGACGATCAGCGGTCTGTCGGCGTCGGAGATCCTCGACGAGCTGATCGACGCGGGTCTCGAGTCGCTGACCGGCGGCGGCGCCGAGATCTTCGACTGGGAGGTCCGCGAGCACATCGTCGACCACCGGACGCACTGGGAGGACTGGTCGCGCATCCACCGCCTCGCGCACGAGAAGGGTCTCAAGACCCCGTGCACGATGCTGTACGGCCACATCGAGGAGCCCCGGCACCGCGTCGACCACGTCCTGCGCCTGCGTGAACTCCAGGACGAGACCGGCGGTTTCCAGGTCTTCATCCCGCTGCGCTACCAGCACGACTTCGTCGACATGAAGGACGGCAAGGTCAGGAACCGCCTCCAGGCACGCACGCAGATGGCGACCGGCGCCGAGGCCCTGAAGACCTTCGCGGTCTCCCGGCTGCTGTTCGACAACGTCCCGCACGTCAAGGTCTTCTGGGTGATGCACGGCGTCCAGACCGCCCAGCTGGCCCTCCAGCACGGCGCCGACGACATGGACGGCTCGGTCGTCGAGTACAAGATCACCCACGACGCCGACAACTACGGCACCCCCAACAAGCTCACCCGCGAGGACCTGCTCGACCTGATCCGGGACGCCGGTTTCCGTCCGGTGGAGCGCAACACGCGGTACGAGATCATCCGGGAGTACGACGGCCCGGACCCGGCGCGCCGGGATTCGCCGCAGCCGATGCGGGTGTGAGGGAGCGAAGGCGCGTGAGGGTGTGAGGATGCGTGCGGGCGTGAGGGTGCGAGTTCGAACGCCGATCCGGTAATGGGTATTCTACGGCTGTGACGCTTACCTTCACCCTCGATCCCGCAGTGACCCCCGACCTCCGCGACGGGCTCCTCGACCTGTGGACGGACGTCTCCAACGCGGGCGGTGCCGTCGGCTTCGTCGCCCCCGTGGAGAGGGAGACGATCCGGCCCGAGCTGGTGAAGCACTTCGCGGCGATGGCGGGCGGCCGGACCCGGCTCCTGGTCGCCCACGACGAGGCCGGACAGGTCGCCGCGACCGCCTTCTTCACCTTCAACACCCACCGGCTGATGACCCACTGGGTGTGGCTGAACACGGTGATGGTGCACCCCCGCCACCAGGGCAGGGGCTACGGCCGCGACCTGCTGTCCGCGGCGGCCGACGCCGCCCGCACCTTCGGGGGCACGGAGGCGATCCGCCTCACCTGCCGCGGCGGCCTCGGTCTGGAGCGTTTCTACGGCTCCTGCGGCTACAAGGAGGTCGGCCGCATACCCGGCGCGATACGGGTCGCACCCGGCGACGACCGCGACGACGTCATCATGCTCCAGTCCCTGGCGTGAGCGCGTGCACCCCCGTGCAAGATCGGGACCTTGCCGTGCTTCACTGGACGGTGCCCCTTTTTGGAACCGGAAGAGTGGATTGAGATGCTCCGCTACACGCTGATGCGCCTCGGGATCTTGGTGGCCTGCCTGCTGGTCGTCTGGGGCCTCGTCCAGTCCGGTATCGCCCCGCGTGGCCTGGGCGACTCCAACGGCATGTGGATCATCCTGCTCTCCCTCGTGATCTCCGCCCCGATCAGCTTCGTGGCGCTGCGCAAGGAGCGGGACCGGGCGTCGGTGCAGATCGTCGAGAGGGTGGACCGCGTCAAGGCCAACCTGGACGCGAACCGCAGCCAGGAGGACGAGGCGGTCGACGAAGCGGCCCGCGCCCAGGCCGAGGTCGAGATTCAGGCCGAGACCAAGGCCGAGACCAAGGCCGAGGCCGAGGTCCAGTCCCAGGGGCAGCCCCAGGGCCAGCCCTCCTGACCTGACCTGATCTCACGGCCCACCGGACCACACAACTACCCTTGCCCCCATGGGTGCTGTGAAGAACAAGCGGATGCCGCGCGCCGTCCGTGAGCAGCAGATGCTGGATGCCGCCGTACGGACCTTCGGCCAGCGCGGCTACATGGCCGCGTCGATGGACGAGATCGCCGAACTCGCCGGTGTCTCCAAGCCGTTGGTCTATCTGTACCTGAACTCGAAGGAAGACCTCTTCACCGCCTGCATCCGGCGCGAGGCCGGGGCGCTCACCGAGGCGGTCCGCGCCGGCGTCGAGCGGACCCTGCCCGCCGACCGCCAGCTCTGGGACGGCCTGCGCGCGTTCTTCACGCACACCGCGCAGAACCCGGACGGCTGGTCGGTACTCCACCTCCAGGCCCGTACGCACGGCGAGCCGTTCGCGTCCGAGGTCGCCGCGATGCGTGAGGGGCTCGTCGCGTTCGTCACCCAGCTGATCGTGGTCGCCGCCCGCGAGGCCCACCGGGACCCCTCGCTGCCGGAGCGGGAGGTCGCCGGCCTCGCCGTGTCCCTCGTCGGCGCCGCCGAATCCCTCGCCGCCTGGGCCAACGCCACCCCGGGGATCAGCGCCAGACAGGCGGCGACGACCCTGATGAACTTCGCCTGGGCGGGCCTGGACAACCTGATGGCCGGGCACCCCTGGTCACCCCCGGCGGAAACGCCGGACACCGCCGACACGGAAACCTGAGCGGGCCCGGCAAAGTCCGCTGCGCCCCGACCGCGCTCCGAAGGCGCGGCAGGCCTGAAGGGGCGCGGGGAACTGCGCGACCGGTCACAACGGCGCGGCAGGTCTCAGGGGGCGCGGGGAACTGCGCGACGGGCCACGACGGTGCGGCAGGTTTCAAGGGGCGCGGGGAACTGCGCGACGAGCCACAACGGCGCGGCAGGCTTGAAGGGGCGCGGGGAACTGCGCGACCGGCCACGACGGCGCGGCAGGTCTCAGGGGGCGCGGGGAACTGCGCGACCGGCCACAACGGCGCCGCAGTGAACCGACAACCGCACCCCCTCACGGCACCCCCAGCGGAGCGAACCCTCACACCCGCCGAACCTCCCCCCGCAGGTGTACGCGCCCCCCGCCCCGCAGTTCGAAGCTCCCGAAGCCGTCCGTCCCGTACTCCACCGTGCCCGGCAGCAGTACCGGTGCCCTGAAGTCGGTGCGGACCAGGGCCGATCGGGGCGTGCCGTGGGCGGCGAGGCAGCGGGCGGCGGTCCACATGCCGTGGGCTATCGCGCGTCGGAAGCCGAAGAGTCGGGCGGTGAGGGCGTACAGGTGGATGGGGTTGCGGTCGCCGGAGGCGGCGGCGTACCGGCGGCCGATGTCCTCACCGAGCCGCCACTCGGCGACCCGGGGCAGCGCCTCGCGTTCCTCACCGGCGGGCGGTGCGCCGGAGACGGGCTCCCCGCGCCGGTGCCGGGCCAGATAGGTGCTCCGTGACTCCCACACCAGTTCCTCGCCCTCCCGTACCTCCGTCTGCACCGCGGCTTCGGTGCCACGTCGGTGGGGCGTCAACTCCTCGACGTACACGGAGAGTTCGTAGGTTCCGTTGGCGGCGAGCGAGCGCCAGCGGATGATCTCCACCGAGGTGTGGACCAGCCCGAGGAGGGGGAGCGGGAAGCGCCGGTCGGTCATCAGGCGCATGGCCAGGGGGAAGCCGAGGACGTGCGGATAGGTGATGGGGAGGCTGTCGTCGCCGACGGGGAAGCCGCAGACCCGCTCGTAGGCGGCGAGGCGGGCGAGGTCGATGCGTACGCCGGGCAGGACGAGACGGGTGCCCGGGAGGTCGGCGTCCGGGCGGTGGTTGCTGAGGGCGGCCTTCTTGAAGGGGGACAGGAGGGCGCCCCGGGCGAGCAGCAGAGCGAGGGCAGGCGTCCGGTCGAGGGTGTGGGCAGGCATACGGCTACGCAACTCCCGGCTCGATACGAGTCTGTGTGTACAGCTCGACGGCTTACTTACTCTGGAGTAATGTTACCGGAGGTAAGCCCCAATTCCCCCCTGACGGACACGACCCGTCATGTGCGGAGAGGTGTGAAGAAGGCCTAGGAAGGCGCCTGTTGCCGGTGCTAACGTGAAAATCGCTCAGGACAGGGCAAGACGACGCACCGGCAACCTGTGTGATGTCCGAGCTTGCACACCCCCGTCGCTCCACCACCCCCGAACCCGCACGACCCCCACACGTGCGAGCCGTACGATCCGGTTTCTGAACAGCGGCGCTGCCGAATCCGTACATCTGTGGTGAACCCACCGGAGGTGCACGCCCACCGGAAGGCCGCTGCACGCCACAGGAGCCGCTCGTGTCGTCGTCGTTCCCGTCCTCCCCGTCCTCCCCGGCCTCGCAGCAGATCGTGACCGCCGTGGGCTACGACGGTGAGCCGCTCCTGGTCGAGCCCGAGATCCGGCGGCTGGACGGGGCCGTGCGGGAGGTGTCGGTACCGGCGTTCGTCGCACCCGTGACGTACGGCTCGCTCGCGGACATCCCCTTCGACAACGCGAACGAGGAACCCGGGACGACGGTCCTCAGCCGACGTGCGCCGGACGGGACCTGGGGGCATGTCACGGCCGCCGAGTTCGCCGAGCAGGTTCTCGCGGTGGCCAAGGGGCTGATAGCCGAGGGCCTGATGCCGGGCGACCGGCTGGCCATCATGGCGCGGACGACGTACGAGTGGACGCTCATGGACTTCGCCGCGTGGGCGGCGGGCCTGGTGACCGTACCCATCTATCCGACGTCGTCCGCCTTCCAGACCCGCTGGATCCTCCAGGACTCCGGCGCCGTGGCCCTCGCCGCGGAGACCGTCGCCCAGGCCTCCGCCCTCGGCCCGGAACGCGACCGCATCCCCGACCTCAGGCACATGTGGGTCTTCGAGAAGGGGCACGTGGAGCGGCTCGCGGAGCTCGGCAAGGACGTGGCGGACCAGGAAGTCGCCGTACGCCGTGGGGTGTTGGGCCCCGACACCCTCGCCACGCTCATCTACACCTCGGGCACCACCGGCCGCCCGAAGGGCTGCGCGCTCACGCACGGCAACTTCTTCGCCGAGGTCGACAACGCCATCGAACTCCTCTACCCCGTCTTCCGGGAACGGACGAAGGAGGAGGCGTCGGTGCTGCTGTTCCTGCCGATGTCGCACGTCTTCGGCCGGATGGTGGCCATCGCGTGCATCCGCGCGGGGGTACGGCTGGGCCACGCCCCGAGCCTCAAGTCGGAAGACCTGCTGGGGGACCTGGCCGCCTTCCAGCCCACCTGTCTGCTCGCCATCCCCTACATGCTGGAAAAGGTCTTCAACACCGCCCGCGCGAGAGCCGAGACGGGCAAGCGGGTCTCGTCCTTCGACCGCGCGGTGAGCGTGGCCCGCCGCTACAGCGAGGCGGTCGAGGACCAGCGGCACGGCATCGGCATCGGCAACGGCCCCGGCCGCGGCCTGCGCACCACGCGCGCCTTCTACGACCCGATCGTCTACCGCCGGATCCGCAACGCCATGGGCGGCAGGGTCCGTTACATCATCTGCGGCGGCTCACCCCTCGGCCGCCCCCTGGCCGGGTTCTTCGCCGGCGCGGGCATCGAGATCTACGAGGGGTACGGCCTGACCGAGTCGACCGGCGCGGCCACGATCACCCCACCGCTCAGACCCCGGGTGGGCACGGTGGGCTGGCCCCTCCCCGGCACCCGGGTGCGGATCGCGGCCGACGGCGAGGTACTGCTCGCGGGTGAGCAGATCCTGCGCGGCTACTGGGATCCGGGCGCCGGCGGTGTCGTCCCGGCGGCGCCCGACGGCTGGCTGGCGACCGGCGACATCGGCTCCCTCGACGAAGAGGGCTATCTGACGATCACCGGCCGCAAGAAGGAGATCCTGATCACGGCCGGAGGCAAGAGCGTGGCCCCGGCGCCGATGGAGAACTGGCTGCGGGCCCACCCCCTGATCTCCCAGGTGATGATCCTGGGCGACGGCCGCCCCTACATCTCGGCCCTGATCACCCTCGACCCCCCGGGCCTCACCCACTGGCGCCAGATGCAGGGCAAGCACCCGGTACCGGCCGAACTCCTCATGGACGACGACGACTTGAGGGCCGTCATCCAACGGGCGGTGGAGGAGGCCAACAAACTCGTCTCCCGCCCGGAGTCGATCCGCCGGTTCACCATCCTCCCGGTCGACTTCACGGAGGAGGCCGGTCATCTGACACCGTCGATGAAGCTGCGACGGTTCGAGATCATGCGGGACTTCGCGGACGAGGTCGAGGGGCTGTACGAGAAGTAGGGCGTACGTCGGCTGCGGGGCGAGGCAGCCCGGGCAGCCCGGGGTAGTCCGGGGTAGTCCGAGGGGTGCGGTCGTGGTCGGGCCGCTCCCGTCAGGGGGGGGCGCGGGGCCGTATCGATCGTGGCTCCGCCACGGGCCCGGGCCACGGGGGAACCGCGCGACAAGCCCCCACCGACCCGCGATCGCCCCCGCAGCCGACGTACGACCTACCCCCGGCAACTCTCGGCGACGGTGTCGGCGAACACCCGCGCGATCGGACTGAGCGCGTCCCACCGCCGCACCGCCCATCCCACCGCCAGCGGACGCAACGCCGGGAGGGGGATCAGCCGCACCGGCCCGTCGGTACCCGGCACCGGCAGATCGGGCACGGCCGGAACGATCGCGCACCCCAACCCCAACTCGGCCAGCAGCAGGGCCGTGTCCCAGTCGGCGACACTCGTGTCGAACACCGGCCGCACCCCCACCTCCGCGAACGCCGCGTCCAGATGCGCGGCGGACGTCGAGTTGGGCGGCAGCCGGATCAACCGCAGGTCCCGCAGATCACCGACCTCCGCATGATCCCGCCCCGCCAGAGCCTCACCCGCCCCCACCGCGAGCACCCACGGCAGCTCCATCACCACCCGCTGCTCGATCCCCCGCACCGGCCCCCCGATGGTGATCCACGCCAGATCCAGCTCGCTGTCGGCCAGCGCGGCGAAACACCCCCGGCTGGAGTTCTCCGTACGGAACTCCAGGCTCACCCTGGGGTGTTGACGCCGGAAGGTGACAACCGCCTCCGCCATGAAGTGCCGTACGGTCGTGGCGCCGGTGGCGACCCGCACCGACCCGCTCTCCCCGTCGACGAGATCCTTGAGCCGCCGCAGCGCGAGATCCAGCCCGGCGATGCCCTCCGAGGCGGCGGTCTGCAACACCCGCCCGGCCTCGGTCGGTACGACGCCCCGCGCGTGCCGTTCCAGCAGCGCGACGCCCGTCTCCCGCTCCAGCCGCTTCACATGCTGACTCACGGCCGACTGCGTACACGCCAGGTCACGGGCCACCGCGCTCAGGCTGCCCGCCCGGCACACGGCGACGAAGACACGCAGGTCATCGAGGGTCACAACACCCAAGCTATCACTTGGAGTTGATGACAGAACCTTAGGATTGACTGGGTTCGGGCGAGTACGTCACGATCAGCACAGGGCCCAGGCGGCAACCCGTCCCGCGCCCCCGCCGGGGTCCGGACCACAGGGCGGGGAGCGGACGGGTGCCGACCTTTCGCGCACCGAGAGGACGCCACCCCATGTCCGCTTCCCCTCCCTCTCCGTCTCCCCCCTTCCCGCCCCCTGCTCCTCCTCCCGCCGCCGTCACCTCCGCCGCCGCCCAAGCCGTCGGATTCCTAAGGCAGTTGGGCGCCGAGCAGATTGCGCACCCCGGCGGCACCCTGCTCGCCCACCTCTGCCGGGTCTACCGTCTGCTCGCCTCCTGGGAAGCCCGGCCGGCCCTCCGCCTGGCAGGCCTCTGCCACGCCGCCTACGGCAGCGACGGCTTCCCCACCGCCCTGCTCTCCCTGGACCGCCGCGCCGAACTGGCCCGCGTGATCGGCCCGGAGGCGGAGGAGATCGTCCACGTCTACTCCGCCATGGACCGCAAGGCCACCTACCCGGGCCTCGCCACCCCGGACGCGCCGTTCCACGACCGCTTCACCAGCGGCACGCGGACGATGTACCGGAGCCGGCGCGAGGACCTCGCCGAGCTGACGGCCGCCAACGAGCTGGACCTGGCCCGGGTGAACCCGGTGTTCCGCGAACAGTGGGGCCCGGACCTGCTCGCCCTCTTCACCGGCTTTCGGCCACTGCTGAGCGGACGGGCCTGGGAGGACGTGGCGGCGACACTGGGCCGCTGACGCCGCTGAAGTCACTCATGCCGGCCCTCCGGCGCACGCGAACGGTGGGTGCTCCGGGGACCTCTACCGGAGTACGGTGGCAGTACCGAGCGCATTTCGCATGCCGTCATCCAGTTTCGGCGTCGCCCTCGGGGAACGGCAATACCGGGACGCCTCGCGGCCGGTCGGAAAAGAGCCACCCCAAATGAGCCTGATGACCCTCGGAGTACTCGCCTCCTCGCACAAGGAGAACGAGTTCCGCCTCCCGCTGCACCCCCGCCACCTCGACCGAATCGCACCCGACCTGCGCGACAAGATTTTCCTCGAACAGGGCTACGGCCGGCGCTTCGGCGTCGCCGACGACGCGCTGCGCCCACTCGTGGCGGGTCTGCGCTCCCGCGAGGAGCTCATCGCCGAGTGCGACGTCCTGCTGCTGCCCAAGCCGATGCACGAGGACGTCGCCGAGCTGCGCGAGGGCCAGGTGCTGTGGGGCTGGCCGCACTGTGTGCAGGACGAGAAGATGACCCAGCTCGCCATCGACCGGCGGCTGACCCTGATCGCCTGGGAGGCCATGAACCACTGGACCTCCACGGGCGCCTTCAGCGTCCACGTGTTCCACAAGAACAACGAGCTGGCCGGATACTGCTCGGTCCTGCACGCCCTCCAGCTCGGCGGGCTGACCGGCCACTACGGCCGCCGCCTGCGCGCGGTGGTCATCAGCTTCGGCGCCACGGCGCGCGGAGCGGTCACGGGCCTGGGTGCCATGGGGGTCACCGACGTCACCGTGCTCACCCAGCGCGCCGCCGCGGCGGTCGCCTCGCCGATGCCCTCGGTCGTGATGGCCCACTTCGAGGAGCAGGAGGACGATCCGTCGCGCCTGCGGGCGGTCACCGCGGCCGGTTCCATGCCGCTGGCGGAGTACCTGGCCGGGTTCGACATCATCGTCAACTGCATCCTCCAGGACACCGACGCGCCGCTCATGTTCGTCAACGACGAGGAACTCGCCCTGTTCCGGCCGGGGACCTTCTTCGTCGACGTGGCCTGCGACGAGGGCATGGGCTTCTCCTTCGCCCGCCCGACCACGTTCGGTGAGCCGATGCACGAGGTGGGGCCGGGCTGCCACTACTACGGGGTCGACCACAGCCCGTCCCACCTGTGGAACTCCGCCACCTGGGAGATCAGCGAGGCGCTCCTGCCCTACCTGCGCAAGGTCATGAACGGCCCAGCGGCATGGGACGCCGACGTCACGGTCGGCAAGGCCATCGAGATCCGCGACGGCGTCATCCAGAACCCGAAGATCCTGAGCTTCCAGCAGCGGTCGGCGGTCTATCCCCACGCTTCTTCGCCGGGCTCGGCAGCCTCCTAGGTCACTGCCCGGCGGAGATCGACCAACGGACCCCGGAAGTGCCCATGATGTGGACATACGCGTCCGGGTCCGGCTCGCTGATCTCCATCTCGTTGTAGATGGTGGCTACCTTGCCGTCCGCGCACTCCTCGACGAAGCTCAGGCCGAGGTCGGGTACCTCGACCTTCACGGTGCCCTTGCCCTCGCAGTTCAGGGCGATCCCGAGAGTCCCCTTGTGGAGCCCGCCCTTGAACGGGATGGCACGACCCAACCGCCCGTTGGCGAACGAGGCGATGGTCTTCCGCCAGATCTCCGGAGCCTCGGTGACGGACTCGCCGTCGACGTGCTGAACGGCGTCGGCGGCGGGCTCGGCGGAGGCGGTGGGCGTAGGTGTGGCAGAGGCCGACTTCTTGGCCGAGGTCGCCGGCCCGTCGTCGCCGCTGGTGCAGGCGGTGCCGGTCAGCAGCACCGCCGCGCAGATCGCTGCCGCTGTGGCGGTGCGGGTGGTCATGGTCATGCCCTGATCATCGCCGCGGCGACTCCCGGTAAGTCCACCTCGGCCGCGTACGCAGCACAGCTGTTACACAGACGCCTGACGGAGGAAGACGGACCAGGTGGTGGGGGAGAGGGTGAGGTGGGGACCGGCGGGGTTCTTGGAGTCCCGGACGTGGATGGCGTGGGGGCAGGGGGCGACTTCTACGCATTCGCCGCCTTCGCCGCTGCTGTGGCTGGACTTGCGCCAGGTGTAGGCGGCTTCGAGGCACTCGCCGCCTTCGCCGCCACTGTGGCTGGACTTGAACCAGGTGAATGCGTTGGTGTTCATTGCTCCCCCAACATCTTCTCGATCAGGGCCTGGGACTCCATGGGAGTGAGTGCCATCGCGCGCATGATCCCATAGCGGTCGGTGATCTTCCTTACCTCGTCGGCATCGGTGATCAGCCGAGGGTGACCCTGGACCTCGGTGTACGCAACTGGTGAATGCCCTTTGGGTGTCAGCAGGTTGAACGCGCCGTCCATGTTTGGGTGTTGTGTCTGGCTGGTTGGCATCACCTGAATCTCCACATTGCGCATGCGGCTGATCCGGAGCGTCTGGTGCAACTGGTTCCTATGGACGTCGGGTCCGCCGATCGGCCGTTGCAGCACCGCCTCTTCGAGTACGAAGCCGCACATCGGAGGCGGCCACCGGTCAAGTACCTGCTGACGTGCCAGGCGGTCGGCCACACGTTTCTCGATGGTCTTCTCGTCGAGCAGGGGTCGTCGACGGGAGAACACGGCTCGTGCATAGTCCTCGATCTGCAGGATCCCGGGCACGCCCTGGTTAGCGTAGAAATGCAGCTCGACCGCTGTGGCCTCCAGAGCGGCGTATCCCCGATACCACTCGGGATGACGAGTCCGCGCCTTCTTCATCGCCTCCTCGACCTCGGGGATCGCGTCCTTCAACAGCCCGCCGGCGTTGAGGATGTCGTCCGCCTTCTCCAGCAGCTCGGGCCTCGTGATCCGTACCCCGCGCTCCATGGCGGAGATGGCGTCCGGCCCGTACCCCACCAACTCCCCGAACTGTTTCTGGGTCAGCCCCGCCCGTTCCCGCAACCGCTTGAGCATCTTGCCCAGCGCGGTGAACAGTCCCGTCGTACCCTCTTCCTCCGCCGGAGTCTCCGGCTTCCGCTCCGCGTCCTCGGTCACGTACGCCACCGCCCTCACCTCGTCGTGGACATCATGGTCACGGCCGACAACCCGCACTCCTGACTCACCGCACCCGTACGGATACCCGGAGTCCACCCGTCGCCCCTGGTCAGGTTAGGGCGGGGCGGCCACGCTCGGTGACGTGAACTCACGAATCTCCACCCACGCCGACGAACTGACCCAGCGCCTCAGCTGCACCCCGCGCGGCGCCCGCCTGGCCAGACGACTCACAGCCCAGCAACTCGCCGACTGGGGATACCCGCACGACAGCGACGTGAACGACGCCGCACAGCAGGTCGTCGGGGAGCTGGCCGCGAACGCCGTAACGCACGGCCGCGTACCGGGACGCGACTTCGAACTCCGCCTCCTGCTGCTCGCGCCGGACACCCTGCGTATCGAGGTGAGCGACGCACGGGGCGACCGGCGACTGCGCATGGTGCCCCGATGGGAGATCGACGAGACCGGCCGGGGCCTGATCATCGTGTCGGTCCTCGCCCGTACGTGGGGCGTGGCGGAGCGGGACGTCGGCAAGACGGTGTGGGTGGAGTTGCCGCTCAAGTCATGACGGCCGCCCGCCGAACTGCCAGTTGTGCACCTCGATGGCGGCGTACCGCTCCGGGGTCGTCAGGACGGTACGGGCCGTCGCCGGGTCCGGCGCCCGGAGGAGCGCCGCCGTGCCCAGCCACGTGGTGCCGTCGTCCGACAGCAGAGGGCCGTAGGCGATCAGGTCGTCGTCCCGGTCGGGCGGCAGGGCGAGGTCGGCCGCCTGGCTGGAGTCGCGGCCGAGGCCGAGGACCAGGTACCGGTTGCCCGCGGTCGGGCCGCCGGGGAAGTCCCACATCGTGCGGCCCAGGGTGTTGCGCCAGCGGCGCAGCAGTACGTCCCGGTAGACGCCGGCCTGGTAGCCGGGTTCGTCGAAGGCGAATGCGCGGGCGGCTCCCGGGTCGGGCAGGTCGAGGATGTGCACGCTGCCGGTGCAGGTGTCGCGGTCGTCGGTGAGGGTCGGGCCGCGGGCGATCATCTCCTTGGCGTACCGGTCCATGTACGACCAGTGGTCTTCGAGCAGTTCGTCGCGCAGGGCCATGGAACCGGGACGGTCGCGGTGGTAGCAGAGGAACTCCATGCGGAGAGGATCTCTCCAGGGGGAGGCCCGGTCGAGCGGGTTTCACCGTCGGTCACGCATGGGCCTTGACTTCGCAAGACCCAAGTACGACATTCCCGCCCCATGAACCCAGAAGCGGACCCCGCAAGACGTACCGACCGAAGCGACCTAAGCGAACGTACCGGCCGTACCGGCCGAAGTGACCGTACCGAACCTTCCGGACGTGCCGAACTTCCTTCCAGGCGAGGCGTGTTGGCCGGCGCCGCAGGGGCGGGTGTTGCGGTCGGGGTGGGTGTCGCGGTGGGGCAGGGGACGGCGCATGCCGCGGCCCCGCCCCTCCTCGGGACGTACGACGTCGTGGTCGTCGGAGCGGGCGCCGCCGGGATGACCGCCGCGCTGACGGCCGCGAAGCAGGGGCTGTCCTGTGTCGTTGTCGAGAAGGCGCCCACTTTTGGTGGGTCGGCGGCTCGCTCCGGCGCCGGGATCTGGATACCGAACAACTCCGTGATCCTCGCCGCCGGGGTGCCGGACACCCCGGCCAAGGCCGCCACCTACCTCGCGGCGGTCGTCGGACCGGACGTCCCCGCCGCCCGCCGGCAGGCCTTCCTCACGCACGGACCCGCCATGCTCTCCTTCGTCATGGCGAACAGCCCCCTCCGCTTCCGCTGGATGGAGGGATACAGCGACTACTACCCGGAGTTGCCCGGCGGGCTCCCGGGCGGCCGTTCCATAGAGCCCGATCAGCTCGACGGGAACATCCTGGGTGCCGAACTCGCCAACCTCAACCCGCCCTACCTCGCGGTCCCTTCGGGCATGGTCGTCTTCAGCGCCGACTACAAGTGGCTGGCCCTCGCCGCCGTGAACGCCAAGGGCACCGCCGTCGCCGTCGAGTGTCTGGCGCGCGGCACGAAGGCCGCCCTCCAGGGACAGACCCCGCTCACCATGGGCCAGGCACTCGCGGGCGGACTGCGCGCGGGCCTGGCGTCGGCGGGAGTGCCGGTCTGGCTCAACACCCCCCTCACCGACCTCTACTCGGAGTCCGGGGCGGTCACGGGCGCCGTCGTCACCCGCAACGGCACGGCCGGTCTGCTGCGCGCCCGGCGCGGCGTGATCGTCGGCTCGGGCGGCTTCGAGCACAACGCGGCGATGCGCGCCCAGTACCAGCAGCAGCCCATCGGCACGGAGTGGACGGTCGGCGCGAAGGAGAACACGGGGGACGGGATCCGGGCCGGTGAGCGCGCCGGCGGTGCCCTCGCCCTGATGGACGACGCCTGGTGGGGCCCGGCGATCCCGCTCCCCGACGAGCCGTACTTCTGTCTCGCCGAACGCACCCTTCCCGGCGGCCTGTTGGTCAACGCGGCGGGCTCCCGCTTCGTCAACGAGGCCGGTCCCTACAGCGACGTCGTCCACACCATGTACGAGCGGAACGCCACCGACCCCGACATCCCGGCCTGGCTGATCGTCGACCAGAACTACCGCAACCGCTACCTCTTCAAGGACATCACGCCGACCTTCGTACTCCCGGCCGACTGGTACAGCTCCGGTGCCGCGTACAAGGCCTGGACGGTCGACGCGCTGGCGACCGCGATAGGCGTCCCGCCCGCGGCCCTCCGCACCACCGTCAGCCGCTTCAACTCCCTTGCCCTGAACGGAGACGACACCGACTTCGGGCGCGGCGACAGCGCGTACGACCACTACTACACCGACCCGGCCGTCCTCCCGAACTCCTGCCTGGCCCCTTTGTGGCTGCCCCCGTACTACGCCTTCCGGATCGTCCCCGGCGACCTCGGAACCAAGGGCGGCCTGCGCACCGACGCCCGGGCGCGGGTACTGCGGGCCGACGGCACGGCCATCCCCGGCCTGTACGCCGCCGGAAACGCCAGCGCCGCCGTCATGGGCCACAGCTACGCGGGCGCGGGCTCGACGATCGGCCCGGCGATGACGTTCGGGTACGTGGCGGCACTGGCGGCGGCGGGGGTGCTCTGACGGCCGTGGGCCCGTAGCCGGGATAAGCCTGTGCGTTCTGCATGAACATGCCCTAGTGTCGCGTTGATCGCTGGGGAGGCATCAGGTGCGTGTGAGGCACGGGGGGCGGCGCTTCGCCGCAGCAAGAACGACGGTGGTGGTCGCCATGGCCGTCCTGGGCATGGCGCTCGTCGCGGGATGCGGGCAGCGCTACGGGGATCCGGAGCCGTACGACAGCCTGGCGCAGGTGCCGGAGAAGCTCGCGGTGAGCGGTACGACCATCATGGTCGGCGACCCGGCCGCCGAGGTGACCGTGCACATGTACGAGGACATGCGCTGCCCGGTCTGCGAGGAGTTCGAGACGACAGGCGGCGGCCAGGAACTCCGGAACGCCGTGCTGCGGCGCGAGGTGAAGGCCGAGTACACCCTGGCCTCCTTCCTCGACGACAGGCTCGGCGGGAGCGGCTCGAAGAAGGCGGCCAACGCGCTCAGGGCAGCGCTGGACGCTCACAGGTTCGCCGAGTACCACGAGGTGCTCTACGACAACCAGCCCGAGGAGGAGGTCGACGGCTTCACCGACGCCCGCCTCCTCGAACTGGCCGCGCAGGTCGACGGGTTGCGCACCCCCGCGTTCGAGTCGGCGGTGAAGACGATGAAGTACCGCTCCTTCGTCACCGACTCCGAGCACGCCTACGAGACTGTCGGCACGGAGCCCGGAAAGGGCCCGGGGACGCCCACCGCCGTGATCAACGACGTCCGCGTCCCCGAGGAGATCGGCGGGGTGCTGTACGAGGGGAAGCTCTTCGGGGAGCTGTTGCAGGCGATCCGTGAGCGCCCCGGAGAGTGGCTGGAGTACAAGGACTACCAGCCGCCTGCGGACCCCGAGGACTACGGATACTGAGGACCACGGGTACTGGGCCGGCAGGCCAGCAGCCCCGCGGGCCGGTCACGGTTTGCGGGCCATCAGGAACGCATGCGGGGACGACTCCCCGCTGGCCTCGTCCGCCGCCCGTACCGTCTGTGACGCGAGGGTGAACCCGGCCTCCGTCAGCAGTTCGGCGATCCGCTCGGGCCGGCGCCGCTGGAAGGTCATGGACACGGGGCGTCCGAAGGGCCGGTCATGGTGCTTGTCCACGTCTCCCGCCTGGAAGCCGAGCAGCAGATGCCCGCCCGGCGCGAGCACGCGACGGAACTCGGCGAAGAGCGCGGGCAGCCGGTCGGCCGGGGTGTGGATGGTCGAGTACCAGGACACGACTCCGGCGAGCGACCCGTCGGCGAGGTCCAGCTCCAGCATCGAGCCCTGCTCGAAGAGCAGCCCCGGATGCTCCCGCCGGGCCACCGCGAGCATCGACGCCGACACGTCCAGCCCGAACACCGACAGCCCGAGCGAGTCGAGGAACGCGGTGACCCATCCCGGCCCGCACCCGAGGTCGGCGACCCGGCCGCTGCCGCCCCCTGAACCCCGTACGAACTCGGCGTACGCGGCGAGCACCGCCCGTTCCAGCGGCTGGGCGGCGAGCCCGGAACGGTAGCGGTCGAAGTAGTCCTCGGCGATGGCGTCGTAGAAGACGCGGGTGGCGGCGACGAAGTCGGTGCCGGTGTCGTCACCCCGGGTGGCGGCTGCTGCTGCGTCAGTCATGGCGGGGACCCTAGCCGGACCCACTGACAACGCGACGCGTCCGGAGAGGCAGCGGCAAAAGGCAGGAGCTCCGATGCCGTCGAGACGGCTCGGAGCTCCTTGGGGTGCTGCACACGTTCCGGATCAGAGCATTCGGCTCAGCTGAGCCGAAGACTTAGATCGGGCTGACGTTCTCCGCCTGAGGGCCCTTCGGACCCTGCGTGACGTCGAAGGAAACCGCCTGGTTCTCTTCGAGAGAGCGGAAGCCGCTCGCGTTGATCGCGGAGTAGTGGACGAAGACGTCCGGGCCGCCGCCTTCCTGGGCAATGAAACCAAAGCCCTTTTCGGCGTTGAACCACTTCACGGTTCCGGTAGCCATAAGCCCTCCCTGGGCCCAAAGGGTTGCCCTGCTCCAGAACCTGCAAGGTGTAAACAAAAACTTGTAAACAACTGCATTCATCTGAATACGACGAGAGCCCGCGGTCAGATGCTCCGCAGGCTCTGTACTGCAAGGGAAACCAAACTGCAACTTGCGGCGAGCCTAGCATGTGGGCACCCGAATGCAATAGAGGTCAAGATCACGTCACTCGGACGTTTGAGAGGTGGCTCACGGCCTTGACAACCCCCGGGAGGCCGCGCCGTACCGAACGCCCGTTAGCCTCGCGATGTGGACAATTCTCGCACCCGGCCGCGCGTCGGCCACATCCAGTTCCTGAACTGCCTGCCCCTGTACTGGGGGCTCGCGAGGACAGGCACGCTCCTCGACTTCGAGCTGACCAAGGACACCCCTGAGAAGCTCAGCGAGAAGCTGGTGCGCGGTGACCTCGACATCGGGCCCATCACCCTCGTCGAGTTCCTGCGCAACGCCGATGACCTGGTCGCCTTCCCGGACATCGCCGTCGGCTGCGACGGCCCGGTGATGTCGTGCGTGCTCGTCTCCCAGGTCCCGCTGGACCGCCTGGACGGCGCACGGGTGGCGCTCGGCTCGACCTCCCGTACCTCCGTGCGCCTGGCGCAACTGCTCCTGGCCGAGCGTTACGGCGTACAGCCCGACTACTACACGTGCCCGCCCGACCTCAGCCTGATGATGCAGGAGGCGGACGCGGCGGTGCTGATCGGGGACGCCGCCCTGCGTGCCAACCTCCTGGACGGCCCGCGCTACGGCCTTCAGGTGCACGACCTGGGCACGCTGTGGAAGGAGTGGACGGGACTGCCGTTCGTCTTCGCGGTGTGGGCGGCCCGGCGGGACTACCTGGAACGCGAACCGGTCCTCACCCGCAAGGTCCACGAGGCGTTCCTCGCCTCCCGCGACGTCTCCCTGGAGGAGGTCGGCAAGGTCGCCGAACAGGCGGCCCGCTGGGAGGAGTTCGACGCCCAGGTGCTGGAGCGCTATTTCACGACCCTCGACTTCCGCTTCGGCGGACCGCAGCTGGCGGCCGTACGGGAGTTCGCCCGCCGGGTGGGCCCCACGACGGGCTTCCCCGCAGACGTGGAGGTCGACCTCCTGGAGCCGTAGGCTGCTCGTCGCGGACGTGACCGGCGCGCGTATCCGGGCGCCCGGGGGCGTCCGGGGCGCGTGCGAGGCGGGTACGGGGAAGAGGTGGGGGTCATGCAGCCGCTGGACGTCGGGGAGGCGGCCGTCGTGGGGCCCTACCGGTTGCTCGGGCGGCTCGGCTCGGGCGGGATGGGCCGGGTCTACCTGGGGCGCAGCGCCGGCGGCCGTACCGTCGCGGTCAAGATCGTGCACCCCCACTTCGCGCTCGACGAGGAGTTCCGGGCCCGGTTCCGGCGCGAGGTCGAGGCCGCCCGGCGGGTCGGCGGCGCCTGGACGGCCCCCGTCCTGGACGCGGACCCGGACGCCCCGGTGCCATGGGTGGCGACGGCGTACGCGGCAGGTCCCTCCCTGACGGCGGCGATCACCGACGACGGTCCGCTGCCCCTGGATTCCGTACGGGCACTGGGCGCCGGCCTCGCCGAGGCGCTGACCGCCGTACACGCCCTGAGCCTCGTCCACCGGGACGTGAAGCCCTCGAACGTCCTCCTCACCCTCGACGGCCCCCTCCTCATCGACTTCGGCATCGCCCGGGCCACGGACGGCACCGCGTCCCTGACGTCGACCGGCGTCTCGGTCGGCTCGCCCGGCTACATGTCACCGGAACAGATCCTCGGCAGGCCGATCACGGGAGCGGCGGACGTCTTCTCCCTGGGCGCGGTACTGGCGTACGCGGCGACCGGCCGATCCCCGTTCCCCGGTGACTCCTCGGCGGCCCTGCTCTACAAGGTCGTCCACGAGGAGCCCCGACTCGACGGGCTCGGCGGGGAGTTGCGGGAGGTGGTCGAGGGGTGCCTGGTGAAGGACCCGGCAGCGCGACCGGCTCCCGCCGAGGTGGCCCGGCGGCTCGCTCCGGACGGGGCGGCGCGGCTGGTGGCGGCCGGATGGCTGCCGGGGGCGGTGGTGGAGCGGGTCAGCCGGAGCGCGGTGGCGTTGCTGAACCTGGAGGCCGAGGTCGCGGGGGCGGAGGCTCGGGAGGGTGCGCTGTCGGGGCCGGCGGGGTTCGGCACGCCCGGGGTGGGGGAGTTCGGGCCGCCGCCCGTGATGCCCGGTCCGGGGCTGCCCGCACTGCCGGGACCTCGGGACGCGGAACAGAACCCGGAGCAGGAACAGCGACAGCAACCGGAGGAAGAACCGGAGCAGGAGCCGGCCGATCGGACGCCCGGCAAGGTCTCGGTGAGCGTGGCGGCGACCTCGGCACCCGTCGCCGGTGGACGCGGACGGAAGCTGAGCTGCACGGTGGCCCTCGCGGTGGCGGGCGCGATGGCCGCGGTGACGGTGGGCTCCGCGTACGTGTTCGACCTGCTGCCGGGCGGGGGCGCGGACCAGGGGAGCCACGAGGCGAGCGGCGACTCCGACGCGGCCACGTCCCAGGTGCCGAGCGAGGACTCCGGCCAGCAGGCGGAGAGCCCGGCGCCGAGCACCTCGACGGGGGCCGTGGTCACCGGGCCTACGACGATCCCCGCGTCCTACGTCGGCACCTGGGAGGGGCCGGCCGTCGCCCTCGACGGCACGCTGCCGATGGGGACGTTCCGGGTGACGGTCCAAGAGGCCGCCGTGGGCGAGAAGTTGGGCACCTTCCGGCAGACCGACCAGATCGGCGGCATCTGCGACGACGATCTGTTCCTGAAGGAGGTCACGAAGACCCGGCTCGTCGTCACGTCGATCGCCGACAAGTCGAACAGGAACGTGTGCACCACGGGGTCGCACCAGGTGCTGCTCACTCCGGTCGGCGACGACCTGAAGTACGAGACGGACAACCCGGAGGCGGGAGACCCGGTGGCCCGGATGTCGCGGGTGGGGTAGGGGAGTTGGGCGATCCTTCCCACCCACGCGCCCGTTTCCGGTCCGTTCGCGGGGCGCCCTCGAACCACACCGCCGGCCCGGCGTCCGACAGGCGAGACGGATGCGGCCCGGGCGGCGTTTCCCCCTCACCCGTCACCGCTGTAACTTCAGCCCAGGCCCACTCAGCCCGTCCGGCGTTTGAGGACGAGGCCCCTTCAGGGCCGACAGCGGGGGTCTGGGGGCGCAGCCCCCAGGAACGGGACGGGACGGGACGGGTAGGGGCGGCGGGGGCGAAACCAACCCGCCGCGCCCGGCTCCAGCCCACCCGGCCCCGACTCACCCGGGAATGACGACCGTACGCAACTCCCCATCCCCCAGATGCAACATCCCCTTGCCGGGCGCGACCTGCCCACCCACCATGCTCCGGTTGATGCGCACCCCGATCAGATCCCCGCTCGAAGACTCCTGCGGGGACAGCAGAATCCCCCGCCGGCCCTTCTTCGCATCGACCTGCCAGCCGCTGAACCCGCTGCAGACATCCTCCTCATCACCCGCGATGACCAGCCCGAGCCCCCGCTCCGCACCCCGCGAGACGATCTTCTTCATCTGGCTCGCGGCGTCGCAGTCCTCCAGGATCTCCCCGTCGTCGACGAGGACGACGATCGGCTCCTCGACCGACGCCTGGTCGATGAGCTCCTCGAAGTCGTCCTCGTCGATGTCGTCGCCGGTGTACAGCTTCAACACCCCGTCCGTACCGTCCAGTTGCCGCAGCGGCGACTGACGCGGCGCCGCGATGACCAGACGTACCCCCTGGGACAGATACGACTGCGCGAAGTTCATCAGCACGGTCGAGCGGCCCGACTTGGCCGGTCCGGCGATGACGAATGTCGGCACACCGGTCGCGAGGTCGGGGCCGAAGCCGGTGATGTCGTCGCCGCCGATGCCCACGAGGCCCCACAGGCGGGAGCCCGAGGTCTCCGGGTCGCGCATGCCCCACGCGTCCGCGAACGAGATGCGCGACGGCAGGCTGTCGACGCGGAACGGGCGCCGGGAGCGCGGCACTTGGGCGTCCCGGGCCGCAGCCGCCTCCCCGATCGCGGTGATCGCCGCCGCCTGCCCCTGGCCGGTCGTGTCCTCCGACAACAGCGCGAACTGGGTCTCGATACCGGACTCGTTCTTGTAGCCACGGCCCGGCGGAATCTCCTCCGGGACCTTGCGGTGCGGGATGCCGAGCGTCGAGAAGTCGCTGCGGTCGGCAAGCCGCAGCCCGTACTTCTCCTCGGTGAGCGTGGCGATCCGGCCGACCAGCAGCGTGCGGTCACCGGTCAGGACGAGGTGGATACCGACGCTCGCACCCTCACGCATCATCGTCGTCAACTCGTCGGTGAGCGCGCCGTGGTCGACCTCGCCGAGGGTCGGCACCCAGCCCTCCCAGCGGTCCAGCAGTACGACGATGTGCGGCAGCCGCTCGTCCGCCGCGGACGCGGCCCGCTGCTCACCGATGTCCGCGAACCCCTTCTCCGCCAACAGGTCCTGGCGGCGCGACATCTCACCCTTGAGCCGGTTGACCAGCCGGATCACCCGCTCGGTCTGGTTACGGCTGACGACAGCCCCGCAGTGCGGGAGCCGGCTCAACGCGTTCAGCGCGCCGTTGCCGCAGTCGATGCCGTACAGGTGGACGTCGGCGGTGGAGTGGGTGCGGGCCAGCGAGGCAGCGATCGTACGAAGGATCTGCGAACGGCCGCTGCGCGGGGCGCCGCCGATCATCAGATGCCCGAAGGTGGCGAAGTCGACGACGACCGGGCGGCGCGCCTGGGCGGCCGGCAGGTCCTCGATGCCGTACGGGACGGGCGCCAGCCTGCCCGTGCCGTGGTCGGCGAAGGCCGGGACCTCGATCTCGTCGAGCAGCAGCGTCTCGGAGAGCGCGGGCAGCCAGGGGCTGTGCTGGGGCGGGATACCGAGCGACCGGTTGGCGTCGCGCACGGCGTCGACGAGCACCTTGAGGTCGGTGATCTCCTCGTCCTCCCGCGCCTCGACCTTGGGCTTCTTCAGCGCGGCCCGGCCCAGGTCCTCCCAGGCCAGCGGCCCCGACCAGGGCATGAGGACCGCGGGGTCCGCCGCACCGGGCCGGCGTCCGCCGACACGTCCGGACTGGAAGGGGACGAGGGAGGCGTGCCCGAGCCGTACGTAGGCCCGCCCGGGGGTGTTCTTGGAGATGTGCCCGGCCTCCGGCGAGTCGATGACGTCGGACGACTCACCGCCGTCGGTCACGCGCAGCGCGATCCGGAGGTTGGTGTTGGCGCGGATCTCGGGGGACACCACACCGGACGGCCGCTGCGTGGCGAGCAGCAGGTGAATGCCGAGCGAGCGGCCTCGCTGCGCGATGTTGACCAGACCGGTGACGAAGTCGGGCAGGTCGCGCACCATCGACGCGAACTCGTCGATGACGATGAGGAGTCGGGGCACGGGAGCGTGGGACGGGTCCCGACGCACCAGATCCTGGTAGTCCTCGATGTCCTTGGCATCGGCAGCCGCCAGGATGTGTTCCCTGCGATGCAGTTCGGCGCCGAGCGATTCGAGGGCCCGCTCGACGAGGTGGGCGTCGAGGTCGGTCACCATGCCGACGGTGTGCGGGAGATGCACACAGTCCTTGAACGCGGCGCCACCCTTGTAGTCGACGAGCACGAACGTCATGTTCTCGGGGGTGTTGGCGACGGCGAGCGCGGCCACGATGGTCTGGAGCAGCTCCGACTTACCGGAACCGGTTGTACCGGCGATGAGGCCGTGCGGCCCGTCCTTGCGGATGTCGATGCCGAACGCGCCGTCGTACGACTCACCGATGACGGCCATCGTCGACTGCCCGCCCATGCGCCAGCGCGCGGTGATCGCGTCGGGTGTCGGCGGCTCCAGCTGGAGCACGTCGAGCAGTCGGCTGGAGCCGGGCAGCGCCGAGTCCTCGGTCTCGCCGCTGATGTCGCGGAGGGCGGACAGCGACCGGGCCAGACGCAGACACCAGGCGGCGGAGACGAAGTCGGGCCGTACGTCACGCACGCGCTCCGCGCTCTCCTCCTCGACGCGCAGCCGCAGCTTGTCCGCCTGGGCACGCCGGTCGGGCTCGCTGTCGGCGGCATGCCAGGCGTGGAAGGAGGGGAAGGACGGGAACCCGCCCGCGACGTGTTGTTGAGGCTGTGCGTTCTCGGCGTACGCCGGGTCGGCGTGCTCCTCGGCCTTGGGTTCGGCGACGACGAAGGCCTGGCACTCACCGGGCAGGAACCGCTCCTCGGCGTCGAGGCAGAGGGCGTACATCGCCACCGCCGGACCCTCGCGCAGCAGCTTGACGACACCGGGCAGCGACCGCAGCCGTCGCGACCCGTCCCACACCACGACGATGTCCGGGTCGCTGAACGACGCCCGCTGCCCCTTGTTCTGCTCGGCGGCCTTCTTGCGCGCGTCGAGGATCTGCGTCAGCTCGCCGATACGCGCGCCGACGGTTTCGGCATCGGTCCCGATGAGGACGTTGACGTCCTGCCCGCCGGACGGCCTGGTGTGCGGCAGCCAGCGGACCCAGTCCCAGCTCTCCTGCGCGGTGCTCTCGCTGAGCACGTAGAACTGGACGTCCATCGGGCTCTGCAGCGCGGCGGTCTGGGCGACGGCCCACCGCCCGAGCGCGCGAGCCGAATCCCCGGGCCCCGCCATCCCGATGACACCGAGTGACCGCAGCGACAGGGCCACGGGCGCGTCCTCGATCTTCCACGTCACCTGACGCCGGTGCTCGTCCTGCTCCGGGTCGTCGAGCACGACCTCGGACGGCAACTGCCCCGTGCCGACCCGCAGCAGCAGATGATCACGATCGGTACGCCGCCGCTCCCACAGCCGCGTACGGGGCCCGGTGCCGAGGGAGAGGACGGTGGCGGGGTCGGGAATGGCGTGCCGCCGGTCCTGCCGCTCCGCGACCAGGGCGTCCTGCGCGTCCTTCTCGATCCGCGCCTTCTGCTCCTTGTACTCCTTGACCTGCTTGGCATGGGACTTGCGCCCGTGCTTCTTGTCCATGAAGTAGTTCGCGAACAGCAGGATCGGGCTGAGGCCCGCCATGATCAGGTAGTACCAGCGCCCGAAGATGGTGACGGCCACGATCGCGCCCACCAGAGGCGTCAGCGCCATCAGCCAGGGCAGCGGCCGGGCCTCGAAGTCCCGGGGCGGCGACGGCAACCGGAACTTGGTCTGCCGGTCGGGGGCGCGCAGCCGGGGCGGCCGGTTGTAGTCGAGACCGACACCGTCCTCGGACCACTTGAGAGCGGCGTTGGGCGGGGTGTAACGGGCCAGCTCGACAAGGGAGTTGCCGATGGCGATCTGCCCGCCGAGTGGCCATTCGTTCCCCTCGATGTCCGCCGTCGCCCTGCCGTCGAGGGTGACACCGCCCTCGGCCTTCTCCTCGTCCTTCTTTTCCTTGTCCCCGTGCACGGTGACCTGGCAGGTGCCATCGGTTGCAACTGACAACGTGAGGGCGAGGGCGTCGACCTCGGGATCGTCGATCCGGATGTACGAGGCGGGCCCGCTGCCGATGTCGTACCGCCCGACCCCGAGCCGGTGCACGAACCCGGCGACGGGTCCGCCCACGACCCGCAGCTCGACGAGCCCGGTCGGCTCCCCGGGCAGACACCCGGCCGGATCCTGAAGGCTGACGACGGCCCCCTCGCGCAAGGGCGAGCCGGCGATGTTCGAACTCGGGTCGACGGCATAACCGTCCACATACACAAGGGGGGAGTTGTTGGCGGGCACCTGCCCGTGATGCCCGAGCGGAATGATCTGGGCGCCGCTGTGGCCGACCTGTTTCGCCAGTTCCTGTGCGATGTCCCCGACGGTGGACTCGGGATCCGCGTCGAGCACGACGTCGGCGGTACTCCCGCCGAACGGATCGACGACGGTCAGAGTCAGGCGCACGGTTGTCCTCCCCAACGGCCCCCGTGGCCGCTTCCGCAACGCCGGCCACCGTACAGAGCGACGATATCCGCTCCATATGACAGAAGGGCAACGGGTGGGATCGGGACTCTTCCCTATGGTGAATTGGTGACGGAACGGTGTTGAACAGTCTTGTTCCAGAACCGAGATGTATCCACTCGTGCCACACCCGTAAGCTGCTGCCTCAGTCAGTTGGAACAGGGAAGCCACGGGGGTTGGCCCTGCGGCACTTTGACGAGGGAGCGGCTTCATGGCCAAGGACCTTGATGTCACATATCAGGACATGCGGGATGCTGCAAAGCATGTCGTGAAGGAGAAGGAAAAGCTCCAGGAGAAGCTGGACGGCCTGCGCAAGTACATCGCGAACCTGGTCGAGTCCGGCTACGTCACGAAGAGCTCGTCGAAGGCCTTCGACGAGAACTTCGAGGAGTTCACCCGCGGTGCGAAGGACACGCTGGACGGTCTGGACGGCATGGGTGACTACCTGACCATGGCCGCGGACAAGTTCGAGCAGATCGACGAGGAACTCGCCAAGTCGGCGAAGAGGTAGTCGAAGCGCTCTTCAGAGGCACTGCTCAGGGCGCTGTTCAAGGCGCTGTTCAGGGCGCTGCTCAGGGTTGTGGTCCAGCGGCAGGGCCTGCGGGCGCCCGCTTGGTGCGGCAGCGGATGTTGCACGCACCGGGCGGGCGCCGCCCAGTAGTCGCACCGGCCCTGTCCTGGTCGGCTGTCGGGACGGGAACTCTGGGGGCCGTCTGGGAGGGGCTGCCGGAGTACGTACATGTGGAGCTCGCTACGAAGCTCTTCCGTGTCGACTCGCAGCCAGGATCCGTCCTGGAACCGGATCAGCAGCACCCTCGTCTCGAACTCCCCGAAGAAGGGGTCGACGAGAGTCGCCTCGGTGGCGGGGATACGGGCGACGAACTGCATGTGCTTCTCCCGCCCCACGCTGACCCGCTTCGGCGGAGCCGCCAGGACGATCCCGTCCTCGGTGGCGAGCAGCAGTCGCTGGTGGTGGGTGGAATGGCTGTACCAACGCAGCAGGAACTGCCCGGCGTTGGCGCCCCAGTTCCCGTCGAAGACCTTGTCGAGGCCTTGCTCGGCGATGCTGGCGTCCCGGAGCTTGTCCTCCCCCTTCTTGGCCCGCCAGCGCTCCTTCTCCTCCTTCGAACCGAGGGAGCGCTCGACGGCTTCCTCCGCATCGGAAAGAAGGCTCAACAGCATGATGAGCGGCATGAACGGCGCCCCGAGCACTGCGCCGACCATGCCCAGCGGGGGCACCCTGGCAGGACGGAGCCGCGGGTTGCCGGCGGCCTGGAGCACGTCCGCCGGGGGCTGCGGGATCTTGTCGATCCAGCACCATCCGCCGGCTTCGGCGCGGATGCCGAGGCGGTCCGTTATCAGGCGCTGCTTGCCTCTGGATGTCACGTTGCGGTTCTCCTTGTCGGCGGACGCTGACGGGATGCGCACGCCATGATCCTGTTACCGCGTGAGTCCGGGAACCAATAGCCCCACCCGTAGGATCCTTGCTCATGTGGATGGCTGGGAGACGCGCACAACGCAGCCATGGAGGAAGCGGAAAGCCGGCTCGGGTCGCGCTCCGCGAGGCTTCTCAACAGGGGGGACCGTGTCGGACCAGACTGCCGATGTCGCGCGTATCAAAGAGAGCGCACGATCACTCTCCAAGATCCACCGCGAGTTCACCGGGAACGCGAATCCGGCCGACGGCCTCGGTGTCGAGGTGCTCGGTGACCGGAGTCTGGTCGAGACGTTCGATGACTTCGGCGACAACTGGAAGATCCACCGAGAACGTCTCACGGACGAGATCGAGAAGCTCTCGAAGATCCTGTCCACCGCGGCCCAGACCTATGAGGAAATCGATCACCAGCTTGCCGAGGCCCTCCGAGGGACGGACAAGCAGGCTACGAGCGGCAAAGGGGGCGCGAAATGACGCGTCCCAGGGCTGACGAGTGGGCGGTGATCGGGGAGCCCTCCGACCCGGTCCCCGGGGATCCGGAGCAGGTTGCCGGGCTGGGCCGCGATTTGCGCAGGACCGCGGAATCCATCAAGAAACAGGCGGACGAGATCAAGGCCCTCTCGTCCGTCGAAGCCTGGAAGAGCAAGACGGCCGAAGAATTCCGTACGCAGGCCGAAGAGGCCGAAGGGAAGCTGCGGAAGGCTTTCAAGCGGTACGACGCGGCGGCGGACGCCCTCGGTGAAAAGGTACTCGAAGGCGGCTCCTCGAAGGAGTACGCCTCGGAGCTGCACCGCGCCCAGACCATGGCGGACAAGGCGCTCCGCGACGCCCAGGACGCGGACGCGGACCAGAGGACGAGCACCGGCGCGATCGACGGGCTGCCCAAGGACACGGCGGACGACGATCCCAACCGGAAGAAGCTGGAGCAGCGCCAGGAGGCGGCGACTTCGGCGATGGAACGGGCGAAGAGGGACCTTGAGGCGGCCAAGGACATCCGTGATGCGGCGGTCAAGCGAGCGCGTGAGGCCATTCGGACCGCGATCGACAACGACGGCCTGAAGGACGGCACCTGGGACAAGTTCAAGGACTGGGTCCACGACAACGCCGGCTGGATCAAACAGTTGGTGGACATTCTTGGGTGGGTTGCGACCATCTGCGGAACTCTGTCCCTGTTGGTCGGATGGATTCCCATCGTCGGACAGGCGCTCGCGGCGGTTCTCGGCACGATCGCGCTGATCGCCACGATGATCTCCCTGGTCGGCCACATTGTGCTGGCCCTCGCGGGGGAGGGGAGCTGGTTCGACGTCGCGCTGGACGTCGTGGGTCTGGCCACGTTCGGTATTGGCCGGGGTGCCATCGCCGGGGCGCGAGGAGCTGCGGCCGGAGCGAAGGGCGTCGCCCGCTCGGCCGCGTTCCGAAACGCCATGGCGCGCGTGACCGCGAAGAAGGGCACTGCCGCCTACCACAGGGCAGTTCAGGCGGCGTGGAAAGAAGCGGACCGGTTGAGTGGCGGTGCGTTGCGCGGCAAGGCGGGTGCGGAAGCGATCGCCAATGCCCCCAAGGGATGGTTTCCGGGCGCGGGGCGTTTGGCCGAGGCGTTCAGCCCCAAGGCCATCGGCAAGGAAATGGTCGACAGCTTCAAGGATCTCAAGGCGTTCAAGGATGCTGGAGATCTCTTCAAGGGAAATACTTGGTCCGAGGCGTGGGATCGCGGAATGCGTTTCAAAGTCGGTGATGCAGGGCTCGACTCCCTCAGAAAAGATGTCGGCGATATCGGCGATTCCGTACGATCCAGCGAAGCGGTTTCGGATCTGTCCGAAGCCTTCAAAGCGCAGACGCGAATCTGGCAGGGTGCGACGGGTATAGCCTCGTCCACGGACGCCCTGGACAAGGGTCCGATCACGGGCGGGATCGCTGGCATCTTCGGCGTTGACGGACTGGACGACGGGCTTTGGTCGGCGACTGGGATCAAGGATGCGTGGACGACAAGTGATGGCTGAGAAGTCGGAGAACTCCACGGCACCGCGAGAGCCGGTGTTGCGGCCGAAGAGCATGCGTGGCCCCGGCCTCGACGTCGTCCGCAATGCGCGAGTCTACGCGGACGGAAAAAGTCTGGTCGTACGGAATCGGCGCGGGCGTGAACGCCGGTATCCCGTTGGGGAGGGGGGAATCCGGCAAGCGGTCTTCTTCCCGCCGGTCGATGTCCGGGGAACTGCCATGAAGCGGCCCCCGACGCGGTGGGGCGTTGTTGTCTTCCAGGATGCCGATGGACACTACGTGCTCCGGGTTCCGCTCGCTCATTGGCTGCCCGAGGCGACGGAACTGGGAACGGCGGATCTGAGTCCGCAGGCCTGCCTCAGCCGTACCGGACTGAAACAACTCTCGGACCGTCTCGGAATTCCTCTGTCGGAGAGCCCGCAGCCCTGGGGCCGAGAAGTGATCGAAAGTCCCGGAGGCGGTGGCTACGACTCGGCGGGCGAAACCGATGTGCCCGTCTGGAGCGGCTGGGCCCGAGGTCTCGGAATGGCTGGCTGGTTCATCGCTCTGGTCCTCTCCATCTCGTTGGACGCCGGTGGTTGGGGCCTCATCGTCGCGGCGGGCTCACTCTTCCTGGTGCCAGCCAGCGATCTGGTCCTATGCGCGCTCGCCTGGTGGCGCAAGCGCGGTGACGTGAGACTCGCCGATGCCGTTGTCATCACCCCTTCCCCTGCATCGGGCGCCGGCGCTACTCGCCGGTTCCTGGAGACCGCGGCTGTGAGAGTGCTGCCCGCCGATGTGGTGCTGACCAATACCGTGGGTGAGGAGCGCTGGTATGCGCGGCGTGGGCCTCATGGCATTGCGCGGCTGGTGCGGCTGACAGATCCGAGGACAGGCGCCTGCTTGGGCGTGGAACTGCGGGATGACGACCGGCAAGCACGCGTGCTGTTGCCGTGGCGGTGGTGGTTCGCGGGTCCGGACGGTGACCGACGTTGGTCCGAGCTTGTGGCGGCTCTTGAACTTCCGGTGTCCGATGAGAAGTTCAAGCATGCCTCGAAAGCGGGGAGCATGGACGGTCCGGACTCTTGGTATCGAGCACATGAACTCGCCAGCGATGCCAGGAAGATGTCTCCGATGGAAGGCAAGGCCGCGCGCAGGGCGACCAGTTGGAGCGAGTCGGTGATCGGAGGCAGCGAGGTCATCTTGCTCCCCATGTTCAGCGGGCTCCTCCTGGCCGGTCTTTTCTCCGACAGGGTGCCTGCTCAAGTTGCGGGAGCCTTCTCTGCCTTGACCATCGCCGCCGTGTGGGGCCCGGCTATCGCCAACCAGCTCACCAGCCGTCTCACCCAGGACCGTCCCCATGTCTCGCCCCAGGTCTCGGAGACGTCATGACCTCGACGCCCCAGAGTGATCCCATGCCGCCCGCCGACTATCGACTACTCCTGCCAGAAGGCTGGTTCCGGGTGGACATCACCCCGGAGCGACGCGAGCAGTCGGTGGATGCCCTTGTGGAGAGACAGTTCAAGGGGATCGACAACGCGCCCCAGATCAAGGCGCAGGTCAGACAGGAAATGCTGGGGCAGGCGGCCAGAGCCTTCGACGAAGGCGGGATCGAGCTCTATCTCAGCCTTCAGCAGGCAGGCCCGTTCACTGTCCCGGCATCGCTGCTGATCGCCCTGGGCCTTCCTCCCCAAGGCGGACACCTTCCGGCCCTGCATGACATCGCCGACCGACTGGCTGCCGAGGAGAAGGACAGCCGGGAGGTGTCGGTCGTCGAACTTGCGGCAGGGACGGCGCTTCGGGTCCGCGAGGAGTACGACCCGGCTCGCGACCGGCCGCCCGTAGGCGCGGAGAAGGAAGCGGAGTTGGCGCTGCCCTCCGTAACGCTGGACTACCAGGTACAGGTACCGGGGGCCGAGGCGATCCTGATCCTCACCTTCTCCACTCCCCTGGTCCAGATCGCCGATGCCATGGTCGACCTCTTCGACGCGGTCGCCGGATCTCTCAGTTGGACGGACGCGGCATGAGTGACCTGCGTGAACTGCGGGAATGCGGAATCGTCTGCCCGACGGACTGGGTGGAGCTCGCGATCGAGCCGACCGACGACGTCAAGCGCTGGGCCTGGAGCACGGCTGCCGGCCTTCGGGAACGGAGCCGGGCGGCGGGCTACGACATCGACGCGAAGGTGCTGGAGAAGGATCTCCGTAGGCAGGCCGACGACAGCCGGCGACGCGACCCCTTCTACGCCTTCTCCCTCTACCCCGACGGCTTCGACAACGCGTTGGCCACCCTGGAGATCGACCTCATCCATCCCGACGCAGCCGTACCCCGGATCACCTTGGACTGGCTCGCCGAGACCTTCAGCGCCCACGACTTCGGCCCGCCACTGATCACACGTACCGAAATCCCCATCGGGCCTGCCGTACGCATCCGCCAGAACTTCGCCACGGCCGCCGCCTCGTTCGGCCGCCCGGGGGTTCTGCTGGAGACGCTCATGTACGGGGTGCTGCCGACCGGTGCCGAGAGCGCGCTGGTCTTCCTCATGTCCTGGACCGTGCCGGGAATCGCCGACGAGATGGAGCAGGCCGCGGCCGACATCGTGAAGACGCTGACCGTGGCGTTCTGAAACAGCCGTCGACCGGTCTGCGCCAACTCCAGAAGAGAACAAGGCGGCGAACACGGCGGCGAACATGTCCCGGACCGGGATACAGCAGCCGGGTCCAGCGGATGAGGGTTCCTGGCGGCGGACCGCGATGATCCGCTGGTCGATCTGCGCCCTCGCGTGCGCCGGCGGCTCCGCAGGACTGGGCTGGCTCGTCCCCGCGGCACCTCTGCGGAACCCTTTCGGTGGCGCGGCCCTGTTGCCGGCCTGGCTCGTACTGCCGTTCGCGGCCGTACTGGTGCCCCTGCTGTGGCCGCGCCGGGCTCCGCTCAGGCGGCGAAAGGTCGCGTGGCAGTTCCTCGTGCCCGTGGTCGCGGGGGTCGCACTGGGCGTCCTCGGCAAACAGGCGGGCGATCAGGACGGTCTCGCGGATCGCGGCCGGTGGACCGAGGCAGTGGTCGTGCACGGCCGTCTGACTGCGACCTGCGCGATACGGGTCTCCCCGGGGCTCTGGACCGTCCGTCACACCCAGCGCAAGGAGCCTGCGATGGCCTCGCAGAGTTCACCCAGAGGGCTTTCGATCCCGCTCAGCGGAACGGTGAAAGCCAGAAGCAGGTAGCCAACCTCACCTGGCATCTGGACGTAGAGATCCAGTGTCGTCGTCGTGGCGACGCGAACCGTTTCTCCGGCGGGAAGGGATGACACGGACACGTCTGCGGCGGTTTCCCTGCGGGCTGAGAGCGCCTTGGCGAGCTCCTTCGGTGGTGCGTTCAGGGGTCCCCGCATCGGCAACAGGGAGATCAGCAGCGTGGCAGGGGTGGGGGTGGCCACGGCGACAGCGGATTCGGTACGCAGGAAGAGTTCCAGGGCCCCCTGCGCGACACCGTTCTCCGCGGTGTTGCGCAGGGTTGTCCAGAGTTCCCGCTTGGCTTCGGCGGGCATGGGCCGGCGAGTGGTCTGCTGATCGACGAACGTCTTCAGCTGGGAACGCCAGCGGTCGAGCGTGAGGTCGATTCGGAACCAGTCGCGGGGGACGAGGAGTTGGTAGTCCTCGGGTGCTTCCGGGTGTATCGGCTCAGCCACGTGGAGGTCCGAGAAGATTGCCCTGGTCGTCGAAAATGCTCAGGCTCTTGAGGACGCCCGCGAACATGGACGAGAAGACGTCCCAGCCTTCCGGGGACGGCGTCACCATCTCCAGCACGATGACCGTCCCGTTGGGCAGAGGCACGTGCACCTGTATGAACGACGTCCAGAAGGGCTCCGCCTGACCTGATGGCGCGAGGGACGCGTCGATGGTCGCTTGCCGGGCGCCGATGCACGACACGGCGGGGCCGCAGGGCAGGCTGATCTCGGCCACCTCGCCCTGTCCGAGCGCGCTCAAAGCGTCGGCAGTGGCGCGGACCGGGCTGAACCGGGCCTCCTCCGCGATATCGGTGATGGATACATGCACCGTGGCCGTGCAGCGGGTTTCCTCGACCTCCGTGACGACGAAGCCGGAGTACTGCACGCCCCCTTCGACGAAGGCGTCGTAGTTGCCGGCGCACAGGGCTGCCCACTGATACTGCATGTCAGATGTGCCCTTGGGCATCACCTGCGCTGCCAACTCGATCAGCTCGTCTGCGAGTTCATCGATCGACTCCACATCCATGGGCAGCTCGAAGAAGCCCTCGGGCATGATCCAGCGGACGTGGACACCCTCGCCGTCCACGGCAGAGGCGACTTCGGTCTCCGGCGTGACTGTGCTCATCGAGTCTCTGCCTCACTGGGCAACTCGAGGTCCTTGGCGTCGGCGTGGAAATTGGCGGCGAAAGGGTACGGGCCGTAGTGCGGGTAGAAATCCGGAAGGTCGGCGCCGCCATCTACTGCTGCATGGGCGAACTTCCGGTAGGCAGCAGCCCGGGCCCGGACCTTCTGGCGGGGGCGGCTTCCCCAGTGCCGGGTCAGGGTGATGACGTAGAGAAGAACGATGAGGGCGACGATGCCCCCGGCCGCCGCGTAGTAGAGCGTCTGAGACTTCGACGACTCCCAGTACTGGACATAGCCGCCCCAGTAGAGGAAAAGTGCGACAAGGGCCAGTGCGGACGGAACACCCAACTTCATTCCGGCGCTGTGCAGCCTTGCGTCGTCGAGATGACGGAGGCGAAGCAGCTTCAGGACGGCTTCGTCATCGAGGAAATCGAAGTGAAGCCGACGACCTTCCGCCTCGGCCACCTCCCGTGCGGCAGGTACTGAGGCCAGAACCTCGCCCGGAACCATTTTCCTGATGATGCTGCCCCGAGCCCGGTATTCGCCGGGGCCGGGCTCACGGTCTTCGTCCGACATCTCTGACGCTCTCCTTTGTGGAGGATCGGGGTTACTACTGGGCCAGGGCGGTGTGGAACGGCGCCGACCGAGGTGTGGGGGCCGGCTGAGGAGACGGACTCGGGGTCGCCTTCGGCAGGTCACCAGGGTCGCCGGTTGCCTTGCCGTTGTGCCCGGAGAAGATCTTCACCATGGCGCTGACGAAGCTGCCGGTCTTGATGCCCGCTGTGATCTTCTCTCCCGCGATGGGAGATTTTCCAGCCTTGACCAGGATCTTGTTCACCGCGTTGACGGCGATCCCGTTGAAGAACTTGAAGCCCACGCCTTCGAGCGCCGCACCGCCACTGAAGCCGATTCCTCGCAGCTTGGACAACCCCTTGAGCCCTTTGACGGCCCGGAAGCCCTTCAGCGCGCCGAGTCCCGGCATGACCCCCAGCGCGTCGAAGAAGAGCTTGGACGCGCTGAATTTTCCGCCGCGCACCGTCATGTCGTAGGCGTGCCCGGCAAGTGCGAGGGCACTGGTGACCACGGCCAGGGTCGCGAAGATCGGTGCCAGCGCCTGGAGAGGAGGAACGAACACACAGATCACGGCCAGAATGGAGAAAATAGCCGACAGGTTGGAAAGTCTGTCTGCCCAGTCCGCCAGGAAGTTCATGATTCCGCCGGGGTCATGGACGCCGTCGTGGTGGACGATGTTCTTGATGTGCTTCGCGGCAGCGCTCGCGGCATCATCGCGAATGTTTTTCGCTCGCCCAATTTCGCTGTGGCAGTCGCGAATGACATCCATCGCGGCGTCGCGCTTCTTCGCAAGCCGAGTGCGGTCCGTGACGTCGTCACGGCTCGGAACCGTGCCTTCGTACTGTTTGAGATCCCCGGTGGCACCCTTGAGGTCGGTCTCCGCGTCTCGGTATTTCTGCAGAGCCTTGTCCGCGACCTGCTGTGCCCGGTGGAGTTCACTCGCGTACTCGGAGGATTCGCCGCCTCCGTCGACGACCTTGGTGCCGAGAGCCTTCGCCGCTTCGTCGTAGCGCTCGAAGGAACGCTTCAACCGCCCTGACGCGCCATCGGCTATCTCGTGGAACGCCCGACCGGCGTCGCTGTCCCAGCTCTCGACCGACGCGAGTGCCTTGATGTTTTCGGCCTGCTTGTCGATCTCGTCGGCCATCATGCGCAACTGCTTGCCGAGCCGCGCGACTTCGTAGGGATCACCGGGTATGGGGTCTCCGTCGTGCAGCGGTTCCCAGTCTCTCGGACGCGAACTCATTTCTTCCCCTTGGCCTGCTTGCGGGAGTCCCGAAGGGCCTTCGCGAGTTCGCCGTCGACCTGGTCGTACGTATCAGCCGCGGTCTTCGTGTACTTGGCGAGATTCTCGATGTCTTCCATCAGTTTCTTGCGAGTTTTTTTCCAGGTGTCGGAGAACTCGTCGAAGACATCACGAAGCTTGTCGCTCCCGAGGGCTTTGTCGTAGTCGTCGGCAGGGTTGCCGTTGTCCTTGAACTCGCGATGGATCCTGTACAAGGAGTCCGAGCAGTCCCTGATGAGGTCAAGATCGGCTCTGGTTCTGTCGGCCATAAAGGTCCCCCCGTTTATGTTCGATCTGTCGTACTGAAGTCAGCGGTTGACGGCCTGGATCTCCTGGACGGTGACCGCCTGTTCGCTGCCGAACGTGCCGTTGGGCAGGTCGCCGCCCGCGCCGCCGGTGCCGGTCCAGGCGATGTCCCAGGTGATGGTCGCCCGCAGTTCGTACGTTCCGTCCCCCGAGGAGCGGAGGTACTTGATCCCGCACGGCGGGGTCTGGCTGGACCTGCCCTGGGTGTAGGGCTCGCCGATGGAGCCGTCGGCGTTGATGACGCACTCGCCGGAGGCCGGGTAGGTCTCGGCGTCCTCGGTGCCCGGCTCCAACTTGAGGGAAACCGGCTTGGCGGTGGTCGTGGCCTGGATGGTGAAACCCGGGGCGTTGAGGGCGGCCGTCGCCTGGACCTCGTCGAAGACGGCCTTGTCCAGCCAGGCCCAAGTCGGCAGGTTCACCTTGGTGTTGGCGGCTGGGGCGAGGGTGACCTTGGTGTCGGGGAGCTGCATGTGCTGGTAGGCGAGGCCCGCGAGTATCTCCGGGCTGATGGCTTCTTCGTACCGTGCCGGAGGGGCCTCGCCGTTTTCGACCCAGAAGGGGAGGTCGGTGCACGAGGTCCGCTTGAGGACGTCCGGCTCGTTGGGGTTCTCCACGCCGGCCCAGAACATCCCCTCACCGTCCTTGTCGACGTTGTAGTCCTTGTAGCCGGGGGTGTCGGTCCAGCCGTAGTCGTCCTCGTAATGGCGCTGCACGTCGCCGATCGCCGAGCCCGCGGTGCCTCCCATGCCGGGCGTGTTCAACGAGTCCTCGATGCTCCTGGACATCTGCGCCTTGAAGTCCTTGGCACCGAGGTACGGGGCGTACCAGCAGGCGGGGGGCGTCCAGTTGACGTCAGCCGACGTTACGTTGCCTGTGCCGCCGCCCTTGGCGACGGAACCGGAGTATTGGATCTTGGCGGCGGCGTAGATTCCGGTGGTGTCGCTGCCGCCCGTCTGCTCCGTGTCGCCGCCCTTTCCGTCGCCCACACCCGTTCCTGCGTAGGCGGATCCTGTGAGGGTGAGGGTGCTGAGAGCCAGCGTCAGCGCTGCTGCGGCGAGGCGTGGACCACGTGAAGCCTTCACTGGCACTTCGCCGCCTTCTCCTCGACGTACACCTTCGACGCCTGCCACAGGTCGGTACCCGTAGGGTGTTTGACCATGATGATTTTGAAGTAGCTGAAGTCTGTGATGCTGGGATCGGTCGTGAGGACCTTCCTGGTCCTGATCTCCCTGCCGTAGAACTTGGTTGAGTCGGAGCAGAACGCCACTTCCACCGACTTGCCGTTCGCGGCGGACCGAGTGGTGGCGTCGTAGTGGAGCCTTGTGCCGGTGACAGTCCAGCCACCTTCGATATAGGCGTCGATCTGGGTGTTCGCGTACTTGAGACCGTTGCCGCTCGCATAGGTGGCGACGGCTGCGCTCTTGGTCGTGCCCTTGTCGACGCCCTGGTAGATGGCCCGGATGTAATTCGCGGCGTCATCCATCGCCGCCGCCTCGTTCTTGTTCTTCGGCTTGTCCCAGTCGAAGACCAGATCGATGTCCTTGGGCAGCGACACGTCTACCCCGTCCGGCTTGTCCTCCGCCGGTGCTCCCGAGGGCGTCGCCGACTCCTTCGGCGACGCCGAGGCCTCGTCGGCGCCGGCGATCTTGTTGTTGTCGGTGGACTTGTCGTCTCCGCTGCCGCAGGCCGTCAGCAGCAGGGCTGCGGTCGCGGTGAGCGCGGCAGCAACGGGCAAAGAACGGCGCTTCAAGGTGGGCTCCCCGTGAGATGTCGATACAGCTGAGAGCCCTGACGGTATCTGGGGGGCCTGTGGTCCTGCCACGCTGGACCGCCTTCACAGCGGGGGTGTTTGTGAATCTATTGGTGCGAATTCGACGGGCCCTGTGTCCTGATCGTGTCCACTGGGAGACGCACATGGCCCCGAGCGGTGGGGCAGCGTCCGGGGCCACGCTCTTTCGTCCGCCTTCGCGGCAGCTATCGGGTATCGGGTATCGGGTATCGGCCAATGGGGATCGGGTATCTGGTACCGGGCTAAAGGAACGGCATCCCCGCGTCCAGCCCCGAAAGCACCCGTCCGTACAGCTCCAGGTTGGTCGCCGGGTTGACGAACGAGTGGAGGCTGAGGGCGTGGATGTCTCGGACGGTTCGCTGGATGGGGGACCTCGCGGTGCGCGGGGACCATGACGTCCCGGGCGACCATGCCGCTGCCGCTGCCGCTGCCGCTGCCGCTGCCGCTGCCGCTGCCGCTGCCGCTGCCGCTGCCGGTCGGCCCCGACACGTGCCAGTCGTCGAGGATCTCCAGGTCGGTCATCGGGACGGCGGCCCAGAGAAGAGGGATTTGACCTGCCTCCTTCGCTTTGGTTCGCACCAGTGACAGTCCGAACCGCTCGGTCGGTGCCGCGGTGTTCCCGTGAACTCCTGACCCCTTCCGTCCTTCCCGTCGAGCACTCAGGCGCAGTAAGTTCGCGCGTGTGTACGGGTGTTGTTGAGGATGTTGGCGTGACGGGGGTTGCGGGATGGCGGGGTATCGGCCGGCGGACTGGCATGTGCTGGATCTGGACAGGGACCCGACCCCGGGTGATCCGGACCGTGTGCGTCAGCTGGCTCGTGCGTTGCATGACTTCGCGGATGATGTCGCGGATGCGTTGCGGTTGGTGAAGGGGATGGCGTCGGAGAACGAGACGCTGGAGTGGGCGGGGAAGACCGCTGAGGTGTTCCAGGACGAGTTCTCGGATGTGCCGAAGAATCTGAAGAAGCTGAAGAGGTCGTACGACCTGTGCGGCGATGCGCTGGTGGATTACTGGCCGGAGCTGGAGCGGGCGCAGGCGCTGGCGGACCGGGCTTTGGTGAAGGGGCGGGAGGCGCAGGCGGATCTGGCGTCGGCCAAGTCGCGTCTGTCGTCGGCTGATTCGTGGGTGACGCGGGCGGCGAAGGAGTCGGACAAGTACAAGGACGATCCGGCGGGCAGCAGGGCGGCGGAGAAGCCGGACGAGGCGAAGGTCCGGGCGGCCACCCGTGACGCGCAGCACGCGAAGTCGGCGCAGGACAGTGCCCGGTCGGATGTCGGTAGCGCGCAGTCGGCGTTGGATGCGGCGAAGAAGATGGCCGAGGACGCGCGCAGGATGCGTGAGGACGCGGCGGGGGAGGCGAAGCGGAGGATCGGCGAGGCGTCGGACGCGGGTATTCAGAACCGGAGTTGGTGGGAGGAGGTCGGGGACTGGTTCGTCGACAACTGGGACACCATCGTCGCGGTCTGCAAGATTGTCGTCGCTGTCGTCGGGGTTGTGGCGATGATTATCGGGGGGCCGATTCTCGGTGCGATCGTGCTGATCGCGGCCCTGGTCGTGCTCGCGGACACGCTCTACAAATACTCCAAGGGACAGGCGTCCCTGTGGGACGTGGGCTTCGCCGCGCTGGACTGCATTCCGGGGATGAAGGGGCTGACCACCCTCGGCGGACTCGCCAAGGGGCTGAAGTCGGTCGGCAAGCTGGGCCTCAAGGCCATGGCCAAAGGCCTCGGCAAGGGTCTGCGCAAGGGCGCCGACGACGTTGTGGAGAAGAGCAAGCCGGCCAAGGGGCGGTGCAAGAACGGCGATCCCATCGACATGGTCTCCGGGGAGATGCTGATCGAGCAGACCGATGTGGGTCTGCCCGGTGTGCTGCCCGTCATCCTCCGCCGTACCCACCTGTCGACCTATCACTGGGGTTCCTGGTTCGGCGAGTCCTGGGCGTCGACCTTCGACGAGCGCCTCGAACTCGACGACGACGGGGCGTTGTTCGCCACCGAGGACGGCATGATCCTCTGCTATCCCGTCCCCGGGCCGGACCGGCCGGTGGTGCCCGAAGCGGGGCCCCGGTGGCCCCTGGCGTGGGACGCGGACCAGCCGGGGGCGCTGCGGGTCACCGACCCCGGGACCGGAATCACGCGGCATTTCGCCCCGTCGCCGGACCACGCCGGGCGTGGCTCGGCGTTCACTCTGCCGCTGGTCGCGATTTCCGACCGCAACGGCAACCGCGTCCACTTCGACCGCGCATCGGACGGCACTCCTGTCGCCGTACGCCACTCCGGCGGCTACCACGTGCACGTCGACACCTCTGAGGGCCGCATCGTCCGGCTGCGGCTGCGCAATCCGGCGGACGGGCCCGAGGGCACCACGATCCTGCGCTACGGCTATGACGAGGCCGGCGATCTGACCGAGCTGTACGACTCCTCCGGGCTGCCGTACACCTTCACCTACGACCTGGCGGGGCGGATCGGCTCATGGACCGACCGCATCGGTTCCTGGTACCGCTTCACCTATGACGACCACGATCGCGTCATCCGAGGCGAGGGCGTGGACGGTGTCCTCGACTGCACCATCGAGTACGACACCGAGGCGCGCGCCACCCACTACACGGACTCGCTCTCCCGCACCACCAGTTACCGCCACAACGAGCGCCGTCAGCTCGTCTCGACCACGAACGCGCGGGGCGAGTCCGTCCACAACGAGTGGGACGACACGGACCGGCTCGTGGCGCGGACCGACGCGCTGGACCACACGTACCGCTACGAGTACGACGACGCGGGCAACCTGACGCGGGTGACGCGGCCCGACGGATCCGTCACCTCGGCCGTCTTCAACGAGTTCCACCGGCCCGTCGTGGTGCTGGAGGAAGCCGGGGCGCCCGACGGCGACGAGGGGGGCCACGACGGGGGCGACGACGGTGTGGTCTGGCATCACAGCTACGACGAACGCGGCAACCGGATCGCCACCCGCAACCCCACCGGCGCCGAGACCCACTACACGTACGACGCTTCGGGGTTCCTGACCACCGTCACGGACGCCCTCGGGCACCGGCGCGAAGCGGCCTGCGACGGCGTGGGCCTGCCGGTACGGCTCACCAACCCCCTCGGCAGCACCACCACCGTGGAGCACGACGCCTTCGGCCGGATCACCTCCGTCACGGACTCGCTCGGGCACGTGACGCGGTTCGGCTGGACGGTCGAGGGCAGACTGGCGTGGCGCGCGTCCGGCGACGAGCCGGCTGAGCGGTACGACTGGGACGCCGCGGGCAACCTGGTTGCCTGCACCGACCCCGCGGGCAACACCAGCGCGTACACGCCCACCCACTTCCACCTCGCCGCGGTCCGCACCCGCCCGGACGGTGCCCGCTACACCTTCGACTACGACACCGAGCTGAACCTCACCCGGGTGACCAACCCGCAAGGGGCCACCTGGGAATACGTCTACGACGAGGCGAACCGGGTCGTCGCGGAAACCGACTTCAACGGCCGGACGCTCACCTACGAGGTGAACGCCATGGGCGCGCTGATGTCGCTGACCAACGGAGCGGGCGAAACCGTCTCGTTCGGCCGGGACGCCCTGAGCCGCACCACGTCCGTCCTCCACGACGGCCACACCACCGCGCTGCGCTACGACTCCAGGGGCCACCTGGTCGAGCAGGCCGGCCCGGAGGTGCGACTGCACCGCACGTACGACACGGTGGGGCGGCTGCTCTCCGAGAGTGTCAACGGCAGTACCACGACGTACCGGTACGACGCGCTCGGCCGCCGTGTCGAGCGCCGCACGCCGTCCGGCACCGTGTCGACCTGGTCGTACGACGCGGCCGGGCACCCGGTGGGCCTGGAAGCCGCAGGCCGCGTGCTGGGCTTCGACTTCGACGCGGCAGGCCGCGAGATCGCGCGGGAGCTGGGTCACGGAGTGACCCTCGGCCAGTCGTGGGACGAGGCCGGCCGACTGACCGCGCAGACGCTCGCCCGGCACCCGGAGGGCGCCGAGACCCTGCTCCAGCACCGCACGTATGTCTACCGGGCCGACGGTCTCCTTGCCGAGCTGGACGAACTCACCACCGGTACACGCCGGTTCGACCTCGACCCGGCCGGCCGGGTCACCGCCGTACACGCCTGCGACTGGACCGAGACGTACGCGTACGACGGCGTCGGCAACCTCAGCAGTGCCGTCACACCGGCCACCGGCGCGGACGACACGCACCGGGAGTTCACCGGGACGCTCGTCCGGCGCTGCGGCCGGACCCGGTACGAGCGGGACGCGGAGGGCCGCGTCGTCCGGTCGGTACGGCGGCTGCTCAACGGCCAGAAGAGGGTGCGCACTTACGCCTGGAACAGCCTGAGCCAGCTCGTCGGCACCGTCACGCCGGGCGGAGCCCACTGGAACTACCTCTACGATCCGACGGGTCGCCGTGTCGCGAAGCGGCGCGTGTCCGACGACGGCTCGGTCGCCGAGGAAATCCGCTTCACCTGGGACGGCCCACGCCTCGCGGAACAGGTCATGCCCGACGGGCACAGCACCACCTGGGACTACGCGCCCGGAACCCATCTGCCCCTGACACAGATCGATCGAGGCCCGGGGGGCCAGGCAGGCCCGGGTGGTCCTGGTGGTCCCGGTGGTCCGGGCGCTCAGGGCGGTGCAGTGGCTCTGGACACCGGCACACGCTTCCACGCCATCGTCACCGACCTCTCGGGAGCGCCGGCCGAGCTCATATCCGAGGAGGGGGAGCTGGTCTGGCAGCGGCGCACCACGCTGTGGGGGCTCCCGCTGCCGAGGGAGGACACGGCGAGCGCATCGAGCGGTCGCACCGGGGGCACGGTCGACTGCCCCCTGCGCTTTCCCGGCCAGTACGCCGACGCCGAGACCGGCTGGCACTACAACCACCACCGCTACTACGACCCCGAGACCGGCCACTACGCGACCCCCGACCCCCTCGGCCTCGTACCCGCCTCCAACGACACCGCGTACGTGTCCAACCCGTACCGCTGGATCGACCCGCTCGGCCTGTACCGCGACACCGGCAACGGCCAGTACGCGCACGACCCCGATGCCCCCGAGACGGCACACAACCGGAAGTCCGAATACCCGTCCGGGTATCGCGAGTCGACCCATGACGAGATGGCCAAGAACTGGACGCTCGAAGGAGTCGAGCAGGGTGAGCGGCCACTGGACTCCGCCAAGAACAAGATTCCGCGGGATCAGCTGACGTGGTTCGACGGCAACGGTGACATCATCTGGGACCCGGCGAACCCCGGTTCCAAGCCGTTCCACGAGACGGTCACCTATGAGCACCGGGAAGCGGTGGTGGACCACTGGAACCGGGAGGGCAGGCTCACTGACCGGCCGACGCGCAACGACTTCTACAACGATCCGGACAACATGGAAGCCATGGAGAAGAGCAAGAACTCGCGCGGGGGAGCCATGATGGACGCCAGATACAGCCAGGAGACAGGCCCGAACTACTCGTGCTCCTGACCTCCCCCTGACCTCGGAGTCCTCGAAGCACACCTGGAAGGAACCATGGATCTACAGGCCACCATCGCCGGTTTCCGCAATGTCGCTCCCCTCGATGGCCTGGACGGGGCATGGCGGTGGAGTCTCAACCCGGTCCTGCACTTCGCGGGAGCTCTGACCGACGACGGAAAGCGGCTCCTCCAGACCAACCAGCGCGGCAAGCACGACGAGGGGCTCGCCCGTGAGGTGCTGTCCTTCGCCCGCGCCCACGAGCGGGAGCTCACGGAGACAGGGCGGTTCCTCGGCTTCGTGGAGGGCCTGCGGGTACCCGGATTCGAGTTCGACGCCGTCGCGGCGGCCGTCCCCGAGGTCCACGGACATCACAAGGCGCAGAATCCCGACCTCACGGCGGTGACGTACATCGTCTTTCCCGCGTACGCCTGCGAGTTCTCCGGCAGTGAGACGCTCGCCGAAGCGGAGGCCAGGTACACGAAAATGCTCCGCCCCGCCGAAATCGGGCGGGAACCGGTGCCGTTCGTGAAGATGAGCTTCGACAATCCCCGTACCGGCGGCGGAAGCAACAATCCCGGGCGCGCCTTGACGTACCCGCGGATCGTCCGCCAGGAGATTCCCGAGCTGGCGAACTCCGCGGGCGGATTCGTGGAGTTCGAGAACCGCTTGGGCAAGGTCTGGCGGGTGGAGTGGGACGGCGGCTGGACCGTGTCCGGAGAACAGCCCGGAACGCGGTCCGGAGCACAGGGGCGGCGTGAGATGAGCCTGGACGAGGTCCTGGAGCTCTTCGAGGGAGCGCTGTGTGAGGGCACGCCTCGGTAACGGACGTCCCTCGTACGACGGAACCGGACCGTGCGCCATCGCGTGAGCGAATCGTGCAGGCCTCATGGGAGACCGGTGACGAAGGCGGGGGAGGTGGCCCGGGCCGTCCGGCCCGCGGATGTCGGGTCGGCAACGGATTCGCGGGTGCACAGCGGGTGTCGTATCCGCATCGCTTTGTCCAACGGGGAACCGTACGGCCGAAGTTGCACGTGAATAACGTTGTGCCCCGGGCTGTTCACGATCCAGAACGCGCCTTGAGGGGCTTATGTACGGCTGATACGGTGCCATGGCTTGACACTCACTCCAGCGCTGGCTAATTGGCCGGATCGAGCGGTACGTCCAGCAATGGCGTATCGCGTGCATCGCGCACGTCGAGAGTGAAGTGTCCTATTTGGCACTGAAATTGGCAGAATTTTTCTTGGGTGTACGGGGAGCTGTTGCGTGAAGATCCAAGAGCGTACGGGTGCGGGCGGCGGCCGTTCCTCGGTACCCGCTCAGCCGATGTCCGGTGAGCGGCTCCCGACGCCGCCTCGCGAGCGCAAACCGGCTCTTGCCGCTCTCGCGGTGCTGCTGATCCTCGTCGGTGCGCTGGGTGCGACGATGCTGGTGCTGCGGGCGGGGGACCGGATCGAGGTCGTCAAGGTGACCGCCGAGATCCCGGCCGGGGGGTCTGTCACCAAGGCCAACACGACGCCCGTCATGGTCGCGGCCGATACTGGCATCAACTATGTCGAGTGGACCAAGCTGGACACCCTCAAAACCCTCAAGGCCAGGTCCACGATCTACGCGGACACCGTCGTCATGGGGCAGATGTTCGGCTCCGACGAGGGTGTCGCCGCCGGGCAGGCCATCGTCGGGCTCTCCCTCAAGGAGGGGCAGTATCCGAGCGGCCTCAAGCAGGGTGACCTCGTCGCCGCCTACCGCGTCACCTCCAACGGCACCGGGACCGGCTCCAGTACGGGTTCCAGCGGCTCCTCGTCGTCCGGCGCCGGCACGAGTCTGATCGTGGACAAGGCCAAGGTCACCAACGACGTGAAGCAGTCCAAGGACAGTGAAGTCATAAGCAGCACCAACCTGCCCGTCACCCTCACCGTCGACAGCACCAAGGCCGCCGAGCTGGCTCAGGCCGCTGCCGCCGGACAAGTGGCTCTCGTGCTCATCCCCAGTAGCTGAAGGCGGCCCCGGAACCATGGCGCTCATCGTTCTCGCCGCCGACAAGGGTTCACCAGGTGTGACCACCGCGGCCGTCGCGCTCGCGGCGGTCTGGCCCCGGCGGGCGCTGCTCGCCGAGACCGACCCGGCCGGCGGTGACCTCGTCTACCGCAGTGCCGCCGCGCACGGCGGGATGCTCAACCCCAACACCGGCATGCTGTCCATCGCCGCGACCGCGCGACGCGGGCTCGTTCCCGATCAGCTCTGGGACCACGTACAGCCGTTGAGCGGCGGGCTCGAAGTGCTCGTCGGGCTGGGCATCGCCGAACAGGCCGCCGGGCTCGCCGGGCTCTGGCCCACCCTCGGCAGTGCCTTCGCGCAGCTCGGTGACTCCCCGAACGCGCCCGCCGACGTCATCGCCGACTGCGGACGCATCAGCGGGGACACGCCTGTCGTCGACCTGTTCCCGCATGCCGCGCTCGTGCTGCTCATCTCGCGTACCGAGCCCGAGGCCATCGCCCGGGTACGGGATCGCGCCGCCGCTCTCTCCACCAAGCTGCACGGTGGTCCGCGCGGCGCCGCCAGTCTCGCCACGCCCCTCATCGGGGTCGTCCTCATCGCCGATCCGAACAACTCGGGCAAGTTGGTCAACCAGGTCAACGACATGCTCGTACACGCGCAGACGGGTGCCCGGGTCGTCGGGACGCTCGCCGAAGACCCCGCCGGGGCCGAGCAGTTGGCCGGGCGCAAGCGCGGGCGGCTCGACAAGTCGATGCTCATCCGGTCGGCCCGCAAGGTGACTTCGGACCTGTATCAGCAGTACGGCGCCGCATGGACCGTACCCAGCCAGGTGCAGCAGCAGGCCGCTGGTCGGATGCCCGGTCAGATGCCAGGTCAGCAGCCGGGCCAGCAGACCGGGTACTCCGGCCATGCCGGAGCCGGCCGATGACCGCTGTCGACCACTCGCTGGTCAAGCGGTTCCGGCAGGAAGCCGGTGACCGGATCTCCGAGCAGCGTCGGCTCGACCAGGTCTCCAACGTCACGCCGATGTCCGGTGAGGACGAGCGGCAGTACGCGCGGGCCGTCATCGCCCAGATCCTTGAGGACCACGCCCGGACGGAGATCAACGCCGGGCGTACGCCACTGGATGCCGAGACCGAGGAGCAGTACGCGGCCGCCGTGCACGCCGCGCTGTTCGGCGTCGGGCGGCTGCAGCCGCTGCTCGACAACGTCGACGTCGAGAACATCGACATCAACGGGTACGACCAGGTCTTCGTCGGGTATTCGGACGGACGCGAGGTCGCCGGTGACCCGGTGGCGGAGTCCGACGAGGAGCTCATCGAGCTCATTCAGGTGCTCGGCGCCTACTCCGGGCTCTCCTCCCGGCCCTTCGACTCCGCCAATCCGCAGCTCGACCTGCGGCTGCCGGACGGGTCCCGACTGTCCGCCGTCATGGATGTGACCCGGCGCCCCGCGCTCTCCATCCGTCGCGCGCGCATGGGGAAGGTCTTCATCTCCGATCTTGTTGGCAACGGCACCGTGACTCCGGAAGTCGCGCACTTCATGGCCTGTGCCGTGCGCGCCCGGAAGAACATCATGATCGCGGGCGCCACCAACGCCGGTAAGACGACGCTGCTTCGGGCCCTCGCCAACGAGATCCCGCCGCACGAACGCCTCATCACCGTCGAACGTGCGCTGGAGCTGGGCCTCGACCAGTTTCCCGAACTCCACCCCAACGTCGTGGCGTTCGAGGAGCGGCTGCCCAACTCCGAGGGCCAGGGCATGATTTCGATGGCCGAGCTGGTGCGGCGGTCGCTGCGTATGAACCCCTCGCGCGTCATCGTCGGTGAGGTGCTCGGCGACGAGATCGTGACGATGCTCAACGCGATGTCGCAGGGCAACGACGGCTCGCTCTCCACGATCCACGCGAACAGCTCGCACGAGGTCTTCAACCGTATTTCCACGTACGCGCTCCAGGCGAAGGAGCGGCTGCCCATCGAGGCCAGCCAGATGCTCGTCGCGGGCGCGGTGAACTTCGTCGTCTTCATCCAGCGGCGCAACAACTACCAGACGGGCGGCCGGCTCCAGCGCATGGTGACGTCGGTCCGCGAGGTCAACGGCGTGGACGGCCGCGTGCTGTCCAGCGAGGTCTTCGCCGAGACCCCGGACGGCCGCGTCGTGCCGCACGCGCCCCTCTCCTGCCTCGACGATCTGGTCGCGCACGGGTACCGGTTGCCCGGCGGGAACTGGGGGTGAGTGACCATGATCATGACGACAACTAGCGGCAACGCGTCGGCGTACGGGGACACGTACTCGGCGGCGGCCGGTTCGCTCGGCTCCATGGGCGGACTGTTCTCCATCGAGGTCCTGTACTCGCTCGGCGCCGGCATCGCCGTCGGCGGCGGGCTCGCGCTGCTCGCGGTCGCGATCCGCGGACTGCCGGTCAAGCCGGAACACGAGAAGCAGAAGGCCAGCGAGCGCGCGAACGAACTCATCCGGTTCGCGGGGCAGCGCGGCTCGCTCGCCGCCCTCGTCGGACTCGCCGTGCTGCTGCTCACGCGGTGGGCGGTGGCCGGCATCGCGGCCGGCGTTCTCGTCTTCTTCTGGGACCGGCTCTTCGGCGGCGCGGCGGAGGAACGGGCCGGAATGCGGCGCGTGGAGGCCCTCGCATCCTGGACGGAGTCGCTGCGCGACACGATCGCCGGTGCGGTCGGTCTGGAGCAGGCGATCCCGGCGTCGGCGCGCGCGGCGGCACCGGTACTGCGTCCGCACCTGGACGCGATGGTCGACCGGCTCCGCTCCCGCACCCCGCTCCCCGACGCGCTCCAGCAGCTCGCCGACGAGATCGACGACGCGTCCGCGGACATCATCGTCGCGGCGCTCATCCTCAACTCGCGGCTGCGCGGCCCGGGTCTGCGGCAGGTCCTGGGCGCTCTCGCGAAGTCGGCGCGCGAGGAGGTCGACATGCGGCAGCGCGTCATGGCGCAGCGGTCGTCAACTCGGCGGTCCGTACAGATCGTTGTGGTGGTGTCGGTGGGCTTCGTCCTCGGACTCGCCATCTTCAACCGGGAGTTCGTCGAGCCGTACGGAACGCCGATCGGACAGCTCGTCCTCGCGTGCGTCTGCGGCCTGTTCGCGCTCGGCTTCTGGTGGCTGCGGAAGCTGTCGACCATCGAGACACCCGAACGCTTCCTGGTACGGGACGACACGTCCGTGCGGTTCGTGCGGCCACCCCAGACGCCGGCTCAAGGGGCGCAAGGACAGCCGCCGTACGGTGCTGAAGAGGGGGTTCGTCGATGAACGACCTGACCATGCCGGTAGTGGTCGGCGCCACCCTGGGCCTCGGCATCTACGTCCTCGTACGGGCGTTGATGCCGTCGAAGCGGAGTGCGGTCTCGCAGGTCGCGCGCGTCGACGCGATGCGGGCGCGGGGAACGGCGTACGAGTCGGCCCATCGCACCCAGGACGCCGGCCGGATCGGCTCGTTCCAGGCCCAAGTGGGCGCCCGTGTCTCGGACTTCTACTTCCAGCAGGGCTGGGAGCAGCGCTCGTTGCGGGCCGACCTGGCCGTCCTGGACCGGAGTTGGGAGAACTTCCTCGCGACGAAGGTGCTGCTGGGCGCGGCCGGTCTGTTCTTCGGCCCGTTCCTCTTCGTCATCGTCCTGACGCTGGGCCTCGGCAGGAGCCCGGCCATCCCGGTCTGGATGGCACTGCTCTTCGCGCTGATCTTCTTCTTCCTGCCCGACCTGGAGGTACGCCGGGACGCGGCCGACAAGCGGCGCGACCTGCGGCGCGTGATCGGGGCGTATCTCGACCTGGTGTCGATGAGCCTGGCCGGCGGACGGGGTCTGCCCGAGGCGCTGATGGCGGCGGCGGAGGTGTCGGACGGCTGGGCCACCCAGCGCATCCGCAACGCCCTCGCGGACGCCCGTATCACCGGCACCAGCCAGTGGCAGGCGCTCGGTGCGCTGGGCGAGGAGCTGGGTGTCGAGGAACTCAAGGACCTCTCCGCCTCCCTCGCCCTCGTGGCGGACGACGGCGCGAAGGTTCGCGAGTCGCTCGCCTCCCGCGCGGAAACCATGCGGCACCGCGAACTGGCGGAGATCGAGGGCAGCGCGGGCGAGAAGTCGCAGTCGATGCTCGTGGCGCAACTGCTGCTGTGCGCAGGGTTCCTGGTGTTCCTGATCTATCCGGCGGCGATGCGCGTGTTCCAGGTCTAGCCGTTCCAGTACTGCCAACGGTCAATGCCCAATGCCCAATCCCCAATGCCAAAAGAATTGCTTGAGAGGACAACTCGCCATGAACGGTTTGAACGGGCGGAACTTCAGCACCGGGATCCCCGCAATGGACTTCCTGGTCACCTTCCTCCAGGGCCGCGTGCAGCGTGCCCGCTCCGGTGAACTGGACCGCGGCGCGTCCGCGGTCGAGTGGGTCATCATCTCCGCGGTCGTCGTGGCGATCGTCGGCGTGGTCGCCGCGATCATCAACACCGCGCTGAGCGACGGCGCCAACAAGGTCGGCGACTGCATCAAGGGCGCCAAGGCAAGCGGCACCTGCTGATCGCACGTACGGAAACGGGGTGTACGGGGTCGAGTTGACGGGGTTGCTCGTGGGTGGCACAGGCAGATGGGTACGCCGCAGGGTGGAGGCCGCACGGAAGTCGGCGTCCGCCCGCGGTGATGCCGGGGCGTCCGGCTCCGGCATGCCCGGTTCCGGTGCGACCGGCTCCCGAAGGTCCGGCTGCCGCACGTCCGACTCCGGCATGACCGCGATCGAGTTCGTGCTGCTGACACCCGTACTCTTCTTCATGATCTTCGCGACGGTGCAGTTCGCGCTGTACTTCTTCGCGGACCACGTCGCCCAGGCGGCTGCCCAGGCCGGTGCCCGCAAGGCCCGTGCCATGGCGCACGACCAGCCGGGCGCGTGGCGGGGCGAGGCGCAGGACGTGGTGGACAGCTACATCCGGCAACTGGGCCCGACCCTGGTCCTGTCCCCGGACGTGACGATGCTCCAGCCGGAGCAGAACACGGTGGGCGTGGAGATCACGGCACGGGTACCCACGGTCTTCCCGGGCTTCGACCTGACCGTACACGCGCAGTCGGTGGGTCCGGTGGAGCGGTTCGTGCAGGACGGGGTGAACTGATGAACCCGCCTTCCCGCGTGCGCGATTACGGCGACCGCGGCCTGTCCACCATCGAGGTGGTGATCCTCGCCCCGGTGATGATCATGTTCATCCTGGTGCTGGTGGCCTTCGGGCAACTGGTCGACGGGCGCGGGGCACTCGACGGGGCCGCGCGGGACGCGGCCCGGGCCGGGTCGATCCAGAAGGACCACGTGACGGCGATGGCGGAGGCCAGGAAGGCGGCCGAGGCCGACCTCACGGACGTCTGCTCGGGCCCGGTCACCGTGACCCAGACCAGCACGGGCTTCGAGCCCGACACCATCTTCTCGGTCGAGGTGAGCTGCGAGGTGCGGGGTCTGGCGATGCTCGGCCTGGACATCCCGACGACGCTGACGGCGACCTTCAGCTCACCGCTGGACCCGTTCCGGAGGACAGCGTGACGCTGAGACCGAGGGTGCCATCCGCCGTACGGGACTGGGTCGTACGGGACGGGGCCGTACGGGACTGGTTCGTGCGTGATCGGTCGGTTCGCGACTGGTCCGAGCACCGGCGTGCCCGCCTCGACGACCGGGGCTCGGGTGCGGGTGCGGTGATCATCTTCGCCCTTCTCTTCCTCTCCCTCTCGGCCTTCGTGATCGACGGCGGCATGTCCATCTCGAAGCGGGAACGGGCGGCGGACATCGCGGAACAGGCGGCGCGTTACGCCGCCCAGGACATCGACCTCGAAGCCCTCTACGGCAACGCGGCGGGCGGTGCCCCGATCAACTTCCAGAACTGCGACGCCCGCGTGAAGGCCTTCGCCCAGGAGATGGGTATGTCCGACGCGGACACGGGCGCGTCCCACTGCGTGGCGGCGAACGCCAACGAGGTGCGGGTCGAGGTGCAGTTGACGTACTCACCGGTGTTCACGGGGCTGTTCTACGGCGGGGACGTGACGGTACGGGGCGAGGCGGTGGCGGAGAACGAGGTGGGGTGAGGGGGGTGGGCAGCCCTCAGTTCACTGGGCGCCGCCGCTGTTGCCCTTGCCGCCACCACCCCGGGTGTCCTTGGTCGTCATCTTCTCGTTGACCTGCTTGGCGAGTTCGTCGTCCAGCTTCTTGAACTCGCGTACGACGGCGTCCGACATGTCGGCGAGGGCGTCGAGCTGCTGCGTGATGTCCTCGCGGCCGTCCTCCCAGTTGGACTCGAAGTCCTCCAGCGCGTCGTTCACGCTGCCGTCGCCGATGTCGTCCCTGTAGGACTCGAAGAGCTTCTTGGTGTGGTTCAGCCTGGTCTTGATGGAACGCAGCCGACTGCCGTACTCCTCCAGCTCAGTCAGCGGAAGCGTGAGGTCGGACTTGCCCTTGCCCATGTGTGAGTCCCCCAGGAGCGCCTCGTAGTCTGACCAACGTCTGATCGGCACCGTACAACGGAACGACGCAGGCACGGGAGATCGAGCGAACGAGCGAACCAGTGAACGAGTGAACGGGGTGGAGTGAGGACATGGCCCGCTACAGCGAAACGCAGACGGTCGAGCGAGGTGGGTTCCGGATCAAGGTGCCCGAGTCGTGGTGGGAGTTCGACGTACGCCCCGAGTCGCGCGACGACTCCATCCGGCGCATGGTCGACGAACGGGTGCGACAGCGAACCGAGTTGGCCCCGTACCGCGACACGTACACCGAGTTCCTGAAGAAGGCGGCGGCGGACGCGTGGAAGTCGGGCGCGCTGTACTGCGGTTGCATGGCGGAGAGCTTCGGCGGCGACACCCCGATCACCGGCTCGGTGACGGTCTCGATGGTCGGCGGCCGTGCGCAGGACGGCACACCGCTCTCGACCGATCCGGCGGTCATCGCGGGCCAGTTGGCGGTCAAGGAGGCGAAGAGGGAGGGCGACAGCTGGCGCAAGGTGACGACCGTCGACATCCCCGGTGTCGGCCCGGCGGCGCGTACGTACGGCGTCGAGGACATCGCCGTACCGGGCGACGAACTCGGCCGCACCATCCGCGCTGTGCTGATGCAGACGTTCATCCCGGTGCCGGGCCAGGAGGGCAAGGTGGCGCTGGTGGCGGGCAGCAGCCAGGTGCTGGACCTCGCGGAGTCGTTCTTCGACATCTTCGACGCGGTCACTTCGACGTTCCGGTTCGCCGAGTAGCCGCTTCGCATCGAACGACGAGCGATTCGCCCGCAGAGGCGGAAGGAACGCGCAGAAGTACACGCATCTCGTGCGCTACGAGATGGAGCCCGGTACCAGGGACGCGCTCATCGCAGCTGGTCGCGGCTCGGGCGACAACATCGCCGCCATCCGCGAATCGTTCGGCCTTCACCTGGACGAGAGCGGAGAGAGCACCGAGTTCGTGCATGTGAAGCCGGAGCGTGGCGGGTTGAACTTCGGCCTGCGTGAAGGACCGGCCGACGTGTTCAATTCGAGAATTCTGAGAATGACGCGCGAGCTGCTGTAACCCGACGAGCGTCGGAAGAACGGTGTCGGAGCAGAGCATGGGAACAAGGGGACAAGACGAATGTCAGATGACGCGACGGCCGACGACGTGACGAATGTCAGATGACGCGACGGCCGACGACGTGCTGACGCAGCGTGCGGACAGCATCATCGTCGGCCGTGGGTACGTGGGCCGGGAGAGAGCCGTTGAAGTGGCGGAGGCGGTGCCCGAGTCGCGCACCCGCATTCTCGACTGGCTACGGAAACTTTCCGCCGACGGAGACTGGCGGAGGCTCGAACGGCTCGCGGGAGTGGCGGTCCACCTGCACCCGGACGGGCTGGCCCCGATCCTGGTGTCGGCGCTCATCTCAGGCACGCCGGGCGTGAACGTGGAGGATCTGGTCGACATGCTCGGCGAGCTGCGGGCCCCCGAGGCGGTGGAGGCGATCAGCTCCCTCGTACAGGGACGGAAGGACTCCGACGGGCCCCTGTATGCGCTGTGCGTCAAGGGAATCCAGTCGCTCGCGGAGATCGGCACCCCTGAAGCGAACCGGTTCCTGAAGGGCATCGCCACGAGTGAGCCGAGCGCATGGCCCGCCCCCCTGAGGTGGCATGCGGCAGAGGAACTGGGCATCGAGGACGAGCTCGGGTTCGACGAGGACGAGATGCTCGGCGGGATGTAGGCCGCCCGTATCGCTTGTACGCCGCGTTGCGCTCGGAGGGGCCGGGCGGCTTTGCCGAGGACGCGATCCTGGACACCATGGCATTCGTGCCGTTCCGGGATCTGCCGCCGTGGTTCAAGTGGCGGGCAGTGGTTGTGACAGTGCGAGCCAAACCGGTGGGCTGGTGGTTACGGTCCGTCGAAGTGGCCCAGGACGCCCGGCGGGCGCTGCGCAGACGCCGCTCCTGAGCAGCGAACGGGAGTCAGGCGGCCGGGTGCGAGATGTGGGTCTTCAGCGTCTCGACGAACGCGCTGAAGGCGCCGGCCGGAAAGGTGAGGGTGCCGCGGGCGGGTTCCTTGGAATCGCGTACGGCGACTCGGATGCGCAGGTCGGCTATCTCCACGCAGGCGTTGCCCTCGGCGCCGCCGGAGAAGGTGGACTTCCGCCAGTTCAGGGCCTGGGTCATCGGGTGCGCCTCACAGTTCCTTCGACAGGCGGTGGATGAAATCCCTGGACGCTGTGGGGTCCAGCGTCGCCTCCTCCACCTTACGGAAAAGTGTTCGAAGCGTCCTCAGCTGAGGTTCCGCGTCGATGAACACCGTGTCAGTGGCACCTTCGCGTAGCCCGGTGTCGAGTTGGGGCACCGGACCGTCCATGTACATCATCGAGGCGCCGGCGCCGCCGAAGCCGTCCTGGTCGGTGGGGATGACGCGCACGGTCACATGTCCCTGCTCGATCTGGTCCAGGATCTGCCGGAGTTGAGCCCGGGAGACCTGACGGTCGGCCACCCGGGTGCGCAGGGCGAACTCGTGGATGATCGCCTCGTACGGGGTGGGGCTGTCGCCCTCGATGACAGTGTGGCGCCCCATGCGGAATTCCACTCGGGGCGTCAGCTCGCTCTCGGGCAGCTCCGGGCGCATGTACCCGAAGAGGGCTCGGGCGTAGTCCGGGGTCTGGAGGAGTCCGGGTACGTAGGTGATGAGGACTTCCCGCAGGCGCGTCGCGTGGTGCTCTGCCTCGGCCAGGTCCAGATTCACCGGGGGCAGGACCGCCCGGTACTCGTCCCACCAGCCTTGTGTGCGGTCGACGGCCATTGTCGCCAACGATTCGATCAACGCCTCGTTCGTGCAACCGTAGTGGGCGGCCAGGCGGCGGACGCGGTCCTTGCTGACGCCTGCGATGCCCGCCTCGACCTGACTCATCTGGGTCGAGGTCGAGTTGAGGAACGCCGCCACCTCGCGGGCTTTCAGCCCCGCGGCCTCGCGCAGCTTGCGCAGTTCTGTCCCCAGGCGCACTTGTCGCGCGGTGGGATGGCTCCTCGGCGGCACACGCTCTCCCGTTCTCAACGCTCGTGACATCACGCCACGTTCGGGTGTCAGGTTACGCCAACAGGTTGCGACGGAATAAATTCATGCCGTACCTTCAGTGATGCGACGCACACGCTGCGGAATCACCGGGACCCCGGAAGCGCACCGCACCGTCCTGCCATGACGGCTGCGGCACAGCCACCGCCCGCACTCCAGCGGCCAGCCAACTCCCCTCCCCGCCAACGGAGTTACCGCATGCCCGAAACTGAAGGAAACGCCCCCATCGCGAACGAGCCTGAACCCTGGGAATACGTCCTCCACATCCCGCACGATCTCCGCGCGGTGACCGTCTGCCGCCGCACCGTCCGGCTCATCCTCACGATGCACGGCCTGATCCGCCTCACCGACATCGCCGAACTCCTCGCCACCGAGCTGATCTCCAACGCCGTACGCCACACCAAGGGCCCCGTCGCCCTACGCCTACGGATGCGGGCCGGCGTACTACGCGTCGGAGCATGGGACGCCGACCCCGAACCACCCCAACCACCGCCCTCCGCAGAAGCATTGACACAACTCGCGCACCTGGAGGAGGGGCGCGGCATCGCCCTGGTCAGCTCCTGCGCCGACCTCTGGGGCTGGCAGCCACTGAGCAGAAGCGGCATCAAGGGCAAATACGTATGGGGTGATCTCGCCGCGGCGTAGCGCGTTGATCACGTCGGACAGGCAGGAGAGCTGATGGTCGGCTCGTCGTCCGACGTGCTGCATCGGATCCTCCAAAGGCATCCGGACGAAGCGGATCGGGAGTGATCTGAGGACGATCGACCCTGACGAGTCAGCCGGGAGCCCTGCGGGCGACCGGACGCCGTGGAAGCTGCCTCCGCACATCTGGCACGAATCGGCGCGCCGAGCGTGGCTGGAGGTCGCTGAGCTGGCATTCAGCGAGGGCTTCGAGGAGGGATTCCAGGCGAGCCTCACGCAGAGAGTGATCCTGCGCCTCTTCTACTGGCGAGGGATCGAGGTACCGGAATTCGTCCGCCAGAAGGTGCGCGCCAGCACGGATCTGCGCCAACTCCGAGTCTGGCGTGACCGCGCCTACGAAGTGAACGACCCGAAGGACCTGTTTGTTGATGACCAGACCGACCGAACCTGATCCGGTCGTCGGACGGCTGTGTACGGGGCGGCGGCAGCCCTGGGTGTCCGCCCCGATTCGGACTGGGCGCCACCGACCTCCACGCCCGAAATAGGTTCCCGATAGGCTCAGCACACCCCCATATCTCCCTCCCACCCCACACGACACGAACCCAGGACACCCGCCATGCCGCGACGCAGCACTTCAAGCCGGACGGGAAGCTCGTCGGGAGACCCGTCGGGGCCCCGGAACCGCACGCCGCAGCCGCTGCCGAGGCGGCGGCGCAGTTTCGGGGACTTCGTCAAGGCGTTCCTCGCGTTCGTCGCCCTCGCCGTGCTGCTCGTCGCGGTGCCCTACGCCCTCGCGGTGTACGTCGGCTGGCCGTTCCCGGACGGGATGCCGTCCCTGGACTGGCTTCAGGAAGAGATCACGGTCGACACGTTCCTCGGTGTCCTCGGGGTCGTCGTGTGGATCGCCTGGGCCCAGTTCACCGCGTGTGTGCTCGTCGAGGTGAAGGCCGCGCTGTCCGGGGTCGGGATGCCGGGGCGGGTGCCCGGGGCCGGGCCGAGCCAGCTGCTCGCGCGGCAACTCGTCGCCGCGCTGCTGCTCGTGGGTGCCACGGCGGCCTCCCTCACGCCGGGGCTCTCGCAGCTCGGGCACGGCATGGAGGGCAACCAGCAGGGCACCGTCGCCTCCGCCCAGGCCACGCCGGGCGGTTCGCTGAGCGGGATGTTCGCGCAGCAGCAGGAGCAGGCGGCCAGTACCGCCGCCGCGCTCGGTCAGCAGGCCGCGGATGCCGCCAGCCACGCGGAGGTCGGGGGACCGTCGGTCAAGGCCGAGGACACCAAGTACTACCGGATCCAGCCCCCCGAGGGCCGGCACCACGACTCCCTCTGGGAGATAGCGGAACGCCACCTCGGCGACGGGCGCCGGTACGGCGAGATCTACCAGCTGAACAAGGACCGTGTGCAGCCGGACGGTTCGCGGCTCTCCGAGGCCAGTCTGATCCGGCCCGGCTGGATCATGCAGATGCCCGGTGACGCCCGCGGCGGCGACCTCGTCGAGATGCCCAGCGCAGGCACGGGCACAGGCACAGGCACGGGCACAGGAGCGAGCGTCAGCGCTCCCGACGCCGGTTCCACCGTCTCCCCGCAGGTCGCGCAGCAGATCAACCAGTACGCGCAGACCGGCGACCACGCGCAGCAAGGCGGCGGTGGCCGACAGGGCGGCACCGCCTCCCTCGACACCAACACCACCCGCATCAGCCTTCCCAGGCAGCAGAGTCCCGCCGCGACTCCCGCCGTGGACCACGAGCGGCACGCCGCCGCGGAAACCAGCACCTCGGCCGAATCGTCCGACTCCGGCTTCTCCTTCGGCCTCCCCGAAGCCCTCGTCGGCGCCCCCCTCCTCGCCGCCGGTCTCCTCGGCGCCCTCGGCCGTCGGCGCCGGCAGGCCCTGTGGCAGTCGGCGCTCGGTGCGGTCGGCGGGCGGCGCGGTATGGAGCCGCCCACGCCGACCGGCGCCGCCGCCGCCGCCCAGGACGCGCTCCTCATCGGCGCCGACCCCGAGGGCGTACGCCTGCTCGACCGTTCGCTGCGCGGCCTCGCCGCCTCCCTCGCCGGGGAGTCCCGCCCGCTCCCCACCGTCTACGCCGCCTGGCTCAGCAACGGCGACCTGCACCTCCAGCTCGCCCAGCCCGCCGGGAAGCCCCCGGCCCCGTGGCAGCTCGGTCAGGACCAGACCTTCTGGCTGCTGTCCCGGACCGACGCCGAGCGGTACGAGGATGTCGACACCGCCGCTCCCTACCCGGGCCTCGTCAGCCTCGGGACCATGGACGAGTCGCGCCTGCTGCTCAACCTGGAGTCGGTGCCGGGCATCGTCTCGCTGAGCGGGAGCGAGTCCGACCGGGCCGCCGTATTCGCCTCCGTGGCCGCCGAGTTGGCCACCAACGGGTGGTCGGACCGCATGACCATCACCCTCGTCGGATTCGGCCAGGACCTCACCCCGCTCGCCCCCAACCGGCTGCGCCACCTCGACGACATCGAGGCCCTCGTCGAGACGATGGAGGCCGAGACCCGGCAGCGGCGCGGTGCGCTGGGCGCGGCCGGCCACGACTCCGTACTCACCGGACGCACCGGGCCCGCCCAGCACACCCGTTGGGCCCCGCACCTCGTCCTCCTCGCCGCCGAACCCTCCGCCGACGACGCCGTGAAACTCGCCGAACTCGCCGCCGACGCAAGCCGGTTGGGCATCGGATACCTCGTCGGCACCGAGAGCGGTGATCTGCCCGGCGCCGCCTGGGAGATGGAGATCACCAGCGAGGGCAAACTCCTCGCGCCCCTCCTCGGGCTCGAACTCGACGCCCAGGTACTGCCCGTTGCCCAACAGCGGGCGATCGTCGAGCTGTTCGTCGGCGCCGACCCCGACAACACTCCGGACGGGCCGACGACCACCCCGCCCTTCCTCGTCGACATCAGCGAGCAGGGGCGGCCGGCGGTGTACGCGCGGCTCGTGGGCCCGTACGAGATCATCGGCCTCGACACCCCGGAGGGGGAGCGCAGCCCGCTCCAGCACGAGGCGCTCGCACTGCTGTTGCTGCACCGCGAAGGTGTGCACCCGCGGGTACTGGCCTCCGCGCTCTGGCCGCGCGGTGTCACCGACGACGTACGCGAGGCGCTCCTCGACCGGCTGCGCGTCTGGCTCGGCACCGACCCCGACGGGACCCCCCGTCTCGCCACCGACGCCAACGGGCGGCTCACGCTCGCCAAGTCGGTCGTGTCCGACCTCGATGTGCTGCGCTCGCTCTACCACGAGGCCACGCAGGGCAAGGGCGTCGACAGCCGGGTCGTACGGGGCCGGCTCCTCACCGACGCGCTCGTGCTGGTGCGCGGGCCGCTGCTGGCCGACCGTCCCGAGGGCCGCTACGGCTGGCTCACGCACGAGATCATCGACGCCCAACTCCCGCTGCTGGTCGCGGACATCGGGCTCGCGCTGGCCGAGTTCCACCTGGTGAAGGACCGCGCCGAGCGGGCCATCGAGGCGCTCACCGCCGCACTCAACTCCGCTCCCGGCGACGAGCGGCTGTGGCACGAACTCCTGCGCGCCACGCACTCCACCGGCGACACGGACAAGCTCCACCAGGTCGCCGCCGACCTGATCCGCCGCAGCGGCGCACGCGGCCTGCCGCCCCGCACCGAGGCACTCCTCGACGAACTGCTGCCGACGTGGCGCGACGGCACAACGGCCGTGGGATGAGCGCTGCGGGATGAGCATCGACCAACTGCTCGTGGTGGTCGCCGCGTTGTGGGGCGCGGCGGCCGGGACGCTCGTACCCCGCGCCGCCTACCGGTTCTCCGTCCCGCCCGAGGAGCCCTGGCGGGACAGCTGTCCCCGGGGCCACCCCCTGGCCGGCCGTCCGGGCGGCTGGCTGGGCCCGGCCCGGTGCGCGACCTGCGCCGGTACGGGCGCCAAGGGGCAGCCGGACGCCGGGCACGTCGTGACAGCGAACGCGGCCGGCACCTCGTACGACGGAAGCCGGTCGTCCGGCGGAAGCGCGTCGTACGGGCCCAGCACCCCCCTCGTCGCCCTCGCCACCGCGCTCGTCTGTGCCGCGCTCGCCGCCGCGACCGGTACCCGCCCCGAGCTCGGGGCGTGGCTGCTGCTCGCGCCCGTCGGCGTGCTGCTCGCGGTCGTGGACTTCCGGGTGCAACGGCTGCCCGACCCGCTGACCCTGCCGCTGGCCGCCGCCGCCCTCGTTCTGCTGGGTGTGGCCGCGCTGCTGCCCGAGCACGCCGGCGACTGGCTCACCGCCCTGCTGGGCGCCCTGGTGCTCGGGGGCACGTACTTCGTGCTCTTCCTCATCAGCCCCGACGGCATGGGCTTCGGCGATGTGAAACTCGCCCTCGGGCTCGGGGCGGTCCTGGGCTGGTACGGCTGGGGGAGTGTCGTGCTCGGCACCTTCGCCGGATTCCTGTTCGGCGGGCTGTACGGGCTCGCGCTCGTCGTCGCGCGGCGCGCCGGTCGCCGTACGTCCATCCCGTTCGGGCCGTTCCTGATCGCGGGCGCGTTCGTCGGGCTGCTGATCGGGGCGTACGCGGCCTGACGCGAGGCGTGGCGGGACGCTGGCGTGAGGCGCGTCGGGACGCTGACGTAGGCTGGAACGGTCCGCCCCACGCCTTCCGAAGGGACGCCCGGTGACCGAGAACGCCGACCATATGTCGTTTGATGTCACAGCCGTCCTCGAACGCGCGGCGGCAGGTGGGCGGATCACCCCCGAAGAGGCGCTCCACCTCTACCGGGACGCCCCGCTGCACGCGCTCGGCTCGGCCGCCGACGCCGTACGCCGACGCCGTTACGCGGGCACGGAGCACATCGCGACGTACATCATCGAGCGCAACATCAACTACACGAACGTGTGCGTCACGGCGTGCAAGTTCTGCGCCTTCTACGCCGCCCCCAAGGACACGGCCAAGGGCTGGACCCGCGACCTCGACGACATCCTGCGCCGCTGCGCGGAGACCGTCGAACTCGGCGGTACGCAGATCATGTTCCAGGGCGGCCACCACCCGGACTACGGCGTCGAGTACTACGAGAAGCACTTCGCCGCGATCAAGGCCGAGTTCCCGCAGCTCGTCATCCACAGCCTGGGGGCGAGCGAGGTCGAGCACATGGCCCGGATCTCGAAGGTGTCGGTCGAGGAGGCGATCACCCGTATCCACGAGGCCGGTCTCGACTCCTTCGCCGGAGCCGGCGCGGAACTCCTCCCCGAGCGCCCCCGCAAGGCCATCGCGCCCCTCAAGGAGTCCGGCGAACGCTGGCTGGAGATCATGGAGACCGCGCACGGGCTGGGCGTCGAATCGACGTCCACCATGCTCATGGGCACCGGCGAGACCAACGCCGAGCGCATCGAGCACCTGCGGATGATCCGTGACGTACAGGACCGGACGGGCGGCTTCCGCGCCTTCATCCCGTACACCTACCAGCCCGAGAACAACCACCTCAAGGGCCGTACGCAGGCGACGATCTTCGAGTACCTGCGCATGATCGCCATCGCGCGTCTCTTCATGGACAACATCGCCCACATCCAGGGCTCGTGGCTCACCACGGGCAAGGAGGCCGGCCAGCTGTCCCTGCACTACGGCGCGGACGACCTCGGCTCGATCATGCTGGAGGAGAACGTCGTCTCCGCCGCGGGCGCCAAGCACCGCTCCAACCGTATGGAGATCATCGACCTGATCCGTCGGGCGGGCCGTGTCCCCGCCCAGCGGACCACGACGTACGAGCACATCGTCGTCCACGACGACCCGGCGAACGACCCGGTCGACGAGCGCGTCATGTCCCACATCTCGTCCACCGCGATCGAGGGCGGCACGGCCCACCCCGAGCTGAAGCTCCTCGCCAGCAACTGACCGACAGACCAACCGACCGACCAACTGGCTTTCCTGTGCTGACGATTCACGCCGCCGACGAGGTCCGGGTCGGCTGGGACGCGGAACCCCTGAAGGACGGTGCCGTCGCGGTCGACGGCAACCGGGTCGCCGCCGTGGGCCCGCTCACCGAGGTCGTGGAGCGGTTCCCGGGTGCCCGGATCCGGCGCTGGCCCGGTGTCCTGGGGCCCGGACTCGTCCACGAGGGTCCGCTCCCGGACGCCCCGACCCCGCGCGAACGCGTGCACGCCGTGCTGAAGACGGGCGCGGTGGCGGTGCTGGAGGAGCACGCCACCTCACCCGGCCTCCGATCGGCGGCGGCCCGTAACGACGTCGTCGTACTGACGCGGACACGGATTCCGGCGATCGCGGAGGGCGAGCGGGCGGACCTGGCGGTATTCGACGAGGGAGGGGCGTGCCTGGCGACGGTCTGCGCAGGACGCCTGGTCCACAGACGCCGGTGAGGTGAGGTGTCGCTTTTAAGGGGCGCGGGACTGTGACATTGTGCGGCTCCGCCGCGTGGGCGCGACCGGCCATCACCCACCCGCGCCTGACAAAACCACCGGTAGTCCCCATATCTCACCCCGAAAACGCCACCCCAAAAGCCCCCGCATCCTGAGAAACCCCACTGCAATTGGTCGCCGCGTCATCGGACGCCGCAACCCCGTCCTCACACTCCTGATCCCGGAATGTCGACCACATCGACACCCAGGCAATCCCTTTCTCCTCCGCGAATGCGCGCACCTCGGCCGCGTCCGCCAGGGAAAACGTCTCGTTGTCGACGTCATTCACACCGATCATCGACGTCAGGGCCATCCCCTGCCACGCCCCCTCCTCCGACAGCCCGAAGATGTCGGCGAGCTGATCGTGCGTCGCCGCGGCTGAGGTGAGCGCGTACTGGCCCATGTCGTCCTTGTACTCGCTGCCGTAGTTCATCGTCATGATGTTGACGGTGGACACCAGCACGGAGTTGTTGTTGGCCGAGTCGAGCAGGGCCACGCTGTCGTCGTCGAGGCCGGTCGGCATGACGGGCAGGGTGAAGGAGACGCTCAGGTCGGTGCGCTCCTTCTGCAGCAGGGCGATCGCCTTCGAACGCAGCTCGACGGAGTCCGAGTCGGTGAGCGTGTCGCCCTCGACGTCGAAGTCGGCCTCGGTCGAACCGGCCGCGTCCAGCGCGGCGCCGTAGGCCTTGGCCAGCGCGGACGCGCTGTCGCAGACTTCGGCCAGCTCCTTGCCGGAGGCGCCGCCGAAGGACACGCGCACCGAGCCGCCGGTCGCCGTGAGCTTCGCGATGCGGGACTTGACGGCCGAGTCGCCGATGGCCCTCGTACCGTTCCACTTCGGCGTACAGGTCGTACCGTCCGAGATCACGAACGCCAGGTTGTACGCCGTCGGTGAGCCCGCGCTGTCGTTGTCGTTCGCGTCGGTGGCGCTGACGTACGGGGCGAACTCGGTCGTCGAGGCGGCGCTCGCCGAAGGCGACGCGCTCGGCTCGGCCTGTGCGGAAGGGGTCTCGGACGCGGCGTCGGAGGCGTCGGAGCCGCTGCCCGTGTCGCTGTCCGAGCCGGCCGAGCACCCGGCGCAGGTCAGTGCCACCAGACATGTGAATCCGGCGGCCGACCTAAGGAAACGCCTCATCGCGCATGCACCCGCTCTCGTGATTTCTGTCTCAGTGATGTATCAGTAATGCCTGATGATGTCTGAGTGATATCTGTCTCAGGATGGAAACAAAGTGTGTTCCTGAAGTGGAACCGGAGTGGAAAGGTCTCACACGAGGCTGTCCTTCATGAGGACAGTGAGCACACAGCGGAACCATGGACAGCGCGACATGAAGAGTGCGAATGGGGCAAGCAAGCGGGACAATCGGCCCCTTTCCATCGGAGGCGGGTTGCGCAGGCTTCCGGGGAATCTCTCAGAAGATGCACAGGTTAAGGAATTTCTCATGGGCGTCTCACATGAGAACCAGAGTTTCGGTCACATAAAGCCCTCCTAATGTCCGGGGAATGCATTCCGAGCCTGACATCGAAAACCGTGCCGACGGCCGCGGCCGTCGCCGTAAGACCGGCAAGACGTCCAACGGGTCCAATGGGTCCAACGGATCCGCGGACGGTCCCGTGTTCGTCGACAACTCCGGCCGCCGGGCGAAACTGCTCCGCCGGTTCGGCACCTTCCTCGGTGTCGTCTGTCTTGGGTATGCCTTCGTGCTCGGCATGGCCTTCATGGGCTGGGGCACGTCGCTCACCCCGTCCTCGCTGCTGCCCTTCGGGGGCGGCGGCCCCGGCGGCAATCAGGGTCCGGGCAGCAACCAGCAGCCGCAGGGCGGCTTCGGAGCGGCCCCGTCCGGCGCTCCCACCGGCGCCGCCACCCGGCCCACCAGGCCCTCCGGCTCCCTGCCGACGGGCATCGCCACGGGCGAGCCGCCCGCTTCGGCACCGACCGCGACCGCCACCGCGTCCGCCTCCGCGGGCGCCAACTGACCGGAACGCAGCCACCCATGACTACGACGACCACCTCGCGCGGCCGCAGGCGCGCCCCCTCGAAGGTGCAGCGGGCCGCCGGCAAGGCCGCAGCGCTGCAGAAACCGCGAGTCATCCTCGCCATGCTGCTCCTGCTCGCGCTGACCAGCGTGATGCTGCTCGACGGCTATCTGCGCGCGGAGGTCGGCGGCGACCAGCGCGTACGCACCGGGGCCAGCTCCAGCGATGTCCCCGACAAGGTCATCAACGGCGGGCCGATCCTCAGCTTCCGCAACGGACAGGCCGTGATCCAGTCCGTGCCGGAGAAGACCATCGCCCTCACCTTCGACGACGGTCCGAACCCCACCTGGACGCCCCAGGTCCTGAAGATCCTGGAGGAGTACGACGTCCCCGGCACGTTCTTCGTGGTCGGCTCGATGGTGTCGCGCTACCCGAGCATCGTGAAGACGATGGTCGAAGAGGGCAACGAGATCGGCATCCACACCTTCACGCACGTCGACCTCTCCTACCAGAGCGACGCCCGCGTCAACCGCGAGATGCAGCAGACGCAGCTCGCGCTGGCGGGCGCGGCCGGCATCACGACGACGCTGTTCCGGGCGCCGTACTCGTCGGAGGCGGACGCCATCGACAACTACAGCTGGCCCGTCTACAAGAAGCTCGGTGAGGAGGGCTACACCAGCGTCTTCGTCGACACCGACAGCGACGACTGGAAGCGGCCCGGCGTCTCGAAGATCATCAAGTGGGCCACGCCGGAGGACGGCAAGGGCGCTTCGGTGCTCTTCCACGACGCCGGCGGCGAGCGCTCACAGACGATCAAGGCGCTGCCGACGTACATCAAGAAGATGAAGGCGGCGGGCTACACCTTCACCACCATCAGCGGCGCGATCCAGCAGCAGGCGTCGAGCGCGCAACAGACGGCCACCGGTACGGGTACGGGTGCCGGTACGGCGACCGGTACGGGTGCGGGCACCGCCGAGGGTCAGCAGCCCGGGGGCGCGCCGACCGGCCAGCAGGGCAACGGCCAGCAGGGCAACGGGCAACAGGGCAACGGTCAGTTCGGCAACGGGCAGGCGGGCACTGGTCAGTCAGGCACTGGACAGGCGGGCAACGGCCCCGGAGGCACGGGGACGTCGAGCCTCCAGGCCGCCCACCGCACCGCCACCGGCGCGACCCTCTACGAGGGCAAGGCCCTCATCGCCGCCGTCGCGGTCGCCGAATGGGCAGTACCGGGGCTGGCAACAGGGCTGGCGGTGGTCGGCTTCGCCGTCATGGGCCGGTTCGGGATGATGCTGATCCTCGCCCGCCGCCACTACCGGCAGCGCAACCGGAAACGCGGCAAGGGCGGGAAGTTCAGCTGGGGACCGACGGTCACCCGGCCGGTGACCGTGATCGTGCCCGCGTACAACGAGAAGGAGTGCATCGCCAACACCCTTGAGTCGCTGGCGAAGAGCACCCACCCGATCGAGATCATCGTCGTCGACGACGGCTCGGACGACAACACGTCCCAGATCGCCCGCGACGCCGCCTACTCCTTCGGCATGACGAACGTCCGGGTCATCCGCCAGGAGAACGCGGGCAAGCCGGCCGCCCTCAACAACGGTGTGCGCAGCGCCAGTTACGACATCGTCGTGATGATGGACGGCGACACCGTCTTCGAACCGGACGCCGTGCACCAGCTCGTCCAGCCCTTCGCCGACCCCGAGGTCGGCGCGGTCGCGGGCAACGCCAAGGTCGGCAACCGCAACACGATCATCGGCGCCTGGCAGCACATCGAGTACGTGATGGGCTTCAACCTCGACCGCCGCATGTACGACCTGCTGCGCTGCATGCCCACCATCCCCGGCGCGATCGGCGCGTTCCGCCGCGACGCGGTCCTTGAGGTCGGCGGCATGAGCGAGGACACGCTCGCCGAGGACACCGACATCACCATCGCGTTCCACCGTGCGGGCTGGCGGGTCGTCTACCAGGAGCACGCCAGGGCCTGGACGGAGGCGCCCGCCTCGCTCAAGCAGCTGTGGTCGCAGCGCTACCGCTGGTCCTACGGCACCATGCAGGCCCTCTGGAAGCACCGCAAGTCCCTGACGGACAAGGGACCTTCGGGCCGCTTCGGCCGCGTGGGCATGCCGTTGGTGGTCATCTTCCAGATCATCACGCCGGTCTTCGCCCCGCTGATCGACGTCTTCACGGCCTACTCGATGATCTTCATCGACTTCCAGGCCGCCCTGCTGGCGTGGCTCGCGGTCCTGGGCATCCAACTCGTCTGCGCCGCCTACGCGTTCCGCCTGGACCGCGAGAAGTACCGCTACCTGCTGATGATGCCGCTCCAGCAACTCGCCTACCGCCAGATGATGTACCTCGTCCTCATCCACTCATGCATCACCGCTCTCACCGGCGGTCGCCTGCGCTGGCAGAAACTGAAGCGCACGGGCGAGGTCGGCACCCCGGCGGGGGCAAGCTGATGAGCTGGGGGACGGATCAGCAGGGCTACGGCCAGAACTACGGCCAGAACTACGGCCAGAACCATGGCCATGGCAACGACTACGGGTACGGATACGGATACGGGCAACAGCCGTATCCGCAGGAGCCGTACCCCCAGCAGTACGCCGAACAAGGCCAGGTCGGCTACGGCCAGGTCGGCTACGGGCAAGTCGGCTACGGGCAAGTCGGCTATGGCGAACAGGGGTACGTGACCCCCGACGTCGACGACACCAAGGAGACGGAACTTCCGGGGCCGGAACCTCTGGGACCGGAACTTCCGGAGACGGCTCTTCGCGAGTCCGCCCCGGAGACCACGCCCGAAGCCGAGCACGAAGCCGAACCTGGAGCCGAGCCCGGAGCCGGACCGAAGACACGGAAACCGGGGGGCCGCGACCGCTACTTCGACACCCTCCGGGCCGTCGCCCTCGTCCGCGTAGTGACCTACCACACCTTCGGCTGGGCCTGGGCCGGCATGGTGTTCCCCTCCATGGGGATCATGTTCGCCCTCGCCGGCACGCTGATGGCGAAGTCCCTGGAGCGCCCCGCCGTCAAGGTGATCAGGAGCCGGGTCCGCCGGCTCCTGCCGCCCTTCTGGTTCTGGGGCTTCTTCGTGGTCGTCGCGATGATGGTCCACGACTGGATGCCGGGCTGGCAGATCGTCTTCTGGGTCGTCCCGCTCGGCGACCCACCGGGCAACGCCTGGGGCCAGCAGGCCTGGGAGATCCTCTGGTACCTGCGCACCTACCTCTGGTTCGTCCTGCTGTCCCCGCTGCTCCTGAGGACGTTCCGGCTGGCCCCGGTGGCCGTACTGCTCCTCTCCCTGGCCCCGATCGTGGTGTTCCACTACCTCTGGGAGCCCCCGGACAACCGCTTCGGCAACGGCCTCACCGACCTGGCCACCTTCCTCTTCTGCTGGGTCCTCGGTTTCGCACACCGCGAGGGCGTCCTGCAACGCCTCAAGCCGGCGCTGGTGGTCCTCCTCTCCCTGGCCGCCATCGGCTTCGGCGGCTGGTACGCCTTCACCCACCAGGCCGAGACCGGTTCCTACGACCTCGACGACATCCCGCTCGCGCAGGCGTTCTGGTCGGCGGGTTTCGTGACGCTGCTGATGTACGCGAAGGCGCACTTCGAGATCGACTTCGCGGGGCTCACCCGCCACAAGCGGCTCGACCGGATCGTGACGATCTTCAACGCGCGCGCCGTCACGCTCTACCTCTGGCACGAGATCGCGCTGATCCTGGCCGTCCCGCTGATCGACCAGTTCTGGAACGTCCCCGCCTTCGAGAAGTACCTCCCGCTGGAGAGCCAGTGGTTCATGTTCGGCGTCGGCTGGATCCTGATCGCCGTGTTCATCGCGCTGTGCGGCTGGGTGGAGGACGTCGCCGCGAGGAAGAAGCCGAAACTGCTGCCGTAGGCGGCCGACCTACTGGTGCGGCGAGGGGCCGGGCGCTTCGGGTACGCCCGGCCCGCACCCGTGCCGCCGGGAGGCCATGACGTACGTACTGCCACAATGGGCACGTGACCCGCGCATCCCTGAACAAGCAGCCGCACGAAGTCGCCTCGATGTTCGACGACGTGGCGGAACGGTACGACCTCACGAACGACGTACTGTCGCTCGGCCAGGACCGCGTGTGGCGCAAGGAGGTCGCGAAGGCGGTCGACGCCCGCCCGGCGCAGAAGATCCTCGACCTGGCCGCCGGCACGGCCACGTCCTCCCTCCCCTTCGCCCGCACGGGTGCGTACGTCGTCCCCTGCGACTTCTCCCTCGGCATGCTCAGGGTCGGCAAGCGGAACCACCCCTGGCTGCCCTTCACGGCGGGCGACGCCACGAAGCTGCCCTTCAAGGACGACACCTTCGACGCGGTCACGATCTCCTTCGGGCTGCGCAACGTCCAGGACACGGGCGCCGCGCTGCGCGAGCTGTACCGGGTCACGCGCCCCGGCGGACGGGTCGTGATCTGCGAGTTCTCGCACCCGACCTGGGCGCCCTTCCGCACGGTGTACACGGAGTACCTGATGCGCGCCCTGCCCCCGGTCGCCCGCGCGGTCTCCTCGAACCCCGACGCGTACGTCTACCTCGCCGAGTCCATCCGCGCCTGGCCCGACCAGCCGGCCCTGGCCGAGCTGCTGCGCGAGGCGGGCTGGTCGAACACGGCCTGGCGCAACCTCACGGGCGGCGTCGTGGCACTGCACCGAGGCTTCAAGCAGCCGTAGTTGTCGCTGCCCGCTCCCTGCCGCCGGTTCCTGTTTCCTGGTTCCCAGTTCCCGGTAGGCCACCGGATCACTCGATCGTCTGGTCAGCAGGTCAGCAGGTCAGCAGGTCAGCAGGTCAGCAGGTCACCTGATCACCTCGAACGCGTCCCCGGGACGGTCCAGTTCGCGTTCCAGCCCGCCCCTGGGCGGCTTCGGCACCCGCGGCTCGCGCACCCCCGCGCCCCCGCCTCCCTCGCCCTCCCCGAAGTCGAACCACACGGTGACGACGGCGCCGCGCGGTATCGCCACGCCGGGCGGCGGATACTGCCGTACGACGTGGTCGACGAAGGTGAGCTGGAACTCGGGCCGGTCGGCGGCGGCCAGGAGCACCCCGTGTGCCCTGGCTCTCTCCCGTGCGTCCATGGCCATCAGGCCGACGAGCTTGGGTACGCGCACATCGGGTGCGTCGGGTGTTCTGTGCACAGACGTCACCCCCAGCGGTACGGGCAGAGTAACCCCGACCACGCACCGCCCGGAAGCTCTAAGTGTTTATCCGCGCCAAATTACTACCCTCTGTAACCGTCTGTGGTCGCAGACCAGGCCGATCACACACCGAGCCGCTCACAGATCAAGCCGGTAGCAGTGCCCTTCCTGCTTCAGTGTCGGCGTCGTGAAGACATCGGTGAGCCGCATGCCCAGCCGTCGGGTGACCGCGATGGACCGCTCGTTGCGGGCGTCGACCATCGCGACCACGCCGGACACACCCGCCGCGCGCACCCGCTCCAGGGTCAACCCGGCCGCCGCCGTGACGTACCCCTGCCCCCAGTGGGCCCGTCCGAGCCGCCAGCCGATCTCGATCTCGCCCTTGGGCCCCCAGTCCCGCGGCCACGGCTGGGCGCCCGTGAAGCCGATGACCTGGTCCGACTCGTCGAGCATGGTCCAGAAACAGAACCCGTGCTCGGCGTCGTGCCGACGCTGGCGGGCGGTCAGCTCCTCGTAGACGGACAGCTCCGCCGATCTGCCCCCGTGGAACTCCATGACGTCGGGGTCGTCGAAGACCCGGTGCCACGCGAAGGCGTCCTCGTCGGTGGGAACACGCAGGCGTACTACGGGGAGCGCTCGGTTCACGGGGCAGCCCTTCAGCCGGTGATCGGTACTGCTGAATAGACTGCCCATGTCCAGTGCCGGTCGGCACGCAGATTTGAGAGTCTTGGGGAGAACCCGTCGTGACCGAGCCCCTCTCCGAAAACACCGCCGATGTGATCGTCGTCGGGGCCGGGCCAGCCGGTTCCACCACCGCCTACTACCTGGCGAAGGCCGGACTCGACGTACTGCTGCTGGAGAAGACCAGCTTCCCGCGCGAAAAGGTCTGCGGCGACGGCCTCACGCCCCGGGCGACCAAGCAACTCGTCGCGATGGGCATCGACATCTCCGAGGAGGCCGGCTGGCTCCGGAACAAGGGCCTCCGCATCATCGGCGGCGGCGTCCGCCTCCAGCTCGACTGGCCGGAACTCGCCTCCTTCCCCGACTACGGACTCGTCCGCAAGCGCGACGACTTCGACGAACAGCTCGCCCGCCAGGCCCAGAAGGCGGGCGCGCGCCTGTACGAGCGCTGCAACGTCGGCGCCCCCATCACCGACCGCACCGGCCGCATCACGGGCGTGCACGCGAAACTCGGTGAGGACAAGCGCGAGGTCACCTTCCACGCCCCGCTGGTGGTCGCCGCCGACGGCAACTCCACCCGCCTGTCCCTGGCGATGGGCCTGCACCGCCGCGAGGACCGCCCGATGGGCGTCGCGGTCCGTACGTACTTCACCTCGCCGCGCCACGAGGACGACTACCTGGAGTCCTGGCTGGAACTCTGGGACCGGCGAGGCGCCGAGGACCGCCTGCTCCCCGGCTACGGCTGGATCTTCGGCATGGGCGACGGAACGTCCAACGTCGGCCTCGGCGTGCTCAACACCTCGGACTCCTTCAAGGAACTGGACTGGCGCGAGGTGCTGAAGGCCTGGTGCGCGTCCATGCCGGAGGACTGGGGCTACACCCCCGACAACATGACCGGCCCGATCCGCGGCGCGGCCCTCCCCATGGCCTTCAACCGGCAGCCCCACTACACGAAGGGGCTGTTGTTGGTCGGCGACGCCGGCGGCCTGGTGAACCCCTTCAACGGCGAGGGCATCGCCTACGCGATGGAATCCGGCCAGATCGCCGCCGACGTCATCGTCCAGGCCCACGCGCGGGCCACACCGGCCCAGCGGGAGATCGCGCTCCAGCGCTACCCGCGCGTGCTCAAGGACACCTACGGCGGCTACTACACGCTCGGCCGCGCCTTCGTGAAGCTCATCGGCAACCCGAAGGTCATGAAGATCGCTGCCGAACGCGGCCTGACCCACCCCTTGTTGATGAAGTTCACCCTCAAGATGCTGGCCAACCTGACCGACCCCACGGGCGGTGACGCGATGGACCGGATCATCAACGGCCTGAGCAAGGTGGCCCCGAAGGCGTGACCGGCGGAGGGCTCCGCCTCAGAGGGTGAGGGCACCTCAGGAGGCGAGGGCCTCCTCCTTGGCGGACCGTCGCGCGAACACCGCCTCGCGACGGTCCGCCACCTGCCGCAGCGCGTCCTTCCGCTCCCGCTTCGAGAGCCGGTCCAGATACACGTGCCCGTTCACATGGTCGGTCTCGTGCTCCAGACACCGGGCGAAGTACCCCGTCCCCTCGACGACAAGAGCGTTCCCGTCCTGATCGAACCCGCGCACCACGGCACGATCAGGACGCGGTACGGCCATCACGGCCCCCGGCACGGAAAGGCATCCCTCGCCCTCGTCGAGGAGGCGCCGGTCGCCGGCGTCGAGCGGCTCCAGCACCGGATTGACGATGTGTCCGACATGTCGGACACCGTCGTCGTCCGTGCAGTCGTAGACGAACAGCCGCAGACCGACGCCGACCTGGTTGGCCGCGAGCCCGGCTCCGTCGGCCACATACATCGTCAGGAACATGTCGTCGATGAGCGCGGCGAGTTCGGGCCCGAACTCGGTCACGTCCCGGCACGGCTTGTGCAGGACCTCTTCGCCCACTTCGGTGATCCGTCGCACGGTCCCACGCCGCGCCTCGGGCGTGAGCCGCGGATACGAGTCGACGGGCCTGCCCTGTACGAAGACACGAGGCATCGCTGTCTCTCCTTCTGCTGTGTGGAGTGCCGACTGGCACTGAGGCTTCAGCCTCACACAGCCGTCCCCCGCAGGGGCGGAGAGCGGAGAAGGGGAGCCGGAAGCGCCCAGGAAGGGCCCAGGAAGGGCCCGGGAGGGGCTCAGGGAGGGCCCAGGAATGGCCCGGGAGGGGCTCAGGGAGGCCCAGGAGGCGCGCAGGGACGGGCACGGCGGAGACGGGTCGAGGGTCGCTGCCCGCCAACGGCAACGACCCTCACACGCCGAATTCCCGGCCGTCGGCTCAGAGCACGCGCACCGCACCCGACGCCGGGTAGCCGGACAGGTCCTGGATGACGACGCCCTTGGACGGGTTGGCCGCGTCCAGGTACTGGCCGTTCCCCACGTACACCGCGACGTGGTACGCCGAACCCTTCGCACCCCAGTACAGGATGTCGCCGACCTGGATGTTCGACAGGGAGACCTCGGTGCCCTGCATCGACTGGTCCTGCGAGACCCGGGGGAGGTCCACGCCGACCTGCTTGAACGCGGCCTGGACCAGGGAGGAGCAGTCCCACGCGTTGGGGCCGGTGGCGCCCATGACGTAGGCGTCGCCCAGCTGGGCCTTGAGGAAGTCGATGACGGTCGCGACACTGCCGCTCGCGGGGGCGGTCACCTGCGACGCCGCCGAGCTGGAGCCGGTGTCGGAGGCCGCCAGCGTGGCGCGCTCGGCGGAGCGGGAGACAGCGGCCTCCGCGGCGGCCTTGCGAGCGGCCTCGGCCTTCTCCTTGGCCTCCGCCTTCTGCTTCGCCTCCGCGAGGTCCTTCCTGGCCTCCTGAGCCGCCTTGGCGGCTGCGGCGTCACGCTCGGCCGCGAGCTCGTAGTTCGCTGCGGCCAGCTGCGTGGCGTCCGCGGACTCGGCGATCTGGGTGGCCAGGTCGGCCGTGAGGGTGGGCAGTTCGATGGTCTGCGTCACGGACTCGGCGGCGTTCGCCGCGCTGGACGCACCCGCCACTGCCAGGGTGCTGAGAACGCCACCGGCGACTCCGGCGCGCATCGCCAGCGACGAGTTGCCGGCACGCCGGGGCTTCCGGTGGCTTCGTATGTGAGCGGTAGCGGTGTGGGACATGGGTACTAGCGGTACCAGCGACTCCTCCATACCTTCAAGAAACGTGTGGTGCGCCACAGTTGTTCAATGGGGCCCCCAAATTCCCGGACTGTCACTCTTTATTGACGCCGTAACGGGCATTGCGGACACGGGTGATCATGCCTGTGATCATGCACTTTCATGGATACGCCCCAATTGCCCGCCGCCTACCATCGGTTGCGGTCCGTGGCCAACCCCCGATCTTCACAGGCCTTCACGGGTGTGGCACAGGTCACGGAACGGTCACCGGCCGGGGTGCGTCCCGCGTGGGATTCGTCGATCGCCGCCGCTCGTGAACGCGTGCACGCACGCCGGTGCGTCCACATTCGCCACTCGGCTCCCTCCGATGTGTGAACGCGCTCCTCTATCAAGCGGCCCCGTCCATCTCCAATTTGCATGCAAGAGAAGTCTCTTGATATTGAGATGCCGCCTGTGACCAGCGGTGACCCGTGAGGATGTCACCTCTGGTGATCACGTGGACGCTTCGGGTGTGAAGATCACCGCTCATCCGACTTCATGATCCTTCGTCGGGTGGTGGAGATCACAAAGGTTCGGCAATACCCCGTGTCGCAGATCACAGACCGCCGGGCATAGGATGCGGGGCAGTTGGGCTTGTGACCTGCTTCACATGTTCGCGATCTTCGCCGGGACGGGCGGGGTTGGCGGGCGGACGGGGCGGCGCCGGACCCATGCAATCGCCAGCAGTCAGTGCCGACTGAGAGGAGCGAGGAGCGGTGAACGCGTATGCGCCCATCCTCGTACTGGGAGCCCTCGGGGCAGGCTTTGCGATCTTCTCCGTGATCATGGCTTCGCTCATCGGCCCGAAGCGGTACAACCGGGCCAAACTCGAAGCTTATGAATGCGGGATCGAGCCGACACCCACGCCGGCCGGCGGTGGGCGATTCCCCATCAAGTACTACCTGACGGCGATGCTCTTCATCGTCTTCGACATCGAGATCGTCTTCCTCTACCCCTGGGCCGTCACCTTTGACGCCCTGGGTGTTTTCGGGCTCGTGGAGATGTTGCTCTTCGTGCTCACCGTCTTCGTGGCGTACGCGTACGTATGGCGGCGCGGCGGCCTGGAATGGGACTGAGGGGCCTCTAAGACATGGGACTCGAAGAAAAACTGCCGAGCGGATTCCTGCTGACCACCGTCGAGCAGGCCGCGGGCTGGGTGCGCAAGGCGTCCGTCTTCCCCGCCACGTTCGGACTCGCCTGCTGTGCCATCGAGATGATGACCACCGGCGCCGGCCGCTACGACCTGGCGCGCTTCGGCATGGAGGTCTTCCGCGGCTCACCCCGCCAGGCGGACCTGATGATCGTGGCCGGCCGGGTCAGCCAGAAGATGGCGCCGGTGCTGCGGCAGGTCTACGACCAGATGCCCAACCCCAAGTGGGTGATCTCCATGGGGGTCTGCGCCTCCTCGGGCGGCATGTTCAACAACTACGCCATCGTGCAGGGCGTCGACCACATCGTCCCGGTCGACATCTATCTGCCCGGTTGCCCGCCACGGCCCGAGATGCTGATCGACGCGATCCTCAAGCTCCACCAGAAGATCCAGAGCTCCAAGCTCGGCGTGAACGCCGAGGAGGCGGCCCGCGAGGCGGAGGAGGCCGCGCTCAAGGCACTCCCCACGATCGAGATGAAGGGGCTGCTGCGATGAGCGACGCGAACGGCACCGGAGCGGGCGGGGCGACGAACGGGGTCAACCCCGAGAAGGACCTCGCCGCCTCCAACCTCCCCGGCCAGCGCGGCGACGGCGGCGAGGAGATCCGCGTCCAGCGCGGCATGTTCGGCGCCAACAACGGTGGCGACACCTCCGGTTACGGCGGCCTGGTCCGCTCCGTCCGGCTCCCGGGAGCCTCGGCGCGGCCGTACGGCGGCTGGTTCGACGAGGTCGCCGACGAACTCGAGGGCGCCCTGGAGGAACAGGGTCTGGTCCCCGAGAACGTGATCGAGAAGACGGTCGTCGACCGCGACGAGCTGACGTTCCACGTCGAACGCGCGTACCTGCTCGGCGTCGCCCAGACCCTGCGCGACGACCCCGCCCTGCGCTTCGAACTCTGCACGGGCGTGAGCGGAGTCCACTACCCGCAGGACAAGGGCCGCGAGCTGCACGCCGTCTACCACCTGCGCTCGATCACCCACAACAGGCTGATCCGCCTCGAAGTCAGCGCCCCGGACAGCGACCCGCACGTCCCGTCCCTGGTCTCCGTCTATCCGACGAACGACTGGCACGAGCGCGAGACGTACGACTTCTTCGGGATCGTCTTCGACGGCCACCCGGCCCTCACGCGGATCATGATGCCGGACGACTGGCCGGGCCACCCGCAGCGCAAGGACTATCCCCTCGGCGGCATCCCCGTCGAGTACAAGGGCGCCCAGATCCCGGCTCCGGACCAGCGGAGGTCGTACTCATGAGCACGCAGCACGCAACTCCGCGCGAGACCACCGAGGGCACCGTCTACACGGTCACCGGTGGCGACTGGGACGAGGTCGTCCAGTCCGCGGCCCGTGCCGACGACGAGCGCATCGTCGTCAACATGGGCCCGCAGCACCCGTCCACGCACGGCGTGCTCCGCCTGATCCTGGAGATCGACGGCGAGACGGTCACCGAGGCCCGCTGCGGCATCGGCTATCTGCACACCGGCATCGAGAAGAACCTCGAGTTCCGCACGTGGACGCAGGGCACGACCTTCGTCACGCGCATGGACTACCTGACGTCCTTCTTCAACGAGACCGCCTACTGCCTCGCCGTCGAGAAGCTCCTCGGCATCGAGGACCAGATCTCCGAACGCGCCACCCTGATCCGTGTGCTCCTCATGGAGCTCAACCGGCTGTCCTCGCACCTCGTGTGCATCGCCACCGGCGGTATGGAACTCGGCGCCACCACGATCATGATCTACGGATTCCGTGATCGTGAAATGATTCTCGACATCTACGAGCTCATCACGGGCCTGCGGATGAACCACGCGTACATCCGCCCCGGCGGACTCGCCCAGGACCTGCCGCCCGGCGCGGTGGACCACATCCGCGAGTTCGTGAAGAAGATGAAGAAGAACCTTCCCGAGTACGACAAGCTCGCCACCGGGAACCCCATCTTCAAGGCCCGTATGCAGGACGTCGGTTACCTCGACCTGGCCGGCTGCATGGCCCTCGGTGCCACCGGCCCGGTCCTGCGCTCCACCGGCCTCCCGCACGACCTGCGCAAGTCCCAGCCGTACTGCGGCTACGAGACGTTCGACTTCGACGTCCCCACCGCCGACACCTGCGACTCCTACGGCCGCTTCCTGATCCGCCTGGAGGAGATGCGCCAGTCGCTCAGGATCGTCGAACAGTGCCTGGACCGGCTCCAGCCGGGCCCGGTCATGGTCACCGACAAGAAGATCGCCTGGCCCGCGCAGCTCGCCCTGGGACCGGACGGTCTGGGGAACTCCCTGGACCACATCAAGCAGATCATGGGCACCTCCATGGAGGCCCTGATCCACCACTTCAAGCTGGTGACCGAGGGTTTCCGCGTCCCGCCGGGACAGGCGTACGCGGCCGTCGAGTCACCCAAGGGCGAACTCGGGGTGCACGCCGTCTCCGACGGAGGCACCCGCCCCTACCGGGTCCACTTCCGGGACCCGTCCTTCACCAACCTGCAGGCCATGGCGGCGATGTGCGAGGGCGGCCAGGTCGCCGACGTCATCGTCGCTGTCGCGTCCATCGACCCCGTGATGGGAGGCGTCGACCGGTGACCACCACCCCCGAGGGCGTCAGCCTGGGCATGCCCCAACTGCCCGCGCCCGCATACCCGGACGACGTTCGAGCCCGGCTCGAAGCGGACTCCCGCGAGGTCATCGCCCGCTACCCGGACTCCCGGTCCGCTCTCCTGCCGTTGCTGCATCTCGTGCAGTCGGAGGAGGGCCATGTCACGCGCACCGGGATGCGGTTCTGCGCGGACATCCTGGGCCTGACCACGGCCGAGGTCACCGCGGTCGCCACCTTCTACTCCATGTACCGCCGGGGCCCCTCCGGCGACTACCAGGTGGGCGTCTGCACCAACACCCTGTGTGCGGTGATGGGCGGCGACGCCATCTTCGAGACCCTCCAGGAGCACCTCGGTGTCGCCAACGGCGGTACCACCGAGGACGGCAAGGTCACCCTGGAGCACATCGAGTGCAACGCGGCCTGCGACTTCGCACCCGTCGTGATGGTCAACTGGGAGTTCTTCGACAACCAGACCCCGGCCAGCGCCAAGCGTCTCGTCGACGACCTGCGCGCGGGCGTCCAGGTCGAACCCACGCGCGGTGCCCCCTTGTGCACCTTCAAGGACACCGCCCGCATCCTGGCGGGCTTCCCCGACACCCGGGACGGGGCCGTCGAGGCGAGCGGCAGCTCGGGCCCCGCCTCACTGATCGGGCTCCGGCTGGCCAAGGGCGAGAGCCCCGCGCGTGTGGTGCACCCCAGGGGCGGCGCCTCCCGGACCACGCCGCCGCACGACCCGTCGCACGCCGAGCACCTCAGTTCGCACGACGCGCCGCAGGACACGGCGGCTTCCGACCCCTCCCACCCGGCGGGGCCCGTCACCGAGGAGGGGGAGTGATGACATTGGCACCCGAGATCAACGACACCAGCCCCGAGAAGCTGCTCGCACCCGTGCTGTCGGCCTTCTGGGACGAGGACCGGTCCTGGAGCCTCGACGTCTACCGGAGGCACGAAGGGTACGAGGGACTCCGCAAGGCCCTCGCGATGACCCCGGACGACCTCATCGCGTACGTCAAGGAATCCGGTCTGCGTGGCCGCGGCGGTGCGGGATTCCCTACGGGAATGAAATGGCAGTTCATTCCTCAGGGCGATGGAAAGCCACACTATCTAGTTGTCAACGCCGACGAATCGGAGCCGGGAACCTGCAAGGACATCCCGCTCCTCTTCGCGAACCCGCACAGCCTCATCGAGGGCATTGTGATCGCGTGTTATGCCATCAGGTCTTCGCATGCGTTCATCTATCTGCGCGGTGAAGTCGTGCCAGTGCTGCGGCGGTTGCACGAGGCCGTACGTGAGGCCTACGCGGCGGGCTACCTCGGCAAGGACGTGCTCGGCAGCGGACTCGACCTCGAACTCACCGTGCACGCGGGCGCGGGCGCGTACATCTGTGGTGAAGAGACCGCACTGCTCGACTCGCTCGAAGGCCGCCGGGGTCAACCGCGGCTCCGTCCCCCCTTTCCTGCCGTCGCAGGGCTCTATGCGTGCCCGACTGTTGTAAATAACGTCGAGTCGATCGCGTCAGTTCCCGCGATTCTGCAAAAGGGCAAAGAATGGTTCCGGTCGATGGGAAGCGAGAAGTCCCCGGGCTTCACGCTCTACTCCCTCAGCGGCCATGTCACCAATCCGGGCCAGTACGAGGCCCCGCTCGGCATCACGCTCCGCCAGCTCCTCGACATGAGCGGCGGTATGCGCGCCGGCCACCGGCTGAAGTTCTGGACACCGGGCGGTTCCTCGACACCGATGTTCACCGACGAACACCTCGACGTCCCTCTTGACTACGAAGGAGTGGGCGCCGCGGGTTCCATGCTCGGCACAAAAGCACTCCAGTGCTTCGACGAGACCACCTGCGTCGTCCGTGCGGTCACCCGGTGGACCGAGTTCTACGCCCACGAGTCCTGCGGCAAGTGCACGCCCTGCCGTGAAGGCACCTACTGGCTCGTGCAGTTGCTGCGCGACATCGAGGCCGGCAAGGGCGCTATGTCCGACCTCGACAAGCTGAACGACATCGCCGACAACATCAACGGCAAGTCCTTCTGCGCCCTCGGCGACGGCGCCGCCTCGCCGATCTTCTCCTCCCTCAAGTACTTCCGCGAGGAGTACGAGGACCACATCACGGGCCGGGGCTGCCCCTTCGACCCGGCCAAGTCCACGGCCTGGGCCGACCGCACGGAGGTGAACGCATGACGGTGACCACGAGCGCTTCCTCCGGAGGGAGCGACGCGGCGGTCCCGCCGGAAGATCTCGTCTCGCTGAAGATCGACGGCATCGACATCAGCGTGCCCAAGGGCACCCTGGTGATCCGAGCCGCCGAACAGCTCGGCGTCGAGATCCCGCGCTTCTGCGACCACCCCCTCCTCGACCCGGTCGGCGCCTGCCGCCAGTGCATCGTCGAGGTCGAGGGCCAGCGCAAGCCCATGGCGTCCTGCACGATCACCTGTACGGACGGGATGGTGGTGAAGACTCACCTCACCTCGCCCGTGGCCGAAAAGGCCCAGCACGGTGTGATGGAGCTGCTGCTCATCAACCACCCGCTCGACTGCCCGGTCTGCGACAAGGGCGGCGAGTGCCCCCTGCAGAACCAGGCCATGTCGCACGGCCAGGCGGAGTCCCGCTTCGAGGGCAGCAAGCGGACCTACGAGAAGCCCGTGCCGATCTCCACACAGGTGCTGCTCGACCGCGAGCGGTGCGTGCTGTGCGCCCGCTGCACCCGCTTCTCCAACCAGATCGCCGGCGACCCGATGATCGAGCTGATCGAGCGCGGCGCGCTCCAGCAGGTCGGCACCGGTGAGGGCGACCCCTTCGAGTCGTACTTCTCCGGGAACACCATCCAGATCTGCCCGGTCGGCGCGCTGACCTCGGCGGCGTATCGCTTCCGCTCCCGCCCCTTCGACCTCGTCTCCTCGCCCTCGGTGTGCGAGCACTGCTCCGGCGGCTGCGCCACCCGCACCGACCACCGGCGCGGCAAGGTCATGCGGCGCCTCGCGGCCAACGAGCCCGAGGTCAACGAGGAGTGGATCTGCGACAAGGGACGCTTCGGCTTCCGCTACGCGCAGAAGCCCGATCGGCTCCGGACGCCCCTCGTCCGCAACGCCGACGGTGTCCTGGAGACCGCCTCCTGGCCCGAGGCGCTGGAGGCGGCGGCACAGGGACTCCTCGCGGCCCGTAGCCGTACGGGAGTTCTCACCGGCGGCCGGCTCACCGTCGAGGACGCCTACGCGTACAGCAAGTTCGCACGCGTGGCCCTCGACACCAACGACATCGACTTCCGCGCGCGCGTGCACAGCGCCGAGGAGGCCGACTTCCTGGCCGCCCGGGTCGGCGGACGCGGACGCGACCTCGACGGTACGGGTGTCACGTACACCTCCCTGGAGAAGGCGCCCGCGGTCCTGCTGGTCGGGTTCGAGTCCGAGGAGGAGGCGCCCGGCGTCTTCCTGCGGCTGCGCAAGGCGTGGCGGGGACACGGACAGAAGGTCTTCTCCCTCGCCACGCACGCGACGCGCGGTCTGGAGAAGGCCGGCGGCACGCTGCTGCCCGCCGCCCCCGGCACCGAGACCGAGTGGCTGGACGCGCTCGGGAGCGGATTCGGGCTGGAGGAGAACGGGGCGAAGGCCGCCGAGGCACTGCGCACCGAGGGCGCGGTGATCGTCGTGGGAGAGCGGCTCGCCGCCGTGGCGGGCGGGCTGACCGCCGCCGTACGGGCGGCGTCCACGACCGGCGCACAGCTGGTGTGGATCCCGCGCCGGGCGGGGGAGCGCGGTGCCGTCGAGGTCGGCGCGCTGCCGTCGCTGCTGCCGGGCGGCCGTCCGGCGACCGACCCGCGCGCGCGGGACGAGGTCGCCGCCGCCTGGGGCGTGGCCGAGCTTCCGCACCGCTTCGGCCGCGACACCGGCCAGATCGTCGAGGCCGCCGCCGGGGGCGAGTTGCAGGCCCTGGTCGTCGCCGGTGTGGAGGTCGCCGACCTGCCCGACCCGGCACGCGCGCGTGAGGCCCTGCGCGAAGTGGGCTTCCTGGTGTCGCTGGAACTGCGGCCCAGCGAGGTCACCGAGCACGCCGACGTCGTACTCCCCGTGGCCGCGGTCGCCGAGAAGGCGGGCACCTTCCTCAACTGGGAGGGCCGGGGCCGCCCCTTCGAGGCCGCGCTCAAGCCCGACCAGATGACCCGGCGTCTGGCGCCGCCGGACGCCCGTGTGCTCCAGATGCTGGCCGACGCCATGGACGTACACCTGGGGCTCCCGGATCTGCGGACGGCGCGGGCGGAACTGGACCGGCTCGGGACCTGGGACGGGACGCGGGCCACCAACCCGCTGGAGATCGGTGCCCAGTTGCCGCGTCCGGCCGCCGGGGAAGCGGTGCTCGCCGGGCACCGGCTGCTGCTCGACCAGGGGCGTCTCCAGGAGGGCGACGACGCGCTCGCCGGGACGCGGCACGCCGCCCACGCGCGCGTGTCGGCCGCCACGGCCGCCGAAGCCGGTGTCAAGGAAGGCGATCTGCTCGCCGTGACCGGTGCCACCGGGACGGTCGAACTCCCCCTCAAGGTCACCGAGATGCCCGACCGTGTGGTCTGGCTGCCGCTGAACTCCACCGGAGGCGGCGTCGCCTCCGACACCGGGGCGCTGCCCGGCGCACTCGTCCGCATCGGTCCGGCGACCCTCGCCCCCGACGCTCCCAAGGAGGTGGAGGCATGAGCCCGTACCTCGCCGCTGAAGACCTCTCCATGTTCGGCACCGACCCGTGGTGGCTGGTCGTCGTCAAGGCGGTCTTCTGCTTCGCCTTCCTGATGATCACCGTGCTGTTCTCCATCGTGTGGGAGCGCAAGGTCGTCGCCTGGATGCAGCTGCGCATCGGCCCCAACCGGCACGGTCCCTGGGGCATGCTCCAGTCGCTCGCCGACGGCGTGAAACTGATGCTCAAGGAAGACCTGATCGTCAAGCGCGCGGACAAGGTGGTCTACATCCTCGCGCCGGTCATCGCGGCCATCCCGGCCTTCATGGCGATCGCGGTCATCCCCTTCGGACCGGCCGGCAACGAGGTCTCGATCTTCGGCACCCGTACGACGATGCAGCTCACCGACCTGCCGATCGCGATGCTCTACATCCTCGCGGTCGCCTCGGTCGGCATCTACGGCATCGTCCTCGCGGGCTGGAGCTCCGGATCCACCTACCCCCTGCTGGGCGGCCTGCGGTCCTGCGCGCAGATGATCTCGTACGAGATCGCCATGGGCGCGGCCTTCGCCTCGGTGTTCCTCTACTCCGGTTCGATGTCGACCTCGACCATCGTCGAGCAGCAGCACGACCGCTGGTACGTCGTCCTGCTGCCGGTCTCCTTCGTCATCTACGTCGTGACGATGATCGGCGAGACCAACCGCGCCCCCTTCGACATGCCTGAGTCCGAGGGCGACCTGGTCGGCGGTTTCAACACCGAGTACTCGTCGATCAAGTTCGCGCTGTTCATGCTCGCCGAGTACGTCAACATGGTGACCGTCTCGGCCGTGTCGGTGACGCTCTTCCTGGGCGGCTGGCGGGCCCCTTATCCCATCAGCACCTTCTGGGAGGGCGCCAACCACGGCTGGTGGCCGATGCTCTGGTTCGTCATCAAGGTGCAGTTGCTGCTGTTCTTCTTCATCTGGCTGCGCGGCACCCTCCCGCGCGTGCGCTACGACCAGCTGATGAAGCTCGGCTGGAAGGTCCTCATCCCGGTCTCGCTGGTCTGGCTGATGCTCGTCGCGACCGTACGGACCCTGCGCAACGAGAACTACGACTTCGCCGACATCGCCCTCTACGTCGGCGGCGGTGTCATCACCCTGCTCCTGCTGTCCTTCGTGGTCGACATCTTCCGCGACCGGGGCAGGGCGCGGGAGACGGCCGCCGCCGAGCCCGTCGCCTTCGACCCGATGGCGGGCGGGTTCCCCGTACCGCCACTGCCGGGACAGGAGGCGCCGCCGGTACCGCGCAGGCGCCCGCGCCGGGAGCGCGAGTTGATTGTCAGTGGTGGACCGGATACTGGCAGTGACGGATCTCTGGATGGAAAGGAGGCGTCCGATGGCTGAGGAGCCAAAGGAGACCGGGCAGACGAAGCCCGGCTTCCAGAACCCCGTGGCCGGCTTCGGCGTGACCTTCAAGGCCATGTTCAAGAAGCGGCTGACCGAGCAGTACCCCGAGCAGGAGAAGACCACCGCTCCCCGGTTCCATGGACGGCACCAGCTCAACCGCCATCCGGACGGCCTGGAGAAGTGCGTCGGCTGCGAACTGTGCGCCTGGGCCTGCCCCGCGGACGCCATCTATGTGGAAGGCGCCGACAACACCGACGAGGAGCGCTACTCGCCGGGCGAGCGGTACGGCGCGGTCTACCAGATCAACTACGCCCGCTGCATCCTGTGCGGGCTGTGCATCGAGGCGTGCCCCACGCGCGCGTTGACGATGACGAACGAGTTCGAGCTGGCCGACAGCAGCCGCGCCAACCTCATCTACACCAAGGAACAGCTGCTCGCCGGACTCGACGAGGGCATGGTCGAATCGCCCCACTCGATCTTCCCGGGCACCGACGAACAGGACTACTACCAGGGGCTGGTCACCGAGGCCGCGCCCGGCACGGTGCGTCAGGTCGCTGTCTCCAGGGGCGAGCTGCATCCAACGGCGGACCCTTCGGGTGCGGCCGAAGAAGAGGGGGTGGGAGCGTGAGCGCGCAGCTCGCCGCCGCGGCCACTCTTTCCGCCGGCACCTCCACGGGCGAGGCGTTCCAGTTCTGGATCCTCGGCACCGTCGCCGTGGCCGGAGCCCTGTGCACCGTCTTCATGAGGCGGGCCGTGCACAGTGCGCTCTGTCTCGCCGGAACCATGATCATCCTGGCGGTGTTCTACCTCGCCAACGGCGCCTACTTCCTGGGCGTCGTCCAGATCGTCGTCTACACCGGCGCGATCATGATGCTGTTCCTCTTCGTGGTCATGCTCGTCGGTGTCACCGCCGCGGACTCCCTCAAGGAGACCATCAAGGGCCAGCGCTGGCTGGCCCTGCTGTGCGGGCTCGGCTTCGGCATCCTCCTGGTCGCGGGCATCGGGAACGCCTCCCTGAAGGAGTTCGCCGGCCTCGGCCAGGCCAACGCGAACGGCAACGTGGAGGGCCTGGCCGCCCTCATCTTCACGAAGTACGTGTTCGCCTTCGAGATCACCGGTGCCCTGCTGATCACGGCCGCCGTCGGTGCCATGGTGCTCACGCACCGCGAGCGCGCCGAGCGCGCCAAGACCCAGCGCGAGATGGCCGAGGAGCGCGTGCGGGGCAAGCACCTGCCGCCGCTGCCCGCCCCGGGTGTGTACGCCCGGCACAACGCGGTGGACGTCGCGGGCCTGCTGCCCGACGGCACCCCGTCCGAGCTGTCGGTCATGCAGACGCTGCGTCAGCGCGGCCAGATCAGGGATGTGTCCGCGGGGGCCATCAACGACCTCAAGGCCATCGAGCAGCGGTCCGAGGACCGTCTGGAGCGCACCAACATCGGCTCGAACGGCCGCTCGGACAGTGGGGAGGCGTCGAAGTGAACCCGGTCAACTACCTCTATCTCGCCGCCCTGTTGTTCACGATCGGCGCCACCGGCGTCCTGATCAGGCGCAACGCGATCGTCGTCTTCATGTGCGTCGAGCTGATGCTCAACGCCTGCAACCTCGCGTTCGTCACCTTCTCCCGGATGCACGGCAATCTCGACGGCCAGGTCATCGCCTTCTTCACGATGGTCGTCGCCGCCGCGGAGGTCGTCGTCGGGCTCGCGATCATCGTGTCCCTGTTCCGTTCCCGCCACTCGGCCTCGGTCGACGACGCCAGCCTGATGAAGCTGTAAGGGGTCGCTGAACCGTGAACGCTGAGAATCTGATTGCGCTGCTGGTGGCGGCGCCCCTGCTCGGAGCGGCCGTACTGCTGTGCGGTGGCCGGCGGCTGGACGCCGTCGGCCACTGGATCGGCACGGCCCTCGCTGCCTCCTCCTTCGTGATCGGCGTCATCCTCTTCGCCGACATGCTGGGCAAGGACGCCGAGCACCGCGCCCTGATGCAGCACCTGTTCAGCTGGATCCCCGTCGAGGGCTTCCAGGCCGACGTCGCCTTCCAGCTCGACCAGCTGTCGATGACGTTCGTCCTGCTGATCACCGGCGTCGGCTCGCTGATCCACGTGTACTCGATCGGGTACATGGAGCACGACGAGCGCCGCCGCCGTTTCTTCGGCTATCTGAACCTGTTCCTGGCGGCGATGCTGCTCCTCGTCCTCGCCGACAACTACCTGCTGCTGTACGTCGGCTGGGAGGGCGTCGGTCTCGCCTCGTACCTCCTGATCGGCTTCTGGCAGCACAAGCCCAGTGCCGCGACCGCCGCGAAGAAGGCCTTCCTGGTCAACCGCGTCGGCGACATGGGCCTGTCGATCGCCATCATGCTGATGTTCACCACCTTCGGGACCTTCACCTTCGGGCCCGTCCTCGAAGCCACCGGTGAGACCGGTGAGGGCAAGCTCACCGCCATCGCCCTGATGCTGCTGCTCGCGGCCTGCGGCAAGTCCGCCCAGGTGCCGCTGCAGTCCTGGCTCGGGGACGCGATGGAGGGCCCGACCCCGGTCTCGGCCCTCATCCACGCGGCGACGATGGTGACCGCCGGCGTGTACCTGATCGTCCGCTCCGGGGAGATCTTCAACGCGGCGCCCGACGCCCAGTTGGTGGTCACCGTGGTCGGTGCCGTCACGCTCCTCTTCGGTGCGATCGTCGGTTGCGCGAAGGACGACATCAAGAAGGCGCTGGCCGGCTCGACCATGTCGCAGATCGGCTACATGATCCTCGCGGCCGGCCTCGGCCCCATCGGCTACGTCTTCGCGATCATGCACCTGGTGACCCACGGCTTCTTCAAGGCCGGACTGTTCCTCGGCGCCGGCTCGGTCATGCACGGCATGAACGACGAGGTCGACATGCGCAAGTACGGCGGCCTCCGCAAGCACATGCCCGTCACCTTCGTGACCTTCGGCCTCGGATACCTCGCCATCATCGGCTTCCCGGGCCTGTCCGGCTTCTTCTCCAAGGACAAGATCATCGAGGCGGCGTTCGCCAAGGGCGGCACCGAGGGCTGGATCCTCGGCGGCGTGGCCCTGCTCGGCGCGGCCATCACCGCGTACTACATGACGCGCGTGATGCTGATGACGTTCTTCGGCGAGAAGCGCTGGCAGCCCGACGAGAACGGCAACGAGCCGCACCCGCACGAGTCCCCGAAGTCCATGACGATCCCCATGATCGTGCTCGCCTTCGGGTCGGTCTTCGCGGGCGGGATCTTCGGCATCGGCGACCGCTTCCTGCACTGGCTGGAGCCCGTCACCGAGCACGCGCACGGACACCCGCCGGTCAGCGCCCTCACGGTCACGCTGTCCACCATGGTCGTGCTCGTCATCGGCGTCGGCACCGCGTACGCCCAGTACGGGCGCCGCGCCATCCCGGTGGTCGCCCCGCGCGGCTCGCTGCTCACCCGGGCCGCCCGGCGCGACCTCCTCCAGGACGACTTCAACCACGTCGTCCTCGTACGCGGCGGAGAGCACCTCACCCGCTCCCTCGTGTACGTCGACCACACCCTGGTCGACGGGGTCGTCAACGGTACGGCGGCCTCCATGGGCGGCCTCTCCGGACGGCTCCGCAAGCTGCAGAACGGGTACGCGCGCTCGTACGCGGTCTCGATGTTCGGCGGTGCGGCGATCCTCATCGCCGCGACCCTGCTGATGAGGGCGGTCTGATACCGATGTCCTTTCCCCTCCTGACAGCGACGGCGGCGCTCCCGGCCCTCGGGGCGATCGCCACGGCGGCCGTACCGGCCGCGCGGCGCACCGCCGCCAAGTGGCTGGCGCTGATCGTCTCGCTCGCCACGCTGGTACTCGCGGCGGTCGTCCTGGTGCGCTTCGACCCGGGCGGAGACCGCTACCAGCTCACCGAATCCCGTGCCTGGATCAAGGACTTCGGGGTGCGGTACGAACTGGGTGTGGACGGCATCGCCGTGGCGCTCATCGCGCTGACCGCGCTGCTGATCCCGTTCGTGATCCTGGCCGGCTGGCACGACGCCGACCCCCTGGAGACAGGAAACACGCGGTGGCGGCCCACCCAGGGCTTCTTCGCGCTGATCCTGGCCGTCGAGGCGATGGTGATCATCTCCTTCGAGGCCACCGACGTCTTCCTCTTCTACATCTTCTTCGAAGCCATGCTCATCCCGATGTACTTCCTCATCGGCGGCTTCGGCGACCGTGCCCACGAGCACGGTGAGGAAACGGCGTCCACCCAACGCTCGTACGCGGCGGTGAAGTTCCTCCTCTACAACCTCGTCGGCGGCCTGATCATGCTGGCGGCCGTGATCGGCCTCTATGTGGTGGCCGGGAACTTCTCGCTCACGGAGATCGCCGCCGCGCGGGCCAACGGTTCGCTGGACATGGCGACGAACACCGAACGCTGGCTGTTCCTGGGCTTCTTCTTCGCCTTCGCGGTGAAGGCGCCGCTGTGGCCGCTGCACACCTGGCTGCCCAACGCCATGGGGGAGGCCACCACGCCGGTCGCCGTGCTGATCACGGCGGTCGTCGACAAGGTGGGCACCTTCGCGATGCTCCGCTTCTGCCTCCAGCTGTTCCCGGAGGCGTCGAAGTGGGCGACGCCCGTCATCCTCGTACTGGCGCTGATCAGCATCATCTACGGGGCGCTGCTCGCGGTCGGGCAGCGGGACATCAAGCGGCTGGTCGCGTACGCGTCGATCTCGCACTTCGGGTTCATCATCCTGGGCATCTTCGCGATGACCAGCCAGGGCCAGTCGGGCGCGACGCTGTACATGGTCAACCACGGGATCTCCACGGCCGCGCTGATGCTGGTGGCCGGCTTCCTGATCTCGCGGCGCGGCTCGCGGCTCATCGCCGACTACGGAGGCGTCCAGAAGGTCGCCCCGGTGCTCGCCGGCACGTTCCTGATCGGTGGGCTCGCGACCCTGTCGCTCCCGGGCCTCGCGCCCTTCGTGAGCGAGTTCCTGGTCCTGGTAGGCACGTTCGCCCGCTATCCGGTGGTCGGCATCATCGCCACCTTCGGCATCGTCCTCGCCGCGCTCTACACCCTCGTCCTCTACCAGAGGACGATGACTGGCCCGGTGAAGGCGGAAGTCGCCGAGATGCCGGACCTCAGGGTGCGTGAACTCGTGGTGGTGACGCCGCTGATCGTGCTGCTGATCTTCCTCGGTGTCTATCCGAAGCCCTTGACGGACATCGTCGATCCGGCGGTCAAGCACACCATGTCCGACGTCCAGAAGAAGGACCCCCAGCCCGAGGTGGAGGCGGCCAAGTGAGCGCAGCAGCCGTCCACAGCCTGTGGACAACGGCGGCCGATCCGATTTCCAAGATCGACGCGCCGAAGATCGAATACGGGCAATTGTCGCCCACCCTCATCGTCATCGGTGCGGCGATCGTCGGGATCCTGGTCGAGGCGTTCGTGCCCCGCAAATCCCGTTACTACGTACAGCTGTTCGTGTCCGTCGTCGCCCTCACCGCGGCCTTCGCCGCGGTCGTCGGGCTCGCGGCGAGCGGATACGGCACCACCAAGGCCGGTATCGCGGCCATGGGCGCGATCGCCGTCGACGGACCCGCACTGTTCCTCCAGGGCACGATCCTGCTCGCGGGACTCGTCGGACTGTTCACCTTCGCCGAACGGCGTCTCGACCCCGAGGCCCACGGCAACCGCGTCGACTCGTTCGTCGCGCAGGCGGCGTCCGTGCCGGGCAGCGACAGCGAACAGGCCGCGGTGAAGGCCGGGTTCACCACCACCGAGGTGTTCCCGCTGCTGCTGTTCGCGGTCGGCGGCATGCTGATCTTCCCCTCGGCCAACGACCTGCTGACCCTGTTCGTGGCCCTGGAAGTCTTCTCGCTCCCGCTGTACCTGCTGTGCGCCCTGGCCCGCCGCAAGCGGCTCGTGTCGCAGGAGGCAGCGGTCAAGTACTTCCTGCTCGGCGCCTTCGCCTCCGCGTTCACCCTGTTCGGCATCGCCCTGCTGTACGGCTACGCGGGCTCGGTGTCGTACGGGACGATCGCCCAGGTCGTCGACGGCACCGTCAAGAACGTCGACCCGGCGCTCGCCGACACCATGGGCAACGACGTGCTGCTGCTCATCGGCGCCGCGATGATCGTCATGGGACTGCTCTTCAAGGTCGGCGCCGTGCCGTTCCACATGTGGACGCCGGACGTGTACCAGGGCGCCCCCACCCCGGTGACGGGCTTCATGGCCGCGGCGACGAAGGTCGCGGCCTTCGGCGCGCTGCTGCGCCTGCTGTACGTCGTGCTGCCGGGCCTGCGCTGGGACTGGCGGCCGGTCATGATGGGCGTCGCGGTCATCACCATGCTGGGCGGCGCGATCGTCGCGATCACCCAGACCGACATCAAGCGACTGCTGGCCTACTCGTCCATCGCGCACGCCGGGTTCATCCTGGCCGGTGTCATCGCGATGACACCGGACGGGATCTCGTCCGTCCTGTTCTACCTGGGCGCGTACTCGTTCGTGACGATCGGCGCGTTCGCCGTGGTCACCCTGGTGCGGGACGCCGGGGGCGAGGCGACCCACCTGTCCAAGTGGGCGGGGCTGGGACGCCGTTCGCCGCTGGTGGCCGCCGTGTTCGCGGTGTTCCTGCTGGCCTTCGCCGGCATTCCGCTGACCTCCGGATTCGCCGGGAAGTTCGCCGTGTTCAAGGCGGCGGCCGAGGGCGGCGCGGGATCACTGGTCGTGGTCGGTGTGATCTCGTCGGCGATCGCCGCGTTCTTCTACATCCGGGTGATCGTGCTGATGTTCTTCAGCGAGCCGCGGCCGGACGGACCCACCGTCGCCGTGCCGTCGCCGCTGACCATGACGGCGATCGGGGTGGGGGTGGCGGTCACCGTGGTGCTGGGTGTGGCGCCGCAGTACTTCCTCGACCTGGCGAACCAGGCGGGCGTCTTCGTGCGCTGAGCAGCGAGCTCCGCGGATTGCGCTGGGCCCCGGTCCCCTCGTGGGACCGGGGCCCAGCGCGTTTTCACGGCGCCGGGCACGTCACCGTGGGGTTCCAGCGGGCGAACGTGCCCTTGGGGTTCTTCTTCCAGAGCCAGACGTGCAGGTCGTAGTGGACCGGCATGCCTTCCACGTGGCCTGGCATCGGACCGTCGAAGGGCATGCCGAACAGGCTGGGGCGGTCGTCGTCGGTCTTCACGTCCTGGTCCTTGTCGACCACGATCCACTCCGCGGCGACGAGCCTGCGCGACCCGGTGGTGGCACTCGGGGCGGTGACAGCGGAGGCGTCGCCGTCCAGCGCGTCGAGGTTGTCGACCCGGCTCGCGTCGGACGCCTCGTCCATCCAGTCCTCGTTGGTCCGGTCCTCGTACAGGAGAGCGGCCGGCTTCGCTGGATCGAGTGAACCGTAGAGGCTCTTGTTGATGTAGTGGAAGCCCATCCCGCCGTCCGGCGGGTGGACTCCGCAGAAGGAGGGCTCGTAGCCGGCCGTGACCGCGAACGGGGCGTACTGGTACTTCGCCGTGCCTTCGAGTGTCCCGGCCAGCTGGGTCCAGACCGTGGGGTCGACGGGGTCGCCGGGCGCGGAGTGCGCGGGGGCGACGGTCAGGGAGAGGGACGCGACGGCGGCCGTGGCGAGGGCGACGGTGACCTTGAGCTGGCGGCGGGGCATGCGGGGACTCCTTGAGCGGGAGAGGCGCCCGGAAGGGCACCGGTCCGAGAGGCGCGCGGGGCGCCGGTCCGTTGGGCGGGCCTCCCCTCGTCCCGCCCGAGCAGCATGTCCCGGGGCTTCGGGGGGTGCCATGTGAAGGGCCCATTGGGCTGAACACCCCGGTCCGGAGGAGGGGGCCGGTGCCACGGGACGGAGGTGGGGCGGGGCTGCCTGTGGATAACTCCGGGGCTGTCGGTGCGGGCCCCTATGGTGGACGCAGTGGTCGAGGCGCGACGTACGGGGGACACGACGATGAGCGCGATGAGCGTGATGGGCGGGTCGGGTGTGATGACGGAAGCCGGCGAGGGTCCGGGAGCGGTCGGGGCGGCGGACAGCGAGGCGCTGGCCACGCTGCACCGGGTTTTCGGGTACGACTCCTTCCGCGGCGAGCAGGCAGCCGTCATCGAGCACGTGGTGGCGGGGGGCGACGCGGTCGTGCTCATGCCGACCGGTGGCGGCAAGTCGCTCTGCTACCAGATTCCCTCCCTGGTCAGACCGGGTACGGGGATCGTCGTCTCGCCGCTCATCGCGCTGATGCAGGACCAGGTGGACGCGCTGCGGGCGCTCGGTGTGCGGGCCGGGTTCATGAACTCCACGCAGGACTTCGACGAGCGGCGGGTGGTGGAGGCCGAGTTCCTGGCGGGCGAGCTGGACCTCCTGTACCTGGCTCCGGAGCGACTGCGTCTGGAGTCGTCCCTGGACCTCCTCTCGCGCGGGAAGATCGCCGTCTTCGCCATCGACGAGGCGCACTGCGTCTCACAGTGGGGGCACGACTTCCGGCCCGACTACCTGGCGCTGTCGCTGCTGGGTGAGCGCTGGCCGGACGTCCCGCGGATCGCGCTCACGGCGACGGCCACGCGCGCGACACACCAGGAGATCACCCAGCGACTGGGCATGCCGGACGCCCGCCACTTCGTCGCGAGCTTCGACCGGCCCAACATCCAGTACCGGATCGTGCCCAAGGCCGACCCCAAGAAGCAACTGCTGTCCTTCCTGAAGGAGGAGCACGCGGGCGACGCCGGCATCGTCTACTGCCTCTCGCGCAACTCCGTCGAGCGCACGGCGGAGTTCCTGTCCGCCAACGGTGTGCGGGCGGTGCCGTACCACGCGGGACTCGACGCGGGCACGCGCGCGGCGCACCAGTCGCGCTTCCTGCGGGAGGACGGTCTCGTCATCGTGGCGACGATCGCCTTCGGGATGGGCATCGACAAACCCGACGTCCGGTTCGTCGCCCACTACGACCTGCCCAAGTCCGTCGAGGGCTACTACCAGGAGACGGGCCGCGCGGGGCGCGACGGACTGCCGTCCACGGCCTGGATGGCGTACGGCCTGAACGACGTCATACAGCAGCGCAAGATGATCCAGAGCGGTGAGGGCGACGAGGCGCACCGGCGCCGGTCCGCCGCGCACCTGGACGCGATGCTGGCACTGTGCGAGACGGTGCAGTGCCGACGCAGTCAGCTGCTCGCCTACTTCGGTCAGGACCCGGAGCCGGGCGGCTGCGGCAACTGCGACACGTGCCTGGTGCCGCCGGACACATGGGACGGCACGGTCGTCGCGCAGAAGGTGCTGTCGACGGTGTGGCGGCTGGAGCGCGAGCGGCGCCAGAAGTTCGGCGCGGTGCAGATCGTGGACATCCTGCTGGGCCGGCGGACCGCGAAGGTGATCCAGTTCGACCACGACCAGCTCTCCGTGTTCGGCATCGGCGAGGAGCTGGCCGAGGGCGAATGGCGCGGAGTCGTACGGCAGATGCTGGCGCAGGGACTCCTCGCGGTCGAGGGGGAGTACGGGACGCTGGTGCTGACCGAGGAGAGCGGGTCGGTGCTGCGGCGCGAGCGGGACGTACCGATGCGGAAGGAACCGAAGAAGGCGGCGACCGCGAAGTCGGCCGGTGGCGGCGGCCGGGGCGAGCGGAAGGCGAAGGCAGCGGCGGCGGCTGCCGAGCTGCCCGCGGAACTGCAGCCGGCGTTCGAGGCACTGCGGACCTGGCGGGGTGAACAGGCCCGTGAGCAGGGGGTTCCGGCGTACGTCATCTTCCACGACGCCACGCTCAGGGAGATCGTCAGCGTCTGGCCCGGATCGGTCGCCGAGCTGGGCGGAATCAGCGGGGTGGGCGAGAAGAAGCTCGCCACCTACGGGGAGGGTGTGCTGAAGGCCCTCGCGGCGCTGGGCGGGGCGCCGGTGCCCGGGACGGGGACAGCGCCAGGCGCCACGAGCGGTGACGGCGCGGGTGCGAAATCCGGGCCGGGACCGGATGGACCGGGAGCGGACCGGACGGGGCCGGACCGGACGGGGCCGGACGACTGGCCCGAGATGGAGATGGAGCCCGAGCCGGAGGACTGGATGTAGGGAGTGGAGGGCCGGAGGCGAGCGGGAGCGCGGGGGAGGGAGGGGGCGCGTCCGTTTCTCCCGACCGGCTCTCCCGGTCGGCTCTCTCCGCCGACGTCGGATCGACTGCCCCGCCCGCTCCCGCAGCTCTCCCCGTTGCTGCTCTCCCCGCTGCTCCCCGGCGCCTCGCTCAGCTCGACGGAGCGATTGTGCCCGTCACCTCGCCCAGGCCTACGCGGGTGCCGTTCGGACCCGGGGCCCAGGCGGTCAGGGTGACCTCGTCGCCGTCCTCCAGGAAGGTGCGCTTGCCGGTGGGGAGGTCGAGGGGGGCGGTGCCGTTCCAGGTGAGTTCGAGGAGCGAGCCGCGTTCCCGTTCGGTGGGGCCGCTGACCGTGCCCGAGCCGTAGAGGTCGCCGGTGCGCAGGGAGGCACCGTTGACGGTCATGTGGGCGAGTTGCTGCGCGGCCGTCCAGTACATGGTGGAGAAGGGGGGCCCGGAGATCGTGTGGCCGTTCACGGCGACGGAGATACGCAGTTCGTAGCCGCCGGGCTCCTCCTCGGCGTCGTCGAGGTAGGGAAGCAGGGGGTGGGTGCGGGCGGGCGGGGCGATCCGGGCATCCTCCAGGGCGTCCAGCGGGGTGATCCACGCCGAGACGGACGTGGCGAAGGACTTGCCGAGGAACGGGCCCAGCGGGACGTACTCCCAGGCCTGGATGTCGCGGGCGGACCAGTCGTTCAGGAGGCAGAGGCCGAAGACGTGGTCCCGGAAAGCGGACAGGGGAACGGGACTGCCCATGGACGACGGTGTGCCCACCACGAAGCCGACCTCAGCCTCGATGTCCAGGCGGACCGACGGGCCGAAGATCGGGGCAGGGTCGGTGGGGGCCTTGCGCTGGCCCGACGGGCGTACGACCTCCGTGCCGGAGACCACGACCGTGCCCGAGCGGCCGTGGTAGCCGATCGGCAGGTGCTTCCAGTTGGGGGTCAGGGAGTCCGCGGCGTCGGGGCGGAAGATCTGGCCGACGTTCCGGGCGTGGTTCTCGGAGGCGTAGAAGTCGACGTAGTCCGCGACCTCGAAGGGAAGGTGCAGCGTCACCGAGGAGAGGGGGTGCAGGAGCGGGGCGACGGTGTCCTGGTGGGACGGGACGGTGACCCAGGCGGTGAGGGCGCGTCGGATGTCGGACCAGGTCGTGCGGCCCGCGGCGAGAAGGGGGTTGAGGGTCGGGCGGGCCAGTACGGAGACGTAGGGCGAGCCGAGTGCGGCGGCTGCCGCGCCCGCGTCCAGGACGTGGTCGCCGAGACGGACGCCGACCCGGCGGTCCGTGGAGCCGGCCGGCGAGAACACACCGTAGGGGAGGTTGTGCGGACCGAAGGGGTCGCCCTCGGGGACATCGAAGGGGGGCATGGGGTGCTGCCTCGCTCTCGTGTGGCCATGTGGTCGCGCCACAGGTTACGGGTGAGTTGTGGGCTCAGGGCAGTGTTCCCAGTGTCTAAAGAGTTCGTAATGTCCGGATAAGCCTTGTCCGGAGTGGGCGATTCCGGCTTAGCGTCCTTTGGGGGACATGGACGGGGTGGGGCCGGTCCGTAGGGGGGACACGTGGGGGGACCCGTGGCCAGGAACAGCAGTGTGCCGTTTTCGGCCGACCATGCCGTGCCGGCGCTGATCGTGAAGTTCGGCGACTATCCGCTGCACCACGGAGGTGTCGGGGCCATCCGCAGCCTGGGGCGGCTGGGCGTTCCGATGTACGCGATCACCGAGGACCCTTACACGCCCGCGGCCTCGTCGCGCTATCTGCGGCGCGCGTTCGTCTGGCCGACCACCGGGACCGAGGAACCGGAACGGCTCGTCGAAGGGCTGCTGCGGATCGGGAAGCGGATCGGGCGTCCCGCTGTCCTCGTTCCCACGGACGAGGAGGCGGCCGTACTGATCGCCGAGCGGCAGAAGGAACTCGGCGACGCGTTTCTCTTCCCGCGCGTGGAGGCGGGACTGCCGCGCCGGCTCGCCAGCAAGCAGGGGCTGCACGAGTTGTGCGTGGAGCACGGCATACCGACTCCGGTCGCCGCCTTTCCGCAGTCGTACGACGACATCGAGCGGTTCGCGCGGACCGCACGGTTCCCGGTGGTGGCCAAGAACCGGGAGGCGTTCGTGCGGCGTGCCCGGCCCGCGGTCAACGGCACCACCCGGATCGGGAGTCGGGAGGCGCTGCTTTCCCTGGCGCGCGACTGGGGTGAGTGTCCCGGCGTGATCCTCCAGGAGTACCTGCCCCGGGAGGAGGCCGAGGACTGGATCGTGCACGCCTACTTCGACGCGGACTCGAACCCGCGCGCGTTGTTCACGGGCGTGAAGGTCCGTTCCTGGCCGCCGCACGCGGGAATGACAGCAAATGCATATGTCGTCGACAATCCGGAACTCGCGGACATCGCCGCACGTTTCATCAAACAGATCGGCTTCACCGGAATCATCGACCTCGACCTGCGCTTCGACCGGCGCGACGGACAGTACAAGCTCCTCGACTTCAACCCGCGGATGGGCGCCCAGTTCCGGCTCTTCGAGAGCGAGTCGGGGGTGGACGTCGTGCGGGCCATGCATCTCGATCTGACCGGACGCACCGTTCCGGAGGGGGAACAGCGCGCCGGGCACCGGTACATCGTGGAGAACATCGACCTGCCCGCCCTCCTCGCCTATCGGCGCAGCGGCTACACGACGCCGCACGCGCCGACCCGGGCGAGCGGGACGGAACTGGCCTGGCTCGCGGGTGACGACCCGCTGCCGTTCCTCACGATGCTCGCCCGGTTCGTGCGGCCGGGCGCGAAGCATCTGTACCAGCTGTGGCGGACCAGCCGTCGTGGCGGCGGCTGACGACAGGGAAACAACCAGAGCAGCACGAAGTGGCGAAGCAGCGTCCTGGGGAGGGACTTCGTGAATCATCCGGTAGCGGTTATCGGCGCGGGACCGTTCGGTCTGTCCACCGCCGCGCATCTGCGGGCGCGGGGCATTCCGGTGAGGGTGTTCGGCGAGCCCATGGTGAGCTGGCGGGACCACATGCCCGCCGGGATGCTCCTGAAGTCGACGCCGGCGGCGTCCAGCATCGATGCCCCGCAGAGTGGTCACACCCTCGCGGACTACTGCGATGCGGTGGGGGTGCCCCGGCTGGTCGCGGACGAGGACATCATCCCGGTGGAGACCTTCATCGCGTACGGCGAGTGGTTCCAGCAGCGGCTGGTGCCCGAGCTGGAGCAGGTGCGGGTGGTGTCCGTGGACCGGCGGCACAGGAGCACCGGCAGCCATGGCACGAGCAGGCACGGCAGCGGTGATGGCTTCGAACTCAAGCTGGACTCGGGTGAGTTGTTCACCGCGCGGGCGGTCGTGGTGGCGACGGGGCTGTCGGGGCTCGCACATCTGCCCCCGGAGCTGGCCGGCGCCGCGCCGGACGGGCCCTCGCCCACGGGACCGGTGTCCCACAGTTCGCAGCACCACGACCTGAGCCGGTTCGCGGGCGGAGAACTGATCGTCGTCGGCGCGGGCCAGTCCGCGCTGGAGACGGCGGCACTGGCGGCGGAGGCAGGGGCGAAGGTACGGGTGGTGTCGCGGGGGAGCGGTCGCGTCGCCTTCGGCGCACCCCCCTGGCAGCAGCCCAGGCTGCGGCCCGCGTCGCCGTTCGGCAACGCGTGGTCGCTCTGGGCCCTCTCCTACTACCCGCAGCCCTACCGCTACCTCCCGGCCCAGGCCCGCCACTACCTGGTCCGCCGGGTTCTCGGACCGCTCGGGGCGTGGTGGCTGCGCGACCGGTTCGAGGGGAAGGTGGAGGTGAGTGAGGTCGCGCGGATCGTCCGGGCGGAGGTCGCTGGGGCTGCGGGGGGCATGGCGGCTCCGAGGGCGGCCGAGGCGCGGAGTGCGAAGGGCGCCAACGGCGCGCCGGAGGCGCACTGTTCGGGGAGCGGGGTGGGCTCCGCCCACGGGCGGCCGGTGCTGACCGTACGGGAACTCGGCGGCCGGGTAGGGGAGTTGTCGGCCGACCATGTCATAGCCGCGACCGGCTACCGCGTCGACATCGCCGCGATGGACTTCCTCGGGCATGAACTGCGTACGGAGCTGGCGGTGAGCCGGGGGACGCCGAGGCTCGGTGCCGGATACGCCTCCTCCGTACCCGGGTTGTACTTCACGGGGTTGCCTGCGGCTGCTTCGTACGGGCCGGTGATGCGGTTCGTGTGCGGTACGGAGTTCGCGTCACCGCGGCTGGCGGGACATCTGGCGGCGGCGCACGGGTAGGGCGCGGGTGGCGTGCGCGAGGGGCGCGGGCAGGGCGGAGGCAGGGCACGAGTTCCGGTTCGTCCCGAGCGGTCCCTTCGGCGGGAACCGGTGCGGGTGCCGGGGCTGTTGCCGCCGGGAGAACGAACGTCGTCCGGTTCGAACGGAGACCGATGGGCCGAACGATCCGTATTCTCTGGATCATGGCCGCACCCACCGCATACGCACTTATCGCCACGGACCTGGACGGAACGCTCCTGCGTGCCGACGACACGCTCTCCGACCGGTCCCGGGCCGCGCTTGCGCGTGTCACGGCCGCGGGCGTCCGGCATCTGGTCGTGACCGGACGGCCGGCTCCGAGAGTCCGGCCACTGCTCGACGACCTGGGCGCCGGGGGGCTCGCGGTGTGCGGGCAGGGGGCGCAGGTGTACGACGCCGGCGCGGACCGTCTGCTGTGGTCGGTGACCCTGGACCGGGAGCTGGCGGAGACCGCGCTCGGCAAGATCGAGGCCGAGGTCGGTCAGGTGTACGCCGCCGTCGACCAGGACGGTGTCGACGGGCTCACGCTCATCGAACCCGGGTACCTGATGCCGCACCCGACGCTGCCGGCCGTACAGGTGCCCCACCGGGACGATCTGTGGACCGCGCCCATCAGCAAGGTGCTGCTGCGTCACCCGTCCCTGTCCGACGACGAGTTGGCGTCGGCGGCGCGCGGAGCGGTCGGTTCCCTCGCGACGGTCACCATGTCGGGGCCGGGCACTGTCGAACTCCAGCCATGCGGCATCACCAAGGCGACGGGGCTCGCGCTGGCCGCCGAGTATCTCGGGCTGACCGCGTCCGCCACGATCGCCTTCGGTGACATGCCCAACGACATCCCGATGTTCGACTGGGCGGCCCACGGTGTCGCCATGGCCAACGCCCATCCCGAGCTCAAGGCCGTGGCGGACGAGGTCACCCTCTCGAACGAGGACGACGGGATCGCGGTGGTGCTGGAGCGGCTGTTCGGGGCCGGAGCGGGCCGGTAGCGGACCAGGGCCGGCCGGCCCGGTAGACCTGGGCCGGCTGCCCCGGGCTGCCTGCCGCCCGGGGCTGCCTAGTAGGCCCCGTACACGTTGTCTATCGATCCGTAGCGCGCCGCCGCGTAGTTGCAGGCCGCGGTGATGTTCGCGATCGGGTCGTAGGGGTCGTACGAGGTGCCTGCGACGTGGTAGGCGGCGAAGGTCGGGTCGATGACCTGGAGGAGGCCCTTGGAGGGGGTGCCGGCTGCGGCGTTCGAGTCCCAGTTGTTGATGGCGTACGGGTTGCCCGACGACTCGCGGATGACGTTGCGGTAGATGCCGTCGTACGTTCCGGGGATTCCGTTCTGCGCCATGATGTCGAGCGATTCGCGGATCCAGCCGTCCAGGTTGTTCGCGTAGTACGTCGTGGTCGATGACGTGACGGACGGTGCCGCTGATGCCGTTGTCGCGGTCAGGAAGGGGATGGCCAGGGCTGCGGCGGCCGTCCCGGTGATGGCGAGTGTGCGCGTGAGCGCGAGCGGGCGGCGGGAGGTTCTCGCGTGGTGGTGCCGACCTCGTACGGGCATGGTGTGTCCTCTCCGGCGCCTGCGAGGTGAGCTGTCGGGTTCGGGCGGGAGATGCCCGGCCGGGCGCGTTGTCGGCGCACGGCTTCACCCCTAGCCGCTCCGGCGTGAATGCCCGGACCGGCGGCTTGCCTGGGTCCCCCGCTCCTGCCTGCGTGAGTCATGTGTGGGTGGGTTGTCTGCTCTGCGGGCGGTGGCAGGATTCGGCGGGCCGCCCGGTGTGGCGCGAAACGTATGCGAGAGCACACGGATGGAACAAGGGGCGGAAATGCAGGACTTGCCTATTTGGGACGCCCATTGGGGATAAAACGGTCAAAAAGTAAAGGGCGCGTGGAGGGCAACTTGCCTTTTGTGAAGGGGGAGTTTGCGGAGTGGGGGTCGTGGGGGTTGCTTGTGGGCGTGACTCGAATCACGGAGTGGGGGTAGTCGTGATCCGGGTGGCGTGAGCGGGCATTTTGAGGTTTTTGCTGATCAATGGACGCGCATGTCCGTTGTGGGAGTGGAACCTGCTGTGCGATGCGCGACGTTGTCCCGGTGACGGTCGCGGCGAGGGGTGGCGATGGGTGGGAAAGGCGTGGGGGTGAGGTGGCGTATGTGCGTGTGGGCTCAGGTGCCGGATGCGGGATGTTTATAAATGTCCATGCTTTGGACTGATCAAAAACATTCCGGTCGTGATCCGATACCGCCTGGGCTGGACGGGCGGGCGCTCGCGGTGATCGAAACGTGACCGGATACGCTGACTTGAGTGATGGCAACGATCTATCGACACACCGTGTGACCGCCAGTAGACACCAGCAGACAGGAGATCCCTCGTGACCGTCGTCGGGCCGTTCGGGCTGAGCGTGCGGGACCAGGCTCTCGAAGCCGATGTCCAGGCCGGATTGGCGGCTGTCGAGGAAGGGTTGCTCGAAGCCACCAAGAGCGAGGTCCCCTTCATTACGGAGGCCGCGCAGCATCTCGTACGGGCCGGCGGGAAGCGGTTCCGGCCACTGCTCGTAATGCTCGCTGCACAGTTCGGGGACCGGCATGCGCCGGGGATCGTGCCGTCCGCGGTGGTGGTGGAGCTGACCCACCTCGCGACGCTGTATCACGACGACGTCATGGACGAGGCCGAGGTGCGGCGCGGGGTGCCCAGTGCCAACACGCGCTGGGGCAACTCCGTCGCGGTCCTCACCGGGGACTTCCTGTTCGCGCGCGCCTCGCACATCCTCGCCGACCTCGGGCCCGAGGCGGTCCGGGTGCAGGCGGAGGCGTTCGAGCGGCTGGTGACCGGGCAGATCCTGGAGACGGCGGGGCCGTCGGACGGGCGGGATCCCGTCGAGCACTATCTGGACGTGCTGGGCGGGAAGACCGGGTCCCTGGTGGCCGTGGCCTGCCGGTTCGGGGCGATGATGTCCGGGGCGGACGACAGCGTCGTGGACGTGCTCACCCAGTACGGGGAGCGGCTCGGGGTCGCCTTCCAGCTCGCCGACGATGTACTGGACATCGCGTCCGACTCCCACGAGTCGGGAAAGACGCCGGGGACGGATCTGCGGGAGGGCATTCCCACGATGCCCGTGCTCCGGCTGCGGGAGCGGGTGGCCCGGCTGGGGCTGGCCGAGGACGTCGCGTTGTGCGAGCTGCTGGACTCCGACCTGAGCGACGACGCCCGGCACGCGGAGGCGCTGGCCCGGCTGCGGGTGCATCCGGCGTTGGAGCAGGCGCGGCGGGACACGGTGCGGTACGCGGAGGAGGCTCGGGCCGCGCTGGTGCCGTTGGCGGAGTGCGATGCGAAGGCCGCGCTGCGGGAGATGTGCGATGCGGTGGTGCATCGGGCGGGGTGAGGGTTCGCCGCCGCCCGTGCCCGTCCCTTCCCGTTCCTGGGGGCTGCGCCCCCAGACCCCCGCTTCGGCCCTGAAGGGGCCTCGTCCTGAAACTCCCCCAGAGGGGGACCCCCAGACGGGCTGAAATGTCGGGGTGTGACCCCTACGGGTCAGGGGAGGTTGGGGCTCCTCATGTCATCCCGTAGCAGTACACGGAGTTGAGCCCACGGTCTGACGATTCGTCCTCGCCGATTTGGTGAGATGGAAACCACCACTCCTCACCGGTTCGGGTGAGAATGGCGGCTCGGGGTGGACAAGTGTGGGACGGACAGCCGCCGCCGACGACGGAGGTAAGGCACACATGGCACCGTACGAAGAGGCCAAGGCCGGGAACCGGATCGAGGCCGAGATCGAGGCCGAGGACGTGCCGTCCCGGCGCCGCAAGGCCGCGCGGTACGCCGCCCCGGCCGTGGTGATCGGTCTGACGGTCGCGACGATCGGGCTGGTACCGGCGTTCGCCGGTTCCGGAGACCCCGATCTGCCGAAGATCAGTGCGCAGGAACTCATCGAGAAGATCGCCGCGTCGGACGTACAGCAGCTGTCCGGCACGGTGAAGATCAGTACGGATCTGGGGCTGCCGGACCTCGGCGGTCTGGAGAGCGGACTCCTGTCCGGCGGACTCGGAGGGGGTTCCGGCGACTCGGGATCGGCCGCCGATCCGAGCGCCAAGCTCCTTGAGCTGGCCACCGGCACGCACACCGTGCGGGTCGCCGTCGACGGCCCCGACAAGCAGAAGGTGTCGCTGCTGGAGAAGGCCGCCGAGTACAGCGTCATCCACAACGGCGACGAGGTGTGGGCGTACGACAGCGCGTCGAACGAGGCGTACCACGCGACGGCCCCCGCTTCCGAGAGCGGTAAGGACAAGGGCGAGGGCAAGGACCGGATCCTGCCTGGCGACGAGACGGACGCCACACCCGGTCAGCTCGCCGAGGAGGCCCTGAAGGCGGTCGACGACACGACCTCCGTGACCGTCGACGGCACCGCCCAGGTCGCCGGCCGGGACGCTTACAAGCTGGTCATCAAGCCGAAGGCGTCCGGGTCCACGGTCGGGGCGATCAGTGTCGCGGTCGACTCGAAGACCGGGACACCCCTGAAGTTCACCCTCACCCCGGCGAGCGGCGGTGCCGCCGTCGTGGACGTCGGCTTCGTGGACGTCGACTTCGGCAAGCCCGCCGCCTCGACCTTCGACTTCACCCCGCCCAAGGGGACGAAGGTCACCGAGGAGGACGGGACGGAGGTCCCGCGCGACGTTGACAAGGGCGGGCCGGAATTCGACAAGAAGTTCGACGAGCAGTTCGGCAACAAGCTGGAGGGGGACCTCAAGGGTCTCGAAGGCCACCAGGGCACGCCGGACGGGCTCGAGGACGACGGCGTCAAGGTCATCGGTGAGGGCTGGAACGCCATCGCCACGTTCGACTCGGGGACCGAGGGCGGCGGTCTGCCGTCGGCCGGCAGCTCGCCCGACGCCGGTGCGTTCGGCGGGTTCCTGGACTCCTTCGGCGACAAGGTCTCCGGCGACTTCGGCTCCGGCACGGTCTTCAAGACCCGCCTGATCAACGCCCTGATGACGGACGACGGCAAGCTCTACGTCGGCGCCGTCACGAAGGACGCCCTGGTCAAGGCGGCCAACGCGGCCCAGTAACTCCCGTAGGGGAACCGTCGTACACGCATGACGATTGAGGGAGCCCATGGAGGAACCGTCCGCCACGGAGCCGCCGAAGGTGAACCGGGGCGTGGGTGACGACGACGCGGTCATCGTCACCCACGCCCTCACCAAGCGCTACCGCGGCGGACAACTCGCCGTCGACGCTCTCGACCTCACCGTCCCGGCCGGCAGCGTCTTCGGTTTCCTCGGGCCCAACGGCTCCGGCAAGACGACGACCATCCGCATGCTGATGGGCCTGATCGAGCCGACGTCGGGCACGGCGCGGGTGCTGGGGCGACCGATGCCCCGCGCCACCCGCGCCGTCCTGCCGCACGTCGGCGCGCTCATCGAGGGGCCCGCGCTGTACGGCTTCCTCTCGGGCCGTGACAACCTCGCACGGTTCGACGCCGCCGACCCGACCGCCGATCCGCGCACCCGGCGTACGCGCGTCGCGGCGGCGCTGGACCGGGTGGGCCTGACGGCCGCCGCCGGCAAGAAGGCGAAGGCGTACTCGCTGGGCATGAAACAGCGGCTCGGTCTCGCGGCGGCGCTCCTCCAACCGCGCCGGCTGCTCGTCCTCGACGAGCCGACCAACGGACTCGATCCGCAGGGGATGCGTGAAATCCGTTCCCTGGTAAGGGAGTTGGCGTTGGACGGCACCACCGTCTTCCTCTCCTCCCACCTCCTCGACGAGATCGAGCAGGTCTGTACGCACGCGGCCGTGATGGCGCAGGGGCGGCTGATCACCCAGGGCCCGGTGGCCGAGCTGGCCGCCGGGGCCCGCGGCCGGCTGGTCGTGACGACGCCCGACGCGGCGGACGCGGCCCGCGTGCTCAAGGAACAGGGCGTCGGCGACGTGGTCGTGACCGAGGACCGGGACCGGGTGACCGGCGAGGTACCGGAAGGAGACCGCGAACTCGCCGATCTGAATGCCGCGTTGGTCGGTGCGGGGGTCCGCGTCCGGGGCTTCGGTGTCGAACGGGCGTCTCTGGAGGACGCGTTCGTGGCGCTGACGGGGGAGGGCTTCGATGTCGCGGGCTGAGACGAGCGCTCCCGAGGGGCGCGGGGAACCGCGCGACAAGCCACAACCAACCGTTGGCCGCCGAACGACCTTCCACGGCGCTCTCTTCACCCTCTTCCGCAACGAACTTCTCACCACGTTCCGTCGCTGGCGCACCCTCGCACTGCTCGGGGTACTGGCGGCGGTACCGATCCTCGTCGGCACAGCGGTCAAGATCGAGACGGACGACGGTTCCTCGGCCGGCCCCGCCGGAGGCGGCCCCGCGTTCATCTCGCAGATCAGCAACAACGGTCTGTTCCTGGTGTTCACGGCACTGGCCGCGACCCTCCCCTTCTTCCTTCCGATGGCGATCGGTGTCATCGCGGGCGACGCGATAGCCGGCGAGTCGAGCGCGGGCACGCTCCGCTATCTGCTGGTCGCCCCGGCCGGCCGCACCCGCCTGCTCCTCACCAAGTACGCGACCACGCTGACGTTCTGCCTGGTGGCGACGCTGGTGGTGGCGATATCGGCGTTCACGGTCGGCGCGTTGCTCTTCCCGCTCGGCGACCTGATGACGATCTCCGGTACGAGCATCAGCTTCACGGAGGGCCTCGGGCGGGCGCTGCTGATCGCGCTGGTCGTCGCCGCGTCACTGATGGGCGTGGCGGCGCTCGGCCTGTTCATCTCCACCCTGACGAGCAGTGGCATCGCGGCGATGGCGACGACCGTCGGGCTGCTCATCACCGTCCAGATCCTCGACCAGATACCCCAACTGAGCGGGATCCAGCCGTACTTCTTCTCCCACTACTGGCTGTCCTTCGCCGACCTGATGCGCGAACCGGTCTACTGGGACGACCTGGTGAAGAACCTCGGCATCCAGGCCCTGTACGCGGCGGTGTTCGGCTCGGCGGCCTGGGCACGCTTCACGACGAAGGACATCACGGCCTGAACGCCGGGTCCAGGTCGAAGAACGTCTTCGCGCGGGTGAGCGCGTCGGTGTCGTTCAGTACGTCGCCGGGCTTGCTCCCGTTGCCGAGCAGCACTCCGCCGAACCGCATCTCCATGTACGCGGCCGAGTTGCCGAGCATGCCGACCAGCGGGTCCGCGACCGTCTGCTCCGTGGCCGCGAGGACGGTGACGCCCCACAGGGTGCGCCCGGCGAGGGTGTCCTTGAAGTCCAGGCCGGGCGTGCGCAGCCAGCCCGACCAGTGGTCGAGGTAGCGCTTCACGGAGGCGGAGACCGAGTACCAGTACAGCGGCGAGACGATCACGATGTCCGTGGCCGCGAGGGTGGCGTCGAGCAGGAGAGCCGCGTTGTCCCCGGTGGGCCGGACGTGGTCGGCGTCGTGGCGCAGGTCCTCGAAGTCGGGCAGCGGGTGCTCGGCGAGACTCAGCCAGCGCTGCTCGACGTCGGCGGGCAGTTGCTCGGCGGCCCTGCGGGCGAGCGTCTCGGTGTTGCCGTCACTGCGGCTGCTGCCCAGCAGGAAGAGGAAACTGCGGTTCATGGTTGGCCCCCTGTGCGTCGGAGTGCGGAGGGTGGCGCGCGGTGAATGCGCGCGCACGACTATTGCATGCGTGTGCAGTGTATGCATGTGCATTAATGTTGTGCCAGTCCCGCTACCGGGCCAGAGGTGCCCGCAGGCCCGCCCGCTCCTCCGCCTCCGCCATGACCCGGAGCAGTACCTCCTCCTCACCGTGCCGGGCCACCACCTGGAGTCCGACCGGGCAGCCGTCCGGGCCGAAGCCCGCGGGGATGCTCGCCGCCGGATGCCCGCTGAGGTTGAAAGCCCAGGTGAGCGCGGTCGAGTACCGGTCACCCGGCCCCTCGTGGCCGTGCGGCGGGTTCGGGGTGGTGGGGGTCAGGAGCAGGTCGGCCCGGCTGAACAGTTCCGCCAGCCGCCGGTCGTTGACCGAACGCAGCCGGTACGCCGCCGCTGTGCCGCCGCCCCTGTCCCCATCCCCATCCCTATCTCCATCCCCATTCGTATCCGGCGTCCGTAGTGCCAGCCAGGCCGGTCCCGGGTCGTCGAGGTGCACGGGGACATCGTCCGGCGGCAGCAGCCGTACGACCCCGGCCGCGTCGAGTCGCAGCGCGGCGCCGTGTGCGACGAGGGCGGGTCCGGGATCGGCACGGGCGAAGCCGAGGGAGTCGGACCAGACGGCCGTGAGAGGGCGTCGCGCGTACTCCTGTCCGCCACCGCCGGTCCTACCGCCCACCGCGTCCAGCGCGTCCGCCGCGTGTCCGTCGGCTCCGGCCACGCACCGCCAGTACGCCCGCAGGTCCGCCGCCCGCCGGGCGACCGCTCCGGCCGCGCTCAGTCCCGTCCGGTCGGGATGCGGCAGGCGCCCGTTCGTCGACTTGAGGCCGAACACCCCGCACCAGGCGGCCGGGATACGGACGGACCCGGCCCCGTCCGCGCCGGTCGCGAGCGGCACCAGGCCCGCCGCCACCGCCGCCGCGGCCCCGGCCGACGAGCCGCCGGGCACCCGGTCCGCCCGCCACGGGTTGACCGTCCGCCCACCGGCCCCGAGGCCCCATGTCTGCCAGGGGGTTCCGGCCCCCGGCGCGGGTACGGACGTCGCGCCCAGCGGCACACACCCGGCGCCGGTCAGCCGTACCACGTCCGCCGCCCGCTCCCCGTACCGCCCCTTCACCGCGACCGGAACGCCCGCGAGCGGCAACCACTCACCCGCGGTGACCCGTACGTCGACCTCGCGCGCCCGCCGTACCGCCGCCTCGCCCCACACCTCCGCGAACGCGCACAACTCCGGCTCCACGGCGGCGATCCGCGCGAGCGCGGCCGTGACGACGTCGACGGCCGTCACTTCCCGAGCCCGAACAGCGGCGGCGATTTCCGAAATCAGGAGATCCGTCATACCGCATTCTCCAGCTCGCGCTCCTGACCTGGTGTCCGTCCCTGTCCCTGTCCCTGGCCGTGGCGGACGGCGGGGACGGCCAACTCGGCCGACGTGCGGACCGGTTGACCGTCCCCTGTTGAACCCGTTGATCCGTGGGACCTCTTGAACGTGTTGAACCCGTTGTGCCCGTGGAGCCTGTGGGTGGCGTGCCCGCGGTTACTCCGACAGCTCCCACACGGCGTACGCTGCCGCGTCGCTGTTGCGGTCGAGGGCGGTGTCGTTGATGTTGGCCGTGGTGTCGCAGGACGAGTGGTAGCAGCGGTCGAACGCCAGGCCCGACGTGCCGCCCCACTTGGCCGCCTGTGCCGCCGTCTTGATGTAGTCGGCGCCGCTGAACAGACCGCCGACGGGTATGCCCACGTTCTTGAAGGGCGCGTGGTCGGAGCGGCCGTCGCCCTCGGTCTCGATCTCGGTGGCCACGCCGATGCCCGCGTAGTAGTCCTTGAAGGTCTGCTCGATGGTCGGGTCGTCGTCGTAGACGAAGTAGCCGGGGTTCGGCGAGCCGATCATGTCGAAGTTCAGATAGCCCTTGACGCGTGAACGGTTCGCGGAGGAGAGGTTGTTGACGTAGTACTTCGACCCGACCATGCCCAGTTCCTCCGCTCCCCACCAGCCGAATCTCAGATGCTTGGTGGGCTGGTACTGGGCGCGGGAGACGGCGAGCGCGATCTCCAGGACGGCCGCCGAGCCACTGCCGTTGTCGTTGATGCCGGCGCCGGCGGTCACGCTGTCGAGGTGCGAGCCCGCCATGATCACCTGGTTGGTGTCGCCACCGGGCCAGTCGGCGATCAGGTTGTAGCCGGTACGGCTGGACGCGGTGAACTGCTGGATGGTCGTGGTGAACCCGGCGGCGTCCAGCTTGGCCTTCACATAGTCGAGCGAGGCGCGGTAGCCGGTTCTGCCGTGTGCCCGGTTGCCGCCGTTGGCGGTGGCTATGGACTGCAACTGGGTCAGATGCGCCTTGACGTTGGCCACGGGCAGGCCGGGTGCTGCGGCGAGCCCGACGGACGACGCGGACGACGTGGAGGTCGTGGTGTCGGGAGCGGAGGCCGCGCCGGCCGCCGTGCCCGTGGTGAGGAGCGCGGTGGAGGCGAGCACGGTGACGGCCACAGCGGTGGCTGCGGCGCGTCCGGGAACCGAGAGCTTCATGTGGGGGGCTCCGAATTCCTTCGGGAATCACAGGGATTCCACAGTGGACAGGTGCCTGGATGGTGAAGCTCTGGCTAACGGTTCGTCAAGAGCGCTATCAGGACAGGGAGTTCGCATACCGGATGAACATGGACATGACCAGTGTGCGCGGTATCGGAGGCGGTACGACGCGCCCCGCCGACAGCGCCCCGCCGCACGCCCGCTGTCAGTGGCGTACGTCCTGCGCGGCCTCCACCGTCTGCGGAACGAGGACCGGATCGGGCGCCGCCCTGAGCACCCGCGCTCCCCGCCGGGCCGCCCGCAGCGCGTCCCACGTCAGCAGGACCAGGGCCAGCCACACCAGCGCGAACCCGGCCCAGCGCTCCGGCGGCATGGCCTCGTGGAAGTAGAAGATGCCGAGGAGGAACTGGAAGACGGGGGCCAGGTACTGGAGCAGGCCCAGCGTCGACAGAGGCACCCTTATCGCCGCCGCGCCGAAGCAGACCAGCGGGAGCGCGGTCACGATCCCGGTCGCCGCGAGCAGGGCCGCGTGCCCGGCGCCGTGCGCGCCGAAGGTCGCCTCGCCCCGGCCGCCCAGCCACAGCAGATACGCCAGCGCGGGCAGGAACTGGACCGCGGTCTCGGCGGCCAGCGACTCCACCCCGCCCAGGTTGACCTTCTTCTTCACCAGGCCGTACGTGGCGAAGGAGAAGGCCAGACAGAGGGAGATCCAGGGCGGCCGGCCGTAGCCGATCGTCAGGACGAGGACCGCGGCCAGGCAGACGCCGACCGCCGTCCACTGCACCGGCCGCAGCCGTTCCTTCAGCAGGAGCACACCCATGGCGATGGTGACGAGCGGGTTGATGAAGTAGCCGAGCGAGGCCTCGACCACGTGCCCGGTGTTCACGGCCCAGATGTAGACACCCCAGTTGACCGTGATGAACCCCGCGGCGACCGTGACCAGCGCCAGCCGGCGCGGTTGCCGCAGCAACTCGCCCGCCCAGGCCCAGCGGCGCATCGCCAGCAGGGCGATGCCGACGGCGGCGAGGGACCACACCATCCGGTGGGCCAGGATCTCGACCGCCCCGGACGGCTTCAGCAGGGGCCAGAAGAGCGGGACGAGGCCCCACATCCCGTATGCCGCGAAGCCGTTCAGCAGACCTGTGCGCTGCTCGCCCCTCGGCTTGCCGGCCACCGGCGTCTCCCCTCGTACCAGCACATGACCATATGGATGTGCGTCCACGACGGTAACGCCGAGCGCCCCCGGCTGTCATGTTCGTATCGGCATACGGTCATGACAGGCGGGGGCGGGCGTCCTCAGGGGCGCCACGGGGGAGTGCGCGCCCCTGAGGGGTATGGGGGTGGAGGGTCCAGGGGGTCAGCCCTTGAGCGCGGCGGCGATCGACTCGGCGATCGGCGTGGTCGGGCGGCCGGTCAGCCGGGACAGGTCGCCCGGGGTGCCGGCCAGCTCGCCCTGCTCGATGGACGCGTCCACGCCCGCGAGGATCGTGGCGAGGCCCTCGGGCAGGCCGACGCCGGTCAGGATGCCGACCAGGACCTCGACGGAGACGGCGTTGTAGGCGACGTCCTTGCCGGACTGCTTGGACACCTCGGCCGCGTACTCGGCGAAGCTCCAGTTGGTGTCGCCGCTCAGCTCGTACGTCGAGTTCTCGTGGCCCTCGCCGGTCAGCACCGCGACAGCGGCGGCGGCGTAGTCGGCGCGTGAGGCGGAGGCGACCCGGCCTTCACCGGCGGCCTGGGTGACGCCGTGCTCAAGGGCGACGGCGAGCTGCTCGGTGTAGTTCTCGTTGTACCAGCCGTTGCGCAGCAGCGAGTACGGGACGCCGGAGGCGAGGACGGCGGCCTCGGTGCCCTTGTGGTCGTCGGCGAGAGCGGCCGTCAGGGAGCCCGGGGCGCTGGTGTACGCGAGCAGCGCGGCACCCGCGGCCTTGGCGGCGTCGATGACGACCTGGTGCTGGCCGACGCGGCCCTTGTCGAACTCGTTGCCGGAGATGAGCAGCACCTTGTCGCCGGCGGCTATGACACCGTCGAAGGTCTCCGGCTCGTTGTAGTTGGCGACCGCGATCCTCACACCGCGGGCCGCGAAGCCGGACGCCTTCTCCGCGTCGCGCACGACGGCGGTGATCTGGTCGGCCGGAACCTTCTCCAGCAGCTGCTCGACTACGTGACGACCGAGGTGGCCGGTGGCTCCGGTGACGACGATGCTCATTGCGAATCTCCTTGTGGGGTGCGGGCTGGCACTAACCATAGGAGAAGCGCTAACTTCAGGAAAGTACCCACTTTCAAGTAAGGTACTTACATGGAAGTAAGCGCAGCTGTGAGTGGCGAAGCCGAAGGCATGTGTCCGTACCGCCTGGTCCTGGAGCACGTCACCAGTCGCTGGGGTGTGCTCGTCCTGATGGAGCTGCTGGAGCGCCCGTACCGCTTCAGCGAGCTGCGCCGGGCCATCGGCAGGGTCAGCGAGAAGATGCTGACGCAGACCCTCCAGACGCTGGAGCGCGACGGCCTGGTCCACCGGGACGCGAAGCCGGTCATCCCGCCCCGCGTCGACTACTCGCTCACCGACCTCGGCCGCGAGGCCGCCGCCCAGGTCAAGGCTCTGGCCGACTGGACGGCGGAGCGCATGCCGGACGTGGACGAGGCCCGCCGGACATACGACAAGGCCCGGGCCGACAAGGCCCGGGCCCGGTGAGCGTCGCCTGACCGCTCAGCCGACGACGGTCCAGGTGTCGCCGCCGGCGAGCAGAGCGCCCAGGTCGCCCTTGCCGTTCTGGACGATCGCCGTGTCGAGCTGCTCGGCCATCTGCGTGTCGTAGACGGGCCGGTCGACGGAGCGGAAGACGCCGATGGGCGTGTGGTGCAGGGTGTCCGGGTCGGCTAGCCGGGAGAGCGCGAACGCGGTGGTCGGAGACGCGGAGCGGGCGTCGTGCACGAGCACCTCGCCCTCGTTGTCGGCGGTGACGGCGACCACCTTCAGGTCGCCGGTCGCCCGGTCCCGTACGACACCCTTGGCGCCGTCGGCCCCGAACCGGATCGGCTGCCCGTGCTCCAGCCGGATCACCGCCTCCTCGGCCTGCTGCCTGTCCTTGAGGACCTCGAAGGCGCCGTCGTTGAAGATGTTGCAGTTCTGGTAGATCTCGACGAGCGCCGTCCCGGGGTGGGCGGCGGCCTCGCGCAGCACGCTCGTGAGGTGCTTGCGGTCGGAGTCGACGGTCCGGGCGACGAAGGAGGCCTCCGCGCCGATCGCCAGCGACACCGGGTTGAAGGGCGCGTCCAGTGACCCCATCGGCGTCGACTTGGTGATCTTGCCGACCTCCGACGTCGGGCTGTACTGGCCCTTGGTCAGCCCGTAGATCCGGTTGTTGAACAGCAGGATCTTGAGGTTCACGTTGCGCCGCAGGGCGTGGATCAGATGGTTGCCGCCGATGGAGAGCGCGTCTCCGTCCCCGGTGACCACCCAGACGGACAGATCGCGCCGACTGGAGGCGAGGCCGGTCGCGATGGCGGGTGCCCGCCCGTGAATCGAATGCATCCCGTAGGTGTTCATGTAGTACGGGAAGCGGGAGGAGCACCCGATCCCCGACACGAAGACGATGTTCTCCTTCGCCAGGCCGAGTTCGGGCATGAAGCCCTGCACGGCGGCGAGGACCGCGTAGTCCCCGCAGCCGGGGCACCAGCGCACTTCCTGGTCGGACTTGAAGTCCTTCATGGACTGCCTGGCCTCGGCCTTGGGCACCAGAGTGAGTGCCTCGATCGAGCCGGTACCGGCGCCTTCCGTGGACGTCTCAGCCATCGATGGCCTCCTTGAGAGCCGTGGCGAGCTGTTCGGCCTTGAACGGCATACCGTTGACCTGGTTGTACGAGTGGGCGTCCACCAGGTACTTCGCCCGGATCAGCGTGGCGAGCTGGCCGAGGTTCATCTCCGGGATGACGACCTTGTCGTAGCGCCGCAGCACCTCGCCGAGATTCCTCGGGAACGGATTGAGGTGACGCAGATGGGCCTGCGCGATCGACTCGCCCGCCGCCCGCAGCCGGCGTACCGCCGCGGTGATCGGCCCGTAGGTCGAACCCCAGCCCAGCACAAGGGCGTTGGCCGTGCCGGACGGCTCGTCGACCACCAGATCCGGTACGTCGATGCCGTCGATCTTGGCCTGACGGGTACGCACCATCAGGTCGTGGTTGGCGGGATCGTAGGAGATGTTGCCCGTGCCGTCCTGCTTCTCGATGCCGCCGATGCGGTGTTCGAGCCCGGGGGTGCCGGGAATGGCCCAGGGGCGGGCGAGGGACTGCGGGTCCCGCTTGTAGGGCCAGAAGACCTCGGTGCCGTCGTCGAGGGTGTGGTTGGGTCCCTGGGCGAACTGGACCCGTAGATCCGGGAGTTCGTCGACGTCGGGGATGCGCCAGGGCTCGGAGCCGTTGGCGAGGTACCCGTCGGAGAGCAGGAAGACCGGGGTCCGGTAGGTGAGGGCGATACGGGCGGCTTCGATGGCGGCGTCGAAACAGTCGGCGGGTGTGCACGGGGCCACGATCGGGACCGGGGCCTCGCCGTTGCGGCCGAACATGGCCTGAAGCAGATCCGCCTGCTCGGTCTTGGTCGGCAGCCCGGTGGAGGGCCCGCCGCGCTGGATGTCGATGACCAGCAACGGCAGTTCCATCGACACCGCCAGCCCGATGGTCTCGGACTTCAGGGCCACGCCGGGCCCCGAGGTGGTGGTGACGGCCAGCGACCCGCCGAAGGCGGCGCCCAGCGCGGCCCCGATACCCGCGATCTCGTCCTCGGCCTGGAAGGTGCGGACACCGAAGTTCTTGTGCCTGCTCAGCTCGTGCAGGATGTCGGAGGCCGGCGTGATCGGATAGGACCCCAGGTACAGCGGCAGATCAGCCTGTTGACCGGCCGCGATCAGCCCGTACGACAGGGCCAGGTTCCCCGAGATGTTGCGATAGGTGCCGGTGGGGAACGCGGTGGAGGCCGGTGCGACCTCGTAACTGACCGCGAAGTCCTCGGTCGTCTCCCCGAAGTTCCAACCGGCCCTGAACGCGGCCAGGTTGGCGGCAGCGATGTCGGGCTTCTTGGCGAACTTCGCGGCCAGGAACTTCTCGGTGCCCTCGGTGGGCCGGTGGTACATCCAGCTCAACAGGCCCAGCGCGAACATGTTCTTGCTGCGCTCGGCCTCCTTGCGGGTCAGCGCGAACTCCTTGAGTGCCTCCACCGTGAGGGTGGTCAGTGGCACCGGATGCAGGCTGTACCCGTCGAGCGAGCCGTCCTCCAACGGCGAGGCCGCGTACCCCACCTTCTGCATGGCCCGCTTGGTGAACTCGTCCGTGTTGACGATGATCTCCGCGCCGCGCGGCACATCGGCGATGTTCGCCTTCAGCGCTGCCGGATTCATCGCGACGAGCACATTGGGCGCGTCGCCGGGCGTGAGGATGTCGTGGTCGGCGAAATGCAGCTGGAACGAGGAAACGCCCGGCAGGGTTCCTGCGGGCGCCCGGATCTCGGCGGGGAAGTTCGGCAGGGTGGACAGATCGTTCCCGAAGGACGCGGTCTCGGAGGTGAAGCGGTCCCCCGTGAGCTGCATACCGTCCCCGGAGTCCCCCGCGAACCGAATAATCACCCGATCGAGGCGGCGTACGTCCTTCACGCCCGCCGGATTGCGCTGCTCTCCCACGACGGCTCCGACGGCTCCGACGTCCGAGCCGGCCTTCTCCGCTGAACTCTCCGCTGGACTGCTGACCTGGCTGGTCACTGAACTGGACCTCCTTCGAGGCGGCGGCCTGGGACCGGCCCTCCCGCGGACCCTCCCAGGATCAACAGTACGTCGGTAAGGGTGGCCTTCCCGGGACTGATCGCATGATGGACGCCATTTTGAGACGGTGTGGCGCCCGGACTTGTCATGATTTCCTGCCCCGTGGCACTGACAGGGTGTCAGGTGTCAAGTGGTCAGGTGTTGAGGTAGGTCAGAACGGCCAGAACACGCCGGTGGTCGCCGTCGCTGGGGGAGAGTCCCAGCTTCAGGAATATGTTGCTGACGTGCTTCTCGACGGCCCCGTCACTCACCACGAGCTGCCGTGCGATGGCCGAATTCGTCCGGCCCTCCGCCATGAGCCCCAGCACCTCGCGCTCCCGGGGAGTGAGCCCGGCGAGCACGTCCTGCTTACGGCTGCGGCCCAGCAACTGGGCCACGACCTCCGGATCGAGCGCGGTACCCCCCTGGGCCACCCGCACCACCGCGTCCACGAACTCCCGCACCTCGGCTACCCGGTCCTTCAGCAGATACCCGACGCCCCGGCTGGACCCCGCGAGCAGCTCGGTCGCGTACCGCTCCTCGACGTACTGCGACAGCACGAGCACACCCAGTCCCGGATGCGATTTCCGCAGCTGTACGGCGGCCCGGACCCCTTCGTCGGTATGGGTGGGCGGCATCCGCACATCCGCCACGACGACATCCGGGAGCTCGTCCTGCGCGGCGAGCTCGGTAATGGTCTTGATCAGCGCGCCCCCGTCACCCACACCGGCGACGACATCATGCCCACGGTCGGTCAACAACCGGGTCAGGCCCTCTCTCAGCAGCACTGAATCCTCGGCGATGACCACGCGCACCCTGTCCTCCACGATTCCCGGCTCCCCACCCCGTCCGAACACCAGGCTCAAGCATCCCAGTATTCGGACGAGGAAGGGGTTGTTGTCGATGGGTTTTCCCCGAGCCCCTTCCAGGGCGATCCGGCGCTTTTCAGCCCGTCCGGCGCTTGAGGACGAGCGCGTTCAGCGCGAAAGGGGGGCTGGGGGGCGCAGCCCCCAGGTTCAGGAGGGGACGGGTAGGTGCGGCGGGGGCGAAACAAACCCGCCCCTCACCAACCTCACCCCCGCCAGGGCAACTCCGCGGTCACCCGGGTGGGCCCACCCACCGGCGAATCCACCACCAGAATCCCGTCCACCGCATCGAGCCGCCCCGCCAGCCCCGCCAACCCGGAACCGCCGGAGGCATCCGCACCCCCCACCCCGTCATCCACCACCTGCAACATCAGCCGGTTCTCCACCCGCCAAACATCCACCGACGCCCCCGTCGCCCGCGCGTGCTTGCTGATGTTCTGTAGCAGCTCCGACACCGTGAAGTACGCGATCCCCTCGATCGCCGCGGCCGGCCGCTCCACCAGATCCACCTCCACCCGTACCGGCACCACACACCGCGAGGCCACCGCGGACAGTGCCGCGTCCAGCCCCCGGTCCGTCAGCACCGCCGGATGAATCCCGCGCGCCAGATCCCGCAGCTCCTGCAACGCCGTCTTCACCTCACCGTGCGCCTCGCCCACCATCCGCGCCGCCGCCTGCGGATCCTCCGCGAGCTTCTCCTTCGCGAGCCCCAGATCCATGGCCAGCGCCACCAGCCGCGCCTGCGCCCCGTCGTGCAGATCCCGCTCGATACGACGCAGGTCAGCCGCGGCGGTGTCGACCACGACCCCCCGGTCGGACTCCAGCTCGACCACGCGTGTCGCCAGCCGCGTCGGCCCGAGCAGCCCCCGCACCATCACCCGGTCCACGGAGGTCAGCGCCCGCACGATCCAGGGCGTGGCCATGGTGAACAGCAGCCCGACCAGCGCGGTCACCGTGATCTCGAACGGGTTGTCGAGGTAGATGCTGTGCGTCTCGTCGCCGTACAGCTGGAGGCCGTCCTGCCCGCCGTACATCGGGAAGAGCCAGAACCACACCGGATACGTGAGCAGTGCCCACCCGTACACCCAGAAGATCACCGAGACCGTGAACGAGAACACCGCCCACGGCATGTGCAGCACCGAGTACAGCAGATGCCGCCACGAGGTCCCGCTCTTGAGCACGGCGCCCATCCAGGCCGCCGCCCCGGGCTTGCGCCCCCGTGCCGGCTCCGGTTCGGCGACGTCCAGCCCGAGCAGCCCGCGCGCCATCTTCCGCTCCAGCACACCGAACCCCCGGCACCCCGCGAGCCCCACGGCCAGCACCGGAATCCCGAGGAAGGTGATGAGGAGAAGCGAGCCGGTGAAGGCCAGGGTGACGGCGTACGAGAACACCAGCACGCTGACCGGCAGGCTCAGCAGCACGTACGCGAACTCACGCCGGCTGCGCGCCTCGACGGGCGCCCGCAAGGCGGTCGGCAGCCGATGCCGCCGCTCCCCGGCGCCCCCGTCGGCCGTGCCGTGGAATCCGGCCCCGGGGCCGCCCTGTCGCCCGTACCCCTGCCCGTACTCCGTGGCCATCGGTCCAGTCCGTTCTACTAGGTCGGCTCATCAGCCAGTCAGCTCAGTCGGCTCAGCCGGGCGGCCGGCCGGCCAACCGAATGGCCGGCTGTCTGTCCGGCTGCCCGCCGGTGTCCTGCTCGTGTGTCATCAGCCTGCTCGCAGGGGGCGCCCCGGACCATGGAGCACGTAGGCGTCTTCCTCCGGGGGTTTTCCCTACCTACGCCTCGGCACCTCGGCGATTGCGCCTACGCCTCGACCCGTTCCCGCCAGGGCAGCTCGGCCGTGACCGTCGTGGGGCCGCCCTCGGGCGAGTCGATGACGAACAGCCCGTCCACCGCGCCCAGCCGGTCCGCGAGCCCCACCATCCCCGTACCGCCGTCGAGCCGCGCACCGCCGCGCCCGTCGTCCCATACCTGGATCAGCAGCCGGTCGTCGGTCCGCCAGACGTCGACGGACGCGTTGCGTGCCCCGCTGTGCTTGCTGATGTTCTGGAGCAGCTCGGAGACCGTGAAGTAGGCGATGCCCTCGATGGCGGCGGCCGGCCTGGCCGGCAGGTCGGCGGTCACCTTCACCGGCACGGTGCACCGCGAGGCCACCGAGGACAGCGCCGCGTCCAGCCCACGGTCGGTCAGTACGGCAGGGTGGATCCCGCGCGCCAGATCCCGCAGCTCCTGCAGTGCGAGCTTCACCTCGCCGTGCGCCTCCTCGACCATCGCCGCCACGTGCTCGTCGGCCTGGCCCTCCAGGATCTTCTCCTTGGCCAGCCCGAGCCCCATCGCGAGGTTCACGAGCCGGGCCTGCGCCCCGTCGTGCAGATCGCGCTCGATACGCCGCAGGTCAGCCGCGGCGGTGTCGACCACGACCCCCCGGTCGGACTCCAGTTCGGCGATACGGCGTTCCAGCTCGTCGGAGGGCGACAGCAGCCCGCGCACCATCGCCCGGTCCACGTTCGTGAGCCCCCGTGCCAGGAAGGGCAGCACCGGCCACAGCACGAAGAGCGACACGAGCGTCAGGGTGAAGGTGAGGATGCCCCAGGGCAGCCGGACGAAGTCGTACAGGATGGTGCGCCAGCCCACCGGGTCCTTCAGCGCCAGCATCATCTGCCCGAAGAACCCGAGCTCACGGCCACGGGCGCCGCGACCGCCGCCCAGCGGCAGCGGACTCGGCTCGTCCACCCGCACCCCGAGAAGCACCCTGGCCCGCGCCCGCTCGAACCGGCCCAGCAGACGCGCGCCCATCAGTCCGGCGGCGAGCATCGGAAGACCGACGACCGTGAGCGTGAGGAAGGCACCGGTGCTCACCACGGTCACCACGTACACGAAACCGAACAGCGCCATCGGCAGGTTGGCCAGGAGGTGGGCGATCTCCTTCCACGTCTGCGGTTCGAGGGCGAAACGGACAGGGGGCAGTCGGTCGCCCTCGGTTTCCGCGCTGGTGGCGGTGATACGTGCGGTCATGCCCGCCAGCCTGCCCGCCGCCGCGCCACGGCGCCATGAGGCGGACCGCCCGGCGACCCGGGGGAAAACCCCACCTTGCACACCACTTGCACACCAGCCGGACATGGCCATGTGTGACGGGCTGCTTACGGTCTCTTTAGCAGGCCCTAGACTCCCGTCCGTACAGATCGCCGAAGACCAGGGGCGAGATGTCACGAGGCCAGGGAGCGAGGGACGGGCATGCCGGCACCGACCGCCGTAGCCACGACGGAGCACATCGCAGCGTCGGAGTACTTCCAGTCCTACTCCGTCGTCGGACTGCTCGCCGCCGTCGGCGTGCTCTTCGTCGCGGTCGCCTTCGGGGCCGGGCGCCTGCTGCGCCCCGTGGTCCCGACCCCCGAGAAGCTCATGACGTACGAGTGCGGTGTCGACCCCGTCGGCGAGGGCTGGGCCCACACCCAGGTCCGCTACTACGTCTACGCCTTCCTCTACGTCATCTTCGCCGTCGACTCGATCTTCCTGTTCCCCTGGGCGACCGTCTTCGCGGCTCCCGGCTACGGCGCGGCCACCCTCGTCGAGATGTTCGTCTTCCTCGGCTTCCTGGCCGTGGGCCTGCTCTACGCATACAAGAAGGGCGTCCTGACATGGACGTGACGCCAGAAGCGAATTCGCCGGCGCCCGTGCCGGCACCCGTTCCGGCGCCTGTGCCTGTGCTGCTGCCGGAGCCGAAACGGCTGGGCGCCCTCGCCCGCCTGGCCCCCGAGCCGATGAAGGTGGTCCTGAACTGGGGCCGCCGCTACTCGCTCTGGGTCTTCAACTTCGGCCTCGCCTGCTGCGCGATCGAGTTCATCGCCGCGTCCATGGCCCGCCACGACTTCATCCGCCTCGGCGTGATCCCCTTCGCCCCCGGGCCGCGCCAGGCCGACCTGATGGTGGTCTCGGGCACGGTCACGGACAAGATGGCCCCGGCGGTACGGCGCCTGTACGAACAGATGCCCGAGCCGAAATACGTCATCTCCTTCGGTGCGTGCAGCAACTGCGGCGGCCCGTACTGGGACTCCTACTCCGTGACGAAGGGCGTCGACCAGATCATCCCGGTCGATGTCTACGTCCCCGGGTGCCCGCCCCGGCCCGAGGCGCTGCTCCAGGGCATCCTCAAGCTCCAGGAGAAGATCGCCCGGGAGTCCCTGGGCGACCGCTACGCGTCCGGACCGGCGACGCGTCCCTCACCGGCCGCGCTCCAGAGCCCCCTGGTGCAGCCGCCGACCGCGGGGGAGGCAAGTTGACGGCCACCGGCTGGCTGCCCGCCTCCACCGAGGAACTCTTCGGTACGGAGGCCACGGCCGAGGAGTCCTACGACGTCCTGACCGTCGACGTACCCCCGACGTCCTGGACCTCCGCGCTGGAGACCGCACGCGACCGCCTCTCCTGCACCTACTTCGACTGGCTCAGCGCGGTCGACGAACCGGGCACGGGCTTCCGCGTCGCCGCCCACGTGGTCGCCCTCTCCCCGGTCCGCCGCCTCCTCGTACGGACGACGGTCCCGCACGAGTCCGCCGTACTGCCCTCCCTGGTGAACGTCTACGCGGGCGCCGCCTGGCACGAGCGCGAGACGCACGAGATGTTCGGCGTACGTTTCGAGGGCCACCCGGGCCTCGACCACCTCCTCCTCCCGGAGACCTTCGAGGGCCACCCCCTCCGCAAGGACTTCGTGCTGGCGGCCCGCGTCGCCAAGGCCTGGCCGGGCGCGAAGGAACCGGGGGAGTCGGAACACGGCGGGCCCAAGCGCCGCCAGATGCTCCCGCCCGGCGTCCCCGACCCCAACGAGTGGGGCCCCCTGAAGGGCCAGCTCCGTCCGGCCCCGACCCGCCCGGCCCGCGCCGCCGCCGGCCGCGCGACCGGCGACCGCCCGGTACGCCGCACCCGCACGGCATCGGACGGCTCGGCAAGCCGGCCCCCGGCAGGCGAGACCCCGGCACCGGAGGGCACTCCCACGGAGGCCCCGCCGGCTTCGCCTCCGCCCGCTGCCCAGGCCCCGACGGCCGCACCTCGCCGGGCGCGCAGCGTGAGCCAGGGTTCGGCATCGCAGCAGCAACCGCAGCAACCGCAGCAACCGCGGAATCCGGCGACCGAGGCCACCCAGCCACCACCCACGCCGGACGCCCCTTGGCACCACGCCCGGCCGGCCTTCGACGAACCCACCCCCGAGAACCCCACCCCCGAGAACCCCACCCCCGAGAACCCCACCCCCGAGAACCCCGCGCCCGACAACCCGCCAGGAGGCTCGGAGTGAACGACGCGCTCGACGTCGCCCTGCGACTCCTGATCGTCTTCGTCGTCTTCCTCACCTTCCCCCTGATCGTCGGTCAGGCCGAGCACAAGGTGATGGCCCACATGCAGGGCCGCCTCGGCCCGATGTACGCCGGCGGCTTCCACGGCTGGGCCCAACTGGTCGCCGACGGCGTGAAGTTCGCGCAGAAGGAGGACATCGTCCCGGCCGGAGCCGACCGCCGTATCTTCCAGCTCGCCCCCGCCGTGGCCCTCCTCCCGTACCTCCTCGTCCTCCTCGCCATCCCGATCGGCCCGGGCGACGGCGCCGTCGGAGAGGCCGTCGACGCGGGCATCTTCTTCGTCCTCGCCGTCATGGGCGTGGGCGTCCTCGGCTCGCTCATGGCCGGCTGGGCGTCGGCCAACAAGTTCTCCCTCCTCGGCGGCCTGCGCACCGCCGCCCAACTCCTCGCCTACGAACTCCCGATGCTCCTCACCGCCGCCTCGGTCGCGATGGCTGCGGGAACGGTGTCGATCCCCGGCATCCTCGACGCCTTCGAGTGGTGGTGGCTGCCCTGGCAGATCGCCGGCGCGGTCATCTTCTTCGTGGCCGGCCTCGCCGAACTCCAACGGCCCCCCTTCGACATGCCGGTGGCCGACTCGGAGATCATCTTCGGCGCCTACACCGAGTACACCGGCCTCCGCTTCGCCCTCTTCCTCCTCGCCGAGTACGCCGGGATCGTCGTCCTGTGCGGCCTGACCACCGTCCTCTTCCTGGGCGGCTGGCACGGCCCCTGGGCCACCGACGGCCTCGGCTGGGTCTGGACCCTCCTGAAGACGGCAGTGCTGGCCTTCGTCGTGATCTGGCTGCGCGTCACCTATCCACGCCTGCGCGAGGACCAGCTCCAGAAGCTCTCCTGGACCCTCCTCGTCCCCCTCTCCCTCGCCCAGATCGCCCTCACCGGCATCGTGAAGGTGGTGATCTCGTGACCACGGCCGAGCCTCTCCCGCCCGCCAGGTCCCGCATCCCCGGCATCGGCCTGGCCAAGGGCCTGGCAGTCACCCTCCGCACGATGACGAAGAAGACCGTCACCGCGCAGTACCCGGACGTCCAGCCCGACCTTCCGCCCCGCTCCCGCGGAGTCATCGGCCTCTTCGAGGAGAACTGCACGGTCTGCATGCTGTGCGCCCGCGAGTGCCCGGACTGGTGCATCTACATCGACTCCCACAAGGAGACGGTCCCGGCCGCCGCCCCCGGTGGCCGCGAGCGCAGCCGCAACGTCCTCGACCGCTTCGCCATCGACTTCTCCCTCTGCATGTACTGCGGTATCTGCATCGAGGTGTGCCCCTTCGACGCCCTCTTCTGGTCACCGGAGTTCGAGTACGCCGAGACCGACATCCACGAACTCACCCACGAACGCGACAAGCTCCGCGAGTGGATGTGGACGGTCCCGGCGCCGCCCGCCCTCGACCCCGCCGCCGAGGAGCCCAAGGAGATCGCCACCGCCCGCAAGACGGCGGAGAAACTGGCAGCCACGCAGGCCACGCAGGCCACGCAGGCCACCCAGGCCACGCCGAACGAGCCCACCGAGCCCGCCGATCGCACCGAGCCCACTGGGCCCGCCGAGCCGCAGGAGGGAACGTCGTGAGACTCGCCGCCGCAAGCCACGGCTTCCTCTCCCCGACCGGCGTCGAGATCGCCTTCCTCCTCGTCGGCCTCGTCACCTTCGGCGCCGCGCTCGTCACCGTCACCACCCGGCAACTGGTGCACGCCGCCCTGTGGCTCGTGGTGACCCTGGGCGGCCTCGCCGTCGAATACCTCCTCCTCACGGCCGAGTTCATCGCCTGGGTACAGGTCCTCATCTACGTCGGTTCCGTCGTCGTCCTCCTCCTCTTCGGCCTGATGCTCACCAGGGCCCCCATCGGCCGCTCCCCGGACGCCGACTCCGCCAACCGGTGGGCCGCCCTCGCCGTGGCGCTGGCCTCCGCCGTCGCCCTGGTCTGGGTCGTCGTCGACGCCTTCCGCACGACCTGGATCGACCTGGACGGCGCCGCCGCGGGCTCCACCGCCGTCACCGGAGCGAGCCTCTTCCAGAACTGGGTCCTCCCCTTCGAGGCCCTCTCCGTCCTCCTCCTCGCCGCCCTGGTCGGCGCGATCGTCCTGTCCCGCAAGGCGAAGGCGAACACGGCGACAGCTGCCGGAACCTCTGCCAAGGACGCCGAAGCCGGCAAGGAAGGCGCCCTCTGATGCACCTCGCCTATCCCGCCGTGCTCTCCGCCCTCCTCTTCTGCACCGGCATCTACGGCGTCCTGGCCCGCCGCAACGCGATCCTGGTCCTGATGTCCGTCGAGCTGATGCTCAACGCCGTCAACCTCAACCTCGTCGCCTTCGACGTCTGGCTCAGCAGGACCGCCCGCGAGACCCTGCACTCCGGCCAGGCCCTCACCCTGTTCACCATCGCCATCGCCGCCGCAGAGATCGGCATCGGCCTGGCGATCGTCCTCGCCGTCCACCGCAACCGCGGCACCGCGGACATCGACAGGCTCCGCGACACCGCCGAGCCGCACGGGCCCGACGAAGCCACCGTCACGGAAGCCACGAAAGCCACGGAAGACGAGAAGGCTGAGGCCACCGCGTGACCACGACCACCCTCGCCGTCCTCGTCCCCCTCCTCCCGTTCCTGGGCGCCGCCGCCGGCCTGCTCCTGGGCCGCACGGCCCCCGGCTTCGTACGCCCCCTCGCCGTACTGCCGCCGCTCACGGCGCTCGCCCTCGCCGTGGTCGTCGCCGTACGCCAGGGCGGCGACCGGGCCGTCGACGCCGCCACCGAGCTCACGCCCACCGGCTCGGTCCCCGTCGAACTCGCCCTGCACATCGACGGCTTCGCCGCCCTCGTCGCCGTCCTGGTCGCCCTGGTCGCGACCTGTGTGCAGATCTACTCGACGGGCTATCTCCGCGACGACCCGCGCTACCCCTCGTACGCCGCTCTCGTCTCCCTCTTCACCTCCGCGATGCTGCTCGTCGTCTACTCCGGCGACCTGATGGTGCTGCTGGTCGGCTGGGAGATCATGGGCATCTGCTCGTACTTCCTGGTCGGCCACTACTGGGAGACGCCGGAAGCCCGCGCCGCCTCCCTCAAGGCCTTCCTCGTCACCAAACTCGGTGATGTCCCCTTCCTGATCGGCCTGTTCGCGCTCGCCACCGACGCCGGGTCCTTCCGGATCACGAAGATCCTCGGCACCGTCGCGAGCGGCGGACTCGACCACCCGACACTGGTCGCCCTGCTGCTCCTGGCCGGCGTGGCGGGCAAGTCGGCGCAGTTCCCGCTGCACACCTGGCTCCCCGACGCGATGGCGGGCCCCACCCCCGTCTCCGCGCTGATCCACGCCGCGACGATGGTCGCCGCCGGTGTCTACTTCATCGCCCGGCTCCTCCCGGTCTTCGCGACCTCCTCGGCCGCACTGGTCGTCCTCGCCGTCATGGCCGCCGTCACGATGACCGGCTCCGCCCTCGCCGCGCTCGCCCAGGACGACATCAAGCGCGTCCTCGCCTACTCGACGATCGGCCAGCTCGGCTACATGACCGGCGCCCTCGCCGTCGGCGACCGCGGAGCCGCCGTCTTCCACCTCCTCACCCACGGCGCCTTCAAGGCCCTGCTCTTCCTCGCGGCGGGCGTGATCATCCACGCCTCCGGCACCAACTCGCTGGCCGCCATGTCCCGCATGGGCAACCTGCGCGCCCGCATCCCCGACGCCTACTGGACGATGACCGTGGCGCTCCTCGCGCTCGCCGCGATCCCGCCCTTCAGCGGCTTCTTCTCCAAGGAGTCCGTCCTCGGCGCCGCCGAACACGTCACCTCCGGCCACACCGAGGGCATCCCCGGTACCGCCGGCTGGATCGTCCTCGTCGCCGGCCTGGTCTCGGCCCTGCTCACCGCCGCCTACGCGACCCGCCTGTGGCTGCTCGCCTTCCGGGGCCGGGGCACCGAGGCCCCCGACCACGGCAGGCAGCCCGTCGCGATGACGGCGGTGCTCTGGGTGCTCGCGATCCCCTCCCTCGCCCTCGGCGGGCTCGCCTACGGCAGGCTGCCCGACTGGTTCGACGGCCACGACCTGACCCCGACCCTCACCACCTCCGTCCTCGGCACGGGAATGGCTCTGGTCGGCGGCCTCGTCACCTATGGAGCCTGGCGCCAGATCACCGCCCTGGCGGCCCGAGTCCCCCTGGGCGCGGTCGCGGCCCACCCGAGGGCGGACGGCGGTCTCGTCGAGGCCGAGGCCATCGCCAGCCACGCCCCCGCCTACGGAGATGTGGCCGGCGCACCCGACCCGGCGGACCCCGGACGCGTCCTCCTCGGCCCGCTGCACCGCCACGCGGCCGTCGGCTTCCACCTGGACGGCCTGTACACGGCGCTGTTCGTCCGCCCGGTGCAGGCCGCCGCCACCCTCGTCCGCTTCCTCGACCGCGAGGTCGTCGATACTTACGTACGCGGTGCGAGCGCCGTGCCCCGCCTGCTGGGCGCCGCCGTACGGCGTGCCCAGACCGGCAACGTCCAGACCTATGTGAGCGCGCTGCTCGCCGGCACCGTCGTCCTGGTGGTCGCCGTCCTCCTCGTCGCCACGGGAGCGTGAGCAGGCGTGATCGATATCAACGAGTCAGTGATGCGGTTCCTTCTGGCATTCCTCGTCGTGGGCCCGCTCATCGGGGCCGTCGCCGCTCTCCTGCCGGCCCCGCCCGGGCTGAAGGGGAAGTCGCCCGAGCAGGCCGTGCTGCGGCACGGCGTGACCGTCACCGGCGCGGTGCTCATCGCCGCGATCGTCCTGGCGCTCGGCTTCGACCACGACCATCCGTCGAAGATGCAGGCCACGACCGACATCAGCTGGATCCCCGCACTCGACGTGCGCATCCACCTCGGCGTCGACGGCATTTCCCTCCCCCTTCTGGTCCTGAGCGCGCTCCTGACCTTCCTCTGCGCGCTCTACTCCTCCTTCAAGCTGCCTGCCGGCCCCTCCCCGAAGGCCTTCGTCGCACTCCTCCTCGTCCTGGAGTCCGGCACCCTCGCGACCTTCGCCGTCCTCGACCTGCTGCTGTTCTTCCTCGCCTTCGAGATGGTGCTCATCCCGATGTACTTCCTCATCGCCCGCTGGGGCGGTGAGCAACGGACCCGGGCCGCCTGGAAGTTCATCCTCTTCACCCTGCTCGGTTCCGTGGTCATGCTGCTGGGCCTGCTCCAGATCGGGATCAAAGCGGGCACGTTCGACATCATGGCACTCACCACTGACAACGGCTCAGGATTGAGCACATCAGTGCAGGTCACGGCTGCTTTGGCGATCGGGATCGGGCTCGCGGTCAAGACGCCGATGTGGCCGCTGCACAGCTGGCTGCCGGACGCTCACACCGCCGCCCCGACCGTCGGTTCGGTGCTCCTTGCGGGCGTCCTGCTCAAGATGGGCACGTACGGTTTCGTGCGCATCCTGCTGCCGGTCACGCCCGACGGATTCCGCACGTTCGCGCCCTACCTCGCCGCGTTCGCCGTCGTCGGCATCATCTACGGTTCGCTGGCCTGCCTGGCCCTCGCCCGGCAGGGCGCGAAGGGCGACCTCAAGCGGCTCATCGCCTACTCCTCCGTCGGCCACATGGGCTTCGTGCTGCTCGGTATCTCGACCATGACCCCGACCGGCGTCAACGGCGCGCTGTTCGCCAACATCGCCCACGGCCTCATCACCGGCCTCCTCTTCTTCCTGGTCGGCGCGCTGAAGGACCGCACGGGCACCACCGACCTCGACACCCTCGCCGACCGCACCGGCGCCGCCCTCTACGGCCGGGCCCCGCGCCTCGGCGGCCTCGTGGCCTTCGCCGCCGTCGCCTCGCTCGGGCTGCCCGGCCTCGCCGGGTTCTGGGGCGAGATGCTGGCCCTGTTCGGCGCGTTCGACCCCGCCGACGACCTCAGCCGCCCCGCCTTCCTCACCTACACGGCGATCGCCGCGTTCGGCACCCTGCTCGCCGCCGCGTACATGCTCATCGTCGTACGCCGCGTCTGCATGGGCGCCGCCCCGCAGCCCGACGCCCCCCGGCTCGCCGACGTACAGCCGTACGAATTCGCGGCCTGGACTCCGCTCGTCGCCCTCACCGTCGTCGCCGGACTCTGGCCGAAGGCCCTCCTGGGCCTGACCGACCCGGCCGTGCAGCAGCTCCTCTCAGGAGGTCCCCGATGAGCTCCCCGGCCCAGACCGCGGCTCAGTCCGTCGTCCAGTCCGTCGACTGGCTCGCCATCGCGCCGCCCACCCTCGCGGCCGTCGTGGGGCTCGCCGTGCTGGTCGCCGACCTGTTCATCGGCGACAGCAGGAAGTCGCTCCTCGGCTGGATCTCGGTCGCCGGCCTCGCCGCGTCCGCGCTCCTCCTGCTGCCCCTCCTGGACGGCGACCGCTCCACCTTCTGCCTCACCGGCAGCACGGACGTCTGCAGCTACACGGCCGACCGCTTCACCCTCGTCATCCAGTTCCTGGTGCTCGGCGGCGCGCTGCTCGCCGCACTCCTCTCGGTCACCGCCCTCAAGGACGCCGACCGGGGACTCCCCGAAGGGGAGTACTGGTTCCTGCTGCTGTCCTCCGCGGCCGGCGCGGCCCTGCTGCCCGCCTCCCGCGACCTCGCGACCCTGATCGTCGCCCTGGAGGTCGCCTCCCTGCCCGCCTTCGCCCTCGTCGGCATCCGGCACGGCGACCGGAAGTCCTCCGAAGCGGCCCTGAAGTTCTTCCTGTCCTCCGTGACGGCGACCGCGGTCAGCCTCATGGGCATCAGCTTCGTGTACGCGTCCACGGGCACCCTGTACCTCACCGAGATCGCCGACCGGATCCAGCACGTCGACCCCCAGCTCCACACCCTCGCCCAGGCAGGCGTCGTCCTCACCCTCATCGGCTTCGCCTTCAAGACGGCCGCCGTGCCCTTCCACTTCTGGGTACCCGACACCTACGTGGGCGCGCCCCTGCCGATCGCCGCCTATCTGTCGGTCGTCGGCAAGGCGGTCGGCTTCTCCGGCCTGATCCTCGTCACCGTCGTCGCCTTCCCGTCGTACGCCGACGTCTGGGGCCCGGCGCTGGCAGCCCTGGCCGCGCTCACCATGACCGTCGGCAACGTGGGCGCCCTGCGCCAGCAGGCCACGCGCGCGTACAGCGCGGTACGCCTGCTCGCCTGGTCCTCCGTCGGCCAGGCCGGCTACCTCCTCGTACCGATCGCCGCCGCCGCGTACTCCGACGACGCCCAGAAGGCGATCGGCTCCACCGTCGCGTACGCCCTCATGTACGCCGCCGTGAACCTCGGCGCCTTCGCGGTGGGGGCCCTGGTGGCCCGTACGAAGCCCCTGAACCGCGTCAGCGACTACCGGGGCCTCTACGCCACCCGCCCGCTGGCAGCGCTCGTCCTGGGCTTCTTCCTGCTGTGCCTCGCCGGACTGCCGCCGGGCATCATCGGCCTCTTCGCGAAGGTCACCGTCTTCTCCGCGGCCGTCGACGCCGGACTCGGCTGGCTGGCCGTGATCATGGCCGTCAACGTGGTGATCGCCCTCTTCTACTACCTCCAGTGGACGGCCCTGCTCTTCCGCACTCCCGAGGGCGCGGACGAACGCCACCGCGCTCCGGCCCCCCTCACGGCCGCCATCGCCCTGACCGCGGTCCTCGGCATCGCCCTGTCCGGCGCACCCCAGCTGGTACTGCGCTTCGCCGACACCGGACTCTTCTGACCCCGACGACGGCACGCGCGCGTGGACCTCACCCGGACGGCTCACGCGTGCCTCCGCGCACGCAAGGGAACTGCGAATCCCCGCCTGGCGTTGACCAGAACAGAAGGGTCCACTGGACCTGACACCAGGGTTCCCCTGCCGCACCACTAGGAGGGCGTACCGTGCACCGCCGGCACAACGGGCTCAGGACAGCCCTTCTCCTCGGGGGACTGTCCGCACTCATCATCGTCATCGGCAGCTTCTTCGGCCGTACGGGCCTCGTGATCGCACTCTTCGTCGCGATCGGCACCAACGCGTACGCGTACTGGAACAGCGACAAGCTGGCTCTACGCGCGATGCGTGCCCGCCCGGTGAGCGAATTCGAGGCCCCGGCCCTGTACCGGATGGTCCGAGACCTCTCCACCCAGGCCCGCCAGCCCATGCCCCGCCTGTACATCTCGCCCACCGAAGCGCCGAACGCGTTCGCGACGGGCCGCAACCCGCGCAACGCGGCGGTGTGCTGCACCGAAGGCATCCTGCACATCCTGGACGAGCGCGAACTGCGCGGCGTCATCGGCCATGAGCTGAGCCATGTCTACAACCGGGACATCCTCATCTCGTCGGTCGCCGGCGCCCTGGCCTCCGTGATCATGTTCCTGGTCAACTTCGCCTGGCTGATCCCGATCGGCCGCTCGAACGACGACGACGGCCCCGGCATCCTCGGCATGCTGATGATCATGATCCTGGGCCCGCTCGCCGCCACTGTCATCCAGCTCGCCATCAGCCGCTCCAGGGAGTACGAGGCCGACGCGTCGGGCGCCCAGCTCACCGGCGACCCACTGGCCCTCGCCAGCGCCCTGCGCAAACTGGAAGCGGGCACGAAACAGCTCCCGCTGCCTCCCGAGCCGCGCATCGAGACCGCGAGCCACATGATGATCGCGAACCCCTTCCGCCCGGGCCAGGGACTCTCCAAGATGTTCTCTACGCACCCGCCGATGGCGGAGCGCATCGCCCGGCTCGAAAAGATGGCAGGTCGCCACCAGTGAAGACAATCCTCAACGTCATTTGGCTCGTCCTGAGCGGCTTCTGGCTGTTCCTCGCCTATCTGGCGGCCGGCGCGCTGCTCTGCATCACGATCATCGGAATTCCGTTCGGCGTCGCGGCTTTCCGTATCGGCGCATACGCCCTGTGGCCCTTCGGCCGTACGACGGTCGAGCGGCGCGACGCGGGCGCACCCTCCTGTGTCGGCAACGTCCTGTGGCTGGTCCTCGCGGGCTGGTGGCTCGCCCTGGCCCACGTCGTCACCGGCATCGCGCTCTGCGTCACGATCATCGGCATCCCCTTCGGCATCGCCAACTTCAAGCTCATCCCGGTCTCGCTGCTGCCGCTGGGCCGCGAAATCGTGCCGACGGACCAGCCGTTCAGCTCGCGCTGGTAGTGCGCCGCCCGCAGGTTGTCCACAGGCCGCCGCGATTGTCAGTGGCGGCCTGCATCATGAATCCATGACCGAGATCGAGCAGTTGCTGACACGGGTGGCCGCTGAGGCACGCAACACCCGGCCGTGGGGCTGGCCTTCACTCCCCGCCCCCGTGGACGCGGCCACGCTCGACCGTGCCGAGACCGCCCTCGGCTTCCCTCTGCCGCCGCTTCTCGCCGAGCTCTACCTCCGGATAGGAGACGGCGGATTCGGGCCGTCCTACGGCCTGTTGCCCCTGCTCGACAGCTCGCCCGCCGGTGAGCCGCCCGTCGTCGCCCAGTACCTCGCCAACCGCGAGGAGGCCCGCAAGGACCCGGACTGGCCCTGGCCCGAGGGCATCCTGCCGATATCCCACTGGGGCTGCGGGATGTACGCGTGCGTGGACTGCCGCTCACCGGAGGGCACCGTCCTGCTCTTCGAGCCGAACTCCGACGACGCCGACCACGCGTGGTACACCGACGCCCCGGGCCTCGCGCAGTGGCTGAGCACCTGGCTCGACGGCTCGGGCTGGTACGAGGAGTCCAGCGACGGTACGGACCTGGAGCCCTGGCCCGAGTTCCGCATACGTACGGCGTCGGCGACGCCTCCGCTCCAGGCCTCCTGACCAGCGCGAGTTCCGTCAGCGGGGAGTTCCGGCCGACGCCCGCGAAGCCGACCACCACCGCCGTACGCCGTATGCGCCCGCCCCCAGGCCCAACACGCTCGCGCCCACGACCACCGACACCCCCGGAAGCGCGAACGCCAGCGTCACACAGCCGAGGAACCCCACCGCCGGCACCACCCGTGACGCGGGAGCCGAACTCAGTGTCCACGCGGCGGCGTTGGCCACCGCGTAGTAGGCCAGAACCCCGAAGGAGGAGAACCCGATAGCGCCCCGTACGTCCACCGTCGCGGCCAGCACCGCGACCACCGCACCCACGGCCAGCTCGGCCCGGTGCGGTACCTGGAAGCGCGGATGCACGGCGGCCAGGGCACCGGGCAGATGACGGTCACGGGCCATGGCCAGCGTCGTCCGTGAGACGCCCAGGATCAGGGCGAGCAGCGAGCCGAGCGCGGCCACGGCGGCACCGGCCCGGACGACCGGCACCAGCCCCGGCACGCCCGCCGCCCGTACCGCGTCGGCCAGCGGGGCGGTCGCGTGCCCGAGCCCGCCCGACCCCAGTACGGAAAGGACAGCCACCGACACCGCCGCGTACACCACCAGTGCGATGCCCAGGGCCGTCGGGATCGCGCGCGGGATGGTGCGTGCGGGATCCCGCACCTCTTCGCCGAGGGTCGCGATCCGGGCGTACCCGGCGAACGCGAAGAACAGCAGCCCGGCGGCCTGAAGGACTCCGCCTCTACCCCCGGAGGCCCCGACCTCCAGCCGGCCGGCATCGGCGGCATCGGACGTCAGGCTCACCACCACCACGGAAGCGAGGACAGCGAGGACCACTGCCACGATCGCGCGCGTCAGCCAGGCGGACTTCTGGACACCGCCGTAGTTCACCGCGGTGAGCGCCACCACGGCCGCGACCGCCACCGCGTGCGCCTGCCCCGGCCAGGCGTACATGCCCACGGTGAGCGCCATCGCCGCACAGGAGGCCGTTTTCCCGACGACGAACGACCAGCCCGCGAGATAGCCCCAGAAGACACCGAGCCGCTCCCGCCCGTACACGTAGGTGCCGCCGGAGGCGGGATACAGGGCGGCCAGCCGGGCGGACGACATGGCGTTGCAGTAGGCGACCACGGCCGCCGTGCCCAGCCCGAGCAGCAGCCCGGACCCCGCCGCGCGTGCCGCGGGTCCCAGGGCCGCGAAGACACCGGCCCCGACCATCGACCCGAGCCCGATGACCACCGCGTCCCCGACACCAAGGGTGCGGCGCAGTTCAGGGGGCGATTGGGAACCGGACTGTGTCATGGGCCGCACCCTACTGACCGGTGCAACCGCCAGGCATCGCGTTGACGTCGTGTACAGCAACACGACACGAACAACAGATCAACCCGAGCGCACAGACCCGACGGGATCGACAACGTCGCAAGTCACAGCGCCGGGACAGTTCGAGCACAGCACAGAGGGGCAGGTTCAGGACATGAGCATCATCGGGTGGATCATCCTGGGGCTGTTGGCCGGGGCCATTGCCAAGTTCCTGCTGCCGGGGCGCGACCCGGGCGGTTTCATCGGCACGACGATCATCGGTGTCGCGGGCGCCTTCCTCGGCGGCTGGATCTCGGCGCGCTTCCTCGACCACCCCATCAGCAAACAGTTCTACGACGGCACCACGTGGGCGGCGGCGATCGGCGGCTCGCTGGTGCTGCTGATCGCGTACCGCCTCCTGTTCGGCAACTCGCGCGACTGAGCGCACGCCTGGTCCGCAGCCGCCCGGGTCCGCGGCCCGGCAGGAGGGAGGGGTGGGCGCCACAGGGCACCCGCCCCTCTTTCCCCTCTTCAACCCCTCGTGGACTACCGGTAGTTCACGAACTGCAGCGCGAAGTCGAAGTCCTTGCCCTTGAGGAGGGCGATGACGGCCTGAAGGTCGTCGCGGTTCTTCGAGCTGACGCGCAGCTCCTCGCCCTGGACCTGGGCCTTCACGCCCTTCGGGCCCTCGTCGCGGATGATCTTCGCGACCTTCTTGGCGTTCTCCTGGGAGATGCCCTCCTCGATCGAGGCGAAGAGCTTGTACTCCTTGCCGGAGAGCTGGGGCTCACCCGCGTCCAGGCACTTCAGCGAGATGCCGCGCTTGATCAACTTGGTCTCGAACACATCGAGGACCGCCTTGACCCGCTCCTCGGAGTTCGCCTCCATGAGGATCTTCTCGCCGGACCACGCGATCGAGGCACCCACGCCCTTGAAGTCGTAGCGCTGGGAGATCTCCTTGGCGGTCTGGTTGAGGGCGTTGTCGACCTCCTGCCGCTCGACCTTCGAGACGATGTCGAAACTGGAGTCGGCCATGTCCTGTGGCTCCTTGTATGGGGTGCTTGTCGGAATCTGTGGGGTGCGTATCGGCATGCGTGGGGGCAGCAGCCGAGCCCGGCGTACGTCCCGGGCCGCATCCGCATAAGGGTAGCCACCCCCTCCCCTCCGGGTGCCGCTCAATCGGGTGGCGAAGCACCCCGGTCCATCAGGTATCGTTTACGTCGTTGCCAAAGAGCACCGCCGAAAAGCGGTTCGAAAGGGCAGCAAACCCTGGCGGTGTGCCCGAGCGGCCAAAGGGAGCAGACTGTAAATCTGCCGGCTCAGCCTACCCAGGTTCGAACCCTGGCGCCGCCACAGGTGAGAGAGGCCCTCTTTCCTCTGCTATTACGCAGAGGAAAGAGGGTCTTTTCGTTGCGGTCGCACAGTCAGGCCATGAGGGAGAGTGACCCCATGTCATCGCTGTCACGGCCGTCGTTCGTGTCGTCGTCCCGTCGCCGGAGCTGTCCCGAGTGCCGGCGGGAGATCGCTGTCGTCGCCGGGAGGTTCGCGCGGCACGATCCGCAGGGCGCCCGGGGGAGTGGTGAGCTCGTCTCGTGTCCGGGGTCGCGGCGGCAGGCGGAACTCGGGGCGGTCCAGCCGTCGTTGGACGGGTACGTCCAACCCGAATTCCCCGGCCAGCTGCCCCTCTTCTAGCCCTGGCAGCCCTGCCGGTCCCTGCCGAATTTCCGGCCCCGGGAGCCCCGGGACTCCCGACCGGTCGCCCTCAGTTCCCCGCCACCGACTTCACCGCCACTGAAACCGGTGTCGAGCCGCCGATCAGCTCCAGTGTCAGGCCCGCCGTCGCCGGAGTGTCCAGGAGTTCCACCAGGACTGCGGCCACGTCGTCGCGGGGGACGGCGCCGCGCCCCGTCTCGGCCTCCAGGCGTACTCGGCCCGTGCCCGCGTCGTCCGTCAGGGCGCCGGGGCGCAGGATCGTCCAGTCGAGCGCGTCCAGGCCGCTGACGTACGCGTCCGCCTCGCCCTTCGCCCGCTGGTAGACGTCGAAGACGTCGTCGCCCCGGTGGGCCGGATCCGCGCCCATCGACGACACGACCAGATGCCTGCGTACTCCCGCCCGGACCGCCGCGTCCGCGAACAGCACCGCGGCTCCCCGGTCCACCGTGTCCTTGCGGGCCGTCCCGCTGCCCGGGCCCGCGCCCGCCGCGAAGACCGCCGCGTCAGCGCCCCGCAGCAACTCCGCGACCTCCTCCACCGACGCCGACTCCAGGTCGCACACGACCGGTTCCGCGCCGGCCGCCCGCAGATCGTCGCTCTGTTCGGGGCGGCGGATGATCCCCGCGACCTCGTCACCGCGCGCGGCGAGCAGACGCTCCAGCCGCAGCGCGATCTGACCATGACCTCCAGCGATGACAATGCGCATGCCTTCGACCGTACGCCCCGCCGAACCCGTTCGCCGCACAGCCCGTACGCCCCCCGTCCGCTTTGCCGGAGCCTCACCCTTCCCTCACCTCACGACTGCCCCGTACGCCCCTGCCGTGGCAGGTCCAGCGCTGCTACCGCCGGTGTGTTGCAGTACTCCCGTACCGCGCTCGTCCGTGCCACAACGCGCCCCCTGTGCACCACGATCCGGCTGTAGGCGAGGGACAGCGCGCCGGCCAGACGGTCGCCCCTGACCGCCAGCAGCTCCGCCGGGAAGCCCGCCTCCACCCGCACCTCCGGCAGGCCGAGCACCGCCCGCGCCGACGCGCTCACGGCGTCGTACGCCTCCTCCGGGCGCAGGCCGTGGCGGGACGCGAGCAGGTACGCCGCCTCCAGGGGGTCCCCGCGGCCCACCGGGTTCGACACGTCCCGCAGCGCGCCACTGCCCGCCGCCACCCGCACACCGGCCGCCCGCAGCAGTCGTACCGGAGCCGTGGCGCGGCGTTCCGCGGCTCCGCAGCCGCCCTGCGGGAGGCACGTCACCGTCACGCCCGCCGCGGCGAGCTGGTCCGCGGCCCGCGAGGCCACCTCGGCGGGCAGCCGGCCGAGGCCGCCGCAGGGGCCGATGGTCACGCCGGGGCGCAGACCGCCCGCCATCGCCGCGAGACGGGCCAGGCGGGCCGGGTCGTCACCGTCCGTGTGCAGGTCGACCGGGCAGCCGTGCTCCGAGGCGACCTCCAGGACCGCCTCCACGTAGCCGGTCGGATCGGGGTCGCGGTCCGGGCAGCCGCCCACCACCGACGCGCCCATCTTCACCGCGTCCCGCAGCATCGCCAGGCCGTCCGCCCCGGCGGCGCCGGTCAGCACGCGGGGCATCGCCACCGCCGTCAGCTCGGCGAGCCCGCGCAGAGCCCGCCGCGCCTGCAACACGGCGGACAGGGCACCCAGCCCCGGTACGTCGCCGATGCGGACGTGCGAGCGCAACGCGGTGGCCCCGTGGCCGAGTTGGAGCAGGGCGGCCTCGGTGGCCCGGCGCTGGACGTCCTGAGGGTCGTACGAGACCGGGCCGTCGGCGTCGGCGGACAGGGCCGTGTCGCCGTGCGCGTGCGGTTCGGCGGGGGCCGGCAGGAGGAGGTAGCCGCTGAGGTCCACGCGGGTGGCGTACGAGCTGAGGCTGCCGACCGTGCCGACCGCCTCGATACGACCGCCGCCCAGCCGTACGTCCACGGTCCGGCCGTCGGTGAGACGTGCCCCACAGAGGAGGAGCGCTGCCGGGTCCCCCGAAGAAGCGGGTGACGAGGAGCGGGGCGGCTGCGGCTGGCTGTCGGGCATCGCGCTCCTGTGCTCGGGGGCGGCTGCGCGCAGGCGGGGAGACAAGATCACGCAGAGTGAGTCGAGCCTAGGGCGGGCATCCGCCCCTGTTGCGGAGGAGCGCAATAGTCGTACCGGTGTGGTCCGCCGGACGGGAAAGGTCGCTGGCGAGGGGGTGTGGGAGCGGTTGCCGGAGTGGTTGCGGGAGCGGTTGCGGAAGGGGGCTTCGAGGCTGCTGGGGAAGGGGTTTTGGGAGCCCGGACGGGACGTGGACGGAGTGCGGAACGGGGGCCGGAACAGGCCGGGGCGGGTGCCGCGAAACGGATTTGGGTGAACGGTGGCGAGCGTGTAATGTCTTCATCGCTCGCCCCAATAGCTCAGTCGGTAGAGCGTCTCCATGGTAAGGAGAAGGTCTACGGTTCGATTCCGTATTGGGGCTCTGGTGTGAGAGGTCCCCGTCGCAAGGCGGGGTCCGATCGCATCACAGCGGTGTAGCTCAGTCGGTAGAGCAAGCGGCTCATAATCGCTGTGTCACCGGTTCAAGTCCGGTCACCGCTACTGACAGTAGCCGATTGCGGGGTCGGTCCTTCGATCGGCTACTCTCGTATGCGTTCAACGTCCCATCCGTTCGTCAAGGAGCGCTCCTGTGGCTGCCACCGACGTCCGCCCGAAGATCACGCTGGCCTGCGTGGAGTGCAAGGAGCGGAACTACATCACCAAGAAGAACCGGCGTAACAACCCGGATCGAATGGAGATGAAGAAGCACTGCCCGCGTTGCAATGCGCACACCGCGCACCGCGAAACGCGATAAATCAGGCTCGTACTCGAGGCCGTCCCCTGTTGGTTGGGGGGCGGCCTCGAGTCGTTACACCAGTCGCGGACCACGCGAGCGCGCGACGATGCGAGTACACGACGACGCGGGTGCGCGGGTACGCGAACCAGTGCGATTCAGGATGCGATTCAGGAGGTTCCGAGCCCATGGCGCTCGACCAGTCCTTCGTGGGGCGGTCCTATCCGCCCACCGAGCCCTATGAGGTCGGCCGGGAGAAGATCCGTGAGTTCGCGGAGGCGGTGGGAGACCGTAACCCTGCGTACACGGACCCCGAGGCCGCCAAGGCCCTCGGTCACGCCGATGTGATCGCCCCGCCCACCTTTGTGTTCGCGCTCACCTTCAAGGCGGCAGGGGACGTCGTGGCGGATCCGCGGCTCGGCCTGGACTACAGCCGCGTGGTGCACGGCGACCAGAAGTTCACCTATGCCCGCCCCGTCCGCGCGGGCGACCGGCTCACCGTCACCTCGACCATCGAGGCCATCAAGTCCATGGCGGGCAACGAGATCATCGACATCCGTGGCGAGGTCCACGACGAGTCGGGCGAGCACGTCGTGACCGCCTGGACCAAGCTCGTCGCCCGCGCGGCCGAGGAGGGCTGACCCCATGACGGCCAATTCCGCGAACGACTCCGCGAGGATCACCTATGCCGACGTGGAGGTCGGCACCGAGCTGCCCGCCCAGACGTTTCCCGTGACCCGCGCCACCCTCGTCCAGTACGCGGGTGCCTCCGGGGACTTCAACCCCATCCACTGGAACGAGAAGTTCGCGGTCGAGGTCGGTCTGCCCGACGTCATCGCGCACGGCATGTTCACGATGGCCGAGGCGATCCGCGTCGTCACCGACTGGGTCGGCGACCCGGGAGCGGTCGTCGAGTACGGAGTCCGCTTCACCAAGCCGGTCGTCGTCCCCAACGACGGCCAGGGCGCCACCATCGAGGTCAGCGGCAAGGTCGGGGCCAAGCTCGACGACAACACGGTCCGCGTCGACCTCCTCGCGAAGTGTGCGGGGCAGAAGGTCCTGGGCATGTCCCGGGCTGTTGTCCGGCTGAGCTGAGTCCGACCGGGCTGAGTCCGGCAGTTCGGAGGATCCCGGTTTCCGGGTCGCGTAAGGGGCGTTCGCCATTGGCGGGCGCCCCTTACGCGAACTCGTCCCACCGCAACTCGCCGCCCGCCCGACCGGCCGCCCGGCTCCCGCCCGACCTCCTCCTCGTGCATCTCTTGACATGGTTAGTGATTGAGCACTAACTTTCTCGCATGGTCAGGATGAGCGCAGAGGATCGACGCGAGAGCGTGATTCGCGCCGCGATCGCCGAGTTCGCGCAGAGGGGCTACTACGGCACCTCCACCGAGGCGATCGCCAAGCGGGTGGGTGTCTCGCAGCCGTACCTCTTCCGGCTCTTCCCGGGCAAGAAGGCGATGTTCGGAGCGGCCTCCGAGCGGTGCATGGGTGATGTGCGCCGAGTCCTGGGGGTGGCGGCCGAGGGGCTGGAGGGCGAGGAGGCCCTGCACTCCATGGCGAACGCGTACGTGCAGTTGATCGGCGAGCACCCCGAGCTGCTCCAGATGCAGATGCAGATCTACGTGACCGTCGCCGCCGCCGAGGCTGAGGGTGACCGTGAGTTCGGCGAGGCCGTACGGGCCGGCTGGATCAAGCTCTGGGACACCGTGGAGGTGCCGGTGGGGGAGGAGACGACGACCTTCCTGGCGTACGGGATGCTCATCAACACCCTTGCCGCCATGGGGTTTCCGCCAGGGCACCGGGTCTGGCAGGGGATGTGGCCCTCGGCGCAGGTCGGGGGACGGGCCGAAGCCTGAGGGGCACGGGCCCGGGCTCATGTGTCTTTTCTTGTGTCTTTTTGCCCGCGAAAGTTAGTGATCAATAACTAAACCCGAGGGGGAGCGATGTCACAGCGGCAGGGCAAGCAGCAGGGCAAGCAACGAGAGCAGAGCGGAACCGGCGCACCGCGCGGCGGAGTCGTCTGGGCGCTCGTCATCACCAGCGTCGCCGGGTTCATGGCGGCCCTCGACAACCTCGTCGTCACCACCGCACTGCCCTCCATCCGCAAGGATCTCGGGGGCGGGCTGGGCGACCTGGAATGGACCGTGAGCGCCTACACGCTCACCTTCGCCGTGCTGCTGATGTTCGGCGCGGCCCTCGGTGACCGCTTCGGCCGCCGCCGGCTCTTCCTCGCCGGGCTCGCCGTCTTCACCGGCGCCTCCGCCGCCGCTGCCATGGCCCCCGGCATCGACTCGCTGATCGCGGCCCGCGCGGTCCAGGGCGTCGGCGCGGCGATCATGATGCCGTTGACGCTGACCCTGCTCACAGCCGCCGTACCGGCCGCCAGGCGCGGAATGGCGTTCGGCATCTGGGGTGCCGTCAACGGGCTCGCCGTGGCCTCCGGGCCCCTCATCGGCGGCAGCCTCACCGAGCACATCTCCTGGCACTGGATCTTCTGGCTGAACGTTCCGCTGGGTCTCGCCCTGCTGCCGCTCGCCCGGCTGCGCCTCGCCGAGTCGTACGGCACCGGCGCCCCGCTCGACTTCGTCGGCACCGTGCTGGCCAGCGGCGGTCTGTTCGGCATCGTCTACGGGCTCGTGCGCGGCCCGGCCGACGGCTGGACCAGCTCCTACGTCCTGACCGGGCTGGTCGCGGGCGGTGCCCTCCTCGTCGCCTTCGTCGTCCACGGCACCCGGGCGAAGAACCCGATGCTGCCGATGCGGCTCTTCCGCTCCCGCGCCTTCGCCGGGATCAACGCGGCCTCCCTGCTGATGTTCCTCGGGATGTTCGGGTCGATCTTCCTGCTCAGCCAGTACATGCAGGGCGTACTCGGCTACTCGCCCACCGAGGCGGGCCTGCGGATGCTGCCCTGGACCGGCATGCCGATGCTCGTCGCCCCGATGGCAGGCATCCTCTCCGACCGGATCGGCGGCCGGCCCGTCGTCGCCACCGGCCTCTTCCTCCAGGCCGCCGGTCTCGGCTACATGGCCCTCGTCGTCACCGCGGACGCCTCCTACGCCGTCCAGCTGCCCGGCCTGATCACCAGCGGCATCGGCATGGCCCTGTTCTTCGCCCCGGCCGCCAACCTGGTGATGTCCAGCGTCCGCCCGAGCGAGCAGGGCATCGCCTCCGGCGCCAACAACGCCCTGCGCGAGGTCGGCGGCGCGCTCGGCATCGCCGTCATGGGATCGATCTTCGCGGCCCAGGGCGGTTACGAGACCGGCCAGACCTTCGTCGACGGCCTCCGCCCCGCCCTCGTGGTCGGCTCCGTGGTGGTCGCCCTCGCGGGCGTCGCGGCCCTCCTGATCCCGGCCGCCCGCCGCCCCGCGCCGGTGACGGAGCCCGCCGAGCCGACGCCGGTGCTGGAGACGGCCGCCCGCTGAACCCCGTAGGACCGCTGCACGCGCGTGTACGGCCCCGATCCTCACCGGCGGGGCCGTACACGCGCGTGCGGCTCGTCGTCCTGTTGCCGCCCCGTTGTCGTCCGGGGCTGTCAGTGGGGTCTCGTAGTCTTGGCGGGTGCAGGAAATCCACGACGCGCCCCTCGCCCCGCTGACCACCTTCCGGCTCGGCGGTCCCGCGGACCGGCTGATCACGGCGACGACCGACGCCGAGGTCATCGCCGCCGTCCGCGAGGCCGACGACTCCGGAACCCCGCTGCTGGTCATCGGCGGCGGCTCGAACCTGGTCATCGGCGACAAGGGGTTCGCGGGGACGGCTCTGCGGATCGCCACGACCGGTGTCTACCTCGACGGCACAGGGCTGGAACTGGCCGCCGGCGAGGTGTGGACGGACGCCGTCGCGCGCACGGTCGAGGCCGGGCTCGCCGGGATCGAGTGCCTCGCCGGGATCCCCGGTTCCGCGGGCGCGACGCCCATCCAGAACGTGGGGGCGTACGGCCAGGAGGTGTCCTCGACGATCACCGAGGTCGTCGCCTACGACCGGGTCACCCGCGAGACGGTCACCCTCACGGGCGCCGAGTGCGACTTCTCGTACCGCCACAGCCGCTTCAAGGCCGAACCCGAGCGCCATGTCGTCCTGCGCGTCCGCTTCGCCCTGGAGGACGCGGACGGGCTGTCGGCGCCCCTGAAGTACGCCGAGACGGCGCGCGCCCTCGGCGTCGGGCCCGGTGAGCGGGTGCCGCTGGAGGCGGCCCGGGAGACCGTGCTGAAGCTGCGCGCCGGGAAGGGCATGGTCCTGGACCCCGAGGACCACGACACCTGGTCCGCCGGGTCCTTCTTCACCAACCCGATCCTCACGGACGCCGAGTTCGCCGCGTTCCACGCGCGCGTGGCGGAGCGGCTCGGCGCCGACGCCGTACCGCCCGCCTACCCGGCCGGGGAGGGCCGCACCAAGACCTCGGCGGCCTGGCTGATCGACAGGGCAGGCTTCACCAAGGGGTACGGCACCGGGCCCGCCCGCATCTCCACCAAGCACACCCTGGCCCTCACCAACCGCGGCCGGGCCACCACCGAGGACCTGCTCGCCCTCGCCCGCGAGGTCGTCGCCGGCGTCCGGGACGCCTTCGGGGTCACCCTCGTCAACGAACCGGTGACGGTCGGCGTCAGCCTCTAGGGACCCTCCGGGGCTATGAGGTCAGCCAGTCGTCGATCCCCGCCAGCAGCTTGGCCCGTACGCCCTCCGGCGCCGCCGAACCGCGTACCGACTGCCGGGCCAGTTCGGCCAGTTCCGCGTCCGTGAAGGCGTGGTACCGGCGGGCGATCTCGTACTGGGCGGCCAGCCGCGAGCCGAACAGCAGCGGGTCGTCGGCGCCCAGCGCCAGCGGCACACCGGCCTCGAACAGCTTGCGCAACGGCACGTCCTCGGGCTTCTCGTACACCCCCAGGGCGACGTTCGACGCCGGGCACACCTCGCAGGTGATCTGGCGGTCCGCGAGGCGCTTCAGCAGGCGTGGGTCCTCCGCCGCGCGCACGCCGTGGCCGATCCGGGTCGCGTGCAGGTCGTCCAGGCAGTCGCGGACCGACGAGGGGCCCGTCAGCTCACCGCCGTGCGGGGCCGACAGCAGGCCCCCGTCGCGCGCGATGGCGAAGGCCCGGTCGAAGTCCCGGGCCATGCCCCGCCGCTCGTCGTTCGAGAGCCCGAAGCCCACGACACCCCGGTCCGCGTACCGCACGGCCAGGCGGGCCAGTGTGCGCGCGTCCAAGGGGTGCTTCATCCGGTTCGCGGCGACCAGGACCCGCATCCCGATCCCCGTCTCCCGGCCCGCGGTCTCCACCGCGTCCAGGATGATCTCCAGCGCCGGGATGAGACCGCCCAGGCGAGGGGCGTACGACGTCGGGTCGACCTGGATCTCCAGCCAGCCCGAGCCGTCCTTCGCGTCCTCCTCGGCGGCTTCACGGACCAGCCGCTGGATGTCCTCGGGCTCCCGCAGACAGGACCGGGCCGCGTCGTACAGCCGCTGGAAACGGAACCAGCCCCGTTCGTCGGTCGCCCGGAGTTTCGGCGGCTCGCCACTGGTGAGGGCGTCGGTCAGCGCCTCGGGCAGCCGCACACCGTACTTGTCGGCCAGTTCCAGCAGGGTCGCGGACCGCATCGACCCGGTGAAGTGCAGGTGCAGATGGGCTTTCGGCAGTTCAGAGACATCACGTACGTGCTCCATTCTCGGATCCTGCCGTACGTCCGGCTCGTATCGGTAGCGCTTTCCCTGAACGTGGTCTTGCTCGCACTGAGAGACGAAAGAAGGCCGCTCCCCGAAGGGAAGCGGCCTTCTCGCATCACAGGGTTCAGCCCGTCGCCTCGGCCAGCAGCTTCTGCACGCGGCTGATGCCCTCGACGAGGTCCTCGTCGCCCAGGGCGTACGACAGGCGCAGGTAGCCCGGTGTGCCGAACGCCTCACCGGGTACGACGGCCACCTCGACCTCGTCCAGGATCAGCGCGGCCAGCTCGACCGAGTCCTGCGGGCGCTTGCCGCGGATCTCCTTGCCCAGCAGGGCCTTCACCGACGGGTAGACGTAGAAGGCGCCCTCGGGCTCCGGGCAGACCACGCCGTCGATCTCGTTGAGCATGCGCACGATGGTGTGGCGGCGGCGGTCGAAGGCCACGCGCATCTCCGCGACGGCGTCCAGGTTCCCGGAGACGGCGGCGAGGGCGGCGACCTGCGCCACGTTCGACACGTTGGACGTGGCGTGCGACTGGAGGTTCGTCGCGGCCTTGACGACGTCCTTCGGTCCGATGATCCAGCCGACCCGCCAGCCCGTCATGGCGTACGTCTTGGCGACACCGTTGACGACGATGCACTTGTCGCGCAGCTCGGGAAGGATCGCGGGCAGCGAGGTGAACTTGGCGTCGCCGTAGACGAGGTGCTCGTAGATCTCGTCGGTCAGCACCCACAGGCCGTGCTCCACGGCCCAGCGGCCGATCGCCTCGGTGTCCTCGGCGCTGTAGACCGCGCCGGTCGGGTTGGAGGGGGAGACGAACAGGACGACCTTCGTCCGCTCGGTGCGGGCCGCCTCCAGCTGCTCCACGCTGACCCGGTAGCCGGTGGTCTCGTCCGCGACGACCTCGACCGGGACACCGCCGGCGAGACGGATCGACTCGGGGTACGTCGTCCAGTACGGGGCCGGGACGATGACCTCGTCGCCCGGGTCGAGGATCGCGGCGAACGCCTCGTAGATGGCCTGCTTGCCGCCGTTGGTCACCAGGACCTGGGAGGCGTCCACCTCGTAGTTCGAGTCGCGGAGCGTCTTGGCGACGATCGCGGCCTTCAGCTCGGGCAGACCGCCGGCCGGCGTGTAGCGGTGGTACTTCGGGTTCGAGCAGGCCTCGACGGCGGCCTGGACGATGTAGTCCGGGGTCGGGAAGTCCGGCTCACCGGCGCCGAAGCCGATCACCGGGCGCCCGGCGGCCTTCAGGGCCTTGGCCTTGGCGTCCACGGCGAGGGTGGCGGACTCGGAGATCGCGCCGACTCGGGCGGAGACCCGGCGCGCGGTGGAAGGGGTTGCAGCGCTCATGGTGCCCATCGTTTCAGACCGGAAACCTCCCCGGCACACGGGTTTCACCTATTGGTCAGACCGGACCGCCCACGGGACGGCGGAAGGTCGCCGGGCCGGGTGGACGGCTGGACAAGCGTCCGGATCCGGCGCCTGGGCTGGGCGATCTTCCGCCCACCACGGCTCTGGGGGCGCTTTCTGTTCGACGACCGGCTCCGAAGCACGTACACTCTCACCTCGTTGGCCTTCACCGGCCCGCGCTTATCCGGTGCACACCGAGCATCCGGACGAGTACGGTACGTTGGAGTAACCACAAAGGGTCGTAGCTCAATTGGTAGAGCACTGGTCTCCAAAACCAGCGGTTGGGGGTTCAAGTCCCTCCGGCCCTGCTACACACGCCTTTCACCAGGCGGTGTGCGCATGCACCATCTGCATTGCTTTTGCATCGCCGTGCGGCTCAGACCGGGCGCGGCACGGCCACGACCCGGGAACAGGTGAGGACGAATGGCGGACGCCGTGGGCTCCATCGATATGCCTGACGCCCAGGATGAGGCCCCCGAGTCGGACAAGAAGACTCGCAAGGGCGGTAAGCGCGCCAAGAAGGGCCCGCTGAAGCGTCTCGCGGTCTTCTACCGCCAGATCATCGCGGAGCTCCGCAAGGTCGTCTGGCCTACGCGCAACCAGCTGACGACGTACACGACCGTGGTGATTGTCTTCGTGATCGTCATGATCGGCCTGGTGACTGTGATTGACTTTGGCCTCAACAAAGCCGCCAAGTACGTCTTCGGCTGAGCCAAGAGCGAAGGGCGCCGGGTGCGGCGCCCCTTTCGCATGTTCCACCCACATGTATCCAGGAAGAAGCAGCCACCGTGTCTGACACTGACCCGAACCTGAACGACGCCATCGTGCCGGACGAGTCCGTGGATGACGAGCTCGACATCATCGAGGGCGTTGACGAGGTCGAGGACGAGGTCGACGCTGCGGACGCCGCCGTGGGGGAGCCCGCCGAGGAAGACGCCATCCACATCGAGGCCGACGAGGCCGATGAGGATGAGGACGACGCGGATGTCGTCGAGGTCGACGCCGACGAGGACGACGAGGCAGAGGCCGAGGCTGAGGAAGCCGAGGAAGAGGTCGAGCCCGTCGACCCTGTCGAGGCCCTCCGTGAGGAACTGCGCACGCTGCCCGGCGAGTGGTACGTCATCCACACGTACGCCGGTTACGAGAACCGTGTGAAGACCAACCTCGAACAGCGTGCCGTCTCCCTCAACGTCGAGGACTTCATCTTCCAGGCCGAGGTGCCGCAGGAAGAAGTCGCCCAGATCAAGAACGGCGAGCGCAAGACGGTCCGTCAGAACAAGCTTCCCGGATACGTTCTCGTCCGCATGGACCTGACGAACGAGTCCTGGGGCGTCGTCCGCAACACCCCCGGTGTCACCGGCTTCGTGGGCAACGCGTACGACCCGTACCCGCTGACCCTGGACGAGATCGTCAAGATGCTCGCCCCGGAGGCCGAGGAGAAGGCCGCTCGCGAGGCCGCCGAGGCCGAGGGCAGGCCGGCTCCGGCCCGCAAGCTCGAGGTGCAGGTGCTGGACTTCGAGGTCGGCGACTCGGTCACCGTCACCGACGGCCCGTTCGCGACGCTCCAGGCGACGATCAACGAGATCAACGCCGACTCGAAGAAGGTCAAGGGTCTCGTCGAGATCTTCGGCCGCGAGACTCCGGTCGAGCTGTCGTTCGACCAGATCCAGAAGAACTAGCGCTCACCACTCAGCTTCCGTCCAGGTCAGGTCGGCTCTTGGAGCTGGCCTGACCTGCTCGGTTTCACGCCTCGCCATGCTGTCCCTTATCGTGGTGCGGTTGCCTGGCTGACGTCAGGCACAGCGAAGACCGAAGAAAAACGAAGATAGAGGACCCGGAATGCCTCCCAAGAAGAAGAAGGTCACGGGGCTCATCAAGCTCCAGATCAACGCCGGTGCGGCGAACCCCGCCCCGCCGGTCGGCCCCGCGCTCGGTCAGCACGGCGTCAACATCATGGAGTTCTGCAAGGCCTACAACGCCGCGACCGAGTCGCAGCGTGGCTGGGTGATCCCGGTGGAGATCACGGTCTACGAAGACCGCTCCTTCACCTTCATCACCAAGACGCCGCCGGCCGCGAAGATGATCCTCAAGGCCGCGGGTGTCGAGAAGGGCTCCGGCGAGCCGCACAAGACCAAGGTCGCCAAGATCACCCAGGCGCAGGTCCGTGAGATCGCCACGACCAAGCTTCCCGACCTGAACGCCAACGACCTGGACGCCGCGTCGAAGATCATCGCCGGCACCGCCCGTTCGATGGGCATCACGGTCGAGGGCTGAGCCCTCACCTCGTAAGCCTCAGCAGTACGTGGCAGGACCTGCTCGGTCCGTACCACGACTCCTCGGAACAACATCAGGAGCAGTAGTGAGCAAGCGCAGCAAGTCTCTCCGCGCTGCGGACGCCAAGATCGACCGGGACAAGCTCTACGCCCCGCTCGAAGCCGTCCGTCTCGCCAAGGAGACCTCCACGAGCAAGTTCGACGGCACCGTCGAGGTCGCCTTCCGCCTGGGTGTCGACCCGCGCAAGGCCGACCAGATGGTCCGTGGCACCGTGAACCTCCCGCACGGCACCGGTAAGACCGCCCGGGTCCTGGTCTTCGCGACCGGTGACCGTGCCGAGGCCGCGACCGCCGCGGGCGCCGACATCGTCGGCTCCGACGAACTGATCGACGAGGTGGCGAAGGGCCGTCTGGACTTCGACGCCGTCGTCGCCACCCCGGACCTCATGGGCAAGGTCGGCCGCCTCGGCCGCGTCCTCGGCCCGCGTGGTCTGATGCCGAACCCGAAGACGGGCACGGTGACCCCGGACGTGGTCAAGGCCGTGACCGAGATCAAGGGCGGCAAGATCGAGTTCCGCGTCGACAAGCACTCGAACCTGCACTTCATCATCGGCAAGACGTCGTTCGACGACACCAAGCTGGTCGAGAACTACGGCGCCGCGCTGGAGGAGATCCTCCGTCTGAAGCCGTCCGCCGCGAAGGGCCGCTACATCAAGAAGGCCGCCCTCAGCACCACGATCGGCCCCGGCGTTCCGGTCGACCCCAACCGCACCCGCAACCTCCTCGTCGAGGAGGACCCGGCCGCCGTCTGAGCCTCTCGCTCACCCCGGTAGCCGCGCGTACGCGTTTCGTACGACGGGCCCCGCAACCTTTCGAGGTGCGGGGCCCGTTGTCGTACCGAGGGGTTAGCGTGAAGATCACGGGGTGTACGAGGGGGGCTGGGGACCGGATGAGGGACAGCGGCGTACGGGATGCACGGGGCCTGCGGCGGGGAGTCCGGCCGGTCGTGGCGACCGCGGCGCTGGTCGCGATGGGCGTGGCGATGTCGGCTTGCAGTTTCTCCGGGGGATCCGACGACGAAGGCGCCGAGCCGACCGGCGCGGCCGGCCTCGACGCGCGTACGGCCGCCGCGCTGCACGCCGTCGAGAAGGCCACCGACCTGGCAGGCTCCGCCCGGGTCAGCTCCTCCTCCGTCATGGGCGACCTGCTCTCCATGCGGACGTCCGGAGTCCTCGGCTGGGCCGGTGAGCCGGTCGGCAGGCTCAGCATCACCTACACCGGCGGAGAACTGGCCGAATCCATGCGGGCGCTCAACAGCTCCTCCATGGAGGCCCGGCTGCTGCCCGACGCCTACTACGCCAAGGTCGGCGACAAGTTCGCCGCCCAGATGCACGGCAAGCACTGGATCAGGTACGACTACGACGACCTGGCGGACCTGCCCGGCGGCTCGGGGACGTATCTGAAGGACCAACTGCGCAACACCGCCCCGATCCAGCCGGTCAAGCTCCTGCTGGCCTCCGGTGACGTCCGCAGGGCCGGGACGGAGACGGTGCGCGGGGAGCGTACGACGCACTACTCGGGCGCGGTGGAGGTGGCGGCCCTCGCCGACTCCGCCCTCAAGGAGCAGCTCGTCCAGGCCGGCGTCACCACCGAGACGGTCGACATCTGGGTCAACGACCGGAACCTGCTGGTCAAGAAGGTCGAGCGGGGTGAACTGTCGAGCGGGCGGATGTCCTCGACCGCGTACTACAGCGCGTACGGAGTGAAGGCGGTGGTGGCGGCGCCCTCGGGCGGGGACACCGCGGACTTCAAGGAGCTGTTGGGGAATTCGGAGGCCTCGTCCGCCCCACCGGGTTAGGCTCGCGGTCGTTTCTGTGAATCGACCGTGTGTTCACAATGTTCCTGGGGGGATCATGGGTACTTCTTCTGTTCGTGCAGGACGTGTAGGCCTCGCTGTGCTGCTTCTCGGCACCGGCGCCGTCGCCTGTTCCAAGGGGGCTTCGGAGGAGTCTCCGAAGATGACGCCGGCGGCGGCCGTCGCCAAGGCGGCGAAGAACGTGGAGGACATCACCTCCCTCAGCTACCGGATGACCGGCAGGACGCCCGAGGAGGGCCGCGTCAAGGCCGAGGCCAAGATGCGCCTCAAGCCCGACCTGGCGATGAGCATGAAGATCACCGCCCTCGACCAGGGCGCGGACGGCACCGCCGAGATCCGCCTCGTCGACAAGGCGATGTTCATAGGCGGGGGCGCGGCAGCCGCCAAGGAGATGGACGGCAAGAGCTGGATCAAGTTCGACATGTCCGCGCTGGGCGCCGCCGGTGAGTCCCTCGGCGCCGCCGGGCAGGCCGACAAGAACCCCGCCCAGGAGTCCACCTTCCTCACCGGCTCCAAGGACGTGAAGGAGGTCGGCACGGAGACCGTGGACGGGGTGAAGACCACCCACTACAAGGGCACGGTCACGCTCGACCAGTTCCGCGACTCCCTCAAGTCCCAGAGCAAGCTGACCCGCGAACAGCGCGAGAAGAGCCTTGAGCAGTACGAGAAGCTGGGCATCGACAGGTTCACCATGGACATGTGGATCGGTGAGAACCAGTTCACCAAGCAGTTCCGGATGCGCGGCGCGGCGGACAAGGGTCCGCTCGACATGACGATCACCTTCGACGACTTCAACAAGCCGGTGAACATCGCCGCGCCGGCTGCGAAGGACGTCGCGGACCTGGCGGGGATGATGAAGGGCGCGCAGGCCGGCTAGGAGCTCCGCCGGTCGCGCGTTCCCCGCGCCCCTTGGGTGCGCCCGTTGGGCGCGACCCTGGCAGGGGCGCGGATTTGCTTGACGGGGACGCCCTCACGTAGTCTCGTCCAGAAGCCAAAGACCGCTGGTCGTTGCCTTGTGCTCGTAAGAGGACTCGGTGGCCGAAGGATCCGCTGAACTGCGGACGACCCGCGCAGGTGTGACTGTGGATGTGCTCCCGGACGGAATCCGTTTACGGAATTCGGTTGGTCGAGCTCACGCCCCGTGCGCCTGCGCCGGGGCGTTTCGTTTTCCCAGTCTCCTTCTGAGCGGTCCTCATCACCCGGAAGGAGGCCACGCTTATGGCAAGGCCCGACAAGGCTGCCGCGGTAGCCGAGCTCGCGGACCAGTTCCGTAGCTCGAACGCCGCTGTGCTGACCGAGTACCGGGGTCTCACCGTGGCGCAGCTCAAGACGCTGCGTCGTTCGCTCGGTGAAGACGCCCAGTACGCCGTGGTGAAGAACACGCTGACCAAGATCGCGGCCAACGAGGCCGGGATCTCGACGCTCGACGACCTGTTCAACGGTCCGACGGCGGTTGCCTTCATCACCGGTGACCCGGTGACGTCGGCGAAGGGTCTTCGTGACTTCGCCAAGGACAACCCGAACCTCGTCATCAAGGGCGGTGTCCTTGACGGTAAGGCGCTGTCCGCCGACGAGATCAAGAAGCTTGCGGACCTCGAGTCCCGCGAGGTTCTGCTCAGCAAGCTGGCCGGTGCTTTCAAGGGCAAGCAGTCTCAGGCTGCCTCGCTCTTCCAGGCGCTGCCGTCGAAGTTCGTCCGCACCGCGGAAGCGCTTCGCGTCAAGCTCGCCGAGCAGGGCGGTGCCGAGTAACTCGGCTCGCACTCTGACCGCCGCCTGACGCGGTGGTCGACGCGGGCCGAACGTACGCCCGCCGACACTTACATCGGCACCTGCCGAATTGACTGGAAGGATCGCCCAACATGGCGACGAAGCTGTCCCAGGAAGAGCTGCTCGAGCAGTTCGAGTCCCTCACCCTCATCGAGCTCTCCGAGTTCGTGAAGGCGTTCGAGGAGAAGTTCGACGTCACCGCCGCCGCGGCCGTCGCCGTTGCCGGTCCGGCCGGCCCGGCCGCCGTTGCCGACGCCGTCGAGGAGCAGGACGAGTTCGACGTCGTCCTCACCGGCGCCGGCGAGAAGAAGATCCAGGTCATCAAGGTCGTGCGTGAGCTGACCTCCCTGGGCCTCAAGGAGGCCAAGGACCTCGTGGACGGCGCCCCGAAGCCCGTTCTCGAGAAGGTCGCCAAGGAGGCCGCCGAGAAGGCTGCCGAGTCCCTCAAGGCCGCCGGCGCCTCCGTCGAGGTCAAGTGACCCCATCGAGGGTCCGCTGAGGACTCTCGTGGCAGCTGAGCAGGGGCTGCGGAAAGCCCTGTAACGCTGACGCAGTGAAGAGCGATCATCCATCTGGGTGGTCGCTCTTCGGCGTTCGAGGGGTCGGGTCGTGGCTGCCTTGCACGCTCGGTGACGGCGAGTAAGGTGATCTTCGTCGTGCCTCTGAACGCCCCTGATGCTGTGCCGCACGTGACGATGGCGGCATCGGGTTTGGGCATGGAGGCCTTGACGAACCGCACGGAGCGCGCAATTCTCAGGACGCGTCGTCACAAGGATCCGAATCCGAGGTTGGATCGGTGGCGAAGAGGGCAGTATCGATGTGGCATCGAGGCGTGGCTTGCAGCAGGGGTTGAGAACAACGAGGGTCTTCAAAAACCCGCACTGGACATCAGTGGGCCTAGTGGCTACACTGACCCTTTGCGCTGCCTGTTAGCTGCCTCCTGCCCGTCACCAGGGGCATGCCCTCGCTTGAGCACCGACGATCGGACCTTCTCCGACCTGGCCTTTTCCGGCTGGTCGTGGAGAGCCTGTCTCTGTGCCCCGGTGAGGGGCCGGTACGCGCGTAGTGAGTCCGAGCCCTCGGAAGGACCCCCTCTTGGCCGCCTCGCGCACTGCCTCCGCGAATACGAACCACGGCGCCAGCACTGCCCCGCTGCGCATCTCTTTTGCAAAGATCAAGGAGCCCCTCGAGGTTCCGAACCTCCTTGCGCTGCAAACCGAGAGCTTCGACTGGCTGCTCGGTAACGCCGCGTGGAAGGCTCGTGTCGAGGCTGCTCTGGACAGCGGACAGGACGTCCCCACCAAGTCCGGTCTGGAGGAGATCTTCGAGGAGATCTCCCCGATCGAGGACTTCTCCGGGTCGATGTCCCTGACGTTCCGCGACCACCGCTTCGAGCCTCCGAAGAACTCGATCGACGAGTGCAAGGACCGTGACTTCACGTACTCCGCGCCCCTCTTCGTCACGGCCGAGTTCACCAACAACGAGACCGGCGAGATCAAGTCCCAGACGGTCTTCATGGGCGACTTCCCGCTCATGACCAACAAGGGCACCTTCGTCATCAACGGCACCGAGCGTGTCGTCGTGTCGCAGCTGGTCCGTTCGCCGGGTGTCTACTTCGACTCCTCCATCGACAAGACGTCCGACAAGGACATCTTCGCGTCCAAGGTGATCCCCTCCCGGGGTGCCTGGCTGGAGATGGAGATCGACAAGCGCGACATGGTCGGTGTCCGCATCGACCGCAAGCGCAAGCAGTCCGTCACCGTCCTCCTCAAGGCTCTCGGCTGGACGACCGAGCAGATCCTCGAGGAGTTCGGCGAGTACGAGTCGATGCGCGCCACCCTGGAGAAGGACCACACCCAGGGCCAGGACGACGCGCTGCTCGACATCTACCGCAAGCTCCGTCCGGGCGAGCCGCCGACCCGTGAGGCCGCGCAGACGCTTCTGGAGAACCTCTACTTCAACCCGAAGCGTTACGACCTCGCCAAGGTCGGCCGTTACAAGGTCAACAAGAAGCTGGGCGGCGAGGCCCCGCTGGACGCCGGTGTGCTGACCGTCGAGGACATCATCTCGACGATCAAGTACCTGGTGAAGCTGCACGCCGGTGAGACCGAGACCGTCGGCAACAACGGCGTGTCGATGGTCGTCGAGACCGACGACATCGACCACTTCGGCAACCGTCGTCTGCGCAACGTCGGCGAGCTCATCCAGAACCAGGTCCGTACGGGTCTGGCGCGTATGGAGCGTGTCGTCCGCGAGCGCATGACGACCCAGGACGTCGAGGCGATCACGCCGCAGACCCTGATCAACATCCGGCCCGTCGTCGCCTCCATCAAGGAGTTCTTCGGCACCAGCCAGCTGTCGCAGTTCATGGACCAGAACAACCCGCTGTCGGGTCTCACCCACAAGCGCCGCCTGTCGGCTCTTGGCCCGGGTGGTCTCTCCCGTGAGCGGGCCGGCTTCGAGGTCCGTGACGTGCACCCCTCGCACTACGGCCGCATGTGTCCGATCGAGACCCCCGAAGGCCCGAACATCGGCCTGATCGGCTCGCTCGCCTCCTACGGCCGGGTCAACGCGTTCGGGTTCGTCGAGACCCCGTACCGCAAGGTCGTCGAGGGTGTCGTCACCGACGACGTCGACTACCTGACCGCCGACGAGGAGGACCGCTTCGTCATCGCCCAGGCGAACGCGATCCTCTCCGACGACATGCGCTTCGAGGAGTCCCGCGTTCTCGTCCGCCGCCGTGGCGGCGAGATCGACTACATCCCCGGCGACGACGTCGACTACATGGACGTCTCCCCGCGCCAGATGGTGTCCGTCGCGACCGCGATGATCCCCTTCCTGGAGCACGACGACGCCAACCGTGCCCTCATGGGCGCGAACATGATGCGCCAGGCCGTGCCGCTGATCACCGCCGAGGCTCCCCTCGTCGGTACGGGCATGGAGTACCGCTGCGCCGTCGACGCCGGCGACGTCATCAAGGCCGAGAAGGCGGGTGTGGTCCAGGAGGTCTCCGCGGACTACGTCACCGTCGCCAACGACGACGGCACGTACACCACGTACCGCGTCGCGAAGTTCTCGCGCTCCAACCAGGGCACCTCGGTCAACCAGAAGGTTGTCGTGGACGAGGGCGACCGGGTCGTCGAGCACCAGGTGCTCGCCGACGGTCCGGCCACCCAGGAAGGCGAGATGGCGCTGGGCAAGAACCTGCTCGTCGCCTTCATGCCGTGGGAGGGTCACAACTACGAGGACGCGATCATCCTGTCGCAGCGCCTCGTCCAGGACGACGTCCTCTCCTCGATCCACATCGAGGAGCACGAGGTCGACGCCCGTGACACCAAGCTCGGCCCCGAGGAGATCACCCGGGACATCCCGAACGTCTCCGAGGAGGTCCTCGCCGACCTCGACGAGCGCGGCATCATCCGTATCGGTGCCGAGGTCGTCGCCGGTGACATCCTCGTCGGCAAGGTCACGCCCAAGGGTGAGACCGAGCTGACCCCCGAGGAGCGCCTGCTCCGCGCGATCTTCGGTGAGAAGGCGCGCGAGGTGCGCGACACCTCGCTGAAGGTGCCGCACGGCGAGATCGGCAAGGTCATCGGCGTCCGCGTCTTCGACCGTGAGGAGGGCGACGAGCTGCCGCCGGGCGTGAACCAGCTGGTTCGGGTCTACGTGGCGCAGAAGCGCAAGATCACGGACGGTGACAAGCTCGCCGGACGCCACGGCAACAAGGGCGTCATCTCGAAGATCCTGCCGATCGAGGACATGCCGTTCCTGGAGGACGGCACCCCGGTCGACATCATCCTCAACCCGCTGGGTGTCCCGTCCCGAATGAACCCGGGACAGGTCCTGGAGATCCACCTCGGCTGGCTCGCCAGTCGCGGCTGGGACGTCTCCGGGCTGGCGGACGACTGGGCGCAGCGCCTCCAGGCGATCGACGCCGACGTGGTCGCCCCCGGTACGAACGTCGCCACCCCCGTCTTCGACGGTGCGCGTGAGGACGAGCTGGCCGGTCTGCTCAACCACACCTTCCCGAACCGCGACGGTTCGCGCATGGTGCTCCCGACCGGCAAGGCGCCCCTGTTCGACGGCCGCTCCGGCGAGCCGTTCCCGGAGCCCGTCTCCGTCGGTTACATGTACATCCTCAAGCTCCACCACCTGGTCGACGACAAGCTCCACGCCCGTTCGACCGGTCCGTACTCGATGATCACCCAGCAGCCGCTGGGTGGTAAGGCCCAGTTCGGTGGCCAGCGATTCGGCGAGATGGAGGTGTGGGCGCTGGAGGCATACGGCGCCGCATACGCCCTCCAGGAGCTGCTGACCATCAAGTCCGACGACGTGACCGGCCGCGTGAAGGTCTACGAGGCCATCGTCAAGGGCGAGAACATCCCCGAGCCCGGCATCCCCGAGTCCTTCAAGGTGCTCATCAAGGAGATGCAGTCTCTCTGCCTCAACGTGGAGGTGCTGTCCAGTGACGGTATGTCCATCGAAATGCGTGACACCGACGAGGACGTCTTCCGCGCGGCGGAGGAGCTCGGCATCGACCTGTCCCGGCGTGAGCCGAGCAGCGTCGAAGAGGTCTGACGGGAGTTCGGCGGGCCTTGAGCGATCAAGGCCCGCCGGCCCCAGGACCCCCGTATCAGACCCCATGACTTACAACCCTGAGAGGGATTGACGCATAGTGCTCGACGTCAACTTCTTCGACGAGCTCCGGATCGGCCTGGCTACGGCGGACGACATCCGTCAGTGGAGCCACGGCGAGGTCAAGAAGCCCGAGACGATCAACTACCGCACGCTCAAGCCCGAAAAGGACGGACTCTTCTGCGAGAAGATCTTCGGTCCGACCCGGGACTGGGAGTGCTACTGCGGCAAGTACAAGCGCGTCCGCTTCAAGGGCATCATCTGTGAGCGCTGTGGCGTCGAGGTCACTCGCGCCAAGGTGCGCCGTGAGCGGATGGGCCACATCGAGCTCGCCGCTCCCGTCACTCACATCTGGTACTTCAAGGGCGTTCCGTCGCGTCTTGGCTACCTGCTCGACCTCGCCCCGAAGGACCTGGAAAAGGTCATCTACTTCGCGGCGTACATGATCACGTACGTCGACGACGAGCGTCGTACCCGTGACCTGCCCTCGCTGGAGGCGCACGTCTCGGTCGAGCGGCAGCAGATCGAGAACCGTCGTGACTCGGACCTCGAAGCCCGCGCCAAGAAGCTGGAGAGCGACCTGGGCGAGCTGGAGGCCGAGGGCGCCAAGGCCGACGTGCGCCGCAAGGTGCGCGAAGGCGCCGAGCGCGAGATGAAGCAGCTGCGGGACCGTTCGCAGCGCGAGATCGACCGTCTCGACGAGGTCTGGACCCGGTTCAAGAACCTCAAGGTCCAGGACCTGGAGGGCGACGAGCTGCTCTACCGCGAGCTGCGCGACCGCTTCGGGACCTACTTCGACGGTTCGATGGGTGCCGCGGCGCTGCAGAAGCGCCTGGAGTCCTTCGACCTGGAGGAGGAGGCCGAGCGCCTCCGCGAGATCATCCGTACCGGCAAGGGCCAGAAGAAGACCCGTGCGCTGAAGCGGCTGAAGGTCGTGTCTGCGTTCCTGCAGACCTCCAACAGCCCCAAGGGCATGGTTCTCGACTGCGTTCCGGTCATCCCGCCGGACCTTCGCCCGATGGTGCAGCTGGACGGTGGCCGCTTCGCGACCTCCGACCTGAACGACCTGTACCGCCGTGTGATCAACCGGAACAACCGTCTGAAGCGGCTTCTCGACCTCGGTGCTCCCGAGATCATCGTGAACAACGAGAAGCGCATGCTCCAGGAGGCCGTCGACGCGCTGTTCGACAACGGCCGTCGTGGTCGTCCGGTCACCGGTCCGGGTAACCGCCCGCTGAAGTCCCTGAGCGACATGCTCAAGGGCAAGCAGGGTCGATTCCGTCAGAACCTGCTCGGCAAGCGTGTGGACTACTCCGCGCGTTCCGTGATCGTCGTCGGTCCGCAGCTGAAGCTGCACCAGTGCGGTCTGCCGAAGGCGATGGCGCTGGAGCTCTTCAAGCCGTTCGTGATGAAGCGGCTCGTGGACCTCAACCACGCGCAGAACATCAAGAGCGCCAAGCGCATGGTCGAGCGCGGCCGGACCGTCGTGTACGACGTGCTGGAAGAGGTCATCGCGGAGCACCCGGTTCTGCTGAACCGTGCGCCCACGCTGCACCGCCTCGGCATCCAGGCCTTCGAGCCGCAGCTGGTCGAGGGCAAGGCCATCCAGATCCACCCGCTCGTCTGCACCGCGTTCAACGCGGACTTCGACGGTGACCAGATGGCCGTCCACCTGCCGCTCTCCGCGGAGGCGCAGGCCGAGGCCCGCATCCTGATGCTGTCCTCGAACAACATCCTCAAGCCCGCCGACGGCCGTCCGGTGACGATGCCGACCCAGGACATGGTCCTCGGTCTGTTCTTCCTCACCACCGACGGTGAACTGCGTGACGTCAAGGGCGAGGGCCGCGCGTTCGGCTCCACCGCCGAGGCGACCATGGCGTTCGACAACGGTGAGCTGGCGCTGCAGTCGGCGATCGACATCCGCTTCCCGGTGGGCACCATCCCGCCGCGCGGCTGGACCCCGCCGGCCCGCGAGGAGAGCGACCCGGAGTGGCAGCAGGGGGACACCTTCCGCCTGCGCACCACCCTGGGCCGCGCGCTCTTCAACGAGCTGCTGCCCGAGGACTACCCGTTCGTCGACTACTCGGTGGGCAAGAAGCAGCTCGGTGAGATCGTCAACGACCTCGCCGAGCGCTACCCCAAGGTCATCGTGGCGGCGACGCTCGACAACCTGAAGGCGGCGGGCTTCTACTGGGGCACGCGCTCCGGTGTCACCGTGGCCATCTCCGACGTCGTCGTCCCCGAGGCCAAGAAGGCCATCGTCGCGGGCTACGAGGCGCAGGACGAGAAGGTCCAGAAGCAGTACGAGCGCGGTCTGATCACCAAGGACGAGCGCACGCAGGAACTCATCGCGATCTGGACCAAGGCGACCAACGAGGTTGCCGAGGCGATGAACGCGAACTTCCCCAAGACGAACCCCATCTTCATGATGGTTGACTCGGGTGCCCGAGGAAACATGATGCAGATGCGGCAGATCGCCGGTATGCGTGGTCTGGTGTCGAACGCCAAGAACGAGACGATTCCTCGTCCCATCAAGGCGTCCTTCCGCGAGGGCCTGTCCGTGCTGGAGTACTTCATCTCCACCCACGGTGCCCGTAAGGGTCTCGCCGACACCGCCCTGCGTACCGCCGACTCGGGTTACCTCACCCGTCGTCTGGTGGACGTCTCGCAGGACGTCATCATCCGCGAGGAGGACTGCGGCACCGACCGTGGCCTCAAGCTGGCCATCGCCGAGCGCGACGAAGCCGGTGTGCTCCGCAAGACCGAGAACGTCGAGACGTCGGTGTACGCCCGTGCGCTGGCCGAGGACATCACCATCGACGGACGTGTGCTGGCCCCGGCCAACACCGACCTCGGTGACGTCCTCATCGACGAGCTGGTCCGGCACGGCGTCGAGGAGGTCAAGACCCGCTCGGTCCTGACCTGCGAGTCCGCCGTCGGCACCTGCGCCATGTGCTACGGCCGCTCGCTGGCCACCGGCAAGCTGGTCGACATCGGTGAGGCGGTCGGCATCATCGCCGCCCAGTCCATCGGTGAGCCCGGTACCCAGCTGACGATGCGTACCTTCCACACCGGTGGTGTGGCCGGTGACGACATCACCCAGGGTCTGCCCCGTGTCGTCGAGCTCTTCGAGGCTCGTACGCCCAAGGGTGTCGCCCCGATCTCGGAGGCGGCCGGCCGCGTCCGTATCGAGGAGACCGAGAAGACCAAGAAGATCGTCATCACCCCGGACGACGGCAGCGACGAGACGGCGTTCCCGATCTCGAAGCGCGCCAAGGTCATGGTGCGTGAGGGTGACCACGTCGAGGTGGGCCAGAAGCTCACCTTCGGTGCCACCAACCCGCACGACGTGCTGCGGATCCTCGGTCAGCGCGCGGTCCAGGTCCACCTGGTCGGCGAGGTCCAGAAGGTCTACAACTCGCAGGGTGTGTCGATCCACGACAAGCACATCGAGATCATCATCCGGCAGATGCTCCGCCGCGTGACGATCATCGAGTCCGGCGACGCCGAGCTGCTGCCCGGCGAGCTGGTCGAGCGTGGCAAGTTCGAGACCGAGAACCGTCGTGTGGTCCAGGAAGGCGGCCACCCGGCCTCCGGCCGTCCGCAGCTGATGGGTATCACCAAGGCCTCGCTGGCGACGGAGTCCTGGCTGTCGGCCGCCTCCTTCCAGGAGACGACCCGAGTTCTGACGGACGCGGCGATCAACGCCAAGTCCGACAGCCTCATCGGCCTCAAGGAGAACGTCATCATCGGTAAGCTCATCCCGGCCGGTACGGGTCTGTCCCGTTACCGCAACATCCGGGTCGAGCCGACCGAGGAAGCGAAGGCCGCGATGTACTCGGCCGTCGGCTACGACGACATCGACTACTCGCCGTTCGGCACGGGCTCCGGCCAGGCCGTTCCGCTGGAGGACTACGACTACGGTCCGTACAACCAGTAAGCGGTAGTGGGTAGTTGGTAGTTTGCAGTTGGTAGTACGAAGGGCGGTCACCCCGGTTGCGGGGTGGCCGCCCTTCGGCGTGTCCGGGGACTCTCCGGCTCAGCGCTGTTGCTGCTGAAGGTACGGCTGGAGGTGGTGCAGCCGGGTGTGGTGGTCCGGGTGGGAGGAGAGCAGCTTGCTCAGCGGGCTCTCCTCGGGCGCCACGCCGTTGTTGAGCGCGGCGAGCGCGGCCGTCTGCCGCTGCTCCTCCTGGTGCAGCTTGTCGAGTACGGAGGCCAGCATCGGGGCGAAGCCGAGGGCCGCCGCGTGTTCGTCGGCGCGGAGTTCGGCACGGCGTCCGACGGCGGCGAGCGCGTACGGCACACCGAGGATCAGCAGGGGCAGGCCGTACAGGGTGCTGATGGTGGCCATGGCGATGCCGCCGAGGACGAGTACGACGAGGCCGACGCCGAAGCAGGAGAAGGCGCGGGACACCTTGAAGACGATCACGGAGAAGGCGCGCAGGAACCGCCAGGCGAGGCGTCCGGGCTGCGCGTACCAGTAGCCGAGGAGCCCCGACCAGGCGTGGCCGCCCACGTGGTGGCCCAGCTCGTGTGCCATGACGGCGGCGAGTTCGCCGTTGGGCAGCTCGTTCATGGCGAAGCGGGTGACGCCGACGATGTGGCCGGCGGCGGCGACCGCGTTCAGACCGTCGCTGTCCTCGACCCAGAGCTCGTAGTTGCGGCCCTCGACGCCCGCGCGGGCGGTGACCTCACGCCAGACGGGTTCGAGTTTGGCTCGTTCTTGTGGAGTGGGGTGGCGCAGGTGGAGCAAACGGCGCGCGATGGCGCTTTCGGTGGGCCGGTGGAAGACCAGTGCGCCGCTCAGTATCCAGGCGATGATCACGAGGAACGCGAGGTCGCCGAAGAAGAGGGAGAACATGCTGACGACAAGGAGGCTGCAGAGGAAGTTCGGCAGGTAGAGGAGGAGGTTGCCCACGGCGGTGGCGTCGGTACGGCGCTGGTGGGCGGAGATGTGGACGCGCCCGCGGTCGGTCGAGATGTGGTGGGGGTGCGCGGCGGCGGGCGCCGGGGGCGCGGCAGAGGCGGGGCTCGCTGTGGGTGGAGCGCAGGGCGGCGGGGTGGGTGTGGCCGGGGGTTGCTGCGGGGGTGCGTACTGCGGGGGGATGGGCTGGGCCGTGGATTGGGCGGCGGCCTGGGGGTAGGGCGGGGGCTGGGGAGAGGCGGCGCCCGGGTAGGCGGGCGGTTGGGTTTGGTGCGGGGGGTGAGGCTGGGGCTGGTTCGGGGTCGCGTCGGGGTGGGTGGGCGGCTGGAACTGGTTCGGGGGCGCGCCCGGGTAGGCCGGGGGCTGCGCGGCGCCTGGGTATTGGGGTGGTGGGGTCGGGTCCGGGTAGGCCGGGGGTTGCGCGGCGCCTGGGTATTGGGGTGGTGCGGCGGAGTCCGGGTAGGCCGGGGTCTGGGCCGTTGCCGGGTACTGGGGTTCCTGGACCGTGCCTGGGTGGGTCCGGGTCTGGGCCGTGCTCGGGTACTGGGGCTCCTGGGGCGCTCGTGGCGAGGCGGAGGTCTGGGTGGTGCCCGGGTACGGGGGTGGCTGGGTCGCGTGTGCGGAGGCGGAGGTCTGGGGAGCGCCCGGGTAGCGGGGTTCCTCGGCCGTACCCGAGGAGGCCGGGGGCTCGGTGAGGCTCGGGTGTGCGGAGGGCTGGGGCGAGTCCGGGTACGTCGGGGGCTGGGGAGTGCCCGGGTATCGGGGCGGTCGTTGTGCGGCCTGCGGGTACGGGGGAGCGGGCTGGTCTGGGTAGAGCGGCGGGGCCGACTGTTGTCGGGACGCCGGCTGGTCGGGATACGGCGGTGGGGCTGACGGTTGTCGGGATGTTGCCTGGTGGGGATATGGCGGCGGGGCCGAGTGCTGGTCTGCTGTCCGGTCGGGGGATGTCGGGCGGAACAGGGGCTGCTCGGTCGGCTCCGGGTGTTCCGGCGATGACGAGGGTGGCTGGGGCATGGTCTTCCTTCACGTGCGGGGACGGTGACTGAGCGGGCCGGTGGGTTCAGCCGATGAGCAGTGACACGGGGAGCAGGAGCGTGCCGGTGCAGAAGGAGATCAGGCCGGTACGGATCCACTGGTGCTTGCGTGTGGCGATACGGCTGGTGTCGGTGAGCGCCGAGGTGAGCGCGGCCGTGGGGTCGCGCTCGGTGTCGGCGAGCGCTGCCGTCAACCGGCCGAGCCGTACGGCTTGTTGGATGTCGCCGAAGTAGGAGAGCGGCTGGCCCGGAACCCACGGTTCGGTGCGGTGGCGGGGCAGGACGGCGAGGAGCAGCGAGAACAGGGACAGCACCAGGGCCGCGGCCCCGAGGGCCCAGACGACGGTCCCGGGAGTGGTGAGCGCTGCCGGGTTCCAGTCCCGCCCGGCGAGCAGTCCGCTGAACACACCGGCGGTCATGCCCAGCGCGGCGACCAGTACGGATGCCTTGCTGTCGGCACGGGCGATCTCCGTACGGAGGTCCGCGAGGAGGCGTTCGCAGAGCTGGGTGTGGTCGGCGGGGGCTGCGGGGGTTCCTGGTGGGGGCGCTGCCGGGGTGGGGCTGGGGTCGAGCGTCGTCATGTGGCGCCGCCTGCCTTGTCCTCCGGGGTTCCGGCACCGGGGGCTTCGGCCGGCTCGTCCGGTGCCGCGTTCCGCTGGTCGGGGAGGGTCGGGGTGCTGCCGTAGCCCGGGGGCGGCTGCCAGGCGGGGACCCCGGGAGCGCCGTGGGCGCCGGGCGCCTGGGGAGGGGCGGTGTACGGCTGCTGGTGAGGGCCCGGGCCGCCGTACGGGGGGATGGCTCCGTAGGGCGTGGCCGTGCCCGGCATCGGGGGCTGGGCCGGGGGCGGTGTCCCCGGGGTGGCCGGGGCGGCCGTCGGCCAGGCGGGCGAGGCGGCCGGGGGCCGGTCGGCGGGTTCGGGGTGACCGCCGGGTCGCGCGTACGCGGGGTCGGGTCGGCCGGGGACGAACCCGGGCTGCGTAGGTGTCGCGGGCGCCCCCTGGCCGTACCCCGCGTACGGGTCGCCCGGGGCCGGGTCGCCGCCCGGAAGCGGGGGAGGTGTCTGGGGGACGCCCGGGAGGCGTTGGGTGAGGATGTCGCTGACTGTGCGCAGGGCCAGTTGTTTGGGGCCCTCCAGCTCGAACTTCTCCGCGTTGTCGCCGTGCAGCAGGTCCTTCACCAGGTCCATCTGGGCCTGGATCATGCGGAGTTGGTCGTCCCGCATGCTCGTCATGACCAGGCGGGAGTCCTCGGGGTGCTGGGCGAGGTGGAGGGCCCAGGCCTGGACGCCGCCCTGGGACAGGTGCCACTGGTAGAAGGCGATCTTCTCCGCCTCGATCTTCTGCATCTCCAGTTCCTGGTGGCCCTGTTGGACGGAGAGCTGGTGCTGTCGGCTGCTCTGCAGGGCCGCCTGCTCGTAGTCCCAGTGCTGCTGCTGGAGGGCCAGGTGCTGTTGCTGGGCGCCGTACGCCATCGCGCGTTCGATCTGGAGGGCGTCCTGTCCGCGGTTGCGGCGGTCCACCTCCACATCGATCTCGGAGCCGCGCCGGGCCGCCCGGACCTGCTCGGTCGCCGAGTGGTCGATGGCCTGCAGGCGGCGCTGGTGGTCGATGTTCTCCTGGTCGCGGCGCAGGCGCAGGGTCCAGGTCGTCTGGAGGCCGGCCGGGGCGCCCAGCGGGCCCAGGACGTCGATCGCCCGGAGGAGTTCCCCTTCGGCCGCCGCGCTGTCCGCGATCGGGAAGCGCCGGCTCACCGGGCGTGCCGCGCGCTGGAGTTCGCCGATGAGCAGGCCCGGCACGTCCCGGTGGCCGCTGTCCACGAACCGGGCCGGGTCGACGACCTGCCAGGACATGTCGACCTCGGCCGAGAACTCGAACGCGTCGTTGTCACTGGGGAGCGTGAGCGTGCCGGAGAACGGGTGCACGCCCATGTCGACCTCGTACACCGCCGTGTAGTGCCGGGCCGCGATCTCGCTGCGCGTCGGGCGGCGGGGCGGGAGGTAGGCCTCGTAGGCGCCCTTGGCGGTCGCGAAGACGAGGGCGTGGTCGATGCGGACCGTCGACTTCAGGGAGAGCTCGAAGCGCGACAGCTGGCGCACGGTGAGCACCGGGTCGATCAACTGGGTGTGCCGGTCCGCGGTTTGCTGCCACTCGGGCGGGCGGTGGAAGGCGGGCATCGTGCGTTGCTCCTCGGTGAGCGGTGAGCGGTGAGCGGTGAGCGGTGAGCGGTGAGCGGTGAGCGGTGAGCGGTGAGCGGTGAGCGGTGAGCAGTGAGCGGTGAGCGGTGAGCAGGGATGTGTCCGGTCGGTCAGCGGCGGGGGAGCGTGGTGACGAGGCGGGCCGCCACCGCGGGCGGTTGCGCGCCGTCCTCGCCCGGCATCGTCCGCAGGAGGTGGTCCAGGCGCTGGTACTCCGCCGGGGTGGTGACCAGGGTCGGGAGCAGGGCCGCCAGGGCCCACTCCGTGGCCGTCGAGCGGTCGGCGATGAGGACCCACTCGCGCAGGACGTCCAGGGCCTGCCTGGTCGCGTTCGGGTCGCCCAGCGCCGCCCGCCACAGGAACGGGATGCCCTGGGCGGCGGCCGAGCCCTCGGTGGCCGACTGCGCGTACCAGGCGAGGACCAGCGGATGGCCGTACCGCTCGTCGTCCTGGGTGTGGCGGCAGGCGCTGACGAAGCCGCCGACGGTCAGGTCGTGCACCGCGCGGTCGTCGGGGAGGTGCAGGCGCAGTTCGGCGAGCACGCGGTCGCCGGCCTCGGAGAGGAGCAACAGGGCGACGGCCTCGCGCAGTTCGCCGGCCATCTCGCGGTCGAAGGCGTCCTGGGCGGCTGCGTTCCCGTAGGTCCCGTGGTTCCCGTGGCTCCCGTACAGGCCGCGGGCCGCGGTGCGCAGGGCGGCCAGGGCCTGTTCGGGGCGTTCGGCGCCGATCAGCGCGTACGCCCGGACGGCCACCCAGCGCAGCCGCCGGTCCTCGCCCTTGGACCACTCGTCGAGGATGCGCGGGATGTTCGGCGTGTCGATGAGATGGGCGAGGGTGAGCGCGCTGACGGCCACCAGGCGGTGCCGGAAGCGGTTGGAGGTCGCCCAGGGCTCGATGACCAGCGCCATGGCCGAGGGCAGGTCCGTACGGGCCAGGACGGCCACCGTGGACGCGGCCCGGGTACGGACGAGGGGGCGGCCGTCGTCGGCCAGCCGGCGCAGCCAGTCGATCAGCGCGGGCCGCGCGGAGGGGTGGCCCGTCCAGACCTCGCGCAGGAGTACGAGGGAGGCGCGGTCGTCGGTGAACCGGGCCTTCTGCTGGGTCACCGGACCCCACTCGGTGTGCTCGTCGTCCTCGTACCGCTCGGCGCGGGCGAGTTGGAGGCGTTTGCCGATGTGGGTGCCGAAGACGGGGACCTCGGGGACGCCCGCCGGGTTCTGGATCTGCTGGAGGAAGCGGTAGAGCAGATCGCTGAGCTCGGCGGTGAGGGCGTACGGGGCGTCGTCGAACGCGGCCAGCGCGACCAGGAACGCCTTGTCGCGCAGGTGGATCGACGCCTCGTCCTCCTCGAACCACTCCTGGACCTGGTTCTCCAGGGAGACCAGGGAGAACTGGGCGACGGCGTTCTCGCCGACCTCGCCGGCCGCGTACCGCCCGAGCAACCGGGCGAACGCGGCGACCTCGCGCAGTTGGTGTCTGCGGCCCAGGAACTCGACGACGTCCGGGAGTTCGAGCAGCTTCGCCGCCGTCCCCTCGTCGTCGGCGGCTACGTGCGTGCGGAGGTGGGCGGCCAGCACGTCGGTCGCCCGCGGCGGCTGCCAGTCGACGACCGGTACGTCCTCCAGGACGGCCGTGGGGCCGACGGTGACGACGAGATACGCGTCCTGCGCGGCCAGGCGGTCGCGGGCGGCGAGGAGGTGCTGCTCGCGGAGGGGGCGGTCGCGGCGGGTGAGGAGGTCGGCGAGGACGTAGCCGCGGGGGTGGGCCGTGGCTCCTCCGGCGGCCGGTCCGTCGGCGGTCGCGTCCGGTGCGGTGGACCTGTCCGCGAGGGTGCTCGGGTTCGTATCGCGGTCGAGCGTGTGTACGGGGGCCGCCCCGAGCCGGTGCAGGAGCATCAGGGCGGCCGTGTGTCTGCCGGTGAAGCGGGCGCCCGACAGGACCAGGACACGCTCGACGCGCAGCCGGGCGAGCAGGGCCTCGACGGTCGCGTCGGCGGCGACGAACGAGGCGGCGAGCCGGTCGAGCGTGGTCTGCGGGACCTCACCGGAGGCGGACGCGGCGGAGGACGGGGCGGACAGCCCGGGTATCGACCACTGGTGGATCTCCGTCTTGCTGCCCATGATCACGTCACCGGTGACCTGGCCGCCGCTGACGCCGTGCTGGCTGCCGCCGACCATGCTGCCGCCGAAGCGGGAACGGTCGCCGACGTTCATGGTCCGGGGGCTGTGGTCGATCAGGTCGCGCCGGGCCGACCACGCGGTCTGGGGCTGCTCACGCTCCTCCGATCCCTCGGAACCCTCGGCTTCCCTGGGCTCCTTCGAGTCCTTCGAGTCCTTCGCGGCGCCGCCTCTGCCGTCCTTGCCGTCGGCGGAGGCGGCCGAGTCCTCGGGCCCGGTGCGCGGGGCCTCCGCCGCGTCCGGGGTGCTCACGAGCCGTCACCCCCGTTGCGGCCGCCCAGGTTGACGTCACCGGTGACCTGGCCGCCGCTGACGCCGTGCTGGTCGCCGGTCACCACGCTGCCGCCGATGTTCACGGCACCGTTGAAGTTGAGGACGGGGCCCGGCGCGGGACGGACCTCGGGGGAGGTGCCCTGCGCGGGGACTCGCGGTGCGTCCGTCGTCTCCGTCGCCGCCGGTGCCGTTGACGCCGCGGGTGCCGCCGGGGTCTGTGGCGCCGGGGTCTGTGGCGCCGGGCGGTCCCCCAGACCGCCCGGCGCCTCCCCCGCCCCCGTGCCACGGTGGTCCTGGTCGGCCGGGGCTGCCCTGTGGCCGCTGGGCAGCGGGCCGTGCAGCCAGGCCCTCATCGGGCCGTTCTTGGTGTCCACCCCGACCGGGTGGAACTCGTCGGCCGGGATGCCGCGATGGTCGTGCCGTACGACGCCGCCGTACAGGGCGTCCGAGACGATCAGCGCGAAGTCGTGGGGGCGTTCGCGCAGGGCCGCCCGCAGCAACTGGGCGTCCAGCAGGCGGCAGGCGTTGTTCAGGTCGGTGCCGACCCAGCCGTCGTGCTCGTCCACGGCCACGTAGCCGGTGGCCACGACCCCGCGCAGCCGGATCTGGGCCGAGCTGGACGCCATCCGGTTGACGTCCCGCAGCTGCGCCGGCACCTCCACGAGGAGTGCGCGCAGCAGGGCGGTGACCGGGGCGTTCGCGTCGATGAGCTCCATCACGGAGTCCCCGCGGTCGGCGCGCAGGCGACGGGTCTCGTCGATGCCGGCGCTCTCCAGGGCGCGGTCGGTGATGGCGTAGAGCATGCGCCGCAGGTACGCCTGCTCCACGTCGTCCCGGTCGCTGAACCTCTCTATGTCCAGCAGCAGGATCGTGCGGCTCACGGGGTCGGTCATGGTCGCCCTTCGACACGGGGTTGCGTGCGGCAAGCGTGGCGGTGGTGCGGGTTGGGGAGTGAGGGCGGATGACGCAGTCGGAGTGTGACGGGATACACAGAAGGGGGGTGGTGAGGTGGGCGTCGTCCCTGGGGGCTGCGCCCCCGGACCCCCGCTCCGGCCCTGAACGGGCCTTGTCCTCAACCGCCGGACGGGCTGGAAACACGGGCCGGCATATGAGATGCCAAGGCCAGGGCTTGAGACGCCGAGGCTCGTGCCGGCCGGGAGGCCGCCGTCACCCCTCGGCTGTCGCGATCCTGCGGAGGATGTCCGGCCGGCGTATCAGCAGCGCTCGCCTCCCCGTCTCCACCGCCTCCTTCTCGCGCAGTTCGCGCAGGAGGCGCTGGACCATCTCCCTGGAGGCGCCCACCGAGCCGGCCAGTTCCTGTTTGCTCAGGGGGACGGAGAGTTCGATGCCCTCGGGGGTGCGGCGGCCGTGGGTGCGGGCGAGGTCCAGGAGAAGGATCGCGAAGCGTTCCCGTACGTTCAGGGACGCGAACTCCAGGCGGCGGCGGTCCGCGGCCCGGGTACGGTCGGCCGTGAGGCCCAGCAGCGCGAACGAAACAGCTGGTGAACGGCTCAGGAAGTCCCTGAAGCGCTCGTGTTCGACGACCACTGCCCGCACCGCCTCCAGCGCGGTCACCGTGGCCGACCGGGGGCGCCCGGTGAGTGCCGCCGACTCGCCGACGATGTCTCCGGGGCCGCGCAGCGAGAGCAGCGCCTCGTAGCCGTTGGCGGCCGACGCGGTGACCTTCGTCCAGCCCTGGACCAGGAAGAGGACGTGGGAGGAGGGCTCGCTCTGGTGGATCAGGGTCACCCGGGTGGCGAAGTTCAGCTCGCGGCCGAGGGCCAGGAGAGCGGTGCGGTCTTCCTGTTCGAGGCGCGCGAGGAAGGGCACCCGGTCGTCCAGGCCCCCGTCGTCCAGTGCATGCCCGGCCGTCCTGATCACGCTCAGCCCCCGAATTGTCGCAGCGGACGGATCAAGGTACTGAACGGGCGATGCCGCAGGGCTGTAAAGGGCGCGATTCAGCCACCTTGGCTCGCAAGTGCCCAAACGTTGACGCAAGCTGTCACAGACGCTCAAATGAGAGATCGCGGGCCGTCCGAAGCCCGGCGTGTCGTGCCCGCCTCCATTTGTTTTGACCGAAGTCGTTGAGGTAGGTACGCTCAGACCTTGTGCCTGGGGTGTGCCCTGGCCCTCGTGCGTGCCTTCGAACCGCACGGGGAGCCGTAAGCGACCACCGCAATCTGCGCCCTTCCCGCCTCGCGGTGGGAGTCTGCAGTATTCGACACACCCGACCGCGTGGGTCGGCGATGTTCCAGGTTAGCTTCACCATCGGCACACAGAAACCGGAGAAGTAGTGCCTACGATCCAGCAGCTGGTCCGGAAGGGCCGGCAAGACAAGGTCGAGAAGAACAAGACGCCCGCGCTCGAGGGTTCGCCCCAGCGCCGTGGTGTCTGCACGCGTGTGTTCACGACCACCCCGAAGAAGCCGAACTCGGCCCTGCGTAAGGTCGCGCGTGTGCGTTTGACCAGCGGGATCGAGGTCACCGCTTACATTCCGGGTGAGGGACACAACCTGCAGGAGCACTCCATCGTGCTCGTGCGTGGTGGCCGTGTGAAGGACCTGCCCGGTGTTCGCTACAAGATCATCCGCGGTTCGCTCGACACCCAGGGTGTCAAGAACCGCAAGCAGGCCCGCAGTCGCTACGGCGCCAAGAAGGAGAAGTAGAAAATGCCTCGTAAGGGCCCCGCCCCGAAGCGCCCGGTCATCATCGACCCGGTCTACGGTTCTCCTCTTGTCACGTCGCTGATCAACAAGGTGCTGCTGAACGGCAAGCGCTCCACCGCCGAGCGCATCGTGTACGGCGCCATGGAGGGCCTGCGCGAGAAGACCAGCAACGACCCGGTCATCACGCTGAAGCGCGCGCTGGAGAACATCAAGCCGACCCTTGAGGTCAAGTCCCGCCGTGTCGGTGGTGCGACGTACCAGGTTCCGATCGAGGTCAAGCCCGGTCGCGCCAACACGCTCGCGCTGCGCTGGCTGGTCGGTTACTCCCGCGCCCGTCGCGAGAAGACCATGACCGAGCGTCTGCTCAACGAGCTTCTCGACGCTTCGAACGGCCTCGGTGCGGCCGTCAAGAAGCGCGAGGACACCCACAAGATGGCCGAGTCCAACAAGGCCTTCGCGCACTACCGCTGGTAGTCGCAGCCCACATCGAGACCGAGAGAAGACCGAAGCCTTATGGCTACCACTTCACTTGACCTGGCCAGGGTCCGCAACATCGGGATCATGGCTCACATCGACGCGGGTAAGACGACCACCACTGAGCGGATCCTCTTCTACACCGGCGTCAGCTACAAGATCGGTGAAGTCCACGACGGCGCTGCCACCATGGACTGGATGGAGCAGGAGCAGGAGCGTGGCATCACGATCACCTCTGCTGCCACCACCTGTCACTGGCCGCTCGAGGACGACGACTACACGATCAACATCATCGACACCCCCGGGCACGTCGACTTCACCGTTGAGGTAGAGCGCTCGCTGCGCGTCCTCGACGGCGCCGTCACCGTGTTCGACGGCGTCGCCGGTGTCGAGCCGCAGTCCGAGACGGTGTGGCGTCAGGCCGACCGTTACGGCGTGCCGCGCATCTGCTTCGTCAACAAGCTCGACCGGACCGGCGCGGAGTTCCACCGCTGCGTCGACATGATCAAGGACCGCCTCGGTGCGGTTCCGCTGATCATGCAGCTTCCGATCGGTGCCGAGATGGACTTCAAGGGCGTTGTGGACCTGGTCCGCATGAAGGCGCTCGTGTGGTCCGCCGAGGCGGCGAAGGGCGAGATGTACGACGTCGTCGACATCCCGGCCACGCACGTCGAGGCTGCAGAGGAGTACCGCGGCAAGCTCGTCGAGGCCGTCGCGGAGAACGACGACGAGATCATGGAGCTGTTCCTGGAGGGCCAGGAGCCCACCGAGGAGCAGCTGTACGCCGCGATCCGTCGCGTCACCATCGCGTCCGGCAAGTCCAACGGCGTCACGGTCACCCCGGTGTTCTGTGGCACCGCGTTCAAGAACAAGGGCGTCCAGCCCCTGCTCGACGCGGTCGTGCGCTACCTGCCGACCCCGCTCGACGTCGAGGCCATCGAAGGCCACGACGTGAAGGACCCCGAGCTGGTCGTCAAGCGCAAGCCGTCCGTGGACGAGCCCCTGTCGGCTCTGGCGTTCAAGATCATGAGCGACCCGCACCTGGGCAAGCTCACGTTCGTGCGCATCTACTCCGGACGCCTGGAGACCGGCACCGCGGTGCTGAACTCCGTCAAGGGCAAGAAGGAGCGCATCGGCAAGATCTACCGCATGCACGCGAACAAGCGTGAGGAGATCGAGGCGGTGGGCGCCGGTGACATCGTCGCCGTGATGGGTCTGAAGCAGACCACGACCGGTGAGACGCTCTGTGACGACAAGAACCCGGTGATCCTGGAGTCCATGGACTTCCCGGCGCCGGTCATCCAGGTCGCCATCGAGCCCAAGTCCAAGGGTGACCAGGAGAAGCTGGGTGTCGCCATCCAGCGTCTCGCGGAGGAGGACCCCTCCTTCCACGTTCACTCGGACGAGGAGACCGGCCAGACCATTCTCGGCGGTATGGGCGAGCTGCACCTTGAGGTGCTGGTCGACCGTATGAAGCGCGAGTTCAGGGTCGAGGCCAACGTCGGTAAGCCGCAGGTCGCGTACCGTGAGACGATCCGCAAGGCCGTCGAGCGCGTGGACTACACCCACAAGAAGCAGACCGGTGGTACCGGTCAGTTCGCGAAGGTGCAGATCGCGATCGAGCCCATCACGGACGGCGACGCGTCGTACGAGTTCGTGAACAAGGTCACCGGTGGCCGTATCCCGCGGGAGTACATCCCGTCGGTGGACGCCGGTGCGCAGGAGGCCATGCAGTTCGGCATCCTGGCCGGCTACGAGATGACGGGCGTCCGCGTCACGCTTCTCGACGGTGCCTACCACGAGGTCGACTCCTCCGAACTGGCGTTCAAGATCGCTGGCTCGCAGGCCTTCAAGGAGGCCGCGCGCAAGGCGAGCCCTGTGCTCCTGGAGCCGATGATGGCCGTCGAGGTCACCACGCCCGAGGACTACATGGGTGACGTCATCGGCGACATCAACTCCCGCCGTGGCCAGATCCAGGCCATGGAGGAGCGTGCCGGTGCCCGCGTCGTGAAGGGCCTCGTGCCCCTCTCGGAGATGTTCGGCTACGTCGGTGACCTCCGCAGCAAGACCTCGGGTCGCGCAAGCTACTCGATGCAGTTCGACTCCTACGCCGAGGTTCCCAGGAACGTCGCCGAGGAGATCATCGCGAAGGCCAAGGGCGAGTAACACACCCCGTTTACACGCTTTAGGCTTGACCCGACCGCCGGGGGAGACCCGGGAGGGAAAACCCCGGCGGGCGGCATCCCAGCAAAGATCACCTGGCGCCGATGAGTAAGGCGTACCAGAACCACTCCGCAGGAGGACCCCAGTGGCGAAGGCAAAGTTCGAGCGGACTAAGCCGCACGTCAACATCGGCACCATCGGTCACATCGACCACGGTAAGACGACCCTCACGGCCGCCATTACCAAGGTGCTGCACGACAAGTACCCCACGCTGAACGAGGCCTCGGCCTTCGACCAGATCGACAAGGCTCCCGAGGAGCGTCAGCGCGGTATCACGATCTCGATCGCGCACGTCGAGTACCAGACGGAGGGTCGTCACTACGCCCACGTCGACTGCCCGGGTCACGCGGACTACATCAAGAACATGATCACCGGTGCCGCGCAGATGGACGGCGCGATCCTGGTCGTGGCCGCCACCGACGGCCCGATGCCGCAGACCAAGGAGCACGTGCTCCTGGCCCGCCAGGTCGGCGTGCCGTACATCGTCGTCGCCCTGAACAAGGCCGACATGGTGGACGACGAGGAGATCCTGGAGCTCGTCGAGCTCGAGGTTCGTGAGCTCCTCTCCGAGTACGAGTTCCCGGGCGACGACCTGCCGGTCGTCAAGGTCTCGGCGCTCAAGGCGCTTGAGGGCGACGCCGAGTGGGGTCAGTCGGTTCTCGACCTCATGGCCGCCGTCGACGAGGCGATCCCGACCCCCGAGCGTGACGTCGACAAGCCGTTCCTCATGCCCGTCGAGGACGTCTTCACGATCACCGGTCGCGGTACGGTCGTCACCGGCCGTATCGAGCGTGGTGTCCTGAAGGTCAACGAGACCGTTGACATCATCGGCATCAAGCAGGAGAAGACCACCACCACGGTCACCGGCATCGAGATGTTCCGCAAGCTGCTCGACGAGGGCCAGGCGGGCGAGAACGTCGGTCTGCTCCTCCGTGGCATCAAGCGCGAGGATGTCGAGCGCGGCCAGGTCATCATCAAGCCGGGCTCGGTCACCCCGCACACCTCGTTCGAGGCGCAGGCCTACATCCTGTCCAAGGACGAGGGCGGCCGTCACACGCCGTTCTTCAACAACTACCGCCCCCAGTTCTACTTCCGCACCACGGACGTGACCGGCGTCGTGACCCTCCCCGAGGGCACCGAGATGGTCATGCCGGGCGACAACACCGAGATGAGCGTCGAGCTCATCCAGCCCATCGCCATGGAAGAGGGCCTGAAGTTCGCCATCCGTGAGGGTGGCCGGACCGTGGGCGCCGGCCAGGTCATCAAGATCAACAAGTAGTTCTTGTTGGCTTGACAGCCTGACCCGGTAGCTCTCACGAGCTTCCTGAGGAGGCCCGTACGACTTCGGTCGTACGGGCCTCTTCGCTGTGCCCGGGTTTGCCTGGTTGCTGTTACGAAACTATTCGGCGCGTACGACCCGTTGTTCACTCCGTGCACTCACCCCACCATTTGTCATGCCACTGACCAAATTCGGGTGGAGGGGTGGGTCGTCATGTCTGGGTCCGTCAGCCGTAGGGCTGTCCTTGGGGCCGGTCTTTCCGCGGTGCCGGTGCTGTCGGGGGTCGCGTGGGCGGGAGAGGGCGCGGTGCGCCGCACGGACCCCGGGGCGTACATCTCGTTCACCGGCGGCGCGTTCGCGGTGGTCGGGGCGCCGGTCGTCGTCAGCGCCGAGGATCACCCCGGAGTCGTACGGGTCGCCGGTGACCTGCGCGACGACATCGAACGCGTCACGGGCGTACGTCCGGCCGCCACCGTCGCCCGCGAGGTGATCCTCGTCGGCACGATCGGCCGCAGTCCGCTGATCGACGGTCTGGTCCGCGCCGGCAGGCTGGACGTCACGGGCGTCGCCGGCCGCTGGGAGACCTCGCTCCAGACGGTCGTGGAGCGTCCGATGCCGGGCGTCGACCGGGCGTTCGTCATCGCGGGCAGCGACCCGCGCGGCACGATCTTCGGGGCGTACGACGTCTCGTACGGCATCGGCGTCTCACCCTGGTACTGGTGGGACGACGTGCCGCCGGTCCACCGGGACGCGGTGTACGTGCTGCCGGGGAGGCACACACAGGGCACCCCGGCCGTGAAGTACCGGGGCGTCTTCATCAACGACGAGAACCCGGCACTCGGCACCTGGGCCCCTCGTTTCTTCGGCCCCGGAAAGGCGCCGGGCCACCCCGGAGGCTTCAACGCCGCCTTCTTCGAGCGGGTCTTCGAGGTGCTGCTGCGCCTGAAGGCGAACTATCTCTGGCCGGCCGTGTGGGGCAGGGCGTTCGCCGAGGACGACCCGGAGAACCACGCGAGGGCGAAGGCGTACGGCATCGTCATGGGCACGTCCCACGAGGCGCCGATGATGCGGGGCATCGAGGAGTGGAACCGGCACGCGGTACCTGCCGTACGCGACAGCGCGGGGAACATCGTGACGCCGGGCCGCGACCCCTACGGGGGCACGGGCGAGTGGTCGTACCGTCGGAACGCGGCGGCCGTCCGGGCCTACTGGCGGGACGGCATCCGGCGGATGGTCGACGAGGACTTCGAGGGCGTCGTCACCCTCGGCATGCGCGGCAACGGCGACACGAGCCTCCCGGACGGCGACGGCATCGAGCTGATGCGGGAGATCATCGAGACGCAGCGCGGGATCATCGCGGAGGTGACCGGCAGGCCGGTGCAGGAAACCCCGCAGGTGTGGACCCTGTACAAGGAGGTCCAGCGCTACTGGGACCGGGGTCTACGGGTCCCCGGCGACGTCACCGTCGTCCTGACCGACGACAACTGGGGCAACATCCGCAAGCACCCGGACCCGGCGGAGCCGGCGAGGAGCGGCGGATACGGCCTGTACTACCACTTCGACTACGTCGGCGTCGGCCGCAACTACAAGTGGGTGGACACGACTTCGCTGCCCAACCTCTGGGACCAGCTCCACCAGGCGCACGCGTACGGCAACCACGGCCTGTGGGTGGCGAACGTCGGGGACCTGAAGGGAAACGAGCTCCCGACGGAGTTCTTCCTGAACTATGCCTGGAATCCGGCCCGTTGGGATGCGGAAAACCTGGAGGAGTGGGAACGCCGGTACGCCCGCCAGAACTTCGGCGCCGAGCACGCGACGGCCATCGCGTCGGTGCTCGCCGAGTACGGGCAGTTGCAGGCCCGCCGTAAGCCCGAGTTGCTCAACCGCCGCATCACGCTCAACCCCGCGAAGGACCCGACGAAGGACGAGTCGGCGGTCGTGTACGACGACCAGGAGACGCCATTCTCCTTCGGCCACCGGGAGTTGGAGCGGGTGACGGAGGACTGGCGCAAGCTGGGACGGGAGGCGGAGCGGGTGGGCAGACGCCTGCCGGCCCGGTCGCAGGACGCGTGGTACGAGCTCGTCGGCTACGCGGTGGAGGCGACCGCCAACCTGTACGCCCTGCGCGAGGCCGAGTTCAAGAACCTCCTGTACGCGGCCCAGGGGCGCGCGGCGACCGACGACCGAGCGGCGGAGGCGGAAGCCGGCCTGGAACGGGACTTCGCGCTGGCCGACCGCTTCAACCACCAGGTGGCGGGCGGCAAGTGGGAGGGCTTCCAGACCCAGCCGCACATCGACTACGGGGACGTGGCACGGTACGGGCCCAACGCGCCCTGGCAGCAGCCCGAGAGGAACAACGTGGCGTTGCCGGATGTGCTGTTCCCGGCGGTGCGGCGCGTGGAGCTGCCTGTGGACGGGGAGTTGGGGGTGTCGGTCGACGGGGCCGAGGACTCGGGGGAGTGGTGGCCGGGGGGATCCTCCGGTTCGGCCGCACTGCCGGCGTTCAGCCCCTACCAGACGCGGCCCGGCCAGTACGTCGAGGTGTTCAACCGGGGGCGTACGCCGTTCGAGTACCGGGTGGAGTCGTCGGTGCCGTGGCTGGTGGTGGACCGGCCGAGGGGGCGGGTCGAGCAGCAGGTGCGCTTGGCGGTTTCGGTGGACTGGGCCCGGGTGCCGGACGGCGGCCGTACGGAAGCCTCGTTGACGGTGTCCGGAGCGGGGGCGTCGGTGACCGTGGCGTGTGTCGCGCGGAAGCCGTCGCGGAGGGAGCGGCGAGGGCTGCGGGGGTTCGTGGAGGCGGGGGGATACGTGGCGATCGACGCCGCCAACTACACGACAAGAGTGGGCAGTTGGCGGCGGCTGGAGCGCATCGGCCGTACGGGTGCGGGGCTGACGCCGTGGCCGGTGACGGCTCCGCGCCGGACTCCGGGCGGGGCTTCGTCCGCACGCCTGGAATACGAGGTCAGCCTGCTGTCGGCGGGTGAGGTGACGGTGTGGGCGTATCTGTCGCCACGCAACCCGACGCTCCCGACGGGCGGGCTGCGCTACGCGGTCTCGTTCGACGAGGCCGAACCGCAGCAGGTCGACATCCACGCGGTCACGGGCGCGGACGACGGCCTCATGAACAAGCAGTGGGCCCGCCACACGTCCGACAACGTGAACGCGACGGCGACCAGGCACACGGTGACCGCGGCAGGCGTCCACCGGCTGAAGTTCTGGGTGGTCGACCCGACGGTGGTGGTGCAGCGGCTGGTGATCGACACGGGCGGGCTGACACCGACGTATCTGGGGCCGCTGGAGAGCCGTCGCATCCGCTGAGCACGAGCAGACAAGCGATACACCGAGTGAGGGGACCGTACATGAACGTCTTCCGCATGCCCGTTTCCGCCGTTGCGCTGGCAGGGGTGGCGCTCCTGATCACCGGGGCGGCTGCCCGGCCGGCGTCGGCGCACCCGGAGCCCGGGCCCGTCCCGCTGCGGGCGCTGGCGGCCGGTACCGGCGTCCGCGTCGGCACCGCCGTGGACATGGCGGCGCTGGCCGACGACACGACGTACCGCGGAACCACGGCACGGGAGTTCAACTCGGTGACCGCCGAGAACGTCATGAAGTGGGAGTCCGTGGAGCCGAGCCGGGGGACGTACGACTGGGGGCCGGCGGACGACCTGGTCCGCTTCGCGCGGGCCCACGGGCAGGCGGTACGGGGACACACGCTGGTGTGGCACAACCAGCTGCCGGGATGGCTGACGGCGGGGGTGGCGGACGGCTCGATCGGGGCGACCGAGCTGCGGGCCGTACTCCGGGACCACATCACCGCCGAGGTGAAGCGGTACAAGGGCCGGATCTACCAGTGGGACGTGGTGAACGAGGTCTTCGAGGAGGACGGCTCGCTGCGGAACTCGATCTGGTTGCAGCAGCTGGGGCCCTCGTACATCGAGGACGCCTTCCGCTGGGCCCACGCGGCCGACCCGAAGGCCAAGCTGTTCCTGAACGACTACAACGTCGAGGGGATCAACGCCAAGTCGACGGCCTACTACGACCTGGCGAAACGGCTGCGCGCGCAAAAGGTCCCGGTCCAGGGCTTCGGCATCCAGGGGCACCTGGCCATCCAGTACGGCTTCCCGGGCCAGGTCGCCGAGAACCTCGCCCGCTTCGAGGAGCTGGGCATGCAGACGGCGTTCACCGAGGTCGACGTACGCATGATCCTGCCGGTGGACGAAGGGAAGCTGGCGACGCAGGCGACGTACTTCCGGGGTCTGCTGGACGCCTGCGTCCAGGCGCGTCGCTGCACCTCGTTCACGGTGTGGGGCTTCAGCGACAAGTACTCGTGGGTCCCCGGGGTCTTCGGCGGGCAGGGGGCGGCGACGCTGATGGACGAGGAGTACGGGCGCAAGCCGGCGTTCGCGGCGGTGGGGGAAGGGCTGAGGGCGGGGCTGGGTGAAGGGCTGAGTGAGGGGTTGAGTGAGGGGCTGAGGCAGGGGTCCTGACGGTTCGCGGTGACGATCGGCCGGCATGATCGGGATGCGACGTGTCACCAAACTCACGGCAATGATTCACAATCCCCCTCCCTGCGGACCCGGTTCTGTGTGGCGAAGGCGTCGATCTCCCCGATAAATTCGGTTCTTTGATCGCACTGTTGTTTCACGGGGGATCCACCATGAGTGACCTGCGCCTCGACGACACGATATTCGCGGACCTGAAGAAGACCTTTTCGTCCATAAGCGACCGAATGGAGACGACCCGGCGCAGTCTGCGCAGCGCGGACGCCTCGTGCGTCGGGGAGAGCGGGCTGATCGAGGACGTACAGGACTTCGCCGACGACTGGGGCTACGGCATCAAACAGCTCGGCAAGCACACCCAGGGTGCCGTGAAGATGATCAACAAGATCGCCGAGACCTTCGACGGACTCGACCTGGAACTGGCCGAGTCCCTCAAGGCCGCCAAGGCCTCGAAGAAGGGCAAGTGACGTGGCCGGCCAGCGGATCGTCCCGCCGAGCATAGGTTGGGATCCCACCCCGGGGGATGTCGAGGACACCCGGGAACTCGCCAGACGGCTCGGCAAGCTGGCGAGCGAACTGGGCACGGCGCTGGGGGAGTTGGAGCGGATCGAGTGCGGCGCCTGGAAGGGCAAGACCGCGATCGCGTTCACGGAGTACATAGGCGAGGACGTCACCCCGCTCATCCGCAAGAGCCACGAGTCCTTCGACAAGGCGTCGCGTGCGCTGCACAAATGGGCGGGCGAACTCCAGGACTTCCAGGACGAGGCCGACCGGCTGGACAAGTCGGCCAAGGAGAAGCTGGACGCCCAGACGCAGGCCAAGGAAGGCACTGACGAGTACGGCAAGGCCTCCGGTGACGTGAACGGGGTCATCCAGCAGGTCCACCAACTCGAAGAACGCTACCGGCGGGCCGCCGGTCACATCAGCAGAGAGCTGGACAAGGCCGCCGACATCGCCCCCGACGAGCCCGGCTTCTGGGACAAGCTCGGCACGGGGATCGCTGACGCTTGGGGCGCCACGGGCGACTGGCTCAAGGACCACGCCGACTTGATCAAGGCGATCGGTGACGTGCTGAGCGACATCACCGCGGTCCTGGGCATGCTGGCCATCGTCACGCTTCCCTTCCCACCCCTCGCGGCCATCTTCGGCACGGCGGCGCTCATCGGCGCGGGACTCACCCTGGCGGCTCACGGCATCGCCAAGGCGGCCGGCGCGGATGTGAGCTGGATGCAGATGGGGCTCGACGCGGTGGGGTTGCTGCCGGGGATCGGGATGTTCGGGAAGGGGGTCAAGGTGGTCGGCAAGGCCAAGGCCATTGCCACCGCGGCCAAGCTCGGAAAGGGCTTTGAGTACACCAAGATCGCCGGTAACTCGCGGGTCCTGATGGCTTTCGGAAGCGGAGCCACCGAAGGGCTCACTGGAGGGCGCGGGTTGGGCAGCCTGGTGAGGATCGGGGGTTTCTCCGACGAGGCCTACGAGGTCGCGCACGCAGGCAGCGGTTTGATGTCCCGTATGGGAGGCGTAGCTGTCGCCGGCTATCACCAAGGCCAGTTGATCGGTACGAAGGGGGCCGGAATTCTCGGCGCGAACATCAATCCGTTCGGAGCCGGAGGCATTGCCCTGGACGCGGGTCTCAAGATCGCGCCCAAGATCTACGCGCACGTGACCGGTGATTAGTTCGTTGGACGCCGTGTGGCAGGGTGATGTGCGGAAGCGCTGTCCCCGTGGTCCCACCGAGGGAGGACTCGTACGGATATGAGCATCTGGCAACCAGAGGCGGACGAGACGCTGATCGCTCGCGCGCCGGTCGCCTTCGCCACCGGCGAGGCCACGCCTGTCAGCGGTATGCGCTGGTTTCGCGACACCCACCGCAATGACATTCAGAATGAACTCGTGGGCTGGCCCACGGGACCTACGTACACGGCTCGTTCGGCAGGTGACACAGCTGCCCGGAACACCGCCAAGGGTGTCCTGGCAGTCGCAGGCATCGCCATCAGGGGCTTTCTCTCTTCCCACGGAGGCGGTATCGGCGGCACCCCCGGCCTTGAGGGCAACGGTACGAACATCTCGCACGACCACGCGGATGAAATCAACGACTTCCCCGTCATGTGGGCTGCGCCAGGCACGATCGCCCGCACCCTGCCCTGGCAGTTGGACCCCGCCCGCTCCTCCGAGAAGCGCTACCGGACACACGCGGTCATCACCGACCGTCGACTCGCGATCGTCGGTTTCCCTTACGTCAAGGGCAACGACAGCCTCATTGACGACGAACTGCTCTGGGACACGCCTCGGTCGAGCATCGAGAGAGTTGAGCTGCGAGATTTCAAGCATGGGCGTGATACGAAGATTTTCTTCGTGGACGGCTCATGGTGCAGGCTGAAAAGCATCAAACGAGAACGGCTCACTCGGTATCTGATCGAGCCTCTCGACTTCATTCCCCTGGACTCCCTCACACCGGCACAGCGGCACACGGCCGAAGCCTTCGCGGCGGCCCAAGCACCGGATGCCGAACTGCCGCTGGTGAAGCGGAATCCATGCGGCTGTTTCCGGATCGAGGTGGTGGCACTGAGCACGGTTCATGCGTTCTTTGGCCACTCCGGTATCGATACCGTCATGGATGAGAGCGGCACCGAGGTCAAACCCATGGAACTCCACAAAGAAGACGTACTGACCTGACACCCCGCCGCACTCCATCAGAACGGCTCACACCACCCGATGCTCCCCGCCGCCGACTCCGCAAACGCCCAGCACGTCAGTGCAGCCACCGGCGACCTCCCGCCCCTCTGGTTCCTGGCCCCGGAGGGCTTCTTCGCCCTGCCGGTCGCCGCGACCCCCGAGGAACGGGCCGCCCGAGCCCACTCCTTCGTACGAGAGCTGTACTCCCGGGGTGACGAGAACATCTGGGAGCCCGCAGCCCCGTACTACGAGGCGATAGCCGAGATGATGGGGAACACCGGAGTCTCGTACGCCGCGATGGGCCTGTTCTCCACGGTGGAGGAGGACGACGACTCCGCCGCCGAGGAGCCAACCAGGTACGAACCCTCCGACGGCATCGCCCAATGCGCTCTCACCGTGGCCATCGCCCCCACAGACCAGAAACCCGGCGACACCGACGTCGTCGCCCAGGGCATCCTCGCGACGCTCTCCGGCGACCCGTACAACGACGCCATCTGGCTCGACCTGCCCTGTGGGCCGGCGGTCTCCTGCATCACGGTGCGCGAGTACGACCTCAACCCCGAGATGACGGCCGACGCTGAGGAGGCCAAGCTCCTCACCGGGCAGATACAGGTCCATGTCCCCTTCCCCACGGGCCCGTTCACCGCGATCTTCACCCTCTATACGGCCTCGATGGACCACTGGGCCCAGATCTACGGCCTGATGACGGCCATCCTTCAGACCCTCTCGTTCGTCGACCCGGTCGAGGAATCGACGGAGGACCTGGTAGAGGGGTGACCTCACCCCACCCCGCACTCCGCCCAGACCGTCTTCCGAGGACGCGGCCCCAGCCCCACCCCCCACCGGTCCGCCAACGCCTCGACGATCACCAGCCCCCGCCCCGACTCGCTGTCCGGCGCCGCCTCCCGCACCCCAGGGAGCAGGTCGTCCCGGGTGTCCGTCACCTCGATGCGGAGGGTGGCGCCGATGACGTACAGCATGAGCCGGAAATCGCGCCCCGGTACGCGGCCGTGCGTCACCACGTTCGCCGCGAGTTCCGCGACGAGATGCTCCGCGGGGTCCAACGGGAGCCCCCAGTCGCGTAGTTGCCGTACCGCGAGCTGACGGGCCTGCCGGGCTCCCCGGGGCGTGGGCGGCAGCAGGACGCTGAAGTTGCGGATGTGGCCCGTGTGTTGGGTCCGGTGATCGGCGGTTTCCTGATTCATGTCACTCAGCGTGGCTGAACATGCTTGCCTTGACGTGCGGTGACGCCGGTGCGTATCCGCGCTGTCCCGTTCTTGTCTCGCTCTGTCTCGGCTGTCTCGGATGACGTACGGGTACGGGTGCGCGTTGGAGGTGGGTGGGCATGAGCAACGAAAACGAAGGTAACGAAGGTGTGGACGAGTCCGGCTGGGACCTCGAACCCGGCGACGAGAGTGCGCCGTTGATCGAGGCGGTCGGGCGACTCGTCAGGTTCTGCCGCGAGCAGGCCGGGATGAGGGTCGCCGACTTCGCCCAAGTCATGGGGTACGGCGAGGACATGATCCGCAAGATCGAGCGCGGGGCGCGGATCCCGAGGGTGGAGTTCCTGGATCGGGCCGATGACGTCCTGAACGCGGGTGGGCATCTGAGGGCGTTCATGGAGGACGTGGAGAAGGCTCAGTATCCGAAGAAGGTGCGCGAGCTGAAGAAGCTGGAGGATCGGGCCGTAGAGGTGCTGCTGTACAGCAACCACAACATCCACGGTCTGTTGCAGACGCCGGAGTACGCGAAAGTGCTGTTCGAGATGACGCAGCCCGCATATACGTCGGCAGTGGTCGAGCGGGACACCGCCGCGCGGATGGCCCGCAAGTCGATCTTCGAGCGGGAGCCCGCCCCGACGCTCAGTTTCGTCCAGGAACAGGTGACGCTGGAACGCCCCTACGGTGGGAAAATGGTGTTGCGCCGACAACTCGAACACCTCCTGGAGGTGGCGCAGTTGAGGAACGTCACGCTTCAGGTCATGCCGACTGATCGCGAGGAGCACGCTGGGACGCAGGGGCTGATCGAAGTGCTGAAGTTCGCTGACGGCACGGCTGTTGGGCGTTCCGAAGGCGCGTTCAACGGCCGCCCGGTCTCGAACCTCCGGGATCTTGGAATCCTCGAACTGCGCTATGGGATGATCCGGGCACAGGCTCTCCCGCCGAGAGAGTCGCTGGCCTTCATCGAGCAAGCGCTGGGAGCACTATGAGCGCCACGGAACTCCACTGGTTCAAGAGCAGCTACAGCAGCAGCGGTGAGTCCGGCGACTGCGTCGAGATAGCCACCGCCCCCGATGGCATCCACGTCCGCGACTCCAAAGCCGCCCAGGGCCCACGTCTCACCCTCGCCCCCACCACCTGGGCCGAGTTCATCTCGTACGCTTCCGGCAGTTGATCGAGTAACTGCCAGAAGAAGGTGTGAATGAACGCAGGTATACGGGGCCGAAGACGTACCGCCGCTGTGATCGCGACAGCAGGAGCCCTCGCGCTCTCGGTGCTCAACGCGCCGGCCGCGCAAGCGCAGGACACGGGCATCGTCGTGACGGACCTTGTCATCAACAAGGGCAAGCCGGTGGTGGTCGGCACGTCGCGGGTGGTGGAACCGTCCTTCACCTTCGATATGACCCTGCCTCCGGGGTACGACACGAACCACCCGCTCCGCTATGACGCGCAACCCTTCCTGTACCAGCGAAGCGTTATGTATCCCGAGATACAGCTGAGCCTCAGGACCTGCTACGAGGTCAGCCTCAAGAAGGCCCATTGCGAGGGCACGCTCTCCGTCGACCCCGATCCGTCGCAGGGGCAGATCGTCTCCAACCGTGATGCCACCAAGTGGAAGATCGGCGTGGCCCTCGCGCTGTTCAAGGCCAACGGCGAAGTGGTCCAGGAGTTCGAGACAAGGCCCGGAGGTGTCTCCCTCCGGCGTGCCGCGAGGCTCACTGTCGCCGACGCCACCCCGGAGCCGGTCGCCAAGGGCAAGAAGATCGCCCTCACGAGCAGGCTGACCCGGGCGAACTGGACCACCCACAGGAACGGCCCCTACGCCGGCAGCACGGTGAGTCTCCAGTTCCGGGCCAAGGGTGCGACCACCTTCAAGACGCTGAAGAAGGTCACCACCAACAGCGCGGGTGCCCTCCGGACCACGGTCACTGCCTCCACCGACGGGTTCTTCCGGTGGGTGTACTACGGCAACACGACCACCGGCACCGCGACCAGCGGCCAGGACTACATCGACGTGCGCTGACCTGACAGCCCGCCTGCCGGAGCGAACCGTCTGCCGAAACCGCGCCATGTGTGTGCGGCTCCTGCAGACGGCGCGCTGGGGTCGGCCGGACTTCGGTCACCGGTCCGCGAAGATCTCCGCAGCGGAGGTGGCGGTGAGGGCGCGGGTGAGCCAGGTGCGCAGGGTCTCGGTGTCGTCGCAGCCGGTGATCCGGTCCCGGATCTCGTCGGTCACGTCGAGGCCGCGCTGCTCCAGGACGAGCAGTATGGCGGCGGCCTGGCCTTGGGCGATGCCTTGTGCTCGGCCTTCGTCGCGGATCTCTTCCGCGATGTAGGACTTGTAGAAGGAGAGGTCCACGGCCACCAGTTTCCTCCAGTACTGCCTGGCCGGGCGGTCGCCCAGGCCTTGTGCGGTGAATTCGATGATCGGGTCGGCGATGTCCTCGGGCTCACCCTGCAGGGCGGTGGACAGGGCTTTCAGTATGCCAAAGATGTCCGGATCGGTCGCGTGCGTGATGGCGGACAGGGTGGCCAGTGCCAGGTCAGCGCGGGCCTCGGCCGGGTCGGTGATGACCGGGGTGTTGTGCGGTCCCACCACGAGGGGCGTGAGGGTGAGCGTGGGCAGTCCGGGCGGGCCGCTGCTCACCGGTTGCTGGGCCCATCTGGCTACGGCGCGGTCCTGGCACACGACCATGAGCGCGGTGGGCAGCTTGTACGTGGTCCACAAGTACGACGTGTAGTACGCCCAGCTCGCGGGCTTGGCCGCGTTCTTCGTCCGCTGGGACTCGATGGCTAGGAGGTAGGAGCCGTGCTCGGCGCTCCGCAGCCGTAGGAGGGTGTCCACGCGGCGTTCGACGGGCTCGGTCTCGGTGAGGTCGGTGGGCATGACGGTGACCTCCACCGGGGTGGGGAGGGCGAAGCCGAGCACGTCGGAGAGGCGGCTGAAGAGGCGTGGGTCGTGCTGGAAGATGCGGTGCATCGCTTCGTGGGGCGCGCTGACCATAGGGGTCCTGGAGTTCGAGCTTGTGAGCTGGTACGAGTCGTGCGGAAAGAAATTGCCTTTGGCATGTGTCAGGGCGAATCTCGCTGTGATCGTAGGAGTTCAACACGGCCCGGCAGCAGTCGAGTTGGTGATGTTCACCCCGGGGGGTGAAGGACTCCGAGAGCTGATCCGCTGTGGAGTCGACGGCATTCGCCGCACCTGCCGGGTTCCGGACCCCGGAATGCGCGCTCGCAGCCGTCGCAGTTCTGGAGTGGGTGCCGGACGGGTGATGACTCGGCTGGCGCTCGGTACGGCGCCGGGGGTGGCAGCTTCGCGGTGAGGCGGTGGGCGAGGAAGGCGGCCGGGCGGCGCATGCCTTCTGGTGGGAGGTCGCTGGTCAGGGCGTGTCGTACGGCGGTGGGGCTGGTGTCGCGTTCCAGCCAGGCGGCGACGCCGGGTGCGAGGTGGGCGGTGTCGCAGGCGGACAGGAGCAGGTCGGGGTCGTGGCGGCGGAGGCCGGCGAGGAGGTCGGTGGCTGCCTGGAGGAGACCTGGTCCCTTGTACGCGGGCTGCGGTACGGCGGGGAGGGGCTTGCGCGGGGTGCGCTTCTTGGCCGGGCCGGGGGTGGTGGGGTGCGCGGGCCAGATGGGCTCGGGGGCTCTTTGCTCGGGGGCGGGCGCGTGATGGGCAACAGGCCCCTGATGCGACCCCGGCTCGGCCTGCGACGCCGACTGCGGCTTCGGCCTGGCGCGGTGATCAGCGTGGCTCTCGGCGTGACGTCCGGGCTGGTTGCGGGAGACCGTGCGGGTGACGATGTTGCCGGTGGGCGTGCGCTCGCGGGTTCGGCTCAGGTAGCCGTGGGTTTCCAGCTCGCGCAGGGCGGCGGCGATGCGGTCGGGGCCCTCGGGAAACCGCTTCGCGAGACTCCTGATGTCGACTGGGGAGCCCGGGGGCAGCGACTGGATGTGGGTGCTCAGGCCGATCGCGAGCAGTGACAGCTCGGGGTGCTGGGCGAGGTGGTTGCCGATCACCGTGAAGCGGGTGGTGTGGCGAGTGTTGTCGTGGATCACTCCGGAGACGCCGGAGACGCCGGATTTGGGGCGCCGGTGAGGGTGATTTTTGCCCGCCGGGCGGGACTGGGCGCACGGGGGCGCACTAGGGTTCTGCGTATCCATCGGGAAGCCTTACTTCCTCGGTGGTCAGGCCCTCGCATTGGGATTGCAGTCCCGGCGAGGGCCGTCGCATGTCTGGAGTTGTCTGGGAAGTCTCTGGTGGTGCTGCGCTGGGCTGAGCGTAAGGCAGGCAACCGGGCACAAATCCAGCGAAGTTGCTGATGTTCACTCGGGGGAGTGAGTTCACGCAGAAGCGGCCTTGGCCGCTCCCTTTCCGGCGAACGGGAGGGAGGGTGAGGTTTGGTGGGTTCCTTCTTTGTCTCCCGTGTTTCTTTGAAAAGAGCGCCGGGCCCGCCTGCGCACACGCCACCGGGACGCACGTTCCCGGGTTCCGGTGTGACCTGCGCGTTCAACAGGCGGATCCGCAGGTCGAGTTCATCTCGTACGCTTCCGGCAGTTGATCGAGTAACTGCCAGAAGAAGGTGTGCATGAACGCAGGTGTACGGGGCCGAAGACGTACCGCCGCCGTGATCGCGACCGCCGGAGCCCTCGCGCTCTCGGTGCTCAACGCCCCGGCCGCGCAGGCGAAGGACACGGGCATCGTCGTGACGGACCTCGTCATCAACGACTACAAGCCGATCGTTGTCGGCACGTCGAGGGTGGTGGAACCGCCCGTCAGCCTCTACCTGACCCTGCCTCCCGGGTACAGCACGGCCAATCCGTCCCGCTGGGACGTGTCCCCCTTCCTCTACCGGGGAAGCCTGGCCAACTTTGGGCACAACTACGTGGGGCTGAGCAGTCTCACCTGCTATGAGCTCAGCTCCCAGAGGGCCCGTTGCGAGGGCTACCTCCGTATCGATCCCGATCCGATGGGCTACGACGTCGACTCCAACAGCGACGCCACCAAGTGGAAGATCGGCTTGCACCTCATGCTGTTCAAGGCCAATGGCAACCTCCAGGCGGAGGAGAATGAGTCAAGATCCGGAACCGTCTCCCTCCGGCGTGCCGCGAAACTCACTGTCGCCGACGCCACCCCGGAGCCGGTCGCCAAGGGCAAGAAGATCACCCTCACGAGCAGGCTGACCCGGGCGAACTGGACCACCAAGAAGAACGGCCCCTACGCCGGCAGCAGCGTGAGTCTCCAGTTCCGGGCCAAGGGTGCGACCACCTTCAAGACGCTGAAGAAGGTCACCACCAACAGCGCGGGTGCCCTCCGGACCACGGTCACTGCCTCCACCGACGGGTTCTTCCGGTGGGTGTACTACGGCAACACGACCACCGGCACCGCGACCAGCGGCCAGGACTACATCGACGTGCGCTGATCGTCGTGCGACGTCTCCAGGTCGTTCGGAACCCTCCGGTCAGTGCGTGAGCCGTGCCCCCAGCAGTGGCAGCAACCGCTCCCGCAACAGTCGCCGGGCCGGGTCCCAGGATGCCCAAAGGAGCTTGTGGCGGGTGCCGTCCGTCATGACCACCTCCAGGCCGGAGGTGGTCACCCCGCCGTGCAGACGTGCCGTGGCGATTTCCGCGAACGGGATCAGCTTGTTCGTGGGGTGGCCGGCCAGGACCTTCGCCGGGTCGTGGGCGATGAGCCGGTACGGGTCCCGTGGCGTCAGGCCGGAGCCGGAACCGTAGGAGTTCGCCACCGTCGTCATGAAGCCGCTGCGGATGCGCAGCAGGCCCTCGGGGAGCAGCCACAGCTCGCCGTGGATCCAGTCCAGCCAGCCGGTCGTACAGGTACGGGTCAGCAGGCGGGCCCGCAACAGGCGTACGCGGGAGGCGCGGGCCACCGATTCCGTCAGCAGGGTGCTCCACGCGTCGAGGGACGGGACCCGATGACGTTCTCCGGCAGGCTCTGCCGCCGAGAGGAAGAAGACTCGCGCCCGGCCGGCTCCGTGAAGTTCCACGGTGAGCCGGACCTGCCAGGACGGGGACTGGATCGTTACGGCCAGGGCGCGTGCATCCCGTGACCACAGGACGTCCGAGACTTCCAGGCCCTCCGCCCGCCAGCCCCGTATGTACGACTCCAGGCGGGTCGTCGCCTCGTTCAGGTCCATGTCATGCGTCACACCGGGATCATGGCCGATGCCGCCGACCGGGGGACACGCGCCGTCCGCGTTTGACCTTCGTCACCCTGGGGGTATTCTCTCCGGCTCGATTGGCGGAGGCACTGCCCCGTATGGCAGACTGCTCTAGTTGCTCGGTCGAGTTGTCGATGCTGCGCGCCTCCCGCCGGGAGGACCGAAAGCGAGTCCCACAGTACTCGTCGCCCTATCTGTCGTAAGGCAGCGCTGGAGCGGACGTACGGGAATCTTTCGGGAAGCGTCAGTGCGGCACCGGCCAGGCACCCGGTGGGTTCGCGTCGGAGAGATCCGACGCAGTCGCCCCCGGCCCGCGGTTCCGGAAGGGCCGTGCTTCCCGTGCAGGGACGTCTCATATGGGACATCCATGTCGGTGAGAGCGCGACACACCCGACCGCGTGGGTCGGACAAGCAGGGCGATGAAGTGAGTACGGAACACCGGGTTCCAGAGCGTACGAAGAGACAGGACTACTGAGTAGCCATGGCGGGACAGAAGATCCGCATCCGGCTCAAGGCCTACGACCACGAGGTCATCGATTCCTCGGCGAAGAAGATCGTCGAGACGGTGACGCGAACTGGTGCGTCGGTCGCGGGCCCGGTGCCGCTGCCCACTGAGAAGAACGTGTACTGCGTCATCAAGTCGCCGCACAAGTACAAGGACTCTCGCGAGCACTTCGAGATGCGCACCCACAAGCGCCTGATCGACATTCTCGACCCGACGCCCAAGACCGTTGACTCTCTGATGCGACTCGACCTCCCGGCCGGTGTCGACATCGAGATCAAGCTCTAGGGGACGGTGATCTGAGAATGGCTAAGCAGATCAAGGGCATCCTGGGCGAGAAGCTCGGCATGACGCAGGTGTGGGACGAGAACAACCGTGTTGTTCCCGTCACCGTCGTCAAGGCCGGTCCGAACGTCGTGACCCAGGTCCGTACGAATGACTCCGACGGCTACGAGTCGGTCCAGATCGCCTTCGGCGAGATCGACCCTCGCAAGGTGAACAAGCCCCTCAAGGGTCACTTCGCCAAGGCTGACGTCACCCCCCGCCGCCACCTCGTCGAGATCCGTACCGCTGACGCCAGCGAGTACACCCTCGGCCAGGAGATCACCGCCGAGACCTTCGAGGCCGGCGTCAAGGTGGACGTGACCGGCAACAGCAAGGGCAAGGGCTTCGCCGGTGTCATGAAGCGTCACAACTTCAAGGGCCTCGGCGCCGGCCACGGTGTCCAGCGCAAGCACCGCTCTCCCGGCTCGATCGGTGGCTGTGCCACCCCCGGCCGTGTGTTCAAGGGCGTCCGCATGGCGGGCCGCATGGGCAACGAGCGGGTCACCACCCAGAACCTGACCGTCCACGCCGTTGACGCGGAGAAGGGTCTGCTGCTCATCAAGGGCGCGATTCCTGGTCCGAACGGCGGCCTCGTCCTGGTCCGCACCGCGGCCAAGGGGGCCTGAGGTACCGATGAGCACTGTTGACATCCTTTCGCCCGCTGGCGACAAGGCCGGAAGCGTCGAGCTCCCCGCGGAGATCTTCGACGTAGAGAAGATCAGCATCCCGCTGCTTCACCAGGTCGTCGTCGCACAGCTGGCCGCTGCCCGTCAGGGCACGCACAAGACCAAGACCCGCGCCGAGGTCCGTGGTGGCGGTAGGAAGCCCTACCGTCAGAAGGGCACCGGCCGCGCCCGTCAGGGTTCGACCCGTGCGCCGCAGTTCGCCGGCGGTGGCGTCGTTCACGGCCCCACCCCGCGTGACTACTCGCAGCGGACCCCGAAGAAGATGAAGGCCGCGGCCCTGCGCCACGCCCTCACCGACCGGGCCCGCAACGCTCGTATCCACGTGATCACGAGCGTCATCGAGGGCGACACCCCCTCCACCAAGGCCGCGAAGAGCTTCCTCGGCAAGGTCAGCGAGCGCAAGAACGTGCTCCTGGTCATCGAGCGCTCCGACGAGGCCGGGCTGCTTTCCGCCCGCAACCTGCCCCAGGTGCACATCCTGGACCCGGGCCAGCTGAACACGTACGACGTTCTCGTCTCGGACGACGTGGTCTTCACCCAGGCCGCTTTCGAGTCCTTCGTGTCCGGCCCCAAGGCCACTGACACCGAAGGGAGCGAGGTCTGATGGCGATCCGTCACCCCGCCATTGCCTCCAAGGCGGCCAAGGCCGCCAAGGCCGCGCGCGTCGCCAAGGCGAAGCGCCACGAGGCCGAGGGCAAGAACACCGTCGTCACGCCGGTCAGCAAGTCGTACACGGACCCCCGTGACGTCCTGCTGAAGCCGGTCGTGTCCGAGAAGAGCTACGCGCTCATCGACGAGAACAAGTACACGTTCATCGTCGCTCCCGGCACCAACAAGACCCAGATCAAGCAGGCCGTCCAGGCGGTCTTCTCGGTCAAGGTCACCGGGGTCAACACGATCAACCGCATCGGCAAGCGCAAGCGCACCAAGAGCGGTTTCGGTAAGCGCGCTGACACCAAGCGCGCGATCGTGACCCTCGCCGAGGGCGACCGTATCGACATCTTCGGCGGTCCGGCCGCGTAAGCGGGTCGGATCGTCCGATATCGGACGAGGACTGAGAAATGGGAATCCGCAAGTACAAGCCGACTACGCCGGGCCGCCGTGGCTCCAGCGTCGCCGACTTCGTCGAGGTCACGCGGTCCACGCCGGAGAAGTCGCTGGTTCGCCCCCTGCACAGCAAGGGCGGCCGTAACAATTCCGGTCGTGTGACCGTTCGCCACCAGGGTGGCGGACACAAGCGCGCCTACCGCGTCATCGACTTCCGTCGCCATGACAAGGACGGCGTGCCGGCGAAGGTCGCGCACATCGAGTACGACCCCAACCGCACCGCGCGCATCGCGCTGCTGCACTACGCGGACGGCGAGAAGCGCTACATCCTCGCCCCCCGCAACCTGTCGCAGGGCGACCGCGTCGAGAACGGTCCTGGGGCCGACATCAAGCCGGGCAACAACCTGGCGCTCCGCAACATCCCGGTCGGTACCACGATCCACGCGATCGAGATCCGTCCCGGTGGCGGCGCCAAGTTCGCCCGCTCCGCCGGTGCCTCGGTGCAGCTGCTGGCGAAGGAGGGCACGATGGCCCACCTTCGTATGCCCTCCGGTGAGATCCGCCTGGTCGACCAGCGCTGCCGCGCCACGGTCGGCGAGGTCGGCAACGCCGAGCAGAGCAACATCAACTGGGGCAAGGCCGGCCGCAAGCGCTGGCTGGGCGTCCGCCCGACCGTCCGCGGTGTGGCGATGAACCCGGTTGACCACCCGCACGGTGGTGGTGAAGGCAAGACCTCCGGTGGTCGTCACCCGGTCTCGCCGTGGGGTCAGAAGGAGGGTCGTACTCGTTCGCCGAAGAAGGCTTCGAACAAGTACATCGTCCGCCGCCGCAAGACGAACAAGAAGCGCTAGGAGCGGGTTTAGATGCCGCGCAGTCTCAAGAAGGGACCCTTCGTCGACGGACACCTCGTAAAGAAGGTGGACGTACAGAACGAAGCCGGTACCAAGAACGTCATCAAGACCTGGTCCCGTCGCTCGATGATCATCCCGGCCATGCTCGGCCACACGATCGCGGTGCACAACGGCAAGACCCACATTCCGGTGTTTGTCACCGAGTCGATGGTCGGCCACAAGCTCGGCGAGTTCTCGCCGACGCGCACCTTCCGGGGTCACGTCAAGGACGACCGGAAGTCGAAGCGCCGCTAACGCGGGGTGGAATCGACCATGACAGACACTGGAAGGACAACCATGGAAGCCAGGGCCCAGGCGCGGTACATCCGCGTTACGCCCATGAAGGCCCGCCGCGTGGTGGACCTTATCCGTGGCATGGATGCCACGGAGGCTCAGGCGGTCCTGCGTTTCGCCCCGCAGGCCGCGAGCGTGCCGGTCGGCAAGGTGCTTGACAGCGCCATCGCCAACGCCGCACACAACTACGACCACACCGACGCCGGCAGCCTCGTCATCACCGAGGCGTACGTCGACGAGGGTCCGACCCTGAAGCGGTTCCGTCCGCGTGCCCAGGGCCGCGCCTACCGGATCCGCAAGCGGACCAGCCACATCACCGTGGTCGTCAGCAGCAAGGAAGGTTCCCGGTAATGGGCCAGAAGGTAAACCCGCACGGGTTCCGACTCGGCATCACCACCGACTTCAAGTCGCGTTGGTACGCCGACAAGCTGTACAAGGACTACGTCGGTGAAGACGTCGCCATCCGTCGGATGATGACGTCCGGCATGGAGCGCGCCGGCATCTCGAAGGTCGAGATCGAGCGCACCCGTGACCGCGTCCGCGTCGACATCCACACCGCGCGTCCGGGCATCGTCATCGGCCGCCGCGGCGCCGAGGCCGACCGTATCCGCGGCGACCTGGAGAAGCTGACCAAGAAGCAGGTCCAGCTCAACATCCTCGAGGTCAAGAACCCCGAGCTCGACGCCCAGCTGGTCGCTCAGGCAGTCGCCGAGCAGCTGTCCTCCCGCGTCTCCTTCCGTCGGGCCATGCGCAAGAGCATGCAGTCGACGATGAAGGCCGGCGCCAAGGGCATCAAGATCCAGTGCGGTGGCCGTCTCGGCGGCGCCGAGATGTCCCGCTCGGAGTTCTACCGCGAGGGCCGTGTGCCCCTGCACACGCTCCGCGCGAACGTCGACTACGGCTTCTTCGAGGCCAAGACGACCTTCGGCCGTATCGGTGTGAAGGTCTGGATCTACAAGGGCGACGTCAAGAACATCGCCGAGGTCCGCGCCGAGAACGCTGCTGCCCGTGCGGGTAACCGCCCGGCCCGCGGCGGTGCCGGTGGCGGCAGCGACCGTCCGGCCCGTGGTGGTGGCCGTGGTGGCGAGCGTGGCGGCCGCGGCCGCAAGCCGCAGCAGGCTCCCGCTGCCGAGGCCCCCAAGGCCGAGGCTCCGGCGGCTGCCGCTCCGGCTGCTGAAAGCACCGGAACGGAGGCCTGACCGAAATGCTGATCCCCCGTAGGGTCAAGCACCGCAAGCAGCACCACCCGAAGCGCCGTGGCATGGCCAAGGGCGGTACGGCGGTCTCGTTCGGCGAGTACGGCATTCAGGCCGTCACGCCGGCATACGTGACCAACCGCCAGATCGAGGCGGCCCGTATCGCGATGACCCGCCACATCAAGCGTGGCGGCAAGGTCTGGATCAACATCTATCCGGACCGCCCGCTCACCAAGAAGCCTGCCGAGACCCGCATGGGTTCCGGTAAGGGTTCCCCCGAGTGGTGGATCGCGAACGTGCACCCGGGTCGGGTCATGTTCGAACTGTCCTACCCCAACGAGAAGATCGCCCGTGAGGCCCTCACTCGCGCAGCCCACAAGCTGCCGATGAAGTGCCGGATCGTCAAGCGCGAGGCAGGTGAAGCGTGATGTCGGCCGGTACCAAGGCGTCCGAGCTGCGCGAACTGGGTGACGAGGAGCTTCTCAACAAGCTCCGCGAAGCCAAGGAAGAGCTGTTCAACCTCCGCTTCCAGGCGGCGACCGGTCAGCTCGAGAACCACGGGCGGCTCAAGGCCGTCCGCAAGGACATCGCGCGGATCTACACCCTGATGCGTGAGCGCGAGCTGGGCATCGAAACGGTGGAGAGCGCCTGATGAGCGAGAGCAACGTGACTGAGCAGAGCACCACCGAAGCCCGTGGCTTCCGCAAGACCCGTGAGGGTCTCGTCGTCAGCGACAAGATGGACAAGACCGTCGTCGTCGCTGTCGAGGACCGCGTGAAGCACGCGCTGTACGGCAAGGTCATCCGCCGTACCAACAAGCTCAAGGCCCACGACGAGCAGAACGCTGCCGGCGTCGGCGACCGTGTCCTCATCATGGAGACCCGGCCGCTGTCCGCCTCGAAGCGCTGGCGCATCGTCGAGATCCTCGAGAAGGCCAAGTAAGTCCTCCTGCGGCCCTACGAAAATAGGGGCCCCGCAGGTCAGTTCCGCCAGGCTCGGTGAGCTCCGTGAGTCACTCACGGAGCTCACCGGGAACCGGCAGACAATCAGGAGATAGACGTGATCCAGCAGGAGTCGCGACTGCGTGTCGCCGACAACACTGGTGCGAAGGAAATCCTTTGCATCCGTGTCCTCGGTGGCTCCGGTCGCCGCTACGCGGGCATCGGTGACGTCATCGTCGCCACCGTCAAGGACGCGATCCCCGGTGGCAACGTGAAGAAGGGTGACGTCATCAAGGCCGTCATCGTTCGCACCGTCAAGGAGCGCCGCCGTCCGGACGGCTCGTACATTCGTTTCGACGAGAACGCCGCTGTTGTTCTGAAGAACGACGGCGACCCTCGTGGCACCCGTATCTTCGGCCCGGTCGGCCGGGAGCTGCGCGAGAAGAAGTTCATGAAGATCATCTCGCTCGCGCCGGAGGTGCTGTAAGCATGAAGATCAAGAAGGGCGACCTGGTTCAGGTCATCACCGGTAAGGACAAGGGCAAGCAGGGCAAGGTCATCGCGGCCTTCCCCCGCGAGGACCGCGTCCTGGTCGAGGGTGTCAACCGGGTCAAGAAGCACACCAAGGCCGGCCCGACCGCAAAGGGTTCGCAGGCCGGCGGCATCGTCACCACCGAGGCGCCCGTCCACGTCTCCAACGTCCAGCTGGTCGTTGAGAAGGACGGCAACAAGGTTGTCACGCGTGTCGGTTACCGCTTCGACGACGAGGGCAACAAGATCCGCGTTGCCAAGCGGACGGGTGAGGACATCTGATGACTACCACCACGACTCCGCGTCTCAAGACGAAGTACCGCGAGGACATCGCGGGCAAGCTGCGTGAGGAGTTCTCCTACGAGAACGTCATGCAGATCCCCGGCCTCGTCAAGATCGTGGTCAACATGGGTGTGGGCGACGCCGCCCGCGACTCCAAGCTGATCGAGGGCGCCATCCGCGACCTCACCACGATCACCGGTCAGAAGCCGGCCGTCACCAAGGCCCGTAAGTCCATCGCGCAGTTCAAGCTGCGTGAGGGTCAGCCGATCGGTGCCCACGTCACGCTTCGTGGCGACCGCATGTGGGAGTTCCTGGACCGCACCCTGTCGCTCGCGCTGCCGCGCATCCGCGACTTCCGTGGTCTGTCTCCCAAGCAGTTCGACGGCCGTGGCAACTACACCTTCGGTCTCACCGAGCAGGTCATGTTCCACGAGATCGACCAGGACAAGATCGACCGCACCCGGGGTATGGACATCACCGTGGTGACCACGGCGACCAACGACGCTGAGGGCCGCGCGCTCCTCCGTCACCTCGGCTTCCCCTTCAAGGAGGCGTAAGCGAGATGGCGAAGAAGGCTCTGATTGCCAAGGCTGCTCGTAAGCCCAAGTTCGGTGTACGTGGCTACACGCGCTGCCAGCGCTGCGGCCGTCCGCACTCCGTGTACCGCAAGTTCGGCCTCTGCCGCGTGTGCCTTCGTGAGATGGCTCACCGTGGCGAGCTGCCGGGCGTGACCAAGAGCTCCTGGTAATCCCCTAATTCGGGATTCCGGAAGCTCTCGGTAAGCAAATGGGTTGGTCAGGTGCCCACCCCTCCATGGCTTAGGCTGGGAGGGTTGGGCGCCTGATTGCCGCCCGTACGACTTACTACGCCGTAGGTCCCCCGCACCGCACCCGTCCCGCCACTGAGTGAGTGGGGAGAGGGATGGCGCATCCAGGAAACCCCGGCGAGAGAGGCCGAAGGCCAATTCATGACCATGACTGATCCGATCGCGGACATGCTGACTCGTCTGCGTAACGCGAACTCGGCGTACCACGACGATGTCGCGATGCCGCACAGCAAGATCAAGTCGCACATCGCGGAGATCCTCCAGCAGGAGGGCTTCATCACCGGCTGGAAGGTCGAGGACGCCGAAGTCGGCAAGAAGCTCGTCCTCGAGCTGAAGTTCGGCCCGAACCGTGAGCGCTCCATCGCGGGCATCAAGCGGATCTCGAAGCCGGGTCTGCGTGTGTACGCGAAGTCCACCTCCCTGCCCAAGGTGCTCGGTGGCCTCGGCGTGGCGATCATCTCCACGTCGCACGGTCTCCTCACCGACAAGCAGGCCGGCAAGAAGGGCGTAGGCGGAGAAGTCCTCGCCTACGTCTGGTAGAAGGGAACGGAGGAAACAGCTATGTCGCGTATTGGCAAGCTCCCCATCACGGTTCCCGCCGGCGTGGACGTCACCATCGACGGCCGTACGGTCCAGGTGAAGGGCCCCAAGGGCACCCTCTCCCACACCGTCGCTGCGCCGATCGACATCGCCAAGGGTGAGGACGGCGTTCTCAACGTCACCCGCCCCAACGACGAGCGTCAGAACAAGGCCCTGCACGGCCTGTCCCGCACGCTGGTGGCGAACATGATCACCGGCGTGACCGCGGGTTACGTGAAGAAGCTCGAGATCAGCGGTGTCGGTTACCGCGTGGCGGCGAAGGGCACGAGCCTCGAGTTCGCGCTCGGCTACAGCCACCCGATCACCGTCGACGCCCCCGAGGGCATCAGCTTCAAGGTCGAGAACCCCACGCGGTTCTCGGTCGAGGGCATCGACAAGCAGAAGGTCGGCGAGGTTGCGGCCAACATCCGCAAGCTGCGCAAGCCCGACCCGTACAAGGCCAAGGGTGTCAAGTACGAGGGCGAAGTCATCCGCCGCAAGGTCGGAAAGGCGGGTAAGTAAGCCATGGCATACGGTACGAAGATCGCTAAGGGCGACGCTTACAAGCGTGCTGCCATCAAGCGGCGTCACATCCGGATCCGTAAGAAGGTCAACGGAACCGGTGAGCGTCCCCGCCTGGTGGTAACCCGCTCGAACCGCCACATCGTGGCTCAGGTCATCGACGACATCAAGGGTCACACCCTGGCGTCGGCGTCGACCCTGGACGCTTCGATCCGCGGTAACGAGGGCGAAGACAAGTCGGCGCAGGCCGGCAAGGTCGGCGCACTCGTCGCCGAGCGCGCCAAGGCCGCCGGTGTCGAGACCGTCGTGTTCGACCGTGGTGGCAGCCGGTACGCCGGGCGTATCGCCGCCCTGGCCGACGCCGCCCGCGAAGCCGGGCTCAAGTTCTGAGCCGCCCGTCGCGCTCGCGACTTAACCGTCGCAGCGCAGCGTAGCTAGCGGAAAAAGAGAGAGGTAATCCAATGGCTGGACCCCAGCGCCGCGGAAGCGGTGCCGGTGGCGGCGAGCGGCGGGACCGGAAGGGCCGTGACGGCGGCGCTGCTGCCGCCGAGAAGACCGCGTACGTTGAGCGCGTTGTCGCGATCAACCGCGTCGCCAAGGTTGTGAAGGGTGGTCGTCGCTTCAGCTTCACTGCGCTCGTCGTAGTGGGCGATGGCGATGGCACCGTCGGTGTCGGTTACGGCAAGGCCAAGGAGGTGCCGGCCGCGATCGCCAAGGGTGTTGAAGAGGCCAAGAAGCACTTCTTCAAGGTCCCCCGTATCCAGGGCACCATCCCGCACCCGATCACGGGCGAGAAGGCCGCGGGCGTCGTCCTGCTCAAGCCTGCTTCCCCCGGTACCGGCGTTATCGCCGGTGGCCCGGTGCGTGCTGTCCTCGAGTGCGCCGGCGTTCACGACATCCTGTCGAAGTCGCTCGGCTCGTCCAACGCGATCAACATCGTGCACGCGACCGTGGCGGCCCTCAAGGGCCTGCAGCGTCCCGAGGAGATCGCGGCTCGCCGTGGTCTGCCCCTTGAGGACGTCGCCCCCGCGGCTCTGCTCCGTGCGCGTGCGGGAGCGGGTGCGTAATGGCTCGCCTCAAGGTCACGCAGACGAAGTCGTACATCGGCAGCAAGCAGAACCACCGTGACACCCTGCGGTCCCTCGGTCTCAAGGGGATCAACACCGTGGTCGTCAAGGAGGACCGCCCCGAGTTCCGCGGAATGGTTCACACCGTCCGCCACCTCGTGACGGTTGAGGAGGTCGACTGATCATGGCGGAGAACAACCCGCTCAAGATCCACAACCTCCGTCCTGCCCCGGGCGCCAAGACCGCCAAGACCCGTGTGGGTCGTGGTGAGGCGTCGAAGGGTAAGACGGCTGGACGTGGTACCAAGGGCACGAAGGCTCGTTACCAGGTTCCGGAGCGCTTCGAGGGTGGCCAGATGCCCCTCCACATGCGTCTCCCGAAGCTCAAGGGCTTCAAGAACCCGTTCAAGACCGAGTACCAGGTCGTGAACCTCGACAAGCTGGCGGCGCTGTACCCGGAGGGTGGCGAGGTCACCGTCGAGGGGCTCGTCGCCAACGGTGCGGTTCGCAAGAACAGCCTCGTCAAGGTCCTCGGCCAGGGCGAGATCTCCGTGGCGCTGCAGGTGACGGTCGACGCCGTCTCCGGCTCCGCCAAGGAGAAGATCACCGCCGCCGGCGGTACCGTCACCGAGCTGCTCTGAACACCACAGGCGTCTCGATGACTTGAGCGATCCCTACCGGGGATACCCCACAAATGGGGTATCCCCGGTTGGTCGTTCCTAGGAAGCATGGTCGCCGGTAAGGTGGCCAGCACTGTCAAGTTGAGTCCGTTCTGTTCATGAGGAACTCCGGACCCTTCTCGGCTGTTAGTTATCTGTCAACGTATTCGTCGAACCTCAAAACCGTCACCTCTACGCAGTAGCGCGGGGGTCGCAGGAGGCACCGTGCTCACCGCGTTCGCCCGGGCGTTCAAGACGCCCGACCTGCGCAAGAAGCTGCTCTTCACGCTCGGCATCATCGTGGTCTATCGGGTGGGTACGCACATCCCGATCCCTGGTGTCGACTATCAGAACGTCCAGACGTGCATCGACGTCGCGAAGGGCGGAAGCCAGGGCCTGTTCGGTCTGGTGAACATGTTCAGCGGCGGGGCGCTGCTGCAGATCACGATCTTCGCGCTGGGCATCATGCCGTACATCACGGCGAGCATCATCCTGCAGCTGCTGACGGTGGTGATCCCGCGTCTGGAAGCCCTCAAGAAGGAGGGCCAGGCGGGCACAGCGAAGATCACGCAGTACACCCGTTACCTGACAGTGGCTCTCGCCATCCTCCAGGGCACCGGTCTGGTCGCCACCGCGCGCAGCGGTGCGCTCTTCAGCGGCTGCCAGGTCGCCAGCGAGATCGTCCCGGACCAGTCGATCTTCGTGACCATCACCATGGTCGTCACCATGACCGCCGGTACGGCCGTCGTCATGTGGCTCGGTGAGCTCATCACCGACCGCGGTATCGGCAACGGCATGTCCATCCTGATGTTCATCTCGATCGCCGCCACCTTCCCGTCGGCGCTGTGGGCCATCAAGACCCAGGGCGACCTGGCGGACGGCTGGATCGAGTTCGGCACGGTCATCGCCGTCGGCCTCGTCATGGTCGCGCTGGTGGTCTTCGTCGAGCAGGCGCAGCGCCGGATCCCGGTCCAGTACGCGAAGCGCATGATCGGCCGCCGGTCCTACGGCGGCACGTCGACGTACATCCCGCTCAAGGTCAACCAGGCCGGCATCATCCCTGTGATCTTTGCCTCGTCGCTGCTCTACATCCCCGCGCTGGTCGCGCAGTTCTCCGGCGGAACCTCGGGCTGGAAGACGTGGATCGAGGCGAACCTGACCAAGGGTGACCACCCGATTTACATCGCCACGTACTTCACGCTGATCGTTTTCTTCGCGTTCTTCTACGTCGCAATCTCCTTCAACCCCGAAGAAGTAGCCGACAACATGAAGAAGTATGGTGGCTTCATCCCGGGCATCCGGGCTGGTCGGCCGACTGCTGAGTACCTGAGTTACGTACTCAACCGGATCACCTGGCCGGGTTCGCTGTACCTGGGTCTGATCGCTCTCGTACCGACAATGGCGTTGGTCGGGTTCCAAGCGAACCAGAACTTCCCGTTCGGCGGGACCAGCATCCTCATCATCGTGGGTGTCGGTCTTGAGACCGTGAAGCAGATTGAGAGCCAGCTCCAGCAGCGCAATTACGAAGGGTTCCTCCGCTGATGCGAATCGTCCTCGTCGGGCCGCCTGGTGCCGGGAAGGGAACGCAGGCCGCGTTCCTCGCCAAGAACCTGTTGATCCCGCACATCTCCACGGGCGACCTCTTCCGGGCAAACATCAGCAAGCAGACGGATCTCGGGAAACTCGCGAAGTCCTACATGGACGCGGGCAACCTGGTGCCGGACGAGGTCACGATCGCCATGGCCAAGGACCGCATGGAGCAGCCCGACGCGGTGAACGGCTTTCTGCTGGACGGCTTCCCGAGGAACGTCTCGCAGGCCGAGGCGCTGGACGAGATGCTGAAGGCCGAGTCCATGAAACTGGACGCGGTCCTCGACCTGGAGGTCCCCGAGGACGAGGTGGTCAAGCGCATCGCCGGCCGCCGCATCTGCCGTAACGACTCGGCGCACGTCTTCCACGTCACGTACCAGGCGCCGAAGGCCGAGGGCGTCTGTGACGTCTGCGGCGGCGAGCTGTACCAGCGGGACGACGACTCCGAGGAGACGGTCCGCAAGCGCCTGGAGGTCTACCACACCCAGACCGAGCCGATCATCGACTACTACAAGGCTCAGGGCCTCGTGGTGACGATCTCGGCGCTGGGCAAGGTGGAGGACGTCACCGGCAAGGCGATGGCCGCGCTGAAGGGTGACGGCGAGGGCGAGTAGTCCTGGTAGTCCTTCCGGTTTTCGCGTTTCGGTTTTCACGTCGGTCAGCCGCGGTTTCCTGTCAGGGGACCGCGGCTGCTGCGTGGAGGCGGGGCGCCGTATCGTTGGTTCGTCGACTCGTTGTGTGTTCGTTCGCTTCCCCGCCTGATCGGTTCAGGAAAGGCCGTAGTTCCCATGGTGCAGATCAAGACCCCCGAGCAGATCGCCAAGATGCGCGAGGCGGGGCTTGTCGTCGCCGCCATCCATGCGGCCACTCGTGAGGCGGCCGTGCCGGGCGCCAGTACGAAGGATCTGGACGAGGTGGCGCGGAAGGTGCTCGCCGAGCACAACGCGAAGCCGAACTTCCTTGGGTACGGCGGGTTCCCGGCCACGATCTGCACCTCAGTCAACGAGGTCGTCGTCCACGGCATCCCGTCCGACGAGGTCGTGCTGAAGGACGGGGACATCATCTCCATCGACTGCGGCGCGATCATCGACGGCTGGCACGGGGACGCGGCGTACACGGCGTTCGTGGGGTCGGGGCACGCTCCGGAGCTGATCGAGCTGTCGCGGGTGACCGAGGAGTCGATGTGGGCGGGGATCGCGGCGATGAAGCTGGGGAACCGGCTGGTCGACATCTCGCGTGCGATCGAGACGTACATCCGGCGCCAGCCCAGGGCCGGGGGCGGGCGTTACGGGATCATCGAGGACTACGGCGGGCACGGCATCGGGACCGAGATGCACATGGACCCGCATCTGCTGAACTACGTCGAGCGCAAGCGGGGGAAGGGGCCGAAGCTGGTTCCCGGGTTCTGTCTCGCGATCGAGCCGATGGTGTCGCTGGGTACGCCGAGGACGCAGGTCCTCGCGGACGACTGGACGGTCATCACGACGGACGGGACCTGGTCGTCGCACTGGGAGCATTCGGTGGCGTTGACCGAGGCGGGGCCGTTGGTGCTTACGTCTCCCGACGGGGGTGCGGCGAAGTTGGCGGAGCACGGGGTTACCGCGGCGCCGGATCCGCTGGCGTAGGGCTCTTCCTCGCCCCCGCCGCCCCTACCCGTCCCATCCCCAGGGGCTCCGCCCCTTCGACCCCACCAGGGGGCACGGCCCCCTGACCCCCCGGCGGGGACTGCGTCCCCTGCGCCCCGCTCCGGGGGTGCCCCTCTGGGCCCCCGTTCGGGGGGCTCCCTGGCCTCCTGGCGGGGACTGCGTCCCGCCCGGGGCTGTGCCCCTGGACCCGGGTTCGGGGCCCTGTTCCCCCGGCGGGGACTGCGTCCCCTGCGCCCCGCTCCGGGGGTGCGTCCCTGGGCCCGTGTTCGGGGGGCTCCCTATTACCCGTCCGGGGCTGTGTCCCTGGGCCCGTGTTCGGGGGTGGCCTCTGGCCTCCTGGCCGGGACTGCGTCCCGTTCGGGGCTGTGTCTCTGGGGCCGTGTTCGGGGGCCCTGCTCCACGGGCCGGGGCTGCGTCCCCTGCGTCCCGGCCAAGGGTGCGTCCAAGGACTGTCGCCCTGGTTGGGCCTGGCCCTTCGGCCGGGGCTGGGGCTCTGGAACCCTGTTCGTGGCCGGCTCCTGTGCCACTGGCGGGGACTGGGTTCCCTGGAGTGCGCCGTTCTGGGGCCAGGCTTCTGGGTGCGTGGGGGCGAGTGGATGTTCTGTGGCTTGGGTGGGGCTTCTTCGGGGAGGGCTGGGGTGGGGGGAATGTGGTCACTTCGCCCCGTTTCGGGTTCTGTGGAAGCCCTCTGCTGGTTAAGGATCACGGCTGCGGGGCATTCTTCCTCGATTCGTCTTTCCGGGTGCGCTGACGTAGACTGACTCGTCGGCTCTCGTGCACCCGCATGTCCGCATGCGCCCATTAGGGGAACGCAAGGGAGTCGATCAAGGTAGTCGATTCGAAGGGCGAAGCGTGGCCAAGAAGCAAGGTGCCATCGAGATCGAGGGCACTGTCGTCGAGTCTCTTCCGAACGCAATGTTCAAGGTTGAGCTCCAGAACGGCCACCAGGTCCTGGCACACATCAGCGGCAAGATGCGTATGCACTACATCCGCATCCTCCCTGACGACCGGGTCGTGGTGGAGCTGTCTCCGTACGACCTGACTCGTGGCCGGATCGTCTACCGGTACAAGTGAGCTTGGGCGGGTCCCGCACTCGCCCCGGCGGCCGGGAGGGTCGTCGCCGGACAGGTCCTGCCTGTCAAACTCCCCGGAGCGATCCAGGGGGGATTCTCTCCGACCAGTTCACACAAGTAGATCTTTATTCTCGCCCTCCGTCTGCACCTGGCGTGGGGCACTGACCCGGAGAACCTCACCCCATGAAGGTCAAGCCGAGCGTCAAGAAGATCTGCGACAAGTGCAGGGTGATCCGCCGTCATGGTCGGGTCATGGTCATCTGCGAGAACCCGCGCCACAAGCAGCGCCAGGGCTGACGCACGACCCACCTTCTGCACCCGCAGAAATTCGCGCGACGCGAGCAGCAGTACATGTTCATACGCAGGGCCCAGGTCCGAAGTTCGGTGATTCGTCGTTCGTTGTCTGTCGTCGATCATCGTTCAGTGGAGCTGACACCCCCGGTCGGAGGCCGGGGACCCAGTTCGTACCTCATACGGCGGCTGGGAAACGGCCTTGTGGAAGACCTCCGAACGACAACTGGAGCCATTGAATGGCACGCGTTTCCGGTGTTGACATCCCGCGTGAAAAGCGTGTGGAGGTCGCCCTCACCTACGTGTTCGGCATCGGCCGGACCCTTTCCCAGCTGACGCTGGCGGAGACGGGCATCGACCCGAACACCCGTGTTCGGGACCTCTCCGAGGAGCAGCTCGTCGCGATCCGCGAGTACGTGGACGCCAACATCAAGACCGAGGGTGACCTCCGTCGCGAGATCCAGGGCGACATTCGCCGGAAGATCGAGATCGGCTGCTACCAGGGTATTCGCCACCGCCGTGGCCTGCCCGTCCACGGTCAGCGCACCAGCACGAACGCTCGTACCCGCAAGGGCCCGCGTCGCGCCATCGCCGGCAAGAAGAAGCCGGGCAAGAAGTAGTCCTCAGCGGACAACGCTTCATCAGCGGTCTTCGCTGTAGGACCGACCACCTCCCCGTAGGAGTAGTAGATGCCCCCCAAGGGTCGTCAGGGCGCTGCCAAGAAGGTGCGCCGCAAGGAAAAGAAGAACGTCGCTCACGGGCACGCTCACATCAAGAGCACGTTCAACAACACGATCGTCTCGATCACCGACCCCGCGGGCAACGTGATCTCCTGGGCCTCCGCCGGCCACGTCGGCTTCAAGGGCTCGCGCAAGTCCACCCCCTTCGCCGCGCAGATGGCCGCCGAGTCGGCCGCCCGCCGCGCGCAGGAGCACGGCATGCGCAAGGTCGACGTCTTCGTCAAGGGCCCGGGTTCGGGTCGCGAGACGGCCATCCGTTCGCTTCAGGCGACCGGTCTTGAGGTCGGCTCCATCCAGGACGTCACCCCCACCCCGCACAACGGCTGCCGTCCGCCGAAGCGTCGGCGCGTCTGACGCACCGGTTCAGGGCGGCTCGGCTGCTTTCGGCTGGGGGTGTGGGGGTTGGCCCCCACATGTCGCAGCACGGCTGCCGTCCGCCCGAGCGCCGTCGCGTCTGAGTTGCGGTTGTCTTAGGTTTCGGGCGGTATGGCTCTTCGGAGGCGTGCCGCCCGTACCCTTGTATTACTGGTCGGACATCAAATAGCGGGTGTCCATGACTGAAGGATCTCCACATGCTGATCGCTCAGCGTCCCTCGTTGACCGAAGAGGTCGTCGACGAGTTCCGCTCCCGGTTCGTCATCGAGCCGCTGGAGCCGGGCTTCGGCTACACCCTCGGTAACTCCCTCCGCCGGACTCTTCTGTCCTCGATTCCGGGTGCGGCTGTCACCAGCATCCGTGTCGACGGCGTTCTGCACGAGTTCACCACCGTGCCGGGTGTCAAGGAAGACGTCACGGACCTCATCCTCAACATCAAGCAGCTCGTCGTCAGCAGCGAGCACGACGAGCCGGTCGTGATGTACCTGCGCAAGCAGGGTCCCGGTCTTGTCACCGCCGCCGACATCGCGCCGCCGGCCGGCGTCGAGGTGCACAACCCCGACCTCGTCCTCGCCACGCTCAACGGCAAGGGCAAGCTGGAGATGGAGCTGACCGTCGAGCGCGGTCGCGGCTACGTCTCCGCCGTGCAGAACAAGCAGGTGGGTCAGGAGATCGGGCGTATCCCGGTCGACTCGATCTACTCGCCGGTGCTGAAGGTCACGTACAAGGTCGAGGCCACGCGTGTCGAGCAGCGCACCGACTTCGACAAGCTGATCGTCGACGTCGAGACCAAGCAGGCCATGCGTCCCCGTGACGCCATGGCGTCGGCCGGTAAGACGCTCGTCGAGCTGTTCGGGCTCGCCCGTGAGCTCAACGTCGACGCCGAGGGCATCGACATGGGCCCGTCCCCGACCGATGCCGCGCTGGCCGCCGATCTTGCGCTGCCGATCGAGGAGCTGGAGCTCACCGTTCGGTCGTACAACTGCCTCAAGCGCGAGGGCATCCACTCCGTGGGTGAGCTCGTGGCTCGTTCCGAGGCGGACCTGCTCGACATCCGCAACTTCGGTGCGAAGTCGATCGACGAAGTCAAGGCTAAGCTCGCCGGGATGGGTCTCGCGCTCAAGGACTCGCCTCCCGGGTTCGACCCGACCGCCGCCGCTGACGCCTTTGGCGCCGACGACGACGTGGACGCGGGCTTCGTGGAGACCGAGCAGTACTGAGAGCTCGGGACTCACCGTTTTGGTTTTGGGTGCGGGTGCGCTGTGCTTGGTCGCGCCCACGCGGCGGAGTCGCATATCGACAACGCCCCGCGCCCCTTCCGAGCCTCGCCCCTCCGGGGCTTTGCTCGGATCTTCGACGGGCATCCGCCCGCTCGGATACTGACTTCGGTACCTGATACGGCCGGGGCAGACAACAAGGAGAAAGATCATGCCGAAGCCCGCCAAGGGTGCCCGTCTGGGCGGCAGTGCCGCGCACGAGAAGCTGCTTCTTGCGAACCTCGCGAAGTCGCTCTTCGAGCACGGCAAGATCACGACCACCGAGGCGAAGGCGCGCCGGCTCCGTCCGTACGCCGAGCGTCTGGTCACCAAGGCGAAGAAGGGCGACCTTCACAACCGCCGTCAGGTGCTCCAGGTCATCACGGACAAGAGCATCGTCCACACGCTCTTCACCGAGATCGGCCCGCGCTACGAGAACCGCCCGGGTGGTTACACCCGTATCACCAAGATCGGTAACCGTCGTGGCGACAACGCGCCCATGGCTGTCATCGAGCTGGTGGAGGCCCTGACCGTGGCCCAGCAGGCCACCGGTGAGGCCGAGGCGGCGACGAAGCGCTCCGCGAAGGACGCCGAGGCCGTTGTTGAGGCCAAGGCCGAGGAGACCCAGGTCGAGGACGCCAAGGTCGATGTGACCAAGGGTGATGAGGCCGCCGAGGAGTCCAAGGACGCGTAAGCGTCTGCGGGGTTCTGCTCGGTCGGCGGCTGCGGCTTCGTCGTGGTTGTTCGCGCAGTTCCCCGCGCCCCTAAAGGCGGGTCCGCTCCTTTCGAGGGGCGGGCCCGCTTTTGTGTTGCTGAGAGGATCTGCGTGTGAGCGATGACGTACAGCCCGGGTTCGTACGGGTGCGGCTGGACCTTTCCTACGACGGCAGCGGGTTCTCCGGGTGGGCCAAACAGGCCGGTGGCCGCAGGACCGTCCAGGGGGAGATCGAGGACGCCCTGCGCACGGTGACCCGGTCCGGGGAGGCCCTCTACGAGCTGACCGTGGCCGGACGTACCGATGCCGGAGTGCATGCCCGGGGGCAGGTCGCCCATGTCGATCTGCCGGTCGGCGTGTGGGAGGAGCACCAGGAGAAGCTGCTCAAGCGGCTTGCCGGGCGGCTCGGCAAGGACGTGCGGGTGTGGAGTGCGGTGGAGGCGCCGGCCGGGTTCAACGCGCGGTTCGCCGCCCTGTGGCGCCGTTACGTGTACCGGGTCGGTGACCGGACCGGCGGTGTGGACCCGTTGCTGCGCAACCATGTGCTCTGGCACGACTGGGAGCTGGACGTCGTCGCGATGGACGCCGCCGCCAAGTCCCTCGTCGGAGAGCATGACTTCGCCGCGTACGCGAAGAAGCGCGAGGGGGCGTCGACGGTCCGCGAGGTCCTCGACTTCGGGGTGCGCCGGCGGCTCGACGGCATCGTCGAGATCGAGGTCCGCGCCGACGCCTTCTGCCACAACCAGGTGCGGTCCATGGTCGGCGCGCTGCTGTTCGTGGGCGACGGGCACCGGGGGGTGGAGTGGCCGAGGCGGGTACTGGACGCGCGGGTGCGGGACAGTGCCGTGCACGTCGTACGGCCGTACGGGCTGACGCTGGAGGAGGTCGCCTATCCGGCGGACGACCAGCTCGCCGGGCGGCAGCTTCAGGCTCGGCGGGTGCGGGGCGAGGTCCACTGACGGGTGCCGACAGGTTGCCTGAGGGGTGTACGGCCCGCACGCTCAATGGCCGACGATCACTGATCGTCGGCCATCGCGAGCGGGAGAGGCAGAGGGGCTGGGAGGGGGTTCGTTACTGGCTGGCCGCCGAGGCCTGGGCCTCGCCGCGGCGTCTGATCTGGCGGAAGGCGAACTCGGCCAGGTCGTCGCCGGTGGTGAAGACGGCCGTGCTCTTCGTCGTCACGTCCTTGCCGTTGGTGAAACCGGAGATCGTGAAGTAGGCGTAGCGGCCGTAGGAGTTGGTCGTCGAGCGGCAGATCGCCGCGCGGCAGAAGGTCGGGACGCCGCCGCCGGACAGGGACTCGACGATGCTCTTCCTGTCCGCCGTGGTCTTGACCTTCGTGGCCTGCGCCTCGGTGTCGAAGACGGCCACGCCGACCGTCACCGCGATGCCGTCCTTGCTGTACGTGACGCGCAGGAAGCGCGTGCACCTGTTGTCCGTCAGGATCTTCGGAAGGGTGGCCTTCACGGCCGACGCGCAGTTCGTCGTGTCGGCGGTCGGGCCCTTCTTGTAGAGGCGCTCGCCCATCGTCAGCTGCGTACCGGGGAAGAGGGTGTCCGGGCTCAGCTCGGCAGTGTCCTTCTTCACATTGGATATGAAGTCCTTCGGGTCCAGCGGCGGCGGCGCGCTGGTCGGCGCGAACGACGGCACCGTCGACGCGGTGTCGCTGGGGATGTCCGCGGTGGCGGGCAGACCGGAGGTCGGTTTGTTGGAGGCCTGGCTGTCGCCGTCCGCGTTGACCACGGCCATCGCCACGGCCGCGCCCACGCCGACGGTGGCCACGGCGGCCCCGACGATCAGCAGGAGTCTGCGGCGTCTGTTACGGGTCTCGGACGCGTCGGCGAGCGCCGCCCAGTCGGGGGCCTGGCTGCCGAACTGGCCGCCCCACGGCTGCTGCTGCGGGGCCCGGCTGTTCTGGTCGTCCCACGACGGCTGTGAGGTCCGGCCGCTCTGGTCGTCCCACGGTTGTTGCGGGGTACTCGGTTTCCAGGGATCCCACTGAGGTCCCCCCTGCCCAAAGCTCATGGGCGCATCTTAGACGCCGTGCAACCCCTGTGCCGATGCGTCTCAGGGCCTTCTCATGGGCCACAGGGGTAACGCGGTCGGGGCCGGGACAGGGATCGGCCAGGGTTCGGTCAGGGTTCAGGCGGGTTTCTCACGCACCGGCCCGTACTGTCCGTTGCGGCGGCCGTCGGACGGGTCCACCCGTGGCCGTCCGCCCGTGTTCGCCCCGTGCCCGCCGACCTCGTTTTGACCCGTCCGGGGCAGCACGGGTAGCCTGGGCGATTGTTATGCGTATCGGCTTGGTCGCTTTCACGCGAGAGGCCCTTACGTAGGTTCCCTGGAGCAGTTTCCAGTGGGCGGCATACGGGCATCGGTCCCGGCACTGTCGTCCCCAGCTGCACGATCGCTTCAGTGATGCCATGTGTCAGGACCCATCCACTGAAGAAGCGAAGGCTACGAAGTGCGTACGTTCAGCCCTAAGCCCGGCGACATCACTCGCCAGTGGTACGTCATCGACGCCCAGGATGTCGTCCTGGGCCGTCTGGCCACCACTGCCGCGAACATTCTGCGCGGCAAGCACAAGCCGATTTACGCGCCCCACGTCGACGCCGGTGACTTCGTCATCATCATCAACGCCGACAAGGTGCACCTCTCCGGCAACAAGAAGACCCAGAAGATGGCCTACCGCCACTCCGGTTACCCGGGTGGTCTGCGCTCCGTCCGTTACGACGAGCTTCTGGCGAAGAACCCCGAGAAGGCCGTCGAGAAGGCCATCAAGGGCATGATCCCCAAGAACACCCTGGGTCGTCAGTGCCTTTCGAAGCTGAAGGTCTACTCGGGCGACCAGCACCCCCACGCTGCCCAGCAGCCGGTGCCGTTCGAGATCACCCAGGTCGCGCAGTAGTTCCGGCCACCCCCTAAGACGTAGAAAATTCTGAGGAGAATCGTGGCCGAGACCACTGTCGAGCAGCCGCTCGACGACACCGCCGATGTCGAGTTCGAGAACGCCGACATCGAGAGCTACACCACCGAGTCCGAGGCGCCCGTCGTCGAGGGCGAGTACGCGGAGGCCCTCGACGGTCGCTTCGGTGACCCGCAGCCGGCCGCCGGCCTGGGCCGTCGCAAGAACGCCATCGCCCGCGTCCGGATCGTCCCGGGCACCGGCAAGTGGAAGATCAACGGTCGCACCCTTGAGGACTACTTCCCCAACAAGGTGCACCAGCAGGAAGTCAACGAGCCCTTCAAGGTGCTCGAACTCGAAGGCCGCTACGACGTTGTCGCCCGCATCTCGGGTGGCGGTGTCTCCGGCCAGGCCGGCGCCCTGCGCCTCGGTGTGGCCCGCGCGCTGAACGAGGCCGACGTGGACAACAACCGCGGCGCCCTCAAGAAGGCCGGCTTCCTCCGTCGTGACGACCGTGCGGTCGAGCGCAAGAAGGCCGGTCTCAAGAAGGCCCGCAAGGCCCCGCAGTACAGCAAGCGTTAATCGCCCGCTGTTCTCGGACGTTTCGCACGTCTCGTACGCATCGCCCCGGCGGCACTTTCCGTGCCGTCGGGGCGGTTCGTTTACAGGGGGCGTCAATTGTCAGAGGCTCATGGGGCTACCTGTCACAGGCCTCCGGCTCAGGGCCGGGGAACGCTCCCGACAGCCTGGAAACAGGCACAGGGGATATACGTAGTCAGGTCCGGCATGGACACTCGGCATGAGCCGCACGGCACACAGGCACCTCAGCGCATGAGCCGTATGTACAGTGCGCACCTTTCCAGCATCTTCGCCAGCATTTTCGGAGGACACCAGTGGGACGACTCTTCGGCACGGACGGCGTGCGCGGTGTCGCCAACGTGGACCTGACGGCCGAGCTGGCTCTCGGTCTGTCGGTAGCGGCGGCCCACGTACTCGCCGAGGCGGGTTCGTTCGAGGGCCACCGGCCGGTCGCCGTGGTCGGACGGGACCCACGTGCGTCAGGGGAGTTCCTGGAGGCCGCCGTGGTCGCGGGCCTCGCCAGCGCGGGCGTCGACGTCCTGCTCGTCGGTGTGCTGCCGACCCCGGCGGTGGCGTTCCTCACCGCCGAGCTGGGAGCCGACCTCGGCGTGATGCTCTCGGCCAGCCACAACGCCATGCCGGACAACGGCGTCAAGTTCCTGGCCCGCGGCGGCCACAAACTCGACGACGAACTGGAGGAGCGGATCGAGGCCGTCTACGAGGAGCACCGCACCGGCGCTCCCTGGGACCGTCCGACGGGCGGCGGCGTGGGCCGGGTGCGGTCGTACGACGAGGGCTTCGAGCAGTACGTCACCCATCTCGTCGGGGTGCTTCCCAACCGGCTGGACGGTCTGAAGGTCGTGCTGGACGAGGCGCACGGCGCCGCCAGCCTGGTCTCGCCCGAGGCGTTCACCCGGGCCGGCGCCGAGATCGTCACCATCGGCGCGGAGCCGGACGGCCTCAACATCAACGACGGCTGCGGCTCCACCCACCTCGGCAAGCTCCAGGCCGCCGTCCTCGAACACGGCGCCGACCTCGGCATCGCCCACGACGGTGACGCCGACCGCTGCCTCGCTGTCGACCACACCGGCGAGGAGGTGGACGGCGACCAGATCATGGCCGTACTCGCGCTGGCGATGCGGGAGCGTGGGGTGCTGCGGGCCGACACCGTTGTCGCCACGGTGATGTCCAACCTGGGCTTCAAGCTGGCGATGGAGCGGGAGGGGCTGTCTCTGGTCCAGACGGCGGTCGGGGACCGCTATGTGCTGGAGGAGATGAAGGAGCACGGGTACGCGCTGGGCGGTGAGCAGTCCGGGCACGTGATCATCTCGGATCACGCGACCACCGGCGACGGGACGCTGACGGGGCTGCTGCTGGCGGCTCGGGTCGCGCAGACCGGTCGTACGCTGCGGGATCTCGCGGGGGTGATGGTGCGGTTGCCGCAGGTGCTGGTGAATGTGCCTGATGTCGACCGGACCCGGGTGGGTTCTTCGGCGGAGCTGGCGGCTGCGGTTGCCGAGGCCGAGCGGGAACTCGGGGCTACGGGGCGGGTGTTGTTGCGGCCTTCCGGGACCGAGCCGTTGGTTCGGGTGATGGTCGAGGCGGCGGATATCGATCAGGCTCGGTCCGTGGCTGGGCGGTTGGCGGATGTGGTGAAGTCGGCGCTTGGGTAGTCGGCGGGGCCGGGTTCGGGGCGGGGGATCTGTTTCGTTGCGGGCTGCGGGTTCGTTGTGGCTTGTCGCGCAGTTCCCCGCGCCCCTAACGGGCGCTTCTCCACAGCCATTTCTGGGCCAGCAGGGTGAGGGTGGCGGCCAGGACGATGCCCAGGAGGTTCAGCAGGAGCTGGATGGTGGAGCCCGTGGTCTGGTTGGTGTCGCCGTAGCTCAGGGCCACTGCCGCGTTCGCGGCGGCCGGGATCGTCGTCACGGAGATGGCGACGCCTACCAGGGCGCCGGACTTCGCCGACGTCAGGGAGAGGGTGCCGGCGATGCCGGCCAGGACCGCCACGACGAAGGAGAACCAGTCGTAGGCGTAGACGAAGCCCGTGTTCGGGCGGTCCGCCTCCAGTTTGGTCTCGGTGAACAGGCCTACGGCGTCCATGAAGACGCTGAAACCGACCGTCACCGCCATCGCCGCCGCGAAGCCCACCAGCAGGGCGATCAGGGAGCGGGCTGCCAGTCTCGGGTGGCGTTGGACGAGGGCGGTGCTCAGACCGGCGAGGGGACCGAACTCCGGGCCCACCGCCATCGCGCCGACGATCAGGATCGCGTTGTCGAGGACCACACCGCAGGCCGCGATCATCGTGGCGAGCGTGATGAAGGCGACGTACGTGATCGACAGCGTCGACTCCTCGTGCGTCGCGTCCGTGAGGTGCTCCCACAGGACGGCGTCCGCGCCCTCGCCGGGTGCGTCCTTCTCCGCCTTGTCGGCGCGCTCCGAGAGCGACAGGTCGATGTTCTCCACGGCGATCGAACCGGTCACGTCCAGGTCCAACTCCCGCAGCCCGGCGATGAGTTCGTCGCCCGCCTCCCGGGCCACGTCGCACATCACGACGTCCCCGGCGGGGTTGCGGGCGGCGCCGGGGAGGACGACGAGGTGGGTGGTGCCGACCGTCTTCCCGATCAGCTGGACCACGTCGTCCGTTCTGTCGGCCGGGGTGATGAGGCGTAGGTGGAGCATGGGGGCAGGGTAACCGGGCCGTGTGCGGCGCGGGTTGTGGCGGGGCCCGGTTACAGCTTCCGCAGGCTGAGCCGCTGCACCTTGTGGTCCGGGCCCTTGCGGATGATGAGGGTGGCGCGGCCCCGGGTGGGGGCCACGTTCTCCAGGAGGTTCACCTTGTTGATGGTGCGCCAGGTGGTGCGGGCGTAGTCCAGGGCCTCCTCCTCCGACACCTGCGTGTACTTGCGGAAGTACGAGGACGGGTTCTGGAACGCCGTCTCGCGCAGCCGTCGGAAGCGGTTGAGGTACCAGCGCTCGATGTCCTCGGGGCGGGCGTCGACGTACACGCTGAAGTCGAAGTAGTCGGCGAGGCCGACGCGGGTGCGGCCGTCGCTGCCGGGGAGGGCGGGCTGGAGGACGTTCAGGCCCTCGACGATCAGGATGTCGGGGCGGCGGACCGTGAGTTTCTTGTCGGGGACGATGTCGTAGATGAGGTGGGAGTAGACGGGGGCCGTGACCTCGTCCTTCCCGGCCTTGATGTCCGCGACGAAGCGGGTGAGGGCCCGGCGGTCGTACGACTCGGGGAAACCCTTCCGGGACATCAGGCCACGGGACGTCAGCTCCTCGGTGGGGAGCAGGAAGCCGTCCGTGGTCACCAGTTCGACGCGCGGGTGTTCGGGCCAGCGGGAGAGCAGCGCCTGGAGGAGCCGGGCGACGGTCGACTTGCCCACCGCCACCGAGCCGGCGACTCCTATGACGAACGGGGTGCCGGTCTGGGCGCCCTGTTCGCCCAGGAAGGTGTTCAGGGCACCTCTGAGGCCGTCCGTGGCGCCGATGTACAGGTTGAGGAGGCGGGAGAGCGGGAGGTAGATGTCGCGCACCTCGTCGAGGTCGATGACATCGCCCAGACCGCGCAGCTTCTCGACCTCCTCGGCGGTGAGGGGGAGAGGCGTCTTGTCGCGCAGCGCACTCCACTCGGCGCGGGTGAGGTCGACGTAGGGAGTCGCCTCCGGCCGCTGCCGGTGGGCGCTCCGGGGCATCGAGGAGACCGGGGAGATCACAGTCCATTGTTACGGGAGTGTGGACGGGGTGGGGGGTGGAGTGCGTCACGCCCCTGCCCCCCACCCCGTCCATGGACGGTCAGCCGACCGCACCCTTCTCCGTCCAGCCGCTGCTCACCACCGTGGTGTACGCGCCCACCGTGCTCGCGCCACCGCGGTAGAAGCGGACCGTGCCCAGGTCGTCGTTCATGACCGCCCACATGTCCGGGATGCCGTCCAGGTTGACGTCCGGACCGCCCATGAGCAGGCGGACGGTCGAGGTGGTCCAGCCCGAGGACGCGTACGCGGTGTCCGTGCCGTTCAGCGAGTTGCCGGAGGTGGAGAGCGAGGCGAGGGTCGTGCCGCCGTTACCGTCGGACTTGCCGAAGCGGAGCCACAGCCGGCCGGAGGAAAGGATGCGGTAGACGAGGTCGACTTCGCCGTCCGCGTTGTGGTCGCCGACGGAGACCAGGTCGCGGTCGGCCCAGGCGGTGCCGTCGTTCTGGAGGACGGCACTGGAGAACGTACCGCCGGTGTAGCCGAGGAAGGCCCAGTACTGGGTGCCCGCGATGGCGAACAGGTCGGGCCTGTCGTCGTTGTCGATGTCGCCGACGGCGAGGATCTGGTCGAGGTCGGCCGGGTCGGGTGCGCCGGAGGGGAGGACGATCTCCGTCTGCCTGGTGATGTCGACGCTGCCGTATCCGTCGCCCGGGTAGACGTAGAGCCTGCCGTCGGGCATCCGGGCGACGAGGTCCTGGATGCCGTCGCCGGGCAGGAAGTCGCCGTTGTGGGTGATGAGCGCGCCGGTCCAGTACGAGTCGTACGCGTCGTCCTCCGCGAGGACCGCGCCCTCGTCGTGGGCGGCGGGCAGGGAGGCGTGGATGTCGCCGTTGCTGGGGGCCGGGTAGAGGCGCAGGTCGTCGAACTGGTCGATGACGAACAGGTCGGGCTTGGCGTCACCCGTGACGTCGCCGGGCGCGTCGGCGGTGTCACGCGGCTTCACGTAGAAGATGTATTTGAACGCCTCGGACACGTTGGAGGCGGCGTCCACGGCACGGACGTACAGCACGTTGGGCCCTGCGGAGGGCGGGGTGAGCGTGGCCGTGGCGGTGCCGCCTGCCGTGGCCGGGGTCGCGCTGTGGTTGAAGGTGCTGTTGTTGTACGAGAACTCGTATTTCACGGTGTCCTTGCTGCCCTGGGCGTCGAAGGTCGCCGCGCCGCCGGTGCCGAAGGAGACGCTGCTCCAGACGGCGCCCGTGCCGTCGTCCTCGGGGAAGGCGGTCGAGGTCACGTTGGGGGAGTTCGGCCGGGTCGCGTCGTAGACGAAGCCGCAGTTGCCGTCGCCCTTGGGGGCGTACGTGGAGCCCGATCCCGTGGCGTCGAGGCCGCGTACGCGCCAGTGGTACGTCTTGCCGTTGGCGAACTTGCTGCTGGAACCGTCGAGGCCGTCGAGGGTCACGCTCGCCTTGCCGGCGGAGTCCACGCTCACGGGGGTGTCGTAGAGCTTCGTGCTGCTGCCGTTCTGCCAGACCTCGAAGTCCAGGTACTTCAGGTCGCCGTCCGGGTCGGTGCCGGTGGCGTCGAAGGTCAGGTCGGCGCCGCCGACGGAGGCGTACGGGGAGGTCGTGTCGCAGTCGGGGCCCGGGGTCATGTGGAGCTTGGTGGGCTCGGCCGGCTTGCGGGTGTATTCCATGACGAGCTTGGGAGCGGCTTCGCTCTCGGCCTTGAACTTCTTCCAGGAGTACGAGGAGCTCTCGTCGGTGGCCTGGAGCCCGATGAAGAGGCTGACCCAGCCCGCGTCGGCGGCGTCCTGGGCGACGGACATGGCGTCGTATCTGACGTAGTCGTCCGGGCAGGAGGAGTTCCAGCCGTGGGCGAAGGACTTCACCCCGATCTGGCTCACCCAGCTCGGCTGGTTGTTCCAGGTGGTGGCGGAGGAGATGGGGCCGGTGCGCCACAGTTCCATCGAGCGGGCCGTGCAGGACCAGGCGTAGGTCTCCTGTAGCCGGATGTAGGCGCTCTTCATGGTGGCGCCCTTGATGCTGGTCTTCCAGCCGAGGCGGAAGAAGGAGCGGGACAGGCCACCGGTGGTGGACTCGTAGCCGACGCGGGCCTCGGTGGTGCCGGTGTTGTAGTTGGCGCCGTCGTAGAAGTTGGCGTCGGGATGCTTCTTGTAGACGGTGGTCCAGTTGGTGGTCTTGCCGCTGAGGGGCGGGTCGATGAAGACGGGGTAGACCGTGTTCGGTGCGGTCAGGAGGGAGAGGTCGGGGGTGACGGTCAGCGTGGCCGACGTGGTTCCGGGGGTGTCGAGGGCGGAGGTGCCGACGGTCCGGTGGGTTCCGGGGTGGGGGCCGGTGAGGCCGGGGAGGGCGAACACCTCGGCGGGGGTGGGATCGGCCACGGTGGTGGTGCCGGCGCCGGTGCCCGTGCGGTACGTCGACTGCTGGGCGGTTCCGGAGCTGTCGGCGTCGCTCTCGCTCGGGGTGGGGTCTGCTGCCGGCGACTCCGACGGTGACGGCGACGGGGTGGTGGGGTCGTCCTCCGGGTCAGGTGCGGCGGTGTCCTCGGTGTCGGCGCCCGTCGGGTTGTCGGACGGGGCCTCTCCCGGCTCCTCGGAGTACGTGGGGGAGGGATCGGCGGTGGGTTCCGCGGGTTCGGGGTCGGCTCCCTCGGTGACGGCCGGAGTGCCTGCCGAGTCCCACATGTACGGGGTCGGGGACACGGCGATCTCCTGGCCCTCGCTGTCCCGGGCGGTCACGACGTCGGTCACCGGATCGAGGTGGAAGGTGAGATCCGGCGAGGTCAGACGGTAGGGGAGCGAGGCGAGCGCGGGATCGGCGGCAGCCTCGGCGCTGTGCACGACCAGGACGTGACTGAAGCCGTTGTCGCGGGCGGTGAGCATCAGGTCGACACCGTCGAACACGCCCTGGTAGAGGGCGCTCGAACCGTCGATGACGGGGGCGGGCAGGGTGCCGGGCCAGCCCATGGTGATCTCGTGGCCGTCGCTGGTGAAGGTGACCAGGTCGGTGTAGGTGGTGGTGTCATCGGCCACCGGGGTGACGGCCGTGCGGTTCGTGCGCGAGGCGCGGGAGACGGCGTACGCGGCCGGGCGGGCGGCGCTCGAACGCTCGCTGCCCGCCGAGAAGACCACCGGCGAGGTCGTGGCCCTGGGCGCCCAGCCCTCCTCTGTGCGGGAGAGCGCGGTGTCGATGGGCTGCCAGGCACCGTCGACCATGGCCCGTACGGGGGCGCCGTACGCGGTGAGTTCGAAGCTGCCGTCGGGCAGGGCGTAGGTGGTCGAGGTGGCGTCGCGCAGGGCGGTTACCTCGACGCGCTTCCGGGTGTTACGGGCCTGTGTCTGGGCGGCGCTCTCGGTCAGGAGGGCGGTGGCCGCTTTCGGACGGTCCCGGCCTGCGGCGCTGTCCGGTTCACCCCATTCCGGGACGGTGAGGAGGGTGACGCCCAGGGCTGCGGCCACCAGGGCTGCCACCCCTGCGAGACGACGACGGTCCACGGTGCTGAATTCCCCTCCCCGTAACGACAGCGCGCAGCGCTGTTGAATCCTCCGTTCCGCGCAGCCGTATCCAATACGAGCGAGTATGAATCTGTGAATTGCCAATGAATTCGGTGCTGCGGATCGGAGTGTGCGAGCAGCATGCCGGAAGAGGGCCCCGTCATCCATAGGTGTTTTCGTCCCGCGATGAGGGGCGGGGTGGGTGGAGCGGGGCGGCGTCGGAGAAGGCCCTGATGACACGGGTGTGACGAATCGTCATGAATCAGATTAATTTACCAGAACGATCGGTACATTTTCCTGTGGATCGCTCCTTTTATGGCTTGTTGGTGGATTTAGTGAAGTTAAAGGGGTGGTATGAGTGAGGTAAATCACCTCTTCCTTGAGGCGATTGACGGAATGTGAATGAGTGGCAGAAGATCCGGCCTCTGGACCGGATCGAGCTGGGGGGCTGCGGCGTCGTGTGGGGATCGCTTTTGCGCAGACGTCTGAGAATGCGGATCGGCGTGATCCTCGCGCTGCTCGTGGCCCTGACGGTCGGCACGCTGACCGGAAGCGCCTCCGCCGTACCGCCGCCCGACGACGACCGCAACGGCGTCGAGCTGGTCGACCTGCCCGTCGCCGAGGAGACGAAGGGTGAGGACGGCGGTGCCCTCGCCGACCTGACCACCGGCGCTGTCCAGGCCGAGCCGGACTACGAGCCGACCAAGGTCGCCGAGCCGGCCGCCGACACCGAAACCGAGACCGTGTCCGGCCTGACCGCCGGCGAGACCGTCCCCGTAGGCACTCTCCCCATCGAGGTCGGCGCCCCCGACGACGCCACCCCCACCCAGGCACAGGCACTGGAGGGTGCCTGGCAGGCCACTCTCCTCGACGACACCACCCTGGGCGACCGTGACATCAGCGGCCTCGTCTTCCGGGTGGACCCGCCCGACACCGCCACCGGCGACGCGGTCGTCGCCCTGGACTACACCCAGTTCGCCGAGCTGTACGGCGCCGACTGGGCGGACCGGCTGCAGTTCGTCAGGTTCCCCGCGTGCTTCCTGACCACCCCGGACACCGAGGGCTGCTCCGAGCCGACCGAGGTCGACACCCGGAACGTCATCGAACCCGCGACCACCGACGTCACCGGTGACGGTGTCCTGGACGGCGTCCGGCGCGTCGAGGCCGTCATCGACGTCGCCGAACTCACCGACACGACCGCCACTTCGACGGGCGCGAGCACGGCCGCCGCCACGGACGACGAGGGCGTGATCACCGACGGCGTGTACCGGAAGACCGGGACCGGCGCGGGAGTGCGTACCGTCGCCGAGGAGTCCGACGCCTCCGTTTTCGCCGCCACCTCCTCCGGCAGCGGCGCCAAGGGTGACTTCTCCGCGACCCCGCTGGTCAGCGCGGGTTCCTGGGCGGCCGGCAACAGCTCGGGCTCCTTCAGTTACACGTACGGCCTCCAGGCTCCGACCGTCCCCAACGGACCTTCGCCCAGCATCGTCTTCGGCTACAACTCGCAGGTCGTCGACGGCCGTACGTCCGCCACGAACAACCAGGCCTCCTGGATCGGCGACGGCTGGGAGTACAACCCGGGCTCGGTCACCCGCACCTACCGGACGTGCCGCGACGACCTCGACGACGACGCCAACAACGCCAACCGCAAGACCAGTGACCTGTGCTGGGGCTCCGACAACGCCACCCTCACCCTCGGCGGCACCACCACCGAGCTGGTCAAGGACAACACCCCCGACGCCGACCTCGACGAGAACACCACCGACCAGTGGGTCACCGCCAACGGTGACGGCTCGCGCGTCGAGCTGCTCACGAACACCGCGCTAGGCAACGGCGACGAGGACGGCGAGTACTGGAAGGTCACCACCCGAGACGGCACCCAGTACTACTTCGGCAAGCACAAGCTGACGTCCAGTGCCACCGAGGTCACCAACTCCGTACTGACCGTGCCGGTGGCCGGCAACCAGCCCGGCGAGCCCTGCCACGCCACGAAGTTCGCCGACTCCTTCTGCGACCAGGCCTGGCGCTGGAACCTCGACTACGTCGTGGACCCCCATGGCAACGCCATGACCCTGTGGTGGAAGAAGTACAGCAACCACTACGCGAAGAACCTGAAGTTCAAGGAGCCGGTCGAGTACGACCGCGACGGTCAGCTCCTTCGCATCGACTACGGCCAGCGCGAGGACACCCTGTTCTCCGCAGACCCGATCGCCCGCGTCGCCTTCACGCTCGACGAGCGCTGCTTCACCGAGGACGGCATCGCCTGCACCGAGGACAACTTCACCTCCGGCGACTGGGACAAGACCCACATCTGGTACGACACCCCGGCCGACCTGTACTGCTCCGGCGACACCGGCAAGGAGTGCTTCGTACCGGTGCCCACGTTCTGGTCGCGGCAGCGCCTGGCACAGGTCACCACCTCCGCCCAGCGCACCCAGGGCTCGACCGGGCTGTCCAAGGTCGACTCCTGGACTCTCCAGCAGTCGCTGCCCGCCGAGCGCACCGACGAGGGCACCGCTCTGTGGCTGGAGTCCATCACCCGCACGGGCTTCGGTGCCGACGGCAAGTCCCTCCCGCTGCGCCCGGTGACGTTCGTCGCCAACACGGAGGCCATGCCCAACCGGGTCAAGGAGGGTGCGAACGACCCCGCCCCCACTTTCGACCGGCTGCGCATCGAACGGATCGTGAGCGAGTACGGCGGCGAGACCCTCGTCGACTACTCCGAACCCGTCGACGAGTGCGCCTCCGGCAGCGGCTTCCCCAAGCCCGAGGAGAACACCGGGCTGTGCTTCCCGGCGTACTGGCATCCTGACCCGGACAAGGCCGACGAGAACATCGACTGGTTCAACAAGTACGTCGTCGACAACGTCCAGGAACTGCCCGCCATGACGGGCGTCCCGACGATGACGACCAGCTACAAGTACGAGGGCGGTGGCGCCTGGGCCCTGAACCAGGCGGAGTTCTCCAAGAAGAAGACCCGCACCTACGACCAGTGGCGCGGTTTCTCCGTCGTCCGCACGATCGGCGGCGCGGACAACTCCGAGCAGTACCTCGGCACCCAGCGGTCGATGACCGAGACCCGCTACTTCCGTGGAATGGACGGCGACCCGCTGCCGGACGGTACGACCCGCTCGGTCGACGTGAAGGACTACGCCGACGAGCTGATCGCCGCCGACAGGCTGCCGTACGCCGGCCGTGTCGCGGAGACGATGACGTACACGAAGTACGGCGGCGACCTGGTGACGCGCTCCGTCGACCGCCCCAAGCACACGGTGCTCGCCACCCGTACCCGCGACGGCGGTATCCCGCCGCTCAGGGCCTACCGGGTCCTGGACGACCGGGACGATACGGTGACCCGGTCGTCCAAGACCGGCGACGACAAGCGTGAGTGGCGGACCGTCAGGTCGACGACCACGTACGACGGCTACGGCCTGCCTGTGCAGGTGGAGTCCGAAGGCGACACAGGCCGGTCGGGCGACGAGTCGTGCACGGTGTCGTCGTACGTCCACAACACCACCGACTGGCTGATCGGCCTGCCCCAGCAGTCGCGGACCACCCCGGGCTTCTGCGCCGCCGCGGCCACGGTGACCGACGCCGACCTGATCGCCGGCTCACGTGTCGCCTACGACGACGGCGAGTACGCCGACACCCCGACCGAGGGTCTCGCGACCACCACCTGGGACATCGGCGGGAGCGGCGCCTGGAGCCGACGCGGCACGCTCACCTACGACGGTTTCGGCCGCGTGGAGACCACCACCGACGCCTTGGGCAACACCGACACGACCACCTACACGCCCGAGACGGGCCAGGTGTACGCGGTCACGATGACCAACGAACTCGGCCATGAGGAGACGACGGCCGTCGACCCGGCCCGTGGCACCTCCCTGAAGGAGACCGACACCAACGGCCACTACAGCGCGTTCGCCTACGACGCGCTGGGCCGCACGACGGCCGGCTGGAGCGACGCGACGCAGACGACCTCCGCCAACCCGTTGGTGAGGTTCGCGTACAACACCACGGCCGGGGAGCCGGTATCCGTGGTCACCTCCGCGCTCAACGACCGTGGCACGTACGACGATTCGGTGGTCTTCTACGACGGCCTGGGACGCGAGCGACAGCGGCAGGAGCCGGCGGTCGGCAAGGGCCGCCTCATCACCGACACCCACTACAGCGCGAACGGCACGATCGAGCGCACGGACAACGCCTACTACGCGCCGGACGACCCGAAGACGGTGATGTTCGAGGTCGAATCGGACTTCCGCGTCCCCAACTCCACGCTGTACGCGTACGACGGCTTGGGCCGGACCCTGTCGGAGACCCCGTACGAGGCGGGCAGCACCAAGCCCGCGAAGTCCACACGCTACGAGTACGGCTACGACTACTCCACGGTCATCGAGCCGACCGGCGCCGCAGCGCAGCGCAGTTACAGCGACGCACTCGGCCGCACGGTCCGTGTCGACACCTTCACCGACGCCCTGCGCTCGGCCTACCGCGCCACGGAGTACGAGTTTGACGCACGCGGCGACCAGATCGGCGCGACCGACAGCCAGGGCAACACCTGGTCGTGGACGTACGACGCCCGGGGCCGCCAGCTCACGGCGACGGACCCGGACACCGGCACGACCTCGACCACGTACGACGTCCTGGACCGCCCGGTGACGACGACCGACGCCCGTGGCGTGAAGGTGTGGACGGGCTACGACGAGTTGTCGCGCCCGACCGAGCAGCGCTTGACCTCCGCCACCGGAACGAAGCTGGCCGAGACCGTCTACGACGGGATCGTCGGGGCCGCCGGACTGCCCTCGAAGTCCACCCGCTACACCGACAACCTGCTGTACACCACAGAGGTGTTGGGTTACACCGATGACTACCAGCCCAAGGGCACGCGGCTCACGTTGCCGCCGCTGGTGGCGGAGCGGGCCGGTCTGCTCGGTGTGTACGCGTACACGTACGAGTACTCGCGCATGGGCCAGCTCACCTCGGTGACCCTGCCGAAGGCGGGCACGCTGGAGGAGGAGAAGGTCGTCACCCGCTACAACGCGGACGGCCTGCCGGTCTCCACGTCCGGCCTGGACTGGTACACGGCGGAGACCGACTACAGCCCGTACGGCGAGGTCCTGCGCTCGGTCACCGGCGAGATGCCGAACCGGGTGTGGACGACGAACCTGTTCGACGAGAGCACGGGGGAACTGACCCGTTCGATCGTGGACCGGGAATCGATCACCGACACGACGGGCGTGTTGGACCACCGCGTCAACAACCGTACGTACGCGTATGACAACGCGGGCAACGTCACGAGGATCGAGGACACCGTCGACGCGGTGACGGACCGGCAGTGCTACTCGTACGACGTGATCGGCCAGCTAACGCGGGCGTGGACGGCGAGTGACGCGGCCTGCGCCACGGCGACGGACGGTACCCCGACCGCGGTGACGGCGGGCGCACGGGCCGACGGCTACCACAAGAAGTACGAGTACGACGCGGCCGGCAACCGCGAGAAACTGGTGGAGTACGACCCTGCCGGTGACGCGACCAAGACCGCGACGACGACGTACGCGTACGGCAAGGCGGACGGCTCCCAGCCGCACACGCTGACCGGCATGTCGCACACGGTGGGCTCGAGTCCGGAGATCACCGAGGCGGCGACGCTGACTTACGACGAGACGGGCAACACGGAGACCCGCACGTACGGGGGCGACGAGCAGGCGCTGTCCTGGACGTGGGACGGCCAGGTCGAGAAGGTCACCGGCTTCGGCGAGAACGGGTCCGGGGCGTGGGTGGGCCTGGCGGGCAAGTGCCTGGACGTGCAGTCCGGTGCGACGGCGGCGGGCACGCCGGTCCAGTTGTACGACTGCAACGGCACGAAGGCGCAGAAGTTCCGTATCGACGCGGACGCGGGCTCCTCGGATTCGTCGACGGGCGCGTTGAAGGTGCTGGGCAAGTGCGTGGTGCCGTCCGGGGGTGCTGCGGCGAACGGCACGGCGGCGGTGCTCGCGACCTGCGACGGCAGCGCCGGCCAGCAGTGGACGACGATCTCGGCGGGCCACAAGCTCAAGCACGCCTCGTCCGGCAAGTGCCTGGACGTCCCGTCCTCCAACTCGGCGTCGGGCACGGACCTCCAGCTGTACACCTGCGACACGGACGGCCAGGCCCAGACCTGGGCACCGGCGAACGAGACGACGTACGTCTACGGCCCCGGCGGCGAGCGGTTGCTGGCGTTGAGTGCGGCGGAGAACGTCCTCTACCTGGGCGACACGACGGTGGCGAGGACGGCGAGCGGGGGCGCCGCGTACACGGAGCGCTACTACGCCCAGCCGGGCGCCCCGACAGTGATGCGACATGCGCAGGGCATCGGCTCCACGTCGACGCTGCACGCTCAGATAACCGACCAGAACGGCACGGCGTACGCGGATGTGTCACTGGCGGAGGGCAACGAGGTGGCCTTCTCGCGAGCGGATCCGTTCGGTGTGCGGCGCGGTACGGAGTCCAACCAGTGGCGTTCGCACCAGGGTTACATCGGCGGCGATGACGATGCGGCGAGTGGGCTGGTGCATCTGGGGGCGCGGGAGTACGACCCGTCGACCGGACGGTTCATTTCCGCGGACCCGGTGTTGGACCTGGCCGATCCGGTGCAGTTGAACGGGTACGTGTACTGCGAGAACAATCCGGTCACGTACTCGGATCCGTCCGGCCTGATGTCGAAGGCGGACGGGGGAGGGGGCGGCGGCGGGAGCGAGGACCTGACCGGGTACGGGGGGCCGTCGGCGTCAGACCTGGCGTGGGCCAGTGGTCAACTGGGCATGTCCATCGCGGACTTCGTCCGGGCCAATGCGGGTGCCTGGGTGATCTCGCTGCTGGGGCTGGACGACGCGGTGGCGTGTGTGACCCGTGGCGATGCGGGGGCGTGTGCCTGGGCCGCTCTGAGTCTCCTCGGGGGCGCGTTCAGCAAGATGAAGTCGCTGGCCAAAACCATCAACAGGGTCATCGGCGCGTACCAGACGTGGCAGAAGGCCAAGGAACGGGCCCGCAAGCTGCTCGCGGCGGCGGAGAAGGCGCGCGAACTGGCCCGTAAGGCCAAGGAGGCCAAGCGGAAGGCCGCCGCACGCGCCGCGCAGATCAAGAAGGCGGCCCAACAGGCCAAGACCAGAGCGGCGAAGGCCGCGGCGAAGAAGACCGGCAACGCGGTCCAGAAGGCGAAGAAGGCGGTCGCCAAGGCCGGCGAGACGGTCAGGACCGGCTACCAGAAGGCCAGGGCCAAGCTGGGCGGCGGCTGCAAGACGAGCAACAGCTTTGTCCCCGGCACGCTCGTACTGATGGCCGACGGCACGACCAAGCCCATCGAGGACGTCACCAACGGCGACAAGGTGCTGGCCACCGACCCGGAGACCGGCGAGACGGCGGTGGAGACGGTCACGGCCGAGATCGAGGGCGAGGGCGTCAAGCACCTCGTCAAGGTCACCATCGACGTTGATGGTGACGAGGGCGACGCTGTTGCCTCGGTGACTGCTACCGACGGGCATCCGATTTGGGTTCCGGCGTTGGGGGAGTGGGTCAAGGCCACGGACTTGAAGTCGGGCGAGTGGCTGCGGACCGACGTCGGCGCTTATGTTCAAGTCGCGGCGATCGAACGCTGGACGGTTCAGCAGGCCACTGTCCATAATCTCACCGTTAGTGACCTGCACACGTACTATGTGCTGGCGGGGGCTAAGCCGGTCCTCGTTCACAACTGTGGCGGAAGCGAATGGACTCCTGACGAGAACTACTCGCCGGAGGCTGTTGCCGCCAGGAGCGCGGCGAATAAGGCTTACTACGAGACCCCGCAGGATATTCACGATCTCGTGAGTGACGTTGTCTCGAACTCGAACTACCCGCAGCGAATGACGGGTCCCGCTGGAAACAGGCGCCCAGACGTGTATGGGGCTCACGGGGCTCCTCGAGCGGCCCAAAGATGGAGAGGCTCAACCATTTACGATAATGGCGACCCGCTCAGTCAAGCCCGTATTCTTGTCAATGGCAATGGGGACATCGCCTACGTTGGGAGAGCTAGGGATGGGTCACATAACTACAATCAGATCATCCCTTACCCTTGGGCTACCCGACCATAGTCGTTCGTGACAGTTAGTGGCAGCTAATAGGGACTGGTGAAGGCAAGAAAAACCACCTTCGCCGGCCCCTACGTGATGCAGTTGAGGATTCTTGATCATGGATGATATTGCTCTCTCGACTTCGCTTGCCAAGACTGGATTGCGCCTGCTGGGAACAGTTGACGCGACTGAACCGCTTATTCCGCCGACTCTGGCAACGTTCGCCAGTAGTTGTACCACCGAGGATGGCGCGTTCGGGGAAGCGGTCGACTTGGATGATCCAAGGGTGCGGGAAGAGGCCAACTCTGAATGGTATCGACTAGCGCTGCGTGCCGGACTATTCAGTGGGGTTGACCGCCGTTTTCTGGTGGCAGTCAATTTTGCCGATAGTGGACCGCATCAGTGGTGGTGGGTGCGAGTCGAGTTGCTGGATGAGTGGGACATTGTCGGCGCGGGTGCGGCCTCTGGAATTCTGGGAAACGGCCCCTGTCGGCCCTCATTTGTCATGCTGTCTCTGGATGGCGGCATCATTTTGAGATGCGATGTTGGGCAAGCATCTATCGATTTCAGCATCGTGCTTGAACCTCATCACGCCCAAACCCTTCTGCGGCATGGAGAATGGATGGTCGTGGCGCCACGCGTTGATGAACTCACCCGCGCTCAGATAAGGCGCTGGCTGGGCAGTCATCGTTGACCGCGCGTATTCGGTTGCTGGGTCGGACCAGGGCCCCTGCCACCGGACCCACCGACGACTTCGACTTTCCGACTGCCCTGATCGAGGCACAGGACGCGAAACTCGGCTGACGAACCACGCCTGGAAAGGCCTGCCTGACTTGGCCGATCTGAAGCGTCGGCTTTCTCCTGCTTCATAAGGCTCATGAGTCGGCGAAGCGCACCACGATCATTGCTCGCGTCTGAGAGGACATATGTAGGCCAGAACCGTACCGCTCACGGTCGTGATAATCGCGGCCCTGCTCACCTCTTGTGCCGGTGGTGGTAATCAACAGGGAACTACGGAACGCGCTACAGCAAGTACTGTTTCGGAGTCGCCCGACAGCGGCACGGCGGTGGCCGACAAGCCGGATACCGACCTGGCCGTCGGAGACACGTTCACCTTTTTCGACGGCATCAAGGTTGAGGTCGGTGGAATCAGTTTCATATCCAGGTACGGGAAGCTGGATGAGCGGCCCGGCGCCGACAAGATCGCTTTCCGTGTCACGTTCACTGTCATCAACGGCACCAGTGAGCCGTACGACCTCAGTAAGATGAGTGGTCACGTGCAGGGTGCAGCGACCGGCGGCAAGGCCGAGGTGCTCTATGTCTCGGTCGATTCCAAGCGCATCTACGGCCGACTTGCCCCCGGACAGAGCGAGACCTTTACCGACGAGTATGCCATCGCCAAGAGTGACGGCAGCGAGGTCGTATTTAGTGTGAACCGTTTTGACGATGGATTCTTTGCCGACCCCACGGCATGGCTTGGTAAGGACCCGCGCTGGACCGGAAGGATCGAGTGAATCGCCCCAGGGCATTCAGCCGCTCTGGGGGCTGGTGTACGGAATCGCCCTGACTTGAACGTGGACTCGATGTCCCCGGAAGCTACGGAAATCGGGTCAATCGAGGCTCGCGTCGAACCAGGTGGTCGCGATGGTGTCACGATCGAATACCGGCTGGCATCTCTGCGTGCTCCGGTAATTCTCTGAGTGTAATGTTCACGTAGATTATTGCACTTGCTGAATAGCCCGTGGGGGACTGCGTGGTGCTTTCGGCGTTTCCTTGGAAGAGAGAGTTTCCTACGTGAGATCCACCGCTGTCCGCCGTACAGCCCTCGCCGCCTCCGTCGCCGCGATCGCGCTTCTCGGCACCGCCTGTGGCAGCTCCCCCGAACCGGCCGAGCCCGCCGCGTCCGCCAGTAGCGGTGGCGACAAGGCCGGCGAGGGACAGACCGCCGCGAAGGCGCTCACCGCCGCCGAGCTGACGAAGGCCGCCCTCGTGCAGGCGGACGTCAAGAGCGGGACCGTCACCGAGAAGGTGCCGGCGGAGGAGGACGTCGCGCAGGACAAGGTGACGTTCGACGGCGCGGGATGTGCGCCGCTGGCGTACCTCCAGTCCGGTACCTACGTCGGTAAGCCGGCGGCCACGGTGAAGCGGGCGTGGAAGGGCGAGGCCGAGAAGCCTGCCGACGGGGCGAGTGACGAGGAGAAGTCCAAAGCCGCCTCCGACTTCGAGCAGGCCTACATCACGCTCGCCTCCTACGAGGACGGCGGCGCCGAGCAGGTGATGAAGGACCTGAACACGGCTGCCGATAAGTGCGCCGCCGGGTTCTCGTACACCGTGGACGGTTCGAAGACCGATGTCCTGGAAGTGGCGACGACCACGGCACCCGGTGGGGCGGACGAGGCGATCGCCCTGACGGTGAGCGTGGACGCAGGGGAAGGCGCGAAGGCGCAGTTGAAGGCCGTGGTCGTCCGTAAGGGCGCCACCGTCGCCTACGTTCCGGTCATCAACATCGTCTCGGCCATCACCGGCGAGGACTTCGACTACCCCACGGAGATCATCGACGCGCAGCTGGCAAAGCTCAGCTGATCCGGTTCCCGCTGGGGGTCCACGTACCCCCGGCGGGAATTTCCGATATCGGGCACGCGGTGCCCGGGCGCGGCGCGGGTTCGATCGTAGGCTGCGCAACATGTGCGGAATCGTGGGTTACGTGGGGTCGCAGTCGGCTCTCGATGTCGTGATGGCCGGGCTGAAGCGGCTGGAGTACCGGGGGTACGACTCGGCCGGGGTGGCTGTGCTGGCCGATGGCGGGCTGGCCGGCGCCAAGAAGGCCGGGAAGCTCGTCAACCTGGAGAAGGAACTCGTCGAACGGCCGCTGCCGGCCGGCGGTACGGGCATCGGGCACACCCGGTGGGCCACCCACGGTGGGCCGACCGACGCCAACGCCCACCCGCATCTCGACAACGCCGGGCGAGTCGCCGTCGTCCACAACGGGATCATCGAGAACTTCGCCTGTCTGCGGGCGGAGCTGGCCGAGCGGGGGCACGTACTCGCCTCCGAGACCGACACCGAGGTCGTCGCCCATCTGCTCGCCGAGGAGTTCTCCGCGTGTGCCGATCTGGCCGAGGCCATGCGGCTCGTCTGCCGGCGGCTGGAGGGTGCGTTCACACTGGTCGCCGTGCACGCCGACGAGCCTGAGGTCGTCGTCGGGGCGCGGCGGAACTCGCCGCTCGTCGTGGGCGTCGGGGAGGGCGAGGCCTTTCTCGCCTCGGACGTCGCCGCGTTCATCGCCCACACGCGGTCGGCCATCGAGCTGGGCCAGGACCAGGTGGTGGAGCTGCGCCGGGACGGGGTCACGGTGACCGGCTTCGACGGCGGTCCGGGGGACGCGCGGTCGTACCACGTCGACTGGGACGTGTCGGCCGCGGAGAAGGGCGGCTACGACTACTTCATGCTCAAGGAGATCGCCGAGCAGCCCAAGGCCGTCGCCGACACCCTGCTCGGCCGTATCGACGCGGCCGGGTCACTGACGCTCGACGAGGTGCGGATTCCCGCGAGTGCGCTGCGGGAGGTCGAGAAGGTCGTCGTCGTGGCGTGCGGTACGGCCTTTCATGCCGGGCTCATCGCCAAGTACGCCATCGAGCACTGGACGCGCATCCCGTGCGAGGTCGAGCTGGCGAGCGAGTTCAGGTACCGGGATCCCATCCTCGACTCGCGGACCCTGGTCATCGCCATCTCCCAGTCCGGCGAGACCATGGACACCCTCATGGCGCTGCGGCACGCCCGCGAGCAGGGCGCCAAGGTGCTGGCCGTCTGCAACACCAACGGCTCGACGATCCCGCGCGAGTCGGACGCGGTGCTGTACACGCACGCGGGGCCCGAGGTCGCGGTCGCCTCGACCAAGGCGTTCCTCACGCAACTGGTGGCCTGTTATCTGGTCGCCCTGTATCTGGGGCAGGTGCGCGGCACCAAGTGGGGCGACGAGATCCGGGCCGTCGTGCGGGACCTGGCGGACATCTCCGGTGAGGTCGAGCGGGTGCTGGAGACCATGGAGCCCGTACGTGAGCTGGCGCGTTCGCTCGCTGACAAGAACACGGTGCTGTTCCTCGGGCGGCACGTCGGCTATCCGGTGGCACTGGAGGGCGCGCTCAAGCTGAAGGAGCTGGCCTATATGCACGCCGAGGGCTTCGCCGCCGGTGAGCTGAAGCACGGGCCCATCGCGCTGATCGAGAAGGATGTGCCGGTCGTCGTGGTCGTGCCCTCCCCGCGCGGGCGGTCCGTCCTCCACGACAAGATCGTGTCCAACATCCAGGAGATCAGGGCCCGGGGTGCGCGGACCATCGTCATCGCGGAGGAGGGGGACGAGACGGTGGTGCCGTACGCCGATCACCTGATCCGCATCCCGGCCACACCGACTCTGCTTCAGCCGCTCGTCGCCACGGTGCCGTTGCAGGTCTTCGCCTGTGAGCTGGCCACGGCTCGGGGCAACGAGGTGGACCAGCCCCGGAACCTCGCCAAGTCGGTGACGGTGGAGTAGTTCCCACGGCTGGACCGGCCAACTCGGCTGACGGAGTTACGGCGTTGTGCCGTTGTTGGGTTACGGGTTCACGGTGTCGTCCGCGCCGTCGTGCTCGCCCGTTCCGTCAGCCGGGGTGGCAGGAGTGTCGCCTCCGGGGCGTGGCCCGTGCCGTTGAGCTTCTTCATCAGGAGGTCCACGGCACGCCTCCCGATCTCCGCCGACGGAATGGCGACCGAGGTGACCGGGACGGGCAGGTTCTCCGCCACGTCGTCCGGGCAGATCGCGGTGACGGAGAGGTCGCCGGGGACCCGTAGGCCCAGGTGCTCGAAGGCGTCGATCAGGGGTTCGAGGATCGCTTCGTTGTGGACGACGACCCCCGTCAACGCCGGGTGCTCGCGCAGGAGTTGCTCCGCGACCACCCTCGCCGCGGCCGGCGATGCCTCGCAGGGGTGGACCGAGGACGACAGCCCGCCCCGGTCCGCCGCCGCCGTGAACCCCTGGACCACGCGCTGGGCGAACGCGGTCCGGCGTACGTACACCTCGGGCGGTGAGCCGACCAGGGCGATCACCCGGTGCCCCAGGGCGGCGAGCCGCTCCACGCACAGCTCGCCCGCCGCCTTGAAGTCCAGGTCGATGCAGGTCAGGCCGGCCGGGTCGGAGGGGAAGCCGATCAGGACCGACGGCAGGTCCAGCGCGCGCAGCAACGGCAGCCGGGGATCGTCGAGTTGGACGTCCATCACGATCAGCGCGTCCACCAGTGCCGTGTCCGCCACCCGGCGCAGACCGGCCTCGCCCTCCTCCTGGGTGAGGAGCAGGACGTCGTGGTCGTGCCGGCGCGCTGCCGTGACCACCGACACCGCGAACTGCATCGCGACCGGGACGTGGATGCCGGTCCGCAGGGGAATCACGAGCGCCAGTACGTTGGATCTGCTGCTCGCCAGTGCCCTCGCGCCCGCGTGGGGGCGGTAGCCGAGTTCGTGGATGGAGCGTTCGATGCGCTGCCGGGTCTCCTCGGAGATCGGGCGTTTGCCGCTCAGCGCGTACGACACCGTGCTCGGGGAGACCCCGGCGTGCCGTGCCACATCGGTGATCTTCACCATCACTCGCCTCCCAGTTCCAGGGTCAGGAACCCGGTGCCCGCCTTCGCCCGTACCTCACGTCTGCCCGCCGCCAGTCCCCAGGGGGCCGAGGGGTCGCTGCACGACGCCCGCAGGGTGTCGCCCTCGCGGACGACCGTGAACGTCAAGTCGCCTATCGGGAGCGTCACTTGGGCGCCGCGTTCCAGGCCGTACGCGTGCAGCGTGACCCCGTCGGCGTACGCGTAGTCGGGGCGGTCGTCCACCGCGCCCACCGGGATCACCGACCCGGGGCGGACCAGCAGCGGCACGCTGTCGAAGCCGTGGCGCTCCCGTGTCCAGCGGGGGCCGGTGACCGTGCGGCCGGTGAGGAAGTGGGTCCACTCGCCCTCGGGGACGTAGTAGGAGACCTCGCCCTCGTCGCTGAACACCGGCGCGACCAGCAGGTCGGGGCCGAGCATGAACTGCCGTTCCAGGTGGGCGCATCCGGGGTCGTCCGGGAACTCCAGGACCATCGCCCGCATCATCGGCGCGCCCTCGGTGTGGGCGGTGCGGGCGGCCTCGTACAGGTACGGCATGAGGCGGAGCTTCAGGCGGGTGAACAGCCGCAGTACGTCCACGGCCTCCTCGTCGAAGAGCCATGGCACGCGGTAGGTGGAACTGCCGTGCAGGCGGCTGTGGGAGGAGAGGAGCCCGAAGGCGATCCAGCGTTTGAAGAGCGCCGGGCTCGGGGTGCCCTCGAAGCCGCCGATGTCGTGGCTCCAGTAGCCGAACCCGGAGAGCCCGAGGGACAGTCCGCCGCGCAGCGACTCCGCCATCGACTCGTAGGTCGCCTCGCAGTCGCCGCCCCAGTGCACCGGGAACTGCTGGCTCCCGGCCGTCGCCGACCGCGCGAACACGACCGCCTCGCCCTCGCCGCGGTGCTTGCGCAGCACGTCGAAGACGGTCCTGTTGTAGAGGTACGTGTAGTAGTTGTGCATCCGCTCCGGGTCCGAGCCGTCGGCGAACTCCACGTCCAGCGGCACCCGTTCACCGAAGTCGGTCTTGAAGCAGTCGACGCCCTGCGCGAGCAGCGCCTCCAGCTTCGCCGCGTACCAGTCACGGGCGGCCGGGCTGGTGAAGTCGACCAGGGCCATCCCGGGTTGCCACAGGTCCCACTGCCACACACTGCCGTCCGGGCGGCGGAGCAGATGGCCGAGTGCCTTGCCCTCCGCGAAGAGTGGCGAGCGCTGGGCTATGTACGGGTTGATCCAGACGCTGATGTGCAGGCCCTTCGACTTCAGCCGCTTGAGCATCCCCTCGGGGTCGGGGAACACCCGCGGGTCCCAGCGGAAGTCGCACCAGTTGAACTCGCGCATCCAGAAGCAGTCGAAGTGGAAGACGGACAGCGGGAGTTCGCGCTCCCGCATGCCCTCGATGAAGGACGTCACCGTCTCCTCGTCGTAGGAGGTGGTGAAGGACGTGGACAGCCACAGGCCGAACGACCACGGCGGCGGGAGCGCCGGGCGGCCGGTCAGGGCCGTGTACTTGCGGAGGATGTCCTTGGGGGTCGGGCCGTGGATGACGTAGTACGTCAACTGCTGTGTCTCGGCGCTGAACTGGACCCGTGACACCGCCTCCGAGCCGACCTCGAAGGAGACCCGGCCGGGGTGGTCGACGAAGACTCCGTAGCCCGCGTCCGTGAGGTAGAACGGGACGTTCTTGTAGGCCTGTTCGGTCGCCGTGCCGCCGTCGGCGTTCCACATGTCGACGACCTGGCCGTTCTTGACCAGCGGGCCGAAGCGCTCGCCGAGGCCGTACACGCTCGTCCCGACCCCCAGCCCCAGCTGCTCGCGCAGATAGTGGGCGCCGGTCGTCGCGTCCCGCATGATGCCCATGCCCTTGGGGCCGCTGCTGGTGAGGACGCGGCCGTGGGCGAGGAAGTCGACGTGCCAGGGGCTGGTGCGGCTGACCCGGACGGAGAGGGTGCCGGAGGTCAGGGTCGCGTGCTCCTCGTCGTACTCGGTGTGGGTCGTCAGGTCCTGCTTCCGCACCTCGAAGCGGGGGCTCTGCGGCTGCTCGCCCTCGAAGTGCGTGAACGTGACGCCGATGACGTCGGGCATCGGGGCGTGGGCGCTGATCGTCACGACCGGTCCCTTCAGCAGGTCGCCGCGGTGGCGGATGGGCTGGGTCGGCGCGTGGATCTCCAGCGTGCCGTCGGCGTCCGTGACGTCGAGGACCTCGACCGGGTGGGCGGCGGTGACGCCCTCGCGCAGCAGCCAGTAGCCGTCGGTGAACTTCACGTGGGGGGTCTCCTTGCTTCTGGACTACTTGACGGCACCCACGGCGATGCCGCGCGTGAGCGTTCGCTGGAAGGCGAGAAAGAAGACAAGGGCGGGCAGCACACCCAGCAGGGCAGCCGCGTTGGTCATCGTGGCGTCCATCAGGCGCTGGCCCTGGAGGACGCCGAGGGCCACCGACACCGTCTGGTTGTCGTTGGAGATCAGCATCACCAGGGGGAGCAGGAACTCGTTCCAGGTCCAGATGAAGAAGAAGACGAGGAGCACCCCGAGGGTGGGGCGGCTGACCGGGACGACGATCCGCCACAGCACCTGCCACTTGTTCGCGCCGTCGATCCGCGCGGCCTCGATGATCTCCCGGGGGAACTGCCCCAGCACCGAGGAGAGGAGATACGTGCCGAAGGCCGCCTGGATCACGGTGAAGACGATGATCACGCTCAACCGGGTGTCGTACAGGCCGGCTTCCTTGCTCAGGTAGTACACCGGGTAGACCAGCGCCTCCTGCGGCAGCATGTTGGCGAGGACGAAGAAGGCCAGCACCCAGGTGCGGCCCCTGATCCGGCCGATGCCGATCGCGTACGCGTTCAGCACCGACAGGACGACCGCCAAGGCGGCCACCGACCCGCTGATCAGTACCGAGTTGACGAGCTTCTGCCCGAAGTCGACCCGCTCCCAGAAGTCCTTGATTCCGTCGAGGTAGAGGCCCTCGGGGAGGCTCAGCGGTCCGTTCGCGGAGTACTCGGCGGGCGACTTCACGGCGTTGACGGCGACGATCAGGAACGGCACGACCATGAACAGGGCGGCGAGGACGAGGGCGATGAGCACCGGGTAGCGGCGCAGGGCGGTCGTCATGTCCGTACCCCCGTCGGAGCGTCCTCGGCGTCCTCGGCCCGGGTCTGGACCTTCAGGCCGATGAGCGAGACGGCGAGGATGATCACCGTCAGGACGGTGGAGACGGCGGCGCCGTAGCCGACCTGGGTCTTCTCGAAGAACGTGGTGAAGGAGAAGTAGGACGGGACGTTGGTCGCGCCGCCCGGGCCGCCCTTCGTCAGGACGTACACCGCGCCGAACACCTTCAGCGCGGCGATCGTGCACCAGGTGAGGACGACGTAGATCTCGGGGCGGATCTGCGGGACCGTGATGTGCCGGAAGCGGCGCCACCAGCCGGCGCCGTCCAGTTCGGCGGCCTCGTAGAGCTGCGGGTCGACGCGTTGCAGGCCCGCCATGAAGACGACCAGCGGGAAGCCGAGCTGGACCCAGACCATGACGCCCATCACGCTGTAGAGCGCGATGTCCGGGTCGCCGAGCCAGTCCTGCTGCCAGGAGCCCAGCCCGACGGCCTTCAGCACCTCGTTCAGCGAGCCGTTGTCGGGCGCGAGGATCCAGCTCCAGACGATGCCGGCGACCGCGATCGGCAGCACCTGTGGGAGGTAGAAGCAGGCGCGGAGCACGGCCGCCCACCGGCTCCCGAAGCGCTTGCCGACGTAGTCGAACAGGGCGGCGGCCAGGACGAGTCCGACCGCGGTGGGTACGGCCGCCATCGCCACCACCATGAACAGGCTGTGCCGGAACGACGTCCAGAACTCCGAATCGTCCAGCAGCGCCCGGTAGTTGGCGAGCCCCGACCATTCCGGGGAGCCCACGCCCCGCCAGTCGGTGAAGCTCACGCCGGTGTTCATCAGGAACGGCACGACGATCACGGCGAGGAAGGCGACCGCTCCGGGGAGGAGGAAGAGGGTGTACGAGTCCCTGCGGTGCCCCGAACTTCCTTGCCGCCGGGTGCTGTTGACGACCCGGCCCCGGCCCCGGCCGCCGGTCCGCTCGACGGTGACCGTCATGTCTTCGGTACGCCCTTGTCGTACGCCTCCTGCAACGCGTCGAGGACCGCGTCCGGTTTCGCGCTGCCCGTGATCAGCTTCTGGGTCTCGGAGACGAGGACGTCGTAGAAGCCGGGCACCGGCCAGTCGGGGTAGAAGGCGAGCCCGTCTCTGCCCGAGAGGGTGTTGAAGTCGGCGATGAGCGACTTGGCCTGCGGGTCGGTGATGGCGGCCGGGTCGGCGGCCACCGGGACCCCGCCCTTGTTGCCGAGCAGGTTCTGGATCTTCTCCGACATGGTGATGTCGATGAAGTCGTAGGCGAGTTCCTTGTTCTTCGCGCCCTTGGGGACGACCCACAGGTTGCCGCCGGAGCCGAGGGAGAGACCCGAGCCGGGCCACAGGAACGTGCCCCAGTCGAACTTCGCCTCGCTCTTGAAGCGGCCGTACCACCAGCTGCCGGAGAACAGGATCGGGCTCTTGCCCTGGATGAAGGAGACCCCGGCGTCCTCCGCCTTCAGACCGCTGGAGTTCTTGCCGAAGTAGCCCTTCTCCACCCAGTCGGCGAAGGTCTCGGCGCCGTACGTCCAGGCGTCGTCGTGGAAGTCCGTCTTGCCCTTGTACAGCTCGTACCTGTCGACCCAGGCGCGGTCCGCCTTCGACAGGGCGAGCTGGTACAGGTACTGCTGGGCCGGGTACTCGGCGCCCGCGCTCGCCAGCGGGGTGATGCCCTCGGCGACGAACCTGTCCATGGCGGCGGTGAGTTCGCCGAGGGAGGTCGGGACGGCGATCCCGTGCTCCTTGAAGAGGTCCTTGTTGTAGAACACCATCGTGTACTCGGCGTAGTTGGGCACGCCGTACCAACTGCCGGAGCCCATCACGCCGTTGGTGTCGTACTGGCTGGTGGTACGGACACCCGCGCCGATCTTCCTGTCCCAGCCGCGCTTCGTCACCTCGCTGGTCAGGTCGGTGAGCAGGCCCTGTGCGGAGAGCAGTCCGGCCGTCGCGTTGCCCTTGTTGTACTCCATCAGGTCGGGCGCGTCGGAGGAGTTGAGGACCATCGGGGCGGTCTTCTGGATCTGTTCGAAGCCCTTCTCCTCGAACTCCACTTCGACCCCCGGATGCGTTGCCTCGAACTCCTCGATCGCCGCCTTCCAGGCAATGCCCATCGCGCTGTCGGGGCCCTCGTAGTGCCAGAGACGCAGGGTCTTCCCGTCGGACGATCCGCTGTCCGAGCCGCCGCAGGAGGCCAGCAACAGGGCCCCGACCAGGGACGAGGCCGCCGCTATCATGAACCTGCCGTGCTTTGTCGCCGTCAACATCCTGTGCCTCCAGGGGAGTCGGATGGATCTCGGTCACCTGTCGTGCAGGGTCGTCGAACTGATTCGACGCGTGTAGTCGAAGCGCTTCGACGGGCGAAGGTATGTGTGGCGTCAGGGCGAGTCAATGGGGTGCGCGCGAATTGGCCCGCGGGTCATGCGGACGGCGCGGTCGGCGCCGGTGCCTCGGTCCGTGAAGTACCGGTGGCGAAGCCCCGGTTCGTGAGTGCGGGTGCGAGCAGCGAAAGCAGCAGCGCGCCCGCCGCAGCCGCGACCGGGACGCCGAACCCCGCCGTGGCCGACACGTGTTCCGCGACCCACCCGCCGGCCGCCGAGCCGCAGGCGATGCCGCCGAGGAGGCCGGTCACCGCGAGGGTCATGCCCTCGTTCAGGCGGCCCTCGGGGGCGCGGCCCTGCACCAGGGTCATGTTCGTGATCATGGTGGGCGCGGTGGCCGTCCCCGCCACGAGCAGCGCGCCCGCGAGGACGAGGAGCGAGCCGGTCAGGGCGGCGGCGAGCAGCGGCAGCGTCATCAGTGCCGTCATCGCGGCCAGGCACCAGGGGTGGCGCCGCTCGGCGGGCCCGGCCGGCCGCAGCGCGCCGTACAACAGACCGGCCGCGAACGACCCGGCCGCCTGGAGGGCGAGGACGGCACCGGCAGCCGACCGGTGCCCCCGCTCGTCGGCGAAGGCGATCGTGACGACCTCCATCGACCCGAACACGGCACCCGTGGCCAGGCACACGGCGAGCAGCGGGCGCATCCCGGCGGCGCGCAGCGGAGACGTACCGCGCGTGTGAAGCCCTTCGGCGCGGGGTCGGACGGGCGGTTCGGTCGAGCGCTGGGCGGCGAAGAGGAGAACGCCGGTCATCATCAGGACCGCCCCGACCAGCGTGCCCGCCTCCGGGAACAGCGCCCCGCAGAGGAGGGTCGCGAGGACCGGGCCGAGCATGAAACAGAGCTCGTCGGCGGCCTGTTCGAAGGAGTTGGCGGTGTGCAGGGCCTTCTCGTCGCCGTTCAGGAGATGGGCCCAGCGAGCGCGTGACATACCGCCCGTGTTCGGGGTGGTGGCGGTGGCGGCGTATGCGGCGAAGAGGCTCCAGTCGGGGGCGCCGTAGTGCGCGCAGAGCAGCAGGGTGAGCGAGCCGAGGGCGGCAAGTGCCGTGGCCGGTACGGCGATTCGGGCCTGGCCGTGCCGGTCGACGAGCCGTGCGGTCCAGGGGGCGACCACCGCTGTCGCGGCGAGTCCGGTCGCGGTGACGGCGCCGGCGAGGGCGTACGAGCCGCGCGACCCGGCGATCATGACGACCGCGCTCACGCTGAACATCCCCATGGGGAGCCGGGCGATCAGGTTCCCGGCGGTGAAGGCGCGGGCGCCCGGGACGGCGAAGAGGCGGCGGTACGGGCCGGGCGGGCGGCGGTCGACGGTGGTGCGTTTCCGGGTGCGGTGGCCGAAGTCGGCGATGACCAGGGCGTCCTGGGTGACGGTGAACAGTGGCTGGGAGGGCGGTCGGGGTGGTGGTGGCTGCGGCATGCGCCCACCGTCGCCCGGAGTCGATCACGGGGTCCAACACCTGGTCCCCGGCGATTGACGCACTCTCGTTGTAAGTTCGCCGGATGTCCGCCCCGAAGCATCTCGATCCCCGTCTCCTCCGCGCCTTCGTCGCCGTCGCCGAGGAACTGCACTTCACCCGGGCCGCCGCCCGCCTCTATGTGGCCCAGCAGGCGCTGAGCCGTGACATCCGGCGTCTGGAACGGGAGTTGGGCGCCGATCTCTTCGTACGGTCGACCCGGCGGGTGACCCTGTCGGCCGACGGTGAGCGGCTGCTGCCGTACGCCCGGCGGGTGTTGGCGGCCCACGACGAGCTGCTCGCCGTGTTCGGGGAGGCCCGGCCGCTGCTGGTGGATCTGAACTCGCCGGGGCTCACGACCGGGCGGCGGGTGCTGCACCGGGCGCGTGAACTCGCCCCGGAGTACGAGCTGATGGCCCGGTTCGAGAGCGGGCTCACCTTCGCGGCAGCCGAGTTGCTCGCGGGCCGGCTCGACGCGTCGTTCGGCCGGTTCGCGGGCCTGGATCCGGTGCTGCGGGCGCAGTTGGACCAGCAGATCGTGCGCTACGAGCCGATGGCGATCGTCCTGCCCGAGGACCACCGGCTGGCCGCGCTGCCTGAGGTGCCGTTGGCGGCGCTGGCGGGGGAGACCGTCTACGCCGGTGCCGGGAACCCCCGGACCCCGGAGTGGACCGACCTCGCGCGTCAGCTGTTCGAGGGGCGCGGCATCGAGATCGCGCCACCAGCGCCGCTCGCCGTGGGCGACGAGGAGTTCCAGCGGATCATGGCGAAGCTGCGGACCCCGGTCCTCGCCGTGGTGGATTTCCCGGCGCTGCCCCGGATGGTGGTGCGACCGCTGGTCGACCCCGTTCCGCTGTCCCCCGTGTCGTTGGTGTGGCGGAAGGGCGGTCTGGCGCACCCGGGATTTCACGCTCTGCGACGGGCCGCGGTCGGGCTCGCCGGGGAGGAGGGGTGGTTGCGGAGACCTGTCGGCGGCTGGATTCCGGCCAGTGACAGTGACCTCATTTCGGTTCACAAGTAGCACATGGCAAACACAGGACCTCCATGTGCGCTACATTCGTGGCCCGGATGCAGTGTGATAAATGGGGGCGCTCGGATCGGATGGGGGTCCGATTCGAACATCGATAGTACGAGAATCCCGGAATCGTACACGCGCCCGAAAGGTTCCCGTGGGGGGATGTGCGTGCGTGTGAAAAAGTGGCGTGAAGACGCCCAACCGGAACGGTCCGACGCCGAAGGCGCCACCGTGCTCGGAACCCAGCAGCTACCCGGAGTTACCCCAGGCGGCACCGGTCCTGTTCCCCGGCAGAGGGATGCCGGAGCACCGGTGCGCGTCGGGCGATCCGGAGTCAGAGGCGCGCACGCCCAGCCGCGCTCGGGCGAAAACGGAGCCACCAGAGTGACCGGAACAACCGGAACGTTCCCCGACACCCCGTGGGAGAACGCGGCGGAGTTCGGCCACACCCACGATCCGCACGAGGTGACGGTCCAGCTCGACGGAGTGGGCCGGCAGGTCGAGGAACTCCTCGTACGGCAGGCCAAGGAGGGCTCGGACGCCGGTTCCGGTGACGGTCCCGTCTTCGTCGACGAGACCGGCCGCCGCAGCCGCCGGTACCGCCGGATCGGAATCGTCGTCGGCATCTCCTGCGCGGTGTACGCCGTCGTCATCGTCGCCACCCTCCTCTCCGGCAACTCCGACGCGCCCTGGCTGCCGGTACCGGGCCAGCAGGACGAGCAGCCGGCGGGCAAGGTCGACACCTCGCCGCTGCCCGCCGAGTCGGTGCAGCCGTCGGACCCGGCCGGGGTCACCCAGGTCCCGGGCGCGTCGGTGAGCCCGGGGGCCACTCCGTCGAAGGGGACCGCCGCCGTCACGCCGGGCGCCTCACCCAGTGCCACGAACCCGGGTCCGTCCGTCGCGCCCAGGGCCTCCGCCACCGTCGGCAAGCCCGACCCGGGAACCACCACACCCGGTCCGGATCCCGAGCCGTCCGTGTCGGTGTCCAGCGCGCCGGAGCCGAGCCCGTCGGAGAGCGCCGTCACCTCGCCCGACCCGTCGCCGTCGCCCTCCCCGGCCACCGACGGCGGTACCGGCACGGTCGCCAATGGTCCGAGCGACCCGACCCCGATCGCCGAGAGCCCGGCCGAACCGGGTGGCCCCGCCGCCTCCGGCGACCCGGGCACCTCGTCGGCACCGGCCGGCGCGACGGCGTAGGAGTTCGTGATGGCACCACGCGGCGCCGGCATCCGGTCGGCCCGCCCGTCCGCCGCCGACGGCGGCACGGGCACGGCCGCAGGCGGTCCGGCCGGACCGGGCGACCCGACCCCGCTCGCCGGGAGCCCGGCCGAACGGACGGCCCCGCCCCCACCGGTGCCCCGCGTGCCCTGTTCACGCCGCTCACGCCGCTTGCCCCGCTCACTCCACCCAGCAGGACATCCGCTGTCTCTGCCGCCCCTGTTCTGATCTCCTCGTCCCCGGAGAGCAACTTCTGATGGCATCCCGCACCCGCCGCCACGGCGCCCGCAACGGCGCCGGGGGCGCCGCCGCCCGGCGCCGACGGCTGCCCATGCGCCTGCTGCTTCCCTCGCTCATCCTGGTCGCCCTGATGGCGATGCTGATGCTGCGCGGGTACGTGCACAGCGAAATCCTCGCCGACCACCGCATCCAGACCGAGGCCTCCGCCGACCGGGTGCCGGAGAAGATCCTGGAGGGCGGCCCGGTCATCGACACCAGAAGCGGCCAGACCACCAGCCTGCGGATGCCCGACCACCGGCTCGTCCTCACGTTCGACGACGGCCCGGACCCCAAGTGGACCCCCAAGGTCCTGGACGTCCTCAAGAAGCACCACGCGCACGCGGTCTTCTTCGTCACCGGCACCATGGCCTCGCGCTACCCGGAACTCGTACGGCGCATGGTGGCCGAGGGCCACGAGGTGGGGCTGCACACCTTCAACCACCCCGACCTCTCCTTCCAGTCGAAGGCCCGGATCGACTGGGAGCTGTCCCAGAACCAGCTGGCGCTCGCCGGTGCGGCGGGCATCCGCACCTCGCTGTTCCGGCCGCCGTACTCATCCTTCGCCGACGCCATGGACAACAAGTCGTGGCCGGTCACGGAGTACATCGGCAAGCGCGGCTACATCACCGTCGTCAACAACACGGACAGCGAGGACTGGCGCAAGCCGGGCGTCGACGCGATCATCCGCGAGGCCACCCCCAAGGGCGGCAAGGGCGCGATCGTCCTCATGCACGACTCCGGCGGCGACCGCCACCAGACCGTCGAGGCCCTCGACCGCTTCCTGCCCGACATGAAGAAGAAGGGGTACCGGTTCCAGAACCTCACCGAGGCCCTGGACGCGCCCAGCGCGCACACACCGGTCGCCGGCGTCGAACTGGCGAAGGGCAGGGCGTGGACGTTCCTGGTCCAGGCCTCCGACAACATCACCGACGCACTGGTCGTCGGCCTCGCGGTCATCGGCGTCCTGGTGTTCGCCCGGTTCGGCCTGATGCTGCTGCTCTCCGTCCTCCACGCCCGCCGCACCCGGCGCCCCGACTTCAGCTGGGGCCCGCCGGTCACCGAACCGGTGTCGGTGCTCGTCCCGGCGTACAACGAGGCCAAGTGCATCGAGGCCACCGTGCGGTCACTGATGCGCAGCGAGCATCCCATCGAGGTGATCGTCATCGACGACGGGTCGAGCGACGGCACCGCCCGCATCGTCGAGGACATGGGCCTGCCGAACGTACGCGTCGTGCGCCAGCTCAACGCGGGCAAGCCCGCCGCCCTCAACAGGGGTGTGGCGAACGCCCGTTACAACCTGATCGTGATGATGGACGGCGACACGGTGTTCGAGCCCGGCACCGTCCGCGAACTCGTCCAGCCCTTCGGCGACCCGCGCGTGGGCGCCGTCGCCGGCAACGCCAAGGTCGGCAACAAGGACTCCCTGATCGGCGCCTGGCAGCACATCGAGTACGTGATGGGCTTCAACCTGGACCGCCGTATGTACGACGTCCTGGGCTGCATGCCGACGATCCCCGGCGCGGTGGGCGCGTTCCGCCGGTCGGCCCTGAAGCGGGTCGGTGGAATGAGCGACGACACGCTCGCCGAGGACACCGACATCACGATGGCCCTGCACCGCGACGGCTGGCGGGTCGTGTACGCGGAGAACGCGCGTGCCTGGACCGAGGCCCCGGAGTCCGTCCAGCAGCTGTGGTCCCAGCGCTACCGCTGGTCGTACGGCACCATGCAGGCCATCTGGAAGCACCGCCGCTCCGTCGTCGAACGGGGTCCGTCGGGCCGCTTCGGCCGCGTGGGCCTGCCCTTCGTCTCCCTGTTCATGGTGGTTGCGCCGCTCCTCGCGCCCCTGATCGACGTGTTCCTGCTCTACGGACTGGTCTTCGGCCCGACCGAGAAGACCGTCCTCGCCTGGCTGGGTGTCCTCGCCATCCAGCTGATCTGCGCGGCGTACGCGTTCCGCCTGGACCGCGAGAAGATGACCCACCTCATCTCGCTGCCGTTGCAGCAGATCCTCTACCGCCAGCTCATGTACGTCGTCCTGCTCCAGTCCTGGATCACCGCCCTCACCGGCGGCCGGCTGCGCTGGCAGAAACTGCGGCGCACCGGCGTCGTCGGGTCGGCGCCGGAACCCGTACCGGCCGCCCGGACGAGCGGCAGCGCCGACAGGAGGCCCGTGGCATGACCGAACGACATACGGCGGCCACCACGCCGTACGACGAGACCACCACGCCCTCGTACGGCGTTCCGCGGCAGTCGGCGCCCGAGGAGACGACCGAGGCCGAGCCCCGTTCGCCCCGCGCGGCGAAGCCGGGCCGCGACCGCTATCTCGACCTGCTCCGCAGCATCGCCCTCGTCCGGGTCGTGGTGTACCACCTGTTCGGCTGGGCCTGGTTGACGGTCCTCTTCCCCTCCATGGGCGTGATGTTCGCGCTGGCGGGCTCCCTGATGGCCCGCTCCCTGAAGCGCCCGGCGCTCGGGGTGATCCGGGGCCGGATCCGGCGCCTGCTGCCCCCGCTGTGGGCGTTCAGCGTGGTGGCGCTGGCGCTGATGTTCCTCGGCGGCTGGAACCCCACCAAGGATCCCGACCACGGCGGCACCTGGGGCCTGGTCGAACTGCTGAACTACATCATCCCGATCGGTGCCCCGCCCTACCCGTGGAGCGTCGGCTCCCAGTCCGGCATCCTGGAGAACACCTGGGCGGTCCAGGCCGCGGGCCCCCTCTGGTACCTGCGCGCCTACCTGTGGTTCGTGATCGCCTCACCACTGCTGCTGTGGGCGTTCCGCCGGTTCCCGTGGCCGACGCTGCTCGCCCCGCTGGCCCTGACGGCGGTCGTCGGGACGGGAGTTGTCTCCATCCCCGGCGAGACGGGCAACGCGGTGACCGACTTCGCGGTGTACGGCGGCTGCTGGGTGCTGGGCTTCGCCCATCACGAGGGCCTGCTGAAGAAGATCCCGCGCTATGTGTCCGTGTCCTGCGCTGCCCTGCTCATGGCCTTCGGCATCTGGTGGGCCTCGGGCCACAAGGGTCCCGACGGCTGGGACCTGAACGACATCCCGCTGGCCCAGGCGATGTGGTCGTTCGGGTTCGTGGTGATCCTCCTCCAGTACTCCCCGTCGTGGCAGGAACTCCCGGGGCGCCTGGCGAAGTGGGACCGGCTGGTCACGCTCTCCAACAACCGGGCGGTCACGATCTACCTCTGGCACAACTTCCTCATCATGGCCACGGTCCCGTTGATCGACCGTCTGTACGAACTCCCGTTCATGACCGACGGGCTGGTGTCCGCGCTGGACACGACGTACAACCTGTGGATGTTCGTCCTGGTCTGGCCCCTGATCGGCCTGACGATACTGGCCCTGGGCTGGATCGAGGACGTCGCGGCCAAACGAAGCCCACGGCTGTGGCCGGACGGGGCGAAACGCGGGGGCGGGCGACGGCGGGGCTGAGTTTGAGAGTGGGAGAGCCCGGGAGCGGGACGATCCGGCACCTTGCCGGGTGCCGGGGCCGCTCTGCGCGCGGCCCCGGCCTCCCGGCCACCGGCCCCGAGTCACCAGGCACCGGCCACCGGGCCCGATCGGCGATGGGCGATCGGGCCAGCGCAGGAGTAGCAGGACGGCCCGGGCGACGAGATCGAGTTCGTACGGACGGAGTCGTCCGCGCGGGCGGTATGCGAAGCGATACCGGTATTACCGCTGTCGTGGCCGAGTACGCAGACGGAGGCAGCAGGGCGTCCGCCCGCCGGGGTTACGGGACGGAGCGGCTGCCGATGGCGCTGCGTGTGCACCGTATGGAACCCACGGCCCCCGAAGCCGACACAGGCGAGATCGTGGAGGGAGTGGCCCACTACGTCCTCCCGCGCAGGCACCCCACGGCACTGGAGTGCCGGCTGTTGTGGGCGTCCCTGGGGCTGGGCGAGGGGTGGGGCACGATGGCCGACGAACTGGCGAATTCACTCCGGCTGAGGTGACCCCGGGCGCCCGCGCGCCGTGATCCGTCTGCCGACCAGAACCCCGAGTCCGAGCTTCTCCCAGGGCAGCATCGCCGGCGGCATCCAGCTGAACCCGACGGCGAGGACGCTGACGATGTTGACGGCTCCCTGGGGGAGGAACCTGTCGCGGAGAGAACCTTCCCGGTGAAGGAACGCTGAGCAGCCCGTGCCTTGGGCCCGTCGGACCTGTACCCGGCGGTCATGGACCCTCCCGTTCCCTGTGCGGGGTCCGCCGGAGGACAGCGGGGCCCCGTACCCCTCAAGAGGCACCGCCGTGCTCTGGCCGTGACCTCCGTCTGCGTAACCTCTCATCCCACCTCCTCGCGGGGTGAGAGCAAAGTTCCCTTCCGGTCACCCACAGCCACAGGGCGGAAACGCGCTCTACCTACCTTCGGGACTCATCACCGCTCAGCACCCCAAAAAAGAACCACCCGAGCCCCGGACCACCGTGGAGGCGTCATGACAGCCCCTAGTTCAGCCCCCGCACCCGGCAAGGGAGGCCGCTGGATCGAGCACTGGGATCCCGAGGACGAGGCCTTCTGGAACGCGACCGGCGAAAAGGTCGCCCGCCGCAACCTGTTCTTCTCCGTGCTCTCCGAGCACATCGGCTTCTCCATCTGGACGCTGTGGTCCGTGATGGTGCTGTTCATGGGACCGGAGTACGGGCTCACCCCGGCCGACAAGTTCTTCATCGTGTCGATGGCCACGGCCGTCGGCGCCGTCGTCCGCGTCCCCTACACCTTCGCCGTAGCCCTCTTCGGTGGCCGGAACTGGACGATCGTCTCCGCGTCGCTCCTGCTCATCCCGACGATCGCGGCGTTCGTCGTCATGGAGCCGGGGACGTCGTTCAACACGTTCCTCGCCTGCGCCATGCTCGCCGGCATCGGCGGCGGCAACTTCGCCTCCAGCATGACCAACATCAACGCCTTCTTCCCGCTCAGGAAGAAGGGGTGGGCTCTCGGGCTCAACGCCGGCGGCGGCAACATCGGTGTCCCGGTCGTGCAGCTCATCGGCCTCGCCGTCATCGGCGCGAGCGGCGGCCCCCGGGTGCTCCTGGGGATCTACATCCCGCTCATCGTCATCGCCGCCGTCCTCGCCGCGGTCAAGATGGACAACATCGCGCACCTGAAGAACGACACGGGCGCCGCCAAGGAAGCCGTCAAGGACGCGCACACCTGGATCATGTCGTTCCTCTACATCGGGACGTTCGGGTCGTTCATCGGCTACAGCTTCGCCTTCGGCCTGGTCCTCCAGACCCAGTTCGGCCGTACGCCGCTCCAGTCCGCGTACGTCACCTTCATCGGCCCGCTGCTCGGCTCGCTGATCCGGCCCATCGGCGGTGCCCTCGCGGACAAGTACGGCGGCGCGAAGATCACCCTGTGGAACTACGTCGCCATGGCCGGCGCCACCGGTGTCATTGTCTTCGCCTCCATCCAGAAGTCGCTGCCGCTGTTCACCGTCGCCTTCATCGCCCTGTTCGTCCTCACCGGCCTCGGCAACGGCTCCACCTTCAAGATGATCCCCGGCATCTTCCAGGCCAAGGCACTCGCCAAGGGGCTTGAGGGCGAGGAGGCCGCCGCGTACGGGCGCCGGCTCTCCGGTGCCACCATGGGCATCATCGGCGCGGTGGGCGCGCTCGGTGGCCTCGGTATCAACCTCGCCTTCCGCCAGTCGTTCCTGAGCGTCGGTTCCGGCACCGGAGCCTTCCTCGCCTTCCTCGCCTTCTACGGGGTCTGCTTCCTGGTCACCTGGGCCGTATACCTTCGCCGCCCGGCGGGTGTACAAGCCACGGAAACCACCCCCTCCGAAGCAAAGCCGCAGCTCAGCTACGCCGAGGTGTGATCCTCGCCGGAAGCGGCTTAAGTAACACCAGCGACATCAAGCCGAACCGAGCCTGTCACGCGCCGTTGACAGGCTCGGTCGGCACGCTTGTGCAGATGTGACCCGACTGCGGGACGAGAGCCATGTACGACGAACAGCAGCGACCGGAACGACCGGAGAACGGCCCGCCCGACCACGGCCCCCTCGCGGGGTTCACCGTGGGTGTCACCGCAGCGCGTCGGGCCGACGAACTCGGGACCCTGCTCCAGCGGCGGGGCGCCGCCGTCGTACACGCGCCCGCTCTGCGGATCGTGCAGCTCGCCGACGACAGCGAGCTGCTCGCGGCCACCAAGCAGCTCATCGCCCAGGCGCCGGACATCGTCATCGCCACCACCGCCATCGGCTTCCGCGGCTGGATCGAGGCCGCCGACGGCTGGGGTCTCGGCGACGACCTGCTCGCCTGTCTCGGCGGCGTGGAACTGCTGGCCCGCGGCCCCAAGGTCAAGGGGTCCGTCCGGGCCGCCGGGCTCACGGAGAACTGGTCGCCGTCCTCGGAGTCCATGGCCGAGGTGCTCGACCGGCTTCTGGAGGAGGGCGTGGAGGGGCGCCGTATCGCGATCCAGCTGCACGGCGAGCCCCTGCCCGGCTTCGTCGAGTCGCTGCGTGCCGCGGGCGCCGAGGTCGTCGGTGTGCCCGTCTACCGGTGGATGCCGCCGGAGGACATCGGCCCCGTCGACCGGCTCCTCGACGCGACCGTCTCGCGCGGCCTGGACGCGCTCACCTTCACCAGCGCCCCCGCCGCCGCGTCCCTGCTCTCCCGTGCCGAGGAACGGGGCCTGCTCCCGGAACTCCTCGCCGCCCTCCACCACGACGTCCTCCCCGCGTGCGTCGGCCCGGTCACCGCGCTGCCGCTCCAGGCCCACGGCGTCGACACGGTGTCTCCCGAACGCTTCCGGCTCGGCCCCCTCGTACAGCTCCTCTGCCAGGAACTCCCGACCCGCGCACGGGCGTTGCCCATCGCCGGACACCGGGTCGAGATCCGCGGGCACGCTGTCATCGTCGACGGCGCCCTGCGGCCCGTACCGCCCGCCGGGATGTCCCTGATGCGGTCGCTGTCCCGGCGGCCCGGGTGGGTCGTCGCCCGCGCCGAACTGCTGCGCGCGCTGCCCGGGGCCGGCCGCGACGAGCACGCCGTGGAGACGGCGATGGCCCGCCTGCGCACGGCCCTCGGCGCGCCCAAGCTGATCCAGACGGTCGTCAAACGCGGCTACCGGCTCGCCCTGGACCCGGCGGCCGACGCCAAGTACTCCGACGCGTAACCCCTTCCCGCTCACGACCGGCGCGCGGGAAGGACGGGCGGGCGTCTCGTCGGCGGCACGGGCCGGGGGCGCACCGTTCTGGGCCGCCCCCCGGGCCCTCGAACCTCGCGCGTACGGCGGGGTGGTGGGCCGGCGATCCGCGCCCGGGCGTCGTCGAGCGGGACGCGCACAGCGAAGACGAGGAGCACGGCAGGGCGTACGCGAGCAGCGCGTCCCGGCCCAGCCCCCCGGCCCAGCAGCCCCCCCGGCCCCGCCCGCAAGGCGCGCGGGGCCGGCCGCAACGACGCGCGACTCCGCCGCGTGGGCGAGGCCGACCCCCACTGACTCCCGCCGGCCCCCACTGACTCCCGCCGACCCCGCACTGACCCCTACCGACCTCCATCGGCCCCCACCGTCCCGCACTGCCCCGTACCGACCCCCCACCCCGCAGCAAACGAACCGCCCATCCGCAGGGCGCTCGGTGCCGCCACCACCCTTACCCCCGCCGACGGCGGCCTCCGCATCCGTGACGTGGGCCCGGCGTCCGGCCCCATGAGGGTGCGTCCGCCTCGGTACGAGGGGTTCCGGCCGCGAGGGCGGGCATGCACTGTAGAGGGAACGGTTCCCCGGATCCCCTCACCGGCATCCCACCGGCGACTCATCGGCATTCCCTCCGCCCCGTACGGTGGCGACTCCTAGGCGGTGACAGGCACATGGCATCGGAGACGACCGTGGCCACAGCCTCGTACGAGCTGCGTTTCGACGCCGGGCGGATCTGCCTGGACCTGCTGGCGACCGCCGACCCCGACGAACGGCTCGGCGCCGTCGAGCCGCTCCGCGCCTGGATCGCCGCATCCGGACTCGTCCCCGCGGGCACGCCCCTGCACCACGCCGACGCCTCCTGGGTCCCGCACTTCCGCGAACTGCGGGAGCTGACCGGCCGGTTGACCGGTCAGCTGGTGCACAGCTCTCCGTCCGCCGACCCCCGCCTCCTCGACCAGGCACTCACCCGCCTCAACGAACTGGCCCGCCCGGCGCCGCCGGCCCCCCGCGCGGTCCGCGCCGAGGACGGCACGCTCGTACGGGAGTTGCACGGGCCGCCCGACTGCGCGGCCCTGCTCGGCGCGGTCGCCCGGGACGCCGTGGAACTGCTCACCGACCCGGTGGCACGCGCGTGCCTGCGCCAGTGCGAGGGGGACAGCTGCTCGATCGTCTATCTCGACACCTCCCGGGGCAGACGGCGCAGATGGTGCTCCAGTGAGATCTGCGGCAACCGGGAGCGGGTCGCGAGGCACCGGCGGCGGGCCGCCATGGCGCGCGCGTAGACCCTTCCGGCGCGCGCGTAGACCGCTCGCGGATTCCGGGCACAGATCGCCCACAGAGGGCCTTTCGGGCGGAATCGGGCTTGTCAACTCTCAAGGGTCGCAGTGACGTTGGTTACACGTGAGTTTCCAGTCGGCGCGCCGCGGGCATCGCCCCGATCTTGCCAGTGTGGCGAAAATGTAAAGCACTTGCGGCAGGAATGTGCTCCCTTGTCCCTGACGTCGCTTCCGGATAAAGAAAGTTGTCGTCACACGTTGAACATCCCGCATGCCACTTCCGTACTTCGGGGGGAGCGACCGACTGGGGGAACCCGGGACAGCGGAGGTGGGCGTGCGCAAGGATTCCGTCGTGGCCAATGAACGAGCACCGAGGGCCCGACATCGCATGTCCCAGCCCTCGGAACCCGACGAGGACCTGATGCGTGCGTTGTACCGAGAGCACGCAGGGCCCCTGCTGGCGTACGTCCTCAGGCTGGTCGCCGGAGACCGGCAACGAGCCGAGGACGTCGTGCAGGAGACACTTATCCGTGCCTGGAAGAACGCCGGTCAGCTCAATCGGGCAACCGGTTCGGTACGCCCCTGGCTGGTGACGGTCGCCCGGCGCATCGTCATCGACGGCCACCGCAGCCGGCAGGCCCGGCCGCAGGAGGTGGACCCGTCGCCGCTGGAGGTCATCCCCGCGGAGGACGAGATCGACAAGGCGTTGTGGCTGATGACGTTGTCGGACGCGCTGGACGACCTGACCCCTGCCCACCGGGAGGTACTGGTCGAGACCTATTTCAAGGGGCGTACCGTGAACGAAGCCGCCGAAACGCTGGGCATACCCAGCGGAACGGTGCGCTCACGGGTCTTCTATGCCCTGCGTTCGATGAAGCTCGCACTGGAGGAGCGGGGGGTGACGGCATGAGCATTTACGGGGGGTTCGGAGCGGGTAGTCCTGGTTCCATGCGAGGAATGCAGGGTTCCCAAGGCCCGAACGAACACGAGACCGTAGGCGCCTACGCCCTCGGCATCCTCGACGATGCGGAGGCCACGGCCTTCGAAGCACATCTCGCGGGCTGCGAGTGGTGCGCCCAGCAGCTCGACGAGCTGGCCGGGATGGAACCGATGCTGGCCGCCCTCGCGGACCTGCCCGGTGCCCAGGGATCCCCGGCCATCGGCGAGTCGCTGTCCGCCCGCCCGAGTCCACAGCTCGCGACACGGCTGGTCGACGAGGTCGCGGAACGGCGTGCGAGCAAGCGCCGGCGCAGCTTCTACATGGTGGCCGCCGCAGCGGCCCTCATCATCGGCGGCCCGACCGCCGTGTTCGCGACGACCAGCGGCGACACCACCAGCGTGGCCGCTCCCTCGCCGACGGTGACGCCGAAGAGCACCGGCTCCGCCAAGGAGGCCTTCGGTCTGATGACCGACCGGGTCTCGGCCACCGACCCCAACACCAAGGTCACCGCGACCGTGGCGATGGAGTCGAAGGCCTGGGGTGTCAGCGCGGTCCTGGAGCTGGGGGGCGTCAAGGGCCCGCTGAAGTGCTCCCTGATCGCCGTCGGCAAGGACGGCAAGCGCGAGACGATGTCCAACTGGTCTGTCCCGACGGCCGGTTACGGCATCAAGGACGCCACGACCGAGGCCGCCCGCAACCCGCTCTTCATCCACGGCGGAACGGCCTTCAGCACCGACGAGATCGACCACTACGAGGTCGTCGACTCCACGGGCAAGAAGCTCGTCGAGGTCGACGCCTGACCTTCCGCAAACCGCTCCGAACCGTTCCACAAGCGCTCCACAACCGTTCCATCGCCGCTCCGTGACCGCCCCAGGACGCCTCGTACGAAGACTCGTACGGTGTCCTGGGGCGGACTCGTAGCATCAGGGCCTCTCTTTCGCGTACGGTTGACGGCTGCCCAGCACGTCAGAAGGGGGCCCGGTGGCCGCTCAGGCTCAGCAGGAAACGGCGCTCGTACCGGTCGAGGACTCCTCAGTACAGGACTCCGTCCGCGACCGCGAGATCAGCGTCGAACAGGAACACCTGGACCGGGTGTACCGGCGTCTTGAGGAGAAGATCAACGAGGCCGAGTTCCTCATGCACGACGCGGCCAAACGAGGGCAGGTCGGCACCCCCGGCGCGCTCGCCGAACGGGACGCCCAGGTGTTCCGCGCCGGCATCCACCTCAACAGGCTGAACAACGAGTTCGAGGACTTCCTCTTCGGCCGTATCGACCTGCTGCGGGGCATGGACGGCAAAAAGGGCCCGGACGGCGCCTACACGGCCGTGGAGGCCGCGGAGGGGGCCGTCAGCCCCGAGGGCACCGCCGACATCGCCGAGACCCTCCACATCGGCCGTATCGGCGTCCTCGACGAGGACTACTCGCCCCTCGTCATCGACTGGCGCGCCCCGGCCGCCGCACCCTTCTACCGCTCGACCCCGGTCGACCCGGGCCGGGTGGTCAGGCGCCGCGTCATCCGCTCCAAGGGCCGGCAGGTCCTCGGCGTCGAGGACGACCTGATGCGCCCCGAGCTGAAGGCGTCCCTGGACGGCCGTGAGCTCGCGGTGATCGGCGACGGCGCCCTGATGGCCGCCCTCGGCCAGGCCCGCAGCCACACCATGCGGGACATCGTGTCGTCCATCCAGGCCGAACAGGACCTGGTGATCCGGGCCCCAGCCGCCTCGGTGACGTACGTCGAGGGCGGCCCCGGCACCGGCAAGACGGCCGTCGCCCTGCACCGCGCCGCCTACCTCCTCTACCAGGACCGGCGCCGGTACGCGGGCGGCATCCTGATCGTCTCCCCGACGCCCCTCCTGGTGGCCTACACGGAGGGCGTCCTGCCCTCCCTCGGCGAGGAGGGCCAGGTCGCGATCCGCGCCATCGGCTCCCTCGTCGACGGCGCCGAGGCCACCCTGTACGACTCCCCGGCCGTGGCCCGCGCCAAGGGCTCGTACCGCATGCTCGCGGTGCTGCGGAAGGCCGCGCGGGGCGCCTTGGAGCAGTACGACTCGTCGACGGCGACCAGCCGGCTGCGGGTCGTCGCCTTCGGCCGCCGTATCGAACTGGAGGCCCCCGAACTGGCCCGCATCCGCGAGTCGGCGCTCAGCGGCACGGCCCCCGTCAACCTGCTGCGCCCCCGCGCCCGCAGGCTCCTCCTGGACGCCCTGTGGGCCCGCTCGGGCGCCCAGAGCCGCCACACGGACCGGGAACTGGCCGCCGAGCTGCGCTCCTCCTTCGACGAGGACGTCACGAGCGAGGACGACTTCATCGCGTTCCTGGACGCCTGGTGGCCGGAACTGACCCCCGCGTCGGTCCTCGCCGCCATGTCCGACGAACGCCGCCTCGGCCGCTGGGCCCGCCGCATCCTCAACCCGGGTGAGGTCCGCCGGGTCGCCCGCGCCCTCAAGCGCGACGGCCTCTCGGTCCACGACGTGGCCATGCTGGACGAGCTGGGCGCGATCCTCGGCACCCCGGCCCGCCCCCGCAAGAGACGTGACCTGGACCCCATGGACCAGCTCAGCGGCCTCGAAGAGCTGATGCCGGTACGGGAGGAGACGCAGCGCGAACGGGCCGAGCGACTCGCCCAGGAACGCACCGAGTACGCCCACGTCATCGTCGACGAGGCCCAGGACCTCACCCCGATGCAGTGGCGCATGATCGGCCGCCGCGGCCGGCACGCCACCTGGACGGTCGTCGGCGACCCGGCCCAGTCCTCCTGGTCCGACCCCGACGAGGCGGCCGAGGCCCGCGACGAGGCCCTGGGCAGCCGCCCGCGCCGCCGCTTCACCCTCACCGTCAACTACCGCAACCCGGCGGAGATCGCCGAACTGGCCGCCAAGGTCCTGGCCCTCGCGATGCCGGGCTCGGAGTCCCCGAGGGCGGTCCGCTCGACCGGCGTGGAGCCAAGGTTCGTGGGCGCGAACACCGGACACGGCGCCGACGCACGGGACTCCCTGGCCCAAGCGGTCCGCGACGAGGCAGCCCGCCTCCTCGACCTTGTCGACGGCACGGTCGGCGTCGTCGTGGCCATGAACCGCCGCGAGGAGGCGGCCCGCTGGCTGGCGGGCCTGGGCGACCGCGTGGTGGCCCTGGGCAGCCTGGAGGCCAAGGGCCTGGAGTACGACGCCACAGTGGTCGTCTCCCCGGCGGAGATCGCCGACGAGAGCCCGGCCGGCCTGCGGGTTCTGTACGTCGCCCTGACCCGCGCCACCCAGCAGCTCACGGTCGTCTCGGCGGACCGCGACGAGCCCGATGCGCAAGGGGTGCCCGACCTTCTCCGAGACTGAAGCCAAGACAGTGCCCGATGGGAATTGCCTTACGGGGATCGTTTGTTACCGTTGACGATGGCACCGGCTCGATCCAAGCCCCCGGGCCCAACCTTCGTCGCTACGAGCGACCACTTGCCGCGAGGCGAGCATGGCGGGTCGGTGCCACTGAACATGTAGAGGTCCACGCCACGAAAGTGGCGTGGACCTCTCTTCGTTGAGAACAAAACGTTCGCAATCGAGGCCCCGCTACCAGCTACTCCACGGTAGGTGCGACGATCGGACGGCAAACCAAGCATCAGGGTGAAAGCAGAAGGAAGTCGGCCATGGCAACGGCGCCCAGCGTCTCCTACTCGATCACGGTCCGGTTGGAGGTGCCCGCGAGCGGAACCGCGGTCTCCCAGATCACCACCGCCGTGGAGTCCTCCGGAGGCTCGGTGACCGGCCTCGACGTCACCGCCTCCGGTCACGAACTGCTCCGGATCGACGTCACCATCGCGGCGACCTCGACCGCGCACGCCGACGAGATCGTCAAGAAGCTCCGCGGCATCGAGGGCGTCACCCTCGGCAAGGTCTCGGACCGTACGTTCCTCATGCACCTCGGCGGCAAGATCGAGATGCAGTCCAAGCATCCGATCCGCAACCGTGACGACCTCTCCATGATCTACACCCCGGGCGTGGCCCGCGTGTGCATGGCGATCGCCGAGAACCCCGAGGACGCCCGCCGCCTCACCATCAAGCGCAACACCGTCGCAGTCGTGACGGACGGCTCCGCGGTCCTGGGCCTCGGCAACATCGGCCCGATGGCCGCCATGCCGGTCATGGAGGGCAAGGCGGCCCTCTTCAAGCGCTTCGCCGACATCGACGCCTGGCCGCTGTGCCTGGACACCCAGGACACCGACGAGATCGTCACGATCGTCAAGGCGATCGCCCCCGGCTTCGCCGGCATCAACCTGGAGGACATCTCGGCCCCGCGCTGCTTCGAGATCGAGGCCCGCCTCCGCGAGGCCCTCGACATCCCCGTCTTCCACGACGACCAGCACGGCACCGCGATCGTCGTCCTGGCCGCCCTCACCAACGCCCTGCGCGTCACGGGCAAGGCGATCGGTGACATCCGCGTCGTCATGTCGGGCGCCGGCGCGGCCGGTACGGCCATCCTCAAGCTGCTGATCGCGGCCGGCGTCAAGACCGCGGTCGTCGCCGACATCCAGGGCGTCGTCCACGCGGACCGCGCGGACCTGGTCAACGCGGCCCCGGACTCCCCGCTGCGCTGGATCGCCGACAACACCAACCTGGAGGGCCTCACCGGCACCCTCAAGGAGGCCGTGCGCGGCGCCGACGTCTTCATCGGTGTCTCGGCCCCGAACGTCATCGACGGCGACGACGTGGCAGCGATGGCGGAGGGCGCGATTGTCTTCGCGCTCGCGAATCCCGACCCCGAGGTCGACCCGGCGATCGCCCGCCAGACGGCCGCGGTCGTGGCCACCGGCCGCTCGGACTTCCCGAACCAGATCAACAACGTGCTGGTCTTCCCGGGTGTCTTCCGCGGTCTCCTGGACGCGCAGTCCCGCACGGTCAACACCGAGATGATGCTCGCTGCGGCGACCGCACTCGCGAACGTCGTCACCGAGGACGAGCTGAACCCGAACTACATCGTGCCGAGCGTCTTCAACGACAAGGTCGCGGGCGCGGTGGCGGGTGCGGTGCGGGAAGCCGCGAAGGCGGCGGCCGAGTAGTTCCCGGTTCCCGGTGCCGTATATGTGACGGTTACCACGGGCCCTCGTACCGGCGCGTCGGGGGCGCCCTGCCCCCGTGCGCCTCTAGGGTGGCGGCCAGGTTCAGCCTGTCGGCCCCGGCCGCCGGCGCTTTCCGTGTGACTCCCAGGGGTGTTCGTGTGACTCCCAGGGGTGCCGGATTGGCTTTCCCGCCGCAGGTGGGGGCAGGATGCGTCTTCGGGCGTGAGGGTCCGACGGCGGACCCGGGTCCGGGGACCCACCGAGGACCCTGGCAGCATCGGCTTCGCTGTGCCCCCCATGCGGCTCCGCCGCGGGGCACGCCTCAACAGCAAGAAGAACACGGGAGTAACGACATGAACCGCAGTGAGCTGGTGGCCGCCCTGGCCGACCGCGCCGAGGTCACCCGCAAGGACGCCGACGCCGTTCTGGCCGCGTTCGCCGAGACCGTCGGCGAGATCGTCGCCAAGGGCGACGAGAAGGTCACCATCCCCGGCTTCCTGACCTTCGAGCGCACGCACCGTGCCGCTCGGACCGCGCGCAACCCGCAGACCGGCGACCCGATCGACATCCCCGCCGGCTACAGCGTCAAGGTCTCCGCGGGCTCCAAGCTCAAGGAAGCGGCCAAGGGCAAGTAAGGGCGCCTGTTCGCCGTCATGGCTGGCGCCGTGGGCGACTGCGGGGCCGTCGTGGCTGGTCGCGCAGTTCCCCGCGCCCCTTCAGGGCGCAGCAGTTGACGCCGATGGGCGGTCACCCGAATTCGGGTGACCGCCCATCGGCGTTCGTACGACTGGCAGCTAGCCGAGGGCCTTGCCGGGCAGCTTCACCTTCGCGCCCAGCTCCACGAGCTTCTCCATGCTGTGTCTTCCCGGGGGATGACCCCCGGACCCCCAGCCGAGACCCGGAACAGGCCTGGGCGGGAGTGGAGAGACGGCCGGTGGCTAGCCGAGGGCCTTGCCGGGCAGCTCCACCTTCGCGCCCAGCTCCACGAGCTTCTCCATGAAGTTCTCGTAGCCCCGGTTGATCAGGTCGATGCCGTGCACCCTGGACGTTCCCTGGGCGGCCAGGGCGGCGATGAGGTACGAGAAGCCGCCCCGGAGGTCCGGGATGACCAGGTCGGCGCCCTGGAGGCGGGTGGGGCCCGACACGACCGCCGAGTGGAGGAAGTTGCGCTGGCCGAAGCGGCAGTGGGAGCCGCCGAGGCACTCGCGGTAGAGCTGGATGTGCGCGCCCATCTGGTTGAGCGCGGAGGTGAAGCCGAGGCGGGACTCGTACACCGTCTCGTGGACGATGGAGAGGCCGGTGGCCTGCGTCAGCGCGACGACCAGGGGCTGCTGCCAATCCGTCTGGAAACCGGGGTGTACGTCCGTCTCCAGGGCGATCGACTTCAGCTGGCCGCCGGGGTGCCAGAAGCGGATGCCCTCGTCGTCGATCTCGAAGGCACCGCCCACCTTCCGGTAGGTGTTCAGGAACGTCATCATCGACCGCTGCTGGGCGCCGCGGACATAGATGTTGCCCTCGGTCGCCAGCGCCGCCGACGCCCACGACGCGGCCTCCAGCCGGTCCGGGAGGGCCGCGTGGTTGTAGCCGTCGAGCTTGTCGACGCCGGTGACACGGATGGTGCGGTCCGTGTCCATGGCGATGATCGCGCCCATCTTCTGCAGTACGCAGATGAGGTCCTCGATCTCGGGCTCCACCGCCGCGTTGGACAGCTCGGTGACGCCCTCCGCCAGCACCGCCGTCAACAGGACCTGCTCGGTCGCGCCCACGGACGGGTACGGCAGCGCGATCTTCGTGCCGCGCAGCCGCTGCGGAGCCTCCAGGTACTGCCCGTCCGCGCGCTTCTCGATCGTCGCGCCGAACTGCCGCAGTACCTCGAAGTGGAAGTCGATGGGCCGGCCGCCGATGTCGCAGCCGCCGAGACCCGGGATGAACGCGTGCCCGAGGCGGTGCAGCAGCGGACCGCAGAGGAGGATCGGGATACGGCTCGACCCCGCGTGCGCGTCGATGTCCGCGACGTTGGCGCTCTCCACGTGCGACGGGTCCATGATCAGCTCGCCGGGCTCCTCGCCCGGACGCACCGTCACCCCGTGCAGCTGGAGCAGCCCGCGCACGACACGGACGTCACGGATGTCGGGGACATTGCGCAGTCGACTTGGCGCACTGCCCAGCAGGGCGGCGACCATGGCCTTCGGTACGAGGTTCTTCGCACCGCGGACACGGATCTCGCCCTCCAGCGGGGTGCCGCCGTGGACAATCAGTACGTCGTCTGTGCCGTTGACCGTCATGTATCTCGCGTTCCGATGAGTTGGGCGGGGGGTGTTGGCGGGCCCTCGTCGTGCAGGCACGCGCAGGAGCCGAAGAGCAAGGGTAGTCGCCGCACACCCCCCTTCTGTAAGCCCAAGCGCCGCCCAGCCGTGTCATAGGTTTGCCACAACACGAACCGTTCGCCGCCGGGCACATGCGGTCACCGGCGCAGGCGCGCGCCCGTCCCGCTCCGATGCGCCCTGGGCCGGCTTCACCCAGGTACCCCGATTGGCTCCCCCCACAGGGGGAAGATGCGAGATCATGTCTCGCATGACCGAGGTGTCCTCGCTCACAGGGCGACTGCTCGTGGCAACGCCCGCCCTGGCGGACCCGAACTTCGACCGCGCGGTGGTGCTCCTTCTCGACCACGACGGGAAGGGTTCCCTCGGCGTCGTCCTCAACCGCCCGACTCCGGTGGACGTCGGGGACATCCTGGAGGGCTGGGCGGAACTCGCCGGTGAACCGGGGGTCGTCTTCCAGGGCGGCCCGGTCGCCCTCGACTCGGCGCTCGGTGTCGCGGTCATCCCCGGCGGCGGGGTGTCGGGCGAGCGCACCCCTCTCGGCTGGCGGCGCGTGCACGGCGCGATCGGTGTCGTCGACCTGGAGGCACCGCCGGAACTGCTCGCGAAGGCGCTCGGGTCGCTGCGCATCTTCGCCGGGTACGCGGGCTGGGGGCCGGGGCAGCTGGAGGCGGAGCTGGCGGACGGCGCCTGGTACGTCGTCGAGTCGGAGCCCGGAGACATCTCCTCCCCGTCTCCGGAACGCCTGTGGCGCGAGGTCCTCAGACGCCAGCGCAGCGAACTGGCGATGGTCGCGACGTATCCGGACGACCCTTCGCTGAACTGACGGGTGTGACCTTCAGTACCCTTGGCGGTTATGAGCACTCTTGAGCCTGAGACCCAGCCCCAGCGCGGGACTGGTACGGGGACCCTCGTCGAACCGGCGCCGCAGACCTCGCACGGCGACGGCGACCACGAGCGCTTCGCCCACTACGTCCAGAAGGACAAGATCATGGCGAGCGCCCTCGACGGGACTCCCGTCGTGGCGCTGTGCGGCAAGGTCTGGGTACCGGGCCGCGACCCGAAGAAGTACCCGGTGTGTCCCATGTGCAAGGAGATCTACGAGTCCATGGGCTCCGGCGGCGACGAGGGCAAGGGCGACGGCAAGAAGTAGGCCGCGCCGGCCGTTGGTCCAGTGTCAGTAGAGGTCCCCGGGTGCGTTTTGTGCGCCCTGGGGACCTTTGTGCTGTCCGCCGTTGCACGGGATGCGCCGGCCGGTCACAGAGTGGTGGAGACGTGGTCAAGACCTCTTGTGGCCATGTCCGCGCAGTCCATAACCTCCGTGGTGTTGTGCAGAGCGAAACATCCATTGCGTATGTTGCAACGCCCTCACCGGAGGAAACGCCAGATGAAGCTCCCTGTCCGATCTGCCCGACTGGCTGCCTCCGTGGCCGCCCTGGCGCTCGCCGGGCTCACCGCCACGGCATGTGCCCCCGAGACCTCCGACAACTCCTCCTCCGGCAAGGACGAGCAGACCGGCACCCTGCGCGTGTGGCTCTTCCAGGAGGTCGGCAACACCCCGAAGGAGAAGGTCGTCACGTCGGCCGTCGACGCCTTCGAGAAGGCCCACAAGGGCACCGACGTCAAGATCGAATACATCCCCGTCGAGACCCGCGCCCAGCGCATCAAGGCCGCCTTCAACGACCCGAAGAGCGCCCCCGACGTCATCGAGTACGGAAACACGGACACCGCCGGATACGTCGCCGACGGCGGACTCCTCGACGTCAGCAGGGAGTTCGCGGCCTGGGGCGAGGCGACGGACACCGACCCGACCGCCCGGCAGTCCGTCACCGTCGACGGCAAGGTCTACGGTGCCCCCTTCTTCGTCGGCGTCCGCGCCCTGTACTACCGCACGGACATCTTCAAGGAACTCGGCCTCCAGGTCCCGAAGACCATGGCCGAGTTGACGGAAACCGCGCACCGGATCCGCGCGGCGAAGCCCGACCTGTACGGGCTCGCGGTCGGCGGCGCCTTCACCTACGGCGCGATGCCCTTCATCTGGGCCAACGGCGGCGAACTCGCCACCGGCAGAGGCGGTTCGTACGCCTCCGCCATCGACAGCGCCGCCGCCCAGAAGGGCATCAAGGCCTACACCTCCCTCTTCGGTGACGACAACTGCCCCGCCGCGAAGTGCGCGGGCATGGGCGGCAACGACACCATCACCGCCTTCGCTGCGGGCAAGGCGGGCATGGCGATCGGCGGCGACTTCAACCACGCGGCCGTCGAGGCGGGGAAGGTCAAGGGCGATTACGCGGTCGTACCGCTGCCGGGCGTCACGGCCGGCTCGGTGGCACCGGCGTTCGCGGGCGGGAACAACCTGGGTGTGCTGAACAGCACTTCGCACCGCACGCTCGCCGTCGACCTCATGGAGCAGCTCGCCTCCAAGCGGACACAGACCGAACTCTTCGACGCCATGGGCTTCCTGCCGACCTTCGGCGACGTGCGCGAGACGGTCGCCAGGAAGCAGCCGTACGTCGCGCCCTTCGTGAAGACCCTCGCCGTGGGCACCAAGTTCGTGCCGGCGTCGCCCGCCTGGTCCCAGATCGACTCCTCGCTGGTCCTGCCGACGATGTTCCAGGAGATCGTCAGCGGCAAGAAGGATGTCGCGGCGGCTTCCGCGGAGGCTGCCAAGAAGATGGACGACGCGTTTGGTTCCGTGGGGTGACGGCGCCTACTCGGGTGGGGGGTGCGGAGCGTCTGCGGGTGCCGGTCCGTCGTGGCTTGTCGCGCCCACGCGGCGGTAGCCGCAGATTCAGAACAGCCCCGCGCCCCTTGGGGAGGTCCAGTGTCCCTTGGCTGTATCTCGCCCCGGCTCTCGTCGTCCTCGGGGGCTTGCTTCTCTACCCCATCTACCAGCTCGGGCTGATCTCGTTCTTCCACTACACCCAGGCGCAGGTCAGCGGTGGTGAACCGACCACCTTCGAGGGGTTCGCCAACTACCGGGAGATCTTCTCCGACTCCCGGTTCTGGCAGGTGCTGCTGGCCACGGTCGTCTTCGCGGCGGCCTGTGTGGTCTCCACGCTCTCCGTCGGCTGCGCCCTCGCCGTCCTGCTGACTCGTGTCCGTGCCCTGCCCCGCCTCGCGTTGATGCTGGCGGCGCTCGGCGCGTGGGCGACCCCGGCGGTCACCGGTTCCACGGTCTGGCTGCTGCTCTTCGACCCCGACTTCGGGCCGGTCAACCGGATGCTGGGTCTCGGCGACCACTCGTGGACGTACGGCAGGTTCAGCGCCTTCTTCCTGGTGCTGCTCGAAGTGGTGTGGTGCTCCTTCCCGTTCGTGATGGTCACGGTGTACGCGGGCATCCGTGCCGTACCGGCCGAGGTGCTGGAGGCGGCTGCCCTGGACGGCGCCTCACAACTGCGCGTCTGGCGCTCGGTGCTCGCGCCGATGCTCCGCCCGATCCTGATGGTCGTCACCATCCAGTCGGTCATCTGGGACTTCAAGGTCTTCACCCAGATCTACGTGATGACGAACGGAGGCGGCATCGCCGGCCAGAACCTCACCCTCAACGTCTACGCCTACCAACAGGCCTTCGCCTCCTCCCAGTACAGCCTCGGCTCGGCGATCGGGATCGTGATGCTGCTGATCCTGCTCGCCGCGACCCTCGTGTACCTGCGGCTGCTGCGCAGGCAGGGGGAGGAGCTGTGATGTCCGGCAACGTTGTCCAACGAGCCCAACGAGCCCAACGAGTCCGCCCTGTTCGACGCGTGCGAGGTGTCCGCCGCTTCGTACGGCGGCCCTGGCGGCTGGCCGCCGAGGTGTCGGCGCTGCTGATCGCGGTCGTCGTCGCCTTCCCCCTCTACTGGATGGTGCTCAGCGCCTTCAAACCGGCCGGCGAGATCGAGTCGACGGAGCCGCGCCCCTGGACGCTCGCCCCTTCCCTGGACTCCTTCCGGCGTGTCTTCGGGCAGCAGGAATTCGGCCGGTTCTTTCTCAACAGCCTGGTGGTCGCCTGTTCCGTGGTCGTCGTCTCCGCGCTGATCGCGTTTCTCGCGGCGACCGCGGTGACCCGATTCCGGTTCCGTTTCCGGACGACCCTGCTGATCATGTTCCTGGTGGCCCAGATGGTGCCCGTGGAGGCACTCACGATCCCGCTGTTCTTCCTCATGCGGGACTTCGGGCAGCTGAACACACTGGGTTCGCTGATCCTGCCGCACATCGCCTTCTCACTGCCCTTCGCGATCTGGATGCTGCGGGGTTTTGTGAAGGCGGTTCCGGAGGCGCTGGAGGAGGCCGCGTACATCGACGGGGCGAGCCGGTCGCGATTCCTGTGGCAGATCCTTTTCCCGCTGGTCTTCCCGGGGTTGGTGGCCACCAGCGTGTTCTCCTTCATCTCGGCCTGGAACGACTTCCTGTTCGCCAAGTCGTTCGTCATCAGTGACACCTCCCAGTCGACGCTGCCGATGGCCCTGCTGGTCTTCTACAAGCCCGACGACCCGGACTGGGGCGGCGTGATGGCAGCCTCCACGGTGATGACGATTCCGGTGCTGGTGTTCTTCGTACTCGTGCAGCGCCGACTGGTGTCGGGGCTCGGTGGAGCGGTTAAGGACTGACGTGACCCATGTGACTGACGTTAATGAACTGATTCCGGCGCCCGTTGTCGTGCGGGACGTCAGGTCCGCGGGCGGTTTCGTGTTCGACGAGAACACGGTGATCGACGCCGGGCCCGGCACCGGGGCGACGGCCCGCTGGCTGCGAGGCGTCCTCGGGGCGGCGACCGGGCTCGCGCTGCCACCCGGCGCGGGGGACGACGGCGAGACCGTCCGGCTGCGGGTCCAGCCCGAGGACGCCGGCCATCTCGGCCCGGAGGGCTACAAGCTGTACGTCAACGGGGACGACGTCACCATCCACGGCGGCGGGCCCGCCGGTGTCTTCTGGGGTGCGCAGACGCTCCGTCAGCTGCTCGGCCCCGACGCCTTCCGGCGCGCCCCTGTCACCCCCGGCCGGCGGTGGCTCGTCCCCGGCACCTTCGTCGAGGACACGCCCCGTTTCCGCTGGCGCGGCCTCATGCTGGACGTCGCCCGGCACTTCATGCCCAAGGAAGGCGTCCTGCGCTACCTGGACCTGATGGCGGCGCACAAACTCAACGTCTTCCACTTCCATCTGACGGACGACCAGGGCTGGCGCGTCGAGATCGAGCGGTACCCGAAGCTGACGGAGGTCGGCTCCTGGCGGTCCCGTACCAAATTCGGCCACGGGGCGTCACCGCTGTGGGAGGAGAAGCCGCACGGGGGCTTCTACACCCAGGACGACATCCGAGAGATCGTCGCCTACGCCGCCGAGCGGCATATCGAGGTGGTCCCGGAAATCGACGTACCGGGGCACTCGCAGTCCGCCATCGCCGCGTATCCGGAACTCGGCAACACCGACGTCATCGACACGGCCTCCCTCTCCGTCTGGGACAACTGGGGGATCAGCCACAACGTACTCGCTCCCACTGACAACACCCTGCGTTTCTACGAGGGCGTCTTCGAGGAAGTCCTCGACCTGTTCCCGGGGAAGTTCATTCACATCGGCGGCGACGAGTGCGCGAAGGAGCAGTGGCGGGAGTCGCCCACCGCGCAGGCCCGTATCGAGGAACTCGGGGTCGGTGACGAGGACGGGCTCCAGTCCTGGTTCGTAGGGCACTTCGACAAGTGGCTCACCGCGCGCGGGCGTCGGCTCATCGGCTGGGACGAGATCCTGGAGGGCGGCCTCGCGCCGGGCGCCGCCGTCTCCTCCTGGCGCGGTTACGCGGGCGGCATCACGGCGGCACGCGCGGGTCACGACGTCGTCATGTGCCCCCAGGAGCAGGTCTACCTGGACCACCGTCAGCACGGGGGCGCCGACGAACCCGTCCCCATCGGGTACGTCCGCACCCTTGAGGATGTCTTCCGCTTCGAGCCGGTTCCAGCGGAGTTGGGCCCCGAGGAGGCGCGGCACGTCCTCGGCACGCAGGCCAACCTGTGGACCGAGGTGATGGAGGACACCGGGCGCGTGGACTACCAGGCCTTCCCTCGGCTGGCCGCCTTCGCCGAGGTCGCCTGGAGTGCCCTGCCCGCGTCCGCCGAACGGGACTTCGCCGACTTCGAGCGCCGGATGACCGCCCATTACGGGCGACTTGACGCCCTCGGCGTCGGCTATCGGCCGCCCGCGGGGCCGCATCCGTGGCAGCGGCGGCCAGGAGTCCTCGGACGTCCGATCGATGGGGCGCCCCCGAACGTGTGAGGCCCCACGGAGCCTTCGCGGATGAAAGCGCCCTCAACGCTCACCGATCAGTTCTAATCGGAACTGATCGGTGATGCCGTGCGAAAACGGACCATCTCGCCGATGAGGTGGGTGAATGCCTCCTAGCGGACCCCTGCGTTCGGGTCTCGCGAGAATGTGCCAGAGTTGCCACGTCCGCCCTGTCAGCACGTACCGTACGGCAACACAGGTGGGACCAGGTGGGGCAGCGGGAAGGGGCAACCGGTTTGACCACGCACGCACCGCAGGCGGCGCAGGCCGTGACGCTGCCCGCCTCGCTGGACGAGGCCGTCGCGGCACTCTCGGCCATGCCGGCAGCCGTCCCCGTGGCGGGCGGCACCGACCTCATGGCCACCGTCAACTCCGGGCAGCTCAGGCCCGCCGCGCTCGTCGGCCTCGGCCGCATCAGCGAGATCCGCGGCTGGCAGTACCAGGACGGCCACGCCCTGCTCGGCGCCGGCCTCACCCACGCGCGGATGGGCCGCCCCGACTTCGCCGCCCTCATCCCGGCCCTGGCCGCCTCCGCGCGTGCCGCGGGACCGCCGCAGATCCGCAACGCGGGCACCCTGGGCGGCAACATCGCCACGGCCGCCCCCACGGGGGACGCGCTGCCCGTGCTGGCCGCCCTGGAGGCGACGCTGATCATCGCGGGCCCCGGTGGTGTCCGCCGTGAGATCCCCGTGTCGCACCTGCTGGCCGGGGTGGAGATGCTGCGGGCCGGGGAACTCATCGGCTTCGTGCGCGTGCCCCTGCTGCACGCGCCCCAGGTCTTCCTGAAGGCCACCGGACGGACCGGCCCCGGGCGCGCCCTCGCGTCCGTCGCGCTCGTCCTCGACCCCGCGCGGCGCGGGGTCAGGTGCGCCGTCGGCGCCATAGCGCCGATGCCGCTGCGCCCCCTGGACGCCGAGCAGTGGGTCGCCCGGCTCATCGACTGGGACAACAACCGCACGATCGTCCCGGAGGCACTGGGTGCCTTCGGCGAGTACGTCGCCGCGGCCTGCATCCCCGACCCGGCTCCGGCCGAGGACGGCTCCGTATCACCGCTTCCGCCCGCGGTACTGCACCTGCGGCGCACTGTCGCCGCGCTGGCCCGGCGAGCACTGGGGAGGGCACTGTCGTGACCGACGACCAGTACGGCGACGACCAGTACGGCGACCCGCACGGGGACCAGCGCGCGGAGGGCACCCCCCGTGGCGGGGGCCGCTGGGACCCGCTGCCCCAGGGTGACTACGACGACGGCGCGACCGCCTTCGTGAAGCTCCCCGAAGGGGGCATCGACGCGTTCCTGGCCTCCGTGGACAGCCCGCTGGCCGCGCCCGGCCACGGATATGTGCCCCCGCAGATAGCGGCGGTGCCGGGCGCCGAGGACGGTTCGCCGGGCGCGCCGGGCGCGTGGGGGACACCGCCCGCGCCCCCCGGGGGCACCCAGTGGCCGGACCCGAACGCCGTGCCGCGGGAGGCGCAGCGGCACGACGGGTTCAGCTACGACCAGAGCTCCACGGGCCAGTGGGCCTTCGACCAGGGCGCCGGCGCGGCGGGCGCCGCCGCGCCCGGAACCGCGGGCCGCGAGGTGACCGGGGAATGGCGGATCCCCGTCGCCGGCGGTGATCTTCCGGACGAATCGGGCGAGTTCAGTACCTCGGCGCTGGTCGAGCAGTGGGGCGGCACGCCGCCCGCCACGCTCCCCGGCGGCGCGTCCGCGCCCTGGGCGACCGAGGCTCCGGCGCAGCCCTGGGCGTCCGGATCCGCTCCGGAGCCGGACTCCGGCCGGACGAACGGCACGGGGGCGACGTACGCGCCCGAAACGGCGCACGAGGCAGCGCACGAAACGGCGCACGAAACGGGCGGCGCCGGTCGCGCGGGCGACGGGACCGGTCACCAGGCCGACGCCACCGGTCACACCGCGACCGGAGCCGGTCGCACGGTCGCGGACGAGGATCAGGACCCGGCTGCGGACGCCCCCGGCCCCGAGGAGGGCCCTGGCGGCCCCGCAGAGGCCGCCACGGAGTCCGACACTGCTCCTGGGCCGGAAACCTCCCCGGAGGCCGCTGAGGAGCCCGTGGAGGGCGAGCTCGACGCGAACACCGAGGCATCCGGTGCCACAGCGACCGCTGAGGTGCCCGCCGCGGAGCCGGACGTGGCCGATCCGGCCGACGACACCCCCGGACCGCCCGGCGAGGAACACCCCCTCGCCTCGTACGTGCTGCGGGTCAACGGCTCCGACCGACCCGTCCCCGACGCCTGGATCGGCGAGTCGCTGCTCTACGTACTGCGCGAGCGCCTCGGCCTCGCCGGCGCCAAGGACGGCTGCTCCCAGGGCGAGTGCGGGGCCTGCAACGTGCAGGTGGACGGCCGGCTCGTCGCCTCCTGCCTGGTGCCCGCGGTCACCGCCGCCGGCAGCGAGGTGCGCACCGTCGAGGGCCTCGCCACCGACGGGCAGCCCTCGGACGTCCAGCGGGCACTCGCCAAGTGCGGGGCCGTCCAGTGCGGTTTCTGCGTCCCCGGGATGGCGATGACCGTGCACGACCTCCTGGAGGGCAACCCCGCCCCGACCGACCTGGAGACGCGCCAGGCCCTGTGCGGCAACCTGTGCCGCTGCTCCGGCTACCGGGGCGTCCTGGAAGCGGTCCGCGAGGTCGTCGCCGAACGCGAGGCGCACGCCGCCGACGCCGAGGGCGAGGACGGCGAGCCACGCATCCCGCACCAGGCCGGACCGGGCGGGGGCGGGGTCAACCCGTCCGCGTTCGACGCCCCGGGCTTCGAGCCCGCCCGCAACCACGACTCGCACGCGTATGACCAGACTCACGGCCAGGACGGAGGCCAGACGTGAGCAACGAAGCCGTCACCGCGACCACGGCCGCGGAGGCCGCCCCCGACGCGGAGCCGCTCCCGCACGGCCTCGGCGTGTCGCTGCCCGCCGCCGACGCGCGCGCGAAGACGGAGGGCACGTTCCCGTACGCGGCCGACCTGTGGGCCGAGGGCCTGCTGTGGGCCGCCGTACTGCGCTCACCGCACCCGCACGCCCGCATCGTCTCCATCGACACCACCCACGCGCGTGAGATGCCCGGCGTCCGGGCCGTCGTCACGCACGAGGACGTGCCCGGGGTCGAACTGCACGGCCGCGGCAGAGCCGACCGCCCGATGTTCGCCGCCGAGGTCGTACGCCACCACGGGGAGCCCATCGCCGCCGTCGCCGCCGACCACCCGGACACCGCGCGCATGGCGGCGGCGGCCGTCATCGTCGAGTACGAAGTACTCGACCCGGTGACCGACCCAGAGCAGGCCTTCGAGGCCGAACCGCTGCACCCCGACGGCAACCTGATCCGGCACATCCCGCTGCGCCACGGCGACCCCGACGCCGTCGGCGAGATCGTCGTCGAGGGCCTCTACCGGATCGGCCGCCAGGACCCGGCCCCCATCGGCGCCGAGGCCGGCCTGGCCGTCCCGCGCCCCGACGGCGGCGTGGAGCTGTACCTCGCCTCCACGGACCCCCACGCGGACCGTGACGCGGCTGCCGCCTGCTACGGACTGGAACCCGAGCGCGTGAAGGTGGTCGTCACGGGAGTCCCGGGCGCCACCGCCGACCGCGAGGACCAGGGCTTCCAGCTCCCGCTCGGCCTCCTCGCCCTGAAGACGGGCTGCCCGGTGAAACTGACGGCGACCCGCGAAGAGTCCTTCCTGGGCCACGTCCACAGACACCCCACCCTCCTCCGCTACCGCCACCACGCGGACACCGACGGCAAGCTCGTGAAGGTCGAGGCACAGATCCTCCTCGACGCGGGCGCCTACGCGGACACCTCCGGGGAGGCCCTCGCGGCGGCCGTCTCCTTCGCCTGCGGCCCCTACGTCGTCCCCAACGCCTTCATCGAGGGCTGGGCGGTCCGCACCAACAACCCCCCCTCCGGCCATGTGCGCGGCGAGGGCGCGATGCAGGTCTGCGCGGCCTACGAGGCCCAGATGGACAAGCTGGCGAAGAAGCTGGGCGTCGACCCGGCCGAGCTGCGCCTGCGCAACGCGATGGCCACCGGAGACGTGCTCCCGACCGGCCAGTCCGTCACCTGCCCCGCCCCGGTCGCCGAACTCCTCCAGGCGGTACGGGACTTCCCGCTCCCGCCGCTCCCCAAGGACACCCCCGAGGACGAGTGGCTCCTCCCGGGCGGCCCCGAGGGCGCGGGCGAACCGGGCGCCGTCCGCCGCGGTGTCGGCTACGGCCTGGGCATGGTCCACATGCTCGGCGCCGAGGGCGCGGACGAGGTCTCGACGGCCACCGTCAAGGTCCACGACGGCATCGCCACGGTGCTGTGCGCGGCCGTGGAAACAGGCCAGGGCTTCACCACCCTGGCCCGCCAGATCGTCCAGGAGACCCTGGGCATCGACGAGGTCCACGTGGCCCCCGTCGACACCGACCAGCCCCCGGCCGGCCCGGGCGCCCGGGGCCGCCACACCTGGGTGTCGGGCGGCGCGGTGGAACGGGCGGCGAAAATGGTCCGCACCCAGCTCCTCCAGCCCCTGGCGCACAAGTTCGGCATGTCCACGGAACTGCTCCAGATCACCGACGGCAAGATCACCTCGTACGACGGTGTCCTGTCGACCACGGTGACGGAGGCCATGGACGGCAAGGAACTCTGGGCCACGGCCCAGTGCCGCCCCCACCCCACCGAACCCCTGGACGAGGCGGGCCAGGGCGACGCCTTCGTGGGCCTCGCCTTCTGCGCGATCCGCGCGGTGGTGGACGTCGACATCGAGCTGGGCTCGGTACGCGTGGTGGAACTGGCACTGGCCCAGGACGTGGGCAGGGTGTTGAACCCCGCCCAACTGGCGGCCCGTATCGAGGCGGGCGTCACCCAGGGCGTGGGCATCGCCCTCACGGAGAACCTGCGCACCGCGCGCGGGCTGATCCGCCACCCCGACCTCACGGGCTACGCCCTCCCGACCGCCCTCGACGCCCCGGACATCCACATCGTCAAACTGGTCGAGGAACGGGACGTGGTCGCCCCCTTCGGCGCGAAGGCGGCGAGCGCGGTACCGGTGGTGACGTCCCCGGCGGCCATCGCCTCGGCGGTACGCGCGGCGACGGGCCGCCCCGTGAACCGCCTCCCGATCCGCCCCCAGGCGGCGGTGGTGACGGCGACATCATGACGACTCCGAACCCGAACCCCACTCCGAACCCGACTTCGGAGGAGCCGCAGCGCTACGAGCCCGGCCCGACGCCCGGCAAGGTGCTGGCGTGGGTGCTGCTGTTCCTGGTGGCGGCGGTCGTGGTCGTCGTGGGCGGCGTGTACTTCGGCTGAGTGCTGGGCACCGACGGCTGACTTGGGTCTCCGTCGCAGGTCAGGGGCCGTTGTCAGTGGTGCCGCGTAGTGTTCTGGTCAGTGGGAGGGCCTGCCGGGCAGCGGACGTTCTCGACGTCACGCCCACAGGACCGTGAACAACCATGCGCGGGGGAAACCATGAGTACGACAACCGCTCCGACCAGGAACGAGTACAAGCGCGAGCGCGAGTACGAGTTGCTGACGCGCGTGGGACTGCCGGCAGCCAGGAACCGGTCGAGGTTCGGCGCACTGCGTACCGGTGCCCTGCGGACGGTGGTGAACTCGACCTCGACGGGAGAGACGCCCTCGACGGGCTTCCCCCACCACCGCCCCGCCCCGATGGGCCCGCGCCCGCCGGCCACCCCTCTGGAGTCGCTCCTCCGGTTCGCGACGGCGACGGAGGAGATGACAGCCGCGCGACGCCAACTGGCTTTCTCCGCAGGCCGCTCCGGCCCACGGACGCTGGCCGAGACGTCCCGGCACCTGCTGACGGTGTTCGCGCTGGGCACCGGCGGTGCCGGTGACGTGCTGCCGTACTGGAAGATGGCGGCCTCGATCCGCCCACTGGCCCGGATCGCGGCCTCCGGAGCGGAGTCGGGCCTCGCCCTGGACCTGCCCGCCCGACTCCTTGAGCAGGCGTTCGGCCACGCCAGGGTGGCACGCTTCGAGGACGTCGACTTCCCGGCATCCCTCACCCACGAGCCGACCCGCCGCTTCCTGAGCGGCACGGGACTCCCGGAGGACGGCTCCCTCCTCCACCTGGACACGGAGATACCGCTGCCGACACTCGCGGAGTACTGCGCGGACGAGGACACGGCAGCCCAACTCCCGCAGGGAGCGGGCGACTTGATCCGCCTGGGTCGTCTGACGGAGGGCAACAGCCTGGTACTGGACGGCAGAACGGGCACGGTCCTGGTCTGGAACGAGCCCGAGACCACCCTCCACCGCCTGAACACGGACGTCTCGACCCTCGCGTACACCCTGTGGCTGCTGCACCGAGCGAAGACGATCGACTTCGACGGTGAGGCGGGCAGGGTGCTCTGACCACGGGCCGGTCGGCCGTTCCTTCTAGGCATGACGGGCCAGTCCGCACGCCGGTCGAAGGCCAGCGCGACGGTGTCACCGACGCGGATCTCACCATGCCCGACCAGGCCGTCCTCCGTCAGCACCCGGCCGAGTTCCTCGCCCTCGGAGGCTTGGGTGACGAAGTCGAGGAAGGCACCTGTGTCGTCGGTGACGACCCAGGGGCGACGGTGGTGTAACCCTCCGGGGTGTCGTTGATCTGCTTGGGCATGGGGGATCCTCTCGCCGATGTTGGTGGTGCCGGCAACGACGCCAGGTGGGTTATAGGTCTGTTTCCGTCCTGGACGCACCGAACTTGAATCGCGGCAGATCCCCCGTGTACCAACGGCGACCGCAGGTCTGTAGCCGGGCTCCACCACGTCGTGCTCTTGCAACACGGGGATACGGCGATACGGCAACAAGCCCACGGTCCGCTCTCTGCCGAGTCACAAGCCGGCAGCGGTGAGGATTCGGTGCATCCTGGTCGGCCGCAGGGCGGAGTTGGCAGCGGCATCGTCGGCGACCTGGGGGTCCGGGTCCGACAGCAGTTGTTCCAGCAGTGCGTCCGTGATGTTGGGATGACGGGCGACCCCACGGCGCAGGAAGGGCTCGGCGGCCGAGGCGAGTTGCTGAAGGGCTGTCACGGGTAGTTCCGGGTCCTGAAGGGCGAGGTAGCGCACGTTCGGGCTTGGTTCGTCGACGAACGTGCGCAGAGTGTGCCGAGGGAAGTTGGGGTGGTCGACGAGTAGCGGCCGGATGTGGAGTACGTCGCCATCGCTGCGAACCAGGCGTTCCAGTACATCCGAGGGTGTGCCCGGCCGACGGGCGGCGGCACGGCGAACTGCGAGTTCCGGGTCGTTGTCCAACCGGTGCCATGCCTCGGCAGGTAGATCGTGGCAGGAGGCCAGTACACGTCGAAATATCGTGTACCGGCAGTCCAGGTAGGTCATCCGCTCGTTCAGAGGCGCTTCATACAGCCATTCCGGCTCGGCGAAATTCCAGTTCAGCGCTACGTCGGCCTCGATGCTTCCGTCCGCTTGTTCGGCTTCTACGAGTGCGTACAGCCGGTCCCGGGTCTCGTCGTCCACATGGCGACTCTGCGCCACCGTGACCCGCACGAGGGGGTCTTCGACGTCCAGTAGCCGGGCGACCATCTCTGCCGACAGATACGGGTTCCCGGCGACCGCCTGAAAGACCTCTCTTTCCTGGCTCCGCATGAGCTGTGCGAACTGGTCCAGGGTGAGCGGGGTGTACCGCGCCACGTTGACGCGCACAGCAGGATCGGCGAGGCAGCGGTCCCTCCATTCCGGAGGGACACCCGGCTTCTTCTGTTCGGTGGCGGCTGCGCGGACCTGTGGATCCGGGTCGGCGAGCAGTCCCACCTGCACGGAGAGAGGCCGTCCGTACCAGGCCCGCGCGACCGCGGCGCGCAGCCTCGCATCCGGTGCGGCAGCGAGTTCGGTCCGGGGCCGACCGTAGGCTTCCTCCAGATCGTCGATGCCGATCGTCACCCCGCGGTCCACCATGTCGCGGACGAAGTCCCCGTACGCGTCGCGGATCGCCGGATCGGGATGCTCCGCAATCCTTCGGCGCATCGCCGGGGAGATCCGGTCACCGTGAAGGCGCACGGCGGTCATGTCGTCGCCGTGCGTCAGCAGCGCCTCGACAACCGCGTCCTCCAGCCGCCCGCGACGCAGCGACATACCGTGTCGGCCGGCCTTGTGCGCGGCCAGACGCACCAGGAGGTCCGGAGGAACTGCTGGGTTCCTTCCCAGCCCGGACAGTTGCGGATGATCAAGGCTCGCCATGCGCCCAACCTAGCCGGGCTGCTGCGTGCCGGTCCTCCATCGGCCGGCCGGAGACGAACGACTGGGCGGCACCCCGAGGGAGTGCCGCCCAATCGATGTGCCCTGTCCAGCTGCTGAGGCCGTGGCGGGAATCGAACCCACGTAACTCGCTTTGCAGTCAGTGTGCTTGGCTCCGTGACTACACCTAGTCTGAGCTGGGGAAACGCGCAGGGTCAAGGCGATCATGGCTACACGATGACTTACCCAGCGGAGCGGCATGGATGGCACGGGTGCTCTGAACTGGCCAGCAGATCTGCACCCAGCATCGAGCGCTTTCCTGGTCCCGTGGCCGTCTGCTCAGCCTGTTCGGGGGGATCTGGCCTCACCCAGTCCCGCACACACGCGAGACGGCTAACCGGATCTATACCTGACCCCTGCACCACACCCAACCGAGCAGTGCTACCGCGACAGCAGCCCCCGCTTGCCCATCTCCTCGCGGATGATTCGCGTCACTCGCGGAACCTCTTCCTCGGGAAACCCACTGGGGATCAACTCCCGATAGTTGCCCTCCGAGTCGATGAGCCAGCGGATCGTGCATCCCTCCCGCAGGCGGAGCACGTGAACCGACGCGATGACCTCACCTTCTCCCAGGCTTCCCCGCTTCTCACTCCAAGACGGCGAGCGGTGGAACTCCGCTATCTCCGAGTGGAGCGCGAGGTACGCCACGTCAGCCTCATGGGCCTGGTGCAGATCCTCGGCGAACGGACACCCGCTCTGGTGGCGCGAGGCTACCCCCGGTGTAATCGGTCCCGCGCAGTCCGGACAGACAACTACAGGCCCCAACGCCACCCCCTCATCGTTCGTTGCCTCGTTCGCCGTGCGCTGCCGCCTCTGCCTGTTCAGCTTCCTCCGGCCCATGTTCCACACCAACCCTTCGTTCGTCGTGCTCTCTCCTCTCACTCTCTCGGCGAATCTGCGGCTTCCGACTCACTCAGCGCTCGGCCTTCCGCCTCAAGATCGGCACCACACCCACGCTCGCTCGCGTCGCTCTGCCCCGCCTCAAGATCACGAGAGCGTGAATCAGAGCGTGAATCGCTCCCCAGGCTGGGAGCGTGAATCAGGTGTGAATTCACGTTCTGATTCACGCCCACGACCGTGAATTCACGGTGTGAACGTGAACGATTCACACTCAGCATTCACGGTCATTCCTGCACGTCAGAGGCGTGAATGCTGTGATTCACGCTCTGTGCGAGCGCGTCTCTACAGAGACGCACGCTCAGGCGATCACGAGCGCTTGAAGATCAAGAGGAGTTCACGACGCGCACGCGCGTGCGGAATACGCGAGCACGCGCACGAGTAGGACAGCCGTCCCCTGTTGCGCGAGACGGAGCACAACAGCCAGCGGCCAAGATCACCAAAAGCGCCGGCGAGCATCGAGAGCGCACGTCTCGTGTGTGAGCGCGTCTCTCACTCGCAGAGCACCGTTAGGAGCGTCTGAGCGCGTCTCAGGAGCGCCAGCACGTCTTGCCGACAGACACGCTCGCTCATCGCGTCACAGCGCCCGAGCGGAGCGCACAGAGCTTCAACCGCCAGAAAGCCCCGACCCTCAACGGATCGGAGCTCTCGACTCGTGGATGATCAGGCGGCGCGTCGGCTGTAAGTCTGGAACTCCGGGACACGGAGACCCTTCGCCCTCAGCTTCGCCACGATGGGTGCCAGCGGGACCCCGAACTCCGCCAACTCGTCGTACAGCGGGTCCGGTCGAGGGCCGGAAAGAAGCCTCTGCCGCGCCGCCTGAATCTCTGCCATTGTCATTGCCGCTCCTTGCTCCTCACTAGCCTTTACGACTGTGCGAGCACAGTAATTGCCTTTCTGCGGCTGCGCGCCATGTGGCTAATCCAGAGGCTTCACGGTCGGCACGTGCACCCAATCGTCGCCGTCCTGTTCGGCTACGCCCGCCCCATTGAGCTGTGAGATGGCCTTGCGCATCCGACCGCCGAGAGTGGCTTTCTCAACCTTCGGGTGTGCGGCGGTCAGAGCCTCCATGATCTGCTCTCGCCAGTCCTTGTCAGAGACGCGGCTCTGTTCGCGAAGGATGCGCTCCGCGATGGCCTTGGCGCCGTTGGTCGTCTTGTTCTGCGCCACTTCGCCAGCAGGGGTGTGGGACGTTCCCGTTGGCTCGTCGGCGACGACGCGGACGTCTAGCGTGCCGCTCTGACCCGAGCTGTCCATGAGGACGTATCCGGCGACGTTGCCCGTCCTGAGACCCGTCTTCCGCTTGTTGTCCTTGGCCAGGTACAGCGCGGAGTAACCCCAGTCGCCGTCCACACCCTCCCGCATCGCTGCGAGTCGGTACACCGCGCCCTGGAACTTGTCCATCTTGCTGTGGTGTCCACTGGCGCGGTGCTGCGCGTCCTTGCTCAGGCCGACGTGGTCAATGACGATCCCCGTCATGTCCGGGTTCTGAGAGCGGTACGGGTCGAAGTACGTGGTAACCAGCTTGGTAATGGCTCCCGGGTCGGTCATGGGATTGACGTCCAGGAACTCCATGCACGGGTTAGCCGAGTCAATGACCACGAGAGAGGCAACGCCTCGGATCTCGGGAGCCCGCTTCTCTGTCACGTGGAACGGCAGGAAGTAGCGGTACGCCAGACCCTCCGGCACGCCCTGGTGAACCATCATCTCCTGGAGCTCGGTCGGAGTGATCTCCTCGAAGATGAGCCACACCACAAACTGACGCCGCCTGACGAACTCGGCGGCCACGTGAAGGAGAAGGTTCGTCTTACCCGAGCCGCCCTTGCCGAACAGGTAGTTCAACTTGGACCGGTAGAAGAGGTGACGAGCGGAGTCCTCGACCCGTCCGACGTCCAGCCAGACGCCTGTCGACGTATCCCGCTTCTGCCCGTTGTAGACCTCGTTATAGCGGGAAAGGGCCTCCATGACCTCGGAGTGAGTAATGCCACCGCCGACCGGCGACACGTCGTATGTGCCGAGCTTCACCGGCCGTTCGTACTGAGGCACCTTGAGGAACTGCTTATCCATGAGTTCCGGCGTCGCCTCCTTGTCGAATTCGTCGCGCGGGTCGTTCTTCACCTCCTCCACCCGAGCGGCCATGTCGTAGTGGTACTCCTCATCGGTTTCCCAGTACCACTCTTCCAGTTCCAGGGCCTCAGCGTGAGCGGCCTCGATGTCCTGGACCAAGTCAGCCTCAGAGCGGAAGTCAACAACGACCCCGTCTGGGCCGTCGAATTCGCCGTTTTCCGTGCCGTCATCGCGTGCGCTACGCTCGTCATGCGTGTTCATGGTTAACCCTTCCTTCTGCTGTGTTGGGTGTGGTGAGTAGGGCGGAGTTCCTGGCTCCGCCCTATCCCTTTTCCTGCGCACGCTTGCACTCTCGGATCTCACCGGGGGTCATGCCGTGCTGGCACCGGACATGGTAGGCGCGGTACTCGTCGCAGAGCTGGCCCGCACGTGCGGTGATGGGGTGGTCACACTCCGCGTGCCGATGGCTCAACCGGCACAGCAGGCGGGCGTAACTGTCGTTTGCATGGACGCAGTCGGCGTGATTGAGGGTCTGCTTAATGACGGCCATCTCTATTCCTCCCAGTGCTATTCAGCGGTTACCGAACAATTTACGCGTTCGGTTTCCGACGACCCGAAATGCGCATGGGTTCCACTGAATGTGATCTGCGACACATTAAGTTACCGGCCGGAAGATTAAAGCCGAGAGAGGTATGGAATAGCTCAGCGCGATGCGCGAGACGTATGCAGTGCAGACACATGATTAGGACGCTCAGAAGCGCCTGTACGGCGCTGAGCAGTGTGCACCGACACAGAGAGATGCGCGAGACGTGAAAGCGCCCGAGAAGCGCACAGAGCGATTCCACCAGAGAGCCCCGAGACCAGTGGTCGTCATGGTCTTGGGGCTCCGTGGTATCGGCAGTGCGGCCAACAGAGAGATTGTCTCAGACGGCAAAGCCGCGCTCCAAAGGAATCAGGCGTGGTCTACCAACAGGATGGCGCCGTCTCTGCCATCTCGATCATCCGGATGGCGTTCCGCTGCCATGCCTTCATGCTGTTCCACTCCGCGTCAGTGAAGCCGAACCTATTGAGCGGGCCAGTCGGCGTCTGGGGCACGTCGTTGTCTTCTGCTCTCCGCCCCGAGTTGGGCAGGGCCCAGTAGGCGTGATGCCACGACCAGACGCTGACATCCTCGTCTTTCACCTGGATGATCTCGCCCACCTTCATCAGTCGGTGAAGGTGCTTCAAGGCACGACGGCATGAGTCGGCATTGCCGCCGCCCTGTACGCACGCCTTGGCCACGTCGTGAGTGCTGGGCAGGCGGTCGCGGTTACCGGCCGCGCCTTCGTTGAACTCAGCCGTGACGTAGTCAAGGATGCGCCGCGTTAGCTCGGTGTGGGCCTTGGCCTTCCTGGTCCGAGTCGATGACTTGACTGGCTTCGGGACCTCGGCGGGAATCCAGCGATATTGGCCGTAGCTCAGAACACGTCGCGCCTGCCCGAGCCACTCCAGATCACACAGGAAGCGCAGGGCCTGGCGGTTGTCCCCGTCGAGGAACTCGGTTGCCACCTGATCCTGGGTCGGACCCAGGTTAATCCCGTATTCCTCCGTGTCCTCGAACGTCTCGCGGATGAACCGGCGAACCTTGGGGAGCACGTACCGGGATTCGAAGTCGCCTTTGGACCCCGCGCCTTGGGCCCTGGGCTTAATGTCAACGTCGGCCATCTCGTACCAGCGCATTCATCAGGGCGTGCCACATCGCGTCAGCGGCGGCGTACGGCTGCTGTTCTCCAGTCCACTTCTCGGTGGGCTTCCTCGTGGCCTTGAGCCGCTTGAATGCCTTGTTTTTCTTCCTGACCATGGCTCACCGCCGCTTCTCGCAGGCAAGCCGATCTGTACGAGTGATCAGGTGATCGCACTGGGCATGAGAGATGCGGCTCTTGGGCTTACGGGTCCGTTCCCGCTTCTCCCGAATCCGTGCCCATCTCTCTTGCATCCTTACCCTGGCTGCGTCGCTCAATGCCGCTTGACGTTCGGCTACTTCCTCTGGGGTAATCGCGGGAATCCAAGACATCGGGTAGTCGTTACCGATGACTGGGAGCAGTAGCCGCTCCGCCGTGAGTCGGTCCAGGTAGAGATACGGGGTGCCCATCTCGCCCGGAAAGAACTCCTGCCGTACATCCTCAGCAGTGACCCGCTCACGCTCGCTCACGAACTCCAGTACCCGGCAACTGAGTTCGTAGTTCAGCCTCAACGCTGCACGGTTGTCGATGAGGTCAACGGTGGCCATTGGTCAACACCTCCCGCGGATTACCGTTCGGATCGGATACGTGGAGAGGCTGGGCATGGCAGCCATCCAGGGAACTGCCACACCCAGCCTCGTGACTCGGACACCCTTACGAACCGAGTCGTCTCCCGGCTGGCCGACGACAATCAGGGACCGGGAGTTGAGAGGGTTGGGTGTGGGACACCACTAGCGGGCACCATAAGAGCCCTGGCCTTACGGCCGACGTCCCACACCCAACCGGTCTTGTGTCAGGCCCGCGCTCGGTACAGACGGTGAGAATCCACGGGCTGACCCGGGAGGATCAGGCAGCCGTACACCCTGTCCACCCCGATCTCGCCACGGTCGAGCATCCGGCCCAGAAGGCGAGGCACGGCGGTGAGAGAGAGGCCGGGAAGCACCTCGAAGAAGCTCCCGTATTCCATCCCGTACGGGCTCCGCTCACGGAGTGCGCTGAGCACCCGCTCACGAGCCTCGCGGACCTTCACGACGCCGCCGCAATCGCGGACTTGACGCGGGTCACGACGGTGGGCTCCAGTGCGGTCGTGCCGGGCGTGGTCGGAGCGATGACGACGCTGTCCGGGCCGGACGCGGTGGACGCTCCCGCCTTCGTGCGGCCGGTGTTGTAGAGGTCCAGGAACAGGGCGCCACGGCTGGAAGTGCCCAGCGCCATGAGCGCGTTGAAGTCCTGGAGATCCATCGTGATGTTGGCCATTGCTGGGCCTACCTTTCGTTACGCGGTTGGACATCCACTCGGGAGAGCGGGATAGGTGTGTGGTGCAAACGGCCGGCTGCGGTCAGGCGGCCGAGCCCTTGATGCGCTGGCGGAGGGCGGTCGTGGAGTTGGCCTCCATCTCCGCCCGGTTGCTCTTGACCATCTGGTCGTACGAGGCGCGGCGGCGGTCCCGCTCGTTGGTGACCCGCTGTTCCTCGCGGAGTTCCTTGAGAGCGCGGGCCTCGGCGAACGCGTAGGACAGGCCGTGCTGTCCCTGGAGCTCCCGAGCGCGCTTCTGGACGGCGGCTCGGAACTCGGCCTGCCCCTTGGAGTTGGCCTCGTGCACGTAGCTGTAGTCCGTCTCGCCGCGAGCCTGGCGCAGCAGTGCGAGCGTGGTCGGGTCGGTGGTGACCGGCTCGGGCTCCTCACGCTGGGCGGAGCCCCGCATCTTGGCCATGAGTCGCGTTGCCATGTCGTCGGCCATCGTGGTTACTCCTCTTCTTCGAAAGCGGGTGGTGTGGTGTATGCGTTCCGATGCGTCCGGTTCTCCCACGTGGCCAGGGCTTCACGCATCTTGCACCCCAACTCCTCGTCAGCCTTGAGGCGAGCGACCCGGGCGGCGCGCTCTGCCTCACGCTCACGCCGAACCCGCTCCCGCAATTCCCAATACGTGAGCCCGTCTTGGCCATCGACTCCCTGACTGAGAGCCTTCCTCAGCTCCGCCAATTTCTCCGGGGTGAATTCCTCCCACGGGGGAGTGGGGTCGACATGACCCTTTTTTAGGCGGGCCTCAAGAACCGCTTTCGCCCATTCCGAGCGCTGGCGGATCTCCTCATCTGAGAGCTTCCGCGTCTTGCACGATGGCTCTACATGCGGCTCATCCGAACGGAAGTGCTTGCCCAGGTTGTACCGCTCAAAGAACAGGCGGATCCGATCACTTCTGGGTGGGTCTTCTGCTCCCCGATTGAACTCCTCGGGTACCGCGTAACCGGCCTCCGCCAGTTCCTTCAACCGGATCAGCAGGTGGCCTGTCCAGGCCATCTCTGCAAAACCCTTACTCAACTCGCGGTCCCGCCTCTGCCTCTCCTGCACGGCAGGGTGGTCCGGGTACTTCTTGCAGCACGCGCCGTGGGTGAGGCAGATCTCCACACCCGCCGCTGCACGCTCGCGGAGAAGCCGCGATGAACGGAGAGGCATGGTCAGTCACCCCATACCGGATCGGGCTGGAGCTGGAGGAATTCGAGAGCCTTCTCCATTTCCAGCGTGACCTTGGCGGGCATCTCCAGACCGAGGAGCTTGGCCACCTTCATGTTGAGATCCGCGATGGTGCGGACACATGCGTTCCGCTCTGCCACGGTCTCAGCGGCAGCCAGGTTCTTGTGAGCCTCGCGGATCATGTCAGTGAGCGAGGACTCACGGTCGGCGCGCAGGTCATCCGCCGAGGCTGTACTCAGGTTCTTCCGAGCCCGAGCGATGCGGCGTTCCACCACATCTTTGGACAGCCCCAGTGCACGACCGATGGCGATAGCGGAATTGCCACGCTTGTGGAGGGCGTAGACCTTCTCCGCCTGCGCGTCCAGCTCGGCCGGGTTCAGAGTGCCAGCACCCAAGGGAGCGTCCGGCTTGCGAGGCTTCGGCCTGCTCGGCTTTCTCTCGGTCACGTCTCACCCTCCCTTTAGCCAGGCGAATTCCTTACCAATTCCATCGATTGGCAATATCAGAATGACAGACGCTTGACAGAACGGCAAGGTGTTGTATATGGCGCGCGACATGGGGAAACCGCAATATCGCGGATATCGTGGATTCATGAGCAATCGATACGTGAATGCCTATACCCGCTTCGTGGATAACGTCGATATCTCCCGTGGTCCTAATGCGTGCTGGCCGTGGAAAGGTCACCGCACGGAGAAGGGTTACGGCGTCTTCCAGGTGGGCGGAAAGAAAGTCCGCTCTCATCGGTGGTTCGCGGAACGGATCATCGGCGAGGAGCTAGAGCCGGACCTCTTCGTGTGCCACACCTGCGACAACCCGCCGTGCCAGAACCCACGGCACTGGTTCATCGGTGACGCCCTCGACAACAACCGCGACAAGACAGCGAAGGGCAGACATCCGGGCGGCTGGCACGGCAACCAATACACGGGAAGTCTCGTGCGCGCTGCGTGAGTTGCGAGCGAGCGTCACGCGCTCTCTTGCGCGTTAGGGCGACAGAATCGCGTCTCTCGGCTCCCAGCAGTGCGAGCGCGACAGAAGACACGCGCTCAGCAACCGATCTCGCCAGACGCGCGCACAGAGCTTTCCGCGCATTCTGGCTGGTCAGCGTATGCCGGCGTGCACGCCGAGAAGCCCCCGACTCGTGGGTGAGTCAGGGGCTTCTCTGCTGGGGCTGGGTTACTTCGCGGCGTCGTCGGCCTTCGGCTCGACAGCCTTCGCGGGAGCGGGCGCCGTCTTCTTCGCGGGGGTCGCTCGCGTCGGCGACTTCTTCGCAGCCGGAGCGGCAGCGGGCTTGGCGGGCGCCTTCTTCGCGGGAGCCTTCGCGGTCCCTGCGGTCGGTGCCTTCGCTGCGCTCTCGCCCAGTGCATCGGCTCGCATCTGCTTACGGCAGGCAGCGCGCCCGGCCTTCGTGCTGGCGTGCTCGCAGTTGCTGTGGTCGAAGTGCTGGCGGGTCATCTCGTCTCCCTGGTTCGTCGTGTCTTGCTGACACGGCGAAGCTAGGAAACTGACGAGTGCCGTCCGTAGGGTCTCGGACGGATTCCGTGGAGAACTGTGATCCGGGCTCATGGCTCCTCGCCTTGTCGATGACCCAGGCGGGTGTGGAACAGGAGACGTCCCACACCCGCCCTGTCGTGCGGTGTTGCTAGGCCGTGCCGTCTGTCGTGGCGGCCGGGCGTTCGTGCTCTTCCTGGTCCGCTCGCGTCACCCTCGCGTGATCCGTGACGACGCGGCGGAAGAGGTTGTGGCCCGTCCGGCCCGTGTGCCGGAGCGCCCAGTCCTGGGCGTCGTTCTGCTCACCCTGCGGACCGGACTCCTCGCCGCACTCGTGGGTGACACAGAAGATCTCGAACGTGTACCCGCCCTCGGGTGCGTGGTTGATCGTGTGATCTACGAAGCGGTAGACGGCTCGGGTCACAGGACGGCTCCAGTGCTCTGTGCGTTGGCTCGCTTGACCTTGAGGGACAGGACTTCTTCCGGGCTCAGTGGCTCCACGTAATCCGGAGACACCTCCCACTCACGGCCACCGCCGAGCGGGCGCAGCATCGCGTACGGGCCCGCCTTACCCATGAACTCGCCGACGCGGTTCCTGGCTGTGTCTCGCACCAGAGCGCCCGCCTGAAGTAGTCCGACGTCGGTCATGCCGTCGCTCCGTGGAAGTCGATGCCGAGGGTTGCGAGGGTGGCGGCGGTTCGCCGGTCACGCTGTCGTCGCCGTTCCTGCTCCCGCTCGTAAGCGAGGAGGTACGGCCGGATGAGTGGGGTGTCCTCGCCTCGCAGATACGCGGGCGGACGAGGGGAGCGCGGAGTCGAGACGGCGGGATGCGCCACACCCACCAAGCTCCGTGAGCTGGTGACCGTGCGGAGAGCGATGGTCGGAGAATCCGCGGGAGTGTGCGGTGTCGGCTCGGGTGAGGTAGCGCGGCGCTTGCCGGTCGATGGCATGAGCCACGAGAGAAGTACTGCCAGTAGGCTTCGCACGTCGGTCACTCCTTGGGTGATCGGCCACGCCCCCGGACTGTTCGCGCAGTCGCGGGGGTCTTCCGTTGGGGCGGTGCTGGTCGTGCTGTCAAGCTCCTGCGCTTTCGAGCATACGCGCATTCGCGTATACGCGGTCGCGTGATCACGCAGATACGCGGACGCTTGAAGGTATGGATCTTGACCGCAGCAAGCCCGTATGGCCCCAGGTCGCGGCGGAACTGCGCCGCCGTCTCGACGCTGGCCAGTACGAGAAAGGCTCTCGTTTCCCCGCCGTGAATGACCTGGCTGCCGAGATGGAGGTAGCGCCGTCCACGGTGCAGAAGGCCGTGGCCGCCCTCCGCGAGGAAGGACGGCTTTACACCGTGCTCGGGCAAGGCTCGTTCGTCTCGAAGGACTGAGGGCCTGCGCGGTCATCGTCACTCAGTGCCCGTCCAGGTGCCTGGCCATGAGGACGTTGCAGTCGGACACCGTGGTGTAGTCGCCACCCGCTCGTGCGCGGTCTCGCGTGCTGGCCAACTCGGCACAACCCGCGCACCCTTCAACCGGCGTGGGCTCCAGTTGCTCGCTACGGTCCGGCAGATCCAGCGGCGCACTGTGTGATCGCTTCGGCTCGCTCATGGTCCGAGTCTGAAAGCTCGGAGCCTTCACTTCCGGTGACTGGGTGTTGACTGAGTGGTGACTGTCTACGCTGGCACCATGAACGGGGAGTTCGGCCAGCGCGTGAGAGCCGCGCTACAGGCACGGCGGATGTCGATCCGCGCTGCGTCGCGGGCGATGAACTACGACCACGCGTTCCTGTCGCGGGTCCTGGCGGGCAAGCAACTGCCGTCCATAGAACTGGCCGAGAGCCTGGACCGCTTACTCGATGCGGGCGGCGAAGTGGTGGCGCTGGCGGCTCGTCTGCTGGACGGAGAGACCCACACCCAACCGTCGGTGTCTGTGCCGACGCTGGACGACTTCCTGCCCGAGGGTGACCCGCTCAGTCTGCTCACGGTGCGCTCGCCTCGTCGGGTGGGTGTGGGAGAAGTGCTCGACCTACAGAAGCGCGTCCACGGGCTACGCCTTGCCGACGACGTTCTAGCGGGCGGCGACCTCATCGGGCCCGCGCTGCGAGAGCTGAGGAAGACCGTCCGTCTGTACCGCGAGAACACGCACACGGAAGAGGTCGGCCGCGCGCTCCTAGTTCAGATCGGAGAGCTGGCACAGATCGCCGGATGGATCGCGTCCGACGCCGGACGGCACGAGGAAGCCGAGCGGATCTACCGTCTCGGTCTGAGCGCGGCCAAGCAGGCTGAGGATCACACGCTGGCGGGCAACCTGGCTGGCTCGCTCGCCTACCAGATGAGCAACACGGGCCGGACAGACGAGGGTCTGACGCTCGCTCAGGCTGCGCTCCACGACGCGGGAGAAGACGCGCCGGGCAAGGCTCGCGCTCTCTACTGGGACCGCGTCGCGTGGGCACACACGCAAGCGGGCGGGACGGAGAACGCACGTGCCGCCATGCGCGCGCTCGGTGAGGCGGGCGAGGCGCTGGCCGACGGCAACGAGACGAGTGCCGACGAGCCGCCCGCGTATCTGTACTGGGTGGACGCGGGCGAACTACAGGTCATGGAGTCGCGGGTCTATACGGAGCTGCGTAGGCCCCTGCGAGCGGTGCCGCTGCTCCGTGACGTGCTCGGCAAGTACGACGCCACGCACACGCGAGAGATGGCGCTGTACCTGTCCTGGCTCGCCATAGCGCTGGCTGACGCGAACGAGCCGGAGGAAGCCGCGGGAGTGGCTGAGCGCGTGATCCGCATAGCGGCAGACGTGGCCTCGGAGCGCACAGCCGAACGGGTCCGCGTCGTGCTCGCTCGGCTCCAGGAGTACGCCGACGTGCCAGAGGTCGCGGCACTGCTGGCCGACCACGCGGCTTGAGTCGGAGAGCTGCGGTGGGTGTGGTGCGTAGGTGATGGATGCACCACACCCACCGTGTCGTCACTCAGCGCTCAGCCGGCCGTCTACCGTGCGTGACGGTTGGGCGGCGAGCGACGGTCAGGAGTAGCGGTCGCCCAGGTTGTGCATGGTGTTGACCGCCCGCTGACTGGCCATGTCCGCGCCGTACCGCCTGAGCATCGCGGGTGACTTCCATCCCCGGATGGCCATGATGTGCTCGCCGGATACGCCCCTGGCTTTCAGGTCATCCGCCCACGAGTGGCACCAGCAGTGCGGCGACACCTCGGCCGAGTCGTATCCGGCTCGTTCTGCCACCCGCTTGGTCATGTTCCACAGACCCGAGTAACCGAGCCGTGGACGGTTGTTGAGGCCGAGCCAGAGCCACGGCTCAGTGTGCCGCTTGTGTGTGGTGCGGAGACGTAGGTACCGCTGGAGCGCCTTGACCGTGGACGGCTGTAGCGGGATGACCCGCCCGTCCACAGAGTTGCGGTCCATCTTGAGCGGGACGACCACGAGAACCGCTCCTTGGAGATCCAGGTCTTGGACCCGGATGTTCAGGATCTCCTCTGCGCGCAAGCCCTCGGTCAGCACACGGAGAAGCGCGTGGTCTCGCGTGGTCTCGAAGTCCTTTCGCCCTGGTCCCCACGCGGTGATGTCCAGCGTGTCCTGGATGAACTCCTCGGACAGCGTCCGTGGCTTGCCGAGCTGCGGAGCCGCGTACTTGTGGAACTTCGGGTCGTCGTACGGGTTCGGGTGGTCGTACTCCTCGGAGAGGTAGACGAACAGCGCACGTAGGTTCCGCTGCGTGGTGTTGACCCCGCCCGTGTACCCGCCTTTCCCGTCCTGGCTTTTGGGTACGTCCTTGGTCTGGTACCACCATCGGAAGAACGCGTTGGCTGTCGAGACATCCACGTCGGTGAACGAGGTGACTTCCACACCCACCGCGTTGACGTGCTGCGATGCGCCGATCCAGGCTGAGAGTGCCTTGCCCGCGTTGACGTAGGCATTGATCGTCTTCCGCTGGAACGGGCGACCGTGCTTGTTCGTCGTGGTCGACAGGTGCAAGTCAAGCTCAGCGATGAGCGCTGCCCTGACGTCCTCGGGCGACGTGAGCGCACGTACGGCGCTCTGTGTGTGCGCACGAGTGTCTGTGTCTGTCGCGCTCTCGGCGACTCGCCTAGGAGCGCGTAGCGCGCTCTTGCGCGCGCCCCTCTGTACTGCCTCAGCCATGGTCTATGGCTCCCTCGGTTCGAGGAGCCAGAGCGTCAAGCGACTTACCCGGCTCCATGACGACTAGGAGTCACAGAGCCGGGCGGCGCTGACTGTTCCGCGTTTGTGCAGATCAGACCTACTACTGGAGGCCGTGACCGGAATCGAACCGGCGTAACTCGCTTTGCAGGCGAGTCCCTGAACCACTCGGGCACACGGCCGGGTTTGGAGCGGAGGGTGGGGGCGGTCTTTGTGACCGTTCCGTCGTCCGTTCCGAACTTCGTGACTTGACCGTAGGGGCGGGGCAGGCGGAGGAACAAGGGAACGGGGCGCGCTGCAATGGGACTGCCACACGCCGTTCATGAACCGGGGCCGGGAAGGGCGGGCTCGGCGGCCGGTGGTCGTACGACCATGGTCCCGGGCGGGGTCCTACCTCCGACAGGGGCCAAGGTGGGGGACGACCCTTACGCTGGCCTGCATGACCTCACTGGAACCGGGCGACACCGGCGTCGCCGACGACACCGCCGACAAGACCGTCGGCGCGGACAACCCTTCGGCCGCCGTACCCGGTGAGGGGGTGCTGGGGCGTTCCTATCGGGCGCTCAGTGTCGGGATCGTGTCCGTCGTGCTGCTCATCGCCTTTGAGGCGACCGCCGTGGGGACGGCCATGCCCGTTGCGGCGCGGGAGCTGGACGGGGTGTCGCTGTACGCGTTCGCGTTCTCCGGGTACTTCACGACCAGCCTCTTCGGGATGGTGCTCGCCGGGCAGTGGTCGGATCGGAAGGGGCCGCTTGGGCCGTTGACCACCGGGATCGCCGCCTTCGCCGCCGGGTTGCTCCTGTCGGGGACCGCCGGAGCCATGTGGCTGTTCATCGCCGGGCGGGCCGTGCAGGGGCTCGGGGGCGGGCTGGTGATCGTCTCCCTGTATGTCGTGGTCGGACGGGCCTATCCGGAGCGGTTGCGGGCCTCGATCATGGCCGCGTTCGCCGCCAGTTGGGTCGTGCCGTCGGTCGTCGGGCCGCTTGCCGCGGGTGCCGTCACCGAGCAGCTCGGCTGGCGGTGGGTCTTCGTCGGGATTCCGGTGCTCGTCGTCTTTCCGCTCGCCCTCGCGCTGCCTCAGATACGGCGGCTGGCCGGCGGGCCCGTGAAGGCGGGGGAGCGGGACGAGCAGGGGGGCCGGCGGCGTATTCGGCTTGCCCTCGGGATCTCGTTCGGCGCCGGGCTGCTTCAGTACGCGGCCCAGGATCTGCGATGGTTCTCGCTCCTTCCCGGGCTTCTGGGCGTCTCGCTGCTCGTGCCCGCCGTGCTCGGGCTGCTTCCCCGGGGGACCTATCGGGCCGCGCGCGGGCTGCCGTCCGTCGTCCTGTTGCGCGGGGTCGCCGCGGGGGCGTTCATCTCCGCCGAGTCCTTCATCCCGCTGATGCTCGTCACGCAGCGGGGGCTGTCGCCGACGATGGCCGGTTTCTCGCTGGCTGCGGGCGGCGTTACGTGGGCGCTGGGGTCGTCGGTGCAGGCGCGGGCGCGGATGGAGCCGTATCGGGAGCGGCTGATGACCGTCGGGATGGTCGTCGTCGCCGGCTCCATCGCCGGGGCGCCCGCCGTGCTGATCGACGCCGTGCCGGTGTGGACCCTCGCGGTGGTGTGGGCGTTCGGGTGCTTCGGGATGGGGCTGGTCATCGCCAGTACCAGCGTGCTGCTGCTTCAGCTCTCCGCTCCCGAGGAGGCCGGCACCAATTCCGCCTCCCTCCAGATCTCCGACGGGCTCTCCAATGTGGTGCTGCTGGCCGGCGGGGGTGCGGCCTTCGCCGCGCTGGGCGGGGGGACGGTGGCGCATGCCTCCGCCGCGTCGGGCGGCGGCTCCCATCCGGGTGCCTTCGCCGCCGTGTTTCTGCCGATGGCGGGGGTGGCGCTCGTGGGGGCTTGGGTGACTACGCGGGTGAGGGTCACTCGATCGTGAGTGGTACCAGTCTGGCCCCACCGAGTGGTACCGTTTTGGTATGGCCATGAACCTGCGTCTTCGCGACGACCAGACGGAAGCTCTGAAGCTGCGTGCCGAGGAGGAGGGGACGAGTATGCACGCCATATTGCTGAAGGCTGTGGACGACTACCTCTCCAGGACGGCTCACGAGGCGCTGGTCCGTAAGGCCGCCAAGGAGCAGACCGTCAAATGGGCCGAACTGCTGGAGCGGCTCAGGTGACATACGTCTATCTGTCGGCCGAGGATGGTCTGGACATCGCCGGACTCGCTGTCGATGATCAGCAGGTCGTCGTCCGCGACGCCGGTCTGCTGGAGTCGGCCGTGCATCGGCCCTCGGCTTCGATGTTCGGGCAGGAGGCGTACTCCGACCTGTTCGACAAGGCGGCGGCCCTCCTGCAGTCGCTCGCCATCAACCACCCCTTCGTCGACGGCAACAAGCGCACGGCGTGGACCTCCTGCGTCGTCTTCCTGGCGCTGAACGACGTCCAGCTGCGGCCGGACATCGACGTCGCCGAACGTCTGGTGATCGCGGTGGCCTCCGGCAGTGTGGACGAGGTCAAGGCCATCTCCGAGGTGCTGCGAGACCTGGCCGAGCCGTCCGTGTGAGCTGAGTCCCATCCCGGGGTCGTCCCGCGTCGTACGCACGTTGACAGCCCCGGGCCGCCGGTAGGGTGGCCCGGTTGTCATACGTAGCCGTAGCCCCAGTCGTCGCTGTGGTTACGGCCGTCGCCAGAGCTGCCCGCCCGTCTCCCACCACCGCCCCACCTGACGCGCTGCGCGCGGCCCCTTCCCATTCGACCAGCACCCCCGGAGACCGTGACTACCACCGCCGCCAGCGCTTCCCCCGGCACCGCCCATCACCTCTCGCCCGCCTTCCCCGGCCGCGCCCCCTGGGGCACCGCCAGCAAGCTGCGTGCCTGGCAGCAGAAGGCGATGGAGAGGTATCTCAAGGAGCAGCCGCGTGACTTTCTCGCCGTCGCCACCCCCGGCGCCGGCAAGACGACGTTCGCGCTGACGCTCGCCTCCTGGCTGCTGCACCACCATGTCGTGCAGCAGGTGACCGTGGTCGCGCCCACCGAGCATCTGAAGAAGCAGTGGGCCGAGGCGGCGGCGCGGATAGGGATCAAGCTCGATCCCGAGTACAGCGCCGGGCCGCTCAGCAAGGAGTACCACGGCGTCGCCGTGACGTACGCGGGTGTCGGTGTGCGGCCCATGCTGCATCGCAATCGCTCCGAGCAGCGCAAGACGCTCGTCATTCTCGACGAGATCCACCACGCCGGTGACTCGAAGTCCTGGGGTGAGGCCTGTCTTGAGGCCTTCGAGCCCGCCACCCGGCGGCTCGCCCTCACCGGTACGCCGTTCCGCTCCGACACCAACCCCATTCCCTTCGTCACGTACGAGGAGGGGAACGACGGGATCCGGCGCTCCTCCGCCGACTACACCTACGGGTACGGGAACGCGCTGGCCGACCATGTCGTGCGGCCGGTCATCTTCCTCTCCTACAGCGGGCAGATGCGGTGGCGGACGAAGGCGGGGGACGAGATCGCCGCCCGGCTCGGCGAGCCGATGACCAAGGACGCCGTCTCGCAGGCCTGGCGTACGGCCCTCGATCCGCGCGGCGAGTGGATGCCGAGCGTGCTGCGTGCCGCCGACAAGCGGCTGACCGAGGTGCGCAAGGGCATCCCGGACGCCGGGGCGCTCGTCATCGCCACCGACCAGGAGTCCGCCCGCGCCTACGCCAAGCTGATCCGCGACATCACGGGAACCAGGGCCACCGTCGTCCTCTCCGACGACACCGGCGCCTCCAACCGCATCGACGAGTTCGCCAACAACGACTCCCGCTGGATGGTCGCCGTCCGCATGGTGTCCGAGGGTGTCGACGTGCCCCGGCTGGCGGTCGGGGTGTATGCCACGACCATTTCCACCCCCCTCTTCTTCGCCCAGGCCGTCGGGCGTTTCGTGCGCTCCCGGCGGCGCGGCGAGACCGCCTCCGTCTTCCTGCCGACCGTCCCCGACCTCCTCACCTTCGCCAACGAGATGGAGGTCGAGCGCGACCACGCCCTCGACAAGCCCAAGAAGGAGGGCGAGGAGGACCCGTACGCCGAATCCGAGAAGGAGATGGAGGAGGCGAACAAGGAGGAGGACGAGGACACCGGCGAGCAGGAGCAGTTCTCCTTCGAGGCGCTGGAGTCCGACGCCGTCTTCGACCGGGTGCTGTACGACGGTGCGGAGTTCGGCATGCAGGCGCACCCGGGGAGCGAGGAGGAGCAGGACTACCTCGGCATCCCGGGGCTGCTGGAGCCCGATCAGGTCCAGATGCTGCTGCAGAAGCGGCAGGCCCGGCAGATCGCGCACAGCCGCAAGAAGCCCGACGACGAGGCCGATCTCCTCGAACTGCCCGCCGAACGGCGGCCCGTGGTCTCCCACAAGGAGATGCTGGAGCTGCGGAAGCAGCTCAACACCATGGTCGGCGCGTACGTCCACCAGACCGGCAAGCCGCACGGCGTGATCCACACCGAGCTGCGGCGGGCCTGCGGCGGGCCCCCGAGCGCCGAGGCGACCGCGGGGCAGTTGCGACAGCGCATCGCCAAGGTGCAGGAGTGGGCGACCCGGATGCGGTGACGGCCTCACGGCTGTCCGGTGGCGCAGGTGAGGGGGCGTGTGTGGTCGTGCACACGCCGTGCATATCGGGAGGAAGCGCAGTAGTCCGTACCGCGGAGTGACCGGATTCTGGACGTAGCCTTCCGCTGAGCGAACCGGCTTCGCTACTGTCCCCGCAACGCACACGCCCCGTGGCAGCGCCGCCGCGGAGCGCAGTCGTGAAGCGACAGTGTCCGGGAGAGCCCTGGGCCGCCGCCGACCGGCCGCCTCTGACGCGCGTCGCCCACGGGACCGGCGACGCACCCGCCGCCAGGGAGCTGCCGACCTCACCACGTGAAGGAGTGGGCGTCGTGACCGCGGAGACCTCCCAGACGCTCGACCGGGGACTGCGCGTCCTCAAGCTGCTCGCCGACACCGACCACGGTCTGACCGTCACCGAACTGTCGACCCGGCTCGGTGTGAACCGGACGGTCGTGTACCGCCTGCTGGCCACCCTGGAACAGCACGCGCTCGTACGCCGTGATCTGGGCGGCCGGGCGAGGGTGGGGCTGGGAGTGTTGCGGCTCGGCCGGCAGGTGCACCCCCTCGTACGGGAGGCCGCGCTGCCCGCGCTCAGATCGCTGGCCGAGGACATAGGCGCCACCGCCCACCTGACCCTGGTCGACGGGACGGAGGCGCTCGCCGTCGCCGTCGTAGAGCCGACCTGGACCGACTACCACGTGGCGTACCGGGCCGGTTTCCGGCACCCCCTGGAGCGCGGCGCGGCCGGCAAGGCCATCCTCTCCGCCCGGCAGCAGCCCCCCACCGACCCCGGATACACCCTCACGCACGGGGAGCTGGAGGCCGGCGCGAGCGGGGCCGCGGCTCCGCTGATCGGCGTGACGGGGGTCGAGGGGAGCGTGGGGGTTGTCATGCTCGCCGATGCGGTGCCCGAGCGGGTCGGTCCGCGGGTCATGGACGCGGCCCGGGAAGTGTCCGAGGCGCTGCGCTGACCGGCGTACGGGAGGGCACGGCAGCCGCCCCCGGCCCGAAAGCGCCCCCACGTTAGATTGACCTCGTGCTCTCTCGCCTCACGCGCCCCCGGGCCGTCGCCGTCTGTGCCCTGCCCGTCGTGGCCCTGCTCGCCACGGCCGCGTTCGCGCCGCTGCCGTTCGCCGTGGCGCAGCCCGGTATGACGGCGAACGTGCTCGGCGACAACGACGGCGACGCGGTCATCACGATCACCGGTGCGACGGCCCGCGAGACGCGCGGCGAACTGCGGATGACGACGATCGAGGCGACCGGCCCGGACACCCCTGTGCGCCTCGGTGACGTACTCGACGGCTGGTTCCGTACCGACCAGGCCGTGATGCCGCGCGACGCGGTCTACCCGAGCGGCAACAGCACCGACGAGATCGAGCGGCACAACGCGGCCGAGATGAAGGAGTCGCAGGACGCGGCGGCCGAAGCGGCCCTGAAGTACCTGGACGAGGACTCCGGCAGGATCAAGGTCAGCCTGAAGCTGTCCGACGTCGGTGGTCCGAGCGCCGGGCTCCTCTTCTCCCTCGGTGTCGTCGACAAGCTCGACGGCGACGGCAAGGGCGGTGACCTGACCGGCGGTCGCACCATCGCCGGTACGGGGACGATCGACGCGGACGGCACGGTCGGTGCGGTGGGGGGCGTCGCGTTGAAGACGCAGGCCGCGCGTCGTGACGGGGCGACCGTCTTTCTGGTGCCCCGGGCGGAGTGCTCGGATGCGAAGTCGGAGCTGCCGGACGGGTTGCGGTTGATCCCGGTCACGTCGCTCAAGGGGGCGATCGAGGCGTTGGTGGCGTTGGAGACGGGGCGGGGGACTGTGCCCGGCTGTTAGAGCTCCGCCCCCGCCCGTCTCACCTCACCTCACCTCATCTCGCTTCGCTTCACTTCACCAGTTTCCAGTCCTGCGAGCCGTCCGTCGCCGCGTTCTGCAAGGTCAGAGGCGCCCAGGCCGTCGCGCCCGTCAGGTACACGTTCGTGTTCTTGAGCGACTGGAGCTTGTAGAAGCCGTCGTCCGTCTTGATCAGGTTCCAGCTGCCCGTCGCGCTGTTGTCGACCCACTGGCCGATGCGCTGGCCGACCGTCGCGTTGCCGGTCCAGATGGCCGCCGAGCGACCGCCGGACCTGTTCAGCAGGGTCGTGCCGCCGTTCGGCTCGGTCACCACGTGCCAGGACTGGGTGTCGGGGTTCGCCGCCGCCCCGGCGTCCTCAAGGGCCACGTCGGGCGTGTCCCCGTTGCCGAGGTTGGCGTCGTTGGTCCTGTTGCCGGTGCCGATCACCTGTCCGGTCTTCCGGTTCAGCAGCCGGTAGTACGTGCCGGCGGAGTCGCCGAGGTCGACCTCCGCGTAGGCGATCGTGGAGGTGCCCTGGTTGTTGAGGATCGCGACGCGTCCGGTGCTGTCGACGTACTGCAGGTTGCGGCTGTATCCGGCGGGCGAGGTCGTCTGGTACTCCGTCCACACCCCGTCGCTGCGCCCGCTCTCGTTGACCCAGACGTCACCGCTGTTCGAGGCGTTGTACACCAGGCGCCCGTCGGGGATCCGGATGAGGACCGGGCTGCCGCCGCCCGCGAGCGGCCGGGAACCGGCGACGACCGGCAGCGTGCCGACGGACATGCCGGTCCGGCTCCCGCGGAAGAACTTCAGTGGGCTGTCGGCGATCACATACCGGGTGTTGGCCCCGCCGCCCCAGTACTCGAACGTGAGCAGCCATCTGCCGTCCGTCGTGGGGACGACGTTGGTCATGCCCGGCCGGCCGCCGCCGATCTCCGTCTTGCCGCCGCCCATGTCCTGGTTGGACCCGGCGACGTCGACGACCGGGTCGCTCCACTTGGCGGCACTGCCGTCCCAGGTCCGGTGGGCGAGGATCTGGCCGTGCGAGTCGGTGGCCGTGTCGTTGGCCGGGTCGAGGGCCGGGACGCCGGTGACCGGGTCGAAGCCGGTGTAGTCGTTCTCGTCGGAGTAGTAGCAGACCAGCTTGCCGTCGTAGACCATCAGGTAGGGCTCCCAGAGGGGGTCCACCTGCCGGTACGTGTTCGCCGCCGCGACGTTCTGGCCGACCGCGCCCGCACTCCCGCCCTGCCAGCCCGCGGTCGCGATGACGTTGACGACCTTCCAGCTCCTGCCGTCGTCGGTGCTCGAGTACAGGGCGATCGCCAGGTCCTTGCGGTCACCGTCGTTGTTCGGTGTCCAGTTGGGGTCGGCCGCCTTGTGCTCCTTGTAGTAGTAGTCGTCCCCCGACACCACACTGGCCAGCAGCAGGGTGCCCTTCTTGAGCGCGCCGACCTTCTGCGGAAGGACGTAGAGATACGGGTTCGTCCAGTTGCTCGTGTACCGGGCGTACCTGGGGTCAGCGGAGAGGTACGCCGGAGCCTTGACCTCGGACAGCGGCTGCCAGCTCGTTCCGGCGTCGTCGCTCTTGTAGACCGGGAGGGTCTGCCCGTCGGCGCTTGCCGACTTCGTCACGACGGTGGACTTCTCGAACGACGCGACCAGGCGCCCGCCGGGCAGCTCCGCCGACTTCGGGTAGACCGCGCAGTTGCCCCGGCCCTTCAGGCACGGCTCGTTGCCGAGCTGGTAGAGGATCCCGCCGGTCGGGTCGTAGGCCTGCGCGGTGGCCATGGGCACCGCCAGCAGTGCGGCTGCCGCGACGAGACTCCCCAGCGCCTGCGTCAGCTTTCGTCTACTCTGCCTTCTCCGCATTACCCCTCCGGTCGCTCTGCACCGAGTCCGTTTATGACTGCGTAGTCAGGTCCGGAGTCTGTGGCCCTGATCGAGCCGACGTCAATACTTGTGTCACCGTTGTTTCCGGCTGTTTCCTGCGAATTACGGTGATCGTTGACGATTCCCGGGGTCGACCCGCACACTGATCCCAACGGTTTTCTGACAGCGCAGTCTGGTGAAGAAGGGACTTCGGTGGCCGGTACGGGTACCTCTGGTCGTGACGGCGTCTCGCGGCCACCGGCGACGAGCAGTGATGTCGCGCGGCTCGCCGGTGTCTCCCAGAAGACGGTCTCGCGGGTGATGAACAACGAGCCGTACGTCCGTGAAGAGCTCCGGACGCGGGTCCTGCGGGCGGCCCAGCAGCTCGGGTACCGCCCCAACGGCGCGGCGCGCAGCCTCACTTCGGGCCGGAGCCGGCGCCTCGGCGTGATCTCCCTCGGTACCCGCCTCTACGGACCCATGACCATGCTCGTCGCCATAGAGCGCTCGGCGCGCCGACTCGGCTACTCGGTCAGCGTCGCCCACACCACCGAGGACGACGAGCACAGCACCGCCGAGGCCATCGACAGCCTCCTCGAACAGGGTGTCGACGGCATCGTGCTGTCGGAGGCGATCGACGAGGGAAGCCCCGTCAAGGTCTGGCTGGACGTCCCGATCCTCACCATCGGCCGCTTTCCCGGTCTGGTCGCGGCGCGGCGCATCCGGTCGGCGGAGAAGTCGGACCGCAGCGGGTATGTGGCGACGCGGCATCTCATCGACCTGGGGCACACCGAGATCCGGCATGTCTCGGGCCCCGGGCAGTGGTGGGCGTCCCGTGACCGAGCGGACGGCTGGCGGTCGGCCCTGACCGAGGCGGGCCTGCCGGTGGCCGAGCCCGTCGAGGGGGACTGGTCCTGCGCGAGCGGCTATGAGGCGGGCCTGCGGCTGGCGGCCGACGAGGCGATGACCGCGGTCTTCGTGGCCAACGACGACATGGCGATCGGCCTGGTCAGGGCTTTGCACGAGCGGGGCCGCCGGGTTCCGGACGAGGTGAGCGTCGTGGGGATGGACGACATCCCGGCCGCCCGTTTCCAGCAGCCCGCGCTGACCACGGTGGCGCAGGACTTCGACGCGGTGGCCACCGAGGGCATCGGCCTGCTGGTCGACGAGATCACGAACCCCGGCTCGACGGAACGAGTCCTGCACGAGGTGGATCCGCCGTTGGTCGTACGGGAGTCCAGCGGGTGGCCCCGGCCGTTGCCGGACGGGTCCTAGGCGATCCGGGGCCTCGGCGGTGCGGAGGCCAGCCGCAGGCCGACCTCGACGAGGGTCCAGCCGACGCGGGTGCGCAGGTCCCGTGTCGCGGGGCGCCTGGCGGCGAGGGCGAGCCGGTGGGCGTCGGCCTCGGCGCGGAGGTCGGCGGCGCGGAGGTGGTGGGGGGCGAGGTAGGGCTCGGGGTTCATCGGCGGCAGCCTCTCAGGTCAGCTCGTGCGGGTCGGGAAGACGTGGGTGTGGACACGTACCGTCTCGGCGTCCGGGGTGCCCTCGGCCGGGGCCTGGGAGCGGTAGCTGTCGACGAGTTCGTGCATCCGGTGGATCAGTTCCAGGGCGGTCTCGGGTGTCAGCCGTAGCGTCATGTCGCTCAGGTCCGAGGAGCGCTTCCACGCGTCGGACCAGTCGTTCGGATTGCCGAGCCAGGTCGAGATCTCTCGGGTGTGGATGTTCGCGACCTCATGGATGAACAGGTCGGCGGCGCCGCGGACGGCCGGGTCGGGGTCGCTGAGCAGGGCGTCGTCGAACTGCACGCCTTCGTGGGCCGCCTTCCACCAGCGCTCCCGCCCCTTGCCGTGCCCGGGAGCGTCCTCGACGAAGCCGTGCGCGGCGAGCTGGCGCAGGTGATAGCTGGTCGCGCCGCTCGACTCGCCCAGTTTCGCGGCCAGTTGGGAGGCGGTGGCGGGCCCGCCGCGGCGCAGGGAGGTCAGGAGCTGCATCCGCAGGGGATGGGCGAGACCGCGCAGTGAGCGGGCGTCGAGTACGTGGGGTGTGAGTTCTTCGGGCTGCTCCGGCATGAGTACAAAGATAGCGTTGCAAAGAAATCCTTGCAAGGATTTCTTTGCAACTACTTCTTTGGAAGTCGGGGAAGCCGCGAAGCCGTCGTCCGTCCCCGTTCAGCCGCCGTCTTCCGACGCCGCCTGCTCCACCAGCGGGATGATCCGCAGTGGAACGGGGTTCTCCATGACGATCGCCGTGGCGGCCCGGTCGATGCCGTCGAAACCGACGACCCGGTCGATCACCCGCTGGAGATCGGCGTTCGAGCGGGCCACCAGCCGGCACAGCATGTCCCCGCTGCCGGTGGTCGTGTGCAGCTCCAGCACCTCCGGTACGGACGCCAGGTGGGCCCGCACGTCCCGCCCCTGGCCCTGGCGGATCTGGAGCGTCGCGAAGGCGGTGACCGGGTAGCCGAGGGCCGCCGGGTCGACCTGCGGTCCGAACCCCCGGATGACGCCGCTCGACTGAAGCCGGTCGAGACGCGCCTGCGCCGTCCCGCGCGCCACCCCGAGCCGTCGGGACATCTCCAGTACGCCGATCCGCGGCTCCCGTGCGAGCAGCACGATGATCCGCCCGTCCAGCTCGTCGATCGTCACAGCAGCCCCCCAGACGGGATGGTCATCCTGTACACAAAGCCCGTACTTCCGTGCCCACAGCTGAGCAGAATGTCCAGCCTCAGCGCAAACTGTTGCGCATCTTGCTGTGGCGGGACCAGGCTGCGGTCATGACGCAGACCACACACCACACTCCCGACACCGCCCGGCAGGCAGATCCCTTCCCGGTCAAGGGAATGGACGCGGTCGTCTTCGCCGTGGGCAACGCCAAACAGGCGGCGCACTACTACTCCACGGCCTTCGGCATGCGGCTCGTCGCCTACTCCGGACCGGAGACGGGCAGCCGCGAGACGGCGTCGTACGTCCTGGAGAACGGCTCCGCCCGGTTCGTGTTCACCTCCGTCGTCAAGGCCGCCACCACCTGGGGCCACTTCCTCGCCGCGCATGTGGCCGAGCACGGCGACGGCGTCGTCGACCTCGCGATCGAGGTCCCGGACGCCCGCGCCGCGTACACCTACGCCGTCGAGCACGGCGCCCGCTCGCTGGCCGAGCCGTACGAACTGAAGGACGAGCACGGCTCCGTCGTCCTCGCCGTGATTGCCACGTACGGCCAGACCCGCCACACCCTCGTCGAGCGCACGGGGTACGACGGCCCCTACCTCCCGGGGTTCGCCGCCGCCTCGCCGATCGTCGAACCGCCCGCCCGGCGCACCTTCCAGGCGATCGACCACTGCGTGGGCAACGTCGAGCTCGGCCACATGGACGAATGGGTCGGCTTCTACAACAGGGTCATGGGCTTCACGAACATGAAGGAGTTCGTGGGCGACGACATCGCCACCGAGTACAGCGCGCTGATGTCGAAGGTCGTCGCCGACGGGACCCTGAAGGTCAAGTTCCCGATCAACGAGCCGGCCATCGCCAAGAAGAAGTCCCAGATCGACGAGTATCTGGAGTTCTACGGCGGCGCGGGCGTCCAGCACATCGCCCTCAACTCGGGCGACATCGTCGAGACCGTACGGACCATGCGGGCGGCCGGCGTCCAGTTCCTCGACACACCCGACTCGTACTACGACACCCTGGGGGAGTGGGCCGGCGAAACCCGCGTCCCCGTCGAGACCCTCCGCGAGCTGAAGATCCTCGTCGACCGCGACGAGGACGGCTACCTGCTCCAGATCTTCACCAAGCCGGTCCAGGACCGGCCGACCGTCTTCTTCGAGATCATCGAACGGCACGGCTCGATGGGCTTCGGCAAGGGCAACTTCAAGGCCCTCTTCGAGGCGATCGAACGGGAGCAGGACAAGCGCGGCAACCTGTGAGCAGCCAATAGGCCTACGGGCAGGGGGCGTTGGGTCACAGCGCCCCCAGTTCCCGCAGCGCCTCCTTCGCCGCCGGCACGCCCACCGGCGAGAAGTACGGGCTGATCCGCAGCGCCTCCTCCAGATGCCGGCGCGCGGGACCCGTCAGGCCCAACTCCCGCTCGATCATGCCCCGGTGGTACACGTACAGGGCGCTGCGCACCTCGGCGCCGTGCTCCTTGTCGGTCGTCCGCTTCGCCCAGGCGAGCGCCTCCTCGCTCCTGCCCGCCCGGTGCATCGCCCAGCCCAGCGCGTCCGCGACATCGAGCCCCGGCTGCCGGGCCCACTCCGCGCGCAGCCGCCGTACGGCCGAGCCCGCGTCCCCGTGGTCCGCCTCGAACCGACCGAGCAGCAACTCGCCGTCCACGCCACCGGCTTGCTCCTTCGCCACCAGCGCCCGCAGCGCCGCGTACTGGGCCCGCGCGTCCGCCGGCCGGCCCAGGGAGTCGTACAACTCGCCCAGCTCCAGGGCGTATTGAGGCGACGGCTGCTTGGCGAGAGCCGCCCGGTAGGCGTCCGGTGCCTCCCGTGTACGGCCCAGCGCGGCCAACGCCCGTCCCTGGCCCGCCCGCGCGGACGACAGCCCGGGGTCGAGGCGCAGGGCAGCCCCGAAGTGCCGCAGCGCCTCGGCCGGTTCGCCGCGCTCCCAGGCCAACTCGCCCGCCCGGTACTGCCATTCGGCCTCCTCGGCCGGGGTCGCGGCCCGCGCAGCCGCGTCCGCGAGCGCCGCCTGCGCGTCCTCGCGCCACCCCCGGTCCCGGTACACGCCCGCCGCCCGCGCCAGCACCGCCGGCACCGCCGTCCCGGCGCGCAGCGCCTGTAGCCGCTCCAGCGTCCGCCGGACCGCCTTGTAGTCGCCGAGACCCGTGTACGCGTCGAGCAGCGGCGGATACGACGTCCAGCGCTTCGGCGCCTGGCGCAGCGCCGCCTCGCCCCACGTCCGGGCGGCCGGGAAGTCGCGCCGCGCGTTCGCCAGCGCGGCCATGCCCACCAGCCCCTCGGTGTTCCGGGCCCCGGCCGCCGGGCGCACCTTCAGCGACGTACGCAGTGCCCGCTCGGCCCTCGGGAAGTCGGCGGCGTCCGCCGTCCGCCGCCCGCGCTCCACATAGGCCGAGCCGAGCTGCGCCCAGGCCTGCCCGTCACGCGCATGGGTGCGTACGTACGCCTCACGGTCGCCGATGAGTGCCGTCAGGTCGGGCAGCGCGGCCGGCACCCCACCGGTCACCGCCAGCTCCGCCCGGGCCGCCGGACCCGGCGCCGGTGCGGGCGCCGGTCCGGTCCGGTCCGGGGGCAGCAGCATCAGCGCGCCGCCGAGTACCGCACACCCCGCGAGTGCGGCGATCAACGGGCGGGGGAGGGCACGAACGCGGACTCTCTCCATCTCCATGGCGCTCACTGTGCGTCAGTACGACGACCGGATTCCCGTACCGAAAGCGCCTCGCGGCCGGGGTTCACACCGATGGCCCCGGATGCGACGCTGTGATCATGAGCCGTATCCAAGCCGCACCCGACGAAGCTCAGGGCAACCTCACGGACCGGCTGCTCGCGGAGCTGCCGGCCGAGGCCGTGCTCACCGATCCGGACGTCACGGCCGCCTACGCCAACGACATGGCGAGCTTCTGCGAGGCCGGGGCCCCGGCCGTGGTCGTACTGCCACGCACGGTCGAACAGGTCCAGCACGTCATGCGTGTCGCCACCGAGCTGCGCGTCCCGGTGGTCCCGCAGGGCGCCCGGACCGGGCTGTCGGGCGCGGCCAACGCGTCCGAGGGCTGCATCGTGCTGTCGCTGGTGAAGATGGACCGGATCCTGGAGATCAACCCGGTCGACCGCATCGCCGTCGTGGAGCCCGGCGTCATCAACGCCACGCTCTCCCGAGCGGTCAACGAACACGGCCTGTACTACCCGCCGGACCCCTCCAGCTGGGAGATGTGCACGATCGGCGGCAACATCGGCACCGCGTCCGGCGGCCTGTGCTGCGTGAAGTACGGCGTCACGGCCGAGTACGTACTGGGCCTGGACGTCGTGCTGGCCGACGGGCGGCTCATGTCCACCGGGCGGCGGACCGCGAAGGGCGTCGCCGGATACGACCTCACCCGGCTGTTCGTCGGCTCCGAGGGCTCCCTCGGCATCGTCGTACGGGCGGTGCTCGCGCTGAAGCCGCAGCCGCCCCAGCAGCTCGTGCTGGCTGCCGAGTTCGCTTCGGCCGCCGCCGCCTGCGACGCCGTGTGCCGGATCATGGAGGGCGGTCACGTGCCGTCCCTCCTCGAACTGATGGACCGTACGACCGTCAAGGCCGTCAACGACCTGGCGAACATGGGCCTCCCGGAGACCACCGAGGCACTCCTCCTCTGCGCCTTCGACACCCATGACCCCGCCGCCGACCTGGCCGTCGTCGGCGCGCTCTGCGAGGCGGCCGGGGCCACGCAGGTGGTTCCCGCCGACGATGCCGCCGAGTCCGAACTCCTCCTCCAGGCAAGGCGGTTGTGCCTCGTCGCGCTCGAAGCGGTCAAGGGCACGACGATGATCGACGACGTGTGCGTACCCCGGTCGCGGCTCGCCGAGCTGCTGGAGGGCGTCGAGCGCATCGCCGGGAAGTACCGGCTGACCATCGGGGTGTGCGCCCACGCGGGCGACGGCAACACCCACCCCACGGTCTGCTTCGACGCCCGGGACACCGACGAGTCCCGGCGGGCCCGCGAGTCCTTCGACGAGATCATGGCCCTCGGCCTGGAACTCGGCGGCACCATCACCGGGGAGCACGGCGTCGGCATCCTGAAGAAGGAGTGGCTGGCACGCGAGCTGGGCCCGGTGGGCCTGGAGATGCAGCGGGCGGTCAAGGCCGCCTTCGACCCGCTGGGCCTCCTGAACCCGGGCAAGTTGTTCTGAACGACGGGCGGTACGGGCCGGACGGGGAGCGCGTGTCATGCCTATCCCTCCCCGTCCTGGGACTCGTCCGACGGCCACGGGTCCCGCAGCCACAGGTCATCGGCCACGGTGGGTGCGAGCAGCTCGGCGAGGCCGTCGTCGATGCCGAGCTGCTCGGCCTCAGAGCCCGGAGGGACCGCCCGCAGGGTGCGCTCCAGCCACGCCGACACCTGGGCGGTGGGCGCCTCCAGCAGTGCGTCTCCGTCGGGTGAGCTCAGCGCCATCAGGATGACGCTGCGCCCGTCGACCTTCGTCGGCCACACCCGGACGTCACCGTGCCCGCACGGCCGGAACACCCCCTCGACGAGGAGTTCGCGGGCGAACGTCCAGTTCACGGGGTTCTCGGAGCCGATGTGGAAGGCGATGTGGACGGCGAACGGATCGTTGGTGCGGTAGGTGAGGCGGGCGGGGACGGGAATGCTCCGCTCCGGCGACAGGATGAGTTTCAGCTCCAGTTCCCGTTCCACCACCGTGTTCATGGCGTGACTCATGGCGGGTACTTCCTCTCTCTCGGCGAGCGCGACGGGCGCTTCGCACGGGCCCACCGCGGGCCCGTACGAGGAGAGAGCGCGGGGAGGCGTCAGCATTACGCGGGTTCCGAGAGGTTTTTCGGAGAAGTTTTTTGCGAACGGTGTCGGAGCCGTCGCGACGGATGGCAGAAGCTGTCACGAAGGGAGTAGGTAGCGCGGGACGGGCATCGGCGCGTGCGCCGGTCTGATAGATGTGGGGCACCCCAAATGACCCCCGAGCAGATACGGGACGACGGACATGAGCGCCCCAACCCCGGCACCCGGTGACGACAGGCCCCGCGAAGGGTTTTACCCGGACCCGTCCATTCCTGGATATGTCCGGTTCTGGAACGGCACCGCCTGGGTGCCGGGAACCAGCCGCCCGGCGCAGTCCGACGGTGCGCCCGCCGCGGCGCGGGTCGAGGAGACCGGGCCGCACTTCTTCGACGAGGACCCGCAGTCGCAGGGCGCCGAGCCGCGCCGGGCGACCCCGGCCGAGGCCCAGCACGGCAGCCGGCCCGAACCGGCGTCAGCCTGGGGCGCCGACCGCTCCCATCAGTCCGGGTTCGGCGGCGACCGGGACCGCCAGGTCTCCTGGGGTTTCCCGGCACCACCGGCCGCCGACCCGAGGACGGCCGGCCCCGGGGCGGCGCGCGAGCCCGCGGTCCAGCCGGACGGGCGGTCGGCCCGTACGGACGGTTCGACGACGATCCCGCCGATGGAGCCGGACGCAGGTGACATCCCCGAGTCGGGCACGTTCGTGTTCCGCCGGCCCACTCCGGGACCGGCCGCGACCGGCGCCGAGGGAGGCGTCCCCGGCACCCGTGGCCCCGTGCCCTCCGCGGGCGCCGTGAACTTCCGTGCGCTCTCCCCGCGCACGGGGAGCGAAGGCGGGGCGGGCGGCGCGCAGCCGGGGAGCACGGGCTCGCCGGAGGGCGCGCAGGGCCCTGTCACGGCACCCGCGCCCGCACCCGCACCCGGAAGCGGCCGTGGCTTCGGCGCCGGAAAGGCCGCGGCGGCCCGCGCGGCGGCGGCCCAGGGCGCGAACCCCGCCCTGCTGCCCGCACCCCCGGCCGTCCCCCAGCAGAACACCCCCGGCGCCGGTGCGGCGATGGCTCCCGGCGTCGGCGGCGGCCAGCCCTCCTGGGCCCAGCAGGTGCACCGCCTGGCCGGGCCGGAGGAGGGCGGAGAGCAGCGCCTCGCGCCCTGGAAGCCGCCGGTCGAGGACGTGTTCCAGGCCGCCGCCCGCAGACAGGCGTCGGCCCGTCCGGCGGGCCTCGGCAAGCGGCTGTTCGCGCGGCTCGTGGACACCCTGGTCGTCGGCGCCCTCACCGCCGCGGCGGCCGTACCGCTGGGCACCATGGCCGTCGACCACGTCACGGAGAAGATCGACGCGGCCAAGCTCTCCGGCGAGACCGTGACCGTATGGCTGCTGGACGGCACGACCGGGCTGTACCTGGGCATCGTGCTGGCCGTGCTGCTGCTGGCCGGGATCCTGTGCGAGGCGTGGCCCACGGCCAAGTGGGGCCGCACCCTCGGCAAGAAGCTGGCCGGTCTTCAGGTCCGGGACATCGAGGGCCACGAGCCCCCGTCGTTCGGCGCGGCCCTGCGCCGCTGGCTCGTCTACGCGGTCCCCGGACTGCTCGGCATCGGCGTCGTGGGTGTCCTGTGGTGCCTGTTCGACCGTCCGTGGCGCCAGTGCTGGCACGACAAGGCGGCGCACACCTTCGTGGCGGGCTGAGCTCGCACGGACAGGCAGCGGCCGTACGTTCGACGAGGGGCGGCCGGATACGGCGTACGCGTCACCTGATTCGGTCCCCCGGACGGCCCCTCGCCGGATGCGGAGCCGGGCGGTTCGCGGTCCACTCGGGCCATGAGCAGCGAACCGCCCCCCGGCTCCGGTCAGCAGCCACCGGACGACGACCCGTTCAGGAAGCAGCCACCGCCTCCGTCGTACGGCGCAGGCGATCCGTACGGCAGCTCAGGCCCCGCCGGCGGCGGCTCGCCGTACGGCGGTGGCGGCAGCCCCTACGGAGGCGGCGGCCCGCCCTACGCCGGCGGTGATCCGTACGGCGGGGCCGGCGACCCCCTCTCGGGCATGCCCCCGCTCGCCGACGGCGGCCGGCGCGTGCTCGCGCGGCTCATCGACATGATCCTCGTCGGTATTGTCGTCTGGCTGCTCACCTGGGGCTTCAACGTCAACGAGTACGACGTCGACAGCGACAGGATCGAGTACGGCCGCTCGATCGGCCAGTCGCTCATCGCCGCCGTGCTCTACATCGCCTACGACACGATCCTGATCTCCCGCACCGGACAGACCCTCGGCAAGAAGTGGCTGCGGCTCCGGGTGGCCAACCTCGACAACGGCGCCACGCCCTCCGTGCAGAGCGCGCTCGTCCGGTCGCTCGTGCTGTGGATCCCGTTCGCGTTCTGCTGCGCCTGCATCTGGACGGCGATCTCGGGTGGCTGGAGCTTCTTCGACAAGCCGTACCGGCAGGGCCTGCACGACAAGGCGGCCAAGACGGTGGTGGTCAGCACCGGTTGATCAACTCCGCAGACGGCAACGGCGGTTGGGCGGGCCTGCATGAGCAGGCCCGCCCAACCGCCGTTGCCGCAAGGGTGGTTCAGTCCCGGGCGGGGACGCGTTCCTTGGGAAGTTCGGTGAGTTCTGCCAGCTCGCGCGGCGCCGGGGCGGCCGACGAGGCGACGATCTGTGAGATCGCCCGGGCCGGCTTGGGCCGGGGCACGGTCATGGCGACGAGCAGTCCCAGCACGAGTCCCACGAGGGCGATCAGTGCGACCCCCGGACCCGAATCCGTCTGAGACAGCAGCAGCATGGCGAGCGTCGAGAGAATCACGGTGCACGACCCGTAGGTGAGCTGTGCGACGGTCGGACGAGGCGCGGTCTGACGAGGCATGGCAATCGAGTCCTCGTTGGAATCGGGGGGTGAACGGGGGTGAGGTGCGGGTCGGCCCGGCTTTCCACCGGGCACCCGGAGTTCCGCCAACCGACTCTAATCGCGTCCATGCCCGACTGGAACGCGCAGTAAGCGTGACCTAACACACGGCTCCGGAGCACAGGGGGCGCACGGAGTCATGGCGTCCACCAAGTGGACGCGCCCGCGCGCCGGTTGGGCGACACGTCGGACGTGCTCCCGATGTCCGTAAAGCGAAGCTGTGGCGGAGGTACGGCGCTTGCCAACCCCGCATAATGCACTTGACCTGTTCAAGTCAAGGTCTGTCTTTTCTTCTAAACCTCTAGTCAAATTGCGTCACTTGACTACACGCGTATACCGCCCGCGGAGAGCTTCCGAACCAGGAACCCCCCATCCGCGCGGACGGACGCGGGGGAGGGACCCTCAAGTGACCAGCAGACCCTGGACGTTCAGAACGGCGGCCGTCGGCGTGGCACTCGCCACAGCCGCCGCCACCTTCTCCACCTACGCCATCGCCGAGGCCGATGCGGGCGCTTCGGCCGCACCGGCCACGAACCGGCACGACCCGGCGGAGCAGCAGCACGCCGAGCACGACCTCGACGGCCCGCTCAGCAAGACCCAGGAGGCCCAGCGCGAGGAAGCCCTCAACCAGGTCATCTCCGGCAGGGCCACGGCCAAGAACCGCAACGGTTCGCAGGTCGTGCAGCTGAAGAGCGGCAAGGGCAAGGGCAAGTACGTCGAACTGGGCCGGGAGAAGACCGACAAGATCTTCACGATCCTGGTCGAGTTCGGCGACCAGATCGACAGCCGCTACGGCGGCACCGTCGGCCCGCTCCACAACGAGATAGCCCAGCCGGACCGCACCCAGGACAACAGCACGGCCTGGCAGGCGGACTACAACACCGAGCACTTCCAGAAGCTCTACTTCGGCACCGGCAAGAACGTCGAGTCGATGAAGAAGTACTACGAGAAGCAGTCCTCGGGCCGCTACTCGGTCGAGGGCACCGTCTCGGACTGGGTCAAGGTCCCCTACAACGAGGCCCGTTACGGCTCCAACCTGGCGAACGACGGCGCCTGGTACGCGGTCCAGGACGGTGTCACCGCATGGGTCGCGGCGCAGGAGGCAGCAGGCGCGACCGATGCGGAGATCAAGGCGCAACTGGCCGCGTACGACCAGTGGGACCGCTACGACTTCGACGCCGACGGCAACTTCAACGAGCCCGACGGCTACATCGACCACTTCCAGATCGTGCACGCCGGTGAGGACGAGTCCGCGGGCGGCGGCGCCCAGGGCGAGGACGCCATCTGGGCGCACCGCTGGTACGCGTTCGGCACCGACGCCGGTTCGACCGGCCCCTCGGGCAACCTGCTCGGCGGCGCGCAGATCGGCGACACCGGCATCTGGGTCGGCGACTACACCATCCAGCCGGAGAACGGCGGACTGGGCGTCTTCGCCCACGAGTTCGGCCACGACCTCGGTCTGCCGGACCACTACGACACCACCAACACCGGTGAGAACTCGACCGGGTTCTGGACGCTGATGTCGTCCGGTTCCTGGCTCGGTACCGGCGGCGACAACATCGGCAACCTGCCCGGCGACATGAACGCCTGGGACAAGCTCCAGCTGGGCTGGCTCGACTACGACACGGCGAAGGCCGGGAAGAAGTCGAACCACAAGCTGGGTGTCGCCGAGTACAACACCAAGAACGCGCAGGCGCTCGTCGTCGAGCTGCCCGAGAAGACGGTCTCCACCCCGGTCGTCACCCCGGCGCAGGGCGCGACCCAGTGGTGGAGCGGCAGCGACAACAACCTCTCCAACACGCTGACCCGTTCGGTCGACCTCACCGGCAAGTCCTCGGCCACCCTGACCCTGGACGGCTGGTACGACATCGAGGCCGACTACGACTACCTCTACACCGAGGTCTCCACCGACGGGGGCGCCACCTACACGGCCCTCGACGGCACGGTCGACGGCGCCGCCATCCCGCGCGACGGCAGCGGCAAGCCGGCGCTCACCGGCACCGTGGACGCGTACAAGAAGCTGGCGTACCCCCTGGGCGCCTACGCGGGCAAGAAGTTCGACCTGCGCTTCCGCTACACGTCCGACGGCGGCGTCTCCCAGAAGGGCTTCGCGGCCGACGAGATCACCGTCACCGCCGACGGTGCCACGGTCTTCTCCGACAACGCGGAGAGCGCGGACGCCGCGTGGACCACGAAGGGCTTCTCGCGCATCGGCGCGGCCATCACGGACGACTACCCGCAGTACTACATCGCCGAGAACCGCCAGTACGTGTCGTACGACAAGACCCTCAAGGTCGGCCCGTACAACTTCGGCTTCTCGACGACCCGTCCGGCCTGGGTCGAGCACTTCCCGTACCAGAACGGCCTGTTGATCTGGAAGTGGGACACCTCCCAGAAGGACAACAACGTCACCGCGCACCCCGGTGCCGGTCTGGTCCTCCCGGTGGACGCGCACCCGGCCGCGCTGAAGTGGGCGGACGGCACGCTGATGCGCAGCCGCATCCAGTCCTACGACTCCCCGTTCAGCCTTTACCGCACGGACGCGCTCCGGCTCCACAAGGCGGACGTGCTCACGAAGGTCGCCTCCCAGAAGGGCGTGCCGGTCTTCAACGACCACACCTCCACGTACTACGACGCGGCGACCCCGCTGGCGGGCGTGAAGATCACTGACACCAACACCAAGATCAAGATCGTCAAGGAGGCCAAGGACGGCTCCACGATCTCGCTCCAGGTGGGCCCTGCGGTGAAGTAGTCCACATATTCGCAGGTCAGAGCATGATCGGCCGTGACCCCCTGGCGGGTCGCGGCCGATCGTGTTTAGGTGCCTCCTGTGGCTTTCTTATTGACACCTAGTCCCACGGGGGATGTGACCGCATGGCCGCAGGAGGTTTCTGCAAGCTGCCCAGTGGCAGCGTGGTGGTGGCGTTGAACCTGCCCAGCCCCACCGCCCCGACCGGCAGACCCACAGGCGTCGGCCTGGACGACGTACGCGTCCTGGTGCTGGCCCAGAACCGCGCCAGGGCACTGACCCGCCTGCGCAACCTCGGCCTGCGGGCGGTCTACCTCCGGGGCAACGCGGCCCCGCCCAGCCCCGACGAGATCACGGCCGTCCTGCACCACCCCGACGGCCTGATATGGCGCACGGCCCCCGACAACGGCGTCCCGTCGACACCGGAGCGCCCGGAGCTGTGGCACCCGATCAGGTCGCTCCTGCGGAGGCCGACGGCACGGGTGTGACGGCGGCGCGGGTGTGACGGCGGCGGACGCCGAGGGCGGCCACGGCTGGTCCCGTACTCCGACCTGCGACCTAGGACCGCTGCCGGATGTGACCGGCCGGTGTACGCCCTAACCTCGCCCTATGACGGCAGCCGATTCAGCCCCCGACGGACACCGCGGCATCGAGCAGCGCAGGCGCGAGGCGCTGGACCGGCTCGCGCGGGACATCGACACCTGGGTCGCCACGGCGGACGCCGACGGCGAGCCCACCCTCGTCCCGCTGACCTTCTGGTGGGACGGCGCGACGGTGTGGCTGGCCACCCGATACACCAACCCGACAGGCCGCAACCTGCGCGCCTCGGGCCGGGTGCGCCTCTGCTTCGGCCACACCCGGGACGTGGTCCTGATCCACGGCACCGCGCGCACACTGACCCACGAGGAACTGCCGGCCGGTGTGGGCGACGCCTTCACCGCGAAGGACGGCTGGGACCCGCGGGGCAGCGGCCCCTCGTACGTCTGGTTCCAGGTCACCCCGGAGGTGATCCAGGCGTGGGGAACCGTGCCCGAGATGGCCGACCGGGACCTGATGCGGGACGGCAAGTGGCTGGACCGGGGCGACTGACCGGGCGTACGGCCCCTACACCACCGGCTTGCCGGACAGCTCCACGCCCGCCGCCCGCAGCTCTTCCAGGGCCCGGTCCGTCGACTCCTCGGCGACGCCGGCGGTCAGGTCCAGCAGGACCTGGGTGCGGAAGCCCTCGCGGGCCGCGTCCAGGGCGGTGGCCCTGACGCAGTGGTCGGTCGCGATGCCGACCACGTCCACCTCGTCGATCCCGCGGGCCCGCAGCCAGTCGGCGAGCGTCACGCCGTTCTCGTCGGCTCCCTCGAAGCCGCTGTAGGCCGCCGAGTACGCGCCCTTGTCGAAGACGGCGTCGACCGCGCCGGAGGCGACCGCCGGGGCGAAGTTCGGGTGGAAGCCGACGCCCTCCGTGCCGGCCACGCAGTGCGCGGGCCAGGAACGCTGGAAGTCGGGGTTGTCGGCGAAGTGGCCGCCGGGGGCGATGTGGTGGTCGCGGGTCGCCACGACGTGGCGGTACCCGGCGGGGGCCTGGCCGATCAGTTCGGTGATCGCGGCGGCCACGTCGGCACCCCCGGCCACCGCGAGACTGCCTCCCTCGCAGAAGTCGTTCTGCACGTCTACGACGATCAAGGCGCGGCGCATGGGCGGTCTTCCTTCGACGGTTTCGGCCGTACGGTCGTTGCGGCGATGACGGCGGGTCGGTCGTGCGGAGGGGTGCGGGCCCGGCCGGTGGGACTGTGTGATGCGACTGTGTGAACTGCATAACTACTGAAGCACCGAGCCTAGAGTCTCCCGCACCACTTCGGGAGGGGGCATTCGGGGCAACCGGGCCGGCCGGCGGACGCGGACGCCTGGTGCCCCTGTGTACCGGGCGGTGTCAGACGCGCGCGGGCAGGTACTCCGTCGGAATGACGGCCTCCCCGCGCGACAGCTGGGTCGCCGACAGCGGCAGGTTGGCGCGCGCGGCGGCATGCCGGTCCCGTACGACGTCCAGTGGCTCGCGGGCGACCACCCGACCGCCCTTTACCAGCTCGACCAGCAGCTGCCGGTCGGCCAGCTCGACGGGCACCGGCCCCGTACCGATCACCTCGGCCTCCGCGACCCCGTCCCGGTCGAGCCGCCGCGCCGCCCACTTCCGGCCGCCGATCGACGTCTTGCCACCGCTCGACTTCTTCGCCACCGGCACCAGCGGAGCCTTCGGGTCCGCCGACTCGGCGCGGGCGACCAGCTTGTAGACCATGGAGCAGGTGGGGTGGCCGGAACCCGTCACCAGCTGGGTGCCGACCCCGTACGCGTCCACGGGCGCCGCCGCCAGCGAGGCGATGGCGTACTCGTCGAGGTCCGAGGTCACGATGATCCGCGTCTGCCGGGCCCCCAGCTCGTCCAGCTGCTGGCGCACCCGGTGCGCGACCAGGAGGAGATCCCCCGAGTCGATGCGCACGGCGCCCAGCTCGGGCCCGGCGACCTCCACGGCCACCCGTACCGCCTCGGTGACGTCGTACGTGTCCACCAGCAGTGTCGTGTTCCGGCCCAGCGAGTCCACCTGGGCCTGGAAGGCGTCCCGCTCGCTGTCGTGGAGCAGGGTGAACGCGTGGGCGCTCGTCCCGACGGTCGGGATGCCGTAGCGGAAACCGGCGGCCAGGTCGGACGTGGTCGCGAAGCCGCCGACGTACGCGGCGCGGGAGGCGGCCACCGCGGCCAGCTCGTGGGTGCGCCGGGCGCCCATCTCGATCAGCGGGCGGTCACCGGCGGCCGAGGCCATCCGGGAGGCCGCCGCCGCGATGGCGGAGTCGTGGTTGAGGATGGAGAGGATCACCGTCTCCAGCAGCACGCACTCCGCGAAGGAGCCCTCGACCCGGAGCACCGGCGAGCCCGGGAAGTAGACCTCGCCCTCGGGATAGCCCCAGATGTCCCCGCCGAAGCGGTACGAGGCCAGCCACTCCAGGGTCTCCTCGTTGACGATCCGGCGCTCGCGCAGGAAGTCGATGACGGCCGCGTCGAACCGGAAGTTCTCCACCGCGTCGAGCACCCGCCCGGTGCCCGCGACGACGCCGTAGCGCCGGCCCTCCGGCAGCCGCCGGGTGAAGGCCTCGAAGACCGACCGACGGTCGGCGGTGCCCGCCTTCAGGGCCGCCTGGAGCATCGTCAGTTCGTAGTGATCCGTGAAGAGCGCCGTCGAGGGAACGTCCACCGGCAGCCCAAGGTCCGCTGTGTTCATAAGAACGGATGCTACCCCCATCTCGTCACTTTGACGATTTCCCCGGTGATTTGGCCGGTGACCCCCTTCTGGTGGCAGCATGGGGCATGTGACGTCACCCGCTCCCGTAGAGATCGAACGCACCGAGCCGGCGGAGGATGCCTTCGCCGTACCCGAGCCCGACGTCCCGTGGGTCACCATCGTCCACAACGACCCGGTCAACCTCATGAGCTATGTGACCTACGTCTTCCAGACGTACTTCGGCTACCCGAAGGACAAGGCCACCAAGCTCATGATGGACGTCCACCACAAGGGCCGGGCGGTCGTCTCCAGCGGCAGTCGCGAGGAGATGGAACGCGACGTGCAGGCGATGCACGGCTACGGTCTGTGGGCCACCCTCCAGCAGGACCGGAAGTAGCGAACCACTCCATGCCAGGACACTTCGAACCGCTCCCCGGCGGCGGCGCGGCCGTCGCGCTCGACGACGTCGAGATCTCCATCATCCGGTCGCTGGCCGTCCAGCTCCTGGAGCTGATCGGCCCCGGCCCCGCCGAGGACGCCTCCGACGACCCCCTCGCCGAGCTGTTCGCCGAGGGCCCGAGCGAACCCCCCTCCGACCCGGTGCTCAGGCGCCTGTTCCCGGACGCCTACAGCGACCCCGTCGACGTACCGTCGTCACCCGGCAAGGCCGAGGAGCAGCGGGAGTACTCCGCCGAGTTCCGCCGGTTCACCGAGAACGACCTGCGGACCGGCAAGCGGGAGGGCGCCCTCACGGTGATCCGGTCGCTGGACGCGCTCACCCCGGCCGGCGACGGCGGCGCGGTGCTCAAGCTGGCCCACGAGGAGTCCCAGCAGTGGCTGGGCACGCTCAACGACCTGCGCCTGGCGATCGGCTCCCGGCTGGACGTCGTCGACGAGGAGGACACCGACCTTCTCTACCGGCTCCCGGACGAGGACCCGCGCAAGCCGATGGTGATGGCGTACCTGTGGCTGGGCGGGCTCCAGGAGACGCTCGTGTCCACGCTGATGCCCTGATGCCCTGATGCCCTGAGGTGTCGCGCGATTCCGGCATGTGGGCCGTCCCGTACCACTCCTCGGTACGGGACGGCGCCTCTGCTTATCCTGGCCAGCATGCTGACCATCACCCAGGCACTCGTCGACCAGATCGTCGCGCACGCGCGCAAGGACCACCCGGACGAGGCGTGCGGCGTCGTCGCGGGCCCCGAGGGCTCGGACCGCCCCGAGCGCTTCATCCCGATGCTGAACGCGGCGATGTCACCCACGTTCTACGAGTTCGACTCCGGGGACCTGCTGAAGCTGTACCGCGAGATGGACGACCGCGACGAGGTGCCGGTGGTCATCTACCACTCCCACACGGCGACCGAGGCCCACCCCTCCCGCACCGACATCTCCTACGCCAACGAGCCCGGCGCCCACTACGTCCTCGTGTCCACGGCAGACACGGACGGCCTCGGCGAGTTCCAGTTCCGCTCGTTCCGGATCATCGAGGGCGAGGTCACGGAGGAAGAGGTCAGCGTCGTGGAAAAGTACTGATCTCACCTGGCGGCCCGAAAATGTCCAGAATGCGGGACAGGCCTCCAGGATCCGGACCGGGAATCGATACGATGAGCCCATGGTTTCCTACGACGTGAGCGAGAAGACGCCGGGCACCCCGCTGCTCGTAGCGCGGCTGCACGTCGACCTGTGCAGGCTGGCCAGCGCCATCTGTTGACGCTGCCTCCTGCCGCCGTACGGCCGTGAGCCGCGGCGCCTCACATGCATGACCTGCTGAAACACGCTTTTCGCGCCGCCGCGCGCCCATCGACCTACCACTCCCGACAGGAGCCCCGAGCCATGGCCATCGAGGTCCGCATCCCGACCATCCTCCGCACCTACACCGACGGCGAGAAGGCCGTCCCCGGTGCCGGGGAGACCCTCGCCGATCTCTTCGCCGACCTCGAGACCCGGCACACGGGCGTCCAGGCCCGCATCGTGGACGACGGCAAGCTGCGCCGCTTCGTCAACGTCTACCTCAACGACGAGGACGTCCGCTTCCTCGACGGCATCAACACCAAGCTCGCCGACGGCGACACCGTGACGATCCTGCCGGCCGTGGCCGGCGGCATGGCCTGACAGGCCCCTGGCACCCATGCGCTACGACTCGCCGCTGGCCGCGGTAGGCAACACCCCCCTGGTGCGCCTGCCGCGGCTGTCGCCGTCCGCCGACGTACGGATCTGGGCGAAGCTGGAGGACCGCAACCCCACCGGCTCGGTCAAGGACCGCCCCGCCCTGCACATGGTCGAGCAGGCCGAGAAGGACGGCCGGCTCACCCCCGGCTGCACGATCCTCGAACCCACCTCGGGAAACACCGGCATCTCGCTCGCCATGGCCGCCAAGCTCAAGGGCTACCGCATGGTCTGCGTGATGCCCGAGAACACCTCGCAGGAACGCCGCGAGCTGCTCGCCATGTGGGGCGCCGAGATCATCCCCAGCCCGGCGGCAGGCGGCTCCAACACCGCCGTACGCGTCGCCAAGGAGCTGGCGGCCGAGCACCCGGACTGGGTCATGCTCTACCAGTACGGCAACCCCGACAACGCGGGCGCCCACTACGCCTCCACCGGCCCGGAGATCCTCACCGACCTCCCCTCCATCACCCACTTCGTGGCCGGCCTCGGCACGACGGGGACCCTGATGGGCGTCGGCCGCTACCTCCGCGAACACAAATCCGACGTGAAGATCGTCGCCGCCGAGCCGCGCTACGACGACCTCGTGTACGGCCTGCGCAACCTCGACGAGGGCTTCGTCCCCGAGCTGTACGACGCCTCCGTCCTCACCACCCGCTTCTCCGTCGGATCGGCGGACGCGGTCACCCGCACCCGGGAGCTCCTCCAGCAGGAGGGCATCTTCGCGGGCGTCTCCACCGGCGCCGCGCTGCACGCCGCGATCGGCGTCGGCAACAAGGCCGTCAAGGCGGGCGAGAGCGCGGACATCGTCTTCGTCGTCGCCGACGGTGGCTGGAAATACCTCTCGACAGGCGTCTACACGGCGGCCACGACGGAGGAAGCCATCGAGACCCTGCAGGGCCAGCTCTGGGCGTAGGGCAGCAGGGGCATGCAGGACGACCGTAAGGTGATAACGCTCCGACAGGCCGATCAGGCCGATCACGAGCCTGTCCGCAATACGTCATAGGTCACACGTCATTGCGGCAGTACGTCATCGGGTCATTACGTCATTACGTGGCGAGGTGTCGGACCTGGTCCCAAAGGGCCGGGTCCACCACCCCCACCCGCCGCCGGAAGTCCCCCACGGGCAGGTCACGCAGCTCGTCCGTCTCCAGGAAGCTCGGCCGGCCCTGGGCGTCGCCCACGGCACCCGGTGGCAGCGGGATCACTCCGGGCCGCTCGTCGTGGTACTTGCTGGTGATCTTCGCGACCGTCGCGCGCCGCCCGCGCACCGAGAGCACCAGACATGGCCGGTCCTTGGCGCCCGGCCCGTCCTCGAAGGGCACGTTCGCCCACCAGATCTCCGCGGGCCGGGGCCGGGCCGACCGGCCCCGCTGTCCTTTCGGCCCCTCGGGCCGTCCCGGCGGCCTGCCCCCGCGGCGTGAGGGCCTGTGCCCGCGTCCCCAGCCGTCCACCAGCGCCGCTACCAGCGCGAGCAGCACGACGGCCGCCAGGGCGAGCCACCATGACGTGTCCATACGGAAGACGGTACCGGCGCACTCCCCGTGCCGCCCGCGCTACCGGCGCTCCACGTCCAGCCGAACCGGTGACAGCACAGGTGAGTTCGCCCACAACAGCCCTTGGCGGAGGAGCGACGGGAGGTTTTGCGCCTTACGCTCGACGCACCGCAAGAACCCCGTCACGTTCGTTTTGACGCTCCCCGCCCGCGGAGGTTTCTGCTTTATGAAGCTCACCGTCGTCGGCTGCTCGGGGTCGTTCCCGTCCGCGGAATCGGCCTGTTCGAGCTACCTCGTAGAGGCCGACGGCTTCCGGCTGCTCCTCGACATGGGCAACGGTGCCCTTGGCGAGTTGCAGCGCCACTGCGGTCTCTACGACCTCGATGCGATCTTCCTCAGTCATCTGCACGCCGACCACTGCATCGACATGTGCGCGTACTTCGTCGCACGGTACTACCGCCACGACGGCGGGCGCTGCGACCCGATCCCGGTCTACGGCCCGGAGGGCACCGAACACCGACTCACCACCGCCTACGCCGACACCCCCACCGCCTCCTCCATGAGCGAGGTCTTCGACTTCCACACGGTCAAGCCGAGCACCTTCGACATCGGCCCGTTCACCGTCCACACCGAGCGGGTCCGCCACCCGGTGGAGGCGTACGGCATCCGCATCGAGCACGCGGGGAAGTCACTGACGTACTCGGGGGACACCGGCGTGAGCGACACGCTGGAGCAACTCGCCCGGAACACCGACCTGTTCCTCTGCGAGGCCGCGTTCACGCACGGCAAGGAGAACATCCCGGACCTGCACCTCAACGGCCGCGAGGCAGGCCTGACGGCGAAACGCGCGGGCGCGCGCAAGCTCGTCCTGACCCACATCCCCCCGTGGACCGACCCGCAGGTGAACCTGCTCGACGCCCGCGAGGTGTTCAGGGGGCCGGTGGAACTGGCGGCGCCGCGGGCGTCGTACGAGATCTGACGCGTCGCAGCGTTCGCAGACGTTCGCAGACGCACGAGGGCCCCGGAACCGAACCGACTCGGTTCCGGGGCCCTCGTCATGCCGTGCACGACGGCCGGGCTCTCACGCCTTGGTGAGGTCCTCGACCTCCTCGTCGGGCTCGCGGCCGGGGGTGGGGAGGTTCCACCTGGTGATCGCGAAGCGGAAGACGACGTAGTAGATCGCGCCGAAGACGAGGCCGACGGGGATCAGCAGCCAGGGCTTGGTGGAGATGCCCCAGTTGATGAAGACGTCGATGAAGCCGGCCGAGAAGCTGAAGCCCATGTGCATGCCCAGGGCCCAGGTCACGGCCATCGAGATCGCGGTGAGGACCGCGTGGATGGCGTACAGCACCGGGGCGATGAACATGAACGTGAACTCGATGGGCTCGGTGACACCCGTGACGAACGAGGTCAGCGCCATCGACATCATCATGCCCAGCACGGCCTTGCGACGCTCGGGGCGGGCGGAGTGCGCGATCGCGAGGGCGGCGGCCGGCAGGCCGAACATCATGATCGGGAAGAAGCCGGTCATGAACATTCCGGCGGACGGGTCGCCGCCGAAGAAGCGCGGCAGGTCGCCGTGGAAGACGGTGCCGGCGGAGTTGGTGAAGTCGCCGATCTGGAACCAGGCCACCGAGTTGACGAACTGGTGCATGCCGATCGGGATCAGGGCACGGTTGATGAGACCGAAGAGAGCGGCACCGAAGGAACCCAGACCGGTCATCCACTCGCCGAAGTCGGTGATCACGTCGCCGATGGGCTGCCAGCCCAGGACGACCAGGACACCGAGGGTGGTACCGAGGGCGGCCGTGATGATCGGCACAAGTCGACGGCCGTTGAAGAAGCCGAGCCAGTCGACGAGCTGCTTGCGGTGGTAGCGCTGCCAGAGCACCGCCGTCAGGAGGCCGAGGATGATGCCGCCGAGCACGCCCGGGTTCTGGAAGGTCGCGGTCTGGGCGGCCTCGTTGCCCTTCTGCCAGAAGCCGCCGCCGAGCCCGGTCCCCGTGTAGGTGGCGCCCTCGTGGCCGTCCTTGATCGGGTACTGGTGGATGACCGCGTAGTAGGTCAGGAATCCGACCACGGCGGCCAGCGCCGTCGAGCCGTCGGCCTTCTTCGCGAAGCCGATGGCCACGCCTATGCAGAACAGCAGGGGCAGGCCGAAGGAGCTGTCGAGCAGGGCGCCGCCGGCTCCGGCGAACACCTTCGCCACATCGGCGGGGATGTGGAACCTCTCCTGGGAGTCCGCTTGGCCGAGCCGGAGCAGAAGTCCCGCCGCCGGAAGTACGGCGATCGGGAGCTGCAGGCTGCGGCCGACCTTCTGCAGGCCCTGGAACAGGCCGGATCCCCTCTTCTTCGCGGGGACCGCCGCGGTGGTGGCGGTGCTCATACTTCCTCCAACGGGTGGAACATGGTCTACACCAGTCAGTGGTGTAGACCATGTTGTAGCACGGTGAAGGGCGCATAAGGAACCCACGATTTCACAACAGATGCAGACTGGTGTAGACCAGTCGCGAACAGTGTGCGGACGGTGCGCAGACCGCTCGCGAAGATCGGTCAGCTGTGGGTTACTGCGACAAAGCGGCTCGGACCAGGGAGTACGACATGTCCACCAAGGCAGAGAAGATCGTCGCGGGCCTCGGCGGCCTCGACAACATCGAAGAGGTCGAGGGCTGCATCACGCGGCTGCGCTGCGAGGTCATCGACCCCTCGCTGGTCGACGACGCCGCCCTGAAGGCCGCAGGCGCCCACGGCGTCGTCAAGATGGGCACCGCGATCCAGGTCGTCGTCGGAACGGACGCCGACCCGATCGCGGCGGACATCGAGGACATGATGTAGACCCCGGACCCGGGGTCCGGATCCATCCCGGATCCATCCCGGATTCGACCCCGGACCCGAACCCCCGTCCCCAGTACGGGTGTTCACCTCAGGGGCCCTTTCCCGGTACGGGAAGGGCCCCTTCCGCCGTTGCGGCTAGGCTCGTCGCCATGTCACGTATCGACGGCCGCACCCCCGAACAACTCCGCCCCGTCACCCTCGAACGCGGGTGGAGCAAGCACGCCGAGGGCTCCGTCCTCGTCTCCTTCGGCGACACGAAGGTCTTCTGCACCGCCTCGGTCACCGAGGGCGTCCCGCGCTGGCGCAAGGGCAGCGGCGAGGGCTGGGTCACCGCCGAATACTCGATGCTCCCGCGCGCCACCAACAGCCGCGGCGACCGCGAGTCGGTCCGCGGCAAGATCGGCGGGCGCACCCACGAGATCAGCCGCCTCATCGGCCGCTCCCTGCGCGCGGTCATCGACTACAAGGCGCTCGGCGAGAACACGATCGTCCTCGACTGCGACGTCCTCCAGGCCGACGGCGGCACCCGCACGGCAGCCATCACCGGCGCGTACGTCGCCCTCGCCGACGCCATCACCTGGGCCCAGGGCAAGAAGCTGATCCGGGCCAACCGCCAGCCCCTCACGGGCACGGTGAGCGCGGTGTCGGTCGGCATCGTCGGCGGAGTGCCGCTGCTCGACCTCTGCTACGAGGAGGACGTGCGCGCGGAGACGGACATGAACGTCGTCTGCACCGGCGACGGCCGCTTCGTCGAGGTCCAGGGCACCGCCGAAGCCGAGCCTTTCACCCGCGACGAACTGAACTCCCTCCTCGACCTCGCGGTCGCCGGCTGCGTGGACCTGACGGCCCTCCAGCGCAAGGCGCTGGACGCCACCCTGGAAAGGTAAAGGGAACACCAAATAAGGTGGCGGTCGCGGGCAACCGCACCGCTGCTCCACCGCGTCTCCAGTGGTACGCGGAACACGTTGAACACGCGGAAAGACGGGCGTACGGCGATATGCGCCGTACGCCCGACCAGTCAACGGAGGGAACCCGAACCATGCCCGTCAGCCACCGAATCCGCACCGCACGAGGACTCGGAAAGGGGCGCCGTGCGAGCGCGATCGCCGCCACCGTGGCTGCCGTCGCGCTGACCGCCGGGCTCACCACCGGATGCGACGCCGTCAACAAGGCACTGGACTGCGTCCAGACCGCCGACGCGATCGCCACCAGCGTCTCCGACCTCCAGCAGGCCGTGGAGAACGCGGCGAACGACCCGACCCAGGCGTCCGAGGCCCTGGAGTCGATCGACAAGAACCTCACCGACATCGGTGACAAGACGGACAACGCCGACGTCAACAAGGCGGTCGACAACCTCAACACGGCTGTGGACAACGTCCGTACGGCCATCGACAAGGGCGACGCGACCCCGGACATCAGCGGCGTCACGGACGCGGCGGGCGAGCTGACGAAGGTCTGCACGTCGTAGTCGGCCCAACCGTCGTAATCGGCGTGAGAGGTCGCGGGTGGGCCCGGGATACTGGACGTCATGACACGCCTGATCCTCGCCACCCGCAACGCCGGAAAGATCACCGAGCTGAGGCAGATCCTCGCCGACGCGGCCCTCCCCATGGACCTGGTCGGCGCGGACGCCTACCCGGAGATCCCCGACGTGAAAGAAACGGGCATCACGTTCGCGGAGAACGCCCTCCTCAAGGCCCACGCCCTGGCCCAGGCGACAGGCCTCCCGGCGGTGGCCGACGACTCGGGCCTGTGCGTGGACGTACTGAACGGCGCCCCGGGCATCTTCTCCGCCCGTTGGTCGGGCCGGCACGGCGACGACCGGGCCAACCTGGACCTGCTCCTGGCCCAGTTGTCGGACATCGCGGACGAACACCGCGGCGCCCACTTCGCCTGCGCGGCGGCCCTGGCGCTTCCGGACGGCACGGAACGGGTGGTCGAGGGACGGCTACGGGGCGTACTGCGGCACGCACCGGAGGGCTCGGGCGGCTTCGGCTACGACCCGATCCTCCAGCCGGAGGGCGACACACGAACGTGCGCACAGCTGACGGCGGACGAGAAGAACGCGATCAGCCATCGGGGGCAGGCGTTCCGGGGGTTGGTGCCGGTGGTGCGGGAGTTGCTGGGCTGAATAACGGCAGAGGGGCCGCCCGGTGGGTGGCCCCTCTTTGCGTGTGCGGCCGGTGGGACTCGAACCCACACGGGTGATTAAACCCACTGGGACCTAAACCCAGCTCGGCTACCAAATTACGACACGGCCGCCCAAAACGGTCATTACGCTCGACTGTTTGCATCCAGCTTACGGTGCGAACACGTCACCCCGCGAGAGGCATCCTCCCCTTTTTGCGGCACCAGGTCTCCGTCAGTGCATGGCAATTGGGGCAGGGGTATCGCAGATTTTCCAGGCGGTTGTCGCGCCGGTCTCCGTTGATGTGGTCGATCTGCAGGGTGATGGGGCGGCCCGGCCGTTCACCGGTGTTGCCGCAGCTCTCGCACGCGTAAGGCACTCCGACCTCGTTCAAAGCCCGGTGGAGTTGAGTCCTGTTGGTCCGGCCTGCGTGGGCGGGTAGAAGGATCAGCACCCGGGGAGCAGTGGGTGCGGGCGCAGGGGTATCGGCTCGGCTCCAGACTCGGCGCTTGAAGTGGCTTGTGTCGAGGCCGAGGCGGGCTGCCGCTCGACGAACACGCCTGTGGTTGACGTCATTGACGTCCAAGCCGAGGCCGCGCATCACGTCGGCATGGCTCGCGGAGCGTGGAACAAGGTCGCGAAGCTTGTCTTCGGGGATGGTCGGCGCGAGTCGCTTCTTGCCGTATGGGTCTGTAGGTGGCATCGCCGGTACACGTGCTGTCTGCATGCTGGGTGTTCCCTCCGTTTCTCCCGACCACCCGTTCGTGGTCTCGCACGGAGTGACGAACCGTTTATCGGACAGTCACGCCCCAGACGTAATCCGGCCCGCGCTGGATGTCGAGCGGGGGGCGTCAACCTGCCGCTTTCGAGGTGGCGCTGCGATGGGCCGGCCGCTCAGGGGCGGCGGAACAGCTCGGACGGGCCGGAACGGCTGCTTCGGGGTGGGCGGCAGGGTGCTGAAGTGTCGCAGGGGGTATCTCTGGGGGTGTCCAGAGCGACGGGCCTTCTCTCGGCTTAACGTCACCGAATCGCTTATATGCTATTAAGTGTTCTCGGTGCGCTGCCCCTGCGTGAGGGTGGTCAGGAGGCGAAAGTTGACCATTGTGGCGTCCTCACGGGCGGGGAACCTGCCTGCGACGTTCACCAGTTTCGTCGGTCGGCAGCCCGAGATCGCCAGGATCGGCAGCTTGTTGCAGACGGTGCGGCTGCTGACGCTCGCCGGGCCCGGCGGGGTGGGCAAGACGCGGCTGGCTCTGGAAGCGGCCGGCGGGGCGGTGAAGGCCTTTTCCGACGGGGTGTGGCTGGTGGAGCTTGCCCCGGTGCGCGAACCGGCGGCGGTGGCGGGGGCGGTCGCGACCGCGCTGGGGGTGCCGGACAGGGGTGCCCGGCCTGCCGTGGAGCGGCTCGCAGGCTTTCTGGCCCAGCGGCGGGCGCTGATCGTGCTGGACAACTGCGAGCACCTGGCCCACGCCTGCGCCGAGTTGACGAAGGCGCTGCTGTCGGCCGCCCCCGAACTGCATGTCCTGGCGACGAGCCGTCACGCGCTGGACATCATGGGTGAGCATGTCCTCACGGTTCCTCCGCTCTCTCCGCAAGAGGCGGTGAGCCTGTTGCAGGACCGGGCCATCGCGGTCCGGCCCGGCTTCCAGGTCAGCGAGGTGAACCGGGAGCGGGTCAGCCGGCTGTGCGCCGATCTGGACGGGCTGCCGCTGGCGATCGAGCTCGCCGCGTCCCGGTTGCGTGCCCTCACCGTCGATCAGTTGGCGGACCGGCTGGGGGACCGGTTCGCGTTGCTCACCAGCCAGTGTCCGACCGCGTTGCCGCACCAGCGCACACTGCGCGGGACGATCGACTGGAGCTATGAGCTGTGCACCCCGGCCGAGCGGCTGCTGTGGAACAGGCTGTGCGTCTTCGCCGGAAGCTTCGCACTGGACGCCGTCGAGGGTGTCTGCGCGGGGGACGGGATCGCCGAGGGCGAGGTGCTGGATCTGCTGGATCGGCTGGTCGTCCAGTCCGTCGTCCTGACCACGGAGACCGAGGGCCTGCCGCGCTACCGGCTCCTGGAGACCATCCGGCAGTACGGACGGGAACGGCTGATGGAGTCCGGCGAGGTGGAAACGGTGCTGCTGCGGCACCGTGACTTCTTCCGCGCCCTCGCCCAGCGTGGCTACGACGACTGGTACGGCCCCGACCAGGTGCGGGAACTGGCCCGGCTGCGCGCGGACCACCCCGATCTGCTGGCGGCCCTGGACCACGACGGCGACCCCCGGGCCAGGCTCGTGCTGGTCACGGCGCTGACTTTTCACTGGTGCGTCGGCGGATTCCTCACGGAGGGGCGTCGCCAGATCGACCGGGCGCTGGTGGCGGCGCCCGAGCCCACCCCGGAGCGGGGCCGGGCGCTGTGGGTCGCCGCCTGGGTGGGGCTGATACAGGGTGATCTGGCGGCGGCCGACCGGCGGCTGGATGAGGCCGAGGCTCTGGGCGAGCAGTTGGGCGACTTGGCGCTGGGCGCCCATGTGAGTGGCTTCCGGGGTATGGCTGCGCACTGTCGGGGGCAGACGGAGAAGAGCATCTCGTGGTACGAGGAGGCGTTGGCCGCGGTAACGGCGCTGGGTGATGAGCGGGAGACGACCTCCTGGCTGCTCTCGCTGGCTGCTGCGCAGGCTTATGCGGGGGACCCTCGCGCGGCGGAGACCGGCAGGCAGGTGATCTCCGCGTTCGAGGCGAGCGGGGAGCGGTGGGGCCGCTCGCAGGTGCTGATGGCGCTCGGTCACGATGCCTGGGCCCGCGGTGACCGGGAGGCGGCCAAGGCGCTGGTCCGGTCGGCGCTGGAGAACATGCGCGGTTTCAACGACTACGCGATGGTCGCATGGATGATCGAGCTCCTCGCCTGGGCGACCGCTTCCGGTCGTGACCACGGCCGGGCGGCCCGGCTGCTGGGTGTGTCGCGTGCCCTGTGTCGGGTTGTCGGTACCAGCATCTCCGCGTTCGGCCCACAGGTGGCGGAATGGCACAGGTGTTGCGAGGGAGCGGTGGTGGACGCCCTGGGCCTGGCTGGGTATGCGCAGGCGCTCGCGGAGGGCGGCCTGTACGACAGTCCCGGCCGGGCCATTGACTACGCTTTGATCCCCGCCGCGGAGCGGCCGTCGCCTGCCACCCCTGCGGACGCGCTGACCCGCCGGGAGCGGCAGGTGGCCGCGCTGGTCGCCGAGGGCTTGAGCAATCGGCAGATCTCCTCGGCGCTCGGGATGTCGCCGCGCACCGCCGACCGTCATGTTCAGAACATCCTGGGCAAGCTCGGTTTCGGCTCTCGTGCCCGGATCGCGTCCTGGTGGTCAGCGAGCCAGGTACCCGGCGACCTGACCGAATTGAAGGGCCTGAAGGGCCTGACGGGGCTGTAGAGCGGTACCGGCCGGCCGCGGCCCGCCCGCTATCCGCGGAGTCCCGGCCCCGTACTCACTGTTCGGGCCCGGATACCCAGTGCCTGAACGCCGGATACCCAGTGCTCGGGGACCGTACTGGGCAGAAATGCGTATAGCGCGCGTTCCCGCCGTGCGGCGATGCTCCTGGTGTAGACCTCTGGCACGGCGACCTGGACACCGGGTCGGGCTCAAGCCGCCCGGCCGCGTACCGAGTCGTGTCCGCCTTGCAGGTGTGCACCCTTCCGGACCCCAGCGCCGCCGCTGTCCGAAGCCGCACCCCGCACGTGCGGCGGGCGCGGGTCCCCAATCGTCAGCAGACCGAGCAACTGGAGATCAGCGCATGGCGCTCACCGATATCAGGGCACTTTCCGAGGCCGGGGTGCCTCAGCCCCCGCCTCCTCGCAGACGCGGTGCCCGCGAGTTCACTGTCCGGTCGATCGTGACGGTGGTCGCGCTGTCGATCTTCGCGACTCTGCTGGGCCCGCTGGGCCTGCTCCAGAGTGCGAGCGCCGCGACCGGTTCGGACGTCACCTGGCGGATCAGCAGTGAGCCGGACGAGGCCAAGGCCGGTTACGTCAACATGCTGAACCAGATCAGGGCGGCTGTCAGCGGCGGCTACCAGGTCCAGGCCCAGAATTCCTCCAGTTCGAACGGCCCTATGGTCAACCTCACGGACCCGAGCGGGACCACCGGTTACGTCACCGTCGACCTGCACGCCGAGAACAGATCCGAGTTCATCCGGGTGTTCGTCCGCCGGTCGGACGCCTATGTCATGGGATGGCGACAGGGCGTCGAGAGTGGCGGTGTGGAGGGTGGCGCTGTGACCTTGGGTCAGTTCTTCCCGCTGGAGCCCGCTGCGGCGCCCGGGGGGAGTTCGGCGCTGCCGGATTCCACCGACGCCAACACGAACACGCGCTTCTCGGCCGCCCAGAACGGGGAGGGGATGGCGAGTTACACCGCCCTGGCGCAGCAGGGAGCCGCCCGCGACGGCATGCAGATCACGCCGGCCAGCCTCAACAACGCCGTACTGGTTCTTCAGGACGGTGGCAATACCGCTGTCGGATACACCAGGCTCGCCGCGTCGGCGGCTCTTCAGGTGATCGTGGCGGTCGCCGAAGCCACCCGGTTCCGGAACCAGGCGGCCGCGACCGCCACGGCGTTCGGCAACGGTCAGCCGTTCACGGTCACGTCGGCTTTCATGGACCAGCAGAACAGCTGGGCCAGTGCGAGCCGTGTGCTCGTGACCGCGCTCCTGGCGGGTGCCGCCGCCCTCGCGGCCCCCGTCTCGCTGGGCGGCGTCACCTACGTGACCGCGGTCGCCCTCGCGCGCGTGATCATGCTGGCCTACGAGGAGAGCGGTGCGAGCAGTTCCACTCGCAGGAAACTCTCCGTGGCCGAGGTGGATTCGCTGTACGTCGAGCCCGATCCCTTCGGTGACTATCCGACCATTCAGGCCGCGATCGACGCGGCCCCCTCGGACGGGGTCGAGCGCACGATCGTTCTTGCGGCGGGCACCTACCAGGAGACGATCGTCGTCCCGGCGAGCAAGGTCAACCTGTTCATCAAGGGGGAGACCGGAAACGCCGCCGACGTCGTCATCACCGCCGACCGGGCCCACGGGACGATCAACCCCGCGACCGGCCAGCCGTACGGCACGCAGGGCAGTGCCGTGGCCACCTTCAAGGCATCCGGTGTGACGGTCGGGAGCGTCACGATCCAGAACACGTTCGACCCGGCGCAGCACCCGGAGATCGACGCGTACTCCACCCAGGCCGTCGCGGTGGCCGCCGAGGGCGACCGGCAGACCTTCGTCCAGGACCGGATCATCTCGCGCCAGGACACGATCCTCGCCAAGGCCCCGGTGGCCACCGGTCAGTACCGGCAGTACTTCGTCGGCGACTACATCGAGGGATCGATCGACTTCATCTTCGGTAACGCCACCGCGGTGTTCGACCGGGACAACATCGCGATGCGCAACTGGGTCGGCGGCACGGTGCTGGCACCGAACACCGACCAGAGCCAGAAGTACGGCATCCTGATCACCGGGAGTCACATCTATACCAACGGTGTGCCGGCGAACACGATGTACCTCGGCCGGCCCTGGCACAACCTGGCGACCGTCTCGCCCCAGGCGGTGGTCCGCGACACCGTGGTGGACTCGGGTATCACGTCCGCCCACCCGTGGACCGACATGGACACCACGTACTCCTGGACGCAGGCCCGGTTCGCCGAGTACAACAACTCCGGTGCCGGAGCGGGCACCGGGACGAACGTTCCTAAGTTGACGTCCACGCAGGCCGCCGACTACACCGCCCAGAAGTACCTGGCCGGTACGGACGGCTGGAACCCGGTCTACTGACCGTGGTGCGGTGGCGGGCGCACAGCCCGCTCCGGTGGCACGCCCCGCCCACGCGGTGCGGTGTGCCACGGCGGGCCGGGACGGCATGACCGTCCCGGCCCGCCGTCGGCTGCCGCTTCACCGTCGGCGGCAGGTCCCGCACCGGCCCGACTCAGACGCCCAGGTCCTTGATGATCTTCGCTACGTGGCCCGTCGCGCGGACGTTGTACAGGGCCCGTTCCACCTTGCCCTCCTCGTCCACGACGATCGTGGAGCGGATGACGCCGAGGTACGTCTTGCCGTAGTTCATCTTCTCGCCGAAGGCGCCGTACGCCTGGAGGACCGTCTTTTCCGTGTCGCCGAGCAGGGTGACCTTCAGGTTCTCCTTCTCGCGGAACTTCGCGAGCTTCTCCGGCTTGTCGGGGGAGATGCCGATCACGTCGTAGCCCGCGCCGGCGAGGACGTCGAGGTTGTCCGTGAAGTCGCAGGCCTGCTTGGTGCAGCCGGGGGTCAGGGCGGCCGGGTAGAAGTAGACGATGACCTTGCGGCCCTTGTGGTCGGCCAGCGACACCTCGTTGCCGTCGGCGTCGGGCAGGGTGAAGGCCGGGGCCACGTCACCGGGCTGGAGTCGCTCGCTCATCCGTCTGGTCTCCTCGTACGTCCTCGTGCGGCCTGGAAAGGTTCCGGTCCGAGCCTAACCGGGGGTGCTGACAGTGCGGTCCGAGGCTGAACTGACAGACTGTCCGCAGCAATGCATCCAGCGGACTTCGGAGGGCGTACGGTGGCGGACACCTCGGACAGCAGCAGAACCCCGGCGCAGATCGAGGCGGACATCAGGCGTCGTCGCGAGACGCTGGCCGAGACGCTCGACGAGATCGGGGTGCGGGTGCACCCGAAGACGATCGTCGGCGATGCCAAGGCCAAGGTCGTCGCCGGCGTCGATCACACCCTCGGGCGGGCCTATGTCGGCGTCAACCGCGTGGTCGGCGACGTCAAGGGGCAGTTCGTCGACAAGGACGGGGCGCCCCGGATCGAGCGGATCGTGCCGGTCGCCCTGGTGGTCGTGGGGCTGGTCGGGCTGCTCGCTCTCGGCACCCGGCGGCGCAAGGGCTGAACAGGCAGGTAGGTTCGGAGTGTGAGCGCCAAGAGCAATGAAGAGAGCACCCATCACGACAAGCTGCCCATCCGGATGCTGCACGACCGTGTGCTCGTCCGGCAGGACGCCGGCGAGGGCGAGCGGCGTTCCGGTGGCGGCATCCTGATCCCCGCCACGGCGGCCGTCGGTCGTCGGCTGGCCTGGGCGGAGGTCGTCGCGGTCGGGCAGAACGTACGGACGGTGGGGCCCGGCGACCGTGTGCTGTACGACCCGGAGGATCTCGCCGAGGTCGAGGTGCGCGGGGTCGCCTACGTGCTGATGCGTGAGCGCGATCTGCATGCCGTCGCGGCGGACCGGTTCGAGGGCTCCGAGGACTCGACCGGCCTGTATCTGTAAATCAGCGGCACAGGCCACAAGGCACAGGGCTAGGGCACTGGGGGCTGGTGGCCATTGTCACCAGCCCCTTTCTCGTCCCCTCGCCTGCCCTTTGCTAGCTTGGCAAGCACCCGACGAGACGCGCCGTACCGGGCCCGACGCAAAGACGACGCACCCCGTTCCGTACGCCTGTACGTCTCTCGGAGGTGCCTGTCATGGCCTGGGTTCTGCTTGTCGTCGCCGGTCTGCTCGAAGTCGGCTGGGCGATCGGGATGAAGTACACCGACGGGTTCACGCGGCCCCTGGCCAGCCTTCTCACCGGTGCCGGGATCGTCGCCAGCATGCTGCTGCTCTCGTACGCCGCGAAGTCGCTGCCCATCGGTACCGCCTACGGCGTCTGGGTCGGGATCGGGGCGGCCGGTGCGGCGGTGGTCGGCATGGTCGTGCTGGGGGAGCCCGTCACCGCCGCCCGGATCTTCTTCGTCTGCCTGCTGCTGGTCGCCGTTGTCGGGCTCAAGGCGACCTCCGGTCACTGACCGGAGGTCGCCGGACCGCCCTGGTCGAGCGGGGGAGCCGCGGCCGTCAGTCCCGTCCGAGCGAGGTCAGTCCGCCGCCTGTCGTTCCCGGCGTCGTTCCTCCCGTCGTGCCGCCCGAGTCCGTCGTGCCGCCGGTGTCGGTGGTGCCGCCCGAGTCCGTCGTGCCCCCGGTGTCGGTGGTGCCGCCGTCCGTGGTCGTGCCGCCGGTGTCCGTCGTGCCGCCGGTGGTGGTGGTCCCGCCGGTGTCCGTCGTGCCGCCGGTCGTGGTCGTACCGCCCGTGGTGGTGGTCCCGTCCGTCGCCGTGCCGCCGGTCGTCGGGGTGCCTGTCGGGCCGGTCGTCGCGCCCGGGGTCTCCTGGCCGCCGTCCGTGGTGCCGCCGTTGTCCTGGCCGGCGTCCGCGCCGGGGTCGGGCGACGGGTCGGCGGGCGGGAGCTGCTCCTCGTCGGCGCCCTCCTGGAGCTGGAGGTCGAAGTCCTTCGCCTTCTTGCCCTTCAGGGCGTCCTTCGTGAACTGGGCCCAGATCTCGGCGGGGGCGCCGCCGCCGTTGATCCGGTCGAGGCCCATCGCGCCGTACAGCGACTTGTGCTTGCCGGTGACCGGGTCCTGGCCCATGACCGCGACGACCGTCGCGAGGTCGGGGGTGTAGCCCGCGAACCAGGCCGCGGTGTCCTCCTCGGCGGTGCCGGTCTTGCCGGCCACCGGGCGGTCGGCCGCCTGGGCCGCCGTCGCCGTGCCGTCCTCCACGACGCTCTGCAGGACCGCGGTGGTCGTGTCGGCGGCCTCCCGCGACACGACCTGCCTGGTCTTCTGCTTCGGGAGGGTCACCGCGCCATCCTCGCCGTCCTTCGTGATCTTCTCGATGATCGTGTACGTGCCGTGCCTGCCGTGGTTGGCGAGCGTGGCGTACGCCTCCGTCATGTCGAGGACGCTGGCCGTGGACGTGCCGAGCGCGATGGACGGGTACGGGTTGAGGTCGGGCGTGTCGGACGGCAGGCCGAGGTCGATCGCCGTCTGTTTGACCTTCGCGGGGCCGACGTCGACGGCCATCTGCGCGTACACCGCGTTCACGGACTTGTTCGTCGCCGTGCGGACGGTGATGTCGCCGTACGAGTACTGGTCCTCGTTCTCGGGGGCGTACTCACCGCCGCTCCAGCCTTCGACCGGGCGCTCGTTGGTGCCGTCGTAGTACGTGTTCGGGGTGATCGTCTGGCCGTCCTGGGTCACCGAGCCGTTCTGGACGGCGGAGGTGAACACGAACGGCTTGAAGGTGGAGCCGTCCTGGTAGTCGCGGCGGGTCGCGTTGTTGACGTACTGCTTGGTGTAGTCGATGCCGCCGTACATCGCGAGGACCTTGCCGGTGGCCGGGTCGATGGCGACGCCGCCCGCGCGGACGTAGTTGTCGACCTTGTTGTTCTTCTTGTCGAGCTTCTTCATCACCTTGTCGTTGACCGCCTTCACGAAGGCGTCCTGCTTGGGCTTCTGCAAGGTGGTGGTGATGCGGTAGCCGCCGGCCTGGAGTTCGTCCTCGGTGAGGATCTTGTTGTCGAAGAGGTAGTCGTTGACCGCCTTGACCAGGTAGCCGCGCTGGCCGGACATGCCCGTCGAGACGATCGACTGCTTCGGCTCGGGGAAGGTGATGGCGTTCCGCGCGGACTGGGTCAACCAGCCCTTCTTGACCATGCCGTCGAGGACGTAGTTCCAGCGGGCGAGTGCGGCCGGCCTGTTCTCGGGGTGGGCGATCACGTCGTACTCGCTCGGCGCGTTCAGCAGCGCGGCGAGGTAGGCGCCCTGGCCGGCGGTCAGGTCGACGGCGTCGACGCCGTAGTAGGCCTGGGCGGCGGCCTGTAGGCCGTACGAGTTGCGGCCGGCGTAGCTGGTGTTGAGGTAGCCCTCCAGGATCTCGTCCTTCGTCTTCACCCGGTCCAGCTTGATCGCGATGAAGAACTCCTTCACCTTTCGGGTGACGGTCTGTTCCTGCGCGAGGTAGTAGTTCTTCACGTACTGCTGGGTGATCGTCGAGCCGGACTGCTTGCCCTTGCCGGTCACCGTGTTCCAGGCGGCGCGGAGCATGGCCTTCGGGTCGATGGCGGACTCGGTGTAGAAGTCGCGGTCCTCGGCGGCCAGGACGGCGTGCTGGGCGTCCTTGGAGATCTGCGACAGCGTCACGTTCTCCCGGTTGACCTCGCCGTCGCGGGCGAGCTGGCTGCCGTCGGCGTAGAGGTAGACGTTGCTCTGCTTGGTGGCCGCCGCGTTCGCCGCGGGGATGTTCACCATGTAGTAGCCGAGCGCGAACAGGCCGATCACCAGCAGGATCCCCAGCACGAACGTGCCGAGCACGAACCGCCAGGTCGGGACCAGCCGTCGCCACCCGGTGCGCCGGGGACGCCTGGCCTTCTTGGCCTTCCCGGCCTCCGCCACCTCGGGTTGCACTCCGGGTTGCACGCCGGGATGTACCTCGGGATGCACATTGGTTCGCACGTCGGTTCGTGCGTCGGCTTGGACGACTGGCTGCACGACGGTTTGTTCGGCTTGTGCGTCGGGTTCCGCATCGGGTTTCGCGTCGGGCTCCGTGTCGGCTCGCACGGCGGGCTGCTCGACGGTTCGCTCGGGTTCCGTGTCGGGCCGTACGTCGGGTTCTCCGGGTGCCGAGCCCTGCGTCGGCTGCTGCGGCTCTGGCTGGTCGCTCATGTCGTGCACGGACTCCTGTTTCGCGTCGTACGTTCCCGTACGACCTCATTCACCACTTCAAACGTTTTCTGCGCCCCCTCTTGAAGACTGTCGCACCCGGCGATCAGTTCCCTGACCTCGGCACGCGTCCTGCCCGAAAACACGTGGCGGGAGGTCAGGAGTGCGGACTAGGCTCCTGCGCTTCGGTCCCGACGCGTTGGGGAAGGCTGGTGTCGTGGGTTCTGGACGGTTGTACGCGGCCGTCGCTGCGGGGGGTTTCCGACGGTATGCCACCTATCGGGCGGCCACGCTGGCGGGGGTGTTCACCAACACCGTCTTCGGGGTCATCCTGGCCTACACCTACATCGCCCTGTGGGACGAGAGACCCCACCTCGGCGGGTACGACCAGTCCGACGCCCTCACCTATGTGTGGCTCGGCCAGGCGCTGTTGACGACCATGTGCGTGATGGGCACGGGCTTCGAGGAAGAGCTGATCGAGCGTATCCGTACGGGTGACATCGCGATCGACCTGTACCGGCCGGCCGACCTCCAGCTGTGGTGGCTGGCCCAGGACCTGGGCCGGGCCCTGTTCCAGCTGCTGGGCCGTGGGCTGATCCCGTTCGCGATCGGCGCCTGGCTCTTCGACCTGACGCTCCCGGCCTCACCGCTGGCCTGGCTGGCGTTCCTGGTCGCGGTCACGCTCGGGATACTGGTCAGCTATTCCTTCCGGTTCCTGGTGGCACTGGCCGCGTTCTGGCTGATGGACGGCGCGGGCATCACCCAGATGACATGGCTCGCGGGTGTCTTCTGCTCGGGCATGGTGCTGCCGCTGAACGTCTTCCCGGGGCTGCTCGGCGAGATCGTACGGGCCCTGCCGTGGGCGGCGCTGATCCAGGCGCCGGCGGACGTGCTGCTGGGGCGGGTGGATCCGCTGGGCACGTTCGCGTTCCAGGCCGGGTGGGCGGTGGCGCTGCTGGGGGCGGGGCGTCTGTTGCAGGCGGTCGCTACTCGGCGGGTGGTGGTTCAGGGTGGGTGACGTGGGCGTGGGCGTGGGCGGTGCGGTGAAGACCGGTGTCCGGGGCGAGCGGTGGACGGGCGCCGAATGGGACGACGGGCCGCTCGGCCGCAGGGAGCGCGTGCGCGACGGCGTACGGGCCTATCGGATGATCGCCGCGATGTGGATCCGGTCCACGATGGCCTACCGGGCGTCCTTCGCGATGACCACGATCGGGAACTTCGTGGCGACCGGCCTCGACTTCCTGGCGATCGTGCTGATGTTCTCCCGGATCGACCGGCTCGGCGGCTACTCGCTGCCCGAGATCGCGTTCCTGTACGGGCTGTCGGCGGTCGCGTTCGGGATCGCCGACCTCGTCGTCGGGTCGATGGACCGGCTCGGGCGCCGGGTCCGCGACGGCACCCTGGACACGCTCCTCGTCCGGCCGGCGCCGGTGCTCGCGCAGGTCGCCGCGGACCGGTTCGCGCTGCGCCGCCTCGGCCGGATCACCCAGGGCCTGATGGTGCTCGGCTACGCACTCACCGCCCTCGACGACGTCCACTGGACGGTGCTCAAGGTGCTGTTGATGCCGGTGATGGTGGTCAGCGGCGGGGCGATCTTCTGCGCGGTGTTCGTCGGGGGCGCGGCCTTCCAGTTCGTGGCGCGGGACGCCTCCGAGGTGCAGAACGCGTTCACGTACGGCGGCGCCACGCTGCTGCAGTATCCGCCGGGCCTGTTCGCGCAGGATCTGGTGCGCGGGGTGACGTTCCTCTTCCCGCTGGCCTTCGTCAACTGGCTGCCCGCGCTGTACGTGCTGGGCCGCCCCTATCCGCTCGACCTGCCGGAGTGGGTGGCGTTCCTGCCGCCGCTGGTGGCGCTGGGCTGCTGCGCGCTGGCCGGTCTGGCCTGGCGGGCGGGACTTCGTTCGTACCGGAGCACGGGGAGTTAGCGAGTGGACGATTCCTTCAACGAGATGTTCAACGAGTCCTTCATCGAACTGGACGGCGTCGAGAAGGTCTTCGACGTGCGCAAGCGGACCGGGTTCATGAAGAGCGAGCGGCGGGAGGTGCGGGCGGTCGACTCGATCTCCTTCCGGGTGGCGCGCGGGGAGATGGTCGGCTACATCGGCCCGAACGGCGCCGGGAAGTCCACGACCATCAAGATGCTGACGGGCATCCTCACCCCCAGCGGCGGCCGGCTGCGCGTCGCCGGCATCGACCCGTCCCGCGAGCGGACCCGCCTCGCGCGGCGTATCGGGGTGGTGTTCGGGCAGCGTACGACGCTGTGGTGGGACCTCCCGCTGATCGACTCGTACCGCCTGATGCACCGCATGTACCGCATCCCCGACGCCCGTTACCGGGAGAACCTCGACCGCTGCGTCGAACTCCTCGAACTGGGCGACCTGTTGGACGTTCCGGTCCGTCAACTGTCCCTCGGCCAGCGGATGCGGGGCGACATCGCGGCGGCGCTGCTGCACGACCCCGAGGTGCTGTACCTCGACGAGCCGACCATCGGTCTGGACGTGATCTCGAAGGCCCGGGTACGGGAGTTCCTGCGCGACCTGAACGCCGAACGCGGCACGACGGTCCTGCTCACCACGCACGACCTCCAGGACATCGAGCAGCTGTGCTCGCGGGTCATGGTCATCGACCACGGCCGGCTCATGTACGACGGCCCGCTGGCCGGTCTGCACGAGGTGGGCGACAGCGAGCGGACCCTCGTCGTGGACCTGGAGCGTGAACTGCCGCCGGTCGAGGTGCCGTCGGCGCGGGTCGTACGGGTGGAGGGCCCGCGGCAGTGGCTGGCGTTCCCGGCGTCGGAGTCGGCGGCTCCGCTGGTCGCGCGGATCGCGGCCGAGTATCCGCTGGTGGACCTGTCGGTGCGGGAGCCGGACATCGAGGCCGTGATCGCGAAGATGTACGCCGAGCAGGCCGAGAAATCGGGTAGAGCGGCCTCGTAGTCTCCCTCGCGGAGATCTGGCGGAACCTCGTAGGCTGCCTGCATGACGGACGACCTTCCGGAGCTGCGTGCTTCCGACGCCGATCGTGAACGAGTCGCCGAGGTACTGCGGGACGCCCTCGCGGAGGGCCGGCTCGACATGGCCGAGTTCGAGGAGCGGCTGGACGCGACCTATCAGGCGCGTACGTACGGTGAGTTGACGCCGATCACCCGTGACCTGCCCGGGGCCGGGGTGACCGCGCCCGCGGTGAACATGGTCAAGCGGCCGGTGGGGGACGGGAGTTGGCCGGACCGGATCGTCGGGGGCGAGGGGTCCTCGCAGTGGGGTGTCGCCGTCATGGGCGGGTTCCAGCGCAGGGGGCGCTGGACGGTGCCGCGTCGGTTCACCGCGTTCGCGTTCTGGGGCGGCGGTGAACTCGACCTGCGCGAGGCGAACTTCGCGGACCGTGAGGTGGTCCTCAACTGTGTCGCGATCATGGGCGGCGTGAATGTGCTGGTGCCGCCCGGCGTCGAGGTCGTCGTGCGCGGCATCGGCATCATGGGCGGCTTCGACCACAGCCAGGAGGGGGTACTGGGCGACCCCGGTGCACCCCGGGTGATCATCCAGGGGTTCGCCTTCTGGGGCGGTGTCGGGGTGACCCGCAAACTCCCGAAGGCGGAGCGCCAGCGACTGAAGGAGGAACGGCGCCAGGAGAAGCTGGAGCGGCGGGAGGGGCGGGGGGAACTGGACGGCTCGGGGCCGGACCACAGGTGAGCCACGGCGGCTCGGTGTCGGAGGACTCCGGGTGACGGGGGCACGCCGTCAGGGGCGCGGGGAACTGCGCGACCAGCCCCCACCGGACCCGCACCCTGAAACGCACCCCGCAACCCCGCAACCCGCACTCTCAACGCACCCCGCGCGCACCCGCTAGAGCTCCGCCGGTGCCGCCCCCTTCAGATCCTCCAGGTCGAACACCTCACCCATCCGCGCGTACCCCTTGTCGCTCGGATGCAGATGATCCCCGGAGTCGTAGTCCGCGCGGAACCGCCGGGGGTCGTACGGGTCCCGCAGCGCCTTGTCGAAGTCCGTGTACGCGTCGAACACCCGCCCGCTCCGGATCTCCGCGTTCACGGCCTGCCGCAGTGCCTCCGTGGTCGCCGAGTACCCGTGGAACCCGCCGAACGGCATCAGCGTCGCCCCCACCACGCGCAGCCCCCGCCGGTGCGCGTCATCCACCAGCTCACGCAGCCCGGAGACGATCGAGGACGCCCGCAGGGTCCTGGGGTCGCGGGCGCGCAGGATGTCGTTGACGCCCAGGTCGATCACGACGGCCTTGACGTTCGTACGGCCCAGGACGTCCCGCCCGAACCGTGACAGTCCGCTCGCGTTGGGCGCCGGCACACCGACGCCGCCGTGCCGCAGCACGCGGTTGCCGCCTATGCCCTGGTTGACGACGCTGTAGCGGGGCACGTCCGCGCCGGACTCCGCCGCCGCGTGCAGCCGGTCGGCGAGGACGTCGGGCCACCGGCTGTTGGCGCCCACGCTCGACGTGCTGCCGGCGGTGAGCGAGTCGCCGAGGACGACGACCGTGCCGTTGGCCTGGTCGCTGAGGACGTCCAGGGCGGTGACGTACCGCCAGGCCTCGGTCCGCTCGGTGTACGCCGTGGCGTGCGGGTCCTCGGTGCGGTCGCCCACGGCGGCGTACGAGATCTGCCGGGCGCGCGGATGGTAGGTGACCGGGCCGGAGGGGACCTCGGCGTACGTCGTCACCAGGACGTCACTGTCGCGCGGGACGGCGATCCGCACGGCGTCGCTGACGGTCTGCCGCCCGGGCGCGATGGTCACCGAGTCGCCGCCGCCGAAGGTGAGCCGGCGCATGGTGGCGGCGTCGGCGGCGGCGCTGTTCTCGGCGGCGGCGACGGCGATCGAGGCGTGGGCGATGGTCAGGGGCTGCTTGCCGTAGAGGTTGGAGAGCGTGACGCGGGCACTCGTACCGCCGGCCGCCGTGTGTACGACGTTGCGCAGGGAGCGGCCCGCCAGACCCCGCACCTCGGTGCCGGGCTCGCCCTCGACCGGGGAGGCGGCCCAGGTGCCGACCCAGGCGCCGGCGGACGCGGGGGCGACCTCGTTGCCCGAGTCGCCGCGAGACTGGCTGACGGCCTTTGTGCGCCGGCTGCCGTCGTCGAGGGCCGCCCCGACGTATATGGCGGCCGACACGGCCACGACGAGCGTGATCATCGCGGCGAGCAGGCCATAACCGTGGCGCCTGGTCATGGGATGCGTGACTCCTCGTACGGCGGGGAGCGTGGGGCTCCGGTGGGCTGAGCCCATGATGCGGGATGGGCCTGTGAGAGCCGGTCGAATCGATGGGATCGGCTCCCTCCGGGTATACGCGGGGAACTCTTGTTCCGTTCCGGGAGTCGGTCAGGAAGGGACAATGTGTGAGGGATCACTGAATGGTGGAGCGAATGGAACGGACGAGAACGGCATCAGAGGACGCGACCGAAGGAGGCGACGGGCGGCGGCGCACCCGAGCCGCGCCCGTCGCCCCCGCCGGTACGGTCCCGGGCCGTGCCATGACCTCCTTCAGCCCCGCCGACGAGGAGCGCCGACGCGGGGTGCGCCGGATGAAGCTCACGGCGACCGGGCTGCTGCTCTTCGTCGCCGTCGTGTACGTCCTCGCCAAGTGGGCCGGTGAGCAGGGCGCCGGTGCCTGGACGGGGTATGTCGCGGCGGCGGCCGAGGCGGGCATGGTCGGTGCGCTGGCCGACTGGTTCGCGGTCACCGCCCTCTTCCGCCATCCCCTCGGCCTGCCCATCCCGCACACCGCGATCATCCCCACCAAGAAGGACCAACTCGGCGTCTCCCTGGGTGAGTTCGTCGGCGAGAACTTCCTCTCCCAGGATGTCGTACGGGAGCGGCTGCGGGCGGTGGGCATCGGCAGCCGTCTCGGTACGTGGCTGGCCGAGCCGGAGCACGCCGACCGGGTCACGGCGGAGCTGTCGGCGGCCCTGCGCGGGGCGCTCACCGTCCTCCGCGACTCCGACGTCCAGGCGGTCGTCGGCGAGGCCGTCACCCGGCGGGCCGACGCCCAGGAGATCGCGCCCGGGATAGGGAAGATGCTGGAGAAGGTCGTCGTGGACGGCGGCCACAAACGCGTCGTCGACCTGATCTGCGTCCGCGCCCACGACTGGCTCGTCGTGCACGAGGAGGAGGTCATGGGCGCCGTGCAGGGCGGCGCGCCCGGCTGGACGCCCAAGTTCGTCGACAAGAAGGTCGGCGAGCGCGTCTACAAGGAGTTGCTGCGCTTCGTCACCGAGATGCGCGACGCCCCCTCCCACCCGGCACGCGGCGCCCTGGACCGTTTCCTCACCGACTTCGCCTCCGACCTCCAGTCCGACACGGACACGCGCGCGCGTGTCGAGCGGCTGAAGACCGAGGTGTTGGGGCGCGGCGAGGTCCAGGACCTGATCGCGTCCGCCTGGACGGCCGTACGCTCGATGATCGTCTCGGCGGCCGAGGACGAGCGCAGCGAACTGCGGCTGCGCGTACGGGCGTCGCTGCTGTCGCTGGGGTCCCGGATGGCCGTCGACTCCAGACTGCAGAACAAGGTGGACGGCTGGGTGGAGGGCGCGGCGGTGTACGTCGTGACGACCTACCAGGGCGAGATCACCTCCCTGATCACGGACACGGTCGCGGGCTGGGACGCCGAGCACACGACGAAGAAGATCGAGGCGCACATCGGCCGCGACCTCCAGTTCATCCGCATCAACGGCACGGTGGTCGGTTCACTGGCGGGGCTGCTCATCTATGTGGTGTCGCGGGCGGTGGGGGTGTAGTCCACATCGTCGATTTCGTGGTGGGGAAGGCGCCTCGGTACCGCACTCGGTACCGCGTCTGAGTACCCGCACCTGAGTACGCGTACTCTGTCCGACCGTCCCCGGACAGGTGACCCTCGTACGTATGACCGAGACAACGGGGAACGGCACCACCGGGAAGCTGCTCGGGCCGCTGGGGACACGTCCCTGGGCCGAGCGCTGGCTGACACGCGCACTCGGCGCCGCCGTCGCTTCGGCGTCGTACGTCGTCTGCGTCCCCTGGGACCTGCGCAACCGGGCCGAGAGCGTGGGCGCGACGGACGAGACGACCCTGGTGACAGGCGTCGGGGTCGTCGCCCTGGGTGTCCTGCTGCTGCTCCTGGCCGCCTACTTCGGATACCGCGACAGCAGGGGCTGGCCACTGCTCCTGATCGCCGTCCCGCCGGCGGCGCTCATGTACGTCTCCCTGCGCACCCATCCCGGCCCACCCGACGGCTTCGCCAACGCCTGGCCCCTGACCTGGGCCTTCTTCACGCTGGTGATCGCTGCGGGGGTGCTGGTCGCGGCGGGGGTCGGACGGGCGTTCCGGGTGGAGGAGGAGTCGCTGGAGGGCTTGGTGTCGGCGTGCCGACGGTGAGTTCTCGACGGGGGCTGCGGTGACCCCCTAGGGGCGCGGGGCTGTGACATTTACGGCTCCGCCGTGTGGGCGCGACCAGCCACGACGGCGTCGCGGCGAAACGCCCAGCACCTCACAGCACCTCACAGCACCCCGGTAGAGCGCTCAGTGCCGGTCGGCGACGGCCCAGGAGGCGAGGGCGACGGCTCCGGCGACCCCGAACACGGCGGGCCAGGCGCCCACCTTCTTGGCCAGCGGGTGCGATCCGGCGAAGGCGGCGACGTACGCGACGGTCAGCGCCCCGGCGGCCGTCACACCCGCCTGCTCCTGCCAGCGCTGCGCGGCGACGGTCCCCGCGACGGCCAGTACGGTCCCGCCGAGCTGCCGGTTCCTGCTCCAGCGGGCGACGGCGTACCCACCGACGAGGCCGGTGGCAGCCACGAGCGCCGTAGGAACCTTGGTCGTCTTCGCCATGTCGGCCTGCCTCCGCTGGATCGGGTCGTACAGCAGTCGTGTACGGGTGCGTGTACGTGCGCTACGGGCGAGGCTAACCCGTGATCCTGGGTAACCGGCCGGGCGGGGTGACCGGTCCTGTCCGGGACGGAGCGACGGACTCCGACATGTTCGTAGTGTCCCGCCGGCATAGTCGCTACGCTCCCAGCGGGGGGAACGCGGGTGCGGATGGCGGGAGTTGACGGTGTTTCAGAGACCGCTGGGGCGGTGTTGTGGCGTCTTGGTGGGCGTCGGGCTGTTACTGACCGGCTGTTCCGGTTCGGGAGGGGACGGTACCGCCGGGTCCAAGGGCTCGACAACGAGTGGTGGCACACGCTCCAGCCCCGCTTCGAGCCCCGACCCGGACTCGGACTCAAGCGCGACCCCGACCCCCAGCCCCACAGCTCTGGCCTTCGACCCCGACCCCGCCCGCCTGCCGAAGACCCGCGCGCAGGCCGTACGCCTGGCCCGCGCCGTCGCGGCGGAGCCCGTGAGCTGGGGGCCCGGCTTCGTCAGACGCGACCCGTACGAGAGTGACCCCGGCTACTGGCCCGTGCTCGACGCGAACTGTGTCTGGCGGCGCGAGTCACTACCCGCGACGGTGCTCGCCTCACTCACCCGCTACAGCGAACTGCCCGCGGAGGACGGCAAGGGCCCGATCCGCATCACCGCCGTCGTCACCGTGCACCGGACCGTGACGGACGCCGAATGGGAGATGGCCGGGATGCTCGAAGAGGCGATGCGCTGCCCCGACCAGCAGCTCCGAGAGGGCGAGCGGATCACCGGGCTGCTCTCCCAGGGCACGTCGTACGGGCTGATGGGCAACTTGACCGCCGAGGACGCGCTCTCGGAGGGCGGCCAGTTCTACAGCGACGAACTCGGCGGCCCTCACTACTACTACTGGATACAGAGCCGGCTGGGCCAGGTCACCGTGGCTGCCGTCGGCAGGGGCGCCACCGGCCGGACCGACGCAGAGGTCACTGCCGCCCTGGTGCCAGGACTGTCCCAGATGCTGGGCGACGTCGAGACCGAACTGGAGGCTGCGGAATGAGCGAGCGCCTGCTCCCCACCGACCCCTCCTCCGTCGGCGGACACCGACTGCTGGCCCGCCTCGGCGCCGGTGGCATGGGCGTGGTCTACCTCGGCCGTACCGAGGCCGGGACGTTGACCGCCGTCAAGGTCATCCAGGCCGAGTACGCGGACGAGCCGGACTTCCGTGCCCGGTTCCGCCGCGAGGTCGAGGCGGCCCGCCGGGTGACGAGCCCCTGGGCGGTGCCCGTCACCGGCGCCGACCCGGACGCGGCGGCACCCTGGCTGGCCACCGCCTTCGTGCCCGGCCCCTCGCTCGGCGAGGCCGTCGCCCGCCACGGTCCGCTGCCAGCCCGGAGCGTGCGAGTCCTGGGCAGGATGCTCGCCGCCGCGCTGCGCGAGGTGCACGCCGCCGGGCTGGTCCACCGTGACGTCAAGCCCGCCAACGTCCTGCTCGCCGTGGACGGTCCGCGTCTCATCGACTTCGGGATCGCCCGCGTGGTCGACGAGACCGCGATCACCTCCGCCGACCTGGTCGTCGGCACGCCAGGCTTCCTCTCCCCGGAGCAGGCCGAGGCACGCGGTGCCCAGGTGGGCCCGGCAAGCGACATCTTCTCGCTGGGCTGTCTGCTGGCGTACGCGGTGACCGGCCGTCCGCCGTTCGGCACCGGCGCGGTGGACGCCCTCCTCTACCGCACGGTCCACGACGAGCCCGACCTGGCAGGCATCGAGTCGGGCGACGAGCCCGGCACCGGTTCCGGCGACGACGCGGCGAGCGGCGAACTGCTGACGCTGCTGCACATGTGCCTGGCGAAGGACCCCGCGGACCGTCCGACGGCCGAGCAGATCTGCACGGTGCTGCTGGTCGAGGACGCCGTCCCCGACAGTGGCCAGACCGACTGGCTGCCTGACGACGTCGTACGGGGAATCGCGGACCGCTCGTCCGAGATGCTGGCGCTTCCCGACATCGAGCCGACGCTGCCGGCCGCCGGCGCGGCAGCCGAAGCAGGACAGGACGCGGAGCCGCCGTCGCCCGGCCGGCGCCGACTGCTCCTGGCCTCGGGTGCGGCGGTGCTCATGGCGGTGGGCGGGGCCGCGGCCTGGGCCGCACTGCGCGACGAGGACACCCCGGGCACACCGGCGGCCCGGCGCTGGGCCATCGGGGTCCAGGCGGATCTCAGCGGCGCGCAGCGGACGGCGGGCCGGGCGCAGGAGCAGGGCGCGCGACTGGCGGTCGAGCAGTTCAACTCCCGTAAGGACAAGCCGTTCGAGCTCACCCTGAAGGCGGTCGACGACGGCGGCAGCGCGGCGCGGGCACCCGCCGCGGCCAAGACGCTGATCCAGGACGCCGACGTACTCGCCGTGCTCGGCCCGACCAACGACGAGACCGCCAACGCGGTCCTCGCCGCCTACGACGAGGCCCTGCTGCCGCTGCTGTGCGTCTCGGCCGGAGGGCTGATCCTGACGAGGGCTCAGTACCGGTCCTTCGTGCACTGCCGCCCCAGTGACGCGGCGGTCGCTCTCCCGATCAGCTTCTACCTGATGGGGCAGAAGGAGACAGCGCGGCCCGGCGTCCTCCAGGACCGGACCGGGCAGACGTACGCCCAGGAAACCGCCTCGATCAGCATCCTCGTGCTGCGTGACCTGGGCAGGCCGGCCTACCCTCGGGTGGTCCCGGCGGGCACCGACGACCTGGCACCCGTGGTCGCCGACATGCTGCGGGCCGGGATCGGCTCCTTCATCTACGCCGGGTACGCGCAGGGAGCGGTCCAGGCGGCCCGGGAACTTGCGGGCGTCGGCTTCGACAGGCCGAGGCTGAGCTCGCAGGCAGTGATCGACCCTGCGTTCCTCGATCTGGCCGGGGACGCGGCCGAGGGATGGCTGATGACCTCCTCCTTCGTCGACCCCACCGCCGTGCCGGCCGCGGCGGCCTTCACCACCGCCTTCCGCAAGCGCTACGGTGCCGCGCCCGGCTACTACGCCGCCGAGGCGTACGACACCGTCAACCTCGTCCTCCAGGAGTTGGTGAAGGCAACAAAGGCCACGACGGCATCGAAGGCCACGACGGCAACGAAGAACACGACGGCAACGAAGAACACGACGGGTACGCAGGCTGCGAAGGCCGGACAGCCGCCGAGCCGCCAGGAGTTGGTGGGTCTGCTGCGCAAGAGCCGCTACAAGGGCATCACCAAGGAGTTCTCCTTCAAGCCGGAGGACGGCACGTTCGCCGGGTGGGGCGTCTTCCTGCACCAGGTAGAGGGCGGCCGGTTCCGCTTCCTCGGCGAAGCCCCCTCCGCGGCGTAGCGGTGGGCGGGGCGGTTGGCGGGGCGCACCCGGACGGCCACGCGGGCGACCCGCACGCCGGAGACCCGCACACGGGAGACCGTGCGGAAGGCCGTGTGGGAGTGCACGCGCTCAAGCCGGGCGACCCCCCCTTCGTCGGCGGCCACCGGCTGCTGGGACGGCTCGGCTCGGGCGGTATGGGCGTGGTCTACCTGGCCCGTTCGACGGGAGGGGCGCTGGTCGCGCTGAAGGTGATCCGCGCCGAGTACGCGGCCGACGACGGCTTCCGCACCCGGTTCCGGCGCGAGGCCGAGGCGGCGACCGGGCTCACCGGACGGTGGGTGGTGCCGGTCACCACGGCGGAACCGGAGGCCCCCGAGCCCTGGCTCGCGACCGCCTTCGTACCGGGCCCGTCGCTGGCCGAGGCCGTCGAACTGTACGGGCCGCTGCCGGACCGTACGGTACGCGCGCTGGGCACCCGGCTGGCCGAGGCGCTCACCGAGGTGCACGCGGCGGGCCTGGTGCACCGGGATGTCAAGCCGCACAACGTGCTGCTCGCCCTGGACGGCCCCCGGCTGATCGACTTCGGCATCGCGCGGTCCACCACGGCCACCGCGATCACCGCGACCGACGTGGTGATCGGCTCACCCGGCTATCTCTCGCCGGAACAGGCGCAGGCGCGAGCCGGTGACATGGGCCCACCGAGCGACGTCTTCTCGCTGGGCTGCGTCCTGGCGTACGCGGCAACGGGCCGCCGCCCGTTCGGCACTGGCACCCCGGCCGCCGTCCTCTTCCGTACGGTCCACGAGGAACCGGACCTGGAAGCGGTGCCCCGGTCCCTGGTCCCGCTGCTGACGAGCTGCCTGGCCAAGGACCCGCAGGCCAGGCCCACCGCACGGGCGGTACGGGACGCCCTGGCCGACGAGGGCGCGGGCGAGGCCGGGGGCGACTGGCTGCCGCCCACCCTGCCCCGGTTGATCGCACGACGCTCGGCCGCAGTCCTGGCCCTCCCTGACCCCGGCCCGTCCACCCTCGTACAGCCGGCGGAACAGCCCTCCCCCTCCCGGCGCCGCCTGCTGACCCTGGGCTCGGCGGCAGCGGTGGCCCTGACCGGCGGCGGCCTGGCGGCCTGGGCGGCCTCCCGGCCGTCGGCGGGCGGCGGTGGCGGGACAACGGGCTCGGGACCACTGCCCCGGTACGTCATCGGAGTGCACGCGGACCTGACGGGCACGGACAGGACGATCGGCCGGGCGCAGGAGAGGGGAGCGCGGCTGGCCGTGGAGGACTTCAACTCCCGCTCCCGTTGGGGAAGTTCCGGCTCGCCAGGCAGCCGTACCTTCGAGTTGGCCCTGAAGGTCCTCGATGACGCGGGGGAGGCGAAACGGGCCGCGGAGGTGGCCGGAAGGTTCGTCGCGGACCACGACGTGTACGCCGTCATCGGCCCGACAGGCAACGCCGCGACCCAGGCGTCCATCGCCCGCTACGAGAAGGCACTGCTGCCCGTCGTCACCGTCTCCGCCGGCCTGGACCCGGACCTCTCCGAACGCGCGTTCTTCCAGCTCAGGCCCGACGAGAACACACTGTCGACGCCCTTCATCCACTACCTCACCCACGTCGAGAAGAGCACCAGGACCGCCCTCATAGACGACTGGGCGGCAAGCCGCACCAGCTGGCAGATCGTCAGATCCCTGACCGCGTACCCGCCCGCCGAAGGCACGACGACCACCCATGCCGTCCCCGCGGACAGCGAGGACTTCGACACGGTCGCCGCCTCCGTGCTCGCCGCCAGGGCAGAGGCCGTGGTCTACGCCGGCACCTCCCCGCACCGGGCCGCCCTGTGCGCCCGCTCACTCGTCCGGGCCGGGTTCCAGGGCACGCGCATGGCCCCCGAACCGGTCCTGGAGCCCACGTTCCTCACCGAGGCGGGTGCCGCGGCCGAGGGCTGGCTGATCAGCGCGACCTACGTCGACCCGGCCGAACTGCCCGCCGCCGCAGGCTTCGTGACGGCGTACAAGAAGCGATTCGGGGTGCGCACCGTCGAGCGCTTCGCGGTGGAGGCGTACGACGCGCTGCTCTTCGTCGCCCAGAGTCTGGGCGGGCTGGGGGCTGTCGAGGTCGAGCGGGGCGCCATGGTGCGCAGACTCCGCGCGTCCACCTACAAAGGACTCGCCAAGACCATCGAATTCGACGCCAAGACCGGCCAGTTCAACCTGGTCAACGGCCTCTTCCTGCACCGGGTGGAGAACGGTGCGCCGCGCTTCCTGGGCCGCTACGACAAGGTCAGGAAGACGTGACATCAGCGTGATCACGTACCACTCGGTCACGTGGCGCTGGGTCGTGTACCACTTGGTCACGCCGCTAAACGGGAAACGGGAGCCGGCACTTCTCCGACCGGCCCCCAACCCCTCAAGGCTTCTTCGCGGCGTCCTTCACCGAGGTCGGCCCCAACTGCCTGGCGCTGGAGTACTCCGGCAACGTCATGGGCTTGTCGAACAGGAAGAACGACTGGTTCGTGCCGACCGTGAACTCCATGTACGCGCCCGTCGTGGCGTCGAAACCGTAATAGGCGTTGCAGGTGGAACCCGTCGTGTACGTGCCGTCCATGCCGGGCTGTGTGAGGACCGCGGCGTCCTCCACCCGCTCCGGCGGAGTGAGCATCTTGCAGCGCGGTACCGGCAGGCCCTTCATGATGAAGTACCCGTACTCGCCCTTGGCGTTCTGAATGTAGACGTACGAGAGCTTGCCCCGCTTGCCCCATGTCTGGACCCACTGGTTGATCGCTTCACGGGTCGGCGAGTACTCCATGCGGCCCGCCGGCTGCAGGGCCACGAGGTGGTCGTAGTTGCTCTGCTTGGCCTTGGTCTCCTTGTCCTGACTGGTCTCGCTGGTACAGGACGTCAGGGCGGGACCCCCGACGAGCGCGATGACGGCGGCCAGGGACACGCGTACGGACTTCTTCATGCCGTGCTGCCCTCTTCCCGGGATGAGTTGGGGATCAGTTGGTGCATGTCGTGCGCTCGGCGGTGGCATCCAGCCGGTACGGCAGATCCTTGTCGTGGAAGGCTGCGCGGTGCTCCTGAGCGGCCTTCGAGTTGTAGGCGTTGACCGACTCGATCCGCGTGGTCTTCAGCGCGGTGACCGACTGGTCGATCTGCGTCGCGCGAGTCTCCGAAGCGGCCTTCCGCTCCTCCTGGAGCACCTGGATCGTCCCTTCGGCGTTCTGCACGGCCTCGCACAGACCGAAGAACTCCTCGTACGTGGTCTGCCGGAACTCGCCCGAGGCGACGGTGTTCTCGCGCTCGTCCCCCTCACCGCGGAGCGGGGCGGTGATCCACATAGCGCCGCCGAAGGCGAACGCCCCGATCACGTACAACACCGCCAGGCCGACAACCCCGGCGACAGCCCAAGCCCCTAACCGTGCCCCTTCGCGTATCTCCCCCATGACCCTCCCCCTTCGGAGGCGGTCCGCGGCGTGGAACCACCTTCCGTGAAGGAGGACATGGGGCTTGGTGAAACGGTTCCGGGGGTGCGAGGGGCAGGAAGCGGCCAGCGGAGGCGCAGGTGTTGGTCGGCGTCCGCGTTCTTCCCCTCAGCTACGCGTCCCCGGCCGGGGACGGCCCGCTCGAACAGCAGGCCCTTGACTGCAGGCAACCAGCCCACGGTTGAACGTTGACCAACGGCCCGAACGCCGTTGTCGGACCCTGCTGTTACGGTCCCTGTGCATGGCAGAAAACGATGGAATCGCATGGCTCGGCGAGCGGTGGGCGAGCGACCGTACCGACCTCATCCCTGGGGAACAGGCGGGTCTCGTGTTCGCCGAAGGTATCGCGCCGCAGGATCTGGCGGTGGTCTTCGGAGCCGTTCCCTGGGAGATCCCTGAACCGGTGAGCGCCGAGGCCAAGGCCATCTACGACCGGACCCACCCACATACACAAGTCCCCGATGAACCCTTCGTAACTGTCTACGGCAAGGAAGGCGGTTGGTCCTTCCTCGCAGGCGACTTCGACTACCTGATCCACTTCCGAGAAGGCTTCGCGCTGCCGCAGGGAACCGGCCGGGTCGTGCTCCTCTACAACATCTCAGCCAAGGGCATGTACTGCATGCTCTACTTCGAAGACGGTCGGCTGGTGTGGAGCGACGAGATCTACGGCTACTTCGACGAAGAGACGAAACGGAGCGGCGGACACTACTTCGACTACGCGCCGAGGATGTCCTTCCTCAACTGGGCCATGCACGATGCGGGATGCCGCCCTGAGGTCCGCTACGTCGGCGGGCATCCGGTCTTCGAGAACGAAGGATGGATAACCGACTGGCAGCAACGGTTCCTCAAGGGCCTGGAGATCGCGTTCGGGATCTCCGTGTCCCAGGAAACCTTCGATACGGGTGGATATCCGCTGGCCAGCGTCTACTGGGCCTGATCGCTGCCGAGCTCACTGGGGGTGGTACGCACAACGTTACGCAAACGTCTGTTGAATCTTGTGCCTTCAGCCTTCAAGTCTCACGTTGCTCAACGAGCCTATGAACACCTGCCATGCCTGACCTCGAACAGCAAGAACAGGCCCTCCGACGCGCTTCGAGTCGCGTATCAGAGCGCTACCCGCCAGCCATGCGCACTCCACGCACTCCGTCCCACTTCCCCCGCTGTAAGAGGACTTGAACCACGAGGGAGCGGGCACGGGCCGTGCGGTCATCACGTCTCCTTGCTTATACGGGCGATGAGTGCTGCCGAAGACTCAAGATCGAGCGCCTGTGCGCTCAGGTACTCGAACGCCAACCTATAGCGATCCAGTTCCTGGGGCTTCTCCATAAAGAGTCCGCCGCCGAGTAGGTCTACGTACACCACATCCAGGTCAGGCTTCGGCCCGCGCAGGACGGCGAAGCTTCCAACTGCCGCTGCATGTGCTCCTGTTGAGAAGGGAAGCACTTGGATGGTGATGTTCGGGCGCTCGCACATGGTGAGCAGATGCTGTAGCTGCTCGCGCATGACCACACGCCCCCCAACGCTGCGGCGGATGGCGGCTTCGTCGATTACGGACCAGATGTGCGGCGGCTCCTCCCGTTCAAGGAGCTCTTGCCGCTTCATGCGAATGTCCACCATGTGCTGCACTTCCCGCTCCGCGCACTGAACCTCCGAAGCCCGGTGAACGGCCTCGGCGTACGTGCGGGTCTGGAGCAGGCCAGGGATGTACATGCAGGCGTAATGGTCTTCGCGTACGACCTCGTCCTCAAGCGTGAGCATGAGGTTCATGGAGTCAGGGATGGGGTCGGCGAGTGACCGCCACCAACCTTGGATCCTGGCACCCTTCGCAAGCTCGACCAGAGCAAGCCGTTCCGCGTCGGTAGCTCCGTACTCGCGGCAAAGTGCGTCCACGGCCGGCCACTTGACCGTGCCTTCCTTCGTCTCGTACCGACTCAGCGTTGCCTTTGAGATGCCGACGCGTGAGCCTGCTTCCTCAAGGGTCAGTCTCTTGAGTTCGCGCAGACGGCGCAGGTCCGCGCCTAGTTGGCGCCTGCGCGTGGTGGGTCCAATCGGCATCCCTACAAACCCTTCATGTCGGTCCATCAGATCGTCCTGGTTGCTTGCACGGGTCGGCAAGGCGGTGTGCGCCGGGGGCGCGAGATTTGGCGGTGCGCTCCTTCTCGGTCCTAGTGAGAGTTCCATTTTGAGAGTTCCAATGCAACTCTAGGTGTGTGACCGAATGCACTGTGCAACTCGGTGTGGGCAAGAAGGAGTTGAGCATGGACTGCACCACCTGCATGCCCAGGAAGCCCTGGGACCTTCACTTTCTGGCGGAGCCCGAGGAAGTAGCAGGTCTACGACGCGTCTTGCGGGTCCACCTCGGACTCTGGGGCTTGGACGAGCTCATCGACGCGGCCCAGCTCTGCGTCAGCGAGCTCGTTTCCAACGTGATCACACACGTCGGTGCCGGTACCCCCACCACCCTTGCTGTCTCTATGAAGGGCACCCGCCTTCGGATCGAGGTCTACGACCCCGACACCCGGGCCTTGCCCACGCTCCTCAACCAAGGCGTCAACTCCGAATCCGGGCGGGGGATGGAGCTCATCACCTTCACCGCTGACCGTTGGGGCGTGCAGCTTCTCGCCGACCGCAAGATGACATGGTGCGAGCTCCCCACCACGCTGACCTCGCCAAACGGCCACCGAGGTGGACCTCACGTGACGAGAGCGGGGGAGGTGCTCGGCCTCTACAACGGCGTAACGTTGCCGCCCGCAGCTGACCTGGGTCGGCTGCGGGCGGCCGTGGCGGAGGAGGCGGCGATCGGTGCCATTGCGGACCTCCTCCACTGGCTTCGGGCACACGGCCGCGATGCGGATGATGCGTTGGACCGAGCGCAGATGCACTTCGAAGCGGAAGCAGGGGTGGTGAGCGACTCGACGTGAGGCGCTACCCGGCTTTGATCGTCGAGTATGTCCAGACGTCCGCCGGGATCTCGTGCTTCAGCTTCCACGTGATCGCCATCGGTTTGCTACCCGTGTGTTTCTCGTACTCCGCCGGGCCGAGCAGCATCCACGGCTGGGCACCACCTACGTCGGTGCTCTTGTAACGGCGCACGAAGAGCAGGACGTGGCTGCCCTCAGCAACATGATGCTGATAGCGCAGGCCAGTAGGGGAGGTCTCAGAGGTCTGGTTCTGGGACTCCCAGTGGAAGAGGGTCTCGCTCTGCGCGTAGTCGTGGTACCTGGTCTGTGGTGAGAAGTCCTTCTCGTCCTTCTCCAGAGTGATGAGAAGCGCGTCCGTCTTGATCGAGTCGCACCACTTCACACCCTCGCGGAAATCGGCCGGCATAAAGCCGCCGATGTACGACTGCCCCAGCGCAGGAAGGAGCTCTTCACGGCTGTATGAAGCGTGCACGGTGAGGGGGAGGCCACTCGGACCGCCCAAGCCCAAGAGAGGGATCGGTACGTGCCCGGTGTGCGCGAGGTTGTACCCCAGCACCTGGCGCAGCTCACCTCGGAAAGCGTCCTGGTTACGCAGGGTTGCAAACCCGGCGTCGTAGTTGGCGTATCCCTTGCGAACGATGCCGCCGAGTGGCCACAGCTGGAAGAAGAGCATGCGGGCGTAAGCCTGTCCCTGCTCGTCGAGCTCGCTGTAGGTAGGGGTGTCGTCCTGCAACATCCGCGTGTAGGCGGCAACCCGTAGCGGATCGTCTACGTGCAAGAACGCGGAGACACGCTTGAGGAGCGCGACCTCACCTTCCGGAGCCTCCCCCTTCAGGAGGCTGGAGCGACGGAGTAGACCCGTCCACGAGCTTCCATTGCGGTAGAGCTCCTTGAGCTCGCGCCCGCTCTCGTCCAGGTAGCGGCTGAGGTTCAGCTCGGCGTAGTCCGCTACCTCGCGTGCCAGGGCGGTGACGTTGACGCCAATCTGGTCCTTGATGTTAGCGATGATGGTTCTCTTGGCCTTCTCCTCAAGGATGATCTCGCAGCCAGACGGGAGCTGCGGGAAGTCCTGCTCGATGTTGTCCAAGAGCCGCTTGCGGGTCAGATTCGTCAGGGCACGGAACTGGGTCTCGAAACGGAACTCCTTGCGGTGCTGGCCGATGAAGTCCAGCACGGTCAGTACCGCCTTGTTCTCGGTACGCCGAAGCCCTCGGCCGAGTTGCTGCAAGAACACCGTTGCGCTGGAGGTGGGGCGCAGCAGAAGCAGGGTGTCTACGTCAGGAATGTCGAGGCCCTCGTTGAAGAGGTCGACCGAGAAGATCACCTGCAACGCCCCAGACCTGAGGTCAGTCAGGGCCTGCTTGCGCTGATCCGCGGGGGTTCCGGCAGACAGGGCAACGGCGTTGAGGCCTGCCTTGCGGAAGGACTCCGCCATGAAGTGCGCGTGCTCGACAGAAACACAGAAGCCCAACGCGCGCATTGCACTTGGATCGACAACCTTCTCCTCCACGGCCTTCAGGACCAGCAAGGCTCGCGCATGGTTGGCGGACAGCACATCGCTCAGTGCACTTGCGTCGTACGCCCCGCGGTGCCACTTCACCGCGCTCAGATCGGTGTTGTCGCTGATACCCAGGTAGTGGAAGGGGCTGAGCAGTTCGTTCTCCAGGGCCTCCCACAGCCGCATTTCGGCAGCGATGCGCCCATCGAAGAACTCGTCCTGGATGTTCTTGCCGTCCATGCGCTCGGGAGTCGCGGTCAGTCCGAGCAGCTCCAGCGGCTCGAAGTGATCGAGGATCTTCCGGTAAGTCGGTGAAGTCCCGTGGTGGAACTCGTCGATCACGATTACGTCGAAGTGATCAGCAGCGAGCCGGTCCAGTGCGCGCGCGTTGAGTGACTGCACGCTGGCGAAGACATGCGTCCAGAGCTCTGGGATCTCCCCGCTGTGCAGGGATTCGCCGAAGTTCGCGTCTACCAGGACGTCCTGATAGGTCCGCAGGGACTGCTGGAGGATCTCCTTGCGATGAGCGACGAACAAGAGGCGCAAGTCACGGCCGTGCTTCTTGCGTAGCTGCTTGTAGTCCAGCGCGGCCATCACGGTCTTGCCTGTGCCTGTCGCCGCGACCAGAAGGTTCCGGTGCCAGTCATGCACCTCACGCGCGACGTCGAGGCGTTCCAACATGTCGCGTTGGTGGGCGTAGGGGCGTACTTCGAGACCCGACAGAGTGATTCGGCGATCTACGGCCGAGGTATTTGAGGTGCCCCCGGCGATCGCCAGCGCTTCCTGAAGTCGTGCGCCGTCGGTGTCCGGGTCGTACAACTCGAAGGTGGGGTCACTCCAATAGGCCTCGAAGGTCGCGTCGAACTTTCGCAGTACGTCGGGTGTGGCGATGGAGGAAAGTCGGACGTTCCACTCCAGCCCATCGAGCAGCGCCGCCTTGGAAAGGTTGGAGCTGCCGACGTACGCGGTGTTGTAACCGCTGTTCCGGCGGAACAGCCACGCCTTGGCGTGGAGCCGGGTCGACCTCGTCTCGTAACTGACCTTGACCTCGGCGTTGAACTCTTGCGCCAGCCGATCCAACGCGCGTCGTTCGGTCGCCCCGATGTAGGTCGTCGTGATGACGCGTATCGGCACGTTCCGCTCACCGGCAGCGTGAAGAGATTGTTCGATGATGCGGAGACCATGCCATTTCACGAAGGCGCACAGCAGGTCGACGCGATCGGCGGTGGCGAGCTCGGCACGCAACTCGAAGCCGAGGCTGGGGTCGTCGGGCGAGTTGGTGATGAGAGCAGTGTCGGAGAGCGGGATACCAGGGCGCACGGCAAAGACGCCCGGAGCCTCCTGCCGCACTAGAGCCAGGAGTTGGCGTGGCCCTTCGGCTACGAGGTCCACCCACTCCTGCGCGCCTTTCAACGTGCTGATGGACTCCAGGATGTGGTTCGCGGCGTAGACCCGTTCCTCTGCAGGAAGGTTCTGCAGGACACGCCGGACCGTTCCTGCGACATGTCTCGCCAGGATGTGAGGCACCGAGTCCGGCCCCACGGCATCACTCATGGGATGCCACCCGAGGTCGGTGAGCTCTCTCAACTGCTGTTGGAACCGCAGTGTGATGAGTTGCTCGTAGAGGCCAGCGAAAGGCTGTGACGGCTCATGTGGCTCGGTCATGTCGGCCTTCCCCGCTCGCTCGGACAGCTGCCTCATGTGTAACAGAGGGCACTGACATGGAGGTGTAGGGGGCAGATCCAGCCGGATGGCGCGCTGCAACTGCTCATAGTTGATTACTTATTTGACATGAGTGATCGCACGCGGGCCAGTATGGGCTCATGGGAATCGAACGGGCTATCGGGCTCATCGAGGGTGTAGCCGTAGGGGACCTCTTCGGCAGTCGACTGGACGTGATGGGTGCCCAGCTGCACCAGGCCAACCAGAAGGGCATCTCTTGGCTCAAGGACGAGGAGGATGGCCTGCCGGTCGCTGATGCGATCGTCCTCAACGGTGGGTACGTCGACGACGACGATCGGTGGACGTGGATGAAGTACACCGGCGGGTCGAAGGGGAAGGAGCGCGACTCGAATACCCGTCGGCTTCTGAGTAGCCAGTCTTGGTCCTACGTTGACAACGCTGCTCTCAAGCGCAGTTTTGAGCGAAATTATCCGATCCGAATTATTCGCGGTTATGAAGGCGATGAGCGCTACTCGCCTCCTAAAGGGTATAGGTATGACGGCTTATTTCGGATTACGGCCGTTCGTACGACTGTCTCCAAGGATTCAGCTCCCGATGGGTCTGAAATCAAGATTTGCCAGTTCGATCTTGAGCGGTTACCGGATGCGGAACAGGGTCTTACTGCCGTAGAGGCTCACGTCGCTGAGGTGCTTGAGGAACTGGAGGCGGTGTACGAGCAGCAGGGCGAGGAGAGGTATCCAGAGGTGCGGACCATGTCCGTTCAGCGCCTCATGCGAAGCGTTGCCACGTCACGACGGGTCAAGAAGCTCTACGACGACGAATGCCAGGTCTGTGGTCGTCGCTTGCTCGGGCCAGATGGCCAGTCTCATAGCCAGGGTGCACATATAAGGCCTCTAGGAAATCCTCACAACGGCCCTGATGTTGAACCCAACATCCTTTGCGTATGCCCCAACTGTCATGTGCGGCTAGATATTGGTGCGGTAGTTGTAGACGAAGATTGGTCAATCATAGTTCGCGCGGAGATGTTTGGGGAAACTCTCTTATCGAAGCTCAAAACCAAGGGTCGGCATCGAGTGCATCCGGATTACATTCGCTACCACCGTGAGTGGTGGGAGCAGCGTGCAGCTCGTGGTCAAGAGTCCTAGGAATTCGGAATGCAGGGTACCCACCGGCGGTCCTCCGTGCCGCAGCCCGCCGCGAGTTCGGCCAGCCGGGGCAGAGCCGCGAAGCTCGCCGAGAACGCGGTGTCCAGCTGCGGGCACAGATGATCCATCAGCTCCGACCAGGCGCCGCTCGGGTCGGACTCGAAGCGATCGAGCAGGGCCGGGACATGCTCCGCGGAACCGGAACCGCAGGCATCGCTGAGCGTCGACCAATCCGTCATACGCCGATCCAAGCAGGCCACGCGCCGACGCACGGAGCGTGACCCCTTGGGCCGGAGCAGATAGGACCCGAGTAGAGCGGAGTGGAGCGGCGACGCGCCTCGGGCTCGTGACACCTACCGCGGAGCAATCGCCCCGTCATACACATTCCCCGGCGTAACAACCCCCGTGATCGCCCGGGCAAGAAGCGTGGACGGCTCCTGACCCCCGCTCGTGATGTCCGTGTTGATCATGATGACCAGTGTGGCCTTCTTCGAGGGCAGATGGACGGTCACCGTCTCGTAGCCCGGGATGGAGCCGTTGTGCCCGATCCAGCCGCCGGTCTCGAAGATGCCGAGGCCGTAGCTGAGGCCGGGGAGGCCGGTCGGCAGCGTCTTGAGGCGCTGGGCCTGGGTCTGGGGGCTGAGGAGTTTGCCGGTGGCGACGATGTCCGCCCAGCGGCGCAGGTCGTGCAGGTCGGAGATCATCGCCCCGGCCGCCCAGGCCCAACTGGGGTTCCAGTCGGTGGAGTCGGCGACCTCGCCGCTCAGCGTCTGGTTCGTGTAGCCGCGCGGATGCGGCTCGGGGAACTCGGCTCCCTGGGGGAAGAGGGTGTGGTGCAGGCGAGCAGGCCGCAGCACTCGCCCGTCGATGAAGTCGGCGAGCCGCTGACCGCTCACCTTCTCGATCACCAGGCCGAGCAGCACCAGGTTGGTGTTGGAGTACTGGAACTCCTTCCCCGGCGCGAAGGTGTTCCTGTGCTGGAAGCCGTACGCGAGCGCCTCCCGAGGTGTGAAGGAGCGCTCCGGGTCGCTCAACAGGTCATGGACGAAGTCCGGATCGGATGTGTAGGGAAACAGGCCGCTGCGCATCTCGGCCAGGTGACGCAGGGTGATCCGGTGACCGTTCGGCACGCCGTGGACGTAGCGGGAGATCGGGTCGTCCAGCCGGATGCGCCGGTCGTCGACGAGTTCGAGCAACGCGGTGACCGTGAAGGTCTTGGTCTCGCTGCCGATCCGTACGAAGCCGTCGGTGGTCATCGGCCGGCTGGTGGTGGTGTCGGCGACACCGGTCGCGCGGACGTAGCTTCCCTTGCCGGGCATCCACAGTCCGACGACGACACCGGGGATGTCGGCCTGTCGGCGGACGTCCTCGATCGCCTTGTCCAGCCGGGCGGTCACCTCCGGGCCGAGACCGTCCGGCGGGCAGTTGTCCCGGTCGTCCCGGTCGTGCCAGTTGTGCCAGTTGTGCCGGTCGGTCCGGTCGACCCTTGCGGTCTGGACGGCCGCGGCGGGAGGCGCTGCCATCGGGACCAGAGCACATGCCACGAACAGAGTTGCGGCGAGCATCCGGCGGCGGGAGGTACGTCGCATCTGGGGGTGCCTCTTCCAGTCACGGGTTCGGGCGGCAACATCACCATCGGCGACTCGTAGCGAAGGCCCCCTTCCGATCGAGTACCGGCGAGTCCACTCGTTCGGAGTCGCACGGGTGACCGAGGAGGCGGCCCGCGAATGGCCCCCGAATGGCTCGTCGATGCGACAGGCGTTGAGGCAGGGCCTTCACTGTAGAACATGTCTCGCCTTGACCAGGCGCGCGCCCGGCGCCTTCGCTCCGCTGCGGTACTGGGCCTGATCGCGTCCCTGGCCGGCAGCGGCTGCACGGGTATCGACGCCGACACCGACACCTCCGCCGCCGTACGCAGGGTGGCCGCCGCCAAGGCGTCGCCGCTGCCCACCGTTCCGCCGGCCCAGCCGCCGCCGCGGCTCACGCGGGCCAAGGTCGACGCGGCGGTGGACCGGCTCGACGGCGTCGTACGGGACGCCATGCGCAGGACCGGTGTGCCGGGGGTCGCCGTCGGGGTGGTCCATGACGACGAGGTGCTGTATCTGAAGGGCTTCGGCGCACGGAAGGCCGGTGCGGAGGGCCGGGTCGGACCCGACACCGTCTTCCAGATCGCCTCGGTCTCCAAGCCGGTCGCCTCGACGGTGGTCGCCGCGGCCGTGGGCGAGAAGACCGTCGGCTGGGACGACCCGGTCGTCGAGCACAGTCCCGGCTTCGCCCTCAAGGACCCCTGGGTCACCCGCCACGTCACGCTCGCCGACCTGTTCTCGCACCGCAGCGGGCTGCCCGACCACGCCGGGGACCTCCTGGAGGACCTCGGCTACGACCGCTCGTACATCCTGGAGCGGCTGCGCCACGAACCGCTCACGCCGTTCCGGGCCAGCTACGCGTACACCAACTTCGGGCCGACCGAAGCCGCGGTCGCCGTCGCGCGGGCGGCGGGCACCAGCTGGGAGAAGCTGTCCGCCGACAAGCTGTACCGGCCGCTCGGCATGGACTCCACCAGCTCCTCCTTCGCCGACTACGAGAAGGCGGCGAACAAGGCTGTCACCCATGTGAGGCAGGGCGACACCTGGCAGGCCGAGTTCGTCCGGGACGCGGACGCCCAGAGCCCGGCCGGCGGGGCCAGTTCCACCGTCCGGGACATGACGAAATGGCTCCGACTACAGCTCGGCAACGGCAAGTTCGAGGGACGGCAGGTCGTCGACGCCGACGCACTGGACGCGACCCACCTGCCGCACATCGTCTCCGGGCCGCCGCACGCGCCGGCCGGCAGGACCGGGTTCTACGGGCTCGGCTGGAACGTCGGTTACGACGATGAGGGCAGGCTGAGGCTCAGCCACTCCGGCGCCTTCGCCATGGGCGCGGCCACCAGTGTCACGCTGCTGCCCTCGGAGAACCTCGGCATCGTCGTCCTCACCAACGGCGAGCCCGTCGGCGTGCCCGAGGCGATCGCCGCGACCTTCCTCGACACCGCGCAGACGGGTGGGCCCACGCTCGACTGGCTGACGTTCATCGGTCCGATCGTCCAACAGGCGGCGGCGGGCGAGCGCTCCGACACCGACTACACCAAGCCTCCGCCACGGCCCGCACCGGCCAGGGCGGACGGCGCCTACACCGGAACGTACGCCAACGACTTCTACGGCCCGATGACCGTGAGCGCCCAGGGCGACGACCTGATCATGCAACTGGGGCCGAGGAAACAGCGGTTCACCCTGCGGCACTACGACGGCGACACCTTCAGCTACCGCACCACGGGCGAGAACGCCGTCGGGCTGTCCGGCGTGACCTTCGGCGGCTTCGGCAGCGGTTCCGCCGGACGCGCAGGCACGGTCCGGGTCGAGAACCTCGACACGACCGGGCTCGGCACCTTCGACAGGGAGTGAGCCGTTCGATCCGACGAGGAGGAGGGGGCATCCGATTGTCAGTGGCGACCCATATCGTCGGCGCATGACTGATCGCGACACTTTCGCACCCCTGGTCTTCTTCGAGTACGACCACAAGCCCGGCAGTTACTGCCTCATGCTCAGTGACCAGCACATGCTGGACGCCGAGAAGGTCTTCGCGGACCGCGGGTACGAAGGCAACGGGTACGGCTGGGCCGGCGTGGCTCGATCCGCGGTGCGTTCGCACGCCCCCGAGCTGACCGACCGCTTCGGCCTCGACCCCGAGGCGGGCATGTGCGTCGCGTACGGCGAGGACGCGGACGCTCTTCGGGCCCTGGCGCCGCTGCTGGTGCGGGCGCTCGAAGACCACCGTCTGCTGGGGGAGTTGATCGACGAGGGCGAGCCGGAGTGGTTCGACTGAGGCAGTCCGGCGCCGAAGTGCCGGCGGCGGAGTCACCCCGGCCTCACGCGTGAGAAGTGAGGGCCGTGGTCTTCCTCCTCTCAGACTCTCCGACGCGTCCTCCTTCATCACCGGAGCGGAGATCCCCGTCGACGAGGGCCTCACCGCGCACGGCGGAGTCAAGTCCGTGTCGGACGCGATGAGGCCGCAGGCACCGGACGTACCGGGCCGGCCGACCGTCGGGTGAACCGCCCCCGGGCCCCGCAAGGCCCACGGACGGCTACAGGTACAGGCAGCTACAGGTACGGACGACTACAGGTACGGGCGGGTGATCAGCTCGATCGCGTGGCCGCCGGGGTCCTTGAAGTACACGCCTCGGCCGCCGTGCTCGTTGTTGATCTCGCCAGGGTGTCGCATCTGGGGGTCGGCCCAGTGCTCGACGCCCTGGTCACAGAGCCGCCGGTACGCCCGGTCGAACAGTTCGTCGTCGATCAGGAACGCGTAGTGCTGCATCTGGATGTCCACCGGAGGCTCGGCGAACTGCAGCAGCACCCCGTCGGGGAGCTGGATGTTGGTGAACGGGCCCCAGGACGGCGCTTCCGGCAGTTCCAGCAGCTCGCGGAAGAAGCGGGCCGACTCCTGGCGGTCCTTGGACGCGATGATGGTGTGGTTGAACGCGACTGTCATTCGGCTGACCTCAATATTGTTCGACACGAGGAACGGACTCGGAGTGCACAAGCACTGGGAGGTCCGCGTGCCGAACTGGGCGCCGAACTGGATGTCGAACCGAGCGGGTGCCTTCTGCGCACCCGCCGCAGGGTCAGACCTCCACCGGACAGCCGATCCGTGTGTGGCGTCGAAGCGCCGGTCCGGTGTTCATGTCGGTGACGCTACTTGATCCGACCGACCACTTCAACGGGCGGACAGGGGGCGGAAACCTCGGCCCCCGCCCCCCCGACCTCCGGCCTGCCCCACCCGACCTCGTCCTCCCGCCCCCTACACCGCCACCCGCCCGTGGCACTCCTCATAAGCGGTCCCCGAGCCGCACCAGCAAACCGCCCCTCGCTGCGGAGGCCACCCCACAGCCTTCCCCCGGGCCGCCAGCGTCGTCGCGTACTGCGGCAACAGCTCCACAGCCCCCGGAGACGACTGCTCCGAGGCCGCGAACGCCTCGTAGGAAGGCACCGTGCCCGTGACGATCCCCAGGTTCGGCGTGCCGGAATCCGCCAGCTCCCGCAGGGACGCCTCTATCGTCGCGAGGTGCTCCTCGTGCGAGGGGTACTCGTCCGCCAGGTCGGGATACGCGGCCACCAGCTCCGCCAGTTCCTCCGCCGGCCAGTGCAGTACCGCCACCGGGAACGGGCGGGACAGCGCCTCCCGGTACGCGCCCAGCTCCGCCCGGAGCCGGGAGATCTCCGCCTGGAGTTCCGCCGGGTTGTCCGAGCCGAGCGACCAGACCCGCTTGGGGTCGTGGAGCTCGTCCAGCGACACCGGCGACGAGTGGAGCGTGTCGGCCAGGGTGTCCCATGCGTCGTGGGCGACGCCCAGCATCCGGCGTACACGGTGACGGCCGTAGAGGAGCGGATGGGTCGAGTACGGGGGTTCCTGCGCGTCCGAGATCAGCAGGCGGGCCGCCTCCGTGAACGTCTCCTGGGCCGCTTCCAGCTCGTCGTGGGCCTCCAGGGACTCCGCGACGATCACCCAGGGCGCCGGGTCGCGCGGGCCGGCCGCGCGGACGCCGTCGATGATCGCCCGGGCCTCCGCCTCGTGGCCGTACTCCCACAGGTTCGACGCCTTGAGCGCGCGCACGAGGTGGGGGTTCTCCAGGGAACCGGGGGATTGCAGCAGGCGGTCGTACAGGGCTGACGCGGCGGGGCGGTCGCCGGCCAGTTCCAGGTGGGCCGAGGCCTGCACGAGCAGGTGTTCGGCGTCCTCGGGGTAGAGGCCGGCGGTCCGCTCCAGGCGGGCCGCTTCGGCGATGTGGTCGACGTTTTCCGGAGGCGTGTCGGGGCGCATGGGATCACCGTACTGCCGACGCCCGTCAAAGAAGAGTGGCAGCCATGAGAGGGATCTCCGCGGAGGAGGGGCGGCGCCGGGAGGCACCCGGGCCCGGTGCCTCCCCTTCTCACGGGCTCCCCGCCGACCCCTCGCCGGCCTCCAGACAACTGCTCGGCGACGACCTCGGCGGCTCCTCGGCCGCCCTCACCGACTCAGATGGTCACCCCGTCCACCTGCAACGTCTGCACCGCGCCCGCCGCGAACGGCACCGCCACCGTCTTGCCGCTCAGGTACCTGTCCGAGCGGGCCGTGTAGAGGTCGCCGCCGCCACCCGTCACCGTGTTCCAGCGCGGGACCAGGCCGCCCGAACCACCCGTCACCGTGGTGAAGTTGCCGAGGTTGAAGGTCAGGGTCTGGGCCGACGTCGACGTGTTCAGGGCCACGATGACCAGGCGCTTCGCGCTCGCGTCGTACGCCGCCACCGCATAGCTGACGCCCGTGTCGAGGATCGTCATGCCGGGGCGGATGTGACGGCTGAACTGGGCCATCACGTAGTGCTTCGTCTGGACCGTCGTCGGCTGGAGGGTGCTCGGGTCGTAGGCGATCATCGCCCAGCCCGCCGTCGGGTCCATGACCTGCCAGTAGACCCAGGCCGTGGGGTGCAGCCAGCGGAAGTCGTAGAGGAGGTTGAACGCCAGGGTCCGGCCGGTCCCGTCGCTGTCGCCCGTCTCCGAGTTCCACAGCTTCTTGCCGGACGTCGTCACCACGTCGGTGTAGAGGAGGTCGCGGCGGCCACCCGAACCCTGGTAGCCGTGCACGTTCACCTGGTTCACCAGGGCCTTGGTCGACGATCCGAAGGCCGCCCAGGTCGAGCGGGCCACGTCGTAGTTCGTCTCGTCCGAGGCCGAGATCTTGATCCCCGTCAGGCCGCGGGCGTCCAACTCGCTTCTCATGTAAGGGAGTACGGCGGCCTGGACGGACGCGTCCATGTGGCAGCCCTCCTGCGTGCCGGTGGCCGTCCACCAGCTCGCCGAGGGCTCGTTGAACGGGTCCACCGTCGCGAAGTTCACGCCCCAGTTGTTCTTCGCGTACAGGGCCACGGCGGCCAGGTGCGAGGCGTGCTGGCGGTAGTTCCAGGTCTGGAGGTTGTTGCCGCCGCCCGAGGCTCCCGACGGGTTGTGGTTCGAACACATCCACCACATGGGCGAGTTGGCGAACAGCTCGGTCGTCGCGCCGCGCGCCACCGCCTTCGTCAGCGCCGCCCGCTGTTTCGCGTCCGCCGACCAGTTCCAGGCGGAGGACGTGGGGTCCTCGTTGTTCCAGTCCTGCCAGTAGCCCTCGATCTGCTTGTACGCCGGGATGTTCGCCGACGCCACCATGGTCGTGCCGCCCACGCTGTTCCAGCTGCACGCGCCGAGGTTGTAGCGGGCGATGTTCAGGCCGAGGCCCGGCAGCGACGTCCCGTTGTACGTGACCGACTTGGTGGTGAAGAAGAGGTCCGCGAAGTCGTCCCGGGCGCCGAACACGTTCGCCCACCAGGCGAGCGAGGTGCCCCAGCCTTCCCAAGTGCCGTACTTCGTCGCGGGGTTGACGGTGATGGTCGCGTCGGCCCGTGCGGTGCCCGTCGCCAGGGCGCTGCCGAGGACAGTGCCTCCTGCCGCGGCCAGCAGAGATCTGCGTCGGATCATGGCTTCTCCGTCCAGAGTCCGGGCCGGCCAACCACCGGTCGTCCCTCCGGTGTCCGGCCTGCCCCGTTCATGCCAGAAGGAAGCATCAGGTGCGGCGCGTGGGGTTGTCGAGAGTTGTGACAGCGCTTTCTAAAACCATTGGACAAAGGGCGCTCACAGGGAGCGGACGGACAGGGTCCGCAGCGGGGGAGGGGCAGGCCTGGTTACTTCGCGAGGTCTGGCCTATCGTGCGGCCGACCCACGTGAGGCGCGAAGGGGGCGTACGCATGCGGGCTCGGGCTCCTGCGACACGGGTGGTACGGCACCGCACGCTCCGCCGCCGCGCCCTCCGCCGCCGTGCGGTGTGGACCTGCGGCGAACTCCTCGTCACCCTCGGCACGGTCCTCGCGCTCCTCGTCGTCCACCAGCTCTGGTGGACCAACCGCCAGGCCGAACAGGGTGCCCAGCGGGAGGTGCGGGCCCTGGAGAAGGAGTGGGCCGACCCCGCGAATCCCGGCGGGAGCGCAGCGGGACCGGTGAACCCGGTGGACCCGGCAAGCGGCTCCGGATCCGCCGGCTCGTCCGGCGCCGCCGAGTCGTCCGGATCCGGCGGCCAGGACGGCACCCGCTTCACCAACTCCAGCTCCTCCACGCCCAGTTGGTCCCAGGCGTACGCCGTCCTCAGCATCCCCCGGCTCGGCCTCCGCGTCCCCGTCGCCGAGGGCGTCAGCAAGTCGGGCGTTCTCAACAAGGGGTACGTCGGCCACTACCCCGGCACCCAACAGCCGGGCCAGGCCGGTAACTTCGCCCTCGCCGGGCACCGCAACACCCACGGCGAACCCTTCCGGTACATCAACCGGTTGCGGCGCGGGGACACCGTCCGGGTCGAGACGGCGGACGCGGTGTACTCGTACACCGTCGACCGGACGCTTCCGCAGACCTCCGCCCGCGACGACGGTGTGATCAGGGCCGTCCCCCGCTCCACCGTCAGGCCGGCCTACGGCTACCGAGCCCCCGGCTACTACCTCACCCTCACCACCTGCACCCCGGAGTACACGTCCCGCTACCGTCTGGTCGTCTGGGGCAAGCTCACGTCGATGCGGCCCCGCTGAGCCGAAACCCGGGCATCCTGTATAACGAACGGCAGAGCAGACAGCCGTACGGGAAGCGCGAGAAGCGCGAGACGTACAAGACCCGCAAGACGTACAGACAAGACCCGCAAGACGTACAAAACGTACGGAGGAGGCGTGGGCATGATCCGGAGCTGGAGTCCGGTCCGGGTGAACCCGCGTACCGCCGCCGCGCTGTTCCTGCTGCTCATCGAGGTCGCGCTGCTCGACGCGGGCAGCCTCTCCGCCGCCGTCGCCCTCGCGGCGACCGCCGCGGCCGGGTCCGCGCTCGCCGCCTGCTCGCTCATCGCCTCGCGCTGCGCGCCCGCCGTGCCGCCCACCCGGGTCCGCACGGCCATCCGCGACCGCGCCCGCCGTACGGCCTTCCTGCCGCAGAGCGACCCGGACGCCCGCGGCCGTACCCGCCCCCGCGCCCCCGGAATCGCCCTCCCGACGGCCACCGCGTAGGGCACACAGCACCACACTCCTCTCACTCCTCTGTGGCGTGCCCCCGCGCGGGTCGTCCTGCCGATCTCTCCTCATCCCGGCACGACGAGACCCCTCGGAGGGCTCACCCATGTCCACCTTCCTGTCCGCTTTCGCGAGCCTGGTCGCCCAGCTCGCCGACCTGCTCCAGCCCCTCTTCCACGCCTCCTCGGCCGCCGTCGCGATCATCCTGTTCACCGCGTTCGTACGACTCCTCGTGCACCCCCTGTCCCGTGCGGCGGCGCGTGGGCAGCGGGCGCGCGCAGCGCTTCAGCCCAAGGTCGCCGAGCTGCGGAAACGGCACGCGAAGGACCCCAAGAAGCTCCAGCAGGCCGTCATGGAACTGCATGCCGAGGAGAAGGTCTCGCCGCTGTCGGGGTGCTTCCCGAGCCTGTTCCAGCTGCCCGCGTTCTTCCTGCTCTACCACCTCTTCTCCAACCCGGAGATCGGCGGCCGGGCCAACGGGCTCCTCACCCACCGGCTGTTCGCCGCGCCGCTCGGCGAGCGGTGGGCCGACGCGCTCGGCGGTGACGGGATCCTCGGGGCCGCCGGGCTCGTCTACCTCGGACTGTTCGTCCTCGTCGCGGCCGTCGCCACCTTCAACTACCGGCGTATGAAGCTGGTGATGGCGGCCAACCCGATGTCCGTGAACGCCGGCGGCGGCGAGGCGGTGCCCGGGGTCGCGTCCGCCGCGAAGTTCGCGCCCTTCATGTCCTTCTTCACGCTCTTCTCCGTGGCCGTGATGCCGCTGGCCGCCGCGCTCTACATGGTGACCAGTACGACCTGGAGTGCCGTCGAGCGGGCGGTCCTCTACCGCTGGCAGCTGGCGCCGGTGGCCGCGGGGCCCGCTTCCGGTGCCCGGTCCACCACGTGAACCGGGTATTGCGGACGGGCCGTCGACCTTGGACGATCGACCAGTCCTCCGATGAATGGCGGCTGAGGTTGGCTGAAGGTGGCTGAGGGCGTGGCCGGGGGACGTAACCGAGGGAGAGAACGATCATGAAGCTGCTGCGAGTCGGTACGGCGGGGTCGGAGCGGCCCGCGCTGCTCGACGCCGAGGGAACCCTGCGGGACCTGTCGGGGGTCGTCCCGGACATCGACGGACCGCTGCTCGCCGACGACGCGGCGCTCGGCCGGATCCGGTCCGCCGCCGACGCCGGTGAGCTGCCCGTCCTGGACGCCACCGGGCTGCGGATCGGGCCGCCGCTGGCCCGCATCGGCAAGATCGTGTGCATCGGCCTCAACTACCACGACCACGCCCGCGAGACCGGCGCCGAGCCGCCCGCCGAGCCGGTGATCTTCTTCAAGGCGGCGGACACGGTCGTCGGGCCGTACGACACGGTGCTCGTGCCGCGCGAGTCGACGAAGACCGACTGGGAGGTGGAACTCGCGGTGGTCATCGGACGTACGGCCCGTTACCTCGGCTCGCACGAGGAGGCGCTCGCGCATGTCGCCGGGTACGCGGTCTCGCACGACGTGTCCGAGCGCGAGTTCCAGCTGGAGCGCGGCGGCACCTGGGACAAGGGGAAGAACTGCGAGACGTTCAACCCGCTCGGGCCCTGGCTGGTGACCGCCGACGAGGTGCCGGACCCGCAGGCGCTCGCGCTGCGGTTGTGGGTCAACGGGGTGCGGAAGCAGAACGGGACGACCGCCGAGCAGATCTTCGGGGTCGCCGAAGTCGTGCGGTACGTCAGCCGGTTCATGACCCTGTACCCGGGTGACGTCATCAACACGGGTACGCCGGCGGGGGTTGCGCTGGGTGCGCCCGAGCCCAAGCCGTTCCTCAGGGCCGGGGATGTGGTCGAGCTGGAGATCGAAGGGCTCGGGCGGCAGCGTCAGGAGTTCAAAGACGCGTAAGCGCTCCGCTGGGGGCGGGATCTTCGGCCGCGGGCCTGTGGGGGCTGGTCGCGCAGTTCCCCGCGACCCTGTCGGTGGGCGCGTCCCGCGCCACCGACTGGATCAGGTCGCGCAGCCCGGCCACGTACAGCCGCATGTTCTTCCGCGCCACGTCCGTGTCCGGGTAGCGGGCCGCGAACTGGAGGCCCTCGTGGAGGCGGGTGGTCCAGGCGCACACCTGGTCGCCGTAGGAGACCCGGATCAGCCCGTACGCCTTCAGGTCGTCCCACCTCTCCGAGCCCGCGATGCCCCGGGTGTCGACGAACGACACGATCGAGTACAGGTCCGGTGAGGTGGGCCGGAAGTCGGAGCCCAGGAGCTTCAGCACCCGGGCGATGGGCATCCTCGACAGCGGTCGCTTGGCCCGCAGCGCGTTGCGGACCAGGTTCAGCGCGCCGTCGAAGTCCGACACCTCGCCCACCGGGATCTCGATCGGCGCGCCGCCCACGTACCAGCCCACCGAGTCCGACCACTCCGACCTGGCCCGGGTGTGGAAGGGCACGACGGTGCGGTACACCTGCTGGCCGCTGATCTCGCGCACGATGAGCGCGGTGGCCGCGAGGATGCCGGTCATGCTGCCGCCGTACGGACGGCAGTACGCCTCGAACGCCGCCGCGTCCGCGTCGTCCGTGAGCCACTCCCGCATCAACTTCTGCGTGGGCAGCGGTCCTTCGGGGTCGAGGCCGAGGTCGACGGGGAAGTTCGGCAGCTTGCCGTCGCACCGGGCGATGAACTTCCGCCACTCGTCGACGATCGAGTGGGTCTCGTCGATCCCGTCGGCGTGCGAACGCTCGCTCGCGCAGAAGTCGACGTAACTGGCGACCGGCGCCGTGTCCACCGTCCTGCCGTCGAGGCCGGCCGTGTAGAGCTGGTGGATCTCGTCGGCGATGCGGAAGATCGAGTACGAGTCGACGTTGGTGTGGTCGAACGCCATGTACACGCTGGTGCCGTCGTCCCTGACGGCCGCGCTGTAGATGAAGTTCGGCCAGGTCAGCGCGTCCGCCGCGATGTCGAACCGATCCTGCAGATAGCGCGACAGTACCGCCCCGTCCCGGAAGTCGCCGACGTCCTCGCGGTGCAGGACGACGTCCTCGGGGGCGAGCGTGAAGCGCCGCAGTTCGTCGTAGGGAGGGCTGTCGGGAGAGCCGGGCGGGCCGTCCACCCAGCGGAATCCGCTGCGCAGCGTCTCGTGCCGCAGCGTCCAGGCCCGCAACGCGCCCTGGAGGACGTCGAGATCGACCCGCCCGGGGATGTCGAAGGCCGTACCGAGCCAGGTCGGTACGAACAGGCCGTCCTCGCGCACCGTTCGCGCGGTGCGGACGTGGGCCTCCTGTACGTACGCGGGTGGGCGGGTGTCCTCCGGCAGTTCGGCGACGCTTTCGACTGTCGTCGGATGCAGGGTCCAGGTCACGAGCCGTCCGGGCCGGATCTCGCAACGGTGGATATCGGTCAATCGCACGGGACTTCTCCGTTCGCATGCGTGTCACCGGGCTCCTGGATCTCGCCCGATGACACGTGCAGACCAACGATCGGATGCATCCGAAGGAAACGCCAGAGCTCCAGGGCTTCAGGGCGCCAGGGCGTCAGGGCTTCAGCAGGGCGGCCAGCCGGCGCCAGCCGTCGCGGGGGAGGGCGCCCCTGGACCGGTCCTCGACGACCTGGAGGGCGACATGGTCCGCGCCCGCCGTGCGGAAGGCGTCGACCCGCGCACGGATCCGCTCCTCGCTGCCCCAGGCGAACACCGCGTCGACCAGACGGTCGCTGCCGCCGTCCGCGATGTCGTCCTCGGTGAAGCCGATGCGCAGGAAGTTGTCGGTGTAGTTCGGCAGGGTCAGATACATGGCGAGGGTGCCGCGGGCGGTGGCGCGGGCCCGCTCGGGGTCCGTCTCCAGTACGACCTTCAACTCCGGTGCCAGCAAAGGGGTTTCGCCCAGCGCCTCACGAGCCTGCGCGGTGTGCTCGGGGGTCACCAGATACGGGTGCGAGCCGGCGGCGCGGTCCCGCGAGAGCCCCAGCATCCTCGGGCCGAGCGCGGCCAGCACCCGGCGTTCGGCGGGCTGCCCGGCCGCGTCCAGAGCGTCGAGGTATGCGGCCATCGAGGCGTACGGGCGACGGTACCGTTCCGCCTGCCCCGCGTGGCTCACCCCGAGGCCGAGCAGGAAACGGCCGGGGTGGGACGCCTCCAACTCCGCGACGGCGGAAGCCGTTTCGGTGGCGTCGTACTGCCAGATGCTCTGGATGCCGGTCGCCACGACGAGCCGCGAGGTCGCCGCGACGAGCGGAACGGCGTGCCGTACGCCCGGGCTGCCGCCCAACCAGAGGGCGCGGAAGCCCAGTTCCTCCAGTTCGGCGGCGGCCTCGGCGCGCTCGGTGATGCCCTCGGGATCCTCCGAACGCAGCCCGAAACTCCAGACGCCGTACGGCCCGACCGTTTCCTTCAGCGGGTTGACCTGCGAGGCGCTGACCTGGTTCATCGGTTCTGTTTCCCTCCGAGTCCGGATGCCGTGCTTGGCTCCCGAAAACGGAGGGTCCCTCGGGATAATTCCCGGCGGGCGCCCTTCCGCCTGCCCCCGCTACACCTTGAGGAAGATCTCCAGCGCCTCCACGACCATCCGGTGGTCCTGGAGTTGGGGCAGCCCGGACACCGTCACCGCCCCGATCACGCCGACGCCCTCGACCGTGATCGGGAACGAGCCGCCGTGGGCCGCGTAGGTGCCGGGGTCGAGGCGCGAGTCGTCCTCGAACGTCGTGCCCTTGGCGCGGAAGCGGGCGCCCACCAGATAGGAGGAGGCGCCGTAACGCTCCACCACCCGGCGCTTGCGGTCGATCCAGGCGTCGTTGTCGGGCGTCGAGCCGGGCAGGGCGGCGTGGAAGAGCTGCTGACCGGCCCGGTGGATGTCGACGGCCACCGGCGCCTGCCGCTCCCGCGCCAGCTCCACGAGCAGTGAACCCAGCGTCCACGCGTCGTCGTGCGAGAACTGCGGGAACACCAGGTGCCGTTGTTCCGCTTCGAGTTCCTCGACGCTCGGGGTGAGTTCGGGCGCGATGCGCGGACCGAGCGAGGGCTGTCCGCCCGCCTTGTGGCCGCCGGGCTTCTGACTGGTCATCGCAGGGTCACCGTCACCTTCTCGTTCGCGGAACGCCGGGCCGCCTCCAGTACGTCGAGCGCGGCTGCCGCCTCCAGCGCGGTCACCGGGTTGGGGCCGCCGTCGCGCAGGGCCGCGGCGATCGCAGAGTAGTACTTCTCGTACGAGCCGGGCAGTGTCGGCTCCGGCCGTCCGCCACCCGTGAGCGGGGACTCTCCGGCCCCGACCCGCCCCCACATGCTCTCCGGTTCGAGCCCCCAGCCGGCGTCCCCCGGCCGCCCGCCCGCCTTCAGGGTGTCCTCCTGCGGATCGAGGCCGTACTTCACGTATCCGGCCCGCGAGCCCAGCACCCGGAAGCGCGGACCGAGCTGGGCGGTGGTCGCGGAGACGTACAGATGGGTGCGGACGCCGCTCGTGTGGGTGAGCGCGATGAACGTGTCGTCGTCGGTCTCGGCGCCCTGGCGGCGGATGTCCGTCTCGGCGTACACGGAGTCGACGGGCCCGAAGAGGACCAGTGCCTGGTCGACGACGTGACTGCCCAGGTCGTACAGCAGTCCGCCGAACTCCGCCGGGTCGCCGGACTCGCGCCAGCCGCCCTTGGGCCGGGGCCGCCACCGCTCGAACCGCGACTCGAACCGCCATACGTCACCCAGCTCGCCCTCGGCGATCAGCTTGCGGAGGGTGCGGAAGTCGTGGTCCCAGCGGCGGTTCTGGAAGACGGAGAGGAGCAGTCCCTGCTGGTCGGCGAGGGCGGCGAGGTCACGCGCCTCGGCCGCCGTGCCCGCGACCGGCTTGTCGACCACGACCGGCAGGCCGGCCTTGAGGGCGGCGGTGGCCAGCGGGACGTGCGTCTTGTTCGGGGACGCGACGACGACCAGGTCCAGCTCGTCGGCGCGGGCGAACAGCTCGTCCGGGGTCGCCGCGATCCGTACGTCCGGGAACCCGGCGCGGGCCTGTGCCTGCCGCTCGGGGTTCGCCGTGACGACCGTGTCGAGGACGAGGCCCTCGGTGGCGGCGATCAGCGGGGCGTGGAAGACGGAGCCCGCGAGGCCGTAGCCGACGAGGCCGAGACGGAGAGGGGCACCGGACGTGCGGGTCATTCCAGTCGTACCAGTCATGCCGTCCACTTTCGCAACGCTGTTGCCAAAGTGCAAGCAGCGGGGAGAATAGTTCCCGTGAACAGGACGAACGCCTCGGCCGGCCCGCCCGTGACCACCGGCGCGACCACGACCGGTACGACCACGACCGTCACCGCCACCGTCCCGGGGGTGAACCTGCCGGCCCTGCGCAGTCACAACGCCGCGCTCGTCCTCGACCTCCTGCGCGCGGCCGGCGCCGCGGGCATCAGCCGTCTCGAACTGGCCGAGCGGACCGGACTGACCCCCCAGGCGGTCAGCAAGATCACCGCCCGTCTGCGCACCGAGGGTCTCGCCGCCCAGGCGGGCCACCGCGCCTCGACGGGCGGCAAGCCGCGCACGGTACTGCGGCTGGTGCCGGAGGCGGGCCACGCGGTGGGCGTCCACCTGGACCGGGACGAGGTGAGGCTGGTGCTGGTCGACCTCATGGGAACCGTGACGGGCGGGCGGCGGGCGCCACTGGACCTCGGCGCGGGCGCTGACGTGGTCGTCGAGAGGGTGGCCGGTGAGGTCGAGGCGCTGCTCGGCGGAGGGCCGGGGGAGGCCGGGAGGCTGTTCGGGGAAGGGCCCGGGCGGAGCACGCCGGGCGCGGGGGCCGGTGCCCTCCTCGGGGTCGGGGTTGCCCTGCCCGGGCCGCTCGATCACGTCCGGGGCGTGCTGCACCGCGTCACCGGGTTTCCCGAGTGGGACGGGTTTCCGCTGCGGGACGCGCTGGCTCGGCGGCTCGGGGTGCCGGTGGCCGTCGACAAGGACACCAACGCCGCCGCTCTCGGGCTGTCGGTCGGCGGCGAGGGCGGCTCCTTCGCCTACCTCCACCTCGGTACGGGTCTCGGGGCCGGCCTGGTGATCGGCGGGGTGCTGCACCGGGGGACCAGGACCGGTGCCGGCGAGTTCGGGCACCAGGTCGTCCAGCTGGACGGACCGCCGTGCGGCTGCGGCGACCGCGGCTGTATCGAGGCGCTGTGTCTCGGTGCGGTGGCCCGGGGCGACCTGGACGAGGCGGCCCGGGTGCTCGGCGTCGGCGCCGCGAACCTCGTGGGACTGCTGGACATCGACCGGGTCCTGCTGGGCGGCCGTACCGTCGCCGCGCAGCCGGAACGGTTCGTACGAGGGGTCGGAGCCGTCCTCGACGGACGCGCCCGGCGCGAGGGCGCCGAGCGGGCGGTGCCCGTGGGGGTCGCCCCGGGGGGTGAGCGCGGAGTCGCGGTGGGCGCGGCTCAACTGCTCCTCGCGCCGCTGTTCGGACGCACCGAGTAGAGAGGCGATCGCCGTGATCGTCGCCTGCCCGCCTGCCCGCCTGCCCGCTTACCTGGCTGTCCGTTCACCTGCCTGCTCATCGCAGACCGATACAGCCCCGCGCCCCTGATCGGCGTCCGCCGTTCGGGCGCATTCGCGGGCCCGTTCGGGGCGTAGCCCCGCACCTCTCGGAGCGGTGCCGTCCAACAGCCCCACCACCCCGGCATGGTCATGTGTTCATGCGACTGTGTACCTGCCTGACCATGGCCACGACCGTCACCGCGACCGTGACCGCTGCCCTCCTCACCGCTCCGGGTGCCCTGGCCGCCCCCGCCCGCGCGGCCGGCTGCGCCACCACCTCCACCGACCGCGCCTTCCCCCTCACCACCCGCATCCACGGCGGGCCCGCCGCCTACGAAGCCGGTGGCGAGCACCGGACCTGGCGCCTCGACCTCACCAACAACACCGCCCGCACCTGCACGGACATCCACCCCGTCCTCGTACTCGTCGACGAGCGCCGCGCCCTGACGACGGCTCAGCCGCGCCTGGAGTTCTACGACGAGCACCGCCCCCGTCCGTACCCCGTGCGGTTCGAGGCCACCGACGCCGACGAGACCATCGGCGTGTTCGACGGCGAGGGGTTTCCCGGGTTCACCGTCGGGCCCGGGCGGACCGTCTCCGTGCGGGTGCGGCTCGCGATCGGCGCCGGCGCGGTGGCCAACGACGTCGTCGCCAACGCCGCCGTGGTCCAGCGGCACGCCGGCGACGGCGACTGGGTCGGCCAGTCCAACGACTACCGCTTCCGCGTCGTGGCCCCCGCTTCCACGTCCACTTCCGACTCCGGCTCCGAGTCCGCCGACCCGGTGTCGACCGGTCCCGTACCCGACGCGGGAGACGGACTTCCGTCCGACCTCGGCGAGCTCGCCGGCACCGGTGGACACGACACCGCCCTCCGCCTCGCGGGCATCGCCCTCGCCCTGGTGCTGACCGGCGGCGGATTGATGCTGCTCGCCCGGGTCCGGCCGGTGGGGCGGACATAAACCGGCCATTCCCCCAAGATCCGGGCTGTGACAGGCTGGGCGCACGCGGCATCTCGTACGCGTGTACGGCAACGCAGAACGCAGTGCAGGAGCAGGAGACCGGACATGGCAGACCGCAAGCCCATCGACTCGTGGCTCACCGACATGGACGGTGTGCTCATCCACGAGGGCGTGCCGATCCCCGGCGCCGATGCCTTCATCAAGAAGCTGCGCGAGTCGGGCAAGCCCTTCCTGGTGCTCACCAACAACTCGATCTACACCCCACGCGACCTGCACGCCCGCCTGCGCCGCATGGGCCTGGAGGTGCCCGTCGACAACATCTGGACGTCGGCGCTCGCCACCGCCAAGTTCCTCGACGACCAGCGCCCCGGCGGAACCGCCTACGTCATCGGCGAGGCCGGGCTGACCACCGCCCTGCACGACATCGGGTACATCCTCACCGACCACGAGCCCGACTACGTGGTCCTCGGCGAGACCCGCACCTACTCCTTCGAGGCCATGACCAAGGCCGTACGCCTGATCGAGGGCGGTGCCCGCTTCATCGCCACCAACCCGGACGAGACCGGCCCCTCCACCGAGGGCCCGCTGCCCGCGACCGGCGCCGTGGCCGCGCTGATCACCAAGGCGACCGGCCGGAAGCCGTACTTCGCGGGCAAGCCCAACCCCCTGATGATGCGGACCGGGCTGAACGCGATCGGCGCCCACTCCGAGACCAGCGCGATGATCGGCGACCGGATGGACACCGACGTCCTGGCGGGCATCGAGGCCGGGATGCAGACCTTCCTGGTGCTCACCGGCCTGACCGGCCCCGACCAGGTCGAGAACTTCCCGTACCGCCCGTCCAAGATCGTCAACTCCATCGCGGACCTCGTCGACCGCGTCTGAGCCCTCCCCGCCCGAGCGATCTCCGTACGCCTCCAAACCCTTCGCAACCCGTACGGAGCAGCCGCACCCGCTCCGGAGATGCGGACCCGGTCCCGGAGGAGGAGTCTCCAGGTGTCTGGAGGTTCACGATGGGTTCCACACGTCTCACTCTCTGTGCCGGTGTCGCGGTCGCCGCCGCGCTCTTCCCCGTACCCGTGGTGTTCGCCGCCGGCGGGGGCATCTCGGTGACCCCGGAGTCCCCGGCCCCCGGCAGTGACGTACGGCTGGTCGTGCGGGGCTGCGAAGGGAGGACGGGGACCGCGAAGTCGGAGGCCTTCGTCGCCGATGTGCTGCTCGCGGCGCAGGGGGAGGACGGGGCGCTCGTCGGCGGGTCCCGCGTCCGCTCGTCGGTCTCGCCGGGCACGTACGACGTCACGGTCGGCTGCGGCGGGCAGGAGGGCAAGGTCAGGGGCGTGCTCGCCGTGGCCGCGAAGGAGGCGGAGACGGACGAAAGGGCGGGCGAAGGGGCGGGCGAAGCGGCTGGAAAGCCGTCCGGCGCCGTGCCCTCCCGTTCGGCCGCCTCGCCCGTGGCCCCCGTGCCCGCCGGTGGTGGCGGCGCGGCGGAGGAACTGGCCGCCGACGAGGCGCGGGGCACCGGCCCCGGCACCGGGCAGGCGGTGGTCGGGCTGGTCCTCGCGGGTGTGGCGGCGGTCGTCGTCGCGGTGCGCGGGATCCGCCGGGGCCGTGGGACGGACTGAGGCGCATGTCCGACGACGACCGCGAACGATCCCCGGGCGCCGGGCGCCTGACCATGGGTGTCGCCTGGGCGCTGCTGCTTCTCGGGCTGTGGCTGTGGGGCCGCGAGATGACCGACGTGCGCCATGGCGTATCCGCGCCGACCACCGGCGACATCGCCGCGGTCGGCCGCCCTCCGGACCCCGGACTCCCGCCCGCGCACGAGCCGTTGAGCGGCGCCCTGCCGCAGCGCGTCGACATACCCGAACTGGGTGTGCAGGCCCCGGTGGTGGCCCGCGGCCTCGACCGGCGCGGCGCGATCGACCCGCCGCCCTTCGACCAGGCGGGCGTCGTGGGCTGGTACGGCTCCGGTACCCGGCCCGGCGCCGCCGGTACCGCGCTCCTCGTCGGACACGTCGACACCGAGAGCCGCCCCGCGGTCTTCTACAAGGTCAGCACCCTGCGGCCGGGCGCGACGATCCGGATCACCCGGGCCGACGGCAAGGTCGCCGAGTTCACCGTCGACGACGTCCGGGTCCTGTCCCGCGACCGCTTCGACGCCCGACAGGCGTACGGCACAAGGCAGTCGGGCCGCGCGGAACTCCGGCTCATCACCTGCGGCGGTACGTTCGACCGGGCCTCCCGCACCTACACGGCGAACGTGGTCGTGTCGGCGTACCTGACGGGCGCGGCCGTCTGACCCCTTACCGGCGGTACGTCCCGATGGCCCCACCCTGCCCGGTCGACGACCCGCTCCCCCCAGAGCCGCCGACCGGGCTGGTCCTCGACCGCGGGCGCACGGGCTGCGGGAGTAACCCGGCGACCTGCGCGGGAGGTTCGGTGCCCGTCCTTGAGATCACGGACGGTGAACTGTTGGCCGGGGGCCGGGGCCGTCTGAGACGACTGTAGAACGGATGAGCGCCCAGGCCTAGAGGGAGACTGACGCCAAGTCCCGGTCCGGTGGCTCTGAGTTATCCGTGCAGGTAGTAGATAGTTCTATGAGTCGTTCCCGCACCATGGTCCGGGCCCCGGCGTTCAGGGTGCCCGGCCCTCGTCCACCCCGCCCGAACGCGCTGTAACAGGTAACCGACAAGGCACTGGCGATCTCGTGGGTGCCCGGCCACCTATGTCAGGATTGAGGCTTACGACACTGCATCCAGGGGGGACCAGGACAGTGCATCCGAGGGGGAGTTCGATGTTCGGCAGTAAGGGGGCGACCTGGGGGCGGGCGTCCGCGGCGGTGCTGGGGGCGGCACTGCTGCTCACCGGTTGTTCCGGCTCCTCCGACAAGGGGAGCGACGACGAGTCGGCCAAGGAGGCGGAGGCCAGGATCACCCAGCAGCCCAAGGGGACCAACCCGTTCTGGGTGAACCCGGACGGCACCGCGGCGGAACAGGTCGCCGCGTACGTCAAGGACGACAGGACCACGGACGCCGAGCAGATCCGGAAGATCGCCGAGCAGCCGACCGGCGAGTGGATCAGCCCGGAGAACCCGGAGGCGGAGGCCCGCGGCTTCACGGAGGCCGCGCAGAAGGCGGACCGCTCCGCACTCCTCGTCCTCTACAACATCCCGCACCGCGACTGCGGCCAGTACTCCAGCGGAGGCGCCGCCGACGGCGACACCTACCGCGCCTGGATCGACGGCGTCGCCAGGGGCATCGGCGACCGCGCGGCCACGGTGATCCTGGAACCGGACGCGATCCTCCACCTGGTGGACGGCTGCACCCAGGACGAGTTCCACGAGGAGCGGTACGACCTGCTGAACGGCGCGATCGGCAAGTTGTCGGCGCTGAAGAACACGAAGGTGTACCTGGACGCGGGGAACGCGGGGTGGACACATCCCGACCAGATCTTCGAGCCCCTCAAGTGGGCGGGCATCGAGCAGGCGGACGGGTTCTCCGTCAACGTGTCCAACTTCTACTCGACGGCGGATTCCATCAAGTACGGCAAGGAACTGTCGGCGAAGGTGGGCGGAAAGCACTTCGTGGTGGACACGTCCCGTAACGGGAACGGGCCCTACACCGGGGGCGAGGCGGACGAGAACTGGTGCAACCCTCCCGGGAGGGCGCTCGGGGAGGCCCCGACCGTCAAGACGGCTGATCCGCTGGTCGACGCGTATCTGTGGGTGAAGCGGCCCGGGGAGTCCGACGGGGAGTGCAAGGGGGGGCCCAAGGCCGGGCAGTGGTGGGCTTCTTATGCGCTGAAGCTGGCGAAGGCGAGCAAGTGACCACGGGGGTGGGGGGTTCTGCGGTGTGTCGGCCGCGGGTCGTCCGTGGCTGGTCGCGCAGTTCCCCGCGCCCCTGAAAAGCCGATGGGTGCCCTTCTTCCGAAGGGCACCCATCGGCTTTTGTACAGCCTGATCAAGGCACCTTGACCCACTGGGCCTTGCTGGGTGTGCCCTGGTCGTCCGTGACGAAGAGCATGTACCAGCCCGACTCCACCAGGTTCCGGTTCTTGGGGACCGTCACCGTGATGCTGTCCTTCGTCTTCTTCAGGTCCAGGGCGATGGAGCGCTGGTCGACGTCCGTGACGTGGGTCGAGGCGCTCGGCCGGATCAGACGGGCCGTCAGAATCGTCGACGTGTGCTGGGACTTGAAGGTGCCCGACGCACCGCGCGCGATCGTCTGCGGACCCCCCGACAGGGAGGGCTGCGCGTCGCGGTACAGGTACGGCGGCGTGTAGATCTCGATGCGCTGTTCGAACTTGCCCGGCTTGGTGTCGGCCTTGTCCGCGTACAGGGAGTCCGAGCCGAAGAACATGACACGGCCGTCGGGCAGCAGGATCGAGCCCGAGTGGTAGTTCCGGCCCACCAGCGGGTCGGCGACCCGCCGCAGCTTGCCGGTCTTCGCGTCGTACATACGGGCCTGGAGGATGTTGGAGTCGCCACGCCCCCGGTAGTCCTCCGAGCCGCCCGAGATCATCACCGTGTCGTCGGGCAGGATCGAGTACTGCGGGTAGCGCGTGCCCTTCTCCAGGGACGGGCCGTCGGTGAACTTCGGGTCGTCCGACAGGAGGTCGATCAGGCGGGTCTTCTTGCTCGACAGCTTCGACTCGCCGACGCCGCCCCCGCCGATCACCATGTACTTCTCGTCCTGCGCCGGCGGCAGCAGCACCGTGCCGGCGGTCTCCAGCATGTTGGGGTCGCTCAGACCCTTCAGCTTGGTGAACTTGTCGGTCGCCACGTCCCAGACCCCCGGGTCACGGCCGACGTTGTCGGGACCGTAGCCCGCGTTCGCGCCCGAGTAGAACATCTTGCCGTTCTGCATCAGGGAGATCGCCGGGTACGTCGGGAACTGCCGCGTGTGAGTCGTGTACGTCCACTTCTTGGTCTTCGGGTCGTACACCTCGTTCTTGCCCGGCACCAGCTGGCCGATCTCGTCCAGTCCCGAGAGGCTGAGGATCTTGCCGTCCGACATGGTGGTGAGCGTGGGGTACCAGCGGGCCTCGTTCATCGGGTCGACCTTGATGTACTTCTCGGCGACCGGGTCGAACTCGAAGGCGTCCCGGATGCCCTGGAAGTCCTTCTTGTCCAGGGCGAGCTTCTCGGCGATGCCGTACGTGTTGCGGGAGTCGACGCCCGACAGGCCCTGCACGCGGTAGTTGTCCTGCGTGCCGGTCTCGTACTTCGAGCCCTTCTTCTGCGCCTCGACGTAGATCCGGCCGAGCCCCGGGTCGTTGCGCAGGAACGCGCCCGTCGCCTTGTCGAAGACCTTCGTCGCGCGCTCCACGACGACCGGGTCCTTCGACACGAACGTCTTGCCGTTCTCCTTGCCGGTGAACTTGGTGCCCGCCGGCAGGGTGATCGGCTTGTCCGGGTTCTCGTTGTGCACCACCATCAGGCCACCGGCCTTGGTGACGTCACCCTTCAGCTTCTCGTACCGCTTCGTACCGCCCGCGATCAGCAGATTGCCGTTGGCGAGCTGCGTGTGGCCGGTGCAGAACAGGTCCTTCGGCGTCGGGATCTTCTTGATCGTGCCGCTGACCGGGTCCCAGAGCCGGGTGTCGAACTTCTTCGCGTCGAAGTTGTCCGCGTTGTTCCCGGAGCCCGCGACCAGCAGCACCTTGCCGGTGTGCAGCAGGGCGGCGTGGATGGTGTTCTGCCGGTACTCCTTGGGGAAGTTCACCACCTCCCACTTGCCGTTCTCGGCCTTGTACTCCGGTCTGTTGATCTTGTAGTCGTGGTATTTCTCGGTACTGAAGCGGTACACCCACGGCCCGTTCATCCCCGCCAACGCGAGGACCACCGCCGTGCCTATCGCGAGTCGACGGGCGCGGCGGCGGCCTGCACGGTCTGTCATTCCTTACGTCCCCCAAGTCCACCAAGGGCGATCTGCATGGTCTGGTCGTTGCCCTCGCCCCCTACGCTGCCCCCGCCCGTCCCGCCCGATGCGGCCCACTGGGGCTTGTGCTGCGGCGCGTGGGTGGAGTGGGGGGCGTGTGGGGCGTGCGATGTGTGCGGGGCGTGTGGCGCCTGTGGCGTCGGCTGGGCCGGCACGAACGGCTGCGGCGTCGGCGCGGCATCCTGCGGTTCGGCCGGGCCGGCGGCGAGCTTCTTCTTCTCCTGGCGCAGCATGAGCCGCCAGACGACCATCGGCGTCGCGGTGATCGCCGTGGCGAACGTCGCCCAGATGATCATCGCGGGGTGCGAGTGCCCGAAGGTGAAGCCGGCCGCGATCGAGCCGCCGAAGATCAGGATGAAGTACCAGTGGTAGCGGAACGTCCCGAACCAGCGGTCCGGGCTCGCCGAGTCGCCCTTGGGCGTGACCACGAACTTGCTCTTGCGCCGCAGCGCCGAGTCGATCAGGGCCTTCGCGTAGAGCGGCGCGGACAGCGCCGACATGACCATGCCCGCCACACCGCCGGAGCCCTCCGGCTCGTGCGGGGAGACGTTGTGCCGCCGGTTCCAGATGTACAGGCCGATCTGCAGCGCCGAGGCGTTGCCGTAGAGCATCAGCCACACGGTCGGGTCGATGTTCACACCCGAGGCGCCCAGGCCCAGGAACAGCGCGCAACTCAGCGCCGCCAGGATCCAGTTGAGGGCGGACATCGGGTAGAAGATGATCATCATCGTGTAGTTGAAGAGCTTGCTCGGCGGCAGCGAGTAGAAGCCCTTCCAGTACTGCTTGAGGATCGTCTCGTACGTGCCCCGCGACCAGCGCATCTGCTGGGTGAAGAAGTCCGTCCAGGCGCTGGGACCCTCACCGACCGCGAGTACGTCCGGCGTGTAGACCGAGCGCCACTTCTTGCCCGTCGCCGGGTTCTTGTGGCGGTGGATCTCGAAGCCGGTCGCCATGTCCTCGGTGATCGAGTCGTACAGCCCGCCGATCTGCTTCAGCGCGCTGATGCGTACGGCGTTGCTGGTCCCCACGAACATCGGCGAGCCGTAGGCGTTCCCGGCGCGCTGGATCAGCGCGTGGAAGAGGAACTGCTGCGACTCGGCCGCCTTGGTGACGAAGTTGTCGTAGTTCCCGTACACCTGCGGGCCGATGACGAAGCCGATGTTCGGGTCCCGGAAGAAGCCGAGCATCCGCTCCAGGTAGTTGGGGAGCGGGATGTGGTCGGTGTCGACGGAGGCGAAGTAGTCGTAGTCGTCGCCGTGCGCGTCGAGCCAGGCGTTGTAGTTGCCGTGCTTGGTCTTGGCGCGGTGCGGGCCCTTGGGCTGGTTCCACTTCGCGACGCCCTTGCGGGAGAAGTGGTGCACGCCCAGGCGGGCGCAGACCGCCTTCACGTCCGGGTCGTCGCCCTCGTCCAGCAGCCAGACGTGCATGAGGCCGCGGTGCCGGATCCGCACCGCGGCTTCGAGCGTCTTCGTCACCATCTCCAGCGGTTCCTTGCCGGGCACGAAGGAGGTGAGGAAGGCCACTCTCGTGCCGGTCTCGGGCACCACCGGGATCGGGTCGCGGGCGACCAGGGTGGCGTGCGCGTTCGACAGCACGTTCAGGCAGCGGAACAGCTCGATCAGTCCGATCGAGACAAGCATCACTATGTCGAGTGCCGGCAGGAAGTCGAAGGCCGGGTAGTCGCGTTCCGTCCAGTGCGCGGGCTGGAGCAGCCAGACGAGCAGGACGACGGAGAGCAGCGGCGCGGCACCCAGCATCAGCGCGGCCCGAAGGCGGTGCGGCTCCTGCGAGAGGAGCGACCGGTACTTGACCGTGTACGGCTTGGTCGGGTCGGGCTGTGTGAGGGGTCCGGCCAGGCGGCTGTAGTGCTCGTAGTCGTACTTGGGCAGGCTCTTCTTGATCCGGCGGAACCCGCCGGTGCGGTTGGACGGCAGCCTGAGCTGGGCCGTCTGTGATGAGTCGAAGTTATGCCGGGCGCCCGTCGGCGTCGACGTCATGAGTCATCCCCCCACACGCAGGTCACTGCGTGTTTGTCGGTTCTTTACACGTCCGCTCGGCCCCCCTCGGCCGTCACGGGCGCATCAGTAATGGACCACTGCTCCCACGTCATCCATAATCCACACTGTATAGACATGGAAGAGTGTCCTTCCGGTTGCAGGATGCCCCCCTCGACATCCGTTCATGAACGGGGCCCCATCCCCGCGCCGGCGCAACCGGTCCGCCCCCAAGGGCTGCGTGTCCGCAGCATGTTGCAGCCCAGGGTTCTACGCCGTTCAGCATGATCGCAAGATGCGAAACACGGTGTTTACCGGTCATACGCGCTCATTGTGACGGCTGTTGAGCCCGATTGGTGCAATTGGGACCGCTTGTGCGCGGATGGTTCCGAAGTGTTTACAGGGTGTACGCGAACAGGCCCCCCGCCTCAGCGGAGGGCCTGCCGTGTGTCTGTGCGCCGCCAGGGACTCGAACCCCGGACCCGCTGATTAAGAGTCAGCTGCTCTAACCAACTGAGCTAGCGGCGCGCGGTGACGCGGACAACTCTACCCGACCCCGACGAGTGGTCCGGACCGCCCTCGGTTCGCGCCCGGCCGGACGCCGGCTGTACATCATTCGGACCGTCAACATGCGACAGCGGGTGACAGTTGAGAAACTGCGAGGGTGCAGAAGCGTGCAAGTCATCGCCTGGGACGTGAGGGGAATCGTATGGCGACTCCGGTATTCGAGGAATTCGATCCCGCGAGCGACTGCGAATGCCCCGGATGTGTTCACCGGCGAAGGGCCGCACCGTATTCCGGACCGGTGTCGGGAACAGGCCCGGGACCGGCCCGTACGGCGGTCCGGCGGACCCTCGTCGTCGCGGCGGCGGCCTCCACGGTGCTCGGTGCCGGGCATGCCCTGCCGGCCGCCGCCGCCCCGCAGGCCCCCCACCGTCCGGGCGTACCCGCAGGTGACGAGCCCGACACCCCGCAGGGCGGCAAGGCTCCGCTGCACGGCCCGGCCGGGAAACCGGCGCTGGACAAGCTCCGGACGACCACTCGGGCGGAGATCATCAACCGGGCCAGGACCTGGGTCGCCGCGCGGGTGCCGTACAGCATGAGCACCTATTGGGGGGACGGTTACCGGCAGGACTGCTCGGGTTTCGTCTCCATGGCCTGGAACCTCGCCGGGAACGAATGGACGGGCAGCCTCGACAAGTACGGCGTACGCATTCCCAAGGAGGATCTGCAACCCGGCGACATTCTTCTGTTCCACAATCCCTCGGACCCGGAGAAGGGCTCGCACGTCGTCATTTTCGGCGGCTGGACGGACTACACGCACACCTATTACATCGCCTACGAGGAGACCCGCCCGCACGCCCGCAGACAGGCCACCCCGCTCTCCTACTGGAGCCACTCGGACCGCTATCAGGCCTACCGCTACAAGGGCCTCACCGCGAGCACGGGCGGAACCTCGGAGCCGGGCGGCGGTACCCCGGACCCGGGCGGTACCGCCGGTACGGGCGACCCGGACGGTACGGGGGGCGCGGCGCCCGGCGCCTCCCCGGACCCGGCGGCCCGGTTCCCGGGGCGGACGTACTTCGGTCCCGGCGCCAGCAACAAGTACGTAACCCAGCTCGGCCGGATGCTCGTGGAGCGCGGCGGCGCCCGCTACTACACCTCGGGCCCCGGCCCGCGCTGGTCGGACGCGGACCGCAGGGCGACCCGGGCGTTCCAGCTGGCCCAGGGCTGGCAGGGCACGGCGGCGGACGGGCTGCCGGGACCGCGCACCTGGGCGCTGCTGGTCAGCGGGACGGGCAGTGACATCGGGGACGGGAACGGGGACGGGCCGGGAGGGCCGCCGACCGGGACCGACCCCGGCACGGCTCCTGGCACGGTCCCGGGAACCGCGCCCGGCACGGTCCCCGGCGCGGCCGGTCCGCCCTCCGCCGGCAAAGCGGTCCCCGAGTTCCCCGGACGGGGCCTGTTCCGGCCGGGCTCCAGCAGCCCGTACATCACCCAGCTCGGAAAGCAGCTGGTGAAGAAGGGGTTCGGGCGGTACTACACGACCCGGCCCGACCCGCGCTGGAACGAGGCGGACCGCCGAGCGGTGCAGGCCTTCCAGCGTGCCCAGGGCTGGCGGGGCGGCGCGGCCGACGGCTACCCGGGCCCGGAGACCTGGCGCCGCCTCTTCTCCAGGTGACGCAAGCCCCGGCGGGTGCCCGGCACGGGCCGGTTGGCCGGTAACCACTGTTGCGACGCGGCAGCACACCCAGACATGAACGCATCTGGCGCGGAGGCTGGAGGCACAAATGAGTACGACGACCGAACACGCACCCGAGCCCGAGGGGCCCCCGGACGGCGGCCCCCGGCCCGCCCGGCTCATCCAGAACGAGGCGACCACCGAGATCCCCGTCCACCTGTTGTTCCGCGACGAACCCGATCCGGCGCCGGTGCCGCTGCGGCCCGCCGTCGTGGGCCGCAGGCAGGGTACGGGTGAGCAGCCGCGCATCCGCAGGCCCGCGCCGGCCGCACCGCGACCGGCGGTTGTGACGGTCGACCCCGACCTGGTGGAGCGCCCGGCCCGGGTGCTGCCCGGCGCGGTGGGCGTGCTCGCCGGCGCCACCGGGCTGGCCGGAGGCGTGCTGACCTCCTGGTGGGCGGGCGCGCTGCCACCCCTCGCGGTGGAGGCGCTGCGGCTGCCGACGGCGTACGCGGGTGCCGGTCTCGGTCCGGCCCAGTGGGCGGCGTACGCCGGTGCCGGCGCCCTCGGGCTGTTCGGGTTCGGCGGGCTGGCCCGGGGGCGGACCGGGCGGGCCTGGGTGCTCGGCCTGTTCGGCCGCTACCGGGGGACGGTCCGGCGCACCGGGCTGCTGTGGGTCAACCCGCTCCTCCTGCGCGCCCGGGTCGACGTGCGGCTGCGGCACTGGCGCGGCGAGCCGATGCCGGCGGCCGACGCGAACGGGGTCGCGCTGCGGGTCGTCGTCCTCGTGGTGTGGCGGGTGCGGGACACCGCGCGGGCCACGCTCGGCGTCGAGGACCACGAGACCTACCTGCGCGAGTGTGTCGAGGCGGCGCTCGTCCGGGTGCCGGTGGAGATGCCGGGCGCGGGAAAGCGGGCGATGGAGGCGGCCGGGGAGGCGCTGACCCGGGCGGTCGCGGCGGACACGGCCCCGGTCGGCCTGGAGGTGTTCTCGGTGCTGCCGGTCCGGGTCGAGTACGCCCCCGAGGTGGCCGCCGCGATGACCCGCCGCCGTATCGCCGCTCTGGACGCCCAGCACCGGGCGGCCACGCTCACCTCGGTCGTCGACTCGGTGGAGGACACGGTGACCCGGCTGACCCTGCGCGGTCTGGTCGAACTGGACGACTACGAACGCAAGGTGCTGGTGAAGGACCTGACGGTCGCGTTCTGCGCGGGGCGGAGCGAGTCCGGGGCGTGAGGGTGGGGGAGCGGGACTGCGATTGGTCTGGACATGCTCAAGGGTCGGTAATAATCTGGGACTTGGTCTAGACCTGCACGTCTCACTTGAACCTCCCCCACGTTCAGCAGGAGCGGCAGCATGCGCAAAAAGACCAGGTGGTACGCGTCCGCAGTGGGCCTGGCCACCACCGGCGCCCTCGTCCTCACGGCCGGAGGCGCCAGCGGCCACGGCTACACCGACCTCCCCATCAGCAGGCAGAAGCTCTGCCAGAACGGCACCGTGACGGGCTGCGGCGACATCCAGTGGGAGCCGCAGAGTGTCGAGGGCCCCAAGGGCTTCCCCGCCGCCGGACCGGCCGACGGCCAGATCTGTTCGGCGAACCACGGCAACTTCGGCGCGCTCGACCAGCCGAAGACCCCGTCCGGCGGCACCTGGCCGGCGACCGCGGTGACGGGCGGTCAGAGCTACACCTTCCGCTGGCAGTTCACCGCCATGCACGCCACGACCGACTTCAAGTACTACGTCACGAAGTCCGGCTGGAACCAGAACCACGCCCTCGCCCGTTCGGACCTCAACCTCACCCCGTTCCTCACCGTCCCCTACAACGCCCAGCGTCCGCCGGCCACGCTCTCGCACACGGGCACACTGCCGTCCGGGCTCAGCGGCCGGCATGTGATCGTCGCGGTGTGGACGATCGCGGACACGGCCAACGCGTTCTACGCCTGCTCGGACGTCAGGTTCTGAGCATTCCTTGAGTAAATCCGCGACCCCCCACGGGTACGTTCCCCGTACGCCCCCAGGACCAGGTGAGGCGGCGTACGGGGAGCCGTACCGAAAGAGAGACCGGGGGAACGGCCATGGACTTGATGTTCTACGGGGTGCCGACGCTCATCATCGTGATGACCGTCCTGATGGCGACGTTCGTGATCCGCCGGGTGCTGCGGATGCGCCGCGCCTGGAACAGCGGCCTGACTGCCGAGGCGCGCTGCCTCCGGACCTACACGACCACGAGCGGTGGCTCCGGCGACTCCTCCGTGCACACGACGCTGCACCACGTGTACGAGTTCGTCGCGCGCGACGGCCGCACCGTCCGCTTCGACGAGCCGCACGGCCCGGGCACGGTCATCGAGGGCGACTACGTCACCGTCTTCTACAGTGAGGGCGAGCGGATCAATGCCACGGCGCACCGCCCGAGCCCGGTCCGGCACGGGCTGGCCCTGGCGGGCATCCTCGGGTTCCTCGGGGTGATGGTGGTGTTCTGCGTCGGCTTCATGGTGACGTACAGCCAGATCTTCGAACCGTTCGGCGACCTGTTCTTCGGTGACGACAGCGGCTACAGCAGCACCGACTCCGGCACGGGCGACGGGTTCCCCGAGGGCTGGGACGTGAGCACCGACTCGCCGTGAGTCTCCACATCTGACGGTATGTCAATTACCGTGCCCGTCCATGGAGTTCAAGGAGCCCGACGGGCCCGGCAGGAGCACGGTCGCGGAACTCGTGGCGGCGCGGTGGGGCGACCACCGGCCGGGTCTGTGGTGCGAGGACCGGACGCTCACGCATCACGAGGTGGCCGCGGGCGCGGCGGCCAGAGCGGCGCTGCTGGCCGACCTGCTGCCGCCGGCCGCCGAGCCGCACGTGGGCGTCCTGCTCGACAACACCCCTGAATACGTCCTGTGGTTGAGCGCGGCGGCCCTCGCCGGTGCCGCCGTCGCGGGGATCAACCCCACCCGCCGGGGTCCCGAACTGGCCCGCGACATCCTGCACACCGAGTGCCCGGTCCTGATCACCGCGCGCACCCACCTCCCACTCCTCGCCGACCTCGAACTCCCCGGCTTACGCCTTCTGTTGACCGACACCCCGGAGTACGCGGACCTCCTGGCCCCGTACGCCGACGCCGAACCGGACACCGCGCGCGCCGACCCCGCCGACCGTCTCCTCCTCTACTTCACCTCGGGCTCGACCGGCGCCCCCAAGGCCGCGATCTGCACCCAGGGCAGACTCGCCGCCGCCGGGCGGACACTGGCCGGAACCTTCGCCGTCCGCCCCGACGACGTGCACTACGTCTGCATGCCGATGTTCCACGGCAACGCGGTGATCGCCGACTGGGCCCCGGCCCTGGCGGCGGGCGCCGGGGTCGCGCTGCGCCGCCGCTTCTCGGCCTCCGGCTTCCTCACGGACGTACGCCGCTACGGGGCGACCTACTTCACGTACGTCGGCCGGGCCGTCCAGTACCTGCTGGCGACGCCCGCCCGGCCCGACGACCGGGACAACCCCCTGCGGCTGGGCTTCGGCACGGAGGCGGGGGCGGTGGACGCGGCGGCCTTCCAGCGCCGGTTCGGGGTACGGCTGGTGGAGGGATACGGGTCCTCGGAGGGCGGGGCGGCGGTGCGGTGGACGCCCGGGACACCGGCCGGTGCCGTCGGCCGGGCGGCCCCGGCCGACGACCTCGCGGTGGTCGACCCGGAGACACGGACCGAGTGCCCGCCTGCCGTCCTGGACGCCTCGGGGCGCCTCCTCAACGGGACGGCTGCGATAGGGGAGTTGGTCAACCGGGGCCCCAACCCCTTCGAGGGCTACTGGCGCAACCCGGAGGCCGAGGCGGCCCGCCGCCACGACGGCTGGTACTGGACGGGCGACCTCTTCTACCGGGACCCGGACGGCTTCCTGTACTTCGCGGGCCGCGCCGACGACCGGCTGCGCGTCGACAGCGAGAACCTGGCCGCCGCGACGATCGAGAACATCCTCGCCCGGTACGAGGGCGCGGTGGCCGTCGCCGTCTACGCGGTGCCGGACCCGGTGGCCGGAGACCAGGTCATGGCGACCCTGGCCGGCACCTTCGACCCCGCCGCCTTCTCCGCCTTCCTGGCCGCGCAGCCCGACCTGGGGACGAAGATGCCGCCCCGGTTCGTACGGGTCGTGCGGCGGATGCCGGTCACCGCGACCAACAAGATCCACCGGGCGGGGCTCAGACGCGAGGGCTTCCGCTGCCCGGACCCGGTGTGGTGGCGCCCGCCGGGTGAGGAGACGTACCGCAGGCTGACCGGCGACGATGTGGCGGGCCTGCTGGAGTGGTACCGGGAGCGGGGGCGCGAGGAGCTGCTGAGCAGATAGCGAAAGGGCCTCTCGCAGCTGCGAGAGGCCCTTTCCTGTGTGCGCCGCCAGGGACTCGAACCCCGGACCCGCTGATTAAGAGTCAGCTGCTCTAACCAACTGAGCTAGCGGCGCATGACTCCCGCCGACCGCTCTCGCGGCTGGCGACAGGAAAAATACTACCTGGTCCGGGAGAGTGCTCCGGACCAGGTGGCAGCAGGCGGCGCGACGGCTAGATGGCCAGCGACAGCAGCACCGGTCCCGCACTCCGGTTCAGCCGGTCGGCCGCCTGGCGCAGGCGGTGGGCGTGGCGGAGCGGGAGGGAGAGGGCGAGGCAGCCGACCGTGGATCCGGCCGTGATCGGGACCGCCGCGCAGACCGTGCCGACCGCGTACTCCTGGAGGTCCAGGACCGGCACCGTGGGCGGCTGGGTCTCCAGGTGGGAGAGCAGGAGTCGCTCGTTGGTGATCGTGTGCGAGGTGAGGCGGGCCAGCTTGTGGCGGGCGAGATGGTCGCGGCGGCTGTTGTGGTCGAGCTGGCCCAGCAGGCTCTTGCCGATCGCGCTGGCGTGCGCGGCCGAGCGGAAGTCGACCCACTCGTTGACCGCGGGCGTCGCCGCGCTGTCCGCGCACTGGGTGACATGGATCTCGCCGTCGACGTAACGGCTCATGTAGATGGCCGCGCCCACCGAGTCGCGCAGCCGGTCGAGGGTGTGCTGGAGCTGGGCGCGCAGGGCCTGGTCATGGCCGTGCGCCGCGCCGAGGCGGCTGAGGGCGGTGCCGGTGACGTACGAACCGTCGGCGGCCTGTTCGACGTACCCCTCGCGGCGCAGCATGCGCAGGAGCGGGGTGAGCAGGTCCGTGCCGAGGTGGGTCTGGCGGGCGATTTCGGCGTCGGTGACACCGGCGGAGTGCCGTGCCACCGTCTCCAGGACGCGCAGGGCGTCCTGGGTCGAGTGGTGCGGCGCGGTCGGCTCGTGCTTGAGAGCCACGGTGTTCCCCCTGGCTTGCTTTTAGCCGTGATCCGGACAGCCAATCCCCTCCACGATAACCGCCAAGGGGTCTGTGTGGAGGGGGCGTTGACGAGATTGTCGTCCGGGTTCCGGTCTCTCAGCAGGGGTATTGTTCATCTGGCATATGTCATTGGCATGAAGAAAGTCGCCATGCCGTGCTCTCCGGCACGGTCAGAGCACCGTGCCGAGGAATTCGCGCGTTCTGTCCTGCTCCGGATCGCCGAAGATCTGCTCCGGCGGACCGGACTCGATCACATGGCCAGAATCGAACATCAGCACTTGGTCGGAGATGTCCCGGGCGAACCCCATCTCGTGGGTCACGCAGAGCATCGTGATGTCGGTGCTGCGGGCGATGTCCCGCAGCACGTCGAGGACGCCCGCGACCAGCTCGGGGTCGAGCGCCGAGGTCACCTCGTCGAGCAGCAGGATCTGCGGGCGCATGGCCAGCGCCCGCGCGATCGCCACCCGTTGCTGCTGCCCGCCCGACAGCCGGCACGGACGCTCGTCGCACTTGTCCGCGAGGCCCACCAGCTCCAGCAGCTCACGGCCGCGCGCCTCCGCCTCTTCCTTCGGCAGGCCGAGGACGGTGACGGGCGCCTCGGTGATGTTGCGCAGCACGCTCATGTTCGGGAAGAGGTTGAAGTGCTGGAACACCATCCCGATCTTCTTCCGCACCTCGCGGACCCGCTTCTCGGGCGCCGGGAACAGTGCCTCCCCGTCGACGGTGATCGTGCCCTCGTCGGGCTTGGCCAGGGTCATCAGCAGTCGCAGGATCGTCGTCTTGCCGGACCCGGAGGGGCCGATCAGGGTCACGTGCCGCCCCGCCTCGACGGAGAGACTCAGCCGGTCGAGCACGGTCTGCTCACCGAACCGCTTGGTGACCTGATCGAGCCGAACCAGCTCGGAAGGGGACTGGGTGAGGGTGTCAACCTGCAAGACGTCGCTCCAGAGCTCGTACGAGGAGGGAGGCGGGAAGGGAGATGAGGACGAAGGCGACGCCGATCACGGTCAGCGGCTCGGTGAACCGGAAGTGCTCCTGGGAGAAGAGCCGCGCCTCGCCGAGCATCTCCAGCACGGTGATCGTCATCAGCAACGGCGTGTCCTTGAGCATCGCGATCACGTAGTTGCCGAGCGCCGGTACGACCCGGCGCAGCGCCTGCGGCAGGATCACCGCAGTCCAGGTCCGCCGCACGGGCAGGCTGAGCGCGGTGGCCGCCTCCCACTGGCCCGGCGGCACGGCCTCGATACCGGCGCGGTAGACCTGCATCGTGTACGTCGAGTAGTGCAGCCCGATCGCGACGACACCGGTGGTCAGCGCCGAGGCGGCGATGCCCCACTCGGGGAGCACGTAGAAGAGGAAGAACAGCTGCACGAGCAGCGGGGTGTCCCGCACGAACTCCGTGACCACCCCCACCGGCCGGCGCACCCAGAGAGTCGGCGTCCGCATCAGCAGCGCCCAGACCAGGCCCAGCGTGAACGAGATCAGCGACCCCAGGGCCAGCGCCCGGAGGGCGACGAGCAGCCCGTCCCACAGGTGCGGCAGGAAATCGCGTACGGCGCCCCAGTCCCACGTCATGCGGCACCTCCCGCCGGTCGCCCGGCCAACTGCTCCTTCAGCCGCTTCTCCAGCCCGCGCATCAGCCGGGTGAGGAGGAAGGCGATCACGAAGTAGATCACCAGGATGTACGAGTAGATCTCCGCGCTCTGTTGCAGTGCGAGCCGCACCAGGTTGCCGCTGAAGGCCAGATCACCCATGCCCATGACGGAGACCAGAGCCGTGCCCTTGAGCAGCTCGATCAGCAGGTTGCTGAAGGAGGGGATCATCTCCGGCACCGCCTGCGGCAGCAGGATCAGCCGCATCCGCTGCCAGGGCGTGAACCCGAGCGCGATACCGCCCTCGCGCTGCGCCGGGTTCACGGCGTTCAGCGCGCCGCGCACGATCTCCGTGCCGTACGCCCCGTAGGTCAGCCCGAGCGCGAGCGTGCCCGCCCACATCGGCACCAGCTGCCAGCCGAAGGCGGGGGGCAGCACGAAGTACACCCAGAAGATCATCACGAGTGCCGAGGTTCCCCGGAACACCTCGGTGTAGCAGCCCGCCAGGAAGCGCACCGACCGCAGCCGGTGGGTCCGCGCGATCCCGACCGTGAAGGCGACGACGGCACCCAACAGCGCGCTGAACACGAGGAGTTGGACGGTGACCCAGACTCCCCTGAGGACGATTTCCCAGAGTCCCGAGGTCATCCGCCGCACAGCTCCTTCGCGGTCAGGTCGGTCATCTCGGCCCGGGTGAAGCCGAACGGCCGCAGGATGCGGAACACCTCGCCGCTCTTCTTCATCCGGTGCAGCTCGACGTTGAAGGCGTCCCGGAGCCTCGTCTCGGTCGGCCGGAACGCGAAGGCGCCCCCGTCCACATGCGGCTTGCCGTCGACGAGCGGGGCGAACGCCTTGGTGGCCTCCGCCTTGCCGGACTTCCTCACCACCAGCCGCGTGGTGACCGCCGTACCGGCGAAGGCGTCGACCCGGCCGGCCTCGACGGCGTTCAGTCCGGCCACCTGGTCGGGCACGATCAGAAGGTCGCTCTCCCGGTAGCCGGCCTCGACCGCGTACTGGATCTCGGCATATCCGGTTCCGGTCGCGAGTCTTGCCTTCTTCTCGACGACATCCCGGTAAGTGTGAAGATTCTTGGGATTTCCCTTGCGGACAATGAAGGAATCGAGCATCTGATAGTCGGGATCGGCGAAGATCACCTGTTCGCAGCGTTCCGGATTGACGTACATCCCGGCGGCCACGACGTCGAACTGCTGGGAATTCAGCCCGGGAATGAGTGATCCGAACTCGGTGGGCACGGGCTGGACCCGGTCCACCCCCAGCCGTTTGAAGACGACCCTCGCCAATTCGGGTGCCTCGCCCGTCAGTTCGCCGTCCTTGTCGATGAATCCCTGCGGGATCTCACCGGCGATCCCGAGCCGCACGACGCCCTGCGCCCGGAGGCGGTCGAGCAGGTCACCGCCCTTGACACCGGAGGCGGCGGACACCCGGCTGCACCCGGTGCCGAGCGAGCCGACCGTACCGAGCGTGCCGAGCGCCGCCACCCCCGCGAACAGCGACCGTCGTTTGATATCTGGTGGTGCGTCTGATGGAGCCATGGGCGCGCGGCTACCCGAGAGCGAACGAGTTATGCATCGGGGAATGCGGGGCGGCGGTGATATGGCCTGCTCGACCGTGCGGAACGCCTATCGGGCGGTTCTCCGGGTGGTTTTCCGGGCGGTTTTCCGAGTGGTGAGGGAAGGCGGGCGGTGTCCCGCGCCATCCCGACGAGAAGTCGGGATCGGGTCAGTGCCCCGGCACGTAACCGCGCTGTTTGTCGACGACGTTCGTCAGCGTCGTCCCCGCCTCCCAGCGCTCGTACAACTCGATGAACTGCGCGCCGAGTTCATCACGCCAGCCCACCGTGTCGCCGCTCATGTGCGGGGAGACGATCAGCCCGGGCACCTCCCACAGGGGACTGTCGGGCGTGAGCGGCTCGTGCTCGAACACGTCGAGGGCGGCGCCCGCGATCCACCGCTTCGACAGCGCCTCGGCGAGCGCCGCCTCGTCGACGAGCGGTCCCCGGCCGACGTTGACGAACCGCGCCGAGGGCTGCATGACGCCGAAGCGGCGGGTGTCGAACATGCGGTGCGTGTCGGCGGTGAGGGGAGCGGCGGCGATCACCCAGTCGGCCCGTGCCATCAGCCGGTTGAGGTCGTCCGGCCCGTGGACACCGGTACGCGGAGTACGCCCGACGATCGCCGTCGTCACGCCAAGTGCCTTGAGATACTTCGCGATTGCCCGCCCGATGGGGCCCGACCCGACGACACACGCCTTCGTGCCGGTGACCCGCTGCGACTCCCGGTGCCGCCACTCGTGCTGCCCCTGGAGGTGCACGGTTCGCGGAATGTCCTTGGCCATCGCGAGGACCAGGGCGGCGACGTACTCGGCGACGGGCTGGTCGAAGACGCCCCGCGCGTTGGTCACCACGGTCTCGGACGCGGCGAGTTCGGGACACATCAGATGGTCCACGCCGGCGCTCGCGGTGTGCACCCAGCGCGGGCGCGCCCCCTCGCCCGGCCAGACGGCCCGCACGGCGGGCGAGGCGAAGTCCCAGACGAGCAGGACGTCGGCGTACGGGAGTTGCCCCGCGAGGGTGGTCTCGTCGGCGTGCACGATCCGGACCCGCCCGGTGAGCCGGCCGAGACGGGGCGGCGGGTCGGCGTCCAGGACGAGGAGCGTGGGGAGCGCGGGCATCGGGAGCCGTTTCCGATCAGGGAGGCGGGATGGCTGGGTTCACGGGCGTCCGGGTGTCTGACATGCGCGGATTGACCACGCTCGCACCCGAACCCACCTTCGTCAACACGGGCGTGCGCACGGTCCGTTGCCTCACCGGTACTGAGTGCCGCGGATCCCGGTGATCTCGGCCGACCGGGGGCCGATGTGGGCGGCGGCGCGCGGACTGGGTACCCGAGCCGGGGAGCCGCCCGGCCCCAGGTACTGCCGGAAGGACAGCAGGACCAGGACCGGGACCAAGAAGCAACAGCAACAGGAGGGTTGGACATGACGGCACTCGGATTCCTCTCCCCGGGCCACTCCGCCGAGGACGACTACCAGCGCATCGAGCAGCTCCTCGGCAGTGACATCCGCCTGGATCTGGTCCACACGGACGTCGGCGAGGAGCTGGAGACGGGCTCGGCTGACCGGCTCGCGGCGGGCGCCGAGGAACTCCGGCTCAGCGGCGCGGAGGCGGTGGTGTGGGCGTCCACCAGCGGCAGCTTCGGGTACGGGTGGGAGGGCGCCCATGAGCAGATGCGCGCCCTTGCCCGGGCCTCGGGCATGCCGGCGTCGTCGACGTCGTTCGCCTTCGTGCACGCGGTCCGGGAGCTCGGGGTGCGGAAGGTGGCGATCGGGGCGACGTACCCGGCGGAGGTGGCGGAACTGTTCGCGGAGTTCCTGAGGTCGGCGGGGATCGAGGTGACGGCGGTCCACGGTGCCGGGACCGGCGCGGCGGCGGAGGTGGGGGAGTGGGGAGAGGAGGAGCTGGTGTCGCTGGCCCAGGAGGCCGACGAGGCGGACGCGGAGGCGCTGCTCCTGCCGGGTACGGCACTGCACACGGCGTCCCACATCGAGACCCTGGAGAAAATCCTCACGAAGCCGGTCCTCACGGCGAACCAGGTCTCCGTGTGGGAGGCCCTGAGGCTGACGGCCCGCAAAGTGAACGCCCCCTCCCTGGGCACGCTCTTCACCAGGGAACCGCTGGTACAGGCCTGACGTGCCCGCGCACCCCCAGCCCGGCGTCCGTCTCCGGGAATAAAGCGGAGCCACCCTCCTGTTAATCCCCGGAGGACAGCGCACGGCACCGAAACAGCAGCAGGAGGCACTCACCGTGACCGCAGACGCGACGGCAGACATGACGGCAGACGAGATCCGGGGGACGACACAGGGCACCGCCCCCGTCCCTCTCTCCGTCCTCGACCTGGTCACCGTAGGCTCCGGCCACACCGCCACCGACGCCCTGCGGACCAGCGTCGCCCTCTCCCGCCTCACCGAATCCCGCGGCTTCCACCGCTACTGGGTCGCCGAACACCACTCCATGCCCGGCGTCGCCTCGTCCTCGCCCGCCGTGATCCTCGCCCACCTCGCCGCCCACACCCACCGCATCCGCCTGGGCTCCGGCGGGGTCATGCTCCCCAACCACGCGCCTCTGGTCATCGCGGAGCAGTTCGGCACCCTCGAAGCCATGGCGCCGGGCCGTATCGACCTGGGCCTCGGCCGGGCCCCGGGCACGGACGGCGCCACCGCGGCGGCCCTCCGCCGCACGGAGCGCCTCAACGAAGGCGCCGACGACTTCCCCCAGCAGCTGGCGGAGCTGACCCGCTTCCTTGACGACGACTTCCCCGACGGCCACCCCTACCGCCGTATCCACGCCATCCCCGGCCCGATCCAGTCGACGTCCCCGGGCGGAGTCCAGTCCGCCCACCGCCCGCCCGTCTGGCTGCTCGGCTCCTCCGGTTTCAGCGCCCGCCTGGCAGGCGTCCTGGGCCTCCCCTTCGCCTTCGCGCACCACTTCTCCGCGCAGAACACCGTCCCGGCCCTGGACCTCTACCGCGAGTCGTTCCAGCCCTCCGAGGTCCTCGACGCCCCCTACGCCCTGATCGGGGTCTCCGCTCTCGCCACCGACGACGAGAACGAGGCCCGCCGCCAGGTCCTGGCGATGGGCCTCAACATGGCCCGCCTGCGCTCCGGCCGCCCCGGCCTGTTCCCGGCACCGGAGGAGGCGGAGGCCTACGAATTCAGCCCGATGGAACGGGAGTTCGTCAGCTCCTGGATGACGAACATCATCCACGGCACGGCGGACGAGGTCCGCACCGGCTTGGACGACCTGCAAAAGCGCACCGGAGCCGACGAGTTGATGCTCGTCTCCCACGCCCACCGGGGAGACCTGCGTCTGCGCTCGTACGAACTCATCGCGGACGCCTACGGATTGCCCACGAACCAGAACACGAACCCGACAACGGCCTGACGAAGCAACAGGAGACAGCGACGGGCCACGTGCTCGGGCTACGAGCGGCAGGCGGCAGGTGACGGGCGACAGCGCATGGGCGGCAGCGGATCACCCCTGCCGACAGGCACTGCCTCCCATCAGCAAGGAGATCCGATCCGCCCCCACCGGCCGCGAATAGAGCCAGCCCTGCCCCGTATCGCACCCGATACGGCGCAGGCGCTCGGCCTGGGCCGCCGTCTCCACGCATTCGGCGGTGACCGTCAGCCCCAGCCGGTGCGCGAGTTGGATCATCGCCTCGACGACGATCTCGTCGGCCGGGTTCGGCGCGACGCCCTCGCCCTCGTACTGGAACCCCCGCACGAAGGAACCGTCCAGTTTCAGTACTGACACCGGCAGCCGGCTGAGGTAGGCGAGGTTCGAGTACCCCGTGCCGAAGTCGTCGATCGCGATGCCCACGCCCATGTCGCTGAGTGCCTGGAGTGCCTGGAGGGGTCGGCCCGCGGAACCCATGACCGCCGACTCCGTCAGCTCCAGCTGCAACAGCTCCGGCGACAGGCCGGTCTCCGCGAGGATTTCCGCCACGTCCGCCACCAGGTCCGAGTCCCAGACCTGACGTACGGCGACGTTCACGCTCACGAAGATCGGTGGCTCGTCCGGGCGTTCGAGCTGCCAGCGGCGGGCCTGGCGGCAGGCCGTGGCGAGGACCCAGCGCCCCAGTTGCACGATCGAACCGTCCTCCTCGGCCAGCCCGATGAACCGGTTCGGCGTCAACGTGCCGAACTGCGGGTGGTGCCAGCGCACCAACGCCTCCACGCCGTGCACCCGGCCGTCCGCCATACCCACCAACGGCTGGTACTCCAGGGCGAATTCGCCCCGCTCGATGGCCGGTCGGAGGGTGGAGGACAGGGCCTGGCGGGTCATCCGGTGGGCGTTGCGCTCGGGGTCGAAGAGCGTCCACCGTGACTTGCCGTCGGCCTTCGCCCAGTACAGCGTCGTGTCCGCGGCCTGCATCAGACCCGTGGGAGTCGTGCCCGCCGCGTGCCGTTCGACCACGCCGATGGAGGCGGAGACGGACATCCGCTGCCCGGCCAGGTCGAAGGGCAGCTGGAGGGCTTTCAGCACCGACTCGGCCAGGTCGGCCAGTTGGTCGGTGCCGGTGGAGTCCTCGATCAGCAGCGCGAACTCGTCGCCGCCCAGCCTTGCCACCAGCGGGGCGACGGCGCCCGGGTTCCGCCGGGTCAGGCCCGCCTCCTCCGCGCACCGCGTGAGGCGTTCGGCCACGGCGGCGAGCAGCCGGTCACCGACGCGGTGGCCGAGGGTGTCGTTGATGGCCTTGAACCCGTCGAGGTCCAGGTAGCACAGGCCGATCCGGCCCGTCCCGCTCTGCTCGTACGACTCCGCCTCCAGCGCCGCCGAGAGCCGCTCGAAGAACAGCGTGCGGTTGGGCAGCCGGGTCACCGGATCGTGCATCTGCAAGTGCCGCAGCCGCGCCTGGAGTTCACGCCGCGCGCTGATGTCGGCAACGGACAGGAGAACGCCCCGGCCGCCGTACCTCTGGACTCCCTTCGAACCCCGAGATCCCTCCGAACCCGCCGCTGCCGCCTCCGCCGCGGTCTCCGCAGGCAGCGGTGTGACCGTGACCTGGGCCCAGAGGGAGTGCCCGTCCGGGTGCTTGAGGCGGCGTGTGCAGCGGAGCCGTGCCTGCCGGCCACGCAGTACCTCGCGGTACGCGTGCCACGCACGGGTGTCGGACGCGAGATCCACCAGATCGGCGGCCACCTTCCCGGCCAGCACCTCCGGGTCGATGCCCAGCAGCGCGCCCAGGGACTCGTTCGCCGTGACGACCAGCCCTTCGTGGTCCACCACGGCCATCGCCAGCGGCGCCGCCGCGAACGCGCCGCGCAGCAGGGCCGTACCGGCGGCCATATGGGAGGACGACATGGGCGACCTGGACGACATGGGCGGCGTGGATGAAATGGTCGACGTGGAAGACGTGGATGACGTAGTAGACGTGCCGGAGTTACTCTCTGTGACGGCCGGCAGGATGAGATCTACCGAGGGCGCCGGCCCTTCGGACGTTCCGCTCACCGCTCGCTCCCGCAGTGCACTCGGTCTTGATGTGGATCCCGTCGGGCGGCCGGCCGGGCGGCAAACCGCCGCCCTGGCCTTGTCCGTGCAGGAAAGTGTCAGGGAAGTGCCAGGAAAGTGTGCCGATCATAGAGGCTGGTCCCAGGCCCTTCCAGCCACTGTCCAGTGTCCATGAACGACCGGCGGTTTTGACAGATCGTTTCTGCCCGCGCCTGGACGGGTTCCTTCGCCCTCGATCGGTTGTGACGTTCCGTGAGTGTTTCGGGGTGTCGCTCCACGAAGGGTGAGCCCTCGCATGCTTGGTCGTTTACCGGGCTGCCCTCGATCGTTGCTGGTCATCCGCCTGATCGCCCCTCAGTCACCCTTCTGGTGCAGACAAACAGGGCATACAAACACAAGATCACACAGGCTGGGTTGCGGTGTCCCCCAACCGCATCCGGAGGTCTGCGTGCCGCGTCAGCTCCCCCTCAAAGGGCTCACCCGTGACGCCCTGACGGGGTTCATGGGGCTCGCGCGCGCCGGAGCGCGCCCCCGCCTGCGGAGCACGGCCGCCGTTCTCACCACCATGACGGCCCTGGCCGCCACCTCCCTCATCGCGGGCCCCTCGGTCGCCGAACCCTTCTCGGCGCAGTCCTGTGCCCTCCAGCGCACCGACGCCCACCACTCGGAGGGCCTGGACACCTGGAACGCCGTCTATCCGCGCCCGGCCCGCGCCCTCGACGCCGTGATGGTGTTCCTCTCCTTCCCGGACGCGCACCCCCGGACCACCCCCGCCGAGCTGGCCGCCGACCACTTCCCCGCCACCAGCGACTTCTTCGCCCGTGCCTCGTACGGCAGGTTCACGCTGCGCCCGCACCCGCTCCGGAACTGGATCCGGATGCCGCGCCCGTCCACCGCGTACGCCATACAGCGGGACTGGAGCGCCGCCCACCGGGCCGCCTATCTGCGCGACGCGCTCGCCGCCGCCGACCGGGACGTCGACTTCTCGCGCTACGACATCGTGTACTTCGTGGCCGACCCGGACGCGCCCGGCGTCGACTCCGACGCGACGAAGGTCGTCAACCTGGACGTCCCGCTGCGGGCCGACGGCGCGGACATCCGCCGGGTCGTCACCGTCTTCGAGAAACACCCGCCCGACCGGCTCGTCCTCGCCCACGAGACGGGCCACGTCTTCGACCTGCCCGACCTCTATCACCGGCCCGTGGACGGAAAGGGCGACTGGGACACGTACGTCGGCGACTGGGACCTGATGGGCAGCCAGTTCGGTCTGGCGCCGGACCTGTTCGCCTGGCACAAGTGGAAACTCGGGTGGCTGGAACCACGCCAAGTGGTGTGCGTCCGCAGGGGAACTTCGACCCGGCTGACCCTGGAATCGCTGGGAACCCATCCGGCTACGACCGCAGACGCACGTGCCGATGCCGATGCCGATGCGGTCGGGGTCGGGGGTACGGGGGCCGGTGCGCCGGTCTTCGGGCAGGGGGACGGGGTGAAGCTGGCCGTCGTGCGGACCGGGGCCGACCGGGCGCTCGCCTTCGAGGCGCGCGGGACGGCGGGCAACGACAGCGCGACCTGCACGCAGGGTGTGCTCGTCTACCGGGTGCACGGCGGGGCCGAGTCGGGCGGCGGCCCGGTGGAGGTGGTCGACGCCCACCCGCGTACCGAGGCCTGCTGGGAGGACTCCGTCTATCCGCCCCTCGCGGACGCGCCCGTCGCCCTCGGCGAGAGCTTCACGGTGCCCGGTGAGAACGTCCGCGTCGAGGTGGAGGGCCGTACCCCCTCGGGGGCATGGACGGTGCAGATCACGGGTGCCCGCTGAGCGGATCGGTGAGGGGGTCCGGAAACGACGTTGGCGAGGCTGTTGGTGAACAGCCTCGCCAATCGACAACGTGCGCCGCCAGGGACTCGAACCCCGGACCCGCTGATTAAGAGTCAGCTGCTCTAACCAACTGAGCTAGCGGCGCCTGCTGACGTCGTAGACCTTAGCACCCTGATCGGCGGGAGGAAAAATCGATATCCGCACCTCGCCGGAGACCGCGGAACGGGCCGCTCGCACGGCCGCCCAGAGCAGGATTTCGGGGCCCGGAAGCCAGGGGTGGCCGGTGTCGGGGGCGACGACCCAGCGGGACTCGGGCCGGAGGACACCTGCCGTCTCCCCGTGCTCGGTGTCGTCGTTCTCCAGTGCGGGGACGGTCACGGCGTCGCCGCGGCCGTGGCAGAGGAGCGGCGGAATCGCGTACCGGCGCCGGGTGCCACCGTCACCGTCCTCGCGTCCCTCGCCGGCTGAGCCCCACTCCTCCCACCTCAGCAGTGACGGCAGCCGCTGGGCCGTACCCAGCGCCGCGAACAGGAGGATCCGGCCCCGGTAGGCCGCCACCGGGCCGGAGCCGGGTCCGTCGTCCCAGAGGCGGTCGAGCATTCTGCGGCCGAAGACGGCGGGCACGTTGACGACGTCGAACGCGGTGCCGCAGGGCAGGACCAGCGGTGCGGTGGGCCGCTCGGCCCAGAGCGAGAGCGTGCTGCGCGGATACGTTCCTGCGGAGGCGAGCCAGACGGCGCCCTCCGAGGTGACTCCCGAGACGTCAGAGTGTGTGCTGCTCATGGCACAAAGATCTACCGGCAGTGACCGCGTGATCTCCGAGGGTTGCCGGAAATCGGGACGGGAGGGGGCGAGATGGGGTACCTTGCCCCCTCTGCATATGCCGCACGGACTTTCGAGGCCGGATCGGACCGGATCAGGCCGGATCGGACCGATCAGACCGGATCGACGTGACCCTGACCGTGGCCGCCGATACCGCTCCCGCCGCCTCCGCCGCTGGCGCGCTCCCCGCCGTCGCGCAGCAGCTCACGGCCGTACTCGACCATCTTCCGCGCGTAGTCCTCGGTCCACTGCGCCTGCTCCGCGATGTCGGCCTCGGTCAGCCGGTCGAAGCGGCGCGGGTCGGCGAGCTGGGCCGCCGCCATCGCCTGGAACTCGACGGCGCGGTCGGTCGCGGCGCGGAACGCGAGGGTCAGCTCCGTGGCGCGGGTCAGCAGCGCACGGGGGTCGTCGATCGACTCCAGGTCGAAGAAGTGCTCGGGGTCGTCGGCCACCTGCGTGGGCTCGAAGAGCAGGGGCGCGGGGCGCAGCCGCGGTTCGTTGCGACGCGGCGTTGGCTCCGCCATGTTTTCTCCTCCTCGTACGGTCCGCACCGTTCGTACGTACCCTCCATGCACCACGGCATGTACGGCACACGGTCGAAAGGCCCCGCCGTCGAGCCGGGCCACCGTCCATTGTCCCCTGCCCGCGCAAGTGGGCCCCGGGTTCGCCCGATGAGGCACTTGATCTGCCCCTACGGACGCCAGGCGACCCGGTGCTCGGCGAGATGCGACAGCACCGCGTGGTTGGCCTCCCAGCCGTCCGGGAACTTCACCGTCACCCCCAGCTGGACCGGTTCCGTCGACGGATGGTCGTCCAGGAGTTCCGGCACGCCCGCCCGGCACACCACCACGCACGCGTGCCGGTGTCTGGAGGCGAGGACGCAGAGCCGGCCCGTCTCCAGGTGGAAGGCGGTGGCGTCGGGGCGGCCGGACAGCGGGTGCAGGACCACCGTGACGTCGAACTCCCGCCCCTGGAGCCGGTTCGCCGTGTCCACGGTGACGTCCGCGACCCCCAGTTCGGAGAGCGCCGCCCGGACCGCCGCCGCCTGGTCCCGGTGCGCGGTGCCGACCGCGATCCGGTCGGCCGTGAGGGGCGTCGGGTCCGGTCCGCGTTCCGACGTGGCCGCGCCGCCCCGGTCCAGCATCCGGCGTACTACCAGGGCGACCGCGCGTACCGCCTCGGGGTCCGTGCGCGGGGTGTGCCGGGCGGGGAGTTCCAGCAGGCCCCAGCCCGATTCGGCGGCCTCGTCGAGGACCCGGTCCGGGCCCGAGCCGTCCGACGGGACCGCGAACGCGAGCCGCCGGTCGCCGTGGCCGGTGCCGCTGCGGAACGGGGTGTACGGGTAGAAGGCGGCCGAGACGAGCGGCGCGGCCGAGGCCGGGAGCCGCCAGGACACCGGCAGGCGGTGCTGGGGCAGCTCGGGGTTGTGGGCCAGCAGGGTCGTGACCGCCGAGGCCGACGGGTCGTACGACAGGCCCGCCCACTGTTCCGCGCCGACGATCGAGAAGGGGTCCAGCTGGCCCGGGTCGCCCACGAACAGGGCCCGTTCGAACAGCCCGGCGACGGCGAGCAGCGCGTCGGAGCGCATCTGGTAGGCCTCGTCCACGATCGCGTGCCGCCACGGCTCGTCGACCTTGACGTGGGCCCACTTGGCGGCCGTGGAGATGACCACGTCCAGTCCCGCGAGCTCGGCCGCCTTCGCGGACTTCCGTACGTTCGGCAGGTCGTCCAGCGACTTGTCGTACGGGTCGGAGTCGCTGCTGTGCAGGCGGCCCACCGGCAGTTCGGGGTTCTTCTCGGCGAGACGGACGACGAGGTCGTCGACCTGGGCGTTCGTCTGCGCGATGACCATCAACGGGCGCCCGGCTTCGGCCAGTTCGAGCGCGGCCCGCACCACCAGCGTGGACTTCCCGGCCCCGGGCGGCGAGTCGACGACGACTCCGCGATGGGTGCCGTGCAGCGTGTCACGGAGGATCGCGTCGGTGGCCCGCCCGGCGGCGGCACCGGGATCGAAGGCGGCCTGCGGGGTACGGGCGGCGCTCACGGGGTGCCTTCCTCGGGGGTGGGGCGGAGGCGAGGGGTGCGACGGGGCCGGCGGGCGCCGACGGCCCGACAGCCCCTCCGTGGAACGGCGTTCACAGCACGTCCTCGTCGGTCACCGGGTCGGGCTCCGGCAGTGTCGGCGTCGTCTCCCCGCCGGGTGGCCCGCCGTGCGTCCACGGTGTCTGGTCCGCGTCCGGGAGCTTCGCCCCGCCCCGCTGCTCGTGCTCGAAGAGGGTGAAGCAGACCAGGTCCCCCTTCTCCGGGACCGACCCGGCCTCGGGCTCCTTGCCGCGGCCCATCTTGTCGACCACCCGCAGAACGATCACCGACCCCCCGGCTCCCGACCCCTCGGCTCCCGGATCGTCCTCGTGGCCCACGAACTCCGCCGCCTGCGGCTTGCCGCCCAGCGAGCGGTACACCTTCACTCGTTCGGCGAGCTGCGGACGGTCGTCCGTGCGGACGGTGACCAGCGGGCGCGGGCTCGGGCGCTTGCCCTCGCTGTACGTCATGACGACGTCCGTGACCTCCCCCGCGAACGCCTCCCCGGACAGCCGCCGGCCGGCCATCACCAGCGGGTCGTCGAGGGCCTCCTGGGCCTCCAGGCGGGCCTGTTCGCGCTCGCGCGTGGCCAGCTTGTTCGCCGCCGTCACCGCGTCGTCGCGGCGCGGCTGCGGTGGCTCGCCCGCGGTGACCCGGTCGCGGTGGCCGGTGAACGACCAGCGGTCGCGCGTCCACCGGTCGGCCGCGTGCGCGCCCTCCGGCAGTGTCCGCAGCAGGTCGAGGCCGCGCCACACCGCGTCCCAGGTGGGCCGCGTACGGCTCTCGACGAGGGCGCGGATCTCCCGCTCGGCGGCGGTGAGTTCACCGAGCCGGTCGTCCGCCGACTCGCCGTCCTCGGCGGCGGCGAGCGCGGTCCGCGCGCGGTTGTAGTTCTCGATGGCGGGGGCGAGCAGCTTGTTGTCGAACGCGGGGTCGGTCGCCGGACCGGCCGGGGGCCACAGCAGCTGTCCCTTCCCGTCCCGCGCCAGTTCGGCCCGCAGCGCCGCCTCGGCGCCCGTCATGCCGTCCGGCGGGTCGATCCAGGCGAGCAGCGCGCCCAGATGCTGGTCCTCCAGCGTGGACTGCCCGGTCGCCCAGTGCCGTGACAGCACGTCCGTCAGCGCCAGGAGGAGAGCGGAGCCGGGGACCCGGGCCCGCTCCCCGTAGTGCGTGAACCAGCGGCCGAGCAACGGCACCCGGGGCGGCGCGGGATGCGGCGTCTCCGGGTCCTGTTCCGCCGTACGCCGGAAGCGCATCGAGCGCCCCAGCAGCCGTACGAAGTCGATGCCGGCGCGGCTCGGGACGATCAACTGGGGTGCGTCCGCGCACAGTTCGACCTCGACCTTGACGCGCTTGCCGGTCTCCGGGTCGATCTCGTTGCGCTCCGCGGCCTCCACGGTGTCGGCGTGGGAGTCGATGAACGGCAGGACGATGTCGGCCAGTTCGGCGAGGAACGCGAACCTGAGGTCGCGGTCGCGCGGCTGCGGTACGACGAGCAGACGCGGCGCGTCCCGGTCGTCGCCGACCAGCGCGCCCAGCGGTGCCCCGGCCTCACCGGCGGTGGTCAGCGGTACGAGGACGAGGGGCCGCTCGGACAGATGGCGGTGCCGGACGGTGGCGGCGGGCTGGGCGCGCCCGCTGCTGACGGCTTCGAGACGGGCGAGCGTGGCGATCAACGACATCCGGCACCCCCCGGTTCCAGGCCCAAGCTCATACTCAAGTCCAACTCCGGCTCCGGAGCGGCGAGTTCGGCGCCGCGCAGTGCCTCCGCGCGCAGGGCCGCTGCCCTCCGCAGCGCGGCGACCGTCGGGTCCCGGGGGTCGCCGGACCGGCCGTGGGCCGCCGACAGGACGTCGTCGACCGTGGTCAGGGCGCCCAGTTCGGCCCGTACCGAACGGCCCAGGGACGTCACCGCGCCCCGCGCGCGGGAACGGTCACGGCAGTGGAAGGCGAGCTCGCAGGCGGACAGGCACTCCGGCGCGTACTCCGCGGGGACCGACTCGACCGCCGCGGTCAGTTCGGCGGTGGGCAGGTCCGGGGCGAAGCAGGTGCCCTCGGGGAGGGCGTCGGCGATGTCCTCGATACGGGTCAGCCGGGACAGCTGTCGGCCGGTCACCGCGCGCTGTTTGCGGACGTCGACCGCGGACGCCGCCGCGAGGTTGGAGAAGTCCTTCGGACAGACCAGCAGTACGCGGTGGCGCACGACCGGCTCGGGCTCGCCGTCCCGGACGAGCCGGTCGGCGACCTCCTCCAGTGCCAGCACGTACACCGCGGCCTGGCGGGCCGCGGCGCCCACCTTCGCGGGGTCCGCCGAACCGTCCAGCATCGGGAAGGACTTGATCTCCACGACCGTCCAGCTGCCGTCCGGGTGCACCACCACCGCGTCCGGTTCCAGGAAGGCCGGTGAGCCCGCGACGTCGAGGGCGAGCATGGGGTGGTCGAGGAGCGTCCAGCCGCTGATGCCACTGCCGCTGCCGGATCTCGCCGCCGCTGTGGCTTCGCGCAGGGCCAGGGTTGTCCGCGCGGTGCGGCCCTCCGGTCCGCTCGCCGTGAGGTCGGGGACCGCGGCCTCCGCCGGTGGTACCGCGCCCGGGTCCAGCTTCTCGTGCACCAGCCGGAGCAGCTCCGCGCCGCCGTCGGCCTTGACGCGGGCCTCGAAGGTGTTGCCGCGCGCCAGGGCGAACTGGGACTGTCCGAAGGCGGACGGTGAACCCAGCGCGCTCGCCAGCGTCGCCTTGTTCACCCCCGCGCCGTCCAGGATCGCGCGCCGCCTGCACCCGGGGTTGGCGGCGAGGGCCGCGAGGGCACGCGCGTCCAGGGCTTTCGGCGGGACCGCGGGACCGCGCAGCTCAGCGAGCCGCTGCCGCAGCGCCGTCCCCCGCGTCCGCGGAAGCGGCACCCGGCTCGGCCCCTGGCCCGGGACCTGGCCCGAGGACGGACTCGCGCTGCCTTGGAATTCGCTCACGCGGGGAAGTCTGGCATTCGCCACTGACAATTGGGGCCTCTGTGCCGCGAGAGCGCGTTGCGACGGGCGCGACGCGGGCCGTGATCCAGGCCCTGGCCCGGTCCGCGTTCCGTAGGACGAGCGGTGCCAGCAGCAGCCCGAGGCCCATTACGGCGGCACCCGCGGCGGCGTCGAGGAAGTAGTGGTTGGCGGTGCCCATGACCACGATCGTGGTGATCAGCGGGTAGGCGACGCCCAGGACCTTGGTGGTGCGCGTACCGCCGTACCGCCACAGCATCACTCCGCACCACAGGGCCCAGCCGACGTGCAGGCTCGGCATCGCCGCGTACTGGTTCGTCATACCGCCGAGCCCCCGCGGGGCGCTGGCCTGGCCGCCCCACCAGCCGTACGAGCTGTACTGGGCCATGGTGTCCACGAAGCCGTGGCCGGCGTCGAGCAGCCGGGGCGGGCAGGTGGGCAGCAGGGTGAAACCGATGAGGCCGATGAAGGTCGAGGTCATCAGCCAGGCGCGGGCCGCCCGGTAGTGGACGGCGCGGGACCGGAAGAGCCAGATCAGGATGGCCGGGGTGACGAGGTAGTGCAGCGACGCGTACCAGAAGTCGGCCGGTATGCCGATCCAGGGTTCGCGGGTGAAGAGGCGGTTGAGCGGGTGCTCGGCGTTCAGCCACAGGGACTTCTCGAACCTGAGGATGGCCAGGCCGTGGTCGACGGCGGTCGACTCGTCGCCCCGCGCCAGCAGGCGGCCGGCCGAATAGCACGCGTAGACCAGCAGGAGCAGTGGCAGCTCGGTCCACCAGCGGAGGCGGGTGGGCGAGGCCGTCCCGGTCGGTGCACTATCGGTCCGCGGCATCCGATCGTCTCTCCCACTCTGTGTTCCCGTTGAGCTGCGCCTCCGGTCGTCGGTGGCCTGCGGTTCGTCCGATTTTACGGTGTACGTGAACGTCCCATACGGCGCTCCGTCCCACAAGACGCAAAGATCGACCCCCGGGTTGCCCTCGGACAGCGTGCGCGATGATGGAGGGGTTCCGCCTGGCTTTTCCACCATTCGGTACTCCTGGTTCGCTTGACTGTTCCCTTTCGTTCGTCTCTCACCTGATTTGCCACGCTTACCGTCTCCCCCCGGAAGGGCTCCTCATGGCATCGCGCATCCTGCTGGCCCGGCACGGACAGACGGAGTGGTCACTGTCCGGCAAGCACACCGGCAGGACCGACGTCCCCCTCCTTGAGGAGGGGCGGCGCGGCGCCAAGCTGCTCGGCGAACGGCTGCACCGGGCGCCCTTCGAGGGGCTCTCCGGGGTCGAGGTGCGCACGAGTCCGCTGGCACGCGCGCGTGAGACGTGCGAGATCGCCGGGTTCGGTGAGCGTGCGGCAGTGTGGGACACGCTCATGGAGTGGGACTACGGGACGTACGAGGGCATGACCCCGGCGCAGATCCAGGCCGTCCGGCCGGGGTGGCTGATCTGGCGGGACGGGGTGCCCCGGGGCGAGAGCCTGGAGGCGGTGACCGCGCGCGCGGACGAGGTGGTCGCGTGGGCGCGGTCGGCCGAACGCGACGTGCTGGTGTTCGCGCACGGCCACATATTGCGGTCGATCGGGGCGCGCTGGCTGGGGCTGCCGATCGACTTCGCGGCCCGGATCAGACTGAACCCGACATCACTGTCGGTCCTGGGCTGGGCCTACGGCGAGCCGGCGATCGAGAGCTGGAACGACTTGGGGCACCTGGCCGGGTAGCGGCGCGCCCGTGAAAGGGGCGCGGGGAACCGTGCGACCAGCCCCCACCGGGCCGCAGCCGGGCAGGGAAGCGCCAGGACCCGCCGCTACGCCGTTCTCGGCAGGCCGGCGTGCCGCTCCAGGAACGCCGACACCCCCGAAGCCCGCCGGTGAGGCAACAGCACCCGCGCCGTGGCCGCCAGCATCGTCTGGATCCGGGAGGACTGGACCTCGTCCAGCAGGTCCAGAACCCGCATGCCCGCCACCGCCGCCTCGTCCGGGTGGCCACCGCGGGCCAGGTCGTCGGTGAGTTCGGCCGTGTAGAGGGCGATGTTCCTGGTGAAGTGCGGGTTCTGGAGATGGGCCGCGCGACGCGCGTGCCGGGCCGCGCGGGGCCAGTCGCCCAACGTCGACCAGCACTGCGCCTCCAGGCCCTCCAACTCGGCCTCGCCGTAGAAGCTCATCCACTCGGGGTCGGCCTCCGAGGGGCCGCGTTCGTACAGCGACTGTGCCCGCGCCAGCGACTGTTCGCAGCCGGCGCGGTCGGCGAGGCCCGCCCAGCCGCCCGCCTCGCGCAGCGCGAGCAGCGACATCAGGCGGGGTGAGCCCAGGGGCCGGGCCACGCGTTGTGCGGCCTGCGCCGCTCTGACCGCCTCGCGCGGGCGACCCGAGTCGCGCGCGAGGAACGCCGTGTTGCAGAAGGCGTGCGCCTCCAGGGCCGCGTCCCCGGACACCCGGGCGGTCGCCAGCGCCTCCGCGTAGTGCGAGCGCGCGTCGTCGAAGCGGCCCGAGTCGTGCGCCAGCCAGCCGACGGAGATGGCGAGTTCACCGGCGCCCGAGTGCAGCCGGTCCGCGATGGTCTGCCGTACGACGCCCGCGTCGAGCAGTTCGTAGGCGGCCCGCAGAGGTGCCGCCGCGCGCCGGTAGAGGCCGTCTGCGCCGTGCCGGTCGTCGAGCAGTCTGATCCGGCGGACGGCCTCTTCCAGCGCCCCCGCCTCGCCGGCTCCGACACGGCGCACGGGGCGGTCCGCGGCCGAGGCCGAAGTCTCGTACATGAACCCGAAAGGGCTCAGGGAGGCGGCTGCCGCGGTGGCACCGCCCGTCATGAATGCGCGACGCAGCACGTCGCTCTCCTCGTAGTTGTCGTGCGTTTCGTACGGGTCCTGCGCGTCCTGAATGTCATACGTCTCGTACGCCCCCTGCGTCTCACCGGTGCCGTACGTCGGGCTCGCGGCGTGCGCGGGAGGCGTGTCCTCCGTGTCGCGCGCCCCGCGTCCGCGCACCGACGAGCGGGGTGCGAACCCGAGGTCGGCCAGTGTCCGACCAGGGAACATGTGCAGGAACACCCGTTCGTACGCGTAGTTGGGACAGCGGATCTCACCCGCCTCGACCCGACCGACGTAACGCGCGTCACAGCTGACCCGCTCCCCGATGTCGCGGGCGGCCCGCCGTACCGCCGCGGCGAACTCGCCCGGAGAGCGCTGGCCGCGCAACTGCCGAAAGGCGAGGTTCGGCCGTGGCGGCCGGGGGGACTGCGACGAGGTCACTGTTGACGACGTCATGGCCGGGCCCTCTCTGCGAACCGTCGAACCGTGCCGGAAACCTGACGAGTTGGAACAGTTATCCATCGGACGTCCTGTTTCCGGCGGGCAAGAACGTACCCGCTGTGCACGGCCCGCCATGCGGAGTTTGGCTACAAACCGGATATCTCATCCACGTTCTGCCATGAACTGCCATCCTTTGCAGCGGTCTTGTGCCGTAGCCGTTGACGCTCTGGCGCGTTGAACCCGATGGACCGGGAGCCACCCGAACTCCCGACCCGTTCGTTTCAGGAGGGGTTCCGTGGTGGAGGCCGGGATGGAGATCAGTCAGAGCACCGATCCTTGTACGCAGTTCGGTGCGCGTACATCACCCGCTTTGCCCGCGTCGTCCGCGTCAAACGCAGCGCACATCTGCGATCTGGTGACGGTTCCGGCGCGGCAGGGTCTGGAGGCGGTCGACATCCTGCGCCGGGGTGCCGGCGACGGGGTCGGCCCCGTACTGCACGACGACGGCTGCGACACCCTGGGCTTCCTGGTGCCACCCGGCACCGCCGCGGCCTGGGACGTCCCCGGGAGCACCTGCACGGAGACCAATGGGCGTGGCCTGAGCCTCGCGGTCCCCGATTCCGTCCCCCCTGTCGAGGGTTCGGACTGGCTGCTCCCGCCCGGGGACGCGGACCTGGCCACCGACCCGGCGGTGCTCCGCGCGGCCCTCGGTGAGGCGGCCCGGCTCATCGAGGCCGCCGACAACCGGCGCTGACCTGGCCCGCACGTCGTACGGCCGCCGTTGCGCCGAGGGCTTTCGCCCGCCCCGATAATGGGGGAATGGGAAAGTCCAGGAACGCGCGGCGCGGACAGTCGGCCGCCGAGGCCGTCGTCGAGACGGTCGACGGCGGGCTCGCCGAGCTGATCCCCGACCGGGACCGGGCGCGCGCCTGGACACTGCTCATCGACGGCGCCCCGCAGTCCCATGTCGACCTCGACGACCCGGCGTACCTCTCTTTCGAGTACCAGCGCCGCCTCGGTCATGTGATCGACCTCGTCGCCCCGCCCGGCAGGCCCGTGCGGGTCGTGCACCTCGGCGGCGGCGCCCTCACCCTCGCGCGGTACGTCGCCGCGACCCGCCCCCGGTCCACCCAGCAGGCCGTCGAACGGGACGCGGCCCTCGTCCAACTGGTGCGCCGCGAGCTGCCGTTGGACCCGAACGCCCGGATCCGGGTGCGTTCCACCGACGCCCGCGAAGGACTCGCGAAGATCCCCGACGGCTGGGCCGACCTCGTCATCGCGGACGTGTTCAGCGGGGCGCGCACCCCGGCCCATCTGACCTCGGTCGAGTTCCTGACGGACGTACGCAGGGTCGTCGACGACGCCGGCTGCTACGCCGCCAACCTCGCAGACGGGCCGCCGCTCGCCCATCTGCGCGGCCAGATCGCCACCGCTGGGGCCGTCTTCCCCGAGCTGGCCCTGATCGCCGACCCGACCGTGCTCCGGGGAAAACGGTTCGGCAACGCGGTGCTCGTCGGCTCCGCGCACCCGCTGCCCATCGCCGAGCTGACCCGCCGCACCGCCTCCGACCCGCACCCCGCCCGCCTCGAACACGGCCGCGCCCTCACGGACTTCACCGGCGGAGCCGTACCGGTCACGGACGCGGCTGCGGTCGCCTCACCGGCACCACCGCCGTCGGTGTTCCGCTGACACCGGCGGCCCGTCAGCGGTCTCAGTAGGTGAGGACCTGCACGTGCGGCGGGCCGTCGTGCCAGGTGCAGAACACCGTGACCCGGTCCGCGCCCGCGGCGAACTCCACCCGGATCCACGTCTCCGTCTTCCACACCTGCATCGACCAGCCCGCCCCGGGCGTCGCCGACACGAGCGTCGCGTAGTCCGTACCCAGGTCGAAGACCGCCCGCCCGCCGTCGGTGTCGTACGCCTTCACCGTGGACGGGGTCCGGGTCTTCGAGGGGGTCGCGCTCGGGGCGGGTGTCGACGTGGGCGACGGGGACGTCGACGGGGTGGGCGTCGGAGCCGGTGCCGGGCGGGTGGGCTCCGGGGCCGACGTCGTGGCGAGCGGGTTCGGTTCCGGTGCCGTCGACTTCTGCCCGGCCACGTCGGCCGCCGTGATGGGGAGCGCGCGGGGCGGGTCGTACGCCGTCCCCGCCATCACCGTGTGGACACCCCACCACGTCATCGTGGCCGCCGCGCCCGTGGCCAGCGTCCACGCCAGCAGGTGTACGAGTCCTCTGCGCATCGCCGGTCATACTGCCTCACGCGCCCCACCGGTGTCGCCTGTCGCCGGCCGGGTGCGGTCGCCACGGAGTTATCCACAGGCGCCGGACCCGGCCGGCCGGATTGGCGTACGGTGCGGCGCATGGCAAGTGTGCTCGTGGTCGAGGACGACCAGTTCGTGCGCTCCGCCCTCATCCGGCATCTGACCGATGCCGCGCACCTCGTGCGCAGTGTCGGCACCGCCCTTGAGGCGCTGCGCGAGGTCGCCCACTTCCGTTTCGACGTGGTGATCCTGGATCTCGGTCTGCCCGATCTCGACGGGTCCGAGGCCCTCAAGATGCTGCGCGGAATCACGGACGTGCCCGTGATCGTCGCCACCGCGCGCGACGAGGAGACGGAGATCGTCCGGCTGCTGAACGCGGGCGCGGACGACTACCTCACCAAACCGTTCTCGGTCGAACACCTGTCGGCGCGCATGGCCGCCGTACTGCGCCGGGCCCGCACCGCACCCGCGGACACCCCGCCCTCCACGGTCATCCGCGTCGGCGGCCTGGCCATCGACCCGCTGCGCCGCCAGGCCGAACTGGACGGCGTACGGCTGGACCTGACCCGCCGCGAGTTCGACCTGCTCGCCTTCCTCGCCGGCCGGCCGGGTGTCGTCGTCGCGCGCCGGGAACTGCTCGCGGAGGTGTGGCAGCAGTCGTACGGCGACGACCAGACCATCGACGTCCATCTGTCCTGGCTGCGGCGGAAGTTGGGCGAGACGGCGGCCAGCCCCCGCTATCTGCACACCCTGCGGGGTGTCGGTGTGAAGCTGGCGCCGCCCGGAGCGGAGGCGCCGCTGTGAGGTGGACAGCATGAGGTGGGCGCTGGTCAAGGTGTGCGTGGCGGTCACGACGATGGTCGTGGTGGCCTTCGCCGTGCCGCTCGGCCTGGTCATCGGGGAGATGGCCCGCGACCGCGCCTTCTCCAACGCCGAGCGGGAGGCCGCGGCCGTCGCCCCCGCCCTCTCCATCACCACCGACCGCGACCAGCTGGAACGGGTCGTCGCCTCCGCCGGATCGGACGCCGGACTGACCGTGCACCTTCCCGCGAGCGGCGGCACCGGCGCGGTCGACCTCGGACGCCAGCGCGCCGCCGACGCCGACATCGAGGCCGTCCGCCGACTCGGCCGGGCCTCCACCGCCGAGGTGTCCGGCGGGTCCGTCCTCCTCCAGCCCGTCGCGCTCAGCTCCGGTGAGATAGCCGTCGTCGAGGTGTACGTCCCCGAGGCCGAGGTCAGCAACGGCGTCGGCCTGGCCTGGGCGGTACTCGCGGGCGTCGGGACGGTCCTCGTCGTCGGTTCGGTCGCCGTCGCCGACCGGCTGGGCGTACGCATGGTGCGGCCCGCCCGGCGCCTCGTCGAGGGCGCGCGCGAACTGGGGGAGGGGAAGCTGGGCGCCAGAGTGCCCGAGGAAGGACCTGCCGAACTGCGCCTCGCTGCGGTCGCGTTCAACTCGATGGCCGACCAGGTCGTACAACTGCTCGCGAACGAAAGGGAGTTGGCCGCCGATCTGTCCCACCGGCTGCGGACGCCGCTGACCGTGCTGCGGCTGAACGCAGCCTCCCTCGGAGACGGCCCGGCCGCCGAACAGACCCGGGCCGCGGTCGCCCAGCTGGAGCACGAGGTCGACACGATCATCCGTACCGCCCGTGAGGCCAAACCGCAGACGACGGCTCCCGGACCGGGCGCCGGCTGCGACGCCGCCGAGGTCGTGCGGGAGCGGATGGCCTTCTGGTCGGCGCTCGCCGAGGACGAGGGGAGGAAGGTGCGGGTGGCCGGTGTGGAACGCCCGGTGCGCATACCCGTGGCCCGCGCCGACCTGGCCGCCGCCCTCGACGCCCTGCTCGGCAACGTCTTCCGGCACACCCCGGAGGGCACCGCCTTCGCCGTCGACGTGCACAACGGCGACGACGCGGTGATCGTGCTGGTGTCGGACGCGGGGCCCGGGATCACCGACCCCGAGGCCGCCATGGCCAGGGGGCGCGGCTCGGGCAGTGCGGGATCGACGGGCCTCGGCCTGGACATCGTGCGCCGGCTCGCGGAGTCGACGGGCGGGGACGTACGCATCGGCTCGTCGGTGCTCGGCGGCACGGAGATACGGATCTGGATCCAGCTGGACGGCGGAGCGCCGGTTCGGCGGGGCCACCGGGACCGCAGAGCGGGGGGTCCCTGGCCGGGTTCGTTGTCGGGTGCCGGCCGGTGGGGCTTCTCGCGCAGTTCCCCGCGCCCCTAAGAGACCCGGCCCTGCGGGCCGAAAGGCAGAGGGCGCAGCCTCTGCCTTTCAGGGGCGCGGGGCTGTGACATGTGCGGCTCCGCCGCGTGGGCGCGACCAGCGCCCACCCACCCGCATCCGACAACGCACACGACCGCCGGGCCGCGGCGCCCCCCTCAGATGCCGCGCCCCGTCAGGGAACCGCTCATTCCGAGTTGGCCGCCGGCAGGCTCCCGCTGCGAGCCGCGCGGCCGTACCAGAGGGCGCTCGACTTCGGGGTGCGGGTCAGGGTCGCGTAGTCGACGTACACCGCGCCGAAGCGCTTGCCGTAGCCGTAGGCCCACTCGAAGTTGTCCATCAGGGACCACAGGTAGTAGCCGCGGACGTCCGCGCCCTCGGCGATCGCGCGCCGGACCGCCCGCAGATGGCCGTGCAGGTAGGCGATCCGCTCCGGGTCGTGGACGCTGCCGTCGGACTCGGGCTTGTCGTCGTAGGCGGCGCCGTTCTCGGTGATGTAGATCGGCAGACCCGGAGCCTCCTTCGTGTACCGCATGATCAGGTCGTGCAGCCCCGTCGGGTCGATCGACCAGCCCATCTCCGTGCGCTCACCCGGCGACTGGTGGAAGAGGACCTCGTCCGCCCCCGGCCACGGCGAGAAGTCGCTCGCCCCGTGACCGTCGGCGCGCGGACCGCTCGGCTTCTCCTCGGCCGCCGACACCAGCGCCGGCGTGTAGTAGTTGAGACCCAGCGCGTCCAGCGGCTGGTTGATCAGCGGGAGGTCGCCGTCGAGGACGAACGACCAGTCGGTGACCGACGACGTGGCGGCGAACAGGGTCTCCGGGTAGGCGCCGTGCAGCATCGGGCCGTGGAAGACACCGTTGGCCAGGTCGTCGATCTTCCGGACCGCCGCCAGGTCCTCCGGGGTCTGCGAAAGCGGCCTGACCACGGCGGAGTTGAGGCTCACCGCGACCGTGTTGCGGGCCGGCATCGCCGCGCGCAGGGCCGAAGTGCCCAGCCCGTGCGCCAGGTTGAGGTGGTGCGCCGCCCGCAGGGAGGCCAGCGGCTCGGTCCGGCCGGGCGCGTGCACACCCGAGGCGTACCCCAGGAACGCGCTGCACCAGGGCTCGTTGAGCGTGGTCCACTGCTCGACGCGGTCGCCCAGCGCCTCGCCCATGATCTGCGCGTACTCGGCGAAACGCAGCGCGGTCTCCCGCTCCGGCCAGCCGCCCGCGTCCTCCAGCTCCTGCGGGAGGTCCCAGTGGTAGAGGGTGAGCGAGGGCTTGATGTTGTGCGCGAGGAGCTCGTCGACGAGGCGCCGGTAGAAGTCCAGACCGCGCTGGACCGCCGGCCCCCGGCCCGTCGGCTGCACCCGCGACCAGGAGACGGAGAAGCGGTACGCGGTCAGGCCCAGGTCGGCCATCATCTGCACGTCGTCGCGGTAGCGGTGGTAGTGGTCGACAGCGATGTCACCGTGCTCGCCGCCGGCCGTCTTGCCCGGGGTATGGCTGAACGTGTCCCAGATCGAGGGGGTGCGGCCGTCCTCCCGCACCGCCCCCTCGATCTGGTACGCGGAGGTCGCCGCGCCCCAGAGGAAGGCGGGAGGAAAGGTCACAGGGGTAACGGATTCAGGCATGGAAGCGCTCCCATAGGAAGTCGTGGAGCCGACGGGTGAGGAGGAAGGGAAGTGGGGGGACGTGCGAGGGGGCCGAGGCGGCGGTGACCCGGCCCCCAGGTGAGTTCCCGTGGAGATGTCCTTGTGCGCGTCAGCGAGTCGGCGCGTCAGCGGGGCGGCGTGTGGGTGGGGCAGTGGCTCAGCCCTTGACGGCGCCCTGCATGATCCCGCCCACGATCTGCTTGCCGAAGATCGAGAAGACGATCAGCAGCGGCAGCGTGCCGAGCAGCGCGCCCGCCATGATCAGGGACTGGTCGGGTGTGTAGCCGCGGCCCAGGCCCGCCACGGCGACCTGCACGGTCGGGTTGCCGGTCTGGGTGAGGACGAGGAACGGCCACAGGAAGTCGTTCCAGGTCTGTACGAACGTCAGCATGCCCAGGACCGCCATCGCGGGCCGGGCCGCCGGGAACACGATGTGCCACACCACGCGCCAACTGCTCGCGCCGTCCACCCGCGCCGCCTCGATGATCTCGTCCGGCAGCGCCTGGATCAGGTACTGCCGCATGAAGAACACACCGAACGCGCTCACCAGGGACGGCAGGATCACCGCCTGGAGCTGGTCGGTCCAGTCGAGCTTGGCGACCATCATGTACAGCGGGATCACGCTCAGCTGCGGCGGAACCATCATCGTGCCGATGACGAGCAGCATCAGCGCGCCCCGGCCGCGGAACCGCAGCTTGGCGAAGGCGAACCCGGCGATCGTCGACAGGATGACGACGGTGGCCGCCGAGACCCCGGCCACGAACGTGGTGTTGAAGAACGCCTCGCCGAGGTTGGCGTCGTTCCAGGCGATCTTGAGATTGCTGAACAGGTTCGAGCCGAACCAGAACGGCGGCGGTGTCTGCGCCAGCCGGTTGTTGTCGCGGGAGGCGGCGATCGCGGTCCACACCAGTGGGAACAGCGAGCCGACGGTGAACAGCACGAGGATGACGTACGCGATGGGCCCGGCGTGCAGAGTCCCGCCCGCACGCGCCGACTTGGGCAGCCGCGAGCGCTTGGTGGGCTCGGGTGCGGCGTCGGCGGGGGGTTTCGTCAAGGTCGTCGTCACGACGGGCTCCTAACTGCTGGCGCGCAGCCGGCGCGAGATGACGTAGTTGACGATCCCGATGATGATGAGGATCAGGAACATGGTCCAGGCGATGGCGGAGGCCCGGCCGAGGTGCTGGTTGACCCAGCCCTGCTCGTACAGATAGAGCCCCAGCGTCTGGAACTGGTGCTCGGCGCCGCCGGACGCGCCCTTGTTGGCGTCGAACAGCAGCGGCTCACCGAAGACCTGGCTCGCCCCGATGGTGGAGACGACGACGGTGAACAGGATCGTGGGACGCAGCGACGGCAGCGTCACATGGATGAACTGCCGCCAGCGGCTGGCCCCGTCGAGGGCCGCCGACTCGTACAGGTCCTGCGGGATGGCCTGCATCGCGGCGAGGTAGATCAGCGCGTTGTAGCCGGTCCACCGCCAGATGATGATCGTCGAAACGGCGATCTGGGACGGCCACTTGTCGTTCTGCCAGTCGATCTTGTCGAGACCGACGGCGTCGAGCACCCAGTTGATCATGCCGTAGTCGCGCCCGAAGAGCAGCACGAAGACGAGCGAGGCGGCGGCGATCGAGGTGGCGTAGGGCGCGAGCATCGCGACCCGGTAGAAGGTCGAGGCACGCAGCTTGTAGTTGAGGATGTGCGCGAGACCCATCGCCATCGCCAGCTGCGGAACCGTCGAGATGACGCCGATGGTCAGGGTGTTCTTCGCCGCGTTCCAGAAGAAGTCGTCGTCGAAGATGCGCGTGTAGTTGCGCATCCCCACCCAGTCCATGTCGGTCGGCGCGGTCAGCTCCACGGTGTGCAGCGAGGCCCAGCCGGTGTAGATCAGCGGGAACAGGCCGAACGCGATGAACAGCACGAAGAAGGGCGAGACGAACGCGTACGGGCTCCAGCGCACGTCCCGCTGCCATCGACGGGACAGCCGGAGCCGGCGGCGGGCCTCCGCCTCCGTGGGCGGAGCCGACCCGCCTCGGGCGGCCGGGGCCGCGCCCCCCTCCTTCTCGGGGGGCGCGGCGGTGTCGTGCCGGGTGGACATACCGGTCACTTCTCCAGGTTGTTGTCGATGGTCTTGGTCGCCGTCTCCCAGGCTTCCTTGGCCGACTTGCCCTTCGTCACCAGGATGACGCCGTTGTCGGTCAGACCCTGCTGGATGATCTGGTCCTTCGGGCCGATCACCTGCACGGGGCTGGACTTGGCGGCCTCGGCGAAGATCTCACCGATCGGCGCGCTGCCGGTCATGTCGTTCTTGGCGCCGGTGACCTCGGGAGAGGTGTACGCGGCCTGCGCGCTCGGGAAGCTGCCCTGGACGGCGAACAGCTTGGCCTGCTGGGCGGGCGCGGTCAGCCAGGCGGCCAGCGCCTGGGCCTCCTTCACGTGCTTGGCGCTCTTCGGGACCGCGAGGAAGGAGCCGCCCCAGTTGCCGGACTTGGGGGCCACGGCGACGTCCCACTTGCCCGCCGACTCCGGCTTCGACTTGCCCTTGATGTAGCCGAGCATCCACGGCGGGCAGGCCATCGCGGCGAACTTGCTGTTGGCGATCGTCGTGTCCCACGACGCCTGGAACTGTGTCTGGGCGCCGACCAGGCCGTCCTCCGCGGCCTTCGCGGTCAGGTCGAAGCCGGCCTTGACCGCCGGGTTCGTCTTGTAGATGATCTCGCCCGAGGCGTCGTAGAACTTCTCCTTCTCACTGCTGAGGATCGCGTTGAGGAGGCCGCCGGGGGAGTCCATGAACGTGGTGCCCTTGGGCGCCTTCGCCTTGTACTGCCGGCCGACGGAGACGAACTTGTTCCAGTCCCCGGCCCACAGCTTGCCGACCGCGTCCCGGTCCGAGGGCAGCCCGGCCGCCTCGAACATGTCCTTGCGGTAGCAGATGGCCATCGGACCGACGTCCGTACCGAGCCCGATGGTCTTGTTGTCCGCGGTGGTGGCCTGGGCCCACTTCCAGTCGAGGAAGGCGCTCTTGTCCACACCGGGAGCCTTGGAGAGGTCTTCGAGCTTGTCGGCCTGCGTGGCCACGATCTCGGCGATGTTGCCGACCTCGACGGCCTGGATGTCCTGCAGACCGCTGTTGGTGGTGAGGTGGTTGAGCAGAGCGGGGTAGTAGTTCTCGTTCCGCTCGATGACGTTCTCGGCGATCTTGATCTTCGGGTTCAGCTTCTCGTACTCGGTGTAGAGACCGGCCTCTTTGAAGCCCATCGTGCCGAAGAGCCCGAGGGTGATGGTGGTCTTGCCACCACCGCCGCCCGAAGACGAACTGCCGCCGCTGTCGCCGTCGCCGTCGTCGGCACAGCCGGCCAGCAGCCCGGCGCCCAGCGATGCTACGGCCGCGAGGACCACCGCCTGACGGGCGGTTCGGGTACGTGCTCGCATTACGTCCTCCTGTTGCCCTGACGTGCCGACCCCCCGGCCAACTGCATTGTTGGGCCCGTTAGTTCGTCTTGATTCAGCGCTGCGGCTCGGGCGGGGAACGTGCGGGATGTGTATGTGTCAGGTACCGTGGGAGCGCTCCCATCGGTGATGTGTTGAAGGTTCGTCGGTCCGGGCGGGGGTGTCAAGGGCGATGACGGGAGGAGGTGCCTTCAGTTATCGGCCTGTTAACTAATTCGGCGGGACGGTACGAACGGGACGCGGACCGATGGAGATCGGCCAGTGCGGAGTCGGGCACGAGCCGGACGTGAGCCGGGCGGCAGCCGGGCCCCGGCCGGCACCGGGTCCTGCCCGGCGGCTCCCCGGGGCGGTCGGCCTCCGGGGCGACCGGGTGTCCCCGGTGGTGGCGGGTGCCCCCAGGCGGGACTGTTAGATTCCAGGCCAGGGTGATGACAGCGGAAGGGCGGAGCCAGATGGCAAGCCACGGAGCGCGGGGCCGCAGCGGTGGCCGGCCGACCTTGGAAGAGGTCGCCGCGCGCGCCGGAGTGGGCCGCGGCACGGTCTCCCGGGTGATCAACGGCTCTCCGAGGGTCAGTGACGCGACCCGCGCCGCGGTCGAGGCGGCGGTCGCGGAACTCGGCTACGTCCCGAACACCGCGGCCCGCGCCCTCGCCGCGAACCGCACGGACGCGATCGCATTGGTCGTCCCCGAGCCGGAGACCCGCTTCTTCGCGGAACCGTACTTCTCGGACATGCTGCGCGGCGTGGGGAGCGCGATCTCGGACACGGAGATGCAGCTCCTGCTGATCTTCGCGGGCAGCGACCGGGAACGCGAACGCCTCGCCCAGTACCTGGCCGCCCACCGGGTCGACGGTGTCCTGCTGGTCTCGACCCACGCGGACGACCCGCTCCCCGACCTGCTGGCCCAGCTGGAGATCCCGGCGGTGATCAGCGGCCCGAGGTCCGCGGCGGAAACCCTCACCTCGGTCGACTCCGACAACTACGGCGGCGGCCGGCAAGCGGTCGAACACCTGCTCTCCCGGGGGCGTCGGAGGATAGCCCACATCACGGGCCGCCTGGACGTGTACGGCGCCCAGCGTCGCGTCGACGGCTACCGCGAAGCCCTGGAGGCGGCGGGCCACGAGGTGGACGAGGACCTGATCGAACCGGGCGACTTCACCGAGGAGGGCGGTCGCCGGGCGATGACCCGTCTCCTGTCCCGCTGCCCCGACCTGGACGCGGTCTTCGCCGCTTCGGACGTGACGGCGGCGGGCGCCCGCCAGGTCCTGCGCGAGGAGGGCCGCCGCATACCCGAGGACGTGGCCCTCGTCGGCTACGACGACTCGGCCATAGCCCGCCACATGGACCCGCCCCTGACGAGCGTCCGCCAGCCGATCGTGGAGATGGGCCGCGCGATGATCGACCTCCTCCTGGAGGAGGTCGCCGACCGCCGTCCGACGGCGTCCCGGATCCTGGAGCGACGCCGGCTGGTGCTTCCCACGGAACTGATGACCCGTACGTCGTCCTGAAAACGTGGTCCTGAAGACGTGGTCCTGAAGCCGGGGGTCACCAGCCGGGCGGGGGCGAGTCCGGAGGTCGGGGCGGCCGACGCCCGGAGCGGTTGGTGACAAGCCGGATGACGCCGAGGATCACGGCGCCGGCCATCCACAGGAAGACGACGAATCCGGCGCCGAGGGCCGTGCCGAGATCGTTCGCGTTCTCACACAGTTCCTCGCCCCGGCAGTCCTTGCCGGCGTCGTCGGCGGCGTTGATGCCGGCGACGAGCCACAGCAGCATGAGCGCGTTGAAGACCAGGATCACCCAGGTCGGAGGCCGCCACCGGGGAAACCGCCGAGCACGTGGGGCCGGCCGGTGCGGCGGCGGGGGAGCCGTGCCGTCGGCCCACCCCTGGAACCGCTGATGCCGTTGCTTGTGCATGCGAGGCCTCCCGGATTCCGTGACCGGCCCACGCCTCGACGGTACGCCCGCCCTCTGTCCCGCACCCGCCGGAGCGTTCACCCTGGACCCATGGACTCCCACCCGCTGCTGTCCGCCGTCGAGGTCGCCGAGGTCGAGCCCTACCTGCGCAGGACCGGGGAGGTGTTCCGCGTGTTCGGGGACCAGGACTCCGGGTGCGTCGGCTACGGGGTCCAACTCCCGGACGGGGAAAGCTGGTTCGTCAAGGAGGCGGTCACCGGACGTGCCCAGGCCGCCATGGACCGGGCCTGGGCGTTCCACCGCAGGGTGCGCCATCCGGTGATCGTCCCGCAGGTGCACCGGTTCGCGGTACGGGACGGCCGTACGGCGGCGGTGCTGCCCTGGCGGCCGGGCGAGACGCTGTACCAGGGGCGTCAGGCGGGGCCGGACGCCCCCATGACCCGCTTCCGCGCGCTGCCCGTCCCCACCGTCCTCCGGGTGATCGACCGCATCCTGGACGCCCATCTCGCCGTGGAGGCCGCCGGCCAGGTCGCCGTCGACCTCTACGACGGCGCGTTCCTGTACGACTTCGAGGGCGACGCCGTCCACCTGGTCGACCTGGACGAGTACCGTCCGGGGCCGTTCGTGCTCCAGGAGGACCGGCTGCCGGGGTCCAGTCGGTTCATGGCCCCGGAGGAGTGGCGACGGGGCGCTGTCATCGATGTCCGTACGACCGTGTACGTCCTCGCCCGCGCCGCCCGCCTCCTGCTCGACGCCGGTGACGCCGAGCGTCAATGGCGGGGCACGGACGGGCAGTTGGCGGTCGTGGAACGGGCCACCCGGGACGACCCGGGGGACCGGTTCGCGGGGGTGCGGGAGTTCGTGGCGGCCTGGCGGGCGGTCAGCGGGGCGGTGTAGCCGGGGGATCGGGCAGGGACAGCCGCCATCTCACCTCCCCTTCCTGTTCCTCCTCCGTGGGGGACAGGCCCGCAGCCCTTGCCACCGCCGCCGACGCCCGGTGCTCCGGGTGGACGTGCGCGACGATCGAACGGACGGACGATCGCCGGCTCAGCCACTCGACCAGTTCCCGTGCCGCCTCCGAGGCGAGCCCACGGCCCTGCCAGGGCGTGCCCACCACCCAGGCGATCTCCGCGAGCCGCCGGTCCTCGATGACCGTGGCCTGGACGGTGCCCGTGAGGCAGCCGTCGGCGCGCAGCCGCAGGACCCAGTTGAGCCAGGTCACCGAGGGGTCCGGGGAACCGGCGACGAGCCGTTGGTAGCGGGCGCGCAGCGCGTCGGGAGTGCTCGGGGCGCCGCCGATGTACGTGTGCAGGGCGGGGTCCGAGAGCGCCGCCGCCATCTCCTCGGCGTGCTCGACGGCCAGCGGGAGCAGATCCAGGCGGACGGTGCGCAAAGGCGGTGTTCCCACGATGTTCCCAAGGGTTGGGATACGACTGAGGGCTGACCCGTTTTCACAGGTCAGCCCTTGATCGATCAGGGTGAGTGACGGGACTTGAACCCGCGGCATCCTGGACCACAACCAGGTGCTCTACCAGCTGAGCTACACCCACCATGACCGGCTTGGGAAGTCCGTGGGGTCTTCCTGACCGGCCGAGAAAAAGTGTACAGGGTCCGAAGGGGTGCTCGCGCCCGGCTTTCCCCGGGGCTGCCGCAGGGGCTACTGCGTCGTGGGCAGGACGTGCTTCGCCGCGATCGTGCGGGCCGTGTCCGAGTCCGGGCCGGGCTGCGGTACGAAGATCGCCTCGCGGTAGTAGCGGAGCTCGACGATCGACTCGCGGATGTCGGCGAGGGCGCGGTGGTTGCCGTTCTTGGGCGGGCTGTTGAAGTACGCCCTCGGGAACCAGCGCCGGGCCAGTTCCTTCACCGAACTGACGTCCACGATCCGGTAGTGGAGGTACGCCTCCAGGGTGCCCATGTCGCGGAGCAGGAAGCCGCGGTCCGTGCCGACCGTGTTGCCGCACAGCGGCGCCTTGCCCGGTTCCTTGACGTGCTCGCGCACATACGCCAGGACCTGTGCCTCGGCGTCGGCCAGTGTCGTACCGCCGGCCAGCTCGTCCAGGAGTCCGGACGAGGTGTGCATCTGCCGCACCACCTCCGGCATCGTCTCCAGCGCCGAGTCGGGCGGACGGATGACGATGTCCACCCCCTCGCCGAGCACGTTCAGTTCGGAGTCGGTGACCAGCGCGGCCACCTCGATGAGCGCGTCGTCCGACAGCGAGAGACCGGTCATCTCGCAGTCGATCCACACCATGCGATCGTTCATGCGTCTCACCTTACGGGCAGGTGGCGCGGGGCGAACCAGTGGTGCGGTGTGCTCGTTCGGGGGGTTGGGCACCCGGCGCCGGTGCGGGCCTCGCCGGGGGCTCCGCCCCCAGACCCCCATTCGCGCCGAACACGCTCGTCCTCGGTCGCCGGACGGGCCGGATGGTGTCGCCCGGGCTGGAGATGCCGGACGGGCCGGGGAACGTACCCCCGGCCCGTCCGGCACTCAGAAGCTACGCACCGCTCCGCTGCCCGGGCAGGCTCGCGCGGCTTCCGACGTACGGATCCCGCGCGTGCTCCGCCGACAGGCCGACCGAGCTCGCCGTACGCCGGGCCTGGATCGGGACCGGGCTCTCCGGGTGCAGGGCGCGGTCGTGGCCGCCCTGGCCGTGGTGCCCGTGTCCCTGGCCCGCCGTGGTCGGCGTACCCATGCCTCCGCCGGGGCCGCCCTGCGCCCCGGGCAGCCCTCCGTCCGGCTCCTGCACCCGCTCACTCTGCGGCCTGCGCGCCCGGTACGCCGCGCGGTACGCGGCCGGGGACGAGCCCAGCTGGCGGCGGAAGTGGCCACGCAGAGCCACCGGGGATCGGAAGCCGCAACGGCCCGCGACCTCGTCCACCGAGTAGTCCGACGTCTCCAGGAGACGCTGGGCCTGAAGGACACGCTGCGTGATCAGCCACTGCAACGGAGCGCTTCCCGTGAGCGAGCGGAAGCGGCGGTCGAACGTACGACGGGACATGTACGCGCGTGCCGCCAGCGTCTCCACGTCGAACTGCTCGTGAAGATGCTCCAGCGCCCAGGCGACGACCTCGGCGAGCGGGTCGGCGCCGATCTCCTCGGGTAAAGACCGATCGAGATAGCGCTCCTGGCCGCCCGACCGGCGCGGTGGGACCACCAGTCGGCGGGCCAGCGCACCGGCCGCCTCGTTGCCGTGGTCCGTCCGCACGATGTGCAGACACAGGTCGATGCCCGCCGCCGTGCCCGCGGACGTCAGTACGTCGCCGTCGTCCACGAAGAGTTCCCGTGGGTCGACATGGACGGACGGATAGCGCTTCGCCAGCGTCGGTGCGTACATCCAGTGTGTTGTCGCCGGGCGGCCGTCCAGCAGGCCCGCCGCCGCGAGGACGAACGCACCTGTGCACAGGCCGACGATCCGCGCACCCTCTTCGTGGGCCCGACGCAGTGCGTCGAGCGCCTCCTCCGGTGGCGGCGCTGTGATCGAACGCCAGGCGGGCACGACGACGGTGCCTGCCCGCGCGATCGCCTCCAGGCCGTTCGGTGCGGTCAGTTCCAGCCCGCCGGTGGTCCGCAACGGACCCTCTTCGCCTCCGCACACCAACAGTCGGTAGCGCGGCACTCCGGCGTCCTGGCGGTCGATCCCGAACACCGAAAGTGGTATGGAACTCTCGAAGATGGGGCCGCCGCTGAACAGCAGCACCGCGACGATCTCCTTGCGGCGTCGCCCGGAAAGTTTCCGGGCCGCGGCTTCCGGCGCGGCAGTGGAGTCGTGGCTCATACTGCTAAGCCCCCCTCGGTGGTCGCGTCGCCCCTATCTTGTCGGGCTTGTCGCTCCAGCACGTTTCCCCTCGGTCCTGCACGAGTCCCCCGCCGTAGACAGTCAAGATCGAATCTACTGTGTCCCATGATGCCGAGGTGACCAGTTGGTCACTCGACGGATTGTCGACTTGGCAACTTGGCGTAAAGCATTCGATCACGAAGCGTTGCACTCGTGGGGCGCGCAGGGAAGTGCGCCTCGTCGCAGTGGCCAATCCGCGTAGGGTGCACGGGCCCGCCGGGACCCTTTCAGTGCAGGTGGAACAGGGGTTTGGGGGTTGTTCGGCCAAGGGGTGCACGGTAGCCGGAAGTTGGCTGAAAAGCATCGGGCGCGTGCGCGAAAACAGGTCAGTCGACCGGTGTAGTTCCGCCAGAGTGCCGGCCGCCGCGGTGGGCGCCGGAAACGGTCCCGGAATGGGCGCCGGAAGGGGTCCTGCCGTGCCGTCCCCGGGGCGGGGCGCTCTCCTCGGCCGGCATCCGGGCCGCGCCGCGCTCGGACTGCCGCAGCAGCACCCGGCACACCCCGGTCACGGCTGCCAGCCCAAGTGCCGTACCGGCCGCGCCGCCGAGCGAGGTGCCGTAGAGGACGAGCACCACGGGGACCAGGACGCAACTGAAGGCCGCCCAGCGGACGAGGTCGCTCGCGGAGTCCTGGCTCGGTGAGGTCATGGCTGCTCCCTGTGACGACTGGTCGACGACGGGTCACGGGGTTCAACGCGTGTTCGAGCGGTCGGTCACTGGCCAGGATGTCCGGAAGATGTGCGCGAGCGTGATCGGAGTAGGCGAGATGTAGGCGAACCCTGTGGAAACAGCCTGTACGTGGCAGCAACCATTGCGTTACGGGCACCCCCTCGTGCATGCTCCCTGGAACCCGTCCGGAGCACGTGCGGGCTATGGGCTACGGAGGAGTGTCGCCGTACCCTTGGGGGTATGGGGTTGGGAAGATGATTCCCGGACACAGCTCCGCCGCACTCCGTCGTCCCACATCACGTTGTCCCACCACGAGGATCAAAACGCCGAGAATCCCATGGCCGGTCACGAATTCCTGGAACCCGCGGACCGCAAGCGCCCCGTCGCCGATCACACGGCGGCCGAGCCCTTGGCGGCGGAAGAACCACGTCAGTCCTGCGACCCCGCGTTCAAGCACGGTGTCGTCGTGGGCTTCGACGGCTCGACGTCGAGTGAGCGCGCCCTCGCGTACGCCATCGGCATGGCCCACCGCTCCGGTTCGGGTCTGATCATCGTGCATGTGGCCAACCGGCTGCCCACCACGGTGTGGGCCGGCTGCGAGCCGCCCGTCTTCGTCGACGTGCCGGACCACAGAACCGAGGTCCTCGGGCTCGAACTCGCGTGCGCGGACTACCTGGCCGAGGTGCCCTGGATCCTCGTCGAGCGCGGCGGCGACATCTGCCACGAACTCGAAGAGGTCGGGCGCGAGTACGAGGCCGACGCCATCGTCGTCGGCTCGACCCACGGCATCGTCGGGCGCATCTTCGGGTCGGTGGCCGGGCGGCTCGCGAAGCGCGCCCAGCGGCCTGTCGTTGTCATTCCGTAACTCCCCCTTCTCCTGCGTGAGATGAGCGGTGGGTACCGCCGATCTCCCTTGTGGCGTGCCTTTTTGCGTTGAGCAAACCTACTTGTGCGTAGAGGTGTTTGTGTCCTTGTGAAGGGCATATATCGGTCACCGCACAAGCTGTACGGGCACATGCACGAAGGGAGCCCGCCGTGGACAATGACGTCTCCGCGGGAAGCATCACCACGATCCTCGGCCATCTCGCGCTCGGACTCACCCTGTTGGCCTTCGGCCTCGGGCACACCGAGGTGATCGACGGCGTGACGGCCGCGAGCGCGGTCCCACTCGCCACCTACGTCGGCGGCCTCGCCCTCTTCATCGCCGGGCTGCTGGCCTTCCGCGACCGGGACACCTTCACCGGTACGGCCTTCGCCGCCCTGGGCGCGTTCTGGTTCACCTGGGGAGTCGGTGCCGACAGCCAGGTCTCGGCCAACGCGGCGGGGCTGTTCCTGCTGCTGTTCGCCCTCGTCGCGCTGAGTCTGACGCTGGGAGCGTCCGCGGCGGCTCCGCTCACGCGGGGTGCGTACGGCATGTTGTTCGTGGCGATGCTGCTGCTCGCCATCGCGCAGTTCGGGGACTCCGGGGGACTCGCCAAGGTGGGCGGATGGTTCGCCGCGGTGGGCGGCCTGGCCGCCTGGTACGCCGCGACGGCGGCACTGGCCCACTGGCCGACGGTTCTTCCACGACGTGCTGCCGGCCGGGGCGTGACGGCCACCGGTTAGCCGCGCAGGCTGGGGGTTTGGGCGATCCCCGGCGATATGAGCGGACCCCTCGTGTCTGGTGGCAACACGGGGGGTCCGCTTCTGTTCGTCGGCCTCTGCGGGGGCGTGGGGGCTGGTCGCGCAGTTCCCCGCGCCCCTGGCGGGCGCCCCTTCGGGGCGGCCCTCCAGGAGGCCGGCTACTCCACCGTGACCGACTTCGCCAGGTTCCTCGGCTTGTCGATGTCCCGGCCCAGGGCCAACGCCGTGTGGTAGGCGAGGAGTTGGAGGGGGATGCCCATCAGGATCGGGTCCAGTTCGTCCTCGTTCTTCGGGACGACGATCGTCTCGTCGGCCTTCTCCTGTTCCTGGTGGGCCACCGCGAGGATGCGACCGCTGCGGGCCTTGATCTCCTCCAGGGCGGCGCGGTTCTTCTCCAGGAGGTCGTCGTTCGGGACGATCGCGACCGTGGGCAGCGCGGGCTCGATGAGGGCCAGCGGGCCGTGCTTCAACTCCGAGGCGGGGTAGGCCTCGGCGTGGATGTACGAGACCTCCTTCAGCTTCAGGGAGGCCTCGCGGGCCACCGGGTAGCCCCGGACGCGGCCGATGAAGAGCATCGAGCGGGCCTCGGCGTACTGCTCGGCCAGCTTCTTGATCTCCTCCTCCTGCTCCAGGATCTCGGCGATCTGCCCGGGCAGCCTGCGCAGGCCCTCGATGATCCGCTTGCCGTCCCGGACGGAGAGGTCGCGGGTGCGCCCGAGGTGCAGGGCCAACAGGGCGAAGGCGACGGTGGTGTTGGTGAAGCACTTCGTCGAGACGACGCAGACCTCGGGGCCGGCGTGCACGTACATGCCGCCGTCCGCCTCGCGGGCGATCGCCGAACCGACGACGTTCACGATGCCCAGCACCCGCGCGCCCTTGCGCTTCAGCTCCTGTACGGCGGCCAGCACGTCGTACGTCTCACCGGACTGGGAGACGGCCACGTACAGGGTGTCGGGGTCCACGACCGCGTTGCGGTAGCGGAACTCGGAGGCGGGCTCGGCGTCGGCGGGGATGCGGGCCAGCTCCTCGATCATCTGGGCGCCGATCATGCCCGCGTGGTACGAGGTGCCGCAGCCGAGGATCTTCACGCGCCGCACGGCACGCGCCTCGCGGGCGTCCAGGTTGAGGCCGCCGAGGTGGACCGTGGAGAAGCGGTCGTCGATCCGGCCGCGCAGGACGCGGTCCACGGCGTCGGGCTGCTCGTGGATCTCCTTGTGCATGTACGTGTCGTGGCCGCCCATGTCGTACGAGGCGGCCTCCCACTCCACGGTGGTCGGCTCGGCCGTCGTACGCGTGCCCTCGGTGGTGTACGTGCGGAAGTCGTCGGCCTTGAGGGTGGCCATCTCGCCGTCGTCCAGCGTCACTATCTGCCGCGTGTGGGCGACCAGCGCGGCGATGTCCGAGGCGACGAACATCTCCTTCTCACCGATGCCGAGGACGACCGGCGAGCCGTTGCGGGCCGTCACGATCCGGTCGGGGAAGTCGGCGTGCATGACGGCGATGCCGTACGTGCCCTCGATCACGCGCAGCGCCTGGCGGACCTTCTCCTCCAGGGTGTCGGCCTGGGAGCGGGCGATGAGGTGGGTGAGGACCTCGGTGTCCGTCTCGGAGAGGAACTCGACTCCGTCGGCTTCGAGCTTCTTGCGCAGGTCGGAGGCGTTGTCGATGATCCCGTTGTGGACGACGGCGACCTTGTTGTCGGCCGACATGTGCGGGTGCGCGTTGTGGTCGGAGGGGGCGCCGTGCGTGGCCCAGCGGGTGTGGGCGATGCCCGTGGTGCCGGCGAAGCGCTTGGGGACCTTGGCCTCCAGGTCCCGGACCCGGCCCTTGGCCTTGACCATCTTCAGGCCCGCAGCCTTCGGCGAGGTCACGACGATGCCCGCCGAGTCGTAGCCGCGGTACTCCAGGCGCTGAAGGCCTTCGAGGAGCAGCGGCGCCACGTCACGCCTGCCGATGTATCCGACAATCCCGCACATATATGAGTACCTGGTCCCTAGCCGTAGACGATGCGGCGCAGCTGCCGGAGGGTGAGCTCCGGCGGTGCGACCGCTCTGTATTTCAGGTCCGCCTCGATCCGGTCGAAGATCGTCGCGTTCACCAGGCCCTGGCCCTGGAGTTCGCGGTGGCGGCGACGGACATAATCCTCGGTTGTCTCGTCGAAGTAGGCGAGAACGTCCTGAATCACCCGCAGCGCCTCGCCCCGGGAGAGGGGTGTGGTACGCGTCAGGTGATCAACGAGTTCGTCGTGCACCCGACGATCCTGAGGTAAAGCGCTGGCAATCGCAAGAATCCTGCCCGATATCGGGCAACGGTCTGTTGAAACTCTTATGGGACCCTGTTCGGGGCCTGTTCACCCTGTGTCCTGCGTGGCGATGGCTGTCCACAGCACTGTTTTCAGCCATGGACACTCCTCGCATGGGCGTACCCGAGCAGCTCGCAGAGCGCATGAGCATGGCCGAGCAGCACGAGTACCTTCGCGCCAAGTTCTCGCGGCGCACGATGATCAGAAGCGGTGCCGTCACCGTCGGCGCCGTCGCGGGCGGTGCGTTCGTGCCGGGCGCCGCCCAGGCCGCGACGCGGACCTCCGCACCGACGCGGCAGACGTACTCGCAGGCCGCGAAGGTCGACGGCGCGCTCGTCGCCCCCTTCGGCCGCCACCTCGCCTGGGGCAACGACCCCCGCACGGAGATCACCGTCTCCTGGCAGGTCCCGGTCGCGGTGAAGAAGCCCTTCATCCGGATCGGCGCCCATCCGTGGGACCTCTCGCGCAAGATCGAGGCCGAGGTCCGCACCCTCTACACCCCGGCCGGCGTCGGCGCCAGCGGCGACCACACCCAGTACTACCTGCACGCCAAGCTCACCCACCTGCGCCCGGGCCGGACGTACTACTACGGCGTCGGCCACGCCGGGTTCGACCCGGCCGAGGCGCACCTGCTGGGCACGCTCGGCACCTTCACCACCGCCCCCGACCACAAGAAGCCGTTCACCTTCACGGCCTTCGGCGACGAGGGCGTCAGCTATCACGCGCTGGCCAACAACAGCCTGCTCCTCGGCCAGAACCCGGCCTTCCACCTGCACGCCGGCGACATCGCGTACGGCGACCCGGCCGGACAGGGCAAGACCTCCGACACCGGCTTCGACTCCCGCGTGTGGGACCAGTTCCTCGCGCAGACCGAGTCGGTCGCCAAGTCCGTCCCGTGGATGCCGGCCTACGGCAACCACGACATGGAGGCCTGGTACTCGCCCAACGGCTACGGCGGTGAGGAAGCCCGCTGGAACCTCCCCGACAACGGCCCGGACAGGAAGAACCTCCCCGGCGTCTACTCCTTCGTCTACGGCAACACCGCGGTCATCTCGCTCGACGCCAACGACATCTCCTTCGAGATCCCGGCCAACCTGGGGCTCTCCGGCGGTACCCAGACCAAGTGGCTGGAGGCGCAGCTCAAGAAGTTCCGCGCCGCCAAGGACGTCGACTTCGTCGTGGTCTTCTTCCACCACTGCGCCTACTGCACCTCCACCGCGCACGCCTCGGAGGGGGGCGTACGCCAGGAGTGGGTGCCGCTGTTCGAGAAGTACACGGTCGACCTGGTCATCAACGGCCACAACCACCAGTACGAGCGGACGGATGTCATCAAGGCGGGCGCGGTCGTCAAGAAGCTCCCGATCGGCGGGACTTCGTACCCCGAGACCGAGGGTGTCGTCTATGTGACGGCGGGCGCGGCCGGCCGCAGCCTGTACGCGTTCACCGCCCCGCTGTCCTACGAGGGCCACGAGAACGAGGTCGACTCCGTCGCCTCCTTCATCAACACCAAGGACGGCAAGGTCAACGAGACGGTCACCTGGTCGCGCGTGCGCTACCTCGACTACTCGTTCCTCCGCGTCGACGTCACCCCCGCCGCCAAGGGCCGCCTCGCCACCCTGACCGTGCGCGGCATCGCGGAGACCGGCGAGGAGGTCGACCGCTTCACGGTCGCGCGCCGCGTACGCTGAGCGTGCTCGTATGCCCCGAAGGCAGGGCGTACGAGCAACACCGACAGGCGGTTCTCCGGCGCGTGTTCCTACATGCGCCTGAGGACCGCCTGTTTGGCGAGCGCGAACTCGTCGTCCGTGAGTACACCCGTCCGGTGCAGCTCACCGAGTTCGCGCAGGCGGCGGAGGTGGGCGTCGTGGTCGTGCTCGACCGTCCCGCCGTCGGGTGCGGGGAGTTCCTCCGGCCGCCGCGACGGTACGTCCGCCACGGGTGTCGCCGGATGCGGCAGGCGGGCCTGGACGGCCGCCGCCACCAACGCCATCAGCGGGTCCTTCTTGAACCCCCACAGCTCCACGGAGTTGGGGTCGTACTTCGGCGGGGCCTTGGTCGGCGCGTGCCGCACACCGAAGCGCAGGTAGCCGTTCTCCAGGCCCACCGCCGGATGCCACTCCACGGCCGCGATGTCGCCGACGGCCAGGGAACGGGGGCCGGCGGCGGCCTTCGCGTCCTCCGTCTTCCAGTTCCACTCCAGCCGGACGTGCTCACCATCGAAGGTCGCGGTGCCGTCCCCGGCCGACACGGACAGCGGTATGGCGGGCCCGGGCAGCAGATACCGGTCCACGGCACCGGACGGCACCTCGTCGAGCAGCAGCGCGTTCCGGACCTCGTCCACGAGGTACTCGGCGACGCCGTACCGGTCCGACTCGACGTTCAGCTGATACGGGTCGTCGGTCTCCGCCAGCTTGCCGCCGGTCGCCTGGAGCAGCGGGTCGGCGCCGTCGCGCAGCCGGAGCCTGAGGCGCCCCGACTTTCTGCCCTGTTCGAAGGAGACACCGGCCAACGCGTGCAGGGGGAGGGTGAGTTCGCCCAGTTCCCTGCGGAGCAGGCTGACGTTCCTGTCCCGCCCCGGGGTGAGCCGGAGGGCGTCACCGTCGAAGACCCATGTGCCGTCCTTCTGGATGATTTCCGCCATGGGGAGATTCTGGCACCGGGCCGTCACAGCCCCAGCGCGCTCGCGGCCTCCTCGTCGGAGGTGAACCGAACCGCCTTGTTGGTCAAGGTCGTTGTGCGCATCGAGAGCTTGCCGTCGCGCTCCCCGATGGCGATCTCCGGGTTGTCCTGACAGACGAGGACGAACGAGTCCCCGGCCGCGGCCCTCGGCAGGAACGCCTGGTCCTCCGGGAAGGGCGCGGAGGCACCCTGCTCGTAGGCGCACGGCCGCTGTTGCATCCCGTCGCCGGCGACCCGGTAGCCCGCGATGTCCAGGCAGAGCCTCGACCCGACGTTCACCAGGGCGACCGCCCCCTTCGTCAGGCGGACGACCTGCCACTCCTGTGTCCGTCCGCCGTCGCAGGCCGCCAGGACGGGGTCGGCGGCGGGGGCGGGGCCGGAACCCGGCGAGGCGTCTGTGGCCGGGCCGTTGACGCAGCGTCCGGTGGACACGCTCTTGAGGGTGATCGTGTCCGTGGTCGCGGCGGCCACGGAGGACGGTGCGATGGAGGCGGTCGCCGTGGCCTGGGGACGCTCGGCTCCCTCGGCGGAGCCGGACCCCGCCAACAGGCGCAGCACCCCGGTGGTCAGCACGGCTGTCACGGCCACGGTGACCGCCACCACGAGCACCGGACGTCTGCGTCCGCGGTCCTCGGCCCGGTGACCTCCGTTCCCGGTCGGCCTGACCGGTGAGGCCGACGAGGCCGGTGTGGCGGGCTCGCGGCTCGGCACCCGGTCCCCCGAGCGCGCCTTGCGGTACGCGGCCCCGCCCCACACCAGTATCTGGTCGACCAGCAGCCGGCGTACGTCCTCCGCGTCACCCACCGCGAGCGTGCGCAGCAGTGTCAGGTCGACGGTGCAGAAGTCGCAGGTGTCCAGGTGCTGTTGGAGGTCCGCGGGCGCCTCACGATGGGTGCCGCGCGCGATGGCGCCGAGCATCGCGCCGTAGCGGAGGCACTGCGGGTCGGCGGTGCGTCCGGCCCGTACGCGCAGGAAGGTGTCGACGAGGCGGCTGCGGGCCGACTGGGCCAGGGAGTCGGCGAACTCCACGGTCGTGTTCAGGATCCTCGCCGCCGACACCGTCTCCTCCGGCTCGGCCAGGCACAGCCACAGCGCGGCCCGCTGCTGCTCGGGCAGTTGCTCGAAGGCGGCCAGCAGAACCGAGCCGCGCTCCACCCGGTGCAGTGTGTCGACGGGCCCGAAGGTGTCGGCGGCCCGTTTCGACCAGTCGCGGAACTCCTGGCGCAGCAGCCCCTCCCGCCCCTCGTGCAGCCAGCTGTCGGCGGTGCGCCGCACGTCGGCGAGGAGATCGGTGCGCAGGGCGGGTCCGTGCTGCCGCGATCCGCGGGCGAGCACCTGGACGGCCAGGTCGGTGGCGTCGCGCGGCCTCGCACAGAAGGCGTTCGCGTACGCGTGGACAGCCGGGGCGTGTTCCGGCGGGAGGCCGGGCACGGACGGCTGGTGGTGCGGGACTTGCTGTGCAAAGTGCTCGGTCATGAATCTTGACTCCCCACGGAGCGGGCACGGCAAGGCCAGGACCGTAGTGCCGCATTCTGTGCGGGGGCTGTGCGTTCACGCACCCGTGTTACACACACGGAAGCGGTACGGAGGGCGAAGACGTCGACGCGGACGGTGACGAGCTCCCCGGGGACCGTACCCGGGGAGCCCGTCTGCCTTGATCAGAACCCTGAGACGGGATTCCTCAGGGTGCCGATCAGCTGGAGGGCGCCCGCCGGATCCGCCAGATCCACCATCTGCTTGTTGTTACGCAGTTGCAGCCGGTTGAGGCAGGACAGGGCGAACTCGGGGGCGAACATGTCGTACTGGCGGAATTTGTCGGCCAGTTGGGGGTTCGCCTCCTGGTAGGCGCGGGTGACCTCGGCGACCGTCCGCCAGAAGTCGTCCTCGGCCAGGACGCCTTCGGTGGCGAGGTTGGCGGCGAGGAAGCGGAAGAAGCAGTCGAAGACGTCCGTGAAGACGGACAGGAGCTTCTTGTCCTCCGGCACGTCCACGCGCAGCCGCTCGACCGTCGGCGGCAGTACCGCGTCCGGGTCCAGGACGGCGATCTCCTCGGCGATGTCCTTGTAGATCGCGCGCTGGACCGCGCCGTCCCGCAGGACGAGGATGACGTTCTCGCCGTGCGGCATGTAGACCAGGTCGTAGGCGTAGAAGCTGTGCAGGAGCGGGGTGAAGTAGGCGCCCAGGTAGCCGCGCAGCCACTCCTTCGGGGGCAGGCCCGACTGCTCGACGAGGGCTGCGGCGAAGGAGCGGCCCTCGTGGTCGACGTGGACGAGCGACGCCATGGTGGCCAGCGACTCGCCGTCGTCGAGGGACGACACCGGGCTCTCGCGCCAGAGCGCGGCCAGCATCTTGCGGTACGGGGAGTAGCGGTCGGTGGCGGCCTCGTACTCCAGGTGGCGGTAGCCGACGGCCGCGCGCTCCCGGATGATCGACAGGCCCGTCGACTTCAACACCGGGTCGTTGTCGATGAGTTGGGCCAGCCAGTCGTTGATGGCCGGGGTCGCCTCCATGTAGGCGGCCGAAAGCCCGCGCATGAAGCCCATGTTGAGGACCGAGAGAGCGGTCTTGACGTAGTGCTTCTCGGGGGCGGACCGGTTGAAGAAGGTCCGGATGGACTGCTGGGCGAGGTACTCGTCGTCGCCCTCGCCCAGGCAGACCAGGTGCTGTTGGGCGATCTCGGCGGCGAAGGTGACGGTGAGCTTGTTCCACCACTGCCAGGGGTGCACCGGGATGAAGAGGTACTCGGTGGGGTCGAGGCCCCGGTCGGACAGTTTTGTACGGAAGCGGACGACCGTCTCCTGCCCCAACTCCGCACGCAGGAAATCCTCGTACTCGATGCCGACGCCCGCCGTGAACGCGGCGCGCGAGCGGTGCGCGGCCAGCCACACCAGCCGGACCGGGCTCGCCGTCTCGGGCGCGTACGCGAGGTACTCGTGCACGCCGAAGCCGAGCCGCCCGTTGTTGGCGACGAAGCAGGGGTGGCCCTCGGTCATCCCGGTCTCGATCGCCTGGAAGTCGCCTTCGGCGAGCTCGGCGACGGGGATCCGCGGCTTGGTGAGCTTGTAGCAGGTGCCGGCGAGGGTGGAGGAGATCTCCTCCAGGTAGACGGGCAGGACCTCGTCGCTCAGGCCGAGCGACTTCCGCAGCTCGATGAAGAAGTCGAGCGCGTTGAGCGGGAGTTCGGCCCCGCCGCGATGCCGGGTGATGGACTCGGCGTCGACCTGCCAGTGGTCGAGGGCGTGGCGGGTGGCGGCGAAGCGGTAGCGGGTCAGGCCGTCGTCACCGAGTACGACGTAACCGGCGTCGGCGTGGTCACCGCCGTCGCCCCTTTCGGGTTCGGGGGTCAGCAGCCGTTCGTGCGCGAACTCGGCCAGGGCTTTGCGGATCAGGAGGCGGTTGGCCTGTTCCCAGCGCTCGGGGGAGAGGTGGGCGGTGGCGTCGGCGAGGTTCATACGGACATCGCCTGCATCGACTTCATCGCCTTCTCGAACTGCTCACGGGTGCAGAAACTCAGCAACGCCTTCTTCTCCGGCTTCTGTATCTCTCGCTCGGGCACGAACCCGACGGCTTCGTTCAGGGTGTGCACTGCCTTGTTGCCGACGTCCGGCTCGACGACGACGCGGGCGGTGCGCGGGTCCTCGAAGAGGTGGGCCATCACGGCCGTGATGACGGACCTGGTGAACCCGGACACGGGTGTGTCGGTCGCCGGCACCAGGAAGTGCATGCCGACGTCACCGGGCTGCGGCTCGTACAGGCCGACCAGTTCGCGGTGGACCGGGTCGTACCGCTCCAGCAGGAAGACGGGCACGCCGTCCTGGAGACCGAGGAGGGCGTGCTGGTGCTCGTCGGCGGCGACCTCCATGTAGGCACGCTCGACGTCTTCGAGGCGGGCGTCCTGCATCATCCAGAAGGCCGCCTTGGGGTGCGTGAGCCAGCTGTGCAGCAACTCGGCGTCCTGGAGGGGGTCGAGCGGCCGGAAGGTGAAGGTCATACGGCGAACTCCTGGAAGGCGATGGTCTTCTCGACCGGGTAGTACTCGCTGCCGAGCAGCTCGCCGATGATGAAGCTGTTGCGGTACGCGCCCATGCCCAGGTCGGGCGAGGTGACCGAGTGGGTGTGGACGCCGGCGTTCTGGAGGAAGACCCCGCGTCCGGTCGTGTCGATCGCGTAGTTGCGGGCGATGTCGAAGTTGCCCTGGGTGTCGTAGCGCAGCCGGTCGCGGACGGGCTTGAGGAACTCCGGCTCGGCGTACTTGTAGCCGGTGGCGAGGATCAGGCCCTGGGTGTCCAGGGTGTACGCCTTCTCCTGCTCCTCCTGACGCAGCCCGAGCGTGTACGTCCCGCTCCCGGCCTCGTAGGTCACCGTGTTCAGCGCGGAGTTGGTGAGCAGCCGGGTCGGGACCGGGCCGCCGAGGTTCTTCCGGTAGAGCAGGTCGAAGATCTCGTTGATCAGTTCGCCGTCGATGCCCTTGAAAAGGCCCTTCTGCTCCTGCGTGAGGCGGTAGCGGGTCCGCTCGGGCAGCGCGCGGAAGTAGTCGATGTACTCCGGGGAGGTCATCTCCAGCGTCAGCTTGGTGTATTCGAGGGGGAAGAAGCGCGGCGAGCGCGTCACCCAGTTGAGCCGGTAGCCGTGGACGTCGATCTCGCTGAGGAGGTCGTGGTAGATCTCGGCGGCGGACTGACCGCTGCCGACCAGCGTGATCGACTCCTTCGCCTGCAACTCCCGCTTGTGCCGCATGTACTGGGAGTTGTGGATGAAGTCGCCGCCCAGGTCCGCGCACGCCTCCGGGATGTACGGGGGAGTGCCGGTACCGAGGACCAGCTTCCGCGCCCGGTAGAGCTCACCGGCGGCCGTGCGGACGGCGTACAGCTCGTCCTCGCACTCGTAGGTCACCTCGGTGACCGTGGTGTCGAAGCGGACGCTGCGCAGTCTGTTCGCGGCCCAGCGGCAGTAGTCGTCGTACTCGACGCGCAGCGGGTAGAAGTTCTCGCGGATGTAGAACGAGTACAACCGCCCCGATTCCTTGAGGTAGTTGAGGAAGGAGTACCGGGAGGTCGGGTCGGCGAGGGTGACGAGGTCCGACATGAACGGCGTCTGGAGATGGGCGCCGTCGAGGAACATCCCCGAGTGCCACTCGAAGTCGGGCTTCGACTCCAGGAAGACGCCGTCGAGTTCGTCGATCGGCTCGGTGAGGCAGGCGAGGCCGAGGTTGAAGGGGCCGAGACCGATCCCGATGAAGTCGTAGGTCTTGTTCACTGCTCCGGTCCTGTTCACTGCTTCGTTCCTGTTCATGGCTGCGGCTTCAGGAAGCGACGGAGGCGACGGTGGTGACGGCGGCGAGGTGGTCGGCGGACTCTCCCAGGTACCGCTCGGCATGGCCGGCGATCAGGTCGAGTACGGCGGTGATGTCGTCCGTCGTGGTCTCGGGGTTGAGCAGGGTGAACTTGAGGTAGTGGCGTCCGCCGACCTTCGTCCCCGCGACCGCGGCAGCCCCGGAGGCGAACAGGGCCTTGCGGGCGTACAGGTTGGCGCGGTCGATCTCCGCGGGGTCGGTGACGGCGGCGGGGATGTAGCGGAAGACGAGGGTGGAGAGGGAGGGTTCGACCACGACGTCGTAGCGCGGGTCGGCGGCGAGGAGCTCCCAGCCCTCCTGGGCCAGGTCGCAGACCTCGTCGAAGAGTTCGCCGATGCCGTCGGCGCCCATCACGCGCAGGGTCATCCACAGCTTGAGCGCGTCGAAGCGGCGGGTCGTCTGGAGGGACTTGTCGACCTGGTTGGGGATGCGCTCCAGCACCATGCGGCGCGGGTTGAGGTACTCCGCGTGATAGGTGGCGTGGCGGAGCGTGGCCGCGTCCCGGACCAGCAGGGCGCTCGAACTCACCGGCTGGAAAAAGGACTTGTGGTAGTCGACGGTGACCGAGTCGGCGCGTTCGATGCCGCTGAGGAGGTCGCGGCGCTTGACCGAGGCGAGCAGTCCGCAGCCGTAGGCGGCGTCCACGTGCAGCCAAGTGCCGTACTGGGCGCAGAGTTCGGCGATCTCGGGCAGCGGGTCGATGGAGCCGAAGTCGGTGGTGCCCGCGGTGGCGACGACTGCCATGGGCACCAGCCCGTCGCGCTCGCAGCGCTCCAGCTCGCGCGCGAGGGCGACGGTCTGCATCCGCTTGTCGTGGTCGACGGGGATGGAGACGACCGAGTCGGGGCCCAGCCCGAGGAGCTTCGCGGACTTCTTCACGCTGAAGTGGCTGACCTCGGAGGCGAAGATACGCAGGTCGGCGGCGGACTCGCTCTTGGCCTCCTCCCGGGCGAGCAGCAGCGCCTGGAGGTTGGACTGGCTGCCACCGCTGGTGAAGACGCCGTCGGCGGCGGGGCCGAGGCCGATGCGCTCGTTGGTCCAGTCGATCAGCTTGCGCTCGATGAGGGTGCCGCCGGCCGACTGGTCCCAGGTGTCGAGGGAGGAGTTGACGGCGGAGAGGATAGCCTCGCCGAGCACCGCGGGTATGACGACCGGGCAGTTGAGGTGGGCGAGGTAGCGCGGGTGGTGGAAGTAGACCGCGTCGCGCAGATAGACCTCTTCGAGCTCGTCGAGGGCGGCGGCCTCGTCGAGGAGGGGCCGGTCCAGGTCGATCCGGTCGATGCGGGGAGCGAGGGCGTCGACCGTGACGCCGGTGAACGGACGGTCCGTGGTGGCGAGTTTGGCCGCCACCCGCTCGACTCCTTCGGTCACGGAGCGGCGGTACCGCTCCGCGGTCGTGTCATTGAGCAGGTGCGAGCGCATGGGGGGAGCCTCCGGGGGACAGAGAGGGCAGGAGAGGGCAGGTTCAGGTTCGGCATACCGAACGATCTACTTAGGTAAGGCTAACCTAACTTAACTTGGGTTTCTGTGTGAATCACCCGCCCCACCCGTCATTCGGACTGCTCGCGCAGCTGCTCCTCGCTGAGCCCGCGCCGCCAGTAGCCGACAAACGTGACGGCCCGACGGTCGATCCCGCGCTCACCCACGAGATGCCGGCGCAGCTGCTTCACGGCGGACGACTCGCCCGCGATCCAGGCGTACGGCCGCTCGGCGGCGGGGAGTTGGGTGTCCCGGATGGCGTCGAGGGCCGTGTGTGCCCCGGTGTTTGCGGCTGTGCCTGTGCCGCGTACGAGCCAGGTGATCTCGGCATCGGCGTCGGTCGCCAGATCCTGGATGTCCCCGGCGTGCCCGGCCTCCAGCCAGACCTGGGCCCTGGTGCCGGAGGGGAGCTGTTCGAGGATCGCGGAGGCGGCCGGTACGGCGGTCTCGTCGGCCCAGATGACGACGAGGTCGGTGCCGGTCGGCGGGCGGAAGCGGATCGCACGGTTGTCCGCGATCGCCGGTCCGAGCAGCAGGACACGGTCACCGGCGCCGGCCCGGGAAGCCCAGCGGGAGGCCGGCCCGGCGGGGGCGACGGCACCGGGTTCGACGCCGTGCAGAACGAAGTCGATGTCGATCTCCGTCGTACGGCCGTGGGCGTCGGCGCGCAGGGCGCGAAGGGTGTACGAGCGCATCACCGCCCGTACGTCGTCCGGGAGTTCACGCCACCCCTGCCACCATCCGTCACCCAGCTCGACGGGCACGGCCGGGGCTTCCTGCCCCGGGTGGGGGAGAAAGAGGGAGAGGCTCTGGTCGCGCCCGTCGGAGCGGAAGGCGACCAGGTCGTCCCCGGCGAAGGTGACCCGGACGAGAGAGGGCCCGGGCCGCGCGGTCCGCACGACATGGAGGGCGAAGAACCGGAAGGGGGCGGCGTCGGTGGCGGTCGGCATGCGAACTCCTGATGCGAATCGTCAGGGGACGCGATGACGCGCCCCGAAAGGCGCGCGGGGCTGTGACATTTGCGGCTCCGCCGCGGGGCGCGACCAGCCACGGCGGGCCCGCAGTTCCCCACCGCCAAGCACACTCACTGCGCAGATTCAGGGCGCCCGGTGTCAACCGACCTTCTTCGCGCTCTCGATCGCCTCCGCGAGGCTCGTGAGAAGCGGCACGCACTTGTCGTACGACAGGATCGGCTCGGGATTGCGCGCGATCACCTGCCCCGCCTTCACCGCGGGCAGCTGCTTCCAGGTCGCCTCGGTGATGTCGCCGGGCTGGATCGCCGACGTACGGTTGTCCATCATGATCACGTCGGCCTTGTACTTGTCGACGTTCTCCCAGCTCAGGTTCTCGTACCAGCCGCCGCTCGCCTTCAGGGCATCGGCGGAGGGCTCGACGAAGTTCACGCCGAGGGCCTTGAAGTACTCCAGGTCGACGGAGAGGTTGGAGCCGGAGACGTAGAAGATGTCCTGGCTCGCGGAACCGACCAGCACCTTGATGTTCGGCTTGGCCTTGGTGGCCGCGCGCAGTCGGGCGGCGGCGTCCTCGAAGGCCTTCTTCGCGGCGGTCACCTTGGCGGAGGTGATGTCCGCGCCGAGGGTCTTGGCCAGCTCCAGCATGCGCTGCAGCGGCTGGTCCAGCTGGATGTCGAACACGGAGATGCCGACGGTCGGGGCGCCGACGGCGAGGATCTTCTCCTTGGACTCCTCCGGGACGTACCAGAGGGTGCCGGCGCTGTCGAACATCGTGGAGACGAGGAGGTCGGGGGCGAGGGCCGCGTACTTCTCGATGTTGAACTGGCCCCACTCGTTGCCGAGGACGGTCACCTTGGTGACGTCCAGGTCACCGGCCTGGACGTCGGCCTTGCCGTCCTTGGTGGTGGTCGGGCCGAAGACGCCCTTGACCTCGACGCCGTAGTCGTGGAGCGCGGCGGCGACGCCGGTGAAGGCGACGATGTCGGAGGGCACCTTGTCGGCCTTGGCCGTCTCGCCGCGGTCGTCCTTGAACGTCCAGGGACCGGCGGCGGGAGTGGCGGCGGCATTCGACGCGTCCGCGCCCGAGCCACCGCTTTTCGCGTCGTCGTCCCCACAGGCGGCGAGGACGGCCCCGAGGCCGAGGGCGCCGCCTGCGGCGAGCATGCCGCGGCGGGAGAGGTGGGTGGCACGGGCGTTGAACATGAGATGGCTGCTTTCGAACGGGGCGGGTCGGCCCACCGAACAATTCGAAAGTTAGGTTAGCCTAACTTTATCTGCTGTCCAGGGGGCGGGTCATGCGAGTGGTGCGGGTGGGTGCGTGGGCGGGGTGGCGCGTGCCGATTCCTGTGGTGGGCCCGTGTATCGAAGGCGGGGTGCCCGTCCAGGTGGCAGTTCGCGCGTGATGGTGCCGCCCGCGCCGCGAAGGCGAAGGGGTGCGTGAGGTCCAACTCGCACTCAGGAAAGCCTAGTTACGGATGAGTAGGTGTACTCATGCCAGGTCGGCCGGCGCGGGCCATTGTTGAGGCATCGCGCAGCACGACGCGGCGCACTCACCGGAGGACACGATGAACGGCAACCGCCGCCCCCGCACCCTGCTCACCCTGGCCACCGACAACTGGCTCTCCCGGGGTTACCTGGCCGCGGTCGTCGCCGCGACGGGCTTCTTCCTCGTCGACACCTTCTTCGTCTCCCATGCCGACGCCTCCATGTCGGGCGTGGTCCCGTGGCTGCTGACCGCCCCGCTGAGCCTCCTCTACATGCTTCTCCCGGAGGGCACCCTGAACGGCACGGGTGACGGAGTGTTCCTGGCCCTCTACCTCGTGGGCATCGCGGCGGCGGCTCTGGCCAACGCGGCGTTCATGGGTTACGCGCTGCGGCAGATCCGGCCGGCTTCGGGGGGTGCGGCTGCTGGGGTGTGAGCCCGGAAACGGGGTGCGGTGGTGAGGTAAGGGCCTTGCGGGGCCCTTTTCTTGTTGGTCGAAGCCGCTTGGGTGCGAGCTGGAACGGTGGTTGATTTCAAGCCACTCGCACTCACCTTCTGGTGTGAGCATGGCGTTCTGGCTGCCATCTTGGCGGATGGTGCGCATGGGTAAACATCGATTTTGAGTCTCAATGAGCGGTCACAGAAGGTGCGTCAGCACTCGGTGCGCAGTTCTGTGACGCCGATGTGTTCACTTTGAAATTGCTTGACCGTTCTCGATCAACCGTGTTCGATATGGGGGCTCATAAAGATCACGTAAAACGGGGGTACGGATGGGTGGGGACTCTTTGCGCTGCCCGCAGCGCGGAAGCGTCGGACGTGCGAGACGGTTGGTCTCCGCTCTGACGGTCACGGCGTTGCTGGCGGCTCTACCCGCCCTGGGCGTCACCACATCGGTGGCGCGAGCCGACGACACGGAGTCGCCGACATCCGAGGCGTCCGCCGCGTTGGAACAGGCAGCGGCCTCCGGCGAAGCGGTCGAAGTCGTAGGCGCCCGCGAGGAATACGCCACGACCCACGCCAACCCTGATGGCTACTCGTTCACCCTCACCCAGTCCGCCGTACCGGTGCGCGTCGCGCGGCCGGACGGATCCTGGGCGGAGCCGGACGCGACCCTGGAGCGCCGGGCCGACGGCTCGATCGGGCCGAAGGCGTCGGTGGCCGACACCTCCTTCTCCGCCGGTGGTGACGGCGGAGGCTTGGTGAAGCTGGCCGAGGACGGCCGTTGGCTGAGCCTGGGCTGGCCCGGCAACCTGCCGAAGCCGGTGCTGGACGGTGCGTCCGCCACGTACCCGGAGGTGCTGCCCGGAGTTGACCTGCGGATGACGGCGACGGTCGAGGGCGTCCGGCAGGTGTTGATCGTCAAGTCCGCCGAGGCAGCCGCCAATCCGGAGCTGGAGCGGATCGAGTTCTCCCTCAAGACGCAGGGCCTGACGGTGGCCACCCGGGCGGGTGGTGGTCTCGCCGCCATGGACGAGGACGGCAACGCGGTGTTCCGTTCACCGGCCGCGCGGATGTGGGACTCGGCAGGGGACACCGCCGGCACGGGGACGACGACCATGTCGCTTGCCGCCGCTGACGACGAGCCCGTCGTGGACGGCCATGGTGAGACCTCCGCCGACCCGGCCGACGGCCCCGGCAACGGCGACGCCTCAGCCGTGCTGCAGGTGGAACTGACCGAGGACGCGGTGGCCGTGGTGCCGGACGCGGGCCTGCTGAGCGGCGAGAACACGGTCTACCCGCTGTACATCGACCCGGATGTGGGGCTGGACGAGTCCGAGCGCACCGTGCTGTCCTCGGACGGCGACACCTTCTACAACTTCGACGGCGGAGACGACGGCGAGGGCGTCGGCCTCTGCGGTACGTACGTGACCGGCGGGTTCGCCTACTACTGCGGCTCGGGTTACCGGCAGCGCATGTACTTCGAGTTCGGGTCGGCAAAGCTCGCGGGCAAGCACGTACTTGACGCGACCTTCCGGGTGACCGAGCTGTTTTCGATGTCCTGCGAGAAGACGGTCGTCGACCTCGTCCGTACCGGCAACATCTCCTCGGCGACCAACTGGCCGGGCCCGACGGCGAACTGGGATGTCATGGGCGACCAAAGAGTCGCTGCAGGGCGTGGGACGGCATGTTCTCCGAGCCAGCCGGACGCGCCGGTCGAGTTCAATGACGACCCTGCCAAGAGCTACCAGAACCTCACCCACACGGTGAAGGTCTTCGCGGACGGTGGCTTCTCCCGGTTGACCCTGATGTTGAAGGCGCACGACGAGGGCGACCCCAACGGATGGAAGCGGTTCGACGACAACGCCACTCTGTCGGTCAAGTTCGTGGGGCTGCCTGCTGTGCCGACCTATCCCGGCATCGCAGTGGGCAAGGGTGTCAAATGCTCGACCAAGTCCACGGATCCGGACGTCATCGCGGACCGGAATCCGATACTGACCGCGCGACCGCAGACCGCCGCGGGTGGTGAGGGTGCTGCGCACCTGCGAGCCCATTTCTACGTCCAGAAGAAGCAGGACGATGGCACATGGGTCTTGGCCACCGAGCCGGTGCGGCCTCAGCCCAGTACCGTGCTCGACAACGCACAGGTGAAGGCCGAGACGCCGATCACACTCGCCGAGAACGGCACGTACCGGATGGCGGCGTCCACACAGTCTCTCTACAACGACGACAAGAGCTACCTACAGTCGTCCAGCACGGTGACGACCAAGAACTGGTGCTATTTCACGGTCGACCTGCACTCCCCGAAGCCCCCGGTGGTGACCTTCGGCGGTCCGTACAGCGAGTGTGACGGCGTCTGCGTGGCGGCCGGCGGGCCGGGCATCAAGGGGAAGTTCACGTTCTCTCCGGCGGTTGGAGACGTGAACGACTACTACCAGTACAAGCTGTCCAAGAGCGCGTCGTGGTCGGAACGGATCGCGGGAAACACGGTCGTGACATGGGTCACGCCGAGGGTCGCGGGCACGGAACAGCTTGAGGTCCGGGCTGGAGACAGCGCTGGTGAGGGCGACAGTAAAATCGTGGAGTTCAAGGTCGCCGAGGGCCAACCGGCAGTTGGCCGTTGGCACTTCAACGACTACACCCCTGACCCCACCACGACTGAGACCTCGGCGGCTGACACCGCAACAGAGGGCACACGGCACCCCATGACTCTGCGCGGCGCGGGCGCGGGCTGGTCCTTGCTGGCGAGACGGGGTGAGCTGGACTACTCCTTGTGGCTGAACGGTGATCCCAACGATGCCGTTCGGCAGTCGGGATACGCGGCCACCTCGGAGGCAGTGGTCGACGCGAGGTTCTCCTTCACTGTCTCGGCCTGGGCCAACCTGAGTGACGCGTCCGCCAGCCGGACAGTCATCTCCCAGACGGGAAGCGACAACTCCAACTTCACTCTCTACTACTCGTCCGGCGTACAGCGCTGGGTGTTCCTGTGGAGCTGGTACGAGAACGGTGTACGGAAGTACGACAGCGTCAATGCGAGTGCCACAGGCGTGCCGCTCAATGCGTGGGTCCACGTGGCGGGTTCCTACGACGCCGAAAGCCGGTCGATCCGCCTCTACGTGAACGGCCAGCCACAGGGTTCTCCGGTGTTCCTGCCCAGCACGTCGAAGGCGACGGTCGCGGGTGGCGCGCTGCAGGTCGGTCGGGTCGCGTTCACCTCGGGTGGCACCTACCAGAACTACATGAGCGGTCGCGTCGACGAAATGACTGTCTGGCAGCGGCTGTTGACCGACGAAGACGTGGCCACGGAGGCCCACCTACTGGACGAGAACGGCGACGCGTACACCGAGCTCGTCGCCGACTGGAATCCGGACGGGGCTGTTCCGGGCACAGGCCCGTTGGCGGACACCTTCTCCGGCTACAAGCGGTCCCTCAGGCTCTCCAACGGAGCGTCCCTCGACGGCAAGGCGATCGTCCTTGACGGCACGAATGACACGGCCACCACGGCAGGCCCGGTCGTGGACGACTCGGGGTCTTTCACAGTGACGACGGCCGTGGAGCTGGACACACAGGCTATGGAAGCCAAGAGTGACGACTATGTCGCTCAGGTCGTCGGTCAGCGAGGCGCCGACGGCTCCTCGTGGGGTCTGTGGTTCGAGAAGAAGGGCACCGAATTCGACCCGGAGACCGAAAAGGAACTCCCCATCGGTAAATGGTACTTCGGTCGGCTGGACGCAGCGGGGGCCTGGACAGCCGTTGCCTCCGATCTGCCCACGACGGTGACGGCCAACAGTGTGACGCGGCTGACCGGTGTGTTCGACGCCTCCGCAGGCACGATCAGCCTGTACATCGGCGGCAACCCGAACGGCCCCGACCTCGCCTACACCGCTGTGGTGGGTTCGGGCGACTTCGCGGTCGGCACGGGCTTCGTCGACTCCGCCTGGGGCCACTACCTCGGGGGCCGGATCACCCGGATTCGGATCTGGGCCGGTGCCATGTCCGAGCAGCAGGTCGGCGCCATCGTGGGTGGCACGGATGACTGACCTTTCGTCTCACCGGTCTTCCGCCGTCCGGTCATTCTCTGTTCGCCTTGATCAAATGGGGAGTTCTGCTGTGAGTGCCGGAAGGCGTGGGGTTGGCGCCAGTATCAGACGGGTTGTCTTCAGCCGACGCATTCTGTCGGCTGTGGTGATGTCCCTCGTCGTGTCGAGCGTTGTCGCGGCACCCGTCCAGGCGGCGGACAGCGTCGTCGGCCTGGGCAAGCCCAAGATGCCGGAGCAACTGGTCTCCGAGGTACACGAGTTCAACGGGCAGGGCGCCAAGAAGGCCAGGGCCCGGGTGGCCGAGACCCGTGCGGAGAACGCCGAACAGGGCAGGCGCGCCCGCGCTGAGCAGACCGCGACCTGGCCGAAGGCGGGTTCGGCGAAGGCGGGGCTCGCAGGGAAGGGCAAGGCTGCCCGGCTGACGGCCGGCGGTCTTCCGGTGACGCTGACCGGTACGCGGGACGGAGCCTCGGGCGACACCCGTGTCGAGGTCCGCAGCCGCAAGGCGACCGAAGCTGCCGGTATCAAGGGCGTACTGCTGACGGCGACGGCTGCCGACCCCGGCACTGCCGAAGTCAGCGTCGACTACTCGGACTTCGCTTCCGCGTACGGCGGCGGATGGTCCGGTCGGTTGCGGCTGTTCCAGCTCCCGGCCTGTGCGTTGACGACGCCGAACAAGGCGGCCTGCCGAGAGCGGACACCGCTCGACTCGCACAACAACATCTCGGGCCAGACCGTCTCGGCGAAGGTATCCCTCGCTGCGGAACCTGGGGCATCGAGGGCTCAGAAGAGTTCGTCGACGCCCAACTCTACCGCCAAGGTCACCACTTCGACGTCCTCCGCTTCCTCTGCGGTGACCGTCCTGGCCCTCGCGGCGACTGCGGGCGCGTCCCCGTCCGGCGCGGGCGACTACACAGCGAGCCCGCTCTCCCCCGCCTCCAGCTGGGAGGCGGGGGGCTCCTCCGGCGCCTTCACATGGTCGTACGGCATGGCCGTGCCGCCCGCTGCGGCCGGACCGTCCCCGTCACTGTCGCTGTCCTACGACTCCGGCAGTGTCGACGGGCGTACCGCTTCGACGAACAACCAGTCGAACCCGGTTGGCGAGGGCTTCGAAATCTCGTCGTCCTCGTACATCGAGCGCTCCTACGGCAGCTGTGACAAGGACGGGCAGGCCGACAAGTTCGACCTGTGCTGGAAGTTCGAGAACGCCTCGATCGTCCTCAACGGCAAGTCCAGCAAGCTGGTCAAGGTCGACGCGGCCGACAAGACCGACGACGTCTGGCGACTGAGCTCTGACGACGCCTCCACCGTTGTCCGCTCCACCGGGGGCGACAACGGCGACGACGATGGCGAGTACTGGACCGTCACTACCGGCGATGGCACGAAGTACGTCTTCGGTCAGCACAAGCTCCCCGGCGCGGCCACCACTGACCGCACCAACTCCGTATGGACGGTGCCGGTCTACGGCAACGACTCCGGCGAGCCCGGCTACGACAAGGGTTCCGCCTTCGCCAGCCGCTCGCTCACCCAGGCCTGGCGCTGGAACCTGGACTACGTCGTGGACGTTCGCGGCAATGCCATGACGTACTGGTACACCCCCGAGACCAACTACTACGCCCAGAACGACGCTTCCACCGCCACAGCCAAGTACACCCGCGGCGGCTACCTCACTGAGATCCGCTACGGCCAGAACAAGGACACCCTGTTCTCAGGCGTGACCTCCGACAAGGTCACCTTCTCCTACGCCGAACGCTGCACGGTCTCCGACTGCGGCGAACTGACGGACTCCTCCGCCCCCAAGTGGCCCGATGTCCCCTTCGACTCGATCTGTGCCTCAGGGGCCGACTGCGACGCGTCGAGCCCGTCCTTCTTCACCCGCAAGCGCCTGACCGGCGTCAACACCTACGCCTGGTCGGCCGCCACGAGCGCGTTCACCGCCGTCGACTCCTGGGCCCTGGACCAGGACTTCAAGGACGGCAACGACATCGGTGACACCTCCGACCACAGCCTGGTCCTGGAGTCCGTTCAGCACACCGGTAAGAACGGCACGGCCATCAAGCTCGATCCGGTGACCTTCACCTACGAGATGCGGCCAAACCGGGTCGACGGCGACACCGACAACATCCTGCCGCTCAACCGCCCCCGGATCAGGACGGTCACCTCCGAGACGGGCGCCGTCACCACGGTCACCATCACCGGCCCGGAGTGCGTGCGCGGCTCGAACATGCCGACCGCCGAGGACGACAACTCGAAGCCCTGCTATCCGCAGTACTGGAACATCAACGGAGCCGCCGAGGCATCCATCGACTGGTTCCACAAGTACCGGGTCACCGCTGTCCTCAGCGCAGACCCGTACAGCCAGAGCGCGGACGTCGAGAACACCTACACCTACTCCGGCCCCGCCTGGCACTACAACGACGACCCGCTGACCCCCGTAGCCGAGCGCACGTGGTCCGACTGGCGCGGCTACGGAAAGGTCACCTCCACCAAGGGCATCGCGGGCACCACCCAGAGCAAGACGGTCTCCACCTATTTGCAGGGCATGCACGGGGACAAACTCAAGGGCACCGCCACCACGCGGTCCGCCTCGGTCGCCGGCATCGACTTCACCGGCCTGGACATCGCCGACCAGACCGACAGCGACCCGTACGCGGGCTTCCTGCGGGAGCGGATCACCTACAACGGTTCGACACCGGTCAGCGTGACCGTCAACGACCCCTGGTACCGCACCACTGCCACCCACAGCGCTTCGAACAGCAAGGCCTACTTCGTCCGTACGGAGAAGGCGTACACGCACACCTATCTGACGGCGAACACATCCTGGCGCACGCGCACCACGGCCACCACCGAATGGGACGCCTACGGCCAGCCGCTGAAGGTGTACGACGCGGGTGACGCGGCCATCACCGGCGACGAGACGTGCACCCGCACCTGGTACGCGGCCAATGACACGCTCGGTATCAACTCCCTGGTTTCCCGTACCCGAGTGCTCGGCAGAGCTTGCACGACCGCCGAGACCGATCTGGCTCTGCCCACGTCATCGGCCACACGCGGTGACGTCCTCTCCGACACCGCGATGGTCTACGACGGCACGTCCACGACAGCCGCCTGGTCCGCGTCCCAGACCCCGACCAAGGGCGCGGTCACCTGGGTCGGCCGCCCCACCGCCTACCCGGCGGCGGCCACGAACGGCGAACGCCACCCGTCCGCATGGCAGACGACCAGTCGGACGACGTACGACACCCTGGGCCGCGTCGCCACGGTAGCCGACACCGACGGCAACACCACGGCCACGTTCTACGTTCCCGAGACGGCGGGCCCGCTGACCCGGACCAAGGTCACCAACGCCAAGACGCAGAGCACCTTTGTCTACGCGGACTACGCCCGAGGTCTGCCGACCAAGGTCTACGACATCAACAGCAAGATCACGGAGACGACGTACGACGCCCTCGGCCGACAGACCGCGACGTGGCTGCCCAACCGCTCCCGCGCTGCCGACTACAGCCCCAACTACACGTACGCCTACTCGGTCTCCAACGCCGACAACTCCTGGTCCTCGACCTCGACGCTCAAGAACGACGGCACGTACAACACCAGCTACGAGATCTACGACTCGCTGCTGAGGCCGCTCCAGACCCAGAGCGTCACACCGCACGGCGGTCGACTGCTGACGGACACTCGTTACAACAACCGAGGCCTGGTCAGCCAGACGTACGCCGATCTCTTCGACGACGAGAACCCTCCGTCCGGCGAGTACTTCGAAGCCGGCGACGGCCAGACCCCCAAAGAGTCGGTGATCGTCTTCGATGGTGCGGAACGGCCCGTCACCAGCACCTTCTACAGCGGGGGAGTGAAGAAGTGGAGCACCAGCACCAGCTACACGGGTGACTCCACCGCGACGACTGCCCTGGACGGAGGCTCGGCCGTCCGTACGATCGTGGACGCCCAGGGCCGTACGACGGAAACCCGCGAGTACGAGGGCACCAGCCCGGCCGACACCGGCTACGGCGCCACGGTGGGCGCGACCTACACGTCCACGAAGTTCACGTACACCCGCGACGGTAAGCCGTTCACGATCACTGGCCCCGACAGCGCCTGGTCGTATGCCTACGACCTGTACGGCCGTCAGACCTCCGCCACTGATCCCGACATGGGTACGACGACCACCGGCTACACGACCTTGGACCAGGTCTCCTGGACCAAGGACGCGGCGGCCCGGGTCGTGATCAGCGGCTACGACGTGTTGGGCCGCAACACCGGCACGTGGTCGGCCCCCGCAACGGCGGACCTGACCTCGACCACCGAGGAAAAGGTCGACGCGAACAAACTCACCGCGTACACCTACGACGGGGTCACCGGCGCCAAGGGCCAGCGGGACTCCGCCACCCGCTATGTCGGCGGGGCTGTCAAGCCTGCTGAGACCGCGTACACGAAGAGGGTCACGGAATTCGACAGCATGTACCGGGCCACCGCCACCCAGCTCGAACTGCCGGAGGCGGACCCCCTCGTCGCCAAGAAGGCTGTCGCTGCGAAGCTGACTTCCACCGCGTACTACGACGTCGACGGGACTCAACGAAACGTCACGGTGCCGGCCGCCGGTGGCCTTGAGTCGGAGCTCGTCGCCTACTCGTACGACGGCCTTGGTCTGAACACCCGGGTCAAGGGGACCAGCGTCTACATGCTGGACGCCAGCTACACGTCCCTGGGGCAGCCTCAGGTGCTCAGCCTGGGCAAGTCCGAGGCCGAGAGCACCTACAACGTGTACGTCAGCAACATCTATGAGCCGGGTACCGACCGTCTCCTCCGGTCGTCGGTCACCGACGACACACACGCCTACACGCTCCAGCAGTTGAACTACGGCTACGACGTCGCGGGCAACGTCACGTCCGTCTCGGACCCGATGACCCTCGGCGGTACCGGCGCGGCGGACAACCAGTGCTTCACCTACGACGGCCACCGCCGTCTGACCGACGCCTGGACCCCGGCGGCAGCGGACTGCTCCACGGCCAACCGCACGACGGCCAGCCTGGGAGGCGCCGCCCCCTACTGGACGTCGTACACGTACAAGGACTCGGGCCTGCGTGCGACCGAGGTCACCAAAACCAGCAGTACACCCACGACCACGACGTACTGCTACGACAGCGCGAAGACCCACCGTCTCCTCGCCACCACCGCCAACACCTGCACCGGCATCGCCTCGGCCTACGCCTACGACGCGACGGGCAACACCACGACCCGGCCGGACGGCACCGCGAGCCAGACACTGACCTGGTCGGCGGAGAGCAAGCTCGACACCCTCAAGGAGGGCACCAGCACTACCGGCTACGTCTACGACGCCGACGGCAGCCTCCTGATCCGCCGCAACACAGCCGGCGAGACGGTCCTGTACCTGGGATCGAGCGAGATCCACCTCGACACCTCGACCTCGACGGCGAAGTTCTGGGCTCAGCGCTACTACTCGGGCGCCGGCGCGACGATCGCGATGCGCACCAACAAGTCGGGTACGGACAAGCTGAGTTGGCTGGCCGCGGATCACCACGGCACGAGCAGCCTCGCCGTGGACAACGCGACCCAGGGGATCACGAAGCGCTACAGCAAACCGTTCGGCGCGGACCGAGACCAGTCGACCTTCGGCCCTTGGCCCGACGACAAGGGGTTCCTTGGCGCTTCGACGGATTCTGGTACGGGGCTGACGCATCTGGGGGCGCGTGAATACGATCCGTCTACCGGGCGGTTCATCAGCGTCGACCCGCTACTGGAACTCGACAAGCAGCAGACCCTCAACGGCTACACCTACGGCGGCCAGAACCCGCTTACGTTCAGCGACCCCACGGGGCTGGGGCTTGCGTGCGGTGGCAAGGAGGATGCTTGCCCGAAGCGTCCTGACGGTTCGTCCGGGAATGGGCGCCCGATGGAGGCCGTCAACTACTCCAAGGGGACCGCTGCTACCTCCAGTTCCGGGTCCTTGTTCGGGGACACCGACCTGACCACCCCTGGGCCCTATTTCGATCCAAAGTGGGCCGAAGACCCGGTGGTGATGGCTTGGGCGACCAGCAGCCAGAAGGGTCCGTTGGCCAACGCCCTCTATGGTGTGGGCCTGCCGATCGCCAGCACTCTCGACATTATCGGTGCCCTCTTCACACCTGCCTGCATCGTGCAGAACGAGTGCCTCGCCGACAGGTACAGGGCCTGGGGCGAGGAGCACGGGTTCAGTGCTGACGGCAACGCGGCTGGGGTCGGGGCCGCAGCCGGCGCCATCCTGCCCGGCGGCAAGGGAGGCGCCGGAAGCAAGGGCAAGCCGGGGCCGCGGAAGCCAGGACCGATGGGCGGCCTACCTGCGCAGGGGACCATCTCACCCAAGGCCGTGCGATTCTCGCAGGATAGTATCGGCGCAAAATTCAGCGACGGGAGGTCAGTCACCGAGGTGATCGACGACCTGAAGTTCGGTCGCACCAACGCTGACGCCATTCCGCCCATTAAGATATTCGAAAGAGATGGAAAGAAGTACACCCTTGACAACCGAAGGCTCTATGTGTTCCAACAGGCCGGTGTTGATATCCGGTTCCAGCGGGCCACGGCTGCCGAGGTGGAGAATCAGTCGTGGAAGTTCACCACGCAGAATGACGGAATTTCGATCGCAGTGAGAGGAAAGTAATGGAACGGCTGGCTGGCAAGGTGCGCGAACTGCGCACCAGGGAGGATCTGGCGGCTTTCCTTCAACTGGCTGCGGAGGACCTAGCTGCGCATCCCGAGCGCTGGGAGAACGATTCCCTGCCCGCCTTCCTGGAAGCCTGGGCCGCTTGGCTGAACGACTGCCCCGGTTGGTTTCGGAACAATGGCCAAGAGGTGCCTGAATCGCCGAGCTGGAAGTTCGTGGGGGACATGGTGATGGCAGCTCGGGTGTATGAGTGACACTTCTATAGAAGAGGTGCACCATGTTTATGTCCGAGCAGCGCCGTGCGGAGGCATTGGAGTCCGGTGCTGCCGGAAGAGCTGACCGTTGCCGCAGTGGTGGCTATGGCGTGGAGGAGCTGCAATGCACGTTGACGGCCCCGACGCGCAGATGCCCTGGTTGCGCCTCCAACTTGTGGAATGGTTGCGCAGGCTGTGCAGTCGAGAATGGCAGGAGAAGAACTGGCTGCCGGTGGCACAGGCTGGGGTCGGGTTCGACGACGCCTTGGACTTCTTCGACGACACCGGAGTGCTCGACGAGCCCTCCGGGCGAATCGGATTCATTCTGCTGAACGACAGGAAAGCTGTTGCACTGGAACAGCTGAATCGCGTCCTGGACGGTGTGGTAAGCGGAAGGGGAATGAGCGATGAGGAGATAATTCATTCCGTGGGTTGGGTAGATGTTGTCGCTGCCGCTCAATGTGCGCTAAGGGCTGTCCCGTAACTGTGGCCGCCATGGTGAGTGGACCCGGATCGACAGGCCTCACATGAAGAGGAGTTCGACGTCTTTCTCGATGCAGAGGCTTAGGACGAGCGCCAGTTGGCGGGCATTTTCGATGTGCTGCTGGAGGAGAGGGCGGGCGGTCTGCTCTTGCCATTCGCCGGTGATCGTTTCCAGCCGGGGCAAGATCCCGGTGCACTCGGCAGTCGAGAGCTCACCGCCGCCGTCGTCCGGACGGTCGAGGAAGGGCTCCAGCGTGGTGGAGACGTTGCTCCAGAGTCGCTCTCCGCCGAAGCCCCGCATCTCGTCGAGGGCGAATCCTTCCGCCTGCGCCAGGCGGCAGCGGAACGCGTGGAAGCCGGAGTAGGACCAGGCGACATCCGGACTGGTAGTGTCCCCGTCGCCTGGGAACAGAATCAGCCCCACGCCGTCCTCCTCATCCGTCGAGTACACAGGATCGGCTGGAGAGAGCCACACGTGCAACTGAGATGATCAGGCGATGGCTTGTGTGATCACGGCGTCGGAGCCGACCTGGATAGCCCCATTCACTGGGCTGAGCCCGCGCCAGTTCGCCAAGATGGTGACCATGTTGCGCCGCGGGGGCGCGGATGCGGTGCGGCGGGGCCGACCGTGGAACCTGCCGCTGGAGGACCGAGCACTGCTGGTGGCGGCTTACTGGCGAACCAACTTGACGATGCGCCAGCTTGCCCCGCTGTTCGGGGTCTCGAAGTCCGCGGCCGACCGCATCATCGATCACCTCGGGCCGATGCTCGCTCTCCAGGGCCGCAAGCGGTTCACCAAGGACACCGTGCTCATCGTGGACGGCACTCTGGTGCCCACCCGCGATCACACCGTGTCCGAGCAGTCCAAGACATCTCATGTCGTTGAGAGGTCAAGTCCGCGCTCAGGCGGCGAGGGGCAAAGGGGCTGGGAAGGCTCGGTCGGGGTCGTACGTCGTTCGGTTCTGCAGGCAGTGGTATAGGCAGCCCAGGAGCTTGTTGAACAGGTTTCGTAGTGCGGCGGTATGGCGTTCTCCGCCGGCTCGTCGCCTGTCGTAATGGGCGCGGGGAGCGCCTGTGCGGAGTGTGGCAAAGGCCCACATGTGACCAACGCTGGCGAGTCGTTGGTTCTTGACGGTCCGAGCCACGACGACGTGGCTGCGGCCTGACGCCCGTGTCACGGGTGCCGCTCCGGCGTATGCCTTGACCGCCCTCGCGTCCGCGAACCGGGAGCGGTCGTCGCCGATCTCGGCCAACAGTCGGGCCCCGGAGAGCACGGACAGACCCGGGAAGCTGGTGATGATGTCGGCGTCTGGGTGCGCGAGGAACGCATCCTCTGTCGCCGCTGCGAGGTCGGTGCCACTGCTGCAGGCAGCGTTGACCTGCTGGATGAGTGCCGATGCCTGTCGCCCCATGGCCTCTTCGACCAGCGGCAGTTGGTGGAGGTGCTCCGCCCGGAAGATCTCCCGGAGCCGTTCGACCTCCGTTTCAATGCCGCGCCGCAGGCGACCCGCCCGTGTGAGGAGTCCGCGCAACTGGCTGCGGGTGAGTCTGGCCGCAGAGGCCGGCGTGGGGGCGGCCGCAAGAACCGCTCGTGCGTGTGCGGAGTCGAGTCCCAGTTTGCCGGGTCCGTGGAAGGCGGTGAGGGCGGCCGGGTAGTACTCGCGCAGGTGGGAGCGGAGCCGGTTGACCATCTGTTGCCGATCCCAGACCGCGTCCTGGTGGGCACGGGCGAGGACGGCAATGGCTTGCCCGGCTTCGCTGTCTGCGGGCAGTGGGCGATGTGCGTGCCGGTCGGTACGGAGAATGTTGGCCAGTACTCGGGCGTCAGCGGCGTCGGACTTGGCCCTGGAGACGCTGCCGCGGTCGCGGTAGCGGGCGGCGGCCAAGGGGTTGATCGCATAGACCGTGCGGCCGGTGGCTCGCAGAGAGGCGACCAGCAGCCCACGCGGAGTCTCGATGGCGACCGGGATCCGGCACTCGGCGCTGTCGCCGTGGCGGGCCAGGAGTTCCAGCAGGGCGTGGAAGCCGGCGCTGTCGTCGCTGATCCGCAACTTGGCCAATTGGCTGCCGTCCTGGTCGACGAGGGCTATGTCGTGGTGCCCCTCCGCCCAGTCGATGCCGCAGAAGATCGCGCTCAACTTCTCTACCTCCGTCTCGTCATGCACGTCATTTCCCGGGCGGAGCACGCGGCGCTCTAATAGAAGTGCTCGGGGCACGCCATCTCATGAGCCGTTCGTGTCTCCAGCGACCGGCAGGGACCTCGGTCTGCTGGAGAGCTCTGGGCTCGCGAACTGTTGAGAGGTCGGCCCCTGTCGGCGGGCTGGCGACATGAAACCTGACCCGCTCCTGCCGGGCGGGACCGGTCTTAGACAAGAGATCGAAGGTCCCGGAACTACCGAAGGTCTCCGCCCGGCAGGGCGGGCGCGAGGCAGAGCCGGTCTGACCACGGGGATCTCGTCCCGGAAGTGGGGCAGGCTTCCACCTCACTCGGCAGCCCTTGCGCTCACGCGCTCAGGCTCACCGATGAGCTATTAGAACTACCGGTACTCCACCAACCATCAGGTCGTCATCGATGCCGATACCCGGCTGGTCGTCGTGGTCGGCCGGCCCTTGCCCGGAAACCGCAATGACTGCAAAGCGTGGGAGGAATCCGGCGCCAAGGCCGCCGTTGGCAGGACACTCACAATCGCCGACGGAGGCTATCCCGGCACCGGGCTCGTCATGCCCCACCGTCCGCGCAAGGGCGAAGACCTGCCCGGCTGGAAGCAGGAGCACAACAAGTCCCACAAGCAGGTCCGCGCGCGCGTCGAGCACGTCTTTGCCCGCATGAAGACGTGGAAGATCCTCCGTGACTGCCGTCTCAAAGGCGACGGAGTCCACCACGCCATGCTCGGTATTGCTCGGTTGCACAACCTCGCCCTCGCCGGATAGACGGGCGAGTCGGTCCACGGCCAGTCACGCCCGAGGCAGCTCGGAGATCACTTACGGGACGGCCCTTAGAGGCAATGCCGTGACTCTGTTGGTGATCTTCGGGAGTCATCCAGTGGCTGCAGTGCAAAGGGTGTGAAATCGGCTTGATCGTGTGCGTCCTCTGGGTGTCTCGGTGATCCAGTCGGCGGTGCGGGTGAGGTTGCAGGCCATGGCGGTGAGCATGTGTTGGACGTGCGTCTTGGCGAGCCCGCGGTAGCGCGCACGCCGTAGGCCGTTGCTCCGGACGGTCTGGGAGAGTGTCGCCTCGATGCCAGCACGGATCGCATAGCGACGCTGCCAGTCTTCGGTGTTCTGGTCCAGGCGGTTGCTCTGCTGGATCTCGTGCAGTTCGCGGGTGGGTAGCAGCGCGAGCGAGCGCGGTCCGCTGACTGCGTCGGTGCACTGCGGGCGGACCGGGCAGGCCAGGCAGGTGGCCTTGTCGAACTTGACCTGGATGTAGTCGTGGCCGCTGATGCGCAGGGGGCGCCATTCCCGGCTGAGGTTGCCCTGGGGGCAGGTGGCCTGCTGGTTCCCCCAGTTGATGGTGAAGGCGGACTTCCCGAAACCCTCGCCGTTCTTGGCCTGGCGGCTGTGGTCGGCGACGATCGGGCCGAGCAGCGTGATCGCGTGGACCTGCTGGGCGCGTTGGACGTGAGCCGGGGTGATGTAGGCGGCATCGACCACGTGCTCGGCCGGGACCAGGGCTGCTTGGGCCAGGTCGTCATGGATCTGCTCGGTGAGCCGGCCGTCCTGGACCGGGGCGATCGTGGTGGCGACGTGCACCACGATCTCGGGCCGCTGTTCCTCGCAGGTCTCGGTGTAATGCACGCGATAGCCGCTCCACTCGGTGCCGTTCTTGGTGCAGTAGTGCGCGTCGGTGTCGTACGGGGAGTCGAAGCGCAGGCTCGCCGGTGGCAGCGCGTGCCCGTCACGCCAGCGGAGTCGTCCTTCCTCGTCCCAGTAGTAGTGGTGAACCCACACCTGTCGCAGGATCTCCACCTGGGGAAGAGCCCGCAGCCGGCCCGGCGTGCCGGGAGACCACAGGGCGGCCAGCACCTTCTGCCCGTCCCGTCCGAAAGTCTCCGCCCGCGCGATCACGGCCTCCGGCCCGCCGGCTACCTTCCTGATCTCGATCCTCCGCCCGTAACGCTTGTCCCACTCGGGCTCGATCAACGGCAGCAGCCATCCCGGCGCGATCTCCGCCAGCTCCTCCAGGGCCGCCCGCAGGCTCTCCTCGGCCAGCTCCAGGCGGCTGAGCCGCCGCACCGCGGCCAGCGCATACGTCGCGTCGGTCCGCTGCCGCCCGCCGGACTTCAGCAGCCCTGCCTCGGTCAGCCGCTTGAGCATCACACCGAGCATCCGGTCCGCCGCGTCGCCCTCGACCAGCCGTGCCCGAAAGTCGCACAGGAGCGAGTGATCGAACCCGGAGTCCTCCAACTCCAAGCCCAGGGCGTACTTCCAGTCGATCCGAGTGCGCACCGCCTGCGCGGCTGCCCGGTCCGACAGGTCCTCGGCGAACTGCAGCACCGAGACCAGTGCCAGCTGCCCCGGCGAGAACCCTGGCCGCCCATCTGCGGGATAGAGGTCGGCGAACTCCTCATCCTCGAACAGCACATCGAGACGATCCCGCACCAGCATCGCGGGGGTTCCCTTCGGACAGGCCGCCCACGCCGTGCGCACGGTCCGCGCCGGAATCCGCTGGTAATCCCCTGGCTGCAACGACATCAGGCCCGCCCCGACCTCGACACCGCCCCGCTGCCTCCACTGAAGCACCGACCGGAGCGACTGTCAGCACCCACTGAAGATCACCAACAGAGTCTCGTCGTTCCGTTGAGGAACGCGCTCGCCCCAGCCTCGAACGGCAGCACCTGCATCAGTACCCGGCGATTCGTCCGAGCCGCTTCGACGAGACTGGTCAGCTGCTCGGCCATCACGGCTGCACCGCCCACTTGCGTACGCAACACAGCCTCGTGCAGAACGACCCAGAGTTGGGGAGCCGTGGGGCTGGTCAGAAGGGCTTGCCTCTCCATTCGGGTCCGCAGCAGTTTCTCGACCGTCTTCTGCGGTTCGAACCGCTGAGCCGCGCTGATCAGCGCTCGCGCGTACGCCTCCGTCTGCAGCAACCCCGGCACCAACATCGGCGCGTACTCGCTGATCGTCTTCGCCAGTGTCTCCAACTCCGCCGCGTCCGCGAAGTAGGCCGCGTGCTTGGACTTGCGGGCAAGGCCGCACAGCCGCTCGAAGTGTTGTCCCGTACCGAAGATCTGGTCGAAAAGGCGGGACAGGTCCGGCTGTGGGCGGCGGATCGCGGACTCGAACTGGCCGATGTACGTGCCCGAGCAGAAGACCTTCTCGCCCAACTACTCCTGGGAGAAGCCGGCTGCTTCCCGCTCCCGGCGCAGCTCACAGCCGTAGAAGGCCCTCGGCGACGCGTACGGGTCAAGCCCTACGCCCGTACCCCGACCCTGCTGCCTGCCCCTGCTGTCCTGTGCTGTCACCGGACCACGCCCCTCGCGCTGTCAGATCGCCGCATCCCGAGTCCCTACCTGTGCGCACTCCGGGCCTGGCAATTTGTGGACGCGGTGGGGCACTTGAAAACGAATGTGCACCTAGGGTAGTTGGGTGAGTTTATAGCGTGAGAAGAACAGGGGAATCGGTCGCCTTCGGCCGTGCCCTCTCAGGCCGGCGTCGCTCCCGGATCCAGTCGCTCTGATCCCCCGACCCAAGGTTTCCTCAAGTGGAACGGGCCGCGCCCCCGGTGAACTCTGGCGGCGCGGCCCGTGTCGGTTCCGGAGGCTACCCCTGGGCGAACAGCTCTTCCGCGTCGGTGGCTGTGAGTGACCGGTCGAACCAGGTGCCGAGGGTGTCCAGGTCGGTGCAGCCGCTGATGCGTTCGCGGGCGGCCTCGGTGATGTCGATGCCGCGGAGGTCGAGGATGCGGAGGATGTCCTGGACGCGGCCTTCAGCTTCGCCCCTGGCCCGGCCCTCGGCCTCGCCCTTGGCTTTGCCTTCGGCCTCCCCCTGGGCGAAGCCCTTGATGCGGTACTCCTCCACGATGGTGCCGCTGCCCGGGAAGCGGCTGGGACGCATGGCCACGAGGTTCCTCCAGAGTGCGCGGGCCGGGGTGTCGCCCAAGCCGATTTCGGTGTATTCCGCCCAGTCATCCAAGGCATTGCCGCCGATGTTGGCCAGCGCCGTTGCCAGAGCTTCCAGTATCGCAGGGAGGGCCGGGTCCTTGGCGTGAGCGAGTGCGGAGAGGACCGCCAGGGGGATGTCCTGTTCCGCCTCGTCCGGGTCGATGATCGTGGGCAGGTTGTCGGGGCCCAGGACCAGAGGGAAGGCCGCGATGCTGGTGTGGGCCGGCAGGCCGATGCGGATCGGGTTCGCGGCCCAGGACGCGGTGTTCTTGTCCCGGCAGAGCACCAGCAGGATCGGGGGCACCTTGTATGTGGCGTAGAGATAGGCCAAGTAGTACGTCCAACTGCTGTGCTTCTCCTGGTCCGGTTTGCCCTGGGACTCGAAGGCGAGCAGATAACCGTCGTTGTCCTCCGTGGTGATCCGTAACAGGGTGTCCACGCGGCGTGCCAGGGGCTTGATCTCGGTGAGATCGGTGTCCAGGAACTGGATCGACGTGGGTTTGGGGAAGGGGATGCCGGCCCTCGGAAGGGCTCGGGCGAAGAGCTCCGGGTCCTCCCTGAAGATCTGGTGCATCGCCTCGTGCGGTGAGCTGACCATGCGATGGAACGTAATGGGGTGAATACGTTTCTGCGGTGCCAAGGCGATGCGTTCAGCCGTACGAGTGGCTTTTGTCTTTGGAATTTGCCAGAGGGGTATGCGTGCATGCCTGTGCAGGCCTGTTCGGTGCACTCGGTGGCCGGATTTTGCCATATTGACCGCCTCACTGTCCTCGAACTCCCTTGCGAAATATGCCAGTTGCGATCACGCTTCTGCGTGTCGACGGGGGTCGGGGCGGGAGCGGGAAGCGGAGGCTGGGGCGGGTATGGGTGCCACGGAGAGGGTCGCTGAGGCGGCTGGGGAAGCGCTGGACGCGGTGGCGGAGGTGGTGCGGAGCGACGCCGCACTGCTGGAGGACGACTTGGCCGAGTTTCTCGGTTCGCTGACCGCTCCCGGGGCGGTCGCCGCGCAGTCCGTGTACGAGGCTGCCCTGCGACGTTCCCTGTACGAGCCCGTCGCCGACGCCGTCGGGTCGAAGGTGGGCCAGGAGGCGCTGCCCCCGACCGCCGGGGCGCCCGGCGGCGACCGGGCTCCGCTGCGGCCGTCGATGGTGTACTGGGCCTACCGCAACTACCGGGGTTTCCCCGATGAGACCGGGCACGACGTTGCCGAGGCCGACCTGGCCGTCGTCCGGCGGGCCGCCGTGGCCGTGCGGGTCATGCTGAAGGCATTCGTCGCGATCGACGACATCCAGGACGGCAGCGACGTCCGCTACGGCGAACCCGCCCTCCACGTCACCCACGGCGTGCCCCTCGCGCTCAACACCGGTTCCTGGCTGATCGCGGCCGTCCTGCGGCACGCGGCCGATCCCGCTGTGGTGGACAGCCTCGTGCGGGCCGTCGAGAGCGGCTTCACCGGGCAGGCCGTCGACCTGTCCACCCGTACGGCCGAGACCCGCGCCGAGTTGATCGCCGCGCCCCTCGAAGAGCGCGTGGCCTACTGGGAGTCGCTGGCCGCCCTCAAGACCGGCACCCTCTTCCGGATGCCCCTCGACTCGGCGCTCGCGGGTCTGCGCGTCGTCGACGACGAGCAGTACGTCCTGGACGCCGCCATGCGCCAACTCGGCCTGGCCAGCCAGCTGTTCAACGACCTCACCGACTTCGTGCCCGAGTTCGGCGGCGGCCGGATCCACGAGGACTACGACGGGCTCAGCAACCGGGTCTTCCTCGAACTGCTCGACCCGGAGTCGTCCCAGTCGGCTCAGCCGTCACTCTCGGGGGAGGCGCTCAAGTCGTACGTCCTCGGGCATCCGAAACTGGAGTCGACGCTTCTCGCGCTCGCCGCCGAAGCGGTCCTGCTGAAGCGTGAGGCCAAGGAGAGCGTGTACCGCGTGTGCCGGTCCGACCGGAGCGCCGCCTACTTCGACCTCACCATCGAACGCAAGGGCCACCTCATCGACCGTCTCCACGAGACGCTCCAGCAGCGGAGCGGCGCGTGACGGCGGCCCCGGCCCCGGTCCCGGCGTCGGCCACGCCGGTCGAGCGGCTGCGTGCGAGTACCCGCGACTGGCACGACGCACTGGAGGCCACCCCCTTCGCGAGCGCGATGATCGCCGGGACACTTCCCGTCGAGCGCTACGTCGGTCAACTCGCCGCCTACCGGGTGGTGTTGAGCGCCCTCGAAGGTGAACTCGCCCGAGCCGTGGAGCCTTCCGCCGACTCCGTGTGGTCGGCGGACCTCGGCAAACTCCCGCTCATCGAGCGCGACTTGGCCTACTTCGCGGACCTCGGCACCGCGCCCGGTTCCCAGGCCGCCGAGGAGGCGGAAGCGTTCGCGGCGGAGATTCGGGAGCGGGCCCAGGAGTCCGACCTGCCGGCCCTCGTCGGGTCCCTCTACGTCATGGAGGGCTCGACGCTCGGCGCCCTCTTCCTGCACCCGTACGTCACCGCCGCCTACCGTCTGCCCGGCACGGACGGCGTCGACTACTACACCAGCGGCGACCGCGAGCGCTGGGCCCGCCTCACCGCCCGGATGAACCAGGCACTCAGCGGCCCCGAGGCGCAGGACCGGGCCGTCGCGGCGGCCCACAGTGCCTACCGGCACATCGCCGCGATCACCGGCGCCCTGTCCGTGGATCTCAGCCCGCCATCTCCATCCCCAGCCCCAACTCCCGCGCGATGAGCATCCGTTGGACCTCGCTTGTGCCCTCCCCGATCTCCAGGATCTTCGAGTCGCGCCACATCCGGGCCACCGGGTACTCGTTCATGAAGCCGTAGCCGCCGTGGATCTGGGTCGCGTCGCGGGCGTTGTCCACCGCGATCGTGGACGAGTACAGCTTGGCCAGGGCGGCTTCCTTCTTGAAGGGCTCGCCGGTCACCAGCCGGGAGGCCGCGTCCCGCCAGGCCAGGCGGGACGTGTGGGCCTTCATCTCCATGTCCGCGATCTTGAACTGGATCGCCTGGTTCGCGCCGATCGGACGCCCGAACGCGTGCCGTTCCTTGGCGTACTTCACCGACTCGTCCACGCAGCCCTGGGCAAGTCCGGTCGCCAGCGCGGCGATCGCGATGCGCCCCTCGTCGAGGATGCGGAGGAACTGGGCGTAGCCGCGCCCCTCCTCGCCGACCAGGTTCGCGGCCGGCACCCGTACGTCCGCGAAGGACAGTTCCCGCGTGTCCGAGGCGTTCCAGCCGACCTTCGAGTACGGCGCCGCCACCGTGAAGCCCGGCGTCCCGGACGGGACGAGGATCGCGGAGATGAGCGGCCTGCCGTCCGCCCTGCGGCCCGTCACCGCCGTGACCGTCACGAAGCCGGTGATGTCCGTGCCCGAGTTGGTGATGAAGCACTTCGTGCCGTTGATCACCCATTCACCGGTGTCGGAGTCCAGCCGGGCCGTCGTCCGGGTCGCCCCCGCGTCCGAGCCGCCGTCCGGTTCCGTCAGGCCGAACGCGCCCAGGATCTCGCCGGAGCAGAGGCGCGGGAGCCACTCCCTCTTCTGCTCCTCCGTGCCGAACAGGTGGATGGGCATCGCGCCCAGCGACACCCCCGCCTCCAGCGTGATCGCCACCGACGAGTCGACCCGCGCCAACTCCTCCAGGGCGATGCCCAGCGCCAGATAGTCGCCGCCCATCCCGCCGTACTCCTCGGCGAACGGCAGCCCGAACAGGCCCATCCTGCCCATCTCGCGGACGATCTCGTACGGGAACTCGTGCCGCTCGTAGAAGTCGCCGATCTTCGGGGCCACGACGTCGTGCGCGAACTGCTCGACCGTACGCCTGAGTTCTTCCAGTTCGGGGGAGAGCTTGTGGTCCATGGTCCTTCACCGCTCCTGGGATTCCGTGGGTGCCGTAGGTTCCGTGGATTCCGTTGATTCCGCGGAATCCTTGTGGGACAGGGCTCGTACGGTGCGGGACGGGCTCGGCCGGCCCAACCGGTCCGCCATCCAGGTGCTGGTGGCGACGAGGCCGGTGAGGTCGACCCCGGTCTCGATGCCGAGGCCCTGGAGCATCCACACCAGGTCCTCGGTGGCGAGGTTGCCGGTCGCGGACCGGGCGAACGGACAGCCGCCGAGGCCGCCCGCGGAGGCGTCCACGGTGGTGACGCCGTGCTGGAGCGCGGCCAGGGTGTTGGCGAGCGCCTGTCCGTACGTGTCGTGGAAGTGCACGCCCAGCACGTTCGTCGGCGCACCCTGTTCGTTGAGGGAGGACAGCAGCTCCAGGACATGGCCGGGGGTGGCGACGCCGATCGTGTCGCCCAGGCTCAACTCGTCGCAGCCCATGTCCAGCAGCGCCCGGCACACCCGTACCACCTGGTGGAGCGGGACCGCCCCCTCCCAGGGGTCGCCGAAGCACATCGACACATAGCCGCGCACATGCGCCGCCTCGTCCTTCGCCCGCCGGACCACCGGCTCGAACACCGCGAGCGACTCGTCGACCGTCCGGTTGAGGTTGGCCTTGGCGAAGGACTCGGTCGCGCTGGCGAAGACGGCGACCTGCCGTGCGCCGAGCGCCAGGGCGCGGTCCAGGCCGCGTGCGTTGGGGACGAGCACCGGCAGACGTACGGGGAGATCGCCGACCTGGGGGAACAGATCCTCCGCGTCCGCCAGTTGGGGCACCCACTTGGGGTGGACGAAGCTCGTCGCCTCGATCGTCGTCAGGCCCGCGTCGGCCAGCCGGCGGATGAACTCCGCTTTTACGGCTGTCGGGACGGTCGTCTTCTCGTTCTGGAGGCCGTCCCGTGCGCCCACCTCGTGGATTCTGACCCTTGCGGGCAGGTCCGGGGCCGGTACGACCATGGGGAGCGTCATTTCTCCTCCTCTGCCGAGGACTCCGCGGGTGCGATCACGGCCAGTACCTGGTCCATGGCGACCGTCGTCCCCGGGGTGACGTCCAGCTCGGCTACGGTGCCTGCGTGCGGGGCGGTGATGACGTGCTCCATCTTCATCGCCTCGACCACCAACAGGCTCTGCCCGGCGGCCACTTCGTCCCCGACCGCCACCTTCACCACCGTCACCGTGCCGGGCATCGGCGCGGTGAGGGAACCGGCACCCGCGGAGCCCGTGGCGCTGAGCGAGGCCGCCACCGGGTCGTGGTCGCGCACCTGCCAGGCGTCGCCGTCGCGGCCCAGCCAGTCGCCGGCGCGGTGGAAGGTGTGGCGGACGCCGTCGACGACCACGGACACCTGGTCGTCGGTGACCGTGTGCGTGCCCTGGAGGACGTGAGTGACGGGTTCGAGTCCTGTCACCCGTAGCTCGAAGGGCAGTGGCTTCGGGGTGCCGCCCAGGCGCCAGCCGCTGGGCACGGAGAAGGGATCCGTCCAGCCGCCCTCCGTCGCCTTCGGCCGCAGCGCCTCCAGTCGTACGGCCGCCGCCGCCTCGTAGACCTCCTCCGGCACCCCGTCCGGTACGAGGGAGTCGACCTCGCGTTCCACCAGTCCGGTGTCCAACTCGCCCGCCACGACCGCCGGATGGGCCAGCAGCCGACGCAGGAACCCCGCGTTGGTCGGCACGCCCAGGGTGACCGTCTCCGCGAGGGCCGCCCGGAGTCTGCGGAGCGCGGTCGGGCGGTCCGGGCCGTACGCGATCACCTTGGACAGCATCGGGTCGTACAGCGAACCGACCTCCGTGCCCTCGGTCAGGCCCGAGTCGGTGCGTACGCCGTCGCCGGAGGGTTCGCGCAGGGCGAGCACCGTGCCGCCGGACGGCAGGAACCCGCGCGCGCCCGCCCGCACGGACACCGTCTCCGCGCAGATACGGGCCTCGACCGCGTGCCCGGTGAGCCGTACGTCCGCCTGACCGAAGGACAGGGGCTCGCCTGCGGCCACGCGCAGCTGCCACTCCACCAGGTCGAGGCCGGTGACCAGCTCCGTCACCGGGTGCTCGACCTGGAGGCGGGTGTTCATCTCCATGAAGTAGTACGAGGAGGGGTCGCTGCCCGGGACGATGAACTCGACAGTGCCCGCGCCCTCGTACCCGCAGGAGCGTGCCGCCTGGACCGCCGCCTCGCCCATCGCGGCCCGGGTCCGCTCGTCGAGGAGCACGCTGGGCGCCTCCTCGATGAGCTTCTGGTGGCGCCGCTGGAGCGAACACTCGCGCTCGCCCAGGTGTACGACGTTGCCGTGGGCGTCGGCCAGGATCTGGATCTCGATGTGCCGGGGCCGGTCGACCCATCGCTCGACGAGGAGCGTGTTGTCACCGAAGGAGGCGCGGGCCTCGCGCCGCGCGGCGGCGATCTCCTCCTCCAGGGTGGTGAGGTCCCGGACCAGACGCATGCCCTTGCCGCCGCCACCCGCACTGGGCTTCAGCAGTACCGGGGCACCCAACTCCCTTGCTGCCAAGGCGAGTTCGGGGTCACGGCCGCCGGGCACCACGGGTACTCCCGCTGCCTTCACCGTCTCCTTGGCGCTGATCTTGTCGCCCATCAGGGAGATCGCGTCGGCGGGCGGCCCGATGAAGACGAGCCCGGCATCGACGCACGCCCGCGCGAAGCCCGCGTTCTCCGCGAGGAAGCCGTACCCCGGGTGCACGGCCTGGGCGCCGGTGCGGGCAGCCGCCTCCAGGAGCCGCTCGACGGACAGATAGCTCTCGGCGGCCGGCGCCGGTCCCAGCCGTACGGCGGTGTCGGCCTCCCGGACGTGCCGCGCGTCGGCGTCCGCGTCGGAGAAGACGGCCACCGAACGCACGCCCAGCGCGCGGAGGGTGCGGACGACCCGGACCGCGATCTCGCCCCGGTTGGCGACCAGCACTGTGTCGAACATGGTCAGAGGTCCCCTCACGTCTCACATCCGGAAGACGCCGAACTGGGGTTCGCCCAGTGGCGCGTTGGCGCAGGCGGTGAGCGCGAGCCCCACTGCCTGGCGGGTTTCGAGGGGGTCGATGACACCGTCGTCCCAGAGTCGGGCGGTCGCGTAGTAGGCGTTGCCCTGGCGCTCGTACTGTGCGCGGATCGGGTCCTTGAAGGCGTCCTCGTCCGCCGCCGGCCAGGACTCCCCGCGCGCCTCCAACTGGTCCCGCTTGACGGTCGCGAGGACGGACGCGGCCTGCTCGCCGCCCATGACGGAGATCTTGGCGCCGGGCCACATCCACAGGAAGCGCGGTGAATACGCCCGGCCGCACATCGAGTAGTTCCCCGCGCCGTACGACCCGCCGACCACGACCGTCAGCTTGGGCACGCGCGTGCAGGCCACCGCCGTGACCATCTTGGCGCCGTGCTTGGCGATGCCCCCCGCCTCGTAGTCCCGGCCCACCATGAAGCCGGAGATGTTCTGGAGGAACAGCAGGGGGATGCCGCGCTGGTCGCAGAGTTCGATGAAGTGGGCGCCCTTCTGGGCGGATTCGGAGAACAGGATGCCGTTGTTGCCGATGATCCCGACCGGGTGGCCGTGGACGCGGGCGAAGCCGGTGACCAGGGTCTGCCCGAACTCGGCCTTGAACTCCGAGAACCGGGAACCGTCGACCACGCGCGCGATGATCTCCCGTACGTCATAGGGGGTGCGGGAGTCGACGGGCACCGCGCCGTAGAGCCCGTGGGGGTCGACCTTGGGCTCGACGGACTGCTGGACGTCCCAGGGCAGCGGCCCGCGCGCGGGGAGGGTGGCGGCGATGTTGCGGACGATGCGCAGGGCGTGCGCGTCGTCCTCGGCGAGGTGGTCGGTGACGCCCGACACGCGCGCGTGGACGTCGCCTCCGCCCAGTTCCTCGGCGGTCACGACCTCACCGGTGGCGGCCTTCACCAGTGGGGGACCGCCCAGGAAGATGGTCCCCTGATTGCGGACGATGACCGCTTCGTCGCTCATGGCGGGTACGTAGGCGCCGCCCGCGGTGCACGATCCGAGCACGGCGGCGATCTGCGGAATCCCGGCGCCGGACATCCGGGCCTGGTTGAAGAAGATCCGCCCGAAGTGGTCACGGTCGGGGAAGACCTCGTCCTGCATGGGCAGGAAGGCGCCCCCGGAGTCCACCAGGTAGATACAGGGAAGCCGGTTGTCGAGGGCGATCTCCTGCGCGCGGAGATGCTTCTTCACGGTCATCGGGTAGTACGTGCCGCCCTTGACGGTGGCGTCGTTGGCGACGATCACGCACTCACGCCCGCTGACCCGCCCGATCCCGGCGATGACACCGGCGGCCGGCGCCTGCCCCTCGTACATCCCGTCGGCGGCGAGGGGGGCGATCTCCAGGAAGGGCGACCCGGGGTCGAGGAGCCGGTCGACGCGCTCCCGGGGAAGCAGCTTCCCGCGCGCGGTGTGCCTCTCCCGGGCCTTCTCGCCCCCGCCCAGCCGGGCCGCGGCCAGCTTGCCGTGCAGTTTCCCGACCAGCGCGCGGTGAGCCGCCTCGTTGGCCCGCCAGGCCTCCGACGCGGGGTCCGCCGCGCTGTGGAGCTCCGGTGCCTCCTGCATCCTGCGGTCCCCTCACCCAGTGGCCGAAGCCGGTCGTCGTCCAGTGATCCGCCGAAGGCCGACCGGTTAATGAGCGTTAACGTATTTCCCTCAGGTTAACGACCGCTAACCTCCGTGTCTAGAATCAATCGCATGGCCACGAGAACCGACGCCCCGACCCGCCGCGAACAGATCCTCAAGGAGGCCGCGCGGCTCTTCGCCGAGCGCGGTTTCCACGGTGTGGGCGTGGACGAGATAGGGGCGGCCGTGGGCATCAGCGGTCCCGGCCTCTACCGCCATTTCCCGGGCAAGGACGCGATGCTCGCCGAACTGCTGGTCGGCATCAGCGGCCAGCTCCTGACCGGCGGCAAGCGGCGGGTCTCCGAGGCCGACGGGGACCCCGGGGCGCTCCTCGACTCTCTCATCGAGGGCCACATCGACTTCGCCCTCGACGACCGCCCCCTGATCACCCTCCACGACCGCGAACTGGACCGCCTGCGCGACAGCGACCGCAAGCTGGTGCGTCAGCTCCAGCGGCAGTACGTCGAGCTGTGGGTGGAGGTGGTGCGGAAGGTCTACCCGGAGCTGACGGAACCGACCGCCCGCGCGGCCGTCCACTCGGTCTTCGGCCTCCTGAACTCGACCCCGCACCTCGGCCGCCCGGGCGCGCTGCCGGGCCGGGGCGTCACGGCGGGCCTGCTGCACCGGATGGCCAGGGGTGCCTTCGCGGCGGCGGCGAGGGCGGGGGAGTGATGAGCGTTACGGCCCAACTCCACTGGACGGGGCTTCGTACTCGCCGGTACGGTTGATCTGAGCAAGCGCTTAGGTGTTCGAGTCGAGGAGGCGGCGGTGCGCCGTACTGTGTTCAACGAGGATCACGAGGCGTTCCGGGAGACCCTTCGCGCCTTCATCGAGGCCGAGGTCGTTCCGGTCTACGACGAGTGGTTCGCCGCCGGCCAGGCGCCGCGCGAGTTCTACTACAAGCTCGCCGAACTGGGCGTCTTCGGCATCCGCGTCGACGAGGAGTACGGCGGCGCCGGCATCGACTCGTACAAGTTCGAGGCCGTCCTGTACGAGGAGACCGCGCGCGCGGGTGTGTCCTTCGGCGGCTCCGGTGTGCACGTGCTGCTCGGTCTGCCGTACGTCAAACTGCTCGCCACCGACGAGCAGAAGAAGCGCTACCTGCCGAAGTTCGTCTCCGGCGAGGAGATGTGGGCGATCGCGATGACGGAGCCGGGCACCGGCTCCGACCTCGCGGGCATGAAGACCACCGCCAAGCTGAGCGAGGACGGCACGCACTACGTCCTCAACGGCTCGAAGACCTTCATCACCGGTGGCGTCCACGCCGACCAGATGATCGTCTGCGCCCGCACCGACGCGCCCAGCGCCGAGGACCGCCGCCACGGCATATCCCTCCTCGTGGTGGACACCAAGTCCGAGGGCTACTCGATCGGCCGCAAGCTGGACAAGCTCGGTCTGAAGACCTCCGACACCGCCGAGCTGGCGTTCGTCGACGTCAAGGTGCCCGTCGAGAACCTCCTCGGTGAGGAGAACAAGGGCTTCTACTACCTCGGCCACAACCTCGCCTCCGAGCGCTGGGGCATCGCCTACGGCGCGTACGCACAGGCCAAGGCGGCTGTCCGGTTCGCCCAGCAGTACGTGCAGGAGCGGGTCGTCTTCGGCAAGCCGGTCGCGCACTTCCAGAACACCAAGTTCGAGCTGGCCGCCTGCAAGGCCGAGGTGGACGCCGCCGAGGCCGTCGCCGACCGGGCCACCGAGGCCCTGGACGCGGGCGAGCTGACCCCGGCCGAGGCCGCCAGCGCCAAGCTGTTCTGCACCGAGGTCGCACACCGTGTCATCGACCGCTGCCTCCAGCTGCACGGCGGCTACGGATTCATGAACGAGTACCCGATCGCCCGCCTGTACGCCGACAACCGCGTCAACCGGATCTACGGCGGCACCAGCGAGATCATGAAGTCGATCATCGCCAAGGACATGGGCCTGTAGGTACCTGTGGGTACCCATAGGTGCATGCAGGCGGTACATCCGCACGGCCGGGACCTTGCGGGCCCTGCGGGCCTGTAAGGACATGGGTCCGTAAGATCCCGGAAATTGCTGACCCGTAGAAATGACTGTATGAGTCAGGCACTTCAGTCTCTCCTCGATCTGCTCGACCTTGAGCAGATCGAGGAGAACATCTTCCGCGGCCGGTCCCGGCCCGCCATCGTCCCGCGTATCTTCGGCGGGCAGGTCGCGGCCCAGGCGCTCGTCGCCGCCGGGCGGACGGTCCCCGCCGACCGCCCCGCGCACTCGCTCCACTCGTACTTCCTGCGCCCCGGCGACCCCGGTGTGCCGATCGTCTACACCGTCGACCGCATCCGGGACGGTCGTTCCTTCACCACCCGCCGCGTCGTCGCGGTCCAGCACGGGCAGCCGATCTTCCACCTCTCCGCGTCCTTCCAGCGGCACGAGGACGGTCTCGACCACCAGGCCCCGATGCCCGCCGCCCCCGACCCGGCGACCCTGCCCACGGCCGACGAACAGCTTCCCCGGTACGCGCACCTGGACCCGGCTGTCGTCGAGAAGTTCCTGGAGTCCCGCGAGGCCGTCGACATCCGCTACGTCGACGACCCGCCCTACGGCAGGTTCGGCGAGCCCCGCGAACCGCGCTCCCAGGTCTGGTTCCGTACGAACGGCAAGCTCGGCGGCGCCGTCGACGAACCCCTGCTCCACGTCTGCCTCGCCACGTACGTCTCCGACTACACGCTGCTCGACTCCATCCTGCTGGCGCACGGACGGGGCGGCTGGGCCGTCAACGACGTGGTCGGCGCCTCCCTGGACCACGCGATGTGGTTCCACCGCCCGTTCCGCGCCGACGAATGGCTGCTGTACGACCAGGAGTCACCGTCGGCGTCCGGCGGCCGGGGCCTCGGCCAGGGCCGCATCTACACGCAGGACGGACAGCTGGCCATCACGGTCATCCAGGAGGGCGTGATCAGGGTCCCCCGCACCCCCTGAACAGGAGTTTTATCCTTTTACTCGCCGAGCAGTTCGGCCTCGTTCAGCAGGAACGCCGTCAGCGGGTCGTAGAAGCGCGGGCTCGTCACATGGTCGTCGAGCGGAACGGCCACCTGGAGGGTGCCTTCCGCCTCGGCCAGGAACAGCGCCGGGTCGTTGCAGTCGGCGTAACCGACGGAGTCGATGCCGTGCTGTGCCGCGTACCCGGCCCAGCCGTGGTCGGCGACGACCAGGTCGGGCAGCGGGCGGCCCTCCCGCTCCAGTCCCGTCAGGATCGCCCGCATCGGCTCGCCGGAGTGCGTGTGCCACAGCGAGGCACCGTGCTCCAGCACCGCCACGTCCGCGAACTGGAACACGTATCCCTCGTCCGTCGTCAGACCGTCCGGAATGACGACGATCTCGCAGCCGGCGCTCCGCAGCGCCTCGGCGGTGGCGCGGTGCACGTCGAGCAGGCCGCCCGGGTGGCCGGTCGCGAACAGCACCCGCTGCTGCCCGTCGGCCGCCTTGCGCAGCCGGGCCGCCAGCCGCTCCAGTCCGGCGACCGTCAGTTCGGGATCGATGGTGTCCTGGCCGTACCGGTGTTCGGGATCGTCGTTGACGCCGACCCGCTCGGCCATCACCGCGAGCACGTCCTGCTCGTCGCTCCAGCGGTCGCCCAGCTCCAGCCCGAGCCAGTAGTGCCGTTCGCCGTTCGCCAGCTTGCGGTAGTGGGAGAGGTTGTTCTCGCGGGGCGTGGCGACATCACCCGCGATGCGGGTTTTCACAAGGTGATCGACAAGCTCGGCGCGGCTGGGAATCCCGGGTATCGGCATGCCTCCCATTGTGAGGCAGGCGACACCGCGAGCACCCGGACGTCCCGACCGCTGGGACGCAGGTCACGCGACGTCAGTGCCGCCTCAGCGCGAACCACAACTCCATCCGTACGTCCGGGTCGTCGAGGTCCGTGCCGAGGAGGGCCGTGCAGCGCGCGATCCGTTGCCGCACGGTGTTGCGGTGCACGGTCAGGGCGATCGCCGTACGGTCCCAACTCCCGTGCAGGGAGAGCCAGGTGCGCAGTGTCTCGACCAGCGCGGGGGTCGCTGCGATCGGCGCGAGAAGGGTACGGGCGTGAGCCGCGGCGTCCGCCTCGGGGACGAGGTCCGACAGCGCGGGCCGCTCGCCGTGCCGGATCAGCGGGCTGCGGACGGCCCGGGCGCGGGCCAGCGCGCGGGACGCCTGCACGTCGGCGGCCGGCCACTCGCGCGGACCGGCCGGGGCGCTCACCCCGCACGTCCAGCCGGGCTGCGGGGCGGGTTCGCGACCGGCGGGCAGCAGGACGCGTACGACGTCCTCGTCGATGTCGACCAGCGGCGAACCGAACGCCGTGGCGAGCGCCGAGGCCGTCACCGGATCGGGCGCCGGTCCGTCGGGCGCCTCCGGCCGCGCGTGCACCACCACCCAGCGCCCGTCACCGTCCCCGCCCAGCAGCGGCGCGACCGTCTCCGGGGTGGCCCCCAGCAGCAGCCGTACGAGGGCGGACGAGCGGGCCGCGCCCGAGCCGCTCTGGTGTTCGCCGGTGAGCAGGGCGAGGAGTACGGCCGCCACGGAGGCGATCGTGTGGTCGCCGGACGTCTGTTCGGGTGTCGCGACGCCGAGCGCGAAGCCCCGGCCGGTTCCGGTGCCGGTGCTGAGGGCGTAGGCGGCGAGGTGGACGCCGGCGGTGGTGTCGGCGGCGGAGGCCGGGCCGCGGTCGGCCCGCACGACGGCCGCGAGCGCGGCCAGTGCCCCCAGGGTGCCCGTCTCCCGCCCCGCCGCCGCGATCTCCGTCCCGTCCGGCCCGTACAGCACCGCCCGGCCGCCCACCCGCCGCGCCAGTCGACGCAGCACGGAGGGCACCGGGTCCGGGCGGCAGGCGGCGGCGGCCAGGCTCTGCTGGGCCTCCGTCACACGGCGGAGCTCGGCCAGCCGGGCCTGGGCCATGAGCTGCCAGACCGCGCGGGCCACGCCCGAGAACGTCGTCCGCGGCGGAACCTCGACGAGCGGCAGTCCGTACGCGTCGCAGGCCGCGACCAGCGCCTCCGGCACCCTGTCGTGCACCGGCGCCACCCCGAATCCGAGCGCCGCGCCGCCTCCCGCCACGATCCGCCCCACGTAGTCGTCGAAGTACGACCCTGTCCCTGTCCCTGCCCCCGAGCCCGTCGCCTCCGGGATGTGCACCCCGGCGGTCAGCAGCAGCTCACCGCCGAGCAGATACGGGTACGGGTCCGCCATCTCCGACACATGCGCCCAGTGGATCGCCGGGTCGGGGGCGGTCGGGCCCGCGATCTGGCGCAGGGCGAGGTCCTCGCGGGCGAGGAGGGCGGAGAGCGGTACCGGGGGTGTGGGCGGTGCGAGGGGTGCGGGGGATACGGAGGGGTCCGGCATGGTGGACATGATGGATGTTCCATCCGTACTGGGTGCTGGAAGTGGATGAAATGTACACTTCCTGGACCCGTTCCGGCCACCTACTCTGGCGCGAGCGACGCGTGGACCACACCATCGAACTCGCATCCGATTCGCGTTGATTCGAGTCGAACGGAACCGAGTCGAACGGAACCGAGCCGAACCGAACCGAATCGGTCCTGAGGCGCAGGAAGAAGGCAGACGGTATGACCAGCAGTTTCGAGACGCCCCGAGGCCCCGTCGACTCGTCGCGCATTCCGAGGTACGCCGGCCCCGCGACCTTCGCGCGGCTGCCGCGCCTCGACGAGGTCGGCGGACGTACGGACGTCGCCGTGATCGGCGTGCCGTTCGACTCGGGGGTCTCGTACCGGCCGGGGGCCCGCTTCGGCGGCAACGCGATCCGCGAGGCGTCGCGGCTGCTGCGCCCGTACAACCCGGCGCAGGACGCGTCCCCGTTCGCACTCGCCCAGGTCGCGGACGCCGGAGACATCGCCGTCAACCCGTTCGACATCCACGAGGCCGTGGAGACGGTGGAGGCGGCGGCGGACGAACTGCTGGGAACAGGCGCGAGGTTGATGACCCTCGGCGGTGACCACACGATCGCGCTGCCCCTGCTCCGATCAGTGGCGAAGAAGCACGGCCCGGTGGCCCTGCTCCACTTCGACGCGCACCTCGACACCTGGGACACCTACTTCGGCGCCGAGTACACGCACGGGACGCCGTTCCGGCGGGCGGTGGAGGAAGGCATCCTCGACACCTCCGCCCTCTCGCACGTCGGTACGCGCGGCCCGCTGTACGGCAAGCAGGACCTGGACGACGACGCGAAGATGGGCTTCGGCATCGTCACGTCGGCGGACGTGATGCGGCGCGGTGTCGACGAGGTCGCCGACCAGCTCCGCCAGCGCATCGGCGACCGTCCGCTCTACGTCTCCATCGACATCGACTGCCTCGACCCGGCGTTCGCCCCGGGCACGGGCACGCCCGAGGCCGGCGGCATGACATCGCGCGAACTGCTGGAGATCCTGCGCGGCCTGGCGTCCTGCAACCTGGTCTCGGCGGACGTCGTGGAGGTCGCCCCCGCGTACGATCACGCCGAGATCACGTCGGTCGCGGCGTCGCACACGGCGTACGAACTGACGACGATCATGTCCCGGCAGATCGCGGAGGCCCGCAGGGACAAGGGCGAGAACAAGGACGGCGAAACGAAGTGACCCACGACCACGACCTGGTGCTGAAGCCGACCGCCGCCCAGACGGAGGCCGCGCTCAATCCGCCCCCCGGCCGCAACGGCGGAGACCTGGTCGTGGAGACGCTGGCCGGACTCGGCACGACGACGGTCTTCGGTCTGCCCGGCCAGCACGCCCTGGGCATGTTCGACGCGCTGCGCCGCTCCGACCTCCGCTACATCGGCCTGCGAGTGGAGAACAACGCGGGGTTCGCGGCCGACGCGTACGGCAGGATCACGGGGGAGGCGGCGCCGCTGCTCCTGTCGACGGGCCCGGGCGCGTTGACGTCACTGGCGGCGCTCCAGGAAGCGGCGGCGGCCTCGGCCCCTGTCCTGGCGATCAGCAGCCAGATCCCAACTGCCGGGCTGGGCGGCGGCAGACACGGCTACCTCCACGAACTCCCGGACCAGCAGGCCTCGTTCAGGGGTGTGGTGAAGTCGGTCCACACGGTCCGTACGCAGTCCCAGATCCCCTCGGCGATCGCCGACGCCTGGAAGTCGGCGCTCACGGCTCCGCACGGCCCGGTGTGGGTGGAGATCCCGCAGGACGTGCTGATGGCGGAAACTCCGATTCCCGTGGTGACGGGCGGCGACGCCTTCCCCGAGGAACTGCCCCCACGCCCCGAACTGACGGCGCTGGCCGCCCACTTGCTGTCGAACGCCGAGCGCCCGGCGATCATCGCGGGCGGCGGGGTCGTACGGGCCGACGCCGCGGGCAAGCTGAGGGCGCTCGCGGAACGTCTTCAGGCGCCGGTGGTGACGACGTTCGGCGGAAAGGGCGCGTTCCCCTGGACGCACCCGCTCTCCCTCCAGTCCTGGCTGGAGGACCGGCACATGACCGACTTCCTGGAGGACGCGGACGTCCTGCTGGTCGTCGGCTCCGGCCTGGGTGAACTCTCCTCCAACTACCACACGTTCAAGCCGCGCGGCCGGGTCGTCCAAGTCGATGCGGATCTGGGCAAGCTGGAGTCCAACCACCCGGCGCTGGGCATCCACGCGGACGCACGGCTGGCGCTGCAGGCGCTGCTGGAGACGGTGCCGGCGGCGAGGGAGGACGCGACGGCGGGGGACCGGGTCCGGGGAGTGCTGGACCGGGTGGCTGCCCGCCTCGCCGCCCAGGAACTAACCCTGGAACAGGGCCTGTTGGCGTCGATCAGGGGGGCGCTTCCGTCCCGCTCGCCCTCCTTCTGGGACATGACGATCCTGTCCTACTGGGCATGGTCGGCCTTCGACCCGCGCGGCACGAACACCATGCACTCGGCCCAGGGCGCGGGTGGCCTCGGCTACGCCTTCCCGGCGGCCCTGGGAGCGGCGGTGGCCGACCCGACGCACCCGGTCCTCGCGGTCTCGGGCGACGGCGGCGCCCTGTACGGGATCGCGGAGCTGGCGACGGCCCGGCAGTACGACCTCAACGTGACGTGGCTGATCGTGGACGACGGCGGCTACGGCATCCTGCGCGAGTACATGACGGACGCGTTCGGCGAGACGACGGGCACGGAGCTGGCGCGACCGGACTTTGTGGCGCTGGCTGAGTCGTTCGGCGTACCGGGTCTCCGGACGTCGGCGGAAACACTGGAGACGGACCTCGCCAAGTCCCTTGCGACGGCGGGGCCTTCGGTGGTGGTGCTTCCGGCGGTGCTGCGGATGTTCGCGGCGACGCATCTGGGCTGATCGACAGGTTCTACCGGCGTGGCCGGGCGCTGTCACGTGTGCTTGTCGGGGAGGCGGTGACGACCGGCTCGAAGTCGACGGGCAGGAGTCCCAATGCCAGCCCCACGGCCTCTGCGGCAGTTTCGACTTCGCCGATCATCGTAAGAGGATCGCGGCGACGGACCTTGAACGATCCGTTGCGTAGAGGCTCGATGGATCCGGCCTGCAAGATCCAGGGGTAGCTGGTGCGGCTGCTGAAGAGCAGAGCGAAATGACTGGTGAACGGATACAGCCGCCGCAGTCGTGGTGCCGCGGCAGCGGCCTCCAGCAGCGGAACGATGCCCGGATAGGGGTGCCCTGGCGAGCGAATCTCGTGGACATCGCGTGCCCACTGCCAGCTGAGCTGTAGAGACAGCCAACGAGCTTCGACGGCGGCGGCCGGCCCGTCACTGCGCGCTGCGGCCATGTCGGGCAGAACCGGCTTTGGAGGCAGGGGAGGCGGTTCTGAGGCTTGGCTGCTCGGGTCCACCGCCACAGTGTGCTCCTGCCCGGGCTTTCGCAGAACCATGGGCAGAGCCGATTTGAGGAATCCCCATCAGCCGACGGCACTCTGAACGGCTACCCGGGGCGACTCCAGACTCTGCCTCGCCAGCGACTCCCGCCGCAATGGCGTGGCCCCGTGCCCTCTGCGTGCGCCCTGTCATCAGCCGCGTCTGGGGCGCGAGGGCGGAACAAGATCTGGACAATGAGTAGTAACACGCTGCTCACCAGGTGCTTCGAGAAGAGTGGGTGACCAGAATCGAACTCGCACCCCCAGCTCGCGCCAGACCGTATTCACCGTGGTGCCTCTCTGTTCCCCGCTCGATCTGGTGCAGTAGTGGTGCACGCCGAGCACCGAAGGGTCGCGTACGCCGCGATCCCAGGGCCGTTGTCGTGTGCTCGCGCACGAGGCAATGACCGGCCAGGCATTGGCGGAACGGTTCGGTGTCCGCCGGGCGTCGTCTCCCACCAGGGCACGATGGCCGTGTCCCGGAGAGGGGTGACCGGGTGCAGACGGGCGGATTCGCCAAGTGGACGCAGCGGTTCGAGGACGAGCGGGAGCGTCGGCACGCCCAGGGGGACCCGGACTGGGGGCAAGGGGCAACTCTGCATCCCGCGGTGTGGGCCAGTATTCAGCGCTTCCAGATCGGCGAGGACGGTGACGGCGTGAACCTCGTCGGCAAAGCGGACCAGGCCGGCGATGCCGATTACGCGCAGGCCGTCCGGCTCTTCGTCGCCGAGGAACAGAATCACGCCCGCCTGCTCGCTCGGCTGCTGGCTGCGGGTGGCGTACCGACGTTGACCGGTCACTGGAGCGACAGGGTCTTCGTACGGTTGCGGCGTCTCATGGGCCTGCGCCTGGAACTGCTGGTGCTGACGATCGCTGAAGTGGTGGCGCTGCGCTATTACCGGGTCCTACGTGATGGCGCCCCTGACGCGCTCACCTCGGATGTGGCGGGGCGGATCCTGGCCGACGAGCAGCGCCATGTCCCGTTCCACTGCGAGCGGTTGCACGCCTCCGTGGTGGAACTGCCCCGCCCAGTACGCCGCCCGGTGATGGTCCTTTGGCGACTGCTGCTGTTCGCGGTCTCCCTCGTCGTCGCCGCTGACCACGGCTCGGCACTCCGCCGCCTCGGTATCGGGCGCCTTCGATTCGCCGCCGACGTCATGGCGTCCGCCGGTGCGGTGGTCTCCGCAGTACTGGCACCCCGCCCGGAAGACGCATGGTCAAGCATGCGGTGACACCCGGAACAGCTTCCTGGAACGCAGGCTCCCGTGCCTGCGATTCAGCCCGGAAGCCCCGACTCCCAGGGCCCCCGGGCACGGCTTGCGAGCCGGTCCACTCGCGTGCGCATCCAGTGAACTCACCTATCTGTAAGGGAAGTTGAGCCTGGACCTGGTCATCTGGGTCATGGGTCGCCGGGGCGGGGCGTCAAGATCGATGCAAGCCCTTTCCCTCTCCCCGTTTTGGGCGGTTGGTGGACTGTGCCGGATGAATATGGCTCCGTAGCGAGGAAGTTGGCCCTGCGGCCGCTGTGGGTGCTGAGCTGGTGATACGCCGCAGGGTGGACGTACCGGGCGACCGGTTTGGCCCGTTCGGTGGTCACGCTCCGCAGATTGGCCCGTTACCGGCAGTGCGGTCCCCGCCTCGGGCGACTCATACTGGGTCCGCGCGGCAACGGGGGGTTCTTGTCGCGTCCTGAAGCGCAACGCAACGCAGGAAACGCGGCGCCACTGACCAGGCGCCGCCGAGGTTCACGCGGTCATCGCGTTCACTCACGCCACTACGTGGCCGACGTGTGCCCACGATGCCCTGGGAGGGGAAACAGTATGAGGAATTCACGCCTGAGAGCGCTCTCCGGTGTCCTTGCCGCCGGCGCGCTCATCGCCGGTCTGTCCGGTACGACGGCGCAGGCATCGGAGAACACCGCGACCGCCGCCCCGGCGGAGATCGGCATCCGGTTCAACCCGGACGGCGATGCCGGGCAGTGCGGTGGGCTGTCGGGGCAGCAGTGGGGCGTCGACCCGGACTTCACCCGGGCGATCCGGTTCGACACCGACAACCGCTCGGGCGGCTGCCAGCTGTCCTTCGGCGTCTTCGACCCGAACAACACGCTCTCGGGCGCGTCCATCACCTACGGCTTCCAGGCCAGTGCCGGTGGCGACGCGGGGCAGTGCGGAAGCCCGGGCACGTTCCAGATGCCGATCCAGAAGTTCAGGACCTTCGGGTCCCAGGTCCGGGTCGACACCGACAACAGGCCGGGCTTCTGCAACCTCACCTTCACCGTCTCGGGCCGCTCCGATATCATCCTCGAAGTGAGGTACTTCGCGGACGGCGACGGCGGCCAGTGCCTGAACTCCCTGCCCTCGGACCAGAACCACACGGCGTTCAAGGGCAGCCCGGTGACCATCGGCATCGACACCGACGGACGCTCCGGCGGCTGCCAGATGCAGCTGCGGCTGCGGAAGGTCTGACAGCCAGGCCCAGCGCTCCGGCCGGTTCGCGTGCTTCCATGACGGCGCCCTGAACTCCCCGTAGAACAAGGAGAGTTCAGGGCGCCGTGGGCGTCCGTCGCCGGACCGGCTACCAGATCGCCTCGACCCACTCCGGGTGGTCGATGAACGGGTTCCGGTTGCCCTGGTAGTTGGTGTAGATGAGGTCGTTGCGGCGCTCCTCGAAGGCGTTGGGCGGGTCCGCCTCGTTCCACGCCTTGAGGACGGCGAGCTTGCCCATGTACGGGTTGCTGCCGTTGCCGACCTTCTCGTTGGGCTCCAGGTCGGCCCAGCCGTCGTCGCCCTCGTAGCGAACCGTCATGTAGAGGATCATGCGGGCCACGTCGCCCCGGTCCGCGGCGCGCGGTGCGAAGGAGTCGGAGTCGACCGTGCTGCCGCCGCCGTTGGTGACCGTGCTGCCGCCGTTGTCGAAGTCCAGGTTGCCGCGGGTGCTGTTGACCTGGACGTCGCAGGCGCGCAGGTGGTGCAGGTCTGTGCCGGGGCCGATCGCCTCGCCGAAGTCGCCGTGGGACTTGGCCCAGGTGTGCTCGCGGTTCCAGTCGCCGACGTCGCCGCCGTTGAGGGACTTGCTGCGCGAGACGCCGCTGTACAGCAGGATGACGTTGCTGCTGTTGTTCGGGTCCTGGTCGGTGACCTTGAGTGCGTCCCAGACCGCGGAGTACGAGATCTTCGTCTGGCTGCTGATGATCGTGTGCAGCGAGGACTTGAGGGTCGTACCGGTCTTGCCGATCGCGTTCTTGTAGTACGTGGCGTCGTACGCGGTGGTGGTCGCGCCGGCCGGGGTGGCGGTCATCGTGGGGATGGCGAGGGCCGCCAGAACGGTCGACGTGGCGAGTGCCACGGTCTTCCAACGGCGGGTGCGTATCAGCGTCGCGGGCATCGGGGGTGTCCGTTCTACGCGTGTCGAATGGGGGAGACATCCGGGAGCGTGACATGGACATGCGTTTCGGGCAATGAACTGCGCGTGTCTGTTGAGTGACTTGAACCGGCAACTCATCTGATTTCGGCTCGATTTGACGCGCGTAGAGCCAGGGAGAGCCAAGGAGAGCCCATGAGGTGGTCTGGAAACGGGTGTGGCCCCCGACCGGTGTTCCGGTCGGGGGCCACACGGTGTCAACCGGTGCCGGGCGGGCTCAGCCGACGTCCGACGCGTCCAGCCGGTAGATCGTCGACGTGGACTGGGTGCCGCCGGACTGGGTGCCCGAACCGCTCTCCTCGGCCGTCGAGTCGGACGTGTCCGACGAGTCGGCGGAGTCCGACGCCGCGCTGCTGCTGTAGTCGCTCTCCTTCACCGCCGTGCCGTACTTCTGCACCCAGGTGGTGAGCTCCTGGTCGCCGCCTCCCATACCGCCGCCCATGCCGCCGCCGAGCTGGATGTAGTGCAGCTCGCCCTTCTTCACCAACTCCTTGAGCCTGGCCAAGGTCATCGCCTTGTCCTGGCCGGTGAAGCCGAACATCGAGATGACGGGCTTGCCGGTGCTGAGGATCAGCTGGCCTGCGCCCTGCGAGTTGGACACCGCGAGCAGCCACTTGGCGCCGTCCTGGTGCTTCTCCAGGTAGGTGATCAGCTCGTTGCTGACACCGCCGCCCATACCGCCACCGCCCATACCGCCACCACCACCGGGGCCGCCGCTCGTGCCGCCGTTGCCGCCGGGAGCCGTACCCGTCCCGCCGTTCTGGCCGGTGGTCCCGCCGCCGGGAGCCGTGCCGCCGCCCGGGAACTGTCCGTTCGTGCCACCCGGTGCGCCGCCGCCCTGTGGGAGCTCACCGTTGCCGCCACCCGGCTGCATCTGGCCGTTACCGCCGCCGGGAAGCTCCCCGTTCGCCTGGCCGCCCGGCTGGGTGCCGCTCTGCTGGCCGCCGGGACCGCCGCCGTTGCCGCCGAAGCCGCCCCGGCCGCCTCCGCCGCCGGGACCGCCCATGCCGCCGCCGCTCGACGGGCCCGCGGTCGGGTTGGTGCCGCCCATGCCGCCGCCGGCGGAGGAGAAGGCGGGCGAGACGGCGTAGGCCGTCGGACCCGCGAGGGCCGCCACGATCGCCGCGACGACGGAGGCGCCGAGCAGCCGGACCCGCGTACCGGAGCTCGCGGTCCGCAGGACGAACAGGCCCGTGATCGCGAGGACCATGAGTACGGCGATCGTCGGCCACAGCCAGGTGTTCCAGCCGGTGGCACGGCGCAGTACCACGATGGCCCAGACGCCGGTGACCGCGAGGCCGGCCGGCAGCACCCAGGACCAACGGGCGTCGCCGCCGCGGAAGGCGCGCCACAGCATGACGCCGCCGGCGCCGGTCAGCGCCGCGATGCCGGGGGCGAGCGCGGTCGTGTAGTACGGGTGCATGGTGCCCTCGGCCATGGCGAAGGTCACGTAGTGCAGTGCCAGCCAGCCGCCCCACAGGACGAGCGCGGCGCGCGTCATGTCGGTGCGCGGGGCCCGTCCGCACAGCACCAGGCCGGCGGCGAGCGCGAGGAACGCGAAGGGGATCAGCCAGGAGATCTGGCCGCCGAGGATGTCGTTGAACATCCGGCCGATGCCCGCGGTGCCGGCGAAGGTGCCGCCTCCGCCGCCGCCCCCGCCGCCGTTGCCCTCGCCGCCGAGGACGCGGCCCAGGCCGTTGTAACCCATGATCAGGTTCCAGGCGGAGCCGTCGGTCGAGCCGCCGATGTACGGGCGGTCGTCGGCCGGGACGGGAGAGACCGCCGTGGCCCACCAGAAGCTGGAGACGGCCAGGGCGACCGCGGCCAGGGCCAGGTTGACTGCCTTCTTCCGCCAGCCGAGCTTCGACGCGTACACGTACACGGCGAAGACGGCGGGCAGCGCGATGTAGCCCTGGAGCATCTTCGTGTTGAAGGCGAGCCCGAAGAGGACCGCGGAGCCGATGAGCGGCAGCAGTTTGTCGGTGCGCACCGCGCGCAGGGCGAGGGCCGCCCCGCCGACCATCAGCAGGACGAGGACGGTGTCCGGGTTGTTGTCGCGGTTGATCGCGACGGTGATCGGGGTGAGCGCGAGGACGAGCGCGGCGATCGTGGCCGCCACGTGCCCGAAGACCCGCTTCACGGAGGAGTGCAGGATCCAGATCGTGCCGAGGCCGGCCGCGACCTCGGGCGCCATCATCTGCCAGGTCCCGAAGCCGAAGACGCGGCACGACAGGCCCATGATCATCATCGCGAACGGTGGCTTGTCGACGGTGATGAAGTTGCCCGCGTCGAGCGAGCCGAAGAACCAGGCCTTCCAGCTCTGCGTACCGCTGTAGATCGCGGCGCTGTAGAAGCTGTTGAGGCTGGAGGAGGACAGGTTCCAGGAGTACAGGACCCCGGCCAGCAGCATGATCGCGAGCAGCGCGGGCAGCGACCAGCGCGGCGCCTTCTCGGGTGTGCCTGACTCGGCGGGGGCCGGTGGAGCCTCGGGGGCCGCGGGATCGGCGGCGGCGGGGATCTCCTGGGCGTGGGGGTGCGGATCGGTGGCAGATGTCACCATCGAATCGTCCGGACGGGGGGTGGGCGCGCGCTGTGACATGCCTGGGGGTGACCTGTGAATCAGGGCAACAGTGCGTTACGCGCGGTGCGGGCTTTCCCCAAGAGCTTTCCCCAAGAGGATTCCCCAGGAAGATTCGCGAAGCAGATTCGCAGAAAAGTGCGACTGGGCGTACAACCATTCGCATGTGCGTGTGAGTCAGAAGAACACCAGCGTGCCGGGGGCGCGTTGATGTCCTTCACGGGGATGGGAAGCCTCCATGACTCACCACATATCCAGATCCGCGCGCGCCCGCCTGCTCGGCGGCGCCGCCGTCTGCGCCGCGACCGTGCTCTCGCTCGTGGCCACCGCCACACCCGCCGACGCGGCGGCGGCAGCGGTCAGTTGTACGTCCGCCAAGCCGGCCCTCGCCACCAAGCTGAAGCGGGACATCACCACCGCCCTCTCCGGCCGCCGAGGCTCGATCAGCGTCGGTGTCTTCGACCGTTCCACCAGGACGACCTGCGTGTACCGGGCGCAGACCGCCTACGACTCCGCCAGCGTCGTCAAGGTGACCGTCCTGGCTGCCCTGCTCTGGGACGCCCAGAAGACCAACCGCGCCCTGACGGCCACCGAGAAGAGCCTCGCGAAGGCCATGATCACCAAGTCGGACAACGCCTCGACCACGAAGCTGTGGAACCAGCTGGGTCTGACGAAGATCAAGGCCTTCGTCGCGGCGGCAGGCATGACGCAGACCAAACCCGGTGCGAACGGCTACTGGGGCCTCACCCAGATCACCGCCCGCGACGAGCAGAAGCTGCTCGCGCTCACCACCATCACCAACGCGATCCTGACCGACAACTCCCGTGCGTACATACAGCAGTTGATGGGCGAGGTCATCGCGTCCCAGCGCTGGGGCACGCCGAAGGGCGCACCCTCGGGCGTCTCCGTGCACGTCAAGAACGGCTGGCTGGAACGCGCGACGAACGGCTGGCGGGTGCACAGCGTCGGTACCTTCAAGGGCGGCGGCCACGACTACATGATCACGGTGCTCACCCAGGGCAACAGCACCTGGAACTACGGCATCACGACCATCGAGGGCGTCGCCAAGGTCGTCCACCGGGATCTGGCCGCGAGCTGACCGCCGACTGACCGCTGACCGCTGACCGCCGACTGACCGCTGACCGCTGACCGCCGACCGACGGACGGCCGACGGACGGCCGATGGCCGGCCGGTCGCGAGCCGACTTCACCGCAGCGCCTCCCCGCCGTCACCGACCCGATCTACGGTGGCCGCCATGCGCCTGCGAACCCTGCTCACCACCGTCACCGCCGGCCTGGCGGCGGCCAGCTGTCTGACCGCCGCCGGACCGGCCAACGCCGACCCGGCCGTCACCAGGGCCTGCTCACCCACGGTCTCCCTCGACCGTTTCTCCGACGCCCTCGACAAGACGACGTACGACGGCACCTTCGTCGGGAACCTCTCCGCGCTCGCCGTGGACAGCGACGGCGGCCTCGCCGCCCTCTCCGACCGCTCGTCCCTGTTCACCCTGGACCCGCGGACCCTGAGCCCGACGAGCGTCGTGCCCCTCGCCGACGAGACCGGCGCCGCGCTCGACTCCGAGGGCCTGGTCGTCGACCGGGACGGCACCCGACTCGTCTCCTCCGAGACGGAACCCTCCGTACGCCGTTACTCCCGCGACGGACGCATCCTCGACCGTCTCCCGGTGCCGGACGCGCTCAAGGTCACCCCGGCCGGCCGTGCCACCGCCAACCAGACCTTCGAGGGGCTCACCCTCCTCCCCGGCGGCCGTACGCTCCTCGCCTCCATGGAGTACGCGATCTCCGGCGACTCCACCGGCATCGTCCGCTGGCAGACCTGGGAGCGCAGGGGCGGCCACTCCGGCAGCTCCGGCTCCTTCGCGCTCGGCGCCCAGTACGCCTACCGCACCGACACCGGCCTGGGCGTCCCCGAGGTCGCGGCGATCCCCGACGGCCGCCTCCTCGTCCTGGAGCGCGGTTTCACCGCCGGCGTCGGCAACACCGTCCGCCTCTACCTGGCCGACCCGCGCCACGCCACGGACACGCGCGCGGTCGACAGCCTCACCGGCCAGGACGACGGCGTACGCCTCGTCAGGAAGACCCTTCTCGCCGACATCGTGAACTGCCCGTCACTGGGAGCGACCGCCAAGCAGCCCCAGCCCAACCCCCTCCTCGACAACATCGAGGGCATGGCCGTCACCGGCCGCACCCACGGCGGCCTGCGGGTTCTCCTCGTCAGCGACGACAACCAGAACGCCGTACAGACGACCCGCCTCTACTTCCTGCGGGTCCGGACGCCGTAGCCGGGCGTAGCCGGAATCGTTGCGGAGGGATGAAATCCCCTTCCCCGCGTGTTGGTGCCTACCGGCGGAGTGCGGAAACGCGGATCTACGGAAGGCGCCGGAGTGGCAGAGCAGCGGGGGCGTAAGCCGGGACACGAACCGGAACGGGAACCGGCGCCGGAAGCGGCATCTGTACCGGGGGAGGCGGTACCTGGGGACGAAGTACCGGGGAAAGAGGTTCCGGTACCGGGATGGGCGCGGCGGCTGGTCGGATACGCGTGGCGGTATCCGAAGGACGTCGTGCTCTCCCTGGGCGCGTCCCTCGGCGGTATGGCCCTCATGGCGCTGGTGCCGCTGATCACCAAGGTGATCATCGACGACGTCATCGGCGACAGGAGCCGTTCCATGGCCCCCTGGGCGGGGGCGCTCGTCGTCGCCGCCGTCCTCGTCTACGTCCTCACCTACATCCGCCGCTACTACGGCGGCCGGCTCGCCCTCGACGTCCAGTACGACCTGCGGACGGAGATGTTCGAGACGATCACCCGGCTCGACGGGCGCCGCCAGGACGAGCTGTCGACCGGCCAGATCGTGGGGCGGGCCACCAGCGACCTCCAGCTGATCCAGAGCCTCTTCTACATGCTCCCGATGACCCTCGGGAACGTGCTGCTCTTCGTGATCTCCCTCGCGATCATGACCTGGCTGTCGCTCCCGCTCACCCTGGTCGCCCTCGCCGTCGCCCCCGCCCTGTGGATCGTCGCCAAGCGCAGCCGTACGAAGCTCCACCCGGCCACCTGGTACGCGCAGGCCCAGGCCGCCGCCGTCGCCGGTGTCGTGGACGGCGCCGTGACCGGCGTACGCGTGGTGAAGGGGTTCGGGCAGGAGGACCAGGAGACCGGGAAGCTCCGGGAGGTCGGGCGGCGGCTCTTCGCGGGGCGGCTGCGGACCATCCGGTTCAACTCCGTCTACACCCCGGCGCTCCAGGCCGTGCCCGTGCTCGGCCAGGTCGCCATGCTCGCGGTGGGCGGCTGGCTGGCCGTGGGCGGGCACATCACGCTCGGTACGTTCGTCGCCTTCTCCACCTATCTCGCCCAGCTCGTCGGGCCGGTGCGCATGCTCGCCATGGTGCTGACCGTCGGGCAGCAGGCGCGGGCCGGAACCGAGCGCGTCCTCGAACTCATCGACACCCGGCCGTCGTTGACCGACGGGGACAAGGACCTGCCCGCCGACGCCCCCGCCACCGTCGAGTTCGACGACGTCTCGTTCGGGTACGACCCCGAGCACCCCGTCCTCGACGGGCTCAGCTTCGAGATCCGGCCCGGCGAGACCCTAGCCGTTGTCGGCTCCTCCGGCTCCGGCAAGTCGACCGTCTCGCTCCTGCTGCCGCGCTTCTACGACGTGACGCGCGGGGCCGTTCTGATCGGCGGGCACGATGTCCGCGAACTGACCCACGACTCCCTCCGGGCCGCGATCGGGCTCGTCCCCGAGGACTCGTTCCTCTTCTCCGACACCGTCCGCAACAACATCGCCTACGGCCGTCCGGACGCCACCGACGAACAGATCCTGACCGCGGCGCGCGCCGCCCAGGCGGACCGGTTCATCGCCGAGCTGCCGAACGGCTACGACACCAGGGTCGGCGAGCACGGCCTCACCCTCTCCGGCGGTCAGCGCCAGCGCGTCGCACTCGCCCGCGCGATCCTCACCGACCCCCGTCTCCTCGTCCTCGACGACGCCACCTCCGCCGTGGACGCGCGTGTCGAGCACGAGATCCACGAGGCGCTCAAGCACGTCATGGCGGGCCGGACGACCCTCCTCATCGCGCACCGCCGCTCGACCCTCGGCCTCGCCGACCGCATCGCCGTCCTCGACGACGGACGCCTCGCCGACCTCGGCACCCACGACGAACTCCAGGCCCGTTCCGCCCTGTACCGGCGACTGCTGACCGACCCGGACGAGCTGGGCGGCGTCTCGCCCGGCCGCGCCCTGCCCGCCTCCGTTCCGCCCGAGGACACCTCCGTTCGGGACGAGCTGGACGCCGAGTTCGACGCCGAGCGCGGGGTCACGCCGAGGCTGTGGGCCGGGGACCGCGAACGCAAGGACACGGCGTTCAGCGGCATGCCGGCCACACCTGAACTCCTCGCCCAGGTCGAGGCGTTGCCCCCGGCCGCCGACACCCCGGGCATCGACGAGGCGCGCGCGGTCACGCCCGAGGAGTCGTACGGGCTGAAGCGGCTGCTGCGCGGCTTCGGGAAGCCGTTGCTGCTGAGCCTCGGGCTCGTCGCCGTGGACGCCGGGATGGGGCTGCTGCTGCCGATCCTGATCCGGCACGGCATCGACTCGGGCGTCTCCCAACTCGCCCTGGGCGCGGTGTGGGCGGCCTCCGCGCTCGCCCTGGTCTCCGTCGTCGTCCAGTGGGCGGCGCAGATCGGCGAGATGCGGATGACGGGCCGTACCGGCGAACGCGTGCTGTACGCACTCCGGTTGAAGATCTTCGCCCAGCTGCAACGCCTCGGACTCGACTACTACGAAAGGGAGTTGAGCGGGCGGATCATGACGCGGATGACGACCGACGTCGACGCCCTCTCCACGTTCCTGCAGACGGGGCTGGTCACCGCGTTCGTCTCCGTCGTCACCTTCTTCGGCATCATGGTCGCCCTGGTGGTCATCGACGTACAGCTCGCGCTCGTCGTGTTCGTCACCATCCCGGTGCTGGTCGTCGGCACGTTCTACTTCCGCCGGGCGAGCGTGAAGGCCTACGAACTCGCCCGGGAGCGGGTGTCCGTGGTCAACGCCGACCTCCAGGAGTCGGTGGCCGGGCTGCGGATCGTGCAGGCATTCCGGGGCGAGCGGACGGGCTCCGAGCGGTTCGCGGAGGGCAGCGACAGCTATCGCCGGGCGCGGGTCCGGGGCCAGTGGCTGATCTCCGTGTACTTCCCCTTCGTACAGCTGCTGGCCTCGGTCGCGGCGGCGGCGGTGCTGATCGTGGGGGCGGGGCGGATCGAGAACGGCACGCTGACGACCGGCGCGCTGGTCGCCTACCTCCTCTACATCGACCTGTTCTTCGCACCCGTGCAGCAGCTCTCGCAGGTCTTCGACGGATACCAGCAGGCGACCGTCTCGCTCGGCCGCATCCAGGAACTCCTCCAGGAACGCACCTCGACCGAGGCCGCCGAGGAGCCGCTGGAGGTGCTCTCCCTGCGCGGCGACATCGCCTTCGAGGACGTGGACTTCGCGTACGGGTCCGGCGACGACGCCGAAGAGGCCCTGAGCGGTGTCCGGTTGACGATTCCGGCCGGGCAGACCGTCGCCTTCGTCGGGGAGACGGGCGCCGGCAAGTCGACGCTCGTGAAGCTGGTCGCCCGCTTCTACGACCCGACCGGCGGCCGGGTCACCGTCGACGGCACCGATCTGCGCGCCCTCGACATCACCTCGTACCGGCATCGCCTCGGGGTCGTGCCGCAGGAGGCCTATCTGTTCCAGGGCACCGTGCGGGACGCCATCGCGTACGGGCGGCCGGACGCCACCGACGCCCAGGTGGAGGCGGCGGCCCGGGCGGTCGGGGCGCACGACATGATCGCCACGCTGGAGGGCGGCTACCTGCACGAGGTCGCCGAGCGCGGACGCAACCTCTCGGCGGGGCAGCGCCAGCTGATCGCGCTGGCCCGCGCCGAGCTGGTCGACCCGGACATCCTGCTCCTCGACGAGGCGACGGCGGCACTGGACCTGGCCACCGAGGCCCAGGTCAACCAGGCCACGGACCGCCTCGCGGGCCGCCGTACGACGCTTGTCGTCGCCCACCGCCTCACCACGGCGGCCCGCGCCGACCGGGTCGTCCTCATGGACCACGGCCGGGTCGCGGAGGACGGCACCCACGAGGAACTGCTCCAACTCGACGGCCAGTACGCCGAGTTGTGGCGCACGTTCGTGGGCGCGCCGGAGCAGGAAGAGCCGGTCACCTCGTTCCGCGCCTGAACGCCCCGTAGGGGCAGTCAGGGGCGCGGGGAACTGCGCGACCAGCCACAGCCGGCCGGTAGCCGAATTGCCACGCAACCGTTCGACAGGTGCCGTGCGTCCGTACATCAGTACGGTAATGCGCGGCAACGGGAGGGGAGACGGTGAGCGCTGGTTGGGTACGGCGGCGCGTGGCACTGGCACTGGCCGTGCTGACCGCGTCCGGGGTGCTCGCCCTCGCGGGCCCGGCCACGGCCGACGCAGCCGCCGGGGCCGCCGCGTGCTCCGGCCGCAAGGTGCGCACGCTGACCTTCTCCACCGGCGAGGTGCGCGTCTACCGGCGCAGCGGCTACATCTGCGCGGTGACCGTGCCCAAGCGGCCGGGCGCCCGCCAGTGGATGTCGGTGAGCGTACGGGCGCGGGGCGGACGGCCGGTCGTCGACGAGGGACTGTTCTCCAAGCGGGCCGGCCCGGTGACCGTGCACGCGGGGCGACGGCAGGTGTGGATCCAGGGGGCGGTCGGCCGGGGATCGGTCAGCTCCGGCTGGATTCGGTGCTGAATCCCCGCCCCGGCCCCTTCCCCGACCCTATTTACCGATCCCCTGCCCGAGGGATTTCCCTATGTCCCCTGGTGCGCCGGTAGTTGCTCCGATAGCTTCCGGCGCACAGATGTTTCATAGGGGAGGGTGCATGCGCAAGGCGCTCAGATGGCTGCTCGCGCTGGCCGTGCTCATCGGCACGGTGAGCACGGCGGGGGCGGCGACCGCCGCTCAGCCGGAAGCCATATCCGGCACCAGAAGCAGTACCAGCACTGCCAGTTCGGACATCAAGGACCAGCTCCTCGCGATCCCGGGCATGAGCCTGATCCAGGAGAAGCCGTACACCGGCTACCGGTACTTCGTCCTCGAATACACCCAGCCGATCGACCACCGGCACCCGTCCAAGGGCACGTTCCAGCAGCGGATCACCGTCCTGCACAAGGACGTCTCGCGCCCGACGGTCTTCTTCACCAGCGGGTACTTCGTCAACACGAACCCCAGCCGCAGTGAGCCGACGCGGATCACCGACGGCAACCAGGTCTCCCTGGAGTACCGCTTCTTCACCCCGTCCCGGCCCGACCCGGCCGACTGGTCCAAGCTGGACATCTGGCAGGCGGCCAGCGACCAGCACCGCGTCTTCACGGCGCTGAAGAAGATCTACGCCAAGAAGTGGCTCTCCACGGGCGGTTCGAAGGGCGGCATGACCGCCACGTACTACGAGCGCTTCTACCCCCGTGACATGGACGGCGTCGTCGCGTACGTCGCCCCCAACGACGTGGTGAACAAGGAGGACTCGGCGTACGACCGGTTCTTCGCGGGCGTCGGTACCAAGGAGTGCCGCGACCGGCTGAACGCCGTGCAGCGCGAGGCGCTCGTCCGCCGGGAGCCGCTGGAGAAGAAGTACGCGGAGGTCGCCGCCGCCGAGGGCTTCACCTTCGACACCATCGGCAGCCTGGACCGCGCGTACGAGGCCGTCGTCCTCGACTACGTGTGGGGCTTCTGGCAGTACAGCCTGCTCGCCGACTGCGAGTCCATCCCGGCGGACGCGAAGAACGCGACCGACGACGACATCTGGACCTCGATCGACACGATCTCCGGGTTCTCCTTCTACACCGACCAGGGCCTGGAGCCGTACACGCCGTACTACTACCAGGCGGGCACCCAACTCGGCGCGCCCACCATCAAGTTCCCCCACATCGAGAAGAAGTACATCCGCTACGGCTACCAGCCGCCGCGCAACTTCGTCCCCCGGGACATCTCGATGAAGTTCCAGCCGCGGGCGATGCGTGACGTCGACAACTGGGTCAGGAACCGTGCCCAGCACATGCTGTTCGTGTACGGGCAGAACGACCCGTGGGGCGCCGAGCGCTTCCGCCTCGGCAAGGGCGCGAAGGACTCGTACGTCTTCACCGCCCCCGGCCTGAACCACGGCGCGAACGTCGCGGGCCTGGTCCCCGAGCAGAAGGCGCTCGCCACGGCCCGCATCCTGGAGTGGGCCGGCGTCGCTACGACGGCCGTCCGGTCGAACCCGTCGGTGGCCAAGCCGCTGGCGACCTACGACGCCCGGCTCGACAGGCGCGACATCGAGCGGGAGCCCACCCTGCGGCCGTGACGACCGTGGAGAACATGGGCAGTTGAACGCCACGCGGCCCCCGGTGACAAGTCACCGGGGGCCGCGTCGTCGGGTGGTCAGCCGCCGATCGCGGTCGGCGGGCGGCCCGCCATCAGCCGGTTGACCAGGGCCACCAGCAGGTCCCGGCTGTCCAGCCGGTCCCGCAGGTCGCCCATGACGACCGGGACGTTCGGGTCGAGGTCGAGCGCGTCCCGCACCTCGTCCACCGTGCGGTCCCGCAGCCCGTGGAAGCAGTTGACGCCGACCACGAACGGGACGCCACGGCTCTCGAAGAAGTCGATCGACGCGAAACTGCTCTCCAGCCGTCGGGTGTCCGCGAGGACCACCGCGCCGAGCGCCCCGTGCACCAGGTCGTTCCACATGAACCAGAAACGTTCCTGGCCCGGCGTCCCGAACAGGTACAGGACGAGCCGGCTGCTCACCGTGATCCGGCCGAAGTCCAGTGCCACGGTCGTGGTGGTCTTCTGCTCGATGCCGTCGAGGTCGTCCACACCCAGGCCCGCGGCGGTCAGCTGCTCCTCCGTGTGCAGGGGCGGGATCTCGCTCACGGAGCCGACCATGGTGGTCTTGCCGACACCGAAGCCGCCCGCGATCAGTATTTTCACCGCGGCGGGCGCGGTGGGCGTCCCGGCCACGGACACCTGTGACCCGGTCTGTTCGTCAGAGTCTGAGTAGGGCATCCTTCACCGCCTGAAGAAGAGTCATGTCGGGTTCCTGGCCGACCGCGACAGCCAGCGGCGGCCGGGCGGTCACCCGGTCGAGCGTGATGAGATCGCCCACGAGGATCTTCGTCACCGCCACGGGCAGGTTCAGCCCGGCGGCGACCTCGGCGAGGGCCACCGGCGTACGGCACTGCCGGAGGATCGTCCGGTGCTCGGGCTGCAGACCCCGGTCGCCGTGGCGTTCGTCCGGCGCGACGGTGGCGATCACCGTGATGAGGGTGAGGTCGTCCCGCACCGAGGCCGTCCGGCCATGGGTGATCGTGTACGGCCTGACCAGGCTCTCCTCGGCCTCATCGTCGTCCGGCGACGCGTCCGCCCAGTGGCTCACTCACGCCCCCCGCCCTCCAGCCGCTGGACCCGGACCTCGGTCCCCAGCCGCTGCCCCACCTGCTGGACGAGGGTGTCCATCGCCACGGCCATCACCTCGGCGTCGACCTCCTGGTCCGCCACGACCGCCAGATGGGTGCCCCGGCCGGCCGCGCTGACGAACAGCCAGAGCTCGTCCAGCTCGATGATGACCTGGCGGACGCCGCCGCCGCCGAAGACCTCGCCGACTCCGCGGGCCAGGCTCTGCTGACCGGTGGCGATGGCGGCCAGGCGTTCCGCGTCGACCCGGGCGACGCTGCTGGACTGGCTCACCACCAGCCCGTCGTCGGACAGCACGATCGCGGCCCGGGTGCCCGGAACCTGGTCGACCAGACGGTCGAGCAGCCAGTCGAGGTCGGAGTTGGTGGCAGTGGTTCGCAGAGTCATCGTCCGTCTTCCTTCCGGGCCCGGTCGGGTCCCGGTGAGGGGTTGGTGGGCTGGTGGCTGGGCTGGTGATCGGTGTCGGGCCTGAGCCGGGCGGCCCTGGACTGGCGCTGGAAGGCACCGACGGTGGCACCGGAGCGGGTGCCCGTCCGGCGGGGGAGGGGCTGCGCCCCGGTGCCGGGGCCGGTGCGCCGGGGTTCGGTGCCGTACGAGGGCGGAGCCTCCCGGAGTTCGGTGGCGAGACTGGCCTGCCGGACGCGCCGGGGCAGGGGGTTCTGGCTCGCGGCGGGGGCGCCCGGAGCGGGTGCCTGGGCGGGGGGCGGCGTGGGGCGGGCCGGCGGTGCCTGCGGTGTGGGCTGCTGTGTCGACGGTGCGATCCAGGGGCCGATGAGCGGACGCGCGTACGTCTCCTGGTCGGCGGCGTGCCCGTCGTGCCCGGTGTGCGGCCGGGGGACATGGCGGGTGGAGGTGTCGGCCGGTCCGCGGAGTGTGAGCGGGTCCGGGACGGGGGCCGCCGGGGGTGCGGGGCGGGTGGGGGCGTGTCCCGGTCCGGTGCGGGCGGTCGCCGCACGCAGCGCGAGCCGGTCCGGGACCGCGGCGGCCTCGGGCCCAGGGGCCGCCGGAAGAGCGACGGGCCGCTCCTGCCCCGGCTGACCGGCGGAGATCAGCTCCGCCGGGACCAGTACGACGACCCGGGTGCCGCCGAACGACGAGGGCCGCAGCTCGACCTGGAGGCCCAGGTTGGCGGCGAGCCTGGCCACGACGTACAGGCCGAGACGGGCGTCGTCGGCGCGGGACATCACGTCCATGCGAGGCGGCGCGGCCATCAGTTCGTTGGCCTCGGCGTACTGCTCCGGGTCCATGCCCATGCCGCGGTCCTCGATCTCGATCGCGACCCCGCGCCCCACCTGGGAGGCGGTCACCTCGACCGGGGTCGGCGGCCGGGAGAAGGACACCGCGTTCTCCATGAGCTCCGCGAGGAGGTGGACCATGGGGCCGACGGCACGCTCCGACAGCCAGGTCTCGCCGTCGGTGTCGATGCGGATGCGCCGGTAGTCCTGCACCTCGCCCTGGGCGGAGCGCATGATGTCCAGCAGGAGGACGGGCCTGCGCCAGCGCCGCTGCGGTGTCCCGCTGCCGAGGATCACCAGGTTCTCCTCGTAGCGGCGCAGCCGGGCCGCCAGGTGGTCGAGGTCGAACAGGCCTTCCAGGACCTCGGGGTCCTCGTGCCGCCGCTGCATCTCGCCGAGACGTTTCAGCTGCATGCCGATCAGCAACTGGGTGCGCCGGGCGATGCGTTGGAGCAGCCGCTCGAAGCCGCGGTACAGCTCGATCTCCCGTACGGCGGTGTCCAGGGCCGAACCGCGGGCCTGGTTGAGGGCCTGGCCGAGCTGGCCGAGTTCGTCGTCGCCGTGCCGGATCTCGGGCAGTTCGGCGTCGGTGTCGACCTTCTCGCCCCTGCGCAGCCGCTCCACGAGGTCGGGCAGCCGCTCCTGGAGTTCGAGGGCCTCGGCGCGCAGACCGAAGATCCGGCGGCGCAGCGTTCCGGTCAGGCGCAGGGAGAGGAACAGCATCAGCAGCACGGCCGCGGCGCTCACGGCGCTGTTGACCATCATGTTGGTCATCAGTCCGTCGAGTTCGTCCTCGGTGGAGGCGACGAGATCACCCGAGTAGGCGTTGCTGGCCCCCAGCAGCTGGGGGGTGATCCCCGCGACGCTCTGCTGCCACTTCTTGCCGAGCGCGGCGGAGACGGCGGTCCTGCCGTCGGCGTCGGCGTCCGCGCTGTTCAGGAGGCTCTGCTCGACCGAGGTCTTCCGTTTCCAGTCGGCGCCGGACAGCACGGCCTGGTAGGCCTTGGTGCGGTTGTCGGGCAGTTGCGGAACGACCTTGTCGCTGTAGATGTGTTCCTGGCTGCCGATCAACTCGGCGATCCGGAAGCGCTGTTCACTGGTGAGTCGGCCGCCGGCCACGCCTGCGGTGATGATCGCGTCCTCGCGCGAGATCATCTCCTGGCCCCACTGCGCGTCGAGGGCCGGCCGGGTGAGGACGGACGTCCCGCCGAAGCCGACGTTGCTGAAGTCCTCGAACAGTTGCATGCTCGATGCGATCACGCCGGTGTAGGCGTCGAACGTCTGCTGCTGGTCGGCGGACCGCTTGTCCACGGCGTCGCGGTGGCCGGGCAGTCCCTTCAGCCCGAGGGTGACCTTTCGGAAGGCGTCGCCGAGAGAGCTGGGCGAGGCGCCGAGCGCGTCGAGGCTGCGTACGGACTTGTCGGTGAGTTCGCGCTGACGTGTCAGCGCGGACCGGTCGCCCTTGGGGTCGGCGAGCGCCGCCGCGCTGAGCCGCCGCTCCGCCTGGAGGTTGAAGAAGACGGTGACGAGCGGGGTGCCGAAGCGTTTCCCCTCCTCGTTGCGGTCGTGGACGGCCTGCCAGTCGCCGTAGAGGTGGGTCGAGTTGATCGCGCCCAGGGCCACCAGGGCCAGACAGGGCACCAGGGCCAGGACGAGGAGGATCGTCCTGAGCGACAACTGGCGCTTCGGAGCCTTCACTTCCTTCGCAGCCCTGGCAGCCTGCGGAGCCCGATCCTGCTGCTGTTGCGCCGTGCGTGCGTGGAGTGCCACAGAGGTTCCCGGCCTGTGAGTGCTGGCGGACTGTCCGAAAAAGAGGGGTCCGCGCCATGACAGGGGGGAGCCTACCGATTCACGAATTCATCACAAGAGTTGTTCCGGTGAATGGGAGCGACTCGTTATTCGGCCGACAAAATGGAATCCGTCATACCGGTTTTGCGCAGCCCACCGGCCTCTCTCCGCCCAGCTGCACGTAAAGGGCGGTGGAAGTGGGGCAGTTGAGGCGTTTGGTGACGGCCTCGGTCACCCGGTACTCCGGCTTCTTCTTGCCTTTCCCGTCGCACGCCGTCTCGCGCACCTCCCCGCGCCCGGCGCTGTACACGCAGTCGCCGACGATCGTGCGCGGGCCTCCGCCGCCGCCCGGGTCGCCGGGGTGCGGGGCCTGGAGGTTGCGCATACACGCGTAGCCCTGCGGGACCGCTCCGTCGCCGTCCTCGTCGGCGGAGGGCCGCTGTTCGCTGATGTGGAGCACGAAGTCGGTGGTCGCCGGGCACGAGGGACCGTCGGTCACCCTGCCGTCGTACCGGGCCACGACCCGGGCCGCCGCCCGCTCACTGGTGCAGGGCACCTCGGTGAAACTGGTGATGCCGAAGGAACTGCACTCGTCGATGGAGAGGAAGACGGTGCCGTAACCGGTGGGCCGGGGCGGTGTGGGCCGCTGGCCGACCGCCGTGCCCTCGGCGGCCCCCGAGGTCGCTCCCTCCGACGAGTCGCCCGCCGAACCGCCCGACGACAGCTGGCATCCGGTCGCCGTGAACACCGCGACCAGGATCAGCAGTGCGCAGGCGATCACCCGCCCGCACACCACTCCCACGGGCCCCATGGACCCCACAGAACGCACTTCGCGCATCGCATCCCCCCGAGTACCCGCGCCCAGCGTCGCCCGCTACGCCAGGGCCACGCCGGAAGTTCAGCGGATTTGCGCCTATTGGGGGTGGTGCGCCGGTTGTGCGGCGTACGGCACGTACGCCTGCTTGCCTCCCGTCGCCGAGCGGTCCTGGTGAAGTCGGGTGGAGCAACCGTGTCCCGCGGCGCGCTCAGTACGACAGTCCGTGGCCGATGGGGTAGAGGACGAGCGTCGGATCGTCCGCCCGCAGCACCGGCACCGGCAGTCTTCCGCGCGGCCGGACCTGCCCCGCGATCACCCGTGCGGCGGCCCGGAGTTCGACGTCGGTCCAGGAGTAGGTGGCCAAGTATGCCTGTACGGCGGGCAGTTGGGCCACATCGTAGGGATTGCGGACGGCGACGCACACCACGGGCCGCCCGGTGGCGAGGAGTTGGGTGACGAGGGTCCGCTGACTGCTCGCGCCGCTCAGGTTGTACGTCCCGACGACCACCGCGTCCGCCTCCCCGGCGGCGGCGACGGCCCGCGCGATGACGGCGGCGGAGGGGGCGGTGCCGGTCGACAGGGCGGTGGCGGTGAAGCCCAGCTCGGTGAGGGCGTTCGCCAGCACGGTGGTAGGCGGCCCGGTGGTACCGGACGGCGAGGCGGGATCGGCCCCGACGACGAGCACCCTCTTGTGGGTCACCCGGGAAAGGGGCAGCACCTTCCCCTCGTTGACGAGAAGGGTGGTGGTCCGCTCGGCGATCCGGTCGGCGGCCAGGAGATGGCCGCGCACACCGACGGCCCGGTCGACCCCGGCATGGGTGACGTACGGGCGGTCCAGCAGTCCGAGCCGGTTCTTGAGCCGGAGGATGCGCAGCAGGGAGGTGTCGAGCCGCGCCTCGGTCAGCTCGCCCTGCCGTACGGCCGTCAGGACGGCGTTCCAGGCGATGTCGATCGACGGCGGGTTGAGCAGCTGGTCGACCCCGGCCTTCAGCGCGAGCACCGGAACGCGGTCGTCCCCGTACTTCTCCCGTACGCCCTGCATGCCCAGCGAGTCGGTGACCACGACCCCGTCGTAGCCGAGCTGCTCCCGCAGGATGCCGGTGAGGATCGGGTGGGAGAGGGTGGCGGGGTCGCCGGAGTCGTCGAGGGCCGGGACCATGATGTGCGCCGTCATGATCGAGTCGATGCCGACGCGGATCGCGGCACGGAACGGCGGCGCGTCGACGGTGCTCCACTGCTCGCGCGTGTGCTCGATGACGGGGAAGCCGTAGTGGCTGTCGACGGCGGTGTCCCCGTGCCCCGGGAAGTGCTTGGCGGTCGCGGCGACGGAGGCCCGCTGGTAGCCCCTGACCTGCGCGGCGACCAGCCCGGCGACGGCCTTCGGGTCGGCGCCGAACGACCGTACGCCGATGACGGGATTGGCGGGGTTGACGTTCACGTCGGCCACGGGTGCGTAGTCCTGGCGGATGCCGAGGGCGCGCAGTTCCGCGCCGCCGATACGGCCGGCGGTCAGCGCGTCGGTGCGTGAGCCGTTCGCGCCGAGTGCCATGGCCCCGGGCAGGAGGGTGGCGGGTCGGCCGACGCGGGCGACGATGCCGTGCTCCTGGTCGGTGGAGATGAGCACCGGCAGCCCGCGGGGAAGGGCGAGCGAGGCCCGCTGGATGCCGTTGCTCAGGTCGGCGATCTGATGCGGATCACGGGTGTTGTGCGCCCAGGAGAAGTAGATGATCCCGCCGACCCGGTACCTGGCGACGAGTTCGGCCGCCGTCCGTACGCCGATCTCCGCGAGGTTGGCGTCGATGTCGGCCTGGTCGGGCGCGGTGGCGGAGTGCCCGTACACCCGCATGACGAACAGCTGGCCGACCTTCTCCTCCAGGGTCATGCGGGCGATGATCCGGCCAAGGCGAGCGTCACTGTCGCCGCGGTCGGACGGATGCGCTTCGCCGCCGAGGGCGAGCGCGGCACCGGTGCCGGCGGTCGCGGCGAGGAGAGCGCGTCTGGAAGGGCGGGTACCGGCCCCGTTCTGCTCGGCGTTCTGCTCAGCTTGGTCGCGCACGAAGGCGCTCCTTCCCTCGTGAAGGAAACTTCCGAGAAGTCACGAATAACCGGGAAGTTTCTTCCAGTCAAGAGTGCGCACGCTAACGCGAGATGGCTGAATGCCCCCGGAAAGGGGGCCGTCACCGGCGCATCGGAGGGGGGCGCACCGGTGACGGCTCGCTGCCGGCCGCAGGCGGTTTGGAGAGGGTGCGTCAGCGATCGCAGCCAGCAGCGAGGCCGACACCGCACAGCGGTGACTCATCCGGCAGTCGTGACGGTTGGACGGGCCGGGGTGGAGGTGGGTTCCCGGATCGTGGCCGATTCCGGGAAGTCGGTACGGGAGTGAACGATGGGGCGAAGCCCCATGGTGGTGCGACAAGCCACGACGGCGCCGCGGTGAACCGACAGCCGGAATCCCGCCCCATTTCCAGCGGAACCCCTCACCGTTCATGGTCCATTTCGCGGACGTTCCGGCGCGTGGGGCGCGGGGCGGGCCAGCATAGGGTCATGGCCGTCGTAGAGATTCCCGGTTCCAAGTCCATCACCGCGCGCGCCCTCTTCCTCGCCGCGGCAGCCGACGGGGTCACCACCCTCGTACGCCCCCTGCGCTCGGACGACTCGGAGGGCTTCGCCGAGGGCCTGGTCGCTCTCGGCTACCGGGTCGGACGAACCCCCGGCGCCTGGCAGATCGACGGCCGCCCGCAGGGCCCGGCGGTCACCGAGGCCGACGTCTACTGCCGCGACGGAGCCACGACCTCCCGCTTCCTCCCGGCCCTCGTCGCCGCAGGCCACGGCACCTACCGCTTCGACGCCTCCCCCCAGATGCGCCGCCGTCCCCTCGCCCCGCTCACCCGTGCCCTGCGCGACCTGGGCGTGGACCTGCGGCACGAGGAGGCGGAGGGACACCACCCGCTGACCATCGCGGCGGCCGGCGTGGCGGGCGGTGACGTCACCCTCGACGCCGGGCAGTCCTCCCAGTACCTCACCGCACTGCTCCTTCTGGGCCCCCTCACCCGCGACGGCTTGCGCATCCACGTCACCGACCTCGTCTCGGCGCCCTACGTGGAGATCACCATCGCGATGATGCGGGCGTTCGGCGCGGAGGTGAGCAAGGAGGGCGACGTCTTCGTGGTCCCGCCGGGCGGCTACCGCGCCACCACCTACGCCATCGAGCCCGACGCCTCGACCGCCAGCTACTTCTTCGCGGCGGCGGCCCTCACCGGCGGCGAGGTGACGGTCCCCGGGCTCGGCACCGGCGCGCTCCAGGGCGACCTCGGCTTCGTCGACGTACTGCGCCGGATGGGCGCGCGGGTGGAGATGGACGCGGACGGCACGACGGTCACCGGCACCGGCGAGCTGCGGGGCCTGACGGTCAACATGCGGGACATCTCCGACACCATGCCCACCCTGGCGGCCCTCGCCCCCTTCGCCTCCGGCCCCGTACGCATCGAGGACGTGGCCAACACGCGCGTGAAGGAGTGCGACCGGCTGGAGGCCTGCGCGGAGAACCTCCGGCGGCTGGGGGTACGGGTGGAGACGGGACCCGACTGGATCGAGATCCACCCCGGTCCGCCCGGCGTGCCCCTCGCCCAGGACACGGACATCAAGTCGTACGGCGACCACCGCATCGTCATGTCCTTCGCGGTGACCGGCCTGCGCACCCCCGGGATCACCTTCGACGACCCGGGGTGCGTACGGAAGACGTTCCCCGGGTTCCACGAGGCGTTCGGTGAGTTGAGGGACGTACTCGGATAGTGCCTAGGCCGACTCGTTGAGCAGCCGGGCGAGGTGCTCGCGGCCCGCGCCCAGCAGGCCCTCCAGGGGGGCGGCGGCCTCGTACCACCGCTTCTCGTACTCCCAGCACAGCCAGCCGTCCCAGCTGTGCCGGGAGAGGATCTCGACGCACTCGCCGAGCGGCAGGACCCCGGCGCCCAGCGCCACCGGGGTGGTGTCCTCGATCGAGGCGATGTCCTTGACCTGCACGTATCCGAGGTGCGGGGAGAGGGCCGCGAAGCTGTCCGTCGGCTGCTCGCCGCCGAGCCAGGTGTGCATGACGTCCCACAGCGCGCCCGCCTGACGGTGTCCGACCGGGCCCAGGATGCGGATCGCGTCGGCGCCCGTGCGATGCGAGTCGTGCGTCTCCAGGAGGATGCGTACGCCGTAGTCGGCCGCGTACTCGGCGGCCCTGCCGAGTCTCCGGGCCCCCGTCGCGTCCGCTTCCTCCGGGCTCTGGTCGGTGCCGTCGCCGGGGGATCCTCCCGGGAAAACCCTGACGAAGGGGGCGCCCAGGTCGCGGGCGAGTTCGAGGAGCGCGCGGAGCTCCGTGAGCACGGGCTCGTCGTCGCCGGGGGCCGCGACGCGCACATACCCGGCGAGGCCGAGGATCTCGACGCCGGACGCCTTGAACTCGGCGGCCACATCGGCCCGTTCGGCCATGCCGAGACCGAGGTGGACGGGTTCTTCGGGATGCGTGCGCAGTTCGACGCCGTGATAGCCGTGGGTGGTCGCGAGCCGCAGGACATCGTGGATGGGGAGACCGGGCACGCCGAGGGTGGAGAACGCCAGTTTCATACGAGGGACCCTATCCGTCACTCCATCTTTCAGTCGTTTCCAGCGCATCCATCGTTTCCGCCGCCGTGTGGAGATCCAGTCGCCAGTCCTGGCCGACCAGGTCCCTGCCGAAGGAGCGGTGGGGCTTCTCGGTGGCGAGGACGAAACCGTGGCGCCGGTAGATGCGGCAGGCGGCGGTGAGCATGTCCTGGGTCCACAGGACGAGGTCGCGGTAGCCGACCTCGCGCGCGAAGCCGACGACGGCCGTGACGAGCCGGTCCCCGATACCGAGGCCGCGCGCCTCCGGCTCGACGAGCAGCAGCCGCAGCCGGGCCGTCCCGGGCGCCTCGTCCCGTACGCACATCACGCATCCGACGGGCCGCCCGTCCAGCTCGGCGATCCACACCCGCTCCAGATGCGGGTCGTGGTCCTCGGCGAAGTCGGCGACGATCCGGGCGACCAGGCCCTCGTAGTCGGTGTTGAAGCCGTACTCGGCCGAGTACAGCGCCGCGTTGCGCTGCACGATCCAGCCCAGGTCGCCGGGGTCGGGCTCACGCAGCACGACGTCCTCACGGCGCGGGGGCCGGCCGTCGGAGAGAAGCGAGCGGACCGTGTGCAGCGCCTCCGAGAGCCGGGGCCGGTCGGCGGCCGGCACGGTGGCGAGCAGTGAGGCGATGGCCTGCGCCGACCGCTCGTTCAACAGGTGGGCGGTCTCGCGTCCGCGCCCGGTGAGCGTGACGTGCCGCCGCCGGGGATCACGCTCGGAGGGCGCCCGCTCGATCAGCTCGTCCTGCTCGAACTTGTTGAGGATACGGCTCAAGTACCCGGCGTCCAGGGTGAGTTCGGCTCGGAGATCGGCGGCGTCGGTACGGGTGGAGTGCGCGAGTTCGTAGAGGACGCGGGCCTCGGTGAGGGTGTAGGGGGCGTAGAGACGGCTGCCGTAGTCGAGAGCGCCGATGACGTTCGTGTAGAAGCGGTTGAAGGAACGGATGTCCTGGACGGACATGGACCACCTCGTGGGGTGACTGCTACTGCGGACAGTTGACTCAGTCAGAGATGTTGCTGTCTTGAGGGTAGAGGCCGGGCGAGGTGTTCCTCAAGACCCGGCAACCGGGCGGCAATGCGCCGCTCCGGTGTCCCACGGCTTGGCCAACCCCATGCCACCCGTTGCTCACCTGTTCATCCGACGCCCCTGACGTCTCTCGCCGGACGGAGCGAAGAGTGGAGGTCCAACAGGCTCAAGAAGGGGCAATCATGGCCGAGTTGACCCGTCGTAGACTCCTTGGCTCCGCCGCGGGCACGCTGGGCGCCGCCGCGGCGCTCTCCCTCCTCCCGCCGAGCGTGCAGAAGGCCGTCGCGGCCGGACCGCCGCGCCACGGCTCGCTCGACGACATCGAGCACGTGGTGATGCTCATGCAGGAGAACCGGTCCTTCGACCACTACTTCGGCACCCTGTCCGGCGTACGGGGCTTCGCCGACCCGCACGCGCCGAAGCTGCCGGACGGCCGCTCCGTCTTCTACCAGCCGGACGCCGTGAACCCGAAGGGGTACCTGCTCCCCTTCCACCTCGACACCCGCACGTCGAGCGCCCAGGCGATCCCGTCCACCAGTCACGCCTGGTCGGTGCAGCACGAGGCGTGGAACGACGGGAGGATGGACCAGTGGCTGCCCGCCCACCGCAAGGCGGACGGCGTCAACGGCCCCTACGTGATGGGCTATTACACGCGCGAGGACATCCCGTTCCAGTTCGCGCTCGCCGAGACGTTCACCGTCTGCGACAACTACTGCTGCTCGGTGTTCGGCCCGACCTGGCCCAACCGCCTGATGTGGATGACGGGGACCATCGACCCCGGCGGCACCCGGGGCGGCCCGATCACCAGCAACGTGGCCCCGGCTCCGTACCGCTGGACGACGTACGCCGAGCGCCTCCAGGCGGCCGGCGTCAGCTGGAAGGTGTACCAGCAGGACGACGACTACGGCTGCAACATGCTGGAGCAGTTCGCGTCGTTCAGGCAGGCGGCACCCGGTTCGGAACTGTACGAGCGGGGCGTGCGCCCGCAGCCGGAGGGCACCTTCGAGGACGACGCCCGCAACGACCGCCTGCCGAGGGTGAGTTGGATCATGCCGACGAGCTTTCAGTCGGAGCACCCGGACTACCTGCCGGCGGCGGGCGCGGACTTCGTGTCGTCGAAGATCGAGGCGATGGCGTCGAACCCGAAGGTATGGAGGAAGACCGCCTTCATCCTCAACTACGACGAGAACGACGGCCTGTTCGACCATGTACCCCCGCCGACCCCGCCCGAGGGCACGGCGGACGAGTTCATCGGCGGTCTCCCGATCGGCGGCGGCTTCCGGGTCCCCGCGATCGTCATCTCGCCCTGGACGGTGGGTGGTTGGGTGTCCTCGGAAGCCTTCGACCACACGTCGGCGTTGCAGTTCCTGGAGCGCTTCACGGGAGTGGCGGAACCCAACATCACCGACTGGCGCCGCGAGACCTTCGGTGACCTCACCTCCGCGTTCCGCTTCCGCGAGGCCCGTCCCCGCCCGCCCGGGCTGCCGCACGACACGGCGGAGCGGCTGGCCCGGGCGAAGGAGGAGGTGGCGACGCTCCCGAAGCCGACGCTGCCGGGGGCGGCGCAGTCGTTCCCGAGGCAGGAGAGGGGGCGTCGGCCGCATCTGTGAGGCGAGGCCGGGGAAGAGCCTCCCGGCCGTGAACCGGCGGTTGCCCGACTCCCGGTGGGGCGGGAGTCGGGCAACCGGGCCGCAGGGTCAGGCCTTGACGTAGAACTGGCTGATGGTGCGGTTCTTGACCTGGAACACGTTGTCGGCGCGCAGCATGCTGTTGCAGACGTCGTCACCGTGCTTGGAGTCGAGGATCTCCTGGGAGAAGTACTCGCAGGTCACGTTTTGCAGCCGCTGCCGGGAACCCCACTTCACACCGAGATTCACGGTCTCCTGTGGAGGGTTCCCGACCCTGTCGGTCCTGTTGATGGCGACGTCGCAGGAGACGCCGTCACTCTTGGGGACCTCGATGACCCGGGACCAGGTGACCTCCTGCTGGCCGTTGTTGTAGTAGCCCTTCCAGTAGTTCCCGCAGATACGGGAGCCCGACTGGGCCTCGGCGGTGCCGGGGACCGCGACCGCGAACAGTGCTCCGGCCGCGAAGGCGGCGGCCGCCATCGTCGCCGTGCGCCGCTTCATGAACTTGAGCTTCATGCGTACTCCTCCAGGAGTGGAGAGCGAAGGGGAAGAGAGGACAGGGGAGGGCAGAGAGCCCCGGGGGATGGGGAGAGAGGGGGGAGGGGAGAGCGAACTGCCGGTTCACATACGGCCGTTGACGGCGTAACCGACCTTTTCCTTCTCGAAGACGTTGCGGGTCCAGTCGCCGAACCTGACGTTTCCGTTCCACTCGTAGGTGGTGCCGCCCTGGCAGCCGCGGTTCGTCTTGACCCAGCCGCCGGCGAAGTCGCCCTGGGTCCAGCGGCGGACCGCCACCTGAACAGGCTGTGCCACGTCGCCGCCCTGGAGATGCACGGTCCAGGTGAAGTTGGTGCTGATCTCGGTGGTCTTCTGGTAGCCGCCGACGAGGGAGACCACGGTGTTGTACCACTTCTTGGAGGGCGAGGTGGCGTTACCGAGGTCGACTCCGCCGCCGATGGCCCAGCCGGTGGTCGTGTTCTTCGACTTCGTCCAGGCGTAGTCGCAGGTCCGGCCGCGCGGGCACTGGAACTCGGTGCCGCGCCACACCCAGTCGTCCCAGGTGTTGCCGGCCCGCTGCCGGGTGATCGAGCGGGTGACGTTTCCGCCGCCGGTGCCGGGGACGATATTGGCCCCGTCGGAATAGCTCTGGCTGAAGCACTGGGTCGCGGCGCTCGCCGTGCCCTCTGTCGTGGCCAGCGTCGCGACGGCGAGAGCCCCGCACATCAGAACGCGATTGAACCAGGTTCTACTGGGCATGCTTGTTTCCTTTCCTGGAAAGGGAATTCGCTGAATGACTTATGAACGCTTCGAGAGAATCACCGAATCACCGAATCACCGAATCACCGGTTCACTGATTCGTCGATTTCAAGATTCACCGAGGCGTTGATACGTCGATACAGTCGACTGGCTGATGCACCGGTACGGCGGCTCACATTCGGCCGTTGACGGCGTAGCCGACCTTTTCCTTCTCGAAGACGTTGCGGGTCCAGTCGCCGAACCTGACGTTTCCGTTCCACTCGTAGGTGGTGCCGCCCTGGCAGCCGCGGTTCGTCCTGACCCAGCCGCCGGCGAAGTCGCCCTGGGTCCAGCGGCGGACCGCCACCTGAACGGGTTGTGCCACGTCGCCGCCGTTGAGATGCACGGTCCAGGTGAACGCAGTGGTCAACTGCGTGGTTTTCTGGTAGCCGCCGACGAAGGAAACCACGGTGTTGTACCACTTCTTGGAGGGCGAACTGGCGTTACCGAGATCGGTTCCGCCGCCGATGGCCCAGCCGGTGGTCGTCGTCTTCGACTTCTCCCACGCGTATTCGCAGGTCCGGCCGCGCGGGCACTGGAACTCGGTGCCGCGCCACACCCAGTCGTCCCAGGTGTTGCCGGCCCGCTGCCGGGTGATCGCGCGGGTGACGTTTCCGCCGCCGGTGCCGGGGACGATATTCGCGCCGTCGGAATAGCTCTGGCTGAAGCACTGGGTCGCGGCGCTCGCCGTGCCCTCCGTCGTGGCCAGCGTCGCGACGGCGAGAACTCCGCACAACAGGACGCGATTCCACCATGTGTTCTTGCGCATGCTCAGTACACCTGCGACATCTCGCGGGGCGTACGGTTCGCCACCTGGCCGATGAGGTCCACCCGGTTCATGTCGAGGCAGGGGTCGTTCCCGTACTTGTCGCTGAACAGATCGCCGAATTCCTCGCAGGTCCAGGACCGTATGGCCTGACGCGGGTTCCACGTCACGGGGCCGTTGTAGCCCGGCAGGCTCCGGCCGTTGATGCTGTTCGTCTTGTCGATGACGCGGAGGCAGATGCCCAAGTCGACCTTGGGCACCTCCAGGACCTTGGCCATGATCCCGACCGTCTCTCCGTTGGCCCGGGCTGCCCAGTAATTCCCGCAGATACGGGAGCCCGACTGGGCTTCCGCCGTTCCGGGCACCGTGACCGTGGTGGCGGCTGCGGCTGTGATCACGAGGGCGGCCAGGACCGCCTTGCGGTTGAACGGGAGTGTGATCGCCACTTTGTCTCCTGACTGTCCACGAAAACGGACCTCCAGTGAGATCCGAATTCGAAGGTTGGGGGGTGGTGGCCATCAATATGGAGCCCTCCGGATGTGAAGTCAATACTTCCGGAACCGTTCGGAGGCGACTTATTTAAATGCTGATTGAATTCTTTTTTCGGGCAGGCGGAAGCGCCCCTTTCGCACCTGTTGAGAAATAGCAGGAAGGTGAGGAAAGAGGTCACGAAAAGGGAAGGGGGCAACGCTGATGAGGCAGGGGTGAAGAGCGGGTGATGTACGACTCCGAAAGAAGGTGGGGGGTCTCTGGAGGTGAATCCGTAAACGCACGGAAGGGCGAAAGTGGAAGAAGCGCAGCATCGAGGGAGGGCAGCACTCTTTTAGTGCCCCCGTCCGAGGACCTCGCGCCCCGTTTTTTGATGTGAAGAAGTCGTGTGGGACTGGTCAAGTCCTGTGGGGAGACTTCTTCGGGGTTATGCGGCTCTGGTTCAGCGCTGATCATGCAGCCATGCGGCACGGTCGTCAAGATCGGGCGTGAACGGACTCAATGAACGAAACACTACCGAGGAGTCACTACCGGGAATTACCGAACCGTACGGTAACTACGTGCTCCAGTCCGGGAGTTGACGGTCCATAACTCCGCGACTTGGTAGGGTGGCCGGGTTCGCGAGAACCGCGATCCGGGATCCCGCGGACCCGGTGTGACGGAGCTGTCTGAGGCAGCGTCAGCAACCCGGCTCGGCGGGCTGCCGCCACTTCGCCGTGGTGCCGACCGGCCGGCATGGGGACGACGGCGTGAAGGGCGAGGTGCCCGAAGCGACGCCGGGGCACCCCGCCGGAGGGTCCGGACGGTCCGGCGGGTTCAGACGGTCCCGATGGTCCGGACGGTCCAAAAGCCGTGACTCAGGCCCAGAACTCGTTGCTGCGATCGATGTCCTCGACGCACTCGTCGAGGTCGGTGATCTTGTCCCCGACGATCCGGAAGACGATGGCGCCGGGCTCGTCGATCCGTCGGCCCTGGCGCTCGGCGGTGAAGCGGTGCACGGCGACCACGTGCCCCCGGCCGTCGACAAGGACGTTCGTCAGGGCGACGCGCATGGTCCCGGCCGTCTCCTCGCCGAGCCGACGGTACATGTCGATGATCGCGTCCTGGCCCTTGAAGTCCCCGGACAGGGGATGGCTACCGGGCACGTGGTGCGTGGCGTCCGCCGCCATCATTCCGCGCAGGGTGTCCATGTCACCGCGCGAGAAGGCGTCGAAGCCCTTGCGAATGAGGGCCGCGTGCGGGTGCTCAGTCATGATGATCGCCACCTTTCGGTGTGTGGGCGATGTCCGACCGACGGGGCCCATTGTCCTCGGGTTCGAGGTGGTACGCAGGTCAGGAGCAGGTAGCTCGTGCCTCCACCGTTCCCTGCTCCGCCCTCGGCCGCTGCGTCGTGCGGCGCCCCGACCGGCTGTCGGGGAGAACCGGCCAAGGGCACCGAACCCGCCCTGGACGGGAAACCAGGGCAGGTGTCACCGGACGGTTGCCACAGAGCGGGTGTCACAGGGGGCGCCCTGGCACCCGCTGTGGGTTACGCGTGGCCCGGAGGGGCCCATGGCTGGGCGACACCTGCACGCGCCTGCGGCGGTCCGGCGGGTTCACGGGCGCCGGGTGGCCGTCGAGGACGCGACACAGGGCGCCGTGGAGGTGTGCGGGTATTCAGGTGTGCGGTTACGCAGGTGTTCGGCCTCGGCCGGCGAGAGCGACAGCCCGGCATCCGTCGCGCAGCGGGCCGCACGGCTGCGCGCCGGTGCTCTTGGCCCAGCGGGTAGGTCCAGTGGCGGTCCAAGCCTGATCGAGATCGCCGTCGGCGAGCAGGGCGCGGATTCTCAGGACGGCTTCGCCACCGCCACCGCCACCGCCACCGGCACCGGCGCTCCGCCCGGCCGTCGACGCGTTCGTCCGACAAATTCGCTGTCCGGCGGGTGGAGCGCCGTGGTACACAACCGCCGTGCAAAACATCTTGGAGTTCCCCGAGGTCCTGCGGCTGATCGAAGACCGCTCGGCCGCGTTCCGCGCCGCGATCGCGTCCGCCCCCGACCTTGACGTCCAGGTCCCGAGCTGCCCGGACTGGACGCTGCGCGAACTGGCGCAGCACCTCGGCGACGGCCGCCGCCGTCAGGCCGCCATCGTCGCTGCGGGCCCGGGCGCTGAGCCCCCGGCGAGGACGGACCCGAAGGGCGCCCCGACCGCGCCCCGCGACCACGAAGCCCTGGACGCCTGGCTCGCCGAGTCGACCGAGCTCATGCTCGACGCGATGCGGGAGGCCGGCCCGGACCGGGGCTGCTGGACCTGGTGGGGCCGCTCGCAGGCCCCGCAGACCAGCGGAGCCGTGGCCCGGCACCAGATCCAGGAGCTCGCCGTCCACACCTACGACGTCCAGCTCACCCAGGGCGCCGCACAGCCGCTGCCGACGGACGTCGCGGTCGAGGGCGTCGACGAGTTCCTGACGACCGTCTCGGCGACGACCGTCCCCTGGCCGTTCAAGCCGGCAACCATCGACCTGCACGCGACGGAGGGCCGCTCCTGGCGCCTGACCCTCGACGCCGGCGGCGTCCGCTGCGACGACCTCGCCGCCGACGCGGAGCCGGGCGACATGGCGATACGAGGCGCGGCGAGCGAACTGATCCTCTACTTCTACGCGCGCACCCCGCTCGACGGCCTGGAGACCACCGGCGACACCGAGCCGATGGAGCAGCTCGCAGACTGGGACCCGAACGCGTAAGACACGCACCCGTGACGCATCTGTCGGTGGTGCACGCTCCTGCGAGCACCACCGGGCCCGGGGCTATGGACATCGCGCGGCTGCGGGCATGCTTTGGGCAGCCTGCGGTCCTGCGGTCCTGCGGTCCTGCGGTCCTGCGGTCCTGCGGTCCTGCGGTCCTGCGGTCCTGCGGTTCAAGGGCGAAGGGCTCTCCCTTGTCCTATCGCCAGGTCGGCGGGCCGACCGCACCCGGTTCGAGGCTGTCATGGACCGGACCCGGGTGCCCCGTCCGGCCACCGCCCGGCGGGTGCCCCGCCCGGCCTCGCCCAACACCCGCCATCGTCGGCGCCGACAAGGGCTGCGGACGGGGAAGAAACCCGACCAGCCAGGCCTCACGCGACCGAGGGGCGGAAAACCGCCCCTCGCTCACCGCGCCACCCCCTACTTCCGCGTCACCGGCTACTTCCGCGGCACCCCCGAAGACCCCCGGACCATCAGCTCCCCCCGAACCGTGGCGATCCCCCCGGGCGGCGGTTCCTCGCGCCCCATGGCGATCCGCCCGGCCCGGGCTCCCGCCTCCGACAGCGGCAACCGCACCGTCGTCAGCGAAGGCACCGCGTCCACGCTGAACGGCAGGTCGTCGAACCCGGCGACCGACACGTCGTCCGGGATCCGTCGTCCCGACTCCCGGAGTGCCGCGCACGCGCCGATCGCGACGGAGTCGTTCGCGGCGACGACGGCCGTCAGGGACGGGTCCCGGCGCAGCAGCTCCAGCGTGGCCTCGTAGCCCGACCTGCGGTCGTACCGTCCGTAGACGGTCCACCGGGGGTCCTCGTCGATCCCGTGGACCGCCAGTGCCGCCCGGTGTCCCTCCAGCCGGTGCCGGGTCGTCGTCCGTTCCTCCGGGCCCGCGATGTACCCGAGCCGCCGGTGTCCGAGCCCGATCAGGTGCTCGGTCAGTTCCTGCCCGCCCCCGCGGTTGTCGAAGGTCAGCGCGATCGCCGACGTGTCCGGTGCCGGCGGGCGCCCGCACAGCACCACCCTCGTCCCGGCCTCCGCGAGCCGCCGCAGTTTCGCCGAGACGGCCGCGAGGTGCGGCGGGTTCTCCACCGCGCCGCCGGTCAGTACGACCGCCGCCGCGCGCTGCCGCTGCAACAGGGTGAGGTACGTCAGCTCGCGCTCCGGGGAGCCGCCCGTGTTGCACACGACCGCCAGCCGCTCGCCGCCCGCGCGCCCGCCCGGGCCCGAGACCTCCGACTGGATGGCGCTCGCCATGATCCCGAAGAAGGGGTCGGCGATGTCGTTGACCAGAATCCCGACCAGGTCGGACGTGGCCGCGGCGAGCGCGCTCGCGGGGCCGTTCAGCACGTAGTCCAGTTCGTCCACGGCGCGCAGCACCCGTTCACGGGTGGATGCGGCCACGGGATAGTTCCCGTTCAGTACGCGCGACACCGTCGCGGGCGAGACCTGGGCGCGGGCCGCCACGTCCGCCAGGGTCACCGTCATGTCGTCGTCCTCCGGTCGCGCAACGTGTCGCCTGTCGCGTCGCTGTAAGTTGTCGTATTTTGCGTCTTCAGGTCCATACCGATGCAGACCCTATGACCTCCGGCCCCCGCTGTTCGCCCCCTCGAACAATTCGGCGTCTCTGTGCTCTTGTCCAGACCGCTGCACAGAGGCTAGCTTCTCCCTAGATAGAAAGCGCTTGCTGCAACGCTTGCCAGTAGGGCCGCCAGGGGCTGCTCTTCCACCGGGCGTACGCGGCGCGTACACCGCGTACCCCGCCCCTGTGGCACCTACGAAGGGAAAGACGTGACACGCAAGACGGTGCGTATCGCCATGAACGGCGTGACCGGGCGCATGGGCTATCGCCAGCACCTCGTCCGCTCGATCCTCGCCCTGCGCGAACAGGGCGGTCTCGACCTCGGTGACGGCACCGTGCTGTGGCCGGAACCGATCCTGGTCGGCCGCCGTGAACACGCGCTGAAGGCGCTCGCCGAGCAGCACGGCCTGGACCCCGAGAACATCTCCACCGACGTCGACGAGGTCCTCGCCGACCCGACCGTCGACATCTACTTCGACGCGCAGGTCACCTCCGCGCGCGAGGAGTCGATCCGGAAGGCCATCGCGGCGGGCAAGCACATCTACACGGAGAAGCCCACCGCCACCGGCCTCGAAGGCGCGCTGGAGCTGGCCCGCCTCGCGAACGCCGCCGGTGTGCGCCACGGCGTCGTCCAGGACAAGCTGTTCCTCCCGGGCCTGCTGAAGCTCAAGCGGCTCATCGACGGCGGCTTCTTCGGCCGCATCCTCTCCGTCCGGGGCGAGTTCGGCTACTGGGTCTTCGAGGGCGACTGGCAGTCCGCCCAGCGCCCGAGCTGGAACTACCGCTCCGAGGACGGCGGTGGCATCGTTGTCGACATGTTCCCGCACTGGGAGTACGTGCTGCACGAGCTGTTCGGCCGGGTGAAGTCCGTCCAGGCGCTCACCGCCACGCACATCCCGCAGCGCTGGGACGAGAACGACAAGCCGTACGACGCCACGGCCGACGACGCCGCCTACGGCATCTTCGAGCTGGAGGGCGGCGCCATCGCCCAGATCAACTCCTCCTGGACCGTGCGCGTCAACCGCGACGAGCTGGTGGAGTTCCAGGTCGACGGCACGGAGGGCTCGGCCGTCGCCGGTCTGCGCAACTGCCGCGTCCAGCACCGCAGTTCGACTCCGAAGCCGGTCTGGAACCCGGACATCCCGGCGACCTACTCCTTCCGCGACCAGTGGCAGGAGATCCCGGACAACGCCGAGTTCGACAACGGCTTCAAGGCCCAGTGGGAGCTGTTCCTCAAGCACGTCTACGCCGACGCGCCCTACCAGTGGGACCTGCTGGCCGGCGCCCGCGGTGTCCAGCTCGCCGAACTGGGCCTGAAGTCCTCGGCGGAGGGCGTCCGTCTCGACGTTCCGGAGATCTCGCTGTGACCATCCAACTCCCGGACGCCACAGGCGCGTTGACGACGTACGAGCCACGCGCCACCCCGCTCGCCCTCACCCCCGGTACCCCCTTCACCTCCCGCACGGTCTACTCGGCGGCCCACGTCGTCGCCGACCCGTACGCGGACGTGTCCCCGGACTCCCCGGCCGCCGTCGACTGGGACGCGACCCTCGCCTTCCGCCGCCATCTGTGGTCCCACGGTCTCGGCGTGGCAGAGGCCATGGACACCGCCCAGCGCGGCATGGGCCTCGACTGGGCGGGCGCGGCCGAGCTGATCCGCCGGTCGGCGGCCGAGGCGAAGTCCGTCGGCGGTCTCATCGCCTGCGGCGTCGGCACCGACCAACTGACCACCCCCGGCGCCTCCCTGGCGGACATCCGCAAGGCGTACGAGGAGCAGCTCGCCCTGGTCGAGGAGGCGGGCGCCAAGACGATCCTGATGGCGTCCCGCGCGCTCGCCGCCGCCGCGAAGGGCCCCGAGGACTACCTCGACCTCTACGGCCACCTGCTGCGCCAAGCCGCCGAACCCGTGGTCCTGCACTGGCTGGGCCCGATGTTCGACCCGGCGCTTGAGGGCTACTGGGGTTCGTCGGACCTCGACGCGGCCACCGACACCTTCCTCGACGTCATCGCCGCCCACCCCGACAAGGTCGACGGCATCAAGGTGTCGCTCCTCGACGCCCAGCGCGAGATCGACATCCGCCGCCGCCTCCCGCAGGGCGTGCGCTGCTACACGGGCGACGACTTCAACTACCCCGAGCTGATCGCGGGCGACGAGCAGGGCTTCAGCCACGCCCTCCTCGGCATCTTCGACCCGCTGGGCCCGCTGGCGTCGGAGGCGGTCCGCGTGCTCGACACCGGGAACACGGCGGGCTTCCGTGAACTCCTCGACCCCACGGTCGAGTTGTCCCGCCATCTCTTCCAGGCACCCACCCGCTTCTACAAGACGGGCGTCGTGTTCCTGGCCTGGCTGGCCGGCCACCAGTCGCACTTCACCATGGTCGGCGGGCTCCAGTCGGCCCGCTCCCTCCCGCACTTCGCGCGCGCCTACCAGCTCGCCGACGGACTGGGCCTGTTCCCGGACCCGAAGCTGGCGGAGGAGCGGATGAAGAACCTGCTGTCCCTGTACGGAGTGGCCCAGTGAGCCCATTGAACGGCGGCACCTCGGATCTCTCGCGCTTCAGCATCAACCAGATGACGGTGAAGCAGCTGTCCCTGCCCGAACTGGCCGATGCCTGCCTGAAGCTGGGCGTCCCCGGGGTGGGCCTGTGGCGTGCGCCGGTCCAGGAGTACGGCGTCGAGGCGACGGCGAAACTGCTCCGCGACGCGGGCCTCGCCGTCACCACCCTCTGCCGGGGCGGCTTCTTCACCGCGATCGACCCGGTGGAGCGCGCGGAGGCCCTGGCCGACAACCGCCGGGCCATCGAGGAGGCGGCCACGCTCGGCACGGACACCCTCGTCCTGGTGTCGGGCGGCCTGCCGGCCGGCTCGAAGGACCTGTACGGCGCCCGGGAACGCATCGCCGACGCGCTCACCGAACTGGGCCCGTACGCCGAGAGGCACGGCGTGCGGCTGGCCATCGAGCCGCTCCACCCCATGTACGCCGCCGACCGCTGTGTGGTCTCGACGCTCACCCAGGCCCTCGACCTCGCGGAGCGCTTCCCCGCCCACCAGGTCGGCGTCACGGTGGACACGTACCACATCTGGTGGGACGACAACGCGCCCGCGCAGATCGCCCGCGCCGGTGCCGGTGGCCGTATCCACACCTTCCAACTCGCCGACTGGACAACCCCGTTGCCGGAGGGCGTCCTCAACGGCCGCGGGCAGATCGGCGACGGCTCGATCGACATGCGGGAGTGGCGGACGTACGTCGAGGCGGCCGGCTACACCGGTCCCATCGAGGTCGAACTGTTCAACGACGCGCTGTGGGCCCGGGACGGGCGCGAGGTGCTCGCGGAGACCGCGGCGCGGTTCGTGGAGCACGCGGCGTAACGACCCGGTCGTCCGTACCCGGTGGAGCACGCGGCGCCGGGTGCGGACGGGCGGCTCGGCATCACCGGCCCGGACCGCCGTCCGGTGTCCTCACGCGCGGATCTCGATGCCGTGCGAGCGGTCGTCGGTGAGGCTCTCCGTCAGGGCGCGGTGCTCCGTGCGCAGGCCGGTTCGGGGCCGGACGCCGGCGAGCCGTGGTGGCGGCCGAAAAAATCTTGGCCCCGCCGTACAACCCTCCCCCCACCCCGCCCGTCGTACTTGGCATCAGGGCTTCTGGAGGGGGATCCGGGGGGATTGCGGGGGTTCTGGTGCGGAGGGGAAGCCGAGGGGGCCCGGTCGACGGACCGGACCCCCTCGAAGCTGTCCCCGCCTTCTGCCTTCCACCTCCCGCTGACCGCTCGTCCCGGTGGCGCATGACCCGGCGATCCGGGGAGACTGGAGCGGCAGAGGCAAAGGAGACGTCCGTCATGTCACTCGCCCGTGTCCACAACTTCTCGATCTCGCTCGACGGCTTCGGCACCGGTGAGGGGCTGACCCGTGACGCGCCGTTCGGACACGCCGGTCACGTGCTGCACGAGTGGATGTTCACCACCCGGTTCTGGCACGAGATGACCGGCCGTCCCGGCGGGACCGGCGGCATCGACGACGCCTTCGCGCAGCAGTTCGCACCCGGCATCGGCGCCGAGATCATGGGCGCCGGGAAGTTCGGCCCGCCCGGCTGGCACGAGGACCCGGAGTGGAAGGGGTGGTGGGGGCCCAACCCGCCCTTCCACACACCGACGTTCGTCCTCACCCACCACCCGCGCCCGCCGATCGAGATGGAGGGCGGCACGACCTTCCACTTCCTCGACACGTCGCCCGCCGAGGCGCTCGACACGGCCCGCAAGGCCGCGGGCGACCAGGACGTACGCATCGGCGGCGGCCCCGCCGTCGTCCGCGACTTCCTCGCCGCCGGACTCGTCGACCACCTGCACGTCGTGGTGGTCCCGGTGCTGCTGGGCCGGGGCGTGCGCCTCTGGGACGGCCTGGAGGGTGTCGAGAAGGACTACGAGGTCGAGGCCACGTCCTCGCCCACCGGGGTCACCCATGTGACGTTCACCCGAGCGGCCCGCTGAAGCGCCGCGCACACGCCTCGCCTCAGAAGAAGACCCCGCAGCGCAGCAGCACATTCGCGTACGGCCGGGCCTCCCCCGTCCGTACGACCAGCCGCGCCCCCGCCGACAGTTCCTTGAGCCGCTCGTGCGGGACGAGGGTGAGGGCGAGGCCGGGAAAGTGCCCGTCCAGCAGTTCCGCGGCCCCCGGATTCGCGCCCCGTACCTCCGTCGCCGCTGTCGCCCCCTCCACCACCAGCTCCGTCAGCAGCCCGTCGAGGACCTCCGCGAAGGACGGCACCCCGGCCCGGAAGGCCAGGTCCACGACGCGCGGCCCGGCCGGGATCGGCATACCGGCGTCGCACACCAGCACCCCGTCGCCGTGCCCCAACTCCGCGAGCGCGCCCGCGAGATGACGGTTGAGGATTCCGCCCCGCCTCACTGGGACCCACCGCGCACGGCGTCGCCCGTCGACTGCTCCGGGCCGCTTCTCCCGCCGGGGGCCGGGCCCGCCGCGGAGCGGCTGTCGGGCGCGGCTTCCCCCGGGGAAGCACGGCACAGCGCGTCGACCTCCGCCGCCGTGGGGAAGGAGTCCTGGGCCCCGGCCCGCGTCACCGCGACCGCGCCCACCCGGGCCGCGTACGCCGCCGCCCGGGCCAACGACTCGCCCGCGCCCAGCCGCCACGCCAGCGCGGCGGTGAACGCGTCGCCCGCCCCCGTCGTGTCCACGGCCTCCACCGGCACCGACGGCACCCGCACCCGCTCCCCGGCCCGTACGGCGACCAACGCGCCCTCCGCGCCCAGGGTGATGACGACCGAGCGCGGCCCGAGCGCGAGCAGCGTCTTCGCCCAGTCCTCCGGCGAGTCGCCCAACTCGGCGTCCGCACCCGCGATGACCCTGGCCTCGTGCTCGTTCACGATCAACGGGTCGCAGGCCGTGAGGACTTCACGCGGCAAGGGGCGAGGAGGGGACGGGTTGAGGACGAACCGGCCCTCGGGAGAAAGGTTCCGTACGACCTCCACGACCGACTCCAGCGGAATCTCCAGCTGCGCGGACACCACCCGCGCGGCCTGGAACAGGCTCCCCGCGGCCCGGATGTCCTCGGGCGACAGCCGCCCGTTGGCGCCCGGCGACACGACGATGCTGTTGTCGCCGGACGGGTCCACCGTGATCAGCGCGACCCCCGTCGGCGCCCCGCCGACCAGGACGCCCACCGTGTCGACGCCCGCGTCCCGCATCGAGTCGAGCAGCAGCCGGCCGTGGCCGTCGTTGCCGACCCGCGCCAGCAGCGCCGTACGGGCCCCCAACCGGGCGGCGGCGACAGCCTGGTTGGCGCCCTTGCCGCCGGGGTGGACGACCAGGTCGGACCCGAGCACCGTCTCACCGGCGGCGGGCCGCCGCTCGACCACGGTGACCAGGTCGGCGTTGGCCGATCCGACGACCAGCAGGTCGTAGTCGTACATGAACAGTCTCCCCATACCCATCAGTTGTACCGGCCGAGAGGCCGGGCCGCCTCGAAAAGAGGAGCCCGGCCGTTCCCGCTCCACCCGTTCGAGGTGCCGCTCAGCCGCCGAACCCCGCCACGTTCTCCTTCGTGACCACCTTCACCGGTACCATCACCGCCTTCTCGACGCCCTCGCCCTCGGCGACCCGCAGCGCGTTCTGCACGGCGATCCTGCCGAGCTCCTTGGGCTGCTGGGCGACCGACGCGTACAGCGAACCGTCCGCGACCGCCTTGAGCCCGTCGGGCGTACCGTCGAAGCCGATCACCTGCACCGACTTGCCGGCCTTGCCGCCCAGCGCCTTGATCGCGCCGAGCGCCATCTCGTCGTTCTCGGCGAAGACACCGCTGATGCCGGGGTTGGCCTGGAGGAGGTTGGTCATGACGTCGAGGCCCTTGGTGCGGTCCCAGTCGGCGGGCTGCTCGGCGACGACCTTGATGCCCGGGTAGGCCTTCAGCCCCTCGTTGAAGCCGGCGCCGCGCTCACGGCTCGCGGAGGTGCCCGCCTGGCCCTGGAGGACGACGATCGTGCCCGTGCCGCCCAGCTTCTCGGCGAGCGCCTTCGCGGCCAGCCGGCCGCCGGCCGTGTTGTCGGAGGCGACGAGAGTGGCGGTGTCCGCGTTGTTGACCGACCGGTCGACCGCGACGAGCGGGATACCCGACTTGTTCACGGCCCGTGCGGCCGGTCCCGTCGCGTCCGAGTCCACCGGGTTGACGATGATCGCCCCGAGGCCCGAACTGGTGAAGTTCTGGAGCTGGTTGGCCTGCTGGGAGGCGTCGTTCTGGGCGTCCGTGACGGTCAGGTCCACGCCCAGCTTCTTGGCCTCCGCCTGGGCGCCGGACCGGATCTGCACGAAGAAGGGGTTGTTGAGCGTCGACAGGGACAGGCCCACCTTCCGGTTCGTCGCGGCCGACGAGCCGTTGTGCAGCAGCGAGGTCGCGCCCACGACCGCCACCGCGACGACAGCGGCCAGCATGTACGTCAGCGCCTGCTTGCGCCGGTCCCCGCCACCGGTCGCCCCGGCGGGCGCCACCGTGGCCCCGCTCTTCCTCCTCGCGGTGTCGAGCAGCACCGCCAGCGCGATCACGACACCGATGACGACCTGCTGCCAGAAGGCGGACACGGAAAGGAGGTTGAGGCCGTTCCTGAGCACCGCCAGGATCAGCGCGCCGATCAGCGTTCCGGACGCCTTGCCGGTACCACCGGCCAGCGACGCCCCACCGATGACCACCGCCGCGATGGCGTCCAGCTCGTACCCCTGCGCGGCCTGCGGCTGCGCGGAGGACAGCCGCGACGCGAGCACGATGCCCGCGGCGGCGGCGAACAGCCCGGACAGCGCGTAGATCGCCAGCTTCTGCTTCTTCACCCGCAGCCCGGACAGCCGGGCCGCCTCCTCGTTGCCGCCGATCGCGTACATGGAACGGCCCAGGTACGTGCGGCCGAGAACGAACGCGGTGACGAGCCCCATGGCCACCATCACCAGCACGGGTACCGGCAGCCAGCCGCCCAGCGTGTCACCGAGGTGCGAGACCGACGACGGGAACGCGATCGGCGAACCCTGCGAGATCACCAGGGACAGACCGCGCCCCACCGACAGCATGGCGAGCGTCGCGATGAACGGCGGCAGTTTGCCGTACGAGATCAGGAAGCCGTTGACCAGGCCGCACGCGATGCCGGTGACGACGGCCAGGAGGACCGCTATCGGGACCGGCACGCCCTCCGAAGTCGCCGCCCAGGCAAGGACGGTGGCCGACAGGGCGGCGACGGAACCGACCGACAGGTCGATGCCCGCCGAGACGATCACGAAGGTGACACCGAAGGCGAGAACGGCCGTCACGGCGGCCTGGACGCCCACGTTGAGCAGGTTGTCCGTCGTCAGGAAGTCGCCGGACAGCGCCGACATGGCGATGACGAGGACGATGAGCGCGGTCAGCGCGCCGTTGTCGAGCAGAACGCGGCGCAGGCCGCTCGTGGCGCCACTCGCGCCCGTCGTGCTCTTGAGCGTGTCAGTGGCCACGGGAGCCCTCCACAGCAGTAGTTCCGTTGTCAGTGCTGAAGTTCGTGCTGACGGCGAGCGCCATCACGGAGTCCTGGGTGGCCTCGGAGGCCGTGAGTTCACCGGCGATCCGGCCCTGCGCCATCACCAGCACCCGGTCGCTCATGCCGAGCACCTCGGGCAGATCGCTGGAGATCATCAGTACGGCGGCACCGGCGGCCGTCAGCTCGTTGATCAGCTGGTAGATCTCGACCTTGGCGCCGACGTCGATACCGCGCGTCGGCTCGTCGAGGATCAGCACCCTGGTGTTCGCGAGCAGCCACTTGCCGATGACGACCTTCTGCTGGTTGCCCCCGGAGAGGGTGCGCACCTGCTGGCCGAGCCCGGCCATCCGAACGCCCAACTGCTCGGCGACCTTCGCCGCGGCGGCCCGCTGCCCCTTGAGGTCGACCAGCCCGCCCCTGGTCGCGGCCCGCAGGGTGACCAGCCCGAGGTTCTCCTCGACCGAGGCGTCGAGCACCAGCCCCTGCCCCTTGCGGTCCTCGGGCACCAGCCCGATCCCGGCGGCCATGGCGGCCCCGACATCGCTCCCGCGCACGGCGGCACCCGCCACGGAAACCGATCCCCGGTCGTACGGATCGGCGCCGAACACGGCACGCGCGACCTCCGTACGCCCGGCCCCGACCAGCCCCGCGATGCCGACGACCTCACCGGCCCGCACCTCGAAGCTCACGTCGTGGAAGACACCGCCCCGGGTGAGCCCCTCCACCGTGAGGAGAGCGGCGCCCGCTTCGGCGGCCTCCCGCGGGTACTGCTGTTCGATCGACCGCCCGACCATCAGCCGTACGAGCTCGTCCTCGGGCGTGTCGGCGGGCACCTGCCCGACGCTCTTCCCGTCCCGGATCACCGTCACCCGGTCTCCCAGGGCGGCGATCTCGTCCAGGTGATGGGTGATGAAGACGATCCCGACGCCGTCCTCGCGCAGCGTGCGCACGATCGCGAACAGCTTCTCGACCTCTTCGGAGGTGAGGACGGCGGTCGGCTCGTCCATGATCAGGACGCGTGCCTCCAGGCTCAGCGCCTTCGCGATCTCGACCATCTGGAGCCGCGCGACACCGAGGTCACGCACACGCGCGCGTGGAGACACGGTCACACCCACGCGCTCCAGGAGCACGGCGGCGTCGGCCTCCATCCGCCTGCGGTCGATCATCCCGTAGCGGCGCGGCTGCCGCCCCAGGAAGATGTTCTCGGCGACCGTCAGATCGGGTACGAGGTTGAACTCCTGGTAGATGGTGGCGATCCCGAGGCGCTCGGAATCCTGCGCCCCGTGGATACGGGTCTCCTCGCCGTCGACGAGGACACGGCCGGCATCGGGGCGGTAGGCGCCGGAGAGCATCTTGATGAGGGTGCTCTTGCCCGCGCCGTTCTCACCGAGCAGTACGTGCACCTCGCCCCGGCGCAACTCGAAGTCGACGCCGTCGAGCGCGACCACGCCGGGGAAGGACTTCCGTATGCCTTCGATGCGCAGCAACTCGTCCTGGTTGCTCACGGCTGACTCCTGTTAGTCACGGGGGGCTGTACGCGGGGCTGTGCGGGGCGCTCTTCGGATGAGGCGGCGGCCGGCGTCGGGGGAGGGGCCGGCTCGCCGCACGACCGCCGTACGACGAGGTGCGCGGCCAGCGTCACGGACTGCGGGGGGCGTCCCTCGATCATGTCGACCAGCGCCCGGACGGCGGCCCGCCCCAGCTCGCCGGTGGGCTGCGCGACGGCCGTGACGGGCGGATCGGTGTGCACGAACCACGGGATGTCGTCGAAGGCCGCGAGCGCGATGTCCTGCGGAACCCGCATCCCACGCGCGCGCAGCGCGTCCAGCGCGCCCAGCGCCATCAGGTTGTCGGCCGCGAAGACGACCTCGGGCGGCTCGGGCAGGTCGAGGAAGGCGTCCGTCACCCGGCGCCCGCTCTCGGCCTGGAAGTCGCCCTGCCCCGTGTAGGCGTCGGGGAGCGGTAGCCCGTACTCGGCCAGGGCCTCCCGGAAGGCCTCGACGCGCTCGCTGCCGGTGGTGGTGGCCGCCGGGCCCGCGATGATCGCGAGCCGCCGGTGCCCGAGCCCGTGCAGGTGCGAGACGAGATCGCGGACCGCCCGGCGCCCGTCCGCCCGTACGACCGGCACGTCCACGCCAGGGATCCAGCGGTCCACGAAGACCATCGGGGTGCCCCCGCGCGCGGTGTCCAGCATCAGCGGGGAGCCGCCGTCGGTGGGGGAGACGAGCAGGCCGTCGATACGGCGGTCCAGCAGGGTCCGTACGTGGTGGTCCTGGAGCTCGGGGTGTTCGTCGGCGTTGCCGATGATCACGCTGTAGCCGAGGGAGCGGGCCTCCTCCTCGACCGAGCGGGCCAGGGTCGTGAAGTAGGGGTTCACCACATCGCTGATGACCAGGCCGAGGGTGCGGGTCTGGTCGGTGCGCAGGGAGCGGGCGACGGCGTTCGGGCGGTAGCCCAGCGCCTCGACGGCGGTGAGCACGCGTGCGCGTGCGTCCGCGCTGACGGACGGATGGTCGTTCAGGACCCGCGACACCGTGGCGACGGACACGCCCGCCTCGGCGGCGACGTCCTTGATGCTCGCCATCGCCGGACCACCTCCTTGTGGCTCCATAGTCGTGTGGAATCGTTTACACGACCGACTGGAGACAGATTGGAATCGATTACACGCACGTAAACAAGCCCCTGGCCGATTCTCGATACCGGATCGTGATGCGAGGCGCAGGGACGAGCGACCGCGCCGGGCACCCTCGGAGCCCTCCCCGTGCGGTCGCGGACGCTGGGGGACCGGTGCCAGGCTGGACGCACGGAGCAGTTCCCGCCGGCCGACCAGGTGCTCACGGCCCGGAGCGGAGGAGCCGTGACGGCAGCGACTCGGACCGATGTTCCCATCGCGCTCGAAGGCGATGGCGTCGTGCTGCGCACGCAGGTGATCGGCGGCGGCTTCTCGGTCGGCTACGTGACCCTGCCGCAAGGAGCGGACATGGGCCCGGCGTTCAAGGGCCTGCCCGGTGACGCCTGCCATTGCCCGCACCGGGGCTACCTGCTCAAGGGCCGGCTGCTGATGCACACCGCCGAGGGCAATGAGACGTACGAGGCGGGGCAGGCGTACTACTGGGCGCCCGGCCATGTCCCTGTGGCGCTGGAGGACAGTGAGCTGGTGGAGTTCTCCCCGTCGGAAGATTTCCGGAAGGTGATTGACCACATCACGTCCGCCATGGGCTGAACGCTTTCGGGGGGCGTTGTCCACAGCCCGCGGCGGGCTGTCGGTGCCGGGCGTTGACTTGTACTCCCTCCTGAGGGAGGGGGATTCCGGCCATCCTGTTCGTTGCTGTGCCGCTACGCGGCACGTGCTCGGAGCGGGATTCCTTGACTTCCTGTTTCTTCGCGCTGCGCCGGGACAAGTCCCGGTCCTACCGGCGCTCCGCAGGCCGATACCGCCAGTCCGGCGGCCTGTTTGACATTGATCGCGGCGTTGTGGTCCCGGTCATGGACAGTGCCGCAGGCAGGACAGATCCACTCCCGCACGTGCAGGGGTTTGGGCCCGTCCCGGTGCCCGCAGGCCGAGCACACCTGACTGGTGGGCTCGAACCGCCCGATCTTCACGAACGTCCGCCCGTACCTTTTCGCCTTGTACTCCAGCATGGTCACGAACTGCGCCCAGCCCGCGTCGTGGACACTCTTGGCCAGGCGGGTGCGCGCCAGTCCGGATACCGCCAGGTACTCCACCGCGATCGCTTGGTTCTCGCGGATCAACCGCGTGGAGAGCTGGTGGTGGAACTCCTTGCGCGCATCGGCCACCCCCGCGTGAGCGACTTTCCGGCGGGCCTATTCCCGGTTCCTCGATCCCTTCTCCTTGCGGGAGAGTTCCCGCTGGGCCTTCTTCAGTTTCTTCTCCGCGCGGCACAGAAACCGCGGGCTGTCGATCTTCGTTCCGTCGGAGAGGACAGCGAAGTGAGTGAGACCGAGGTCGATGCCGATCGCGGCATCGGGGTCCGGATCGTCCCAGCGCGCCCGATCCGATGCGGAGTCGGTATCGATGACGAACGAAGCGAAGTACCGGCCCGCCGTATCCATGATCACCGTCACACTCGACGGCACAACGGGCAGGACCCGCGACCACTTCACCTTCACAGCACCGATCTTCGGCAGCGACAACCGCCCACCGCCCGCGATCTTCCAGCGGGCGTTCGCGGTGAACCGGATCGACTGCCGGGAATCCTTACGCGACCGGAAACGCGGCGCACCCACCCGCTTCCCCTTACGCTCCCCCTTCAGCGAGGCGAAGAAGTTTTGGTACGCGGCCTCCACATCCCGCAACGCCTGCTGCAGGACGACCGAGGAGACCTCGGCCGGCCAGGACCGTTCAGGGGTGTTCTTGGCATGGGCGATCAACTGCCGGGACAGGACAGCAGCCCTGGGGTAGGCCGCCTGAGCCGCGCGGGCGTCCTCGCGGGCGCGCACCGCGTCGTTGAACACGACACGGGCCCACCCGAACGCCCGCGCCAACGCGGCGCGTTGACCGGGCTCCGGATACAACCGAAAGGCGTACCGAAGCTGCATTCGCCGATCGTACGAACATACGACACCCCCTGTCGCCGGGGACATCCGTTCCCCAATTCACCCCCGTGGCCCGCGGCGTCCCGCTCCGCCGGAACGACACTGTGGCGCTCCGCCCCACGGTCACGAGATCGGCTTCACCGTCGGCGCCGATGCACTGCCGATGAAACCCGGTAGCGTCGGATCATGTCGAAACAGGCGGGCGGTCCGAAGCAGGCGGTGCGGGGGGAACGGCACCTGGCCGTCCTCGAAGGCGTCCTGGAGCGGATCACGTACGCCAACGAGGAGAACGGCTACACGGTCGCCCGCGTCGACACCGGCCGCGGTGCCGGTGACCTCCTCACGGTCGTGGGCGCGCTGCTCGGCGCCCAGGTCGGCGAGTCCCTGCGCATGGAGGGCCGCTGGGGCTCCCACCAGCAGTACGGCAAACAGTTCACGGTCGAGAACTACACGACCGTCCTGCCCGCCACCGTCCAGGGCATCCGCCGCTATCTCGGCTCGGGCCTGGTCAAGGGCATCGGCCCGGTCTTCGCCGACCGGATCACCCAGCACTTCGGCCTGGACACCCTCCGGATCATCGAGGAGGAGCCCAAGCGGCTCATCGAGGTGCCCGGCCTCGGCCCCAAGCGCACGAAGAAGATCGCCGACGCCTGGGAGGAGCAGAAGGCGATCAAGGAGGTCATGCTCTTCCTCCAGAGCGTCGAGGTCTCCACCTCCATCGCCGTGCGCATCTACAAGAAGTACGGCGACGCCTCGATCTCCGTCGTCAGGAACCAGCCCTACCGCCTCGCCTCCGACGTCTGGGGCATCGGCTTCCTCACCGCCGACAAGATCGCCCAGTCCGTCGGCATCCCGCACGACAGCCCCGAGCGCGTCAAGGCGGGCCTCCAGTACGCCCTTTCGCAGTCCGCCGACCAGGGCCACTGCTATCTCCCCGAGGAACGCCTGATCGCGGACGCGGTGAAGCTCCTCCAGGTCGACACGGGCCTCGTCATCGAGTGCCTCGCCGAACTCGCGGCGCCCCCGGAGGAGGGCGAGGACCCCGGAGTCGTGCGGGAGAAGGTCCCCGGCCCCGAGGGCGACTCGGAGCCCGTGACAGCCGTCTACCTCGTCCCCTTCCACCGCGCCGAACTCTCCCTCTCCGCCCAGCTGTTGCGCCTCCTGCGCACCGGGGAGGACCGGATGCCCGCCTTCCGTGACGTGGCCTGGGACAAGGCGCTGACCTGGCTCCGGGGGCGTACGGGGGCCGATCTCGCCCCCGAGCAGGAGGCGGCCGTCCGGCTCGCGCTGACCGAGAAGGTCGCCGTCCTCACCGGCGGCCCCGGCTGCGGCAAGTCCTTCACGGTCCGCTCGATCGTGGAGCTGGCGCGCGCCAGGAAGGCCAAGGTGGTGCTGGCCGCCCCGACCGGCCGCGCCGCCAAGCGCCTGGCGGAACTCACCGGCGCCGAGGCCTCCACCGTCCACCGCCTCCTGGAACTGAAGCCCGGCGGCGACGCGGCCTACGACCGGGACCGTCCCCTCGACGCCGACCTGGTGGTGGTGGACGAGGCCTCGATGCTGGACCTGCTGCTCGCCAACAAGCTGGTGAAGGCGGTGGCCCCGGGCGCGCACCTGCTGTTCGTCGGGGACGTGGACCAACTCCCCAGCGTCGGCGCCGGCGAGGTCCTGCGGGACCTGCTGGCCGACGGCAGCCCGGTCCCCGCCGTCCGGCTCACCAAGGTCTTCCGGCAGGCCCAGCAGTCGGGCGTGGTGACGAACGCGCACCGGATCAACTCCGGGCAGCATCCCGTCACCGACGGCATGAAGGACTTCTTCCTCTTCGTCGAGGACGACACGGAGGAGGCCGGCCGGCTCACCGTCGATGTGGCTGCACGACGAATTCCGGCCAAGTTCGGCTTGGATCCCCGGCGGGACATCCAGGTGCTCGCGCCGATGCACCGGGGCCCGGCGGGCGCCGGAAACCTCAACGGGCTGCTCCAGCAGGCGATCACACCGGGCCGCCCCGACCTCCCCGAGAAGCGGTTCGGCGGCCGGGTCTTCCGCGTCGGCGACAAGGTCACGCAGATCCGCAACAACTACGACAAGGGCGAGAACGGCGTCTTCAACGGCACCGTCGGCGTCGTCACCTCCCTCGACGAGGTGGAACAGCGCCTCACCGTACTGACGGACGAGGACGAGGAAGTGCCGTACGACTTCGATGAGCTGGACGAACTCGCCCACGCCTACGCCGTGACCATCCACCGCTCCCAGGGCAGCGAGTACCCGGCGGTGGTCGTCCCGGTCACCACGGGCGCGTGGATGATGCTCCAGCGCAACCTTTTGTATACGGCCGTCACCCGGGCGAAGAAGCTGGTCGTCCTGGTCGGTTCACGCAGGGCGATAGGCCAGGCGGTGCGCACGGTGTCCGCGGGACGGCGCTGCACCGCACTGGACTTCCGGCTGCGTTCCTAGCCGTGGCGGCCGTCGTTTCGTTGAAACGATCGCGAAAAATGATCGATCAAATGAGTCACAATGGTCACAGGGCACTTCCGGAACCAGGGCGAAGGGGGGCAGGATGAGTAGCTTGGCGGCACTCAGTGCCGCCAATAGGCCCAATGGTCGACCCCGAGTGCACTCTCCTGCGCCAAATGGGGGATGGTAGAGACAGTCAGGGCACCTCGAAGAAGAGGCACAACGTCGGTGAGGGATGACGTGAGCGAGCACACCAACAACGCTGTAGTACTGCGGTTCGGCGACGGCGAGTACACCTACCCGGTGATCGACAGCACCGTCGGCGACAAGGGCTTCGACATCGGGAAGCTCCGCGCTCAGACCGGTCTGGTAACGCTGGACAGCGGCTACGGCAACACCGCCGCCTATAAATCCGCGATCACCTACCTCGACGGCGAGGAGGGCATCCTCCGGTACCGCGGGTACCCGATCGAGCAGCTCGCCGAGCGCTCCACCTTCCTTGAGGTGGCGTTCCTGCTGATCAACGGTGAGCTTCCGACCGTGGACGAGCTCTCCGTGTTCAAGAACGAGATCACGCAGCACACCCTGCTGCACGAGGACGTCAAGAACTTCTACCGCGGCTTCCCCCGTGACGCGCACCCGATGGCGATGCTGTCGTCGGTCGTCTCGGCGCTGTCGACCTTCTACCAGGACAGCCACAACCCGTTCGACGAGAAGCAGCGCAACCTCTCGACGATCCGGCTCCTCGCCAAGCTTCCGACGATCGCCGCGTACGCGTACAAGAAGTCGATCGGTCACCCCTTCGTCTACCCGCGCAACGACCTCGGTTACGTCGAGAACTTCCTCCGTATGACGTTCTCGGTGCCGGCGCAGGAGTACGACCTCGACCCGGTCGTCGTCTCCGCCCTGGACAAGCTGCTGATCCTGCACGCCGACCACGAGCAGAACTGTTCGACGTCGACGGTCCGTCTGGTCGGTTCCTCGCAGGCCAACATGTTCGCGTCGATCTCGGCGGGCATCTCCGCGCTCTGGGGTCCGCTGCACGGCGGCGCCAACCAGTCCGTGCTGGAGATGCTGGAGGGCATCAAGGCGAACGGCGGCGATGTCGACTCCTTCATCCGCAAGGTGAAGAACAAGGAGGACGGCGTCCGCCTGATGGGCTTCGGCCACCGGGTGTACAAGTCCTTCGACCCGCGCGCGAAGATCATCAAGGCTGCCGCGCACGACGTCCTCTCGGCCCTCGGCAAGTCCGACGAGCTGCTGGACATCGCCCTGAAGCTGGAGGAGCACGCGCTCTCCGACGACTACTTCGTCTCGCGCAACCTCTACCCGAACGTCGACTTCTACACGGGCCTCATCTACCGCGCGATGGGCTTCCCGACCGAGATGTTCACGGTCCTGTTCGCGCTGGGCCGCCTCCCGGGCTGGATCGCCCAGTGGCACGAGATGATCAAGGAGCCGGGTTCGCGCATCGGCCGCCCGCGCCAGATCTACACGGGCGTGGTGGAACGCGACTTCGTGCCGGTCGAGCAGCGCTAGTAGCTCCGCGGGAAGTGCGGCACTGAAACCGCGGGTCCGTCGTGACCCGCGGGTTCGTCGTGGCTGGTCGCGCAGTTCCCCGCGCCCCTTTGGGACGCGGGTGAACCACATCCGGCTTCGCTGACCTTGTTCGTGTTCGAAAAAGCGGAAGGCGCCCTGCCGACGGTCCCCCCACGGGCCGGCGTACAGGGCGCCTTCCCATGTCCCGGTGCGGATTCCCCCCACGGGATCCGGCCGGGCGTTTCGGAGGACAGCGCCTGAATTCGCTATCACTGGTGTGCAGGCCGCCGAAGCAGCCGTTGTTGTGCGCGCCGCCGGGGCGGCTGTCGAGCAAAACGAGCAAAACTCGCCGTACTCCTGCTGTGTGCGGTGTGCCGGGACGCGCACGCTGGGGTGGGCCGCTCAAGCTTCCCGGTGTACGTGTCCCGGCAACGCATCTCCGAGGACGTCCCCCAAGACATCCTCAGACGTCGTCCAACGCCCCCCAAGACGTTGTCCGACATCGCCAACTTAGACGTTCGAAGCCCTTCGATGGTTACGTTCACAGCACTGTGATCTGCGTCTCGCGCATATGTCCTTTAGGTACGCGGGATCCCGGTTGTCGCGACCGGGGTCCAAGCGTAAGGATGATGCGCGAGCCTTGTGAAGAGCTTATGTGAGGCTGGCGTCGGACTCCATAGGGACTATGACACCTACTTGTGCGTACTGCCGGTAACTTCGGCCGGTCAGGGGCCGATCTCAGCGGAACGTACGCAGTCGGAGGCTGTTCGTCACCACGAACACCGACGAGAAGGCCATCGCGGCCCCCGCGATCATCGGGTTCAGCAGTCCGGCGGCGGCCAGCGGCAGCGCGGCCACGTTGTAGCCGAACGCCCACACCAGGTTGCCCTTGATGGTCGCGAGCGTCCTCCGGGACAGCCGGATGGCATCGGCGGCCACCCGCAGATCCCCGCGCACGAGTGTCAGGTCGCTCGCCTCGATCGCCGCGTCCGTGCCCGTACCCATCGCCAGGCCCAGATCGGCGGTGGCCAGCGCCGCCGCGTCGTTCACCCCGTCGCCGACCATCGCGACGGTCCGCCCCTCGCCCTGGAGTCGCCGTACGGCGTCGACCTTCTCCTCGGGCAGAACCTCGGCGATCACCTGCTCGATCCCGACGGCCTTCGCCACGGCCTCCGCCACCGCCCGGTTGTCCCCGGTCAGCAGCACCGGCGTGAGCCCCAGCGCGCGCAGCTCGCGCACCGCCTCGGCGCTGGTCTCCTTGACCGCGTCGGCGACGGTGAGGACACCGCGCGCCACGCCGTCCCAGGCCACCACGACGGCCGTACGTCCACTGCTCTCGGCCTCCGCCTTCGCGTGGGCCAGCTCCTCGGGCAGCGGCCCCGGCAGCCCGTCCGCGAGCCGTCCCACGACCACCTCGTGGCCGTCCGCGCGTCCGCGTACGCCCCGCCCGGGCACGTTCTCGAAGTCCTCGGCCTCCGGCAGCGCCCCGACCCGTTCCGCGGCCCCCGCGGCCACGGCTCGGGCGACCGGGTGCTCGGAGGCGTGTTCGAGGGCGCCCGCGAGCCGCAGCACCTGCTTCTCGTCGGCGCCCTCGGCGACGTACACCTCCTGGAGGGTCATGCGTCCCGTCGTCACCGTGCCCGTCTTGTCCAGGACGATCGTGTCGACGCGGCGCGTGGACTCCAGGACCTCCGGGCCCTTGATGAGGATGCCGAGTTGCGCCCCGCGCCCGGTGCCGACCATCAGCGCGGTCGGCGTGGCCAGGCCCAGGGCGCACGGGCAGGCGATGATCAGGACGGCGACGGCGGCGGTGAAGGCGGCGACCGTGTCGCCCGTGACCCCGAGCCAGGCACCGAACGTACCGACGGCGATCAGCAGCACCACCGGCACGAAGATCCCGGAGATCCGGTCGGCGAGCCGCTGCACCTGGGCCTTGCCGTTCTGCGCGTCCTCCACCAGCCGGGCCATCCGCGCGAGCTGGGTGTCCGTGCCGACGCGGGTGGCCTCGACGACCAGCCGGCCCCCGGCGTTCACGGTCGCGCCCGTGACGGCGTCCCCGGCGCTCACGTCGACCGGCACCGACTCGCCGGTCAGCATCGACGCGTCGACCGCCGAGGCACCCTCGACGACGGTGCCGTCGGTGGCGATCTTCTCCCCGGGCCGCACGACGAACCGGTCTCCGATCGCCAACTCACCCACGGGAACGCGCACTTCACGCCCGCCGCGTAGTACGGAGACGTCCTTGGCGCCCAGTTCCATCAGGGCCCGCAGAGCCGCGCCCGAGCGGCGCTTGGCGCGGGCCTCCAGATAGCGTCCGAGCAGGATGAACGCGACGACCCCGGCGGCGACTTCGAGATAGATCTCCGAGGTGCCGCCGGTGCGGGAGGCGGTGAACGAGAAGCTCTCCCGTATCCCCATCCCGTCCATCCCCGGCATCGCCGGCTTCCCCGCGTCGCCCCGGAACAGCGCCCACAGGGACCAGCCGTACGCGGCGAGCGTGCCGACCGACACCAGGGTGTCCATGGTGGCCGCGCCGTGCCGCGCGTTGGTGAACGCGGCCCGGTGGAACGGCAGTCCGCCCCAGACGACGACCGGTGAGGCCAGCGTCAGCGAGAGCCAGCGCCAGTTGTCGAACTGGAGCGCGGGAATCATGGACATCAGGACGACGGGCGCGGCGAGCAGCACGGAGACGAGGAGCCGCTGCCGCAGCCCGGCGAGTTCGGGGTCCGCGTCCCGCCCGACGTCCGTCGCCTCGTCGACGACGACCGGCGGGGGCGGCTCCTCGGCCGTGTACCCCGTCTTCACGACGGTGGCGATCAGCTCGTCGACCCCGACCCCGTCGGCGTACGCGATCTTCGCCTTCTCCGTCGCGTAGTTGACCGTGGCGAGGACGCCGTCCATGCGGTTGAGCTTCTTCTCGACGCGGGCCGCGCAGCTGGCACACGTCATCCCGCCGATGGTCAGCTCGACCTCGTGGGGCGTGACTGCCGGGGCCTCGGTACCGGTACTGGTCATGGTCGCCGCGTCCGTACGGTCAGACCCGGCCGGCGAGTTCGAAGCCGGCCTCGTCCACCGCGGCGCGTACGGCGGCCTCGTCGAGCGGGGCCTCGGACACCACGGTGACCTCGCCGGTGGCGGCGACGGCCTTCACGGAGGTCACTCCGGCAAGCTCGGAGATCTCACTCGAAACCGAGCCTTCGCAGTGTCCGCAGCTCATGCCGGTCACCTGGTAGACGGCGGTGACGGAGCCCGGGGTGTCGGTGTGCGTGGTCATGTCGTTCTCCTCGTCGGGGCGTACGGGTCCCGTGGGACGTCCTGGGAGACTCAGGCTATACCCCTGGGGGGTACTAATCCAACCGGATCACCGGAAGGCGGCCAGCACGGTCGAGAGGTCCAGCTCCCGTCTGACGAGGGCCTGGGCGGTGGCGCTGAGCCGGCCTCCGTTTCCCGCGCAGTAGGCGCGCAGGGCCCGCAGGGCCGCGGCCGGGGTCAGCCGTCCGTGCTCGGCGAGCATGCCCGAGGCCATCTCGACGGCGGCCTTGGCGGCCAGGACCGACTCGGCGCGGGTGAGGATGTCCGTGGGGCGGGTCGGCTCCGGGCTGTAGTGGATCAGGGCGAGGGCGGCCATGTCGGTGAGGGCCTGGATGAGCCGCAGCTCGCCGGCGGGCAGCCCACCGGGCGTGGTGAGAAGGACGTTGACGGAGCCGAGGGTCTGCTGTCCCACCCGCAGGGGCACGGCGTGGGCCGCGCGGTAGCCCGCCGTCACCGCCGGCGGCGCCAGCCGCGGCCAGCGGGCGGTGTCCTCACGGAGGTCGGCACTGTCGACGGGTTGCCCGGTGCGGTAGCAGTCCAGACAGGGTCCCTGCCCGGTCTGGAGCTGGAACAGCTCGAACAGGGCGACCCCGTCGTCCGTGACGGCCATGGTGCGCAGGGTGCCCCGGGCGTTGGCCATCATGATGCCGACCTCGTCGGCGCCGGTGAGGTCGACGCAGTGCTCGGCGAGCCGGTCGAGAAGGCCGACGGGATCGAAGTCGTCGGCGAGGGTGTCGGCGAGCCCGACGAATGCCTCGGCGAGCTGCTGTTCACGGTTCAAGACCGTTCACCGTCCCTCTTCGTCTGTACCGCGGCGCCGGGTGTCCTCGTCCGGGTGGAAGCGGACCGAGCGGGTGAGGACGTCACGAGCCACCTCGGTGACCGTGCGTCCCTGGGCGAAGGCCCGGGCCCGCATGCGGTCGAGCGCCTGCCGGGGGTCGATCCCCAGCTGAACCATGATCATTCCCACGGCCTGGTGGACTTCCGCGTGATCGGCCGCCGCGGCTTCCACCCACGACGCTACTCCGCCGTTGGCCGACCGGCCGTTGTCCTCCGCCCCGGGCAGCTGGTTGAGCACGGCGTAGGTGACGGCGTCGCGCACCAGCAGAGCGATCCGCAGCTCCCGTTCGGACAGGGCGCCGACGGCGTCGCGGTACAGGTCGAGGGTGCCGATGGCCTGCCCGCTGGTCCCGAGGGGCAGGGAGAACACCGCACGGACACCCAGTTCGACCGCAGCCTGTGAGAAAACCGGCCACCGGCGGGCATCGGGCCCCCCGGTCAGGTCCGCGGCCAGAACCGGCGCCGCCAGCTCCAGCGCGGCCCGGCACGGGCCGTCACCGAGCGTGTACTGCGCCTCGGCGATACGGGCCGCGGTCTCGTCGCTGGCGCACCACAGGGCGCGTACGGAGTTGCCCGCGCCCAGGGACACCGAGACGCCGGTCACCGGGAGAAGCCGCAAAGTCGCCTGGCACAATGCCGCGGGCACCTGCCTGGTGCCCGGTCCCCGGGAGGCCCGGGCGAGGGCATCCGTGACGTGCTGCCGGTCCCAGGGGTCGTCACCGCGCTGTTGGGACCACACCTGTCACACCTCCGCCGGTCATGCCCGGCCATCCACTGTGAGGGGTCAGTATTGCGCACCGCCGTGAACCGGACCGGCAACCCTCCCGCTGTGGCCGATGGACGTCTGGTCGGGGTTGCCGTGCGCCTTCTATCGTGGCGGATGCCCAGGACCCCGGCGCGCAGGTGCTCGGTAGCTGACCTCCGTATCAGGGAGCCGGCATGTGGAAGGGCGGAACGATCCGCGACCGTGGTCGAGGTCTGCCCGGAGCGCCTCCCGAGGCCGTCCTGTGCCGGGAGCCCGCACGGTGGATCGGCCCGAAGAGACGGGGTGCGGTACGTCCTCCCGGCCGGTGGCCGGACATCGCGCCGCCGCGCCCGAGACCTCCGCAGGGCTGTCGCTGAGGGCGCCTCCCCGCAGGCAGGGACGGCGGCCTTCCCCGTGGGGGAGCCGGCAGAGCTGCCGGGGAAGGCCGCGCGGCGGTTTCGGAACTCCTGAGCGGCCATGGGGCATCAACCATCCCGCGCCGACGGTGCCCCATGGTCACGCCGCGGACCCGGTCGTATACGACAGGGAGCCGGCCGGGTTCGCGGGCAGGAGGAACCGGGTTCCGGTGCGGGAGGCGACAGGGCGGCCGTGCGGACAGCCGCGCCGGGCCACTCGATTCGGGGTCGGTCAGACGACGCCGATCGCGCAGGGCGGACGGCCGTCGTCCTGGCCCGGCCCTGTGGGCAGACCGTCGAGGAAGGTGAAGTCCCGCTCGGCGCACGCCGGCCGGAAGACCCGCATCACCCGCGCCGCGCCGCGCACGATCCGCAGTTCTCCACCGCGGGCGACGGCACGATCCTGGATCCGGTCCAGGAGCCGCAGGCCACCGCCGTCCAGGAAGGTCACCGCGCGCAGGTCGACCACCAGGTCCAGCGGCTGCCCGGCGACGAGCCGGTCCGTCCGGGGCGTCAGAGTGAGGGACGCCTGGATATCGATCTCTCCGCGCAGTTCGATGACAATGGTGACAATGGTGTTCTCCGTATCCGTCCGCATGATGTGTTCACGCATGACGAAGCCGGATTCGTCGACGCTCATGGGAACCTCCGGCGATATCCCGCGGATGGCCGGGCAGGACCGGACCGCTCCCCGACCTTGGCCCTGACCCGGCGGCACCGACGGGGTCCCGGTCGGCAGCACCTTCGTACACCACGGCGAAATGGCGCCACCACCTGGTTCGTACCGGCGAACAGTTTCGGTTTCATGTCGGACGACATCGGACCGTAACGCCTGTTCATTCGATACGCGACATAGCCTTGTCCGGTCTTTTCGGCATCTCGATATCCGCCCTCGGCAGGCGCAATATCGACGGTTGACTTGTCGTCGGCCCATGGTTGGGTGTCCTGTGGAAAGGACAGTTCCCAGAACTTCGCTCCCGGACCGGAAGCAGGTGTCGCGTACGGACATGGCAGCCCCCGGAGAATCTCCCCGAGTAGAAAATGCACTGTTGCGTCTGCTCGACGACGCGGTGCGCATTGAGGACGAGGAAGGTCTGCTGCACCGGCTGGTCCAGGACGCGGTCGGCCTGCCCCGAGTCGAAGCGGCCGGGTGTGTACTCCTCCCCCTCGACGGCCACCCTGCGCAGAGTTCGGCGAGCGACGACAGGACGTGCCGACTGGAGCGCTTGCAGAGCCAGTTGCTCGAAGGGCCGGGTGCGTGCACCGCTCACACGGGCAAACTGCTCGTCGACCTGCCCATGGCCCGCCCGATCAGCCGGACCCGGTGGCCGCGCTTCGCCCCGGCCGTCCTGCGGGCGGGGTTCACCGCCGTCACGGCGGTCCCGATCCGGCATGACGGCGTCTGCGGCGTGCTCAGCCTCTACCACCAGCGCGGGGCCCTGTCACCGGACCAGGTGGAGAGGGGCCGTCTGCTCGCCTCCGCAGCCGCCATCGGGCTGGCCCATCATCGTGCGCTGTACGAGGCGCGTGTCCGTGAACGACGGCTACAGGCCGCGCTCGACAGCCGGGTCCTCGTCGAGCAGGCCAAGGGAATGCTCGCCGAACGCCTCGACTGCACCGTGGGTGACGCCTTCGAACTGCTGCGCCGCCACGCGCGCGCCCACCGGATGAGGCTCCGCGACCTCGCCGGACAGATCGTCTCCGGTCCGCCCGCCGAGGGGCCGTTCCAGCGCTCGCCGCGTTGATCCGGACCGGGCCGTCGCCGCGGAGTTGGTGTTCGCCGGGAGATCCACGATGCTCGACCCCTGGATCTCCGGTGAGGGCGAGGACGTATGCGTGCGGTGGTGTTCGAGCGGTACGGGGAACCGGCCGAGGTGCGGGAGGTGCCCGACCCGGTGCCCGCGCCGCACGGGGTCGTGGTGCGCGTCGAGTCCACCGGGCTGTGCCGGAGCGACTGGCACGGCTGGATGGGCCACGACCCCGACATCGCGCTGCCGCATGTGCCCGGCCATGAACTCGCCGGTGTCGTCGAGGCGGTCGGCGCCGACGTACGCGGCCGGCGGGCCGGCGACCGGGTCACCGTGCCCTTCGTCTGCGCCTGCGGGAGCTGCCCGTCCTGCGCGGCCGGTGACCAGCAGGTGTGCGAGCGGCAGACCCAGCCGGGGTTCACGCACTGGGGCTCGTTCGCGGAGTTCGTGGCGCTGGACCACGCCGACGTGAACCTCGTCGCCATGCCGGACGAGATGTCCTTCGGGACGGCGGCCTCGCTGGGCTGCCGGTTCGCGACGGCCTACCGGGCGGTGGTCCAGCAGGGCCGGGTGGCGGCGGGGGAGTGGGTCGCCGTGCACGGCTGCGGCGGTGTGGGCCTCTCCGCCGTGATGATCGCGGCGGCCTCCGGCGCCCGGGTCGTCGCGGTCGACGTGTCCCCCGGAGCACTGGAACTGGCGCGGAAGTTCGGCGCGGCGGAGTGCGTGAACGCGGCCACCACCGACGACACGGCAGCGGCCGTACGTGAACTGACCGGCGGAGGAACCCAGTTGTCGCTGGACGCGCTCGGCTCGCCGGTCACCTGCGCGGCCTCGGTGAACGGCCTGCGCCGCCGAGGCCGCCACGTCCAGGTGGGCCTGCTCCCGTCGCCCACCGGCTCGACGCCCGTCCCGATGGCCCGTGTTGTCGCCCTCGAACTCCAACTCCTGGGCAGCCACGGCATGGCCGCCCACACCTACCCGCCGATGCTTGAACTGGTGCGGGCGGGCGTTCTGCGGCCGGACCTGCTGGTCACCTCCACCATCCCGCTGGCCGAATCCCCGGCCGCACTGGCCAAGATGGGGACGGCACCGGGGGCGGGGGTCACGGTCATCGAGCCGTGGCGCTGACGCCGGCCCCGGCCGCCCACTCGTGGTCCAGGATCGCCATCAGCACCTCGTCTGCCCATTCGCCGTCCCGCAGATGGACCTCGCGGCGCACTCCCTCCACCACGAAGCCGACCTTCTCGTAGACGCGCAGGGCCCGGTGGTTGTGGGCCCAGGCCTGCAACTCGATGCGATGCAGACCGAGTTGCTCGAAGCCGTACGCAAGGATGAGCCGGGTCGCCTCGGTACCGAGTCCGCGTCCACGACCCTTCGGTCCCAGCAGCGTGCGGAAGGTGCAGCTGCGGGCGGCGGGATCCCACTCGTACAGCACGACCTCGCCCACGAGTTCACCGGTGACACGGTCGGTCACGCCCAGATCGAGGCGGTCGGTGTGGTCGGACCGGGAGCCGTACCAGGCGCGCAGCCGCTCCATGGTGATCGCGGTGTCCGGCTCGAAGGTGAGGCGGATGACCTCGGGGTCCTCGACGATCTCGGCCATCACCTCGGCATCGGCCTCGCGGAACGGCCGCAGCACGGCCTTGTCACCGGTGAGAACGGGTTTGACGGAGAAGTCCCCGGGGCTCGTACGACTCATGCGATCCCTGTCATCCCTGTCATCCCTGTGATCCCTGTGGTCGCTGTGACCCATGTGGCTCATGCGGCTCATGGGATGAACTGTGCCCCACTCGCGAGTGGGGCACAGGGAAAAAGGGGGGGCGGCTCAGTCGTCTCTTCGGCCGCGGTTGCCCGGGCGGGCGGCGACCCACGCTCGTACGGTGTCGGCGTACCAGTAGGGCTTGCCGCCCTCCATGTGGTCGGGTGCGGGCAGCAGGCCGTGTTTGCGGTACGAGCGCACGGTGTCCGGCTGGACGCGGATGTGTGCGGCGATCTCTTTGTACGACCAGAGCCGTCGGTCGGTCATCGGTGCACCTCCCTGCGCGTGCGTCACGGGGTCGGCCAGGGTCGGCCGTCGGGGGAGCCGGACGCTGCGCTGGCGATCACAAAGCCATTGCCCGTCGAACGACCTCTGGTGACCCTGGGTCAGTACCTGTCGACACGGTGTGACGTAGAACCCGCGTACGCGCGACATGTGTGACAGCGAGGGGGTTTTTGTGACACGAGTGACGCGAAGGCGCACGCCCGCGGGTCGGAGTGGCACGTTGACCTGCGGGGCGTACGCCGATAACGGACGGGGGGCGGATCAGGCCCCGCAGGACCTCAGGAACGCGCGGGTCCGCTGCGCGATCGGCAGCGGCTTGTCCGGCTCGCAGGGGTACATGTCCTGCTCGACGATCGCGAACAGGTCCACGTCCAGCTTCTGGGCGGCGGCCAGGACGGGCCCCAGCTCCGGTACGCCGGCCGGGGGTTCGCACATGACGCCGCGGGCGACCGCCGGGCCGAACGGGACCTCGTTCGCCCGTACGTCCGCGAGGATCTCGGGGTCGACCTGCTTGAGGTGCAGGTAGCCGATCCGCTCGCCGTAGGTCTCGATCAGCTTGACGCTGTCGCCGCCGCAGTAGGCGTAGTGGCCGGTGTCCAGGCACAGCGAGACGAGCGACGAGTCGGTGCCGTCGAGGAAGCGTGTGACGTTCGCCTCGCTGTCGATGTGCGTGTCCGCGTGCGGGTGGACGACGATCTGGAGGCCGTACCGCTCCCGCACCTCGTGTCCGAGCCGCTCGGTCAGCGTCGTCAGGTTGCGCCACTGCTCGGGCGTCAGCGTGTCCGGCTCCAGCACCTCACCGGTCTTGTCGTCCCGCCAGAAGGACGGGATGACCACCAGGTGGGATGCGCCCATGGCCTGGGCGAGCACCGCGTTGTCCGCGACGTGCGCCCAGGTCTTCTCCCAGACGGCCTCGCCGTGGTGCAGCCCGGTGAAGACCGTGCCGGCGGACACCTTCAGCCCGCGCTTGGCCGTCTCCTCGGTGAGGACGGCCGGGTCGGTCGGCAAGTACCCGTACGGGCCCAGCTCGATCCACTCGTAGCCGGACTGCGAGACCTCGTCGAGGAAGCGCTGCCAGGGGACCTGCTGGGGGTCGTCCGGGAACCACACGCCCCAGGAGTCTGGCGCCGAGCCGACCCGGATGCGTGACAGTGGGGGACTTGACTGGGAGGAGGCGGATGAAGGGGACAACGTAGTCATGGGCGTCAGCTTCAGCCGACGCCCGGACGCGTGTCAAGGTCTGGTCCGAATGTCCGGACAAAGTATTGACAGGGCTCGGTGAGGCGGGCTAGACCTGAGTGCGAACCGCTGTGCCCACTGCTGTGCCCGAGTGCTGTGCCGGCTGCTTCGACGACTGCTGTGACGACCGATGTGTGAGCCGTGCGAGCCGCGAGGGCCGCTTGAGCCGAAGAAATGCGAAGGGAAGTCGATGGCGTACGACCTGATCACCATGGGGCGGATCGGAGTGGACCTGTATCCACTGCAGACCGGTGTGCCGCTCGCCCAGGTGACGTCCTTCGGGAAGTTCCTCGGCGGCTCGGCGACGAACGTCGCGGTCGCCGCGTCCCGCCTCGGACACGGCACCGCGGTGATCACGCGCACCGGCGACGACGCCTTCGGGCGCTATCTGCACGACGCCCTGCGCGACTTCGGCGTCGACGACCGCTGGGTCACGTCGGTCCCCGGCCTCAACACCCCGGTCACGTTCTGCGAGGTGTTCCCGCCGGACGACTTCCCGCTGTACTTCTACCGGCAGCCCAAGGCGCCGGATCTTGAGATCGACGCCCACGAGCTGGACCTGGACGCGGTCGGCGAGGCGAGCATCTTCTGGGTCACGGGCACCGGCCTGAGCGAGGAGCCCAGCCGCACGGCGACCCTGGCCGCTCTCGCCCACCGCGCCAAGTCCGGTACGACGGTCTTCGACCTCGACTGGCGCCCCATGTTCTGGAGCGACCCCGAGTCGGCGCGTCCCTTCTACACCGAGGCCCTGCGCCACACCACCGTCGCCGTCGGCAACCTCGACGAGGTGGAGGTGGCGACCGGCGTACGCGAGCCGCACGCCGCAGCCCGCGCCCTCCTCGACGCCGGTGTCGAACTGGCGGTCGTCAAGCAGGGCCCGAAGGGTGTTCTCGCCGTCAACAGCAAGGGCGAGACGGCCGAGGTGCCCCCGCTCCCGGTGACCGTCCTCAACGGCCTCGGCGCCGGTGACGCCTTCGGTGGTTCCCTCTGCCACGGCCTCCTCGAAGGCTGGGACCTGGAACGCATCATGCGGTACGCCAACGCGGCCGGCGCGATCGTCGCCTCCCGCCTGGAGTGCTCGTCGGCGATGCCCACCCCGACCGAGGTCGAGGCGGCACTCGCGGCGGGAGCGGTTCTGTGAGCGCCGGTACGCAGGTCGGGAGCGGGAGCGGGAGTGGTTCGGTGGCTGAGCCAGTGGCTGGTCGAGTGGGTGAGCCGGTGAGTGGTTCGGTGGCTCAGCCAGTCACCGGCCGAGTGGCTGAGCCACCGACCGGTCAGGCCAGTAGCCCACTGAGCCCCGTGGACGTCTCCGCCCTCGCCGCCACCCGAGCCCGTCACCCCGAGGCCATCGCGGAGGCCGCCGCCCGGCGGACCCGCCGCCCGCTTCTCGGGGACTCCGGCCGGCTGATGATCGTCGCCGCGGACCACCCGGCCCGCGGTGCCCTCGGCGTCGGCAACCGCAAGCTGGCCATGGCCAACCGAGCCGACCTGCTCGAACGGCTGTGCCTCGCGCTGTCCCGCCCGGGGGTCGACGGTGTCCTCGCGACCGCCGACATCCTGGACGACCTGCTCCTCCTCGGCGCCCTCGACGGCAAGGTCGTCATGGGGTCGATGAACCGCGGCGGCCTCTCCGGCGCCAGCTTCGAACTCGACGACCGCTTCACCGGCCACCGCCCCGAGGACATGGCGCGCCTCGGCTTCGACGCCGGCAAGCTGCTCGTGCGCATCGACTACGACGACCCGGGTTCCCTCACCACCCTGGAGTCCACGGCCCACGCCATCGACGCGATGGCCGAGCGCCGACTCCCGCTCTTCGTCGAGCCGTTCATCAGCAGGCGCGGCCCCGACGGCAAGCTCCGCAACGACCTCTCCGCCGAGGCCGTCACCAAGTCCATCGCCATCGCCTCTGGCCTGGGCGGCAGTTCGGCGTACACCTGGCTGAAGGTCCCCGTCACCGAGAACCCGGACGACATGGCCGAGGTCATGCAGACCTCCACCCTGCCTGCCGTGCTGCTCGGCGGCGAGGTCGGGGACGACCAGGAGGGCGCGTACGAGAAGTGGCGTGGCGCGCTCCAACTCCCCACCGTCCAGGGCCTCGTGGTGGGCCGCTCGCTGCTGTACCCGGCGGACGGCGATGTGTCCGCCGCCGTGGACACCGCCGTCGGACTGTTGTGAGGCGCGCGATGACCGACGCGATGACCGAGTTCTACGGCGGCTGTACCGTGCGGGCGGAGTCCGGCACGGCTTCGCACGACGAGTTCCAACTCCTGGGCGGGGAAAGGCTGTTCGCGTCGGTCGCCGACCGCGCACACGCATCCCGGAATGCCCGGGCACTGATCGCCTCCGGCGCGGGAGGCCGCTTCGCCCTGGCAGGAGCGAAGTGTGGGCGACGACTCCCCGCTCGCTACGGCCCCGCGCCGGAGGTCCACTTGGCACACGCGGACAGCACAGGGGACAGCACGACGGACAGCACAGGGGGACACCGATGACCCCGCCCGTATCCGTCTCCGTCCCGACGACGAGGCTCACGGTCGCGCAGGCGCTCGTACGCTTCCTGGCGGCCCAGTACACCGAGCGGGACGGCGTCCGACGCCGCCTGATCGAGGCCACCTGGGGCATCTTCGGCCACGGGAACGTCGCCGGGCTCGGCCAGGCGCTCGTCGAGTACGCGGACGACATGCCGTTCCACCAGGGCCGCAACGAACAGTCCATGGTTCACGCGGCAGTTGGTTACGCGCGGCAGTCCAACCGCCTCTCCGCGCACGCCGTGACGACGTCCATCGGCCCCGGCGCGACCAACCTCGTCACCGGCGCCGCGCTCGCCACGATCAACCACCTCCCGGTGCTCCTCCTCCCCGGAGACACCTTCGCGACCCGTTCGGCGGACCCGGTCCTCCAGCAACTCGAAGTCCCGTACGCGGGTGATGTGTCGGTCAACGACTGTCTGCGCCCGGTGTCGAGGTACTTCGACCGCGTCACGCGCCCCGAGGCGCTGATCCCGGCGGCGTTGCAGGCGATGCGGGTCCTCGCCGACCCCGTCGAGACGGGTGCCGTAACTCTCGCTCTGCCGCAGGACGTTCAGGCCGAGGCGTACGACTGGCCGGACGAGTTCTTCGCCGACCGCGTGTGGCACGTACGCCGCCCGGCCGCCGATCCCGACGAGCTGGCGGAAGCGGTACGGGCGATCCGTGCCGCGCGCCGGCCCCTGATCATCGCGGGCGGCGGAGTCCACCACAGCCGCGCCGAGGCGGTGTTGGCGGAGTTCGCCTCGGCGACCCGCATCCCCGTCGCCTCCACCCAGGCCGGCAAGGGCTCCCTGCGACACGACCACCCCCAGGACGTTGGCGGCATCGGTCACACGGGAACAGCGACAGCGGACGAACTCGCCCGCCTGGCAGACCTGGTGATAGGCGTCGGCACCCGCTACACGGACTTCACCACGGCCTCCAACACCCTGTTCGCCGCGCCGGACGTCCGCTTCCTGAACCTCAACATCGCTCCGTACGACGGCCACAAGCTGTCCGCCACCCCGCTGATCGCGGACGCCCGCAGCGCCCTGGAACAGCTGACCGAGGCACTGGCGCTCCACGAGCACCGGGTCACTGACGAGTACGCCCGCGAGTACACCGAGGACAAGGAACGCTGGGAACAGCGCGTCGACGCCGCCTACGAGGCCGACGAGCCGGACGTACGACCGACGCAGCCGCAGGTGCTCGGCGCGCTGGACGCCCTCGCCGACGAGTCGGACATCATCATCAACGCGGCCGGCTCCCTCCCCGGTGACCTGCACAAACTCTGGCGTGCGCGGTCGCAGGACCAGTACCACCTCGAATACGGCTACTCCTGCATGGGATACGAGATCCCGGCCGCGATCGGTGTGAAACTGGCGGCGCCCGAGCGTCCCGTATGGGCGCTGGTGGGCGACGGCACATACCTGATGATGCCGACGGAGATCGTGACGGCCGTACAGGAGGGGATCGCCATCAAGCTTCTCCTCATCCAGAACCACGGCTACGCGTCCATCGGCGGCCTGTCCGAGTCGGTGGGCGGCGAGCGCTTCGGCACCGCCTACCGCTATCAGGCGGACGACGGAACGTACACGGGTGCCCCCCTGCCCGTGGACCTGGCCGCCAACGTGGCGAGCCTGGGCATGCGCGTCCTGCGCGCGAAGACGGTACGGGAGCTGCGGGCGGCGCTCGCCGAGGCCCGTGCCGCCGACACTCCCACTTGTGTCTACGTCGAGACGGAAACGGCAGACACAGTGTCGGGCGCGCCTCCGGCGCAGGCCTGGTGGGATGTTCCTGTGGCCGAGACCGCGACCCGCCCGTCAGCGGTCAAGGCACGTGAGCTGTACGAACGGCACGTCTCTACCCGACGCCGCCATCTGTGAAGGAGAACCTGGGCATGACGAAGATCGTCAACCACTGGATCGGCGGCAAGACCGTCGAGGGCGCGTCGGGCACGTACGGGCCGGTCACCGACCCCGCGACCGGCGCGGTCACCACGAACGTCGCCTTCGCGACCGTCGACGAGGTCGACGCGGCCGTAGCCGCGGCCAAGGACGCGTACGCGACCTGGGGCAAGTCGTCCCTCGCGAAGAGGAGCACCATCCTCTTCAAGTTCCGCGCGCTGCTGGACGCCAACCGCGACGCGATCGCCGAGCTGATCACGGCGGAGCACGGCAAGGTGCACTCCGACGCGCTCGGCGAGGTAGCCCGAGGCCTGGAGATCGTAGAACTGGCGTGCGGTATCACCGTGCAGCTGAAGGGCGAGCTGTCGACGGAGGTGGCGAGCCGTGTCGACGTCTCGTCGATCCGCCAGCCCCTCGGCGTCGTCGCGGGCATCACGCCGTTCAACTTCCCGGCCATGGTGCCGATGTGGATGTTCCCGATCGCCATCGCGTGCGGCAACACCTTCGTGCTGAAGCCGTCGGAGAAGGACCCGTCGGCGGCGATGAAGCTCGCCGAGCTGCTGGCCGAGGCGGGCCTGCCGGACGGCGTCTTCAACGTGGTCCACGGTGACAAGGTGGCGGTGGACCGCCTCCTGGAGCACCCGGACGTCAAGGCGGTCTCCTTCGTGGGCTCGACCCCGATCGCCCGCTACATCCACACCACGGCCTCGGCGAACGGCAAGCGCGTCCAGGCCCTGGGCGGCGCCAAGAACCACATGCTGGTCCTCCCGGACGCGGACCTGGACGCGGCGGCCGACGCCGCCGTCTCCGCCGCCTACGGCTCGGCGGGCGAACGCTGCATGGCGATCTCGGCAGTGGTCGCGGTGGGCGCGATCGGCGACGAGCTGGTGGCGAAGATCCGCGAACGCGCCGAGAAGATCAAGATCGGCCCCGGCAACGACCCCACCTCCGAGATGGGCCCGCTGATCACCGCCGTCCACCGCGACAAGGTGGCCTCGTACGTCACCGGCGCGGCGGCCGAGGGCGCCGACGTCGTCCTCGACGGCAGCGGCTACACGGTCGAGGGCTTCGAGGACGGCCACTGGATCGGCATCTCGCTCCTCGACAAGGTGCCCACCTCCGCGAAGGCCTACCAGGACGAGATCTTCGGCCCGGTGCTGTGCGTGCTCCGCGTGGACACGTACGACGAGGGCGTGGCGCTGATCAACAGCTCCCCCTTCGGCAACGGCACCGCGATCTTCACCCGGGACGGCGGCGCCGCCCGCCGCTTCCAGCTGGAGATCGAGGCCGGCATGGTCGGCGTCAACGTCCCGATCCCCGTCCCGGTGGGCTACCACTCCTTCGGCGGCTGGAAGGACTCCCTCTTCGGGGACCACCACATCTACGGCAACGACGGCACCCACTTCTACACCCGCGGCAAGGTCGTCACGACCCGCTGGCCCGACCCGGCGGACGGCCCCTCGGGCGTCGACCTGGGCTTCCCGCGCAACCACTGAGCACCTCCGCGTATGCCCGCCGACCTGCTGCTTCCGGGTCGGCGGGCATTGCGGTTCCGCGCGGGATCCGAATAAGGCCTGATGTTCCTGGCCGGGCGTACGCGATCATGACAAGCATGGACGCCCACTTCCTCGGTATCCCCGAGCTGGCCGAAACCCCGTCCGTGGCGGTCGTGATCGACGTCATGCGAGCCTTCACCGTGGCCGCCTGGGTCTTTGCCCAGGGTGCGGAAAAGATCGTTCTCGCCGAGTCGCTGGACGACGCGCTGGCGCTCAGGGCCGCCCACCCGGACTGGACGGCCCTCAAGGACGGTCCGCCCGCACCCGGATTCGACATGGTCAACTCACCCGGCATGCTGCGGTCCGTCAACCTTCGCGGACGAACCGTCGTACAGAAGACCACGGCGGGGACGGTCGGCGCCCTCGCCGTCAAGGACGCGCCGCTGGTGCTGTGCGCCGGCTTCGTGGTGGCGGAGGCGACGGCCCGGCTCCTGCGGGCCCGCGCGAGCGACAGCGTCACGTTCGTGGTCACCGGCGAGGACGGACAGGCCGACGAAGACCTGGCGTGCGCCCAGTACATCGCCCGGAGAGCCACCGGGGCGGCGACGGATCCCGCCGAGTTCCTCCACCGCGCCGCCGAGTCCCGCGCCGCCACCGAACTGACGGAGGGCGTACGCCAAGGAGTCCACCCCGACGACGTGGCACTCTGCCTTGAACTCGACCGTTTCCCCTTCGCCATGACAGCGAGCCCGGAGGACTCACTCATGGTCCTACGCCCACACGCCTTGCCGCCGCTGACCGGCGACGCCCTGATCTGATCTCAGCTGATCCCCGGCGAGGCCGGAATCCGCCAACGGCTCCCGACGACGCGCAGTCGGAGGCTGCCCCCGCTGTACGACGGTGCCCCGCTTCCTTCCGGAGGCGGGGCCACCGTCCTACTCGTATGCCGAGAGCCGCTGTTCGGCCCTGTTCAGCCCTGTTGCCCGGCGTTCCGCTTGAGCAGTGCGCTGACGTCGGCGACCTGCGCCGCCGGTGGCGGTGTGACCTTGGCCGTGGCGCCGAACTTCCGGAAGTCCATGGTGACGGTCATCTTCCCGACCACCTCCTTGATCCGGACCGGCAGGTCCTTGGCGCCGACCCAGAGGTCCATGGCGATGGTCGTACCGCCGCCGGTAATCGTGTTGATGAGGCCGCTCTTGTCGCCGTAGGCGTCCTTCAGCTTGCCCACCCGGGTGGTGTCGATCAGGGCCCGGTAGTGGGTCGTGCGCTGCCCGTTCAGGGTCTGTTCGCCGAGGTTCTTCGCGTCCTGCGCGTACTTGAGGCTGCGCATGGCTGCCGCCGGGCTGCCGCCCCCGGTGTTTCCGCTGACCGCCTGGGCACCCTTCTCGCCGAACACGGTCGAGCCGTCGACCTTCATCCATTCCTTGCCCTTGAGGGGGCCGGAGGGCCGCGGGTCGACGTTGTAGTAGTAGTCGCCGTCCACGAACAGCACGTGGATGGTCGGCGAGTCCTGGAGCTGCTGCATCTGCGCGGCCTTGGTGTCCATCTCGACGTCGTACGCGAAGCCGTCGCCCCAGGAGTACGTGCCGTCCATGGGAATCGGGCCCGTGCCGATGCCCAGGTCCGTGGTCATGGAGACCTCGGCGGACCCCAACTGCTCGGTCCGGTCGGTCGCCCGGGCGAGCGCCGCCATGATCGTGCCGGTGTCGTCCACCGCGGCGGCGGCGTGCTTGACGGTCCCCGCGCTGCACCCGGATGCCGCGACCAGCGCCACCGCCGTGAACCCCACCCAGGCAGCGGTGTACCGCAGCTTCATATTTCCCCACCCAATAACCATGTGTCCCTTGTGGACACGGAATTACTGAACTGTAGTGCGAAGTACGGACATCACTGTGAAGAGTTTTCGCATCCTTGACCGACTTGACCGAACTGCCGGTTGACCACCGCGCACGCTCCGCCAGCCGCCCCACCAGCGCCCGCCCGATCCCCCGGCGCCGGTACGCCTCGGCCACCTCCAGCTCGTACAGCAGCATCTCCGTGCCCTTGTCGGGGTGGATCGTCTCGACGCCGCTCACAAAGCCGACGGGGGCTGTCGCATCGGCGGGCTCGTGGGCCAGCTACAGGTGATGTCCGGCGGACGTCAGGAAACGTTCCGCCCACTCCGTGTGGACCGGGTGGTCGAAAAGGTGCTCGGCGGCGGCCACCTCGGCGCCCGTCATGGCGCGGCGAATCTCCACGGACCGGTTCTCCACGGACGGAACCTCCACAGCCCCGACTTCCATCGACCGGATCTCCATGGACCGGATCTCCGAGGGCCCGTTCGTACCACGGCTGGTGTACGCCGGACCCGTGGCGTACGCCCGCAGGATGGCGGAAGGTTCCGACCGGTGGTTGCCCCGGATGTCGGTGGCGGCCCGTACCGTTGACGCATGGATCTTCGAATGCCCGGACTGCGGGGAGTGCGGCCCCGGCGGCCACGGCGGCTGGCCGCCGTCGTGGCCGCCGCTGTCGTGCTGCTCGCCGGCGCCGGTACGTGGACGGCCGTCGCCTCGGACGACGCGCCCGCGGTGCACCGCGCCGACCGGGTCATGGACATGGGCGGCGGGGTGCGCGTCGACACCTCGTACTTCACCGCGGGGTCCGGCTCCGGCCGCCGCCCCGCCGTCCTCCTCGCACACGGCTTCGGCGGCAGCAAGGACGACGTACGGGCCCAGGCCCAGGACCTCGCCCGCGACGGGTACGCGGTGCTGACCTGGTCGGCACGCGGCTTCGGCAGATCGACCGGGAAGATCGGGCTGAACGACCCGAAGGCCGAGGTCGCCGACGTCTCGAAGCTCATCGACTGGCTGGCCGCGCGGCCCGAGGTCCAGCTCGACAAGAAGGGCGACCCGCGCGTCGGCATGGCCGGCGGGTCCTACGGCGGCGCGATCTCCCTCCTCGCCGCCGGGTACGACCAGCGGGTCGACGCCATCGCGCCCGCGATCACCTACTGGAACCTCGCGGACGCCCTGTTCCCCAATGGCGTCTTCAAGAAGCAGTGGGCCGGCATCTTCATCAACACCGGCGGCGGCTGCGACCGGTTCGAGGCCGGGCTCTGCCGGATGTACGACCGGGTCGCCGAGGCCGGCAAGCCGGACGCGGCAGCCACCGAACTCCTCACCGAACGCTCGCCGTCCGCAGTCGGCGACCGCATCAAGGTGCCCACCCTGCTGATCCAGGGCCAGACCGACTCCCTCTTCCCGCTCGGCCAGGCCGACGCCGCCGCGAAGGCGATCCGCGCCAACGGCGCCCCGGTGGACGTCGACTGGATCGCGGGCGGCCATGACGGCGGCGACATGGAGTCGAGCCGTGTCGAGTCGCGGATCAACTCGTGGTTCGACCGGTACCTGAAGGACGACAAGGGCGCCGACACCGGCCCCGCCTTCCGCGTCACCCGCACCGGCGGAATCGACTCCACCGACGGGGCGGCGACCCTGCGCGGTGCCACCTCGGACACCTACCCGGGGCTGGAGGCCGGTCAGCGCGAGGTCGCCCTGACCGGCAGGGAGCAGTCGTTCGACAACCCGGCGGGCGCCAACCCGCCCGCCGTCTCCGCACTGCCCGGCCTCGGCGCGGCGAGCGGCCTGTCCCAGCTCTCCTCGCTCGGGGTCGGCGTCTCGATCGACTTCCCGGGGCAGAACGCCCGCTTCGAATCGGCCCCGGTCGCCGACGACGTACGGATCACCGGTTCCCCCACGGTCACCGTCCACGTCAAGTCGACCAGCGACGACGCCGTCCTCTTCGCCAAGGTGTACGACGTCTCGGCCAACGGCGGGCAGCAGGTGCTGCCCGGCCAGCTCGTCACCCCCCTCAGGGTCGAGGGCGCCAAGGAGGGCAAGGACGTCACGATCACCCTCCCGGCCATCGATCACGAGGTCGAACAGGGCCACCGCCTGCGCCTGGTCCTCGCCTCCACGGACCTCGGGTACGCGTCACCGGTCGCCCCGGCCACGTACACCGTCTCCGTGACGAGCGACCTGCGGATCCCCACCGCCCCCGGCGTCACCACGGCCTCGGCCGGGCTGCCCTCCTGGGTGTGGTGGCTGCCCCTCGCGGGCGCCGCGATCGCCCTGGCCCTGCTTCTGTCGGGGCGCAGGCGTACGGCGGCACCCTCCGCCCCGGACCCCGAACTGGCCGAAGTCCCGCTCCAGATCACCGACTTGAGCAAGCGGTACGCCAAGTCGTCGGACCGGTACGCCGTACGGGACGTGTCGTTCCGCGTCGAGAAGGGCCAGGTCCTCGGACTCCTCGGCCCCAACGGCGCCGGCAAGACCACCACCCTGCGCATGCTCATGGGCCTCATCAAGCCCGACGGCGGCGAGATCCGCGTCTTCGGGCACGCCATCCGCCCCGGCGCCCCCGTCCTCTCCCGTGTCGGCGCCTTCGTCGAGGGCGCCGGCTTCCTCCCGCACCTCTCCGGCCGCGAGAACCTGGAGCTGTACTGGCAGGCCACGGGCCGCCCGGCCGAGGACGCCCACATGGAGGAGGCCCTGGAGATCGCGGGCCTCGGCGACGCACTCGCGCGCGCCGTCCGCACCTACTCCCAGGGCATGCGCCAGCGACTCGCCATCGCCCAGGCCATGCTCGGCATGCCCGACCTCCTCATCCTCGACGAACCGACCAACGGCCTCGACCCGCCCCAGATCCGCGAGATGCGCGAGGTGATGATCCGGTACGCGGAGGCCGGCCGCACGGTGATCGTCTCCAGCCACCTGCTGGCAGAGGTCGAGCAGTCCTGCACGCACCTCGTCGTCATGGACCGCGGCAAACTGGTCCAGGCGGGCCCGGTCAGCGAGATCATCGGCTCCGGCGACACCCTGCTCGTCGGCACCACCACCCCCGTGGAGGAACCGGTCGTCGAGAAGGTCGCCGCCCTGCCGGGCATCGTCTCCGCCGTCCGTACGGACGACGGCCTCCTGGTCCGCCTCGCCCCCGAGGACGGCAGCGCCCAGCGCCTCGTCGTCGAACTCGTCCGCCTCGAAGTGCCCGTGGAGTCGGTGGGCCCCCACCGGCGCCTCGAAGACGCCTTCCTCACCCTGATCGGAGGCTCCGCATGACCACGACGAACACGACGAACACGACGGGCAGCACGAACAGCACGAACAGCACGAACAAGATGCGTGCGACGGGTGCGACGAACACGCTCGTGGAGCGGGCGGAGACGGCCGACGGGTACCGCGCCCGGCGGACACTGCCCCTGCGCGTGGAGCTGGTCCGCCAGCTCAAGCGCCGCCGTACGCTCGTCATGGGCGGCATCCTCGCCGCGCTGCCGTTCATCCTCGTCGCCGCGTTCGCGATCGGCGGCGAGCCCGGCGGGCGCAACGGCCAGGTGACCCTGATGGACACGGCCACCGCGTCCGGCGCCAACTTCGTCGCCGTCAACCTCTTCGTCTCCGCCGGCTTCCTGCTCGTCATCCCCGTCGCCCTGTTCTGCGGGGACACGGTCGCCTCGGAGGCCAGCTGGTCCTCCCTGCGCTATCTGCTCGCGGCCCCCGTGCCGCGCGCCCGCCTCCTCTGGTCCAAGCTCGCCGTGGCCCTCGGCATGAGCCTCGCCGCGATGGTCCTGCTGCCGGTCGTGGCCCTCGCGGTCGGCACGGCGGCCTACGGCTGGGGCCCACTGGAGATCCCCACCGGCGGTTCCCTCGCCGCGGGCACGGCGGCCCAGCGTCTGGTGGTCGTCGTGGGATACCTCTTCGTGTCCCAACTGGTCACCGCGGGACTGGCGTTCTGGCTGTCGACGAAGACGGACGCCCCTCTCGGAGCGGTCGGCGGCGCCGTCGGCCTGACCATCGTCGGCAATGTCCTGGACGCCGTGACGGCCCTCGGTGACTGGCGCGACTTCCTGCCCGCGCACTGGCAGTTCGCCTGGGCCGACGCCATTCAGCCCCGCCCGGAGTGGGGCGGCATGATCCAGGGGACGGCCGTCTCGGTAACGTACGCCCTCATCCTGTTCGCCCTGGCCTTCCGGGGTTTCGCCCGCAAGGATGTCGTCTCCTAGGTCACCGGAGGATCACCTACCGGTCTCGACGGCCGCCTCCCGTGGCCACTTCGAGATCCATCCGCAACACCCCGTACCGCACATTCCGGCCCCCTCCACCGTCACAGTCACAGAAGTTGGCGTCGTCCGACGTCAACGGACGGAGGGGGCAGGGCAGATGGAGCGGAACCGGACACCACGCCGAACACGACGCCTGCGGGGTGCGCTGATCGCGGTGACGGCCGCGAGCGGCCTGTTGCTCACCGGATGCAGCGCCGACAGCGGTGACAGCGGCCGGAGCAGCAGCGCGGACAGCCGGCAGAACTCCGGCGGAGGCTCGGGCTACGCACCCGCGCCCGCCCAGCCCGATGGCTCCGGCGAGCAGCAGGACCGCGACCGGAGCGCAGGCGAAGGCGACACGGAAGGCGAGACGGAAGGCGACTTCGCCCCGTCCCCCGACTACCTCTCCACCTTCGCCCTCGACGTCGACACCGCCTCGTACGGCTACGCGCGCCGCACTCTCGCCGACGGCCACCTCCCCGACCCGTCGACGGTCCGGCCCGAGGAGTTCGTCAACAGCTTCCGACAGGACTACGAACGCCCCGACGGCAACGGCTTCTCGGTCACCGTCGACGGCGCCCGCACCGACCGCGACGACTGGTCCCTGGTCCGCGTGGGCCTCGCCACCCGCACCGCCGAGCAGAAGGGCGAACGCCCGCCGGCCGCACTCACCTTCGTCATCGACATCTCCGGTTCCATGGCCGAGCCCGGCCGTCTCGACCTCGCCAAGGACTCCCTCGGCGTGATGACGGACCGGCTGCGCGACGACGACTCGGTAGCGATCGTCACCTTCAGCGACGAGGCCGAGACCGTCCTGCCGATGACCCGCCTCGACGACCACCGCGACCGCGTCCACGACGCGATCGACGAGCTGGAGCCGACCGACTCGACCAACCTCGGCGCGGGCGTGCGCACCGGCTACGCCACCGCCGTCGAGGGCCTGCGCGAGAGGGCCACCAACCGGGTCGTGCTGATCTCGGACGCACTCGCCAACACCGGTGACACTGAGGCCGACTCGATCCTCGACCGCATCTCCGACGCCCGCCGCGAACACGGCATCACCCTCTTCGGCGTCGGCGTGGGCAGCGACTACGGGGACGCCCTGATGGAGCAACTCGCCGACAAGGGCGACGGCAACACCACCTACGTCTCGAACGAGACCGACGCCCGCGAGGTGTTCTGCGAACAACTCCCGCGCAACATCGACCTCACGGCCCGCGACGCCAAGGCCCAGGTCGCCTTCGACCCGGAGGCGGTCGCCGAGTTCCGCCTGATCGGCTACGACAACCGCCGGGTCGCCGACGACGACTTCCGCGACGACCGCGTGGACGGGGGCGAGGTGGGCCCCGGCCACACGGTCACCGCCCTCTACGCCGTCCGCACCAAAGAGTCCGCCTCGGGCCACCTGGCCACGGCGACGGTCCGCTGGCTCGACCCCGAGACCCGCGAACCCCACGAGGAGTCGGGCCAGTTGGAGTCACGGGCGGTGGACGAGGCGCTCTGGAACGCCCCGTCCCGCCTCCAGGTCACCGCGGTGGCCGCCTACTTCGCCGACGCCCTGCGCAAGGGCGCCGACGACTGGACCACCCTGCCGGGCGCCCCGTCTCTCAGCGAACTGGCAGACAGGGCGGACAGGTTGGCGGACAAGACGGAGGACAAGGCGGTACGCCAGCTGGCCGAGGCAATAGACCAGGCGAACCGCTACGAGGACTGAACGCTGCCGGCGCACGCCGGACGCGAGTAGCGGGCCCGGCAGGGCCGCGGGGCTGTACCGATCCGCGGCTCCGCCGCGTGCGCGCAGCCCTCACCGCCCCGCGGCCGAATGAACCGCCCAACCCGCGGAGCGTTCAGCACACGGACGGAACAGCCCGCCCGAGCCCCTCCAAATGCAGCCCGTCCAAGCGGTACTCCCAAGCGGAGCGCCCCGCGGCGAGCACCAGCCGCAGCTCACACGAGTCGCCCGCCCGAACTCCCTGCGTCTCCTTCAGCGCGTCCAGCAACTCGGTGGTGATCCGATCCAGGATCGGCCGGACCTCCTTGACCAGATCGGGCCGCTCGGTGGGCCGCAGCTCGGGATGCGCGTCCCAGCGGGCGTAGAGCCCACGCTGGACCACCTTGTTCGCCTCGATCTGGTCCCGGAACACGGCAGCCACCGCCTCCGGGTCGAGGCCGAGTCCGACGGCCCGCGCGGAGACGTCGGCCAGGATCTGCTGCTCACGCACCGGGTCGTCGATCGGCTTGTCGGTGCCGTACTTGGCGGCGGCCACCTTGTCGGCCACCAGCAGCCGCTCGGCGAACAGGTCGGTCAGCGAGGTCAGCGAGGTCAGCGAGGTCAACGAGATCGGGGAGGACGTGGGGGAGAACGTGGGGGAGGAAGCAACGGCGCTTGCCCGTACCGGAGTCGAGGTGTCAGCCACAGCGGGCGCCGCGCCGGAGACGGCCAGGACGGCCGACGCGCACACGGCGAGAAGAGCAGACCGCACGGGGTTTCCTTTCGGTGGGGGGAGGTCGAGCCGGCGCCGGACCTGAATCCCGCGCCGGGCAGCAAAATATCCGCCCGGAATGATCTGCTTCTGCGCGACCCATTGAACTTCTGCTACGCACCGGTAATTTGACCCTGGATCAGGAGCGGGACCAGCCATCGGGAGCAGGCGTCATGGGCGTACGCAAGGATCTGAAGCAGGCGAAGCGGCGCACCGACCTGGCGGCCCGCCATCGCGTCGAGCTGATCCGCGACGAGAAGACCGGCACCGTCCGCGAGGCCCGCGCCGTCCCCATCGTGACGACCCCCACCACGGGCAGCACCGCCGACCTGCCCTACACCAACGCGGCCGAGGCCCCCGACGCGGTGATCCTGCGCCGCCGCACGGACGACGGCACCTGGCGACCGATCACCGCCGCCGCCTTCGCGGCCGAAGTCACCGCCACCGCCAAGGGGTTGATAGCCGCAGGCCTCGAACCGGGCGGCCGGGTCGCGGTGATGTCCCGTACCCGCTACGAGTGGACGGTCCTGGACTTCGCCATCTGGGCGGCCGGCGGCCAGACCGTCCCCGTCTACGCGACCTCTTCCGCATCCCAAGTGGACTGGATCGTAAGCGACTCGGGGGCCCGCCTGGTCGTCACGGAGACGCCGGACAACACGGCCACCGTCCTCACCGGCACGGCCGCCCACCCCGAACCCCCGCGCGTCCTCACCCTGGACGAGGACGCGATGGCCGAACTCACCACCCTGGGCCGGGAGGTGCCGGACGAGGAGGTGACCAAGCGGCGCGCGGCCCTCGCCCCCGACACCACCGCGACGATCTGCTACACCTCCGGCACCACCGGCCGGCCGAAGGGCTGCGTCCTCACCCACGCGAACCTGCACGCCGAGGCCGCCAACGTCGTCGAACTGCTCCACCCGATCTTCAAGGAGGTCACCGGCCAGACCGCCTCGACCCTCCTCTTCCTGCCCCTCGCCCACATCATGGGCCGGGCCCTTCAGATCGGCTGTCTGATGGCCCGCATCGAGATCGGCCACTTCCCGAGCATCAAGCCCGACGAACTCCGCCCGATGCTGAAGGAGTTCAGGCCGACCTTCCTGGTGGGTGTCCCGTACCTCTTCGAGCGGATCCATGCCGCCGGCCGCGCGACCGCCGAGAAGACGGGCCGCGCCGCCTCCTTCGACCGCGCCCACCGCATCGGCGTCCGCTTCGCGGAGGCGTACCTCGAAAAGTTCCTCGACACCGGCAAGGGCAAGGGCCCCGGCCCCGCCCTCTACGCCGCCTGGGCGCTGTACGACCTGCTGGTGTACCGCCGTATCCGCAACGAGCTGGGCGGGCGTATGCACTACGCCATCAGCGGCGGCTCCCCGCTCGACCGCGACCTCAGCCTCTTCTTCTACGCCGCCGGAATCATCGTCTACGAGGGCTACGGCCTGACCGAGACGACCTCCGCCGCCACGCTGGTCCCACCACTGGCCCCCCGCCCCGGCACGGTCGGCCTCCCCGTCCCCGGCACCGCCGTCCGGATCGCCGACGACGGCGAGGTCCTCCTCAAGGGCGCGGTCGTCTTCGGCGCCTACTGGAACAACCGGGCGGCGACGGACGCCGTACTGAGCGACGGCTGGTTCGCCACCGGCGATCTCGGTGCCCTCGACGACGACGGTTACCTCACCATCACCGGCCGCAAGAAGGACATCATCGTCACCTCCGGAGGCAAGAACGTCGCCCCGGCCGTCCTGGAGGACCGGCTGCGCAGCCGTGCGCCGGTGGGCCAGTGCCTGGTCGTCGGCGACAACCGCCCCTTCGTCGCCGCCCTGATCACCCTCGCCCCCGACTCCGTCGCCCACTGGCTCACCGTCCGGGGGATGCCCGCCGACACCCCGATGTCCGAGGTCGTCGCCGACCCCCGGATGCGCGCCGACGTCCAGCGGGCCGTGGACCACGCCAACGCGGCGGTCTCCCGGGCCGAGTCGATCCGTGCCTTCACCCTGGTCGAAGGCGAGTTCACCGAGGCCAACGGCCAGCTCACCCCGTCCCTCAAGGTCAAACGCCACGCCGTACGGGAGGCGTACGCGGCCGAGATCGAGGCGCTGTACAGCAAGTGAGCCCGACGGCAGGCGAACCCGGCAGCGGGTGAGCCGAGGTGCTGCCACGAACGCCGAACGGCGGGCCACCGGAGAACCGGTGACCCGCCGCCGCAACCGAGCGGGGAGGCTCAGCTGTTGCCGGCGCCGTTGCCGGACAGCACGGGGATGTCGCTGAGGATGTGCGACAGCGGCTCGTCGCCCTTGGCCTGCGTCGAGTTCTCGACACACTGCTGGTTCTGCGGGGCCGACAGGATCGGGATGTCCTGGACGGCGATCGGCACGAGGCCGACGACAGAACCGACGTTGAGCTTGGCCGGGAGGCCGACACACGGCTTGTTCAGCGAACCCTGGACCAGCGAGAGCTGCGGGCTCATGTCACCGAACGTGGCCGAGTTGCCGAACTCCTGCTCGGCGCCGTTGCCGCTGACGGAGGTGGTGCCACCGTCATCGGCGATCGCCAGGGCCTGGGGTGCTGCCGTCGCCGAGATACCGGCGACGGAGGCGGCGATGGCCGCGGTAGCCCACAGCTTCTTCATGTTCATTCCCTTCGAAAAGCGGACTCCGGTGAGGAGCTGCGTGATCATCAACGGTCCGACCCCGGCCGGGGTTGCGGTGATTGCCCCGTTTGGCCCAGTGGGGGAGGTGTGGGGGCAGCCGTTCGGGGGAACAGGGGGCCGCCTGCGCGTCCGCTCGACCGCCCTGTTCAGGGGCACCCCAGCCGGCTGCCCCGCACCGGCACGTCCTTCCCGAACACCGGCGGATCGCCGGGCTTGGGATCCGATCCCGCGGCGATCAGCGGCCGGTCCTCGCGCACCTTGGTGAACATCGCCTTGGCCTTCGTGGCGTCCCAGCGCAGTGTCGAGCCGACGTCCTTCATAGGCGGGTTGAACCCGGCGATCGGCACCGTGGCGAACTCGGTCCGGGTCGCGGGCACCCTGCTCAGCGCCCCGGCGAGCGTGACCAGCGCCTTCACGCCGTCCGTCCCGAAGCCCTGCTGGACCTTGGCCGGACCGAGCAGTGTCCGGGCCACCCGGCCCATGGCCGCCGGGTCGGTGAGCACCTTGCGGGCGGTCAGCTGTTCCAGCGCCGCGACCAGGAACCGCTGCTGCCGCTGGATCCGCCCCAGGTCGGCGCTCTGGTCGACGTGCCGCGAGCGGACGTACTGCAAGGACTGGCCGCCCTTGAGCAGATGCCTTCCCGGCGCCAGGTCCAGCGCGGTCTTGGAGTCCTTGAGGCGCCGTTTCGTGCACACCTCGACCCCGCCGACCTGGTCGACGGCGTCGATGAACCGCCGGAAGTCGATCTGCAGGTACTGCTCGACACTCACCCCGGTCGCCGCCTCCACCGTCCGCTCGACCAGAGCCGGACCGCCCTCCGCGTACGCGCCGTTGAGCTTCGCGGGATGCGCGGGGCGCTGTTTCCCGGACGGTGTGGGTCTGTACGCCGGAATGGTGGCGAAGGAGTCGCGCGGCAGGCCGATCACGCTGACGCGGTCGCGCCCCGCGGACACATGGACGAGCATCATCACGTCCGCGCAGTTGCAGGCGAAGCCGCCCGCGTGGAACTTGCGGCGCTCCTTCTCGGTGATGGTGCCGCGGCCGTCCGTGCCCAGCAGCAGGATGTCCGTGCCCTTGGCGGGGGTGGCGCCGCCCACGGGCTTCAGCGGCGGCGCCTGGGGCGTGCCGCAGCCGATCGCGGTCGCCGCGCACAGCAGCGCGATCCCGCACAGCCGGGACAGCCGGGACAGCCGGAAAGGACGGGAAAACCGGAACAAAGGGTGTCTCGTCGTCACCTGACGCAACGTAGGCCAGCGGGCCGCCGAGAGTTCGACGGCCCGCTGGTGAAGGCTCGAAGAGAGCCCGGACGTACGCCCGGCTCAGTTGTCGCCGGTGGTGCTGGTGATGACGGTCAGTTGTTGCCGACGCCGTTGCCGGACAGGACCGGGATGTCGCTGAGGATGTGCGACAGCGGCTCGTCACCCTTGGCCTGCGTCGAGTTCTCGACACACTGCTGGTTCTGCGGGGCCGACAGGACCGGGATGTCCTGGACGGCGATCGGCACGAGGCCGACGATCGAACCGGCGTTGACCTTGGCCGGCAGGCCGATGCAGGGCTTGTTGAGCGAGCCCTGGATGAGCGCCATCTGGGGGCTCATGTTGCCGTACGTGGCCGAGTTGCCGTACTTCTGGATGGCGCCGTTGCCGCTGGTGGAGGTCGTGCCACCGTCGTTGGCGATCGCCATGGCCTGCGGCGCGACCGCGGCGGAGGCACCGATGACGGAAGCGGCGACTGCGGCGGCAGCCATAACCTTCTTGATCACTTGCTAGTCCCTTCGGAAGAAACCCCGTCCACCGGAGCGCTCTGATCAACTGCCTTCGGCGCGCATAGTTGCTCCGGTTCACTCCGATGGCCCACAAACGGGAGGTGGTCCCGGGGGGTGTGTCAGCCGGGCGGTGCCATGAATTTCCAGGCCGGGACGGGCCAATCGGGTGAACAAGCGAAACCAATCCCCGCGCATCCGGTTGATGGCGAGAGCAGGAACATGTGTCTCTGCCAGGAAAGGAAAGCGAAATGCTGAAGAAGGCAATGGCCGCGGCGGCGGTAGCCGCATCTGTCGTCGGAGTCTCGGCGGCGACCGCCCCTCAGGCGCTTGCCACAGCGGACGACGGGGGCACGACGTCCGTCAGCGGGAACGGCGCTGTCTCGAAGTTCGGCAACTCCGTGACCAAGGGCGACATGAGCCCTCAGATGAGCCTGGCGCAGGGCACCCTGAACAAGCTCTGTGTCGGTCTGCCCGTCAAGGGCAACGTGGGCTCCATCGTGGGTGTCGTGCCGATCGCTGTCCAGGACATTCCGATCCTGTCGGCCCCGCAGAACCAGCAGTGCGCCGAGAACTCGACGCAGGCCAAGGGCGACGAGCCGCTGGCCCACGTTCTCAGCGACATTCCGGTCCTGTCCGGGAACGGTGTCGGCAACAGCTGATCTGCCGCCGTCTGCTGACCGGTCGTCAACAGTCGTCCGGTCGCCCATAAACGCAGCTCGGACAGCCTCCGCACACGGTGCGGGGGCTGTCCGCGTTTTGTCATCTCCCCGATTTTCTTGAGCCTTTCGTGTGGACTGTGTTTTCTGCTGCTTCGGGGCGTTCGAGTGAATTAACCGTGCGACCACGTTCCGTAGTTTCTTCGGCTGTCTATCCCTCGTTTTACAACTGCCGGTCATGGTGCGAGCCGTTCATGTGTGCTCGCTCGGTCTTCGGCCGACATAGGGGCATGACCGCAGAGAAGGGAAACCTCATGAAGAAGAGCGTTGCTGTCATCGCGGGCGCCATCCTGGCGCTCGGAATGGCCGCCCCGGCCTTCGCGGACGCAGAGGCGGAGGGCTTCGCCGCCAACTCCCCGGGTGTGCTCTCCGGCAACGTGATCCAGGTGCCCGTCCACATTCCCGTCAACGTGTGCGGCAACTCGATCAACGTCATCGCGCTGCTGAACCCGGCGTTCGGCAACACCTGCGTCAACGACTGACGTCGTAGCACCAGCCGTTCGGCGGTGTCTGGGCCGGTCTTGGAGAGCCTTTCGGTGCCAAGACCGGCTTTTTCTCACCTCTCCCAGCAGGAAGATAATCAGAATGCGACAGAGTCTGAGCAGGGGGATGGTCGTGGCGGCCGCCGCGACGAGCCTCTTGTCCCTGTACGGCATCTCCGCCCTCGCCGACGCGGACGTGGGCAGAGCCGCCAACGGCTCCGCTTCACACGGAGCCCCCGGCACCCGACACGACGACCCGGGCTACGGCAACGGCAGTGGCTACGGCAACGGCAGTGGCTACGGGAACGGCCACGGGAACGGCCACGGCCACGGGAACGGCCACGGGAACGGCCACGGCCACGGGAACGGCGACTCGCCCGGCGGCTACGGCGACACCCCGCCCACGACGCCGCCGACGAAGCCTCCGACGAAGCCGCCCACCAAGCCGCCGACGAAGCCGCCGACGAAGCCTCCGACGACGCCGCCCACCAAGCCCCCCACGACGCCGCCGACGAAGCCCCCCACGACGCCTCCGACGAAGCCGCCCACCACCCCGCCGACGAAGCCCCCCACCAAGCCTCCGACGAAGCCCCCCACCACCCCGCCCACGAAGCCCCCGACAACGCCGCCCACCAAGCCTCCGACCACCCCGCCGACGAAGCCTCCGACGACGCCTCCGACGAAGCCGCCCACGACGCCTCCGACGAAGCCGCCCACGAAGCCTCCGACGACGCCGCCGACGAAGCCTCCGACGACGCCGCCCACCAAGCCTCCGACGACGCCGCCTACTAAGCCCCCCACGACGCCTCCGACGAAGCCGCCCACCAAGCCGCCGACGAAGCCTCCGACGACGCCGCCCACCAAGCCCCCCACGGGTCCTCCGACGACGACGCCTCCGACCGTCCCGCCGACGAAGCCGCCGCACCTGCCGCCGACCGGCAGTCGTGAGGAGTTGCTCGCGGCCTCGGCCGTCAGTGTCGCGATGATCGCCGGTGGCATCGTCCTGTACCGCCGGGGCAGGCGCGGCCAGCCCGGCGCCCACGAGTGAGACACGGGTAAGGCCGCAGGCAACCGGATGAGCCCCGCGCCCCGTATTGGGCGCGGGGCTCATCAAGGGGTGCGGGGAACCGCGCGACCAGTTCCCAACGACCCGCAGCGAACGGACCGCCTACCCCGCGGACGCGGACCGCACCCCCTCGTGCCGCCCCTGCCCCGGCACCGTCGCGCCGCCCGCCCGGGCCCCTGCCCGCAGCCGGCACCGTACCCCTCGTACGAGCGTCTCCGCGGTGAACGTCGCGCCGTGCACGAAGCGCATCGCCGGGCCGAAGGCGGACGCCGTCACCAGGCCCGCCAGGAACAGGCCGGGGTACGAGGACTCGAAGTGCCGCCCGACCGCAGGGGAACCGTCCGCCGACGCGCCCAGACCGGCGCCGAGTTGGGGGTCCAACAGGCCCAGTCGGTCGCACGTCGCCCTGAACCCCGTTGCCGCGATGACGTGTTCGGTCTCCAGGGAGTGCCGCTCGCCGGACCGGGTCACCGTGTCCAGCCGTACGCCGCCGCCGGTGCCCGTCAACTCCCTTGCCCGTGACACCTCTTGGCCGAGGAGCACCTCGACCGCCGGTTCGACGCGGTCGCGTACCCACCAGGCGCCCGCCGGGCCCAGGGCGGTGGCGGCGATCCGGGCGCGGGTCGGTTCCGGGAGGCGGTGGAAGAGGCCGGGGCGTTCCGCGTAGAACCAGTTGCGCCAGCCGCAGCCCAGGCCGCTGTGCGGGGCGCGGACCGAGCGCCACCAGGGGCGCTCCCACGGCGGGGGCACGTCGTTCCAGTTCAGCTGCTCCGAACGGGCCAACACCCGTACGCGGGTGCCCTGTTCGGCGAGCAGTGCCGCCGTCTCCAGGGCCGCCTGACCGCCGCCGATCACCGTGACGTCCCGGCCGCGGAAGCGGTCGAGGTCGCCGTGGTGGCTGCTGTGCGAGACCAGGTCGGGGCCGAGGCCGCGCAGCGCGGCGGGGATCTCGACGAAGGGGAGTACGCCGACGGCCAGGGCGACGGTCCGGGCGCGTACCGTCTCGCCGTCCTCCGTCACCGCCTCGAAGCCCCCGGGTACGGGCGTCACCCGGGTCACCGTCCGTTCGTCGACCTCGGGCACGGCGCCGCGCGCGAACCACTGCCCGTACGCGGCGAACATCTCCAGCGGGATCGGCTGCCCGTGCCGTGCCTCGACGACCTGACCGGCGCAGTACGTGTCCAGGCGCCAGCGGTCGTCGGGGTCGGACAGGTTCGACGCCCACGGTTCCGACTTGAGGAACATGCCCCGGGGCATGTGGTCGCGCCAGGAGGCCATGGGCCGGCCGAGGACGCGCAGCCGGAGCCCGGCGCCCGCGGCGTGGGAGGCGATGGACAGGCCGTAGGGGCCGGCGCCCACCACCAGCAGGTCGTACATCAGAAACTGTTCGCTTTCTCGTCGTCGGAGAGGGAGCCGTCAGCAAGGGCACTGTCGGTGAGGGAGCCGTCGGTCGGTGGCTGTGACGCGTCGGCCACCGCCTGCCGGACCACGCGGGCCTGCGGGTCGTCCGGTCCGGGCCGTTCGCACAGCCGGCGCAGCCTGGTCGGCAGGCGGCGGACGGCGTGCCGGGCCCACAGGGCCCACATCGCCCAGCCGGGCGCGAGGTCGTCCGGGGCGTGCCAGGCCAGTTCACGGCCGGCCGGCGCCGGGCGCAGCGCCCTGAGCGGCGCGTAGTTCTCGACCACGAACGCCCGCCCGGGCCGGGGCGCCCCCTCGGGCAGCGGACGGTGGGTCAGGTCGAGGTGCTGGGCGCGTACGACGTCCAGCCCGGCCGTGTCGGTGAAGAGCCGGAACTGGGCGCCGGGGCGCGGGTTGAAGTCGAGCAGGTGGTAGTCGCCGGTGGTGGCGCAGCGGCGGAAGTCGAGGTCGAAGATGCCCCGGTAGCCCAGTTCGCCGACGACGCGTTCGGAGAGGTTCCGCACCGGCGCGTTGGCGGTCCAGTGACCCACCGCGGTCAGTCCGGCTCCGCGCGGCCAGGCGTGCAGCTTGCGGCCGGAGCCGCCGCCGCGGACGGTCCCGGCGCGGTCGGCGTATCCGTGGCAGAACCAGTCGAGGTCCGGTCCGGCCGGCAGGAACGCCTGGAGGAGCAGTCGGCTGCCCGCCTCCTCCGTGCGCAGATACAGCTCCCGCGCCTGCCGTGCCGAGCGCACGACCACCGTGCTGCGCAGGTCGCTGTCCGCCGGCAGCAGCCAGGGCCGGCTCCACTTCGCGACGGCCGGCAGCCCGAGGCGCCAGGCCACTGCGGCGGCCTCGGCCGCGCTGTCCGGGATCAGCGTCAGCGGGTGCGGTACGCCCGCCGCCGCGCACACGGCGGCCAGTTCGGCCTTGTCGGCCACCCGTTCGGCCAGCGCGCCGGGCTGCTGCGGCAGCAGAAAGGCGGGCGCCAGTTCGGCCCGGGCCCGGCCCACCGCGACGGCGCTCGCGTCGTCGAGCGGGATCAGCACGGCGGGCCGCGCGATCTGGGAGGCGACCCGCAGCAGGGCGCGGGCGATGTCGGCGGGGGCGGCACCGGGCAGCGGTGGCGGATGCAGTTGGCGTACGAATCGGGATCTGCGTACGGGACTTCCGCCGACGTCGGCGATCAGGTGTACGTCGACGCCCGCCCGGCCGAGTGAGCGGACGGCGCCCAGTGTTCCGTGGTGAAAGGGATTCCGGTCGATCCGCACGAGGACGGCGGGGACGCGGGTGTCGAGCAGCGACACGGACATGTGTTTTCGGGTTTCCTTCGGGTCGGTTCACTCGTGCGGGCGAGCGGAACACTCGAAAGTCTCAAGCGCGGTGGCGGAATTCATACTCATATGACTGAGTGTCAGTAGGTGAAAAGGCAGAACGAGAACTGGCAGTGCGAAAACAGGCAGTGTGAGAACAGGGAGTACGCGCGTGGAGGAAGGAGCAGGCATGGCCCCACAAAAGCGACGGGCCCGCACCGGACGGCTGGCGTTCCTGGCGGCGGCGGTCGCCGCGTCGGCGGTCCTGGCGACGGGGCCGGGACACGCCGTGGGCGCGGGGGTGGCCGATCCTCCCGTCCCCGTACCGGACACGGTCACGCAGCCGACACCGCCCACCGGGATCGTGGCACCGGTCGCGCCCGTGACCCCCGAACCCCCGGTGGCTCCCGAGCCGCCCAAGGTCGAGCCGCCGGAACCCCCCGAGCCGCCGGAGCCGCCCAAGCTCCCCGCCTTCGGCGCGTACGTCGACTACGACGGCACCCGGGGCACGGCCAGGATCGCCGAGCTCAGCCGCTGGCTGGGTGGTGCCGATCTCAAGGTCGGGCACACCTACCTGCCGGGCGACCGGTGGAGCAACATCGAGGGCCTGCCCGGCTTCCTCGACGTGTGGGCGGACTGGCGGCGGGCCGAGGAGGACCGGCTGTTCGTCCTCAACGTGCCCATGCTGGAGCGCAACGAGGCGGGTGTCTCCGACCGTCAGGTCCAGGTGCAGCTGCGGCGCGGTGCGGCCGGTCTCTACGATCACCACTTCCGCGCCCTGGCCGAGCGGCTGGTCGACCTGAAGATCCCGGACACGGTCATCGTGCTCGGGTGGGAGATGAACGGCATTACGTACACCCATCGCTGCGGGCCGGACCCGGAGGCCTGGAAGAGGTACTGGAACAGGATCGTCACCACCATGCGGGCGGTGCCGGGACAGAAATTCCGGTTCGATTTCAATCCGACCCGGGGCAAGGACGCCATTCCGTGGCCGCAGTGCTATCCGGGGGACGACACGGTCGACATCATCGGCATGGACGCCTATGACCAGCCCCGGGGACTGTCATTCGACGAGCAGGTGAGCGAGCCCTACGGACTCCAGGCGCATGTGGATTTCGCCAAGGCCCACGGAAAGCCCATTTCCTATCCGGAATGGGGACTGTTCCGCAACGGCGACAATCCGGAGTACATGCGGCGCATGCTCGCGTGGATGGACGAGCACAAGCCGCTGTACAACACGCTGACCGACTACTGCCCGCACGGCGTGTGGCAGTGCGGCAGCAACCCGAAGGCGTCCGAGGTGTACCGCCAGATCCTGACGGGCCGTAAGGACACCGAGCCGACCGTGCCGACCCCGGTGCCGCCGGTCCCGACGCCGGTACCCACCCCGGAGCCGCCGAAGCCCACGGACCCGGTCACCCCGCCCGTGCCGCTGCCGCCGCCCAACTGCTCGCCGCTGGATCTGGGCGACTGGGTGGAGTACTGGATGGGCGGGAAGCTGTGCCTGAAGTTCGACTGGTGGTCGCGCAACCGGTGACCGCCCGGTGGCGGCGGGTCGTTCACGATCCGCCGCCACCGTTTCCGGTTTCCGGGCCGCTGCTGCCGCCGCCGTTGCCGCTTCCGTTTCCGGTTGCGGTTCCGTCGCGTTCCCGCAGTCGGCGCAGGAGTTCCTTGCCCCGGCTGCGGGCGGCGACGTCGCACACGACCGCCGACATCAGCGGTGCCGTCAGCCGCCGGGCCAGCAACAGCCTTTTGTTGACGACGGGTTCGGGGCGCCAGTGGTGCTTGTACGGCTCGTCGCCGCGGAGCAGACTCAGCGTGCTGTGCCCGCCCGCGCCGGTGTGCTGGGCGCAGGCGTCGAGGAGCATCACGGCGACGTCCGCCTTCCGTTTCCGCAGGCCCGGATGGGCGCCGTACAGATAGCCGCCCGCGAGGCGTCCCGACAGCAGCGTCAGATCGACGGCGACCACGCTGTCGTCCAGGCGGAACTCGGTGACCACGGCGTCCCCGGAGCGCACCATCGGACCGACCGACCGGGCGAGGTGCTCGCGGAACCGGGGCTGGAGGTGTTCCGACGTCACCTTCCTTCCCTGCCATTGGAGTTGGTGCAGTTCCAGGAGGCGGGCCAGCGCCGCGTCGACCTCGTCGGGGCGGACGACGCGACGCTCGACGCCGAGCGAGGTCAGCTTGCGCAGCTTGGCGCGCACCCGCTGGGCCTTGGCGGCGGGGAGCCGGGAGACCAGGCCGTCCATCGAGACGGCGGGCAGTTCCAGGCACAGGGAGTCCCTGACCTGGCGGCGCGGACCACGCCAGCGCTCGTACACGCGTTCCGCAGCGCCGCCCGGCCGGACCTCGCGGAGGTCGATCAGCGCGGTGCGGGCGGCGTCGGAGAGGGCCTCGGCGAGGGCGGCGGCGGCCTCGTCGGCCGTGTCGTCGTCGAGGAGCACATCACCGTAGTCGGAGATCGCGCCGCCGAGCGGCACGAGGGCGGGCAGCGGGCGGTGTACGCGCATCAGCGGGGCGGCGGCGAGGAGTTCACCCTCCGGATCGCGGACCACGACGATCCGCAGCCGCCCCGGGACGCCGTACGACAGCCACCACGAGTGCAGCCAGGCATGGCTCTGGAACGGGGTCGCCGCGCCGCACCGCCGGTACAACCGGCCCCAGGCCGGGGCCAGTTCGGCGAAGGCGGTCTCGTCGCTGACGACTTCGGTGCGCAGGGCGCCCGGGATCGTGACCGTCACAGCTGGCCGTGTGCGTCGGCGGCGACGGCCGGGCCCGGTACGGAGGCCGCGAGCGCCGGTTCCTCGGTACGCCGCCGGGGCCGCACCAGCAGTACCAGTCCGCCGAGCAGCCCGCCCGCGCTCGCGCCGACCAGCCCGGTCACCGCGGCCGGGGCCGAGGACGGCTCGGCCGGCTTGACCGCGCGCGAGAACTGGAGCAGCTCCACGTGGGTGGAGTCCTTGGTGTCGTTCGCGTGCCGGGTGAGGGAACGGGCCACGGCGTTCGCCATGTCGGCGGCGAGGTCGGGGCGCGCGGAGGTGGCCGAGACGGCGACCATCGGCGCGTCCGGCGAGGTCGCCGTCTGCACGCTCTTGCGCAGCGTCGACATCGGTACGCCCGCCCACACCTGGGCGTCCCCGAGCACCGCGACCTGCGTGGCGACCCGCCCGTACGCCTGCGCGAAACCGAGCGCGGACGCCGGGTCGGACTTCTCGGTCGGTACGGCGACGACGTAGCTGGTGGCCGTGTAGGCGGGCGCCTTGAAGGTGCCGTACGCGCCGCCGGCGAGGCCGCCGATCACGGCGCTGGCCGCGAGCAGGTACCACGCGGGCAGGACGCGGGTGCGGGTGAAGGGAGTGAGACGGGGGACTCTGCTGGCGTTCTCGGTCATGAGGATGGGGCTCCCTGAGGTGACGGGGACGGGGACGAGGACGAGGACGGCGATGGCGATGGCGATGGCGATGGGGATGGGGATGGGGATGGGGATGGGCGCGTCGACGGGGACGGGGACGGATTCATGGCGGGGGTGATCGCCGCGTACACGTCCATGAGCTGGGCGGCGCTGCGGGTGATGTCGTAGTGGTGGGCGGCGGCCGGGGGCGTGCGGTCCTGTGGTCCCAGCGCGCGGGCCTCGGCGAGGGCGCGTGCGAAGGAGTCCGCGCCCCCGGGAACGCGCCGGGCGCTCGCGGCGGACTCCGGGGGCAGGTCCTCGACCGCCGGGCAGGAGACGTACCGGACGGGCAGCCCGGCGGCCAGTGCCTCCACGACCGCGAGACCGAAGGCCTCCTCCGGGCACGGGGAGGCGAGCACGTCCATCGCGGAGGTGAGGGAGGGCAGGTCGGGGCCGGGGGTGCCGTCCGGTACGCAGGGCCGCTCACCGGTGAACAGCACCCGGTCGGCCACGCCCGCCTCGTTCGCGGTGCGCCGCAGGACCTGCTCCTCGGGGCCGCCGCCGACGAGCAACAGCCAGTAGTCGTCGGGGAGTTGGGCCAGGGCTTCGATGAGGTCGGCGAAGCGCTTGCCCGCTGCGAGCCGTCCGACACCGCCGACGACGTACGCCCCCTCGGGCAGCCCGAGGCGCTCGCGGGTGCGCTGCCGGGCGACCGGGTCGAAGCGGAAGCGGGTCAGGTCGATGCCGTTGGGGACGACCTCGATCCGGGGCGCCGGCACCCCCCAGCGGCTCAGCCGCTCGGCGACCGTGGGGGACACGGCGACGGTGGTGCGGCCGAGCCGTTCGCCGGCGAGATACAGCGCGCGGACCCCGGCGGTCAGCCGCCGCCCCTCCATCTGGGAGTCGCCGAGGGAGTGTTCGGTGGCGACGATCGCCCGTACGCCCGCGAGCCGGGCGGCGATCCTGCCGTACACGCAGGCCCGGTAGAGGTGCGTGTGCACGAGGTCGTAGCCGCCCGAGCGGATGACGTTCACCAGACGGGGCAGGGCGGCGAGGTCCCGGTTGCCGGCCATGCCGAGGTGGACGACCCGGACGCCGTCGGCGACCAGACCGTCGGCGACGGAGCCCGGGTTGGTGAGCGTCACGACATCGCAGTCGACCGGCAGGTGCCGCAGCAGCAGCCTGAGTTGCTGCTCGGCGCCGCCGACCCCGAGGCCGGTGATGATGTGCAGGGCCTTCACCGTCGTCACGCCCCCTCGACCGGCCGGCGCCGCAGCCGGTGCAGCCGGTACTTGAGTTGCAGGCGTACGGGGGTGTCGTTCTCGCCGATGTGGACGCGGGGGAGGACATGGACGCCGTTGAGCGGGCCCGGGTCGATCGCGCAGCCGTATCCGTAACCGGCCGCCTTCACGGCGTCGGCCGCCCGCTGGTCGACGGTCCCGTACGGATAGCAGAACCCCTCGACCGGAGCACCGCTCAACTCCGAGAGCACCGCTCTGCTTTCGGCGACCTCGGCGTGCAGCAGCTCGTCGTCCGCCTTCGTCAGATCGACGTGCGTCAGTCCGTGCGAGCCGATCTCCACCCCGGCCCCGGCGGCGGCACGGATGCCCTCCGCCGTCAGCAGTGGCTTGCGCGGGCCCAGCGGATCCCACGCGTTCTCCCCGCCGAGCCGCCCCGGCAGCACGAACAGGGTCGCGCCGCACTGCCAACGCTCCAGCACCGGAAGGGCGTTGGTGAGGAAGTCGGCGTACCCGTCGTCGAAGGTGAGCCCGACGAGCCCGCGCCCCGCGCCCCGGGAACGGGCGGCGAGCAGCTCGGCCACGCCCACACCGCGCAGCCCGCGCCGGTGCAGCCACCGCAACTGGGCGTCGAGGCGCTCCGGCGTGACCGTGACGCGGTACGGGTCGTCCGAGCAGTCGCCCACCGAGTGGTACATCGCCACCCAGGGCACGGAACCCGGGCGAGGGGCTCTTCGGCCACGGTCAGCGGACCCGGTCGCGGCGGCGGGGACGGGGGCGGGCGTGGGAGCGGGCGCGCTTGCGGGCATGCGGAAGCCTTCGGGTCATGGAGCGTACGGAACTGAGTGCGAGGACGAAGCTCTGCACGGCCTGGGCCCGCATGAGCCGGCCGAGCAGGAAGTAGACGACGGTGACGGTCGCCGTACCGGCGGCGAGTCCCGTCAGGGGCCCGTCGATCCGGCTGGTCACGAACGCCCCCGCGGCCGTCGCGCACACCGCGGCGCGCACCGGCTTGCTCAGCTCGGCCAGCACCTGACGGGTCCGGATGGGCACACTGCGCGGGCCCATGCCGTACAGCAGCAGGGCGGCCGACAGGGTGATCCCGGCGGCGTTGGCGGCGGCGATCCCGCACACCCCCCACGGGCCGACCGTCCACGCGCCGATCCACGAGGTCGCGACGATGCCCGCGGCCATCGCGGCCAGCGGATACCAGGTCGGCCGGTTCGAGGAGAAGTACGACCGGACGAGCGCGCCGACCAGCGTGTGCCCGAGCAGCCCGACCGCGTACACACGCATCACGGTGGCCGTCGCCTCGGTGTCCCGGGAGGTGAACGCGCCCCGCTGGAAGAGGAGTTCGATGACCTGCGGCGCACAGGCGATCACCGAGGCCGCGCCGAGCAGCACCACCCACGCGGCCAGCGCGATGTCCCGCTCCACCCGGCTGCGGGCCCGCTCGGTGTCGCCCTCCGCGATGGCCTGCGCGACCACCGGGAAGGTGACCGTGCACAGCATCAGCGACAGCGTCATCGGGATCTGCGCCACCTTCTGCGCGTAGTTCAGGTGCGAGATGGCCCCGGCGGGGAGGGTGGAGGCGAGGAAACGCTCGATGAGCACCTGCGACTGCCGGGTCAGCGCGAACAGCAGCACGGGCGCGACGAGCGCGAACGCCATCGGCGCGGCGGACGTCTCCTCCACCACGATCTCGTCCGGCACGGCCGACCGGCGCCGCCGCAACTGCCTCAGAACAGAAGGGAGTTGGGTTACGACCATCAAGGCGCCGCCCACCGCGACCCCGGCCGCCGCCGAGCGCACCCCCCAGCGCCCGCCCAGCACGAACATCGCCGTGATGATGCCGGTGTTGTAGGCCACGTAGATCGCCGCCGGGGCCAGGAACCGCCGGTGCGCGCGCAGGGCCGCGCTGCAGTACCCGGCGAGGCCGAAGCTGAGGACGCAGGTGGCGGTGAGGCGGGTGCAGTCGATGGCGAGCGACGGGTCGGGCAGACCGGGGGCGAGTGCCTCGACCAGGTAGGGAGCGGTGGCGATCAGCAGCGCGCCGACCGCCGTGAACGCCAGCGCCAGCCGGGGCAGCGTCGTGGCGACCAGCGCCCGCACCGGATCGCCCGGGGCACCCTGGGCGCGGCGGGCCAGCGCCATGCTGAACGCCGGGATCAGGACGAAGGCCAGCCCGTCCTCGATGAGCAGCGTCGCCGCGAACTCCGGCACGGTCCACGCGACCAGGAAGGCGTCCGTGTCACTGCCGGCCCCGAACAGCCGGGCCAGCGACTGGTCCCGGACCAGCCCGAGCAGCGCGCCCGCGACCGAGAGGACGGCCGTGACGAGCGTGGCCTTGGCGAGGAACTTCCGGGATACGGGGGCGAGTTCGGCGGGATCGCCACCGGCGTTGTCGGCATGGCCGGCGTTGCCGTCGTCGTGTTCCCCCTCGTCTCCGCTTCCCGGTCCCTTCGCGACCGGTGCGGCGGCGCGTGCCGCGGGCAGCGTCACCCTGGTCTCTCCCTCTGTCCGAGGAGGCGTCGCGTTCATCGCGCCGAGGCCTCGGGCATGTCGTCGCCGCCGACGAGGGCCCACCAGGCGACGAGCCCGAAGGCGACGGCGGTCAGTACGGTCGCGGGCCCGCCGATGTCGGCGTACAGGAAGTCGATCAGCTGCCAGATCAGCAGCCCGCAGGCGGCGAGAGCGCAGTCCAGGCCGCCGGACGCCGACCGCCGGGCCCGCACCAGCCCCCGCAGGCCGCACGCCAGCAGTGCCAGCCAGCTGCCGCCGAGGGCCAGCAGCCCGACGAGGCCCTGCTCGCTCAGCACCAGCAGGTACATGTTGTGCGGGGAAAGCAGCGGCTGTTTGCGGAAGGCGGCGCCCGCTCCCTCCGTGTCGCTGCCGGAGGACAGGGCCAACGAGGCGTGTCCGTCCCGGTGTTCGGGGAAACCCTTCAACCCGACTCCGGTGAGCGGGTGTTCGCGCCACATGTCGGTCGCCGCCGCCCACATCGTGTACCGGTCGGTGACCGACTGGTCCGGGGCGTCGGTGACCTGGCCGATGCTGCTGATCCGCTCCTGGAGCATCGCCGAACCGAGGCCGAGGCCGCCGACCAGGATCACCGCCGAGGCGGTCACCACCGCGGCCACCTTCAGCGCGCGCCGCATCCCGGCCAGCATCAGCTGCAGCGCGCAGGCCGCCGCCGTGGCGATCCAGGCGCCCCGGCTGAAGGAGACGGCGAGCGGGGCGAGGAGCACCAGGGTGCACCCGGCGGCGACGGCCCGCTGCCGGGCGGCGGTCGCCCCGAGGGCCAGCCCCAGCGCGCACATCAGCCCGAAGGCCACCACGGTCGCCATGCCCATCACGTCGGCGGGCCCGAAGGTGCCCACCGCCCGGATCTCCTCGCCCTGGTAGGAGGCACCGGTCCCGGTCGCGAACTGGTGCACCCCGACCGCCCCCTGGAACAGGGCGAACCCGACGAACGCCCAGGCCAGCATCCGGAAGTCGCGCCGGTTCCGGACCAGCAGCAGCACGGACGCCGGGACCAGCACGAAGATCTGGAGGTAGCGCCCCAGGCCCCCGATCCCGGCCGCGGGCGAGGACGCCCCGACGGCCGCGACGGCCAGCCCGACCACCGGCATCCCGAGCACCACGGCGGCCGTCCGGGACAGGGGGCGCCGCCGCTCCCGTACGACCCGGATCGCGCAGTGGAGGACCACCAGCCCGGAGACGGCGTCGGCCGGGGTCGCGCCGCCGTCGGTGCCCTGCGCGGCCGGCAGTGCGAGCAGGGCGATCACCAGGATCACGGGCAGGAGCGGAGCGAAGGACGCGACGTGTCCGACGTACGGGAAGGGCTGTCGGCGCGGCAACGTCAGCGTGGGGCTGTGGCTCACTGCGCTCAGCTTCCTGTCGGGCGGACGAGCGTGGCGGCGGTGCGCAGCAGGATGCAGATGTCCTGCCACAGCGACCAGTTGTCGATGTAGGCGTTGTCGAACCGGCAGCGGTCCTCGATCGAGGTGTCGCCGCGCAGCCCGTGGATCTGGGCGAGCCCGGTGATCCCGGTCTGCATCCGGTGGCGGGCCGCGTAGCCGGGGTAGGTCTGGCTGAACTTGCCCACGAAGTAAGGGCGTTCGGGCCTCGGTCCGACCAGGCTCATGTCGCCCCAGAGGACGTTCCACAGCTGGAGGAGCTCGTCCAGCGAGGTGCGGCGCAGGAGGCGGCAGAACCAGTTCATGCGCTGCTCGTCGGCGACGCTCCAGCGGGTCGCCGACTCCATCTCGTCGACCGGGCGGTGGGTGCGGAACTTGAGGAGGGTGAAGGGGCGCCCGTCCAGGCCGATGCGTTCCTGCCTGAAGACCACGCCCCGTCCGCCGGTCAGCCGCAGCACCACCGCGCAGAGCAGCAGCAGCGGCGACACCAGCAGGAGCAGGGTGCCCGAGACCAGGACGTCGAGCAGCCGCTTGCCGAGGCTGCCCGGCCGGTCCGGCACCATCGCGAGCCGCCGGCAGGAGAACCCGGCGAGCCGTTCGGCGCTCTCGTACGAGGGCGACTCGGCGTCGATCTCCCACACCGTGCAGCCCGACTCCGCCAACGCCCGCAGCAGCGGCCCCTGTTCGGCCCGTACGGAGGGATGGACGGCGAGCACGGTCCGGACGCCGTTCTGGATCAGCGCCCGCTGGACCTCCTCGCCGGTGGTCAGCACGGGCAGGCCCGCCCCGCCGTCCGGATGGTCGGTGACGAGCCCCACCGGCCGTACCCCGCACGCCGGGTGGCGCAGGAACGCGGCGGCCACGCGCCGCGCGGTGCCGGCCGGGCCGATGACGAGGGCCGTGTGCGGGCGGCGCAGCAGCGCCCGGCGCCGCCGCCAGTGGACGGTCGCGCGGCCCGCCGCGCTGGCCGACGCCTGTAGCGCGCAGCCCAGGACGATGGTCCGCGCGGACAGCGCGTCGGCGGACGCGTACGCCCCGATGACGGCGGCCAGGGTCAGCCAGCCCATCGCGATCCGGCCGCAGACGGCGGGCAGTTCGTCGAGGAACGCGGGCACGGAATCGGGCCGGTAGAGCGAGGCGCGCGTGTTCAGCACGACCACACCGAGCAGCAGCGCGCCGACGAGGACGGGGTGCCGCTGGGGCTCGGTCAGTGCCAGGACGCCGAGCAGGGCGGCGACGCTGTCGACGGCGAGCAGCGGCAGCGGGGAGGCAGGCCGGGGCGCGGGGCGCCGCCCGGCCGGGAATCTGAAGCCGCCCGCCGACCCGCGGTGCGGGATGACCGAGACGGCCGACACTGACGAGAATCCGTGCTCCCGAGGCCCTCCGCCGGGGGAGGGGACGGTACTTTCCGCAGTCACGAGTGGATGGACTCCCTGTACTCGGCGCGCACGGGCCGCACGGCGTGCGCGGTGATCAGCTCGCGGTACACGCCCGCGACGGCCTCGGCACAGTGCCGTACGTCGTGCGCGGACAGGACGTGCCGGCGTCCCAGTTGCCCCAGCGACTCACGCAGCGGGGGGTCGAGCAGCAGTTCGGAGACGGTCCCGGCCAGTGCGGCCGGGTTCTCGGCCGGCACCAGACAGCGCGGGGCGAGAGCGGCGGGCAGACTCTCCCGCCCGCCGTCCACGTCGGTGACGACCACCGGCCGCCCGCAGCCCATCGCCTCCAGCGGCGCCAGCGCCATGCCCTCCCACCGCGAGGGCAGGACGACCAGATCGGCGGCCCGGTACCAGGGGACGGCATCGGTGACGGCCCCCGCGAACAGCACGGAGTCGGGGGCGAGATCCCGCAGCCGCCGCGCTTCCGGACCGTCCCCGACGAGCACCAGCCGCGCCCCCGGCACCCGCCGCGCGACCTCGTCCCACGCCCGGAGCAGCACGTCCTGCCCCTTCTGCCGGCACAGCCGCCCCACACACACGACCAGCGGGGCGGCCGGATCGACCTCCGCGAGCAGCGGAATCCCGGCCCGTACGGAGTCCACGGGAGCCGGGCGGAAGCGCTCCGTGTCGATCCCGTTCGGGATCACCCGCCACTGCCCGGCGATCCCGGCACGCACCCCGGTCGCCCGTTCGGCGTCGCTCACACACACCACGCGGGAGGCCCAACGCGCTCCCCACCGCTCCCACTTGAGCGCCAGCGCGGCGGTGGGCCCGCCGACCGCCTCGAACGACCAGGCGTGCGGCTGGAACACCGTAGCCACCCGCCCGCGTACCGCCAGCCGGGCGGCGAGCCCGGCCTTCGCGCTGTGCGCGTGCACGACATCCGGCCGCACCGCCCCGATCACCCGCCGAAGCCGCCGCACCTCCCCGACGAGCGAGGGCCCCGGCGAGCGGGTCGCCTGCCAGGGGTGCACGTCGGCGCCGAGCGCACGCAGCCGCGCGGCGAGGTCACCGCCGTCCGGGCAGGCGACCGTGACGTGCAGACCGGCGGCGAGCTGGGCCCGCGCCAGGTCCGTCACGACCCGGGGCGCCCCGCCGTCCACCGGCTGGGTGACGTGCAGGACCCGTGGCCCTGGGTCCGGTGCGATCAGTTGCATGCGCGGTTTCCTCGCTCACGGGTGGCGGTGCCGGACGCACCTCGGCTACTGCCGGGCGTCGACGGCCACGAAAAGTGCGCCGGCCCACGCCGCGTCCCGCTGGCAAACGAGCCGGAAGGCCAGCTGGTCACCACCGCGCCGCAGCGCCGTACCCAGTTCGAACACGTCGGAGTCGTAGCCGAGGGTGTTCGCGTAGGCCGGAACACGCTCCGAGACGGCTCCGCCGATCGTGGAATTCAGCACGTCGCCGAGGGGGTTGGCCGCGTCTCCCAGCGCGGTCGTGCGCCCTGCGGCGGACACCGTCAGGGAGTCTCCGGCGCTGCCGCGGTCCCCGTTGTAGGCGACCAGGCCCGCGCGCCCGTTCGCGCCCGCCGGGAACTTCAGTTCGGCCGATCGGACCAACGTGCCATCACCCTTTCGGTCCCCCAGCGCGTCGAATCCGTCCCACAGGACGAGGTGCCGCAGCGGCTCCGCCGCGTTCTCGTACGCCACGACCAGCGTCCAGCCGCCCCACGCCCCGGCTGCCGACCTCCCCATGGCCACATTGACCTGCGCGACCGTGTACAGCCCCGAACCGCTGTCCCGGACGAGCTCGGTGACATCGGCGGAGGCCTGGAACGCGTCGGCGCCGTGCGCCACCCGGTGCCCGACGACCGAGTCCGCGAGCAGCTCCTTGTACTGGCCGCCGGGCTCGGCGATCAGCACCCGCCCGTTGTCCTTCGGCGGCTTCTGCTCCCCGACCTTGAGGTTTCCGCCCCAGTACAGCCGCGCGTACGAGACCTTGCCGCCCTGCGGCACCCGGACCTCCGCGCGACTGGAGTTGTACGTGTTCGGGTCGCTGTCGACGTCGACGTAGAACATGTCCAGGTCGCCGTTGACCGCCGCCCTGGCGCCGCCCGTTGCCGGCACCAGGCGCTCGCCCCTGCGGATGCCCGCGCAGGTCCCGAGGGTGGCGCGGCAGCTGATGGACGCGTTGGCCGCGCGGACGATCCCGCCGTGCTGGAGGGCGCGGTACCGCTGGGTGAACGCGAGGCGCTCCGACTCCTTGCCGGGTTCCCGGCCGACGGGCGGCGCGGCGGTCGCCGCCGTACCTCCCGGAGTCCAGATCGCGGCGAGGGCAAAGACGCCCACCATCGCACGGCGCAGCGGAAGACCCGGGGAAACAGACATGACCGGCGTTGCCCTTTCGGGGAAAGGTCGGGGAAAAGTCGGGAGCAGGTTGAGAAAGGGGTCGTGGACCGATGGACGGAAAATCTGGAGACCTCTTCTGTGCCGCGGACGCCCCGGCCTGTTTCGCGCGACGGATTCGGGGTGGCGGTCGACCTTTTGGGCGGCTCCGGGGCGGCTGGCAGAAGGTGAGTCACTCTAGCCGCTATGCGTATTTATTGGTGATTCATGGCGACTGTGTCGTAATCGTGCAGCCGAGCGATTCGAGAGATCACCCCATTGGCGGCACAACCCGGGCGCGTGCCACGCGTTGACACAGCGCCGGGCATCCCCGCCCGGCTGTTTGTGACAACTCCCAAGGAGCACTTCTCCATGTCGCGTATCGCGAAGGGCCTCGCCCTTTCCACCGTTGCCGTCGCCGCCGTGGCGGGTACCGCCGGTGTCGCCGCCGCCGACAGCGACGCGCACGGCGCCGCTGCCCACTCCCCGGGCGTCCTGTCGGGCAACGTCCTGCAGGTCCCGGTCCACGTTCCGGTCAACGTCTGCGGCAACACCGTCAACGTCATCGGTCTGCTGAACCCCGCGTTCGGCAACACCTGCGTCAACGACTGACATCGGTCGACGCCGACCCTTCCGCCGGCCGCTCTCCTTTCCAGGGAGGGCGGCCGGTTCGCGTTTCCTGCGTTTGCCCCGAATGGCGGGCCGGGCGGCCAACTCGCCGGGCGGGCCTCGATACATGCCCTCACCAGTGATGACGTGCGGGACGCGGCCGACGGGCCGTCACTTCGCGCGCGTGACCGGTTGCGGGGGGCAACGGTGGATCTGACGGTGGATCCGACAGCGGACAAACGTCCGACACACCACCGCACCACCGGAAGGAACCTCCATGCGTGCTCTGCCCGCACGGCGTCTCGCGTCCACCGCACTCTGCGCCACCCTCCTGCTCGGAATAGGCGCACCGGCCGCCCTGGCGGCGGACGGCGACGCGGTCCGCGAGCGCGGCCACGCGGCTTCACAGGCGCCCGTCCCCAACGCCGACGCGCTCCTCGCGCAGGTGAAGTCGCTGGGCGACCTGGGCGGCGTACTGAAACCCGTCACCGATCTGCTGACCGCCGTACTCAAGGCGGACAACGGCCAGCTGCCGCTGGACGAGGCGACGAAGCTGGTCGACGCCGTGAAGTCGGCCATCGCCGCGGCCACGGCAGCGGCACCCGCACCCGCCACTCCGCCGGTGGCACTGCCGGTGACCCCGGAGGTCCCGGCTGCTCCGGCACTGCCGACCACTCCGGCACTGCCGACGACGCCGGCACTGCCGACCACTCCGGCACTGCCGACGACGCCGGCACTGCCCACGACCCCGGCTCTCCCGACGGCGCCCGCGCTGCCGCCCGCGCCCGCTCTCCCGTTGAGCCTCAAGGACGGCAAGGCGGGCAAGGGTCCGCTCGACATCAAGGGGGACGCGCTCGCCGCGCTGCAGAAGTCGGTGGACACGCTGCTCACGGCGGTCACGTCGGGCGATGCCGCGAACGTCGTCCCGGCCGTCACCGGCGTGCTGACGAGCCTCGTCGGTTTCGTCGCCGCCACCCTGCTCGGCGGCGGGCTGCCGGCGCCTGACCTGGCGGGCCTGCCGCCGCTGCCGAAGCTCCCGGCGGAGGTGCCACCGCTGCCGGTCCCGGTTCCGCCCCTGCCGTTGCCGGCCCGCTAGGGAAGCCCTCCCGGTCGTCGTGCCGACCCCTCCCGGTCGGTACGACGGCCGTTCCTTTGTTTGTGCGTCCATTTCTTTAGTGCGTCAATCCTTTGAAACGCATTCCGTGTTCCGGATGCACCTGGGCCGCAGAAATTTCTGCGTACGTGGTTTCCGCCGAGACGGGGGCTCGTTAGGCACGGCGACAGAATTCCCTCTGGTGACATGAGTTGCCGAAGAAAGGAACACGATGAAGTCCCTGAAGGCTGCCGCTGTTGTTGCCGGGTCCCTGGTCATCGCCGGAGCCGCCGCGCCCGCGTTCGCCTACGACTCCGCCGACCTCACGCCCACCAGCCTCAACGGCGCTGTCGACACCCTCGCCAAGGGCCCCCTCGACGTGGAGCAACTGCAGCCGCTCCAGCACCAGTCGAACGCGCTCGACACCGAGAACAAGGATTCGGTGCTCAACACGGTGAAGGGTGCGACGACCGCCCTCAACTCGAACGGTGGGCTGCTCGGCGGCCTCCCCCTCCAGGGCTGACACGGGTGTCGAAAGGACCGATTCCGCCGCGCGGAATCGGTCCTTCGTGCTGTTCGAGTACCGTCCCTCTTTCGTGTGTATACCGGCGGGAAATCCCCCGGTCGAGTGAGAATGCGGCCGGACGCCCAAAATCCCGTCGATAAGGTTTCGCGGTGACCTCAACCTCAAGCGAAACGCGCCCTTTCCGCATCGCCGACCTGGGCACGCTCGTCGTGATGGCCTGGAGCGGTGAGGCCCCCGACGGCGACATGCCCTACCTTCTCGCCTACTCCCTCGGGGACGGCGAGGGCGGCCCGGAGGCCTCGGCCGTCGCCGTCGAGCTGCTTCTCGCCAACACCGGTCTGCCGGTCGGCGGCGACATCATCGACGGCTCCACCCGCCCGAGCCTGCCGGTCAGCCTGCTCGTCGAGGCCGGCTCGGCCGTCGTCAACATGCCGCAGCTCAACGCCCAGTGCACCCCGCCCCCGGAGTGGCTCACCGCGGTCGCCGAACGGGGCTTCGCCTACCTGGTGTTCACCACCCGCGCCTGGCCCGAGGCCCAGCCCGGCAAGCCCATCGAGCCGGAGGCGCTGGCCGCCTTCGCGGGCGCCGAGGAGACCCTGACCGCGGCGGCCCACGTGATCCTCCCGGCCCGCAGCCTGCGCTGACCGCCGAGCCGGCGGCCGAAGGGCGGGCGGTGAAGTCCGGTGCCCGGACGGACGGGCGGGTCGGCCGTCCGGGCCGGTCCGCCCGTCCGGGCTGATCGGACGACTAATGCCCCACACGGGGGAATCTTGAGCTGATGCGGTTCTCAGGATCGTTACGCGATACGGACGAACACCCCCCGATTCCTGAAAAGGACCGTATCTGTCATGAAGTCGACCACTCGAATCCTTGCCGCCGCTGTCCTCACCGGCGTGGCGGCGGCGGTGGGCTCCGCGGCCCCCGCCGTCGCGGCCGACACGGTCCCCGTCCCCGTACCGCTGGACGGCGTCGAGAAGTCCCTCAACCTGAGCCTGCCCAAGGTCGGCGGCGAGCTGCCCCTGCTGACGCCGGGCGTGCCGGAGGGGCCGCGGTACGTCGAGGGGCGGATGATCCCGGACAGCGCGCTGCCGCAGGTGCCGATGGGCGCCGCGCTGCCCGGTCTGTCGGCCGAGACGCCGCTGCCGCAGCTGCTCGGGAAGGGCTTCGACGAGGCCGCCGTCAGTGTCCCCGCGGCCGACCTGCGGACCCTGACCCCCGGTCTGTCCGTGGACACCCCGATGACCACGTCGAACCCCGACGTGTTCGGCCTGCCGACGCTCAAGGAGCCGCAGGCCGCCGTGCTCACCCCGTTGCTGCAGACGGCCCCCACGGGCGTCCTGGGACTCGGCTCGCTGTAGTCCGGGCAGTCACGGGACCTGACGAACCGGACCCTCTGGGGCCTGGGGTGACACCCGGGCCCGGTCACCGCCCGGTCACCGGGCTGTCGCCGTCACCGCACGAGCCGAACCAGGAGATGGGGAGAGAGTGTTGTTCGTCAGGAAAGTGCCGCGGGGGCCGGAAGGCCCCCGTCCCCGTCCCCGTGGTCCCCGTCCCTGCTCCGGTACGCGGCGGGACGCGCTGCGCGCCCTGTGCGTGTCGGCCCTCGCCCTGGCAGTGGTCCCGGTCGTCGCCGCCGCGTGGCCCCGGCGGGATCGGGACGGCGACGAGGCGACGTCGTTCGACGAGACGTACCGGGGCCGCCGGCTGCGCGGCATGAAGGCCGACGCCGGGCACGCGGATCACCTCGACCACATGGCGCAGGCGATGCGGGCACCCGGTGACGTGCGGTGGCACGTCACCGTGGACGGGCGGCCCCTGCATCTCATGCGGCGCGCGGACGGGACGTATCTGAGCATGGTCGACCACTACCGCTCGTACCCCACGGCCCTGGAGGCGGCCCGCGCGGCCGTCGACGAGCTGGGGCCCGGGCGGCGGCTGACGGTCGGCGGCGGGGGAGAGGGCGGTCGTGGCGTACACGCGTAAGGACGTCAGCACGCTGACGCGTTCCGAGCGGCGGCGGTTCGTCGGCGCGCTGATGGAGGTCAAACGGCGGGGCGAGTACGACGAGTTCGTGCGCACGCACATCGAGTACTACGTCTCCGACGGCGAGAAGGGGCTGCGTACGGCCCACATGGCGCCGTCCTTCCTGCCCTGGCACCGGCAGTTCCTGCTGGACCTGGAGCAGGCGTTGCAGCGCGTGGACCCGTCGGTGACGCTGCCGTACTGGGACTGGACCCGGGACCGTACGACGGCCGGTGCGCCCTGGAGCGAGGATCTGCTCGGTGGCACCGGGCGCCCCTTCGACCAGCGGGTCATGACCGGGCCCTTCGCCTACGACCACGGTGACTGGACCATCAGGGAGAGCGTCACCGACGGCGACTTCCTCACCCGGGACCTCGGCCGCTCCCGTGAGCCGCTCACACTGCCGACCCGGCAGGACCTGGACTCGGCCCTCGACGACCCCGTCTACGACGTGTCGCCGTGGAACTCGACGTCCGCGAGGGGGTTCCGCAACAGGCTCGAAGGGTGGGGGAGCGGGCGGGGTCCGGCCTCGTGGCGCAACCACAACCGCGTCCACCGCTGGGTCGGCGGGCACATGGTCGGCGGTGCCTCCGTCAACGACCCCGTCTTCTGGCTGCACCACGCCTTCGTCGACCTGTGCTGGTCGCGCTGGCAGCAGCGGCACGGCGCCGGGGCCCGCTATCTGCCCGACCGGCCGCCGCGGTTCGGCGACGCGCAGCGCGGCCGGGTCGTCGCCCGGCACGAGACGCTGCCGCCGTGGGACCTGACGCCGGACCAGCTGGAGGACCACAGCGGCATCTACCGCTACGCGTAACGGCGTACGGGCACGGCCGAGGGCAGGGAGCGCGGGCAGGGACATGGAAGAGCCCCGACGGTGGAACCGTCGGGGCTCTTCCGGTGCTTGCGTGCGACGGATCAGCTGCCGTAGCCGCCGGGGCCGGGGTTGCCGTGGTCGCTGTCGCTGACGTTGGCGCAGGTGTTGCCGAAGGCCGGGTTCAGCAGACCGATCACGCTGACCGAGTTCCCGCACACGTTGACGGGCACGTGGACCGGGACCTGCAGGACGTTGCCGGACAGGACGCCGGGCGAGCCGACGGCCTCGCCCATGGCGCCCGCGTCGGCCGTTGCCATACCGGCACCGCCGAGCACCACGGCACCGGTGCCGAGCGCGGCGACGGCTGCCTTCGCGATGCGAGACATCACGTTCTCCTTTGGTTCGATGAGTACGGGCACTCGACTCGCGCCCGCACTTCCCCTACAACGCGCCCGCTCACGCCTGGTAACGGCGTTCGGCCGGGCGTCACCCTTTTCGAAGAGCCGTCAGGGCAACGTTCGGGGGCGCGGTCGGGAAAAGGTGACGGGAAAAGTGGTGGGACACCGCCCGCGCACGGGTTAGCCTCGCGGTCATGGCATCCGACCGAGCCGAGCAGAACGAGCGGCAGCAGATCGAGAACGTGTTGCGGACCTTCGTACGGGAGGACGGTCGGCTCGTGCGGCTGCCCGCCCGCTGGAGCCGGAGGCTGATCGTGCTCCGGCACATCGCCGACGAGACCTTCGAGCCCGGCGTCGAGTACGCGGAGCGGCTCGTCGACGAGCGGCTGCGGGTGTGGTGCGAGGGCGCGAGCCGTATCGACCATGTGACGCTGCGCCGGTATCTGGTGGACCTGAACCACCTGCGGCGCGGTGGAGGCGTCTACTGGCGGCCCGCAGAGGCCGATTCCGGCGCCCAGGCCGCCTGAGGCACACGTACGCGAAGGCCCGTTCCCCGGACGCAGGGGAGCGGGCCTTCGCGTGTCCGGGGGGTGTCGGGGCCTCAACCGCGGTGGGCCCGTTCGCGAATCCTGTGTGAAGGTCTCCAACTCGGCTTAAGCGGAACCATTTTGACGCTCTCTTGACTGCTAAGATCATCCCACTTTCAGTAGGCTGAGGCGCGCCACGCGCACGGGGGCAGTCTCTAAGAGCCCCATCGCGAAGGAGTGGCTGAGTTGGTCCGCCGGTAAGGTACGCCACCGGGCGAGGCCCGAGTTCCAGGCCAGGGCCCATCGGACTGCAACTGCTCCTGTCGCAAGGCGACTTGAAGAGAGTCTCATGACGTCATTGATCCAGGATCCACTGCTGTGGATCTTGCTCGTGGTCCTGGTCGCTGCGGTCGTCGCAGTGATGCGGGCCCGGAGAACCAACATGGCGCTCCGCAGGAAGAACAGTGACCTGCAGAGCACCCGTGAAGCCGTACAGAGTGAACGCGACCGCCTCTATGCGGAATACACCCAACTGAACGCACAGCACGCGGGCGATCTGGCGGCGGTGCGAAAGGACGCGGAGGAGGACACCAAGGCCGTCCTGAAGTCGGCCATGCGGACGCTTCAGGTGCTCGCCGACGAACAGCAGCTCATCATCGAGAAGTCGCAGCGCCGCTACGGCGACGACGAACAGGTCCTCGGCGACCTGATGATGATCGACCACACCAACAGCCAGTTCGGCCGGCGCGCACAGGGCATCGCGGTGCTCTGCGGCGGCTGGCTCGGCCGGCGCGAGTCCACCGCCTCCGTGTACGACGTCGCCCGCAGCGCCCAGGGCCGCATCAAGCACTTCGACCGCGTCACCATCAACACCCAGGTGAACGTCACGGTGGCCAGCCGGGCCGTCGAGCCCATCGCGGTGGTCCTCGCCGAACTGCTGGCCAACGCCACCAACTACAGCGCGCCCGGCACCCGCGTCGACATCAACATCCAGGCCGTACCCACCGGTGTCTGCCTGATCGTCGACGACGCCGGCCTCGGTATGAACACGGAGGAGAAGGCGCGGGCCTCCGTCCTGCTCTCCCCGCAGGCACCGGTCGACATCACGAGCCTCGGCGACCCGCCGAAGTTCGGCTTCGCCGTGTCCGGGATGCTCGCCACCCGGTACGGCTTCAAGGTCTCGGTCGATTCGGTGTCCCCCTACGGCGGCGTACGGGCGGTGATTCTCTTGCCAGAGAACCTGTTGACGACGGACGTTCCCGAGCCCGAGGGCGGGGCCGCCAAGGCCGAACCCCGGGCCGAGGTACCGGCCGCCCCGCAGCGGCTGACCCCGGTGTCCACCCCCGGCGGACCGCCCCGTCCGATCGGGACGACGGCCGGCGGCCTGCCCAAGCGGCGACGGCGCGGCAGCCCGGTCGCGGTGGTGCCACCGCCGCCGGAGCCGGCGGAGCACAACAACGAGGTGACGGCCTCACGTATCGGTGCGTTCCAGCGCGGAACGCTGCTCGGGCGGGACACGACGACCATGGAAGGACCACAGGACCAGTGAATCCCGATCTGTCGTGGGTGCTGAACGACGTGCTGCAGGTGCGCGGCGCCCGTCACGCGATCCTCGTCTCGGCCGACGGCCTGCTGCTGGAACGGTCCAGTGACATCGACCGCGACGCGGCCGAGACCAACGCCGCCGCGATGAGCTCGATGCAGTCCCTCAGCCGGGCCGTCGCCCCCTTCGTGGGCTTCGGACTCGGTCTGTGGAAGCAGACGCTGATCGAGTACGACGGCGGCTGGATCTTCCTCATCGCCGCGGGCAGCGGCGCCTACCTCGCCGTGTCGGCCGCGCTGGACGTCGACATGGAGGCCATGTCGTTCCGGATGCAGCAGCAGGTGGGGGCGCTCGGCAAGGCGATGACCACCCCGCCGCGTCAGAACGCCGGTGCGGAAGCATGAACGCCCACGGCGAGGAAGCTCCGGTCACGGTCACCAGCGACTTCGTCCGCTCGTACGTCATCACGGGCGGGCGGCGGCTGCCGACCGCCGACGACCTGTCCCTGCACACCCTGGTCACCCTGGCTCCGGACCGTGAACTGCCGCTCGGCGCCAGTCCCGAGGTCCGGGCCATCTGGGACCTGTGCGGCGGCGGGTACCTCTCCGTCGCGGAGGTCGCCGCGCACCTGTCGCTGCCGGTTGGCGTGGCCCGACTCCTGCTGACCGATTTATTCGAACAGGGTCATCTCCTGCGCCGTGCCGCGCCCCCACGCGCCCAGTCCGTCGACAGAGGAATCATCGAAAAGGTGCTGCATGGACTCGAATCCCTCTACGGCTGAGACGATCTACGTCTCAGACGCGGTCACCACCACCGCGAAGATCCTTGTCGTAGGGCACTTCGCCGTGGGCAAGACCACGTACATCGGTTCGCTGTCGGAGATCGCCCCGCTGCGCACCGAGGAGAAGATGACCCAGGCGTCCGCGCACGTGGACGACCTGAAGGGCGCGCCGGACAAGGTGACGACCACGGTCGCGCTGGACTTCGGCCGGCTCACGCTGAGCGAGGAACTGGTGCTGTACCTGTTCGGCACGCCCGGACAGCAGCGCTTCATGCAGCTGTGGGAGGACATGGCCCGCGGCGCGCTCGGAGCACTGCTCCTGGTCGACCCGTCCCGGCTGGCTGAAACGTTTCCGGTGATCGACCTGGTCGAGAAGTACGGCCTGGAGTACGCCATCGCCGTCAACACCTTCGACGCGAAGGCCGAGTTCGACGAGGACGAGATCCGTGAGGCCCTCGACCTGCTGCCCGACACCCCGGTCGTCTACTGCGACGCCCGGGACCAGACGTCCTCGGCGAGGGCCCTGATCGCCCTCGTCCAGCACCTGCTCACCCGCGCGGCCTGAGCCCCGGCCCCTCCCTTTCGGGCCCCTCCCCGCACAGGGGGTCCGGACAGGAGGCCCGGTCAGGGGGTCCGGCCCGTCCGGACCGTCGAGGCCGGCCGGGAAACAGCCGCGCACAAGGTTTTTCCTCACCCCCGTCCCCCGCCCCGACGCGCGGGGAACCCTAAGGAACCTTCATGGACACACAGCACGCGGGTGCCACGCCGAGCGCTCCCGCCAGATGCCCCATGCACGGCGCCGACTTCGCCGCCGACCCGCACCGCCTCTACGACCAGATGCGCACCCACGGCCCGGCGGCACCCGTCGAGCTCGCCCCCGGGGTGGACGCCACGCTCGTCGTCCAGCACGAGATGGCCCTCAGGGTGCTCCAGAACACCACCCTGTTCTCCCGTGACTCGCGCCGCTGGGCCGCGCTCAACGAGGGCCGCATATCCCTCGACAGCCCGGTCCTGCCGATGATGATGTACCGGCCCAACGTCCTGTTCACGGACGGCGCGGTGCACCTGCGGCTGCGCAAGGCCGTCACGGAGAGCCTCGCCAAGCTGAGCATCAGCCGCATCCGGCGGGACGTCGAGCCCATCGCCGACTACCTGATCGACCAGTTCAGCGAGCGGGGCCGGGCCGACCTCCTCAACGACTACGCCAAGCTGATCCCGCTTCTGCTGTTCAACAAGATGTTCGGCTGCCCGGCCGACATCGGCGACCGCCTCACCTCCGGCATGTCCGCCATGTTCGACGGCCAGGACGACGCCCTCAAGGGCCTGGAGCAGGTCGCCACCTGCCTCCAGGAGCTGATCACGCTCAAGCGCCGCGAGCCCGGCGAGGACGTGACCTCCTGGCTCATCCAGCACTCCGCGGGCCTCAACGACGAGGAACTGCGGGACCAGCTGATCGTGCTGATGGGCGCGGGTCTGGAACCCCAGCGCAACCTGATAGCCAGCGCCCTGCTCCTGCTGCTGTCCGACGGCCCCTCCGAGCGCGGCAGCGGCATGCTGGTCGAGGAGGCCATCGAGCACGTGCTGTGGAACAACCCGCCCATCGCCAACTACGCGACGCACTACGCGTTGCAGGACGTCGACCTCGGTGGCGTCCCGGTGGAGGCGAACAGCCCGGTCGTCGTCAGCTTCGCCGCCGCCAACAGCGACCCGGCCCTCACCGAGGCCCGGCAGCTGGCCAGCAAGGGCGCGCACCTCGCCTTCGGCGCGGGTCCGCACGCCTGCCCCGCCAAGGACCCGGCCCAGGTCATCGCGCTCACGGCGATCGAGCGGATCCTCAACGCGCTGCCCGACCTGACCCTCGCGGTCCCGCAGGACAGTCTGCTGTGGCGCCCTGGCCCCTTCCACCGTGCGCTGGCCGCGCTGCCGGCCCGGTTCAGCCCGACACCGGCCACCCGGATGGCGGCGGCCCTGCGCAACCTGGCGCCTGCCCAGACGGCCGAACCGGTACCCCGCCCGGTGCCGCAGCAGGCCCCGGCGGCCCGTCAGGAACAGCGCAAGAAGGGATTCTGGAGCTCCTTCCTCGATGTCTTCCGGCTCTGACAGGCAACTGCCCGCCCACTTACGCCGATTGAGTTCACCGGTTCGATCGGTTCGATCAGGCCGATCGGGTCGGTTGCCGTGAGCGCCCCGTGTCCGAGGTTCCGCCTCGGGGACGGGGCGCTCACCGGTTTTCGCCGGGCAGCTCCGCGAACTCCGCCAGGGCGTGCGTGAGCCACTGGGTCCAGAAGGTCTCCAGGTCGATGCCCGCACGCAGGACCAGATGCCGGAGCCGGTCCTGGGGGGCGTCGCGGCCGGGCTGGAAATCGCGCTTCTCGATCTCCTCGTACTCGGCCAACTGGCTTCGGTGCAGGGCGAGATGGCGGCGCAGGTCGGCCTCGATGCCCTCGGTGCCGACGACCGCCGAGGCGCGCAGCCGCAGCAGCATCGTGTCGCGGTAGGGCTTGGGGTCCTGGGACGCGGCCGTCCAGCGGGCCAGTTCGGCGCGGCCCGCGGGCAGGACCTCGTAGCTCTTCTTCTGCCCGCGGGTCGGCTGCTCGGCGGGCAGGGCGCGGATGTGCCCCTCGGTCTCCAGTTTTCCCAGCTCGCGATAGATCTGCTGATGCGTGGCCGACCAGAAGTAGCCGATCGACCTGTCGAACCGGCGGGTCAACTCCAGCCCTGAGGACGGCTTTTCGAGCAGGGCGGTGAGGATCGCGTGCGGGAGGGACATGGCTCAATCCTAGGGACCGGAGGCGGCGGCCGACCTGAGTGCTGCGGCGCTGGTGCGCCGGTGGGGACGTCAGAGCGCCGCCGCCAGTTCGGTGCCCTGCTTGATGGCGCGTTTGGCGTCCAGCTCGGCGGCAACGTCGGCGCCGCCGATCAGGTGCACGCTGCGGCCGGCGGCGAGCAGCTCGTCGTAGAGGTCGCGGCGCGGCTCCTGGCCGGTGCACAGGACGACGGTGTCGACCGGCAGGACGGTGGAGGTGCCGTCGACGGTGACGTGCAGACCGGCGTCGTCGATCCGGTCGTACCGGACGCCCGGAACCATGGTGACGCCCCGGTGCTTGAGCTCGGTGCGGTGGATCCAGCCGGTGGTCTTTCCGAGTCCGGCGCCGACCTTGGACGCCTTGCGCTGGAGGAGGTGGACGCTGCGGGGAGGGGCGGGGCGCTCGGGCGCGGCCAGGCCGCCGGGGGTGCGGTATTCCATGTCGACGCCCCAGGCGCGGAAGTACGCCGCCGGGTCCTCGCTCGTCTTGTCACCGCCGTCGGTGAGGTACTCGGCGACGTCGAAGCCGATGCCGCCCGCGCCGAGGATCGCGACGCGGTCGCCGACGGGCGCGTCGCCGCGCAGCACGTCGAGGTAGCCGACGACGCTCGGGTGGTCGACGCCGGGGAGGTCCGGGACGCGGGGGGTGACGCCGGTGGCGACGACGATCTCGTCGTAGTCCGGGTGACCGGCGTGGTCCGCGAAGTCACCCGCGGACACCGGGGTGTTGAGGCGTACGTCCACGCCGTGGGCGGTGAGCTGGTGGCGGAAGTAGCGCAGGGTCTCGTCGAACTCCTGCTTGCCGGGGACCTTGCGGGCCACGTTCAGCTGGCCGCCGATCTCGGGGGCGGCGTCGAAGAGGGTGACGTGGTGGCCGCGTTCGGCGGCGGAGACGGCACAGGCGAGTCCGGCGGGTCCGGCGCCGACGACGGCGACCCGCTTGCGCAGCTTGGTCGGTGAGAGGACGAGTTCCGTCTCGTGGCAGGCGCGCGGGTTGACCAGGCAGGAGGTGATCTTCCCGCTGAAGGTGTGGTCCAGGCAGGCCTGGTTGCAGCCGATGCAGGTGTTGATGGCCTCGGGACGCCCGTCGCGCGCCTTGTTGACGAAGTCCGGGTCGGCGAGCATCGGGCGGGCCATCGACACCATGTCCGCGCACCCGTCGGCGAGCAACTCCTCGGCGACTTCCGGGGTGTTGATGCGGTTGGTGGTCACCAGGGGGATGCCGACCTCGCCCATGAGCCTCTTCGTCACCCAGGTGTACGCGCCGCGCGGCACCGAGGTGGCGATGGTGGGGATACGGGCCTCGTGCCAGCCGATGCCGGTGTTGATGATGGTCGCGCCGGCCGCCTCGACCGCGCGGGCGAGGGTGATCACCTCGTCGAGGGTGGAGCCGCCCGGGACCAGGTCCAGCATGGACAGGCGGTAGATGAGGATGAAGTCCGGGCCGACCGCCTCGCGCACCCGCCGCACGATCTCGACGGGGAAGCGTGTGCGGTTCTCGTAGGAGCCGCCCCAGCGGTCGGTGCGGTGGTTGGTCCGCGCGGCGATGAACTCGTTGATCAGATAGCCCTCGGAGCCCATGATCTCCACGCCGTCGTAGCCGGCCCGGCGGGCGAGGAGGGCCGCGCGGGCGTAGTCGTCGATGGTCTGCTCGACCTCGGCGTCGGTGAGCTCGTGCGGGGTGAAGAGGCTGATGGGAGCCTGGAGAGGGCTCGGTGCGACCAGGTCCTCGTGGTAGGCGTACCGGCCGAAGTGCAGGATCTGCATCGCGATCCTGCCGCCCTCGCGGTGCACGGCGTCGGTGATCGTCCGGTGCTGGTCGGCCTCCGCGTCGGTGGTGAGTCTGGCGCCGCCCACGCCCGGTCGGCCGGCGTCGTTGGGGGCGATGCCGCCGGTGACGATGAGGCCGACGCCGCCGCGGGCGCGGGCGGCGTAGAACTCCGCCATGCGCTCGAATCCGTGTTCGGCTTCTTCCAGGCCTACGTGCATGGAGCCCATGAGGACGCGGTTGGGGAGGGTGGTGAAGCCGAGGTCGAGAGGGGTCAGCAGGTGGGGGTAACGGCTCATGGGGGCCTCCGGGAGCGGGGCGGGGTGGAGCGGGGCTGGGTCGGTCCTGCCTTTCTAGAGGACGAGGGAGGGGTTGTGCAACTAGTTGCATAATGGCGTGCGGCACATCGCTGGGTTCGGGGCCGCGCCACTCCCGTTATTTAGTTGGACGTCCTAGTATCCTATTTACTAGGACGTCCAACTAAATCCTTGTCGCGCTCCCGGGCGCGTTTCGGGAAGGCCCCCATGACCGTGAACGATCTCCATCGTCCCGTGCACCCCGTCCGCCTGGTCACCGCCTCGGCGCTGTTCGACGGGCACGACGCCTCGATCAACATCATGCGGCGGATCTTCCAGTCCCAGGGTGCCGAGGTGATCCACCTGGGGCACAACCGGTCGGTGCGGGAGGTCGTGGACGCGGCGCTGGAGGAGGACGCGCACGGGGTGGCCGTCTCGTCGTACCAGGGCGGGCACGTGGAGTACTTCGAGTATCTCGTCGAGTCGCTGCGCGGGCAGGGGGCCGAGCACATCCAGGTGGTCGGGGGCGGTGGCGGCGTCATCGTGCCCGAGGAGATCACCCGGCTGCGCCGCAGCGGCGTGACCATCTTCTCGCCCGAGGACGGGCAGCGGATGGGCCTCGCCGGGATGGTCAACTCGGTGGTGAAGGACTGCGACTTCGACCTCTGGGACAGCAAGCCCGTCGACGCCGCCGCCGTCCTGACCGGTGACCGCTTCGCCATCGCCCGCGCGATCACCGGTGCGGAACTCGGCAAGCTGCCGCCGGAGTTGCTGGAGCAGGTGCGCGCCGCCGCCGCGGCACGGGTCACGCCCGTTCTCGGGATCACCGGTACCGGCGGCTCCGGGAAGTCGTCCCTCACGGACGAGCTGGTGCGCCGGTTCCGTGTCGACCAGCAGGACAAGCTGCGGATCGCGGTGATCGCCGTCGACCCCACCCGGCGTCGGGGCGGCGGTGCGCTGCTCGGCGACCGCATCCGGATGAACTCCCTGGACGGCGGCCGGATCTTCTTCCGGAGCCTGGCCACCCGCGGCAGCCGTGAGCTGCCCGAGCACCTGGCCGACGTGATCGACGTGATCAAGGCCGCCGGGTTCGACCTGGTGATCGTGGAGACACCGGGCATCGGGCAGGGCGACGCGGCGATCGTGCCGTACGTCGACACCTCGCTGTACGTGATGACGCCGGAGTTCGGTGCCGCCTCGCAGCTGGAGAAGATCGACATGCTCGACTTCGCCGACGTCGTGGCGATCAACAAGTTCGAGCGGCGCGGCGCCAAGGACGCCATGCGTGACGTGGGCCGCCAACTGGTGCGCAACCACGAGGCGTTCGGCAGGAAGCCGGAGGACATGCCGGTGTACGGCACCTCGGCGGCCACGTTCAACGACGACGGTGTCACCGCGCTCTACCAGCACCTGCGGGCCGGTCTGGCCGAGCGGGGGCTGCCGCTGTCCGAGGGCACCCTGGCGCCGGTCGCCGTACGGCACTCCTCCGGCATCCGGCGCGTGGTGCCCGCCGAACGGGTGCGCTACCTCGCCGAGATCACGGAGGCGGTCCGCGCCTACCACGACCGGACCGAGGCGCTGGCCGAAGCGGCCCGCCGGGTGCAGCGCCTGGACGCGGTCAAGGGCGAGCTGGTCGAGGCCGGTTCCGACCCGGCGGGTGTGGAGTCGCTGCTCGCCGCCGCCCACCGCGACCTCCCGCACGACATCGGCGACCAGATCCGGAACTGGCCCGCGGTCGTGGCGTCGTACTCCGGTGACGAGCAGGTGGTGAAGGTACGGGACCGGGAGATCCGTACGAAGCTGAACCGTGAGTCCCTGTCGGGCAATCGGATCCCCCGGGTCGCGCTGCCCGCCTTCACCGACCACGGCGAGCTGGTGCGGTTCTGGCGCCGGGAGAACCTGCCCGGCCTCTTCCCGTTCACCGCCGGGGTGTTCCCCTTCAAGCGCGACGGCGAGGACCCGGCGCGGATGTTCGCCGGGGAGGGCGACCCGTTCCGTACGAACCGGCGCTTCAAGCTGCTCTCCGAGGGCCAGCTGGCCACCCGCCTGTCCACCGCCTTCGACTCCGTCACCCTCTACGGCCGTGACCCCGACGAACGCCCCGACATCTACGGCAAGGTCGGCACGTCCGGCGTCTCGGTGGCCACCCTCGACGACATGAAGGCGCTCTACGACGGGTTCGACCTCGTCGCGCCGACGACCTCGGTGTCGATGACCATCAACGGCCCGGCGCCGACCGTGTTGGCGTTCTTCCTCAACACCGTCATCGACCAGCAGGTGGAGAAGTTCCGGGCGGCGGAGGGGCGCGACCCCTCGCCCGAGGAGGCCGCCGAACTGCGGGCGCACGCGCTCGCGAACGTGCGCGGCACCGTGCAGGCCGACATCCTGAAGGAGGACCAGGGGCAGAACACCTGCCTGTTCTCCACCGAGTTCAGCCTGCGGATGATGGCCGACATCCAGGAGTGGTTCATCCAGCAGAAGGTCCGCAACTTCTACTCGGTGTCCATCTCCGGCTACCACATCGCCGAGGCCGGGGCGAACCCGATCAGCCAGCTCGCCTTCACCCTGGCCAACGGATTCACCTATGTCGAGGCCTACTTGGCGCGCGGTATGCGCATCGACGACTTCGCGCCCAACCTGTCGTTCTTCTTCTCCAACGGCATGGACCCGGAGTACTCCGTGCTGGGCCGGGTCGCCCGCCGCATCTGGGCCGTCGCGATGAAGGAGCGGTACGGGGCGGGGGAGCGCAGTCAGAAGCTGAAGTACCACGTGCAGACCTCCGGGCGGTCCCTGCACGCCCAGGAGATGGACTTCAACGACATCCGCACCACCCTTCAGGGCCTGATCGCCATCTACGACAACGCCAACTCCCTGCACACCAACGCCTACGACGAGGCAGTCACGACCCCGTCCGAGGAGTCGGTGCGGCGGGCGCTGGCGATCCAGCTCATCATCAACCGCGAGTGGGGCCTCGCCATGAACGAGAACCCGCTCCAGGGGTCGTTCATCATCGACCAGCTCACCGACCTGGTCGAGGAGGCCGTGCTCGCCGAGTTCGACCGGATCAACGAGCGCGGTGGCGTGCTCGGCGCGATGGAGACCGGCTACCAGCGCGGGCGCATCCAGGACGAGTCGATGCTGTACGAGCAGCGCAAGCACGACGGCTCGCTGCCCATCATCGGCGTCAACACCTTCCGCCGGCCCGGCGGTGAGGGAGCGCCCCACGAGGTCGAGCTCGCCCGTGCCACGGAGACGGAGAAGGAGTCCCAGCTCGCGCGCGTACGCGACTTCCGGGACACGCACGGAGCGGAGGCCACGCAGGCGCTCGCCCGGCTGAAGGAGGCCGCCGTGGGCGGTGACAACGCCTTCGAGGCGCTGATGGCGGCGGCCAGGGTGTGCACCCTGCGCCAGGTCACCGAGGCGTTCTTCGAGATCGGGGGCCAGTACCGGAGGAACGTCTGAATCCTTGACCGCCGCTCCGCCCTCCATGATGCTTTGTTGCGACACGTGAGATGCGTGCCGTAATGAGCAACATCCAGCAGTCGAGGAGTGGCCATGACTCACCAGGTCCGTGCTGTCGTCGCGCGGGGCAAGGGTGCCCCCGTCAGCCTGGAGACGATCCTCGTGCCGGACCCCGGGCCGGGCGAGGCGCTGGTGAAGATCCAGGCCTGCGGGGTCTGTCACACCGACCTGCACTACCGCGAGGGCGGGATCAACGACGACTTCCCCTTCCTGCTCGGGCACGAGGCTGCCGGGGTCGTGGAGTCGGTGGGGGAGGGGGTCACGGACGTGGCTCCCGGTGACTTCGTGATCCTCAACTGGCGTGCGGTGTGCGGGAACTGCCGGGCGTGTCTGCGCGGGCGGCCCTGGTACTGCTTCAACACGCACAACGCCAAGCAGAAGATGACCCTGCTCGACGGCACCGAGCTGTCGCCCGCGCTGGGTATCGGCGCCTTCGCCGAGAAGACCCTCGTCGCGGCCGGGCAGTGCACCAAGGTCGACCCGGCGGCCTCGGCCGCTGTCGCGGGGCTGCTGGGCTGTGGCGTGATGGCCGGTATCGGTGCCGCCATCAACACCGGGAACGTCGGACGCGGCGACACGGTCGCGGTCATCGGCTGCGGTGGGGTCGGGGACGCGGCGGTCGTCGGGTCGAACCTGGCCGGCGCCGCGAAGATCATCGCCGTCGACATCGACGACCGGAAACTGGCCACCGCCCGCACGATGGGCGCGACCCACACGGTCAACTCCAAGGAGACCGACCCGGTCGAGGCGATCCGTGAGCTGACCGGCGGCTTCGGCGCGGACGTCGTCATCGAGGCGGTGGGCCGCCCGGAGACGTACAAGCAGGCGTTCTACGCCCGTGACCTCGCCGGGACGGTCGTTCTCGTCGGTGTGCCGACGCCGGAGATGAAGCTGGAGCTGCCGCTGATCGACGTCTTCGGACGCGGTGGCTCGCTGAAGTCGTCCTGGTACGGCGACTGCCTGCCCTCCCGCGACTTCCCCATGCTCATCGACCTCTACCTCCAGGGTCGCCTCCCCCTGGACGCCTTCGTGACCGAGACCATCGCGCTCGACGAGGTCGAGAAGGCGTTCGAGCGGATGCACGGCGGCGACGTACTGCGCTCGGTGGTGGTGCTGTGATGGCCGGCGCCCGTATAGAACGTCTGGTCACCTCGGGCACGTTCTCGCTCGACGGCGGCACCTGGGACGTCGACAACAACGTGTGGATCATCGGCGACGACAGCGAGGCGGTCGTCATCGACGCCGCCCATGACGCCGACGCCATCGCGGAGGCCGTCGGCGACCGGCGCCTGACCGCCATCGTCTGCACGCACGCCCACAACGACCACATCGACGCCGCCCCCGCCCTCGCCGCCCGCACCGGCGCCCCGATCCTGCTCCACGGCGACGACCTGCCCCTGTGGAAGCAGACCCACCCGGAGCGGGCCCCCGACGGTGAACTGGTCGACGGCCAGGTGCTGACCGTCGCCGGGGTCGGGCTGACCGTGCTGCACACCCCCGGCCATGCCCCGGGCGCGGTCTCCCTCCACGCACCGGCCCTGAGCGCCCTCTTCGGCGGCGACACCCTCTTCGCGGGCGGCCCCGGGGCCACCGGCCGCTCCTACTCCCACTTCCCGACCATCGTCGACTCGATCCGGGACCGGCTGCTGACCCTGCCCGGCGACACCGTCGTATACACAGGGCACGGGGACACGACCACCGTCGCCGCCGAGGCCCCGCACCTCCAGGAGTGGATCGACCGCGGCTTCTGACCGTACGGGCCGATCCGCGGCCCGTACGTCCCCGAGTGCGGGACTTTCCTGTCCGACGCCTGCCCGATGCCCACCCGATGCCTGCCCGAGCTGCACCGACGTGCTCGGACGGACACCGGACGGGCGTCGGGCTCGCTCGGTTCACGGTTGTGCAATGTGCATCGTGTTGTTCAGGGCGCAACCCTCGTGATGGCTCATCCCGGCTTCTGGACTTCTTGACAAGGGTTCTGGGCGCCCTCAAACTGACGTTGCGCTTACCGCAATCCGTTTCGCTATACGCACCGAGGTGTCATGATGATTCCCGCGTGCCGTCTCGCGGATCTCCCGCGAGGTGAGGCCTTCCGGCTCGACATCGACCCGCCCGTCTCGGTGTTCCACACCGACGACGGCGAGGTCTTCGCCATCGACGACACCTGCACCCACCAGGATGCCTCGCTCGCCGACGGCTGGCTGGAGGGCTGCGAGGTGGAATGCCCCTTGCACGCCTCGAAGTTCGACCTGCGCACCGGCGCCGTCGACTCCCCGCCGGCCAAGCTGCCGGTGCGGACGCACGAGGTCGTCGTCGAGGACGACATGATCTACGTACGGGTGTCCACCGACGCCCCCAACCTGCCGCCCTGCGTCGCGTCCCGGCTCGCCGGGGGACCCGCGTGAGGACGGTGGCCGTGGTGGGCGCCTCGCTGGCCGGACTGTCGGCGGCGCGCTCGCTGCGCAAACAGGGGTACGACGGGCGGCTGGTCCTCATCGGTGACGAGGCCCACCGCCCGTACGACAGACCACCCCTGTCCAAGGAGTTCCTGGCCGGAACCCTCGGCGAGGCGGATCTCGGACTGGAGACGGACGGCGAGGACCTGCGCGCGGAGTGGCTGCTGGGCACCCGCGCGACCGGCCTCGACCGCACCGACCGGTCCGTCCGCCTCGCCGACGGCCGGAACGTCCGCGCCGACGGCATCGTCATCGCGACCGGCGCCGCCGCCCGCACCCTGCCGGGCGCCGAGGGCCTGACCGGCGTGCACACCCTGCGCACCCTCGACGACGCCCGCGCCCTGCGCGACGAACTGGCCCGCGGCGGACGGCTGGTGGTGATCGGCGGCGGCTTCATCGGCGCCGAGGTCGCCTCCACCGCGTACGCCCTCGGCCTCGACGTGACAGTGGTCGAGGCCGCCCCGACACCGCTCGCCGGACCGCTGGGCGAGACCATGGGCGCCGTCGTCTCAGGACTCCACGCCGATCACGGCGTACGGCTGTTGTGCGGCGTCGGGGTCAAGGGGCTGGGCGGAGAGCGCCGCGTCGAGGCCGTTCTGCTGGCGGACGGACGCAGTGTCCCCGCCGACATCGTCGTCGTCGGGGTGGGCGCACGGCCCTGCGTCGACTGGCTGGCCGGGTCCGGCGTCGATCTGGAGAACGGCGTCAAGTGCGGCGCCGACGGCCGCACCAGCCTCGCCGGTGTGGTCGCGGTCGGCGACTGCGCCAACTGGTACGACCCCCGCGTGGGCACCCATCGCCGGGTCGAGCACTGGACGGGCGCGCTGGAGCGTCCCGCTGCCGCCGTGGCCACGCTGCTCGCGGGGGGTGCGGTGGAGCCGGGGGTGCCCCGGCCGCCGTATTTCTGGTCCGACCAGTACGGGGTGAAGATCCAGTTCGCCGGTCACGCGGGGGGCGCCGACAGTGTGACGGTCGAGGAAGGCGCGGTCGGTGATCGCAATGTCCTGGCTGTCTACCGGCGGGCCGGGGAGCCGGTGGGTGTGCTGGGGATGAATCAGCCTCGGCTGTTCGTGCGGTGGCGCAAGCAGTTGGCTGCGCCGGCTGTGCGGTGATTCGGCTGCGGGCCCGTGGGGGCTGGGCGCGCAGTTCCCCGCGCCCCTGTCGCATGCGTTCCTGCGGGGCGCTACGCGACATCCAGTTGACCGATCCATACGACCACGACGTTTCTCCGAGGAGTGCACCGTGACCTCGACCAGCCTGCCCGACAGTCTGATCGCCACCCTGCCCGGCTCCTCCTACACGGACGCGGGGATCTTCGCGCAGGAGCAGGAGCGCATATTCGAGACCATGTGGTTCTGTGTCGCGCGCGCCTCCGAACTGGCGAAGCCCGGCGCCTTCCGGACCGTCGACGTGGGCCGCGAGAGCATCCTCGTGACGCGGGCGCGGGACAACTCGATCCGCGCCTACTTCAACGTCTGCCGGCACCGTGGCGCCAAGCTCTGCACGGAGGAGTCCGGCGAGGTCAAGCGGGCCTTCCAGTGCCCGTACCACGCCTGGACGTACGGTCTGGACGGCAAGCTCGTGGCCGCGCCCAACCTCACCAAGATGCCGGACGTGGGGCGTACCGAGTACGGCCTGGTCGGTGTGGCCGTGCGGGAATGGCTCGGCTATGTCTGGGTCTGCCTCGCGGAGAACCCGCCCTCCTTCGAGGAGGACGTGATCGGCGAGGTCATCGGGCGGCTCGGTGACGTCGAGTCGATCGAGCACTACGACATCGACAACCTCTCGGTGGGCAAGCGGATCGTCTACGACGTGAAGGCCAACTGGAAACTCATCATCGAGAACTTCATGGAGTGCTACCACTGCGCCACGATCCACCCCGAACTGACCGAGGTGCTCCCGGAGTTCGCCGACGGCTACGCGGCCCAGTACTACGTCGGCCACGGCGCCGAGTTCGGCGGCGAGGTCCAGGGGTTCACCATCGACGGCTCCGAGGGCCTGGACCGCATCCCGGGCGTCGCCGAGGAGCAGGACCGCCGCTACTACGCGATCACCGTCAAACCGCAGGTGTTCATCAACCTCGTACCCGACCACGTGATCTTCCACCGCATGTACCCGGTGGCCGCCGACCGCACGATCGTCGAGTGCGACTGGCTGTATCTCCCGCACGTCGTCGAGAGCGGCAAGGACGTCAGCCGGTCCGTGGAACTCTTCGACCGGGTCAATCGCCAGGACTTCGAGGCCTGCGAGCGCACACAGCCCGGAATGCACTCCCGGCTCTACGCGAAGGGCGGCGTCCTGGTGCCGAGCGAGCACCACATAGGCGCCTTCCACGACTGGGTGACCGAGCGCCTGGGCGCGCGCCCGTAAAGGGGGCGCAGCCCTCCTTCGAGGGGCGCGGGGCTGTATCTGATCTGCGGCTCCGCCGCGACGGGGGTCCCCTCGGTCGAGCGAAGCCGAGAGCGGGGGAGCGACCAGCCCCCACCGGGCCCGCGCACAACGAACTCAGCCCAGATACCCCATCCGGTGACTGATCTCCGCCGCGCCCTTGATCAGCAGCGGCGACAGCTCGTGCAGCCGTTCCGTGGTGAACCGGTAGGAGGGCCCGGACGCGCTCACCGCCGCGACGACCGTCCCGGTGCGGTCACGGATCGGCGCCGCCATCGCGTGCAGCCCGATCTCCAGCTCCTCCTGCGTCCAGGCGTACCCGCGCTCCTTCGCCTCCGCGAGGTCCTTCTCCAGCTTCGTCTTCGCGGTGATGGTGTGCGGGGTGACCTTCTTCAGGCCGGCCCCGTTCAGCAGCGCGGTGCGCTCCTTCGCGGGCAGGTGGGCCAGCAGGATCTTGCCGCTGGAGGTGGCGTGCAGCGGGGTCAGCTGGCCGACCCAGTTGTACGCGCTGACGGCTCCGGGGCCGCGTGCCTCGAACAGGTTGACGGCGTAGTGCTCCTGCATCACGGCGATGTTGACGGTCTCGCCGATCTCCTCGGCGAGCTGCTCGCAGACCGGGCGGCCCTGCTGGGTGATGTCGATACTGCCCGTGACCGCGCCGGCCAGCCGCACGATGCCGAAGCCGAGCCGGTACTTGCCGCGCTCGCCCGCCTGTTCCACCAGACCGCGCGCCTCCAGGGCACCGAGCAGCCGGAAAGCGGTGGATTTGTGAACATCGATCTCGGCAGCGACTTCACTGACGCCTGCCTCGCCGCGCTGGGCGAGAATCTCCAGAACGCTGATCGCGCGGTCGACCGACTGCACTCCGCCGGCCTGTGAATTGGACGTTTCGGTGTCTGTGCTGTGGTTGCTCACAGCGAAACTATACGCGCAGTAAACAACACCATTGCAAGTAACAACCCCGAAACCAAGACCTTGCATGTTGCGTGTCCCGCAACCTGGTGCGTATCGCGCTACTGGATTAGCATGCCTCGCGTATCTACGGCGCGAGCGAGACGAGACATCATGGCTCCCCTGCAATACGACTTCGTCATCGTCGGCGGCGGATCGGCCGGCAGCGCACTTGCGAACAGGCTCTCGGCGGACCCGGCGAACCGGGTTCTGGTCCTGGAAGCCGGGCGTCCCGACTACCCGTGGGACGTGTTCATCCACATGCCCGCGGCGCTGACCTATCCCATCGGCAGCCGCTTCTACGACTGGAAGTACGAGTCCGAGCCCGAACCGCACATGGGCGGCCGACGCGTCTACCACGCGCGCGGCAAAGTGCTCGGCGGCTCCAGCAGCATCAACGGCATGATCTTCCAGCGCGGAAACCCCATGGACTACGAGCGCTGGGCGGCCGACCCCGGCATGGAGAAGTGGGACTACGCCCACTGTCTGCCGTACTTCCGGCGCATGGAGAACTGTCTCGCCGCCGACCCCGACGACGAGTTCCGCGGCCACGACGGCCCCCTCGTCCTCGAACGCGGCCCGGCCACCAACCCCCTCTTCGGCGCCTTCCTCAAGGCCACCGAGGAAGCGGGGTACGCGCCCACCGACGACGTCAACGGGTACCGGCAGGAGGGCTTCGCCAAGTTCGACCGGAACGTCCACCGGGGACGCCGGCTCTCGGCCTCCAAGGCGTACCTCAAGCCCGTCCGGAAGCGGCCCAACCTCACCGTCAGGACGCGCGCCCTCGTCACCCGCGTCCTCTTCGAGGGCAAGAAGGCCGTCGGCGTCGAGTACCAGCGCGGCAAGGGCGCGCTCCAGCAGGTCCGCGCCAAGGAGGTCATCCTCTGCGGCGGCGCGATCAACTCCCCCCAGCTGCTCCAGCTCTCGGGCGTCGGCAACGCCGAGGAGCTGAGCGCCCTCGGTGTCGACGTCGTCCACGACCTCCCGGGCGTCGGCGAGAACATGCAGGACCACCTGGAGGTGTACGTCCAGTACGCCTGCAAGCAACCGGTGTCCATGCAGCCGTACATGGCGAAGTGGCGCGCCCCCTTCATCGGCCTGCAGTGGCTGTTCCGCAAGGGTCCCGCCGCCACCAACCACTTCGAGGCCGGCGGCTTCGCCCGCAGCAACGAGGACGTCGACTACCCCAACCTGATGTTCCACTTCCTGCCCATCGCCGTCCGCTACGACGGCTCCTCGCCGGCCGGCGGCCACGGCTACCAGGTGCACGTGGGCCCCATGTACTCGGACGCCATCGGCTCGGTGAAGATCAAGAGCAGGGACCCGCGCGAGCATCCGGCGCTGCGCTTCAACTACCTCTCCACCGAGCAGGACCGGCGGGAGTGGGTCGAGGCGATCCGCGTGGCGCGCAAGCTCCTCAGCCAGCCCGCCCTCGCCCCCTACAACGACGGCGAGGTCTCGCCCGGGGCGGAGGTGTCGACGGACGAGGAGATCCTCGAATGGGTCGCCAAGGAGGGCGAGACGGCCCTGCACCCGTCCTGCACCTGCAAGATGGGGCCCGCGGCGGACGAGATGGCGGTGGTCGACCCGGAGAGTCTGCGGGTGCACGGTGTGGAGGGGCTGCGCGTCGTGGACGCCTCCGTCATGCCCTACGTCACCAACGGCAACATCTACGCGCCGGTGATGATGATCGCCGAGAAGGCCGCCGACCTGATCCTCGGCAAGGAGCCGCTGCCCGCCTCCAAGGCCGCGTACTACCGCCACCGTGACGCCGGCTCCCAGCAGGCGGGGTAGGGGCAGGCGTTGGGTGCGTCAGGGCTGAGGACGCTGCTGGAGCACGTCCGTTACGAGGTGCTGCCCGCGAAGGCGACGGAGGAGAAGGTCCTGGCCCACGTTCCGCGCGACGTCGTCGTCACCGTGACGGCGTCGCCGGTCAAGGGGCTGGAACCGACCCTCGACCTTGTCGGGCGGCTGGCGGCGCAGGGGTATCGGGTGGTTCCGCATGTGCCCGCCCGGCTGCTGCGGGACGACGCGCACCTGAAGGACGTCGTCGACCGGCTGCGCGGGACGGGAGTGGACGACGTCTTCGTGCCGGCCGGCGACGCGGATCCCCCGGCCGGGGCCTACGAGGGTGCCCTGCCGGTGCTGCGCAGGCTCGGTGAGCTGGGCGGCCCGTTCGCGCGGGTCGGCGTCACCGGCTACCCCGAGAGCCATCCGCTCATCCACGACGACGTCACCATCCAGGCCATGTGGGACAAGCGCGAGCACGCGACGTACATCGTCAGCAACCTGTGCTTCGACGCGCGCGTGCTGGGGGAGTGGGTCGGCCGGGTGCGGCGCCGGGAGGTCGCCCTGCCCGTGCACGTGGGGGTCGCGGGGCCCGTACAGCGGGCGAAGCTGCTGTCGATGGCGACGAAGATCGGGGTGGGGGAGTCGACGCGCTTCCTGACGAAGCACGCGTCGTGGTTCCTGCGGTTCGCGGCGCCCGGGGGGTACTCGCCCGAGAGGCTGCTCTCCCGGGCGCAGGACGCGCTCACGGAGCCCGGGGCGGGGGTGGCGGGGCTGCACCTGTTCACCTTCAACCAGGTCGCGGAGACGGAACGCTGGCGGCGGGCCCTGCTGGACCGGCTGGACGGCTGAGGACCGCTTCGGGGGTGCCGGCTCCTCCGCGCGGTCCGGGCCATGGCCTCACGCCACCGCACCACCGGCAAGCCCCCGGCGAACGTCTGTCGGGAACCGTGCCGACGAGTCTCCGGCCGTCATGGGGGCCGTTCTGGGACCTCGGCGGGAGCCCAGGCAGTATGGGTCCATGATTACGCTCACGAAGGAAGACGGCCCGGCGGACCTGGACGGGGTGACCCATCTGTCCATCGGGGCCTCATGGGACCCCACCTCCGGCGCGAGCGGCGGAGTGATGGGCAAACTCCGCCGCAAGACCGGCACCGACCTCGACCTGATCGCCATCGCCCTGCACGACGGCGACCCGGTGCGCCTGGCCGGTCTCGACTCGCTCGACCCCATCGGCAACGGCTCCCTGCTCCACAGCGGGGACAACCAGACGGGGCACGGGGACGGCGACGACGAGACCGTCACGGTCGAGTTCGCCAAGATCCCGCCCCACATCACCTCGATCGTGTTCATCGCCGCCGCCTACAAGAAGGGCAGTTCCTTCCAGAAGGCGCGCAACATCAGTTTCAAGGTGTACGACGCGAGTGGCGGCAGTACCCAGCAGGTCGCCGACATCTGGCCCAGCATGCTCACCACGGACAACGGCTGCGCCGTCGCCAAGGCCGTGCGGTCCGGCTCCGGCTGGAAGCTTGAGGTGATCAACGTGACGGGGAAGATCAAGCAGGGCGACGAACTCGCCCTGATGCGCTTCGCCGCGAGCAAGTAGACGTACGTCGCAGGGAGTGAGGGGTCGTCGGCCCGCCGCCGGCGACCTCCTGCGGACGCCTCACTCCGGAACGGCGTATCTCGAGGACGGGGTGGACGGACCGGGTGTGAGGCGTCCGGCGCTGTATACGGACGCGCGCGTCTCACGCGGTGCCGCACCCCTCATGCCGCGGCGCACCCCTCACGCGGCGGCGCGCGCCTCACACGCTGACGTGCCCCTCACCGGAACACCACCGTCCGGCTCCCCTCGACCATCACCCGGCTCTCGCTGTGCCACTTCACCGCGTGTGCCAGCACCTGTGCCTCCACGTCCCGTCCCACCGTCACCAGCTCGCCGGGGTCGAGGGAGTGGTCCACCCGCACCACGTCCTGCTCGATGATCTGGCCCTCGTCCAGGTCGGACGTCACGTAGTGCGCCGTCGCGCCGACGAGCTTCACCCCGCGGTCGTAGGCCTGCTCGTAGGGGCGCGCGCCCTTGAAGCTGGGCAGGAAGGAGTGGTGGATGTTGATCGCGCGCCCCTCCAGCTCCTTGCACAGGTCGTCGGAGAGGACCTGCATGTAGCGGGCCAGCACCACCAGGTCGATGTCCAACTCCCTTACCAGCTCCAGCAGTCGGGCCTCCGCCTCCGGCTTGGTGTCCCGCGTCACCGGGATGTGGTGGAAGGGGATGCCGTAGCTCTCCGCCAGTCCCTCGAAGTCGCGGTGGTTGGAGACGATCGCCGGGATCTCGATGTTGAGGCCACCCGTGCGGCGGCGGAAGAGGAGGTCGTTCAGGCAGTGGCCGAACCGGGACACCATGATCAGGGTGCGGGTCGGTGTCGACGCGTCCCGCAGGGTCCAGGAGATGCCGTAGGCCTCGGCGACGGGGCCGAATCGGTAACGCAGGATTTCCAGGTCCGCGTTCGGATCGGAAACATCGAAGTGAACCCTCATGAAGAAACGGCCCTGGAGCCGGTCGTCGAACTGCTGGCTCTCCAGGATGTTTCCCGAGTTCCGGACGAGAAAGCCGCTCACGGCGTGGACCAGCCCCGAACTGTCGGGACACGAGAGGGTGAGGACGTACTCACTGCCAGGTACCGGGCGAGGAAACTTAGGGGACACGTCGGCCTCCGTTGGTGCGTATTGCACAACATGGTGAGCGATACGCAACATGGTCGGCTCGGTGACCGCTCCGGTCAAGGGCGGAGTGCCTGATGGACACCTGGTGGGCTCCTGTCGAAATCGTCATCCGCCAACTACTTGACGTATGTCTGCACATTCGCCAGGGTGTTCCACCACAAGCAATTGGGTGCACGATGCGCAACGAATTTCTGTTGAAAGGCTTGGCGCGTGGCAGACCTGTATGTGGACGGTGAATGGCGGGAGCCGGTGGCCGGTGGTCGCCGCGAAATACGATGTCCCGCCGACGGCAGGCTCGCCGCGACCGTCTCGGAGGGGACCCGTCCCGACGCCGAGGCCGCGATAGCCGCCGCCCGCCGTGCCTTCGACACAGGACCCTGGCCGCGTACCCCCGAGCGGGAGCGCGGCCGGCTGCTGCTGCGCACCGCGGACATCGTCGAGCGCGACGCCAAGGAGTTCGCCCGCGCCGAGTCGCTGGACACCGGCAAGCGGCTCGTGGAGAGCGAGTACGACATCGCCGACGTCGTCTCCTGCTTCCGCCACTACGGCGGGATCGGGGGCACGGACGCCGGCCGGGTCATCGACACCGGCCGCGACGACGCCGTCAGCCGGGTGGTCTACGAGCCCGTCGGTGTGTGCGGGCTCATCACCCCCTGGAACTACCCCCTCCTGCAAGCCAGTTGGAAGGTCGCCCCGGCCCTTCTCGCCGGCAACACGATCGTTCTCAAGCCGAGCGAACTCACTCCCTCCACCTCGATCCTGCTGATGCGGGCGCTCGCCGAGGCCGGGCTGCCCGCCGGCGTCGCCAACCTCGTGCTGGGGGCCGGGCCCGAGGTCGGGGCGCCGCTCTCCGAGGACCCCGCCGTCGACATGGTCTCCTTCACCGGAGGCCTGGAGACCGGCAAGCGCGTCATGGCCACCGCCGCCGCGGGCGTGAAGAAGGTGGCCCTGGAACTCGGCGGCAAGAACCCCAACGTCGTCTTCGCCGACGCCGACTTCGAGACGGCCGTCGACTTCGCCCTCACCGCCGTCTTCCTGCACTCCGGGCAGGTCTGCTCCGCCGGTGCGCGGCTCATCGTCGAGGACTCCCTCCACGACCGGTTCGTGGACGAGGTCGTCCGTCGGGCCCGGCAGATCCGGCTCGGCGGGCCCTTCGACGCCGAGGCCGAGACCGGCGCGCTGATCTCCGCCCAGCACCTGGCGAAGGTCGAGGCGTACGTCGCCGACGGCCTCGCCGAGGGTGCCGTGCTGCGCTGCGGCGGTGAGCGGCCTGACGACCCCGCGCTCGCCGACGGCCACTACTACCCGCCCACCGTGCTCGACGAGTGCACGCAGGACATGCGGGTGGTGCACGAGGAGTCCTTCGGGCCCGTGCTCACCGTGGAGCGCTTCAGGGACGGGGACGAGGACGACGCCGTGCGCATCGCCAACGACACCGAGTACGGCCTCGCCGGGGCCGTGTGGACGCAGGACGCGGGGAAGGCCCAGCGGGTCGCCCGGCGGCTGCGCCACGGCACCGTGTGGATCAACGACTACCACCCCTATGTGCCGCAGGCGGAATGGGGTGGTTTCGGGCACTCGGGTGTGGGCCGGGAGCTGGGACCGAGCGGCCTGGACGAGTACCGAGAGCCCAAGCACATCTGGCAGAACATCCAACCCCGGCCGCAGCACTGGTTCCGCGGCTGAACGCCGAAAAGAGGTCGATCGTGACCCCAGTACAGACCGAGGTGCCGCAGCGGCGCGGCACGCCCCAGGACTCGGACGGCACGCCGGTCATCTCCGTGCGCGGCCTGTGGAAGGTGTTCGGGCCGAAGGCCGAGCGGGTGCCGGAGTCGGAGGAGCTGTGCGGGCTCACCCGGCGCGAGCTGATGGACCGTACGGGATGCACCGCCGCCGTACGCGACATCGACTTCGACGTGGCGCCCGGTGAGGTGTTCGTGGTCATGGGTCTGTCGGGTTCCGGCAAGTCGACCCTGGTGCGATGTCTCACCCGGCTGATCGAACCCACCGCCGGTGAGATCGTCTTCGAGGGCGAGAACATCCGCGACGCCGACGACAAGCGGCTGCGCGAGCTGCGCCGCCAGAAGTTCTCCATGGTCTTCCAGCACTTCGGGCTGCTGCCGCACCGGCGGGTCGTCGACAACGTGAGCTTCGGCCTGGAGATACGCGGGATGGGCCGGGCCGAGCGGATGAAGCGGGCCCTGGAGGTCGTCGAGCTCGTCGGCCTCTCCGGGTACGAGAACTCCTACCCCGACCAGCTCTCGGGCGGCATGCAGCAACGAGTCGGTCTGGCACGGGCGTTGGCGGGCGACCCCGACGTCCTCTTCTTCGACGAGCCGTTCTCCGCGCTCGACCCGCTGATCCGCCGGGACATGCAGAACGAGGTCATCCGGCTGCACCACGAGGTCGGCAAGACCATGGTCTTCATCACCCACGACCTGTCCGAGGCGCTCAAGCTGGGCGACCGCATCCTCATCATGCGCGACGGCAAGATGGTCCAGTGCGGGACGGGCGACGAGCTGGTGGGCGCCCCGGCCGACGACTACGTACGCGAGTTCGTGAAGGACGTGCCGCGCGCCGACGTCCTCACCCTGCGCTGGATCATGCGCCCGGCGGTCGACGGCGACGCCCTCGACGGTCCCGAGCTGGGTCCGGACGTCGTCGTACGGGAAGCCACCCGGGCCGTCCTCGCCGCCGAGAAGCCGGTCAAGGTCGTCGAGAACGGCAAGCTGCTCGGCATCGTCGGCGACGAGGAGATCCTCGCGGTCGTCGCCGGACAGGAACCGGAAGGCGGCGACGTGCGATGACCGTCGCCACGGAGAAACCCCCGACCCCCGAGCCGCCGCAGCCCCAGGACGCGGTGCCCGAGGCCGCCGCGTCCGTCGCCCCCGTACGCCGGGTCAGCAGGCGCATGGTGGTCGGGGCGATCCTGGTCGTCTGGCTGGTGCTGTTCGCCGTACTGCGCGGCACGAACACCCTGACGCTCGCGGCGGCGGACCTCACCTGGCTGCACCGGTGGCTGAACGACGTCAACGACTCGATCGGTGCCAACCGCAACTCCAACCCGCTCTTCCTCTACTTCTTCAACGAGATCCGCCTGGTCATCGACAACCTGGTGACCCTCGTCCAGCACCTGATCTCCCAGCCGTCCGACACCCGGCCCCTGCCGCAGATCGGGTGGCTCGGGGTCGTCGGCATCGCCGGGTTCGTGTCCTGGGCCGTGGGCAACTGGCGGGTGGCGCTGCTGACCGTCGCCGGGTTCACCTTCTTCGGGCTCCAGGGCCTGTGGCAGGAGAGCATGGACACGCTCGCCCTGACGCTCTCCGCGGTGTTCGTGGCGCTGCTGTTCGCGATCCCGCTGGGCGTGTGGGCGGGGCTGTCCGACCGGGTCAACCGGATCATGACGCCGTTCCTCGACTTCATGCAGACGATGCCCACCTTCGTCTACCTCGCCCCGCTGACCCTGTTCTTCCTCATCGGCGGCGCCTCCGCCACCATCGCCACCGTCATCTACGCGGCCCCGCCGGCGATCCGCATCACCGCGCACGCCATCCGGTCCGTGCCGGAGACGACGGTCGAGGCGGCCGACTCGCTGGGCGCGACCCGCCGGCAGTCGCTGCTGAAGGTCCTGCTGCCGATGTCGAAGCGGACCGTGGTCATGGGCGTCAACCAGACGATCATGGCCGCCCTCGCCATGGTGACCATCGCCGCCCTGATCGACGCCCCCGGCCTCGGCAAGACGGTCATCCAGGCCCTCCAGTCGCTCGACGTGGGTACGGCCTTCAACGCCGGTCTCGCCATCGTCGTGATGGCCATCGTCCTCGACCGGGTCACGACCGCGGCGAGCGTCCGCGAGGAGGAGGCCCGGCGATCGGGCGGCCGGCTCCTCGCCAGGCGGCGGCAGCTGGTGGTGGCGGGAGCCGCCGTCACCGCGGTCCTGGTCTATCTCTCGCACACCTACGTGTGGGCCGCGGAGTTCCCCGGCGAGGGCGATGTCGGCAGTTCCGTCGCGAGCGGCGCCGACAGCGCGAGCACCTGGGTGCAGGACAACCTGTCGGGCCTCACCAACGCCTTCCGGGACGCCCTCACCAACGGCCTGCTCAACCCGTTCCAGACCCTGCTCACCGACTCGCCGTGGTGGCTCGTCGGCGCGGTCCTGGTCGGTGTCGGCGCGGTGCTCGGCGGCTGGCGGTCCGGGGTCACCACGGCCGTGTGCGTCGGCCTGCTGGTCGCCACCGGTGTCTGGTCGGACAGCATGACGACCCTGGCGTCCACGCTCGTCGCCACGGTCATGACGATGCTGCTGGCCGTCGTCGTCGGCGTGTGGATGGGACGCAGCCCGCTCGCCGACCGCCTCATCCGGCCCACCCTGGACGCGGCACAGGTCATGCCGCCGTTCGTCTACCTCGTACCGTTCCTGGCGCTGTTCGGCGCGACCCGCTTCACGGCGATCGTCGCCGCCATCGTCTACGCGGCGCCCGTCGCCATGAAGATCATCGCGGACGGGATACGGACCGTGCCCGCGACCACCGTGGAGGCGGCCACCTCCGCCGGGTGCAACACCTGGCAGATCATCACCAAGGTCCAGCTGCCGATGGCGCGCGGAGCCCTGACCCTGGCCACCAACCAGGGTCTGATCTACGTGCTGTCGATGGTTGTTGTGGGCGGCCTGGTAGGCGCGGGTGCCCTCGGCTACGACGTCGTGGCCGGCTTCTCGCAGGGCCAGCTGTACGGGAAGGGGCTGGCGGCGGGGCTGGCCATCGTCCTTCTCGGTGTCATGTTCGACCGGATCACTCAGGCAGCGGCGCGGCGTACCAGCGCGTAAGGAGCTACCACCATGGCAAGGCAAGCAACACAGTGGAGAGTCGGCGCGGCCGGCATGGCCGTCCTCGCTCTCACCCTCACCGCCTGCGGCGGCGCGAAGGTCGGCGACGACTCCTCGGGCTCCGACACCTCTTCCAGTTCCTCCGCGAAGTGCGGCACCTTCAACCTCGCGGTCAACCCCTGGGTGGGCTACGAGGCGAACGCGGCGGTCGTCGCGTACGTCGCGGAGAACGACCTCGGGTGCAAGGTCACCAAGAAGGACCTGAAGGAGGAGATCGCCTGGCAGGGCTTCGGGACGGGCGAGGTCGACGCCGTCATCGAGAACTGGGGCCACGACGACCTGAAGAAGAAGTACATCACCGACCAGAAGACGGCGGTCGAGGTCGGCCCGACCGGCAACGAAGGCCTGATCGGCTGGTACGTGCCGCCGTGGCTCGCCAAGGCCCACCCGGACATCACCGACTGGAACAACCTCGACAAGTACGCGTCGGAGTTCAAGACCTCCGAGTCGGGCGGCAAGGGCCAGCTCCTCGACGGCGACCCGTCGTTCGTCACCAACGACGAGGCGCTGGTCAAGAACTTGAAGCTGGACTTCAAGGTGGTGTACGCGGGCAGCGAGACCGCGCTCATCCAGGCCTTCCGCAAGGCGGAGAAGAACAAGGAATGGGTGATCGGCTACTTCTACGAGCCCCAGTGGTTCATGGCCGAGGTGCCCCTGGTGAAGGTCAAGCTGCCCGAGTACAAGACGGGCTGCGACGCCGACCTGGAGAAGGTCGCGTGCGACTACCCGGTGTACAAGCTCGACAAGATCGTCAGCGCCAAGTTCGCCAAGTCGGGCAGCCCCGCCTACGACCTGGTCAAGAACTTCACCTGGACGAACGACGACCAGAACACCGTGGCCAAGTACATAGCCGAGGACAAGATGACCCCCGAGGCGGCGGCGAAGAAGTGGGTCGACGCCAACAAGGCGAAGGTCGACGCCTGGATCAAGTGACGCCTGAGGTGTGTTGAGCATGACCGCCCGGTGGGCGGTGCGCGTACGCGTGCGCCGACTGCCGGGCTTTGGTGTGCCTGGAAGGACGAACCCCGGCAGGCACCCTCCAGCCCGTCCGGCGTTTGAGGACGAGGCCCGTTCAGCGCCGTGGCGGGGGTCCCGGGGCGCAGCCCCCGGGGATGGGAACGGGTGAGGGCGGCGGGGGCGAGAACGGCCGGTGACCCTTGACACCCACCTGCACGGCAGGCACATTGAGTTGCGCAACCTGAGTCATGTTGCGTAGCTAGCAACTGACACTGAGGGCCTGGACTGGTTTCAACCGGAGGTGCGGCGATGGCGGGACCCCGAGTGGTCATCATCGGAGCGGGCGTCGTTGGCGCGGCACTCGCGGACGAGATCTCCGCGCGAGGCTGGACCGAAGTGACCGTGGTCGACCAGGGCCCGCTGCCCGCCACCGGGGGCTCGTCGTCGCACGCCCCGGGCCTGGTCTTCCAGACGAACTCGTCCAAGACGATGACCGAGCTGGCCCGCTACACCGTCGAGAAGTTCTGCTCCCTGGACGTCGACGGCAAGCCCTGCTTCCTCCAGGTCGGCGGCCTCGAAGTGGCCACCACCCCCGAGCGCCTCACCGAACTGCACCGCCGCCACGGCTGGATCACCGCCTGGGGCATCGAGTCCCGCCTCCTGACCCCCGACGAGTGCGCGGAGCAGCACCCCCTGCTGAACCGCGACCGGGTCCTGGGCGGCCTCCTGGTCCCCACGGACGGCCTCGCGAAGGCGGTCCTCGCCGTGGAGGCCCAGATCCGCCGGGCCACCGAGCGGGGCGTGACCTTCCTGCCCCGCCACGAGGTACTGGACGTCCAGCAGACCGACGGCCGGGTCACGGGCGTCCTCACCTCCGAGGGCGAGATCCCGGCCGACATCGTCGTGTGCTGCGCCGGCATCTGGGGCCCGAAGATCGCCCGCATGGCCGGCCTGAACCTCCCCCTCACGCCCCTGGCCCACCAGCTGGCCTGGACCGGCCCGGTCCCCGCCCTCGCGGGTCAGACCGAGGAGGCGGTACGCCCGATCCTGCGCCACCAGGACGCCGACCTCTACTACCGCGACCGCTTCGACGCCATCGGCATCGGCTACTACGGCCACCGCCCGATGCCGGTCCCGGCCGACGACATCCTCTCCTTCGACGAGGCGGACACGGCCGGCGGAATGCCCTCGGTGCTGAAGTTCACCGAGGACGACTTCGAGCCCGCCTGGACGGAGACCCAGTCGCTCCTCCCCGCCACGAAGGACGCGAAGGTCGAGGAGGGCATCAACGGCCTGTTCTCCTTCACCACCGACAACTTCCCGCTGCTGGGCGAGTCCCCGGACGTCAAGGGCTTCTGGGTGGCGGAGGCCGTGTGGGTGACCCACTCGGCGGGCGTGGGCCGGGCGATGGCCGAGCTGCTGGTCGACGGCTACTGCTCCTCCTTCGACCTGCACGAGTGCGACCTCAACCGCTTCGAGCCGCACCAGCTGTCCCCCGAGTACGTCCTGGCCCGCGACTGCCAGAACTTCGTCGAGGTGTACGACATCCTCCACCCCCTCCAGCCGTCCGGGCACCCCCGCCCGATCCGCACCAGCCCCTTCCACACCCGCCAGCGGGAACTGGGCGCCTTCTTCCTGGAGGCCAACGGCTGGGAACGCCCGCAGTGGTACGAGGCCAACGCGCCCCTGGTGGAAGGCCGTTCCGTCCCCACCCCGGGCGACTGGGCGGCGCGGTACTGGTCGCCGATCGTCGGCGCCGAGGCCCAGGCGACCCGCGAGACGGTCGCGATGTACGACATGACGGCCCTGAAGCGCCTGGAGGTGACCGGCCCCGGTGCCGGCGCCTTCCTGGAGGGCCTGACGACCAGCAAGGTCGCCAAGTCGGTCGGCTCGGTGACGTACACCCTGCTCCTGGACCACGACGGCGGCATCCGCAGTGACGTCACCGTCGCCCGCCTCGGCCGCGACCTCTTCCAGGTCGGCGCCAACGGCAACCTCGACCTCGACTGGTTCACCCGCCACCTCCCGGCCGACGGCACGGTCCAGGTCCGCGACATCACGCCCGGCACGTGCTGCATCGGCCTGTGGGGCCCGCTGGCCCGCAAGGTCCTCCAGCCCCTGACGGACGAGGACTTCTCCAACGACGGCCTCAAGTACTTCCGCGCCAAGCGCGCCTACATCGGCAGCGTCCCCGTGACGGCGATGCGCCTGTCGTACGTCGGCGAACTCGGCTGGGAGCTGTACACCACCGCCGACCAGGGCCAGAAACTCTGGGACACCCTCTGGCAGGCGGCCCAGCCCCTGGGCGGCATCGCGGCCGGCCGCGGCGCCTTCAACAGCCTCCGCCTGGAGAAGGGTTACCGCTCCTTCGGCACCGACATGACGTACGAGCACGACCCGTACGAGGCCGGCGTCGGCTTCGCCGTGAAGCCCGACAAGGGCGACTTCGTCGGCAGGGAGGCACTGGAACGCCGTAGGACGGACGTACGCCGGAAGCTCACCTGCCTGACGATCGAGGACCCGCGGTCGGTGGTCATGGGCAAGGAGCCGGTGTACGAGGGCGACCGGGCGGTGGGCTATGTGACGAGCGCCGCCTACGGCTACACGATCGGCAAGGGCATCGCGTACGCCTGGCTGCCGGCCGAACTGGCCACCCCTGGAACCACGTTGCACATCGGCTACTTCGACCGGCGCGTGGAGGCAGTGGTCGCCGAGGAGCCCTTGTTCGACCCGACGATGTCCCGCCTCCGTGGGTAGGCGCTCCGCTGGAGGGGCGGCGGGGGGTTGTCGGTCCGCTGCGGCGCCGTCGTGGCTGGTCGCGCAGTTCCCCGCGCCCCTACAGGGCGCTGCCCAGCCGCACCCGGCTTCGCCGGTCCCGCTCAGGGCCCCCGGCCCACTCACCGCAGAAGACGGAGAAGCGCGATGAGCCCCCGTACCCCCGGCGCCGAGCTGCCGGAGCACCCCGACTGGCTGTGGCGCACGCCCGAGCCGAAGCGCTCGTACGACGTGATCGTCGTGGGTGGCGGCGGGCACGGCCTCGCCACCGCCCACTACCTGGCGAAGAACCACGGCATCACCAACGTCGCCGTGCTGGAGAAGGGGTGGCTGGCGGGCGGCAACATGGCCCGCAACACCACGATCATCCGCTCCAACTACCTGTGGGACGAGAGCGCGGGCATCTACGAGCACGCCCTGAAGCTGTGGGAGGGCCTGGAGGAGGAGCTGGACTACCCCATCCTCTTCTCCCAGCGCGGCGTGCTGAACCTGGCCCACAGCCTCCAGGACGTCCGTGACAGCGTGCGCCGGGTCGAGGCCAACCGCCTGAACGGCGTGGACGCGGAGTGGCTCGACGCGGACCAGGTCAAAGAGGTCTGCCCGATCGTCAACATCTCGCCGGACGTGCGCTATCCGGTGCTGGGCGGCACCTACCAGCCGCGCGCCGGCATCGCCAAGCACGACCACGTGGCATGGGGCCTGGCCCGCTCGGCGGACGCGGCCGGCATCGACATCATCCAGAACTGTGAAGTGACCGGCCTGGACGTGGTCGCCGGCAGGGTGGTCGGAGTGCAGACGACCCTGGGCCCGATCGCGGCGGGCAAGGTGGCGCTGTGCTCGGCGGGCCACACCTCGGTCCTGGCGGCGATGGCGGGCATCGAACTCCCGCTCCAGAGCCACCCGTTGCAGGCCCTCGTCTCCGAACTCCTCGAACCCGTCCACCCGACCGTGGTGATGTCCAACGCGGTCCACGTGTACGTCAGCCAGGCCCACAAGGGCGAGTTGGTGATGGGTGCGGGCATCGACTCGTACAACTCGTACACGCAGCGCGGCGCGTTCCACATCATCGAGGAACAGATGTCGGCGGCCCTGGAACTCTTCCCGGTCTTCGCGCGGGCCCATGTGCTGCGCACCTGGGGAGGCATCGTCGACGTGAGCCCCGACGCCTCACCGATCGTCGGCCTGACCCCGGTCGACAACCTGTACCTCAACTGCGGGTGGGGAACCGGGGGCTTCAAGGCCACCCCGGGCGTCGGCTGGGTCTACGCCCACACGATCGCCCACGACACCCCCCACGCCCTCAACGCCCCCTTCTCGCTCGACCGTTTCACCACCGGCGCGCTCGTCGACGAGCACGGCGCCGCCGCCGTGGCCCACTAGGGACCCTCAAGGGAGCCGAACGACATGCTGCTCATCCCCTGCCCGTGGTGCGGGCCCCGCGACGAGGCCGAGTTCCACTACGGCGGCCAGGCACATGTGGCCTACCCGGAGAACCCGTCGGCCCTGACCGACGAGGAGTGGGCCCGGTACCTGTTCTTCCGCGACAACCCGAAGGGCCCCTTCGCCGAACGCTGGAACCACGGCGCGGGCTGCCGCCGCTGGTTCAACGCGGTACGTGACACAGGGACGAACGAGATCCTGGCGGTGTACCGGGCGGGCGAGGAGCGCCCGACCACTTCGGCTGCTGCTTCTCCTGGGGTCACCAGTCAGCCCCGGCCCGCATTTTCAGCCCGTCCGGCGATCGAGGACGAGGCCCTTTCAGGGCCGACCGGGGGCCTGGGGGCAGAGCCCCCAGAACTTTCGGGAAGGGGCGGGGTGGGGGAAGGCTCCCAGCCGTTCAGACTCCCCACCCGAGGGCGACTCAACCGGAACACCCCCCTCACCTTCACCTTCGACGGCACCGAATACCAGGGCTACGAGGGCGACACCCTCGCCTCCGCCCTCCTCGCCAACGGCGTCATCCACACAGGCACCAGCATCAAACTCGGCCGCCCCCGAGGCATCTTCTCGGCAGGCGTCGAGGAACCGAACGCCGTCATCCAGATCGAGGCCCCGTTCCCCGAACCGATGCTCCCCGCCACCACGGTCGAGCTGTACGACGGCCTCGCGGCCACCAGCCTCCCCGGCCAGGGCCGCCTCGCCACCACCCCCGACCCCGCCCGCTACGACGCCGTACACGCCCACTGCGACCTGCTGATCGTCGGCGCGGGCCCCGCAGGCCTCGCAGCCGCCGCCGCGGCGGCCCGTACCGGCGCCCGGGTCATCCTCGCCGACGACCGCCCGGAACCGGGCGGCAGCCTCCTGGGCACGGCCGAACACCTCGACTGGGTGGCGGCGACCGCGAGCCTCCTGGAAGCCGCCCCCGACGTGCGGGTCCTGCCCCGCACCACGGTCTTCGGCTACTACGACGACAACCACCTCCTCGCCGTGGAGCGCCGCACCAACCACCTCGGCGCCGCCGCCCCCGGGAACGTCTCCCGCGAACGCGTCTGGCGCATCCGCGCCCGCCGCGTCGTCCTCGCCACCGGCGCCCACGAGCGCTCCCTGGCCTTCGCGGACAACGACCGCCCCGGAGTGATGCTGGCCGCCTCGGCCCGTACGTACGTCAACCGCCACGGCGTCCTGCCCGGCCGCAGGGCGGTCGTGTTCACCACGAACGACAGCGCGTACGCGGCTGCACTGGACCTCACCGCGGCGGGTGCGGAGGTGAGGGCGATCGTCGACACCCGCCCCTACCCGGGGGAGTGGGCCGAGCGCGCGAGGGCGGCCGGGATCGAGGTACTGGCCGGACACGCCGTCGTCGGCACGGAAGGCGGCGCAGAAGTCGGTACGGAAGCCGACGCGCGTCTGACCGCCGTGACAGTCGCCCCGTACACCGGCGAGCTCGCCGGGGCCGGAGCGGCCACGGACCAGCGGGAGTTCGCCGCTGACCTGCTCCTGGTCTCCGGCGGCTGGAACCCGGTGGCCCACCTGTTCAGCCAGGCAGGCGGCAGACTCCGCTACGACGACGCGCTCGGCACCTTCGTCCCCGACAGCTGCCGTCAGGCGGTCGAGGTCGCGGGCAGCGCGACCGGCGCCCCGGACCTGCCGACGGTCCTCGCCCAGGGCGTGGGCGCGGCCTCCCGCGCACTCGCGGCGGAGGGCTACGCACCCGAGGCGCCCCGCCTCCCCGTCCCCGACCCGGCCGCGCAACCGCACACCCCGCCCATGCACGTGTACGCCATCCCCGACGCCTCCGACACCCGCTCCTTCGTCGACCTCCAGCGTGACGTCAGCGTGGACGACCTGGCCCGCGCCACCGGCGCCGGCATGCGCTCGGTGGAGCACACCAAGCGCTACACGACGGCGGGCACCGCCAACGACCAGGGCAAGACGTCCGGCCTCCTGGCCGGCGGGATCGTCGCCGCACTGCTCGGCGTCGACATCTCGGCGCTCGGCACGACCACGTTCCGGCCGCCGTACACGCCCGTCGCCTTCGCCACCCTCGCGGGCCGCGACCGGGGCGCGCTGCACGACCCGATCCGGACGACCGCCCTGCACGCCTGGCACGTCGAACAGGGCGCGCTGTTCGAGAACGTCGGCCAGTGGAAGCGCCCCTGGTACTACCCGCGGGCCGGCGAGGACATGGAGACGGCCGTCCTGCGCGAGTGCGCCGCCGCCCGGGACGGCGTGGCCTTCATGGACGCCTCCACCCTCGGCAAGATCGACGTACAGGGCCCGGACGCGGGTGTCTTCCTCGACCTGCTCTACACCAACATGATGAGCACCCTGAAGGTCGGCATGATCCGCTACGGCGTGATGTGCCGCCCCGACGGCATGGTCTTCGACGACGGAACCGTCATCCGCCTCGCCCAGGACCGCTTCCTGGTCACCACGACGACGGGCAACGCCGCCGCCGTACTGGACTGGATGGAGGAGTGGTCCCAGACCGAGTGGCCGGACCTGCGCGTCCACTGCACGTCCGTCACCGAACAATGGGCCACGGTGGCCCTCGTCGGCCCGCGCTCCCGGGACGTCCTCGGCTCCCTCGCGCCCCAACTGGCTGTGGACAACGCCGACTTCCCCTTCATGGCCTGGCGCGAGACATCCGTCGCGGGCATCGACGCACGCGTGTGCCGGATCAGCTTCTCCGGCGAACTGGCCTATGAGATCAACGTGTCGCCGTGGGAGGCCCGCGCCCTGTGGGACGCGCTGTACGAGGCCGGCGCCCCGTACGGCATCACGCCCTACGGCACGGAGACCATGCACGTCCTGCGTGCCGAGAAGGGCTACCCGATCATCGGCCAGGACACCGACGGCACCGTCACCCCGCAGGACCTCGGCATGAGCTGGGTGGTGTCGAAGAAGAAGCCCGACTTCATCGGCAAGCGGTCGTACGCCCGTGCCGACGCGGTCCGCCCCGACCGCAAGCACCTGGTCGGGCTGCTCCCGGACGACCCCGGCACCTTCCTCCCCGAGGGCACCCAACTGGTCGCCGACAGCGTGCTGCCCGCACCGCCCGTCCCGATGCTCGGCCATGTCACCTCCAGCTACCGCAGCGCCGCCCTGGGCCGGACCTTCGCCCTCGCCCTGATCAAGGGCGGCCGGGAACGGATGGGCGAGCGCCTGTACGCCCCCGTGGGTGACCGGCTGGTCCCGGTGACCGTCGCGAGCCCCGTCCTCTACGACCCCGAGGGAGCCCGCCGAGATGGCTGACACCACCACCCTGAGCGCCGCCCCGCCGCACGGCGCCCCGTCCTCCTTTTCCTCCCCTTCCCCCGTCTCCGCCCTGTCGCCGGTGTCCCCGCTGGCGCACGAGGCCGGTCGCCTGGCCGCCGCCACCCGCGCCTCCGGGGGCGCGGTCCGGCTGGCCGAACTCCCCTTCCTGACCCAGCTCGACGTGCGCCTCGACTCCAAGGGAGCGGCGGCGGACGCGGTCGGGCTCGCGCTGGACCTCCCGCTGCCGGTGGCCCCCAACACCGTCGTCCGCGCGGGGGAGCTGGTCGGCCTGTGGCTGGGCCCGGACGAGTGGCTGCTGGTGGGGCCGCCCGGCAGCGAACGGGACCTGGAGAGCCGGATCAGGGCGGCGGCCGGAGACGAACCGGTGTCCGTCACCGACGTCTCCGCCCAGCGCACCACGCTCCTCGTGACGGGCCCCCGCGCGCGCGACCTGCTGGCCCACGGCTGCGCCCTGGACCTCCACCCGCGTGCCTTCGGCCCCGGCCGCTGCGCCCAGACGACCCTGGGCCGCACCCAGGTGGTGCTGGTCGCGCGTGACGAGCCCAGGGCCGGCTTCTGGGTACTGGTCCGCGCCTCCTTCGCCGGCTATCTGACGGACTGGCTGCTGGACGCGGCCACGGAGTACATGGCGCCGGAGTAGTCGCTGCGCGGTCGGTGCGCGGTGCGCGGTGCGCGGTGGGCGCACGGTCGGCGTGCGGTGGATGCGCGGTGGGTGTGCGGTCGGCGTGCGGGGATGAGCGGTGGGTGTGCGGTCGGTGCGGGGTCGGCGGGCGGCCGGTGCACGGCCCGCTGGGACGGGCCCGCCGACGTCGATCGTCTGGACGGGCGGGCCGGGCCTGTCCTAGGGTGCGTGATGCACGCAGCAAGCGCTTTCTTGCTGTGTTGTCCAGCCGTGCTTTCCAGTCCGCCCATGCCAACGCAACTCATCGCTCAGCTCCCTGACCGGCTGCGCGAAGAGCCGATGGGGGGCTCTGGGCAGAACGGGAGCGTCTCGTGCCGCACCACGACCCCCAGGACCGGTCACCGCAACCCCAGTCTCCCCCTGACCGGTCACGCCCATGGACCCGCAAGTCGTTCCTGCGCGGAATGGCCGCCGCCGGAGTGACCCCACTGCTCCCCGGGCTGCTCGCCGGAACAGCCCACGCCGCACCCGCACTCCGGCCCGGCAGACCCGAATTCCCGCTGGCGCGCGGCGGATTCGCCACCGACGTGTACGTGGACGCGGCCGACGACCCCGCCGTGCTCCGCGCGGCCGGGGACCTCCAGGCGGACATCGAACGGGTCGGCGGCGTACGGCCGCGACTGCTGCACACCGTCCCCGGGCAGACCGCGGGGCTGGTCGTGATCGGCACGATCGGCGCGAGCCCGCTCATCGACGGGCTCATCGCCAAGGGCCGCCTGAACGTCTCCCGGGTGAAGGGGCGTTGGGAGGCCTCGATCACCCAGGTGGTCGACCGTCCGCTGCCCGGGGTGGACCGCGCGCTGGTGATCGCGGGCAGCGACCGGCGCGGCACGATCTACGGGATCTACGACACCTCGGAACGCATCGGGGTCTCGCCCTGGTACTGGTGGGCCGACGTGCCGGTCGAGCACCGTGACGAAGTGACCGTGCCGGCGGGCCCCTTCACCCGCCACGAGCCGTCCGTCCGGTACCGGGGCATCTTCGTCAACGACGAGCAGAACCTGACCACTTGGTCCCACCGCACCCAGGAGCCGGACAAGAACATCGGCCCCGAGACGTACAAGCACGTCTTCGAACTGCTCCTCCGCCTCAAGGCCAACTACCTCTGGCCGGCCATGCATCCGTACTCCGACTTCTTCAACAAGCACCGCGAGAACCCCGAACTGGCCGAGCGCTACGGCATAGTCGTCGGCTCCAGCCACCCGGAGGCCCTGCTCCGGAACGGCGTCCACGAGTGGGACCCGTGGGCGGCCGAGCACCGGAACGCCGACGGCAGCCTGCCGGTGTACGACTACACGGTGAACCCCGGTGTCATCTCGGACTACTGGAGAGCCCGGGCCCGCCAGAACGCCGCCTACGAGAGCAGTTGGACGCTCGGCATGCGCGGCCTGCACGACACCGCGCTGGAGACGAAGTACGCCACGACGATCCCCGAGAAGGTCGTGGTGATGAACGACATCATCGCCGACCAGCGCCGCATCCTGGCCGAGGAGGTCGGCCAGGCGGCCGAGCCGCAGATCTTCATCCCGTACAAGGAGGTCCTGGACCTGTACAACGCGGGCGTCCAGGTACCCGACGACGTCACGCTCATCTGGCCGGACGACAACCACGGCAACATGCGCCAACTGCCGGACGACACGGAGCGGCGGCGCCCGGGCGGCAACGGCATCTACTACCACCTCTCCTACTGGGGCCGCCCGAAGAGCTACCTGTGGCTGGACACCACCCAACCGGCCAAGGTCTGGCAGGAGTTGCGCCGGGTGTACGAGCACGGCGCCGACCGTATGTGGATCTTCAACGTGGGGGACGTCAAGTCGATCGAGAACGGGCTGTCCTTCGCGATGGACGTCGCCTGGGACGTGCACCGGTGGAGCGCGGACTGCTCGGACGCGGACGACGGAGAGCGTGCCGAGGGCGTCCAGGGCGTCGAGGGCGTCGAGGGCTTCCTGGTCGAGTGGGCGGGCCGCCAGTTCGGGCAGCGCCACGGCCGCGAGATAGCCGCGATCCGCACCGAGTACTACCGCCTCGCGGCGGAACTGCGCCCGGAGTTCATCGCCAAGGGCCTGCTCTCCGTGGTCCACCACGGCGACGAGGCGGGCCGCCGGACGGCGGCGTACGAGCAACTGCTGGAGCGGGCAAGGACCTTGGGGTCCAAGCTGCCCGAGGCCTACCGGGACGCCTACTTCGAACTGGTCGAATACCCCGTCCACGGGGCCTACTTGATGAACCTGAAGTACTACTGGGCGGACCGCAACGCGCTCGCCCTGCGCCAGGGACGCGGCGCCGGGACGAACCGCTTCGCCGACCTGGCCGAGGCGGCCCACACCACGGAGGCCGCGCTCACCAAGCGGTACAACACCGAGGTGGCGGGCGGGAAATGGGACGGGATCGTCAACCCGTACCCCTCGCAGATCCCGAAGGCGCCGGGTCGCCCGGCCGTCAGCAGGGTCGCCCGCCAGGAGACCTCGGGCCTGGGAGTGGCGTCGGAGGGCAACGAGACGGGAACGGCCCGCCAGCTGTCCTTCTTCTCCGGCACCCGGGACCGACGCTTCGTGGACGTCTTCAACACCGGCTTTCTGCCCCTGAGCTGGACCGCCGAGGCGAGTCACCCCTGGGTCCGGCTGAGCGAGTCGGGCGGCTCCCTGACCGACCAGACCAGGGTGTGGGTGGAGATCGACTGGGACCGGGTGCCCGAAGGGACGTACGAGGCGACGGTCACCGTGAGCGGGGCCGACGCCGGCCGACGTGTCGACGTACCGCTGAGCGTGCGCAACGACGCCGCAGGGGTCCGGCGTTGGAGAAGCGGGTTCGTCGAGGCGCACGGATACGTCTCGATCGACGCCGCGCACACCGACCGCCGGGTGACGCGCGGCGGGGCCCGCTGGCGGACCGTACGCGGGCTGGGCCGTCGTAGCGGCGCGGTGGAGGCGGTGCCGTCGACGGCGGCGCCCATCACGGCCGACTTCGCCGTGCGCGCACCGGAGTTGAGATACCGGGTGCACTTCGCCAGTACCGGCACCTTCCCGGTCACCGTCCTCCGGTTGCCGTCGCTCGACGAGCGGGGCCATCGGCGGGTGGCGCTCTGCCTCGACGACCAGCCGGTGACGGTGCTGTCGGGGCAGTCCGTCGCCACCGGCAACCGGGGCGACGCCTGGGCCCGCAACGTGGAGGACGGCGTCGAGAGACTGACGGCCACGGTGAGCGTCACCGAACCCGGCGAGCACGAACTGCGGCTCTTCATGGTCGACGCGGCGATCGCCGTGGACCAGATCGTCATCGACACGGGCGGACTGCCGGTCAGTTATCTGGCCCCGCCGGAGAGCTACCACCCGGTGTTCAACTCCGGCCTCCGGGAGAAGCAGCCGTAGCGAGGAAGGTGGCGTACATCGGATCTCTCTTGGACTGGACCTGAGCGTTGACGCACGTCAATGCCAGTTCTACGCTCCTTCGAAAGATAGATCCGATGGCTCGCCACCTCTCCCAAGTCTCTCGTACCCCTCCCGGAAGGCTGATTTGACATGCCCATGACTCCATCGAGGCGTACGGTTCTGACCGCCGGAGGCTTACTCGCCGGCGGCGCCGCCTGGTCGACGACCCGGTCGACGGCCTCCGCGGCTTCACCGTCCGCCACCGCGGCGGCGTCCCCCACGGACGGCTGGACGAGGACCACGTTCACGTACGCCATGCAGAAGCCGTGGAACCTGGCCCTGGGTGACCGGTACGGCAACAGCGGCGGCGTCCACCGCATGTGGGTGTACGACACCGACGAGCCCATGTCGCAGGGCAGTTCCACGGACCCGCGCACCGAGATGCGCTGGCAGCGGCAGTACACGTCCGGCCGCCACATGTGGGACGCCGACGTGTACCTCCCCGCCGGCACGAACGGCGCGACCTTCGTTCAGATCCTCCGCGTGATCCACCCCGAGGGCACCCCGGCCACCGACTTCATGCTCAACGCCTACAGCGCGAACGGCGGCACGGTGCGGGCGTACGACCGCACGGTCCTCAAGACCAACGCGTACGACCAGTGGTTCAACGTCAAACTCGCGCACAACGCCTCGGCGGGCGGCGTAGAGGTCTATTTCGACGACGAGTCGGTCCTCGTGACAGAGGACCGCGGCCCCGCCACCCGCCACTTCAAGAACGGCGTCTACCACCACGGCACCGGACGGGCCGAGGCCCGCTTCCGCAACATCACGTACTGGACGCGCTGAGTCGGCGACGGCCTCCGGAGGCGCGTGGTCATCGGAGCGGGGTGTGACCTGCTTCACATCGGTGACCTGTCACGTGCGGTGCGGGTTGCTTGTCCCATGGGCGTCACCGGTACCGAAGCCGGTGCCCGACCTTGGGAGACCCGATGAACAAAGGCCACCGCATCGTCGTTCTCGGCGCCGGCTACACGGGCCTGTTCAGTGCCATCCGGCTGGCCCACCGCACCCGCCGGACCGGCGTGATGATCACCCTGGTCAACCCCTCGGACAGGTTCGTCGAGCGACTGCGGATGCATCAGATCGCCGCGGGGCAGGAACTGGCCGACCACCGGATCCCCGACCTGCTCGCCGGGACCGGCGTCACGTTCGTCCAGGGCGCCGCCACCGCCATCGACCCCGAGGCCCGGCAGATCACCGTCGACGGCGCCGAGACCCTCGGCTACGACACGCTCGTCTACGCACTGGGCAGCTCGACCGACACCGGTAGGGTCCCCGGCGCCGACACCCAGGCGTTCACCCTCAACAACCCGGAGACCGCCGGTCGGTTGGCCACGCGACTCACCGAGGTCGCCGCGTCCGGCGGCACGGTCACCGTCTGCGGCGGTGGCCTGACCGGCATCGAGGCGGCCACCGAGATCGCCGAGAGCCACCCCGGGCTGGGCGTCACGCTGATCAGCCTGGACGAGCCCGGCGGCATGATGGGCGCCAAGGCCCGCGCCTATCTCCACGGCGCGCTGGACCGCCTCGGCGTCACCCTTGAGACCGGCGCCCGTGTCACCAAGGTGCTGCCCGACGCCGTCGAACTGGCCGACGGCAGGCTCGTCCGCTCCGACGCGTGCCTGTGGACCACCGGCGTCAAGGTGTCGCCGCTCGCCGCCGACGCCGGGATCGCCACCGACGACCGTGGCCTCATCCTGGTCGACGCCACCCTGCGTTCGGTTTCCCACCCGGAGATCCACGCCATCGGCGACGCCGCCGCCGTCCGGCTGGCCTGGGGACAGATCCACGGCACCTGCCAGAGCGGCCTGCCCACCGCCCAGTACACCGCCGACACCATCGCGCGGCTCGTACGCGGCAAGGCCGTCAAGCCGTTCCGCTTCGGCTACTTCCACCAGCCGGTCAGCCTCGGCCGCCGTGACGCCGTCATCCAGTTCACCAAGGCCGACGAAACCCCCCGCCGCACGCACCTCACCGGCCGGAGCGCCGCCGCGTACAAGGAGATGGTCAGCGGCAGCCCGCTCACGACCTACCGGTTCAGCAAGCGCATGAACGTCACCACCATCGTCTCCAAGGGCGGCCGGGCCACCCGCAAGCCCGCGGCATGACGGGCGCGTCGGCAGTCGGCGCCATGATCCCGGACCTTGCCGCCCTGGTTTCGGTGCTGGCAGCATGAGCCGATGGCCGACGCCAAGGACGAGCAGGACCCGTACCTCGAACACCGCAGGCTGCTGTTCGCCACCGCCTACCGCATGCTGGGCAGCGTCACCGACGCCGAGGACGTCCTCCAGGACACCTGGCTGAGCTGGCGCACCGCGGACCGCGACACGGTCCGCCACCCCAAGGCCTACCTGGTGCGCACGGTCACCAACCTCTCGCTGAACCGCCTCACCTCCGCACGGGCGACCCGCGAGACCTACGTCGGACCGTGGCTCCCCGAGCCCCTGCTGACCTCACCCGACATCGCCGCGGAGACCGAACTGGCCGACAGCGTCTCCACCGCGATGCTCGTCGTCCTGGAAACCCTCAGCCCCGTCGAACGCGCCGTCTTCCTGCTCCGCGAGGTCTTCGGCTACTCGCACGCCGAGATCGCCGAGACCCTCGAACGTCCCGAGCCGACGGTCCGCCAGATCGCCCACCGCGCACGCGCGCACGTCCAGGCCCGCCGCCCCCGCTTCGACGCCGACCAGGCCCGGCGCCGACAGGTCACCACCCGGTTCATGGAGGCCTGCGCGGGCGGCGACCTGAACGCCGTCATGGAACTGCTCGCCCCCGAGGTCACCGCCTGGTCCGACGGCGGCGGCAAGGTGACCGCCGCCCGCCGCCCCCTCCACGGCACCGACCGCGTCGCGCGCTGGATCGTGGGGTTCCTGGCCAAGCCCGAACTGGCCGCCCTCACCATGGAGCCGGCTGTCATCAACGGCGAACTCGGCGTCCTGGCCACCCTCGCCGGACACACGGTCGGCGCCCTCTCGTTCGACCTCGCCGACGGCCGCATCCAGAACCTGCGCTTCCAGGTCAACCCCGAAAAGCTCAGCGGCCTGACCCCCGACAACAGTTTGGCGCGACCCTGAAGCGTCCAGCGGCCTGTCGCCTACGACGCCGAAGAAGATCCTCGTCTGCCCTCGTCTGCCCTCACCTGCCCTCACCTGCCCTCACCGGGACAGTCGTGACGACGTGGTCGTCCCACGCCGACCGCAGCCCCATGCCGCCGACAGCGCAGGTCGCACGGGCCAAATCCTTTTTGCAGACGGCCCCATTCCCTCGCGCGGACGGTTCCTTGCTGGCAGGCTCGGACACGTGACGTACGTAGTGACTGTGGACACCTGCATCCCGGAGGGAACTCGGGAGATGGACCCGCTTCAGCGCGCCGGTGCCGTGGCGCTCATCGAGGACGGATTCGGCTCTGTCCGGGCCGTCGAAGGGCCCGACGGTGTGAAAGTCGATCTTCTGGACACCATGGTGGCCGTCCATCCCGGTGGTGCCCTTCTGAAGGTCGTCGTGGACGCTCCCGCACTGGAGGCCGCCGAGGAATCGGTGCAGGCACTCGTGGACGAACTGCTGGAGCGCTCGGAGCTGTTGGCCGACTGGACGATCGAGCGCTGCGAGGTCGAACTGCACCAGGATCTGGCCAGGGAGAGCCTTGAGGCAGCCGAGGGTCCGGATGTCCCGCCCGATGATCCCGCTGCCCGGAAGGCCCGGCACACCGACGGCCCAGCAGCCGAAGGCACCGAAGGGGGCTACGACGCCGAGGCGAAAGCCGCGGCGGTGCGAAGCCGGATGCTGGGGCTGGCGGACGAACTGCGCTCCTTCCCTCCGGTCATGTTCGGCGTGATCGACAACGAGGACGACGAGGACGACGAGGACGGCGAGAACGACGAGAACGACGAGAGGGAAAACAGCAATGACAGGTTCGCTGTCCCGCCGGAAAGCGCCAGACTTGCCGCCGGTGCCTTGGTCTACGCGACCGACATCCTGGTGGACGAGCTGTTCGAGGACGTGCAGATCCTGACACAGGAGGAGGCAAGCGTCGCGGAATGCGAGGGTCCCCTGTGGCACCTGGAGCGCCTTCCGGACCGGTACGCCCTCCAGTACGACGCCCGCTTCGCCCGTCGCTTCCTGGTGACGGTGATCGCCATGACCACCCGCTTCACCGATGGGAGCTTCGAACGACTCAGCTGCGTCGCCGAGGAACTCGCCCTGAGATTCCTCCTGAGCCAGGCGACCATGACCCTGGAGCTGTACGAGCTGCTCGACGACGACGTGTCCTCCGCCCTCGACGCGCTCGCCGGCAATGTCTACGAAGACATGGACCACGAGTGGCTCTACGACGCCTCGATGGACGGGATCGGCGAAGCCTCCGGGAGCGCCGCGTTCGGAGTCGCGCCGATGGCACTCGATTCGTGGTTCACCCCGTTCGACGAGGGCAGTTGCGTCCATCCGTCCGCGTCGGACGAACCCGAACCCGAAGCGGCAGTGCAGTGAAGCTTTCCGTCGAGCAGGGGGCCTGAAGGCGCTGTCCTGCGTGCGGCCGACCTGCTGAGTTCGCCGGGCTGGCGGTTTGACGCTGTCGGACGCGCACTCTCCGCTTGCGAAGCCATGCCGCGCGGGTGGGATCAGCGGCTCCGCCCCGCCGTCCAGCAGCGGACGTATCCCACTGCGGACGTATCCCGACTCTTCGGCGGCCTGGGCCGGTTCGACAGACGCGTGCAGGGCGTCCGCGGACGAGAAGCCCCCGCCGATGGGCGCCTGGTCCAGCACCGACAGACGCAGCGCCGTGGACGGCGCCATGGGGAACCCCTCTCATTTCCCCGCCCGGGCGATGGCGGGCACGATCCGGTAGTCACGCTGGAGACCAGGTTGTGCAGGCCGCCGGCGGCGATGGCCCGCAGCGCGGGTACCTCGCGCGGGTAACTCTGCCTCCGCCTGCTCGGGCGTGAACCCGTTCAAGGGCCAGTCGTGGGCGGTCGCGCCCCGCAGACAGGGTGGTGAAACCCGCCCCCGTAGTACGTCGGCGACGTGACCGTAGCGATCTCGGTCTCGCGCTGCTCCGGCCACGACAACGTCCAGGACGCTCCGAGGCCGCCGTCCCGGATGCGCCGGACCCCGGTCGCACCGGCCTCGCCCTCGCCGGAGAACAGAGCGACGAGGAACAGAGCGACGTCGAGCTCGTGTCCAAGACCTGCACGGCGTAGGGGGAGCAGTTCGACGGGCCGCCGGAAGTGCCGTTCCTTACCGGGGCGGGACACTGTGTCGCCGCCCTTGCCGTGGCTGCCGTCATGCAGGTCGGCGAAGTGCCGGGCCATTGCCGACCGGTCATCCCACTCGGCTGCCTCGCGCCGAGGGTCGTCGAGGCGTCCGGAGGTGGAGGGCCGTGGGCAGGCGTCCGGCGGCTCGTACCGCCCGTCGTCAGTGCGCACTCGACCGGGCGCCGCGCAGGAACAGGGCGCTGGTGAGGGTGCCGAGGAGCACGATGGCGGCGTTCACAGCGATCGCGACCTTCAGACCGCCGAGGATGGCCGCGGCCCCGCTGCCTGTCATGGCAGCGCTGGTGATGGCGCTCATGATGGGCGTACCCATGGTGATGCCGACCTGCTGGGTCATGGTGGCGAGGCCGGTTGCCAGGCCCTGTTCGTGATCCGCGAGCCCCGACGTGGCGGTGACCATGAAGCCCACGATGACGAGCATGTTGCCGATGCCACCGGCGAAGGTGGCGACCAGCAGCAGCCACATCCACGAGCGGTCGTCACCGAGACCGAGCAGGGCGACGGTGAACACGGTCTGCAGGATGCCGCCCACGATCAGCGTCCGCCTGGTGCCGGTCTTCCCGATGACCCGCGGGGCCATGGAACCGCCCACGATCGTTCCGATGCCCAGGACGCCGAAGGACAGGCCGGCGGCGAGCGGGGAGAAGCCGAGCACCTCCTGGAGGTAGAGGGTCAGCAGGAAGACCAGCGAGGTCTCGGTGAGGAACGCGATCAGACCGGCGACGTTGCCCCAGGCCACGGAGCGTTTGCCGAGCACGCCGAGCGGGACCAGTGGCGCGGACACCTTGCGCTCGACGGCGTAGAACACGAGCAGCAGTGCCACGCCCGCCGCCAGCGGCAGCAGCGCGTCGGCCGAGCCCCAGCCCTTCTCGCCGGCCTGGGTGAGGCCGAGGACGATGGCCAGCAGGCCGAGCGTGACGCTGATGGCGCCGGGCAGGTCCAGCTCCGGACGCTTGTCGGGACGGGATTCCTTGATGACCGTCGGGGCGATGACCAGCACGGCGAGGGCGACGGGCACGTTGATGAAGAACGCCCAGCGCCACGACAGCAGGTCGGTCAGCAGGCCGCCGAGGACGGCTCCGGTGGTGAACCCGGCGGACATCAACGCCCCGTTGAGCCCGAGCGCCTTCTCGCGCAGCGGACCCTCCGGAAACGAGGTCGTCAGGAGCGACAGCCCGGCCGGGGTGACGGCGGCGGTGGCCAGACCCTGGCAGACGCGGGCCGCGATCAGTACCTCCGGGCTCTGCGCCAGGCCGCCCGCAAGCGAGGCCGCGCCAAGGAGGACGAGGCCGCCGAGAAACAGCCGGCGACGGCCGAACAGGTCCGCGACCCGGCCGAAGAGCAGCGTGAAGCCGGCAGCGCACAGAGCGAACGAGGTGGCGATCCACTGCAGGTGCCCGAGCGAGAAGCCCAGGCCCTCACCGATCACAGGCAGTGCCACGTTCAGGATGGAGAAGTCCACGGCCAGCATGAACTGGGAGGCGAGCAGCAGCACCAGCACCAGCCGGAGTCCGGGTGTGAGCACGGTTGGCGCGGTGTCGGCGGCGGTGCCGGACGCGGTACCGGCAGCCTCCGAATCAGTGACAGACATGACGTCGGGTCCTTTTCCTCAAGGTTCCTGATGGTTCCTGACACCCGCGCGCACTGGGTCGCATCACGCGCGGTTACGGAGAGGAGGCTCGTCGATGCCGGGACCGCCAGCCAGAACCCTGTCTCGCGCAGCCGGCGGGAGGGTAGTCATCGCAGGACCACCCTCACGGCCCCCGTCCCGCGGCACAGGTGGGCATGATGGGAAGTCAGTGGCCACGGCCTGCCGCACTCCGCCCACCTGGAGGCATGGATGGACGCCCCTTCCGAGCTGGGAGACTTCCTCAAGTCCCGCCGTGCCGCGCTGCGTCCCGAGGACGTCGGCATCACTCCGTACCCGAACCGCCGCCGGGTCACCGGCCTGCGCCGCGAGGAGCTGTCGATGCTCGCCGGTGTCAGCATCACCCACTACACCCGGCTCGAACAGGGGCGTGCCCTCAGTGCCTCCGACGGCGTGCTGGAGTCGATCGCGCGCATCCTGCGCCTGTCCGACGACGAGACGGCCCATCTGAAGAACCTCGCCCGCCCCGCCGTCGCGTCGTCCAGGCCGGCTCCGCCCCGGGTGGCACACGCCGACGCCTCGGTCCGGCAACTGCTGGCGGCCATGACCGACATACCGGCCCTCGTCCTGGACCGGCACAACGACGTCCTCGCCTGGAACCGGATGGGGCACGCCCTGCTCGCCGGACACCTGGCGCCCGAGAGCCCGGACACCCCGGCGACCCGCCCCAACCTGACCCGGATGCTCTTTCTGGACGAGCAGTACCAGGAGTTGTTCACGAACTGGAACGAGGAGGCTCAACTCGGCGTGGCCTCCCTGCGCCTGGTCGCGGGCCAGCATCCCCACAACCGTGCCCTCGCGGAACTCATCGGCCAACTCACCATGAACTGCGACGAGTTCGCATCCCGCTGGGCCCGGCACCCGGTACGAACCTGTACGTCCGTGGTGAAGCACCTGCGCCATCCGATGGTCGGCGCGATGGACCTCAGCTTCGAGAACCTCGTCATCCCCGGCGCTTCTGGCCAGCGACTCATCGCTTACACGGCCGAGCCCGGCTCACCGTCGGAGGCGGCGCTGCGGCTTCTCGGCAGCGTGACGGCTCCGGTGGTGGAGGACCCGACGACGGTACGCCGCTGACGCCCTGCCGAAACCGCCACAGGGCGAGGCGAGGCTCCAACGGGTGCCAAGGCGTGGACGGGGAGTGGAGTGCCGTGGAAGACCTGGCTGGTGTGCCAGACGCGGTGGTCGGCCGGGGCAGGGGAACGCTTGGCTACGGGCCTATGAGCCGACGCCCCGCGAGGGCGACGACATGCTCGCGGGCGGGGAGGCTGTGCCCGACGAAGTGCCGGGAGACGAGGATGCGGTGGCCGTCGTCGAAGAGTCTGTGGTGCAGCGAGCAGAGGCACAGCCCGTTGTCGATGTCGTCGGGTCCTCCGAAGGCCCCCCAACGTATGGGTGCCGCTTCGGAGGACCCAACCGGAACCGTGCCGATCCTGTGCCGCCGTAGCCGCAGAACGCGCACCCGCCAAAAGCCGTGCAGAACCGCTCTCAACCGGACTGCCGCGCTCTCCACCAGGAAGTCGGTCCGGCCTCGCGCCGCCGCGCTATCGTGCCTACGGGCATAGCCCTGACCAGCAAAAACGTTCCCCGGAGGGAGGATGCAAGCGACGTGCGTGCAGAGCGCCCCCGGCAGGACTCGAACCTGCGGCCAAGCGCTTAGAAGGCGCTTGGCGAGGACATGGCTGCTGTGGCTTTGACCTGCCCTTACGTAGCGCCCTTATGGGCCGTCAGTGAACCTTCCGGCATTTTCGGGAAGGCTCCGCAGGCCGCGGCTGCTGACGGGTGTCTGGATGGCCTGCGGGACACCTTTCGAACCTGGTCTATCAGGGTCGCCGTCTCTCCGGAGGCCAGCCGCACCGACAGATCGCAGGCGTCGGGATCGTCAGTGCGCCCACACGGAGCCCTGGCGAGCGCCGGAGCTTTAGGCACAGTGCGCGCTCAGGGTCCGTGAGCCGTCGTGGTGGGCGACGACCGACAGACGGCGCTGTTCCCGTGTCGTCGGGTCATGGCGCACGCCGATCCCCGGCAACGGCGTACTGCTCAGGCGTGGAGCACCTACGACTGCCCCCTGTCTGGTTTGGGTGTTACCTCGGACAGCTGTTGGTGCCACCCTAGCGAGCGTCTGCATTCGGCCACGGAAGTGCGGCCGAGGGCCAAGTGGGAGAATCCGCGTCCAGGGGGCCGAGGGTAACGGTCGCCGGGGGCGGCCGATGCCTCTCTCTCCGCCGGCACCCGGAAGGTCTGGAAGGAGACGTCAGCATGATCGAGTGGGTGTCTCTCAGTACCGGGGCACGGCCCGTTCCCCGGCCGGTCGCCACGCCGCTGGTGTGGGCTGCGGCCTTCGGCGGTGCCCTGGCGCTCGGGGCGCTACTCAACACCCTCATAGGCACTGACCAGCCTGAACTCGCCCTGCTGGCGCTGTCCCTGCTGGCAGCCCTGCTGGGTCTGTGCGCCCGCTTCACCGCGGCCCCCGGTACGGCCGTGCTGTGCTGGTTTTTCCTCAACGGCTTCGGCATCCCGCCCGCGGGCACCCTCACCTGGGCCGGACACCGCGACACGTTCTGGCTCGCCTGCCTGCTCGCCGCAACTCTCGTGGGCACGGCGCTGGCCCGCCTGCTCCATGCCCGCGCCGCCTACCGCCGTATCGCCGAGGGAGTCGTGGCGACAGAGCCGGGCGACCGGCCGCGCCACTTCTGACCTGCGTCTCGGGCGTACACGCAGAAACGGATGGGGCTGTCTCATCCGAAGGCGAGGTGCTGCGCCACCACCTGTTGTGCGTACTGCGGTCAGTGGCCGGCCCCGGTGAGTTCGCCGCTGAGGGTCTTGGGGATGCGGGCGCTGGGTTCGTGCAGGCCGATGATCTCGACGGTCTTGCCGCGCTGGGAGTACTTGGTCTCGATGGCGTCGAGGGCGGCGACGGAGGAGGCGTCCCAGATGCGAGCGGCGGTCAGGTCGACGACCACATTGTCGGGGGCTCCCGCGTAGTCGAACTGGCCGACGAGGTTGTTGGAGGAGGCGAAGAACAGCCAACTGTGCCCCGGTGACGGCCACCACTCGCGCGGCCAAGTTCGGCCAGCCTACGATGAGCTGGCGCTGTATCGCCCTGGCGATCTTGTCCTCTACCCTACTGTCCGGCGGGGGAACCATGGCCGGGTTGGGCTCTACACCCGCCGGCGTGACCGGCGCTTGCCGATACAGATGCGCCACTGAGTGCTCGTGGCGGGGACCGAAGCCCCCGCTGGCGTGGGAACAACACGATGCGCGTCGGCATCCGCTGCGGCGTGCCGCACGGGAGGAACGGGACGATGAAGCAGAGGGTGGCGCGCTGGTGGCCCACGACACGATCGGTTCTCGCATGGTGGGTGTGTGTCACGCTCGTTCTGTGGCTGTTGGGCATGGCTCTCGGACAGCCTGCAGGGATCTTCCCCTGCGCTGCGTCCGCGGGGTTGCTGGTGGCGATCGGGGAAACGGGCGACTGGGTGCGACGGCGGTGGAATGCGCGCCGCCACGCCGGCTGAGTCCCGGTAGCCCACGCCGCCCTTGAGCTTCCGGCGCCATCATTCCTGCGGTTCTCCATTGAGGCTGGGGTCCGCACTGTCGGTTTCCGGGAAGGTCGACGACCTTCCTTGGGCCGCTCTGTGTCAAGACTTCAGGGAGCGGGTCCGTATGCGTCGATGGCAACTCACACGCTCAAACCATTGTTCCCGATGAGGCATGGCGATCTGCCTCATGCCTGTACTGGCGGCGTTTGCGGATTTCCCTGAGAGACAGAACAACGACCGCGAGGTTCAAGGGGAAGGCGACGGCGTTGGCCACTTGCGGGATGTCGAAGGCGCGCAGCGCGCTTGCTCCAGCAGCGATCAAAAAGAGTGCGAGCGGCAAGAACCTGCGCCATGTCGGAAGGTCCCGTGTCCGGGCGACCGTGACAGAGCACCACAGGGCGAGGCAGAAGAAGGCGATCCCGAAAGCAGCGACGGCGGGAACCATGCGGGGCATCTCCACGAGGGAATCCGAGGCAAACGCGGTGGACGACGCAGCCTGCGGCTTTGCGGTTGGGACAGGGCGGGCGCTCCGCGACAATCGCCGCGGAGCGCCCGCCCCAAGGGCTATCAGTCAGGGCAGGTTCAGCCCTTGGTATAGACGATGCGGTAGCTGGACACATATCGCATGGATGTTCTTGTCCAGCTCCAGCCTCCGGTCCGAGTCCACTTGATCCCGGTCCACTTGATGCGGTAGGTCGTGCGGTCGCGGTAGGAGTACTGGTAGTGCGTTTCGAAGGTCGCAAGGATCTTCTGCCTGCCCCAGCCGTACCAGGCCGCGACCTTGCATTTGAAGATGTACTGCTTGCGGTAGCGGTACTGCCGCTTCCACGCGCTGATGGGAATCGGCCCGTAGTCACCGCTCAGAATGTCCATGTACCAGTGCCAGTTGACGTTCTGCCAACCGCTGTAGCTCCACCGGGTGGTACGCAGAACTGTTGTGAAGCTGCGTCCGGTCCAGGCGTGCTTGGGCACGCGGCAGGTCGCGCAGCCGGTGACGTCCTCGTTGTTGACAGGGTCGGCGCACGCGTAGTCGTAGGCGTTGCAGCTACCACCCGGTACCGGGTCGGCCGACAGGAAACGGCCGGTCGACGGGTTGTACAGGCGGACACCCATCAGAGTAAGGCCCGTGAGGGTTTCCGTGGACCGGTGCATGCCGCCGTGCCACCCGTAGCGGATCGTGCTGGAGGTGTTGGTGCGGTTGCCGTACTCGTCGGTGGTGAGCACGGTGGGTGCCTGGCCAGCGATGGTGGGCAATTGCATCACCACGTCGCCGTGCAGGTTGACCAGTTGCAGCACGGGCGAGCCGGTCTTGGCGGTGGTGGCCACCAGTTGCCCGTCGAATCCGTTGACATTGCGGGTGACCGCGCCGGCGGCGTCCTCCACGGTCCAGCGCGGGGTGTCCGCGTCGGAGCTGTAGTGATTGACCTTGGACTGGGTCTGTGTCCAGGTGCCGGAGGCATTGGATTCCACGGTCCAGCCGCGGAAGCGCAGCTGGGAGTCGAGGGTCCAGGTCTGCCGCTGGTTGCCTGCGGTCTGCTGGCGCACCAGGTCGTTGGTGTAGTAGGCCAGCGTGGTGCCGGGGGCTGCTGTGGTGCGGCCGAAGGCGTCGTAGGTGTATCCGGAGTCGACCAGGCGGTCGGCGCTGTCGTAGGTGTGAGTGGTGATCGCGGCGCCGGTGGTGGTACAGGCCAGGCCAGGCTCGGCTGCCGCCGTGGCCAGGGTCTTGCGGTTGGCGTTCTTGTCGAGGGTGTAGCTGCGGGTGATGCAGACACCGTCGACGGTGTCGTCCTCCGCCCGGACGAGCCGGCCGGCCTTGTCGTACCGGTAGGTCTGGCTGGAGGTTTGGCCCAGCGAGCCGGTGTAGGAGGAGCGCTGGCCGTGGACGGTGGGGATAAGGGTTTCGGAGAAGAGCACCTCGCCGTCGCTGTCGCGGGTGTACGTCCGCTGCATCGCCATGCCAGCCGGGTTGGTGCTCTGGCTCATGGTGTAGCCGCCCGGCAGCTTCTGGGAGCGCACCTGTCCGTCGGCGTCGTAGCGGACGCTGAACGCGCCGGCCACGGAGTCCGTGATCGTCGTGGGCAGGCCGCGAGGGTCAACGCTCGTGTCGTACGCGTAGCTCGTACTGGAGGGCACGTTGTCGCTGACGAGGACGGCGTGACCCTCGGCGTCGTACTGGCTGGTGGTCACCCCTCCGTCCGCATCGGTGTAGGAAATGAGGCGGCCGAGCTTGTCGTACCCCTTTTTGACGGTTCCGCCGCCGGTGGAGGTGATCTCGGCCACCTTGCCGCTGACCGCGTCGTACGTTGTGGTGACTGCTGGGACGGCGGTTCCGGTGCCCCCGGTGATGGCCACGGTCTTCGCGCGGCCTGCGTCGTCGTATTCGGTGGTCTTGACCCGCGTGGTGCTGTTGGCGCTCTCCGACAGCTTGGAGGTTTCGCCCCACCGGTCGTACTCGGCGGTCGTGGTCACCAGTTGGGTCGGGTTGGAACCCCCGCCGGTGATCGCCGCGGCGGGCCGGGTGCGGCATACCTCGTCGGCCCATTCGGCCCGACCACCGCAGACACCGGTGCCGTCGCCGGTGTAGTAGTCCGTGATCAGCGTGCCGGCGTCGGATCCGGTGGAGACGGGCATGCTGCGGGTGATCTGTCTCCCTGCGGTGTCGTAGGTGGCCTTCTCGGTGATGGCCAGGCCGCCCGGGTCCTGGATGGTGCTGGTGGGCTCACCTACCACCCAGTCGTAGACGGTCTGGGTTATGCGGGCATCGGCCGTGAGCGTCGGCCAGTTGCGCGGCTGGCCACCTTCGGTGCGCTTGGTGACCTTGTCCGAGATGGTGGCCGTGCCGTCGGTGGGTCGGCCGTCGTCGTACTCGCTCACGGTACGGTGGCGCACGATCGCCTGGTCACCTGCGGCCAGCACCGTGGTGGTGCCGTCCTTCAACTCGGCGTCCAGAACAACCCGGTGCAACGGACCGAGCGTTTCCACCTCGCGGGAGCCGTCAGCGTTGTAGATGCCCCGGTTGGACAGCAGTTCGGCACGCTCCGCTGTCGGCAGGCCGACAATCCCGAGGTCGGCCAGCTGGGCCTTGTCGGCGTCCGTGGTGCCCATCGCCAAATTGCGGTTGGCTGCGGACAGCTCGCGGACCGCGTTGCCGAACTGGTCGTACTCCGTGGTGGTGATGTTCTTGGCGGCATCCAGGGTGTTGGCTTCACGGCCGGAGGCGTTGAGGTAGTGCACCAACGCCCGCCCGTAGTCGCTCGCAGCAAGGGAGGCGCCGCTGTGTGAGGCAGGGACCGAGCCCGTGGGGAACACCGCGGTGGCGTCCGTGGGCGCGTCGAGCTGTCCCCAGGGCGCCACGTCGCCGGTGCCCATGGCTTGGGGGGCCTTGGTGCCGGTGAGCGGTACGCCGTACACGACGGACGTTTGAGCCGTGCCGCCGTCCAGTTCATCGGCGGAGCCGGCTTTCAATGTCGGGCGGGATGCCTTGAGCAGCATGCCGTCGCCGGACACGGGATCGGTGCCGACCTTGCCGTAACCGAACGTCCAGGCCAGCTGGCCCGGCGGCGTGAACTGGATGACGCGGCCGGCGGAGTCGTATACATACGTCGTCTTCAGCGCCGGGGTGACCCTGGGGTCCCAGGTCTCACGCAGGCGGCCGGCGTCGTCGTAGGTGTACTTCGCCACGCTCGTCGCGGTGGAGGCGGTAGTGCCGGGGGTGGTTGCCCACACCCGGATCTCGGACACCTGGTCCTTGACGTTCCCGAAGGTTGTGGCGGTGGCGGTGGTCGACGAGGCGTAGACGAACTCCAGGACGCGGCATCCTCTGGTGGCCGGATCGGCCTCGCAGGTTCCGAGAGTCACCGCGCTGGTGGCGGCGATCACGCGCTTGGGACGGGCGAGGACCTTTCCGTCGACGGTGACTGCCTCGGGGATCACCTCGGTCGTCGAGTGGGCCTGGCCGTCCACCAGGGACCGGGAGACTGTCCAGGCGACGGCGGAGGAGGTGACCCGGCTGAAGGTGGTGACGTTACCCTCGGTGTCCGAAAGCGTGAAGTCGCCGCTGGTGAAGGTGCCTTTCAGGGTGAGGTCTTCAGAGCCCGGCTCGGGGATCCAGCCGGTTTTGGCCGAGTTGGCGGAGAAAGCGAACGTCTCTCCGCCGGCCGTAACGATGTCGAGCGAAGTCGCCGAGGTCTTCCGTAGCTCGGAATAGTCGGACTTCACGGCCTGCGCCGTAGTGCCGGCCACCCACTCCTTGCCGAAAATGGCCGCCTGCCCGTCCTGTGCCGCCCCGGCCTGTGGGATGCGGGAGGACGCGCTGCGGGTCACTGTCATGTCGAGCACGGAGACATCGGTGCCGGACAGGGTGTAGTCGCCGGTGAGGAGGTTCAGCGAGCCGGGCCCGACCTCACTGGCGGCGGAACCGTCGGCATTTCGGTCCACTACGACGGACAGCGGCTGCGTCGCGCCGAGGGCCCCGTTGGGGCCGGTGAAGTCGGCCTTGATCTGGATCGATCCGTCCGGGTCGACGGTGTCTGTGGTGTTCCACACGAGCGCTGCGTTCTTGCCGCCCGCCAGAGGCACCGGCCAAGCCGTGAGCGCCGTCCCGCCGGAGGTGACGTTACCGACGGGGATCTTCACCCAGTCGTCGGCCTCGGACCGGCGCCAGGAGAAGGACACGGCGTCGTACTTGCCCGTCTCTGCCTCGGCGACCAGCGGAAGTCGGCGCGCCGTGCGCTCACCGTCGGACGGCTGGATGAAGCCCCCGGGGCCTGCGTGGAAGATGTACTCGGTGGGTTCGGACTTGTTGTCCGCCTTGTCGACGGACCGTACCTGCAGGGTCTGGGTGCCGTCCTTGGGCGGAGTGATGGAAAGTGACTTGTTCGCGGTGGACCCGCCGGTGGCAACTTTGGTCCAGGTCACCCCGTCCAGCGACCACTCCAACCAGTTGTGGTCGGCTGCGGGAGGCGTGACGGTGAAGGTGCCGGCCTGTCCTGTGCCCTTGACCCACTGGCTCGACGGGTAGTCGGTCGAGGTGATGTTCGTGGGGGCGGAGGGAGCCTTGGTGTCGACGGTGAACGTCTTCCATGCCGACCAGCCGACATTGAAGTGCGTCCCGTCGTACGGCGACGTACGGAACTTGTACGTCTTGCCGTCACTCAGCACGCCGGACGCGACCGTGACCTCGGCAACCTGGCCGGAGGGCACCCACGGGGAGACGAGGTACTCGCCGACCTTGGTGTCGGTCGCCGCGTCGCGCACCTCGAACGTGCCGTTGACCTTGTCGCCGTTGGCGTCCACGAAGGTGTCACGCAGTGTGGGGGTCGTGGTGTCGACGACGTAAGTGCCGCCGTAGGAGAAGTACGGCGGTCCCGCCTCCTGCTTTGTGCCCGTGCGCGGTCGATAGTTGTAGTTCACCACGAGCTTCGGCGGGTTGGAGGCCGCGTTGGCGGAGTTGACCCGCTTCCACTGCGCGACGACCGACTCGCTGGTGGCCCGGATGCCCATATGGCCACGGGTGGCCTTGGCCGAGGCCCACTCCTGGACCAAGGCTGTCACATCGGCGTTGATCCACCCGTCGGGCTGCGCAGTGCAGTCGGCGTTGCCGCGGGTCTCGGTGGAGGTGGCCTTCTTCGCCGTCATCGTCGGACGGTTGGTCCACCGGCTTGAGGTGGACGCCGCCGGGGACGACCAGACCTCCCACGGGTAGAGCTTGCAGTCGGTGTTGCCCGAGTGGAAGTTCCACAGGGACAGCTTCGCATCCAGGACCAGCGCGTCCTGGATGGGCGAGGTGTTCCAGGAGACAAAGGACTGCGCCGTGCGCGGCGTGCCATCGGCGTTGGTGGTGCCCGGGTTGCCGAGGTCCAACTCGGTGTCGGCGGACCAGTCGACGGTCTCGCCCTGCTGGACGTAAGTGTCGAAAACGTTCGACAGCGAGGACGTGGACGGGTCGACGGTGACCGGGTACCTGGTCACCGGATCGGCGAGGAAGCCGGCGTCCGGGGTGACCACCAGGTCGACCGACGAGCCCTGCTTCACAACCTTCAGGCCGACCTTCGCCTTGTGGGTGTGCTCGCCTGACCGCTCGTCGACGGTGGAGTCCCACATCACCGGCGCGGGCATAACGGCCCGCTTCTTGTTCTTCTTGTCGGTGAACTGCACACTGCCGTCGGCGAGTTGCTTTACTTTCAAGCCCTTGGCCTTCAGCGGCAACGTATACGTGTAACCACCTGCGGTGGGCCGCTGTTTGATCTCCACGAACTGCTCGAAGCCAGTGCGCGTTGCTTCGACGACCACGTCCGCGCCCGGAACGGCGTTGGCGTACTCAGCACGCGTCCCGTCGAGTGAGGGCTTCGGCAGGCCACCCTTCCACTGGAGGGTGATCTGCTGTTCCCCTTCGCCGAGCGTCACCAGGTCGGTCGCCTTGGCCTCGCGTGCGGCTTTCAGGGACGTGGCGGGGGTTCCGGTCTTGCCGGCCAGGCGCAGCCCGTCCGGGTGTGCTTTCGGCTCTACGCCGCCGGCGACCTCCTGCAACTCGACATCGACGTCGGTCCATTGGCCGTCCCGCTGGAACCGGATCGGCCCTGCCGCCAGCTCTGTGGTCAGACTGCCGTCCTTGTTGGCCCAGGTCGTCGACGTCTCGGTGCGCTCGCTCAGCGCCTCCACACGGTGCCCGGAGAGCCGGGCGGCAATGCGGGCCGAGGGTATGTCGTCGGCCTGCTTGACGATGGGCTTCTTCGGTTTGGCGGCCTTCACCTCAGGGCGCTGGCCAGGAAGGCTGAGGGCGACGACGTCGCCTGTATTGGCGACCACGAGGACCGACTCGGCGGCGAGTAGCATCGCGGCAACTGCCGCAATACGGGGCAAGGCACGTCTGCGGCGGTGGAAGGCCAGCACGGAACCCCGAATTCGAGGTGCGGCACGTCTCATCGAATGACATCCCTTACAGATCAGGACATGCGGGCACCCGATCCGACCACTTCTGCCACCACAAAAGAGGTGAGATCTTCACCAATTCTGCGTACAACCCTTGTCCGGTCTGAGCGGTCAAAAACCCGGCGCAGGGGTATGCCCTCCATCAAGGTCAACCGAGGTCCAAGGTCACGAAGGTGGGGAGACTGTGTGAGGCTTCGTATGCGGGTGACTCAGGCGACCGGGATCGCATCCGTGTCCTTGACGGTCCTGGTCACGGGCTCGCTCGCATTGCTTGGCGCAGAGGTGCTGGCGCAGCCCGTGAGCAAGGGAACACTGGTCACCGGTTTCATCCTGATGATCCTGCTCCCCGCCGTGCTGCTCGGCCAATATGCGCCGCCTCCCTACCGTCTCCCCTACCGGTGGCGGTGGGGACTGCTCGCCTTGCAAGCGTTGCTCACCTACTTTCCGGTCCTCATTTTCGAGTACTCATGGCTCAGCCTCCTGGGCTTTCTCGCGGGCGCGGTACTGCTGACAGTGCCGCGTCCCGCTTCGATCGTCATCGCGGTCGCCGTGGCAGCCAGCGGCCCCCTGCTCGTGAACAGCAGTTTGGTGACCGCACAAGGCAGTGGCCTGAGTGTGCTGGTGTCCACGGTCATCACCGCCAGCAGCGTGTATGCAGTGGTCCACCTCGCCCTGCTCGCAGCGCGTCTTCAGACATCGCACAGTCAGGCGGCGCGGCTTGCGGAGCACCGTGAGCGGGCCCGCATGGCCCAGGACTTGCACGACCTAGTGGGTTCGTCTCTTGTCTCCATCGCCGTGCAGAGCGAAAGAGCGCTTGCTCGCACCGAGAGCAGCACACCGGGACACCGTGCCCTGAGAGAGATCGCGGTCCTGGCGCGACGCACCCATCAGGATATGCGGGGCGTCACCAGTCAGCGGGTCGCCGCCCATTTTCACACCGAACTTGCTTACGCTCAAAGCCTGTTGTCCCAGGCAGGGATCGCCACATGTACCGTCTTGCCACCCCGAATGAATCTCGCGGGGCCCATAGCTCACTGCCTCAGTGCCGTTCTACGTGAAGGCATCGGAAACGTGCTCCAGCACAGCCAGGCATCGAGCTGCGAGATCGAGATGACAGCGCACGCCTCCCGCCTGTGCTTGACTATCGACAACGACGGCGCACCGCCCCGGGTGGGAGACCCTGGATCGGGCAGTGGACTGGCGAATTTGCGGTACCGGGTGCTGGCGCAGGGCGGCACGTTCGACGCACGCCCTTACGCCGGACACTTCGTCATCACCATTGAGCTGCCGCTAAATCCATCCGTGGCTTTCGGCGATGCGAATTGCGTCGATGAGGGTACGCGCGTGTAATTTCCCCACCGCGGCGGACAGACGGTTGCGCACCGTACCGACACTTAGAAAGAGATCCGCGGCTATCGATCGCGGGTCGGCTCCGCTCGCGGCCAAGCGGAGCACCTCCGCCTCACGCATCGTCAGCGGAGTGGCCGCCGCTGCCTCCTCCGCCAGCTCCGGAGGCTCAATCACCCGGCCGCCGACGCTGACCGTACGCACAGCCTGTGCGAGTTCCTGTACAGAGACGGACTTCAGTAAATACCCCGACGCTCCGGCATCGAGGGCGCGCCGGACGTAACCGGCCCTGTCCATGGCAGTCAGCATCATCATCCGGCAGCCCGGCACCCGCCTCGGCAGCTCCCGCACCAAAGCCAACCCATCCATACCGGGCAAATCAATGTCAAGGAGGGCCACGTCGGGTGAGGCGCCTCCCGCCATCTCCAGTGCCTCGTGTGCGTCGGCCGCACTACCCACAACCTCGATGCCGAACTCACCGTCAAGGAGAGCGACCAGCCCCTCCCGGACCACTTGCATGTCTTCCACAACGAGCACCCTGATCATGAGCTGAATGCTCCGGTACGAATCCGGCCTGCGCAATGCACCAACCTGGCCCTGCCGATGTGGCTGTACGTCGGGCCAGCGCGCAGTGGTTTCGGCTGACCGTGGCCCCAGGGACGCCAGGTGCGCGCGACGCCTTCCTCGCCCTACTACGGCCACTGCTGTTCGCCGCCGCCCTCGCCGTGGCCGCCCTGGTGTGTCTGCCGTCCTTCGTGCTCGGCCGGATCGCCGCCCGGATCCTGCGGCTGGACGCCCTGGTGACCCTCTCTACGACCCTGGCCTGTGGCGTGAAGAACGGTCACACCACCGCGGTGGCTCTCAGCACGGGGCTGTTGATCGTCGCCGTCCGTGTGCGCGACTCGCGTGTCAGGGCGCCCGTTCACCCTGGTCATCGGCGGCTGGGGCACACTGGTCGGGCTGACCCGTGCCCAACGTGTTCCTGGTTCGCCGAGGCATCTCTCTTCTTAGACGTCATCTCAATTGGTGATTGACAGTGGAGATAGTCGCTGGCAGATGGTGTGCGGTGACGGTTGAATGCCTTGGTGAGTGACTACTGGGCGCCTGCCCATGATGCGGTCGAGCACGACAATGCGGAGGCTCTGGCCCGGTTACTGGCCGACGGCGCTGATCCCGACGAGGTCTTCGGCAACATGACGCTGCTGACGCACGCCATCGATGCCGAGGGCGACAGCTCCCTGCAGAGTGGTGAGCCGCTGACGGTTCACATCACTGCTGTACTGCTGGCCTTCGGCGCTGACCCGGAGCTCGCGGATCCAGACGGTTGTACACCGCTGGACATGGCCGCCCAGAACGGACACGAGCTGGCGGTGAATCTGCTGCGGGCCCACATCAACCGGCGAGCCGCCGGTAGCAGATGAGGGTGCAAGCGATACTCGTGAAGGCGAGGAAGTGCTCAGCTTTGCGTTCGTAGCGGCGGTGGAGTCTGCGGCAGCCGACGAGCCAGGCCACTGACCGTTCTACGACCCAGCGGTGACGTCCCAGGCGGGTGGAGGACTCAACGCCGCGTCGGGCCAGACGGTGCGTGATGCCCCGTTCGCGGAGCCATTGCCGCAGGTGGCGGTAGTCGTATCCCTTGTCGCCGTGCAGCTTGCCGGGCTTACGGCGGCGCGGCCCGCGTCGCGAGCGGATCGGCGGGATACCCCGCACGAGCGGCTCCAGGCCCTGGCTGTCGTGCATGTTCGCGCCCGAGATACCGACTGACAGTGGCAGACCGGTGCGCTCGGTGATCAAGTGGATCTTCGACCCGTACCTGCCGCGATCCACAGGATTCGGACCTGTCAGATCCCCCTTTTCATCGCCCTCATGTTCACCGAGTCGATCGCGCACCGCGACCAGTCCAGCTCGCCGCGGGACCCGAGCTCGTCGAGCACCAGGCGGTGGAGCTTGGCTCACACCCTGGCCTTCGTCCACTCGGTGAAGCGTCGGTGAGCCGTCGCGCCGGACGGCCCGAACGACGCGGTCGGCAACTGCTGCCACGTGCAGCCCGAGGTCGCCACGAAGACGATCGCGGCCAGCACTTCGCGGTCGCCATGCCGACGTCGGCCCCCACCCTGGGGCCGTGACGGCGCCTCCGGAACCACCCGCTGGAACAACTCCCACAACTCATCCGGCACCAGCCGCTCAACGATCCTCACCACGACTGGCAGCTTACCCAGCCAAATGAGATGACTTCTAAGAAGGAGGAGGCGAGACTCATGGCGCCAAGGATGATCCGACATGAGAGCCTCCTTCAACCTGAATGCCGATTTGCCCTCCTCTGGAAGGTCGTGACGGGGCGGTCGTCTCGTCACGACCGCAGAGAGACCGCACGGAAACTTCGGGAAGAACACCCGCCGAGGACCGGATAAAGCCATCTCCAGCCGGACTGGCGACGGCTACGACAAGGGTACCGGCCGCACCCGAGCAACCACTCCACGGGGCCCGGTAAACCATGCCTGACCAGCAAAAACGCCCTCCTGGAAGGAGAGCGGAGAAAAAGCGCCCCCGGCAGGACTCGAACCTGCGGCCAAGCGCTTAGAAGGCGCCTGCTCTATCCACTGAGCTACGGGGGCCGGGTGTGGTGGCCTCGGTCGTGGTCGGCCCGGGTGTGGGCTGGTCCCTGACGTTGCCGGGGACAAGGATAGGGCTCCCGGGTCCTTGTCCTGGTTGCTTCACCTCCGTGGCTCAATGTGGAGGTTCAGTGAAGCGGTCCTGATAATCGCAGGCAGGTACGAATCGTGCACCGCTTTTGCCGTCTCGCGCATCGGGTGTTGTGCACTCGTTATGCCTGGACTATGCCTACGTCCCAGTCATCCCTTCCGTCCCTTGTGTTCCGTCGGCGCGCAGGCATGCTCATATGCTTCAGAATTCCCCTAAAATTGGGCATTCTTCACATGTGGTGACCTTGGACGTACGGCCTCAGCTGCTCGACGCACTTTCCGCCCTGCGCGACCGTGTCGCCGCCGCACGCTTCCCGCTGCCCCTGCCCGGGGCTCCACGCGCGCGTGCCAACCGCGACGAACTGCTCGCGCAACTCGACGACTACTTGGTGCCCCGCCTGAGGGAACCTGAAGCGCCCTTGCTCGCCGTTGTGGGCGGGTCCACCGGGGCCGGCAAGTCGACCCTCGTCAACTCCCTTGTGGGGCGCCGGGTCAGCGAGGCCGGCGTACTGCGGCCCACGACCCGGACTCCGGTGCTGGTCTGCCATCCCGAGGACCATCACTGGTTCAGCGGGATGCGCGTACTGCCCGACCTCACGCGCGTGTGGGTGCCCCCACAGGAGCCGGGACAGGACCCGGTCGACGATCTGCTGCTCCCCGGCGAGGACGGGGCGCGGATCCTGCGGGTCGAGACCGCCGAGAGCCTGCCGCGTGGCCTCGCCCTCCTCGACGCCCCCGACGTCGACTCCCTCATCGCCGACAACCGCGTCCTCGCCGCCGAACTCATCTGCGCCGCCGACATCTGGATCATGGTCACCACGGCCGCCCGGTACGCTGACGCCGTCCCCTGGCATCTCCTGCGCACCGCCAAGGACTACCAGGCGTCCCTCGTCACCGTTCTCGACAGGGTGCCCCACCAGGTGGTGTCCGAGGTGTCCCGGCAGTACGGCGCCCTCCTCACCAAGGCCGGCCTCGGCGACGTACCGCGCTTCACGGTGCCCGAACTGCCCGAGTCCGCCTGGGGCGGTGGGCTTCTTCCAGCCACCGCGGTGGCGCCCCTGCGTGCCTGGCTCACCCAGCAGGTACAGGACCCGGCCAGCCGCCAGCAGGCCATGGCCCGTACGGCGTACGGCGTCCTGGACTCCCTCAAGTCCCGGATGCCCGAGCTGGCCGGCGCCGCCGCCGCGCAGTACTCGGCCGCCCTACGGCTCACCGCGGCTGTCGACGGGGCCTACGACAGCGAGCACGCGCGCGTACGGGGGCGGCTGCAGGCCGGTGCCGTCCTCGCCGGGGACGCGCTGAAGCGGTGGCGGGCCTTCCCGCTCGACTGCTCCGCGGGCGAACTCCTCGACGCCCTGGTGGAGAGCCTCTGTGCCCTCCTGCTCTGCTCCGTCACCGCCGCCGACGAACGCGTCGACGACGCCTGGCGCCGCGAACCCGCCGCCGACGCCCCGGAACTGACGGGCCGCGACCCGTCCCAGGAGAGCGTCGAACACCGTATCGGGATGGCCGTACGGCGCTGGCGGCGCGAGCTGGAGGAGTACGCCGAGGAGGAGCTGCGCGAGCTCGACAGGAGCGCCGCCACGGACGTAGAGGCGGTCGCCGCTCTCGTCGCCACCGCGCTGCTGGGCGGCCGGCGGGCCCGGTCCGCGGGCGAAGGGCTCGCCGAGCGCATCGGCGCCCACGGAGCCCTGCGGCTGCGTGACCGCGGCGGACGGCTCCTCACCGACCATCTGGACCGGGTCATGCACGCCGAACGCGAACGCCGCCTCGCCCCGCTCGATGCCCTCGACGTCCATCCGGAGCCCCAGGCCGAACTCATCGCCGCGCTGTCCGTACTGCAGAAGGAGAGGTGACCGCGGTGACCGCCGTCACTGACCACGACCACCACGACGCCTCGGCCGAAAACGTGCCTCCACAGGAGGGCCTTTCCGACGGCGGCAAAGCCGACGAGAAGCGAGAGATGCAAGGGGAGCAGGAGAAGCAAGAGGAGGTGGACAAGGTGGACAAGGTAGAGAAGGCGGAGGAGACGGGGAAGGCGGAGCGGAACGAAGGATCGCAGAAGGGCCCGGAGAAGGGCCCGGAGAACGGCGGGGGGCCGGGCAGCGAGGGCGAGGCCCCCGGAAACGACGCCCCCGGGAAGACCGCTTCCGCCGCTGCCGCTGGCGAGGGAGACGGAAACGCAAACGGAGGCGGAGGCGGAGACGTCGACGTCGACGGAGCAGGCGGAGCCCCCCACGCGCGCGTGCCGTCCGGGCGTGTGGACGTTCGACCGGAGTCGGAGTCCTCCGGCGCCTGGGACGACGGTCTGATCGCCCGGCGCGTGTCCGAGACGGCGGACCCTCCCGTGCGCGAGCCGGTCGTCGAGACCCGGGTCTCCAGCAGCGTCACCCAGCCGGTGATGCCGCTCGCCTACGACGGGCCGCTGCGCTCGCGGCTCGACGCGCTCCGCGAGCTCGTGGGGCTGTCACGCACCCGGCTGGACAGTAAAACGCTAGCCGAGGCCGGCCGGGTCCTCGACGAGGCGGCGGCCCGGCGCAGGCTCTCCGGGCAGCACACCGTCGTCGCCATCGCGGGCGCCACCGGCAGCGGCAAGTCCCAGCTGTTCAACGCCCTCGCAGGGGTGGCCATTTCGGAGACCGGGGTACGCCGGCCGACCACCGCCATGCCCATCGCGTGCAGTTGGAGCGACGGCGCGGCGACCCTCATCGACCGGCTCGGCATCCCGGGACGGCTGCGTCGGCGCCCCTTGCAGAGCGCCGAGGCAGAGGCGCAACTGCGCGGACTGGTCCTGGTCGACCTGCCCGACCACGACTCGGCGGCCGTCCAGCACCGCGAACAGGTGGACCGCGTACTGGCGCTGGTCGACGCGGTCATCTGGGTCGTCGACCCGGAGAAGTACGCGGACGCCGTCCTCCACGAGCGCTATCTGCGGCCCATGGCCGGACACGCGGAGGTCATGTTCGTCGTCCTCAACCAGGTTGACCGTCTCCCCGGGGAGGCCGCCGATCAGGTCCTCGACGACCTGCGGCGACTGCTCGACGAGGACGGCATCGCCCTGGGGGAGTACGGCGAACCGGGCGCCACCGTCCTGGCGCTGTCCGCGCTCACCGGGGACGGCGTCGGCGAACTGCGCGAGGCGCTCGGACAGTTCGTGGGCGAACGCGGGGCCGCGGCCCGCCGGATCTCGGCCGACCTCGACGCCGCCGCGTGGCAACTGAGGCCCGTCTACGCCACCGGACGGCGCGCCGGACTGAGCGAGCGGGCCCGGGACGAGTTCTCCGACCGGCTCGCCGACGCGGTGGGCGCCACCGCCGCCGGCCAGGCCGCCGAACGCGTCTGGCTGCGCAACGCCAACCGCGCCTGCGGCACCCCGTGGCTGCGGCTGTGGCGGTGGTGCCAGGACCGGCGCGAATCCTCCACCGGCCGCTTCGCCGTACGTGAGCAGCCGGACGAGGAGGCCACGGCCCGTCAGCGTGTCGAGCAGGCGGTGCGTACGGTCGCGGAGCGGGCGTCGATCGGACTGCCCGCGCCATGGGCTCTGGCGGTGCGCGAGGCGGCCGTACGGGGAGCCCAGGGCCTGCCCGAAGCACTGGACGAGCTGGCGACACGGGCCGGAACGCCCTCGGGGAGACCGCCCCGGCCGGGCTGGTGGCCGGTCGCCGTGCTGGCGCAGGCGTCCATGACGATCCTTCAGATCGTCGGCGGGCTGTGGCTGGTGGCCCAGATCGTCGGCGTCATGGCGCCGAACCTGGGCGTTCCGGTGCTGCTGATGTCGGTGGGCATCGTCGGCGGTCCGGGCGTGGAGTGGAGCTGCAGACTGGCGGCCCGCGGCCCGGCCCGCCGGTACGGACTGGAGGCGGAACGGCGGCTGCGGGAAGCGGCGGCCGGCTGCGGCCGGGCCCGGGTACTGGATCCGGTGGCGGCGGAACTGCTGCGCTATCGCGAGGTGCGGGAGCAGTACGTGCGGGTCACCGGGGCTCGTGCGGTGGTGGGGTGAGCGAGGGAACCGGCAGGTCACAGGGGGCGAAACCCGGAGGAGTGACAGGAGGGTGACGGGAGAGGAAGACGCGGGTCCCCCGGACGGGTGACGGAGTTTTCCACAATCGGCCGGTGGTCCACAGGGCTCAGCGGGCTCGGACCGACGGATGCATTCTGGCTTCGCGGCGATCACGACGGACGCGATCGGCGCGCGGCGGTGACCGGAGAGGCTCTCGTGGTCGGAGAGGTCCTCGCGGTCGCCGTGTCGGAGGCAGCCGTACGGGACGGGCCCGTACGGGTATCCGCCCGGCGCGAGTGCGCCGGGACCGGGAGGGGTGGTTCGCGTGAACGAGACGATGGTGTGCGTGGTGGGCAATGTGGCGACGCAGCCGGTGTACCGCGATCTTGCGTCGGGGGCGTCGGCGAGGTTCCGGCTCGCGGTGACCTCGCGCTACTGGGACCGCGAGAAGAGCACGTGGACGGACGGGCACACCAACTTCTTCACGGTGTGGGCGAATCGAGCGCTCGCGACGAACGTCGGGGCGTCGCTGTCGTTGGGCGAACCGGTCATCGTGCAGGGCCGGTTGAAGGTGCGCACGGAGATGCGCGACGGGCAGAGCCGGACGTCGGCGGACATCGAAGCGGTGGCGATCGGCCACGATCTCGCGCGGGGAACGTCGGCCTTCCGGCGCTCCGCCGGTCCGCCCAAGGGCGAGGCCGCGGCACCGCCCCGTCCCGAACCCAGTTGGGAGACACCGGTGGCCGACGAGGACGGCGCCGGGGCGCAAGAACGCCGGGAGCCCGCGGTGGTGACGTGAGGTGGGGCCGGTGACGTGACACCGGGCCGGTGACGTGACATCGGTCTGCGGTCGGCGTCGGCCGGACTGAGGCTTATCGGTGGACTGACCGACATATGGATGATCTTGGCGATAACAATTCCGAGTCGGATCGGTTATCCGATGACAGGACTGGGAAGCGCGGTTCGCCACATCCCTAGGATGCCGGGCATAGCTCACGGGGCTTCTGATGCTGCTGGTGGGACCGCACCCCCCACGTCAACGAGTCCTGCTCGAAGGGGAATTCTGTGTTTTCTTCGTTCTCCGCGCTGTCCAGGCGCGGGCGAGCGGCGGCGGCCCGGCTCGCCGCCGCGACGATGGTGTCCGGTCTTGCCGTCACCGGCACGCTCGTCATCGCCGGTACGGCGGTCGCGGACGCGACCCCGCAGCAGCAGGGCGGGGCGACCGCCACCATAGGCGAGCTGAAGACGTACGGCGCGGCCGTCGTCCACGGTGACGACGGGGACGAGCAGGTGTCCGCGGGCCTGTTCGAGATGTCCGTCGACAACGGCGGCATGCTCCAGACGTACTGCGTCGACCTGCACAACCCGACACAGAAGGACGCCAAGTACCAGGAGACCTCCTGGAGTGGCACCTCGCTGGGCGGCAACAAGGACGCGGGCCGGATCCGCTGGATCCTGCAGAACTCCTATCCGCAGGTGAACGACCTCGCGGCGCTGGCCGCCCGGGCGGGCGCGGCCGGTCTCACCGAGCAGGACGCGGCGGCGGGCACCCAGGTGGCCATCTGGCGCTACTCGGACGGCGCGGACGTGGACGCCCTGGACCCGGAGGCCGAGAAGCTCGCCGACTACCTGGAGAAGAGCGCGCAGAACGTCGCGGAGCCCGACGCCTCGCTGACCCTCGACCCGCCCGCGGTCTCCGGCCACCCCGGTGAGCTGCTCGGACCGGTCACGGTGCACACCGACGCGGACAGCGTCACGGTGATACCGCCCGCCGACGCCGCGACGAGCGGGGTGCGGGTCGTCGACCAGGACGGCGAGGCCGTCACGTCCGCGGTCGACGGCGGCCAGGTGTTCTTCGAGGTGCCCGAGGACGCGCTGGACGGCTCGGCCGCGCTGAGCGTCCAGGCCTCGACCAGCGTGCCGGTCGGCCGCGCCTTCACCTCTGACAGCCGGAGCCAGACCCAGATCCTCGCCGGCTCCAGCGAGTCCACGGTCTCCGCGACGGCGTCCGCGAACTGGGCGGCCACCGGTCCCGTCCCCGCACTGTCGGCGCGGAAGAACTGCGCCAAGGACGGCGTGGACATCACGGCCACCAACAAGGGCGACGAGGCGTTCACCTTCCAGCTGATGGGCTTCGAGCACATCATCGCGGCCGGGGAGTCGCGGACGGTGACGATCCCCTTGCAGGAGGACCAGCCGTACGACTTCACGATCCTGGGGCCGAACGGCTTCGACCAGCGGTTCGCGGGTGTCCTCGACTGCGAGACCCAGGGCAGCGCGGGCGGCGACGCCGTCCAGACCCTCAGCGAGCCCAGCCCGGCCCTGGCCGGCGGCACCCCCGCCACCGGCGTCAATCTTGCCGAGACCGGCAGTTCCAGTGCGACACCGATGATCGCGGGCATAGCGATCGTCCTGCTGGTGATCGGCGGCGGCGTGGTGCTCCTCGTCGGCAAGAAGGAGCAGCACGGGGCGGGCCCCCGGGCGTGAACGCGAGAGACACCGCACCTTGACAACTCGACAGTGTGTGACCGCACGGTGACCCGCTGAACCATGCGGCCCCGGCCCGTCCTCCAGGCGCCCGGGGCCGCTGACGTACTCGTTTCCCCGCAAGGGTGGCGGTACGGCAAGATGGGCTGTATCCCACCACTGCCAGATTTCAAGTTGCCGGACGGTTTCTCTTGGCTGAGTACATTTACACCATGCGCAAGACGCGCAAGGCGCACGGCGACAAGGTCATCCTTGACGACGTGACGCTGAGCTTCCTGCCCGGCGCGAAGATCGGTGTGGTCGGCCCGAACGGTGCCGGTAAGTCCACCGTTCTCAAGATCATGGCGGGCCTTGAGCAGCCGTCCAACGGCGACGCGTTCCTGTCTCCCGGCTTCAGCGTCGGCATCCTCATGCAGGAGCCGAAGCTCGACGAGTCCAAGACGGTCCTGGAGAACGTCCAGGACGGCGCAGCCGAGATCATGGGCAAGCTCAACCGCTTCAACGAGGTCGCCGAGCTGATGGCGACCGACTACTCCGACGCGCTCCTCGACGAGATGGGCAAGCTCCAGGAAGACCTGGACCACGCCAACGCCTGGGATCTCGACGCGCAGCTGGAGCAGGCCATGGACGCGCTGGGCTGCCCGCCCGGCGACTGGCCGGTCGTCAACCTCTCCGGTGGTGAGAAGCGCCGCGTCGCACTCTGCAAGCTGCTGATCGAGGCTCCGGACCTGCTCCTCCTCGACGAGCCCACCAACCACCTCGACGCCGAGTCGGTGAACTGGCTGGAGCAGCACCTCTCGAAGTACGCGGGCGCCGTCGTCGCCGTCACTCACGACAGGTACTTCCTGAACAACGTCGCCGAGTGGATCCTCGAACTGGACCGCGGCCGAGCGATTCCCTACGAGGGCAACTACTCCACGTACCTCGAGAAGAAGTCCACCCGCCTCAAGGTCGAGGGCCGCAAGGACGAGAAGAGGCAGAAGCGCCTCAAGGAAGAGCTGGAGTGGGTCCGGTCCAACGCCAAGGGCCGGCAGACCAAGTCCAAGGCGCGCCTCGCCCGTTACGAGGAGATGGCAGCCGAGGCCGACAAGATGCGGAAGTTGGACTTCGAGGAGATCCAGATCCCGCCGGGCCCGCGTCTGGGCTCCATCGTCGTCGAGGTCAACAACCTCTCCAAGGCCTTCGGTGACAAGGTCCTCATCGACGACCTGTCCTTCACCCTGCCGCGCAACGGCATCGTGGGCGTCATCGGTCCGAACGGCGCGGGCAAGACCACGCTGTTCAAGATGATCCAGGGCCTTGAGACCCCCGACTCCGGTGCGATCAGGGTCGGCGACACCGTCAAGATCAGCTACGTCGACCAAAGCCGCGCCAACATCGACCCCAAGAAGACGCTGTGGGCCGTCGTCTCCGACGAGCTCGACTACATCAACGTCGGTCAGGTCGAGATGCCGTCGCGTGCCTATGTGTCCGCCTTCGGCTTCAAGGGGCCGGACCAGCAGAAGCCGGCAGGCGTCCTTTCCGGTGGTGAGCGCAACCGCCTGAACCTGGCGCTGACCCTCAAGGAGGGCGGCAACCTGCTCCTCCTCGACGAGCCCACCAACGACCTCGACGTGGAGACTCTGTCCTCGCTCGAGAACGCGCTGCTCGAGTTCCCCGGTGCGGCCGTGGTCATCTCCCACGACCGCTGGTTCCTGGACCGGGTCGCGACGCACATCCTCGCGTACGAGGGCGAGTCGAAGTGGTACTGGTTCGAGGGCAACTTCGAGTCGTACGAGAAGAACAAGATCGAGCGGCTGGGGGCGGATGCCACTCGTCCGCACCGCGCCACCTACAAGAAGCTGACCCGGGGCTGATCGATCTTGCGGCATACCTACCACTGCCCGCTGCGCTGGGCGGACATGGACGCGTACGGCCACGTCAACAACGTGGTCTTCCTCCGCTATCTGGAGGAAGCCCGTATCGACTTCCTGTTCCGCCCGGACAAGGATTTCCAGCAGGGGTCCGTGGTGGCACGCCATGAGATCGACTACAAACGGCAGTTGGTCCACCGGCACACGCCCGTGGACATCGAGTTGTGGGTCACGGAGATAAGAGCGGCGTCCTTCACGCTCACCTACGAGGTCAAGGACCCGGACCAGGTCTACGTCCAGGCCTCGACGGTCGTCGTGCCCTTCGACTTCGCGACGCAGCGCCCGCGCCGCATCACCTCCGAGGAACGGGAGTTCCTGGCGGAGTACATGGACGCGGACGACGCCGAGGGCGGGGCCGTCGCCGCATGACGGTTCTGCATCTCGCCGACGAGGGGGAGGCGGCCGATCTCGCCGCCTTCCTCGCCCGGCTGCTCCACTACGACCGCGGGGCAGCGGTCCGCCTCCAGGCGGCCGGTACCGCGCTCGCCGTGTTCGGGCGGCCCCCGTCCTTCGAGGTTCTCGCGATCCGCGCGGCCAGGCTCGCCAAGCCGTACGAGAACGGCCTGGCCGTCGCCCTCGACGTCACCGTGTCGGCCGGTGAGCTCCTGGAGACGGTCGACGAGCCGGCCGCCACCCTCACCGTCCCCGGGGCCGTCACCGGGCCGCCCTGGGCCGGGGTGCTGCCTCCGCGCGGCGGCTGGCGACCGGAGGCCGGCCTGCCCGGACCGGACGCGCTGCGCGCCATGGTCGCCGCGGCGGTCGCCGAATTCCGGGCCCGTACGCAGGAGTTGACGCCCGAGCTGCGTACCCGTGCCGAACTCGACCGGATCGGACGGGAGATCTGGTCCCGGACGGTGGGGGACACCCACCTGCCCGTACGGGCCGTGCACGCGGCGCAGTCCCTGGGCTTCCTGCGGCCGGCCCAGGGTGCCCGGGCGTCCGGCGCGGCGCCGCTCGCGCTGGTCTCGTCGGGGCCCTGGCTGCGGCTGCGCACGCCGTACGGCTCGATCGTCGTACGCAGGGCGGGACTAGGGGCGCTGGACGTCAGCGTCCGCTGAGAGCCGCTCAGCTCTCGGTGTTGACCATCGAGGCCGCCGCGTACGTCAGGTAGTTCCACAGCGTCCGCTCGTGTTCCTCGGACAGGCCGAGCTCCTCGACGGCGACGCGCATGTGCTTCAGCCACGCGTCGTGCGCGGCCCGGTCGACGGCGAAGGGGGCGTGGCGCATCCGCAGCCGGGGATGACCGCGGTTCTCGCTGTACGTCGTGGGGCCGCCCCAGTACTGGATCAGGAACAGCGTGAACCGCTCCTCGGCCGGGCCCAGGTCCTCCTCCGGGTACATGGGCCGCAGCAGCGGGTCCTCGGCGACACCCTCGTAGAACCGGTGCACGAGGCGCCGGAAGGTCTCCTCGCCACCGACCTGCTCGTAGAAGGTCTGCTCCTGAAGCGTGCCGCGCGGAATCTCGTTCACGTCGGTTTGGCCTCACAAATGTCGCTCTGGTCGGCCCCAGGCTCTTTCTGCCGGGGGTCCGGGGGTTGTCCCCCGGAAGATGCAGCACCCCACCATGGTCTCAGACAAGGGGACCGAGGACTCAAGGCCTAGGACCGCCCCCTCCGGGTCGCGCCGAGCGGCCGGTTCCGTTCCGGCCGGTATCGGCGCTCGCGTCCCGGCCCGGGGCGCAGGACAGTGGACGTATGAGCACGCACGCTGTCCACGAGGGCAGGGACGACGACCTCGACGACCTCGCCGCCTCGGCGCGGGCGGAGCTCGTGCGGGTGATCGGGGCGAGCGGGGCCTGGGACGGCGACCCCGTCTGGCGGGAGGCGTTCGAGGCGGTGCCGCGGCATCTGTTCGTGCCGTACTACTACGCCGGTGCCGTGTCCGGCCGTCAGCGGCTGTGGGGCGGCAGTCCCGACCCGCGCACGCGTGAGCGCTGGATGCGCGGCGCCTACACGGACGCGCCGCTCGCGACCCGGGTGCGCGACGGCGAGCTGGTCTCCTCCAGCAGCCAGCCCTCGCTCATGGCCCTGATGCTTGCCGAACTGGAGGTCGAGGACGGGCACAACGTGCTGGAGATCGGTACCGGTACGGGATACAACGCGGCGCTGCTCGCCCACCGCCTCGGCGACGCGCTCGTCACGACGGTCGATCTCGACCCGGAGATCACCGAGTCGGCCCGTCGGCATCTGGCCGCCGCCGGACACCGCCCGGTGGTCGTCACCGGCGACGGCGCCCGGGGAGTGCCCGAGCGCGGCCCCTTCGACCGGATCATCGCGACCTGCACGCTCAGCTCGGTCCCGCGCGCGTGGCTCGCCCAGTGCCGCCCCGGCGCCCGCGTCCTGACACCGTTCGCCACCGGCCTGGCCGCCCTCACCGTCGTCGATGCCGAGCACGCGGAGGGCCGCTTCCTGCACACGTCCGCCTATTTCGTGCCGTTGCGCGGGGGCAGTCGGCCGGGGCCCGCGGCCCCGTACCTGGGCGCGCTCCCGGCCCGGGCACGCGAGCACGAACTCCTCCGGTTCCTGATGGCGCTCACCCGGGGCACCCTCGACCCGCAGGAGGCGTACGCGCTGTGGGAGCACGAGGACCGGCCGGTGCGGGAGCGGTACGGGATCACCGTCAGCGGCGACCAGGAGTGGGCCTGGCTGGACGAACCCACCGGTCCGTACGCCTGGCCCCTGCCCGTCTGACAGCCCTGTTCCCGGCCCGTCTCGGCCCCGTCCCCGGCGGACCTATCCCCGGCGGATCGTGATCGTCGTCCACGCGCCCACGTGCACCCGGTCGCCGTCCTGCAGCGGTACGGGGACGAAGGGCTGGATGGGCTCCTCGGAGTTGTTGACCGTCGTGCCGTTCGTCGAGTTCTGGTCGACGACCGCCCAGCTGCCGTCGGGCTGCTGGACCAGCACCGCGTGCTGGTGCGAGACGCCCGGGTCCTCCGGCGGTACCGCCAGGTCGATGTCCGGGGACTCGCCCGTGGAGTGACGGCGACGGCCGATCGTGATCTGGTTGCCGGTGAGCGGGCGCCGCTGCTCCGGCGAGTACGCGGGCAGGTTCAGGCCCGCGGCCTCGGGGCCGGAGCGCTGCATCATCGCCATGAAGTACTCGCGGTCCGGGCCGATCGTGGCGGACCAGGTCAGCGGCTGCTGCCGGCCGTAACCGCCGCCGTGGGCGGGCGGGGCCTGGGTCGAGCCGGGCTGCGGATAGCCGTAGCCGCCGCCGGAGGGCGGGGGAGGCCCGGCCGGTCCGCCGGGACCACCGGAGGGCGGGGAGATGACCCAGTCGTCGTCACCGCCGCCGTAGCCGCCGCCGGGACCGGTCTGCGGACCACCGGGCCGGCCTGTCTCCTGCGGGAACGCGGGCGGGAAGGGCGGACCGGACGGCTGGAACGCCTGCGGAGCGCCACCGGGCCCCTGCGGGCCGCCGGACTGCTGGTAGCCCTGGGGCCCGCCGGAGGTGGGAGGAGGACCGGACTGCTGGTATCCCTGCGATCCGCCGGGACCGCCGGGCTGGTAGCCCTGCGGCCCACCGGCGGACGTACCACCGGGACCACCGGGGCCACCGGGCGCGCCGGGGGTGGGACCCGGCGGCGGGGGGACCGGGCGGGACGGCTCGCTGCCGAAGGGCGGGATCGGTTCGGCGGGGCGGTTGATCTGCGACGGGCGCGAGCTCTGGTAGTCGAACCCGTCACCGCTGCCGTAGGACGGGCCGGGCGGCGGGGACGGGAACCGCTGGCCGGGGCCGGGCCCGCCGGGACCAGCGCCGTACCCCTGTCCCTGTCCCTGGCCCGGTCCGGGCGCGGGAGGGCGCGGGGCGGCCGGGGTGTACGAGGTCGCCGTGTTCGTCAGGAAGTTCCACCGGCACTCCTCGCAGAACGGAGCGCCTCCCTCACGCGGGGTGCGGCACTGTGGGCACAGCTCCTGCTCGGCGTCCGGTACGGCGGACAGGTGCGAGCGGCTGCCGGGCGCGCCGGTGGCGGAACCCGGCGGCGGATAGCCGTAGCCGGGCGCCGGGGGTGGCGGCGGGGGCGGGGGCACGGCACCGGCCATGCGGTGACCGCAGACCTCGCACCAGTCGTCGGAACCCGACTGGTGTCCGTTCGGGCAGGTCGGCATGTCGGCGCTTCCCCCTCTCCTCTTCGCAACGTTTTGTTCGGTTACTTCTTTACACGAACAGTCTTTGTGGACCGTGTCTCGAGCGTCATCTCGTCGGCCTCTTCGACCTTCGCCTTCAGTCGCACAGTACCTGCCGCGGCGTCGACCACGTCCACCACCTTCGCAAGCAGTTTCGCAGTATCCGCGTTTCCGGAGGCACTGGCGAGCTGAACGGCCCTTCCCAGCTTGGCGGTTGCGCCGTCGACATCGCCCGCTTTGCGGGCATCGAGTCCCTGCTGGATGACCTGTGCCAGTTCGGCCTGACCCGTGTAGTGCGCGACCTGCGGGTTGATCGACGTCGAGGCCGCCATGTCGTCGGTCCACACGGCCCGTACGAGGCCCTGCGCGCCGAGGTTCTGGGCGCTGCCGTCGGGCTGCGGGATCACCAGGGAGACACGGGCGGCCAGCATCTCCTGGCCCAGGCCGGCGGAGGGCACCTCGACGCACACGTGGTAGTCGCGGGACTCGTCCCCCCAGGAGCCGGTGGGGTAGTCACCGGCGCGCGGCCCGGCCTCCGTGCGGCGGTCGGTCAGCTCCGCGACGGTGGGTGCCACCTGCTTGACGAACTTGATCTCCGTGCCGACCGGGGTCCACAGCCGCAGCGCGACGTCCGCGACCTCCTTGCCCATGGCCGTCTCCATCATCTGCGTGAAGTCGGCGGAGAGGCCGGCCGGGTCGGCGACGATGTCGGCGGTGCCCAGCAGCGCGGAGGCGATGGCGGTGACCTCCTTGACCTCCCAGTCGGTGCCCACGCCCCGCGCGTCGCAGGTGAAGCGGCCGGCGCAGGAGTCCAGGGCGGCCTTCAGGTCCTCCGGCGACTCGTGCTCGTTGCGGCCGTCGGTGAGCAGGATGCCGTGCCGGATGGCGACCTCGGACGAGGACAGCAGCCGGTCGGCGAGGCGCAGCCAGGTGCCGATGGCCGTGCCGCCGCCCGCGCTCAGCCGGCGCAGCGCCTGCTTGGCCTGCTCGCGGCTGGCGGCGTCGGCGACCGCGAGCCGCCCGCCGCCCGGATAGACCTCCTTGGCGACGTGTGTGCCGCCGATCACCGTGAAGTGGACACCGTCGCGCACGGCGTCGATCGCGGCGGCCGTCGCCTCCCTGGCGCCCCGCATCTTGGTCGGCGGGTAGTCCATCGAGCCGGAGCAGTCGACCATGATCGCCACGGCCGCGTCCGGACCCCGGCCCGGTGAGTAGAGGTGGGGTGCCGGGACGCCGGTGCCGACCGTGCCGCCACCGGTCGCGGTGACCGTCACGATCGCGCTGACCTCACGGCCGCCGTCGGGCAGATACTCGTTCTGGTAGACGTCGACCGAGAACTGCGGCACGTTCGACTTCGAGAAATTGGCCATGCGTGCTTCGCTCCCCCTCGAAAACCCCACATCCGTGGAGCAGTGACTGTATGCGGACCAGTCCCCTCCGGTCCTGCTGCGGACACCCCCGTGTCAGTGCCCTCAGGCCGATCCTGCCCCCTGCGACGGGGCGGGGAACGGCACGACGGCCACTGTTACGTTGTCGTGGCCCCCGCCGTCGAGAGCGTGGCCGACCAGGACCCGGGCGGCGTGCAGCGGGCGTGCGGCGGCGTCCGGCGGGAGAACCTCCGCCAGCTCGTCCGCGGCCTCCGCGTAGTTCCACAGCCCGTCCGTGCACACCACCACCACACCCGGCCGGTCCGGCTTGAAGGAAGCGGTGTGCGGCTCCAGCTCGTACGCGTCCGCGCCGAGCCAGCCCGTGATGGCGTGGGCGCGCTCGTCGGCGTACGCCTCCGCCTCGTTCATCAGGCCCGCGGCGACCATCTGCGCGGCCCACGAGTCGTCCTCGGTGAGCCGGGCGGGGGCGGTGGAGCGGTCCAGCGGGACCCAGTAGGCGCGGCTGTCGCCGACCCAGCCCACGACCAGGAGCGTCGGGGTGACCACGGAGCCCACCAGGGTGCAGGCCGGGGAGTTCTGGTGCGGGGCGTGCTCACGGGCCCCGCCGGGCTCGTCCGCCAGCGCGTTCACGGCGTGCGAGGCGGCGATGATCGCGTCGTGCATCGCCTGCTGCGGGTGGGTGCCCAGGGGCAGGGCCGCCATCAGGGAGTCGCCGGCCGCCCGGGACGCGGCGAGCGAGGCCTCGTCGGGGCGGGTCGCCGAGGAGACGCCGTCGCAGACGATCGCGACCAGCGCGGGCGCGCGGTCGGGCAACGTGGTGTGGGAGATCGCGTACGCGTCCTCGTTGCGGTGGTGGCGCAGGCCCCGGTCGGTGACCGCGGCGAGCGGGCCGACCTCGTCCTCCATGTGGTCGCGTTCGCGCGGCTGGGCGTGCCCGCAGTTCTCGCAGTAGCCGTCGGTGTCGACCCGGCCCGCCCGGCAGGCCACGCACACCTTGGTGCCGGCCGGGGGCGTCGCCGCCGCGGCGGGACGCGGGGCGGGCGCCTGGAGCGGGTACTCGTCGATCTCGCCGCCGGCGGGCCGGTCGAACCGTACGCCGGTGGCCGGGGAGACCGGCGATCCCGTGGGCGGCGGACCGGGCATCGGCGGCCGGCCGGGCACCGGCGGGAGCGCGGTACCGCCCGAGTCGGTGCCCGGGAGGTCGGTGGCCAGGTGCATCGGCGCCGGGATGCCGGAACTGCTGGTCTCGGGTGCGTGGGGCCAGTCCACGGAAGCGGCCTCCGGAGGCGGGTGCGGCGCGGACGCGAGGGCGCCGCTCAGGGTGAGCGTCGGGGAGTCACCGGGACGCGGGGGGACGGCCGACAGGTCGTACCCGCACGCGCCGCAGAACCGGTCGCCCGATTCGAGCGGCTCCTCGCAGTTCGGGCACCGGGACAGTGCCGTCGGCTGGGGTGGCTGAGGTGGCTGTGGCATCTGGGACATCAACTACACCCACGTCCGGGGGCGGTAACGGTTGGCGCGTTCCACCAGGTCGATCCTCTCCTCGCCGCCCTGCGCGAGCCGGGCCAGCGTCCGGTACGAGCGTTCCAGCCCGAAGCGCAGACCACGCTCGTCCACGTCACTGCCGAGCAGCACCCGCCCCCCGACGGCAGGAGGGGCGGAACTCTGGCCATGGGAGAGTATCCAGTCCAGCGCGCAGCCGAGGACTTCCGCCGACAGCTGCTCGCGCCGGACCGCGTCCAGACCGTATCCGCCCAGGGCCTCCACCTGCCCGGCGGACGCGATCAGATCGTCCAGGAACGGCGCGTCGCCGACGACGGCTGTCCGCTGCCGCAGCCGCGCCCGTACGGCGGCCACGCGGGCCGCCGTGTAGTGGATCGAGGCCTCCGGAACGGACTCCAGCGTCGCCACGGCGCTGCGCCGGTCGCCCGCCGCCAACTGGACGCGGGCCAGCCCGAAAGCGGCGCTCACATAGCTCGGGTCGGTCGTCCACACCAGCCGGTAGTACTCGGCGGCGTTGTCGAGCTGCCCGAGCACCTCCGCGCACAGCCCGAGGGCCAGCTTGGGCGGACTCTCGCCCGGGAAGGCGTCGTAGATCGCGTCGAACGACAGCGCGGCGCCCTCGTGATCGCCCGTCACCAGCGCCGCCACGCCCCGGTACCAGACCACCCGCCAGTCGTCGGGCCGGTCCTCCTCCAGTCTGACCAGCGACTCCAGGGCGGTAGCGGCGTCCCCGTTCTCCAGCCGGGCCCGTACCTCCCGCAGCCGTGTCTCGGTCGACTGGGCCGGCACCACCGCGAGGGCGGCGATCAGCTCCACGGCCGCCGACGCCAGCAGGCCCGCCAGGAAGCCCGCGTTGGGGTCGGTCGGGTCGACGCGGGGCACGGGCAGCGCGAGCGCGGCGGCACCGGCGTCGACGGCCTTGACGAGACGCGGGGCACCGGTGAGGAGCCTGGTGCTGCCACCGATGGCGGGAGCGGCCGGGGACGCGGACTTCTTCCGCGGCGCCGTCACCCGCGCCCCCAGCCGCGACACCTCCCCGTCCAGCACGTCGAACAGCTCCGAGTCCGTGACCTTCACCTCGGGCCCGAACAACGTCGACAGCGCGGGCCGGGCCTGCCCCGTCTGGAGCGACACGACCTCGCGCAGTACGCCCGTCAGCTGCTCGGACATCTCCTGCGCGGACGCGAACCGGCGGGCCGGGTCGGGGTCGGTGGCGCGGACCAGGAGCCGGTAGAACGACTCGTACTGGCGGAAGACCTCGATGTGGTCGGGGTCGGGCAGGGAGTCCACGAACACGTTCGTGTAGCCCTGGAAGTCGAACGTCATGACGGCGAGCGTGCGCGCGACCGTGTACAGGTCGGACGCGACCGACGGGCCGACCTCCGCGACCTCCGGAGCCTGGTAGCCGACCGTGCCGTAGATGGCCGACTCGTCGTCGTCCATTCTGCGGACCGCGCCCATGTCGATCAGCTTCAGCTGGTCCTCGGTCTGGATCGCGTTGTCGACCTTGAAGTCGCAGTACAGCAGGTTGCGGCTGTGCAGATGGCCGAGGGCTTCGAGCGCCTCGATGCCGTACGCGCACGCCTGCTCCACCGGCAGCGGGTCCCGCTTCCCGGCCGCGGTGCGGCGGTCGTTGGCGATCTCCTTCAGCGACTTGCCGCCGACGTACTCCATGACGATGTAGCCGTCGAGGGAGCCCGTGCGCTGGTCGAGGTGCTCCACGAAGTTGTAGATCCGCACGATGTTGGCGTGCTCGATCTCCGCGAGGAAGCGCCGCTCCGAGATCGCGGCGGCCATCGCGTCCTGGTCCCCGGTGTCCAGCAGGCCCTTGAGGACCACCCACCGGTCGGACACGGCCCGGTCCACGGCGAGGTAGACCCAGCCGAGGCCGCCGTGCGCCAGACAGCCCACCACCTCGTACTGGCCGTGCACGATGTCACCGGTCTGCAGCTTCGGCACGAACGAGTACGGGTGCCCGCACTTCGTGCAGAACCCCTCCGTGCGCCCCGGCCTGCCCTCGCCGCGCGCCCGCCCCACCGGCGCCCCGCAGTCGGAGCGCGAGCAGAACCGCTTGCGCTCGGGCACCTCCGGGTTCTCCAGCACCATCGCGCGCGGGTCGGGCCGCGGCACACCCGGCACCTCGACCAGGCCCGCACCGAGCCGGCCGCGCCCGGTGGACCCGGCGGTCGAGCCCGAGCTGCGCACCGACACCGAACGGCCCGTCGACTTCCCCGACATGGACCGCGACAGCCGGCCGGAGACCGAGCGGCGGGACTGCGAGGACCGGGACGTGCGGGAGGTGCGGGCGGAAAGGGCGGACGCGCGGGAACTCGACGAGGACGCGCCGGCCAGGCCGCCGGCCGACACGACCGGCGCGAGTCCGCACGTGTCGCAGTACAGCTCACCGCCGCCCATGTCCTCGTAGGAGCCCTCGCAGTCGGGCCGCTGGCACTTCTGCTGTTCGGTTCCGGTCATCAGTAGTCCCCCCTCCGGTCACTGGGTCCGGCCTGGCCGGGCACCCGCGGGCCGCCGAAGTACTCGGCGGCGGCCTGCTGGTAGCGCAGCACGGCCTGCTCCGCGACCCGCAGGTCGCAGGGCGCGCTCCACAGCATGCGGCGCGCCGCGTCGTACCGCTCGATCAGCAGCGGGTCCTCCGCCAGACCGTGCCGGGCGACCTTCGCCCGGTACGCGTCGAGCCGGCCGCGCAGCTCCGCGCGGACCGCCAGCGGCTGCGTGACGGCCGTCAACGACTCGCGGGCGCGCATCAGTTCGTCCTCCGCCTTCGCCTCCAGCGACTCCAGGAGCGGCGAGAGACGATGCCACTGGGCGTGTCTGCGGTAGTCGGCGGCCGTCGCCAACTGCTCCTGCAAGGCCGTGGGCGGGCCGCTGACGGCGGGCACCTCCGACGCGGCGATCTTCGCCAGCACCTCACCGCGCGCGCTGCGCGCCTCGGCGAGGGTGCGGTCCGCGCGGGACAGCAGGTCGCGCAGCTTCACGAGCCTCGCCTCGGCGTCCTGGCGGACCGTCAGCACGGCGTCGATCTCCCGGCGTACGTCCTCCAGGGCGCGCGCCTCACGGTCGTACACCGTGGTGTCCGGACGGCCGCCGCCGGGCGCCGAACTGCCCTGCGCGGGCAGCCAGAACGCCAGCGGGTCGGAGATCACCCGCTCGCGCAGGGCCGTCAGGGTGCGGGTGATGCGCTCCAGGTCGTCGCCGGCCGGGTGCTCGCCGGGGCGTACGCCCACGGAGTGCGCCAGCTGGCGGGTGCGTTGCAGCTCCGCGGCCAGTAAATCTATCCGCGCGGGCAGGGCCGACCAGACCGCGTCGGCGGTGACGACCATGTCCAGCGAGGTCGCGTACAGCTCGTTCATCCGCTCCACCAGGGCGGCCAGCGAGTACTGGTGGCTGAGCTTCCCGGTGCCGTGCAGGGTGGCCGCGTTGGCGGTCGCCGTCGCGCTGCCCGCGACCGTGACGCACTCGCCGCGCAGCAGCTCCGTCAGCTCCACCAGGTCCTCGCGGCTGGACCAGCGGCGGCGCGAACGGATGTCACGGGCGGAGCGGTAGGTGTCCGAGTACGCGTCGAAGTACGCCCACAGCAGCGTGATCGACGCGTCGGTGGACGTCCAGCGTTCCTTGGTCGTGCCGGTGAGCTCGGCGCCTTCGAGGAGTCTGCGGCCCGCGTGGTCCTGGAGGGCGAGGAGCGAGGTCTCGATGGCCTCGTGCTCCGCGCCGAGCCGCGCCAGCGCACGGTCCACCTCGTCCCGGTCCATCACCGGCCCGGTGGCTCCCGTGACGCCCATCGATCACCTCGACTACTCGTGTGGTTGGCTCGTTCGGTCGGCTTGTCGGTCGGTGAACGTCACTTGTAGCGGGGCACCGGCGGCTTCGCCGACTCCGAGTCGCCGCCCAGGGTCGGCGACAGCCACTTGTCGTACGACGCCTGCCAGCCGCCGTCGTCGATGTACTGCTCCAGTATGCGATTGACCCGTGCCGCCAGGTCGTTCGCACCCTTCTTCACCGCCACGCCGTAGTAGTCGGTGGTGAACGTGTCGCCCTTCAGTTCCACCGTCGGGTCCTGTGCCGCCTGGCTCGCGGCGAGCGCGCCGTCGGTCACCACGGCGTCCACCTGGCCGAGCTGGAGCCGGACGAGGCAGTCGAGCTGGCTGGGGACGACCGTGCCGATGTCGGCGGTGGCGACCCCGGCCTTCTTCGCGGCCCGGTCCTTCTTCAGCTGTTCGAGCGCAGTGGAGCCGTCCGCCGAGCAGATCCGCTTGCCGGCGAGCGACTTGTCGTACCCCGTGATCGAGGACTTCTTGGGCGCGAGGACCTGCTGGCCGGTGAGGAAGTACGGGGCGGAGAACGCCACGTCGTCCAGGCGGGTACAAGTGATCGTCATCGTGCGGACGATCATGTCGACGCGGCCGTCCTTGATCGCCGGGATGCGCTGGTTGGTGGGGATGGCCTTGAACTTGACCGCGTCCTCGTCGCCGAGGATGTCCTTCGCGATCCGGTGGACCAGGTCGATGTCGAAGCCCTCCAGCTCCGCCGACTTGCCGCCGTTCGGATCGCGGTAGCCCCAGCGGTAGCTGTTCTGGTCGACACCGACGACGAGCCGCGGGTCCTTGCGGGCCTTGATCGCCGCGATCGTCTTCCCGTCCAGCGGGGACGGTTGCGGGCTCTGGTCCTGCGGGTTCCGGCACTCCGCCGCGGCGTTCGCCTGGATGCCCTCGGCGACCCCCTGGCCGCCCGTCTCCGGAGAGCCGCCGCCGTGCGACTGGGTCAGCGGGAGCAGCAGCGCGAAGGCCACCGCGAGGGCGCAGACGGCCGCCATCGCCCCCACACCGCCCCAGCCCCGCAGGCCGGCCCGTAGAGCCCGGAGACCGGCCCGCAGGACCTGGAGACCGGTGCGCGGACTCCGCGGAAGCCGCTGTGCGTTCATCGTCCCGCCCCCTCTCATCGCCCGAACTCCCTTGCCGCCGCACTCCCTTGTGCTGCTTCGAACCGCGTCCGTACTGTTCTTACCGCTTCGGACCGCATCAGCGGTACTCCGACAGCCTGCGCCCGATGCCGAGCACCGCGCCCGCCGCGCCCAGCACGGCGAGGGCCGCGGCCCCCAGCGGGAGGCCGGTCATCGCGTCCCGGCCGTCCGTGGCCGACTGCTGGAACTCCGTCTGCTCATGTCCGATCGCCGTCTTCAGCGCCTTGTCGACGTTGTCGAAGCACTCGCCGGTCGGCTTGTCGCTCTTGTCCCCTATGACGCGGGCGAGGGCCTGCTGGAAGTCACCCGACTCGTACGCCGCCTGCGCCTCCTCGTGGCGCGACTTCCACTCCTCCATGCCGCCGACGGCCGACGCGACCGGCTGCCTGCCCGCCTGGTCGTCGGCGAGCCGCTCGGCCTCGGTCAGCCCCTTGCCGAGCGTGCTCATGTCGCCCTCGAAGTCGTTGTCGTACGCGTCGACGACCTTGCCGTCGGCCAGTTCGACCGTCTCCGCGCCGCGCGCCACCAGCGTCAGGTTCTCGTTGCCGCGCGCCTTGAGGGAGGCGATGCGGGCGTCGTGCAGCACGTTCAGCGAACGGATGCCGTGGTCGTAGGAGTCGTTGAGCCCCGAGCGGGCGAAACTCTGCCCGGCGACCAGCCACAGCAGGACGATCGTCGCGGTGGCCGTCGCCGCCACCAGACCGTGGTTCAGCACCCGGTTCGTACGCCGGTAGTTGCGCCGCTGGGCCCAGACGAGGGCGCCGAGCACCGTGACGCCGAGACCGATCGCCGCCCACGGGTACGAGGTCGCGTCCGCGTAGTCGGAGCGCAGCCGCTGGTTCTCCTTGGCGTAGAGCTTCTCCGCCTGCGGGAGCATCTTGTCCTGCATCGTCTCGTTCGCCAGCCGCAGGTACGAGCCGCCGACGGGGAAGCCGAGCCGGTTGTTGGCGCGGGCCCGCTCGATGTAGCCCGTGTACTCCGACAGCAGCTTGTTGAGATCGGCGATGGTCGTCGCGGACTCGGAGTCCGGCTCGGAGTTGGTCGCGGCGGCGGAGAGTTTCGCGGCGGCGTTGCGGATGTCCTCCTGGTAGCGCGCGCGGGAGGTCGCCGTCTCGTCACCGCCGGCCAGGAAGCCGCTGGAGGCGGCGGTGTTGGCGTCCGCGAGGGAGCTGTAGATGTCGGCGGCGGCCGAACTGAGGGGCTGGCTGTTGTGCAGCACGTCGTCCGCGGCGGACGAACGGTCGGTCATCTGCCACGCGGTGACGGCACCGAACGCGACGACGAGCGCGGCGAGCAGGGCGCCGATGATCCGCAACCGCCCGGGCTCGGTGGTCGCGGCGGCCCGCAGCTGGTCGACGCCCTCGGCGAAGGCGGTGCGGCGCGGAGGCTGGGGGACACCGGGAGCAGGACCCCTGTCCGGCTGCGAGGGGATGGCGGGCAGGCCCGCCACGCCGGGCGGGTCCGGCGAGTTGGGCGCCGGTGGTGCCGCACTGCTCGTAGATGTCACTGTGACCTCCCCCATGGTCATCCGTCAGCGCCAGTATCGCCCCCGGCGCCGACAATCCGCACCGGCCTTGACTGGATCTTGATCGGATCGCAGTACGGCCGCGTCGTGTCGCGGGGGGTGGTGTCGTGCCGGGGCGCGCTGCCATGCATTCGGACACATGCGCGCTCCCCGCACCACCCCTCTGCCCATGAATACGCCGGAGGAATCTGTTCGGTTCCCGTACGAAGCAGGTCAGACCTCGTAGAAGTGCCGTACGCGCGCGTGCACCTCCGCCGGGGCGTTCGTGTGATCCAGACCGAGCAGCGCCGCCCCCAGCACGGGCCGTGCCGTCACCACCCGGGCGAAGGCCTTGGGCGCCCGTGCGGCCAGCAGCTCGGTGATGCGGTCCGTCAGCCGGGGGTGCTGGGCCGCGAGGACACCTCCGCCCAGCAGAACGGGGGTCTCCTCTTCGAGGAGACCGAGGCGGCCCAGCGCGACCGCGGCCATGGCCACCACCTCGTCGGCCAGCCGGTCCACCAGCGCGCACGCCACCGGATCACCGTCCGCCGCCGTGGCGAACAGCACCGGTGTCAGCTCGTGGCGCCGGGCGTTGTCGACGCTCCCCAGGTGCAGGGCCTCGATCAGCGCGTACATGGAGGTGAGCCCGAAGTGGGCGGGCAGGGCGGACATCAGGGCAGTGGGGCCGCCCCGCCCGTCCTCCGCCCGCGCCGCGTGCCACATGGCCTCCTCCGCCAGGCCCCAGCCACCGCCCCAGTCGCCGGAGACCCGCCCCAGCGCGGGGAACCGGGCCGTGCGGCCGTCCGGGGTCATCCCCACGCAGTTGATGCCGGCGCCGCAGACGACGGCGACCCCGCGCGGCTCGGTGATCCCGGCCCGCAGGATCGCGAAGGTGTCGTTGCGTACGTCGACACTCGCGCCCCACGCGCGTGCGTGCAGCGCGGCGGCGAACTGCCGTTCCTCCACGGGGAAGTCGGCGTTCGCCAGACACGCCGAGACCCGGTCGACGGACGAGACCCCGGCGGCGCCGAACGCCTCGGCGACGGCGACGGCCAGCCCGGAGACCGCCGTGTCAAGACCGTCGGCCGGCGGCCGGAACCCCCCGCCCCGCGCGGTGGCCAGCACCTCCCCGTCGGCCGCGACCACCGCCACGTCGGTCTTGCTGTTGCCCGCGTCGATGGCGAGGACGTGTGCGGTCATGCCCACGCGAGATGCTCCCGGTTGTGCGCGATCAGGGTGTCGGTGAGGGTGTCGGCGTAGTCGTACTGGCCGACGAGCGGATGCGCGAGCAGCGCCCGGAAGACCCGGTTGCGTCCGCCGTGCAGAGCGGCCTCCAGGGCCAGTTCCTCGTAGGCGGTGACGTTGGCGATCAGCCCCGCGTACAGCGGGTCGACGGCCGGGACGGCCAGCGGGGTCGCCCCCTGCCTGCCCACCGCGGCCTGCGTCTCGATGACCGCGTCGTCCGGGAGGAACGGCAGCGTTCCCCTGTTGTACGTGTTCACCACCTGGTAGGGACTGCCGCCCCCGCCCAGCAGCGACGCGGCCAGATCCACCGCCGCCTCCGAGTAGAAGGCGCCCCCGCGCTTCGCCAGCAGCTCCGGTTTCTCGTCCAGGGCCGGGTCGCCGTACATCCGCAGCAGCTCCTCCTCCATCGCGGCGACCTCGGCCGCCCGGGAGGGCTTGGTGCGCAGTTCCCGTACGACGTCGTCGTGGTCGTAGTAGTAGCGCAGGTAGTAGGAGGGGACCGTCTCCAGGCGGTCGAGGACGGAGCGCGGAAGACGGAGGTCGTCGGCGATCCGGTCGCCGTGTTCGGTGAGCAGCCGGGGGAGGACGTCCTCGCCCTCGGGGCCGCCCAGGCGGACGCCCGTCTCCCAGGTGAGGTGGTTGAGGCCCACGTGCTCCAGGTGGATGTCGGCCGGGCTCACCCCCAGCAGGGCGGCGAACTTCCGCTGGAAGCCGATCGCCACGTTGCACAGGCCCACCGTCCTGTGGCCGGCCTCCAGCAGGGCGCGGGTGACGATGCCCACCGGGTTGGTGAAGTCGATGATCCAGGCGTCCGGGTTGGTGCGGCGGACGCGCTCGGCGATGTCCAGGACGACCGGCACCGTGCGCAGCGCCTTGGCGAGGCCGCCCGCGCCGGTCGTCTCCTGGCCGACGCAGCCGCACTCCAGCGGCCAGGTCTCGTCCTGCTGCCGTGCCGCCTGGCCGCCGACGCGCAGCTGGAGCAGGACGGCGTCGGCGCCCTCGACGCCCTTGTCCAGGTCGTCGGTCGTGACGATCCGCCCGGGGTGCCCCTGCTTGGCGAAGATCCGCCGGGCGAGCCCGCCGACCAGCTCCAGCCGCTCGGCGGCCGGGTCGACGAGCACCAGCTCCTCTATGGGCAGGGTGTCCCGCAACCGCGCGAAACCGTCGATGAGTTCGGGGGTGTAGGTCGATCCGCCGCCGACCACGGTGAGCTTCACTGGGAGATACCTCGCTTCTGGACGCCGGGGACAGTGATCATTTGGCCGGGGGTCCGGCCCGCCGCGCAGCGGCAATGGGGAACAGCGCCCCCGGGGAGATGCCGCATGGAAGGATCAACCCTTTACGCCGGTGAGAGTGACGCCCTCGACGAACGCCTTCTGCGCGAAGAAGAACACGAGGATCACGGGGGCCAGGACCAGCACGGTCGCGGCCATGGTGAGGTTCCAGTCGGTGTGGTGGGCGCCCTTGAAGGACTCCAGGCCGTAGGACAGGGTCCACGCGCCCGGGTTCTCGGAGGCGTAGATCTGGGGGCCGAAATAGTCGTTCCAGGCGTTGAAGAACTGGAAGAGGGCGATGGCGGCGATGCCGGGTTTCGCCATCGGCAGGATGACCTTCAGCAGGGTGCGCAGATCGCCGCAGCCGTCCACCTTGGCCGCGTCCACGTACTCGTTGGGGATGGTCATCAGGAACTGGCGCAGCAGGAAGATCGAGAACGCGTCGCCGAACGCCATCGGGATGATCATCGGCCACAGCGTGCCGGACAGGTCCAGCTGCTTCGCCCAGAACAGGTACATCGGGATGACGACCACCTGCGGAGGCAGCATCATCATCGAGATCACCAGCATGAGCGTCAGGTTCCGGCCCCGGAAGCGGAACTTGGCCAGCGCGTACGCCACGGGCACGGACGACAGGACGGTCAGGACGGTCCCCAGTCCGGCGTAGATCAGGGTGTTCTTCCACCAGGTGAGGAAGCCGGGGGTGTCGAAGACCTTGCGGTAGTTGGACCATTCCCAGGTGTGCGGGATCAGGTCCCGGCTGAGTGCCTGCGAGTCGCTCATCAGCGAGGTCAGCAACACGAACACGAAGGGCAGGGTGAAGAAGAGGGCCGCCGCGACGCCGAGGGAGTGGACCGCGATCCATTCCAGCAGCGCCCTGCGGCGGGCCGTGCGCTCGGCGGGCGAGGGTGCGGCCGGGGTCTTCGACTCCGCGGGGCGTTCCAGTACTTGGGCCATGTCCTGGGCCATGTCAGTCACCTGCCTGGATGAGACCGCCCCGGCGCCGCATCAACAGCGCGGTGAACGCCATCGACAGGGCGAACAGCACCAGGGCGACGACACAGGCGGAGCCGTAGTCGAAGCGCTGGAAGCCGAGGTTGTAGACGAGTTGGGGGAGGGTGAGGGTGGAGTACTCGGGGTAGCCGGGTTGGAAACTGGTGCCCGCGCCCTGGATCACGCCCGAGGCGACCTTTCCGGCGACCAGTGGCTGTGTGTAGTACTGCATCGCCCCGATGACGCCGGTGACGACGGCGAACATGATGATCGGCGAGATGTTCGGCAGCGTGACGTACCGGAACCGCTGCCAGGGCGTCGCGCCGTCCAGCTCGGCCGCCTCGTACTGCTCCCTCGGTACGTCGAGCAGCGCCGCCATGAAGATCACCATCAGGTCGCCGACGCCCCACAGGGCCAGCATGGTGAGCGCCGGCTTGGACCAGTTCGGGTCGTTGAACCAGCCCGGGGCCGGGATGCCGATGCTCTCCAGCATGGAGTTGACCGGTCCCGTACCGGGGTTGAGGAGGAACGCGAACGCCATGGTCGCGGCGACCGGCGGGGCGAGGTAGGGCAGGTAGAAGAGGGTGCGGAAGACACCCGTACCCGTCTTGATCTTCGTGATGAGCATGCCGATCCCGAGTCCGAACAGGACACGGAGGGTCACCATGATCACGACCAGCCACAGGGTGTTGCGCAGGGCGGGCCAGAAGAAGGGGTAGGACTCGAAGACGTACTTCCAGTTCTTCGTCCCGCTCCAGGTCGGCGGCCTGAAGCCGTCGTAGTGCATGAACGAGAAGTAGACCGTCGAGATCATCGGGTACGCGAAGAAGACCGTGAAACCGATCAGCCAGGGCGAGAGGAAGGCGAGGGTGCGCAGCCGCGAACGGCGGTGTTTCGCCTTCAGGGTGTAGGTGGCGGCCATGGTTACTTCGCCTGCGCGATGTCCGTGTCGATCTGCGCCGCCGCCTTCTTCAGGCCCGCCTTCAGGTCGGTGACCTTGCCGCTCTCGTAGTCGTAGCCGAGCTGCTGGATGGTGGTGAGGTAGACGCCGCCGTTGACCGAGGCGGGCGAGGTGGACGAGTCGGGGTTCGCGGCGATGTCGAGGAAGGTCTTGAAGCGCGGGTCGTACTTCAGCTTCGGGGACTTCAGCGCGGCGAGCGTGGAGGGCACGTTGTGGATCGCGTTGGAGAAGCCGACCACCGCGTCCGTGTCGGTGGTGATGTACTTGACCAGTTCCCAGGCCGCGTTCTGCTTCTTGCTGGTGGCGGCGATACCCGCGATGGTGCCGGTGATGTAGCCCTTGCCGTACTGGTCGGCCTGGTCGTCGGGCACGGGCAGCGGGGCGACGCCGATCTCGAAGTCGGGCTTCGCGTCGAGCGCCATGCCCAGGCGCCACTCGCCGTCCAGCTGCATGGCCACCTGGCCGGTCTGGAAGGGGTGCTTGGGGCCCCACTCGTCACCGAGTCCTGAGCGGTACTTCTCCAGCTTCTTGAAGCCGCCGAGGTCGTCGACGAGCTTCTTCTGCACGGCGAACGCGTCGGCGACGGCCGGGTCGGTGGCGATCGTCGACTTGCCTGCCTTGTCGAAGTACGTCGGCCCGAACTGGCCCATGTAGTGCTCGGTGGTCGTCTCCCAGCCGTGGTAGTTCGGCATGAAGCCGAGCTGGGAGTAGGTGTCGCCCTTGGCGATGGTCAGCTTCTTGGCGTCGGTCTCGAACTCGGACCAGGTCTTGGGCGGGCTGGTGATCCCGGCCGCCTTGAAGGCGGTCTTGTTGTAGTAGAGGCCGTAGGCGTCGCCGAGCAGCGGGACGGCGCAGCGGTTGCCGTCGTACTGGGTGTACTCGCTCATCGCCTTGGGGAAGGTCGTCGCCGGGTCGATGCCCGACTTCTCGAAGAGCGGGTTGAGGTCGACGAGCGCGCCCGACGAGCAGAACTTGCCGACGCCGTTGGTGGTGAACGACGAGATCACGTCGGGTGCCTTGCTGCCGCCCGCGCGCAGCGCCTGGTTGATCTTGTCGTCGGTCATGTTGCCGACGATGTTCACGTGGATGTTGGGGTGGGCCTTCTCGAAGCCGACGATCAGCGCCTTCACGCCCGCCACCTCGTTCGGCGCGCTCCAGGCGTGCCAGAAGGTGATGGTCGTGTCCTTGGAGGCGTCGTCGGTGGCGCCCGACGACGACTGGCCCGTACAGGCCGTGGCGAGGAGCGCCGTCGAGGCGGACACGGCGAGTGCGGCGGCGACTTTTCTTGATATTCCGGGCATGGCGAGGTCTCCCAGGGAAGGGCGAAGCAGGGCACGGGACTGGTGAGGGGTGAATCAGGAAGTGGGGGTGGTTCAGCGGGAGGTGTCGAAGACCTCGTCGCGGGTGGTCACGAGGGCGCTTTCCAGCGCGCCCCGCAGCACGGGGTGTTCGCGTACGTCGCCCACGACCAGCCGGGGCCGGGCCGCGGCCAGTTCCTCCAGCTCGGCCTGGACCAGACCGCGCAGGGGTTCGCCGCCCGCGGTGAGGGAGGCGCCGCTGAGGACGACGAGTTCGGGGTCGAGGACGGAGACGAGCGAGGCCAGGCCGGTGGCCAGGCCTGTCGCGTACGTTTCGAGGAGCCGCCGGTGGGGCCCCGCGTTGATGTCGGCGGCCTGACCGACGAGGGCTGCGGCGACCTCGGCGTACGGGCCGTTCGGGACCGGGCTGATGCCCAGCTCGCGGGCGAGCCGGGGGATGACCTGCGAACCGGCCAGCTCCTGGTAGCCGCCGCTGCCCGCCCTGCTGACCTGCCGGACGAGGGGTGTGCCCGGCACGGGCAGGAAGCCGACCTCGCCGGCGCCGCCGGTCCAGCCGCGGTGCAGCCGGCCGCCGAGGACGAGCGCGGCACCGAGTCCGCCCTCGTTCCAGAGCAGTACGAAGTCGTCGTGCCCTCTGGCCGCGCCGAGCCGTTGTTCGGCGATGGCGACGAGGTTCACGTCGTTCTCGTACTCCACCGGCATCGGCAGCGCGGCGGCGAGTTCGTCGAGGAGGGCGGGGGAGTGCCAGCCCGGGAGGTGGGAGGCGTAGCGCAGCCGGCCGGTGCCCGGGTCGAAGGCGCCCGGCGTTCCGATGACCAGCCGCCTGAGGTCGGCCCGGGCCAGTCCGGCCGCCTTGACGGCGCCGTCCAGGGCGTCGGTGACCTGTTGGACGACGGGCCTGGCGGGGCGTTTGCCGGGGGTGGGCAGCGCGTATTCGCCCACGGTCCGGCCGGTGATGTCGGCGACCGCGGCGAGGACGCGTTCGGGGGTGACGTCGAGCCCGGCGGCGTACGCGGCGGTCGCGTTGACCTCGTACAGCTGGGCGTTGGGGCCGGGTCGGCCCTCGGTGGTGCCGGTCGCCAGGACCAGTCCCGCCGCTTCCAGGCGGGCGAGGAGCTGTGAGGCGGTCGGCTTGGAGAGACCGGTGAGTTTGCCGATCCGGGTGCGGGACAGGGGCCCGTGCTCCAGGAGGAGGTCCAGGGCGGCCCGGTCGTTCATGGCGCGCAGGACGCGAGGGGTGCCGGGCGTGCCTGCGGTTCCTGCCATGGGTGACTGCACCTGCCTTTCCGGGTCCAGCTTTTCACAACCGTGATGACTGTTAGGAAGGTTTCCTATCGGATGGCGAGAAGATAGAACCGGACCAAGGGGGACGTCAAGGGGCAATGAGAGAGGCGGCGCCCCCGAATCGGGGACGCCGCCTCTGTCGTAAGCCTGTTTCGTGACTCGTGACCGGCAGGACAGGGCCGGACAGGACCTACCGGACAGGCCGCGCCGGTGCGATCGGGGAGGCCGCCTCCGCCTGGGGGGAGGCGGAGTTGGAGTACACCGAGGGGGGCGCGACCGCTGCCGTCGGGTCCGGGGTCTCCTCCTCCGGGATGACCGTGGTGCCGCCGACGATGCGGATGCCCACCGCGTCCAGGGCCCGCTTGACCCGCCAGCGCAGCTCGCGCTCCACCGTCAGGGACTTGCCCGGCATCGTCTTCGCCGTGAGGCGGATCACCATCGAGTCCAGGAGGACGCTGTCCAGGCCCAGGCTCTCGATCGGGCCCCACAGCAGCTCGTTCCAGGGCTCTTCCCGGCTCATGTTCTCGCTGACCTCGGCGAGCGTCGCCTTCAGCTGGTCCAGGTCCACGTCCGCGCGGACGGTCACGTCGACGCCGGCCGTCGCCCAGCCCTGGGAGAGGTTGCCGATGCGCTTGACCTCGCCGTTGCGGACGTACCAGATCTCACCCTGGTCGCCGCGCAGCTTCGTCACGCGCAGGCCCACCTCGATCACCTCGCCCGAGGCCACCCCCGCGTCGATCGTGTCGCCGACGCCGTACTGGTCCTCCAGGATCATGAACACGCCGGAGAGGAAGTCCGTCACCAGGTTGCGGGCGCCGAAACCGATCGCCACGCCCGCGACACCGGCGGAGGCCAGCAGCGGCGCGAGATTGATCTGGAACGCGGAGAGGACCATCAGGGCCGCGGTGCCCAGGATGATGAAGCTCGCCACCGAGCGCAGCACGGAGCCGATCGCCTGGGAGCGCTGGCGGCGCCGCTCGACGTTGACCAGCAGGCTGCCCAGCGCCGTGCCGCCGGCCGGGCCGTCGGCCGCCTGGACCGTGCGGTTCATGCGGTCTATCAGCTTGGTGATCGCCCGCCGGACCGCCACTCTCAGCGCCACCGCGATCACCAGGATCAGCAGGACCTTGAGGCCGATCGCCAGCCAGGTGGACCAGTTCTGCTCGACCCAGCTGGCGGCGTTCGTCGCGCTCTCCTGGGCGTCCTGGAGCGACGGGACCAGTGCGGTCGGTGACTCCGAGGGAGTCGGCGACGGCGACGGTGACGAACCGGCGGCCAGTAGGACGGCGGGCAAGGACACGGTGGGGTACCTCCAGAGCGGCCTGCCCCCGGTACGGATGGTTACGGCGGTCGGCTCGACGGTGAGCTCGTCATTCAGGTCACGGAAAGGTCACCGGAAGGGCAGATCCACCACACTAACGGGGCAACGTGAGCGGATCGGCGCCATGTTCGAGGGAGAGACCGTGCTCACCTGGGGATGAAGAGGGTGTGGTCCCGGGTCATGAACGCAAGGTGTGGTCGAAAACACTCCCAGCCCGTTACCGGGACGTGGTGGCGCTGCCGCCGGGCGAGAGGGGAGACTGGCTGCAGATCGTCCCGGCGCGAGCCACGTGCCGCCGACGCCCAAGGAGGCATCCGTGCCGCATGTCCTGGTACTCAACGCGTCGTACGAGCCACTCGGCGTCGTACCGCTCCGCCGCGCGCTCGTCCTCGTCCTGGAGAACAAGGCTGTCTCCCTGGAGGAGTCGGGCGCCTTCATGCACAGCGCGACCGTTACTGTCCCCGCACCCAGCGTGGTCCGGCTGAAGAGGTTCGTACGGGTCCCTTACCGGGGGCCCGTTCCACTGACCCGTAGGGCACTGTTCGCCCGCGACGGCGGCCGGTGCATGTACTGCGGCGCCGCCGCAACCAGCGTCGATCACGTCATCCCGCGCTCCCGCGGCGGTCAGCACCGCTGGGACAACGTGGTGGCGTCGTGCCGTCGCTGCAACCACACCAAGGCCGATCGCCATCTCTTCGAGATCGGCTGGCGGCTGCGCCACAAACCCGCCCCGCCCACTGGTCTCGCCTGGCGCATCATCGGCACCGGACACCGGGACCCGCGCTGGCTGCCGTACCTGCAGCCGTACGGTGCCGACGACGCGATGGCCCGGATCGACGGCATCTCAGCCTGACATCCGGGCTTTCGTATACCTGAATACGACCTGAATACGGCCTGAATACGGAGCACGCGAACACCTGTACGGATTTTCTGTACGGCACGGATGCGATCCGGCCCCGGGGACCCCCGTTCCCCGGGGCCGGATCACTCATGCCCGGCCCCTCACACGTACCGCAGCTCCGCCGGACGCACCGAACGGCGCAGCAGCGGCAGTGACGTGGCCGCGGCCAGCAGACAGCACGTGTACACCGCCGGCGGCACCAGCAGCGCCGTGTACGGCACGGAGCGGCTGCCGTCGTGGGCGATTCCCGCGAACCAGCCGCCGATCAGCAGTCCCCCGCCACCCGCCAGCAGCACCGCCGGCGCCAGCGGCAGAGCCGTCTCCAGAAGCAGCGCCCGACCGAGGACCGGGGCGGTCCCGTACCCGCCGAACGTGCCCTGCGCGAGGAGGCCCACGAACGGGCAGTGCCCGGGCGGGGAGCGGTGGATGGCGGGAATGTGGTGGACCTCGGCCGGTGGGCGGTGGAAGAAACGCGGGATGGGAGCGGCGGTACCGTGGTTCGTCCGTTCACCTACGTCTGCGGTCGCGCCCAATGGGTAGGCCTGCGAAAGAAACCCGCCAACCGCCGTCTGCCGTCGTGCGCGACAAGGAGGCCTCCGTGGCCGTACCGGCCCACATCTTCAGCGCCGAGAGCGCCGCCGCCGAGGCGCCGCTCACCAGCGAGCCGCCGCTGCCCGCCGCCGAGCCCCTCACCAGCGAGCCGCCGCTCGCCGACACCGAGGCCATGACGAGCGAGCACGCCGACGCCGAGGCGGACCCCACAGGGCTGTACGAGGGTCCGGTCCCGGCGCTGTCGGACCTCGCGGGGCTGTAGATGTCCGTACACGGGCCGGCCGAACCCGCCGGCGGTCACGAGAGCGGGGAGAGCCGGGCCGGGGAACGGCTCGCGCTCGCCCGGCTCGCCGAGCTGCACGGCGTCGCCCCCTCCTTCAGCCCCTCCCCGGACCGGACGGTCGCCGCCTCCGACTCCGCGCTCGTCGCCGTACTGGCCGCGCTCGGCGTCGACGCCACGACCCCCGAGGCCGTCCGGGGCGCCCTCGCCGCCCGGGAACGGGAACTGGCGGCTCGGCTCCTGCCGCCCACGGTGGTGTGCGGCGCCGACGGTACGGCGAACGCGCTCGCCGCACTGCCCGAGGGCACGCGTCTGCACATCAGCACCGAACAGGGCGAGACCTGCGACTCCGTCGACCGGCTCCCGGCCGGGGTGCACGAGCTGGAGGCCGTCGCGCCCGACGGCCGGACCGCCCGCGCCCACCTCGTCGTCGCCCCGGCCCGGCTGCCCACGCCCGCCGGACGCTCGTACGGCCTCCTCGTCCAGCTCTACTCCCTCCTCTCCCGGCGCTCCTGGGGCATGGGCGACCTCGGTGACCTCGGTGAGCTGAGCGCCTGGGCCGGGCGGACGCTCGGAGCCGGATTCGTGCAGGTCAACCCGTTGCACGCGGCCGTTCCCGGGGCGCCGACCGACCCGTCGCCGTACCGGCCGTCCTCCCGTCGCTTCCCCGACCCCGTGCATCTGCGGATCGAGGACATCCCCGAGTTCGCGTACATCGGGGAGGCCGGGGGCCGTGAGCGGGTGCGCGGGCTGCTGGAGCGGGCCGGGCGGCTGCGGGAGGCCGTGCTGGACAAGGACGAGCTGATCGACCGGGACGCCGTGTGGGAACTCAAGCGCGAGGCCCTGGAGCTGGTGTGTGCCGTACCGCTCGGCCCCGGGCGGCAGGCCGCCTACTCCGACTTCCTCGCGCGGGCCGGTGAGGCGCTGGAGGACCACGCCACCTGGTGTGCGCTTGCCGAGGTGCACGGCTCGGAGTGGTCGCGCTGGCCGGCCGGACTCCAGGATCCCCGGTCGGCCGAAACCGCCCGCGCCCGGGGCGAGTTGATGGACCGCGTCGACTTCCACTGCCGTCTCGCCTGGCTCACCGACACCCAGCTCGCCGACGCGCAGCGGACGGCACGCGACGCGGGCATGCCGGTCGGGATCGTGCACGACCTCGCCGTCGGAGTGCACCCGGGGGGCGCCGACGCCTGGGTGCAGCAGGAGTACTTCGCGGCCGGCATGTCGGTCGGCGCGCCCCCGGACGCGTTCAACGCGCGCGGCCAGGACTGGGGCCTGCCGCCCTGGAGACCGGACCGCCTGGCCGAGTCCGGCTACGCCCCGTACCGCCAGCTCCTGAGATCCCTCTTCGGTTACGCGGGCGCCCTGCGCATCGACCATGTCATGGGCCTCTTCCGGCTCTGGTGGGTGCCCCAGGGGCTCGCGCCGACGGAGGGGGCGTACGTCCGGTACGACGCCGAGGCCATGCTCGCCGTCCTCGCGCTGGAGGCCTCGCGGGCCGGGGCGGTCGTGATCGGCGAGGACCTGGGGACCGTGGAGCCGGGCGTGCGGGAGACGCTGCACGAACGCGGAGTGCTCGGCACGTCCGTGCTGTGGTTCGAACGGGACTGGAACGGCGACGGACGCCCCCTGCCCCCCGACCACTGGCGCGCCGACTGCCTCGCCACCGTCACCACCCACGACCTGCCGCCGACGGCCGCCCGCCTCACCGGCGACCACGTCGAACTCCGCGACCGGCTGGGCCTGTTGACCAACCCGTTGGCGCAGGAGCGGGCCGAGGCCGCCGCCGACACGAACGAGTGGCTGACCCTGCTCGCCCGCCTCGGCCTCCTGAGGGGAGGTGGCGGCGGTCTCTCGGAGGTGGAGGAGGAGGCCGAGATCCAGGCCGTCCACCGCTATCTCCTGCGCACCCCGGCCCGCATGATCGGCGTCTGGCTGCCGGACGGCGTCGGCGACCGCCGCCCGCAGAACCTGCCGGGTACGTGGAACCAGTACCCGAACTGGCGGCTGCCCATCGCCGACGCGGCGGGCAGGCCGATGACGCTGGAGGAACTGGCGGGATCGGCGCGGCTGCGGGCGCTGATGGAGGTGCTGCGGGAGGGGACACCCTGAGCGTTCCCCCGGCGCCGGCGGGTGCGCCGGGCCCTTCGCGGGGCGCCCGCACCCCTCATACGGCACCCCGGGCGCGCGGCCCCGCCGGGCGTTCGCTACTTTTGCACCGTGGACAAGACGAACGCCCTGCGCGCCGGTGCCCTGGTCGCCGGTACGACGCTGATGATGCTGCTCATGACGTCTCCCGCGCTCGCGCTCACCCGCGACGACGGTGACGACCCCGGCCATGGCCTGAGCGTCATCGAGACGCTGGGTCTCTATGTCGTTGCTCCCATCGGCCTGTTCGCGGTCATCGCGGGCCTGGTGATGGTCCTGGACAAGTCCTCCGACCGCGCCCCGAAGGCCGCCAAGCCCGCCAAGGCGAAGGCCTGACCTACCGGGCCACCGCCTGACCCGACCTCTCGTTCCGAGGGCGCCGTTCCCGTCCCGCCAGTCATGGGGCCGGGAACGGCGCCCTCGGCGTGTTCTCAGCCCTCCGTCGCCGCCAGCAGCTCCCGCAGCAGGTCGGCCAGTTGGCCGGCCTTCCCGGCGTCGAGGGCGGCCAGGGCCTCCGTCTGGGCGGCGACGCCGACGCCGACGGCTGCGTCGATACGGCTCAGTCCCTCCTCGGTGAGAGTGACCTGGAGGCCCCGCCGGTCGTGCGGGTCGGGGGAGCGCCGCAGCAGCCCGGCCCGCTCCAGCTTGTCGAGGCGGCCGGTCATCCCGCCGGTGGTCAGCATCAGCGTCGACGACAGCTGACGCGGCGAGAGCGTGTACGGCTCGCCGGCCCGGCGCAGGGTCGCGAGTACGTCGAACTCGCCGCGCGCGATCCCGAAGCGCGCGTACGCCTCCTCCAGCCGGTCGCCCATCGCGCGCGAGAGCCGGTAGACACGGCCGAAGATCTCCATGGCCGTGGTGTCGAGGTCGGGCCGTACCACCGCCCACTGGTCGATGATCGCGTCGACGGGGTCCCTGTGCTGCGGCGGCTGTGCACTCATGCGCCGAGTATCGCCGAATACCGGGCCGAAGGGTCACTTACGAGAAAGTAGCTTGACGGTAAGTCGCTTAGCGCTAAGCTACTTACTGCCGACCTACCTCGAAGGGCGCAGCCATGGCCGCGAACCGTTCCACCCTCGTCCCCGTCATCGCCCTCACCGCCCTGGCCCCCATCTCCTGGGGCACCACCTACGCGGTCACCACGGAGTTCCTCCCGCCCGACCGGCCGCTCTTCACCGCCCTCCTGCGTGCCCTGCCCGCGGGGCTCGTCCTGCTCGCGCTGACCCGGGTGCTGCCGCGCGGCGCCTGGTGGTGGAGGGCGACGGTCCTCGGCGCGCTGAACATCGGCGCCTTCTTCCCGCTGCTGTTCCTCTCCGCGTACCGGCTGCCGGGCGGCATGGCGGCGGTCGTCGGGTCGGTCGGCCCGCTGTTCGTCGCCGGGCTCGCGACGGCGCTCCTGGGCGAGCGTCCGACCGTACGCACCCTGCTCACCGGAGTCGCGGCGGCGCTCGGTGTCAGCCTGGTGGTCCTGAAGGCGGCCGGGGCGCTGGATGCCGTGGGCGTGCTGGCCGCCCTCGCCTCCACCGCGTCGATGTCGACGGGCACCGTACTGACGAAACGCTGGGGCCGTCCGGACGGCGTGGGCCCGCTCGCCCTCACCGGCTGGCAGCTCACCGCCGGCGGCCTGCTCGTCGCGCCCGTCGCCGTGCTCGTCGAGGGTGCTCCGCCCGCGCTGGACGGCCGGGCCGCCGCCGGGTACCTCTACCTCGCGCTGGCGAACACCGCGGTCGCGTACTGGCTCTGGTTCCGCGGCATCGGCCGGCTCACCGCGACCCAGGTCACCTTCCTCGGCCCGCTGTCCCCGCTGACCGCCGCGATCGTCGGCTGGGCAGCCCTCGGCCAGGCTCTGACACCGGTCCAACTGGCGGGCATGGGGCTGGCGTTCGGGGCGACGGTGGTGGGGCAGACGGGGGTGCGCCGGTCCGCTCCGGCGACGGCGACAGGTTCGGGTTCGGGTTCGGGGCCGACGCTGGAGCCGGGTTCGGGGACGAGGACGGAGTCCGGCCCCGCGGCGGGGAAGGGGCGGGTTCCTGTTCTGGCGTCACGCCGCTCCTGAGCGCGTGTCGTCGCGCGGGTCTCCGCCGTTACCCGGGTGTTGGCGCATGGTTGTCCACCCGGAGGCCGATCGGAAGTGAGTGACTCCCGGGTTCCGGCGTGGGGACGGAAGCTGACCGTGCCGTGCCTGGCGTGCGGCATCGCCACGCATCGGCACCGCACTCTTCGCCCCGACGGGGTGAACGGCTACCGGCCGCACGCCGGTCCCGACCCCGCCCGGCTCGTCGTCGGCGGGGAGCCGGAGCCGGAAGCGGCCTGGATCGCCCTGATCCCCGGGGACTATCCGGCCAGGCTCTTCACCGACGACGAGGTCTACCATCTGGCCGGCGGCATCGCCTGGCCGGGCCCTCACCACCGGGACTACGGCACCGCCAGGATCGTCCACGACGCCTGCTGTCCGACCCTCCACCGCACCCAGCCGGACACCAGCCGCGGCGCGGCCGAACTCTGGCGCGCCATGCGGCTGCGACTGGCCCGCGGCACAGGCGGTGGCGCCGGACGACGTGGATGACGTGGAGACGTGGATGACGTACGACGCCGACCAGCCGCGGGGAACGCCCGGCGTGGGGCGCGGGTCCGACCTCACGTTCCTGGGCGTGTTCGCGGGCGAGGGCGCCCGGGCGGCTCTGCACGCACCCCGGTGGACACGTGGACGCTTCGTCATCCGGGGACGACTCCCGTCGCCCGGCAGCCGGGGAAACGCCGAACGGCGCGTCCCGGTGGACCGGGGCGCGCCGTTCGGCGTGGGGCGACGATCTGCCGGTTACGAGGCCGCCGCGTCCGCCGCCTGTGCCCTGAGCGCGCGCTCGACGCCGGAACGGGACTCCGAGACGAGCCGCCGCAGGGCCGCGTTCGGCTCGGCGGCGGTCAGCCAGGCGTCCGTCTTCGCCAGGGTCTCCTGCGACACCTGGACGGCCGGGTAGAGGCCGACGGCGATCTGCTGGGCGATCTCGTGCGAGCGCGAGTCCCAGGCTTCCTTGACCACCGCGAAGTACTTGTCGGTGTACGGCTCCAGCAGCTCGCGCTGGTCGGTCTGGACGAAGCCGCCGATGACGGCCTCCTGGACGGCGTTCGGCAGCTTGTCGGACTCGATGACCGACGCCCAGGCCTCCGCCTTGGCCTCCGGGGTCGGCCGGGCGGCCCGGGCGGTGGCGGCGTGCCGCTCACCGGCGGCCGTCTTGTCCCGCTCGTACTCGCCCGCGATCTGGTCCTCGTCGAAGCGCCCGACGGCCGCCAGCCGCTGGACGAACGACCAGCGCAGCTCGGTGTCGACGGCCAGCCCCTCGATGGTCTGCGTGCCCTCCAGCAGGGCGTCCAGCAGGTCCAGCTGCTCCGGCGTACGGGCCGTGGCCGCGAAGGCGCGGGCCCAGGCCAGCTGGTGGTCGGAGCCCGCCTCGGACGTCCGGAGGTGGGCCAGCGTGGCGTCCGTCCAGCGGGTCAGCAGGGTCTCGCGGGCGGCCGGGTCGGCGTACAGCTCGATCGCCAGCTTCACCTGCCGCTGGAGCGACTGCACGACGCCGATGTCCGACTCCTTGCCGATGCCCGACAGGACGAGGGAGAGGTAGTCGCGGGTGGCCAGTTCGGCGTCGCGGGTCATGTCCCAGGCGGAGGCCCAGCACAGCGCGCGCGGGAGGGAGGCCTCGAAGTCGCCCAGGTGCTCGGTGACGAACGCGAGGGAGTCGTCGTCGAGGCGGACCTTGGAGTACGACAGGTCGTCGTCGTTGAGCAGGATCACGGCCGGACGGCGCCTGCCGACCAGCTGCGGTACGGCCGTCAGCTCGCCGTCGACGTCCAGCTCGATGCGCCCGGTCTCGTCGTCACGCAGCAGCTTGCCGCTCTCGTCGTCGAGGTCGTACAGACCGACGGCGATACGGTGCGGCCGGAGCGTGGGCTCACCCTTGGCACCGGCGGGCAGGGCGGGGGCCTCCTGGCGGATGGCGAAGGAGGTGATGACCCCGTCGGCGTCCGTCTCGATCTCCGGACGCAGGATGTTGATACCGGCCGTCTCCAGCCACGACTTCGACCACGCCTTCAGATCACGCCCGGAGGTCTCCTCCAGGGCGCCCAGCAGGTCGCTGAGCCGCGTGTTGCCGTACGCGTGCTGCTTGAAGTAGGCCTGCACGCCCGCGAAGAACGCGTCCATGCCGACGTACGCGACGAGCTGCTTCAGTACGGAGGCGCCCTTGGCGTACGTGATGCCGTCGAAGTTGACGAGGACGTCGTCGAGGTCGCGGATCTCCGCCATGATCGGGTGGGTGGACGGCAGCTGGTCCTGGCGGTACGCCCACGTCTTCATGGAGTTGGCGAAGGTGGTCCAGGAGTGCGGCCAGCGCGAGCCGGGGGCGTACGCCTGGCAGGCGATGGAGGTGTAGGTGGCGAACGACTCGTTCAGCCACAGGTCGTTCCACCACTCCATGGTGACGAGGTCGCCGAACCACATGTGCGCCAGCTCGTGCAGGATCGTCTCGGCGCGCGTCTCGTACGCGGCGTCGGTGACCTTGGAGCGGAACACGTACTGGTCGCGGATGGTGACCGCGCCCGCGTTCTCCATGGCACCGGCGTTGAACTCGGGAACGAACAACTGGTCGTACTTCTTGAAGGGGTACGCGTAGTCGAACTTCTCCTGGAACCACTCGAAGCCCTGCCGGGTCACCGCGAAGATGGCGTCGGAGTCGAGGAACTCGGCGAGCGAGGGCCGGCAGTAGATGCCGAGCGGAACGGTCTGCCCGTCCGCCTCGTACACACTGTGGACCGAGTGGTACGGCCCGACGATGAGCGCGGTGATGTACGTGGAGATGCGCGGCGTCGGCTCGAAGCGCCAGACGTCGTCCTTCGGCTCGGGCGTCGGCGAGTTGGAGATGACGGTCCAGCCGGACGGCGCGGTCACCGTGAACTGGAAGGTCGCCTTGAGGTCCGGCTGCTCGAACGAGGCGAACACGCGCCGGGCGTCCGGCACCTCGAACTGGGTGTAGAGGTATGCCTGCTGGTCGACCGGGTCGACGAAGCGGTGCAGACCCTCACCGGTGTTGGTGTAGGCGCAGTCGGCGACGACGCGCAGCACGTTGCGGCCCGCCAGCAGTCCCGGCAGCGCGATCCGGGAGTCCTTGAAGACCTCGTCGGGGTCGAGCGCGTCCCCGTTGAGGGTGACCTCGCGTACGGTCGGGGCCACCAGGTCGATGAAGGACTCCGCGCCGGTCTCGGCGGAGTCGAAGCGCACTGTGGTCACGGACCTGTAGGTGCCGCCCTCCTGTGCGCCGGAGAGGTCGAGCTCGATCTCGTACGAGTCAACAGTGAGCAGCTTCGCCCGCGCTTGCGCCTCTTCGCGGGTCAGGTTTGTGCCAGGCACGCGGTCATCTCCTCGTATGTGTGGGTTGCGCCATCCTTCCATGGGATCCGCGGCCGACGCGATGTCCGTAACCCGCCGGTGAGCGCGGGTGGACCGGCGGTCCGCTGATCCCTGAGAGGGTGCCTTCTGCTGACGTTTCGGCGGGCCGGATGGTTCCGCTCCCCGGGGCTTCGCCTCGGTGCCGGCCGGCACCGTCCAGGCGCCGTCCGGCCGTCGAGGACGAGGCCGTTCAGGCCGACAGCGGGCGTCTGGGGGCGCAGCCCCCGGGAACGGGAGGGGACGGGAGGGGACGGGCAGGGGCGGCGGGTGGGCGAAAAACGCCTACCGGGCGCTCAGCTCCACCGCCACCAGCTCCGCGATCTGCACCGCGTTCAGCGCCGCGCCCTTGCGCAGGTTGTCGTTGGAGACGAAGAAGGCGAGCCCGTTCTCCGACGTCTCGTCGGCACGGACACGGCCCACGAACGACGCGTCCTGGCCGGCCGCCTGGAGGGGGGTCGGGATGTCCGACAGGATCACACCGGGCGCCCCCGCCAGCAGCTCCGTCGCCCGCTCCACCGACAGCGGGCGCGCGAACCGCGCGTTCACCTGGAGCGAGTGCCCCGAGAACACCGGCACGCGGACACACGTACCGGACACCTTCAGCTCCGGGATCTCCAGGATCTTGCGGGACTCGTTGCGGAGCTTCTGCTCCTCGTCCGTCTCGAACGAACCGTCGTCCACCAGATTGCCCGCCAGCGGCACCACGTTGAACGCGATCGGCCGCTGGTAGACCTGCGGCTCGGGGAAGTCGACCGCCGAACCGTCGTGCGTCAGCTTGTCCGCGTCGGCGACCACCTTCTGCGCCTGCCCGTGCAGTTCCGCCACACCCGCCACACCCGAACCGGACACCGCCTGGTAGGTCGCGACGACCAGCGCGTCGAGGCCCGCCTCGGCGTGCAGCGGCTTGAGGACCGGCATCGCGGCCATCGTCGTGCAGTTCGGGTTGGCGATGATGCCCTTGGGGCGGTCGACGATCGCGTGCGGGTTCACCTCGGAGACGACCAGGGGTACGTCCGGGTCCCGGCGCCACGCCGACGAGTTGTCGATCACGACGGCACCCTGCGCGGCCACCTTCTCCGCCAGCGCCTTCGAGGTCGCGCCGCCCGCCGAGAACAGCACGATGTCGAGGCCGGTGTAGTCGGCCGTCGCCGCGTCCTCCACCGTCACACCGTCGAGGGCCGACCCCGCCGAGCGGGCAGAGGCGAACAGGCGCAGCTCGGTGACCGGGAACTCCCGCTCGACGAGGATCCTGCGCATGACCGTGCCGACCTGACCGGTGGCTCCGACGATTCCGACCCTCACGGCGACTCCTTCTGTATGGCGCTGTATCACGCGACCGGTTGCGTGACCGGCGCATTTCCATCATGCGTCCCACCCGGGGCAACCTGTCCAATCCTTTGCCCGGCATGCCCGAGGAATGGGACGGGACACGGGCCGCGCCCGGTTGCGATCGTCCGGCCGCACCCATCCCGAGCTGGAGAAACCCGCCCGCCGGGGAGCCTCGGGCGCAAGCTGTACGGACCCGGGCCGACCGGGGACGGGCGGGGCCCGGGTCTCGCTTCGGTAACGGTGTGACGTACGTCTCTGCTGCGGCCGAACGTTTCGGGCGCCCTCGGCGTCGTAGGGAAAACGCGGCGAGGGGGAGGGTGCTGTGCTGCGCAGAAAGGCCCGGCGCGTCCAGGAGGACGACCACGGCGACCCGCTGGACACGGCGCAGGAGCGCAGGGTCCGGGCGGTGCTCGCGCTCGGCGGTGTGCCGCAGGCGGACCTGCTGGACGGGGTACAGCAGGTCCGCCTGCGGCTGCTGGAACGCACCGCGAACGGACACGAGGCGCCGCGTGACGTGTCGGCGTGGGCGGCGGTCGTCGCCTCCAACCTCGCCATGGACTGGCACCGGGCCAAGCGCCGCCAGGAACGGCTGGGGGAGCGGCTCGCCTCCCTGCGCCAGCCGGTGGCCCACCCTTCCGGCGAGGAGACGAGCCTGCTCTCCCTGGCCGTCGCCCGGGGACTCGACGACCTGCCCGACCCCCAGCGCCAGGTGGTGGTCCTGCGTTTCTACGCCGACCTGCCGGTACGCGGGATCGCCGAGGAGCTGGGCATCCCGGAAGGCACGGTCAAGAGCAGGCTGCACACGGCGGTACGGGCACTGCGCGCCCGCCTGCACGAGGACGAGGTGGTGTGACATGGCCGCCGAACACGACGGCGTGGACGCGTTGATGGCCGCGCTGACGGACGATCCGCTGCCCGAAGAGGCCCTCACGGACGCCGACTTCATGGCCGAGCACTGGTCGGCTGCGGCCGATGTGGCGCTGCTGCGCGAGCAGTTGGGGCTCATCGGGGGCGCCCTGGCGGCGCAGGAACGCACGTCGGCGGAATCGGAGGCGGTGCGAAAGCCTGTGCGCGAGTCGACGCGGAAGCCGGTCCGCGTCCCGCTGCGGGAACGGCCGTACTGGCGTCCGCTGCGCGCTCTCGCCCTCGGTGTAGCCGCCGTGACCGTCGTGGGGACCGCGTTCACGGGGGCGGTGTGGCTCGTCTCGCAGGCCGGGAAGGGGGTCGACTCGGCGACTTCCTCGGCGGCCGACTCGAAGAGTGACGGCGGCGAGGGCGGAAAGGACGTGTCCGGCTCGGGCGCCCTGACCAGCCCGGGACACCTCGCCTGTGCCCGCCTGGTCGTCGAGGGCACGGTCACCGCCGTCGACCCCGGACCCGGTGCCGATCAGGACCGGGTCACCTTGCGCGTGACCCGGTACTACAAGCCGGACAAGGGCCCGGCCGAGGTGACGTTCGTGATGGACCAGGAGGCGGACCCCCGGCCGACCGTGGGCGACCACGCCCTGATCGCCATCCCGACGGGTGCCGCCTCCCCCGACACCTGGACCGTCGACGCGAAGGAGATCGCCGCGGAACGGGCCGGGATCACGGACGCGCTCCCCGAATCACGCACCCGGCCGTGCGAGTGAACCGCGAGTCGGACAACGGGTGAACGGCAAAGGGGCGGGCGTCCGGTACCAGGTACCGGACGCCCGCCCTGTGGTCGTGCCTACCGCTACGGCGTGACCTTCTCGATCTTCACGTTGCCGATACCGGCGACCGTGCCGTGCGCGTTCACCAGGGACACCTGGCCGAAGAACTCACGGCCCGCCGGCGCGACCGCCGAGGCGACGATGTTGCCGGAGACGGTCGCCGAGGCGCCCGTGCCGAGCTTCACCGGGGCGTCGGAGACCTGGATGGAGCCCAGGGCGGACGAGTAGAAGACGTCCTGGTAGTCGTAGGCCGTCGAGCCGGCCGGGACCGCGTAGCCGATGACCTCGACGGTGTACGTGCCGGCGGCGGGCGAGGCGATGGAGACCGCCTCCTCCGAGTCTCCGTCGGCGGAGGTGCCGACCGCGGTGCCGGCCGCGTTGTACACGACCAGGTCGAGGTCGGCGGCCGTGTCGGAGACGTTGCCGATGGCGACGTCCAGGGACGCGGCGCCCGCGGGCACCTCGACCGTGGTCGTCTGGGTCTCGCCCTCGGCGATGGTCGGACGGGCGTTCAGCGCGGAGCCGAGCGGACCGCCGGCCAGCTTGCCGTCGACCGCGGCGAGGTTGTTCGTCACCTTCCAGGAGGCGGCGATCGGCGTGCCGACCTTGGCCTCGGGAACGGTCACGACGTCCGGGTCGAAGGTCGCGCCCAGGACGGTGGCGTCCAGCTTGTACGGGTTGTCGAGCAGCGGCGACGTACGGCGCGACTCGACCTCGACCTCCCAGACACCCGGCTGCGGGTTCGGGTACGAACGCACGTCGGGCGCGCAGCCGTTGGTGTTCGGGTAGTTGCTGTAGCAGTACGGAGTGCCCGTGTCCTCGACGGCGACACCGTACGGGTGGATCGAGATGAACCGGGTCTGGCTGGTGGCGGCCAGTCCGCTGATCGCGACCTCAAGGGTCTTGGCGCCCTCGGGCACGGTCAGGAAGTAGGACTGGGTGCTGTTGCGCTGCACCGAGTTCGACGCGGAGAACGTGTACTTGACCGGCGTCGACACCACGACCGTGGTGAGGATCTGCTTGTCGATGCCCTCGGTCTTCGGGTCGTCCACCTCGAGGATCGCGCTCTTGATACCGGCCGTGGCCGACTTCGCGGCGACCTTGACGGTGACCGGCTTGTTCAGCTCCAGCTTGACCTCGTCGGAGCCGACGATCTTGAAGGTGTCACCGGCGTTGTTCTCGAAGTGCAGCTCGTGCCGGACCGGCTTGGCGGGCCCGGACGTACGCGTCACGGTGATCTCGTACGACTTCTTGACGCCGGCCTTGAGGCCGCCCTCGCGGTCGTACAGGCCGGTGCCGAAGCCCGGGGTCTTCAGCGCGAAGTCGATCGCGGTGTCGACCGGGGCCTTGACCGTGTAGTCGTGGGCGGTGGCGCCGGCCTTGATGGCCTTCCACGCGTCCACGATGTTGATGAGGCCCGCGCCCTCTTCGTACGCCTGGGTGTCCTTGATGTGGTCGGCGTTCGAGACCAGGGCCGTGCGGAGGTCGGCCGGGGTGAGGGCGATGCCCTTCTCCTTGGCGGCCGACAGCAGCAGCGCCGAGGCGCCGGCGGCCTGCGGGGACGCCATCGAGGTGCCCTGGAGCATCGAGTAGCCGGCCGGGAGGGTGTAGCCCGCCTGGGCGACCGGGGAGCCGGGCAGCCAGGTCTGCGTGGTGTTGATCGCGGCGCCGGGCGCGGTGATCGTCGGCGTGAAGCCGCCGTCCTCACGCGGGCCGCGCGAGGAGAACGGCATCATCGCGTACTTCTTCGACACGATCGAGCCGTAGTTGGACGCCCAGGTCTCCTTGGAGATGGACGCGCCGACCGAGATGACCTTGTCGGCCAGACCGGGGTCACCGATCGTGTTGGCACCGGGGCCGGAGTTGCCGGCCGAGATCACGAGCTGGACGCCGTACGTGTCGATCAGACGCGTGTACAGCTCGGCGCGCGCGTTGTTGCCGTCGTTCAGGGCCGGGAGGCCGCCGATCGACATGTTGACGATGTCGACGCCACGGTTGACGACGAGGTCGATCATGCCCTCGGTCAGCGCGACGTTGGTGCAGCCCGCGGCGAAGAGGCAGGCGCGGGACGACACGAGCTTCGCGCCGGGCGCGGCACCGTTCATCTTGCCGCCGAACAGGCTGTTCGCCGCGGTGATACCGGCGACGTGGGTGCCGTGCTCGGACGAGATGATGCCGATGTTCGCGTAGTCGGCCTTCGCGCCGGCCGCGTTGTAGACGACGTCCTTGCGGACCTCGACGACGAACGGGATGCGCTCGGCGACCTCGGTCGCCGGGTTGTCCGTGCCGAAGTAGCCGACCTGGTAGCCGTCCTTGTAGGCCTTCATCGGCGTGTCGTCGGTGAAGTCGTGGTTGTCGTTCACGTCGACGGTGACCGTGCCGGCGGCGGCGTTGTACAGCACGCCCCAGACGTCGGTCTTGTCGCCGTCGCGGTTGACGTCACCGGCCTCGTCGCCACCGGCGGTGACGGCCTCGGAGAAGTAGCTGAACTTGTAGTCGCCGACCGGCGCCGTGAAGTTCTCGGTGCCCTGGCTGGTTGTGGTGATGGCGAAGGCCGGACCGGCGACCGCCCTCGTCTGCCGCAGCCAGCTGCCGTCGCCGTCGGAGACCGGGTCGGTGGCCGTCACCCAGTCGACGATCTTGCGCTCGCCGGTGGTGGTCTTCTGCAGCGCGGGGTGCGCCAGGTCGATACCGGAGTCGAGGATGCCGATGGTGATGCCGCGGCCGTCCGCCTTCGGGTTCTTCTTCACGAAGTCGACGGCGCCCGTCTCGAAGGACGGGTTGTACGGGTTCTCGGCGGGCGTGTTCTTGTCGGGCGCCGCGTAGGTCTTGGTCTTGGCGGCACTCGCCTGGGGGGCGGAGGCGGTGTCGGCACTCGGCGTCGGGTCGTCCAGCGGGATGTCCTGTCGCAGGTCGATCCCGTGCACGGAGGAGAGCTTGGCGGCGGCGGCGATGGCCGCGTCGGCCTTCGCGGTCGGGACGCTGGCGCGGACGTAGCCGACCTTGTCGAAGGTCCGGCCGACGATGCCGCCCTGGACCGCGTCCAGCTGCGAGGCGACCTGCTCGGTCTGGCCCGGCGCGGTGGCGATCATCATCGTGACGGTCTTGTCGCCGTCGGCCTTGGCCTCGGAGAGAAGTTCGGCGTCGTCGGAACCGAGCTTGTCGTGTGCCGACTTGACGGCGCCGTCGGCCGGGGCCGCGTCCGTCGCCGAGTCCGCGGAGAAGGCCATGGGTATGGGCCCTGCCGCGGAGAGCGCGGCCACCAGTCCGGCGGCGACGGCTATGCGCGCCACACGTCTCGCGCCCGAGATCGGTTCGCGCTGAGGGGTGAGGGTCATCGGCATCCCTTGTAGGTAAAGGAGCGTGCTTTGAGCGGCCGAGTTGATCGACCTTGGCCAATAGCGTCCGGAATACGACCGCCGGACGATCACATAGCTTTACCTAAAGGGCGGATGTTTGGGGATGGTTGACCGAAAGTATATAAACGAGTGGGGAAAACCCGCGATGCGCTTTGGCTGGATGAAGTCCGAATCACGGTGTTTCATACTCGGCGTCCCGCATCGCACCAGGCGTCGTCCGCGGACAATCCACCTGAACATTCCCGCCCCGCGCGCTAACGTCCCCGTATGCGCAAGACGCTGCGGGTCGCCGCGTACGCCGTCGTCGTCCGTGACGGACAGATCCTGCTCGCCCGCAGCCCCGCCGACGGGGGCGGCCACGAATGGGTGCTGCCGGGTGGCGGCATGGAGCACGGCGAGGACCCGTACGACACGGTCCGCCGCGAGCTCATGGAGGAGACCGGCTACCGCATCGACGTGACGGGCCTCCTGGGCATCGACTCCGTCCGCCACACCTTCCCGAACCGCCGACGGCGGCGCCCGGTGGACCACCAGGGACTGCGGCTGGTCTACGAGGGCCTGGTCACCGGCGGCGAACTGCGCCCGGAGACGAACGGCTCCACGGACCTGGCCGCCTGGCACGACCTGGGCGCGGTCTCCGGGCTGCGGAAGGTGCGGATGGTGGACGTCGGCCTTGAACTGTGGCTGGAACGTCCGGCCACGGGGCGGGCGGCGAAGGCCGCCGGTGAGGGGTAGGCGGTGAGCGCCGGGCGCTGACCGTACTGAGGTCCGGTGCCGGGGTCTGTCGTCCCCGCGTCGTCCGTCTGCCGGATCACGTCCCCTTCTGGGATGCTGAAGTGCAGAGCGAAGTCAACTGCGAGCACTGCCATCGCCGAGGGGGACGGCCATGGACTGGACGACATCCATCACGTACGGCGCGCTGGGTGGCCTCGTCGTCGAGGTCGTTGTCCTCTACGGACGGATCGCGACGTGGCAGGCGGCGCGGCACCGCGCCCTGTCGAGGAACAAGGCCAGGGGCGAACTCCCCGGGCTCGACAAGTATGTCGACGTTCCCTCCGACGCCTTGGCCGCCCTGACCCGGCTGTCGCTCGGCGCGGGCGCCGGCTGGATCTTCGCCCCGCAGCTGACGGGAGGACTGGCGGCGGTCGCCGTGGGGGCGTCGGCCCCGGCACTGCTGCGGCAGCTTGGCAGTGGGCGGAGCCTCCAGGCGGTGATCGGTGGCGGCGGCCCCGGGCCGTCCGGTCCCGGCGGCGGGGATCCGGCCGCCGTACCGGACGGGGTGTCCGGCGGGGCGGAGGTGATCGAGTCGTGAGCAGGCTCGCCCAGCGCTACTGGGCGTCGCTGACGGACGCGGGCACCGGAGAGCCGGCGCCCCTCACCGACAGGGGCCGGCGCAAGGACGTGGCGCTGTGGCGCAGGTACCTCGCCTCCTTGCTCGACTTCGAACTGACGGAACCGGAAGAGGCGCCGGCACGGACCGGGGCGGGCCAGGAGCGAGCGGGCGCCGCGGACCGGTACACACCGGGGCCAACGGTGTACTACACGCTCGACCGGACGGTCGACGTCGCGGGCGCCGAACCGCCAAGCGTGTTCAGTCGGCGGCCGATGGTACGGATGGGCCTTGCCGCCGCAGTCGTCCTCGGTACGGGCTTCGGCGTCTCGGTCGTGCTGGCGGGGCACAGGACCGAGAACACTCCGATCGTCATCGAGGCGTCGCCGTCGCCCACGGTGAACAGAGACGCGGTCGTGGAGGACGGAGAGTACGCGTGGGTCCCGCCCAAGGGCTGGCGGCGGGATGTGAAGACGGGCACCGAAGTGCACTACACCTCCCCGGACGGCAAACAGGAGGTGATGGCCAAATCGGCCCCGGCCCGTGGCGACCTGATGGAGACATGGAAAGAGTCGGAGGCCAACGCCCGGCAGGGCGAGCACTACAAGCGGATCCTTCTGGAGGAGGCGATGTTCCGGGGGTATCCGTCGATCGTCTGGGAGTACACCTTCACGCTCGGAGGTGAGCCATGGCACGCCCTGCTCCTCGGTTTCAACGCCGGCGGGAAGTCGTACCAGATCTCCACCTGGTACCAGTCCGCCGTGGAGAAGCGGGCGCTGCGGACGTACATGGCCGTGAGGGCGAGCTTCATCGCGATCGTGCCGGCCGAGACGGCGTCGGCGACAGGACGGCCGTCGAGCTCACCGACCCCCCGGTGAACAGCCTTCGTACCCCGGAAGATGAACGCGGAGTGACCGACTCCGGGCCGTTCGCCGTGCGGTCGTGAACGGGCGAGGTGGCCCAAGATCCACGTACGGAGATCGGCGTCGCGCGTTGCTGCCTCGTTCACGCACAGGTCATCCCCGGTGCCAAGCATCCAGAGTGAGCGGGACGTTCGCGACTGCGACCGCCCGTGACCACTTCCGACGCGTTCGCACTCGGGGAGACCGCGCCATGTCGCGCACACGCTCTGTCGCCGCCGGCCCCACCCCGGCGGTCAATCGACGTACGGTACTCGCCGCGGCCGGGGCGGTGTCCGTCTCGGCGGGCCTCGGCTACGCGCTGCGGCCCAGTGACAGCCAGGCCGCCACAGTGGCCGAAGCCGCAGCAGCCGGGGGCCCGGTGGCCGTGTCCCGGCAGGCGGGGCCGGCCGCGCTCGCCCCGTCCGTCCGGGGCACCACGCTCGACACCGTCTCCGCACCCCTCGGCGCGGGCGGCTACCGGCGCCTCGGCGACGGCCCGGCCTGGCAGCGGGTCGTACGGAGCGAACTCGCCGAACCCCGCTCCGGCCGTGCCGCCCGCCGGACCACCATGGCGGCCTTCGTCCAGTTCACGGACCTGCACCTGACCGACGTACAGCACCCGCTGCGCCTGGAGTACATGCGCTCCGCCGACCGGCACGCCTGGCGCCCGCACGAGGCGCTGTCGGTGCAGGGCGCGACCTCGCTGGTCGAGCGGATCAACGCCCTGCGCGGAGCACCCGTCACCGGCTCCCCGCTGCACTTCGTGATGACCACCGGCGACAACACGGACAACAACGCGCACTCCGAGCTGGAGTGGTTCATGAAGGTGATGAGCGGCGGACGCGTGACGCCGAACACCGGGGACCCGCGCCACTACGAGGGCGTCCAGAACAGCGGCCTCCCGCTCTACTGGCAGCCGGACTCCGCCACCCGCGACGCCGACAAGCAGCACGGCTTCCCGCACATCGAGGGCTTCCTCGCGGCGGCGATCCGGGAGGTGCGCAGCCCCGGCCTCAACCTGCCCTGGTACTCGACGGTCGGCAACCACGACTCCCTCCCGCTCGGCTGCTACGCCTCCCACAGCGACCCCTTCCTCACCGACTTCGCGGTCGGCGGCAAGAAGCTGATGGATCTGCCGACGGCGCGCAGCAAGGCGCTCCAGGACCAGATCAGAAGCTCCGACGACCCGAAGGGCATCCGGTTCCGCGAGCTGATCCAGGCCCACGCGCGCGACCTGCGCTCGGTGACCCCGGACGAGAGCCGGGCCCCGTTCACCCGGGCCGACTATCTGAAGGCGCACCTGGACCCGGCGTACGCGGGAGTGGGTCCGGTGGGCCACGGCTACTCGTCGGCGAACCTGGACGCGGGGACCCAGTACTACACCTTCCGCATCTCGGACGACGTCGTCGGCATCAGCATCGACACCACCGACCCGGGCGGCCACTACCAGGGTTCGATCGGCGCGGCCCAACTGCGCTGGCTGCACCGGACGTTGGAGGAGCACGCGAAGGCGGGCTCGTACGCCGTCGTCTTCAGTCACCACACCAGCGAGTCGATGACCAACGCCCACCGCGACCCGGCCCGCCCGGACGAGCAGCGCTACGGCGGCGCGGACGTCGTGGCCCTTCTCGCCAGCCACCGCAACGTCCTGGCCTGGGTGAACGGCCACATCCACCGCAACGTCATCAAGGCGCACGCGGCCCCGGACGACCGCTCGTTCTGGGAGATCTCCACGGCGTCGCACATCGACTTCCCCCAACTGGCCCGTGTCATCGAGCTGGTGGACAACAAGGACGGCACGGTCTCGCTGTTCACGACGATGGTGGAGTCGGCGGCGCCCCACCGGACGGACTACGCGGACCTGTCGCAGACGGGCCTGGCGGCGCTGTACCGGGAGTTGTCGTTCAACGCGCCGGGAGCGCGGATGGATCTGTCGGGGGACGCGGGGGACCGGAACGTGGAGCTGGTGCTGAAGAAGGGCTGACGGCACGCGCTGAAGGCATCCGCCGAGGTCGGTTCCGGGTTCGGGGTGCGGGTTCAGAGTTCGGAGTGCGGGTTCAGGGGATGAGGATGATCTTGCCCAGGCTGGTGCGGCCGGAGGACTCCGCCGGTTCCATGGCCGCGGCGGCCTCGCTCAGCGGGAAGCGGGCGGCGATCCTCGCGGTGAGGACGCCGTCGCGCGGCAGGCGGAAGACGTGGGTGAGGTCAGTGCGCATCCGGGTCCGGAACGCCTCACGCCTGGCCGAGCCGGGCTTTCCGGCACCCGCCCGGACGTCGTAGAAGCTCGCGTGCCTGCCGGTGGGCAGGTGGTTCCGGCGACCGGACCCTGGACGGGCAACTGCGGCAGTGGGCCCGCTCGCAGGGGCGGCCGGACATCACACCCGGCGTCGCCCGCGCCGCCCTGCTGATCTGGTCGCGGGTCCACGGGATCGTGAGCCTCGAACTCACCGGCATGTTCGACAGTCATTCCCAGGAGACACAGCGGTTGATCGAGCTGGAGATCGACAGTGCCGTCCGGTCCCTGGCGGGGGAAGGCTGAGAAACGCCCAACCATCCCGCCCCTGTCAACCTCCGGCCCACGCGACGTGTCACTTCTCCCGACCGCCGTTCGGCGAGGACGCGCCGACGGTCATGTACAACCGGTTCAGGACCGGAACAAGGGGGAACGGCATGTCAGTCAACACAGGGCCGGTCGGCAGGAGGCTGCTGGGGACGGCCGCGGCGATCGCCGTAGCGGCGGGCGCGTTCGCGGCGCCCGCCGTGGCGGCACCGGCCGAACGGGGTGGCGGTCACGCGGCCACCCGCGACGCCATGAACGCCGCCGTCAGGGACGGCGTACCCGGCGTGGCCCTTCAGGCCAAGGACCGGCACGGCGTCTGGAAGGCGACCGCAGGAGTCGGCAACCGCAAGACCAAGCAGCCGCGCAGCGCCGACGACAACTTCCGGGCCGGCAGCATCACGAAGACCTTCATCGCTACCGTCCTGCTCCAACTGGAGGCCGAGGGGCGGGTGTCGCTCGACGACACCGTCGACAAGTGGCTGCCCGGAGTCGTCCGCGGCAACGGCCACGACGGACGGAGCATCACCCTCCGCCAGCTCCTCAACCACACCAGCGGCATCTTCAGCTACACCGACGACGAGCGCCTCCAGAGCGAGGTCTTCCTCCCGGAGGGCTTCTTCAAGAACCGGTACCGCACCTGGACGCCGGACGAGATCGTCGGGATCGCCATGGGCCACCGGCCCGAGTTCGCGCCGGGCACCGCCTGGGGATACTCCAACACCAACTACACGCTCGCCGGCATGGTCATCGAGAAGGTGACCGGCGACTCGTACGGCGACGAGGTCCGGCGGCGCGTCATCGAGCCGCTCGGGCTGCACGGGACGTACATGCCCGGCACGGACCCCACCGTTCCCCGGCCCAGCAGCCGCGCCTACTCGCAGCTCGCCGAGAACACCACCGGCAGGATCTACGACGTCACCGAGCTGAACCCCTCGGTGGCGAACTCCGCAGGCGAGATCGTCTCCAACGCCGGTGACCTGAACCGCTTCTACTCGGCACTGCTGCGCGGCAGGGTCCTGCCCGCCGAGCAGCTCGCCGAGATGAGGACGACCGTCGCCGCCGAGGCGGTGGACGGGCGCTACGGGCTCGGGCTGATCGAGAACAAGCTGAGCTGCGGGGTCACCGTCTGGGGCCACAGCGGTGGCATCCACGGTTCCAGCTCGGTGGCGGTCACCACGGCCGACGGCCGGCACTCCCTCGCCTTCAACTTCAACGGCGACTGGAGCGGCGACCCGGTGAGGGTCGTCGAGGCGGAGTACTGCGGGACCAAGTAGGGACGCGCAAGGAAGACGACACAGGACATGAGGAGGGGCCCCCGGTTTCCCGGGGGCCCCTCCTCTCCCCTCCTGGTACCGCCCGGTCCGTCACTACCTGGGCAGAACCACGACATACGCCGCCGGCTCGCGGTCCCCCGACGCCATCAGAGCCGTGCGTACGACAGTTGCCTGCTGCTCGATCGCCTCGCGCAGCTTGCGCGGCGTGATGTGGACGACCGTGATGCCCAGCCGCTCAAGATGCTCGCGCTTGCGGGCGTACTCCGACCAGAGCGCGTCGTCCTCCTGCCGGTGACCCGGGAGCGGGGTGCGCGTGTCCAGCTCCACCGCCACCGCCTGGTCGGGCCAGTAGGCGTCGAGGCCGCCGAGGTGCGGGCCGCCGGGCAGACGCAGATCGACGTTCCAGACCGGGTCCGGGAGACCGTACTCGCGCACCATCCGGTACAGCCGGTCCTCGGCGATGGCCCGTCCCTCGGCGAGCAGGGAGTCGACGGCGTCCACGACATGCGGGCGGCTCAGCAGCCTGCCCTGGTTCAACTCCCTTACCACCGAGGCCGGTTCACAGTGACCGCCGCGCACCGCGTCGGTCAGCAGCCGACGTACGGCGCCCGCGTCCGTGAGCGCGGCCACCGCGTCGGCGAGGGCACGCGCGACCGGCGCGACCGGCAGTCCGTCGATCAGCTCGGGCGTGGGCAGCGACGAGGAGCGCACGATGCGGACGCAGCCCGTGGAGCGCAGCCGGCGCAGCCGGGGGACCAGGACATCGAAGGTGTCGAGGGACAGCAGCGGCGGCGCGGACGAGAAACCGTGCAGGGCGAGCGCGGCGAGGCCGGTGATCATCGCCTCGGCGTAGACCGGACGGCCGCGCTCCCGGTACGGCTCCTCGGAGTCGGGCTGGGCCGGAATCCCCGTCGCCGTCCGCTCCTTCGCCGCGTACTGAAGTACCGCGTGCAGCCGCTCCTCGCTGGTGGGCGGGCCCGGGTGCAGCAGGAACACACCCGGCAGGATCTGCTGCCAGGGTCCACCGGGCCGGCACTGCTCGTTCGCCTCGGCGGGCGTGACACCGTTCGCCCGCAACTGCGCGGCGGTCAGTACCCGGCGCTGTACGTGCGACAGGTGGCGGAGGGGGCGGGTGCTCGGGGAGAGCGGGGTGTTGTGGGTCATGACTCCGGCTTTCCCGTGTCTGATCCGTCCCCTAACCGCTGTTACACGCCCGTCGACAATTCAGGACAAGCTCGCCCTAAAGTGCAAGCGTTCGAGTGCCGAAGGGCGCTGGTCCCTCCGGGGGTTACGGGGGTGAGTGACCGGGTTCGGTAACGGTGGGTCGGCGGGGGTGATGGGGCAGTGGGTGCGGGTCCGGTGGGGGCTGGTCGCGCAGTTCCCCGCGCCCCTGAAAAGCAGGGGCTGCGTCCCATGCTTTTCAGGGGCGCAGAGCCGGGTCTTTGTCTTTGGGGCGCGGGGAACTGCGCGAGAAGCCCCCACCGGACCCGCACCCGACAACGCACCCCTACCGCGCCGCCGCCCCGTCGCACGTCTGTGCCCGCAGGGCCCGGGCCAGGTCGTCCCGGGCCTCCAGGACCAGGCGTCGCAGGGCCGGCGCCGCGTCCGCGTGGCCGGCCAGCCAGACGTCCGTCGCAGCCAGGGTCTCCGGTGAGTCCTGGAGGGACGGGAACAGGCCGGATACGACGTCCATCCCGATCTGGATCGAGCGGTCGGCCCACGTCCGCTCGATCACCGCGAAGTACTTCTCCGCGTACGGCGCGAGAAGGTCCCGCTGCGAGCCCTGTACGAAGCCCGAGATGGTGGCCTCGACAAGGGCGTTGGACAGCGCGTCCGACTCGACGACCTGGGCCCACGCCTGCGCCTTGACGGCGGCCGAGGGGCGGGCGGCGAGGCAGCGGACCTGGTGGCGCTTGCCGGACGCAGTGTCGTCGCGGGCGAGTTCGGCGGCGAGCGTCTTCTCGTCGGCGACACCGTGCGAGGTGAGCGGTTCCAGGAACGCCCACCGCAGCTCCTGGTCGACGTCGAGGCCGTCGATCTTCGCCGTGCCCTCCAACAGCCCCTGGAGCAGCTGGAGATCGGCCTCGCTCGACGCCACGGCCGCGAGGAAGCGGGCCCACGTCAGCTGGTGCTGGCTGCCGGGTTCGGCGAGCCGCAGTTCCGTCAACGCGCCCTCGGCGAGGAGGCGTTCGCCGGTCGCCCGCCAGTCGGGGGCCGTGTAGTGGGTGAGCGCCGAGTTGGCCCAGGCGTGCAGCATCTGGAGCACACCGATGTCCGACTCGCGCCCCGCGAACCGCAGTACCAGGTCGACGAAGTCCCGGGCCGGCATCAGCGCGTCCCGCGTCAGGTTCCACAGCGCGGACCAGCACAGGGCGCGGGCGAGCGGGTCGGTGATGTCACCGAGGTGCGCCCGCAGCGTCGCCAACGAGCCTTCGTCGAACCGGATCTTGCAGTACGTCAGGTCGTCGTCGTTGACGAGAACGAGGTCGGGGGCCTCGCTTCCGACCAGCTCGCCGACCACGGTGCGCGGCCCGTCGACGTCGACCTCGGCACGCGCGTACCGCTCCAACGCCCCGTCCACCGAACGCCGGTAGAGGCCGACGGCCACCCGGTGGGGCCGCAGCTCGGGGTGCGACTCGGCGGCCTCCTGGATCACGGCCAGCTCGGTGATCAGTCCGTCCGCGCTCAACAGCACCGCGGGGGTGAGGGAGTTGACCCCGGCGGTCTGCAGCCAGGCCCGCGACCAGGAGGCCATGTCCCGCCCGCTGGTCTCCTCCAGCACGGACAGCAGATCGCCGAGGCGCGTGTTGCCGTACGCGTGCCGCTTGAAGTACCGCCGCGCGCCTTCGAGGAACGCGTCCGGCCCCACGTAGGCGACGAGCTGCTTGAGTACGGAGGCGCCCTTGGCGTAGGTGATGCCGTCGAAGTTGAGCTTGGCGTCCTCCAGGTCGCGGATGTCGGCCGTGACGGGGTGCGTGGAGGGAAGCTGGTCGGCGCGGTAGGCCCAGGCCTTGCGGTTGTTGGCGAAGGTGACCCAGCCGCTGGTGAAGCGGGTCGCCTCGACGAGCGAGAAGGAGCCCATGAAGTCGGCGAAGGACTCCTTGAGCCACAGGTCGTCCCACCACTCCATGGTGACGAGGTCGCCGAACCACATGTGGGCCATCTCGTGCAGGACGACGTTCGCCCGCCGCTCGTACGCGGCCTGCGTCACCTTGCCCCGGAAGATGAACTCCTCGCGGAAGGTGACGAGCCCCGGGTTCTCCATCGCGCCGAGGTTGTACTCGGGCACGAAGGCCTGGTCGTACTTCCCGAAGGGGTACGGGTAGTCGAAGTGGTCGTGGAAGAAGTCCAGCCCCTGCTTGGTGACGAGGAAGACGTCGTCGGAGTCGAAGTAGGGGGCGAGACCCTTGCGGCACATGGCGCCGAGCGGGATGTCGAGGGTCGTGCCGTCGGCGAACGTCCGGGAGTACGAGTCGGTGACGTAGTGGTACGGCCCCGCGAGGATGGTCGTGATGTAGGTGGAGATCGGCTTGGTCTCGGCGAACCGCCACACACCGTCGACGAGTTCCCCGGCCCCGTTGCTCCACGCGACCCACTCCTCCGGCGCCCGCACCTCGAACCGGAAGGGAGCCTTCAGGTCGGGCTGCTCGAAGTTGGCGAAGACGCGGCGGGAGTCGGCGGGCTCGTACTGCGTGTACAGGTACACCTCGCCGTCCTCGGGGTCGACGAAGCGGTGCAGGCCCTCGCCGGTCCGGGAGTAGGCGCACTGGGCGTCGACGACCAGCTCGTTGTCCGCGGCGAGATCCTCCAGCAGGATGCGCGTGCCGTCGAAGACGGCCCCCGGATCGAGATCCCGGCCGTTGAGGGAGACGGCGGTCACACTCGGCGCGATCAGATCCGCGAAACTGGCGGCACCGGGCTCGGCACACCGGAACCGGACAGTGGTCACGGACCGGAAGGTCCGAGCCCCGCCCGCATCGCTCCCGCCGACCGGGTCTCCCAGGGCGGACCGCACGTCGAGGAACACCTCGTACCCGTCGACGGACAGCAGGGCCGCCCGCTCCCGGGCCTCGTCGCGGGACAGATTCTCACCGGGCACGGAACACTCCCTCGATTGTCATCAGCTGGCATCAGTACGGCCGACCAGCACCGATCCTGCCACGCACGACCGACCCCGGGCACCCGGGAATGCAACGGCGGCGGGGATACGTTCCCTGTTGAAAGCACATCTTTCTCTAGGAGACCCATGTCCGAGACGAGCTCGACCAAGACCCCCGTCGACTTCTGGTTCGACCCGCTCTGTCCCTGGGCCTGGATGACTTCCCGGTGGGTCCTGGAGGTCGAGAAGGTCCGTGACATAGAGGTCCGCTGGCACATCATGAGCCTGGCGGTGCTCAACGAGGACAAACTGGACGAGCTGCCCGAGGAGTACCGCGAGATGCTCGCGGTGAAAGCCTGGCAGCCGGTGAAGGTCGTGACGGCGGTCTGGCAGAAGCACGGCGCCGACGTCCTCGGCCCCTTCTACACGGCCCTGGGCACGCGCATCCACAACAACGGCGAGGGCCCGACCCTCGACGCGATCGCCGGCGCCCTGGCCGACGTCGGCCTGCCCGCCGACCTGATCGACTACGCCGAGCAGAAGGACTTCGAGTTCGACGCCGAGCTGCGCGCCTCCCACAAGGAGGGCATCACCAAGGTCGGCCAGGACGTCGGCACCCCCGTGATCGCGGTCCCCGGCGCCGACGGCGAGCAGATCGCCTTCTTCGGCCCGGTCGTCACCCCGGCCCCGAAGGGCGAGGAGGCCGCCAAGCTGTGGGACGGCACCCTTCTGGTCGCCTCGGTCCCCGGCTTCTACGAGATCAAGCGCTCCCGGACGGCCGGCCCGGACTTCAGCAACCTCTGAGCCTCCTTCCCCCGGCTCCGCCCCGACCATCAGCACACAGGCCTCCGCGAGTTCCTCGTTCGCGGGGGCCTGCGTGCTGTCCGGCCCCGCGGGTAAAGCGTGAGTCTCCGGTCGGTAAAGTCCGCTCATTGCCGAGTGCCCTGGTCAGGGCATGTGGGGGAGGGGCGGGGCGGGATGAGTGGCGGCGCGGTGGGCGACGGTTCCTGGCAGATCGGCGAGACGGAGGGCGGGCAGCTGGCGGCACGCTGGTGGAAGTGGGCGCTCTCGGCTCCCGACGCCCGCAGTCCGGTGAAGGACACCACAGGTGAGCACGCCGGCTGGAAGCAGCCCGCCGACCTCTGGTTCCTTGCCGGAACCTACGGCGGTCGCGTCACCCGGCGCTGCGAGGTGCCGGCCGGACAACCCCTGTTCTTCCCGGTGATCAACATCCACCACAGCCTCATGTACTCGAAGGAACCGCTCACCCTGCCGGTCAAGGAGGCCTCCGCCTTCCTCAACGGCGGTCCGCTGCCCCTGCGGGAGTTCGTTTCCCCCGTGTTCCGGGTCGGGCTGCTGCGGCACCTCGCCTGGGGCATCTGGGGCGGCATCGCCCCGCTGGTCCCCGGCCAGTACGCGCTGGAGATCAAGGGCAGCGCGCACAACGGATTCTGGGTCGACACGACGTACCACCTCACCGTCGTGGACCACGTGGCATGACGTGGGGCGGCCCCCGCGAGTCATGTCCTCGCGGGGGCCGCCCGTCACTCCGCCTGCCGTCGCATCGGTGAGAAGACGATCACGAGGCAGGACGCTTCACGGCAGCCGGCACGGTCGGCGAAGACTGCCCAGGGCACTCAGGGCACTCAGGGCACTCAGGGCGCCAACAGCAGTACATCCGTACGGGACTTGGCGGCCTCGTAGCGCTTCGCCACGTCCTGCCAGTTGACGACGGCCCACATCGCGTCGATGAAGTCGACCTTCTGGTTCCGGTACTGGAGATAGAAGGCGTGCTCCCAGGCGTCGAAGACCAGGATCGGGGTGGAGCCCTGGCCGGCGTTGCCCTGGTGGTCGTAGACCTGCTCGACGATCAGCCGTCCGCTGAGCGGCTCGTACGCGAGGACGCCCCAGCCCGAACCCTGGGTCGTGGCCGCCGCCTTGGTCAGCTGCGCCTTGAAGCCCGCGAACGAACCGAAGGACTCGGCGATCGCGTCCGCCAGCTCACCGACGCCGTCGGCGGCCAGCGGCTCACCGCCGCCCTCGCCCGTCATGTTGTGCCAGTAGATGCTGTGCAGGATGTGGCCGGAGAGATGAAAGGCGAGGCTCTTCTCCAGGCCGTTGACCGACCCCCACGACTCCTTGTCGCGCGCCTCCGCGAGCTGCTCCAGCGTGTCGTTGGCGCCCTTCACGTACGCCGCGTGGTGCTTGTCGTGGTGCAGCTCGATGATCTCGGGGCTGATCACGGGCGCGAGCGCGGAGTAGTCGTACGGCAGCTCAGGGAGCGTGTAGACGGGCATGCGGGGTCCCCTCGACCTCTTATTGCACATTTCTTGCAACTGCACGGTAGCAACAAAAAGACCCTCGTGTGCGTCACACGAGGGCCTTTTCCGACCGGGGGAGAGGGGGGAGGGGGACGGGGGAGAGGGTGCGGTCTACTCGGCGACGGACGTGTAGTGCGAGGCGTCCCCGGCGATCGAGTAGCTCTCCTTGCCCTCGATGCCGACCGGGATGTCACCGGCGACGGTCACCCGGTGCAGGCGGCGCGGCAGGCCGTGGTAGTTGTCCACGGCGTAGTGCTGGGTGATGCGGTTGTCGAAGAGGACGAGCTGGTTCGGTGACCAGCGGTGGCGCAGGATGTTCTCCGGGCGGGTGACGTACGCCTGGAGCAGGTCCAGGATCTTGCGGGACTCGGTGACGGACAGGCCGACGATCCGCTGCGCGAACCCGCCGATGAACAGCCCGCGTTCGCCGGTCAGCGGGTGGACACGGACGACCGGGTGGGCCGTGCGGAACGTGATGGACGTGAACTGGGCGCGCTGGGCGGCCTGTTCCTCGTTCAGTGCCTCGTCCGGCACCGCGTAGTCGTAGTCGTTGGTGTGCTCGGCCCACAGGTTGTCGGCCAACTGCCGCAGGGGCTCCGGCAGATCACGGTAGGCGGCGGCCGAGCTGGCGATCAGCGTCTCGCCGCCGTAGGGCGGGACCGTGATGCTGCGCAGGGTGCTGGCCTGCGGCGGGTTGAGGACGAAGGTGACGTCCGTGTGCCAGTGGTTGGCGGCGCGGCCCCGCTCGCTGTCGACGGGCAGGACGTTCGCGGCGCCGTCGACGGACGGCACGGTCGGGTGGGCGGTGGTCAGTTCGCCGAAGTGGCGGACGAAGGCCTGCTGGCCCTCGTCGTCGAGGTTCACGTCGTCGAAGACCAGGGCCTTGTGGACGTTGAGGGCTTCGCGGAGGGCGGCGACCTGCTCCTCGTCGAGGGGCTTGGAGATGTCCACGCCGGATACGCGGGCGCCGATGTTCGCGGTGACCTTCTGGATTTCGATGCCGGACATGTGCGGGTTCCTCTCAGGGTTCGTCAGACGAGGGCGGGGGTCGGTGTGCTGCTGACGTACTGGTTCGCGGGGCGCGGGAGGCCGTATCTCTCGCGCAGGGTCTGGCGCGGCCCGTACTCCTCGCGGAGCAGACCGCGGGCGCGGAGGATCGGGACGACGTGGTCGACGAAGGCTTCGAGACCGGACGGCAGGACCGCGGGCATGATGTTGAAGCCGTCGGCGGCACCCCGGGTGAACCAGGTCCCGATCTCGTCGGCGACCTGCTCGGGCGTGCCGGCGAAGGTGAGGTGCCCGCGCCCGCCGCCGAGCCGCCCGATGAGCTGCCGGACGGTCAGACGCTCGCGCCGGGCCAGCTCGACGACGAGCGTGTAGCGGCTCTTGGCGCCCTCGATCGCGCTCTCGGGCGGCAGATCGGTCGGCAGCCGGGCGTCCAGCTCCAGTGTCCCGGCGGGGAGTTTCAGCAGGTTCTCCAGGTTGCCCACGCCGTGCGCGTACACGATGTGGTCCTCCAGGACCTGCTCGTTCGCCAGCGCCTCGGCCTCCGTGGAGCCGAGCACCGGGACGATGCCGGGCAGCACCTTGATGTGGTCGGGGTCGCGACCGCCCGCCGCCGTACGGGACTTGAGGTCGGCGTAGAAGGCCTGCGCGTCCTCGATGGTCTGCTGGGCGGTGAACACGGCTTCCGCGTACCGGGCCGCGAACGCCTTGCCGTCCTCGCTCGACCCCGCCTGCACCAGTACCGGGTAACCCTGGGGCGAACGCGGCACGTTGAGGGCGCCCTCGACGCTGAAGTACGTCCCCTGGTGCCGGGGCGGATGGACCTTCGCGTCGTCGCCCCAGACGCCGGCCGCCTTGTCGGCGACGATCGCGTCGTCCTCCCAGCTGTCCCAGAGCTTGAGTGCCACGTCGAGGAACTCGCCGGCCCGGGCGTACCGCTGGGCGTGGGCGGGCTCCGCGTCGAGACCGAAGTTGCGGGCGGCCTCGGCACCGGCCGTGGTGACGATGTTCCAGCCCGCCCGGCCCCCGCTGATGATGTCGAGCGAGGCGAACCTGCGGGCCAGGTTGTAGGGGGAGTTGTAGGAGGTGGACGCGGTGGCGATCAGACCGATGTGCGTGGTCGCCGTAGCGAGGGCCGTCAGCAGGGTGAGCGGCTCCAGGGCACCCGCGGGACGCTGCGCGACACTGCCCCACAACTGAGGGCTGTCGGCCAGGAACAGCGAGTCGAAGGTGCCTCGCTCCGCGATCCGGGCCAGCCGCACATAGTGGTCCAGCTCGACATGGGCGTACGGGTCACTCTCCGGGAGCCGCCACGATGCCTCGTGGTGTCCGGTGGTCATGAGGAAGGCGTTGAGGTGGAGCTGGCGGGTCATGGGTGTCGTGTTCCTTTGCTCTGGACAGGCGCTGGCTCGGGCACCCCCAGCCCGTCCGGCGTTTGAGGACGAGGCCGTTCAGGCCGACAGCGGGGGTCTGGGGGCGCAGCCCCCAAGGACGGGACGGGGTAGGGGCGGCGGGGCGGGACAAGGACGCTCACCGGACGTCCGACGTCACCCCCAGGGCACCCAGCAACACCTCTCGGTACTCTTCCCGCGGCCGTTCGTGATCGACGACCAGGTCGACCCGGATCCGCCCCTCTTCCAGCACCAGCACCCGATCCGCCAGCACGATCGCCTCATCCACGTCATGCGTGACCAGCAGCACCGACGGCTGATGCCTCCGCCACAACTCCCGAAGCAGCGCGTGCATCTTGATGCGCGTCAGCGCGTCCAGCGCCCCGAACGGCTCGTCGGCCAGCAGCAGTTCGGGCTCACGCACCAACGACCGCGCCAGCGCCGCCCGTTGTGCCTCCCCGCCGGACAGCTCGCTGGGCCAGGCACGTTCCCGCCCCTTCAGGCCCACCTCCGCGAGAGCCTCCCGGCCCTTGGCGGCAGCCTCCTTGCCGTCCGTCCCCAGCAGTACGTTGTCCAGCACCCGCCGCCACGGCAGCAGCCGCGAGTCCTGGAAGACCACCGACACCCGCTCGGGCGCGGTGAGTCGGCCACTTCCCTCGACCTCGTGATCGAGGCCCGCGACCGCCCGCAGCAAGGTGCTCTTGCCGGAGCCGCTGTGTCCGAGCAGGGCCGTGAACTGCCCGGCCGGGATGTCGAGGTCGATGCCGTCGAGGACCTTGCGCCCGCCGAACGACCGTGTCAGGCCCCGGAGCCGGACGGCGGACCGGGTCAGTTGCTCAGTGTGCGTCGCCATGACAGCACCCTCCGTTCGATGAGACGGACCGCGCTGTCGGACGCCAGGCCGAAGATTCCGTAGACGACCAGGCCGACGAGGATGACGTCGCTCTGGCCGTAGTTCTGGGCCTGGAACATCATGTAGCCGAGTCCGCTGGTGGCGTTGATCTGTTCCAGGACGACCAGCCCCAGCCAGGAGCCGGTCACGCCGAGCCGGAGTCCCACGAAGAATCCGGGCAGCGCGCCGGGCACGACGATCTGCCGGACGAACTGGAACCTCGACAGCCCCTGCACCTCGGCGAGTTCGACGAAGCGGCTGTCGATGCCGGACAGCGCGGCATGCGTGTTGAGGTAGATCGGGATGTAGACGACGATGGCGATGATCGCGACCTTGAACGTCTCGCCGATGCCCAGCCAGAGGATGAACAGCGGGATCAGCCCCAGGGCCGGGATCGCCCGGTTGAGCTGGACCGTCCCGTCGATCAGTGCCTCGCCGACCCTGCTGAGCCCGGCGGCCAGGGCGAGGAGGACACCGCCGACCAGCCCGATCGCGAAGCCGGATGCGGCCCGCCGCAGCGAGGTCAGGATGTCGTTCGGCAGGGTCCCGTCGGTCCACAGATGGGCGCCCGTCCTGAGCACGGTCCAGGGCGCCGGGATCGCGGCCGGGTCGAGTTGTCCGGCGGCGGAGGCGGCGGCCCACAGGGCGAGGACGAGGGCCGGGCCGACGAGCGGAGCGGCGGGCAGCCGCCTGCCGGGGGAGAGCCGGCGCCGCCTGCGGACCTGGGAGCCGGTCTCCTCGGTGGCCGCGACGGATTCGACGGACGCGGTGGTCTCGGGGACGGCACCGGCACCGGCGTCCGCGGCGGTGGCGGCGTTCGCGGTCACCGCGGTCACCGCCGGTACTCCGCAGCCACGGACTTCGCCGCGATGCCCTCGAAGCGGTGGTCGAAGAGCGAGCTCACGTCGAACTTCTTCACGAAGCCGCCCTCCGCGAGCAGATCGGCGGTCTCCTGCTCCCACCTGATCGCCTCGGCCCAACTCGGCTGGAACAGCGGCTTGTTGGCGAGCCTGGTGATCGCCTGCGCCTGGGGGAGAGTCAGGTTCTGCGTCTTGACGTAGAACTCCTCGTTCCAGGTGTCGGGGTTCTCGTACGTCCACACCAGACCCTTGGCCCAGTACGGGATGTACGCGGCGATCGCGGCTGCCTTCGCGGAGTCGTTCAGCACGGAGACCGGCGCCCACAGCAGGTTGAGCAGGTCGACCACGTCCGTGTCGATGCTGCGGGCACCCTTGGCGGCGTACTGCTGGAGATACGCGGGCGCCTGACTGATGGCGAGCGGCGCGACGTCCACCTGGCCCGACTGAAGGGCGGTGAAGAACTGGTTGCTGGTCAGCGGGACGAGCTCGACCTCGTCGTACGCGAGCCCGGCCTTCTGGAGCGCCCGCAGGAGTACGACGCCCTGGGCCTGCCCCTGTGAGAAGGCGAGTTTCCTGCCCTTGAAGTCCGCGACCGACCGGATGTCGCTGCCGGGCTTGGTGGCGAAGAGATAGTTCGGCCTGCGGGTGACGTTGATCGCGACGATCTTCGCGTCGAAGCCCTGGAAATGCGCCTGGATCGGCGGAATTCCCGCATTGTTGGCCAGGTCGAGGGAGCCCGAGCGGAAGGCGTTGATGACATCGGGGCCGGCGGATATGTTCTCCCAGCTCGACACCTTGAAGGGCAGCTCGCCCAACTTTGCGAATTTGAACTGGAGTTGCTGGGTGCCCGAATAGGAGGAGATCTTCAGGCTCGTACCGGCCGGGACCCTGTCGGCGAGCGGGGCGGTCGAGGCGCCCTTCGATTCAGCGGCGGCACTGCTGTTCGCGCAGCCGCTCAACCCGGCGACACCGGCCGCGGCGCCTAGCAGGGAGGTGAGGAAGAGCCGTCGGTCGACACCCGGCAGGGGAGATGAAGGCATGGGAGGACTCCGTGAGTTGGGAAGGCAGGACCGCATGCGGAATTCGAGGCACGAGGAGGCCCGGAAACCGGGATTCACGCAGGGGGGAGCAGTGGGCGCGGAAAGCACAGAGAGTGCGGAATGCGCGGAGAGAAATGAGCGCTTCACACGTGGCAACGTGTCAGCAACAGTGGCGACGTGTCAGCAACAGAGGGTGCGACAGCTCACGAAAGGGCTCATGAGCAGGATGTTCCCGGCCATGCCTGGTCCCTGTCAATATTCGGAGTTTCTGAATTAAATAGCCTGAGGTGAGGCGGCCAGCGGATCCCGGTACAGCACATCGAGCGCCACCGAACCGCCCGCCACCGCGAGAACCGAATCCGGGAAACTCGTCGGCACGACAGAGGCCGCACGTTCGGCGCCGACCCCTTCGCGCAGCGCCGCGAGGCAGTCCTCCCGGTGGATGACGCCGACCTCGGTCACGACCACCGTCTCCGGATTCAGCACGTCGAGCAGCAGGCGCGTGGCCCGCCCCACGGCACTCGCCCGCCGCACCAGCAGCCCCACGGCAGCCTGGTCGCCCCCGGCCGCCGCCGCGACCACCCGGAGGGAATCCGTGGTCTCGACGACGCCCGCTTCCCGCGCCCTCCTGCACAGCGTCCGTTCGCTCAACTCGGCCTGAAGGCAGCCCGTACGCCCGCAGTCGCAGGCCTCCGTGCCGCCCGGCACCGGCAGATGGGCGATGGCGCCGGCCTGGGAGCGCGGCCCGTGGTGCACCTCGTCGTTGGTCGCGAACGCCGCGTCGACGACGTTGCCGACGAACAGATGCAGCACACTCCCGCTGCCCCGCGCGGGCCCGAACAGCCGCTCCGCGTTGACCAACGCCCGTGCGTGGCCGTCCACATGGACCGGCAGCCCGGTACGGGCGCGGAGCACGTCCCGCACCGGCACGTCCCGCCAGCCCAGCATCGGGTGCTCGACGACGGTCCCGGACTCCCGGTCCACCCAGCCGCCGACGGCCACGCCGACACCGAGCGCCCGGCGGCCGGGGGATCCCTCCAGCAGCGCCCCCAGCCCTTCGGCGGCCCGCGCCAGCACCCACCCCGGGTCGGTGTGCTCGTGCGCCAGCTCACGCCGGGACACCACCCGGCCGCGCAGATCCAGCAGCGCGACCGTCGTGAACGACACGGCCACATGCACGCCGGCGACCACGAACCGCGAGGAGTCCAGGTCGACGGGCACATGCGGACGTCCCACGCCGTTCGACCGCCGGGGCGCGGACTCCTCGCGGATCAGGCCGAGTTCGGCGAACCGGGCGCAGTAGTCCGTCACCGACGCCGGTGACAGCCCGGTCAGCCGGGCGATGGTGCTGCGCGCCACGGGCCCGTGCTCCAGCACGGACCGCAGGACGACACTCGCGCTCGTCCTGCGCCGGTCGGAATCGGCGGCACGGGGCACGCGGGACGCGGCGGGGCGAGAAGGGGAGGTACGGGAGAAGGGGGAGGCAAGGGTGGGTGCCGCGGCACGGGGCATGGCGATCATCCTCGGGGAACTGGTCCGACACTGCGCCGTCTCATGAGGACTCGGGGGCCGGTGGAGGCTCGGGGAGTCCTGTGGAGCGAGGCGCGCCGGAGCCGCCTCACCCGGGGCGGCGACAGGTGGCCGTGCCCACGCGTCGCAGGTCGACATAGCGACGCGACGAGAAGTACCGGGACTGGGCGACCATGCGCTCGAAGCTAGCAAAACGGGCCGACCCTGCACAGACGGCGACCGACGGGCGAGACGGCACGCGTCCGCGCCGACGTCGGGCCGGGGCCGAGCCGGAGCGGGGCCCCCTCCGGAACGGGGCCGGGGGGCGCGCAGGCCTACGCGCGGCATTGGCGGAACCCTACAGAACGCGCCCGCCGCGCCTCCGTAGCCCACACCACCCCACCTCAGTGACCGGCGTCACGCCGTACCGGGTGTAACCCCCACCTTTTGTCCGGAGCCCACCAAGCCGTCGCCGTCCCCTTTGTCGAGCGCCTACGGTGATCGGTCCGAGGGTGCCGGGATAGCGTCACAAGGTCCCCTGCCGCCCACCGTCCCAGCGGAGTCCCCATGGCAACCGCCGTCGCCCCCTCCCGCCCCGGCAAGGTCCTCGCCGACCTGCTCCCGGCCTCCCGCGTCCGGGACGCCGCGCTCGTGCTCGGCGGTGCCGGACTCGTCGGGATCGCCGCCCAGATCGCCGTCCCCGTGCCCGGCTCGCCGGTACCGGTGACCGGGCAGACCTTCGCCGCGCTCCTCGTCGGCACCGCACTCGGCGCGGGCCGCGGCCTCGCCGCCCTCGTCGTGTACGCCCTGGCCGGGCTCGCGGGCGTGCCGTGGTTCGCGGAGGGCGGCTCGGGCACGTCGGTGTCCTTCGGCTACATCCTCGGCATGCTGCTCGCGTCCGCCGCCGTGGGCGCGCTGGCCCGCCGCGGCGCCGACCGCTCCATGCTGCGGACGGCGGGCACGATGCTCCTCGGCGAGGCGATCATCTACGCGATCGGCGTCCCGTACCTCGCTCTGGCGGCCGGTATGAGCGCGAGCGCGGCGATCGCCGCCGGCCTCACGCCGTTCCTGATCGGCGACGCCCTGAAGGCGGCCCTGGCGATGGGCGTACTGCCGACGGCCTGGAAGCTCGTCGACAAGGACTGATCCGGGGGCCGTCGTTGACGAACGGCTTCGCGGCGAAGGGGAGGGAGAGGCGGATTCCGCCTCTCCCTCCCCTTCGCCATTCACCGATGGGCGCTCGGAGATCAGCCCTGCGGCTGCCCGGGCCGCCGCTGCGTCCACCACATGCCCGCCGCCCCGGCGGACAGCAGCGCCGCGCCGACGGCGCCGAGGGGGAGCAGATCGCGCGCGGGGCCGGTCCTCGGCAGTTCCCCGCCGCCGGGTGCCACCGGCTTGTTGTCGGTGCCGAGCAGCAGCGGGGTGGCCGGGGCGTTCGGTGACGGGTTGTTCGTACCGAACGGGACCGGGCCCTGCTGCCAGAACGTCTTCGAGCCGTCGGCCGTCTGGACGGGCAGACAGATCTTGCCGGTCTTGCCCAGATCGAACGTCGCGTCGACGTCGTACGACTTCGACTTACCGGCGGCGAGATTGCCGACGGCGCAGTTGAAACCGCTGTTCGAACCTTCCGGAAGATCCCCTTCGGCAATCTCCGAACAGCCCTGAACGTTCTTGACCGTCATACCGTCGAATCCGACGACCAAAAGCCTGATGTCGCCGCTGTCCTTGCTCCCCTCGTTCTTTACCGTGGCGGTAAGCGCCGTTTCTTTCGAACTGTTGTCGACCGAGATGCTCTCGGGCAACTGCGTGGTCAACTTGACGCCCGTCGGCGCCGCGTCGACGGCCTTTCCTCCCTTGCTGCTTCCGGGCCCCTGGTCATCCGCGCTGGCGGTGAAGGAAAGGATCATCACGGCAGAGAAAGATGCCGTGAGCAGCGATCCCGCGATGACCGTCGTGCGACCAGAACTCATGTTCGTCCCCCTTGGATCCCCCTGGACTGCGCCTGAATTCGCAGTCCATGAAGAGGTACCACAAGATTTCCCGCCACTATGCTGGTACTGCACGAAGTGTGACCATTGTGGTTCTGGTGGGGCGTGCGTTGAGGGGGTGCAGGGGATTGCGGGGGAATATGGGCGGCGGTGCTCCAGGTCTGCTGGTGGCGGGCCGATATCGGCTGGTCGAAAGCATCGGACAGGGGGGAATGGGGCGGGTGTGGCGGGCCACCGACGAAATGCTCGACCGGCCGGTGGCCATCAAGGAAATGCGGATCGACGGACTCGACGCGGAGGACACCCGCACCCGGCGCGAACGCACCCTCCGCGAGGCCAAGGCGACGGCCCGGATCGACCACCCGAACGTCGTGCGCGTGTACGACGTCGTGGACGAGGGCGAGCGGCTGTGGATCGTCATGGAACTGGTCGTCGGCCGCTCCCTCGAACAACTCCTCGTCGAGGACGGCCCGTTGGGCCCGGGTGACACGGCCCGCCTCGGCCTCGGGCTGGTCTCCGCGCTGCGCCAGGTGCACGCGGGGGGCGTACTGCACCGCGACATCAAACCGGGCAACGTCCTCGTGGAACGACGCGACGGACGGGTCGTCCTCACCGACTTCGGAATCGCCGCCATCCAGGACGCGAAGGCCCTCACGATGGTCGGGATGCTCGTCGGCTCCCCCGACTACATGGCACCGGAGCGCGTGTCGGGCCGGCAGCAGGGACCGCCGTCCGACGTGTGGTCCCTCGGCGCGACACTCTGCGCGGCGCTGGGAGGCCGCTCCCCGTTCTCCCGCGAAGCGACCCTGGCGACCCTGCACGCGGTCCTGTACGAGGACCCCGAACTCCCTCCCTCGGCAGGCCCGTTGCACGACGTCCTGGCCGCCCTCCTGGAGAAGGAACCGTCGGCCAGGCCCGCACTGGAGGACGTGGAACAGGCACTGCGGCCGGTGGCGTTCCCGACGCCGGCCCCCGAACTGGAACAGGAACAGGAGGAGGCGGAAGGGGAGGGGGATGGGGATGGGAAGCTGGAGCCGGAGCCGGAGACGGCTCCCCCGATTCCCGTACAGCCGTACGAGGACGCACCGACGCCCGCGTACCTGGACGCGTCCCTCGTACGAGCCGCGCGACGGCCCCCCGAGCGGCCACCGGAGGAACTGGCAGCCCCCTCGGAACCGGAGCGGGAGGGGCAGGACCCCGAGTCCCAGACGCCGACGCCGACGCCGACTTCGACTCCGACGGACGCGGTGCCCGCCGCACGTACGACAGCCACCCCGGTCCTGGGAACCCAGTCCCCCGAGGCCTCCAACGCCTCCACGGAAGTGCCCTCCGAGATACGGTCCGAGGTCGGTTCGGCGGGCCCCGCCGGAACACGCAGGGCCGGGGTCTCACTGGTCCGGGCCCAGGTCAACGCGCAGGCGCAGGCGCACGCCCAGGCGGTGACGGAGAGGCGACCGGGTCCACGGCACGCGGCCGCTCTCCCGACGGCCACGAGGACAGCGGTACCAACGGGAACGCCGCCCGGTGAACTGCCGGGCCCCGGAGTCCCGTCCGGCCCCGAGCGAGGCCGTGACCGGAGCCGGGGTCGCCGCCGTACGGTCATGGTGGCCGCGGGTGTGGTCACCGCGGGGGCACTGATCGGGATGATCCTGGCGGCGACGGCAGGATCCCCGGACGACAAGAACACGGCGACGCCCGGATCATCGCGCCCGGCCTCGGCATCGTCCTCATCGGCGACCCCGGCCCCGCAGTCCGGCACGCCCACCCCCGACTCCCCCCAGCCCACGGTCGAGGGCACCTCCCGCCCGCGCAGTCTGCCGCCGGGCGCGCACGAGGAGGCGGGCGGATACGCGTGGGCGACACCCAAGGGCTGGCGCCGGGACGTGAAGACGGGTGCCGAGGTGCACTACACGTCCCCCGACGGCAGGCAGGAGATCCTCGCCAAGTCCTCCCTCGCACGCGGCGAGTTGCTGGGGACCTGGGAGGAGTCGGAGCGCAACGCCCGGCAGGGCCAGGACTACACGAAGATCAGCCTTGCGGAGACGACGTTCCAGGATCACCCGGCGGTCGTCTGGGAGTACACCTTCACCCTGGACGGCACCCACTGGCACGCCAGACTGCTCGGCTTCGACGTGGAGGGGAAGTCGTACCAGATCAGCACCTGGTACCACCAGGAGATCGAGGAGCAGGCGGTGCGGACCTACGAACGGGTCAGGGAGTCGTTCACGGTGCTGTGAACGACTCCCTGACCACGGGGACCACTTGGGTTGCTAACCGACCTTGACGACGTCGCCGTCATCGGCGACGTCCGAGGCCGGATCGCCGGAAGCGACGACGACGGTCCCGCGCCCGGTCCTCTGCCGGACGACGGCGATGGCGAGCACAACGGCCGCCACCAGCAGCGAAAGCAGCACGGTCTCGCGTCCGTCGTGCTCGGTGTCGGTGAGCATGTAGCCGAGGACGAAGACGATGAGAGCGGCGGTCGCCCAGGTCAGGTACGGGTACAGCCACATCTTCACGACGAGCTTCTCCGGGGACTCGCGCTCGATGATCTTCCGCATGCGCAGCTGCGAGAAGCAGATGACCAGCCAGACGAACAGGGCGACGGCGCCGGAGGAGTTGACGAGGAAGAGGAAGACCGAGTCGGGGAACTTGTAGTTGAAGAAGACGGCGACGAAGCCGAAGACGACCGAGGCGACGATCGCCGCGAGCGGTACGCCACGGGACGTGGTCCGCGCGAAGGCCCTGGGCGCGTCACCGCGCTGCCCGAGCGAGAAGGCCATGCGGGAGGCCGTGTAGAGCCCGGAGTTGAGGCAGGACAGCACCGAGGTCAGCACGATGAAGTTCATGATCTGACCGGCGTGCGCGATACCCAGGGAGTCGAGGGCGGCGACGTACGAGCCCTTCTCCTTGATCGAGGGGTCGTTCCACGGCAGCAGCGTGACGACGACGAAGATCGACCCGAGATAGAAGACGGCGACACGCCAGATGATGCTGTTGGTGGACTTGGTGACGGCCCGCTGCGGGTCCTCGGACTCACCGGCGGCCAGCGTGGCGATCTCGCTGCCCATGAAGGAGAAGACGACGAGCAGTACACCGGTGAGGATGGCGCCGGGCCCGTTGGGCAGGAACCCGCCGGAGTCGGTGAGGTTGGAGAGCCCGGCCTTGTCACTGTCGACGCCGGGAAGCACGCCGAACACGGCAAGCCCACCAATGATGACGAAGGCGCTGATGGCGACGACCTTGATACCGGCGAACCAGAACTCGAACTCGCCGTAGGAGCCGACGGAGACGAGGTTGGTGGCGGTCAGCACGACCATCACGATGAGCGCCCAGGCCCACTGCGGTACGGCGGGGACCCACCCTTCGAGAATGGTGGCGCCGGCGGTCGCCTCCACGGCGAGCACCACGACCCAGAAGAACCAGTACAGCCAGCCGATGGAGAACCCGGCCCAGCGCCCGAGCGCCCGGTCGGCGTGCGCGGAGAACGAGCCGGAGGTCGGGTTGGCGGCGGACATCTCGCCGAGCATCCGCATCACCAGCACGACGAGCGTGCCGACGAGCGCGTACGAGAGAAGGATGCCCGGCCCGGCGGTCTGGATCCCGGAGCTGGACCCGACGAAGAGTCCGGCCCCGATGACACCGCCGATGGCGATCATCGAGAGATGCCGGTTCTTGAGCCCGGCCTGGAGACCGGAGTGCGGGGGAGCGGGCGGGGAGGAGCTCGGCTGCGAGGCCATGGGGGAATTCCTTTGCGCCGGGTGAACGGGTGTGCGCGCCGGTGGGGACGGCGTAAACAGTCGGTCCAGTGAATCGGAGGCAAAGGGATTCTTGAACCTTTGAATCCAGATTGTTACTTGAGGTTTTCTTGAGGTTTCGCGGTGTTGCCACTGCTTTTCGCGATCAGCCCCCGACTCTGCTTCCCTGAAACAGCCGTGTCACACTCATCCCATGCGCGTGTATCTCGGCTCCGACCATGCGGGCTTCGAACTCAAGAACCACCTCGTCGAGTGGCTCAGGGAGGCCGGCCACGACCCCGTGGACTGCGGCCCCCACATCTACGACGCCCTCGACGACTACCCGCCCTTCTGCCTCCGCGCCGCGGAGCGCACGGCGGCCGACCCGGACGCCCTCGGCATCGTCATCGGCGGCTCCGGCAACGGCGAGCAGATCGCGGCGAACAAGGTGAAGGGTGTGCGCGCGGCGCTGGCCTGGAGCGAGGAGACCGCGTCGCTGGGCCGCCAGCACAACAACGCCAACGTGGTGGCGGTGGGCGCCCGCATGCACACGCAGGACGAGGCGACGAAGTTCGTGGAGACCTTCCTGGCGACCCCGTTCTCGGAGGACCCCCGCCACATCCGCCGCATCGACATGCTGACGGCGTACGAGACGACGGGCGACCTTCCGGAGATCCCGGCGCACCACCCGCAGGGGTAACGGCGGCGGGTGTGTCGGATGGCCGGATGATCCGAGGCTGCGAGGCCGGGACGCCCGTCCCGGCCGGAATCTCCATCACCGCCGGCCCGCTTCCCGGCCCGTCCGGCGTTTGAGGGCGAGGCCCGCCTCTCGACCGACCCGGACGGGCAGGCGGGTGGGCGGCGGGTGGGCAGAAACACGAAAGGACGCCGCACCGTGCCGGAAGGGCACACGATCCATCGTCTCGCCCAGGACTACGCCGCCCGCTTCGTCGGCGAACCCGCTCATGTGACCAGCCCCCAGGGCAAGTTCAGCGACTCGGCCGCCCTGATCGACCGCGCGCCCCTCAACGCCGCCGACGCCCACGGCAAGCACCTCTTCCTCCGCTTCCGTGAAGCCGACTGGGTCCACATCCACCTCGGCCTCTTCGGCAAGGTCAACTTCGGCGACGCCCCCGCCCCGCCCCCCACGGACACGGTCCGCCTCCGACTCGCCAACAGCACCTCGTACGTGGATCTCCGGGGCCCCACCACCTGCGCCCTCATCACGGACACCGAGAAGCAGGCGATACACGACCGCCTGGGCCCCGACCCCCTCCGCCCGGACGCCGACCACCGGGCCGCCTACGCCCGCATCAGCCGCAGTCGTACGACCGTCGCCGCCCTCCTCATGGACCAGAAGGTCATCGCGGGCGTGGGCAACGTCTACCGCGCCGAGGTCCTCTTCCGGCACGGCATCGACCCGTACCGCCCCGGCAGGGACATCACACCCGCCGAGTGGGACGCGCTCTGGAGCGACCTGGTCGCCCTCATGCGTGAGGGTGTGCGCAACAACCGCATCGACACCGTCCGCCCGGAACACACCCCGGAGGCGATGGGCCGCCCGCCGCGCGTCGACGACCACGGCGGCGAGGTCTACGTCTACCGCAGGGCTGACCTGCCCTGCCACCTCTGTGGCGGCGAGATCCGCACCGCCGACCTCGCCGCCCGCAACCTCTTCTGGTGCCCCACCTGCCAACACGGGTGAAGGACCGGGCCCCGGCACCGGGGCCCGGGGCTCAGAACCCGTGGGGCAGCCAGGGCTCCACGACCGACCCGAACGCCACCGAGGCCTCGGCCAGCGCCCCCTGTCTGACCTCCCGCACCCGCCCGGCGGCAGCCAGCCCGGCCAACGGCACACCGCCCAGATAGGAGGCCCCCAACTCCCGTACGGACAAAGCGAGATCGGCCGCATCCTCCGTGCGCCGGCACACGGCCCCCTTGGTGTCGCCCGTCAGCCGCCACCGCCCGGAGTTCCACGGACAGAACGCGTCCTCGACGTCGAACACGACGTCCACCGGCGCCTGATACGTCCGCGCCTCCAGCGCGGCCCCCACGTCCACCAGGCGTACGTACAGCGCGTCACGCCTGCGCAGCCCGCACCGGCGGATGTCCGACACCATGTGATGCCACGGCTCCTCGACGGGCCGCCCGCGACCGACGATCTTCGACGTCAGGTCGATGTCGAACAGGAACCGCCACAACGCGCCCTGCGAATCGGGATCGAGCGCCTCCACGTCCTCGACGACAACCGAGCTGTTGGCCCCGGTGACGTCCCAGTCGGGCTTGACCCGGAACCGGGCGAACCCCACGACATCCCCGTCCCGCTCGGCGACAACGCACTGCAACGGCGACGCCCCGCCCCGCTCGCCCTCGGGATCGAGCACCATGACCGGCGCCCAGCCGGGCATCCGCGCCAGCATCCCGGGCCGCTCGGGCACCCGCCGCGCGTACACCGCCTCGCAGACGTCGAGAGCTTCGGCCGGTACGGCGTACCGCAGCCGTACGTCATCGGCGCCGGCCGGCAGCTCCAGCCGTACCCGCGTCGTGTCGATCTCGAAGGCCAGGGAGTGGGTGGCGAGCCCGTACCCGAACCGTCCGTAGATGGCGGGCTCGGACGCCGTGAGCACGGCCAGCGGCTCGCCCCAGCTCCGTACGTCGTCCAGCTGCCGGCGCATCATCGACGTGAGCACCCCGCGCCTGCGGTGGGTGCCCGCGACGCCGACCATCGTGACGCCCGCCGCCTGTACGGAGGCGCCACCCGGTACCGTTACCCGGAAGGTGAAGGCACCCGCACTGCCCACACACGCGTCACCGTCCCAGGCGCCCACGAAACGGTCGTACTCGGTGAGTGATTTCCACAACTCCCGCTCCTCGGCGGACTCCGGCATTCCGCCGAAGGCGCGGAGCAGGTTGTCGTACCACTGATCCCAGTCGTCGGGCCGAAGTGCCCGCACGTCGGTCGCGGCGGAGGTCCTGGAGGTCGTCATAGACCATGACTACCAGGGCAATGCGGGACGAGCGAGGGAATTTCTCCCTCGGGGCCTCGGACCGGCCCTCGGTGGGTTTCACTGTGAAGTTGAAGCTCGGACGGGGGACAAGTGGGACCTCCCGTGCCAAGCAGCTGGTCCGATGGATAGGGTCCCGAACTAATGGCAGCAGGACGAGAGCGGCGCGCGGAGGCCGAGACGTTCACGGCCCGGTTGAAGAAGCAGGCTCACCGGGTCCGCACCGGCCTGCGCAGATCCGCCGTGGACTACTTCCGGGGCGACGGTTCGGACTGGATCGCGCTCGCGGGTCTGTTCATCACCATCCCGGTCATCGCGGCCATGACCCTCGCCAACTCGGTGTGGTGTTCGCCCGCCCTGCTGGTCCTTCCGATCGTCGCCGGCGGCCTCCTGCTGCGCCCGGCCAGCCTGCTGGGCCTGTACGCGGCGGCGGCGACGGCACTGATCGTGGAGTCCGTGAAGCTGGGCCCGTACACGGAGGGCCCCTCCCGGGTCACCCCCGGTGTGGTCCTCGTCGTGGCGGCCTGCGGATTCTTCGGCCTCCTCATCGCGCAGTTCCGCAGCCGCGTAGGCGTCCCCTGGCGACGCGGCGGCACGATGCTGTTCGACCTGCGTGAACGCATCCGGGTCCAGAGCAAGCTGCCGCAGCTGCCCCAGGGCTGGCACCGGGAGATGGCGCTGCGCCCGGCGGGCGGCCAGTCGTTCTCGGGCGACTTCGTGGTGGCGGCCCGCACGAACGGGGGCCGCACGATGGAGGTCGTCCTGACGGACGTCTCGGGCAAGGGCATGGACGCGGGCTCCCGCGCCCTGCTCCTCTCGGGTGCCTTCGGAGGCCTCCTCGGCTCCCTGCCGCCGCACGCCTTCCTCCCGGCGGCGAACGGCTATCTCCTCCGCCAGGACTGGGACGAGGGCTTCGCGACCTCGATCCACCTCGTCCTGGACCTCGACTCCGGCGACTACGAACTCTTCTCGGCCGGCCACCCACCGGGCCTGCAACTCAGCGCGGGCACCGGCCGCTGGGAGGAAAAGGCCGCGGAGGGACCGCTGTTGGGCGTGTACGACGGTGCCCAGTTCGACCCCGTGAAGGGATCGCTGCGTCCGGGGGACGTCCTGATGCTGTTCACGGACGGCCTGGTCGAGACGTCCGAGCGGGACATCGTCGAGGGCATCGACCGCCTGACGGGCGAGGCCGACCGCTACGTCGCCGGCGGCTTCCACGGCGCTGCCTGGCACCTCATCGAGGCGGTCGCCAAGGACGTCAACGACGACAGAGCCCTCCTCCTGGTCTGCCGAGAGGGCCCCACGGCCCAGGCGACGATCTGACCCGCACCGCGCCCCGCCCATGTCCCTCGCGGACGAGCCCCGTTGCCCCCCACACTGACCGAATGACCCCAAACCCACAGAACCCGCAGAACCCACAGAACGCATCGAGCGCACAGAACCCACAGGACCCCCAAGCGCTCCCAACACCCCTCACCCTGGCGGAAGTAGAGGCCGCGGCCCGGGCCGCACACGCCACGCAGACGGACAAGGCGGGCCGCCCCTACGCGGAGCACCTCCAGGCCGTCGCAGAGGGCGTACGCGCGCGTGGGGGCGACGACGAGCAGATCGCCGCGGCCTGGCTGCACGACGCCGTGGAGGACGACGCGCTGCCCGAACCCTGGCTGGAGGAAGCCGCGTTGTCCCGCCGTACGAAGGACATCGTGCTGGCCGTCACCAAGCGCGCGGGCGAGGCCCCCGAGGCGTACGCCCGGCGCATCCTCGGAACCCCCGGCGCGCTCCTGGTCAAGGAGGCGGACCTGGCGCACAACGCGGACCCGGCCCGCCTGGCGGCACTGGACACCCCGACCCGCACCCGCCTGATCGCGAAGTACGCCAGAATGCGCGCACTGTTGGGCCTTTAGAGTCGTAAATGTCGCACTAATTGCACACAAAGAACATATTTCCGTGCCCTTGGTTTGTCTGTGCGGACAAATCGGTCCCGTGGGGCCGATGATGCGTCACCGGCCGCATACGGTGGCCCCGTTGGTGGCACGATGGATCTGGCGGGGGTGCGAGGGAACGCATCCCTGGGCCGGTAGAGCGGACCGACCATAGGGTGTGATCAGTGTGGCCATTTCGTTGTCAGTGGTGCTGATGTTGGGAATCATCCTGGTGGTGCTGATTCGCGGAGGCACGATCAAGGCGGGCCCTGCGGTCGTCGCCATCCTCTTCGGCTTCTTCCTCGCCTCGACCGGCATGGCGGACGACATCCAACGCTTCCTGAACTCGATAGCCGACACGATCAACGAGATCCAGTTCTGACCCCGGTGGCAGACCGCGCGGTCCGGCCGCCGTGGGAAAACGCGACCGGCCCGGTTCCGAGGAACCGGGCCGACGGCTGGAGAGAGCGGGCGACGGGAATCGAACCCGCGTAGCTAGTTTGGAAGACTAGGGCTCTACCATTGAGCTACGCCCGCACGCGTGCGCCGCAGGTCAACATGACCGCGGCACAGAAACCATCGTAGCGGTTCGGGACCCCTCGACGCACACCCGGTTTCCGCTACTGAAATGCGGCAACGCCGTCGCCTGTGGGCATGTACCCTACGTGTCGCACCAGACGGGGTGTGGCGCAGCTTGGTAGCGCGTCCGCTTTGGGAGCGGAAGGCCGTGGGTTCAAATCCCGCCACCCCGACCATCGTGCCGGACCACCGGCAGGATCATCTTCAAGATCACCTTTTGGGGCGTGTACCGCCTGCGGCTAGTATGCAAACTGCGCGCCCGTGTGTCTGCGTTGTTAACGTCCCTCAAGGGCCGCGAATCCGCTGAGGCTCTGCCGCGTCCGGCACTGGACAGTCGCCGGCACAGGACAATCAGCAGAACCTTCGGTAGAACCCCAAGAAGTCAGCCCCCAAGGAGACCGAACCGTGAAGAGCGCCGTGGAGACCCTGAACCCGACCCGGGTTCGGCTCAGCATCGAGGTGCCCTTCGAGGAGCTCAAGGACAGCCTCGACGCGGCGTACAAGAAGATCAACCAGCAGGTCACGGTGAAGGGCTTCCGGAAGGGCAAGATCCCGGCCCGCATCATCGACCAGCGGTTCGGCCGCGGTGCGGTTCTGGAGGAGGCGGTCAACGACGCGCTCCCGAAGTTCTACACCGACGCGGTCAACGAGGCCGAGCTCAACGTCCTGGGCCAGCCCGAGGTCGACATCACGGAGTTGAAGGACGGCGAGACGCTGAACTTCACCGCCGAGGTCGACGTCCGCCCGACCATCGAGATCCCGGACTACTCCGGCATCGAGGTCGAGGTCGACGCGATCGAGGTCACCGAGGAGGACATCGACAAGTCGGTCGAGCAGCTCCGTGAGCGCTTCGCCGCCACCTCCCCGGTCGAGCGTGCCGCCGAGGACGGCGACGTCGTGACGCTGGACCTGGAGGCCAAGGTCGACGGCGAGGTGCTGGAGGACGGCGTCGCGAGCGGCGTCTCCTACACCATCGGCTCCGGCGAGCTGCTCGAAGGCGTCGACGCCGCCGTCACGGGCCTGGAGGCCGGTGGCGAGGCCACCTTCACCTCCGAGCTCAAGGGCGGCTCGGCGGCCGGCAAGGAGGCCGAGGTCACCGTCAAGGTCACCCAGGTCGCCGCCCGCGAACTCCCGGCCCTGGACGACGAGTTCGCCCAGCTCGCCTCCGAGTTCGACACCCTGGAGGAGCTGCGCGCGGACAGCCGCAAGCGCCTCGAGAACATGAAGCAGTACGACCAGGCCACGCAGGCCCAGGAGCGCGTCCTGGAGAAGCTGCTGGAGCTCGTCGAGGTGCCCGTCCCCGAGAAGCTTCTCGAGGACGAGATCAACACCCGTAAGCACAACCTGGAGCACCACCAGCTCGGTCAGATGGGCCTCGACCTCGAGAAGTACCTCGAGATCCAGGGCAAGACGGCCGAGGAGTTCGACACCGAGACCAAGGAAGCCGCGGTCAAGGGCATCAAGACCCAGTTCGTCCTCGACGAGCTGGTCAACAAGGAGAAGCTGAACGTCAACCAGGAGGAGCTCACCGAGCACCTCATGCGGCGCGCGGCCTCCTCCGGCATGTCCCCCGACCAGTTCGCCCAGGCGGTCGTCGAGGGCGGCCAGGTCCCGATGCTGGTCGGCGAGGTCGCCCGCGGCAAGGCCCTCGCGGTCGTCGTGGAGGCCGCCACGGTCAAGGACACCAACGGCGAGATCATCGACCTCGACGACGAGGAAGAGGACGAGACCACGGAGACGGCCGAGGCCGCCACCGAGGAGACCCCGGCCGCCGAGGCCGAGGCCGCCGAAGCCCCGGAGGAGAAGCCCGAGGCCTGAAAACCCCGGCACCTCTGAAACACCCATAAGGCGGGCCCCCGGGACTTCGGTCCCCGGGGGCCCGTTGCCGTCCGCGCCCACGGGGACGCGCCCCATAGGGGCGCGGGGAACTGCGCGACAAGCCACGACGGACCAGCACCCGACCACTCCCGGCGGAGCCACGGCGAGAGGCGGCAGGGGGCCCGGGGCGCAGCCCCGCGACGCTCACCACAACCCCGGCCCCGACGCAGTCGACCCCCGCTGGAAACCCTGCTCAACCCAGCGGAGCGCATGCGCTCACAGCGAACAGTTCCTTTCCCGGGATTCCCCGGAGGGACCCGCGCGTTAGGGTCCATGAATACGAGGGCAGGGGAGTCCCCGAAAACGGCCGGACAGCCCCACGCCCCGGCAGAACACGTGAGACGGCCCGGCGCCGTCGTAATACGAGCAGGTGGATACGACGTGACGAATCTGATGCCTTCCGCCGCCGGCGAGCCTTCCATCGGCGGTGGCCTCGGCGACCAGGTCTACAACCGGCTGCTCAACGAGCGGATCATCTTCCTCGGCCAGCCGGTCGACGACGACATCGCGAACAAGATCACCGCGCAGCTGCTGCTCCTCGCCGCCGCTGACCCGGACAAGGACATCAACCTCTACATCAACAGCCCGGGCGGTTCGATCACGGCCGGCATGGCGATCTACGACACCATGCAGTTCATCAAGAACGACGTGATGACCATCGCCATGGGTCTCGCGGCGTCCATGGGCCAGTTCCTGCTCAGCGCCGGTACGCCCGGCAAGCGCTTCGCCCTGCCGAACGCCGAGATCCTGATCCACCAGCCCTCCGCGGGCCTCGCGGGTTCGGCCTCGGACATCAAGATCCACGCCGAGCGGCTGCTGCACACCAAGAAGCGCATGGCCGAGCTCACCTCGCAGCACACGGGCCAGACCGTCGAGCAGGTCACCCGGGACTCGGACCGCGACCGCTGGTTCGACCCCGAGGAGGCCAAGGCGTACGGCCTCATCGACGACGTCATCGCCACGGCCGCAGGCATCCCGGGCGGCGGCGGCACAGGGGTGTAAGGCCCCCAACGCCCTCCAGCCCCCGCCTAAGCCCCTTTCAGGAGACACCGTGAACGACTTCCCCGGCAGCGGCCTCTACGACCGTACAAGGGCCGCCCAGGCCGCCCAGGCGGAGTACACCGGCCCCGCCGCCGAATCCCGCTACGTCATCCCGCGCTTCGTCGAGCGCACCTCGCAGGGCGTGCGCGAGTACGACCCGTACGCGAAGCTCTTCGAGGAGCGCGTGATCTTCCTCGGCGTGCAGATCGACGACGCCTCCGCCAACGACGTCATGGCGCAGCTGCTGTGCCTGGAGTCGATGGACCCCGACCGGGACATCTCGGTCTACATCAACAGCCCCGGTGGCTCGTTCACGGCCCTCACGGCCATTTACGACACGATGCAGTTCGTGAAGCCGGACGTCCAGACGGTCTGCATGGGCCAGGCGGCCTCCGCCGCCGCGATCCTCCTCGCGGCCGGTACGCCGGGCAAGCGCATGGCGCTGCCCAACGCGCGCGTGCTGATCCACCAGCCGTACAGCGAGACCGGCCGCGGGCAGGTCTCCGACCTGGAGATCGCGGCCAACGAGATCCTCCGGATGCGTGCCCAGCTGGAGGACATGCTGGCCAGGCACTCCACCACGCCGATCGAGAAGATCCGCGAGGACATCGAGCGCGACAAGATCCTCACGGCCGAGGACGCGCTGGCCTACGGCCTGATCGACCAGATCATTTCCACTCGGAAAATGAACAACGCCAGCGTCCGCTGACGTACTGGTGGACGCAGAAGCTGTGGCGTCTGCCGCCCCTTGGCACGGTTTGACTCGGAGCACGACAAAGTGAACCGCGCCAAGGGGGGCCCGAACGAGGGGCCCGGCAAGGTACCGTCGGACATAAGGCAGCACCAGGAGTCGCTGGACCTAGGCGTCTCCCAGGCGAAGGGGAAGCACACCGTGGCACGCATCGGTGACGGCGGCGATCTGCTCAAGTGCTCGTTCTGTGGCAAGAGCCAGAAGCAGGTCAAAAAGCTCATCGCAGGCCCCGGTGTGTACATCTGCGACGAGTGCATCGATCTCTGCAACGAGATCATCGAGGAAGAACTCGCGGAGACGAGTGAGGTCAGGTGGGAGGAACTCCCCAAGCCTCGCGAGATCTACGAGTTCCTCGAGGGGTACGTAGTCGGTCAGGAGTCGGCCAAGAAGGCCCTGTCCGTCGCGGTGTACAACCACTACAAGCGGGTCCAGGCCGGTGAGAACAGCGGCGGTCAAAGCCGTGAGGACGCCATCGAGTTGGCGAAGTCGAACATCCTCCTGCTGGGCCCCACGGGCTCGGGCAAGACCCTCCTCGCGCAGACACTGGCGCGCATGCTGAACGTCCCGTTCGCCATCGCCGACGCGACGGCGCTGACGGAGGCGGGGTATGTCGGCGAGGACGTCGAGAACATCCTGTTGAAGCTGATCCAGGCGGCGGACTACGACGTCAAGAAGGCCGAAACCGGAATCATCTACATCGACGAGATCGACAAGGTCGCGCGGAAGAGTGAAAACCCGTCGATCACGCGTGACGTGTCCGGCGAGGGCGTCCAGCAGGCTCTGCTGAAGATCCTCGAAGGCACGACGGCCTCGGTCCCGCCGCAGGGCGGACGCAAGCACCCGCACCAGGAGTTCATCCAGATCGACACGACGAACGTCCTGTTCATCGTGGGTGGTGCCTTCGCCGGCCTGGAGAAGCTCATCGAGTCGAGGGCGGGCGCCAAGGGCATCGGCTTCGGCGCGACGATCCGCTCCAAGCGCGAGATGGAGAACAAGGACCAGTTCGAGGCGGTCATGCCCGAGGACCTGGTGAAGTTCGGGATGATCCCGGAGTTCATCGGCCGCCTCCCCGTGATCACCTCGGTCCACAACCTGGACCGCAAGGCGCTCCTGCAGATCCTGGTGGAGCCGCGCAACGCCCTCGTCAAGCAGTACCAGCGCCTCTTCGAACTCGACGGTGTGGAGCTGGACTTCGAGCGCGAGGCCCTGGAGGCCATCGCCGACCAGGCGATCCTGCGCCAGACCGGCGCCCGTGGCCTGCGCGCCATCATGGAGGAGGTCCTCCAGGCGGTGATGTACGAGGTCCCGTCCCGCAAGGACGTGGCCCGGGTCGTCATCACGGCGGACGTCGTCCTGTCGAACGTGAACCCGACCCTGATCCCGAGGGACGCGCGCGGGCGCGGCCCGGGGGAGCAGAAGACGGCATAGACGGTTCTGGTACCTCACACAGGGGGCGCCCGGCGATATCGCCGGGCGCCCCCTGTGTGCTTGTTTCCTTGTTTCCTTGTTTCCTTCGTGTCCTGAGGCCGGGGCCGGTCGGTCCGTGATGTTGTGGACCAACAGCATCGGCCGCCTCTCCGAGGGGCTGGTGCCAGTGGAACGGGGCTCCAGTAATGAAGACGAAGCGCGTCCTGGCGACGATGGGTGTTGTCGTGGCGGCGGGGATCGTGCCGCTCACCACGGCTTCACCGGCCTCGGCCACGGTCGTCCAGTGCGTCGGCGTGGTCCACGGTTACGGATACGTCGTCGGCCCGAAGGTGACAACCGCTTGTACGTACAAGCCGCTGCCCAACCCACTGGGATCGGATTTTCCGAATCCGACCTGCGTGACCATGCTCGTCCAGCTGGGAATCACGAGCAGCAGGGCGAACACGGCCTGTTCCTGGGCCTGACGCCCGACGTCTGATGTCTGGAACCCGACGGGTTACCGCTGTGACGGTGGTGGCTACGCCTTGACGCGGACGTCGTTGCGGATCTTGGCCGCCAGGGAGGCGGTGTCGTCGATCGACCCGCCGCCGCTGATGAGTTCGGCGTAGCTGAAGGCCGTGACCACGGCGACGGTGCTGTGGTCGCCCCAGATGCACATCGGCATCTTGAGGGTCTTCGCGGTGTCCGTGGCCGACGTGTCGTTGTTCGTGATCTCGGCCACCTGGCACTTCATGATGCCGTTGGAGAAACCGGTCGGCGTCACCTGTTCCGGGCTGCCGATCATCTTCCCGGTCGTGTCGTCGCCGCTCTGGTTCTTCTCGGACTCGGTCTTCAGCTTGGCGAACATGGCGTCGACGACGGCCTCCGGGTCGTCGATGGTGCCGTAAGCACCGCTGAAGGACAGGTTCTTCACGGTCAGGCCCGATCCCTGCTCATAGCCCGCGCTGACGTCCTTCGGGTTCTGCACGCCCCACTTCTCGAAGTCCGCCTTGTCCTCGGAGGTCATCCCGTCCGAGGCATCGGCGCCGTCCGACTTCTTGTACGTGTCGTCGACCACGGTCGCCGGCGTCGTCAGCTTGTGCGCGCCGTCGTCGGCGATGTCGGAGCCGCTGCCCGAACCGCCGCCCAGCACGAAGTACGCCCCCACGGCGATGGCGGCCACGGCGGCCACCGCCCCGAGGATGATCCCCGTCTTCTTCCTGCCCCCGCTCGGCGCCGGCGGCTGCGGAACCCCGTAAGGGGCCTGGCCGTACGGCGGCTGCTGGCCGTACGGGTTGGGGGCACCCTGTGGGGCCTGCTGCGGATAGCCGTAACCGGGCTGCGGGGGAGCCTGCTGCGGATAGCCGTAGCCCGGCTGCGGAGGCGCCTGCTGGGGGTAGCCGTAACCCGGCTGGGGAGCCGTCGGAGGGGCCTGGGGTACCTGGGGCGGCTGGCCGTAGGGACCCGGCTGGGCCGGCTGCCCGTACGGTCCGGGCTGCTGGGGCGGTCCGCCGTACGGGCCCGGCTGGTTGTGGCTCATCTCTGGGTTCCCCTCCAGATGCTTATGTGTTCCTGACATCCTCGCGCAGGCCAGGAGTCCGAGTTGCCCCCGGTGTCCCACCGTTACGAAAGAAACGTGTTTCGGGACAGGGTCGTGACGCCTCTAAACTGACCGGGTGACCGAGAACGCTCAGCAGCAGCCAACAGCGCCCATCACCGAACTGCCGACCCAGTACGCGCCGGCCGAGGTAGAGGGGAAGCTGTACGAGCGCTGGGTGGACCGGGGTTACTTCGCCGCCGACGCGAAGAGCGACAAGCCCGCCTACACCATCGTCATCCCGCCGCCGAACGTCACGGGCTCCCTCCACCTGGGCCACGCCTTCCAGCACACGCTCATGGACGCCCTCACCCGCCGCAAGCGCATGCAGGGCTTCGAGTCGCTGTGGCTCCCCGGCATGGACCACGCCGGCATCGCCACCCAGAACAAGGTCGAGCAGCAGCTTGCCGAGGAGGGCAAGTCGCGGCACGACCTGGGGCGCGAGGAGTTCGTCGAGCGGGTCTGGCAGTGGAAGGAGGAGTACGGCGGCAAGATCCTTGGGCAGATGCGGCGCCTGGGAGATGGCGTCGACTGGTCGCGCGAGCGGTTCACCATGGACGAGGGACTGTCCAAGGCGGTCCAGACGATCTTCAAGAAGCTCTACGACGACGGCCTCATCTACCGTGCCGAGCGCATCATCAACTGGTGTCCGCGCTGTCTGACGGCGATCTCCGACATCGAGGTGGAGTACCAGGAGGACGCGGGCGAGCTCGTCTCGATCAGGTACGGCGAGGGCGAGGACAGCCTGGTCGTCGCCACCACCCGCGCCGAGACGATGCTCGGTGACACCGCCGTCGCCGTCCACCCCGACGACGAGCGCTACAAGCACCTCGTCGGCAAGCAGATCAAGCTGCCGCTGACGGACCGTTCCATCCCGGTCGTCGCCGACACGCATGTCGACCCGGAGTTCGGCACGGGTGCCGTCAAGGTGACCCCGGCCCACGACCCGAACGACTTCGCCATCGGGCAGCGCCACAACCTGCCCAACATGACGATCATGGACGAGCACGGTGTGATCACCGTCCACGGCCCGTTCCTCGGCCTGGACCGCTTCGAGGCCCGCTCCGCCGTCGTCGGCGCGCTGCGCGGACAGGGCAGGATCGTCGCCGAGAAGCGCCCGTACACGCACTCCGTCGGGCACTGCTCGCGCTGCTCCACCACCGTCGAGCCGCGCCTGTCCCTCCAGTGGTGGGTCAAGGTCGAGACGCTGGCCAAGGCCGCCGGTGACGCGGTCCGCGACGGCCGGGTCTCGATCCACCCCGAGGAGATGGCCAAGCGCTACTTCGACTGGGTCGACAACCTCAACGACTGGTGCATCTCACGCCAGTTGTGGTGGGGCCACCGCATCCCGGTCTGGTACGGCCCGGACGGCGAGGTCGTCTGCGTCGGACCCGACGAGGAGCCTCCGGGCACCGAGGCCGAGGGCTGGAAGCAGGACACCGACGTCCTCGACACCTGGTTCTCCTCCGGCCTGTGGCCGTTCTCCACCCTCGGCTGGCCCGAACAGACCCCGGACCTGGAGAAGTTCTACTCGACCGACGTCCTGCTCACCGGCCACGACATCATCTTCTTCTGGGTCGCCCGGATGATGATGTTCGGCCTGTACGCCATGGACGGCGAGGCCCCGTTCAAGACCATCGCGCTGACCGGCCTGGTCCGCGACGAGCGCGGCAAGAAGATGTCGAAGTCCTTCGGCAACGTCGTCGACCCGCTGGACTGGATGGACAAGTACGGCTCCGACGCCGTCCGCTTCACCCTGGCCAAGGGCGCCAACCCCGGCACCGACGTCCCGATCGGCGAGGACTGGGTCCAGGCGTCCAGCAAGTTCGCCAACAAGATCTGGAACGCCACCCGCTTCGCGCTGATGAACGGCGCCACCATCGAGGGTGAGCTCCCGGCCGCCGAGCGACTGACGGCGACCGACCGCTGGATCCTCTCCCGACTGAACAAGACGGTCGCGCAGGTCGACGCGTACTACGACGACTTCCAGTTCGCGAAGCTCAGCGACACGCTCTACCACTTCGCGTGGGACGAGGTCTTCGACTGGTACGTGGAGCTGTCGAAGACGACCTTCTTCGCGGGCGGCGAGCAGGCCAGGGTCTCCGGCCGGGTCCTCGGCGAGGTCATCGACGTCATGCTGCGGCTGCTCCACCCGGTCATCCCCTTCGTCACCGAGACGCTGTGGACGACGCTGACCGGCCGTGAGTCCCTCGTCATCGCCGAGTGGCCGAGGGACAGCGGCTTCCGCGACGAGGCGGCCGAGACCGAGATCGGCACGGTCCAGGCTGTCGTCACCGAGGTCCGCCGCTTCCGCAAGGAGCAGGGCCTCCAGGACGGCCAGAAGGTCCCCGCCCGACTCACCCTCGACGGCACCGCGCTGGCCGCGCACGAGGCGGCCATCCGCCAGCTGCTGCGCCTCCAGCCGGAGGAGGACGGCTTCCACGCCACCGCGACCCTCCCGGTCGCCGGCGCCACGGTCGCCCTCGACCTCTCCGGCACGATCGACGTCGAGGCGGAGCGCAAGCGCCTCGCGAAGGACCTGGCGGCGGCGCAGAAGGAACGGCAGCAGGCCGAGGCCAAGCTCGGCAACGAGGCGTTCCTGGCGAAGGCCCCGGACAACGTGGTCGACAAGATCCGGGGCCGCCTCACCAAGGCGGACGAGGACATCGCCCGCATCCAGGCCCAGCTGGACGGCCTGCCGCAGGTGTAGGGAGTCCGTAGGGTGCGCAGGCCCCCGGGAACTTTGATCCCCGGGGGCCTGTTCGCGCCCGAAAGGGGCGCGGGGAACTGCGCGACAAGCCACAACGAATCCGCACTCGCCGAACAAGCCCCACCACCCCACTCCGTAGGCACCCTGTCAGCCCCCGTCCGTAGACTGACCCCGTGAGCGACACCGACCCCTTCGACGACATCATCGACGCCGAGACCGACCGCGACCCCGACCTCGCGGTCATCGAGGCCGGCAGCCGCACCCTCCGTACCGCGGGCGGAGCCGCACCCGCATCCGCCGAGGTGCCGACCCGACCCCAGGACCCCGAGGTCGACAGGGCGCTGCGCGCGGTGGAGGCGGATCTCGCCACGCGCTGGGGCGAGACCAAGCTGGAGCCGTCCGTCAGCCGTATCGCCGCGCTGATGGACGTGCTGGGGGAACCGCAGCGCGCGTACCCGTCGATCCACATCACCGGCACCAACGGCAAGACGTCCACCGCCCGCATGATCGAGACCCTCCTCGGTGCCTTCGACCTGCGCACCGGGCGGTACACCTCACCGCACGTCCAGTCGATCACCGAGCGGATCACTCTCGACGGGGCGCCGATCTCCGCCGAGCGCTTCGTGGAGACGTACGACGACATCAAGGCGTACGTCGAGATGGTCGACGCCCAGCAGGAGTTCCGGCTCTCCTTCTTCGAGGTCCTGACCGGTATGGCGTACGCCGCCTTCGCCGACGCCCCGGTCGACGTGGCCGTCGTCGAGGTCGGGATGGGGGGCAGCTGGGACGCCACCAACGTGATCGACGCCGATGTGGCCGTCGTGACGCCCATCGATCTCGACCACACCGACCGGCTCGGCGGCACGACCGGTGAGATCGCCGTCGAGAAGGGCGGCATCATCAAGCAGGACGCGACCGTCATCCTCGCCCAGCAGCCGGTCGACGCGGCCCAGGTGCTGCTGAAGAAGGCCGTCGAGGTGGACGCCACGGTGGCCAGGGAGGGCCTGGAGTTCGGGGTCGTGAGCAGGCAGGTCGCCGTGGGCGGCCAGATGGTGACGCTGCGCGGGCTCGGCGGGGAGTACGAGGAGATCTTCCTGCCGCTGCACGGCGGCTACCAGGCCCACAACGCGGCCGTCGCCCTCGCCGCTGTCGAGGCGTTCTTCGGCATCGGCACCCAGCGGCCCGAACCCCTCGACATCGACACCGTGCGCAAGGCGTTCGCCGCGGTGACGTCCCCGGGGCGGCTGGAGGTCGTACGCCGCTCTCCCACCGTCGTACTCGACGCCGCGCACAATCCGGCGGGCGCACGGGCCACCGCCGAGGCCGTGGGCGAGGCCTTCGACTTCAGCCGGCTCATCGGCCTGGTCGGGGCGAGCGCTGACAAGAACGTACGCGGGGTGCTGGAGGCCTTCGAGCCGGTCTTCGCCGAGGTCGTGATCACGCAGAACTCCAGCCATCGCGCGATGGACGCCGACGAACTGGCCGCCATCGCCGTCGAGGTCTTCGGCGACGACCGGGTCCAGGTCGAGCCGCGCCTCGACGACGCCCTGGAGGCCGCCATCACCCTCGCCGAGGAGGACGGGGAGTTCTCCGGCGGCGGGGTGCTCGTCACCGGCTCCGTCATCACCGTCGGCGAGGCCCGACTGCTCCTGGGGAGGGGCTGACCTGCCGTGCGTACCCTCTGTGCTTCGACCCTGATCGGCGAGGTCTTCCTGATCGGCTTCGCCGGTCTCGTCGCCATGAAAGACCCCGACCTGGCCATGTCGACCGTGTGGACGGTCAGCGGCGTCGCCATGCTGCTGTGCGTGCTGCTCTGCGGTGTGATCACCCGGCCCGGCGGGGTGCAGCTCGGCTGGGCCCTGCAGATCGTGCTCATCGCGTCCGGCTTCATCGTGCCGACCATGTTCTTCATGGGCGCGATGTTCGCCGCCCTGTGGTGGGCGTCCGTGCACTACGGGCGGAAGATCGACGAGGCGAAGGCCCGTTTCGCCGCGCAGACCCGGTCGACGACCGGTACCAGTCCTGACGCTGCGTGACACCCGCTCGGACCGGCCCTGTAGCCTCTGACAACCGCACACACGTGACCCGAATGGAGCCACCCTCGTGACTCAGCGCACCCTCGTCCTCCTCAAGCCCGACGCCGTCCGTCGCGGCCTGACCGGCGAGATCATCGGCCGGATCGAGCGCAAGGCCGGCTGGCGGATCACCGCGCTGGAGCTGCGCACGCTGGACCAGGACACGCTGGAGCAGCACTACGGCGAGCACAAGGGCAAGCCCTTCTACGAGCCCCTCGTCGAGTTCATGGCCTCCGGCCCCGTCGTCGCGCTCGTCGTCGAGGGCGACCGGGTCATCGAGGGTGTGCGGGCGCTCGCCGGACCCACCGACCCCATCGCCGCCGCCCCCGGTTCCATCCGCGGCGACTTCGGCGTGATCGTGCGCGAGAACCTCATCCACGCCTCCGACTCCGAGGAGTCCGCGGAGCGCGAGCTGAAGATCTTCTTCCCCGGCCGCGGCTGATCCGTCCCGGACACCGGCGTACAGTCGGTGAAATTCTTGCGCAGTTTCTGTTCGCGCCCCTGCTGAGGAACCGTCACCTCACCCGGATGCCTGACCTGGGACGGCCGTCGAAAACCGGCCGTCCTCCGGCATATGCGTGCCGATCGGGGGAACGCCTACCCCCGAACGCCCGTCTCCAGAAGCGAGACGGCACATCGCATGCTGACAATGGCGAAGACCCTCGCGTGGTGTTCGTGCAGGCGCGACTACGATGTAAGCCTGACAAGCCTTCACGTCACCGCACCAACTTCGCCGCCCCAAAGCAGAGCCATCACACGCTTCACTTGGGAAGGCCAGACGAATCCTGATGGGGAACTCAATGTCGTTCATCGGCCGTGACATGGCTGTCGACCTCGGGACCGCCAACACGCTGGTGTACGTCAGGGGTCGCGGGATCGTACTCAACGAGCCGTCCGTCGTCGCGATCAACACCAACACCGGTGGCATTCTCGCGGTCGGATCGGAAGCGAAGAAGATGATCGGTAGGACGCCCGGCAACATCGTTGCCGTGCGTCCGCTCAGGGACGGCGTCATCGCCGACTTCGAGATCACCGAGCGGATGCTCCGCTACTTCATTCTGAAGATTCACAAGCGGCGGTATCTCGCCCGTCCCCGTGTCGTCGTCTGTGTGCCCTCGGGCATCACGGGCGTCGAGCGCCGCGCCGTCATCGAGGCCTCGTCCCAGGCCGGCGCGCGCCAGGTGCACATCATCGAGGAGCCCATGGCCGCGGCCATCGGTTCCGGCCTGCCGGTCCACGAGGCCACGGGCAACATGGTGGTGGACATCGGCGGCGGCACCACGGAGGTCGCGGTCATCTCCCTCGGCGGCATCGTCACCGCCCAGTCCATCCGCGTCGCGGGTGACGAGCTGGACAGTTCGATCATCCAGCACATCAAGAAGGAGTACTCCCTTCTGCTGGGCGAGCGGACTGCCGAACAGATCAAGATCACGATCGGTTCGGCGTACGACCTCGACAACGACGAACACACCGAAATCCGCGGCCGGGACCTTGTCTCCGGGCTGCCCAAGACCGTCGTGATCTCCGCGGCCGAAGTGCGCAAGGCGATCGAAGAGCCGGTGAACGCGATCGTCGACGCCGTGAAGACCACCCTCGACAAGTGCCCGCCCGAGCTGTCCGGCGACATCATGGACCGCGGAATCGTTCTGACCGGCGGTGGGGCCCTGCTCCGCGGGCTCGACGAACGGCTGCGCCGTGAGACCGGCATGCCCATCCACATCGCCGAGGACCCGCTGGACAGTGTGGTGCTCGGCTCCGGCAAGTGTGTGGAGGAGTTCGAGGCGCTCCAGCAGGTGCTGGACGCGCAGCCGCGCAGATGACGTAACTCTTCGATTCCGCCGTACGAGACGATCTCCTCTCGTGCGGCGGATCGTTGGTATAGAGGCATAAGCTCCCGAGAACAACGCATCTGCCCCAACTCTTCCGCCCCGAAAAAACTCTATTGAGGAAGGCACGCCGCCGCACGTGAGGGACACACGAGAGAGCCGGCTGCTCCTGGTGCTGCTGATCGCCATCGCGTTCGCGCTGATCACGGTGGACATCCGTGGCGGGGAGGACTCACCGGTCGACGGTGCCCGGCAGGCCGCGGCAACCGTCTTCGGCCCGGTCGAGGACGGGGTGGCCACCGTGGTCGACCCGGTCGGCGACGCGGTCTCCGCCGTACGCGACTCCGGTGACCGGCACGACCGGCTCGCCACGCTGGAGAAGGAGAACGCGGCGCTCAAGGCCCGTCTCGGCAGCGACGACCGCAACCGCAGCCGGCTCAGCCAGCTCGACAAGATGCTGAAGTCGGCCGGTGCCGGGCAGTACGGCATCAAGGGCGCCGAGGTCATCGCCATAGGAGCGGCCCAGGGCTTCTCCTGGACGGTCACCATCGACATCGGCGCCAACGACGGCGTCAAGCGCGACATGACCGTCCTGAACGGCGACGGACTCGTCGGCCGCGTCACCACCGTCGGCCCCGGCACCTCGACCGTGCTGCTCGCCAACGACCCCGACTTCACCGTCGGCACGCGGATGGAGGGCAGCGACGAACTGGGCTTCGCCTCCGGGCAGGGCGACCGGCCGCTGCGCGTCCAGCTCCTCAACGGCAAGGCCAAGGTGAGCAAGGGCGACCGGCTCGTCACCTTCGGCTCGCAGGCCGACAAGCCGTTCGTGCCCGGCGTACCCGTCGGTTTCGTGTCCCGGGTCGACCCCTCGGGCGGCGACCTGACCCGCACGATCTACGTCACGCCGTTCGTCGGCTTCACCAAGCTCGACATCGTCGGTGTCGTCGTCGAGGCCCCGCGCACCGACCCGCGCGACACCGTCCTCCCGGCCAGGCCGAGGCCGACCCCCACGCCGACGGTCACCGTGACGGTGACACCGTCCGCGTCCGCGGCCGACGGCCAGTTCCAGCAAGAGCAGTAGGAGCTGAACTCCCCCATGCGTTTCAACCGGATGCTCCTCTCCACCACCCTGGTGATCGTCGCCATGGTGATCCAGGTGAGCGTCCTCGCCCGCCTCCACCTCCCGGGCGCCGTCCCCGACCTGCTGCTGCTGACCGTCCTCGGCCTCGCCCTGGTGTACGGCCATGTCGGCGGCGCCCTCGTCGGTTTCGGCGCCGGACTCCTCGCCGACCTCGCCCCGCCCGCCGACCACGCGGCCGGCCGCTACGCCCTCGTGCTGTGCGTCGTCGGCTATCTGGCCGGCCTGGTCAAGCCCGAGAACGGCAGACTCAAGTCGGCCACCGGCCCGATGGTCGTCGTGGTCGCCGCCGCCGTCGGCACGACCCTGCTGTACGCCGGTGTCGGAGCCCTCGTCGGCGACACCGCCGCCCGCCATGTCGGCCTCAGCAGCCTGTTGTTCACGGCCGCGCTGTACGACCTGCTGCTCGCGCCCTTCGTGGTCCCCGGCATCATGTTCCTGGCCCGCAGAGCGGAGAACGACCCGCTCGCCGAGGCCAACTCCTCATCCAAGAAGGCCGACATCTCCTCGGGCTGGCTCGCCTCCGGCACCGGCCTGCGCATCGGCAGCCAGCGCGGCGGCCTGAAGATGAGGGCGGTCCGCTCGAAGGCCGCCCGCGCCGGCCGCATCAAGGGGGTCAAGCGCCTGTGACCGCGCATCAGCAGAGGACCCCCGAAAGCGACGCTCACAGCTCGACCGTGTACTCGTATGCCTCATACGTCCGTGTCCCGCACGCGTACTGAGAGGCGGAGGCAGCACCAGTGACCAACATTCCCGAGACCGGCCGGACGCCACGCGTCCAGATCCGTCTCGTCGTCATCCAGATCCTCGTCCTCTCCCTCCTCGGCACCCTCGGGGGTCGCCTGTGGTACCTCCAGATCCGCGAGGGGGACGCGTACGCCAAGGAGGCGTCCGGCAACCATGTGCAGCAGGTCGTGCAGCCCGCCGTACGCGGGTCGATCCTCGACGCGCGCGGGGTGCCGATCGCGGACAACGAGACGCGCCTCGTCGTCTCCGCCTCCCGCACCGAGCTGCTGAAGATGAGGGACGACGGTGACGCCGTCCTCACCAAGCTCGCCGGGGTCCTGGGCATGAAGGCCAAGGACGTCAAGGACAAGGTCCGGCTGTGCGACGCCAAGACGCCGCAGCCCTGCTGGAACGGCTCGCCGTACCAGCCCATCCCCATCACCGACGAGGCCACCGCCCGCCAGGCCCTCCAGATCCGCGAGCGCTCCGAGGACTTCCCCGGCATCACCGCCGAGCCCGAGGCCGTACGCCGCTACGCGAGCCCCGGCGGGTCCAACACCGCCCAGGTCCTCGGCTACCTCTCCCCGGTCACCGACGAGGAGATCACCAAGGCGCAGGACACCGACTCGCCGTACCTGCGCTCCGACCAGGTCGGCCGGTCCGGTCTTGAGCGGGAGTACGACAAGGAACTGCGCGGCAAGGCCGGCGTCACCCGCTACGAGGTCGACAACCTCGGCCGCGTCATCGGCACCGCCGAGGCGGACCCCGCCCAGTCCGGCTCCAACCTCGTCACCAGCATCGACGCCCGGGTCCAGCGGGTCGCCGAGTACGAGCTGAACAACGCGATGAAGGAAGCCCGCAAGGAGTACGACGACAACACCAGCGAGAACTACAAGGCCGACGCGGGCGCGGTCGTCGTCATGGAGGCCAAGACCGGCCGGGTCGTCGCCATGGCGTCCAACCCGACCTACGACCCGAACGCCTGGGTCGGCGGCATCTCCGCCAAGGACTACGCCAAGCTGACCGGCAAGAACTCCAACTACCCGCTGCTCAACCGGGCGATCCAGGGCCAGGCGGCCCCCGGCTCGATCTTCAAGGTGATCTCCACCTCGGCCGCCGTCGACGCGGGCTACCCCTTCGACGGGAACTACGACTGCTCCAGCTCGTACTCGATCGGCGGCCAGGTCTTCAAGAACTACGAGTCCAAGGGGTACGGCCCGATCAGCCTCGGCCGCGCCATCGAGGTCTCCTGCGACACCGTCTTCTACCGCATCGCCCACGACGAGTGGGTCAAGGACGGCGGCCTGAAGCCGAAGAAGAACGCCGGCAACTGGTTCTACAAGACCGCCCACCAGTTCGGCCTCGGCGCCGTGACCGGCATCGACCTCCCCAACGAGGTCGCCGGCCGCGTCCCCGACCGCAAGTGGAAGCAGGACTACTGGAAGGCCAACAAGGCCTCCTGGTGCAAGTACGGCAAGAAGGGCGGCACGTACGCCCAGCAGATCGCGTACGAGAACTGCCTCGAAGGCAACCTGATGCGCGCCGGTGACTCCGTCAACTACTCGATCGGCCAGGGCGACATCCTCGTCACGCCGATACAGATGGCGACGATCTACTCGGCGATCTCCAACGGCGGCACCCTCTACGACCCGACGGTCGGCAAGGCGATCGTCAGCGCCGACGGCAAGTCCGTGCAGGCCATCGCGCCCAAGTCGCACGGCAAGCTGCCGATCACCAAGGCGACCCTGAAGGACATAGACGGTGCCCTTGAGGGAGTCGTCACCCGCGGTTCGGCGGCCTGGCGGTTCGGCGGCTGGCCGCAGGACAAGATCCCGATGCACGCCAAGACGGGCACGGCCGAGGTCTACGGCAAGCAGACCACCTCGTGGTTCGCGACGTACACCAAGGACTACACGATCGTCATGACGATCTCCCAGGGTGGTACGGGCTCCGGAGCCTCCGGACCGGCCGTCCGCAAGATATACGAGGCTCTGTACGGCGTCTCCAAGGACGGCAAGATCGACAACCGGAAGGCGCTGCTCCCCACCCCGCAGAAGAGCCTGCCGAAGGTCGAGCCGGACGGCTCGATCGACGCCCCGAAGATCAAGCCGTACGTCCCGGAGGCGGAGGCCACCGAGGAGGCGCTCGCCCTCGCGGGCGGACAGCTCCCGCCGGCCACGGTCGCCTCCGAACGGACGGGCACCAACCGGGCCCGTCGCAGGCGCGGGCGGAGTGCGCGCTCTGCGCGGAGTACGCGGAGGACGATCTCATGACCGGCGCGAACACCTTCTCCGTCTCCGGCTACGGACCCGAACGCTCGTCCATGTCCCGGCTGCTGGCCCGCGACTCGCTGGCCCGCAGGCTGGACTGGCCGATACTGCTGTCCGCGCTCGCGCTGTCCTTCATGGGCGCGATCCTGGTCTACTCGGCGACCCGCAACCGCACCGAGATCAACCAGGGCGACCAGTACTACTTCCTGATCCGGCACCTCATGAACACCGGCATCGGGTTCTGCCTGATGATCGGCACGGTCTGGCTCGGCCACCGCAACCTGCGCAACGCCGTGCCGATCCTGTACGGCCTCTCGGTCTTCCTGATCCTCATGGTGCTGACCCCGCTCGGCGCGACCGTCAACGGCGCCCACGCGTGGATCGTGCTCGGCGGCGGCTTCTCGCTCCAGCCCTCGGAGTTCGTGAAGATCACGATCATCCTGGGCATGGCGATGCTGCTGGCCGCCCGGGTCGACGCGGGCGACAAGCTCTACCCCGACCACCGCACGGTCCTCCAGGCACTGGGCCTGGCCACCGTGCCGATGATGATCGTCATGCTGATGCCCGACCTCGGGTCGGTCATGGTCATGGTCATCATCGTGCTCGGCGTGCTGCTCGCCTCCGGCGCCTCCAACCGCTGGGTCTTCGGCCTGCTCGGCACGGGCGCCCTCGGCGCGGTCCTCATCTGGCAGCTGGGCGTCCTGGACGAGTACCAGATCAACCGCTTCGCCGCCTTCGCCAACCCCGAGCTCGACCCGTCCGGCGTCGGCTACAACACCAACCAGGCGCGGATCGCGATCGGTTCCGGCGGCCTCACGGGCACCGGCCTCTTCCACGGCTCCCAGACCACGGGCCAGTTCGTCCCGGAGCAGCAGACCGACTTCGTGTTCACGGTCGCGGGGGAGGAGCTGGGCTTCGTCGGCGCCGGCCTGATCATCGTGCTCCTGGGCGTGGTCCTGTGGCGCGCCTGCCGCATCGCCCGCGAGACGACCGAGCTGTACGGCACGATCGTCGCCGCCGGGATCATCGCGTGGTTCGCCTTCCAGGCGTTCGAGAACATCGGGATGACCCTGGGGATCATGCCGGTCGCCGGGCTGCCACTGCCCTTCGTCTCCTACGGAGGATCGTCGATGTTCGCCGTGTGGGTGGCAGTGGGGCTGTTGCAGTCGATCAGGGTGCAGCGCCCGATGTCGGCGTAGGCGCTCCGGTGGAGGGGCGGCGCGGTGTCGTGGGTCCGCCGCGGCGCCGTCGTGGCTGGTCGCGCGGTTCCCCACGCCCCTTTCGGGGCTGTAGCGCGGTCCTGGGGCTGCCCTCGCCGCCGAATCGTGACTAGATTCGATCCATGGCGGACACAAAGCGGGAAATCGAGCGAAAGTACGAATCCGACGACAGCGGGCTGCCCGACCTGACGGGCGTCGCCGTCGTCGCGGACGTCATCGACAAGGGCACCGCCGAACTGGACGCGACCTACTACGACACCTCGGACCTTCGGCTGGCCTCGGCCTCGATCACCCTGCGCCGCCGCACCGGCGGCTCCGACGCCGGCTGGCACCTGAAACTCCCGGTCTCCCCGGGGATCCGGGACGAGATCCAGGTACCGCTCTCCGACACCGTCCCCGACGAACTGACCGGCCTGGTCCGCGCCCGGATCCGCGAGGGCCGCCTCGTGCCCGTGGTGCGGCTGCGCTCCACACGTGACCTGCGCGACCTCGTCGACTCCGACGGCCGGCAGCTCGCCGAGGTCAGCGTGGACAGCGTACGGGCGGACCGTCTGTTCGGCGGTCGGGGCACCGCCCAGTGGACCGAGATCGAGGTCGAGCTCGCCGACGGCGGAAACCCCGCCATCCTGGACAAGGTGGAGAAGCGCCTGCGCAAGGCGGGCGTACGGCCGTCGAAGTCCACCTCGAAGCTGGCCCGGGCGCTGGCGGAGACCAAGGGCGGACAGCCGCGCCCGAAGGACGAACCCGCCGAGCCCGTCACCGCGGGCGACCACGTCCTGGCCTACGTCCGCGCCCAGCGGGACGCCATCCTCGACCTCGACCCGGCCGTGCGCCAGGACGCCGAGGAGTCCGTGCACGACATGAGGGTCGCCACGCGCCGTCTGCGCAGCACCTTCAAGACGTTCCGCACGGTCCTCGACCGCAAGGTCACCGACCCGGTCGGCGACGAGCTGAAGTGGCTCGCCGGCGAGCTGGGCGTGGGCCGCGACCACGAGGTACTGGCCGAACAACTGGGCGAGGCCCTCGGCGAACTGCCCCCCGCCCTCGTCCACGGTCCCGTCCGTGAGCGGCTGGGTACCTGGTCCGAGGCCGGGCACGGAGGATCGCGCCGCCGACTGCTCGGTGTGCTGGACTCCGAGCGCTATCTGACGCTCCTCGACACCCTGGACGCCGTGGTCGCCGAGCCGCCGGTGCTCAAGGCGGCGGCGAAGAAACCGGAAAAGGTGCTCGCCGAGGCCGTACGGAAGGACTTCGCGAAGGTGTCCGCGCTGGTCGAGGAGGCCATGGAGCAGCCGTCCGGCGCCGACCGCGACCTCGGGCTGCACGAGACCCGCAAGAAGGCCAAGCGCACCCGCTACGCGGCCGAGACGGCGGCCCCCGCCCTCGGCGTCCCGGCCAGGACCCTCACCCGGTCGATGAAGTCCCTTCAGGGACTGCTCGGCGACCACCAGGACAGCGTCATGGTCCGCGCCACCCTGGGCGAGCTGTCCGCCGTGGCGCACGCGGCGGGGGAGGACACCTTCACGTACGGGCTGCTGTACGGGCGCGAGGAGCGCCGGGCCGAGAGGGTGGAGGAGACGCTGCCGGAGGAGTGGAAGACGATCAAGGGCTCGACGGAGGTCTAGCGGTTCGGCGCCGGTGCGGCGCCGGTTTTCCGGCGGGCGGGGGGAGTCCGCCAGGCGGGTTACGCTTGGTGGTCATCCCCCGTCAGCTCAGCTCACGAAGGTAACGCCGCGATGCCTGTCGAGTCGGTTTTCCCGCAGCTCGAAGCTCTGCTCCCGCATGTGCAGAAGCCGATCCAGTACGTCGGCGGTGAGCTGAACTCCACGGTCAAGCCCTGGGACTCCTGCGACGTCCGCTGGGCCCTCATGTACCCGGACGCGTACGAGGTCGGGCTGCCCAACCAGGGCGTCATGATCCTCTACGAGGTACTGAACGAGCGCGAGGGCGTCCTCGCCGAGCGCACGTACAGCGTCTGGCCCGACCTTGAGGCGCTGATGCGGGAGCACGGCGTCCCGCAGTTCACGGTCGACGGTCACCGGCCCGTGAAGGGCTTCGACGTGTTCGGGCTGTCCTTCTCCACCGAGCTCGGCTACACGAACATGCTGACGGCGCTTGACCTGGCGGGCATCCCGCTGGAGTCCAAGGACCGCGGCCTGGACGACCCGATCGTGCTGGCCGGCGGCCACGCGGCCTTCAACCCCGAGCCGATCGCGGACTTCATCGACGCGGCGATCATCGGCGACGGCGAGCAGGCCGTCCTCGACATGACGGAGATCATCCGCGCCTGGAAGGCGGAGGGCCGCCCGGGCGGGCGCGAGGAGGTCCTGCTCCGCCTCGCGAAGACGGGCAGCGTCTACGTCCCGGGGTTCTACGACGTGGAGTACCTGGCGGACGGCCGGATCGCCCGCGTCGTACCCAACAGGTCCGGTGTCCCGTGGCGGGTGTCCAAGCACACGGTCATGGACCTCGACGAGTGGCCCTACCCCAAGCAGCCGCTGGTCCCGCTCGCGGAGACGGTCCACGAGCGCATGTCGGTCGAGATCTTCCGCGGCTGCACGCGCGGCTGCCGCTTCTGCCAGGCCGGCATGATCACGCGCCCGGTGCGGGAGCGGTCGATCACGGGCATCGGCGAGATGGTCGACCGCGGCCTGAAGGCGACGGGCTTCGAGGAGGTCGGCCTCCTCTCCCTCTCCTCGGCGGACCACTCGGAGATCGGCGACATCGCGAAGGGCCTGGCGGACCGCTACACGGAGGACAAGATCGGCCTGTCGCTCCCCTCCACCCGCGTGGACGCCTTCAACGTGGACCTCGCCAACGAGCTGACCCGGAACGGCCGCAGGTCGGGTCTGACGTTCGCGCCCGAGGGCGGCAGCGAGCGCATGCGCAAGGTCATCAACAAGATGGTGTCCGAGGAGGACCTCATCCGGACCGTCTCCACGGCGTACGGCAACGGCTGGCGCCAGGTGAAGCTGTACTTCATGTGCGGCCTGCCGACGGAGACCGACGAGGACGTCCTCCAGATCGCCGACATGGCGATGAACGTGATCGCCGAGGGCCGCAAGGTCTCCGGCCAGAACGACATCCGCTGCACGGTCTCGATCGGCGGCTTCGTGCCCAAGCCGCACACCCCGTTCCAGTGGGCCCCGCAGCTCTCCGCCGAGGAGACGGACGCCCGCCTGACGAAGCTCCGGGACAAGATCCGCGGCGACAAGAAGTACGGCCGCTCGATCGGCTTCCGCTACCACGACGGCAAGCCCGGCATCGTCGAGGGCCTGCTGTCGCGCGGCGACCGGCGGATCGGCGCGGTGATCCGCGCGGTGTACGAGGACGGCGGCCGGTTCGACGGCTGGCGCGAGTACTTCTCGTACGACCGCTGGATGGCCTGCGCGGAGAAGACGCTGCCCGACTTCGGGGTCGACGTCGACTGGTACACGACGCGTGAACGCACCTACGAGGAGGTCCTGCCCTGGGACCACCTCGACTCGGGCCTCGACAAGGACTGGCTGTGGGAGGACTGGCAGGACTCCCTCGACGAGACAGAGGTCGAGGACTGCCGGTGGACGCCGTGCTTCGACTGCGGGGTGTGCCCACAGATGGACACTTCCATTCAAATCGGACCCACGGGTGTGAAGCTGTTGCCGCTGACGGTGAAGTAGTGGCCTGAGATGCCGCAAGGGGTGTCCGGTGGGTCGACGACCCTTCGGACACCCCTTTGCGTGGGGTCGTTACGGGACTACGGTTCCGCCGTTGACGGCGTTGGGGGCCGGGCGCCTGTTCATCTCGACCCAGGGGTTGCCGGCGTTTGTGCCGCACTGCAGGATCCCCGGGGCGGAGCCGTTGGCGTCGAACTGGCAGGTGAGCTCGTAGATCCGGCCCGTGGTGGTGATGAGGCCGAACTGGATCCCCCCTGACGCCTGGTGCTCGCCCACCGAGGCGCCGCAGGGCACGCCCGCCGCGCCGCCCGCGGGGTAGCCGTCGTGGGTGCTGAGGTCGGTCCACAGCATGGGGTTGGCGGTGCTGCCCGTCAGGTCACGGATGCCGGCGTAGAAGCGCCCGTCGGACGACAGTGCGGCCTGGTACTCGACGTTGCCCTGGGGGTGGTAGGTGTCGACCTCGGAGCAGGGGCCCGGTGCGCCTGTCGCCCCTGTCGCGCCGGTGTTGCCGTTGGTGCCTGTGGCGCCCGTTGCTCCGGTGGGTCCCGTCGGGCCGGTGCCACCCGTCGCGCCGGTGGCGCCGGTGGCACCCGTGACGCCGTTGGCGGGGCCCGTTGGTCCGGTCGCGCCCGTGGCGCCTGTCGCTCCGGTGGCGCCCGTCGCTCCGGTCGGACCCGTCGGGCCCTGGCACTTGTCGTTGCCGCCCTGGGCGGTCGAGGCGGTGCGGTGCTTGGGCGGCTGCTTCTTGCACTTGTCCTTGTCGCCGCCGCCGCTGTAGTAGTGGCTCGCTCCGGCCGTGTGGTCGCCCACGCTGCGCGCCGCGGCCGTCGCCGGGCCGGCCACGCTCGCGGCCAGGACCAGTGCGAGTGAGGCCACCATTCCGGCCTTCCTGAACCTGTCCCGTGCCAGCGGCCCGAGAAGCGAACGCGTCCTGTATTCGGGACTCATCGGTGTGCTCCTTGTGTCGATGTGCCTTGACTTGCCTCGACCGGTTCGGGAGGTCCCGAACACGAGGGGGAGCTTTACCTGAGTGCGATGCGTGGAGCCGCAATACGGGCGGAAAGTCGTGCGTTTATCAACGTATAGGACTAATTGGTGGGTTCGGATGGGTTACCCGCGTGCGACGCCTTGCGCGTGTACGAATATGGACGTATGCGGCGCATGCCACATTGACGCCGTGAAAAAGCAGACCCTCTGCCTCTGCATGATCGTCAAGAACGAAGCGCGGGTGATCGAACGCTGCCTGGGCTCCGTACGGCACCTCATCGACCACTGGGTCATCTGCGACACCGGTTCCACGGACGGCACGCAGGACCTGATCCGCAGAACGCTCGACGGCATCCCGGGCGAACTCCACGAGGAACCCTGGGTCGACTTCGGGCACAACCGGACCGGCAACATCCAGCGCGCCCGCGGCAAGGCCGACTACCTCCTCACCCTCGACGCCGACCACGTCATGCGCCAGGACGCTCCGCTGCCCCGTCTGACGGCGACGTCGTACATGCTGCGCTACGACACCCCCGGCACCCAGCACCGTTTCAAGCACCTCATGCGGGGCGACCGCGTGTGGCGCTACGAAGGGGTCACCCACGAGTACCCGTGCACGGACGAGTCGGACGGGCCCGACGTCCAGGAGAACCTGGACGCGCTCGTCATCGAGGACCACGCCGACGGCGGCTGCCGGAGCGACAAGTTCGAACGCGACGCGCGCCTGCTGCGCGGCGAACTCGAACGCGACCCCGCCAACACCCGCACCGTCTTCTACCTCGCCAACACCGAACGCGACCTGGGGCACGCCGAGGAGGCGATCGCCCTGTACGAGCGGCGGGCGGCGATGGGCGGCTGGCCCGAGGAGGTCTACTGCTCGCTGCTGGAGGCCGGTCTCCTCAGGGCGGAGCGGACCGACGACTGGCCGGGCGCGATGGACGCGTTCTCCCGCGCCTGGGACGCCCGGCCGGGGCGCCTCGAAGCGTGTTACGAGCTTGCCTCACGCCTGCGCGTGAAGGGCCGCTACCGCACCGCGCACGCCCTCCTCGGCGGCGTCGTCGGCGCTCCGGAACCGGACGACCTGCTGTTCACCAAGTCCTGGGTGTACGAGTGGGGTCTGCTCTTCGAGTACTCCATCACCGCCTACTGGGTGGGCGACTACGACGCTTCGATCGAGGCGTGCGACAAGCTGCTGGCCAGGCCGGACCTGCCCGAGCCGATCCGCCGCCAGACCGTGCTCAACCGGGGGTTCGCGGTCGGGCAGACCGTCCCCGCCGCGGTGCCCGGGCCGTCCGGTGGCCGTCATGGGCGGGAGCAGACCACCGTGACGAGGGTGAACGAGGCGTAGAAGGGCCCGTGGGCGAGGTCGGTGAACCAGGCCTCGCCCCGAGCCCGGTCGATGTGGCCCTCCGCGATGGCCTGCTGCATGTTCCGGCCCAGCCCCAGGGTGTGGTCGCCGTCCGCGAAGTCGGTGAAGACCGGGGTGTTGGCGACCGTCGTCCCCACGCGGAAGCCCGCCCGGACCGCCAGACGGGCGAGGCGGCGGCCGACGGTGGCGTGGCGGACCACTTTCTCGCTGGTGTAGCGGGTGAACGCGCGGCTCGTCTTCAGGTCCTCCGCGTCCACCGCCAGCGTGTCCCAGTCGGGCTCCGCCAGCGCGACGAGGGCACCGGGACGGGTGGCGGCGTGGAGCTGGGACAGCACCTCCTCGGGGGACCGCACATGCATCAGAACCCGGTCGATCTTGGCGCGGTCCGCCGTCCCGGGGCCGACGGGCAGCGCGTGCGCGTCCGCCTCCCGGATCTCCACCGTGCCCAGGGCGGCGGTGCGTTCGCGGGCGGTCGCCAGCATCGCCGGGTCCTGGTCCACGCCGATCACCCGGCCGCCCGCGCCGACCCGTTCCGCGAGGGCCGGCAGGTCGGTGCCCGGGCCGCAGCCCACGTCGAGGACCGTGTGGCCGGGGCGGAGGTCCAGCAGGTCGAGCAGCTGTTGCTTGTACGCCCGACCTGCGTCCTTGGACGCGGCGCGCAGCATGTAGGACGCCTGGTCGGGCCTGGGTGCACCGAGAGTCTTCGACATGGGCGTCAGTCAAGCAGCCGGGTGCCCGGTGCCAGGTGGGTTCAGCTGGGCCGCAGTCGGCAGGTGTGCGTGAGGAGGTTGCCCAACAGGCCTTCCGTGTCACCGGACTTGTAGGCCCGCGCCAGGCCGCCGAGGCCGCCGTTGTCCCTGTCGTGCCGGAGGTGGAGGGACAGGGCCGGGCTGTTGATCCGGGCGTCGGCGGTGGGGAGTTGCAGGGGGAAGGTCGCCTGGAGGTGCCAGGCCCGCGACGCGCTCGCGTGGGCTTCCGCGCTCTCGCCGTTCAGGTGCAGGCGCGCCCGGCCGTCCTCCGGGGAGACGGTCAGGGACATCGGGATGTCTCCCTCCGGGGTGCTGATCGAGCCCCGCCAGTGGGGCGTCGGGAGGCGGAGCGGGCGTACGGGGTCGGCGGCGAAAGGGTTGATCGACTCGGAGGTGAAGCCGGGGACGAGCGTTTCGAGGACGCGACGGGTGATCGTGTCGCGGGCCGCCTTGTCGGTGCTGTTGGTCAGGACCGACACCGACAGGTGCTGCTCGGGGACGGTCACGACGATCGCCGCCGCTCCGCCCATGCCGCCCCCGTGGCTCTGCACCAGGGGACCGGCACCGCGCGACAGGCACCAGCCGAGCCCGTATCCGAGGCCTGGGCCGACCGGGATCGCCTCGCGGACGGCCGCCGCGGTCTCCGGTTTCAGCAGACGGTCGTACGACTGGGCGAAGAGCGCCAGTTGGGCGGCGGTGGCCCAGCCCAGGGTCGCGCCGGGGTGACTGGTGTCGCAGTACGGCGGGTAGGCGCGGCCGTCGGCCGTGTAGCGCGTCGCCCGGGGAGCCGGGCCGGGGTGGGAGGGGCCCAGGTGGAGGGCGGTGAGACCCAGGGGATCGAACACGTGCTCGCGTACGAAGTCCGCGAGCCCCCGGCCCGTCGCCGCTTCCAGCAGGTGGCCCAGGGCCCGGTAGCCGAGGTTGGCGTACTCGAAGGCGGTGCCCGGCGGGCGGCGCAGTACCGCGTACGGGGTCGCGTCGATCCGTTCGCCCCGCTCGCCCTGTTCGCCGTCCTCGGAGTCGGCGTAGTGGAAGTCGTAGTGGGCGCCGAAGCCGCCCCGGTGCTGGAGAAGTTGACGGACGGTCGGGGCCGGCCATCCATGGTCGTCCGGCACGGGTGCGGGTGCGGGTACAGGTGCGGGGGCGTCCAGGTCGAGCAGCCCCGCGTCGGCCGCGACGCAGATCGCCGTCGCCGTCATGGGTTTGGTGATCGAGGCCAGGGCGTAGGCCGTCTCAGGGGTGGCGGGCCGGGCGGAGGCGACGTCCACGAGGCCGTACGCCTCGGCCAGGACCACTTCGCCGTGATCGACGACGGCCACCGAGACGGACGGGCAGTCGTGCTCGGTGAGGGCCGAAGCGCAGTACTCGGCCAGCCCGTTGAGCCCGTTCGGTGCATGCGGCATCCATGGATTCTGGCAGGACTCAGGTCGGAGGTTTACGGCCGGTGTCCCTCGTCCTGATCACTTTTCGGGTACACCGCATCCGGACGGGGGGCTCGCGCGTCTATGTCGGTATGGATCTGGAGAAACCGGCCGCCGAGGCACGGCAGCCCGAGCGGCAGCCCGAAGGGTGCCTCGTCGTTGCGATTCGCCTTCCTGTGCGAATCGTCGTGCTTGTGCTGGTCGTGCCGGTGCGCATGGTGTGGGACGGGCTCGTCGCCGGCTGGCGCCTCCTGACGGACGCGGTGCTGCGGCCCCTCGGGCGGGCGCTGGCCTGGGTCGCGCGCGCCGTCCTCGTCTGGCCGTTCGTCGGGCTGTGGCGGTATGTCGTCGTGCCCCTGGGCAAGGCGCTCGGATGGCTCGGGAACGTGCTCGTCGTCGTACCGCTGGTGTGGCTCTTCCGGCATGTGCTGACGCCTCTCGGCCAGGGGATCCTCTGGGTGTTCCGGGGGATCGGCGCCGGGCTGGGGTGGCTCTACGCGCGCGTGCTCACGCCTGCCGGACACGGGGCGCTGTGGGCACTCAGGGGGCTCGGGGCGGCGATCGCCGCCGTCGGGACCGGCGTGTACGGCGTCACCGTGTGGCTCGTGCGGTACCTGGTCGTGGTACCCGCGCGGTGGCTGTACGAGTGGGTCCTCACGCCGGTCGGGAAGGCGATCGCCTGGTGTGTCCAGGGGCTCGCGTGGCTCGTGGCCATGGGGGTCACCGGGATCGGGTTCGTCCTCCACTGGGTGCTGCGCCTGCTCCTCGTGCTGCCCGCGCTCGCGCTGTGGCGCTGGGTCCTGGTGCCCGTGGGACGCGTCCTCGCCGTGATCGGGCGCGAGGTCGCCACCGCACTCGGGCACGCCTGGCGCATCGCCGGGCACATCTCCCTCACCGTCGGACGATTCCTGGGGACCCTCTTCCGGTGGGTCTTCGTGGAGCCCGTGCGCTGGGCGTACCGGACCGTGCTGACGCCCGTCGGACACTTCGTCCGGGACGCCGTACTGCGGCCCGCCGCCGAGGCCGCGCGCAGTGTGGGACGGGTCACCCGGCAGACGCTGGCCGCGGCGCGCGACTCGGCACGACAGGCACGGGCCGACTTCCGCCGGATGCTCTTCGGGGAGACCCGCGCGGAGCAGCCGAAGGCGGTCCCGGTGCCCCGGCGGGAACCAGGAAGCGCCGACGGACGTACTCTTGGTAGCAGTACGACCGCACTCACGAAGGACTGAGCGACACTGGGCAAGCGACAGCCCGAAGGCCCGCCGCCCGCACCCGCGGTGCAGCGCATCCGACTGCGCTACACCAAGCGTGGCCGCCTCCGGTTCACCAGCCACCGTGATTTCCAGCGCGCTTTCGAGCGTGCGCTGCGCCGCGCCGAGGTGCCGATGGCCTACTCGGCGGGGTTCACGCCGCATCCGAAGGTGTCGTACGCCAATGCCGCAGCCACCGGCACGGGCAGTGAGGCCGAGTACCTGGAGATCGCGCTCACCGAAGCGCGCGATCCCGACAAGCTGCGCGAGCTGCTCGACGAGTCGCTGCCCACCGGGCTCGACATCGTCGACGCGGTCGAGGCCCGGACCTCCGGGCTCGCCGACCGGCTCACGGCTTCCGTGTGGGAGCTGCGGCTGGAGGGTGTGGCGCCCGAGGACGCGCGCCGCGCCGTCGACATCTTCAACGCCGCCGAGACCGTCGAGGTCCAGCGCCTCGCCAAGAACGGCATGAGAACCTTCGATGCCCGAGGTCCGGTCGAGGGCCTTGAGGCATTCGAAGCAGGTGTTGAAGCAGGCGTCGGGACAAATGGTGAGACGTACAGTCCCCAGCCTGATAGGCCGACCGACCAGCCTTGTGCGATACTGCGGCTGGTTGTTCGGCACGTGACGCCTGCTGTTCGACCCGACGACGTTCTGTCCGGTCTTCGCGCCGTGGCCGACCTGGCGCCGCCGGTCCCCGTAGGGGTGACCAGGCTGGCGCAGGGGCTGTTCGATGAAGAGACCGGCACGGTGACCGACCCGCTCGCGCCCGACCGCGAGGCAGCGGTGGCCCTCTCCATGGCCACTTCGACTGCCGCCGCGTCGCAGGCGCCGGCGTAAGGAAGGTCCCGCGAAGGGACGCACGTCGTAGCGCCGCCCTCGGACTCGGGAGCCACCTGGGTCGGGCAGCGCACCGACCACAAGACTTTCGCCAGGCCGTACGCAACATGGCGTGCGGAACCGGCGAGACAGGACACAGAGAGCTCCCGTGCGGCGCCCGCGCCCCGGACGGCGGCACCGCGCACTGCGCGAGCCGCGGACGTCACCGGCCCCAAGCCGGACCAGGTGCGCGGCGCCCGGGAGCCTGACGGGAGAACCGCCCGCATGCTTGAGCCGACCGAAACCGCTTCGGAGCCCACTGAGGGTTCCGCACACGACACCCCCAGCGACACCCTGCCGCCGCGCCGACGGCGCCGTGCGGCGTCCCGCCCCGCGGGACCGCCCGTCGCCGGGACCGAGGCCGCCGCTGTGGCCGAGACCACAGCGCCGGCCATACCGGCCGCAGAGGCCGACAGGCCTGCTGAGGCCGACCAGGCCGCAGAGACCGATCAGCCCGCCGGGAACACCGAGGAAGAGGCCGCGCCCGCTCCTCGTACGCGTCGTCGGGCCACCCGGCGCGCGTCCGCGCCCGCCGGTGCGCCTGCCGCGACCGCCGTATCCGCCCCGACTGCCGAGGAGAGCGGCGAGCAGGGCGAGAAGAACGACGAGGAGAGCGTGGCCGCCGAGGCCCCCGCCGTCGTGGAGGAGGCCGCCGCGCCTGCTCCGCGTGCCCGTCGTCGGGCCACCCGCCGGGTCTCCGCGCCCGTCGCCGAGGTCGAGACCGAGGCAGCCGCCCCGGAGGCTCCCGCCCCCGTGGAAGAGGCACCCGCGGCACCCGCGCCTGTCGCCGAGGCCGCCAAGACCGAGAAGGCCGAGGCGGAAGCCGAGCCCGAGACCGCCGACGCCGAGGACGCCGCGCCGCGTCGCGGGCGTCGCCGGGTCGCCCGTAAGGCCGCCGTCGGGTTCTCCGCGCCCGCGCCCGCCGTCAGGAACGGTGAGAGCGAGGGCGGGCGGCGTCCCGCGCGTCCCGCGGTCGCCGTGTTCCAGGCGCCCGTCTTCACCGAGCCGATGTTCCAGACGGCCGAGCGGGCCGCCGCGGCGGCTGCCGCCGAGGCGGCCGAGGACGTCGAGGAGCTCGAAGCTCCGGAAGAGGCCGTCGAGGCCGCTCCGGTCGCCGAGACCGTCGTCGAGGAGCAGGCGCCCCGCCGCCGGCGCCGTCGCCGGGGTGGCGACGAGGAGCCCGTGGCCGCCGCGCCCGTCGTGGCCGAGGAGCCGGAGGAGACGGACGGCGTCGACGACGCCTACGAGTCCGCCGAGGACAACGCCGACAGCGACGACGACGGCGAGGAGGAGGGCCCCGGTTCGCGCCGGCGCCGCCGCCGCGGCGGCCGTCGCAGGCGCCGGGGCGAGTCCGCCGACTCCGACAGCGACTCCGGGGACGACGACTACGCGGGCGAGCAGGCCGCGCGTGCCGACGAGGACGCCCCGGACACCGCCGACCAGGTGGACGAGGACGCCGAGGAGGACGAGCGCGACGAGCCGGGCGGTTCAGGTTCCGCCAGCAGCCGTCGTCGGCGCCGTCGTCGGCGTCGCGCCGGTGACTCGTCGGGCGAGAGCGAGCCCGTGATCGCCGACAGCGACCCCGAGCGCACGGTCGTCAAGGTCCGTGAGCCGCGCGCCAAGCGGGACGAGCACCCGAGCGACGAGGTGCAGTCCATCAAGGGCTCGACGCGCCTCGAAGCCAAGAAGCAGCGCCGCCGGGAAGGCCGTGAGCAGGGGCGCCGACGCGTTCCGATCATCACCGAGGCCGAGTTCCTGGCCCGCCGCGAGGCTGTCGAACGCGTGATGGTCGTACGCCAGTACGGCGACCGCACCCAGATCGGTGTCCTTGAGGACAACGTGCTCGTCGAGCACTACGTCAACAAGGAGCAGTCGACCTCGTACGTCGGCAACGTCTACCTGGGCAAGGTCCAGAACGTGCTGCCCTCCATGGAGGCCGCGTTCATCGACATCGGCAAGGGGCGCAACGCCGTCCTGTACGCCGGTGAGGTCAACTTCGAGGCGCTGGGGATGGCCCACGGGCCGCGGCGCATCGAGAGCGCCCTGAAGTCCGGCCAGCCGGTGCTCGTGCAGGTCACGAAGGACCCGATCGGCCACAAGGGCGCCCGTCTGACCAGCCAGGTCTCGCTTCCCGGCCGCTACCTGGTCTACGTCCCCGAGGGGTCGATGACCGGCATCAGCCGCAAGCTGCCCGACACCGAGCGCGCGCGTCTGAAGACCATCCTCAAGAAGATCGTCCCCGAGGACGCGGGCGTCATCGTGCGCACCGCCGCCGAGGGCGCGAGCGAGGACGAGCTGCGCCGCGACGTCGAACGGCTCCAGGCGCAGTGGGAGGACATCCAGAAGAAGTCGAAGAGCGGCAACGCGCCGACCCTGCTGTACGGCGAGCCGGACATGACCGTCCGCGTCGTGCGCGACATCTTCAACGAGGACTTCACCAAGGTCATCGTCAGCGGTGACGAGGCCTGGCAGACCATCCAGGGGTACGTGTCCCACGTGGCCCCGGACCTGGTCGACCGCCTGTCGAAGTGGACCTCCGAGGTCGACGTCTTCGCGACGTACCGCATCGACGAGCAGCTCGCCAAGGCGCTCGACCGCAAGGTGTGGCTGCCCAGCGGCGGTTCGCTGGTGATCGACAAGACCGAGGCGATGATCGTCGTCGACGTCAACACCGGCAAGTTCACCGGCCAGGGCGGCAACCTGGAGGAGACGGTCACCAGGAACAACCTGGAGGCGGCCGAGGAGATCGTGCGCCAGCTGCGGCTGCGCGACCTGGGCGGCATCGTCGTCATCGACTTCATCGACATGGTCCTGGAGTCGAACCGGGATCTCGTGCTGCGCCGCCTGCTGGAGTGCCTGGGCCGCGACCGTACGAAGCACCAGGTGGCGGAGGTCACCTCGCTGGGCCTGGTCCAGATGACCCGGAAGCGCGTCGGACAGGGCCTCCTGGAGTCCTTCTCCGAGACCTGCGTCCACTGCAACGGCCGCGGTGTCATCGTGCACATGGAACAGCCGACCTCCAGCGGAGGCGGCGGCAAGCGCAAGAAGCGCGGCCGTGGCGGCGCCGAGCACGAGCAGGGACTCGATCACACCCACGAGCACGACGTGATCGCGGACACGGACGCGGACGAGGACGTGGACGTGGAGGAGACGGCGGCCGAGGTCGCGGCCCCGGAGCCCTTCTTCGAGCCCGACGACGAGCTGTACAACAGCGCTGCCGAGGCGGAGGCCGCGGCCGGCCGCGGTGGCCGTTCGAGGCGGCGCGCGAGCAGGCGGGCCTCGGCTCCGGCCGGTGCGCCCAGGGGCGAGTCCCGTGGATCCCACGGACGTGGCTCCGACGCCCGTACTGCCGAGTCCGTCGTCGCCGAGGCCCCGGTGGTCGCGGACACGGCTCCGGGTGTGGTTCCGGAGGTCGTGGCGCACGCCGAGCCCGTGGCTGTCGAGGATCCGGTCGTCGAGACGCCGGTTGCCGAGACGCCGGTTGCCGAGGCGCCGGTCGTCGAGGCGCCGGTCGCGGTGCAGGACGACGCGGCTCCCAAGGGGCGTACGCGTCGCCGGGCCACCCGCAAGGTGACGGCTCCGGCCGGTTCGCCGAAGGCGTCCGACGAGGCCGTGGCCGAGACCGTGGTGACGGTCGTCGCCGAGACGGTCGTGGAGCCCGTGGCGGCCCCGGCCGAGGTCCCCGTGGACACCGCGGTGGCCGCGCCGGCCGACAGTGCGGCTCCGGCCCGGCCGCGGCGACGTGCCGTGCGCAAGGCCACCGCGCCCGCCTCGTCCGCGGAGGCGGCTGTCGTGGTCGTCCCGATGGCCACCGAGGCTGTTTCGGCGCCTGTCGATGCCGCCGAGGACGAGGACGCGGTTCCCGCCAGGAAGACGGCGCGCAAGACCGCCGCCAAGAAGGCGACCACGGCCAAGAAGACCGTCGCGAAGAAGACCGCGGCGGTGAAGAAGACGGCTGCCAAGAAGACGACGACGGCCGCCAAGAAGGCCACGGTGAAGAAGACCTCGTCGGCGGCCTCGAAGAAGACGGCAGCCGCGGCCGAGCAGTCGGCGCAGACGTCGGTCTCGGCGGGCACGGAGGGCTGATCCCCTCCCCGGCCTTCCGGGCCGGTGGTACGGCGGTGCGGCGGTCCGTCCGGTTACTCCGGGCGGGCCGCCGTCGTCGTGGGCCGTGGTGGACCGTCGGGTCAAGTGGCGGGTTTGTGGGCCTCGTCGGTGGGGGAGAGGGGCTCGGTTTGACCCGTTCAGGTCGGGCCCGTAATCTTGAGCGTCGGCATGTCCACAGTTTTTTTCCGCGACATGCCACATCCCCGTAAACCTCATCCTCCTGAGCACCGGGCTTTCGGTGCGGCGGGAGAGGCCACTCGCTTTTTTGCCGGGCGGCTGGACTGCGGGGGTGTCGTTCCCGAGCGAGAGAGTGAGATCTGCGTGTACGCCATCGTGCGCAGCGGTGGTCGCCAGCACAAGGTTGCTGTCGGCGACATCGTTGAGGTTGACAAGATTTCCACTGCCAAGGTTGGCGACACGGTCGAGCTCTCGACCCTGCTCGTTGTCGACGGCGACGCCGTGACCAGCGACCCGTGGGTCCTGGCCGGCATCAAGGTCCAGGCCGAGATCGTGGATCACCACAAGGGCGTCAAGATCGACATCCTTCGCTACAAGAACAAGACCGGCTACCGCCGTCGTCAGGGCCACCGCCAGCAGTACACGGCGATCAAGGTCACTGAGATCCCCGCGGCTGCGAAGTAAGGGACTGAGGAGAGATGGCACACAAGAAGGGCGCATCGTCCACCCGGAACGGTCGCGACTCAAATGCTCAGCGGCTCGGCGTGAAGCGCTTCGGCGGTCAGGTCGTCAACGCCGGTGAGATCCTGGTCCGCCAGCGTGGCACCCACTTCCACCCCGGCGCGAGCGTCGGCCGTGGCAAGGACGACACGCTGTTCGCGCTGGCCGCCGGTGCGGTGGAGTTCGGTACCCACCGTGGCCGCAAGGTCGTGAACATCGTTCCGGTCGCCTGATCGGTTCTTTCGCGAGGCGGACCTCACTTCCCTCACGGGAAGCGGGTCCGCCTTTCGCGTGTTTCACCTGTGCGGAGAACTCGTGGTTCTCCGCCCGCAGACTTTCGTACGTAACTGGAGGCACATCCCATGACCACCTTCGTGGACCGCGTCGAGCTGCATGTCGCCGCGGGTAGCGGAGGTCACGGCTGTGCCTCCGTCCACCGTGAGAAGTTCAAGCCGCTGGGCGGGCCCGACGGCGGCAACGGCGGACGCGGCGGTGACGTGATCCTCATCGTCGACCAGTCCGTCACCACGCTGCTCGACTACCACCACTCCCCGCACCGCAAGGCCACCAGCGGCAAGCCCGGCGAGGGCGGCAACCGGTCCGGCAAGGACGGGCAGGACCTGGTTCTGCCGGTGCCGGACGGGACCGTCGTCCTCGACAAGGACGGCAACGTGCTCGCCGACCTGGTCGGGCACGGGACCTCGTACGTCGCCGCGGAGGGCGGGCGGGGCGGGCTCGGCAACGCCGCGCTGTCCTCGGCCCGGCGCAAGGCGCCCGGGTTCGCGCTCCTCGGGGTGCCCGGGGGGCTGCAGGACATCGTCCTGGAGCTGAAGACGGTCGCCGACGTGGCGCTGGTCGGGTACCCGAGCGCCGGTAAGTCGTCGCTGATCTCGGTGCTCAGCGCGGCCAAGCCGAAGATCGCCGACTACCCGTTCACGACGCTCGTGCCCAACCTGGGTGTGGTGACCGCCGGTTCGACCGTCTACACCATCGCCGATGTGCCCGGGCTCATTCCCGGTGCCAGCCAGGGCAAGGGGCTCGGGCTGGAGTTCCTGCGGCACGTGGAGCGGTGCAGTGTGCTCGTGCATGTGCTCGACACGGCGACGCTGGAGTCCGAGCGTGATCCCGTCTCCGACCTCGACATGATCGAGGAGGAGCTGAAGGAGTACGGGGGGCTGGGGAACCGGCCGCGGATCGTCGTCCTCAACAAGGTCGACGTGCCGGACGGTCTGGACCTCGCCGAGATGGTGCGTCCCGAGCTGGAGGCTCGCGGATACCAGGTGTACGAGGTGTCCGCCGTCGCCCATATCGGGCTGAAGGAGCTGTCGTTCGCGCTCGCCGAGGTCGTCGGCAAGGCGCGGGCCGCCAAGCCCAAGGACGAGGCGACCCGGATCGTCATCCGTCCGAAGGCCGTCGACGACGCGGGCTTCACCGTCGTCCAGGAGGAGGACGGGCTGTTCCGTGTGCGGGGCGAGAAGCCCGAACGCTGGGTCCGCCAGACCGACTTCAACAACGACGAGGCCGTCGGCTACCTCGCCGACCGGCTCAACCGCCTTGGTGTCGAGGACAAGTTGATGAAGGCCGGGGCCCGGTCGGGTGACGGCGTCGCCATCGGCCCCGAGGACAACGCCGTGGTGTTCGACTGGGAGCCCACGGTGATGGCGGGTGCGGAGATGCTGGGGCGGCGTGGGGAGGACCACCGGCTCGATGTGCCGCGGCCCGCTGCGCAGCGGCGGCGTGATCAGCAGGCGGAGCGGGACGAGGCGCAGCAGGAGTTCGACGACTTCGAGCCGTTCTAGGGGGTTCGCCGGGGGTGCGGTGGGGGTGCCGGGGTGTGTTTCGCCCCCGCCGCCCCTACCCGTCCCATCCTGTTCCTGGGGGCTGCGCCCCCAGACCCCCCTTCGCGCTGAACGCGCTCGTCCTCAAGCGCCGGACGGGCTGGATGGTGCGGGCCGGCGCTGAGAAGGTGCCGGCCCGGTTGTAACGACCCCGCCGGTGATGCCGTGCGTGACGTTTCCTATGATCTCCCTCTGGTTCATTCCTCAGGGGGTCTCCTCTTCGTCGTGTCGTGGAGCTTCCGTAGGTCCAAGAGGCCTCCCAGGCAACGGAGTTCGACGGTGAGTGGAGTTGTTTCGCCCGGTAGACGCCGGTTTCTGGCCGGGGGTGCCGCCACCGTCGGCGCCGCCGCGTCCGGGCAGCTTCTGCTGGCGGGGACCGCCCGGGCCGCGCAGACCCCGTTGCCCAGCGGGGTGTTCAGCCTCGGGGTCGCCTCCGGGGACCCCCTGTCCGACGGTGTCGTGCTGTGGACCCGGCTCGCGCCCGATCCGCTCCACGGCGGCGGGATGCCCGACCGGCCCGTGGTCGTGGAGTGGCAGATATCCGAGGACTCCCGGTTCCGGCGGAAGCTGCGGCGCGGATACGCCTGGGCCCGGCCCGAACTCGGGCACAGCGTGCACGCAGACGTACGGGGGCTGCTCCCCGACCGGCACTACTGGTACCGGTTCCGGACCAGTGGGCAGCTCTCGCCGGTGGGGCGTACCCGCACCGCTCCCCGGCCGCTCGTCTCCGGCAGCCGTCTGCGGCTCGCGCTCGCCTCCTGCCAGAACTGGCAGCACGGCTACTTCACCCCCTACGCCGACATGCTCGCCCAGGACCCGGACGTCGTCGTCTTCGTCGGTGACTACATCTACGAGTCCACGTCCGCGATCACCGGTGTACGCAAGCACGAGGGCACCGGTGAGCCGTTCAGCCTCGTCCAGTACCGCAACCGGTACGCCCAGTACCACAGCGACCCGCACCTCAAGGCGATGCACGCAGCCGCGCCCTTCGTCGTCACCTTCGACGACCACGAGGTGGACAACGACTTCGCCGGTGACGTGCCGCAGGACCCCGACAAGCAGTCCCCCGAGGCGTTCGCCGCGCGGCTCACCGCCGCCTACCAGGCCTACTACGAGCACATGCCCGTACGTGCCACGGCCGTGCCCAACGGCCCCCACATACGGATGCACCGGCGGCTCGACTTCGGGCGGCTGGTGCGGCTGAACGTGCTCGACACCCGGCAGTTCCGCAGCGACCAGGCGACCAGCCAGGCCGGTGCCCAGGACCCGGCGATGACCATGCTCGGCGCCGCGCAGAAGCAGTGGCTGCTGAACAGCCTGCACGGGTCGCAGGCCCGGTGGAACCTCATCGCCTCGCAGATCATGATGGCCGAGACCGACCTCAAGATCGGCGACGGCAAGCTCTGGTACTACGACGCCTGGGACGGCTACCAGGTCGAACGCAACGCCCTGCTCGGCGAGTTCGCGAACGTGCGCAACCCCGTCGTCCTCTCCGGCGACCGGCACCTCACCATGATCAGCGACCTCAAGCGGGACTTCGCCGACCCGGGTTCGGCGGTCGTCGGTTCCGAGTTCGTCGGTACGTCCATATCCAGCGCCGGAGACCAGGACCCCGTCGCCTTCCACAAGCAGTGGGACCCGCTCAAGGCCGACAACCCGCACTGGAAGGTCATCGACAACCACCGCGGCTACCACCTCTTCGACATCCGGCGCGCCGGAATCGACGCCCAGGTCCGGGTCGTCGACACCGTGACCAAGCCCACCTCCGCCTCCCGGACCCTCGCCAGGCTCCACGTCGAGTCCGGGAGACCGGGAGTGCGGCAGGTCTGAGGGCGGCGGTTTCTCACACCGCCCGGAGAATCCCCGAAATTCCGTGCCGGAACTTCCCCGCGACTTCTGTGCCTTTACTCACAGAAATTTCGGCGGACGGCTCCGGTCCTCTTCCGGTGTCTTCGGGGCGCCCCTTCTTCAACCTCGGATGCCAGGTGAATGACAGGTTGCGCGCGCATATGCGACGGAGGGCGCTCACCTTGCACTGCGGTAACGGCAGGTGGGACGATTTCAGGGTTCTCCGTTGCCCCGAGGTAGGTCACCCGTGTCCCAGCGCAAAGACAAGCCCCGCACCACCGCCGTCGTCCTCGCGGGCGGCACCGGTCAGCGGGTGGGTCTGTCGATTCCGAAGCAGTTGCTGAAGATCGCGGGCAAGGCGGTCATCGAGCACACCCTCAGCACTTTCGAACACGCGGATTCGATCGACGACGTCATCGTGCTGATGGCGCCCGGCTATGTGGCCGACGTCGAGAAGATCGTCGCCAAGGCCGGCTTCAAGAAGGTCGTCCGCGTCATCGAGGGCGGTGCCACGCGCAACGACACCACCGAGCGGGCCATCGCGGCCCTGGGGGAGGGCCTGGCCGAGGGCGAGGACCGCAACGTCCTGTTCCACGACGCCGTACGGCCGCTGCTGTCCCAGCGGGTCATCGACGACTGCGTGATCGCCCTTGAGCGGTACCAGGCCGTCGACGTGGCCATTCCCTCCGCCGACACGATCATCGTGACGCGCACGCACGGCGAGGACGGTGAGTTCATCACCGAGATCCCCGACCGTTCCAGGCTGCGGCGCGGTCAGACGCCCCAGGCGTTCAAGCTGTCGACCATCCGGCGGGCCTACGAGGTCGCGGCCGGCGACCCCAACTTCCAGGCCACGGACGACTGTACGGTCGTACTCCGGTACCTGCCGGACGTGCCGATCCACGTCGTCGCGGGCGACGAGTACAACATGAAGGTCACCCAGCCCGTCGACGTCTTCATCGCCGACAAGCTCTTCCAGCTCGCCTCCGCCGCCACGCCGGAACAGATGAGCGAGGAGGCCTACCGCGAGTTGCTCACCGGCCGGACGCTCGTCGTCTTCGGCGGGTCCTACGGCATCGGCAAGGACATCGCCACGCTGGCCGAGGGGTACGGCGCCAAGGTGTACGCCCTCGGGCGCTCGACCACCGGTACGCACGTCGAGAACCCTGAGGAGGTCGACGACGCGCTGTCGAAGGCGTACTCCGAGACCGGGCGCATCGACTACGTCATCAACACGGCCGGCGTCCTGCGCATCGGCAAACTCGCCGAGACCGACAACGCGACCATCGAGGAAGCGCTGAAGGTCAACTACCTGGCCCCCGTGCAGATCGCCAGGTCTGCCTACAAGTACCTCGCCGAGACCAAGGGCCAGCTGCTGCTCTACACCTCCAGCAGCTACACGCGCGGCCGGGCCGAGTACAGCCTCTACTCCTCCACCAAGGCCGCGATGGTGAACCTCACCCAGGCCCTGTCGGACGAATGGGCGGGCGACGGCGTCCGCGTCAACTGCGTCAACCCGGAGCGCACGGCGACACCGATGCGTACGAAGGCGTTCGGCCAGGAACCCGCGGGTTCGCTGCTGTCGTCCGAGGCGGTGGCCCGTACCTCGCTGGACGTGCTGCTGTCCGAGCTGACCGGGCATGTCATCGACGTCCGTCAGCAGGACCCGACGGCCGTGGCCGGCCGGGCCTCCGGCTTCGAACAGGCGCTCGCCAGTGTCCTGGACCGACAGAACGACGACCTGGCGTAAAAGCCCGCACCGAATCCACAAAAACCTACCGGACCGAAACCAAGACAATTCCCGGGTAATTCCCGGCTCGTCACCGGGCCCTTTCCCAGATACAGGTTCTCCTTGATTTCCACTGCTATTCGCGTCGCCCGGGTGGGCAGCCCGGCCGAGCTGGCCGCGGCGGTCCTCATGATGCTGGGCTTCCCCTGTCTCATGCTGGCCGCGCTCCTCCCGAGCGTGCCCGCCTTCGCCGCCGCCGCCGCAGTGACCTACCTGGCGGACCACTATCTGCACCGCCGGGGCAGCTATCTGGTCAACCGCCTCAGCAAGGTGCGGGCGGGCGTCTCCATCCGGTTCCTGGTCCGGGAACTGCTGGTGCTGCTGCTCCTGGCACGCGCGGACCTCTCCCGGAGCGTGATCTTCTACGCGGCCATCGCCTGCTTCATCGCCTTCTACGGCTTCCAGGCCCCGCACGGCGCCCTGATCACGCTGATCCGCAACCGCCGCCGGATGCCGGTCGCCACCCGTAACGTCGACCTGGCCTCGCGCATCCCCATCCCCGACGCTCCGCCGCGCTTCCTGCTGGAACGCTCCACCGAGAAGATGCTCCACCTCGACCTGGCCGCGCTGACCGGCATCCTCATCACCACCGAGACCGGCTCGACGGTGTACGGCATGGCCGGCGTCGGCGTCACCCTCGGACTGGCGTTCCTGTACGTGGTCGCCCTCGCGCCCTATGTCAGGGGGCGCCGCATCCCGCCGGACGCGGAGACGGTGCTGGCGGCGACGGACGCGTGGCTGCGCGAGTACCGGCCGCAGACGGTGCTGTACTTCTCCGGCTCCAAGGACTCGGCGTACCAGGTCAACATGTGGCTGGAGACGATGGAGCAGCTGGACACCCGGCCGCTGATCGTCCTTCGGGAACGCGTCATCCTGCAGAACCTCGCGCCCACGACCGTGCCCGTCATCTGCGTGCCCGGCGGCATCCACCTGATGAACCTGGACCTCCGCACGGTCCGGGTCGCGCTCTACGCGGCGAACGTCGGCAAGAACATCCACCTGCTGCGCGTACCGACCATGAAGCACGTCTTCATCGGACACGGCGACAGCGACAAGATCGCCAGCGTGAACCCGTTCAGCAAGGCCTACGACGAGGTGTGGGTCGCCGGGCGGGCCGGGCGCGACCGGTACGCGATCGCCGACGTGGGCGTCCGCGACGAGGACATCGTCGAGGTCGGCCGGCCCCAGCTGGCGCCCATCCGCGGGTCGCAGGGGACGCCGGACACCCGTATCCCGACCGTTCTGTACGCGCCCACCTGGGAGGGCTGGGACGACGATCCCGGCAACACCTCCATCCTCCTCGCCGGTGAGAACATCGTGCGCGAGCTGGTGTCGGCCGACCCGCCCGTCCGGGTGCTGTACAAGCCGCACCCCTTCACCGGCACCCGCAGCGACGAGGCCGGGGCCGCGCACGAGCGGATCACCGCGCTGGTCGAGAAGGCCGCGGTCGAGCGGGCCGCCGACCCGCGTTTCCTGGGCGACCTCGAAGAGCAGGCGCGGGCCAAGGCCGACCTCGCGCGTATCGAGGCGCGGCTCGCCGAACTGGCCGGGCCCACTGGTGAGAAGGGCGACGAGGCGGAGGCGACCCGGGACGGCGTCGTCGACGTGGAGCGGCACGAGGAGACCGAGAAACTGCGCGCCGAGTGGAACGACGCGTACTGGCGTTCGTTCGGCGCCGGGGAGCACCGCGTCGTCACGGGCGCCGAACCACGGCTGTACGACTGTTTCAACGTGTCCGACGCGATGGTCTCCGACATCTCCAGCGTGGTCTCCGACTTCATCGCGAGCGGCAAGCCGTACGCCGTGACGGACTCGGCGGCGCTGGGCGCGGAGGAGTTCAAGCGGCAGAACACCGCCGTACGGGCCGCCGTGATCCTCACCAACAGCGCAGGGGAACTGGGGCAGTTGCTGGACGCGGTCCGCGACCCGGCGGCCGATCCGCTGGCCGCGGAGCGCGCGGAGCTCAAGCGGTATCTGCTCGGGCCCGACGAGCCGCCGTCCATCGAGCAGTTCAACACCGCGACGGCGGACCTCGCGGTGAAGGCCGAGGCACGCAACGCGGGTCAGAAGCGGCAGGCGGCGGCAGCGCGGACCTGAGGGTGATCGGGGGTGTGCGTCGGTCCGCCCACTGGACTGACGCACACCCCCCGCCCCCGTTCGCGTAAATTGCCCGGCAGCGCAGCCGGACGGTCCGAGCGGGACGATCCGGACGACCCGAGGGGACGGAACGCAGGTGGCAGGGGCAAGGCAGGCCGTCGCAGAGGCCCACAGGATTGTCGTCAAAGTGGGTTCCTCGTCGCTGACCACGGCGGCCGGCGGCCTCGACGCCGACCGGGTCGACGCCCTCGTCGACGTCCTCGCCAAGAGCCGCAGCGGGGGTGAGAAGGAGATCGTCCTCGTCTCCTCCGGTGCCATCGCCGCAGGCCTCGCCCCCCTCGGTCTGCGCCGGCGCCCCAAGGACCTGGCCCGTCAGCAGGCCGCCGCCAGCGTCGGGCAGGGCCTCCTCGTCGCCCGTTACACCGCCTCCTGCGCCCGCCACGGCATCCGCGTCGGCCAGGTGCTCCTGACCTCCGACGACACCAGCCGCCGTGCCCATCACCGCAACGCCTCGCGCACGCTCGACAAGCTCCTCGCGATGGGCGCCCTCCCGGTCGTCAACGAGAACGACACCGTCGCCACGGACGAGATCCGCTTCGGCGACAACGACCGCCTCGCCGCCCTCGTCGCCCACCTCGTGCGCGCCGACCTCCTCGTCCTGCTGTCCGACATCGACGGCGTGTACGACGGCGACCCCAGCAAGCCGGGTACGGCACGGATCGCCGAGGTGCACGGTCCGGCGGACCTCGCCCATGTCGACATCGGCAGCGCGGGCAAGGCCGGTGTCGGCACCGGCGGCATGGTCACCAAGGTCGAGGCCGCCCGGATCGCCGCCGCCGCCGGTATCCCGGTGGTCCTGACCAGCGCGATCCACGCCGGTGACGCCCTCACGGGCCGGGACACGGGCACCTACTTCCACGCCACCGGCAGGCGCTCCGCCGACCGCCTCCTCTGGCTCCAGCACGCCTCCACCCCACAGGGCTCGCTCACCCTCGACGACGGCGCCGTGCGCGCGGTCGTCCAGGGCCGCAAGTCGCTGCTGCCGGCCGGGATCGCCGCGGTCGAGGGCGAGTTCGTCGCGGGCGACCCGGTCGAGCTGCGCGACGGCGCGGGCCACGCCGTCGCCCGCGGGCTCGTCAACTTCGACGCCAAGGAGATCCCCCAGCTGATCGGCCGCTCGACGCGCGAACTGGCCCGCGAACTGGGCCCCGCGTACGAGCGCGAAGTCGTGCACCGGGACGACCTCGTCGTCCTGAACCCCTAGGACCTGCGGCTCGTCCCTGTGACCCCGCCCTTCGACTTCAGTCCCGCAAAGGCCGAAAACAGGGGGAACGCCCCGCAAATCCGCTCGCCTTGAGGTGGACGTTCCGCAAAAGTGCCCCATGAAGCGTGCGTACCTGCTTCTCTCTGTTTCAGGGAGATTCCGCACGACCATCGGGTGAAGGAGGCCGCCGTGAGACGAGTGCGCCCTGGGGCGGCGGCGTCCCGCGGTGGAACCGCCTCCCGCAAGGTGGGCGAGGAGCGTGCCCTGACGAGCGTCGCGGCCGGCGCCCGCTTCGAGGAGACGTACGAGGAGCCGAAGGACGTGCCACGGCTGTGGCACGTCACGCTCAGCGTCTCCGGCGCCGAGGCCCCGCTGAAGGAGGTCCGGCGCGGTCTGGAACAGCTCGCACACGACCACCCCTTTCTGCTGACCAGCCGATACGCCAACGACCACGCGGAGATCCGCTACTGGGAGGAGGCCCGCGATCTGCACGACGCCGCGGCCGTCGCCCTGCGCCTGTGGGGCGAGCACCGCCAGACCGCGAAGCTGCCCCCCTGGGAGATCGTCGGCCTGGAGGTCATCGACCGTGAGACCTACCACTACCGCATCGCCGAGGGCTTCGGCCCGCAGCCGGCGACCCCGGTGGGCGTCCACCCGTTCTAGGGCCTGTCCGGCGGATTTGCGGGCTCTCGGGGGCTTGTCTCGGGGTTTGGGATAGCCGGTGGACGGTTCCGTCCGGCGCACTACGCTTCCCTCATGACCACGCTTTCGCCGTACGACTCGATGTCCCCGGTCACACAGGCCGCCTACCGCGCCAAGGCCGCCGCCGCCGACCTCGCCCCCCTTCCGCGGGCCGAGAAGGACGACGCGCTGCTCGCCGTCGCGGACGCGCTGGAGGTCCGTACGAGCGAAATCGTCGAGGCCAACGCCAAGGACATCGCCCGCGCGCGGGAGGCCGGCACCAGCGAGACGGTCATCGACCGGCTGACGCTCACCCCGGAGCGGGTGCGCGCGATCGCCTCCGACGTCCGGGACGTGGTGGCGCTGCCCGACCCGGTCGGCGAGGTCGTCCGCGGCTCCACCCTCCCCAACGGCATCGACCTGCGCCAGGTCCGCGTCCCGCTGGGTGTCGTCGGCATCATCTACGAGGCCCGCCCGAACGTGACGGTCGACGCCGCCGCCCTCTGCCTGAAGTCCGGCAACGCGGTGCTGCTGCGCGGCTCGTCCTCCGCGTTCGAGTCGAACACCGCCCTGGTACGGGTGCTGCGCGACGCCGTCGGCGGGGCCGGACTGCCCGCCGACGCCATCCAGCTCGTACCCGGCGAGGGCCGCGACTCCGTACGGGAACTGATGCGCGCCCGCGGCCTGGTCGACGTACTGATCCCGCGCGGCGGCGCCTCCCTCATCCAGACCGTCGTCACCGAGTCCACGGTCCCCGTGATCGAGACCGGCGTCGGCAACTGCCACGTCTACGTCGACGCCCAGGCCGACCTCGACATGGCCGTCGACATCCTGATCAACTCCAAGGCCCAGCGCCCCAGTGTCTGCAACTCCGCCGAGACGCTCCTGGTCCACCAGGACATCGCCCCCGAGTTCCTGCCGCGCGCCCTGGACGCCCTCGCCGAGGCCGGGGTGACCGTGCACGCCGACCCGCGGGTGCTGGCGTATGCGAAGGACTCCAAGGCGACCGTCGTCGAGGCCACGCTGGAGGACTGGGACACCGAGTACCTGTCCTACGACATCGCCGCCGCCGTGGTCGACTCCCTCGACAAGGCCGTCGAGCACATCCGGCTGTGGACCTCCGGGCACACGGAGGCGATCGTGACGACCTCGCAGCAGGCCGCCCGCCGCTTCACCCAGCTCGTCGACTCGACGACGGTCGCCGTCAACGCCTCGACGCGATTCACCGACGGCGGTCAGTTCGGTTTCGGCGCCGAGATCGGCATCTCGACGCAGAAGCTGCACGCGCGCGGGCCGATGGGGCTGCCGGAACTGACCAGCACGAAGTACATCGTCACCGGTGACGGGCACATTCGCCGCTGACCGGAATGATCACCGGTCCGGCCGCCGGGGCGCGCGACGGCGGCCGGCGGCGAATGAAACGCATCTCATCCGGCAGCTGAATTTCCCTACCGTCTGCCCAAATTGACACCCCCGGTCTACTCTGGACGTGTGCCGGAGGACGTGGGGGGCACGCCGTTCTTCCCTGACGGCTGGGAGCCCGACGACGACCACGACCGCGGGGTGTCGGACGAAGAGTTCGCCTCCGTGGTCTTCGACGAGGCCTTCGTCCGGGCGGCCGTGGTGCACGAGCCGACCGCCGTCGAACGCCTCCTGGCCGCCGCGCAGGCGAGAGCGGAGGCCTCCGAGGCCGAGGCGCGCCGGGCGCGCACCAGAGGCCTCAGAGGGGACGACGACCGCTACGAGGACGGCTTCGGGCCCGACGACCCCGCCTATTTCGGCCACGATCCGGATCTCGACGACCTGGACGACGCCAAGTTCCTGGAGAGCCGCTACGGCGCTCCCGGCACGCACGGCAAGCAGGTCTCCCGCTGGCACCGCCCGGTCGCCTGGATGCTCGCCCTCGTGATGGGGATCGGCATGGTCGCGCTGGCTTTCACGGCGGTCTACCGGGGGGCGTCCTCCAGCCGTCAGGAACAGGTGCCGCCGCCCGCCTCGACCGGTCTTGAGCGGGGCAGCGGACAGGGCGGCGGAGCGAGCCCTTCGGCCTCGGCCGACTACTCCCAGCCGGCCGTCTCGGCGATCCCGCGGACTCCCTGACCCGAACCTGTCCGTGCCCTGTTCCTTCCTGGTGAGAACCTGTCAGAACTTGTGGTGCAGCGGGGCGTTTACCGAGCCTTCCGGAGACCTACTCTGAATGTATGGGCGGACCAGGAGACCCACCTGAGGGGACACCCGAGGCTGCCCCTGGTGGCGGCGAGGACGAGTACCGATCCGTCGTCTTCGACGAGTCGTTCGTCCGCGCTGCCCGGCTCCAGGAGTTCTCCGCCCAGGAGCGCCTGGACGACCACGCGCCCGCCGTACGCCGTCGCCGGCCCCTGCAACGGGGGCTGTCCCGGCAGGCGCTGATCCTCGTCCTGCTGATCGCTCTCGCCTTCGGCACGGTGATCTACATGGGCGTGCGGAACCCCTACGAGAGCCCGGTCGCGGAGCTGACCCCCGAGCCGCTGCGGATGACCGTGATCCCGCTCGCGCCGCAGACCGCCGTACCCGGCGCGATCGACCCCGAACAACTGTTCGCGCACAGTCCGGCGGCCCAGTTCTCCGTGGGCGCCGAGGGCATCGCGCTGCCCGCCACGCGGCGCACCGCGCACTTCTCGGACAGCCAGGTCGTCAGCGCCCTGTCCGCCGCCAAGGACTACATAGTCGAGTCCTCGCTCTACCCGGAGGTGCTCACCGGCAGCGAGGTCCGGGCCGTGCGGGTGATGCTCGATCCGGACCAGCTCGACCAGTTCGACGCCAGCTTCGACCGCCCGGCCGCCGACGGCAGGCACGCGCCCACCGGATGGCTGGTGCGCTTCGACCCGGCCCGCGTCCAGCTGGCCGACGACAGGATTCGCGTACGGGGCACGCTGCGGGCCACCGAGACCGACTCGGCGACCCTGGAGGTCGTCGCCGACCACACCTTCGTCTACGCGCTGCGGCCGACCGGCGCCGGCGAGCGGGCGAAGGCGTCCCTGTTCACCGTCCGGCGCGAGCTGCACTTCAGCTTCGACCGCGACGACCTGCGGATGCACCAGGCCCGCCTGGTCGTCTCCTATGTCCAGGCCGGACCGCTGTCCTGCGCGGAGGACTCCTCCAACCACTTCCGCCCGCTGCTGGCCGGTCAGACCGCCAAGGAGGGCGGACCCGCCGGTACGGACCCCTACGCGACGGGCGGCGCGACGGCGCTCTGCGGCTCGCTGGCGGCGGGAGCACAGCCGAAGGTGTAGCCCCCGCCCGGCGAGGTGACCGTCAGTCCTCGCCGCGGTCCGGCTGGTCCTTGGGCGGGGTGGAGCCGCCGGGCGCGGATCCGCCCGAGCCGCCGAATCCGCGCCGGACCCGGCCGCCGAGGTCGCCCGCCCCGCCCGCTATGTCGGAGACCAGCTTCATCAGCGGGTCCTTGGAGCTCTTCACGTTGCTCGCGTAGCTCGCCGCGGACTCGCGGAAGGAGCCCGAGACCGAGGTGTCCTTGTCCTCGGAGCGGCGCGGATAGTGGCCGTCCATGATCCGCTGGAAGTCCCGGGACTCGGCCCACTTCTTCAGCTCGGCGGCGCGCACGGTGGTGAAGGGGTGGGTGCGCGGCAGGACGTTGAGGATCTTCAGCACGGAGTCGCGCAGGTCGCCGCCCGCCTCGTACTCCTCGGCCTGGGCGAGGAACGCGTCCACGTTCATCTCGTGCAGGTGGTTGCCGCCGGCGATCTTCATCAGGCCGCGCATCGAGGCCTTGAGGTCCTGGCCGACGAGCAGTCCCGCGCGGTCGGCGGACAGCTCGGACTTGCGGAACCACTCGCGCAGGGCGGTGACGATCGCCATGATCGCGAGGTTGCCCAGCGGGATCCAGGCGACGCGGAGGGCCAGGCCGGTCAGGAAGAGCAGGATCGTCCGGTAGACGGAGTGGCCCGAGAGGGCGTGTCCGACCTCGTGCCCGACGACGGCCCGCATCTCCTCCTCGTCGAGCAGCTCGACCAGGCCGGTGGTGACGACGATGATCGGCTCGTCCAGGCCGATGCACATCGCGTTGGGCTGCGGGTCCTGGTTGACGTACATCGGCGGGACCTTCTCCAGGTCCAGGATGTGGCAGGCGTCGCGCAGCATGTCGTTGAGGTGGGCGAACTGCTGGTCCGAGACCCGCACGGAGTCGGACAGGAACAGCAGCCGCAGACTGCGCTCGGGAAGCAGTCCGCTGAGCGCCTTGAAGACGGTGTCGAACCCGCTGAGCCTGCGCAGGGCCACCAGGGCGGAGCGGTCGGCCGGGTGCTCGTACGCCCGCGAGGAGATCCCCGGGAAGCGGGTGCGCTGTCTGCTGGGCACGTTCTCGTGGCCCTCGGGCCCCTGCCCGTTGCTCTCACGGCTGTCGTCGGACATGTGTTCCCCCACGCGTCTGATTGCCCTGTGTGCCCCCCGAAGCGGGGCCCAGCCTAGGCGGAGATACCGTGGCGGGGCAGCACACCGTAAGGAGCGATCCGATGGACCACACCCCCGTAACCAACTGGATCAACGAGGCCGCGAGCGCCGCCGAGAAGCAGGGATCCGGCGATCTGCTCCGGGTCGTGCTGATCGTGATGTTCTTCGGCTGCATCCTGACCGCGTGGTTCCTGCTGCGGGGGTACAGGCAGAAGGACGACTGAGACGGGCCGGAAGTTCCCTCGCCGGCCTCTCCCGGCGCTCTGCCCGGACCTGTCGGCGGAGTCGGCGTGATCCCCGTCGGCGGGCACGCTTACGATGGGCCGACGTCTTTATCCCGCCCTCACCGGATAGGTCCTGCCGAAGATGAGCTTCCCCAGCACCGCAGCCCAGTTGATCACCCTCGCGGCCGAGGGCGAGGAGCACGGCGGCAACCACGAGAGCCTCAGCCCCTACCTCACAGGTGGCGGCGCCTTCTTCATCCTGCTGCTCCTGCTGTGGATCACCACCCGCTTCAACCGCGACCGCTGAATCCGGTCCAAGAGGAGCCGGAGGCTGTGACCGGTGCCCTCAGGTCGGGCCGGTAGGGTCTGCCGCATGGGAGAGCAGGACATGCCTACCGGTCCGGCGAACAACGCCGGCGACCGTCCGGCGCACGACGCGGAGAACCGTCCGGAACTCCGGCGTGTGCCGGGCAACGGTCCGTCGAACCCGGGCAAGCGCCGCCTCGGCGTCATGGGCGGCACATTCGATCCGATCCACCACGGACACCTCGTGGCGGCCAGCGAGGTCGCCGCGCAGTTCCACCTCGACGAGGTGGTGTTCGTACCGACCGGACAGCCGTGGCAGAAGACCGACCGCAAGGTGTCGCCGGCGGAGGACCGCTACCTGATGACGGTCATCGCGACCGCCGAGAACCCCCAGTTCTCGGTCAGCCGCATCGACCTCGACCGCGGTGGCCCGACGTACACCACGGACACCCTGCGCGACCTGCGCGCGCTCAACCCCGACACGGACCTGTTCTTCATCACGGGCGCCGACGCGCTCGGCCAGATCCTCACCTGGCGCGACGCGGACGAACTGTTCTCCTTCGCGCACTTCATCGGGGTCACCCGGCCCGGTCACACCCTGACCGACCCGGGACTCCCGGAGGGCGGTGTCTCGCTCGTCGAGGTTCCCGCCCTGGCCATCTCGTCCACGGACTGCCGCGCGCGGGTCGCCAAGGGCGACCCGGTCTGGTACCTGGTCCCGGACGGTGTGGTGCGCTACATCGACAAGCGCGAGCTGTACCGCGGCGAGTGAGCCGAGAGGGGCACCGGTGAACGACCCATACGACTCGGGGTACGACGGCGACCAGCAGTACGAGCTCGTCGGCTACGACGACCACGGCCGGCCTGTGTACCAGCAGGCGCCGCCGTCACAGCAGCAGTACCAGCAACAGCAACAGGTACAGCCGGGGCAGCAGTCGTACGACCCCTACGCGCAGCAGGCCCCCCAGGCGCAGGGGTACGAGGGGTACGGCTACGACCCGTACGCCACCGGGCAGCAGCAGCCCGCCCCGTCCTACGACCCGTACGGCGCCGGGAGCCCGGTCACCGGGTACGACCCCTACGGGCAGGCGGCGAGCAGCGGGCAGCAGCCCCGGGCCGCCGAGCAGGCGCCGCCCGCGGTACCGGCGGCACGGACCGCGCAGGCCGAACCGACCGCCTACGTCCCGCAGCAGGGCGGCCCGGTCGAGGGCGACGTCCCGCAGACCCGGGAGAACCCGCAGGACGGGGGCGAACGCGAATACAGCACCCAGCAGTTCGCCTTCGTCGAGGAGCCCACCGGCGACTCCGAGGACGTCATCGACTGGCTGAACTTCACCGAGAACCGCACCGAACGGCGTGAGGAGGCCAAGCGCCGCGCGCGCGGTCGCGCCGTCGCCCTGGTCGTCGTCCTCGCCCTGGTGGCGGTCGGCGGGGTCGGCTATCTCTGGTACGCGGGGAAACTGCCCGGGACGTCCTCCGCGGATGCCAAGACCGGCGGCGCGACCGCAGCGGGCGCCCAGAAACGGGACGTCGTCGTCGTCCACCTGCACAACACCAAGAAGGGCGGCACCTCCACCGTGCTGCTCGTCGACAACGCCACCACCAAGCAGGGCACCACCGTCCTGCTGCCCAACTCCCTCGCCCTGACCGACGACGACGGCACCACGACCACGCTCGCCAAGTCCGTCGACGACGACGGCTCCTCCGGGACACGCGACGCGCTCGACACCGTCCTCGGCACCGACATCGAGGGCACCTGGCGGCTGGACACCCCCTACCTGCAGAACCTCGTCGAGCTGGTCGGCAACATCGACATCGACACCAACGCCGACGTGCCCGACCCGGACGCCACGAAGAAGGGCACGGCGCCCCTGGTCAAGAAGGGCGAGGCCCAGACCCTCAGCGGCAAGATGGCTGTCGCCTACGCCACCTACCTCGCCCCCGGCGAGGCCCAGGACGCCCAGCTGGAGCGGTTCGGGCAGGTCATGCAGGGCGTGCTGCGCAAGCTGTCCTCCGACACCCAGGCCGCGACGGTCACCGTGCAGACACTGGCGCAGATCCTCGACCCCTCGCTGACCGACAAGGACCTCGGCAGCTTCCTCGCCAGGCTCGCCGACCTCGCCAAGGGCGGCGACTACAAGACCGCGCTGCTGCCCGTCCGGAGCGACGGCACGCTGAGCGCCCAGGCCAGTTCCTCGGTCGTCAGGACCGTGCTCGGCGGCACCGCCAAGAGCCCCGACAAGGGCGCCGCGGTCCGTGTCTCCGTCCAGAACGCCAGTGGCGACAAGGACGACACCGAGAAGGCCCGCGTCGTCCTCCTCAACGGCGGCTTCACCTTCCTGGAGGCCGGTACGGCCGACACCGCCCGCGCCACCTCCCAGGTCACCTATGCCGACGCCGCCGACAAGGAGAACGCCACCGAGACCGCCAAGACGCTCGGACTGCCCACGAGCTCGGTCAAGAAGGGCACGGTCTCCTCGAACGCCGACGTGTCCGTGATCCTCGGCCAGGACTACGAGCCGGCATCGTGACGGAGTGACGGCAAAGGCGTGACGGAGCGCCCGCCCCGGGCCCGGAGCGGGTGCCCGGGGTGCGATCCGGTAATGGCGTGGGGCGGTGTCGGCGGTCCGTGAGACCCTTGCGTAACCCGTAAGGGTCCCTGACCGCCGACCGAAAGCCTTGTAGTGACCGCCACTGACCGTTCCATCGAGCTCATCTCCGCCGCCGCGCAGGCGGCTGCCGACAAGCTCGCGCACGACATCATCGCCTACGACGTCAGCGACGTGCTGTCGATCACGGACGCCTTCCTGCTGGCCTCGGCACCCAACGACCGCCAGGTCAAGTCGATCGTCGACGAGATCGAGGAGCGGCTCAGCAAGGAGCTCGGCACCAAGCCGGTCCGCCGCGAGGGCGACCGCGAGGCCCGCTGGGTGCTCCTGGACTACGTCGACATCGTCGTCCACGTCCAGCACAGCGAGGAGCGCGTCTTCTACGCCCTTGAGCGGCTCTGGAAGGACTGCCCCGAGCTGGAGCTGCCCGACGACGCGAAGGCCACCCGCGGCAAGGCCGCCGAGCACGCCAAGCTTCGGGCCGAGGAGGACACCGCCGACTTCGGAGGCCTGCGGTGACCGCGCCCGCGCCCGCCGGGGCCCGTCGCAAGCCGGGCCCGGGCCGCCGCCTCATCCTGTGGCGCCACGGCCAGACGGCGTGGAACGTGGAGCGCCGCTTCCAGGGCACCACGGACGTCGAGCTCACCGAGACCGGCATCGGCCAGGCCCGCCGCGCCGCCCGGCTGCTCGCCTCCCTGAAGCCCGACGCGATCGTCGCCTCGGACCTCCAGCGCGCCGCGCACACCGCGCGCGAACTCGCCGAGCTCACCGGCCTCACGGTGACGCACGACGAGGGCCTGCGCGAGACGTACGCGGGCGTCTGGCAGGGGCTGACGCACGAGGAGATCATCACCCGCCACGGCGAGGAGTACGCCGCGTGGAAGCGCGGTGAGCCGATCCGGCGCGGCGGCGGCGAACTGGAGACCGAGGTCGCCGACCGGGCCGCCCCGGTGGTGCTGCGGCACGCCGAGAAACTCCCCGAGGACGGCACCCTCGTGGTGGTCAGCCACGGCGGCACCATCCGGACCACCATCGGGCGCCTGCTCGGCCTGGAATCCCGACACTGGGAGAGTCTCGGCGGTCTCTCCAACTGCTGCTGGTCCGTCCTCGGCGAGGGAGCCCGCGGCTGGCGCCTTCTGGAGCACAACGCCGGCACGCTGCCCGAACCGGTCCTCGGCGACGACGACTGAGAGCCCCTTCCCGTCCCCCGTCAGGGGCCGGAACCCGGATTTCACTTTCCGGCTGGTCGCAGGCTAAAGTTCTTCTTGTTCGCCCCGCGGGTCCGGGCGGAACGCGAGGGGCTATAGCTCAGTTGGTAGAGCGCCTGCATGGCATGCAGGAGGTCAGGAGTTCAATTCTCCTTAGCTCCACACATCAAGAACATCGTGCGACGAGAGTCCCGCTCCCCTGAGGGGAGCGGGACTCTCGTCGTTCGCCCGCCGTCTCCGGCAGACTCTTCCCGGACCGGCTTGAGTCACTTGGGGTCCCGGAGGCGTATACCTCTGCGGAAGCTCTTCTTACATGCATGTTTGCGCTGGCCGCGACGGCTGCGGTGGGTGCCGTGTCCGGACTGGTACGAAGGCGTCGCTGACCGTATTGGTCCGTCCGTGGCAGAATCAAACGGCCGGAAGGGGGCGCGGCCCGACGGGAGGGAGTTGCGATGCCTGCGAGCATCCTCAGGGAGGTCGGTCACCTCCCTGAAGCGGCAGTCATACGAGGCAGGAGAACCCGTCTCAGCTGCCCTTCCTGCGGTTCCGGCCATGTCGCCCAGGTACTCGGTGACAACGGTGGCGTTTCCTACGTGTGCACGGCCTGCGGCCACAGCTGGAGCTGATCGATGGGTGCACACAGGAGGAAATGCGACTGGTGCGGCAGTGGTACGCCCATCGTCCGTGACATGGAGCCCGTGAACCACGACTACCAGTACTGGTGCGAGGAATGCGCGCGGGCGCTGATCATAAAAGGCGACCCGATCGAGACCTACCGTGAGCTGGAGGGCGAGCCGATCTACGGCCGGCTCCTTGAGGAGCACTGCACTCTCAAACGGTTCTACTCGTTCGTCACGGCCTGACCCCGGTACCCCCGCCGGGCGGGACGGAAACGATTTGGTGCTGCACCGGGGGACCGGTAATGTTGGCGTCGCCGCCAGGGAGACCCGGCGGAACGCGAGGGGCTATAGCTCAGTTGGTAGAGCGCCTGCATGGCATGCAGGAGGTCAGGAGTTCAATTCTCCTTAGCTCCACAGAAGTCGAAGGCGGGTCGTCCGAACAGGATGACCCGCCTTCGACGTTGTACACAGGGCGTGCGTCCTGAGGACATGTACGGGGAACGCGGACGGCGGGCCACTCGATCGATCCGAGTGGCCCGCCGTCGTTGCTTCCGCGTGTCTCAGCGACCGCTGCCCAGGGCGCGACGGCCCCGGCCACCGCGCTGGGACAGGACCGGCAGGCGGTCGGGGGCCGACGCCCTGGTGTCCTCCTCCAGGCGCAGCGCCAGCGCCGGGCAGCGGCGCACCGCGCGCAGCGCCTTCGCCTCCGCGTACCGGGGGACCTTCGCCTGCGCGACGGTGGGGAAGCCGTCGGCGCCGAGTTCGAAGACCTCCGGGAGGATGTCGGCGCACAGGCCGTGGCCCCGGCAGAGGGTCCAGTCGACGTAGATCTTCTGGCGGCTGGGGCCGCTCTCCTCCTCCGCCTGGCCGCCCGGGATGCCCGTGGGCGTCTGGCCGCCCTCGAAGAGCGGCAGAACGCCCTCCACGGGCCTTCCGCAGCCGTTTCCGAGGACGTGGGCCGCGAGGTCGTCGGTGAACGCCTTGATGGTCGATTCCAGGAACATCGCCGAGCCGTCCGGGTGCGAGCACGCACCGCGCCGCTTCACGGACTTGGCGACCTGCTTGACGGCCTCCAGGGCGGCCGGGCCGCCGCCGTTGAGGATGTCCGCCATGCCGCGCGCCGCCGCGGGCAGGCCGAGGTAGCAGGGGCCGCACTGGCCGGCGCTCTCCTCGGCCAGCCACTGGGCCACGCGCAGGGACTCACCGAGCGGGCAGGTGTCCTGGCTGATCGGCAGGATCGCGCCGGCGCCGAGCGCGCCGCCCACGGCGTCCAGGGAGTTGCGGGAGACGATCGCCTCGTTGACCGTCGCCGAGTCGATCCACTTGCCGTGGTAGCCGCCGGTCAGCACACCCTGCGGGACCGGCGGGGCGCCGGCGAGCTGGAGGACGTACCGCAGGGGCACGCCGGTCGGGACCTCGATCACCATGGGGCGGGCGACCGCGCCGGAGACCGTGAGCATGACGGTGCCCGGCTCGTCGTACAGGCCGGTGTTGCAGTAGCGCTCGGCGCCGATGCGGGCGGCGATGGCCAGCTGGGCGTACGTCTCGGCGTTGGACAGCAGGGTGGGTGCGCCGCCGACGCCGCTCTGCGAGGCGCTGATCTTGCGGCCGGGCGGGATCGCCGGGCCGCCGTCGATGGAACGGATCAGCGAGGCGGCGGCGCCGGTGACCATGCGGATCGGATTGCGCTGCACGCGCGCGCGGAGGGCCGACCGGCGGCCGTTGTTGAGGCCGCGCTCGGCGAGCGCGGCCTCCATGGAACGCTGGGTGGATTCACGTGTCACCCCGATGACGAGCGTGCGGGCGCCCATGGCCTCCGCGCACAGCAGGGCGCCGTCCAGGATCAGGTGCGGGGCACGGTTGACCAGCACCGTGTCCTTGCGGCAGGCGGGCTCGTCCTCGCTCGCGTTGACGACGACGACCGGCCGCACACCGCGGCGGATCGCCGTCTCGGCGACCGACCGCAGCTTCTTGTGAAAAGGGAAGCCCGCGCCGCCGCGGCCCTTCAGCGAGATACGTTCGGCGAGCTGCGCGAGCTGCTCGCCGCCCATCGGTTCGAGCGGCCCGTGCACCTTGAGGTGCATGGGCAGGTCCAGTCGTTCGACAAGGTCGAAACCCGACGTGAGCTGGGGAAGCCCGACCACGCGGACTTCGGGGACGTCGGGCAGAGCCTCGTTCACTTAAAGCCTCCGGAAGGCGCGTTCCAAGGTTCGCCCGAACCCGGTGCGTCGAAGTCATAGGAAGCACCGGGGTTTGTATCAGTGGCGGGACCGCTGTTGTACGTGTCGTTCGCGTTGTACGTGCCATAGGCGGCATTCGACTCACCGGTGTTGTACACATCACTCGTGCCGTACGCGGCGGTGCCCGGATTGCCATAGGCAGGGATGTTGTATCCGGTGTCGTTCATCGGGTCGTACGCCGACACGGGCGCCTCGCCGACCGGCGGCGGGGACGGGATCGGCCAGCTGCCCGACGTGCTGCCGTCCATCCGCGGCATCGCCTCGGTGGACTGGATGTCCATGCGCGCGGTCTGGTCCATGTACGAGTCCTGCGTGCGCGGGGGAGTCACGGCACGGTAGGCCGCCGCGAAGCCGTCCTGCGCGGGTTCGGGGGTCATGGTGCGGCTGGCCGGCACGTCGTAGAGCGGTGACGCGGAGGGCGCGCTGCGCTGCGGGGGGATCCCCGAGTCCCCGCGCGCGGGCCTGCCCGCGGACTGGTTCTCGTAGCCCGGCAGGGAGGACTCCCCGAGGCGTGCACGGCTCGCGTCCAGGCCCTCGCGGCCCGGTCGCTCCTGGGAGCCCAGGATCGCCATGATCTGGGCGGCCACCTTGCGCTTGAACGGGCGGGGCGCGGAGCGCAGCGCCAGGGCCGCGATGACCGCGACCAGGGACAGGCTGTACAGGATCGTGAAGATCGGCTTCGCCTGACGGCCCGCGTACAGGCCGTGGACCAGCGCGAAGCACCAGGCCGGGTAGGCCAGCATGTGCATCGCGCGCCAGCGGGCCGCGACCGGTGCCGGGGAGGCGAACCGGCTGCGCAGCGCGCCGGTGAAGGCCGTGAAGATCATGAGCAGGCCGGCCATGGAGCCCATGCCGATGAGGCCCGAGGTGCCGCTGACGCCGAGGCTGAAGGGGATCAGCGCGGCGATCAGCGGGGCGTGGTCGAGGGCCAGTTTCACCGAGACGTGCAGCAGCAGGAAGGCGACCGAGGAGACGGCCGTCGTCCGGTGCACGGCCTGTGCGATCAACCGCTGACGGGTGTTCAGGAAGACCCGGTCGGTCGCGACCAGACCCCAGATCACCGAGCAGGAGAGGGCGACCAGTGACAGGACGCCGGCGCCGAAGTTGAGGAAGTCCTGGACCGAGTCTCCTCCGACCAGCACGACCACGGGTATGAGGATCAGCATGGCAGCCGTCGCCATCCCGGAGGCCGAACGGCCCGTCCTGGGAAGCGAACTGTTACTACGAGGGTTCATGGGGGCAACTCCGAGCGGTTCGGGAAGGCGGTCCCGCGTCGAACTCTAAGTCGAGACATACCGAGGAGTACGAGGTTTGAGTTATTGCGTTGTTACCAAAGGGCTGTGAGGCCGTTGTGATGTCCCATAGGGGTTGTTACGCGAAGTAATTTTTGAACCTGGTTCAGGTTTTGCTGTGTGGCGATTCACGTTTCCTTCTGAGGCCCTAGTACTCCAGCTGCAGATCGTGATCTTCATGTCTGGGATGCGGCTTGTCGTAGGTAATGGCTGTTCCGTGACCGTGCCTGGTGGCGGCGTCGCCAGTCGGACCAGCCGAGCCGGTGGGCCAGATCGTGAAGAGGCCGGACGGCAACGGTGATGAACAGTCGCTGGATCTCATTGCAGGTCAGCGGGATCAGACCGTCGGGTCCCGGCCGGTGGGCATGCTCGTCGGCTCGGACGACGGCGAGGAAGGCGTGGGCGAGCATGGCGAGGGTGACCCAGCGGCTCCAGGAGGGGTAGCGGCGGACCTGGTGCTCGTCGAGCCCGGCCAGGCCCTTCCCGGTCTGGAAGGCTTCCTCCACTCGCCACCTGGAACCGGCGATCCTAACCAGAGTGTTCAGCGGCACCAACTGGGCGGAATGGCAGCGGTAGTAGGCCAGTTCGCCGGTGGCTCGGTTGCGGCGGATCAGCAGCTGGCGCCCTCCTGATCCCGTGGCGACCAGATCGATCACGGCCCAGTCGTAGAAACGCTGTCCCTTCGCTCCCTGTCCGGCGGACAGCTTCTGCCAGGCCCGCCGGGGCAACTTGGCAGCCAGGGCATCCGCACGAAACTTGCCTGCCCCGGTGGCCACTTCGGCCGAACACGCCACTGCAAGCACGTAGCCCATGCCGCGTTCCTCCAGAGCGGACCACAGTTTCGGGTTGCCGCCATAGACCTCGTCGCCGGTCACCCAGCCGACATGGTGTCCGGCGTCCAGGAATCGTTCGATCATCACGCGGGCCAGCTCCGGCTTGGTCGCGAAGTCGGTGTCCTCGCCGAGTCCGGCCGCCCGGCAACGGTCGGGGTCAGAGATCCAGGAGCGCGGGATGTACAGCTCGCGGTCCACCGCTGCGTGCCCGCGGGCGCCGGCGTAGACAAGGTAGACGGCGACCTGGGAGTTTTCGATCCGGCCGGCGGTGCCGGTGTACTGGCGCTGGACCCCGACGGTGTGAGTGCCCTTCTTCACGTCGCCGGTCTCGTCCACGACCAGCACCGCGGCCTCGTCGTGCAGATGCTCCACGACATACTCGCGCACGTCGTCGCGGACGGCATCGGCGTCCCAGGCCGCCCGGCACAGCAGATGCTGCATGCCATGCGGATTCGCATCCCCGACCCACTCCGCGATCGTCCAGCAGTTCTTGCGCGGCAGGTCCGCCAGCAGTCCCAACACCAATCGCCCGGCCCGCCGCCGGGGTTCGACCCGGGCGAACCGGCCCGCGATACGCCCCATGGCCACCTCGAACGCCTCCCGCCAACGGACGGGATCTATGCTGTGACCTACGGCCACCGTCTGATCTTCTGTCTTCACACACCGATGATCACCGGTGGCCGCACCTGCTCCCGCACCAGCCCGGACCTGTGTGACCGGCTGACGGACGGCGAACTGCCGGAAATCCGGGCGACGGCCACCGCCCCGGCTGACACGCTGGCGCACATGACCACGCCACCGACCGCGAGACAACGACTCGCCGCGCTCCACAGCTATGCGGCCGTGAACGGTGAGGACTTCACCGGCCAGAACCTTGCTTCAGCTCGCACGTCGCAACTGCGGTTCACTCGCTGCTCGTTCATCGGGGCCGATCTACGCCACGCCACCCTGGACGGGTGTTGGTTCAAGTTCTGTGACTTCAGCGGCGCAGACCTGCGCGGGGCTTCACTGCGCGAGGTCAGCCTGGCCGGATGCGATCTACGGGGTGCTGATCTGCGCGACACCGATCTGACCGACGCCAGGTTCGGAAGCGTAAACACTGGCGTGCCCCCGCTCGGGCTGACCAACATCACCGGTGCCCGGTTCGACGGAGCGTCCTTGCGCAACATTCAAGCGGAAGGCGTCATCGGGTGGCCACCCGGGCACGGCGCGAACGAGTAGGCCCTGCCTGGCGGCAAGATCACGATCTACAGCTGGAGTACTAGGGGGTCGTGGGAGTGTCGTGTGGGGGTCCTGTGGGGACTTCCGGGACTCCGTCCCGGCGTGGCACCCGGTGCCGTGCGCCCCGGTAACTCCGTCGCGGCTCCCTCGACGACTGCGGTACCCTGACGCCATGCGTGCCGTACGCCTTCTGCTTAGCGAGCCGCGCTGATCAGTCCCGACCGCTGACGAATCGTGGTCGGCATCGGCGCGGCGTCCCCTCCTGTGCGAGGGGATTTTTCATTTCCAGCCGCTGGCAGAGACGATCGATGGAGCTTTGAGGACCATGAGCGAGACGAACCCCGCTGCCGCCGAGGTCGCGGCGCCGCACCGCTACACGGCTGCCATGGCGGCCGACATCGAGGCACGCTGGCAGGACTTCTGGGACGCCGAGGGCACGTACGCCGCCCCCAACCCGAGCGGCGACCTGGCGGGCGACCCCGAGCTGGCGGCCAAGCCCAAGAAATTCATCATGGACATGTTCCCGTACCCCTCCGGTGCGGGTCTGCACGTCGGCCATCCGCTGGGCTACATCGCGACCGACGTGTCCGCCCGCTTCCAGCGCATGACCGGCCACAACGTCCTGCACACCCTGGGCTTCGACGCCTTCGGCCTGCCCGCCGAGCAGTACGCGGTGCAGACCGGCACGCACCCCAGGGTGTCCACCGAGGCCAACATCGAGAACATGAAGGTCCAACTGCGTCGGCTGGGCCTGGGCCACGACAAGCGCCGGTCCTTCGCGACGATCGACCCGGACTACTACAAGTGGACCCAGTGGATCTTCCTGCAGATCTTCAACTCCTGGTACGACGAGGAGGCGGACAGGGCCCGCCCGATCGCCGACCTGATCGCCCAGTTCGAGAGCGGCGAGCGTGCCGTACCGGGTGACCACGCGCGCGCGTGGAACGAGCTGACCGCCATCGAGCGCGCCGACGTCCTGGGCGAGTACCGCCTGGCGTACGCCTCCGAGGCGCCCGTCAACTGGTGCCCGGGACTGGGCACCGTACTGGCGAACGAGGAGGTCACCGCGGACGGCCGTTCCGAGCGCGGCAACTTCCCCGTCTTCAAGGCCAGGCTGCGCCAGTGGAACATGCGCATCACCGCCTACGCCGACCGGCTGCTGAACGACCTGGACGCGCTGGACTGGCCCGAGGCCATCAAGCTGCAGCAGCGCAACTGGATCGGCCGCTCCGAGGGCGCCCGCGTCGACTTCGCCGTGGACGGCGGGGCCATCACGGTCTTCACCACCCGCCCGGACACCCTGTTCGGCGCCAGTTACATGGTTCTGGCGCCCGAGCACCCGCTGGTCGAGAAGCTGGTCCCGGCCGCCTGGCCCGAGGGCACCCACGACGTCTGGACGGGCGGCCACGCCACGCCCGCCGAGGCCGTCGCCGCCTACCGCGCCCAGGCCGCCTCGAAGTCGGACGTCGAGCGGCAGGCCGAGGCCAAGGACAAGACCGGTGTCTTCATCGGCTCGTACGCGACCAACCCGGTCAACGGTGAGCGGATCCCCGTCTTCATCGCCGACTACGTCCTGATGGGCTACGGCACCGGCGCGATCATGGCCGTACCGGCGGGCGACCAGCGCGACTTCGAGTTCGCGCGCGCCTTCGAGCTGCCGATCCACTGCATCGTCGAGCCGACCGACGGACGCGGCACCGACACCTCGACATGGGACAGCGCCTTCGGGGCGTACGACGCGAAGATCATCAACTCGGCCAACGGCGACATCTCGCTGGACGGGCTGGCCGTCGCCGAAGCCAAGGCGCGCATCACCGAGTGGCTGGAGCACAAGGGCATCGGCCACGGCACCGTCAACTTCCGGCTGCGCGACTGGCTGTTCAGCCGCCAGCGCTACTGGGGCGAGCCCTTCCCCATCGTCTACGACGAGGACGGCGTCGCCCACTCGCTGCCCGAGTCGATGCTGCCCCTGGAACTGCCCGAGGTCGAGGACTACTCGCCGCGCACCTTCGACGCGGACGACGCGAACACCGAGCCCGAGACCCCGCTGTCCCGCAACGCGGACTGGGTCAACGTCACCCTGGACCTGGGCGACGGGCGTGGCCCGCGGAAGTACCGCCGCGAGACCAACACCATGCCCAACTGGGCCGGTTCCTGCTGGTACGAGCTGCGCTACCTGGACCCGCACAACAGCGAGAAGCTGGTCGACCCGGCCATCGAGCAGTACTGGATGGGCCCCCGCGAAGGACAGCCCCACGGCGGCGTCGACCTGTACGTCGGCGGCGCCGAACACGCCGTACTGCACCTGCTGTACGCGCGCTTCTGGTCCAAGGTCCTGTTCGACCTGGGGCACGTCTCCTCGGCCGAGCCGTTCCACCGGCTGTTCAACCAGGGCATGATCCAGGCCTTCGTGTACCGCGACAGCCGCGGCATCGCCGTCCCGGCCGCCGAGGTGGAGGAGCGCGACGGCGCCTACTTCCACGAGGGCGAGAAGGTCTCCCGGCTGCTGGGCAAGATGGGCAAGTCCCTGAAGAACGCGGTCACTCCGGACGAGATCTGCGCCGAGTACGGGGCGGACACCCTGCGCCTGTACGAGATGGCGATGGGCCCCCTGGACGTGTCGCGGCCGTGGGACACGCGCGCGGTGGTGGGCCAGTACCGGCTGCTGCAGCGGCTGTGGCGCAACGTCGTCGACGAGGAAAGCGGCGAGGTCACCGTCGTCGACACCGAGGCAGACGAGCCGACACTGCGGGCCCTGCACAAGGCGATCGACGGCGTCCGCCAGGACCTGGAGGGCCTGCGGTTCAACACCGCGATCGCCAAGGTCACCGAGCTGAACAACCACCTGACCAAGGCGGGCGGTCCGGTCGCGCGCACGGTCGCCGAGGCACTGGTGCTGCTGGTCGCGCCGCTGGCCCCGCACATCGCCGAGGAGCTGTGGCGCAGGCTGGGCCACTCCGAATCGGTCGTCCACCAGGACTTCCCGGTCGCCGACCCCGCGTACGTCGTGGACGAGAGCGTGACCTGCGTCGTGCAGATCAAGGGCAAGGTCAAGGCGCGTCTGGAGGTCTCGCCGTCGATCTCCGACGACGAGCTGGAGAAGGTGGCCCTGGGTGACGACAAGGTCGTGGAGGCGCTGGCCGGCGCGGGGATCCGCAAGGTGATCGTGCGGGCGCCGAAGCTGGTCAACATCGTCACGGCGTAGCGGCGCAGGGGAGGGCGGTCCGGCGGGTTGTCTGCCGGGCGGCTCCGGGTAGTCCCCTACGGGCAGGTTCGGGGTTCTTTTGGAACTCCGGGCCTGCTCTTTGCGTTTACCGTTGAAGAGCGGCTCGAAGGCCGTGCCCGGTACGAGGAGGAGCGTCGTGGAAGCCGCTGTCGCAGTTGTCGCCCTGCTCTTCCTGCTGTTCGTCGTGCTGGGCGTGTACGCGACCGTGAAGGTGGTCGGCGCGGCCAAGAGAGGTGTGGACCGGACGATCTCGCAGGCCCGCCGCACGGTCGAGGACACCACGCTGCGCGCCAAGACCTACGCCCAGCCGGGCCCGGCCGGCGAGCTGGCCCAGCTCAGGCTCAAGCTGCGTACGTCGATGCGTGCCACGCAGGACGCGCTGCACGCGGGCGTGGGCGAGGACGAGTCCCTGAAGGAGGCCCTCGGCCTCTTCGAGCGGCTCAGCGCGCACGGCCACGAACTGGACGCGGAGCTGAAGCGGCTGGAGTCCGAGCCCGACCGGGCGACACTCGTCGCACGGCTGCCCGCCCTGCGCGAGCGCACCGACCACATCACGCATGCGGCCGACTCGCTGCGGTGGGCGGCCCGGGACCGGGCGACCCGTTTCGCGGGCGACGACCTGGACGCCCTGAGAACTCAGATAGACGTCGAGGCGGGCGCCCTGCGGCACTGGACGACCGAGGAACCCACGCCTGCCCCCGCACCCGCACCGACCCCCACATCGACCTCCACGCCCGCCTCGGCTCCGCCGCCGTGGCCCGAGGCCCCGGCCGCCGACGGCGCCTCGGCGCAGCAGACCTGGCCGGACAACCCCGACGCCCGCCGGGCCGCCGAACAGACCAGGCCGGCCATCACTCCGCCGGTCCAGCCGCCCGTCTACCCCTGGCAGAAGAAACCCCGTCCCGAGAGCACGACTTGATCCGGCGGGCCGCCTCCGGGTCCGTCGCAGGTGAAAGGGGCGGGCTGCCGCCCACGAGCTACGGCAGGTAACCTCCAGCTCATGTCCCGCCATGTCGCGATCGTCACCGATTCAACGGCCTACCTGCCGCCGCTGACGATGGAGCGCCACGGCATCATCGCGGTGCCGCTGACCGTGGTCATCGGTGACCAGGCGTTCGAAGAGGGCACCGAGATCTCGGCCCGGTCCCTGGCGCAGGCACTCCAGAAGCGCCGGTCCGTCACCACCTCGCGCCCCAGTCCGCAGCTCTTCGCGGAGACCTACCGCAAGGTCGCCGAATCCGGCGCCACCGGCATCGTCTCGCTGCACCTGTCCGCCGAGTTCTCGGGCACGTACGACGCGGCCGTCCTGGCGGCCCGTGAGGCGCCGGTGCCCGTCCGGGTGGTGGACACCGGCATGGTGGCTATGGCCCTCGGGTTCTGCGCGCTGGCCGCGGCCGAGGCGGCGGAAGCGGGCGGCACGGTCGACGAGGCCGTCACCGCCGCGGAGAAACGGGCCGCGGGCACGTCCGCCTACTTCTACGTGGACACCCTGGACTATCTGCGCCGTGGCGGCCGGATCGGCGCCGCGCAGGCCCTCCTCGGCTCGGCCCTCGCCGTGAAGCCGTTGCTGCAGCTGGACGGCGGCCGTATCGAGCTGCGGGAGAAGGTGCGGACGGCGTCCAAGGCCATCGCCCGCCTGGAGGAGATCGTCGCCGAGCAGGCGGGCGGCGCGCAGGTCGACATCGCGGTTCACCATCTGGCCGCACCCGACCGGGCAGCGGCCCTCGCGGACCGGTTGCGGGTGCGGGTGCCGGGACTGGCCGAGCTGCACGTGAGCGAGATCGGTGCGGTGATCGGGGCGCACACCGGGCCCGGGCTGCTGGGAGTGGTTGTCTCGCCTCGGTGAGGGGCCCCTGCGGGGGTGTTGCGCGGAGCGCTGTCGCGGCGCTCTGTTGGGGGATTCCGCCTGCGCGCAGCACTCGTGTGGGTGACAGAGTTATCCACAACCGGCTGGGTATCCACCGGAATTGAGCAAGATCATCGCGAGTGTGGTGGTTTGCTCCATCCTCGGCGCATGGCACTTCGATCACGTTCACACGCGACCACTCCGACCAGCGGCCCGGGCCGCGGCCCGATGTCCGACGGCCGTGTCCGGCACGGTCATCGCCGTCCCCGCAGCAGGGCCCGACAGCATCAGGCGTCGGCCGACGAGATCCGTCGACGGGCGGAGGTGCTTTTCGGCGAACAGGTACTGGAACGAAGGGAGTCGGGGAACGGGCCGCCGGGTGGTGAGCGGGATGCGGGGGCGATGGCGGGCGGGGAGCGGGCGCGGTTCCCCGGGCCGGCGGCAGGGCGTGGGGTTTCCGGCGGGGTCGGGGTCAGGGGCGAGGGCATGGGCGCTGGCGTCGACGGGGACACCCTCGTTGCGGCTGCCGTCGCGGACAGCGGTGTCGGGGCTGACGGCGGTGCCGCGAGCGGTCCGGCCGCCGGGGCTTGGCAGGAGCGGGCCGGGCTTGCGCTGCGGGAGCGGATGCCCGTGTGGCTGCAAGTGCGGTGCGGTCTGGAGCGGCGGAGCGTGGTGGCGCTCACGGTGGTGCTGGCCGCTGCCGCGGCGCTCGCCGTGCAGCACTTCTGGACAGGGCGTGCCCAGCCTGTTCGGGCGCCGGAGGTGGTGCGGGCGGCGGCTCCTTTCGCGGCGGCGCGTACGGACGGCGCGGCCGGTCCCCGGGGCGTCGCGGGAACGGCCGGGGCCCAGATCGTGGTGGACGTCGGCGGCAAGGTGCGTGAGCCCGGGGTTCACCGGCTGCCGGCCGGCTCCAGGGTCGCCGACGCCCTCCGGGCCGCGGGCGGGGTGCGGCCCGGTACGAAGACCGACGGGCTCAACCGCGCGCGGTTCCTCGTGGACGGCGAACAGGTGGTGGTCGGCGGGGCCGTGCCTGTCGTACCCGGGGCGGTCATGGGCGGTGTGACCGGCTCGGGCGGCGGGGGAGCGGGTGGCTCCGTGGGCGGGACGGGGGCCGGACCGGCGGCGCCTGTTTCGTTGAACACCGCCACCACGGATCAGCTCGACACCCTGCCGGGGGTCGGCCCGGTGCTGGCGCAGCACATCATCGACTACCGCACCCAGCACGGTGGATACCGTTCCGTGGACGAACTGCGCGACGTGAACGGCATCGGTGATCCGACGTTCTAACATTAACCTATGGACATAAGGCCAACAAGTGCCGTACTGCTCGTTCGAATCAGCTACCGCAAGGCTGAGGAGGAGGCCGAGGAGTCCGCGGCTGAGAGCGAGGAGAAGCCGCGCCGTGCGGAGTTCTCCAAGGGCATCGGTCGGCAGGAGGAAGACGGCCGCGCCCTCGCCGAACGGCTCGGCTGGAAGATCGCCCGAGTGATCCCCGAGGACGACACGTCTGCCTTCAAGCGCCGCAAGATCAAGCTCCCCGACGGCACGACCGCGCTGCGTACGGTCCGGCCCGGCTTCCGCGCGGCCCTCGATAGCCTCGCCTCGGGGGAGTACGACGGATTGATCGCCGACGACCTTGACCGGGTTGCCCGTGACCCTCGTGACCTTGAAGATCTCATCGACGTAGTGGAGTCCCGGCGCCCCCGCATCCCCGTGGAGTCGGTCACCGGCTCCCTTCGGTTGGCGAACGACGCCGATATCACCGTGGCTCGCATCATGTGCGCGGTCGCCAACAAGAGTTCCCGAGACACCGCGCGCCGGGTTACCCGCAAACACGAGGAACTGGCCGCCGAGGGTAGGCCTCCTGGGGGCGGGTACCGGGGCTACGGCTTCACTGCTGTCGGGCACGAGCCTGTCGAGGAAGAAGCCGCGATCATCCGCGAGATCGCGGACCGCGTCCTCGGCGAGTGGGACGGCTGGACCCATGACCAGCGGTCCAAGATCGATACTGAGATGGGTGAGAGTCTTAACTCCATCGCCGATGGCCTGGAGCGGCGCAAGGTGCCCACTGTCACGGGCGCGCCCTGGTCGGACCGTTCGGTGAGGTCTGTGGTCACGAAGCCGTCCGTGGCGGGACTGCGCGAGTACCGAGACGAAATCGTTGGCAAGGCTGTATGGGATCCGATCATCTCCGAGGAGAAGTGGGAACAGGTCTGCGCCCGTCTCGCGAGCCGTGCCCGTAGCGTTGACCTGACCCTGCAGCGGTGGCTGACCGGAGTCCTGCGCTGCTCGCGCTGCCACCACATGCTGATGGGCTGGAACGGCAATGGCGGCCGGCGGTATTGGTGCGCGACGCCACATGGCGGCTGCGGGAAGATCGCAGTGAAGGCCGCGTTCGCCGAGGACGAGGTGGAGCGGCAGGTTCTCGAACTTCTGGGAAAGCCCCGCGTTCTTGAGCAGTTGCGGACTGTCGCCGATACGGAGGCAACGGACGAGACCCGCGCCGAACTGGCTGAGGATGAGGCGCAGTTGAAGCAGATGGCGGGTATGTACGCCCGCCGGGAGATCACGTTCCCGGAGTACAAAGAAGCGCGCGGGATCATCGAGCAGCGGATCAAGGAGTCACGGGCGCTGCTGACGTCGAGGGTGCCTCGGGTCCTGCGGCGCCTGCTCTTGGGTGATGTGGCGCAGGGGTGGGAGCACCTCGCTCCTGTCGACCGGCGAGAGGTTGTACTTGCCCTGGTGCCCGGGTACGACGTGCTGCCGCACGATCGGTCCAAAGGGAACAAGTTCGACCCCGCCAGGCTGGTCCCTGTCGACTAAAGAGTGCCGTGCGGAAGTACGTACCGCGCTGGTGTAGGAGCACGGGCAGGCGGCAGGCCTCAGCTGTCACTGCCTCCCTCTGTTCCTGTGGCTACAGCGAGTGCCTTCTCTACGCGTTTGATGGCTGCCTTGCGATCCTCACTCTGAACGCTCTGGCCGACCATGTCGGCGAGTGCCGCGGTCAGGGTCGCCCGGGCAGCGAGGGCTTCCTGCGCCCACTGCTGCGCTCCCTCGGGGTTCTCGCGGGCCTCCTGCTCCTCTTCGGTCGTGAGGAGTCCTCCAAGGCTGATGTTGAGAATCTTAAGGGTTTGGATGACACCTGTGAGCATCGGGGAAATTTGCCGCAGCGTCTTCAGGTCGGCGCGCCGCTCCCACTGCTCAGGGGTCTCTGGTGCGACTACGGCTGCAAGTTTTCTGGCCGAGATGGTGCCGCGCTGAAGCTCCACATCCTCGTGACGCTGCTTGAGCGGTGGCTCCATCAGCTCAGATAGTTCGACGTCCAGAGCAAGCGCGATTGCGACGAGTTCCGCTGCAGTGAAGGCACGTTTGCCCTTTTCGGCGGCGTGAACGGCTTGTCGACTCCATGGCTTCTCCAGGTGCTGACCCAGCGCCTCACCTAGCTCTGCCTGGGACATCCCTTCGTCGGCACGGCGGTCGGCGATATGTGCGCCGATGATCTCTTCTAGCCTCACGCTCAACCCCTTTTGTCATTCCACACGATGACAGATTTGGGCGAGGTAAGGCAAGCATTGACATAGTGTCGGCTGTCTGTAACGCTGAATCTTGCATGTCATTCCACAAGCTACATGGAGGGGTCCTATGCCCCGTGCTGTCGTATCTGCGTCCCGCGTTGGGTGCGTCGGCTCGCACCAATCCGCTGCTTTGTCCCGGCGCCCGTTGGCCACTGCTCTCGATATCGCTGAGTACTGTCGCGTCCCGCTCGCGACCGTCTACCAGTGGAGTTCGCGGGGTGGAGGGCCGCGCATGATCCGGGTTGGCCGTCATCTGCGGGCCCGCTGGGACGACATTGACGCCTGGCTCGATGATCAGGCCGTCAGGGCCGCCTGATGGTCGAACAAGGCGCCTGCGTGCCCGTACGGACACTCGTCGACCTCTACGTCGACCGCGATTTGGCGGACGCCCAGGTGCGCCGCCTCGTCGCCCTGTTGGGGCTCAGGCAGAAACGCAGAACCACGTCCGGCTTTGAGCTGGGCGATGGGGGCGCCGGACTCTCGAAGGCTGCCTGACCCCCGACGCGGCGAAGTCCCCGGGCCGCCCAGCCCGAGGACTCATCTCGCCGATCAACCTGAAAGGAGTTGCACAAAACATGGTACAGAATCCCGCCCAGTTTGACACCAAGCTCGACCAGCCCGAACCGCAGACCGATGAGCCGTTTCCCATGGTCCGCGTCTACGCCCTGCTCGACGCTCACCGCAGGTCCGTGTACATCGGCGTTACCGCCGGGGACGAGGAGGTCCGCGCATACCGCCACTGGGTGCGCCGGTACGACCTTGACGTCCAGCGGTGGAACCCCCGGCTCGCCGAGTGGCTGCGCAGCCTGGACGGGCCGCCGCTTGTCTCGCGGATCTGCGAGGCGCCGTACGCCCAGAGGCACCTTGTCGAAGGCGCGGCGATCGTTGCGTACCGGCAGGCCGGATACCTCCTGCCACTGAATGTCCGGGTCGGCCAGCGCTGGACGGACGAAGGGCGCGCCCGGATTGGTGCGGGGATGCGCCGGTACCGCGCCAAGCAGCGCGCGGCGGCTCTGGCTGTATGAACAAAGCCCCCTGCTGAAGGCCGGTGTTGGTCGCACCAGCAGCCGCAGGGGGCGCACGCCCCACTTTTTCGGTGATCGGGACCACAGACCTCGGCAGTCTCCCGGTCGCCGCTGAACAGAGAGGCGCTCATCAATGAGCGTAGTGCACGTCAATCCGATCGGTAGACCCCGGGTTGACAAAGCCGATACCGAGGAAGGCACGTCGTCCACGGCGTCGACCCAGCCGGTTCCCACCGGTATCCCCCTCGTCACGCCCGACGAGACGGGAGCAAAGGGGTTCATGGACGGCTCCGGCCGCTTCCTCGTCGGTCCGTACGCCGGTGACACGATGCTGGACTGGGCGCTCCAGTATGCCGAGCACGGTTACTACGCCTTCCAGCTCCGCGACGGGAGCAAGGGCTTTTTCGGCAACTGCCGACGGTGCGACTCGAAGGGCGACTACTACGAGTCGGACAGACACCGGGACGGCCGGGAGAACTGCACGCTCCATCCGGCTGGATATGCCCGGTGTCACGGCCTGTACGCAGCCACAACCAACCCGGACGTCATCCGGCGATGGTGGAGCGACAACCCACATGCCAATATCGGCATCAACTGCGGACGGTCCGGCATCGCTCTGGTGGACACCGATGTCACCGACGGCAAGACCGGTGAGGCGAACCTTGCTGCCATTGCAGCGTCGTTCGAGCCGCTCCCTGATGGACCGCGCGCCCGAACTGCAACCCACGGCGGTCACCGACTCTTCGACATCCCTCGTGAGATGGACCTGCGTTCGTCCACCGGCTCGGACAAGCAGATGACCGGGCTCGCAGACGCGGTGGACATCAAGGCGAACGGTGGCCTCATGGTCGCCGCGCCGTCAGTCATCCGCGACAAGAAGACCGGCCTCGTCAAGGGTCAGTACGTCTGGGAGAACGACCCGTGGCAGCAGCGTCACGACCTCCCACTGTGGATACCTGAGGAAGTCGAGCGTCGTCGTGCCAGCAAGCGCTCCGCAGCCGTACCGCTGGCCCGCGTCGGTGACGGCTGGATCAACTCTCAGACGGGTCGGACGGCCGGCGAACTCGCCGGATACGAGGAGACGCGTGCCCGGGTCGAGGAACTAGCCGACGAGATCCGGTACGCGAGCGGTCCCAACTTGGGGACTCACGGCCTGCTGCTGGCACAGCCGCTGAAGGCGTACCAGTACGCGATGCACGGCCAGATCTCCGAGGAGGAGGTCACCAACATCATGCGGGATGCTGGTCTCGCTGCTGGCCGTGACCCTGGCGAGGTGGAGCGCGCTGTACTGGGCGGCCTCGACTACGCCCGCCGGATGCCCGACCCTCGGCCGTGGTTCGCCCGCTACAGCTCCTCCCGCACGGACTCTGACGTTCCCGGGGACTCAGCGGTGGACGGCGGTGCTCACATCCCCACGCCGCGCGACCCGGAAGGTATTGGCTCCGCGTACAACCAACAGGAGGGTGATCAGGAGAGTCTGGATGCGGATGCGCTCCGGCGGGAGCGTGCCCGCAGGCGTGCGCATCGGATCGTCGACTCCGAGGAGTTGCAAAGGACAGCGGAGGACCCGGAGTACGAAGCCACGCAGTATCAGGCTGAGTACGTCCGAGAGAAAGCCCGGCTGGAAGCCAAGAAGCGCATCGCCGCCGAGCTGCGCGTCGAGGAACCGGTCACTGATCTCGGTGCTCTGTACGACGAGTTGGAGGATGAGAGCGCTGCCGACCGACGCCCGCAGGCTGGTTACCTCTCTGATGATGACTGCGGCCTGTGCTATGCCGGAACGTCCAACGGTATCTACGGCGACGGCGGTATCGGCAAGACGCTGATCCTGTCGCGCCTACAGGTGGAGGCCTTTCAGCGCGGACAGACTGTCGTCCACTGGGAGTTCGACAACAACTCCGACCGTGCGATCGTGCGGCGCCTCAAGAACGCCGGGGCGACCCGAGACCAAGTAGCCAAGCAGTTTCGCGTCTTGCGCTCCGAGGAGGACATCGCAGCTCTTCCGTCCGACTTCGCCGACGCCATCGGCCTGGTGACGTTGGACGCGATCACTCCCGCCATCACGGCACTAGGAGCCGAGGTTAACCACCCGAGCGGTATGGACATGGCGCTACGCGCGTTCCTCGCGCCGTTCACTGTAAGAGGCGCTACGGGTCTGTTCATCGGCCACGTTGGCCATGAGAACCGCGATAGGCAGGCCGGATCGGTCCGTATGTACCAGGCCGTACAGGGCGCGCTCTACCAGGCGCAGGTCATCAAGCAGCCGGAGATCGGGTCCCGTGGACTCGTCGCGCTGACGCTGCGCAAGGACAACCAGGGGTGGGCCGGTCCCGTGAACCAGGTTGCCGCGTACGTCTCCTTCGACAGCACGGCGGGGGACGGCAGCTTGAACGTGTACTTCACCCGCCAGCGTGACGCACAGGGCGTCGAGGACGACAAGCGAGAGCAGTTCACCGCCCGACTGGACAAGGCTCGTCTGACTGAGCGGGAGGAGATCGACATCTTGCTGAAGATCGTGGCGTCCGATTCCACCGCCCTGAATGCGTCGGCGCTGCACATCAAGACCCGAGACATGGGCTTCAGCATCTCCGAGAGGAAGATCAAGGAGCGCCTGCGGAAGATGACGGAAGACAGTCTGATCTTCGTGGACGCCAACGCGTCGAAGGCCGCAGCGTCGACCAAGGGCGGGCGTCCGTCCGACCACTACCGGGCATGCGCGATCCCGAAGAATCAGGCTAAATAGGTTTCAGCGGGCAATTCGGATTAAATCTTCATACTCGCAGGTCAGGTGGGTTTCGGCAGGGTTTCCGACAGTAGTCGACCAAAACCCCTGCCGGAACTAAACCTGACGAAACCTAAAAGGCCAGGTCAGGTGGGTTTCGGACGCGATGGGAACCCAGTTTCGGAACCCGTCGGGGGGGTCTATATAGACCCCCCCGGTGACGGAAACCTCTTGAGCGAGACCCCTCCCTCGCTGCCCCTCAAGATCGCCTCCCTCGCACGTACGCCCGCCTAATTTGCCCATTTATCAGGATTGAGAACTATTCATGCAGATGTGCCGATTCAGCGAAATTCCCGCCGGGATCGTCCCCGCCGTGGGTCAGGTGGTCCTGGCCCGCCGTTCTGCAGTCTCAGCATTCACCCGGGCCTGGGTCACCTCGGTCCGCCCGTCACGGGACGGGAGCCGCGTACGTATCGCCCTCGTCTGGCTGGCGGACGATGAGCGTCCGCTCACCCCGGTCGCGGTCGGTGAGCGTGCCACCGTCTACCAGGCTGCGAGCGGGTGGCCGCCTCTGATCAAGGCCCTCCCCGCCCAGGCTGAGGAGGATGCTGTGTGATCACCCCCAAGCGCGCGGGGGTGGCGGGCGTCCCATTAGCCGTCCGCCCAGATTCTGATATTCGATCAGTTGTACCATTTAGTCATGCATATGGATCAGGCTGAACGCCTGCGGAGAGAGTGGAAAGCCAAGGGTGATCCGCCGTGTGACCACCCTCAATGGGAAACCGAGGTCGGCAACTTCGGAAAGACCGGCGACAGGGCCTGCACCGCGTGCGGCCACACCGAGTGGATCAAGTAGAGGCGCATGGTGAGGGCGCCCCGGACGAGAGTCCGGGGCGCCCTCACGTCAGACGAGGCCGTGCGGGACGGCTTGACCGGCAGCCTTCAATGCCTCGGCGTACGCCTTCCGGGTGGCGTCGGCTCGGTCTATGTACGGCTGGATCTCCGTGATCGTGAGCGTCCGCTGAGCGGCCTGCGCCCAGAGCGCCGAGAGCGCGTCCGCCGCCTTCACGTACTCGTTGGTGGCCTTTTCGAGGGTGTCCTGAATGCTCGTCAAGAGATGTCCCTTTCCTGTGCGTTGGTTCGAGGGGCGCGAGGCTACACAAGGGGGCCTGGTTCCAGAAATCGAACGCCCCGCCCGTAGCCGGGCGGGACACAGGAGGCGCGTGGATCTCCCGGGGGTACGTGTCCTGGGACGCCTGGTGCGACGGCGAACTGGCGTGGGCTCGGGCCCGCGCTCCCCCGTGAGGAACGGTGGGGTGTGGTCGGCGAACTATGGGACGCGGGGATGTCGACGTGGGCGATCGCTAAGCCATCGAGGCTGGGGCCGGGGTCGGTACGGTGCGCCGTGACCTCGACGCAGGTGTGCCATCTGGAACACCTGCGGACATTTAGGTCCCCGACATGGACACCCACGGCGGCGCTCTGTTCCAGAGCCGGTCACGCCGTGCCCCGTGACGGGGGCGGACGGTAAGACGTACAGGCAGAAGACGAAGGTAGTGCCGGGCCCTCGGCGCATAGTGTTCCTCTGTCCGGTTGGCTCGTACCTCACAGGCCGCTACAGGGCTTCCGCCCGGCAGTAGGCTCCCGATATGACTGTCGCTGCCGTGGTTCTCGTTTCGATAGCTGCAGCCCTGGAGATCTGGGGAATTCAGCGGACCGTCCGGGACATTCGCGCGGCGCGCCGCCGCTTGGCGTCGTACCTGGAGCTTCCGCGCACCGTGTACGGCTCGGTTCACGGCACCCTCGGCTCCCCGGAGATGACCGCCGAGGTGACGGTGGGGACTCCGACGCTTGAGCAGCGCGTCGAAGAGTTGGAGGCCTGGCGGCGCGGAATGCGGGACGAACTCAAGCAGCTCGACCTGAAGGTGACGGAACGTCTGACAGAGCAGTTCCAAGGCGGCCTCCGCTCTGTCGAGCAGACCACCGACGGTCAGTTCAAGAAACTCCGCGAGTACATCGAGGGCTCGCAGCAGTCCGTGTGGGACAGCTACCGAGGCCCGATCGTGTTGGGGGTCGGCGTCCTGTTCGGCTTGGCGGGCAACATCGTCTCCGCCATCTGAGCGTCCGGCCGGCCATCCGAAGGCATCGCCTGAAGGCCTCCAGCGCGAGGGAGGCCTTCCTCTGCCCGGCTGAACTCGTTTGCTATAGGCCGACGCAACGCCCTCGCCGCCCGTTCCTGCGCAGTACGTTCCGGACATGACGATTGAGTTGGTTTTGTACTGCGTGGCTATCGTCCTGGAACTGGCTGGTGTCCTACTGACTGGCCGTGACATCCAAAAGGCCCGGGGGAACCTGGCCCGTTACCTCGGACTCCCGAATTACGTGTACGACAGCGACCAGGGGGCTGTGGTCGAGGCAGAGGCGTTCAATCCCACCGTCGCCACTTCGGGAGTGAAAACCGTTGAGCGGCGCATCGGCGACCTGGAACAGTGGCAGGGGGAGTTGCCCGAAGTGCTTGATCAGCGTGAACGAAAATTCCGTGTCAGGCTGGAGTCACACCTCCTAGGCGATCTTGAGACCATCCGAAATAATGCCGACATTCAGTTCGTCGGGCTGCGGGACTACGTCAGGGGAACGGAACAGCCGAAGTGGAAGAGCTATCGGGGTCTGCTCGTGGTGGGATTGGGCCTCATCGTCGGGTTTGCTGGCAACATCGTCTCCGCCGTTCAGTCATCCTGCGGATGAGACGACGGCCGGCACTCCATGGGTCCATCGCGAAGGTACCGGTAATGGCAGAATGCACGCATGAGCGAATGGGGGGTCGCGCTGATCGCGGCCGGTGCGGCAGTAGCGGGCGGCGTCGTCACGGGCTGGTTCACCCGCTCGGCAGGGCTGCGTCAAGCTACGGCTGCGCAGCATGCGGGAGACCGTCAGGCGGACGCGCTGCTTCACACGGTGCAAGCCACCCTGGACGAGCAGAAGCGTGCCCGGATCGATGAACGGCGCCGACAGGTGTACGGCAATTTCCTGGAGTTCACCGAGAGGGTCGCATGGCTTAACAACCTTGAACTTCAGGTTGAGCCGTCCATGTCCCGAGTGATGGCCAGCTTGACCCTTGAGGGTCCAGCCTCGGTCGAGGACCCTGCGCGACAGATGCTGCGCTTCATCATCGAAATCTTGGATGCACGTAGGCGACAAGATGTACCGGCACGGGATGAGGCCGACGCGGCCTTTCGAACAGCTAGAGATCAGTACCTTTCAGCTGTGAGGGACGTCCTTGAAAACAATCCTCGTGCGACTGGACCAGGCTCCACGAACTAGTCGTAAATGTCTATAATGTGCGGAATGCCGGAATCGCTATAGGTCGATTTATCGGATGAATTCCACACCTCACCGGCCGCCTGGAATCGAAAAGATTTTAGGTAACTTTTCAACCCCTTCGAGGGGTTGACTTTTCCGACTTTATCTATTCCCTGGAGATCGGTCGGTTGGTATAATTCAGCAGGGCCATTTGGTTTCCCCGAACGTGAGTGGCATTGCTTTATGTATCAACCCAGCGATGTCGAGGAGCCGGAGTTGACGGACAAGCGGCGCGGGCAGCGGACTAGGTGCCGCCCTCCATCGCCGACTGCGATTCGCCGTCGGCGATGACGACCTGGTCAACAGGGTGAGGTGTGGTGGCCCCAACTGGTGCCTCGACGGGCGGTCTGGAGGTCGACACCCTGAGTCAGGGCTACACGTGGCCGCCGTCCGGGGGTTCGGAGGAATGACCCATGAGTGAGTACCGGCCTGCTCAGGAATTCTGCGTCGCGTACGAGGCATCGGCCTACGGCATGGTCGTGGGCGCATCCCGTGCGTACGCCAGGGCGCTTGCTGCGCACCAGGACGCCGCCCTCGCCGGGGACCCTGACGCCCTCCAAGCCATACAGGAGACGCGGGTCCTGTTCACCATCGCCGCCCCCAAACTCGCGCAGCCGACCCGGGACAAGCAAATGCCGCTTGTCCTGCTGCTGAAGGAGCACGTGTGATCACCAGCATTGACATCGAGCAAGCCGAGACCCGGGTGTCCGAGGCCAGGCAGCGAGGTGCACGCGCCAGGATGGCTGCGCGTACGGACGTGGAGGACGCGATTCAGCGTGAGGTCCGCCGGGCCGACGAAGTGAAGGCGGCCAAGGCGCGACAGGACGAGGCTCTCAAGGCGCGGAAGATCGCCGAGAAGCCGCACGCGGCCGAACTCAAGTCTCTGAACGCGTCGTTGGAGAAGTCCGCCGAGACGGTTGTCAGGGCGCAGCAGGAAGCAGCCCAGGCGCTCCTCAAGCTCGTCGGCGCGCTGCGGGACCACAATGCTTCCGCGAGTGAGGTACATGCCCGTCTCGCTGCTCTCGGGCTGCCCCTCGGTGACGAGGACGCCACGTACGAGACCGGTCACGGGCGCGCCGGCATTCTGCGGATCAACGGCACGCCCTGGGGTCCGGTCCCCGAGGATGCACTCACTCAGTACGTCGTCGCCGAGGTGATGAAGCGAGTGTTCGGCGCCAAGCACACGGGCGCCCGGGCGCAGGACGTCCGTGTGCACAGCCTCCTGCGAGGAGCGGGTGGAATGCTGACGGAACGTCTGAAAGCCGTTGCTTGAAGGAGGGTGTGGTTCGGAACCCCGGGCCCGCCTCCCCGCTGTCGTCAGCGTTGCCGGAGCGCGGTGCGGTCACCCCGGTCGCGGTTGCGTACGGCAGATGAATAGTCGCTGCCTTCGTGGAGCACTGCCTGGACGCCGTCCGCCATGGCAACCATGACCTGGGCGTCCAGGGCCTCCAGGTAGCTCTGCACCACATTGAACTGAAGGTACGGGAAGCCGTTCTCGATTTGGCTGATCCGTGGCTTTGTCACGCCCATCTTCTCGGCGACCTGTTTCTGCGTCAGACCGCTCATGCGGCGCATCTCGGCCAGGCTTAGTACGCCTCGCTCCTCGTTCATCTACTCCCCGATATCGCATGTGTAGGGACACGGCTCTCCTGTTGGGGGTGCCCTGCTGTGCTGGTTTAGTCTCCGGTGCCATGGGGTGCCCGAGGGCCACCCGCATTGCGCCATGCCCGGTACAGGCCAGAAGCGACCTCGCAGCGAATCTCCTGGCTCTCCTCGTTGCCATCCTGGCTGCGGCACTCCGAGCAGATGGCGCAGTGCGCCAGCAGAGCGCGGTACGCCCCCCGCACGTCGCTGAACATGCCGTCGTCGGCGACGGCTTGCATGTGACCGGGACCGCTTCCTTCGTCGCGCCACTCCCACCGGACGCCGCTCATGGTGTCTTTCCTCGACTACGGGAGTTGGCCAGCGCCACGCCGTACGACAGTCGCTCCGCCTGTGTGGCCGGACGCAGAATGCCGTGCGCGTCCCATTCCCTTCCACCACCGGGGGACTTGAGCTGAAAATACGGGCCGATGTGGTCGACGACCTGACCGACCGTGAGGGTCCCTTCGTCCCACACCAGGTCGCCGATGTCCGGGGTGTACCCGCTCACGCGCACCCCCGCTGGATGACTTCGGCCAGGCGCAGCGCCACGTCGCTGCGAACCCGGCCCAGGGTGATCAGGTTCAGTGAGGGGGACGCTGTATCCGTTCCCAAGGACGGCAGTACGACCCCTGCCGAAGTCAATGCTTCTCGCAGCGCCTCAGTTGCCGCCGTGGCCTCTGTGATGCCTAGCTCCTGTGTTGTGACCATGGAACTCAGCATCGACCCGGGCCAGTTGGGTCAGCGAGCGCCTATGCTCAATTATTCGCGGGCCCCAGCCTTCTATGGTCATTTATGCCCACGAGGGTGCGGTGGACCAGTACCGTCGGCTCCCGAGCACGGAGATCATGAGGAGATCAGTACCCGGCGAAAGGAACTGATCATGGCGCGACGCCTGCGCTTCAACGGCACCGGCAGTGGTGTGAACGGCTGCCCCGCTGTGCACGAAGACCTCGACACCGGTGAAGTCATCGTCCACGGACCGGCGCTCACCGACCCTGGCGACATCGCCCGTCTCCAGCACCTCGGAGAGGGGGAAGTACCCATTGTCGTCCCGCGTGAACTGCTCGTCGACTTCGGGCCCAAGGAGGTCACCCGCGTGCCGAACATCATTGGGCTGGACGAATTCGACCGGCTGTTCACCCAGTTCAAGCACGCAGCTTGGCGTCTGGAGACCCGACGCCGATACGCATCCGACGAGGTCACCGAGACCTACGCCCAGTTCATGCGCGGCGAATCGGTGAGTTGGGAGGGAGTCGATGTCGAATGGTGTGCGGAACGCCGTGAACAGACCGCACTCGGCAAGCGGTTCGAGCGTGTTCGGATCGTCGACAACCCGCCCACCCCCGGGCAGCTCTACCTTCTCGACAACGCCCAACGGAACAGCGCAGTCGGCGAGGACATCCACCAGCTGTGGCGCGACGATGCTGAACGGCTCCAGCTCCCTGACGAGGACTTCTGGATCTTCGACTCGCGACTGGTGGCCCGGCTCAACTTCGACGGCGAGGACAACCTCGTCAGCGTGGAGCTGATCACGGAGCCGGTCGAGGTCAACCGGTACGCCCAGGTGCGCGATTCCGCCCGGCACTACGCCGTGCCCTACGAGACCTTTGCGGCGGGCTTGGCCGCGACCGATTAGACAGTGAGCGGGGACGGGTGAGCACGGACTATCAGCAGTCGCGAGAAGCACTCGGCGTACGGCTGCGCGAGTTGAGACTGTCGGCCCCTGATGGCCGGCTCACCGGTTCCGCACTGGCCAGACGGCTCGGCTGGCCCCAGCCCAAGGTCAGCAAACTGGAGAACGGCAAGCAGACCGCCACCCCCGAGGATCTGCGGGTGTGGGCCGAAGGGACAGGCCAGCCAGAGGCCTATGACGAACTGCTCGCCCGGCTGAGAGGGTTCGAGTCCCATATCCGCTCATGGCGGCGACAGTTGGCCTCGGGGCACAAGCCCGTGCAGGACACTCACTTGGCCGAACATATGAGCACCACGGTGTTCCGGGGATGGGAGTCGTCCATGATCATGGGCATCTTCCAGACTCCGGAGTACGCCCGGCACATCTTCACCCGGTACACCGAACTCCAGCAGTCGCCACGGGACACCGAGGAAGCCGTACGCTCCCGTATCAAGCGCCAGGAGGCACTGTACGACCCCACAAAACGCTTCCACATCATCATGTGGGAGGCAGCGCTGCGGGCGCTTGTCTGCCCGCCATCCGTCCTGGGAGCCCAGCTCGACCGGCTGTCCGGAGTCGTCGGCCTGGACACGGTCGAGTTGGGCATCATCCCGTTTAGCGCTTCACTGAAGATCCCGCCCGCGACGGCCTTCTGGGTCTACGACGACAGCCGAGTGATCGTCGAGACATGGCACTCCGAGCTGTGGATCGAGGATGAGCCAAGCGTGAAGACCTACCTCCGCACCTGGAACACCCTGCGCGAGTCTGCTGTGTACGGGCGGGACGCTCAGCGGGTGATCAGCGCAGCGCGCAGAGAGCTGAACATGACCTGATGTACGGCTCGGTGGACGTATTCACGAAGACGCCAGGGGCTGTGTCGGCTACGGGGCGGACTCGAACGTGACGGTGGTGTCCGGGCACGTGGCAGCCAAGTCGCGCAGGGCTGTCTGCTCCTGAGTATCTGCCGTCAGCCCCCAGCGGAGCTTCGTCCCGACCCACTCCGAGATGTACCGGCAGTGCACCTCTGGTGTGGGTTGCAGCCACTAAGCCAGATCTTGGGCGGACTTGCTCCGGTTGGAAGGGGCCGACACCGCAACTAGCGACGTAGCGGCACCCTGATCGTTGGCGTAGGACTCGCGACGGGTGGCGCTCCAGGCTGAGGCTCCGCTGTCCCAGGTCTCCGCGAGCGGCGCCATGTGGTCCACGTCGAGGGCGGACGCGGACGTGACGACCACCAGACGCCCCCGACGAGGCGGCATCCGGGCATCACCTGCGGAGCCTCAACGGCCTCTGCCAGGAGTACCTCGGCCTTCGTGTTGCAGCCGTCGGAGGGGTTGTTCCCGGTGTTCCCGTGCTTGAAGGACGTACGGGTGTATCCGTCGCGGACCTCACTGTTGACCAGGAGGGCTTCCACTGTAGCCGGGGCGAGCAGGGTCTCCTCGGAGTGTGCCGGGGAGATGACGGTGAGTGGAAGGGTGGTGAGCGTGGCAGCCAGTACGGCACGCATCAGGTTCTTGATCACATTCCTAAGGCATAGCCGTACGACGGCGTCCGTCGCCGCCGGGCGCGCGCTGCTTCACCCTCATGGAGGGCACAGTTGACCACGAAACGATGCACTCCTTCCGGGAACCCGTGCTGGTTCGGAGGGCAGCCTGGACCGTCCAGACGGAGTGCCGGCCGATTCCGTCAGATGGGAGGCTGCACCTGAGACGCCGCGTTCGTGGCTCCCCTCGCGGCGGCGGCGACGGCCGTCATGTCCGATGGGTCGCTGCGTCGCAGCACAACGATTTTCAGGATGGCTATCAGGCTCGGCCCACACAGCAACATCGCGAGCCACCACACGTCCTTCGCGACATAGACGCCTGCGCCCAGCATGGCGATGCTCATCACGGCGCCTACGATCAGGCTTGTCATCCGGAACCTATGCTGACGCACCTCTCGCTCAGCGCGGGCCCTGCGCTCAGCTGCCTGCCTCTGAGCGTCGAGCTGTTTGAGCCGGATCTGGTGCTCACGCTTCAATTGCGGTTCAAGGGCCTCGAAGGCGACCTTCAGTTGTTCAGGACCGCCGAGCGCTGCCCCCCACTTCATGGCGATTTCCAGTCCAGCAGACACAAGGGGATCGTCACTGGGCACTGTCGGGATCGCGCTGCTGTCTTCGACGTTCACTGCTGCGCGCCTCCGCCACCGCTTCCGGCGGGTGTGTAGTCGAGTTCGGTGGGTTCTGGCGGGGGGCCGAGAAGGAGGAACAGCCTGGCCAGGGTGTGCTCGATGGTCTCCTCAGCAGCAGGGGCCACCACTTCGAGTTCCTCGTGCCCGAGAGGTTGGCTACGCAACAGGTTCGCAAAGTGAACCTGCAATTCCTGATCGGACCAGTCCGTTTTGACCTGTGCGAGCCGAGAAATTCTGGACACCGTGACGAAGTCGACGTCTGTTACGTCAGGGTCTTCGGGATCGGCCTCGTTGGCTGTCGTTCCAAGTCGAAGCTGGCCGAGGGCCAGGATGTTCAGCACCGCCCGGCGGGCTGACTCGCTAGGCTCATCGGTGCCTTGCTGTAGGGCTTCCAGTAACGCGGGATCACCGAGGCCGGAGGGCCCTGTAATTCTCTTCAGTGCCTCCAGGTATGTGTCGCGTGCTGGAGGATTTCTGGGTGAGGGCCCTGCAAATCTCTCCAGCGCCTCTAGATATGCGTAGCGGTCTGCAGGATCACTGGGCGAGGGCCCTGTAATTCTCCCCAATGCCTCCAGATATGCGTCGAAGACTGCAGGATCGCTGGACGGCCGACGGTAGACCAGTTCATGCTGGGTCCACTCATCGGAAGACGTGGATGCCTGGTTGTCTGTAAGCTCAAAAGCTCGCATAGAGGCCTCCAATCGCGCCTGGAGGTCGGCGAGTTGCTCTGAAGCAGAAAAGGGTTGGTCGTTGTCCATCTGGGAGGGGATTTCGGATGCCGGTCCACCGCGATGCGAGCGCCTCAGTGAGTCTGCAATCCTGCGGCGCTCGTAGTGTTCCTCTGGTTCACGAAGCGTGATCGCATCATGGGACTCACCCGCGAGCGAACCTTCCACGCCCGGTTCCGCATCGGCACGACGGCGCCAACTCAGCCACCTAGGCACAAACTTGGAAATGGTCGCCACCTCCTTCCGTCGGCATCCTCATGGTACCGAGACGGAGGCTGGGGAGCCGATGGTTCCGGCAAGACGACGCCACTCTCTCCTGGAGCGCCCGGGGCGGGCGGCACGCGCCAGGGCGTTGGGGGTTATCCACAGGGCGGAACGTGACTGATGTCCGCGCCCTACCGTGGCGTCTCGGTGGATCACAAGGGGGCGTACACACATGCACGGGATGGTGTTCGAGGATCTCGCGGTCGAGGTCATGGCGGAGCTGCCGACAGACGAGGCGCGGGGTGAGGTGCTCACACTCGTTGAGGCCGTACGTAAGGATCCGAGGGCGTGGTTGGACGTACGGGACCCCGGCAGTGTCGAGGAGATTCGCGAGGCGTTCGGGGCGCGCTGCTGGATCCAGTACATGCCGCATTCCGGGGCGATCGAGGTCCGTGAGATCGGGTGGGCCGGATAGGGCTATGGTCCGGGCATGGACCTGGGAGACGTGACTGCCTTGTTAGCTCTCGCGCTGTCGGCGGGAGCGTTCGTGGTGAGCATCAAAGCGCGAGGTGACGGCAAGAAGTCGGCGGCCGCGTCGGCTACTTCGGCTGAAGCCTCGGTCCGGTCGGCCGTTGCAGCGGAGGAGGCCCTGGCATTGCAGCGACGCGAGGCAGAGGCGGTTGCTGAGGCTCGTCGGCCAAGGGTGCTTCTCAGCATCGTGCGGGTGAATGGAGACACGTACCGCATTCAGAACGACGGCGAACTTCTCGCCAACAACCTGCAATTCGAAGAGGATGGCCTTCCTGCGGTGCACACTCTCCGAGACGACGGACCGATCTCTCTGAACGGTGGAGAGGCGCATTCCTTCCTCATGGCGGGATCTGCTGCGAATCCAATCCCGGCTCAAATCAGAGTGAGTTGGGACGGGCAGGAGACGCCTGTCGCTGTACGGGTCAATCGCTGACGAGCCTGAACTGCTCCGTTTCTGGCGGGTCTGACGATGAGACCGCGTGCCAGCGGGTGCCTCCGCGTACGTACGGCGCTCGCCCATCGGCCCAGCACACTGGGGTCGTGAAGATGACAGAGACGTACGCGGCAACGATCGCGGCGGTCGCACCGGTCCTCTGGTTGGTCGCGGCTGTAGAGGTCCACCAGTTCCTGCAACGCCTGGCGGAACCGCTCAGGTACAACGCCGGCCTCGCCAGGACTCGCCGCCGTACCGAAAGGACAGAGGGGCCCCCAACGCCCGAGCTTCTGGCAGAGATCGAAGCAGCGATTCCGCCAGAAGGGCATGCGTCCATGGACGCCGAAGCGCCCATCAAGTCCCGCGTCGCAGCGGTCTACCTCTTTGTGGCTTCTCTGCTCGTCAGCGCGGAGGGCGTCTCGCTGGCTTGGCTCGGGGGCGCGCGGCACGCTGATAGCGCACTCGCATGGTTCTGTCTCGCGTCGGTGCTCGTCGGCTTCTTGATTGTGACGTCTGCCCCCGCGTTTTTGGCGCATGGGGAGGCCGTGTACGGGCACCACCAGATGAATCAGGATATGGAGGGGCTACGCACGTGGGCGAGAGCTCAGCGCCGCGCACTGGAGGACCAGGAGAACCGCGGCACGGACGCCTAACGCTGGCGCCTCAGCAACAGCCGGGCGACGGATGAGGACGCCGACGCTCTGATTCTCTTGCTCGCAATTCCGAGCCGTCACCTGCAGAGATGGGTCTGAACGCGGGTGTCCCCGGCGGGGGAGAGGCTGACAGCATGTCCGTGATGCGCGTGCTTGTGTACCCGCCCGATGAGGACGGCGGTCGGCGTCTGCGTGTCGACGGCGAGATCCTCGGCCGCGCGTACGGGCTGCGGGACATCACCGAGTTCCTGCGCCGGGCCGGGATCGAGGACGTCGGCGAGACGTACGTCGAGGAGTCCGGGCTGATCGAATGGAGAGGCGGCGGGCCGGAGGCATGGGGCCACTGAGCACTGCCGATGACCTCCAATGATCGATGTCACGGGCGGCTCGATCACGGTCTTGTGTAGTCCATTGGGGCGATTGAGGTTTTGTCCGGTTTGGCACCGGTGATCCACATTGCGATTTTCGCAACTCGGCGGTACCGTCACGACATGAACGCCGACCTGATCGAACGAGTGCTCGAAGTGATCGGCAGGGCCGGACCCACTCAAGCCGCCCAAGCGGAACGACTCGGGATGACACCCGACAAGCTATCCAAGTCACTCAATGGCACCCGCCGCTTTAACTCCCTCGAACTTGCCTTGCTGGCAGAGGCGACCGGAACCACCGTCGACTGGCTCCTCAGCGGGCGACTGCCGCGCACCGCTCGCAATGTGGCAGCGCGCAAGAACTCCGACGGTGGCAATCAAGCTGACGCTCGCTCGGTTCTTCAAGGCTATGAGGGGCTCATTGACGCCCTGCAACGCCTTGGCTACCCCCTCCCAATGAACGTCCCCGAGATCGACTTCGAGGGCGCCCTAGCGGTGGAGCAGGGGGAGCAACTGGCGCGAGCCGCGCTCAAGCATCTCAACTCGTCACCTAGGAAATGGGATGCTGAGGAACTGGCTGCGCAGTGCGAGGAAGCCTTCAGTGTAGAGATCGCAGCAACCGAGCTGCCTGATGGGCTCGACGGGCTTGCTTGGGCGCCGGGGGATTTTCGCCTGATCATCGTTACTTCGACGCCCGTCTGGACCCGCCAACGCTTCACTCTGGCCCACGAGTGCGGTCACATACTGGCTGGTGACGCTCGCGAGATTGTTGCTGAGCAGGTCTCGCCCGGACGGTCCACCTCTCTGAGTGAAGTGCGAGCCAACGCATTTGCCGCAGGGTTCCTCATGCCGACAGACGAAGTCTTCGAGGACGCTTCAAGCCCCATGGATAGCCAATCCATCAGTCGGCTCGCCTGGAAGTACAAGGTGTCCCCAAGCGCTATGGCGACTCGTCTCAAAGCCCTCGGCCTGATTAAGCCTGATGAATATCGCCGTGCAGTCGTGGGCACCACGCGAGACGCGGCCTTGCTCTCGCGGGCTCTCGAAGAGCATCTGAGGATGGCCGGGCGGGCCCGCCGAGGCTGGCCACCGCAGCGTCTGAGTGAACTGGCCACACGTGCGTACCTTCAGCGGGACATTTCCATCCGTCCGCTAGCAACTCTCTGGGAGGTGCCTCCCGAGGACTTGCTGGATGTCATGGAGCCGCCACTGGTGCAGCCTGACGACGAGCCCTGTACAGAGACGGGGCTGGTCTTCACCCCATGACCCCCGTTATCGCGTTCTGGTTCCCCGACAACACGGTGCTCTGCAACTTTGCATGCGTCGACCGCATACCGCTGCTTGAGCAGATCCTCAACGGCCGCGGCCGTTGGACAACCGCGGTGGCATACGAGGCGAAGAGGTCGGCTCAAATCAAGTACCGGAGTCTTCAACCGTTGGTCGGCGGAGGGTTTCTGGGGGAACCGATCGAGGTCAAGGACGACGAAGCGGACGCTGTTGAGACGGTGAGAGCCAGTTTCGGCGGCACGTCTGCGATGCCGATGGAGCACTTGGGAGAGGCGGAAACGCTGCACGTGATCCAGACGCGGCGTGAGTTCAAGGGGAATTCGACGTGGATCAGCGACGACAGGATTACTCTGTCCTTCGCCCGCAAGAAGAACATCAATGTCATGGACACCACGGATCTGATGGGTCAAGGGTGTGTTGCTGGCGATGTCATGCCTGCAGAGGCGAAGCGGCTGCTTGAGGCTATGAGGGCCCAGGAACGCACAGTTCGCGTTCCCCGGTCGATCGACGAGTTGATCCGTTGATCTAGCGGCGGCATAGGGCCCCTGGAGTACGACTCCAGGGGCCGCTTTGTATGTAGTTCGGCTCAGCACCTGCCGTCGTACGTACGGCGCAACCGGTTGTGGGCCCGCCTGCCGACGCGCAGCCGGAGGTTACGACCGTGGCAGCACGACGTCTCCCGCTGCTAGCCGGTCTTCTTCCAGGCTTTGCAGCCCGTGGAGGTGAACGCCTTGTCGGTCGCGGCGATCGTGACGGTCGTTTGGCCGCTGGTGGCCCCGTTGGCGATGATGTCGTTCACCTCGCCGGAGGTGCTGGAGAGCCGGGCCCAGTAGCAACTGGTGATGAGGCCGCCTTGCGGGCCGTCGCTGCGGTAGGTGCCGGGCTTAATGTCGCTGCCGACGACGTACGTGCCATCACCAGGGAACCCGTCCGCAGCAACTTTGCCGACTGAAGGCGGGGTACTGGCTGTGGCCTCGTGTGTGGCGGTCGCTGTCGTGGTGACCGTTGCTGAAGGAGCGGCCTTGTCGGCCTTGGGGTTGCCCGTGATACCGATCAGCACACCGACGAAGAGACCAAGGAGGGCCGCGCCTCCATGGGTAAGGAGACTCCGCCAGGAGGTTGCGGGACGTGGCGCCGCCCACGTGCTGGCGTCACGCTCCGGGGGCTTCAGCGGCCCCTCTGGAGGGCCTGGCGGGGTCCGGCCGTTCATGGCTTCAGGGTGCAGCCGCGAAGCCGTTCCCGCATGCGGGACGCGGGGAGGGAAGCCAGTCGGGGAGGCCAACCTGCCTGTTTTCCGTTTCCCACAGGTATGGAGATCCGCCTCCCTGCCCTCTCTGAACTGGCATATGTGCAGGTCACGCTGAGGGAGGCGGGTAGGGAGAACTCCCTCAGTCCTCGGTGCCTCCCTCGTCGAGATCGTCATCGTCGCGGGCTGCGATGGCGTCGAGGATCCGGTCGAGGCTGACGTGCATCTTGCCGCCGTTGGTCTTGTAGTCGCCGTGCCCGGCGTCGTCGAGAACGCGCCTCAGGTCTCGTGGTGACCAGTCTCCGTAGACGACCGGGTTGCGGTCCTTCAGCCCGTGCAGCACGTCCAGGGTGAGCATCTTGGTCTCGTGACCGAGGACGGTCGCGATGTCGGCGAGTGGGTCGGCCACCGCGAACGCGGGCGCGTCCGCCGGTCCGGTGCCCTCGTACAGGCCCATCGCCCGCTGAACGACGGGCGTCACCTCGTCGATGCCCTCTTCGGGGTCGCGGGCTACGTAGTGGGCGCGGATCACCTCGAACGGCTTGGCGGTGAACCCGTAGGTCACCGCGGTGCCGATGTCCTGGCCGGGAACGAGTTCGGTCGCGCGGATGCCGGCCTTGTACTTGCCCGACCCGAGCAGCCCGTCGTTGGCGACCTGGTCGCCGACCGCGAACGCGACACGGTGGCTGGTGTTGCGGGTGACGTCGCGCGGGATGCTGTCCGCCGTCGGGGAGACGGTGACCCAGATCAACGTGATGCCGACCTTCCGCGCCTTCTTCATCACGCGAATGGCCAGCTCGGCGGCCTCCTTGCCATAGTCCTTGCTCATGAACAACTCGTGACATTCGTCGAACACGACGACCCTCGGCCGCATCCGCGGGTCCTTCAGCGCGAGTTCGCGGGTGAGCTTGGGCGACTCGCCGCCGAGTTCCTCCAGCAGCTTGCCGCGCTCGGTGACCTCGCTGGTGAGGCTGCGCAGTCGGTCGAGGGCGGCCTTCAGTTGCTCGGGGTCGTCGCCCTTGACCAGCGTCTTCAGCCGGGGCTTGAGCGGGTCGTAGTCGATGTTCATCGCCATGACGTACACCTCGGCCTCGACGAGCGGGTCGAGGATCGCGCCGAGCAGCAGGGAGACGACGATGGACGTCTTCCCGGAGCCCATGATGCCGCCGACGATCCAGTTCGCGGCCATGAGCTTGCCGACGATCTGGTCTCCCCGCTGGGAGACGGCGACCGGCACACCCTTGAAGTAATCCGTTGTGCCCTCGGTGAGCAGTGGCCACGGCGGCACCGGGCCGGACAGCGAGCCCTGGTCGGCCACCCACAGGTCGAGGGTGCCGGGCTGCTTCGGCGGCTCGGTCGGCCACACCTCGACGGGCTTCCTGAGCAGGTTGTGGGCGAGCACGTTCTTTTTCCCGTTGACCATCTCGACGGTGACGCCGATGGGGAGTTGGAGTTGGGTGTGCCAGCCGTTCCCGGAGCGGGTGGTGGGCTGCACCCAACGAGGCTGCCAGCCCTCCTTGATGGCCTTGTTGAGCGGGGCGATGCCGAGGCCGCCGAGTGCGCGCAGGATAGCGCCCTCGTCAGGCACGACGTCCCGTTCGTCGCCGCCTGCGGGCAGGGCCCACGACGGTGCGGTCTGCCGGTGCTGGCCGACGGCCCACACCCCGGCGAGGGCGAGCCAGGGCAGCGAGTACAGCAGCGGCTCCCACAGCACACCCGCGATGAACGCGACCCATCCGACCAGCTCGACGACCGTGTTCAACGGGGTGAGGACGTCGTCGACGTCGTGGTTGTACCAGGCCAGCATGAGGCCGAGCATGAGCAGCACGCTGCCCGTACTGAGGACGGCGGAGGCGATCGCCTTGGGGGCTTTGAGGATCATCTGCAACAGGTCCATGCGCCGCTTGTGGCGGGCGAACCTGTACGCGTACGCCCGCTGCTCCCACTGCCGGACGAGTTCCTCGTTCCCCGCGGCCTCAGCCTGGCGCATCATGCGCGCGTGCATGGCGGTCGTACGGGCCTCCCAGGTTCGGCGGGTGAGGACGCGGGTACCCCCGAAGACGTACGCCCCGTGGCGGACGAGGAGCCGGTACGCCATGTGCTCGCGGGCCTCGATGACGACCCGTCGCAGGGCTTCGGTGCGGACTCGGCGGCGGTGCTGTACCTCGGTCGCGGGTACGGGGATACCCGTCGTACCTGAGGGTGCGGGTACATCGGGTACGGGGGTACCCGTCGGGTCGGTCTGGGCGGGTGCGGTCGTGTCCGTCATCCTGGTCTCTCCGCTCGTTCTCTGGGCGGTCCGGGACACGGGGCGCCCGGGTGTACCTGTGCCGGGTACGGGCGCCCCGTGGTGTACCTACTTGCCGTTCGCCTCGCGCTTGCGGGCGCGCTCCTTGATCCGCTCGATACCGCGGTCGATGTCCGGCTGGTCCTGGATGTTGGCGATGGTGCGGCGGGCGCCCCGGACTTCCAGGCGGACGATGGCGGCCTTCTCCCAGAAGGTCAGCTTCGGCTCAGACATTGGTGACCTTCGTGATCGGCAGGGCGGCGGCGAGGGCGGTGTATGCACGAGAGACGTCGGCGTAGGCGGTGCTGGCGGCGGCCCACCTCGGGACGTCGTGCTTGAGCGTGGGGTGTTCGAGGTCGCGGTCAGCGGCCTGGGCGAGTTCCTTCGCCCTGCTGGCGGCGAGGCGGGCCTCGGTGAGGGCTTGGTCGCGGGTCATCGGGTTCCTCCGTGGTTGTGGGCCGGGCTGTCCGGCCCCACCACACCCCCGCAACCGTTGCCGTCTGAGCCAACGGTTGGCGGAGGACGGAAGGGCAGGTCAGCGGCCCCTCTGGAAGTCGCGCCACATCGAGCGCAGGACCAGAAGGCAGACGGTCAGGGCAACGACGGTGATGGCCAGCACCACCAGGGCGAGAGACAGTCCGATGAGGACGGCAACCAGGACCGTGCCGACGACGGCCAGAGCGGCTATGGCGAGGCAGCCACCGGCGACGTACAGGCCGACGGGATGCGCGCGAAGCGGCGCCTGCGCTACCGGTGCGGGATGGGCGGGCCAGGGATAGATGGGCTGGCCCTGGGTGGTCATGCCGATGGGCTGGACGGTGTGCTGCACCGGGGTCTGCTCGGGGGAGTTCATGACCGCTTCCCCTCGACGATCTCGCGCCGCAACCCGGCAGCGTCACGGCGCGACAGAGCGAACTCCTGACGGAGCTGGTCGATGGTCACCGGCCGCCCGGTCTCGGTGACCATCTCCCGGTGCAGCTTCAGAGCCCTTCTGCGCAGATCAGCGGGGGTGAGGGTGATGACCTCGGTGACCACCTGGTGGGGGGTCGTTGCGGGCAGCGAAGCGGTCACCTTGGTGGTTACGCCGGTGGTGGCGTAGGCGTTCCACGCGTACGGCAGCGGGTCCGGTACGGCGGTCACCTCGGTGACCGCTTGTACCGGGGTGTATCGCGCGGTCGCGGTGGTAGGCACGCCCTCGCCGCGGGCGAGGGCGTGAGTACGCCACAGCGCCACCGGCACGAGCAGCGAGACAACCACCACCAGGTCGAAGCTGACCGCGATCACCCCCGCCTCAAGGGCGTGTGCGGCCACTTGCGCGGCACTCATGAGCGCCAACGCCAGCGTGACGTCGAAAGCACGGAACCACCGCAGGGCGGCGACCACGTACGCGTCAACGGCTACCGGCAGCATGATTGCGATGAACGGGTCTGCCCCCAGGGTTCGGGCAAGGTCGTACTCGGCGTGCGCAGTGAAGGCGATACCGGCGGCGAGGGACAGGCGCGTCAGCCACATCCGCATGGGGTCGGTCTCAGGTGCGGTCATCGCTGGCACCGTCCTCAACGGCGACGATCAGACTGGCGATGACGACTTCGCAGCGGCCGATGAGGCGGCACAGGTCCCGCTCGGTGAAGTCGTCGTTGCCGACGGCGTCCATGTCGGCAAGAAGCTGTCGGGCGAGACTGACGGGGTAGCGCGCGGTGGTGCCGCGCACGGGTACGTTCTGCATTGGGTCCGGCTCCTAGATCGAGAAGGAATCGGATCAAGGCCCTGGCCTGGTGATGGCGTCACTGGTCTAGGGCCGCTTTGCTCCCTTTGCTAGGTAGGGGGCTAGCTTTCGGCGACCGCCGCTTCGCCGACCTGCGAAACCTTGTGACGCCATGAGCCGGGCACCACACACATCGGAATCCGAAGGTCCGCCCGGGCACGAGACGGCCGGGCCGGAACATGCCGAGCCCCGGCCGCTCGAAGGCCGGGCCGCCGCCCCCGCCCGTCGAACACCCCGCGCCCGCCGGTCCGTGCACGCGGCCTCGGGGAAACGGCTGGGGGAAGCCAATCCCCGGCAGGAAGGGCCGACGGACCTGCGGTTGGTGCCGCCCGCACTGGCGGCCTGGGCGACGTCGGCACTGGCGCTGGACGTCTCGCCCGGCCGGGTCACCGGCGTCGCGGTCGTCTGTTCGGTCGTGGCGGGCCTGCTCCTGCTGGCCCGTCGCGCTTCCGCGGGACCGGGTCTCCCACGGGCGGGACAGCCGCGGTGGGGCAGCTGGTCGCGGATCTCCGTGGCTGCCGTGCTGCTCTGTGTCGCCGCGGCTGCCGTCTCCGCCGGGCTGCACGGGGCCGATCTGCGGCGGGGACCGGTACCGGCACTGGCACGGCAGTACGCCCATGTCACGGCCGAGTTGGAGGTGACCTCCGATCCGCGGCTCACCCGGCCCCGCGTCCAGGGTGCTCACGCCCTGCCGAGTGCCGTACTGCTCGACGCCGATGTCCGGCGCATCGAGGAGACGGACGGAAGCACGGTGGCGACGCGGACGCCCGTGCTCGTGACCGTCGACATGGGTGCGAAGCCGAGGAGGCCCGGACCGTTCGGCCGGGCGGCGGAGGCGGGGGACGGGCCGGAGAGTTCGCCCTGGCTGGGACTGCTGCCGTCCACGCGGCTGCGGGTGACCGGACGGCTCGTGCCGGCCCTGACGGGCGGTGACCGGGTCGCGGCCGTGCTGCGGGTACGGGACCGGGCGGCGCCGGAGGTGGTGAGGCAGCCGTCGACGGCGCAGCGGTTCGCGGGGCGGCTGCGGGCGGGCCTGCGGGACGCGACCGAGGACCTGCCGACGGATGCGCGGGCACTGCTGCCCGGGCTGGTCGTCGGGGACACCTCACGCGTCACACCCGAGCTGGACGAGGCGTTCAAGGAGACCGACCTCACCCATCTGATGGCCGTGAGCGGTGCGAACTTCACGATCCTCCTCGCCCTGCTCATCGGCCCGCCCGCCCTCGCCCAGCAGGTCGAACGGCGAGGCCTCGCACCCCGCCTGGGCATCTCCCTCCGGACCACCGCCCTGCTCGGCGGAGCCCTCACCCTGGGGTTCGTCGTGGTGTGCAGACCCGACCCGAGCGTGCTGCGGGCCGCGGCCTGCGGGTCCGTCGCGCTGCTCGCCCTCGCGACCGGGCGCCGCCGGTCACTGATCCCGGCGCTGGCGACAGCGGTACTGCTGCTGGTGCTGTACGACCCCTGGCTGGCCCGGAGTTACGGCTTCCTGCTCTCCGTCCTCGCCACCGGCGCGCTTCTCACCCTCGCGCCCCGCTGGAGCCCGGCGTTGCGCAGGCGCGGGGTGCCGCCGCGACTGGCCGAGGCGTTGGCCGCGGCCGGTGCCGCGCAGGCCGTGTGCGCGCCCGTCGTGGCCGTGCTGTCGGCGCGGGTGAGCCTGGTGGCGGTGCCGTGCAACCTGCTCGCCGAGTTCGCCGTCGCCCCGGCCACGGTGCTGGGCTTCGCGGCGCTCGCCACGGCGCAGGTGGCGATGCCGGTGGCCAAGGTGCTCGCCTGGGGCGCGAGTTGGCCCGCGGGCTGGATCGTGGACATCGCCCGCACGGGAGCCGCCCTGCCCGGCGGGGGAGTGGACTGGCCGGGCAGCTGGACGGGCGCACTGCTGCTGGGGCTGTGCACGGCGCTCGTCGTGTTCGTCGGCGCACGCCTGCTGAGGCATCCATGGTGGTGCGCGGCCTGCGGGGTGCTGCTGCTCCTGGTGGTGGTGCGGCCGGTGCCGCTGACCAGGGTGATCACGGGGTGGCCGCCGCCGGGGTGGCGGTTCGCGATGTGTGACGTGGGCCAGGGCGACGCGACCGTGCTCGCGGCGGGCGAAGGCACAGGCGTGGTCGTGGACGCCGGCCCCGACCCGGCACTGGTCGACCACTGCCTGCGCGAACTGGGGATCACCAAGGTGCCCCTCGTGATCCTCACCCACTTCCACGCGGACCACGTCGCGGGGCTGCCCGGCGTGCTGCGCGGGCGCTCGGTGGGCGCGATCGAGACAACGGGGTTCGAGGAGCCCGAGGACCAGGCCGGGTTCGTGCTGAGGGAGGCGGCGGCCCGGCGCATCCCGGTGACGCGTGCCGTCGCCGGAGAGCGGCGGCGGACGGGAGACCTCGACTGGGAGGTGCTGTGGCCGAGGCCTGCCCCGGCCCCCGAGCCGGAGGGCGCCAACGACGCCAGTGTCACGCTGCTCGTACGGTCGGCCGGGCTGCGCCTGCTGCTTCTGGGGGACCTCGAACCCCCGGCCCAGCGCGCGCTGCTGAGCTCGCCGGCGGCTGCCCAGGTGCGTGCAGTGGACGTCCTGAAGGTCGCCCACCACGGGTCGGCCTATCAGGACCCGGAGCTCATACGGGCGGTGGCCCCGAGGCTGGCGCTCATCTCGTGCGGCGCGGACAACACGTACGGGCATCCCGCTCCCGGCACGGTGGCGGCGCTCAGGGACGGGGGTGCCGTGGTGCTGCGGACGGACCAGGACGGGGCGTTGGCGGTCGTCGGCGCGGGCCGGGAGCTGCGGGTGGCGAGAGACTGAGGCCATGGACTCCGCACAGGCTGATGCCTACCTCCGTCGGCTGGGCGTCGAACGCCCGGTGTCGCCCACTCTCGACGTACTGCGCGAGCTGCAACTGCGGCACCTGGTGTCGGTGCCCTTCGAGAACCTGTCGATCCATCTCGGCGAGGACATCGTCCTTGAGGAGAACCTGCTGCTCGACAAGGTGGTGGGCGCGCGTCGGGGCGGGTTCTGCTACGAACTGAACGGTGTCTTCGCGGCGTTGCTGACCGCACTGGGCTTCGACGTCACGCTGCTCGCGGCGCGGGTGTACGGCGACGAGGAGCGGCTCGGCATCCCCTACGACCATCTCGCGCTGCGGGTGCGGACGGGGGACGCCGGAGACTGGCTCGTCGACGTGGGCTTCGGGGCGCACAGTCACTTTCCGCTGGCGATCGGGCAGCGGCGCGAGCAGGAGGATCCGGGCGGTACGTTCCGGATCGTCGAGGCGGGGCCGGACGCGGCGGGAGCACGGGGTGCCGGGGCGGACGGGGACCCGGATCGGGGCTCGGGTGACCTGGATGTGGTCCGGGACGGCAGCCGGCGCTACCGGGTGGAGTCGCGGCCCCGTGTGCTCGGGGACTTCGTGGCCGGAGCCTGGTGGCACAGCACCTCGCCGGAGTCGCACTTCACGAGGTCCCTGGTCTGTTCGCGGGTCACGGAGGACGGAGGGAGGATCACGCTCAGCGGCCGGAGTCTCACGGTGACGGCACCCGGTGGGGAGCGGGAGGTGACGGAGCTGGGGGCGGACAGCGAGGTGCTCTCCGTGTACCGGGAGCGGTTCGGGGTCGAGGTGTCGGCTGTGCCGACGGTTCGGGGATTCGGGGCGGGCGACTGAGGAGGCTGAGGCGCATGGGGTGACTGGACCGGGCTCCGGGGTAGCGGAAAATGTCTCCGTGAGCGATGTGAGACATGTGCTGGTGCTGCCCGACCGTGATGCCGCCGAGGACGTGGTGGAGGCGCTGCGTGACCGGTTCGGCCTCGACGAGGAGCCGCAGCTCGTACGGGATGCGCTGGCCGGTGAGGACGACGCGGAGGACGCGCAGTGGCTTGTGGTGCTGCGGGACGAGGCGGGGCGGTTGGATCCGAAGGAGCTGGACGAGTTCGTGGGTGAGTGGGAGGGGTGGCGGGAGGAGCCGTAGTTTCGTGAGGAGCCGCGGCCGTACTCGCAGCGGTGGCCGTGCCGGTCCGGCGGAGGCTTCGGTGGACTTGGTGGGCGGCGGCGTTGTCAGTGGCTCGTGGGATGCTTTCGGGGATGGCCAAGAAGACCGCACATGACGACCCTCTCGCCCCCGTCACGCTTGCCGTGGGCCAGGAGGACCTCCTGCTCGACCGTGCCGTGCAGGAGGTGGTGGCCGCCGCCCGGGCCGCCGACGCCGACACGGACGTACGAGACCTGACCTCGGACCAGTTGCAGCCGGGCACCCTGGCCGAGCTGACCAGTCCGTCGCTCTTCTCGGAGCGCAAGGTCGTGATCGTACGCAACGCGCATGATCTGTCGGCCGACACGATCAAGGACGTGAAGGCGTACTTCGGGGCGCCCGCGGAGGAGATCACCCTCGTGCTGCTGCACGCGGGGGGAGTCAAGGGCAAGGGGCTGCTCGACGCGGCGCGCAAGGCGGGGGCGCGGGAGGTGGCGTGTCCCAAGATGACGAAACCGGCGGACCGGCTGGCGTTCGTGCGGTCCGAGTTCCGGGTGACGGGGCGATCCGCCACGCCCGAGGCGTGCCAGGCGCTCGTCGACTCGATCGGGAGTGATCTGCGGGAGCTGGCGTCCGCGGTGGCCCAGCTCGTCGCGGATGTCGAGGGGACGATCGACGGGGCCGTGGTCGGGCGGTACTACACGGGGCGGGCGGAGGCGTCGAGCTTCGAGGTCGCCGACCGGGCTGTCGAGGGGCGGGCGGCCGAGGCGCTTGAGGCGTTGCGGTGGTCGTTGTCGACCGGGGTGGCGCCGGTGCTGATCACCAGTGCGCTGGCACAGGGGGTGCGAGCGATCGGGAAGCTGTCCTCCGCGCGGGGTGGGCGGCCGGCGGATCTGGCCCGGGAGCTGGGGATGCCGCCGTGGAAGATCGATCGGGTACGGCAGCAGATGCGCGGGTGGACTCCGGACGGGGTTGCCGAGGCGTTGCGGGCGGTGGCTCAGGCCGACGCGGGGGTGAAGGGGGGCGGGGACGATCCTGAGTACGCGTTGGAGAAGGCTGTTGTGGTGATCGCCCGGGCGGCTCGGTCTCGGGGGCGGGGGTAGGAGCAGGAGCAGGGGGTGGAGGGTTGGGTTTCTTCGCCCCTCGCCCTTACCCGTGTGCCCGTCTGCCCGTCCGCCGGTACTGCGGGCGTATTGGTGTTCATGCCGAAGGCCCCGTCGCTGTCCTGGGGTAGGACAGTGGACGGGGCCTTCGGGCGGAACGTTCTGCTTGGCTCCACGCCCGCGTGGCGAACGCAGGTCGTGCGTGGAGCCGGGTTGCCGGGTGGGAGCGGATGAGAGGGCCCGCTCTGGTCCTTCCGGCGGTTGGATCAGATCGAAGAAGGAGATCAGATCGAAGAAGGAGAGGTTCAGCCCTTGAGGGTGGCGACCTTGGAAGCAAGCGCCGACTTCTTGTTGGCGGCCTGGTTCTTGTGGATGACGCCCTTCGAGACGGCCTTGTCGAGCTGACGCGCGGCAGCGCGCTGAGCCTCGGTGGCCTTCTCGACGTCACCCGCGGCAGCGGCCTCGCGGGCCTTGCGGACCGCGGTCTTCAGGGAGGACTTGACGGCCTTGTTGCGCAGCCGGGCCTTCTCGTTGGTCTTGATCCGCTTGATCTGGGACTTGATGTTCGCCACGAATGAGCCTTTTCAGGTTCAGGCGCACGAGGGCATGCCTCACGCGCCGTTTGATTGCTTCTTTGATTCACTGCGTTTCACCGCACGTGTGTCTCCTGCTGAGAGGGCATGAGACACAACGATCCAGGCTACCAGTCGCCTTCCGGACAGCCCAATCCGGCTGTCGGCTCCCCGGCCGGACCGCGCGAACCCACGCAAACCGGTCCCCGCTCCCCGCCCGTGGGACCATGGAGCCTACGTATCGATCCGACCCGAGACCGCAGACACTGCGGACGCCTCAAGAATCAGGACCCTGCGTGCCCGCGATCCCTAGCCATGTGCCCGAGCCGAGCCGTACCGACCCGGCTCTGATCCGCAATTTCTGCATCATCGCGCACATCGACCACGGCAAGTCCACGCTCGCCGACCGGATGCTCCAGCTGACCGGAGTGGTCGACCAGCGGCAGATGCGCGCCCAGTACCTCGACCGCATGGACATCGAGCGCGAGCGCGGCATCACGATCAAGTCCCAGGCGGTGCGCCTGCCGTGGGCTCCGACCGACGGGGACGGGGGCGGTCAGGGCAGGACTCACATCCTGAACATGATCGACACCCCGGGACACGTCGACTTCACCTACGAGGTCTCGCGGTCGCTCGCGGCCTGTGAGGGCACCGTTCTCCTCGTCGACGCGGCCCAGGGCATCGAGGCCCAGACCCTCGCCAACCTGTACCTGGCGATGGAGAACGACCTCAAGATCATCCCCGTGCTGAACAAGATCGACCTGCCGGCCGCCCAGCCGGAGAAGTTCGCCGCGGAGCTCGCCAACCTCATCGGCTGCGACCCCGACGACGTCCTCAGGGTCTCCGCCAAGACCGGTGTCGGTGTCGACGCGCTGCTCGACCGGGTCGTCGCGGAGGTTCCCGCTCCGGTCGGAACCGTGGACGCGCCCGCTCGCGCCATGATCTTCGACTCGGTGTACGACTCGTACCGGGGCGTCGTGACGTACGTACGAGTCATCGACGGGCAGCTCAACAAGCGTGAGCGGATCCGGATGATGTCCACCGGCGCGACCCATGAGCTGCTGGAGATCGGCGTCTCGTCCCCCGAGATGAAGTCGGCCGACGGGCTCGGGGTCGGCGAGGTGGGCTATCTCATCACCGGCGTGAAGGACGTCCGTCAGTCCAAGGTCGGTGACACGATCACCACCCTCCACAAGGGCGCGACCGAGGCGCTCGGGGGGTACAAGGACCCGAAGCCCATGGTCTTCTCCGGGCTCTATCCGCTGGACGGGTCCGACTACCCGGAGCTGCGCGACGCCCTCGACAAGCTCCAGCTCAACGACGCCGCGCTCGTCTACGAGCCGGAGACCTCCGCCGCCCTCGGGTTCGGCTTCCGGGTCGGGTTCCTGGGACTGCTCCACCTCGACGTCATCCGGGAGCGGCTGGAGCGCGAGTTCGGCCTCGATCTCATCGCCACCGCGCCCAACGTGGTGTACCGGGTGGTGATGGAGGACAGGTCCGAGCACATCGTCACCAACCCGAGCGAGTTCCCCGAGGGGAAGATCAGCGACGTCTACGAGCCCGTCGTACGGGCCACGATCCTCGCGCCGTCCGAGTTCATCGGGGCGATCATGGAGCTGTGCCAGACCCGGCGCGGTGTGCTGCTCGGGATGGACTACCTGTCGGAGGACCGGGTCGAGATCCGGTACACCCTGCCGCTCGCCGAGATCGTCTTCGACTTCTTCGACCAGCTGAAGTCCAAGACCCGCGGATACGCGTCCCTGGACTACGAGCCCACCGGTGAGCAGACCTCCAGCCTCGTCAAGGTCGACATCCTGCTGCACGGCGACAAGGTCGACGCGTTCTCCGCCGTGACGCACAAGGACGCGGCGTACGCGTACGGGGTGAGGCTCGTCGCCAAGCTGCGCGAGCTGATTCCGCGGCAGGCCTTCGAGGTGCCCATCCAGGCGGCCATCGGGTCGCGGGTCATCGCCCGCGAGACCATCCGCGCGATCCGCAAGGACGTTCTCGCCAAGTGCTACGGCGGTGACATCTCGCGTAAGCGGAAGCTGCTGGAGAAGCAGAAGGAGGGCAAGAAGCGGATGAAGATGGTGGGTTCGGTGGAGGTTCCGCAGGACGCCTTCATCGCCGTCCTGTCGAGCGACGAGAACGCGGGGTCGGGCAAGGGCAAGAAGTAGCCGACGCCGGCCCGTGGAAACCGGGAGAAGAGGGGGCTCGCCGTGCGGGAACGCGGCGGGCCCCCTTCGTGTGGGTACCGTCGGGGCCCGTAGGAAGCGAACAGTCGCGCTCTGTACGAAGTGACAGGCCGTCGCCCCTTACGCGCCGGGCGGTCGCGCCTTACTCTGATCTCTGCTCGGTAGTTACTCGCGAGTCACTCAGGTTCGCCTCGTGATGTGCATGTCGGTTACACCCTGCTGACCTGCTTTTCTGCTGGGGGTCCGGGGGCAGTCCCCCGGGAAGACGCAGTAACAACAGCCGCAAATGAGCCAGCCGCCGCACTGCCGCGGGCCCCGGAGGATGTCGTGAGCGACACACAGACCTTGATCGAGAACCGTCCGCCGTCCGTCGCCGGTCTTTTCCTGGATCGCGTGGCTGCCACGCCGGACGCCGCGGCCTACCGCTACCCGGTGCCCCCGGCTGCCGGTGAGGGCCCCGACGACTGGAAGTCGCTGACCTGGGCGCAGGCCGCCGAGCGTGTCTACGCCATCGCCGCCGGACTCATCGAACTGGGCGTACAGCCGGAGCAGCGCGTCGCGCTCGCCTCCGCGACCCGGGTCGAGTGGATCCTCGGCGACCTGGGCATCATGTGCGCCGGCGCCGCCACGACCACGGTGTATCCGCAGACCAACACCGACGAGTCGGCCTTCATCCTCTCCGACTCCGCCAGCAAGGTGCTGATCGCCGAGGACGTGACCCAGCTCGCCAAGGTGCAGGAGAAGCGCGCCGAGCTGCCCGAACTCACCCATGTCGTGGTCATCGACCCGGCCGGTGTCGAGACCGGCGAGGGGGTGCTCACCCTCGCCGAGCTGGAGCAGCGCGGTGCCGCGTACCTGGAGAAGAACCCGGACCTGATCAGGGAACGGGTCGGGGCCATCACGAAGGACCAGCTCGCGACCCTCATCTACACCTCGGGTACGACGGGCCGCCCCAAGGGGGTCCGGCTTCCGCACGACAACTGGTCGTACATGGCGAAGGCGATCGCCGCGACCGGGCTGGTCGGCCCGGACGACGTCCAGTACCTGTGGCTGCCGCTCGCGCACGTGTTCGGCAAGGTGCTGACCTCCGGTCAGATCGAGGTCGGGCACGTCACCGCCGTCGACGGCCGTGTCGACAAGATCATCGAGAACCTTCCGGTCGTGCGGCCGACGTACATGGCCGCCGTGCCGCGCATCTTCGAGAAGGTCTACAACGGGGTCGCGGCCAAGGCGCGGGCCGGTGGCGGCGCCAAGTACAAGATCTTCCAGTGGGCCTCCGCGGTCGCCCGCGAGTACGCCAAGGTCACCCAGGACAACTTCCGGCGCACCGGCACCGCCTCCGCGCCCTTCGCCCTCTCCGCGAAGCACAAGGTCGCCGACGCGCTCGTGTTCGCCAAGATCCGCGAGGCCTTCGGCGGCAACCTGCGCGCCTGTGTCTCCGGATCGGCCGCCCTCGCACCGGAGATCGGTTTCTTCTTCTCCGGCGCCGGCATCCACATCCTGGAGGGCTACGGCCTCACCGAGTCCTCCGCCGCCTCCTTCGTCAACCCCGGCGAGGCCTACCGCACCGGCACGGTCGGCAAGCCGGTGCCCGGTACGGAGGTGCGTATCGCGGACGACGGCGAGATCCTGCTGCGCGGGCCCGGCATCATGGAGGGTTACCACGGCCTGCCCGAGAAGACCGCCGAGGTGCTGGAGTCCGACGGCTGGTTCCACACCGGTGACATCGGAGAGCTGTCGCCCGACGGCTACCTGCGGATCACCGACCGCAAGAAGGACCTCATCAAGACGTCCGGCGGCAAGTACATCGCGCCCGCCGAGGTCGAGGGGCAGTTCAAGGCGGTCTGCCCGTACGTCTCCAACATCCTCGTGCACGGCGCCGACCGGAACTTCTGCACGGCCCTCATCGCGCTCGACGAGCTGTCGATCCTGGGCTGGGCGAAGGAGAACGGCCTCGACGGCAAGTCCTACGCGGAGGTGGTCGCCGCGCCGGGGACGGTCGCTCTCATCGAGGGGTACGTCAAGGAACTCAACAGCGGGCTTCAGCGGTGGCAGACCATCAAGAAGTTCCGGCTGCTGCCGCGGGACCTCGACATCGAGCACGGTGAGATCACACCGAGCCTGAAGTTGAAGCGGCCGGTGGTCGAGCGGGAGTACAAGCACCTGATCGACGAGATGTACGCGGGCTCGCGCGAGGCGTAGCGCGGGCGCCTTCGGGCGGTGGGGACTGCCGACGACCGCGGGTTCGACGCGGCCGGTCGCGCGGTTCCCGCGCCCCTGAACGTCAGCACAGGCGGGCTTGTCCGATGAGCCGCCCCTTTGAACCGACCTCGCGCGACCCGGGTCGGTACAAGGGGGCGGTTCGTCGTATGCGTGCGCTGCGCCTCGGAGCTGAGGTGCGGATCATGGTCTGCGGTCTGCGGTCTGCGGTCTGCGGTCCGTGATCCGTGATCCGCGGTCTGTTATCCGGGTGAACGTGGCGAGCGGTGGACGCGGATCGGATGCCCGAATCTGTCCGTCTTCGATCACTTCCGTAGCACTGTTCTCACTCATGGCGGCCCACTTCGTAACTCGGCGCTTATGGGCGTGGTCGGTCTGTCACTCTGTCCGCGTCCACTGAGGTGTATTCGTACGAACTGCCCGGGGAGCTGCCCATGGGGGCCATTCCGACGCAACGGGAGACCGTGCCCCGTGCGCCGTCCCGTGCGCCCGGCACGCCCGCGCGACGGGGTGCGGACCGGCGTGCGGTCGCGCACGCCACGCTCGGCGGCGGCCCCCTAGCTCCCGGCGCCGCCCGAGGCCTCGTACGCGCCGCCCTCGCCGAATGGGCGCGGCTCGGCCTGCCTGGCGCCGGGGCACTGTCCGACCGGCTCACCGACGATGCCATGGTGGTCGTCAGCGAGCTTGTCACCAACGCCGTCGTCCACGCGGGCACGGACGTGGAGTTGCAGTGCCGCCTGGAGACGCCGGACGAACCGGAGGAGCGGGCGGAGAGGGCGGACAGGGCGGACAGGGGGGATCGGGCGGACCGGGACAGGGGGGACGAGGGAGAGGGGGAGGCGGGCGTCGGTGTCGCGCTCGTCGTCGAGGTGTCCGATCATCACCCCTCCCGCGCGCCCCGGGACAGCGGTGTCGAACTCCCTTACGACATACCGGAGTACGGGCGTGGCCTTCGCCTCGTCTCCGTACTCTCCGAGGCCTGGGGCGTCACGTACCGCACCGGCGTCAAGACCGTCTGGGCGCGGCTCCCCGCCGAAGGCATGACGGTCGACGAGGACCTCGACCCGTACGCCGGCACCCAGGCCCTCGGGCACGGGTTACGGGTGGCCGAGGGCCTCGCCCCCGAGCCGCAGCGCAGCCCGTGTGACCAGGAGTGGCTCAACCACGGCGCCCTCTCCTTCCTCGCCGAGGCCTCGGACCTGCTCGCCGGGCAGCTCGACGAGGACCTCGTCGCCGCGCTCACCGGGCAGCTCCTCGTGCCGCGCCTCGCCGACTGGTGCGCGGTGTGGCTGGAGGACGAGTCCATGGGGCGCGGCAGCTGGGGCGACGGAGAGGGAGGCGGGGACGGGGGGTACACCGGGCCCGGGCCGCGGCTCGCCCGGGTCTGGCACGGCAGCGAGGACCGTATCGAGGAGCTGCGCCGCGTCCTGGAGAAGGACCCGCCGCGCCCGCCCGACACCACCAGAACCGGGCCGGTCACCGTGCCCTGGCCCGGTGAGGCGCTCGGCGGGCGCGGGGAGACCGGCTCCGCGCTCGCCTACCGGCTGGTCGCGGGCGGCCGGCCGCTCGGCACGCTGGTCATCGGGCGGGCCGGGACGCTCCGCTTCCCCGACGAGGTCACCGGCCTGGTCGAGGATCTCAGCCGCCGTGTCGCGCTCGCCATCGGCGCCGCCCGCCAGTACGCCCGCCAGGCCACCATCAGCCGCATCCTCCAGCGCGGGCTGCTGCCCGGCGCCGTCGCCGAGATCCCCGGCGTCAGCAGCGCCCTCGTCTACGAACCCTGCGACAAGGGCGGGCCCAGCGGCGACTTCTACGACCTCTTCCCGGCCGGCGACGGCCGCTGGTGCTTCGCCGTCGGCGATGTGCAGGGCAAGGGCCCGGAGGCCGCCGTGGTGATCGGCCTGGCCCGGCCCTGGCTGCGGCTGCTCGCCCGCGAGGGCTACCGCGTCGCCGACGTCCTCGACCGCCTCAACCAGTTGCTCCTCGACGATGCCACGGAGACGGCGGACGCGGCGGCCCGCGCGCTGGTCGCCGCGGACGCGCGTCCCGCTGTGCCGGCCGGGGCGACCGGAGCGGCGGGGTCGGCCGCATCGGCCGTCCCCGGTGTCCTGGCCTCGGTACGGCCGGGCGAGGGGCCGCAGACCCGCTTCCTCTCCCTCCTCTACGGCGAACTCGCGCCCTTCGACGGAGGCGTGCGCTGCACTGTCGCCTCGGCCGGGCATCCGCTGCCCCTGGTGCTCCGGGCGAGCGGTGAGGTCCGTACCGCCGCCGAACCGCAGACACTGCTCGGGGTCGTCGAGGACGAGACGTACACGAGCGGGAGTTTCGAGCTGCGGCCCGGCGACAGCCTGCTGTGCGTCACCGACGGGGTGACCGAGCGGCGCTGCGGGCCCCGCCAGTTCGACGACGGCGACGGGCTGGCGACCGCCCTCGCCGGCTGCGCCGGGCTGAACGCGCAGCTGATCGCGGATCGTATCCGCGAACTCGTGCACGAGTTCGGGGAGAAGCCGCCGGAGGACGATCTGGCGCTGCTGGTGCTCCAGGCGGAATCGCTCGGCGGGTGACTCGCGCCCGGGTGTCGGCAGGGCGCCGGGCAAGGGCCCCGGGCACGGGCATCGGGTCCGTCGGGCGGGCCGCCTCGCCGGTGCTGGACAATGGAGGACATGCCCTCCGCACTCCCCGACGGCGAACCCGTCCCCGAAGACGGTGCCCTGCCCGCCCCCGCGCTCGCCGGGGCCGCGGACCGCCCCCTCGCTTTCTACCTCCACGTCCCGTACTGCGCGACCCGCTGCGGCTACTGCGACTTCAACACCTACACGGCGACCGAGCTGCGCGGCACGGGCGGTGTCCTGGCCTCCCGCGACAACTACGCCGACACCCTGACCGACGAGGTACGGCTGGCCCGGAAGGTGCTGGGCGACGATCCGCGCCAGGTGCGCACGGTGTTCGTCGGCGGCGGTACGCCGACTCTCCTGGCCGCCGACGATCTCGTACGGATGCTGCGGTCGATCCGCGACGAGTTCGGCCTCGCGGCGGACGCCGAGGTGACGACCGAGGCGAATCCGGAGTCGGTGGACGAGCGGTATCTGGCCACCCTGCGCGAGGGCGGCTTCAACCGGATCTCGTTCGGGATGCAGAGCGCGAGGCAGCACGTACTGAAGGTGCTGGACCGTACGCACACGCCGGGGCGCCCCGAGGCGTGTGTCGCGGAGGCGCGGGCCGTGGGGTTCGAGCACGTGAACCTCGACCTGATCTACGGCACGCCGGGGGAGTCCGACGACGACTGGCGGGCCTCGCTCGAGGCGGTGCTCGGGGCCGGGCCGGATCACGTCAGCGCGTACGCCCTGATCGTGGAGGAGGGTACGCAGCTGGCTCGGCGTATCCGCCGGGGCGAGGTGCCGATGACCGACGACGACGTGCACGCGGACCGGTATCTGATCGCGGACGAGGTGCTGGGCGCGGCAGGTTACGAGTGGTACGAGGTGTCCAACTGGGCGACTTCGCGCGCTGCCCGGTGCCTCCACAACGAGCTGTACTGGCGCGGCGCCGACTGGTGGGGCGCGGGGCCGGGGGCGCACAGCCATGTGGGGGGCGTGCGGTGGTGGAACGTGAAGCACCCGGGCGCCTACGCCGGGGCGCTGGCGGCGGGGCGGTCGCCGGGGGCGGGGCGTGAGGTGCTGTCGGAGGAGGACCGGCGGGTGGAGCGGGTGCTGTTGGAGCTGAGGCTGCGGGAGGGTGTGCCTCTGGCGCTGCTGAAGGACGCCGGGCTGGTGGCTGCGGGGCGGGCGTTGGGGGAGGGGTTGCTGGAGGCGGGGCCCTATGGGGAGGGGCGGGCGGTGTTGACGTTGCGGGGGCGGTTGCTGGCGGATGCGGTGGTTCGGGACCTGGTGGACTGAGGGGGCGTGGCGGTGGGTTGTTCTCGCCCCCGCCGCCCCTACCCGTCCCGTCCCTTCCCGTTCCTGGGGGCTGCCGCCCCCAGACCCCCGCTTCGGCCCTGAAGGGGCCTCGTCCTCAAACGCCGGACGGGCTGGAGGGGGCGGCCTCGTCCTCAAGCTCAGGGTGGGCTGGAGGGGCGGCCTCGTCCTCAAGCTCAGGGCGGGCTGGAGGGGGCGGCCTCGTCCGGTGGTGCCGTGACGAAGTCGATCAGTTCCTCCACTCGGCCCAGCAGTTCCGGCTCCAGGTCCCTGTACGAACCCACCCGCGCCAGAATCGCCCGCCACACCGCCCCGGTGTTCTCCGGCCATCCCAGCTCCCGGCACACCCCCGTCTTCCAGTCCTGCCCGTGCGGGATCCGGGGCCAGCCGGGGATGCCCAGGGACGCCGGTTTCACCGCCTCCCACACGTCGATGTACGGGTGCCCGACCACCAGCGCGTGTTCGCTGGTCACCGCCCGCGCGATCCGGAACTCCTTCGTGCCCGGCACCAGGTGGTCCACCAGGATGCCCAGGCGGGCGTCCGGGCCGGGGGCGAACTCGGCCACGATCGCGGGGAGGTCGTCGATGCCCTCCAGGTACTCGACGACCACACCCTCGACCCGCAGGTCGTCCCCCCACACCTTCTCGACCAGTTCGGCGTCGTGACGCCCCTCGACGTAGATCCGCCCCGCCCGTGCGACCCGTGCCCGGGCACCGGGAACCGCCACCGAACCGGAAGCGGTACGGGACGGACGTACGGAAGACGCGCTCGGCGACGGTGACCCGGCGGGGCGTACGAGGGTCACCACCTTGCCCTCCAGGAGGAAGCCGCCCGGCTCCAGCGGGAACACGCGGTGTTTGCCGAAGCGGTCCTCCAGGGTGACCGTGCCCGCCTCGCAGCGGATCACCGCGCCGCAGAAGCCCGTACCCGGCTCCTCGACCACCAGGCCCGGGTCCGCGGGGACCTGCGGTACGGGCTTGGGCTTCTTCCACGGCGGGGTCAGGTCCGGAGAGTACTGGCGCATTCGGATGACGATAGGAGAAGCGGTCGTGCCGTCAGGTCACCGGCTCCCGCGACACGCCGAAACGCGTTGCCAGGGCGTCCCGTTGGGCCCGTACGAACCCCGCGTCCACCACCGCGCCGTGGCCGGGCACGTACAGGGCGTCCTCGCCGCCCAGGGCGAGGAGGCGGTCGAGGGCCGCCGGCCAGTGCGCCGGTTCGGCGTCGGGGCCCGCCTGGGGTTCGCCCGACTCCTCGACCAGGTCGCCGCAGAAGACGACGGCCGGGGTGCCGTCACCGGGTACGACCGCCACGAGGTCGCCGCGGGTGTGGCCGGGGCCGACGTTGCTCAGGACGACTCCCGGGCCGTCGCGCAGCTCGACGGTGAGACTTCCCCGGACCTGCTGACGCGGAACCACCAGGGTGTCCGCCGCCTCCTCCGCCGCCCGGGCGTCCAGACCGTTGCGTACGGCGTCCGCGCACAACGCCGCGCGCCCCACTTCCCCGAATTCGTCGTTCGGGCCCGGCGCCGCGAACACATGCGCACCCGCGAACGCCGCCGCTCCGAAAACATGATCGAAGTGTGCGTGCGTGAGTGCGAGGAAGCCCACACGGCAGCCGGCGAGCTCCTGAGCCTCCAGACGCAGTCTCGCGCCCTCCGCGAGGCTCGATCCCGCGTCGATCAGCAGGGCGCCGCGCGGCCCGGTCACCAGCCCCACCGTGCAGTCCCAGACCGGCAGCCGGCACCGGCCCACCCCGGCCGCCAGGCGCTCCCAGCCCAGGTCGTCCCACCTCGGCTCTTCCCAAGTCACCTTCATGCAGCGACGCTAGCCGGACACGACATCGCAGGACAGGTCGGTACACGTCGGCAGGCCGGCGCGGGCCGCCCTTGCCGGGGGCGTACCCGACAGCCGTACACTGGGCCGGGGAACTCTGGCACTCGCACACGAAGAGTGCCAGGGAAGACCAATGGAGAGCCGAAGAGCCGATGACGGTCCGGGCGGGAGACCGGGTACCGGGTAGGCGCAACAGGGGACGACAGCAGCTGGAGGTGTGCGCGATGCTCAGTGAACGCAGGCTCGAAGTGCTGCGCGCGATCGTCCAGGACTATGTCGGCACCGAGGAGCCGGTCGGGTCCAAGGCGCTCACCGAGCGGCACAACCTCGGGGTCTCGCCGGCGACCGTCCGCAACGACATGGCGGCGCTGGAGGACGAGGGCTTCATCGCCCAGCCCCACACCAGCGCCGGGCGCATCCCGACCGAAAAGGGCTACCGGCTCTTCGTCGACCGGCTCGCCGGTGTCAAGCCGATGACGGCGCCCGAGCGGCGTGCCATCCAGAACTTCCTGGACGGCGCCGTCGATCTCGACGATGTGGTCGGACGGACGGTCCGGCTGCTCGCCCAGCTCACGCGGCAGGTCGCCGTCGTGCAGTATCCGTCGCTCACCCGGTCCACCGTGCGGCACGTCGAGCTGCTCTCGCTCGCTCCCGCGCGCGTGATGCTCGTGCTGATCACGGACACGGGCCGCGTGGAGCAGCGGATGATCGACTGTCCGGCGCCCTTCGGGGAGACCTCTCTGGCGGATCTACGCGCGCGGCTCAACAGCCGGGTCGCGGGCCGCCGCTTCGCGGACGTGCCGCAGCTCGTGCAGGACCTCCCGGAGGCCTTCGACGCGGAGGACCGGGGCACGGTCGCGACGGTGCTCTCCACCCTGCTGGAGACGCTCGTCGAGGAGGCCGAGGAGCGGCTGATGATCGGCGGAACCGCCAATCTGACCCGCTTCGGACATGACTTTCCCCTCACTATCAGGCCGGTCCTGGAAGCCCTGGAGGAACAGGTCGTACTTCTCAAACTCCTTGGTGAGGCCGGGGATTCGAGCATGACCGTACGAATCGGTCACGAGAACAAATACGAGGGACTCAACTCCACGTCCGTCGTGTCGGTCGGCTACGGTTCGGGCGGCGAGGCAGTCGCCAAGCTCGGCGTGGTCGGACCGACCCGCATGGACTACCCGGGAACGATGGGAGCGGTACGCGCAGTGGCACGGTACGTCGGACAGATCCTGGCGGAGTCGTAAGTGGCCACGGACTACTACGCCGTACTCGGCGTGCGCCGCGACGCGTCCCAGGACGAGATCAAGAAGGCGTTCAGGAGGCTCGCCCGCGAGCTGCACCCGGACGTCAACCCCGATCCGAAGACGCAGGAGCGGTTCAAGGAGATCAACGCCGCGTACGAGGTGTTGTCGGACCCGCAGAAGAAGCAGGTCTACGACCTCGGCGGCGACCCCCTCTCGCAGGCGGGCGGCGGCGCGGGCGGCTTCGGCGCCGGTGGCTTCGGGAACTTCTCGGACATCATGGACGCGTTCTTCGGAACGGCGTCCCAGCGCGGGCCGAGGTCGCGTACGCGACGCGGCCAGGACGCGATGATCCGGCTCGACATCGAACTCGACGAAGCCGCCTTCGGGACGACCAAGGACATCCAGGTCGACACGGCCGTGGTGTGCGGCACGTGCAGTGGTGAGGGCGCGGCGCCGGGAACCTCGGCCCAGACCTGCGACATGTGTCGCGGGCGGGGCGAGGTGTCCCAGGTGACGCGGTCCTTCCTCGGGCAGGTCATGACGTCCCGTCCCTGCCCGCAGTGCCAGGGGTTCGGGACCGTCGTTCCGACACCGTGCCCCGAGTGCGCGGGCGACGGGCGGGTGCGGTCGCGCCGGACGCTCACCGTGAAGATCCCCGCGGGGGTCGACAACGGTACGAGGATCCAGCTCGCCGGTGAGGGCGAGGTGGGGCCCGGTGGTGGTCCCGCCGGTGACCTCTACGTCGAGATCCACGAGCTGCCGCACGCGCAGTTCCAGCGGCGCGGGGACGACCTGCACTGCACGGTGACCCTTCCGATGACGGCGGCGTCACTGGGCACGAAGGTGCCGCTGGAGACGCTCGACGGGCTGGAGGAGGTCGACATCCGTCCGGGCACGCAGTCCGGGCAGTCGATTCCCCTGCACGGACGGGGAGTCACGCATCTTCGGGGCGGCGGGCGTGGTGACCTCCTGGTGCATGTCGAGGTCATGACTCCGTCGAAGCTTGATCCCGAGCAGGAGCGGTTGCTGCGTGAGCTGGCGAAGCTGCGGGGCGAGGAGCGGCCCATGGGGCAGTTCCAGCCTGGGCAGCAGGGGCTGTTCTCGCGGCTGAAGGACGCGTTCAACGGACGCTGAGGTGGTGGGGGCGGGCTCTCCGGGAGCGCGCCCCCAGCCCCCTTTCGCGCCGCAGGGGCCTGATTCGGACTTGTGGTGGGGACGTGACAACATGCCGTCATGTCGTCCTCCCCGCTGACCGATCTCTTCCCTCACCCGATCGTGCAGGCCCCCATGGCGGGCGGCGTCTCCGTCCCGCGGCTCGCCAGTGCCGTCGCCGAAGCGGGCGGGCTCGGGTTCCTCGCCGCCGGGTACAAGACCGCGGACGGGATGTATCAGGAGATCAAGCAGTTGCGCGGGCTCACCGGGCGGCCGTTCGGCGTGAACCTGTTCATGCCGCAGCCCGAGTATCCCGGTGCGAGCACCGGCTCCACCGGAGCGGCTGACACCGCGCCCCCTCATGCCGCCGCCGTCGAGCTCTACGCCCACCAGCTCGCCGGTGAGGCCACCTGGTACGACACCGAGCTGGGCGACCCGGACAGCGGACGCGACGACGGCTACGACGCCAAGCTCGCCGTCCTCCTCGACAACCCGGTGCCGGTCGTATCCTTCCACTTCGGGGTGCCCGGCAGCGACGTACTGGACTCCCTCCGCCGTGCCGGCACCCTCACCCTGGTCACCGCGACCACCGCCGAGGAGGCCCTCGCCGTGCAGCGGGCCGGGGCCGACGGGGTGATCGTGCAGGGCGTCGAGGCCGGCGGTCATCAGGGCACCCATCGGGACAACCCCGAGGCGGACGGCTCGGCCATCGGGCTGCTCTCTCTCATCGCGCAGGTCCGCGAGACCGTCGACCTTCCCCTCGTCGCCGCCGGCGGGCTCATGCGCGGCAGCCAGATCGCCGCCGTCCTCGCCGCGGGCGCGAGCGCCGCCCAGCTCGGTACGGCCTTCCTCACCACCCCGGAATCCGGCGCCCACACCCTGCACAAGCAGGCACTGACCAACCCCCTCTTCGCCCGTACGGAGCTGACGCGCGCGTTCTCCGGCCGGCCCGCCCGGGGGCTGGTGAACCGTTTCCTGCGCGAGCACGGCCCGTACGCCCCCGCCGCATACCCCGAGGTCCACCACCTCACCTCGCCGCTCCGCAAGAAGGCCGCCGCGTCCGGCGACGCGCAGGGCATGGCCCTGTGGGCGGGACAGGGGCACCGGATGGCCCGGGAGCTTCCGGCCGGGGAGCTGGTGGCTGTGCTCGTGGACGAGATCGAGGCCGCGCGGGCCGCGTTGGCGGGCGGGGGCGAGCGTTCGTGACCGCCCCTGTCTTCGTCGTCGAGAGTTTCCCCCCGCACCTTGCCGCCGCCGGCGGCGGGCAGTACGTCCTTGACGGGGCCGAAGGGCGCCACGCCGTCTCCGTGAAGCGGATGCGGGCCGGTGAGACCGTCGTCCTCACCGACGGGGCCGGGCGCTGGGCGGAGGGCGAGGTCGTCGCCGCCGAGGGCAAGGACCAACTGGTTCTGCGACTCGGGCCGGTCGTCGAGGAAGCCGCGGAATCCCCACGTATCACCGTCGTCCAGGCCCTCCCCAAGGGTGACCGGGGCGAGTTGGCCGTCGAGACGATGACCGAGACCGGCGTCGACGCCATCGTGCCCTGGGCCGCCGCACGGTGCGTGACACAGTGGCGGGGGGACCGTGGGCTGAAGGCGCTCGCCAAGTGGCGGGCCACCGCCCGGGAAGCGGGCAAGCAGTCCCGCCGGGTGCGCTTCCCGGAGGTCGCGGACGCCGCGTCGAGCAAGCAGGTCGCCGCGCTGCTCGCCGAGGCCGACTTCGCCGCCGTACTGCACGAGGACCGCGACTACGGCAGTGCCGCGCTCGCGACCGCCCAACTCCCCTCCGCCGGTGAGATCGTGCTGGTCGTCGGACCCGAAGGAGGCGTCTCCCCCGAGGAGTTGGCCCTCTTCGAGGGGGTGGGGGCGAAGGCGTACCGGCTCGGGGCCAGTGTGCTGCGTACCTCCACCGCCGGCACCGCCGCGACGGCCCTGCTGCTCGGCCGCACCGGCCGCTGGTCCTGACAGCCCGACAGCCCGACAGCCTGACCGGCTGACGGCCTGGCCGCCTTGCCTCGTACGGCAGTTCGTCCTCCGGCGATCCTTCGCGAAGTTGCTTGCGCGCATGTCCGTATACGCCCTTCCGTGTTGGGCGGGACGGTGGCAGGCTGCCCTTCCATGGTGGCTTTGGGGCGGATTCGGCTTCGGATTCGGCTTCGGCCGCGCGGGCGCCGCAGGGCGGTCGTGGTGGCCGGACTCGTGGTGGCCGTCGTGGGTGGTGCCGTCGCGTGTGATCCCGGTGGGCTCGGTTCGGCCACCGTCGCCTACACCACCGACCAGACGATGACGAAGGAGCTGGAGCGGCGGAACGTCGGCGTCCAGTGGCTCACCTGCACGGCCTCGGTCAACAACGGCAACAAGGCTTCCACGTCCGGGAGTTCGCCCTCGCCGAGCGAGAGCACCTATGCCGACGTCGACTGCCGGGGCAAGACCACGGACGGCAAGGACATCACCGTCACCGGCAAGGTGACGCGCGCCGTCAACGGCAGGTGCGTACGCGGGAACCTCACCGTCAGGATCGACGGCAGGCAGTGGCTCCGCGTCAGCGGACTCGGCAACTGCGACGCGCCCAGCACCCCGACCCGCACCCCGCCCGTCACCTGGCAGCCGCCGGACAACGGACAGCCCGCCCCGACCGTGACCGTGACGAAGACCATCTGGTGCCAGAAGGACCCGAACTGCTGGCCCGTCGAAGGCAAATGAGCGGGTGGGCAAGGCGCCGGGGTCCTGGCCGGTTGTGCACGAAGTGATCCAAACCCCTGTCCGGGGGCGGACTCGTTGCCTAGGGTGATCAGGTGACTCAGCCCTCTTCGCCTGCGTATCTCCGGTTTCCGCATCTGCACGGCGACCTGGTCGCCTTCACCGCCGAGGACGACGTCTGGGTCGCCCCGCTCGACGGCGGCCGGGCCTGGCGCGTCAGCGCCGACAACGTACCGGTGAACCATCCCCGTATCTCCCCGGACGGCACCCACCTCGCCTGGACCTCCACCCGTGACGGCGCCCCCGAGGTGCATGTCGCCCCGATCGACGGCGGATCCACCAACCGGCTCACCTACTGGGGCAGTTCGAAGACCCAGGTGCGCGGCTGGACCCCCGACGGGCAGGTCCTCGCCATCAGCACCCAGGGGCAGGCCAGCCTGCGCCGTTCCTGGGCCCGGGCCGTACCCCTCGACGGCGGCCCGGCGACCGTCCTGCCGTACGGGCCGGTCGGCGATGTCGCACACGGTCCGGCGACCGTTCTCCTCTCCGCCCCCATGGGGCGCGAGGCGGCCTGGTGGAAGCGGTACCGGGGCGGTACGGCAGGGAAGTTGTGGATCGACAGGGACGTCCGCGACGGAGAGGGCGCCGGCGAGTTCGTACGCCTGCACGCCGACCTCGACGGGAACCTCGAATACCCGGTGTGGGTCGGGGAGCGCATCGCCTTCCTCTCCGATCACGAAGGGGTCGGGGCGCTGTACTCGTCCCTGGCCGACGGGTCCGACCTGCGACGCCACACCCCGATCGACGGGTTCTACGCCCGGCACGCCGCGAGCGACGGCAGCCGTGTCGTCTACTCCTCCGCCGGTGAACTGTGGTTGCTGGACGACCTGGAGGGGGCCGAGCCGCGTCGGCTCGACATCCGGCTCGGCGGGCAGCGTGTCGACCTCCAGCCCCATCCCGTCAGCGCCTCCCGGTGGTTCGGGTCCGGAGCGCCCGACCACACCGGACGCGGCAGCGCCATCGGGGTGCGCGGGTCCGTGCACTGGGTCACCCACCGGTCCGGCCCGGCCCGGGTGCTCGCCTCCGGGCACGGGGTACGGGCCCGGCTGCCCCGCGCCTTCCGCGTGGACGGCGAGGAGTGGGCCGTGTGGGTGACGGACGCGGAGGGTGACGACGCGCTGGAGTTCGCCCCGGCGACCGGTGTCGCAACGGGGACCACTCCGCGCCGGCTCGCCGCCGGACAGCTCGGGCGGGTCCTCGGCCTCGCCATGGCGCCCGACGGCAGCCGGGCCGCCGTCGCCTCCCACGACGGGCGCGTCCTGCTCGTCGAGCGGGAGTCCGGGGAGGTGCGCGAGGTCGACCGCAGCGACGACGGTGACGTGTCCGGGCTCGTCTTCTCGCCGGACTCGGCCTGGCTCGCCTGGTCCCACCCGGGGCCGCGTCCGCTGCGTCAGCTCAAGCTCGCCAACACCACCGATCTGTCGGTGACCGAGGCGACTCCGCTCCGGTTCCGGGACTACTCGCCCGCGTTCACCGCTGACGGCAAGCATCTCGTCTTCCTCTCGGCGCGGTCCTTCGACCCCGTCTACGACGAGCACGTGTTCGACCTCGCCTTTGTCGGCGGTTCGCGTCCGCACCTCATCCCGCTCGCCGCGACCACGCCCTCGCCCTTCGGGCCGCAGCGGCACGGGCGGCCCTTCGAGGCGCCGGACAAGGACGAGACCCCCGACAGCGAGGGCGCCCCGGCCACCCGTATCGACCTCGACGGGCTCGCCGACCGCATCGTGCCGTTCCCGGTCGAGGCGGCCCGCTACTCCAACCTGCGGGCCGCCAAGGACGGCGTCCTGTGGCTGCGCCACCCGGTGCGCGGAGTGCTCGGCTCCTCCCGGGCCACCCCGGACGACCCCGACCCCAAGACCGAGCTGGAGCGGTACGACCTCGCCCAGCGGCGCATCGAACACCTCGCCGGGGACGCCGACCACTTCGCCGTCAGCGGCGACGGCAAACGCGTCCTGCTGTGGACCGACGGCAAGCTGAAGGTCGTACCCAGCGACCGGCGTGCCTCGAACGACGACGAGAGCGACTCGAACATCACCGTCGACCTGTCGCGGGTCCGGCAGAGCGTCGACCCGGTCGTCGAATGGCGGCAGATGTACGACGAGAACGGTCGCATCATGCGCGACAACTTCTGGCGTGCGGACATGGGCGGCACCGACTGGAACGGCGTCCTCGACCGCTACCGGCCGATCCTCGACCGCGTCGCCACCCACGACGACCTCGTCGACCTTCTCTGGGAGGTCCAGGGCGAGCTGGGCACCTCGCACGCCTACGTCACCCCGCGCGGCGGACACGGCCACGGTGAGCGGCAGGGCCTTCTCGGCGCCGACATCTCCCGGCACGCGGACGGCCCCCAGGGCACGCCCCTGTGGCGCGTCGACCGCGTCCTGCCCGCCGAGACCTCCGACCCCGACGGCGTCTCCCCGCTCGCCGCACCCGGCGTCGCGGTGCGCCCGGGCGACGCGATCGTCGCGGTCGCCGGACAGCCCGTCGACCCGGTCGCCGGGCCCGGCCCGCTGCTCGTCGGTACGGCGGGCAAGCCCATCGAGCTGACCATCTCGCCGTCCGGCGGCGGCGATCCGCGGCACGTGGTCGTCGTACCCCTCGCGGACGAGGAACCGCTCCGCTACCACGCGTGGGTCAACGACCGGCGGGCGTACGTCGCCGAGAAGTCCGGCGGCCGGCTCGGCTATCTGCACGTGCCCGACATGCAGGCGCCCGGCTGGGCCCAGATCCACCGCGACCTGCGGATCGAGGTCGCCAAGGAAGGGCTGGTCGTCGACGTCCGCGAGAACCGGGGCGGGCACACGTCCCAGCTGGTCGTCGAGAAGCTGGCGCGGCGGATCGTCGGCTGGGACCTGCCGCGCGGGCTACGGCCGTACAGCTATCCGGAGGACGCGCCTCGCGGGCCCGTCGTCGCCGTCGCCAACGAGTTCTCGGGGTCGGACGGGGACATCGTCAACGCGGCGATCAAGGCGCTGGGGATCGGCCCCGTGGTCGGTACGCGGACGTGGGGCGGCGTGATCGGCATCGACAGCCGCTACCGGCTCGTCGACGGGACGCTCGTCACCCAGCCCAAGTACGCCTTCTGGCTTGAGGGTTACGGCTGGGGCGTCGAGAACCACGGGGTCGATCCCGACGTGGAGGTCGTGCAGACCCCGCAGGACTACGCGGCCGGGCGGGACGTCCAGCTGGACGAGGCGATCCGGCTGGCACTGGAGTCGCTGGAGGAGCGGCCGGCGAAGGCTCCGCCTGGGTTGCCGGAGTTGTAGGAACTCGGTGTTGCGTGAGGTGCCCCCAACTGGTCCTGTACATGGATCAGTTGGGGGCGTGACTCGTCCTGGGTAGTGGATCAGGGCGAGTGCCGCAGGAGACGTTGAGGCGCCCGCTGCGGGTTACGCGTGGCCCACGACGGGGCCCATGGCTGGGCGACATCTGGACGGGCCTGAGGGGTATGAGCGTCCAGGCCGTGGACCTTGGGCACGGACAGGAGGCGATGCGCCTGGCCGACGCCGCTGCTGCTGCCGCTCCGAACGCCGGTCCTCGAATGCGTGCGTTCCTTGCCGGCCAGCAGGCACACGCTGCCGCCCGGACCGGGGAACGCGGTAAGGCTCTCAGGTACCTCTGGGAGGCCGAAGTCGCCATGGACAAGGCGGAGTCCAGAGCGAAGATCTTCGCTTCGTACGACCCCGCCGCCCTGAACTACCACACGAGTCAGGTGCGGTACGAGTTGGGCGACAGGGCGGGTGCCGTGGAGGCGCTGGAGCAGGCCGACGGATTGCGCTACGACGTTTACCGGCGCACGCGCGTCCATCACCGTGGAATTCTCGCCGAGCGCCAACTGTCTGTCGGCCACCTGGAAGCCGCCTGCGCCACGTGGAATCTTGCGCTGGACGACTATCCGTTCGTCCAGTCCGGGCGCGCGGATGAGCGCATGCGGAACATGTTCAAGCCGGTCCGCCCGCACCTGGGCAACCCGGTGGCGCGGGAACTCCACGAACGAGCACGGCTGGTCACTTCCGCGTCCCTGCAGTCCGCCAAGTAATTGGCTTGCCCCAAACCGGGTGCCAGGGAAATGCTGGACCATTTCGAGTAGTTGGCCCCAGAGGATGAGTAGAGCATGACGTCGGCGCATGGCGAGTACCTGCGGCAGCTGATCACGCGGGCGAAGGACGGTGCCATTCCGCAGCGTGAGGTGAAGGAGATCGCCCGCGCGCTGGGTGCCGGTCGCGGCGAGTCGATGGGGCCGCCCGAGGGAGTCACGCGTGCGGAGTGGTCGGAGGGCTTGCTGAAGGCGGCGCGTGGCCGACTGTGTGAGGCGGCGTGTCAGCTTTGAACCGCTGACAGCCGACGCCAAGGAGTTCGGTCGCAGGCAGCGTGCGCACCCTGGCTCGCCGGAGTGGGAGACCTGGACGCCGTCACCTACGGACTACGAGTTCAACCTGAGTACCGTCGACACCGGATCGTATAGGGCACCAAAATTCTTGTCCGGTGTTCCTCACTGCCCGCCAAAAAACTGGCGGGCAGTGAGGAACACCTCAAGTGTCGGTAACTTCTTTTGGATCGAACCGATGTGGATTCTAGTTTCCGGACATGCGTGAATGTCTCAGATAGATCAATCTCCACGAACGTCCGGGCCAGGCCCCATCAGGCAGTCCGACATAGACCTCCACGTCAATGTGAAATCGACCCTCAAGGAATGCGTCCAGCTCGGACTTGATATCGTCGACATCTTCTTCGAAGTCGGAGGAAATGTTCGACACTGCGAAATGTAGAGTAATCCGTTCAGTGTCTACCTGAACTGCGATTGCGTAAACATTTTCAGTGATCAATCCGAGGGTGGCCTGCATGGCTTGAATGACGAAGTAATTTTCGCGGTCCAGGGCATTCAATTCATGGAGTCCAGTTCGGATTGGTCGGGACGATGCTGGGTTTTGCGGTTCCCTTGATCATGAATACATTCGTCGGCTGGTCAACATAGCCGGCTCCCGGGTTGTTGTTGTATCCAGTGACGCCATCGTATCGGATCACGGTGTGCCCCTCCTTGGTTGTGCCAAGGACTGTTGTTCGGCCGGCGTGGTAGGCGTCGAGAACTTGTTCCCCGTCATTGAAGGATTTGAGATATGAACCGCCGCCGAATTCTGGGCGTCCCTCGACGTGTCGATACTGCTTTTGGCTCAGTTTGGTGGAAATGCAGGGCGTACTGTTGTGCACCAGGACCGGTACATCTCCCGCCAGCACATAGAACGTGTGCAGGTCGTCGACCGTGAGGTTGTACGTGCGGACGTGGTCGTCGTACGCGCGGTTTCCGGTGACGACGACAGTGTCGCCCTCGTCCGTGCGCAGGGTCATGCCCGGTGTGAGGTCGCCCGCCTCGACCCAGTCGTTCTCCGACGGTGACCAGAACGGGTGTTCATAGGTCGCGGTCAGCTTCTCGATGCCGTCCTTGGTCGCGATGGACAGCTCGTTGAAGTGCTTGTCGCCGTCGGTGATGATGAGGCGTGTGACCTTGCGGGCGCCGGTCTCCCCCGTCTTCGGGTCGGTCGCCAGAACCTCGTCGCCGACCTCGACGTCCTCGATGTCCTTGGTCGAGCCGTCGGCCATCTCGACGTCTGTGCCCGCGAGGAAGCACTTTTTGCAGGAGGGACCCGGTACGTCTACATCCTTCGCCTCCTTCTTGCTGGTGTTCTTCACCAGCTTCTTGGCCACCGACTTGAGCAGACCGGGAAGGTTGATCCAGCCCGCCACCTCGGCCACGTCGTCGCCGGTGTCGTAGGCCTGGGAGTCCTCGTCGACGCCCTGGCCCTCCACGAAGTCGTCGTAGGCGTCGATGGGCTGGCTGCAGTCCTGGAACCAGCAAGCCGGGGTGAGTTCGGCCATGGCGCCCCAGCCCGCGAGCAGGTTGTGGCCGAAGCCCGCCGCGGCGTCCTTGAAGGAGCCCTCCGCACGTGGGTCCTCGGGCTCCACGTTGGTGTTGCAGCCCGGTTTGTACGCCGGGTACGTGGCCGAGCAGTCGGTCCCCGTACTGGAGGATCCGCTCCCGTAGCTGCCGGTGCCCATGGTGGACATGCCGCCGGAACTGCCGGAGCTGGAGGACTTGTTGGAGACGTAGTTGTAGTACGCGACGACGAGTCTGACGATCGCGACGACGAGCGCGATGAGGGCGAAGAAGAACTTGCCGTCCGGGTCCGCGAAGGTGACCGGGTTGTTGTTGCTGTAGGCGTACCCGTTGATCTGCTGCGGGTCCGTGAGGTCCGCCAGCGGGTCGACGCTGACGAACCGTCCGGTGGACGGGTCGTACTCGCGTGCTCCCAGGTGGGTGAGGCCTGTTGGGTCCTGCGTGCCGCCTACGAAGCCCCGTTCGCCGACCCATGCGGTGGCGCCCGTGCCCCGGTCCTCGCCGAACGGCTTCATCTGGCGCCGGGTGACCCGCTGGGTCGCCGCTTCGATCTGAACGCTGGCAGTGCCGTTGTGGTCGCCTGCCATCCAGGTCAGGCCGGCCACGTTGCGCACCGCGACGGTCTCGCCGCCGTGGACGTAGTAGCGGGTCGCCGACACATTGCCGCTCGCCTTGTCGAGCCGCAGTTCGGTCTCGCCGAGGTAGAGGGTGGTGCCGGTGGCGTCGCGGCGGATCAGACGGTTGCCGTCGGCGTCGTTCAGGTACTCGGTGGTCGACTTGTCCGCCTCGGTGACCTTCTCCAGGCTGCCCTCGGTGTTGAAGTCGAGGTTCTGGGTCTTGCCGCCGACTGTCCTGAGGTCGGTGTTGCCCGCCTTGTCGTAGGTGTAGCCGGTGGTGGCGGTGACCGCGCCGTCCTTCTTGGTCTCGGTGGAGGCCAGGGCGTGCGGGCGGGGCTGGTCGGCCGTCTTGTAGACGTACGAGGTGGTGGCCCCGGACAGGTGGTCAGTGGACGTCTTGCGGTTGCCCGCGCTGTCGTAGGAGAACGACTGCCAGTACTTGCCGGGACCGCCCACGTTGGCCGTGGCGGGCGCGGTCGCGCAGTCCGCTGTGGTCGTCCAGGCGGACTTCAGGCGGCGGTGGCCGTCGTAGGTGAAGCACTGACGGTCCGTCGGGCTGGTGGCCCTGTCCTCGATCTCGAGCGGGTTGCCGGCGAGGTCGTAGCGGTAGTATGCGTCCGCGTCGGTGCCGGTGTGGGTCTCGGAGACCACGTTCTGGCGGGCCAGCCGCTTGGTGCCGGTCTCGTACGACCGGTTGATCTCCGTCCAGTCCGCCGAGGACGAGACGCCCAGCGTGGTGCGGATCTTCTCGCCGGCCGGTAGATAGTCCGTGTTCTGGACTATGCCGGTGAGGCCCTGCAGGGTGTCCGGCATGCGCTGCTCGGTGTAGCCGTACGACAGGACCTCCTGGCCGAGGCCGCCCATCGCGGGGATGGTGCGCTTCTGCGGAGTGCCGTCGAGGTTGTAGGCGTTGGTGATGGTCCAGGTGCCGTTGGTGCCGGACAGGGCGCCTTCGGTCTTGCTGATCGTGTACTGCTCGTTCAGGACCCGGTAGTTCTTGTCGTACTTGGCGTTGGTGAGCGCGTACGCGCTGCCGCTCTTGCCGCCCACGTAGCGGATGGCGGAGGTGAGCCGGCCCTTCGCGATCGAGTCGTACGTCCAGCGCGCGAGGTACTTGGCGTCCTCCGGCGCGGGAGCGCCGTTCACCACCGGCACCTTGCCGTCGAGCTTGCCGGTGGTCCGGCCGAGCAGGTCGTAGGTGAAGCCGACGGTCTTCTGCCGGGCGTCGGTGGTCGCCACCTGCTGGTCGAGGTCGTTGTACTCGGACGAACCGGCGCCCGCGTCGGGGTCGGAGACGCTGTCCTGGCGGCCCAGGAAGTCGAAGCCGTACGACCAGGAGTTGCCGTCGTCGTCCTTGACGGAGGTCAGCCGGTCGGCGTGGTCGTAGCCGTAGGTGAGGCGGCTGAAGGAGCCGGTCGCCTTGTTGCCGTCGTACTCCAGCTTCTCGGTCAGCCGGCCGCGAGCGTCGACCTTCTCCCGCACGGCCGGGGCACCGGCGGGCGGTTCGACGGTGGTCGTGTCGCCGTTGTAGGTGTGCGTGGTGCGGGAGAACTCCTTCTCGTTGGTCAGCACCTTCTCGATCACCGGCCGCCCGGCACCGTCGTACACGGTCTCCGTGCCGGCCGGGGCCGCCGTCAGCAGGTCGGCGAGCTTGCCGGAGGGGGCGGTGGTGTCGATGTAGTCCGCCGACGACGACACGGCGAGGCCGCGCGTGTCGTACTTGGTCTCGGTGACTACCCGGCCCGTGCCGGACGCGGCGGGCGTCTGGGTCTGGCGCAGCCGCAGCAGCGCGTCGTAGATGGCGTACTCGGTGCGGTACGTGGTGCCGTCGTTGTTCAGCGACTTGGTGGCGACCCAGGACGCGTCGGTGTTCTGGACCCGGTACTCGAACTTGTGCGACGGCGTCTGGTTCGCACCGCGGTCACGGTCGGCGAGCCATACGTCGGTGAGGCGGCCGAAGCTGTCGTACGCCAGGTCCGTGCGGTTGCCGTTCGGGTCGACGGTGGAGGTCCGCACACCCCAGTCGGGGGCGAACTCGGTGGTGGTGGAGTGGTCGAGGGCGTTGGTCTCGGTCAGTTTGGTCAGCGGACCGCCCGCCGCCGGGGTGTACACGGCGTGGTTGGTCCGGGTGCCCTTGGTGTCCCAGCTGTCGGTGAGGCGGCCCAGGGCGTCGTACTTGGCGGTGGTGACGGTCTGGAGCACGGCGGTGCCGTCGGCGTTGTAGCCGGTGACCCGCTCCTGCCGGGTCGCGTCGCCCTTCGTGGGTGCCTTGCCGTAGGCCTGGTCGTCGTACGAGACCCGCACATCCGAGATCACGTCGGTGGTCTTCGGATCGTTCGTCCGCTTCGGCGTCGCGTCGCACCCGGTGGAAACCTTCTCCGCCCGCTTGGGCAGCGACCGGATCCAGGCCGACTCGTTGACGGCGTACTCGGTGACGACGCAGTCCTTCTCACCCGCCGCGTCCGTCTCCTCCTTCAGCGCGAGACCGCTCGTCGGGTCGTACGTCGTCGACTTGGTGGAGGTCAGCGTGTCGCCGCCGGTCACCGGGGTGCGGGTGACCGAGGAGGCGGTACGGACCATGTACGCGTTGACCGTGCCGTAGGAGTGCTTGGCCGTTGCGGTCGTACGTGACCAGGGGGTGTTGATGGACCCGCTGGTCTCGGCGCCGTCGACCCCGTTGTACGTGATCTGCTCACGCAACTGGCCCGTGAACTGCTCGGAGTCCGTCACCGCCTTGCCCGTGGAGTCGGTGACCGTCTCCTTGCGGGTGGTGGCGCCGGACTGCTTGTCGCCGTCCATGCCCCGGTAGTAGAGGGACACGGACTTGGAACGGGTGCCCGAGGGTTCACCGGTGGTCGTGGTGACCTTCTGGTAGCCGCGCCAGATGCCCCAGGTGCGGTACTTGGCCTGGGTGATGGGCGACTCGTCGTCGTACGCCCACGCACCGCCGCTGCTGTAGCTGTAGTCCGTCTGCTTCAGCGGGGCACCGCCGTACGGGTCGGACTCGGTGACCTGGGTGACGACGTACTTGTGGAAGAAGTCGGTGCGCGGCTTGGGGTCCGTGCCCGGCGTCGGGTTGGACGGCGGGATCCACTTGACCGGGTAGCAGCGGCGGGTGTTGGTGTCGAGCGCGGACGGGACGTCCGTGCCGGCGACGCAGTCCTCCTTGGAGTAGTTGACGGTGAGCTTGGAGCCGGTCTCCGAGAGGACCGAGCGGACGCGCCACTTGATGAAGGGGGCGACGTCGTCACCGGTGCGGTCGACACGGTTGTGCAGCTGGATGCCGCTGAACGTCACCGCGGGCAGGGAGGCGTCGGTGCCCGCCTTGCCGGTGCGCTTGATGGAGTCCAGCCACAGGCCGGCGTCGGAGCCGTCGCCCGGGTCGGGGAAGGTCTGCCCGAGGTGCCAGGCGTTGACGGCGCGGTAGTCGGTCTCGGCGCTGCCGGAGCCGTCGTACACCTGGGTGGTGACGTCGGTCAGGCGCTTGCGGGTGAAGAACGCCGGGCTGGGCTGGTCGGTGCAGGGCTTGTCGGCGGCGCAGATCTGGTCGAACGGGACGTCCGGCCAGGCGTTGCGGTTGGCGGAGGTCAGCGAGCCGCAGGTCTCTCCGCCGGAGACCGGCAGGCAGCGCTCGCCGACGGTGAACTTCACGCGGGCCGCGGCCGGTTGGGTGGTGGAGAAGATCGTGTCGGTGCGCTGGCCGTAGTCGATGCGCTTGAGCCAGCCGCTCCGGACGTACTCGGTGCCGTTGCCGGTGGTGCCGTTCTTGGCGTAGTGGTTGAGCTCCTTGTCGTACCAGTACGTCATGACGTTGCCGTGCGGGTCCACGACGTAGTCGAGGTTCCACCGCCAGGCCTGCGTCTTGGCGCGGCCGGCGAAGGAGTCGCCGGAGGAGTACCCGGGCTCGCCGGAGTCGTCGCCGAACACCGGGAGCGTCCACACCGAGTTGGTCTCGTCCTTGCCCGAACTCCAGCCGGGCAGACGGTTCTTGCCGAACACGTACTGGGTGCCGTCGGTCGAGGTGACCGTCCAGAACTCGCCCTTGTCGCCGTTCTCCCCGGTGTCACCGTCGTCGCCGTTGACGGCGCCGGTGTCGTGGACGACCCGCTCGCCGTCGTCGCTCTTGGGCCGCCACTTGCCGCCCTCGTTCACCAGGGGCGTGGACTTGCCGTTGAGAACGAGGGAGGCGTTGTCCTCCTTCCAGCACTGGTCGTACTTCTTGTCCTGGCCGTCGTCCTCGCAACTGCCGTACGCCCGCTCGACGTACGAGGTCGACAGGTCGAAGCCCTCGCCGATCCAGGACGGCTGCGCGCTGGTGGAGGAGGTGCGGCCGTCCACGCTCTGCGCGGAGTAGCCGATGGACAGGTTGGGGGCCGGGCCCGCCGGGGTCGGCGGGGTCTCCAACGGGTAGTTCCAGGTGAAGTCACCGTTGGAACCGCCGGCCGACCACGTGGAGGAGGCCGCCAGCGGGGTGGCCTCGTAGGTGCCCTGGTCGGAGCCGGCTGCGGCGGACAGGGCCATGACCATCGCGGCGGGCGCGGCCTTGGTTGCCCTGCCGGCCGTGTTCGCCTTGGGGACGGTCACCTGCGCGGTGACCGTCCCGGCCTCGCCGTCGTTCTCCGACGCGACCGGTGTGGTCCTGCGGCACTCCGCCTTCTCGGGCGTCGTCAGCGCGCACGCGGGGAGGCTGACGAGCCGCAGGCGGGAGGACCAGTTGCCGCTGTAGGCGTCGGCGAAGGAGCTGTAGTCGACGGTGGTGGCCGCCTTGCCGCCGTCGCCGCCGGAGACGGCGAACACCAGCCCGTCGATGCCGAGTTGGCCGGTGGCCTTGCGGTCGAGGACGCGTACCTTCGGCGCGTTCACCGTGCTCTTCGTCGCCCGGGTGACCGCCTTCGACGGCCGGACCCGTACGGCCGACGCGTCCGGCCATGTCACCTTCGCACGGGCCTTGGCGAGCGTCTCGCGCGCGGCGGCCACGGTCGGGTCGTGGACCTCGGTGACCTTCGGGTCGAAGGGCTCGGCCTTGCCGTACCTGGCCTTCGGCAGGCTGGTGTGGTCGCGGTCCTCGTCGGCCGCCAGCGCCGGGGCGGCGCTCAGCAGGGTGGCGACGACCGCCGTGGACAAGGGCAGGGCGACGGACGCCAGCCGGCGCCGGCTCGCTCTGCTCCATGCCCAGCTTTTGGGCAGCAGTGAGCTGTTCCTGGACAACACGTGGAGGTTCTCCCGGATGAGAGGTGTGTGGAGGTGTGCCGGGCCGGCGGCCCGGCACACCGGGTGGGGGAAGTGGGCGCTGAGCGACGGCTATTCGATCGGCACCGGTGGCTCGTCCACCGTCGCGAGCCGGGTGATCTCCGCCTCGGACAGCACGCCCGTGTAGACGCGGAGGTCGTCGAGCCGCCCCGGCAGGTAGTTGCCCCACTCACCGTTGTCGTGGCGGCGCGCCATGCCGGCCAGCATCGTCCCGGTCGACTGGAAGCCCTCCTCGCTGAGGACGCCGTCCTCGTCGCCCTGCCGCTGGCCGGAGACGTAGAGCTTGATCGACCGGTTCACCGAGTCGAAGACGCCGGCGACGTGCACCCACCCGCTCGGCGTGTTGACCTCGTCGGACGTCACCGTGGCGGCGGGTCCGTCGAGGACGTCCGTCTCGTACCGGCCGAAGTTCCAGTCGCCGACGGACTGGCCCGCCTCCTGCCGGTACCAGAGACGGAAGGAGTTCCGCTTGGCGCCCGGGTGGGCGATCACCGTCGGCGAGTACGCCCTGGCCGTGTCGTCGAGTTCGCCGCTGCCGATGTCGACCCAGCCCGCGACCGTGTAACTGCCGGACTGGTCCAGCTCGACCGACGCGACACCACGGCCCGTCAGCGCGGCGTCGAGGGTGAGGACGGTGCCGTGCGCGGGGTTGTCGGTGGGGGTGAGGGTCGCGCCCTCCCGGAGGCTCATGGTGTTGCCCCGGCCGGTGACGTCCGCCGTGCTGGTGCCGGAGGCCTCGTCGAACACCCAGTGGGCGATCAGCGCGGACTCGGTCTGCCCGGTGGCCGGGCTCTCGGCGTTGGCGATCGCCCACAGCTCGTTCTCGAAGACCACCCGGTTCCACACCTGGACCTGGTCGAGGTCGCCCTCGAACCAGGAGGAGTAGATGCCCAGCCCCTTCATCCGGCCGACCTCGAAGGTGCCCTTCGCCGCCCACGGCGTGGTGAACTCCGTGGCCGCCTGGAGCTGCCCGTTGACGTACAGCCGGATCTGCTTCCTGTTGTGGTCGTACACGCCCATCAGGTGCGTCCACGCGCCCACCACGGGCGGCTTCTTGGAGACCGCGCGGACGATCGTGGTGTCGTCGGCGTCGGTCGAGTACCGGTTGAAGATCCACCGGTCGTAGGACTGCGAGTAGTACAGCTGGAAGGCGCCCATCCGGGTGCCGCTCTGCGAGGCCAGGGTGGAGACGTGGTCCTTCCCGGTCAGCCGCACCCAGCCACCGACAGCGAAGCTGTTGGTGGTGTCCAGCACGGAGGACGTGGTGACGCCCGCGCCGCTCGTGCCGTTGGTGCTCACACCGCCGCCCAGGCGCGCGTTGTCCGTCCAGGCCGTCGAGGTGAGGGCCAGCGGCCGGTTCCCGCCGGAGGAGTCCGCGGCGGTCGTACCGCTGCCGTCGTCGAGCTTCCAGCTCGCCACCGGGTCGGAGCCCTTGGCCACCCGGAACAGGTAGTCGGCGTGGGGACTCGCGTTGCCTGCGCCGTCGTACGTCTGCACCCGCAGGGTGTTGGTCAGCCGCTTGTCGGGCGCGGCCTCGACCTCGTACGTCGGCGTGTTGGCGGTGAACGTCCTGCTGCCGAGCTTCACGCCGTTGAGCCACCAGTCGTAGCGGCGTACGTCACCCGCGCCGCCCTCGACCTTGAAGCCGGCGGTCATCCCGACACTGCCCAGCTCCGGGTCGGCGGCGTCGCAGCTGGTGCCCGCGCACTCCTTGTAGACGGCCGAGGAGACCTTGGGCACCGGCGGACCCTTGGAGTCGACCTTGAAGTAGCAGTAGCCCGACCACGGCCCGAACAGGGAGGACGTGTCGCCCTTCCACGTGTACTTGTACTCGGTACGGGCCCGGAACTTGTACGTGACCGTCTCGTCGAGCGTCGCCGTCTGCGCCGTACCGGCCGTACCGCTGTCCGTCCATGTCGACGGCTTCAGCGAGGTCGCCGTGGTGGCGGCTCCCTTGTACAGCTCGAAGTTGGGGCGCAGCGAGGCGTTCGACGCGTCGCTCGACGTCGGCGTCGCGGTCAGCCGGGGCGTGGCGTCCCGGATCTGCGCCGGTGCGGAGGAGGCCGAGCAGGAGACCTTCGGGTCGGACATCTTCACCGACGACGGCTTGCTGTCCGGCGGCGTCACATACGTGATCGACAGGCGGGGCTTGCGCGTTGAGGTGGCGTCCGGATCCAGCGGGGACATGAACTGCTTCCACGCGATCGGGTCGCCCTCGTCGGCCCGCAGACCGAGCGTGGTCAGGGTGTCCTTCGCCTTCGCGGTGTGCGCGACGGCCGCCGTGGCGTCGAACTCGATGTCCCCGTCCGGGCAGTCGGAGGAGTGCCCCTTCGCGGCCGAGACCGTGTCCACCTTCGCGTACCACTTCAGCGACGTGCTCTGCGAGTTCCACGTGGTGCCCGAGGAGATCTGACTCGTGCGGTACAGGTTGACGTCCTGCTTCACACAGTTCGCCGACCAGATCGCGTACGGCGTGAACGTCGCGTTCAGGATCTTCTTGCCGGCCACCCTGCGGGTGTCGAACTGGAAGAGCGAGCGGGACTTCTTGTTGTCCACGTACGCGTCGTAGCCCACGCCCAGCGCGTGCTTGGTCTTCCAGAAGCTGGTGCCGGGCGAGTTGGACCACAGCGCGGTCCAGCCCGTCAGGGTCGCCTTGACCGCGGGCGGGTCGAGGACCACGGGGTACGAGGTGGCCTCGTTCGCGAGGAAGTCCTGGTCCGGGACGATCGAGAGGGTGTCGTCGGTGACCGTCGTGTCCATGACGGCGGTACGGGACGTGGCGTCGGCGCTGAGGGTGTCGGCGACGGCTGCGGCGTCCGTGGTCGGGACGGCGGCGGACGGGACGGCGCTGGAGGCTGCGGAGGCCGCGCTGAACGCGGCCTTCTTGGCCGTGTCCGCGGGGGCGTCGGCGCTCGCGTCCGTCCCCGCGTCCCACATCAGCGCGGAGCCGCTGGAGACCACGGCGTGCCCCGAAGCGTCCACGAACGAGGCCGCGCCCGAGTCGCCCGCGCGCACGGACAGCCCCTTGGACTCGACCGGGAAACTCACCTTCTCCAGGGCGGGCTCGGCGGCGGCCTCCCGGCTGTGAACAACCAAGTGGTAGGTGAACCCGTCCGGGTGGGCCTGCACGGCGAGGTCCACGTCGGGCAGCACCGAGCGGTAGACCGCCGACGAGCCGTCGATCTCCGGCTTCGGCAGCGTCCACGGGGACGACACCGCGTACTCCTTGCCCGCCGTCACCAGCCGGGCCAGTGGCACCTCGGTGCCGCCACCGCCGGAGAAGCGGATGTCCTCGGCGGCGCGCGGCGCGAGGCTGCCGTCCGGGCGGGTGACGAGCCTGGTGTCGACGTCCGTCCACTCGCCGTCCTTGAGGACGCGTTCGGGCGAGGTCGCCGCCTCGGCGGTGAAGGTGCCGTCAGGATTGGCCACGACCCTGCTCGTCGACGACGTCAGCTCGTCGATCTCGACGGGCCTGCCGGACGCGACCGCCCGCTCGGAGGCCCGCTGCTCGGCCGTGGCGGCCGGCAACTCGTCGTCCTCCCAGAAGTCCTTGCCCCGTGCCCCGTCGTCGGCCGTACGGCCGGAACTCCCTGTGTCCGTGTCCGCCGCCCGCACCGGTATGGCCTGTAGGCCACCGGCGAGGACGAGCGCCGCGCAGGCGCTGGTCAACGCCCCGCGCACGGCTCGACTGCGACTGATTGGTCGCACTCTTTCCCCCCGTGATTTTTATTTTTTTTGATTACCTTTTGAACGAAGGGAGACTAACCAGTAGCCCTTTTCTGACCAAGAGTGATCCATGAGACACATCTCACAGTTCACTCACAGCCGGCCGTGCCGACCGTGCCGGATGCCGAGCGCCCAGTCGTGGCTGCCGGGGGTCGATAGCATGCCCACGTAATGATCGGCGAGCGTGAGGAGGCACACGCATGGCGGACGAGAGCTGTCTGTTCTGCAGGATCGTCGAGGGGCAGATCCCGGCGACGATCGTCCGGGAGACCGACACGACCCTCGCCTTCCGGGACATCAACCCCCAGGCGCCGACGCACATCCTGGTGATTCCCAAGGTCCACCACCCCGACGCGGCCTCCCTCGCCGCCGCCGAACCCGGCATCGCCGCCGATGTGCTGCGCGAGGCCGGGGAGATCGCCGGTGAGGAGAAGCTGGACAGCTACCGCGTCGTCTTCAACACGGGCAGCGGCGCCGGCCAGACCGTCTTCCACGCCCACGCGCACATCCTCGGCGGGCGCGGCCTCCAGTGGCCGCCCGGGTAGCCGGGCCGGCCGGCACAACGAATCAAGGTCGGTAACTTCCTTTGTCCGCACGTGAACTGGTGGTCCTCGGCACCGCCAGCCAGGTACCCACCCGGCACCGCAACCACAACGGCTACCTGCTCCTCTGGGACGGCGAGGGGCTCCTCTTCGATCCCGGCGAGGGCACGCAGCGCCAGATGCTGCGGGCCGGGGTCGCCGCCCACGACCTCAACCGGATCTGCGTCACGCACTTCCACGGGGACCACTCGCTCGGGCTCGCCGGAGTGATCCAGCGCATCAACCTCGACCGCGTCCCGCACGAGGTGACCGCGCACTACCCGCGCTCCGGGCAGAAGTTCTTCGACCGGCTGCGGTACGCCACCGCCTACCGCGAGACCGTCCAGATCGGCCAGGCGCCGGTGGCGGGGGAGGGGGGAGTGCTGGTGACCACGGCCGGATACCGGCTCGAAGCCCGCAAGCTCTCCCACCCCGTCGAGTCGTACGGCTATCTCCTCGTCGAGCCCGACGGGCGCCGCATGCTGCCGGAACGGCTCGCCGAGCAGGGGATCAGGGGGCCGGACGTCGGACGCCTCCAGCGGGAGGGGTCCCTCGGGGCCGTCACCCTCGACGACGTCAGTGAACTGCGGCGCGGACAGCGGTTCGCGTTCGTGATGGACACCCGGCTGTGCGAGGGGGTGCACGCGCTCGCCGAGGGGTGCGACATGCTCGTCATCGAGTCGACCTTCCTCGACGAGGATCTGCGACTCGCCGTCGATCACGGGCACTTGACCGCCGGGCAGGCGGGAGCCGTCGCCCGGGAGGCCGGTGTGCGGCACCTCGTCCTCACCCACTTCAGCCAGCGCTACTCCGAGCCCGCCGAGTTCGAGCGGCAGGCGCGGGCGGCGGGGTACGAGGGGGAGCTGACCGTCGCCCACGACCTGCTGAGGGTGCCGGTTCCGAAACGGCGGTGAGGCGGTAGGGCGGTACGGCGTTGAACCAGCCGTACGATTCTCCGATGTCCCTGATGTCCCTCCCCAAAGCCGAACTGCACCTTCACATCGAAGGCACCCTCGAACCCGAGCTTGCCTTCGCGCTCGCCGCGCGCAACGGCGTCGTGCTGCCGTACGCCGACACCGACGAGCTGCGGAAGGCGTATCTCTTCGAGGACCTCCAGTCCTTTCTGAACCTGTACTACGGGCTCATGGCCGTCCTGCGCACCGAACAGGACTTCGCGGACCTCGCGAACGCCTATCTCGCGCGGGCCGCCGCCCAGGGCGTACGGCACGCGGAGATCTTCTTCGATCCGCAGGCCCACCTCGCCCGGGGCGTGAGCATGGGGACGGTCGTCGACGGGTTGTGGCGGGCGCTGGGGGAGAGCGAGGCGGCGCACGGCATCTCCACTCAGCTGATCATGTGCTTCCTGCGCGACGAGTCCGCCGAGTCGGCGATGGAGACGCTGGAGGCGGCCGAGCCCTACCTCGACCGGATCACCGGTGTCGGGCTCGACTCCGCCGAGGTCGGGCATCCGCCGGCGAAGTTCCGCGAGGTGTACGAGGCCGCCGCCGGGCTGGGGCTGCGGCGCGTGGCGCACGCGGGGGAGGAGGGGCCGCCCGAGTACATCACCGAGGCCCTCGACGTCCTCGGCGCCGAGCGGATCGACCACGGGCTGCGCTGCATGGAGGACCCGGAGCTGGTCGCGCGGCTCGTGCGGGAGAGGGTGCCGCTGACGCTGTGTCCGCTGTCCAACGTGCGGCTGCGGGCCGTTGACGTCCTGGCCGGGCATCCGCTGCCCGCGATGCTCGACGCGGGCCTGCTGTGCACGGTCAACTCCGACGACCCCGCCTACTTCGGCGGTTACGCCGGAGACAACTTCGGGGCGGTACGGGAAGCCCTTGGCCTGGGCGAGGAGCGACTGCGCGAACTGGCACGGAACTCCTTCCTCGCCTCGTTCCTGGAACATGACGAGGAGCGCCGGGCGCGGTATCTCGCCGAGGTGGAGGCGTACGAGTTCGGGGGCTGAGCGCTCCCCACCAGGGCCCCACCAGGTTCCCCTCAGGATCCCCCGGACGGCGCGCGCCGGCTTCGGGACGGGAGAGGCGGGCTGCTGTCAGTGGTGTGGTGCAGACTGGCCTGATCCGCACCATCGTCAGGGAGCGCACCGTGATCGCGTCCACCGCGTCCACCGGAGAGGGACCGTCCTACCCCCAGGTCCAGGTCGACCCCCTGGCAGCCCTGCGCACGCCCGGCGAACCGCCGTGGGATGTCTACCTGACGGGCACCGTCTTCCTCGACATCATCTTCACCGGGCTCGACTCCGCCCCCGTGCGCGGCACCGAGTCCTGGGCGCGCGGGATGGGGTCCAGCCCCGGCGGGGTCGCCAACATGGCCACCGCGCTCGCCCGGCTCGGCCTGCGGACCTCCCTCGCCGCCGCCTTCGGCGACGACCACTACGGGGAGTACTGCTGGGACGCCCTCGAACAGGGCGAGCACATCGACCTCTCCACGTCACGCATGGTCCCCGGCTGGCACTCCCCGGTCACCGTCTCGATGGCGTACGAAGGTGAGCGCACGATGGTCTCCCACGGCCACGAGCCGCCCCCGGAGGAGCCCGCCCCCGACTGCCCGCCGCACGCCCGCGCCGCCGTCGCCTCCCTCACCCCCGGTGTCCGCGCCCCCTGGATCGCCCAGGCCGCCCGTAAGGGTGCCCGGATCTTCGGCGACGTCGGCTGGGACGACACCGGCCGCTGGGACCTCGCCGGTCTCGCCGACCTGGAGCACTGCGAGGCCTTCCTGCCCAACGCGGAGGAGGCGATGCGCTACACCCGCACCGATTGCCCCCGCAAAGCCGCCCGCGCCCTCACCGACCACGTACCGCTCGCCGTCGTCACCCTCGGTGCCGAGGGCGCGTACGCGGTGGACGGGCGGACCGGGGAGACGGCCGAGGTGCCCGCCATCGCCGTCGAGGCACTCGACCCCACGGGCGCCGGCGATGTCTTCGTCGCGGGCTTCGTCACCGGCACCCTCGCCGAGTGGCCGCTCGCCGACCGCCTCGCCTTCGCCGGCCTCACCGCCGCCCTCTCCGTCCAGGACTTCGGCGGCTCCCTCTCCGCCCCCGGCTGGTCCGAGGTGGGGGCCTGGTGGCGGGAGATCCAGTCCCACGAGCGCCAGGACCCCGCCGCCCTGCGCCGGTACGCGTTCCTCGCGGACCTGGTGCCCAGAAGCGCCAGACCCCGCCCGTGGCCGCTGCGGCGGGCCGTCCCGACGATCGGTTTCCGCAGATCGGCCTGAGCGCGGACGCCGGACCGTGACCGGGTACACCGGACCGTGAGCGAAAAGCCCTACGGCGTTGTCAGTGCACCGTCGTAGGCTGGGTGCGGAAGGCTACCCACGTGGTAAGCGAGCCTCATTGAGGAGGTCGTGCAGGCCTACGAGCCGGCCCATGACTCAGACACCCACAGCTCAGCCCCCTGCGCGGGGGCAGGCGCGAGCGCAGTTCACCGTCCCGGCCGCCCACCCCATGGTGTCCCTGCTGGGTTCAGGCGACTCCCTCCTGCGCGTGATCGAAACGGCCTTCCCGGCGGTCGACATCCATGTCCGGGGCAATGAAGTCAACGCCACTGGCGAAGCGGCCGATGTCGCCCTCGTCCAGCGGCTGTTCGACGAGATGATGCTGGTGCTCCGCACCGGACAGCCGATGACGGAGGACGCAGTGGAACGCTCGATCGCCATGCTCAGAGCGAGCGGGAACGGGGAGGGCGACGGCCAGGAGACCCCGGCCGAGGTCCTCACGCAGAACATCCTGTCCTCGCGGGGCCGCACCATCCGCCCCAAGACCCTCAACCAGAAGCGCTACGTCGACGCCATCGACAAGCACACCATCGTCTTCGGCATCGGCCCGGCCGGTACCGGCAAGACGTACCTCGCCATGGCGAAGGCCGTGCAGGCACTTCAGGCCAAGCAGGTCAGCCGCATCATCCTGACCCGCCCGGCGGTCGAGGCGGGCGAGCGCCTCGGATTCCTCCCGGGCACGCTGTACGACAAGATCGACCCCTACCTGCGCCCGCTGTACGACGCGCTGCACGACATGCTCGACCCGGACTCGATCCCGCGCCTGATGGCGGCCGGGACGATCGAGGTCGCGCCGCTGGCCTATATGCGTGGCCGTACGCTCAACGACGCCTTCATCATCCTGGACGAGGCCCAGAACACCAGCGCCGAGCAGATGAAGATGTTCCTCACCCGGCTCGGCTTCGAGTCGAAGATCGTGGTCACGGGTGACGTGACGCAGGTCGACCTCCCCTCCGGGACGAAGTCGGGTCTGCGGCAGGTGCAGGACATCCTCGAAGGCCTCGACGACGTCCACTTCTCGCGGCTCACCTCCCACGATGTCGTCCGGCACAAGCTGGTCGGCCGTATCGTCGACGCGTACGAGAAGTACGACAACGAGAACGGTACGGAGAACGGCACCCACAAGGGTGTCCGGGACAGCCGTAACAAGCGGAAGTAGACAGACCAGCACCATGTCGATCGACGTCAACAACGAGTCCGGAACCGAGGTCGACGAGCAGGCGATCCTCGACATCGCCCGCTACGCGCTCGCGCGGATGCGCATCCACCCGCTCTCCGAGCTCTCGGTGATCGCCGTGGACGCCGACGCCATGGAGCAGCTGCACATCCAGTGGATGGACCTGCCCGGTCCGACCGACGTCATGTCCTTTCCGATGGACGAGCTGCGCCCGCCGTCGAAGGACGACGACGAGCCGCCGCAGGGGCTTCTCGGCGACATCGTGCTCTGTCCCGAAGTCGCCGAGAAGCAGGGCAAGGAGGCCGAGACACAGCACTCCATGGACGAGGAGCTCCAGCTCCTCACCGTCCACGGCGTGCTGCACCTCCTCGGCTACGACCACGAGGAGCCGGACGAGAAGGCCGAGATGTTCGGCCTCCAGGCCGCCATCGTCGACGGCTGGCGCGGCGAGCGGGGCATGACCGGTCCGTCGCCCGCCCCGACGGTCTCCTCATGAACCCCCAGCTCGTCACCGGTGCCATAGCGCTGGTCGTCGTCGCCTGGCTCGCCGCCTGCGCGGAGGCGGGCCTCGCGCGTGTCTCCAGCTTCCGTGCCGAGGAAGCCGTACGCAGCGGCCGGCGGGGCAGCGCCAAGCTGGCGCAGATCGCCGCCGACCCGACCCGCTATCTCAACGTGGCGCTGCTGGTGCGGGTGGCCTGCGAGATGGCCGCCGCCGCGCTCGTCACCTACGCCTGCCTCAAGGAGTTCGACCGGACCTGGCAGGCCCTCGCCGTCGCCATCGGCGTGATGGTGCTCGTCTCGTACGTCGCCGTCGGTGTCTCGCCGAGGACCATCGGGCGTCAGCACCCCCTCAACACGGCCACGGCAGCCGCGTACGTCCTGCTGCCGCTCGCCCGGGTGATGGGACCGATCCCCTATCTCCTCATCCTCATCGGCAACGCCCTCACGCCCGGAAAGGGCTTCCGGCGCGGCCCGTTCGCCTCCGAGGCGGAGCTGCGCGCGCTGGTGGACCTGGCCGAGAAGGAGTCCCTGATCGAGGACGACGAGCGCCGCATGGTGCACTCCGTCTTCGAGCTGGGCGACACCCTCGTCCGGGAGGTCATGGTCCCGCGTACGGACCTGGTCGTGATCGAGCGGTACAAGACGATCCGGCAGGCGCTCACCCTCGCGCTGCGCTCCGGGTTCTCGCGCATTCCGGTCACCGGGGAGAGCGAGGACGACGTCGTCGGGATCGTGTACCTGAAGGACCTGGTCCGCAAGACGCACATCAGCCGGGACGCGGAGAGCGAGCTGGTGTCGAGCGCCATGCGGCCCGCCGCCTTCGTACCCGACACGAAGAACGCCGGTGACCTGCTCCGTGAGATGCAGCGCGACCGCAACCACGTCGCCGTCGTCATCGACGAGTACGGCGGCACGGCCGGCATCGTGACCATCGAGGACATCCTGGAGGAGATCGTCGGCGAGATCACCGACGAGTACGACCGTGAACTCCCGCCGGTGGAGGAGCTCGGCGACGAGCGTCACCGCGTCACGGCCCGCCTCGACATCACGGACCTCGGCGAGCTGTACGGGCTCGACGAGTACGACGACGAGGACGTGGAGACGGTGGGCGGGCTGCTGGCGAAGGCGCTGGGCCGGGTACCGATCGCCGGTGCCTCGGCCGTCGTCGAACTGCCCGACGGGCGCGGACTGCGGCTCACCGCGGAGGCCGCGGCCGGTCGTCGGAACAAGATCGTGACGGTGCTCGTCGAGCCGACCGATCCCGCGGCGGCGCCGACGGAGGAGAAACAGGGGAGCGAGGCGTGACTCCGCAGGAACTGCGTGCCTTCTGTCTGTCCTTCAACTCCGCTGTCGAGGACTTCCCGTTCAGCCCGGGGATCTCGGTCTTCAAGGTGCTGGGCAAGATGTTCGCCCTGTCCTGGACGGACAACCTGCCTCTGAGGGTCAACCTGAAGTGCGGTCCGGAGGACGCGATCCGGCTGCGCGCCGATCACCCGGGGCTGATCATCCCCGGGTACCACATGAACAAACGGCACTGGAACACGGTGACGGTGGACGGGGAGTTGCCCGATCAGCTCGTACGGGAGCTGATCGAGGACTCGTACGACCTGGTGGTGGCCGGTCTGCCGCGCGCGGAGCGGTTGCGGCTCGACCGGCCCTGACGGGCATGACCGGCTCCGGTCCTAGTACGGCAGGATGCGGCCCGAGGGCGTCCTGCGGTCGATGGGGAGGTCGCGGGGCGAAGGAGCGCTGGGCCGACGGGTGACGCGGATGCGGGTCTGGCGGTTCATAACGCCTCCTCATGGCTCGCGGTTCCTGGGTCATGCCCTGATCGCCGGTACCTGATACCTGTTCTTGTGTGACTTCCTTGTGTCATGAAGCCTCAGGCGGCCTCAGCAGGGGACAAACCGCGTAAGTATGCTCATGGCATGACCGACAGCATCGCGCCCGACCTCGATCCAGAGGACCGCAAGATCGTCACCCTCGCCCGCTCCGCCCGGGCCCGCAACGGCGTTCCCGAGGGGGCAGCCGTACGGGACGAGACCGGACGTACGTATGTCGCGGGCACGGTCGACCTCGACTCGCTGAAGCTCAGCGCGCTGCGGACGGCGGTGGCCATGGCCGTGGCGTCAGGGGCGAATTCGCTGGAGGCGGCGGCGGTCGTGACCGGTGCGGAGGGCGTGCCGGCGGTGGACCTGGCGGCCGTACGGGATCTCGGCGGGCCCGCGACCCCGGTGCACGTGGCCGGACCGGACGGTGTGGTGCGGGTGACGGTGTCCGCCGGGTGAGGTGAGACCGGGTGCCCGGGCGACAGTCGGTCTTCGGCCACTTTCCGGGCGCCCCGGAAGAACTCGTAGAGCGTCTCTTGCAATCGCGAGCAACCCACGCATCAATGGAACCCGCTCTTCCGACGGACCGTCAGATTCCACCGCGAGGCGCCCCGCACCCGCCCCGCGGCTGACCGCACCCGGCCGCCGTACCCCCCACATCGCAATTCCCCACATGGCAATTCCCGTACCAGGGAAGGGAATCCGATCGATGACAAGCACGACAGTACGCAGGCCTGCGCGCAGGCGGCTCGGTATCGGTGCGGTACTCGCGGCGGGCTCGCTCGCCGTCACCGGACTGGCCTTCGCGCCGGCCGCGGCGGCCGTCACCCCCACCTCCGCGACCATCACCTACGGCTGCGGCCTGTTCGGTGGCGGTTCGACAACTCTCACCGTCGTACAGGACGGCACCGCGGCAACGATCACCGTCAGCTCCAACATCACCGCCCCACTCGCTCTGGCCGCCGACTCGATCGCCTCCACGCTGACCCTGGCGAAGGCGACCGGCGGCACCACCGCGTTCACCGGTACGAAGAACCCGGCCACGGCCACCGGTGCCACGGTCACCGTCGGACCGCTGAGCGGCACCGTCGCCTCCGGTGACACCCTCGAAGCGGGCGGCGGCACACTCAAGATGGTGCTCTTCGGCATCACCGTGACCTGTACCCCGACCGCGAACCAGTCACCGGGGCCGTTCGTCTTCTAGTGACGGCCCGCCTCCCCGCACCGATCCGAAGTGCGGCCGGCGTCGCTCGCTCCGCGGCGGCGCCGGCCGTTTCCGACTGGGAAACCGGGAACTGATGGACCGTCAGTTCACTTTCCCCGACTCCGGGTTATTCCGTGAGATTGCATTGACTTCTCGCACAACCTGCACATCAATGGCCCCCTGTCGGCGCAGATGAGCCGCTGCGCCCGCATCCCTCAGAGGGGGCAACCATGGCCAACACGGCATCCATGGGTTCGACCGGTCGAAGACGACGACGCCTGGCCGCGCTGCTCGGGGCGACCGCGCTGGCGGTCACCGCGGGCGGTGCGCTGGCCGTCCCGGCCGGAGCAGCCACCACGGCGTCCGTCGCCGTGGACTTCGCCACGCACTGCGTACCGCCGCCGATCGCGGGCCTTCCGCCGATCGACGGCACCACCACCGCGCAGATCACGGTGGACAACACCACTCCCAAGGTCGGCGACACCGTCACCGTGACGTACACGGTGGTCAAGCCGGCCGCGAGCAATCCCACCGATCTGGCGCTGCCCGCCGACATCATGACGCCCACCGGAAAGGTCACCCTGGGCGGAGCGCAGACCGGCGACATCACCGTCGCGGGGCCCAAGAAGAACGACCCCGTGCCTGGCAAGGGCGCTTTCCCGTCCTTCTCGATGACCGGCACCTTCACGGTCACCGCGCCCGGCGCGATCACCCTCTCGCCCGGCGACTACAACATCCACACCAGCTACATCCTTGAGCTGGACACCCCGTGCACGGTCCTCACCCCGCCCGCACCCGTCTCCGAGACGATCACGGCGACGGACGGGACCCAGACCAACACCCGTGCCATCACACTGGGTTCGGCCTCCGGAGCACCCGGGGCCAACGTCACCGTGAACGGCGCCAACTTCACCCCCGGCGCCACGGTCACACTCGCCGGCCGGTCCGGGGCCACCCAGACCGCCGACACCGCGACCGTGACCGCGGACTCCCAGGGCGCCTTCAGCGGCACCCTCGCCGTCAACGACAAGACGACGACCGGGGTCGTGGCGTACGAGGGCAGCGCCTGGAGCGACACCAAGGGCGCGGGTCCGGCCGCCTACGTCGTCATCGACAACACGCCCATTCCCGACAACAGCCAGAAGCTCACCACCACCGTCAAGGCGGGCAAGCTGTCCATGTCCCAGGCCGGGGACGCCGTCCAGCTCTCGGCGGTCGACTTCGGCAAGGGCGGCGCCTCTACCGGGTCGCTGCAGACGGTGACCGTCCAGGACTTCCGCGGCGGACCCGCGGGCTGGTCCCTGACAGGCAAGGTCACCGACTTCACCGGACCCGGCGCCAAGATCGACGCCGGCAAGCTCAGCTGGACCCCGGCCTGCACCACCAAGGCCGGAAGTCCCAGCACCTGCCGGCCCGGTTCCCCCGGCGTGGTGGGCGGTACGGGAGCCACTCTGGCCTCCACACCCGACGGAACGGTCACCGGCGGTGAGTTCACCGTCGACGCCGGACTGTCGCTGGACGTACCGGCGTTCACCCCGCCGGGCACGTACTCCGGCCTGCTCACCCTCACCCTCACCTGAGCAACCGTCCATCCGGACACCGCTCATCCGAACAACCTGCACCTGAACGACCTGCACCTGAACAACCAGTACCTGAAAGGCCGTTCGTCATCCGGTGGCCGGGCGCGCACCCGCCCGCCCACCTACCTCGTCCGTGGGGGTCCGCACCCATGTCGCTCCCGATGCGTCGCAAGCCGTACGTCCTTCTCGCGCTCCCCATGCTGCTGCTGGCGGCGTTCGGTGCGTCACTCCTGGCGTCCGCCCCCGCCCGAGCCGCCGACAACGGCAGCTGGTCGGTCTTCCCCCTCGCCTCCGCCGTGGCGCAGCGCCCGTACTTCTACCTCTCCGCCGATCCCGGTACGACCGTCGAGGACAAGGTCACCGTCGCCAACAAGACGGGCAAGCCGCTCACCTTCCGGCTGTACGCGGCCGACGCCTACAACACCGTCCGCGACGGCGGGTTCGCGGTACGCACCCTCGCGGAGAAGCAGCGCGGCGTCGGCGCCTGGGCGCGGCCCGCGAAGTCCCGGGTCACCGTGCCCCCGCACAGGTCTGTCACCGTGCCCTTCACGCTCCGGGTGCCCGAAGGGGCCGAACCCGGCGACCATGTGGGCGCGTTGGTCGCCCTCGACGAACGGATCGACGCGGGCGACGGCTCACTGGCCCTCGGGGTGCAGCGGGCGGTCGGGGCGCGGATCTATCTGCGCGTGAACGGGCCCGCCGTCTCCGCCATCGCCGTCGAGAAGGTCAGAATCAGCCACCACCAGCCCCTCGTCCCCGGCCTCGGCGACAGCACCGCCACGATCTCCTACACACTCCACAACACCGGGAACGTCACCCTCGACCCCCGGGTGGAGGTGCGGGCGCAGGGCCTGTTCGGCCGTACGCTGCTCGCCCGCGACCTCTCCGGGCTCCCCTCCGAGCTGTTGCCCGGCCAACGGGTCCGGCTCACCGAACCCTGGCAGGACGCGCCCCAACTCGACTGGGGCGACGTCACGTTGACGGCGTACGCCAAGGACACCCGTGAGTCGGCGAGCGTGTCCTTCTTCGCGTTGCCGTGGCTCATGGCCGTGGTGGTCGTGGTGTTCGGCGCTGCGGGCTCGGTGCTGGGGGTCAGGTGGTTCAGAGAGCGTCGGGACCGCGCTCGCCCGTCCGAACCCGGACCACCGTCTCCACCGGAAGAGCCCACACCTTCCCGTCCCCGATCTTCCCCGTCCGCGCGGCCTTGACGATCGCCTCGATGGCGGTCTCGGCGTCCGCGTCGTCGACGACGACCTCGATACGGACCTTGGGGACGAGGTCGACCTGGTACTCGGCGCCGCGGTACACCTCGGTGTGCCCGCGCTGGCGCCCGTAGCCGCTGGCCTCGGTCACGGTCAGACCGTGCACGCCGATTTCCTGGAGCGCGGTCTTGACCTCGTCGAGGCGGTACGGCTTGACGATCGCGGTGATGAGCTTCATGCCTGGCTCTTGACCTTCTGCGCGGAGGAGTGGGAGGAGTGTGCGGCGGACGACACCGGGGCCCCGTGGCCCAGGACGCCGTGATCGTATGCCGTCTCGGCGTGCACCGTAAGGTCGAGACCGGTGTGCTCCTCGTCCTCGCCCGCCCGGAACCCCATGATCCGGTCGATCAGCTTCCCGATGCCGTACGTGACGGCGAAGGCGTAGGCGCCCACGGCCACCACGGCGACCGCCTGCCTGCCGAGCTGCCCGAGGCCGCCCCCGTACAGCAGTCCCTCGGCCCCGCCGGTCATCGACCCGGCGGCGAAGACCCCGATCAGCAGGGTGCCGATCACTCCGCCGACCAGGTGGACGCCGACGACGTCGAGCGAGTCGTCGTAGCCGAACCGGAACTTCCACCCGACGGCGTACGAGCAGACGACACCGGCGGCGAGCCCCACGACCAGCGCGCCGAGGAGCGAGACGGACCCGCAGGAGGGCGTGATGGCCACCAGACCGGCGACCGCGCCGGAGGCCGCGCCCAGCGTCGTGGGGTGACCGTCACGGCGCTGCTCGACGAAGAGCCAGCCGAGAAGGCCGGTGCAGCCGGCGGCGAGGGTGTTCAGGAAGACGGCGGCGGCCAGTCCGTTGGCGCCGAGCGCGGACCCGGCGTTGAACCCGAACCAGCCGAACCAGAGCAGACCGGCGCCCAGCACGACCATGGGGAGGTTGTGGGGCCGCATGGCTTCCTTCCGGAACCCGAGGCGCGGTCCGAGGACCAGGCAGAGCGCGAGCCCGGAGGCGCCGGAGGTGATCTCGACGGGCAGGCCGCCGGCGAAGTCGAGGGCGCCGAGGTGTTCGAGAATCCAGCCGCCCGGACCCCACACCCAGTGGGCGACGGGAACGTATACGAGCAGCGCCCACACCGGCACGAAGACCAGCCAGGCCCCGAACTTCGCCCGCTCGGCGACCGCGCCGCTGACCAGGGCGGCGGTGATGATCGCGAAGGTGAGCTGGAAGGTGGCGAAGAGGAGGGTGGGGACGGTGCCCCGGACGCTGTCGGGGCCGAGCCCCGACATGCCCGCGTGCTCCAGTCCGCCGAGCAGTCCGCCGCCGATGTCGTCCCCGAAGGCGAGGGTGTAGCCGGCGGCCAGCCACACCACCGTGACCAGGGCTATCGACACGAAACTCATCATCAGCATGTTGAGCACGCTCTTCGTGCGGACCATGCCGCCGTAGAAGAGTGCCAGGCCCGGGGTCATGAGGAGCACGAGGGCGGTGGCGGTGAGCAGCCAGGCGGTGTCGCCGGTGTCGATCCGGGCAGCGGCCAGGTTCACGGTGGTCTCGGTGGGCACGGTGTCTCCGGTCTCTCCTGCGGGGGCGGGTGCTCGTCAGAGGGTCACCGGTATGCGTTTCGTGTTCCGTACGGGGGTGTTTCCGGCGCGTTTCGTGTTGCGGGGGAGTTTCCGGAAGCTCACGGAGGTCCGGTGAAGGGCTGCCCCGGGACTTGTCGCAGGGCTGTCGAAGGGCTGTCGAAGAGCCGCCGCGGGGCGGTTGGAGAGCCCCGGTCGGGGCTCGGCGTGCGATGGGTTCCCATGGATCAGGGACAATGGGCGCCATGAGTGTTCGTACACCGTCATCCGAGCCGACCGAGCCGACCGTTCCGTCGGACGGATCGGCCGCGCACCGCGCCGGCTTCGCCTGCTTCGTGGGCCGCCCCAACGCGGGCAAGTCCACCCTCACGAACGCTCTGGTCGGCCAGAAGGTGGCGATCACCGCGGACCAGCCGCAGACGACGCGGCACACGGTACGGGGCATCGTGCACCGCCCCGACGCGCAGCTGATCCTGGTCGACACCCCGGGGCTGCACAAGCCGCGCACACTGCTGGGCGAACGCCTGAACGACGTGGTGCGCACGACGTGGGCCGAGGTCGACGTCATCGGCTTCTGCCTCCCGGCGAACGAGAAGCTCGGCCCCGGTGACCGCTTCATCGCGAAGGAACTGGCGGCGATCAAGAAGACGCCGAAGATCGCGATCGTGACGAAGACCGACCTGGTCGAGGGCAGGGCACTGGCCGAACAGCTCATCGCGATCGACCAGCTCGGCCGGGAGCTCGGGTTCGAGTGGGCCGAGATCGTGCCGGTCTCGGCGGTCGCCGACCAGCAGGTGGACCTGCTGGCCGACCTGCTCGTCCCGCTGCTGCCCGAGGGCCCGGCGCTCTACCCGGAGGGCGACCTCACGGACGAGCCCGAGCAGGTCATGATCGCGGAGCTGATCCGCGAGGCCGCGCTGGAGGGCGTACGCGACGAGCTTCCCCACTCGATCGCGGTCGTGGTCGAGGAGATGATCCCCCGCGAGGACCGCCCCGCCGACAAGCCGCTCCTCGACATCCACGCGTTCGTCTACATCGAGCGGCCCAGCCAGAAGGGCATCATCATCGGCCCGAAGGGCAAGCGCCTGAAGGACGTCGGCATCAAGTCCCGCAAGCAGATCGAGGCACTGCTGGGTACGCCGGTCTTCCTGGACCTCCATGTGAAGGTCGCGAAGGACTGGCAGCGGGATCCCCGTCAGCTGCGGAAACTGGGGTTCTGAGGAGTTCTCCTTCCCACCCACCCGGTTCCAGTCTGCTTGCCGGGTGCCCCTGAACCCTCGATGCCGGCCGGCACCGGCTCTCGCCCTCGCCCGACAGCCGTGGCCCCCGCATGGCTCTCACCGAGATCGAGATCACCGCGGAGCTGTGGCGGCTCGGCGCCAACCTCGCCGCCGCGACGGCCCACCACTGACACCCCGCTCCGGTCGGCCCACCTCACGCCCCGTGAGCCGACAGGTCCTGTATCCCCACCACCCGCAGCAACCGCAGCCGCTCGTACGACTCCGTCCCCGGCCGGGCCGTGTGCACGATCAGCAGCTGGCGGTGGTCGGACACCAGCATGATCTCGCAGTCCAGTTCCATCAGCCCCACCACCGGGTGCACGAACCGTTTCGTCGAAGCCCGGCGTACCGCCACCTCGTGGGACTCCCACAGGCGGGCGAACTCCGCGCTCGCCGACCGTAGTTCGGCCACCAGGGCGCCCGGCACGGGATCGTCGGGCCGGGCCGCGGCGACCGCCCGCAGGTTCGCCACGTGGGAGCGCGCGTGCTCGGCGAGGTCCTCCGGCGGGAACAGCGCCCGGGCCGCCGGGTCCGTGAAGAAACGGCGTACGAGGTTCCGCTCCCGGGGCGGACGCGCCGACACGTCGCCCGCCAGCGCGCTCGCCATCGCGTTCTGCGCCAGGACCTCACCGCAGTCGGTGACCACCTGCGCCGGGGTGTCGTGCAGCCGGTCGAGGATCAGCAGCAGTCCCGGCCGCACATGCCCGGACCCGCTCGCCCGCCGGGGCGGTTCCTCGCCCGCCAGGTGGAAGAGATGGTCCCGTTCGTCGTCGGTGAGGCGCAGGGTCCGGGCCAGGGCGGTCAGCATCTGGCGGGACGGGTGCGGGCCCCTGCCCTGCTCCAGGCGCGTGTAGTAGTCCACCGACATGCCGACGAGTGCTGCCACCTCCTCGCGGCGCAGACCGGGCGTACGACGCCGGGCGCCAGGTGCGAGGCCCACGGCCGAGGGCTCCAGACGGGTACGCCCATGGCGCAGGAAGTCGGCGAGTTCGGCTCGGTTCACCTCCTCAGGATGTCGCCGCCCGCCCGGCTTATCCAGGGTCTGCCGATCCCCTGATCCACGGGTCTCTCCCGCCCCCGAAGGCTCCGCCGGACAGTGGTGGCACCAGACCGGAGGAGAAGATCATGCTGACACTGGTGACGGGTACGACAGGACAGGTCGGCCGGCGCTTCGTACCGAGGCTGCTGGCGCGGTGCCGGCCGGGGGAGCGAGTACGGGTCCTCGTGCGGGACGCGGCGCGAGGTGAGCGGTTCGCCGAGCTGGGCGCCGAGGTCGTGGTCGGGGACCTGCGCGACACGGAGGCGCTCGGCAAGGCGGTCGCCGGGGCCGACGCGGTCGTGAACGTCGCGGCCTCCTTCCGCGGGGTGCCGGACGAGGAGGCGTGGGCCGTCAACCGGGACGCCGCGGTGGAACTGGGCCGCGCCTCGCTGGCCTCGGGTGTTGGGCGATTCGTGCAGGTCAGCACCGGGATCGTGTACGGAGCCGGGCGAGGACGCCCGCTGGTCGAGGAGGACGAGACCCGGCCCGGCGGTGTGATGTGGGGCGCCTACGCCGAGTCGAAGGCGGCGGCCGAACGGGAGCTTCTCGCACTGGAGGGCATGGACGTCCGGGTCGGCCGGCTCCCCTTCGTCTACGGCGAGGGGGACCCGCACCTCGCCCAGTCGCTGATGTGGGCCGCGCACTGGGCGGCGGCCCAGCGGCTGCAGATGGGACACCACGCGGACGTCGCCCAGGGCCTGCTCCGCGTCCTGTACGCACCGGGCATCGCCGGCCGGATCTACAACATCGGCGACTACGCCCCTGTCACGGCGGTCGAACTCCACCAGCTCAACGGGGTGGAGGTCCCCGCCGAGCTGTACGAGAACACCGACCCCGACCCGTGGTTCGGGATCACCTCCACCGAACGCATCCGGAGGGAACTCGGCTACCGCCCGCTGTACCCCAGCGTCTACGCGGCCCAGGACGCGGGCGCGCTGTGAGCCGGCCGTCGGGCCGGCCGTGAAGTCAGCCGCGCGGTCCGCCGTGAAGTCGGGCCGTGCAGTCGTCCGTCGAGCCGGCCGTCGGTCAGTCGACCCCTCTGATCCGCCTCACGAGCACCGCCCCCGCCAGTCCGATCACCGCGGACACCAGATAGAGCACCCGGTACCCGCCCAGATACGTCACGATCGGCGCCGCGAGGGCCGGCGCGGCCACCTGGGGCAGGGCGTTGGCCACGTTGATGACGCCGAGGTCCTTGCCGCGGTCCAGCGCCGTGGGGAGGACGTCCGTCATCAGGGCGAAGTCGACCGAGGTGAAGACGCCGAAGCCGACACCGAGGACCGCAGACGCGACGATCGCCCCCGGCCAGGTCTGCCAGGCGGCCAGCATCGCCGTCGCCACCGCCATGAGCACGCCCGACCAGAGCACGAACGGTTTGCGGCGGCCCACCCGGTCCGACCAGACCCCGCCGACGACGACGGTGGCGAGCAGCGTCACGCTGTTCACCGCCGTCAGGATCAGGACGCCCTGCTCGGGGTCGGAGAGGTCGAGGCGGTCCCGCAGGTAGTACAGGAGGTACAGCAGCACCAGCGCGTTGCTCAGGTTGATCAGGAAGCGGGTCAGCCACGCCCACCCCAGGTCCGGATGCCGGCGCGGGCTCAGCCAGAACCCGGCCAGGAAGGTCCGCCAGGCCCACACCGGCCGGTCCTCGGCCGCGAGCCGCAGATCCTTGTGCCGCAGGACGTACGGCAGCACGCCCAGCAGTGTGAACGCCGCGCACGCCGCATAGCCCGCGCCGACCCCGCCCGCCGCCGTCGCCAGGCCCGTCCCGCCGACCACGCCGAGGATCTGCGCGACACCCAACCAGCCGCCCACGGAGCCTCGTTGAAACCTGGGAACACGGTCGGGGACGGCTGCGGTGACGGCGGCGAAGGCCGCGTTCAGGGTCAGCTGGACCAGGCACCACCCCGCCACCATCGTCCACAGCCCACCGGCCCCCGCCAGCAGCAGCAACGACAGCGCACCGCCCGCCGCCCCGGCCACGATCCACGGCGTACGGCGCCCCCAGCGCGACGTCGTACGGTCCGACAGCGCGCCGAAGAACGGGTTCGCCGCCAGCGACACCAGGGCGCCCGCGCCCGCCACCCAGGCCAGCAGGGTCTCCTTCGACATCCCGGTGCCGGGCGCGAAGTCCTCGGCCTGGGAGGCGAGAAGGATCTGCAGCGGCCCGAACCAGCCCACCCAGATCGCCCCGTTGGCGAGCGAGAGCGAGGCGGTCCAGCCCCGCCCGACCCGGTCCACCGGCTCGGCGAGCGCACCCACCGAGCCGGACACGTCGGTCATCCTCGGTCTCTCTGCGCCCGGAGCAGGTCCCTGAACCAGCCGTAGGAGGCCTTGGGCGTCCGGGTCAGCGCGGCGGGGTCCGAGAAGTCCACGTGGACCAGCCCGAACCGTCGCGCATACCCCTCCGCCCACTCGAAGTTGTCCAGCAGCGACCACACGAAGTAGCCGCGTACATCCACGCCGGCCTCCAACGCCCGGTGCAGCGCCCGGACATGACCGTCCAGGTAGGTGATCCGGTCCTGGTCGTCGAGCCCCTCGTAGGAGCAGCCGTTCTCGGTGATGACGACGGGCGGCAGCCGGTCCCCGTAACGGTCCCGGAAGGTGGTGAGCAGTTCCGTGAGGCCCTCGGGTACGACGGGCCAGCCGAAGTCCGTCACCGGGACCCCCTCGATCTCCTGGACGGAGAAGGGGAGTTCGGCCGGGATCGTCAGCCCGCCGAACTCGATGTCGGCGCCCTGCGGCGCGCCCACCTTCGTCGGGGCGTAGTAGTTGACGCCGTAGAAGTCGAGCGGTTCCCCGATCGCCTTCAGGTCGGCCTCCACGTCGCCCGGCATCAACTCGCCCAGACCTTCGGGGTATTCGCCCAGCAGGATCGGTTCGGCGAACAGCCGGTTGAGGAGGAGGTCGTAGAACCCGGCAGCCTCCAGGTCCTCCTGTTCCTGCGACGCGGGCCAGGTCGGCCCGTGCGAGTTGGCGATCCCGATGTCCGTGGCACCGGCGGCGCGCAGCGCCCGTACGGCCAGGCCGTGGCCGAGGAGCTGGTGGTGGGCGGCCGGGAGCGCGTCGAACATCAGCTGCTTCCCGGGTGCGTGCGCGCCCAACGCGTGCCCGAACAGGGTGTGTTCGGCGGGCTCGTTGAGCGTGATCCACTTCTGCACGCGGTCGCCGAGCCGCGCGGCGACGACGGACACGTAGTCGGCGAACCGGGACGCGGTGTCCCGCTCCAGCCAGTCCAGGTTCACCGGCAGGTCCCAGTGGAAGAGGGTCGGGACGGGACGTATGCCCGCCGCGCACAGCTCGTCCACCAGCCGGTCGTAGAAGTCGAGGCCGCCGGGGGAGTTCACCCGCGGCCAGGAGATCGAGAAGCGGTACGCGTCCACGCCGAGGCCGGCCAGCAGGGCCACGTCCTCGGGGTAGCGGTGGAAGTGGTCACAGGCCACCGCCGCCGTGGAGCCGTCCTTCACGTGTCCGGGCTCGGCCGTGAAGGTGTCCCACACGGAGGGCTCGCGCTGGTCCGCCGCGCCCTCGATCTGGTGCGCCGAGGTGGACACGCCCCACAGGAAGCCGGCCGGGAACTGGGGTATCGGGTTGGTCGCCATGCGCCGGATCATCGGTACCGGGGGTAACGGGTGTCAACGGGCCGGGGTGACGATGCGGTCACACCCTGCCCGTCGACACCCGCCACATCCGTTATGCCCCTTCTTTCAACACCCTTGAGATCAGCTTCCGTTGCTCGTCGGTCAGCCGGGGATCGGCGCAGTACACCGTCTTCCCGTCCACCGTGATCTCGTAGCTGAAGCCGTCCGGTACCCCGGTCGGCGGGGTGCCCCCGCCGGCCGCGACCGCCTGATCGGCGAGGGCGTGCCACGCCGGGGCGTCGGGCCGTCCCGAGGTGTCCACCTCGGCGCACCGCTCGATGCCCGCGAATCCGCCCGTACGTCTCACCTGAATAAGCATGGGTCCCTGTCTAGTACGAGAACAGTTCCAGTACGAGTGACCGGTGAGGCAGGCGTGCGGCCGGTCGGCTACAGGCGGGCCCGGGGTGTGATGGGCACTCCGACCCGCTCCCACGCCTTCAGTACGGACTGGAGTTCCTCGCCGTCCCCGTAGCGCGCGGTCGCGGTGGCGACGGTCAGCTGGGCGAAGTCGTCGAAGAACGCGTCCTCCTTCAGCTCGCCGCCGGTCAGCACGTCGTACCAGATCTGCCCGGCCCGCTCCCACGCGTTGCCGCCGAGTGCGGTGGCGACGAGGTAGAAGGCGTGGTTGGGGATGCCGCTGTTGATGTGGACGCCGCCGTTGTCGCGGCCGGTGCGGACATAGCCGTCCATGGTCGCGGGCTGCGGGTCCTTGCCGAGCACGTCGTCGTCGTACGCGCTGCCCGGTTCCTTCATGGAGCGCAGGGCCGTGCCGGTGACGCTCGGGGCGAGCAGGCCCGCGCCGATGAGCCAGTCGGCCTCGGCGGCGGTCTGGCCGAGTGAGTACTGCTTGATGAGCGAGCCGAAGACGTCCGACATCGACTCGTTGAGCGCGCCGGGCTGTCCGTAGTACGTGAGGTTCGCGGTGTGCTGGGTGACGCCGTGGGTCAGTTCGTGGCCGATGACGTCGATGGAGCTGGTGAAGTCGACGAAGATCTCGCCGTCGCCGTCGCCGAACACCATCTGATTGCCGTCCCAGAAGGCGTTGTTGTAGCCCTCGTCGTAGTGGACGGTCGCGTCGAGGGGCAGGCCTGCGCCGTCGATCGAGTGGCGCTGGTAGGCCTTGAGGTAGAGGTCGAAGGTGGCGCCGAGGCCGGCGTAGGCGCGGTTGACGGTGGCGTCCTGACCGGGCTCGGAGCCCTCGGCGCGCACCTTTGTGCCGGGCAGCGTGGTGCGGTGCTCCGCGTCGTAGATCGTGCGCAGCGGCTGGTCGGAGGGCGCCTTCGCGGCCGGGGCGAGGGCGAGGCCGAACTCGGCGGTGACGCGGCGCTCGGCCCGTTTCTGGGCGTCGAGCACCAGCGTGTGCTGTGCGGGGCCGGAGACGGCCGGGTCCTCGTGACGGGCGAGCGTGTTGAGGATGTGCGGTGGGACGATCGTGCAGAAGACGGGCTCAGAGCCCCCGTATGTCGTCATGCCCGGCACCCTTGCACCGAGTCACGCGGCTGTCACCACCCGCAACCATGATTGGTGAAATAACCGGACAAGGAGCCCATCGTTCGGTGACAGAGTGGTATGCATCGAGTGACAGTGAGTGGCATCGGGTCGCGGCCGAGTGGGATGGCGCACCTTTTACACCTTTTGCTCTCGTGCTCCCGCATACTGGGGGTCCCGCATAGTGATACAGGCCCGCGCGTCCGGCGCGGCTCGGCTACAGTGCGGAGCATCATGCATATCGGGCTGCTCCTCCTTAGCTGCCGCGGCGAGGGCCTGTAAGTAGAGGCCGACCCCCTCCCCGCGGAGTCTGGCGTTGCGCCGTCGGCCGTCCTTCAGGACACCACGAGGAGCCCACGCATCATGGCCCACAGCGCCAATCGCCAGCAGCCCACCTCCATGCCGATCCACAAGTACGGCCGGTACGAGCAGGTCGACATCCCCGACCGCACCTGGCCCGGAAACCGGATCACCGTCGCCCCCCGCTGGCTCTCCACCGACCTGCGCGACGGCAACCAGTCCCTGATCGACCCCATGTCACCGGCCCGCAAGCGCGCGATGTTCGACCTGCTGGTGAAGATGGGCTACAAGGAGATCGAGGTCGGTTTCCCGGCCTCCGGACAGACGGACTTCGACTTCGTACGGTCGATCGTCGAGGAGCCGGGCGCGATCCCGGACGACGTCACCATCTCCGTACTGACCCAGGCCCGCGAGGACCTGATCGAGCGGACCGTCGAGTCCCTGAAGGGCGCCAAGCGCGCCACGGTCCACCTGTACAACGCCACCGCCCCCGTCTTCCGCCGGGTGGTCTTCCGCGGCTCCAAGGACCAGATCAAGCAGATCGCCGTCGACGGCACGCGCCTGGTCATGGAGTACGCCGAGAAGCTGCTGGGCCCGGAGACGGAGTTCGGCTACCAGTACAGCCCCGAGATCTTCACCGACACCGAGCTGGACTTCGCGCTGGAGGTCTGCGAGGCGGTCATGGACGTCTGGCAGCCCGGCCCGGGCCGCGAGATCATCCTCAACCTGCCCGCCACGGTGGAGCGTTCGACCCCGTCGACACACGCGGACCGCTTCGAGTGGATGGGCCGCAACCTGACCCGCCGCGAGCACGTCGTCCTCTCCATCCACCCCCACAACGACCGCGGTACGGCCGTCGCCGCCGCCGAACTGGCCCTGATGGCCGGCGCCGACCGCGTCGAGGGCTGTCTGTTCGGCCAGGGCGAGCGCACCGGCAACGTCGACCTGGTCACCCTGGGCATGAACCTGTTCTCGCAGGGCGTCGACCCGCAGATCGACTTCTCCGACATCGACGAGATCCGTCGTACGTGGGAGTACTGCAACCAGATGGAGGTCCACCCGCGCCACCCGTACGTGGGCGACCTGGTCTACACGTCCTTCTCCGGCTCCCACCAGGACGCCATCAAGAAGGGCTTCGACGCCATGGAGGCCGACGCCGCCGCGAAGGGCGTCACCGTCGACGACATCGAGTGGGCGGTCCCGTACCTGCCGATCGACCCGAAGGACGTCGGCCGGTCCTACGAGGCCGTCATCCGGGTCAACTCGCAGTCGGGCAAGGGCGGTATCGCGTACGTCCTGAAGAACGACCACAAGCTGGACCTGCCGCGCCGGATGCAGATCGAGTTCTCCAAGCTGATCCAGGCGAAGACGGACGCCGAGGGCGGCGAGGTCACGCCCAAGGACATCTGGACGATCTTCCGGGACGAGTACCTGCCGAACCCCGAGAACCCCTGGGGCCGGATCCAGGTCAAGACCGGCCAGTCGACCACCGACAAGGACGGCGTGGACACCCTCACGGTCGAGGCCGAGGTCGACGGCGTCGAGACCACCCTGGTCGGCACGGGCAACGGCCCGATCTCCGCGTTCTTCCACGCCCTGCAGGGTCTGGGCATCGACGCCCGTCTCCTGGACTACACCGAGCACACGATGAGCGAGGGTGCCTCCGCGCAGGCCGCCTCCTACATCGAGGTCGCCATCGGCGACAAGGTCCTGTGGGGCATCGGCATCGACGCCAACACGACCCGCGCCTCGCTGAAGGCGGTCGTCTCGGCCGTCAACCGCGCGGGTCGCTGACTTCACCCGACCGGTTGGTTTCACGCCCCGTCCGCCCTCTGTGGCGGGCGGGGCGGCCGTCGTTTACCGGCCAAACCAAGGAGCGGTCATGGGCAGGTCCGGTCCTGGGTACTGACTACACATCAACAATGTGGCTAACATCACGCCAGCGCGGCGGTGTTGCCGGTGGGGGTACCTCCCGCGCCCTGCAGGCAGTTGGGGGTAGTTACCGGAGGTGCGACGTGCTCCCAGGACAGCGACGAGACGGCCGGGGCGGCCGGGTCGTGCGCGGAGGCCGGACAGCACGCGTCCTGGGCTCCCGTACGGTCTGGGCCGGTGTCGGTGATGGCGAGTTCTTCTGCCCCGGTTGCGGCGGAGACCGCAACTACCAGCGCCTGACGGGCCGTCGCCGCTTCACCTTTCTCGGTGTACCGATTCTGCCGCGCGGCGAGACCGGCCCCGTCGTCGAATGCGCGGCCTGCCAGAGCCACTTCGGCACGGACGTCCTCGACCACCCCACCACGACCCGCTTCTCCGCGATGCTCCGCGACGCGGTCCACACGGTCGCCCTCGCGGTCCTCGCCGCCGGCGGCACCCAGGCCCGCCTCAGCCTGGAGACGGCGGTGACGGGTGTCCGCGCGGCCGGCTTCGAAGACTGCACGGAGGACCAGCTCGCGGCCCTGGTGGACGCCCTGGCCGCCGACACGGGCCGCCTCTTCGGCCCTCCGTGCGGCCCCGGGCTCGCCATAGAGCTCCACGAGGCCCTCGACCCCCTGGCCCCCCACCTCGCCGCCCCCGGCCGCGAATCGATTCTCCTCCAGGCCGCCCGCATCGCCCTGGCCGACGGCCCGTACACCCCCGCGGAACGCGACGTCCTCGCGACGGTCGGCGCGGCGCTGACCATCTGCGGGGACGACGTGACCCGACTGCTGGCGGCGGCGCGGACGCACTCATAGGCCCTCCGCGGCCGGTCACCGGCCCGCGATTACTCCCGGGGGAGTAGTACGGCCCCCGGGCCACCCCCGGCAGTACCCCCGAACTCGCCCTCCCGCGCGACGAATCCGCCCCCGTGCGGCGGAATTCTGGTGAGCGTCATCCATCCAGAAGTCCGGACGAGGGGAGGGCCTCGACATGGGGGCCGAAGGATCCGTGGGGGCCGCAAGGACACTGAAGGGCGCACGGCGCGGGCGGACCGTGCCGCTGCTCGTGCTCGGGCTGTGGGTCGGGGTGCTCGCGATCCTGGGGCCGTTCGCGGCGAAGCTCTCCGAGGTGCAGCACGACCGGATCACCGACTATCTGCCCGCGAACGCCGACTCGACCCAAGTCGCAAGGGTCCAGGACCAGTTGCCCGGCGGTGAGACCACACAGCTGGTCCTCGTCTACCACCGCGACGGCGGACTCACCGCCGCCGACAGGGCGACGGCCGCAGGACAGGTCGACCGGATCGCCGGCGAGCACGTCCTGACGGCCGCCCCGCAGGGCGTACCGTCCGCCGACGGCACCACCCTCATGTACCCGGTGAGCAGCAACGAGCCCGGCACCGACGAGAAGAAGCGGGACGCCCTCGTCCACGACGTGCGCCAAGTCGCCCACAGCGAGGGCGGGCTGCGCGTCGAGGTCGGCGGCCCGGGGGCGCTGGCCACCGACGCCGCCGAGGTCTACAACTCGCTCGGCGGACCGCTGCTCTACACCACCGTCGCCGTGGTCGCCGTCCTGCTGATCCTCATCTACCGCAGCCCGGTGCTGTGGCTGGTCCCGCTCGTCGTCGCGGGCATCGCCGACTTCCTGTCGATGAGCGTCGCCTACGGCCTCAACCAGGCCTTCGGCACCACGGTCTCGGGCCAGAGCTCGGGCATCATGACGATCCTCGTCTTCGGCGCCGGCACGGACTACGCCCTCCTCCTCGTCTCCCGCTACCGCGAGGAACTGCGGCGCGTGGAGCGGCCGTACGACGCCATGGCCGCCGCCCTGCGCGGCTGCGGACCCGCCGTCCTCGCCTCCTCCGGCACGGTCGCCGCCGGGGTGCTGTGCCTGCTGGCCGCCGACCTCAACTCCAGCCGCAGCATGGGCCCGCTCGGCGCGGTGGGCGTGCTGTGCGCCCTCGTCGCCATGCTGACCCTGCTCCCCGCGGTCCTGGTGCTGCTGGGCCGCCGCGTGTTCTGGCCGCTCGTCCCCACGTACGGCAGTACACCCAAGGTGCGCCGGCGGTCACTGTTCGCCGCGATGGGCAGCTCCGCCGGACGCCGGCCCCTGGTGGTCCTCGCGAGCGGCGCCGTCCTGCTCGGCGCGCTCGCCCTGGGCGTGCTGAACCTGGCCGGACCGGTCAAGCAGGAGGACGCCTTCGTCGACAGGCCGGAGGCCGTAGCCGCGATGCGGACCCTGGCGGGGGCCTACCCCGACCGGGGCACCCAGCCCATCAGCGTCATCACCCCGGCCGGACAGGCGGAGGCGGCGCTCGCGACGATCCGGGGCGCCGACGGAATCAGCGACGCGCAGAAGGGACGTACGGGGGACGGCTGGACCGAGATCACCGTCTTCGCGAAGGACGCGCCCCAGTCGGCCGCCGAGACCGCGACCATCGAGCGACTGCGGGAGGACCTGAAGGGCTCGTACGTCGGCGGACCGAGCGCCCAGCAGATCGACCTCGTCGACACCAACGCGCGGGACGTGTGGGTCGTCGTACCGATCGTGCTCGTCTCCGTGCTGCTGATTCTGATCGCGCTGCTGCGCTCGCTCGTCGCGCCGCTGATGCTGGTGGTCGCCGTCGTCGCCGTGTGGGGCGCCTCGCTCGGCATCGGCGGACTGGTGTTCGGCCCGCTGCTCGGTTTCGAGGGCACCGACCCCGGGCTCGGACTGCTGTCCTTCGTGTTCCTGGTCGCCCTGGGCGTCGACTACGGCATCTTCCTCATGCACCGGATGCGCGAGGAGGCGCTGCGCGGCGCGGAACCTGTGGCGGCGGCTCTCACGGCGCTGCGGACGACGGGCGGGGTCATCGCCTCCGCCGGGCTGGTCCTCGCCGCGACCTTCGCGGTGCTGACCAACATGGGCCTCGTACAACTCGTCGAACTGGGCTCCGTGATCGCGGTCGGCGTGCTCCTGGACACCTTCCTCGTCCGGACGTACCTGGTGACGAGCGCGAGCGTGGCGCTGGGCCGCAGGGTGTGGTGGCCGGGCGAGCTGTCCCGCAGGCCCGACCCGGACGCCGTACGACGGGAACGGCAGCCGGAACCCGTATGACATCCGTCGTACGAGCGAGCGGGCGCCCCTCCCTGACGGCGGGGCGCCCGCTGACGGAGGATGACCCTGTGCAGCCAACCACCGGAAGAGCGGCCCCTGTTGGACGGGGCGAGCGGATCATGGCGGCGATCACCCGCGACCCCCGCAGCGCCCCGCACGCGCTCCGCAACGACGCGCTGCTGGCGTCGGCCGGCGCCGTGATCGCCACGGCCCTCGCCCTGCTCACCGACGGGGGAAGCACCCGGCCGGACGTACTCGACCAGGGCGGCCGTCCGGACGTGCTCGGCTGGGCGCTGCTGCTCGGCGCGTACGTGCCGATCGTGTGGCGGCGGCGCCGTCCGATGCTGGTGCTCGTGGCCGTGGTGGCGCTCGTCGTGCCGTACCACGCGCTCGACTACAACCACACCGCGCCGACCCCGGCCGCGTACATCGCGCTGTACACGGTCGCCGTCACCGGCCGCCCCCTGCGCACGATCGTGACCGGAGCCGTGGTTCTCGGCATCGCCCTGAGCGTGATGCTCACCGTGAGCATGCACCAGGCCGTCGAGCTGCTGCGGATCTCCGGCTGGATCGCCGCGGTGCTCTTCTTCGGCATCGACGTCCGCTTCTACCGCCAGTACGTGTCGGCCATCGTCGAGCGTGCCGAACGGGCCGAACGCACCCGCGAGGAGGAGGCCCGCCGCCGCGTCGCCGAGGAACGCCTGCGCGTGGCCCGTGACCTGCACGACCTGCTGGCCCACACCATCACCCTCGTCGGCGTCCAGACCGCGGTGGCCGCACACGTCCTGGCCGCCGACCCGGACCGCCTGGACCGCGCGGCCGTGGCCAGGGCCCTGGACGACATCGCCGAGACCTGCCGGACGGCACGCGGTGAACTCCGTACGACGCTGGAGGTGCTCAGGGAGGGCCAGGGCGGCGGCGAGGGCCGGGGCCCGCTCCCCGGCCTCGCCGGCCTGCCCGACCTCGCGGAGACGGCGCGGGCGGCGGGCGCCGAGGTCGAGTTGGCGGTACGGGTACGGTCCGACGCCGTACCCCCCGCTGTGGGCGCGGCGGCCTACCGGATCGTCCAGGAGGCACTCACGAACGCCGTACGGCACGGAGGACGGGACGATCTGACGGTACGGGTGCTGCTGTACGGGGGTGAGGGCGCGCTGCGCGTCGAGGTGACGGACGACGGGGTCGGGGGCGGGGCGGATGCGCCCGAGGCGCTCGGATTCGGGCTGGTGGGGATGCGGGAACGGGCGCGCAGCGTGGGCGGCACACTGGACGCCGGACCGAAGGACAACGGGGGATTCACGGTGAGCGCGGTACTTCCGCTGCCGGTGAACCGGAAAGCGGAGGAGGCCGGATGACCACCATTCGCGTACTGCTGGCCGACGACCAGACGCTCGTACGGGCGGCGTTCGCCATGCTCGTCGAGTCTGCCCCGGGCATGGAGGTGGTGGGGCAGGCGGGTACGGGCCGACAGGCCGTCGAACTGGCCCGCAGCACCCGCGCCGACCTGGTCGTCATGGACCTCCGCATGCCCGACCTCGACGGCATCGAGGCGACCCGGCTGATCGCCGCCGACGAGGACCTGGCGGGCGTGAAGGTGCTTGTCCTGACGACGTACGACACGGACGAGCACGTGGTGGAGGCGCTGCGCGCGGGCGCGTCGGGCTTCCTGGTCAAGGACACGAGGCCCGCGGAACTCCTGGACGCGATCCGCACGGTGGCGGCAGGCGAGGCCCTCCTCTCACCGGGACCCACGGCCCGCCTGATAGCCCGCCTGCTGCGCAACGCCGAGGCGCCGACGACGACGGCCGGCCCCGAATGCCTGTCGGAACGGGAACGCGGGGTACTGAGGCTGGTCGCGCGGGGCCTCAACAACACGGAGATCGCGGAGACCCTGGGCCTGAGCCCGCTGACCGCGAAGACCCACGTCAGCCGCATCATGGGGAAGCTGGGCGCGCGGGACCGGGCGCAACTGGTGATCGTGGCGTACGAGTCGGGGTTGGTGACACCGAGGGCGGGATGAGGGCGGAGGGCGAGTGGCGCAAAGGGGAGGGTGAGTCCGGGGCCGAGGGCGAGTGGCGCAAAGCGGAGGGTGAGTCCAGGGCGGAGGGCGAGTGGCGCAAAGCGGAGGGGTGGGGGTGCGGGTACGTATGTTCCGTACGCGCCCAGTGCGGTGACGACCCATCAGTGGAGTTACTGTCGCCTCCTGCCATTTCCTGACACCTCCTGCCGCTTACTGCCACCCTCCCCGGCCGCCGCCGTACCGGCGCTCCGCCCCCCCCACTTCCCGACTCCACTCCTCCACTCCTCCACTCCGCAAGGGAGAGCGATGACGCCCCTGAGCCGTACCCTGCTCGCCGCGACCACCGGCGCTGCCCTGATCACCGGCACCGGCATCGGCACCGGCCTCACCGCGGCGAAGGCCCAGGCGGTCACCCGCTCGTACTGCACCTCGTCCGTCCCGTACATCGCGGGCAAGGGCGGCTACGACACCTACCGCATCCCCGCGACCGTCACGACCCGCAAGGGCACCCTCCTGGCCTTCGCCGAGGGAAGACACAACAGCGCGGGAGACAGCGGCAACATCGACGTGGTCCTGCGCCGCTCCATGGACGGCGGCTGCACCTGGGGCCCGCTGTCGGTGGTCGCGGCCGGGCGCGGTGACACACGGGGCAATCCGGCGCCGGTGGTGGACGGGAAGACGGGCGACATCGTGCTGGTGACGTCGTACAACTCCGGCGCCGTGACCGAGGCCCAGATCATGCGGGGCGAGGCGACACCCCAGCAGAGCCGCCGCGTCTTCGTCCAGACCAGCACCGGTACGAACGACGGCCGCCGCTTCACCCCGCCGCGCGACATCACGGCCCAGGTGAAGCTCCCGAACTGGCGTTGGTACGCGACGGGTCCGGGCCACGCGGTGTACCTGTCGCAGGGCCCGCACACGGGCCGGATCGTGATCCCGTCCAACCACTCGGCGGCCCCTCCCGCGGGCTCCCCGGACACCGGCCAGGAGTCCAGGTACTACGGCGGCCACGCGATCTACAGCGACGACGCCGGCCGCACCTGGCACCTGGGCTTCGTCGACGACTCGTACGACGGCATCGAGAACGCCAACGAGACGAGCGCCGCCCAACTCCCCGACGGCAGGCTGTACTTCTCGTCCAGGGACCAGAACGGCCTGATGCCGGGGAACCGGTTGGACACCTATTCGAGCGACGGCGGGGAGTCCCTGGACCGCCCGTACACCGTCCAGCCCACTCTGAACGACGTCCCGATCGTCCAGGGCAGCGTGCTCCAACTGCAGGGCGGCTCGCACGCGTTGCTGTTCTCGGGCCCTTCCGACCCCACGGCCCGCCGGTCGATGGCCATCTGGCGGAGCGAGGACGGAGGAGAGACGTTCACGAAGGCGCTGACACTGTCGGACCGGAGGGCGGCCTACTCCGACCTGGTACGGGTGGACCGACGGATGGTGGGCGTGCTCTACGAGACGGGGGCCGAGGGGACGTACGAGTCGATCGAGTTCCGGCGGGTGTTGGTGGGTGGGGTGGGCTGAGAAGCGGGTGGGCCCGAGAGACGCCCCCGGCATCAGCCGGCGCTTCCGGCCGGGACCACCCAACGTGTCGACTGGCTGTGGACCTGATGGACGCACTCCGGCAGTACGTACGTGACGCCCGCGCCAGCCGGGTGGAGTCGACGAACCTCCGGCTCGACGATGGCGGAGGGCCCAGGTCGATTACGGGGAGTGCCCGTCCGGCTCCATCTGGTTCGCCCCGAAGCGTGTGGCCTCGCTCACCCAACCTGGAATGTCAGCCCCAGCCTGTAACCTGGCGCGCCTCTGCTGGTCGAGCGGTTCCGGCCGCGATACAGGAGGCCCTCAAACGAGCTGTGGCGGCACCCGAGGTGCCGCCCCTCAGAGGTGGAGGATCTTCGTCCTCTTATGCGTCCTCGCAGTTCAGAGGCGCTTTTTGGGCCGGTGCTTCCCCTGGGCACCACCCCAGGGGAAGCACCGACAAGCCGTCGCTGGACCGACCAAGGCGCAACGTCAGCTTCAGTGAATGTAACGGTGCAGCCTGTAGATCCATTCCATAAAGTTCGGGAGTGTTGATTCCTACCCGCCGGTAAGGCCAAAAGTTTAGGGAATGAGACGCCGGCGATTCCGCTCCCGCGCAGCTCCTGTGTGCCCTTACCTCAAGGGTGACATTTCCGTGATGCCCGAGCGGTGCTATATCCTGCTCGATCAAGAGCGGTGCCGTCTTTTGTTGACCCCACCAGTCCACTTGATCGATCACACCAGTCGGTCTTCGGCACTCTCTTACTCCCGCTTTACATCGCTGGACCGGCCAAATAACAGAACGCAAAGTCAGAAGGCTGGGTATGGACTCCCCTACCGCCACGGTCATGATCGTTGCCATTTTTGGCGTGACCGTCGTTCTCATCGTGAAGTACCTCTCCTCCGCCCCGGCGCGCATCGCCGCCGTCCTGGGCGCGGTGGCGATCCTGTTCGGCGTCATCCCGCGCATCATCGCCCCGATGTCCGACCCCGTCACCGCGCCCTCGCCGACGCCCACCACGACGGTCACGGTTGCCCCTACGCGGACGGAGGCTGCCGGGTCGATCGCGGAACCGCTCAACTCCCCGCTCCCGTCGCCCGCTTCTTCTCCTGCGGGCGGCATCTGATGCCTCCTCGTCTGGGCGAGACCTATAGCCGGCTCACGCCATCGCGTCCCCGTGCCAACCACATGGAAGGCGGGATGCAGTCGATGGTGCTCGGCAACTCCATCTACACCTTCGACGAGGGGACCGGACTCGTCGGCCATGGACTCTCCGGCTCCCGCGCGGTGAGCGCCCTGATCAACCTGAATCCCTTCCTCGCAGCTCTCGGCCCCAGCATGAGGCACGACTTCGTCACCCTGATGTCGACCCGCTCCAACATCCGTGGCGCGCAACTGCGCGGCTCGAACGGCATGGCGGTGCACATAGTGCTCTCCGGCTGTGTGTACGAGGAGTCGACGTTCGGCGAGAACACGACGGTGCGCATCCATGGCACCGGGGCCGTCCTCGGGGTTGCCGAAGTCTTCGACGAGGACCTCCTGGCGCCCACCACGCGCTGCCTCAACAACACCCTTACCCTGGCGCTTCCGCTCTCACGGATGCGAGCCCTCGCTGAGGGCAACGGCTCGCTGGCCACCGCACTCGGGAGGGTGCTCGCCGAGCAACTGGTCACCGGTGAGCGGGTCTACAACCGTCACGCGCTCTCACCGGAGAGCAGGCTCGCCGGCCTCTTCGTGTACCTGCTCGACAGGTGTGCCGTCCCGTGCTCGGAGTACGGACGGATGGTGGATGGCCCTTCCCAGACCGACCTGGCCGCCGCGCTCTCGGTCAGCAGGGCCACGATCGAGAACGCGCTCAAGGTCCTGCGGGCGAACGGCCTCGTTTCGACCGGCTACCGTCAGTACAGGTTCCCGGACGAGCGGCGGCTCGCCGTTTTCGGAAGGGTCAGGACGCCCTCGCAGACCGTCACAGGAGCTGCGGAAGTTCAATAATCAATAAACCAGTCGAGGGCCCGTTTCCGGAAAGTCGTCTCCGGGAACGGGCCCTTTCAAGTTCGAGGTCTTCCCGTTCTGGTCAATTCGATTAGCACTTACCTCGACATCGAGATAAGTGCCGGTGTAAGCGTGTTTATGTGCGGTAAATATGAGGCTTATTTTCCTTTTGGGGACTTGTCGACTGCTTTGCGTTCGTTTGGGGTGGGGTGACTTTCGTCACCCCACCCCTGCATACGCGTCAGGGCCTATCTCTGAGTAGATCGAACTCGTCGTCCCGGACGGCCTGGGGCGCACCACGGCGGGGTGGCAAGTAAGCTCACCCGCCACCGTCCAACGGGAAAGGTGAACGGGCGAGACGGCTTCGCCCCTCCGCACCCCGTCACAACAACCCCGCCCCCGCCAAGAACTTCCCCACCCGCTCCACCTCGTCCTCCGACAACGGGATCTGCGGATCGGCGGTGACCGGGCAGTCGATCACGCCCCGCAGATAGAGCGCCGCCTTGAACGCCCCCAGCCCCGCCGAGCTGCCCCCCATTCGCACGGGATCTCCCGCCGCCACCATCCCGAACAGCACACACAGCCGTTCCTGCTCTGCTCGCGCCCGTCCCCAGTCGCCCGCCCGGCAGAACCGGTTCAGGCGTACGTAGCCGTCCGGGTCGACGTTCGCGAGCCCCGGTACCGCCCCGTCCGCCCCCAGCGCCAGTGCCGAGTCGACGAGCAGCTCGCTCCCGGTGAGGACGCTGAACCCGCCGATCCCGGGGTGTTCCCGCGCCCCCGTCACCACCGCGCGGAACGATGCCAGGTCGCCGCTCGAATCCTTCAGGCCCGCCAGGACACCGTCCGCCGCCAGTTCCAGGACCAGGCCCGCGGGCAGCTTGCTGTGCACGGAGGCCGGGAGGTCGTACGCGACGACAGGGACCGGGCTGCCCGCTGCCACGAGGCGGAAGTGGCGGGCGATCTCCGAGGGGTGGGTGCGGGTGTAGAAGGGGGCCGTGACCACGACCGCGTCCGCGCCCGCCGCCGAGACCGACCGTACGTGGTCCAGTACCCGGGGGGTCGTCATGTCGATCGCGCCCGCCAGGACCGGCAGCGCGCCGGCGACATGGCCGACCACCGTCTCCACCACCAGCCGGCGCTGATCGTCCGTCAGATACGCCGCCTCCGACGACGACCCGAGCACGAACAGGCCGTCCACGCCCGCCTCCACCAGGTGGTCGACCAGCCTGACGAGCGAGCGTACGTCCACCTCGCGGTCCGGTGTCAGCGGAGTGCAGACGGGAGGGACGACACCGGTCAGCGGGGTGGGGAAGGTCATCAGGGCTCCCTGGGGTCTTTCGGGCCGTGCGGCGGTACGGAGGTGGGGTCGGGGACGTCGGCTACAGGGCTCTTCTGCACGTCGGGCACGGCGGCGACCGCCTGGGCGACCAGGTCACGCGTCGTCCGGCCCTCCTCCACAGGGTGGTGGCATCGGAACCGGTGTCCCGGGATTGACGCGGCCGTGAACTCCGGCATCCGTTCCGCGCACACCTCCGTCGCCTTCCAGCAGCGCGTGCGGAACGGGCAGCCGGACGGAGGATGGGTTGCTGAGGGGACCGGGCCGACCAGCGGGATCGGGTCGATCGGGTCCAGCAGGCCCGGCGTCGCCGAGAACAGTGCCCGTGTGTAGGGGTGGCGGGCTCCGTCCGTCACCTCGTCCGCGGGGGACTCCTCCACGATCCGGCCCAGGTACATCGTGATCACCCGGTCGCTCATCCGCCGTACCGTCTGGATGTCGTGCGAGACGAAGACCAGGGCCAGGCCCAGCCGCTCCTTCAGGTCCAGGAGGAGGTTCAGGATCTGGGCGCGGACCGACACGTCCAGCGCGCTCGTCGGCTCGTCCGCCACCACCAGGTCCGGGTCCAGCGCCAACGCCCTCGCGATGGCGACCCGTTGGCGTTGGCCGCCCGACAACTGGCCCGGGAGGCCGTCCGCCAGGGCCCGAGGCAGGCCCACCAGGCCCATCAACTCCCTTACCCTCTCCTCCCGTTCCTTCGTCGTGCCCCGTCTGTGCACGTCCAGCGGGTCGCGGAGGATCTGGCGGACCGTGAGGCGGCGGTTCAGGGCCGTCGACGGGTCCTGGAAGATCATGCCGGTGCCCGTGCCGATGGCCGACCGGCGGTCCGCCGCCTTCATCGTCCACAGGTCGTCGCCGCGGAACGACACGTGTCCCGACGTCGGTGGCTGTACGCCCACCAGCACCTTCGCCAGCGTCGACTTGCCGCAGCCCGACTCGCCCACCACGCCCACCGTTTCGCCGGGCGCGACCGTGAAGTCGGCGCCTGTCAGGGCGTACACGCGGTCGCGGGTGAACAGGCCGCCGCTGCGGGCCTTGTGGACCACGTGCGTGTCCGACAGTTCCACCAGCGGGGTCGACACAGGAGTGGCCGTGGCCGTAGCCGTACTGGTGCTCACTTCACGCTCTCGCTTCCCGTCGGCTCCGGCGTCGTCAGGTCGATCGCCGGATGGTGGCAGGCCGCCAAGTGGGTCGCTACGCCCAGGAGATCGGGGGCCGTCGTACGGCACACCTCCGTCGACATCGGGCAACGGTCCGCGAAGCGGCAGCCCTTGGGGAAGTCGGCGGGGGAGGGGACCGTCCCCTTGATCTGGGTCATGCGGACCGCCGCCGACTCCAGGGACAGCACGCTGCCCAGCAGGCCCCGGGTGTAGTGGTGGGACGGGGACCCCACCAGGTCCGCCGTGACTCCCGTCTCGACGATCTGGCCGCCGTACATCACGACCACCCGGTCCGTCACGTCCGCCACCAGGGCCAGGTCGTGCGAGACCAGGATCAGGGCGAAGTCCAGTTCCGCGCGCAGGCGCAGGAGCAGTTCGATGATCTGGGCCTGGACCGTGACGTCCAGCGCGGTCGTCGGCTCGTCCGCGACGATCAGTTTCGGGTCCCGGGACAGGGCCATCGCGATCAGGACCCGTTGGCGCTGGCCGCCCGACAGCTCGTGCGGATAGCTGCGGAGGGTGCGGTCGGGGTCGAGGCCGACCAGGCCCAGCAGTTCCTCGGGGGTGCGGTGGCCTCCTCGGCGTACGACCTGCTTGAGCTGCGAGCGGATCGTCATCGCCGGGTTCAGGGACGACAGGGCGTCCTGGTAGATCATCGCCATCTCGTGGCCCAGCAGCTTGCGGCGCACGCGCATCGGCTCCGTGAGCAGGTTCCGCTGGTTGAAGCGGACCTGGCCGGTGACCCGGGCACCCTTCGGCTCCAGGCCCATCACCGTCAGTGCCGTCAGCGACTTGCCGCAGCCCGACTCGCCCACCAGGCCCAGGACTTCGCCCGGGTGCACCTCGAAGCTGATGCCGTCGACGATGTCCACGCCCGAGTGGCGCGCGGCGAAACCGATCGTCAGGTTCTCGACCGCCAGCACCGGTTGGCCCGTGGGGACCGGGCGTGCCCTCGCGCGCAGGCGTGCCGCCGCCTCCGTCAGGCCCGGGAGGGCCAGGACCTTGCCCGTTCCCGGCTCGGGGGCCTCCAGGGGGTCCTCCTGCTCCCGCACCTTCACGTCCCGGGCCGCCGGGGCCGCCCAGGCGTCCGAGACGCCCTCCGAGAGGACGTTCAGCGACAGCACGGTGATCAGCATCAGCAGGCCGGGGAACACCGTCGCCCACCAACCGCCGGTCAGGACCATGTTCTTGCCGTCCGCGATGACGCTTCCCCAGGACGGGTCCGGCGGACGTACGCCCGCGCCGATGAACGACAGCGACGCCTCGAAGACGATCGCCTCGGCCACCTGGACCGTGCAGAACACCAGCACGGGTGCCGCGCAGTTGATCGCCACGTGCTTCAGGACAATGTGCGGCGTGCGGGCGCCGATCACTCGTTCCGCCGTCACGTAGTCCTCGCCGTACTGGTCCAGGACGTTCGCCCGCACCACCCGTGCCACCGGCGGGGTGAACAGGAAGGCGATCGCGCAGATCAGGACCGTGATGCCGCCGCCGAAGACCGCGACGAGCACGGCGGCCAGCGCGATGCCCGGGAACGCCATCACCACGTCCAGGCAGCGCATCAGCGTCTCGTCGACCGCCTTGCGCGAGGTCGCCGCGACGGCGCCGATCAGCGCGCCCACCGTCAGGGCGAGCGCGGTGGCGCCGAGGCCGATGGCGAGGGACCAGCGGGCGCCGTGGATCAGCCGGCTCATGATGTCGCGGCCCAGGCTGTCCTGGCCCATCCAGTGCTCGGCGGAGGGGGCTCCCGTGCCGCCGGTCAGGGGCTGTTGGTCCAGGGGGTCGTCGGGGGACACGAGAGGGGCGAAGACGGCCACGAACACCACCACCGCCAGGAAGCAGACCGCGACCCGGGAGATGACGGGGAGCCGGCGCCACCCGCGCAGGCGGATGCCCGGGCGGGAGAGGAGGGCGGCCAGGCGCCCCCGTTCGAACATCATGAACATCAGGCCGCACCCTTCGTTCGCGTGAACAGCTTGAACATCAGGCCGCGTCCCTCAAGCGTGGGTTGACCAGGAGATAGAGGATGTCGATGACCAGGTTCACGACCACGAAGCCGGTCGCCGTCGTCAGGACCACTCCCTGGACGACCGCCGGGTCGCCGTTCTTCACGGCGTCGATCATCAGCTTGCCCATGCCGGGCAGCGAGAAGATCGTCTCGATGACGACCGCGCCGCCGAGCAGGTAACCGACGCGCAGGCCAAGGACCGTGAGCGGGTTGATGAGCGCGTTGCGCAGCACGTTGCGGCCCACCACCACTCTCGGCGGCAGGCCGCTGCCGATCGCCGTACGGACGTAGTCCTTGTCCAACTCCTCGACCACCGCCGTACGGACGATGCGCGTGAGCTGCGCGGCGACCGGGAGGGAGAGGGCGAAGGCCGGGAGTGTCATCGTCTTCAGCCAGCCGGTGAAGGAGTCGGCCGGGTTGATGTAGCCGCCGGTCGGGAACCAGCCCAGGTCGACGGCCAGGTACTGGATCATCAGCAGCGCCAGCCAGAAGCCCGGGGCCGCGACTCCCGTGAGCGACACGACCCGGATGATCTGGTCGGGGAGACGGTCCCGGTAGATGGCGGCCGTGACGCCGCCCAGCAGGGACAGGACCACCGCGATGGCCAGGCCCAGGAAGGTCAGTTGGAGGGTCAGCGGCAGAGCCGTGGTGACCTGGTCGAGCACCGGCGCGCGGGTGAGCGCGCTGATGCCCATGTCACCGTGGAGCAGGTCGCCGATGAAGTGGAAGTAGCGGACGATGAACGGATCGAGCAGGCCGTTCTGTTCGCGGAAGTCGTGCAGTTGCTGCGGGGTCGGGTTGGCGCCCTGGAAGAACGCGGAGGCCGGGTCGACGTCCGAGAACCGCATGACGAGGAACACGAACAGCACGATGCCGAGCATCAGCGGGATGAGCAGGACGATCCTGCGGGCCAGGATTCGGGCGATGGCGACCACGTACGAACTCCCGTACAGCTAGCGGTATCTGGCGGTGGTCAGAGCCGCGGTGGTCACACCCACTTGGCCTGGAGGAGGTTGATGCCCGGGTACGGCTGTGCCCTTATGCCGGTGAGCTTCTTCGGGTCCCAGGCGGTCATCAGCTCGTTGTGGACGACCGGATAGAGCACGGCCTCCTCGGCGACGACGTCGATGTAGTCCTGGATCATCGTCTTCTTCTTCTCGGGGTCCGGCTCCTGCGTCGCCCGGTCCATGTCCTTGAAGAGCTGCTTCGCCACGGCGCTGTCGGCCCAACGGGCGTAGCCCATCCAGAGATTCTGCGGGCCGTAGTTGTAGTGCATGATCAGGTCCGCGTCGAGGCCGAACTGGTTGGGGTTCGAGGCGGCCGACACCACCTGGTAGTCCTGCTTCTGGTCCATCTTCGTGAACACCGCTGTGGTTTCCTGCGGGTTGAGGGTCGTCTCGACGCCGATCGCGTCCCAGGACGCCTTGATGGTGGGCAGGCAGTCGACGATCCAGCTGACGTTCACCGACAGGATCTCGATCTTCAGCCCGCTGACCCCGGCCGCCTTGAGGAGCGCCTTCGCCTTGTCCGGGTCGTAGTCGTAGACCGTCTTCGCGCGCCGGTAGCTGGGGTTGGCCTCGTTGAGGAAGGACGAGGACGGCTTGCCGTGGCCCTTGAGGGCCACCTCCACCATCTTCTCCGTGTCGATGGCGTAGTGCAGGGCCTGGCGGACCCGGATGTCGTCGAAGGGCTTGTGCTTGGTGTTGAACATCAGGAACAGGTTGTTCATCCCCGCCCCGCCCTGGACGTCCATCCCCCCGCTCTTGAGCTGCTGGATGTTGGCGTACGGGATGTTGTCGGCGATCTGCGCGCCGGCACTGGACCCCGAGATCTTGGCGACGCGGGGCGCGGCATCCACTATCGTCATCCAGTTCATCTTCTTGAACGCGGCTTTGCGCGGCCCGTTGTAGGCGGCGAACGCCTCGAAGGTCGTGTTCGACTTCGGGTGGTGCGCCGTCTGCCGGTACGGTCCCGAGCCGATCGCCTTTCCCTTGATCGCGTCGTCCCAGCCGCCCGGCAGGGAGAAGACGTGCTTCGGCATGATCTTCGCCAGGGTGAGCCGGGAAACCCCTTCGGGGAAGGGGAACTTCAGCACCAGCTCGACATTCTGCGCGTCGACCTTTTTCACTTCTTTCAGCCAACTGGCGAAAAACCCCTTGGCGAGTGTCTGCGTGTTCGGATCGAGGATTCGATCGAATACGAAGACCACGTCGTCGGCGGTGACCGGCTTTCCGTCGTGGAAGGTCGCCCCGGCCCGCAGCGTGAACTTCCACGAGGTGCTGCTGAGATCACCGGGGACCGCTGTGGCGAGCGCGGCGTACGGCTCGCGGGAGATCGGGTCGGTGTCGAGCAGGCCCTCGTAGATGTGGTTGTTGGCCGCCATGGAGAAGGCGGAAGCCGTCTGTGTGGGGTCCCAGCTGCCGTCGTTGCCGTAGCCGATCACGGCCGTGAGCGTGCTGTTCGCGCCCCCGGCGCCGCCCCCGGTGTCGTTCGTCGACTCAGGCCCGGACGAACAGGCCGACAGGGAGGAGGAAATGGCGGCGGCGGCACCCAGCGCGCCGGTGTACTTCAGGAACGACCGGCGGTGCGGGGCGGTCGATACAGCGGCGGTTACGTCGCGGGTCACGTCGCGCACGATTCCTCCAGCGGGGTGGGGTCCGAAAAGGTGAGGAGATACGACGTCCTACGTCATAGGGGGCAGCGCGACCATAAGAGGGGCGGTGGGGCCGGTCAAGAGATCGCACACGAATGGCGTATCTGCCAAAGGTGCGACCAATGACGATATGAAATTCGACCGACCATGACGTCAAGAGATCCGTGAATTCATGGCAGTTGAATTTTGATATGCCTGGAGGTGGGACGTGGGATGTCCGGCGAGCGTACGATGCGCCGCATGTCTCAGGAGTCCGGGAAGCGACGCCGGCCCCAGCGGCGGGTGAGCGGCCAGGTCCAGCGCGAGGTCATGCAGCTGATCCTCGACCGCAGACTCCGGGCGGGCGCACCGCTGCCCACCGAGGTCGAACTGATGGAGATCCTCGGGGTCAGCCGCAACTCCGTCCGTGAGGCCCTCAAGGCGCTCCAGGCCCTCGACATCGTGGAGATCAGGCATGGCTACGGGACGTACGTGGGACAGGCCTCGTTGACGCCACTGGTTGACGGACTGACGTTCCGTACGCTCGCCCGGCACGACGGGGACGGCGCCGCGCTCGCCGAGATACTCCAGGTCAGGGAGGTGCTGGAGGACGGGCTCATCCGGCGGGTCGCGGCCGTGCTGTCCGACGCGGAGCTGGACCGGCTGGAGTCCGTGGTCACCCGGATGGAGGAGGCGGGGCGCACGGGCCGGCGTTTCCCCGAACTGGACCGCGAATTCCACGAGGCGCTGTACGGCCCCCTCGGCAACGCGCTCGTGCCGCAGTTGCTCGGCGCCTTCTGGACGGTGTTCCGCCGCGTCTCGGGCGCCCGCGGCTGGCACGACGACCCGGAGCCGGAGCTGACGGCCCGCAGGCACCGGGACATCGTGACGGCGTTGCGCGCCCACGACGTGGAGAGCGCCCAACGCGCCCTGGCGGTGCACTTCCGCGGGATCGAGGCGCGGGCGGCGCAGGAGTCCCGGGGGGTGGGATGAGCGGGTGTGGGTGCGGGCACGCCGGTAAGCCGGGACGTGAAAGGGGGCGCCGACCCCTGTGCGGCGCCCCCGTCACGTACCGTCGCGGCCCTGGCCTACGGCAGCGTCCTGGCGTACGCCGAGTCGTTGTCCGAGTCGTAGACGACCTTGCCCGTGGTGTCGTACCCCTTGATGTGCGGAGCCAGGGTGACCTGCTCGTTGAGGGTGCCGGAGGCCACGAACCAGCCGTGGTCCAGGGCGGCTTCGCTGGTGCTGTCGCCGTAGGAGACGGTCACCCGGGTCACTGAGGGCTCGATCCGACCGATGCTGCCCCAGCGGAACGGCAGCTTCCAGTTGCCCTTGTCGATGAACGACTGCCGGTCGAGCTTGCCGTTGTCGTCGGACATGACCGGGCCGCCGTTGTCGAACTTCAGGCCGCCGGCGCTGATGTTGACACCGTCGGCCTTGCCGTCCTTGATGTTGCAGACCAGCCGGGTCAGCTGCGGCTGCTTCGTCTGCTCCTTGACGGCGACGACGTAGATGCCGTCGCCAGGGGCGTTCGAGTCGCCGGTGCTGTTCAGGGCCAGGATGATCCGGTAGTCGGCGGCATCTCCCAGTTCTGGCCGTGACGGCGCCTCGGACGACCTGATCTGCCCGCTTTCGCTGTGCCAGGCGATGCACTTCTCCAGCCCGTCCGACGCCTGCGCCAACGTGATCCCGTCGAGCAGCTGCCCCGCCGTCGCAGGACCCGCCGGTCCAACAGGCGCCGACTGAACAGGAGTTGACGGCGTCCCCGGCGAAGTGCCGGTCGACGGCAGCGGTGCCGCCGTGTTCACGCTTCCGTCGCCGCCGTTCCCGTTCAGCGCGTACGCCGCCACGGGCGCCGCAGCCAGGGCGACCAGGACCGCGCCGGCCGCCGCCACACGCCGTCGCCGTTCCAGCGCGCCCTTGCGGCGGATCGCCGGATACGGCGCCGACGAGGGCCGGATGGTGTAGGCGTCCTCCGCCATCATTTCGCGCACCTGTGCCTCGAAGTCCTTCCCGTGCTCGTTTCCCACGTGCTGTCCAGCTTCTTGTGACTGTTCCGAAGATCCCGGCTGCCCGGGCCGCTCCGGCCGCTGTTCTCCGTTCACCGGACGCCTTCCCGAACGTGTGACGCGTGACTGGGCGCGGGCCGGCCCACGACCTGCGCCAGCCCCGGATACGTACGCAACTTCGCCAGCCCTTTGGAGGCCTGGCTCTTGACCGTGCCCGGGGAGCAGCCGAGGGTGTCGGCGACCTCGCTCTCGGACAGGTCCTCCCAGTAGCGCAGGACCACCACCGCCCGCTGCTTGGGCGGGAGTTGGGCGAGCGCGCCGAGCAGCGCGCTGCGTTCGTCGGCCCACTGGACGGCCTCGTCGCTGCCCACCACGTCGGGCGGCGCGTCGGTCAGTGCCTCCCGCACGCGCCGCTTGCGGAACCGGTCGCTGTTGCAACTCACCAGCATCCGGCGGACGTACGCCTCCGGATTGTCGGTGCGCGACACCCGCCGCCAGGAGCGGTACGCCTTCGCCAGCGCCGTCTGCGTCAGGTCCTCGGCGTGGTGGGCGTCACCGGTCAGCAGATACGCGGTGCGCACCAGATGGGACCACCGCGCTCTGACGAATTCATGGAACTGGGCCTCTTGTTCGGCCTGCATCGAGTACCCCCTCGCCCACCAGACCACCGTTTCCCGGGAATCGGTTGCCCTGGTTCCGGGACCGCGTTCGAATGTACGGATGGACGAGCGGGGGGATGCGCGGATGGACGGCCGGGCCGACGGGCGCTGGGACGCGGGGGACGCGGGTGTGCTGCGGTTGCCGTCCGGCCGTCTGATCAGGGGGCGCGGCCTGCGCCGCCCCCTCGACCCGACGGCGCCGTCCCCCTCGTACGGCGTCTATCTGCTCGGCAGCCGGCCTCCCGAGGTTCCCTGGGAGCACCGCTGGCTCCACTGGCCCGACTTCCGGCTCCCGAAGGACCGCGTGGACGCCCGCGCGGCCCTGGCCGAGGTGTGGGAACGGGCGGTCGGCGAGCGGGTGGAGGTCGCCTGCGAGGGCGGACGGGGGCGTACGGGGACCGCGCTGGCGTGTCTCGCGGTGCTGGACGGGGTGCCGGCGGGGGAGGCGGTGGCCTACGTGCGGGCGGGGTACGACCGGCGTGCGGTGGAGACGCCCTGGCAGCGGCGGTACGTCCGCCGGTTCGGGTGAGGCGGCGGGTGTCTCACAGGTGCAGGGTCATGACGAGGCGGTCGGCATTCGGCCCGAAGTAGTCCTTGCGCGGGGCGGATTCAGCCGTGAAGCCGAGTGACCTGTAGAGCTCTATCGCGGCGGTGTTGGCCGGCTCGACCGTCAACAGCACCTCGTGCACGGCGTCGGCGCGCAGTCGCCGCAGTACCTCCTCCATCAGTTGCCGGCCGTGTCCGCGACCGCGCTGGTCGCGGGTGACGCCGAGGCTCAGTATCCAGCCGCGGTCGGGATCCCGTGGCATGCCGACCAGGACGTAACCGTGCAGGCCGTTCTCGCCGCCGTCGAGGACGAGCATGTGGTCGGGGTACAGGTCGAAGAGCTGGCGAAGCGTGAAGAAGGGGTACGGGCCTTCGGGGAACGCCTCCGCGTCCAGCCGGACCAGCTCGGGCAGATCGGTCTCCTCGACCTGGCGGATGCGCGGCGATCCGTTCGTGGCGGGTGTCCGGAAATCGTCTGCCGGAAGAGTGCTCATGCTTCCCCCTGTGGCGCGAAGTAAAGACACGTTGACACCCGTACGGGTGGTACGGGCGGGACGGTGCGTTCTCTGCGGTTCGCCTGCGTTCGGCAGGTGATCGACGGATTCCGACCAGCATTACGCGATCTGATCCGATCGCTCAAGGCGCATTCAGGTCCAACGTAAGGGCGCAGTCATTTCGACGGTTGTTCACGTTCTGTCAGAGGGGCTCCCCAGTGCCCGGGATGTTGATATCGTGAACCATGGACTTGGGAACACCGGGGGAAAAACACGAGCCAGTCGTGCTCGATGAGGTCGTGCTCAATGAGCAGGCTCCTTGGTCGGAATTCGACTCGGACGCCTACGTCGCCGGCAACTATCACGAGCTGCAGGCCGCGGACGCCGAGATCATCTCGATCATGCGTGATCACTTCGGTGGCTACTTCGCTGAGCATCCCGATCCGGTCATCGGCGTCGATGTGGGAGCGGGTGCCAACCTCTACCCCGCGCTCGCCATGCTGCCGTGGTGCAAGGAGATCACGCTCTTCGAGCACGCACCCCGGAACCTGGCCTATCTGACGAGACAGCTGGAGCCGGAGTCGTACGACAAGAACTGGGACCAGTTCTGGGAAGCTCTGCGCGAGAACCGGGAATACGCCGAGTTCAAGGGGGACCCGAGGGAAAGGTTCCGCGAGGTCGTCCGGGTCGCGCCCGCCAACATCCTCGCCTCCGACCTCGGTGAACAGCTCCGCGAGAAGCGGGAGGCCTGGTCGGTCGGGACCATGTTCTTCGTCGCCGAGTCGATGACCACCGAGGAGGAGGAGTTCAGGCGCGGCGTGGCGTGCTTCATGCGTGCGCTCGCGCCCGGAGCTCCTTTCTTCGCGGCGTTCATGGAACATTCGGAGGGGTATCACGCGGGTGACGCGTTCTTCCCCGCGTGTGACGTGGGCGAATCGGAGGTGCTGGAAAGCCTGGAGCCGTTCGCCGGGAAGAGCGGAACACTTCACGTCAGGCGGCTCAGGACTCCGGTAAAAGTACGGGCCGGCTATTCGGGCATGATCGTCGCCTATGGCCGCCGAAATTCGGATTCGGATGACGATATTCCGGAATGCTAGACAGGTAGCAGTACCTGCGAACAACCCGTGGTGACTCCGAACAAAACATGGCAGCGCGGCCTGGTGAGGGGCATGGCATGCAGATCAAGCCACGCCAGCATCTGCTGGACGTCTGGCAGGCGGTTGGCCGGCACTCGTTCGACAGTGGCGGCTGGGCCTGGGGCAAGTGGGGCGGGCAGAGCAGTGTGGCCGATGCCGAGCGGCTGCTCTGCCTGCTCTACCCGGCCACCGAGATCCCGGCGTTCCGGCTCGACGACCCGGACACGACACAGGACGACGTCCAGAAGGCGCTCCGGCGGGCCGGCGGCCGGCTGGAGATCCCGGTGAACGTGCTGACGGCCACGGCCGAGTTCATGCGCAACCACACCGGGGACGACAAGAGGCCGACCTTCGCGGGCGGTTACTACTTCCACTCGCGGGACAGCGCCCAGGAGCTCACCCCCGAACAGCGTGAACTCGGCGTGGTGGACAGCTATTCGATGTCGGTCACCCTCTGCCTCGCCACCCTCGGCTTCCTCAAGATCTACGAGACGAAGACGCGCCGTACCGAGGTGCTGGAACTCATCCAGGAACTCCGGGCGGCCACCAGCACCAGGCTGACGGCGGCCATGGTGAGTCTGCTGCGGTCGTTCACCGTCAACGTCTTCGACGCGGACTCCTCGCAGGGCAGAACGCTCTCCGAACTCCTGGGCCAGGGACGGCTGTCCCAGCGGATGGTCCTGCAGAAGTTCCAGCGCCGCTTCGAGGCCCTGCGCGCCATCGTCAGCGAGAGCCTCGTCCTCGGTGTCGACGTCGAGGAAGGCCTCGCGGACCAGAACCAGCTCTTCGAGTGCGGCTGGGCCTGGAGCCTGGTCAAGGACGCGCCCGAGGTGGAGACCGACGAACCGATCGGCCCCCAGCCGCCCGGCGTCGCCAACGCCGTGCCCTACCTCTACTTCACCGTCGTCGCCCTCGACGGCATCGCGGACCTGTTCTCCGACCGCACCCTGACCCTGGGCCTGCTCAACGCCGAACAGCAGAAGCTCGCCGAGGCGTTACGACTGCGCTGGGAGATCACCCAGCAGTACTGGTCGGCCATCGCCCGCTTCGACGCCGACCGCTGGCCCCTGGAGGACATTCCCTGGCGTACGACAGGGCAGAAGCTGGAGTCCGAGTACTTCTCCCTCTCCGTCGCCGCCATCCTCGTATTCGACCTGGTCCGCCGCCGTGCCACCGACGACGACCTGACCCGCACGGTCGGCATCATGGAGCGGCTCGCCGAGCGCGGGCGCATCACCAGCCGGATGACCGGTACCGACAAGGCCGTTGAGCTGCACAATCCCGGGATCGTCCTGCCGCTCCAGGGCAGTGAACGCATAGGGCCGCCCATGCAGTGGCGGATGAACGACTTCTCCGCCCAACTCCTCAAGCGGACCATCCAGTTGTGCACGCTCTCCCGCAACCTCGTCTCGCACGACCGGCTGCTGCGGCTGGCCGAGGACATCTTCGGGCACATGTGGAAGCGCCGGATCGGCGACGGCGACGGCGTCGACCTGTGGGACAACGTGCACGCCGTCTATCCCGGGTCGCCCGCCTCCGACCGCCCGGTGTCCTGGAGCGTCACCGAGCGCGTCACCGAGTGCCTGGTCAGTGCCCACCAGCTGTACCGGCAGCCACCGATCCGCAGTGCCGAACTGGGCGTCCTGGCAAGGGCGTTGCTCAGCGAGTCGACCCACCTGCTGGGCAACGAACAGATGGAACCGGCGCCCGCGTCCGAGGGTAGGCGCGGCATGGACCTCAAGGGCATCGAGGTCAAACTGCGCCGGGCCCGGCAGCTCATCGACGAACAGCCCGGCACCGCCTGCGCGTTGACCCTCGATGTACTCGGACAGCTCGACGCCCTCGCCCGGGCCCGCGACGCGGCGACCCAGGGGGCGTGAAGCATGCTCGTCTTCGCCGCCTCCGACAAGGGAGGCACAGGCCGCTCGGTCACCAGCGCCAATCTCGCCTACCACCGGGCGCTCGCCGGTGACGACGTCTGCTACCTGGACTTCGACTTCGGGTCGCCCACCGCCGCCGCCGTCTTCGACGTCGACCTGGCGCAGCTAGAGGTCGACGACCGCGGCCTGCACTCCTATCTGGACGGCGGTGTCGGCGAACCGGCCCGCATCGACGTCTGGGCGGAGACCGAACACCGGGTGCTGACCAACCGGCCACCCGGCTCGGGCCGCCTCGTGCTCATGCCCGGTGACCTGGGCGGCAGCGAGTTCTCCATCACCGGCGAGAACCTGCGTCGCTGCGTCGACCTGCTGCTGCGGCTCAACGGCGAGTTCGACCTGATAATCGTCGACCTGAGCGCCGGCCGCAGCTATGCCGTCGAAATGGCCCTCAATGCCACCGCGCAATCGCAGTTACGCGGCATCGACGCCCGCTGGCTGGTCTTCCACCGCTGGACCCGCCAGCATGTGATGGCCGCCGCCGGGCTGGTCTTCGGCCCGCGCGGCATCGTGGCCGGCGGCATCGCCCGGGGTCACAGTGAGGAGGCGTTGCGCGGCGCCATCCGCTTCGTACGGGCCGCGGTGCCCGACCCCGAGTCCTCCCTGTGGTCGCAGGTGGCGCCCACCCAGTCGGCGTGGATGCGCGAGTGCGACGCGGACCTCCAGGCGCTCGCCTCCAACCGCGGCATCGGATACACGCAAGTGCTGGGCTCCGTACCGCTGGAGCCCGTCCTGCAGTGGCGCGAGCAGCTCATCACCGACGAGGACGTCCTCGACAGCCAGATCGCCAACATGGAGACCTGGCAGGCGATGAGCGACCTCGCCGGACGGCTCACCGACGACAAGTACTGGGGGCAGCCGTGACCGGCCCGGTGTTCCGCGAGACCGCGGCCGAACCCCGTACCCAGTCCGTACCGCTGTCCCATCTCTCCCTGGAACTGGGCCACTTGTACATGGAGGACTTCGCGGCCGGCCCCGAGCGGCTGCGTGAGTACTTCGCCGAGGTACGGGTCTGGGCGGACGCGGCCAGGGCCTCCGCCGCCCGGCGGCTGGGCGGCAAACGGCCCCGGATCAGCACCTGTTTCCTCATCGACGACTACTTCACCCGCTTCTCCACCCCCGCCGAACTGATCCCGCAGATCCTCGCCGAGTCCGACCGCGCCGGACTCACCATCGACTACCTGGCCCGCGAGTCGGGCTGCGCCGTCGCAGACAAGGTGGAGCTGGCCGAGTCCGTGATGCACCGCCTCGTCGAGTCCCCGCCGCCGGGCACCTACGGCTCCCGCCCGCCGGTCGGCGACACCGGTTGGCTCGCCAACGGACAGCGCACCCCCGGCTCACGCACCGCCATGTCCGAGGTCACCGAGTGGCAGCCGCCGCACGAGACCGCGGCCCGCGTCCACTCCGTCTTCATGGACGTCGAGTTGTGGTCGGAGCGGAACGGCGGACGCCTGTGGTCCTGCCCGTTCCTCGCCGCCGTCTGGCAGCTGGCCCGCCTCGGACTGCTGCGCCACTGCGGGGAACCTGTGCTGGTCCCGCGCGCCCGGCCCACCGGTGGCTTCCCCCACGACTGGGACGAACTGCCCCCGCTGCTGCAACTCACCGACTCCGCAACGCCGTTCAGCGCCTACCGCACCTGCAGTCTGGTGGGGAACCGGTTCCTGGCCGTCGAGGACGCGGTCCGGCTCATCCTCGACCAGGTCGACGTGGACACCGGCGCACTGGCCCAGGCCGACGAGCGTTCCGCCCGGGAGGGCGTGCCGGTGCCCGAGGCGGTCGCCCAGCGTGCCACGTACGTCTTCTACGAGGAGCCCTGACATGAGGCCCCGCGCGGACATCGCGGCCCCCGTCCTCGCCTGCGGCGAGGTGCGCACCTGTCTGCTGCCCGCCTTCCAGGCGCTGGACAGCCGCACCGCCGCCCAACTGCTCAGGCTGCGCGCCGACGAACGCGTCCGGGTCTCCGAGCGGCCCAACCTGTACGCGCTCTCGCCCGACGTACTCACCGGCGTCGACTGCCCGCTGCCCACCGCCAACGGCGCCAGGGTCCGGGCCGTCGGTACGGTGGCGGCCCGCGCCGCGCTCACCGAGGGGCGTGTTCTCCAGACCACGGCCTACTTCCGGATCCCGGCCACGGGACCCGACGTACGCCGGCCGTGGGGGCACTACCTCGTACGGCCCGGAGTTCTCGAACCCTTCGGGAAGCTGCCCGAAAAGGCGGTCGTGGAAGGCGTTCTGAAAGACAGTCAGCGAGGCGCGCTGGACCTCGGGATGATCGCCGAGAGCCTGCTCGCCCAGCTGCTGAGGCACCCGCTGCTCGACCAGAAGGTTCCTTTCAAGTCCCGCCGCACACAACTGCGTTGGGCGGCACTGCGGGCTCCGGACGGCGCGGGGGCGTCGATCGAGAGTTTCGTGGTGTCCGACGAGGGCCTGCGGACGATGCGGTTGCGGGTGCCGGACGGTACGGAGACGGCTGCGGTGGCAGGACTCTGCGAGGACTTCGCGCTGCACGACTGGCTGCTCACGACCGTGGTCCGCATGCTCGACCGCAGCCGGACCGGACCGGTGGACGGGCCGGAGTCGATCCTCGCGCTCCGCCCCGCCGTCGACCACCTGCTGCACGTGTGGATGCCGCGCGCCCGGGTGGACCGGGACCTCGGCCACCTGTGGGACGTACTCGAACAGGAGCCGGGTTTCACCCGCCAGTGGCAGACCCTGGTTCAACGCATCCGCGATCAACTGGCCGTCCAGACAATTCCGTTACTCCACAAGGCGCTGGCCATGAGCTGACGCCGAATCTTCGAAACACCCGACGGGGGAGGTTGAGGTGAACGGAGCACAACAGGCACAACAGGCACAGCAAGCGCTACGAGCACAACAGGCACAGCAAGCCCAGCAAGCACAGTTGCAGGCCGTGGCAGGGCGACAGGAGCGCAACTCCAAGCTGCTGCGCAAGACACTGATCACGTCTCTGGTGTCCGCGAGCACCTACGTACTCACCAACGTGCTCAACCGGAACGCGGACGAGGTCTGGAAGCTGACCGTGACCGTCGTCATCGGCGGCGCGGCCCTGATAGTCCAGTACCTGATGGACTTCGAGGAGCGGCTCAACTCGATGGAGCAGAGCCTCTCCGCGCACCACGGGGAGCTGCGGACCGCGGTCGAGAAGAGCTTCGCGGGGATCAACGAGGCGACCGAACTGTTCAGTCAGGTGGACCGTTCGGTGCTGCGCTCCGACGGGGTGACCCGACTGGCGCGTGCCTACACGCAGTTGGGGCACCAGGAGTCGGAACTGGTGAAGACCTTCTCCCAGGAGGAGATCGGCCGTCTCGCCACCCAGATGGAGAGCCTCAGCTCCGGCAGCGTGACCTGCATGGGCGAGAACAACGACTGGCTGATCGACCTCACCACCTGTGTCGGGACCTCTATCGACGCCACCAGCACGGACGTCGACCGGCAGTTCTGGTACAGCGAGGCCGCGAGCCGCTATCTGAAGGCGCAGGAGGACGCGTTCCGCAACCGGAACGTGACGGTGCGGCGGCTGTTCCTCGTACGGACCCAGGCGGAGGTCACCGAGGAGCTGGAACGGCTCTGCCAGAGCCACCGGGACCTGGGAATCCAGACGCGCATCGCCGTCCGGGAGTCGCTGGCCCCGAGTGCCAGGCTCCGGATGACGAACGACTTCATCGTCTTCGACGGTGAACTCTGCTACGAGACGACGCCGGACATGGACCAGAAGCCGGCCGAGACCAGCCTCAAGACGGACAAGGAGCACATAGAGGAGCGGGTCAACCGGTTCAACGTCATCTGGGACGCCACGGAACCCGTCAACGCGCCCGGCGCGGCCCCCGGTGCCGCCAGCGCGGGTTCGGGCTCCGCGTAGGGGTTTGTTGTCCGTACGGCTGACGGCGGTGCCGCTGTCAGCCCAGCGGCCAGCGGCCAGCGGCCAGCGGCCAGCGGCCAGCGGCCAACGCCCAACGCCCAACGGCCAACGGCCAGCGGTCACGGGGGCACGCGCGCCGTGGTGGGTGAACCGGGCTCGCACGCCGACGTCCTGGCCGAACAGTCGAGTGGCTGAACGGCCGGGCCGGAAGGCGTGCATACCGTTGTGGGTCGGCGCCGGAGTCTCGACCCCGAACGGGCCTTGTCCTCAGGCGCCGGACGGGCTGGAGAGGTGCTGTTCGGCGGAGCCGAAGTAGTGGTCCGCCGTCAGGTCTGTCAGCAGTCCGTCCTCCACGGGGTGCCACCCCAGGCGCTCGCGGGTCGCCGTGCTCGACGCCGGGATGTCCAGGGCGAAGAAGCCGCCCAGCCAGCCGAAGTGGCCGTGCACGTCCTCGTCCGGTATCGACTTCACCGGCACTCCCAGCCCCCGCCCGATGGCCTCGGCGATCTCGCGCACCGGGACGCTCTCCTCGGCGACCCCGTGCAGCCGGGTCCCCGCCGGGGCCGACTCCAGGGCCAGCCGGAACAGCCGGGCGACGTCGAGGCGGTGGGCGGCGGCCCAGCGGTTGGTGCCGTCGCCCGGGTAGGCGGAGACGCCCTTGGCGCGGGCGATGTCGACGAGCCGCGGCACGAAACCGTGGTCCCCCGCGCCGTGTACGGAGGGCGGCAGCCGTACGGCCGACGCCCGCACCCCGCGCTCCGCGAACCGCATGACCGCCGCCTCGGAGGCGAGCCGGAACATACCGGACCTCGCGGGGTCGCCCGGGTTGTCCTCCGTCGCCACCACCCCCGGCGAGAAGGCGGTGCCCGAGCAGATGAGGAGAGGCCGCCCGGAGTCCACCAGCGCCTCGCCCAACGTCTCGACCGCCCGCAGGTCGGTCCGCGCGGCCTCCGCGAAGTCGCGGAAGTCATGGACGTACGCGGTGTGGATCACGCCCTCCGAGGCCGCGGCCCCCGCCCGCAGACTGTCGAGGTCGTCCAGGTCACCCCGGTGGACCTCGGCACCGGCCTCCTTCAGTGAGGCGGCGGACCCGTCGGAGCGGGCCATCCCGACCACCTCGTGACCCGCGCCGAGCAACTCCCGTACGACGGCGGACCCGACGAATCCGCTCGCCCCGGTGACGAACACACGCATGATGAAATCCCCTTGGATGTCGGCCTGTTGATGGCGGCCGGTGTGCTTTCAGCGTGCGGGCGGAGCCCGTCGCGCGTCCAAGACCCGTTTCGGAACAGGCAATACGGATCAGGCATCACGGCAGCTCGGAGTCGGTTTGCGGAAGCCGCGTGCCCAACTGTCCCGATACGCTGGCCACATGACCGATCTGCCATCCGCACGGCCGACGGGTGACCTGAATGACCCGGGTGGCCTGGGCGACCCGGGTGATGCAGGGGGCCCCGATCTCGATCTGCGCCTCGTGCGCTACTTCACCGTGGTCGCCGAGCACCTGCACTTCGGTCGTGCCGCCGAGGTGCTCCGCATTGCCCAGCCGTCCCTGAGCCGTCAAATCCGGCGTCTGGAGAAGGAGTTGGGTGCGCGTCTGCTGGACCGCACCCCGCAGGGCAGCCGTCTCACCGAGGCCGGTGAGGTCTTCCTGCCGCATGCCAGGGCGCTGCTCCGTACGGCCACCCGGGCCGCCTCCCGGACCCGCGCCGCCGCCGAGCCCAGCCGTCTGATCGTCGGCTACACGTCGAACCTGATCGTCACCCCGGCCGTACGGGAGCTGCGGCGCCGGCATCCGGAAGCCGACGTACGAGCCCTGCACCTGAACTGGGACGAACCCCGCACCGCGCTGCTCGACCACCGGGTCGATGCCGTGTTCGCCCGACTTCCGCTCGCCACACAGGAGTTGGAGGTGACCGTCCTCTACGAGGAAGCCCGGGTCCTGGTCGTCCCGCTCGATCACCGTCTCGTCGGCAAGGAGTCGGTCACCCTCGACGACATCGCAGACGAGACCTTGCCCCGGGTGCGGGAGGACGCGGCCTGGAACTCCTTCTGGCGTATCGATCCGCGTCCGGACGGCAGCCGCGCACCGGAGGGTCCGCTTGTCAGGGCGATGGAGGACAAGTTCGAACTCATCGCCGCCGGACAGGCGGTGGCCATCGTTCCGGGAGGTCTGGGCATGGAACGGCTCCGCCCCGACCTCACCACGATCCCGGTGCACGGCATCGACCCGAGCCATGTCGTCCTCGCCACCCGGGCGGACGACCGCAGCCGCCTGCTCGCCGCGTTCCGCAAGGTGGCGCGGGCCTTGCTGACAGGCCCAGGCCCCACCACCTGAACTCAGCCCGCCGGCCACCCCGGCACCGTCGGCAGCACCTGCTCGGCGAGCCGGCGCAGTGCCGTGCCGTCGGGGGGCAGGTCGTCCTGGCGCCAGATGGAGATCTCGTACAAACCGCCGCCGTCCTTGGGGTCCTTGGCGACCAGGAGGTTGCGGGAGATGCCGCCGGAGCCGCTGGAGCCCTTTCCGTCCTTGAAGACGATGCCGATGGTCTGGCCCGAGTAGAGGAACGCCGGGTGGCCCAGGACCGTTCTCCGCTCTCCTGACTTGAACGTCAGGTATTCGGAGTCGGTCAGGTCGGAGAGCTTGATGTCCTCGGCCTCCGTCAACTTCACCGAGTAGCCCTCCAGTTGGACGGTGGCCTCGGGGTCGGTCGGCATGACGTCCTGCTTGTCGCTGGACGTGGCTTCGTTGCTGTAGGCGCCCAGTGCGCGGTCGTTGGGCGTGCCGAGGAGCACCGGCAGGTCAGGGCGGTTCAGCGCCTCGCACAGCTGCACACCGGAGACGGGCTTCGACAGTGGTACGTCGTCGTCCGAGCGGGAGCACGAGGCCGGTGGGCTGTCCTTGGGGTCGGGCTCGTACTTCGCCATCACCCAGAAGCCCACCGCGAGGCAGGCGACCACTACCAGAGCCGATACGACCTGCGCGCCCTCGCTCATGCCCTTCTCGGGCCGGGCCGGTCCACCCGCTCCCGCCGGTGCACCCGGTCCACTCGCTCCAGCCCCTCCAACCCCTCCAACCCCTCCGCCTGTTCCAGTTGGCTCGGCGGATCTGGGTACGTCGATGTCGTTGGTCATGTCCCCCACCTCGGATGTCCCCCACCCCACGCGTTCGCGCCCCATGCGCGCGCCGGGGGAGCCTAGCCGCGCGATCTCCGTTTGTGGAAGCTCCGGAAGGGCGCCCGCCTTCGCCCTTCCGGGAGGAGGACCGCTCCCGCGGCTGAAAAGTGTGCCCGGAAGGGCGGATCCCCAGCTGGGCATGGTCATTTCAAGCCGTTGTCTTGGCATTCTCATGACAAAACGAGGCACGCAGTGCCACGCTGCTGCCGAAGTTCACCATTCCTTCACACCCGCATCACGCGGGGCATCCCCCACTCACCCCCCACCTCTTTCACCCGCCTGCCGTGCAGCGCCCCGGACCGGCCGCATCCCGTCGGTCCGCCCCCACGTCGGTCCCCACCACGGGCCGGCCGTCGCACAGAAGGAGAACCCGTTGCCCCGGCGACACCGCTCCACCCTCCGGCGCAGAAGCGCCACCACCCTCGCACTGACGACCATCGGGACCCTGCTCGCCCTGGGAGCTCCCGCAGGCACCGCGACCGCTGCCCCGGCCGACCCGGGCCCGGCCAAGATCACCGCCGTGCCCCGCGCAGGAGCCGCCGCGACCCCCCTGTCGGCGGCCCGCCGCGCCTCACTGATCAAGAGCGCGCAGACCGCGTCCGCCACCACGGCCCGTCAACTCGCCCTCGGTGCGCAGGAGAAGCTCGTCGTCAAGGACGTCGTCCAGGACGCCGACGGCACCACCCACACCCGCTACGAACGCACCTACGCGGGACTGCCCGTCCTCGGCGGCGACCTGGTCGTCCACCTCAAGAGCAACCGTACGACCGTTTCCAAGGCGAGCGGAGCGACCCTCACGCTGCCGTCCCTCACCCCGAAGCTGTCCGCGGCCAACGCCGGCGGCAAGGCGCTCGCGGCGGCGAAGGGTGCAGACGTCACCGGCACCGAGACCGAGCGCGCGCCCCGCCTCGTCGTCTGGGCCGGCGCCACCAAGCCCGTCCTGGCCTGGGAGACGGTGGTCGAGGGCGTCCAGCCGGACGGCACGCCCAGCGAGCTGCAGGTGGTCACCGACGCGGGCACGGGCAAGCAGATCCTCGCCGCCGAGAAGGTGCACACCGGCGAAGGCACCGGCCAGTACGTCGGCACGGTTCCCCTCGGCAGCACCCTCTCGGGATCGACGTACCAGCTCACCGACGGCGCCCGCGCCGGGCACAAGACGTACGACCTGAACCAGGGCACCTCAGGCACCGGCACCCTCTTCACGGACGACAACGATGTCTGGGGCAACGGTCTGCCGTCCAACCGCCAGACCGCCGGTGTTGACGTGGCCTTCGGCGCCGCCGCCACCTGGGACTACTACAAGGACGTGTACGGCCGCAACGGCATCCGCAACGACGGTGTCGCCGCCTACAGCCGGGCGCACTACGGCAGCAGCTATGTCAACGCCTTCTGGCAGGACAGCTGCTTCTGCATGACCTACGGCGACGGCTCGGGCAACACGCACCCGCTGACCTCCCTCGACGTGGCCGCCCACGAGATGAGCCACGGCGTCACCGCCGCCACCGCCAACCTGACCTACTCGGGCGAGTCCGGCGGTCTCAACGAGGCGACCTCCGACATCTTCGCCGCGGCCGTCGAGTTCCACTCGAACCTCGCCGCCGACCCCGGTGACTACCTCGTCGGCGAGAAGATCGACATCAACGGCAACGGCACCCCGCTGCGTTACATGGACAAGCCCTCCAAGGACGGTTCCTCCCGCGACAGTTGGAGTTCCACCCTGGGCAGTGTCGACGTCCACTACTCCTCGGGCCCCGCGAACCACTTCTTCTACCTGCTCTCCGAGGGCAGCGGCGCCAAGACCGTCAACGGCGTCGCCTACGACAGCCCGACCTACGACGGCCAGGCCGTCACCGGCATCGGCATCGAGAACGCCGCCGCCGTCTGGTACCGCGCGCTGACGACGTACATGACGTCGTCGACCAACTACGCGGGCGCCCGCACCGCCACCCTCCAGGCGGCCGGTGACCTGTTCGGCGCCTACAGCCCCACCTACCTCGCCGTCGCCGACGCCTGGGCCGCCATCAACGTCGGCGGCCGGATAGCCCTCGGCGTCAACGTCGCCCCGGTCGCCGACCAGACCAGCGGCGTCGGCCAGGCGGTCAGCCTCCAGGTGGACGCGTACACCACCAACTCCGGTGCGGGCCTGACCTATGCGGCCACCGGCCTGCCCGACGGTCTGACCCTCAGCGCGAGCGGTCTGATCTCCGGGACGCCGACCACCGTCGGCTCCAGTGACGTCGCCATCACGGTCACCGACGGCACGGGCGCGTCGGTCACGGACACCTTCACCTGGCGGATCGCGAACATCTACGCCAGCAGTACCCGCGTCGACATTCCCGACAACGGTGCCGCCGTGGAGTCCCCCATCACCATCGGGGGCCGCGACGGCAACGCGTCGGCCACCACCTCGGTGTACGTCAACATCGTCCACACCTACCGCGGTGACCTGACCGTCGACCTGGTCGGCCCCAACGGCACCGTCTACTCGCTCCTCAACCGGAGCGGCGGCTCGGCCGACAACGTCGACCAGACCTTCACGATCAACGCCTCGGCCCAGCCCGTCAACGGCACGTGGAAGCTGCGCGTGCAGGACCGGGCGTCGATCGACGTCGGGTACATCCAGAGCTGGCAGCTCACTCCCTGACCCCACCGACAAGCAGTACGGGCCCGTCCGAGACCTTGCTGTCCCGGACGGGTTCTTTTGTCGGTGCCTGATGTCCCGCATCTCGCGAAACACCCTGCGTGGAACGGCAGTCGACGCCTCACAGGCATCACTTTTCCGGAGGCGCCGCTACCCGTGGCCGTGCCCTCCCGGCCGCAGTACGTTCCCCGCAGCGCGCCTGCCCTTCCTTCGACGGACGGGGTCGGGGGACCGACACGGCCGGCGCGAGGGAGGCGAACATGTCTGTTCAGTGGCAGGAAAACCCGTACACGTTCTATGGCAAACAGTCGTTATCGCACACCGCACGCAGGCAGGCGCCGGGCTCGATGGAGTGCTGGGCGTACTGTCTGGGCGCGGTGGCGGGGATGGACTGGAGCTCGACCGCCCAGTTCTCCGCTCTCGACGACATGATCAAGGGTCAGGACACCGCGCAGACCTACGAGCTGGTGGAGTCGATCAACAAGGCGAACGGGGTCCCGCTGCTGCGCAGGACCGGCCGCTGGTACTCGCCGGAGTGGAGCCCCGACCAGCTCAAGGAGTACTTCCCCGCCGCCGTCGCCATCGTCGGGCACTTCGTGGTCGCGCTGGCCATCGGAAAGGCGCCGCAGCGCCCCGATGTGGTCCGCTACTGGGACCCGGCGGACGCACAGATCCACACGGAGGAAGTGGAGGCGTTCAAGCAGCAGTTCGACCCCGAGTTCAGCATCGCGAAGGCGGTGTAGGGGAGCCGCGCCCGGGCGGGAGCGGCTCGGTCAGCCCACGGCCCTGACGAACTCCACCCAGGTGCCCGCCCCGACAAACAGCACGGGCCCGTCCGAGACCTTGCTGTCGCGGACGGGCACGACGCCGGGGACTCCGTCGGCTACTTCGACGCAGCTCCCGCCTTCGCCGTTGCTGTATGTGCTCTTACGCCAGCGGGCGGCGCCGATGAAGTCGTACGCGACCTCTACGCATTCGCCGCCCTCGCCGTTGCTGTAACTGCTCTTGCGCCAGCGGGCGTTGGTCAGGTCGTACTCGCGCATCGTCTGTAGTCCTCAGCGGCCGATTCGATCAGGGCGAGGGACGCCTCCGGGGAGAGTGCGGCGCCCCTTAGCAGATCGTATGCGCGCTGTGCCCGCTTCACCACTGCCGGATCGTCAAGCAGATGACCCGAAAACGAGGTCTCTGTATAGAGGGTCGGTGGCGCGTCATCGAACTCCATGAGCTGCACCATCCCGCCCATGGAGGCGAAGGCTCCCGCCGAGTACGGGACCACGGTCACCCAGGCTTTCCGCTCGCGGGCGAGGGCCGCGATGTGCTCCAGTTGCTCGGTCATGGCTGTCGGCCCGCCGACCGGTGTGCGGAGGGTGTTCTCGTGCAGGATCGCCCAATACTCGGGCCTTGTAGCGTCCTTGAGGATGCGCGACCGCTCCAGCCGAGCGCCCACCTTTTCGTCCACGTAGTCGTCCGTGACGAACGGGTTGGCCGCGAGCGTGACCGCCCGGGCGTAGGCGGCCGTCTGGAGCAGGCCCGGGATCACGGTCGGCGCGAACTGGCAGATCTTCGTCGCCGTCCGTTCAAGCTCCACAACCGCCGCGAAGTAATCCGCGTACCGCTTGTCGTCGATGAGCTTGCGCCAAGTCCGCTCGAAAAAACCAGCGGTTTGTAGGACGTCGTCGATCCTTACCGCCACATCCAACTGCGGCTTCCGAATAGCCTGTTCGAACTGCCCGATGTAGCCCCCGGAGACGAAGACCAGCGCCCCCAAATCCACTTGGGTTAAGCCGGCTTCCTCCCGCCGCCGCTTCAACTCCGTTCCGAAGAACTCCCAAGCCGCCTGCCGCTGTGAACCATTGGCCATAACCGAGCCGAACCCCCTTCGACTGCACCGCCGTTGCTGCGCCCAGAGCCTTCCGAGTGTAGGCACAGCACGTCATTGTAGAAGTGCGAAGAGTGAAACTCGATTGATCAGGGGAGCACGGTGGCGGCACGAAAGACGGCACGGCAGGCGGCACACTCGACGGCCTGTGTCGAAGAAGCGGAGGAAATTGTGAAGGAATTGCGGATGGCGTTGAAAAGCGCCGGGATTACTCTGCCGTCGCTCCGATTGGACGCGGCGAGTGTGGCCCGGGAAGCGCCCTGTCCGCTCATCGAATTGGGGCGCTGCAACGTCGAGACGGCGGCCCGGATCGCGGCGGCGCTGCGATGAACGACGTGAGGCCGGCGAAGTCGGGAAGGCCGGGAAAGCCGGGGCGGCCGGAGGTCGGTGCGTACGTCATGGACGGCCGCACCGGGAAGGTCGGCATCGTCATGGGGCACGAGGGGCCCTACGTCCAGCTCAGGTCGTACGGCGGCGGCAGGGAGTGGGACGCGGCCCCGGACGCCCTCCGGCCCGCCACCCCGGCGGAGCGCCTCAGCGCGGCCACGGCGTACGCGAACGCCCGCAGCCGGGGCGAGGTGCCTTGAGGGTCCCCGGCGGTGAGGCCGGTCACCCCGTTCCGTACGCGACAATGGCCCCATGAGCCTGTTCCGTGACGACGGTGTCGTGCTGCGTACCCAGAAGCTGGGTGAGGCCGACCGGATCATCACGCTGCTCACGCGCGGTCACGGGCGGGTACGGGCCGTGGCGCGGGGGGTGCGGCGGACCAAGTCCAAGTTCGGGGCCCGACTCGAACCGTTCTCCCACGTCGACGTGCAGTTCTTCTCGCGGGGGAGCGACCTGGTCGGGCGCGGGCTGCCGCTCTGCACGCAGAGCGAGACCATCGCTCCGTACGGTGGCGGGATCGTCACCGACTACGCCCGGTACACCGCCGGGACGGCCATGCTGGAGACGGCGGAACGGTTCACCGACCACGAGGGCGAGCCCGCCGTGCAGCAGTATCTGTTGCTGGTCGGCGCGCTGCGCACCCTCGCCCGCGCCGAGCACGAACCCCATCTCATCCTCGACGCGTTCCTCCTGCGCTCCCTTGCCGTCAACGGCTACGCGCCCACCTTCAGCGACTGCGCGCGATGCGGGATGGCCGGCCCGAACCGGTTCTTCTCGGTGGCCGCCGGGGGCTCCGTCTGCGTCGACTGCCGGGTGTCCGGCAGCGTCGTACCCTCTCCTCAGGCCCTCGAACTGCTCGGCGCGCTGCTGACGGGCGACTGGGCGACCGCGGACGCGTGTGAGCCGCGTCACGTCAGGGAGGGGAGCGGACTGGTGTCCGCCTACCTGCACTGGCACCTGGAGCGCGGACTGCGCTCCCTGCGCTACGTAGAGAAGTAAGAGAAGTAGAAGCAGCACCACGAGAACCGGTACAGCAGCAACAAGGAGACGAGAAGCGCATGGCCGTACGCGGAATCCTGGGGAGCCGCCGCCGCGAGTACAGGACGCCGGAACCGCACCCCTCCGGCGCCACCGCGCCGAAGCTCCCCGGCGAGCTCGTACCGAACCATGTGGCCTGTGTCATGGACGGCAACGGGCGGTGGGCCAAGGAGCGCGGGCTCCCGCGCACGGAAGGGCACAAGGTCGGCGAGGGCGTCGTCCTCGACGTCCTCAAGGGATGCCTGGAACTCGGCGTCAAGAATCTCTCCCTGTACGCCTTCTCCACCGAGAACTGGAAGCGGTCGCCGGAAGAGGTCCGCTTCCTCATGAACTTCAACCGTGACGTCATCCGGCGCCGACGCGACGAGATGAACGAACTCGGTATCCGGATTCGCTGGGTCGGGCGTATGCCCAAGATGTGGAAGTCCGTCGTACAGGAACTCCAGGTCGCCCAGGAGCAGACCAGGAACAACGACGCCATGACGCTCTACTTCTGCGTCAATTACGGCGGCCGGGCCGAACTCGCCGACGCGGCGAAGGCGATGGCGCGCGATGTCGCCGCCGGAAAGCTCGACCCCGACAAGGTCTCCGAGAAGACCATCCAGAAGTACCTCTACTACCCGGACATGCCGGACGTCGACCTTTTCCTTCGCCCCAGTGGTGAACAGCGCACCTCCAACTACCTGATCTGGCAGTCGAGTTATGCCGAGATGGTGTTCCAGGACGTGCTCTGGCCCGACTTCGACCGGCGCGACCTGTGGCGCGCCTGCGTCGAATTCGCCTCCCGCGACCGGCGGTTCGGCGGCGCGGTCCCGAATGAGCAACTGCTCGAAATGCAGCGGGACATGAAGGGCAACCCGGGGGCCTGAACGCCCCCCCGGGGGGGCATGGCCGGGTTCGGTGGGTCAGGGAACGAGCGTGAAGCTCGCCCGGTAGACGTGGCCCGGCGTGGGGGTGCCTGGGCAGGACGATCAGGCACGGCAGCGGCGAGCGGCACCCGGCGCTGTGGAGAGCGCCGGGTGCCGCTGTCGTACCCGTGGGGGGTGGCTCAGCTGGTCGTGACCGCCGTGTCGTCGATCACGAAGCTCGTCTGGAGGGACGAGTCCTCGACGCCCGTGAACTTGAGCGAGACCGTCGTGCCCGCGTAGGCGGACAGGCTCAGCGACTTGGCGACGTAGCCGCTGGCCGCGTTGAGGTTGGAGTAGGTGGCCAGAGTGGTCGAACCGGCCGTCACCGTCAGCTTGTCGTACTGCGTGCTGGTGGTGGTCTCAGCCGTGTCGATGTGCAGGTAGAACGTGAACGTCGTGCCCGTGCAGCCGCTCGGGATCGTCACCGACTGGGAGAGCGTGTCGGTGTGGGTCGAGCCGTAGCCGTCGAGCCAGGCCTTGTAGGAGCCGGTGCGGGCCGCCTGGCTGCTGGAGTTGGTGATGACACCGCTCGACGCCGTCCAGGTGGTGTTGCCGGACTCGAAGCCCTGGTTGCCCAGCAGTTGTGCCGAGGTGCAGGAGCCGCCGCCGGTCGCGCTGACCGTCCAGGTGAAGGACGCCGTACCGGTGGCACCCGTGCTGTCGGTCACCGTGACCACGGTGCTGTAGGTGCCCGCGGCGGTCGGGGTGCCGGAGATCGTGCCCGTCGAGCTGCTGATCGACAGGCCGGTCGGCAGACCGGTCGCCGAGTAGGTCAGCGAGCCGCTGTTGGTGCTGCTGGCCGTGATCGCCAGGCTCACCGCCGTGCCGACCGTGGACGACTGGCTGCCCGGGTTGGTGACCGAGACACCCGTGGTCGGCACGGTGATGTGGCTGCCGACGTTGATACCGGCGAAGGCGTTGCCGACCCCGGCGTACTGGGTGGAGCTGCTGCCGTAGAGCGCCGCGGCGGCGTTCAGCGCGGCGGTGCGGGCCTGGGCGTAGGTGGTGCTGGACGTCATGTACGTCGTCAGCGCCTTGTACCAGATCTGCAGCGCGGCGGCCCGGCCGATGCCCGCGACGGCGACACCGTCGGAGGTCGGGCTGTTGTAGGTGACGCCGTTGATGGTCTTGCTGCCGCTGCCCTCGGAGAGCAGGTAGAACATGTGGTTCGCCGGGCCGGACGAGTAGTGGACGTCCAGGTTGCCCACGCCCGAGTACCAACTGTCCACCGAACCGCCGTCCTTGCTCGGCTGGTCCATGTAACGCAGCGGCGTACCGTCGCCGTTGATGTCGATCTTCTCGCCGATGAGGTAGTCACCGACGTCGGTGGAGTTGGCCGCGTAGAACTCCACACCGGTGCCGAAGATGTCGGAGGTCGCCTCGTTCAACCCGCCGGACTCACCGGAGTAGTTGAGGCCCGCGGTGTTGGACGTGACGCCGTGCGTCATCTCGTGCCCGGCCACGTCCAGCGAGGTGAGCGCGTGCGTGCTGCTCGTGCCGTCGCCGTAGGTCATGCAGAAGCAGGAGTCGTCCCAGAACGCGTTCACGTACGCCGTGCTGTAGTGCACGCGCGAGTAGGCGGCCACACCGTCGTTCTTGATGCCGCTGCGCCCGAACGTGTTCTTGTAGAAGTCCCACGTCGTCTGGGCGCCGTAGTGCGCGTCGACGCCGGCGGTCTGCGTGTTGGACCCGGACCCGGTGCCCCACGTGTCGTCGGCGTCCGTCATCAGGGTGCCGGTGCCCGACGTGCCGTTGTTGAGGCTGTACGTCTTGTGGGTGCCGCGTGTCGTGTCGTTGAGCTGGTACGTCGAGCCGGACAGCGTGGTCCCGATGGTGACCGTGCCGCTGTACTGGCTGTTGCCGGTACCGGTCTTGATCGCCTGGAACTGGTACAGCTTCGCGCCGGTCAGCGCGTCCGTGATGACGTGCAGCTGGCTCGGCGTGCCGTCGTCCTGGAGACCGCCGATCACCGTCTCCCAGGCCAGCTTCGGCGTGCCGCTGCCGGCCCAGATCACCTTGCGGGCGCTGTCGGTGGTGGCCTTCTCGGCGTCCAGCGCCTTGGCCGCGCCGAGCGCCTTCGTCTCGGCGGCCGACTTGGCGAACGTGGGGGTCGTGGACGCGACCGAGATGGCCCGCCGCGTGTTGAACGTGCTGCTCACCGTGCCCGAGGCCTTGGAGGCGGGCGGGGTGTGCACGACGAGGTCACCGCCGAGGACCGGCAGACCGGCGTAGGTGCGCTCGTAGCGGGTGTGGAGGGTGCCGTCGGCGTCCTTGCTGACGTCCTTGACGACCAGCTTCTCCTTGGCGCCGAGACCCAGGGTGCCGGCGGTCTGCGTCGTTCGCTGCGTCGCGGTCCTGATCAGCGCCGTGCGCTGGGCCGGGGTGAGCTTCGTCTGAAGGGCGCCGGCGCGCAGCGGGCTGGGGGCCGGGGGCGCGGGCTTGGCGGCGGCGGGGACCGTCTGGACCCCGACGGCCAGGAGAGTGGCGGTGGCGAGCAGGGCGCCGGCCGCGGTGGCCTTGTTGGTGCGGCCGGATCTGTGGGGGGTGTTGCTCGACTTGCGTCTCACTCGTGACTCCTCCTGCGACGGCCGCGCCTTCCACGGCCGGAAACAGAACCGGGCGAACGGGGGTGTGCGGCCCGGGATGAGCTGAGCAGTGCGTGATGTGCATGAGACGTGGGGGGTGACTGCCGGAAGAGTGGCAGCATTGAGGAGTGCATGTCAGCAAAAAATAAGAGGTCGAGGGTTATCCCTGTGCGCGCTCCCGGGCGCGGAGGGCCGGGTTCGGGGCTCGGTACGGCCTAGGTACGGGGCAGCAGCAGCGGAGTCGCGAGGATCAGGACTCCGGCGGCGCCGACGGCCGTCAAGGGCGTGGTGAGCGCCGCCAGCAGCCCCCACAGCGCGGTCAGCGCGGCGACGGTCAGCTTGCTGGACACCGACCAGGCGGAGAGGGTGCGGGCGACCCGGTCCGCCGGGGTGTGCCGGAGCCGGTAGGTGGCGTACACCGGGTTGAACACACCCATGCTGGTGATCAGCCCGAACTGCACGACCATCACGAGGACGAGCCCTGTCCAGCCGCCGTGCACGAACACCATCCCGACCGGCCAGCACACCCGCAGCGTCCCGAAGGTGAGCATGATCCCGCGCTGCCCGTACCGCGCCACGAGCGGCCGGGACAGGCGCGAACCGATGAGGCCGCCGACACAGGGCACGGCGAAGGCGAGGGCGTACTGCCAGGGCGCGAAGCCGAAGCGGCCGAGCATGAGGACGGCGACCAGCGGAGCCGTCGCCATGATCAGCCCGCTGACCAGCACGGTGTTGAGGAACAGGGGCCGCAGCACCGGATCGGCCAGGATGAACCGCCACCCGCCGACCAGGTCACCGGCGCGCACCCGTGCCCGCCGGTCCCCTTCGGGACGAGCCTCCGGCTGCCCTCCGATCGCCCGGATGCCGGCCGCCGACAGCAGAAAGCTCACCGCGTTCGCGATGACGGTGGTCACCGGCCCGAACAGCGCGATGGCGGCCCCGCCCAGCGGCGGCCCGAGCACGCTGGCCGTCCACATCGTCGACTCGAACCGACCGTTGGCGACCAGGAGTTGGGACGGCGGCAGCAGCCCCTTCAGATACGCCCCACTGGCGGCGGTGAACGTGATGTCGGCGGCGGCGACCACGATCGCCACCACCACGAGCTGCCCGAAGGAGAGCGCGCCGAGCGCGTAGGCGGCGGGGATGCTGAGCAGCGCCCCGCACCGGACGAGATCCATCGCGATCATCACCGGCCGTTTGCGCCGGAACTCCACCCAGGGCCCCAGCGGCACGGCCACCACCGCCCCGACGGCCAGCCCGGCCGCCGCCAGCAACGACACCTGGGCGGGCCCCACATGCAGCACGAGAACGGCGATCAGCGGAAACGAGTCGAACGCGAGCCAGGTCCCGGCCAGACTGCCAGCGTAGGCACCCCACAACCACCGAAACGGCACCCCCAAAGAGGCCCCGCCCAACTGCCCGTCCGTTTCCCTGACATGCCCCACGCCGAGAAACTATCCGACGGGACGGGTTTCAGGGGCGCGGGGAACTGCGCGACAAGCCACAACGAACCCGCAGTCGACAACGAACCCGCAGTCGACAACGAACCCGCAGCCGACAACGAACCGAACGGAACCGAACCACTTACCGCCCAACCGCAGAGCACTCCGCACAGGTACCGAAGATCTCCACCGTATGAGCCACGTTCACAAACCCGTGCTCCACGGCGATCGCCTCCGCCCACGTCTCCACGGCCGGACCCTCGACCTCCACCGCCTTGCCGCACACACGGCAGACGAGGTGATGGTGATGGTCACCGGTCGAACAGCGCCGGTAGACCGACTCCCCGTCCGACGTCCGCAGGACATCCACCTCACCCGCGTCCGCCAGGGACTGGAGGGTGCGGTAGACGGTCGTCAGGCCTACCGAGTCGCCCTTGTGCTTGAGCATGTCGTGGAGTTCCTGGGCGCTGCGGAACTCGTCGACCTCGTCCAGCGCCGCCGCCACAGCGGCACGCTGGCGGGTGGATCGTCCCTTAACGGGCGGACCGGCCGTCGTCACCGTTGTTCTCCTCACGTCTGCGCTTGCCGGGCCATTGTGCCAGCCCGGACTGTGCGCGGTCAGACGCCCGCCCGGCCGGCGGCTTCCCGGCTGGCCGGAATCACACACTCCGCAGGGTCCCCGGCCGTCTGCGCGGCAGCCGCCGCACGGGCCCGGCGCCGGGCCACAGGCGTCGCCAGCGCGGTCAGCGCGATGAACGCGCCGATGGTCAGCAGCACGATCGTCGCACCGGGCGGCACATCCTGGTAGTACGAGGTCACCGTCCCGCCGATCGTCACGGACACGCCGATCGCCACCGCGATGGCGAACGTCGCCGCGAAGCTCCGGCTGAGCTGCTGGGCCGCCGCCACCGGAACCACCATCAGGGCGCTGACCAGCAGCAACCCCACCACCCGCATCGCGACCGTCACCGTGATCGCCGCCGTGATCGCGGTGAGGAGGTTGAGGGCCCGGACCGGCAGGCCCGTCACCCGGGCGAACTCCTCGTCCTGGCTGACCGCGAAGAGCTGTCGGCGCAGACCGATGGTGACGAGGACCACGAAGGCCGCGAGCACACAGATCGCCGTCACGTCGGACTCGCTGACCGTCGACAGCGACCCGAACAGGTACGAGGTCAGGTTGGCGTTCGAGCCCGTCGGCGCGAGGTTGATGAACATCACGCCGCCGGCCATCCCGCCGTAGAACAGCATGGCGAGGGCGATGTCGCCGCGCGTCTTCCCGTACCAGCGGATGAGTTCCATCATCACCGCGCCGACGACGGAGACGGCCGTAGCCATCCACACCGGTGAGGTGTTCAGCAGGAAGCCGAGGCCGACGCCCGTCATCGCGACATGGCCGATTCCGTCGCCCATCAGCGCCTGGCGGCGCTGGACCAGGTAGATGCCGATCGCGGGGGCCGTGATGCCGACGAGCACCGCGGCCAGCAGGGCCCGCTGCATGAAGGCGTAGTCGAGGAATTCCATCAGCTCAGCAGTCCCGTCCGGATCGGTTCGGCGTCGTGAGCCGCGTGCGGGTGTACGTGGTCGTGGCCGGGCAGGGCGTGCTGGCCGACCGCCTTGGGGGGCGGCCCGTCGTGCGTCACGCACCCGTCGCGCAGGACCACGGCCCGGTCGATCAGCGGTTCCAGCGGCCCGAGTTCGTGCAGCACGAGCAGCACCGTCGTACCGGCCGCGACCTGCTCCCGCAGTGTCCGCGCCAGCACCTCCTGGCTCGCCAGGTCGACGCCCGCCATCGGCTCGTCCATGATCAGCAGCTCGGGTTCGGCGGCGAGGGCACGGGCGATCAGCACGCGCTGGTGCTGGCCGCCCGACAGCGCGTTCACCGAGTCCTTCGCCCGGTCCGCGAGGCCCACGAGGCCGATGGCCCGCCGCACGGCCTCGTGGTCGGCCTTGCGCAGCACGCCGAAACGGGCCCGCGAGAGCCGGCCCGACGAGACGATCTCCGTGATCGTCGCGGGCACGCCCCCGGCCGCGGTCGTCCGCTGCGGTACGTAGCCCACGCGCCGCCAGTCGGAGAAGCGGCGGCGGGGGACGCCGAACAGCTCGATCTCGCCCGCGCTGACCGGGACCTGGCCGATGACCGTGCGGATCGCGGTCGACTTGCCCGAGCCGTTGGCGCCGAGCAGCGCGACGACCTCACCGCGGCCCACGGTGAGGTCGATGCCCCGCAGGACCGGGCGCGAGCCCAGCTCGGCGCGTACGCCGCGCAGCGAAATGACGGGCTCGCCCATGCCTGCATCCTCCGTAACGATCATCAACTACCGCTCGGTAACCGCTCGGTCACCGCTCACTTGGCGCCCAGGGCCGTCCGCAGCGCCTTGAGGTTGGCCTCCATGACCGCGATGTAGTCGTCGCCCCGGGACTTCTCGGTGATGCCCTCAAGCGGATCGAGGACGTCCGTCGTGAGGTTCGCGTCCTCGGCGAGGGTCTTCGCGGTCTTGTCGGAGACCAGTGTCTCGTAGAAGACGGTGGTCACTCCGTCCGCCTTCGCCTCCTGCTGGAGCTCCTTCATCCGTGCGGCGCTCGGCTCGCTGTCCGGGTCGACACCGGTGATGGCCTCCTGGGTCAGGCCGTAGCGCTCGGCGAGGTAGCCGAAGGCCGCGTGGTTGGTGAAGAACACCTTCGTGGTGGTGTTCTTCAGGCCGTTCTCGAACGAGGTGTCGAGCGAGGCCAGCTTCGCGGTCAACGCCTTGGTGTTCAGCTTGTATTCCGCCGCGTTGGTCGGGTCGGCCTTCTGGAAGGCGGCGGACACTCCGTCGGCGATCTCGGCGTACTTCACCGGATCGAGCCAGACGTGCGGGTCGAGGGCGGAGGCCTCCTCGTCGGAGGGCGCTTCCTCGCCCTCGTGGCTGTGCTCGGTGCCGCCGTGGTCCTCAAGGCTGGTCAGGGTCGCCGCGTCGATCTTCGTCTTCGCCTCGGACTGCGCCACCGCCTCGTCGACGGCCGGCTGGAGACCCTTGAGGTACAGGACCGCGTCGGCCTTCTGGAGGTCGACGGTCTGCTTGGCGCTGATCTCCAGGTCGTGCGGTTCCTGGCCGGGCTCGGTCAGCGTGCTGATGGAGACGTGCCTGCCGCCTATCTGCTCGGCGAGGAACTGCATCGGATAGAACGACGCCACGACGTCGAGCCTCCCGCTGATGTCCCGGTCGGCGGCGCTCGAATCCGAGGAGCAGGCGGACAGGGCGCCGAGGCCGAGCGCGGTGGCCGCCGCGATCGCGGTGCCCGATATGAGTCGTCGTACGTTCATGACAGTCATTTTCAATGATTCTGGAAACGATTGTCAACAAGCGGGTTTTTCGGTCGCGTGCCGGGTGTGGGGCGTGGTACTGGCGGGGCACCCGTGAGGCCCGTAGCCGGAACCGATTTGATTGGGGGGCGGGCCCCGCCGGTAACCTGAGTCATTCGCTCTGAAGCGCGCCCGCTCCGCCCGTCCGGAGCGCGTCCGCTTCATCGCCCGTCGTCGTAAATCGTCGTAATGAAGAGAGCACCGTGGCCGCCGACAAGATCGACACCATCGTCAGCCTGAGCAAGCGCCGTGGCTTCGTATTCCCGTGCAGTGAGATCTACGGCGGCCAGCGCGCCGCCTGGGACTACGGACCGCTGGGTGTCGAGCTCAAGGAGAACCTCAAGCGCCAGTGGTGGCGCTACATGGTGACGTCGCGCGAGGACGTCGTCGGTATCGACTCGTCCGTCATCCTGGCCTCCGAGGTCTGGGTGGCCTCCGGTCACGTCGCGACCTTCTCCGACCCGCTCACCGAGTGCACCTCCTGTCACAAGCGCTACCGCGCCGACCACCTGGAGGAGGCCTACGAGGCGAAGCACCACCGCCTCCCGGAGAACGGCCTCGCCGACATCAACTGCCCCAACTGCGGCAACAAGGGCCAGTTCACCGAGCCCAAGCAGTTCTCCGGTCTGCTGTCGACGCACCTCGGCCCGACCCAGGACTCCGGTTCGGTCGCCTACCTGCGCCCCGAGACCGCCCAGGGCATCTTCACCAACTTCTCCCAGGTGCAGACCACTTCGCGCCGCAAGCCGCCGTTCGGCATCGCCCAGATGGGCAAGTCGTTCCGCAACGAGATCACGCCCGGCAACTTCATCTTCCGCACCCGCGAGTTCGAGCAGATGGAGATGGAGTTCTTCGTCAAGCCGGGCGAGGACGAGAAGTGGCAGGAGTACTGGATGCAGGAGCGCTGGAACTGGTACACCGGCCTCGGCCTCCGCGAGGAGAACATGCGCTGGTACGACCACCCGGCCGAGAAGCTCTCGCACTACTCCAAGCGCACCGCCGACATCGAGTACCGCTTCCAGTTCGGCGGCAACGAGTGGGGTGAGCTGGAGGGCGTCGCCAACCGCACGGACTACGACCTCACGGCCCACTCCAAGGCCTCCGGCCAGGACCTCTCCTTCTTCGACCAGGAGGCCGGCGAGCGCTGGACGCCGTACGTCATCGAGCCCGCCGCCGGTGTCGGCCGCGCGATGCTGGCGTTCCTCCTCGACGCGTACATCGAGGACGAGGCGCCCAACGCCAAGGGCAAGATGGAGAAGCGCACCGTGCTGCGCCTCGACCCGCGCCTGGCGCCGGTCAAGGTCGCGGTCCTGCCGCTGTCCCGCAACCCCGAGCTGTCCCCGAAGGCCAAGGGCCTGGCCACCGCCCTGCGCCAGAACTGGAACATCGAGTTCGACGACGCGGGCGCCATCGGCCGCCGCTACCGGCGCCAGGACGAGATCGGTACGCCGTTCTGCGTCACGGTCGACTTCGACACGCTCGACGACAACGCGGTGACGGTTCGCGAGCGGGACACGATGAAGCAGGAGCGCGTGTCGCTGGACCAGATCGAGGGGTACCTGGCTCAGCGTCTGATCGGCTGCTAGGTCCGATGCCCTGCCGTCCTGGGGGCTGCCGCCCCCAGACCCCCGCTTCGGCCTGAACGGCCTCGTCCTCAAACGCCGGACGGGCTGAGGGCGGCCCCGGAGTCCTCAAGCTCCCCCAGAGGGGGACCCCCGGACGGGCTGAAAGCTGAGAGTGGCCCCGGAGTCCTGTGACTCCGGGGCCACTTGGGGTTCTAGCCCGCTGTCGGGTCCACCGTCGCCTGGTGCTCCTCGGCGAGGTGTTCCTCCGCCTTCAGCCAGGGCAGGAACTGCACCTTCTTGCGCCAGCCGCACGTGTCGCAGCTCATGAGGCGCTGCGCCCCGATACGCGTGACGTGGACGACATGCTCCCGGCCGTGCTGGTCCCAGCGGCTCACCTTGCTCGTGTTGGTCTGCAACATGACCTCTCCGCTGTCCAGGGGATGCGTGCAGGTGTGAGTGTGCAGCAAGAGCAACATCAACAGGGGACGTCTGTGTGAAGAGTTGACAGTTGATGCCTCTGACACGTCATGGCGCTCAGGGCTCGCCACCGGGGGCGATCAGGCCCGTCTCATAGGCCAGTACGACCGCCTGGACCCGGTCCCGCAGCTCCAGTTTCGACAGGATGCGGCCGACGTGCGTCTTGACCGTGGTCGGGCTCAGGAACAGGTGTTCCGCCAGTTCGGCGTTGCTCAGACCCGTCGCCATCAGCCGCAGGACCTCCAGCTCACGGGGTGTCAGACCCGACAGGTCCGCGTGCCCGGCGGGGGATCGCGAGGGCTCCTGGCGGTGCGCGAAGCGTTCGATCAGACGGCGGGTGATCGCGGGTGCCAGCAGGGCGTCGCCGGACTGGACCAGGTGTACGGAGGCCACCAGGTGTTCCGGGGTGACGTCCTTGAGGAGGAAGCCGCAGGCACCGGCGGTCAGGGCGGCGTACACGTAGTGGTCGAGGTCGTAGGTGGTGAGGATGACGACGCGGGTTCCCCCGGCCTCCGGGGCGTCGTCGGCGAGGATCCGCCGCGTGGCCTCGATGCCGTCCATGCCCGGCATCCGGATGTCCATGAGGACCACGTCGGGCCGGGTACGGCGTACGGCGGCCACCGCCTCGGCCCCGTCGGCCGCCTCGGCGGTCACCTCGATGCCGTCGGCGGCCAGGATCATCCCGAAGCCCGTGCGGACCAGCGCCTGGTCGTCGGCGATGACGGCTCGGAGAGGTGGCTGGTCGTGGGTCACGGGGTCCGCCACGGGACTCTGGCCGTGATGCGGTAACCGCCGGCGGGGGTCGGACCGGCGGTCAGCTCGCCGCCGTACACCGCGAGCCGTTCACGCAGTCCGATCAGACCGCGGCCGTGGCCCGTCCCGTTGTCCTTCCCGATGTCCTTCCCCTGGCTGTCGCCTTCCGGCGGTGGGGAGTTGGGGGCGGTGGCACGCGTGTTGCCGACCTCGATCAGGAGGCAGTCGTCGGTCCAGCCGATCAGTACGGAGGCCTCGGCGCCGGGTGCGTGCCTGATCGTGTTGGTCAGCGCCTCCTGCACCACGCGGTACGCCGTCAGGTCCACCCCGGGCGGCAACGGGTCGGGTGGCAGCGACACGGCGACGACGACCGGTGTCCCGGCGCCGCGCACCCGCTCCGTCAGGTGGCCGGTGCAACTCGGCCGAGAACCGGGTGTGCTCCTCCGCAATCCGACGCTGCCAGAAACCGCCGGGCTGGCCAGCACCCCGGCGACCAACAGCATGCCCCCTGGGGCCCGACCGATCGGAGAGCGGGGCCCCGCCCGCTGGAACGCGCGGTCGGCAACGACGGTGCCGACGACCAACTGCACTACCGGCGTCGTCACCAGTGCGTTCCGCATGCCCATCCCTGGGGCCAAAGCGCGTACGGCGGGGTGACGCAGTCGGGGTGGGCGCGGCAGACGCTCACCCGATCTTCCGCGGCAGCCGCAGGCTGAGCAGTGTCGTCAGCGCGATGCCTCCCACCTGCACCACCAGCGTCGTCACCAGCGCGTCCCGCATGCCCATACCCGGGGCCAGGGAGAGGAACAGCGTGCCCAGGGTCGCCACGCCCAGCGCCAGCGCGGACTGCTGGGTCGTGACCATCACCCCGCTGCCGACGCCCGCCCGGGCCGGCTCGACCTCCGAGAGGATGATCCGGAACAGCACGGGGAGCTGAAGCGCCTGCCCCGCACCCGCGACCGCCGCACCCGGCAGCAGTTCCACCAGCCCCAGGTCCGGCCAGGAACGCCACACCGCGACGGCGATGAGAGCCACGCCCACCCCCTGGATCAGGCCGCCGACGGTGACGACCCGGGTGCCGTACCGGGCGACCAGACGCGGTCCGGCCAGGGAGACGCCGAAGAACGTCACCGCCATCGGGGCCAGCGCCAGCCCCGCCCGCACCGGACCCAGGCCCGCGCCCTGTTGCAGGGCTACCGCGATCACGAACATGAAGCCGCTGAAGCCGATCGCGAACGGCACGATCATCAGCAGGCCCCTGCGCAGCGACGTCAGCGCGAAGAGCGTCGGCGGTACGAGTGGAGTGCGGCCCTTGCGGTCGGCGCCGCGCTCGATCGCGTAGAACGCCGCCGCGGCGAACGGGAACGTGGCCAGCGACAGCCAGGTCCACAGCGGCCAGCCCGCCGCCCGGCCCTCGGTGAGCGGGGCCAGCAGTGTGATCAGGGCGACCCCCAGGAGGAGTGTGCCGGGGACGTCCACCGGTTCCGGGTGCTGCGAGCGGGTCTCGGGGACCGACCGGGCGGCCAGGACCAGACCGAGCAGCACCACCGGCACGTTCACCAGGAACACCGAGCGCCAGCCCGTGCCCGCGATGTCGGCGGCCACCAGTACGCCGCCGAGGATCTGGCCCGCCACCATCGACAGGCCCGCCGTCGCGCCGTACAGGCCCATCGCCCTGGCGCGGCGCGGGCCCGCCGTCGCGGACTGGATCGTCGCGAGCACCTGCGGCAGCATCGCCGCCGACGCCGCGCCCTGTGCGATCCGGGCCGCCACCAGGGTCCAGGCGGTCGGCGCCAGACCGCAGGCCAGCGAGGTGACGGCGAAGGCCGCCATGCCGCCCAGGAAGAGCCGGCGTCGGCCGAAGAGGTCGCCGAGCCGCCCGCCGAGGACGAGCAGGACGGCGTACGAGACCCCGTACCCGGCGACCACCAGTTCGAGGACGGCCTCGCTCGCCGCGAGGTCCCGGCCGATGGTGGGCAGGGCGACGTTGACGATGAAGAAGTCGATGAGCGGGAGGGCCGCGCCGAGGAGCACGGTGAACAGTCCGAGTCCGCCGAGTACGGGCGGTCCGGCCGGAGAACGGACAGAGGCGGTGGGTGAGGTGCTTGTGTCGGTCACGCCGACCAGCGTCCGCCTACCCTGAGGGTGGTACCAGAGTCTCTTTATCCTGGTAGTAGCAGCACCTGGAAACAGGGTCCGGAGGGAGAACGAGGGAAGGGAAAGTAGGACCGTGACCACGACGAGCATCGCCACCGCCCAGGAAACCACCGCCCAGGAAACCGTGGCTCGGCGGGAGCGGCGGCGGCCCGGCGCGCGCGGCTCGGACATCCGGCGCCACGAGCTCGCCGTCTTCCTGCGCAGCCGCCGCGAGCGCATCACCCCCGAGCAGGTCGGCCTGCCGCGCGGCAGACGCCGCCGTACGCCGGGCCTGCGCCGCGAGGAGGTCGCCCAGCTCTCCGCGGTGGGCGTCACCTGGTACACCTGGCTCGAACAGGCGCGCGCGATCCAGGTCTCCGAACAGGTGCTCGACGCCCTCGCTCGCACCCTGCTCCTCGACGCGAGCGAACGCGCCCACCTCTTCCAGCTGGCCGGAGCCGTCGACCCCACCCCCGCCGCGAGCTGCCCGACGATCACTCCCGCCCTGCGTGAACTCCTGCGCGCCCTCGACCCCATCCCGGCGTGCATCCAGAACAGCCGGTACGACATCCAGGCGTACAACCGCACCTACAGCCGCCTCATGGGCGACCTGGACGCCGTGCCGCCCGAGGACCGCAACCTCATGCTGCTCGTCTACACGAACGAGGAGTGGCGCTCGTCGGTCGTCCTGCTCGAAGAGACGATGCGGGTGATGGCGGCCAAGCTCCGCGTCCAGCAGGCGGCCCATCTCGGCGACCCCGCCTGGAAGCTGATGCTGAAGCGGCTGCGCACCGAGTCCCCGGAGTTCTGCGCGATCTGGGAGCGGTACGAGGTGGTCAGCGCCCTGGGCAAGACCAAGCAGTTCCGCAATCCGTACGTCGGCCTGCTCACCGTCGACCACACCGACCTCTGGCTCGCCCCGGAACTGGGCACCCGCCTGGTGACCCTGGTCCCGACGGACGAGGAGACGCGCGCACGCCTGGAGAAGCTGTACTCGATGGTCCTGGCCGGGGAGCGCGAAGCGGGAAGCGGGGCGCGGGAGCTGAGGGCGGGGAGCTGAGAGGCGGAGGGGGCGGATGGAGCGGAGGGGGCGGCCGGGACACCCGCCGCCACCGCGATGTGCCGCAGCGACGGCTCACCCCGCGGTGCGCGCCTCCGAGGCGCCCCGCACGTCAGCATCCCCGCCCTCGCCCTCGGCCTCGCCTCCGTCGTCACGCGAGGCGCTCCCGCTCGCGCCGTCTCCGTCCTCCAGGCGTCCGGCCGCCCGCTCCGCCGTCCGCCGGGCCCAGCCGCCGGTCGTGACGGCGCCCAGGACCAGTACGGCCAGACCGCAGCCCGCGATGATCCACCAGCCGGGCCGCGCCGCGGCGGCGAACACCTCCTTGTACGGGCCCGCCCCGATGCCCGACGCCAGCACCGCGCCGATCACCGCGACCCCCAGCGTGCCGCCGGTCTGACGGCTGGTGGAGGCGACCGCGGCGGCCACCCCGGCCTGGGACCGGGGCATGCCCGAGACGGCCGTGTTGGTGATGGGCGCGTTGACGAAGCCGAAGCCGAGGCCGAACACGAAGTACCCGATGACCAGCGTCACGTTCGACGACTCCGCGTCGAACCCGGCGAACAGGACCCCGCTCACCGTCATCGCGACCCCTGCCGTGAGCAGCGAGAACCGTGGCCCCCGGCTGCCGACCAGCCGCCCCGAGAGCGGCGCGCACACGAAGCACATCACCGCCATCGGCAGCATCCACAGACCGGCGTGCAGTGCGGACAGCCCCCGCACGTTCTGCAGGTACAGCGTCGACAGGAACAGGAATCCGCTCAGCGCCGCGAACGCGCTGACCGCGATCACGGTCGCCCCGCTGAACGGCGCCGACCGGAAGAACCGCAGGTCGATGAGGGGTTCGGTGCGCCGGGGCTCGTAATAGAGCAGTCCGAGCAGCGCGGCCAGGGAGACCGCTCCGAAGGCGAGCGTGTGGGTGGCCGGCGAACTCGGCGCCTCGATGATCGCGTACGTCAGCGAGCCGAGCAGCGCGATGACCAGGACCTGGCCGACCGGGTCCGGGCGGCGGGCCTTGGGCGCCCGGGACTCGGGGACGTACCGCAGGGTCAGCAGGAGCGCGACGAGGCCCACCGGTAGGTTGATCCAGAAGATCGAGCGCCAGCCGACGGAGTCCACGAGCAGGCCGCCGATGATCGGGCCGGCGGCCATGGAAATGCCGACCACCCCGCCCCACACCCCGATCGCCCGGGCCCGCTCGCGCGGGTCGGTGAAGGTGTTGGTGATGATCGACATGGCGACCGGGTTGAGCATCGAGCCGCCGACCGCCTGGATCATGCGGAACACGATGAGCCAGTCGAGGCTCGGGGCGAGCGAGCAGAGCACCGAGCCGAGCGTGAACAGCACCAGCCCGGTCAGGAAGACCCGGCGGCGGCCGATCCGGTCGGCGGTCGAGCCCGCCAGCATCAGCAGCGAGGCCAGCACCAGCGTGTACGCGTCGAGCGCCCACTGCATACCGGCCACGCTCGCGCCCAGATCCCTCTCCATGGAGGGGAGCGCGACGTTGAGCACGGTGACGTCGAGGCTCACGATCAGCAGGCTCATGCAGCAGATCGCGAGCACCAGCATGCGGCGGCGGGGACTCAGCTCGGACATGCGGTCCATAGTACGGCTAACTAATGACTTTGGCTGTACTCCGTTCGGTGCGCGAGAATGGCCCGATGTCCACGCCCGTCACCGCCCCCGCAAGCCTCCTCCGCATCGGCCCGCACACCGTGCAGCCGCCCGTCGTCCTCGCGCCCATGGCCGGGATCACGAACGCGCCCTTCCGCACCCTGTGCCGGGAGTTCAGCGGCGGCAAGGGCCTGTTCGTCAGCGAGATGATCACGACCCGGGCGCTGGTCGAACGCAACGAGAAGACCATGCAGCTGATCCACTTCGACGCGACGGAGAAGCCGCGCTCGATCCAGCTGTACGGCGTCGACCCGGCGACCGTCGGCAAGGCCGTCCGCATGATCGCGGAGGAGGACCGCGCCGACCACATCGACCTCAACTTCGGGTGCCCCGTCCCGAAGGTGACGCGGAAGGGCGGCGGCTCGGCACTCCCGTACAAGCGGCACCTGCTGCGCGCGATCCTGCGCGAGGCGGTGTCCGGCGCCGGGGACATCCCCGTCACGATGAAGATGCGCAAGGGCATCGACGACGACCACATCACCTACCTCGACGCCGGCCGGATCGCGGTGGAGGAGGGCGTGACGGCCATCGCGCTGCACGGCCGCACCGCCGCCCAGCACTACGGCGGCACGGCCGACTGGGACGCGATCGCCCGCCTCAAGGAGCACGTGCCGGAGATCCCCGTCCTCGGCAACGGCGACATCTGGTCGGCCGAGGACGCCCTGCGGATGGTCCGGGAGACCGGGTGCGACGGAGTCGTGGTCGGACGCGGGTGCCTCGGGCGGCCGTGGCTGTTCGCGGACCTGGTGGCCGCCTTCGAGGGACGTACGGACGCCATCGCGCGCCCGTCCCTCCGCGAGGTCGCCGACATCATGGTCCGGCACGCCACGCTGCTCGGCGAGTGGATCGGGGACGAGCCGCGCGGGGTCATCGACTTCCGCAAGCACGTCGCCTGGTACCTGAAGGGCTTCGCGGTCGGCTCGGAGATGCGCAAGCGCCTCGCGATCACGTCGTCCCTGGAGGAACTCCGTGCCGGCCTGGACGAGTTGGACCTCGACCAGGCCTGGCCGCTCGGCGCCGACGGGCCCCGTGGCCGTACGTCCGGCAACAACCGGGTGGTGCTGCCGGAGGGCTGGCTGAAGGACCCGTACGACTGCGCGGGCGTGAGCGAGGACGCGGAGTTGGACACGTCCGGGGGGTGAGGTTCCCCTCCGGGGGTGAGTTGTTCGGCTGCGGGTCCGTCGTGGCTGGTCGCGCCCACGCGGCGGAGCCGCACATCGATACAGCCCCGCGCCCCTGGGTGGCCGGGGGCGTTGCCCCGGCCACCCAGGGGCGTCGACGGTCGTTTACGGGTGCGGTGTTGAGCCGTATGCCGTGAGGAACTTGTCGCGGAAGGCGCTCATCTTCCAGACCGGGGCGTTGTGGGCGGGGCGCAGGCCGTCCGTCCAGTTCCAGTCGGCGATCTTGTCGAGGACCTTCGGGTCCTTGGCGACGACCGACACCGGCACGTCACGGCTGGCGTTGCTGCCGCTGACCCGGGACATGGGCTGGTGGTCGCCTAGGAAGACGAGGACGGTGTTGTCGGTGCCGTACCGGGTCAGCCAGTCGATGAGGCTGGTGACCGAGTACTGGATCGACTTGCCGTACTCCGCCTTGGCCTCGGGGCCGTTGTAGAGGACGTCCTTCGGGTTCTTGCCCGCCTTCTGGATCGCGTTGAACACCGTGCCGTCGCCGAGCTCGTCCTGCGGCACCGTCTTCGGAAGCGGCGCCCAGGGCTGGTGGCTCGACGTCAGGATGATCTCCGACATCAGCGGCTTGGCCTGCTTCCTACCGTGCTCCAGGCGCTGGTAGGCCTCCAGCGTGTACTGGTCCGGCATGGTCGACCAGCTGAACTTCGGCCCCTTGTAACCGAGGTCCTTCGACGCGTAGTTCTTCTCCAGGCCGTAGAACTTCGCCTCCGGCCAGCTCTTCTGCACGCCCGGCATCACGCCGACCGTCCGCCAGTCGCCGGTGCGCCGGAACACTTCGGGGAGGGTGAGGCGGTCGCTGTTGACGAGGGTGCGGTAGCGCTGCTGGTTGTTGATCCACAGGCCCGACAGGAACGTGGAGTGGCCGAGCCAGCTGCTGCCGCCGTACGTCGCCGAGGTCAGCCAGCCGCTCTTCGCGGCGAACCCGGCGTCCGTGAGGGCCTGCGCCTGGTCGGCGAGCGTCTGGTCGACGCCGGGCGACATGATCGGGTCCTCGATCGCACTGCGGCCGTAGCTCTCGATGAACGTGAAGATGACGTCCTTGCCGCGCAGGTCCGGCACCAGCTGGTCACCCGGCGTCTTGGCGAACGGGTCGTTCTTCGCCAGCTCCTTGAACTCCGCCTCGTCGCGCAGGGTGTCGCTCACCCGCCGCGCGTGCACCTTGACGACCCCGGCGGTGTGGTCCGACGCGATCGGCACTCCGCCGACCGTGAGGCCCAGGGACATGCAGGTGATCCAGACGGTGCCGGCGATGAGCGCGCCCTTGGTGGCGACGGCGTTGTGGCGGGCCAGCTGATTGCTGAGCCGCACGGTCGCGAGGGCCGTCCCGGCGAGCAGGAACAGCACGAGCAGGAACACCCCGATGGTGGCGGCGATCGACCCCACCGCGCCGAAGGAGTCGGTGAGGTACGACTGCGCGTCGCTCAGCAGCGCCCAGTCGAGCAGCACGTTGAAGTGCCGGCCCAGGAACTCGACGAAGCCCATGTCCAGCAGGTTCACCACGGTGACCGCGCCCAGGAAGACGCCGATGCACGCGGCCGTGATCACGCGCGGCCGGCGCGGCATCGCGAGCAGCACGACGGCCCCGACGATCGCCTCGGCCGGGAGCCGCAGGAACTCGGTGATCCGCAGGTTGCCGAAGGTGTTCGGCATCTGCAGGGCGACGAGAACGAGAAGCGCGGAGAGGGCGGTCGCCGCCCAGCCCAGGTTGCGGGCGGCGACGGGGCGCCGGGTACGCCAGTCGGCCTTGGTCGCCGCCTGGTCGGGCTCTGCCCTGTCGGCCGCGTCGGGCGCGTCGGTCACCTCAGTGACCTCAGCAGCCTCAGCGGTGTCTGCTGCGTCTGATACCTCAGCGGCGTCAGTGCCCTCGGTGGCCTTGCTGGTGGCCTTGTCCGGCGTTTCCGAGGCCGGGTCCGGGCCCGGGTCCGGCTCGATGGCGGGCTCGGCGGGGTCCACGGCGGACGTGGGCTGCTTTCCGGCCGCCGGTCCGGGAGTCGGCTCGGCGGCCGGTCGAGCCGTCGCCTCCGGCTCCTCGACCGCCGTACCGGCGGCATCGGTTGCTTCAGTGACGGCCTGGCCCTGGCTCGAAGGCACCTCGGACGGTGCCTCGGAAGGTCCCTCGGGGGTGGCGTCCGTCGATGGGTTGGTGCGAGTGAACAGAGGCACCCCGGAGGTCCTTCCGTGTGAAGCCGTGCAGGAGGCGGCGGACCCGGCGCGGGAGCCGAGGTCCGCCACCATCCCGTACGGCGGGCCCTCAGCCTCCGTTCAGCCTTCGCGCCCAAGCACCCGGCAAACACCGGGCAAACGCCTCACCAAGCCCGACCGGCCGCACACCTCTCGGTACGTCCCCTCAGGCGCCCCCGACCGCCGTGAGCAGCGCCAACGGGGCCGCCGCCGACCGGGACTCCCGTACGCACGCGTGCGGGTAGGGCACCGGCTCGCCGTGGGTGTCGCGGCCGTAACCGGCGAGGACCTCGGGGAGACGGTGGCCGGTGGCGGTCGCCGCGTCGACGAGGGCGTGGGCGACCGTACGGGCCTCGTCGTGCAGGCCGTACCGGGAGAGGCCCAGCGTGATCAGGGCGTTGTCGTGCGGCCAGACCGAGCCCCGGTGGTAGGAGAGGGGGTGATAGGCGGGCTGGCCCGACGCCAGCGTCCGTACGCCCCAGCCGGAGAAGAAGTCCGGCTCGACCAGGCGCCGACCGACCTTCTCGCCGAACTCCTTGTCGAGCAGCCCCGACCAGAGCAGATGGCCCGCGTCGGAGGCCAGCGCGTCGACCTGGTTGCCCTCGCCGTCGAGCGCCAGGGCCGGGAAGGAGTGCTCGGGCATCCAGAAGTCCCGCTGGAAACGGTCCCGGAGGTCGGCCGCCGCCTGTTCGAGGAGGGCGGCGTACACCTCGTCGCCCCATACCGTGCGGGCGAGTTGGGCGGTACGCCGCAGGGCGTCGTACGCGTAGCCCTGGGCCCCCGCCGCCATCACCGGGCCGCTTGCGCGGGTGCCGTCGGCCGAGCAGATGGCGCCGGGGGAGTCCTTCCAGTTCTGGTTGGCGAGGCCGCCCTGGTCGGCCCGGTAGACCAGATAGCCGCGGGACGTCAGGCCGCCGTGGTCCAGCATCCAGCCGATCGCCGCACGGGCGTTGGCTTCGAGGCGGCGGGCCAGGGCCGTGTCGCCGGTCTGCTCGACGTACGCCCCGAGGAGCACCAGGAAGAGCGGGGTCGCGTCGACCGAGCCGTAGTAACGGCCGTACGGCACCTGTCCGAAGTGCGCCAGCTCGCCGTGCCGGACCTCGTGCACGATCTTGCCCGGCTGGGCCACGGAGTCCGGGCCGACCTCGGTCGCCTGGGTCGCGGCGAGCGCCGGGAGGGTGGCGGCGGCGAGCTGGGGACGGTAGGGGAGGGCGAAGAGGGAGGTGAGGAGCGCGTCGCGGCCGAGGAGGGTGAGGAACCAGGGCGCGCCGGCCGCCGGTACGCGCAGTTCCTCACCGTCGGGTCCGGTCGCGGGGACCTGCATCGACGCCAGGTCGGAGAGGCCGCGTGCGCAGGCCGCCGCCAGCTCGGGCCAGCCGGTGGGGAAGGCAACGCCCTCGACGAACTCCCCTTCCATGGCGAGGAGTTGGTCATTGGCGGCGGAGGGGGAGGCGGGGACCAGCGGCTCCTTGGCCGCGCCGTGCGGGCGGGCCGCGACACGCAGCGCCAGTTCCGCGGAACCGTGCGGTTCGAGGTTCAGGGTCCAGACCAGGCGCCGGGCGCCGGTGCCGGTCTCCTCGACGCCGTCCGGGGCAGGCTCGGCGGTGACCGTCGTACAGGACAGCCATTCGCCGCGCCGGTAGCTGAACTCGACGCCGTCGTCGAGGACTTCACGTTTGCGGACGGCGCCGGACTTCACGTACGTCCGGTAGTCGGAGCGCAGCTCGAACTGGTCGGTGAAGTCGGCGTCGGCGGTGACCGCGATCCGGACCGTCACCGGTACCGGACGGTTGCTGGTCACCCGCAGCGACTCGACGAACGCGCCGTCCGCGACGGCCTGTTCACGGAAGAGGGTGTAGGCGGGCGGCTCCTGACGGCCCCCGCGCGGTACGAGGACACAGCGTGCGGTGTCCCCGTCGGCGACCGGGCTGAGCGTCTCGGGCACGGCGCCGTCGACGGTGAGCTGCCAGCGGCTCAAGTGCCGGGCGTCGCGTACGAATAACCCGTCGGGCTGGACGCTCCCGCGTACGCCGCTGATGTCCCCGCCGTCGCCGACGGCCGCGAACGTCCCGCCGTGCACGAGCAGATGATGCCGGTCCGTCATGCCCGTTCGCCTCCCTTGTCCTTCGTGTCGCTCATCTGACTCATGTCGCTCATGCCGTCCACGTCGTACCTGTCGAACGCGTTGGTGATGTCGCTGTCGCCGAAGGGCTGTTGGTGGAGCAGATCGAGGGTGAGCGCGGCGGTCCAGCCGAAGCCGAGCGCCCCGCAGGCCTCGCCGGTGCACGGGTCCACGTACTCCGCGAACTCCGTCGCGTCGGCCGTCTCCAGCAGTGCCGTGCGCAGTGCGTCGGCGTGCGCCCGCTCGCCGTGCTGCCGCAGCCCGCGCTCCACCAGCCACCCCGTGTTGAACCAGGCCGGCCCCCGCCAGTAGCGGTGCGGGTCGAAGGCCTCGCCGAGCAGGTCGTAGGACGGGACGAGACGGGCGGCGCCGCCGACCTCGAAGTGCGGCCCGCGCGCCGTACGGACGAGGGTGGCGGCGATGTCCCGGGGGAGCGTGGGCAGGAGGAGCGGCACGAGGCCGGAGACGCTGCGCTCGGGAATGAGGGCGCCCTCCACCACGTCGCGGCAGAAGAACATCCCCTCCGCCGGGTCCCACAGACGCTCCACCAGGGCCGCCGTCAGACGTTCCGCGCGGGCGTGCCGGGCCGTCCCCGTCGCGCCCAGCTCGCGGGCGATACGGGCCAGCGCGTGCTCCGACGCGATCAGCAGCGCGTTGAAGGAGGGGTCCTCGACGGCGAACCCGCCTGTGCCGGCTCCGTAGCCCCCGCCCGGCCCGGCTCCGTAGCCCCCGCCCAGCCCGTCCCTGTATCCGGCGTCCCGGTAGTCCGTGGCCAGCCGCACGTACCGCCCGTAGTCCAGGTCGGTCGGCCGGTCCTCGGCGGCTCCGTGGTCGAGGTCGGCGCGGCGGAAGGAGCGGGCCGGGGCCGGGGTGACGCGGCTCAACGGGGCATCCCAGCAAGGGCTGTTGTCCATACCCTGTTCCCAGGGGTGCACGACCGACGCGAGGCCGCCCCCGCCCAGGTCCCGGCGGTGCAGCAGATAGCGGTGCCAGGCGGCGAGCGCCGGGTAGGCGCGGGCGAGGAAGCCGCGCGACCGGGACAGCCCGGGGTCGGCCTGGTGCACCAGCCAGACGGCCAGCGCGTGCACCGGTGGCTGCACGATGCCGGACGTCTGTACGGTGCGCGGGGCGCCCGCAGCGCGCCCCGCGGTCGAGGAGCGCCAGAAGTCGGGGCTCGGAAAGTACGCGTCGAGCGGGACGGAAGGGTTGAAGACGATGTGCGGGATCCGCCCGTCGCCCCACTGGGCGGAGAGCAACGTCTCCAGCTCCGTCTGCGCGCGGAGGGGCGACAGATGACGCAGGCCGATCGCGATGAACGCGGAGTCCCAGGACCACTGGTGCGGATACAGGCCGCGCGAGGGCACCGTCGAGGTGCCGGTCCAGTTGCCCTCCAGCACCTCGGCCGCCCTGACGTGCAGGGCACGCTGGGCATGTGTCGTAACGTCCGCTTCGTATACGAAGGGGTGCCCCGTGGTGCGGGCACGGGAGGTCAGCTGGGCAGTGCGATCCACTCGGGGCTCCCCGAAGACGTTCGGCCCGACCTGTTCGGTCGTGCCACCGTAGAGTTACGTCTATTTAACACGCATAACTCAATATGTAATGCAAGCTTGAGAAACACAAGGGGGTGCGCATGAGTGGTCGCGCTCAGGCGAGCGCCGGCGATCTGCTCGAACTGGTACGCAGCGGACGCGCCACGACTCGCGGTGCCCTGCAACAGGTGACGGGTCTCTCACGCGCGACGGTCGGCCACCGGCTGGACCGGCTGTTCCGCGCGGGCTGGCTGCGCGAGGGCGCCTCGGGCCCGGTCGACTCGCCGCTCGGCGGCCGTCCGTCGATCACCCTGGAGTTCGACGACGCCCACGCCGTCGTCCTCGCCGCCGACCTCGACACCCGTCACGCCCGCGCCGCCGTTCTCACCCTCACGGGTGAACTTCTCGCGGAGCACTCGGGCACGCTGGCGGTCGACGACGGCCCGGAGGTCGTACTCGGCGAACTCGGCCGCTGGTTCGCGGAGCTCCTGACGAAGGCCGGCCACCGCCCGTCCGAGGTCTGCGGCATCGGCCTCGCGGTACCGGGCCCGGTCGACACGGACACCGGCCGCGTCGTCCAGCCGCCGATCATGCCCGGCTGGGACGGCTACGACATAAGGGCCCGCCTGGCCCGCGCCTTCGCCGAACACACGGGCGAGCCGACCGCGGTGAGGGTCCCGGTGCTGGTCGACAACGACGCCAACCTCATGGCGTACGGCGAGCAGCGCACCGGCTACCCCGACTGCTCGGCCTTCGTCCTGGTGAAGGTCTCGACGGGCATCGGCGCGGGCGTGGTGGTCGGCGGTTCGGTGTTCCGGGGCATCGACGGCGGCGCCGGGGACATCGGGCACATCCGCGTCCCGCAGGGCGCCGAGGCGCTGTGCCGGTGCGGGTCGTACGGCTGCCTGGCGGCCATCGCGAGCGGTGGCGCCGTCGCCCGCCGCCTCGCCGAGACCGGGGTGCCGGCGGCGTCCGGCTCGGACGTACGGGACCTGCTCGCGGCCGGGCACCCGGGGGCGCTCGCGCTCGCGCGGGAGGCGGGCCGGAGCGTGGGGGACGTACTGGCGACGGTGGTGACGCTGCTCAACCCCGGCGTGCTGATGATCGCGGGCGACCTGGCCGGCACGCCGTTCCTGACGGGCGTACGGGAGCTGCTGTACCAGCGGGCGCTGCCGCGCTCGACCGCTCATCTGGACGTGGTGACGTCGAGGCTGGGGGAGCGGGCGGGGCTGGTGGGGGCCGGGGCGATGGTCGTGGAGCACCTCTACGCGCCGGAGCGGGTGGAGGAGCGGCTGACGGCGCTCGGAGTGTGAACCGGTGCGAGCCCGTGCGAGCCGGTGCGAGTGGGCGTGAGCCGGTGGGGGGCGGCGGGGGCCTGTGACAGGGGTGTTTCCCTTTCGGGTCGGTGTCCGCATGGTGAAATCCCGGCGACCGGGAGTGCGTGATTCTCGCCACCCCTGATAGGGGTTGCGCTCAGATGAGCGGATCATGAGCGACTGCACTTCTCAAAGGGTGGCACTGAGTGCCACCCTTTGATCGTTCATCGATGGAACTCAGGCGTGCCGTAGACCGCTCACCTGAGCGACAAAATGCGCATGAGGCGATGAGTGTCTTCAAGAAGTGAAAACATACCGCTCCCGCTGCTTGCCAAGCTTTGACTTTGGATCTGCTGGCTGACTGCTGGTTACAGGCACATGACGCACAAGTGGACGTACCCAGATGCCTTCGATCTGGGTATGTTCCTGGCCGTCAGGGCAGCCACCGCGTCCTCAAGGAGTTGGGACCCGTGTCGGAAAACAAAGATCCCCACGTAGCTCAGCCGGGCAACAGCGTTGAGGACGTGAAGTTCGTTTACGACTTCACCGAGGGCAACAAGGACCTCAAGGACCTTCTCGGCGGCAAAGGTGCCAACCTCGCCGAGATGACCAATCTGGGCCTTCCGGTGCCTCCGGGCTTCACGATCACCACCGAGGCCTGCAAGACGTACCTCGACAGCGGCGACGAGCCGGCGGCACTGCGTGACGAGGTGAGCGCGCACCTCGCGGCCCTCGAAGCGGCGATGGGCAAAAAGCTCGGCCAGGCCGACGACCCCCTCCTCGTGTCCGTCCGCTCCGGGGCCAAGTTCTCGATGCCGGGCATGATGGACACGGTGCTGAACATCGGCCTCTCCGACAAGTCGGTCCAGGGCCTCGCCAAGCAGGCCGGTGACGAGCGCTTCGCGTGGGACTCCTACCGCCGCCTCATCCAGATGTTCGGCAAGACGGTCCTCGGCGTCGAGGGAGAGCTGTTCGAGGACGCGCTGGACGCGGCGAAGACGGCCAAGAAGGTCGCGGTCGACACGGAGTTGGAGGCCGCGGACCTCAAGAAGCTGGTCGCCAGGTTCAAGAAGATCGTCAAGACCGAGGCGGGCCGCGACTTCCCGCAGGACCCGCGCGAGCAGATGGACCTCGCGATCCACGCGGTGTTCGACTCGTGGAACACGGACCGCGCCAAGCTCTACCGCCGCCAGGAACGCATCCCGGGCGACCTCGGCACGGCGGTCAACGTCTGTTCGATGGTCTTCGGCAACCTGGGCCCGGACTCGGGCACGGGCGTCGCCTTCACCCGCGACCCGGCCAGCGGTCACGAGGGCGTGTACGGCGACTACCTGCAGAATGCGCAGGGCGAGGACGTCGTGGCGGGCATCCGCAACACGGTCCCGCTCGCGGAGCTGGAGCAGATCGACAAGAAGTCGTACGACCAGCTGATGCAGATCATGCAGACCCTGGAGAACCACTACAAGGATCTCTGCGACATCGAGTTCACCATCGAACGCGGCCAGTTGTGGATGCTCCAGACCCGCGTCGGCAAGCGCACGGCGGGCGCGGCCTTCCGGATCGCCACGCAGCTCGTCGACCAGGGCCTCATCGACGAGGCGGAGGCGCTCCAGCGCGTCACCGGCGCCCAGCTGGCCCAGTTGATGTTCCCGCGCTTCGACGACCAGGCGAAGGTCAAGCAGGTCGGCCGGGGCATCGCGGCCTCGCCGGGTGCGGCGGTCGGCAAGGCGGTGTTCGACTCCTACACCGCGGTGAAGTGGTCGCGTTCGGGCGAGAAGGTCATCCTGGTCCGCCGGGAGACCAACCCCGACGACCTCGACGGCATGATCGCGGCCGAGGGCATTCTGACCAGCCGTGGCGGCAAGACGTCCCACGCCGCCGTGGTCGCGCGTGGGATGGGCAAGACGTGCGTGTGCGGCGCGGAGGAGCTGGAGGTCGACACGAAGCGGCGCCGGATGACCGTCCCCGGCGGTCACGTCGTGGAGGAGGGCGACCTCATCTCCATCGACGGTTCGAGCGGCAAGGTGTACCTGGGCGAGGTCCCGGTCGTGCCGTCCCCCGTGGTGGAGTACTTCGAGGGCCGGATGCACGCGGGCGCCAACGACGCCGACGAACTGGTCGAGGCGGTCCACCGGATCATGGCCTTCGCGGACCGGAAGCGTCGCCTGCGTGTCCGGGCCAACGCGGACAACGCCGAGGACGCGATGCGCGCGCGGCGGTTCGGTGCCCAGGGCATCGGCCTGTGCCGTACGGAGCACATGTTCCTCGGTGACCGGCGCGAGCTGGTGGAACGCCTGATCCTGGCCGACACGGACGTCGAGCGCGAGGAGTCCCTGAAGGCGCTTCTCCCGCTCCAGAAGCAGGACTTCGTGGAACTGTTCTCGGCGATGGACGGCCTGCCGGTGACGGTCCGTCTCCTCGACCCGCCGCTGCACGAGTTCCTGCCGGACATCACGGAGCTGTCCGTACGGGTGGCCCTCGCCGAGTCCCGCAAGGACCCGCACGAGAACGACCTGCGCCTGCTCCAGGCGGTGCACCGCCTGCACGAGCAGAACCCGATGCTGGGGCTCAGGGGTGTGCGCCTGGGTCTGGTGATCCCGGGGCTGTTCACCATGCAGGTACGGGCGATCGCGGAGGCGGTGGCCGAGCGCAGGAACGCCAAGGGCGACCCGCGCGCCGAGATCATGATCCCGCTGGTGGGCACCGTCCAGGAGCTGGAGATCGTGCGCGACGAGGCCGAGCAGGTCATCGCCGAGGTCATCGAACAGACCGGTGTGGACCTGAAGCTGGCGCTCGGCACGATGATCGAACTGCCGCGCGCGGCTCTCACGGCGGGGCAGATCGCGGAGGCCGCCGAGTTCTTCTCGTTCGGCACGAACGACCTGACCCAGACGGTGTGGGGCTTCAGCCGGGACGACGTGGAGGCCTCCTTCTTCACGGCGTACCTGGAGAAGGGCATCTTCGGAGTCTCCCCGTTCGAGACGATCGACCGCGACGGCGTCGGCGCCCTGGTCAAGCTGGCGGTCGAGGCGGGCCGCGCGACCCGCCCCGACCTGAAGCTGGGCGTGTGCGGCGAACACGGCGGCGACCCGGAGTCGGTCCACTTCTTCCACGAGGTCGGCCTGGACTACGTCAGCTGCTCACCGTTCCGGATCCCGGTCGCCAGGCTGGAGGCGGGCCGCGCGGCTTCGTCCTCGACGGGAAGCGACCACCGGTAGGGCCGCGCCCCTGAGGCCCACCAGAGGCTCCAGAGAGCCCCGGAGACGCCGGAACCGCCGCCCTGCCACCCCGACCCTCAGCGGCACGGCAGCGGCTCCGGAGCACGAGAGAGGGCGGCACCCCTGTGCGGGGGGTGCCGCCCTCTCGCTGTTCGTGTACGTCCTCATGCCGACGCGTGATCCGTACACCCGTCGCCCCACCACCCGAACTCGGCGGGACCGACAACCCGCGAGCCGGCCTGTGCCGCCAGTCGGGCGGCCCGCTCGTCGTCCCCGAACTCCGCCGGCGGCACGCGCGACAGGGAGCCTGACGCGTGTCCTACGCGCTGAGGCGGCGCGACGTCACCTCGTGCGCTCACCCCGAGAACGTGTGATATCTGGCCAGGCAGATCAGCGACGCGTCGTACACCGACAGGGTCCGCTGATACGTGGACACCTGGCCGACCCCGACCGCCCCCCACACAAGACCCGCCACGACGAATCCCAGGCCGATCAGGACCCCGTCCGTCACCGCGACGAAGATGCCGAACGCGATCATCAACAGCACCGCCCAGAACCTCGGGTCCACCTCGTTCGGCGGTGCGAACTTACGCCGGTTCGGCGACTCCGCCGGCAGATCCTGCCAGTACCCGCGCAGTAGCTGCACGTTCACGGAGCCGCACCTCGGACACTGCATTACCAACTCCCGCCATCCACAAGACACTTGGCGGCAGATTGGCCAGCCGGGGTCGCGACGGCAAGGACTACCGCCCAGTGTGTGAGTGAGGGCACAGGCCGCACACCGCATGAGCCCCGCCGGCAACAGGCGGAGCGCATGTGTGCACGTCAGAACACGGAGCGCAGCGGGAAGCCGTGACCGCACGCTCAGGAGTAGACCATCGGGCACCCCCGTCTGAGCGAGTGCTGGGCCGCGCGCAGGTACAGGGCGACGTAGAAGGCGGCGTCCAGATCCTCGCCCCACGGCCCCGGACGGGTCGCCGACAGTTCCTTCGCCTCGCCGTCCCGGAACCAGCTCGTCAGGTCCAGGTTGTCGCACATCTCCGGGGCCTCGGGCGGCAGTTCGACCGCCGTCGCCAACTTCTGGGCGATCGCCAGGACTTGCGGGGCGCCCGCGATCACCGTCGAGTCGGAGTAGGACGACTCGACCGGCAACTCGATCTCCTCGTCCAGGGACACCGGCACCAGTACGTCCCAGCCGCAGATCAGATCCGTCTCCGCCTCCGAGAGGTGCGCCCCGCACAGCGTGAGGAAGCTCTTCATGGGCGGGACCAGTTTCTCCTCGAAGGACCGGCCCGAGCCGCGTACGAAGTCCGCCGTCGCGGGCACGGAGTCGTACCGCGGCAGGCCGCGGCGGACCAGCTCCGCGTTCAGGCCCGCGGCGATCTCCGCCCGCCCACCACCCTCCTCGTCCTCCTCCTCACCCTCACCGAACCAGTCCTCCGCACCGACATCGACCAGGTAAACGCCCATGACCGCAACGTACTGCGCACCACTGACATCGGCGCCGGTGCGCAGTACGGGCGACGGCCGCGGTGCCTACGAGCGGAACGGGCCCGTCACCTCGTACGTGATCCCGCCCGAGGAACTGCCGCTCGTGCCGCGCTGGCTGGAGAAGTACAGGCGGCTGCCGTCGGGGGAGAAGGCCGGGCCCGTGATCTCCGAGCCCGACTGGCCGTCGACGCGCAGGAACGGGGCGACCACGTCGTCCGGTGTGATCAGGCAGATCTCCATGTTGCCGCCGTCCTCCGCCACGAACAGGTCGCCGGATGAGGTGCCGGTGATGTTGTCGACTCCGGTCAAGGGGGCCGTGCCCGACGTGACCAGGGAGTCGTCGTACGCCAACTCGTACGTGTTCGTCAGCAGGTTGAGCTGCCAGACCCGGTTGTCGCCCTTGGTGGTGAACCAGACCTTGTCGTCGGCGTAGTAGCAACCCTCGCCGCCGTTGAAGGACTTGGAGCCGGAGACCTGGGTGCGGGTGGTGGTCGGGGAGCCGTCCGGGTCGGGGATCGTGGTCCAGGTGTACGAGCCAGAGGTCGCCGTGCCGGCCACCAGGACCTGGAGGGTGCCGGCCGACAGGTCGCCCCAGGTCGTGGGAACGAAGCGGTAGAGGCGGCCGTTCGTCTCGTCCTCCGTCAGGTAGACGACCTTGCGGACCGGGTCCGCTGCCGCCGCCTCGTGCTTGAAGCGGCCCATCGCGGGGCGCTGCGTCGCCGCGGTCGTGCCCCACGGGTCGGTCTCGTAGACGTACCCCAGCGACACCTCCTCGCAGGACAGCCACGTGTTCCAGGGGGTGCGCCCACCCGCGCAGTTCTGGCGCGTGCCCGACAGGATGCGGTACGCGGCGGTGATGGCGCCCGTCGACGAGAACTTCACCGCGCTCGCGCCGCCAGACGGGTTGATCTCCGAGTTGGAGACGTAGATCCAGCCCGTGCCGTCGGCGTAACAGGCGCCGCCGTCCGGGGCGTTGTGCCAGGTGTACGACGTTCCGGTGACCGTCTGGCCCGAGCGGGCGACGACCCTGCTGGTGAAGCCGGCGGGGAGTCTGATGCCGTTGGCGTCGGGTGCGGCGAGGGCTCCGTACGGGCCCGTGCCCGGCTGGGCGGGGGCCGCGTGGGCGGCGCCGCGCCACAGGGTGCCGCCGAAGACGGCCGCCGAGCCGCCGATGACGGCGGCGCGCAGAAGGGTACGGCGTTCCACGTGTGCGTTCACTCGTGCGTCCACTCTCGCTCCAAAGGGGGGTGGCGTGACGTGCGGTGACGTCAGGGACCCTAGGGCGGCGGGATGGAATTGTCATGTACGCGCGGTGTCGCCTTGGCGGTCGTTCGCTGCCGTACCGCGAGACGGCCGGACGGCTGATCGTGGACGCTGCCGGTCGACATGCCCGTCGATGCGCAGGTCGGCATGCCGGTCGGTGTGCCTGGTCGCACGCCTGGGTCGACCGAGGGTGACGCCCGCCAGTACCAGGGCCAGTCCGCACAGTTGCTGGACCGTCAGTACCTCTCCGGCGAGTGCCGTGCCCAACAGCACGCCCGTGACGGGGTTGAGGAGCCCGATCAGTCCCACGGTGCCTGCGGGCAGGTGCCGCAGTCCGGTGAACCAGACGGTGAAGGCCAGCGCGGTGGCGATCAGGGCGACGTAGCAGAAGGCGAGGAGCGTGGGCGGGGGCAGGGCGGGCGGGGCGCCCTCCACCACTGCGGCGACCGGCAGCAGGAACAGGCCCCCGGCGGTGAGCTGCCAGGCGGTCGTGGCGATCATGTCGGCGTCGCCGCTCCACCGTTTGGTGAGGATGTGGCCGAAGGACGACACGAGTACGGCCGCCGCCGCGGCGAGGATTCCCGCCACGCTCGCCGCCCCCGCCCCGCCGAGCAGCATCAGGCAGACGCCGGCGAGCCCGATCACGGCACCGGCCAGGTGCGCGGGCCGGGGCCGCTCGGACACCAGGGGCCATGCGATGAACATCATCGTCAGCGGAGACGCCGCCATGACGGTCGACGCGACGCTCGTCGGCAGCAGTTGGGAGGAGACGTAGACGAGGGCGAAGAACACGCTCACGTTGACCAGGCCCAGTACGGCGGACCGCCACCACCACGCACCCCGGGGCCGTCGCCTGCGCAGAGCCAGCAGGGCGAGTCCGGCGGGCAGCGCCCGCAGCGCGGCCCCGTACAGCGGGCGATCCATCGGGAGGAACTCGCGGGTGACGAAGTAGTTGGCCCCCCAGGCCACCGGCGCGACCGCGGTCAGTGCCACCCAGCGTGCATTGGCTTCCATGGAAGACATTATAGCTTCCAGGGAAGCTAATATGGGAGTCATGGAAGAACCGCAGAGGGCGGACCGCGTGGCCCGCATCCAGGACGAGTGGCGCCGTGAACGCCTGGAGATCGACATCGCGCCACAAGGGGTGATCGGCCGGCTGCACCGGCTGGCGGACCGCCTCAGCGAGGAACTCCGCCTCGTCTACGGGCGCTACGGCCTGAGCGAGGGGGAGTTCGACGTCCTGTGCGCCCTGCGGCGCGCGGGCGAGCCGTACGAACGGGCACCCGGTGAACTGGCCGCGCACACCATGGTCACCACCGGTGCGATGACGAAGCGGATCGATCGCCTGGAACAGGCCGGACTCGTCACCCGCCGCCGGTCCGACGACGACCAGCGGGGGCGGATCGTCGCCCTCACCGCACCCGGACGGGACCTCATCGACCGGGCGTTCACCGACCACATGCGCAACGAGCGGCGTCTGCTGGACCTCCTGCCGCCCGCCGAGGCCTCGGCGCTCGAAGAACTGCTGAAGACGTGGCTCTCCCGCATGGAGTATCAGGCCCCTGCCGACGGCGGCTGACCCCGACACGCACGCCTGCGCGCAGCGGGCGCCGGATGGCCGGAACCCTGCGGTGCGTGGGCGCGGATCTTCACAACTCCGTTGCGGCGAAGGCCAGTTCACCTACGTTGGTGCCTGATGATCACCATCACCACGACGCAGGAGGCGCTGCCGTGTTGGACGACGACCCCACCCCCTCGGCCGACCCCACCCCCTCGGCCGGTACCGGCACCGGTGCTCGGCCACGGGCGCACATCGACACCTCCAAGCCGCACTCGGCCCGTTTCTGGAACTACTTCGTCGGCGGCAAGGACAACTACGAGGTCGACCGGGAGATCGGCGACCAGATCAAGGGGATCTTCCCCGGTCTCGTCGATGTCGCGGTCACCAGCAGGCACTTCCTGGGACGCGCCGTCCGCTACCTCGCCGACGAGCAGGGCGTACGCCAGTTCCTGGACGTCGGCACCGGGCTGCCGACCGCCGACAACACCCACGAGGTCGCGCAGCGAGCCGCCCCGGACGCCCGGATCGTGTACGTCGACAACGACCCCGTCGTGCTGGCCCACGCGGACGCCCTGCTCGGCAGCACCCCCGAGGGCCGGACCGTCTACCTCAACGCCGATCTGTACGCCCCCGAGACCATCCTCGAAGCGGCTGCCGACACCCTCGACCTCTCCCGGCCGGTCGCGCTGATGATCCTCAACACGCTCGGCCATGTCGCCGACCACGACCAGGCGCGCGACCTGGTGGGCCGCCTGATGGCGGGCCTGCCGTCGGGCAGCCATCTGGTGATCAGCGACAGCACCGCCACCAGCGAGGGCATGATCGCCGCGTCGAAGGCCTACAACGCGAGCGGCGCCGTGCCGTACTACGTAAGAAGCGTCGCGGAGATCGCCGCCTTCTTCGACGGCCTCGACCTGGCGGACCCGGGCGTGGTCCAGGTGCCCGAGTGGCGCCCGGACCTCCGGGGCCCGGCCGGTCCCGCCGTGTCCGTCGACGCCTACTGCGGAGTGGGCCGCAAGCCCTGACGCACAGAGCCGGGAACTGGCCATGGGGGCCGATCCGGCGCAGTCTGGGACGCGTATCCGGATCCGGACACGTGTCCGGACACGTAGCTGTGTCCGCCGGACCCGTCGGACTCGTCGCTCATGGAGGTATCCCGAACATGCCGGGCTGGAACACGCAGGACATCCCCGACCAGAGCGGTCGCATCGCCGTCGTCACCGGTGCCAACAGTGGTCTCGGGTACGTCACCGCGCGGGAGTTGGCGCGCAAGGGGGCGCGGGTGGTGCTCGCGTGCCGGAGCGAGGCGCGCGGGAACGAGGCGGTCGGGCGGCTGCTGGCCGAAGTACCGGACGCCATCGCCGAGTTCTGGCCGCTCGACCTCGGGGACCTGGGCTCCGTACGGGAGTTCGCGGACGAGCTCCCGTACGAGCGGCTCGATCTTCTCGTCAACAACGCGGGCGTGATGGCGTTGCCGTACGGGACGACGGCGGACGGGTTCGAGACGCAGTTCGGGGTCAACCACCTCGGGCACTTCGCCCTCACCGGCCTGCTGTTCCCGAGGATGCTCGGCACGTCCGGCGCCCGGATCGTGAACCTCTCCAGCGGCGCCCACGCACTCGGCAACATCGACATCGACGACCTCAACAGCGAGCGCAAATACCGGCGTTGGACCGCGTACGGGCGTTCCAAGACGGCCAACCTGCTCTTCACGCACGAGCTGGCGCGCAGGCTGGACGCGATCGGCTCGGGTGTCGTGGTCGCCGCCGCGCATCCCGGGTACGCCGACACCAACCTCCAGACCGCCGCGGCGAAGATGGAGGGCCGCAAGGGCGCCGAGCGGTTCATGGAGATCGGCAACCGGTACTTCGCCCAGTCCGCCGAGGCGGGCGCCCTGCCCACGCTGTACGCGGCCACCGCGCCCGGCGTACGGCCCGACGCGTTCATCGGCCCGAAGCTCCTTGGCTGGCGCGGCTCGCCCGCGAGGTCCTGGCGGGCTTCCTGGACGCTCAACGACCGTGCGGGGGAACGCCTTTGGGCCGCCTCCGAGCAGCTCACCGGGGTGACGTACGAGGGCCTGAAGGAATGAGTGCGAGCGGTGCCCCGGCCAGTGGAGGCCGGGGCACCGCTCGCACTCGTCGCCCGGGTGTGTCAGGCGGCGGCGCGCACCTCGTACGCCCGCACGGCCACCGTCTCGTCGTCCAGGCAGCGGCCCGACTCCAGGTCGAAGCGCTGCTTCAGCAGCGGGGAGGCGACGTACGGGCGGCCCTGGTGGGTGCCGGTCAGGCCGCGGGAGAGGACCGCCGCGCCGCCGAACGGGTCCCGGTTGTCGATGGCGTACAGGCTGCCCGCGCGGTCGCGGAAGACGGCCGCCTGGCGGCCGTCCGGCAGCAGGGCCGCCACGCCGCGGCCCGGCAGCAGGAGGCTCAGGTCGCAGACCGTGAACCAGTCGCCTTCGGCGCCGTCGGCGCTGTCGCCGATCCGCAGTTGGACCTTCAGGTCGGTCGTCTCGGGTGCCAGGGTCATCGCTGGGCACTTCCTTCCAGGACGTCATCGGCGGGGCGCAGGCCGATGGACAGCAACGGCAGGTCGGGCTTGATCTGGTCGCGCTCGGGGACGAAGCCGACGACCGGGTCGGGAGTGTCCGGCGCGTTCACGAAGGACACGAACCGGGCGAGCTTCTCGGGGTCGTTGATGGTGTCGGCCCACTCGTCGCGGTAGTGGGCGACATGCGCGGTCATCAGCGACTCCAGCTCCTCGCAGATGCCGAGCGAGTCCTCCACGACCACGTCGCGTACGTGGTCCAGGCCGCCGGGGAGCCGCTCCAGCCAGGTCGACGTGCGCTCCAGCCGGTCCGCCGTGCGGATGTAGAACATCAGGAACCGGTCGATCAGCCTGATCAGTTCGGCGTCGTTCAGGTCCTGGGCCAGCAGGTCCGCGTGGCGTGGGGTCGCGCCGCCGTTGCCGCCGACGTACAGGTTCCAGCCGCCCGAGGTGGCGATGATGCCGAAGTCCTTGGACTGGGCCTCGGCGCACTCACGGGCGCAGCCCGACACCGCCGACTTGAGCTTGTGCGGCGACCTGAGCCCCCGGTAGCGCAGCTCCAGGTCGATCGCCATCCGGACCGAGTCCTGGACGCCGTAGCGGCACCAGGTCTGGCCGACGCAGGACTTCACCGTACGGAGTGACTTGCCGTAGGCGTGCCCGGACTCGAAGCCGGCGTCCACCAACCGCGTCCAGATCAGCGGGAGTTGTTCCACCCGTGCGCCGAACATGTCGATCCGCTGACCGCCGGTGATCTTCGTGTAGAGGCCGAAGTCTCGGGCGATCTCGCCGATGACGATCAGACCCTCCGGGGTGATCTCACCGCCGGGGATGCGCGGGACGACCGAGTACGAGCCGTTCTTCTGCAGGTTGGCGAGGAAGTGGTCGTTGGTGTCCTGCAGGGTGGCCTGCTCGCCGTCCAGGACGTAGACGTCGGCACCGATCGTCGGGGCGAGGGAGGCGATGATCGAGGCCACCGCCGGCTTGCAGATCTCGCAGCCGTCGCCGCCCCTGGCGTTGTCGCGGCCGTAGCGGTCCAGCAGGTCCTGGTAGGTGTTGATGCGCAGCGCGAGGACGATCTCGTACAGCTCCTCGCGGGTCTGCGAGAAGCAGCCGCACAGGCCCTTGTCGACGACGACACCGCTCGCCTCCAGCTCGGCGGTGACGAGCTGGCCGAGGACCTTGACGCAACTGCCGCACGTCGTACCGGCCTTGGTGCACTTCTTCACCTCGGGCACGGTGGTGCAGTTGTGCTCGGTGACCGCGCCGCGGATCGTGCCCTTGGTGACGTTGTTGCAGGAGCAGATGATCGCGGCGTCCGGCAGCGCGGTCGGGCCGAGCTGGACCGGGCCGCCGGCGCCCGCCGGGAGCACCAGGGACTCGGGGGAGACCGGCGGGACCGTACCGGTGAACGCGCGCAGGGTGCCGTACGCCTCCGCGTCGCCGACGAGGATGCCGCCGAGCAGCTTGCCGTCGCGGCCGATGACGAGCTTCTTGTACAGGCCCGAGCGGGAGTCGGAGTAGACGACGTCCAGGCAGTCCTCGGTGGCGCCGTGCGCGTCGCCGAAGGACGCCACGTCCACGCCGAGCAGCTTCAGCTTGGTGGAGAGGTCGGCGCCGGTGAACGTCAGCTCCTCGGCCTCCTCGTCCGCGGCGATGGCGGCGGCGGCCGTCTCCGCCTGCTCGTATCCGGGGGCGACCAGGCCGTACACCCGGCCGTCGGAGGCCAGCGCGCACTCGCCGATCGCGAAGACGTGCGGGTCGCTGACCGTGCGGCACTGTTCGTCGACCGCGATGCCGCCGCGCTCGCCGACCGTGAGGCCCGACTCGCGGGCCAGCTGGTCGCGGGGGCGGACACCGGCGCTGAACACCACCAGGTCGGTGGCGAGTTCGGAACCGTCGGACAGCTTCATACCGGTGACCGCGCCGTCCTCGCCGACGACGATCTCCTGGGTGCCGACGCCCGTGTGGACGGACAGGCCCATGTCCTCGATGGTGCGCAGCAGCGCGGCGCCGCCGCCCTCGTCGACCTGCACCGGCATCAGGCGCGGCGCGAACTCGACGATGTGGGAGGTGAGTCCGAGGCCCTTCAGCGCACCGGCCGCCTCAAGTCCGAGCAGACCACCGCCGACCACGGCACCCGTCGTACGGGTGCTCGCGTACTCCTCGATGGCGAGGAGGTCCTCGATGGTCCGGTAGACGAAGCAGCCCTTGGCGTCCTTGTTGGGGACCGGCGGCACAAAGGGGTAGGAGCCGGTGGCGAGGACGAGGACGTCGTAGTCGACGACCAGCCCGGAGCGCGAGGTCACCCGCTTCGCCTCGCGGTCGATGGTCTCCGCCGGGTCACCGATGTGCAGCTCGATGCCCTCCCGCTCGATGAACGCCATGTCGGTCATCGACAGGTCCTCGGGCGTCTTGCCCGAGAAGTACGAGGTCAGCGCCACGCGGTCGTATGCCGGGCGCGGCTCCTCGCACAGCACGACCACGCGGTGCGCGGCGGTCAGGCCACGCTCGGCGAGGGCTTCGAGGAAGCGCTGGCCGACCATTCCGTGGCCGACGAGCACGATCGTGGGGGTGGCCCCATCAGCGGCGGTCATTAGGAGCCTCCATCGTTGGTGAGCAGGTGGAGCAGTGGACCGCCGTCAGTGGGGAGCGGCTCTGCTCCCTCCCAGGCGCGTGCGAGGGCGCCGACGGTGCCGAGTTCGCCGACGAGCACCCCGCCGACCAGCCGGTCGTCGCGGACGACGACCTTGCGGTAGGTGCCCCGGGTGGCGTCGGCGAGCTGGATGACGTCGTCGCCGGGGCGGGGGGTCGGCTCGCCGAAGGCGGCGAGATCGAAGGGGTTGCCGGTGTCGGCGGTGAAGTCGGTGAGGGTGAGCCGGGTGAGGGCCCTGGTGCCGGTGTAGCGGGCGGCGGAACCACCGGAGGTACCCGCCTCACCCGTCTCGCTCGCGATCAACTCGGCCAGTACTTCGGCCTGTTCGAGGGCGGGGGTGGCAAGCCCGTAGATCGTTCCCTGGTGCTGGGCGCAGTCTCCGAGGGCCCGGATGTGCGGGTCGGAGGTGCGGAGTTCGTCGTCGACGAGGATGCCCTTGTGCACGGCGAGTCCCGCGTCGCGCGCGAGCCCCACCCTGGGGTGGACACCGCAGGCCAGTACGACGAGGTCGGCGTCCAGGGTGTAGTGGTCGGCCATCTCGACCGAGCGGACCCTGCCGCCCACGCAGCGCACGTTCCGCACGCGGCACTCGGTGTGCACCTCGACGCCCAGGTCGTTGAGGTGGCGAAGCACCAACGACGAGGCTCCGGGGTCGAGCTGACGTTCCATCAGCCGCTCGGCCTGCTGGGCCAGCACGACCTGCGCACCGCGTACGGCGAGGGCGCGGGCCGCGGACACACCGAGGAGCCCGCCGCCGATGACGACGGCCCGGGACCCCGGACGTACGTCCTTGGACAGCCCCAGGCAGTCGTCCATGGTGCGGAACGCGTGGACGCCTTCGGGGAGTTCGTGATCCGGCGTGAACAGCCCACGCAGGGGCGGGAGTACAGGGTTCGACCCGGTCGCCAGCACCAGCGTGTCGTATGCGATCACCGATCCGTCGGAGCAGTGCACGGTCCGGTCGGCGCGGTCGATGTGCTCGGCCCGGGCCCGGACCAGCCGGTCCGGCGTCGGCAGGGCGATCACCTCGGGTGCGTACCGCCCGGCGAGAACCTCGGCGAGCAGCACCCTGTTGTACGGGCGGTGCTCCTCCTCGCCGACGAGCACGACGTCCGAGGCGGACAGGCCGAGCTCGCCGAGCCGCCGGGCGAGCCGTACGCCCGCGAGCCCGGCGCCGATCACCACCACACGCGCATTCGAGGTCATGTACTGCAGCGTGCGTTGCCGGTGTTACCCGGCCGCATCACGTCTGTTTCCCGGGGGGCACGCTTCCCTCAGCGGAAGCCCGTAGGGGGTGTGAGGGTTCGGGAGGGGCCGGGCGGACTGCTGTGAGGTGCGGGAACGTCACGGCCGGGAGCCGCCCCGTGTCCCGGGCCGGTGGAAACGCCACCTAAAATCGCGATCATGCCCGACATATCGCTGCCCATGATCGTCGCCCTCTGTGCCGCCGCCCTCGCGGCAGGCTGGATCGACGCGGTCGTGGGCGGGGGCGGCCTGCTCATGATGCCCGTACTGCTGCTGGGGCTCCCGGACACGTCCTCCGTGGCGCAGTACGCGCTCGGCACCAACAAGGCCATGGCGATCGTCGGCACCACGGGCGCGGCCGTGACGTATACACGCAAGGCGCCGGTGGACGTACGCCTCGCGGTACGCATCGGACTGGCGGCCGTCGCCGGCTCGACGGCCGGGGCCTTCGTCGCGGCCGGCATGAGCACGGACACCCTCAAGCCGGTCATCATGGTCGTCCTGCTCGGCGTCGGCGCCTTCGTGATCTTCAAGCCCGCCTTCGGCACGGCCCCGGCGACCACCCCGGTCTCCGCACGCCGCGTCCTCGCCGCGATCGGCCTCGCGGGCCTGGGCATCGGCTTCTACGACGGCCTCGTCGGCCCCGGCACGGGCACCTTCCTCGTCCTCGCGCTCACCGCGCTGCTCCACCTCGACCTCGTGACCGCCTCCGCCACCGCCAAGATCGTCAACTGCTGCACCAACGCGGGCGCCCTCGCGATCTTCGCCTGGCAGGGCACGGTGTACTGGCTGCTGGGCGCGCTGCTGGCCGCGTTCAACCTGGCCGGGGGGATGGTGGGGGCGCATACGGCACTGAAGAAGGGGAGCGGGTTCGTACGGGTGGTACTGCTGGTGGTGGTGTTCACGCTGGTGGCGAACCTGGCGTACCAGCAGTGGGTGGCGTAGTGGCGTAGTGGCGTACTGGCCCGGTGGCCCGGTGGCCCGGTGGCCCGGTGGCCCGGTGGCCCGGTGGCCCGGTGGCCCGGTGGCCCAGTGGTGCTCAAGCGGTGCCCGATGGGTGTCGGCCGCTGCCGGTGAGGTGGGCGAAGACGACGACGTTGCCCTCGTACCCCGTCCCCGGTGTGTAACCGCCGCCGCAGGTGATGACGCGCAGCTCGGGGCGGGGCGCGGCGCCGTACACCTTCTCGTCCGGGAAGTGGTTCTTGTCGTACACCTCGACGGCGTCGACGGTGAAGAGAGCGGTGCTCCCGTCGAGCCGCTCGACCTCGATCGCGCCGCCCTTCTCCAGGGCACCGAGGCGGTAGAAGACGGAGGGGCCGTCGGCGTTGTCGACATGCCCGGCGACGATCGCGGTGCCCGTCTCGCCGGGCGCCGTACCGGCCTCGTACCAGCCGGCCAGGTCCTCGCGCTCGGCGGGCGGCACCTCCAGGCTGCCGGTGGGGGTCAGCCCGAGGCCCATCAGCGGGGCGTTCACACCGATGGTGGGGATGCGGATACGGAGGGGCGGCGAGGGCGGGAGCGCGGGGGTGGCGGACTCGGGGCGGTCGGACCGCGGGTGGCCGGGCTGCGTGCGGGCCTGGGCGGCGGAAGGCTGCGGCGGGGTGTGCGTCGCGCCACCGCTGCGCACCAGCCAGGCGCCGGAGCAGAGCGCGGCAACGGTGACGACGGCTATGGCGAGGTTGGCGAATCTGCGCACGAGGGCCTCCGGCCTCCTGGATGCCCCCTGTTCCACCCTGATGTCCCACCCCGATGTCCCACCCTGAAGTTTCTGATGTCTCCGATATTTCTGATGGTTGATCCTGGCCCCCCTCCGGGCCACGAGGGGCGTCGGGCCCGGAGGGGAGGGGACGTGCGGTACCGGCGGACGGACGGCGGAGGACGTCCGTCAGATCCTGTCGCCTCTCGCCCGGCGATGCAGGAGCCAGGTACCGCCCGCGGCGGCGACGGCGAGAGCCGCCACGCCGGCCGCGGTCTGCACGGGGTCGGGACCGAGCGCGCCACCGACCCCCGTCTTCACACTCCCCCTGGGATGCGCCGGAGGATGCGCGGGCGGCCGGGTCGAGGTGAGCGTGACGACCAGATCACCACTGACCCGCCGTTCGTCACCGTCACCGTCCCCGTCGCACCGGGCGACGATCTCGTACGTCCCCGGCTGCGCGCCCGGCGGCACCCGGAACTGCCCGACGGCGACCTCCTTGTGCGTACCGGGCGCGAGAACGAAGGCCCCGGCGCCCACCGCACTGGCATCCCCGGCGGCGGTACCGCCCGCTCCGCAGGCAGTGGTGTTGACGGTGACCCGGGTACCGGGGGTCACGGTCGCCGGGTACACCTCAAGGGAACCGCCGGTGCCTGCGTGAGCGGGCCCGGCGAGGGCGACGGCGAGCGCGGTACCGGTCAGCAGACGGGCGGCGGCGGTACGTCGCATCGGGCTTGCTCCTCCGAGAGCTCGCGAACGGGGTGGTCTGCTACCGAGGTAAGTGGCAGGGACCGGGGAGCGCTCCCTGAGGGTCCGTCAGAAATACGGTGAACGGGTGGCCGGAGGCTGCCGGAAACGACCGGCACGCCGACATTCGGGCAGGTCATCGCCGTACGGCGGGCGTGTTGCGAAAAGAACCGGATGGACGGTGAGCAGGGGTGTGAACGGGTGACCGCGGCGGGGACGAATGCGGGACTTGACCTCAAGGAAACTTGAGGTATGAGGCTGTCTGCATGCAGACACACACCGGATCCACCGGATCCACCGAACCTGTCGAGCCCGTACGTGTGACCGTGGTCGTCGGCAGCAACCGAGAGGGCCGTTTCGGCCCGGTGGTGGCCGACTGGCTCCTGAGCCGGATCGGAGACCACGACGACCTCGTGGCGGAGGTCGTGGACGTCGCGGCCACAGCCGCACTCCCGACGACGTTCGCGAGCGACGAGGACGCGAAGACCCAGCTGGCGGCGATCACCCCGAAGCTGGCGTCGGCGGACGCGTTCATCGTCCTGACCCCCGAGTACAACCACTCCTACCCGGCCGGCCTCAAGAACCTCATCGACTGGCACTACACCGAGTGGCAGGCCAAGCCGGTCGCCTTCGTCTCGTACGGCGGTGTGTCGGGCGGCCTGCGCGCGGTGGAACACCTCCGCCAGGTCTTCGCGGAACTCCACGCGACGACGGTCCGGGACACGGTGTCGTTCCACAACGCGGGCGCGTCGTTCGACGAGGAGGGACAACCGAGGGACCCGTCGGGACCGGATGCGGCGGCGAGGACGATGCTGGGTCAAGTGGTCTGGTGGGGACGGACGTTGAGGGAGGGACGGGCGGCTCGGGCGTATGGGGGATAGTGGGTGCGGGGTCCCGTCCCCGCGCCCGGGCCAAGACCAGCGACAATGCCGGTCATGGACACCATCGTCGAGATTCACGTACCCCTCGGGAAAGTTTCCGCCACTCCTGACGGCTCCCATCCCTTCCCCTGGATCGACCGGGTCGACGACTTCCTCGTGAACTTGGAGGAGGCGGAGGAACATGACGAGAGCGACGAGTGCGAGGGGGCGCATGTCTTCTTCGTCACCGGCGTCCCGGAGGCCGTTCTCCTGGCCGTCGCCTCGCGGGTGGCCGCGCTGCCGGGTGTACCGGGTGGGGCGTTCGCAGTGGTGTCGGACCAGGAGGCGGAGGAGATCGGGGTGGGGCGGCGGGTGGAGTTGTAGGGCGGAGTAGCGGGAAGAGCAGGGGAGTTGTGCTGTGCCCCTGAGGACGAGAGGTCCGTGTGATCACCGAACCGGGTCCCGCAGTTGTCCTGATCACCGGCGTGATGGCAGCCGGAAAGTCCACCGTGGCCGACCTGTTGGCCAGACGGCTCCCCCGGGCCGCCCACGTACGGGGTGACTTCTTCCGGCGGATGATGGTCTCCGGCCGGGAGGAGTTGCGGCCCGAGGAGACGGCGGAGGCCCGGGCCCAACTGGACCTGCGTCACCGGCTGTCGGCGCTTGTGGCCGACGAGTACGCGCGCGACGGTTGGACCGCGATTGTCCAGGACGTCGTTCTGGGCGAGGACCTGTCCCGGTACGTGGCGCGGGTGCGCACGAGTCCCCTGTACGTCGTCGTCCTGGTGCCCTCGGCGGCAACCGTGCGGGACAGGGAGGCCGAGCGGCCGAAGACCGGGTACGGGGACTGGTCGGTCGACGCTCTCGACCGCGTCCTTCGCGAGGAGACCCCACGCATAGGACTCTGGCTGGACACGTCGGGGCATACGCCGGAGCAGACGGTCTCGACGATCCTCGCCGGACTCGCCGGTGCCCGCGTACCAGCACCTGGGCGGATCCCGCCCCTGTAGCCGCCGACCAGGGCCGGGATTTTCGCTTTGTGTGTCCGGGGGCGCCGCCATAAGGTCACCGGCATGTCCTTACGTCTTCGTATGCGTCAAGCACTTCCGGAAGCGATGCGCGCCCGTGACAAGGTCGCGGTGAGCGCACTGCGGGCAACACTCGGCGCACTGGACAACGCCGAGGCGGTGTCCGTGGGCGAAGCCGAACTCCGGGGTGTGGCCCTGGAACAGTCGCCGGTCGGGGCCGGCACCACCGAAGCGGCCCGGCGCGAGCTGAGCGAGCGCGATGTGGAGGATGTCGTGCGCGCGGAGGCCGCCGAACGGCTTGAGGCCGCAGCGCAGTTGACCGCACCCGCACACGCCGACCGGGCAGCGCGGCTCCGCGCGGAGGCCGACGTCCTGCTCCGCATCCTCGACGGTCCCGGCATCGCATAGGAAACGGCGCGTCTCGTTCAAGCGGCTGTGAAGTGGGGTGCGGTGTCAGTGGAATTGGAGTCCTTCCACCGGCTACGGGGCCACAACGAGCCCGCAACGGGTCGGTGGCGGCGCGGCAGCTCGACGCGGATCGCCCCTACCATCCGTGGGTACAGGGGTACGAATATCGGCCCCGGTCAGGGGGCGCTGTGCAGCCGACAGTTTCGTGGCCGTTGGTCCAGCGCCTCGGCGGGGTGTTCGCCGCCTGTGCGGCCCTGGCCGCAACCTCGGGGTGCACGGTTCCCGTTGACGCCGTCACCGGCATCTCCGTGACCGACGACGGTCATCTGCTCGGCGTCATGATGATCTGCGGACATCACATCGACGGCGCGACTCTGTACGTGGCGGGCGACGACGCCGACATTGATGTGACCGTCGGTTCATGGGACGCCGCCCGGCCCCTCAAGGCCGGTCTCGCCACCTGGACCCTCGATGCGCCCGCCGTCGGCTGGACCGCGACCACATCTCTCAAACCGCTCACAGCGAAGGCCACTTACACCCTCTACGGCTGGACCAAGGACAACTCCTGGTCGGCCAGCGGCGTTTCGTTCACGACGGCCGACCGGGACGGGCTCACGCCGGGAACGGTCCGCTACGAGGGCGACGAATCCGCGGTCACCGTCCCGGTGGAGGAGTTCAAGACCAGGGCCTGCGAGGACGGTTGACGAATGCCGGTGCCGTCGCCGACCGCCGGGGCGTGACCTGGCCGACCGTCGGCAAGCTCGTCCGGGGCGGGCTGGACGTCGTACGCGGCGCGGATCAGGCGACGGACCGGCAGGAACCGCGCCCCGAGCCCGTCACAGCCTCGTCGGCTCTCACCGCCCCCGCGCGGAACCGTCAGCGACAGCCTGCGGCAAGATTGGCCTCATGAGCATCGTAAAGATCAACGTACTCACGGTTCCCGAAGAGCAGCGCGAGGTGCTGGAGAAGCGGTTCGCGTCGCGGGCCGGGGCCGTCGAGGGGTCGGACGGGTTCGAGTGGTTCGAGCTGCTTCGGCCCGTCGAGGGCACCGACAGCTACCTGGTGTACACGCGGTGGCGCAGCGAGGAGGACTTCCAGGCCTGGATGGCGGGCCCGATGCAGTCGGCGCACCGCCCCGCGTCCCCCGGCGGGGAGCAGCCCAGGCCCGCCGCCTCGGGATCGACGCTCTGGTCCTTCGAAGTGGTCCAGCAGGCGGCCCCCAAGCAGGACTGAGCGCCACTCCTGGGTCCATCCTTGCGGCGCGCCGAACCGCAGTGCGGTAGCTGCCCTGGCGCGCCGCAACGGATCGTGCCCCCCCCAGGCGGCAGAGGGCAGCGGGCAGGCGACGGAGGGCAGCGCCCAGCGGCCAGGAGTCAGGGCTTCCGCCCCAGCCCCCCGTGCTGCCCGATCGCGGGCGCCGCCATCCCCGACGCGCTCGGCTCCGGCCGCCACAGCGGCACCGAGACCACCCCGGGCGCGACCAGTTCGAGCCCCTCGAAGTACGCCTCGATCTGCTCCACCGGCCGCAGGAAGTACGGCACCGCGCCCGTCTCGTTGTACGCGTCCTGCGCCTGTTCGTAGTCGGGGTCCGTGCCCCGCGAGCCCTCGTTCAGGGAGAGGTAACTGCCCGACGGCAGACCCGACATCAGGTCGCGGACGATGCCGCGCGCCACGTCGTGGTCCGCCACGTGGCCCAGGATGCCGCTCAGGATCAGGGCTGTCGGGCGGGTGAGGTCGAGTGTCCTGGACGCCGCCTCCAGGATGCGGCCGGTGTCGTACAGCTCGGCGTCCACGTAGTCCGTCGCGCCCTCGGGGGTCGACGTGAGGAGGGCCCGGGCGTGGGTCAGGACCAGCGGGTCGTGGTCCACGTACACGATGCGCGCGTCGGGGGCGACCGACTGGGCCACCTCGTGCGTGTTGTCCACCGTCGGCAGGCCCGTGCCGACGTCGAGGAACTGGCGGATGCCCGCCTCCCCGGCCAGGTGCCGGATCGTGCGGCCCAGGAACGCGCGGCTGCTGCGCGCGATCGTGACGATGCCGGGGAAGACCGCGGTGTACGCGTCGCCCGCCGCCTCGTCCACGGGGTAGTTGTCCTTGCCGCCCAGCCAGTAGTTCCAGATACGGGCGGAATGCGGTACCGAGGTGTCGATTCTCTGCTCGGACTCGGACATGGTGCATCGTCTCCTCGGTCGCAGCGGACGCGTTGGTGCAGGGTTCAACTTAAGGCCCAAGGCCAACCATACGTATCCCGCTTGCCCGAGTCCGCACGCAACCCGGCGACCACCCCGGCGAACTTCCCGAGGTGGCCGCCAGTCGCACAGCTCCGTTCTCCGGATCGGCCCGGATCGCCCCGGAACGGCCTGGATCGGCCTGGATCGGCCTGGACCGAAGCTGATCAGCCCACCGACACCGCGCTCCAGGCGGCGCCCACCGCCGCGTACTCCGTGCTGCTCGTCCCGTACAGATCACGTGCCGCGTTCAGCGTGGCCGTGCGCGCGCCCGCGTAGTTCGTCGACGACGTCATGTACGTGGTCAGCGCCTTGTACCAGATCGCGCCCAGCTTGGCCCGGCCGATCCCCGCGACCGTCGAGCCGTTGCACGTAGGGGAGTTGTAGCTGACGCCGTTCAGCGTCTTGGCGCCGCTGCCCTCCGCGAGGAGGTACGCGAAGTGGTTCGCCACGCCCGAGGAGTAGTGCACGTCGAGGTTCCCGACGCCCGAACTCCAGCAGTTGGCCGAGTTCCCGTCCTTCGACGGCTGGTCCATGTAGCGCAGCGCCGACCGTCCGAAGCCCGACTTGACGATCTTCTCGCCGATCAAGTAGTCCCCGAGATCGGTGGAGTTGGCCGCGTTGAACTCCACCAGTGTGCCGAAGATGTCCGACGTCGCCTCGTTGAGACCGCCCGACTCGCCGGAGTACGTCAGGTTGGCCGTCGACGACGTCACGCCGTGCGTCATCTCGTGCCCGGCCACGTCCAGCGAGACCAGCGGACCGAACGTCGTACCGTCACCGTCGCCGTACGTCATGCAGAAGCAACTGTTGTCCCAGAACGCGTTGTTGTAGTTGTTGCCGTAGTGCACGCGGTTGTACGAGCCGACCCCGTTCCCCTTGATGCCGCTGCGCCCGAACGTGTCCTTGTAGTAGTCCCACGTCTCGTCGGTGCCGTACTGCGCGTCCACCGCCGCCGAGGCCCGGTCCGCCGTCGCACCCGTGCCCCAGTGGTTGTCCGCGTCCGTGAAGAGAGTCGCGGGGGCGCGGACGATGCAGATGCCGAAGATGCACAGGTCGGTGCCGTTCTCGGCGTCGCCCGTGTACGTGTTGCCGCGCGTCGGATCCTTCAGCTGGTACGTCGATCCGGAGACCGTCGTCTCCAACGGAACCGTGCCGCCGTACAGGGACTTGCCGTCACCCGTCGCCGTCTCGATGCTGTCCCAGGCGTCGATCTGGGCGCCCGTGCGCGCGTCGGTCACCACGGTCCGGGCGACCGGGTTGCCGGCCGAGTCCAGCGCCACCGCGTTCGTCCGCCAGGCGAGCTTCGGGGTGCCGTGCAGCGCGTCAACGACCAACTGGGGCTTGGAGGTTGTCTTCCTCAGCGACTCGCCCCGGTTCGCCGCGCGCAGCGCCGAGGCCGCCAGGTCCGCGGCCTTCGGGGCCGACACCGACGGGCTGATCGTGGACAGGGATATCGGGCGGGTCGTGGCGCGGCTCGCACTCCGGTAGGCGCCACCCGGCGTCAGGTGGACCACGAAGTCGCCGCCCAGTACCGGCAGTTGACGGTACGTGCGGTCGTAACGAACGTGCTGGCTGCCGTCCTTGTCGACGACGACATCCCGGACCGTGGTGCCCTGTACGGAGGTCAGGCCCAGGTGAGCGGCCTGGTCCACGAGTGCCGTGACCGCGTTCCTGATCGCGGTGTCGCGGGTGGGTCTGTCGGCCGCGCCGGCGGTGGGGGAGAGAGCGGCGGCCAGCAGGGCGGCGGCGGTGGCGGCCGTACCGGCCGCGGCGAGACGGGAGGTCATCGGTCTCCTTGGGGATGAAGACAGCGGGGATCGCTCAGGTTTAAGGGATCCCGACATGTCATGTCCATAGCGAATGTGCCTTCACCTCGACTTATGGCGAGAATCGTTTCCCCACCCCCACGAATCCCGCCCCCGCCCTCCTGAACCCCGCACCCCTGAACCCCACCCTCACGAATGCGAGACCGACACGTGGGACTCCCGTTCTTCGTCTACGGCACCCTCCGCCCCGGCGAGCCCAACCACGACCGCTTCCTGCGTGGCCGTACGCGATCGGAACGGCCCGGACGGCTCACGGGCGCGGTGCTGTACGACGGGCCCGGCTATCCGTACGCCGTGGCGGAACCCGGCGGAGTCGTGCACGGGGAACTGGTCACCGCGCTGCCGGAGGTGTACGACGAACTGCTGGCCGAACTGGACGAGTTGGAGGAGTGTGTGCCGGGTGACCCGCGCAGCCTGTACGAGCGGGTGGCGCGGCGGGTGACTCTCGACGCCGAGGGGAGCGCCGTAAGCGCCTGGGTGTACCTCGCCGGCCCGGTCGTCGCCGTACGGCTGCGGGCGCGCGGAAGCCTCATCAAGGGCGGCGACTGGAGGGCGCGTTGCTGAAGGTTCAGGGGTGGTCGTGCGAGGGAAATGTCAATAAGGTCCAGTTGTCGCGTTCCTCACAAGAAGCAACACGGGTCAAGAGTATTAGCTTTCAAACATTTTCGGTAATGATTGGACCATGAGTGACCGGAAAGCATTTCCCCCCGCCGGTTCCCCCCAATCCCTACAGAGCGCCAATTTTCAACTGCCCCCACTTTCGGATCTGTTGAGCCTTGTCAGAGCCCCGGCCGCGCTGAGTGTCCCCGGCGACATTCTGGCGGGCGCGACCGCGGCGGGTCGTCCCCTCGGCCCCCGGACGGCCGGTGCGATGGCCTCCTCCGTCTGTCTCTACTGGGCCGGCATGGCCCTCAACGACTACGCCGACGCCGCCGTCGACTCGGTCGAGCGGCCCGCCCGTCCGGTGCCCTCCGGTCGGGTGCCGCGCCGGACCGCGCTGGCCGTCGCCACCGGCCTGACCGGCGCCGGCCTCGGTCTCGCCGCGGTGTCGGGCGGCAGACGCGGACTGGCCGTCGCCCTGCCGCTGACTGCGCTGATCTGGGCGTACGACCTGAAGTTGAAGTCGACTCCGGCCGGTCCGGCGGCGATGGCGGGCGCACGCGCGCTCGACGTCCTGGCGGGCGCGGTGGCCGGCGGTGGCAACCCCCCGTGGCACGGGTCCCGTGGCGGTGGCACGGCCGGCGCGCTCGCACGCGGCGCCGTCCCCGCGCTCCTCACCGGGGTGCACACCTACACGATCACCGCCCTCAGCCGCCACGAGATCTCCGGCGCGCCGGCACGGCTGCCCGCCACGACACTCGCCGTGTCGTCGGCCACGGCACTGTCGACGGTGCTGCCTTCCCTGCTCCCGGCGGTTCTCCCGCCCCGGCGCGCCCTGACCCGGGAGAAGGCCGCCCGAACAGCCGTCGCCTCCGCCGGAGTCCTCGCCTACCTGGGGACATACGGCCTGGCCCAGGTGCGGGCCGTACGCGATCCGCAGGCGAGTTCCGTACGCCGTGCGGTGGGGGCGGGCATCCTCGCCATGGTCCCCCTTCAGGCGGCGCTCACGGCGCGCGCCGGAGCGCCCGTCGCCGCCGCGCTCCTGGGTGCGCTGCACCCGGTGGCACAGCGCCTGGCGAGGCGGGTGTCCCCGACATGAGCCCCCACATGAGCCCCGACACGCGCTCCGGCAGACGCCCGGTCGTGAGCTGTGACATGAGCCGTTTCGTGGGCCATGGCATGAGACCTGTGGCGAAGGGCGGGCCATGGGCCTGAGATTCGGCTACGGCACCAACGGGTTCACCCATCACCGTCTCTCCGACGTCCTCGGTATTCTCGCCGACCTGGGCTACGACGGCGTCGCCCTCACCCTCGACCACAACCACCTCGACCCGTATGCCGACGACCTGGACCGCCAGGTCGACCGTGTCCGGCAGCAGCTGGCGCGGCTCGGGCTGACCGTCACGGTCGAGACCGGGGCGCCCTACTTCCTCGACCCCTGGTGCAAGCACCAGCCGACGCTGATGTCCGGCCACCCGGACCGCCGCGTCGACCTGCTGCGGCGTGCCGTCCGCATCGCCGCCGAACTCGGCTCGCCCAGCGTCCAGTTGTGCAGTGGACCGGTCCCGGACGACATCCCGGAGGCGGAGGCGTGGCGGCGGCTGGCCGCAGGCGTCGGTGCGGCGCTGGAGACGGCGGAGGCCTACGGGGTCGCGCTGGCCTTCGAACCCGAGCCGCACATGTTCGTCGACACGGTCGCGAAGTGCGTGAGACTGCGCGAACTGGTCGCCGGACACGAGCTGTTCGGCATCACCCTGGACATCGGACACGCCCACTGCGTGGAGGAGCCGACACTGCTCGACTGCGTCGACCTGGCCGCGCCGTACCTGCTGAACGTCCAGATCGAGGACATGGTCCGCGGGGTCCACCGGCATCTGGAGTTCGGCGCCGGTGAGATCGACTTCCCGCCGGTACTGGCGGCACTGACCGATCTCGGCCATCGCGGTCTGGTGTCCGTCGAGATCCAGGGCGGCGCCCTGGACGCCCCCGACATCGCCCGCAGCTCCCTGGAGTTCCTGCGCCGAGCCGAGGCCAGGAGCCTGCTCGCCTCCTGAACCTGCCGAAATCTGCCGACCACCATTTGTTCACGAACAGTTCGCTATCTATTTTCCGTTCTTCTGTGGACTTCTCCGGCCTTTCCCGGACCGCTGTCCTCCGCTCCAACTCCCACTCTGGAACCGAGCCATGCCGCCTTCCGACGCATCCGCCCTTCCCCTCACCCCCGAAGCCCGTGCCTGGCTCGACACCGCCCTGGCGGAGGTCGTCGCCGACCCCGCCACCATCCGCACCCGCTTCCCCGCCGTCCGCCGCCACTGTGGGCGCGCCCCGCTGCCCGACGGCCGGACCGTCGACGAAGCGGCCCGCGTCCTGCTCCTCGCCGCGCTGCCCCTGCGCGACCAGGCCCTCGCCGACGAGGTGACAGCGCTGCACCGCTACGGCGATCCCGCCGAACAGCGGGCCGTCCTGCGGGCGTTGCCACAGCTCGACCAGGAGGGGACCGGCCGGTTCCTGGACCTCGTCCGGCAGACCCTGCGCGGCAACGACAACACACTGATCGAAGCCGCCCTCGGCCCGTACGCGGCGGCCCACCTCCCGGCGGACGAGTACCGGCAGGCCGTCCTGAAGTGCGTGTTCTGCGAGATCCCGCTCGCCCGCGTCGCCGGACTCGACGACCGGGCGGACGCCGAACTCGCGCGCATGCTCGGCGACTTCGCCCGTGAACGGACGGCGGCCGGACGCCCGGTGCCCGAGGACATCGCCCCCCTCGTGCACCCCTTCACCGCTCCCGTCTCCATCCTCGCCCCCACCTCCAGCACGATCACCATCACCGACGAAACCGTGTGACCATGCGCATCTTCGACCCCCACATCCACATGTCCTCCCGCACCACCGACGACTACGAGGCGATGTACGCGGCCGGCGTCCGGGCTGTCGTCGAGCCCGCCTTCTGGCTCGGCCAGCCCCGCACCTCGCCCGACACCTTCTACGACTACTTCGACTCGCTGCTCGGCTGGGAGCCGTACCGGGCGGCCCAGTTCGGCATCCAGCACTTCTGCACGATCGCCCTCAACCCGAAGGAGGCGAACGACCCGCGCTGCCTCCCCGTCCTCGACGAACTGCCCCGTTACCTCGCCAAGGACCGGGTCGTCGCCGTCGGCGAGATCGGCTACGACTCGATGACCAGGGAGGAGGACGAGGTCCTCGCCCGTCAGCTCCAACTCGCCGTGGAACACGGCCTGCCCGCCCTCGTCCACACCCCGCACCGAGACAAGGCGGCCGGGACCCGACGGACCCTGGACGTCGTACGGGAGTCGGGCATCGCCCCCGAACTCGTCGTCCTGGACCACCTGAACGAGCTGACGGTCGGCATGGTCCTCGACAGCGGCTGCTGGGCGGGCTTCTCCGTCTACCCGAAGACCAAGATGAGCGAGGACCGCATGGTCCGCATCCTCCGGGAGCACGGCCTCGACCGGGTCATGGTCAACTCAGCTGCGGACTGGGGCAGTTCGGACCCCCTGAAGACACGCAAGACCGGCCTGGCGATGCTCGCCGACGGCTTCACGGCCGACGACGTCGACCGTGTCCTGTGGCGCAACCCGGTCGAGTTCTACGGCCAGAGCGGACGCCTCGACCTGGACGACACGGACGGCGTCCCGAAGCCCGACGACACCTCGTCGTTCGAGGGCAACTCCATCCGGCGCGGGGGAGAGTGAGCGGCCCGTGCGCTTCCGCCACCCCGACGGCACCCCCGTCCACCTCGCGTACTGCAGCAACGTCCACCAGGCCGAGGACCTCGCCGGCGTCATCGCCCAGCTCGCCGCCCACGCCGAACCCGTACGGGAACGGCTGGGTGTCGGCCGACTCGGCATCGGCCTCTGGCTGGCCCGCACCGCGGTCACCGAACTCGCCGCGGACAAGGGTGCGTTGAAGACCCTCAAGGACGAACTCGCGGTACGCGGCCTGGAGACCGTCACCCTCAACGCCTTCCCGTACGAGGGGTTCCACCGCGAAGTCGTCAAGAAGGACGTCTACCTCCCCGACTGGGCCGACCCGGCCCGCCTCGCCTACACCCTCGACTGCGCCCGCGTCCTCGCCGCCCTCCTCCCCGACGACGCCCTACGCGGCAGCGTCTCCACCCTCCCGCTCGGCTGGCGCACCCCGTGGCCGACGGAGCGCGCCGACACGGCCCGTCGCGCCCTGGACCAACTGGCTTCAGGGTTGGCAGAGTTGGAGTCGGACACCGGCCGCCGTATCCGAGTCGGCTTCGAACCGGAACCGGGGTGCGTCGTGGAGACCACCGCCCAGGCGGTACGTGAGTTCGCCGACGTGGACCGCGACTTCCTCGGTGTCTGTCTGGACGCCTGCCATCTCGCCGTCCAGTTCGAGGAGCCCGGCGAAGCCCTCGGACGGCTCGCCGACGCCGGTCTGCCGGTCGTCAAGCTCCAGGCGTCCTGTGCGGTCGAGGCCCCCGACCCGACCGACCCGCGTGCCCGCGCAGCCCTGCGCGAACTGGCCGAACGACGGTTCCTGCACCAGACCCGGACAGTCAGTGACGGCGCGGTGGTCGGAGTGGACGACCTGCCGCAGGCCCTGGACGGCGGCGGGCTTCCGGCGGTCGGCCCCGACAGCCCCTGGCGCACACACTTCCACGCCCCGCTGCACGCCGAGCCCGAACCACCCCTCCGCACCACCGCCGACCAGCTCACCACCGTCCTCACCGGACTTCTCGGCGGCCCGAACGCCGTCTGCGACCACATCGAGGTCGAGACCTACACCTGGTCCGTCCTGCCCCGCCCGCCCGCCGACCTCGCCGCAGGCATAGCCGCCGAACTCACCTGGGCCCGCGACCGGTTGACCGGCCTGGGGCTCAAGGAGGACCACTCATGACCGGCCGCAAGGAACCCCTCATGACCGAGAACCCGAACACCAACCGACTCGTCGTCCTGGACATCGTCGGACTCACCCCCGCCCTCCTGCGCCACATGCCCGCCGTCGCAGCCCTCGGCGACCGCGGCTTCCAGGCCACCCTCGGCACCACGCTCCCCGCCGTCACCTGCACCGCCCAGTCGACCTTCCTCACCGGCGAACTCCCCTCCACACACGGCGCGGTGGCCAACGGCTGGTACTTCCGCGATCTCGGCGAGGTACTCCTCTGGCGGCAGCACAACGCCCTCGTCGGCGGCGAGAAGATCTGGGACGCGGCCCGAAAGCAGTCGCCCGGCTACAAGGTCGCCAACATCTGCTGGTGGTACGCCATGGGCGCCGACGTCGACTGGACGGTGACCCCGCGCCCGATCTACTACTCCGACGGCCGCAAGGAACCCGACTGCTACACCTGGCCGCCCTCCCTGCACGACGAACTCACCGACCGACTGGGCCCGTTCCCCCTGTTCACCTACTGGGGCCCGAACGCCGGCATGCCCTCCACCCAGTGGATCCTGGGCGCCGCCCGCCAGATCTTCGACGAACACGACCCCGACCTGACCCTGGTCTACATCCCGCAGATGGACTACGAACCCCAGCGCTCCGGCCCGCAGTCCGAGGCGTCGATCAGTGCCGCCCGCCAACTCGACGACGCCCTGCGCCCGTTGATCGACCACTTCCTGGCCGCCGGCGCCACGGTGGTGGCGCTGAGCGAGTACGGGATCACCCCGGTCTCCCGCCCCGTGGACATCAACCGGGCCCTGCGCCGGGCCGGGCTGCTGGAGGTGCACACCCAGGACGGCATGGAGTACCTCGACCCCTGGACCTCGCGCGCCTTCGCCGTCGCCGACCACCAGGTGGCGCACATCTACGTCCGGGACCCGGCCGACGTACGCGAAGTCGCCAAGATCGTCGGTGAACTCGACGGTGTGGAGCAGGTGCTGGGCGAGATGGGCAAGGCGGCCCAGGGACTGGACCACGAGCGCTCGGGAGAACTGGTCGCGGTGGCGGACGCCGACGCCTGGTTCACGTACTACTACTGGCTCGACGACGACCGGGCCCCCGACTTCGCCCGCCAGGTCGAGATCCACCGCAAGCCCGGCTACGACCCCGCCGAACTGCTGTGGGACGACACCGTCCCGTCGGTGAAACTGCATGCGGCCGGTCAACTCGCCCGCAAGAAGCTGGGGTTCCGTTACCGCATGCAGACCGTCCCGCTGGACCCCTCGGGCGTCCGCGGCAGCCACGGCCGCCTCCCGAGCGACCCCGACCACGGCCCCGTACTGCTGTGTTCCGAACCGGAGCACGGCAGCGAGGCCATCGCCGCCACCGACGTCAAGACCCTGCTGCTGAAACTCGCCGGCCTGCCCACCCCCACACCCACCGACCACGCCTAGGCACCGGCCACGGCTTCGGCCGGCCCGGCTGCGGGTTTTCGTCGGCCACGCCCTGGCACCGACCTGACCTGACCTGGTCTTGTCTTGCCTTGGCGCCGACCGCGGCCCGGTCCCGACCGGGCCGCGGACACCGGCCACGGTCTGGCGCCGACAGAGCCTCGCCCCCGCCCCTGCCGCAGGCGTCGGCCGGGCTCGGGCGCACCGCCTGTGCCTGGGTACGGCCGTCCAGGCACCGGCCGTGCGGGAGGCGCCGCCGATACGCGGACACGGCGACCTCCGCTACCTCCGCCGCCTCCGCCAACCGCTGTCGCCCCCTGGTCCCGGCAGCCCGCCCCGACCCCCACCCCCACCACACACTCCACTCCCACCTCCACCCCCACCACATGGAGACATCGACCATGTCCGAGACGACGTTCCCCCCATTGCCCATGCGCCGCACCACCCTCCTCGACCCGCCCGCAGAGTTCACCCTGCTGCGTGAGCAGGGCCGGATCAGCCGGATCGCGCTCTGGGGCGGCAACACCCCCTGGCTGGTCACCCGGCACGAGGACGCCCGTGCCGTCCTGGCGGACGCCCGCTTCAGCTCCGAGAACCACCGGGAGGGGTTCCCCGGCCTCCAGCCGACCCCGCCACCCCGCACCCCCGGCCAGCTCTTCGCCATGGACGCGCCCGACCACACCCGGCTGCGCCGGATGCTGATCCCCGACTTCACCTTCCGTCGCGCCGAGGAACTGCGCCCGTCCATCCAGCAGTTGACCGACCGGCTCATCGACGACCTGGTGGCCAAGGGGCCCGACGTCGATCTGGTGGAGCACTTCACCCTGCCGCTGCCACTGCTCGTGATCTGCGAGCTTCTCGGAGTTCCGTACGCGGACCGGGAGTTCATCCATCGCCATGCCGCCGCGTTCGCCACCGTGACCGACGGTCCCGAGGCGATGCGGGCGGGCTGGGGCGCACTGTTCGGATACCTCATGGAGCTGCTGGCCGCCAAGACCGCCGACCCAGGCGACGACCTGCTCAGCAGGCTCGCGGCCGAACGGGTGGCCACCGGCGAGGCAACCGCCGCCGAGGCGGCCGGACTTGCCGTGATGCTGCTGATCGCGGGCCATGAGACGACGGCGAGCATGCTGTCGCTCGGCGTGGTGACCCTGCTGTCCCACCCGGCCCAACTGGTGGCCCTACAGGCCGATCCGGAGCTGGTGCCGGGAGCCGTCGAGGAACTCCTGCGCTATCTCACGGTCGTTCACGTCGGGATGCGGCGCATCGCCACCCAGGACGTGGAGATCGGCGGCGTCACCGTACGGGCCGGGGAGGGCGTCGTCGTCGCGCTCCAGGCCGCCAACCGGGACCCCGGCGTGTTCCCGGACCCGGACGCCTTCGACATCACCCGGGACACCCAGCACCATCTGACGTTCAGCCACGGCCTGCACAACTGTCTGGGCCAGTCCCTCGCCCGCGCCGAACTCCAGATCGCCCTGCCCACCCTGTTCCGCCGCCTGCCCGGCCTACGGCTGACTGCCCCGGCCGAGGTGTACGCCCACGAGGGCCGCGCCGTCCACGGCGTACGCACCCTCCCCGTCACCTGGTAGTACGACCGGAGCGAGCAGTACGACCATTACGACCTCCAACTCGCCCTCCCCTCAAGGGCGTACGGTCTCCAGCCGTACCGCGCACGCCTTGAACTCCGGCATCCGTGAGGTCGGGTCGAGGGCCGGATTGGTCAGCGTGTTGGCCCGGCCCTCGCCCGGCCAGTGGAAGGGCATGAAGACGGTGTCGTCGCGGATCGAGGTGGTGATCCGCGCCGGCGCCACCGCCCGCCCGCGCCGCGACACGACGGCGATGGCGTCGCCCTCCCCGGCGCCCAGCCGTGCGGCCAGCCGGGGGTGCAACTCCACGAACGGCCCGGGCGCGGCGGCGTTCAGCTCGTCGACCCGCCGCGTCTGGGCCCCGGACTGGTACTGGGCCACGACCCGCCCGGTGGTCAGCAGTACCGGGTACTCGGCGTCCGGCTCCTCGGCGATCGGCCGGTACGTCACCGGCGCGAACCGGGCCCGCCCGTCCTCGGTCCCGAACCGGTCGAGGAAGAGACGGGGCGAACCGGGATGCGGCGCCGCCTGCGACCGGTCGCCGCGCCCGTGCCGAGGGCGCTCCCGCTGCTCCTCGTGCTGCTCGTCCCGCTGGTCGTCCTGTGCCGGGCAGGGCCAGAAGACGCCGTTCTCCTCGGCGAGCCGCCGGTAGGTGATCCCCGAGTAGTCGGCGATCCCGCCCGCGCTGGCCCGCCGCAGCTCCTCGAAGACCTCCTCGGGGTCGACCGGGAACCCCTTCTCCACTCCGGCGCGCGCGGCGAGTTGATGCAGAACGTACAGATCGCTGCGGACCCCGTCCGGGGGAGTGACGGCCTGTCGGCGCAGGAGCACCCGGCCCTCCAGATTGGTCGTCGTGCCGGTCTCCTCCGCCCACTGGGTCACGGGCAGGACGACATCGGCGAGCGCGGCCGTCTCGGACAGCACGACATCCGCGACGGCCAGGAAGTCCAGTGATTCGAGGCGCTGTTGGATGTGCGCGGCCCGCGGCGCGGACACCACCGGGTTGGACCCCATCAACAGCAGGGAGCGGATGTCGGAGCCGAGCGCGTCGAGGAGTTCGTACGCGCTCAGCCCGGGCCCGGGCAGCGAGTCCGGGTCGACGCCCCACACGCCGGCCACATGGCGGCGCGCCTCCGGGTCGGTCAGCTTGCGGTAACCGGGCAACTGGTCGGCCTTCTGGCCGTGTTCACGCCCGCCCTGCCCGTTGCCCTGCCCGGTCAGACACCCGTATCCGGAGTACGGCTTCCCCGAACGCCCGGTCGCCAGACACAGGTTGATCCACGCGCTCACCGTGTCCGTCCCCTTGGACTGCTGCTCGGGTCCACGCGCGGTGAGCACCATCGCGTTGTCCGGCTCGCAGAACATCCGGACGGCCTCGCGGAGTTGGGGCACGGGCACCCCGGTGATCCGCTCCACGTACTCCGGCCAGTGGGCCATCGCCGCCGCCCGGGTCTCCTCCCAGCCGCTCGTCCGCTCCTCGATGTACGCCTCGTCGGTGCGCCCCTGGGACACGACCAGGTGCAACAGACCGAGGGCGAGCGCGAGATCGGTACCGGGACGCGGCGCGAGATGCAGATCGGCCTGCTCGGCGGTACGGGTCCGACGCGGATCGATGACGATCAACGTCCCCCCGTTCTGCTTGAGTTCGGTGAGGTAGCGGAGAGCGGGCGGCATGGTCTCGGCGAGATTGGAGCCGACGAGGATGACGCATCCGGTCCTGGGAATGTCCTCCATGGGGAAGGGCAGCCCCCGGTCGATCCCGAAAGCCCTGTTCCCGGCGGCGGCGGCGGACGACATGCAGAAGCGCCCGTTGTAGTCGATCTGGGAGGTCCCGAGAACGACTCGCGCGAACTTCCCCAGCGCGTAGGCCTTCTCGTTCGTCAGCCCGCCCCCGCCGAAGACACCGCACGCGTCCGGGCCATGCTCCGTACGCGTGCGGGTCAGTCCTTCGGCCACCCGGTCCAGCGCCTCCTCCCAGGAGGCGGGTACGAGGACCCCGTCGCGCCGGACCAGCGGCTCGGTCAGCCGCAGCGCCGGCGACAGCAGGGCGGGCGCGGTGCGCCCCTTGCCGCAGAGGGCCCCGCGGTTGACCGGGAAGTCGACGCGTTCGGAGACCGTGACGCCACCGCCTGCTGCCGGCGTGAGGTTCATCCCGCACTGCAGGGCGCAGTACGGGCAGTGCGTGGGCGTCACGGAGGTCTCCATACCGTCAGCGTGCGGCGCCCGTGTTACACCCCGGAACGCCCCCCGTTACACACCAGGCACGGGGACCTCCCGGGAGGCCGGTGCCGCCGGTGAGGTTCTCACCCCGTGCTCGCCCGCAAGGCCCGCTGAACCCCCACCTCCACCGGCCCCAGGAACCGCGGATCGGGCTCGAACACCGCGTCCAGTGCCGCCTTGCCCGCCGCGAAGATCTCCCGCGCCCCGCCGTAGTACCACGTCACGTCGTGCCTGGCCTCGACCCCGACCCCGTACGAATCCACCCCCGCGGCCTCGCACAGCGCGACAGCGCGACGGATATGGAACCCCTGACTGATCAGCACCGCCCGGTCGACCCCGAATATCCTCTTCGCCCGGACACAGGAGTCCCAGGTGTCGAACCCGGCGTAGTCGCTCACGATCCGCCCGTCCGGCACCCCGTGCCGGGTCAGATACGCCCGCATCGCGTCCGGCTCGTCATAGTCCTCGCGGCTGTTGTCCCCGGTGACGAGCACCACCCTGACCCGCCCCGCCCGGTACAGCTCCGCCGCCGCGTCCAGCCGGTGCGCGAGATACGGAGACGGCTCCCCGTCCCACAGCCCGGCACCGAAGACGACGGCGACATCGGTACGCGGCGCGTCCGCGACATCACGCAGCCGGTCACCCGTGGCGACGAACATCCACGTGGCCGGCAGCAACGCCAGCACGCACAGCGCCATCACGACCTGCACGGCCCGCCGCTGCCCGGCCCGCGTACAAGGCAGACGCACACGCGAACGCAAAGACTCCAAGGACACCAAGGTCACCAAGGACGCCCATGATCCACGCGCCTTCGGACTGCTCATCGGACGGGTCCCTCCCAGGTGGCCCTCGGTGGCCTTCGATCAAGGAAGACGCCGCCGACACCGCCCCGGTTCGCCGCCCTCGACGTGACCAGCTTCACTCGGCCACAGGAAACCGCAGGTCAGACAAGCTCACACACCACTTGCCCCCCACCGTGAACGCCCGGAAAAGACCCGTCATTCATGCGCAACGGCGCGGCAACCTCGTACCGTCACGATCGGTGCATGACGCCGTCGCCCCGTTCGCACGACGAGTCCACGCAGATCCCGCAGAGCCCCCGGCCGCCCGGAGGCGCCCACCTCGACAGTACGGCGCAAATCATGGACCGGATCACCAGCCAGCTCGGCAGCCAGCTCAGCCTCGTCTCGCTCGACGGCAGCCGCCGTCCCGCCCCGCCCGCACTCGTCCTGGTGGGCCACGGCAGCCGCGACCCGCGCGCCCTGAGCACCGTCGGCGCGCTCGCCGAACGGGTCCGCGAACTGCGCCCCGACCTGCCCGTGCACCTGGGGCACATCGAGCTGAACGCGCCCCTGCTCCCGGACACGCTCGCGGGACTCGGCACCGCCGAGGCCGTCCTCGTACCGCTGCTGCTCAGCCGCGGCTACCACGTCAAGCAGGACATCCCGGAGATGGCCGCGGCAGCATCGGCACGCACGCGCGTGGCCGCCCCGCTCGGCCCGCACCCCCTGCTCGTCGAGACCCTGTACGCCCGTCTCGTCGAGGCCGGCTGGCGCACCCGGATGACGGACGAGCAGCGCCGGTCGAGCGCGGTCGTCCTCGCCGCCGCCGGTTCCCGGGACCCCGACTCGGACAGCGACACCCGCCGCACCGCCCGGCTCCTCGCCGAACGCCTGGGCGTGCCCGTCGTACCGGCGTACGCCACCACCGCCGCGCCGACCGTCCCCGCGGCCGTACGCGCCCTGGCCGCCCGTGGCCGTCACCGGGTCGCCGTGGCCTCGTACTTCACCGCCCCGGGCCGCTTCGCCACGGAGTGCGCCGAGGCGGCCCCCTGGATCGCCGCGGCCCCCCTGGGCGCCCACCCGTCCATGGCCCACCTGATCCTCCACCGCTACGACGAGACCGTAGCGTTCCCCGTAAAGTCCTCGCCCCGAGAGCTGGCGCCAGCCATATAGGGGCGCGGGGAACCGCGCGACAAGCCACAACCGAGCCGCACCCGCCGACGAAACAGCCCTCGGCAGACGCGCAGGCGAAACATACAAGCCCAAATTGTCAGCACCTGCCCTTACTGTCGAACCATGGAAGGCACACGCACCAACACGACCCACACCCCCCAACCCCCCGAGCACGACGCCACCCCCACCGCCTACGACCCGACGGCAGTCGCCCGCTGGGCCGCCGAACCCGACAAACGCCCGGGCCGCACCGCCTTCCAACGCGACCGCGCCCGCGTACTGCACTCCTCCGCCCTGCGACGGCTGGCCGGCAAGACCCAGGTGGTGACGCCCGGCACCCGCAGCCGGGTCTGGGACGCCAGCCCCCGTACGCGCCTCACGCACTCCCTGGAATGCGCCCAGGTCGGCAGTGAACTGGGCGCCGCCCTCGGCTGCGACCCCGACCTCGTCGAGGCGGCCTGTCTCTCGCACGACCTGGGCCACCCGCCCTTCGGGCACAACGGCGAACAGGCACTCAACGAGTTCGCGGCGGACTGCGGCGGCTTCGAGGGCAACGCCCAGTCCCTCCGGCTCCTCACCCGGATCGAACCGAAGCGTTTCGTGCGCAGCGAACGCCTTGAGACCACGGGTGGATCCGGCACCGCCGGCGAACTGGTCAGCGTGGGTCTCAACCTCACCCGGGCCACCCTCGACGCCGCCACCAAGTACCCCTGGCCACGCGGTGCGCACCCCACCGACCCGGCCTCCCCGAAGTTCGGCGTCTACGACGACGACCGGCCGGTCTTCGACTGGGTCCGCCAGGGCGCCCCCGGGACCCGGACGACCTTCGAGGCCCAGGTCATGGACTGGGCGGACGACGTGGCGTACTCGGTGCACGACGTCGAGGACGGTCTGCACGCCGGTCACATCGACCCCAACTGCCTGCACGCCGAGCCCGAACGCCAGGAGATCTTCCGGGTCGCCACCGGCCGCTACGTGGCCGCGGACACCGACCCCGCCGAACTCGCCGAGGCCCTCGACCGCCTCCTCGACCAGGAGTGGTGGCCGCACGGGTACGACGGCACGGCCGTCGCCCAGGCCCGGCTGAAGGACGCCACCAGCCAGCTCATCGGCCGCTTCTGCCTGGCCGCCGAGGGCGCCACGCGCGCGGCGTACGGCACGGGCCGGCTCACGCGGTACGCGGCGGAACTGGTCGTCCCGCGCGCGGCCCGGCTGGAGTGCGCGGTCCTCAAGGCGGTCGCCGACCGGTACGTGATGCAGCGGGCCGAACAGGAACTGATCCGCGCCGACCAGCGCGTCGTCGTCGCCGAACTCGCCGAGGCGCTCACCGCCCGCGCCCCGGACGGCCTCGACCCCCAGTTCCGCGCGCTGTTCGACGAGGCGGCGGACGACCGTGCGCGCAAGCGGGTGATCGTCGACCAGATCGCGTCCCTCACCGACGCGTCGGCGCGTTCGCTGCACGCACACCTGAAGGGCGGCATATGACCCGCATATGACACAGATGTGACCCTGCGTGGCCTGATCGGGCCACACCCTCTTCCCCCATCACACTCCGTGCGGGACGCTCCCCAGGGGGCACCCGTACAGAAGGCACGAGCAACACGCGGCACGAGCAACACGTGGCACCCGTTCTTACGAGGAGGCATGAAGTGGTCGACGCGGATCAGACATTCGTCATCGTCGGAGGCGGACTGGCCGGCGCCAAGGCGGCCGAGACGCTCCGGACGGAGGGCTTCACCGGCCGCGTGATACTGATCTGCGACGAACGCGACCACCCGTACGAGCGGCCCCCGCTCTCCAAGGGCTACCTCCTCGGCAAGGAGGAACGCGACAGCGTCTTCGTCCACGAACCGGCCTGGTACGCGCGCAACGACATCGAACTCCACCTCGGCCAGACCGTCGACGCCATCGACCGTACGGCGAAGACGGTCCGGTTCGGCGACGACGGCACCCTCGTCCACTACGACAAACTGCTCATCGCCACCGGCGCCGAGCCGCGCCGCCTGGACATCCCCGGTACGGACCTGGCCGGCGTCCACCACCTGCGTCGCCTCGCGCACGCCGAGCGCCTCAAGGGCGTCCTGGCCGCCCTGGGCCGGGACAACGGCCACATCGTCATCGCCGGCGCCGGCTGGATCGGCCTGGAGGTCGCGGCGGCGGCGCGTGAGTACGGCGCCGAGGTGACCGTCGTCGAACCGTCGTCGACCCCGCTGCACTCGGTGCTCGGCCCCGAGCTGGGCAACCTCTTCGCCGAGCTGCACCGCGAGCACGGCGTCCGTTTCCACTTCGGCGCCCGCCTGACGGAGATCGTCGGCCAGGACGGCATGGTCCTCGCGGCCCGTACGGACGACGGCGAGGAGCACCCGGCCCACGACGTCCTGGCGGCCATCGGAGCCGCGCCGCGCACGGGACTGGCGGAGGCGGCCGGGCTGACCCTCGCCGACCGCGCGTACGGCGGCGGCATCGAGGTCGACGAACGCCTGCGCACCTCCGACCCCGACATCTACGCGGCCGGTGACGTGGCCGCCTTCCACCACGCCCTGTTCGACACCAGGCTGCGGGTCGAGCACTGGGCCAACGCCCTCAACGGCGGCCCGGCGGCGGCCCGCGCGATGCTGGGCGGCGAATCGACGTACGACCGTGTGCCGTATTTCTTCTCCGACCAGTACGACATGGGCATGGAGTACTCGGGCTGGGCGCCCCCGGGCTCCTACGACCAGGTGGTGATCCGGGGAGACGCGGGCAAGCGGGAGTTCATCGCCTTCTGGGTGAAGGAGGGCCGGGTGCTGGCCGGGATGAACGTGAACGTGTGGGACGTCACAGAGACCGTCCAGCAGCTCATCCGTTCGCGGTCCCGGGTGGACACGGAGGCCCTGGGGAACCCGCACGTACCACTGGACAGCCTGGTCCCGTAGCGGCGGCACCGCCCGCGGCTGTCGCAGCACTGTCGGCCCGCCCCCGTAGACTCACTGCGTGGCCGGAAGGATCAACGAAGAGGACGTGAAGGCGGTTCGGGACGCGGTCCCGATCGACGCCGTCGTCTCCGAGTACCTCCAGCTGCGCAACGCGGGCGGCGGCAACCTCAAGGGCCTCTGCCCCTTCCACGACGAGAAGTCACCGTCCTTCCAGGTCAGCCCGAGCAAGGGACTGTTCCACTGCTTCGGCTGCCAGGAAGGCGGCGACACCATCACGTTCGTGATGAAGGTCGACCACCTCTCCTTCTCCGAGGTCGTCGAGCGACTGGCCGCCCAGGCCGGCATCACCCTGCGGTACGAGGAGGGCGGCTACAACCCCGCCGGCCAGCGCGGCGAGCGCATCCGCCTGGTCGAGGCCCACAAGATCGCCGCGCAGTGGTACGTGGAGCAGCTGGCCACCAGCTCCGAGGCCGACGCGGGCCGCAAGTTCCTGGCGGAACGGGGCTTCGACCAGTCGGCCGCCGAACACTTCTCCGTCGGCTACAGCCCCCAGGGCTGGGACCACCTCACCCGTTACCTCCGCGGCAAGGGCTTCTCGGACAAGGAACTCCTGCTGTCCGGCCTCTCCCAGGAAGGCCGCCGCGGCCCCATCGACCGCTTCCGGGGCCGTCTGATGTGGCCGATCCGCGACATCGGCGGCGAGGTCGTCGGCTTCGGCGCCCGCAAGCTGTACGAGGAGGACAACGGCCCCAAGTACCTCAACACCCCCGACACGGCGATCTACCGGAAGTCCCAGGTCCTGTACGGCATCGACCTCGCCAAGAAGGACATCGCGAAGACGAGTCGCGCGGTCGTCGTCGAGGGCTACACGGACGTCATGGCCTGCCACCTGGCCGGTGTGACGACGGCCATCGCGACCTGCGGCACGGCCTTCGGCACCGACCACATCAAGATCCTCCGCCGGCTGCTGATGGACAACGGCTCGGCTCGCGTGATCTTCACCTTCGACGGCGACGCGGCAGGCCAGAAGGCGGCGCTGCGCGCCTTCGAGGACGACCAGAAGTTCGCCGCCGAGACCTACATCGCCATCGCGCCCGACGGCATGGACCCCTGCGACCTGCGCCTCGCGAAGGGCGACCAGGCCGTCGCCGAACTCGCCGAACCCCGCACCCCCCTCTTCGAGTTCGCCCTGCGCCAGATCGCCGTCCGCTACGACCTGGAGACCCCGGCGGGCCGCGCGGCGGCGCTGGACGAGGCGGCCCCGATCGTCGCCCGCATCAAGAACAGCGGCGCACAGCACGAGGTCGCGGTCCAGCTCGCCGGCATGCTCGGCATCCTGGACACCCAGTTCGTCGTCAAGAGGGTGGCCCAGCTGGCCCGTTGGGCCCGCGACCGCGGCGGCAAGGGCCCGGCCCCCACCGGCCGGCAACGCCAGTCCCACCCGTACGAGACGGCCTCGTCCCGTCCCGGCGGCCCCTCCGGCCCCGCCCTGAACCTCCGCAACCCGGTCTACGCCACCGAACGCGAACTCCTCAAACTCGCCCTCCAGCGCCCCGACCTGGTCTCCCCGGCCTTCGACGCCTACGGCATCGACGAGTTCACGGCAGCCCCCTACGCGGCCGTACGCCAGGCGATCATGGAAGTGGGCGGCGTGGAGTACGGCGCCCAGGACCCCCAGGAGTACCTGGTCCGCGTCCGCGAGGCGGCCCCGGACAACACGGTCCGTTCCATGGTCACGGAGCTGGCCGTCGAGGCGATCATGCGCAAGACGGTCGACGACGTGTACGCGAGCGACCAGTTGGTCATGGTCCGCCGCAGAGCGGTCGAACGCCGGATCCAGGAGGTCCAGGTCACCCACACCCGCCTGGCCACCCACGGCGACCCGGCCGAACTGGCCGCCGTACAGAACGAGCTGTGGGTACTCCAGCAGTACGACCAGGCCCTCCGAGAACGAGGCGCGGCAGCCCTCTGACCAGGCCTCCGAGCATGCCTGAGTACATGCTCCCGAGTCACCGCTCCTCGAACACCGGCGTCACCGCCCGCACCAACCGGTCCGTGAACTCCCGCTCCGCGCGCGGGCCGATTCGCCGGCGTACGACGGGGAACCCGTGCGGGTGAGCATCGGCTGGGCCGGTATTCGGCCACGGGCGAGGACGATGCGGGTCAGTTTGAGACCGGTCGCCGTCGCCCAGCGGTCCAGCAGTTCCGCCTCGGCGGAGGTTTCGCGGCGGACGGTGACATGCGTTTCGTACAGGTGAGTTGAGCGAAGAGAACCGGACACGAGCCGATCGTGCCAGGTCGGACCCCGAAGAGGGACTCGGGTTTGACGCCACGGTAACCACGTGGTCACGGACCGGACCCAAAAAGTCGTCGCACGCCCCTCGTGGCGGCGATGTGCCGTACGCCACACTGGGTTCCGGTGCCTGAGTCCTCGGAGCGCGGCCGACCCGTCCCCAACGGGTCCGACACCCCCGCGATTCCGCTCAACGCGTACGGGACGGACAGCGGTGAGGCCGCCCACTCCGCCCCCCGAGTACCGCTGCCGTACGCCTCAGCAGCGATCATCCTGGAGGTCGCCCCCGTGCAGACCCAGACCCTCGCCCAGACCGACAGCAGCAGCACCACGGCGACGAAGCCCGGCGCCGAGACCGGCATCGCGGACGTCAGCGACGTCACGGACGTCGCCGAGGTCATCGCGGCCGTGCCGCCGCAGAGCCGAGCCGCGCACCACCCCGAGACGGCCGACCCCGACAGCCCGCCCGAACTGGACGAACCCCCGGCCGACGAGGCGGAGACCGCGGAGACAGCGGAACCGATTGAACCGATCGAGTCCATCGAGGTCATCGAATCCATCGAGCCGATCGAGGCCATCGAGCCGGCCGAACGGCTCCGCGCCCGCGCCCCGGCCCGCGCCGACACCAGCGGGCCTTCCTCCGACCTGTTCCGTCAGTACCTTCGCGAGATCGGCCGCATCCCGCTGCTGACCGCCGTCGAGGAGGTCGAACTCGCCCGCCGGGTCGAGGCCGGCCTGTTCGCCGAGGAGAAGCTGCGTCTCGCCTCCGACCTGGACAGCCAGTTGGCCCTGGACCTGGACAGGCTGGTCGTCATGGGCCGGATGGCCAAGCGCCGCCTGATCGAGGCGAACCTGCGCCTGGTGGTGTCCGTGGCGAAACGGTACGTGGGCCGCGGCCTGACGATGCTCGACCTCGTCCAGGAGGGGAACCTGGGCCTGATCCGCGCCGTCGAGAAGTTCGACTACGCGCGCGGCTACAAGTTCTCCACGTACGCGACCTGGTGGATCCGCCAGGCCATGTCCCGCGCCCTCGCCGACCAGGCCCGGACGATCCGCGTGCCCGTACACGTGGTCGAGCTGATCAACCGGGTCGTCCGCGTCCAGCGCCGGATGCTCCAGGAACGCGGCTACGAGCCGACCCCCGAGGAGGTCGCCGCCCACCTGGACCTCCTGCCCGAGCGCGTCAGCGAGGTGCTGCGCCTGGCCCAGGAACCCGTGTCACTGCACGCCCCGGTGGGCGAGGAGGACGACGTCGCGCTCGGTGACCTCATCGAGGACGGCGACGCCGCCTCGCCGGTCGAGTCGGCGGCGTTCCTGCTGCTGCGCGAACACCTGGAGGCGGTGCTGTCGACGCTGGGGGAGCGGGAGCGGAAGGTCGTCCAGCTGCGCTACGGACTGGCGGACGGGAGGCCCCGCACGCTGGAGGAGATCGGCCGGATCTTCGGCGTCACACGGGAACGCATCCGCCAGATCGAATCCAAGACCCTGAACAAACTGAGGGACCACGCCTTCGCGGACCAGCTGCGCGGCTACTTGGACTGAACTCCCCGCATACCCGAAACATACCCAAAATCCCCAAGGGGGCTGCAAATCACCCCCCTTGGGGATCCCCGGTGCCCCGCTACCCGGCGCCTGCTAATCCACTTCGGCCACCGCCTCCGCGAACTGCGCCTTGTACAACCGCGCGTAGGCGCCGTCCGCCTCCAACAGCTCCCCGTGCGCCCCCTGTTCCACGATCGCCCCGTTCTCCATCACCAGGATCGTGTCCGCGTCCCGGATCGTCGACAGCCGGTGCGCGATCACGAACGACGTCCGCCCGTGCGCCAGTTTGGCCATCGCCTTCTGGATCAGAACCTCCGTACGGGTGTCCACGGAACTCGTCGCCTCGTCCAGCACCAGGATCACCGGATCGGACAGGAACGCCCGCGCGATCGTGATGAGCTGCTTCTCACCCGCGCTCACCCCCGTGCCCTCGTCGTCGATCACGGTGTCGTAGCCGTCCGGCAGCGTACGGATGAAACGGTCCGCGTGCGCGGCCCGCGCCGCCTCCTCGATCTCCCCGCGCGTCACCTCGCGCTCCCGCGCGGCCCCGTACGCGATGTTCTCCTCGATGGTCCCGCCGAACAGCCAGGTGTCCTGGAGCACCATCCCGATCCCGGCCCGGAGTTCGTCCCGGGACATCGACGCGATGTCCACCCCGTCCAGGGTGATCCGGCCCCCGGAAACCTCGTAGAACCGCATCAACAGGTTGACCAGAGTGGTCTTCCCCGCCCCCGTGGGTCCGACGATCGCGACCGTGTGCCCGGGCTCCACCGCCAGCGACAGGTCCTCGATCAGCGGCTTCTCCGGCTCGTACCGGAACGACACGTGCTCCAGCGAGACCAGCCCGCGCAGTTCCTCGGGCCGTACCCCCGGCACCGGATCGGCCTGCTGCTCCTCCGCGTCCAGCAGTTCGAAGATCCGCTCGGCCGAGGCCACGCCCGACTGCACCAGGTTCGCCATCGACGCGACCTGCGTCAGCGGCATCGAGAACTGGCGCGAGTACTGGATGAAGGCCTGCACGTCACCGATCGACAGCGCGCCCGAAGCGACCCGCAGCCCGCCCACCACGGCCACCAGCACGTAGTTGATGTTCGACACGAAGAACATCAGCGGCTGCATGATGCCGCTGTTGAACTGTGCCTTGAAACCGGCCTCGTACAGCGCGTCGTTCTGCTCGGCGAACTGCTGCGCCGACTCGTCCTGCCGCCCGAACACCTTCACGAGGTTGTGCCCGGTGTACATCTCCTCGATGTGCGCGTTCAGCTTGCCGGTGGTCCGCCACTGCTGCACGAAGTGCGGCTGCGACCGCTTGCCGACCCGCGTGGCGATGAAGAACGACAGCGGTACGGTCACCAGCGCGACCAGCGCCAGCAGCCAGGACACCCAGAACATCATCGCCAGCACGCCGATGATCGTCAGCAACGAGTTGATGAGCTGCCCCATCGACTGCTGGAGCGTCTGCCCGATGTTGTCGATGTCGTTCGTCGCACGGCTGAGCACCTCACCGCGCTGCCGCTTGTCGAAGTACGACAACGGCAGCCGCGACAGCTTCGCCTGCAGGTCCTCGCGCATCCGGGACACGGTCCGGTTGACCGCCCGGTTCACCAGCCGTGTGGCGACCAGCATCAGCAGCCCGGCGAACACGAACACCACCAGGGCGAGCCCCAGCACCTCGCCCACCGCGCCGAAGTCGATCCCCTTGCCCGGCGTGAAGTCCGTACCGGAGAGCATGTCGGCCATGCCGCCCTCGCCGCGCTCCCGCATGGACGCGAGAACCTCGGCCTTCGTACTGCCGCTGTCGAACTGCCGTCCGATGATGCCGGAGAAGACCAGGTCGGTCGCCCGCCCCAGGATCTTCGGGCCCACCACCGACAGGCCCACGCTCACGAACACCGCGCACAGCATCACGAGCATCGTGGCCCGCTCGGGCCTGAACTGGGAGAGGAGCCGTTTGCCGGACTCCTTGAAGTCCAGCGAGTGCTGGTCGGGGCCGCCTCCGGCCATCATGCGCCCCATGGGCCCGGCCATCAGGCGGCCTCCGCTTCCGTGAGCTGGGAGAGCACGATCTCCCGGTAGGTCTGGTTGTCCGCCATCAGCTCGTGGTGGCTGCCGGTGCCGACGACCCGGCCCTCGTCGAGGACGATGATCCGGTCGGCGTCCCTGATCGTGGACACCCGCTGGGCGACGATCACGACGGTCGCCTCGGCGGTCTCGCGCGCGAGCGCCGTCCGCAGGGCCGCGTCCGTGGCGTAGTCGAGCGCCGAGAAGGAGTCGTCGAAGAGGTAGATCTCGGGCCGCTGCACCAGCGTCCGCGCGATCGCGAGCCGCTGCCGCTGACCACCCGACACATTCGTACCGCCCTGCGCGATCGGCGCGCCGAGCCCGCCCTCCAGCCGCTCGACGAACCCCTTGCCCTGAGCAACCTCCAGAGCGCGCCACAACTCCTCGTCCGTGGCGTCCGGGTTGCCGTAGCGCAGATTGCTCGCCACGGTCCCCGCGAACAGATACGGCTTCTGCGGCACCAGCCCCACCGTCCTGGCCAGCAGTTTCGGCTCCACGGTGGCCACGTCCACGCCGTCGACGAGCACCTCCCCGTCGGTCGCGTCGAACAGCCGCGGTACGAGCCCCAGCAGCGTCGACTTCCCACTGCCCGTGGACCCGATCACCGCGGTCACCTCACCGGGCCGCGCCACCAGGTCGACGGCCTTGAGCACCGGCTCCTCGGCGCCCGGATAGCGGAACCCGGCCCCCCGGATCTCCAGATGCCCGTGCCGCCGCAGTTCGACGACCGGATCGGTCGGCGGCACCACACTCGACGACGTACCGAGGACCTCCTCGATGCGCTCGGCGCACACCTCCGCGCGCGGCACCATCATGAACATGAAGGTGGCCATCATCACGGACATCACGATCTGCATCAGATAGGCGAGGAACGCGGTCAGCGCGCCGATCTCCATCCCGCCGCTGTCGATGCGGTGAGCACCGAACCACACCACGGCGATCGACGAGACGTTGACGACGGTCATGACGATCGGGAACATCAGCGCGAGCAGCCGCCCGGTGCCCAGCGACACCTCGGTCAGCTCGTGGTTCGCCTTCCCGAACCGCTCCTTCTCGTACTCGTCCCGCACGAAGGCGCGGATGACCCGGTTGCCGGTGATCTGCTCCCGCAGCACCCGGTTGACGGTGTCGAGCCGCACCTGCATCGTCCGGAACAGGGGCCGCAGCCGCCGCACGATCAACGTCACGCAGATGCCCAGCACCGGCACGACGGCGACCAGCACGCCCGACAGCGGCACATCCAGACCCAGCGCCAGCACGATGCCGCCCACGCACATGATCGGTGCCGACACCATCAGCGTGAACGTCATCAGCGCGAGCATCTGCACCTGCTGGACGTCATTGGTCGTACGGGTGATCAGCGAGGGCGCCCCGAACTGCCCGACCTCACGCGCCGAGAACGACTGCACCCGGTCGAAGACGGCAGCGCGTACGTCCCGGCCGAGCGCCGACGCCGTACGGGCGCCGTAGTACACGGCACCGATGTTGCAGACGACCTGCACCAGCGAGATACCGATCATCACGGCGCCGAAGAGCAGGATGTAGCCGGTGTCGCCCTTCACCACACCCTTGTCGATGATGTCCGCGTTGAGCGTGGGCAGGTAGAGGGTCGCGCAGGTCTGCAGGAGCTGGAGCAGCACGAGCAGACCGATGGGTTTCTTGTAGGGCCGCAGATAAGTGCGCAGAAGTTGTATGAGCACGCTGAATCTCTCGGAGTCGGCGGTTTGTCCATGACGGACGATGGGGAGTGCCCCACGCACCCATCGTCCGACACTCCACCCGTGTTACTTCAACCGATTAATCCAACAGCGGACCAAGGAACCGCGGGCGCGCGGAACGACCCGCGCCCCTCAGCTACGAAATGCCCCGGGATGCGTCTGCTCCCGCACGGACACGTACTGCTGTCGCACCGCCTGTCCCACCGCCAGCTCCTCACCGGGCTCCAGCACCTGCGCGGCGGCGCCCTGCCAGGCCGGCGGGGTGCGCGGGTCGAGCGTGCCCTGCGACACCCCGAGCGCCCAGGCGGCCTGCCGCGCGGCACCGATGGCCGCGTAGTCCGCGGGCTGCGGTACGACGACCTGCGCCCCGAACAACGGCGGCGCCGCGGCCTGCACGGCGGGCAGTTCGGCGGCGGACCCGAGCAGGAAGACGCGCTGTACGTCGACTCCACGCCCCCGCAGCACGTCCAGGGCGTCCGCGAGCCCGCACAGCATCCCCTCGAAGGCGGCCCGTGCCAGATGCTCGGCCTTCATGGACTCCCGCCGCAGCCCGGCGAGCGTCCCCGCGGTGTGCGGCAGATTGGGCGTCCGCTCCCCTTCCAGATAGGGCAGCATGACCAGCCCGTGAGCGCCCGGGGTCGACTTCATCGCGAGGTCGGACAGGGTCTCCAGATCACTCAGCCCGAGCAGCTCGGCCGTCCCCCGCAAGGTCCGTACGGCGTTCAGCGTCGTGACGACCGGCAGATGCAGCCCGGTCGCGTCGGCCAGCGAGGTGATCATCCCGGTCGAGTCGAAGAGCGCCTCGGGATGTACGGCCATCACGGACCCGGAGGCCCCCAGTGACACCACTACATCCCCGAGCCCCAGCCCGAGCCCGAAGGCGGCGGCCATGGTCTCCCCGGTCCCGGCGGAGATCAGCAGCCCCTCGGGCGTCGTACCGGCGGCGTCGGACGGGCCGAGCACCTCGGGCAGCATCGCCTGACGCCCGAGCGCGAGCTCGACGAGATCACCGCGATAGGCCCCCATGGCGGCCGACCAGTAGCCCGTCCCCGAGGCCCCGCCCCGGTCGGTGGTCCGCCGTACGGGCCGCCCCAGCAACTGCCACACCAGCCAGTCGTGCGCCTGCATCAGCACGGCGGTCCGCTGCGCCGCCTCCGGCTCGTTGCGCGCCAGCCAGCGCAGCTTGGTCACCGGCTGCGCGGCCTGCGGCACACACCCCACGGCCTGCGCCCACGCCTCCCGCCCGCCGAGCGCGTCGATCAGATCGGCCGCGGCGACCTGCGCCCGCTTGTCCCCGCCGACCATCGCCGGCCGTACGGTGTTGCCCTGCGCGTCGACCGGCACCAGCGCGTTCTGCTGCGCGGACACCCCGATGGCCTGCACACCTTCGAGCAGCCCGCCGCCGGCCGCCTCACCGAGGGAGAGCAGCCAGGCCTGCGGATCGACATCGGAGGGCCGCCCGCCGCCCCCGCCCTCGACGCCTTCCATCGGATGCGGCGCATAGCCCTGCCGCAGCACGGACCCCGTGTCCGCGTCGCAGACGACGATACGAGTGAAATCGGGCGAACTGTCCAACCCGGCGACTATCCCCATGGCGAAAATTCTGCCGTACGCGGAGAGGTGAACGCGCCGGGTCGACACTCCGTTGGCGGTGACCTGTGCGTTGTGGGTGACCAGGGGCGTGCGGGTGCCGCAGATGTGTCCATGCAGACACCCTGGCACTCAGGTGTTGTTGGTGCCCCAGTCGTCCTCGCCACCTCCCGTGGCGTTGCGCTCACGCAGGGAGCGCACCCGGCCCGCCACGGAGTCGGGCACCCGGTCCCCGACCTTCTCGCTCACGGTGTGGAACGCCTTGCCGGCGAACTCCCGCCCCTGCAGCGCGGCCGACTCGGCGGTGTTGCGGACGGCCGGGTTCTGCGAGATCCGGCGGGCGGACTTCTTCAACTGCTCGTAACGCTCTCGCCCGGCCCGTGTGCCCAGCACGTAACCCAGGGCCAGTCCGGCGACGAACGTGAGCCGGTAGCGCATGACGGCCACCTTTCCTTGACGAGTGTCGAGTGGTGAGTGACGGATGGTGGGTGGGGCGACGGATGGACTGACGGACCGCGGTCGGCGAACGAGGGGCGCCACGTGCGAGGCGCGCGGAACCGATTGGCGGAGCACCCCCCTGCTTGCGCTAATGTATGTGTCGCAGCGACCGCACGCCCCCTGGCGAATACCCAGGGAGTCACGATCGATGCAACGAGGCGATCCCCTGTAGCTCAATTGGCAGAGCAGCCGGCTGTTAACCGGCAGGTTACTGGTTCGAGTCCAGTCGGGGGAGCTTCGATCTTCCGTAGCTCAATTGGCAGAGCAGCCGGCTGTTAACCGGCAGGTTACTGGTTCGAGTCCAGTCGGGAGAGCGCTTGAACGAGGACCCCGTTGGGGTCCTTTTTCATGCCCGGGGGAACCGCTTGAGCTGCGTCGAGGTCTTCATGGTCATGCGAAGCCGACCATCCGAAGCAGGAGATCGTATGAGCGGCTATGCTGCGGCAGACGGCGCGCACAAATGTGCGCGACGCGCCGTAATGGGGCGGTAGCTCAGCCGGTTAGAGCAGCGGACTCATAATCCGTCGGCCGTGGGTTCGAGTCCCACCCGCCCCACTCTGCGCTACGCGGGGAGAAGCCGTCTGACCAGGCACTTTCCTGGTCGGGGCGAGGGTGTGAGGGTCCTGGCGGCCCGTGGTGATCATGATTTCTTGATCGTCTGGACAAAGTCTGGACGCCGATTCCGGTTAAGTCGGGCGTCGCGCTTATGGGGTGTTTCGTGTCAGCGTCGGACAAGTCCCCGCTGGCTCGTCCCGCAGCGAGAAGTGGGTCCATGTGAACGTCTTGACGCTGGCGCGCATCCCCTGCGTGGTCTGTTTGTGATTTATGGGCGCGTCGATGTTGGTGATGTATCCTGGGTGCATACATCGTGGACGTTGGAGGTGTGCGATGTCCGTCACGCAGATTGATCTCGACGACGAGGCACTGGCCGAGGCCATGCGGCTCATGGGTGCCACGACGAAGAAGGAGACCGTCAACGCGGCCCTTCGGGACTACGTAGCGCGGATCAGGAGGCTTGAGGCCGCGGAGAAGCTGGCCGCGCGAGGTGAGCGTGGCGAGTTTGAGCAGGCCGCAGCGGTCCATGAAGCCGAGAAGCGTGCGCGGCGCGAGGCCTTCGAGTGATCACGTATCTGGTCGACACCTCGGCTCTGTGGCATCTGTTCCGTACCCCAGGTGCGCTGCGCCCCTGGGAGGGACACATCGCCGCCGGGGTGTTCCACCTCTGTGAGCCGACACGAGCCGAATTCCTCTACTCGGCGACCAGCCCGTCTCACCGAGATGAGCTGGCCGAGGAACTGGACGCGCTCTGTCTGCTCTCTCCGGTTCCGAAGAACGCCTGGCGGTGGGTCGATACCGCCCAGTACAAATTGACCCAGAGGGGCCAGCATCGGGCGGCGGGAGCGATCGACCTGTTGGTGTGTGCGACAGCTGTACACCATGGGCACACCGTCCTCCACGTGGACAATGACTTCGCGACGGTGGCCGGAGTCCTCAAGGAAGTTCAGCAGCGAGACGCACGAGCCTGATGTCCGGAGGCAGGAACACGTCTGTCGGCTTCTGGCCTCGGTGATCGATGTCTCCGGGGTGCATCACTACGACCTATCCCCGCATGCGCAGGGTCCACTACGTGCGCGCAGTGACGGTGACGACGGGCGGAGAGCTCTTCCCGCGTGTGCGGGGCCAACGCCGTTCAGACCGCGTACGACAAGCAGTTCGAGGAGCTATCCCCGCCGGTGGCGGGCCCATGGCCACGAGGCGATCGGCGGCACGGTTGTGGGGGAGCTATTCAGGTCAGCCCTGAGGCGGCCTTTGAGACGCACGCCGTGTCGCCGGTGCACGCGGAGGTCACCAAACGCCTCCGCGAATTCTGCGTCGCGGGGACGGAGGCGTACCGGCTCGGCCTGGTCGCTGGGAAGGGGCTCCCCGCGGCGTCTTGAGACAACGCGCGTCTCGACGGTCAGGCGCCGCAGGCACCGTTTCCGCCGAGGCTGATCATGGCGCGGTACAGCTGCTCCTCGGTGAGCGGCGGCGCCGGTAGCGGGTGGGCGCGGTCGGTTCGGAAGCCGTCGAGCAGAAGGTAGAGGTGGCGGCGCCAGGCGTCCGGGGCGATGGCGTGGGTGGCCTCGGTGACGCGGCTGTGCGACCAGATGACGAAGGCAAGGTCCTCGGGCGTGAGGTCGGGGCGCAGGCTGCCCTGCTCCTGCGCACGCTCGACGATGTGTACACCGAGTTCACGGATGCGGGTCTGGGCGCCCGCCAGGCAGGCGCTCTCCGGCAACCGCATGGAGGCCAGATCGTTGAACCCCCGGTCCTGTGACTGGAGTTCGCACATGGTCTCCAGAAAATGACACAGCCCCGCCCAGGCGTCATCCATGGTGACGGCCTTCTCGGCGGCCTCCCGCCAGACGGCCAGCTTCTCCGCGAAGGTCGCCTGCACCAGGTCCAGCCGGGTGGGGAAGTGCCGGTACAGCGTGCCGATGGCCACCCCGGCCCGCCTGGCCACCTGCTCCAGGGGGGCCTCCAGGCCCTGCTCGGCGAAGCAGGAGCGGGCCGCGGTGAGCAGGGCCTCGCGGTTGCGCTGTGCGTCGCGCCGCAGGGGGCGGACGGGGGCCGGGTTCCCGGCGGAGGCGGACGGTGGGTCGATGGCCATGTCTCTCAGGCTACCAACCGGAGGGATACCTCATGTTCTCTGCTACGATCCAAGAACATGAGGCTTCCCTCGACTTTCAGTCCTGACCGCTGACGTGGCGGGAGATGCCCTCATCCGTCCAGCCCGTCCGACCACAGGAGCACCACCCATGCCCGTCATCGCCGTCATCGGAGCAGGCCCCGGCCTGGGCCTGTCCATCGCCCGCCGCTTCGGAAGGGAGGGTTTCCAGGTCGCCCTGGTCTCCCGGACCCAGGACAAGCTCGACGCGCTCGCCGCACAGCTCGCCGAGGACGGCATCGAGGCCGCGGGCTTCGCCGCGGACGTGACGCGTCCCGACTCGCTGCAGTCGGCGCTCGCCGCGGTCGCCGACCGGTTCGGGGCCGTCGACGTACTGGAGTACTCGCCCGCCGACCCCACGTTCGCCGGCGCCGCCGCCGTCGACGCCACGGCGCAGGACCTCCACAAGCAGCTCGACTACTACCTGTACGGAGCGGTCGCCGCGGTCCGTCAGGTGCTGCCCGCCATGCTCGAACGCGGCAGTGGCACCCTGCTGTTCTCCACGGGCGCCTCCTCCATCCGGCCGAGCGGCGGCGCGTTCGGCAGCGTCGGCGTCGCGGCGGCGGCCCTGCGCAACTACGCCATGGCCCTGGGCATCGACCTCGCCGAGCACGGGGTGCACGCCGCACACGTGGCGATCGGGGTGTTCATCGGCAGCGGTCCCGGCACCGAGCCCGAGACCATCGCCGAGCACTACTGGGACGCGTACACCAAGCGCGACCAGGCCGAGATCGTCCACACCGTCCCCGGCGGCATCCGGTGAGCACCTCCGGCACACCCGCCGCGAACACGGCCACGCCCCCCATGGTGAAGATCTTCCGAGCCGCCAACAAGGTCGTCCGGCCGCTGCTCGCCTCCCGCTTCCACAAGCCGCTGAGCGGGCGCCTGATGCTGCTCACGTACAAGGGGCACCGGACGGGCCGTCAATTCACGGTCCCCATCGGCTACTTCGACTGGGATCCCGGCACCGTGCTCGCCATGTCCTCCCAGCTCAGCTGGATCCCCAGCATGCGCGAAGGGTCCGCCGTCCGGCTGCGCATCCGGGGCCAGGACCACGCCGCCGTCCCGACGGTCGTCGAGGACCCTGAGGAAGTCGCCCCCCTGCTGGGTGAGTTCGGCCGGCGCAAAGGGCCCAAGGCCGCCAAGGGACTGATGCTCGGCCTCCCAGGCGACCGGCAACCCACCGACGACGAGCTACGCACGGCCGCCGCCAAGACCCGCTTCGTCTGCTTCCGGATGGAGCCCGAGCGGCCGAGCCGGTAGCACTCGACCGGCTGATGCGGTCGACGGAGACCCTTCCCGCCCGCGAGCACTCCAACTATGAGCGCCAGGAGCGGATCATCACCGAGGCCATGGCCGAACGCTGGCTGGAACCTCAGCTGCCCGCTGGCGACTTGACCTGCTGGGACTTCGGCACCGCCAGGACGTAGCCGACGCCGGCCTCCTCCAGCATCCGCCGGAAGTGCCACTCCTGCCCGTAGGCCGCATCCGCGGTCACCCAGGCAATCGGCAGGACGGAGTCCAGAATGAGGGTCTGCGTACTTGAGGGGACGCTCCCCCTGCCTTCGGGTCGCAGTAGGGAAATCCGCTGCGGGCGAGTTCGAGGCGCACTCCCGGGCTGGGGTGATCGTCTCGGAAGCTGGTTGGGCTTGTCCTTCCGGGACGCGTTCTGGACGCAGGTTGGACACAAGGATCGGAAAAGACTGACAAGGGCCGAGAGGGACTGAGGCGCCAAACCGTGTCTGACCTGGGAAAACGCCCAAGATGAGCATGGATCGGCAAGGGTCGCCAAGATCCTCAAAGGACTCATAATCCGTCGGCCGTGGGTTCGAGTCCACCCGCGGGTCTGTACGCTCACCGGTGTAATTGATGATCATGGAAGAGACATCAAGTGACTGACACCGTGACCGAGTCCGCGACCGCCGATGACCTGGCGGAACCGTCGCTGGAGAGTGCGGCGGTCGAGCAGAAGCTCATCGACCAGCTCGTCGCGCAGGCCCGGAGCAAGGGTCTGCAGTTGACCGGCGAGGGCGGGCTGCTGCAGCAGCTGACCAAGACGGTTCTGGAGTCCGCCCTGGAGGGCGAGATCACCGACCATCTCGGCTACGACAAGCACGACCCGGCGGGCAAGGACGGCGGCAACTCCCGCAACGGCACCCGCTCCAAGACCGTACTGACCGACATCGGGCCGGTCGAGATTGACGTCCCCCGTGACCGGGAGGGTTCCTTCGAGCCGGCCATCGTCAAGAAGCGGCAGCGCCGGCTGACCGGCGTCGACGAGATGGTCCTGTCGCTGTCCGCGAAGGGCCTCACCCACGGCGAGATCTCCGCGCACCTGGCCGAGGTCTACGGCGCCAGCGTGTCCAAGACGACCATCAGCACGATCACCGACAAGGTGATGGACGGCATGGCCGAATGGCAGAACAGGCCACTCGACCGCGTCTACCCGGTCGTCTTCATTGACGCGATCAACGTCAAGATTCGGGTTCTGTCGACGATCTTGTGATCCGGACGGTTGAACGGGTCGTGCCGACTGTTCGCGATCATGCATCGCGTGCTCTCGTGATGTGCTCTTGGAGCTGTTTCCGCACCTGTCCGCGCTGCTGATCGAGGAGGTCGAACGACGGCCGGAAAAGGTGGTGTTGAGGACGCGGGTGCGGGCCACGGCTGGGGCCTGCCGGTGCGGCCAGAGGTCGGCTCGGGTGCACGGTCGGTACGTACGGAGGTTGCGCGATGTCGCCGTTGGCGGGCTCGGCGTGGTGATCGAGTTGTGCGTGCGCCGATTCCGCTGCGAGAACCCTGACTGCACAGCGGTGACGTTCGCCGAACAGATCGCGGGGCTGACCACCCCGCACAGTCGCTACAGCCCGCTGCTGCGTGGGGTGTTAACGCGGGTCGGGCTGGCGCTGGCCGGCAGGGCAGGAGTCCGACTCGCGGCCGCGGCCGGTATCACCGTGGGCAAGGACACGCTGCTGCGGCTGGTCAGAGCCCTGCCCGACCCGGAGATCGGCGAGGTGGAGGTACTCGGTGTCGACGACTTCGCCTTCCGTAAAGGCCGCCACTACGGCACTGTGCTCATCGACATGGCCACCCACCGTCCACTGCACCTCTACGACGGACGTGAGGGAGAGGATCTGACCGCCTGGCTCCGCGGTCACCCTGAGGTGAAGGTCATCTGCCGTGACCGTTCCGGCGGATACGCGGAAGGTGCACGGGTCGGGGCACCGCAGGCCGAGCAGGTCGCTGATCGCTATCACCTGTGGGCCAACCTCGGACAGGCGGTCGAGAAGTCGGTGAACGCCCATCGTTCCCGCCTGAGCGAACCAGTTCCCGCAACTGACGGTAACTCCGATGCCCTGGAGGCGGAGCCCGAGGAGGTCCAGCCATCGACGGAGCTGAAGATCGTGACGCGGTTGCGTGAGCAGCATGCCGCCGCCCACGAACTGTGGGAGAAGGGCATGTCCAAGGCGGCGATCGGCCGGAAACTCGGGCTGCACCAGGCCACCGTCCGCAAGCTGGTCAACGCCCGCTCCGCGGACGAAGTCGTCGCCAAGAGCCTGCAACGGGCGCATATCGTCGATCCGTACGTCGGCCACCTGCACCGGCGCTGGAACGAAGGTGTCAGAAACGCCGCCCAGCTCTACCGCGAGATCCAGCAACTGGGCTATCCCGGTGGCGAGTTAGCCGTCCAGCGTCATCTGCGGCGCTACCGAACCGGGCGCGGACATGCACCCGTCCCCGGCCCCAAGCCGCCATCGGTCCGCGAGGTCACCTCCTGGATCATGACCCACCCCGAGCACCTCCGGGACGAGGACGCCGACAAGCTCCACCGCCTACGCAAACGAGATCCCGAGCTCGACCGGCTCACCCTCCACGTCAGGAAGTTCGCCGCGATGATGACCGGACGCCACGGCGACCGCCTCGAAGACTGGATCACCAACGCTGAGCAAGACACACTAACCCCGCTCGCAGGCTTCGCCCGCAACCTCCGCCGCGACTTCGACGCCGTCCGCAACGGACTGTCCCTGCCCCACAGTTCCGGCGCCGTCGAGGGCAACATCAACCGGCTGAAGATGCTGAAACGCCAGATGTTCGGCCGGGCCAGCCTCGATCTCCTACGCAAACGCGTCCTACTCGCACGGTGAGTCTGAACTGTCCGGATCACAAAATCGTCGACAGAACCAAGATTCGTGATGGCCAAGTGGCGAACAGGCCGATCTATGTGGCCCTGGCGGTCACCGCCGAGGGGCACCGCGACATCCTCGGGCTGTGGGCCGGCGACGGCGGTGAGGGCGCAAAACACTGGCTGCGAGTGCTCTCCGAGCTCAAGAACAGGGGCGTCGATGATGTCCTGATGCTGGTCTGCGACGGGCTGAAGGGACTACCGGACGCGGTCGCTGAGGTCTGGCCGCGAACTGTGGTGCAAACATGTGTAGTGCACCTCCTGCGGGCCTCGTTCCGTTACGCGGCCCGACAGGACTGGGACAAGATCGCGAAGGCACTAAAGCCCGTCTACACCGCGCCGAGCGAGGACGCGGCCACGACACGGTTCCTGGAATTCGCCGAGACCTGGGGCAAGAAATACCCGGCGATCGTCCGCCTCTGGGAGTCCAGCTGGGCGGAGTTCACGCCTTTCCTTCAGTTTGACGCGGAAATACGCCGCATTGTGTGCACGACCAACAGCATCGAGAGCGTCAACGCCCGCATCCGCAAGGCCGTCCGTGCCCGCGGGCACTTCCCCACGGAGCAGGCCGCGCTCAAGTGCGTCTATATGGCCGTCATGAGCCTCGACCCGACCGGCGCCGGCCGCAAACGCTGGACCATGCGCTGGAAGGGCGCCATGAACGCCTTCGACCTGGCCTTCGACGGCCGCCTCACCGCAGGCCAACTCTAGCCACACCAACCCCAGTTACACCGCTCGCTTTACAGACCCAACAACTCCACCGACTTCGGGTATTTCCCGATGACTACGTCAGATTCGTCGGGAGAGTCACTCAAAGACGTTCTGCGTGGTGGCCCGTCGGCGGCGGCTGCCGGAATCTGGTACAGAAATCTGCGCCCCGACGAGGATCCAGCAGAGGGGCTGTTCGCAAAGAACGTCGACGGCGACTACACCATCAACGTGCAGATCGGTCAGGGGAGTCGGGTACGAACCCAGTGGATTTCGGTGACGAAGAGCTGGGATGTGATTAAGAAGTGGCGTCAACCCGGTCAACGGGTCGCTATCATCGACGGCGACAAAGTCGAGGCGCGGCTGGTCGACCTCACCTCGGCGGAAAACAGGGCAAGGTACCTGCGAGGATGGTCTGCGAATACAAACGCGCAATCATCGCAAGAGGCTCTGGTCGAGAGATATATAAACCCGAACGCCATACTCGGATTGGTCGAAGATGAGGAATGACCCAGTGTATGAGGAACTCGTGTCGCAACTAATACTCCAGCTGTAGATCGTGATCTTGCCGCCAGGCAGGGCCTACTCGTTCGCGCCGTGCCCGGGTGGCCACCCGATGACGCCTTCCGCTTGAATGTTGCGCAAGGACGCTCCGTCGAACCGGGCACCGGTGATGTTGGTCAGCCCGAGCGGGGGCACGCCAGTGTTTACGCTTCCGAACCTGGCGTCGGTCAGATCGGTGTCGCGCAGATCAGCACCCCGTAGATCGCATCCGGCCAGGCTGACCTCGCGCAGTGAAGCCCCGCGCAGGTCTGCGCCGCTGAAGTCACAGAACTTGAACCAACACCCGTCCAGGGTGGCGTGGCGTAGATCGGCCCCGATGAACGAGCAGCGAGTGAACCGCAGTTGCGACGTGCGAGCTGAAGCAAGGTTCTGGCCGGTGAAGTCCTCACCGTTCACGGCCGCATAGCTGTGGAGCGCGGCGAGTCGTTGTCTCGCGGTCGGTGGCGTGGTCATGTGCGCCAGCGTGTCAGCCGGGGCGGTGGCCGTCGCCCGGATTTCCGGCAGTTCGCCGTCCGTCAGCCGGTCACACAGGTCCGGGCTGGTGCGGGAGCAGGTGCGGCCACCGGTGATCATCGGTGTGTGAAGACAGAAGATCAGACGGTGGCCGTAGGTCACAGCATAGATCCCGTCCGTTGGCGGGAGGCGTTCGAGGTGGCCATGGGGCGTATCGCGGGCCGGTTCGCCCGGGTCGAACCCCGGCGGCGGGCCGGGCGATTGGTGTTGGGACTGCTGGCGGACCTGCCGCGCAAGAACTGCTGGACGATCGCGGAGTGGGTCGGGGATGCGAATCCGCATGGCATGCAGCATCTGCTGTGCCGGGCGGCCTGGGACGCCGATGCCGTCCGCGACGACGTGCGCGAGTATGTCGTGGAGCATCTGCACGACGAGGCCGCGGTGCTGGTCGTGGACGAGACCGGCGACGTGAAGAAGGGCACTCACACCGTCGGGGTCCAGCGCCAGTACACCGGCACCGCCGGCCGGATCGAAAACTCCCAGGTCGCCGTCTACCTTGTCTACGCCGGCGCCCGCGGGCACGCAGCGGTGGACCGCGAGCTGTACATCCCGCGCTCCTGGATCTCTGACCCCGACCGTTGCCGGGCGGCCGGACTCGGCGAGGACACCGACTTCGCGACCAAGCCGGAGCTGGCCCGCGTGATGATCGAACGATTCCTGGACGCCGGACACCATGTCGGCTGGGTGACCGGCGACGAGGTCTATGGCGGCAACCCGAAACTGTGGTCCGCTCTGGAGGAACGCGGCATGGGCTACGTGCTTGCAGTGGCGTGTTCGGCCGAAGTGGCCACCGGGGCAGGCAAGTTTCGTGCGGATGCCCTGGCTGCCAAGTTGCCCCGGCGGGCCTGGCAGAAGCTGTCCGCCGGACAGGGAGCGAAGGGACAGCGTTTCTACGACTGGGCCGTGATCGATCTGGTCGCCACGGGATCAGGAGGGCGCCAGCTGCTGATCCGCCGCAACCGAGCCACCGGCGAACTGGCCTACTACCGCTGCCATTCCGCCCAGTTGGTGCCGCTGAACACTCTGGTTAGGATCGCCGGTTCCAGGTGGCGAGTGGAGGAAGCCTTCCAGACCGGGAAGGGCCTGGCCGGGCTCGACGAGCACCAGGTCCGCCGCTACCCCTCCTGGAGCCGCTGGGTCACCCTCGCCATGCTCGCCCACGCCTTCCTCGCCGTCGTCCGAGCCGACGAGCATGCCCACCGGCCGGGACCCGACGGTCTGATCCCGCTGACCTGCAATGAGATCCAGCGACTGTTCATCACCGTTGCCGTCCGGCCTCTTCACGATCTGGCCCACCGGCTCGGCTGGTCCGACTGGCGACGCCGCCACCAGGCACGGTCACGGAACAGCCATTACCTACGACAAGCCGCATCCCAGACATGAAGATCACGATCTGCAGCTGGAGTACTAAGTGACGCGGCTGACGGATTCATCGTTCCCCTGCGCCTAAACGACGGGTTTGATCAGCTCGCGCTGGACGAGCTGTGCAAGCAGATCGACCGGCTCGGGCAGCAGTGGCGCACGGCCGAGGTCGTTCCGAAATCCGCCGCCCTCATCCTCTCGGAGTTGTACCCGGCGATCAGCGCCTGCGCCGACCTCTACACCGGCGACGAACGCCAGAGAATGATCGAGGCCGCGGTGCGGGTCGGAGAAAGAGTCACCTACGCCTTGGACCCCGCAGGCGAGCCCGAGATGTGAGGCCTCGCGCTGGACCGCCACCGCACACGGCGAGCCCCGGACCGTGCGTCCGGGGCTCGCACGCTTGAGCTGTGCGGAGCTTCTCCAGCAGTGCCGCTCCAGAGTGAGTACGGCTTTGGTGAGTGACCTCATGCGATTCGGGCTGTAGTCGGCGTGACGGAAGATCCGCCAGGACTTGAGGTGCACCAGCCGGCACACCTGGTCCTTGACGCTCCGCAGGGCGTCGAAGGTGACCACGGTGCCGATCAGGTCGAGTGGTTCCGGCAGTAGGCGGAAGGCGGCCGTCTCGCTGGTCTTGGCTCCCACCTCCCGCTGGGTCGGGGCGATGGCGAGGGCCTGGGAGGTACGCGAAGCTGCCGAGCGTGACCGGGTCGCCGTAGACGCGAACCAGCTCGGCCCGGTCGGGCTGGGAGAGGAACGGGTCGATCGAGTCGAGCACCACGTCCCAGAAATCGGCCGGCTCCTGACCCACCACGATGCGGTCAGGCGCCTCGTGGGGCATTCCGTAGACAGGGAAGGACGCCACTGCGTCCCAGTCTTCGCGGTCCACGACGTACAGGTCCGGTATTGCGAAGTCTCCTGCGACTGTCTTCAGCCATCCGACCATCCGCTCGGCCTGGTCCGCGATCGACCGCCCCGGGCCCCTCCGCCCGGGCTCACATGGACCAGAAAGCTCCAGCCTTCCAAATGTTCGAGTTGACCACGCACGCGCACTCCTCCGACTCCTTGGTTGGCCGATTGCGAATCTCAGGTCGGGACGCGTGCGGCGATTTCGGGCTTGAAGAGGGCCGCTGGTGTGTCCATCAGTTGGGGGACCCGGAGAAACGTGGTGGCCAGTACCGGATCCGAGACCGCGGTGGCGCGCAGGCGGTCCAGGTAGGCACCCGGTTCCGGGTCGAGTGCGGATCGGTCGCCGACCGCGTCCGGGAAGCGCAGATCATTGGCCGCGGCCGTGATCCGCGGCACGTCGAGGAAAGCCGCCGACTCGGTGAAGAACTGGGCCGCCATGTCGTCGGAGCCGTCTTTCAGCAGGCGGCCGAGGATGGGCGCCTCCAGTGCGGCCACGGTCATGCCCTGGCCGTAGACCGGATTGAACGGGCACATCGCGTCGCCGGTGACCAGGAAACCGGCCGGGAAACGACTCATCCGGTCGTAGCGCCATCGGGTGCTCGCCGGGTAGCGCATCTTCACCGGGTCGCCGAGCGGGGCACAGGTGCGCAGAAGTGTGGCGACATCCTGGCAGTCCAGTTCCCCCGCCCATGCGACCATGTCGTCGTCGTCCATCGGCGGGACCGCACCGAACGAGCCACTGATGCTGAGGGCCCAGGCGTCGTTCTCCTGGGCGAGGGCGAAACCACCACGGGTGTTTCCAGGGTAGGCGGCGATGGCGGTGCCGTATCGGCCGTCGAGTTGGTCCGGCGCGCGCCGGTAACGGCGCGTCACATAGGTCACCTGGGTCTCGATCCGCTGCTCCTCGAACTCGGGGTAGCCGAGTCGGCCGAGCCAGTGGCGGGTGCGTGAGCCGCGCCCGGAAGCGTTCACCACCATGCTTGCGTCGTCGATGGTGATCTCCTCACCGGCGGCGATCGCCCGCACGCCGATGACCCTTGTGCCGTCCGGCGTCGTCAGCAGGTCGGTGCCGGCGGTCTCCGGACGTATGTCCACGTTCGGCAGCGCGGCGACCCGGCGCCGGATCGCCGTCTCCAGTAAAGGTCGCCCAGCTCCCAGCACGGTCATGGCGGAAGGCCCCGTGGCCAGTGGCCGCCCGTCCACCCACCACTGCATCTCGTCCTGCATGTCGAAGGTTGGCGCACCGAGGTCGATCAGCTCGGCCGTCAGCCCCTCGAACATCCCGTCCATCTCCTGCAAGCCGCGCGTCAGCAGCCCGTGTACGTGGCCGGGTGCGGCACCCCGCGGCGTGGCTCAGGTCGCTCCGGCAACGTGTCACGATCGAGTACGACGACCTCCTCGAAGGTCTCGTGCAGCGCCCGCGCGGCGAGCAGCCCCGCGAGCGAGGCCCCGATCACTATCGCGCGCCCATGTCCCGGTGTTCCCATGCGAATTGCCCTTCTCCATGCTTTCGGCTGAGGTCAGGCGAGCAGGCTCGCGGTGCGTGTGATGAAGGCGTCGAAGGCCCGGTCGGGCAGCATCCTGCGCACGAGGAGGATCGGGCGGGCGCCGAAGCCGGCGGTGTACCGGGTGCGGGGGCGGCGGGCCGTGGCGGCTCGGGTCACGGCGCGGGCCACGACGTCGGGGGACGAGGTCCTGGGCGCGTCCGGCCTTGAGGCGTTCTCCAGTGACACGGCCATGGCCTCGGCCTGGTCGCCGTAAGGCCCTTCGCCCGAAGTGGCACGGACCTTGCGGGCCGCGATGCCGCCCCACTCGGTGCGGATCACGCCGGGCTCGATGACGACGACGTCGACCCCGAAGCGTCGCAGCTCCAGGCGCAGGGCGTCACTGAGTCCCTCGACCGCGAACTTGCTGGCGTGGTACCAGGCGCCCAGGGGCGTGGCGAGTTTGCCGCCCATGGAACTGATGTTGACGATGGTGCCGCTGCGCTGGGCCCGCATGGCCGGCAGCACGGCCCGGGTGAGGTGGGCGAGGCCGAAGAGGTTGACCTCGATCTGGGAGCGGGCTTCGGACACCGGGACGTCTTCGAGCGCGCCGTACGAGCCGTATCCGGCGTTGTTCACCAGGACGTCGATCCGGTCGTGCGCCGCGAGGATGTCCGCGACCGCCTTCTCGGCCGAGGACTCGTCGGTGACGTCGAGGGCGACGGTGCGCACGCCCGCGGCGGCCAGAGAAGCCATCCGGTCGACGCGGCGGGCGGCGCCGTAGACGACGAAGCCGGCGTCGTGGAGGTGGCGGGCGGTGCTCTCGCCGATGCCCGAGGAGGCACCGGTGACCAGGGCGATCTTGTTGCTCATGGGAAGCCTTTCTCGGCGGACGGCGGGGAGGTCAGGAACCGGCGCGACGGAAGCCCGCGCGCGTCGCGGTGAAGGCGAGGGCGAACAGCCGTGTCCATGTGGGGCGGACGGCGTACCGGGCGAAGCGTGTCGACAGGTCGAGCCAGCCTCGCTTGCTCGTCATGATCAGGTGGCCCGGCGAGGTGAAGCCGCTGACCACGATCGACTTCTCGGCGTTCTCGTAGCCCAGGAGGTTGCCGAAGTTGCCGCGGCCGGAGACGAACTCGCGGCCCTCCTCGTTCCCGCCCCAGATGAGGTAGGGGTTCGTCCACACCACCGGCGGCATCGTGTTGACGCCGATGGCGCCGTAGCGGAGGTCCGAGACCGCGCGGTCCACGGTGGCGGCGTGGGCCTTCTTGGTGTCCTCGTCGATGACGATCGTCGCGGCCAGGGTGCCTAGGAGCTTCTCGTTGGCGAACTCCGTCGCGGCGGGCAGGAATGTCCCGGCGTCGGGCGCGACGTCGAGCGCGACCTCGCTCATGACCTGGCAGAACGCCTCGTTCTCCAGGGCGAAGCCCTCGGTGCCGACGTCCTCGATCACCATGACTTGCGAAGCGGGGCGGCCGTCGGTGGGCTGCACGATCCGCGCGGCCGGATAGGCGTCGCGGAAGGCCGTGAAGGTCTTGTCGACCCCGGGGTAGCTGGTGCTGGAGCCGGGTGTGAGGTCCCGCAGGGCGACGGTGATCGCGTCCAGGAGCTGCCGCCGCTGCGGCCAGTGCAGGCTCGTCACCAGGGTCTGCGTCCGGCCGCAGATCGAGCCGCCGCTGATCGTGACGATGGTGGCGATCTGGAGCGCCTGATGGCGGATCTCCTTCTCGGTCCACGGTCGGTCGCCGGGAACGACGATGCACGGGTTGTTGCCGCCGCACTCGGAGACCAGCTCGGTGTCGGTGGCCTCCATGATCGCCTTGGCGGAACCGGTCCCGCCGGTGAAGTAGATCTTGGAGAGGCGAGGGTCCTGGGTCAGCTCCCGCCCTTCGTCGGCAGGGCAGAAGGCGACGGCGTGGACGTCGACGAGCGGTTGCAGGACCTTCTCCCACACCCGGTCGGCGTCCTCGTTGAGGGGGTGGGGCTTGTGGACGGCCACGTAGCCGTCGACGAAGAGGGCCCGGATCATCTCGAACGACGACGCGACGTTCCCCGCCCCGAGCACGGCCACGATGCCGCCGGGCTTCGCGTAGGGGTCCACCCGGCGAGGTTCGCCGACGACGCGCAGCACGTCGGTCCGGTCGCCGTTGAGCAGGCGGTCCTTCCCGCGCGGGGAGACCCGGACGTCGAAGCGGCCGTCCCCGGCAGGGGTGACCGCGAGCGGCCGGATCGGGCGGCCGCGGACCAGGCCCTCGTACAGGTCGATGGCGGCCGCGACGTTCACGGGCACCGGTACCAGGACGCGCTGCACGCTCGTGCCGACCTGGTGGGCGTCGGCCGGGTTCGCGGGGTCGATGCCCTTCGCGCGGCAGTCCGCCGCCACCAGCTCGTCGAAGTGCCGGTCGATGTTCGCCTGGACCAGGCGGAGCAGCCTGAGCCGCTCTGCCGCCGGCGTGGCCCGCCAGCGGGCGGGGTCGACCCAGTCGACAGCCTCCGTGGCCTTCATGGTGTGTCCCTTCCCTCGGTCGTCGACGGCGTGATCCGCCCGCTCCTCAATAGTGGACCGGCGGTACATTGAAATTAATGTACCGCCGGTCCACAGTCAATGGACCGGCGGTCGGTTATTCTCGTGGGGTGGCAACCTTCCATCGCGCACGGAGCGAGGAGCAGCGCGCCGAACGGCGGCAGAGCATCCTGCGGACCGCGGCCGGCATGCTCGACGAGATGCCTGTCGCGGCGGTGAGCCTCAACGAACTCAGCCGCCGGGTCGGGCTGTCGAAGTCCGCCATGTCGCTCTACTTCGAGTCACGCGAGGCGGTGCTGCTGGGCCTGCTCACGGAGGCCGCCGTCCGCTACCGGGCCGAGACCGCCGATGAGTTCTCCGAGTGGGCCGACCCGTCGGCACCGGCTCCGGTGCGAGTGCGCCAGATCGCGGCGCGGCTGGCCGCCACGTTCGCCGCCCACCCGATGCTGTGCGAACTACTGAGCGTGCAACAGGTGATCCTGGAGCACAACATCTCCGTCGACGTCGCGACCAGGTACAAGAGAGCCTCGCGTGACGCCATCCACTGGCTCGGGGAGCAGCTCCGCGACCTGCTTCCCGAACTCGACGACGAACGGGCGCTCCGCGCCGCGCACATGGTCATCATCCTCGTCGGTGCCCTGTGGACCCGCAGCCGTCCCGCCCCCGCACTGCTCGCCGCCTTCCAGGCCGACGCGAGCCTGGCGTTCATGCACCCGGCCTTCACCGAGGCTTTCGAGGCCGCGACAGCCACCTTCCTTCAGGGGCTCATCGTGGAGACCGCCGACACGGCCTGACGGCCATTTCGCCGCTGCTGCACATGGCAGGCTCCCGGAAATGAGAGACGGCGACGCGCCAGCCGGACGATGCCGGGAACGTGACCCCAGTGGCATGCCCACCATGTCTCACCGGTGCCCCGGTGCGGCAAGTAGGGGTGCCCTCCTGGTCCGGGGTGAAGTGCGCGGCGACGGCTGGGGCCGCCAGCGCGGCCTGGCCGTTGACGTTCCGGGGCCGGTGAACCCGCTCGGCAGTCCGATGCTGGTCGCGTCCGTTGAACCGAGCGCTCCGTGGGGCCCGTGCCGGGCCGGGCGGGCGCGGGGTACGTGACGCCGGCGCCACAGGGCTGCGCCGACGACGGCCGAGGCCGACGAGCCGCCGACGACGGCCGCACGCGGAAGGGTACGGCGTTCCACTCTCGTTCCAAGGGCGTGCCGTGACCGCCCCGCCCCCGGCCGGCGACGGGGGCGCGCTGACGGTCCCTGGACGGGAGGAGTGGCTGTCATGGCCGAGTCATGTCGGGCGGACGTACGGGTGTCCCCCCGCCGCCGGCGTCAGTCGCACAGGCTCGCCACCACCAGGCTGTCGAACGCCAGGCGGCCCGACTGGGACGCCGTGACCCGTACCACCGCGTCCTCGCCCGCGTCCTCGACGGGCAGTCGCGTCGCGGAGATCCGGCAGCGGAGGTCCAGTTCCACCGGGGCGTGGAAGGCGCTGCGCAGTTCCACGGGCAGCACGCGGTACGGGGCGCACGCGGCCTGGGTTGCCTGGCGGGCCGCCTCGAGGAGCAGCATGCCGGGGACCTGGTCCGTGGGGTGGTCGAACAGGACCGGGTGACTGGGATCGATCCGCAGCTCCCATTCGAGGCCCCGGCGGGCCGAGGCCGAGCGGGGGATGCCCAGGACCACGTCCCGTTCGTCGAGGCGGCCGACGATCGGGGGTGGGACCGGGTCCGGCTGGGTGGGGAAGTCACCTGGTTCGACCGGGGAGTTGGGCCCGTCGCCGATGGGTGACACGCGTAGCGCCAGACGCCCCGCACCCGCGAAGACCTCGCCGCGCAGCAGGTCGGCCTCCAGCGTGAGCCCGGTCAGCGCGCCGGCCTGGCGCCGGACGTCCGTGGCGGAGACGTCCAGGCGTATCTCGGCGGGGCGGGAGCCGAGGAGGACGGCCCCGGGGACGATGTCGACGTCCAGCTCGGCGATGTCGCAGCGATGGTCCGCGGGCACGCCGTAGTACGTCTGCCCGAGCAGGACGGACGCCTGCCGCAGTGACTCCGCGGCGAGCAGCGGGTCGTGCCAGGAACCGGCGATGGGCGCGTAGAAGGTGTGACCGCGCGGCCACTGCGCGCCCAGCCGGAAGGTGTCGGGGCCCAGCCGCAGCCAGTCGGTGATCAGCACCTCGGCGACCGCGCTGCGGTCGACCAGGTGGCGCGGAGCGGTCCGCACGAATCGCAGATCGGCCTCGCCCCTGGCATACGGCGGGGAAGGAAGGATGCGTGAGGAATCGGTGACGGACACGCAGGTTGCCTTTCTGGAGGTCAACGATGCCAGGTCCTGTCGTCACACTCCCGTCGTGCGCCCGGAGGGCGGGTCCCGCGGCGTCGGGTGCGTGCTCTGGGGGTTCCCCTCCGGGGGAGCGTGAGCGTGCATGACGCCGCAGGGCAGACGGGAATCGGGCGACAGGGCCCAGGGACCGGTCCGGCGGTGAGCGGGCCCCGGCGGTTCGGCAGGCGGTGCGGGTGCCGGTGGTGCCGGTGGCGACAGGGGTCGCGGGGCGGGGCATGGCGGGCCCGGGGCAGGGCAGGGGGCCGGGTCGGCGGGCGGGTCAGGCGGCTGCGAGGGCGGTGAAGCGACCGGCGTGGAAGACCAGCGGGCCCGCCTGCTCGGTCAGGGCTCCTTCGACGGCCTCGGCGATGACCAGCTCGTGGTCGCCCGCCGGATGGATGGTGGCGATACGGCAGTCCAGCCAGCCAAGACCGTCGGCCGGTATGGGATGCCCGGCCCGGGTCGACGTCCAGTCGCCCACGGCGAACCGGTCGGCACCCCTGGCGCTGAACAGGCGGCACAGCTCGGCATGCTGGTCACCGAGGATGGTGACCGCGAAGCCGCCCGCCGCGCGGATGGCCGGCCAGGTGGTGGAGGTGTCCGCGGCGCACAGGGCGACCAGCGGCGGGTCCAGGGACACGGACGTGAAGGAGTTCACCGCCATGCCCTTGGGGCCCTCGGCGGTGTGCGCGGTGACCAGCACCACTCCGGTGGTGAACCGGCCGAGGATGTCGCGGAACGAGCGCTGCTCCAGCATGAGTTGAATCCGTTCGCGTGAGGTGTGGGTGGGGCCCGGGGTGGGCTCGGGTGGGTCTCGACCGGGGGAGGGCGCCGGGCCGGAACGGACGGGGGAACGAACATCCCGGCCCGGCACCCGTCTTGGGGGGCGAATCGGAGGGCGGGGCCCTCCTCACGCCGGCCGGCACTACTTCGCGCGGCTCGCGATCGCCCAGTCCACGGCCTCCTGCGGACGCGCCGCCGAGCCCGTGATGCGCGGCGCGACATACCGGGCGAGCAGTTCCATGCTGCGGTTGGTGCGCTCGTACGACGCCCAGTCGGCGACGTACACGAGGAGCGAGCCGAAGCCGCCGGTGATCTCCTGCAGCCGCTCGATGCCGCTGACCACGTCGTCGACCGAGCCGACCAGCGCGCCGCCGGCCTCGACACGGGCCTCAAGGGCGCGCTCGCGCGGGGTGTCCGGGCTGATCACCTCGCGCCCGGCCGCCTTGCCGAAGTACTCGAACAGCCAGCGGTCGTAGCCCTCGCGGACGTCCGCGAACGCCTCCTCGCGGGTCTCGGCGACATGCACCGGCAGGGCGATCCGCCACTTGTCGCGGTCCAGGGTCCGGCCGTGCTCGGCGGCGGACTCCTCCGCGTACTTCCACTGGTGGGCGAGGTTGATGTGCGCGGGGGCGCCAGGTGTGAGCAGGGCGAAGGGCAGCGCGAACGACGTCATGCTCAGGCCGTACTGGCCGATCAGGCTCGGGCTGGTCTTCGAGGTGCCGGAGGTGGCCACGGCCACCTCGATGCCCTGCGGGCTGAAGCGGGGCAACTGGAGCTTGGCCTCGTTGAGTTCGAACCAGTCGGTCTTCTGGTTGATCCGGCCCTCGCCGTTGACGAGTTCGAGGACGGTGGGCAGCGCCTCCTCAAGACGGCGGCGCTGCACCGGCTGCTCCAGGCCGAACATCTTCGCGTCGAACGGCACGCCCGGGCCGACGCCCAGGATGTAGCGGCCGCGGGTCAGGTGGTCGAGGTGTACGGCCCTGCTGGCCACGTGGAAGGGGTGGTGGCCGGAGAGCGGGACCACACCGTGGGCCAGCTTGATCTGGCTGGTGCGCTGCGAGGCGGCGGCGATCATCGTCTCGGGGGCGCCGACGAGGCCCCAGCCGAGCGTGTGGTGCTCGCCGAACCACGCCTCGTCGAAGTTGAGGTCGTCGGCGAGCTCGACGAGGTCGAGGTTCCGGCGTATCGCGAGATGCGGGTCCTGGCCGGTCTCGTGGACGGGCGAGAGGAAGAGTCCGATACGGCTGTGCACAACAGACCTCCGGGAAGCGAGCGCGAAAGGGGTGAATTACCGTTAATGGGGCGCAAGTTGGGCGCGAGAACGAGCGAGAACGAGCGAGAAGAGGTGCGAGGGGGCGAACGGGGCGAGTGGCCGGGGAGTCGGGCGGGGTGCGAGCCGGTCGCGGCGGGCTACGAGACCCGGTACACCGCGTCCTTCAGGGAGCGGACCTTCTGGTAGTCGGCCTCCAGGACGTGGTCGTCCGGGGCCGTGAGGAACACCCTCATCGAGCTGGTCAGCAGGTCGACCGTGGGGCGGATGCGGGCGCCGGGCGCCAGCTTCACGCCGGTGAAGAACACGCTCTCCAGACCGCGGATCTCGGCGACGGCGGTCTCGTCGACCGCGGTCACGACGCCGTCGAGCTCGGTCGGGGTGTTGTAGACGACCGCCGGCTGGAGCCTGCGGTAGACCCGGCCCGCGTACGCCGCCCGGAACTCGTCGGGCCCGGCGTACGCCTGTGCCGTGAGCGCCGCCTGGTTGTGGCCCAGGCACACGTCGTGGAACGGGGCGTTGATGTTGCCGTTGAGGCGGGTGCCGATCTCGACCAGGACCGGGCCCTCGTCGGTGACGATGACCTCGGCGTGCGCCGGACCCCACTGGACGCCGAGTGTGGCGAGCACCTCGTCGACGTACGCGGTCAGGGCGGGTACGGGGTCGGCGTCCGGGTCGGCGAGGAGGTCCCGGTTGTAGATGTTCTTGCCCGACGGCAGCAGCGCCTTCTCGTACTCCCACACCCCGCACACATAGCGCTCGCCGGCGCAGCTGACGGTGTCGACGATGTACTCGGTGCCCCTGAGGTAGGACTGCACGAGGATCTCGGTGTTCGCGCCGCCGAAAATGTCCTGGGTGCCGAGCACCGCCTCGGCCGCCGTACGCACCGCTTCCGCGCTGTCGCAGACGACGACGCCGTCCGATCCCGCCGAGCTCAGCGGCTTGACCACCACCGGATAACTGCCCTGCTCCTGCGCCCAGTCGACGATCTCGGCCGGGTCCGCGCTCTTGAACTGGCCTGCGCAGCGCACACCGGCCCCGCGCAGCGCCTCGATCATCTCGTACTTGTCGCGGCGGGCCCGGGACAGCGCCGAGCCGTTGGACGGCACCCCGAGCGCCTCACTGAGCCGGTCGGCGAGCCGGACGGCACCCTCCTGTCCGGGGACCACGCACAACGGGCCGTACGGGCGCAGCAGTTCGACGAGTTCGCTCTCGTCCGCGCAGATGATGTTGCGGGAGTACGCGGTCAGGTCCGGGGCCTGCATCGTCGGGTTGATCCGCGGGGTGCTCTGGACATGGACCACGTCCGCGCCGTACGCGGCGAAGGCGGCGGGGTAGAAGTTGCCGGCGGAGTAGCCGTCGACCACTACGGCGACGGGGCGGGTGCTGCTGGTCATGAACGGGCCTCCGACTCGATGAAGCGGGCCAGGCGGGCGATGCCCTCCCGCACGGCGGCGGGCGGCAGGTTGCTGAAGCCGAGGCGCAGCGCCCGCTCGCCGCCGCCCTCCAGGTGGAACATCCGCATCGGCGCCCACGAGACGGCGAAGTCGCGCGCCGAGCGCCCCATCGCGGCCAGGTCCGCCTCGAACGGCACCTCGACGACGAGGAAGAAGCCGCCGCGCGGCCGGTTCCAGCGCACCCCGTGCTCGGCGTAGCGCTCGGGCGGGAAGTGCTCGGCGAGGGCGTCGAGGGTCGCCGCGAGCCGCTCCTGGTACACGGCCGTCAACTCCCGCGTGGCGCTGCGCAGATCATGGTCGGCCTCGACGAGGATGCCGCCGATCGCGGCCTGCGAGAGCGAGGACGAGCCGACGCTGAACATCGCCTTCGCCTTGGACAGTTCGGCCGCCAGGGTGCGCCTGGTGCCGTCCTCGCCGACGACCTCGCGGTCGGCGACCAGATAGCCCAACCGGGCACCCGGGAAAGCCGACTTGGCGAAGGAACCGAGGTAGACGACGTCGCCGCGGGTGTCCAGCGACTTCAGCGTCGGCAGCCGCTCGCCGTCCTTGGCGAAGAGCCCGTACGGGTTGTCCTCCAGGATGGTGAAGCCCTCCTCGGCGGCCAGCTCCAGCAGCCGCCTGCGGGCGTCGACCGGGACGACCGTGCCCGACGGGTTGGAGAAGTCGGGGACCAGATAGAGCGCGGCGGGACGCCTGCCCTCGGCCCGCACGGCACGCACCGCGGCGGCCACAGCCTCGGGTTCGAGTCCGTTCGGGCCCTCGGTGATGGCCCTGACCGGGATGTCGAGCATGCGGGCGGCGCCCCGGATACCGACGTACGCGGGCGACACGGACAGCAGGACGTCGTCCGGGGAGCGGAACAGACCGCGCAGGGCGATCAGCGCGGCCTCCTGGAAGCCGTGCGTGATCATGATCGCGTCGGACGGGACGACGATGTCCTCGTCCCGGTCGAGCATCAGCGCGACCTCGTCCTGGATGAAGCCGTTGACGGGCCCGTACTGGAACATCAGGCGGGTGATGCGCTGTTCGGGCACGCCCCGCTCGCGCAGATGCGCCAGATAGCGGTGCACGTACTGGGAGAGTTTGGCCAGGTCGTGCGTGCCGTCGTGGGGCGCGCCCGACGAGAACGACAGGGCGTCGGGGAACTTCATCGCCGTCTCGCTGAGCAGACGCATCGAGTCCATGTCCGGATCCACGACGCCGGCGTGCAGTTCGTCCTGGCGGAGCGCGGTGTCCTGCTGAACCGGTGTTGCGAGCACGTCAGTCGGTCCTTCCGAGGAGTCTCTTGCAAGGGAGGGAGAGTGGGAGAGGGAGGAGGGGAGGGGAGGGGAGTTTGAGAGGAGCGGGCCGGGGCGGGTCAGGTGGCGGGCAGGGCGTGTGCGGCGATCCAGGTGCCCTTGCCCGGCGCCCACTGGCGGATCCGGGTGCGGGCGACGATGCCGCCCCTGACGTAGGGCTCGGCGTCGAGGACCTCCTGCAACCGGGCGCGGTCCTCGGCCTCGTAGACCAGCAGCCCGCCGTTCAGGTCCTCCAGCGGACCGGCGAGCAGCAGGACACCGCGTTCGGTGAGGGTGCGCAGATAGTCGGTGTGGGCGGGGTGCAGGTCCTGCCGGCCCGCACGGTCGACGTTGTACTCGAACTCGACGACGAACTTCGCCATGGAAGCCTCCTTGGGCGTGCGGTCACGGTGAGTCGGGGAGGGACGGGGCTCACATGTAGAGGCCGCCGTTGATGTCGATCACGGAGCCGGTCGAGTAACCGGCGCTCTCGGAGCAGAGGTGCAGCACGCTGCCGACCGCCTCGGCGACCGAGCCGTAGCGGCCCATCGGCAGCCTGGACAGGACGGCCTCCCGCTGCGCCGGGTCGCGCCGCTCGAACGCGCCGGCCACCCGCTCGGTGGCGATCGGGCCGTGGGCGACGACGTTGAGGACGACACCGGTCGGCGCCAGCTCGTACGCCATCTGCTTGGTCATACCGATCACGGCGGCCTTGGCGGCGACGTACGCGGCGTTGTTGAAGTGGCTGTACGTACGGCCGCCCGCCGAGGCGAAGTTGACGATGCGGCCGTAGCCGTCGGCGGCCATGCGCGGGGCGCAGACCTTCACCGCGATCCAGCTGCTGACCACGTTCTCCAGGAACGACTGGTCGAAGTGATCGGTCGTCAGATCCGCGTAGCCGATCACCCGGGTGTCCCCGCCGACTCCGTTGACCAGGATGGAGGGGGCGAACTGCTCGACGATGTCGGTGAGTTGGCGCTCGGCGGCTGCGATGTCGGTGATGTCACCGACGACGGTCTCGACCTTGGTGAGGGGCGCGAGCCGCTCGGCGAGCCGGTTCAGCGCGTCCGCGTCCCGGTCGAACAGGACGAGCGTGTGGCCCTCCTCGGCGAGTTCCAGGGCGACTTCGCGGAGGATGCCGCCGGCGGCGCCGACAAGGAGTGCGGTGCGGGGCGTAGGGACGGTCATTCGGGTGTCCTTGTCTCTCGGACGAGTGTTTTCTCGGACGGGGTGGCGTTGCTGTCGGCGTCGGCCTGCCCGGCGCCGCTCTTCCCGTTACGGGCAACGGAGTCGGAGTGTCCGCGCTCGAACCCGGCGAGCCGCGGCAGCAGGCAGAAGCCGAGGGTGACGACGGCGCCGAGGACCAGGACGGACGTCCACAGGGCCTCGTAACCATGGGAGTTGGCGATGGCGAGCCCCGCGGGACCGCCGACCACGAAGGCCGCGTTCCAGGCGAAGAAGTACGAGCCCTGGTAGCTCCCGCTGCGGCCCTCCGGTGCCCGGTTGGCGATGAAGGTCGCCGACATCGGGGCCCAGAAGACCTCGCCGAGCGTCCACACGACGGTGGCGACGGTGTACGAGAGGACGCTGCCCGCAAGGGAGTTGCCGCTGAAGCCGATCGCGATCAGACCGCTCGCGATGACCAGGGGCACCTGGTCGCGCATCCCCCTGACGAACCGTGGTATCAGCGGCAGCAGAAGAACGGACAGTACGGCGTTGACGGCGAGGACGAATCCGATGTCCCCGGAGGTCAGCCCGCTCGCGTGCATGTCCAGCGGCAGCGCGGAGTTGACCTGGAGGTAGATGCACGCCAGCAGGAAGGTCAGGACGAGGAAGGCGACCAGGACGGGGGTGCGGAACGGTTCGGTGATGCCACGGGCCGCCGCCGCGAAGGCGGACGTACCGCCGGGCCGTTGACTGCGCGGCGGCAGCCGGTCGGCGGGCAGCGCGCACACCAGGGCCGCGTAGAGCAGGCTGCCCGCCGCCCACACCACGAACAGGGCGCTCGGCCGGACCGCGAGCAGGAAGCCGGACAGGACGGGGCTCAGCGACATCCCGATGTTGAAGCCCACGAGGAAGAGGCTGTACGCCTTCGAGAACTGCTCCTGCGGAACGATCGCGGCGATCAGTCCGGCCCCGGCAGGACGGTCGACCGCCGACAGGAAACCGGTGATCAGCGCGAGCACACACAGCAGGACCACGTGGTGGGCGTAGGCGAACAGCAGGGCCATCACGGCGGTGACGGGCTGGGCGGCGATGATCGTGCGGCGCGGCCCGATCAGATCCGCCACGGCCCCGCCGACCAGCCCCGACAGGACGATGCCGGCGCCGAACAGCCCCAGGACGACCGGAGTCGTACCGGGGGAGACCAGGTCCTCCTGCTCCAGATAGAGCACGAGGAAAGCCGGTGCGAGCGTCCCGAGCCGGCCGATGGTCTGCCCGCACCAGAACAGCCAGAACACTTTGGGCAGAGCCATCAGGAGCGTCCTGTCCGGGTGGAGGTGAGGACATTCCGTACGGACCGAGGTGCAGGCCGCGGCACGGGGTGCGGTACGGAGCGCGCCCCGCGGAGAGGCGGCCTGGCCGGCTGACCCGGCGCCCGTACCGCCCGTGGCACCCGTACCGCCCGTGACGGCTGCGCCGATCCGAACAACGCGGCGGGCCCCAGGGAGCCGTACGCGAAGGCCGCCGAGACCAGGGTCATGTGATGGTGCCAGCCGGGGTACGAGCGGCCCTCGAAGGCGCGCAGCCCGAGGTCGTCCTCCAGCAGTTTCAGGGTGTCGGCGGCGGTGGGGTGCAGACGGGCCAGCGCGAGTGCCTCGCGGGGCGGGCTGTCGACGAGATCGGTGAGCCAGATCCGCCCGCTGCCGGGTTCGGCCGACGGCCACTGGGCGAGCAGGCGGAAGGCGCCGGGGACGCCCGGGAGTCGGACGGTTCCGGTGATGACCGGTGTGTGGGGCTGCCGGGCGTGCCGACGGGCGATGAGGTGGCGGGCGCTGACCGCGATGGCGGTACGGGGGTGGGGGACGGACCCGACGGACACTGCCGGGTCGGGCAGCACCGGCAGATCCCCGGGTACGGCCACCACGAACTGCCGCTGCCTGGCGGTGAGTCCGCCGATCAGCCGGACGGGGTCGGCGATCCCGGTCAGGTCGGCGACGACCGGCGGTGCGTCCGGTGCGTCCGGTCCGTGAGGTCCGTCCGGGGAGTCGGCCAGGGCACGGTCCAGATCGTCCACCAGGCTCAACGCCTGCTCGCAGGGCGATTCCTGGGCGCTGGGCGTGGTGCCGGGGATGCGGGCCCTGCTGCGGACCCGCGGGTCCGCGGTCCACTCCCCGGGCAGCAGCAGCCGCCAGTCGACGGGGACGGTCGCCTCGCTGGTGGCGAGGAACGCCCCTATCCCGACCTGGCAGTTGACGGTCCGTCCGGCCTGCGGGTCGAACCGCCGGTGCACTCCGCAGGAGCGGTCGCCCCGCTTCGGCAGCACCGCCGCGGTGATGAGGAGGGCGTGCGGGCGGGCGCGGCGGGCGACCCAGCGGGCCAGCCCTGCGCGGACGGGCTCCCAGTCCCAGGGGCTGGCGTTGACGAACTGGTGCAGTGCCTGCGACGCCGTACCGGACTCCGACACGGCCGCCGCCAGTGCCCGTACGGTCTTGCGGCCAGGGGTGATCAGCAGCCCCTGGGTGTAGGCGCGGGCCCATTTGCGCTGGTCGGCGCGGGGCAGCGGCCCGAAGACCTGCGTGACGAAGGTGTCGAAGGCGCCGGTCGCCGCTTCGAAGGTGCCGGTCGCGGCGCCCGGCCGACCGTTCTGCTGTGGGGCCCGATATGTGCTCATGGTCATGAGCGGTGCGTCAGGCGCTGCGGAAACCGCCGTGGCCATGCCGCGTTCCTTCCTCTGGACTGTCCTGCCCGGCGGGCCCCGCCGTCCGGGGCCCGCCCTCAAAAAAATAGAGAACGAACTCTTTGTTTTCAATGCGATCGCCTTCCCGTCTTCACGACTTCGGGGAGTCTGAACGGCCGTACCGCTCCGACCTGCGGTTTCTTCACAGGCCCGGGAAAAGAATCATCGGCTCGCGGACAGCAGTACGGCCTCGCGCACCGCACGTTCCGCCGCGGCGGCCAGTCGCGCGGGGCCCTTGGAGCCGGTGGAGAGCGCCACGGTGAGTGCGCCCATGAACGACGACAGGTGCAGAGTGCCGCCCGGCGGGGCGTCGCCGCGGGCCGCGACCGTACGGAATTCCGTGAGCCGGGCGGTGTGCGAGCCGAGGGCCGCGTCCACCGAGCCGATGTCGGTGACCCGGATCTCCGGCACCCCGCCGCCCGCGGCCTCGCGCTCGACGGACTGCCGGATCCGGGCGTGTGCGCGCCGCGCCGGACGCCAGGCGTGAGCGGCCGACCGGAGTGCCGCCGCGTTCTCGCGGGCGCGGTCCACCTGGTCGTCGCCGGTCCCGGTCCCGGTCCGTGCCGGTGTCCGGACCAGGCCCAGTACGCAGCCCGGCTCGGTGATCAGCGAGTGCTCGGCGTACCGGCGCCGCAGGGACACCGCCGTGGACACCGTGACCTCCTCGCGGCCGGTCTCCCGGGCGAGCGAGTCGGCGAGCCCGGTCGCGAGCAGCCCGCCCACCGTCAACTCCCGTGCCCGGCACCAGTTCCGCAGCCGCCGGCTCTCGCGCGGTGTGAGGGTGAAGGTCACGGGGCCGTCGGCCGATGCCGTCAGACGCGCGCTGTACGGGCACGGGGACCGGCGGGCCTGCGGGGTGCGAGGGGGTCGTATGTCCCCGCTCGCGTAGGTGAGTCCGTCGATGTCGGGCGGCAGGGGGTCCGCGCCCGGGCGGAACCCGTCCCCGCCCGGGATGCCGAACAGGCCGTCCAGGAAGGCCCGTACGAGGTGACCGGTCGAGTATCCGTCGCAGATCGCGTGATGACAGGTGAAGGCGAAGCGTGTCGCCGCCGCCGGACCGTGCCCGACCCGCAGGCGCCACAACCGGCCCTCGGGGGAGGGCGCTTCGGGGGATTCCCGGCGGAACCAGAGGCTGCCGTCCAGGTCCGCGATGCGCAGGGACAGCAGCGGGAAGCGGCGCAGCCACAGCTCAACCGCCCGCTCCACCCGCTCCGGGGAGAACGCCGCGTTCACCGTGAACTCCGTGGTGAGCTGTGTGCTGCCGCCCATGAGCGCGTGGGTGTAGGCGAACGTCGCCTCGGTGTCGCTGAGCCTGCGCACACCCTCGTCGCCGTTCACGACCCCTCGCGGGCGGCGGGCTCGGGCGCCGTGGGTGAAGGACACCGTACGGTGTTCGCGAGGGTGACGCCGTGGCTGGTGAACTCCAGGGTGACGCGGTCCCCGTCCGCCATCTCGTGGCCGCCGTGGAAGCTGCTGCGGTCGGCGCCGATGTAGACGTAGTGCACGCGGCCGGGGGTGCGCAGGGTGTCGTAGGAGAAGAGCTCGGACATCATGCTGTCGAGGCCGTAGTGCAGGGCCTTGGTCCCGGTGGTGAACTCGCCTTCCCAGGCCGCCCCTTCGGCTCCCTCCCGCTCGATCGTCACGCGTCCGGTGACATGCCGGGGCGGGGCGTCGAGAAACAGCCACGGCGCCACGGCCGCGTCGCAGAGCTTGGCGTACGAGAGGTGTCCCCGGTGTCGCCGGAAGCGCCCGATGTCGGTGAGATCGTTGCCGAAGGTGTAGCCGGCGTAGTGGAGTTCGCCGTTCCCGTCGGTGACGTGCACGAGGACGATCTCCGCTTCCTCGCACAGGGCGACGGAACCGGCCGGCGCGCGCAGATCCTCCCCCGGGAGCTTCAGCGTGTCGCCAAGTCCCTTGACGAACCAGTTGGGTTGGGCCGGGGTGTCCGCCTCCACCTTGACGTTGTGGGTCTGCATGAAGCCGCTGACCATGGCGTCGCCCGTGTGGTCGGGCAGCAGCGGGGGACGCATCCGTACGGCCTCGCGGTCCTCGGCCGGGACGGTCACCTCCCCGGGCAGGTCGGCGAGGGCCGCAGCGAGCGCGGCGGGGTCGCCGCCCGCGTCCACGACCAGCGTCCGAAGGTCCCTCCCGCCGAGCGGTCGCAGCCGCAACGGCTCGCCGTCGGCGGGGAGTTCGAGGCCGACGTGGCGACGGCCCCGGTAGGTGCACTCGAAGAGTACGGGCATGACGGTTCCCTTTCTGGATATGCGCAGGGGTGAGTGATCTGGAGACAGGGCAGGTCAGAGGTCCCGAACGGCCCAGCGCTCCGCCGCCGGGGTGAGGCTCAGGCCCCAGCCGGGGCCGGCCGCGGGGACCAGCGTGTTGGCGTCCCGGTCGACGGCGGGGCGCGGGGTGACGATCATCTGCGGGAAGAAGCGGTCGGACTGTCCCGCCTCGGCCGTCATGGCGTCCCGGTGGCGGAAGGCCAGCGCGCGACCCGCGTTGATGAGCGGGCCCACCTCGGCGACCTGGACACCGATCTGGAACCGGACGCCGTTCTGCCGCGCGTAGGCGACGAGTTCGGCGGCCGGCAGCGGGCCGCCGTTCTTCGACACCCGCACGTTGAACGCGTCGCACGCCCCGGACCTGACCGCCTTCCGCGCGTCCCGGCCCGTGCACACCGACTCGTCGAGCATGACCCGCAGACCGCCACGGCAGCGCAGCTCCCGCAGCGCCTCCCAGGAGCCCTTGGCCAGCGGCTCCTCGACCCAGTCGGCGCCGGCCTCGCGCAGACAGCGCGCCTGGGACAGCGCGGTGTCGGGCGTCCAGCTCATGTTGGCGTCGACCATGACGGGCACGTCGTCCCCGAGCCGCTCGCGGACCGTCCGTACCGTACGGGCGTCGTGTTCCGTGTCGTCCGACGCCTTGATCTTCACGAAGTGGAACGGGCCCCGGGTGGCCAGGAACTCCTCTGCGCCCAGGCTGAGATCGAGCACCTGGGAGACGGGCAGGGACCGCGGTCCGGGCCCGGCCGCCCCGCCGGGCAGCAACTGCCTTGCTTCCAGGCCCAGTCGGTGCCCGATCCAGTCCAGGACCGCGGTCTCCAGCAGACAGCGCAGATTGTTGCCGCCGTCGATCCCGAAGACACGGGCGAAGCCGTCCCGGTGCAGAAGTGCGAGCAACTGCCGGGGCCGGACGTCGGTGAGCCGCGCGAACAGGGCGTCGAAGTCGACCTTTTCGAGCTGCGCCCGCACGCCGTCACAGGTCTCGCCGGTGACGTAGGGACGCGGCGCGCACTCGCCGAGGCCGCGTACGCCGTCGTCCGTGGTCAGGCTGAGGACCAGACTGTCGGAGGTGCGGCGGCGGGCGGCGGGATGGTCGAACGGCGTCCGCATCGGCAGTTCGACGCGGTACAGGCGCGCCCGCGCGCCGCCGGTGAACAGGCCGTCAGAAGCCACGGTTCAGCCCCTGGAGCAGGGTGTACGTCGACGTCCAGTCGACGAGCGAGTCGCTGACGTCGGTGTAGAAGAGGTAGTGCCGATCGGTGGGGAACTTGATGATCGCCCCGCGCTCGGACATCAGGTCCTGGAACACCCCGTGCGCCGCCTCCAGATCGACGATCGGGTCGGTCATGCCGGACACGAAGGTGGCCGTGACCGGCGCGAGGGCACGCCGGGGCGCCAGGTAGCGCCGCTCCAGTTCCAGCAGCACGGACCGCGAGCGGCGCGTCAACTGCCGTACGGCCAGGTCGTCGTGGTCGATGAAGTGCTGGTACTTGGCCTCGTCGGTGAAGTCGGCGGACCGGAGCCCGGCGTCCCAGGGCGCGTCGCCGGTCTCCCCGGCGAGTGCCCGGAGTTCGTCGGCGCCGAGGGTCGCGTGCAGACGGCCCAGCCAGGACGAGCAGAACACGGCCGCGTCGTACCGGGTGGTGAACGACTCGTGGTGCATCAGGGCCGCCATGAAGGAGCCGCCCAGGCAGTGCCCGAACAGCGACAGCGGTACGGAGTCGCCGATCATCCCGCGGACGAAGGCGACGGCGTTCGCGTAGTCGTCGAGGATGGTGTCGGCGTCCGGTATCTCGTGCCGCGGGCCCGCGCTGATGCCGCTGCCGCGCCGGTCGAGTACGAAGAGCGCGATGTCGTTGTCGGCGAACCGGGGTCCCACTTCCCACAGCCACCCGGCGTGGCTCTGCAGTCCGTGGAAGTAGAAGACGGCTCCCTTGATCCGCTCCGGACGCCAGATGTGCAGCGCCAACTCGGTGCCACCGGAAGTCAGTTGGACGATCTCCCGACGGGTGTTCTGCGGGGGCCTGAGGGTCTCGATCATGTCCCGTACTCCTTTTCGCTTCTCTTGGTCTTCCGGGGAAATTCCTGATTGCCCGTCACATCCCGGACGGGCGGCGTGTGTTCAGTTGCCGGTGATCGCGGCGACGAAGTCGATGTCCTGCTGGAACGGCTTGTACTTGTACTGGGTGGCGTTGCCCTGCTGTCGCCGCGACTCGACATACGCGGCGATGGCGCCCTGCGGCACGGTCACCACCCGCATGCCGCCGAGCCGGCCGCTGTCCCGCTTCGAGGCGTACTCGATGTTGATCACGGACAGTTCGCGGTCCACCCCGGCGGACAGCTCCCGGTCCAACTCGGGCGAGGGGTGGGGGACTTCGGCGGCGATGACGTAGTACGGCAGCTCTGCCCAGCGCGGACCGCACATGTAGAGGCCGGTGTCGAGATCGCTCGCCGCCAGGCCCTGCTGGATGGCCTGGGTGACCTGGCCCTCGGTGATCTTCTCGCCGGTGAAGGAGTGGAAGACGCCGTCGCGGTGGGTGAAGTGGATCCAGGGCGTGCCGTCCACGATCCGGTCGACGCGGTAGATGTCACCGGTCCACAGCCGGTAGAGCCCGTTCCCCTGCGACATGATCAGGTGGTAGTCGCGGCCCGCCTCGACCTCGTCGAACAGGAGGGTGTCGATCCGCTCGCCGGCCTCCACCAGCGCGCCCAGCGGCACATCGGCGGGGACGAACTCGAAGTAGGCCTGGCTGACGGCGAGCGGCTGGCTGTCCAGCGAGTCGTCGACGGGGATCGTGGTGACGCCCTCCGTGCCGCAGCTCATGAACGGCAGCTTGTCGACGCCCGGCAGCACGGCGTCCAGACGCGGCCGGTACAACTCCGCGGAGGCCGACAGCCAGCAGCTGTACAGGGTCAGCGAAGGCCATACGTCGACCAGGCTGAACCCGTCCCGTGCCAGGGCCTGTTCGAGGTGCCGGGCGGCCTTCTCGTCGGGCTCGGTCCACGGCCGGCCCTGGAGTGTGCCGTCGCGCAGATCACGTACCAACTCCGCCCCGTGGTCGGCGATCAGGTCGCGCAGCGAGACCAGGGTGCTCGGGTTGATGGCCGAGATGTAGTGCAGATCGCGGCCGACGAGGTGCCGGATGCGGTGGTACATCCGCCCGGCGTGCGAGGCGGGTGCGTCCGGGCCGAACCACGGGGACTGGTACCACGGCGGGCTCCAGTCCCGGCTGTTGATCTGCGGGTGCCGGTTGCTGATCGCCTGGTGCTCCACACCGTGCACGAAGTCGTACACGTCCTCCCGGACCGTCTGGGTGTCGAGGGTGGCGAAGGGGTGCGCGAGGATCTCCGGGTGGTGCTCCAGATACGTGCCCCACATCGCCTTCATGGCCGGGATCCGGTAGGTCAACAGCCAGTGCAGCGTGTACGGGACGCGCTTGGGCGTGCCCGTCGTCCCGCTGGTCTTGAGCCAGCGCAGCACCGGGCTGCACGACAGGACACCGCCCTTGGTGCGGGTCTCCCGGTCGATCTCGTCGACGAAGTCGCCGTACCGCATGACCGGCAGGACCGAGCGGAAGCTGTCCGGGTCGGCGGCGACCCGGGTGTACCCCCGCTCCTTCCAGTGCAGCGAGCCGGCGCCGATGTGGATGAGGTCGTCGAGCACCCGGGCCTGGGCGGTGTGCGGGTCCTTCAGATCGGCGAGCAGGGTCTCGCGAGCCTGACGGCACTCCTCGATGAAGGGGGCGCGCCGGCTGTCCCAGTACCGCTGCCACTGCGGGGCCTCGGCGGCTGTGTCCGTTGACTCCGTTGATTCCAGGGCGGTTGCCACGGTTCGTCTCCTCAGGTGGATTGCTCAGGTGGATTGCTCAAGTGGGCGGCCGACGGGCCGTTTTCGGGCATGCGTCGGCACCGCGCGGCAGGTGCCGGACGGTGCGGTGGTCGAGAGATACGGGTGAGGGAGAGCGGGGAGCGGGGAGGGCTCAGGCGCGGGGCGTGCCGGTCTCCCCGGCCGCCAGTGCGGCGAGCTCGGAAAGGTCGTACAGCGCCTGCCTCTTGGTGCCGTAGCGGGTCACTTTGCCGCGCCTGGCCCACTGGCGGATGGTGCTCTCCTGCACACCGAGGGCCAGTGCGGCCAACGAGGTCGGGACGCGCCTGCTGCGGCCGTCGGTGGTCATGCGCTCTCCTCCATCGTGGTCGTACGCTCCCTCAGCACCAGCCACTGACGGGGCGTCAGAACGTGTCCCGCCTCGCACATCGGGCCGCGCAGGACCAGGTCGTCGCCGCCCCGGCCCGGCAGCGACACCTCGGCGTCGCAGCCCGGCTCGACGCAGCGGCCCAGCGGCACGAGGCCGGCCTTCGGCTCCGTGGTGAGGGCCCGCAGGGCCGCCGCCGCGCCCGCGATCTCGTCGGCGGCGGCGCCCGCGGCGGGGTGGGCGGCCAGCAGGCCGACGTGCCGGCCGAGGAAGGCGGCCAGCTCGGCGACGGTCCGGCGGGGCGGGGCCGGGGCCCGCGCGCCGTCGGCCTCGTCGAGCACCAGCCGGGTCCAGGAGGCCAGTCGTACGACGACGTCGTGCCGCACCTCAAGTGCCCTGTCGCTGACGGGCGGTGGGCACGACCGGCTGCCGGTGACGCGTGGCACGAGCCCGCCGCCCGAGACCGGCGCCAGGTCCTGCTCGCTCTCGCGGTGCAGGCCGGGCAGCGCGGCCAGGTCGGCCCCCAGGGCCCGCTTGCAGGCCGTGCAGAGCCGGGCGTCGGGGGAGGCGGGCCGGCGGGCCAGCCGGCCGGTGCGGGCCGCCCGACGGCAGCGGGTCGACGCGCAGGGCGCGGGAGTCGCGGGCGAGGGGGTTCGGGGCGAGGGGGTTCGGTCGGCCATGGTCGGCTCACCTTCGGGAAAACGGGTTCGGGGCAAGGGGGCCTGCGCGGAACGCCGGTTCTTGGGCAACAAAAAAGCGCCGCACGACGGCGACGCGGTGGCAGTTCGAAGGCTCCTCGAAGAGGGCAGACTGCCTCGCGAAGAAGCGTGACACAGGCTGACGGTCGAGCGCAAGAGGCTGCGGAAAATACTCCAACTGCCTTGCAGTGCAGGGAAGTTGGTCGGAGACGACAGATGCCGCCCAGCCCGGCGGCTGGCCGGACGGACGGCATCTGTGGACATGACCGGCTGCCCGGTTACCGGGGGAGCGGCAGACCGAGGACACGGTCACGCAGCACGGGGAACCCGGCGCGCGTCTTCGCCACGAGCGCGGGATCGAGGTCGGCGACGAGTGTCTCCTCGCCCGCCCCCGCCTCGGCCACGACCTCGCCCCAGGGATCGACCACGACGCTGTGCCCCGCCTGCTCGACGCCCGCGTGGGTGCCAGCGGTGCAGCAGGCGAGGAGGTACGCCTGCGACTCGACGGCCCGTGCGCGGGTCAGCAGCGACCAGTGCGCACGGCGTGCCGCGGGCCAACCGGCGGTGACGAGCAGGAGTTCGGCACCGGCATCGGTCAACTGCCGGAACTGCTCGGGGAACCGGAGGTCGTAGCAGGTGGCAAGACCCGCCGGGGCCAGGGGGAGCCCGGCGGTGACGATCTCGTCGCCCGGCGCCATCAGCGCCGCCTCGCCGCTGTCGAAGCCGAAGCGGTGGATCTTCCGGTACGTGCGGTGGAGCCGGCCGTCGGGCGCGAACAGCAGGGAGGTGTTGAACAGGACGTCCCCGGGCCCGAGTTCGACGATCGACCCCGCGTGCAGCCACACCTGCGCGGCGGCGGCGGCCTCGCCCATCGCCCGGGCCGTCGGTCCGGTCAGCGGCTCGGCGTGCGCACGGAACGCGTCGAAGGCGAACGCGCCGCACGTCCAGAGTTCCGGCAGCAGCACCAGGTCGGCGCCGCGCTGTTCCCGTACGAGCGCGGCCACGCGGGCGCGCCGCTCACCGGCCGGCTCGTCCGGTCGTACGGCGATCTGGAGGAGGGCCGCGCGCATGGTGAATCCCTTCTGGCAGGCGGGAGTTGGGGTGGGTTCAGCGCAGGTGGGAGGCGCCGTTGACGTCGAGGACGGCGCCGCTGCACCACTCGGCCCCGGCGGAGCCGAGCCAGGCCACGGCAGCCGCGACGTCGGAGGGCACGGCGATCCGGCGCAGCGGACTCTGCCGTCGTACCTCCTCACCGGCCTCCCCGACGAGCATGGGTTCGGTGAGATCGGTCCGGACGAATCCGGGCGCCACGGCACTCACGGCGATACCGTCGGGCCCCAGCGACTGGGCGAGCGACTGCGTCAGCGCGTGCAGGGCGGCCTTGGTCGCGCCGTAGGCGGGGGCGTTCGGCTCGCCCCGGTACGCGCCGCGCGAGCCGACGTTGATGATGCGGGCGCCCTGCGGCCCCTGGAGCCGGTGCCTGAGATGGTCGACCAGGCACCAGATCAGGTCGGCGGGCCCGAACAGGTTCACATCGGCGAGCCGCCGCCAGTCCCGCTGCCAGTCCTCGTACGAGGTGGTGGCGACGGGCTGTTCGGCGTACACACCGGCGTTGTTGACGAGCACGTCCACCGTGCCGAGCCGCTCGACCGCGGAGTCGATGATCTCCTGGGCCGCGCCCGGGCTCCCCAGGTCCCCGGTGACCAGGGCATGGCCGGTGCCGGGCAGGCCGTCCAGTACGGCCTCGGCGGCGGTGGTGTCCGTACGGCAGTGCACGGCCACGCGGTGCCCGGCGACGGCGAGTTCGGTCGCGATCGCGGCACCGATTCCCCGGGAACCGCCGGTGACGAGCGCGCGGCGTCGAGTCATGGATTGAGCCCGTTCGTGAGAGGGAGTGAACCCGGGCGGTGGTCCGGGATGAGCGGACGAACGTCCGGGGCGGGGTCGGGAACGAGGTTCGACGCCGACTTGGGCGCGGCGTCGATGACGAGCCCCCACAGGCGTTCCAGCTGGGCCCGTACCTCACCGCCGGGCTGTCCCGCGCGCAGGGCCGCCTCGGCGCCGGCGGTCAAGTAGACGGCCAGCAGCTCCAGTTCGCCGGGCCGCGGCCATGCGTCCGGGGCTGCCGTCCGGTGGAGCAGCGGCACGAGATCCCGCAGCGCGGCCCGCCACACGTCGTGCCACTGGGCGGAGGGCATCCGCTCCTGGCTGAGCCGGGCCGCCGCACGGACGGTGACCTCGCACTCCAGCAGGTCGGCGACCACGAGGGTCAGTTCCGCCACCGACCGGACGGTGGGCGCCGGTTCGGGGCCGGGCAGCGCCGCGCGAGTGACCGCCTCGGCCTCCCGGCAGACGGCGGACGCGAGGTCGGCCTTGGCGGGGAAGTGGAAGGTGAGCGCGCCCATCGTCACACCGCAGGCACCGTGGACGGCGGACAGGGAGGTTCCGGAGTACCCGTGCCGGTCGAACTCGATGGCAGCCGCCGCGATCAGAGCCTGGCGGGTGCGTTGTGCCCGCGTCTGCTTCACCATGGACTTGACCTCGTTATCGACGAACCAGTGCCGCGAACCTACTGCCGCGGACGGCCGCCGATAACTTGCAGGAGCAACTCCAGGACAACTTGGGCAAGTCGAGGGGCGGGGGTGCCCTCCAGCGGAGGGCGACCGCACCCACCCGGACGGGCCTCAGGAGGTGATGTCCTCCGCCTGCTCACCTCTGGTGAAGTGCAGCGTCGCGATCACCTCGGCCGGCGCGATGGCCGGCAGCAGACATCGCAGCATCATCTCTATGCGCTCGGGCAGATCGGCCCGTCCGCTGGAGAGCCGCGCCATGATCTGCGTACCCGTGTACGCGGCCACGATCACCTGTGCGAACGCCGCCAAGTCCACGTGCGGATGCAGCTGGCCGAGTTCCCGCGCCTCACTGAGGTGTTCGCGGAACTGTTCGGACCACCAGTCGTAGATCGAGTAGTCGAGCAGCCCGACCTCGTTCTGCTCGACCGCGAGCCGGACCCCCGCCCGGAACAGGACGTTGCGCCGCATCTCCACGGCCAGGTAGCCGCACATGTCCAGCAGTTGCTGGAGACCGCGCTCGCCCTTGGGCCACTGGAGCTCGGCGGCCTGTTCCACGATGACCGCTCTGGCCAGTTCCTCCTTCGACTTGAAGTGGAAGTACATGGCTCCGGTAGTGATTCCGGCCCGTTGCAGAATCGCGTTGAGGCCTGCTCCGTGGTATCCGGCCTGGTCGAACACCTCCGCCGCCGAGCGGATGAGCGCGGCTCGTGTCTTGTTCGCGCGCTCCTGCCGTTGTCGTGCCATCGGCGGGACTCTCCTTGCACCTAGACAAACAAAAAGAACGACCTCTATTTTATTCACGTCGACGTCCCCGTGTCACTGGGGGCGCCTTCGATCGGTCTGCGCGTGCCCGTAAATCAGCGCCTCATCAGGGGGAACCGCCATGTCGTACAGCCTTGCCCAAAACCGTGTCGAAGCCGGTTTCGAGCTGGTCGAGCCCACCTTCACGCACAAGACGAACCAGGACGAAGTGCTCCTGCGCAGCTGGCGGCGGTCCGCGCCCGATGCCTTCGCCGTCACCGCCGAGTGGCCCGCGACGCATCCGTTCTACCGCACCCACCTCGGCCTGCACGACCCGCTGCTGCTCGGCGAGACCGTCCGGCAGGCCCTGCCGCTGCTGTCCCACCGTGCCTACCGGGTCCCGCTCGGCCACCAGCTGCTGTGGAAGGACTTCAGCTGGATCGTCGACCCCGAGGCCATGCACGCCGACGGCGGTCCGGTCGAGCTCGACCTGCGCATCAGCTGCCACGATGTGAAGTACCGCCGCGACCGCGCCGCCGCGATTTCCATGACGGTCGACGTCGAACGCGGGGGCCGCCCCATGGCCACCGCCCGTTCGAGCTTCTCCATACAGGACCGCGCGATATACGAGCGGCTGCGTGGCGGCTACGCCGACGCGGCCGCCGCCACCGCCCGAGCCGTACCCCTCCCGCCCCCGGCCGGGGTGGAGGCCTTCGGCCGCGACCGCTTCGAGGACGTGGTGCTGGCCGCCACCGACCGGCCCGGCCGCTGGCAGCTGCGGGTGGACACGACACATCCCATCCTCTTCGATCACGTGGTCGACCACGCCCCGGGCATGCTGCTCCTGGAGGCCGCCCGCCAGGCGGCCCTGGCCGCGGCCCATCCCCGGCGGACGACCGTGACCGGCATGGACTCCGTCTTCGTCAAGTACGCCGAACTGGACGCGCCCTGCTGGCTGGAGACCGAGCGCAGCGTGGACGGCGACCAGGTCAGGGTCGTCGCGCGGCAGCACGACAGGGAGATCTTCTCCAGCACCGTCACCCTGTCCGCCGCCCCGGCCACGGCCTCGGCACCCGTCACCTCCGCGCCCGTGGCCGTCTGACGTGCGCCGCCACCGCCGACCCGTCGTCCGCCGCCCCCGCTCATCGCGACCGGGACACATCGGCCGGACCGTCGGTGGCGGGCTCGCGCCGCGCATCGGACCGCCCGCCCGCGCCGGCCGTACCGCCCGTGGCGGCTGCGGCACCTGTGCCGACCGTGCCGGCCGCCTCCCGCAGCGCGTCCACCAGGCCGCGCAGCGCGGGCTGCTCCGGTGCGGTGCGGCGGGCCGCGGCGGAGATGACGCGGACCGGCTCGGGATTGCGGACCTCGCGCACGACCACGCCCGGGTGCGGGGTACGCAGCCCCAGCCGAGGCATCAGACCGATGCCGAGGCCGGCCGCCACGAAGCCCTGCGCGGTCGCGTAGTCCTCGGTCTGGATGACGAAGTCGGGGCTGAAGCCCGCCGCCGCACAGGAGTCGATCACCGGTTCGAGACAGGGGCCTGGCGGCTCGCTGCCCACCCACTGTTCGCCGGCGAGCTCGTTCAGGTTGATCACCTGCCGCTCGGCGAGCGGGTGGTCGGCGGGCAGTACGGCGGCGTACGGGTCGTCCAGGAGGTGGACGAGACGGATGGAGCCGTCGCCGGTCCTGTCCCGGGCCTGTACGACCACGGCCAGGTCGGCCCGCCCCTTGACCACCTCGTGGAACGGGTCCTCGGGGTCGGCGAGTTCGAGGTCGATCCGTACGCCGGGGTGTTCGAGCCGGAGCCGGGCCAGCGCGGGCGCGACCAGTGTGGAGCCCGCCGTGGCGAAGTAGCGGACCGAGAGGCGGCCGGTCCGCCCGGCCCGCAGATCGGCGAGGGCCGTCTCCGCCTGGGAGACGGCCGCGCTGATCAGCCCCGCGTGCTCGGTGAGCAGCAGACCCGCGGCGGTGGGCCTGACCCCCCGGCCGACCCGCTCCAGGAGCGCCGTACCCGCCTGTTTCTCCAGAGCCGCCACCTGCTGGCTGACGGCGGAAGGGGTGTAACCGAGATGGGCCGCGGCAGCCGTCACCGTGCCGCTGGTGACCACCGCGCGCAGGACCTGGAGACGCCTCACATCAAGCATGCAGTACAGCTTAACAAAAGGTGTAGAACCATATGCTTGTCCTCAAAGCTTGGCTGGGGCACCTTCATAACAGGGATGCCGGACCAAGCCAGCCACGGACCAGACGCAGATCCGGACGCGGATAGGGAGACACCATCGTGAACAGTGGCAGCACGCAGAGTCTGAGGGGTGCGGCGCGAGTGGCCGTGCTCGCCCTGCTGTGGGGATCCACCTTCCTGTGGATCGAACTGGCGCTGCGGGGGCTTTCCCCGCTCCAGGTCACACTCGCCCGCTGTGTGCTGGGCGCGGTCGTGCTCACCGGCGCGCTGTACGCCACCGGGCGGCGCCTGCCGACCGGCCGCACGGTCTGGCGGCACATCGTCATCGCCGCCTTCTTCTGCAACGCCCTGCCGTTCGCCCTCTTCAGCATCGGCCAGCAGACCGTCGACTCGGGCCTGGCCGGCGTACTGAACGCGACGACCCCGTTCTTCTCCCTCGCCCTCGGGCTCGTCCTGGGCACCGAGCGCGGCCTGCGCCCGGTCCGGCTGGCCGGTCTGCTGCTCGGCTTCGGCGGGGTCGTGGTCATCTTCGCGCCCTGGGAGCGGTCGGGCTCGCTCGGCTGGGGCGCCCTCGCGATCCTCGGCGCCGCGGCCAGCTACGCCGTCGCCTTCGTCTACATGGGCCGCACCCTGGTCGGCCGGGGCATCCCGACCCTCTCCCTCTCCGCCGCCCAGCTGATCGCGGCGACCGGGCTGACCGCCATGGCCGTGCCGGTCGGCGGCCTGGACGCGATCCACCTCAGCACGACGGCCCTGGTCGCGGTCCTGGTCCTCGGGGTCTTCAGCACCGGCGTCACCTTCCACCTCACCTACCGGATCATCGCGGCCGAGGGCGCCACCCAGGCCGCCGTGGTCGGCTACCTGCTGCCCGTGGTCTCCGTGGCGCTCGGCGCGGTCTTCCTGGGCGAGAGCGTCGGCCTCCGGGTCGCGGCCGGCATGGTCGTCGTCCTCGTCGGCGTCGGCCTGACCCGCCGCAAGGGCGCCCCGAAGCCGGCGCCGGCCGTTGAGGAGCCCGGGTCGGCATCCGCAGTTGAGGAGCCCGGGTCCACACCCGCCGTGATGGCACCCGCACGATGACTCCTTCCGCTCCCGACCCGCGACCCGGGCTCCCTGAGCCCGGGTCGCGGCCTGCGTACCGCGAACCGGCAGCCAGGACCGTCCGTACGGACCTCACCCACGCCTTCCGCCCCGGCCGGCCGCGCTTCGCGGGCGACTACGGCCTTGAGCCGCACGTCCTTCGTCTGTGGGTGTCGGGGCGTCAACTGTGTTCGGACGCACGGGATCCGCTGCTCGTGGGTGTGGAGTCGGGCGGTGGTCGGGGGAGTTCCAACCCCTCCGACCTGCGGCTGGGATAGCCGTCCGCGGGGCGGCTCGGTGAGGGACTGCGGCGCGCTCACGCCTGGTCGGCCAGCCTCTGCCGTAGGGCGTCGTTGTCGTCGTGATGGACGACCTCGTCGAAGCGCAGCCGCAGTCCGTGCCTGGTCAGCAGGCCGGCCACGATCGCGTCGAGCTGTTCGCGGTGTTCCCTGGTGCGGGCCTGCACGTACGCCTCGCGCACCTCGTCGGGTTCGTCGGCGAGGACCTGGTCCATGCGTTCGCGGATGTACCGCTTGAGGTTGATGTGTTCCATGAACACCTCGGTGATGCCGGCCTCGACGAGCTGCCCGAAGAGATGGTCCAGCAGTTCGGGCCGGGCGGCGAAGTGAGGCAGGAGCGGGCCGACGAAGGCGAAGGTGGGGATGCCGGCCCCGCGCAGTTCCGTGAGGGTGCGCAGACGGCGGGAGGCGAGCGGGGCGCGGACCTCCAGCCAGCGGCTGACCTTGTCGTCCGCGGTGGTCACGGTCATGCCGACCTCCGCCCTGGGCAGGCCGGCGAGCAGGTCGATGTCGCGGGTGACGACCGGCGACTTGGTCAGGATGCGGACCAGACCCGGGTACTCGACGTTCTTCAGTTCGCGCAGGATGCCGCGGGTGAGCCGGTACTTCGTCTCGTGGCCCTGGTAGGGGTCGGTGACCGAGCTGAGCAGCATCGTGCCGTGGCGCTTGTGCTCGGGCATCCTGGCCAGCTCCTTGCGGGCCAGATCGACGGCGTTCCGCTTCACGTACAGGTAGTCGCCCCATTCCTTGGCCGACCGGCCGAACTGCCGCCCCGCGAAGGAGGCGAAGCAGTACGCGCAGCCCAGAACGCAGCCGGTGTAGGGGTTGATCACGTAGTCGTTCGACGGGGTCTTCGACTTCTGGATCAGGGTCTTCGCCTCGATCTCGACCGGTTCCATGACGGGCTTCCTCTCTGCTGTCGGCCGCCCGCACCCGGGTCGGCCTTGTTCCTGCGCTGTGCGCGGGGCGGGGCAAGGAGAGGCGACGGACGCCCAACCTGCATCACGGGGAACAATAATCCCTGGAAGTTGATTCCATGGAATCTAAATGGTTTGCTGGGTGGGCAGCCGATCGAGCGCCTTGATCGCCGGTCTGTCCGCTTCCGGCGGGCAGGTCCTGTGAGTCGTTCCGGCGGAGCGCGGCAATCGTCTTCCGGGCCGAGTGCGTCCTGGACAGTCATGGTTTTCCCTGCACAAGAACCCCAAGGAGCAAACGACATGACCAGCGCGAACATCGACATCGCCCGCACCTACTTCCAGGCCGTCCGGACCGGAGACATGGCCGCTCTCGGTGAACTCCTCGACGCCGACATCGTCTGGCACCAGCCCGGCGCCAACCGGTTCTCCGGCGAGCACAAGGGCCAGGGTGCCGTCTTCCAGATGCTCGGCAGCATGATGGAGGCCAGCCAGGGCACCTTCGCGATCGACGAGATCCACACCCTCATGGGCAACGGGGACCTGGTCACCGCCACCATCCGCTTCACCGGCCGCCGCGGCGACGCGTCGATGAGCATGGACGGCGTCGACCTCCTGCGCATCGAGAACGGCAGGATCGCCGAGATGTGGCTCTTCTCCGCCGACCCGGCCGCCGAGGACGCCTTCTGGGGCTAGAACCGTGGGTGTCCGGGGCCGACTCGGCCCCGGACACCCACGAGCAGATCCGTACCTGCACCTGCACACGCACCTGCACGAAAGGCATCCGCATGCGGAAGATGACCGAGCAGCAGTGGCGGGCGTTCGTCACGTACGGCACCCGCACCGGCAAGCTGTCGACCAGCCGCGCCGACGGCGGCCCGCACGTGACACCGGTCTGGTTCCTTCTCGACGGCGACGACATCGTGCTCACCACCGAGAAGACCGGGGTCAAGGGCCGCAACCTCGCCCGCGACGGACGGTTCGCCCTCTGCGTCGACGAGGACCGGCCCCCGTACGCCTTCGTCCTCCTCCAGGGTCGCGCGACGATCTCCGAGGACCCGGACGGCATGCTGCGCTGGGGTGGTCTCCTGGGCGCCCGGTACATGGGCGACGACCGCGGCGAGGAGTACGCCGCACGCAACGGCGGCCCCGGCAACCTCCTCGTCCGGGGCCGCGTCGACAAAGTCGTCGCGTTCGCCGGTATCGCCGACTGAGCCGTGGGCTGACGGGGCGGGGCCGGGGGCTGTGTGCATCCGGCCCCGCCCCGTCAGCCCACGGGCGCTGCCGAGCCGTCGCGGCTCACGATGCCGGTCGGCCGGGCTGCTTCGGCGCCCGCACGGCCGGCACCGGCGTCTGTCCGGCGGCCTTCCGCTCCGCGTCCAGGGCGCGTCCGGCCGCTCGCAGCGTGCTGAGGACCGCGGTCACCTCGCGTACGGACCGCTCGGGAATCACCGATCCGATACGAAGTTCCAGTTCCTCCTCGAAGACCTTCAGCGCCCCGTCCACCAACTTCCGCCCCTCGGGCGTCAGTTCGACGATCGAGGAACGGCGGTCGTTCGGATTGGCCCGCCGCTCGCAGAGGCCCGCCGCCTCAAGGCGATCGACCACCTTGCTCGTGCCGCCCACCGTGATCGAGAACTTCTCCGCGATGTCCTGGATCCGCCGCCCGGGCCGCTGCCGCAGCAGGTGCAGCACCTCGAACGAGGTCAGCGGCAGGTCGTACTCGGCCTTCAACCGCCCCTCGATACCGTCCCACAGCTCGATCTCCAGCGAGACCAGCTCCCGGTACAGCAGCTTCAGGTCGGCGTCGGCCATCACTCGACTTCCGTAGAACTATCTTCCATGGACAGTTAATCGTAGGTCACGGCCGTCCCCGTCCACTCGTCCACGATCACGACGATGTCGAGGGTTCGTGGTCCGTGCACGCCCTTCACACGGTCCAGTTCGATGTCGCTGGTGGCCGAGGGGCCGGAGATCAGGGTCAGTGGTCGGCGCGGGTGGAGCAGACTCGGCGCCTCGGGTACGTCAGCGGAGATCCGGTCGGCCCTGACCACGCAGACATGCTGGTCCGGCAGCCGCCCCTCCTACCCGGCCTTCGAGCGCACGGCGCCGCCGTCGGCGCTGTTCACCCCATCGCCGCCACCGCACCCCATGGCACGTCATCGCACCTCTCGCGCGTACGGCGCCACGGTGATCCGGTCGATCAGCGGCGCGTACCGGGAGCGGAGCGGTACGCCGGGGTAGGTGTCCGAGGCGTAGGTGGTGCCGTCGAAGTCGGGCAGCTCCTCGGAGCGGAAGGTGATCGTGTTCTTCCCCTTCTTGAGCTCGACCGGGACGGTCAGCTCCCAGAAGTTGTTCTGGTGGAAGGTGTGCGGGAAGCCGACGCGTTGAACCGTGCCACCGTTGACGCTGATGTCGGCGTGGCGGGCGAGCGGGTCCGGGTTGTAGTGGGTCGCCTCGGCCTGTTCCGGGTTGGAGTAGCGGATGCGCACCGCGTACAGGCCGGCCTGCTTGGCGGAGACGGTGAACGTCGCGGTGTTGTTGTTGCCGGGGTCGCCACCGATGCCGGTGATCGCCGTACCGTCGGTCGCCAGCGAGAGCGGGGTAAGCGTGGCCGAGCCCGCGAGGGCCGCGTCCTGTGCCTCGTACGTCCGCGCTTCGAGGGCGCCGGTGGTGGGTGTGACGGTCAGGCGGTCGACGAGCGTGGTGCCTGAACCGCCGGTCAAGGTCACCTTGTTGACGCCGCCCGAGAGGGAGACCGCCACGCTGTTCCTGCCCTTGGACAGGCGCTGTACGTCCTGTCCGTTGACCGAGAGCCGGGCGCCCTCGCCGCCGAGGGTGTCGACCCTGAGAGTGGCCTCGCGGTCGGCGGCCGAGTACACCCAGAAGGTTGCGGTTCCCTTCTTCGGGAGCTTGGCCGCGCCCGAGCCGCTGGTGGCGGCCCTGGTGTGCCTCGGCAGCTCGTAGACGGGCCGCGCCCCGCCGTCCAGCCAGGCCAGCTCGCCCTCGTACACCTGGGTGCCGGCCGAAGCCGAGGGGAGGGTGAGGGTGAGCCGGTCGACGATCGCGTCACCCTTGGTGGCGCGTCTGCCGTCGGAGCTCTGCGCGGCGAGCGTCAGGGTGTGCTTGCCCTTGGTGAGCCTCACCTTGGTGTCGGTGTGGTCCCAGACCACCCACTTGTAGGCGAGCGGCAGGTTGAGCTCCTGCTCGCCGGTGGCGTCGCCGTCGACCCGCAGGAAGACGTTGGTGGGGCCCTGTTCCTTGACCTTGTCGTAGGTGTTGAGGGAGTTGGCGAAGACGCTCAGGTCGTAGGTGCCGTCCTCGGGCACGTCCACCGTGAAGTCCAGCGTGACGTCCGAGCCGGTACGCAGGCCGCCGACGTTGTAGCCGCCGGAGGTGTAGAACTTCGAGACGTCGCGAGGTGATCCCTCCGGACCGTTCCTGGAGTAGCCGGCCCCGGTGTGAGCCGCGTCCTCCGCCTCGTACGAACCCTGCCAGCGGGTCGACGCGGACTGTGTGGTCCTCGTCTTCCCGGCCGGGCTGAGGACGATCTCGTAGGCCGAGGACTCCTTCAGGGCCGGCAGCGTGCCGTCGCCGAAGTCGACGGCGACAGTGCCGTCGGCACCGATCGTCAGGTCGGTCTCGGTGAGCAGCTTCGGCCCCGAGGAGTCGCCGACCTGTCCGGTCCACTCGATCTCCCGTACCCAGGCGTGCACGCGCTTGCCGAAGAGCTTCGTCGGGACACCCGCGAAGATGATGTGGCCCTTGCCGGTCGACCCGCCGAAGACCAGCCGCGTCTGCTTCTTCTTCTCGTCGAGGGTGGCGACGCCCTGCATGGTGTAGTTCTCGCCGGGGAACGGCGGGGTCACCGTGACGGTGTGTCCGCTCATCGAGGCGTACGAGTTCAGCAGCCACCACTGTCCGTTGCCGCGGTTGGACTGCACCGCGGAGTCGGAGAGGTTGCCGTCGATGTTCCAGTACGCGATGTCGGCGTCCACCTTGGACTCCTCGATCGCGGACACCCACTGGATCATCTGGCCGGGGACGGAGGTGTGGTAGTTGAAGGCGTACTCGTTGATGTTGATGGGGAGTTGGGTGCCCTCGCGGCTGGTGCCCTTGAACAGCTCCTGCTCCCACGTCCGGTACTTGGCGACGTTCTCGCGCACCGCCTCCGGGTGGCTCAGCTCGTGCCAGGTGATCACCTGAGGGAGGGTTCCGGCGGCCAGGGTGTGCGTGAGGAACCCCTTCACCTGGCCGTACAGGATGCTGGTGTTGGGGCCGGAGATACGGGCGTCGGGCATCCTGCTCTTGATGAGCTGGTAGGCGTCGTCCCAGGCGGCGAAGAAGTCGGAGGGGTCGTCGAGCCAGCTGACCTTGTTGTAACTCCACTCACCGGTGCCGAACATGTTGCCCTCGGGCTCGTTGAACGGCACGAAGACGATGTTGTCCTGGTACTCCTTCGGCAGCTTCAGGACCTGGTCGACCTGCTCGGCGATCTTCTCCTTGTACAGCTTGATCTTCTCTGCGGGCGTGTCGCCCGGCCACTGGTACGGGAAGCCGCGGTGGATGTCGGTCATGTAGATGTACACGTCGCCGTCGGTGGAGTCGGCCAGCGGCTTGACCACCTCCAGCGCGTCGGCACCCGGGTGCTGCGGGCCGTCCTGCGCCTTCGTGGAGACCGTGCGCAGACCCATGCCCTCGATGAGGTTGCCGGTGGGGACGTCCGGCCCGTACACGCCGTAGAGGGTGCCGGAGGCCCCGCCGTGGAACGCGCCGGTGTCCGAGCCGAGGTCGACGGTGAGCTGACCCTCGCGGACCACGGTGACGGTCGCCGTCACGGCGCGTCCGGCCGCGGTTCCGGCGACCGTGAACGTGCCTGGCTTCGCGTACTTCTCGGCCGGTACGGCGTCCCAGGCGACCGGCGTGTCACGGTCGTACCCGTCGGAGAAGGAGGCGCGGACGCCGGCGGGCAGGGACGGGGCGGTCCCGGTGGTGGTACGGGCCTCGAAGGCCGTCTTCGACAACTCCTGGACGGTGGGCAGCGACCCGACGGTACCGGCCACCTGCTCCGCGCTCAGCGCCGAGTGCCACACGGTGAAGTCGTCGATCGCGCCCTTGAGCAGCGGATCCGGCCAGAAGGACTTCCCGATGTAACCGGCTGCCGTGGCCGAACTGTCCAGCAGGTCCGTGGCCTTGATGGTGGTCGCGGTGGAGGAGACCGCCACGCCGTCCAGGTAGCTGGTGAGCCGGCCGGCGCCGGTGTCCAGGGTGACGGTGACGGTCCGCCAGACGTTCGCGGGAAGCATCGCGTAGCCGATGGCCTGCGCCTCAGCTCCGCCTCCGCCGGTGGTGACCGAGGTCTGGAACAGCCCGTTGCCGCTGTACGGAGTGCTGAACAAATACTTGGTGGTGTCGGTGCCGAAATCGAAGATCCGTTGCCAGGACGACTTGTCGCCGTTCCACTTCACGCGCGCGGAGACCGTCAGGTCGGTGGCGTCGCCGAGCACCTCACGGGGCAGCCGCACATACGCACCGTCGGAGGTGGGCGCCCCGCCGGGCAGCGCCAGTGCCGCGCCGCCGTCCGCGCCCGCGACGGACCGGGCGGTGGAGCCGTTCACCAGGGTGGCCGTCAGGCCGTTGCCCGAACTGTCGGCGATCTCGCCGGAGGCGAGGTCGCCCTGGTCGAAGGTGTAACGGGCGGCGGGCCGGGGAGCGTCGGCCGCCTGGGCGGGGCCCATGGGTGCGGTCAGCAGGCCCGCGCCCAGAGCCACTGCCACGGCGGCCGAGGCCCGGCGCCGGGCGGATCTGTCAGCGGATGGCATGGAAGGCGTCCTCGATCTTTGAGTAACGACGAGTCGAACCGATTCGATCTCCTGGGCCGCGGGGGCGACGGAGTTTTCCGAGGTGGCGGGGACGGTGGCCCGTACGCCCGGGGGAGGGAGCCGCTCAGGTCCGCGGCAACCGGAAGGATCTCCTCGTCGAATCGGTTCGGCGAAGCTAGCACCGGGTTGTTCCGGCAGCAATCCCCCCGACATGAGGTTCTACCGGCCGGATCGAGGGCCGGAAAATGTGGGGCTGGGTATTGACAGGCGTCCGGGCGGTTCCTACCTTCACTTCACGCGAACCGGTTCGACAATCGGTCGCGCATCTTGGCCCACCCCACCCTCGTCACCGGTCGGCGCTCTCCCACCCCGAGAACGTCGTACCGGTCCGAGCAAGGAGTCGTTGTGAACATCGGTGAGATCGCCCGGCGGGCCGGTGTCTCGCGGAGCACCGTGTCCTACGCGCTGAGCGGCAAACGCCCGGTGTCCGACGAGACCCGGCGAAGGGTCCGGAAGGTCATCGACGAGCTGGGATACCGGCCCAACGCGAGCGCACGCGCTCTCGCCAACGGCCGGACCAGCACGATCGCCCTGGTCTTCCCGCCGGCCGGGAACCACTACACCGGCATGCAGCTGGACTTCATCGGCAGCGTGGTGGAGGCCGCGGCGGCGTACGACTACGACGTGCTGCTGTCACCCAGCGGCATGGACAGCGACCGCTCGTTCCAGCGGCTGCTCGGGGAGCGGCGGGTCGACGGCGCGATCCTGATGGAGATCAGACTGGAGGACGACCGGGTCGATCACCTGGCCGAACTTGGTTTCCCCTCCGTCGCCATCGGCCGCACCGCACACCCCGAGGGCAGTTGGTGGGTCGGTCTCGACCACACCGCGCTGGCGGCGGCGTGCGTCCATCACCTCGCGGATCTCGGCCACCGCAGGATCGCCTTCGTCAACCGGCCGGAGCAGTTGCTGCGTGCGGGGTACGAGTCCGCGCACCGTGGACTCGACGGCTTCACCAAGGCCGCGGCCGAGCGCGGGCTGACCGTACGGACGTACTGCTGCGGGGACGACGCCGCGTCCGGCCGGGCATGTCTGGAACAGATCCTGCACGACGACCCGGCGACCACGGCCGTGGTCACGCTGAACGAGGCCGCCCTGGGTGGTCTCTACGGAGGGCTTGCCCAGGCGGGCCGCCATGTGCCACGAGACTTCTCCGTCGCCGGGGTGGTCGCCAGCCGGTGGGCGGAGACGGTGACTCCGCAGCTCACCGCGGCGGACGTGCCGGCCGAGGAGATGGGCAGGCGCGCCGTCGAGCTGCTGGTGGAGCGGCTCGACCACACCGACGCACAGCCCCGGCACCATCTTCTCGCGCCACCGATCTCACTGCGGTCCAGCACCGGGCCCGCAGGCGGCATCGCTCCCTAGCCCCGTCGGTCCCCGTCGGCCTCCGCCTCCCGTCTGATTCGCCGTTCGTCGGGCACCCCGTCTCCTCCCCGTCGTCGTCCGGCGTGCCCGGATCCCCCCTCGTCACCCCTCCCTCGGCACCCTTGTGCCAAGAAGTGAAGGACCCACCATGGACAGCTCCTCCAGACAGCGTCGTCTGACCGCCGCAGCCCTGACCGCCCTGGCCGTCACCGCCGCCGCGACCGCCTGTTCGTCCGGCTCGGGCAGTACCGACGCCAAGGGCGCGGAAAGCGGCACGTACACGATCTGGGACCCGTACCCGCAGTTCGACAAGAGCTCGGCCTGGGCGAAGCTGCTGGACGGCTGCGGTACCAGGGCCGGGGTGAAGATCAAGCGGACCGCGTTCGACACCAGTGACCTGACGAACAAGGTGCTGCTGGCGGCGCAGCAGGGCAACTCCGCGGACGTCCTCATCGTGGACAACCCGGTGGTGTCGACCCTGGCGGAGGCGGGTGTGCTGACCACGACCGACGACAACAAGCTGGACACCTCGCAGGCCAGTGCGAACCTGCTGGGGGCAGGGCAGTCGGGCGGGAAGACGTACGGCATGCCGATCGGTGCGAACACCCTCGCTCTGTACTACAACAAGGCGGTGCTGAAGGAGGCCGGGGTGGACATCGCCTCGGTCAAGGACTGGAAGTCGCTGACGGCGGCGCTCGCGAAGGCCAAGGCGGCGGGCAAGAAGGGCATCACGTTCTCGGCGATCGGGACGGAGGAGGGCAGCTTCCAGTTCCTGCCGTGGCTGTGGGGCTCCGGCGCGCGGCTCACCGACATCGGCTCCACGGATGCCGTCTCCGCGCTGACACTGTGGAAGGACTGGCTGAAGCAGGGCTACGCCCCCAACTCGGTGATCAACAACACCCAGACGACCAGCTGGCAGGAGTTCGCGAGCGGCGACTACGCCTTCGCCGAGAACGGCACCTGGCAGCTCGCCAATGCCGACAAGGCCGGCTTCGACTACGGCGTCCTGCCCATCCCCGCCGCGACGGGCGGCAACGCGTCCGCCCCGACCGGCGGCGAGTTCGTGACCATCCCGGTCCAGGACGACACCGGCCGCTACGCCGTCTCCCAGAAACTGGCAGCCTGCCTGACCAGCTCCGACAATCTCCTCGCCACGGACACGACGCTGTCCTACGTGGCGCCCACCACCGAGGTTCAGGACAAGCAGGTGGCGGCCGACCCGAAGCTCAAGCCCTGGGTCGACGCCGTCAAGGCGGCCAAGGGGCGCACCAGTGACGATCTGGGCACCAAGTACCCGAAGATCTCCGAGCAGTTGTGGAAGGCCGTCCAGTCCGCTCTCAGCGGTACCCAGTCGCCCGAGGACGCGCTGGCCCAGGCGCAGTCCGCCGTCAAGTAGCAGACGATCTCCACTCCTCGGATGAACCACACGACACAGTTGCCGGACCGCCGGTCCACGCGCGGCGGGGACGGGGCGGCCGTCGCCGGTCCGTCCCCGGCCGCCGCGCGGTCACGGCGGCGCCCGACATCGCAGCAGTGGGCCGCCTGGGCGTTCCTCACCCCGGTCGCCCTCTACCTCGTCCTCTTCTACGCCTATCCGCTGTACCGCAACATCGATCTGAGCCTGCGCAACTACACGGTCCGCTCGTTCGTGCAGGGGAACGCGCCCTTCACGGGCCTGGCGAACTACAGGGCCGTCTTCGACGACCCGACGTTCGCTCCGGCGCTGCTGCACACCGTGGTGTTCACCGCCGTGTGCCTGGTGTTCCAGTACGCGATCGGCCTGGCTCTCGCGGTCTTCTTCAACCAGCACTTCCGGCTCTCCGCCACCCTGCGCGCCCTGTTCCTGGTGCCCTGGCTGCTGCCGCTGATCGTGTCGGCCTCCACCTGGTCGTGGATGCTCAACAGCGACTCCGGCATCGTCAACGCCACCCTGCACGCCGTCGGCGTCGGCCCGGTGAACTGGCTGACCTCCCCGTCCTGGGCGCTGGCCTCGGTGATCATCGCGAACATCTGGATCGGCGTCCCCTTCAACCTGGTCGTCCTCCACAGCGGCCTCCAGTCCATCCCCACCAGCCTGTACGAGGCCGCCGCCCTCGACGGGGCGGGCCTCTGGCGGCGCTTCTGGAGCATCACCTTCCCGCTCCTGCGCCCGGTGTCCGCCATCACCCTCCTGCTGGGCCTCGTCTACACGCTCAAGGTCTTCGACATCATCTGGATCATGACCAAGGGCGGCCCGGCCGACTCCTCCACCACCTTCGCCACCTGGTCCTACCAACTCGGCTTCGGCAACCTGCTGCCCGCCTTCGGCCCCGGAGCGGCCGTCGGCAACCTGCTCGTCGTCGCCGCCCTGGCCTTCGGCCTGATCTACCTGAAGGTCCAGCGAAAGCAGGCGCTGTCATGAACCGACGCACCAGCCGTACCTGGTGGAAGACAGCCATCGGCCTGCTGCTGACCGCGGTCATGCTCTTCCCGGTGTACTGGATGGTGAACGTGTCCTTCACCCGCGACCAGGACATGCGCAAATCGCCGCCCGATCTGTTCCCGGTCCACGGCACGCTGGAGGGCTACCGCGCCGTGTTCGACCAGCAGTTGCCCTACCTCGGCACGAGCCTGGTCATCGGCCTGGGCACCGTCGTACTGACCGTGGCACTGGCCGCGCCCGCCGGCTACGCGCTGGCGAAACTCCGCCCACGCGGCGGGGGAGTGCTCAGCTTCCTTCTCCTGGTGGCCCAGATGGTCCCCGGCATCATCATGGCGATGGGCTTCTACGCCATCTACCTCAGCCTGGGACTGCTCCAGTCCGTCCCCGGACTGATCGTCGCCGACTCCACCCTGGCCGTCCCCTTCGCGGTCCTGATCTTCACCGCGTTCATGTCCGGCATCCCCGGCGAGCTGATCCAGGCCGCGCAGATGGACGGAGCGAGGGCCCTGCGCACGTTCTGGTCGATCGTCCTGCCGATGAGCCGCAACTCGATCGTCACGGTGTCGCTGTTCGCGTTCCTGTGGTCCTGGTCCGACTTCGTCTTCGCCAGCACCCTCGCGGGCGGCGGCGCGCACGAGCCGATCACCCTCGGCATCTACCACTACATCGGCAACAACAACCAGCAGTGGAACGCCATCATGGCCACCGCCGTCGTCGCCTCACTGCCCGCCACGGTGATCCTCGTCCTGGCCCAGCGCTACGTCGCCGCCGGTGTGACCGCCGGCGCCGTCAAGGACTGACCCCGCACCGTCGACCTGCCCGGCCGACCGCCGATCGCCCCCGCTCAAGAAATGAGTGCCGCCTTCATGACCGCCGTTCCGTCCGGCCCGGCCTTCTCCGTCCACGACATCCCGTTCAGCACGCACGGATCCTGGTTCGGCATCTCTCCCGTGCTGGCGGAGAAGACGCGCGCCGAGGACCTCCACCTCGTCTCGCACCAGAACGGCATGCACGCCGTCCTGCGCCTGACCCCCCTCGACCCGACGACGGGTGACCGCGCCGAGACCCGTGTCGAGGCGACACCGGGCCTGCTCAGCTGGACCGCGGCGGACGGGCGCATCGACCTCGCCTACGAGTCGCCGGACACCGTACGGGTGCGGGGCACCGGCCTGGGCATCGGCGTCTTCGCGGCCGCACAGACCCTGACCCCGTTCAGCGGCACCTACTTCTTCCACGACCCGGCAGCGCAAGGACACGTGTTCACGTCGTACGAGACCGGACGCCGCTACCGCGTCACCGTGCTGTCCGGCACGATCACCGACACCGCGGGGGCCCAAGCGCTGGGCAGCGCCACCCGCGGGCTGCGCGTGAGCGGTGACGCGGACGGCGGCTGGGAGATCGCCGTCGACGAACTCGACACCTCGCGCCCGCCGTACACCTCCCCGTCGGCCTTCGGGGAGGTCGTGGAGGCCGCGCGGAAGTCGTTCGCGGACTTCGTCGACACGGTCGCCCCCTGGCGTTCGGCCGCCACCCCGGCCGCCGAACTCGCCGCCTACGTCGTCTGGTCGGCGACCGTACGCCCCGCGGGTCTGGTCACCCGGCCCGCCGTACTGATGTCCAAGCACTGGATGGACAAGGTGTGGAGCTGGGACCACTGCTTCAACGCCCTCGCCCTGGCCCCCGGTTGCCCCGGACTGGCGCTGGACCAGTTCTCCCTCCCCTTCGACCACCAGGACGGGAGCGGGGCACTGCCCGACTCCGTCACCCACTCCGAGGTCCTCCACAACTTCGTCAAACCGCCCGTCCACGGCTGGGCCTTCGGCCTCCTGCGCCGTCGGCTCACCGAGCCGCTCACCCCGGCGCAACTGACGGAGGCGTACGACGGACTGACCCGCTGGACGGACTTCTGGCTCACCGCGCGACGCGCACCCGGCGCCGCCCTGCCCCACTACCAGCACGGCAACGACAGCGGCTGGGACAACGCCACCACCTTCGACCCCGCCCGCGTGACCGTCACCGCCGACCTCGCCGCCTTCCTCATCCTCCAGCTGCACGAACTCGCCGAACTGGCAGGCGAGTTGGACAGAACGGAGGATGTGCGGCGATGGACACGGACGGCCGCGGAGATCCAGGCGGCGCTGCTGGACGAGCTCTGGACAGGGGAGCGGTTCGTCGCCAGGGGCGCCGCCTCCGGTGACACCTGGAGCAGCTCCAGTCTCCTCGACCTGATGCCCGTCGTGCTGGGCGAGCACCTGCCCGACGAAGTCAGTGCCACGCTGGCCGACCACATCAAGGCCCACCTGACCCCGTACGGTCTCGCCACCGAACTGCCCACCTCGCCGCACTATCTCGCCGACGGCTACTGGCGCGGCCCGATCTGGGCCCCCGCCACCGTCCTCATCGAGGACGGACTGCGCCGCGCCGGCCACCACCGACTGGCCGACGACATCAGCGCCCGCTTCCGCGCCCTGTGCGAGACCCACGGCTTCGCCGAGAACTTCGACGCCCTCACGGGGACGGGGCTGCGCGACCGCGCCTACACCTGGACCGCGAGCAGCTACCTGCTCCTGGCCGAAGCCCACGAGAACAGAGACGGCAACTGACCGGCCGGCTCCCCGTCCGTCCAGGGACGGCACGGCTTCTCCGCTCGCGCCCGGCCCCGACGCGAGAAACTCTCCCACGGGCCGGGTAACCGATGCCGTTCCCGTTCCGCGGGGGGATTGCCGGGCGCGCCAATTGCCCGCGATATCAGGATCTTTGATTCCGTGTCGCGCACGCTTCGGGGCGGCGAACTCCTTCCTCGATGTCCGGACCTGTGGAAATTCCGCGCTGGTAATGCCGGGACGGGATCCGGAGTCGAGCTTGTGCCGACCCAATCGCCGTGCGGCATTCCGGCGGAGCTGCCGCGTGGCTCGTTCGCACAGCTCAGCCGGACAGGGCATTCGCGCCGCAGTGGTCCGCCATGGCCCCTGGCAGAGGCGCTCCCACGGTAAGCGGAGGGTCGCGTCGAACGGCGTCGAATTTCGGCGGGGCACGTCGAGTCCCGTCGATCCGTGCGACGGCCCGGCGATCGACAACAGGGGAGCATTTCGGTCCAACCGGCACAGGCCTTTGCGTACGTACGGACTTCTGGTGACGGAAGATTGACAGTCGGGACCCCGGTCGGGAAGCTGCGTGACAAGCCTCGATTCCCGTTGGCAATCCTACTGTCGCCACTTTCGGCCAGCTGCTGCGAACGTTCACGGCAATTGGTGATCGGGCTGCGGAAAAGCGCACTGATCATGGCTCGGCCACCCCCACACCCGAGGCCCGAGGGATCAGCGGCCGGACTTGGCCCAAGCCCGCTTCCGCCCTCACCGGCGAGGTCGCCGTGCGTCCTCCAGAAGGGAAGAGAGCATGCTCTTCGAACGCCTGTCACAACGATGGCTCAGGAGCCGACGGCTCGGCGCGGTCGCCGCGCTGGTCGGTGCCGTGGCAGCCTTGTCCATCGCTCCGATGGCCGACGCGGGGGCGCCCGCCTCGGCGGCGACCCCCGTTCATGTGTACATCGCCGGAGATTCCACGGCGTCCACCTATGTGTCCTCGCTGGCGCCCCGGACCGGCTGGGGACAGGCGCTGCCGGTGTTCCTCACCTCCAACGCCGTGGCGGTGAACGTGGCCAAGTCGGGGACCAGTTCCAAGAGTTTCATCGATCTGGGCCGGCTCGACCACATCCTGGGCCTGATCAAGTCCGGTGACTACCTCCTCATCTCGTTCGGGCACAACGACGAGAAGTCCGACGACCCGGCCCGCTACACCGAGCCGTGGACCACGTACAAGTCGTATCTCTCCCAGTACATCGACAAGAGCCGGGCCAAGGGCGCTGTCCCGGTTCTTCTCACGCCGGTGGAACGGCGCCGCTTCAACAGCGCGGGGGCCGTCACCCCGTCACATGGCGACTATCCCGCGGCGATGCGTGAACTCGCGGCGGCAAAGGGTGTACCGCTGATCGACCTGACCGCTTCCAGCACGGCGCTGTGGAGCCGCGTCGGCGTGGAGGGAACGAAGAAGTACTTCATGATCCTGTCGGCCGGGCAGTACCCCAACTACCCCGACGGCAGCGCGGACAACACCCACTTCCAGGCATTCGGCGCGATCGAGGTCGCCCGGCTCGTCGCAACCGCCCTGCGCAATCAAGGTGTCCTGCCGTCCGCCGATTTCCAGCAGCTCACCGCCACCGTCCCCACCAGCGCGATCGTCTGGCCCACGACCGCACCGTACTGAGGATCACCGGCCACCCCTGTCCGTCGTCGGGAACACCCCCGAGTCCGAGGAAAGGTTCACACATGCCCCCGCACGGCACACACCGGACCATCGTCGTACGCGGCGCCTTAGCCGTCGCAGTCCTCCCGCTGACCGCCGGCGCGCTGAGCGTCCCGGCGCACGCCGCCACCACCATCACGGTCGCGGCTGACGGCTCCGGGAACTACACGACCGTCCAGGCCGCACTCGCGGCTGCTTCGTCCGGCACGGTCATCAACGTCAAGCCGGGCACCTACTACGGCCAGGTGTCCATCTCCTCGGCCAAGTCCGGCATCACCCTGCAGGGTACGACCGGGACCGCGACCGACGTGGTGATCACCGGGAACGCTCCCGCCTCCACCGCCGGTACCGCGGGCAGCGCGACCATGCTCAACCTGGCCAAGGACACCACGGTCAAGGGGTTGACCATCGCCAACACCTACGCCGCGCACGACAGTCAGGCACTGGCCCTCTACGCCGGCGCCGACCGGCAGGTCTACCGCAACGTACGCATGCTGGGCTACCAGGACACGTTCCTGTCCTGGGGCGGTACCGGGAGCTCGCAGGTCCGCCAGTACGTCTACAAGAGCTACATCGAAGGCGCCGTCGACTTCGTCTACGGCAACGGCGCCCTGGTCATCGACTCCACGACCATCCGCTCGCTGGACCGCGCCAGCTCCAACAACGGCTACATCACCGCCGCGGCCACCAACTCCAGCAACCCGTACGGCATCCTGATCACCCGATCGACACTGACCAGTTCGGCCGCGGCGGGGACGGTCGCCCTGGGCCGCTGCTGGCACGCCGGTGGCGCGGCCGACGCGATCGGCCAGGTGCTGGTCCGCGACTCGACGCTGGGCGCGCACATCCGCCAAGCCGGAGCCTGGCAGGACATGGGCGGCTTCTCCTGGAAGACGTGCCGGTTCAGCGAATACAACAACGGCGGTGCCGGAGCGAGCACCGGCACCAGCGACCGTCCACAGATCAGCAGCACAACCGCGGCGAACTACACCTCACAGAAGTACCTGGCCGGCAGCGACGGCTGGAACCCCGTCCAGTAGCCCATCGGCGTTCCCCGAACCCGCGCTCACCCTCACCCCCGCCCGCCTGCCCACGAGGCCGACGCGTCATGGACAGGCGGGCGCCTCGGTCGCCGTCACCGAGAGGGCCAACCGGAGCGCAGCGAGGTCGATACCCTCGCCGCCCATGTCAGGGCGCTCGGCGGGGCTTGCCCGGTGCTCGCATCCTGGTCTCGTCCGTGGACCTCGTCGCCGGGAGCAGACAGCGTGTTTCCGCACGCCGAAGCGACGGCGGAGGAGATCGCGCCGGCCAGGCGGCGACGGCACATACGTACACCGAGTACGTACTCCTACCGACGTGTCCCTGACACGTGTGCCGTTTTCTTGATTCATGACGACATCGAGCGTGAAAGTGCAGATGCCGAAGACCGTCAAGGTGGCGTTGGTACTGGTATGGGTCCAGGCGCTGCTGAACCTGGCGGTGGGATTCCTGTTGCTGGTCCTGGTGAACGACGATGTGGACCACGGCCGGGACGAAGGGGTCGGGATGCTCCGGTTCCTGGCGGTGCTGTCGCTGCTGATCGCCGGGGCGCTACTGCTGTGCGGCGTCTTCGCGGGCAAGCGGTTGAACGGGGTACGTGTCACCGTCATCGTCATCGAGGCGTTGGTCCTGCTGAGCGGTGTGGTGGGCCTGTTCCAGGGCGGTTTCACGGTTCTTCCGGGCATCGTCCTGGCCATCGTCGTGCTGCGGGGCTTCAGTGCCGCGGAAGGCAGGAACTGGTTCGACCGATGAGGTACGTACCGAGGCGGACACCCGGCCGGAGCGACTCCGTCGTGCCTGCCGTCGCCGCCCTCGCCGTGCTCGTTCTGTTCGCCGGGGGGTGTTCGAGTGCCCACGGCACCTCGCTCTCCGGTGGTCCGTCCGAGAGCGCGACGGAGGTGTCCGGGTCGCCGAGCCCTTCACCGACCCCGTCCCTCACTCCTCCGTATCCGACCGGGGCGTCCGGGTGCCACGACAACACGGGGTGGACGGCCGAGCAATCGAGGGACTGGGTCGCGCTCGCCGTCGACACTCCCAAGGAGAACTACGGGGACGACGAGCTGAGAGTCGTCAGTCTGCCGGGGTACAACGGACCGCTCTGCCGGAAGATCACCGTGCAGGTCGAGTTCTGGAAGCTGGTGTACGGAGTCGCGAACGGCACCGACGGCGAACGCCTCTCGGACGGGACGCGACCCGCCTACTACTTCGACATCCGCCTGGGCAAACGCGTCGAACTCCATACGGACGCGGGAGTCGAGCGGACGATCGCCCTGCCCAAGTCCCTCTACGCGGCGGACCGCAGTCCCTGCGTGGGCGCCCTCGTCTCGATCACCGTGGGCAAGCCGCTGACGAGCAGGGAACTGCCCAAGGAGGTCGAGGTCGGCGGCGAAAAGGACCTCTGGGGCCGCACCGACGTGGACTTCCGGACGCAGCGGGTCGCCGACTACGAACTGTCCGAGCCCTCGGCACCGCAGGTGTGCAGCCCGGACGGCAAGCCCACCGCCGACCCGGCCGACGTGCCCGCACCGGGCTCCCAGCCGACGGACCTCTACCCGACCGACCTCTTCCCGACGCCCGAATACAGCTTCGACATCGACGACGTCCTGCGCTCTCCCGGGTCCTGAGCCCCTTCCGCGCATCCGGGGGTTCACCGACCTCCTGACCTCCTGCTCTCCTGACTTCTTCCTCTTCTTCACCACATCGACGGGCCCTGCCACGAGGCCAGTTCGGCAGGGCCGCCCGACCTCACCATGGGGGAATCACATGCGTATGCGCACTGCTGCCACCGTCCTTTCCGGCGCCCTCGTACTCTCGGCGCTCGCTCTTCCGGGCGCCGCCCAGGGAGCGGAGCGCCCCGGGAAGGCGACAGACCTCAGAGACCTCGCCTCGCGGAGCGGGCTGCCGAAGGACCCGATCGGGGACACCACCTTCAAGGACGGAGTCGTCAACAAGGGCAAGGACGTCGTTCTCGGAGTGACGGGCAAGAAGTCCGTCCCCGTCACGTTCACCGCCTTCGACGAGGAAGGCCTTGCCCTCACCCAGGCGTTCCTGTGGCAGGGCACCGACAGTTCGAGCACGGACACCATCACCGGCGCCCTGGGGACGGACGACGACCCCGTCTGCACGGAGACGACGGTCGAGGGCGGCTACAGCTACAGCTGCAAGACGGTCTTCACCATCGACCCCGCGGTCGACTTCAAGGACGGCAACGGCACCGCGGGGCCCTGGAAACTCTTCCTGGGCGCCTTCGACCTCTACCTGAACATCAGCATCGACGACGACGTCGTCAGGGGCAACATCAAGCGTGCCGCCAAGCTGACCGTCAACGCCACCCCGGAGCCGGTGAAGAAGGGCAAGACCATCACGGTCACCGGCAAGCTGACGCGCGCCGACTGGTCCACGGGCAAGACCAACGGATATGCGACCCAGCCGGTCAAGCTGCAGTTCCGCAAGAAGGGCAGCAGCACCTACACCACCCTCAAGACGGTCAAGACCAGCCGCACCGGCGCCCTGAGCACCACCACCAAGGCGGGTGTCGACGGCGACTACCGCTTCGTCTTCGCCGGCACCGCCACGACCGGCGCCGCGACGGCGACCGGCGACTTCGTCGACGTCAAGTAGGCGGCTGCCCGGCCCGGTCCGGACCGCGGTGGCCGGTTTTCTGAGGCTCACCGGTCACCGCCGAAGGCACCCGGACCGGGCTCAGTCCTCCGCGCGGGCGTCCCCGAAACGGCTCCCTGCGCGGCGGCGGGCCATCAGCGTGGCCAGGGCGGTACGTGAGGAGACCCCGGTCTTGCGGAAGGTGCGGGAGACATGCGTCTCGACGGTACGCCGGCTGACGTAGAGCCGGTCCGCGATGGCCTGGCTGGTGAGCCCCTGCGCCACCAGTTCGGCTATCTCCAGCTCCCGGGCGGTCAGGGTGGCCAGCCGCTGGGCGAGTTCGGCGCGGTCCGGGGAACCGTACGGAGCCTCGGAGCCGCCGCCGGGCGGACGGGTGGCGTCGGCGAGGCCGACCAGCATTCCGCTGCCGCCCGCCTCGGCGAGCCGGCGCCCCCTGAGCCAGGCGCGCGTGCCGCCCCGGCCATGGCCCGCCGCCGCTTCCAGCGGGGCGCCGAGCAGCAGGGAGTACGCCTCCCAGAAGACCGCGCCGCAGCGGGCGCTCTCCGCCGCGGCCTCCGCGAACAGGTCCGCCGCCGCTGCCGTGTCCCCCTGCGCCAGCGGCAGATGGGCGGTGCTGCGCAGCGCGGACGCCCGCAACATCGGCAGCCCCAGCTGTTCCGCCTCCTTGCGCGCCCGCTCGGCCCAGCCGCGGGCCTCCTCGGCCTTGCCCGTCACCAGTGCGGACGTGACCAGGATCTCCAGGTAGAGCGGCCGCATCGAGGGCTGGATCCGCTGCAGTTCGGGGCCGCCCGCCTGGAGCATCGCGTCCCGGGCCCGGACCGGGTCGCCGGCCATGAGCGCGGCCCAGCCGAAGATGCACCAGGCCGTGGAGGCCCACCAGTCGACCCCGGTGCCGGCCGCGGCCACCGCCTCCTCCGCGACGGCGAGAGGGCGCGGATCACCCGGCGGGCAGGCGGCGACGAGTGCCGCGGCCTTGCTCGCCAGTACGAACGCCAGCAACTGGTCGCTGCCGATCCCGCGGGCGATGTCCTCGGCCTGGTCGGCGAGTTCCAGCGCCGAGGAGATCCGGCAGGTCTGGACCCGGACATGGGACAGGCACAGCAGCAGATGGGGCACGACATAGTGCTGGCCGCTGCGCCGGGCGATGTCGAGGCCGCGCTCCGCGTGCCGCTCCGCGTCCGGGTAGTGCTCCAGGAAGGCCTCCGCCCAGCCGAGCCGGGCCAGCGGTTCGCACAGCGCGGTGAGGTCGTTGTCGGGCAGGGAGTCGACCAGGGCGGCGGCCTGCCGGGCGAACCCGTGGGCCGCGGTCATGTTGCCCTCGTACGCCTCTCCCAGGGCGGCGACGGCGAGGACGCCCGCCTCCCCGACCTCGTCCCCCATGGACCGGGCCGCCACGAGCGCCACCTCGACCTCGGTGCGCACCTCGGCGTACGAGGTGTCGCTGTCCTGGGGCGCGGCCGAGCCCAGCTCCAGGCCGAGCCGGACGACGTCGGCCGGGGCGGGGCCGCGGGCCAGCTCGCGGCGCAACAGCGCGACCGCCTCCGTGCAGCGACCCAGATGACGCTCCACCAGCGCGCACAGGACGACCGCGCGCACTCTGAGGCGGTCCTCGTTCTCGCCGATGGCCGGGCCGCCGGGTGACCGCCGCGGGGTGGCGATCAGCTCCTGGAGCAGGTCGCGGCTCTCGCGCAGACCACCGCACGCGGCCAGGGCGCGGGCCCGCCGCAGGACCAACTCACGCCGCCGGGCGGTGTGTTCGGGAGTGTGCGGAAGGTGGCGGAGTGCCACATCGAGCCAGTGGGCGCTGCTCGCCGGGGCCGTGCGGGCGGTTCGTGCGGCGGCCTCGTCGAGCACGGCCACCGCTTCCGGGTCCCAGGCGGTCAGCGACTGTTCCACATGGTGGGCCCGCTCGGTGGCGGAGGCACCCGCGCGGGCCAGTTCCTGCGCGGCGAGCCGGTGCATCTCGACGCGCCGCAAGAAGGGGGTGCTTTCGTGCACGAGGGTCCGTACGACCGGATGCCGCAGGGTCAGCAGGCCCTGCGGGGCGGAGCGCAGCAGGTCGCGCCGGGTGAGGGCGTGGACGTCGGCGGTGAACGCGGCGCCGGAGCGGCCGGTCACCCTGCTCACCATCGCCGGGGTGGCGTGCTCGCCCAGTACCGCCACGGCGTCGACGATGCCGCGCCGGGAGGGGGCGAGCCCGGTCAGTTCGTCCAGCAGCAGGGTGCCGAGTCCGGGCGGCGCCGAGGACTCGGCCGTCGTACGCCCGCGGTGGGCCTGAAGGAGGGTCAGGAAGTAGAAGGGGTTGCCCTCGCTCGCGGCGTACAGCGCGGCGGTCTCGGTGGGCGGCAGGCCGGGGCCGGCCAGTTCGGCGCAGTCGCGTGCGCTCAGTGGTCTCAGACCGAGTCTGACGACCGTGCCGGTGTCGAGTTCGCGGGTGAGTCTGGCGGCGAGGGACTCGGGACTCTGGCGGTCCCGGCGTGTCACGGCCAGGACGACGGGGGCGTGCACGGGATGGCGTACGAGGTGGTCGAGCAGTTCCAGCGACGCCGGGTCCGCCCAGTGCAGGTCGTCGAGGGCCAGCAGCAGCCCGGACGGGGCGGCGAGCCGGGCGAGCAGGACGGCCGTGGACCGGTGCAGGCCGAAACGGTCGACCGCGCCGCTCCGCTGGAGCAGGGGCGCCACCGCGTCGGCCTCCTCGAAGCCGTCCAGGGCGTGCGGGTCGAGGTGGGCCAGCGCGTCGGTGAACAGCTGGAACGGCACCTGCCGCTCGTACTCCGTGGCTCTGCCGCGCAGTACCGTCATTCCGCGTCGGCGCGCCCGCGCGCAGACCTCGCCGAGCAGGCGGCTCTTGCCGATGCCGGCCTCACCGGTGATGTCGACGAGCCGGGAACGGCCGCTGTCACGTAACTCGTCGCCCCGTCCCGTGCCGCGCGCGTCGTCCGCCGCACGGTCGAGCAGCGCGTCGAACCGGGCCAGTTCGACGGCGCGGCCCAGCAGCGGAGCCCCGTTCCCGCTGTCCCCAACTACCCCGTCGGCTACCACAGTTGCCCCCTTGTCTTTACATTCCCCTCACATATCATTCTCTCCTGTTGATCGCCGTAACCGCCGTGCCGGTGAACCGGGACGGACGGATCTCACAGTCCGGCCGCTCGGCCGCTCGGCCGCGACCGGGTCGGCCCATTGGCCGTGGAGTGGTTCAGCGAGTCGGCATGATCGAGGGGTGCGGGCGCTTCGTCCACGGAGGGCTCGGGAGTCGAGTTCCCTGTGCGAGCTCTCGGGGAGGCCCGGATGGCCGCACGGCCGGGGTTCTGGTGCGGCCGAGTTGCCTCGGGACGGACAACTGCTACCTGCTGGACGTCCTCGGCAAGGCGCAGCGGCCGGTCCGGGAACCTGCCGCGCGGCAGGTGCGGCCGCGCGACGGAGGCGGCGAGCGGGAGGGGTCGGCACGCCAGGCGCAGTCTGTCGACAAGGAACCGGAAGGCGTCCGCGCGGAGACCGGCCACCACCGGGAACCGGGCCGGATCATTCGGCTGGTGGACCACCTCGTGGACCACGTCGGGAGCGTCCGTGCCCCGGAGAACGCGTGGCCGGCTGCCGCAGACCCAAGGGTGCGGCAGCCGGCCACGGGCGGCCCGGAGGGCCTCGGCAGGAGGGGTGTTACTCGCCCACGACGCCCGAGGCGGCGATGACGATCTTCGCGCGGGTGGTACCGGACTGGGAGCCCAGGGACTCGATCCGCGTGACCAGGTCCTGGCCCTCGACGACCTCGCCGAAGACGACGTGCTTGTTGTCGAGCCAAGGGGTGAGAACGGTGGTGATGAAGAACTGCGAGCCGTTGGTGTTCCGGCCGGCGTTCGCCATGGACAGCAGGAACGGCTTGTCGTGCTTGAGCTTGAAGTTCTCGTCGGCGAACTTCTCGCCGTAGATGCTCTTGCCGCCCGTGCCGTCGCCACGGGTGAAGTCGCCTCCCTGGAGCATGAAGTCCGGGATGACCCGGTGGAAGCCGGAGCCCTCGTACCCGAAGCCGTGCTGGCCGGTGGCGAGCTCACGGAAGTTCTGCGTCGTCTTGGGGACGACCTCGTCGTAGAGCTTGAAGACGATGCGGCCCGCAGAGTCGCCGTCGATGGTGATGTCGAAGAATACGTTGGTAGACACAAGGCCATCCTGTCACGCCCCGGGCGCGCCGCCGGAGGAGCCCGCCCACGGGCCGCGCCGGCCGTCGCCGAGCAGGCCGCAAGCGGGCGGGCGGGGCCTTCGCGTCTCGGTGGAACGGGTCACCGTCGCGGCACGCCCGCCGCCCGGTGCGCGGTCGGTGCGGTGGCGGTCAGCCGAGGGGGCTGGTGGTGTCGCGCAGGGTGGCCAGGACCGGGGCGTACATGCGGGCCTTGATGGTGCCGAGCGTGTCGCCGGCCTTGGCCACCTGTGCGCGGGCGATCTCGACGGCGGTGGAGCGCACGGCGTCCTCGGAGACCGACCGGTCGACGATGCCGGCCGCCGCGGCGTCGGAACCGCCGTAGCGGTGGGCGGTCACCATGGCCTCGTGAGCGGTCCGCGGCGCCAGGCGGGACTGGATGAGGGCGGCCATGCCGGGGGTGAAGGGGATGTCGATGTCCGCTTCGGGCAGACACCAGTAGCCGCGGTCGGCGCGCATCACGCGGAAGTCGTGGGCGAGGGAGAACATCGCGCCGGCGGCGAAGGTGTGCCCTTGCAGCGCGGCCACGGTGACGACCGGCAGCGACAGCATCCGGGCGAACAGTTCATGGACCGAGACGACGTAGTCGTGGTACTGGTCGGAGTGGGCGAACAGCCAGTCCAGGTCGAGCCCGTTGGAGTAGAACTTGCCGGTGGCGGCGGTGACCAGGGCGCGGGGGCCCTCCGCCTTCTCCACCTCGTCGAGCGCGGCACCGACGGCGGTGAGCCAGTCGGGGTGGAAACGGTTCTCGCCGTCTCCGAGGTCGAGGACGAAGACGTTGTCGTGGCGGTCGAGCGAGGGCATGGCGGCTGCTCCTTCGAGCTGGGTTGACGGGGTGAAGCGGCTGCTGCGGGCCCCGTGCTCACGCGGCGGGGCAGCAGTGCCGAGGGTCACCCGGTCCCGGCTGTCGCTCCTGAGCGGGCTCATCCGCCCACACCCCTTCCGGCGGCGGCGTGGCCCGCTGGACCAGCTACCTGTCGGTAACTTATGGGGTGTGGCGGGGAGCGTGCAAGAGGACGGCCGGCGGCAGGAGCCTGCCGGACACCGGCGCGCTGTCGGAGTCGACCCGGTTCGGCGCGCGGGTCCCGGCTCTACGTCGCCGCCGAGCCGGCGGTCTCCGGCGGTCTGTTCCGGTCGTGTGGTCCGGGCGCTGTTCCCGCGGAGGGCTCCGGCGATTCCGGCCGGGTGCGCCGGCGGGTGGCCAGGGTCCAGCCGGTGGCGGCGAGCGCGGTCACCGTGAGGGCGGCCAGCATCAGCGTCGTGTGGGATCCGGCACTGTCGGCGGTCCGGGCGACGGGGTTGGGCAGGCCGAGGCGGTCGGCCAGCCAGCCGAGGGCCGCCGTGGCGGTGAGCAGGGCACCGGTCAGCCGCAGCGCGGGCTGGACGCGCAGGCGCGCGAGGACCAGCAGGGAGGGCAGCGCGAGACAGACCAGCAGGAGCTGGACCAGCTCGATGCCGAGGTTGAAGCCGAGGAGGCTGGTCACGAGCTGCCCGGTGGACAGGTGCATCTCCGCCAGCACGAAGGAGAACGCCATGCCGTGGCCGAGCCCGAAGACCCCGGCCACGAGTGCCTCCTTGCCCGGGAAGAGCGGGCGGACGGCGTGGATCGCGCCGACGAGGATGCTCGCGGCGATGAACGCCTCGACCGGCCAGCCGGGGATGTCCAGTCGGCCGAGCGCGGTGGCGGCCAGCGCGACGGAGTGCCCGGCGGTGAAGGCGAGCGTGATCCGCCCGATCCGGCCGAGCGCTGACCGGGCGCCGACCAGACCGTCCCAGCGCCGTCCGGCGACCGCGAGCGGCGCGGGCAGGAGCAGGATGAGCAGGAACAGCAGGTGGTCGGTTCCGGTGAGGATGTGGTCGCCCCCCAGCTTCACCATGGCGAGGAAACCGCGCCAGGCGCTGCCCTCGCCGAGGTCGACCCCGAGGGCCGGGACGGTCATGGTCCGGGTGTCGGTCCGGATGGTGCCGACCTGGGTGGTGCCCTCGCCGTCGACCTGCCCGGCGGCCCAGTCCTGACGCACCGTCACCAGGACGGTGTGCGTGACGACCTGGTGGACGATGACGTCGTAGTCGAAGGTGAAACGGCGTACGTCGGTGCCGGCCGGCGGGGTGAGTACGGCCTCGGCGACCAGTTCGCGGTAGGGGCCGGTGGAGGTCTGCTCGGTGCTGCTGAGACTCAGGCCGCCGATGCTGACCTGCCAGGCCGCGCCCTGGGTGGTGGTCGGGTGGATGTGCTCGCCCAGGTAGGTCCGGACGGCCTTGGCCCGCCGGGCCAGGGTGGCCCCGGTGGCGTCGCTCAGATCGATCCCGCTGGCCCGGGAGAAGTCGTCGGTCGGCAGTTCCAGACGGGCGGTCACCGAGTTCTGGTGCACGTCGAGTTCCACCACGGAGTGGGGCATCGGATGCGCGGCGGCCGGCGACGCCCCGGTGAGGAGCGCCGCCGGTACCGCGATCGCGATCCCGGCCACCATGCGGAGTGCGGTGGTCAGCCAGTTTCGCGGTCGGGTCATGAGAAGGAGAACTCGCTGCCGTAGTCGCGGGTGTGGTCGCGGTACACGGTGTGGTAGTGGACCTTGTCCTGGTAGACGAAGCCGTTCTGGCAGACGAACTCGATCCACACGCTCGGGCCGTCGATGCGGACGTAGTCGCCCTGGGTGTCCAGGGCGGTGCCGCCGGAGTAGGAGACGAAGGTCTGGTCGAGCTCACGCGCGTACGTCTTCGTGAGCTGCTTGGCGGTGGCGTCGTCCACGTCGGCGATCCAGGGGTGGATCGCCTCCAGGACCAGCTTCTTCTGCTTCGGCGACAGGGAGCTCGCCTTGATGCCCTCCTTGGTCTCCGGGAACTGGCCGTCCTCGCCCGGGCCGAGCAGCACGTCGCTGAACGACTCGGACAGCTTGGCCGTGGCCAGCTGCTCCGTGGTGAGGCTGCCGGTCAGCTTGAGCAGGCCGTCGCGGAACTTCGCCAGCGGCTCGTACGTGGTGCCGTCGTCCGCGGTCCAGCTGGTGGGCTCGACGCCGGTGAAGAACGGGCTGGCGCCGGAGACCTTGCCGTCCTTGTAGGTGATGTTCACGGCGAGGTGGTGGCCGCCGAAGTGCAGCTGCCAGGTGCCGTCCGCCGACGGGGTGCCCAGGAACGCCAGGAAGTAGATGTCGCTGCCGTACCCGCCACCGGCGCCGCCGCCGGGGGCACCGGACGGCGGGGTGCCCGTCGGGGCGTCGGTCGCCGTCGCGCTCGGGTCCGCCGAGGCGGAGGCGGAGGGGTCGGCGGAGGCCGAGGCGTCGGACGAGGTGCTGTCCGACGGTGCGGAGGGACCGGAGCCGGAGCTCTCCGCCGCGGCCAGCTGGTCGTCGGCCAGGAGGGTCTCAAGGACGTGCTCGTAGCCGGTGTCCTTGCCGGTCCCCAGGGCCACCTTCAGCACGTTCTTCAGGGCGGCCAGCTGCTCGTCGCTCAGCGAGCCGGTCTGGATGCCCGGCCGGCAGGACGAGCCGCACGGCAGGTTCGACCACGCGGTCGCGTTCGCCTGGGAGAAGTCCAGGACCGTCTCCGCCTGCTGGTCGGAGTCCAGCGTGTTCAGGAACGCGTTGGCGGCGCTGACCACGGCCGCGACACCGTTGGCCTTCTTGTCGACCGGGTAGTGGACGGCGGCCTTCTTCGCGGCGCCGGTGGTCGTCGCGGCGTTGGCGGCGACGAATCCGCCACCCACGAGGACCACCCCGGCTGCCACGCCGGCTATGCCCCGCCACGTCCGTCGACTACGTACCTGACGTGTTCTTTCTCTGCTCACGAACAACTCCCTGAAGGCAAGGGTGGGGGACGGTGCGCCGACTCGGAGGCCGGCGCACCGTCCAGGACACGCGCGCGATTGCAGAGAACTATCAGCAACATTGTTGACACCTCAATGCCTGTGCCAGGGCGTACGTCCCATTTGGACGGCACACATCGCATATTGAGGAGAAATGCTTGGCCTGTTGACAGGTTGCGCTTATCGCGGCTTCAGCCGCCCGTCCCGCCGCCGGTACCCCCGACGCCGATGGCCGGGCCCGTCGAACGGGCCGCGGAAATCACCCGCGTCCGGAGGCAACCTTTCGGTGTTCCGCGACCACTGACGAGTCGAGAGCCCCGCACACGGGAGCTTCACACACCGCACGCGTTCCACCACCACGTAAGGACTCATCCGTGGCTTCCCCTTCGCATCGCCGCTCACTCCGCACGCGCCGTACCGTTCTGGTCTCCACCGCGGCCGTGGCCGCCGCGGGCCTCGGCGCCGCCGTGTTCGCCATGAACGCGAACGCGGGCGCCGTCGACCTGGCGCACCAGGTGCTGCCCGCCAAGGACGGCTGGGCGGCCTCCGGCACCGGTACGACCGGTGGCGCCGCGGCCGACTCCGCGCACGTCTTCACCGTCTCCACCCGCGCGCAGCTGGTGAAGGCGCTGGGCAGCGCGACCAACTCGACGGCGAAGATCATCAAGATCAAGGGCACCATCGACGCCAACACGAACGACGCGGGCAAGAAGCTGACCTGCGCCGACTACGCGGCCGGTACGGGTTACTCGCTCGCCGCCTATCTGAAGGCGTACGACCCTGCCACGTACGGCCGTTCGAAGCTGCCCTCGGGTACGCAGGAGAAGGCGCGGGCCGCCGCCAAGGACGCGCAGGCGAAGAACATCGTCTTCAAGGTGCCCGCCAACACCACCATCGTGGGCGTGCCGGGCACCAAGGCCGGGATCACCGGCGGCAGTCTCCAGGTGAAGAGCGTCGACAACGTCATCATCCGGAACCTGACCTTCAGCGCCACCGAGGACTGCTTCCCGCAGTGGGACCCGACCGACGGTTCCACCGGCAACTGGAACTCCGCGTACGACGCCGTCACCCTGCGCGGGGCGACCCATGTGTGGGCCGACCACAACACGTTCACCGACGCCCCGCACCTCGACAGCGCCAACCCGAAGTACTACGGCCGGGAGTACCAGATCCACGACGGTGCCCTCGACATCACCAACGGCTCCGATCTGGTGACCGTCGAGCGCAACCAGTTCACCAACCACGACAAGACCATGCTGATCGGCAGCAGCGACACCGACAGCGTCGGCAAGCTGCGGGTCTCCATCCACCACAACGTGTGGAAGGGCATCGTCCAGCGCGCCCCGCTGGCCCGGATCGGCCAGATCCACGTCTACAACAACTACTTCGACACGACGACCCTCAACGGCTACGCGCCCCTCTACTCGGTCAACTCCCGGGCCAAGGCGCAGGTCGTCGCCGAGTACAACGCCTGGAAGGTGCCCTCCGGCGGCAAGACCGCGAAGCTGCTGAGCGGCGACGGCACCGGCTCGATCGCGGCGACCGGCAACCTCGTCAACGGGACGGCGACGGATCTCGTGGCCGCCTACAACGCCGCGAACTCCAAGAAGCTGAAGACGACGGTCAACTGGAAGCCGGTCCTGACGGCGGGCCTCCGGACGACGGCGAAGAACCTGGCGACGGAGCTGACGGGAACGACGGGGGCCGGCGTCCTTTCCTAGGGAGACGGGCCCGGGGGCCGATGGTGTGACGCCGTCGGCCGGCTCGGGCACGGCCGCCCCGCCCCGCCGGATCCGTCCGGCGGGGCGAAGCGCTGCCTCACCGGACGGATCCGACGCGTCGGCGGGGGTCAGGAGCTGAGGAGTTCAGGAGGCCAGGACCTTCTCCTTCGCGTGCTGGAACTCCGTCTCGGTGAGGACACCCCTGCTCTTGAGCTCCGAGAGCTTGGTCAGCTCGTCGGCGGGGCCGCTGCCGCCCACGCGTGCCTGAAGGTAGGCGTCCAGCGACTCCTGCCGTGCCCTGGCGGCCTGGTGCTCCCGCTTGCCCATGTCACGGCCCCGGGCGATCAGGTACACGAAGATGCCGAGGAACGGCAGGACGATCATGAAGACGGTCCACCCCGTCTTCCCCCAGCCGCTCAGCGAGTCGTCGCGGAAGACATCACCGATGACGCGGAACAGCAGGGTGATCCACATGATCCACAGGAAGATCCACATCATCGTCCAGAACGCTCCCAGGAGCGGATAGTCGTATGCCAGGTACAGGTTGTCCTTCATGGTCGTCCTCCCTGCCTGTGCCGTGCCTCGCGGCGCGACGTCGTCGTCCGCCCCCTGCGCGCGTTACGCGTTCAGGGCACGGACCCGGCCGGTGTGTACGGCGTCGGTGAGTGCTTGGTGGTCGCGTTCGTTCTGGTCCGCGCAGCGTTCGGCGAAGACGGCGAGCGCGCGGTAGAAGCGGAAGGGGGACTCCAGCATCCGGCCGTAGCGGATGGGCACGAGTTCCGGCAGCCTGGCTGCCGACTGCTTCTCGACGACGTCGACCGGGTCCGGTCGCTTCGCCGACGGCCGGTAGTCCGCGTGAGCGGATCGCGGGGCGTCCGCCCGTGCGGCCCGGCCCGACGCGGCCCGCTCCTTCGGATGCCCTCCGCCGCCCTGGTCAGCCATGACGCCACCTCCTGGACGGAGCCGGCCCCGGGGAGAACTCTGCCCCGGTCCGGGTCCGTTTTCGGCCCTCCCACCGTTCCACAACCCGCACCGGGCGGCATCTCGACATGCGTGGCGCACCCCGCGGGACGAGATGGGAAGGAGGCCGACCCGCCCGGCCGACCGCCCCGGCCGGCCCCGCGCGGGGCGTACCGCGAAGCCGGAGCCCGGCGGCCCAGGACACCGCCGCGGCGGTACCCGGGGCCGCCGGGCTCCGGATCGTCCGGGCGGTGTCAGACCGTGCCGCTCTCCCACCACCAGTCGCGGCCCAGGTCGGCCCTGCTGTCGACGTGCTGGTGGTCGACGGTGTACCGCTCCAGCCCGGAGAACCCGCAGGTCTCCGCCTTCTGGTAGACGGTCTTGGTGGCCACGCCGGGCACGTCGAGGTCGGCCGCCGTGCCGTACAGGTGCATGCTGTCGCTCGCTCCGCCGATGTCGGCGTTGTGCGCGATGCTCCGGAAACCGGAGTTCACCGTGATCGGCTTGTCGCCCAGCTTCTTGCGCAGCGCCTCCAGCTTGTACATGCAGCGGCGGGCGTTCTCCTTCACCTGTGCCGCGCTCAGCTTGCCGCCGTTGAAGTTCCCGCTCGACTGGTCGACGAACTCGCTCCAGTCGAAGTGGAGCGTGGAACCGTCCGACTGCTCCAGCGCGTTGAGCTTCGCCTGGGTGTTGGGCCCGACGCTGGCGTCGGCGGTGAGACCGTACGCCGCCTGGAACCGCTTCACGGCCGCCGCCGTGCCGGGGCCGAAGTCGCCGTCGACACCGACCCGGCTCTGGGCGGCGCTGTCCGCGGCCCAGCCCGCGACCCGGATCTGAAGCTCGGTCACATCGGCGCCCGTGTCGCCCTGGTTCAGGGTGCGCGACCACGAATAGGCCTGCGCGGCTCCCGCGAACAGCAGTTGGCCGAACGCGACGCCGGCGCCGGCGGCCAGCGTGCCACGCAGCATGGTGCGGCGGTCGAGGGGACGGAAGGAGGAGGTCATCGTCGTCCTTTCAGAACGTCTGAGGTGGTCGGCAGGGTGGTCAGAAGGAGATCTGGAACGTCACGTTCTGCGCGTCGGTGTCGTAGGCGTGCACGCGCAGGACGAAGTCGGTGCCGTCCTTGACGTCGGTGGCGACGGTCGCCCACTCGGTGCCGTGGGTGGAGTACGTGTCGTCGTGGTTGCACTTGGTGGTGTGGTCGACGAACACCACACAGGCGTCCAGGTACACCCCGGGCACGTCTGTCCTGAGCCGCATGTTGATGTCGGCGCACCGAGAGGACGTGGTGTAGGTGCCGTACTCCCTGGCAGCCGCGGAGTAGCGGTACGTGAGGGTCTTCGCGCCCCCGTTGCAGGTGACGGCGGAGGCCGAGGACTGTGCGGCGGCGGGCGCGACGCCCGCTCCCAGCAGCGCGGCCGTGGTGAACAGGGCCGAGGCGAACGCCTTGCTGCGGATCATGGTGATCTCCATCGGAGTGAGGGGATCAGCGGTTGGCCAGCCGGTCCAGGTCGGCCTGGGTGCCGTTGAACACGTCCGCGGTGGCCGGTGCCTGGATGCCGGGGAAGAGCGCGGCGTCGGTGTACTGCCACATCGCCCAGGTCGTCGAGCCGTTCGGCAGCGGCGGCTGGGTGATCGACTGGCGGTAGTCCGCGAGTTGCAGCGGGTACCGGGCGAAGGCGGTGGTCGAACCCAGGCAGTCGTCCAGGACGGACTTCTGGGTGTAGATGACCGGCGTACGGCCGAAGGCCGCCTCCACCCGGTCGAGCCAGGCCTTCGCGTCGTCCACCGTGCCGTAGGTGGGGCAGCGTCCGCTGCCGTCGTCCATGCGTTCCAGGTCGAAGACCGGCGGCAGGTCGCCCGCCCGCTGCCCGGTGTAGCCGGTCGCCCGCACGGCGGCGATGAACCGGTCGGCCTGCGCGCCACCCGTGTCCGGAGCCGTGCCCGTGTAGAAGTGGTACGGCGCGACGGCCAGCCCCGCCGCCCGGGCGCCCTGGAGGTCGGCGGTGAGGTATTCGTCGGTGACGTTCGTGCCCCGGGTGGCCTTGACCGTCGCGAACTCGACACCCGAGGCCCGCACGGCCTTCCAGTCGATCGGCGCGCCGCCGGGATGCTGGTACTTGGCCGTGTCCAGGCCGTCGATCGGGTAGCCGGCGGGGCGCGGTGGCGTGCAGTACGTGTCACGGGCGGACCAGTCCAGCAGCTTCGCCCAGGTGTTCGGGCCCACGGTGCCGTCGGCACCGAGGTTGGCGCAGTGCTGGAACTCGACGACCCGGGACTCCGTACCGCCCCCGAAGTCGCCGTCGATCGTCAGCGGCGGGTAGTGGTACGCCTCCATGGCCAGGTTCAGCCGGCACTGCACCTCCTTGACCTCGGTGCCCTTGGCGCCCCGTTTCAGCGTCGGGCGCGTGTCGGTGTGGCCGCACAGGGACGTCTGCGCCGTGCTCGACGTGCCCCGGGTCGCGCAGGTGTGCGGCTGGGCGGCCCAGGCGTTCAGCGACGCCCAGGTCTGCGGGCCGAGCACACCGTCCACGCCCAGCCCGGCACAGCGCTGGAACTCCTTGACCCGCGTCTCCGTCGCCGGCCCGAACGAGCCGTCCGCCGCGATCGGCGTGTATCCGCTCGGCTTCGTCGCCAGGCTCAGCTCGCACTGCGCCTCGACGACCGCCGGGTCCCCCGTCGATCCCCGCTGGAGGGTGGGCTGCGCGCTCGTGTGCCCGCAGACCGCGACCGCTGTGACCGCGGCGACCGCGGACTGTGCGTCCGCCTGCGCCACCTTTGCCGCCTGTGCCGCCGTGGGCCCGTACAGGGGCAGGACCGCTGCCACGGCGAGGGTCAGACCTCGCAGAAGCGTCCTGTGTCCCATCTGGTTTCCCCCTCTTGTGAGTGGCCGGGAGCCCCCGGTCGCCGGCCATGCTGGCAGCGGCCGTCCCGCGGCGGATCTTCCTGCTGCGGATCGGGACGACGGGACGGCGGTACGTCTGTGACCTGCGAGGACGGAAAGCCGTTGGGACGGCCATGGAATGCGGGCACCGGAGCCGGAGCCCGATCCGGCGAAGTCGCCCCGAGGTGAGGGTGGTCACGGGATCCGCGAAACCGCGGCAACCTTTTCGGGCGCCGTGGAGACTATGGGCCGGAAGCTGCCTCGACTGGAGCCTCGCATCGCGCACACGCACTTCCGGACCAGGTAAGGACCTCTGCCGTGGCGTCCCACTCACAGCGCCGTTCCCCGCGCCGCTCTCCCCTTCGGCGGCGCGGCGTCATCGTCGGTGCCACCGCGGCGGCCGTCGCGCTCGTCATATCCCTGGTCATGGCTCTACGGCCCGACCACCAGGCCGACGACGGGTACGGGGCGGCCACCTCCGCGGCCGGCGCCCGGGTGATCGTCCCGCCCACGGCACCGGAGCCGACGACGTCCTCCCCGAAGAAGCCCCCGGTCACCCGGTCCCCGTCCCCGACGGCCACCCCGACCGCGGCGGCTGCCAGGCCCAGGCCCAGGCCGACCCCCACGGCCACGGCCACGAGCGGCGCAAGCGGTGGCGGTGCCGCCGCCCGTCCGGCCTCGGGCGACGCACCGCTGGCCGGCCGGATCCGGCCCGGGACCACCTACCAGGGCGTCGCCACCTTCTACGGCGCCGGGAACGGCGAGGGCCACGCCTGCTCGTACGGCCCGAGCTCCGACGTCATGACCGCCGCGATGAACACCGCCGACTACGAGACGTCCATGGCGTGCGGGGCGTACATCCTCGTCCGCGCGGCGAGCGGGGCCTCCGTCACGGTCCGGATCACCAACGAGTGCCCGGGAGACTGCGCGCCCGGCCAACTAGACCTGAGCGCCCCGGCCTTCGCCAAGATCGCCGACCCCGTGGCCGGCCGGATCCCGATCACGTGGAGCCTGCTGAGCCCGGCCACGGCCGAGCCGCTCTCGATCCGCTACAAGACCGGGTCCAGCCAGTACTGGTGCGGCATCCAGGTGATCGGCCACCGCAATCCGCTGGCGCGCCTCGAAGTCCGTACCGGCGGCGGGTGGGTCCGGCTGGCGCGCACCGAGTACAACTACTTCCTCTCCGAGCAGGGCAGCGGATGCGGCGGCTCGATCCGGATCAGCGACATCTACGGGGAGCAGCTGACCCTCGACGGGATCGCGGTCCGGCCGGACGTCGTGCAGGCCACCCGTGTCCAGTTCGCCGCCCACTGACCCGACCGGCCGTTCAGCGTCCCAACGCTCCCAGCACGGCTTCGAGTTGGCGCAGCGGCTCGGCGCCGGTGAAACGCAGGACGACGGTGTCCGCGCCGGCCGCCGACAGCGCGCCGATGTCCCCGGCGGCCTCCTGGGCGCTGCCGGACACGGTGAAGACGTCCTCCTGCGGGCGGCCCAGCCAGCCGCCGTGGCCCTCGGTGTGCGGGTGCAGGGTCCGCGCCACCTCGCCGGGGTCGTCGCCCACGCAGGCGAAGGCCAGCACCGTCAGGGTGTGTCCGGGACCTGCGCCGCCCTTCGCGGTCAGCTCCCGGGTGTTCTCCAGGTCGCGGGGACCGTGGCCCTCGGCGATCAGGGTGCCGTCCGCGACCCGGCCGGACAGCTCCAGCGAGCGGGCTCGCACCACGCCCGCGACCACGGGCGGCGGTTGGGCGGGCGGGTGCACCAATTTGACGCCGTCCAGGCGCACTTCGCGCCCCTCCAGGGTGACCCGCTCGCCGTGCAGCAGGGCGCGTACGGAGGTGATCGTCTCCTCCAGCAGGGCCAGCGGTGAACGGGGGGCGACGCCGACCGACGTCATCCACTCCCGCACCCCGTGCCCGATCCCGGCGACGAGCCGGCCCGGGAACACCCGGGCCAGCGTGGCCAGTTCCATCGCCAGCAGGGCCGGGCTGCGCAGCGGGGCCGGGGTGATCCCGATGCCCACCCGCAGCCGCTCCGTCGCACCCAGCGCCACGGCGGCGGCGGACACACCGCCGTTCCAGCCGAGGTCCTCGACCACCCACAGGTCGTCCACGCCGAGGGCCTCCGCCCGTCGCGCGAACCCGGGCAGCTCTTCCGGGGCCCAGTCACGGTCGTACATCACACCGATGCGCAGGTTCGTCATGTTCCCGAACCTACGCGGTCGGCGGTGGCTCAGCCCGTGACCGGCCTGCCGCGGCCCCAGCCCCAGGCGAGGCGGTCGGCGCCGGACTGGTTGGTGGTGACCAGCCAGGGGCGGTCGGTGGTGCCGGTCAGCTTCTGGATCGAGTACATGTCGTCGGTGCGCAGGCCGGGCCAGTAGACGGAGCCCATCTTCAGCTCGCGGAAGGTGTCGGTGACGGCCTGCATGTAGTTGATGAAGTTGTTGTCGGGGGTCTTCTTGTTGTAGTCGAAGCCCGTGGTCATGAAGGCTCCGAACTCGTCCGCGACGGTCCGGTTCGCGCAGTCGCCGATGCGTACCTTCAGGTCGGCCACCCACTGGTCGTAGGTCGCGTACTCCTTCCAGAAGCCGTAGTGGTGCAGCGACAGGTACGTGCCCTTCAGGCGCGGGTCCGCGCAGACGGACGTCACGTGGTCGTTGTAGCCGGCGCCGCTGACGAACACCTGGTCGCGCGGAACGGACCGGTACCTCGCGAGCCACTTCGCCGCGATGTCGGCCCACTCGGTGTCGGTGTAGCCGTGCGGCTCGTTCATCGGCTCGAAGTAGACGTGCTCGTCGTTCTTGTAGGTCTTCACGACCCGGTCCCACATGGGCCAGAAGGTGGCCGTGTCGTCGATGAAGCCGTCCTTCTGGGCGCCGGTGCCCTCCCAGTAGGAGACGATCACCTTGAAGCCCTGGTCGGACGCCGCGTCGATGACCGCGCGGTACGACTTCCAGTAGGCGCCGTTGACCGTGTACGGGTTGATCGGCAGCCGCACGGTGTTGGCACCGAGGTTGGCGCGGAACGCCGAGATGATCCGGCTCGCCTTGGCGTAGGTCCGGGCGTGGTTGTCGGAGGTCGACAGGCCGGACAGCTGGAGCAGGTCGTCGGCGAAGTTGTCGCGCGGGTCGGCCCAGTTGACGCCCTTGAACTGGGTGGTGTCCCTGCCCGGCGCGCCGTTGGGGAGAGCGGACGCAGTGGTGGCGGCCGGGGCGGAAGCGGGGGTGGAGGCGGAGGCGGGACCGACGGCGGCGGCCGTGCCGCCGGCCACGGCGATCGCGAGCGCCACGAAGGCGGCACGCAGTCGGGGGGAGGGGCGGGTGCCGCCGAGGACGTTGCGCATCAACTTGCCCTTTCGCATGCCGGTCGGGGGACCGTGGGGGGCGATGTTTACGTAAACATCGTGGCGCCGGAATCGTGGCACCCGGCACGGAGATCGTCAAGGTTTCCGGCGCGTAACACGTCCGGTGGACAGAACGACTGCCGACAGGCCGAACATGGCGGAGTCCGGCACGGGCGCGGACACGGCACCCTCACGCCGACACCCTGCGGGCCACGTCTCCGTTCCGGTTCTGCCAGTCCGCGCGGTGGCCGCGGGCCTCCGACTCGGCCTGGCGCAGGGCCGGGGCGGGCACGGGCAGGCGGCACAGGGCGTCCAGGGTGGTCAGCATGTGCGCGGCGAAGCGGTGGCCGAGGGGGGTGAGGCGGCCGGAGGACAGGACGACGGTGGTCGCCTCGTGGGCGGCCAGGCGCCAGCGGGCGAACTGGGCGTGCGCGGTGGCGCGCAGCGCCGGGTCGGGTTCCGTCTCCCGGCGGCGCTCCCAGAAGCGGGCGACGCCGAGATGCGCGTACGCCCCGTGGAACAGGCCGGGGAGGGGGCGCGGGTCGGGGCGCCAGGGGGCGTAGAAGCGTTCGGGGCCGCCCGGTTCGAACAGGTCGAAGAGGTGGAGCAGCGCCGCCAGTTTGTTGTGCTGCGTCTCGTGCGTGAGCGTCACCGCGAGGCCCGTCGCCGAGGTCGGCGGGGACAGCGCCATGCAGCCGAACGTCTCCGCGCTGCTGCCGCTCCTGTTGCCGTGCCCGGGGCGGGTCAGCGGCACCAACAGGTGTGGTCCGGAGGCCAGTTCGGCGTACGTCCCGGGATGGTCGGCGCGCAGGAGGCGGCAGGCGCCCCGGGCCGGCGCGGCCCAGCGGCGTACCTCGGCGGCGGAGAGGCCGTCCGGGTGGAGTGCTGAGTGGGGGAAGCAGGGCGGGTCGAGGGTGTCCAGCAGCAGCGGGGCGCCGACGCCGAGGGTGGCGAGCTGATGCGCGCCGTACCAGCGGCCGGTGGTGCCGTGGAAGCCGTCGGCACGGGCGGGTCCGTGCCCCGGGCCGCCCAACGGGCCGCGGGTGTAAGGGAGTCCGGGCACCGTGACCGTCTCGCCCGCCGCCGTGATCCGGCAGCGGCCCGCCCCGTCGATGTGCACCTCGGCGCCGTCGCCGGGGCGGGCGCCGGGGAAGCGGGCGCGGCCCAGGGAGGGCAGGGTGGCCCAGGGGCCGGTGAGGGGCAGCCCGGCCCGGGCCGGCAGTCCCGCGCGGGCCGCCGCCGACACGACCAGCGCCGTGAACCGGTGCACGGGCGGCGGGAGTTGACCGTCCGGGTGGCGCAGCCGGGCCAGCAGGCCGAACAGGACGGGGCCGGCCGAGGGGTGGGTCAGTACGGCCGCCGCCGCCTCGGGGGCTGTGCGTGTGACGTCGGCGAGCAGCTCCCAGGCGTGCCCGGCCGCCTCGGCGACAGCGCCCCCGGCCTCCCGGGCCGCCACGGTCACGGCGTACGCGCAGGCCAGCCGCCTGCTGTGCTCGGCGCGGCCCAGCATCCGCAGGGCCGCAGCCCCGCCGCCACCCGCGGCGACGGCGTCGAACAGCGCCCCCGGCATCCGGTACGGCGTCGGGTTCATGCCGGCCTCGCGGACATCCGCGCCCCGCGGGTCTCCAGGTCCGTGTTGAGGCGTCCCCGCACCCGGTTGATCAGTTCGGTCAGGTCGGCGCAGTACACGCTCGGGTTGGCGAAGCCCGTGCCGTGGGCGTAGCGGGTCGCGTAGTGGCCGCCTCCGCAGACCCGGTGCAGGGGGCAGGCGCGGCAGGTGGCGGACAGGGCGGCGGTGCCCCACTGGCGGGCCGCGATGCCGGGGTGGCCCAGCAGGGTGTCGAAGGAGTGGCGGCGGACGTCGAGACCGGTGCGGGCGGCGCCGTCGTACGCGGTGCGCAGCGTGTCGTCCTGGGTGAGGGAGCCGTCCGTGTCGACCACGGCGTACCGCACCGGGGACAGGCCGAGTGCCTCGGTGCGCGGGGTGGCGCCGAGCAGCAGGGCGAGGAGGTTGTCGAGGAACCGGACCGAGGTCTCCTTGGTCCGGGCGCCGTACCAGCGCTCGAAGACCGCCCACAGCCAGTCCGCGTACGGGGTGCGCCGGCCGCTCGGGTCGAGACCGGGCGGCGGGGTCTGCCAATTGCCGAGCGGAAGAAGGAAGTCGACGGCCGGGGGGCCGTGGCTCAGCAGGGCCTCGTAGGTGCGTACCGGGTCGTTGCGCAGGTCGATCGTGCAGAGCAGCGCGCCGAACAGGCGGCGGTGACGCTCGCTCGCCAGACGGCGCAGGGAGGCCTCGACCCGGGCGTGGCTGCCGCGGCCGTCGGCGCCCCGCCGGTGCCGGTCGTGGGCGGCCCGGCCGCCGTCGGTGCTCACCCCGACCGTCACGTCCAACTCGCCCAGCAGGTCGAGGCGTTGCTCGGTGAGGCGGAGGCCGTTGGTCTGCAGGTTCAGGTGCAGTCGTACCCCGGGGCCGACCGTCCCGCGCAGGGTGCGGACCGTCCGGGTCAACGCCTCGTCGCCGATCAGCAGCGGTTCGCCGCCGTGCAGGACCACACCCGCTTCTCTCACCCCGTGCGCGGACAGGTGCTCGGCGATCCGCCCGGCGGTGCGGGCCAGCGTCGCCGGGGGCATGGTGCGGGGCTGGGTGCGCCAACTCTGGTCGTGCGAGCGGTACATGTAGCAGTAGTCGCAGGCCAGGTCGCAGCGGCTGTGCACCTTGAGGACGAAGGAGTCGAACGGATACGGCTGCCAGCCCGCCACCCGGCGCGCCGCCACGTCGGCGGCCGTCGGCCAGGGCGGCTCGGCGCGGACCGGTGGCGGTCGACTCATCCGCTTCCCCCCGAAGGCGTACGTCGCGGACCCAGGGCCCGCAAGGTGCCTGGCCGGCCGCCCGTTTCCGGGTGTCGCCGACGGCGCACTCTGTTCGACGTGCGACCAGTATTCGGGCGGCCCGACTTCAGCGTCAACATCATGAATGAGCCAACGAAGGTCGACTGCGCGGAAGTTGAGCGACGCTCAGGGTCTCCGGCTTCTGCCGTAAGGGCAGTTGGCGGCGCTAGGCTGGACAGTCCTCCTGAAATCCCTCAACCGGATCCCACGAACCGGATCCTCCGGACCAGATCCTCCGACACCCCATGGAGTGACCTGCATGGCAGTCGCCGACGGCACCGTCCCCACCGGGGCGGGTACGGGAGCGGGAACGGGCGAAGGCCCGGACCCCGAGGTCGAGTCGGTCGTTCTCGACCTCGTCGCCCTGTCGCCCGAGGACATCGGGGCCCTGCCCGACTCGGTGCTCGGCGCGCTGCTGCGCCAGGTGTACGACAGCTGCGCCGAGGGCAATCCCTTCGTCACCGGGCACAGCGAGAGCTTATGAGACACGGGGCACGCGGGAGCGGTCCGGACGCCGGGCGCCGGATACACGGCGCCCTATACTGGCGCTCCCCGATCGCCCTTTTTGTCCCCCTTGTTCACTGCCGCGCCGAGCGGAGACGTGCCGAGCGGAGAAGCCATGCCAGACGCCAACACCCCTGACCGGCCAGGGCCGTTCGCGGTCTTCCTCGCCACCTCCGAGAACCTCGGCCTGAGTACGACCCTGCGCAACGTCGCCGACATCCTCGCCGACACCAACCGCAGCGTCCTCCTCGTCGACGGCCGCTCCGGCGAACCCGGCGCGAGCACACTCCCGCCCCGCCCCGAACCCGGCCGCGTGCACACCGCGTCCGCCCCCGGCGGCGCCGCCCTCGCCGCGCTCGCCGAGGACCCCGTCGCCGCCGCGTACGACCATCTCCTCGTCGAGGCCCCCGTGCCGGACTCCTCCGAGGAGACGGAACCGGTGCGCTCCACCGCGTACGCCGACACGCTCGTCGTCTGTTTCGCGATGACCGCCTGGTCCATCGACGGGGCCGCCGCGCTCGCCGAGGACCTGATCGTCCGCCGGGGAGACCGGCCCGTGCGGCTGCTCACCCTCGGACTCAAGAGCGACATCGGCGTGCACGACCGGCTGCGCGACGCCCGCGAACGGGTGCGCCGGAAGTTCGCCCCCGTCGCCGCCGCGCTCGGCAGGACCGACGTCCGCTTCCTCGAAATCCCGTACAACCCCCTCTACCAGGACAGCCTCAGCCTCGCCGTCGAGGCGGAGGACGCCGGCACGATCAGCGGACTGCGCCCCTACTACGAACAGCTCGCCGACTGGCTGCGCGCCCGCCGCGCCGCCCGCCTCACCGACGTCACCGTCGTCCACTCGGCCCGGCACGCCCTGTGGGCGGCGTGGCTGCGCGACCGGCTCGCCGTCAAGGGAGTGCGCACGGAACTGCGCCGCGCCGACACCTACGCCGGTGAACGCCCCGACCCCGGTGGCGCGTTGCTCTTCCTGTCGCCCGACGACGCCGACGACACGCTGCTCGAACAGATCGGCGCCCTCTCCCACACCGACGTCCGCATCCTGCTCGTCGACGAGGCGTTCCCGCACACCGAGGCCGCCCACCACGAGCGGATCGACCTGCGCGACACCACCGAGGACCAGGCGCTGCGGCTGCTGTACACCGGCCTGGGCCTCGGCGCGCCCGAACCCGGCGGCAGCGGCGTCGGGGCCGGGTTCCCGAGGCTGCCGGAGACCACCAACGTGGGGACGCGCGACAGCGCCTTCGTGGACCGCGCCGGACTGCTCGGCACGCTCCACGAGGAGCTGCGCGCCGCCGCCCGCGACGGCGCCTGCCTGGTGCTGCACGGCCCCAGCGGCTGGGGCAAGAGCGACACCGCGCACGAACTGTGCCACCGCGTCGGAGCCTCGTACGACGTCGTGTGGTGGGTGCGCTCCTGGGAACGCACCCGCGCCGAACGCGGCCTCGGCCGGCTCGCCGGGCGCCTCGGCGGACCCGAGGACCGGGTCGGCACCGGCGAGGGCGGCCTCTCCCGGCTGCTGTCCCGGCTCTCCCGCACCGACGCCGAGGCCGAGAGCTGGCTCATCGTCTACGACGGTGTCACCGACCCCGCCGAACTGCACGACCTGCTGCCCGTACCGCACGAACGCGGACACGTCCTCATCACCAGCCGGGCCGCACCGGCCGGCAGCGACCCCGCCGGGGACGCACGGCCGCCGCGGCTGCGGCCCCTCGCCATCGCCCCGATGGACGCAGAGGAGAGCCGCGCGCTGCTCGCCGAGAAGGTGCCCGAGATCAGCGAGCGGCAGGCCCGGCAGATCGCCAGCGTCGTCGACTCCGTCCCGCAGGCCCTCCACCTCGCCGCCCGCTGCCTCGCCGAGCGGACCGCCGCGCACCGCCGCGACGACCACATGAACCAGGACGCGGCGGTCCGCGCCGCCGTCGGTGACCTTCTCGCCGAGTACCGCGCCTGCAAGACCGAACTGCTGCGCACCACCGACGCCGTGTCCCCCGTGGCCGTGATGGTGCAGGTCGCCAGGCGTGTCGTACAGTCCACCCCCGGCGCCGTCGCCTGGCGTGCCGAGAGCCCCGAACACGACGCCGTGGGCTGGCTGCTGGGCGCCGCCTCCCTGCTCACCGGGCGTGGCATGGGCCTGGAGCTGCTGCGCTCGCGCCGCATCCTGTCCGAACTCGCCCGTGACGACGAGTCGTCGGCGCCCGCACCCGCCGGCACCGAGGTCCTGCTGCCCGACGAGCACATGGTGAGCGTCGCCCTGTGGGCGCTGGCCCAGGTGGGCCTGCTGGACGTCGACTTCGACCGCACCCGGCAGCCGCTCGTCCAGCACCACGGGCTGCGCGACCTGATCCGCGCCGGCATGGACCCCGCCGAACGCGCGCACATCGAGTCCGTACTGCGCAGCGTCCTGTCCGAACACGCCCCGCAAGGCCCCGACCTGCCCGCCGACTGGGCCCGCGAGGTGTTCTCGCTGCGCCTGTGGGAGGACCCCCGGCCACGGGTGCGCCGCTCGCTGCTGCGCCATCTCAACGCGCTCAGCCAGCGTGCCGAGGCCGCCGACCTCGACCGCCTCCTCGACATCGCCGCGCGGGCCCGGGAGGAGTGGCGGGCCGCCGACGGAACCGACGGCGACGACGGCGACGAACAGTCGCCCGAGTACCTGCGCCTGCTCAACTTCGTCGCCCGCGCCCACCGGCTGCGCGGCGACTACGACCTCTCCCGCCGGATCGCCCAGGACGCCCTGCGCGGTCACCGCAGGCTCCTCGGCATCACCCACCCGCGCACCCTGCTCTCCGCCGACTCCTACGCCGCCACCCTGCGCGCGGTGGGCCGCTTCGACGACGCCCTGCTGCAACAGCGGCCCGTAGTGGAGGGGCTCACGCTGCTGCTCGGCTGGAAGCATCCGGCCACCGTCCAGGTGGAGCACAACCTCGCCCTCATCGAGGCCCTGACCGGCCGGGTCGCGCCCGCCCTGGCCACGCTCCAGGAGCGGTTCCGCTACCGGCAGGCCATCGGCGGCAAGGACGACCCGGTGGCCTGGGACACCGCCGGACTGCTCGCCTACCTGTACCGCTCCGCCGGACGCGACGGCGAGGCCCGCGATCTGCTGCGCCAGAAGCTGCGCCGGCTGGGCGACACCTGGGACCTCGTCCGGCTGCGCACCGAGGTCGGCCTCGCGGTCAGCGAACGCCGGCTCGCCGACGGCTTCCCCGCCCTCAAGGACCCCCTCTACAGCTACGAACTCGCCCACGAACGCGACCTGCGCGCCCTCGGCCTGTACGTCGACCGGTTCGGCCCCCACCGCTACGACACCGTGCGCTGCCGGTTCAGCTACGCCGCCGACCTGCACGCCCTCGGCAAGGCCGACGAGGCCGAGCAGCAGGCCCGGCAGTGTGTGGACGCCCTCGCCCGCTGGTTCGGGCCGGGGCACCCCTACAGCGGTGTCGCCCAGGTGCGGCACGGCGTGTATCTGCGGGCCACCGGCGAACTGCGGCTGGCCGAGGAGGTCGGCCGGGGCACGCTCAACCTCCTCACCCACAAGCTGGGCCGGGCCCACCCCTGGGTCGCCATCGCGGAGAACTCCCTCGCCGCCACGCTCGCTTCGGCGGGCCGCGACGAGGAGGCCGTCGAACTCGCCCGTACCGCACTGGCCCGCCTCGGCGACCTGGGCATCGCCCACCGCCTCGGCGGTCGCCGGGTCGGCGCCCACCTGGACCGCCTCACCGGCGCCGACCCCACCCGCCCCGTCCCGCCCTCGGGCTACGACATCGACCTCGAACTGCCGGGCATGTGAACGCGCCCGTGCGGCAGCCGCACCACGTCACGGAACAGCAGGACACCGACCAGCACGTCACGGATCGGCGAGGCACCGACCAGCGAGGCACCGACCAGTGAAAGGCGAGCACCCGTGGCAGCCCCCGTACCGCACCGGAGCACCACGCTGAAGGAGTCCCACTGGACTCCCAAGCGCCACGGCCTGATAACCGCGCTGTGCGAGGAGACCCTCGCACGGACGCCCGCGATCCGCTCCCTGGCCCACTACAGCAACGGCATCCTCGACTTCGCCGTCCTCAGAGCGGACCGCGCCCCCCTCTCCAGCCTGGTCACCGAGTTCGGCGACGACGCGCACAACGAATCGCTGCCCGGCTCCAGGCTGCTGCTGTGCACCCAGGACCTCGGCGCCGTCCTGCGCCCGCTGAAGACCGGCGAGCTGATGCGCACGGTCCTCGCGGGCACGCGCGCCGGCCTGTGGGGCGGCCGGGCCCGCCCCGACGAGTTCCTGGCGGCGGTGACGGACGTACCCGACGGCGTGCCCGCCATGGACGAGGCGATGAACCGGCTCGTCAGCCGTATCCGCACCGAAGTGCACGGCCTGCCCGACGAGTTGCTCGGCGGCGACCCGCGGTCGAAGCCTCATCTCCGGAGCGGGGAGGCATCCGCCGGCCCGCACGTCGACTTCGGGACGGCCGCCGCCCCGGACGCCGTGTACGAGCAGCGGCTGCGCGATCTGTGGCGCACCCATGTGAACACCACGGACCTCCAGTACGCGGGCTACTACCGGGACTGGACCCTGGTCTGTGTCGGTGACGTCTTCGACAGCCAGGAACTCGGCCCGCGCTTCATGGACGTCAGCGTGCGCACCCGGCGGACCGCCTACCGTGACCTCTCGCGCAGCCTGCGCGGCCATCTGATCCGCCTCAAGGACGCGCTCGACCTGATCGCCCCGCCCCCCGGCAGCGGCGCCTCCGTCGAGCGGCTCGTCCTCGACGTCCAGGAGGGGGCCGTGTACGTCCACTGGACCTCGCCCCGCGCCTTCCTGCTCGGCGTCACCCTCGACCAGCGGCAGGTGGGCAACGCCGAACGGCGGCTCGCGGGCCTCGCCCGGACCACGGGTGGCGTGACCGTACCGCCGCCGCGCTGAACACCCTTGCTGCAAAGGGGAGTCGAGCGGTTTCCCTAGGGCACCGCCGGGGTGCTCAGGGTGCCCCAGACCTCCTCCGCGAGGACCTCCACCGTGCGGGCCGGGGTCAAGGGGTGCTGGTGTTCCGCGTTGCCCAGCAGATGCACCGGCAGCACCTCGACCGCGCTCTCGTACTCCCGGCAGATCCGGCGCAGTTCACCCAGCTGGACCTCGGTCGGCGTACCTGGCGCGGCGGCCCGTACCCAGCTCGCCACAGCGCCCCGGAAGTCCTCCGTGAGCGCCCTCACCAGCGTCGCGCAGCCCAGCACGCTCAGGTCCGCCGAGGTCGCCGACGTCCGCCGGTTCACGCTCCGGCCCGCCACCCGCCTGGTCACCGACTCCAGCATCGCCAGCGCGTCCCGGAACCGGCGCCGCACCGGGCCCGGCAACTCCTCGGCCGGCTCCGGGGCGGAGGCCGCGTGACCGGACTGCGCCGGCAGTACGGGCACCCCTGTCGCGCCCGGACGCACCTCCAGCGTCATCGCGGCCAGGTTGCGGCGCATCTCGTCGAGGTGGGCCGTCTGCTGCTCCAGGTTCCGGCGCATCCGCTCGCCCAGCTCGGCGAGGTCCTCCTCCCGGCCCTCCTCCACGAGCCGCCGCTCCAGTTGCAGCAGTGCCTCGTGCACGCTCTTCGGGAACACGCCCTGCCGGTACACCAGCGGGCGGGAGCCGATCGACCGCCCCAGCCGGTCCTGCATCGCGTGCGACACCAGTCCGTTGACCACCAGCAGTGCCTCGAACCGTCCCGGGCGCACCGCGCTGCGCAGCCCGTTCACCTGGGTGACGATCCGTTCGACGTCGTCGGCGAGGAGCAGGGAGCGGGCGTAGACCACCGCGATGTAGGCGTTCGGTGCCGGCGACAGCCAGTACAGGACCTCCTCCCGGCCGTCCGCCGAGCGCGTGAGCCGCGCCGGCACCGGGTCGTGGGAGGCGATCCGCCACTGGCCCAGGTCGAGGGCGTCGTGCACATCGCCCAGCACCCGCTGGTACGACACCCGTTCGTGCAGCGCCCGTACCGCCTTGAGGACCGTCACGGCCGGCACGCGGCGCACCAGGCCCGCGCCGTCCTCGCTGAGCTGCCAGGCCTCACGGCACGTCTTGAGCACCTCGCGGGGCACCCCCTCCGTCAACTCGTGGAGCAGCCGCAGCGCTTCGTCGTCGAAGGGGCCGGTGGGCGGCGGTGCGGCGGCGGGCTCGGACGGCCCTTCGCCGTCGACCGGGGCCCCGCCGGCCTCGCCCGTATCACCCACATCACTTGTTTCGGCTGCCCCATCCAACCCATCCACCCCATCCGCCTCGTTCGCCTCCTCGCCCGAGGCCAGATAGCGGGCCACCAGCTGCCCGGTGCGGTCCTGGTCGAGCCCCGTCGGCCACAGCTGCACCACCCGCTCGTGCACGCTCTGGCGCAGCGCCCGCAGCCCGTCGGGCGAGGAGCAGAACACCAGCAGACCGCCGTGGCTCGTATAGATGTTGATCAGGCGTTCGAAGGCGTCCATGAACGTGCGCCGGCTGCCGTCCGGCCAGTCGAGCACCTTCTCCAGCGAGTCGAGGAGCAGGACGTACGGCTGTCCGACCCGGCCGTGCAGGAAGCCCTGCACGGTCAGCGCGTCGAAGACGCGGTCGATGCCGGCCGCGAGGTCCGGGCGCCCGTCGGACGGGCCGATCGCCTCGGTGATGCCGCGCTCGCGCAGCGGCTCGGCGGGCTCGGCGCCGTTCAGCCAGTTCCACACCATCCGGTTGAACGGCGGCTCCAGCAGCAGCGCGAGCGCGGTGGAGAACCTGCGGTGCTCGGTGACCTCGCCCAGGGTGCCGCGCAGATCGGCGTGGATCACCTCGGGGTCGTAACGCAGCGCCGACACGACCTTGTCCGGGTCGAGGACCCGGTCGCGCAGCCCGGTCGCGATCTCCCGGAGGGTGCCGCGGCGCGGATCGTCGTCGGCCGCGCCGACCCGGGAGGCCGTCACATAGGCGTAGTAGTCCCGCACCAGCTCCTCGAAGGCCTGCCTGCCCTGCTCGGTGTCGCCGGGTCCGCGCAGCCGGTCGCGGTAGAGCCGCCCCATGTCCTGCGCCGGTTCGTCCACTATCCACGTCGCCGTCTCGGCGTGCCGTGCCCGGATGGTCTGGTAGGTCCGGCGCAGGGCATGGCTCTTGCCGAGGCCGAACTCGCCCACCAGGGCGATCGCCCGGCCGCGCCGGCCACCGGCGGCGGGCGGCGCGAAGTAGTCGTCGACGAGCCCTTCGACGTCCTCGATCAGCGGGGTGTCGATGTGGGCGTTGCCCGAGTCGGCGGCCCGGACCCGCGCGTCCCCCAGGTCGGACGAGGGTCCGAGGCGCACGACAGGGCTCAGCGGGAAGGGGTTCTGGTGCCAGGTGTGTCCACTGGTCGGTGTCACGATGGCACTCCTCGTCTGTCCGGTGTCGGCCTTGGGAGCGGCGAGCGGGTACATCTGTCGGGCAGTTCGTTTCTGTCTACGGGTTCCTGCGTAGGGGTTCCTGTGTACGGGTTTCTGTGTACGGGCGGAACGGGCCGGACGGGAGTCCTGCGGCTAGGCGGGTCTGCGGGGAGCGCGGCCCATGGCGGACGGATCGATGGTGGGCGGGGTGAGATGGGCGGCGGTCACATGCACCGCTTCACCCCTTTCTCTCTGCTCTTTGGCGATGGCGAAACACTCCCGGCGCAGATGCCTGACGTCGGCGAGACTCCACGGATCCTGGACCTGGACCTGGGCCTGTCCCGAGCCCGAGCCCTGGCCCTGAGTCGGAATGGCGGGCAGCGAGGGCGGTGTGCTCTCGGGGTCGGGATGGCCGCCGCGAGCTGTCTCGGTGAACTTCACGGTGTCCTCCGTGGCGAGCGATCCGAGCGAGAGATGGGTGACCGGCATGTTCGAGGGCAGTCCCGCGATCACCTCGCCCGCCGTCTCGCGGTTCTGGTGACTGATCTCGACGAACAGTACGATCCGGCTCTCCGCGTGGCTCAGCCACGTCTTGAGGAAGTTGGTCCGCACCTCGCCCCCGGCGTCCCGCCAGTCGATGTGCGGCACGATGGCGAACAGCAGGCTCTCCTGCCGGGCGAGCAGTTTGCTGATGCCGCTGAACGCCTTCTGCACGTCGTCCCCCGTGAGCACGGGGTCGAGCGGCTCCCCGGGGAACTCCTTCTCCAGCTTCCTGACGATCCTGTCGCGGATGAAGGTGTTGATCAGCGGGGTCTCGGCGAAGTGGCCCTTGGGGTCCCAGCTGACCTTGTCGCCGAGGTTCTGGTAGCCGCCGGCCATCGCCACGACGGGACGTGCGAGACCCTGGACGTACTCGTGCGCCCAGTGCACGCACCGGTGGATGAGGGTGGTCTTGCCCATGCCCACCGGTCCGGTCACCACGACCAGATGTCCTCGGCCCTCCTCCTCCACGAGCAGTCCGGGCAACTCCTCCTGGAAACACTCCTCGAACCGCACCAGTTGCTGCCCGGCGTGGTCGACGTCCACCCACTGGTGGACATGGCTCTGCTCCTTCCACGGCACCAGCGGATGGTCGGCCTTCGGCCTGACATGCGTCGCCGGCAGCCGGTCCCGGCTCTCCGGCACGTACACACCGAAGGGGTTGGCGTTCTCCGTCTCGTCGAGCGGCCCGATCATTCGGCGCCCCCCGCTGTTCCGGTGCGGGCGGAGCGGCTTCGTAACGTGCGCCAACCCCAGTACAGGGAACCCCGGTTGAGTTCGGAGAGAGAACGCAGACAGCGTTGCGCGGAGGCGTGTTCCTCGGCCGCGTCCCGGACGCGGGTCTCCCTGTCGAACAGATAGGCGCCGGTCCGTGGCAGCGGCTCGGCCAGCGGCAGCCCGTCCGCGAGCTCCTCGGCCGCCGCACGCCGGGCGGCGGGACCGGGCACCCGGGAGAGGGCGACGAACAGCGCGTCCCGTGCGGCACGCACCGGCGGGTGGTCCGCCGGGGTCTCCCGGGCGTGCTCGGTGGTGTACTCCCGTACGGCCGCCCGATACGCGCTCTCCGCCGTCCCCAACTCCTGGCGCAGCGAACGCCGTTGGGACGACACACGCTCGTAGGACTGGCCGCCCAGGGTGAGCAGCGCGCCCGCCAGCAGCAGGGGCAGCTGCTTCACCAGGGTCATCAACCAGCCGTCCCCGTCCGCGCCCCCGGACTGTGCGGCCGCCGCCGGGGAGTCCGACTCGGCGGCCATGAGCGCGGCGCAGGCCCGCCCGAAGTCGTCGTCGTGGTCCTTGGCCCACCGCTCCGGCGACACCTCCGCGTCGGCCTTCAGCAGTCCCAGCCGGACGGCCGCCGTGAGCAGGTCGGTGCGGTGGACGGGGTCGAGGCAGTACACCAACCGGGCATCCCGCTCAGGGGAGTCGGCGCCCCCGGCGGAAGCGCCGAAGGCCGGCGCGGCACCGGCGGCCAGCAGCAGGAGAGCTGCCCCGGCGACCGCGTGCCGGGCGTGCCGTGCGCGCGGTCGGCGCCCCGGGGGAGAGGTGCTCCTGCTCCTGCTGCTGTTCTTGCTGCTCCGGGTCAGTGGCCGGGTGCCGTCGCAGGGCACCCCTCGCACACCTGATCTCCTCGCCTGCCTCATCAGCGTCTCCCCCGTCCGGTGCCGGCACTTCACACGCCTGCTGGGTCTCGTACGTCTTGCATTCCCCGCGGTAGCCGCCCGTCCCACATTCTCCGGCCCGCCGGATCTCCGTGATCCGTACTCCGGATCTCCGTGATCCGGTCAGGCGACAGGCTGTTCGTCCTCCGTCTGCCGGTCGTACGGAGAGTGACGTTCGGCATCGGTGGAGAGTTCCCGGCGTCCGCGTGCCCGCCATCGGCTGGGCGGACGTGCCAGGAGCGCCTGCGAGGTGCCGTGCAGCAGGTTGACGGTGATGACGGCCGGGCCGACGGTCGCCGCGGTGCCGGGGAAGTCCCGCTCCAGGGTCAGGGCGATCAGTACGGCCGTGATGCCGTTCTGCTGGCCGAGGCCGAGCGCGATCCGGTCGCCGCGCTCCAACCCCCTTACGAACAAGGGCAGTACACCCAGCGCCACCACCGCCTGCGCGGCGAACGCCGCCACCCCGAGCACGAACCCCGGCCACAGCGCCACCCCGTGCGCGAGCAGCAGCCCCAGCGTCAGGAACGCGGCGAGGAACGCGCCGCCCACCGCCCGGCCGACCGCCTTGTCGAGCACCGCCGCACGCAGTACGAGACCGGCCAGCGCGACCCCGAGCATCAGCTGGTTCAGCGCCGCGAGCACCAGCATCGTCCCGACGAGCAGCACCGCCCCGCCGGCCTTCGTGCGCCGGACGGCCGAAACGTCCGGCAACCGTGACACCGCGCGCCGTCCGGCCCACCACGACAGCACCACGGCGGCCAGGAGTGCGGCGTTGAAGAGGAGCCCGGTCGCGTAGTCCCCGCCCGCGCCCCGGCTGATCCCGGGGGCGCCCTCGTGCCCGGCCGCCGTATAGGCGTACCCCGCCAGGTAGATCGTCAGCAGGACCGTCATCGGGTCGTCGAACGACGCCCACGCCGTCAGGAGCGACCGGGCGCGCGGTGACATCCGCCCCTTGCCGGTCAGTGCGGCGACCGACAGCGGGTCGATCTGGGCGACCGCGATACCGAGCACCAGATACTCCGGCCGCCGGAACACCAGCACCATCGTGCCGGCGATCAGCCCGGCCTTCAGGACCACGCCCAGGGTGACCGCGGCCACCACACCTGGCAGATCGGCCCGCAGCGCCCTGAGATCGATCGAGTACGTGCTCCCGTACAGGCCGACCGCGAGCAGCAGAGCCGCCCCGAGCGCGTAGCCGTCGGAACGCACGAGTGCCGAGACGTCCACCGCCAGACCGGCCAGCACTCCGACGACCAGCAGGCCCGCCGCGCCGAGCACGATCCCGGGGAACACCTCCGGCAGCCTTCGTAAACGGGTGCGCAAGGATGTCCCCATGGCCGTGTCCCCCTCCGCTCCGGCCCCGCGCGCTGTCCGGCACGGGCCGGGGAAGTTCTCCCGGCGGTATGTGCGCGACCGCCGTGGGGCAGGTGAATGCTAGGGGCCCTGATGCCGGGGGAGAAGCCGCACGTCGGCCTTACCCTCCCCGGCCCGGCGACGACCCCTGGCCGGTACGCGACCCCACGGGTCGGCGCCGCTGCCGTCCCGTCCGGTCCGCCCTGTCCTCAAGATGCCCGGCACGGGCCGCCCGCGAACCCGTTTCGGCTGCCTGGCCGAAAGCCAACGGTCATTTCCAGCAAGCTATTTGACGCCCGTAGACTCACCCAGTGACAAAGGTGACACGGGACGACGTCGCCAGGCTCGCGGGAACTTCCAGCGCGGTCGTCAGTTACGTCGTCAACAATGGCCCCCGGCCCGTCTCCGAGGAGAAACGCCGACGTGTTCTCGAAGCCGTCAAGGTGCTCGGATACCGGCCCGACCGGGTGGCCCAGGCCATGGCCAGTCGCCGAACCGACCTGCTGGGGCTGATCGTTCCGGACGCCCGTCAGCCGTATTTCGGGGAAATCACCCATGCGTTGGAACGCGCCGCCGCCGACCGGGGAAAAATGGTGCTCGTCGGCAACTCCGATTACCAGGAGGAGCGCGAACTCCGTTACCTTCACTCCTTTTTGGGGATGCGGGTGTCGGCGTTGATCCTGGTCAGTCTGGGGCTCGGCGACCGGATCGCCGCGGAGCTGGACGCCACGGACACCCGGGTCGTGCTGATGCACGAACGGTCCGCTTCCGTACGGAAGTTCGCCGTGGTCACGGACGACGTCGAGGGTGCCGGGCTCGCCACCCGGCATCTCCTCCAGCACGGTCACACCGCCGTGGCCTGCCTGGGCGGCCCCGAGTCGGCTCCCCTGGCCGGGGATCCCGTCGCCGACCATGTGGAGGGCTGGCGCAAGGCGATGGCGGACGCCGGCCTCCCCACCGACGGGCTCCTCTTCCGCGCCCCCTACAACCGGTACGACACCTACGGGATCGCGCTGCGCCTCCTCGCCGCTCCCGGCCGGCCGACCGCCGTGTTCTGCTCGACGGACGACCAGGCCATCGGCCTGCTGCGGGCGGCCCGTGAACTGGGCGTCGGCGTACCGGACGAGCTGGCGGTGGTGGGCTTCGACGACGTCAAGGAGGCGGCGATGACCGACCCGCCGCTGACGACGGTCGCCTCCGACCGCGAGGCGATGGCCCGCAGGGCGGTGGACATGGCGCTCGACCCGGAACTGGACGCGGCGACACCCGGCGGGACGGACCGCACCCGCCGCTTCCCGTCCCGCCTGGTCGTCCGGGCCTCCTGCGGCTGTCGGGACTCCCGCACGCCACGTCCTGGCCGCTGACCCCGACCGCCCGGCCGGCGACGGCCGCTGCCCGACCCGGCGTGGGTGCCGGCACCCCCTTGCCGCGGGAGTGTGATCCATTTATTGTTTGGTGCCAAATGAAAAATTGCCCTCGCCGAGGCCCTGCCGTCGACATCGACATCGACATCGGTGTCGGTGTCGGGGCCTGCATCGGCGTCGGCGTGGAGAACGGAGTGCGTACGGCCATGACCGCAGCTCCTCGTATGCAACTGGTCCTCAGCGAGAACTGGACCATGACAGGCGGGCGCGTCGACCTGCCCCTGCTCGTGCGCTGGGCCCGGGAGGCCGAGGACGCCGGATTCGACTCGGTGATGCTCAGTGAGCACATCGTGCTCGGCCCCGACGCCGGCGTGAACGGCGTCATGGGCAACCCGCGCGACTGGGCCCTGCCCGGAAACCAGGACCCGTACATGCCCTGGCCCAACTCCCTGATCCTGCTCGGCGCGATCGCCTCGGTGACCGAGCGGGTCCGGCTCGCCGCCTCGGCGGTGATCGCCCCGTTGCGTCATCCCCTGCTGCTCGCGCGGGAGCTGGGCACCCTCGACCTGCTCTCCGAGGGGCGGCTGATGGTGCTGCCCAACGTCAGCTGGAGCCGGGACGAGTACGACGCGCTCGGGGTGCCCTTCGCCCGGCGGGGACGGCTGCTGGACGAACACCTGGAGATCTGGGCGAAGCTGTGGGGGCCGTCACCGGTGTCCCACGAGGGCGGGAACTACCCGTTCGCGGACGTGTACTTCGAGCCCAAGGCGTACCGGGCCGACGGACCCCGGCTGTGTTTCGGCGGGGCCGGGATGCACGCGGCGATGGTGCGGCGGCTGGTGCGGTACGGGCACGCCTTCAATCCGCTGGGACGGCCCACGGCCGAGGAGTTGAGGGTGCTCGCGGAGGCGATGAAGGAGGCGGGGCGGGACGTGTCCGAGCTGGAGATGATCGGGGGAGTGCGGGTGGTGTTTCCCGATGAGCGGTCCTGCGCGGATCTCGGAGCGGCGCTGGCTTCCGTGCCGGAGCAGATGGAACTCGGCTTCACCACGTTCTGCATCAAGCCGTCCCAGTTCATCGATGATCCGGACGGGGTCGGAGCGTTCTGCCGGGATGTGATGCGGCGGGTTTCTGGCGGCGCGTCCGCCATGTGAGGCCGGTGGGCTCGCGCCGGTCGTAGGCGGTCGACGGCGCCCGCGCGGCGGAGCCGGAAGCGGCACGGCCCCGCGCCCTTCGTACAATTTGGTACCGAACGACAGGGTGTCGTTGGAGGGGAACGCCGGTGACGCAGCGACCGATCGTCGAGACCGAGCAGTTGGTCAAGGCCAAGCTCGGGGAGATCCCGATCCGGCACGACCAGATGGCCGTCGTCGCGAACATCCACCGGGCCGCCTCCGCCGTGCGCCAGCATGTCGAGAACTCCGTGCTGCGTGGGGTGGATCTCACCTGGACCGGGTTCGTCGTGCTGTGGGTCGTCTGGATCTCCGGGGAGACCGAGACCCGGCTCGTGGCCGAGGAGGCCGGGATCTCCAAGGGGACGCTCACCGGGGTGGCCCGGACACTGGAGTCGCGTGGGCTGGTCCGGCGTATCGAGCACCCTTCGGACGGGCGGCGGGTGCTGCTCGGGCTCACGGACGAGGGCGAGTCGCTGATGCGGACGCTCTTCCCCGACTTCAACGCCGAGGAGGCGTTCGTCGCGGCCCCGCTGAGCGCCGAGGAGTGCCGGGCCACCGCGGACGCGCTGCGCAAGATCGTCGTCCAGGTCGAGACCCACGGGGAGGACCGCCGGCTGGAACTGCTCGACGGCGCCGAACCGGCTCCGCGCCGCAGCGGGCGCCGCCCCAAGGGCTGATAGCCGGCCTCGGCTCCAGCCATGAGCCCATGAGCCCATGAGCCCATGAGCCCATGAGCCCATGAGCTCAAGAGCTCAAGAGCTCAAGAGCTCAAGAGCTCAAGAGCTCAAGAGCCCGAGAACTCTGAGAACTCTGAGAAGTTGAGAAGTGGAGAACCCCGTGCGCGCCCTCGTCATCCGTCACGACCATCTCTCGCTGTCCGGTCCCGTCGGTGACCGCATCGCCCAACTCGGCTATCTCATCGACGAGTTGACCGTCGTGCCGGCCGAACGGTACGACAGCCCCGGCGTGGGGTTCGACTTCCCCGACCCGGCCGGATACGACCTGATCGTGCTGCTCGGCGCACCCTGGTCGGTCTACGACAGGACCAAGGTCGCCCCCTGGATCGACGGTGAACTGGAGCTCCTGCGCACTGCCCACGCCGCCGAACTGCCCGTCCTCGGCATCTGCTTCGGGGCGCAGGCACTCGCCACCGCCCTCGGAGGGAGCGTCGAGTCGGCGCCCCGGCACGAGATCGGCTGGACGGCCGTCGAGTCGGACGTACCCGGGCTCATTCCGGCCGGGCCGTGGTTCCAGTGGCACTTCGACCGGTTCACGGTCCCGCCGGGCGCGGTGGAACTGGCCCGCAGCGCGGTCGGTCCGCAGGCCTTCCGGGCCGGACGGGCGCTCGGAGTGCAGTTCCATCCCGAGCTCGACGAGGAGACCCTGCACCTGTGGCTGGACGCCGGCGGCCGGCACGAGGCCAGGGCGCACGGCGAGGACCCGGACCGACTGCTCGCCGAGACCCGCGCCCGGCGCGAGGAGTCACGGCAGCGGGCGTACGACCTCGTGGACGCGTTCCTCGCGCAAATCGGCGGGGCGGCGACGGGCCCGACCGCTGGTGGACGGGGCCGCGCGGCCTGAGAGCCGCCGGTTCCCGGATGAACGTTTCCCGGCGGAGCCGCGTCGTAACGGTTGGCGACAGTCGGCGGTCGGCGGTCGGTATTCGTTCACTGTTCAGGGGGATCACCATGGCTTCGGTCCGATTGCTGTCGTCCGTCGTACTGGTCGCGGGACTGGTGTGCACGGTCGTCGGCTGCGACGGGGAATCCGGGGCCTCGGTGTCGGGACAGGGCACCTCGGCGTCCTCGCCCACCCCCACCTCCTCGTTCTCGTCGTTCGCGGAGTCCTGGGAGGAACCCGCCTCGTACGTCTACACGTTGACGTCGAGCGAGGGGGAGCGCAGCCTGATCGGCACGTTCCGGGTGACGGTCCGGGACGGGAAGGTCGCCAAGGCGGTCGGGCTCGACGAGAGCGGGCGGGGCGCCGTGCGGCGCGCCCCCGAGGAAGTGCCCACCATCGGCGACCTGCTGGACCAGCTGGCCCGCGCCCACGACGAGGGCGCGGACACGGCCGAAGCGGAGTACGCGCCCGACGGGCACCCCGTACGGATCACCCTGGACCCGGAGGAGAACGCGACCGACGACGAGCAGTCGTACGTCATCAGCGGCTACGAGCCGGACCCGGCGCCCGCGGGGGGACGGTCCTGACGGAACTCGGAACTCGGAACTCGGAACTCGGGGCTCGGAACTCGGGGCTCGGGGCTCGGACCTGGTTCCTAGTTCTGGGCGTCGTGGTCGTTCAGGTCCTCGAACGTGCCGCCGACCTTCTGGCGCAGCGTTTCCTGGAGCTTCGGGGGCGCGCTGATCACCCACTTGGTGCCGACCAGGTACTTGCCGCCGTAGATGGCCGCGCTGTCCAGCCAGGTCAGCTTGTACTTCTCCTCGGGGAACGTCGTGATCAGGTAGTCGCCGTCGGCGGTGTGGCAGACACCCTCGCGCAGTTCCTTCGCGTCGGTACGGATCGTCACCTCGCAGCCCGTCAGCTTGGCGATCACCTCGACCTTGGCCGGCGCGACCACGGCGGCCACGGGAGCGGGCGGCACGGACTCCGAAGCGGACGCCGAAGCCTTCTTCCCGGTGCCCGTACCCGTGTCCGAGTCGGAGGCCGCCGTACAGGCCGTGGCCAGGGGGAGGGCGACGGCCGTCAGGAGAGTGGTGAGCGCGAGAGCCCTGCGGGAGGACGACCGGCGGGGTTGCTGCTGGGACACTGCGCTGCTCCAGGTCGGGCGGTACGGCGGACGTACGACTCGACAGAAGGTACGGGCGGGCAGTGGGCCGCGTTCACAGCCAGCCGTTGCGTTTGAAACCGCGGTGGACGAAGAAGCAGGCGGTGGCGATGACGGAGAGGACGAGCGGGTAGCCGAAGCGCCAGTGCAGTTCGGGCATGTGCTCGAAGTTCATGCCGTAGATCCCGCAGACCATCGTCGGTACGGCGACGATCGCGGCCCACGCGGTGATCTTCCGCATGTCCTCGTTCTGGCCGACGGTGACCTGGGCCAGGTGGGCCTGGAGGATCGAGTCGAGCAGGGCGTCGAAGGCGTGGATCTGCTCGGTGGCGCGGATCAGATGGTCGGACACGTCCCGGAAGTAGGCCTGTATCGACGGTTCGACGAACGGCGTCGGCTCCGTGGCCAGCTGCTGCAGGGGGCGGCCGAGGGGGACCACCGCCCGCTTCAGTTCGAGGAGTTCACGCTTGAGCTGGTAGATACGGCCGGCGTCGGCGGTGCGCGGGCTCTGGGGGGAGAAGACGTCCGACTCGACCTGGTCGAGGTCGTCCTGGACGGCGTCCGTGACGTTCAGGTAGTCGTCGACGACATGGTCCGCGATGCCGTGCAGCACCGCGGCCGGGCCCCTGCCGAGCTGCTCCGGGTCGGACTCCAGATCCTCGCGCAGCGGGCCCAGGGAGCCGTGTCGGCCGTGCCGGACGGTGACGACGAAGTCGGGCCCGGCGAAGACCATGATCTCGCCGGTGGTGACGACCTCGCTGGTCGCGGTGAGCTCCTCGTGCTCGACGTAGCAGACCGTCTTGAACACGGCGAACAGGACATCGCCGTACCGCTCCACCTTGGGGCGCTGATGCGCCTGGACGGCGTCCTCGACGGCGAGCGGGTGCAGTCCGAACAGTTCGGCGACGCGGGCGAACTCCGTCTCGGAGGGCTCGTGCAGCCCGAGCCAGACGAAGCCGCGGTTGTGCTTGCGGACGCGGGCGACGGACTCCTCGACGGTCGGGGCGGTGGGCTGGCGCACCCCCTCGCGATAGATCACACAGTTGACGACGGTCGAGCCGAGCGGTGAGCGGGCGGGGTGACTGAGGTCCACCCGCCGCCGCCCACGCCGAGCCAGGCGGGCCACTTTGCGCAGGCTGCCGACCATCGACATGCGGTTTGCTCCTTCTCCGGGTCCGGACAGTGTGCCAGGTGGGGGTAAAGGGCTGGTCAGGGGAGACGCCGTGGGGGATCTCGCCCACGCCGCCCGTCCCACCCCGTACCCGGGGGCGCTCCCCCAGACCCGGGTCGCGCTGCACGCGCTTGTCCTCAGGTGCCTTCAGAGAAGGCACCCCAGGACTGGCCGGGGGTGCGGGCCCGGCGCTGTAGGGGTACCGCCCGGGTTGTGGAGGCAACGCGGGCGAGAGGGTGCGAAGGAAAGTGTGGACGGCCCGGGCCCAGACGCCCTGCCGGACATACCAGTTTCGCCCTCCGTGTATTCGGGCAAGGACAGGGCAGCGTGGTCCCGGTCGAGCGAGTCGGCCAGGGGGAGGGGGACTCTGCGGTGGTGCCGGACCATGTGCGGACCGTGGACGGGCGGCGACTACGGGTCGAGATCTCAGGTGACCCCCACGGACACCCCGTGTTCCTCCTGCACGGCACACCCGGCAGCCGGGTCGGCCCCCGTCCGCGTGCGATGTTCCTGTACCAGCGCGGCGCCTGTCTCATCAGCTACGACCGCCCCGGATACGGCGGTTCGGACCGCAAAGCGGGGCGCCGCGTCGCCGATGTGGTGCAAGACGTCACCGTGGTCGCCGACGCCATGGGGATCGACCGGTTCGCCGTGGCCGGGCGTTCCGGCGGCGCACCGCACGCCCTCGCCTGCGCCGCCTTGTTACCGGACCGGGTGACCCGCGCCGCCGCGCTGGTCGGGCTCGCGCCGAGAGACGCGGAAGGGCTCGACTGGTTCGCGGGCATGGCGCCCTCCAACGTCAGCGAGTTCCAGACCGCGTTCACCGATCCGGAGCGGTTCGTGGCCCGGCTGATCCCACGCTCGGCGGCCATCCGGAGCGATCCGACGAAGCTGCTCGAAGACCTGCGCCTGGAACTCACCGATGACGACCGGATGATCGTCTCCGACAATGCCATCCGCTCGATGCTGCTGCGCAACTACCGTGAGGCGTTGCGCACTTCACCGTACGGCTGGATCGACGACGCCCTCGCGCTGACCGGCCCGTGGGGCTTCGACCCGGCGCAGATCGATGTGCCGGTGCTGTTGTGGCACGGGGGGAAGGATGTCTTCTCGCCCGCCTCGCACTCCTCCTGGCTCGCGGCCCGTATCCCAGGCGCCACAGCCGTCCTGGAACCGGCGGCGGCCCACTTCGCGGCCCTGCGCGCGCTGCCTGCCGCGCTCAACTGGCTACTCAGGGAATCCCCTACGCGCTGATTCGCATACCCGGAGGCCTGGTTCTCACACTGCCAGTGGTTCCAGGTCCCGGTACACACGCCGCCTTTCGCGCACGAACACCGTGATCCCATTCTCGTCGCCGAGTAACAGCCGAAGCTCTGTCAGCGCATCGCCGTGCCGCCGTGCCGCCTCGCTCTGGCGGCCCAACTCGCTCAGAGTGAGGGCCGAGTTGGCGACGACTGCCAGTGTCTCCGGATGGTGCGGGCCCAGCACCTTGCGCAGACTCATCATGGCGTTCTCCTCCAGGTCCCGGGCCTCGTCGAGGCGGCCCTGGTCGACCAGGACGTTGGCATAGTTGACGCCGCAGAACAAGGAGTGCGGGTGCTGCTCACCCAGCACCGTTCGCATGCGCCCCAACACTTGGCGGAACACTGCGGCAGCCTTCTCCGTGTCGTCGCAACCCCAGTGATAGATACCGAGGTTGTTCAGCGCGGCCTGGGTGTACGGGTGTTCTTCGCCCGGTACGTCCTTGTACTTGGACAGCGCCTCTTGGGCGACTTCGCGCGCTGCCTCCCGCTCGTTGGCCGCGAAGAGGTCGGCTGCCATGTTCAGGTCGCAGGCCAGCGAGTCCGGTGTCGGTTCCTGGTACTGGGCCTGGTACTGGGCACGGGTTGCCGTCGTCAGTCTGCGCGCGTCCTCGAGTTGGCCGTCCCGGCGCAGCGATACGGCCAGGGACTTGGCGCACCTGAGAGTGCCCGGGAAGTCCTTTCCCAGGATCAGTTTGTGCGCGTCGTAAGCCTGGGACAGCACCGCCACCGACTCCGCGTACTTCCCGACCTCACGCAGGTCGCGTCCCAGCCGTTCGGCTGAGGCCAGGGTGTAGGGGTGCTTGGGACCCAGCACCCGCATACGCCGGTCGAGTGTCTCCTGGTCGATGTCGCGGGCCTTGCTGTAGCGGCCCACCATGCGCAGCGCGAGGGCGAGGTTGTTGGCCGCGCTCAGAGTCCTGCGGTGGGACTCGTGGAAGATCTGGCTGAACCCCTCGTGCGCCTCCTGGGCGAGATTGACCGCCTCGCTGTAGTCGCCTAGGGCCGCGAGGTCGCTCGCGAGGCTGGAGGTGGTGACGTAGGTATGCGGGTGCGAGGCTCCGAGTACGCGGCGCTGGCGGGCCAGCAGACCCCTGTCGATGTCCCGTGCCTCGATGTAGCGCCCCTGCGAGCGCAGCACGTTGGCTAGCTGGCACTGCAGGTACAGGTACTGGACGTCGTCCTCGCCGAGCAGTGGTTTCCAGTGCTCCAGCAGGTCCTCGGCACGTTTCTGCGCGGTGGGGAAGTCGCCGCGTTTCCAGTAGTAGCGGACCCGGTCGATGAGCAGTCGGCGGGTCTCGGCCTCGGTGCAGTTGCTGGCGTCGGAGGCGGTGAGGTGCGGCCAGATGACCCCGAACCGGGGCCAGGTCGCGGGGTCGTCGATCGGCTCGTCACCGTCGGGACGGGCACCCGCGAGCACCATGTGCACAACGTGCCGGGCGTGCCGCTGCTCCTCCTCTGTCAACTGCGCACGGATCACGGCCTGGACCAGGCGGTGTACCTGGATGCTGTTGCTGACCTGGTCGACCTTGGCGAGCGCGAACCGCCCGATCTCCTGGACGACCCGGCCGAGCAGCAGCGGCTCCTGGAGCGCCGGGTCGTACGGCTTGAGAGCGTCGATCATCTCCTTGCTGTAGAGCAGGTCCGAGGAGATCGGCTCCGGAGCCAGGAACGCGCACAACTGCAGGAGCCGTACCGAGGCGGGAGAACGTTCCTTCAGCCGGGAGATGGACACGTTCCAGGTCGCTGCAACTGTCCTCGGGTAGTCGGCGGGCTGGTTGAGGTCCAGGACATCGGTGGTCTGCTCAGCCAGCTGCCGCAGATATGTCTTGACCGGCGTGGCCGTCTCGGCCAGCCAGGCCGCCGCCTGCTCGACGGCCAGCGGCAGGTCGCCCACCGCCAACGCCACTTGGTCGGCCGCCTCGGGGGTCAGCCCTCTGGCCCGTCGTGTGAGGTGTTCGACGCTCTCCTCGCGGAGGAAGACATCGACGAGTTGCGCCGAGCCCTGTTGTGCCCAGGCCTGGTTGCGAGAAGTGACGAGAATGTGCCCGCTGCCACCGGTCGGGAAGTACGGAGTCAGTGCGGCCGGGTCGTCGGCGTTGTCGAAGACCAGCAGCCAGCGGTTGGTCGGGGTGCCCCGGGACAGCATCTGGCGGGCTTCCTTGCTCGCCATGGTGATGTCCTCGCGCCCGGGTGCGCCGATGCGGGTGCCGAGTTCGGCGAGCGAGGCGACGACATCGTCCTCGTGCTCGGCCGACGTCCACCACACCAGGTCGTAGTCACCCATGAAGCGGTGTACGTACTCCAGTGCGACCTGGGTCTTGCCCACACCACCGAGCCCGAACAGGACCTGGGGCTGCGAGGGGCCCGCGGGGACACCCCCGCCGAGTTGGTCGCGGATCCGCTCCAGAATGACGTTGCGCCCGGTGAACGTGTTGTTGCGCTGCGGTGCGCTCAGATACGCCGGAATGTTGCCGGGGAAACGGGCCGCGTGCGGGCCGGCCTCCAGTGCCTGCCCCGGCAGGCCCAGGGCGCGCAGCAGCGCGGCGGCGCACTGCGCCTCGTCGAACCGGTGCAGGTCCACGGGGTTGTGGTCGAGGTAGGTCTCGGGCAGCCGCACCTCGTCGACCCGCAGCGGAACCGTGGTACCGGGCGGGGTGTCCGCGCTGCTGCCAGTGAGGGTGCGCCAGACTGTGTCGGCGTACCGGGACTTCTGGAACGCGGTTGACAGCAGAATCAGTGTGCGGGTGGCCGCGTCCGTGCGCTCGACGGGCCCGCCGGAGATGTCGTGCGGCACGACGTTGCAGCCGACCCGCTTGAGCAGCGACTCGACCCAGTCGGCCCACATCCGGTTCTCCGCCGAGTACGCCACGACCACATTGGCCGCGCTGGTCAGTGGGCGCCGCCTTAGGTACGCGTCGCGGCAGCGCAACCGCACCGGCTCGGGGATCGCCGGCAGCGAGGTGACGTCGTCGTCGGTGATGACCCGGGTGAGCCGTTCGAACGCGGACAGCAGTGACTTGGGGTCGCCCTTCGTGTCACCGAAGGTGGCGAGGGTCTCCTCGTACGCGTAGTAGGGGCGGTAGGGGATCTCGACGCTGCCCCAGTAGGCCGTCAGCTCGTCCGGGCCCAGTTTCTCGCCTTTGAGTCCCCTGGGCAGCCCCTGGAAGCGCAGCTGGGCCAGCGCCCGGCCGGCGTCGACCTTGTCCTTCTCGCCCTCGTCGATGCGCATCGGCACGGGCAGTACCCGGATGGGGTGAGGGAGGGAACCGTCCTCGACGCTGCGGGCCACCGCGGCACCGCCGTCCAGCGACTGGTCGCTCAGCGTGAAGCAGTCGACCAGGACATCCGGCATCTGCATGGTGCAGATGTCCGCGTTGTCGGACAGCCCAGTTCGGCTGTCGATCAGGACGTAGTCGTACGACTTCTTCATGTTGGCGCGCAGCGCCTTGAGGAAGGCGCCGCCGCCCAGCCGGTCGTAGAAGTTGTCCCATTCCAGGGAGGACACGGTCGCCGAGTAGGCGCGGTCCTGACGGCCCGCAGACAGGAAGTCGAGCGAACCGCCGTCCTTGAAACTCAGCCCGAACCGCTCCGGGGTGAGGGAGATGGCGTGCTGCTCGACGTTCGCGTAGTCGTCCTGCCAGTCGCCGGAGCGCTGCGGGCCGGTCGTCGCGGCCCACGCGAAGTCATGAATGATGTTGATGACTCCGGTGGTGGCCACCAGCGCGTTGGGCTCCAGGAACGGGTGGAAGAAGCGGTGCAAGCCCGGCGCCTCCAGGTCCCAGTCGACGGCCAGGACCCGCTTGCCGTTCGCGGCGAGGATCCACGCTGTGTTGGCCAGGGCCATCGTGCGCCCAGTACCGCCCTTGTACGAGTAGAAGGTGATGATGCGTCCGTTCTGCACGGCCGTCATGCTTCTCCTCCGTTATCGGGTCCCGCTTCCGGGTACCGCGGCTGGATGGGGCCCGTCAGACGGGGTCTGGGGATGTGCGGGCCCGGTGGCGGATGTGCCTCCGCGTGCTTGAGGAACTGCCGGGTCGTATGGGCCACGACGGCGGGCAGCACGTCGGTGAAGGCCTTGAGTGTGGGCACCCCGGTCACGGCGATCCGGCAGTCGGTGCGCCGGCCCCGGTCCAGGATCAGCGGAAGGGTGCGCTCCAGCTCCTCGGTGAGTTGCCGCCCCTCCGAACTGTGACACTGCAGGTCGAGACGGTTCCACGGGACGATCGCGCTCACCCAGGGTCGGGCATGGGAGTCGAAGGTCCTGAGCCGCCGACGCCGCTCCTGGTCGGTCAGCACCCATCGGTCGACCAGCAGGATGCCTGGTCTGCCCATTGCCTTGTCGTCTTTGTCACCATGATCGCCACTGTCGTCCGGGGAGCCGCCGACGGGCGGCGTCGGCGGCTCCCCGGTGTCCTCGTCGTCGAACGAGGAGACCGTTATCCGGTAGTCGAGGGAGCGGATGAGTTCCTCGGCAAGCGACGGCAGTGGACGCGTGGACTCGCCGTGGTACGGATTCCAGTCCTGGGCTTCCTCGCCGTACGGCCGGATGTCGCGGTGCTCGGGGACGCTGTCCCGGGTCGGCGCGGCCACGGTGAGGTGGATGTGTCTGGGGCCGGAGCCGCGCGGCTTGAAAGCGCTGGGTGTGTTCTCGTAGTTGCGGGGCCTACTCGGTGGCAGTGGCGACTCGTGGGCGACCCGCACGATCCGCTGCGCAAGCCCCAGCACGGTCTCCTCGTACTCGTCGTGCAGTCGGTTGAGTTTGATCAGGCCGTAGATCCCGTTAGTGGCGTAGCGGTCGCCGTAGGTCGCGTGGTCGAGGTGGATGTGCCGGACGGAGTCCGGTAGTTGGTCGTAGTCCACGCGGGTCCACATGGCGGGGACAATGGCGGACGTCGCCCCTGAGCCGGTGGCCTTGGCATGCAGAACACGTTCGTGGAAGGCGAACCACTCGCGCCCGCACATCTCGCTGGTGAAGTAGCGGGGCGAGAACAGCGGTACGAACACCCGACACCTGGCCAGGTTCTCGCTGAGCTTCTCCGGCCAGCCCTCTCCGGAGCGCATCTCCCGGTCCATGAACCCGGCCTGGGAGCCGGCGGGCAGATCCGTGAGCGCCATGATGTGGTTGCACAAGTCCCGGTACAGGACATGCACCCAGTGATCGGGGTCTCCGCCACCGGTCCCCCAGGGGGGTGTGTGGGCGTAGGAAAGGAAGAAATAGGGCTGGGTGTCCGGTATCCGGTCCCGACCCCGTTCGGTGTTGTCCACACGCCCCCCTGCCCGTCGGTGGACCCCGCCGCCGCGGCCACCTGACCGGAACCAACAATGTGCCCGACGGTTGGCTTGCCCGGGTTGCTTGTTTTACGTCATTCCGCGTCCCAATCCGGACATTTGATTGCAGGCATGGTCCACGGCGGCTCGCATCCTGAAGAACGTGACCGTTTTCCCGGCCCATTCCCCCTCTACCGTCAGTTCACGCGGTAGCCGTGCTCCGATCGCACCGAAGTCGCCGTCGTACAGGGCGACATCGTCGTACGAGATCCAGTTTCCCCTCTCGCCCACCACACACCGGTACGTACGCCGACGTGCGTGCGGCCTCGTCCGGTACTCGGCTAGATGGAACGCGCTGCACACCTCGAACCCGACGCGCAACAGGAGGACTTGGGCATCTGCGTCATACAGAGTGGCTGTGGGGGACTGCTCGCCGAGATGACAGTGCGGATCGTGCCCGCTGAGCAACTCCGCAGCCCTGGGGCCGATCCCGGCGAACGAGCTCTGCGGATGTGCGCTGCGCACGGCACCGGGAGTCGTACGCACACACTCGGCGAGCGCACCCATGGAGTGGCAGGGCGTGGCATCCGGGTCGAAGGGGGACATCGAGGCGCGGAAGTCGACTTTTTCTTGCTCGGTCATGTCCTCGGTGCGGACCTTGTGCGCATTCGAGGTGTCGGAGTTCTCGGGAGTGAAAGCAGGCACAATGAGCGTACCGGCCGGGCCCAGGGCGGCAAGGAGCGTGTTCCGGACCAGGAGAGGGCTCATGCCGGTGCCGCTGAGGGAGGCGTGGACGAGGAGGGGGGTGGTAGTGCGGCGGAGGCCCAGATCACGACACAGTCGGCGTAGCGGCTCGGCCTCAGTCATGGCTGTCCACACACACGGCCCACTCCGCCCGCAGCTCGGCAGCCAGCATCGCACCGGTCTCCGTGAGGTCCTGCTCGGGAAGCCTCGCCAACTCGTCCAGGGCACGGTTCGCCTGCTCCAGCGCGTGAACGCGGCCGTTGGCCCTGCTGTCCTCCTCATTTTCCCAGTACGCGGCGTCACCGAGTGCGAAGAAAGCCTCGTCGAGCAGCCGCCCGGCCCTGTTACCGGGTACGTTTAGGTCCGTCGTCTCCCGCAGCGCGGCGAGCCTGGCGTGTCTCCCGAGGCGTGGCAACTCACGTGCGAACTCCATCGGTTCGAAGTCGACGGCTACGCCGAGTGCGCCCAGTCCGTGGGATCCCAGGTGCAGGGATGCCCCGGCAGCGAGCGGGGTGATGGTAGTGGCGCGGAACGCGTTGATGCCGGTAAGCCATCCAGGCTTGCGTTCTTCCAGTAGTTCGTATGCGGTCCGTAGCCGCTCGCGGAACGAGATGAGCCCGTTGTGGTCCAGCGGGGGAGCAACAGCCACGGGGTACGCGTCACGGTAGGGGTCACTGTCGTCGATGAGCAGCGCCTCTCCACTGGGGAGCCACAGCTGCACCAACGGCCGCCATGCGTCGGGATTTTGCGCGAGTAGGTATTCGTTGCCCCCCGTCATGCGCAACAGCAGGCCGTCCACAGTCACCGTTGCTTCGACTCGGCCGGCCTCGGGAGCCGTCAACGTTCCCAGCGTCGGCAGGTGAACGTCGGGACGGGATTGTTCCCAGGCAAGGGTCAACGGCGCGCGCGCGTGCACGGCCACGGCGACGGCCACGGCTGCGAAGCGGGCGACCTCGTCGGCCCCAGGTCCGCCACGGCGAAGCGAAGTGCGTACGTAGGGGTGGGCCAGGACTCTGTTGAGGTGCCACGCGCTGTCCTCGTCGCTGTCCAGTCGGACCAGAGCCTGCCACACGGTGTCCCAGTCCGCGTTCCCGGTAAGGCGCTCGTTGGTCTGAGCGAGCAGGTCCCGGTCCAGCCTGAGCTGGGCGAAGCTCAGTTCACCTGGGTCGGTCACGGCGGCGGACAGTGAGCGTTCGGTGATCCGCTTGGCGGCGCCGCCGATGAACGCACGCAGGTCAGCGCAGAATACCGATGGATTGTCGAAGCCGTGACCGGTGCGGTACCGGTGTGCGTACAGGCCGCCGCCGCAGGATTCGACGACCGGGCATCGGCGGCAGGTCTCACTGACCCCGGCCAACCCGCGCTGGCGAGCGAGCACCCCCTCGTGTAGGGCGAATTCCTCGAAGCCGTTCCGCGACACGTCGTACCCCGTGGCAGCCGCCCCGTCGAACGCAGTCTTGAGCGAGTCCGCCTGCTCGAAACTGCCGTCCGTCTCCACCACCGCCAGGTCGGACGGGGCGAGCCCCATGGCCTCGGTCAGGCTGGGACCCCCACGCAGCGTGCTGAGCACGGAGTCGAACGTTCGGACAGGGACCTTGCGGCCTTGCAGCTCCCAGCGGTCGAAAACAGCGAGCAGCCAGTCGGCATAGGGAGTCGGTGAGTTGACACCACGTGACGGGGGAGGGTTGTCCCAGGTCGAGTGTGGCAGCAGATAGTCGATGCGGGGCGGCGACAAAGCGGTCAGTGCCTCGTGTACCGCGACAGGGTCGTTGGCCACGTCGACGGTGCACAGCAAGCCGCTGAAGAGGTGCTGGTATTCGGGTGTCTGGACGAGGCGGACGGCTCGGAGCACGCGCTCGTAACTACTCCGCCCTCTGCGGTCACGTCGGTGTCGGTCGTTGGCTGCCCTGTCACCGTCGAGTGAAATACTGACCTTCACTCCGAATTCCTTGAAAATCTCCAGGTGGCGATTGCTCAGTTGCACGCCGTTGGTGTGAATTCGAAGATCGAGCGTGGTGATTGGCGTGAGGGCGGCACTGATTTCCCCGCAAATCTTCCGTAGTCGATTGGGGCCCACCAGTAGGGGCTCACCGCCATGCAGAATAACTGAGAAGGATTCAAGGCCCTGAGACTTTACGTATTCGGTGATTCGGCGGGTGACTTGACTGAGTGTCTCCTCGGAGATCACGGTCGGCCGGGTTTTCCAGCTCTGGTCCGCATGCTCGTAGACGTAGCAGTGGTCACATGCCAGATCGCATCTGCTGTGGATCTTCAGGACGAGTTGCTGGAGTGGGAAGTCCGCGGAGTCAGTCACCTAGCACAGGCTACAGCTCGTGGCTACCCCTGACTGCCAATCGGATGTTCGACTCATCGCCGGAACGCGGCCATTGAGGATGCCCTCCCGTGCCCGGTGGTGTGCTTGGCGCAGCTGGGAAGCATTGGATCAGGGATATTCCGGGAGTGGCGGGCCGGTGAGGCGAAAGGCTGAAGAAGTCCCTCTCACCAGGGGTTATGGGAGGCAGGTCGTCTTCAGGAGATCTTGCGTACGGGCGGGGTCGCCTGCGAACTGCGGTTATAGTGAACCGACTCTGAGTGTGCGGGGCCTGGCTCCGGCTGGCGGCCGGAGCCAGGCCCCGCGCGTGGAGTTACCGAAGCGGGTCCGGCCGACTAGGAAACGGCCGGGCTCGCTTCATGTGAACCCTGCCTCGTCCGCACCGTACTTGGGTCGCCGTGCCCTCAGCGAGCCAGCGTCTCCACGCAACCTGCAACCGCTGTCACGGCTGCGAGAACTGCGATCTAGAGCCTTGCCCTGATCGGGTCGAAGCTCGGGCTGTTTTCTTCCTGCGGTTCCTGCTTTCGGCCGCTGCCTGGCTGTTGTTCAGGTTCTCGCCCCTCATTCCCTTCTCCTTCCTCGTTTATATGTCTCACCCTCCACTAATGATTCCCGGCGGGCCGGGACAACCTCGACTATTGCACAGGTCGAACTTCTCCTGGCCATTGTGCAAGACGAGGTGCTTATGGAGTGAAGGGGAATGGGGTGGCGTCAGTGTACCTGCGAACGCCACGAGTTCAGGGTCTGTCAGCAAGCGAGAAAAACCGCTTCGAAGCGGGCGCGGTGCACCTGCCGGACCATAACAGGTGCAGCCGCTTCTGAAAGGGGTAATTCTACAATGCGGAGTCGAAGGTGATCGGCTTCACGGAACGCCTGCCCGAGGTGTCTGTCAATCGGCCGGTGGACCTCATGGCAGTGCCTTCGCGGGTGTTGATCGCGGCCAGCGGAGTGAGCCGCCGGCGGGAGGTCCGGGTAGCGGCGGATCCGCGTTCCGTGGTCGTCGATGGGTTCATCTGTCTCTCGTTTCCTGTCGCAGGCACCAGTATGTCCCCGGGCCCATGGGGAGTTGCGGGGACAGTCTGGTTTTGACGCGGACGATACCGGAGGCCGACCCCGGGGATGGACCCTGCCTGTTCGACTTCATACTCTGGTGACGGAAAGTGGGCAATGATCGCGGGGGTGAGTCAATTGCGTGCCAGGACTCCGGGGCCCAGTGTCACGCTGAGTGACGGCGATCTTCCGCCGCTCTTCGTGGTAAGTGATCGGCGGGCGCTGAGCCGTCAGAGTGAGTCCTTCTACGCGGTGCGTACGCAATTGCTGCTTCTGCTAGCGGCGACGGCGATGGCGATGCTGGCGGAACGCTTCGACAGTCATATTCCAGCGGCATTGGCGGCAGTGCTTTACGCGTTCACGATAGCCATCGGCCTCCACACCGCCCGCCGCCGGGCCCGCGCCCAGTGGCGGGCGCACCGTGACGTGGCCGAGCTGCTCAAGTCGCTGGCCTGGCAGTACATGGTGCACGGGGGCCCGTTCCACTCCCGGGTTGCCGACCCCGACGGGCTGTTCGCGGAACGGCTGGAGGAGCGGCTGCGGGAACTCAGGCGGGTGGGGTGGGAGGACTCCCGCAACGGGACCCATACCCGTGGTGCCGGACAGATCACCCCGGTCATGCGGGCCGTGCGCGCCAAGCCCTTCGCCGCCCGCCGGGACATCTATCTCCGTGACCGGCTGCTGGAACAGTTCGTGTGGTACAAGAATCGCGCCGCACAGTCGCATCGCGCCTCCGTGCGCTGGTCCTCGGTCACCGCCGCCCTGACGCTGCTAGCCCTCTTGGCCGCCGTTCTCAGGGCCCTCGGTATGATCGGCAGTTGGGATCTCACCGGGCTGCTCAGTGCCGGCGCGGCGGCAGGGGTCGCCTGGCAGGAGGTGCGGCGGCACAGGCCGTTGACATACGCGCACTCCCACATCGAACAGGATCTGGAGACGCTACGCGTCACGATGTCCAGGACGGTGACGGAGGCAGTGTGGGCGGAGGCGGTTGCCGAGGCCGAACGGATCGTGTCGCCGCAGCACACCGACTGGCTGGTGCGGTTCGGAGGGTGAGGCTGAACACTCAACTGTCACTCAGGGAGCGCAAGTCCGTCGATGCAGCAACCTCCACGGCCCAGGTGGCGACAGGCGGGCGTCGGAAACGGAAGTGTGAACTCCCGCACGAGAGTGATGACCTGCGCAAGACCACCTGGTGAACCCTGCCGACAGCACCTGTCTGACCGGGGCGCTTCAGGTCAGATACGCAGCACCCCCGGCCGCCACAGCACCGTCACCGGTACGCCCCTGCGCCGGGCGTACGCCACCACGTCCCCGGTGCCTCCGAGCCCCCGCGCGGGCTGCCCGTCCCATACCGCGATCAGTCGGTCGGCGTGGTCGACGATCCAGCGGCCCGCCGCGAAATAGGCCTCCTCGTGCGTCGCCTCCTCGGGCAGATTCACCTGCGTACGGCAGGAGTTGAGGAGGCGTCGGTACGCGGCCCGGGTGTCGGCGTCGCCGAGGTGGGCCTCGTAGTCCATGCCGGGAATCACGGCCGTGACCGCGATGCCGCAGTCCAGGGCCATGTCGGCGAACAACTGGTCGGCCCCGGCCGCGAGGCTGCTCAGGGCCTCGATCTCCTCGTCTCCCTGGAACTGCCGGCGGATGCCCGTGCGGACGAACGGCAGCACGGCGCCTGGGATCGAACGGTGTCCGGTCACCCCGATGCGCGTGCGCACACGCGCCACGACGCGCATGCCCGTACCGGTGGCCATACCAGTGGCCGTGCCGGTGTCCGTGCCCGTCCGGATGTCCATGTTCATGCCGATGCCCATGCCGACGCGAGTCCCGTTACGGGTGTCGATGTCAGTCACTCGCTGTCCCTCCGCCGCCCACGGTCCGTGACCTCACTACAGGGTGCCGTCTCCCAGCGGTGCCTGCCAGATCGCCGTCGTACCCGGACCTCCGCCCGTTGTGCCGCCGCCGCTGCCGCCATCGTCGTAGACCGTCAGCCGTACGCCCGACCGGCCGTCCGGCAGGACCGCCGTCGCGTCGACGGTGATCTCGACGCGGGTGACAGCGGGGCGGCGTACGGCGGTGGCGAGGGCGCGGCGAAGGGCGGTGAGGAGCTGAGCTGCCACCGCGGACGGGACGCGGTGCTCGACGGGGCCGGTGAACCGGACGGAGGGGCGGCGGCCGAGTACCGCCACCGCACCGGCGGCTTCCCGGAGTACCTTGCCGCGCAAGGTGGTTGGTGCGTCCGCCGGGGGCTGCTGGAGGGCGAAGATGGTCGTACGGACCTCCTGGACCGTGGCCTGGAGTTCGTCGACGGCGTGCTCAAGGATCTCGCACACCGTGTCGTCGCCCGCGGCCCGGCGCTGGGTGGACTCCAGCATCATGCCGGTGGCGAACAGCCGTTGGACGACGAGATCGTGCAGGTCACGGGCGATCCGGTCGCGGTCCTCGTACACCGCCAGGCGGGCGCGACGCCGCCGGGCGTCGGCGAGGACGAGCGCGAGGGCGGCCTGCGAGGCGAACTGCGTCGCGAGAAGCCGTTCCACGTCGGTGTACGGGCGGTCACCGCGTCGGCGCGGCAGCGCGAGCGTGCCGATCAGCCGCCCCTCGGCCTGCAACGGCAGCAGCATGCTGGGCCCGAACCGGTGCCGTACCGGGGTCGTCATCCGTGGGTCCGTCGCCGAGTCGTCGACGAACACCGGTTCCCCGCCCAGGAGTTGGACGAGCACGGGACTTCCCGGGGCGATGGTGGTCCCGACGATGTCACCGGGGTCGTCCAGCGCGGAGGCGGTCACGATCTCCATACCGCCCGCGTCCGTCGGCTGCAGAATGACGCCCGCGGCGGCGTCGGCGAGGAGCCGGGCGCGGTGCGCGACGGTCATCAGCGCGTCGTCGTCGGCCCCGCCGGTGAGCAGCGCGGTGGTGACGGCGGCGGCACCCTCGATCCAGCGCTCGCGCTGCCGTGCCGCCTCGTACAGCCGGGCGTTGCCGATCGCGATGCCGGCCTGCGCCGCCAGCACCTGAAGCAACTCCCTTTCCTCGTCGCCGAATCGGGTACCGTCCAGTTTCTCGGCGAGATACAGCCGCCCGAACTCCACGTCATCGACGAGGATCGGTACGTCGATGACGGTGACGCCCTCCCGTTCGGCGCGCCCCAGATCGGCCCTGCGGATCTCCACGAGGCCGTCGTGTCCGGGGTCGGCCATCCCGAATCCCGCGTACCGGGCACCGGTCAGTTCGGCCGCGCCGTCCACGATGTGCTGGAGCGTGGTGCGCAGTTCGAGATCGGTACCGATGCCGAGCACGGCTTCGAGACGGGGCGGCAGTGAAGGGGGAGGCGGGGGTGGGGGAGGTGGCGGCGCGTCGCCTGGCATGCGAGGGGAGATGCTGCCGGCTCAGGTGGCCAGCGGATCCAGCACCATCGGCTCGATCTTGCCCTCCAGCATGTAGCCGAGGCCCTGCACCGCGCACACGTCCGGCCGTTCGGCGATGTGCACCGGCATGCCCGTGGCCTGCCGCAGCATCTGGTCGAACCCGGGGAGCAGCGCGCTGCCGCCGACCATCATGATGCCGCGGTCGGCGAGGTCGGCCACCAGATCGGGCGGGCAGTCCCGCAGCACCTTGCCGATCCCGTCGAGTACGGCCGTCAGCGGCGTCTGGATGGCGTCGCGCACGGCGGCGGTGTCGACCTGGACGGAGCGGGCGAGGCCGGTGGCGACGTCCCGTCCGTGGATCTCCGTGGACTCCGGCCCGTGAGCGGTGAGCCCGTTGCCGGAGAGGGCGAGCTGCAGCGGACGTACCGACTGGCTGGGCAGCATCAGTTCGTGCTGGTGCCGCAGGTGCTGCACGATCGCGTGGTCCACGGCCTCGCCGCCGACCGGGATCCGCTGGGCGGTCACGATCGAGCCGAGGGAGAGCACGGCGAGCTGGGTGGCGGCGGCGCCGCACACCATCACCATGGTCGCCTCGGGCCGTTCGACGGGCAGCCCGCACCCCACGGCGGCGGCGACGAGCGTGTCGACGAGCTCCACCCGCCGGGCGCCGAGCCCGACCAGTGTCTCGATGGTCGCGCGCTGCGCGAGCGGATCGGCGTCGTGCGGGGTGCAGGCGGCGGCCCGCAGGAAGGGCTTGCGGCGCAGGGTCCGCCGCACCTTGTCGCCGATCAGGTGCCGCAGCATGCGCTGCGCCATCTCGATGTCGACGACGGTTCCACCGGACACGGGCCGCACGACCCGGATGTAGTGGGGCGTACGTCCCGTCATCTTCTCGGCGAACTCCCCGACCGCGATCAGCGCGCCGGTCTTGGTGTTCACGGCGGCGACGGACGGCTGGTCGACGACGAGCCCGGCACCCTTGACGTAGACCCGGGTTCGCGCGGCCCCGAGGTCGACGGCGAAATGGCAGCGGCGCATCTGTTCCAGATTGACGGTCATGGCAGATCCTCCCGAGAGCGCAGACCGTACGGGCCACGCCGGTCGACGGGCCTCCACTGGCATCGTGCGGGGGGTGGGGGAGGGGGCGCCTGTTGTAGGGGGCCGGGCGGGGTGCCGCCGTATGGGTATTTTATCCTTTATGTCTGAATTATGACCAAGGTCCTGAAGGGGACGGTCAAAGGTCCCGGGAGGACTGTGGGACGTCCCGGGAGAGCTGCGGGTGGCCCACGATGCCCCGCACCACCCCCAGCTCCACCAGATCCTGCGGCCGGATCCGGAGCTGATCCGCCGTCGCCTCCACCTCGGCCTCCGGACGCTTGAGGATCGCCGCCGCGAGCTCCGGGGCGATGACGGAGAAGTAGCTGTCCGGCGTGGCCCACGTGTTGCCGGGGGCGGCGAGGGCCAGGGCGCCGCCCGAGCCGCCCTCGCCGATCAGCAGCGTGGTGACCGGTGTACGGGCTGCGGCGACGGCGACGAACAGGTCCGCGATCGCGGCGCCCGCACCCTGGCGCTCGGCGTCGGCGTCGTTGGCGGCACCCGGGGTGTCCACCAGGGTCAGCACGGGGATGCCCAGCCGGTCCGCGAGGCGGATCAGCCGGGCGGCGGTGCGATAGCCGGCGGGGCGGGTGGCCGTGCCGAGCTGCGCCGCGTACGCGACGGTCCGCCCGTCCCCCGCACGCTCGCCGAACCCGCACGCCATCCCGGTGTCGGTGCCCCCGCAGCGGTCACCGCTGATCCCGGCACGCCGGGCGAAGTACGCGTCCAAGTAGGCCTCGGCGCGCGGACGTTGCGCTGACCGGGCGTGCTGGACGGCGTCCCAGCCGGTGGTGGGGAGGGATGCGATTCCGAGTGGCGGGGGTGGCGGGGGTGGCGAGGGCGGCGACGCCGGCGAGGGGGGTGACGGTTGCGACAGTGGCGGCGGTGGCGGAACGGCCTCCGTCGACCAGCCCTCGTCGGCACCGGCGGCAGTGGCAGGACCGGCAGGACCGGCAGGGCTGGGGGCATCCGCTCTGCCGGCGGTACCGGCGGTACCGACCGCATCGGCGCTCAGCAGGCGCAGCCACAGGGCCAGTGTCTCGCGGAGTGCCTCCGGGTGTACGACCGCGTCGGCCGCGCCCGCCGCCACCTGCGCCTCCGCCGTGTACGCCGCAGGGTCCGCGTCGGCCGGCCGGACCCGGGAACCCGCGAAGCCCACCTGGGCGCCGGGCAGCGCCAGTACGACATCGGCGCCCGCGCCAAGGGTCGCCCAGCCGCCACCGGTCGTCGGATCCCGGAGGACCGCGATCTGCGGCAGGCCCGCCTCGCGCGTGAGCGCCGACTGCCTCGCCACCCGCTGGAGCTGGGTCAGTGCGAGCATGCCCTCCTGCATTCGGCTGCCACCCGTCGCGACGAGCGGGACGACGGGCAGGCGGTGGGCGCGTGCGTACTCGTACGCCGACTCCAGTCGGTCCCCGGTGCGTTCGCCGAGCGAGCCGCCGAGGAAGCCGAACTCGAAGACGATCAGTACGGCAGGGGTGCCGTCGATGTACGCGGTGCCGCAGACGACGGACTCCTCCTCGCCGGTACGGGCGGCGGCGCGGGCGCGCGCGGCATCGTAACCCTGCCAGGAGAGGGGGCCGTCGGGCTTCAACTCCCGCGTCGGGTAAGGAAGTTCACGGAAACTCTTGGGTGAGCCACTGCGGGAGCCGTCGTGTGAGCCGCCGTGGGAGTCGTCGACGAGCAGGGTGATGAGTTCGCGGGCGGAGTGGCGACCGGGGGTCTGCTTGGCCGGTGGGTCGGCCTGTCGGTCAGTGACCGGGTCGGCCACTGGGCCGGTCGGTGGTTCGGCCTCTCGGGCGGTGAGTGGCTGAGCCACTGGGCCAGCCGGTGGGTCGGCCTGTCGGTCACTGAGTGGCTCGGCCAGTGGGCCAGTGATTGGCTCGGCCACTGGGCCAGTCAGTGGGTCAGCCACTGGGCCAGTGAGTGGATTGGCCTCTCGGTCAGTCACTGGGCAGCGCCCGCTTCATGATCTTCCCCATGTCGTTGCGCGGGAGGGCGTCCAGGTAGCGCACGACGCGGGGGCGTTTGTGCGGGGCGAGACGGGCGGCGACGTGGTTCGCCAACTCGTCCGCGTCCGGCGGGGACTGTGGATCGGCGGGGACGATCCAGGCGACGATCCGCTCACCCAGGTCGGCGTCCGGCTCCCCGGTCACGGCTGCCTCGCGCACTCCCGCGTGTTCCAGCAGCGCGTTCTCGATCTCGCCCGCGCCGATCTTGTAGCCGCCGCTCTTGATCAGGTCGGTGGCCTTGCGGCCGACGATTCGGACGTAGCCGTCGGGATCGCGCACCGCCATGTCCCCGGTGCGGAACCAGCCGTCGGCGGTGAAGGCGGCGGCGGTCGCGTCGGGCCGGTTGAGGTATTCCGTGAACAGATTCGGCCCGCGCACCTGGATCTCGCCCACGGTTTCGCCGTCGTACGCCGTGATGGGCGTCCCGTCCTCCTCGACGAGCCGCAGCTCGACGCCCGGCAGCGGTACGCCGACCGTGCCCGCGCGGGGCTCCCCGTCCGCGCGGACGCTCGTGTTCATCAGGGTCTCGGTCATGCCGTAGCGCTCCACGACCCGTCGGCCGGTCGCGGCCGTGATCCGCTCGTGGTCGTGCACGGGCAGCGCGGCGGAACCGGAGACGAGCAGCCGGGCCCGGCCGAGCGCCTCGGCGAGTTCCGGGTCGCCGGGGAGCGCTTCCGCGATCCGGTGGTACATCGTCGGTACGCCGAACAGCATCGTCGCCCCGTCGTTCAGCTCGCGGGTCACGCCCTCCGTCCCGAACCGCCCGAGGTGCCGTACCGAGCCGCCGCGCCGCAGCGGCCCGAGGATGCCGAGAATCAGACCGTGCACATGAAAGAGCGGAAGCCCGTGCACCAGCACGTCCTCGGAGGTCCACTGCCAGGCGTCGGCGAGCGCGTCCAGGGTGGCGGCGACGGCCCGGCGCGGGATGACGGCACCCTTGGGCGGGCCGGTGGTGCCCGAGGTGTAGACGATGAGGGCGGGGGTTTCGGGGGCGGGGTCGCCCGCCGCCCCTGGTACTGCCCCGGAGAACGGACGTACATCGACATCGACATCGACATCGACGTCGATGCGATCCAACGAGCTGAAGGCGGGGGGGAGTTGGTCGCCGGGGGCGGCGAGTACGAGTGCCGGTGAGCTGTCCTTCAGGATGTGCCCCAGCTCGCTCTCGCCCGACTTCGGGTTGAGCGGCACCGCCGGGACCCCGGCCAGCAGCGCGGCGACGACACCGACGGCCGTCTCCAGCGTCGGTGTCGCCCAGACGGCGACCGGGCGGCCCGCACCGGAGATCCGGTCGGCGAGGGCTCCGGCCGAGGCGGCGAGCTCGGAGTACGTCAGCGAGCGGGCGCCGAAGCGCAGGGCGGGCCGCTCGTCCGGAGTGTCCGTCGGGGTGTCGGTCGGGTCGGCGGTCAGCCCGGGGAAGAGAGAGGACACGCGTCGTACTCCTTAACTCGTCACGTCTGTCGTACATGCGCGGTGGCGGCGCGGCGGCGGTACCGGCGGTCACGCCCAGCCCGGAACCACCAGCACCAGCCACACCACCGCGGGAACCACGGCCACCACGACTCCTCCGTACACCATCAGCTGCCGGAAGAAACGCTCACGGTCGACATCCGGTGCCGAGGCCAGCACCAGCGCCCCGTTCGTCGAGAACGGACTGACGTCCACCACCGTCGCCGACACCGCGAGCGCCGCCACCATCCCGACCGCCCCGATCTCTCCCTGCGCCAGGAACGGTACCGCCAGCGGAATCAGCGCCCCCATGATGCCGACGGAGGACGTGAACGCCGAGATCAGCGCGCCGATGTAGCAGAGGAGCACCGCGGCCAGCAGTGGCACACCGATGTCGCCGACACCCTCCCCGGCCCAGGTGATGGTGCCCATCTCCTGCAGCACGCCGACGTAGGTGAGGACGCCGCAGATCACCAGGACGGTCGTCCAGGCGATCTGCCCCACCGCCTTGCGGCTGTCCTCGGGCCAGCAGGCGGCGAGCAGGACGGCGACCGTGATGGAGGTGAGCCCGGCGTCGAGGTCGAAGGCGAGCACGGCGACGACGAGGACGACGAGCCCGGAGAGAGTGGCGATACGGGCGGGCGTGAGAAGAAGGGCTTCCGCTGTCTGCACGGAGACCCCGCCTTCGGTACGGACGGAGACGCCGCCGCCCCCATCGTCGGCGCGGTCCTTGCCTCCGACGCCGCCGCCGAAGCCGCCCTCACCGCTCCCGCTGGCTTCGCCGCCGGGGGTGTCCCCGGCGCTCGCGCGGCTCAGCTTCAGCCCGCCGAACAGCACGAACACCACCGCCGCGATGGCGAGGTTGACGAAGAGGGAGGCGAGGAAGAGGGTGATCTCGTTGCCGGGAAGCTTCTCCTTCTCGACGATCCCGTTGACGATCGACCCGTAGATGCTGATGGGCGAGAAGCCGCCGCCCTGGGCCCCGTGCACCACCATCGCGCCCATCAGCAAGGGGCTGATGCCGTACTGGGCGGCGAAACTCAGCGCGATCGGCGCCACGATGGCGACGGCCGCCGGACTGACCGCGCCGATCGCGGTGAGCGCCCCCGTCAGTACGAACATCACCCACGGAATGAGCACGACCCGCCCGCGCACCAGGCGGACCGAGGCGTGCACGAGCCAGTCGGTGGTGCCGTTGGCCCGGGCGATCGCGAACAGATAGGTCACTCCGACCAGTACGACGAAGAGCGAGCCGGGGAACCCGGCGAAGATCGTGTCGGTGTCGAGGTCGGCCACGAGCTCGCCCACCCCGAAGGCGGCGGCGAACGCGAGCGCGCCCATGTTGATGGAACGGGTCGTGGCGATCACGAACACCACGACCAGCACGAGGATCGAAATCAGTTCGGCGGACATATGGGCTTCCCGTCCTTGGGTCCCTTGTCGACGAGGGGGTGATGAGGGGGTGTGGGGATGTGGGGGATGAGTGCGATGAGTGCGATGAGGGGGGGTGAATGGGTTGAGGGGGTTGAGGGGCGATGTGGGGGGCTGGCTGGGTGGTCCAGCCACAAGTGGCTGAGTGGCTAAGTGGCTGAACCACATTGGGTGTTGGTCTCGGCCAGCGTCAAGGGACACGACACAAATTGGCTCAGCCACTCAGCCACTCAGCCACTCGACCACTCGACCACTCGACCACTGAGCCACAAGACCACTGAGCCACTCGTCCACAGGGCCTCCGAACCGGCGGCTACCCAGTGTTACGCTGCGGCCGACGTGAGGGGGAATGGGCATGGCTGACGCATTGCGCCCGGTGGAGGCCAAGACGCGCCTGTACGAGCAGGTGCTCGACCGGCTGCGCAACTACGTCGTCGAGGGGGGTCTCGGGGCCGGTGACCGGCTTCCCCCCGAACGGGATCTGGCCGCCCGGCTGGGCGTCAGCCGGGCCTCCGTGAAACAGGCCATCGTCGTGCTGGAGGTTCAGGGCCTGGTCGAGGCTCGGCACGGAGGTGGTACGTACCTCGTGCGTGACAGCCTTGAGGTCGAACCGGTGGAGCAGCTCGTCGAGCGTCGGCGTCGGCTGCCCGACGTACTCGACGCCCGCGAGGCGCTGGAGACCAAGCTCGCCGAACTGGCCGCCGAGCGCCGCACGCAGGAGGACATCGACGAACTGCGTGCCGCGCTAGGCGTCATGGGGGCGGAGATCGACGAGGGCGCGGACGGTGTGGAGGGGGACCGTCTCTTCCACGCCGCCGTCACTGCCGCCGCGCACAGCGGGATCCTCGCCGAGTTCATGCGGTCGATCGCCGACCAGATCACCGAGAGCCGCCACGAGTCCCTCCGTCAACCGGGCCGTCCCGTACGCTCCCTGGCCCAGCACATGGCCATCTTCGACGCGATCGAGGCCGGACGGCCAAGGCAGGCCGCTGCCGCGATGCGACGGCATGTGCGGACGGTGGCGAAGGTCCGCTTGCTGGACTGGGATCCGGAGGACGACGGTTCGTCGTCGGACTGAGTCAATTCCCCTCTGATGCAAGCCGGTTGGAGGTCGCTAGCAGGGCTGTGCCGACATCGCGCTGGCCCGGCTGGATGCCGTCATGCCGGACCTGAACCGTGTCCTGGGACCGCAGCACCCCGAGAGCCTGTCGGCCCGGCTTCTGCGATTGCAGCTACAGGGAGAGACGGGCCAACTGCCCCATCGCGTCGAGGCGATGGAGGGGCTGATCGGCGAGATCGACCCGATCCTCGGTCCGGGCCACCAGGACACGCTGGCCGCCCGGTCCTGCGTGGCCGAGTGGCTCAAGGAGGACGGTGAGACCGACAAGGCCGAAGGCGCCTACCAGCACGTCGTCACCATGGGTACGGAACACCTTGGCCCCGACCACCACATCACGCTGATGGCTCGCAGTTCGCTGACGATCCTGCACTACTACGGCACCGGTGGTGAGGGAAGGAGCGCGGCCGTGGACGCCATGACCGGCGTCGTCGAGGGGATGGAACGCGCCGTCGGCCCGAACCACCCGATCACCGCCTCCACCCGCCGCCTCCTCACCCAGTGGGAGAACGCTCGGCCCGACCCCACCAGCACCTGACAGTCCCGCTTCCGACGTCCCGCTTCCAGCGGCAGGACCGGCCCGGACCGGTTGTCCGTGATCCTCCGGTCGCGGATGATCTCGACGCCGGGGCCGTCGGCGGCGCGGCTGCCGAGCCCTCGCGGCCTACTGCACCCGCATCCGGCTTCCGCCCCCGCGCACCACATCCGCCACCACGCAACTCACGTTGTCCGGACCCCCGTTGGCGTTCGCCGCCGCCACGAGCGCCGCTGTTGTCGCGTCCGGGGCGGGGATCGTCGTGAGGAGAGCCCGGATGGTGTGCTCCGGTACGGCCCTGGTCAGGCCGTCGGAGCAGAGGAGGTAGCGGTCGCCGGCCTGGGCGTCGTGCAGGCGGAGGTCGGGGGAGGCGGGGGCGGGAGCTTTTGTCAACGCCTTGAGGAGCAGGGTGCGTTGGGGGTGGGTCGACGCCTCCTCGGGGGTCAGCCGGCCCTCGTCGAGCATCGACTGGACGAGCGTGTGGTCGTGGGTGATCAGGAAGAGTTCGCCGTCGCGCAGGAGGTACGCGCGGCTGTCTCCGATGTGTACGAGGGCGAGGCGCGAGCCCGTCCACACCATCGCGGTGAGGGTGGTGCCGACATCGTCCGTCACCTCGTCACCCGTCTTCTCGTGCCTGGTTCCGGCGATGTCCCGGACGGCCTGGGTGGCGCCCTGGACGGCGTCCTCCAGGAGGTTCAGGACGCTGCCGGCGGTGAGTGGCTCGGAGTCCAGGAACTTCAGGGCCTCGACGGCGGCAGCACTGGCCGGGGCCCCTCCGGGGCCGAAGCCGTCGGCGACAGCCAGGACGCGTGAACCGGCGTATGCCGTGTCCTGGTTGGCCGCGCGGACCAGACCGATGTCGGTGCGGGCGGCGTAGCGGAGTTCGAGCGGATTGGTGCCTGTCATGGGATGGGTGTCCTTCCTCGGCGGTGTCGAGAGGTGATCGACGAGGAACGTGGCGAGATCACGCCGGGTGGCCGTCTCCGCCTCGACCCGCGCCCAGAAGGCGCGGATCTCCCGGGCGGCGGCCGGCGGCTCCAGGGCCCTGACCTGCCGGATATGGGCCAGCGGCATCCCCAGACGGCGCAGCCAGGCGACCAGGCGGGCCTGCTCCAGCTGCTCGACCGCGTAGTAGCGGTATCCGGTGTCGGGGTCGACGCGGGCGGGGCGGAGCAGGTCCAGTTCGTCGTAGAGGCGAAGCGCCTTCGGTGACAGCCGGCACGCCCTGGCGAACGCCCCGATGGTCAGCATCTCCGGCTCCGTCTCCATATCCGGAATCAGCTCCATCTCTGTCTCCGTCTCCGTTTCCGTCGTCGGCTTCGTCATGGAGCACCCCGGTTCCTGGATTCCTGGATCCCTGTGTTCCTGATCCCGGTTTTCCGCCGGGTTCCTCGTTCCGTCACCGATGCTGCGGCTTCCCCGAAGGTGAAGGTCAAGAGCACTTGTTACCCTTCATCCGTTCCACTATCAGTGGTGAACCAGCAGTACACGCCTTACCGAGGGAGTCCCCGTGGTCCGCATCGCGATCGTCACCTACGACCCCCGGCCGGAGACCAGCAAGGACCGCGATTTTCCGCTCCTGGTAAAGGAGTTGGTGGCTGCCGGAGCCGACGCGACCGCCGTCCACTGGGACGACCCCGATGTCGACTGGGCCTCCTTCGATCTCGCCGTCGTCCGGTCCACCTGGGACTACACCTGGCGTGCCGAGGAGTTCGCGGGCTGGCTGGAGCGGTGCGGGAAGGTCACGCGGGTCGCGAATCCGGTCGGTGTCCTGCGCTGGAACATGGACAAGCGGTACCTCGGCGAGCTGGCCGCGGCCGGTGTCCCCACGGTCCCCACCGTCTATCTGGCCCCCGGTGACGCCCCCGACCTCCCCGACGACCGCGAGTACGTCGTCAAGCCCACTTCCGGCGCCGGCGCACGTTACGCAGCCCGCTACACGCCCGAGGACCGGGAGACGGCCGTACGGCATCTCGCGCGTATGCACGCGGAGGGGTTCACCGCGATGGTGCAGCCGTACGTCGGGAGCATCGACGTCACCGGGGAGCGCGCCCTGCAGTTCTTCGGCGGGCGTTTTCTGCACGCCAGCCGCAAGGGCGCCGTGCTGGCTCCCGGTACCGCGTACGACGACGACAAGGTCGCCCATCCCGACCTTGAGGTCTGGTCCCCGACCCCGGCCGAACTCGCCGTCGCGGAAGAGGCGTTGGCGGCCGTGCCGGACAACTCCGGTCTGCTGTACGCCCGCGTCGACCTGGTCCTCGGTGATGACGGTGAACCCCGTGTGATGGAAGTGGAGTTGATCGAGCCGAACCTGTTCCTCGGTCTGCATCCGGACTCGGTGCCGGTGGTCGTGCAGGCCATCCTGCGGGCAGCCGTCGGCCGCTAGGGACTGTCGGAACCGGTGGTCCTCTTGGAACGACCACGACCACGACCACGACCGGGGTCATCGGGGGCTGTCGGGGCGGTCAGTCCCTGGCCGTCGTTCGCTGGAGCAGTCCCCAGGTGAACTCCGCCGCGTACTCGCGCCGTACCCCCGTGCCGTCCGGCGCCGTGAACGCCAGGCCCCAGCGGGTGGGGGCCGTGCCCTCCAGGGGGCGCGCGGGGGCGAAGGCGCGGGCGACCTCGTCGACCGTGCAGGACCAGGGGCGCAGGTCGTCCGGCGTGCGGAGCTCGGGTGCGAGGGTGCCCGGGGCCCGTACCAGCCACTCGTTCCAGGCCACGCCGTTCGGGGCCACGAGCACCTCGAAGCGCAGGTCGGGCCAGAGGGGGACCGGCCACAGCCAGGCCTCGCACTCCAGGTCGCCGATCCTGCGGGGCGTCACCGACTCCGGGGTGCCGAGGACCGACCGGTACCGGGAGGCGGCGCCGCGGGCGCGCGGCGAGCGGAGCATCGCCTGCCAGCGCTTGTTGGCCTCGCGCATGTCCGCGATCGACACGCCCAGCTCGTGCCGGGCGTCCTCCACCAGGTCCGGGTTGTGGTCGGCCATGCGGCGCAGCAGCACCAGCTGGAAGTCGATAACCGTGAACATGCGAACCATCGTCTCGTACCTGCCGGGAGACGTGGACGGATACGGACGGACGGTCACGGACGGCAACGAAGCCGTCGCACGCCCATTGCCCGCCCGGGTCCTTGTGGCTAGCCTGTCCTCTGTTCGTCATGCCGATCGTCTGTTGAAATCTCGAACGTCGTTGAAAAGCGTCGAGACCACCGACACCTTGGACACAAGAGAGGGGGCCGTCATGGGACGCCTCGTACCTGCCGTGACCCGGGCTCTCGACATTCTTGAGCTCTTCCTGGACGGAGACGGCACGCTCTCCGCCCCGGACATAGTGCGCCGACTCCAGCTGCCGCGCACCACCGTGCACGAACTGGTGACGACGCTCGCCGCCCGTTCGTACATCGTGCAGGTCCCCGGCCAGCCGGGACGCTACCGCCTGGGCGTGCGCCCGTACCAGCTCGGCAGCCGTTACGCCGAGCAGCTGGACCTGGCCGCGGAGGGCCTGCAGGTGGCCCGTTCCGTCGCCGAGACGTGCGACGAGACGGTGCATGTCGCCATCCTCGAAGGCACGGACGTCATCTACATCGCGAAGATGGACTCCACCCACGCGGTACGGATGGTGTCGGCGGCCGGCCGCCGACTGCCCGCCCACTGCACCTCCGTGGGGAAGATGCTGCTGGCCTCCCTGCCCGACCACGAGCTCACCGCACGGGTCCCCGACAACGTCCCCCTGCCCGCGATGACGCCGAACAGCATCACCGACCCTGCGGCCCTGCGCGAGGCCCTCGCGGAGATCCGCCGCCGGGGCGTCGCGGTGGAGAACCGTGAGTCGAACCCGGACGTCAGCTGTGTGGCGGCACCGGTGTACGACCGCACGGGCCGGGTGGTCGCCGCGCTGTCGATCTCCGTCCCGATGATCCGCTGGAGCGAGGACCGCCGTTCGGAGCTGGAGCAGCTCGCCGTCAAGGGCGCCGCCGAACTCTCCGAGCGCCTCGGTCACCGGAGCGTGGCATGACGACGTACGAGCCCCAGCTCGAAGTGGCGGTCCAGGCACAGGCGACCCTCGGCGAGGGCCCGACCTGGGACGCGGCGAGGTCCCGGCTGATCTGGATCGACATCCTCGGCTCCCGGGTCAACACCTACGACCCGTCGACCGGCCGTCGTACGGTCATGGCGACCGAACAGCACGTGGGCGCCGCCAAGCCACGCACGGCCGGCGGCCTGGTGCTGAACCTGCGCGACGGAGTCGCCCTCTATGAGGACGACGTCGACGGCGAGGGCGCCGGCCCCGCTGCCGGCTTCCGCTGGCTGCACCACGACCCGACCCCCGGCCGCCGGGCGAACGACGCGGCGGTGGCCCCCGACGGCTCCCTGTGGGCCGGCACGATGCGCTACGACGAGGCGCCGGGCGGCGGCACGCTGTCCCGGCTGACGGGCGACGGCTCGGTGACGACCGTCCTGGACGACGTGGCGGTGAGCAACGGCACGGGCTGGAGCCCGGACGGCCGCCTGATGTACTACATCGACTCCCCGACCCGCCGCGTCGACGTCTTCGACGTGTCGGCCGACGGGCGGAGTGTCACCAACCGCCGCCAACTGGCGCTGATCGAGGAGGGCGCGGGCTTCCCCGACGGCCTGACGGTCGACGCGGACGGTTGCGTCTGGGTGGCCCTGTGGGACGGCGGAGCGGTCCGCCGCTACACCCCTTCCGGCACCCTGGACCGTACGATCGCCCTCCCCACGGTCCGCCCCACGGCCTGTGCCTTCGGCGGCCCGAACCTCACGGACCTGTACATCACCACGGCCCGTGTCGGCCTGTCCGCCCCCCACCCGATGTCGGGCTCGCTCCTGGTCGTACCGGAAGCGGGCAAGGGAGTCGCCCAGCCGGCATTCGCGGGCTGACAGGACGACGACCGCACGGCGGTTACGACGGCCACGGCCGGGCCGCGCCAACGGCCGGGCAGGTGACGGGAATTCCGTCGCCTGCCCGGCCGGTCGGCTTCAACTCAAGGTCCCGGCGCTCTCACTCCGCCGCCTTCCACTCCTCCGGAAGCAACGGCGGCCCGCTCAGTGGCGGCTTCAGCGGGCCGATCGCCGCCGCCAGCAGGACACTTGGCGCCAGCAGTACCTCCGCGCCGCGTTCCAGGGACGTCACGTCCGTCACCCGGCGGGCGATACGGCCGTTGCCCGTCGCCGTGCGCATCAGGCGGCCCACGTACGCCGCGAGGAGACGGTCCCGCAGGGTGGGGCCCTGCTCCGTGGCGCCGGGGTAGAAGATGTCCTGGCTCGTCGCCAGGTCCCAGGCCGCCGCGACCGGACGGGCCACCGCCTTCTGGACACTGCGCGACAGGCCGGGCGTGCCCCAGCCCTGACGGCGGATCACATCCCGTAGGGCCACGGCACTTTGGGCCGCGACCGACATTCCGTGGCCGTAGATCGGGTTGTACGCGGCCAGCGCGTCGCCGATCACCGTGAAGTTCTCCGGCCAGGCGGGCATCCGCTCGTAGTAGTGCCGGCGGTTCGACGTCGTGCGGGTGACGGAGATGTCCGTCAGCGCTTCCGCTCCGGCGAGCAGGTCGGCGATCACCGGGTGGCGCAGCTCCTCGCGGGCGAAGCGCGTGAACTCCGCGCCGTCCGTGGGGGGTTCGGTGCCCCGGGTGCCGGACAGGGAGACCATCCAGCAGCCGTCCTCGACGGGCATCAGGACACCCGCCCGGCCCGGCCGGGCCCCTCTCGGGTCCGCCTGGACGTTGACCACCGGGTAGCCGTGCCGGGCCGGTCCGGGCGCCCGGTACATTCGGCTGGCGTACGCGAGCCCGGAGTCGACGACGCGGCGGGGCGGTTCGGGCAGCCCCAGTTCGCGCAGCCACTGCGGGGTGCGTGAGGCACGGCCGGTGGCGTCCACGACCAGGTCCGCGTGGAGTGTGCGCCGACTGCCGTCGGAGCCGCGCACCCGCACCCCGGTGACGGCCTCGGACGTGCCCTCCAGGCCCAGCACCTCGGCGTGCTCGATCAGTTTGATCCGGTCGTCGTCCAGGACGTGGGCCCGGACCGTCGCGTCCAGCAGGTCCCTGCCGCACAGGAAGACGTGGTGCGACTCGTCCCACCGCCGGAACCAGCCCTGCGGCGCCAGCGCGACCATGTCCGTGGTGACCGCCAGCCGGTGGGCACCGGCGTCCAGCAGCGACTCGCCCACGCCCGGCACCAGTTCCTCGACGGCCCGGGCACCACCGGACCACAGCATGTGCACGTGCCGGGCCTGCGGCAGGTTCCTGCGCGGTTCGGGTCCGTCCGGCAGGACGTCACGCTCCACGACGGTCACACGGTCGGCGAACCCGACCAGGGCGCGGGCGGCGAGCAGCCCGGCGAGCGAACCGCCGAGCACGACGGCCGACCTGACGGTGCGTCCGGTGCCGGGCCCGAGGGCGGGCCCGGCGGGGGAGTCGACGGAAGTCGGGCGATCAGTCATATACGTGCAGGCTCTCTGCTGGGGCGGTGGCAAGGGTGCGCACCGCCTCGATCTCATCGGGGTGACTCAGGACCTGGGACACGGCTTCGATGTCCCGGAGCAGGTCCGTGAGTAAATCCGTCGTGCGGCCCGCGACGTGGGGCGACGGGGTACGGGACAGGGCGCGCGCCTCGATCGCGTCCCGGATCGTCACCGCCGCCGCCAGGGCACCCGCCCGCCCCGGGCCGTGTCCCAGGTCCACGGCGGCCTCGTACGCCCGTCGCCGCAGCTCCCCGTCGAAGTGGCGGGCCAGTTGCAGCAGGGCGTCGCGGATGAACGTCTCGCGGCGGGTCAGCCGCAGCTCCGGGGTGGCCCGCAGGGAGAAGGGGACGCCCCTGGCGGTGGCGGTGCGCAGCAGGTCGTACAGCGGGCCGAGCCGGAGGAGGCCGCGGCGGATCCGCCAGCGGTCGCGCAGATACTGGCCGGCGTGCGGCAGCACGAACCCCGTCGCGATCAGGACGGCGGCGAATCCGGCGGCGAGGGGGGCGAGTTCGGTGGAGAGCGGGTCCAGGTCGGCGCCCGCCCAGCGGGCGACGACGGCCGTGCCCTTCGCCGCGTCGAACACCAGGTTGGCGGCGTAGCCGACGGCCAGTGACCGCAGGCCCCGGCGCAGCCACACGTCGAGTGCGACGGTGTGGATCCAGTCCCGGATCAGCCGGTACGTCAGGACGCACGACGTGGTGTGTGCGAGCAGGTAGAGCACGATCAGCTCGCGCATGAAGGGCGTACGTGCGTAGTACGTGTCCAGGTCCCGGCGGCGCTCCACGGGTACGTCGGCGAGCGCGAACAACGCCCACAGCGCGACGATCACGCACATGTGCCCGGCGGCGACCCACCGCATCGCGCGACGTGCCCTGGCCGATCCCGGTGAGTGGCCGGTGAGGCCGCCGCGCCACGCGATCATCAGCAGGAGACTCGCGCCGCAGAACGCGACGAGGAAGCTGTAGACCAGGGGCGCCGCGAGGTTGGGCACGCCGGTGACCCGGTTGGTCCACGCGACGGCCGGCGGCGCCGCGAGGACGAAGATGCCGCAGGCGAGCAGGAGCAGCCCGCCGACCGCGCGCCGCAGCGGGTCCCGCCACAGTCTGACGATGCTGGGCAGCTTGAACACCAGGGCCGCGGTCAGGAACACGATCGGTGTCCCGAACACGAGGACGGAGTACGGCTCGCCGGGGAAGCCGGAGGGGTTCATCGCCGCGCGTTTCCGCTTCCCCGGCCGCGATACCCGAGGGAGGCCTGCACGCCGCTGCTGCCCGTGCTCGCCGTACGGCCCTCCACCCACGGCCGGAAGACGGTGGCGAGCCGGTGTCCGAACTCCTCGGCGTCGGCCTCGTCGGCCGCCCGGGAGCCGTTGCGGGCGGCGACGGCCAGTGCGCCGCCCTGCCAGGACTGCTCGTCGGCCAGTACCCGGGCGGCGGTCGCACCGGCGCTGTGGTGGTGACAGTGCCCGGCGTGCAGATGCCACAACTCGTGTCCCAGAATGACGAGTTGCTGGACCGCCTCGGCCCGCTCCTCGACGATGACGAGGTCGAAGTCGTGGAACTCCACCCACAGACCGGTGACTTCGATCTCGTCGGGGAAGCGCTCGAAACGCAGCTCGACGCGCCGCCCGCGCCGCGCGCTCATCTCCTCGCACAGTGCCCGGCACAACTCCCGGCCGCCCGATGGGCCGTTGGCGTGCTCCCGCAGTGCCGTGTCGAGCGCACCGGTCAGGTCGCGCATCGCGGCCCGGGTCCGGAAGCGGTGCGCGGCCCGGGCGGGCAGCAGCGCCGCCAGCACCCCCCTTGTCACACCCCGCGTCACACCTTTTTTCGTCACGCCCTTCGTCGCCCCCCTCGGCGTCACCGTTCCGTCTCCTCGCCGTCGCTCAGCAGCCCTTCGAGCATGACCGCGAGGGCCTCCTGCTTGCGGGGGGTCAGCTGTCGGCCGCGCAGGGCCAGCGTGACGACCCCGTGCCGGGTCGCGAACCGGACCAGCGGGCCGTCCTCGGCGCTCTCCTCGGCGCCGCCGAGGTCCTCCAGCAGCCGGCGGAGTTCCCGGTTCAGGACGATGGGCGCGGGGTCGGTGAAGAAGCCGGTGCCCTGCTCGACCCCGAAGAACGCGGCGAGCGCGGTGAGATCGGGAACGTTCGGCATCTTCTTGCCGAGGAGCAGCTGACGGGCCCACTCGGGGCTGATCGACAGGGCGTCGGCGATCTCCTTGCAGACCTCGCCGCGCTTTCTGCCGCTCGCCGCGAGCCGGGTCTCGTGGAGGACGCGCACCCGGCGTCGGATACGGCTCTCGATGTCGTCGGCCGGAAGCCGGGCGCCGTCGTCGGTCAGCAGTGCCTGGATCTCGCCCTCGGTGAGAGCGGTACGGGCCGACAGATCCCGTACGTCCAGTACCTCGGCGCGATCGAGACGGGCGTCGCTGATGCGCTCTTCGAGACGCGCGAGGGTGTTCGAGAGGGTCTCCGAAAGGTTCTCACTCACGGGCCGACCCTACGCGTCAGGACCCCTCCGCACCAGGAAAATCCAACGATCGTTGGAGTCCACGGAACGATCGTTGGGCGTGCACGCCATTGACGTGCGGACACTCCAAAATTACGGTTTTGTTCGAAGTTGCGAGCGGACGCCGATATACCGAACACCGACGAACGCCGATGAACAGAACGCCGATGAACAGAACGCGGCACGCCGCACGCCGGAGAGGAACCCATGTCCCGCACCGCCCGCTTCACCCTCGACCCCGCCTTCAAGGTCGGTGAGGTCAACCCCCGGCTCTTCGGCTCCTTCGTCGAACACCTCGGCCGCTGCGTCTACACCGGCATCCACGAACCGGGCCACCCCGCCGCCGACGAGGCGGGCCTGCGCACCGACGTCCTGGAACTGGTCCGGGAACTGGGTGTCACCACGATCCGCTACCCCGGCGGCAACTTCGTCTCCGGCTACAAGTGGGAGGACTCGGTCGGCCCGGTCGACGAGCGTCCCCGCCGCCTCGACCTCGCCTGGCGCTCGACGGAGTCCAACCGCTTCGGCCTCTCCGAGTACATCGCCTTCCTGAAGAAGGTCGGCCCGCAGGCCGAGCCCATGATGGCCCTCAACCTCGGCACCCGCGGCGTCGCCGAGGCCCTCGAACTCCAGGAGTACGCCAACCACCCGGCCGGCACGGCTCTGGCGGAGCGGCGGATCGCCCACGGCGACAAGGACCCCTTCGGCATCAAGCTGTGGTGTCTGGGCAACGAGATGGACGGCCCCTGGCAGACCGGCCACAAGACGGCGACGGAGTACGGCCGTATCGCCGCCGAGACGGCCCGCGCGATGCGCCAGATCGACCCGGGCGTCGAACTCGTCGCCTGCGGCTCCTCCAGCCAGTCCATGCCGACGTTCGCCGAGTGGGAGGCGACCGTCCTGACGGAGACGTACGACCTCGTCGACCACATCTCCCTGCACGCCTACTACCAGCCCGAGGACGGCGACGTCGACTCCTTCCTGGCCTCCGCCGTCGACATGGAGTCCTTCATCGAGAACGTGGTCGCCACCGCCGACCACGTGGGCGCGAAGCTCAAGTCCAAGAAGAAGATCAACCTCTCCTTCGACGAGTGGAACGTCTGGTACATCTCGGAGTGGCACGAGATCGAGAACTCCGGCGCGCGGGACTGGGCGGAGGCCCCCCGCCTCCTGGAGGACAACTACAGCGTCATGGACGCGGTCGTCTTCGGCTCGCTCCTCATCGCCCTGCTCCGGCACGCGGACCGCGTCACCGTCGCCTGCCTCGCCCAGCTCGTCAACGTCATCGCCCCGATCATGACCGAGCCGGGCGGCCCGGCCTGGCGCCAGACGACGTTCTTCCCGTTCGCGCAGGCCAGCAGGTACGGACGCGGCGAGGTCCTCGACGTACGGGTGGACTCGCCGACGTACGAGACGAAGAAGTACGGCGAGGCGGACCTGTTGCACGCCACCGCCGTACGCGCCGACGACGGCACGGTCACCGTCTTCGCCGTGAACCGCGACCGTACGCAGCCGCTGCCTCTCGAAGTCGCCCTGAACGGGCTGGAGTTGACGTCGGTCGTCGAGCACGGCGTGATCGCCGACGCCGACCCGGACGCCCGCAACACCCTGGCCGACCCGGAGCGCGTCGCCCCGCACCAGGCCACCGGCACCACCGTCCAGGACGGCAGGCTGACCGCTGTCCTGGAGCCGCTGTCGTGGAACGTGATCAGGCTCGCGTAGGCCGCCGGCTACCGGCCGGGGGAGGGAACGACCGTCACCGGAACTCCCCCGGCCGCACTCCCCAGCAGCGTCAGCCGTACCTCCCCGGGACCCGACTCCGTCGTACCGTCCGAAAGCACCGCCAGGGCAAGGGTGTTGGCGCCCCGGGTGCGCAGGATGCCGTTCGGGAGGGCGAAGGTGTGCTGCGGGCCGACGTCGTTGACGTACTGGCCCATGTTCCAGCCGTTCAGGAAGATCTGGACGCGGTAGGCGCGCTCCGGATCGTCCGTCAGCTCCAGCCCGATCGACGCGTCGACGCCCGGATCGACGGTGAGCCGGAACCCGGTCCGGTACCAGGTCACCCCCTGTCGCCGCCCCTCGGCACGCGGCAGGGCGACCGCATCCCACCCCTCGTCCCCGTACCCCGGCAGATGCCAGCCCGACCGTTCCCCGTGCAGCCCGCCGGTGTTGAGCGGCCCGCGCACCGGATCGGCCGCGCCCTCGCCCCGCAACCGCCACGTCACGGCGGGGGAGGCGCCGGTGAAGGCCACCGCCGTCAGCCCGCGTGCGACCTTGTGCGTGTCCAGCACCTTCCCGTCCATGTCGTGCTGCATCCGCCGCACCAGCACGGACAGCACGCGCGCACCGGACGCACGCGCCTTCTCCGGCACGTCGAAGGCCGCCGTCGCCGCCCAACTCCCCTTCCGTACCGTCTTCTTGTCGGGCACCGGCATGCGGTGCGTGCCCAGCGGCACCCCGTCCAGCCAGGCCATCAGCAGCCCCTGCGTCCCGGTGCTGTAGGCGAGGGACACGGACTCGATCCCCGGGGCGCCGGTGAAGGCGCCCCGGTACCAGACGTCCCCGTAGTGGAAGCCGTAGTCGTCGGCGAACAGCACGGGCTGCCCGTCGGGCACGGGGGTCGTGCTGAACGTCGAAGTCCGGTCGGCGACGGTCCAGTCGGCGTCGTCGAACCCGGGCTCCGACTCGGGGTTCTCCGTGCGGCGACGCCAGCCGTCCAGTGCGGGCAGCGCGACCTCCGGAACCCCCGCCAGCGGCTCCTCGAACAGCAGACTCCCGGATCCGAGGGGCGAGATCGTCAACGTCCGCCGGTTCCAGACCACTTCACGGGTCCCGCGCGGCGCCCACACCTCCAGGTCGGTGATGTCGACGGTGTCCCCGGTCAACCGCAGGACACCGTCCCGCAGTTCGGCGGTACGCAGCAGCGAGGGCCCGTACACCAGCACCGGCCCCGACGGAGTCTCGCGCGGCCACAGCCGCACGGAGGTCTCGTCGTCGGCGAGGAGGAGAAGGAGAGGGGTCGTGCTTCCACCGCCCTCCACCAACACCCTGGTCAGCCCGCCGATTCGGGCGCTCACCCGCAGCACCCCGTCCGCGTACGAGGTCTCCGCGGCCCCGGTCTGCACGGTCACCGTCGGCTCGCTCGCGCACTCCACCGCCGTCACCGACGGATCGCCCGAGGGCCCCGTCAGTACGGCGACGTCCTGGCGCGCCGCAGCCAGCCACACCATCGGCTGGGCGGTGGAGTACGCCAGCTTCCGCCGCCCCAGGGTGATATCGGCGACGAGAAGACGCGCGTCCGAGGCGGCGACGGTGACCGGCAGCGAGGTACCGGCGACCGGGAGAGTCGAGGTGACCGGCTCCGTGGAGTCGTTGCGCACGATGTGGACATGGGCGTGGGTGTCGGGGTTGGTGAGGTGGTAGACCCTGAGCCGCGCGTCCCCGGCCGGTATCTCCTCCGCCCGGTCCAGCTTCGCCAACTCCGGTACATACCGCACCAGATGCCCGAGCTGGTGCATGGGCACGACCTTCGGCCTCGGTCGGCGCCCCTCGTCGAAGGCGGCGCCGTAGTCGTACGACGTGTACACCTGCGGAGCGGGCAGCCACCCCCAACTCGTGCCGCCGAAGGTCATGTAGACGTTGTGGAGGGTGATGCCGTTGGCGAGGTTGGTGAGGTGGAAGCGCCGTTCGTAGGCCGCGTTCCGGGTCCGCGCCGAGCCCGCGTACCCCGCGCCGTCGAACTCGGCCCCGCCCCACGGATCGAACCAGCCGCCCCCGAACTCGGGGATGAATCCGGGGGTGTCCGGACTCGCCGTGGCCCCGCCCTTCTCGCCGCCGATCCCGAAGTGTCCCCAGTCCGGCGGGAGTTGATCGGGGTCCGGGTAGCCGTCGAAGCCGTACAGCCAACGCCCGCGCTCGCCGCCGGTGTCGAAGGTGCCGGGGGCCCAGTAGCCGTTCCTGCCGAGGTCGTTGTGGAAGAGGGGGACGTCGATGCCGTCGGCGCGGACCTTGGAGTACAGGTGGGACATGTAGTCGACGCCGGCGGGCTCGGTGACGTACGAGCCGTACTCGTTCTCGATCTGGTAGAGCAGGACCGTACCGTCGCCCCGGGTGTACAGGTGGCGGGCGACGATCGTGTCGACCGCCGTCAGCCATTCGTCGACGTGTCCGAGATAGGTGGGGTCGGAGGTCCTGGCCCGGCCCTTCGTCGCGGTCAGCCAGCCGGGGAAGCCGCCCGCGTCGACCTCGGCGTTGATGTAGGGGCCGGGGCGCAGGATGACGTAGAGGCCGGTCTCGGCGGCCTGGCGGAGGAACAGGTCGAGGTCGCGGACGCCCGTGAAGTCGTACCGGCCGGGGGCGGGGGAGTGGTAGTTCCAGGCCACGTAGACGCTGACGGCGTTGTAGCCGTGCGCGCGCATCTTCTGGAGGACGTCCAGCCACAGGGACGGGCTGGGCAGCCGGAAGGGGTGCATCTCGCCGGACCACAGGACGAGCCGTCGGCCGTCGACGAGGAGCGAGTAGCGGTCGAAGCCGACGGTGTGCGGGCGGCCGTCCGCCGTGGGCGGGGCGGGCGGCGGGCCGGTGGGCGCGGACCCGGCCGGGGCGCCGGAGACCCTGCGGGCACTCGCGTCGAGGGAGAGACCGAGGGCGGCGGTGCCGACTGCTGCGGTGAAGGTTCGTCTGCTCAGCACCAACGGGATCTCCTCGTACACGGGTCCGGTCATTGTCCACACACCCCGACGACCGACAATGACCCCATGAGGATCTCGGCGCGGGCGGACTACGCGGTGCGAGCGGTGCTGGAGCTCGCCGTACGGCAGGACGAGGGTGCCGTGAAGGCGGAGACCGTCGCCGCGGCCCAGGCCATTCCGCACAAGTTCCTGGAGGGCATCCTCGGCGATCTGCGGCGCGGCGGGATCGTCGGCTCCCGGCGCGGTGGCAACGGCGGCTACCGGCTGGCGCGTCCCGCCGGGGGGATCACCGTCGCGGATGTCGTGCGGGCCGTCGACGGGCCGATCGTCTCGGTGCGCGGCGAACGGCCGACCGGTCTCGCCTACACGGGCCCCGCCGAACCGCTGCTGCCGCTGTGGGTCGCGCTGCGCGCCAACGTCCGCAAGGTGCTGGAGGGGGTGACCTTCGCCGATCTGGCGGCGGGGGAGCTGCCCGAGCCGGTGCGGGGGCTGGCGGCGGAACCGGCTGCCTGGGAAAACCCGTAAATGTTCTGAGTTTCCGGCCTTTGAGGGCCTTTAATTTTGCTCCATCGGAGCGCTTGTAAACCACTTCGAAGGATGAAATCGCGGGTTGGTTGTTGACGATCTTCACTCTCCCGATACCTTGACCTTTTCATGTGCATGTAATGCGTGGGGTCCAGGTGAAGGGTGTGCGTACGGGGATGAGATCGCTGAGATCGCGTCGAGGGTGGGGCATCGGGGCTGTGGTGGCCGCCGGTGTGTCCGGGGTTCTGATCGTGCAGGGCGTGAGCGGCGGTGGCGCGGACAGCGCGGCCGACGACGGCAAGCCGGTCTCCGGGCCGATCGAGAGCGAGGAGTACGCGGCGGCGCTGAAGGTCGCCGCCGACGGCGACTCGGCGACGCTGGCCAAGCGGGACACGAAGCCGTTCAGTCTGCTCGGCGTGACCTGGTCCGACCCGTCGGCACGGATGGCGGGCAAGGTCGAGGTCCGTACCCGCGGCGCCGGCACCGACACCTGGTCGCCCTGGCTGGAGCTGGGCACGGACAGCGGACCCGGTGAGGAGGGCGCGGCCCGCGCCGGTACCGAGCCCGCGTGGGTCGGTGCGTCCGACGGTGTCGAGGTCAGGGTCGACGGCAAGGCGTCCGCCGAGCTGCCCAAGGGGCTGCGCGTGGACATGATCGACCCCGGCACCGGTTCGGTCTCCGACCTGGAGCCCGCCGGGTACGCGGTGGCCGCGAGCACCGAGTCGCCGGACGCGACGCTCACGCCGGACGGGACGGACTCCGCCTCGCCGACGGAGACGGACTCGGCGTCCGCCCCCGCGTCCGCCTCCCCGAGCGAGTCCGCCCCGGCCTCCGCGGACACGTCCGAGTCGCCGAGCAGCGCGCCCGTGACGACCGCGCCGGCGACGACTTCGGCTCCGGCCTCGCCGGACGCCTCGGCGAGCACCGGGCCCACGGCCCCGCCGTCCACCGCTCCCAGGCCGCCGATCACCCTGCGGGCGGGCTGGGGCGCGGACGAGTCGATGAGCCCCGAGGCCCCGGACTACCTCGCGAACGGGATCAAGGCGGTGGTCGTCCACCACACCGCCGAGACGAACACGTACACGTGCGACCAGTCCCCGGCGATAATCCGCGCCATCTACACGTACCACGTCAAATCGAACGGCTGGAAGGACATCGGCTACAACTTCCTGGTCGACAAGTGCGGCACGATCTTCGAGGGCCGTAAGGGCGGGGTCGACAAGCCGGTCTTCGGCGCGCACGCCTACGGCTTCAACAGCCAGACCACCGGCATCTCGGTCCTCGGCAACTACAACCTCGTCGACCCGCCGACGGCGGTCCTGACCTCCGTCGCCCGCCTCGCCGCCTGGAAGCTCGGCCAGTACGGTGTCGACCCGGCCGGCACGACCACGCTCACCGCGGGCGCCGCCGGGACCAGCCAGTACAACACGAGGACGTGGAAGACGGGCGACCAGCTCTCCTTCCCGACCATCCACGGCCACGGCGACGGCTACGCCACCGAGTGCCCGGGCACCAAGCTCCACGCCCAACTGGCCACCATCCGCAGCTACGCGGCGGGCCCGGTCACCGGACTGTCCCTCAAGTCGGTCACCGGCGCGGGCACTTCGGGCACGCGGACGTACACCAAGTCGGCCGCGACGGTCAGTTGGTCGGCGACCACCCCGGCCGCCCTGATCACCAAGTACGAGGTGCTGGTCGACGGCAAGGTCGCCGCCACCACCGACGGCGCGGCGGCCTCGGCGAAGGTGAGCCTGGCGCTCGGCACGCACTCCGTGTCCGTACGGGCCACCCACATCTCCGGGCAGACCACGACCACCGCAGCCGCGACCGTCGTCGCCGAGACGACACCGCCGACCTTCACCACCGCGCCGAACCTCGCCCTGCGCGCCGGCACGGTGGAGACGACGGCCGTCCCGGTGACCCTGAAGTGGAAGGCCACGGACTCGGCCGCCCTGAAGGAGGTGCGCCTGACGGCCCCGGTCGCCAGGACGTACGGCCCGACGGTCGTCAGCGCCGACCTGACCGCCAAGTCCGGTACGGCCACGACCTGGTCGATGACGGCGTACGACCAGGCGGGCAACACCAGGGCGGCCTCGGTCGCCGGTACGCCGGTGATCCTCCCGGAGACCTCGGCGACCCGCACGGGCACCTGGACGACCAAGTCGTCGACCAGCTACCTGGGCGGCAAGTCGTACTCCAGCTCCGCCAAGAACGCCTCGCTGACCTGGACGTTCACCGGCCGCTCGGCCGCCCTCGCGGTGTCGCGGGCCTCGACGTCCGGCCAGGTCAACGTCTTCGTGGACGGCGTCAAGGTCGCGACGGTTGACCTGAAGTCGGCGACGACGAAGTACCGTGACGCGATCTGGACGAAGACCTGGAGCGCGAGCGCCAAGCACACGGTCAAGATCGTGGTCGTCGGCACGAGCGGCCGCCCGGCGGTCACGACGGACGGCCTGGTCTACCTGAAGTAGCACGCCCGGTGCCCCTTCCCCGTGTGAACGGGGCGAACGGGGCGAACCGGCCGGACAACCTGAGTGCCGTCCTCGTACGGCGCTCAGGTTGTTGTCGTTTCCGGGCTCAGCCGGAGGTGTCCACACCCACGGTGAGGGTGGCCTTGTAGCCGTCGGAGACGCTGGAGCCGAGTGCGGTGAGCGTCAGCAGGCCGGACGAGGCGCCGGCGTCGTCGTAGATGCTGTCGGCGGAGAGGAGGGTCTCCGGGGTGGTGTTCGCCGAGTAGGGGGAGGTGGCCTGGACCTCCGCGTTGACGGTCTCGTCGAAGAAGAGCTGACCTGTGTGGATGACCTCGCCGCCGGTGTACGAGGTGTCGGTGAGCGTGACGTCGGTGTGCACCCGCATGTGGATGTGGACGGCCCGGGAGACGTAGTGGCCGGGCCAGATCGAGACGATGGTGACCTGGCCGTTCTCGTCGGTCAGCTGCCCGCCGCGCAGGAAGGTGCCGTTGTCCTCCTCGTCGTGGCCGTTGCCGCCGACGAAGCCGGAGTACTCGCCGAGGTGGTCGCAGTGCCAGAGTTCGACGAGGGCGTCCGCGAGCGGGGCGCAGTCGTTGGCGAGGTCGACGACGGTGAAGGTGTGCTGGACCTCGATGCCTTCCTTGTCCTCACGGATGTCCGCGCGGACGAGCGCGCCGTCGAGGGAGTAGGGGCCCTCGGTGACCTCGGCGTTGAGGACGCAGACGCCGCTGGTGGCCGACGAGGAACTGTCCTCGGAGGCGCTGGTGGCCGCCTCGGACTCCGTGGCCGTGGTGGTCGGACTGGCGGAGGCGAAGCCGGCGACCGCGAGTCCGCCGACCACCGCCGCGGTGCCTCCGCCGATCAGGACGCGGCGCCGTTGGACGGTTTTGCCCAGACGGTGTTTGCCCGCCGACGCGATGGTGTCGGAGAGGGCCTCGGAGGAGGTCCGGGGGGCGCTGTGCCGGGGGTTCGTGTTCTCTGTCATGTCCCGGAAACTTAGGTGCGCACCTGAGGATTTCCTTAAATCCCGGCTATGAATGCTCTGGGGACCTACCTCTCAACTCCACTGGTTTGGGGCGGAGCCGGGGCACACTCCGCGTGGCGTGGCGATGTCTGTGCGTTACATCGACGGGTGGAACAGGCCGCGCGGGGGCGGGGATTGGCCGGGGATCGACGTGGCTGCGGTCTGCCGGGCCACCTATGCTGCGACCGCCCGACCTTCACAGGTTCTTCACTGCTCAATCACAGGTCGGGTCCGTGTGCGTGTGTATTTGGCATGTACATGGCGCGTGATTCTCACCCCCCACTGCATCACTGCGATGAAAGGGAGAAACATGGCTGGTGGCCTGCTCGTGAGCGGCGCGATTGCCGCTCTGTTCGCCGCTGCGATACCCGCCCAGGGTGCCGGGTCGTCCTTCGAGGACCCGCCCCCGGACAAGATCGTCATCAAGGTCGCCACGGTGAACGGCTCCGGCTGTCCCGCGGGTACGGCCGCGGTGGCCGTCTCCGGCGACAACACCGCCTTCACCGTCACCTATAGCGACTACCTCGCCCAGGCCGGCGGCAACTCCGACCCGACGGCGTTCCGCAAGAACTGCCAGCTCAATCTGCTGGTGCACGTCCCGGCGGGCTTCACGTACGCCATCGCGAGCGTCGACTACCGGGGCTTCGCGGCCCTTCAACGGGGCGCGAGCGGTATCCAGCGGGCCTCGTACTACTTCCAGGGCTCGTCGAACACGGCGTTCCGCACCCACACGTACAACGGCCCGTTCAACGACAACTGGCAGGCCACCGACACCACGGACTGGGCCCAACTGGTCTGGGCGCCCTGTGGAGTTCAGCGCAACTTCAACATCAACACGGAGCTGCGGGTGAACGTCGGGACATCGACGGGCACCAGCTTCATGGCGATGGACTCGACGGACGGCGAGATCGACACGATCTATCACCTGGCGTGGCAGCAGTGCCCCGCGAAGTGAAGGCCGCTGGAGCCGTGAGGGAGTTGTAGGTCCGCCCGGCCGGACGGCGCCCCTTGGGCGGGTGCCGTCCGGTGGGTCGGCGGGTGGGCGGGGGTGCGGACACGGCCGGCCGTGTCCGCACCCCCGCCGCGGTGGTTGTGCCGGGGCTGCCGGCGTCAGCTCCTTTCCACGCCCACGGTCAGCGTTCCCGCGTACCCCGCCGAGGTCGAACTCCCCAGCGCGGTAAGGGTGAGGAGACCGGAGGCGGCGCCGCCCTCGTCGTAGATCGAGTCCTGGGCGAGGGTGGTGCGGGTGACCGTGTTGGCCGCGTACGTCGAGAGTGCCGCGACCTTCGCCGTGATCGTCTCGTCGAAGAACAGCTGGCCGGTGTGGAGTTCCTGGCCGCCGGTGAACGAGCCGTCGGACGTGAGGGTGACGTTCGTGTGCACCTTGAGGTGGATATGGACGCAGCGGCCCCGGTACCAGCCGGGGTAGACGGTGGTGATGGCGGCGACCCCGCTGGAGTTGGTCAGCACGCCGCCGCGCAGGAAGGTGCCGTTGTCCGGTTCGTTGTGGCCGTTGTTGCCGACGAAGCCGGAATACTCGCCGAGGGCGTCGCAGTGCCAGATCTCCACGAGCGCGTTGCTGATGGTCGCGCAGGTGTCGTCGTCGACGACGGTGAGGGTGAGTTTGAGCGGGATGCCGGTCTTGTCCTCGCGGATGTCGGCGCGGACGTACTGGCCGTCGAGGTAGTAGGGGCCTTCGGTCATCTCCTTCGTGAGGGTGCAGACGGCCGCGGCGGCGACGGGGGCGGTCGTGTCCGCGGTGGGGGCCGGGGATTCGGGCACGGCGGCGGCCACGGCCAGGGTGGCGGCGGTGGCACCGGTCGCGATCAGTACGGTGCGGCGTCCGATCGCAGTGGGGGGCGTTTCCGAAATCTCTGTCATGAACACGGCAAGGTAGTGGGGTTTGCTGTCGATGTGCTGTCGATCGGCTGGGAATTCGGCAAAGTGACGACGCGTCAAGTCGCTTGTGAGACAAGTGAGGTGAGAGGCGTGGGGGCTGCGGGGCAGGAGGTCCGCGGGGCGAGGGGTGCGTTTCCCTACCACTCGTTCGACAGGGGTCGGCCCATGAACGCGTCCAGGAGGACGCGGTCACCCAGGGGACGGTCCAGCTTCACGGTCACCCGCTCGCCGCGCAGGGCGGCATCACAGATCTCGCCCGGGGTGCCCCCGGCGCTCGACGCCGACAGCACCACACTGCCGTCGGTCTCCAGCGCGTCCACGACGGGGTCGTCCTCGCAGGACCCGTGGAATGCCATGACGGTGACGGAACGGCCGTCCTCGGACACCTCGATCAACCGGCCCAGTTCCTCAAGTCCGTCGCGCGTCGTCCGGCCCCCCGCCGCCCTCCCGATCGGAGGCTTCGGGAGCTTCGACGGTTCGAAGGCGGCGCGCCTGAGCGGCTCGTCGTACCCCTCCAGCGTGAACAGCCAGGCCGGCACGGTCGCCGGGCCACGACTGGTGGCGATCGACATCTCACCCAACTCAACGCTGGTCACCGTGAGTTGAGGATCCTCCGGGCTGTCGACACGGTCCAGGGCGGTGTACGCCCGCCTCGCGTCCACAAGGGGCAGGGTGAGCGACTCTCCGCCCGCCCACTTCACCTTCCCCTCCGCGGGCGCATTGGTGGGGAGTTCGCCGCGCAGTTCGTAGTTCTCCAGTATGTAGGCCGACTTGTCGTCGTCGCTGTGGAAACCGTCGCCGGGCGGCGCAGTCGCTTCGCCCAGGGGGTAGTAGCCGGTGCGATACGCCTCGGCGGCCTTGGAACCGTCCCAGGCGTCGGCGACCTGCCGGGCACGGCTGTCCGACGGTGCGGGGCTGTCCTTGGACGCGGTGGGCTTCGGGGCGCTGCTGCCGTCCTCCGCCTTCTCACCGCCGCAACCGGCCGCGAACAGGGCGGTGGTGAGGGTGAGAACGAGGGCGAGTCGGTTCGTGGTGCGAGTGGTGTGCGTACGCATGGGTCCCCCCGGAGCTGATGCCGTCGGGACTGTGACGCGCCGGACCCGGTTTACGTTCGAAAGGGGCTGTCGCGGGGGTGACATCGATGGCCCCGCTGTCACCGGAGGAGCAGGGCCGCGAGGCTCACGGACCTGGTCCGGGGCGTCGAAGCCGTGTCCCGGAGTGCCGGCAGACGGGCCGCGCCCGCTGCCTCAGCGCTGTTCGAGGCGGTCCAGCATCCGCTGGGGAAGTTTCTGCTCGACGCACAGGCGGCGGACGTCGGCGAGGGACAGATAGCGACCCTGGGGGCCGTCGCGGCCGATCACCCTCAGGAGTTGCGGGAACTCCCCGTTCATGAGTTTGCGGTCGATGCGTCGGCGGTGGCCCCGGGCGCGCTCGTAGTTCGCCTCCATGTAGCGGGTGATCTCGGCGAGGTCGAGGCCGCGCTCGGTGCCGCCGTCGGGCCGTTGCTTGTCGCTGGCGAAGGTGTCCAGCCGGTCGAGTTCGCTCTCGTCGACCCGGGCCTTCACATCGAGGATGCGCGAGCCTGCCCCGTGCTTGTCCAGAGGGCCGTCCCGCAGCGCGTTCAGCTGTACGCCCTGCCGGGCGTTACGGGCCAGTTGGGCGGGGCCGATCCCGTTGGCGAGCAGGGCGATCAGCCGTACCGCCTTGTCCGGCAGGTCGGATTCGCCTTCGCCCGCGGCGGCGACCCGCACGATCGTGCCGGCCGCCATGGGCAGCGGCACCACACCATCGTCCAGGTAGTCGTGTGCGACCAGGGCACGCAGGAACGGGCACGGATTGCCCGCCGAGACCTCCGCCATCAGGGTCCTCGCTTTCTGGGCCGGTGCGGCCCGGTCGTGCGCGCAGGCCCCGGCCCCGGTGACCGTCGGAGCAGGACGTGCGGCGCGCACTCAGCCGCTTCGACGGTGCTGTGGGGGATCCGGGAGGTCGAGGACCAAGAATAACCGGAACCCCCGGCCCGGCCACTGATCGGACCAGGCCCGGCCGCCGCCAGGTCCTCCGCCGAACCCTCCCCGCCGCCTTCAGTTTTCCCTCAGCTTCGCCCCCCACCGTGGCCCCATGTCACAACACCGCCCCCGCACCCCCGAAACCGAGCGCAGCCGCCGCTGGTTCATGAACAAGGCGCTGCTCGCCGGCGGAGTCGCCGCCCTGGCGACCATGACCGGCTGCTCCTCCGGTTCCTCAGACTCGGCGAGTACGAGCACGTCGTCCTCCTCCTCGTACGGCGGACCCCCGAACGGCATGCCCTCCGGCGGGCCCGGCGGAGGCGGCGGCGGGATGGGGCCCGGGGCCAGTGAGGTCAAGTACGCCGACTTCACCGGGGTCACCACCGACGGGAAGACCGTCGACGGCCTCTACTCCATCCACTCCACCGACGTCTCCACGGATGCCGTCGTCAAGGCCGCGCAGGCCTTCCTCGACGGGCTGTCCAGCACCCAGCGCAAGTCCTGCGTGTTCGACGTGGACGACGACGAATGGCTGAAGTGGAGCAACGTCGACGGGTACGAGCGTCAGGGCGTCCGGATGGGCGACATCACCGACAAGCAGCGCGACCTCGGGTACGCGCTCCTCGGTGCCGCGCTGTCCGCCGACGGGCTCACCCAGACCCGCAACATCATGAAGCTCAACGCGTTCCTCGGGGACTACAGCGGCGGTGGCCGGGACACCCTGACCGAGGGCGCCTACTTCTTCACGTTCATGGGGACGCCCTCGACCACCAAGCCGTGGGGGTTCCAGTACGAGGGGCATCACGTCGCCATCAACTACTTCGTGCTCGGCGACCAGGTCGTCATGACCCCGACCTTCATGGGCTCCGAACCGACCTCGGCGACCTACAACGGCGAGAAGATCACCACCTTCAAGAAGGAGACCGCCGCCGGTCTGGCCGCGCTGCGCGCGCTGACCGACGCCCAGCGCGCGAAGGTGATCTCCTCGGAGACCAAGGCCGGCGACAACCTGAAGGCCGGCGCCGGCCAGGACAACCTCAAGCTCGCCTACCAGGGTCTGGCCGCCGCCGGGTTCAGCGACACCGCGCGCGAGAAGCTGCTCGACCTGGTGCGCGTCTACGTCGGCAACATGGCCGACGCGCACGCCGAGGTACGGATGTCCGAGGTGGAGGAGCACCTCGACGACACGTACTTCTACTGGATCGGCGAGACCAAGGATTCGTCAGCTTTCTACTACCGGGTCCACAGTCCCGTCGTACTCATCGAGTACGACGCCCAGTCGCCCCTGGGGTACGGCAACCAGTCATCGAGCGGAGGCGGTGGCGGTGGCATGGGCGGGCCCGGAGGCACGCCCACGCAGCAGCACATCCACACCATCGTCCGGACCCCCAACGGGGGCGACTACGGCGTCGACCTGCTCAAACTCCACCTGGAGCAGGACCACTGACCCCCGGCCCCGGGGAGTGGCCCGAGTGATCAGCCCGCCTGCCCCATGCCCGCCGCGTTCGGCCAGCTCTGCGCGGCGGGCCAGCCCGTCGCCGGGGCCGGGGCCAGGCCCGGCCCCGTGGTGCCGCGGACCTGGGCGGCCGTGAGGCCGTTGCGGGCCGGGACACCGGAGGGGGTGGGCTGCTGCTGGCCCATCTGCTGGGGCTGCGGCTGCTGGGGGACCGGCGGCTGCTGCATCTGCATCTGGGGCTGCTGCATCTGGGGCTGCGGGACCTGCTGCGGTTGCTGCTGCTGCATGGGCGCCTGCTGCATCTGCATGCCCGCACCGCCGTAACTCTGGCCCGCGCCGCCGTAGCTCTGCGCGGACATCGCCGCCGGCATCTGCATGGCGGCCGGCATCTGCGCCGGCATGGGAGCCTGCATGGGCGTCGGCATGCCGGTACCGGCTGCCGCGGCTGCTGCGAGCCCCGGCATACCGGTACCGAGGGCCTGAGCGGCAAGGCCCGGCATACCGCCCCCGTTGGTGGCACTGACCAGCCGGTCCACCGCCGCCGTGCCCGAGCTGTAGTTCATCCCTGAACCCAGCTCGGGTACGGCGGCTCCCCTCCTGGTCCCGTAGAGCACCTGTTCCAGGCCGGACACCAGGCGACGTACGTCCACCTGGGGGCGCACCACGAGACGCACGAAGCGGCTGGACGAGCCGATCTTGTTGCCGCACTCGCGGATCAGGATGCGGTGCTCGGTGAGCATCCGGTCCCGGACCACGGTGCCCTCGGCGCCGACGGGGAGGCGCACGAAGAGGAAGTTGCCCTGCGACGGATAGACCGTCAGACCGGGCAGCGCGGAGAGCTGGCTGGCCATGTCGAGGCGGTCACGGCGCACCTGGTGGAGACTCTGCATGTACTCCTGGCCGTGCTCCTTGAGCATGAACACCACGTACTCGGCGAAGGCGTTGAGGTTCCACTTCGGCAGCATGGAACGGACGCGGCCCGCGAGCGACGGGTTGGCGACCATGTAGCCGAAGCGGATGCCGTGCAGGCCGAAGTTCTTGCCGAGGCTGCGCAGGACGATCACGTTGGGGCGGATCATCGCCTCCTGCACGACGCTCGGTTCCGCCTCCGCGTCGGCGAACTCCAGGAACGACTCGTCGATGATGATCAGATCGAGGTCGGCCATCGCGTCCATGAACTGCACGAGTGCGTGCTTGTGCAGGAAGCCGCCGTCGGGGTTGTTGGGGTTGCAGATGACGGCGACACGGGTGCCGCGCGCGCGGATGAACTCGGCGTACTGGGCGAGGTCGAGGTTGAAGCCGCTGGACTCCTGGAGCGGGAACATGTCGACCCGCTTGCCGGTCTCCATGGGCTGGTCGGTCCAGCGGCCGAAGGTGGGGACGGGGACGGCGAGGGATTCGCGGACCAGCAAGTGGTCGATCCACGTGATCAGTTCGGTCGAGCCGTTGCCCATCGCCACTGCCTGCGGCGGCAGTTGGAGCAGGTTGCACAGCTCGGCGGTGATCGTGTCGGCGCTGCTCGGGTAGAACGTGATGATGTCACGCAGCCGCGCCGACATGGTGTCCATCATGGCGGGGGTGGGGAAGTACGGGTTGCACGGGATACAGAAGTCGACCGGGCCGGTCCCGTCGCTCTCTCGCGCGAGCGCAGCCATCGAGGGGCTGTGCGCCGCCGTGCTGCGAAAGAGCGAGGTGACGTTGTCGGCCATGGAACCTCCGTATGTGGCGGACCCGTTGGGGAGGACGGGTCCTCCGGCTCTGGGTGGCCCGCGCGGGGGAGCACGGGCCGTCCCTGAATACGGATGGCTGTGGGGCGCTGTTCAACGGCTGTGGTTTCGGTGGAAAATTGTGAAGCTCCTGTGAACCCGGTCGCTGATGTGACCCTCGGTGACACCGGCTACGCGTCGAACGAGTGGATCGTCGTCGTGCGGTAGGTCTCGCCCGGACGCAGCACCGTGGACGGGAAGTCCGGCCGGTTCGGCGAGTCCGGGTGGTGCTGGGTCTCCAGGCACAGCGCGTCGCCCTGACGGTGGACGGCACCGCCGGTGCCGACGAGGGTGCCGTCGAGGAAGTTGCCCGAGTAGAACTGGAGTCCGGGCTCGGTGGTCGCGATCCGCAGCGTGCGGCCGGACGCCGGGTCCCTGAGGGTGGCCACGTGCTCGGGTTCGGCCGTGACGCCCTTGTCGAGCACCCAGTTGTGGTCGAAACCCTTGGCGTACAGCAGCTGTTGGTGGGCGGCCCGGAGATCCGCGCCGACCGTCTTGGCCGCCCGGAAGTCGAAGGGGGTGCCCGCGACCCCGGCCGGTTCACCGGCGGGGATGAGGCCGGCGTCGACGGGGGTGTAGCGGGCGGCGGCGATCTCCAGCACGTGGTCGTTGATCGAGCCGCTGTTCTCGCCGGCGAGGTTCCAGTAGACGTGACTGGTGAGGTTGACGACCGTGACCTTGTCGGTGGTCGCCTCGTAGTCGATGCGCCAGTCGCCGTCCTCGGTGAGGGTGTAGGTGACCTTCGTCCGCAGCGTGCCGGGGAAGCCCATCTCGCCGTCGGCGCCGGTGTGCCGGAGGACCAGGCCGACGTCCGTGCCCCGGGCGAACGGCTCGACGTCCCAGACGGCCTTGTCGAAGCCCTCACTGCCGCCGTGCAGGCTGTTCCCGCCGTCGTTGACGGACAGTTGGTACGACGTGCCGTCCAGCGTGAACCGGCCCCCGCCGATGCGGTTGCCGTACCGGCCGATCAGGGCGCCGAAGTAGGGGCTCGATGCGACGTAGTCCTCGACCGTGTCGAAGCCCAGGGAGACGTTGGCGTACCGGCCCTCGCCGTCCGGGATCTCCAGGGACTGCACGATCCCGCCGTACGACAGGACCTTCAGACGGGTGCCGCCGTTCTCCAGCGACCAGCGGTGGATCTCCGTACCGTCGGCGAGTTTGCCGAAGAGTTCCTTCACGGGTTCCTGCCTCCCACAACACCGTACAAAAACCGGGACAACGTACAAAAGCCGAAGGGTCCCGCGGACGGTTGTCCGCGGGACCCACGACCAGCTGTGCCTACGAACCGACCTTGCGCTTGTTCCAGACGTCGAACCCGACCGCCGCCAGCAGCACCAGGCCCTTGATGACCTGCTGCCAGTCGGTGCCGACGCCGACGAGGTTCATGCCGTTGTTCAGCACGCCCAGGACCAGACCACCGATGATCGCGCCGAGGACGGTGCCCACACCGCCGCTCATCGACGCGCCGCCGATGAACGAGGCCGCGATCGCCTCCAGCTCGAAGTTCAGGCCGGCCTTCGGCGAGGCCGCGTTGAAGCGGGCCGCGAAGACCAGACCCGCCAGCGCGGCGAGCATGCCCATGTTCACGAAGACCAGGAAGGTGACCTTCTTGTCCTTCACGCCGGACAGCTTGGCCGCCGGGAGGTTGCCGCCGATGGCGTAGACGTGGCGGCCGATGACCCCGTTGCGCATGATGTAGCCGAAGCCGACCAGCAGCACGCCCAGGATGAGCAGGACGACCGGGGCGCCCTTGTAGCTGGCCAGGAGCATCGTGAAGGTCAGGACGGCCGCGCTGAGCGCCGCCAGCTTCACCGCGAACAGCTTGGCCGGCAGCACCTCCAGCGAGTACTCCGACTGCCGCTTGCGGTCGCGTACCTCCTGGAGGATCACGAAGCCGCACAGTGCGAGACCGAGCAGCAGCGTGAGGTTGTGATAGTTGGTGTCCGGGCCGACCTCGGGCAGGAAGCCGTTGGCGGTCTTCTGCAGGCCCTCCGGGAACGGGCCGAGCGTCTGGCCCTCCAGGAACACCTCGGTCAGACCGCGGAAGATCAGCATGCCGGCGAGGGTCACGATGAACGACGGCATGCCCGCGTAGGCGATCAGGAACCCCTGTGCCGCGCCCGCGGCGGCGCCCATGGCCAGGCACAGCAGCACGGCGAGCGGCCAGGGAATGTCGTTCTTGACCATCAGTACCGCCGCCACACCCCCGATGAAGGCGGTGATCGAGCCGACCGACAGGTCGATGTGACCCGCGATGATGACGATCATCATGCCGATCGCCAGGATCAGGATGTAGCTGTTCTGCAGCACCAGGTTGGAGACGTTGCGCGGCAGCAGGAGGTCGCCGTCGGTCCACACCGCGAACAGGGCCACGATCACGCCGAGGGCGATCAGCATGCCGTACTGGCGCATGTTGCGGCGCATACCGTCGAACAGCAGCCGCAGCAGGCCGTCGGCGGCGGCGCTTCCGCTCTTTCCCGCCGGCGCGGGGGCCGGCGTCTTGGCGGTCACATCCGTGCTCATCGCGTTACCTCTTTGTCCTTCGTCATCTGACGCATCAGCGATTCCTGCGAGGCTTCCGCCCGCGAGAACTCACCGGTCAGCCGCCCTGCGGCCATGGTGTAGATGCGGTCGCACATGCCGAGCAGTTCCGGCAGCTCGGAGGAGATGAATACGACCGCCTTGCCCTCGGCGGCCAGCTTGTCGATGACCGTGTAGATCTCGAACTTGGCGCCCACGTCGATACCGCGCGTCGGTTCGTCCATGATCAGCACGTCCGGACCCGTGAAGATCCACTTGCTGAGGACGACCTTCTGCTGGTTGCCGCCGGACAGCCTGCCCACGGTTTCGAAGACGTTGGGCGCCTTGATGTTCATGGACTTGCGGAAGCCCTCGGCGACCTTGCGCTCTTCGTGGCTGTCGACGACGCCCCGCTTGGACACCTTGCCCAGCGCGCTGAGCGAGATGTTGCGGCCCACGGTGTCGTCGAGGTTGAGCCCGTAGTGCTTACGGTCCTCGGTGACGTACGCGATGCCGTGCGCGACCGCCTGCGGGACGGTCTTCGTACGGATCTCCTCACCGTCCTTGTGGACCGTGCCGCCCGCGTACCGGCCGTACGTCCGCCCGAAGACGCTCATCGCGAGTTCGGTGCGGCCGGCGCCCATGAGGCCCGCGATACCCACGATCTCCCCGCGCCGCACGGAAATTGACACATCGTCAACCACTTTGCGCTGCTGGTCGATCGGGTGATGGACCGTCCAGTTGCGGATCTCCAGGGCCGGTGCCTCGCCCGCCACCGCGTCGTGCGGGGTGCGCTCGGGGAAGCGGTGGTCGAGGTCCCGGCCGATCATCCCGTTGATGATCCGCTCCTCGGTGGTCTCCGCGGCCTTCACATCGAGCGTCTCGATGGTCCGGCCGTCGCGGAGGATCGTCACCGAGTCGGCGACCTTCCGGATCTCGTTCAGCTTGTGGGAGATGATGATGGAGGTGATGCCCTGTTCCTTCAACTCCAGGATCAGGTCGACGAGTTTGCCGCTGTCCTCGTCGTTCAGGGCGGCCGTCGGCTCGTCCAGGACGAGCAGCTTCACCTCCTTCGACAGCGCCTTCGCGATCTCCACGAGCTGCTGCTTGCCGACACCGATGTCGGCCACCCGGGTCTGCGGATGGTCGTCGAGACCGACCCGGCGCATCAGCCGGGTCGCGTGCTTCAGCGTCTCGTTCCAGCTGATGACGCCACCGCTGGCCTGCTCGTTGCCGAGGAAGATGTTCTCCGCGATGGACATGTACGGCACCAGGGCCAGTTCCTGATGGATGATCACGATGCCGCGGTGCTCACTGGCCCTGATGTCCTTGAAGGAGACGACCTCCCCCTCGAAGAGGATGTCCCCCTCGTAGGTTCCGTGCGGGTGGACGCCGGAGAGGACCTTCATCAAGGTCGACTTGCCGGCGCCGTTCTCCCCGCAGATGGCGTGGACCTCGCCCTGACGGACGGTCAGGGTGACGTCCGACAGCGCTTTTACGCCGGGAAAGGTCTTGACGATAGAGCGCATTTCCAGGACGGGTCCCGCCATGGTCGTGCCTGCCAATCTCTGGTGTGCGGGGGTTACTTGAGGTCGCTTTCCTTGATGTAACCCGAGTCGACGACAACCTTCTGGTAGTTCGTCTTGTCGACGCTCACCGGGACCAGCAGGTAGGCGGGGACGACCTTCGAACCGTTGTCGTACGTCTTGGTGTCGTTGGTCTCCGGGGTCTTGCCGGTGAGCGCCGAGTCGACCATGTTCGAGGCCACCTTGGCGAGTTCGCGGGTGTCCTTGTAGACGGTCATCGACTGCTCGTCGGCGATGATCGACTTCACCGAGGCGACCTCGGCGTCCTGGCCGGTGACGATCGGCAGCGGCTTGTTCTTGGAGCCGTAGTCGTCCGACTTCAGCGAGGACAGGATGCCGATGGAGATGCCGTCGTACGGCGAGAGCACCGCGTCGACCCGCTCGGTCTTGTAGGCCGCGGTCAGGATGTCGTCCATGCGCTTCTGCGCGGTGCCGCCGTCCCAGCGGAGCGTGGTGACCTGGGTCAGCGCGGTCTGGCCGGACCTGACGACGAGCTGCTTCTTGTCGATGTACGGCTGAAGGACCTTCATCGCGCCGCCGAAGAAGTACTTCGTGTTGTTGTCGTCGTTCGAGCCGGCGAACAGCTCGATGTTGAACGGGCCCTTCTTCGAGCCGTCCGCGAGGCCGAGCTTCTCCAGGATGTAGTTGCCCTGGAGCTCGCCGACCTTCTCGTTGTCGAAGGACGCGTAGTAGTCGACGTTCTTCGTGCCGAGGATCAGCCGGTCGTAGGAGATGACCGGGATCTTGGCGTCGGCGGCCTGCTGAAGCACGTTGTTCAGCGACTTGTTGTCGATGGCCGCGATGATCAGCGCCTTCACGCCCTGCGTGATCAGGTTCTCGATCTGCGACACCTGCTGGTCGGGGTCGTCCTCGCCGTAGACCAGCGTGGTCTTGTAGCCCTTCGCCTTCAGGTCCTTGACCACGTTGGCGCCGTCGGCGATCCAGCGCTCCGAGGACTTGGTGGGCATCGCGATGCCGATGGTGCCGCCCTTGGCGCTGTCTCCGCCGGCGTCGCTGCCACCCTCACTGTCCTGACCGCAGGCGGAGAGGGAGAGGGCGAGGACGGCCGAGGTGGCTATGGCGGAGAGTGCGGCTCTGCGAGTACGCATGATCATCATCCTTGATGTCGTGAGGCCAGGAGCGGTCTGGCGGTTCGGGCGCCCTGTCGGCGGTGCGTAAGGAACCCGAAGGAGTCGTGTCGGAGTCTGTTCGACTGCGTCGTGTTTTGTGAAGGGGCGTTGTCCGTAACGTTATGCAGGCGTTTCGAACCGCTTCAGATCGCCCGGCAGCCGCGAGCCGAGCGGCGCCATGTCGCCATCCGCCCCGTGCCGCGCGAGCAGGTCCAGAGCGAGCCGGCCGCGCCGCACCCGCTCCTTGGCCGTGTTCAGGGTGAGATCACGCATGTGGTTCCCGTAGGGGTAGATCCCGGGAGCCTTCGACAGGCCGAACTTCAGATAGAGCGGTGCGCCGCGCCGGATCAGCTCGGCGACCTCGTACATCCGGATGTAGCCGCCGAGATCGTCGGGGGCCTCGATGTACATGTCCATGGGGGCGGCGGAAACCCGCCGGATCTCGGTGAGGTGATCGAGCGTCAGATCGCTCGGCACGTTGATCGAGTCGCCGCCGAGGTTCTCGTACACGGCGTACGCGGCCGGGTTCACCGGCCCGATCAGCGCCGACACCTTGAGCGTCGTCTCCGCCGGGATGATCCCGGCCAGCCGCGCCCGGTGCAGGCTCCACAGCACGCCCTCGTCGGCGACGAGCAGGCACTGCACACCCAGCTCGGTCGCGCGCACGGCGTCCTCGACGCACCCGGCGACCGCGTCGTGACCGCGGGCACGCAGACCGCCGCCCCGGGAGTCGGTACGGGTGGAGCCGCCGATGTCCCAGGTGCCGCGCGGACCGGTGAACAGGCAGAGCTCGATGTCGCGCTCGGCCGTCGCCTCCACCATCTCGGTGATCTCGGCGTCGGTCAGCATCCAGACACCGCTGCCCTGGCTGACCCGGTGGATCGGCACATCGAGCCGCGAGGACTCCTTGAGGACCACGCCGAGCGCCTCGGGCCCCTCGACGGAGGGGACCTCGGTACGCCAGCGTCCGCCACCCGGGAAGGTGTGCGGAGAGGCGTCGGCGGGGTCGAGGGCGGGCGCGTCCAGGCCGAGCGCGGCGAGCGCCTGCTCTCCGGGGCGGCGGGCTGCGGAGGCGGTGGTGTCGGTCACAATCTGTCCTTCAGGATCGGCAGGTCCGGCGGGTTCGCGAGGTCCGGCAGGTTCGGTATTTCGGACAAGGTTCGCGGCTCTGGGTGCACAAGGCTTTGGGTGTACGCCGGTACGGAGTCGTCAGGTACCCCGTACCGGCGTACGGCTCAGGGGTGTGTCATGGCCGCAGCAGGACCTTCCCGACCTTCGGATCGCCGGATCCCACCAACTCGATGGCCTGCGGAAACTCCTCCAGCGGCAGCTCGTGCGTGACGAGCGGCAGCGGGTCGAGGAGCCCGGCCCCGAAGACCCGCACGGTGTGCGCCCAGGCATCCGGCGCCGCACCGAACACGGTGTGCACCTCCAGCTGCCGTACGACGAGATCCGTCGGGTCCAGCCCGTCCGCACCCGCCGCCGGGATCCCCGTAAGGATCAGCCGGCCGCCGCGCCGCAGCAGGGCGGCGGCGGTGACCGCCGCGTCCGCGGACCCGGCGGTCTCGATGACGACGTCGAAGTCGCCGGGGAGTTCCTGATCCTTGGTACGGAAGTCCGTGGCGCCGAACCTCTTCGACAGCTCGGCCCGGTCCGGACGCGTCCCCACGACGAGCAGCTCGGACGGCGAGCCCGCCTTCAGGAACTGAACGGCGAACATCCCGAGCGTGCCCGTGCCCACGACGGCGACCCGCTCACCCGGAACGGCGTTCGCCTTGAGCGCGGCGGCGGCGATGCACGCGGCCGGCTCCAGCAGCGCCGCCGCCGTGAGATCCGCGTCGTCCGGCAGAACGTGCAGCAGACGGGCGGGCAGCGTCAGCGTGGTGGCCATCGCGCCGGGCTCGGTGAACCCGGTCTCCTCGTACCCGGCCGAGCACAGCGTGGTCTCGCCCGCGTGACAGCGGTCGCACACCTGGCAGTTGCGAAAACCCTCGCCAACCACCTTGCTGCCTACGAGAGTTGAAGGAACCCCGGCCCCGACGGCGGTCACCGTCCCGGACCACTCGTGGCCCGGTGTGAGGGGGTAACGGACGTACCCCTCGGGCCGGTTGCCCTGGTAGACCTCGCGGTCGCTGCCGCAGATGCCGACGGCGTGGACCCGGACGAGGGCCTCGCCCGCCTCCGGCTGACGAGGCTCGTGCGCCACCAGACGGTGCTCGCCCGGAGCCTCGATCACTACCGCGCTGCTCACTCGGTCCCCTTGGGCTTGCGCTGCTCCCAGCCCTCGGCCCACAGGTCGAAGCGGGCCTGCTGCTGCGGGAACTCCGCCGCCGCGTCCACGTCCAGCTCGACACCGAGGCCGGGCTTGTCGGAGAGGTGGAAGTAGCCGTCCACGACCTCCGGGGCGCCCGAGACGACCTTCTTGATGTCCGCGTCCGCGAAGTCGTTGAAGTGTTCGAGGATCTTGAAGTTGGGCGAGGTGAACCCGACCTGGAGCGAGGCGGCGGTCAGCACCGGCCCGCCCACGTTGTGCGGCGCGACCAGCACGTAGTGCGCCTCGGCGGTCGCGGCCAGCTTGCGGGTCTCCCAGATGCCGCCGATGTGACCGACGTCGGGCTGGATGATGTCCACGGCCTGGCTCTCGAAGAGCTCCCGGAACTCGATCCGGTCGTGGATGCGCTCACCCGTGGCCACCGGGATGTCGACCTTGGCGGCGACCTTCTCCAGCGCCTTCAGGTTCTCCGGCGGGCAGGGCTCCTCCAGCCACGCGGGCTTGAAGGGCGCCAGCTCGTTGGCGAGGCGGATGGCGGTGGCGGGGGAGAAGCGCCCGTGCATCTCCAGCATCAGCTCGGAGTCCGGCCCGATGGCGTCCCGCACGGCCTCGATCAGGGAGACCGCGTACATGCTCTGCTCGTGGTCCAGCTCGAAGTGGCCGGTCCCGAAGGGGTCGATCTTGAGCGCCTTGTAACCGCGCTCCATGACGCCCTGCGCCGCCTTGTGGTACGCCTCCGGCGTGCGCTCGGTGGTGTACCAGCCGTTGGCGTACGCCTTGACCTTGTCGGTGACCTTGCCGCCGAGAAGCTGCCACACCGGCACCCCGAGGGCCTTGCCCTTGATGTCCCAGCACGCCATCTCGATGACGGCGATGCCGGACATCACGATCTCGCCGGCGCGGCCGTAGTCGCCGTACTTCATGCGGCGGGTCAGATCCTCGACAGCGAACGGGTCCGACCCGAGAATGTGGTTGACCTCGGCCTCGCGCAGATAGCCGAGCAGCGCGTCGGTGTGGCCCAGCATGCGGGTCTCGCCGACGCCGGTGAGTCCCTCGTCGGTGTGCACCTGGACGTAGGTCAGGTTCCGCCACGGCGTCCCGACCACGTGCGTGCTGATTCCCGTGATGCGCACGGTACTCCCTAAGTCCTGTGTGGCCTGTTCGAGATTTCGTCACTTGTTCGAAATGCTGTCGCGACAGTAAGGATGCTTCGGGCGGAGTGTCAATGGGTCGAACAAACAACCCTTGCCGCGTTTTGGACTGCCGCCGTCCGGTCCCACATTGCCGCACCGACACCCCCGCTGCCCGCCGACTGCCGCGTTATCCAACCGTGACGACCTCCCTGACGCAGCCCTCTTGACCGCCGTCGATTGTTAGCGCTCACAATGACCTCCGCATTCACCAGTCGTCGCCCCAGGGCATCGAGGGAGGTACGAGCGTCATGTCGGCAGTGCCCCAACCTGCTTACCCGCCCGGCGCTTCGGGGCTTTCCGGAAGCCCGGAGTGAGGCCGGCGGCGCGGAGCCGACCGCCCGCACCACAGGGCTTACAGGACTTACAGAACCCGTCCGCAGGCAGACGCCAGGGAGGTGCAGCCGTGACACACTCGCCGATCCAGTCGCAGGTCCGGCCGCCCACCATGGCCGACGTGGCACGCCAGGCCGGCGTGTCCCACCAGACCGTGTCCCGTGTCCTGGGGGACCACCCCAATGTGCGCGAGGAGACACGGGCCAGGGTGCTCCAGGCCATCGAGGAGATGGGCTACCGCCGCAACTCCTCCGCACGGGCGCTGGCGACCCGGCGCACCCTCACCCTGGGTGTGGTCGCCTCCAACACCACGCTCTACGGGCCGGCCAGCACGCTGTTCGCGCTGGAGGAGGCGGCTCGTGCCGAGGGGTACCTCGTCTCGACGGTCAGCCTGCGCGAACTGACGGTCGAGACACTGTCCGAGGCCATGCACCGGCTCAGTGAGGGCGGTGTGGAGGGAGTGATCGCCCTCGCCCCGCAGCGGTCGGCGGTCGAGGCCCTCACCGAACTGCGCCACCCCTTCCCGGTGGTGGCCGTGGGTACCGGCTCCGGTGTGGAGATCCCCAGCGTCAACGTGGACCAGCGACTGGGCGCGCGGCTGGCCACCGGTCATCTGCTGGCCACCGGCCACCGCACGGTCTGGCACCTCGCCGGACCCGAGAACTGGCAGGAGGCGGTGGACCGCGCCGACGGCTGGCGGGAGACCCTCGAAGAGGCCGGCGTCGAACCGCCGGCGCCGCTGCGGGGGGACTGGAGTCCGCTGTCGGGTTATCGTGCGGGCCAGGAACTGGCCGGCTGGGTGGGCCGGGGCCTGACCGCCGTCTTCGTCGCCAACGACCAGATGGCGCTGGGGGTGTTGTGGGCGCTGCGTGAGGCGGGCGTGCGCACTCCCCAGGACGTCGCGGTGGTCGGCTTCGACGACATCCCGGAGTCGGAGTTCTTCGCTCCGCCGCTCACCACCGTCCGGCAGGACTTCTCGGCGGTCGGCAAGCAGAGCATCGCCCTGCTGCTGGACCTCATCGAGGGCCGGCCTCCCTCCGGCACCTCCCAGGTCGCCATCGAACCCCAACTCCTCGTCCGCGCCAGTACTTTCCCCTACGCCCCTCAGCCGGCGACCGCTCCCGGCTGAGGGGGACCGACCGGTTCGACGATCGTTCCCGCCCCACCAGCGTGGTCGATATCTCGAACAATGATCGACAGGTTGGACGTATCGCAACCTGTCGCACAGAGCCCCACAAGAACCAAAGGCATCACCAGCACCACCAGAAGCCCCACGAGTACCAACGAGCACCACGAGTAACAGCGGGCCCATCACCGGGCCGGCTCTTCAAAGGAGAAGACACATGCTCAACAGACGAAACTTCCTCACTGCGGCGGTCGGCGTGGCGGCTGCGACGGGCCTGGCGGCCTGCGCCAAGGAGGACGACGGCGGCTCCACCAGCGCCGGCGGCGACGGCAAGATCGTTCTCGGCTTCTCCCAGGTCGGCTCGGAGAGCGGCTGGCGCAGCGCCAACACCGACTCGGTGAAGGCGGCGGCCAAGGAGGCCGGCTACACCCTGAAGTTCTCCGACGCGCAGCAGAAGCAGGAGAACCAGATCTCCGCGATCCGCAGCTACATCACCCAGGGCGTGGACGTCATCGCGTTCTCCCCGGTGGTCGTCACCGGCTGGGACGCGGTGCTGAAGGAGGCCAAGGCCAAGAAGATCCCCGTGGTCCTCACCGACCGCTCCGTCGAGACCTCCGACGAATCCCTGTACGTCACCCTCGTCGGCTCCGACTTCACGGACGAGGGCCGCCGCGCCGGCAAGATCCTGGAGAAGGTTCTGGAGAAGGCCGGCCACAAGGGCGCCGTGAAGATCGCCCAGCTGGAGGGCACCACCGGTGCCGCCCCCGCGATCGAGCGCGCCAAGGGCTTCAAGGAGATCCTGGACGCCGACCACGCCTCCGACTGGAAGATCGTCGTCAGCCAGACCGGTGACTTCACCCGCGCCGGCGGCAAGCAGGTCATGGCCGCCTTCCTCCAGTCCAACCCGGACATCAACGTCCTGTTCGCGCACAACGACGACATGGCCATCGGCGCCATCCAGTCCATCGAGGCGGCCGGCAAGAAGCCCGGCAAGGACATCCTGATCGTCTCGATCGACGGCGTGAAGGACGGCTTCGTGGCCATGTCCGAGGGCAAGATCAACGCCATCGTCGAGTGCAACCCGCTGCTCGGCCCCCAGCTGATGGAGGTCGTGAAGAAGGTCAAGGACGGCGAGACGGTCGAGCGCTGGATCAAGACCAAGGAGGGCGACTTCATGCAGGACCAGGCTGCCGCCGCACTCCCCACCCGCAAGTACTGACCGACCGCACCCATCGGCAGGGAGCCTCCGCCCCGACCGGCCCTCCGTACGGAGGGCGGCCCTGGGGGCTCCCTGCGGGCCTGAGCGAAATCGCGGGCCCAACCCAAACAACCGTGGGCCTGAACAAGATTCAAAGAGGAGCGCTGCCATGGCAGAGCCGCGGCCCGTCCTGGAAATGACGGGCATAGTCAAGGAGTTTCCGGGGGTACGGGCTCTGTCGGGTGTCGACTTCCGGCTCTTCCCCGGCGAGATACACGCCCTGATGGGCGAGAACGGAGCCGGTAAGTCCACCCTCATCAAGGTGCTGACCGGCGTCTACCCGCTCGACGACGGCAAGATCACCCTCGATGGCCGGCCCGTGCGGATCGACAGCCCGTTCCAGGCACAGCAGGCCGGCATCAGCACCGTCTACCAGGAGGTGAACCTCTGCCCCAACCTGTCGGTGGCGGAGAACATCTTCATCGGACGGGAACCCATCCGCTTCGGCCAGATCCAGTGGTCGCGCATGCGCAAGGACGCGGCGGAACTGGTCGACCGGCTCGGCCTCGACCTCGACGTCACCGCGCCCCTGTCCTCGTACCCGCTGGCCGTGCAGCAACTGGTCGCGATCGTACGGGCGGTGGGCACCGGCGACAGCGACGGCGCCGGAACCGGCACCAAGGTGCTGGTCCTGGACGAGCCGACGTCCAGCCTCGACCGCGACGAGGTCCTCGAACTGTTCCGCCTGATGCGGCAGTTGAGGGACGAGGGCGTCGCGATCCTGTTCGTCTCGCACTTCCTCGACCAGATCTACGAGATCTGCGACCGCATGACCGTCCTGCGCAACGGCACCCTCGTCGGCGAGCACCTGGTCAGCGAGCTCGACCAGGTCGGGCTGATCCAGCTCATGATCGGCAAGGCCATGGACCAGCTGGAGGGGCTCCACGAGCACCAGCTGCACGCCGAGGTCGGCGAGACGCTGCTCCACGCGGAAGGCGTCGGCAGGACGGGCGGAGTCGCCCCCTTCGACCTGGAGATCAAGAAGGGCGAGGTCGTGGGCCTGGCCGGTCTCCTCGGCTCCGGCCGCACCGAACTCGCCCGGCTGCTCTTCGGCGCCGACCAGCCCGACAGCGGCAAGGTCACCATCAACGGCAAGCAGGTCTCGATGAGCGCCCCGAACGCCGCCATCGGCGCCGGGGTCGCGTTCTGCTCCGAGAACCGCAAGACCGAGGGCCTGGTACCCGACCTGACGGTACGGGAGAACATCATCCTGGCCCTCCAGGCGGCCCGCGGCTGGACCCGGCCCATCCCGGCCGCCCAGCGTGACGAGCTCGTCGCCAAGTACATCAAGGCTCTGGACATCCGCCCCGCCAACCCGGAGGCCCGGGTCGGCCGGCTCAGCGGTGGCAACCAGCAGAAGGTGCTGCTCGCCCGCTGGCTCATCACCCAGCCGAAACTGCTGATCCTGGACGAACCGACGCGTGGCATCGACGTCGGCGCGAAGGCGGAGATCCAGAAACTCGTGGTCTCTCTCTCCGAGGAAGGCATGTCCGTGCTGTACATCGCGGCCGAACTGGAGGAGGTGCTCCGGCTCAGCCACACCATCGGCGTACTGCGCGACCGCAAGCTGGTCGCCCAGATCGCCAACGGGCCCGAGATCACCCCCACCCGGATCCTGGAGACCATCGCGAGCGGAGAGCACCAGTGACCACCACTCCCCGTTGGCGGGCGCTGACGCAGCATCACCTGTTCTGGCCGGTGGCCGTGCTCATCGTCCTGCTGCTGATCAACGTTCCCTTCACCCCCGGCTTCTTCTCGATCAAGATGACGGACGGCCACCTCTACGGCAGCCTCGTCTCGATCGTGCTGTTCGGCTCGCCGCTCATCCTGGTGGCGGTCGGCATGACCCTGGTCATCGCGACCGGCGGCATCGACCTCTCCGTGGGCGCGGTCGTCGCCATCACCGGCGCCCTGACCTGCTCGTACATCAGTGACCAGGCCGACCAGGACTCCCTGTCCGGAGTCTTCCTGGCCATGGGCATCGGCCTGGTGGCAGCGGTCGTGTGCGGTCTGTGGAACGGCTTCCTGGTGGCCCGGATGGGCATCCAGCCGATCATCGCGACCCTCATCATCATGGTCGCGGGCCGAGGCGTCGCCCAGCTGATCACCGACGGCCAGATCATCACGATCAACAGCGAGCCGTACAAGCTGATCGGCGGCGGCTACTGGCTGACGCTGCCCTTCTCCATCTTCGTGGTGGCCGCGGTCGTGGCCGTCACCGTGGCCCTGACCCGCCGCACCGCCCTCGGCCTGCTCGTCGAGTCGGTCGGCGGCAACGCCGAGGCCAGCCGTCTGGTCGGCATCAGGTCCCTGCGCATCAAGATCATGGTGTACGTGTTCTGCGCCCTGTGCGCCGGCATCGCGGGCCTGATGATCAGCTCCAACACCTCCGCCGCGGACGGCAACAACGCCGGCCTGTGGATCGAACTCGACGCGATCCTCGCCGTGGTGATCGGCGGCACCTCACTCCTGGGCGGCCGGTTCTCCATCGGCGGCACGGTGGTGGGCGCCCTCGTCATCCAGACCCTGACCACCACGATCTACACCATCGGTGTGCCGACCCAGACCAACCTGGTCTTCAAGGCGGCCGTCGTCATCGTGGTCTGCCTGCTCCAGTCCCCGAAGTTCCGCACCAAGGTCTTCGGCGGGAAGTTCGGCGGGAAGTTCGGCTCCGGGTCCGGCGCGAAGGGCGGCGGCACCTCGGCCGCCACCCCGGCGGACACCGCCCCCACGACCGCGGCAGCCCCGAAGATGGAGGTGTCGTGATGAGCACGACCGCCCAGCCCCCCCAGGCCCAGAACAGCCGTAAGACGACCACGGGCACCAACGGGTCGACGGCGTCGAAGGCCGCTCGGCTGCTCGGCGACCGGCGGCTGCCCGTCGTGGTGACCGCCACGCTCTTCCTCGTGATGTACCTCGTTGGCCTCGGCCGCTACCAGAACTTCGGTTTCGGCGAACCGCAGGTCTTCCTCAACCTGTTCATCGACAACGGCTACCTGCTGGTCGCCGCGGTGGGCGCCACCTTCGTCATCCTCTCGGGCGGCATCGACCTCTCCGTGGGGTCCGTGATCGGTTTCACGACCATGCTCACGGCCTGGCTGGTCGAGAAGCAGGGGCTGCCCATCGTGGTCGTCATCCCCATCGCGCTGGGCGTGGGAGCCTTCGGCGGCTTCCTGATGGGCTATGTGATCCACAACTTCGAGATCCAGCCCTTCATCGTGACCCTCGCCGGCCTCTTCCTCTTCCGGGGCCTGTGCCTGGTCATCAGCAAGGAGTCGATCGCCATCGACGACTCCTCGGTGAGCAGCATGGCGCAGGCGCAGGCACAACTGGGCGTGGGCTTCCTGTCGATCGGCGCGATCATCGCGCTGGTGGTGCTGGCCGTCGCCTTCTACGTCCTGCATTACACCCGCTTCGGCCGCCGGGTGTACGCCATCGGCGGCAACGAGCACTCGGCCATGCTGATGGGCCTCCCGCAGGGCGGCACCAAGATCGCGGTGTACACGGTGAGCGGTTTCTGCTCCGCCCTGGCGGGTCTGCTCTTCACCCTGTACATCCAGTCCGGCGACCCGCTGCACGCGACCGGCATGGAGCTCGACGCGATCGCCGCGGTCGTCATCGGCGGCACGCTGCTGACGGGCGGCTCGGGCTATGTCCTGGGCACCCTGTTCGGCGTCCTCGTCCTGGGCCTGATCAAGAGCATCATCCAGTTCGAGGGCACGCTCAGCTCCTGGTGGACGAAGATCGCCACCGGTGTGCTGCTGTGCGCGTTCATCCTGATCCAGCGGGCCATGACGGCCCGTAAGAAAACCTGAGCCGCGAAGGGACGTTCGTGCCGGAACGGCGTGTCAGGAGATGACGTGTAATGGTCGGGCTTGACCTCGACCGGCCAAACCCGAAAGAGCGGTTCTGCACAGAACCTTCACAGGAGTCTCTAGGAATGGTCCCTGTGCGGAACCTACTCTTCGCGCGTCATGGACTACTGCCACACCTGCCAACGGCACCTCGACAAGGCACTTGCCTGCCCGGAGTGCGGCGCGTCGGACGAACCCCTCCGCACCCACGGGGAGGAGGACCGCGTGCGCTCGGAAGCGGGGGCTGAGGCGGACGAGGACGGTTCGGATGAGCCGCGCCCCCTTGGGCGGGCGGCTGCCCGGAACCGCGGACGCGGCCGTGCTCGTGGCCGTGGCCGCGGCCGTACGCGGGCCATGGCTCAGGACACCGAGGAAGCCCAGGACGCCGAAGACGCCCAGGGCGCACACGACGCCCAGGACACCGAGGGCGTCGAGGGCTCGGAGGGCGTGGAGGGCACCGGCCGGGTCGGCGCCAGCAGGCGCGACCGCAAAGCCGCAGCGCATCGACGGCGACGGCGGCGGACGCTGTTCGTCCTCGCGGGGTTCGTGCTCGCGGCGGGCGGACTGAGCCTTGCCGAGCTGGGTACGGACGCTCCGGGGTCGACCCCGGAGCCCGCGACGGTGACCGGCGAGGCGTCGGACGGCAAGGCGAAGGCGGAGGCCGACGACACGGAGTCCCCCGGGTCCGAGGAGTCGGCCTCGGCCGACAGCCAGGCGCCGGACTCGGCGTCCGCGGACACATCGACGTCACGGTCCGCGCCGGAGGGCACGGGATCGCCGTCCCCCTCGGCCTCGTCGAGCAGAAGCACGGGCCCGCAGCCGGCACCGGACGTCACGGCGCCCGAGCCGACCAGGGCCGAGTCCTCGACCACCCCGACTGACTCGACGACCCCGTCCCCGGACGGGACGACGGCGGACCCGACTCCGGAACCGTCCCCCTCGGACACGTGCGTGGACATTCTCCTGGGGTGCGGCTAGGTCTGTCGTCAGGGGCAGGGGCAGGGGCAGGGGCAGGGGCAGGGGCAGGGGCAGGGGCAGGGGCGCCGGGGGACCGTGATGAAGGCCGTGGTGCCGAGCCTGACAGAGAAGGGGCTCGGCACCACGACCGCGGACACCGGGACGGGAAGAACCGGTGCCGCGTCCTCGCGGGACGGGCGGTGGGCTACTCGGACTTGGTCCTGTACCCCGTCACCTTCGCGATCCACGTGATGAAGTCCGCCGCGTCGTCGTTCGCCCCGTGCCCCGAGTCCCAGTACATGGCCGCGTTCACGTCGTCGCCCAGCCCCTCAAGGCTCGCCGCGAGGTTGCCCACCACCGACAGCGACGTGTCGCTGTCCTTCGTGCCGACCCGGATCCACCAGTGCTTCGCCCGCGACGGATTCCGCTTCGCAAGGAACGGCATCGGGTTCATCAGCGTCAGCTTCTCGGGCAGGTCGCTGTCCAGTCGCGCACTGCTGCTGCCCTCGTGCCGCAGGCTGTACAGCGTGAAGTGGCGGGCCTTCGTCGTCCCCGTCCCGAAGAGGTTGTTCTCGCCCGAGGACAGGTCGAACGCGTCGAACGCCGGCGTGTCCTTCTTCCGTGCCCCCACATGCGTCAGGAAGTCGGCCCACGTGAAGGTGGCCTTCCCGCCGGACCACGTAATGAAGGTGTTCGCCGCCAGATATGTCGAACGCGCCGTCTCCGAAAGGGACTTGAGGTACTTGGTGGCGGCCGGCTGGAGGAAGGTCCGCAGCAGGTAGTCGTCCAGGTTGCGTGCCGTCAGCGCGCCGAACCCCCGTGCCCGGAGCTTGAGCGACGCCTGGTACTCGGTGAACGCCGTGCTCAGTTCCTTCGACACCGTCTGGTCCACCAGCGAACCCGAACTCAGCTTGTTGGCGCCCCAGTTCCACTCGTACGCCATGTCCGCGTGTTCGAGGTCGGTGATCGGGCACCAGTCGCCGCTGGCGAAGATCGCGTCGCTCGCGTCCGCCGCGCCCAGCGCCTTCAGGTACTTGGCGTACAGCGGGCTGTCGCCGGACGCCCCGAGCAGTGCGGACAGAGCGCCGCCTGCGCTCGTGCCGGAGGAGACGATCCGGTCGGTGTTGCCCGGGATGCGGCCCTTGTTGAAGCGGACGTAGCGTACGGCGGCCTTGAGGTCGACGATCGCGGCGGGCGCGGTGCCGTAGTAGGTGCCGGACGAGTCGACGAGCGTACGGCCGCGTGCCCCCGGTTCCACGACCACGTATCCCGCGGCCAGTCCCAGTTTGGCGTTGCTCACCATTTCGCCCTGGCCGTCCACCTGGGCGTTGCCGCCGGACTCCACCTCGCCCGATCCGGTCGAGGCCGAGGCGGAGGGGGACGCCGTGGGGGCGCCGCCTCCGGGCGTGCCGGTCATCTCGGCGCCGCCCACTCCGGTCGCGTCCGCAACCGACGACGGCATGTATCCGCCCACCGAGTTGGCGAACAGGATGGGCGCGCGGGTCGCGTCGACCGCCGTGCCGTCGATCTCGACGGGGACGCTGACGTTCAGGCTCTGGTACTTCTCGTCCACCGGGTTCGTGACGTACGTGATCGCCTTGTAGAAGTGGTACTTCACCGACTTGTCGCCGGCGTCCGTGGTGATCGTCGTGGTCAGCTCGGTGTACGCGTCCTTGTCGAAGGCGAGCGCGCCCGACGAGGAGGCCGACGACGTGGACGTCCCGGTCGCCATGGCCTCGTTGCTCATGAAGGTGGCGATCGCCGGGACTGCGACGGCCGCGCCGAGTCCTCCGATTACGGTCCTGCGCTTCACGATGTCTCCTCGGGTCCGTGAGGGGGGTGTCTGCGCATGCGAACGTATTTTGGTGGCGGCGAAATCGTCAACAATTTCGTCGAACTCATCACCGACGCACAGCTGCCCCTCATGGAACGTAAAGCCGTCCCGCGCCCGTGCCGGTGGCTAGGCCTGGGGTCGCGCCTCCGTCATCCGCAGCAACAGGCCCCGCAACAGCACCCGTTCCTCGTCGGACAGCCCGGCCAGTGGCTCCCGGGCGAAGTCCAGCGAGTCGCGCAGGCTCCGTGCGACCCGGAGTCCCTCGTCCGTGCAGGCGGCCAGTTTCACCCGGCGGTCCGAGGGGTCGGGGCGGCGCTCGACCAGGTCCCGGGACTCCAGCCGGTCCACGATCCCGGTGACGTTCGACGGCTCGCACCGCAGCTTCCGTGCCAGCTGCCGCATCGGCAGTGGCCCCAGCGAGAGCAGGCTCAGCAGGCGGGCCTGTGCTCCGGTGAGGGAGTGCTGGGTGGCCGCCTCCTCGTACTCCTCGTGATAGCGGGCCACGACCGCGCCGATGAGGTCGATGACCTCCAGGGTCAGGGGGTCGCGGCGGCGGGTCTTCTCCGGTGTGGCCATGCTCTCCACACTACCCTTTTACTTGACATCATGAAATATTCAGGAGCATCATTGTTTCAGGTAGTGAAACAAGTGAGCCTGAACATCTGAGCCGCACCGGAAGGCCCCCCTCATGTCCGACGCCCCCGCCCCCGCCCTCCCCGCCGTCAACCGCGAATGGCACCTGCTCAGCCGTCCGGTCGGCGTGCCCAAGGCCGAGGACTTCGCCCTCGTCGAGGCCGAGGTCCCGCAGCCCCGCGAGGGCCAGGTGCTGGTGCGGAACCTGTACGTGTCCGTGGACCCCTACATGCGCGGCCGGATGAGTGACGCCAAGTCGTACGTCGCCCCCTTCGAGCTGGGCAAGGTCATGCAGGGCGGGGCCGTCGGCGTGGTCGTCGAATCCAACGCCGAGGGCCTGTCCGTCGGCGACCACGTCCTGCACTTCCTCGGCTGGCGCGAGTACGCGGCCGTGAACGCGAAGGACGCCGTCAAGGTCGACCCCGAGGCCGCGCCGCTGTCCGCGTACCTCGGTGTTCTCGGCATGACCGGCCTCACCGCCTACGCGGGCCTCCTGCGCACCGCCTCCTTCAAGGAGGGCGACGTGGTGTTCGTGTCCGGCGCGGCCGGTGCCGTGGGCGGCCAGGTCGGCCAGATCGCCAAGCTGAAGGGCGCCTCCCGGGTCATCGGCTCCGCCGGCTCCGCCGAGAAGGTCAAGCTGCTGGTGGAGGAGTACGGCTTCGACGCCGCCTTCAACTACAAGGACGGGCCGGTCGGTTCGCAGCTGCGCGAGGCCGCTCCCGACGGCATCGACGTGTACTTCGACAACGTGGGCGGCGACCACCTGGAGGCGGCCATCGGTTCCCTCAAGCACGCCGGCCGTATCGCCATCTGCGGCATGATCTCCGTCTACAACAACACGGAGCCCGCCCCCGGCCCGAGGAACCTCGCCCGCCTCATCGCCACCCGTGGCCGCATCGAGGGCCTCCTCGTGGGCGACCACTACGACCTCCAGGCCCAGTTCGTCGAGGAGGTCGGCGCCTGGGTCCGCTCCGGCGAGCTCAAGTACCGCGAGACGGTCGTCGAGGGCATCGAGAACAACCTGGAGGCGTTCTTCGGGGTGCTGCGCGGCGACAACACCGGCAAGATGATCGTCAAGTTCTGAGCCGACAGCCCTTCTGCACGGCCTTCTTGACGGCCGTCTGCGCGGCCTTCCTGACGGTATGACCGAGGCCGCACCCCTGGACGTGGGGTGCGGCCTCCGCCGCCGGACGGGAGAACGGGTCAGCCGCGCAGCGCCGCTGTGTGCGCGGCCCGTACGAACCGCTCGTTCTCCGGCGCCGCTCCGCCCGGGAAGGCGTAGCGGCGGCGGGTGTAGCCGTAGGCCAGACCGCTGTGCGGGTCGGCGAAGGCCTGGGAGCCGCCCGCGCCGCTGTGACCGATCGTCCCCGCGCCCAGGAACGGGTAGGCGACGTCGGCGGTCTTCTGGAAGCCCAGGCCGAACGACTTGTGGGTCCGGGCCACCAGGTCGTAGCCGGCCGAGTGGAACTGGCCGAACTCCGCCACCGTGTCCGGCTTCAGCAGCGGCGCGTGCTCGCCCACCTCACTGATCGCCGCCGCGTACAGCCCGGCCAGCCCACGCGCCGACGCCACCCCGCCGACGGACGCCGGACCCTTGGCGCGGACCACCCGGTGGTTGGGGAGCGATTCGATGTCGGTGGGCTCGACCCCGTTGCGGTTGAAGGCGACCGACGCGAGCGTGTGCGGTCCGGAGGGCAGCGAGTCCAGCAACTCCCGTTCCTCCGGCGTCGGCAGCATCGGCTGGACGGTACGGAAGCGCGGCTCCAGTGCCTCCGGCAGCCCCAGGTGGAAGTCGAGGCCGTAAGGGGCGCGCACCCGCTCCTCGTGGACCTCCTGGAGCGTACGGCCCGTGGCGCGCCGTACGATCTCGCCGGTCAACGCGCCGATGACCAGGGCGTGGTAGCCGAAGGCGGTGCCCGGGCGCCAGAACGGGCGCTGGTCCGCGAGGCGTTCGGCGATCAGCCGGTCGCAGGCCAGCTCCTCCAGGGTGAAACCGGCGTCCGCGCCGACCAGACCGGCCCGGTGCGCGAGCAGGTCGCGCAGGGTCAGCGCGGCCTTGCCCTCGGCGGCGAACTCCGGCCAGTAGTAGGTGACTTTGCGATCCAGTTCCAGCGTGCCCTCCTGGACCAGCAGGGCGACCACGAGGTGGGCGGCGCCCTTCGTCGACGAGTACACGCCGTAGAGGCTGTCCGGCCCCGGGCCCGGTTCGGTGTCCGGCCCGGAGTCCGGGGCCGCCCACAGGTCGACGACCCGCCGGCCGTGCACATACGCGCACAACTGGCCTTCATAGTCCGGCAGTTCACCGGCGACGAAGGCGGCGAACTCCTCCCGCACCGCCTCGAAGCCCTCGGCGACCGTGCCCCGGACGAGTCGTCCTGCGGCCCCGGTGGTCTCCTGCGTCATCCCCTGTGTCATCGGCTCTCCTTGCTCGTCGTACCGGTCGGCGCGGTCGGCACGCTCAGCAGAGCACGTGCCACCTGCGCGAACTCCCCCTTGGGATGGTCCCGGAACAGCGGCTCGGTACCGAACAGCACCGCGTGCGGCCCGCTGACCACCGACGCCTGTCCCGCCGCTGCCGCCGGCCCCCCGGACCCGTCCGCCAACGGCCGCCAGTGCCCGGCGACGAGAGGGTTCCCCGCCGCGTACGACTGGTCGACCCGCACGCCGGGTCCCAGGTCCGTGAACCAGACGGGCGCGTAGACGAACCCGTGGTCCGGCGCCCCGCCGGTGACCGGGCTCCGGCCCGAATTCACCACCCGGACAACGCCGTTGGCGTCCCCGTTGCCCTCGACCGGCCTGACGGCCAGCAGCCCGGCGGCGGAGTTCAGCGCGGCTCCGTCGGCACCCCGGCCGACCAGCCCCCGGGAGCCGAGGAAGGCGTCGAGCGCCGTACGGGCGGCCGGATTCAGACCCTCGTACGCCACACCCTGCGACACGAACAGCACATCCACCGCCGACCAGTCGAAACCGGCGTTGAGGACGGCCGTCGACACCGGCGTGACCTCGAAGTCCATCTCGCGCAGCGCGAACAGCTCCCCGGGCGTGACGGCCGCGGCGACCCGGGTGCGTCGCAGGGCCGCCGTACCGGTCGCCTTCGTCGCGTCGAAGGCCACGTCGTACCTGCGGGCCAGCGCGACCGCCCTCCCGCGCGCCGACGCCGGGACGATCGCACTGCCGTCCGCTGCCCGCTGTACCGAAACCCCGTCCCGGAGAAGGGAGTTGAGGGCGGCGATCGCACGCGGGTCGTCCAGCCGCAGCCGGAGTCTCCCCTGCGGAGCGACATAACCGACCCGCGCGGCAGCGGTGACCGCCCGCAGGGGAACGCCCGACAGGCTGACCCCGTCGACCGGTTGGACGGTCGCGCCCCACAACCGGCCGAGACTCCAGCCCGAGATGTCGTACATCACCGACACCTTGTCGCTGATGTCCCGCCCGTCGGCGAGCAGCACGTTCGCGAGCCCGCGCTTCGGCTGGCGCATGTCGACGACGTACGAGCCCTTCGCGTACGTCCGTCCGCCGAGCCGGAACGCATGGCTCGCGCGGGTGACCCGGACGTCGTTGGCGAGCAGGTGGTCCACCAGCCGGGCGGCGGCGGGCCCGGAGCGCTGGGCCGTGGCGCCGGCCGGAATGACGTACGCACGGGGGAAGGCGGTCGTGTAGACGTCCTCCGGCCCGATCCCCGGCACCCCGGGGACGGTCGCCGCCGACACCGGCACCTGCGCGGCCCCCGAAGCGCCGCGCCGGAAGACCTCGATCTGGTCGGCGACGAGCGAAGTCCGGTGCTCCCGCACGTAGTCGAGGGTCGCCGTGATGGCCGCGCCGGCCACGGCGACGTTGATCGCGCTGCGGCGGCGCAGCTCCTCCACCGGCAGGGTGTCGTAGGCCCGGTTGTTGACCGTCATGGGGATCTCGACGGTGTGCGCGGCGACCGTGCCGTGGAAGGCCGCGTACTGCGGGGTGAAGATCGGCGGCCAGTCGTCCCAGCCCTCCTCCTGGTCACGGAACGGGATCTGGGCGGGCTCGACGCCGTCCTTCGCCGGCGTGTAGCCGAGGCCGTTGACCGCTGCCTCCATCCCGAGGGCGTTGGCGTAGGTGTTCTTCAGGAAGAGGTCGTACTCGTAGTTCTCGCCGTGCGGGGGAGTGGTGGGCTCGATGAGGGTGCCGTTGACGTACCCGTGCAGATCGAGCATCACGGTCGGCTGCTTGTCGATCTCGATCTGCCGCATCGCCCGCCCCTCGGGCTGCGAGGAGGTGACGAAGTCCCGGTTCAGATCGAACCCGTTGGCGTTGGCACGGGTGCCCGCGATACGGCCGTCCGGGTTGGCGGTGATGTTGAAGTAGAGCCGGCTGTGCGCCAGCAGGTCCCGCGTCCCGGCGTCGGTGGCCGTCGCGAGCCGCTCGACGAGCTTCAGGGAGGCGTCGGTGCCCTCCCACTCGTTGCCGTGGATGTTGTTGTTGACGAAGACGGGTGCCTTGTAACTCCGCTTCACCGCCTGGCTCCTGGCGGCGGCCGAGGGCGCGTTCTCGATCAGCTCGCGCATGTCCTCCTGGGCGCGCGTCTGCGCCGCGCTCTCCGGCGCGGTGACCGTGACGAGATACAGCCGGTGCCCGCCCGCGGAACGGCCCGCGACCTCGACGCTCACCCGGTCGCCCAGCTTCTGGAGGGCGTTCAGCTTCGGCGCGATGGCGTGGTACGGGGTCAGGCCCAGCTTGATGGACCTGTCCGCCGGGTTCTCCGGGTCGGGGGACAGGGTCTGCTCGCGGGGGTAGCCGCGCCCCCTGTCGGAGAGGTCGGTGACGGGGGCGGTGAGGGCGCGGACGGCGGCCCCGGCGGGGGTCCTCGCGGCGCGCGGGCCGTCCGCGGACCGCGCGGCCTCCGCCTCCGTGCCGGCGCCCTCCACCCCCTCACGGGTGACGGGCCTGCGGTCGGCGGTGGCGCTGTGGGGGGTGAGCAGGAGTGAACCCGCCGTGGTGACGGCGAGGACGGTGAGCAGAACAGGGCTCGGTGGAACGGGTCTTGTGCGACGCACGCGTACCTTCTCCCATGCTTCCTGAACGTCCTGTGCTTCCTGAGATCGGTACGGCGAGATGTACCCTCTCGACTCAACGCCAACAAGAGGGTCTCCGCGCCACGGATGCCCCGGACGGCGGATGCGGAGGGGGCCGGAAGGGTCCCCGATAGAGTTCCCCCATGAGCGATCTCGCGGCAGGTTTCCGCTACCTCCTGAAGGGCCAGCGCTGGGTCGCCCGACACGGCAGGCAGTACGGATTCGGGCTGCTCCCCGGCCTCCTCACGCTCGTCCTCTACCTCGCCGCCCTGACCGCCCTCGCCCTCTACGGCACCGATCTCACCGCCTGGGCCACCCCCTTCGCCGACGGCTGGCCGAGCCCCTGGCTCGGCCTCTTCCGCGGCTTCCTCACCGCCCTCCTCTTCGCCCTCGCCCTGCTCCTCTCGGTCCTCACCTTCACCGCGATGACCCTCCTCATAGGCCAGCCCTTCTACGAGAACCTCTCCGAGAAGGTCGACCGGGACGTGTCACCCGACGGCACGGCCCCCGAGTCGGGCCTGCCGCTGCTCAGGGAGTTGTGGATCTCGGCCCGCGACAGCCTCCGGGTCCTCGTACGGGCCCTGTGCTGGGCCCTGCTCCTCTTCGCCCTCGGCTTCGTCCCGGTCGCCGGGCAGACCGTCGTCCCCGTGCTCGGCTTCATGGTCACCGGCTTCTTCCTCACCGAGGAGCTGACCGGCGTCGCCCTCCAGCGCCGCAGGGTCGAACTCCGTGAGCGCCTGGCCCTGTTGCGCTCCCGCAGGCTGCTCGTGTGGGGCTTCGGCACGCCGCTCGCCCTGGCCTTCGTGGTGCCCTTCGTCGCCGTCTTCCTGATGCCGGGCGCGGTCGCGGGCGCCACGATGATGGCCCGCGACCTGCTCGGCGAGGAGACCCGGGAGTCCTCGGACGCCGAGGACGACGAGGACGCCGACGATCAGGAGACGTCGGCCTCGTCCTCCTGACCGGCGGAGTCACCGGAGGCGTCCACCGCCACGGTCAGGATCGACCGGACCTGGGCGATGATGTCCAGCCGGTTCCGCACGAACTCGGGGTCGGTCACGGCCCCGGTCGCCGGGTCGGTGTTGCCCGTCCCGAACTGAAGCACCGGCGTGTGCACATGTCCGCCGGGCAGCGTGGCGCCCAGACCGAGCCGGTCGCGCAACAGGGTCGCCCGGTAGGCGATCTCGTTGGACAGGTAGTTCCCGCCGCCCCCGGCCCGAGCCGTCGACCCGTCGGTGGGCCCGTCGGCCCGGACGACGGGATCGGTGCCGCCGGCCGGTATCTCGGTCACGCTCGTGTTGTCGTACACGGGGAACCGCCCGGTGTTCGCGGCGACAATCGCCTTGTAGGGCAGGGTCGTCGACGTCCACTGCGGCTGCGAGGCCGGGTCGCCGACCGGAACGGTCTCCGTCCGGCCGATGTTCTCGTTGTCCGGGAAGCCGCCCCGCCAGGCCCCGTTGGTCCGCTCCACGTCGAACCGCCCGACCCGCCCCTGACTCACGGTGGCGAACAGATCGACCTTCGGCAGGACCGGCTTCAGCGCCCGCTCCACCGTGCCCTCCGCGAAGTCCTGCCAGCGCACCGGGAACACGACGGTCTCGATCCTGACCCGGCCCTCCGCGGTCTCGATCACCGTGCCGTCGAGGGCGAGCGCGGTGGCACCGGACGGGTTGGAGATCCGTATGTCCCGGTCGAGCGTGAACGGATCGAACCCGGTGACGAGCACCCGCTTCAGCGCCCCGCCGCACGGATACCGGACCGACGTCTGCCCGCGCGAGTTCCGCTCCAACTCGGTCGACAGCGAAGCCCGTTGAGCGTCACTGAGCCCGAACGACGGCTCCCAAAGCCGCAGTTCACGAATCATGGCGAGCCGCGCCCAGTACAGCGGCCGGTCGTCGTCCCGGCTCAATCCGCCATCGGCCGGCCCGCGTCCCTGCGCCCGGTCGACGGCCCGCTGCCACAGCGCCGCTCCCTGGCGTACGACCAGTCCGCGGGCCTGCGCGTACGAGCGCGCGCCGCCGAGCGCCCGGGCGAACGCCGGGGCCACGGCGTCGAACCCGGAACGCCTGAGGATCTCCTGCGGCGCCGCCCCGTCGAGCCGCCGCTCCTCGACCGTGGGTGGTGCGGCCGAGGTGTCCGCCGCCGAGGCCGTGGCGGGCGCGGAGAGCCCCGCCAGCAGTGCGAGTCCGAGTATGCCGATCCGAACACGTGGGGAATCCAAGGGAGTTCAGCCTTCCGTCGTCGTGGGGACACAGCAGTGGGGTGCTGCCGGACGGCCGCAGTATCGCGTGGCGGAAGTGGTCTACGCCATAGTGGGAGCCGGGGAGACGTTCATGCACTTCGACGAGGAGGCGCCCACGTGACGGAGACACCGCAGGGATCGCAGGCACCGAGCGACAAGGCACGTGAGGCGGCCGTCGAGGCTGCTCTCGGCAGGCTCGACCTGGACGACAAGGCCCGGCTGCTGGCCGGGCAGGACATGTGGTCGCTGCCCGAGCTGCCCGGGATCGGACTGCGGTCCCTGGTCATGTCCGACGGCCCGATCGGTGTCCGCGGTACCCGCTGGACCGCCGACGACCCTTCCGTCGCGCTGCCCTCCCCGACCGCCCTCGCCGCCACCTGGGACCCCGAACTCGCCCACAGGGCAGGCGTTCTGCTGGCCCAGGAGGCCCGCCGCAAGGGCGTCCACGTGCTCCTCGCGCCCACCGTCAACCTGCACCGCTCCCCGCTCGGCGGCCGGCACTTCGAGGCGTACAGCGAGGACCCGTACCTCACCGGGCGGATCGGCGCCGGCTATGTGAACGGCGTCCAGTCCGGCGGCGTCGCCACCACCGTCAAGCACTTCGTCGCCAACGACGCCGAGACCGACCGCTTCACCGTGGACAACCAGGTCTCCGCCCGCGCCCTGCGCGAGCTCTACCTGGCCCCCTTCGAGGCCATCGTCGAGAACGCCCACCCCTGGGGCATCATGACCGCCTACAACACGGTCAACGGCACGACGATGAGTGAGCACCGCTACCTGGTCAACGAGGTCCTGCGCGGCGAATGGGGCTTCGACGGCTACAACGTCTCCGACTGGATGGCCGCCCGCTCGACCACCGGCGCCATCGACGGCGGCCTCGACGTCGCCATGCCCGGCCCGAGGACGGTGTACGGAGCCCCCCTCGCCCGGGCCGTACGGGACGGACGCGTGGCCGAGGCCACCCTCGACGGGGCCGTACGCAACGTGCTGCGCCTCGCCGCCCGCGTCGGCATCCTGGCGGGCGCCGAACCGGCCGTCGCCGACACCGGCCTCCCCGCGCCGGTCGACGGGGAGGCCCTGGCCCGCGAGATCGCCCACCGCTCCTTCGTCCTGGTCCGCAACCAGGGCGCCCTCCCGCTGCCCGAAGGGCGAACGGTCGCCCTCATCGGCGCCGCCGCCCGCGACGCCCGCGTCCTCGGCGGCGGCTCCGCCACCGTCTTCCCGGCCCGTGTCGTCTCCCCGCTCGACGGCCTCACCGCCGCCCTCCCCGAAGGCACCCTGACCTACGCCGTCGGCGCCGACCCGAACACCGAACTCGCCGTCGCCGACAAGGGGTTCGCGCTGCGCGCCGTCTGCCGCGACACCGCCGGCACGGTCCTCGGCACCGGTTCCGCGCCCAGCGGCCAGATCAACTGGATGGGCGCGGACCTCCCCGACGGCGTCACCCACGACCGGCTCCACACCGTCGAACTCACCGGCACCTTCACCCCGCGCGCCACCGGCCCGCACACCTTCGGCATCAAGGGCCTCGGCGCCTTCACCTTCACCGTCGACGGCACGACGTACTACGACGACGTCCAGACCACCGACAGCGACGACCCCTTCATCTCGTTCTTCGGCGACCCCGAGCCCCGCGCCGAGGTCCGACTCACCGCGGACACACCGGTCGAGGTGTCCCTCACCCACGCCGTCGTCTTCCCCGCCGACGCCGCGATGAAGTCCGTCGGCTTCAGCCTGTGCCACCAGGAACCGCGGCGCGACCCCGACGAACTGATCGCCGAGGCCGCCGAGGCCGCCCGCGCCGCGGACACCGCCGTCGTCGTGGTCGCCACCACCGACCGCGTCGAGTCGGAGGGCTTCGACCGCGCCGACCTCCGGCTCCCGGGCCACCAGGACGACCTGGTGCGCGCCGTCGCCGCCGCCAACCCGAACACCGTCGTGGTCGTCAACTCCGGCTCCCCGGTGGAGCTGCCCTGGCGCGACGAGGTCGCCGCCGTGCTGCTGAGCTGGTTCCCCGGCCAGGAGGGCGGCGCGGCCCTGGCGGACGTACTCACCGGCGACCGGGAACCCGGCGGCCGGCTCCCCACCACCTGGGGCGCGCTCACCGACGCCCCGGTCACCCGGGTGACCCCGACCGATGGCGAACTCCCTTACAGCGAGGGCGTGTTCATCGGCTACCGCGCCTGGGAGAAGGAGGGCAGGACACCCTCGTACCCCTTCGGCCACGGCCTCGGCTACACCGACTGGACGTACGGGACGGCCGAGGCGGAGGCGAGCCGGGAGGACGGCGTGACGGTCACCGTCCGGGTCACCAACTCGGGTGCGCGCGCCGGCCGGGAGGTCGTCCAGGCGTACCTCGCACCGGTCGCTCCGGACCCCGACCGCCCGGCCCGCTGGCTCGCCGCCTTCGCCGGGATCGAGGCCGGGCCGGGCGAAACGGTGGAAGCGGTCCTCGAACTCCAGCGCCGCGCCTTCGAGATCTGGGACGAGTCCGCCGACGCCTGGGCCTTTGTGAAGGGTTCGTACGAAATCCAGGTGGGTCGCTCGATCACCGACCGCAGGCTCACCGCGCCGATTACGGTCTAACCGAGGGCAGTCCGCCCCACCAGCCGGCCCCGGCCCGGGACCTGACCCCCGGACCGGGGCTCGCCGGCGGCCGGTGCGGGCAATGGACCGCGCACCCCAAAAGCCGCGCGCCGCACCCCGTACCTCGCTCTCAGTCCCGTACCCCGAACCCGAACACCGTCTCCGAGCGGAACGTGTCACCCGGCCGCAGTTCCGTGCTCGGGAAATCGGGCCGGTTCGGCGAGTCGGGGAAGTGCTGCGTCTCCAGGGCGATGCCGCGCCTGGGGCCGAACGGCTCGCCCAAGTGGTCGGCGGTGTAGAGCTGAAGGCCGGGCTCCGTCGTCGCCACGGTCAGGAACCGCCCCGAGGCCGGGTCGTGGAGCTCGGCGACCGCGACCGCGTCAGCCGTCCGCCCCTTGTCGAGGACGAAGTTGTGGTCGTACCAGGCACCCACCTCCCGCTCCCCACGGAAGTCGAAGCGGGTACCCGCCACCGGCTCGACTCCCGTCGGGATCAGGTCCGCGTCGACCGGGGTGTACCGCGAGGCGTCGATGCGCAGTGCGTGCCCGGCCGCGCTGCCGGAGGCATGCCCCGCCACGTTCCAGTACGTGTGGTTCGTCAGGTTGATCACCGTCGGCGCGTCCGTGACCGCCTCGTACCCGATCCGCAGCGCCCCGGCCGCGTCCAGCGTGTACGTCGCCGACAGCTCCAGGCGCCCCGGGAACCCCTCCTCGCCGTCCGGGCTCACCCGGGACAGCCGCACCCCGTGCTCGACCGGCTCCGCGTCCCACACCCGCTTGTCGAAACCGTGGACGCCCCCGTGCAGGCAGTTGGGCGCGTTGTTGCGCGCGAGCCGGTACGTCCGGCCGTCCAGCGCGAAGGCGCCGCCCGCGATGCGGTTCGCGTACCGACCCACCAGCGCGCCGAAGTACGGCTCCGGGTGCGCCAGATAACCGTCCAGGTCCGGGAAGCCCAGCACCACGTCCACGAGCCGCCCGGCCCGGTCCGGAACCTCGACCGACTGCACGATCCCGCCGTACGACAGCACGCGCACCCGGACCCCGGAACGCTCCAGCGTCCAGCGGTGGACGGGGGTGCCGTCGGAAAGTGTGCCGAAGAGTTCGTTCATGTGGGCCATGCGGAAAACCCTAGGTCACCGCCTTCTCGCCGGTGACCCCGCGGTACGCCAACTCGGCCAGCCGCGCCTGCCCGTCGCGGCTCGGATGGAACCAGTCCCAGGGACTCAGCTGTCGTACGCCGAAGTCGAAGTCGAAGACCGCGCCGCCGTCGAACCGGCACAGCCGATCCGTGGCGCACACCTCTTTCAGCGCCGAGTTGTACGCCTCCACCCGCGCCCGCACCTCGTCCCGCCGCGCGGTCGCCGCCGCGTCGACGGCGTCCGGGTCGGCGAGCATCGACTGACAGATCCCCAGCTTCCACACCGCCTTGCCCGTCGCACTGGTCCGCCCCTGCGACCAGAGCCGCTTCAGATCCGGCACGCTCGCCACATACACCTGGCTCCTGGGCGCGGCCGTACGCAGGGTCCGCAACGCCTCCTCGAACGAGGACCGGAAGGCGGCCACCGGCGTCATCTCCGCCACCGACGCCCGGCACGCGTCGTTGGCCCCCGTCATGACCGTCACCAGCGCCGGCTTCCGGGCGGCGGCCTGCGTCATCTGGGCGGGCAGACCGGCCATCCGGGACCCGCTGACCGCGTAGTTCCAGCTGCGCGAGGCAGCCCCGGACGCCCCCAGCAGCCGTACGGCCAGACTGTTCACTTCCTTGTCGCTGCCGGTCGCCCAGGACGCCTCGGGGCAGTCGGACAGCACCGAACAGGCGTCGAAACCGCGCGTGATGGAGTCGCCAACGGCGGCTATGGAAGCCGGGCCGGTGTCCCAGCCCGGCGTCGGGGTGGCGGACGGCTTCGCCTGCGCCCGCGTGCCGTCCGGAGCCGGAGACGTGCCACCGGCGGCGTCACACCCGGCGACGCCCAGCAGGGCCGCCGACACCACGGCGACGACGGCCCGCGAACGGTGACTTCGTTTCCGCATCCTTCGGGTCCCCTCGGTCGGCGTGCAATGGCTCTCGCCCTTAACAACGCACGACAGTTCCCGAACCGAAAACAACTAATGCACCAGACATCGCAACGTCGCACACCCGTACAAGCGTCCCCCTGGGTGAATGGCAGGCGTTTCATGGCATCGGGACCGACGGTACGTCACACTCCTTGCGCCGTCGCACGGTAGCCTCGCCATCAACGCGGCTGCCCGTCGGCGCTGCTCAGCCAGTCCGCAAGATGTCCCGCTCTGTCCGGAGGTTGCAGTGACGACACGTGGAGTTCTGTACGTGCACTCCGCGCCGCGCGCGCTGTGCCCGCACGTCGAGTGGGCCGTCGCCGGAGTGCTCGGCACACGCGTCAGCCTCGACTGGATCCGCCAGCCCGCCGCACCGGGCACCTGGCGCTCCGAGTTCTCCTGGAAGGGCCAGGTCGGCACCGCGTCCAAGCTCGCGTCGGCCCTGCGCGGCTGGCAGCTGCTCCGCTTCGAGGTCACCGCGGAACCCTGTGCCACCGCCGAGGGCGAGCGCTATAGCTGCACCCCCGACCTCGGCATCTACCACGCCGTCACCGGCATCCACGGCGACATCCTCATCCCCGAGGACCGCCTCCGCGCCGCCCTCACCCGTTCCCAGCGGGGCGAGACGGACCTGGAGGCCGAACTGGCCAAGCTTCTGGGCAAACCCTGGGACGACGAACTGGAGCCGTTCAGATACGCGGGCGAGGGTGCCCCGGTGAGATGGCTGCACCAGGTGGTGTGATCTCCGTACGCGAAGGCCCCCACCGAGGGCACTTGGGTTCTAGGAGTCGTCGCAACACCCCAGCTCAAGGGGTGCGATGGAGTTCGAGATCCGCAAGGTGCGGACGGTGGCGCAAGGGCGTAGGCAGCTGGTCCGTGAGCGGGAGGAATACTTCCGGCTCATGGATCAGGGCCTGAGCAGCTTGGAAGCCTGCCGACGCGTCGGGATCAATATCCGGACGGGCAAGCGGTGGCGCAACGGCCGCAACCCGTCGGGCAGGCACAAGGCGGCGCCACCGGTCAAAGCGGTGGCGCCGTCTCCCGGTCCGTCCCGGTATCTGCGTGAGGCCGACCGGATCCACATCGCCGACCGGCTGCGGGAGAAGGCCACGGTCCGCACGATCGCCGCCGAGCTGGGTCGCAGCCCGTCCACCATCAGCCGGGAGATCTGCCGCAACCGGCACCCCGGCAACGGCCAGTACCGGCCCTTCGCCGCCCAGGCCCGCGCCGACTCCCGCCGGCCCCGGCCCAAAACCGGCAAGATCGGCCAGAACCCGCAGTTGCGGGACTTCATCCAGAACCACCTGGACATACGGTGGAGCCCGGAGCAGATCTGCCAGGCTCTGCGGGCACAGTTCCCCCGGCGGCCGGAGATGCACGTGGTCCACGAGACGGTCTACCAGGCCCTCTACGTCCAAGGACGCGGCGAACTCCGCCGCGAACTGGCCAAAGCCCTCCGCTCGGGCCGCACCCGCCGCAAACCCCAGCAGCGCCAGCCGCGGTTCTCCACCCCCATGGTCATGATCAGTGAACGCCCCGCCGAAGCCGAGGACCGGGCCGTTCCCGGCCACTGGGAAGGCGACCTGATCATCGGCAAGGACGGCGCCTCCGCCATCGGCACGCTGGTCGAGCGCGCCACCCGCTACGTGATGCTGCTGCACCTGCCCGACGGCCGAACCGCCGAACATGTCCGCGACGCCCTGGTCGAAACCGCCCAGACCCTGCCCGCCCACCTGGTGCGGTCACTGACCTGGGACCAGGGCTCCGAGATGGCCGCCCACGCCTCCTTCACCCTGGCCACCGACATCCCGGTCTACTTCTGCGACCCGGCCAGCCCCTGGCAGCGCGGTTCGAACGAGAACACCAACGGCCTGCTGCGGCAGTACTTCCCCAAAGGCACCGACCTTGCGGTCCACACCCGCGAACGCCTGGACGCCGTTGCCGCCGAGCTCAACGGCCGCCCACGCAAAACACTCGACTGGGAAACCCCAGCCGAGCGCCTGCATAAACTGCTCGCGGCCTGATCAACCGACCACGTGTTGCAACGACCCCTCGAATCCGCCAAATCCGGTGGGGGCCTTCGCGTACTCATGTATGTGCCGGTGTCCGTCAGACCGACCTGAACGCCAGCACCACGTTGTGCCCGCCGAATCCGAACGAGTCGTTGAGCGCGGCGATACGCCCGTCGACAGGCAACTTGCGAGCCTCCCCACGCACGATGTCCGCGTCGGCCTCGGGGTCGAGGTTCTCGACGTTGATCGTCGGCGGCGCGACCCGGTGATACAGCGCGAGCACCGTCGCCACCGTCTCGACCCCGCCGGCCCCACCGAGCAGATGCCCGGTCATCGACTTGGTCGCGGACACGGCCATGTGGTCGACGTCCGCGCCGAACACATTGCGCAGCGCCTTGAGTTCGGCCACATCGCCCGCAGGAGTCGACGTCGCGTGCGCGTTGACGTGCACGATCTCCGCCGGGTCCAGGTCGTTGTTGGCCAGCAGGTTCCGCAGGGCCGCCGAGATACCGCGCCCCTCCGGCTCCGGCTGCACGATGTCGTGGCCGTCGGCCGAGATGCCCTGGCCGATCGCCTCGGCGTAGACCCGCGCACCGCGTGCGGCGGCGTGCTCGGCGGACTCCAGGACGACCACACCGGAGCCCTCGCCCATCACGAAGCCGTCGCGGCCCGTGTCGTAGGGGCGGGACGCGCCCTGCGGGTTCTCGTTGTTCTTGGACATCGCCATCATGTTGCCGAACGCGGCGATGGGCAGCGGGTGGATGGCCGCCTCGGTGCCACCGGCGATGACGACGTCGGCGCGGCCGGTGCGGATCATCTCGATGGCGTAGCCGATGGCCTCGGCGCCCGACGCGCAGGCGGAGACCGGGGTGTGCACGCCGGCGCGGGCACCGACGAGCAGACCCACGTTGGCGGAGGGGCTGTTGGGCATCAGCATCGGGACGGTGTGCGGGGAGACGCGGCGTACGCCCTTCTCCTTCATCACGTCGTACTGGTCGAGCAGGGTCGTGACCCCGCCGATGCCCGACGCGATGACCGCGCCGAGCCGGTCCGGGTCGACAGCCGGGTCCTCGCCGGCGCGGTCGGTGAAGCCCGCGTCGGCCCACGCCTCCTTGGCGGCGATCAGCGCGAACTGCGCCGACCGGTCCAGCCGGCGGGCCTGGGGCCGCGGGATGACCTCGGACGGTTCCACGGCGATCTGCGCGGCGATCCGGACGGCCTGCTCGGCCGCCCACTCCTGCTCCAGGGGACGGACACCGGACTTGCCGGCGACCAGACCCTCCCAGGTAGAGGCCGCGTCGCCACCCAACGGTGTGGTTGCGCCGATACCGGTGACGACCACGGTGCGATTGGTCGGGCTCACGGGAATTCCTTCTCCAACGGATACGGGAGGACAACCCCCGCACAGGCGGGGAGAACGGCGCCACCGCCGGGTGGCGGGGCTGAGGGGGCCGGCCGAGGAGCCGGCCCCGGCGGTCAGGCCTGGTTCTTGAGGATGTACTCGGTGGCGTCGCCGACCGTCTTGAGGTTCTTGACGTCCTCGTCGGGGATCTTGACGTCGAAACGCTCTTCGGCGGCGACGACGACCTCGACCATGGACAGCGAGTCGACGTCCAGGTCGTCGGTGAAGGACTTGTCCAGCTGGACGTCCTCAACCGGGATGCCGGCGATCTCGTTCACGATGTCGGCGAGACCGGCGACGATCTCTTCCTGAGTGGCGGCCATGGCAGGCGCTCCTTCTTGTGTATCTATCCAGAGAGGGTTGGCAGTTGTCCCCGTTCCGGTTCCGGGGATCCGGATCCGGCGCGGGGTGCCTAGGGGAGGGTAACGACCGTCGCGGCGTACACGAGACCCGCCCCGAAGCCGATGACGAGCGCGGTGTCGCCGCTCTTCGCCTCGCCGGTCGCCAGGAGCCGCTCCATCGCGAGCGGGATCGAGGCTGCCGACGTGTTGCCGGTGGTGCGCACGTCGCGTGCGACCGTGACGTGCTCCGGCAGTTTGAGTGTCTTCACCATCGAGTCGATGATCCGCTCGTTGGCCTGGTGGGGAATGAAGACGTCCAGGTCGTCCGGGGTGATCCCGGCCGCGTCCAGCGCCTGCTGGGCGACCTTCGCCATCTCGAACACGGCCCAGCGGAACACCGCCTGGCCCTCCTGCGTGATCGCAGGAAACTTGCCGGAACTGTCGTACTCGTTCCACGGTACGGTCTGTTTGATCGTGTCCGACTTGTCACCCTCGGAGCCCCACACGGTCGGACCGATGTGCGGTTCCTGGGAGGGGCCCACGACGACCGCGCCCGCGCCGTCACCGAACAGGAAGGCGGTCGCGCGGTCCTCCAGGTCGGTCAGGTCGGACAGCCGTTCGACGCCGATGACGAGGACGTACTCCGCCGACCCGTCGACGATCATCCCCTTGGCCAGGGTCAGGCCGTAGCCGAAGCCCGCGCAGCCGGCCGAGATGTCGAACGCGGCGGCCTTGGCCGTGCCGAGCCGGTCGGCGATCTCGGTGGCCACGGCCGGGGTCTGCTTGAAGTGCGAGACGGTGGCGACGACCACGCCGCCGATCTGCTCGGCGCTGATCCCCGCGTCGGCGATCGCCTTGCCGGACGCCTCGATGGACATCGCGGCGACGGTCTCCTCGTCCGAGGCCCAGTGCCGGGTCTCGATGCCGGAGCGCGAGCGGATCCACTCGTCGGACGAGTCGATCGTCTCCAGGATCACCTCGTTGGGCACGACCCGGACCGGCCGGTACCCGCCCACCCCCAGGATGCGCGCGTACGGGGCACCCTTACTGGGCTTGATCTTCGACATTGCTCGGGGCTCCTTTCAGGCGCCCGCCGCGTCAGCGGCAGAGGTCGAGGTCAACGACTCGGCGATGAGCTCACGAGCGGCGTCGAGGTCGGCGGGGGTCTTCAGGGCCAGCGTCTTCACACCGGGCAGCGCGCGCTTGGCGAGACCGGTGAGGGTGCCGCCCGGGCACACCTCGACGAACGCGGTCACGCCCAGCTTCTTGAACGTCTCCATGCACAGGTCCCAGCGCACCGGGTTGGCGACCTGCCCGACCAGCCGGGCGAGCACCTCGGAGCCGTCCGCGACCGTCTGTCCGTCCTTGTTCGAGACGTACGTGACGGCCGGGTCGCCGGGCGTCAGCGACGCGGCGGCCGACGCGAGGGCGTCGACGGCGGGAGCCATGTGGTGCGTGTGGAAGGCACCGGCCACCTGCAGCTTGACGACCTTGCGCACCCCTTCGGGCCTGTCCTCGACGAGTGCCTCGATCTGCTCGACCGTGCCCGCGGCGACGATCTGCCCGGCGCCGTTCACGTTCGCCGGGGTCAGCCCCAGCTTCTCCAGGTGCGGCACGGTCACCTCGGGGTCACCGCCGAGGAGCGCCGCCATCCCGGTCCTGGTGACGGCGGCGGCCTCGGCCATGGCCAGACCGCGCGTGCGTACGAGGGCCAGGGCGGCCGTGTCGTCGAGCACGCCCGCGAAGGCGGCGGCGGTGATCTCACCGACGCTGTGTCCGGCGACGGCGCCCGGTGTGAAGCCACCGCCCATGGCACCCAGTGCCGAGGCGGACAGTATCCCGGCCGCGACCAGCAGCGGCTGGGCGACGGCGGTGTCGCGGATCGCGTCGGCGTCGGCCTCGGTGCCGTAGTGGGCGAGGTCGAGCCCGATGACGTCGGACCACGCGGCGACGCGCTCGGCGGCACCGGGCAGTTCGAGCCAGGGAGTCAGGAAGCCGGGCGTCTGAGCGCCTTGGCCGGGAGCGACGAGTACGAGCACTCTCACACTCTCTCTTGGGTACGGGCACGGCCGCCCGTGGGGACAGGGACGAAGAACAGGAGGGGGTTTTGTTGGACCCCGACAAAACCCTAGGGCTGGTGATCCCCATCGGCCAGGCGCCCCAGGATCAGCGCGATCCGAAGTGTGAATGCGGATCGTACATCTGAAGGTGACCAACCGGTGACGTCAGTCACACGTCGAAGCCGGTAGCGCACGGTGTTGGGGTGAACGAACAACATGCGCGCCGCACCCTCCAGACTGCTCGCCTGTTCGAGATAGACGGCGAGGGTCTCAAGGAGCGCGGATCCGGCCTCCTCCAGCGGTCTGTAGATCTCCTCCACCAACTGGTCGCGCGCCCCCGGGTCACCGGCGATCGCGCGCTCCGGAAGGAGATCGTCCGACAGCACCGGACGCGGTGCGTCCTGCCAGGCGGAACACGCCTTGAGCCCCGCGGCGGCGGCCTGCGCGGACCGGGTGGCGGCGAGCAGATCGGGCACGATCGGCCCCGCGACCACGGGCCCGGCGGCATAGGGGCCGATCAGCGACTTGGCGACGGCGAGCGGATTGTCGTCGCCCCCCGCGATGACGACGAGCCGATCGCCCAGCACACCCGTCAGTACCTGCAGCTTGGCGTGCCGGGCGGCCCGCCGGATCGCCTCGACGGTCAGTTCACTGTCGCCGTCGGGCGCGGTCCCCAGCACCACGCAGACGTGCTCGGGCGAGTTCCAGCCGAGCGCGGCGGCCCGCGAGACCGCCCCCTCGTCGGCCTCACCGCTGAGCACGGCGTTGACGACGAGCGACTCCAGCCGGGCGTCCCAGGCACCCCGTGCCTCGGCGGCCTGTGCGTACACCTGTGCGGTGGCGAAGGCGATCTCACGTGCGTAGACGAGCAGCGCCTCGCGCAGCACGGACTCGTCACCGGGAGCGGCCACCTCGTCGATGGCGCTCTCCATGACCTCGATGGTCGTACGGACCATCTCGACGGTCTGGCGCAGGGTGATCGCCCTGGTCAGCTCACGGGGAGCGGTGCCGAAGACATCGGTGGAGATGGCCTGTGGGGCATCAGGATGCCGAAACCACTCGGTGAAGGCGGCGATACCGGCCTGGGCGACCAGCCCGATCCAGGAACGGTTCTCCGGGGGCATGGCCCGGTACCACGACAGCGTCTCGTCCATGCGCGTGATCGCCTGCGCGGCGAGACTCCCGGACGACTTCTCCAGCCGCCTCAGGGTCGCCGGGTGCGGGTGCTCGGGACGTGCGGTGGGCTCGGGGCGGTGGGATTCGGGTTCGGGCACGGAACAAGACTGCCTTATCCGGACGGCGGCGTGCGGCCTCGGGTCTACGGTGGGTGGGTGATGGACGTACGGCGCGCGCACGAGCGCTATCCAGGGGGCGACCGGGCGGCGGGCATCGAATCCCGGCACGCCTTCTCCTTCGGCCCGCACTACGACCCCGGCAACCTCCGTTTCGGCGCGATGATCGCCTGCAACGAGGAACGCCTCGCGCCCGGCGCCGGTTTCGACGAACACCCGCACAGCCACACGGAGATCGTGACGTGGGTGACGGAGGGGGCGCTCACCCACCGCGACTCGACGGGCCACGAGACGGTGGTGCTCCCGGGGGACGTGCAACGCCTGAGCGCGGCGGCGGGCGTGCGCCACGTCGAGCGCAACGAGGGGGCCACCCCCCTGACCTTCGTCCAGACCTGGCTGGCCCCGCTCACCCCCGGCGGCACCCCGTCCTACGAGACGGTCCACGGCATCGCGGACTCCACGCCGTACGCCGTCCCCGAGGCGGGCGCGATGCTGCACATACGCAGGCTGACGGCGGGGGAGCGCACGGCGGTACCGGACGCGGCGTACGTGTACGTCCATGTCGTACGGGGCGAGGTGCGCCTGGGCCCGGAAAAGCTGGGCCCGGGCGACGCGGCACGGATCACGGAGGCGGAGGGCGTGGAGGCGGTAGGGGTGACACAGGCGGAGCTGCTGCTGTGGGAGATGGGGCCCTGAACTGGGGCGTTTCGGCCCGTCCGGCGGCTGAGGGCGAGGCCCGTTCGGGGCGGCCTCAGCCCCGCACCTCCGCCAGCACCGCGTCCGTGAACCCCGGCCACACCTCCACCGCCCACGCCCCGAACGCCCGGTCGGTCAGCGCGACGCACGCCACCCCCGCCACCGGGTCGACCCACAGGAACGTACCGGACTGCCCGAAATGCCCGAACGTCCGGGCCGACGACGAACTCCCCGTCCAGTGCGGCGACTTCGCCCCCCGGATCTCGAACCCGAGCCCCCAGTCGTTGGGGTTCTGGTGCCCGTACCCGGGCAGGACGCCCTTCGTCCCCGGGTACTGCACGGTCATCGCCTCCGCGACCGTACGCGGATCGAGCAGCCGGGGAGCCTGCACCTCGGCGGCGAACCGCAGCAGATCCCCGACGGTCGACACGCCGTCCTTCGCGGGCGACCCCTCCACCCCGGTCGACGTCATCCCGAGCGGCTCCAGCACCGCCTGCCGCACGTACTCCGCGAACGGCATCTCCGCCGCCTTCGCCACGTGATCCCCCAGCACCTCGAACCCGGCGTTGGAGTACAGCCGCCGCTCCCCGGGCGGAGCCGTCACCCGGTGCTCGTCGAAGGCGAGCCCCGAGGTGTGCGCGAGGAGATGGCGGACCGTCGATCCGGGCGGCCCGGCCGGCTCGTCGAGCTCGACGGCCCCCTCCTCGTACGCGACAAGGGCCGCGTAGGCGGCGAGCGGCTTGGTGACCGAGGCGAGGGGGAACCGGTGGTCGAGGGGGCCGTGGCCGCCGAGAACGGCACCGTCCGCCCGTACGACGGCAGCGGCGGCGGTGGGCACGGGCCAGTTCTCGATCAGCGCGAGGCTCTGCAACGACTTCGACGACATGACGTCGAGCTTAGGAGGCTCAGAACCGCAGCCGCATGAAGGGGTCGGGTTGCCGGACGAAGCCCAGCGACGCGTACAGCGGGACCGCGTCCGCGGAGGCGGTGAGGTCGATCTGGCCGACGTCCTGCTCCCGGAACCAGCCGACCAGCGCCTCCATGCAGGCCCGCGCGTACCCTCGGCGGCGCGCGTCCGGATCGGTTGCGACGCTGAAGACGTAGCCGATCCGCCCGTGCGGATTGCCCGCCCGCCCGATCCGGTACTCGACGGTCCCCGCGACCAGCGCGGCCAGTGAACCGGGCCGCTCCGGATGGTCGACGACGAACGCGGCGAAGCCGCCCGCCGGGTCGGCCAGCCTGCCGGTCACCGTCGGCAGGGACGCGGACTGCCAGCCGGCGTCGGTGTTCGCCCCGGGCATCGAGTCGATCATCACCTGGCGCAGTCGCAGCAGCTCCGCGGCGTCCCCGGGTGTGGCACGGCGTACGAGAGTCATGATCCGTACGGTAATGAGCCCGGACCGGCCAAGTCTCTGCAATATCGCGGTATCCGCTTGCTTGGAGTGCACTCCAGGGTTTTAGCGTGGGGGTCATGACGGTGCTGGAGACCACAGACCCCACCACGGACACCCCGACAGCCCTCGCGGTCCCCGCCGCGGCCGACAGTTGTGCGGTGCCGAGACGGCCCGACCGGCGCCCGGACGGACAGGACCGGTACACGATCAGCGAGGTCGTCCTCTTCACCGGACTGACCGCGCACACCCTGCGCTGGTACGAGCGCATCGGGCTGATGCCGCACATCGACCGTTCGCACACCGGCCAGCGCCGCTACAGCAACCGCGACCTCGACTGGCTCGACCTCGTCGGCAAGCTCCGGCTCACCGGTATGCCGGTCGCGGACATGGTGCGCTACGCCGAACTCGTGCGCGAGGGCGACCACACGTACGGCGAGCGGTTCGAACTGCTCGAATCGACCCGCAGGGCCGTCCTGGACCGGATCGCCGAACTCCAGGACACGCTCGCGGTACTCGACCGGAAGATCAGTTTCTACGCGGAGGCGGACCAGGACGCGGGCCTTGTCCGCGTCGTCCGTGAGATGGAGAGGGTTCGATGACGAACGACGACACCGCCGGCAGGCTCCCCACGGCCCCGCTGGGCACCGGCGGCCCCGAGGTCGGCGTACAGGGCCTCGGCTGCATGGGCATGAGCTTCGCGTACGGCCCCACCGACGCCGGCGAGGCCCGCGCCACGCTCGAACGCGCGCTCGAACTGGGCGTGACCCTCTACGACACGGCCGACGCCTACGCCGACGGGGAGAACGAACGATTCCTGTCCCCGTTCTTCCGGGCCCACCGCGACGAGGTCGTCGTCGCGACGAAGTTCGCCCTGGCGATCCCGCCCGGCGAGCCGACCCGGCGGATCATCCGCAACGACGCGCCCTACATACGCCAGGCCGTCGAGGCCAGCCTCAAGCGCCTCGACCTCGATGTCATCGACCTCTACTACATGCACCGGCGCGATGTGAACGTCCCGATCGAGGAGTCGGTCGGGGTCATGGCCGAGCTGGTGCGCGAGGGCAAGGTCAAGCAGCTGGGCCTGAGCGAGGTCACGGGCCCGGAGCTGCGCGCGGCCCAGGCCGTGCACCCGATCGCCGCCCTCCAGTCGGAGTGGTCCCTGTTCAGCCGGGACATCGAGGCGGGCGTGGTCCCGGCGGCCCGCGAACTGGGCGTCACCCTGGTCCCGTACTCCCCGCTCGGCCGGGGCTTCCTGACCGGCTCGTTCACCGACGCCGACCAGGAACTGACCGCGGACGACTACCGCCGCACGCAGCCCCGCTTCACGGGTACCAACGCCTCGGCGAACGCCGCACTGCTGGCCCCCGTCAGGACGGTCGCGGAAGCCCACGGCGCCTCCCTCGGCCAGATCGCCCTGGCCTGGGTCCAGCAGCAGGCGACCGTCCACGACCTCCCGGTCGTGCCGATCCCGGGCACGCGCAGCCGTTCGAGGGTGGAGGAGAACACGGCGGCGACCCGCATCGTCCTGGGCGAGAAGGATCTGGCCCTGCTGGAACCCATCGCGGCCCAGGTCACGGGAGCCCGCTACGCCGACATGACCTTCACATCGGCGGCCAGGGAAACCCCCTAGGGGCGCGGGGAACTGCGCGACAAGCCACGTCGGACGGGCACCCGCGAACCCACAGAACTCCCCACCCCGTTGGGCGGGCTACAACTCCGCCAACAACTCGGCCTTCTTCACCGAGAACTCCTCATCGGTGACCAACCCGGCCTCGTGCAACTCCCCGAGATGCCGGATCCGTTCGGCGACATCCGCGGGATCACGCCGACCGGAGTTCAGCTGAACCGCCGCCGCCCCACCCGCGGAGCGAACGGCGGCCAGCACCGCCGCCGCGAAGGGCAACGACTCGTGCACAGGCCCGTATCCCAGCCCGAACACCACCGAGGCGGGGTCCTGGTCGACCGGCGCGACAGAATCGGTACGCCTCAGCAGCCGCAGATGGCCCTCGAACACCTCGGGGGACCGCCACTCCACTCCGATCAGGTCGGCGACCGGAAACGTCTGGTCGCCGGCCTTCCACTTCGCCGACGACGCGCCCGTCCAGAACCACCGGAAGGACACGGCGCGCCCGTCGAAGGACGCCTTCGCGTCGTACGCCTTGAACGCCCGCGGCACCTCGGGCGCATCCACCAGGAACCTTTCAGCAGGCCCCTGTTGGGTCAGCTGGGCCCGCAGCTCGTCCGCGTAGTACTCGGCGAGCGTCTCCCGCTCGGCGGGCAGCACCAGCCGGTACGGGTCGCAGGCCTCCTTGAGCTGGCCGTCGGCCGCCTCCATCAACGGGTCGGCGCCCGGGCGGGGTTCGGCACGCAGGATCACCGTTCCGCGCTTGCCCGGGGTCAGTGTCACCCCCGCGATCGCCTCCAACGGGATACGGCGTTCGCCGAGCGCCTGGAACAGCTTCGGCGTGCGGATGCCCCGTTCGAAGCGGATGAGCACGGAGTCGGACTCGAACTCCCAGGCGGCATGAAATCCGGCCAGTACGTCACCCATGCGGCTCATCGTATGCGGCGCGAGCTTCATAGTCCCTCCCCGGGCACACCGTGAATTCTGCGTCCTCTACGCGCGTCCGGCCATAGCCCCGTCGGGCAAACCCTTCAGACACACGTCATCCTTGCGGTTCCGCTGATCGTTCTGATCCCGCTGAGCGCACCGCACGGCGCGATACGCGCCGACGCCGATCTCCGCGAAGTTGTGCAGACTCTCCGTACCCGGCTCGAAATAGCCGCCGTGCCCTTTCGCGCCCCGCGCGGACAGCACGCGTGCGCCGAACGCCGCCGACACCGGATCGGCGCCGTGTCCGAGACCGCCGACCTCCAGGTACGGCACGTCCTGGATCCAGTCGTCGGCGTCCCGCATCGCCCACACCCGGGCGTGGGTGCGCAGCCCCGCGGAGTTCTCGGCCCGCATGCCGGGGCTGCCGGCCACCGCGATGTCGGTCACCCGGCGCGGCAGCGCGTGCGCGGCGACGCCGCACACCACCGAGCCGTAGCTGTGGCAGTACAGCGCGACCGGTGCCCGGCCGGGCAGCCCGCGCACCAGCGCGTTCAGCCGCAGCGCACCGGAGTTGGCGCGCATCGCCGTCGCCGCGTCCATGCCGAGCCCGCTGGGCGCGGTGTAGTCGGCCCAGGCGATCACTGCCGTACGGGTCGTGGGGCTCGTCTCCCACTCGGCGCGGTACAGCGCCGAGGCCATGCCGACGGGCGCCGAGTACTTGCGGTTGGTGCGCTGGAAGGTGAGCAGGTCGGTGTCCACGCCGGGGACCACGACCGAGACGCGCTGCGCCTTGTCGAGGTCGCCGAAGACCTCGGCGACGCGGCCCGAGCCCTCGGGGTCGAACGCCAGGATCTGGCGGCCGTTCTCCAGCAGCGCTTCGTAGCGGTGCATGCGACGCCCCGCCGCGTACTGGCCGACGGCCGACAGCCGGTCGTCGTGCATGCGCGTCCGCTCGGTCTCGCGGGCGGTGTACAGCGCGACGCGGTTGGCGCGGTAGCGCAGTACGACGGGCGCGCCGTTCATGTTGCCGAGCGCCAGCGGGTAGCGCCGGACGAGCCGGTCGCGCTGGCGGTCGGTGAGCGAGGTGAAGAACCGGGCCAGCCGGGCGGGGGTCTCGTCCGGGTCGGGCAGCGCGTGGCCGCCGATCCGTCCGTGCTCCCACGCGGAGAGCGACGCCTGGAGCGGCGACGGCGTGCGATGACTGCGGACCGCGGTCCAGCCGGTCGTCGCGAGCATCACGAAGACCACGGCCAGCGCGAGCAGTGCGCGCCAGACGTTCAGTTGCGGGGAGGTGTCGAAGGAAGTCACTGAAAGGACACACTAGGAGAACGAGAGGGTCTCGCGTTAACCGAGTGACGGGGATCACGTTTCGATAACCGGCGCCGGGCAAGTCACTCCGTACGCACGCCGATACGAGGTGTCACGGCTGCTCCGTGCGCCAGTTCCCCGCCAGCGCCGGCCCCATCGCGTCGAGATATGTGCTGGTCAGCTCCCGCATCGCCGCCACGCTCATGTCCGAGCCCGCGCCCCACCGCCGTTCCGCCAGCCGCATCAGCCCGCTGAACAGGGCCACCACGACCCGCGGCCGGAGGTCGCGGTCCACGTCGACGCCCTCGCGCTCGGCGATCAGCCGTGCCACCGCCTCCTCCGTCTCCGCGGAGCGGCGCATGTGCGCGGCGAGCAGTGTCGGCGTCGACTCGACCAGGTGGAAGATGCGCATCTGCAACTCCGCCGGAACGACGGACTCCACGGCCTCGTGAATGGTGTGCCAGCCCTCCAGCACGGCCTGGCGCAGCGCCTCCAGCGGGGCCTCGTGCGGCGGGCGGTCGCGTACCGCCTGGATGAAGTGCTCCTCGGCGATGCGGTGCACGGCGAAGGCGGCGTCCTCCTTGCCGGCGAAGTAGCGGAAGAAGGTGCGCTGCGAGACCTCGACCGCCTCGGCGATCTCGTCGACGGTCGTGCTCTCGTACCCGTTGCTGGTGAACAGGGTGAGGGCGGCGCGCAGCAGCGCGTCCCGGGTGCGCTGCTTCTTGCGCTCGCGCAGGCCGGGTCCGGAGCCCGGGACCACCTCGGTTTCGGCGGCGCTCATGACGATCGGGCCTCTCCCTTCTTCTCGTGCTTCTCGCACTTCTCGTTGCTTCACGCTCGTCGGGCTTCTTCTCGGTGAGTGACGTGTCAGTTACCGACTTGTGAACTGGTTTGTCAATTGTCAGTGGCTGTCACTAGCCTCGAACGCATGACTAGTCAGACCATCGACACGACGGAGCCGGGGGACGGGACGCCGGCCGCTCCGTCGGACCACACGCCTGCCAAGGGGTTGCGCGGCCATCCGTGGCTGACCCTGATATCCGTGGCCGTCGGGGTCATGATGGTGGCCCTGGACGGCACCATCGTGGCCATCGCCAACCCGGCCATCCAGAAGGACCTGGGCGCGAGTTTCGCCGACGTCCAGTGGATCACCAACGGCTACTTCCTCGCGCTCGCGGTCACGCTGATCACCGCGGGCAAGCTCGGTGACCGGTTCGGGCACCGGCAGACCTTCCTCATCGGCATCGTCGGCTTCGCGACCGCGTCGGCGGCCATCGGCCTGTCCAGCAGTATCGCCCTGGTCGTCACCTTCCGGGTGTTCCAGGGACTGTTCGGCGCGCTGCTGATGCCGGCCGCGCTCGGTCTGCTGCGGGCCACGTTCCCCGCCGACAAGCTGAACATGGCCATCGGCATCTGGGGCATGGTCATCGGCGCGTCCACCGCGGGCGGCCCGATCCTCGGCGGACTGCTCGTCGAGCACGTCAGCTGGCAGTCGGTGTTCTTCATCAACGTGCCGGTGGGCATCCTGGCGCTCGTCATCGGCCTGGTGATCCTGGTCGACCACCGCGCCGAGAACGCCCCGCGCTCCTTCGACGTCCTCGGTATCGCCCTGCTCTCCGGCGCGATGTTCTGCCTGGTGTGGGCGCTCATCAAGGCTCCGGCGTGGGGCTGGGGCGACGGCAGGACCTGGCTGTTCCTCGTCCTGGCGGTGGCCGGCTTCGCCTTCTTCGCCCTCTGGGAGCAGCGGGTCAAGGAGCCGCTCATCCCGCTCGGCCTGTTCCGGTCGGTCCCGCTCTCGGCGGGCGTGGTGCTGATGGTCCTGATGGCCATCGCCTTCATGGGCGGCCTCTTCTTCGTCACCTTCTATCTGCAGAACGTGCACGGTATGAGCCCGATCGACGCGGGTCTGCACCTGCTCCCACTCACCGGGATGATGATCGTCGGCTCGCCCCTGGCCGGCGCCATGATCAGCAGGACGGGGCCGCGTATCCCGCTCGCGGGCGGTATGGCGTGCGTCGCGATCGCCATGTTCGGCATGTCCACGCTGGAGACGGACACCGGCAGCGGCATCATGTCGGTCTGGTTCGCCCTGCTCGGCCTCGGCCTCGCCCCGGTCATGGTCGGTGCGACGGAGGTCATCGTCGGCAACGCCCCGATGGAGCTCTCCGGTGTCGCCGGCGGTCTCCAGCAGGCGGCGATGCAGATCGGCGGCAGCCTCGGTACGGCGGTACTGGGCGCGGTCATGGCCTCCAAGGTCGACAACGACCTCGCGGGCAACTGGACGGCCGCGGGCCTCCCGGAACTCACCCCGGAACAGCAGGCGCAGGCCTCGGAAGCGGTCCAGGTCGGCGTGCCGCCGGTGGCCGAGGGGACGCCGGAGACGGTCGTCGCCCAGATCACCAAGGTCGCCCACGACACGTTCATCTCCGGCATGAGCCTGGCCTGTCTGGTGGCGGCGGGCGTCGCCGTGGCCGCGATCCTGGTCGCGCTCCTGACGAAGCGTGGCGAGAACGTGGAGGCGGGTGCGGGGGCAGCGCACATCTGAGGCGCATATATCGCGCATATATCTACGGTCTTGGCGGGGGAGTTCCCCTATCAGGGTGACTCCCCTAAAGATTCCTCCCCTTCCGCCCACGAGGCAGGTCACAGTTAGTCAAGTCCTCCGCACGACATGGTCTGTACGACATGGTTCGTACGTGGCGGGAGGACGGCCGGGCCGCGGCGCGCTGCCGGAGGGGGACAGCGCGCCGGCGGGCCCGCCGAAGAGCGGGACGGCTGGAACCGCGCGGCGGGGGTACCCGCCTCATCGACCCCGAACTACCGACAAGTTCCAGGGAGTTGATGAGACATGGCGGCCTTCGGACGGCAGCACCCCACCAGCAGGCATCCCGGCGCGCGCGGCAGGAGCCGGCAGCGCACCACCCCGGACGGCGCGACGCTCGGAATCATCGGGCTCATCTGCGCCGTCGCGGGCTTCTTCGTCCTCGGCATCGTCCTGGGCCCCGTGGCCGTCATCTGCGGATGGCTGGCGATGGGCCGGACCTGGAAGGGCCCGCACCCGATACCGCCCCTGGTGGCCGTGGTCCTCGGTGCGATCGACACCCTCCTGGCCGTCATCTGGCTGGTGAGCGCCACAGGCCCGACAACCGGCTTCTTCTGACCGTCCGTCAGTCCCTCTGTATGTCTCTCTGTCTGTCCTTCTGCCCGTCCGTCCGGCCGGCGAGGGCCCGCTAACGGGAAGGGTCCTCGCCGACCCGCTCCCTCGTGACGGTCAGAGCCGCGACCTCCGCCCGCAGCGCCCGTACCTCGTCCGTCAGTGCCGCGATCGCCGCCGTCTGGCGCCTCTCCTCCACGTCGTCCATCTCGAACCGGGAGATGAACCAGGCGGCGATGTTCGCGGTGACGAGACCGAGCAGCGCGATCCCGGACAGCATCAGCCCGACCGCGAGCATCCGGCCCACTCCGGTCGTCGGCGCGTGGTCCCCGTACCCCACTGTCGTCATCGTCGTGAACGACCACCACAGCGCGTCATCCAGCGTGCGGATGTTCCCTTCCGGTGACGCGCGTTCCACCGACAGCACGGCCAGCGAACCGAACATCAGCAGCCCCACCACGGCCCCGCCGACATACGTCGTCAGCCGGACCTGGGACGCCATCTGGGCCCGCCGGCCCACCAGCATCAGCGTGGAGACGACCCGCAGCAGCCGCAGCGGCTGGAGCAGCGGCAGCAGCACGGCGAACAGGTCCAGCCAGTGCCGTCGTACGTACTCCCGGCGCCGGTCGGCGAGAGCGATCCGGACGAGATAGTCGACCGCGAACGCGCCCCACACCATCCACTCCGTGATCGTGCAGGCGACCGACACGGACCGGCTCGCGGGGCTGTCCACGATCGGCACCGCGTAGGCGACGGTGAACACGACCGCGAGCCCCATCAGAGGCCGCTGGGTGTGCCGTTCCCAGCGGGCCTGTGCCGATGGTTCCTTCATGCCTCGCATCGTAGGGGTCGGGAACGCCCCTGTAAGGCGCCCTCGAAGGGGACCGCCTTACAGGGGCGCGGGGAACTGCGCGACCAGCCGCGACGGCCCCGCAGACGAACTACCGCCTTCCCGCGGAGCGCGACGCGGAGCGCTACGCGTCTCCGCCCGCGGCGCCCGGGTCCGCCGCCGTCACGTCGAGCAGCTGGTAACGGTCGATCGCCTGCTTCAGCACCGAACGGTCGACCTTGCCCTCCCGTGCCAGCTCGGTCAGTACCCCCACCACGATCGACTGCGCGTCGATGTGGAAGAACCGCCGGGCCGCGCCCCGCGTGTCCGCGAAGCCGAAGCCGTCCGCGCCCAGCGACTGGTACGTCCCCGGGACCCACCGCGAGATCTGGTCGGGAACCGAGCGCATCCAGTCGGACACGGCCACGAACGGACCCTCGGCACCGCTCAGCTTCCGCGTCACGTACGGGACGCGCTGCTCCTCCTCCGGGTGCAGCAGGTTGTGCTGCTCCACCGCGACCGCCTCGCGCCGCAGCTCGTTCCAGGAGGTCGCCGACCAGACGTCCGCCTTCACGTCCCAGTCCTCGGCGAGGATCCGCTGCGCCTCCAGAGCCCACGGCACCGCGACACCGGACGCGATGACCTGGGCCGGAATGGTGCCCGAAGTCGCTTGGCCCACCCGGTGGATGCCCTTGAGGATGCCGTCGACGTCGACGTTCTCGGGCTCGGCCGGGTGCTGGATCGGCTCGTTGTAGACGGTGAGGTAGTAGAAGACGTCCTCACTGTCGGGCCCGTACATCCGGCGCAGACCGTCCTGCACGATGTACGCGATCTCGTACGAGTACGCCGGGTCGTACGCCACACAGCCCGGGTTCGTCGAGGCCAGCAGCTGCGAGTGGCCGTCGGCGTGCTGAAGCCCCTCACCGGTCAGAGTCGTACGGCCGGCGGTCGCGCCCAGCACGAAACCGCGCGCCAACTGGTCCGCCATCTGCCAGAACTGGTCGCCGGTGCGCTGGAAACCGAACATCGAGTAGAAGACGTAGACGGGGATCAGCGGCTCGCCGTGCGTGGCGTACGCCGAACCCGCCGCGATCAGCGAGGCGGTGCAGCCCGCCTCCGAGATGCCGTCGTGCAGCATCTGGCCGGTCGGGGACTCCTTGTACGCGAGCAGCAGCTCCCGGTCGACCGACTCGTACTGCTGGCCGAGCGGGTTGTAGATCTTCGCGCTCGGGAAGAACGAGTCCATGCCGAACGTGCGGTACTCGTCCGGCGCGATCAGCACGAAACGCTTGCCGATCTCCTTGTCCCGCATGAGGTCCTTGAGCAGCCGGACGAACGCCATGGTCGTGGCGATCGACTGCTGACCCGAACCCTTCTTCACACTCGCGTACGTCTTCTCCGGCGGCAGGGCCAGCGGCTTGGCGCGGACGACGCGGGTCGGGACGTAACCGCCGAGCGACTTGCGGCGGTCGTGCATGTACTGGATCTCTTCCGAGTTCCGGCCCGGGTGGAAGTACGGCGGCGCGCCGCCCTCCAGCTCCTTGTCGGAGATGGGCAGGTGAAGCCGGTCGCGGAAGCCCTTGAGGTCGGCCGCCGTCAGCTTCTTCATCTGGTGCGTGGCGTTGCGGCCCTCGAAGTTGGGTCCGAGCGTCCAGCCCTTGACGGTCTTGGCGAGGATGACCGTCGGCTGGCCCTTGTGCGCCTTGGCCGCCGCGAACGCCGCGAAGATCTTCTTGTGGTCGTGGCCGCCGCGGCCCAGGTGCAGGACCTGGTCGTCGGTCATGTTCTCGACCATCGCGCGCAGCCGGGTGTCGTCCCCGAAGAAGTGGTCGCGGATGTACTCGCCGGTCTCGGTGGCGTACGTCTGGAACTGACCGTCCGGGGTCGTGTTCATCTTGTTGACCAGCACGCCGTCCCGGTCCTGCGCGAGCAGCGGGTCCCAGCTGCGGTCCCACACCAGCTTGACGACGTTCCAGCCGGCGCCCCGGAACTGCGACTCCAGCTCCTGGATGATCTTGCCGTTGCCGCGCACCGGGCCGTCGAGCCGCTGGAGGTTGCAGTTGACGACGAAGGTCAGGTTGTCGAGGCCCTCGCGCGCGGCGATCGACAGCTGGCCGAGCGACTCCGGCTCGTCCATCTCGCCGTCCCCGAGGAACGCCCACACGTGCGACTTGGAGGTGTCCGCGATACCGCGCGCCTCCATGTAGCGGTTCATCCGCGCCTGGAAGATCGCGCCGAGCGGGCCGAGGCCCATCGAGACGGTCGGGAACTCCCAGAAGTCCGGCATCAGCCGCGGGTGCGGGTACGAGGACAGACCGTACGGCGCCTTCGACTTCTCCTGGCGGAACGCGTCGAGCTGCTGCTCGCTGAGCCGGTCGAGAAGGAACGCGCGGGCGTAGATACCGGGGGAGGCGTGCCCCTGGAAGAAGATCTGGTCGCCGCCGTCGCCCTCGTCCTTGCCCCGGAAGAAGTGGTTGAAGCCCACGTCGTAGAGGGAGGCGGAGGAGGCGAAGGTCGCGATGTGGCCGCCGACGCCGATGCCGGGCCGCTGGGCGCGCGACACCATCACGGCCGCGTTCCAGCGGGTCGCGTTGAGGATGCGGCGCTCGATCTCCTCGTTGCCGGGGAAGAAGGGCTCGTCCTTCGTCGCGATCGTGTTGACGTAGTCCGTGCTCCGCATCTCGGGCACGGCCACGCGCTTCTCGCGGGCCCGCTCGATCAGCCGCAGCATCAGATAGCGCGCCCGCTCCCGGCCGCGCTCGTCAACGGCGGCGTCGAGCGAGTCGAGCCATTCCTGGGTTTCTTCGGGATCGAAGTCAGGAACCTGACTCGGAAGGCCGCCAATGATGATCGGGTTGCGATCTGATCCGGAAGCCACGCTGTTCCTTCGCTCTCGGAGGGCTTGATCCGGGACACGCCACGAGCGCGCCCCGGGGCTGCGAATGCACTGGCCCCATCGTGTACCCCGAGGCCGGGTACGTCACCTCTACTCAGAAGTAGTCCCGGTGAAGATCGCCGGGCGGGGTGTCCGCAGCCAAATCGCAACGATACGCCCAGTCCGTGACGTGTTCCGTAAAGCGATTCGGATCTCGCACGCATGTATGAGAGGTTCGGGAGTCACTCGGGAGCAGCAAAACCGCAAAGCGGGCAGAATGGTGTGGTGTGCGTCACTGGTTCTCGGGAGTCGCTGTCTGAAGTTGCGGCGACACCGCCGGGATCGTCACCGTTTCGGCGGTCTCGACGGCTGGGTACTTGCGCGATCCGCCCCGCCCGTGTGGACTACGGCCAATGCTTCGCGCACGCGCGTGGCTGGACAATTCTCGAAACATGATCAGGAGGCAACCCGTGAGCGCGACCGCGGACCACGCGGAGGAGCGGACTAACCCTGCCGCAAGGCTGGGGTTCCAGCCCGAGCAGGTGGTCCAGGAGATCGGCTACGACGACGACGTCGACCAGGAGCTCCGCGAGGCCATTGAGGAAGTCATCGGCAGCGATCTCGTTGACGAGGAGTACGACGACGTCGCAGATGCCGTGGTGCTCTGGTTCCGCGACGACGACGGCGACCTGACCGATTCGCTGGTGGATGCCACCACGTACATCGAAGAAGGCGGCGCGATCCTGCTCCTCACGCCCAAGACGGGCCGTGAAGGCTACGTGGAGCCGAGCGACATCTCTGAAGCCGCGACGACGGCGGGTCTGTCGGCGACCAAGAGCGTCAGCGTGGGCAAGGACTGGAGTGGCAGCCGTCTGGCGACGCCCAAGGCGGCGAAGTCGAAGAAGTAGGCAGTGACCGTGGCCGAAGCGGGCCGTCTGCTGGGGGTTGCCGCCCCTGGACCCCCGCTTCGGCCCTGAACGGGCCACGTCCTCACAGGTACCGCGGCCTGCCACTGCCCCTGCGGTCGGTGCTCACTAGGGTGTTCTCACCCGAACAGCCCACCGAAGGGATGCAGGATCATGGCGATCGAGGTCGGCGACAAGGCCCCGGACTTCGAGCTCAAGGACAACCACGGCGCCACCGTGCGGCTCTCGGACTTCCGCGGCGCGAAGAACGTGGTGCTCCTCTTCTACCCCTTCGCCTTCACCGGTGTGTGCACCGGTGAACTCTGCGACCTGCGGGACAACCTGCCGAGGTTCTCCGACCGGGACACCCAGGTGCTCGCCGTCTCCAACGACTCCATCCACACCCTGCGCGTCTTCGGCGAGCAGGAGGGCTTCGACTACCCCCTGCTGTCCGACTTCTGGCCGCACGGCAACACTTCGCGCGCGTACGGAGTCTTCGACGAGGACAAGGGTTGTGCGGTGCGCGGGACCTTCATCATCGACAAGGAGGGCGTCGTGCGGTGGACCGTGGTCAACGGACTGCCGGACGCGCGTGACCTGAACGAGTACGTGAAGGCCCTCGACACCCTGTGATTCTTCGGTTCCACCCCTGCGTGGGGCGGGAACCCGTCACTAGGATCGACACGTTGATCCGATAACGGCGCACGACGGGGCACACCGCACCCGGAAGCAGACGAGACACAAATGGAGGACTCGTGGGAGTCAGCCTCAGCAAGGGCGGCAACGTATCGCTGACCAAGGAGGCCCCGGGTCTCACCGCGGTCATCGTTGGTCTGGGATGGGACGCGCGTTCCACCACCGGCACCGACTTCGACCTCGACGCCAGCGCGATCCTGACGAACGCGGACGGCAAGGTCAGTTCCGACGCCAACTTCGTGTTCTTCAACAACCTCAAGAGCCCGGACGGCTCCGTCGAACACACCGGCGACAACATCACCGGTGAGGGCGAGGGCGACGACGAGCAGATCAAGGTCAATCTCGCGGCGGTCCCGGCCGACGTCGACAAGATCGTGTTCCCGGTCTCGATCTACGAAGCCGAGAGCCGTCAGCAGTCCTTCGGCCAGGTGCGCAACGCGTTCATCCGCGTCGTGAACCAGGCGGGCGAGGCGGAGCTCGCGCGCTACGACCTCTCCGAGGACGCCTCGACGGAGACCGCCATGGTCTTCGGCGAGCTGTACCGGCACGGCACGGAGTGGAAGTTCCGCGCCATCGGCCAGGGATACGCGTCCGGTCTGCGCGGCATCGCGCAGGACTTCGGCGTGAACGTCTGAGCCGGACTTCCTCCGGTTCCGTCGTCCGGCGTCGCACTCCCGGTGCGGCGCCGGACGCGCTCGGTACATCTGTTCGCATCACCTCGGGGAGGACCAGCACTATGGGCGTCACGCTTGCCAAGGGGGGCAATGTCTCCCTCTCCAAAGCCGCACCGAACCTCACCCAGGTGTTGGTCGGGCTCGGCTGGGACGCGCGTTCCACCACCGGCGCGCCCTTCGACCTCGACGCCAGTGCCCTGCTGTGCGGCGGTGGAAGGGTGCTCGGCGACGAGTGGTTCATCTTCTACAACCAGCTCACGAGCCCCGACGGCTCTGTGGAGCACACCGGCGACAACCTCACCGGTGAGGGCGAGGGCGACGACGAGTCGCTGATCGTCGACCTGCCCAGGGTGCCGGCCGCCTGCGACAAGATCATCTTTCCGGTCTCGATCCACGACGCGGACAACCGCGGCCAGACCTTCGGCCAGGTCGGCAACGCCTTCATCCGGGTCGTCAACCAGGCCGACGGCCAGGAACTGGCGCGTTACGACCTGAGTGAGGACGCTTCGACGGAGACCGCCATGATCTTCGGTGAGTTGTACCGCTACCAGGGCGAGTGGAAGTTCCGTGCAGTTGGACAGGGGTACGCGTCGGGTCTGAAGGGCATCGCTCTAGACTTCGGAGTCAACGTTTCGTAAAGCCGAGTACGGCAGCGGGGGAGACCCGTAAACACACGATTGGGTAGCCAGTGATTCTGAAAACCTTCGGCTGGTCGTTCGCGGTCACCGCGCTCGGCCTGGTCGCGGCGGTCTTCTACGGGGGGTGGACCGGCTTCGGCATCGTGGCGATCCTCTCCATCCTCGAGATCTCGCTGTCCTTCGACAACGCGGTGGTCAACGCCGGAATCCTGAAGAAGATGAGTGCCTTCTGGCAGAAGATCTTCCTCACGGTCGGTGTCCTCATCGCCGTCTTCGGTATGCGGCTCGTCTTCCCCGTCGTGATTGTGGCCATCAGCGCCAAGATCGGTCCGATCGACGCGGTCGACCTCGCTCTCAACAACAAGGACCAGTACCAGCAGCTGGTCACCGACGCCCACCCGGCGATCGCCGCCTTCGGTGGCATGTTCCTGTTGATGATCTTCCTCGACTTCATCTTCGAGGACCGGGACATCAAGTGGCTCGGCTGGCTGGAACGCCCGCTCGCCAAGCTCGGCAAGGTCGACATGCTGTCGGTCTGCATCGCCCTGATCGTGCTCATGATCTCCGCCATGACGTTCGCGACCAACGCCCACCAGCACGGTGGCGCCCACGTCGACAAGGCGCAGACGGTGCTCATCTCCGGTATCGCCGGTCTGATCACGTACATGATCGTCGGCGGGCTCTCCGGCTACTTCGAGGACAAGCTGGAGGAAGAGGAGGAGCGCGAGCACGAGGCCGACGAGGAGGCCGAGCGCACCGGCAAGAAGAGGCCGGCCGTCGTTCTCGCCGGCCAGGCCGCGTTCTTCATGTTCCTCTACCTCGAAGTGCTGGACGCGTCCTTCTCCTTCGACGGTGTGATCGGCGCCTTCGCCGTCACCAACGACATCGTGCTGATGGCCCTGGGCCTCGGTATCGGCGCCATGTACGTCCGGTCGCTCACGGTCTACCTGGTCCGCCAGGGCACCCTCGACGACTACGTCTACCTGGAGCACGGCGCGCACTACGCGATCGGCGCCCTCGCCGCCATCCTGCTCGTCACCATCCAGTACGAGATCCACGAGGTCATCACCGGCCTGGTGGGCGTCGTCCTGATCGCCTGGTCCTTCTGGTCCTCCGTGCGCCGCAACACCAAACTGGCGGCGGCCGAGGGAAAAGCGGCGGGCTCGGACGAGAAGACTGAGGTCTCGTCCGGGGTGTGACAACCTCCGGTGTGAGGAACGCTCTGAGCGGGGCGGCTACGAGGAATCGTCCTCGTCGGCCGCCCCGCGGTCTTGCGGGCGGCCGACTGACGGCATGGACGAATGTGCGGGGGCTGGACGGGTGGGGGCGGGATGAGTTTCTGGGACGACCTGTGGCGCGGCCGTACGACGGACTTCGACGCCGGCAGCGCGGCGAGCAACTCCATCGAGCTGACCAAGCGGCACCAACGGGTATCGCTCACGAGGCAGGGCGCCGCGACCGGCCACCTGCGCATCAATCTGTCCTGGCGGATGCGTACGTCGGACATCGGCGGCCCCAAGCGGCAGAGCCTGTGGCGACACCCCTTCCAGGCCCTGCGGCCGGAGGAGGTCAAGGGCCACACCCAGAGCATGGTGAACGTCGACCTCGACCTGGGCATCCTGTACGAGCTGACGGACGGCACCAAAGGGGTCGTACAGCCCCTGGGCGGGTTCCTCGGCGACACGAACGTGCCGCCGTACGTCAAGCTCAGCGGGGACGACCGGTTCGGGTCGGCGTCCGGGGAGACGGCGTACGTCAATCTCGACCACCGGGACGAGATCAAGCGGCTGCTGGTGTTCGTGTACATCTACGACCAGACGCCGGCGTTCGACCGGACCCACGCGATCGTGACGCTCTACCCCAGCAACGGGCCGCGCATCGAGATCGGCCTCGACGAGCGGCACTCGCAGGCCCGGTCCTGTGCGGTGGTGCTGATCGAGAACGTGAAGAACGAGCTGATCGTCCGGCGGGAAGTGAAGTTCGTCTACGGGTTCCAGGCGGAGCTCGACCGGTTGTACGGGTGGGGGCTGCAGTGGGGCAGGGGATACAAGACCAAGGCTGAGCGCTGACGCTTGGTCTTGGCGGGGCGCCCTGGAGCTCGGGGGGTTCTGTGGAGTGGCGGCTGCGGGCTGTGTGTGGTTGATCGCGCAGTTCCCCGCGCCCCTCAGGGGCGCCTGTCCTACCGGCTGATGAACTGTGGGCCCTGGGGCGGCAGGCGGAAGTCCGGGGACGGGTTCGGGGATGCTCCCACCGGTTGGGGGTACCCGTACGCCGGCTGGTTCGCGTTCGGGCTCGTGGGCTGCGGGTAGCCGTAGGTCGGCTGCGGAGGGAGAGTGGGCGGATGCTGGACCGTGGTGACCGCCGAGGTGTCCGTGGGCGGGGCGTTGGTGGTGTCCGGGAACGGCTCCTCGGCCGGCGGGTCCTCCACCGAGATGCCGAAGTCCGTCGCCAGGCCCTCCAGGCCGTTCGAATAGCCCTCACCCAGGGCGCGGAACTTCCAGCCGTCGCCGCGCCGGTACAGCTCGCCGCAGATCAGCGCCGTTTCCTCGCCCGTCTCCGGTTTGACGTCGAAGTACGCCAGCGGTTCGCCGTCCGCGACGGCACCGTCGTACAGCAGGATGCGCAGAGACCGTACGCGGTCGAAGGTCACGCCGTCCGCCGAGGCGATCAGCATAATCTGGCCGACCGCTGACTCGACACCGGTCAGATCCGTCTGGATCGTGTCGGTCAGGCCCTCGGCCACCCGTTTCTTGCCGAGGCGCCAGACCTTGCCCGAGGGGTGGCGGGGTTGGTTGTAGAAGACGAAGTCCTCGTCGGAGCGCACACGACCGTCGGGGCCGAGGAGCAGCGCCGAGGCGTCGACATCCGGAACCCCCTGCCCGGGCGTCCAGCGCAGGACGGCGCGCACCGTCGTCGCTTCGAGCGGGACGTTCGACCCCTTCAGCATCGCGTGCGTCATGCGGTCATCCTGCCTTCTCGGTCCTGGTCACGACAACGCGGGGGCATCGGTTCTGCGTGTCCGCGTTACCTGAACTTCATTCTCAGTGGGAACCCCCGACATGGATCCCTACGTACTATTACCGGCCACCCATCAACACTCGACCGACACCCGATCACCACTCGACCGGCCGTCCAGCCGCCACGGGGGAATTTCATGCGTCATTTCGGGCACATCGCGCCTGAGGTACGGCAGCGCCTGTTCCACCAGGAGCCGTGCGAGTTCACCGCCGACTCCCCGGCCCGGCTGCTCGCCACGGCCCTGGGGGCCACCCTGTACAGCCCGGCCACCCGCCCGCGCCTCGCCGACGCCATCGTCAAGCAGGTCGCCCGCGGTGTCGTCTCGATGGTGCTGTGCCTGGAGGACTCCATCGACGACTCGGAGGTCGCCGACGCCGAGGAGAACCTGGTGCGGGAGTTCGGCGTGCTCGACGAGCGCCCCGACGCCACCACCGGGCTGCCGCTGCTGTTCATCCGGGTCCGTACGCCGGAACAGATCCCCGACCTCGTACGCCGCCTCGGGCCGACCGCCAGGCTGCTCTCCGGGTTCGTGATGCCGAAGTTCACCGAGGAACGCGGGATGCCGTTCCTGGAGGCACTCGCCGACGCCGAGGCCGCCAGCGGCCGACGGCTGTTCGGCATGCCCGTGCTCGAATCGCCCGAGCTGATGTACCGGGAGACGCGGGTGGAGACCCTGGAGGGCATCTCCCGCGCCGTCGACAAGTACCGCGACCGCGTCCTCGCCCTGCGCCTCGGCGTCACCGACTTCTGCTCCTCGTACGGGCTGCGCAGAGCCCCGGATATGACCGCGTACGACGTCCACGTCGTCGCCTCCGTCATCGCCGACGTCGTCAACATGATGGGACGGGCCGACGGCACCGGGTTCACCGTCACCGGGCCCGTCTGGGAGTACTTCCGGGTCCAGGAGCGCATGTTCAAGCCACAGCTGCGCCGCAGCCCCTTCCTGGACGGCCAGGCCGAGGAACTGCGTGAGACGCTGATCGAGCACGCCATGGACGGGCTGCTCCGCGAGATCAGCCTCGACCAGGCCAACGGGCTGCTCGGCAAGACCTGCATCCACCCCTCGCACGTACTGCCCGTGCACACACTGTCCGTGGTCAGTCACGAGGAGTTCAGTGACGCCCAGGACATCCTGCGGCCCGAGCGCTGCGGCGGAGGCGTCCTGCGGTCGGCGTACACGAACAAGATGAACGAGGTGAAGCCGCACCGCGCCTGGGCCGAGCGGACCCTGCTGCGCGCCGAGGTCTTCGGCGTCGCCAACGAGGACATCGGCTTCGTGGAGCTGCTCACCGCCGGTATCCCCGACTGACATCCGCTCTCGATCGCCTGGGCGGCCGACACCACCGACCTGGCACCCCCCGACGAACACACATAGGGATTCATGAACAACGCTGTGCACAACGGGGTCTGGTCCGGCACCTGGGTCGCCGAGCGGCTCGGGGTCGAGCTGGTCGGCGGCGACGACCTGCGCGAGCTGCTCGGCCTCGCCCTGCGCCGCAACCCCAAGCGGGCGCACCTGCTGGTGTCGAACGTACTCGGCAAGCATGTCCCGCAGTCACCCGCCGTCGTCTACGGCCACGGCTTCGCCCTCGGCGAGCGCGTCCGCGAGCTGCTGGGCGCCCACGAGTCGCGGCGCGCGGTCGTCGTCGGGTACGCCGAGACGGCCACCGGGCTCGGCCACTGCGTCGCCGACGGCGTGGGCCTCGCGCCCTACCTCCACTCCACCCGGCGCCCGGTCGACGGCGTCGACCGCGCGGGCGGCTTCGAGGAGGCACACTCGCACGCCACCTCCCACCTCCTCCTCCCCGAGAACCCCGCGCTGCTGGCCGGCCCCGGCCCGCTGGTCCTCGTCGACGACGAGTTCTCCACCGGCAACACCGTCCTCAACACCATCCGCGCGCTGCACGAGCGCTACCCGCGCGAGCGGTACGTCATAGTCGCCCTCGTCGACATGCGCTCCGCCGCCGACACCGGCCGCCTGGACGAGTTCGCCGACGAGATCGGCGCCCGCGTCGACCTGGTCACCACGGCGGACGGAACGGTTCGCCTGCCGGAGGGCGTGCTGGAGAAGGGGCAGGAACTCGTCGAGCGTTACGAGAACCCCCCGGGGGCGCGGGGAACCGCGCGAACGGCCCCCACCGGACCGCAGCCGTCACACAACCGGCACACCCGAGTCGAACTGCGCTGGCCCCGAGGCATCCCGGACGGCGCCCGCCACGGCTTCACGCCCGGGCACCGAATACGCATGGAGGCCGCGCTGCCCGCGATGGCGGCGAGGCTCGCCGAGAGCCTCCCCGCAGACGCCCGCCGCGTCCTCGTCCTCGGCTTCGAGGAGCTGATGTACGCCCCGCTGCGCCTCGCCCAGGAGCTGGAGCGGGTGCTGGAGGGCGCCGAGGTCCGCTACTCGACGACCACCAGGTCACCCGTCCTCGCCGTGGACGACCCGGGGTACGCGATCCGCAGCCGCCTCGTCTTCCCGGCCCACGACGACCCGGCCGACGGGCCCGGCGACCGCTACGCCTACAACGTGGCCGGCGCCGGCTTCGACGCCGTCGTCGCGGTCGTGGACTCCACCGCCGACACACCCGAACTGCACGCCCCCGACGGCCTGTTGGCCACGCTCGCCGCGCACACGCCGAACGTCGTGCTCGCCGTCGTCCCCTCGTACGTACCCGCACGTCCGCACGTACCCGAAAGGCCCCGCATGCTGCCCGAGCCCCTCCGCGGTCCCGCGTTCTCCTCGTATCCACCGGACGAGGTCGGCTGGCTGCTGCGGGATCTCTCGGACGTGAGCCTGGAGGCGCCCACCGAGGAGCGGGAGGAGGCGATCCAGGCGGGCGGCGCCCACTACGCCGAGTCGCTGCCGGTCGAGTACCAGCCCAGCGACCAGTACCAGGAGCTGTTCCGCGCCGCCCTCGACACCTCCGCCGCCCGTATCGCCCAAGCCGTGGGCGCGGTCACCGAGTTGGTGCTCGCCGAGCGCTCACCGCGTCCGGTGCTCGTCTCGCTGGCGCGGGCCGGAACACCCGTCGGGGTCCTCATGCGGCGCTGGGCCCAGCACCGCCACGGGCTCGAACTGCCCCACTACGCCGTGTCGATCGTCCGGGGCCGGGGCATCGACGCCAACGCGCTGCGCTGGCTGGCAGCCCACCACGACCCCGCCGACGTCGTGTTCGTCGACGGCTGGACCGGCAAGGGCGCCATCACCCGCGAACTCGCCGACGCCATCGAGGAGTTCGAGGCTTCCGACGGCATCACCGGCTTCGACCCGGAGATCGCGGTCCTGGCCGACCCGGGCTCCTGCGTCCGGACGTACGGCACCCGCGAGGACTTCCTCATCCCCTCCGCCTGCCTCAACTCCACGGTGTCCGGCCTGATTTCGCGGACCGTCCTGCGCGCTGACCTGGTCGGCCCGAACGACTTCCACGGCGCCAAGTTCTACCGCGAACTCGCCGGCGCCGACGTCTCGGTGGACTTCCTCGACGCCGTCGCCGCCCGCTTCCCCGAGGTCGCGGACGCCGTCGGCACCTCGGTCAAGGAGCTGCTGGCCGCGGACCGGGAACCGACCTGGGAGGGCTGGGCGGCCGTCGAGCGGATCAGCGAGGAGTACGAGATCCACGACGTGAACCTCGTCAAGCCCGGCGTCGGCGAGACCACCCGGGTGCTGCTGCGCCGCGTCCCCTGGAAGATCCTGGCCCGGGCCGGAGCGGGCGCCGACCTCGACCACGTACGCCTGCTCGCCGAGCAGCGGGGCGTACCCGTCGAGGAGGTGGCCGAACTCCCGTACACCTGCGTCGGGTTGATCCACCCCAAGTACACGCGGGGCGCGACCGGCGCCGACGGCAGGGCGGTGTCGGCATGAGTCCCGTCCTGGTCGCCAGCGATCTCGACCGTACGCTCATCTACTCCGCCGCGGCCCTCGCGCTGACCATGCCGGACGCCCGCGCGCCCCGGCTGCTCTGCGTCGAGGTGCACGAGGCCCGGCCGCTGTCGTACATGACGGAGGTGGCCGCCGGACTGCTCACCGAACTCGGCGACACCGCCGTCTTCGTGCCGACGACCACCCGGACCCGTAAGCAGTACCTGCGCATCAACCTGCCGGGCCCGGCACCCAAGTACGCGATCTGCGCGAACGGCGGTCACCTCCTCGTCGACGGTGTCGCCGACCAGGACTGGCACGACCGGGTGCAGACACGGCTCGCGGACGAGTGCGCGCCCCTGGACGAGGTCCGGGACCATCTCGCGGCCACCACCGACCCGCTCTGGGTGCGCAAGCACCGGATCGCCGAGGACTTCTTCGCCTACCTCGTCGTCGAGCGAGAACTGCTCCCCGAGGAGTGGGTGAAGGAACTGGCGGTCTGGGCGGAGGTCCGCGGCTGGACCATCTCCCTCCAGGGCCGCAAGATCTACGCCGTGCCGAAGCCGCTCACCAAGAGCGCGGCCATGCGCGAGGTCGCGCGCCGCACCGGCGCGACGCTCACTCTCGCCGCCGGTGACTCCCTCCTCGACGCCGATCTGCTCCTCGCCGCCGACCGGGGCTGGCGCCCGGGCCACGGCGAGCTGGCGGAGGCGGGGTGGGTGGCCGACACGGTCACGGCGCTTCCCGAACGGGGGGTCGCGGCGGGGGAGCGGATCCTGCGGGAGTTCCTGCGGGAGACGCGCTAGCGCTCCGCCGGGGGTGGCGTCGCGGTGAGGGGTTGTCGGGTCGCCGTGGCGCCGTCGTGGCCGGTCGCGCGGTTCCCCGCGCCCCTTCGGGACGCTGCCGTGCCGGTCGGACGATTCGTACGGCGACGAAGGCGGCCAGTGCCACGGCCGCCCCGGCGAGCACCACCTTCGAGTACGCGGAGACGACGGTCGTGACCTCGGCCCAGTTGTCGCCCAGCAGATAGCCCGCGCACACGAAGGCGGTGTTCCACAGGGCGCTGCCGAGGGTGGTGAGGCCGAGGAACACCGGCAGGGGCATGCGTTCGACGCCGGCCGGTACGGAGATCAGGCTGCGGAAGACGGGGATCATCCGCCCGAAGAACACCGCCTTCGTGCCGTGCCGCAGGAACCACGCCTCGGTCCTCTCGACGTCCGCAGCCTTGACCAGCGGCAGCCGGGCGGCGAGGGCGACGGTGCGGTCGCGGCCGAGCAGCGCGCCGACCCCGTACAGGGCGAGCGCGCCGACGACCGAGCCCGCCGTGGTCCACAGCAGCGCGGCGAGCAGGCTCATCTGCCCGGTGCTCGCCGCGAAACCGGCGAGCGGCAGGATCACCTCGCTCGGCAGTGGCGGGAAGAGGTTCTCCAGCGCGATGGCGAGGCCCGCGCCGGGGGCGCCCAGGGTGTCCATGAGGTCGGAGACCCATGGGGGTGCGGCCGTCGTGGCTGTCATACGGCCACGCTAGGAAACCGAACCTGAACCCAGCCTGAAGGCCCCCCGAACCGTCCGGCGGTGCGGGCTCTCAGCCGCAGCAGCCCCCGCCGCAGCAACCGCCTCCGCCGCCGCCACCGCCGCTCGCGCGCGGTGCGGACGCCGGTGCGGACGCGGAGCCGCCGACGGCGACCGTCGACAGGAGCTTCACGGTGTCGTCATGACCGGCGGGGCAGTCCGCGGGGGCGGCCGACTCGGCCATCGGGCGGCTCAGTTCGAAGGTGTCGCCGCAGGTGCGGCAGCGGTACTCGTAGCGAGGCATGCGGACAGATTAGTCCCCAATTGCTCGCCGTGCGGAGCCCGAAGGTTTCGATGGTGATCCTTTTCCTTCATTCCCCATGTGGAGAACCTGCGAAGGTCGCTGGTAATTTGTGTACGCCGCGATGAGCCGTGAGGTCGGGGAATTCAGGGATTGCACGGAGTGCGGAGGGGTGTGTCGTGACCCAGAAACCGGATGAATCGGACGCGACTCTGCATTTGCGGATATCGGATCTGGACATTCCTGGCGGCGGGAAAGAATCGCCCGCGCCGGGAACCGTGGCGCCCACAGACATCGCACCGGGAAATAGGCGCAAGGCCCGATTAGCCCGCAAAACCCGCCGGGCGTCCCTCCCGTTGCTCCTGGCCCGGATCGGGCCCCTCGTCGCGTCCCACGCGCCGAGGTACCCGCGGCCCGGCCGCACCGGCTGGCGGCGCTGGACACCCTCCTGGCGCCAGTGGCTGGGCGGCGCGCTGTCGTCCCTCGGGCTGAGTTCCCTGCTCCTGGGCATCGCCTACGCGGCCACCGACATCCCCGAGAACCTGAACACGTACGCCACCCAGCAGGACAACGTGTACTTCTGGGCCGACGGCACACCCATGGCCCGGACCGGCTGGGTCCAACGGCAGGCGATGCCGCTGAAGGAGATTCCGGAGGATGTCCGCTGGGCGGTCCTCGCCGCCGAGAACGCGAGTTTCTACAGCGATTCCGGCATTTCCGTCAAGGGCATCAGCCGCGCCCTTTTCCGTACTCTCGGCCAGGGTGACACCCAGGGCGGATCCACCATCACCCAGCAGTACGTCAAAAACGTCTATCTCACCCAGAACCAGACGATCAGCCGTAAGTTCACCGAGGCGATGATCGCCCTCAAACTCGACAACCGGATGAGCAAGGACGACATCCTTGAGGGTTACCTCAACACCAGCTGGTTCGGCCGCGGCTGCTACGGCATCCAGCGCGCCGCCCAGGCCTACTACGGCAAGGACGTCAGCCAGCTCGACGCCGGCGAGGGCGCGTTCCTCGCCTCCCTCCTCAAGGGCGCGGGCCTGTACGACCCGACGCTGAGCAGCGCCAACCGGGCCCGCGCGGTGGAGCGCTGGTCCTGGACCCTCGACCGGATGGTCGACATCGGCAGACTGACGAAGGCCGAGCGGGCCACGTACACGAAGTTCCCCGAGCCGCTGAAGAGCAACCCGCTGTACGACACCGGTGAGCAGACCGACTACCTGGTGGAGGTGGCCTCGCAGTACGCCAGGAAGGCCGGGGGAATCTCCGACAAGGACTTCGACCTCGGCGGCTACCAGGTCTACACGACGTTCGACCGCACCCGGGAACGCAGGCTCGCCGACGCCGTGGCCAAGGCCCGCAAGCAGGCCCTGAAGGACGATCCGAACGCCGCGAGGACCGCCCACTACGGCGCCGCCTCGGTGACCGCCGACGGCCGGATCCTCGCCGTCTACGGCGGCCCCGACCACCGTACCCAGGGCTACAACGAGTCCAACTCCACCACCGTCCCCGCCGGTTCGGCCTTCCTGCCGTTCGTCTACGCCGCCGGCCTGGAGCACGGCGTCCACGAGAGCCGCGACGACGAGGCGACACGTGTCACGGGGGAGACCTTGTACAACGGCAACGACGACGTGCCGGTGACCACGCCCGAGGGGCCCTACTGGGACCGCAGCGGCAAGAAGGTGTCCGCCAGCAACGACGGCGACCTGTCCTACGGGCAGATCTCCCTGCACCGGGCACTGGAGCTGTCCGTGAACACGCCGTTCATGCAGCTCGGCATGGACACCGGCCTGGACAACGTCCGCGCGACCGCCGAGGCCGCCGGACTCCTGCCCGCCAGCATCGGGGCGCAGGTGCCCGCCCTGTCGACGGGCACCTCCACCCCCAGCGCGATCCGCATGGCCGGCGGCTACACCACGTTCATCGCCGGCGGCAAGCGAACCGAGCCGTACTCGGTGCGCAAGATCACCCGCAACGGCCTCGGCGTCGTCCTGGACACCCCCGCCCCGACCCGCGCGATCGGCGCCGACGTGGCCGAGGAGGTCACCTCGGCGCTCACCGACGCCTTCAGCACCGCCCACCCCGACGCCGCCGCGTCCGCCGACGGGAACGTGGCCGGGAAGGCGGGCACCACCCAGGACGACACCGCCTCCTGGTTCGTCGGCACGCACAGGTTCGTGTCCACGGCCGTCGTCGTCTACCGCATCGACCTGACCAGGAGCCTCGAACCGCTGCCGTTGAAGGGCCTCGCCGGCACCGCCGACGACAGCGTTCCGTACGGCATCTGGTCGGGTGCCATGAGCCCGCTCGGCTGACCACCGGACGGGGCACAGCCCACCCCCCTCGAAATGAGCACCACATGAGACAAGCGTCGGGCCGCCGCCGCAAGGCCCCGGCAACGCGTCCACCCGCCACCACCCGCCCGCGGATCGCGGCGTACCTCGTCGTCGCGTCCCTGGCCATGGCGTCCCTGACCGCCGGATACCTGACGCTGGGCCGCCCCGACCGCACTGCACCGACAGCCTCCGTGGGATCCGGGGAAACCGTGAAAGCCCCCGCGCGGGCGACCGGCGAACCTAACTGGGACGGCAGGACCAAGGTCCTGGGCGACGGCTCCACCTCGTACACCGGCCCGCAGCAGGGCCGGTTGAAGGCGGAACCGCTCAAGCCCGGTGAGAAACCGCCCCAGTTCGTCGTCTTCTCCTGGGACGGCGCGCTGGCGGGCGACGACGAACTCTTCGCGCACTACCTGGAGATGTCGGAGAAGTACAACGCCCACATGACGTACTTCCTCACGGGCATCTACCTGCTGCCCAAGAGCAAGGCGAACCTGTACCAGCCCCCGCAGCACCCCGAGGGGTCGGCGGCCATCAGCTACGCCACCGACGAACACATCCGCACCACCCTCGAACAGCTCAGCAGGGCGTGGCAGGAGGGCAACGAGATCGGCACCCACTTCAACGGCCACTTCTGCGGTGAGAAGGGCGGCGACGACTGGAGCGTCGCCGAGTGGAAGAGCGAGATCGACCAGTTCTTCGACTTCGTGCAGAAATGGAAGACCAACACCGGGTACACCGACCTCGCCCCGCTGCCGTTCGACATCAAGGAGGAGGTCACCGGCGGGCGCGCCCCCTGTCTGGAGGGCCAGGCGAACCTGCTGAAGGCCGCCGAGAGCTACGGCTGGCGCTACGACGCGAGTTCCGCGGGCGACTTCCAGATCTGGCCGACGAAGAAGAACGGCATGTGGGACTTCCCGCTCCAGATGCTCCCGTACGAGGGCGGCGACTACCAGGGCCTGTCCATGGACTTCAACTTCCTCTACAACCAGTCCGAGGGCGAGACCGACGGCGCTCCGGCCAACTACCCCCGCTGGCAGCAGGAGACCGTCGACGCCTACATGGCCGGCTTCGACCGGGTCTACTACGGCAGTCGCGCCCCGCTGTTCATCGGCAACCACTTCGAGGACTGGAACGGCGGCATCTACATGAAGGCCGTCGACGAGGTCATGGCGACCATGTGCGTGAAGAAGGACGTCAAGTGCGTCTCCTTCAAGGAACTCGCCGACTGGCTCGACGTACAGACCCCGGCGACGCTGGAGCGGCTGCGCGGCCTGGATCCGGCGCAGTCGCCGGACTGGTCGACGGTCGTGAAGTGACCGCCGCGAAGTAACCGTCCCGGACCGACCGCCGGTATCTGACGGTTCGTCAACTTCCTTGCCAGTAAAGGGGATCCCCGTTCACGGGAGCTCCACATGGCATGCGAAAATTCCACAACCCGGCATCCCCCATCGCCGGGGCAAGAGGGGAAACATTCGTGAAGTCAAGCAACACGGGCCGTACGCGCGGCCGCGCAGCCATAGTCGTCGCGGCGGCTGCCTCGGTCGCCGCGGGAGCGGCGCTGCTGCCGATCGGAAGCGCGAGCGCGGCGACCGCGCGCCCGGCCGCTCCGGTCGTGGACCAGCAGACCAGGGCCACCTTCCAGCGCCTGGCCGACGCGGTCCTCACCGACCGTACGGACGCGCTGGTCGACAGCGCGCCGGGCCACCGGAAGAAGCCGCTGACCGACGGCTTCTCCGGCGACGTCAGGCTGTCCGCCGCACTGGCCCGCAGCGAGAAGGCCGCACTGACCTCGCTGGACCGGCGCAAGGACCGCCTCGCGGCGCTCGGCGAGAAGTACAGCAGCGCCAACACCGCCGTCACCCTGAACAGCACCCGCGTCCAGGGTGCCAGGGCCGAGGTCGCGGTCACCGAGACCACGACCCTGACCTACCGGAAGGTCCGCGGCGACGAACCGGGGACCACCGGCTTCCAGGCCCACCACGCGCTGACGTTCACCGCCGACGCGCGCGGCCACTGGCAGCTGACCGGCATCCGGAACACCGACGCGGCGGCCGACGTCGCGGTGAACCAGCCGGCCGAGCCGTCCGCCACTGCCACGGTCCGCACGGCCAAGGCCGGCGCCACGCCCAACGCCCCCCGCGCGGCCACCACCCGCACGGCACCGGCCAAGGCCAAGAACCTCACCACCGGCGCCTTCAACTACAAGGCCATGGCCACGTACGCGGAGAAGTACTGGAGCACCTACAACAAGGCCTACCCGAACTTCAACGGGCACGGCGCCGGCGGCGACTGCACCAACTTCGTCAGCCAGTCCCTGAAGGCCGGCGGCTGGAAGCACGCCCCCGGCTACGTCTACGACTACACCAAGTGGTTCGGCACCGCCGACATCCAGTCGGACTCCTTCGTCGGCGTCAACGAGTGGTCCTGGTTCGCCCAGAACTCGAAGCGCACCACCAGCCTCGCGTACGTCTACCAGCTCGACGTCGGTGACGTGCTCCAGATGGACTTCAACAAGGACGGGTCCAAGGACCACACGATGATCGTCACGTACCGCAGCGCCCAGGGCGTGCCGTACCTGACCTACCACTCCGCCAACACCTACCGCAGGTCGGTGGCGAGCATCATCGCGTCGGAACCGAACGCCTACTACTACGCCTACCGCACCTGATCACCCCGGTCCCGCCGCCCCGGCCCCTCACCAGGGCCGGGACGGCGGCACCCGTCGTGGTCCGGCAGCTCCGTGCCTCGTAGGCATAGGGCACCCCACAACCGGGTGCGCTCAGTGGGCGGTCGTACCGCGCTCCTCGCGGATACGGCTCACCACACCGGCCACGGTCCGCCGCACGGCCTCCGCCTCCGTCAGGAAGTGCCAGTAGTCGGGGTGGCGGCCCTCCAGCCCGGCGATCGCGCGGTCCAGCCGGGCCACCGACTCGTCCAGCGGGCGCGCGTCCCGCGGATCCGGGGTGTTGCGCCCCGACATGGCCAGCCGCTGCGCGTCCCGGATCGCGAAGCGTGTCCGGTCGATCTCGGCCCGCGGGTCCTTCTGCACCGCGTTCAGCCGCCGCAGCCGGTCCCCGGCCGCCGACACCGCCTCGTCGGTGGTGTTCAGCAGCGCCCGCACCGTGGACAGCAGCGCCGTCGCGTCCGGCCAGCGCTGGGCGTCCCGAGCGGCCTGCGCCTCCTTCAGCTTGGCCTCGGCCTGCCGCACATGGTCCGTCGCCTGCTCCGGTACGTGCTGGAGGTCCTGCCAGCACGCCGCCGAGAACCGCCGGCGCAGCTCGCTCAGCAGCGGCTCCACCTGCCCCGACCGGGTGGTCAGCGCCTCGGCGCGGGTACGCAGCGACACCAGCCGGTGATCGATCTCCGCGGCCCGCTCGGGCAGCCGCGCCGCCTCCGCCCGCACCGCCTCCGCCTCACGCGCGACCCGGTCGGCCCGCTCCAGGGTCTCCGGCACACCGTGCTGCCCCGCCCCCTGGTTGAGCCGGGTCAGCTCGGGCCCCAGGGCGGCGAGCCGGGCGGCCAGGTCGTCCGCCCGCAGCCCCGACCCCCGCACCGCGTCCAGGGCGTTCGACGCGGCCAGCAGCGACTGACGGGCCCGCTCCACGGAGGGCGCGAGCCGGGCCAACTGCGTCTCGGCCTTGCCGAGCAGCGGCCCGAGCCCGTCCGCGAAGCGGTCCAGCTCCTGCTTGACCCGCCCCAGCTCCTCCCTGGCCCGGGTCAGCTCGGACCGGGCGTGGGTGGCGGCCGACGCCTCCAGGTCGTCGCGGTCGAGGTCGTGGGCGTCGATGGCGGTGATGTACTGGCCGCTGACCTCGTCGATCCGGCGCCCGAGCCCCTCGAAGTCGGCGACGGCGCGCCGGGCCGCGGGGGTGTCGTCGACGGCCTTGATGGTCTCTATCGAGATCCGCAGATCCCGCTGGGCGGTGTCCAGTTCGTAGAAGGCAGCGGCGGCGGCGTCCTTCGCGGCCTGCGCCTCGGCACGCTGGCTCTCGGCCCGCCCGCCGAACCACCGCCGCGTACCCCCACCGGCGAAGGCGGCCGGCAGGGCGAGGAGCAGCGGCAACGGGAGCAGTACGAGCGTCAGCGCGTCCCGGGCGGCGGCGCGGGCGCCGGCGCGGGGGGCTCCTGGCGGGCGGTGCGGGGCGGTGTTCTCCCGGGGACGGGGCGACTGGTGCGCGCGCGGCGCAATCGGCGTGTACGGCTCAGAATTGGTCGCCGTCACATCCCTCTCCCGTGCTGTGATCTGCCCTGCCCGGTTCATTCTCCCACCGGTTGAGGACGAACACACGGCCCGGTCGGTTCGCGCTGCGCGTACCCGGTCACGAATCCGGTCATGAATCCGGCCGCGGACCGGGCGCACACCGGGCCACCACGAGGCTCACTCCCCGGCGACCCGCACCCGTATGCTCCCGTCCTGCGTCTTCGCCGACACCACATGCGTACTGCTCTCGGCGCGCGGCACGGACACCTTCACGGAGCCGTCGTCGGAGTCCGCCGTCACGCGGTACGTCTCCCTGGGCAGCTCGATCGTGAGCGAGCCGTCGTCACTGCTCGACTCGACCAGGTCCGGCACGGAGGCGAGTTCGAGCCGCACCGAGCCGTCCTCGGAGTGCGCCCGCACCTGCCGGGAGCGGACACCGAGGGCGCGGATCGAACCGTCGTCCGTGTACAGCTTCAGCGGGCCGGTGGAGTCCTTGACGGTGACGGAGCCGTCCTCGGACCGGATGTCGAGGGACTGGTCGAAGCCGTGCGCGGTGACCTTCCCGTCCCCGTTCCGCACGACGACGGAGACTCCGCGCGGTACCTCGATCCGGTGCTTGGCCGAGCAGTCGGCGACCACGCCCGAGCACTTCACGCGCAGCTTGAGCCGGTCGTCCTCCATGGACCAGGTCACCTTGGGATCCTTGCCCATGGTGACGGAGCCCTGGAACCAGCGGGTGACCTCGATCCGGCCCGACCTGGCGGAGTCCACCGCGACGATGTCGAGCGCCGACTCGTTCGATTCGACGGTGAGCGTGCGCCCCTGCAGGGCGAAGGAACGCTGCTCCGGATCCTTGTCGTCCCCGGCGGAGGCGCAGGCCGAAGCGGTGGCGACGAGTGCGACCACCGCGCCGGTGACGGCGACGACACGGGCACGAGCGCCGGTACGGGTGCGCGGAAATGCTGAGCGGGCCATGGTCCTAATCCCCCTGAGGCGAACACGGGACCGGTGATCGGTGATCGGTGGAGCCGGCCCTGCGACACTCTTCGACCGTACGGAGCGGGCGCCCGCCGGGGCATCCGGGACGCTCCCCGATCGAAGGTGGGGAAAACCCCCGGATCCGGGGCCGGTGGTCTCCGGGGCGGATACGGGTTTGCGAGGCAGTGCCCCGGGCAATGTAGGCTGACGACTCGTCCTGGGCGCGTAGCTCAGTGGTAGAGCGCCGCCCTTACAAGGCGGATGTCGGCGGTTCGAAACCGTCCGCGCCCACCAGGATTGCCGGCACATCTGGCCGGCGGTCGAGGATTCGGCTTCCTGCTTGGACCGGCCCCGGACTACGCGTCCGGGGCCGGTCGCACGACCACCCCACGGAACCGTGGCTTCCACATGGTCAACGTGCACTTGTCATGGTGTGATCACGGGATGCTCGGTTTCCTCATCCGCCGCCTGCCCTTCTGGGTCCGCGAGCCCCTGCTCGTCGTGATCGGGTTCGTCTTCGGCGTGCGCATCATGTACGTCGCTGTCCGTGATCAGGATCTGGCCGCAGCCGGTATCGGCGCGGTGTTCCTCCTGGTCGCCGCGATCAGCGTCTACAGGGTGGTCAGGGCCCTGCGCGCACGCCGCGACCCGAGTCCGGCGGTCTCCGCGCCGGGGACGGTGGTCGCTGCCGTCGCCCAGGTCCAGGCCTCGGCCTCTGCTCCGGTCTCGGCCCCGGCTCCGGCCGGGCCGTCTCCCCGTCCGGGCACTCCGGAGAAGCAGCCCAGTGAGTGGGGTCAGGCCGTCGCGGCCGTGGCCGTGTTCGGGTTGATCGCCGCCGTAGTGTGGGTGAGCCCCCACGTTCTCCCGTCCGACAACGCCAACAACACCGCACAGCCCGCCTCGTGTTCGGACGGAGAACGCGAGGAGCTGCCGAAGGTCTACAAGGAGACGCCCCGGCCCGCGACCGGCGAGGAGCTGTGCGAGGCGCTCAATCGGCCGGACCTGGCCACGCTCCTCGGAACCCCCGAGGAGACCGTGATCAACGCTTCCGCCGGCAACAACACCGCTCCCCTGACGGATGAGAAGGTCGCCGCGCCGGAGGCCGAGGTCGCGTTCGACACGTACACCGTGAATCTCCTGGCCACGTACAACGACATGACGACCGAGCAGTACGTGAAGCTGATGAAGTACGGGAGTGAGCAGGACATCGAGACCCTCACGGTTCTCGGTCGGCCCGCGGTCCTCTACTCGGATCACACGATGAAGATCGAGTTCAACCTCGGGGGCGGCAACTCCGCCAGACCGGTCGAGAACGGCCCCCTGGCCAGGACACTGACCGTGGCTCTCGACCGTGCCGACGGGGGCGGCTACTACGACATCACCGTGTGGAGCGACACCGGAGCCATCCCGGACGACAGCGCTCTCCGCGACATCGCCGAGAAGGTTCTTCCGACGCTCCCCGAACGGGCTGTTCGATAAGACACCGCAGGACCGGACGAGCGGGCCCCCGGCGGTTTGGCCGAGGGGCCACTTCGTGTGGTCACCTGGTGTGACGAGGTGTGGTGAGCGCGACCTTCGGCTCGGCCCCACATGTGCGCCGGATATCGTGTGCCACAGCTTGCCGGTGGGATGGAGAGGTCTGCGGTGTCGGACGAGGGGCGGCTCATTGCCGGGCGGTACCGGCTGACCGAGCAGATCGGCCGTGGCGGCATGGGGACGGTCTGGCTGGCCGCCGACGAGATGCTCAACCGGCGGGTCGCGGTCAAGCGTCTGCACGAGGACTCCCGGTTCGCCGACGACGAACTGGCGCTGATGTACGAGCGCACCCGCCGGGAGGCGCAGAGTGCGGCCCGGATCGCGCACCCGAACGTGGTCGTCGTCCATGACGTCGTCGAGGACGACGGGCTGCCGTGCATCGTCATGGAGTACGTGCCCTCCACCACGCTGGGGGCGCTGCTCAAGAGCAGCGGAACCGTTTCTCCCGAGGAGGCCGCCCGTGTCGGCCGGGGCATGGTCGGCGCGCTGCGGGCCGCCCACGAGGCCGGCGTGCTGCACCGTGACGTCAAGCCGGGCAACGTCCTGCTCGGCGAGGGCGGCCGGGTCGTCCTCACCGACTTCGGCATCGCCACGGCGACCGGTACCAGCACGCTCACCCGGACCGGCGAGATCGTCGGCTCCATCGACTTCATGGCACCGGAGCGCGTCCAGGGCGACACCCCCGGCCCCGCCTCCGACCTCTGGGCGCTCGGCGCGACCCTCTACCAGGCGGTGGAGGGACAGCCGCCGTTCCGCAGGCTCACGCCGGTCGAGACGGCGTACTCCATCGTCACCGCGCCCCTGGAGCCGATGAAGCAGGCCGGCCCGCTGGAGCCGCTGATCACGGCCCTGCTGGCCAAGGACCCCGCCGAGCGGCCCTCGGCGGAGGAGACGGAACTGGCGCTGCGGTCGGTGACCGAGGACACGGAGCCGCGCGCGTGGACGGCGTCCGTGCCGTTGTCGGGACCGGGAAGGGTCCCCGATCCCGACCGGACCGGCGGTACGCGGAGGAGGACCGGCACCGGGAAGGCGGCTCCCGTACCGTCCCGCGGCGGGGGTGGGCGCCGTACCGTCCTGTGGAGCGCGGTCGCGGTGATCCTGGTCGCCGGGGGCACGGCCGGCGGGCTCTACTACGTGAACTCGTCCGGCGAGGACACGCACAGCGCCGGTTCGGCGACGAGCCCCACCCCGACGACGTACGCGCCCTCGCCCGTCCCCGTCGGCTACCACCTGGTCACGGAGAAGGCGCTCGGCATCGCCTTCCCGGTGCCGGACGGCTGGAAGCTGGACAAGCGGAAGTCCGACGGGGTCGTCTACGTCGACGAGGCCGGGCTGGCCGGCATCACCATCGGCATGGTGGACCCCGCGGGCGATCCCCTGGCGCACTTCAGGCAGATCGAGGCGAACACGAAGGTCAACTATCCCGGGGACAAGTACCGCAGGCTCTACCTCCAGCGGACGACCTACCGGGGTCAGAGGGCCGCCGTCTGGGAGTTCACCTTCGAGGGCCGGGTGCGTGTCTTCCACGCCATCAACCTCGGCTTCGGGCAGGAGGGCGGCCGGGAGTACGACATCTATGTCTCCGCGCCCGAGGCGACGTGGGACACCTACCGGCCGGTCTTCGACCGGGTGCGGGAGGGTTTCCGCATCACGCCCACCTCCTGAGGCCGGGGCGCGGGCCTCAGGACGACGGAGGCCCCGGGGCGGCGCGGGCCTCAGGCCTCGGATGCCTCGTCCGTGTCTTCGTGCGCGTGCTTGAGCCGCGTACGTGCGTCCACCCGGTCCGGGCCCGTGACCTCGGCCCAGAAGCGGTGGCCGCTCACGAACACCGCGAGCTCGTGCTCCCGGCGCCGCAGTTTCTCCACCTCGGCCTGTTCGTCGGCCGACCAGCCCGGTGACGCGGGGCGCTCCACCTTGCGCCAGCCGCCGGTGTCACTGAAACCGTCCAGCGGCTCGACCGACCAGGGGAGCCGCTTCAGGAGGGCGGACAGCTCGGCCCGGACCTGATGCAGCTCCTCCTGACCGGCCAGGAGGTCACTCGGGAAGTCATAGGTCGTCGCCACGCGGTAATGGTACGCCTGTTCGATTTTGAGATGCGAGTTCCTCCGGGGACTTCCTCCCTGTCTTCACGCGAACGAGTGACCGTGCCGGGGGAGAGCGGTCAGCGGTCCCCGGCTGCCAGCTCCCGCACCACCCGCGTGGCCACCGGTACGTCCACACCGTGCCGCTCGGCCGCGCGCAGCAGGGCTCCGCCGATCGCGTCCAGCTCCAGCGGGCGGCCCGCCTCGGCGTCGCGCTGCATCGACGACCTGGTGGCCGGGGGGAAGGTGTCGTAGCGGGCCAGGGCCTGGCCGGGGTCGGCCGGGCCGCCGCAGGCCAGGCTCACCGCGGCCGTCTCCTCGACCAGGGCGGTCAGTTCGGCACGGTGGCGGGTGCGGATGTCGCCCAGCGGGAGCCCGTACAGCGTGGTCAGCAGGGCGAAGGGGGCGAGGAACGACATCTTCGCCCACAGCGCCGCCGTCTCGTCGGGCAGGACGCGAGTGGCCGGTCCGGCGGCCGTGAAGGCGGCGGACAGTGCGGCGAGGCGCTCGCGCGGTACCGGGTCGCCGGCCAGGTCGATCTCCACGAAGGGGCTCGCGTGTTCGATCATGCCGGGTGCCGTACGGGTCGACTCGACGCGGATCACGGCCGGGGCGACGCGGTCGTCGCCGTAGCGGGCGCGCAGTGCGGCCGGGTGCTCGACACCGTTCAGGAACGGTACGACCAGGGCGTCGCCCAGCGCCTTCGCCGGGACGCGGGCCAGCGCCGCGTCGAGGTTCGTGTGCTTGACGGCTACGAGAACGGCGTCCACGGCGGCTGTGGTGTCTGCGGTGTCTGCGGGGCCCGATGTCTCCGGCAGTTCGGCCGTCGCGGCCACCTTCGCCGTGAACTCGCCGAACCGGCCGCTGCGGACGTGGATTCCGCTCTCTCGGAGCGTCCGCGCGGTGTCGTCCCCGGCCAGGCAGATCACGCGGTGGCCGGCCCGGGAAAGCAGGGCGGCGAGGAGGCCGCCGACGCCTCCGGGGCCGAGTACGGCGAACGTGAGCGCGTCCTTGCTCACGGCTGCGGGGGTGGTCGTCTGCATGACTGATCGAACCTCTCGTCGGTCGGCCCCTGACGGTGGCCGCTTCGCGGAGCATGATCGCAGCCGGTGCGGACGAAAGGCAGTCCCCGTTCACCATGCGGGCGGCGCGGATCGCCGGGTACGCGCGAGACTGGAGGTATGTGCCGCAGCATCAAGACCCTTCGTCCGCCCGTGCTCCCCGAAGAGGCCACCGAGGAGGACATCCGTGCCGCCGCCCTTCAGTACGTCCGCAAGGTCTCCGGCTTCCGGGCGCCGGCCGCCCACAACCGTGCGGTTTTCGAACACGCCGTGGATGTCATCGCGGCGGCCACGGCCGAGCTGCTCGCCGGCATCGAGGTGCGCGGCGGGGGTGGCAGCACGACGACAGCCCGGCACGCGTCCTGAGAACGCGCGCCGGGCTGCGAGGTTGTTGGCTGAGCCACTGAGCCACTGAGCCACTGAGCCACAAGGCCACTGGACCACCGGGCCACCAGACCTTTAGCCCAGTGAGCCTCTGGGCCAGTCAGCCAGTCAGCCAGTCAGCCAGTCAGCTGGTGGTCCAGTGACCCACCGGGCCACTGGACCACCGAGCCTCTAGGTCAGTCAGCCAGTGGCCCTCCGGCCCAGCGACCCACCGAGCCGCTGAACCCCTGACTGCTGACTAACTGACCGTCCACTTCTGGTTGTCGCCCGTGCCGCAGGCCCACAGCACGATCTGGGTGCCGTTGGTCGTGGCCGCGCCGTACGCGTCCAGGCAGAGGCCCGCGTTGACGTTCGTGATCGTGCCGTCGGTGTTGACGTTCCACTTCTGGTTGTTGCCGCCGTGGCAGTCCCAGATGACGACCTTCGTGCCGTTGGTCCTGCCGCTGTCGTAGGCGTCCAGGCACTTGTTGCCGTACACCACGAGTTCCTTGCGGGAGGTGTACGTCCACGCCTGGTTGGAGCCGCCGTTGCAGTCCCACAGTTCGGCCTGGGTGCCGTTGGTGATCGTGCTGTTGAAGAGGTCAAGGCAGCGCCCGGACTGCTTGCCGACGATCAGGTTGCCGTTCGTGCCGGGGACCGGCTGGACGGTCAGCGTGCCCAGGGTCGGGCCGTTCGTGACCGCGAGTGTGTTGGCGGAGCCCTTGGACAGGGCGACCTGGACGGAGATCGTGCCCGGGGTCGAGCCGGTCGGCGGGAAGGAAACCGTGGTCGCCGTCTGGCCGTTGACCTTGAGGGTCGCCGTGCGGGCGGTGCTCGTGTTGTTCGTGTACGTGAAGTCGGCGACCGCGAGACCCGTGTTCGCCGCGCTCACGCCGGTGTAACTGGCGGACGAGTCGGGCTCGTACGCGCTGCCGGCAGCCTCCGTACCGCCGGTGATCGAGAGCATGACCGAGCCGCCTGCCGGGACGCTGGCGGTGTAACTCGTGGCGTACGAGCCGATGTTGGCGCGGTTCCACAGGTCACGGACGGTCGCGGACGCGCTCGTCAGACCGAGGTCGGCCCAGCGGACGGTGATGTTCTGGGTGGAGGAGGTGCGGTTGAGGAGCACGGCGGCACGCTTGCCGGTGCCGGACAGCACCTTCCCGTACACCTGTGCGCCCGTGACGTCCTCGGCGACCTTGACGCCCTGGAGACCGCGAGGGTCCTGGTCCACTGCGATGACCTCGGGGTTCTTGAGGATCGCGGCGGACTCGGCGGTCATCGTCGAGAGGTTGTTGCCGGCGAGCAGTGGGGCGCCGGAGATGGCCCACAGTGCCATGTGGGTGCGGTTCTGGGCGGCGGTGAGGCCGGTCATGCCGACCATCAGCATGTCCGGGTCGTTGTAGTAGCCGGTGTGCTGGGCGGTGGGGTGCAGGCCCTGGTCGTAGTTGGACAGCATGTTCGACATCGACGGGTTGTTGCCCCAGTAGACGATGTCGGTGCTGGTCCGGAACAGGGGAGCGAGGCCCGGGGCCCAGTTCCAGGTGTTCTGGTAGCCCCAGTTGCAGATGGAGAGGGTGAGCGGGCGTCCGGTGGTGGCGGACGCGGTCGCCACCGCGTCGCTGATCGACTTGTACGTGGTCGCCGCGTCGAGCCCTTCGACGTCACCGCCGCACCAGTCGACCTTGACGAAGTCGAAGCCCCACGTGGAGAACTGGAGCATGTCCTGGGCGTAGTGGCCCTCGCTGCCGCTGCCCGGGGCGGCGGGGCGGCCGGTCGGGAAGTAGTAGCCGCAGCCGTCCTTGCCGGCGTCGGTGTAGATGCCGGCCTTGAGGCCCTTGCTGTGGATGTAGTCGGCGATGGCCTTCATACCGCCGGGCCACTCGGACTCGTCGACCGTGATGTTGCCGGCACTGTCCCGGGTGCCCTGCCACCAGCCCTCGTCGATGTTGATGTACTTGTAGCCGGCCTCGGGCAGTCCGGAGGCGACGAACGCGTCGACCTGACCCTTGATCACGCTGTAGTCGATGACCGCCGCGAAGCTGTTCCACGAGGCCCAGCCCATGGGGGCGGTGGGGACCGGTATCTGGCGCGTGGAGGCGGCGACAGGCGCGGTGCTGTCGAGGGTGGCGGCTTCTTCGGCCTGCGGCTGGGCGAAGAGGAGGGCGGCGGTTGCCGCGGTGGCCAGGGCGAGGGCGCGGATGGCGGTGCGTCTGAAGAGGGATGGGCGCGGCGGGGGGTACATGCGGCTCCTTTCCGGGGCGCGGCGTTGCGATTCCCGGAGAGTTGGTCGATATTTCGAACCGCGATCGGCGAACCGAACGAGGGGGCGGGCTGAAATTAGAGCGACCGGAGGGTTAAGTCAACGGGTGTGGCAGGAGTGGGGTTCCCAACCGGGGGATTTCGGGCGGGGGTTGGGGCGCTCATGAGCTCGGGGTGCTGTTGTGCGGCGGGTGCGGGTGCGGGTGCGGGTGCGCTGTGGCTTGTCGCGCAGTTCCCCGCGCCCCTTATGGGGGGCGCGTCTCCGCGGCGCCTGTTGGCAGGCTCCCTCGTGCACGGCACAACCTGCCCGTGCACGCCCGTTACGCGTGCACGCCCCGTTACCCGTGCGCGCCCGTCACCCGTGGGCGGCGCATCAGGAAGGCCGCGCCCGCGCCGGCTCCGAAGAGGGCGGCCACGGATACGCCCGTCGCCAGCCAGGTCGCGCCGAGCCACTGGCCGCCGAAGTAGCCGAGGGCGACGCTGTACGCGGCCCAGGCCAGCCCGGCCACGATGGACCAGGGGAGGAACTCGCCGACCCGGCGGTGGGCGGCGCCCGCGCCGAGGGAGACGACCGAGCGGCCGGCCGGGGCGAAGCGGGCGACGACGACCAGGATGCCGCCGCTGTGCGCGAGGGCCTGGCCGAGACGTTCCTGCGCGTTGGTCAGGCGCCGGGAGCGGGCGATCGCGCGGTCCAGGCGGGCCCCGCCGTGCCAGGCGAGCCGGTACGCCACCAGGTCGCCGAGGACCGACGCGGTGGCCGCGCACAGGGTGAGCGCGAGGATGTCGGGCACCTCCTGCGGCACCTGCCCGGTGGCCGCGCCCGAACCGGCGGCGGCTGCCGTGGCGGCCGTGATGACCAGGACGCCGCTCGGCAGCACCGGCACCAGGACGTCGAACAGGACGGACACACCCACCAGGGCGTAGATCCACGGGGTCCCGGTCAAGGACCCCACACTCTCAAGCACCGCAGACTCCCCGAAACTCCCCCGTCGGACCGATCCGTTGCCGCTACCTCGCGGGGGAGCGGCGGGCGGCCTGTGACAGCCATACAGCGTACGCGGCGGGTCCGGCAGGAGATCCACGGGGGGCGCATGTGTTCGGCACAGGATGTTCACCCTGACGTACGCCGGTGCCCATCCCCGGGATGCGGGGATGGGCACCGGCGTACGAACGAGCGGTGGATCAGCTGGATCAGGCCGCTACCGGGGACTTGTCCCGCGACGGCTTCGTCGCGCCCGACGAGCGCTTCGCGAGGAACCGGTCGAGGCCGAAGGCGCCGGAGCCGGTGAAGACGAGCAGGAAGAACGCCCAGCAGAAGGCGGCGGCCAGTTCGCCCTGGTTCTGGATCGGCATGAGGGCGCTCGGCTGGTGGACGTCGAAGTACGCGTACGCCATCGCGCCCGAGGCGATGAACGAGGCGGCGCGGGTGCCGAGGCCCAGCAGGACCAGGGTGCCGCCGACCAGCTCGATCACGGCCGCGTACCAGCCGGGCCAGGTGCCGGCCGCGACGGTCTCCTCGCCGCCGAGGACGCCGAAGAGCGAACGGGCGCCGTGGCAGGCGAAGAGCAGGCCGACCACGATCCGGAAGAGGCCGATGGCGTAGGGCTGAGCGTTGTTGAGGCGAGCGGACATGTGGGGATGTCTCCTTCGGTCGGGATCGTTCCGTCCGAAAACTCCTCAGAGCTGTGGAAATTCAGAACCTCAGAACTCAGGAACCCAAGTACTCCAGGAATTCAGAACTGCGGACGGATCGGTCCGGGGGGCGGAACCGAGCGGGTAGTCCACCGTAGGGGCGCCCGATCAACGCTTGCAAGTTCAACATTTGGCCACGGCTTTGCTTGCGGGTGGGCTTCCATCTGCCGTGCCGATTCACCGGTTCCCGCACGTGGAGAGGCTGTCGGGGCCAGTCGCAGCACCGCCCGTGCGACCGCATCCGCGTCCGAAAGCGTGACCGAATCCACGCCAGGGCGAGCCCCGGCCGCCGTCACCCAGTGCACGCCCTCCGTGGGCACACCGAACGCCAGCCTTCTCGCGTGCGGCCTGCCTTGACGGTCCATCAGCAAATACGGGCGTGGTGTCACGTCCAGTCCGCCGGTTTCGTAACCGTCGCTCACGTGGGGCCTCGCCTCGCCCGTCCTCAGCAGTCGGGCGAGGAGCGGGTCGGCCGTGCGGCGGAGGTCGGGCTCCGGCAGACGTGCCTCTATGAGCGACGTCACGCGTACGGCGGAGCCCGGCACATCGGGGGAGCGCGCGACCCAGGCCCCGTCCTCGGCCCGTACTTCGAGCCGGGGCCCGACCATCTCCACCACGCCGGCCGTCACCAGCGCCGCCAGCTCCTCGACGCGACGCCGGGGCGGCCCGATGGACAGGAAGGCGTTCAGCGGGGTGTACCAGCGGTCCAGGTGGTCCCGGCGCGAGCCGCCCGGCAGCCCGCCGTGGTCGACGATCAGCCGCAACTCGTTGCGCAGGTCGCGCAGTACGTCCTGAGCCGCCTTCACGGGCCCGTCGACGTTGCCCAGCGCGGCCTGGGCGGCGTCCTCCTGGAGGTGGGTGAGCAGCCAGCTCCGCCAGGCGGCGGCGTCGGGGAAGACCTGTCCGGTGTACGGCCGTGACATCCGGTCCCAGGACCAGCGGTCGACCTCCGGCACGCCGAACTCGTCGAGTACGGCCGCTTCTTGGGGATCGCGGTGCGGGGCGGCGAGGAAGCGGTCCCGGAAGGCGCCGAGGGGGCGGTCCGTCAACTCCCGTGTCCGTAGGAGGGTTTCGTAGTAGACCGTCTCGACCTCCTTCGCCACCAGCGGCCATATCTCCGTGCGGAAGTCGGGCGCCTCGCCGGAGTCGGCGCGTTTGCGGAAGCGGGCGATCACCTCGTCGGTGAGGACGAGCGGGGTGTGCCGGCCGTACGGGCCCTTCGCGTTGTCGCCGCGCGCCTGGTACGGGATGCCGCGCCGCGAACCCGCGTAGAGCCGCGGCTCGCGCCCGGAGGGCAGATAACGCAGGCCGCCCGCACCGGAGTTGGGCGCGTCGCGGACGAAACGGCCGCCGCGGCCCGTGGTCAGGAGGGTCAGATGGTCGAAGAAGTTGAGGCCGAGGCCGCGCAGCAGGACCGGTTCGCCGGGGGCGAGCGGGGAGAGGTCGACGTCGGCCGGGTTGGCGGGCGGGATGTGGCACAGACCGCGGTGGCCGGCGTACGAGGCGAGGCGTCGCTGCTCGTCGTCCGGGACGAGGGGGAGATGGCCCTGGGCGAGGACGACGGCGGACAGGCCGGACAGGGTGCGGCCGTCCGAGAGGGTGAGGGTCTGGCTGCCGTCGGGGGCGTCTTCGAGGCGGGTCGCGCGTGCCCGGTGCGTCCGGACGCGTACGGCGGGCGGCGCCTCGCGCACGACCTTCGCGAACACCCACTCCAGGTAACGCCCGTAGTGGGCGCGGGTCGGATAGTCGTCCGGCCTCAACTCGCCCTCTGTGTCCGGCGAGTTGTGGGCCCACTCGTACAGGCTGGGGCCCGGCCGGACCGGGCCGGAGCAGTCCACGCTGTCGTCGGTGAAGAGGGTCACCTGGGAGGCCACGGTGTTCATCAGCAGCCGGGGCGACTGCGAGGTGCGCCAGACCTGGCCGGCGCCCGGCGCCGCCGGGTCGACGACGTGGACGGTCAACCGGGCGCCGGGCGGCAGGAGTTCGGCAGCGGAGGCGCAGAGGCGTTCCAGCACGCTGGTGCCGCGCGGCCCGGCACCGACCAGGGCGACGGACCCGGAGAGGGAGCCGGACGTGGTCCTTGAGGCGGTCTCCGGGGTTGTCTCCGAGGCGGCCCTCGGCGGCTCGACGGGCGTTGGCGACATGGTGGGGGAACTCCCGGGCGTGTGGGGCGCGTTGGCAGCTGACCGTCAACCGGAAGCAGACGGTCCGCCTCATCATGCCGTCGGCGGCCACACGAACCGAGCACCGGGGACGGGGCTCGCCGCCGGTGTGGGATGCCTCACCCGCTCAGCTTCGACTCCATGACCGTCTCCAGCCGGGCGCTGTTCTTCTGCCCCCGCGTCCGCTCCAGTCGCAGCCGGGCCGAACGGCCGTGCAGGGTCAGGGTCATCAGCATGTTGCCGAACCAGGGGCCGTCCGTCTTGCGCCAGACGACCGGTGGGCGCGGGACCCGGCCGTGCCGGGCGAGGCGGCGGCCCAGGGCGCGGCCCAGGCCGCTCCAGCCCAGGCGGAAGCCGACCTTGATGTAGCGGGGGATGGCGTTGTGGACCGGGGAGCAGGTCAGCTGGAGAACGCGGGCGTCCGGGCGGGCCGCTTCGGGCCAGGTGGCCTCGGCCGCGTACGCGTGGTGGACGTCTCCCGACAGGACCAGCACCGTCGCCGGGGCCCCGGGGCCCGAGCCGGCCTCCGCGATCAGATCGGCCAGGGCGGTGAACGAGGTGCTGAAGGCCGCCCAGTGTTCGAGGTCGGCCCCGCGGCGCAGCTTCTCCCCGAACCGGGCCCAGCGCGCGCCCCGTTCGCCCCGGCACAGGGCCTCGTCCCACGCCTCGGCGCCGTGCACGAGGTGCGGCAGCAGCCAGGGGAGCGAGGTGCCGATGAGGAGGTGGTCGTAACTGCCGGGATCGGCCAGCGCCTGTTCCCGCACCCAGGCCTCCTCGCCCGGGTCCAGCATCGCGCGCTCGTCCTCGTCGAGGACCCGGGCCGCCCTGCTGTCCACCATCAGCAGACGTACACGGCCGAAGTCGCGCCGGTAGCTCCAGCGGACCGAGGCGGGGTCGGCGTCCGCCCGGGAGGCGAAGGCGCGCACGGCGTCCGTGCCGTCGGCACTCTCGCGTACGGCCGCGTACAGCGGGTCGGTGGCGAGCTCGGACGGGGCGAGGTTGCCCAGGTGCTGGTGCACCCAGTACGACATCAGGCCGCTCAGCAGCCGCTCGCGCCACCAGGGGGTCTCCCGCATGTCGGCCAGCCAGGCGGCGCTGGTGTTCCAGTCGTCGATGACGTCGTGGTCGTCGAAGATCATGCAGCTGGGGACGGTGGAGAGGAGCCAGCGGACCTCGGGGTCGAGCCAGGACTCGTAGTAGAGGTGTGTGTACTCCTCGTAGTCCGCGACCTCGGCGCCCGGCGGTTCGGACAGGTCGCGGCGGGCGGCCAGCCAGTCGCGGGTCGCGTCGGACACCTCGTCGGCGTACACCTGGTCGCCCAACAGGAGCAGGACGTCCGGGCGTTCGGCCGTGGGGTCGGCCGCGATACGCGCCGCCAGGGTGTCCAGGGCGTCCGCGCCCACCGGGTCCTTGTCACCGGCGGCCGGTGCCGCCCAGCGGCAGGACCCGAAGGCGACCCGGAACGCGTCGCTCCCTCCTTCGCCCGCTTCCTCCTCGGGGGTGCGGATGACGGAGGGCGGGAAGGGCGAGTCGGGCAGCGGCCACACGCGGACGCCGTCCAGCAGTACTTCGTACGGAGTCGTCGTGCCCGGGGTGAGGCCGGTCACCGGAATCAGCGCGTAGTGGTGGCCCGCGACCTGGAAGGTGCGGGTCTCACCGCCGACGCCGTCCGCGCAGCGCGCCTCGGCGAGGCAGGGGCGGCTCGCCTCGACCCAGACGGTCGCGGACGAACTGTCGGCGTACCTCAGCAGCGGTCCCAGGCGAAGTTTCGCCACGTGATCTCCCGGCCCTTTCCATTTCCATGGTCGGGCGGGCCGCTCCGGCCCGCCATCCGACGTCGCCCCGTACGGTACGGAACGACGGCGGACGGCGGGGAGGTTCCATGCATGGTGCAGTCGGTCAGCAGCCGCTGAGGACCGAGCTCAGCTTGGTCTTCTCGGCGGAGTCGACCGAGAGGTCGTAGTAGTACTTCACCTGGACCCAGGCGCGGACGTACGTGCAGGCGTACGAGGCGACCGGGGGCATCCACTCGGCCGGGTCCTGGTCGCTCTTCGCCTGGTTCACGTTGTCCGTGACGGCGATGAGCTGGGGCCGGGTGAGGTCGTTGGCGAACGCCTGGCGCTGGGCGGTGGTCCAGCCGCTGGCGCCCGAGTCCCAGGCCTCGGCGAGCGGGACGAGGTGGTCGATGTCGAGGTCGGAGGCGGCGGTCCAGGTGGCGCCGTCGTAGACGGAGTACCAGCTGCCGCTGGTGGCGGCGCAGGCGGAGCTGGTGACGACGTTCGTGCCGTCCCGCTTCAGGACCGTCTCACGGGTGTTGCAGGTGCCGGAGATGGTGATCCAGTGCGGGAACAGGTCGCGGTCGTAGCCGGTGCGGTCCTCGGTCGCCACGGTGAGCGAGGCGAGGTAGGTGCGGGCGGTGGCGGCGCTGACCGGGGTGGGGAGGGCGGCGGAGGCGGTCGGACCGTTGAAAAGGCCGACCGAGGCTATGAGTCCGGTGAGCGCCGCGAGTATGCTGAGCCGTCGACGCGCGTAGAACTTCGGCATGCGAACTCCCTCGGGGGATGGGGGTGTTGAGCGCGAGCGAGTGAATCGTCGCGTCGCTTGATTGCCGTGAGATGTGCGATCGGTAAGAAGTTAGTGACGTGGGCATGACATAACAACCCTTCGGGGTCGGTTATCGTGGTTGGTGCAGAAGGGGAGTAGCTCTTCGCCGGACCGTCGACATACTGCTCAGCTCGTCTGAGCCGGCGCCCGGAGGCGGATCGCGTGTGATCCGCCAGCGAGACCTTCGGCCAGTAGTGCACTGACTGTGCGCTGCCGTGCCGAGGTGTCGTTTCGCGGTAACACTCTCGGTGGGGCAGCCCCGACCGATTGAGGAATCTTGATCAGCTTCACCGTGACGGCGGTCGTCTTCGGCGTCGTCTTCCTTGCCGAACTCCCGGACAAGACCGCCCTCGCCGGGCTCGTCCTCGGCACGCGCTACCGCGCCTCGTACGTCTTCGCCGGGGTCGCCGCCGCGTTCGCGCTGCATGTCGCGCTCGCGGTCGCGGCGGGCAGCGTCCTCACACTCCTGCCGCAGCAGATCGTGCACGCGCTGACCGGCGTGCTGTTCCTCGGGGGCGGCGCCGTGCTGCTGATGAGGAAGGGTGAGGGCGAGGCGGAGGTCCGGCGTCCCGAGGACCAGTCCTTCTGGAAGGTCGCGGGCGCGGGCTTCATGCTCATCCTCGTCGCCGAGTTCGGCGATCTCACGCAGATCATGACGGCCAACCTCGCCGCCCGCTACGACGATCCGCTCTCCGTCGGCCTCGGTGCGGTGCTCGCGCTGTGGGCGGTGGCCGGGCTCGGGATCGTGGGCGGCCGGGCGCTGATGAAGCGGGTGCCGCTGGCGCTGATCACCAGGATCGCGGCGGTACTGATGCTGGCGCTCGGGGTGTGGAGCCTCTGGGAGGCGGTGGCCGGGTAGGTCTGGCCACCGGAGCCGGGGTGTCCCTGGAGGTGTCCGGTCGGTGAACGATCGGCCAGGGCGGTAGCGGGAGGCACGGTTTCTTTTGTACCGTGTAGGAACAAAGTGGCTCCCGCCCGTTTTCCCTGACCGGCGGGCGGGGCCGCCTTGGTCCCGTACCTGTTCCTTGGAGCCTGCCGATGACGGCCACCCCCGTGTTCACCGCCCGTGCCCTCCTTCTCGACATGGACGGAACCCTCGTCAACTCGGATGCCGTCGTCGAGCGCGTCTGGCGGCGCTGGGCCGACCGGCACGGGCTGGACGGTGACGAGGTCATGAAGGTGGTGCACGGACGCCAGGGGTACGCCTCCATGGCCGTACTCCTGCCCGGACGGCCGATGGAGCAGAACCACGCCGACAACGCACGGCTGCTCGCGGAGGAGACCGCTGACCTGGACGGTGTCGTCGCGATACCGGGCGCCTTCGAGTTCCTGGCGTCCCTGCGGGGGCTTCCGCACGCGCTGGTGACCTCTGCCGACGTCGCGCTGTCGACCGCGCGGATGGGTGCGGCGGGGCTGGAACTGCCCGATGTGCGCGTCACCGCGGAGTCCGTCGGCGCGAGCAAGCCGGATCCCGAGGGGTTCCTCAAGGGTGCGGCCGAGCTGGGGATCGACCCCGCCGACTGCGTCGTCTTCGAGGACTCCGGGGCCGGGATCTCGGCGGGACGCGCGGCGGGGATGCGCGTGGTGGGCGTTGGGCCGCGGGCCCACTGGCACCGGCCGGACGTGGTGGTGCCGGACCTGGCGGGCGTGCGGGTCGAGCATGTGGGGGACGGGGAGCTGCGGCTGGGTTTCGGGGCCGGACCGGGCCACTCGGCCCGTCCGGCGCCTGAGGGCGAGGCCCCTTGAGGGCCGATGCGAGGCTCTGGGGGGCGCGGCCCCCGCCGCGTCCACACCGATACCGGTGCCGGATGCCCCGCCGAGCCTGCGCAACCCTTCACCGAGCCCGCGCAGTCCTAGGGCTCTGTCGTTTCCGACTCCAGCCGTTCGCGCGTAGTGCGGTCGTACACGCCCGGTTCGGCCGCGTCGATGCCGCGTGTTGTCTGGTAGGTGGTCACCGAGGTCTCGACGTTGTCGTCGTAGACGCCGTCGGTGTCGTTCAGGTAGATGGCCAACTGGCGTAACCGCAGCTGGAGTTCGAGGACCTCGTCGCCCCGGTCGCCGGGCCGCAGCACCGGGGCGGTGTCCTTGTCGTCGCCGCCGGGGGCCGGTGTGATCGTGCCCGTTGCCTGGGCGGTCGTCGGTGCCTGGGTCGGGGTGGCCGACCGGGACGGGGCCGAGGAGGGGGCCGTCGGTGTGGGCGAGGGGGTCGCGCTCGCGCTGCGGGACGGGGTGGGACTGGGTGACGCCGACGCGGAGGGCGTAGGACTGTCGGACGGGGTCGGGGACGCCGCGCTGGTCGTCGCCGCGGGCACGCTCTCCCGGACGTCCTGGGCGGCCGTGTTGTTCCGGTCCGGTTTGTCGTACGTGAACATCCCGCCCGCGAGTCCGCCCGCCGCCAGTACGACGACGACTGCTCCGGCGGCGCCGAGGAGAAGGACCCGGGGCCGTCGGCCCGAAACGCTCGGCTGCTCGTCCTCGGCGGAGTATCCGGGGTGGGTGGCGCGGGCGGGGTCGTCGGTGGACCGGGGCAGGGCCGGGATCGCGGTGGTCGCGGCCTCGTCGGCCCCCCAGCCGGTCTCCTGGACCGCCGGCATCGGCATCGTGGCCTCGGCCGCCTGCTCAGGGGGCCCCTGCTCAGGGGCGCCCTGGTCGAAGGCCGCCTGGCCGAGGGCTGCCTGGTCAAGAGCCCCCTGGTCGGGGGACGGATGCCCGGACGACGCGGGTGTTTCCGGTGTCAGTTCCACGTACGGGCGTATGCGCAGAGGGTCGAAGTCCTCCGCCGCCGCTGCCTCCGCCGAGCGTGCTTCGAGGTGGGCGTCGGCGGCGCGTTCGGCGCAGGCGCAGGAGGGCGTGTTGTCGGCTCCCCGGGGCGCGCCGCACTCCGGACACACGTGTCCCTTCGGATCGTTCACTGCGCGTCGGTTCCTTCCACGTACGAACCCCCGTACGAATCTCAGAGATTATCCAAAGCCTCTTCACACCTTCTCCCGGACGCCCCCGGAATCCGGGATTCCCTCGAATCTCGTGAGGACTCGACAGGCCATAACCGGTCACACCGACCACGATGGGGGTGTCGCAAGAGTCACAGGAGGACTTCATGGCCGGGGAAGCGCACGGCAGGACGGGGGATGCCGCGGCCGGGCGATCGGCGGCTCCGGGGCCCGGACACGTACCCGGGAACGTTCTCGTCTCCATCGGCGCGCTGCTGCTCGGCATGCTGCTCGCCGCCCTCGACCAGACCATCGTGTCGACCGCGCTGCCGACCATCGTCAGCGATCTCGGCGGAATGGATCACCTGTCGTGGGTGGTCACCGCCTATCTGCTGGCGTCGACCGCAGCGACCCCCCTGTGGGGCAAGCTCGGCGACCAGTACGGCCGCAAGCGGCTGTTCCAGGCCGCGATCGTGATCTTCCTGATCGGCTCCGCGCTGTGCGGTATGGCGCAGAACATGCCCCAGCTGATCGGATTCCGGGCGTTGCAGGGGCTCGGCGGCGGCGGGCTGATGGTGCTGTCGATGGCGATCGTGGGAGATCTGGTCCCGCCGCGTGAACGAGGCCGCTACCAGGGCCTGTTCGGTGCCGTCTTCGGCGCGACCAGCGTGCTCGGGCCACTGCTCGGCGGGCTCTTCACCGAACACCTCAGCTGGCGCTGGGTGTTCTACGTCAACCTCCCCGTCGGCGCCGTCGCACTCGCCGTGATCGCGACCGTCCTGCGCATCCCGCGCCGGTCCGCACGGCACGTCATCGACTACCTGGGCACCCTCCTCATCGCCTCCGTCGCCACCTGTCTGATCCTCGTCACCTCCCTCGGCTCGTCCTGGGGCTGGGGCTCGGCGCGGATCGTGGGCCTCGCCGTGCTCGGTGTCGTGCTGGCCGTCGCCTTCGTCCACGTCGAGCGACGGGCGGCCGAACCCGTCCTCCCGCTCAAGCTGTTCCGGCTGCGCACCTTCACCCTCACCGCCGTCATCAGCTTCATCGTCGGCTTCGCCATGTTCGGCGCGATGACCTATCTGCCGACGTTCCTCCAGGTCGTCCAGGGCGTCTCCCCGACCATGTCCGGCGTCCACATGCTGCCGATGGTGTTCGGCCTGCTCCTCGCCTCCACGGTGTCGGGCCAGATCGTCAGCCGCACCGGCCGCTGGAAGGTGTTCCCCATCGCGGGCACCGGCGTCACCGCCCTCGGCCTCCTCCTGCTCCACCGGCTGGACGAGCACAGCTCCACCGGCGGGATGAGCGCCTGCTTCCTCGTCTTCGGCCTGGGCCTCGGCCTGGTCATGCAGGTCCTGGTGCTGATCGTGCAGAACGCGGTCTCGTACGAGGATCTGGGCGTCGCCACCTCCGGCGCCACCTTCTTCCGCTCCATCGGCGCCTCCTTCGGCGTGGCCGTCTTCGGTACGGTCTTCGCCGGCCGCCTCGGCGACAAGCTCACGGACGCCTTCCGGGGAGTACGACTGCCCGCCGGGGTCTCGGCGGACGCGCTGGAGTCCGACCCGCGCGGCATCGCCGCCCTCCCCGAGGCCCTGCGCCCGCCCGCGCTGCACGCCTACGCGTCCGCCATCACCGACGTCTTCCTGTACGCCGCCCCGGTCGCCCTTCTCGGCTTCGTCCTCGCCTGGTTCCTGCGCGAGGACCGGCTGCGCGGCTCGGTGACCGCGCCCGACGTCACGGAGACCCTGGCCAGCAACCCGGTCCAGCGGTCGTCGTACGACGAGGTGTGCCGTGCGCTGTCCGTGCTCGGCACCCGGGAGGGGCGCCGCGAGATCTACCGGACGATCACCGCACGGGCCGGCCTCGACCTGTACCCGGCGGCGAGCTGGCTGCTGCTGCGCATCCGGCGGTACGGCTGGGCGGAGCCCGCGGTGCTGGCCGAACGCAGCCTCGTACCGCCGGCCGTGATCATCAAGGCCGCCCGGCAGGTGGAGGAACGCCGGCTCGTCGTACGCGAGGGCCTCGACATGATCCTCACCGGCGAGGGCCGCGAGGCCGCGGAACGGCTGGCGCGGGCCCGCGAGGAGTCCCTGGCCGAGCTGCTGGGCGACTGGTGGGGCCCGGACCGGCCCACCGACCTGGTCCAGCTGGTGAAGCTGCTGAACGAGGAGCTGTGCGGCTCGGACGCGGAACAGCCGCACAACGGCTCGGCGGACAGGCTCAGTTGACGCGTTCAGACTTCTCCTGATCGCCCCCTTTCTGGCCGTGCCTCTCCTGGTCGTCGTCCAGGCTCTTGCGGAACCAGTGCTCGGCGTAGGTGTCGTCGTTGTGGGGTGCGGTCTCCGAGTAGCCCAGGCGCGTGTACAGGGCGCGTGCCTCGACCAGGTCGGAGCGAGTGTCGAGGACCAGGTGCCGGGCACCGAGGGCCCGTGCGGCGTCCTCCGCGGCGGCCACGAGGAGCGCGGCGCCGCCCCGGCCCCGCATCCCCTCGTGCACGAAGACCCGGGTCAGCTCACCGGTCGTGGCGTCGAGGAGCCGTACGCCCGCGCTGCCGGCCGGTTCACCGTCGTACCGGGCGACGAGCAACTGCCCTCCCGGCGGGGCCAGTTCGGCACCCGGACCGGCCGCGACCCCGCGCTCCAGCTCGCCGGGCTCCGTGCGCCGGCCCTGGTGCAGGAGGTACCAGCGGTCACTGACCTCCGTGTAGTACGCCCGCCAGAGGGCGGCGGCGACAGGGGAGTCGAAGGGCTCCGGGGCGATGGTCCAGGTCATGACCGCCATTCTCGGGAACCGGCCCGGCGGGTGCGCAACCGGACATGCGTGACCTGCGAGTCCCGCACCAGCCTGTTTGGGGAGCGGCATCGGGGCAACTCGGGACTGTGACCGCCCTGTTCGGACCGTCGGTCGGGTCGGTCGACAAGTCGGTCGAGAAATCCGGAAGGCATTCATGTCCACAGGAGTGCTCATCGTTCTGATCGTGCTCATTGTCGCGGCCGTCGTCATAGGCGCGGTCGCCCTGAACCGGCGGGCCGCCGGCACCCACGGCCCACGCAACCTGAAACGGCACTTCGGACCCGAGTACGACCGGGTCGTCTCCCGTCACGACGGGGACACCAAGGCAGCCGACCACGAACTCGCCGAGCGCGTCCAACGCCACGGTGACCTGCGGGAAAAGCCGTTGGAGCCCGCCGAGCGCGAACGGTTCACGGCCCGTTGGGCCGCCGCCCAGGAACAGTTCGTCGAGTCGCCGCACCAGGCGGTCGCCGACGCGGACCTGCTCCTCAGCGAGCTGGCCGGCGCCCGTGGCTTCCCCGCCGGCGGCGAGTACGAGGAGCAGTTCGCCGCTCTCTCGGTGCACCACGCCGAGCACGTGCACGGCTACCGGCGCGTGCACAGCGCGGCCCACGAGGAACGGGCCGACACCGAGGAGATGCGCACGGCGATGATCGAGGCCCGCGCCTTCTTCGACGACCTGGTCGGCGAAGCGGAGCAGCACCGGCCGAAGTCGAAGTCACGACTCAACAAGCTTCAACTGAAGGGAAGTTGACGCACATGACGGACAACGGCAACCGGGACACGACGAAGCCGGACACCGACAGGCTGGACCCGGAGAAGTCTGCTGCGGAGAAGTCGGCCGCGGAGAGGTCGGCCGCCGCGCGGGCGGCAGGGGAGAAGGCGACCGGCGACAGGCCGGGCGCCGACAGGCCGGGCACCGAGAGTGCGACCGGCGAGAGGCCGGTCGGCGAACGGTCGGCCACCGAGAGGCCGGGCACCACGAGTGCGACCGGCGAGAGGCCGACCGGTGAGAGGTCCGCGGCCGAGAAGGCGAACGGCGGAAGGCTGACCGGCGAGAGGGCGGGCCGCGAGGGGCTGACCGGTGACAGGCAGGCCGGCGACCGGTCGGCCACCGACAGGTCCGACGTCAGGAAGTCGGCCGGTGAACGGCCGGCCACCGAGCGGCAGGACAGCAGGAATCCGGTCGACGGCGCCGCCGTACGGCCGCCCGGCTCCGCACCCGCTCCCACCCGCGCCCCCGAGGGGCAGTCGTCCCACGGGGTCGCGCTGCTCGCGCAGGACGAGCGGGACAAGCTCACGCTGCGGCTCCAGCATGCCGTCACCGGGTTCGTGGACGGCCCCCAGGAGTCCGTCGAGGAGGCCGACCGCGTACTGGAGGAGGTCACCGAGCGGTTCACGGAGGCGGTGGCGCGCAGCCGCCGTACCGTGCGCGCGACCCTGCAGTCCACCGGCGCCAACGACACCGGCGGCGAAACCGAGCGGCTCCGTCTCGCCATGCGGGACTACCGCGAACTGGCGGAACGACTGCTGCGCAGCTGAGGCCCCGGCACACCGCCGAGGCCTGCGCACGCACCGCCCGTCTACTCCGCCCGGTCCGCCCGCGCCTCCCGCCACTCCCGTACGACCTCGTCGACGTCGTACGGCTTGAGACCCAGCGGGGGGCCGGGCGGCGGCCTGAACATCATGTCGCGGATCTTGACGTTGATCTCCGTCACGATCCGGCGGACCGCCCCCTCGGAGGGGGCCCTGCGCGCCGCCGCCAGCGCGTCCTCCGCCTCCTTGCGCAGGGCCAGCGTCGGCGGCAGGAACGACAGCCCCTCGCGGGCCATCTTCTGCTTGACCCACCACAGTTCGTCGTACGACGTGTCGGTACCGTCGGGCAACGGCTTGCCCGCGCCGGGAAGCGCGGCGAACTCCCCGCGCGCCTCCGCCTCGCGGATCTGCCGGTCGACCCAGGACTCGAAACTCACCCCGGGCGGCTTGCGTTCGGTCATGTGTCCATTGTGCCGGACCTCGCCCTGCCCGACGATGGGGCGATTTATCATGCGGCGTCGTACGGCAACATGGCTGCCGTACAGGGACTGTTCAGCAACGACTGTTCCGCGAGGACCGGTCGGGTCACCCTCGGTGACCGTTCAGAAGGAGCGCACGTGCTCGAACTCACCATGGCCACCGTCTCCGGGACGGACGCCGGCGCCACGGCCGGCATGCTCATGGCCGAGGCGCCCAGCGAACCGGGGGCCATCATGCGGGTGGGCCGGGACAAGGCGGTGTGCCGTCTCGTGACCCCCGACGACTGGCTGTTCGTCTCACGGGTCCACCTGGAGTTCCTGTGCGGCCCCGACAGCACCTGGCACCTCTCCTGGTTGCAGGGCTCCCAGCCCGACCCGTCCTCCGAGGTCCGGCTGGTGGTCGGCGAGTACGCCCAGACCGTGCCGTACGGAGGGAGCGTGCCGCTGCCCCGGGGCGGTTCCGGCGAGATCATCATCCAGGACCGCACCGGGCCACGCAGCGTCAACGTGGGCTTCTACCACGAGGGTTGAGGCCCGCCAGGGGTCCGGCGGCCGGGGCTCCCGGCGCTACGCCACGACCCTCGCCAGCGCGAAGCCGTCGTACCCCTTGCTGCCCACCGTCTGCACCGCCGTGCCGTTCAGCCGCGGATGCTCGGCGATGAGCCGGAGGGCGGCGCGGGTGCCCAGGATGCTCGGGTCGGTGGAGTCCGCGTCGGTCACCGCGCCCCCGCGCACCACGTTGTCGACGATGATCAGGCTGCCCGTGGTGGTCAGCCGCAGGGCCCACTCCACGTAGTGCGGGTTGTTGGCCTTGTCGGCGTCGACGAAGACCAGGTCGAAGGGCTCGGGGTTCTCGTCGGCCAGCTTGGGCAGCGTCTCCAGGGCGGGGCCGGTCCGTACCTCGGTGATGCCGTCGAGGCCGGCCCGGGCGAGGTTGCGGCGGGCGACGTCGGCGTGCTTCGCGTCGTACTCCAGGGTGATCAGCCGGCCGTCGGCCGGGAGCGCGCGGCCCAGCCAGATCGTGCTGTAGCCGCCGAGCGTGCCGATCTCCAGGATGCGGCGGGCGCCCTGGATCTGGGCGAGGAGCTGGAGCAGCTTGCCCTGGTTCGGGGCGACGTTGATGCGCGGCAGCCCCTCCGCGTCGCTGTCGCGCAGCGCCGCCTCCAGGGCCTCGTCGGCCGGAGCCAGGAGGGTGGTGAAGTAGTCGTCGACGTCTTCCCAGCGCTGGGACTCGCTCATGGGGGCCGTACCTTCCGTTCGTGACCTGGGTGTTCGGGTGTTCGGGTGTCGGGGTGCGGGGGTCTGCCGTGGTTATTTGTAGCCCTCCCGGGCGATGACGTCCGTGATCCGTGCCTCGTCGATGTCGTAGACCGTCTCGCCGGCCCGGGGATCGCGGGCGTGCAGTGTGTGGAAGAGCGGACCGTGCGGCGAGCCCAGGTCGACGAGTGTCGCCGAGGCCCCGCGCACCGCCCGTTCCGTGCCCGCCGGGCCGGTCAGGTCGATCCGGTTGAACACCCCCGGCGTCACCCACACCGGCACCGACTCCAGGAACCCCATGATCTGGAGGTGGAAGTGGCCGCACAGGATCAGCCGTACGTCGCTGCCGCGGACCGTGTCGGCCAGGTCCGCCGGGTTGCCCAGCCCCAGCGCCCGCTGGAGCGCGTTGTCGAGGGTGACCGGCGGGTGGTGCAGGACGACCGTCGTGCCGTGCGGTGCCGGGGTGCGCAACAGCTCGCGCAGCCAGTCCAGCTGGGCGGCGCCGAGGTAGCCGTACACCTTGCCCGGCACGAGCGAGTCGAGCGTGACGATCCGATGCCCGTCGACCACGCTCGACGCCGCCAGCTCGCCTTCGGCGGACGTGAGCCGGGAGTCGGCGCGGTCGCCGCCCGCCGGGTCCAGGTGCCCGCTGCCGAGGGCCTTCGCGAAGGCGCCGCGCTCGTCGTGGTTGCCGGTGGTGCAGAACACCGGGATGCCCCGCTCCCGGGCGAACGCGCCCACGAGGTCCCGTACGACCGCGTACTCCTCGGGCGCCCCGCTGTCCGCGAGGTCACCGCTGACGACGACGGCCCCGAGGCCCCTGAGATGCCGGACGGCGCCGAGCATCCCGCGCAGTGACCCGGTGGTGTCGACGCCGTGGCGGTTGGGTGCGCCGGCGTGATTGATGTGGGTGTCGGAGAGATGGAGGATCCGCATCCCGGCGACGCTACCCCGGGCCCTGACGGGCCAAGGCCGTGTTCGGGAGCACCTTGTCCGATCCGGCGCGAAAGCGGCCGGTTTCCCGCCTCCGCGCGGTCCGCGTCGCGACCGGGGGACGGATCCGTACCCCGGGCCGACTATCGTCGACCGGACAGAAGGCCGGACGAATGGCCGGGGTCCCTCAGGTGAAGCGGGGGTTGCTCGCGTCTCACATCAGGGGCGGTGCGATCCTCTGGGGATTCGTACAGGATGATACGCGTGGGGCAAATGGTGCCCATGGTGCGTATGAGACGGATCGGGCGGGAGGCCTGCGCGGCGTGGCGAACGCAGAGCACGGTGGTGGAGCAGGAGGTGCCTTCGGAGCGGGCGCCGCCGGGACGGCGCAGGCACGGCTGAGACTGGCCCGTGTGGCGCTCTGGCTCGTTGTCGCCGTCCTCGCGGTCAGACAGGTGGCCGTCGTCCTCGGCACCCCGAAGGCGGACCGGCTGACCGACCTGGAGACCTGGGTGGGTCCCGACGGCGTCCTGCATGTGAACGGCTCGCTCTACGACTCGACGCAGTTCACCGGCACGCCCTTCGGCGGACTCGTCCTCAAGCCGCTCACCCGGGCCGCCGAGCAGGCCCTCGGCTGGGGCTGGACCTTCGGCACGCTGCTGCTGGTCGTCGCGCTCGGCGTGGTCGCCGCCCGCGCCCTGCCCGCACCCGTGAGCCGCCGCACCTCGCTGCTCGCCGCGCCCGTCGCGATCAGCCTGCTGATGCTGTCGCTGCCCGTGCGCAACACCCTCTACCTCGGCCAGACCAGCATCATTCCCGTCCTGCTGGTCCTGCTCGGCTGCTTCGTCGCACGCGAGGAACGGGCCGCCGGCGCCCTGATCGGTCTCGCCGCGGCCCTCCAGCCCACCGTGCTGCTGTTCGCGCCGCTGCTCTGGTTCACCGGGCGCCGCCGGGCCGCCGTCTCGGCCGGGATCACCTTCGTCGCCTGCACCGCGCTCGCCTGGGCCGCGATGGCGGACGACTCCTACACCTACTGGGTCCACCACCTGGGCGGGGCGGGGCTCGGCGGCGCCGCCGACGACCTCGCCAACCAGTCCCTGCACGGCGCCCTGCTGCGGCTGGGCGTCGAGGGACCCCTCGAAATCACCCTGTTCCTGGTGCTCGGCGCGGCCGTCGCCGTCCTCGGCCTGCGCCGGGCGGTGCGCTACGCCCAGGACGGCCAACTGCTGCTGGCGGTCGCCATCACGGGGTGTGCGGCCATCGCCGTTTCCCCCACGACCTGGCAGCACCAGCTGCTGTGGCTGCTCCTCGCCGTCGTCGGCCGCGTCGGCAGGCGCGCCTCCGACCGCTACATGTGGCCGGTCGCCGTGATCATCGTGATGACGCTGCCCGCCAAGATGGTCATCCCGAACATGGGCGCCCTCTACCCGGTCCGCGACAACATCGTGCTGCTCGCCGCGGTCGCCGCCGCCACCGTCGTACCGTTCCTGTCCCGGACCTCGGAGTTCTACCGCTCACCGGTCCCGACGGACTTCGCGGCACCGGTCCCCGCCCGCTTCGGCCGGGTCCCGCTCCTCCCCTTCCTGCGCCGGGTGCTCACCCGCCCGAACCTGCTCCTCGAACTGCTGCTGATCCGCGTCACGTACGCCGCGTACCAGAAGGTCCGGCTGGCCGCGACCGGCGGGACGACCACGGGCGGCCGGACCACCGCCGAGGCGCACGGCCACCAGATCCACGACATCGAGAAGTTCCTGCACATCGACATCGAGCACTGGGTCAACCACACGGTCGTGAAGATCGGCTGGATGCGGGACTTCTTCGACTTCTACTACACGTCGTTCCACTTCTTCGTGCCGCTGACCGTCCTCGGCGTCCTCTACTGGCGCCGCCCGGTCGACTACCGCTGGGCCCGCGCCTCCCTCGGCTTCGCCACCCTGCTCGCCCTCGTCGGCTTCTGGCTCTACCCGCTGGCCCCGCCGCGTCTGATGCCGGGCCTCGGCATCATCGACACCGTGCACGGCGTCCAGGACTTCTCCAAGCCGGACTACGGCACGCTCACGGCCCTGACCAACCAGTACGCGGCGATGCCCTCGCTGCACTTCGGGTGGTCCCTGTGGTGCGGGCTCGTCATCGCGATCGTCGCCCCGAAGTGGTGGATGAAGGCGCTGGGGATGCTGCATCCGTTCTTCACCGTCTCCGCGATCGTCGCGACCGGCAACCACTGGGTGCTGGACGCGGTGGGCGGGGCGGCGGTGGTCCTCGCCGGGTTCGGACTGTCGTACGTGCTCATGGGCCCGCGTGCCCGTCCGGCCGTGGCGGCAGCGGCGGACGACGACGGCCGGCCGCGGCCCGCCTGGGCGGCGAAGAGCCGCACCTGACCGGGCACAGGTGCCCCGGTGTCACCGGGCGCGCGGCCGGGCCAGCCGTTCCTGGAGCCTGGCATGGCGGAACTGGTACACCGGGCCCGTCGCCCGCAGCAGGTTGCGGCGGCGGGCGTCCTCCAGGAAGGACATCAGGCGTACGGGGGTGCCCTCGGCGGCGGAGAGCTGTACGGCGGTCATGGCCGTGGCGACTCCCAGGTTGGTCACGGGACCCGCCGCGAGCCCGGCCCACAGGCCCGCGCCGAGGCCGAGCGGGGCTCCGGTCCAGAAACCGTGCTGCCAGGTCGCGGCGGGCACGATGAGCAGGGCGACCGCGAGGCCGACCAGGAGGCCGAGCAGGAGCCGCAGCCTGATGTGGTGCAGCCAGACGTCCCGGGGGCCGACGGACCGGCTGTCCGCCACGGGCGGGTTGGAGTGCTCCTCCCTGACCCCGTCGAACCAGCGCCCCGAGCCGTGGCCGATGAAGGTTCCGGCGACGAGTTCGTAGCCGCGGCCGTAGACGAGGGTCGTGCCGAAGCCGGCCGGAATCGTGGAGAGGAAGCAGAGCCAGGCGGGCAGGCCGGGGTCCATCAGCGGCCCGAGCCCGAAGAGCAGCCAGACGGCGACCGCCGTCACCAGCCACTGGACGACGCCGGTCCGTACGGCCGACCGGCTGAAGATGTCCCGCCATCCGGCGCTCGGCAACGGCTGAGGATCGCCGCTGCGGACGTTCAGCCACCCGGCCGCGAACCCGGCCCCGATCGCGGAGACCGGCCCCAGCACGCCCGCCCACACCGGACCGGACAGTCGCAGGATCAGGAAGAAGCAGCTCACGCCGTACAGCAGACCGATGACGGCTCCGACGGCGACCGCCCGGGGCCGGCGGTCCGCCCAGCTGGGGATGTGCCACCAGGCCAGGTCGCGCGTGCCCTGCTCGGTGAGGCGGACGGCCAGATGGCGCAGGGCCCGGTCGGCGGCCTCGGGGGAGTGCCGGGGGCGTGGCCGTCCCGGCCGGGCGGTGTACGCGGCGGTGACGGCGTGGTCGAGGAGGTGGTCCTCCACGGCACGCGGGGTGGGGAAGCGGACGGGGTCGAGGAGTTCGTCGACCGGGTCGGCGTCGCCGTAGACGTCACGCAGGAGGCCGACGGCGAGCGGGCCGGCGAGGGCGCGGGCGACGGCGCTGTCGGGTGTGTCCAGGAGCGTGCGGGCGAGCAACTCCCAGGCGGGCGGGGACGGTTCGGGCAACGGGCCGAGGAGGTAGGCGGCGGCGTCGGCGGGGCGCACGGGGAGGATCTCCAGCGCCACGGCACCGCTCAGCCGGGCCCGCCGGGAGGTGAGAACGGCTTCCTTCGAGCGGGACACGAGCACGAGGCGGAAGTCGGCGGACTCCAGCGCGCTCAGCATGGCCGTACGCAGCTTGCCGCCGACCTCGTCCAGGGCGTCCAGGAACAGCGCGACGCGGCCGGACTCCAGCAGTTCGAGCGCGCGGGCGCGGCCGTTGCGGCCCCGGAACAGGGTGTACTCGCGGGACAGCCGGCCCGCCGCCCAGTCGGCGGGGCTCTCGGCGGCCGGGTCCCAGCCGTGCAGCGACAGCATCACCGGCACGGGGACGAGGCGACGGAGCCCGGGCGCGGCGGTGTTCGCGCGGTACCGGAGCGCGTCGAGGAGCAGGAGCACGGCGGCGGCCGTCTTGCCGGCCGCGGGCGGGCCGACCAGGAGGAGCCGTCCGGAGGCCAACCCGCCGTAGACGGCGTGCAGTTCGACCGGACCGCCGCCCCCGCGCAGCCCGTCACGGGTCGTCGGGACGAGCCCCGGCAGCGGGGCGAAGCGGGCGCGGGCGCCCTCGGCGGTGGCGCCGCTGACCCGGCCGGTCATCCTGCGGTCGCTCACCTGCCAGCGCACGGGCAGCGGGGCGGGTTCGAGGAGGCGGCGGAGTCCGGCTTCCCGCTCCCACTGGCGGCGCACGGTGGCGGCCAGTTCGTCCGCCGTCGCGTCGAGGGGGGAGGGCGCGGTGACGTCGTACCGGACGTTCATGGTGTTGCCGGTGCCGACCTGGAGGGCGGTGGGGCCGTGGAAGACGTTGCCCGTCAACTCGCTTGATTCGCCCGGGCTGTCCGGCTTGTCGGGTGTTTCGGTCGGTCCGTCCGGGCCGGTGCCGGTCATCCGGTGGGTCCGAAGTGGACGTCCTGGTGGTTGTGGTCGCCGACCTGGACCGCCGTGGGGCCGTGGAAGGTGTTGCCGGACACCACGCCCCGGCCGGCCTGCTCAGCCGTCGACTCCTCGGCCAGCGCGCGGAGTTCGGCGACGAAGCGGTCGCGTTCCGGTTGCTCCAGGCTCTCCAGCAGCGCCTCGAACCGCCCCTGCCAGAGGCCGATCTGCAGGTCCCGGACCTGCCCGGCCTCGTCCTCGCCGGCGGCGTCCAGCACGGCGGCGGTCCGGTCGAGCCGTTCCAGCGCGTCGTTCTCCCGCGCGGGATCCCCACGGCCGACGAGCCGGGCGCACCGGTCCCGGAAGGCCGCCCACAGATCCGAACTCGCGCTCTGCACAACCGTCGTGCCCGCCGCGGCGGCAGCCGCGACCATCGCCTCTGCCAGCATCCCCGGTCGCTCCCTCGCCTCAAGCCGATGACCAGACCCTATTTCCCGCTCGGCACTCGGACCACCCGTCCCCCGGCGGACTCCGTCACGATGTCCTGCGGCGCTGGCGACGCCGCCGCCCTGAGCCGGTATTCGGTGGGCGGTACGCCGTAGGCGCTGCGGAAGGCCCGGCTGAACTCGGCGGGGCGGCGAAGACCCCAGCGGGTGGCGATGACATGGACGGGCGTGGAGCGCAGGGCCGGGTCCGCCAGGTCGCGGCGGGCACCCTCCAGCCGTTGGCCGCGGATCCAGGCGGCGACGGTCTCACCGTGTGTCTGCTCCTGGAAGACGCGGTGCAGGTAGCTGACGGAGATGTGGTGTGCGGCGGCGATCACGGGCGGGGTGAGGTCCGGGTCGTGGAGGTTGCGGCGGATGAAGGCCCGGACGTGTGCGGTCAGGGTGCGATGCCGGTTCTCCGGGGGCAGGGCCGACTCGGTGCCGAGTTCCTGGGCGAACCAGGCCAGCAGCAGGTCGAGCACCACGTTGCCCAGACGTGGCGCGTCGGACGGCTGGAGGGAGTCGGCCTGCCGGACCACGCCGGTGAGGAAACCGGACAGCAGGGCGCCCACTCCCTCCTGCGCCGACAGCCGTCTGGCCAGCAGGTCCCCGACCCGGTCCGGTGACACCGGCACCAGCACCTTGGGGAACTCGACACCCACCCCCGTCACCACGCAACGCTCCTGGTCCGCCGGGGGCCGTATGTCGTACGGCTGCGAGGTGTCGATCACGTACAGGTCCTGCGGGCCGTGGGTGTCGGCCCGCCCGGCCTGGTCGACCCCCAGTCCGCCGGCGAGCACCAGCGAGACGTGGTAGAACTCCGGGTCCGACTGCCGCACCATCCGCGCGGACCGCCGGAACCGCATCGGCCGGAACGACCCCGGCCACACCGTCACCGGCCCCAGCGGCAGCAGCCGCTGCTCCGCCCAGAAGTCGGCCGCGTACTCGCTGCTCATGTCGCTGGGCGCGTGGGTCCGGCCGACCAACTCCCGCCAGTGGTCGAACCGGTCCTCCGCCGCCACGTCCTCACTCCGGAACACCGTTCCGATCATCGTGCGCGCACCCCCGTCACCGTCCGGCTGGACCGTGCCCGCCACGAACCCGGTGACAGAGACCCGGCAGGCTTCAACGTGTCTGGGCGGAAGCGTAGTTCAGAGCGTGTGCCGGACTAGGAACCGGCTCGTAGCGCCGACAGGCCGAGGTCCGGGCGGTGCGAGCGGGCCAGCAGGCGCAGACAGACGGCCGGGTTGTCGCGGACGGGGCGGCGGGTGACCGCGGCGCCCATGGTGGCCGCGCGGCGCAGCCGCTGGTCGTGCAGGAGGATGACGAAGCGGGTCAACGTCTGCTGCTCGGAGGGGAGTTCGGCGATGATCCGGGTGGCCTCGCGGAGCGTGGCGTGGGCCGTCGCCGCCGTGGCGGAGAGCAGGGAACGGACGCCGGGGAGGTCCCGGCCGTGTTCCAGGTCGGCCCGTACGACGCCGTGCTTCTCCAGGTGGTCGGTGGGGAGGTAGAGGCGTCCGTCGCGCAGGTCCTCGGCCAGGTCGGTGAGGAAGTCGGTGCGCTGGCAGGCGTCGGCGAGCAGCCGGCAACTGTCCGCGTAGGCCCGGCTGCCGCCGCCCGGCATCGACAGACCCGAGGTGATCATGAGGAACGGCCAGGTGAGCTTGTCGATGTACGCCTGGTAGTCGTCCTCGGTCGTGAACCCGCCGAAGTCCAGGTCGATTTCGGCCCCGACGAGATACGAGTCCACCCAGGAGCGCGGCAGTTCACGAGCCTCGGCGGTGTGCAGGAAGGCCCGCAGCAGGGGATGCCGGGCGGTTCCGGTGTCCAGTGCCGTGCGCACCTGCTCGGCCCAGCCCTCGTAGCGGCGCGTCCGCTCCTCCACCGTGCCCCGGTCGCACAGGTCGTCGGTGAACGACGCGAACGCGTATCCGGCGAGGATGTGGGGCTGGAGGCGGGCGGGCATCAGCAGCCGCACCGCCACATGGCCGGCGGGTTCCCGGCTCAGCATGAACTGCTTGGCCTTCAGATAGGCGGCGCGGTCGGTGCCGCTGGTCACTCCCGCCGCGTCCAGACAACGTTGCCAGGATCGCACCGGCACGCCTCACCGTCGTAGTTGCGTTTGCCCTCGCAGTCTACGACCGGCGGTGGGCGGAGGCAGGGGCGGGGCGTAGGGGTGCGCCCCTGCCTCACGTCGGGACGGGCCGGCGACGCCGGGATGCCGCCGGCCCGAGTATCGCGGCCTTCTCGCGCGCCTCCGGCTAGCCCGCGCTCACCTGGAGTTCCTTGACGCCGTTGACCCAGGCCGAGCGCAGCCGTCGCGGGTCGCCGACCAGGGTGAGGCCCGGCATGGCGTCGGCGAGGGCGTTGAAGATCAGGTTGATCTCCATGACGGCCAGGGACTTGCCGAGGCAGAAGTGCGGGCCGCCGCCGCCGAAGCCGAGGTGCGGATTGGGGTCGCGGGTGATGTCGAAGACGTCCGGGGAGTCGAAGACCTCGGGGTCGCGGTTGGCGGAGGAGTAGAACAGGCCGACGCGGTCGCCCTCCTTGATCTTCTGGCCGCCCAGCTCCGTGTCCTGGGTGGCCGTTCGCTGGAAGGAGACGATGGGGGTCGCCCAGCGCACGATCTCCTCGGCGGTGGTTTCCGGGCGTTCGCGTTTGTACAGCTCCCACTGGTCCGGGTGGGTGAGGAAGGCGTGCATGCCATGGGTGATGGCGTTGCGGGTCGTCTCGTTGCCCGCGACGGCCAGCATCAGCACGAAGAAGCCGAACTCGTCCGAGGCGAGGTTGCCCTCGTCCTCCGCCGCCACCAGCGTGGTGACGATGTCCTTCGCCGGGCACTGCTTGCGGTCGGCGGACATGTTCATGGCGTACGAGATGAGTTCCATGGCCGACTCCTGGCCGATCTCCTCCGTGATCGCGACCTCCGGATCGTCGTACGAGATCATCCGGTTGGACCACTCGAAGATCCTGAGGCGGTCCTCCTGGGGGATCCCGATCAGCTCGGCGATGGCCTGGAGGGGCAGTTCGCAGGCGACCTCGGTGACGAAGTCGAAGGGGCCGCTGCGGGCGGCGGCGTTCGCGGCGATGGCGAGCGCGCGGCTGCGCAGGTTGTCCTCCAGGGCGCGGATCGCGCGCGGGGTGAAGCCGCGCTGCACGATCTGGCGGACGCGGGTGTGCTCGGGCGGGTCCATGTTGAGCAGGATCAGCCGCTGGGCGTCGATCGCGTCGCGCTCGATGCGCTCGTTGAAGCGGATGATCGCAGTGTTCGTGGTGGACGAGAACAACTCCGGGTGCGTGGAAACGTACTTGACGTCCGCGTGCCGGGTGACGGCCCAGTAGCCCTCGTCGGCGAAGCCCGCGATGCCGGGGTGCTGGGGCACCCAGTGGACCGGCTCGGTGGCGCGCAGCTCGGCGAACTCCGGGAGAGGTACGCGGTGTTGGAGCAGGTCGGGGTCGGTGAAGTCGAACCCTTCGGGCATCGCGGGACAGGACGCCATCGGAAACTCCCGTCATCTGACCAGTATCTGACGGTCCATCAGGAATGAGTGGGTGTCGCGAAGGTAGTAACGGGTTCTAGAAGAGGCAAGGGGTGCGACGTCACCAATTCCGGGCACAGCTTGTGCTATCGGGCGCTGCAAGGGGGTTGCGGTGTCGGACGGGCCGTCAGCAGACTGCAAGCAGAACTAGAACGCGTACTAGTTCTGCGTGGCGGGTGGCCGGGACGCCCGCGCCGCGCGGGTGACCTGAGGAGAGGAACTCCCCATCATGGCCGCGGAACCCGTGATCGTCGAAGCCGTACGCACCCCCATCGGCAGGCGCGGCGGCGCGCTCGCCAACCTGCACCCCGCCTACCTGCTGGGCGAGACCTACCGCGAGCTCCTGGGCCGCACCGGCATCCCCGCCGACTGTGTCGAACAGATCGTCGGCGGCGCGGTCACCCAGGCCGGCGAACAGTCCGCCAACCCCGCCCGCACCGCCTGGCTGACCATGGGCCTGCCGTACGAGACCGCGGCGACCACTGTCAACGCCCAGTGCGGCTCCTCCCAGCAGGCCTCGCACATGGTCGCCAACATGATCTCGGCGGGCGTCATCGACGTCGGCATCAGCTGCGGGGTCGAGGCGATGTCGCGGGTGCCGCTGGGCTCGGCGTCCAAGCACGGCCCCGGGAAACCGTTCCCGGAGGAGTGGAACGTGGACCTGCCCAACCAGTTCGAGGCGGCCGAGCGGATCGCCCGGCACCGCGGACTGACCAGGGAGAACGTGGACGCGCTGGGGCTTCTCTCGCAGGAGCGGGCGGCGGTCGCCTGGGCGGAGGAGCGGTTCAAGCGGGAGACGTTCGCCGTGCAGGTGCCCACGACGGAGGAGGAGCAGGGCGCCGGGCAGGGCATGTGGCGCCTCGTCGACCGGGACGAGGGGCTGCGCGACACCTCGGCCGACGCCCTGGCGGCCCTGAAGCCGATCATGCCGACCGCTGTCCACACGGCGGGCAACTCCTCCCAGATCAGCGACGGTTCGGCGGCGCTGCTGTGGGCGTCGAAGCGGATGGCGCGGGCGCTGAAGCTGCGCCCGAGGGCGCGGATCGTGGCCCAGGCGCTGGTGGGCTCCGACCCGCACTTCCACCTCGACGGCCCCATCGACGCGACCCGGGCGGTGCTCGGCAAGGCGGGCATGACGCTCAAGGACATCGACCTGATCGAGATCAACGAGGCCTTCGCCTCGGTGGTGTTGAGCTGGTCGCAGGTCTTCGAGCAGGACCTGGACAAGGTCAACGTGAACGGCGGGGCCATCGCCCTCGGGCACCCGGTCGGCGCGACCGGGGCGCGGCTGATCGCCACGGCACTGCACGAACTGGAGCGGGTGGACAAGGAGTTCGCGCTGATCACCATGTGCGCGGGCGGGGCACTGGCGACAGGGACGATCATCCAGCGGCTCTGAGAGCCGCCGTGGCGGCCGCCGTGGCAGAGGTTGAGAGGTTGCCGGAGCGGTTGTCGAAGCGGTTCCGGGGGCGGTGGTGGCTGCGGCTCACCCGTAGAGGGGGTCGTCCGGCGTTCGTACGACGACGAGCCGCAGTCGGCAGCCGAGCCGGCGGTTCGCCAGAGAATCGAACGTGCGCGCGATTCGGTACGGGCCTCGAAGGCGCAGGCAGCTCCCCGTCGTGCCCGTCCGTGACTCGGGGAACCCCCGCGGTCGCGCTCCGATGTTCCCGTCGGCGCCCATGCGAATTTTCACAACTACCCTGCGGAAGTGATCGAAACCCTGTACGTACGCGTGTGCTGCGTTAGCCTCGTTCTGCCAGTGAGGCGAACTGGCGTACGTGGAACATCACTTCGGGGGTTTTGTGACGGACGAAGCTGCCGCACTGCGGCAGGCCGGCGCCGCCCCCCTGCGCCCCGCCGACCCTGAACACATCGGGCCCTACGTCCCGTTGGCGTTGCTGGGCAGCGGTGGCATGGGGCGGGTCTATCTGGCGCGCCCGTCGGACGACGGTCCCGGCCTGTTCGCGGTCAAGGTGATCCGTCCCGAGTACGCCGAGGACCCGACGTTCCGGCGCCGCTTCGAGCAGGAGGCGCTGGTGCACGGCCGGGTCCGTTCGCCGCGTGCGCCGAGGCTGTGCGGCACGGGGTTCCAGGACGAACTGCTGTGGATGGCCACGGAGTACCTCGCCGCGCTCGACCTCACGGAAGCCGTACGGGAGGACGGTGCCCTGGAGTCGGGCGTCGTCTGGCGGTTGGTCGCGGAGCTGGGGCAGGCGCTCGCCGACCTCGCCGCCACGGGGATCGTGCACCGGGACCTGAAGCCGTCCAACGTGCTGCTGTCGCTCCGGGGCGCCCACGTCATCGACTTCGGCATCTCCAAGGCCGCCGACGCGAGCGCGATCACCGGCACCGGCAACCGGGTCGGCACACCCGCCTACATGTCCCCGGAGTACCTGCGGACCGGCCACTGCGACGCCACGTCCGACGTGTTCTCGCTCGCCGGGACACTGATCTACGCGGCGGTCGGCCGGGCCCCCTTCGGCGACGGCACCGGTGTCGACGTGATGCACCGGGTCGCCTTCGAGGAGCCCGACGCCGAGGTGATCGGCGAGATCACGGCAACCGACCCGGCGCTCGGCGCACTGCTGGCCGCCTGCCTCTCCAAGGAACCCGAGCTGCGGCCGACGCCGAGGGCGCTGGTCCAGGCGGCGCGCGAGTGTGCCGGCGAGTCCGCGGAGGCCTCCAGGTGGCCGGAACCGCTGCTCGGCAGGGTGCTGGAGCGGCAGCGGGCGTACGACGTCCTGTACCGCGTCCCCGTCGCACGGGCGGCCGAACTGCGCTCGCAGGGCCACCGCCCGAACCCGGCGCTGCCGGTGCCGGCGAAGGACGGGGCGCCCGTCCCCGCAGCCGGGTCGGCGGTCCCGGCCATGGCGTCCGACGAGACGTCCCCGGGGCAGCGGCGTCCGACGGGAGCTCTCGCCTGGGCGCGCAGAAGACCCGTACCGGCCGCCGCGGCGGGCCTCGCCCTCGGCGCCCTGGCCGCGCTGGTCTTCGTACTCGCCCGCCCGGCGACCGACGCGACCGCCGCGCCGCCCGGTCCCGGCACGACGGCCTCCGCCGAGACCGACGCGGAAGCGGGCCACGCCCTGCCGAAGCCGGGCACCTCGGACGGGAAGTCGCTCCCGAGCACGTCCGGCAACGGCACCGAGACGGCCGACGGCCCCGCCGACCCTTCACAGGTCTCCGACGGCACTGACGACGACGGTGCCGGCGGCGCCGGGAACGACCCCACGGACCCCGGCACCTCGACGGGCACGACCGCGGGCACGGGCACCGACCCCGGCACCGACCCCGATCCCGGAACGGACGGCGGCACCGCCACCACTCCCACCCCCACGCCCTCCCCGGTCACCTCCACGACCGAGCCCGCGGCGGCGCCCTGGACCACCGACTGCACGTACTACGCGGGCAAGGCCCGCACGGCCCTCGGCGACACCGGGAAGCGCGTCAAGCAGGTCCAGTGCATCCTCATGCTGCGCGGGTACGACATCGGCGGCACCGGCGTGGACGGCGTGTTCGGGGAGGGACTGGAGACCGCGATGAAGAACTTCCAGTCGGACAAGGGACTGACCGTCGACGGCATCGTGAAGCGGGTGACCTGGGACAACCTGAGGGCGTCGAAGTGACTCCGCCCCGACAACGGGAACGGAGTCACCCGGCAGTTGGCGCCGGAACACGACACGGATCTGACGTGACGTGACGAGACGTCAGCAGGTAGACCGGTAGACGTACTTGCTCACGTTCGCGTCGCCCAGGTTGGCCGCCGTGATCGACACGAACGACGTGCCGATCGACTTCGTCACCTTCTTCCCCTGGACCGCGTTCACCGCCTCCCGTACCGCCTGTGCGCCGATCTCCTCGGCCTTCTGGGCGATCAGTGCCTGGACCGTGCCCTTCTTCAGCTGTTCGACCTGCGCGGGGCCCGCGTCGAACCCGACGACCTTGACCTTGCCGACCTTGCCGGCGTCCTTGATGGCGTTGTTGGCGCCGTCGCTGGCCGGGGTGCTGATGGAGAAGATGCCCGCCAGGTCGGGGTCCTTGGACAGGGACGCGGCGGTGAGGCGGGCGGCCTCGACGACGCCGCCGCTCGGGGTGGAGGGCTGGACGCCCACGAAGGAGATGTTCGGGTACTTCTTGATCTCGTCCTCGAAGCCCTTGATCCGCTGGTCGGCCGTGGTGACACCCGGGGTGCCGCCGATGATGACGACCTTGCCCTTCTCGCCGACGAGCTCGGCCAGCGTACGGGCCGCCTCGGCGCCGCCCTCCACGTTGTTGGAGGAGACGGCCGAGGAGACGAAGCTCGTGTCGTCGAGGCCCGTGTCCGCCGTCACGATCTTGATGCCGGCCTCGTTGGCCTGCTTCAGCGGCGTGCCCAGCGCCTTCGAGTCCGTCGGCGCGATCACGATGGCGTTCGGCTTCTTGGCCACCGTGCTGGTCAGGATCGGCGTCTGGGTGGCCGGGTCGAAGGTCGTCGCGCCCTGGACGTCCACGGTGGCGCCGAGCTTCTTGCCCTCGGCCTTCGCCCCGCAGCCGAGGGTGTTGTAGAAGGAGTCGGACGCGGTGCCGAGGATGACGGTCACCTTCGGGTTCGCGGTGGACGACGAGGAATCGCCTGACCCGCAGGCGGTGGCGCCGAGGACGACGACGGTGGCCAGGGCGGCGCCTCTGAGGGCGAGGTGGGCGGTCTTCATGGTGCAACTCCATTGGTGCGACGGGACGTTGGGCGGGGGGCGTTCAGCGGGGGGCGTTCGAGAGGGCGGCGGCAGGGCGGCGGCGGGGCTAACGCAGCGTGCGGCGGCGCCGGTTGACGTGGTCGACGTACACGACCCCCGCCAGGACCGCGCCGACCGCGACCTGCTGCCAGAACGGCTGGAGGCCGATGATGACCAGGCCGTTGCTCAGCACGGCCGGGATGAGGGAGCCGAAGGCGGTGCCCAGGACGCTGCCCACCCCGCCGAAGAGGCTGGTGCCGCCGAGCACGGTGGCGACGATCGCCTGGAGGTTGTCCCCGGTGTGGCCGCCGACGGTGGTGGTGGAGAAGCGGGCCAGGTTGACGTACGCGGCGATTCCGGCGAGGAGTCCGCACAGTGCGTACACCTTGATGAGGTGGCGGTCGACGGCGACTCCGGCGCGGCGGGCGGCCTCGACGTTGGAGCCGATCGTGCGGGTGTAGGTGCCGAAGCGGGTCAGGCCCAGGACGACCGCACCGCCGATGGTCAGGCCGATGGCCAGCCACACCGTGTACGGGATGCCCAGGAAACGGCCGAAGCCGAGGCCGCTGACCAGGGAGTCGGGGACTCCGCGCAGGTCCAGGCCGTTGGTGAGGACCAGGGCGCCGCCGCCGGCCGCCGAGAGGGTGGCCAGCGTGGCGATCAGCGGCGGGAGTTTCGCCTTGGTGACGAGGAGGCCGTTCAGGACACCCCAGGCGAGGCCCGTCGCCATCGTTGTCACCAGGCCTGCCAGCAGGGTCAGCGGGCCTTCGCCGCCCAGTGCCGACATCACCTTCACGCCCACGACGCCGGAGAAGATCAGCACCGAGCCGACCGACAGGTCGATGCCCCCGGTGGTCATCACGAACGTCATCCCGATGGCCAGCACACAGTAGGAGGCGGCCTCGATGGCGACGCTGCGCAGGTTGTACGCGGTGAGGAAGTTGTCGGGGTAGGCCGCGCCGAACACCGCCAGCAGCACCAGCAGGACCACCAGGGCCAGGCTCCGGGTGCCCTTCATGTTGCGCCAGGCGGCGGCGAGGGCCGCCGACCGCAGGGAGCGGGGGCTCTCCTCGTCCGGTCCGGCGGCGGTGGACTTCACCTCGGTCGTGGGAGTCATGACTGGTCCTCGCTGTCTGCCGGGTAGCTGTCTGCCGGGTCGAGGGCGGGGTCCGAGGCGTCCTCGAAGGTGAGTGCGCCCGTCATGGCGCCGAGCACGTTCTCGCTGGTGGCCGTCGCGCCGGACAGGCGGGCCACCCGCTGTCCGAGCCGCAGCACCTCGATCCGGTCCGCGTACTCGAAGACGAACGGCAGGTTGTGGCTGATCAGCACCACCGCCACGCCCGACGCCCGGACCCGCTGGATCAGCTGTCCGACCCGTTCCGTCTGTACGACGCCCAGTGCCGCCGTCGGTTCGTCCATCAGCAGCACCCGGTCCGCCCAGTTCACCGCCCGGCCGACCGCGATGCCCTGGCGCTGGCCGCCGGACATCGTGACGACCTGCGCGGCCGTGTCCTGGATGCCGACGCCGAGCGAGCCGAACGCCTCGTCGGCCTTGGCCCGCATGGCCTTCCGGTCCAGGAAGCCGAGCCTGCCGAGCAGACCGGGGCGCATGATCTCCCGGCCCAGGAACAGGTTCTCGGCCGGGTCCAGGTCGGGCGCGAGGGCCAGGTCCTGGTAGACGGTCTCGATGCCCAGGCGGCGGGCGGCGATCGGGTCGGGGATGGTCACCGGTTTGCCGTCGACCCTGATCTCGCCCGCGTCGGGCTGGATCACCCCGGAGATGACCTTGATCGTGGTGCTCTTGCCGGCGCCGTTGTCACCGACCAGGGCGACCACCTCGCCCGGATAGACGGTGAGCGCGGCGCCGCGCAGCGCCTGCACCTGGCCGTAGCTCTTGACGATGCCGGACAGTTCGAGGACCGGGGTGGCGGCGGCGGTCGCCCCGTGCGGTGTCGGGCCGGCGTACCCCGGAGCGGGGGTGGCCGGGGTCGGGGTGGCCGGAGTGGGGGTGCTCATGGCTTCTGCTCTCCGCTTCCACGGGGGGTCAGTACGGTGCCGAGCTCGACCCGGCGGGGTGGTCCGCTCTCGCCCGCGATCCGGGCCAGCAGCAGTCGGGCGGCCTCGCGGCCCATCTCGTAGGCGTCCCCGGACACGACCGTCACGGGGGTCGGCAGCAGGTCGGCGAACGGGAAGTCGTCGAAGCCGACCAGGGCCAGGCCCTGCCCCGGGCCCATGGCGCGCAGGGCGCCGTGGGTCAGGAAGTTGGTGGTGGTGAACAGCGCCGTGGGGCGCCGGTCCGGGGGCAGCGCCAGCAGTTCGGCGGCGGCCTGCTCGGCCTCCGCCCGGGTGCCGTGCTCCAGCCTCGCGACCAGGGCCTCGTCGACCTCGCCGAAGGCGGCGCGTACGGCGTCCAGGTAGCCGTCGAGACGGCGGCCGGTGGTGTAGTAGCTGGCGGCCACGAGAACCCCGATCCGCCGGTGGCCGGCGGCGATCAGATGCTCGGTGGCCTTCCGGGCGCCCCCGTGGTTGTCCAGCAGCACGGTGTCCGCGTCCAGGCCCAGCGCGGGCCGGTCCAGGAAGACCACCGGGGTGCCCTGGGCGACCTCGCGGCCGAGATAGCCGTAGTCCATCGCGCCCGGCACGATCAGCAGCCCGGCGACGCGCTGCCCGAGCAGGTCGTCGATGCCCCGGCGCTCGGCCTCGGGGTCCTCGTCGGAGCTGGCCAGCACGACGTTGTGGCCGTGGGCGCGGGCCACGCCCATGACGCCGTTGGCGATCGAGCCGTAGAAGGGGTTGGTCAGGTCGCCGACCAGCAGCGCGAGCGTGGTGCTGCGCTGGCCGGGGCGCAGGCTCCGGGCGAGGTCGTTACGGCGGTAGCCGGTCTCGTCTATGGCAGCGCGCACCCGCTCCGCGATCGCGGGGGAGACCGTCTCGTCACCGTTGACGAACCGGGAGACGGTCTTGATCGACACCCCGGCAAGGGCGGCGACCTCCCGCATGGTGGGCGTTCGCATGTCCGGCATCACTCCGAAAAGGGTCACTTGGGTGTCGCTGTGTGCCGCACAGCAAACCTCCCGTGAAACAACGTTGTCAATGGATTGGAACAGGGATTTTGCATGCCCTTGCGCGGTGCGGTGGTCGATACGTACGCTCCGACAACGTTGTTTCGAAACAACGTTGTCTTGATCTGCGGGAAATGCACGGGAGGATGATCATGAGGTCGATCGACGAAGCGGAAGGTGAGCTGCCGGAAGGCCTCCGTGCCCTGAGCGCCGACGTGCACCGCGAGTTGCGCTCCCTCGACCCGCGCGCCGCCGACCGCTTCACCCGGCTGCTGACCGGCACCTGGGGCAGGGCGATGCGCCCGCTCCCCGACGGCGAGGTCTTCGTCCTCACCGGCGACATCCCCGCGATGTGGCTGCGCGACAGCACCGCCCAGGTCCGCCCCTACCTCCTCGCCGCCGACGACCCCGCCGTGGCCGCCGCGCTCACCGGCGTCCTGCGCCGCCAGCTGCGGTACGTCCTCGCCGACCCGTACGCCAACGCCTTCAACGCCGAACCCGACGGCTCCGGCGCCGGTCACATCGACGAGCCGACTCCCGACCCGCTGGTCTGGGAGCAGAAGTACGAGGTCGACTCGCTCTGCGCCCCGCTCCAGCTGGCCTACGGCATCTGGCGGGCGACCGGCGACCTCGGCCATCTCACCGCCGACGACCGCTTCGCCCGCGCCGCCCGCCGCGTCATCGCGCTGTGGCGGGTCGAGCAGGACCACGAGAACCGCTCGCCGTACGAGTTCCGCCGCCGCGGCGACTACGAGTACGACACGCTGCCGCGCGGCGGCCGGGGCGGCCCGACCGCGCCCACCGGGATGACCTGGTCCGGTTTCCGCCCCAGTGACGACCGCTGCCGGTACGGCTATCTGGTCCCGGCCAACGCCATGGCGGCCGTCGCCCTCGCCGGTCTCGCCGAACTGGCGGCGGCGATCGGCGACCCCGGACTGGCCGCCGACGCCACCGCGCTGTCCGGCGAGATCGCCACCGGTGTGCGTACGCACGGGGTGACCGCGGGGGCAGACCCCGGGGTGTACGCGTACGAAGTCGACGGTCTCGGCGGGCAGTCGCTGATGGACGACGCCAACATCCCGAGCCTGCTCTCACTGCCCTACCTCGGCTGGTGCGACCCCGGCGACCAGCTCTACCTGCGCACCCGCGAGTTCGTCCTCAGCGACGCCAACCCCTACTACTACGCGGGCGGTTCGGCCGCCGGCATCGGCAGCCCGCACACCCCGCCCGGCCACGTCTGGCCGCTCTCCCTCACCATGCAGGCCCTGACCAGCGACGACGAGGCCGAGCGGACCCGCCTCGCCGAGCTGCTGCTGCGCACCGACGGGGGCACCGGCCGCGTGCACGAGAGCTTCCACGTCGACGACCCGGCGACCTTCACCCGCCCCTGGTTCGGCTGGGGCGACGCCCTCTTCGCCGAGCTGCTGCTCGACCTCGCGGGACGCTCGACCACACGCCTGCACCCGCGGCTGTCCACCACCGAACTGCCCTCGCGGTAGGTCCACTTCGGCTCTCCCGGCGCCGGCGGTCGCTACGATCTCCGGCGTGTGCGCAAACATTGTGGTCGCCGAAGACGACGCGAAGCAGGCCGAACTGGTGCGCCGCTACCTGGAGCACGAGGGTCACACCGTCACGGTCGTCGAGGACGGCCGGACGGCTCTGGAGACGGTCCGGCACCAGGAACCCGACCTGGTCGTCCTCGACGTGATGATGCCCAGAGCCGACGGCCTGGACGTCGTACGGATCCTGCGCGCCGAACGCCGGGAGGTGCCGGTGCTGATGCTGACGGCCCGCAGCACCGAGGACGACATGCTGCTCGGCCTCGACCTCGGCGCCGACGACTACATGACGAAGCCGTTCAGCCCGCGCGAACTGACGGCCCGGGTACGGACGTTGCTGCGCCGCAACCGGCGCGGCACCGACCCGGCTCCCGCGACCGTGCCGGTCCCCGCCCCCGCTCCCGAGCCCGAAGCGGCCCCGGACGACGAGGTGTTGGAGGTCGGCGCGCTCAGGGTCGATCCGGCCCGGCACGAGGTGTCCGTCGCCGGGACGCCCGTCGAGTGCACGCCCGGTGAGTTCCGTATCCTCGCGGCGATGGCGGCCGAACCCGGCCGGGTCTTCACCAGGGCGCGGCTCCTGGACGAACTGCACGGCTTCGACAAGTACATCAGCGGCCGGACCGTCGACGTGCACGTCATGAACCTGCGCAAGAAGATCGAGCGCGCCCCACGGCGTCCGGCCCGTCTCATCACCGTCTTCGGCGTCGGCTACAAACTGACGGACCCGGCGAAGAACGTGCGCCATGCGGCGTCCTGACCGCGGGGGCGGGGCGGCGGCCCGGCTGCCGCTCCGCAAGAGCCTGGCGGGGCGGCTGCTGACGGTGTCGGCGCTGGTGGCCTCGTGCTCGGTCGCCGCGACCGCCTGGCTGGCTGTGCAGACGACCTCCGTCGCGATCCGCCAGGAGCAGGGGCAGAACCTCAAGTCCGACGCGAAGATCTACAACACCCTCCTCGGATACGCGGCCACCCATCCCGGCTGGGACGGTGTCGACGCCACCGTGCGCGAACTGGCGAGTGAGTCCGGGCGCCGGATCGTGCTCACCGCGCAGGACCGACGCCTGTTCGTGGACTCGGCCGGCTCGCGCTCGGCGGACGGCGGTTCGTCCACCGAATCGCTCGCGCCGCAGCCCTCGGCGGTCGTGGACCCCCTGGCCGTCGACACCGTGCTGGTGCCCGACGCCGCCGAGACGGGCGGGGACCGCGTCGATCCACGGGCGGTGGGCCCCTTCCGGCTGACCTCGAAGGAACGCGCCGAGTTGCGGAAGGCCTCCGCCGGGAGGGTGGGGTGCCTCAGCCGGATGGGTATCGCCGCGGACGTCGTCGACAGCCCGGGCGGACGGCCCCGCGTCCGACTCGCGGGCGACGAGAACGCGGGCGGGACCGACAGCGAGATCGACCGTGACATGGAGGCGAAGTGTCTGGCGTCCTTCCCGGTCGGCCCCACCCCGACCGAGCGGAAGGCCCTGAGCGCCCTCAACCAACTGGTCGACGCCTGCCTGACCCGGCAGGGCCGCACCGCCGTGAAACTGAACGTGGACCTGTCCTGGGACCGCGGTTACGTCTACGGACGGGACACCACGGTCTCCGGCGCCGAGGAAGGCCTCAGCGACCGGGAGCTGGCGGCCCTCGCCGCCAAGAAGGCGGAGGACGCGGCGACGGCCGAACGGAAGGCGGTTTCCGGCGGGGCAGTCGACCACGTCCCCTCCGGGATCCGCGACAGCGCGTACGACCGGGCCGTCGCCACCTGTGTCGGCAGCGCCCGCCGGGAACAGCTCTCGGGCTATGTCGCCGAGCCCGCACTGCTGTTCATCGACGGCCCCGGCGCCGCCGGCGTACCCGGCTTCGACCTCTCCCGGGCCAACACCGCACGCATCGCCGGCGTCACCGCCCTGGTCCTCGCGCTCACCGTCGGCGCCTCGGTGCTCGCGGGAGCCAGGCTCGTACGCCCGTTGCACGCGCTCACCGGCGCCGCCCAGCGCATGCGGGACGGGCTGGACGCGACGCCGGTGCCCGTGCCCGTCGTGTCGGACAACGAGATCGGGCGGCTCACGGCGGCCTTCAACGACATGGCCGCGCACCGGGCCCGCCTGGAGGAGCAGCGCAAGGTGATGGTCAGCGATGTCGCCCATGAACTGCGGACACCGCTGAGCAACATCCGGGGCTGGCTGGAGGCGGCCCACGACGGACTGGCCGAACCGGACCCGGCGTTCGTCTCCTCGCTCCTGGAGGAGGCGGTGCAGCTCCAGCACCTCATCAACGACCTCCAGGACCTCGGCGCGGCCGACGCGGGCGCACTGCGGCTGCACCGGAAGCCGGTACGGATCGACGAACTGCTCGGCCAGGTGGCCTCCGCGCACCAGGGACTGGCCGAGAAGGCGGGCGTCACCCTCACGGTCCTGACACCGCCGCCGGGCACCCCCCGCCCGCCGCTCCTCGACGCCGACCCCGTACGGCTGCGCCAGACCGTCAGCAACCTGCTCTCGAACGCCGTGCGCCACACCCCGGCCGACGGCACGGTGACCCTGCGCTCGTACGTCACCGGCACCGGGAACCAGGTCGCCGTGGAGGTGTCCGACACCGGCAGCGGCATCCCGGCGGCCGATCTCCCGTACGTGTTCGACCGCTTCTGGCGGGCGGAGAAGTCCCGCAACCGCAGCACCGGCGGCAGCGGCCTGGGCCTGGCGATCGTCCTCAAGCTCGCCGAGGCCCACGGCGGCACGGTGGACGTGGCGAGCACCGAGGGGGAGGGGGCCACCTTCACCCTGCGGCTGCCGGTGAGTTCGTCCGCCGACCCTGATGGGATGACGACAGCGCTCTGACAGTTTCCTCACAAGTGGCCGTCAGGGTGGAGCCATGCCCGGAACCTGGTGCGGATCGGCAACCAGGTACACGACCGAGCCGGGCTGGAACTGGAGCTCTACATGTCCCGCCGTCTCACCCCGCGCCCGCTGAGCACACTGCGCATCGCCGTCCTGGCCGGCGTCGCGGTCGGCGCGCTGCTCGTCCCGGCCACCGCGGCCTTCGCCACCGACCCGACTCCGACGCCGGGCGCGACCGACTCGACCCCGTCCGACAAGGAGGCGCTGGCGAAGAAGAAGGCCGAGGACGCCAGGGCACTCAAGGAGGCCGAAGCCAGGAAGGCCGAAGCCGCGAAGGCCGGCAAGGACTACCCGCGCGGCGGTGTCGCCGCGGGCGAGGCCCCCGCCCAGGACGGCAACACCGGCGCGCTCATCGGCTCGGCCACGGGCGCGCTGCTGCTCGCGGGCGCCGGCACCTACGTACTGCGCCGCCGCACCACCGCCCGCCGCGAGGGCTGACCCGGCAGCACGACTTCTCGTACGCAACGGTGGCGCCGCCCTTCACCGGGCGGCGCCCTGTGCGTTCCGGTGAATCCCCGCACCCCTGTTCTGGAGCCCGCGTTGCCCCCTGCACACCGTCCGGCCCTGTCCCGGGCCCGACTCACGACCCTGACCCTGCTGACCGCCGTCACCCTGCTCACCGGCTGCTCGTCCAGCCCCGGCCCGACCGTGCGGGTCGCCCCCACCGCCCCCGCCGCCGCGCCCGGCGCGCCGGAGCCGGAGCAGCCCGCGGCCTCCGACCCCGCGGTGACCCCGGCGGCCCCGACCGAGATCACCATCTCCTCCGTGGGGATCACCAGTTCGCTGATGGAGCTGGGCCTCAACCCGGACCGGACGGTCGAGGTCCCGCCGGCCGAGAAGGGGATGACCGCCGGCTGGTACACGGGCAGTGCCGTGCCCGGCGAGGCCGGCGCGGCCGTCATCATCGGCCACAACGACACCCGCTTCGGCGAGGCCGTCTTCCACGACCTCAAGAAGATCGAGACGGGCGCGGACATCACCGTCACGGACGCGACGGGAAAAGCCCTCCACTTCACCGTCACGGCCACGGAGAGCGTCAGCAAGGACGCCTTCCCGACGGAGAAGGTCTACGGGCCGACCGAGGGACGTGCTCTACGGCTCATCACGTGCGACGGCGACTTCGACGCGCAGGGGCACCCGGTCGACAACCTCATCGTGTACGCGACAACGAGTTGAGAGGTCTACGCCTGTCCGATTCGCCCTGTCGTCACGAGTAACGTCCGGTCGATCCCTGCCTGAAGTCTCAAGTAATGGCCACGACTTGCTCGATTGCGTACGCCAACCGACCCTCCAGCACCTACTCTCCCTCCAAAACCATTCGACGGGGATCAGACGGAGAACAGGCGAGCTGAGGACCATGGAGCCACTTCGTCCCACGGACCCGGAGCGGCTGGGGCCGTACCGTCCTGTCGCGCGACTCGGCGCCGGAGGAATGGGCGAGGTCTTCCTCGCCAAGGACGACCGGAAACGGACCGTGGCCGTCAAGGTCATCCGTCCGGAGCTCGCCTCGGGCAGGGCCTTCCGTGACCGGTTCCGCCGCGAGGTCGAAGCGGCGCGGGCGGTGAGCGGCACCTACACGGCGTCCGTCGTGGACGCCGACCCGGACGGTCCCGTCCCCTGGCTGGCCACCACGCACATCCTCGGCCCGACCCTGGCCGACGCGATCGAGGCGTACGGGCCACTGCCGCCGAGATCGGTACTGGCCCTCGGCGCCGGACTCGCCGAGGCACTGATCGCCGTCCACTCCGCGGGGCTGGTGCACCGCGACCTCAAACCGTCCAACGTGCTGCTCTCCGCCGAGGGTCCGCGCGTCATCGACTTCGGCATCGTCCGCGCCACCGACGGCTACGAACTCACCCTGTCCGGCGTGCTGCTGGGCTCCCCGCGGTACATGTGCCCGGAGCACGCCACCGGGGACCCGATGGGCCCGGCGGGCGACGTGTTCTGCCTCGGCTCGGTGCTGGCCTACGCGGCCACCGGCAAGGCGCCCTTCGACGGCGCGTCGGCGGCCACGCTGCTGTACCAGGTGGTGCACGGTACACCGGACCTGACCGGCGTCCAGGAACCGCTGGACACGATCATGCGGCTCTGTCTTGAGAAGTCCCCGGCGGCCCGGCCCAGCCCGGACCGGGTGTCGGCGGCGTGCGCGCCCGGCGGCGTCGACGCGCTGGACTGGGACGGCTGGCTGCCGGAAGACGTTCTCTCCGGGATAAGACGCCAGGCCGCCGAGCTCATGGATCTGGACCTCGGCCTCGACGCGAAGACGGACGTCCTCGCGCGGGAGGCCGCCCCCGCCGCCGTGGCAGCCGCTCCCGGCTCCGGCGGTCTCCGCGTCGATCCGCGCCTGGCGGCCGTTCAACGCCTGGTCACGGGAGGCCCGGTCAGCCCTCGGCGCGTCGTCTTCCCGGAACGCCCCGAGTCCGACCGGCCCGGCGAACACCCCGGCCGGCCGCAGCCCGGCCCGACGCACGAGCGGTCCCCGCAGCAGCAGCCGTCCGAGGCGTCGCCCGACCGGGGCTCCCACCGCGCCCCGCGCTCGTCCCGGTCGGCCGCCCCCTCCCGCCGAACGGTCCTCACGACCGCCGCACTCGCCCTGGGCACCGGCGTCGCAGCCCTCCTGCACGGCTCGAAGGACGACGGACCGAGCGGTGCGGCATCGCCGGCCGGACCGGCGCCGGAACCCCTGTGGACGTACCGCAGCGAGCCGCTCGTCCAGGCACCGGCGGTCTTCTACAACGGCACGACCCTGCTGAAGACCCAGTCCGGCACCATGTTCTGCCTCGGCCTCGCCGACGGCGCCAGTCCCCGCTGGACCTACCGGGGCATCAGCCAGTCGCCCACCCCGCCCCTGATCGTCTCGGACGTCGTCGTCGCCCTGGGCACCGGCGCGACCGTGCTCGGCGTCGACCCGGTCACGGGCGTGGAGCGGTACTCGCTCGACTTCGGGGCGGACTTCCGGTTCGACACGCTGCTCGGCGGGGCCGACGGCACGGTCACCATCGTCGGGCTGCGGTTCGACCGCCAGGACAACCCGGACGGGTCACGGGGGTCGGCCACCTCGACGAACGTCGTCCTCGGTACGAACCTGCGGGCGCGGCTGGCCCAGGTCATCCCCATCAGCCCGCAGGACATCGGCCTCGACCTGAGACCGTTCATCGATTCCGGCCACTTCGTCTACCTGGACGGGCTGCACCGTCTCACGGCGCGGGGCACCGACGGCCGCGGGAGCGTGCTGTGGAGCCGACGCATCGCGTCGGACTCGGAGAGCCGGTCGGCCCCGAAGGTGGTGGACGGGACCGTGTTCGCGGCCGACAGCGAACTCGTCGCCGTGGACCTGGAGACCGGGGCGCTGCGCTGGCGGGTGCGGGAGGAGAAGGGCGGCTTCGCCTCCGTGGCGGTGGCGGGCGGCACGGTCTTCTGCACGACGAGCGACCCGCACGGTGTCGAGGCGTTCGACGCCACCGACGGCTCCCGGCGCTGGTTCTGCGAAACCCCCGGGCTGGACCTGGAGAACCCGCTCGTCGCGGGCGGCGACGCGGTGTTCGTCACGGCCGCGGCCAACAAGGACGGCTTCTACGCGATCGACGCGCGGCGGGGCGAGCTGCTGTGGAACTTCACCGACGGCCGGGACACGGGCATCAACGACTGGCAGCTCTCCTGCGACGCCGACGGCGGCACGGACCATCCGCTGATCGCCCAGCACTTCGACAAGGTGTACGCGCTTCCGATGCCTCGGTCCTGACGGCATCCGGGAGCCCGTGACCCGTCACTGGGCGATTCGGGCGGCGATCACACGGACGTGGTGGGGCGGCTCAGAGCTGCTCCCAGCTGCCGGGGTCCTCCGCCGGATCGGCGGAGGCGCCGGGAGTGCCCTCCCGGAAGGCCGGCGCCTGGAAGGGGTCGATCTCCGGGGTCGGCGAATCGGTCCTCGCTTGGAACGCTGTCGGTTCCGGCGCGGAGAACAGAGAAGTCAGCTCGATGGAAGGTCTCCTGATCCTCGATGCGGGGCTGCAGAACTCAGAGAACGGTCAGCTTGGCGTAGGGACTGATGATCCGTTCCTGACGCCCGCCGAAGTCGACGAGTACTGCGATGCCGTCCTCAACGGTGGTCACCCGGCCGAGGCCGAAGACGTCGTGAGTGACTCGGTCGCCTACCGCGAACAGCTTGGTAGGAGGTGCCACAGGGGCTTTGAAGGGGCTGGTGGCCAGATGGGCCCGCGTTACCGCTGTCTTTGTCATTGACTCCAGTATGCTCCGCGCGGGCCTGTCGTGGGCCCGATGGGTACCCCCGACTCTCGCGGACCATGCCCGCGCCCGGTCCGCGCCTACGCGCGCGGGCCCGGGGGGAAGCCCGCTCGCCGATATGAATCGTGCAGGTCACGCGGGGTGCGAAGGGTGACTGCGAGGCCCTGTGGCGGCCCGTCGGAAGGCCCGGCCCTACGCGTCATGATCGCGAAGAGTTATGAATCGGTAGCCACTTTCGGCGCCTCGAACGCCATGCCGCGAGCCCCGATCACTCCCGCCCCGACGTACTCACCGCCAACACGGCCACCACGACGGCCGCGACGAGGAGCGGAATTCCCAGGCCGTGACGGACCACCAGCCACGCGCCGAGCAGGGCACCCACCGCCATCGCCGCCACCGACGCCGAGCGGCGCGGAGAGTGTCTGCCCGTGCCGCCGGCCGCGCGGGAGTCGGCGGCGAGACCGGTGAGGGTCATCGTCAGGACGGTGGTGGTCAGGTCGGGGACGCCCAGCCTGCGCACGGTGGCGTTGCGCAGGCCCATGGCGAAGGCCGTGACCGCGATCAGCGTGTAGACGGTGGCCGTCGCGTCCGGCGCCGCGAAGGCAACCGCCGAGGACACGCCCAGGAACAGCGCCTCGACGGCGAGGGTGACCCGGGCCCACCTCCGGCGCGAGCCGCCGCCCAGCCGCCCCGCGACGCGCCCTCCGGCCACCGCGCCCACCAGGAACGAACCCAGCGACACCAGGGTGTGCGGTACGGAGAACCCGGGCGCCCCGGCGGCGGCGAAGCCCAGCACGACGACGTTTCCGGTCATGTTCGCGGTGAAGACGTGGCCGAGCCCGAGATAGCTGACGGCGTCGATCAGTCCGCTGACCACCGTCAGCACCAGCAGAACGGCCACCAGACGCAGACCGCGCGACTCGGGATCCCGCGACGACGGCCGGCCCGGCCCGGTTGCCTCTGTGCTCATCGGGTCAGTCCACCACGGGCGTACCACGGGGGTGTACGCGGGGACGGGGCGGGATCACGAAGGCGCCGGCCCTCCGAGGTGATCGGAGGGCCGGCGCCCTGGTGCTGTCGGCCTTTCCGGGATTCGCCGGGCCGGCTCAGTACCAGTGGTGGACCTGCCAGAAGTTCCAGGCGCCGACGGGGCTGCCGTAGCGGTCGTTCATGTAGTCCAGGCCCCACTTGATCTGGGTGGCCGCGCTGGTCCTCCAGTCGGAGCCGGCCGAGGCCATCTTCGAGCCGGGGAGGGCCTGGACCAGGCCGTACGCGCCGGAGGAGGCGTTGGTGGCGTCGACGTCCCAGCCGCTCTCGTGCTCGACGATCTTGCTGAAGGCGTTGTACTGCGCGTCGTTCGGGATCAGCTTCTGCGCGATCGCCTTGGCGTCGGACGCGGAGGCGGTGGTCGCCGCCTGGGCCGGAGCCGCGGCCAGCACCATCCCGGCGGTGGCGGCGGCCACGGCGGCGGTGGTGAGGGCCTTCTTGGGGGAGGCGATGGTGCGGGCGATACGGGAGACGAACACGGAGAACCTTTTCCTCGGGGTCAGGACCGTCGCGGGCGGGCCGGTGCCACGTGCTGCGCTTGTTGCGTGTGTGGCGGTGACATGCGGCGGCGCCGCGACCCGTGAGGGTTCGTCGGCGCCGTGCGACTGCTCCAGAGAAACAAACCCGACGGCCGTCCGCAATCACCCCTTTTGCTAGTTGTGGTCGTATGTGGGTGTTGAGTGCACTTTGTGACGTGGTTCTCAATGTGCAGGTCAGGGGCGGTTTCTGTGTGGGCATGACATGGGCTTCGGTCTACTAATCCGCTTCGTAGGTGACATGCGTCCTGTGGGCCGCTTCACGCGCCGGGCGCGTCGAAAGTGACCTGGCTCTCGAAGGCGGCCCGCCGAGTGGCCCGGCGCAGCGCCTTGAGGACGGTCGGGCCGAGGGTGATCGTCAGGACGACGGTGAGGACCGCGCGTCCCAGGTCCCAGCCGAGCGAGGTCGCCAGGCAGTACGTGACGAAGCGGGCCAGGTTCGCGGGCAGCGGCGCGTCCGGCACGAAGGCGATGTTCGAGGCCAGCTCGCCCATGAAGGGCCAGCCCGCCAGGTTCATGACCGTCCCGTAGGCGACAGCGGCCAGGAAGCCGTAGCAGGCGAGGAGCAGCAGTTCCGCCCGGCCGCGCAGCCGCTCCCCGCCCGGCAACAGGCCCGCGCCCATCGTGAACCAGCCCATCGCGAGCATCTGGAACGGCATCCAGGGCCCCACCCCGCCCGTGAGCAGCGCGGACGCGAACATGGTCACCGAGCCGAGGACGAACCCGAAGCCGGGGCCCAGGACGCGTCCGCTCAGCACCATCAGGAAGAACATCGGCTCCAGACCGGCCGTACCGGCACCGAGCGGGCGCAGGGCCGCCCCGGCCGCCGCCAGCACGCCGAGCATCGCCACCGCCTTCGGGCCGAGCCCCGACTCGGAGATCGTCGCCGCCACGACCGCGACGAGCAGGACGAGCAGCCCGGCGAAGAGCCAGGGCGCGTCCCGCGCGTGCGCGCTGACGGCGGAGGCGGGCGGCGCGAGGAACGGCCAGCCGAAGCCCGCCACCCCCACGGCGCCGACCAGGACCAGGGCGGCGGTGGAGCGCGGCCCCAGCCGGACGGTGTGGAGCCTGCCGCGTCCGCCCTTCGCGGGGCCGCTCATCGCAGGGCCTCCCGCACCTGGGCGACGGTCAGCCAGCGCTGCGGGGCCAGGATCTTGGTGACCTGCGGCGCGAAGGACGGCGACGCCACGACCACCTCCGCCGTCGGACCGTCCGCCACCACCTCCCCGCCGGCCAGGATCACCACCCGGTGGGCCAGCTCGGCCGCCAGTTCCACGTCGTGCGTGGCCAGCACGATCGCGTGGCCCTCGGCCGCCAGCGCGCGCAGGACGGTGACCAGCCGGGCCTTAGCCGCGTAGTCGAGGCCCCGGGTCGGCTCGTCGAGGAGCAGAAGAGGCGGCCGGGCGGTCAGTACGACGGCCAGCGCGAGCGCCAGCCGCTGCCCCTCGGACAGATCACGCGGGTGCGTGTCGTCCGTGATCCCGGGCAGCAGTTCGGAGACCAGCGCCCGGCAGCTCCCCGGCCCGGCGCCCGCGTCGGCGTCGGCCGCCGCGCACTCGGCGGCGACCGTGTCGGCGTACAGCAGGTCGCGCGGCTCCTGCGGTACGAGGCCCACGCGGCGCACGAGGTCCCGGGGCGCCGTCCGGTGCGGCACCGCACCGCCGACCCGCACCGAACCCGCGGCCGGTTCGACGAGCCCGACCAGCGCCCCCAGCAGCGTGGACTTCCCGGCGCCGTTGCGGCCCATCAGGGCGACCGTCTCACCGCAGGACACGGTGAGGCCGACCCGGCGCAGGGCCTCGACACGGCCGTGGCGGACGGTGAGGGCGTCGACTTCCGCCGCGTGGGAGTGAGCCGGGGGTGCCGGTGGCGGCGGGGTCCGGCGGAAGCGTCGGCGGGGGGTGGGGAGCGGTTCAAGTGCGTTTATCTGTACGGGAGTTGGAGTGTGTTCCGGATACGGGCGGTCCGCCAGGCGCTCGCGCAGGTCACCGGCGCTGCGGCGGGCGTCACGCACCGTCAGGGGCAGCGGGGACCAGCCGGCCAGGCGGCCGAGGGCGACCACGGGCGGGTACACCGGGGAGGACGCCATCACCTCGGCCGGGGTGCCGACGACCGGGGCGGCGCCGGGGGAGGGGAGGAGGACGACGCGGTCGGCGTACTGGACCACCCGTTCCAGGCGGTGCTCGGCCATCAGCACCGTCGTGCCGAGATCGTGGACGAGGCGTTGCAGGACCGCGAGGACCTCTTCGGCCGCCGCCGGATCGAGCGCCGACGTCGGCTCGTCGAGGACCAGGACCCTCGGGTGCGGGGTGAGGACCGAGCCGATCGCGACCCGCTGCCGCTGGCCCCCGGAGAGGGTGGCGATCGGGCGGTCGCGCAGGTCGGCCAGGCCCAGCAGGTCCAGTGTCTCCTCCACCCGGCGGCGCATCACGTCCGGGGCCAGGCCCAACGACTCCATGCCGTAGGCGAGTTCGTCCTCGACGGTGTCCGTCACGAAGTGGGCGAGCGGATCCTGGCCCACCGTGCCGACCACATCGGCGAGTTCACGCGGCTTGTGGGTGCGGGTGTCACGCCCGGCCACCGTCACCCGGCCGCGCAGGGTGCCCCCGGTGAAGTGCGGGACGAGACCGCTCACGGCGCCCAGAACCGTCGACTTGCCGACGCCCGACGGGCCGACCAGCAGGACGAGTTCACCCTCCGGCACCTCGAAGTCCACGTGCCGGCAGGCGGGTTCGGCGGTCCCCTCGTAGGTCACGGAGACGTCCTCGAAGCGGATCACGACGGCTCCCTGGGAGTGATGGAGGTGACGGGGGCGGTGGGGACACCGGTTCGGTTGTCGGCGGGGGGACTCGGGAGGACGAGGGCCGGGAGGAGCCCCAGCAGCACCGCCGCGGCCGGCCACAGCGGCAGGGCCGGGGACACCAGCGGTACGACACCGGGGTGCAGCGCATTCGCCGAGCCGGCGGAGCGGACGGAGGCGAGGACCGTCAGCACCGCCACCAGCACCCCCGATCCCGCGACCAGCCATGCCCGTACACCCCACACGTCCGGCCGGTACCGGGTGCGCGGGGAACGCCGGCCCCCGAGCCACAGTCCGCCCAGCGCCGCCGCCAGCCCGGCCAGCAGCACCGGCAGCCCGTAGGTGCCGCCCGCCGCCGTCAGCAGCCCGTACGTGCCCGCGCAGACGCCCAGCAGGCCGCCCAGGGTGAGCGCGCCGGTCGTACGGCGGACGGCGGCCGGGACCTCGGCGGTGCGGCCGTATCCGCGCGCCTCCATCGCCGCCGCCAGCGCGACCGACCGCTCCAACGCGCCCTCCAGGACCGGGAGTCCGACCTGTAGCAGCCCCCGTACGCCCCGGTCCGGACGGCCGCGCAGCCGACGGGCGGCGCGCAGCCGCTGGACGTCCGCGACGAGGTTCGGCGCGAAGGTGAGGGCCACGACGACAGCGACCCCGATCTCGTACAGCGCGCCGGGCAGGGACTTGAGGAGGCGGGCCGGGTTCGCGAGGGCGTTCGCGGCGCCGACGCAGATCAGCAGCGTGGCCAGCCGCAGACCGTCGTACAGGGCGAACACCAGCCCCTCGGCGGTCACCCGGCCGCCCACGCGCACCCCCTGCGCCCAGTGGGGGAGGGGGAGTTCGGGGAGCGTGAGAAGGACGTGCGAGCCGGGAACCGGTGAGCCGAGGACGACGGCGAAGACGAGGCGGATGCCGAGGACGGCCAGGCCGAGCTTGACGAAGGCGGTGTAGGAGCGGGCCCAGGGGGCGTCGGTGCGGTGCGTGGCGACGACGTAGCCGGCCACGGCGACGAGGAGGCCCAGGAGGAGCGGGTTGGTGGTGCGGGTGGCGGCGGTGCCGAGCCCGAGGGACCAGACCCACCAGGCGCCGGGGTGCACGGGTGAGTCCCGGAAGGGGTGCGGGGCCGTATCGGTCGGCGGCTCCGCCGCGGGGCGCGACCAGCCCCCACCGGCACGCGGGTTCGTCACCGTTGTTCCGGCGGAGCGCTCGGCCTGCGGCGCCGGCTCTGCCAGGTCGCGGCCCCGCCGAGCGCCGCCACGGCCGCGATCCCCGCGAGCAGGCCGACGGAGGGGCCACTGTCCGGGTCGGCGGCGCTGTCGGCGGGCTTGTTCGCACCCACCGCACCCACCGCCTCGCCGCATCCCGTGCGCGGATAGCCGGAGATCGCGCACAGCAGCGCGCCGGTGTCGTAGCGCAGGGGTTTGGCGACCGAGGCGAGGGCGTCCGCCGTGGTCGCGTCGGGGGACACGCGGGCGCACGCCGTGCGCGTCGCGGGCGGACGTTCGCCGGACGGCGCGTCGGCGGACGTACCGAAGTCGATGACCAGCGCCACCCGCTTCCGGCCCTCCCGCGCGGGCGTCCTGGCGCAGACGACCGAGAACACGGCGTCGGCGCGCGGCCGGGCGGCGCTCCGCGAGTCCGGGCTCACGGCGAACCGGAAACCCTGCACGTCACCGTCGGAGGGCCGGGCGGTCGACGGCCCCTGCGTGGCGTACGTCCACGAGCCGCCGTCGCGCTCCCAGAAGGACCAGTAGCGGTAGCCGGTGGCCTGGGCCCGCCCGGCGCCCGCCCAGAGGCAGAGGAGGAGTGCGGCCAGCAGGGGCGGGAGCGCGCGGCGCCGGATCACGGCCGCTGCTTCCGCTTGTTGCGCCCACTGAGCAGGAAGCCGATCCCGACACCGGCGACGAGGAACACCCCGACGGTCCAGAGCGTCCCGAACCCGCTGTCGTCGTCCGTGCCGTCGGCCTCGGCGCTGTCCTTGCCACTGGTGGCGGCGGTCGGGGAAGCGGAGTCCGGGACGGACGCGGGCGCCGGGCCGGTCGCGTCGAGGAGCGCGACCAGGTCCTGGCCGCCGAAGTCGCGCGGGTCGGCGGACTCGGCGTTCGCGGCGAGGATCAGCTGCGCGTACGCGGCCGGCCCCGCCTCCTTCGCCCACGGCCCGGAGTTGGCCTCCAGCCAGCGCAGCGCGTCCGCCGCCCGCGGACCCTGACCGGCGGTCGCGAGGGCGAGGACGGCGTCGGCGGTGTTCCCGTAGTCGGGCCGGTCCTCGGCCCCGGCAAGCGCCGACGTCAGGTGCGCGTCCTTGGCCAGCGCCGTTACGAGATACGCGGCCCCGTTGCGCGCGACCTGCCCGGGATCGTCGGAGTCCGTACAGGCCGCAGCGGCGCCGCCACTCGGCTTCACGGCCTCCCCGGCGAGCCCCTTCCCCAGCAGGCCGACCACGGCCGCCGCCGTGGCGTCGTCGTTGGCGGCGAGCCCGCCCTTCTTGTCCGGCTGGTAGGCGAAGGCGCCCCCGCCGGCCGAGTCGCAGGGCAGAGCCAGCTTCAGCAGCAGCTGGTACGGGGACCTGCCGCCCTTGGTGACCTCGCCGGGCTTCTCACCGGCCGCGGCGAGGGCCCCGACGACCACGGAGGTGGAGTTCGCGTCGCTGGCCCCGCCGGCCGCGTACCCCCAGCCGCCGTCCGCGTTCTGCACGGACTTCAGCCAGGCGACGGCCTTGCCGACCACCGCGTCCTGTCCGCCGAGGGCGGCGAGTGCCTGGACGGCGGCGCCGGTGCTGTTGGTGTCGACGAGGACTTTGGCGTCGCAGGGCGCGCCGGTATCGCTTCGGAACGGCGCGAAGGCGCCGTCGGCGCACTGCTGCCCGGCCAGCCAGTCCACAGCCGCCGCGGCGGGCCGCACCCCCACGGTGTCCTGCGCGAGCAGTGCGAGGGACTGACGCCAGACGCCGTCGTAGGTGGGGTCGCCGGTGCCGTACAGCCCGGCGGGGAGAGGGGCCGAGGGGGACGGCGAGGCGGCGGACGCCTGACCACCGCCGGTCACGGCGACGACGGCGATGACGGCCAGAGCCGCGGCGCTGCGGCGGACATTCATGATCGGCGGGTGCCTCTCCCTGCGGGGAGCCGGACAGCACGGGACACCCCGGGCGGCTCGGCTCCGTATACCTCGACGGTGCCGTACACCGGCGGACCACCGGTGACACGAGCCGGTCACGGTCCGCACAGGGCGATCCGGCTCACAGCGCACGGGCCGGTGCCCGGACTGCTCACGGTTGCGGGTCAGCGCCGGAATTGCACCGGCTTCCCCCTGTACGGGTGTGATACGACCCTTCCACTGTACCGGCCGGTCAGGAACGGCTGAGAGGTGGCCGTGCGCGGAGGTAGGTTCACCGCATGCTGACGGGGAGACTGCTCGGTTCGGGGCGCACGGCCGACGTGTACGAACTCGACGAGCCGGCCTGGGTACTGCGCCGCTACCGGGACGGACACGGGGACGCGACGGCCGAGGCGGCCGTCATGGAGCATGTGCGGGGCCACGGGTACCCGGTGCCCGAGGTGCGCACGGCGACCCGGACCGACCTGGTCCTGGAGCGGCTGTCCGGACCGACGATGCTGGAGGCGTTCGCGGCGGGTCTGCTGGACGCGCGAGCGGGCGGCGAGATGCTGGCGGGGCTCCTGCACGGCCTGCACGCCGTCCCGCCCCGCGACCCGGCTCCCGACCCCGGGACCCGCGTCCTCCACCTGGACCTGCATCCGGAGAACGTGATCCTCACTCCCGATGGCCCCCGGGTCATCGACTGGGCCAACGCGGAGGAGGGGCCGCCGGGCCTGGACCGGGCCATGTCCGCCGTGATCCTGGCCCAAGTCGCGGTATCCGCCGACCCCTTGGCCGGCCCGGCCCGCGCGGTGCTGGCGGCCCTGCTGACAGCCCCGTCCGCCGTGCCGGAGGCGGGCCGGACGGCGGAGGGCCTGCCGGAGGCGCGCAGGCGCCGCGCGGCGAATCCGACGATGACCCGGACCGAGGTCGAACTGCTGGGAGCGGCGGCGGACTTGATCCGTACGCTGCTGCCGTGAAACCGGCCCGGACGGTCGGTCCGGGCGGCGGTCACACCGCCACGTAGGTCACCGGCTCGCTCCCCGTCACCGCCTCCGCCCGGCCGAGCTTGACCAGGCGGCGTACATGGGCCTCCGCCTCCGAGACCGCGATGTTCCGTGATCCCGGGGGGATTTCGGACCAGGGGCGGTTCCACTCCATGCGTTCCGCCAGCTGCCAGGGGGTGAGGGGGGTGGTGAGGAGGGCGAGCAGGCCGGTGAGGCGGTCGTCGTGGTGGTCGAGGAGTTCCTGTACGCGGACGGTCGCGTCGGGGAAGGCGTGGCGGTGGGCCGGGAGGACCTCCGCCGGGGCCAGGCGGCCGATGCGCTCCAGGGAGTCGAGATAGTCGCCGAGGGGGTCGGCGACCGTCGTGTCGTCCGGGTCCTCGTACAGGCCGATGTGCGGGGTGATCCCGGGCAGCAGGTGATCGCCCGAGAACAGGCGTCCGTTGCCCGGGAGTCGGGCCGGGTGCGCCTCCTCCAGGTGGAGGCAGACGTGGCCCGGGGTGTGGCCCGGCGTCCAGATGGCGCGCAGGCGGCGGCCGGGGAGGTCGAGGAGTTCGCCGGGGACGATCTCGCGGTCGGGCAGCGCCGGCGAGAAATTGGGCAGGATGCCGACGGGGGTCCTGGTCAGGGTCGCCACATGGTCGTCGGGTGCGCCGGCCGCCGCCAGCTTCGCCGTCATGTAGGTGAACCAGCGATCGGCGCGGTTGTCGCGCGTCCGCCGTACGAGGGAGATGTCGGCCTCGTGCATCGCGATCCACGCCCCGGACACCTCGCGGACCTGGCCCGACAGGCCGTGGTGGTCCGGGTGGTGGTGGGTGATCACCATGCCGTGGATCTCGCCGGCCGACGTGCCGCACGCCAACAGGCCCTCGGCGAGCGCTTCCCAGGACAGCGGGTCGTCCCAGCCTGTGTCGATGAGCACCGGTCCGCTGTCGGTGTCGACGACGTACACCAGTGTGTGTCCGAGGGGATTGTTCGGGATGGGGACCCGGAGGGACCGTACGCCCCCGCCGTGATCGGTCACCTGCGTCGACACCTGTGTCATGGGCTCCCCTGTGGCCGGTTGCCGGCCCAACTATAACTAGAACCGGTTTCAATGGGAGCCCAAGTCACTTACCTCGTAGTGGTGCGAGAGCTGTGGACTCCTCGGAGGGGAACTGGTAACTGTCTCCGTATCTATCTGACGATCCGTCAGAGACGGTACCCGGAGAGGCAGTCGGCGAGAGGCAGTCGGCCATGACCGAGCTCGTGGAACACGGACAACTGTTCATCGGCGGGGAGTTGACCGATCCCCTCGGCAAGGACGTCATCGAGGTCATCTCACCGCACACCGAAGAGGTCATCGGCCGTGTGCCGCACGCCTCGACGGCCGACGTCGACCGGGCCGTCGCCGCCGCGCGCACCGCCTTCGACGAAGGACCCTGGCCGCGGACGAGCCTCGACGAGCGGATCGCCGTCGTCACCCGCATCAAGGACGGGATCGCCGCGCGCTACGAGGAGATCGGCCGCGTCATCTCCTCCGAGAACGGCTCCCCGTACTCCTGGAGCGTCCTCGCCCAGGCCCTCGGCGCGATGATGGTGTGGGACGCGGCGATCACCGTCGCCCGCGACTTCACGTACGAGGAGACGCGCGACGGAGTCCTCGGCCGCATCCTCGTCCGGCGCGAACCGGTGGGCGTCGTCGCCGCCGTGGCCCCCTGGAACGTCCCGCAGTTCGTCGCGGCGGCCAAGCTCGCCCCCGCGCTGCTCGCCGGCTGCACGGCGATCCTGAAGCCGTCGCCCGAGTCGCCCCTCGACGCGTACATCCTCGGGGAGATCACGAAGGAGGCCGGACTGCCGCCCGGCGTCCTCTCCATCCTCCCGGCCGACCGCGAGGTCAGCGAGTACCTCGTCGGACACCCCGGCATCGACAAGGTCTCCTTCACCGGCTCGGTGGCCGCCGGCAAGCGCGTGATGGAGGTCGCCTCCCGTCAACTCACTCGCGTGACACTGGAGTTGGGCGGGAAGTCGGCGGCCGTCGTCCTCCCCGACGCCGACCTGGACACCACCGTGCCCGGCATCGTCTCCGCCGCCTGGATGAACAACGGGCAGGCGTGCGTGGCCCAGACCCGCATCCTCCTCCCGCGCTCCCGCTACGACGAGTTCGCGGACGCCTTCACCCAGGCCGCGAGCGCGCTGGTGGTCGGCGACCCGCTCGACCCGGCGACCCAGGTCGGCCCACTGGTCGCGAAGCGGCAGCAGCAGCGCAACCTCGACTACATCCGCATCGGCCAGGAGGAGGGCGCGAAGATCCTCACCGGCGGCGGACGCCCCGCCGGCCTCGACCGCGGCTGGTACGTCGAACCGACCCTCTTCGGCGACGTCGACAACTCGATGCGCATCGCCCGCGAGGAGATCTTCGGCCCGGTCATCTGCCTGATCCCGTACGGCGACGAGTCCGAGGCGGTGAAGATCGCGAACGACTCCGACTACGGCCTCTCCGGCAGCGTGTGGACGGCCGACGTCGCACACGGCATCGAGATCGCCCGCCAGGTCCGTACCGGCACCTACTCGGTGAACACCTTCAGCCTCGACATGCTCGGCCCGTTCGGCGGCTACAAGAACTCGGGGCTGGGGCGGGAGTTCGGACCCGAGGGGTTCGGCGAGTACCTGGAGCACAAGATGATCCACCTCCCCGCCGGCTGGGAGGGCTAGAGCCCATGGGCGACCGCTGGCACGTGGAGGTCGACCGCTCGCTGTGCATCGGCTCGGCCCAGTGCGTCCACCGGGCACCGGACGGGTTCCGCCTCGACACGGGGATGCAGTCCCACCCCGTCGAACCGGACACGGACGCCAACGAGAAGGTCCTGGCGGCGGCGGAGAACTGTCCGGTGGAGGCGATCATGATCACGCTGCTGGGAGGTGGGGAGCCGGTCTTTCCGCCGGAGGAGTAGCGAGGGCGGGGCGGGTGCGGCCCGGTCCCTGTTCGCCACCCGCCCGCCCGTTCCCCGTATCTGATCAGCGCGGGCCGGCACCATCCAGCCCGTCCGGCGTTCGAGGACGAGGTCCCTTCAGGGCCGTAGTGGGGGTATGGGGGCGGCAGCGCCCGGGGATGGGGCGGGTAGGGGCGGCGGGGGCGAAGACCTCACCGCCCGCCCGGCTCCCCGGAGGGATCCGTCAGGTCGATCAGCCGGCACACCGTCTCGATGTCGATCTTCACCTGGGCGATCGAGGCGCGGCCCGACAGCCAGGTGATCAGCGCCGAGTGCCAGGTGTGCTCGATGACGCGGACCGCCGAGAGCTGCTCGGGCGTCGGGTGCCCCCGGCCCGGGTCGCCCAGCCCCATCGAGTCCAGGATGATCGCCGTCGTCTGACGGGAGACCTGGTCGACCTCCGGCGAGACACTGCGGTCCGCGAACGTCAGCGCCCGCACCATCGCGTCCGCCAGATGCGGCTCACGCTGGAGCGCGCGGAAGGCGCGCATCAGGGTCTCCGCGACCCGCTCCGCGGCCGTCTCACCCGTCGGCGGCTTCTTGCGCAGTGTGCCGTGCATGTGTTCCAGCTGGTCCTGCATGGTGGCGACCAGCAGATGGACCTTGGACGGGAAGTACCGGTAGAGCGTGCCGAGCGCGACCTGCGAGGACTCCGCGACCTCCCGCATCTGCACCGCGTCGAACCCGCCCCGGCTCGCCAACTGCGCGCTCGCGTGCAGGATCCGCCGCCGCCGGGCCTGCTGCCGCTCGGTGAGCGGAGCGGACGGCGGCAGCGCGGCAGCCGGCGAACCGGAACCGGACGTGGCCCCGGAACCGGACGTGGCCCCGGAACCGGACGTGGCCACGGAACCCGATGCCGCCCCGGACCGGGACGCCGGACCGGACGGCGAACTCGGTCGCGCCGTGTGTGCTTCCACCTTCGCGTCGGCAGGCATGGGTCCCGTTCCGTGACAGTCGGTGATCGCGTGACGATCAGGCGGTGATCAGGCAGCGATCCGGCAGGCGTATGTCAGCAAACAGTCAGCATGGCACGTCGGGTCGTGCGGCGGCCGTGGTGCGAATCACCTGATCCACCGCTCACAGCCGAGGTGCCTGCCGGTAGATTCGGAGCCTCCTGAACGATCAAGTCTGAAACTTGTTCTAGATTAGCGTCCCGTCGTAGTCTCGCGGGAAACCGTGGGGAGAAGGGGGCCAGGAGTGACGGCCGAGGCCAGCGAGGCAGGCCCTCCGGGGGATCCTGCAGCGGACGGCGAGCGACCGCTCAACATCGCACTTCTGACCTATAAGGGGAACCCGTTCTGCGGCGGCCAGGGCGTCTACGTACGCCATCTGTCGCGCGAACTGGCCCGGCTCGGTCACCGCGTCGAGGTCATCGGCTCCCAGCCGTACCCCGTGCTGGACGTACTCGACGGCCGTGACGGGTCCGCCGCCGGTTCCGGCCCCGGTCCCGATCCCGTCCTCACCGAGCTGCCCAGCCTCGACCTGTACCGCCACCCGGACCCCTTCCGCACTCCGGGGCGCGACGAGTACCGCGACTGGATCGACGCGCTCGAAGTCGCCACCATGTGGACCGGCGGCTTCCCCGAACCGCTCACCTTCTCCCTCCGCGCCCGCCGCCAACTGCGCGCCCGGAGCGGCGAGTTCGACGTCGTGCACGACAACCAGACGCTCGGATACGGCCTGTTGGGCGACATAGGTGCCCCGCTCGTCACCACGATCCACCACCCCATCACCGTGGACCGGCAGTTGGAGCTGGACGCGGCCGAGAGCATGCGCCGGCGGATGTCCGTACGGCGCTGGTACGGCTTCACGCGCATGCAGAAGCGGGTGGCGCGCCGCCTGCCCTCGGTGCTCACCGTCTCGGGTACCTCGCGCCAGGAGATCGTCGACCATCTCGGCGTACGGGACGAGCGCATCCACGTCGTGCACATCGGCGCGGACACCGACCTCTTCTCGCCCGACCCGGCGGTGCGTCAGGTACCGGGCCGCATCGTGACCACGTCCAGCGCGGACGTTCCCCTCAAGGGGCTGGTGTTCCTCGTCGAGGCGCTGGCGAAGGTCCGTACGGAACATCCCGCCGCCCACCTCGTGGTCGTCGGCAAGCGCGCCGAGGACGGGCCCGTCGCCCAGGCCATCGAGCGGTACGGCCTCGAAGGCGCCGTCGAGTTCGTGAAGGGCATCTCGGACGCCGAACTCGTCGACCTGGTCCGCTCGGCGGAGATCGCCTGCGTACCGTCCCTGTACGAGGGCTTCTCCCTCCCGGCGGCCGAGGCGATGGCCACCGCCACGCCCCTGGTCGCCACCACCGGCGGAGCGATCCCCGAGGTGGCCGGCCCCGACGGCGAGACGTGCCTGGCGGTCCCGCCGGGCGACCCGGGAGCCCTGGCCACCGCCCTGGCCACCCTCCTCGCCGACCCGGAACTGCGGGCGCGCCTGGGCCGGGCCGGCCGTGAGCGCGTGCTGACCCGCTTCACCTGGGCCCGGGCCGCGGAGGGCACGGCGGCCCACTACCGCGAGGCGATCGCCCGCTCGGCGCCCGCCCGCAAGTCCGTGCCGACGCACACCCCCGACGTGACCCCCGACCGCGAAAGCAGGACTTCGTGCTGACCGTCGACTTCACCCGGTTCCCGCTCGCCCCGGGCGACCGCGTACTGGACCTCGGCTGCGGAGCCGGCCGGCACGCGTTCGAGTGCTACCGGCGCGGCGCCCAGGTCGTGGCCCTCGACCAGAACGGTGAGGAGATCCGCGAGGTCGCCAAGTGGTTCGCCGCGATGAAGGAGGCGGGCGAGGCACCCGCGGGGGCGACCGCGACGGCCATGGAGGGCAACGCCCTGGCGCTGCCGTTCCCCGACGAGTCCTTCGACGTCGTGATCATCTCCGAGGTCATGGAGCACATCCCGGACGACAAGGGCGTGCTCGCGGAGATGGTGCGGGTGCTGAAGCCCGGCGGCCGGATCGCGATCACCGTGCCGCGCTACGGGCCCGAGAAGGTCTGCTGGTCCCTCTCCGACGCCTACCACGAGGTCGAGGGCGGCCACATCCGCATCTACAAGGCGGACGAACTCCTCGCGAAGATCAGGGAAGCGGGACTGAATCCCTACGGCACGCACCACGCCCACGCCCTGCACTCCCCGTACTGGTGGCTGAAGTGCGCGTTCGGCGTGGACAACGACAAGGTGCTGCCGGTGCGCGCCTACCACAAGCTGCTGGTCTGGGACATCATGAAGAAGCCGCTGGTCACCCGGGCCGCCGAGCAGGCGCTGAACCCGCTGATCGGAAAGAGCTTCGTGGCGTACGCGACCAAGCCGCACCTCCCGAACCTTCCCGGGTCCGACGCCGAGCCGGAAGCCAAGTCCGAAGCCAAGGCCGACGCCAAGGTGGCCGTCAAGTGACCACGCCCCGGACAGAACACCTCGTCCTGCCCGGGGTCCTCACCGCCGAGCAGGCAGCCGCCACCGTCCGCGGGATCCTCGCGGAGCAGCGCGCGGACGGGGCCATTCCGTGGTTCCGGGGCCACCATCTCGACCCCTGGGACCACACCGAGTCGGCGATGGCCCTGGACGCGGCCGGCGAGCACGAGGCCGCCGAGCGGGCCTACCTGTGGCTGGCCGCCCACCAGGTCCCGGACGGCTCCTGGTACGCCGCGTACGCCGACGGGGAGGCCGCCGCCGTCACCGACCGGGGCCGGGAGACCAACTTCGTCGCCTACATAGCCGTCGGCGTCTGGCACCACTACCTCGCCACCGGCGACGACACCTTCCTCGACCGGATGTGGCCGACGGTCTTCGCGGCCGTCGAGTTCGTGCTCCAGCTTCAGCAGCCCGGCGGCGAGATCGGGTGGAAGCGCGAGGACGACGGCACGGACGTCAAGGACGGCCTGCTGACCGGGAGTTCGTCGATCCATCACGCGCTGCGCTGCGCGCTCGCCATCGCCGAGGAACGTGAAGAGCCGCAGCCCGACTGGGAGTTGGCGGTGGGAGCGCTGCGGCACGCGATCCGCCGGCACCCGGAGCGGTTCCTCGACAAGGACCGCTACTCGATGGACTGGTACTACCCGGTCCTGGGCGGCGCGTTGACGGGTTCGGAGGCCAAGTCCCGCATAGAGGAGGGCTGGGAGCGCTTCGTCGTCCCCCGGCTCGGGGTGCGCTGTGTCGTGCCCAACCCGTGGGTGACCGGCGGTGAGTCGGCCGAACTGGCTCTGGCGCTCTGGGCGGTGGGCGAGTCCGACCGGGCCCTGGAGATCCTCCAGTCGATCCAGCACCTGCGCGACCCGGACAGCGGCCTGTACTGGACGGGTTACGTGTTCGACGCCAGGGCGGTCTGGCCGCGTGAACTCACCACCTGGACCGCGGGTTCACTGCTCCTCGCGGTCGCCGCGCTCGGCGGCCACGAGGCGACCTGCGCGGTGTTCGGCGGCGAACTGCTGCCGACGGGGCTGGACCCCGACTGCTGCGAGTAGCCGGGGGTCCAGCCCTGTCGGCCGGTGCTCAGTGCCGGTTGACGCGGTTGGCGATCGCGTGGCCGACGAACAGGTAGACGATGGCGGCCAGTCCGTACCCGGCGACGACCCGCGCCCACTGCTCGTCGAACGTGAACAGGTCGCGCGACCAGCCCGCCAGCCAGGAGGCCGCGTCGTGGACGACCTGCACGAAGTCGTTCGCGCGGTTCGCGTCCAGCAGGTACATCAGGATCCAGAGGCCGAGGATGACGGCCATGATGTCGGCGACGATCGCGATGACCGTCCCGGCCTGGTTGTTACCACGGCGGTATGCAGAGGACATGACCTCCGGGTTGCCCCGAAACCCCGGATGAAACCAACTGGGCGCCGTCGGTCGGCCGTCGGTCCGCCCGTCAGGAGTTGAGCTCGGCGAGCACGCGCAGGGTGTGCGGGTCGGGGGAGAGGACGAGCAGGTCCGTCACCGGCCCCTTGCGCCACAACTCCAGCCGCTCCGCGATGCGTTCACGCGGCCCGACGAGGGAGATCTCGTCGGCGAAGGCGTCCGGCACGGCCAGCACGGCCTCCTCCCGCCGCCCGGCCAGGAAGAGCTCCTGGATCCGCCGGGCCTCCTCCTCGTACCCCATGCGGGCCATCAGGTCGGCGTGGAAGTTGCGGGCCGCGTGCCCCATCCCGCCGATGTAGAACCCGAGCATCGTCTTGACGGGCAGCAGCCCTTCGGACACGTCGGCGCAGACACGGGCCTGCGCCATCGGCGCGACGAGGAACCCCTCCGGAGCCCCGCTCAGCGGCTCCTCGTACATCCCGTCCCGCAGCGGGGACCAGTACAGGGGCAGCCAGCCGTCGGCGATCCGGGCCGTCTGGGCGATGTTCTTCGGCCCCTCCGCACCGAGCAGGACGGGGAGTTCGGCGCGCAGGGGATGGGTGATCGACTTCAGCGGCTTGCCGATGCCGGTGCCGTCCGGCCCGCTGTACGGCAGGGAGTGGAAGCGTCCCTCCAGTTCGACGGGGGCCTCGCGCCGGAGGACCTGGCGTACGACAGCCACGTACTCCCGGGTCGCGGTGAGCGGCGACCTCGGGAACGGGCGCCCGTACCAGCCCTCGACGACCTGTGGGCCGGACAGGCCGAGCCCGAGCATGACGCGTCCGCCGGAGAGGTGGTCGAGGGTGAGGGCGTGCATCGCGGTGGTCGTCGGCGAGCGGGCCGCCATCTGGGCAACCGCCGTACCCAGCTTGATCCTTGACGTCTGCGCCGCGATCCACGTCAAGGGGGTGAACGCGTCCGAGCCCCAGGACTCGGCGGTCCACACCGAGTCGTAGCCGAGCCGTTCGGCCTCCTGGGCGAGCGGTACATGGTCCGGGGAGGGGCCGCGACCCCAGTAGCCGAGCGCGAGACCGAGCCGCATGCCTGCCTCCTGACGGTCCGTCAGATGTGAGAGCGCCGGTCGCGACTGTACGACAACGGCCCCCCGCCCGGAAGGGCAGGGGGCCGCGGCTCACGAATCCCGCAGGCGGTGCTATCCGCGCTGGATGCCGGAGGTGTCCTGGAGGACGCCCCTGCGGCCGTCCTGCGTCTGGGCGATGAGGCCCTGGCCGCGCTGCTCGACGGCCAGGTACCAGGTACCGGGGGCCAGTTCGGCGATCGCCGTCGCGGAGCCGTCCTCCGCGAACAGGGGACGCGGCACCGGCACGGCGAACCAGAACGGGGCGAAGTCCGGGGCCGGCGGCTGTGCCTGCTGCTGCGGCTGAGCCGCACCGGCACCGGCACCGGCGCCGAAGGGCTGAGCGGTCTGCGGCTGGCCGCCGTACGGCGGCTGCTGGGCGTCGGCGCCCGGGTAGCCGTAGCTGCCCTGGGGCTGGCCGCCGGGGAAGGGCTGACCGCCGTACGGCTGCGGGGCGGGCGGCTTGGGGGCGCCGACCAGGGCGCCCTTCAGGGCCGGAACCAGCGGGGTGGCGACCGCGGCGGCGGCCATGACGACCGTCGCCACGAGGGAGAGGATCAGACCGGTACCGGCGTCCGGGCCCGAACCGGAGTTGCTGCCGACGTTGTCGATGCCGCCCGCCGGGTCGAAGACGTTGCCCAGCGCGCTCCACGCCGCGAAGACGGTGAAGGCGACACCGAACTGGCCGAGCTCGATGCCGGCGACCTTGGGCACCTGCGGCAGACCGTGCGACACCACGACGAGCGCGGCACCGATGAGGCCCGCCAGGACGACGCCCATCAGGAGCGGTCCGCTGGCCCAGGCGCTCGGCATGTCGACGCCCGTGGCGCCGTCGACGGAGTAGATGTCGAGGAACGACGCGATGAACAGCAATACCGCTGCTCCGATCACCACGCCGTCGCCTCGAGTGAGGGAGCGGATATTCACTTCAGGTCCTCAGGTCCTTCGTAGGTCGTCTCATCGTCGTCATTCGGTCGGTCGTCATCGCTCGGCCGTCAATCGATCGTGCGTAGGGGCACGACATTATCGTCCGCCCGAGCGGACTGTCCGCCGGGATGCACACGTTGATCACGACCCGCGCAGAAAACTCACGATTCCCTCAGAGATCCCCTGCGCCGCCTCCTGCCGCCAGGATCCGCTGGTCAGCAGCGCCGCGTCCTTGCTGTCACGCATGTTGCCGCACTCGATGAACACCTTCGGAACCGTTGACAGATTGAGACCGCCGAGGTCCGTGCGGGTGTCCAGACCGGTACCGCCGCCGATGTAGTTGGAGGGCGCGGAGCCCGTCTCGCGGATGAACCCGGCCTTGATGTCCTCGCCGAGCAGCCGGGAGGACGCGACGATCGGCCGGGTGTCCGCGGCCCCTTCGTGCACCGCCCCCGGCAGGATCACATGGAACCCGCGGTTGCCCTGCGCGCTCCCGTCGGCGTGGATGGAGACGACTGCGTCGGCGTGCGCGGCGTTCCCGATCCGGGCGCGCTCGTCCACGCACGGCCCGAAGGCGTAGTCGGAGCGGTCGCCGTCCTGGGTGAACTTCACGGTGGCGCCCTCCTGTTCGAGGACCGTCCGCAGCCGCCGCGCGACATCGAGGGTGAACTCGGCCTCCGTGTAACCGCTGTTGGTGGCGGTACCGGTGGTGTCGCACTCCTTCGAGTTCGTGCCGATGTTCACCTTGCGGGCGATCTCGGCGGTGTGCTTGAAGTTGCCGGGGTTGTGCCCGGGGTCGATGACGACGACCTTGCCCGTCAGCGGGGTCGCCGGCCGGCTGGGGAAGGAGAAGTCGGGCGGTGCGATCGGCGACAGGGACGGATAGACGCCGCCGGCCTCCGCCAGGCTCTTGCCGTCCCGGTCACCGTCGTCCGCGACGGCCCCCCAGACGAACCACCCCCCTGTCGCGCCCAGCACCAGCACGGCGAGGGCGACGGCCAGCGGGCGGCGCGCAGCGGAACGAGAGGGCTGGGGCGGCTCGAAGCCGGGGCCTGCGTAGGACACGACAGCGACTCTAACCGGGGCCTCGGACTCCGGCTCCCGTTCGCCGCAGGACGCGCAGCGAGTCGGTCGCGGAGACCTCGGTGAAGGCGCCGGAGGCGAGGGCACGGAGGTAGACGCGGTAGGGCGCCTGGCCGGTGAACTCGTCCTCGGGGTCGGGGTACACGTCGTGGATGAGGAGGAGGCCGCCCTCGGCGACGTGCGGGGCCCAGCCCTCGTAGTCGGCGGTGGCGTGCTCGTCGGTGTGTCCGCCGTCGATGAAGACCAGGCCGAGCGGCGAGTTCCAGATCCGCGCCACCTGCGGCGAACGCCCGACGACCGCGATCACGTGGTCCTCCAGGCCGGCGGTGCGCAGGGTGCGCCGGAAGAGCGGCAGGGTGTCCATCACACCGAGCTCCGGGTCGACGGTCTCCGGGTCGTGGTAGTCCCACCCCGGCTGCTGCTCCTCGCTGCCCCGGTGATGATCGACGGTGACCGCCGTGACCCCGGCCGCGCGGGCCGCGTCGGCGAGCAGCACCGTGGAACGCCCGCAGTACGTCCCGACCTCCAGCAACGGCAGCCCGAGCGCCCCCGCCGCCACGGCTGCCTCGTACAGCGCGAGCCCCTCACCGGCGGGCATGAACCCCTTGGCGGCCTCGAAAGCGGCCAGAATCTCCGGCTTGGGCGCTGCCGCGGTCATGGGGTTCCTTCCGGTCGTACGAGCGTGCGGGAGCCTCATGCTGCCGTACAACCGGGGAGATGTTGACGACGGGGGTGCCCCCATAGGGGCGCGGGGAACTGCGCGACCGGCCACGGCGGACCCGCAGCCGAAAACACACCTCCGCGCCGCGCCCGCGCGCAGCGCCTACGCGCTGACGGTCTCCCCGGGCAGGGACAGGTCGAGATCGACCGTCCCCTCCTCACCCGCATGCGTCGCCGACGAGGCAAGCGGCCCATGACCGGAGGCCCTCGCGGCCAGGACATACGCACCCCGCGAGGGGACGGCGAGCGCATAGCTCCCGTCGGCCCCGGACAGCGTCGCGCCCGCCTGGCGCCCCCGCTGGTCGATCAGCGTGACCTTCGCACGGGCGACCGGACTGCCGTCGGCACCCAGCACCCGCCCACGGAACCCGGAGCCGAGCGCGGCGTCCTGCTCACTGCTGGCCAGCAGCTGCGGCCTGCTCGCCGGGCGCCGCCCCGGCAGGAACAGGGCCAGCAGCAGACCGACCGTCACCGCACCCGTGGCGATCAGGAAGGAGACCCGGAAGCCGTGCATGGTCGGGATCGCCACGCCGCCCACGTGGTCCGCGGTGTTGGCGAGCACCATGCCGATGACGGCGCTGGACACGGACGTACCGATGGAGCGCATGAGGGTGTTCAGGCCGTTGGCCGCGCCGGTCTCGGAGGCCGGTACCGCGCCGACGATCAGGGCGGGGAGGGAGGAGTAGGCGAGGCCGATGCCCGCGCCCAGGACGACCGCGATGACGAGGGACTGCCAGGCGGCGCTCATCAGGCCCAGGCCGGCGCCGTAGCCGATGCCGATGATCAGCAGGCCGAGGATCAGGGTGACCTTGGGCCCGTACTTGGCGGAGAGGCGGGCGTAGACGGGGGCCGTGAACATCATCGTCAGGCCGAGCGGCGCCACGATCAGGCCCGCCATGACCATGGACTGGCCGAGGCCGTAGCCGGTGGAGGTGGGCAGCTGGAGGAGCTGGGGCAGGACGAGTGAGACGACGTAGAAGGAGACGCCGACCATGATCGAGGCGAGGTTGGTGAAGAGGACGGCCGGCCGGGCGGTGGTCCGCAGGTCCACCAGCGGGGCCTTGAGGCGCAGCTCCAGCACGCCCCACAGCAGGAGGACGACGGCGGACGCGCCGAACAGGCCGAGCGTGGTGCCGGAGGTCCAGCCCCAGTCGCTGCCCTTGGTGATCGGGAGGAGGAAGAGGACCAGACCGGCGGACAGTCCGATGGCCCCGAGCACGTCGAAGGTGCCCTCGGCGCGCATTTCGGACTCGGGTACGACGAACAGGGTGAGGACGATGGCGAGCGCGCCGAGACCGGCGGCGCCGTAGAAGAGGGCGTGCCAGTCGGAGTGCTGGGCGATCAGCGCGGCGAGGGGGAGGGCGAGGCCGCCGCCGACGCCGATGGAGGAGCTCATCAGGGCCATCGCCGAGGGGAGCTTCTCGCGGGGCAGCATGTCGCGCATCAGACCGATGCCGAGCGGGATGGCGCCCATGGCGAAGCCCTGGAGGGTACGTCCCGCGATCATGGTCAGCAGGTCGCTGGTGAGCGCGCTGACAAGGGCGCCGACCACCATCACGGACAGGCTCGCGATCAGCATGCGCCGCTTGCCGAACAGGTCGCCGAGCCGTCCCATGATCGGCGTGGCCACGGCTCCGGAGAGAAGCGTCGAGGTCAGCACCCAGGTGGCGTTGCTGGGCGAGGTGCTCAGCAGCTGGGGCAGGTCCTTGATGACGGGGACGAGCAGGGTCTGCATGACCGCGACAACGATGCCCGCGAAGGCGAGCACCGGGACTATGGCCCCGCCGGTTCTGCCGCTTCCACCGGCGGGCCGGTCGGTCGTCGTGTGCGTCATGGGGTGGGGCCTCCAGGCGGATCCGGGCGGGGTACGTGTGTGACGAACCCGTGTGCCTGGGCAACTATTCCGATGTTTTGGCGTACTAACTAATCCTTGACCTGCTCATGGGAATCTGAGCCGCCGTCACGTGTCAGGGCCTCTCAGCCGTCCTGCGCGGGGCACGGCTCGTCGGACCGGCAGACCGGCAGACCGTCGGACCGGCAGACCGTCGGACCGGCAGACCGGCAGACCGTCGGACCGGCGCCTAGAGCCACCCCTGCTGCCGGGCCTCCCGCACCGCCTCCGCCCGGTTGCGGGTCCCGGTCTTCCCGATGGCCGCCGAGAGATAGTTGCGGACCGTCGACTCGGAGAGGTGGAGCCTGCCGGCGACATCGGCGACCGTCGCCCCGTCCACCGACGCCTTCAGCACCTCGCACTCGCGGGCGGTGAGCGGATTGGGCCCGGCGCTGAGCGCGGCGGCGGCGAGGGCGGGGTCGATGACCGTCTCCCCGGTCAGCACACGGCGGATCGCCGCCGCCAGCTCCTCCACGGGCCCGTCCTTGACGAGGAACCCGGCGGCCCCCGCCTCCATGGCCCGGCGCAGATAGCCGGGGCGGCCGAAGGTGGTCAGGATCAGCACCCGGCAGTCGGGGGCCTCGTCACGGAGCCGGGCGGCGGCGTCCAGCCCGCTGATGCCGGGCAGCTCGATGTCGAGGAGCGCCACATCCGGGCGGCGCAGCAGCGCCGCGTCGACGATCGCGTCGCCGGACGCGACCTGGGCGACGACCTCGATGTCCGGCTCCATCCCGAGCAACAGGGCGAGAGCGCCGCGCATCATCTGCTGGTCCTCGGCGAGGAGGACCCTGATGGACTTCGAGGGACGGTGATCCCGGGGCATCTCGTTCACGGAGCAAGGGTAGGCCGGATGCGGCGGTTGACCTGGGAAGAAGAGGGCGAAGAAGGTGACGGGGGCGAGGGCGGGGGCAAGGCGGACGGCGAGGAGGAGGTCGAGGGCGAGGAAGACGCAGGGGGCGAGGGTGAGGAAGGGGGCGAGGGTGAGGAAGGGGGCGAGGGTGAGGAAGGGGGCGAGGGTGAGGGTGACGACGAGGAGGAAGGTGCGGGGGAGGGTGTTTCGGCGGTCGGGCCGGGGAGTTCGGCCGTCACCAGGAATCCGCCCCGCGGCATCGGGCCCGCCGACAGTGAGCCCCCGGCCGCCGCCAGGCGTTCCGTCAGCCCCTTGAGTCCCGTGCCGCCGATATCCGTCCGCGTGGCCCCCGCGGGCGGCGTCACGCCCGTCCCGTCGTCCGCGACACTCAGCCGCACGCGTTCGCCCGTACTCTCCCCGCCCGTACTCTCCCCGCCCGTGCCCTCGGCGCCCGCGCTCCTCGGCCCCATGCCCTCCACCGTGATCTCGCAGCGGGTGGCACCGCTGTGCCGCAGGACGTTCGTGACCGCCTCGCGCACCACCCAGCCCAGCAGCGCCTCCGTCGGCGGCGGCAGGGGCGGGCCCGAGCGGTGGATCACCGGAGTGACGGCCGCCGCCGTCAGGACCGAGTCCGCCCGGTCCAGTTCCGTGGCCAGGCCGCCCTGCCGGTAGCCGGTCACGGCCTCGCGGATCTCCGTCAGGGCCTGGCGGCCGACCGACTCGATGTCCGTGATCTGGAGCAGGGCCGCGTCCATGTCCCGGGGCGCCAGCCGCCGGGCGGCCTCCGACTTCACCACGATCACCGACAGGGTGTGGCCCAGCAGGTCGTGCAGGTCGCGGGAGAAGCGCAGCCGTTCCTCCTCGACCGCGCGACGCGCCAACTCCTCACGCGCCGCCCGCAGTTCACGTACCGCCTCGGTCAGGGACAGGATCGCCGCCGTCACCATCGTCGACAGGAAGGTCCCGTACGCCACGTTCAGCGCGTCCCAGCCGTCCCGGACGGAGGAGACCGTCGCCGCGAGGGCGGTGAGCGCGAGTCCGGTGCGGCCCAGCCATGGGCCGCGCATCACCGCGCCCGTGGCCAGCCCGAGCAGCGGGAAGAAGTACAGCCAGCTGCCGCCGTAGACGATCGCCAGCGCGCAGGTCACCGCGCCCATCGCGACGAGCGCCACCCGCGTCGACCTGGCGTCCCGCGTCTCCTTCGCGAAGGCGCGGAACGTGACGTAGATGTAGAGGGAGTTGAAGGTGAGCAGGCCCAGCGCGCCGATCCAGGGCAGCGGGGTCCGGCCCTGGAGGAGGTTGGAGAAGGAGCCCATGCCCATCAGCAGCCAGGGCAGCAGGGCGAATCCGGTGGGCGGCGGGCCCGGGTTCTCCGGCTCCGGCAGCCGGCCGCCCGACTTCCGCGCGGCACGCCGGGCGGCCTTGAACCGGTCCATGTCCGCCCGCCATCGGGCCCGCTCGGCGCGCCACTCGCCGACCTGGCAGGCGGCCTCTCGCATCCAGAACATGGACGACAGCGTACGAAGCGGGGGTCACGCCGGGCAGATGCCGATGTACGGACTCCGGCAGGACAAATGTCCCGGCCCGGCGTGCCGTCCGGCCCGGGACCGCGCAACTGACGCATCGTCAGGAGTATTCACAACTCAGGACCGCTCGGCTATACAACAGGGGGCGCCGGACTGGAACGCGTTCTAGATCGGCCCGTATCGACCTCGGTGCGGCCGACGGTGCGGACGGTCGTACCGAGGTCTCAGTCCAGTGAGTTGTCAGGCCTGCGCACTGTGAGGCCTGTGCGTTGTCAGTCCTGCCAGACGCCTGCCGTGTGAGATGTCCGTCCCGTCAGTTGATCAGGAGCCCCATGCCCATTGACGCCGCCAAGGCCGTCGCCGCCGAACCCCGGTCCGCAGAGATCGCCTGGGGTCGCAAGGACGTCCAGCTCTACCACCTCGGCATCGGCGCCGGCATCCCCGCGACCGACCCCGGCGAGCTGAACTACACCCTCGAATCCCGGCTGCACGTCCTGCCCAGCTTCGCCACCGTCGCAGGCAACGACTCCCCGGACGTGATCAGCGGTCTGTCCATGCCCGGCGTCGACGTCGACCTCGCGCACGTCCTGCACGGCGGCCAGAGCATCGAGCTGCACCGCCCGATCCCGGTCGAGGGCAGGGCACGCGCCACCGGGAGCATCGCCGCCGTGTACGACAAGGGCAGCGCGGCGATCCTCGTGATGCGCACCGAAGTCGCCGACGCCGACGGGCCGTTGTGGACGAGCGACGCGCAGATCTTCGTACGGGGGGAGGGCGGATGGGGCGGCGACCGGGGGCCCTCGAACCGGCTCCCGGCGCCCGACGCCGAACCCACGAAGGTCGTCGAGCGGACCGTCCGGGAGGATCAGGCGCTGCTCTACCGGCTCTCCGGGGACTGGAACCCGCTGCACGCCGACCCCGACTTCGCCGCCCGCGCCGGGTTCGAGCGGCCCATCCTGCACGGGCTGTGCACATACGGCATGACGCTCAAGGCGGTCGTCGACACGGTGCTCGGCGGGGACGTCGGCCGGGTCCGCGCGTACCGCACCCGCTTCGCCGGGGTCGTGTTCCCCGGGGAGACCCTGCGCATCCGGATGTGGACGCACGAACCGGACCGCGTCCAGGTGTCGGTCACCGCCGTCGAACGGGACGACGCACCCGTACTGGCCGACACGGTCGTCGAACACTCATGACCTCGCCCTCTTGACCCCGCCCTCGTGACCACGCACTCGTGATCATGGCCGAGCACACGTACTCGCACCTCCCTGTACGCCCCGTACACCCCTGTACATCGCTGTAGGTCCCCGAAGGGAGCCGCACCAATGCGCGCAGCCGTACTGCACGAGATCGGGCAGGACAAGCTGGACGTCCTGGACGACGTCGAGGCCGTGGGCTTCGGCCCCGGCAAGGTGAGGGTCCGGATACGGGCCACCGGGCTGTGCCACTCGGACCTCTCCGCGATGAGCGGCGTACTGCCGCAGCCGGCGCCCTTCGTCCCCGGCCACGAAGGCGCCGGGGAGATCCTCGAAGTCGGGGAGGGCGTAAGCAACTTGAAGGCCGGTGACCGGGTCGTCGTCTGCTGGCTGCCCGCCTGCGGCGCGTGTCCGGCGTGCAGGCGCGGCCAGACCGAGCTGTGCCTCGCCGGGTTCATGAACGCCGGCACCCCCAACTTCAGGCGCCCCGGCGGCGACATCTTCGGCATGGCCGGCACCGGCACCTTCGCCGAGGAGGTCGTTCTGGACGCCGGCTGTGCCGTGCCCATCCCCGACGACGTGCCCTTCGACATCGCCGCGCTCATCGGCTGCGGGGTGACCACCGGACTCGGCGCCGCCATCAACACCGCCGATGTGCGGGCCGGTTCGTCGGTAGCCGTCATCGGCTGCGGAGGCGTCGGCATCTCCGCGATACAGGGCGCGCGGCTCCAGGGCGCCGCCGAGATCGTCGCCGTCGACCCGGTGCTCTCGCGCCGCGAGTCCGCGCTCAAGTTCGGTGCCACGAAGGCGGTTTCGCCGGACGAACTGGCCGACGCCAAGCAACAGGTCACCGGCGGCGAGGGCTTCGACTACGTCTTCGAGGTCGTCGGCCGCTCCGCCACCGCCCGCACCGCCTACGACACCACCCGGCGCGGCGGCACCATGGTCGTCGTCGGCGCGGGCGCCATGGACGACAACCTCCAACTCAACATGTTCGAGCTGTTCTTCGACGAGAAGCGCATCCTGCCGTCCATGTACGGCGGCGGCGACGTCCTGCGGTCCTACGAGCGCACGATCGCCCTCTGGCGCGCCGGACGCGTCGACCTCGCGGGCCTCATCACCCACCGCGTGCCGCTCGCCGGCATCAACGAGGCACTCGACCAGATGCGTACGGGAACCGCGCTGCGTACGTGCATCGAGATCTGAAGGACGCCGATGTCACTGCTGTCACCGTCACTGCCACTTGAGGGACTCGCCGCGATCGTCACGGGCGCGGGGCGCGGTCTCGGCCGGGTCGAGGCGCTGGAACTGGCCCGGCTCGGCGCGGCCGTCGTCGTCAACGACTACGGGCAGCCCGGCCGGGACGGTTCCGGCGAGGCGTCCGCCACCCCCGCCGAGGAGGTCGCCGCCGGTATCCGCGCGGCGGGCGGCACGGCGGTCGCCCACACCGGAGACGTGGCCGATCACCAACAGGCGCGTGAACTGGTTGAGTTGGCGATCTCCGAGTTCGGCAAGCTGGACATCCTCGTCAACAACGCGGGCATCCTGCGCGACCGCATGGTCTTCTCCATGACGGAGGGGGAGTGGGACGCCGTCATACGGGTCCACCTCAAGGGGCACTTCAACACGACCCACTTCGCCGCCGCGCACTGGCGGGGGCGCGCCAAGGCGACCGGAGCACCGGTGTACGGGCGGATCGTGAACACGTCCTCGGAGGCGTTTCTCGCCGGTTCGGCGGGCCAGCCCAACTACGCCGCCGCGAAAGGCGGAATCGTCGGCCTGACCACCTCCACGGCGCTCGCCCTCGCCAAGTACGGAGTGACGGCGAACGCCATCTGTCCACGTGCCCGGACCCGTATGACCGAGGACGTCTTCCAGGGCTTCGAGCAGCCCGACACGGGCCTTGACCCCCTCGCCCCCGAGCATGTCGCGCCGCTCGTCGGCTACTTGGCCTCACCGGCTGCCGGACACGTCAACGGACAGTTGCTCGTCGTCCACGGCGGGATGGTCGCCGTCGTCGAACGCCCGCGGGTGGCCGCCAAGTTCGACAGCAAGCAGGACACCTTCACCTACGACGAACTGGACGCCCTCCTCACCCCGCACTACGCGGACCGGCCCGCCGGGGAGACGTTCGCCGCGGCGGAGGTGCTCGGCCTCAAGCGCGGCTGACAGGGCAGAGGTCGGAGGAAAGCGGCCCCGCCCGGTAACCAGCCGGGCGGGGCCGCACGTCACTCGATGTATCGATGTACCGACGTACCGTCAGGCCCTGTTCTCGGCCTGCTCGGACGGCTTGCGGTGACGGCCGTGCGGAGTCGCCTCGTCGTTGTGCGCCGAGACCGGACCCCGGTGTCTGCCCTGGCCGTTGCTGTGGCCCGTGGCCTCGTGGGCATCGGCGGACAGCGGCTGCATGGTGTTTGTGTCGTTCATCGGAAAGTCTTTCACCCCGTCAACATGATCCTTCTGACAGCCGGGTGATCTTAACCAGCCCACATCGGGGTGACACGAGCCGCACACCCCCACCGGGACTAGTTCGTTACAAGCTTCGTCACTTCGTTACCGGGCTTCCCGGCCTTCGCCACGAGCCGCCCCAGCGGAGCCTGCTGCAAGGGCACGGGCCGGGCCACGGCGACAGGCGCGGGCAGGGCCGCTTCCGGACCGGCACCCATCCCCGCACCGATCTCCATCCCCGTCCCCGTCCCCGTCCCCATCTCTGACTCCGACGTCGCACCCTCCGCGGACCCTTCGGGCCTCCCGGCCCGCACCCGGGCCACCCCGCACGGCATCTCCCCTGTCGCACAGGGCAGTTGAAGCTCCCCGTCCCTGCTCCACAGCCCGGCGCCCGGCAACCACCCCTCCGGCGCCGGAAGATGCCGCACCTGCCGCTCCGAGGGCCGCCACACCGCCACCCAACTCCCCGCCGGACCGTCCACGCGCAACGCCACCCCGCAGCTCTCCGGCGTCAGCACCTGCCCCGGCTGGATCGCGAACGGTGTGAGAGCGCACCCGTCGATGCGCAGGCACTCCGGGAAACGCACCGGCAGGGTGCTGCCCAGCACTCCCCAGCCCAACCGTTCCTGCCCGCCGGGCGAGGGCGCGTCCGAGCCGATCAGCAGCAGTCCGCTGTCCGCGTCCGCGAGCAGCAGCCGGTCGTTGCTCTCCGCCGAGATCTGGAGCAGCAAGGACACCTCGCCGTCGCGCTCCAGATCGACCACGATCGCCTTGGTGCGCCCTCCGACCTCCCGGTCCAGGGCGAGCAGCCGTCCCGTGCGGTCCAGCCAGACCCCGCCCGAGCAACGGCCGGGAACCTCCGTGACGTACTCGGGTCCGAAGGCGCCGCCCGCCACCAGCCACACCGTCGTGGAACGCCGGCCCACGGCGAGGGCGTACGCGCGGTCGCCGCCCGGAGCCGGGGGCAGCAGACGCAGCGGGGTGCCGGCGTCGGGGCACTCGACCGCGCCGAGGGGGAGTTCGCCGGTGCCGGGTCCGGTCGGATAGAGGAGCGCGAAGGTGTGCCGGCCGTCGATCGGACGGTGGATGAGGACCCGGCCGTCGCCCATCGGCAGCACCTGTGTGCCGGGCTCCTCGGGCTGGTTGCCGGGCAGCGGCACGGCGTACGGCTCGGGCCCGTCGAGTGTCCAGCGCTCCGGGAACCAGGAGTCGCCGTTTCGTGCGAGCCGGGCCGCGTAGGCACCGTCCGCCGTGATCGCCAACTCCGCCCCGGGGGAAAATCGGTCCTCCGCCATGGCTTCGATCATGGGCTCGATCGCTTCGATCGCACAGGCCGTCATCGATCGGTCACCTCCGGCGACGAAACTAGTTTTCGCACGCACAGACGTGGGACCGGGCGGCGGCCATTTCACACATAAGGGTGGCCCGGCGACGATTCGCCTGAGGAAACGGTGGCGCGTGTGCTGGCCGGGGCTCGGCGGGCGCCTGTGCGTCCTCGCGGATGCTGCCGCAACTCTTTGCGAACGCCGCCGCGACCGGCATCCGAGGAACCCCGACGGCGGGTGACCACATCCGCGGGACCGGCGCCGGTTCAGGCGCGGAAGGGGGGCCAGGTAGCCTTGCGTCGTGCCCCGTCTGTCTGAAGTCATCGCCGTGCTGGACGCCCTCTGGCCCCCCGAGCGGGCCGAGAGCTGGGACGCGGTCGGCACCGTCTGCGGAGACCCCGACCAGGAGGTCTCCCGGGTCCTGTTCGCGGTGGATCCGGTCCAGGACATCGTCGACGAGGCCGTGAAGCTGGGTGCCGACCTGCTGGTCACCCACCACCCGCTCTATCTGCGCGGTACGACCACGGTCGCGGCGGACACCTTCAAGGGCCGGGTCGTGCACACCCTCATCAAGCACGACATCGCCCTCCACGTCGCCCACACCAACGCCGACGTCGCCGACCCGGGCGTCAGCGACGCCCTGGCCGGCGCCCTCGACCTGCGGGTCGTACGGCCGCTCGTACCGGATCCCACCGACCCCGCAGGCCGGCGCGGTCTCGGCCGGGTCTGTGAGCTGGACCACCCGCTGACCGTCCGCGAGTTCGCCGCCCGGGCCGCCGGACGGCTGCCCGCGACCGCGCAGGGCATCCGGGTCGCGGGCGATCCCGAGGCACTCGTCCGCACGGTCGCCGTCAGCGGCGGCTCCGGGGACAGCCTCTTCGGCGAGGTGCGCGCGGCCGGTGTGGACGCCTTCCTCACCGCGGACCTCCGCCACCACCCGGCGTCCGAAGCCCGCGCCCACAGCGTCGGCGCCCACAACCCCCTCGCGCTGCTCGACGCGGCGCACTGGGCCACCGAATGGCCCTGGTGCGAACTGGCCGCCGCCCAGCTCGACGAGATCTCCGACCGGCACGGATGGGGCCTGAGGGTCCACGTCTCCGCCACGGTCACCGACCCCTGGACCGCCCACGCGGCGTCCACCACCACCTCTGAAGCACTGGGAGCCCCCAACTGAACGCCGAGCCCGCCGACCAGATCCGACTTCTCGACGTCCAGGCTCTCGACGTACGCCTCCAGCAGCTCGCGCACAAGCGCAAGTCGCTGCCCGAGCACGCCGAGATCGAGTCGCTGACCAAGGACCTCACGCAGCTGCGCGACCTGCTGGTGGCCGCGACGACCGAGGAGAGCGACTGCGCCCGCGAGCAGACCAAGGCCGAGCAGGACGTGGACCAGGTGCGCCAGCGCGCCACCCGCGACCAGCAGCGCCTAGACTCCGGCGCCGTCAGTTCGCCGAAGGACCTGGAGAACCTCCAGCGCGAGATCGTCTCCCTCGCCAAGCGGCAGGGCGACCTGGAGGACATCGTCCTGGAGGTCATGGAACGTCGTGAGTCCGCGCAGGAGCGGGTCGCCGAGCTGACCGAGCGGGTCGGCGCCGTCCAGGGCAAGATCGACGACGCGACCGCGCGGCGCGAGGCGGCCTACGAGTCCCTCGCCGGCGAGGTCGGCACGGCGACGAAGGAGCGCGAGGTCATCGCGGGTTCGGTGCCCGACGACCTCCTCAAGCTGTACGACAAGCTGCGCCAGCAGCAGGGCGGGGTCGGCGCCGCCCGTCTCTTCCAGCGCCGCTGCGAGGGCTGCCGCCTGGAGCTGAACATCACCGAGGTCAACGAGGTGAAGGCGGCCCCCCGCGACGCCGTACTGCGCTGCGAGAACTGCCGCCGCATCCTGGTGCGCACGTCGGAGTCGGGTCTGTAGTCCGGTAGCGGTCCGTCAGCGAGGAGCTTGTGACGTGAGGGAGTTCATCGTCGAGGCCGACGGCGGTTCCCGGGGCAACCCGGGCCCCGCGGGCTACGGCAGTGTCGTCATCGACGCGGCCACGGGCGAGACGCTGGCGGAGGCCGCCGAGTACATCGGCGTCGCCACGAACAACGTCGCCGAGTACCGGGGGCTGGTCGCCGGCCTGCGCGCGGCCCGCGAACTGGACCCGACCGCCACCGTCCACGTCCGCATGGACTCCAAACTGGTCGTCGAGCAGATGTCGGGCCGCTGGAAGATCAAGCACCCGGACATGAAGCCGCTGGCCGCGGAGGCGGCCCGGGTGTTCCCGGACGCCGGGCAGGTGACGTACGAGTGGATCCCGCGCGAGAGGAACAAGCACGCGGACCGCTTGGCGAACGAGGCGATGGACGCGGGCAGGCGCGGCGAACAGTGGTCGGCGTCCACGTCGACGGCGGAGCCGGCCGCAGCCCTCACCTCCACGGCCGCCGACGCGGACACCGGCGCCGCCACGAAGGTGGCCGCCGGCTGGTCGGCGCCCGCGGATCTCGGCCCGCCCGCGACCTTCGTGCTCCTGCGCCACGGCGAGACCCTCCTCACCCCCCAGAAGCGCTTCTCGGGCAGCGGCGGCACCGACCCGTCCCTCTCGGACGTGGGCCGGGACCAGGCCGAGCGGGTGGCCGCGTCCCTGGCCCGGCGCGGCACGATCGAGGCGATCGTCGCGTCCCCCCTGACCCGTACCCGGCAGACCGCCGCCGCTGTCGCGGAGCGCCTCGGCCTCGACGTGACCATCGACGACGGCCTGCGCGAAACGGACTTCGGCGCGTGGGAAGGCCTGACGTTCGGCGAGGTGCGTGAGCGCTACCCGGACGACATGAACGCCTGGCTGGCCTCCCCGAAGGCCGAACCGACGGGCGGCGGCGAGAGTTTCGCGGCCACCGCGCGCCGGATGGCCGTCACCCGCGACAAGCTGATCGCGGCCCACGCGGGCCGTACGGTCCTGCTGGTCACCCACGTGACCCCCATCAAGACCCTCGTCCGCCTGGCCCTGGGAGCCCCGCCCGAGTCCCTGTTCCGCATGGAGCTGTCGGCGGCTTCCCTCTCGGCGGTGGCGTACTACGCGGACGGCAACGCGAGCGTACGGCTCTTCAACGACACGTCCCACCTGCGCTGAGCACCGCGTCCGCTCGGCGGAGCTTCGCCGCCGCGCGGGCCAGGGCCTCGACCCGGTCCCAGTCGTGCGCGGCTACGGCGTCCGCCGGAAGCATCCAACTCCCGCCCACACAACCGACGTTGGGCAGCGCCAGATACTCGGGCGCGTTCGCCGGACCGATCCCCCCGGTCGGGCAGAAGCGGGCCTGGGGGAGCGGCCCGGACAGCGACTTCAGGTAGGCGGTGCCGCCCGCCGCCTCCGCCGGGAAGAACTTCATCTCCCGCACCCCGCGCTCCAGCAGCGCGACGACCTCGGACGTCGTCGACACCCCGGGCAGGAACGGCACCCCGGCTGCCCGCATGGACTCCAGCAGTACGTCCGTCCAGCCCGGGCTGACGAGAAAACGCGCCCCGGCGGCGAGCGCGTCGGACACCTGGGCCGGTGAGATGAGGGTGCCTGCGCCGACCACCGCGCCGGGGACCCCCTCGGCGACGGCCCGGATCGCGTCGAGTGCGACGGGTGTACGCAGGGTGACCTCGATGGCCGGCAGTCCCCCCGCGACGAGCGCCCGGGCGAGCGGCACGGCGTCGGCCAGATCCTCGACGACGACCACGGGCACGACGGGCGCGAGATCAAGAACGGAGGGAGAGGGCACAGGAAAGCTCGGCATGCGCCTCATCCTGCCCCCGGTCCACAACGCACGCAACGAGCGTTGCACATGTCGCAACAGGGTGCGTGCGCGTACGTAGGGGCGCGGCGAACTGCGCGACGAGCCACGACGGCGCAGCAGCCGCCGAACAACCCGAAATGCCCACCCCGCGAAGCGCCCCGCCCCGCCCACACCGAACTGCTCAGTGGATCTCGTCCACCAGCACATCCAACGCCCACGCCGTCCCCGCCCCCCTCGGCGGAGCCTCCCCCTCCACCGCATACCCGAGATCCCGCAACGCCTCCACCAGCTCCCCCGGCCCGGAGGGCATCGCACCCGCGCTCACCAGACTCCGTACGATCCGCCCCTTCGTCGCCTTGTTGAAGTGGCTGACCACCTTCCGGGTCGGCGCGTGCAGCACCCGCACGGTCGCCGTCCGCCCGGCAACCTCCCCCTTCGGCTTCCAGGCCGCCGCGTAGGCGGCGGACCGCAGATCGAGGACGAGCCCGTCACCGGCCACCTCCGGCAGGACGGCGGCCATCGGCGCACGCCAGTGCGCGCCCAGCGCACCGAGGCCGGGCAGTCTCACACCCATCGAGCACCGGTACGAGGGAATGCGATCCGTGACCCGTACGGCACCCCACAACCCCGAGAAGACGAGCAACGACCGCGCGGCCCGCTTCTTCGCGGCGGCGTCGAGAGATGCCAGGTCGAGGGCGTCGTACAGCACCCCCGTGTAGACCTGCCCGGCGGGCCGCGCTCCGGCGGTAAGCAGGTCGACGTTCTTGGCGACCTCGCCCCGCAGCCCCTCGCTCAGCCCCAGCACCTCACGCGCCTTCTCCTCGTCACCGGCACACAACTCGACGAGCTCCCCGAGTACTGCCTCGCGGGCAGCCGTGAGCCCCGGCAGGGACAGCGACTCCAGCTTCAACGGGGCACCGCGCCCCGAAGCGGCCTTGCCTTCGGAGGGGGGCAACAGGACAAGCACGGTGGGTTCTCCAAACGGGTACGCGGGTACACGGCGCCGACCCGCGTCAGATTACGTGGTGAGGCGGGTCGTCCCGATTGTGCCTACGCTCGTTCCATGCCCCGCCGCCACATGAGCGTGACCGGCGCTCCCGAAGCCCCCCTCCGGGCCGCCCTCACTGCACTCCGCACCGAACTGGGCGTCCCCGACAGCTTCCCGCCCGAGGTACTGGCCGAAGCGCGGGCCGGGGCGGAGCGGGCGGCGAAAACACCGGCTCCGCCGCCCGTCGACGCGACGGACATCCCGTTCCTCACGATCGATCCGCCCACGTCCACGGACCTCGACCAGGCGATGCACCTGTCCCGCCGCCCCGGCGGCGGCTTCCGCGTCCGGTACGCCATCGCGGACGTCGCGGCATTCGTCGTACCGGGCGGGGCGCTGGACAAGGAGACGCACCGCCGCGTCACCACCCTCTACTTCCCGGACGAGAAGACCCCGCTCCACCCGCCGGTACTCAGCGAGGACGCCGCCAGCCTCCTCCCCGACCGGACCCGCCCGGCCGCGCTCTGGACGATCGACCTCGACGCGGACGGCCGTACCGTCGCCGTGGACGTCCACCGCGCCCTCGTCCGCAGCCGCGCCAAACTCGACTACGAGGGCGTACAGCGACAACTCGACGCCGGGACGGCGGAGGAACCCCTGGCCCTCCTCAAGGACATCGGCGAGGCGCGGGAACGCCTGGAAGCCGAACGCGGCGGAATCTCCCTGAACGTCCCGGAGCAGGAGATAGTCGAGGACGAGGACGCTCGCACGTACTCACTCACCTACCGCGCACCCCTGCCCGCCGAAGGCTGGAACGCCCAGATCTCCCTCCTCACGGGCATGGCGGCGGCAGAGCTGATGCTCACGCACGGCACGGGAGTACTCCGCACCCTCCCCGCCGCACCGGACGGCGCCGTCGGCCGCCTGCGCCGCACCGCGCAAGCCCTGCACATCGACTGGCCGCACCACGTCTCCTACGCTGCCCTGATCCGCTCCCTGGACCCGCACCGCCCCCACCACGCGGCCTTCCTCCAGGAATGCACGACACTGCTGCGGGGCGCCGGCTACACGATCTTCCGCGACGGCAACCTCCCCCCGCTCACCACCCACGCCGCCGTAGCCGCCCCCTACGCCCACTGCACGGCCCCCCTGCGCCGCCTCGTCGACCGCTACGCCTCGGAGATCTGCCTCGCCGCCGTCGCCGAACAGCCCCCGCCCGACTGGGTGTCGGCAGCCCTGGACGCCCTCCCCAAGGAGATGACCGAGGGCGGGCGGCGAGCGGGCGCCGTGGAACGCGGCTGCGTGGACATCGTCGAGGCGGCACTCCTCAAGGACCGGGTGGGAGAGGTCTTCGAGGGGTTCGTGGTGGACGTGGAGGAACACAGACCCACGGTCGGATCAGTCCAGTTGGAGTCCCCGGCGGTGGTCGCGCGGCTTGAGGCCCCCGGGACTCCGCTGCCACTGGGGGAGCGGTTGCGGGTTCGGCTCACGCGGGCCGAGCTGGGGGTGGCGGGGGTGCGGTTCGCTCCCGCGTGACGGTCGCCGCGACACGACAGACCTCCTCCGACACCCGCGAAGTACCGTGGAACCGTGAACGCAGGCAGGGGCACACGGGAACAGGCACTCTGGACCAGAGCGAGACTCGGCCGCTGCGGCCCCGCCCTGGACCTGCTCACCGCCCGCTTCGACCGGCACGTCTACGCCCCGCACGCCCACGACGAGTTCACGGTCGGGCTGTGCGTGGGCGGCTCCGAGGTCATCGACTACCGGGGCGGCCGAATCCGCCCCAGGCCGGGCTCGATCGTCGTACTGGACCCCGGAGAGATGCACACCGGCGGCCCGGACACCGCCGACGGATACGCCTACCGAGCCCTCTACGCCGACACCTCCCTCCTCACGGACGGCACCACCGGCGGCTTCCCCCACTTCCGCGAGCCGCTGCTCGACGACCCCGAACTGGCCGCCGCCTTCCGCGCCGCCCACACCGACCTGAGCATCTGCCCGGACCCCCTGGAAGCCGAGTCCCGTCTCCCCTGGCTGCTCACGGCACTGGCCCACCGCCACTCCACGGCCCGCCCGACGGACGATCGGATCCCCGGCGCGGACCGGATAGCCCACGCGGTACGCACCCGCCTGGCCGACGAACTGACCACCCCGCCCTCCCTCGCCGACCTCGCCACCGACCTGGGCCTGTCCCGCTACCAACTCCTGCGCGCCTTCCGTACGACAGTCGGAATACCCCCGTACGCCTGGCTGGCCCAGCACCGGGTGACCCGGGCCAGGGCCCTGCTGGAGACCGGTCTGCGCCCCGCCGAAGTCGCGTCGCTCGTCGGCTTCGCCGACCAGGCACACCTGACCCGCTGGTTCCGGCGCGTACTGGGCGTGACCCCGGCGGCGTACCGCAACAGCGTTCAAGACGGAGGTAGGGGAAGCGGCCGACACTCGCCCGTATGACTGCACGCGGCTGGTTGTTGTTCTCCCTGATGGGAGTGGTCTGGGGCATCCCGTATCTGCTGATCAAGGTGGCGGTGGAGGCGGACCTGTCCCCGTCGGCGGTGGTGTTCACGCGCTGCGTGCTGGGCGCGGCGATCCTCCTCCCCTTCGCGATCCGCCAGGGCGGCCTGCCGCGCACGATCCGCACCCACTGGCGCCCGATGCTGGCCTTCGCGGTCATCGAGATCATCGGCCCGTGGTGGACCCTGACGGACGCCGAACGCCACCTCTCCAGCTCCACGGCCGGCCTGCTGATCGCGGGGGTGCCGATAGTCGGGGTCGCGCTGGCCCGCTTCTTCGGCAGTACGGAGAAGCTGGGCGTCCGGCGGCTCACGGGCCTGACCCTGGGCCTCGCGGGCGTCGCCGTCCTGACGGTCCCGCACCTGACCGGCGGCGACGCGCGCTCCCTGGCCGAGGTACTGCTGACGGTCGTCGGCTACGCCACGGCCCCGCTGATCGCGGCGCGCCATCTGAAGGACGTCCCGTCGCTCCACCTCACGGCGCCGTGCCTGGCGTTGGCGGCTCTGGTGTACGCCCCGGCGGCGGTGGTGACCCGTCCGGCCGCGCTTCCGTCCGGGGAGGTGCTGGCAGCCCTGGCCGTCCTGGGCGTGGTCTGCACGGCCCTCGCCTTCGTGGCCTTCCTGGAGCTGATCAAGGAGGTCGGCCCGACCCGCGCCACGGTGTTCACGTACGTCAATCCGGCGGTCGCGGTGGCGGCGGGCGCCGTCTTCCTGGACGAGCCGCTCACGGTCGGCATCCTCGCCGCCTTCGCGCTGATCCTCGCGGGATCCGTCCTGGCGACGGCGACTGGACCGCGTCGGGGCGGACGCCCGGTAGCATGGTCGACACGGCAGACGAGCCGGGCGGACGGCCGCGTGGACTCCCCTTCGGGGGCGCTCCCCGAGGAACGTCCGGGCTCCACAGGGCAGGGTGATGGCTAACGGCCACCCGGGGTGACCCGCGGGACAGTGCCACAGAAAACAGACCGCCGGGGATTTCGATCTCCGGTAAGGGTGAAACGGTGGTGTAAGAGACCACCAGTGCCCAGGGCGACCTGGGCAGCTAGGTAAACCCCACCCGGAGCAAGGTCAAAAGGAGCCGCTGCAACAGGCGGTTCTGCGAGGACGTTCGAGGGCTGCCCGCCCGAGTCCTCGGGTAGACCGCACGAGGCCGGCGGCAACGCCGGCCCTAGATGGATGGCCGTCTCCCCGGCCGCCGCGAGGCGGTCGGGCGACAGAACCCGGCGTACAGCCCGACTCGTCTGCCGCCAAGAGCCTATGACCAGGGAAATCGCTGGTCGTAGGCTCTTTTTCCGTAAGTCGAAGGGCTTCACCGGGCCCCGGTCCGTGCCGGTTCAGGCCGGTACACGCGGCTGTGAACGTAGCCAACAAGGTAGCCACGAAGGTAGCCACTCACGCGGCCACCGCGGGCACTCGTCCTGATTGCTGAGGCCTCACGATGGTCACGATTCGCACGTAGCCAGTGGCCACAGCCCGGATCGAGGAAGAGGCACGGGAGCGGCTCGGGACCGTCCATGGCGGTCGGCGAGCGGATCCGGGGGGATCTCCGGATCCGGCGTAGCGGGGCGGACGTCTGCGCGAGCTGCTGCGACGCCAGATGCGTGAGGGACGCCCCGTGCGGCCCGCCGTTCCGGCATCCGGCTGCGCGGTGAGGGCCACGAGGTAATTGGGGGACTTTCCCTCATGCGTCCGGTGTGGGCGGCGGGCACATTGGTGACCACGTTTCAGCACGACGTCACCACGCGTGCGCAACCGAGGGGAAGTCGATGGGCAGAAAAGCGTTACTCCGGGTTCTGATGGTCGCCGTGATGGCGGGTTCCGCGGTGACCTTGACCGCGGGGCCCGCGAGCGCGGCCACAGGGGTGTCTGTGAGTGGGGGTGATGTGATCGTCAACGCGGGGTCGGGCGTCGCGAACAACATCACGGTCTCCCTGTCGGGAAGTTTCGTCGTCATTCAGGACACCGCCGCCACCCTCACGGCAGGCGTCGGCTGCTCGGCTCAGATCAACGGATCGGTGGCCTGCCAGGTCGGCAGCTTCGCCACAGTGGTGGTGAACGCGGGGGACCTGAACGACCGGATCACCAAGACCGGCAATGTCCGGGGCAACCTGAAGGGCGAGTCGGGCAACGACATCATCGGCGGCGGTCCCAGCCCTGGCAGCAACATTCTCAACGGCGGGGCGGGCAACGACACTCTCAACGGTGGCCCCACCTTCGACCTCCTCATCGGTGGCGCCGGCGCCGACACGCTCAGCGGCGGGGGCGGTACCTCCGACATCGCCAGCTACTTCGAGAGCGGCTCAGGGGTGGTCGTCGACATCGACAACTCCGCCGACGACGGTGCCGGCGGCGAGGGCGACAACGTCCTCACCGACGTGGAGATCATCTACGGCAGCGAGTTCAACGACACGATCACCGGAAGTGCGTCGAACGACACCATGCTCGGCTACGGGGGCAACGACCGGCTGGTCGGCGGGGCGGGCAACGACAGCCTGACCGGGGACCTCGTCCCGTCCAGCAGCGGCCGGACCGGCGCGGACACCCTGGTCGGCGGTCCCGGGAACGACACCCTGAACGGCGTGGACAACATCCTGGGCAACGACAGTGTCGACGGGGGCGCCAACACCGACACCTGCACCGCCGACACCGGGGACACCAAGAGTCTCTGCGAGGCGTGAGGAAACGCCGCACGGGACCAGCCCAGGGATATGCGCGAGACCAATGCGGGCATGTGCCGGAATGATCCCGTGCGGTCAGCGGTCAGCCCACGTCAGGTGCCGGCGTCGCGCGCCACGCTGGAGGGAGCGACCCTCGCTGCCGCGGCGCCGGGCGCGCCGGAGTCATCGCCCGTCCGCGTACCGGCGGGCCAGGCCGCGCAGGGCGGTCCGGCTGCTCTGGCCGGTGCGGTCGCGGAGACTCGCCAGGTGCTTTTCGACGGTGCGGGGCGAGAGGAACAGCTGCTGGGCGATCTCCTGGTTGCCGAGCCCCCGGCCGAGCAGGCGCAGCACCTCGTACTCCCGGGCGGTCACCCCCGTACGCCGCAGCTCCGGCGGAATCGTGTCATGGCCCTGGCGCCGCCGGGGCACGGGAGAGCCCGCTTCCCGCAACAGGGCGCGGCAGGCCGCCGACATCCGTGTCGTGCCCCGGTCGTGGAAGAACTGCTCGGCGGTGCGCAGCCACTCGACAGGGTGCCCCCAGTCGGCGGTGAGCGCCGCCTCGGCACCCAGGCGCAGACACAGGTGACGGGCCATGGGAATGGTGTCGGTACCGGCCAGGGCTTCCTCGGCCGCCTTGGCGGCCTCGGCGGCCTGGCCTTCGCGGCCCAGCAGCACGGCCCGGGACCATCCCACGAAGGGCCGGTCCCAGTGGACCTGGGTGAGCCGGTCGGCGACCGCGCCGTCCAGCTCCGCCCAGCCGGCCGCGCCCCGTACGGTGCGCAGGAGCAGGTACGGGCCGAGGAAACCGATGACCCCGCGGGTGCTGGGCAGTACCCGCATGGTCCGGTCCGCCTCGGTGAACTCGGCCATGGCACGGTCGGGTTCCTCCAGCAGCAGGGAACACACGCCCCGGGCCCAGCCCCACACCGAGGTGTCGGCGTAGCCCCAGACCGCTCCGCCGCTCCCCCCGGCCAACGCGGTCTCCAGAACGTGCAGCGCGGCCTCGAGTTTCTCCCGTTCGCCTCGGGAGGCGGCGATGACGGCGTCCATCGCGACACCGATCAGCTGCACCTCGCGCAGCCGCAGCCTGCCGGCCGTCGTGTGGAGTCGCCCGGCGTGCTCCAGGGCCCCGTCCAGGTCGTCGCGCAGCACATGAGCCTGTGCCAGATGCGTGTCGGCCACGGCCGTCAGGAGCACGGCACCGGTCTCCTCGGCCGCCTTCCGTGCTGCCAGCAGCCGGTCGGTACCGGTGAACCGGATCCGGTCCAGCGCACCGAGTTCCAGCAGGCCTCGTATCCGCCAGACCGGCAGGGCATGGGTCTCGGCCGTGGACACCAGACGATCGAACGCCTTCTCCGCCTCGGCCAGGTCGTGGGGCCGCAGGCAGTACCCGAGGATGTTCAGCGCCTTGCAGCTCACCTCCGGCAGCCCGCCCGCCTCGGCAGCGGCCAGGGCCCCTTCGGCCAGGACCTGGGCGCTCTCCAGCCGGTCGGGGCGCTGTGAGCCGAGCACCAGGTGCGCCGCCACGGCGTCCAGGGCGGCCCGGGACGCCGCGTCGGGCTCGGCGCCGAGCAGTTCCCGTGACCGGCGCACGGCGGTCAGGCCTTCCTCCCACTGCTGTGCGGTGGCCGCGGCCCGGGCCCGGGTCAGGAAGCCCGCGGCGCGCCGGGCGGCGGGCGCGCCCCACGCGATCAGGACATGGTCCAGCCGATCGCCGAGCTCCGGGACGCGCTGGACGTCGCCCGTCAGAACGAGTGTCCCCAGCAGTTCCTCCAACAGCCGGGCCACTGTCTCGGGCGGTGTGTCCGTGGCATCGGCGGTCAGTTCCAGGCCCCGGTCGAGGAGTTCCACCGCGGTCAGCAGCGCGCCCCGTAGGACCGCCTGCCGACTGGCCCGGGTGAGCAGCGCGGCTGCCCGGGCCGGCTGCCCGCCGGCGACGCACAGCTCCGCGGCCAGGCGGTACAGGTCGTCGCCCGAGCCGCCGCCGAGCAGACCTCGCGGCTCCCCACTCCGGTCGGGGCGGGGAGCCATCGGCTCCGGCACCGCCGCGTCGGCGGCCTCGATGGCGTCGGCGGCGGCGAGACAGAGCGCCGCCCGCTCAGCGGGCAGCAGCCGGTGGGCGATGGCGTCGGCGGTCAGGGCGTGCCGGAAGGAGTGCCAGCCGGGCTGCTCCGCGGTGGCGCCGTCGGTGACCAGGTGGGCCCGTGCCGCATGTCTCAGCTGGCGGAGCGCCGTCATCCGGTCGAGCTCGGCGACACGGGCGGCCACGTCCACGGGGAACCGCCTGCCCAGGACCGCCGCCGCCTCCAGGAGCGCGATCCCGGGCGGTTCCAGGTGGTCGACGCGCTGGAGGACGGCGGCGGCGACCGTCGTGGGGACGCCGGCGTTCAGCGCGCCGGTCACCGTCCAGCCGTCGTTCCGCGTCCGGACGAGGTTGCCGCTGTCGACCATGGCTCGCAGCAGTTCCTCAACGACGAAGGGGACGCCCTCGGAGACGGCGTGCAGGCGGTCCAGTACGGCCGCCGGTACCTTGTCGGCGTCGTCGTGGCCCAGACAGCGGGCGGCCAGTTCCGCCGTGTGGGCGGGCCCGAGGCGCGCCAGGCGCAGTGTGCGGGCCGCACGGCGGGATACCGCGGCCTCGGCGAGGTCGAGGGCCGGTCCGGGCCCACCGCGCAGGGTGGCCAGCAAGGCGGCCCGCTGGCCGGGGAGGTTGTCCGTGAGGTAGTCGACGATGGTGAGCGTGTCGGCGTCCGCGTCGTGCAGGTCCTCCAGCACCAGTAAGCAGCCATGGGTACGTCCGAGGACGCCCAGGAGCCGCAGCACCGCCTCGGCGTAACCCACCAGCGGCGCGCCGTCCTGCGGCGCCAGCCCGCACAGCCGTGACAGCAGCGGCTCGTAGGGGCCCAAGTCCCCGTCCGCCGGCGCCCCTTCACCGCGCAGTCCGGAGAACACGGCCTCCGCCAGCGGGCGCAGCGGCACCGCGCGCCCGGCCGACGCGGCCCGCCCGCGCAGCACCCGTGACCCGGTGCGCGCGGCTGCGGCCACGGCCTCCTCCACGAGGCGCGACTTGCCGATACCCGGCTCGCCCAGCACGAACACCGACGAGCCCCGTCCGTCACCCGCCGACCGTCCCAGCTCGGTCAGAAGGTCCAACTCCGGTCCTCTGCCGACCAGTGCCGGTGACGACAACGACACCCGGGCCCCCTGCACCTTCTTCGCCTTCTGCGCCTTCTTCCGGGATGTCCCGGCCGCTCCCTCGAATGTCTCTTCGAGTCCGTACAGCGTAGTGCCCACGAGTCACAGGGGACGCACAACTAGATGGGGGCTCTTCCCCCATGCCCCCGGCAGCAGGCGCACGACATTCTCTTCTCAGCAGGTGGGGGGACAGGGCATGTCCGGGGGAGGGGGACATGCCCTGCTGCTGTTCTTTCTTCGATGGGCGGATCCCAATGTCTTCAAGGTCTTCGATTCTGGTCACCGCCGGGTTTCTGGCTGTGGTCCTGTCCGGATGCTCGTCGCTCACGGGAAGCCCGGGAGGGGGTGGCGGCACGTCGCCGTCGACGGGTTCGGCAGCCGAGGGGCCGGACGTGCCGACGTCCGCCCTGGACCTGGAGCGTGTGTGCACGGACGGGCTCGGCTACGCGGGGATGCCCGCCTACGACCGTACGAAGAAGACCGTGCATCCGGCGATGCTCATGAACAACCCCGGCGACAGCTGGTCACAGTTCGAGCCGCCCTCCGGCGACTTCCCCAGGGGCTGGATCCTCGGCTACGCGGACAAGCCCGCCGAAGCCGAGCTGGTCGTCTGCGTCGAACGCACCAAGTCGACCCCCACCGGCAAGGTGTGCGCCATGGAGACCGATGACGGCAAGCCGCTGAAGATACGCACGTACGACACTTCCTACCGGTTGAGTGTGGTCGAGTCGCGGACGGGCGAAGAACTGTACGAGTACACCGGTGACGCCAAGTCCGACGAGTGCCCGGTGTACATCTTCACCTCGGAGGGCGAGGACAAGAACACGTACTACAACGAAGTCCGGCCCAAGGACTACCGCAAGCGCGTCCAGCCCTTCATCGCGCCGTAGTCCTCACTCCGGCGACCCCCGCCCCCGGACCTCCCCTGGAGCAGATTTTGTCCGTCACGACCACCACCGCTGTTGATCTGAGCGGGCTCAGCGCCGCCCGCGGCGGCTCCCGTCGGCTCACCGGCCATCTCACCCGGCCCACCGGGCCGGGCCCCTGGCCCGGTGTCGTCGTGATCCATGAGGCGCTGGGCGTCAATGACGTGATGCACCGCCAGACAGAGCGGCTGGCGAGAGCCGGGTACCTCGTTGCCATGCCCGACCTGTTCACCGACGGAGGAGCCGTACGCTGCCTGGTGCCGACCTTCCGGGCCGCCCTGTCCGGACGCGGCCGGGCCTTCCACGACATCGAGGCTGCCCGCACCCACCTCGCCCAGGATCCCGACTGCACCGGGCGGATCGGCGTCATCGGCTTCTGCATGGGCGGTTCCTTCGCCCTCCTCACCGTGGGCGGCGGCGACTACGCTGCCGCCGCCGTCAACTACGGCCGCCTGCCCAGGCATCTCGAGCAGGCGCTCACCGGTTCCTGTCCCGTCGTCGCGAGTTACGGGGCCCGCGACCGTACGCTGAAGGGCGCGGCCTCCGGTCTGGAGGCGTCCCTCGACCGGCTCGGCGTCGCCCACGACGTCAAGGAGTATCCGGAGGCCGGGCACTCCTTCCTGAACGACGCCGAGGTCGGGCCGCGCGCGCTGCGTCCACTGATGCGTGTCGCCGGAATCAGGCCGCACCCGGAGTCCGCCGTCGACGCGTGGCGACGGATCGACGATTTCTTCGCCACGCACCTCAGAGGGGACGGCATCGACGGGGCGCCGGGAACGTGAAAGCAGGGGCCGCGCCCTGGCGGCGTCCTAGGGGGTGTGCCCTGCGGTCACGTGCGTGAGCCGGCGTTCCGCCCACCGCCGTAGTTCGTCCTCCAGCCAGTCGAACTCGAAGGCGATGCGGCGGGCGTGGTCGTGGAGTTCGGGAACGCGTCCGGGATGCCGGAGGGTGCTCGCGCTGATGCCGTCCTGGTAGTAGCCGGCCTGGACGACGACATCGGCGTCCAGCGTCATCATGACGAAGGCCGGGTTGTTGGCTCCAGCTCCCAGGATCCTGTTCTCGCAGCCGGCTCCCGCGATGTCCCAGTGGTCGGCGAGCGCCACGCGGACCCAGCGCCAGGTCTGCAGTTCCCCTGGAGATGGCCGAGATCGTACGCGCCGGGTAGGGGGCGTTCGGCGAGCATGACGAGGCGCCCCCGGGTGATGTCCGCCTCCGCTGCCGCGAGCAGCTGATGGTCGGTGATGCCTAGCTTGTTGCGCAGCACGCCGTTGGGCACGGCGTACGGATCGTTCACCCTGCCCGCCGCTCCGAAGTCTGTCGGTGGCGGGCGATCGCGCGGGCGACGAGGGTGTCCGCGTCGAGGTCGCCCTCCACGTATGCCTCGGTGTCGCGGTCTGAGGCATTGGAGGCCTGGAGCCCCTCGGCCTCGATGGAGCCGGTGGCCGAGGCGACGGCCGCACGTCGTGCCGCGCGGCCGCTCAGTGCCTCGAAGGCCTCGACGGACAGGAGGACGCCCTGGGGCTTGCGGTGGGCGCCGATCAGGACCGGGTCGGCATCCGCGCCGGACTCCGACAGGTCGGCCAGGATTCGCGACAGTCCCGCGCGCGCGTCGCTGACGGTCACGACCTCAGGGATCTCCATGCTGTCACCGTACCCATATAGAGGCTTGATTCTGTACAGATTCTGGTACGGATTCCGGTGAGTGTCCCGCCCTGGGCGGGGGCCCTGGAGGTATCTCTGCCCCTGCTCCCGGCGGCTGCCGCCAGCCGAGACTGCGAGGTCCTCGCCCATGTCGGCGGGGTTGAACCGGACCACCGGTACATCGCGCTGGTCGAGTTCGGTGATCACCATGTCGGCGGTGATGCCGTCGGCCTCGGCGGCCACCAGAACCGGCCGCTCCGAGAACGACGAAGCGTCCGTCCGGATCGCTCCGGCGCGGGGCGCCTCCTTGCGTAGCCATCAAGGTAGCCACGGAAGCATCCTCCCTGCATGTTTGTGCAGGTCATAGCGGTGAGGTGATTCTCCCTGGCGTACAGCCCAACTCGTCTGCCGCCACCTGCGGTTTTACCTCGGAAGGTCCTCTGACCTGCGTCGGAGGCCCTTTCCGGTCTTTCGAGGCTTGCCTCGTCAGGCGGCGGAAAGACCCTCGGAAGCTCCTCGGACAGCGTCGAAAGTCCCTGAAAAGTCCCTGGAGCGGAGGGGTGAACGACGCCTCCCGGCTGGTTCGGATCAAAGAGAGGGAGGGTCCCCGAGTGCACGGCGCCCGGTACGCGTGATCTGAACGACCGATGGATCAGATGACCGCCGTCCACTTCTGGTTCTGGGCGCCTGTGCAGGTCCAGAGCCGGAGCGGTGTGCGGTTGCTCCCGCGCGGGTCCGTGGCCTCCACGCATTTGTGAGCCTGAAGGTTGACCAGGTCGTGGGCGGGGTTGAGCCGGAACCTCTGGGAGCCACTGCCGTTGCAGTCGGCCAATCGGATGGCCGCGCCGTTCTCTGTCGAACCGCCCGCGACGTCCAGGCACTTGCCCGAGATCCGGATAATCCTGTCCTCCGACACGATCTGCCACCACTGTCTGTCGCTGCTCGAGCAGTCCCGGATCTGCAGCGGCGTGTCCCCAAGGGTGCCGCCGTCAATGCACCTGTCGGAGGCGTGACTTTGTATTGCCACGCCTGAAGCAGGCTTGGAGGGGGAAGGGCCCGCTGTCGAACCGCCCTCGTCGGAGTCCGAGCCCGAGACCGCTACGAGGTAGGGGATGCACGCGAGCAGGGCCATCGCCAGGCCGGAGCCGGCCAGCATCCAGCGGAGCCGACGGGTACGGGTATCCGGACCTCCGGTCTCCTCTCTTGAGGTGTCCCGGTCAACCAACACCACCGGATCGTCGGGCAGTTGAGCCGGAACAGCCAGGACCGAGGTGGGCACCTGGGCGGGCTCGGCCGGGACCGGCGGAGCGAGGAGCCCGGCGTCGGCCTGCAAAACCCGCTGGTACGTCGCCTGAAGCGCCGGCCCGGGATCGACGCCCAGCTCGCCCGCGAGCAGAGTCTGCACCTCGCGGTAGGTGGCGAGGGCCGCCGCCTGCCGCCCCGAGCGGTACAGGGCGAGCATCAGCATCTCCCGGAACCGCTCGTCCAGCGGATGCTCGGCGACCAGACCGGTCAGCTCCGAGGCCGCCTGCTCATGGCCCCCCAGTTCGAGTTCGACCGCCCGCCGGGCCGCCTCCGCCGACAGACGCAATTCGTCCAACCGCTGCCGCTGGCTGTCTGCGTACTCGCCTCGGACACCGGCCAACGCCGTTCCCCGCCACAGGCCGAGCGCATCACCCAGGCACTTCGCCGCGCCTTGGGCGTCTCTCACACCTCGCAACCGCTCGGCCTGTGCGAACAGTTCCCGGAAGAGGCTCAGGTCCAGCTCGCCCGGCGAGGTGAGTTGATAGCCGTCCCCCACGGCACGGATCACGGACGACGCGGTGTCCCCGGCGGGCTCCAATGCCTTACGAAGCCGATGAACGTAGGTACGCAGAATGCCACGCGCGGAGGCCGGTGCTTCGGTTCCCCATACCGCGTCGACGAGCCTGCCCACCGACACCTGCGAGCCTTCGGCCAGCAACAGCACGGCCAGCACCGCCCGCTGCTGGGGCGGGCCGAGCGCGATCTCGTCCCGGCCTCGCCACGCCCTGACTGGTCCCAGCAGCGAGAACCGTAATCGCTCTTTCAACCAGCGCCCTCCTTCAGGAATGCACGTCCGAAGCCGGCAGACGGGGCCAGGCTTCCGGGGCAACCGCGCGGATCATGCCCGAAGTCTAACCTTGGCTCTGTCTGGGATCTTGGTGTTCGGATACCGGCGATCATGGTGGTGCGCCAGTCTCACGAGTACGTGGTGCCCGCGAGATTCCTGAGGAGTGCGATATTCCGGTCCGTCCCCGTCCGGGTGTCGAGGTCCCGGTATTGACGGTGCGGATGGCGCGGGCCAGCAGCCCCTCTGGTACGACGGTGATGTGGGTGCGTGACCGTCTCGATGGCCTGTGGCGGGACGAGGATTTCGCCGACTGGCACCCGCGCGACCGGGGCCCGGGATTCTCGCCCGCGCAGTTGGCCACGGTGAGCGTGCTGCAGAGTTCCTACTGGACCTTCCCGAACGCGATGCCGCCGAGGCCGTGCGCTGCCCCATCGACATTGAGGGCACCATCCGAGAGTTCGCCCACGGCCACGGCATGCGCCGCTGCCGATACTGCGGGCGGACCAAGGCCCACCCGCAGCACGTACTCATCGCCATCGCCGTCGACACCGGATGCCTCAGCCGACAGCCGACAGCCTCCCGGCGAAGGTGTCCCTCCACCGACCATCAGCTCGGCGCGAGGAATGTCCTGCACGTGGCGCGCGAGACCCGGCGAGCGGAAGTCAACGGTCCGTGGAGCGAACGTCAACAAGCTATAGACACCCTGGCAGTTGTCTTGGTCAGGCGGCGGTTCGCGCCGTCTCACCCGGGAGTGGCACGGACGCACGCCAGGGAACACCGACGCCCACGGGGAAGATCCCGTTTCTCACACATTCGCGGCCTTGAGCCGACCAAGGAGTGGTATTCGCATGCCCACATCCCTCGTCCATCAGTTACCAGAAAGACGCGCTTCTTCTGGCACCTCGACGGTGCTTACAGCCCTCACGGTGCTTGTCGCACTGATCGCCGCACTGTTCATGGCTGCGCCGACCGCCGCGGCAGCGGATGGCCAGATCAAGGGACTGGGCGGCAAGTGTGTCGATGTCGCCGGGGCGAGCAGCACCAACGGGACCGCCGTCCAGATCTACGACTGCAACGGAACCAGCGCCCAGCTCTGGTCGAACCCGGGCGACGGCACCCTCCGCGCACTCGGCAAGTGCCTGGACGTCGTCGAACACGGCACGGCCGACGGCGCGTCCGTCCAGCTGTGGGACTGCACGGGCGGCGCCAATCAGCAGTGGGTGGTCACCGCGGCGCGCGACATCGTCAACCCCGCGGCCGACAAGTGCCTGGACGTCCGCGGGAACGACCCCGCCAACGCCACCCGGCTGCAGATCTGGACCTGCACCGGCAACCCCAACCAGAAGTGGACGGCGCCCGCGAGCGGGGGCGGTACGACCCCTTCCGGCTTCGTGGTCAGCGAGGCCCAGTTCAACCAGATGTTTCCGAACCGGAACAGCTTCTACACCTACAGCGGGCTGGTGCAGGCGCTGAGCTCCTACCCGGGGTTCGCGAAGACCGGCAGTGACACGGTCAGGAAGCAGGAGGCCGCCGCTTTCCTCGCCAACGTCAATCACGAGACCGGCGGCCTGGTCCATGTGGTGGAGCAGAACACCGCCAACTACCCGCACTACTGCGACCTCAGCCAGTCGTACGGCTGCCCGGCCGGTCAGGCCGCCTACTACGGGCGCGGTCCCATCCAGCTCAGCTGGAACTTCAACTACAAGGCGGCGGGCGACGCGCTCGGGATCGACCTGCTCCACAACCCCCGGCTGGTCGAGACCGACGCCGCCGTGGCCTGGCGCACCGGCCTGTGGTTCTGGAACACCTCGACGGGCGCCGGCACGATGACCCCGCACAACGCGATGGTGAACCAGGCGGGCTTCGGCCAGACCATCCGCGCCATCAACGGCTCCCTCGAGTGCGATGGCAAGAACCCCGCACAGGTGCAGAGCAGAGTGAGCGCCTACCAGAAGTTCACCGGGATCCTCGGAGTCGCCCCGGGCAGCAACCTCTACTGCTGAGGCCCGCCCCGTGCGCGGCAGGACCTCGATCTCCTCGCGACCTCTTCGCGACTTCTTCTCGACCTCGACAGACGGGAACTCCCCCACATGAGCACGATGCTGAGACGCTGTGCTTTGGCGGCAGTGTCAGGACTTCTGTGTCTCTCAGCCACGTCGACGACCACGGCGTCGGCAGCACCGAGCGCGCCGACGCCCCTGGCCGCCCAGCAGTTCGCTCCGCAGACCTTCGCGCACCCGGGGGTCAACATCACCTCGACGCAACTGGAGTTCGTGCGGACCAAGGTCCAGCAGGGTGCCGCTCCCTGGAAGGCCGCCTACGACGACATGGTCGGCGATCCGCTGGCCTCGCTCTCGCGTGTGCCGGCGCCCCGGCCTGTCGTCAACTGCGGCCAGAGCAGCAATCCGAACAACGGCTGCACCGACGAACGGCAGGACGCCATCGCCGCGTACACCGACGCGCTGGCGTGGGCCATCAGCGGTGACGAACGGTATGCCCAGAAGTCGATCCAGATCATGGACGCCTGGTCGTCCACGATCACGAGCCACACGGGCGCCAACACGGGCATCCAGACGGCGTGGTCGGCCGCCTCGTGGGTCAAGGCAGCCGAACTCATCAAGTACCAGTACCAGAACTGGCCGAACGCGGGTCGCTTCGCGAACATGCTGCGGTCGGTCTACCTGCCCGTCGTGGTGAACGGCGACGACAGGACCAGCAACTGGGACCTCATCGAGGCCGAGGCATCGATCGGGATCGCCGTCTTCACCAACGACGGAGTCACCTTCGACAAGGCCGTCAGCCAGTACCTCGCACGCGTTCCCGCCTTCGTCTACCTCGCATCCGACGGGCCGACACCGCACCCGAGCCCGGACGGCAGCTTCAACTGGGAGACGGCGACCCGGTACATCACCGGGATGACGCAGGAGACCTGCCGGGACTTCGTACACACCGGCTACAGCATCGCCTCGATGTCCCACATCGCCGAAACGGCACTCATGCAGGGCACGGATCTCTATCCGCAGGTGGGAGAGCGCCTGCGGCAGGCTCTCGGATGGCAGGCCACCCAGGAACTCCGCGCGGCTCCGGAACCGGCGAACCTGTGCGGCAAAGGACCGCTCGAGCGCGGCCTCGGCCCGGTCACCGAGACCGGGTTCAACGCCCTGCACACGAGGCAGGGAGTCGCCATGGCCAACACCCAGGCCCTGACCGAGGGCAGCCGCCCCGCCGGCACGAACTACCTGTTCGTGGCCTGGGAGACGCTGACCAACGCGAACAACCCGGTGATGCCCAACACCCAGCTGCCCACCGGACCGATCACCGGCCTCGGAGGCAAGTGCGTGGACATCGCCGCAGCCAACAGCACCAACAACACCGCCGTCCAGATGTACGACTGCAACGGCACCGCCGCCCAGCAGTGGACCGTGGGCGGCGACGGTACCCTCCGAGCGCTCGGCAAGTGCATGGACGTCACCGCCGCAGGCACGGCGGACGGTACCAAGGTGCAGTTGTATGACTGCAAGGGCACCGCCGCCCAGGTCTGGCAGCGCGGCAACGGGGACACCCTGGTCAACCCGGCCTCGGGCAAGTGCCTGGACGTCACCGAGATGTCCACCGCCAACAACGCCCGGCTGCAGATCTGGTCCTGCACCGGCACCACCAACCAGCAGTTCCACCTGCCGGTCTGACCCCGGGTTTCACGGCGTGAAGACGCCGGGACCCGTCCAGCACCATCCTGTGCTCAAGCCTCGTCGCATGCCCTGCGTAACGGCCGCAGGGCATGCACCAGCGCCTGACCGCCAGGGGGGCAGCTGATAGCGGAGCCGGACGGGGGTGGGGGACGACGGTGCGTACAGCCCGGCTCGTCTGCCCAACCCAGGGCCCCTGACCAGCGAATTCGCAGGTCAGGGGCCCTTTTCGTAGGTTGAACGGCTATGCCGCAAGGCCCCGCCGAATGTCTCCTTGGGTTCTGGGCGTCACCCGACCGCCACCGGCGACGCGGGAAGCCCTGCCGAAAGCGATACGGCAGGGCTTCCCCTTCATCCTCCGGGACCGGCCCGTCGGGTCGTGTGTTCAGGAACAGGTCTCAGACCCAGCGGGCCGGGAGTTCGGGGAACCCCCGGCCGATCGTCGAGAACTTGGCGTACGGATCGGACTCGACGAATCCGGACCGGGCCGGCAGCTCGGGGTCCGCCACCACGACATGAACCCGTGGTGGGCGGCCCGATGTGCCGGTCAGATACGGCTCCTCCAGGACGGCCGCGTCGTCGAAGCGCACCCATCGGGTGATGCTCCCACCTGTCACCGGGTGAGACCTCCCTCGGGAGATGACCTCCACGGCATCGGAGAACCGGAGTCCGGCACTCTCCATGGCCGTCCATCCCCGCATCGTCGACCAGAGCGTCACCGTCTCCACGAATTCCGCGAAGTCGGCGAACATGTCCAGATATTCGCCGTTCCACGAGACTCCGAGCAGTTGGGGCACATCTCCCGAGACACGCCATGACGATCCCACCCATAGCCCTGGGACCCGCCTCGGACGTCGACGGACTGCGTCCTGGCTCCTCCGATCGGCAGACCACGACTCTCAAGATCGCACAGTGCGCCGATCTCCCCGCACCCACCGTGGTGGCCGGTCAGCTGAACCGCCGTCCGCACATTCGGGGTGAGGTCGTCGAGCGACCTGTTCATGCTGATGCCGAGACCGCTGTGCTGCCCGTCGGCCGTGAACACTTCCGAAGCGACGTTGGTCGTACCGGCACTTTCGTCGGCCCGGTCGAGCAGGGCGTCGGACGGCTCGCCTCCGATCTCGCAGACGTGCGGATCACTGCCACCGTCGTTGTGAACCAGGACGGGCGTCGCACCGGCGAGCGCGTAGTACGTGTGGACGTCGGAGACGGTCAGGTTGTGGACCGTGGCGTTGCGAGTGGTCCGGCGTTGGATCGAGGCGATCCGGACGTAGGTGCCTGTGCTGGCCCGCAGCCACTCACCGGTCTCGAGATCGGCGGCCTTGATCCACTTGCCGAGTTCCTCGACCCAGAAGGGGTGGCCGTCGGTCGCGGTGACCTCAGCTGTCTTCGAGCCGGCCTTGCCGTCGACATCGATCGTGACCTTGACCAGGTGCTTGAGGCCCTTGCCCGCGATCTCCGCGGAGACCGTCTCGATCCGGGTCTCCCCGGTCTTCGTGTCGGTGGCGACGACCTTGTCGCCGACCTTCACCTTCTCGATTGCCTTGGTGGAGCCGTCGGCCATCAGCACCTTCGTGCCGGGCACGAAGCTGTTGCAGCCGCCCCCGGAACCGCCCCCGGAGCCACCGCCGTCGGACTTGCCGGAGCCGGCTCCGCCGCTGGTGCCGGCCTTGCTGCGGGAGGAACCGTCGGCCTTGCCCGATCCGCCGCCACCGCCCTTGCCGGAGCCGCCTCCGCCGCCCTTTCCGGAGTGGGAGGAAGCCTTCGGAGCCGCCTTGGCCTGCGCCTGCTTCTGCGCCGCGTTACCCGTCTTCCGCTTCGCGGTGGCCGCCGCATCTGCTCTTCTCTTGGCGGCCTCGGCCGCCTTCTTCTTGGCCCTTTGCGCGGCCTCCCTCTTCGCCTTCTCGATGGCCGCCTTCTTGGCCCGCAGTGCGGCGGCCTCGGCGGCCTTGGCCGCCTTGAGGACGGCTTCCGCGGCCCTCTTGGCGGCCTTGAAGGCCTGGATGGCGTCGATGGTGCGGTTGATCGCCTTCAGGACCGACTGGATCTTGCCCAGCTTCGTCCACGGAATGGCGTCCAGGATGATGCTGCCGCACGACCACATGTCACCGCCGAAGCAGGCCATCGCGTCGTTGATGCCGATGAAGTCCTTGAGCGTCCCCCAGGCGATCGCCAGGATCACCGAGGTCAGAGACTTGACCATCATGGACTGTGCCTGCGCGACCTGCGCCGCGGACAGACCCGCGCCGGCGAGGGCAGCCGCCTTCTCCGAGGCGCTCAGGCTGATCGCCAGACCGGTCGGGTCGGAGTACGTCACCGGGTTGTTCTGCGCGTAGGCGTACCCGTTGGCCTGCAACGGGTCGTTCACATCGAGCACCGGGTCGACGGACAGGAAGCGTCCGACCACCGGGTCGTACAAACGGGCGCCGAGCGGCTGGTAGCCGGAGGCGTCGTCCCTGGTCTTGCCGAGGAATCCCTTGTGGTTCTGCAGGTTGGCGCCGGTCGTGCCGCCGCGGGCTTCTGGGTCCTCTCCGGCTACACCGGCGGCAGCATCCAGACGGCGACGATGATGAACCCCGACGCCTGGTCCCGCCGCGACATCGTCAACCTCGCCGACATGAACAAGGACGGCGTGGCCGACCTGCTCTGGCGCAACCTCGACAACGGCAACCTGTACCTCCGCCGCGGAAAGCCGGGCGCGGTGACGGGCAGCGTCGACCTCAACTCCCTGATGCTGGGCTCGAACGCCGTCAACGGCGACGAGTCCTTCGGCGTCACCTGGACGGAGGCCAACGTCAGCGCGGCGATCGGCATCCCGGACATCAACGAGGACGGGATCCCGGACATCTGGGGCCGGTTCGCGTCGGACGGGCACATGTCCATCTGGCACCCGGCGACCAACTGGGCCAACTCGCCGGTGAAGACGGTCATCGGGTCCGGGTGGAACGACAAGCTGGCGTTCGGGTGAGGTGAACCGGCCTTCGGGGCTGTGCGTGTGAGTGAGCCTCCGGCGTCGCATGGCGCTGGGGGCTCACCCGTTTTTTCCTACGGCTACCAGTCCACGGCCGCGGCGGGTCCGGCGAGCCCGTCGTGGACCTGCTGCGGCCCCCGGCAACGCGGGCTCCAACACCGCCGCCGACCACATCGAGGCCACCAGGCCGGCCCTGGCCCAGTTGTCCGGAAAACTTGTCTGAATGGTTTCCCCGGGGCGGTCGAGGTGCAGGCGATCTCGGCCAGGCTCAGGGCGGTGAACAGGCGCCGTGCTACGCGGTAGCGGTTGTGGGTCGCCCGCGGCCTGCGGCGCGGTTCCCGGCCGGGATCCTTGTGCTTGCCGGTGTGTTCGGCCCTTGTGACTGATGTCGGCGACCATCTCCTCGGCGACCGGGAAGTCCGCCGCGCACAACGGCGGCCCCCTGGCCCCGCCCGACGGCGTCCTGTTCCCGGAAGCGGTGCTGCACTCCACCGATCACCGGTGACTGGGTTTCGTGGCGTACGCGGAGCCTGGTTCCGGCGCGACACGGCGGACGTGGCTTTCGCCGGGCTCGATCCCAGTGTGGTTGCGGGTGGCCCTACGCGCCCTGCCAGGCCGGTCGGCCGCGGGTGGACCATGCCGGGGCCGGTGTCGTGAGAGGGGTGGTCGGGCGGGGCCAGGGGGCCGCCGATGGGGGCGGTGGCCCGATGGCCGGGGCGGGTGCGCTCATGGCGTGCAGGGCCATGAGCAGGGCGGCCAGTTCCTCCGCCCCCGGGGCTCCGCGGACGACGCGGACGGTCGGGCCGCTCACTGGGGTTGGTTTCCGTGTTTGCGGGCCGGGAGCGGCGCGTGTTTGGCGCGGAGCATCGACAGCGCACCGATCAGACGGGCCCGCGTCTCGGCCGGGTCGATCACGCTGTCCACGAGGCCGCGCTCGGCCGCGTAGTAAGGGTGCATCAGTTCGGTGCGGTACTCCTTGACCAGGCGGGCGCGGGTCGCCTCCGGGTCCGCGGCGGCGGCGATCTCACGCCGGAAGACGATGTTGGCGGCGCCCTCCGCGCCCATCACGGCGATCTCGTTGCTCGGCCAGGCCAGGGAGACGTCGGTGCCGATGGAGCGGGAGTCCATCACGATGTACGCGCCGCCGTAGGCCTTGCGCAGGATCAGCTGGACGCGCGGCACGGTGGCGTTGCAGTAGGCGTACAGGAGTTTTGCGCCGTGCCGGATGATGCCGCCGTGTTCCTGGTCGACGCCGGGCAGGAAGCCGGGCACGTCGACGAGGGTGACGAGCGGGATGTTGAAGGCGTCGCAGGTCTGCACGAACCGGGCGGCCTTCTCGGAGGCGCGGATGTCGAGCACGCCCGCGAACGACGCCGGCTGGTTGGCCACGATGCCCACGACCTGGCCGTCCAGCCGTGTCAGCGCGCACACGACGTTGGTCGCCCAGTCCTCCTGGACCTCGAAGAAGTCACCGTCGTCGGTGATCTCGGCGATCACGGCCCGCATGTCGTACGCCTGCCCGGGGTCCGCCGGCACCAGGTCCAGCAGCGTCTCGCCGCGCCGGTCGGGCGGGTCGGACGTGGGCTGCGCCGGGGGCAGTTCACGGTTGTTGGACGGCAGCAGGGACAGCAGATGCCGTACGTCGTCGAGGCACGACCTCTCGTCGTCGTAGGCGAAGTGCGCCACGCCGGAGAGTGTCGCGTGGGTGTCGGCGCCGCCCAGGACCTCGTGTGTGACGGCCTCGCCGGTGACCGCCTGGACGACGTCGGGGCCGGTGATGAACATCTGTCCGGTGCCGCGCACCATGAACACGAAGTCGGTCAGCGCGGGGGAGTAGGCGGCGCCGCCCGCGCACGGCCCCAGGATCACGCTGATCTGCGGGATGACCCCCGAACTGCGTACGTTCCGGGTGAAGATGCCGCCGTAGCCGGCGAGGGCGGTGACCCCTTCCTGGATCCGGGCGCCCGCGCCGTCGCACAGGCCCACGATGGGTGCGCCCGCGCTCTCGGCCAGGTCCATCAGCTTGTGGATCTTCTGGGCGTGCGCCTCGCCGAGGGCACCACCGAAGATCCGGAAGTCATGGGCGTACGCGAACACCGTGCGGCCGTCCACCCGGCCCCAGCCCGTGACGACGCCGTCGGTGTGGGGGCGCCGGTCCTCCAGGCCGAAACCGGTGGCGCGGTGCCGGCGCAGCTCCTCGATCTCGGCGAACGTGCCCGCGTCGAAGAGGAGTTCCAGGCGTTCGCGGGCGGTCAGTTTCCCCTTGGCGTGCTGGGCCTCGGTCGCCCGCTCGCTCGGGCCGCGCCGTAGGGTCTCGTTCAGTTCGGCGAGTTCTGTGACGCGGTCGCGCAGATGACCGCTACCGGAGACGTCGGTGCCCGCCGGGACGGCGGTGGCGGTGCCCGCCGCGTTCCGGGTGGTCACCGACGCCGAGGTCGTTTCGTCGACAACGCTCATGTGGTGCAGCGTGCGCCCGGCCGCTCAAGGCGTACTCGACGGCTTGCGCGAGAGCCGGTGGAGAGCGGCTCGATCCGTGCGGTCCAGCCTGGTGTCATGACACACCTTCACCGTCGCTCCGTCGTCCTGATGTTCCCGGGAACAGGAGCGCAGCACACGCAGATGGCGGCCGGGCTCTACGGCCACGAAGCCGTTTTCACCGACGCGGTCGACTCCGTCCTGGCCCGGCTCGGCGCGGAGGGCGAGGCCGCCAGGAACGACTGGCTGGCCGAGCGGCCCGCCGTCCCGATGGAGGCCGACATCCGCTCCGCCCCCCTGCTGTTCGCCGTGGACTACGCGATGGGGCGGCTGGTCGAGAGCTGGGGGGTGCGCCCGGCGGCGTATCTCGGGCACAGCATGGGCGAGTTCGCCGCCGCCGTGCTCGCCGGGGTCTTCCGGCTCGACGACGCGGTCCGGCTGCTGTGGGAACGCGTCCTGCGGCAGCGGAGCACACCGGCGGGCGGGATGCTCGCGGTCGCCGCGGCGCGTGAGGAACTCGCCGGATACCTGGGGGCCGGGGTCGTGGTGGGCGCGGTGAACGCGCCCCGGCACACGGTGCTCTCGGGCCCGGCAGCCCCGCTGGACACGGTGGCGCGCAGGCTGACGGCGGACGGCAGGACCTTCCGGCGGCTCGCCACCCGCACCCCGTACCACAGTCCGGTGCTGGCGCCGCTGGTCGCCGAGACCGAGGCGCTCATCGAGGGGCTTCCGCTCGCCCCGCCCCGTACGACGCTGTACTCGGCCTACACCACGCGACCGCTCGGTGCGCGGGAGGCCACCGGGGCCGCGTTCTGGGCGGGGCAGCCGACCGCTCCCGTGCTGTTCTGGCCGACGCTGGAGCGCGTGCTGGACGACGGGGACCGGCTCCTCGTCGAGGCCGGGCCGGCCCAGAGCCTGGCGGTCATCGCCCGGGGGCACCGGGCCGTGCGCTCGGGCCGCAGCGCGGTCGTCGCCACGCTGCCTCCCCGGGCCCTGGGACCCGAGGAGGACCGGCGCGCGGTCCGCGCGGCACGCGAACTGCTGCTCGGGCAGACGGAGGCCGAAGAGGCCGCAGAGACTGCCGCGGATCAGGCGGATCTGGCGGATCATTCGGGCAGGTTGCCGGTGGAGCTGCCCGCCTCGTAGGGGGTGGTGACGCCGTCGTAGGCCAGGTGCAGGACCATGCCGTCCCGGGCGTGGTCCAGGTTGTGGCAGTGGTCCATCCACAGGCCGGGGTTGTCGGCGCGGAAGGCGACCTCGAACCGTTCGCCGGGCGCGATGTTCAGGGTGTCGGTCCACCAGGGGCTGCCGGTCGCCCGCTGCCCGTTCCTGGACAGGACGAGCATCCGGTGGCCGTGCAGGTGCATGGGGTGGTCGTCGAGGCTGCGGTTGACGAAGGAGACACGGGCCAGGTCGCCCTCCCGGACGAGCAGGGCGGGGATGTCCGGGTAGACGGCGTTGTTGACGGTCCACAGCACCATGGGCCGCCCGTTGAAGAAGCCCAGGCTGTTGCCGAGGACCAGGTGGAAGTCACGGTCGTAGCGGGTGCCGGGGCCGAAGGTCGGGGCCGCGTCGGTCGTGGTCGTGCCCGCCGTGCCCGTCGTGGTCGTAGGGGAGCCGTAGTCCAGGGGGTCGAAGAGAGGGCCCGTGGACGTGGGCGGCGGTCCGGCGGAGCCGGTGGGGTCGAGCAGCAGGGACGCCGTCTCCACCTGGCCCGCTCCGTAGGCGCCGTCCTCGCCGCAGCCCTCGGTTCCGTGGCTGGCGCTGGTGGCGTTGGCGTCGCCGACCACGGTGAGGTGGACGGGGCCGTCGGGCTGGCGGAACGTCACGTCGTACCGGCCGCCGCCCGCGACACGCAGCCGGGTGCCGCGCAGTTCGGTGGGCTCCGACACGTCGTTGCCGTCGATGGCGGCGACCTTGAAGGGCGTACCGGAGAGCGAGTAGGTACGGGGGCAGCTGTCGGCGTTCACCAGGCGCAGCCGGACCGGGGTGCCGGCCGGGACCCGCTCGCGCCGGGTCCGGGTGTCGTCGCCGAAGGCGGTGCGCAGGAGGCCACCGATGCCGTTCCGGCCGCTGAGCGCGCCTCCGCCGCCGGGGCGACCGCCGGTCGAGGACCCCTTCGCGCCCTCGACGCTCCAGGCGTGGGCGACGACGGTACGGTCCACGCCCGCCGGGCGCGCACCGGGCTCCTCCACGACCAGCGCGCCGAACAGGCCCCGTGCCACGGCCGCGCTGGACTGCTGGTGCGTGTGGTACCAGAAGGTGCCCGCGCGGGGCGGCCGGAACCGGTACACGTGCCGCTCGCCGGGCATCACGGCGTCCTGCGTCACCCCGGCCACGCCGTCCTCGGCGGCCGGGACGTCCACGCCGTGCCAGTGGAGGGTGACTCCGTCGCCGACGTTCCGGTTGACGAGGACGACCTCCACCAACTCACCCTTCCGCATGCGGAGTTCGGGTCCGGGGAGCTGTCCGTTGAAGGCGAGGGCGGCCACCTTCTCGCCCGACGCCAGCCGCATCGTGCGGGCGGTCGCGGTGAGGGTGAAGCGCCGGTCGGGGGTGCCGGTACGGGGGCCGGTGAGGCCGGTGAGATCACGTGCCGGCGCCTGTCCGGCCGACGGACCGCCACCGGTGTCGTACGCGTGCGTGTGGTGGTCCTGGCCCATCCGCTCCGGCAGTCGGCTCCGCTCGGCGGCCAGGGCCCAGCCGCCCGTGACGAGCACCGCGAAGGCGGTCAGCGTGGCCGTCGAGCGCACCAGCCGCCGCGCCCGCGACGGCCGCCGCCAGCCGGGCGCGCCCACGACCGCCCGCCACCGCTGCTGCCACAGCACGAGCCCCGAGGCGGCGAGGACCAGCAGAACCATTTCGAGGACGAAGAGCCCGCCGTACGGAGGGGCCGGCGGATGCAACGTGAGCCCGGCGGCGAACAGCGCGGCCAGGAAACAGACCCGCACGGGCACGACGACCTGCCAGGAGGCGGCGGCGAGCCGGAGCTCCACGGGGACGGCCGGTACATCCGCTGCATCTGCCGCATCCGGTACGTCAGGGTCCCCCGCCGTGCTGTCGCTCCCGCGTCCGGCGGACGCCTCCGGCGGTGTGGAGACGGCGGCGAGTCGTAGCGCTGGGCGGACGCCCGGCTCACCCGGCTCACCCGGGTCGGCCGCGGCGCTGCCGTTGCCGTTCACGTGTCCGGCCGACGCCTCCGGCAGTGGGTACGGCGCGGTCGTGGTGGGGCGGCCGGGTCGGCCCGGGGTCGTGGCGAGCCGGCCCGGGGCGCGGTCTTCGGCGCGGGCGGGCGATGTGTGGGGCCGCGGGTGGGGAACGGTCGTGGCCGGTGTCCGGGCGGGCTCGGCGGTCGGAGATGTCGTGGCCGTAGCGGGTGCCTCGGGTGCCGTCATCGGCGTACGCGGCCCGGGCGACCCAGGTGCCGGGGTGCGCGTCAGACGCCAGTACGCCGGGAGCGTGAGGACCGCGACCGCCGTGCCCGCCACCGTCAGGGGGACGGCCGCGAACAGGACGAAGTCGGCGCCCGCGAGCCAGCCCGCCGTACCCGCGAGGGCGACGGCCAGCGCGACGCGCAGCGCCAGCACCAGCAGGGACACGGTCAGCAGGACCAGACCGAGGCGGGTCCGGCGCCCGAGGGAGCGCGTCGTGGCCCGGGTCGGCAGACGGCGGGCGCCGCGGGACGCGAAGCCCCAGAAGACCGCCGCCAGCACGGCCCAGAGCAGGTTCTGTTCGAAGAGGTTCTCCACCATGCACGCAGCGTGCCGGGTGCCCTTCGAGTCTGCCTTGAGCCTCCTGCCCGATGCTTTCGACGCTTTCGGCGGCCAGGGCAGCGGCCCGGCCCGCAAGTCACGCACAGGAGGGTCACGTCATGACCGAGAGACGTTGCGCGTTGGTGACCGGAGGATCGCGGGGCATCGGACGCGCGGTCGCGGTACGGCTCGCCGAGGCGGGCTACGACATCGGGTTCTGCTCCCGGTCCGCCGACGAGGCGGCCCTGGAGACCACCCGGCTCGTCGCCGAGGCCGGTGCCGCCGTCCACCACGCCGTCTGCGACGTCACGGACCCGGCGGCGGTCCGCGCGTTCGTCGACGGGACCGAGGAGAAGCTCGGCGTGCCGCCGTACGCGCTGGTCAACTGCGCCGGTGTCCTGAAGGACCGTCCCATGGCACTGATGTCGGAGGGGGACTGGCACTCGGTGGTCGGCACCAGCCTGGACGGTGCCTTCCACATGTGCCGCGCCGTGCTGCGCGGCCTGATCACCCGCAGGGCCGGCGCGGTCGTGAACGTATCGTCCGTGATCGGCGTGTACGGCAACCCCGGCCAGACCAACTACGCGACGGCCAAGGCGGGACTGAACGGCCTCACCCGCGCCCTCGCCAAGGAGGTCGCCCCCTACGGGGTGCGGGTCAACGCCGTGGCGCCCGGTTTCATCGACACCGACATGCTCGACGGCATGGCGGCCAAGGCCCGCGAGGCCGCCCTCGGCAAGGTCGCCATGGGCCGCTTCGGCACCCCCGGGTCCGTCGCCGAACTCGTCGCGTTCCTGCTCTCCGACGCCGCCGACTACATCACCGGCCAAGTGGTGCAGATCGACGGCGGAATCGCCCTGTGAGCGCGCGCGGATGACCACCTCACCGAACACCTCACCCGACACCTCGCGGAACACCTCACCCGACACCTCGGAGCACACCCCGCGGAACGCCAAGGTCCCCGCTCCGCCCCCCGACCCCGGCACCCGCCCCGTCCGCGCGCTGTTCCGCGAGCGCTGGTTCAGCACCCTGTTCATGACCGACATGTGGGAGCGCTTCAGCTTCTATGGCATGCAGGCCCTGCTGTTCCTCTACGCCACCGCGCCGACGGCCGAGGGCGGGCTCGGGCTGGCGGACGGCACCGCCGGCGCGCTCTTCGGGCTCTACATCTCCGCGTCGTTCCTCGCCGCCATGCCCGGCGGCTGGCTCGGCGACCGGGTCCTCGGCACGCACCGGGCCATGCTGTCCGGCGCCCTCGTCATCGCGTCCGGGCACGCCTGTATGGCCGTGCCCACCCACACCACGTTCTATCTGGGCCTGCTGCTGGTCGCCTGCGGTACGGGGCTGCTGAAGCCCAACCTGCCGGTGATGTTCGACCAGATGAACCCGGGAGCGGGCAGCGCCCAGCGGCAGGCGGCGTTCTCCGTCTTCTACATGAGCGTCCAGGTCAGCGCGCTCGTCGGCCCGCTGGTCACGGGCGCCCTGGGCGAACGCGTCAACTGGCACCTCGGCTTCGGCGCCGCCGGTGTCGGCATGGTCTTCGGTGTCCTGCAGTACCTGCACGGCGCCCCCACCCTGCGTGGCACCCGCACCGGCCCCGCCCACCCGCTGCCGCCCGCCGCACTGCGCCGCCTGGTGCGCGTCGCCTGGGCGGCGCTGGCCGGGGCGGTCCTGCTGGTCACCGGGGTCGCGCTGGCCGGCGGGCTGCCGCTGCGGCCGGTGCTCGCGCTGTGCGGGCTGGCCTCGCTGGTGGCGCCCGTCTGGTACTTCCGGCGGCTGCTGCGCGGGGCGAAGCTGGACCCGGCCGAGCGCGAACGCATCCGCGGCTACCGCAGGATCTTCGTACCGTCGGTGCTGTTCTGGGCGATGTACGGCCAACTCGGCTCGGTGTTCAGCCTGTTCGCGCGCGAGCACACCGACCGCGACATCGCCGGGTTCAGGGTCCCGGCCAGCTGGTTCCAGTCCGCGCATCCGCTCTTCCTGCTGCTGCTCGCCCCGCTCTTCGCCTGGCTCTGGCTGCGGCTCGCGGCCGGGACGGACACGGTACGGAAGTTCTCCGCCGGGCTGTTGTGCGCGGCCGGCGGCTTCGCCGTGCTCTCGGCCGGTGCCTGGTTCGCGGACGACGGCGGGGTCCTGGTCTCCGCGCTCTGGCTGCTGGGGGCCTTCCTGTGCATGACGTGCGGCGAGCTGGTCTTCGGGCCGGTCGGGCTGAGCACCACGGCGGAGAGCGCGCCGGAGGGGCACGGCAGCCGCATGATGGGCCTCTTCTACCTGGGGGCCGCGCTGGGCGCCGGGGTCGGCGGCCAGCTCTCGCACCTCGTGGGCGTGGTGCCGCTGTGGGCGTATCTGGCGTCCTTCGCGACCGCGGCCACGGTCACCGCGCTGCTCCTGTTCCGCGGAACCTCTCGCAAAGCGCCCCGGGGGACGTCTCACGGGGCGCGGCCCGAGACGCTTCACAGAACGGCTCAAATCTGACGTCGAGTTGCTCTGGACGAGGCCTCAAGCAATCCCGTCCAGCATCAAAAGCGGCAGGTCCGAACCGCTTACGGACCCGCCGGAAGCCCGGGCGGCCCCACCGTCCGCGGGCGACAACCCGATTGGAGTCCCCATGGCGCATCGCACGCTCATCGTCGCGCGGATGGACCACGACGACGCCGAGAAGGTGGCCGCGCTCTTCGCCGAGTCCGACGCGACCGAGCTGCCCCACATGATCGGCGTCCAACGCCGCACCCTCTTCCGCTTCCAGGGCCTCTACTTCCACCTGGTGGAGGCGGAGCAGCCCATCAACAAGGACCTCTACCGGGCCCGCAGCCACCCGCTCTACGAGGACATCAACACCCGGCTCCAGGAGTTCATGACGCCGTACTCCCCGACCTGGCGTGAGCCCAAGGACTCGATGGCCGAGTCCTTCTACACCTGGACACCCTGAGCCCCGAGACGTCCGCCGCATCCCGGCCCGCCCTCCCCAGGCGGCCCGGGCTCACGTCCCCACCTGGAGCACCTATGCAGACCACCGACCTCATCAAGGTCGCCATCGACGACGTACCGCCCAACCGCAAGCGCGGCGGCGACCTGCGTGTCCTGCTCAGCCCCAAGACCTGCGGAGCGACCTCGGGGTTCATGGGCGTCGGCACCCTGGAGCCGGGCGAGTTCGTCTCCGAGCACTACCACGAGTACTCCGAGGAGTTCTTCTACGCAGTCCGGGGCCGGCTGCTGCTGCGCGTCGACGGCCGGGAGCTGGTGCTGGAGCCCGGCGAGTCCTTCATGGTCCCGATCGGGGTGCGACACCGTATCGAGAACCCGTTCGACGAGCAGGCCTTCGTCTCCTTCTTCCTCAGCCCGCTCGCCCCGCGTCCCGAACTCGGCCACGTCGACTGCGAACCGCTGCCCGGTGAGGGCACGCTGCCCGAAGTGGGAGGCGTCGAATGACCGGGCGTGCGGTGATCACCGGCATCGGCGTCGTCGCCCCCGGGCAGCCGGGCCGTGAGGCGTTCTGGGAGATGATCGTCAAAGGGCAGACGGCGACCCGGCGCATCACCCTCTTCGACCCGACGCCCTTCCGCAGCCGGATCGGCGCCGAGTGCGACTTCGACCCCGAGCTGGCCGGACTGTCGTACCAGGAGATCAGGCGCACCGACCGGGCGGGCCAGTTCGCGCTGGTCGCCACCCGGGAGGCGATGGCCGACAGCGGGCTCGACATGGACGCCGAGGACCCGCACCGGATGGGGGTGAGCGTCGGCAACGGCGTCGGCAACGCCATCTCCATGGAGCAGGAGTACCGCACCGTCAGCGACAACGGCCGCCAGTGGCTCGTCGACCAGGGCTACATGAAGCCCCACCTGTACTCGTACGTGATGTCCAGCTCGCTGGCGACCGAGGTGGCGTGGGCGTCCGGGGCCGAGGGGCCGGCGACCGTCGTCAGCTCGGGGTGCTGCGCCGGGATCGACGCGGTCGGGTACGCCGTCGACCTGATCCGGGAGGGCTCGGCCGACGTGATGATCGCCGGTGCCACGGACGCGCCCATCTACCCGGTCACCGTGTCCTGCTTCGACACCCTGCGCGCCTCCTCCACCAGCAACGACGACCCGGAGCACGCGTGCCGGCCGTTCGACCGGCGCCGCAACGGGCTGGTGCTGGGCGAGGGCTCCGCGGTCTTCGTGATCGAGGAGCTGGAGCACGCCCGCCGCCGGGGCGCCCGGATCTACTGCGAGGTCGTGGGCTACTCGGCCCGCGCGAACGGCTACCACATGACCGGCCTCAGGCCCGACGGCCGCGAGATGGGTGAGGCGATCACCGCCGCGCTCGACGAGGCCCGGATCAACCCCGACGAGATCGACTACGCCAACGCCCACGGCAGCGGCACCAAGCAGAACGACCGGCACGAGACGGCCGCGTACAAGCGCAGCCTCGGCGAGCACGCGTACCGCGTCCCGATCAGCTCCATCAAGTCGATGGTCGGGCACTCGCTCGGGTCCATCGGCTCGATCGAGATCGCGGCCAGCGCCCTGGCCATCGACCGGGGCACCATCCCGCCCACCGCCAACTACGAGGAGCGCGACCCCGAGTGCGACCTGGACTACGTGCCGGGCACCGCGCGGGAGGCGCGGCTCGACGTCGTCCTCAGCGTCGGCAGCGGCTTCGGCGGCTTCCAGAGCGCGGTCGTCCTCACCTCTCCGAGGAGGATCTCGTGAGTGCCCCCGTCATCACCGGGCTGGGCGTGGTCGCGCCCAACGGGCAGGACCGCGAGGCCTGGTGGCAGGCGACCCTCGACGGGACGTCGGGCCTCGGCCGGATCAGCCGCTTCGACCCGGACCGCTACCCGGTGCGGGTCGCGGGCGAGGCCACCGGTTTCGACCCGTCGGAGCACGCGCCGCAGCGCCTGGTCAGCGAGACCGACGTCATGACGCAGTACGCCTTCGCCGCGACCAACGAGGCGTTGGCCGACGCGGCCGTGGTCCCCGACGACTTCGCCGACCTGGACATGGCCGTCATCACCGCCAACTCCTCCGGCGGCGTCGAGTTCGGCCAGCGCGAACTGCAGAAGCTGTACAGCGAGGGACCGCAGGCCGTGGGCGCGTACATGTCCATCGCCTGGTTCTACGCGGCGACCACCGGGCAGCTGTCCATCCGGCACGGCATGCGCGGCCCGTGCGGGGTGCTCTGCTCGGAGCAGGCCGGCGGCCTGGACGTCCTGGCGCAGGCCCGGCGGGTCCTCGCCAAGGGCACCCGGCTGGTGCTGTCCGGCGGCACCGACGCCTCGCTGTCCCCGTACGGGCTGGTCTGCCAGCTCTCCAACGGACGGCTCAGCGAGGAGCACCGGCCCGAGCGGGCGTTCGTGCCCTTCGACGCCGACGCGAGCGGCTACGTCCCGGGGGAGGGCGGCGCGATCTTCGTCGTGGAGAGCCACGACGACGCCCGTGCCCGGGACGTGGAGCGGATCTACGCCGAGGTCTCCGGCTACGCCGCCACCTTCGATCCGCGGCCCGGCTCCACCCGCCCGCCCGGGCTCCGGCGGGCCGCCGAACTCGCCCTGGCCGACGCCTCGCTGGCGCCGTCCGACGTCGACGTGGTGTTCGCCGACGGCTACGGCGTACCCGAGCTGGACCGGCAGGAGGCCGAGGCGCTCGCCGCCGTGTTCGGCCCGGGGGCGGTCCCGGTGACCGTGCCCAAGACCATGACCGGCCGGCTCTACGCCGGCGGAGCGGCGCTCGACGTGGCCGCCGCCGCCCTCGCGCTGCGCGACCAGGTCGTCCCGCCGTCGGTCAACGTCCGCCCCGACCCCGAGCACCGGCTCGACCTGGTTGTCGGCGGGCCCCGCGAGACCCGGCTGCGCACCGCGCTGGTGCTGAGCCGCGGCTACGGCGGCTTCAACGCGGCCGTGGTGCTGCGGGCCGTGCGGTAGCCCCGCACAGCACCGCCGCGGTGCCGGGCCGCTGACGCCCGCACCGCTTCTCACCCTCTCTTTCATCCTCTCTCTTTCATCCCGAGTCACCTGTCCCCATTGGAGGAACCCCATGAGTGCCAGCATGACCTTCGAGGACCTCAAGGCAGTCATGAGCCGGTGCACCGGTGAGGTCGACGACCTCAGGGCGGACAACCTCGACGCCGCCTTCACCGACATCGGCTACGACTCCCTCGCGGTGCTGGAGATAGCCAGCCAGATCCAGCGCGAGTACAGCCTCCAGATACCCGACGAGGCCATCGAGGGCATGAACTCGCCCCAGGACGTGATCGACTACGTCAACGCCAGCCTCTCGGCGGTCTGACATGGCGTTCACCGAGAACACCGTCGTCATCGACGCGCCCATGGAGCTCGTCTGGGCGATGACGAACGATGTCGAGTCCTGGCCCCGGCTGTTCTCCGAGTACGCGTCCGCCGAGATCCTCGGCCGCGACGGCGCCACCGTACGGTTCCGGCTCACCCTGCACCCGGACGAGAACGGCGCCGTCTGGAACTGGGTCTCCGAGCGCACCCCGGACCCGGAGACCCGGACCGTGCGGGCGCGGCGGATCGAGACCGGCCCCTTCGAGCACATGGACATCTTCTGGACCTACACCGAGACCGACGGCGGTGTGGAGATGCGCTGGCGGCAGGAGTTCGCCGTCCGCGCCGGACTGCCGTTCGGCGACAAGGAGATGACCGAGCGGCTCAACACCAACACCCGCCGGGAGATGACCCGTATCAAGGGGCTGGTGGAGACGGCCGCCGCGCAGGCGGCGGTGCGCTCGTGACGGCGGCGCGGGCCGGGCTGCGGGTCCTGCTGCGGATCCGGATCGTTCCGGGGAAGGAGGCCGTGTTCGAGGAGCTGTGGCGCGGCCACGCCGAGACCGTGCGCAGGTTCCCCGACAACCACGGCCAGCAACTGCTGCGGGACACCGCCGAACCCGGCACCTACACCGTACTGACGGACTGGACGGACGAGCCGTCCTTCCGGGCCTTCGAGCGGAGCGCCGACCAGCAGGCGTACCTCAAGGTGCTCTGGCCACTGCGGGAGGGCGGCGAGATGCGGCTGCTCGAACCGCTCCACGAACTGTCACCGGCCGCCCCGGCCGAAGCCTAGGACGAGGAGGAACCGATGAGTACGCAAGCGGAACAGGTGACCGAGCTGATCGAGCTGGTCGAGTCGGTGCCGGCCAAGGAGCTGGAGGCCGTGGTGGCCCAGCGGGAGGGCGGCCTGGACGGCGCGCTGACGCTGATCTTCGAGCTGCTGGTGTCGGAGTTCAACCCGGAGAAGGCCAAGGGCCAGGGGGGCGTCTTCCAGTTCGAGATCGCCTCCGGTGAGGGGCCGAAGCTCCACTACGTCCAGGTCGACGCCGGCACCTGCCTGAGCGACAAGGGCCGGCACGAGAACCCCGACATCACCATCGGGATCAAGTTCCCCGACATGATGGCGATGGGGGTCGGCAAGCTGCCCGGCGCCAAGGCCTTCCTGACGGGCAAGCTGAAGCTGCGCGGCAGCCCGCTGATGGGCACCAAGCTCGGCGAGTGGTTCGACCACCCCGAGGTCTGAGACGACCGCGCCGTGCCGCAGAGACACGGAAACCGCCGCCGGGACCAGCGCCCGGCGGCGGTTTCCGTGCTGTCCACCGTCGTACGGCCGAAGACGGCCGGGGACTGCGGCGGACGGGGCCCGTCAGTCGACGCCCAGCACGGACATGTGCGCGATCGACAGCATGGCCTGCTCGTGCACGAGGGCCAGATACGCGTCCGGGTGGGCGGGCCGGACGGCGTCGAGCAGGTACGGCTCCAGCCACCTCTCGGCCGCCGTGCCGAAGCAGCGTTCCGTCAGATAGCCGACGACGTCGTACGGGTGGCCGTCGTACTGGACGACGCGGACCAGGGTGTCCTCGTGCAGGAACAGCGCCGTGCGCACGATCGACGGATGCTCCGGCGACAGCAGCAGCGTCGCCCGGAGATTGGCGGTGGCCCGGGTGGCGGCCAGCTCCGCGCCCGCGCCCCGGCGCAGCGGATAGCGCAGGGCGACCGTGCCGGCCGCGGGCCGCTCGTCGGGGCTGTGCTGTTCCAGCACGGTCATGAAGCTGCGGTGGAAGTGCCGCCGGAATCCCTCGGGGGTCTCGGTGTCGCGGGACTCGGCCAGGTACGGCAGGATCGCCCGCTCGGCCTCGTGCACCCCGTTCTGCACCGACATGTGCCGGGCGATCCGGTCGGCCGAGACACCGTCGTGGTGAATCACCCGCACCAGGTTGTCCCCCTGGACGAACAGACCGGTGCCGAGCAGCATCCCGACCGTCTCGCCGGAGGCGTCCTTGATGACGGGCGAGTCGACACGGCTGAAGTTGTGCGGTGCGAAGACCTCCGTGAGCTCGTCCTCGTGGCCGGGACGGACGCGGTAGGTGATGGCGTTCAGTGGCATGGGTTTCTCCTCCTCGGCGACGCGTGTGGCGCGTGGCCGGCCTTCGTGGAGTGGCGGGTTGCCGGTGCCTCCGGGTCCCCCGGGGGCTCGGTGCGGTGCTCGGCGGTGCTCGGCGGTGCTTCAGGGAGTGGCGAGTTCCGCCACGGTGACGGTGACCAGGGCCAGCGCGGCCAGTGCCGTACGCAGTCGGTGCCAGGCGCGCCACAGCGGCCGGGGGTCCTGCCAGGGGCCGTCCGCGGCGAGCCCGGCCAGCGAGCGGTTGATCGGCACGTTGCCGAGGTGTGAGACGGCCTGCACCCCGATGAGCAGCACCGACGCGGCCGGGAAGAGTATCTGGCCCGGTCCGTCGGCGAGCACGCCCAGGCAGAACCCGCTGAGGGTCACGACGTTGACGAGGATCGGCATCAGCGGGTGGTAGCCCTTGCCCAGCAGGGCGTGGGCCCGCAGGTAGTCGGCGCGGTCCATGACCGACATGGCGGGGCCCACACTGACCAGAACCGCCACGAATATGCCCGTGACGGTTCCCGTTCCGATCAGCACGACCCCGGTCAGTATTTCCTTGAGCATCACGACTCCCGATCCGTGGTGGATGTACTGGCGACCTTGCCCCCACCTGCTCGATTCGCTGTGGAGGGGTGCTCGACAGCGGGCTCCGCGGGTCCGCGCCCGGCCTGTCGAGCCGTCTTCGAGTCCCCTTCGACCTGGCCCTCCCAGAGTCGGGGCAGCGGTCCGCCGCACAGAGCGGCGGCCAGGTCGGGAGGGTGACTGTGGTGGATCCGGTCCAGGTACTGATGCCCGCGGCGCTGCTCGCCGGCGGTCTCGCGGGCGGCGGTCTCGCGATCTCCGTGCTGGCGGCCCCGCTGTTCACCACGCTGCCCACCGGGATGTACGTCCCCGTGCACAAGGGGCTCGTCACCCGCTTCGACCCGTTCATGCCGCTGTCGCTGCTCAGCTGCCTGCTGTGCGACATCGCCCTGGTCGCCACGGGCCCCACCGCCGCCGTCCGGCTGCTCGTGGCCCTCGGGGCGCTGCTGCTGGCGGCGGCCATGACGGTGTCGCTCACCAAGAACGTGCCGATCAACAGGTGGCTGTCGACGCTCGATCCGCTGGAGCTGCCCGCCGACTTCGACCGCCTCGACCCGCGTGAGCGCTGGATCCGCTGGAACCGCGTCCGGGGCGCGCTCGCCGTCGCCGCGCTGCTGGCGAACGTCGGCGCCGCCGCCGTGCTCATCTGACCTAGGAGAAGGTGTGGACACCATGACCGGAGTGGTCGGCCCGGCGATGACCGCCGCGCTGCCGCCGCACGTACGGCTGCTGCTGCTGACCGACGGCAAACGGATATCCCGGGTGCTGCACGTCGTCGCCGAGCTGGGCATCGCCGACGAGCTGGCCGGCGGCCCGCTCACGGTGGCCGAGCTCGCCGAACGGACCGGCACCCACGAGGACTCGCTGGGGCGGGTGCTGCGTGTCTCCGCGGCCTTCGGTGTCTTCGCCGAACAGCCCGACGGCACCTACGCGCTCACCGACATGGGCGAGGTACTGCGCAGCGACGTGCCCGGCAGCCAGCGGGACATGGTGCTGTACAACGGCGACGAGATGCTGTGGCGGTCCTACGGCTCCCTGATGCACACCGTGCGCACCGGCGAGCCCGCCTTCGAGGCCGCCTACGGGCACGGCTTCTTCGAGCACCTGGAGCAGGACCCGCAGGCGGGGGCGCTGTTCGACCGCGCGATGACCGGGATGAGCCGGGCCACCGCCCGGATGCTGCTCGACAGCTTCGACTTCGGCCGCTTCGGCCGGATCGCCGACGTCGGGGGCGGGCGCGGCTTCTTCCTCTCCGAGGTGCTCCGGCGCCACCCCGAGGTGCGTGGCACGCTCGTCGACCGTCCGGCGGTGGCGGGGGAGGCGCACAAGCTCCTCGACGAGGCGGGTGTCGCGGACCGGGTCGAGGTGGTGCCCGGCGACTTCTTCGGGGAGCTGCCCGCCGGCCGGGACGCGTACGTGCTCAAGGCGGTGCTGCACGACTGGGACGACGAGCGGGCCGCCGCGATCCTCGGCCGGATCCGCGAGGCCCTCGCCGGTTCCCCCGATGGGCGGCTGCTCATCTGCGAGTTCCTGGTCGGACCGGCCAACGAGTGGGACCGCGGCAAGCTCCTCGACCTGGACATGCTCATCAGGTTCGGCGGACGGGAGCGCAGCGAGCCCCAGTGGCGGGCGCTGCTCGCGAGCGCGGGCTTCGAGCTGGTGAACGAGCCGGTCGCCGGCCGCTGGGCGGTCCTGGAGTGCCGCCCCCTCCCGGCCGCCCACTGACGCAGACGAACGGGCGAACGGGCGAACAGACGAAAGAGCGAGCAGGCGAGCAAGCAATGGGCACACGGCGCGACCGCGGTCGCGAGGAAACGGAGGATGGCATGCAGCTTCGACTGGTGGGAAAGAACGCGCTGGTCACCGGCGGTAGCCGAGGCATAGGGCGGGCCGTGGTGCTGGCGCTCGCGAACGCCGGCGCCTCGGTGGTGACCTGCTACCGGCAGGAGGGCGAGGCCGTGGACAGCCTCGCCCGCGAGCTGAAGGAGATCGGCGGCGAGCACGCGCTGGTGCGCGCCGACGTCGGCACGGCCGAGGGCGTCGAGACCCTGCTCACGGAGGTCCGGGCCCGGTTCGAGACGCTGGACGTGCTGGTCAACAACGCGGGTGTGATCAGCCAGGTCCCGTTCGCCCAGCTGCCGTTCGAGGAGTGGGAGCGGGTGATCAGCACCAACCTCACCGGCCCGTTCATGGTGATCAGCAAGGCCCTGCCGCTGCTGCGCGAGGGCTCGTCGGTCATCAACATCGGCTCGCGCGGCGCCATGGCGGGCATCCCCCTGCGGGGCCACTACACCGCGTCCAAGGCGGGCCTGGTCGGCCTGACCCGCACGCTGTGCAAGGAACTCGGCGGCAAGGGCATCCGGTTCAACGTCGTGGCCCCCGGCGTCATCGACACCTCGGCACCCGACGAGCTGAACGACGAGCAGCGCGCCGCCTACAACGAGCGCTACCTCCGGATGATGGCGCTCGGCCGGTTCGGGCGCCCCGAGGAGATCGCCGGCGCCGTGCTGTTCCTGGCCAGCGAGCTGTCCACCTATGTCAACGGGGAGACCCTGCACGTCGACGGGGGTGTCTGAGATGGCCGTACAGCCCGGTACCTTCCGGGTGCTGCTGACCGTCGAGGTCAAGGCGGGCCTGGAGGCGGACTTCGAGAAGGTGTGGGCCGAGGGCAGCAAGGAGGTCACGGCCCAGCGCGCGAACCTGGGCCACACCCTGGCGCGCAGCGCGAAGGAGGCCTCCGTCTACTACGTGGTGAGCGACTGGACCGACCGGGACTCCTTCCTCGCCTTCGAGAGCAGCGTCGAGCACGTACGGCACCGCGAGAAGCTGCACCCGTACCGCACGGGCGGGTCGCTGGCGATGATGCACCTGGTGAAGGTCGCCGCGTGAGCGGGGTGCCCGGCCGGGTGCGGATCATGCTGCACCTGCGGGCCACGCCGGAGCAGGTGCCGGAGGTCGAGGAGGCGTACCACCGGATCAGCAAGGACCTGGCGGGCACGCCCGGTCTGCTCGCCAACGAGCTGCTGCGCGACATGGCCGACTCCGGCGCGTACGCCGTGCTCAGCGAGTGGGAGAGCATGGCCGCCTTCCGGGAGTGGGAGGCGGGCGCCGGACACCGCGGCACCACCTCGCCGCTGCGCCCCTACCAGGACACCGAACGGCCCAGCCCGTTCGCCCTGTTCGCGGTGGAGGCGGGGTACTGACACCGCGCTGACCACCGCAGGCCGTGCCGTGAGGAGCACCGCTCCTCACGGCACAGCCGTGTGCCCGGACGGCGGGCCCGCGGGTGGACCGGGGGCCGGTGCGGTGGGCGGAAGCCCGCACGTGGACGCGGACGGCACGACAGCGGGGACCCGGTCGGTACGTCGGCCGGGTCCCCGCTGTCGTGCCGTCGTGCCGCGCGGGCGCGGCCGTCAGGGCAGGCGTACCACCTGGCCCGCGTAGACCAGTCCGGCGCCGAAGCCGGCCAGGAGGGCGAGACCGCCGCTGGGGGCGCGGCCGGCGGACAGCAGTTCCTCCATGGCGAGCGGGATGGAGGCGGCGGAGGTGTTGCCGCTGGTGACGATGTCCCGGGCCACGGCGGTCCGTTCGGTCAGGCCCAGCTGTTCGACGACGAAGTCGGTGATGAGCATGTTGGCCTGGTGGGGGATGAACGCGTCGAGCTGGTCCACGGTGACGCCCGCGAGGTCGAGCATCTTCCGGGTGGCGGGGACGAGTTCGTTGGTCGCCCAGCGGAAGACCTTCCAGCCCGCCATGGTGATCGCGGGACGGGCGTCCGGGCGTGTCCCCGTGCCGTCGTGCCAGGGTGAGGTCATCTTCAGTGCCGCGTTGCGCGATCCGTCGGCGTGCCAGACCACCGGTCCGATGCCGGGTTCGTCGGAGGGGCCCACGACCACGGCGCCGGCGCCGTCGGCGAAGAGGAAGGCGGTGTCGCGGTCGGAGTGGTCGAGGATGTCCGTCATCCGCTCGGTGCCGATGACGAGGACGTAGTCCGTACGGCCCATGCGGACCAGGTCGCCGGCGAGCGCGACCGCGTGGCAGAAGCCCGCGCAGGCCGCCGAGACGTCGAAGGCGGCGGCCTTCCCGGCACGCAGCCGGTGCGCGACCTCGACGGCCACGGCGGGCATCTGCTCCATGGAGGTGATGGTGGCGACGATGACCGTACCGAGCTGGTCCGCGCCGATGCCCGCGGCTGCGAGCGCCTTCTCGGCGGCGGCGGTCGCCATCATCGGGAGGGTCTCCTCCGGAGAGGCGTAACGGCGCGAGCGGATGCCCGAGCGCTTCTCTATCCAGTCGGGGTCGAGTCCGGTCCGTTCGGCGATCTCGGTGTTCGGTACGGACCGTTCGGGCCGGTAGGTGCCGACGCCCAGGAGGCGGCTGTGGCGCAGGGCCTGGGTGTCCTGAATCGTGGTCATGACTGTCGGTCGTCCTTTCGAGACGCACGGGCGGACTTCGCGGGGGAGTGCCGGCGTCCCCGGTCGGTCAGGCCCCAGGGCTTGTACGTGGAGACGGCCGTCATGAAGACCAGGCAGAGCACGGCGAGGAGGGCCGAGCCGGCCATGGTCCAGCCGACGGTGTCGAGTTCGCCGCCGCGTACCGTGGCGCCCGCGTCGACGAGTTCGTTGGCGCGCAGGATCTGCTGGTGGATGACGGAGAAGCCGAGCATCATGACGGCCATCGTCAGGAAGAACTTCACGGCGACCCATCTGCGGTGCAGCAGGCGCCACTTGGTGCCCGCGCCCACGACGATGCCGGTGATGAGGGCGAACATGCTGGTCATGCCGAGGAAGATCTCGTCGAGCATCGACATCGTGCGGTACATCGCGGCCTGCTGCTCGGCGTTGTGGGTGGTGGCGCCCGCGACCGACATGGCGAACATGCCGGTGACCAGACCGAGCCAGCCCACGGAGATGCCGACATGGGCGGTGAGGACCGCCTTGCGCAGACGCTGGGAGATCGTCCGGCTGTCCTCGCGCACGCTCGCCATCCACCGGTTGACGGAGGGGACGTAGAGCAGGACGAGGCCGATGACGGACGGGATCAGGCTGGCCACGGCGAGGCTCGCCTGGAGCGGGCCCACCAGCGGGCGACCGCCGAGCCGGGCGAGGCCGAGGCCGGTGAACAGCAGGCCCAGGGAGGTGAACACGGTGAGCAGCACCCGGCCCCACTGACGGCCGGCCCGGAGCATCTCGGCGAAGAAGCCGAACAGCGCGCAGAAGGCGATGGTCAGGGTCAGGTCACCCGTGGTCGCCGCGCCGGCGACACCGGTCTCGACCTGGTGGGCGATCTCGAAGACGTTGCTCGCGATCGCGGCGAGCGTCGCCACGATCACCATGGCGTAGGCCCAGCCGACCGCGGTCGGCCGGCGGGGAACGGGCGCCGCGTCTGCGGCTGCCGGGGGAGCCGGGCGGGCCACCCGGGTGGGGCCGGCCGCCTGCGGGCCCCGGCTCCGCTCTGTCCGATCAGTCGTACTCACCGTCGCGCCTCCTTCGATCCAAGGCGCGTCCGCCCCACGGCAGCGGGGCTCTGAGCGCCGTCGGTAGCGGGTTCGTGGCGCGCTCAGCGTTGCCGGGCGGCCTCGAAACCCACTCGAAGCCCGGTGGACGGCGCGTCGCCCATGGCCGCCGCTGTCCGGGGCGGCTCGCCGGCCGGGGCGGCGCACGACCAAGGCGTGCGGGGGCGGGCCGGTTGCGGGGCGGTCGCTCGTACGGGCGGACGGTGCCCTGGTGGGGCGGTTTCCGGCCGGTGTGTTCCCGGCCCGGGGTGGTGCGGGGCGAAGGTGCGCGGGGCGAAGGTGCGCGGGGCGAAGGTGCGCGGGGCGAAGGTGCGCGGGGCGAAGGTGCGCGGGGCGAAGGTGCGCGGGGCGAAGGTGCGCGGGGCCGTGGTGATCGGCTTCTCGGCCGTCCGGTGTGGGGGGTGGCTGTCGCCCGGGTGGGCGGGACCGGCCGGTCGTGCGGTCGTGCGGTGCGCCCCCGCCGAGGGGGGTCTCGCGTGCGGGTCAGTCGCGGCCCGCGTCCTCCAGGGAGTCGACGAACTTGGTGAGGAGGCGGGCGAAGTGCTTCTGCTCGTCGGGGTCCCAGTCCTTGAAGGCGCGGGAGTAGAAGTCCTGGCGGGTGCGGTGGGCGGCGGACACGGCCTCGCGTCCCGACCTGGTGAGCGCCAGGCAGCTGCGGCGGCCGTCCTCCTGGGAGGCGACGCGGCGCACGAAGCCGGACCTGACCGCGTCGGCGACGATGCGGCTGGCTCGCGAGGGGTCGATGGCGAGCCGGTCCGCGACGAACCCGACGGTGACGTCCCGTTCGCTCTCGCTCGCGCCCTCGTCGACCGCGTCGATGACGGAGAGGGTGTTCAGGTCCAGTGGTTCCGCCATTCCCTCCATGGCGGGCCGGGCCAGACTGCGCCGGGACTGCCGCCGCCGGATCCGGATCATCGCCAGTTCCACGGAGTTGAGCACGCCGTCCTCCATGGTCACCTCCTCCTCGCGCCCAGGGCGCTCTCGTGGCCGGGATTCCTCGGCAGGCCGTCAGCACTCAAGTCTCCGAGATTACTCGCCCTGGCATATGACTGGACCGAGCATTCCTGGATGTGGGACACTTATATGCGAAGGTCATGTATATGCTGTAAGCAATGACCTGGCCCGTGGGGTGAGCGCCACGCCCTCCGAAACCCGAGGAGTCACAGATGTCCGCCAAATCCACCGCCACCCGCACCGACAGCACACTCCGTGTCCGAGCCCTCGCCGTCCTGGCCACCGTGGCCGCCGGCGCGCTGATCTGGCTCGTGGCCGGCTCCCTTCTCGACATCGACCTGCGCGTGCCGGACGGCCCCGGTTCCACCACCACGACCGAGCTCGTCCTCCCGGCCGTACTGATCGGCACCGCCGTCGTCTCCCTCCTCGGCTGGGCGCTCCTCGCCCTGCTGGAGAAGGTGGCGGCCGGCCGTGCGCGTGCCGTCTGGACCGGCGTGGCGGTCCTGGTGCTCGTCGTCTCCCTCTTCGCACCGCTGTTCGGTGCCGGTCTGAGCGGCGGCAACCGGGCCACGCTCGTCCTGCTGCACCTCACGGTCGGCGCGATCCTCGTCCCGGCCTTCCGCCGGGGCTCCGCACCCGCCTGACCGGGTGATCCGCACGGCCGGGCCGGTCCAGCGCCTCTCCACGTGGATTCGAGCGCCCGGGCAGATCTTGGAGCCCAGGCACCGACCTGCCATGGAAGGAGATCCCCAATGTGCGGCATCGCAGGCTGGGCCGGCCGCGAAGGCGGACCGGCCGGGCAGGAGGCCGGACTCGCGGCCGGCATGGCGCGGACAATGACCTGCCGGGGCCCGGACGACTCGGGCGCCTGGGCGGACAGCCGGGCCACGCTGATCCACACCAGACTGGCGGTCATCGACGTGAGCGGTGGCCGCCAGCCCATGACCGCCGGGCCCGACGGACGTACGGACGCCGGCGCGGGCGCGGCGGGCCAGGAGCCGTCCGCGGTCCTCTCCTACAACGGCGAGGTCTACAACTTCCGGGAACTGCGCACCGAGCTGACCGGGCTCGGCCACCGCTTCGTCACCCGCAGCGACACCGAGGTGGTGCTCCACGCCTACCTGGAGTGGGGCGAGCGGTGTGTCGAGCACCTGGAGGGCATGTTCGCGTTCGCGGTCTGGGACCCGCGCCGCCGCACCCTGCTGCTCGCCCGCGACCGGTTCGGCATCAAGCCGCTCTACTACGCGCAGACCGCCGGCGGCCTGGTGTTCGGCTCCGAGCCCAAGACCCTGCTCGCGCATCCCGCCGTGCGTCCCGTCGTCGACATCGACGGACTGCGGGTGCTGTTCTCGATGGCCCGCGCCCCCGGCGAGAGCGTCTACCGCGACATCCGCGACCTGCCGCCGGGCCACACCCTGACCCTGGGCCCGGACGGCGGCGTACGGCTGCGCCGCTACTGGCAGCTGGAGGCCCGCCCGCACGAGGACGGCCTCGACGACACCGTGCGCACCGTGCGTGAACTGCTGGAGAGCAGCGTCTCCCGCGAACTGGTCGCGGACGTGCCGCTGAGCGTGCTGCTCTCCGGCGGGCTCGACTCCAGTGCCGTCGCCGCCCTCGCGGCCCGCGCCCTGGCCCGCGAGGGCGGCGGCAAGGTCCGCACCGCGACCGTCACCTACAGCGGCTACAGCGACAACTTCCAGCCCGACCTGGTGCGCAGCGCCCCCGACGCACCGTACGCACGGGCCGTCGCCGAGCACGTCGGCTCCGACCACCTGGAGATCGAGCTCAGCACCGCCGACCTGATCGACCCGGTGGCGCGCCGCGCCGTGCTCCGCGCCCAGGACGTGCCGGCTCCCTTCGGGGACATGGACACCTCCACCTACCAGGCGTTCGCGGGGGTGCGGCCGTACTGCAAGGTCGCGCTCACCGGCGAGAGCGCCGACGAGATCTTCGGCGGCTACAGCTGGGTGCACATCCCCGACCTGGCGTACGAGGAGCAGTTCCCCTGGGTCGCCTTCGAGCAGTGGCATCCGGGCACCCGGGAAGGGCTGGGGCAGGGGCTGCTGTCCGCCGGGTTCAAGAGCCGCCTCGACATGGGCACGTACTACGCGGAGCGGTACGCCGAGGCCATGGCCGGCATCCCCCGGCTGACCGGGGAGGACGCCGAGGAGCGGCGGGCCCGCGAGGTCTGCCATCTGCACCTGACCCACTGGCTGCCCCGGCTCCTGGAGCGCAACGACCGGCTGAGCATGATCTCCGGGCTGGAGGTGCGGGTGCCGTTCTGCGACCCCCGGCTGGTGCAGTACGCGTACAACATCCCGTGGGCGATGAAGACGTTCGACGGCCGGGAGAAGAGTCTGCTGCGGGCGGCCGTGAGCGACCTGCTGCCCGAGCAGGTCCTCGAACGGCCCAAGGCGCCGTTCCCGGTCAGCCAGGACACGACGTACACCAAGGCGCTGCACGAGGAGTTCGCGGAGGTGCTGGCCGATCCGTCGTCCCCGGTCCTTCGGTTGCTGGACCTCGACAGGGCCCGCCACGTCGTCTCCGCGGAGGGCGAGGCGGAGGCCCGTGACTGGCTCCATCGCATGAACGTCGAGATGGTCCTCCAGGTGAACACCTGGCTGGTGGGGCTCGGGGACTGCCTGGAGCTGTGACCCGGGCCCTCCCTTCCGTCCGCGCACGACTCAGGGGCGCCCCGAAGAGCGCCCCTGAGTCGTGCGCGGTCGCCGTCAGACGGCGGCGTGGGGTGCGGTCGTGCGCAGCGCCGTGCGCAGGAGGTACGGCAGGCGGTACTGGAAGAAGCGGTGCGAGGAGGCGTCGCTGACGAGGTCGACCTCCAGGAGCAGGAACTCCACCAGTTCCTCCAGCAGTTCCTCGGTCTCGTCGGGGTCCCGGCCCAGGGCGCGGGCCGCGTTCTCCACGGTCAGCACGTCCTCACCCGCTCCGGCCAGCTTGGCCAGCGCGTCGCGCAAGGCCGGTGTGAGGCCCTGGCAGCGCCGGACGACGTGGTGGAAGGGGCTCGGACGCTGGCAGGCGACGGTCGCGGGGCGATCCCTGCTCATCCAGTCGATGAGCTGCCGTATCGACCAGTGCGGACGCAGCCCGAGCAGACCGGCCGCCTCCACCACGGGGCCCGGAAGCCCGCCGCACAGGTCGATGAGCGTGCCCAGGGACGAGGCGTCGGCCAGGAGCCGCTCCCGCCCCAGCACTTGCAGGGCGAGCCCCCTGGACTGGTCCGCGGGGAGCCGCGGTACGTCCACGGGCGTCCCGAGCTTGCCGCCGTACAGCCGTCGGTAGCCGGCCACCAGCAGACCCGACCGGGAGTGCGCCGGGACCAGATCGGCGACCTGGTCGGCGGCACCGACGTCGTCGACGACCAGCAGCACGCGGCGGGTGGCGAGCCAGGACTGGAGAATCCTGGCCCGCCCGGGTCTGGTCGTGGGCAGCTCGGAGCGCCGGCATCCGATCGCCTCCAGCAGGTCCGCCAGCACGTCCTCCACGGTCCGTGGCGCGGACGGGTCCCCGAAGGACACGTACAGCCGCCCGTCGGGGAAGGCGTCGCCCAGGCCGTGGGCGACGGAGACGGCGAGGGCCGTGGTGCCCGCGCCGGGCGGCCCGGCCACCGCGACGCAGCGCGCGCCGTCCGTGCCGCCCGGCTCCGTGAGCAGCCGGGTGATCCGGGAGATCTCGGCCGTCCGTCCGACGAGCGGCACGTCCGGGGGCAGCGTCACCAGGGGCTCGTCGTGCGGGCCCTCGGCGTGGGTGCCGATCACGGTGGTCCGTTCCATGGGCAGGTCGAGCCCGCGGTCGCCGGCCAGGACCTGCTGGTGCAGTCGCTGGAGCTCCGAGCAGGGCTCCAGCCCCAGCTCCCGGGTGAGCATCCGGCGGATGCGCTGGAAGACCTCCAGGGCGTCCGGCCGCCGGCCCGCCCGGTAGAGCGACAGCATCAGCTTGGCGTGCAGTCCCTCGCGGGTCGGGTTGTCGGCGGCCAGGCCGCTGAGTTCGCTGATCAGACGGTGATGGCGGCCGAGGAGGAGATCGGCGTCGATCCGTTCCTCCATCACCTCGTAGCGCTGTTCCTCCAGCCTGAGGGCGTCGATGCCCACGATCGGGCCGGGAGCCAGGTCACTGAGAGCGGGCCCCCGCCACACGGCGAGGGCCCGGTGGAGCAGATCGGCGGCCTCGGCCACCGCGCCGCGTTCCATGACCTCCCTGCCCCGTGCCGCGAGCTCGGTGAACTCCTGTGCGTCCAGGCAGCCCTGAGGCATGGAGAGCCGGTAGCCGCCGGGGGTGGTCAGAAGTGCCTGGGACGAGTCGGCACTGCCCGGGGGCTGCGTCTCACCGAGTCCTGGCAGTTTGCGCAGTTGGTAGATGTAGGTCTGCAGGGTGGTGGCGGCGCTGCACGGCGGATGCTCTTCCCACAGCTCCTCGACCAGTTGATGCAGGGGAACCGTGGTGTTGGCCCTCAGGGCCAGCAGCGCGAGGACCTGACGTACTTTCGGGGCGGATGGCGTGACGTGTACGCCGTCATGCACGACTTGCAGCGTTCCGAGTAAACCGATCTGCAGCACTGGCCCTCCCGTTAATCGCATCTGACACAGCCTGATGCCCGACGTGAGCGTGCGGTTGATCCCTTGACTCTTGCTTGAGCTGCGCTCGACACGCGAGAGCGATTCGAGGTCTGTCTCAAAACGCTCGGTAGCGATCACCTCACCTAGGGGTACGCTACACAAAGCATTCATATGCTAGAAGCATTTAGTTGCGAAAAGTCGCGCATGCGCCTGACAAGGAGTTCCCGAATGACGCACCCCGGCGCGGGACGTGCGAGCGGAGCGGCAGCTCCTGCTCAACCGCTGCCGCCACGCTTCCCCCTTCTGCTCGCGTCGCTTCTGCTGACCAGCGCCATGTCGATGCTCGACCAGTCGATCGTCGCCACCGCGGGGCCGAGCATGACCGGTGACCTGGGAGCCCTGGACCTGTACAGCTGGACGTTCACGGCGTACATGCTCACGTTCAGCGTGGCCATGCCCATCTACGGGAAACTCGGGGACATCTTCGGGCGCCGGACCGTCTACCTCTCCGCCGTGCTGATCTTCCTCGTGGGCTCCGCCGCCTGCGGCGCCGCCGGTTCGATGGGCCAGCTCATCGTGTTCCGGGCGCTCCAGGGGCTGGGCGGGGGCGGGCTCCAGGTGAGCGCCTTCTCCGTGCTGGGCGATCTGATGCCGCCCCGGCAACGCGCGAAGTACCAGGGGTGGTTCGCCGGGGTCATGGTGATCGCCAACCTGGCCGGACCGCTGGCCGGCGGTGTGCTGACGGACCAACTGGGCTGGCGCTGGATCTTCTACGTCAACGTCCCGCTCGGGCTCCTCGCCCTCGCGGGCCTCGCCACCCTGCTGCCCCGCGCCGCCCGCCGCGAGGCACGCCCGCGGATCGACTACTCCGGTACGGCACTGCTCTGCCTCCTCATCGGATGTCTGGTTCTGGCCACCGACCGGGCCGGCCGGGACGGCTGGACCGACCTGGGGGTCGTCGCGCTCGGCGCCGGGGCGGTGCTGACGGCCGTGCTGTGGGTCTGGCGGGAGCGGTCCGCCCCCGAACCGATCGTCCCGCTGGGCCTGTTCGCGGACCGCACGTTCACCATCTGCGTGGCCGTGGCCTTCGGGGTCAGCTTCGCGTTCTTCGGCTGCGTCAACTTCGTTCCGCTCTTCTACCAGGCCGCCCTGGGCGTCAGCGCCACCCGGACCGGGCTGCTCTTCCTCCCGGCGATGATCGGCCTGGCGGTGGCCACGGTCGTGGCGGGACAGGTGATCTCGAAGACCGGACGGTACAAGTGGTTCCCGGTGGCGAGCACGGCGCTGGCGGCGGTCGCCGCCGCCGTCATGTCGCTGACGTCGCAGGACACCAGCGCCATGGCCGTCGCGCTCCTGCTCGCCGTCATGGGCATCGGGGTCGGGCTGTCCTCCCAGGTGACCACGCTCGTCGCCCAGAGCACCGCGCCCCGGCAGCACATGGGGGTGAGCACCTCCACGGTGGGCCTCGCGCGCAACCTGGGCACGGCCTTCGGCGCCACGGTCTTCGGCTCGATCCTCAACGCCCGGCTGGCCACCGAGGCGGCGCGTCTGCTCCCCGCGGAGACGGCCGACCGGATCGTCTCGGGCACCTGGGACCCCGCCGATTCGGGCTCCCTCGCCCCTCGCACGGCCGAGGCGGTCTCGGAGGTCTACGGCAACGCGATGTCGACGGTCTTCCTCTCGGCCGTACCGGTCCTGCTGGTCGGCCTCGTGCTGGCCCTGCTGCTGAAGGACGTGCGACTGGAGGCGCGCGGGCCGGGCGGCCCGGGCGGGCCGGGTGGACCCGGCAGCCCCGGGGGCCCCGGCGGCCCGAGCGAGAAGCTCGGCGCGGGTGGGTGAGCGCCGCTCCCGGCGGCGTCAGCGGAGGTCCGTGTCCTCCCACACCTCGGCGAGGTCGCCCCACACCGCGCGTTCATGGGCCGGCAGGTCCGAGAGCGAGGCCGGGGTCAGACATTCGGGGTGGCCCGGAAACGGGACAGCGGGCGGGACGGTCGGCGGGACGGTGTACGGGGTGAATCCGTAGCACTCCGGTGGGGTCAGGGCGCCGAAGCACTGGCCCACGGCCACCAGTCCCGCCGCCATGTCGTGCCACGCCCTCCGCAGCCATGTCCTTACGTCGCGCACGACGACTCCCTTCGCCCGGATGCCGGGGGCCGAAGCTAGTTCCCCGCGCTTGAAGGCGGCTGGGGCGGACGTCCAGTGCCGCGCCGACGGTGTCCGGCGGGGGACGAGTCGTGGCCCAGCGGGCTTCGAGTGCGGGCGGGCATGGTGTTACCGGGGGTCAGGACCACGGCCTGGTGGACCTCCGACCGGCAGGCTGGGCGTGTCGTCTCCCCCGTGGCGCCGCGCCCAGCCTTCGCCCCGCCCGCCGCCCCTGAGGCCCGGGCGAGGGCGGGAGGTCCTCACGGCGGGTCGGCCCGGGGGCCGGCTTCGGGAACACCGCCCAGCGCCGCCGTCAGCTCGCCCCTCCTCCGGATGCCCAACTTCCGGTAGGCGCTGGTCAGATGGGTTTCCACCGTGCGCCGGGCCACGTGCAGGAGTTCCGCGATCTCCGTGTTCGTACGGCCCTCCACCGCGAGTTCCGCGATCCGGCGCTCGCTCGCCGTCAGTGTCGTCGTCGTGCTGCGGGCGCCGCCCTCGCGGAGGGACTCGTCGGCTGCGGAACGCAGGCGTACGGCGCCCAGGTGCTCGGCGCGTTCGGCCGCTTCGCGCAGCGACTTGCGGGCTCGGGCGCGTTCGCCGGCGGCGGTCAGCTGACGGCCCCGGGCGATCAGGGCCGGGATCAGTTCCGTCTCGACAGCGGCTTCGCGCAGGACCCGTACCGCCTCCTCGGACAGGTCGAGGCCGCGGCGCCCGCCCGTCGCCGTGCCGAGTATCCGCAGTGAACGGCCCACCAGGCGCGGGGTGTTCCACACCCGGGCCAGCCGCAGTTCCTCCTCGGCCAGCGCGAGTGCCTCCCGGGGGTGTCCGAGGGCCAGTTGGCACTGTGCGGCGGCGGCCCGCCAGGGGGTGACCACCGGGCTCAGTACGTCGCGTGCGGACTGGCGGCGCCCGCACTCCAGGAAGTCCCCGAGGGCGCCGGCCGCGTCACCGGAGGCGCCGCGCACCACTCCCCGCGCGTAGAGGAAACGGTTCAACTCCCAGGAGTCGTGCGCCTCCCGCAGGTCGAAGGCACCGGCGAGCTGCCCGGCCTCTTCGAGGCGGCCGGTCTCGACGAGGGCGAGCAGTACGTGCGCCTCCACGTTCGTCGGTCCGGTTCCGGTGGCGGTGCCCGTGCCCGTCCCGGCCGCGGATCCGATCTCGGCCGTAGCCCGGGCGTCCCCGGTCCCGGCCACCCACTCCAGCCCGAACCTGAACCCCGCTCCGGGACCGCCACCGGACCCGGGCCCCGTCCCGGCCCCCGTTCCGTCCCTCCGCCACGACTCCTCGTCGCCCAGCAGCTGCCCGTAGTCGCCGCGGGCGGCGGCTATGTCGGCGCGAACGTTCAGCAGGGCCTCGTGCATCGGGTGGAGCAGCGTCGGGCGTTGGCCGGTCAGGCCCCGTTCCGTGAGGCGTTCCGCCTCGTCGAGCTCGTCGGCCCACTGGGCCACCGCCGCCGCCGTGCCGAGCAGGAACGGCTCCGCCAGTGGCACGGCCGGCTCCGCCAGCAGGGCACGCACCCGTTTCATGGCGGCGTCCGCCGAGATCAGGCCCGCTGTCGCCTCGTACCGTACGAGGAGGGCGTGGCCGGCCGGGCCGAGTGTGTGCGGGGAGTGTTCGGCGGTCTCGTGCAGCCGGCGGTACATCTCCTCGCGGATCGTCTGGTCGTGGTCGGAGAGGAGCGCCGAGGCGGTCTGGACCGTGCGGAGCAGGTCCGGGTGGTCCGTCAACTGGCCGTCCAGGTTGTGCAGCAGGGCCACCGCCGCGCGGGCCTCGCCGCGTCTGGCCAGCGCCGTGCCCAGGGCCACCGCCGCCTGGACGCGGTACTGCGGCAGGCCCGGCAGCCGCATCGCCTCCGTGAGCCGGGGGATGGCCGCCGAGGAACGTACGGCGGCGAACTCCAGCGAGCCCAGCTCGGTCAGCACCTCGGCCCGGCGCCCGTCCGACATCGGCTCGTCCAGCGCCCGGCGCATCAGGACCACCGCGTCGTCGGAACGGTCGTCGCGGACGGCGCCGCCGGCCGCGTCGAGCAGGACGTCCGTCGCCCACACCTCGCCCATCGTGCCCGAGCGCAGCAGCAGTTCGGCCACCGTCGCCGCCGGGACACCGCGTCGCAGCATCGCCTCGGCCGCCGCCCCGTGCGCGGCCTGCCGGTCGGCGGCGCACCAGCCGGCGAGCACCGCGTCCCGCAGCAGCGGGTGGGCGTAGCGGGGCAGCCCGTCGTCGCGGAGGCGCAGCATGCCGAGCCGGGGCATGGCGGTCAGCCAGCCCCTTACCCGGGCCGGGTCGGCTCCGAGGGTGTCCGCGGTCTCGGTGAAGAGGTCGACGTCGGCGCCCCCCGGCAACTCGTCCAGCGCGGCGAGCACCCGCGCCGCCTCGGCCGTCGCCGCCCCGGCGCAGTCCAGCCACCACGCCACCGCCGCCGGATACGCCCCCGGATACAGCGCCGCGCACGTCTCCGGCAGCGCGGCCGGGGCGCCGGTGGCGTTCAGGTCCTCCAGCAGCGCGCGCAGGAGCAGCGGGTTGCCCGCACCCGCCCGGACGTAGTCCGCCACCCACGTCTCCGGTACGTCGCCGACGGCCGAACGCACCAGGTCCGCCGCCGCGTCGCGGCTCAGCGGGGCGAGGGTGTGGGTGCGTACGAGGGCGGGGGAGAGGGTGTGGACGAGGCCGGCGGACGGCGGGTCCACGTCGTACTGGCTGCGCTCCGTCACCAGCAGCAGTACCGGTAATCGGTCCACCCTGCGCGCCGCCTCGATCAGCCAGCAGCGCGAGTCCTCGTCCGCGAGGTGCACGTCGTCCACGGCGACCAGCACCGGACCCTCGGCCGCGTACGCGCGCAGCAGCCGCCAGAGCCGTGCGGCGGGCGGCAGCGGCCCGTCCGGAGCACCGGAGGCTTCGGCAGGGGGGCCGGGCGGAGCCGAGGAAGTCAACTCCTGGAGAGGAGAAAGCAGTTGCTCCACCACGGCCAGGCGGATGTCGGTCGCGCCGCCCCCGGCGGAGCAGCGGACGCGCAGGACGCGCATGCCGTGCGTCTCCGCGTGCCCGGTGGCGGCCTCCAGGAGTGCGGTGCGGCCGGTGCCGGTCGCACCGCGCAGCAGGACCAGGCGGCCCGTACCCTCGCGGGCGCGTGCCGCCTCCTCGGCCACCAGTGCCAGAGCCTCCCGGCGCTCATACAGCGTTGAGGACGCAGATGACGATGACGACGACGATGGGAATGCGGACGGGGACGACCATGGGGCGGGGGTTGGCATGTCTGCCTCCTGTCTTGGGTAGGGACTGGCCGGTCTAGTGGTCGAACTGGTGGCCGATCTCGTGGTGTGTCTCGTGGTGGTCCACGATTGTGCGCGCCCCATGCGTCACAGAAGTGTGGGCTGTGCACGTCTGCCACCGACCCCTCGAAGGTGGCGGCACCTGACCCTGGGGGCAGTTCTTGCGCACCACACTCCGCACCACAGGTCCCGGCACGGGGGCCGTGGCCGGCACGAGGGCCAGTACCGGGCCGTCCGAAGCCGGGCGCCGTGTACCCGTGGCCGTGCACGCGTCCGACCCGATCTCCCGCGCCGGCGCGGTCAGCCAGCTGCGGCAGCACCCGGTGGTCGAACTCCGGGAGGAGTCCGACAGCGGGCCCGGCGTCGTGGCCCTCCTGGTCAGCGAGATCCTCGACGAGTCCACGCTGTCCCGGCTGCGCCGGCTCGTCCGCAGCGAGGGCGCCAAGGCCGTTCTCGTGGTGGGCGTGCTGCGCGAGAACGAACTCCTGGACGTCATCGAGTGCGGCGTCGGAGCCATCGTCTGGCGCCACGAGGCCACCGGACACCGGCTGGCGCAGGCAGTGCTCGCCGCCGCCCGGGGCGACGGCGACCTGCCCTCCGACCTGCTCGGCCGGCTCATCAGCCAGGTGGGCACACTGCACCGCACGGCGGCGGGCCAGCCCGGCGCCCCCACCTCGGGCCTCGCGCCGCGCGAGGTCGATGTCCTGCGCCTGGTCGCCGAGGGGCTCGACACCGGGGAGATCGCCAGCAAGCTGTCCTACTCCGAGCGCACGGTCAAGAACGTGATGCATGGGCTCACCACCCGGCTGCATCTGCGCAACCGGGCGCATGCCGTGGCCTATGCCTTGCGCGAAGGCTACATCTGACCGAACGGGCAATCGAACGCGGCGCGCGGACACCAACTCGTGCCCGTCCCCCGTCCCTTGCGTGCCTGCGCGGGCGGGCGCGCGGGACGGCAGCATGGCCGTGAGCTCAAGACCGAGCTCGAACAACCGAGCGCACACGGCCCTGGGCCGTGTGCGCCACGCGGGGGCACGGCAGCGGGGCGGGCGGGAGCGCGACAGTGATCCACGAGGTGGACGAGGTCCTCAAAGGGCTGCTCGGCGGTGGCGCCCTGGCCGGATCAGGCATCGACGTCTTCTTCGACGCCCCGACCCGGGACTGGGCCGCCCGGCGCAACGGCCCCGCCGTCAACGCCTACTTGTACGACATCCGCGAGGACACCGCCCGCCGCCAGCGCGGCACCGTCTCCGTCCGCGACGAACGCGACGTGATCGTCCGGCGCCGACAGCCGCCCCGCTGGTTCCGGCTGTCGTACCTCGTCACCGCCTGGACCAGGCAGCCCCAGGACGAACACCGGCTGCTGTCCGCCGTGTTGGCCAACCTGCTGCCCCGCGAGCTGCTCTCCCCCGACGAACTCCCCGGCGCGCTGGGCGAGCTGGGCCTCTCCGTGCCGCTCTCCGTGTCCGGAAGCCACACGGAGTCCCGTTCCCTGGCCGAGATCTGGTCCGCCCTCGGCGGCGAACTCAAGCCGTCCCTCGACCTCGTGGTCACGGCACCCTTCCCGGCCTACCCCGAGTACGACGCCGGACCCCCGGTCACGGAGGGCGCCGCCGTCCGCGTCCGCGCGATCGACGGCTCGCTGGAGGACTCCCCGGAACGGGCCCATCAGCCACGGCACTTGGAGAAGGAGCGACGGACGGGGACACGTACTCCGTGAATCCCGTGGTTCCACCGGCGGTCGGCACCGCCAAGGCCGAGCCCGTCGTCGAGCCCGCCGCCGGGCTCCTCGCCCGCCTCTCCCGACTGCGCGCCCAGGTGGCCCGGTTGGTCGAGCTGCGCAGTGCCGACGATCCGACGGCCGACGATCCACTGCGCGGGCTGTATCTGTCCGAGGAGGCGGTACGGCACCTGCTCGTGCGGCCCGGAACCGAGGACCCGCGGGATTCCCCCGGGGGTCCGCCCGGCGCCCTGCCGGTGGTCGACGGCGACGACACACTGGCGCGTCTCGCCGCCCGCCTCGGCCTCGGCGCCCTGGACGTCCACATCCTCCTCGCCGTCCTCGCCCCGGACCTCGACCGTTCCTTCGAGCCCCTGTACGGCTATCTCAACGACGACGTCGGCCGCCGCCGGGCCACCACCGGGCTCGTCCTCGACCTGTGCGGACTCCCCGCGCACGAACCGGCGGCCAGGGCCCGCTTCCACTCCTCGGCGCCCCTGACCGCGCTGGGCCTCCTGGCTGTCGAGGAACCCGAACGCCCTTTCCTCAGCCGCCAGTTGCGCGTCCCCGACCGGGTCGCCGCCCATCTTCTCGGCGACGACACCCCGGACGCGGCCCTCGCCGGCCACGTACGCCCCCTCGCGCCCGCGACCTCGTACGCCTCGTATCCCTCGTACGCGACGGACTTCACCGACCGGCTGGCCGCCCTGCTGACCGCCGGGCCCCCCGCGGCTTCCGCGCCCCCGCCACCATCCACCGTCTATCTGCGCGAACACCGCGAAGGCGACGGCCTGGCCTGTGTCACGGCGGCCCTGTACTCGGCCGGACTGGGCGCGCTGCACTTCTCGGGGCCCGAGGACCGGGTCCCGGACCTGCTCCGTGAGGCGCGGCTCAGCGGCCGGGTCGTCGTCGTGTCGCCGCTGCCCGACCAACCCGCCTCCCTCGTCAAGGCGTTGACCGGGGTCGACGTGTCGGACGTACCCGTGCTGCTCACCGGGTCCGGCCCGTACGACCCGCAGTGGTCCGAGGACGACCCGCTGGTCCTGGAGGCGCCCCGGCAGCGCGCGGGGCAGCCGAACGCCTGGGGGGACGCGCTGCGGCAGGGCGCCGATCACCACGGCGACCCCGGCCACCCCGGTCACCATGGCGCCCCTGACCAACCTGGCCACCCCGGTGAACCGGACCTGGGGTTCGATCTGGCGGCCACCGTCGCCCCGTACCGCCTCGGCGCCGACCGCATCGCGCGGGCCGCCCGTGCCGCCAACCGACTCGCCGGCTTCGACGGGACCGCGCTCACCGCCGACCATCTGCGGCTGGCCGCCCGGCAGCAGTCGGCGTCCGGGCTCGAACGGCATGCCCGGCGCATCCGACCGGACGTCGGCTGGGGGGATCTCGTCCTGCCCGGCAAGCCGCTCGCCCAACTGCGTGAACTCGCCCTGCGCGCCCGCCATCGCGACCGGGTCCTCGGCGACTGGCGGCTCAGCGCGGGCGGCGGGCGGGGCCGGGGCGTGCTCGGGCTGTTCGCGGGGGAGTCCGGCACCGGGAAGACGATGTCCGCCGAGGTCGTCGCCGCCGAACTGGGCCTGGATCTCTACGTGGTCCAGCTGTCGTCGATCGTCGACAAGTACGTCGGCGAGACGGAGAAGAACCTCGAACGGATCTTCAGCGAGGCCGACCGCACCGACGCCGTGCTCCTCTTCGACGAGGCCGACGCCGTCTTCGGGAAGCGTTCCGAGGTCAAGGACGCGCACGACAAGCACGCCAACATGGAGAGCGCGTACCTGCTCCAGCGGCTGGAGTCCTTCGACGGTATCGCGCTGCTCACCACCAACCTGCGCGCCAACATCGACGAGGCGTTCACGCGCCGGCTGGACCTGGTGGTCGACTTCCCGTTCCCCGACGCCGGTCAGCGCCTCGCCCTGTGGCGGCACAGCCTCGCCATGGTGCCCTGCGAACCCGGCACCGACCCGGCCCGGGTCGCCGACGCCTTCGAACTGGCCGGCGGCTCGATCCGCAGCGCCGTCGTCACGGCCGCCTACTCCGCCGTCGGACGCGGCGGACCGGTCACGACGGCGGACCTGCTGGAGGGCGCCGAGCGGGAGTACCGCAAGGCGGGACGACTGGTGCCGGGCGAGGGCACCTGGTAGGTGACCCTCCCGTCTCACACGGTGATACGGAACGCCTCCAGCTGAAGGTGCTCATTCATGTCGCTCCCGATGTACTTCCAGCCGCCGGCGTCGGTGCAGACCACGCCCAGCCAACCGCGGTCCTGCACATGGGGGTTGCCGCACACGCTGCCGTCGAAGACCTGGATGGTGAAGCCCTGAAGGGGCTCGTCCGACTCCTTGGTGCTGCCGAGGTAGTTGTCGATCCCGTTCACCGCGCTCGTCCACTTCGTGCCCTTCCAGTTCTGGTACTGGAAGGCGCCGCTGCCCGCGGTCCCCTTGGTTCCGGACACGGCGATGTTCACGGCCTTGATCGGCAGGTCCTTGCCCGTGGTGCCGGCCTCGGCGCCGTCGCACACCGGGGCCTGCCAGCCCTGGTCGGCGACATAGGCGCGGTAGCAGATGTGCCGTCCCGTGCTGCGGGCCGCCAGCTGCGTCACCGCCGTGGCGGCGGTCACCTCCGGCGCCTTCGTCTCCTTCTTCGGCGCGCCGCCGCCCCCGCCGCCCCCGGCCGCCGGGCTCTCGCTCCCGCCTCCGGCGGCCGGCGCCTCCGCCGACTGCGGGGGCGCGCTCACGACGGGGTTCTGGACGGCCTCCTGGCTGGGCGCCACGGGCGGAGTCGTGGCCACGGCCGTGGGGCTGGGCGGCGGAAGGGTACTGATGGTGCCGGCCGACTCGAACTCCTTTGCCCTGGTGCCCACTTGAGGCCGGTAGGAGATCCAGAGCATGACGAACGTGATGGCGAGGGCGAGGAAGACACCGAGGAAGGTGGCGAGCCAGCGGGGCAGGAAACCGCGCTGTACGAACGTGCCGTCGACGTCGATCGGTACGGCGCCGGAGCGTTGCACAGCGAGCTTGTACGGCCGGTCCTCCTTGCCGCCGAACCAGATGATCTGGCGGGGCTTGAGGCGTGCGTCGACGAACACCGCCCGCCCCGGCTCGACCTGGACGCTGCCCGGGTGGATGTCGTACGACAGGTTGTCGCCGTTGTCGCTGCCGCTGACGGAGGCGGTGAGCCTGGTGTTGCCCAGGTTGTCGACGGCGAGCTTCGGGCGTCCCCGGAAACGTCCCTTCACGGTCGGCGGGACGAGTTCCGCCCGTACCTCGGTGAAGGGGGTGATCGTCAGGTTGCCCTCGGGGACGGTGGTCGCCTCCGGGTGTTCCGTGGGTGTGATGCGGACGGCGTAGGGGTTCGGGCCGGCCGTCGCGTCCGGGGTGCGGGGCGGGGCGAAGGTCAGGTCCACGGAGCCCGTCGTACCCGGGTAGAGACGGAGGGTCTGCGGCTCGATCCGGGTCCACGGGGCGATGGGGCCGACCGGCTCGAAGCGGTACTCGTCGACGACGTCGCCCGTGTTGCGCAGGCGCAGCCGGACGGTTGTGCTGCCGCCGGGGTCGACGGTCGCGGAGGCGGGCTCCAGGGAAGTCCAAAGGGTCACTGGGTCGTTCACTTCCCGGGTGTGTAGGTGATCTCGGCCGCGGCTTCCGCGTTCCCGAACGGTCCCGTCCCGGCCCGGCTCGGCCCAGTGCGGTTCGGTCCGGTTCGGTCCGCCCCCCAGCCTTACCGGTGCGGGCGGGTTGCGGGGAGAGCCGAAGGGGCAGACGTACGGGCAGGGCCGACGGGGTCCGGGGTTCGCGGGCCGGGCGGATTGCCCTTGCGGGCACGGAAGTTGCCCCTCATGAGGTACCGCAGGCCGTTTCGGCGGACGGGACGTGCGCGTGAGGGTGGGAAGTGTCCTGTCTCGTACCCCGAGGAGATCAGAGCATGCCGTCCTACCTGTCGCCCGGCGTATACGTCGAGGAGGTGGCCAGCGGCTCACGTCCGATCGAGGGAGTGGGCACCTCGGTCGCTGCCTTCGTCGGCCTCGCGCCGACCGGCCCGCTGAACGAGCCGACACTGGTGACCAACTGGACGCAGTACGTCGCTGCCTTCGGTGACTTCACCGACGGCTACTACCTCGCGCACAGCGTCTACGGCTTCTTCAACAACGGCGGCTCGGCCGCGTACGTCGTCCGGGTCGGGGGTGCGGCGGGCGGTGCCGGGGGAGACTCCGCACCGGCCAAGTCCCTCGCGGGCGCGGACGACCGGGCCGCGCTGGCAGCCGCTGAGCCCAAGCAGATCGGCACCTTCAGCGTGACCGCCGTGGCGGGCGGCTCGCTGAGCGTCGAGGTCACCGACGCGGACGGCGAGGGCCCGGCCGAGCGGTTCAAGCTGATCGTCAAGGACGGCGACAAGGCTGTCGAGACGTTCGACGTGACCGCCAAGAAGGGCGGCCGCAACTACGTCGTCACGCAGGTGAAGGAGCGCTCCAAGCTCATCACCGTGCAGGAGACGGCGCCCGCCGCCCAGCTCGTCCGTCCCGACAACCAGACCGTGGCGCTCGCCGCCCCGGCCGCCCCCGCCGCGGTCGTCCCGGCGACGGCGGACACCGAGGGCGCGCACGCCGGCCCCGCCCAGTATCTCGGCGACTCCGCCGACCGCACCGGATTCGGTGGCCTGGAGGCCGTCGACGAGGTGTCGATGGTCGCGGTGCCCGACCTGATGGCGGCCTACCAGCGCGGTGCGATCGACCTGGAGCAGGTGAAGGCGGTCCAGCTCGGCCTGATCGCCCACTGCGAGCTGATGGGCGACCGTGTCGCCGTCATCGACCCGCCGCCCGGGCTGAACGCCCGTCAGATCCGTGTCTGGCGGCAGGAGACGGCCGGCTACGACTCCAAGTACGCGGCCCTGTACTACCCCTGGATCAAGGCCTTCGACCCGGCCACCGGGCACGCCCGTCTGATCCCGCCGAGCGGCCACATCGCCGGCATCTGGGCCCGCAACGACTCCGAGCGCGGTGTGCACAAGGCGCCCGCCAACGAGGTCGTCCGTGGCGCGGTCGACCTGGAGATGCAGATCACCCGGGGTGAGCAGGACCTCCTCAACCCGATCGGCGTCAACTGCATCCGGGCCTTCCCGGGCCGCGGCATCCGCGTCTGGGGCGCCCGCACGATGTCCTCCGACCCGGCCTGGCGCTACCTCAACGTGCGCCGCTACTTCAACTACCTGGAGGAGTCGATCCTGATCGGCACCCAGTGGGTGGTCTTCGAGCCGAACGACCACCAGCTGTGGGCCCGTATCCGGCGCAACGTCTCCGCGTTCCTCGTCAACGAGTGGCGCAGCGGCGCCCTCTTCGGCCAGCGGCCGGAGGAGGCCTACTACGTCAAGTGCGACGAGGAGACCAACCCGCCGGAGTCGGTCGACCTCGGCCGCGTCGTGTGCGAGATCGGCATCGCGCCGGTCAAGCCCGCCGAGTTCGTGATCTTCAGGCTGGCCCAGTTCTCCGGTGGCAGCGGGGAGTTGGAGGAGTAACCCCCCTCGCAGACATACCAAGTCCTCCAGACACGCAGAGAACCAACAGAAGCAAGAGAGTTGAGAGAGCCAGATGAGCCTCCAGCCGGGTGACGCCCTCACCTCACACAATTTCGGCCTGCAGATCGACGGCGTGATGGTCGAGTACCTCGCCGAGGTCAGCGGCCTCAGCATCGAGCAGGACGTCATCGAGTACCAGCAGGTCTCCGCGCAGGGCAAGCCCGTCACCAAGAAGCTGCCGGGCGTGAAGAAGGCGGGCACCTGCACGGTCGTCCGCGGCATGACCCAGTCCTCGGCCTTCAACCAGTGGATCACCGAGTCGGTCGCCGGTCAGATGGCCACGGCCCGCAAGAACGCCACGATCATGGTCATGGACTACCAGAACAACCCGGTCAAGCGGTACAACATGCGCAACGCCTGGTGCAGCAAGATCGACACCAGCACGGTGAAGGCCGGCGAGGCGTCCGCGTTGCAGGAGACGGTCACGATCACGTTCGAAGAACTGGTCATCGAGTAATGCGTCGTACGGCTCCCAGGCCGGCCGGGGCCGCGACGGCCGACCCCGGTCCGGCCTCCCCCGGGACGGAGGCGGCACCGACGGCGGAGCAGATCGTCGTCGCCGCCGCTCCCCAACGGCTGCGCACCGAGTTCGAGTTCGAGCTGCCGCGCGGATACGTCGACGAGACCGGCACGGTGCACCGCGACGGTGTGATGCGGCTGGCCACGGCCCGGGACGAGCTGATCCCCCTGCGGGACATGCGCGTTCAGGAGAACCCGGCGTATCTGTCGGTGGTGCTGCTCGGCCGGGTCATCACCCGGCTCGGCTCGCTGCCGCTCGTGCACGACGGCGTCGTGGAGAACATGTTCGCCTCCGACCTCGCCTTCCTCCAGGACTTCTACCGGCAGATCAACGCGGAGGGGCACACCCGCGCGGGCGTGACCTGCCCGCACTGTGAGCAGCCGTTCGAAGTCGAACTCGGCGGGAGCCGCCTGGGGGAATCGTGACGTACGCGAGCGACCGGCTGTACGAGGAGATCGCGTACGTCGCCTACCACTTCCACTGGAGCATGGACGAGATCCTCGACCTTGAGCACCGCGACCGGCGCCGTTACACGGACCGGATCGCGGCCCTTGTCACGCGCGCGGCGGGGGAGGGGTGAGGGCGTGGGATTCGTCGGGCGGTTGAGAGAACGTCGCCGGGAGGCCCGAGGGGCCGGCGAGGCGGCAAGTGCCATCTCCAGTGGCGGAGTTGACGTCGGGGGCGAGGCCGGGGGCGGGGAGACGTCCCGTCCCGGGTCCGGTACCCCGTCGGCCGGGTGGTCCGCGTTGCCGCCGATGCAGCGCGCGACCGCCGTCGGCCGGACGGGAGTTGCCGACGCGGGCTTCGCCGGCCGACTCACGACCTGGCAGAACCCCTCCTTCACCGGCACCCTCTCGCACGCCGTCCTCGACGACGCGCCGAGCGGTCTGGTGAGGGGGGCTCTCGTCGAGTCGCGGGGGCCGGGAACCGGACTTGAACTACCCTCGCGGTCACTGCCGTTGGCGATGGCTGAGGAGGGTACGGCGAGTGGGGCGGAGGGCGTCGCTTCGGCCTCCGCCGGTGCGGCCTCCGTTCAGCGCGTGGCGTTTCCGGGAGCGGTCGCCCGGGCGGCGGGGCCTCGGGTCGTGGCGGTGAGTGGTCCGGGAGATGGGCCGTCGTCCTCGGGGGCGGGGGCTTCTTCCGGTGTGTCCTCGCCGGGTGTGTCCTCGGGCGGGGGCTCGGTCCCTGCCGGGCGGGTGCCGGTTGTGGGGCGTCGCCCGGCTGCGGGGGCGCTGCCCGCTGCCGCCTGGGTGTCCTCTGCGGGTGCGGGTGCGGGTGCCGGTGCCGGTGCCGGTGCGGTTTCCGGTTCGGGGTCCGGGGGAGCGGTTGCCTCGGGTTCGAGTACGGGTGCTGCCCGGGGTCCGGCGGGTGCCGGGGGCTCCTCCGTTGCCGCCTCCTCGTCCGTGGCCGGGGCCGTGCCGCTGACCAGGGTCTCCGGCGCGCCGGTGGTGCAGCGGCGGACCTTGCCGGTGGCCAGGAAGGCTGCGGGTGCGGGTGCGGGGAGTTCCGGTGGGGTCGCGTCCACGGGTGCTCCCGGGGCTCCGGCCGCGTCGTCCGGTGCGGTGCCTGTCTCCCCGGATTCCTCGGCCGTCACCCCGTACGCGTCGGCGGCTTCCCTGCCGGGACCGGCCGCTGCCGTGGAGCCGGGCGCGCTTCCGGTGGGTTCGGCCGCTCCGTCCGTGGGACCGGCCGCCACCTCGGACGGGCCGACCCCGGCTGCCGCTCCCGTACGACCGACTGCGGCTTCCCCGGGTTCCGGCGTGGCGTCCGTGCAGTTGGCCCCCGGCGCGTCAGCGGCGGCCACGGGCGGTGAGGCGCGCGGCGGTCATTCCGAACTGGGCCCGGCTGCCGCTTCGGCACGACCGGTCGCAGCCGCTTCCGCCGACACCTCGACGAGCCGGGTCGCCGCACCCGGCAGTTCTGCCCCGAGGGCTGCGGAACGGGCCGCCGATCACGTGCGCCCGGCCGCGGCGGCGCCGGGGACCCGACCGGGTCCCGCGTCTGCGGTGCCGGACGTGCCCGTGGTGCAGAGGGCCGCCTCGGCGGGGTCAACTGCGGCTCAGGCGAGGCCCGTTGCCGCGCCACCCGGACCGGGCCCCACGTCAGGGGGGCCCGATCCGGCGTCCGCGTCGGTGTCCGTGGCATCGCCGGGTGTCACGGGGTTGCGTTCCGCTTCGGCGGCGTCACAGTCCGGGTCGGCGGCGTCGTCGTCGGGTCCTGCCTCTCCGGGGCCGGGCGGGACCGTTGTGCGGACGTCCGCCGGTTCGGGCGGCGCGTCGACCGGCGTTCCGGTGGGGCCGGTTGCCCCGTCCGGGGGGCCGGGACCGGTGTCCGGTGGGGCGGTTGTACAGACGTCGACCGTTTCGGACGTGCCGAGGTCCGGCGCGTCGGATGTGCCCGTGGTGCAGAGGGCCGCCGCCGATTCCGCGGGGCAACCGACGGTCGTGCCGGTACGCCCGGTTGCCGCGACGCCAGGACCCGGCGCCGCCGCCCCTGCGGGAGCCCCGGCTGCTCCTGCTGCCGCACGGGACGTTTCCCCGATACACCCCGTCGCCACCCCGTCCGGCTCAAGTGCCGCTGTTTCACCACCGGTTGGGCCCTCCGCAGGACCGGACGCACGTCCGGTGCAGCGAGCCGCCACCCCGACGGGACCGGCGACCACCCCCGTCGTACCAGTCACCGCTTTCCCGAGCAGGACCCCGACCCCGACCTCCGACGCCCCGTTCCGGCAGCCCGCGTCCGCCGACGTGCGAACCGGCGCCCCGGCCTCCTCCCAGGCACCCACTTCCGCGGCCCCGGGATCGGTCCCGGCGACGCCCGGCGCCCCGCGCGATGCCGTGCCCGTCACCCGGAGTGTGACGCAGACTTCTTCCCGGCCGCCGCACACCGTCGCGGCCCGGGCGTCGGACGCCGCACCCGTCGCCCCGGGGCCCGCCTCCCCTCAGGGGGCACCCTCTCGCCCCGGCACGAACCCGCCCGCTGCCGCCGTACCGGTCACCCCGGACAAGCCCCTCGCCGGTCTGTCCGCCCCGATCCAGCGAACGGCAGCCACCGAGACCCGGCGCACGGCCCCGCCCGGGCCCGCTGCCCCGGCACCGAGCACGCCCCGTCGGCGCACTTCCCTGGGGGCGCCGCTCTCCGCACCGCCCGCGGGCGCCACGCCCCTGGTGGGACGCGGCACCCCGAAGCGCCCCGGCATCCCCACGACACCGGCGCCGACACCCGCCGTCGGTGCGCCCGTCCAGCGGGCCGTCACGGCACCGCCGGCTCCCGTAACACCCGTACGCATGGGGGCAGTCGGGGCGCCCGGCACCGCAACTCCCGCGCCGGGTCTCCCCCCGTCGGCCCTCTCCGCGACAGCGGCGTCGATGCCGGCCCTCGGCTCGCCCGTCCAGCGTGCCGTCATGACACCGGCGGATCCTGCGATTCCCGTATCCACCAGGCAAGTCGCCGTGTCCGGCGCGGCAGCTCCCGCGTCGGCCCTCTCGGCGCTGCCCCTCTCGGCGGCGAGCGCTCCCACCGAACCCCCCACCCCACTCACCCCCTCGGTACGCCCCACCCCACCCCGCGTCCAGCGGGCGCTCTCCTCCGCCCACCCCCTGACCACGTCCGTCCCCGCCGCACCGGTCGCCGCGGGGGCAGCGCGGGCCCTCCCCGTCGTACCCAGGGCCGTCCCCCTGAGGCGTCCCGCGCCCACCGCGGGCCGGCCGACCGTGACGCCGGTCCGTCATGCCCCCGGGCCGGTTCCGTACAGCTCCGGCGGCAGCGCCCCCGTACAGCGCACGCAGGCCACCCCGCCGCGACCGCCGATCGCCGGCGGCGCACCTCCGCAACCGCCGGCCGCACCCGCGCCCACGGCCGTCCGTATCCAGCGGATGCCCGCACCTCAGAACACCCCCCGGTCGTCACCCCCGCCCGCTGACCAGCCGTCGTCATCGTCCGAGTCCCGGGCCAAGTCGCGGAAGGCGGAGCCCGAATCCGATGCGGCCTTCGACGCCAAGGCCCTGAACGACCACCAGCTCGACGAACTCACCCACCGTCTGATCGACAGGGTCACCCGCAAGGTCCGTACCGAACTGCGTCTCGACCGTGAGCGCATCGGCAAGCTCCGCGACCCCCGTCACTGACCCGTCCGCACCGACGCGTCCGCAACCACAACTCCAAACAACTCCAAGCCCGACTCCGCACTCTGACAAGTCTGTTGAAAGGCCCCGATGTCCACCGATACCGACCCGGGCTCCACCATCTTCTTCACCCTCACCATCGACGGCGAGAGCCTCGGTTACTTCAACGGGTGCGAGGGACTGTCGTCCGCGGTGGAGATCGAGCACCACCAGGAGGGCGGCAACAACGGGTTCGTGTGGGCGCTTCCGTCACGCGTGACGTTCTCGAACATCCGGCTCACCCGGCCGCTGACGCCGGACACCTCCAAGGTCGCCGCCTGGATCTCGAGCGTGACCACCGGAGTCACCCGGCCCACCGCCCAGATCGCGGCACTGCGCGCGGACGGGTCGGAGGTCGCGCGCTGGGGGCTCATCGACGTACTGCCCGTGAGCTGGCAGGGCCCCTCCCTGGACCCCGCGAACCCGAGCGTCGCCACGGAGGTCCTGGAGATCACCCACCACGGGTTCACGGACTGATCGAGCGGACTCATCGAGCGGACAGAACCGGCGGACCGGGCGAGCGGACTGAGAAGGGCGGCGAAGGACATGGCAAAGGGAAGCAAGGGCGGCAAGGGCGGCGCCGGGAAGAGCCTGGTGCGGGCCACGCTGGCCGTTCACGAGCCGCCGATCGGCTACAGCACCACACCGGGCGGGCTCATCAAGAACTTCAGCTTCGACTTCAACCCCTCCCAGCTCTCGCTCAGCCGCCGCGCCCAGTGGAAGACCACTCCCACGGCGGCTGTCCGCGACGGTTCGCTGCCGGAGTTCCTGGGGCCGCTGCCGCGTGAGATGACCGTCGAGATCTTCCTCGACTCCTCCGACGAGCCGAGCAGCAACAGTGTGCTGAAGAAGGTCGAGGCGCTCTTCTCCTGCTGCGAGACGACCGCGAAGAGCATCGCCGCCAACCAGCCGTCGACCCCCTGGGTCGTTTTCGAGTGGGGGTCGTTCTCCACCGCGCGGTTCACCGCGTACGTCAGTTCCGTGGACGCGACCTACACCCTGTTCGGGACGACCGGTGTGCCCATCCGGGCCACCTGCCAGGTGAATCTGCACGAGATCCCCAGCAAGACCAAGGGACAGAACCCGACGTCGGGCGCGCTCACCGCGCAGCGTGTGCACCGGGTCGTCGCCGGGGACTCGCTTCAGTCGCTCGCCTGGCGGGAGTACGGGGACGCGACCGCCTGGCGGACCATCGCCGAGCGCAACGGCATCGACGACCCGAACCGGCTGGCGAACGGGCGCGAACTCATCCTGCCCGCCGCCGAGGAGATGGGCGCCTGATGGTCCAGATCGCCTTCTCCAGCCTCCTGAGCGTGAAGATCGGGGGCGCGAAGCTGCCCGACGACGTCGCCTGCCTGCTCGTCGGCGGCTGGGTCGACCTGGGCGCCGGGGTGCCCGGGGCTTTCCGGATCACCTTCCGCGACCCGCGCCACCTCGTCCTCGGCCTGCTCGGTGTCGACTTCGGAACTCCCGTGGTCCTGGCGCCCGTTGCCGCCGGGCAGGGGGCCGGCGACCCGTTGATCACCGGTGAGGTCACCGGTATGGAGACCGACTACGACGGCACCGGCACCTTCACCGTCATCCGTGGCTACGACCCCGGGCACCGACTGATGCGGCAGAGCCGGGTGGCCGCCTACCGCAACCAGACCGCCTCGGACATCGTCCGAAAGGTCGTCGCCACGGCGGGAGTCCAGGTCGGGAGGATCCAGGCCACCAAGACCGTCTACGAGTTCATCAGCCAGGCCAATGTGACCGACTGGGACTTCCTCGCGCGGCTCGCCGACGAGAACGAGATGGTCATGTCCCTCGACGCGAAAGGGAAGTTCCAGTTCGTCAAGCCCGACCCGGCGTCCGGCGCGCCCCCGGTCAGTACCCCGGGTGAGAAGAGCCCGTTCGTGCTGGAGGGCGGTACGGACGTACTGCGCTGCCGGGCCGCCGTCACCTCCGCCGACCAGATCGCCAAGGTCGAGGCGCGGGGCTGGGACGTGACGACCAAGAAGAAGCTCACCGCCACCGCACCGGCCGCCACCACCCCCCTCATCGGCATCGGCACCACCCCGAAGAAGGCCTCCGCGCCCTTCAAGGCGGGCCTGCTCGTCGAGACGGACACGCCGTACGACCGCCAGTCCGAGGTCAGGTTCGCGGCCGACGCCCTCGCCGACGACGTCACCTCCTCCTTCGCCGAGCTGGAGGTCACCGTGCGCGGAAATCCCAAGCTGCGGCCGGGAATTCCGGTGACCCTGGCCGACGTCGGCAAGCCCTTCGAGGGCAAGTACACCTGCACCTCCGTACGGCACGTCTTCGGCGACGGCGACCACTACGAGACCCTGGTGACGGTCAGCGGACGCCAGTGGCGCTCCTTGTTCGGCCTCACCTCCGGCGGCGCCGCGACCACCGCACCCCGGCTGCCGGGCGTCGCCAACGCGCTGGTCACGGACGTACAGGACCCCCTGAAACAGGGGCGGGTGAAGCTTCAGTTCCCCTGGCTGGACGACGCGTACGTGAGTGACTGGACGCGGGTCGTGCAGCTGGGTGGGAAGGGCGGGGGCGGGATCTTTCCGCTCGACGTGGGGGACGAGGTGCTGGTCTCCTTCGATCGGGGGGCACTTGACCATCCCTTCGTCGTCGGCGGGCTCTACAACGGGCGGGACAAGCCGACCGTCGTCAAGGACGTGTGGCTGCACGACCCGCTGAAGAAGAAGGCCATCCGGCACACCCTGTCCGACCGGGACGGCAACCGGGTCGACCTGCTCAGCCAGCAGACGGGCCTGCGCAAACAGGGTGTGCGCATCGCCAGCGGCAACGACAAACTGACCATCAACCTCGACCGCACCAAGACCGAGATCACCGTGGACAGCAGGGGTTCCGTCAGCATCACGGGCGGCACCTCGGTGTCCGTGGACGCCGGCACCGATCTGACGCTGAGCGCCCGACGGGCCGTCAACATCAGAAGCGGCGGCATCCTCAGCCTCCAGGGCCGAGGCATCGTCAGCCTCAAGTCGCTCGGCGGCGCGGTCAACGTGGACGCGCTCGGCGCCCTCAGCCTCAGCGGGAAGGGCACCGTCCAGATCAACTCCGTCGCCAACGTGAGCCTTCGGGCGCTCAACCTCAAGCTGGACGGCATCGTGCTGGTCAACAACAAGCCGTATCCGATCCCGTGACAACAAGCGACAACCGTCAAGTTCCTGGTCCTGAGAAGTGTGCGGAGAAGAAGGCAGGTGGGTCTGAGGATGGCCGAGCAGTTCGTCGGTTCCGGGTGGGCGTTCCCGCTGCGCATCGGGCCCACCGGGGGCATCGCCCTCGTCAGCGGGGAACGGGAGGTCGAGGAGGCCATCCGGCTCGTCCTCGCCACCGCGCCCGGGGAACGGCCGATGCGGCCCGAGTTCGGCTGCGCCATCCATGACATGGTCTTCGCGCCGGTCAACGAGGCCACCGCCGGGCGCATCCAGCACGAGGTGTACACCAGCCTCGACCGCTGGGAGCCGCGCATCGAGGTCGACGACGTCGAGGTCACCGCCGGTGCCGAACAGGGCGTGCTGTTCATCGACGTCCGCTACTCGATCCGCGGCACCAACAACCCGCGCAGTCTCGTCTTCCCCTTCTACGTCATCCCCTCCCACGAGGAACCCGACGCGTCCGGCGATGCGGGCAACTCCCCTGAAAGCGACCGCTGATCACCGATGGCTCTGCCTTCCCCGAACCTTGACGACCGCCGCTTCCAGCAGTTCGTCGACGACGCCAAGCGTTACATCCAGCAGCGCGCCCCGGAGTGGACCGACCACAACGTCTCCGACCCCGGCGTCACCCTCGTGGAGACGGTCGCGCACATGGCGGACCAGATCGTCTACCGCCTCAACCGCGTCCCGGAGAAGAACCACCTCGCCTTCCTCGACCTCGTCGGCATCACCCTCTTCCCGCCCTCGGCGGCCCGCACGGACGTGACGTTCTGGCTGTCGGCACCGCAGGAGGAGACCGTGCTGCTGCCGCCGGGGACCGAGGCGGCCACCCTCCGCACCGAGAGCGAGGAGGCCGTCGTCTTCGCCACGGAACGCGAACTCGCTGTAGTGCCCTGCGAGTTGGGGCACCTTGTCGTGCAGGGCAACGGTGTGCCCGTCGCCGACCGTACCGCCGACCTCACCGAGGGCAAGGACGTGCTGTGCTTCACCGAGGCCCCGAGCCCCGGCGACTGCATGCTGTTCGGGCTGACCGCGGCCGTACCGCACTGCGCGGTCGCCCTCGACCTCGACAGCCGGGTCGACGGCGTCGGCGTGGACCCGCGGCAGCCGCCGCTGCTCTGGGAGGCGTGGACCGAGGACGGCTGGGCGGCCTGCGAGGTCGACCGGGACGGCACCGGCGGCCTCAACCGGCCCGGCGAGGTCGTCCTGCACGTCCCCGGCGGCCACACCCTCTCCCGCACCGGCGGCCGGGAGGCCGGCTGGTTGCGCTGCCGGGTCACCGAACCCCTCAACAACCAGCCCTTCTACACCACTTCACCGACCATCCGGTCCGCCGAGGCGTTCACGATGGGCGGCACCACCCGCGCCGTCCACGCGGAAACCGTGTACGACGAGGCACTCGGCGAGTCCACCGGCCTGCCCGGGCAACGGCTGCGCCTGGCCAACGCGCCCGTCGTCGGCGACGACCCGCCCCTGCTCCTCCAGTCCGCCGCCGGCCCCGAGGGCTGGACGGACTGGCAGGTCGTCCCGCACTTCTCCGCCTCCGCCGCCGACGACCGCCACCTCACCCTCGACGCCGCGACCGGCGAGATCGCCTTCGGCCCCGCCGTCCGCGAACCCGACGGCACCCTGCGCCAGTACGGAGCCGTCCCGCCCAAGGGCGCGGTCCTGCGCGCCCGCCGCTACCGCACCGGCGGGGGCAGGGCCGGCAACGTCGCCCGGGGTGCCGTACAGGTGCTGCGCAGCTCGATCCCGTACGTCTCCGAGGTCGTCAACCGGGAGGCCGCGCGCGGCGGGGTCGACGGCGAGACCGTCGAGGAGGCGAAGGTCCGGGCACCGATCACCCTGCGCGCCCAGGAACGCGCGGTCACCCTCCGGGACTACGAGGAGCTGGCGCGCCGTGCCGCCCCCGAGACCGCCCGGATCACCTGCCTGGAAGGCGACGAGGGGGAGCACGGGTCGTACGCCGTACGGGTGCTGGTCGTGCCGCAAGCCGTTCCCGACCCGGGCGGTCGGCTTCGCTTCGAGCAACTCGTCCCCGGTGACGCCCTGTTGCAGCGCATCACCCGCCATCTCGACGAACGCCGGCTGATCGGGACGCGGTTGGCGGTGGGACCGCCCTTCTACCAGGGCGTCACGGTGGTCGCCACCGTGCACGCCTTCCGGGGCGTCGACACGGACCGGGTACGCCGGAAGGCGCACGACGCCCTCTACCGCCACCTCGATCCGCTCACCGGCGGCACCGACGGCAAGGGCTGGCCCTTCGGACGACCCGTGCAGTCCGGCGAGGTCTTCGCGGTCCTGCAACGCGTACCCGGCGTCGAACTGGTCGACGAGGTGCAACTGCATCCGGCCGACCCGCTCACCGGCAAACGCGGCGAGGCGACGAACCGTATCGATCTCGCTCCGCCGTCCCTGGTCTTCTCCTTCGACCACCGGGTGCGTGTGATCGGGGACGGCTCATGAGAGGTTCCATCGACGGACTCGGCTCCTCCGCGCCCATCGGCGCGATGCTCCCGGCGGTCTTCGCCGACGACGACCTGGCCCAGCGCTTCGTCGCGGGACTCGACGACGTCGTGGCCCCCATCCTCAACGCACTCGACTGCCTGGACTCCTACTTCACCCCGTCCCTGGCCCCCCTCGACTTCGCCACCTGGCTCGGCAGCTGGGTCGGCGCCGAGACCGACGGCACCGAACCCGAGGACCGGCTGCGCGCCGCCGTCGCCGCCGCCGCGTATCTGCACCGGGTACGGGGCACCCGGCGAGGACTGTCCGAGGCCGTACGGCTCGCCTTCGGGGTGACCCCCGAGATCAGCGAGAGCGGCGGCGCCGACTGGCACGCCAGGCCCCTCGGACCGGTCCCCGGCGACCGCCGACCCCATCTGCACGTCCATCTGCGGCTGCCCGACCCGACAGCCGCGGACGAACACCGGCTGGACAGCCTCGTGGCCGCAGCCCGCCCCGCCCACATGCCCTACACGGTCAAGGTGACCGCCGCCGAAAGGACCCCGGAAAGATGACCAGCCAGAGCTGCGCCGAATGCGGAACACGGGCGGAGCCCGGCCAGTCCTTCTGCGACGCCTGTGGGGCGGTGCTGAGCTGGTCGGACCGCGAGGAGCGGGCGGAACGGACGGCCTCCGCCAGGGGTGCGGGTGCCGCCGAACCCGTGTCCGTTCCGGCGGGGGAGCCCGCCCTGGCGGCGGGTGCGCGCGAGGAGCCGAGGCCCGCCGGCGGGCCGTCGGGCAGCGCCGACGCTCCCGCTCCCGGCTGGGACGCGTTCTCCCGCTCGGGCCCCGGCGGCACCGTGGTGCCGAGCACCGCCCTGGCCCGGCTGGACGAACACATCCCGTCGGCTCCGTCCGCTCCCGAACCATCGGCGCCCGCCATCCCCGCAACAGCCCAGGACGCCGACGCCGACACCCTGCCCCAGCCCGCGGTACCCCCCGGGGAGAGCAGCACCACGGCCCCCGCTCCCGCCCCCACGCCGGACGACAGCGCGGCCCGCGCCAGGTCCCTCCTCGTACCGGTCTCCGACCCCGGACCCCGGACCGCCCCGGAGCCGTCCGTCGCACCGGTGCTGCCCGGCCGCCCGGTCGCCGACCGCCCGCAGGTCCGGACCCCGGGCCGGGAACCCGGCGTACAGGGCGGCCTTCCGTGCCCCTGGTGCGCCACCCCGAACATGCCCGACCGGCACTTCTGCGGACGCTGCGCCATGCCACTGTCCGGCCACAGCCACGACGAGCCCGGCCGACGGCCGTGGTGGCGCCGTCTGCTGAACCCGGGGGGCGGTGAGACCCCGTGGGCGGGGGACCGTCCGCGACTGCGCAGGGGCTTCGGCCGCGTCATGAACTGGGTGGTCGGCGCGCTGGTGCTGACCCTCCTGATCGTGGCGGTCATGAACACCGACGACGCCGTGAACGGCATCCGCGACCACTTCGCCAAGCGGGCCCCGGCCGACCCCGACAAGGTCATCGCGTCCCGCTCCTACCCGGGCCACAAGCCCGAACTGGCCTTCGACAAGCGGAGCAACACCTGGTGGGGCCCCGGCGTCACCGAGTCCGGCGCGGGCCAGTGGATCGAGGCCCGCTTCGCCGAGCCCACCCGTCTGCTGGACGTCATCATCACCCCCGGTGTCTCCTCCCGCCCCGAGACGATCGCCGAGTCGGCGCTCCCGAAGCGCGTCGAGGCCCAGATCACCACCGCGGACGGCAAGAAGACGACCCGTTTCCTCACGCTCGACCAGGGCTCGGGCGGCCAGCGCCGGGCCTTCCGCGTCGGCTCCGTCACCGCCGTACGCTTCGTCATCCGCTCGGCACACGCGGCGTCCGGCGACAAGCAGGTGGCCATCGCCGAGATCGAGTTCTTCGGGCGCTCGAACGCGAGCGCTTCGTAAGGCTCACGGGTCTCAGCCGCGACGCTCTCTTTGCGGGACCTCTTGCCTGTGGGACCCCCGTGCCCACGGGGTCCTTGCCTACCGGGGGCCCAGCGAGCGCTCCCTGACCCCTGCCAGATGGGTGGTGAACACCTCTCCGGCGTCCGGGGCCAGGGTGCGCAGGGCCACCATCGCCGTGATGACGACGTCGCACAGTTCCGACCGGACGTCGTCCCACGTGTGGCTCGCGCCCTTGCGCGGGTTCTGGCCGGTCGCGCCGATCACCGCCTGGGCGACCTCGCCGACCTCCTCGGTCAGCTTCAGCATGCGCAGGAGGAGGGACTCGCGGTCGGGGTGAGTCCGGTTGGCGTCGAGCCAGGTCCAGAGGTCGTCGATCACTGCCCAGACGTCGTCATCAGCCATGGGAGAAGCCTCCCACGCGACCCCGGCACCCCGACCCGACAGCCCGGATCCGTCTGCGCCGCCACGCCCCTCGACGCCGCTGTTCCGCTGTGTCGCTGTTCCTCGGTAGTCCGCTATTCCTCGAACAGCGCGTCCTGCGTGCCCTGTTGACGCTCCCGCACCCGCCGGTTCCGCGCCCCCACGATCACCGCCGTGACCGCGGCCGTCGCGGCGAGGGCCGTCGGGACCATCCAGCCGCGGTCGAGTACGTGGCCCAGCGCGTGGTCCAGGGAGAGCCGGCCGGGGCCCGTCACCGCGAGGCCCGCGGCGGCGAGGCCCAGGGTCGCGGCGTACTCGTAGCCGCCGTCCGCGCTGAAGAACCCGTTGGGCGCGTGCACGGCGGTGGCGCCGGCCATCGCGCCCGCCGCCGCCGCGCCGGCCGCCGGAGTCGCCAGGCCCAGTGCGAGCAGTGCACCGCCGCCCGTCTCCGCGAGGCCCGCTGCCGTGGCACTGGCCTTCCCCGGTGCGTAGCCGACGGACTCCATGAAGGCACCGGTGCCTTCGAGGCCGTGCCCGCCGAACCACCCGAACAGCTTCTGCGCGCCGTGCGCCGCCAGCACCCCGCCCGTTCCCAGGCGGAGCAGCAGCAGCCCCAGATCACGCCGGTCGTACCGGTCGTCACAGGTCATGTCTCCACCGTCGCACCGATCGCCCCGCCCGCACCCGGCGGCGGTGTCCGTGCCTGCCGTTCGGGTGGCGGGTGCCCGGGGGCGGTGCCAGTCTGTCCGGCATGACGATTCAGACCGCCAAGCTCAGCGACCCGGCCGTCCGGGCCTTCGTCAACGCCGTGAACGCACACGACCGCGAGGCCTTCCGGGCCGTCCTGGCACCCGGCGCGACCATGTCCGACGACGGCTCGGACCGTGACCTCGCCGACTGGACCGAGCGCGAGATCTTCTCCTCCCACGGGCACATGGAGGTCGACAACGAGTCGCGGGGAGGCCGTGTTCTCGTCGCCAACTACAGCAACGACACCTGGGGCGAGATGCGCACCAAGTGGAGCTTCACCGTCGACGACGGCCGCATCCTGCGCTTCGAGACCGGCCAGGCCTGACGGCCGCGGGAGCCGTCGGCAGCTCCCCTTGCGCTGACGTGTGCTCCAACTCCTGGTGTCCTGCCCCATGGAGACGACGGACCACCCGGACGACACGGACGGCACAGGCACCACCCGGGCCTTCGCGAACCGGACCCTGGGCCGCAGCGGCATCGAGGTCAGTCCCCTCGGCTTCGGCTGCTGGGCCATCGGCGGAGAGTGGGGAGCCCCGGACGGACAGCCCCTCGGCTGGGGCGGGGTCGACGACGACGAGTCCGTACGGGCGGTCCGGCGCAGCCCCCGCACCGTCCCCATCCCCGGCTTCCGGTCCGTCGCGCAGGCCGGGGAGAACGCCGACGCGATCGCGAAAGGGCCGCTCACCGCAGGGCGGTTGGCCGAGATCGGCCAACTGCTCGGGCGGTGAACGGCCCTCCGGACCGGCGTGTGCCGGCCGATCGGCTGATCGGCCGATCAGCGATCAGGCGATCAACTGACGTACTGGTCCTGGTCCGTGACCGTCAGCTGACCCGCCTTGATGGTCGCCACCCGGGGTGCCCGACGGGCGATCGACGAGTCGTGGGTGACCAGGATGAAGGTCAGCCCGTGCTCGCGCCACAGCCCTTCGAGCAGCGCCATGATGTCGTCGCGTGTGCCCTCGTCGAGGTTGCCGGTGGGCTCGTCCGCGAGCAGTACCTTCGGCTTCTTCACCAGGGCGCGGGCGATGGCGACCCGCTGCTGCTGACCGCCGGACAGCTCGGTCGGGACGTGCGACAGCCGCTCGCCGAGGCCCACCGAGCGCAGCGCCTCGGCCGCCCGCTCGCGCCGCTCGGCGGGCTTCACGCCGAGCGGTACGAGGGCCGTCTCGACGTTCTCCTGCGCGGTCAGCGTCGGGATGAGGTTGAACGCCTGGAAGATGATGCCGATCTTCTCGGCGCGCAGCCGGGTCAGCTTCGCCTCGCTGATGGCGCCGAGATCGACACCGTCCAGCTCGACGCTGCCCTCGGTCGGCCGGTCCAGGCCGCCGATCATCTGAAGGAGGGTGGACTTGCCGCCGCCGGTGGGACCCTGGATGACGAGCTGGTCGCCGTCCTCGATGACGAGGTCGATGCCGCGCAGCGCCTCCACCGTCTCCTTGCCCCGCGTGTATCTCTTGCTGACACCGGTGAGCTTGTACATGAACGACTCCGTGACGTACGGGAATTGGGGCAGGGGGAGGGGGAACTGAGACAACCGGGGAACCGAGGAACCGGGGAACCGGGGAACCGAGGAACCGGGGAACCGGGGAACCGAGGAACCGCTGAACTCGGCAGGGCTACGACACGCTGCGCAGCGCGTCCGCGGGCCGCATCCGTGAGGCCCGCCAGCCGCCCATCGCCCCGGCGATCAGACCGCCGGTGATGGCGAGGCCCGCCGCGAGCGCGATGGTGGTGAGGGAGACGGGCGCCGACAGCGCGATCTCCATCGTGTTGGCCGCCGACTGCTGACCCGGGCCGCCACCGCCGGGGCCGCCACCGCCGCCGGGGCCACCGCCGGTGTTGCCGAGCTGCGCGGTCAGCTTGGGGCTGTAGGTGGTCACCGCGTACGCCGCCGCCAGGCCGAGGCCGATGCCGAGCGCGCCGCCGAGCAGACCGTTCACGATGGACTCGCCGACGACCTGCCGGGTCACCTTGCGCGAGGGCCAGCCCAGCGCCTTCAGCGTGCCGAACTCCCGCACCCGCCGGGACACGGCCGAGGAGGTGAGCAGCGCGGCCACCAGGAACGCCGCCGCGAGCACCGCGATGGACAGCCACTTGCCGACGCTGGTCGCGAGGTTCGAGGCCGTGGAGAGGGAACCGGAGACGGTCTCCGCGAGGTCGGCGGAGGTCGTGACGGTCGTACCCGAGATGTTCTTCTGGATCGTCGCCTTGACGGTCTCGATCTGCTTCGAGTCGGTCGCCTGGACGTAGATCGTGGAGACCAGGTTCGCGGAGTCGCCGAGTGTCTGCGCCTGCTTGAGCGGCAGGTACACGTCGGTCGTGGTCTCGCTGCTCTCGGGCGTGGCGATGCCGATGACCGTGTACTTCGTACCGGAGATCGTGAGGGTCTTGCCGACCGTGTACTTGTTCTCCTTGGCGTACGACTTGCTGAGCACCGCGACCTTCGCGTTGGCCTGCGCCGTCGTGAACGTCTTGCCGCTGGTGATCGTCGTGGTGGCGAGCGGGCCGAGCTCCTGGTTCGTCACGTCGACGCCCATGACGGAGTACGAGTTGACGTCGAACGAGGCGCCGCCGCCCTGGATCTCGGGCGGGGCGGTGCTGCCGGTGTTGCCGCCCTGGCCGCCGCCGGGACCGCCCTGGCCGGAGGACGAGGAGGACGACGAGGTGTCGGTCTTCGCCTTGCCCTGGGTGAAGGAGCCGTCGACCTTGGTGACGTTGAGGCTCAGCGCGCCGACCGCCGTCGCCACGCCCTTCTGGGCGGCGACCTTGGTGACCAGCGCCGACTTCAGGGTCTGGCCGCCCTGGGTCGTCACGCGGTCGCTGCTCTGGGTCTCGGTCGAGTCGTTCGAGCTGGCGTCGAAGTCGAAGCTCGGCCGGCCCGACTGGTTGCCGGTGGGGGCCGATCTGGCCTTGGTGACGGTCATGTCGGTGCCGAGGCCGTACAGCGACTGCAGGACCTTCTCCTGTGCCTGCTGCATGCCGGCCGACACCGAGCTGACGGTGATGACCAGCGCGATACCGAGCGCCAGACCCATGGCGATGACCAGAGCGGCCTTCTTGCGCCGGCTCAGCTCACGCTTGAGATAGATGCCAAACATCCCGTTCCTCAAAGGTTCATGGGCGCCCAGCTGCGGACGGCGCCCACTGTGGGCGCTGCCACAAGCTAGGGAGGAACCTTTGTGGGGAACTGGGTAAACGATGTGCGGGGGCTGAGAAAGCGGGACCGAAACAATCACGAACAATTAAGGCGCGTCGCCTGGCTGTTGGTGCGGCCCGTGGTGCTCGGGTGCCGGAGTGCACGACAGCCGCTCCATGACCCGGTGCGTACCTCGCGGTCCCACGCGAGGTCCACCCCCACCCGGATACGCCGTGGAGCGGCTGTCGCCTTCCCCCCCTCGGCATGGTCCGTTGTGTGCTACCGGAACCTCAGAGCGTCAAGTGTGAAGCTCTGATGGAGAAGGCGTGTTGAGCATATGCCTGCGACCGGGCCGAACGCTACGGAGCAATCAATTCCGCTTGTGCAGGTTGAGTCTTCGAATACCTGCGCGAAGCCGCCCCGGTTCCGCCTCAGCCGCGCCCCACATAGGGCATCGCGGTCGCCAGAACCGTCGCGAACTGCACATTCGCCTCCAACGGCAGCTCCGCCATGTGCCGCACGGTGCGGGCCACGTCCGCCACGTCCATGACGGGCTCCGGCGCCATCTCCCCGTTCGCCTGAAGGGCCCCCGTCCGCATACGCGCCGTCATGTCCGTCGCCGCGTTCCCGATGTCGATCTGGGAGACCGCGATCCGGTACGGCCGCCCGTCCAGCGCCAGCGCCTTCGTCAGCCCCGTCAGCGCGTGCTTTGTCGCGGTGTACGGCGCCGAGTTCGGCCGGGGCGTGTGCGCGGAGACCGACCCGTTGTTGATGATCCGGCCGCCCTGCGGATCCTGCTCCTTCATCTGCCGGTACGCCGCCTGCGCGCACAGGAACGCCCCGTTGAGGTTGGTGTCCACGACGTGCCGCCACGCCTCGTACTCCAGGTCCTCCACCGCCACCCCGCCGGGACCGAACGTCCCCGCGTTGTTGAACAGCAGGTCGAGCCGCCCGAACCGCTCGCGCACGGCCGCGAACAGGGCGGCCACGTCGTCGGGTTGGGCCACATCGGCGCGTACGACGAGACAGTCGCTCCCGGGAGTTCCCTCGCGCGTGCCCCCGGATGCGAGCGCCGCCGTCTCCTCCAGTCGTTCGGTACGCCGGCCCGTGAGCGCCACCGACCAGCCCGCGCCGAGCAGTTCGAGGGCGACCGCCCGCCCGATACCGGAACCGGCGCCGGTCACGACCGCGATCCTCCCGTCGCTCACGCGCGGGCCTCGGCGGGGTAGCGGACGCCGATCTGCTCCCGGATGGTGTCCATCGTGCGCATCACGGCGAGGGTGCCGTCGAGCGGGACGAGCGGGGACTCGGTCTCGCCGGCCCGCAGGGCGCGCATCACCTCGGTGGCCTCGTGCCGGAAGCTGTTGCGGGCGCCGTGGTCCGGGGCGGCGACGAACTCCTCGGGGTCCCGGCCGTCGCGGTGCAGTACGAACCGGTCCGCGAAGAAGAACCCGTCGGGTACGTCGATCCGGCCCTTGGAGCCGGTCACCGACGCGCTGATGGGCGTACCGCCGACGATGGAGCAGTGCACCGAGGCGAGAGCGCCGCTCTCCCAGGAGAGCAGTGCCCCCGTCTGGAGATCGACGTTCTCCTCGGAGAGCACTGCTCTCGCCGAGATGCCGTCGGGCTCCCCGAGCAGCAGGTGCGCGAACGACACCGGGTAGACGCCCAGGTCGAGCAGCGCCCCGCCGCCCTGCGCCGGGTCACGCAGCCGGTGCGAGGGCGGGAAGGGCCCCTCAAGCCCGAAGTCGGCCTGAACGGTCCGTACCTCCCCGATCGCACCGTCGTCGACCAGCGCCTTCAGCCGCCGCACGACCGGGTTGCAGTAGGTCCACATGCCCTCCATCAGGAAGGCCCCGTGCTCCTTCGCCAGCGCGACGAGCTCCTCGGCCTCCCGCACGTTCAGCGTGAACGCCTTCTCGCACAGCACGTTCCGCCCGGCCTCCAGGCACAGACCCGCGGCGGCCCGGTGCGCCGAGTGCGGAGTGGCGACGTACACCACGTCCACGTCGGCGTCCTCGGCCAGCGACGCCCAGTCGCCGTAGGCCCGGGGGATGCCGAACCGTTCCGCGAACGCCTTCGCGGAGGCCTCGCTCCGCGAGGCGACGGCGACGAGCTCCGCGTCCGGCAGATCCACCAGATCCGCCGCCATCGCCGCCGCGATACCTCCCGTGGCCAGAATTCCCCACCGCACGCGCTCAGCCGACATGCCAGCCCCTAGTCCCGTGACCTTTGTTACCTCGAACACCCTGTACGAACGGAATGTACGAACCGCCTGTACGAGCTGAGAGCATAGGTGGCGGATTACTCGAAAAGGGAGGGCGTATGCCCGAGCGTGGCCAAACCACGCGGGACGGGAAGCGTCCCCGGACGGAGACAGCGGCGGAGACAGCAACAGAGACAACGGCAGCGGCAGCGGCAACAGAGACGGGGGCAGCGGCAGAGACAGAGACGGAGACAGGGGTACGGAAAGAAGTACCCGGCTCCGCCCGCTCGCTGCGCCGCACCGGTCTGCTCGTCACCTTCGTCCTCGGTGGGCTGACGGCGACGCCCCCGCTGGCGATGGACATGTACCTCCCGTCCCTCCCCGAGGTGACGACCTCCCTGCACGCGCCCGCCGCGAGCGTCCAGCTGACCCTGACCGCCTGTCTGGCGGGCATGGCTCTCGGGCAGCTCCTGATCGGCCCGATGAGCGACCGCTGGGGCCGCAGGCGCCCCCTCCTGGCGGGCCTGGCGGTGTACGTCGTGGCCACCGTCCTGTGCGGCCTCGCGCCCAGCCTGGAGTTCCTGGTCGCCTTCCGGCTGGTCCAGGGGCTGGCGGGCTCGGCCGGGATAGTCATCGCCAGGGCGGTCGTACGGGACCTGTACGACGGCGTGGCCATGGCCCGCTTCTTCTCCACCCTCATGCTGATCTCGGGGGTCGCCCCGATCATCGCGCCGCTCATCGGCGGCCAGATCCTGCGCGTGACGGACTGGCGGGGCGTGTTCGCCGTCCTCACGGTGGTGGGGATCGTCCTCGCCGTGCTGGTCTGGTTCCGCCTCCCCGAGACCCTCGACCCGGCCGACCGCCACGGCGGCGGAGTCGGCGAGGCGCTGCACTCCATGCGTGTCCTCCTCGCGGACCGGGTCTTCACCGGGTACGTCCTCGCGGGCGGCTTCGCCTTCGCCGCCCTGTTCGCGTACATCGCCGCGTCCCCCTTCGTGATCCAGGAGATCTACGGCGCCTCCCCGCAGACGTTCAGCCTGCTGTTCGGCGTCAACTCGGTCGGGCTGGTGATCGTCGGCCAGATCAACGGCAAGGTGCTGGTCGGCCGGGTGTCGATGGACAAGGTGCTGGCACTGGGCCTGGCGGTCATCACCCTCGCGGCGACGGCCCTGCTGCTGATGGCGACGGGAGTGTTCGGCGAGGCGGGCCTGTTCCCGGTGGCCGCCGCGCTCTTCGTCCTGATGTCGGCGATGGGCCTGGCGATGCCCAACACCCAGACCCTCGCCCTGATGCGTACGCGCCACTCGGCAGGCGCCGCGTCCGCCCTCCTGGGCACCACCTCCTTCCTGATCGGCGCGGTCGCCTCCCCCCTGGTGGGCATCGCGGGCGAGGACACCGCCGTCCCGATGGCGGTCGTCCAACTGGTGGCCGCACTGGTGTCGGTCGGCTGCTTCGTGGGACTGTGCCGTCCTTGGAACAGACGTACGACCCTGGAGGGGGCGGAGAGCTGAGCGCCGTACCGAGACTGCGCGTCGACACCCCGCAACGGGCCGGCCTCGATCCCGAGGAGATGCGTCACCTCGTACGAGAGGTACGTGCCCTCACGACCGGCGAGCGCCCCTGGGCCCCGGCCGCGGTCGTGATCGTCGGGCGCGGTCCGGTGGTCGCGGTGGAGGCCGCGGCGGGCTGGGCCGTGCGCTACGCGTCGTACGACGAGCGCACGGACACGGGAGTGGAACTCCCGGCGGCGGCACGCGTCCCGGCAACGATGTCGACCCCCTTCGACCTCGCCTCCCTCACGAAGCTGTTCACGGCGGTGACGGCGGTGCAGCAACTGGAGCGCGGCACACTGGACATGGACGCCCGGGTGGCCGCGTACCTGCCGGACTTCACGGCGGCGGCCCAACACGGCATCACCGTACGGCAGTTGCTCACCCACACCTCGGGCCTGCGCCCCGAACTCCCGCTGTACGACTGCCCGGACGACGCGGCCCGCCGAGCGCTGCTACGGGCGGAGGCGCCGTCGTCCCCACCGGGCCACCACCTCTACTCCGACCTGAACATGCTGCTCCTCCAGTACGTCCTGGAGCGCGTCACGGGACGCACCCTGGACGTCCTGATCCACGACGGCATCACCCGCCCCCTCGGCATGACGGCGACCGACTTCGGCCCCTGCCCCGACGCGGCGGCGACCGAGGACCAGCGCAGACCGTGGGCCAAGGCGGAGCGGGGCATGGTGCGGGGCGAGGTCCACGACGAGAACGCGTGGGCGCTGGGCGGAGTCGCGGGCCATGCGGGCCTGTTCTCGACGGCCCACGACCTGGCCGTCTTCTGCCGCTGCCTGCTGGCGGGCGGCGCCTACGGCACGGCCCGCATCCTGGGCCCGGACCACGTCGAACTGCTGCTGACCCCGCCGGGCCTGGGCTTCGCCGTCGACCAGCCCTGGTTCATGGGCGAGCTGGCGGGGAGAGGAGCCGCCGGCCACACCGGCTTCACGGGCACCTCCCTCGTCCTGGACCGGGCCACGGACACCTTCGTCGTACTGCTGACGAACGCGGTCCATCCGAAACGGAGTTGGGGACGCGTGGGGAACGGGCCCCGGGTGAGGGCGGGGGACCGGGTGGCTCGGGCGGTGCGGGGCGGCGGATGAGGCGACCGTCGTGTCGGTCGGTCACCGGGGCGGCCGTCGGGCGAGGAACACGAACTCCCGCCCGGGACGGTCGGGTGCGTCGCGTACGGCGGTCACCTCGTACCCCTGCTCTCGCAACTCCGCCTCGATCTCGGCCCGTTCGCGGAAGCGCAGGGTGGAGTGCGAGGTCAGCGTCGCGCCGTCCTCGGCGAACACGAAGGTCCAACGGAAGCTGACGAGCGGCGGTCTGACGCCGACGAGTTCGACCCAGCTCTCGACGGCGCCGACACCGGGGATCTCCGTCACCCGGTACGAGGACTCACGCTTCCACTGCTCCCAGGCCCGCTGCGACGGGTCCCGGGTCTCGAAGACGAGGTGACCGCCGGGCCGGAGGGCGGCGTGGGCGCCGCGCAGGGTGCGCCGCCAGACGAGTGGATCGGTGATCTCCTGGGCCGCGTTGGCGGTCATCGTCGCGAGGTCCACCTGGAGGGGCGGCAGAGCGGTCGCGTCGCCGTGGATCCAACGGACGCGATCGGCACCGGACTTGGCGCGGGCGACGTCGAGTGACGCCAGGGCCGGGTCGACACCGACCACGTCGATCCCCCGGCGCGCGAGCAGAAGGGCGAAGACACCGGTGCCGCAGCCGATGTCGAGGACGCGGCGGGCCCCGAACTCCGTCGTCATGTCGACATACGCGTCCAGGTCGCCGCGATCGGGGTCGAGCGGGTCGTAGATCGCCGCGAGGCGAGGGTGCTGGAAGCATTCGTCGGGCATGGCGGCGACCGTATCGGGGCCCGGGGTGTGCGAGCCTCCGTATTACGGCCACTGGGGGAGAGCGCGCTGATCTCGGTCCTGACCATCGATCTCGCTCATGGCCACCGATCTCGGTCAGGAGCACCGCTCGCATCCGTGAGCGCTGCTCCTTGGCGTGACCACTGCTCGTATGCGTGAGCGCTGCTCCGCCGCGAGACCACCGCTCTGATGGTCTCCGCCCCGTCTCTAGAATGACCTGGTGAACACCCCTGTCTCCCCAGCCGACGCGCTACGCGCCTCCCTCGCCGGTCTGCTCGGCGGGCTGCCGCCGAAGGCCGCCGCGCAGGCGGTCGAGCGGCTGATCGCCAACTATCGGGGGCGGACCCCGACCGACGCGCCCGTGCTGCGGGACCGGTCCGACGTGGCCGCGTACGCCGCCTACCGGATGCCGGCCACCTTCGAGGCGGTGTGCTCGGCGCTGGACGCCTTCGCCGACGCGGCGTCCGGCTGGGTGCCCGGCAGCCATGTCGACGTCGGGGGCGGGACGGGCGCCGCGACCTGGGCTGTCAACGCCGTGTGGGAGGGCGTCCGGCCCGTCACCGTGCTCGACTGGGCCGAGCCGGCGCTCGCTCTCGGGCGGGAGATCGCCGCCGCCAACCCGGAGTTGAAGGGTGTGGAGTGGCAGCGCTCTCGTATCGGAGCGGCGCTCAAAATCGAGAGCACTGATCTCGTCACCATCTCCTACGTCCTCGGCGAGCTGACCGCCGCCGACCGCACCTCCGTGGTCGACGCGGCGGCCGGTGCCGCTCAGGCCGTGGTCGTCATCGAACCCGGCACCCCCGACGGCTACCTCCGCGTCATCGAGGCCCGCGAGCAGCTCCTGCGGGCCGGCTTCCACATCGCCGCCCCCTGCCCGCACAGCGGGGCCTGCCCGATCGTCCCCGGCGAGGACTGGTGCCACTTCTCCGCCCGGGTCAGCCGTTCCTCCCTCCACCGCAAGGTGAAGGGCGGCTCCCTCCCGTACGAGGACGAGAAGTTCAGCTACGTCGCGGCCACCCGCTTCCCGGTGACCCCGGCGCCCGCCCGGGTCGTGCGCAGGCCGCAGATCCGCAAGGGCCAGGTCCTCCTGGACCTGTGCGAGACGGCCCCCTCGCTCCGCCGGGAAACGGTCACGAAGCGGCACGGCGTTCTCTATCGGGCGGCCCGGGACGCGGACTGGGGGGATGCCTGGCCGCCGGGGGAGGGCGGGAACTAAACCTCGTCGGGGCGATCAAGTGAGCGCTTCGTACCAGATATTGCATGAGCCGGCGGCAAGAGGGTGTGCTCTCGAACCGGTAACTCGTCGCGTGAACGATCGGTCACGCGCGGCGCTAGGGTCTTCCGCCACGACTACGGCGCCCGCGCGTCGGAAGGCACGGCAGGGGCACGATGCCCGTCTCCTTCTCCGTCTCGACCATCGAGTTGACCGACGGCACCACCATCAGCCCGCCCGTCAACGGCATGACCCTGTTCGTCCTTCCCGAATGCGCAGAATGCGCGACCAACGCTGCGGGGTGGTCCTCATGCGGGCAGCGCAGTGCATGAACCGCCCCGGTTCGACCGAATCCCCGCGTTGGTTCACCTCTTGGTACAGCAACAACGGCGCCGCTTGCGTGACCGTCGCCGCAAACCTCGCCGCCTCGCGTGGCATGGTCCCCGTCCGGGACTCCAGGAACCCGAGCGGCCCGGTTCTGGGCTTCCCCGCCGACGCGTTCTCGTCCTGCGTCGAGGGCGTCAAGGCCGGAGAGTTCGGCGCCGTCCGACCGACTGGCTCCGTAGACACCGCTCAGCGGCGAAAGCTCCGCCGCCGTCAATTCCCTGGGCCGTGACAGCAGGGCGGTGTCGTTACGTCGGCCGTGTTCCGTTGTGGGCCCCGGTCGTGGGACGGGGCGGCTCGTCGTCCGGTCGGCGTCCTTCCAGCAGGGCCTGGCCGAGCGGGGTCAGCGTGTGCCACACGGTGTTCTTCACCCGCTGGCTGATGATCAGGTTCGCGTCCCGCATGGTCGCGGTGTGTTCGCTCGCCGAGGCGGTCGAGATGCTCAGCCGCCGGGCGAGCTCCCCTCCTGTGGTGCCGTCGGACGCCGCGATCTCCTCCAGGACCGCCGCGCGGGTACGTCCTAAAAGGCGTCCCAGAGCGGTCGGCCGCGGTGTCCCGGAGTCGTCCGTGAGCAGCTGGAGGCTTCGGTTGGCGGGGTACACCAGGACCGGGTTCAGCTCACCGTCTCGGAGCGTGATGGGGCGGCCCCAGCAGAAGTACGAGGGGATCAGGAGCAGTCCCCGGCCGTTCAGGACCAGATCCTGACGTACCGGGTAGTCCACCCTGAGCACCGGCGGCTCCCAGCGGGCCAGCGGATGGATGCTGCTCAGCAGCCGTTCGACGCCGCCGTCCAGGAGGTCGCGCGCCCGCAGGGCCCGTTCGCCCTCGATCACTGTGCGGATGCGGTGCCATGGGCGGCCGAGTACTCGCTGGTGGTAGCGGCGTATGGCGCCGCCGAGCCCGCGCATCGTCTCCGGCTCGCCCTGGGCCAGCCGACGTATCCATGGGGTTGCCTGGCGCCGGGCGGGCAGCAGGGCCAGTTCGCTGCGCAGCCGGGTGCGATCGACGCTCGTTATGGCGTCGACGGCGGACTCCAGGGTGGTGCCCGCGCCCGGCGTCAGGAAGTCGGGCGAGTAGCCACGCGGTGGCGCTAGCCGGCGCAGCAGGGAGATCGACGGGTCGAGCGGGTCGGGGACCGTGGCCCGCCAGGGCCCGAACACGATGTGGTCCGGTGAGCCGCCGAGCGCGTGCAGGCTCAGCAGCGTCTCCCAGGCCGGATCCGGCGCCGGGGCAAGGCGGACCCGCCCCAGATCCTCAGCAGAGAAGTAGATGTTCAGCACAGGCAGAGCCCCCCCGAGGCGACTGGTTGTTCAGTAAGAGTGCGGCGCGGGTGCGAACAGTTGCACCGTCGCGTTCACAAGGGTCCTGTGAGCCCGCTCTTTCGGCTGAGACCGAAAGTGAATGCGCCGCGAGAGTCCCCCGGACAGCCTGAAGGCGACCGATCGACGTACGGGTAGGGGGGAGACCTGGTGCGCGGATCTGCCGTGCTGTCACTGATTCCACTGCTGTTGCTCGCGACGCTCACCGCCTGTGGACCGGGTGGCGCGACCGAGCCGCCCGGGCTCGCAGCCCCTGACGCGGCGCTCCCGCGGCAGGCGACCACCGGTGAGCTGGCGACGCTGAGCCTGGCCGAGGACATCCTGGAGCGGCGTTGCATGGCCCGCGCCGGGTTCCGCCTGCCGACGGCACCCGAGCCGGCCCGGACCGGTACCGAGCCGCCACCGATGGCGCTCGTCCTCGCCGACGTGCCGTGGGCCCGCGAACACGGCTACGGCTCCCGCGTCCGTACTCCCGGGGAGACCGCCCGACTGCGGGCGAACGACCCGGTCGGGGACTACCTGCGCGCGCTGACGCCGCAGCGGCGCGCCGAGGCACTGCGCGCCTGGCAGGGCGGCGGCGTGGACACCGTCGAGGTCACCCTGCCGGGCGGCGCCACGACAGGGCGCAGCACCCGGGGGTGCACCAGCGAGGCTCGCGGAGAGCTGTACGGCGACTTCCGCACCTGGTTCGGCGCGGACGCCGTGGACCGCGGTGTCACGGCGCTGGCCATGAGCCGGGCGCAGACGGACCCGGCGTACACGAAGGCGCTGCGCCGCTGGTCGGACTGTGTGGCCGCGCGCGGACTGCCCCACGAGTCGCCGGGGGCCCTGCGGGCCGCGCTGGGCGACTCGGCGCCCGCGGCCAAGGAGGTCGAGTACGCCGTCGCGGAGGCGTCCTGTGCGGTGGGCTCCGGCCTGGCGGCGGTCGCGGGGGATGTCGAGGAACGGCATCTCGCAGAGGTGCGCGAGCGGTATCGCGCCGATGTGACCAACGCCCGGCGTATGCGGCTCGCCGCACTGCCGAAGGCGGAGCGGATCGTCCGCGACGAAGACCCGTCGCGGCACAACACCCAGAAGGACAACACCCAGAAGAGAGGCACGAGATGAAGCAATTCGTACGGAGCGTCCTGGCAACGGCGGCGGTGGTCGGGCTGGTCGCCGGAGCGGCACCCGCCATGGCCGCCTCGGACGCGCGACCGTCCGTGACGGCGGTCGGCGCCCCGACTCCGGTAAGGGCCGGCGCCGACCTCAGCGCGCTGGCCGCGGCGGACGGCGCCGACGGCTACCTCTACGCCTACGACCTGCCCAACTTCCAGGGGGACTGGTGCCGTTGGGACGGCGACGACGAGTGGTGGGGCAATGACTGCGGCAACTTCAACGACCGTGCCACGTCCGTGTGGAACAACGGGTTCCCCGGCCTGTTCAGCGAGGTCGCGCTCCGCCGTGACGTGAACCCCAGCACGAACCAGTCGTCGTTCTGCATCGAGGCGGGCAACTACTACGCCGATCTGTCGCTGGGCTACGAGAGATTCCTCGACGGCGGCTGGGCGGACAACGCGATCAGCGGGCACCGATGGTTCACCGACTACGAGGACTACGCCCACGACCCGCACTACGCCTGCTGACCGGAGGGAGGAATCATGGCCATCACCATCAATTTTCGAGACACCTGGGGGCAGTACGCCCCCAGCGACCTGCGGGCGCATGCCTCCGCGCGCCCCGAGCCCAACAGGAATCAGGGCGAGTACTGGTTCGGGAACATGGGCGTGTTCCTGCACTACCTCGGCACCGGCAGCACGAGCGATCTGCGGACGGAGGAGGACTGCCGCAAAGCGATCGTCGACGTCTACGTGAACCACAAGACCGGCGGCAAGTACAACGGAGACATCGCCTACAACTATCTCGTCTGCCCGCACGGCAACGTCTACGAAGGGCGCGGAGAGGAACGCGGTGAGGCGAACGCCGGTGAGGCCGGCCGCATCGAGGGCGTGGGGCGCAACGAGGGGTTCTACTCGATCCTTGGCATGATCCGCTCCGAGGACGTCGCGGGCGAGGCCATGCTGCGCGCGATCAGGGACCTGATCCACCGTCTGCGCAACGACGCCACCCCGCTCACCGGGAACAGGATCTTCCCGCACTCCTACGGCTACGACACCGACTGCCCCGGCAATCTGCACATGTACGCGCGGCCCGGATCGGTGGTCGACCCGTCCGCGCCATGGCGGGCGTTCCCCGACATCTACGTGTCCCGGACGCAGAGGTGGGTGAACAAGACCTACGAGACGGCACCCGGGTACGTGGCCTGCCCCGAAACCGGCTACACCGGCTGGAACACCGTCCTCGCCCTCACCCAGGGACTCCAGCACGAACACGGCATATCTCCCACCGTTCAGGCCTTCGGCCCTGGCACGTTCAACGCGGTGAAGAACCACGAGATCACGCCGGAGTTCGAGCGGAACGCGAATCTGCTGCGCCTGTACAACGGGGCACTGTGGTGCAAGGGCTACTGGGCCTCCCAGTCCCTCGGCGGATGGGGCGAGGATTCCCAGACCTCCCTCCAGCAGCTCTACGCCGACATCGGCCTCGACTACGGCAACGCCGGGCAACGCCTGGCCATGTGGCCGCACGTGCTGAAATCCCTGCTGCGCATGGACCAGTTCCGCCTCGTGCCCGGCGGCGACCCCAACGTCCGGGCGATCCAACAGCGGCTCAACTCCCGCTATGTCGCGGGCATCGGCATTCCCGCGATGAGTCTGGTGCCCTGCGACGGGATCTACTCCCGAGATGTCCAGCAGGGGCTCATGATGGCCATCCAGTACGAGATCGGGATCGCCCTGGGCTCGATCAACGGGTACTTCGGGCCGGGGACACAGGCCGCCCTCAAGGGAAGGGGATCGGCGGCTCTCTCGGGCGACCTGCGGTACCTCTTCCGTGCCGCGTGCTACTTCAACTCACCGACGTACACGGCGAACGGACAGGCGCACTACCTGGCGGCGGACATCGGCACCGATGCCCAGACCGGCACGCACCTGGGCTGGCTCCAGTCCTTCCAGAGGTTCTCGCAGATTCCCGTCACGGGACACAACGACTACACGACCTGGGCGCAGCTCCTCGTGTCGTCCGGGGACACCTCCCGCGACGCCACCGGCTGCGACTGCATCACGGAGATCACCGCGCAGCGGGGGCAGTTGCTCAAGGCCAACGGCTACTCGATCGTCGGGCGATATCTGGACGAGCACCTCGCCCCGGGTGACGACGGCTACCTCGGCAAGGCACTCAAACCGGGCGAGCCGCAGACCATTCTGAACGCCGGGCTGAGGTTCTTCCCGATCTTCCAGTACAACGGCACGGAACTCGGCAACTTCACCTACGACAAGGGCTACGACCAGGGCAGGAAGGCCCACCAGAAGGCTGTGCAGCACGGGATCGGTACCGGCACCTGCATCTACTTCGGGGTCGACTACGACGCCACCGACGAAGAGATCACCAGCCATGTGGTGCCGTACTTCAACGGCGTCAGGGCCGGGCTCACCGAGCTGGGCAGCCGCTACACGTTCGGCGTCTACGGGTCCCGCAACGTGTGCGCCCGGGTGTCGAAGGACGCCGGGGCCCGCTGGTCGTTCGTCTCCGGGATGTCCTGGGGATTCTCCGGGAACCTCGGCTTCCCGCTGCCGGAGAACTGGTCGTTCAACCAGATCCACGAGTACGAGTTCCAGGCGGGCTGGGGCCTGGACCACAACATCTGGCGCGACGGCAGCGATCCCGGTGTGTCCGCTGTCGGCCAGGGCGAATGAGGAGGAAGCAGATGATTTCCAGACGCGGTCTTCTGCGTGTCGCCGCCGGAACCGGCGTGCTCGCCATGGTGTCGGGCACGTCGATCACATCCGCCTCGGCCATCGAGCCGTCCACCGGGCAGTGGCCCGGCGAGGTGTCCGCCAACGGCTGGCGGATCGACCCCGACTCCGTCACGGTCCACCACATCCAGGGGTCCGCCGCCTCCCTCGGGCTGCGGCGCGGTGACGCCGGGGCGGTGCTGCTGCACGTCGCGCGCCGATGGCACTACGAGATCGCCGCGCTCGACACCGGCGAGGGCGGTGGTGTCACCGGCCACACCACGCGGCGCACGGTGGGGGCCGACTTCGAGTCGAACCATCTCTCCGGGACCGCTGTCGCTCTTCACCCCACCGCCTATCCGCTGAACGGAAGCGAGGGACTCTGGCCGTATCAGGAGACGATCGTGCGGGACATCCTCGCGGATTGCGACGGCACGGTCGTCTGGGGTGGTGACCTGACCCCGGTGAAAGTCTCGCACTTCCACGTCGTCGCGCGCCCCGGCGACAGGACCCTGGCGCGTGTCGCGGCCCGGCTGGACACCGGCCGGCCCACCACACTCCGGTCCCGGACAGCGGGCACGGTCGCCGACCCGGCCGCCCCGTTCCGCAGAAGCATGGCACGCCGTCTGCAACGGGCTCAGGGCGACTGAGCCGGAGAGAAAAGAGAACCGGCGAGGAAGGAGAACCGGCGAGGAAGGAGAACCGGCGAGGAAGGAGAGCGGGAGCCAGGGCCTCGATCGGCCCATGGCTCCCGCTCGTTGCTCAGGAAACCGGCGTCCTGGACTCCCGCTTCGCGACCTGGGCCATGCTCGACCGCGTCCGCGCACTGGCCGCCCGGCTGGAGCGACGTCGACGTGGACACCTTTCACGGATCGGTCGGTGGGGCTCCCGTCCACATGCCCTGTCCATGGCTCGACGGCACCCCGGCCCTGTCCATGACTCCCGCCATCTCACCCGGCGGAAGCGACGGATTGGCGTCGGCGCTGTAGGCCGGCTCGGGCTCGGTGAGGGCCTCGATCAGGCGGGGGAGGGGCAGACGTGGGTCCAGGTGTTCGGGTCGTGGCCCAGGCGCTCGATCAGGTCCGGGGTGGCTGAGGGGTCGCGGACGACCGGTTGGCGGTAGATCGGGTTCGGATGGTCGGCGTGGCGGGCGAGGCCCTCGCGGGAGAGGTTGGGGTGGCCCGTCGCCATCCGGGCGGAGAACGTTCCGCCGGACCATGCGTACACGCTCATCAGGAGGTGGGTCGAGGTCGCGGCGCAGTACCTCCTGGTCGGCGATGCCCGCCACCACCCAGTCCACGGTCATCCGTGCGTGCGGATCCACGGTGATGTCGATCGCCGTGCGTCGGGCCTGACCCGCACATACGGGATCGGGTGGGCGCGGACAGCCTCGACTGCCGACTTGGGCAGCCCCGGCCGATGGAGGGCCTGGAACGGGGGGACTTCGCCTCTGCCGTCGAAGGCGAGCAGCCGTGGCAGCAGTGATGCGGGAAGGGCCGGGTTGACGGCTACTCCGTTCAGCGCGGAGGTGTAACGGGTGACCATGCCTCAGCTTCTCCAGAGCCGTTCCTGTTGGCTCGCGGGCGGCTGGCCCAGGCACCTCGCGCGGCTCACGGCATCCTATTCGGCTTGTCCGGCGTCCAGTTGGTGGTCCGCCCAGACATACGTCTCAGGGAGCAACTCGGCGATGGGGATCGCTCGGAGGTCGTCGTCCGCGTTGCCCACGATGACCCGGAGCGTCGGGAAGTAGTCCAGGAGCACCTGTCGGCACCGGCCGCACGGTGGGACAACTCCCCGCTCGCGGTCGCCCACCGCGACGATCGTGTCCAGGTCGTACGCGCCCTGCGCGGCTGCCGTGCCGATGAGGACCAGCTCGGCGCAGGGGCCGCCGGTGAAGTGGTAGGCGTTCACGGCCGTGACGATGCGGCCGTCCTGGGCGCGGGCCGCCGCGGCCATGGTGTGGTTGTCGCCCCGGCAGCGGGTGCGGGCGATGTGCGCTGCGGCCTCGATGAGCTCGTGGTCGACGGGGTGGGGTCGGGTGGTCATCTTCTCCGCCTTCGTGGGGTGTCAGGAGACGTTGACCCGGGTGACGAGGGTGCGCAAGCCAATATCGGCCGCGGCCCGTGCTCCTCGTCCTTCTCCTCGGTCTCCTCAACCTCCTCGGTCACCTCAATTTCGTCCTTCTCGCCCATCACCGCTGCGGCGGAGACGAGCGTCGCAGCCGCGACCGCCCCGGAGAGCGGTGGGACGGTGGGGTGCGAGGGAGGACCAGGCGCGCGGCGGGAGGCCTTCGCGGAACGGCTGTTCGCGGACCCGGCCGCCGTACGGGCACGGGTGCGCGACACCCTCGAACAGTGTGCCGAGGCCTTCTCCGACGCCGCCTGGACGGACGTCGCCGTTCGGCTCGCGACCGATCTGCGCCTGATCCCCAGCGTCTTCGGCCGCCCGCACCTGGTCGCGGTCCACGCGCCCGGGTGGCAGCCGGTGATCCAGTACCCCGTGGCCGAGCCCGCACACCACCGGTGAACCGGCCCAGGTGTGGGACCTCTCACCTCCGGAGGTTTCCCGCCACCTCGCCGTCCTGCGCCGCGCGGACCCGCTCATGGTCCGGCGGTACGGCCGCTACGTCCCATACGCCCTCAATCCGCACGACCTGACGGCGCTGGAGACCGACCTGCCGACGGTCGAACTGCGGTGGGGGCTGCGGGAATTCAGGGCTCCGGGAATTCGGACGTCGGGGCTTCGGTCACTCGGCCGTCGGGTCGGCCTCGGCCGGCGCGCGTCCCTCCTGTGCGCCCTGTTCTGCGCCCACTTCCGGGCTCGGTTCTGAGCCTTCCTGTACGCGCTCCTCCTCGGCGCGCTTCTCCTGCAGCTTGCGCACCAGCTCCCGTTTCTGGGTCTGCGGGTCCGTCCCGCCGCCCGTCTGCTTGCCCCGGCTGCCGCCGCGCAGGGCGTTCTTGCCCAGGTTGCTGCGGGTACCGCCGACGCCGAGCATGTTTCCGCCACCTCGTGCCATGGTCCGTCTCCTTCGGTTCTGACGATACGTATCGTCTCGTTTGGCTCGACCCCACCCTGTGGCGAGACGCTCCGTCTTGTCAACCTGATAAATTGCCGAAATGGTCCAGAAGCCCACCCCAGCCAAACCCGCCCCAGGCGAACCCGCCCCGGCCAAACCCGGCCCCGACGCCACCCGGCGCAGTGAGAAGTCCCGTCGCGCCATCTACGACGCCGCCCTCGCGCTCATCGGTGAGGTCGGGTATCAGAAGACGACCATCGAGGGCATCGCGGCCCGGGCCGGTGTCGGGAAGCAGACCATCTACCGGTGGTGGGCCTCCAAGGGGGACGTGCTCATGGAGGCCTTCGTCGATCTGAGCGAGCAGGCCGCCGAAGCCGCCGCGCCCGGGCGGGCCTATGTCATCCCCGACACGGGTGACCTGGCCGCCGACCTCAAGGCCGTGCTGCGCCTCACCGTAGACCAACTGCTCGACCCCGTGTTCGCGGTCCCCTCCCGTGGTCTCGCCGCCGAAGGCCTCGTCAATGAGGAACTCGGCCGCAGGTACGTCGCCAAGCTGCTCGAACCCTCGCTCCAGCTCTACGTGCGACGACTGCGCGCCGCCCAGGAGGCGGGGGAGGTGCGGGCCGACATCGATCCCCGTATCGCCCTCGAACTCTTCGTCTCCCCGCTCGCCCAGCGCTGGCTCCAGTGCACCGGCCCGATCTCGTACGAGTACACGGACACCCTCGTCGACTACGCCCTCAACGGGATCGCCCCACCCGGCAACAGGGAGGAGTGAAACGGCAAGAGGTGGAATGGCCGAAAACAGCGGGTGGTAAATCATGCTAATCGATCCGAAAACAGTCCATCCCGCCTCCCGTACGCCTCGTCCCCCCTACCCCGGATGTCGGCTCCGGCCTCCCACACCGCAGGATGGTGGGAGCATGGAGCAGGCTGTCCGCACAACAGCAGCGAGGCGAGGCGATACATGAGCGCGGAGTTCGGCGGTAGTACGACGGGCCGGCAGGGCAGGATCTCCCAGTGGCTGCGTGGACGCCGTACGAATGCCCGGGAGGACGCCGCCACCGCCGCCGAGAGCGGGCGCCGTGAGGAACTGCTGCTCGCCGTCGCCCGTGCCGGACTGCCCCTCGCGCCGGCCGCGCACCCCTCCGCCTACCGGTGTTCCTGTGACCGCGTAGGCTGCCCCACCCCCGCCCGGCACCCGATCTCCTTCGCCTGGCACACGCAGTCCACCACCGACCGCGCCCAGATCGAGCGTTGGGCCAGGCACCAGCCGCAGGCCAACTTCATCACCGCGACCGGCATAGTGCACGACGTTCTCGACGTGCCCCTCGAAGCGGGCCGCGAGGCACTGGAGCGGCTGCTGGGGGCCGGCATCGAGGTCGGTCCCGTCGCCGAGAGCGACGACGGACGGCTCCTGTTCTTCACCCTCACGCGCGGCACCCCCGACGACGAGGACGAGTGGTGGCCCTGCGAACTGGACTGCCACCCCGAGACCATGGACGAGCATCCGGGCCTGCGTTGGCACTGCCGGGGGTCCTACGTCCTCGTACCGCCCGCCCGGTTGCCAGGTGACCAGGGCGTGTACTGGGTGCGTGGACCGGAGTTCGCCCTGCCCGACCCGCTGAGCCTGCTCGAAGTCCTCACCGACGCCTGCGCCCGGTACGCGGGCGAGGAGCCCGACCACGCCACCGCGGCCTGGCCCCACCGGAACTGAGACCGACGAGGTCGGACTGCCGCCCCGCAGGCCGGAGTCACTCGCCCTGTGCCGCCGTCAGACCCTGGATGCGGCTCAGGAACTCCACACCCTGGTTCGCGGCGCTCCTCCCCGGGTCGAGCACCACCTGGTTCGACACGAACTCCAGTGTCAGCGACTGCTTGATCTCGCCCGTCGTCAGCGCCAGCACACTGTCGCTCTGCGCCGGGATCGACGTGCCCTGCGCGGCCGTCAGCTTCTCGTAGTGGTGCGTGGCGAAGAAGACCAGCGCGCCGCCGTCCGCCGTCCGCAGGCCCAGCGGGGCGAAGTCGCCCTTGCCGAGCGGCTCGTCGATGTACTGGGTGACGAGCCCGGGCTTGATGGCGCTCTTCTTGCGCTGCTCCACCCAGCCGCTCGTGTGCACGCCCGGCGCGAAGACGTCGCCGCCGCCGTCCTTCAGATAGGTCGCGTAGTCCGCGCTCAAGTCCTTCGGGGCGACGGCCAGTTCGGCCGAGTTCACCGTCACCGGCTCCGCGAGGCCGTCCTTGTCCGTCTTGAACACCGGTACGTCGTCCGGGTCGAGGAGCGTCAGATACGCCACCGCCCACGGCTCGGCCACGTTGCTGCGCGTGAACACCAGCAGCCAGCGCGCCTCGTTGCCCTTGTTGGCGTCGGCGTTCGCGACGAACCAGCGCGGCCAGCCCGCCTTCTTCGGGATCGTGAACCGGGCGTCCGTGAACTCCAGCGGTACGTGCGACGAGTTGCCGGCCGGGCTGACCTCGTGACCGGCGTCCAACCGGGCGGCGTCGATCGCGCCCAGGGCGCCGGTGACGTAGTCGGCGTCCAGGGCACGGTCGTACGCCTTGTCCGCCTTGTTGTACGCGGCGGTGAAGTCCTTCAGCGCCTCCGCGGCCTCCGTCGGGGTCGCCGCCGGGAGCACCTCGCGCTCGCCGTGCACCACGACACAGCCGCTCGCGGCCAGGGCCAACACGGTCACCGAGGCCGCTGCGAGGCCGCTGCGCCCCAGAAGACCCCGAGCTCTACGAGGCGTTCGTGGACCTAGAGGGCTGCGACCCCTGCTCACCGTGCTCATCAGCTGGCTCCACCTTCCCCTTCCCGGAGGCGAACCCTACCGGGGCCAGGAAGATCGCGAGCGTCGGGATCAGGTACAGCGCCCACACCGTGACCTGGAGGACGGTCGGGTCCGGCTGGAAGTTGAGGACGCCCTTGAGGAGCGTGCCGTACCAGCTGTCCGGCGGGATCGTCCCGCTGATGTCGAAGGCCTTGTTCGTCAGGCCGGGCACCCAGTCGGCCTCCTGGAGGTCGTGGAAGCCGTAGGCGAGGACGCCCGCCGCGACCACGACCAGCATGCCGCCGGTCCAGGTGAAGAACCTGGACAGGTTGATGCGCAGGGCACCCCGGTAGAAGAGGTAGCCGAGCAGGATCGCCGTCGCGATGCCCAACAGCACACCGATCAGGGGTCCTTCGGTGCCGTCGCTGGACGCCCGTACGGACGCCCACACGAACAGGGCGGTCTCCAGGCCCTCCCGGCCCACCGCCAGGAACGCGGTCGCGACCAGCGCGCCCGTGCCCATCTGGAGGGCCGCGTCCAGCTTGCCGTGCAGCTCCGCCTTGAGATGCCGGGCCGTGCGCCGCATCCAGAAGACCATCCACGTCACCAGCCCCACGGCGATGATCGACAGCGAGCCGCCGAGCGCCTCCTGCGCCTCGAACGTCAGCTCCTGGGAGCCGAATTCGAGCGCGCAGCCGAAGCCGAGTGCCAGGGTGACGGCGACCCCGATGCCGATCCAGATCGGCTTCAGGGCGTCCCGGCGGTCCGTCTTCACCAGGTAGGCGATGAGGATGCAGACGACGAGACTGGCTTCCAGGCCCTCGCGCAGACCGATCAGATAGTTCGCGAACACGGCGCCTACGCCTCCTTGGAGGACTTGGAGGGTTCCGAGAACAGTGCCCGGCCCCACCAGTCGTCCTTGTCCCGGACGCCCGGAGGAACCGCGAAGACCGCCGAACCCACGTGCTGGATGTACTCGTTGAGCGCGTCGGTCGCGAGGTTGCGCTGCACCGGGATGAAGCCCTTGCGGATGTCGCGCATGTAGGCGAGGAAGAACAGGCCCGCCTCCAGGCGGCCGAGGCCGTCCGTGCCGTCCGTGAAGGAGTAGCCGCGGCGCAGCAGGGTCGCCCCGTGGTTGGAGTCGGGGTGCGCGAGCCGGACGTGTGCGTCGGGCTTCATCGCCTTGAGGAACGGCTCGTCGCGCTCCTTCGCCTTGCCGACCGGGGCACCCTCGCCCTTGTCGCGCCCGAAGATGTCCTCCTGCTCCTGCAACGAGGTCCGGTCCCAGGGCTCGATGTGCATCCGGATGCGCCGCGCGACGAGATACGAACCCCCTTCCATCCAGGCCGAGTTGTCGTCGGTGTCCGCGCCGTCCACCCACACGAACTTCTTCAGCCGGGCCGTCTCGGTGCCCGCGATGTTGCGGGTGCCGTCCTTGAAGCCCAGCAGGTTGCGCGGGGTCTGCTCCTCCGGCGTCGTCGACGACGTCTTGCCGAAGCCGAGCTGCGACCAGCGCACCGAGACCTTGCCGAAGCCGATCCGGGCCAGGTTGCGGATCGCGTGCACCGCGACCTGCGGATCGTCCGAGCATGCCTGCACGCACACATCGCCGCCGCTGCGGTTCCTGTCCAGGTTGTCGCCGGGGAACTGCGGCAGATCGACCAGTGCGTCGGGCCGCCGGTCCGCCATCCCGAGCTTCTCGAACAGGCCGGGCCCGAACCCGATCGTCAGCGTCAGCCGTGACGGCTTCAGCCCCAGCGCCTGACCGGTGTCGTCCGGCGGAGCCTCGGCGAGACCGCCGTACGCGCCCTCGCCGACGGTCTGCCCGGCGGTCATCCGGCGGGCCGCAGCGGTCCAGTCCTTGAGCATCTGGGCGAACTCGGCGCGGTCGTCCGTCGCCAGGTCGAACGCGGCGAAGTGGAGCCTGTCCTGCACCGGCGTCGCGATACCCGCCTGGTTGTCGCCGTGGAAGCCGATGGCTCCGCCCGCGTCCGCGGCGACCGTCTGTACGTCGTCGCTGCTCCGGGTCATCGCCACGGCGCCCCCGGCCACCGCGGCCCCGAGCGCGAGCCCGGCCCCGCCCCAGCCGATCAGCGCCCGCCGCGAGGTACCGCCCTCGGCGCTGGCGGCCGTACTGGCATCCGTACCGGCCCCGGTACCGCCTTCGGTCGTCTCCGGTGTCCCTGGTGTCTCCGTCATGACAGTCGGTCCCCTCTACTTCACGACGGCGGCGGCGAGCTTGGACAGCGGCTCGGCGAGCGCGTTCACCGCGTCCGAGAGCTGCTTGCGGTCGGTCTCGCCGACCTTGTCGTACGAGGTGAAGTCGTACGAGTTCTTGTCCGTGCGGTACTTGTCGAGCAGCGTGTTCAGGGCGGCGAACTGCTTGTCCAGCTCCGTGACCAGCGCCGCGTCGTTCTCCTTCGCTACCGGCTTGAGCAGCTCGTAGGACTGCTCGGCGCCCTCCACGTTGGCCTTGAAGTCGACCAGGTCGGTGTGCGAGTAGCGCTCCTCCTCGCCGGTGACCTTGCCGGTGGCGACCTCGTCGAGGAGTTCCTTGGCGCCGTTGGCCATCGAGGTCGGGGTGATCTCCGCCTTGCCGACCCGCTTCTGCCAGTCCGTGAGGTCGGTGATCAGCTCGTCGGCGAGGGCCTTGTCCTCGGCGGTGATCTTCTTGTCCTCCCAGAGGGACTTCTCCAGGCGGTGCCAGCCGGTGAACTTCTGGCCGGCCTCCAGACCGTCCGCGCGGACGTCGACCTTGGGGTCGATGTCACCGAAGGACTCGGCGACCGGCTCGGTGCGCTCCCAGCCGATCCGGGAGGGCGCGTACGCCTTCTTCGCGGCGTCCAGGTCGCCGGCCTTGACGGCGGCGGCGAAGGTCTTCGCCAGCGGCAGCGTCGCGTCCGCCTGCTCCTGCGCGTACTTGCGGTAGGCGGCGACGGCCGCGTCCAGGCGCGGGTCGCGCTTGGCGACCTTGCCGCCGGTCGCCTTCACGGCCTGCCGGATGCCGTCGCCCTTCATACCGGGCTTGCAGGCGATCGTGTAGTCGCCGGCCTTCACCTCGGCGGTGACCTTCTGCTTGGTGCCGGGGCCGATGTTCTCGCGCTCGGTGACGATCCGGTCGTCCGGGAAGAGGACGTAGACCTCGGTGACCTTGGAGCCCTTGTTCTGGATGTCCAGCTCGATGTGCCCGGCCGGGAACTCCTTCTTCGAGACCTCGCACTTGTCGTCCGTCGCGGTGACGCTGATGACCCCGTCGCCGCTCCCGGAGCTGCCCTTCTCCGTGCACCCCGTGACGGCTGCCAGAGCCGCCGCGGTGGCGGCGGCGGTGACGACGGAGAGTCTGACGGCTCGCATGCGGGCTCCTGAGAATCACGAGTGGCGAAAAAACGACGTGTCCGGGCTCACACAGGTTTGGTGAGGCGGCCCTAACTTACCTAAGGCTTGCCTCAGTGATACCCGGGCAATCGGTGATTCACCTCTCATGGGTCGCCTATGGCACGCTCCGATCACAGCGGGTTAATCACGACCTAAAGAAGGTCTAAAGCAAAACCCATGCATAGGCAATGCACAGGTCAAGAGTGCCGGACCGGCGAGATCAGGACAGCTCCGGTACGCGGATGCGGAAACACCTCGATGGGCCGGCGGTAGACCTCCGACAGCACGCGCTCGTCGAAAATCCGGTCGGGCGGCCCGTCCGCCACCACCCGCCCGGCGCTCAGGATCGCGACCCGGTGCGCGTACGCCGCCGCGAGCCCCAGATCGTGCAGGACGACCACCACCGCGTCCCCGGCCCGCGCCCGCTCCCGGCACACCCGCAGCACCAGCTCCTGGTGACGCAGGTCCAGCGCGGCGGTCGGCTCGTCGAGCAGCAGCAGCGGCGCCCGCTGGGCGAGCACCCGGGCCGGCGTCACCCGGGCCCGCTCCCCGCCGCTGAGCGCCGAGAACGGCCGTACGGCGAACTCGGCCACCTCGGCGGCCCCCATCGCCGCGGCCACCGCCACGTCGTCCTCGCCCTCCCGCTCCGTACCGGCCCAGGGCGCCCGGCCCATCCGGACGACCTCCTCGACGGCGAACGGGAAGGACAGCGCCGCCGCCTGCGGCAACACCGCCCGGCGCAGCGCGAGTTCGGCCGCCGACCACTTCTCGGTGGACCGGCCGTGAATCCGTACGACCCCTGCGGCGGCCGGAAGATCGGCGGCGAGCGCGCCCAACAGGGTCGACTTTCCGGCCCCGTTGGGCCCCACGAGGGCCAGCACCTCTCCGGCGCGGACGGTCACGTCGACACCGGCCAGCACCTCCCGCGCCCCGAGCCGTACGTGCAGCCCGGCGGCGTCAGCGAGGACGTCGCCGTCGCCGAGGGCGCCGAACTCCCGGGCGGCGACGGCGGATCGGACTCCACGGCCGGCTCCTCCGGCACGGCAGGCGCCACCGGCGGTTCCTCCGGTACCACGGGCGGTTCCGGTACGACGGGCTCGACGACCGGTGGTACGGGCTCGACGACCGGCGGTGTGACCGGCGGCCTCGCGTCCACCGGTGCGGGCGTTCCGGCGGGTCCGCTGGGTACGGCCGCGGCGGTGACGGTGGCGGCGGGCGCGGCTGTGGTCGTGGCGGTCCGGCGCAGGCGTACCGACGCGTAGTTGGTGGCGTCCGGCACCTGGGTGTTTGAATGCGCGCGTGACTGACTACGACGTACTCCGCGTCTTCTGCGCCCCCAACGGGGGATACGGCAACGAACTGGGCGTGGTCCGTGAGGGCTCCGTCATGCCGGAGCGGAGCGAGCGGCAGGCGTTCGCGGCGAAACTCGGCTTCAGCGAGACCGTGTTCGTCGACGATCCCGAGCGCGGGATCATCGACATCTACACGCCCACCCTGCGCCTGCCCTTCGCCGGCCACCCCTGCGTCGGTACGGCCTGGCTGCTCGACGTGCCGGAACTGGTCACACCGGCCGGGCTGGTGGGGGCACGGCTGGACGGGGAGTTCAGCTGGATCGAGGCGCGGGCGGAGTGGGTACCGGCGCGGACGCTGCGACGGTACGGGTCGGCCGCGGAGGTCGACGCGCTGGAGGTGCCGCCGAAGGGGGAGTGGATCTACGCGTGGGCCTGGGAGGACGAGGCCGCGGGCCGGGTTCGGGCCCGCGCCTTCCCCGGGCGTGACGACGGGATCGCCGAGGACGAGGCGACGGGGGCGGCGGCGCTGTTGCTCACGGACCAGCTGGGCCGGGCGCTCAACATCACGCAGGGCAAGGGGTCGCAGATACTCACGGCGCCGCAGCCGATGGGGTGGGTGGAGGTCGGGGGCCGGGTGTTCCTGGAACGCTGAGTCACGCGGACAGGGGGAACTCCTCGCCCAGGGCGCGGAAGACGCCCGTGTTCAGTGCGAACGCCCGCTTGCACTCCGCGACCACTCGCTGTCTCTCCAGCTCGTCCACCGCGGTGCCCGCCCGGTCCAGCAGTTCGCGGTAGCCGCGCTTGAAGGCGGCCGGGTTGGTGATCTCCTCGAACACGTAGAAGCGGACGCCGTCGCCCTTGCGTGCGAAGCCCCAGGTCTTCTCGGCCCTGTCGCGGATGATCTGGCCCCCCGAGAGGTCCCCGAGGTAGCGCGTGTAGTGGTGGGCGACGTAGCCGGCCGGCCACTCCCGGGCGCACTCCGCGACCCGTTCCGCGTACGCCCGTGTCGCGGGCAGCGCGGTGAGCGTCGTACGCCAGTCGGGGCCGCGCAGATGCGCCAGGTCCTTCTCCAGTGCCGTCAGCCGCATCAGCTCGGGCTGGACGAAGGGGCCCGCCACCGGGTCCGGCACCAGCCGGTGCGCGCCGGCCTCCAGGGCCTCGTACACGAACCACAGCTGCTCGGTGTAGCGCGCGTACGCCTCCACGCCGAGCCTGCCGCCGAGCAGGTCGCCCATGAACGTCGAGGTCTCCGCCTCCACGTGCTGTTCGTGGGACGCGGTGCGGATGACTGTCGAGAAGGAGTCCATGACGCATATCCTCTAAGGTAAGGCTAACCTTAGTCAATACTTTACCGACGGACTGTCGGCAAAAGCGTACCCGGAGACGCCGCGAGCCCGCCCCCGGGAAGGGGACGGGCTCGCGCGTCCGGCAGGACGGCCGGCAGACGGCCGGGTGGCCGGGTGGGCTACGGCAGAGTCAGGATCTCCGCGCCCGTGTCCGTCACCACGAGCGTGTGCTCGAACTGGGCAGTGCGCTTGCGGTCCTTCGTGACGACGGTCCAGCCGTCGTCCCACATGTCGTAGTCGTACGAACCCAGCGTCAGCATCGGCTCGATGGTGAAGGTCATGCCGGGCTGGATGATCGTCGTGGCGTGCGGACTGTCGTAGTGCGGGACGATCAGCCCGGAGTGGAACGACGAGTTGATGCCGTGCCCGGTGAAGTCCCGGACGACGCCGTAGCCGAAGCGCTTGGCGTACGACTCGATGACCCGGCCGATGATGTTGATCTGGCGTCCCGGCCTGACCGCCTTGATCGCCCGGTCCAGGGACTCACGGGTGCGCTCCACCAGCAGCCGGGACTCCTCGTCGACGTCCCCGACCAGGTACGTCGCGTTGTTGTCGCCGTGCACCCCGCCGATGTACGCCGTCACGTCGAGGTTGACGATGTCCCCGTCCCGCAGAACCGTGGAGTCGGGGATGCCGTGACAGATGACCTCGTTGACGGACGTGCACAGCGACTTGGGGAAGCCGCGGTAGCCGAGGGTGGACGGATAGGCGCCGTGGTCGCACATGTAGTCGTGCGCCACCCGGTCCAGCTCGTCGGTGGTCACACCGGGCGCGATGAGCTTCGCGGCCTCCGCCATCGCCCGCGCGGCGATCCGCCCGGCGGTCCGCATCGCCTCGATCGTCTCGGGCGTCTGCACCTCCGCCCCGGTGTACGGGGTCGGCGCGGGCTTGCCGACGTACTCGGGGCGACGGATGTTCCCGGGCACGGAACGGATGGGAGAGAGCTCCCCTGGTACGAGCAGTGACTGGCCAGACATGCCAGCGAGTTTAACGAGCCCTGGTGGGGGACGATGACCCTGGTGAAAGGAGTCCCAACCATGGCTCTGTTCAAGAAGCGCACGGCCGGCAAACCGGGCGAGTGGTACTACTGCCTGGAGCACAAGAAGGTCGAGGAGGGCCCGGACTGCCCGGGCAAGGACCGCTTCGGCCCGTACACCACCCGGGCCGAGGCCGAACACGCGATGGAGACGGCCCGCGAACGCAACCTCCAGTGGGAGAACGACCCCAAGTGGCACGATGCGCAGGCGCGCGGCGAGGACGAGGACTGACGGTCGGGGTGGGTGGGGGCGGTTTTTGGGTGCGGGCGCGGGTGCGGGTGCGCTGTGGCTGGTCGCGCCCACGCGGCGGAGCCGCAGATGTCACAGCCCCGCGCCCCTAGGGGGTTGCCGCCAGGCCTGTCGCAGACTCCCGCTGCTTCCGCAGGCGCAGCGCGTGCTCGTTCGTCCGCACGTCGTACCGCATCAGGCCCGGCAGGCACAGGGCCAGCAGCCCCACCCCGGCCACGCACGCGAGCCCGCCCGACCACATGGACGCCCGCACCCCGCGCCACGCGGCCACGCCACCGGCCCTGACCTGGCCGAGCTGAGGGCCGACCGAGTAGGAGAGCAGCTCGATGCCGGCGAGGCGTCCGCGCAGCTCGTCCGGGATCGTCTGGTTCCACATCGCGCCCCGGAAGATCCCGCTGACCATGTCGAAACAGCCGCCGAGGAGCAGGCACAGCAGCACCAGCCACACATTGCCGACGATCCCGGAAACGGCGATCGCCAGCCCCCACCCCGCCGCCCCGAGCACGACCATCCGGCCGTGCCGGTGCACCCGTGAGGTCCAGCCGCTGGTGAGACTCACGAGGAGGGAACCGGCCGGGATCGCCGCGTACATCAGCCCGAGCGACCACTCGGCGTCCAGCTCGTCGGCGAGGAACGGCAGCACGGCCAGCGGCATCGCGAGGAACATCGCGGCGAGGTCGACGGCGTACGTCCCGAGGAGCTCCTTGCGGTTCCACGCGTACCGGGCGCCCTCCGCGATGGACCGCAGCGACGGCTTCACGGCCTCGTGGGAGGCGGGGGAGGAGGCGAGCCCCACGACGAACAGCAGGGACACGGCGAAGGTGACCAGGTCGACGGCGTACGCCCAGCCGAGCCCCGCATACGCCACGACCACCCCGGCGAGAGCCGGTCCCGCCACTCCGCCGACCGTCCAGCGCAGCGAGTTCAGCGAGGCGGCGGCCGGCAGCTGCTCATGGGCGACGACCCGAGGCATCAGTGAGTCGAGCGCCGGCCGCTGCACCGACCCGAGGGCGGAGGTGAGCGCGGCGACCACGTACAGCGGCCAGACCAGCGGCTCGGGCAGCACCGCGTTCACGAGCAGTACGGCGCACAGCACCCCCTGCCCCGCCTCCGTCCACAGGATCAGCTTCCGCTTGTCCGCCGCGTCGGCCAGTGCCCCGCCGTACAGCCCGAACACGATCAACGGGACCAGCTCCACGGCCCCGATCGCCCCGACCGCGGCGGCCGACCCGGTCAGCTCCTTCATCTGCACCGGCAGCGCGACGAAGGTCAGGAAACTCCCGAAGTTGGTGATCAGCCCCGACAGCCAGAGCTTCCGGAAATCCGCGGAGGCCCGCCAGGGAGAGAGATCGGGGAGGAGAGCACGGAGGAGGGAGGTCACGTGGGGTCATGCTGAGCGGTGGGGAGACACGGGGCAACAGGTTTTCGCCGGGCGGGGGGGTGAGGGGCGACTGCTTTCGCCGGGTGGGGAGAGAGGGGGGGGCTTCTGTTGTTCTGCCGGAGGCAGGTGAGGGGGCGGGACGGATGGGTGGGTGGGAAATGTTGTTACCAGCGGGTGGGCGGCGGTGCCGTCAGGACGTCCGCCAGCCGGGCCAGACGGTCACGGAAACCCCGGCGCCCCCGACCGACAGGCACCGCGTTCTCCCCGGCCGCCGCGCTCACCAGGTGCTGCACGGTGTCCAGGTCCAGCTCCAACCCGTCAGGCACCGCCAGCGACTCGTGCGCCATCGACACCAACTCCCCCTCACCCGAACCCGATCCCGATCCCGGCTCCGGTCCTGACCTCGCCCCCAGCACCATCACCTTCGCCCCACCCCGTCGGGCGTCATGAACCCGCTCCAGCAGGGCGCCGCCCACCTCCTCCGGCGCCACCACCAGCAACGTCTCACCCCGCCGCGCCGCCTCGATCCGCCCGAGCCCGACCGACAGCTGCCCGGGACCGGACGCCCGCGGGTCGTGCCGTACGAGCGTCGGGGCCAGTTCGGGCGTCCCCGACCAGGTCGCCTCGTCCACCAGATGCGCCGCCAAATGCCACGGCTCGTACGACGGCGTCCCCACCAGCAACAAGCCGCCCCCGTACGACACCACGGACCCCCGCAACGCCCCCGCGAACCTCCGCGTGGCCCCCAACCACTCGGTTCCAGCGAGCACTTCGCGCAACAGCGCGACCCGTACGGCGTCCATGACCGCGCATCCTGCCCCAACAGGCAACTCGCGGCGCGCCCTTCACCATGATTTCGCCCAACCTGGGTAAGAACACGAACCACTACCCGTACGGACAGTCACCGTCACCGCCCATGGCAAGGAGCCGCACATGACAGTCGTGGAGACAAGCATTCCCTTCTGGGCAGGCCAGGAGGGCTATGCGAGTTACCGCATCCCGGCCGTCGTCGTCACCCACGCCGGCACCGTGCTCGCCTTCTGCGAGGGCCGGGTCGACTCCGCCTCGGACCACGGTCACATCGACATCGTGCTGAAGCGGTCCACGGACGGCGGCCGAACCTGGGGCCCGCTCACCGTCGCCGCCAACAACGGCGTCAACCTCGCCGGCAACCCCGCCCCCGTCGTCCTCGACACCGGCCGCATCCTGCTCGTGTACGTCCGCGCCTCGGGTTCGGTCACCGAGAAGGACATCCTGCTCGGCAACGTGCCGGCCGCGGAAGGACGCCGCGTCTGGGTGCGCCACAGCGACGACGACGGCGTCACCTGGTCCTCCTCCGTGGAGATCACCGCCCAGGTGAAGAACCCGGAGTGGCGCTGGTACGCCACCACCCCCGGCCACGCCATCCAGCTGAGCACCGGCCGGGTCGTCGTCGCCGCCAACCACACGATCCCGCCCACCGGGGCGGACCTGGGCAACGAGGCCCGCTACAACAGCGGCCACTGTCTGCTCAGCGACGACCGCGGCGAGACCTGGCGCATCGGGTACCTCGACGAGAACACCAACGGCTACATCAACGTCAACGAGACCACCGCGGCCGAACTCCCCGACGGCCGCGTCTACTTCAACACCCGCAACGACTCCCCGTCCCCCGGCAACCGCGCCGACGCCCACTCCACGGACGGCGGCCAGACCCTCGTCAAACCCTTCCGCCCGCAGGCCGGCCTGCCCGCCCCCGTCTGCCAGGCCAGCGTGCTCCAGCTCCGCGACCCCGACCTGCTCCTCTTCTCCGGCCCCGCCGACCCCGCCGCCCGCGCCCTGATGACCATCCGGGTCTCCACCGACGGCGGCACCACCTGGCGCCCGGCGCACACGGTGAACGGCCTGCCCGCCGCCTACTCCGACCTCGTCCGCGTCGACGCCGACACCGTCGGGCTCCTCTTCGAGACCGGCGACTTCGGCCCGTACGAAAGGATCCCCTTCCGCCGGGTCCCCGTGACCCAGCTCACCTGACCCCATGGCCACGCGGCCACGGACGTAAAGTCGGCCCATGACCTCTACCGACAGTGCACAGACCCCGGCCGAGAGCCCTTCCGGAACCCCCGCGAAGGCGCCCGTGAAGGACCCCTGGGACCTTCCCGACGTCTCCGGGCTCGTCGTCGGCGTGCTCGGCGGGACCGGGCCGCAGGGCAAGGGCCTCGCCTACCGGCTCGCCAGGGCCGGGCAGAAGGTGATCATCGGGTCGCGCGCCGCCGACCGCGCCCAGGCCGCCGCCGACGAACTCGGCCACGGCGTCGAGGGCGCCGACAACGCCGAGACCGCGCGCCGCAGCGACATCGTGATCGTCGCCGTGCCCTGGGACGGACACGGCAAGACCCTCGAATCCCTGCGCGAGGAACTGGCCGGCAAGCTCGTCGTCGACTGCGTCAACCCGCTCGGCTTCGACAAGAAGGGCGCGTACGCGCTGAAGCCGGAGGAGGGCAGCGCCGCCGAACAGGCCGCCGCCCTGCTGCCGGACTCCCGGGTCACGGCCGCCTTCCACCACCTGTCGGCCGTACTGCTCCAGGACCCGGCGATCGAGGAGATCGACACGGACGTGATGGTCCTCGGCGAGGAGCGCGCGGACGTGGAGATCGTGCAGGCCCTCGCGGGCCGTATCCCCGGCATGCGCGGGGTCTTCGCGGGCCGGCTGCGCAATGCCCACCAGGTCGAGTCGCTGGTGGCCAACCTGATCTCCGTGAACCGCCGCTACAAGGCCCACGCGGGCCTGCGCGTCACCGACATCTGAGCGGATGGGGGACACTGGACGGGTTTCCGGCAGTGTCCCCCGACAGGAGCTCACCCCATGCCCCGGCTCGCCCGCTACGCCCTGATCGTCTGCCTGCTCGCCGTGGCAGCCGCCGTCGTGTCCTTCGTCCAGGGCAACCTGCTGGGGATCGTGTGGGTACTGCTGGCCGGGCTGTCGTCCAACATGTGCTGGTACTACGCCCGGCGCGCCCGGTCCGCCGACCCCCGGTCCGCAGGCCCCCGCTCGGTCAGCTGACCCCGCAGAACTCGTTCGTCCCCTGCCAGAAGCGGTACAGCTCCTGACCGCAGTACGTGTCGAGCTCGTTGATCCCCAGACCGCGCAGCACCGTGTCGATCCCGTCGAAGAACGCGCCGTTCACGGACGGGATCCACAGCACCGCGAACACGAAGAGCAGACCGAACGGCGCGAACGGCTCCACCTGCCGCTTGATGTTGTACGACAGCCAGGGCTCGATGACCCCGTAGCCGTCGAGACCGGGCACCGGCAGGGAGTTCAGGATCGCCGCCGTGACCTGCAGCAGCGCCAGGAAGGCGAGCGCGAACCGGAACCCGGTGGGTACGCCGTCCAGCGCGTCCAGAAAGAACGGGGCCGCGCACACCACCGCGAACAGGACGTTCGTCAGCGGACCGGCGGCCGAGATCAGACTGTGCTTCCAGCGGCCGTGGATGCGGTTGCGCTCGATGAAGACGGCACCGCCCGGCAGCCCGATCCCGCCCATGATCACGAAGATCACCGGCAGCACGATGCTGAGCAGGGCGTGCGTGTACTTGAGCGGATTGAGGGTGAGGTACCCCTTGGCGCCCACGGTGATGTCGCCCCCGTGCAACGCGGTGCGCGCGTGCGCGTACTCGTGCAGGCACAGGGACACGATCCACGCGGACGTCACGAACAGGAACACGGCGACACCGGGCTGCTCGGCGAACCCCGTCCAGGTGGCCCAGCCCGTGACCGCCGTGACGGCCAGGATCCCGACGAAGACCGGGCTGATCCGCCGGTCGCTGTTGCGGGTGGTGGCGGTGGTCATGGGGCGGGACTCCTGAGGGGACTCGGCGGGAAACTCCGTACGCGGCTGGTGCGGGCGGGTCGACGGTACCTGTGCTCTGTGAAGAACGCCCCACCCAGGGTCGGAGGTTCCTGGAGGTTCCCGGCGATCCTGGACTTCCCCCTGTTCATGTCCCGGTCCACGTTCCGGCTCACGTCCCGGTTCACATGGCTGTTCGCGTCCCCGTCCACGTGCCTGTTCACGCGCGCGTAAACCCACGCGCGCCACGGAACCGTCCCCGGACAGAATGGGTCCGTGCGCTACCGCATCCTCGGCACCACCCAGGCACTCCGTCCCGACGGCACCTTCGTCCCGGTCGGCGGCGCGCGGCTGCGCGCCCTGCTGACCGTCTTCGCCCTGCGGCCCGGCCGGACCGTGCCCGCGGGCGTCCTGGTGGAGGAGGTGTGGAACGGGGACGCGCCCGCCGACGCGACGGCCGCGCTACAGGCACTGGTCGGCCGGCTGCGCCGGGCGCTCGGCCCGGACACCATCGCCTCGGCCGAGGGCGGCTACCGGCTGTGCGCCGCTCCGGACGACGTCGACCTGCACCGTTTCGGACGGCTCGCCGACGAGGGCACGCGCGCGCTCGCCGACGGCGACCCCGCCAAGGCCGCCGCCGTCCTCGACGACGCCCTCGCCCTGTGGCACGGCCCGGCCCTCGCCGACCTCCCCGACCGCACCGCCGAGGCGGCCCGCTGGGAGACCCGCCGGCTGGACACGCGCCGCGCCCGCCTCACCGCCGCCCTGGCCCTGGGCGCCGCGGAACAGTCACTGCCCGAACTCACCGCCCTGTGCGACAGCCACCCCCTGGACGAGCCCCTCCAGGCCCTCCGCCTGCGCGCCCTGCGCGACGCGGGCCGCCCGGCCCAGGCCCTGGCCGCGTACGAGGACGTACGCCGACTGCTGGCGGACCGGCTCGGCGCGGACCCCGGGCCTGAACTTCGGTCGCTGCAAACGGAGTTGCTGAATCCTGACCGAGTACCCGAAGGCGCGTGGGGCGCGACCGCCCCCGCCTCCCGCGGCGCCGTCGCGAACCTTGCGGGCGCGGCTCCCGCGCGGGGCGGCCCGGCCGGCCGTTCACCCCGGCCCGACGTGCCCTCCGGCCCGCCCCGCACCCCGCCCTCGTCGCCGCCCCCGGGCAACCTGCGCGCCCGCCTCACCTCCTTCGTCGGCCGGGAGGCGGACATCGAGGCCATCCGGGGGGACATCGCGACGGCCCGGCTCGTGACCCTGCTCGGGCCCGGCGGGGCCGGAAAGACACGACTGTCGCAGGAGGCCGCCGAAGCCGTACGGGACGGGACGCGGGAAACCACGGGAGACGACCGGACGTGGGGCGGGACGCGCGAGGGGTCGCGGGACCGGTCGCGGGACGCGGCGCCGGACGGGGTGTGGCTGGCCGAACTCGCTCCCGTCGTCGACCCGGACGCCGTACCCGAAGCCGTACTCACCGCCGTCGGAGCCCGCGAGACCGTGCTGCGCGGAGCCGGCGCCGAGGAACTGCGCGCAGCCTCCGCCGAACGCCACGACGACCCCCTCGTACGCCTCACCGAGCACTGCGCCAACCGGCGGATGCTGATCCTCCTCGACAACTGCGAGCACGTCGTCGACGCCGCCGCGCAGCTCGTCGCGGAGCTGCTGGCACGCTGCCCGGGAGTCACCGTGCTCGCCACCAGCCGTGAACCCCTTGGCGTACCGGGGGAGTTGGTGCGTCCCGTCGAACCGCTGCCCGAGCCCGTCGCGCTACGGCTGCTCGCCGACCGCGGGGCAGCCGCCCGGCCCGGGTTCCGCGTCGAGGACGATCCGGAGGCCGCCGCCGAGATCTGCCGACGGCTCGACGGGCTGCCGCTCGCCATCGAACTGGCCGCCGCCCGGCTGCGGATGCTGTCGCTGCGGCAGATCGCCGACCGGCTCGACGACCGTTTCCGGCTGCTCACCTCCGGCAGCCGTACCGTCCTGCCCCGCCAGCAGACCCTGCGCGCCGTCGTCGACTGGTCCTGGGACCTGCTCGACACGGACGAACGGGACGTCCTGCGACGGCTGTCCGTCTTCGCGGGCGGCTGCGACCTCCCCGCCGCCGAAGCGGTGTGCGGGCCCGTCGCGTTCGAAGCGCTCGGCTCGCTCGTCGACAAGTCCCTTGTCGTGGCCGCCCCTTCGGACGAGAACGGCGCGGGCGCGATGCGCTACCGACTCCTGGAGACCGTCGCCGAGTACGCCGGGGAACGCCTCGACGAAGCGGGCGTCCGCCCCGAAGCGGAGCGCGCACACCTCATATACTTCCGCGAACTCGCCCGTACCACCGACCCGTTGCTGCGCGGCCCCGGCCAACTGGCCGCGCTGGACGTGTTCCAGCGGGAGAGCGAGAACATCCGCGCCGCCCTCCGCCACGCCGTCACCGCAGGCGACGAACAGGAGGCGATCTGCCTCGTCCTGTCGGCCTCCTGGTACTGGCAGATGCGCGATCTGCGTCTCGCCGGCCGCAACTGGTCCCGCGAGGTCATGAACCTCGGCCCTGACCCCTTCACCCTCCCCGTCCGCCCGGCCCAGCCCGTGTGGGAGCGCAGCACGAACACCCCGCCCCCCTGGCACGGCGAACTCCTCGAAGAGGCCCGGCGCGGCGTCCACCTCATCCATCTCGCCTCCATGGACATGGAGTTGGAGGCCTGGCAGACACCGGAGGCCCGGCAGAAACTGCGCGCCATCACCCAGGTCTACGAACCCGGCACACCACAGACCTGCCGCCACCCCGGCCTCCTCTGGTTCTACGCCGTCATGCTCACCCGCGACATGGAGCGGCTCAGCGTCATCGTCAGCGAGTCCGTGCGCACCTGCCGCGACGCCGCACCCGGCTACGAGTGGGAACTCGCCGCCTGTCTGCAACTGCGCGCCAACGTCCTCGCCAACCGCAGCGACTGGGCCGGTGACGCCACCCGCGACGCCGACGAGTCGCTGGAGATCTTCCGGCGCCTGGGAGACGCCTGGGGCGCCGCCGAGGCGCTCTCCGCACGCGGCGAGGCCCGTGAACGCAAGGCCGAGTACGCCGCCGCCGCCACCGACTTCCAGGACGCGATGGAACTGGCCGAACAACTCGGCGCCCGCTCCCAGAAGACCGTGCTCGCCGCCCGCCTCGGCAACGTCTTCCTGGAGGCGGGCCGGAACGAAGAGGGCGAACAGCTGCTGCGCGAGGTGATCGAGAAGGCGGACGGGATGGTCAACGAGGCCATGCCCGCCGCCCGGCTCTTCCTCGCGGCCTGGCTCGGCGTCACCGACCGGGCCTCCGAGGCGCGCGAGCAACTCCGTTTGCTGCGGGCGGAGTTCAGAGCCTCCTCGTTCGTCGTCTTCGACGCGTTCATCCTCGGCGCGGAGTCCTGGCTGGACGTCGTGGAAGGACATTACGAGGAGGCACTGGTCAAGGCGCGACAGGCGGTGACCCGTGCCGACGACGAGCTGTCCATCGCCATCGCCCCGCACATGCGCCCCACGCTGCTGACCACCAGTGCCGCCGCCCTCGTCGGCCTCGACCCCGCCCGCGCCCACGACGCCGCCCGCTGCCTGGGCGCCGCCGACGCCCTGCTGCCGCCCGGCCATGTCTCCGGACACGTGGAGCGCGAGGTCCGCGCCCGCTCCGTCCGCGCGGTGCGTGACGTGCTCGGCGACGAGGCGTACGAGGCCGCGTACGCGGAGGGCGGCCGACTCTCCGCGGGGGAGGCGACCGCCCTCATCTGACAACCGGCGCGTACGGCACAGACGTACCGAGGTTGCCGGTTCCTTCAGTTCCTTCAGTTCCTTGAGTTCCTCATGTTCTTCCAGTTCCTTCAGCTCTTCGTGCGGAACTTGTGGATGGCGACCGGTGCCATCACCGCCGTGATGGCCACCGACCAGCCGACGGTCACCCACAGGTCGTGCGCGACCGGGCCGCCCACCATCAGTCCGCGCGCCGCGTCCGCGAGCGTGGACAGCGGGTTGTAGTCGGTGAACGCCTGGAGCCAGCCCGGCATCGACTGTGTCGGGGCGAAGATCGACGAACCGAACTGGAGCGGGAACAGCACCAGGAAGCCCATCGCCTGCACGGACTGCGCGCTCTTCATGATCACGCCCAGGGTGAGGAACACCCACATGATCGACGAGGCGAACAGTGTGGCCAGGGCCACGGCCGCGAACAGTCCGGGCCAGTGGTTGATGTCGAAGCCGACCAGGACGGCGACGACCATCAGCACGGTGGTCGCGAACAGCATCCGGACCAGCTCGACCGAGATCTTCGCGAACAGCACCGAGCCGCGCCCGATCGGCAGGGACCGGAAGCGGTCCATGACACCGGAGTTGAAGTCCTGGCAGAACCCGGTGCCGACGCCCTGGGACAGCGTCATGCTCATCATCGCGATCATGCCGGGGATCACGTACTGGACGTAACCGTCCTGCCCGCCGCCCAGGGCCTGCCCGATCGAGCCGCCGAAGACGAACACGAACAGCAGGGTGAAGATGATCGGCATCAGCAGCGCGTCGGCCATCGACTCAGGGTCCTGCCGGATCCACAGCAGGTTGCGGCGGACGAGGGCGCCGGTGTGGCGCAGATGGCCGCGCGGCGGAATCCGGCCGTCCGCCTGGATGTCGTCCTTTCCGGTCCCGCCGTTGTCGTCGCGGATCTCGTTCACGGTCGCGGTCGCGGTGCTCATACGGCGACCTCCTCTCGGATGTCGGCGGGGGAGTCGGCGTCGTCCTGCCGGGCACCGGCACGATGACCGGTGAGGGACAGGAACACCTCGTCCAGGCTGGGCAGTTCGGTGGAGATCGAGGCGATCGTGATACCGCGCGCGACGACCGCGCCGGTCACGGCGGTGAGCTGCTCGTCGCTCAGGATCGGCACCAGCACACTGCCGGTCCCGGTGTCCACGGTCGTCGTGGCGAGACCTGTGATGCCGAGGTCGTCGAGGTCACGGGCGAGCGGGCGCAGTTGCAGGGGATCGGCCGGCCGGATCCGCAGGGTACGCCCGCCGACCCTCGCCTTCAGCGCGTCGACGGCACCGCCGGCGACGACCTTCCCCCGGTCGATGACGGCCAGCTCGGAGGCGAGGTGTTCGGCCTCCTCCATGTACTGAGTGGTCAACAGCACGGTCACCCCGTCGCCGACCATCCGCTTGACCTCGGCCCAGACCTCTTTGCGGGTACGGGGGTCGAGGCCGGTGGTGGGCTCGTCGAGGAAGAGGACCTGGGGCCGGCCGATCATCGAGGCGGCCAGGTCCAGTCGCCGCCGCATACCGCCGGAGTACGTGCTCGTCGGCCGCTTGGCGGCGTCGGTGAGCGAGAACCGCTCCAGCAGTTCGTCGGCCCGGGCGCGGGCGTCCTTGCGGGGCAGGTCGAGGAGCCGCCCGATCATGTACAGGTTCTCCCAGCCCGGGAGCTTCTCGTCCACGGAGGCGTACTGCCCGGTGAGCCCGATCACCCGCCGCAGCTGCCGGGGCTGGCGCAGGACGTCGTACCCGGCGACGGTCGCCTGCCCCGAGTCGGGCTGAAGCAGGGTGGAGAGGATGCGTACGAGGGTGGTCTTGCCGGCGCCGTTGGGTCCGAGCACACCGAGCACGGTGCCTTCCCGGACGTCCAGGTCGACGCCGTCCAGCGCCTTGGTCTCGCCGTAGTGCTTGACCAGCCCCCGTACGGAAACGGCACTCTTGGCCCCGCCTGCGGGGTGGTTGTCGATTCGCGTCATGAACCGAACCTGTCACCCCCTACCGACAGACCGCCTACAGACCGCCTACAGGCCGACTCCGGACCACCTTTCCGCTTCCCACGGGCGGCCCCGTCGGGCAACTCCGCCGTGCGCAGATGAAACACCGCCGACTGGGCAGGCGTCCGAAGTGCCGTCCGCATGGCTGGAGGAGCCTCGCGTTCCGGTGATGTGCCGCTCGCGTGCCGGCGTCCGGCTCCAGAACTGCCGAGGGAGATCGATGGAGAGTCGCAGAGAAGAGCGGGAAGAAGGAGAAACAGGAGGAGCGGCAGGGGCGGCAAGGGGAGCAGGGGAAGCAGGGGGAGAGGAAGAAGAGCGGGCGCCCAAGCGCAAGGTGCTCGACCTGACCGTGGTGCAGGTGGTGGCGAGTGCTCTCGCGACCGTGGTGGGCGCGGTCCTCGCGTCCCTGCTGGGGGTGACCGGGACGATCATCGGCGCCGCCGTGGTCAGCGCCAGCGCGACCACCGGCGCGGCGGTCTTCTCGCACGCCTTCCGGCGGACGGGCGAGGGGATCCGTAGCCGGGTGCCGTCGGTGGGGATACCGCCGGTAGGGGTGTCGCGGACGTCGCTGGAGGAGCGGGCGGAGGCCCGCGCGGACGCCCGGGCGGCCTTCGGGCCACCGGGAAGCGGCACGGCTGCCCGCGCGACGCCGCCCTCCTGGCCCGACGTCCCGGGCGGCCGGACCGGAGGGGCGACCGCGGCCTCCGCGCCCTCCGAGGGCGAGTCGGTCACCACCTACCGCGGGGGCTCCCTCCGCGGCTCCATCGGCTGGAAGAAGTACGCCCTGGCCACGGGCCTGGTGTTCGCCCTGGCGATGATCACGTTGACCTCGGTGGAGCTGATCGCGGGCAAGCCGGTGGCGGCCGTGGTCAAGGGCGAGCCGGGCAGGGGAACCTCGGTGGGCGGTGGCACGGCCGGTACCCCCGCTCCCGCCGGGAGCCCGACACCCACCCCGGGCACGTCCAGCGGTACGACACCGCAGCCGGAGGGCTCGTCCGCGCCGGAGACGAGCGAGGCACCGGAGACCAGTTCTGATCCCGTGCCCGGCTACAGTCCCACCGCCGACCCGAGTTCCGGCACCGGCGGTTCCGCGTCGTCCGTACCGTCCAGCGGCGATGCCGTGACCAGTTCCGACGCGACCGACGACTGAGCGGTCGGCGGGGGCAGGGGCGGGGCGGCGAACAAAAGCCGCAGCCCGCCGATGGGGGAAGTCGGCGGGCTGCTCTCGTGCCGCAGTGGCTCTGTAGGGCCCGGCGGGCCCTGTGGGCTCCGGGGAACCCAGTGGTCGGTCAGTGGTCGGTCAGCGGTCGGTCAGTGGACGTGCAGCGGGTGTGCGGCGATCGGTCAGTGCACGGAGTGCTCCTCCGACGGGAACGTCCCGCCGGTCACGTCCTCCGCGAACGCCTTCGCCGCGTTCCCCATGACCTCACGCAGATTCGCGTACTGCTTGACGAACTTCGGCATCCGCCCGCCGGTCAGCCCCAGCATGTCCGTCCACACCAGCACCTGCGCGTCCGTCTCCGCCCCCGCCCCGATCCCGACCGTGGGGATGTGCAGCGTCCGCGTCACCTCCGCGGCCAGCTCCGCCGGGACCAGCTCCAGGACCACCGCGAACGCGCCCGCGTCCTGCACGGCCTTCGCGTCCCGCAGCAACTGCTGGGCGGCCTCCTCGCCGCGCCCCTGGACGCGGTAGCCCATGGAGTTCACCGACTGCGGGGTCAGGCCGATGTGGGCCATCACCGGGATGCCGGACTCGACCAGCAGCTCGATCTGGCGGTGCGAGCGCTCGCCGCCCTCCAGCTTGACGGCACCGACCCCGGCGTCCTTCACCAGCCGGGTCGCCGAGCGCAGCGCCTGCACCGGGCCTTCCTGGTAGGAGCCGAAGGGCAGGTCGCCGACGATCAGCGCCCGGCTGGTACCCCGGACGACCGCCGCCGACAGCATGGTCATCTCGTCGAGGGTCACGGGCACCGTCGACTCGTACCCCAGGTGACAGTTGCCCGCCGAGTCGCCGACCAGCATGACCGGGATACCGGCCTCGTCGAATACGGACGCGGTCATCGCGTCGTACGCGGTGAGCATGGGCCACTTCTCGCCGCGTTCCTTGGCGGCGGTGATGTCCCGGACCGTGATGCGGCGTGTGCCCTTGCCCCCGTACAGCGCGTTCGTCGCGTGGGTGCTGCCGGCGGGGGCCTGGTGGGCAGGCTGAAGCTGCGTCATGGCAACGGCTCCTTCAATCATCTCGAGGCGCCCTGACGGCGTCCCCGGATCGCCACCCATGGTGGCACCTCGCATCCGGGAACGGCTAGTGGTCGCCCTCGGCGGGCGGTCTGTGTGCTGAACGTCTCGCGCGCGAGGCGGCGCGAGGCCGAGGGGCAGCCAGGGAGCGACCAAGGCGGAGCGAAGGAGGAGGGAAGGGGCAACGAAGGGGAGCGAAGGGGGAGCGAAGGGCGGCCTGCGTAAGGTCTCGGTAAAGAATTAAAATACGAGACGGTATCGTATCGGAATGGTCGTAGGCTTGCCGTCATGACTACTCCCGCCGGTCCATCCACCCTCGGCCCCCGGATCCCGGAGGCCGTGCACCGGCGACGCTGGGTGATTCTCGGCGTGCTCATGCTCAGCCTGCTGATCGTGGTGCTCGACAACTCCATCCTCAACGTCGCCATCAAGACCATCTCCACCCCCGCCCCGATCGGCCTGGGCGCCACGCAGAGCGAGCTGGAGTGGGCGATCAACGCCTACACCCTCGTCTTCGCCGGACTGCTGTTCACCGCCGGGATCCTCGGCGACCGCCTCGGCCGCAAGAAGGTGCTGCTCGGCGGTCTCGCCGTGTTCGGCCTGGGCTCCGCCTTCGCCGCCTTCGCCGGCTCGCCCACCGAACTCATCGTCTTCCGGGCCGTGATGGGCCTCGGCGCCGCCTTCGTGATGCCCGCCACCCTCGCCGTCCTCATGAACGTCTTCGAGCGCGAGGAGCAGCCCAAGGCCATCGGCATCTGGGCCGGCGGTGTCGGGCTCGCCATCGCCATCGGGCCGATCACCGGAGGCGTCCTCCTCGACCACTTCTGGTGGGGTTCCGTCTTCCTCATCAACGTGCCGATCGTGGTCATCGCCCTCGTCCTCATGACGGTCCTGGTGCCCGACTCCCGCGACCCGAAGCCCGGCCGCGTCGACCCCGTCGGGGTCGTGCTGTCCGTCGTCGGCCTCGTGCTGCTCGTCTACGGCATCATCAAGGGCGGCCAGCTCGCCGACTTCACCGACCCGCAGGTGCTGGCGACCATCGGCGCCGGTCTCGCCGTACTCGTCGGCTTCGTGCTGTTCGAGAAGCGCAGCGACCACCCGTCCATCGATGTGACGTACTTCCGCAACAAGACCTTCTCGGCGGCGATGTCCGTCATCGCGCTCGTCTTCTTCGCGCTGATGGGCGTGACCTTCTTCTCGGTCTTCTACACCCAGAGCGTGCGCGGCTACTCGCCCCTCCAGACCGGGCTGCTGATGCTGCCGCTGGCCATCGCCCAGCTGATCTTCGCGCCGCGCGCCCGGCTGGCCGTCGACCGCTTCGGCAACCGGGCCACGACCACCGCCGCGATGCTCCTGATCGCCGCGACCCTGGCCGCCTTCGCCACGTTCGAGACCGACACCCCGATCTGGGTGCTGGAAGTCGTCTTCTTCCTCATGGGCACCGCCATGGCGCACATCATGACGCCGACCAGCGTCGTCATCATGCAGGCCCTGCCCCGGGAGAAGGCCGGCTCCGCCTCCGCGCTCAGCAACACCTTCCGCCAGGTCGGTGGCGCGCTGGGCATCGCCGTGCTCGGCTCCGTCCTCTCCGCGGCCTACCGCAACGGCATCGAGGACAAGCTCGGCGCGCTGCCCGCCGACGTACGGCACACCGCGGGCGAGTCCATCGAGGCCACCCTCGGTGTCGCCGCCAAGCTCGGCCCCCGCGGCGACGCCCTGGTCGCTCCCGCCAACGACGCGTTCCTGCACGCGATGCACCTCACCGCGCTGTGCGGCGCGGGCGTCGCCGTCCTGGGCGCCCTGGTCGTCGCCCTGTGCCTGCCGGGCCGCCGGGCAACACCCCAAGAGGGCGAGGAGAAGCCGCAGTTGGCATCCGCGGGTCACTGAGCGGCGGGGGAGGATCGACGCAGGACACAGGTTTCGGGGCCGCGCGAACTCAGGCCTCAGGGCTCAGGACACAGGACACAGGACGAGGAAAGGAGCAGGTCGCGTGAACCTCGCGGACGGCCTGGGCGGTCGGAGCGGCACCCGTGGCCGCCCCCGGAGCGAAGCCGTGGAGCGCTCCATCATCGAGGGCGTGATGCAGCTCCTGGAGGACGGCGTGCCGCTCGCGGACATCTCCATCGAGCGGGTGGCCCGTACCGCCGGTGTCGGCAAGGCCACCATCTACCGCCGCTGGCCGGGCAAGGAGGAACTCTTCGTCGACGTCATGCGCGTCATGGAACCGGTCGACCCGGAACTGCCCGGCACGTCGGTGCGCGACGACCTGGTCGTGCTGCTGGAGGTACTGCGCCGGCGCGGACTGGCCAACCGGTCCTCGGCATTCCTGCACAACGTCCAGGCCCAGGTGAAGAGCAGCCCCAAACTGTGGGCCGCGTACCACGCCACCGTCGTCGAACCCCGCCGTCTGCTCGGTGCCGAGGTCCTGCGCCGCGGCCAGCGGAACGGCGAAGTGCGTTCCGACATCGATGCCTCGATGATGTACGACCTCTTCCTCGGGCCCATGCTCCTGCGCGCCGTGCTGCGCCCCGAAGGGGACCTGCCCGAGGGTCTTGCCGAGCAGATCGTCGACACATTGCTGGAAGGTCTGCGGCCGGCCGCCCCGTAATCGGGAATTCGTACGCCTGTCGGGCCGGGAGACGCCCGACTGTGCGTGTTTCGTCACAGAGGACCGTCTGCGGGGGGCAACCGGAACTGGTCGTGCCGACTTGTTCGTCATCGTCCCCGTACGGCCGTCATGGGACGGCGAGATCGGAACCGATCATCCCCTAGGGTCTTAGACGCGGGGGACGGACGGTATGCACGGCAGGTTGTGAGGCGACGGTATGGCCCAGCAGGCGTACATGACGGAGACGGACAACGGAGGCTCGGGACCCGAGCGCCGGGGACCCCGGCTTCGGCGCCTGATGAGCCGTCTGACGGCCGGCTGGCGGGACGATCCGAGAATCTGGCGCCGGGGTCTGATCACTGCGGCGCTGGCGATCCTGCTCGCCCTGGTGATGGTGCTGCACGCGCAGATCCCCAACCGGATCGGCAACCTCGGCAGCCTCAGCGAGACGTTCCTGCCGTGGTTCGGCATCATCTCCGTACCGCTGCTGCTCGTCGTCGCGCTCATCCGGCGCTCCGCGACCGCGCTGATCGCGGTCGTGCTGCCCACGGCGGTCTGGTTCAACCTCTTCGGCGGGCTGCTCGGCAGCAACGCCGGCACCGGCGGCAACCTGACGGTGGCCACCCACAACGTCAACGCCGAGAACCCGGACCCGTCCGGCACCGCCCGCGAGGTGGCGGGCTCCGGCGCCGACCTCCTCGCCCTGGAGGAGCTGACGACCACGGCGGTCCCGACGTACGAGAAGGCCCTCGCGTCGACGTACAAGTACCACTCGGTGCAGGGCACGGTCGGCCTGTGGAGCAAGTACCCGCTCAGCGCCTCCCGCCCGGTGGACATCAAGCTGGGCTGGACCCGCGCGATGCGCGCCACCGTCGCGACACCGGAGGGACCGGTCGCGGTGTACGTCGCCCACCTCCCGTCGGTCCGCGTGAAGCTGGAGGCCGGGTTCACGGCCCGCCAGCGCGACAAGAGCGCGAACGCGCTGGGCGAGGCGCTCTCCGACGAGACGCTGACGCGCAAGATCCTGCTCGGCGACCTCAACGGCACGATGAACGACCGCGCGCTCAACGCGGTCACCGCCCAGATGCGCTCCACGCAGGGCGCGTCGGGCAGCGGGTTCGGGTTCAGCTGGCCGGCGTCGTTCCCGCTGGCGCGGATCGACCAGATCATGGTGCAGGGCGTGGAGCCGGTCAGCTCCTGGTCGCTGCCGCGCACGGCGAGCGACCATCTGCCGATCGCGGCGCGGGTCAAGATTCCGGCATCGGCAACCGGCTCGTAACCCGGCGGAACGCCGGGGGAATACTGGGCCTGGCAGGCTTTGTTCCGTACTTGAACTTAAACTGTACGGAAGTACGCCCGCCGCACCCTTCGAAAGGCCCCGCGCTCTGATGTCCCGGCCCACGCCGACCACGCCGCCGACCAAGCTCCCGAAGGTACCCACTGCGTCCGCCCGCAGGACCACACCCCTGGCCCTGCTGGCCCTCGCCGTGGGTGCCTTCGGCATCGGCACGACCGAGTTCGTGATGATGGGCCTGCTGCCCGACGTCGCCGACGACCTGGCCGTCTCGATCCCGTCCGCCGGGCATCTGGTGTCGGCGTACGCGCTCGGCGTCGTCATCGGTGCCCCGCTGCTCGCGGCGGTCACGGCCCGGGTGTCGCGCCGCAAGGTCCTGATGGGCCTGATGGGCCTGTTCATCGCGGGCAACGCGCTCTCCGCGTTCGCGCCGGACTACGACTACCTCCTCGCCGCCCGCTTCCTGAGCGGGCTGCCGCACGGTGCCTTCTTCGGCGTGGGCGCGGTGGTGGCCACGAGCATGGTGGCCCCGGAGCGCAAGGCCCGCTCGGTCTCCCTGATGTTCCTGGGTCTGACGGTCGCGAACGTGGTCGGCGTCCCGGTGGCCACGGCCATGGGCCAGCAGCTCGGCTGGCGGGCGACCTTCCTCGGCGTGAGCGTGATCGGCGTGGCGGCGATAGCGGCGCTGGCGCTGCTGATCCCGCACGACCGGGTGGGAGCACCGGCGGCGGGCCTGCGCGGCGAACTGGCCGCACTCCGGTCGCTGCCGGTCTGGCTGGCCCTCGGCACGACGGTGGCGGGCTTCGGCGCCCTGTTCTCGGCGTACAGCTACATCACCCCGATGCTCACGGACTCCGCCGGATACGCCGACTCCAGCGTGACCCTGCTGCTGGCGCTGTTCGGCGTCGGCGCGACGATCGGCAACCTGGTGGGCGGCCGGCTCGCGGACCACTCGATGCGGGGCACGCTCTTCGGCGGCCTGGTGTCACTGATCGCGGTCCTGGGCGCGTTCCCGCTGCTGATGAGTACGGCGTGGAGCGCGGCCCTGGCGGTCGTACTGCTCGGCGTGGCGGCGTTCGTCACGGGCTCACCGCTCAACCTGATGGTGATGGAGAGGGCGTCGACGGCCCCGTCCCTGGCTTCCTCCGCCAACCAGGCGGCCTTCAACCTGGCGAACGCCGGGGGAGCGTGGATCGGCGGCCTCGCCCTGGCGGCGGGCTTCGGGGTGACGTCCCCGGCGCTGGTCGGCGCGGCCTTGGCCCTGCTGGGTCTGGGCGTCGCGGGGATCTCGTACATGGTGGACCGCCGCGCGGTGACTCCGTCGGCCGGGCGGGAGCGTGTGGTGGCGTCGCACGTGCCTGTGCGGGCGGAGAAGGTGCACCACTGAGGGGTCGATCTCCCTCCCACCCTCCCGCCCGTTTACGGCCCGTTTCCCGGGCTCTCGACTCGGCCCCTCCCCGCCTACGGCAGCTTGAGCTCTTCACTGGCTCCCGTCACCCAGCGCAGCACGCCCTGCGAGTCGGTGCTCTCGGCCAGCTCCGCGGCTTCCTTGAGCAGCGCCGCCGCGTCGTCCCGCCGCTCCTGCTGGGCGGCCACGTACGCCAGCCCGACGAGGTTCGCCGCCACCCCCGGGAGGAATCCCAGCTCCCGGCGGAGGCGGGTGGACTCCTCGAAGCGCGCACGGGCCTCGTCCAAGCGGCCGGCCATGTGGTCGGCGAAGCCGAGGTGACGCAGGGCGTAGGAGGTCGTCAGCCGGTCTCCGGCCCGGGTCGCGAGGCCGAGGGCACGCTCGAAGGCGGGCACGGCGGCCTCGGAGTCGTCACGGACCACCTGGTGGAAGACGCCGACCCAGAACACCGCCTCCCCCTCGCCCCGGACGTCCCCGAGCCGCCCGTACAGCTCCACCGCACGCTCGAACAGCTCCAGCTCCCGCGCATCCTCGACCCGCTCCTCCAGGAAGCGCGCGTGGATCACCTTGCCCCGGGTCAGCGCGAGGTCCGCCTCGACCCCGTCGAGGTTCCGGTCGGCGGACTCCAGCACACTGCTGTCACCGCCGAACACGGCACGTTCGTAGAGGAGTTGGGCTTGCTCGATTCGCTCGTCGGCAGTCATGCGGTGAGGGTATCGACCGCGTGGGACAGCAGTCCGCACAGTTTTAGGGTTCTGCGGGCCCGGGTGGCGGGGTGAACGCCGCTGATGGCCGATGAGTTTCGCCGCGGCCCGGAGTCAGTCATGGTGAACAGGCCGGAAACCAGTACCAGCCACGAGACGCACGCAGGAGACCCGAGATGCGCACCCTTGTCAGCACCGCTTTCGTCTCGCTCGACGGAGTCGTGGAGGCCCCGGGCGGCGAGCCCGGCTACCGGAACGCCGGGTGGACCTTCAAGGACATCGAGTTCCTCCCGGAGGCCTTCGAGATCAAGGGCCGGGAACAGAAGGAGGCCGCCGCGATGCTGCTGGGCCGGACCAGCTACGAGTCGTTCAGCCCGGTCTGGCCCGACATGGCGGACTTCGCCGACTACAAGGTGATGCCCAAGTACGTCGTCTCCACCACCCTCACCGAGGACGCCCTGGTGTCGAACTGGGGCGAGACCACGATCCTGCGCTCGCTCGACGACGTCGCCGCACTGAAGGAGACCGAGGGCGGCCCGATCATCATCCACGGCAGCGCCACCCTCACCCGCGACCTCTCCGACGCCGGCCTCATCGACCGCTACCACCTGCTGGTCTTCCCGCTGCTGCTCGGCGCGGGCAAGCGGCTGTTCAGCGGCACGGACAAGGACACCCAGAAGCTGAGGCTCGTCGAGTCCGAGGTGTACGCCAACGGCCTTCAGAAGAACGTCTTCGACGTCGTCCGCTGACGGCCCGCCCTCGGGCGGACCGCGGTGACCACGACGTGCACGCCGCCCGGCCACGCGGCTAGTCCCGCTGGGCGGCGAACAGTTCCAGGTGTGCGCAGGTGGGGCAGCGGTAGGCGTCGATCTGCCAGTGCGGTCGGCCCATCCTCTTGGCGCCGCCGAGCGGGCCTCGCTGAAGGGGGCCCGCGATCCACCGTGCGAACCCGCGAGCGCCTTGTCCGGAGTCCTCGACGAAGCCCGGCTCCAGCCCCACCGCACCGCATTGGGTGCACCGTATGTTGTTCATTGTCGGAGTGTAGTGAGCGGCTGCGGGCGTTGATCATCGGGACCGTTTCCCGTCGCCCTCATCCCGCGTGACGCGCGACAAACGGGGAAACGATCGCGCGCGTTGGCCGAGTGATGAGCGGCTGGTTCGGGCACACCTTCCCTATGACCGAGTTCCCTATGGCCGAGCAGTCGCCGCAGAGTGAGGACCACTGCAACTGCAGCATCGAGATCCGCGAAATCGTCCTGATCCGGGGGACCAGTTTCTGCCGTACCTGCCGGCGTAGTGCCGAAGAGGCGGCCGGTCTCAGGCCGCGCTTCAGGCGCAGGAGGAACGTGCGCAATCCCGCTGCGGGCCTCTCGGAGCCCGAGTCCGGTCCGGAGACGCGACCGGACGCAGCGCCGGCGCCCGAGCCTCAACCCGAGCCTGAGCCCGAGCCTGGGCCCCAGCTCAAGCCCGAGCCGAGGCCGGGACCGCCAACGCTGTAGGTCCGGCGTACGCGTCGGCCTGTGAGCTCGCGGGGCACGCTGCGCACTCCAACCGGCGCAAGAGGACAGGCGGCGTCCGGTGACTCCGAGGCCGGGCCTGCCGAAGGCCGGAAGTCTGCCGAAAGGCGAAAGCCTGCCGAAGGCCGGAAGCCTGCCGGAAGTGGTTCCGTCCGGCAGGCCCTCGGGGCGGGGGTGGGGGTGTCGGCTAGGGGGCGATGTCCCACTGCTGGCAGGTGTTGTCGAGTTGCTGCCACTGGCGGACCACGGTGCCGTTGGCTGTTCCGCAGTTCGTGACGTCCAGTGTCATGCCGGTGTAGACGTTGCTGATCGTGTAGTGGCTGCCCACGTGGGTGACGTCCCACTGCTGGCACTGGTTGCCGAGCGACGCCCACAGCTGGACGGCGGTGCCGTTGCTCTGGCCGCAGTTCTTGTCGTCCAGGACCGTGCCGCTGTTGACGTTGGTGATGGTGTAGTGGCCGTTGCCCGCACTGGCGAACTTCCACTGCTGGCAGGTGTTGCCGAGCGACGCCCAGAGGTCGATCGAGGTGCCGTTGCCGGTACCGCAGTTCACCGCGTCCAGGACCTTGCCCGAGTTGGTGTTGGTCAGCCGGTAGGCGGTGCCGGCGACGGGGAAGGCGGCGGTCGGTGTGGTGTAGCCGACGGAGGTGATGTTGGCCTGTACGGCGTTGTCGGCGGCGTCGGTCGGGTAGCCGGCGGTCATGACGCCCTCGAAGAAGGAGCCGTCGGAGCCGTTGCTGTTGTCACCGCCGGTGCCGAGGACGATCGCGCCCTCCTTCTGCATCGGGGTGTATCCGCCCAGGTTGGGCAGGGCTCCGTCGTACCAGGTGGTCAACGACCCTGATTGCGCGTTGCCGCCCTTGAGGGCGTAGGTCGTCGTGCCGTTGTTCTTGAGCAGGGCCGTGACGAACTCGCTGCTGTTGCCGGTGTTGCTCGGGTAGGAGCCGTTCGCTCCGAAGAAGAGCCCGTTCTCCAGGTCCGCCTCGACCCAGGGGCCCGATCCGGCACCCGAGCACGAGAACCAGCACTCCGTACCGAAGTTGAGCGCGTCCATGTGGCCGTTGCCGGTGTCGTTGCCGGACGTCTCGGCGTTGCCGTAGTCGAAGCAGCACCGGTTGTTCACGTGGTGGCCGCTGGTGACCATGTACATACCCTCGGGGCTGCTCCCGGTGGCGACGCCCGTCGTGCTGTTGTCGCGGTAGCCGACGCCGGCCGACACGAAGATCCCGTAGGCCGCGTGCCCGCCGACCGTCACCGGCAGCGCGTTGGCGATGGCGCCGACGTCCTGGCCGCCGTTGCCGCCCGGGCCTTCGACGGTGAGGTCGTTGTGCCTGGCGCTCTGGTCGTAGATCTCCGTGATGACGCACGTCGTGCCGGAACAGAAGGAGTCCTGCGCCGCGGCGTTGGCGTAGCCGCCCGCGGTGAGGGTGCCGATGTTGGTCGTCGTGGCGTCCGAGGCGCGCTTCACCTGGTAGAGGGCGCCGCTGTAGGCGGCGTAGAGCGCGCGTGTGGTGCTGTGCGCGGCGACGCAGGGCGTGCCGGCCGCGGCGTAGATGTCGCACGGGAGCGAGGTGGCGGCCTGCGACGGGCCGGCGGCGCCGACCAGGAGGCCGGCGACCACCGCGATGGTCGCGCCGACCGAGAGAAGTATCCCTCTGAGGCGTTGACGACGTGAAAGAGAAATCATCGTTGATCTCCGTTCCTTTTGGGCATGACGAATACCCGAGGTGCCGCTCACTGGATCGGGGTTTGGCGCAGCGGAAACTTCGTCGCGAGTGCGTTCTGTGAGCGCTAACATTTTCTGCGCTCAGGAGGAGGCCGGCGAAGGTTGGGGAAGTTCGTTGTACGGGACTTCGGAAGACCGGTGGCTGTACCTGGAGGTCAGGTGGCCGCCAGTATGTCTCCGGTGTGAAGTTGCGTCAATATTTCCGGCATGAGTCGCATGCGAGCGCTAACAATTCGTCAAGCGTCAGCCAAAAGGTCGTCAAATTCCCGGGCAGAGAAGCGCCTCACTGGAATTCGATCGAAATGCCGAACGCTGCGCGATCGAAATACCGAACCGAATTGAATTGCTCGAAATTCCGAACCGGTAACGTCGCCGGTCGTGAGGGCGGGGTGGGCGGGGATCCGCCCCCGCCCACCCCGCCCCGTCCCTCAGACCGACTCCCGCCACCCATTCGTGATGGGCAGCCGCCGGTCCTTCCCGAAGCCCTTCGCCGAGATCTTCGTCCCCGGCGGGTACTGCCGCCGTTTGTACTCGGCCGTGTCCACCATCCGCAGGACCCGGGTCACCAGTTCCGCGTCGTACCCGGCCGCGACAATCGCGTCCGCACCCGAATCCCGGTCCACGTACAGTTCGAGAATCGCGTCCAGCACCGGATAGTCGGGCAGGGAATCCGTGTCGATCTGCCCCGGACGCAACTCCGCGCTCGGCGGTTTGGTGATCGAGTTCTCCGGGATCGGCGGAGTCTGGCCCCGTTCCTCGGCCGCGCGGTTGCGCCACTCGGCGAGCCGGAAGACCGACGTCTTGTACACGTCCTTGATCGGGCCGTACGCGCCCACCGAGTCGCCGTACAGCGTCGAGTAACCCACCGCCAGTTCGCTCTTGTTGCCCGGCGCCAGCACGATGTGGCCCTCCTGGTTGGAGATCGCCATCAGCATCGTGCCCCGCAACCGCGACTGGAGGTTCTCCTCCGCCAGGCCCGTCAGGCCCAGCGAGTCCATGTACGCGTCGAACATCGGCGCGATCGGCACCGTACGGAAGTTCAGCCCCGTCCGCTTCGCCAGTTCCGCCGCGTCGCCGATCGAGTGGTCGGACGAGTACTTCGACGGCATCGCCACGCCGTACACGTTCTCCGCGCCCACCGCGTCGCACGCGAGCGCCGCGACCAGCGCCGAGTCGATACCGCCGGACAGGCCGATCAGCACCGACCGGAAGCCGTTCTTCGCCACGTACGCCCGCAGGCCCACCACCAGCGCCGAGTACATCTCCTCGTCGTCGTCGAGGCGCTCCGCGTAAGCGCCGGCCAGCTCGGGCTCGTACGCCGGCAGCGGCTCCGCGGACAGCACCACGCGGTCGATGCGCAGACCGTCGTCCACCACACCGGTGGGAGCGTCGGCCAGGGCAGCGGGCAGGTCCAGGTCCAGGACCACACAGCCCTCCGTGAACTGCGGGGCCCTCGCGATCACCTCGCCGTCCCGGTCGACGACGATCGAGTCGCCGTCGAAGACCAGCTCGTCCTGGCCGCCGACCATCGCCAGGTAGGCGGTCGTGCAGCCCGCCTCCTGGGCGCGCTTGCGGACCAGCTCCAGCCGGGTGTCGTCCTTGTCGCGCTCGAACGGGGAGGCGTTGATCGAGAGCAGGAGGCCCGCCTTCGCGGAGCGCGCCGCCGGGACCCGGCCGCCGTCCTGCCAGAGGTCCTCACAGATCGCGAGCGCCACGTCGACGCCGTGCACGCGCAGTACGGGCATGGTGTCGCCCGGTACGAAGTAGCGGAACTCGTCGAAGACGCCGTAGTTGGGGAGGTGGTGCTTGGCGTAGGTCAGGATCACCTCGCCGTGGTGCAGCACCGCGCCCGCGTTGCGCGGGGAGCCGGCCGGGCGGCCGAACTTCGGCAGGTCGCTCTCGGACCGGTCGAGGTAGCCGAGGACCACCGGCAGCTCACCGAGGCCCTCGTCGGCGAGGCGCGCGGCGAGGGAGCGCAGGGCCGCGCGGGACGCCTCCACGAAGGAGGAGCGCAGGGCGAGGTCCTCGACGGGGTACCCGGTCAGCACCATCTCCGGGAACGCCACGAGGTGCGCTCCCTGCTCGGCGGAGTGCCGGGTCCAGCGGAGGACCGAGTCCGCGTTTCCGGCGATGTCGCCGACGCGCGAGTCGATCTGGTTCAGGGCGAGGCGTAGTTGAGGCACGCCGCCAAGTCTAATCGTCAATGCGACGCGATGGGGGGTGGGGGAGTGTGGGGCGCCCCACGCCAGGGCTGAGGTCCCGATCCCGGCCACCGGTTGTTTCGTGCAGGTCGGGCTCCCGGCGGAGCGCTGGAGGTCATCTCTCCCCGACGGTAGGGCAATGGGATCTTGAAGTGGATTGCCCGGACGCCACGGCGGCGACTTCAGTAGGAGACATGACGTACAACGGGGCACATGAGGACAGTGAAGGCAGCGGAACGGGCCGCGGATGGGGCTGGTTCCTGGCCTGGTTCGCGGTGGGGGCGTGCGTGGCTGCCGGGCTCGCCGCCGTCCTGACGGTGGGGCCGGTCCTTCTCGTCCCCGCCGCCGTGGCCGGAGGGCTCCTGCTGCGGAAGGGGCCGCGGAACGCCGTCGTCGGAGGCCTCACGGGTCTGGCGCTGCCGCTCTTCTGCCTCGCGTACCTGAACCGGGGCGGCCCTGGGGACGTCTGCCGTTCGTCGTCGGGCGGGCAGACGTGCACCGAGGAGTACACCCCCCTACCGTTCCTGGTCGGTGGCGTGCTCCTGTTCGTCGCGGGTTTCGTCATCTTCCTGATGATCGGGCGGGGTACCCGGAAAACGCCCGTCCCCGGACGGTGAACGCTCCGGGGACGGGCTTCGGGCATGTCGCCGCGTCAGCGGCGCCGTTGCCGGCTCAGCGGCGGTACGACTCCACGTAACCCTTCGCGGGCGTACCCACGCCGGTCACGTCGTCGTAGCCGCGTACGGCCTGCAGCGAGCTGTCCTTGCCGAGGCTGCGGACGGAGGTGAGGATCCCGTCCGTGGCGTCGTAGCCGTTGGCGAAGTCGAGGCGTGCCACGGCGAGTCCGTACCCCGTGGGGTTGTCGGTCACGTCGTGGTAGACCTTCGCGTGCGAGGCGTACGTCGCGTAGATCGCCGGGTTGGCGAAGCCGATCGGCTTGCCGCCGCGGGCCTCCTGCGCGAGGGCCTGTACGGCCGCGATCACCGGTGCCGCCAGGGACGTACCGCCGATGCGGTACTCGCTGTACGCGGTGCCGCCCTCGGGCAGGGTCTGGGTCTGGCCGACCTTGAAGCCGGTGTTCGGGTCGGCGATGGCCGCGATGTCCGGGACGACGCGGTTGCCCTTCGAGCTGTTGGCCTTGGCCAGGTAGTCCGGCACGAGGCCCTTCTGGTAGAAGGGCTCCGCGACGGTCGCGCTGGTGCCGCCGCCCGCGCCCGAGGTGTAGGCGCCCGGGAAGTTCGTCCAGCTCTTGCCGTCGGCCGACAGCGACGCCTTCTCGGTGCCCCAGCCGGTCTCCCACTGGTACTTGTCGCCCCGGCCGACCGCCAGCGAGGTTCCGCCGACCGCCGTCACCCACGCCGAGTTGGCCGGGGTGTCGACCTGCTTCTGGCCGGTGTTGACGACCTCGTCGCCGTTGTCGCCGGAGGAGAAGTAGAAGCCGATGCCCTGGACCGCGCCGAGCTTGAACACCTGGTCGTAGGCGGCGGCCAGGTCCGGCGTCTGGTTGGCCTCGATGTCGCCCCACGAGTTGGAGACGATGTCGGCGAGGTGCTTGTCGACGATCTTGCCGAGCGAGTCGAGAAGGTCGTCGTCGGTGCAGGACGCGGAGCCGACGTACGTGATGTCCGCGGCCGGCGCGACCGCGTGCACGGCCTCGACGTCGAGGGTCTCCTCGCCGTACCAGCCGGCCGCCGAGCACTCCTCGGTGTACCTGTAGTCCGCCGGCAGGACCTGCTTGAGCTGGCCCTTCCGGTAGGTGGCGTCGCCGTGGGCGTCCGCGTAGGTGGCGGCGTCGGCGGCGATGTACGGCGAGGCGTAGGCGTCGGTGATGGCGACGCGCACCTTCTTGCCGGTCCAGCTGCCCGCGCCGTACGCGGCCCGCAGCTGCTTGCCCGTGTAGCCCTCGACGGCGTACGGGATCTGGGCGCCGTACGCCGTCGGCAGCGTGGAGGCGGTGTTCGAGCCGTAGTACGTCGAGAACGGCCCGGAGTTGCGGAACACCGTCTCCGGCGCCGGCAGCGTGTCGTCGTGGGTCGCCTTGTGCGGCGCGTTGTCCAGACCCGTGACGGTCAGGACGGCACCGTTGAGGCTGTCCGGCGCGGAGGCGGCCTTGGCGGGCGCCCGGTACGTCTTCTTGCCCTTGGCGTAGTTGTGCAGCTGTGTACCGAAGGCCTTCTCGGCCGCGGCCACGTCACCGGTCACCGTGACGTAGTGCGCCGTGACGCCGGTGACCGTGAGGCCCGACGCCTTCAGCCACGCCTTGACGGCGGCGACCTGGGCCGGGGAGGCCCCGAAGCGCTGCTGGACCTGCGCGGCGGTGAGGTACTTGCCGTACGAAGCCGACGTCGGGTCGGAGACGGCCTTCGCGTACGCGGTCAGACCGTTGGCGTCCCGCCCGGCGAAATAGACCCGGGCGGTGACCTTGGAGCCGTCGGGCGTGGCTCCCTTGTCCGCCTTGGCGGTGGCCCACGCGGGCCTGGTGCCGGCGAGCGTGTCCCGGCCCGGGGCGTCCGCGGCATGGGCCGCGGGAATGCCGAGCGCCAGCGCGCCGGCGAGCAGAGGCAGTGTCGCTGCCAGGCTCACACCGGCGCGCTTGACGGCGCGAGTGGATCTCATGGAACCCCCTGATGCGGTTCAACGCGAGCAAGGCGAGTGATCACTCGCCGCTGGCCACTCTCGCGATGAACCGTTCATGCCAGGGGAATCCAGGGGGAATGGCTGTGCCAAGAAGCCCCCAAGAGAACGTATACGCAGGTGATTTGAGGTTTAAGGCCCCAATCGTTCCGATCGACCGCCTACCGTGGGAAAGGCCTAGGAAAGGGCCTTGGCGCCGCGCTCCTTCAACATCCCCGCCATCAGGGAGATCTCCGACTCCTGCGCGTTGACCATGCCCTGCGCGAGCCGCTTCTCCACCCCCACCTCGCACCGCTCCACACACCCGTTGGCCATGTGGACACCGCCCTGGTGGTGCTTGGTCATCAGCTGGAGATAGAAGACCTCCGCCTGCCTGCCGCTGAGCCTGCCCAGCTTCGCCATCTCGGTGTTGGTCGCCATGCCCGGCATCAGCGCGCCGTCCTTGCCGTCGGCCATGCCCGCCATGTCCATCCAGGACATCGGCGCGTCCGAGGACACCTTCGGCAGCTCCCACAGGTCGAGCCAGCCCAGCAGCATGCCTCGCTGGTTGGCCTGCGTCTGCGAGATGTCGTACGCGAGCCGCCGGATTTCCTCGTTCGTCGTCCGGTCGCGCACGACGTAGGACATCTCGACGGCCTGCTGGTGGTGGACGGCCATGTCACGGGCGAAGCCCGCGTCCGCCGAGTCCGCGGCGGGTGCCTTCATCCCGGAGTCGTCACCGTCGGCGACCGCGTAGGTGATCGCGCCGGCCGCGACGAGCGCCGTCGCGGCGGCACCGGCGATCCAGGCCGACCGGCTCACTGGGACAGCCCGTTCGTACAGGCGGCGCCCGGCTCGGGGGTCTGCTTGCCCTGGACGAACTCCTCGAAGAACTTGTCCACGTTCGGGTCCTTGGCGCTGGTCACCGTGCGCTGCTTGCCCCACGCGGACAGCATGATCGGGTCCGCCTGCTTGTCGTCCGGGCTCATCAGCGTGTACGGCGTCTTCTTCACCTTCGCCGCGAGCGCGTCGATGTCGGTCTTCGACGCCTTGCTGTTGTACGTCACCCACACGGCCCCGTGCTCCAGCGAGTGCACGGCGTTCATGTTGTTGATCGCCTTGGCGTAGACATCGCCGTTGCAGTTCATCCAGACCTGGTTGTGGTCACCGCCGACCGGGGGCTCCATCGGGTAGTTCACGGTCTTGGTGACATGGTTCTGGGTGAGCTTCTTGTCCCAGGTCTTCACGCCGTCCGCGCCGGTGACGAACTTGCCCGCACCCTTGGAGTCGGTCGCCGCGGTGTCGCTGCCGTCGGACTGCTTCTTCACGAGGACCGTCACACCGACGACCAGGCCGGCCACTATGACAACGCTCACGCCGATCGTGAGGATCCGGTTCCGGCGCTCACGCGAGCGCTCGGCGCGCCGCATCTCCTCTATGCGCGCCTTGCGCGCCGCGCTGCCGCTGTCTTTGGCGTCTTTGGCGCTCTTCTTGGCGGAACCCATGGGATCGGTCCTTCTGGGGAAAGGGGCGGTCGGTTGGCCGGGCGGTCGATCGGTTGCTCGGTCCCTGATCGTAATCGGTGGCCACCGATCGTAATCCGTGACCGCCCGCAACGGTTCCCGTCGGGGATCACCCATTACGGATGTCGCCGCGAACAGGCAAGATGAGAGACAGAGCGGTGCACCTGCCCTACGCGAGGCGTTCACTCCGGGGTCGGCTGGACGATCAAGGTGCGCAATGCGCATGAAATGCTGTTGTGGTGGGATGCTCAGGTGCCCGACCGCCTTCCGTGGTGCGGGAGACAGGCGGCCTGACCAGCAAGGATGGGGAAGCGGAAGATGGACAAGCAGCAGGAGTTCGTGCTCCGGACGTTGGAGGAGCGTGACATCCGGTTCGTCCGGCTGTGGTTCACGGACGTCCTGGGCTTCCTCAAGTCCGTGGCCGTGGCCCCGGCCGAGCTCGAGCAGGCCTTCGACGAGGGCATCGGGTTCGACGGCTCCGCGATCGAGGGATTCGCTCGCGTATACGAGTCCGACATGATCGCCAAGCCGGACCCGTCGACGTTCCAGATCCTCCCGTGGCGGGCGGAGGCCCCCGGTACCGCCCGGATGTTCTGCGACATCCTCATGCCGGACGGCTCGCCGTCCTTCGCGGACCCGCGCTACGTCCTCAAGCGGGCCCTCACCCGCGGCTCCGACCTGGGCTTCACGTTCTACACGCACCCGGAGATCGAGTTCTTCCTCCTGAAGGACAAGCCGCTGGACGGCACCCGCCCGACCCCGGCCGACAACTCCGGCTACTTCGACCACACCCCGACCCACGTCGGCCAGGACTTCCGCCGCCAGGCGATCACCATGCTGGAGTCCATGGGCATCTCGGTCGAGTTCTCCCACCACGAGGGCGCCCCCGGCCAGCAGGAGATCGACCTGCGGTACGCGGACGCGCTCTCCACGGCCGACAACATCATGACGTTCCGCCTGGTCATGAAGCAGGTGGCACTGGAACAGGGCGTCAACGCCACGTTCATGCCGAAGCCGTTCTCCGAGCACCCCGGCAGCGGCATGCACACCCACCTCTCCCTCTTCGAGGGCGACCGCAACGCGTTCTACGAGTCGGGCTCGGAGTACCAGCTCTCCAAGGTCGGCCGCTCGTTCATCGCGGGCCTGCTGAAGCACGCGGCGGAGATCGCGGCGGTCACCAACCAGTGGGTCAACTCGTACAAGCGCATCTGGGGCGGCTCGGAGCGCACCGCGGGCGCCGGCGGCGAGGCCCCCTCGTACATCTGCTGGGGCCACAACAACCGCTCGGCCCTTGTCCGCGTCCCGATGTACAAGCCCGGCAAGACGGGCTCCGCGCGCGTGGAGGTCCGTTCCCTGGACTCGGGCGCGAACCCGTACCTGGCGTACGCCGTCCTGCTGGCCGCCGGCCTCAAGGGCATCGAGGAGGGCTACGAGCTCCCGCCGGGCGCCGACGACGACGTCTGGGCCCTCTCGGACGCGGAGCGCCGCGCGATGGGCATCGAGCCGCTCCCGCAGAACCTCGGCGAGGCGCTCACCCTGATGGAGCGCAGCGAACTGGTCGCCGAGACCCTCGGCGAACACGTCTTCGACTTCTTCCTGCGCAACAAGCGCCAGGAGTGGGAGGAGTACCGCAGCGAGGTGACCGCGTTCGAGCTGCGGAAGAACCTGCCGGTGCTGTAAGGGCAGATCAGAGCGGGTTTCCTGCTGTATTGGCGCGTGGGGCCGACGGTCACGGACCGTCGGCCCCACGGCGTCTCATCCCTTCTGGGCCGTCTCTGGGCCGTCCGACGCAGGATCGGTGCCGTCGTACAGGCTGTCCACGGCGTTCCGGGCCCGCGCGTCGCTGCTCGGCATGAGGTGCGTGTAGACCCGGAGCGTGAAGCCAGGGTCGTTGTGACCGAGGTAGTTGCTCAGTGCCTTGACGTTCTCGCCGGCGTCCAGCAGTACCGAGGCGTAGAAGTGCCTGAGGGCGTGCATGCCGTGTTCGCGAGCGGCTTGGTGTCGCTCACCCGGCTTCGGCTTCTGTATCACCCCGGCCGCTACAAGAGCGGGCTTCCAGGCGCGGTCGTTGAAGTCGGTTCGCCGTATCGCGCCGAGACCATCGAGGCGGGTGAACAGCAGTTGCCGCGTCACTTGGCGGCCGTCCTTCCGAAGCCACGGCAGGGTGACCGAGACCGGCGGAAACGCCTTCATGTGGTTCTTCAGGACTTCCGCCACTCGATCAGGCAGGGGAACATCACGGAGCTTGTCCCGCTTCGGCGGACCGAACACCAGGCCCCCGGCCGTCACCTTGACCTGGTTCACGATGTGTAGCCACCCGGAATCGAAGTCGATTTCGTCTACGGGTAGCCCGAAGATCTCCCCTTGCCGGAGGCCGCATCCCGCCGCGAGGTCGACGGCCGCACGGAAGCGCTCCGGCAGTGCTTCCCGCATGCCAAAGACGCGTTCAGCCGTCCACGGCACCACCCGGCCGGTTCCCGCCGCAGGAGGGCGTACGGACTGCGCGCGGCACGGGTTCTTCGACAGGTGACCGTCGTCGACGGCCGCATTGAGGATCGTCGACACGTTGTTGTAGATCACCCGTCGGTACGACGACGCCGGTACGGCTTGTTCCAACTCACTGAGCCAGTCCCGGATGTGTTCGGGCTTGAAAGAACCGAGGGGGCGCGTTCCGATGTAGGGGATCGCGTGACCGCGAACCGCAGAGGTGACCGTCTCGCGAGTCGTCAGGCTGGTGGTCTGGGTACTCAGCCACTTCTCGGCGTACTGCCCGAACGTCGTTCGGCCGGCGGCTGGGTCCACGTAGGAGCCGCTGTCCATGTCGGCTTCCGTCTTCTTGAGCCACTTCTCGGCGAGTCGTTTCTGTCCGTCGGGGTAGCTCTTCGACTTCTCGGTGCCGTCAGGGCCGAGGCATTGTCAAATCCTGTGGATTGACCGGACAACCCAATGACCTGTCGGTCAAGCAAGCGGCTTGCGGTAACGGACGTACTCGTTCTGCCACCGGAACCCCACACTCTCGTAAAGATCGTAGGACCGGTGCGGATTTGCCGTGCCCGTGAACAGCCGGGCGGTCGTTGCACCCTGCTCGCGAAGGCTGCGCAGCCCGTCCAACAGCAGGGCCCGGCCGATTCCGAGGCGTTGCTGGTCCGTCCGGACACTCAACTCTTCGACCTCACCCACGGTGTGGTCGTGACGGCGGATGGAGCAGAGGGCGACGCCGACCATGTCCCGCCCGTTCCAGGCAGCCCTCCAGCATGCCGGGTCGGCGGTGTCGACGAAGTCCTGGAAAGGCCATTTCTGAGTGAAACCGGTGTCCGCATACGAATCGACGACCGTCCTCCAGGCTGCACGGTAGTGGCTTGTCCCGATCGGCCCCGTCCGTATCCCTGCCGGCAGCTTGCTGCCCCGCTCGGGCAGCTGCTGCAGATCGCCCAGCTCCAGCTCGACGAGACTGAAGACACGTCGGTAGCCGGCTGCGAGCAGTAGCGCCGTGGCGTCCTCCTCGGAGGCCATGGCATTCGCGCCGATCACTGCCGTCCGCGCCGTGCCATGCTGTTTGACGAGCTGGCGGATCCGCTCTTCAGCCCAGCTCAGCATGGCCGAGCCGATGCCCTGGCGGCGATGCTCGGGCAAGAGGTGGCCGCGGTGCAGGTATAGCCACGTATCGTCCCGCTCTTGCCACCACCGGATCGTCGAGTAGCCGACGACGCTCCCGTCGCGCACCACCAGGATCTGGTTCTTGGACGGCTCCTCCAGCTTGGCTGAGGCTTCGGCGATCTCGGCCGCCGTCGGGAGCCCTTCCACAACCGAATGGGCATCGACCCGGTCCCGTTCGGCACACCCCAGCCGCACCGCGGCCATGGGGCCGTGGTCTTCGTCGCCGCGATACGGCCGGAACCCGAAGCCGACCGAAAGATCCTGTCCTGGCGCGCCATCCGACATGACCGAATGATCTCGAACTTCGAGGCAGGCCCGCCACCCTATTCATGCCGCGGTCGTCTGTGGCCGTTCAACGAGCTGGCCGCGTTCGAAGCGGGCTCCGGCGCGGACGAGGGCGACGAGGTGGGGTGCATTCACCGCGCGCCAGCGGGCCTGGGCGGACTCGACGAGCTTGAAGACCATCGCCAGGGCGGCCGCCGCGCTGCCGGCGCCTTTGGTGACCTTGGTGCGCAGGCGGACGGTGGCGAAGGTCGACTCGATCGGATTCGTGGTGCGCAAGTGGATCCAGTGCTCGGCGGGGAAATCGTAGAATGCCAGCATCTCGTCCACGTCGTCGGTGATCTTCTTGACGGCCTTCGGGAACTTCGCGCCGTAGATCTTCTCGAACGCCGCGACGGCTTTGAGCGCGTGGTCGCGGTCTTCGGCGTTGTAGATGTCTTGGAGGGCCTTCTTCGCGCCGGGCTGCGCGGATTTCGGCAGGGCGTTCGCAACATTGGCGATCTTGTGAACCCAGCACCTCTGGTGCCGGGTCTCGGGGAATACCTCGGCCAGGGCCTTCCACAAGCCGAGTGCTCCGTCGCCAACCGCGAGCTCGGGAGCCCGCATCCCGCGCCGCTGACAGTCGCGCATCAGGTCGGCCCAGGATTCGGCTGATTCACGGTAGCCGTCGCTCATGGCGATCAGCTCTTTCGTGCCGTCCGCGCGCACGCCCATCAGCACCAGCACGCACGACTTCGCCTCCCGCAGGCGTATGCGCAGGTGGATGCCGTCGGCTCACACGTAGACGTAGTCGCTGGCGGACAGATCACGCTGGCCGAACGCGGCGTGGTCTTGCTGCCACTGCTGGGTGAGCCGGGTGACCGTCGCTGGCGACAGCCCGGCCGCCGAGCCGAGGAACTGCTCCAGCGCGGGCACGAAGTCGCCGGAAGACAGGCCGTGGAGATAGAGCAGCGGCAGCACCTCGGTGATCTTCGGGGACTTGCGGCACCAGGGCGGCAGAATCGCCGACGAGAACCGCTTGCGCTCGCCCGTGGCCTCATCGACGCGCTTGTCGTTCACGCGCGGGGCCTTCACCTCGATCACCCCGGCCGCGGTCGTGACCTTCCTCGGCTGGTGATAGCCATTGCGCACGACCAGGCGACGCCCGGTCTCATCACGTTGGTCGGCCAACTCGGCTATGTAGGCGTTGACTTCGGCCTCCAGGGCGGCGGCGAGCATGCGCCGCGCGCCCTCACGGACGATGTCATCAATCAGGAAGCCGGTCTCCGTTGTTCCATCGGCATTCACTACGCTCAGCACGGGCGTGCCTTCCCGGCCGACGGTGCAACGTCGGCCTACTCGATGACCAGAAATCGATCACTCGGGAAGGTACGCCCTTCGCGTCCAACCCGAGGCCGATCCACAAGTCATGAGCATTGCTCCCGCTCATTGCTCGCTTCGTGCCAGAGGTGAACTGCGTCATCAGGATCGGTGATCGGCTCGTCGCAGTAGCGGCAGAAGTGTCGGGTCATGCCACACCCGCGATGCGCCTGTGGCAGGGGCAGTCGCAGCGTCGTACCAGGATCAGGCCCGCCCCGTGGGGCAGTGGGATGTCCTTGGTCTGGCGGCATTCGTGGTGCAGGTCCTCGTAGCCGTCCTGCGAGGCCAACGCGCACTCAGCGGAGCGCATCGAAATGTCGTCCATGGCCGTGGTCACGGGTGCTCGCCGAGGTTCTCGTAGTGGTCGCACAACGCGTTCAAGGTGCGTGCCAGGCGTCGGGCATAGCCGACTTCTGCGCCGAATCTGCGGCTCGGCTCGGCTCGAAGCTTTCCCCGAGCCTCGCCCACGCAGGCGAGCGCGCAGTACCGGGGGATGCTGTCCTTCTTCAGCAGCCTGACGGACTGCTCGACCTCGGGGATGAGTAGCTCCAGGTGCCCCCGAATCGTCTGTGTCAGCGTCTCCAGTTCGTCAGGCGCTGGGGGCAGCACCACGGCGTCCGGGTCCAGCAGAATCTGCACGGTCTCGCGCATGATGGTGATGTCCGGACGAGCGGCATGCCGTCGCTCAGTACCTTCGGATGCCGCTGTGATGCGGTTCGCCATGTCGCCCCCTGCCCAGTCGGCCACGCCCCGGGGCCGTCCGCATGGTCGCCGGGTCTCGTCGTGCCCCTCGAAGCTAGGGATGCGACAGACGCCCACGCCAGCGATGTGCATATCTTTGCAGCCATGCCAACCTGCCGTGGGTCTTGTCGAGTTCGGCCTCTTGACCAGCTACGCCATCTGCCGGAGCGTGTCGCAAAGAACTGCACATCTCATGGATGGAGTAGGTCATGTCGCTACGGTTCATTGGGATCGACCCCGACACCAAGACCGGGGACTCACCGACCGTGTGGGTCGACCAGGAGAAGGGCGAACTCGTCTTCCAGGGGTGGAAGCCCGGGCCTCAACTCGAAGCAGAGTGCGCCGCGTTCGAAGTGCCGGGCCATGCCGTCGGCATCCCGGCGGACGAGGTCGTCATCCGTATCCCTGCCAGGATGGCGCACATGATCAGGGAGGCGTGCGATGTCCTCGATCGTTCCGACGATCGCTGAACTCATGGACGGCTGCACACACTCCGCTGTGCACCTTGAGATGCGAGATCACTACGGGGTGGCCGCAGAGGCTGAAGACTTCCGGACGTGGCTGGAGACCGGCCGTCTCGACAACGACCCCGGATCGCCCGACTGGGCACCCTGGGTGGACCTGGTCTCCCGTGCCGTGGCGCGCGGTGTCAAGGTGCGGCGCGCCCGGATCGTGTCCGAACCCGTCTCGGACTACATCCGCTACGAACACGCCTCCACCGGCGTCAACGTGCGCGCCGGCGAACAGGTGCGCTGGTTGCCCCGCCGTCGCGCTTCGGACATCGCCTTGCCCGGCAATGACTTCTGGCTCTTCGACGACCAGGTGATCCGATGGGGCTACTTCTCCGGCGACGGGGCCATGATCGGCCACGAAGTCTCTGAGGACCCTGCCGCCGCGAAGCTGTGCGCCGAGTCCTTCGAGGCTGTCTGGGCGCGCGCGGTCCCTCACGACCAGTACCAGATCCACTGACCAGAAAGCACCGGCAGCCAACCCATGCCCGCCTCGCCCTCCTCGTCTGCCCAGGCCGCACGTGAAGCCGTCGCCCACCGGCTGCGCGACCTCCGCAAGGAAGCTGGCCTGACGGTCGTCCAGTTGGCTGCCGCGTGCGGCTGGCACTACTCCAAGACCTCTCGCATCGAGAACGCCCTCACCGGACCGTCCGCGAACGACATTCGGCGATGGTGCAGCGCGACTGGTTCGGACGGACAAGCTCAGGATCTCGTCGTCCAGTCCATCAGCGCAGAGTCGATGTACCGGCAGTGGCGTGACCAGGTCCGCGCCGGCCTGCGCCACATCCAGGACAGCCGGGTGCAGGCGTCCCGCGATACCGAGACCTTCCGGATCTATTCCTCCAGCATCGTCCCCGGACTGTTGCAGACAGAGGGCTACGCGCTCGCCGTCCTCGGTATGGCCGCGGACATCCACGACTTGGACATCGACGACAGCGCGGAGGCCGCGCGTGCTCGGCTCGAACGCTCCCGCATCATCCACGAACAGGGACACCGTTTCATCGTGGTCGTCGAGGAGTCCGTCCTGCACTCCCAAGTGGCCGACACCGACGCGATGGCAGCACAACTGGGCTACCTCCTCACCGCCGGCGCCCTACCGGCCGTCTCCCTCGGCGTCATCCCCATGAACATCCGCCGGACGCATTGGCCAGAGGAGACCTTTCACATCTACGACGAGAAGCATGTCTCGGTCGAGCTGGTGTCGGCGGAAGTAAATGTCACCCAGCCCTCCGAGATCGCCCTGTACGTGAAGGCGTTCGAGGGGTTGCGCAGCATGGCCGTCTACGGCGCGGACGCCCGCACCCTGATCGTGAAGGCCATCGAAGCCCTGCGCTGAGCCAGATAGAACTTTCCCCACGCCATCAAGGCTCGCTCCGCTCGCGGCCGTCCTGCTCCGGCCGCAAGCGCCAACCGCCCTACAACCTAGGGATCTTGCTCCGGTGACGCCGGGCACGCCCGCGGGGAACCGCCGCCGCGATCCGGCCTGGAGATGGAAGACCCAGCAGCACCCGTAGGGCCCATAAAGCGCACGAGCACGAGACACCCCATCAAGACCATGAGACCCGAGCCGCCCAACAAAGTCGGGATCGATCCAAGGGGACCGAGGGGCCGCGCACGCGCGGCGGCGCCGGTCGGTCGCCGCCGCGCTGCCTCTATGCCTCCGCCACCGGCCGCGCACCGTCGCCCGCCCGTCGCCACCAGCAGCGGCCAAGAACCCAGCACCGGGACATGAGGTACAGGGGATTGCCGCACACCAGGCCAACGACGCGTTGGGTTACCGATGAGGCCGGATCGCGGCGGCGGTTCCCCGCGGGCTACCTCGCTACCGGGGTCGTTGCCCCGTGGCTGGGGCGGTCGGCTCCGCGACTTTAGCCAGCCACTTTGGGGGGAGCCTCGAAGATCATGGCCCCAACGTCGTGCTTTAACGGGCAGGTCCACAGACTGCCCGACTCGCCGGAAGCTTACGGGGCCATGATCACTCCCCCCCAAAGCAGCTCCCGGCCAAAGTCGCTACACCGACCTTGCGGTTCTTCTATAACGCCGCCCTAATTGATCCAAATATCGATCTCAGCATTAAACGCAGACCCGGCAACCCTTTTAAAATTGGCGTGCCCGATGGCAATTCCCGTCAGGGATGTGTCAAGGCTGTCGAGACCCACAGCCGACCAGCGCTCCATTACAGGAGAAAGCGCGGGAATCTCTCGCGCGAGAATATCGGTGATCTCCTGGTCGGACAGCGGATACGACGACACCAGGTTCGCTAGCGACTCCGACTCAAGGCCGGTCGATACCGCCAATTCGCGCGCTTCATCCTTTGTTACGGCGTTCACGCGGATCATGTCCGCATCATGCAGGCTAGGCACGAATAGGCCGTCCGGGTTCGACGCATTTTCCAGGATCTCGGCTACGGCTGGGGTTTCCTCTCGGATCACACCCTTGTGGAAATATCCCGGATATTTATCCTTCATGCCGTATGGCCAGCTGACAGACCCCACGGTTCGCACAGCGCACCCCGTGGCCTCCAGGTACTGGGCGTCCGAATCGGAAAAGCTGGCAAAACTGGCAGCGACCGGGTCGACCAAGGCTCGCATGCTCTGAAAGAATTGAGGAAGGGTCGGCGTGCCGATTTGAACTCTTCTGAATAGAAATAGCACAGAAAGTGCATCGAGATGCTTTGGCGCCAGCTTCTGGGCCGTACTGATGGCTTCGTCAAGGGCCAACTGGCGGACTTCCCTGCTCGCTTCCGACGTGCGCTTCACGAGCATCTCTACCAGAATCTCACCGAGATTCGTATCTCCCGATTTAGCAAACCCCTCCTCGGCCGCCAAGATTGACGACTGAATTCCCGGATCACTCAAATTCTCGATAGCTTGCGGACTCTTCTCCATGAGAGCCTTTAGATAATTGAAGGCGAACTCTTCGAAGCGCTCCTTGGCAGTTTGATAGGCTTCCTGGGAGTGGGATGCAAACCGCTCCTCGATGAGCCTAAGGCAAATATGTTCCGCGTCTTGAACACTAATCCCGTAGTTGTTGTTGACTGTACCTGCCTGGACCAGCTGAGAATTATTTCCGGCCTTCTGGCGAAACCAGGTCAACTATCGGCCCCCTAGCGTGTTATTGTCGCCGATATTGACGTCACCGGCAGACTGGATATTAGTCGAGTTATTCCCGCTAGTCTGGGTCATTCGCACGTTTCCAGCCTGTGCCGCATGACGCGACGATCTAGCTTGGGTGACCGAATAGATCGAAATCGCCAATCCGGAAATAGAAATAAACAGACCCAGAATTCCGGAAAGTTCGCTAGCGCGGTCCATTCCGATCTTAATGAAGTAGATTCCAAGCCCAACGGAAATCAGTCCGCAGATGGCCACCATGATCCAAAGCCACATGCGACGTTGCGGTGTCATGTGGATCACAATGCCCCATCCAGCCCCACGGCTCACATCGCACACAAAACCGTCATCGATCTGTGAAGAACCGGTGACAAACGAGCGAACCGTCGCTACCTCGGCCACACCTTGGTACGTCCGGCGACGCATGACAGTGCCTGGGTCGACGGCACAACCGCTCCCCTGAGGCCGGACCCGGACCACGACGACCTGTCATGGATCGATCCTCCGACTTGCCCCAGGTGTGGCGCGTTTGTGCGCATCTCCCCGACCAACCAACGACCGATGGGTCAGCCTCGCCACGCTGGAGATGCCCGCCAAGGACGTCCCAGAGCCCTTACGCGGGCGTCTGATGAAGTTGCCGGACCTCTCCGCGTCACGACCGATATCGTGGCTGTACGGGCCCGTGGAATCGATCCGCTGCCGGGCGAGCCAGTCGTACCGGCCCACCGCATGAGGTGCGGCCCCGACTGGCGAGAGCGGTAGATCACGGCAGGGGCCAGCTCGTGCCCCCGACGTGTCTGATTGAGCGGAGACGTGCGGGGAACAACGGGGAGCCCCGGTGAGCGTCCCCGGAACCGGCAGGTCAGCGTCTCGCCAGGTCAACCCTGGTCCGCATACGCGATCTTCCAAACTTGCACTCCAGACCCGCAGAGTGGGGCTTCGCTCGTCCACCAGAGGCAACTTGTCATCCTGCGTGCTTTGTTGACGCCATACTGCCGATCATGAGTGGAATCGACTGGGGGACTGTTCCTGCTTGGCTGAGTGCTGTACTCACCGGCGGATCACTTCTGTTGGGCTTCTACATCCTTTTGCGCGATCGCCGGAAGGCGGAACAGGCCGACGCCCTCAAATTGATCTGCTGGAGGGGTCTCGGAAATGACGGGTATACGACACATGTACTGAATGCGTCAGACCGCACGGTACACAACGTCACGATGCATGGAATGCTGCGCGACGGCCAAAAGGAACCTCTCTTCGAAGGGTTTCCAGTAGCTGGCACACTTCGGGCAGATGAGGAGAAGGCCGTGGAAACGCCGCGTCGGATCGGCGGCACGAAAGTGATCCCATGGGCTGTGAGCTTCACTGACTCGGACGGAGCCTCATGGCTACGCGACCTCACCACCGGCCGCCTACACGAGTACGGCCGACCTCGACTGTTTGGTAAGTACGCCCGTATGAACTGGAGGGAACGACGGTACAAGGCCCATGCCATCCGGGAACTTAAGCGGACGTACTAGCTGTGAGTACTCGCGGGCTTAGGCATGCCCCTCCCCGCCCGTAGTCCACATCAGGGAGATACCCAGCAGCGGCCCCCCCGTGGACTACCTGTGGACGAGCGACCGGTAGTCGATCAGCCGCAGGGCTGCGACCTGCGCACACAACCGAGACCGAAGCGTCCTCCGGAGCCGTTGCGGTTTGGTGCTGCAGAGTTCAGCGCAGAGACCGCCGCTCGTCTACGTGGCGTGTCGGCACACCTAGGAACACGTCGGGCATCGCAGAGCCGTAGAGGACGTTGAACGTCTCCAGTCGATAGGACCAGGCCCCATCACAACGGCCGACGAACCGATAGTTGATCTGCCATTGCAGCCATTGGTCACGAGCCAGACGCACGGCCGGCGGGCGCCGATTGCGTCGTGGCATGGCAAACATGCTCACCTCTGGTGGATCTACGCGCAGCAGTCCATCGACCTCGCGGAGGATCGTCCCGGGGGCCGACAGATCCTGCACCTCTGTACTCGGCTCGAAGAAATCGGATTCCCGCATGGCGACCTCGTGAAGGCCAGCAATCATGCCCGGAGGCAGCAAGAATGCTGTTGGGGCGGCGTTTCTGCGAGCGGCCTCAGAGCCGCCGCGCGACTTCTTCGTCCACGACGTGCACACCCGCTGAACGACAACATCCATGACGCCATCATCGGGCGTGACGCCGCACTGCGGCCACAGAGTTACGTTTCGTGCCAGAACTGTGCCAGATTCTGCAGGGCATCACGGGAAACAGCGGTCACCCACCCAGAGTCAGCCTCAGGTCATGACGCCGCTCAGCAGGAGGTCAGCGGGGACTGTGGACCCCGTAGAACCGAAGCTTCCCAAGCGAGACGAGCTGGGGATTGACGGGCGGCCTCGCCGGGCCGTCTCTGGGCCGTCGAAGGGGGGACCCACAGTGACCAACAACGGCCAATGACAACCCCTCGATCGCAGGTCAGCGAGGCGCCAACGTCTATCGCCCAAGGTCGCTCCGAGTCAACGTCACTTCCTGCGCAACAAGCGCCAGGAGTGGGAGGAGTACCGCAGCGAGGTGACCGCGTTCGAGCTGCGGAAGAACCTGCCGGTGCTGTAACCGGGCGAGTGGCGGAACAGTCCCGGGGCCGCAGTCGGCGGCCCCGGGACACGGCCGCTAACTGGAGCCGGCCGCCGCCTCGGTCAGCAGCGCGTGCAACGGCTTTCCCGCCCGTTGCCGGTACTCCTGGATCGCCCAGCCGTTGCCGTCGGGGTCCTTGAAGTACATGAAGGTGGCGCCGTCGTCCGGCGAGTACTGCATCGGTTCCGACACCTCAAGGCCGCGTTCGACCAGCTCGGCGTGGGCCGCCTTGATGTCGGCGACGCACAGCTGGAGGCCCTGGTAGGAGCCCGGTGCGGGCGTCGGACCGTCCATCGTCTCCCAGATGGTGTCACCGAGGGCGATCGAACAGCCCGAGCCCGGCGGCGTCAGCTGGACGATACGCATCCCCGGCATGACCTCCTGGTCGATGTCGACGTGGAAACCGGCCTTGTCGCGGTAGAAGTCCCTGGCCCGGTCGATGTCGCTCACGGGCAGCGGGATCACTTCGAGCGTGTACTGCATCGCTGGTCCTCCAGATCGCGTTCACGGAACGGCTCCCCTCACCGAAGCCGAAAACCGTGCGGGGCGCCACCGAAAAGAGCACAGACGCCGGGATCAGAGGGCCCCTGGTGCCGGGAACACCCGCGCCACCGCCGCCGCGCGGCTGGACACTCCCAGGCGGCCGAACACGTTCTCCAGGTGCTTGCGGACCGTGCTCGGGGAGACCGTCAGCTGCGCGGCGATCTGCGGGGTGGCCATGCCCAGGGCCACACAGCGCAGGACGTCGAGCTCGCGTTCGGTCAGGCGGACGGGCTGACGGCGCCTGAGGGCCGCGTCGCGGTAGATCGCGTACAGATGGGGTCCCAGCAGGTACAGCGTGGTCATCTCGTCGTCGGTGAACGGCTTCGGATCCTCGCGGCAGAGGATGAAGACGCGGGTGCGGCCAGGAGCCGTCGGCAGGGCGACACTCGCGATGGACTTCGCCGGGCGGAGGAACTCGGTGTACAGCGGCAGGTTCGTCAGCTCACGCACCGACATGAAGTCCCGCATCTGGAGCGCTATGGGGGTGGCCGGCGGGCGCGCGACGACCTCCTGGCACATGAGGTACTGGTGGCGCCAGCGCCAGTACGCGTCGCTCGCGCACTCCTCGAAATCGCATGGCGTCTCCTGCTCGTTCAGTGAACGCCGGGTCGGGATGTCCAGCTCCGAGAAGCTGACGGTGTCGCAGGGGACGAGGCGCCGGAGGCCGAACAGCAGAGACCTCGGCGGAACGTCGTCCGACGTGTCCTCCCGCGCCTCGGCGAGGACGTCCGCCATGCGTCGCAGATGGGTCTGGACCGTCGTACCGGCCGCTGGTGTCATGTCGGCCTCCCGGGGCCGGTTCTCGCCTGTCTGAGAATGTACGCCCGCGTGTTCCAGTGGCGCCGGGAATGCCGGAGATTCATTCATATCCGGAGATTCGTCATATGACGAATGGGATACGGGGGCAGCCGCGCGCAGTGTCGGTACGGGCGGCCGGTCCGGCCGCCCGTACCGGCCCTACGGAGACCTGCCATGCGTACCCACCTGTCCCACTCGTCCGGTCTCGTCGGCGCCGCAGCCCTCGTCGCCGCGCTCCTCACCACCGGGTGCGGCGGCGCGCCCGGCACCGCCGAGGCCGCGAGCGCCGCCACGGAGTTCTCCGGTGTGCGGTTCACCCTCGGGTCCCGCGGCGACATCCGGGTCAGCGGGGAGTCGCGGGCCGACGTCCGCCCGATCGGGGCCTTCGCCTCGACCGAACAGCGCGCCCACCCCTTCACCCGGCCCGACGGCCAACTGCTGGTGGTGCTGCACCACCGGCCCGCCCCGCACACCCCGGATCGCGCCTCGCGGGGGTGGGCGACCCGGCCGTGGCCACCGGAGGAGCCCTCGGTCGAATCCGGGTTCCTGGTCGACACCGCGGACCGGGTGCGGGCCGACCTCGACGGGCACCCGCTGGAGCAACTGCGCCTGGGCACGATCCGGATCGACGTCACGGGGGCGGACACCGGGGACCTGGTCCGGCTCACTCTCTCCGCGTCGCGCGGGACCACGGGGTCCGCGGGGCCGGATGAGCCGGACGCCCAGGCCTGCGGGGGCCTCGACCGCCGGACCAGTCACCGGGTCGTGCTCCCGGCGGTCGAGGCCGGGACACCCGTACCGGACGCCGCCGGGGAGCTGCGGAAACAGTGCCTCGACGTGCAGTACGCATCCCTGCCGGGCGGCGAACCGGCCGGCACCGTGCAGCGCGTTCTGGTGCCCATCGCCGGACAGCCGATCACCGCGGCCGTCGTACCGCCTCCCGACGGCACCGCGCCCCGCGGCCACGCACCCGGCGACACGGTGTCGACCGACCTCTCCCGGCCCGCCACGATCGTCGTCGCGCGGTGAACCCGCGGCCGTCTCCGTCATCCGGGAGCCTCTCCTGATCGCCCCTCCAGGTCGGCTCTCCAGGTCGCCCCCCCCGGCGACCTGCCCGGCGCCGTCTGCCGCGCCGGGCGAGGCCGACCGGAAAGACGGGCGGGACGACGCCGTCCGCCCGGGACGGCCACCGTGAGCCGGACTGCCGGCGGCCGGTCCGGAAACCCCGCTTCCCGCCCCGATGCTTCCACCAGGCTCTCCGGATAGGCTCAGGACCGCAGGACCTTGATCCGACGGGAAGGCCCAGGATGATGGCGCCGGGGCGCAGGAGCAGTACCTTCACGCGGCTGCTGCGGCACGGTTTCACCGATCCCTCCGCCGCCGAGCGGCTCCTCGACAGTGTCGAGCTCGCGCCGATGCGGGACGACCCGGTACTGCTCGACGCGCTGGGCGCGACCGCCGACCCGGATCTCGCGCTGCTCGGGCTCGTGCGGCTCGCCGAGGCGCAGGACGGCCGGACCGCCCGGCACGAGCTGCTGGACACGGTGATAGCGGCCAAGCCGCTGCGTGACCGGCTGCTCGGGGTGCTCGGCGCCTCCGCCGCCCTCGGCGACCATCTGATCCGGTATCCGCGCGACTGGCAGGCCCTCGTCATGTACGAACCCCGGGATCTCCATCCGGGGGTGGCGGAGTTCGAACGCGGGCTCGCCGAGGCCGACGACCCCGTGTCGCTGCGCGTCGCCTACCGGCGCTGCCTGCTGTCCATCGCGGCCCGTGACGTGTGCGGCACCACCGACCTCGCCGAGACCGCCGCCGAGCTGGCCGACCTCGCCACCGCGACCCTGCGCGCCGCCCTCGCCATCGCCGGGGCCGCCGCGCCCGACGACGCCGCACTGTGCCGCCTCGCCGTCATCGCCATGGGCAAGTGCGGTGGCCATGAGCTCAATTACGTGTCCGACGTCGATGTCATCTTCGTCGGCGAGGCTGTCGACGGGGCCGACGAGGGGAAGGCTCTGCAGGCCGCGACCCGGCTCGCCTCGCATCTCATGCGGATCTGCTCCGAGACCACCATCGAGGGGAGCATCTGGCCCGTCGACGCCAACCTGCGCCCCGAGGGCCGCAACGGGCCGCTGGTACGCAGACTCAGCAGCCATCTCGCCTACTACCAGCGCTGGGCCAAGACCTGGGAGTTCCAGGCCCTGTTGAAGGCCCGCCCGGTCGCAGGCGACATCGAGCTGGGAGAGGCGTACGTCGACGCGCTCGCCCCGCTCGTCTGGCATGCCGCCGAGCGCGAGAACTTCGTCGTCGACGTGCAGAAGATGCGCCGCCGTGTCGTCGAGAACATTCCCATCGCCGAGGTCGAGCGGGAACTGAAGCTCGGGCCCGGTGGGCTTCGGGACGTCGAATTCGCCGTCCAGCTGCTCCAGTTGGTGCACGGGCGTGCCGACACCTCCCTGCGCAGCGGGACCACCCTGGACGCGCTGGACGCGCTCGCCGCCGGCGGGTACGTCGGGCGCGCGGACGCCGTGCAGCTCGACGACGCCTACCGGTTCCTGCGGTCCATGGAGCACCGGATCCAGCTGTTCCGGCTGCGGCGCACCCACCTCGTGCCCGAGAGCGAGGCCGATCTGCGGCGCATCGGGCGCTCCCTCGGGCTGCGCACCGACCCGGTGGCCGAGCTGAACCGGGAGTGGAAGCGGCACGCGTCCGTCGTACGGCGGCTGCACGAGAAGCTCTTCTACCGGCCGCTGCTCGACGCCGTCGCCCAACTGGCCCCCGGCGAGACCAGGTTGAGCACGGTCGCGGCCCGGGAGCGGCTGGTCGCGCTCGGGTACGCCGATCCGGCCGCCGCGCTCAGGCACCTGGAGGCGCTGGCCAGCGGGGTGAGCCGCAAGGCGGCCATCCAACGGACGCTGCTGCCCGTCCTGTTGGGCTGGTTCGCCGACTCCGCCAACCCGGACGCCGGGCTGCTCAACTTCCGCAAGGTGTCGGACGCGCTGGGCCGAACCCCCTGGTATCTGCGGCTGTTGAGGGACGAGGGGGCCGCCGCCGGGAACCTGGCGCGCGTCCTGTCCGCCGGGCGCCTCGCCCCCGACCTGCTGATGCGGGCCCCGGAGGCCGTCGCGCTGCTCGGCGACGGCGACGGGACGGGCGGGCTGGAGCCGCGCGAGCGGGACCAGTTGGAGCAGGAGATACTGGCCGCCGTCGGCCGCGCCGACACCGGCGAACAGGGCGTGTACGCCGCGCGCGGTGTCCGGCGCCGCGAGCTGTTCCGCACGGCCGCCGCCGACATCGTCGGCTCCTACGGCACCGAGCAGTCGCCCGCCGAGGCCGACCAGGGCGCGCTGGTGGACCAGGTCGGCGGCGCGATCTCCGACCTCACCGCGGCGACGCTCGCCGGGACCCTGCGGGCGGTCGTGCGGGACGGGTGGGGGGACACCCTGCCCACCCGCTTCGCGGTGATCGGCATGGGCCGCTTCGGCGGGCACGAGATGGGCTACGGCTCCGACGCCGACGTCCTGTTCGTGCACGAACCCCGGGACGGCGTCGACGAGCACGAGGCCGCCAAGGCGGCGAACACCGTGGTCGCCGAGATGCGGCGGCTCCTCCAGGCACCCAGCGCCGACCCGCCGTTGCTCATCGACGCGGATCTGCGCCCCGAGGGCAAGTCGGGGCCGCTCGTCCGGACCCTGACGTCGTACGAGGCGTACTACCGCCGTTGGTCCCTCGGTTGGGAGTCGCAGGCGCTGCTGCGGGCTGAAGTCGTCGCCGGGGACCTGGAGTTGGGGCGTCGTTTCATCGAGCTGATCGACCCGCTGCGTTACCCGGCGGAGGGGATCGGCGACGACGCGGCGCGCGAGATCCGGCGCCTGAAGGCGCGTATGGAGTCGGAGCGGATGCCTCGCGGCGCCGATCCGACCCTGCACACCAAGCTCGGGCGGGGCGGTCTCTCGGACGTGGAGTGGACCGTCCAGTTGCTGCAACTCCGGCACGGCTGGGCCGAACCGGGGCTGCGGACGACCCGTACCCGCGAGGCCCTCGCCGCCGCCTGCGCCGCCCAACTGATCTCCGGGGAGGACGCGGCGATACTGGACGAGGCGTGGGTCCTGGCCACCCGGGTGCGCAACGCCGTGATGCTGGTGCGCGGCCGGGCCGGGGACACCTTCCCCTCGGACGGGCGTGAACTGGGCGCGGTGGGACGGTACCTGGGGTACGGGCCGGGGCATGTCGGCGACATGATCGACGCGTACCGGCGGACCACCCGGCGGGCCCGCGGCGTCGTGGAGACGCTGTTCTACGGGGCGCCGGGCTAGTCGAGGCAGGTCCGTCAGGTTCCGGTGGGCCGCCGTCGCGTCATGGTTTGACCGGGAGCAGTGGGCCGCCCTGTCCCTGCACCGGGACCAGTTTCGGGAGGGCGTAGGGGAGCTTGCCGTACCAGAGGCGGGCCACAGCGAAGCCGAAGGCCAGGCACATGAGGCCGCCCACCGCGTCCAGCCAGAAGTGGTTGGCGGTCGCGACGATCACCACCAGGGTGGCCACCGGGTAGAGGAGCCCGAGCACGCGCACCCAGGGGACGGTGGCCAGCGCGAAGATCGTCAGGCCGCACCAGGTGGACCAGCCGATGTGCATCGACGGCATCGCCGCGTACTGGTTCGACACGTGCTTGAGGTCGCCGGAGGCCATCGAACCCCACGTGTGGTGGACCATCACCGTGTCGACGAAGTCGCCGCCGTTCATCAGCCGGGGCGGAGCCAGCGGATACAGGTAGTAACCGACCAGAGCCACCGCCGTGGTCGCGAAGAGGGTCAGACGGGTCGCCGCGTACCGGCCGGGGTGACTGCGGTACAGCCACACCAGGACACCGAGAGTGACGACGAAGTGCAGCGTGGCGTAGTAGTAGTTCATGCCCACGATCAGCCATGTCACCGAGTTGACCGTGTGGTTGACCGACTCCTCGACGGCGATGCCCAGGCTGTGCTCGGCCTTCCAGAGCCAGTCCGCGTTGCGCAGCGCCTCGGCCTTCTGCTCCGGAACGGCGTTGCGGATCAGTGAGTACGTCCAGTAACTGATCGCGATCAGAAGGATCTCGAACCACAGCCGCGGCCGGCGCGGAGCGCGTACTCGGCGCAGGAGTCCCTTGACCACGCGGCCGTTCCCCTCCGCCGTCTCGTCCGTGACGGAGTGCGGTGCGGCCCGGTCGTGGCCTTCCCTTGTCGTCACGGTCGTCTCACCCATGGACACAGAGTCTGCCAGATACGGCCCCCTCCCAGATCATCCCCTGGTCCTGTCCGACCCGCACGTCCTACGGTGGGGAGAGGCGGCCCGGAGTACTACCAGGGCACTGTCCGAAGCGGGGCGTTCTCCACCCTGAGAACGAGCCCGAGCCGGACGGTGGAGCCCCGGTACCCGGAAGCCCGGAGCCCGGGAGTGCTAATGGGAACGAGTGCGGTCGCCGGGAGCGGAGGCGGTCGAACCCCGGACCACCAGCTCCGGCATGAACACGAACTCGCTGTGCGGAGCGGGCGTACCGCCGATCTCCTCCAGGAGTGTGCGGACGGCGGCCTGGCCCATCGCCGGGACCGGCTTGCGGACCGTGGTGAGGGGCGGGTCGGTGAAGGCGATCAGGGGGGAGTCGTCGAAGCCCACGACCGAGACGTCCCGGGGGACCTCCAGGCCGCGCTGACGGGCCGCCCGTATCGCGCCCAGCGCCATCATGTCGCTCGCGCACACCACCGCCGTGCAGTCCCGGTCGATGAGCGCCGTGGCCGCCGCCTGGCCGCCCTCCAGGGTGTACAGGGAGTGCTGCACGAACCGCGTCTCGACGTCCTGCGCCGTCAGGCCCAGCAGGTCCTGCATCGTCCGCACGAAGCCCTCGATCTTGCGCTGCACCGGCACGAAACGCTTCGGCCCCAGGGCCAGTCCGATACGGGTGTGACCGAGGGAGACGAGGTGCGTGACCGCGAGCGTCGTCGCCGCGCGGTCGTCGGGGGAGATGAACGGCGCCTGCACCTTGGGGGAGAAGCCGTCCACCAGGACGAACGGCACGCCCTGGGCGCGCAGTTGGTCGTAGCGCTGCATGTCGGCGGAGGTGTCCGCGTGCAGACCGGAGACGAAGATGATGCCGGCCACACCGCGGTCGACGAGCATCTCCGTCAGCTCGTCCTCCGTCGAGCCGCCGGGCGTCTGGGTGGCCAGAACCGGTGTGTAGCCCTGCCGGGTCAGGGCCTGCCCGATGACCTGCGCCAGGGCGGGGAAGATCGGGTTCTCCAGCTCCGGGGTGATGAGGCCCACCAGGCCCTCGCTGCGCTGCCGCAGCCGGACCGGGCGCTCGTAGCCCAGTACGTCGAGGGCGGCGAGCACGGTCTGGCGGGTGGTGGCGGCGACGCCCGGCTTCCCGTTCAGGACCCGGCTGACCGTCGCTTCGCTCACCCCCGCCTGGGCGGCGATGTCGGCAAGCCGTGTGGTCACAGGGCTGGACTGTACCGGCCGTCCCTCGCCTTGCCCACCGAACGGCCGCCGGGCACGGGCCGTCGAACGGCCCACCGGACGGCCGGGACGGCCGCTCGCCGCCGCGGGTTGCTGCGTCATCGCGCTCCCTCGTGTCTGGCACGTGTGTCTGGCGTCTGTGTCCGGAGTGGGTCCGGCGTCTGCCCGGAGTGGGTCCGGCAGGGGTCTGATGGGGCGTACATGGCAAGAGCTTGCAGAGTCTTGCACAAGTGTCCCGGATCCCGCTCGGCAGGCGCAGAACAGGGGATCGGGCGGTCCACCGACAAGGGTCGCACGGGTCACGGCGCGGTAACTGTCGACGGTTCTTGCACTTTTTTGCTGCAAGGTCTTTCGTCGCGCTTACATGGCTGTTACGTTCACGTCGCCCGGCGGCGGCAACGGCGCGGCCGGCAAGTCGGCGGAAACGGCGGACGGGCCCGTTTCCGTCAGTACACGGGCTTTAACCCTCAAGGAGAACTCATGCGGCGTGGCATAGCGGCCACCGCGCTGGTGGCGTCCATCGCCCTCGCGGCGACGGCCTGCGGCGGAGACGACAGCGGCAGTGACAAGGCCGACGGTCCGGTCACCATCACCTGGTGGGACACCTCCAACGCCACCAACGAGGCGCCGACGTACCAGGCTCTGGTCAAGGAGTTCGAGGCCGCCAACAAGGACGTCAAGGTCAAGTACGTCAACGTCCCCTTCGACCAGGCGCAGAACAAGTTCGACACCGCAGCCGGAGCCTCCGGCGCCCCGGACGTGCTGCGTTCCGAGGTCGGCTGGACCCCCGCCTTCGCCAAGAAGGGCTTCCTGCTGCCGCTCGACGGCACCGAGGCCCTCACCGACGAGGCCAAGTTCCAGCCCAGCCTGATCGAGCAGGCCAAGTACGACGGCAAGACGTACGGCGCACCGCTGGTCACCGACACCCTCGCGCTGGTCTACAACAAGGCGCTCTTCGCGAAGGCCGGCATCACCGAGGCCCCGAAGACCTGGGCCGACCTGAAGACGGCCGCCGCCACCATCAAGGCCAAGACCGGCGTCGACGGCTACTGGGGCTCCACCCAGGCCTACTACGCCCAGTCGTTCCTCTACGGCGAGGGCACCGACACCGTCGACGCCGCCGCCAAGAAGATCACCGTCAACTCGGCCGCCGCCAAGAAGGCCTACGGCACCTGGCTCGGCCTCTTCGACGGCGAGGGCCTGCACAAGGCGGACACCACCGCCGACGCGTACGCCCACATCCAGGACGCGTTCGTCACCGGCAAGGTCGCCGCGATCGTCCAGGGCCCGTGGGAGATCACCAACTTCTACAAGGGCACCGCGTTCAAGGACAAGGCCAACCTCGGTATCGCCACCGTCCCGGCCGGCTCCACCGGCAAGGCGGGCGCCCCGACCGGCGGCCACAACCTCTCCGTGTACGCGGGCTCGGACGCCGCCCACCAGAAGGCCGCGCTGAAGTTCGTCAACTTCATGACCTCCGCGAAGTCCCAGTCGCAGATCGCCCTGAAGAACTCCACGCTGCCCACCCGCGACGACGCCTACACCGCCGAGGTCAAGGCCGACCCGGGCCTCGCCGGCTACCAGGGCGTCCTCGCCGCCGCCCAGCCCCGCCCGGCGCTGCCCGAGTACAGCTCCCTGTGGGGTCCGCTCGACACCGAGCTGCCGCAGATCGCGGCCGGCAAGGAGTCCCTCGACAAGGGCCTCGGCAACGCGGAGACCGCGATCGCCAAGCTGGTCCCGGACTTCGGCAAGTGATCGGCAACTGACTCCGAACGGCCGTCGGAACTGCCCGGTCGAACCCGGGGACAGTTCTGACGGCCGTCGGCCCTGTGCGCCGCACCCCTCGGTCTTCCTGTTGGTCTCCTTGGTCTCCTCGGACTTCCTGATCTTCCAGAAGGTGTCGAACCCATGACAGTCGCCATCGACCGCGCGACCGGCAAGCGCCGCGGTGAGCCCGGGCAGCGGCCCGGACGGCTCGATCGTCTCAGGCACGCCTACCAGAAGTACTGGTACGCGTACGCGATGATCGCCCCCGTGGTCGTCGTGCTCGGCGGGCTCGTGCTCTACCCGCTCGTGCGCGGCCTCTACCTGACGCTCACGGACGCCAACAGCCTGAACTCGGCCCGCACGATCGGCGTCAACCACATCGACGCCACGTACAAGTTCATCGGCCTCGACAACTACGCCGACATCCTGTGGGGCGACACCGCGTACGACCGCTTCTGGTCGCACTTCATCTGGACGATCGTCTGGACCGCGCTCTGCGTGGCCCTGCACTACTGCATCGGCCTCGGCCTGGCCCTGCTCCTCAACCAGAAGCTGCGCGGGCGCACCTTCTACCGGCTGATCCTGGTCCTGCCGTGGGCCGTGCCCACCTTCGTCACCGTCTTCGGCTGGCGGTTCATGCTCGCCGACGGCGGCATCATCAACTCGATGCTCGACGCGGTGCACCTGCCGTCACCGCTGTGGCTGGAGGACACCTTCTGGCAGCGGTTCGCCGCGATCATGGTCAACACGTGGTGCGGTGTGCCGTTCATGATGGTCTCGCTCCTCGGCGGCCTCCAGTCCATCGACTCCACGCTGTACGAGGCAGCGGACATGGACGGCGCGAACGCCTGGCAGCGGTTCCGGTACGTCACACTGCCGGGTCTGCGCTCCGTCAGCTCCACCGTCGTACTCCTCGGCATCATCTGGACGTTCAACCAGTTCGCCGTGATCTTCCTGCTGTTCGGCAACACCGCCCCGGACGCACAGATCCTCGTCACCTGGGCCTACTACCTCGGCTTCGGCCAACAGCCGCGCGACTTCGCGCAGTCGGCGGCCTACGGCATGCTGCTGCTGGCCATCCTCGTCGTCTTCACCTCCTTCTACCGCCGCTGGCTGAACCGCGATGAGCAGCAGCTCGCGATCTGAGGCAGGAGTCCCAACCCCCATGAGTGCCATGACAGTTCAGAAGTCCGAACCGACGGACCCGGCCCACACGCCGGTGCCCCGGCAGCCCGGGCGACCCGGCCGACGCCGCCTCGCCACCGCCCTCGCCTCCCACGGCATCCTGACCGTCGCGAGCCTGATCGCGCTCTTCCCGATCGCCTGGCTGCTCTTCCTGTCCCTCGGCCCGGACAAGGACGACTACCTCCACCCCGGGGGCATCTGGGACAAGATGACGTTCGACAACTACTCGTTCGTCCTCCAGCACACCAACTTCTTCGACTGGATGAAGAGTTCGCTGATCGTCTCGCTCGGCACGACGGTCATCGGGGTCATGGTCGCGGCGACCACCGGGTACGCGGTCTCGCGGATGCGCTTCCCCGGCTACCGCAAGTTCATGTGGGTCCTCCTGGTCACCCAGATGTTCCCGATCGCCGTACTCATCGTGCCGATGTACCAGATCCTCTCGGACCTCCAGCTCATCGACAACTACCTCGGCCTGGTCCTCGTCTACTGCTCGACGGCCGTGCCGTACTGCGCCTGGCTGCTCAAGGGATACTTCGACACGATCCCCTTCGAGATCGACGAGGCGGGACGCGTCGACGGGCTGACCCCCTTCGGCACCTTCGCACGGCTGATCCTGCCACTGGCCAAACCGGGCCTGGCGGTCGCCGCGTTCTACAGCTTCATCACCGCCTTCGGCGAGGTCGCGTTCGCCTCGACGTTCATGCTGTCGGACACGAAGTACACCTTCGCGGTCGGCCTGCAGAGCTTCGTCAGCGAGCACGACGCCCAGCGCAACCTGATGGCCGCCACCGCGGTACTGGTCGCCATACCTGTCTCGGCCTTCTTCTACCTGGTCCAGAAGAACCTGGTGGCGGGCCTGACAGCGGGCGGCACCAAGGGCTGACACCCGGCCCCGCGTAAAACTCCCGTACGGCTCCAGTCGTACGGGTCGGCGGCCCGCGGTGCCCATCCGACCCCGCTGTCACCGTGGGCCGCCCCTTCAGGGCCGCGGGGCTGTATCGAACTGCGGCTCCGCCGCGGGGCGCGACCAGCCACAACGAACCCGCAGCTTCAAAACCGTCCCATGACCCGAACTCCTTTACGCACCAAGGACGTTATGAGCCAGCACTCCGCCGCTCCGGCCCCGACCTCCGCCACCACCTCCGCCAACCTCACCGACCGCGGCGACTGGTGGCGCGACGCGGTGATCTACCAGGTCTACCCCCGCAGCTTCGCCGACAGCAACGGCGACGGCATGGGCGACCTGGAGGGCGTACGCACCCGGCTGCCGTATCTGCGCGACCTGGGCGTCGACGCAGTCTGGCTCAGCCCCTTCTACGCCTCCCCGCAGGCCGACGCCGGCTACGACGTCGCCGACTACCGGGCCGTGGACCCCATGTTCGGCAACCTCCTGGACGCCGACGCCCTGATCCGCGACGCCCACGAACTGGACCTCAGGGTCATCGTCGACCTGGTCCCCAACCACTCCTCCGACCAGCACGAGTGGTTCAAGCGGGCGGTCGCGGAAGGCCCCGGCTCACCCCTCCGGGACCGCTACCACTTCCGCCCGGGCAAGGGCGAGAGCGGCGAACTCCCGCCCAACGACTGGGAGTCCATCTTCGGCGGCCCGGCGTGGACGAGGATCACCGAGCCGGACGGCACTGCCGGTGAGTGGTATCTGCACCTCTTCGCGCCCGAGCAGCCCGACTTCAACTGGGAACACCCGGCGGTCGGGGACGAGTTCCGCTCGGTCCTCCGCTTCTGGCTGGACATGGGCGTCGACGGTTTCCGTATCGACGTGGCACACGGCCTGGTGAAGGCGGCGGGCCTCCCGGACCTCGGAACCCACGACCAGGTCAAGCTGCTGGGCAACGATGTCATGCCGTTCTTCGACCAGGACGGCGTACACGCCATCTACCGCGAATGGCGCCTGCTCCTCGACGAGTACTTGGGAGACGGAAAAGGGCCCGAGGGGCCTTCCTCGGAAGGGCGGGGGCGGGAGACCGGCGGGCGGATCTTCGTCGCGGAGGCGTGGACCCCGACCATCGAGCGCACGGCGAACTACGTCCGCCCGGACGAACTCCACCAGGCGTTCAACTTCCAGTACCTGGCGACCTATTGGGACGCGGCCGAGCTGAAGGTCGTCATCGACCGCACCCTGGACGCCATGCGTCCGGTCGGCGCCCCGGCGACCTGGGTCCTGTCCAACCACGATGTCACCCGTCACGCCACCCGCTTCGCCAACGAGCCGGGCCTCGGTACGCAGCTCCGGCTCGCCGGGGACCGCGCGCTGGGCCTGCGCAGGGCCCGCGCGGCAACCCTGCTGATGCTGGCGCTGCCCGGCTCGGCGTACGTCTACCAGGGCGAGGAACTGGGCCTGCCGGACGTCGTCGACCTCACGGACGACGTCCGCCAGGACCCCGCGTACTTCCGGGGCGAGGGCCAGGACGGCTTCCGCGACGGCTGCCGGGTGCCGATCCCGTGGACCCGCGAGGGCTCGTCGTACGGCTTCGGCGCGGGCGGCTCCTGGCTTCCGCAGCCCGCCGAGTGGGCCGAGCTGAGCGTCGAGGCGCAGACGGGCACGCCCGGCTCCACCCTGGAGCTGTACCGCGCCGCGCTCGCCGCCCGACGCGAACACCCCGGCCTCGGTGCGGGCGACTCCGTCGAGTGGCTGAAGGCGCCGCAGGGTGTCCTCGCCTTCCGGCGCGGCGAGTTCGTGTGCGTCGCGAACACCGGCGGCGAGGCGGTCACGATCCCGGCGTACGGCGAGATCCTGGTCGCCAGCGGCGAGGTCACCGTGGCGGAGGACGAGGCGAAGCTGCCGGCGGACACGACGGTGTGGTGGACGACCGGCTGAGGCCGAACCCGCAGGGCCCGCCGCCCGGTTCGGGGCGGCGGGCCCTGCTGTCGTCCCCGGCCCCGTGAGGACTGCGGTCCGGGATCACGTGGGCCGTGTTCACATGGCGGGGCAGCATCGCCGACATGGCCCGCGCTCCGCGGCAGGCGGCCCCGGAGGGCCGCGAAAACCCGTTGGCGGACCACGGCGGCCACTGCTAGCTTTCCGGAGGCCGTGCGAGAGAACGAGGAGGTGGTACCCGTGAACACAGTATCGACATGGGTGCTCTCCTCCGGGGTCACGGTCGGGCGATAGGTCGTCCGGGAGCGCCGTCCAAGCGCACTCCCGAAAGGCACGACCATGCGATTCACTTCCGAACAGCGCCTCGACGACGGCGTCGTCGAACGCGAATTCACCCTCGGCGAGATCCCCGGCACCCTGTGGACGCCCGGCTCCGCCGGAGCTTCCGGCGCCGCACCGGACCCGCTGATCCTGATGGCCCACAACAACGGCCTGCCCAAGGCGGATCCCCGGCTGGTGGCCCGGGCCCGGTACACCGCGGCGCGCGGCTACGCGGTGGCCACCATCGACGCGGCCGGGTGCGGTGACCGGCCCCGGTCCGCCGCCGACGAGCAGGTCCGCGCCGACCTCCGGCGGGCGATGCAGGCGGGTGAGCCGGTCGACGAGATCTTCGAGTCCTTCATCGGCCCACTGGTCGAAAAGGCGGTCCCGGAATGGCGGACCACCCTGGACGCCCTGCTCTCGCTGCCCGGGATCGGCGGCCCGGTCGGGTACTCGGGAGGGTGGACCGCCCTCGGTATCCGGCTGGTGGTGGCAGAGCCCCGCATCGCCGCCGCCGGCTTCTTCGCCGGGGGATACGTGCCCCGGGCCCTGCGGGAGGAGGCCCGGCGGGTCACCGTTCCGCTGCTGTTCCTGCTGCAGTGGGACGACGAAGGGAACCCCCGGCAGCGGGCCCTGGACCTGTTCGACGCCTTCGGCAGCGAGGAGAAGACGCTGCACGCGAATCCGGGCGGGCACACCGGCACCCCGTGGTTCGAGCTGGAGGACGGCTGCCGGTTCCTGGACCGACACCTGAAGTGAGGCCGGGCCGTCCGGCGGGAGGCGGACGGCAGGCCGCAGGCGGCGTCCCCGGGCCTCCGTCAGCGAGGACAGGTCCCGATATCACCTCAACACCCCTCGGCGTGAAGAGATTTCGTGTGCGTGAAGGGGGTGTGAAGAGGAGGCGTCCCAAGGGTTGACCGCTCGGCAAGTGGGCTCGTACCTTCTGGTCGGCTGAAAGTTTTCAGTCATCTTGCAGCAAGAACCGGTAAGGGATCTTGCTTGGACCTTCAACGGAGAAGGACCCCACATGGCCAGTAGAACCCTCTCCGGCGCGCTCGCCCTCGTGGCGGGCGCGTCGATCGCGCTCGGTGTCCCGACGGGCGCCGCCAACGCCTCCCCGCCCGGCACCAAGGACGTCACCGCCGTCCTCTTCGAGTGGAAGTTCGCCTCGGTCGCCAAGGAGTGCACCAACACCCTCGGCCCCGCCGGCTACGGATACGTCCAGGTCTCCCCGCCCGCCGAGCACATACAGGGCTCGCAGTGGTGGACGTCGTACCAGCCGGTGAGCTACAGGATCGCGGGCCGCCTCGGTGACGCCACCGCCTTCAAGAGCATGATCGACACGTGTCACGCGGCCGGTGTGAAGGTCGTCGTCGACACCGTCGTCAACCACATGTCGGCGGGATCCGGGACCGGGACGGGCGGTTCGTCGTACACGAAGTACAACTACCCCGGCCTGTACTCCTCCTACGACTTCGACGACTGCACGTCGACCGTCAGCGACTACACCAACCGCGCCAACGTCCAGAACTGCGAGCTCGTCACCCTCGCCGATCTGGACACCGGTGAGGAGTACGTCCGTTCGGCCATCGCCGGGTACATGAACTCCCTGCTCGGCTACGGCGTCGACGGTTTCCGCATCGACGCGGCCAAGCACATCCCGGCGACCGACCTGGCCAACATCAAGTCCCGGCTGAGCAACACGTCGGTGTACTGGAAGCAGGAGGCCATCTACGGCAGCGGCGAGGCGGTCCAGCCCACCGAGTACACGGGCAACGGCGACGTCCAGGAGTTCCGCTACGCCTTCGACCTCAAGCGCGTCTTCAACAACGAGAACCTCGCCTACCTGAAGAACTACGGCGAGGGCTGGGGCTACATGAGCAGCTCGGTCGCCGGGGTCTTCGTCGACAACCACGACACCGAGCGCAACGGCAGCACCCTCAGCTACAAGGACAACGCCAACTACACCCTCGCCAACGTCTTCATGCTCGCCCACCCGTACGGCGCCCCGGACATCAACTCCGGTTACGAGTTCTCCGACACGGACGCCGGGCCGCCCAACGGCGGTACCGTCAACGCCTGTTGGCAGGACGGCTGGAAGTGCCAGCACGCCTGGCCGGAGATCCTGCGCATGGTCGCCTTCCGCAACGCCGTGCGCGGCGAGTCCGTCACCAACTGGTGGGACAACGGGGGTGACGCCATCGCCTTCGGCCGGGGCGCCAAGGGCTTCGTCGCCATCAACCACGAGTCGAGCGGTCTGAGCCGCACCTACCAGACCTCCCTGCCCGCCGGGACGTACTGCAACGTGCAGAGCAACACCACGGTGAGCGTGAACAGTTCGGGTCAGTTCACCGCGACCCTCGGCTCCAACACCGCCCTCGCGATCTATGCGGGCAAGTCCACCTGCTGAAAGTTCTTGCCATTGGTTTCAAGACCCTTGCTGTAAGCCTTTCGGCGGCGGTACGGTCGCGCGGGGTCGGACCCGAAGAGCCGTGATCGCAAGGAGTCCATCCGTGATACCGAGATGGCCGTCGCCGGCAAGGCGCCGCACAGCCCGCGTTGCCCGCACCAGCCACAGCACCCGCACCACCCGTACCGCCCACGCCGGACGAGTCGCCGCGCTCACCGTGACCGCGCTGACCGCGGCCCTCGTCCAGCCCCTGGCCGCCGGGGCCGCCACCCCGCCCGCGCCCCCCTCCGACGCGGAACTGGCGAAGACCGCCGCCCGCAACGACCTCACCCGCGAGCAGTTCTACTTCGTGCTCCCGGACCGTTTCGCCAACGGCAGCACCGCCAACGACCGCGGCGGACTCACCGGTTCACGCCTCGCCACCGGCTACGACCCCACCGACAAGGGCTTCTACCAGGGCGGTGACCTCAAGGGCCTCACCAACAGGCTCGACTACATCAAGGGCCTCGGCACCACCGCCATCTGGATGGCCCCGATCTTCAAGAACGAGCCCGTGCAGGGCACCGGGTCGGACGCCTCCGCCGGATATCACGGGTACTGGATCACCGACTTCACCCAGGTCGACCCGCACTTCGGCACCAACCAGGACCTCGAAACCCTCATCTCCAAGGCGCACGCCAAGGGCCTGAAGGTCTTCTTCGACGTCATCACCAACCACACCGCCGACGTCGTCGACTACGAGCAGAAGTCCTACGACTACCTCTCCAAGGGCGCCTTCCCGTATCTCACCAAGGACGGCGAGCCCTTCGACGACGCGGACTACGCGGACGGGAAGGCCGCGTTCCCGGCCGTCGACGCCGACTCCTTCCCCCGCACACCCGTCGTCCCCGCCGCGAAGAAGAACGCCAAGGTCCCGTCCTGGCTCAACGACCCGGCGATGTACCACAACCGGGGCGACTCCACCTGGGCCGGCGAGTCCGCCACCCACGGCGACTTCGTCGGGCTCGACGACCTGTGGACCGAGCGTCCCGAGGTCGTCGGCGGGATGGAGAAGATCTACGAACGCTGGGTCAGGGACTTCGACATCGACGGCTTCCGGATCGACACCGTGAAGCACGTCAACATGGAGTTCTGGACCCAGTGGGCCACCGCGCTGGACGCGTACGCGGCCAAGAAGGGCCGCCACGACTTCTTCATGTTCGGCGAGGTGTACTCCGCCGACACCTCCGTGACCTCCCCGTACGTCACCCAGGGCCGCCTGGACTCCACGCTCGACTTCCCCTTCCAGGACGCGGCACGCTCGTACGCCTCCCAGGGCGGCAGCGCCCAGAAGCTCGCCTCGGTCTTCGGCGACGACTACAAGTACACGACCGACAAGGCCAACGCCTACGAGCAGGTCACCTTCCTCGGCAACCACGACATGGGCCGCATCGGGTCCTTCCTGCGGCAGGACGATCCCCAGGCCACCGACGCCGAACTCCTCGCCAAGGACAGGCTCGCCAACGAGCTGATGTTCCTCAGCCGTGGCAACCCGGTCGTCTACTACGGCGACGAACAGGGCTTCACCGGCGCGGGCGGCGACAAGGACGCCCGCCAGACCATGTTCGCCTCGAAGGTCCCCGACTACCTCGACGACGACGAACTCGGCACGGACCGCACGCACGCCGACGACTCCTTCGACACAAGTGCACCGCTCTACAAGCAGATCAGTGCTCTCGCCAAGCTCCGCAAGGCCAACCCCGCCCTCGCGGACGGCGTCCAGACCGAGCGCTACGCGGCCGACGGCGCCGGCGTCTACGCCTTCTCCCGCACGGACGCCAAGTCCGGCACCGAGTACGTCGTCGCCTTCAACAACGCGGCCGAGGCGAAGACGGCGACCTTCGCCACCGGCTCGGCGGCCATGTCCTTCAGGGGCGTCCACGGCACCGACGCCACGACGACGAGCGGCACCGACAAGAAGATCACCGTCACCGTCCCGCCCCGCACCGCGATCGTCCTCAAGGCCGCAGGCAGGCTCCCCGCCCCCGCCACCAGGCCCTCCCTCACCCTCACCGCCCCGGCCGCCGGCGCCACCGGCACCGTGAACATCGCCGCCGACGTCGACGGCGACCGACTCGACCGTGTCGTCTTCGCCGCCCAGACCGGCAACGGCAGGTGGCAGACCCTCGGCTCCGCCGACCACGCGCCCTACCGGGTCACCCAGACCATCGCCAAGGACGTTGCCCCCGGAACGCCCCTGCGCTACAAGGCGGTTGTGATCGACCGCGCCGGACGCACGGCAGGCGCCATGGCGACCTCGACCACGGGCACCCCGCCCGCCCCCGAGGTCCCCACGGCCTCCTCGCGCGACTACGCGATCGTCCACTACAAGCGTGCGGACGGCGACTACACCGACTGGCGCCTGTACGCCTGGGGCGACATCGCCGACGGCGAGGGCACGACCTGGCCGGCGGGCCACGACTTCGTCGGGCGGGACGCGTACGGCGCCTTCGCCTACGTCAAGCTCAAGCCCGGCGCCTCCGGCGTGAGTTACCTCGTCATCGACAAGGACGGCAACAAGGACGTCTCCGCCGACCGCTCGATCGACGTCACGAAGACCGGCGAGATCTGGGCCGAGCAGGGCAAGGAAGCCGTACTGACGGCGAAGCCCGCCGCCGACTACCCCGAGCAGGACACGTCCAAGGCGGTCCTCCACTACCACCGCGCGGACGGCGCCTACGACGGCTGGGGCCTGCACGTCTGGTCCGGCGCCGCGAACCCCACCGACTGGTCGAAGCCCCTGGAGCCGGTGCGGACCGACGCGTACGGCGCGGTGTACGAGGTACCCCTCAACGCCGGTGCCACCAGCCTCAGTTACATCATCCACAAGGGCGACGAGAAGGACCTCTCCACCGACCAGGCCCTCGACCTCAAGACCGACGGCCACGAGGTCTGGCTGCTGAACGGCCAGGAGAAGTACCTGCTCCCGCAGCCGGCGGGCAGCTCGGCCACCCTCGACCCGACCACGTCCAGGGCGGTCTGGATCGACCGGAACACCATCGCCTGGAACGGCAACGACACCGCCGCCTCGACCCAGTTGCTCTCCTCCCGCACCGGCTCGATCACGGCGAAGAACGGCGTGCTGACCAGCACCGACGAGCGTTGGCTCCGCCTGGCCAGGTCGGCCCTCACCGACGCCCAGAAGGCCAGGTTCCCGCACCTCGCCTCGTACACCGCCTGGACGGTCGACCCGCGCGACCGCGACCGGGTCCCCGGGGCCCTGCGCGGCCAGCTCGTCGCCTCCCAACGGGCCGCGAACGGCGCGGTGCTGGCCGCGACGGGCGTTCAGATCGCCGGCGTACTCGACGATCTCTACGCCGGCGCGGGGAACGCCGACCTCGGCCCCACCTTCAGCAAGGGCCGTCCGACACTCTCCGTCTGGGCGCCGACGGCCCAGTCGGTGAAGCTCGAACTCGACGGCTCCACGGTCGCGATGGAGCGGAACGACACCACCGGCGTCTGGTCCGTCACCGGCGGCAAGTCGTGGAAGAACAAGCCCTATCGGTACGTCGTGAAGGTGTGGGCCCCGAGTGTCGCCGAGGTCGTCACCAACCACGTCACCGACCCGTACTCCGTGGCCCTGACCGCCGACTCCGAGCGCAGCCTCGTCGTCGATCTGGACGACAAGTCCCTCGCGCCGAGCGGCTGGACGTCGTACAGCAAGCCGAAGGCCGTGCCGCTGCGCGACGCCCAGATCCAGGAACTGCACGTCCGGGACTTCTCGGTCGCCGACACCACCGTGCCCGCGAAGGACAAGGGCACCTACCTCGCCTTCACCGACAAGGACAGCGACGGCTCCAGGCACCTCCGCGCGCTGGCGAAGGCCGGCACCTCCTACGTGCACCTGCTGCCCGTCTTCGACATCGCGACCATCCCCGAGAAGAAGGCGGACCAGGCGACCGTCGACTGCGACCTGTCCTCCTACGCCGCCGACTCCGACCAGCAGCAGGCCTGCGTCGCGAAGATCGCCGCGAAGGACGCGTACAACTGGGGCTACGACCCGTACCACTACACCGTTCCGGAGGGCTCGTACGCGAGCGACCCGGACGGGACGCGGCGCACGGTCGAGTTCCGCAAGATGGTGAAGTCGCTCAACGCCGACGGACTGCGGGTCGTGATGGACGTCGTCTACAACCACACCCCGGCCAGTGGCCAGGCGAAGACGAGCGTCCTCGACCAGGTGGTCCCCGGCTACTACCAGCGCCTTCTCGCCGACGGCTCGGTGGCCAGCTCCACCTGCTGCGCCAACACCGCGCCCGAGAACACGATGATGGGCAAGCTCGTCGTCGACTCGATCGTCACCTGGGCGAGGGAGTACAAGGTCGACGGCTTCCGCTTCGACCTGATGGGTCACCACCCGAAGGCCAACATCCTGGCCGTCAGGAAGGCCCTGGACGCGCTCACCCTCAAGAAGGACGGCGTCGACGGCAGGAAGATCATCCTGTACGGGGAGGGCTGGAACTTCGGCGAGGTCGCCGACGACTCCCGGTTCGTGCAGGCCACCCAGGAGAACATGGCGGGGACGGGCGTCGCGACCTTCTCCGACCGGGCCCGTGACGCCGTGCGCGGCGGCGGCCCCTTCGACGGGGACCCGGGCGTCCAGGGCTTCGCGTCCGGCCTGTACACCGACCCCAACTCCTCCACGAGCAACGGCACTTCGGCCGAGCAGAAGGCCCGTCTCCTGCACTACCAGGACCTGATCAAGGTGGGCCTCTCCGGCAACCTCGCCGCCTACCGCTTCACGGACACCGACGGCAAGGAGGTCACCGGCGCCCAGGTCGACTACAACGGCCGGCCCGCCGGGTACGCGGACGCCCCCGGCGACGCCCTCGCCTACGCCGACGCGCACGACAACGAGTCGCTGTTCGACGCGCTCGCCTTCAAACTGCCCGCCACGACGAGCGCCGCCGAACGGGCACGTATGCAGGTCCTCGCGATGGCCACGGCCACCCTCTCGCAGGGCCCGGCGCTCTCCCAGGCCGGCAGCGACCTGCTGCGCTCCAAGTCCCTCGACCGCAACTCCTACGACAGCGGCGACTGGTTCAACGCCATCCACTGGAACTGCGCGGACGGCACCGGTAACGGCAACGGCTTCGGGCGCGGGCTGCCCATGGCGGCCGACAACGCCTCCAAGTGGGCCTACGCCAAGCCCCTGTTGACCACCGTCGGGGCCGGCTGCGCACAGATAGAGGGCGCCTCGGCCGCGTACCGGGATCTGCTGAGGATCCGTACGACGGAGAGCGGATTCTCCCTCGGCACGGCCGGACAGGTGCAGTCGAAGCTCTCCTTCCCGCTGTCCGGCAGGGACGAGACGCCCGGCGTGATCACCATGGAACTCGGTGATCTCGTCATCGTGTTCAACGCGACGCCCCAGCGCAGTGAGCAGCGGGTCGGCCCGCTCGCCGGAACCTCGTACGCGCTGCATCCCGTACTGCGGGCGGGAGCGGACCCCGTCGTCAAGTCGGCCACGTACGAACGGGATTCGGGTACGTTCGCCGTTCCCGGGCGAACCGTCGCGGTGTACTCCCGCACCTCCTGACGAGGGGATTATCCTGGTGGGGCAGACCATGGACCTCGGTCTGCCCCACCGGTGTGTCCAAGGGCGGCCAGATGGACGGCAACGGCAAGCGGACCGAGACCACCGTGCTCGTCGTGGACGCCACCCCGGCCGGTCGCTACGCGATGAGCGCCCTGCTCCGCCGAGCCGGTTACCAGGTCGTCCCGGTCGGCGGCGGCCACGAGGCGCTCGCGGAACTCGACGTAAGGCTGCGCAAGGGCATCCTGCCCGACGTGGCCCTCATCGCGGTGAACCTGCCCGGCGTGAGCGGGGTCGAACTGTGCCGCCGGATCAAGACCCGGCCGCACATGGCCGGCCTGCCAGTCGTCCACTTCTCGTCCTCCGCCGTCTCCCCGGGCGACCGTCGCGACGGGCTGGAGGCGGGCGGGGAGGCGTATCTGACGGTGCCCGCCGAGCCCGGGGAGATCGACGCGGTGCTGCGGGCCGCGGTGCGTGCCTCGCGGCTGCGGGCCGACGACCAGGCGCTGGCGCGGCGGCTGACCCGGCTGTCGGAGACGGTCTTCGCCATCCAGTCGGCGCGGTCCCTGCAGGAACTCGCCGACGCCGCCGCCGAGGGCACCGCGCGGCTCACCGGCTCGCCCGCCGCCGTGTTCTTCCTCGGCCCGGACGACGAGCTGTACCGCGCCATCTCCCGCGACCGCACCACGCTCGCCATGCCGGACGAGAGCGCCCACCGTGTCGTGGCGGGGCTGCTCCGGCGGCTCACCCGCGGGCACAGCGGGGTGCAGATCACCACGGTGGCCTCGCCGCTGTGGCCCGCCGGGTTCTTCCGGCCGGGCATGGAGCACGACGCCCGCCTCGTGCTGATCCCCACCGAGGACGGCAGGGCCTCGGTGTGCCTGGCCACGCCCACCCGCGGGACCCGCAGGGTGAGCCCCGAGAACGAGTCCCTGGTGGCCCGGCTCGCCCAGGCCACCGTGCTCGCCGCCGAGCCGCTCCTCATGTACCAGGTCGAGCGGCATGTCGCCCTCACCCTCCAGCACAGCTTCCTGCCGCGCCCCGACCGGCTGCCCGACCTGCCCGGCATCGACGTGGTGGTCCGGTACGTGCCCGCATCCCGGGACGCCGAGATCGGCGGCGACTTCTACGCCGCCCTGCGCACCGCGGACGGCGTGCTCGCCGCGGTCGGTGACGTCGTCGGGCACTCGCTGGACGCGGCCACCGTCATGGTCGAGATCCGGCACGCGCTGCGCGCCTACTGCGTCGACGAGAGCGACCCGGCCGTGCTCGCCGAGCGCCTCGACCGGATGCTCCGGCGCTACCACCCCGAGGTCACGGCCACCGTCTGTCTGGTCCATGTCGCTCCGGGCACCGGGCGCACCCGTATCGCCAACGCGGGCCACATCCCGCCGCTGATCATCCGCGACACCGGCAGCGCCGACTACGCCAAGGCCGCGGGCCCGCTGCTCGGCGTGGGCCTGACCCATCCGCCGCCCACCGAACTCTTCCTCGAACCCACCGACCGGCTCCTCATGATCACCGACGGCCTGATCGAGACCCGGGGCACCGACCTCGCGGACTCCATGGAACACCTGCGCGCGGCGGCCTCCGGCGCGCTGCCCGGCCTGGACGCCCTCTGCGACACGCTGCTGGTCTCCTTCGGCCACGACCGGGAGGACGACATCGCGATGCTGGCGCTGCGGCTCGCTGACCAGGACCACAGTCCAGGGCTGTCGGCGAGGGCCAACGGTTAGGGTGTGTTGGCCGTGCCGTCGTAGAACAGGGGTTTGACCCATGCCGCAGATCACCGTCGACTACTCGGGTCCGCTGACCGAGGCCTTCGACCGGCGCGCGTTCGCGCTCGCGCTGCACGAGGAGGTCGTCGCCACGGCGAAGGCGAAGCCCGAGGCGTGCAAGACGCAGTTCCGCCGCACCGAGGACGCCACGGTCGGCGCGGACAGCGACGGCCACGCGATCGTGCACGTCTGGATCGGCATGCTCACCGGGCGCACGGTGGAGACGAAGGCCCAACTGACGGAAGCCGTACTGGAGTTGGTGCGCGCCCATGTGAAGCCCGTCGAAGGACTCGCCCTGCACGCCTCGGTCGAGGTCCGCGAACTCGACGACTCCTACCGGAAGTTCGACAACTGACCCGTCGACCGGGCCCGGAGGGTCTCAGGGCTACGTACGAGGGACGACGAGGGACTACGAGGGGCTGCGGGAGGCTCCGCGGGCTACGAGGCGAGTGAGATGAGCCGTGTGACCAGGTCGGTGAACGGGCCGTCGGTGGGCTCCTGCTTGAGCATCCGGCGCAGCAGCGCGGCCATCTCCTCGTCGTAGGCGGCGCTCACGGCGGCCAGTGCCGCGAAGTCGTGCACGAGCTGTGCCTCCAGCTCGCCGCGCGGCACGCGCCGCCCGTCCAGCCAGATCAGCGCGGTCGACTCGACGAGCGATATCCACGTCCGGATGACCAACTCCAGCCGGGCGGGCGCGTCTTCGGGGTTCAGTTCCAGATGCGACAGGATCTGGACGTACGCGACCTGTCGTACGGCGTCGATGAGCGCGTTCGTCGTCGAGGCGCTGCTCGAACGCACCTCGTCCGCGGACACCGCCGGACCGCCGCGCATCAACGCCGCGAAACCGGGCCCGTGTTCGTCGACGAAGTCGAAGAACCGGCGCATCACGCGCAGCAGCCGGGCCCCCAGCGGACCCTCGTGCGGCTCTGTGAACCGGGCCGCCAGATCGTCCGACGCCCGCTTCAACGCGGCCTCGTACAAGCTGAGTTTGCCGGGAAAGTAGTGGTAGACCAGTGGGCGCGAGATGCCCGCGGCCGACGCGATCTCATCGATGGAGACCTCGTCGGGCGAGCGGCGGCTGAACAGTTCGAGGGCGACGCCGATCAACTGCTGCCGGCGTTCCTCGACTCCCATTCTGCGGCGAACCCCGGTTGTCATGCGAACACCTTACCGATCGGATACGGCCCGCAACGGACGGGTCCGACCGAGGATGTTCACAAATCCAGCACAAGTGGACTCCGTCGTGCCCGTGACACGCAGATCAGCATCGAGTCCGCCCGCTCGGCATCGGTCAGCAGCTCGTCACGATGGTCGACTTCCCCGGCGAGCACGCGCTGTTGGCAGGTCCCGCAGAATCCCTGCTCGCACGAGTACGCGATGTCCGGCAGCTCCGCCCGTACGGCGGCCAGCACGGTCGAGTCGGCCGCCACCGTCAACGTCCTTCCGCTGCGCCGGAGTTCGACCTCGAAAGGCTGGTCGCCCCCGGTCGACGTACGCGGGGTGAAGCGCTCCAGTCGCAGCACGGTCCCCTCGGGCAGCCGGGCCTCGACCGCGGCCATCAGCCCCTCGGGGCCGCAGCAGTGGACTGCGGTGCCCTCGGGCAGGTCCGCCGCCACACCCGCGAACAGCGCGTCGAGGTCGGGCAGTCCGTCCTCGTCCTCCGCGACGACCCGCACCCGGTCGCCGCCCGCGCCCAGCTTCTCGATCTCGGCGAGGTACGGCATCGAGGCCCGGCTGCGCCCTCCGTACAACAGCCGCCATTCCAGGCCGGGTTGGGAGTGAACGGCCCGGAGCATCGGCAGGATCGGGGTGATGCCGATACCGCCGGCCACGAAGACGTAGGCCGGAGCCGGGGCGAGCGGGAAGCGGTTGCGCGGGCCGCGCACCTCGACGCTCATGCCGGCCCGCAGTCCCTCGTGCACCTCGCGCGACCCTCCGCGCCCGTCCGGCACCAGCCGCGTGGCGACCGTGTACGACGAGGTGTCCGCCGGATCCCCGCACAGCGAGTACTGCCGCACAAGCCCCGACGGCAGCACCAGATCGAGATGCGCCCCCGGCGCCCAGCCCGGCAACTCCCGCCCCACCAGGCGAAGTTGTACGACACCGTCGGCGACCGTCTCGTGCCCGGCGACCGTCAGCCGCAGGGCCCGTGAGCGCGGCCGGCCGGAGACCGGCTCCGCCAGCGCGGGCAGCGGCCACAGCGGGGAGTCCTCGATCCGGCGGCGCACGGCCCGCCGGGCGAGCAGCGCGGCCCCGGCGGTGAGCGCGAGAGTCAGCGGCCGGGGCATCAGGCGGCGCCCCGGTCGGCCGCGAGGGCGGCGGGGGAGGAGGCCAGATAGGCGACGGCCTGCTCGGTGGAGCCCTCCTGGGACGGGTGGTAGTCCCGGGCGAGATAGCGCGGCACCGATCTCGCCATGGCCCGGGTCGACGGCAGCAGACCCCGCTTCCCGCGCACGTAGAAGCCCCGGAAGGTCGGCTTGCGGAGGTTCGGCGCCGGGTCGTTCGCCATGAAGAACCGCACCCCGCGCTGCCACAGGAAGAACAGCGCCAGCAGTCCGGTCAGCCAGGTCCGCACGCGCCGCCCGTAGCCCCCGTCGACGTGTGTGAACAGATCGAAGGCGACCGACCGGTGCTCGACCTCCTCGGCACCGTGCCAGCGCAGCAGGTCCAGCATGGTCGGATCGGCGCCGCGCCGGTCCAGCTCCGGGGCGTTGAGTATCCAGTCGCCGAGGAACGCCGTGTAGTGCTCGATGGCCGCGATGACGGCGACCCGTTCCATGAGCCACCACCTGCGCGCCCGGCGGCCCGGCAGGAGGAACCGGTCGCCGAGCAGCTTCTCGAAGAGCCAGTCGACCTGGGCGGTGTACGGCGTCGGATCGAGCCCCGACTCCCGGAGATGCGGGAGGACTTCGTCGTGGGCCTGGGAGTGCATCGCCTCCTGCCCGATGAACCCGACGACGTCCGCCCGCAGCCGTTCGTCACGGATGTACGGCAGCACCTGCTTGTACACGTGCACGAACCACCGCTCGCCGGCCGGCAGCAGCAGATGCAGCACGTTGATGGTGTGCGAGGTGAACGGATCCCCCGGCACCCAGTGCAGCGGGGTGTCCTCCCAGGAGAAGGACACCTTGCGCGCCTTGAGCGGTATGTGCGGCGGTACGTGTTCGGAGGGGGCGGGGGAGGGATCGGCACTGTTGGACATGGCGTCAATGTACTGACGGGTAGCGGGTGGGGAAACCCTTCTGCGCCGACTTGTTGACGCCAGTGTCAGCTAGCGCAGTCCGCCGATGGCCCGCCCGTCCTTGAGCGTCCCCTTCAGGCCCGCCTGGGCGCCCTGCTGGGTCCTGGCCGCCAGCATGGCACCCCGCGCGGACGAACTCACCCCGCCCGTCGCCGTGATCGACGCCGTGTTCTCCGACCCGGCGGCCAGCATGTACCACTCACCCGCCCCCGACTTCCACAGCACACCGGCGAGCACGTTCGGGTCGCGGGGACCGCACGCCGGGCCGCTCTCGGACTTCGCCGCGACCGCCCCGTACGCCCCGCCCGGCGTGTGGAACTGGGCCAGGACCCGCGCGCCCTCACCGCGCCAGGTCTCGGCGCGGGTGCACACCCAGTCGGCGGCTCCGCCCGCGTCGGGCAGCGGCTGCCGCGCGTACTGCCAGGCGTTCACGGAGCGCACGCCCTGGGAGTGCATCGCGGCGAGCGAGCAGGCGAACGGTGACCACATGGTCAGCGCCGCCGGAGCCGAGGCCTCGCGGGGCGCGGTCGGGCGGCCCGTGGTGAGGTGGGCCGGCACGAGTTCGCCGAGGTCGCTCAGCAGACGGGCGCCTCCGGCGTCGGTCACCTGGAGCGTGTTCCACGACCGGCAGGTGCCGGTCTGCGCGACGGGGCTGGCCAGCGGCCCGGTCACCCCGTCCGTCAGCCCCAGGTCGATCGGCGTCCCGGCCGGCACCCGCAGGTCCCGCATCTCCGCCTTGAGCACCCAGGGTGCCGTCAGGTAACGGACGTTGCCGTCGGCCCGGTCGAGGACCACCGCGTCGGCCTCGGCGCCGGTCGCGCCGTCGACGCGGGCGAAGTCGAGGGCGGCCCCGCTCGTGCCGTCCTTCGGCTCGGCGTACCGGGCGATGCGCAGACCGTCGTACAGGATCACCACGTGGGCGGCGTCGACAGTGCCCGCGTACAGGAGCTGGGGCGGGCCGGCCGGGCCGCCGGACGGGGTGCCCGGGGTCGCCGAGACCTGGACCGTCCCGCCGGGGCGGGCCCAGACGGCGAGGGCGCGGCGCAGCAGGGCGCTGTCGTCGACGAGGTCGCCGCGCGCGGGCCAGACGGAGAAGTCGGTGCGCGCGGAGGACTTCCAGGTGGCGGGGGCGACCAGGGTCAGCCGGGCCGGGTCCAGGGCGGCTTCGGCGGCCGGGTTCTTCGCGTACGCGGGTGCGGCGGCGCCGTCCGGGGCCCAGCCGTCCCCGGGCAGGCCGAGCAGCGCGCCGCACACCGCGACGGCCGCGGCGGCGACGAGCGCGGCCTTCAGGTGCTGCCTGCGCCGCATCAGGTCGGTCGGGCGGGCCTGGAGCGAACAGGGGTCGAACTCGGCGGAGTCGAGCAGCGCGTACTGCGCCGGGACCTCGTCCGCCTCGCGCAGCGCCTCGGTCGGCCGGTCGACCCCGGCGGCCTCCAGGGCGGTGCGTACGTCGGAGTCCGGGAGCTTCTCCAGACCGCGCAGGACGTACGCGGCCCGCGCGGGGCCGGAGAGGGCCGACAGCCGCTGGTCCAGGGCGAGTTCCTCGGCGCCCCCCGACCGCGGGAAGAGCCGCAGCCCCCACACCTGGGGGAGCAGCGGCGGCAGTTGCGACCGCTTCGGCAGCGTGCGGCCCCGCCACGGCTGCCCCGCGGCGAGCGCCGTACGCAGCACCTGGAGGCGGACGAGCGCGTAACCGGGGTCGCCCGCACGGCCCTTCGGCTGGGCCGGGATCGCGGCCGTGGCCGTGCGTCCCCTGGGCAGCGCGCGCTGGGTGAGAGCGTGCGCGGTCAGGACGCGCCGGTTGCGGCCGAGGCTCGGCGGCAGCACCAGATAGGCGAGCCGGACGAGCCGGGGGTAGTGCTCGACGAGCGCGGCCTCGGCCTGCTCCACGTCGACGACGGGGCGGCCCTTGGCGCTGTTACCGGTGGTGGGGCTGAAGGCGACATCCTGTGACTGCACGTTCAGCAGAACGAGCGAATGGTCGGATGGTCACCTGGCCGGCCGGGAGTCAGCCGTCGGGCTCGGTCAGCAGGCGGGCGTAGTTCGCCATCGACCGCTGGTAGCGCGGCAGGTGGGGAGCGAGGGCGCCGAGGACCAGCGAGAGTCCCTCACGGTCGCGGCCGAGGCTGGACAGACACAGCGCCAGACATGCCCGTACGGCGTCGTCCAACTCGTCGGAGGGGGCGTCCAGTTCGGGAGTGAGCAGTTTGACGCCCTCCTCGGCCTGCCCGAGGTTCCGCAGCGAACTCGACAGCTGGATCTTGGCGCGGCGGCCCTTGTAGCCGCTGGCTTCGCTGAGGCCGAGTGCGAGCGCCTCCCGGTAGAGCGGCGCCGCCCGGTCCGAGTGGCCCGTGGAGTCCCAGGCGCACGCCTGCTCGAAAGGGGCCAGGGGGCTGTCGGCGGGCAGTTCGGCGACGAGAGTGTCGATCACGGCGCGGAAGTCGGCCCCGTGGTCCTCGTCGTAGTCGTCGAAGGTGGCCCAGGCCGCGTCCACGCGCTCGTTCCAGTCCGCGTTCACTCGGGTCGCCTCGCGATATCCGTGCCGGTCATGCTTGCTGACCTGCCTTTCTGCCGGGGGTCCGGGGGGTTGTCCCCCGGGTGGACGTGGTACTTGCCCACTCTCGCACACGTGTTCCCTGATTGAGTGGTCTGTGCCCGGCAGCCGTATCGAAGGCGAGGGCTCCTCGACGGGGCCACCCGCGGCATGGGCCGAGAGTAATGTCGGCGGCGAACGGACCGGAGGACGAACAGATGATGGTGACGCGACCGAAGCTCGCGGCTGCCGCGGTCACAGCCGTGGCGGCGCTGGCACTGACGGGCTGCTCGGGCGGCGACAGCGATCGGGCGGCCACGGCGATCGACTCCACGCCGGTCGCCGCGACCGGCAGCCTGGAGCAGCTCGCGAACAAGGCCGGCTGCAAGCCGATCATGCAGATCGACGCGGACGAGCTCCGCCAGGCCGCCTGCAAGACCACCACCTACGGCAAGTTCCTTCTCCTGACCTACGCAACCGACCGCGGCCAGCGCGAGTGGATCAACGGGGCCAAGGACTACGGCGGCTTCTACCTCCTCGGCCGCAAGTGGACCGCGGTCGGCGACCAGAAGGTGATCGCGAAACTGCAGGGGAAGCTCGGCGGGACCACCGAGGTGGGCGCCGACCACCACGCGGGCGCCAGCGGCGAGGCGACCCACTCCGCCGGCCACGACGGCTGAGCGGAAGCAGGAACAGGAAGAACGAGCGGGACGGCACGCAGAGCGGCAAGCAGGACGAGAAGCAGAACGAAGAGCAGGGCAGAGCACGAGAAAGCCGGTGGCGGGAGAACCCGCCACCGGCTTTCTCACGTGGACCACCATCGGTGGACCACTGTTGGATCTACTGGCACTTCTTGCCGGTGTTGATGCAGTTGACCATCTTGTTCATCGTGTTCTGGGAGAAGAAGTTGATGAAGTCGTTGTGGTCGGTGATCGGCTTGTGCAGGTTCTCCGGGAAGGAGTCCACCGCGTACGGGTTCACGACCGTGCCGTTCTGCAGCTTCGGGGCCGGAACGTTGTAGACCAGACGGACCTGGAGCTGGGGGATCGCCTTGAAGCCGTTGGCGCAGGTGCCGTCGGCCTGGACGAAGGCCACGTGAGTGCGGTGGTTCGCACTGTCGATGTTCTGGCCGTCCCAGCAGCTCTGGAAAGCGGTCGTACGGACCACGGCGCTGCCCTGCGGGCAGATCGGGTACTTGTCCTTCAGCTGCACCTTGTTCTCGAAGCCGGTGCAGCTCCAGTTCACGTTGGCGTTCGCGTTGCCGTTGACGAAGGCCTTGGCGTCACCGGTGATGATGCGCAGGGCGGTCGGCATCGCGACGACGTTGCCCTTCTTGTTGCCGACGAACTTGATCTGCGCCTGGGAGGCCTGCAGGATCTTGCCGACGTTGCCCTCGGTGCCACCACCGGCGGCGTTCTGGTCGAAGTCCTGCGAACCGTCCTGCAGACGCAGCACCGGCCAGAAGTACGACGACTTGTCGCCCTGGTTCTGGCAGCTGGTCTGGGCCGCCGCCAGTTCCTGGTCGCTCGCGAAGGCGTCGTTGCTCTGGTTGCCGACGTAGTCGTGCAGGTGGTGCGCGCCGTTGCTGACACCGGGGGCGACGATCACGTTGTCCGTGTTGTGGTTGTCGTTCCCGTTGGTGCCGCACTTGGTGGTGAAGGAACCGCGCGAGCCGCTGTTGCCGTTCGCGGCGAGCCCGTTCGCGCCCACACCCAGCTGGGCGTTGCCCTGAACCTTGGTGATGTCGACGAAGTCGGCAGCCACCGGTCCGTTGCCGCCCTGGCCGCCACCGCCGGCGTTGCCGGCACCCGCGTTACCCGCGCCGGCGTTGCCGGCACCCGCGTTACCCGCGCCAGCGTTGCCCGCGCCAGCGTTGCCCGCGCCAGCGTTGCCCGCGCCTGCGTTGCCCGCACCAGCGTTGCCCTGGCCGTTGTTGTTCTGACCGTTGTTGTTCTGGCCACCGTTGTTCTGGTTGCCGTTGTTGTTCTGGCCGTTGCCCTGGTTGTTGTTGCCCTGGCCCTGGCCGGCGTTGGTCTGCGGGGCTGCCGCGACGGCGGTGCACTGGGCGAACTGCGCCAGGTTGTCGGCTCCGGAACCACCGGCCCGCTTGATGTTGATGCGGATCCGGTCGATCGCCGCGACGCGCTTGTCCTTCAGCGGATTGACGATCGCGTTCTGTACGAAGCTCGCGTCGCCCGCCTGCGCCTGCCGGGTGGAGGCGAGACGTGCGTAGGCCTCGGTGATCTGGTTGTCCAGATTCGCGAGCTCCCTGTCCACACCGGCGCGGGCGCCGCTCGGGACATTCGAGAGCTTCTGGCCGACGTCCGGGCAGTCGATCGTGGCGATCTGTGCGGCAGCGGCCTTGGTCTGGTTCTGGGCGCCGTTCTCCTCGTGTGCGGAGGCGTAGAAATTCGCCCAGACAAGTCCACCACCACCGATCGCGAGGGCCGCGGATGCGGCCACGGCGCGAACGGCCAGTGGTGAGCGTCGTTTACGTGCATTGCGTCCCATGGAACTCCTCTGACTTCCTTGCGGGGCTATCGAGGCGCCCGACAGGAGTGAAGCGGCGTCGTTCCATACGAGGGGGACCCCAGGAGTGTTCAGCCGCCTCAGAAATTGATGAGAGATTCGTAGGACAATTCGACCTCAACTCCACCGGCTATACCGGGAGTTGCGGATCTCTTACGGCAAGTGTTCGGAGGGGGAGCGGATATCGTCGACTCTGGCATGTTTTCGGCGCCGGTGGTCGAGATATGTCAGTACCGTCAGGACGCGGCGGTTGTCGCCGTCCGGCACCCGGGGTCCGGTTCGGCGAAGATGTCGGACGTGTGCCCCGTGATCGCCCGCTCCGCGACAACAAGATGCCCCGCGGTCGCCGCGTTCGAACGTTTCCCGAGCCATGAGTTCCAGCGCATCCGGCTCGCTGGGCGTCAGCCGCCCCAGCCGCCGGCTGTCCCCGGCGCACCCCGCAGGCCGGCAACTCGTCCGCGTACAGCCGCTCCACGTGCCGCGACAGCCCCGCCACGGACAGCACCGGTACCGGCGGGTCCCGGCCGAGCCCGCAGTGCCCGCAGCGCGCACTGCGGTGCCTCGTCGGTGTGCGTCGGCGGCGGGCGTACGGCGCCTCTTCACGGGCACCCTGGTGGAACTCCGCCCGTTGTCGGTACCGGGGGGTGGGCGCCGGGCACACCTCCCCGGTCCGGAGGATCGGTCAGGCCGGATCAGATCAGGGCAGGTCGGTCAACGCTCGTGCCGGTCAACGCGCGGTCGGGGGCGTGTACTTGTACCCCACCCGTCGTACCGTCTGGATCGCCTGCCGGTGCTCCGCGCCGAGCTTGCGGCGCAGCCGGGCGATGTGGACGTCCACGGTCCGGCCGTCGCCCACGTGCCCGTAGCCCCACACCGTGGTGACCAACTGGTCGCGGGTGTGCACCCGGTTGGGGTGGGCGACGAGATGGGCGAGCAGTTCGAACTCGAGGTACGTGAGATCCAGCGGCTGCCCGTCGACCTCGGCGGTGCGCTGCACGTTGTCGACGCGTACGAGGTGACGGTCGCCGTCGGCCCGGGACTGCTCCGGGGCGGTGGACGGGGCCGGCAGCTCCGGGTCCGGGAGCGCGAACGGCAGTACGGGCGGCTGCTGGTCGGCCGGCACGAGCACCAGGTAGCCGATCATCGGCGGCTGCCCGGGCAGCGTGGGCAGGGTGTGCGGGGGAGCGGGCAGCCAGGTGGCACCCGGCGGCAGGAAGTCCCTGACGTCGACCACCTCGTCCCGGTCGACGGCGCGCAGCCGGTGCCGGGCGGAGCCGTTGGGGGAGAGGGGGGACAGGGGGGAGAGAGTACGAGTGGTCGCCATGAGAGGTCAGCTCTTTCGCGCGAGGAGTTCGTCGGGGACGTACGTCGTGCGCGTCGGCGGAAGACCGAGAAGTACGGCAGCAGAGGGGCCGTACGGCTGGTGTTAGAGGGCCGACGCGTTCATCGCGCGACAACACACCCGGTCGAAGTCGTGGTGCTGGCGGGAAGGCCAGAAGGGCTCAAGGTCGTGGCGACCTGTCGCGATGCACTTCTGGAAGCTGGCCATGGGTCCATTGAAGCAGAGAAGGGGCGAAGCGGAGAAGGGGTGTCCACCGTCCGGTGGACACCCCTTCTCACTATCTGGGATCAGCTGGTGATCAGACCTGTCCGGCCTTCTCCAGGGCAGAGCAGCAGGTGTCGACGATCAGCCGCGTCACGAGGTACGGGTCGACGTTGGCGTTCGGGCGGCGGTCCTCGATGTAACCCTTGCCGTCCTGCTCGACCTGCCACGGGATACGGACCGAGGCGCCACGGTTGGAGACGCCGTACGAGTACTCGTTCCACGGGGCGGTCTCGTGCAGACCGGTGAGGCGGTCGTCGATGCCGGCGCCGTAGTTCTTGACGTGGTCGAGCGGCTTCGAGCCCTCACCGAGGGACTCGCACGCGGTGATGATCGCGTCGTAGCCCTCGCGCATCGCCTTCGTGGAGAAGTTGGTGTGCGCACCGGCGCCGTTCCAGTCGCCCTTCACCGGCTTCGGGTCCAGCGTCGCGGAGATGCCGAAGTCCTCGGCGGTGCGGTAGAGCAGCCAGCGGGCGATCCACAGCTGGTCGGAGACCTCCAGCGGGGACACCGGGCCGACCTGGAACTCCCACTGACCGGGCATGACCTCGGCGTTGATGCCGGAGATGGCGAGACCGGCCTTGAGACAGTTCTCCAGGTGGGCCTCGACGATCTCGCGACCGAAGATCTCGTCGGCGCCGACACCGCAGTAGTAGCCGCCCTGGGGGGCCGGGAAGCCGCCCTCGGGGAAGCCCAGCGGACGGGAGCCGTCGAAGAAGGTGTACTCCTGCTCGATGCCGAAGATCGGCTCCTGGGCGGCGAACTTCGTGGCGACCTCGACCAGCGCGGCACGCGTGTTGGACGAGTGCGGCGTCATGTCGATGTCGAGGACCTCGCACATGACGAGGATGTCGTCACCGCCGCGGATCGGGTCCGGGTAGGAGGAGACCGGCTTGAGCACGCGGTCCGAGGAGTGTCCCTCGGCCTGGTTCGTGGAAGACCCGTCGAAGCCCCAGATCGGCAGCTCGGCGCCCTTGGCGTCGTCGGCCAGAATCTTGGTCTTGGAGCGGAGCTTGGCCGTCGGCTCGGTGCCGTCGATCCAGATGTACTCAGCCTTGAAGGTCACGGGACACATCCTTCGGGGTGGGTCTCTAGGCGCACTTGCGGGTGCTGCGGCGCTGCGGCACTGGGGCGCCGCTGTTGTTGCCCGCGAGCCTGTCAACAGGCGATTTCCCGATCATTGCTCGAATGTGAACCCCGTGTTACCTGGTGTTCTTGTGGCGATTTTCACGCGGGGAGGGCCCGCACGGAGTCGCGAAGGGGAAAGGAGGGGGAGCGCTCCGGGACTCGTATGCGAAGGGGTTGAGGGGGGTGGAGGGGATTGATGCGGATGAGGGGGACTTCGGAGGAATGGGTGGGTCCTGCCACCCCTGGCCGGGAGTGACAGGACCCTTGTCCGAGCGGTTCAGCGCCGGAACCTCACCCCACCTTCTCGATCAGCGCCCGGCGGATCAGGAACTTGCCGGGCTCGCGAACCTGCTCGAAAGCCGCGTTGTTGAGCAGAGCGCAACTGCCGGAGAACGAAGTGACCTGCACCGTCGTGGACTTGTCGTTGTCCAGGTTGGTGACGCGCAACGTGGTCCCGACGGGGAACTGGTTGCTGGACGCGGCAGGGGCCCCGCCCTCCCCGGAGAGGGTGACGGTGGACCCGTCGCAGACCTGCTGCCCGTCGGCGGGGTCAGCCGGGTCGGCCGGGTCGGCGGGAACGCCCGGAGTGGCCGGAGTGGCAGTCGAGGCGGGCGAGTCGGTCTGTGCGGGCGATGCGGGCTGCGTGACGGGCTGCGTGACCTGGGAGTCCTGAGCCGACTCCCCAACCACGCAACGGGACGCCTCCTGCTGGACCTTGATCTGCGCGACGACCGCGTCACGGTTCGCGATCCGGGCCGTCGAGAGGGCGTCGGGATCGGCCCGCTGGTCCGCGATGAACTTCTGGTTGTTGCCGAGGGCGGTGGCGAGCCCCTGGCAGACGGTCGAATCCGCGGCGGTCTGCGCCGCGTTGGAGGTGGCGGCCATGGCGAAGGCGCCGCCGCCCGCCACCACACCGGCACCGATCAACAGCGCCAGCTTCTTCTTCGTACTGACAGTTCTCCTGCGCGACATGCGCGCCTCCTGAAGAGATAGGGGAGCGTACGCCGCTATGTACGAGATACCGAACGAGGTCACTCAGCGGTCACGGGAGCCGCCGAAGTGACGTACGTCACGCAGGTGGGCGCCGGGTCAGGGCCTCTCGTACGGCCTCGTCCGTGCGGGCCACGACGGCACTGCCGTCGTCGGCGGTGATGACGGGCCGCTGGATCAGCCTGGGATGCGCGGCGAGAGCGGCGACCCAGCGTTCCCGGTCCGCCGCCTCCCGGCCCCACTCCCTCAGCCCCAACTCCTTGGCGACGGTTTCCTGGGTCCGGGTGATGTCCCAGGGTTCGAGCCCGAGCCGGTCGAGTACGTCGCGGATCTCGGCCTCGGTGGGCGGGTCCTCCAGATAGCGGCGGACGGTGTATTCGGCACCCTCGGCGTCGAGCAGGGAGAGGGCTCCACGGCACTTGGAGCAGGCCGGGTTGATCCAGATTTCCATGGGGCTCACGGTACGCCAGAGGCCTTGTGGCCAGGGGCTTTTGTCAGTGCCGGGCAGTAGAATAGAAGCAGTGTTCGAGGGTGTCGCCGGGGGGTCCGGTGCCACCCTGACCGCGACAGGAGGATGCCTGTGCCCGCTGCCGCTCTCAAGCCGTCGCCCACCCAGTCCACCGCCAGGAGGGGGGTCCTGCTCGAACTGCCGTGCGCCCCTGTGGAGAAGCGCCCGCTGCCGCCGGGGCGCCCCCGCGAGTGGTACGTCACGCACAACCGCCGGCTCAAGGCGATGCGCCTCGCGATCGCCCTGCTCGACTCCGGCGTCTACATGCCGAACCAGGCCCGCAACGAAACGATTCGCAGCGCGGCGGATCTGATCGGCGTACACCCGCCGTCGGAGACGACGTGCCACATGGTACGAGCGCTGATGCGTTACTCCCGCTGAACGGCCGCCGGGTGCCCTTGTCTGTCCAGGGCACCCGGCGTTCGGCGTCCAGGAGGCGATCCGGCCGCCGCCCAGGCGGTGTTCAACCACCCGCCCGGGGCCCAGGTCCGGGCCCAGGCACAGAGGGCCTCACCCCGTGAGCCCGTCGCCCGATCGCTCACGCCACTCCCGTCCCGCGCACCGCGAAACACGGATGCGCGGGCTCCCCTGTCGTCCCTACGCTGGACAGGCAGAGCGAAGCCGTCCATACGGCTTCCCGCCGGACAGGCGTGAGTTCCAGGACTCGGGGCTACTCTCTACGCACCGACGGACGGGCACCCACCCCAGCGCCCCGCCCGGCGCACACCGTCACATCCGTCACCGCTCAGCCATCCACGCCACTCACAAGGAGTCCCGTCATGGGCACCTTGATCATTTCCGCGACCGTCGTTCTGATCATCATGGGCTTCAAGAACAGCGTCCTGTGGCTCGCCGCCGCCGGCCTGCTCTACGTCTACTTCCGCTACGGCCGCACGGGGAGCGGTACGGCGGCCTCCTCGTCCGGGGGTGCCGGCCCGGCCGCGGGCTCCTCGCCCGCCAGCTACCGCGCCTACCGCCAGCGCCGGGACCAGCAGGCCAGGTGGGAGCGCCGCTACCGTCGCGAGCGCCCTGTCCAGACCCGCCGCCAGGACCGCCGGGGCCAGTAGGGGAAGTCGCGCAGGGGAGAACGGGAAGGGGGGAGTGCCTCCGGTCGGTCCGTCTCACAGACCGGGGGCACCCCACACCGGGAACCAGCGGTTCAGGTCCTGCTCGATCCGCAGATCGTCGGCGAGCACGGCCCGCACCTGCAACTCCAGTGCGCTGTCCCGCCGTTGACCTTCACCGCCGGTCAGCGGCGAGAAGGGGTAGAAGGTCCCGCGCTTGTACAGATAGACAAGCCCGAGCCGCCGAGCACCCTGGCCCGAGGTCCCCGTAGCTCCCGCGTCTTCGAACCCGACCACCGAACACAACAACTGGGGCCCGAACCCACTCGCCTCCAACGCGCTGTTGACCGCGTGCAGATCCCCGACGAGCGCCGGCAGATCCTCCGGCCCGCGCCGCGACACCAGCCACGAGTACCCGTACTCGTCCCGGACCAGCTCGACAGGCGGCCCGGTCCGCTCCGCGTCAGCGTCGAGCAGGGACTGGACCTCCTTGCGTACGTCGTCGAAGGCCGCGCCCTCCACCGAGGCGAAGCACACCGACCCGCTGCCCGTGGGCGTGAAGCCTGCCGCGGCCTGGAGGGTCACGGCGGCCGACGGCAGCCCGAAGAGCCGGTCGAGGTCGGGCGCCACGGGCTTGGTGCGCCCCAGCAGAATGTCCAGCAGCCCCATGGGTTGTGTCCTCCTCGCTCCTCAGCTCACGACTTTCCCGTGCCGGGAGCCGCCGCCTCCCCCAACTCGCCGGAGATCTGCCCCAGTTGGTCGAGCCGCTGCTCCAGACTGGGATGGGTGGAGAAGTACCGTGCCAGGCCCGGCTCCTTGCCGAGGGCGGGTGTGAAGTAGAAGGCGTTGAAGGCCTGTGCGGTCCGCAGGTCCTTCGACGGGATCCGCGCGATGTCGCCGGACACCTTGGTGAGCGCGGAGGCCAGTGCCGAGGGCCGCCCGGTGAGCAGTGCGGCGGAGCGGTCTGCGGCCAGCTCACGGTACCGGGACAGCGCGCGGATCAGCAGGAAACTGATCGTGTAGACGGCGGCGGAGACGCCCATCACCGCCGCGAAGACGACGGCGGTGTTCTGGTCCCGCCGGCCCCCGCCGAACAGCTGCGAGTAGAACGCGAACCGCACGATGAGCCCGGCGATGACGCCGAGGAAGGACGCGACGGTGATCACGGCGACGTCCTTGTGCGCGACATGGGACAGTTCGTGCGCGAGGACACCCTCCAGTTCCTCCGGTTCCAGCCGCCGCAGCAACCCGGTGGTCACGCACACCACGGCGTGATCGGCGTTCCGCCCGGTCGCGAACGCGTTCGGCATATCCATGTCCGAAACGGCGACCAAGGGCTTGGGCAGATCGGCCACCGCGCACAGCCGGTCGATCACCCCGTGGAGCTGCGGATACTCCTCCCGCTCCACGACCCGCCCGCGCATCGCGAACAGGGCGACCCGGTCCGAGAACCAGTACTGCGCGCCGAGGAACCCCGCCGCGACCACCACGACCAGCACCCAGGACTTCAACAACACGATCAACGCGGCGACAAAGGCCACGTACAGCAGTCCGAGCAGAAACAGCGTGACCGTCATCCGCACGGTCAGTCGCCGGTCGCTCCGCATTCGGTTCGGCATCCGTACCACCCCGCCAGTCAGGCACTCGCCCCACTGCCCAGTGTGCACCTGCCCCGTCCCATGAAGCGGTCGCGATCGGTCCTAGGCCCAGCAAAGCTCGGTTCGGTCCGGCTCAGCGCGTGATGCCCGCCTCCCACATCGGCATTCTCAGCGCGGACTCACCGAGCAGATGCTGCGCCCGGCCGAGCAGTTCGCCCACCTCCGCCGACCCTCGCCGCGCATCCGGAGCCGGGGACCAGCTCCGCACCGAGTGCGCGGCCCAGGCCCGTAGCCGGACGTCCGGATCGCCGAGCAGCGCGACCGCCGCCCGCAGCCGCACCAGCCCGCCGTACGCGTCCAGCAGCCGGAACGCGGCCACCCGCGCATGCCGCGGCGACCCGTCCCCCAGCCGCTCCGCCAGCCGGCCGGTGTCCAGCGACCGCACGAAGGGCAGCAGCGCCGACGTCACCTCCCGCACCACACCGGGCTCCGGGTCGTCGAGCAGCGCCCGCAGCCGTCGTACGTCCGTCACGTCCAGCGTCCGCAGACCCGCCACCGCCCGCGCCCGTACCCCGGCGGCGGGATGGCCGAGCAGCGGCCACAGCAGCTCCGCGTCCGCGCGCACCCCGCACTCCGCCAGCCCGGCGACCGCGCCGGGCGGCAGCGCCGGGTCGTCCGGCCCGGCACACCGCTGCCGGTACCAGGCCCGCGGATCGCCCCCGGACTGCCGTACGACATACCGCGCACAGGCCCGCACGAGCCCCGACCGGTCGGGGAGGAACTCCTCCGCCCGTTCCCCCTGCCCGGCCCGCCGCAGCGCGGTCACCCCGGCGGACCGCACCCGGGGCCCGCGCGCGCCGAGCAGCGCGTCGAGTACGCCGGTGTCCGGGCCGCCCGCCGCATCGCTCTCCGGTAGGCCGGCCAAGGCGGCCTCGGCGCAAAGGTTCTGGACGACGGGGTCGGTGTCGCGGGCGGCGGCGCGGGCGAGTTCGGCGGGGGAGAGGCGCCCCTCGTCGACGGCGAGGCGGTACGCGTACCGGCGTACGCCCCGGTCGGCGTCGGTGAACAGCGGCGCGAGACGCTCACTGGGTGCCCGGCGCAGCACGTCGTCGAGCAGGTCGACGGCGAAGACACCCCGGCCGCGGCGGGCGCCGAGCAGGATCAGCGGCGCGAGCCGGACGGCCGTCTCCGGGTCGAGGACCGCCCGCAGCACCTCCCGGGCCCGCTCCCGTACGGGAAGCACCCAGTCGGCGGTGCGGACGACGACCAGCGGCCACAGCCCGGGACACCCCACCGCCCGGCCGAGAGCCGCCTCACGCACCCGCCCGTCGCGGTGGCACAGGGCGAGCGCGAGCCGGGACTCGGTGAGGGCGGTGAGCCAGGGGCGCCGGCCGTCGACCTCGGTCAGGGTCGGCAACCGCTCCGGCGGGAGCCGGTAGGACCAGCAGCACCGAAACCCCTCGTCCAGCCGGAGCCAGGCCATCGGCTCCCCGGCGTCGAGCACGTCGGACAGAGCGGCTCCCTCGGCCAGCCGCAGTGCCGCCGCTTCGCCAACCCTGATGTCCTCGCGCATGCCCGTCCCCGCCGGTACTAGTAGGGAGCCCGGAAGTTCGCGTACCCCAGCAGCAGGATCACCGCGGCCACGCACCCCAGTACGACCGCCGTCGACACCCACGACGACCGACGCGGTCCCGAGTGGTCGGGATCGCCCCGGAACGGCACCGGTTCCGGCGGGTTCTCCTTCCACCGCGCGGCCAGCATCCGGGCCCGCGCCGAGGGCTCCTTGTGCTCGGCGCTGTCGGCCCACCTGACGTCGAACTCCCGCTCCACGTCGTCCTGTTCGGACATCCCCGTTTCCCTCTCTCACACCTGGTTCGAACAACCGTATGGACAGTAGATGTGGATGATCTCCCGACTGCGGCACGCCTGGGAAGCGGAAAAGGATATCGATCAGCCCAAAACACGCGGCCCGAACACGGCAGGGCCGCCCCCTCGCGGGGACGGCCCTGGAACGCTGGTGAGGCGGGTCGATCACACGTCGAAGTACAGCTCGAACTCGTGCGGGTGCGGACGCAGCTGGATCGGCGCGATCTCGTTCGTGCGCTTGAAGTCGATCCACGTCTCGATCAGGTCCGGCGTGAACACGTCGCCCTGGAGGAGGAACTCGTGGTCCCGCTCAAGGGAGTCGAGGACGGCCGGGAGGGACGTCGGGACCTGCGCCACGCTCGCGTGCTCCTCGGGAGCCAGCTCGTACAGGTCCTTGTCGATCGGCTCGGCCGGCTCGATCTTGTTCTTGATGCCGTCCAGGCCCGCCAGCAGCAGGGCGGAGAAGGCGAGGTACGGGTTGCCGGAGGAGTCGGGCGCGCGGAACTCGACGCGCTTGGCCTTCGGGTTGGAGCCCGTGATCGGGATACGCATGGCCGCGGAGCGGTTGCGCTGCGAGTACACCAGGTTGATCGGCGCCTCGAAGCCCGGGACCAGGCGGTGGTACGAGTTCACCGTCGGGTTGGTGAACGCGAGCAGCGACGGGGCGTGCTTGAGGATGCCGCCGATGTAGTAGCGGGCGATGTCCGACAGGCCCGCGTAGCCGGCCTCGTCGTAGAAGAGCGGCGAGCCGCCCGTCCACAGCGACTGGTGGACGTGCATGCCCGAGCCGTTGTCGCCGAAGATCGGCTTCGGCATGAAGGTCGCGGTCTTGCCGTTGCGCCAGGCCACGTTCTTCACGATGTACTTGAAGAGCTGGAGGTCGTCGGCCGCGGCGAGCAGCGTGTTGAACTTGTAGTTGATCTCGGCCTGGCCGGCGGTGCCCACCTCGTGGTGCTGACGCTCGACCTGGAGGCCGGACGCGGCCAGCTCCAGGGAGATCTCGGCACGCAGGTCGGCGAAGTGGTCGACCGGCGGGGTCGGGAAGTAGCCGCCCTTGTAGCGGACCTTGTAACCACGGTTGTTCTCGACCGTACCGGTGTTCCAGGCGCCGGCCTCGGAGTCGATGTGGTAGAAGGACTCGTTCGCGCCGGTCGCGAAGCGCACGCTGTCGAACACGTAGAACTCGGCCTCGGGACCGAAGTACGCGGTGTCCGCGATACCGGTCGACGCCAGATAGGCCTCCGCCTTCTTGGCCACGTTGCGCGGGTCACGGGAGTACTGCTCGCCCGTGATCGGGTCGTGGATGAAGAAGTTGATGTTGACCGTCTTGTCCTTGCGGAACGGGTCGACCCGCGCCGTGGACAGGTCGGCGCGGAGCGCCATGTCGGACTCGTGGATGGCCTGGAAGCCGCGGATCGAGGAGCCGTCGAAGGCAAGTTCCTCGTCCGGGTCGAAGGCCGTCGCCGGCAGCGTGAAGTGCTGCATCACACCCGGCAGATCGCAGAAGCGGACGTCGACGAACTTGACGTCCTCGTCCGCGATGTACTTCTTGGCCTCGTCGGCGTTCTGGAACATCCAGCTCCTCCTACTCCCGGCCGTCCGTGCCGGGGTGGTAGTTCGTTCGTGCGGCCAGTGCGGTGGCACACGTTGGATCCGACCTTAGGGACAGGTGATTTCTCAGGCATGACCCATTTGTTTCGACCAAGTTAACCGGACCCGGGCCTGGTGACCCACCTGTGGGTAGCGGAATTCACGCGCAGTACGGTGGTCGGGTGGACAACAGGGACGCAATCGGATCGTGGCTCTCCGGACCTCGCGCAGCCGCGGAGGAAGCGGGTGTCGACTTCGGGTACCGCGGCGAACAGCTCGGTCTGCCCGAGCAGGGCCCCGGATCGATCGCCCGCCCGGGGCGCCGTCTCGGCGCCCTCGCCGTCGACTGGGGCCTGTGCCTCTTGATCGCATACGGCCTCATCACCGACAGCTACAACGAGGCGGCGCAGGTCTGGGCGCCGCTCATTCTCCTCGCGCTGCTCCTGCTCACGCTGGGCACGCTCGGGTACACCCCGGGCAAGCGGCTCTTCGGCCTGCGGGTCGTCGCCCTGGACACCGGCCGCGTCAACCCCCTGCGCGCCGCGCTGCGAACGGTCCTGTTCTTCCTCGCCCTCCCACCCCTGATCTGGGACCGCGACGGCCGCGGCCTGCACGACCGGCTGGCCGGCACCGTGGAAGTACGCGTCTAGCGTTTCCGCGGCACGGCAGGCATGACGCACGACGTACGGCGACGCGTGACGCGTGACACGTACGACGATGGGGGCGCCCGGAGAGTGATCCGGGCGCCCCCATCGTCGTACGAGGTTGCTTGGTCGTCGTACGCGGTCGCTCGCGTCAGCGCATCTTGCCGCCGCGCGGCATGCGCGTCCCCTTGGGCATCGGGCCCTTCGGCACCGGCATGTTGCTCATCAGGTCGCCCATGGCCCGCAGCCGGTCGTTGGTCGCGGTCACCTGGGGGCCGGCGAGGACGCGGGGCAGCTTCAGCATGGTCGTGCGGAGCTTCTTCAGCTCGATCTGGCCCTCACCCGTGCCGACCAGCAGGTCGTGCACCGGCACGTCCGCGACGATGCGGGCCATCTTCCGCTTCTCGGCGGCCAGCAGGCTCTTCACCCGGTTCGGGTTGCCCTCGGCGACCAGCACGATGCCGGCCTTGCCGACCGCGCGGTGCACCACGTCCTGGCTGCGGTTCATCGCCACCGCCGGAGTCGTCGTCCAGCCTCGGCCGATGTTGTCCAGCACGGCTGCCGCGGCACCCGGCTGGCCCTCCATCTGCCCGAAGGCGGCCCGCTCGGCCCGGCGCCCGAACACGATCGCCGTCGCGAGGAAGGCGAGCAGGAGGCCGAGAATGCCGAGATAGATCGGGTGACCGATCAGGAAGCCGATCGCAAGGAAGACACCGAAGGTGAGAATTCCGACGGCCGCGAGTACAAGACCGATCTTCTTGTCGGCCTTGCGGGTCATCTTGTACGTCAGGGCGATCTGCTTGAGTCGCCCGGGGTTCGCGGCGTCCGCCGCGTTTTCCTTCCTCGCCATGCCGTGAAGTCTACGTGGCCTGGGAAGCGCCGACGACGGCGGTGTCGCCGGGAGACGGCCGGGAGGTGCGGGAGCGGGGGTCAGGAGTAGGTGGCCAGGGCCTGTTCGAGGACGCGCTGCGCCTCGACCCGGTCCTTGGCGCGACGGCGGTCCTCCAGGACGGAGGTCCAGGCGTTCTGGCGGGCGGTGCGCTGGCCGCTGTTCATCAGCAGCGACTCGACTGCGCGCAGTGCGTCGGTGAACGACGGAATGGGTGTGGCGCGGACGGGCGCGGTCTGCATGGTGGAGGTCCCCCCTCGGAACGGCTCTGGGTAAGGGTGCACATCGTGTGAAGCCAGGCTCACTGATTGGTGTTACCAGGGCGTGACCTGCCGGTCAAACACCGATGAAGCCTTGATACGGAAGGCGAAAACACCGATGCGGCCCCGACGTGTGCCCTCAGCTGGGAGGACGGTCGGAGCCGCACGGTATCGGCCGTTACTGGCGGGTAGTCACTTGTGCGCGAATTCACACGTCTGCCGCGCCCTTGCCGGGCAAGGTGGGTGACGGTGTGTCAGGTAGCAGACGCCTTGTTCACACGGCCTGCGAGGCGATGTACGAACCCCGCTTCTCGACGGCCATCTGGTAGAGGCGGCCGGCGCGGTACGACGAACGCACCAGCGGGCCGGACATGACACCGGAGAAGCCGATCTGCTCGGCCTCCTCCTTCAGCTCGACGAACTCGTGCGGCTTGACCCAGCGCTCGACGGGGTGGTGCCGGACGGTCGGACGCAGGTACTGCGTGATGGTGATCAGCTCGCACCCGGCCTCGTGCAGCTGCCGGAGTGCCTCGCTGACCTCCTCGCGGGTCTCGCCCATGCCGAGGATCAGGTTCGACTTCGTGACCAGACCGTAGTCACGGGCGTCGGTGATGACCTTGAGCGAGCGGTCGTAGCGGAAGCCGGGCCGGATGCGCTTGAAGATGCGGGGGACCGTCTCGACGTTGTGCGCGAAGACCTCGGGCCGGGAGGAGAAGACCTCGGCCAGCAGCTCGGGTACGGCGTTGAAGTCGGGCGCGAGCAGCTCGACCTTGGTGCGCCCCTCTTCCCGTCCCTCGGTCTGCTGGTGGATCTGGCGCACGGTCTCGGCGTACAGCCAGGCGCCGCCGTCCTCCAGGTCGTCGCGGGCGACGCCGGTGATGGTGGCGTAGTTGAGGTCCATCGTGACCACGGACTCCCCGACACGGCGGGGCTCGTCGCGGTCGAGTGCCTCGGGCTTGCCGGTGTCGATCTGGCAGAAGTCGCAGCGCCGGGTGCACTGGTCGCCGCCGATGAGGAAGGTGGCCTCGCGGTCCTCCCAGCATTCGTAGATGTTGGGGCAGCCGGCTTCCTGGCAGACGGTGTGCAGGCCCTCGCTCTTCACGAGGTTCTGCATCTTCGTGTACTCGGGACCCATTTTCGCCCGGGTCTTGATCCACTCGGGCTTGCGCTCGATGGGGGTCTGGGCGTTCCGGACCTCCAGGCGCAGCATCTTGCGTCCGTCGGGTGCGACTGCGGACACGATGGCTCCCTGTAGCTTCGATTCTTCGGCGTACACCAGGGTACGCCCGTGCGCTCCCCGCCCTACGAGGTGGGCAACCTTCGGGACCGGGGGTGCATTCCCGCGGCCGGGTTTCCTCGCCCCCGCCGCCCCTACCCGTCCCGTTCCTGGGGGCTGCCGCCCCCGGACCCCCGCTTCGGCCCTGAACGGGCCTTGTCCTCAAACGCCGGACGGGCTGACTTTCCAGCCTCTCCGGCGTTTGAGGAGCGGGGGTTCGGGGGCAGCGCCCCCGAGGACGGGACGGGTGGGGGCGGCGGGGGCGAGAAAAAACCCCTACGCCGATGCCCCCTCCACCACCCTCGCCCGCAGCTCCGCGCCCTCCAGCACATCCCGCAGATGCCGCTCCACCACCGGCAGAACCTCTCGCACCGTCACATCCCGCCCCAGCTCGTTCGCGAGCGACGTGACCCCCGCGTCCCGGATCCCGCACGGGATGATCCGGTCGAACCACACGTTGTCCGGGTTCACGTTCAGTGAGAAACCGTGCATCGTGACCCCCTTCGCCACCCGGATCCCGATCGCCGCCAGCTTCCGGTCCTCCCGCCGCTGCCCGGCGTTCGAGGGCGCGTACTCGGGCCCGTTGAGCCGGGGATCGAACTCCTCGTCCGTCAGGCGCGGGTCCAGGTCCAGCGAGAGGCCCCCGAGCGCGGCGGCCCGCTGCTCGACCGGATCGCCCAGCACCCACACCCCGCTGCGCCCCTCCACCCGAGACGTCTCCACCCCGAACTCCGCACAGGTACGGATCAGCGCGTCCTCCAGCCGTCGTACATGCGCCACGACGTCCACCGGACGCGGCAGCTTCTGGATGGGGTAGCCCACCAGCTGGCCCGGACCGTGCCAGGTGATCTTGCCGCCGCGGTCCACGTCGATGACCGGAGTGCCGTCGAGGGGGCGCTCGCTCGGGTCGGTGCGCCGGCCCGCCGTGTAGACCGGGTGGTGTTCGAGGAGCAGGCAGGTGTCGGGGATCTCGTCCGCGAAACGGGCCGCGTGCACCCGGCGCTGCTCGTCCCAGGCCACCTGGTAGTCGACGTACCCGGTGCCGTCGGCGCCCTCGGCACCGAATCCCATCCGGACGAACCGCAACTCACCACTCACGGGGGCGCCTCCCTGGCTGTTTCCGCGACTTCCTCGGCAACTGTGCGTCAGGCGCGAAAAGCGCCCAAGCCACTGTACGTCCGGTCGATCCCCGTCAGTCCGGCGCCCGATTCTCACACGATCGGATGAATGTACGGCGGAATGTGCGATCGGCTGCTTACGCTCCGCTACATTCGCGCCGTTCACGAGGCCAAATAGGGCTGCTCACCAGCAATCCGGGCACATCAGAGGGCCCGAAGGCAGGAGACCGCACCGCAGATGACGGAACGACCCGCGCAGCGCACGCCCAACCGACAGCTCGCCGCGCTCATCGCAGAAGCGGGATTCTCCAACGCAGGTCTGGCCCGCCGGGTCGACCAGCTCGGTCTCGAACACGGCCTCGACCTGAGATACGACAAGACATCGGTGACCCGCTGGCTGCGCGGGCAGCAGCCGCGCGGCACCACCCCCGCGCTCATCGCCGAGGTGTTCACCAGGCGCCTGGGGCGACGGCTCACCGCCCAGGATCTCGGGCTCGACGCCTGTGCGCCCGTCTACGCGGGGCTGGAGTTCGCGGCCACCCCCGAGGAGGCCGTCGACATCGTCAGCGGGCTGTGGCGCAAGGACTCCGGCAGCCACGCCGAGCTGCGCAAGATCGCCTTCACTCCGGCCGGGCTCGTCGTGCCCAGCCGGGACTGGCTGATCGGCCGGCCCGACGACCGGGTCGGGCGCGGCGACCAGCCCGTCGTACGGGTGCCCGTACAGGGGCGCCCGGGCGTGCCCCGGCAGCGCGGGCAGGCCGAACGCGGCCCCGGGCAGAAGGTCACCGGAGGTGACATCGCCGCGCTCCGCTCGGTCGGCGAGCTGTTCCGCACCCTCGACGACGCCTACGGGGGCGGCCACGCCCGGCAGGCCCTTGTCCGCTACCTCGAACACGAGACCGAACCCATGCTGCGCGGCACGTACGGCGAGCAGACGGGCCGCCGGCTGTTCGCCGCGGCCTCCGACCTCACCCGGCTCGCGGGCTGGACGTCGTACGACATCGCCGCGCACGGCCTCGCCCAGCGCTACTTCGTGCAGGCGCTGCGGCTCGCCCAGGCGGCGGCGGACCGGGCGTACGGCTCGTACGTGCTGGCCACCATGAGCCGGCAGGCCGTCTACCTCGGGCACGGGCGGGAGGCCGTGCAGCTCGCGCGGGTGGCCCAGCAGGGGGTCGGCACCACCGCGCCGCCCGTCGTCCAGTCGCTGCTGCACGCCTGCGAGGCACGCGCCCACGGGGTGCTGGGGGAGGTCCGGGCCTGCACCGCCTCTCTCGTACGGGCCGAACGCGCCCTCGAAGCGTCCCGGCCCGGCGACGAGGTCCCGCACTGGGCACGGTTCTTCGACGAGGCGCAGCTCGCCGACGAGTTCGGGCACTGCCACCGCGATCTCCAGCAGTTCCGTGCCGCCGCCCAGCACGCGGAGCGCTCGCTCCAGCTGCGCGCCCCCGCCTTCGCCCGCAGCCGGCTCTTCTGCCGCGTCGTGCTCGCCTCGGCCCGGCTGGGCCTCGGCGAGCTCGACCAGGCCTGCCTGCTGGGCGCCGAGGCGGCCGGCGCGGCGACGGAGATGCGCTCGGTGCGGGCGATCGAGTACGTACGGGACTTCGAGCGGCGTCTGGAGCCCTACCGGGACGCGGCGCCGGTCAGGGGGTACCGGGACAAGGTCGCCGCGTTCGGATAGCTCACGCGGCAGCCGTTTCCTCCGCTGTGGCCGCCGCCGTCGCCGTCGGCACTGCTGATGTCGCCGTCGCTGTCGTCCGCAGTGGCCCCGCCACGTGCATCGGGCCCGCGCCCAGGTCCGTCAGGATCGCGGACGCGGCCCGGTGCCCGGAGTGCAGGGCGCCCTGGACGGTGCTGGTGTCCCGGTGGTCTCCGCACACGTACAGTCCGGCCAGCAGCCGTACGGGGCGGCGCAGGTCGTGTGGCGGGCGCATCGCGGGCACCGCCTCGGCGGTGTGGTGCACGGCGAGCGTCTCCCAGCGCGCGGTCGACATCCCGTAGAGGCGGGACAGGTGGTCCCGTACCGCCGTGTCGACGTCCGGGGGAGGGGTGCCCAGCACCGTCGACGAGATCAGCGGGCGGCCGGCGGGGGAGCGGGACGGGTCCACACGGCTGACCACCGCCGTGTGCGCCACCGGGCCCCCGCGATCCGCGTCCAGGAGCAGGAACGCGCCGGTGGCGGGCGCCTCGTCGGCCGTGTGGTGGACGACGGTCACCGGGTGGAAGCCGGGCACGCGCAGACCGGGCAGCAGACCGGCGGCGGCGCGCGCGTCGGTCGCCACCAGGACGGCCCGGCAGCGCAGTTCGCCGTGGTCGGCGGTGGTCACGAGGTTCGTGGCGATGGACGTGACCCGTACCCCGGTGTGCACCGTGCCCGGCGGCAGCGCCCGCGCGAGCAGCTCCGGCAGGGTCTCCGCGCCGCCCTCCGGCACACACAGCCGGCCGCTCGCGAACGCCCGCAGCGCGAGATCCGCGCACCGGCTCGACGTGGTCAGCTCGGGGTCGCAGAGCAGCGCGGCGAGCAGCGGGCGCAGAAAGCCCTCGACCGTACGGGCGGGCAGACCGCGGTTCGCCAGCGCGAGGGCGGCAGGCAGCTCGGGGCGGGCCAGCAGCCGTTGCACGGGGACCCCGGCGAGCCGGCTCAGCGCGGCGCCGAGCCGGGCCTGATCGACCGCGCCACCGACCGCCCCGCCCACCGTCCCGCCGAGGGGTGCGCCGGTGCGCGCCCCCGTCGATGCCGTCGGCCGGGGGGACCTGGCCGTCCGCGCGGGCCTGGGGGCGCTCGCCAGGGCGCGCACAGCGCCGAGCGCGCCCCGTGCGCCCCCTCCGCCGAGCGGGGCGCCCGCGCGGTACCTCCGTCCGTCGCCGTGCACCAGGACACCCGGTGCGAAGGGACGCAGGACGAGCGCGTCGAGGCCCGGGGTCAGCCGCAGTTCGGGATACGACGTGGACAGGAGCTGACCGATCCGGTCGAGCCGGAAACCGTCGACCTTCTCGGTCGCCATCCGGCCCCCGACGTAAGGGGCGGCCTCCAGGACCGCGGTCGTTACTCCTGCGCTGGTCAGCCGATGGGCCGCCGCGAGTCCGGCGACCCCGGCCCCCACGATGACGACGTCCGCCTGGTACGCGGGCTCAAGCACGTGCCCTCCCTCGATCGCGGTGACGCGGCCGGCCGGGGCACCGTTGCCCCAACAGGCTTACGGGATAAGCGAGTTCGGTCGCGCCGACGGGTCCGACGGTTCCGACCGTTCGGACCGAGAGTAGGGCGGCTCGCGACAGGCGGAAGTCGCGCATGAACAGGGCACGGTCGCACACCGGTCGCATGCGGTCGCACCCTGTCACCCAGGGCGCGGGCCAGGGGCGCGGAACAGGATCAGGCCCGCGCCGCCCGGATCGCGTCGTCGATCTCCGGATACGCGAAGGTGAACCCGGACTCCAGCAGCCGCTTCGGCAGCACCCGCGCGCTGCCGAGCACGTCCCCGGACATCTCGCCCAGCACCAGCCGCAGCACGGGCGCGGGCACCGTGAACAGCGTCGGCCGCCCCAGCACGCGTCCCATCGCCGCCGTGATCTCCCGGTTGGTGAGCGGCTGCGGCGCCGTCAGGTTGAACGCCCCGGACAGCCCGTCGGTGTCGATGAGATGCCGGATCGCCGCCACCTCGTCGTGCAGCGCGATGAACGACCAGTACTGGGAGCCGTCGCCCATCCGTCCGCCCAGGCCCGCCCTGAACAGCGGGAACAGCTTTCCCCAGGCTCCGCCCCCGCTCGCCACCACCAGCCCGGTCCGTACGAAGACCGTCCGCACGCCCGCCGCCTCGGCGGCGCCCGCGGCCCCCTCCCACTCCACGCACACCGACGGCAGGAAGCCCTCTCCCGCGGGGGAGTCCTCGTCCACGGCCCGGTCGCCGGTCTCCCCGTAGTAGCCCATCGCGCTGCCGTTCACGAAGACCCGCGGCGGCTCGTCCAGCGAGGCGACGGCCTCGGCGAGGGTCGTCGTGCCCAGGACCCGGCTGTCGCGGATCTTCCGCTTGTACGCGTCCGTCCAGCGCCGGTTGCCGACACCCGCCCCGGCCAGGTTCACCACCGCGGTGCAGCCGGCGAGCCCGGCCACGTCGACCGTCCGCCCTTCAGGGTCCCAGCGGACCTCGTCCTTCGTCCGGGGCGCATGCCTCACCAGGCGGGCGACTTCGTGCCCGTCGGCGGTCAGTGACCGCACCAGGGCCGTACCGATGAGACCGGACGCGCCGGCCACCGCGATTCGCGAACGTTCCATGCCCCCATCCTGCGCCACCTGCTCCGGGCCCGTTGTCGTACCCCCGCTCTAGAGTGATTCCCATGTCGCCCGTGCCGCATCAACCGCATCAGCCGTACGACGGCCAGGAGGGCCAGGAGGACCAGGAGCCCTCCGCCGGCCATGAGCCGTTCGTGCGCCCCGCCCTGGCCGACGACGACGAGGCCCTCGGCAGACTCGACCGTGCCACCTGGTCCACCCTGCACTCCGTCACACCCCGGGCCAGACCGCCGTACAAGCCGTTCTTCGGCGAGAACTCCGAACCGGGCGACCACCTGGTCGCCGTGACGGGAGACGGCCGGGTCGTCGGCTATGTCAGGCTCGCCCGGCCCACCTCCCTCGCGTCGAACGCGCACGTCCGGCAGATCCAGGGGCTCGCCGTCTCCGACGAGGCACGCGGCATGGGCGTCGGACGGCTGCTGATCCGGGCCGCCGTGGCCGAGGCCCGCCGCCGGGGCGCCCTGCGCCTCTCGCTGCGCGTCCTCGGGCACAACACCCCGGCCCGCAGGCTGTACGAGTCGGAGGGCTTCGTCGTCGAGGGCGTACAGCCCAGGGAGTTCCTGCTGGACGGGGAGTTCGCGGACGACGTCCTCATGGGCCGGGCCCTGTAGCCATCCGGGTGCGGATGTCCGATTCCCGATGCCTGGTGCCCGATGCCTAGGACGTGACCAGGTCGCCGGTGTCCACCGCGGCCGTCGAGGTCGCCGCGCGTTCGGCGTCGCCGGAGACCTCGTCCACCGTCAGGACGTAGCCCGTCTCGTCGTCGGACGTGGAGCGGGCGAAGACCACGCCGAACACCTTGCCGTCGGTGGTGAGGAGCGGGCCGCCGGAGTTGCCGGGGCGGACGGTCGAGCGGATCGAGTAGATCTCGCGGGTCACCGTCTCGCTGTTGTAGATGTTCTGGCCCCTCGCCCGCACCTTGTCGGCGACCGTGGCGGCCTGCAGATTCAGGTCGCCGTCCTGCGGATAGCCCGCGACCACCGCCGAGTCGCCCCGCTTCGCACTGTCGTCGAAGCGCAGGACGGGGGCGCGCAGATCAGGGACGTACAGCACGGCCACGTCCTTCTCGGGGTCGAAGAGCACCACCCGGGCCTCGTGCGCCGTCCCGACCCCGCCGACCCGGACGGTCGGGTTGTCGATACCGGCCACCACATGGGCGTTGGTCATCACATGCCGGGCCGCGTACACGAAACCGCTGCCCTCGCGGCCCTGGTCGCCCGCGACACCCTCGATCTTGACCGTGCTCAGCTTGGCCGCGTTCGTCGCACTCGCCGTGACACTGTCCCCGGTGGGCTTGGCGACGCTCGTCGCCGGTTCGTTCTCGAAGGGGTTGAAGACCTGCGGGAAGCCCGCCTGGGTGAGCGCGGACGTGGCCCGCGAGAACCAGGTCGGGGTGGTCTCCGGCATCGAGTCCTGCACCGCGCCCAGCAGCGCCGAGTCCCGGATCGCCGTCGTGACCACCGGCGAGGAGGAGGCGCCCAGGACGCTCGCGGCCACCCAGGCCACCATCAGCACGGCGACCCCGTTGGCCACGGCCCCGCCGACCCCGTCGGCGACCCGCAGCGGCCCCCGGTCCAGCTCGCGGCGCAGCCTCAGCGCGAACCTGCCCATCAGCTCGTGGCCCACCACGGCCGGCACGAGCACCGTGAGCACGGCGGTCACCGTCGCCGCGGGTGTCCCCGCCGTCACCAGCTCCATGATCCACGGCAGCACCCACACCCCGATGACGGCGCCACCCACGAACCCGGCCAGAGAGACACAGCCCGCCACCAGGCCGCGCCGGTAACCGGACGCCGCGTAGCCGACGATCACCAGCAACAGCAGGACGTCGAGCAGGTCCACTCCGGCCGCCTTTCCTCTGGACCCTGCGGTCCCCCGTACACATGCCTCACACGCGGTAGTACGCGCGGGACGGGCCCGGTGATCAGTCGCCGATCAGTCACATGCGCGCATCCGGCGCCTGGACCTGTAAAAACGTCCCGGACCGGGACGATGGTTCCACCAAGTGGCACACCACACATCGCGGGCGTAACCGTACTGGCCAACAGTGGGGCCCATGGGGTCCAAGGGGTCCAGGGGTGACTCGCGTGTCCGCCGCGTACCGGGCGCCGCCCGCGTGGCGCTCGTCTGCCTGCCCGCGGTCGCCGCCGCCGTCGGACTGGTCCTGTGCGCGACCGGCGCCGACCGCACGCCGTCGCGCCGGGCACACCCCGTCACGGCCCGCCCGGCCGTCACCCACTCCGCCGCCAAGCCGCGCATCGTGCCCCGTACCGCCTGGATCGCGGACGCCGAACGCGACCGGCCGCCGCCGCGCTACGACGACCGGGTCATCGCCGTGTTCGTCCACCACACCGACTCGCCCAACGGCTACGACTGCGCCGACGCGCCCCGCATCATCCGCTACCTGTACGCCGGTCAGGTCGGCTCCCGCGACTGGGACGACATCGGCTACAACTTCGTCGTCGACCGCTGCGGCACCATCTACGAAGGCCGCGCGGGCGGCGTCGACCGCCCCGTCACCGGCGCCCACACCCAGGGCTTCAACCATCGCACCGCCGGCATCGCCGCCCTCGGCACCTTCACCGCGGGCGTGCCCGTACCGCAGGCCATGACCGACGCGATCGCCGCTGTCGCCGCCTGGAAACTCGGCCTCTCGGACACCGACCCGCGCGCCGGCGTACGCCTGGTCTCCAGCAACGACCTCAGCCGCTACGCGTCCGGCACCGCCGTCACCCTGCCCGCCCTGGCGGGCCACAACGCCGGCTACATGACGAGCTGCCCCGGCGCCGCCCTCACCGCCCGCCTCCCGGCGATCAGACAGACGGCGGCGCGACTGCAGGGCCGCCGCTGAGTACGTGGGACGACCGGGACGACAGGGGCCGGCACGGGCTCACAGGTACACCACAGCGCGTTCAACGGGGCGCCCCAACTCCCCGTCCTACCTTCGTCGTACGCACTGACCGGAGGTGGGGATCATGAGCAGCAGCAGTCGTACGAACCCGCTGGAGCGGACCGAACGGGCCGACGGCAAGAGGTCTTCCGGCGGCTGGGCGGGGGCCGCACGGAATCCGTGGACCGTGCTCTGCGCGGTGGCGACGGTCGTCCTGGGCCCGGCGGCGGCCACGGCGTCGGCCCTCGACCAGGCCAACGCGGCCCCCATGCACCACCACCACGTCGTACGGGTCGACGGCACGCAGCAGGCGTACATCCCGTCGGACCTGACCCGCCGCCGGGGCACGGCGGCCTGAGACGCCCGCGCCGGGGCCACGACGGGGCTACGGGATCACTGAGTCACCGGGTCACGGTGTCACTGGGCATGGGGTCAGCTGACCAGGGGATCGAAGGACCGGGGTATCCCGGAACCCGAGGACGCTCAGGCGCCCTTGAACCGCTGCCACAGCTTGGGATATCGGTCGGCGAGAGCCCCTTCGTCCGCCAGGTCGATCGGCGTCCCCTCGGGCTCCGCCGACGCGGGCGGAATACCCAGATCCGGGGCGACGGTGCCGGTGAGCTGCTCGTACGCCTCGTCGGCCGCGTAGCCCAACTCCTCGCCGTCCCCGTCGATCTCCGCGTCGAAGTCGTCCAGGAGATCGGCGAGCGAGTCCGGATCGCCGTGCAGGGCGCCCTCGAAGACCTCGCGGCCCTGGCCGATCAGCCAGCACCGGAAGAAGTCGAAGGCGTCGTCGTCGGCCCCGTCGATCAGCACCCGGGCGGCGCCCCACAGGTCCCAGCGGTAGGCCCGGTTGTAGCGGGCCTCGAAATGCCGGGCGAAGTCGAGGACCGAGTCCGGGTCCAGCTGGAGCAACTGCTCGACCAGCAGGTCGGCCTGATCCTCGGGGTCACCCTCGGCGGCCTCACGGGTCGCGTCCACCAGCTTCCAGAACTCCGTCTCGTCCATCACGGGTCCAGCATCGGGCCTGGAGAGGAGGGATGCACGTGGAGATACGCGGATTTGAATCCTCCCCTCCCTGAAGGGAAGGGGATTCCTGGCTCAGGCCGCCTCCTGGAGCAGCGCTCCAGGAGGTCTTCTGCCGTCAGCGCCAGCCGGGTTGAGACCAGCCCGGACGAGCATGACGTGTGCGGAGTTCTTGTCCCGTGGGGACACGTTTCCGCACGTGGTGCAGGTGTAGGTGCGCTCACCCAGCGGCAGGCGATGCTTGGCTCTCGCATCGCAGTGCGCGCAGTCCATCGTGGTGTGCGCGGGGTGGACGAGGCGGATGTCCCGCCCGTGTTTGCGGCCCATCTCGATCAGTGCGGCCTTGGTGGCGCCGATGGCGGCGTCAGCGGCCTTGCGGGCCATGGTGCTCTTGGCGAGGAACTTGGGGCGGAAGTCCTCAACGGCGATGGCGTCGTGGTCGCGGACGACCTTCTTGGCCCACTTGCGGCCGGTGTCCGCACGCTGCCTCGCGACCTTCTTGTGCGCCTTCGCCCGCAGTTTCTTCGCTTCGCGGTAGCCCTTCGATCCGGGCTGGCCCTTCTTCGGTTTACGGCGGGCCATCATCCGGTCGTACCGGGTCAGCTGCGCCCGCGCCTTCCTGCCGTGCCCGGCGTGGGGGAGGTCGTGTGCGTCGGAGGTGGTGGTCGCGGTCTCCTTCACTCCCCAGTCGACGCCGAGGAGGCGTCCGGTCTCCGGCAGGGGCTGGACCTGGGCCGGGATGACGAACGAGCCGTACCAGTGGCCGAGGCTGTCCTGGTAGACGCGCACTGAGGACGGCTCGCCGGGCAGTTCCCGCGACCACACCACCGTCAAGACGATGCCGCCCGCCAGGTGTAGACGGCCGTCCTTCAACCGGAAGCCACGTTTGGTGTAGTTGAGGGTTGCCAGCGCCTCGTGCTTCTTCGTGTAGGCGGGCATACCCGCGCGGCGTGCCATGGGCAGGCTCTCTTTGATGTCCTTGTGCGCCTTGGCGCGGGAGCGGCCGAAGTCACGGATGACCTGCTGCTGGACAACGGACGAGCCCTCACGCAGCCACGGTGTACGGCCGCGGGCTTCGGTCAGCATCCTGTCGAGCTGAGCAGGACCGCACGTGGCCTCCTGACCGGTGGCCTTGTTGTGCAGGTGTACGGCCTTGGACTTGGCGGCACATTCGTTCCACAGCCACCGGCATCGGCCCCACTCCGCCGCCAGAGCGGCGCCGGCAGTGCACGACATGCGCAGCCGGTAGGTGTAGCGGGCATGCCCCACCTCCGCAGCCGCCCTCACCTGCGCCATCTCGCCCCCTCACGCTCCCTGGCCGGGACACCGTGCCGTCCCGAACCCCCTGAAGGAACATACGTACGACAGCCGCACAAGCAAACCCCGATCCCCCAGCCTCACCCCGACCAGCGATCACAGGAACACACGTTCGCATCGCCTCGATGAGGGGCCAAGAGAGGTACGGGCGCTCCGCGCCCTGAAACCGGATACGGCGACGCTCCGCGTCACGACACCCGGATGCGATTGCTCCCCGGCGTGAACGCCAGGGCCTCCTTCTTGAAAGAAAACAGGGGAAAACAGGTGATGGGGTGTACAGACCCGCCGGCCTCGAGAGCTCGCGCCTCTCGGTGAACTACTCGGCTGGTGGAGGTGGAGGTGTAGGTGGGTGTGAAGCGGAGTACAGCGCCCCCAGCCGTCGCGCGTCCCGCGCGAACCGCGCCCGCAGTTCCGGCGGCGCCAGCACCTCCGCCTCCGGCCCGAGCGCCGCCAGCTGCGTATGGGCGACCTCCGCCGACTCCACGGCGAGCGTCACGGTGACCCGGCCCAGCCCGTCGGGCTCGCCGCCTGTCGACAGCGCGTCCCGGGCGGACACGGGATCGACGGTGTACGGCAGCCTGCGCGCCCCCTCCGCCGAAAGCCGTACGACGACCTCGGCACGCAGGATCGACCGCGCGAACTGCTCCGCCCGCTCCTCCCAGAACGCGGGCAGGTCGAAGCCGGCGTCGCGCGAGAAGCGACCGTCGAGGCCAGGACCAGGGCCAGGGCCAGGACCGGGGCCGACTGCTCGGCCGGTGAACTGGACGGAGGTGAACCGGTCGACGCGGTACACCCGGAAGGGCCCGGACCCGGGACCGGCGTGCTCCGGCACCCGGGCGCACAGATACCAGACGCCCGCCTTGAGGACGAGCCCGTACGGCTCCAGCACCCGCTCCACGTCGGTGTCGCCGGAGCCGCGCCGGTAGCGGGCCAGGATCGGCCGGTCGTCCCACACCGCCTCCGCGACGGCGGACAGCGACTCGGGGGTCGGGGGCTCGCTGAACCAGGCGGGCGCGTCCAGGTGGAAGCGCTGGGCGGCTGTGCGGGGGGCGTCGCTGAGGGAGGGCAGGAGGGCGGCGGACACCTTGAGGCGGGCCGCCGAGGCGGTGTCCTCCAGCCCCATCTCGCGCAGGGCGCCCGGCACTCCGCTCAGGAAGAGCGCCTCCGCCTCGCCGCGGGCCAGTCCTGTGAGGCGGGTACGGTACCCGCCGACCAGCCGGTATCCGCCGGCCCGCCCCCGGTCGGCGTACACGGGCACGCCCGCTTCGGACAGGGCCTGCGCGTCCCGGGTGACGGTGCGCTCGGACACCTCCAGCTCCCGGGCCAGCTCGGCGGCGGTCATGGACGGCCTTGACTGGAGCAGCAGCACCATTTTGATGAGGCGGGCAGCACGCATGGGTTCATGATGCCCGGGGCGCGTGAAGGGTTCTCGCCCCCGCCGCCCCTACCCGTCCCATCCTCGGAGGCTCCGCCCCCGAACCCCCGCATCGCGCTGAACGCGCTCGTCCTCAAACGCCGGACGGGCTGAGAGGTGGGGCCTGGGCTGGAGTGACAGTCAGGGCGGGGGGTGGGTAGCAGGGCTCGTGCTGAGCCGGGCTCGCCTTCCCGCGCCGGGCGGGGTGAGGCACCGGGCCTGGGCTGGAGTGACAGTCAGGGCGGGTGGGTGGGAAGCAGGGCTTGTGCTGAGCCGGGCTCGCCTTCCCGTGCCGGACGGGGTGAGGCACCGGGCCTCGGGTGGGCGGGCCCTGCTGGTCGGTCGCCGGGCGCGCTCGTGGTGTTCGAGGGCGCCCGGCGAACAGGCTGGAAACGGGCGGGTGGGTGGGGGAACCGCCCCCTACAACCCGTACCGCTCCCGCGCCTCCTTCACCGCCGTTGCCTTGACCTCCCCGCGCCGCGCCAACTGCGCCAACGCCGCCACGACGATCGACTCCGCGTCGACCCCGAAGTACCGCCGTGCCGCGTCCCGCGTGTCCGACAGCCCGAATCCGTCCGCGCCCAGCGACGAGTAGTCCTGCTCGACCCACTGAGCGATCTGGTCCGGCACCTGGCGCATGTAGTCGGACACCGCCAGCACCGGCCCCTCGGCCCCCTGGAGCGCCTGACGGACGTACGGCGTCCGCTCCTCGCCCCGCAGCAGCGCCGCGTCGGCGTCCAGCGCGTCCCGCCGCAGCTCGGTCCAGGACGTCGCGGACCACACGTCGGCCGCCACGCCCCACTCCTCGGTGAGCAGCCGCTGCGCCTTCAGGGCCCAGTGGATCGCCGTACCGGAGCCGAGCAGTTGGATGCGCGGCGCGTTGGCGACCGGTGAAAGCCCCGCCGACTCCGCCGTGTTGAAGCGGTACAGCCCCTTGACGATGCCCTCGTCGACGCCTGCCGCGGCCGGCTTCGCGGGCTGCGGGATCGGCTCGTTGTACACGGTCAGGTAGTAGAAGACGTTCGGGTCCTCGCCGGGCGCCGACTCCCCGTACATGCGGCGCAGCCCGTCACGGACGATCACCGCGACCTCGTACGCGAAGGCCGGGTCGTACGACAGCGCGGCCGGGTTCGTCGCGGCGATCACCGGGGAGTGACCGTCCGCGTGCTGCAGCCCCTCGCCGGTCAGCGTCGTACGGCCGGCCGTCGCGCCGACCAGGAAGCCGCGGCCGAGCTGGTCGCCGAGCTGCCACATCTGGTCGGCCGTGCGCTGCCAGCCGAACATCGAGTAGAAGATGTAGAACGGGATCATCGCTTCGCCGTGGGTCGAGTACGACGTCGACGCGGCGATGAAGTCCGCCATGGAACCGGCTTCGGTGATCCCCTCGTTGAGGATCTGGCCGTCCTTGGCCTCCTTGTAGTACATCAGCTGGTCGCGGTCGACCGGCTCGTACGTCTGGCCCTTGGGGGAGTAGATCCCGAGGGAGGGGAAGAGGCTCTCCATACCGAAGGTGCGTGCCTCGTCCGGGACGATCGGCACCCAGCGCCGGCCCGTCTCCTTGTCGCGGACCAGGTCCTTGACCAGGCGTACGAAGGCCATCGTCGTCGCCACGTTCTGCGAGCCGGAGCCCTTGTCGAACGACGTGAACGCCTTCTCCGCGGGGGCGGGGAGCGGGGCGAGCGGCTGCGTACGGCGGGCCGGGGCCGGGCCGCCGAGGGCCGCGCGGCGCTCCTGGAGGTAGCGGACCTCGGGGGAGTCGGCGCCGGGGTGGCCGTACGGCACCACACCGTCGACGAACTGCGCGTCGGAGATGGGGAGTTCGAGTAGATCACGCATCTGCTTGAACTCGTCCACCGTCAGCTTCTTCATCTGGTGGTTGGCGTTCTTCGACGCGAAGCCCTCGCCCAGGGTGAAGCCCTTGACCGTCTGGGCCAGGATGACCGTCGGCGCGCCCTTGAACTCGACCGCCGCCTTGTAGGCCGCGTACACCTTGCGCGACTCGTGGCCACCGCGCGAGAGGTGGAAGCACTCCAGGATCCTGTCGTCGCTCAGCAGCTTCGCCATCTCGGCGAGCGCCGGGTCCTTGCCGAAGAAGTCGGCGCGGATGTAGGCGGCGTCGCGCGTCTGGTACGTCTGCACCTGGGCGTCCGGGACCTCGCGGAGGCGGCGTACGAGCGCGCCCGTGGTGTCGAGCCGGAAGAGCTCGTCCCACGCCGTACCCCACAGGGTCTTGATGACGTTCCAGCCCGCGCCGCGGAACTGTGCCTCCAGCTCCTGCACGATCTTGAAGTTCGCGCGGACCGGGCCGTCGAGCCGCTGGAGGTTGCAGTTGATGACGAAGGTGAGGTTGTCCAGGCCCTCGCGGGAGGCGAGCGCGAGGGCGGCCGTCGACTCCGGCTCGTCCATCTCGCCGTCGCCGAGGAACGCCCACACGTGGGACGCGGAGACGTCCTTGATGCTGCGGTTGGTGAGGTAGCGGTTGAAGCGCGCCTGGTAGATCGCCGACAGCGGGCCGAGGCCCATCGACACCGTGGGGAACTCCCACAGCCAGGGCAGCCGGCGCGGGTGCGGGTACGACGGAAGGCCGTTGCCGGCCGACTCGCGGCGGAAGTTGTCGAGGTGGTCCTCGGTCAGCCGCCCGTCGAGGAAGGCGCGGGCGTAGATGCCGGGGGAGGCGTGGCCCTGGATGTAGAGCTGGTCACCGGAGCCGGGGGACTCCTGCGACTCCTTGCCCTTGAAGAAGTGGTTGAAGCCCGTCTCGTACAGCCAGGCGGCCGAGGCGAAGGTGGCGATGTGGCCGCCCACGCCGTGTTTGCTGCCCCGGGTCACCATGGCCGCCGCGTTCCAGCGGTTCCAGGCGGTGATCCGGTGTTCCATCGCCTCGTCGCCGTCCGCCGCGGGCTCGGCGGCGGTCGGGATGGTGTTGACGTAGTCCGTCTCCAGGAGCTTGGGCAGCGCGATGCCGTTGCCCTCGGCGCGCTCCAGTGTGCGGCGCATCAGGTACGCGGCACGGTGCGGCCCGGCCGCCTCGGCGACCGCGTCCAGCGAGGCCTGCCATTCGGCGGTCTCTTCGGGGTCGCGGTCAGGGAGCTGGTCGAGTTCGCTCGGCTGGATGGCCTTGGGGTCGGTCATGTCGCCGCCTTCCTCGGTCGAAGGGGGTTCCCTCGTCGGTAAGGGTTCGGGGGTGCCCTTGGTCTTTGGCAGGACAGGGCTGTGGGTCCTTGTAGGGGCCCGTCGGCGACTCTAACTCGCTGATCGATGATCGATCAAAGGGTTGATGGCAAAACCTCTTGATCCCGAGAAAGTAGGCACGGGGTGCCTTGCGGGCGGGCACCGGGTGCCGCGAAATTTCACCGTTTCCGCAGGTGAGCGGCTGATCGAATGGTCCCCCCGGTCGCGTCAGGGCCGCGGTGCGCACCCCAGCACATGGGCCTTCACCAGCTCGGCGATCCGTGGATCCCGGCGGCGGAACGCGGCGACCAGCTCCTCGTGCTCCTCCGCGTACGACTGCTGGACCGTCCCCAGCCAGCGGATCGACAGGGCCGTGAACACCTCGATGCCCAGCCCTTCCCAGGTGTGCAGCAGCACCGAGTTCCCGGCCGCGCGCACCATCTCGCGGTGGAACCCCACCGTGTGCCGGACCTGGCCGGTTCCGTCCGACGCGCGGTCGGCCTCGTACAGGGCGGCGACATGCGGTTCGAGGGCCGAGCAGTCGTCCGCCAGCCTCTCCGCCGCCAGCTCCGCCGCGATGGCCTCCAGACCGGCCCGCACGGGATAGCTCTCCTCCAGGTCGGCGGCGGTCAGGTTCCTTACGCGCACACCCTTGTTGGGGGCCGACTCGATCAGCCGCAGCGACTCCAGCTCCCGCAGCGCCTCCCGTACGGGCGTCTGGCTGACCTCCAGTTCGGTCGCGATCCGGCGCTCGACGATCCGCTCGCCCGGCTTCCAGCGCCCGCTGACGATCCCCTCCACGATGTGCTCGCGGATCTGCTCGCGCAGCGAGTGGACGACGGGGGCGCTCATGCGGGCTCCTTGAGGGAGGGGCTTCGGCCCCAGGGGCTTTGACCTTTAGACAATACGGCCGCACCCCTGCCCAGAGGTGTTCCGGGCGACAGCGCGCCAGAACGTGAGACGAGCGTTACAGACCGGACGGGGCCCGCGCCACAGCGTGTACGACCGCGCGCGACGGTGTCGTGGACCTCAGCGGCGCAGCGCCTCCACCGGCTGGATGCGGGCCGCCCGCCACGCCGGGTACACCCCCGCGAGCAGGCCCGTGAGCATGCCGGCGGCCGGTGCCGTCGCCACCGTCAGCGGTTCCACCACCGCCGTCCAGTGCTGGGCCACGGCGACCCCGACCACGACCAGGGTGCCGACGCTCGCCCCCACCAGACCGCCGAGCAGCCCCAGTACCGCCGACTCGGTGAGGAACTGGCCGGTCACATGGACACCGCGCGCCCCCAGCGCCCGGCGCAGCCCGATCTCCGGGGTGCGTTCCAGGACCGCGACCAGGGTGGTGTTCGCGATGCCCACCGCGCCGATCACCAGACAGACGCAGGCCAGCAGCAGGAACAGCTGCCCGAGGTCGGAGGAGACCGAGGAGCGCAGCGCCTTCGGGTCGGGCGGCGGCACCGCGCCGAACCGGTCCTGGTGCGCGGGGTCGAGCGCCACCGGCACCTCGTCGGCGATCTGGCGGGCCGCGCCGACGTCCGTCGACACCAGCATCTTCGCCCGGCTGCCGCTGTCCGGCGGGCCCCAGACGTCCTCGGCGGTGGTGCGCGGCACGATCACCGACAGCAGCAGGCTCGTCTGGCGCTCCACGTCGTCCAGGATGCCGACGACGGTGAAGGCCCGGCCGCCGATGTGCACCGCGGGTGCGTTCTCCAGCGAGGTGATGCCCAGCCGCGAGGCCAGGCCCGCGCCCAGTACGGCGACCGGCTGGTGGTGCTCGCTGTGCCACGCGCCGAACAGCCGCCCCTGGCGCAGCGTCGGCTCCACGGCCCGCAGCAGCCCCGGGTCCGCCGCGACGACACTCGCCCCGCGCTCCCCGTCACCCGCGTCCCCGGTCAGGGTGGCCCGTACGGTGTCGTCCGCCCGCCCCTCCAGCCGGATCTGCCAGTACACGCCGGCGTGCTCGACGCCGTGGAGTCTCTCCACCCGCCGCTGCGCGTCGTCGGGGAAGGACAGCGGCACGTCGTCGGCTTCGCTCCCACCGGTGTCCTCGACGGTCACCTCGGTCGCCGTGAGCGCGTTGAAGGTGCTGTCGATCTGTGCGGAGGTGGTCGCCGTCAGCCCGAGCACGGCGACGAAGGTACCCACCCCGAGCACGGTCCCCAGACTGGTCAGCGCCGACCGGCCAGGGCGCTGGAGCAGCCCGCCCAGCGCCTCGGAGACCAGGTCCCGCGGGCTCATCCGGGTGGTGAGGCGAGGGGCGGCGGGGTCGCGCGGAGCACGCCGGAGGCGGATCACGTCCGTACCCCGCTCTCCCTGGTCTCATCCGTGACTCCGTCGTTGTCCGGATCGGACGCATCGACAGGATCGGCCGGATCGGGCGCATCGACCTGATCGGTCCCGTCATCGAGGCCGCTCTGCCTCAGGACTCCGTCGCGGATCGTGATCGTGCGTCGGCCTCGGGCGGCGACCTCGCGGTCGTGGGTGATGACGAGCAGGGTCATGCCCTCGCCGTGGAGCTGGTCGAGGAGGCTCAGTACGGACTCGGCGGTCACCGTGTCGAGGTTGCCGGTCGGCTCGTCGCACAGCAGCAGCGAGGGGCGGGCCACCACGGCACGGGCGATGGCCACCCGCTGCCGTTCACCGCCTGAGAGCCGCGACGGCACCGCGTCGAGCCGGTGGCCCAGCCCCACGCGCTCCAGGGCCTCGCGGGCGAGCGCGACCCGTTGCCGGCGCGGTGTGCCGTTGTAGAGAAGGGCGAGCGTCACGTTCTCCAGGGCGCTGCGGTGCGGCAGCAGATGGAACGACTGGAACACGAATCCGATACGCCGCCCACGCAGCGCGGTCCGCCCGGCGTCCCGGACCGCCCCGGTGTCGACCCCGTCGAGGAGATAGCGCCCCGAGGTCGGCCGGTCGAGCAGCCCGGCGATGTTCAGGAACGTCGACTTCCCCGACCCCGACGGGCCCACGACGGTCACGTAGTCGCCGGTGCGGACGGTCAGGTCGCAGGGGCGCAGCGCGGGTACGGGCGGCGGCCCGGGATAGGTCAGCCCGACCCCGCGGAACTCGATGACGGGCGGGGGCGGGGTGGCGGCGGGCCCAGGTGCCGTCGCGGGGTCCGTCATGACGACGTGCCCACGACGACCGGGTCACCCGCGTCGAGGCTCCGGCTCGCGCTTGCGCCGCTCACCGGCGTGACCTGCACGTATCCGTCGCCGGTCGCGCCCGTACGGACCTCCACGCGCTCCCTGCGTTCCCCTCGCAGCACTGTCACGGTGGTCCTGCCGTCGGTGCCGGAGGTGACCGCGGCGACCGGCACCACCAGCACCTTGCCCCCGGTGGCCGCCGAGGTGACGGTGATGCGGACGTTCTGGCCGGTCAGCGACCTGGGCAGCGCCGTGTCCGGAACGACGACGACGGCGTACGTGGCGGTGTCGCCCCCGGAACCCCCGGAGCCGCCGGAACCCCCCGAACCGCCGGAACTCCCCGAGCCGCTCCCCGACCCCTGACCGCTGCTCGTCGTCGGTACCGTCGCCACCGTGGACACCTTGCCCGCGAACTCCCTGCCGGTCAGCTCCGACAGGATCTGGGCCTTCTGGCCCTTGCGCAGCAGGGTCTTCTCGTCGGCCGCCGCGCCGCCCTGGACCACCAGATCGCCCGAGGACAGCGTGAGCAGGGTGCCGGAGACGGGCTCGCCCACGGCCGCGCCGACCGCGTCCAGGCGGGCCGGGAACGACGGCAGGAAGACGACCTCGGCGGCGGGCAGCATCGCACCGGCCTGGAGCCGGGCGGCCGCGAGATCCTCCCGGGCGTCCGACAGGTCCTCTCTGGCCCGCTTCACCTGGGTGGCGTCCGGTTTCTCCACGGCTTCGGCGTCCTCCAGCATCCGTTCGGCGTTGCGGACGGAGTCCTCCGCGCTCTCCACGGCCTGGGCCGCCGCCTCCTCGCCGCCGGTCGAGGCCGGCCTCGGGTCGTAGCCGAGGTCGGCGTAGAGGCGTTCGACGGCGTCCTGGGTGCCGGTGCCGAAGGAGCCCGTGGCGTCGCCGCCGCTGCCGTACCCGAGGTCGGCCAGCGCCCGCTGGAGCTGGGTCACGTCGTCGCCCTTCGAACCGGGCTTGAGGTCCCGGTACGCGGCGACCCGGCCCCTCAGGGTGATCACCGGGCGCCCGGACACCTCGGCGACCACCTTGCCGGCCCGTACGTCGTCACCGGCGGCGTACGGCAGCTTGGACGCGATGACCGAGCCGCCGGCACCGCTGTCCCCGGAGGCGGCGGCGGACGGCGTCACCGTGACCGTCCGGCCCGCGCGCACGGTGCCGCGCAGGACGACCGTGTCGGCGAGCACCCGTCGCTCGACCTCGGCCGTGAGCACGTCGGGCTCGGGGGCCTTGGTGTCGGCGACCGCCTGGGCGGGCGACTTGACGTACAGGGAGGCGGCCACACCGCCGCCCGCGAACAGCGCCGCGCCCCCGGCCACCAGGGCCAGGACGCGGCGCCGCCGCACGAGTCCGGACCTCGTGCCCGACGGTTCCGGCTCCCGCTCCGGTTCCGGTAGTGCCTCGGTCATCGCTCACACGACCTTGGCCGCGTTGCGCAGCATCGCGTCGTAGTAGTCCCGCACGGCCTGGAGCAGTTCGGCGTTGTCCTCCACCGCCTGCTTCTCGTAGGCGAGAAACACGGCCTCGGTCACACCCAGGTAATTGGCGGACATCCGGCATTTAACATCCGCGGTGGCAACCGATATCTCTCGCACGCTGGCGACCTGATTGGTCGACCATTCCCCGTCCTCGGCGGCGGATTTGAGACTTCCGTACGAGAAGCCGGATTTTTTCATGCATACGGACCACGATTTCTCCATTTTCTCGAAGAGATCGGTCTGCATGGCGCTGCTGTGTGATTCCGCGCGGATCTCCAGAATGGCGTTCAGCGGATCCGCGTTGTCCGAGCCGAATTTCTTCAGCGCGGGGGTGTCCTTGGCGATCGTCTGCTGGGCGCGGCCGGCGCAGCCCCCCTCGGGGATCTCCTTGCCGTTCACCCGCTGACCGGCGGCGGCGGACGCACCCGCGACCGCCGTGCCGTTGGCCACCAGCATCTCGGTCTCCTTCTCCCCGGTCGCCAGCGCGGGCAGGCCGGACGTGGAGTCGGAGTCCGAACCGCTCTCCTGGTCGTCGCTGTCGCCGCCGGTGTCGGTGCCGGCCGGGTGGTAACCGTACTGCTGTGCCTGTTCGAGGGTTACCGGAAGGTCGGTGCCCTCGCCGATGTCCTCGAACATCAGCCAGTCCGAGGGCACTTCGATCTGGCTGTCGGTGAAGCCGTACTCGGCCATGCAGTCACGCAGGAGCGAAGTCTGGGCCCTGGCAAGGGTGTTGAGCTCGGCCTCGGTCGGCAGATAGGCCGCGAGGGGCATCTTCGTCGTGGTCGCCGCCGTCGGCGTGGAGACGGGGCCGACCTTCACCGGCGTCTCGGCGCTCTTCTCGTCCGCCGAGCAGCCGGTGGCGAGCCCCATGGCCAGAAATGCCGTCAGCAGGATGCGCAGTGTCTTCATGTCGCCTTCCAGCACGGGGCGGGCGGCCGGCCGCCCGCCCCGTCAGAGTCTCGGATGCCGGTCAGGCGATGCCGTAGTACCAGCTGCTGTTGCAGGAGAAGTAGTCGCCCGTGCCCGACTCGCCCACGCACGCCTTGTAGTAGACGTACGCGCCTTCGGTGAAGTCGTAGTTGAAGTCGCCCGAGTCGCCGTTGCCGCTCGTCACCCAGTTCGTGGTGTTCACCCCGTCGTACGGGACGTACGACCAGCCGACCGCGGAGTGGCCGTCGGCCTCGGTGTCCTTGACCCAGATGTGGTCGCCGTACGACTTGAACCAGACGAGGGAGCCGCCGGTCGGGTTGTAGACGGCGCCGCCGTCCGTGCCGGCCGACGCGATTCCCGCGCCGCCGAGGGTGAGAACCGCCGCGCCCGCCAGAGCGAGGGCGAATCTCTTGCTTCTGCTGAGAGACATTTCTTGGGTTCCGTTCCTTTTCGTGCGATCCAATGGTGCATGAAGGGAAACGGAGGGGCAGGGATAAGCACCGCCTTGGCCTCGTCGGAGCACCCCCCCAGTCGGTGGCGGAACCTCATCCCCTTGAGGAACCTCCACCTTGGCGCCTCGGCGATCGTATGGGCTGCTTCCGGCCAAGAGCAAGGTGAATTCAAAAGAAACGTGAGGGGTACGAGTTCTTATTCGTTCTCTGAGGGGAACCAATCCTTTCGCTTTTCGTCTGCTGTGTGTCCGGGGAATCTGATCAATTAAAACGAGCCAGTTGGCCGGAAAGTGCGGTGGCGGGGGCCTGTGTCGGTCCGCCTCGGCAGGGGTTGCGGAAACGACGGTGCCCCGTCCGGAGGACTCCGGACGGGGCACCGTCGTACACGTACTCGCCAGGCGGCGGGCGGCTGGTTACAGGCCGAGCTCGACCTCGAACTCGCCCGCCTCCAGGATCGCCTTGACGGCCGTCAGGTAACGGGCCGCGTCGGCGCCGTCGACCAGACGGTGGTCGTAGGACAGGGTCAGGTACGTCATGTCGCGTACGCCGATGACCGTGCCCTCCTCCGTCTCGATGACCGCCGGGCGCTTGACCGTCGCGCCGATGCCCAGGATCGCCACCTGGTTCGGCGGCACGATGATCGTGTCGAAGAGCGCGCCGCGCGAGCCGGTGTTGGAGATCGTGAAGGTCGCGCCGGACAGCTCGTCCGGGGTGATCTTGTTGGCCCGGACCTTGCCCGCGAGCTCGGCCGTGGCCTTGGAGATACCGGCGATGTTGAGGTCGCCCGCGTGCTTGATGACCGGGGTCATCAGGCCCTTCTCGGAGTCCACCGCGATACCGATGCTCTCGGTGTCGAAGTAGGTGATCGTGCCCTCGGCCTCGTTGATCCGGGCGTTGATGACCGGGTAGGCCTTCAGCGCCTGGGCCGCCGCCTTCACGAAGAACGGCATCGGGGAGAGCTTGACGCCCTCACGGGCCGCGAAGGAGTCCTTCGCCTGCGCGCGGAGCTTCATCAGCCGGGTGATGTCGACCTCGACGACCGAGGACAGCTGCGCCTGCTCGCGCAGCGCCTTGACCATGTTGTCGCCGATGACCTTGCGGATGCGGGTCATCTTGACCGTCTGGCCACGCAGCGGCGAGACCTCCAGGACGGGGGTCTTGCGCGCCGCGGAGGCGGCCGGGGCGGCGGCGGCAGCGGCGGGCGCCGGAGCGGCAGCGGCGGCCTTCGCGGCCTCGGCGGCGGCCAGGACGTCCTGCTTGCGGATGCGACCGCCGACACCGGTGCCCTTGACGGAGCCCAGGTCGACGCCGTTCTCGGCGGCGAGCTTGCGCACCAGCGGGGTGACGTAGGCGCCGTCGTCACGGGAGCCGGCGGCAGAGCCCGCGGCAGGCACGGCAGCCGCAGGTGCGGCCGGGGCGGCCGGCGCGGGCGCCGGGGGAGCGACCGGAGCCGCGGCCTCGACCGGAGCCGGCGCGGGGGTCGGAGCCACGGGGGCCGGGGGCGCGACGGGCGCGGCCGGGGCCACCGGAGCGGGCGCCGGGGCAGCGGCGGCGGGCGCCGGAGCCGGGGCGGCCGGGGCCGGAGCCGGGGCGGCCGGGGCCGGAGCAGCCGCCGGAGCGGCACCGGCAGCGCCGATCACGGCCAGCTTGGCGCCGACCTCGGCGGTCTCGTCCTCGCCGACCACGATCTCCAGAAGCACACCGGAGACGGGCGAGGGGATCTCGGTGTCGACCTTGTCGGTCGACACCTCAAGCAGCGGCTCGTCGGCCTCGACGCTGTCGCCGACCGACTTCAGCCAGCGGGTGACGGTGCCCTCGGTGACGCTCTCACCGAGCGCCGGGAGGGTGACGTCGGTGCCACTGGCGCCACCGGCAGGGGCGGCGGGGGCCGCCACGGGAGCCGGGGCCGCGGGGGCGGGGGCGGCCGGAGCCTCGGCCACGGGGGCCGGGGCGGCGGCAGCCGGAGCCGCGACGGGCTCGGCGGCCGGGGCCGGGGCGGCAGCGGGGGCGCCGCTGCCGTCGTCGATGAGGGCCAGCTCGGCGCCGACCTCAACGGTCTCGTCCTCGGCCACCTTGATGGAGGCGAGGATGCCGGAGACGGGCGAGGGGATCTCGGTGTCGACCTTGTCGGTCGACACCTCCAGCAGCGGCTCGTCGGCCTCGACGCGCTCGCCCTCGGCCTTCAGCCAGCGGGTGACAGTGCCCTCGGTGACGCTCTCACCGAGCGCCGGAAGGGTTACGGAAACCGCCATGGTTTCGGTTGCTCCTTACGAATTGCGGAAGTCTGTGTCGTCGTCCGTCGACCGAGGGATCAGTCGTGGGCGTGCAGCGGCTTGCCGGCCAGGGCCAGGTGGGCCTCGCCGAGCGCCTCGCTCTGCGTCGGGTGGGCGTGGATGAGCTGCGCGACCTCGGCGGGCAGCGCCTCCCAGTTGTAGATCAGCTGGGCTTCGCCGACCTGCTCGCCCATGCGGTCGCCGACCATGTGGACGCCGACCACGGCACCGTCCTTGACCTGGACGAGCTTGATCTCGCCCGCGGTCTTGAGGATCTTGCTCTTGCCGTTGCCCGCGAGGCTGTACTTCAGAGCGACGACCTTGTCCGCACCGTAGATCTCCTTGGCCTTGGCCTCGGTGATGCCCACGGAGGCGACCTCGGGGTGGCAGTACGTCACCCGGGGCACGCCGTCGTAGTCGATCGGAACGGCCTTGAGACCGGCCAGACGCTCCGCCACCAGGATGCCCTCGGCGAAGCCGACGTGCGCGAGCTGGAGCGTCGGGACCAGGTCACCGACGGCGGAGACGGTCGGGACGTTCGTCCGCATGTACTCGTCGACCAGGACGTAGCCGCGGTCCATCGCGACGCCCTGCTCCTCGTAGCCGAGACCGGCCGAGACCGGGCCGCGGCCGACGGCGACGAGCAGCACCTCGGCCTCGAACTCCTTGCCGTCGGCAAGGGTGACCTTGACGCCGTTCGCGGTGTACTCGGCCTTCGAGAAGAAGGTGCCCAGGTTGAACTTGATGCCGCGCTTGCGGAACGCGCGCTCAAGAAGCTTGGAGGAGTTCTCGTCCTCAAGGGGGGCCAGGTGCTTGAGGCCCTCGATGATCGTGACGTCCGTACCGAAGGACTTCCACGCGGACGCGAACTCGACGCCGATGACGCCGCCGCCGAGGACGATCGCCGACTGCGGCACCCGGTCCAGGACGAGGGCGTGGTCCGAGGAGATGATCCGGTTGCCGTCGATCTCCAGGCCCGGCAGCGACTTCGGCACGGAGCCGGTCGCCAGCAGGACGTGGCGGCCCTGGATCCGCTGCCCGTTCACGTCGACGGAGGTGGGGGAGGAGAGCCGTCCCTCACCCTCGATGTAGGTGACCTTGCGGGAGGCGACGAGGCCCTGGAGTCCCTTGTACAGGCCGGCGATGACGTCGTCCTTGTACTTGTGGACCGCCGGGACGTCGATGCCCTCGAAGGTGGCCTTCACGCCGAACTGCTCGCTCTCGCGGGCCTGGTCGGCGATCTCGCCCGCGTGGAGCAGGGCCTTGGTGGGGATGCATCCCCGGTGCAGGCAGGTGCCGCCGACCTTGTCCTTCTCGATCAGGGCGACGTCAAGCCCCAGCTGGGCCCCGCGCAGGGCCGCGGCGTAACCGCCACTGCCACCGCCGAGGATCACTAGGTCGAAAACGGTGCTGGCGTCGTTCGCCACGTCACGTCCTCCATGCATTGCGCCGTACGCCGGTCGTCAATGACCGGGCGGCGGCTGGTGTCCGGCCGTCTTTCTTCGGCCCTGTGGTGGGGGCCCTATCCTGCCGAGCCCCATCTTCGCACTTGTCGGGCGTGGACGAGACGCCGGGTGACTGTGAGAGACGCCCCACCCGGCAGGGGTGCGGGGCTGTACGGGATTTGCGGCTACCGCCGCGCGGGCGCGACCAGCCGCACACGACCCGCACCCGCAATACGACGCGCAGGACCGAGCCGACAGGCGTGACGGGACCTCGGCACTACCCGCACGCGAGGTCCCGTCACCAAAAGCACCTTCAGCCCAGATCGCCGACAGCGGTCAGCTCGGCCAGCCGGACAAGTGTCCGTACGGCCGTCCCGGTGCCGCCCTTGGGCGTGTACCCGAACGGCCCGCCCTCGTTGAACGCCGGTCCCGCGATGTCGAGGTGCGCCCAGGTGATCCCCTCACCCACGAACTCCCTCAGGAACAGGCCGGCGACCAGCCCGCCGCCGTACCGCTCGCCCATGTTCGCGATGTCGGCGGTGGGGGACTCCATCCCCTTCTTCAGGTGGTCCGGCAGCGGCATCGGCCACGCCGGCTCCCCGACCTCCTCGGCGGCCTCGTGCACCGCGGAGCGGAACGCGTCGTCGTTCGCCATGATCCCGTACGTCCGGTTGCCCAGCGCCAGCATCATCGCGCCGGTCAGGGTCGCCACGTCGACGATCGCGTCCGGCTTCTCCGCCGACGCGGCCCACAGGGCGTCCGCGAGGACGAGACGGCCCTCGGCGTCGGTGTTGAGGACCTCGACGGTCTTGCCGCTGTACATGCGCAGCACGTCACCGGGACGGGTGGCGGAACCGGACGGCATGTTCTCGGCGAGCGCCAGCCAGCCGGTGACGTTGACCTGGAGGCCGAGCCGTGCGGCGGCGACGACCGCGGCGAAGACCGCCGCCGCACCGCTCATGTCGCACTTCATCGTCTCGTTGTGCCCGGCGGGCTTGAGCGAGATGCCGCCCGAGTCGTAGGTGATGCCCTTGCCCACGAAGGCGAGGTGCTTGCTCGCCGCCTCGTGCGTGTACGTCAGCTTCACCAGCCGGGGACCGGAGGCGGAGCCGGCGCCGACACCGAGGATGCCGCCGTAGCCGCCCTTCTCCAGCGCCTTCACGTCGAGCACCTGCACCTTGATGCCGTGCTCCTCGGCCGCGGTCTGCGCGACGGCGGCGAAGGCCTCCGGGTTGAGATCGTTCGGCGGGGTGTTGATCAGGTCGCGGGCGCGGTTGAGCTCCTCGGACACCGCGGTGGCGCGGGCGACGGCGGCCTTGTACGCGGCGTCGCGGGGCTTGCCGCCGAGCAGGGTGACCTCGGCGAGGGGCGCCTTGCCGTTCTTGGTGTCCTTGCCGATCTCTTTGTACGCGTCGAAGGTGTACGCCCCGAGCAGCGCGCCCTCGCCGATCGCGCCGGCGTCGGCGGCGTCCTCGATCGGCAGGGCGAAGGCGGCCTTCTTCGCGCCGGCGAGGGTACGGGCGGCCACACCGGCGGCCCGGCGCAGCGACTCGGCGCCGAAGGCCTCGTCCTCCTCGGGCAGCGCGCCCAGGCCCACGGCCACGACGACGGGTGCCTTGAAGCCGGCCGGGGCGGGCAGCTTGGTCACCTCGCCCTCGGCACCCGAGGCGCCGAGAGTCCCCAGGACGTCGGCGAGCTTGCCGTCGTACGCCTTGTCCACGGCCTCGGCGCCCGGTGCGACGACGGGGCCCTTGCCGCCCTTGGCGACACCGACGACGATCGCGTCGGCCCGAAGGCCGGGCGCCGCGGCGGTGCTGAGAGTGAGAGCAGTCACGGTGGTGAAATCTCGCTTCCGTCTGAAAACTTCTGTGGCCGAGTGGAATGGGTCGGCCAGGCCCGACAAGAGACCCTAAGTCCGGCCCTGGGGGCCGGTCCGTACCAGGGTCGGTACACCCGGCACGAGCCTACGCTCGGTGGCCGGGTTCGCTCATTCCTGCGAGCGTTCACCTGGCCGGGGCCTCATGGTCAATTCCCACCCCTCACTTCCGGTGACCTGAGTCACACTCGTCAAGTTCTGGTAAGCGGTTCTGTCACTGCTTATGCATCATTTCCACGGATCCCCTCGGAATTGACCACCGAGGTGGACTGGTTGGGGGAGGGGCGAACATGGCGCAGATAGCGCCCGGACGGAAATTTTCCCGAGACGCGGCCGCTTTGCTGACGGCTGCCGGACTGCTGGCACTGGGGCTGGGAGCGCCCGGCGCGGCAGCCGCCGCGGAGCCGCGCGTCGACCTGAGGGTCCTCGTCGTGGACAACGGCGACAGCCCGGTCGACGCCATCACGGCCGAACTCGCGGACACGGGCATCCCGTACACGACCGTCGACCTGAACGACGCGAACCGCCCGACGATCGACACCGCGTTCCTGAGCGACACGGTGAACGGCACCCCCCGGGCCAGGTTCCAGGGCGTGGTGCTGCCCAACGAGGCCCCGTTCGGGACGGGTTCCGCCGAGCAGACCGCCCTGGAGGCCTACGAGACGACGTACGGCATCCCGCAGGTCGACGCCTACACCTGGGCGCACCCGGAGGTCGGCCTCGACTACAGCTCCTACTCCGGCACCCTCGACGGGCAGGCCGCCGCGGTCACCGACGCGGGCCGGGCGGGGTACTTCGGCTATCTCGACGGCCCGCTCACGTTCGAGGACAACTCGGCCTCCGTGCAGGAGAGTTACGGCTTCGTCGCCACACCTCGGGCGGGCTTCACCAGCTACGTCGACACCGCGGTGCCCGGCGGGGCCGGCCGCGGCAGCCTGATCGGCGAGTACACGCACGACGGGCGCCGCGAACTCGTCGTGACCTTCGCCTACAACGCGTACCAGCAGCAGTTCCGGGTACTGGCCCGGGGCATCGTGGAGTGGCTGACCCAGGGAATCCACCTCGGGCAGAGCCGGAACTCCTTCTCCGTGCACGTCGACGACGTCTTCGCGCCCGACAGCCGCTGGGACACCGAACGCAACTGCACGCCCGGCGACTTCGACTGCGTGGGCGGCGACGGCGAGGGCGCCACCCCGATCCGGATGACGGCGGCCGACGCGGTCCACGCGGCCCAGTGGCAGCAGAGCAGCGGCTTCACGCTCGACATGGTCTACAACGCCGGTTCCGGGGAGGAGTGGAAGAGCGAGAACGGCGGCACGGACGCCCTCGCCGACCAGCTCCTCGCCGACAGGGCCAAGTACCGCTGGGTGAACCACACCTACACCCACCAGTACCTGGGCTGTGTGCAGGACACCTCCACCGTGCCCTGGAGCTGCGCGAGGAACGCGGACGGCTCCACCCGGTACATGAGCCGCGCCGACATCTCGGCGGAGATCGCGAGCAACTACAACTGGGGCCTCACGCACGGTCTTTCCACCGAGCGCGGAGAGCTGGTGACCGGTGAGCACTCGGGCCTCAAGACGCTGCCGCAGCAGCCCGACGACAACCCGAACCTCGCGGGCGCCCTCGCCGACAACGGCATCCGGTGGACCGCTTCCGACAACTCCCGCGAGCCGCAGCAGCGTTCGGCGGGAAGCAGCACACTGACCGTGCCGCGCTATCCGATGAACGTGTACTACAACACGGGCACGAAGGCCGAGATGGCCGACGAGTACAACTGGATCTACGCCTCGGCGGCCGACGGCGGCAGCGGCATCTGCGAGAACAACCCCACGTCCACCTGCCTCGACGAGCCGCTGGACACCGCCACCGGCTATCTGTCGTACATCGTCCCGCAGGAGGCCCGCACCGCACTCGGGCACGCCATCTCGGGCGACCCGCGTCCGCACTACGCGCACCAGTCCAACCTGGCCGAGGACCGCACCCTGTACCCGGTGCTGGACAAGGTCCTCGCCGACTACCGGGCACTGTTCGCCGACAACACCCCGCTGGAGAACCCCCGCCAGAGCGCCATCGGCACCGAACTCCAGCGCCGCGCCGCATGGAAGGCCGCTGTCGCCAACGGCACGGTCACGGCGTACCGCGTCGGCAGGACGGTCACGGTCACCGCCCCGTCCGGCATCCAGATCCCGGTCACCGCCCCGACGGGCACCACCAAGGAACTCCTGCTGGGTACCACGGCATTCGGCACGCCCTACGCGGGCAGGCGATCGGCCTGGACCACACCGGACCTACTGCAGTCCGCGCTGAAGCTCAACCTGCCGTAGAGCAGCGCCCTGAAGGGCAGCGCCCCCGAAGGGGCGCGGGGAACTGCGTGACCCGCCACGACGCACCCGCGGTCGGCATCGGTCCGCAGTTCCCCCACGGAATCCGTATCAGGGGAGAGCAACGCAGTGCTCCGCACAGGCCGTCACGTCACCATGCTCACCGAAGGCACCTACCCGCACGTCCACGGAGGGGTAAGCACCTGGTGCGACCAGCTCGTCAAGGGCATGCCGGAGGTCGACTTCCACATAGTCTCGCTCACCGGCAGCGGTCGCGAACCCGTCGCCTGGGAGCTGCCGCCCAACGTCTACCGGCACACCTCCGTGCCGACCTGGGGACCGCGACCCGGTCGCGCGAGAGCGCCGCTGGGCCGGTCCCGCCGCCGATTCATCGACTCCTACGAGCGTTTCCTGCTGTCCTTCCTGGACCCGGCGGCGCCCTGCGACTTCGGTGAGGCCCTCTACGAACTCGCCGAACTCGCCCGCGACGGACGCCTGTCGGCGGCCCTGCGCACCGAGTCGGCGCTGCGCTCGCTGATCTGGATATGGACGATGCCGCATCTGCCGACGGCCGACGCGCGCCCGACGGTTCACGACGCCCTGACGGCAACCGACCTGCTGGAGCACGCGCTTCGGCCGCTGGGCACCCGCATCCCCGAGGACTCGGTGGCCCACGCGGTCAGCAGCGGTCTCGCCACCCTGCCCGCGCTCGCCGCGCACAAGCTGGACGGTGTGCCGTTCCTCCTCACCGAGCACGGCATCTATCTGCGCGAGCGCTACCTCGGCTACCGCAGCGGTGAACAGCGCTGGCCCGTCAAGGCGTTCATGCTCGGCTTCTACCGCGAGCTGAACTCCCTCGGCTACCGCGAGGCCGACCTCATCACCCCCTGCAACCAGTACAACCGCCGCTGGGAGGAGCGCGGCGGCGCCGACAGCGACAAGATCCGCACGGTCTACAACGGCGTCGACCCGCACGCCTTCCCGCACGCCGGTCCCGAGCCCGAGGTCCCCACCCTCACCTGGTGCGGACGCGTCGACCCCATCAAGGACCTGGAGACACTGCTCCACGCCTACGCCATGGTCCGTGCCGAACTCCCGGAAACCAGACTGCGGTTGTTCGGCCCGGTACCGGCGGGCGGCGAGGCCTACCGGACCCGCCTGGAGAAGCTCGCCGCCGAACTCGGCGTCACCGACGGACTGACCTTCGAGGGCCGTATCACCGAGGTCTGGCGCGCCTACGCGGCCGGTCACATCGTCATGCTGTCGTCCATCTCCGAAGGCTTCCCGTTCTCCATCATCGAGGCGATGTCCTGCGGCCGTACGACGGTCTCGACGGACGTCGGCGGAGTGAGCGAGGCCGTCGGCGACACCGGCCTCGTGGTCCCGCCGCGCGAACCGGAGAAGATGGCCGCCGCCGCACTGACCCTGCTCCGGGACGACGAACGGCGCCTGAAACTGGGCCAGTTGGCCCGTCAGCGAGTGATCGACCGCTTCACGCTCCGCCGTTCCGTGGACGCCTTCCGGACGATCTACCAGGAACTCGCGGGCCGGCCCGAGGTGTACGAACCCACCCTGGAGACCGTCGCCGACTGGACCCTCGAACTGCGCGACCCCTGGTACGAAGCCGTCGCGACGGAAGGAGCCGGCTGGTGAGCGGAAGCATCTGGATGCCGCCCGGAGCGGGCCCCGGCACGCTCCCCGCCATTCCCCGCCAGCGCATCGCCCCCAGCTGGGCGGAGCCCGACCCCGTGGACCAACTCGCGGCCCGGCTCGACGACTTCATAGCCGCCGCCGTCCACCCGGACGAGATAGCCGCCCTCCTGGAGTCCGACGGCCTGTCGGACGACCAGATACGCGAGCGGTACGGCGTCAAGAACTCCTTCGCGCTCGCCGAGGAGTTGTACGAACGGGTCGAGCGCCGCTGTCCCGAACCCGAGGGCCCGGCCCACGACCCTTGGCGGACAAGCCTGTTGGGCTGCCTCCTGAGAGGCGTCGTCTTCGCCCTCCCCGGCCTCGGATACGTCCTCGGGGCCCCGTTCCTGGCCGGCCCGCGTGACGGCTTCGGCCTCCCGGCCGGCACGATCCCGCTCCTCGCCGGCGCCCTGGTCGGCTGGACCTGGAACCAGGGCCTGGCCCACCGCGCGTACTCCTGGCTCAGCCTGGGCGACCGACCGGCGGCTCGCCGCTCCCTCCTGCTCGGCGCCCCCGTCGGGGCACTTCTCGGCTCCCTGGTGGCCCTCGTCGCCATCGGCACGGCGAGCACCGGCGCGATCGTCTTCGCCGCGGCCCAGTCCTGCTACCTCGCCGCAGCAACCGCCCTACTGGTCCTGGGCCGCGAACGCACCCTGCTCGCCGCCTTGTCGCCGATGGCGGCGGGCGCGGTCCTGACGATGATCCGACCCGTGCCCGACACCTGGCGACTGGTCCTTCTGCTGGGCTCCCTGGCGGCGGTGGTGATCCTGGGGCTACTGGAAGTCGCGCCCGACCGCATCGGACCCAAGGGGCGCGGGGCTGTACTTGGTTTGCGGCTACCGCCGCGTGGGCGCGACCAGCCACGATGGAGCCGCAGCCGACTGACCACAACGGCCCCCCGACTCGCAGGCTCCCTCCCGTACGCCCTGTTCGGCCTCGGCAGCGGCGTCCTGGTCCTCTACGCGGCCCTGGGCGGAGCCCCCGCAGCCGTCGCGCTGACGTTGAGCATGGGCCCCGCCGAATGGCTCCTGCACCGTTTCCGCAGCAACAGCCTCGCCGGACTGCGCTCCACCAGCACGTCGAAGGACTTCTGGCGCACCGCGGCCGTCACCCTCATCGAGTGCCTCAGCGCCTACCTCGCCACCCTCCTCGTCCTCAGCCTCGCCGTCTCGGCCCTCTGGCCGCACGCTCAAGGCGTGGGAGGCGTCGGACTCGCCGGCCTGCTCCTCCTCGGCGTGGTCCTCTGGACGGGTCTGCTGCTGCAGTCCGTCGGCGCCGTCATCGGCGCGGCAGCGGTCTGCTGTCTCGCCGCCCTCGCCCAGACCCTGGCCCTGGCGACCCACGCGGGCAGCCCGCCCTGGGTGGGCCTGACCGTGTACGGGACGGCCGCCGGCGTCCAGGCGGCCCTGGTCGGCGGCCTCCTCGGCAGGGCGACCGCCCACCGCTGAGCCCCAGGCACCCCAGGCACCCCAGGAACCCCAGCCGAACGGAACGGACAACAACCCCCACATGAGCCCGAGCAGTCTCCTGGTCCCGTACTACGAGCACCCGTCCGTCCGCCCCGCCGAATGGGAGGCGATACTCGCCGCCGCGCCCGGCCTGTACGGGGTGGTCCTGAACCCGGACAACGGCCCCGGCGACCACCCCGATCCGGCGTTCGCCGAAATCGCCGCCCGACTGCGCGCCGAGGGCGTACGGGTGCTCGGGTACGCCGACACCGACTACGCCCGCCGACCGGTCACCGCCGTCATCCGCGACCTGGTTCGCCACCACGACTGGTACGGCGCGGACGGCGCCTTCCTCGACCAGGTCACCTCGGAACCGGACCGGCTCGACCACTACCGGCGCCTGGCGTCGGCGGCCTGGGGCACCGGCCTGCGCACCCTCGTCCTCAACCACGGTGTCCCGCCGCACCCCTCGTACGCCAGGATCGCCGACGTCCTGGTGACCTTCGAGGGCACCTGGGACACGTACCGCGCCCAGCGCCCCCACCCCCTGAGCACCCCGGGGACACGCCTGTGCCACCTCGTCTACGGCGTCCCGGTGGACGCCGACCTCGAAACGGAGGCCAGGACCCGGGGCGCCGACCTGCACTGCGCGGTGCCCGGCACCGGAGACCACCCCTGGGGCACCCTGCCCCACGCCGTGCCCGTGGGCTGAGCGGCCGACGGCCGAGCGGCCCGGCGACCGCACGGCTCAGCGCAGCGACAGCACGACCAGCGCCGCTGTCGCCGCCGTCTCCGCGAGGCCGCCGAACACATCGCCGGTGATCCCGCCGAAGCGGCGCGTGCAGTGTTGCAGGAGGCGTTCGGCGGCGGCGCAGGCCACGATGACCGCGAAGGCGGTGCGGACGATGTCGAACGCTCCGAAGAACGCGCCGAAGCCGGCCGCCGCGAGCGTCACCAGGGCCGCGACCAGCAGCGCGGAGCGCACGGGCACCGTTCCCGCGACCGCCGCTCCCAGCCCGTCGGGCCGCGCGGGCGGTACGCCGGTGCGGGCGGCCAGGGTGAGGGCCAGCCGGGCGGCGGTCGCCGACACGACGGCGGCGAGCGCGCCCCTGGCCCACGAGTCGCCGTACGCCTGTGCGAGCACGGCCACCTGGGCCAGCAGCACGAACAGGAGGGCGAGCACACCGAACGGGCCGATGTCCGACTGCTTCATGACGCGCAGCGCGTCCTCGGCGGGCTTGCCGCTGCCCAGCCCGTCGGCGGTGTCCGCGAGCCCGTCGAGATGCAGCCCCCGGGTGAGGACGGCGGGCACGGCGGCCGTGGCGACGGCGGCGAGCAGCGCACCGGAGCCCAGGAACAGAAGCGTCAGCCCGGCCCCGGCGGCACACACTCCGACGGCCAGACCGGCCACCGGCGCGCACAGCATGCCGCCGCGCGCCGCGTCCCGGTCCCAGCGGGTCACCGGCACCGGCAGCACGGTCAGCGTGCCGAAGGCGAACCGGAGCCCGTCGAGACGGGCGAGCGGGGCTGAAGGTGTGGGCGGAGGCGTGGACACCGGCGCAGAGTACCCGGCGGGGGGGCAGGCGGCCCAGGGCAGGGCAAGGCGGTTCGGGCGGCGAACGAGCAGCCCTTGACATCGGATAAATGGATAAAGTTCATATATGGGTCATTGGCTGGAGCGGAACATCGTCGAGCCGGGCAAGCTGCCGCTGCTCCTGGCGCTCGCCGCCTTCGTACTGACGTTCCTCATCACCCGCGTCGTCACCCGGATGATCCGCGCGGGCAAGGGGCCGTTCGGCAACGTCAAGGCGGGCGGGATGCACATCCATCACGTCGTCCCCGGTGTCGTGCTGACCGTCGTGGGCGGGTTCGGGGCCGTGGCCAGCGGGCAGAGCGGGTTCGGTGCGGGGCTGTGCGCGGTGCTGTTCGGGATGGGCGCCGGCCTGGTGCTCGACGAGTTCGCGCTGATCCTGCACCTCGACGACGTCTACTGGACCGAGGCCGGCCGGCAGAGCGTCGAGGTGGTGGTGCTGACGGCGGCCCTGGTCGGCCTGGTCCTCCTGGGCTTCCTGCCCTTCGGGGTGAACGACCTCAGCGACGAGGACATCCAGAACCGGGGCGGGGCCATGCTCAGCGTCGGCGTCAACTTCCTCTTCTCCCTCCTCGCCCTGAGCAAGGGCAAGGCCCGCACGGCGATCTTCGGCGTGATCGTCCCCTTCGTCGCGCTCTTCGGCGCCCTCCGCCTGGCCCGCCCCGGTTCCGCCTGGGCGAAACGCTTCTACGGCCGCCGCCCGCGCGCCCGTTCCCGCTCGGTCCTGCGCGCCTACCGTCACGACCGCCGCTGGGCCGGCCCCCGGCGCCGCGTCCAGGACCTGCTGGGCGGCAAGCCCGACCCCCAGCCGGCCCGCGCCCCCGCCCTGCGCCCGTGACGCGTCGCCGAGACACCGCACAGGACGAGTACGGCCACGATCGCGGCCAGATGTTCCTTGCCCGCGAGGTTGTCCTTCAGGACCACCTCCACCACCATCGCGACGATCACCGCACAGGCGGTCACGTACGCCCGGTGGCGCCACCCCAGGAACACGGCGAGGCCCACCACGGCCGCCGACGGGCCGGTGTCCACGACATGCGCGTCCGTGCCGGGCAGCCCGAGGAGGCCGGCCGGGCCCAGGGCGATGCCCACGCGCGCGTAGAGCGTGCCGGCGAGGGTGGCGACGTACGCGATGACGAGGGTGCGCCACCGGCCGAGGCAGATCTCGGCGAGGCCGAAGACGACCAGGAGCTGCGCGAGGGCGCCCCAGACCGGCAGGTCGGGGGCGGGCACGAAGAGGGACAGCGGGGTGCGCAGCAGGGCGAGCCAGAGGGGGTCCCCGGCACGGACGGCGCCGACGTCCTGGACGAAGCGGTGGCCCCAGGACTGGTTCTGCGTGAACTGGACGAGCGCGGTCAGGCACACGACGCCGAGCGTCATGGGCACCGCCCGCCACCGCCGCGTGAGCAGGGGCCCGCGTACGGCGTCGTACAGCCGCCCCCATTCGGCGCGGGCCCGGCGGGCGGCCGTGCTCATCGCCCGGCCCTCATCCGTGCGTGCCCGTCCACGTGCTCATCTCTTCGACTCCAGGTGTCTGCGGTGCAGCCACTTCGGCAGTCCCGGCGCCTCCAGGAAGCCCTCCGCGCGCGCCGCGGCGATGCCGATGCGCGGCAGGTCCGCGCTCTTCTCGAAGAGCAGGAACCGGGGCTCCCAGATGGGCCGGTACTTCGCGTTGGCGCGGTACAGCGACTCGATCTGCCACCAGCGGGAGAAGAAGCTGAGCAGTGAACGCCACAGCCTCAGTACCGGCCCCGCGCCGATGCGCCCGCCACGTTCGAAGACGGAACGGAACATCGCGAAGTTGAGTGAGACCTGAGTGATCCCGATCTCCTGGGCGCGCCGGAGAAGTTCGATCACCATGAACTCCATGAGCCCGTTGTCGGAGTCACGGTCGCGCCGCATGAGGTCGAGCGAGAGCCCGTGCGGCCCCCAGGGCACGAAGGAGAGCACCGCTCTCAGCCGGCCGTCACCGTCGGCGCATTCGAGCATCACGCACTGCCCGTCGTCCGGGTCGCCGAGCCGCCCGAGCGCCATGCTGAACCCGCGCTCGGTGGCGCCGTCCCGCCAGTCGTCGGCGTGCTGGAGGAGGGACGCCATCTCGTCGGCCGGAATGTCCGCGTGGCGCCGGATGCGTACGGTGTACCCGGCCCGCCCGACCCGGTTGTAGGCCTGCCGGACGGTCCGCATGGCCCGCCCCTCCAGCGTGAACTCGGCGGTCTCGACGATGGCCTCGTCACCGAGTTCGAGGGCGTCCAGACCGTGCCGCGCGTACACCGTGCCGGCCTCCTCGCCCGCCCCCATCACCGCCGGGATCCAGCCGTGGGCGCGGGCCTCGGCGAGCCACGGTTCGATGGCGCCGGGCCAGGCCTCCGGGTCGCCGATCGGGTCACCGGCGGCCAGGGAGACCCCGCCCAGGGCGCGGTAGGCGACGGCGGCCTTGCCGGTGGGGGACCAGACGACGCTCTTCTCGCGGCGCAGGGCGAAGTAGCCGAGGGAGTCGCGGTCGCCGTGCCGGTCGAGAAGGGCGCGCAGCCGGGCCTCGTCGTCCTCGGTGAGCGGGTCGACGGCACGGCGGGAGCGGAAGGCGGCGTAGAAGACGGCGAGGATCAGCACCGTACTGATGACGTTGATGGTGACGTCGACCCAGTTCGGTGTGGAGATACCCGCGAAGCCCGTGTCGTCGGCGGCGACGGAGATCAGCCGCATCGTGCCGTAGTTCCAGCGCTCCAGGAACGTCGAACGGTGGCTGTCGTGCGCCTGGTTGGCGGCGGTGACGAGCAGCGCGGCGAGGAGCGAGGAGACGAGCAGGCCGCCGACCGCGACGGCGGCGGCGAGCCGCGCGTTGGACCGGTCGCCCTTGGCGTAGAACTCGCGCCGCCCGACGAGGAGCGCGGCGACGAAGGCGGCCGTGAGGACGAGCGAGATCCAGTTCTGCGCGTGCTGCCGGATCTCCGCGAAGAACATGGCGAAGGCGAACAGCAGCAGGAACAGGGAACCGATCACCACGTTCAGGATCCAGGCGGCCCGTTTGCGGCGCCGCATGGTGATCGCCAGGAACATCGTGAACACACCGGAGGCGAAGCCGGCGGTCAGCAGGTACGGCGTGAAGAAGTTCTCCTCGTTGTGCCGCCGTACGTCGTTGCCGAAGGAGACCCACACCGCGCTGAGGAGATTGACGAAGGTGACGACCCGCAGGTACCAGACGGCGAACGCGGCGGCCCGCCGTGAGGCGCTGGTGCTGGCACTTCGCTGGACGTTCGGCGTGAGCCGGTCATCTCCCATGGAGAGTGATCATATGGGGCATGTTGAGCGACATGCCCCATATGTCCTCACGTCCTCATGTCCGCCGGCGGTCAGAGAGCCTCCGACTCCTCCGGCTCCTTCGCGTCCTCCGCCTCGGGTGCCTCGGCGGCCACAGGCGCCTCCGGCAGTTCCGCCGCCAGGGCCGCCGCGGCCTGCACCAGCGGCAGGGCCAGCAGCGCCCCGGCCCCCTCGCCCACGGTCACCCCGTGGTCGAGCAGCGGCTCCAGCGCCATCCGGTCCAGGGCCTTCGCCTGCGCCGGCTCCCCGCTGTTGTGCCCGGCGAGCCACCAGTCCGGCGCCCGGAAGGCGATCCGCTGCCCGACCAGCGCGCAGGCGGCCGACACCACGCCGTCCAGGATCACCGGCATCTTGCGCACCGCGCTCTGCAGCAGGAACCCGGTCGTCGCGGCGAGGTCGGCGCCGCCCACCGTCGCCAGCAGCTGCAACTGGTCCCCGAGCACCGGCCGGGCCCGCCGCAGCGCGTCCCGGATCGCGGCGCACTTGCGCATCCACGCCAGGTCGTCGATCGGCAGCCCGCCCCGCCCGGTCACCACGGACGCGTCCGTCCCGCACAACGCCGCCACCAGCACCGACGCGGCCGTGGTGCCGCCCACGCTCACATCGCCGAGCACCACCAGATCCGTACCGGAGTCGGCTTCCTCGTCGGCCACGGCGACCCCCGCCAGGAAGGCCGCCTCCGCCTCCTCAAGGGTCAGCGCGTCCTCGACGTCGATCCGCCCGCTGCCGCGCCGGGCCCGGTGCCCCGCGACCTCGTCGGGCAGCGCGTCCGGCTCGCAGTCCAGCGACATGTCGACGACACGCACCGGCACACCGAGCCGCCGCGCGAGCACGGCGACGGGGCTGGAGCCGTCCAGGACGGCCCGTACGGACCGCTCGGCACTGCCGGCGGGGCGCGCCGACACACCCTGTCCGGCGATCCCGTGATCCCCCGCGAACAGCACGACACGCGGCCGTTCCACCGCCCGGACCGGTACGGAGGACTGCGCCGCCGCCAGCCACTCACCCAGGTCGTCGAGTCGTCCGAGCGACCCGGGCGGCACGATCCGGCGCTCCCTGTGCGCCTCCGCGTCGCGGCGCACACCGCCGTCGGGGCGCTCGATCAGATCGGAGAAGTCGTCGAGATTAAGCGAGCTCATTCGCCGAACAGTACCGGCAGCGATCGAACAGGGCGCCGTCACGTTGGAGCCATGTCATTGCGCCCGGGATCGCCATCCCCTACGTAACGTTTTGAGACGTAATGTCGCACGGCGCCCCAGCGCACCGCATCGGTGCACCGCTTCGGTGCACCGCCTCAGCAGGAGCCGCCCATGTCCCCCGCCCCCAAGGCGACCGCCCCGCAGGAGACCGGGACCGACGGGTTCCACGAACCGCGCCGCGAGGACTGCCCCTGGTGCGGTTCCCGGCGGTTGCGCACCCGCCTGCGGACGTCGGACCTCAGGCGGCGCCGGCCGGGCACGTTCGTCGTCGACGAGTGCCGCGACTGCGCCCACGCCTTCCAGAACCCGCGCCTCACCGCCGAGGGCCTCGCCCTCCACCACCAGGACCTGCCAGAGGCCCCCCACCCGGTCGCGCCCCGCCGCCACCGCGCCGCGGCCCGGGCGATGCTCCCCTTCCCGGAGCCGGAGAGCTGGCTCGACGTGGGGACGGGCGAGGGAGCCTTCCCGGCCGCGGCGAAGCGCTATTTCCCGTACACGGCCTTCGACGGCGTGGACACCACCCGCCGCGTCCAGAAGGCCCGCGCCTCCGGCCACATCGAGGAGGCCTACCGGGGCCGCCTCACGGACGAGAAGATCGTCAACCGCCTGCAGGCCCGCTACGACGTCGTCAGCATGTTCCACCACCTGGAACACACCCCGGACCCCCGCGCGGAACTCCGCGCCGCCCTCAGGGTCCTGCGCCCCGGCGGCCACCTCCTGATCGAGGTCCCGGACCCGCACTGCGCGTTCGGCACCCTGCTGGGCAAGTGGTGGCCCTGGTACGCCCAGCCCCGCCACCTCCACCTGATGCCGCCGGCCAACCTGGTGGCGGAACTGGAGTCCCAGCACTGCACGGTCGTCGCCACCGACCGCCGGGAACCCCACATCCCCTACGACCTGACAGGCACCCTCTCCCTGGCCGTCACCCGCGCCCTCCCGGCCCGCCGCACGCTCCTGCTCCGGGCGGCGACCCCGTTGCCGGCGGTGGCCACGGCCCTGGACCACACCCTGGCCCCACTCCTGCGCCGCACCCGCTTCGCGAACACGTACCGGATCATCGCGAGAAGGGGCGCCGCCGACTGACCGGCGCTCACCCCCGCAGCACAACCGCCTGCCCGGCCACCACCAGCAGCACGTGCTCGCACTCCGCCCCGAACAACGAGTTCAGCCGCCCGAGCTCGTCCCGGTACCGCCGTCCCGAAGCGGTGGCCGGCACGATCCCCGAGCCCACCTCGTTCGACACGGCCACGACGGTCCGCCGCGTCGAGCGGACCGCCGCCGTCAGCTCCCGTACCCGCCGCCGCAGCTCCCGCTCCCCGCCCCCCGCCCACTCCGCGTCGTCCCACGCCCCCACCTGGTCCATCGCGTCCGTCAGCCACAGCGACAGACAGTCGACGAGCAGCGGCGACCCCTCGTCCTCCAGCAGCGGTACGAGGTCACAGGTCTCGGCGGTACGCCACGACCCCGGCCGCCGCTCCCGGTGCGCGTGCACCCGCGCCGCCCACTCCCCGTCCCCGTTGCGCGTCCCGCCCGTGGCCACGTACAGCACGTCCGGGAACGCCTCCAGCCGCCGCTCCGCCTCCACCGACTTCCCCGACCGGGCCCCGCCCAGCACCAGGGTCCGCCGGGGCACGTCCGGTACGTCTTCGTAGACCCCGACTGTCAGCGTCGTACCGTCCGCCACCGCCCGCGCGCCCGCCGCCGCGAGCCGGCGCCGCAACTCGGCACCCGGCGGCACGTCGTGGTCCAGATGAACGGCGACGACATCCGTGGCCGGCCCGAGCGCGCCCACCGCCCGCAGCCGGGCCAGGGCCTCCGGCCGCCCGACGACGTCCGCGAGGACCATGTCGTACGAGGGACCGTTCCCGTCGAGCCCGGCCGGAGCCGCGCCCGGCGGCAGGTACAGCAGGCGCTGCCCGTCGGGACCGGTCACCGCGTACCCCGTACCCGGCGCGTCCATCGGGACCGCGCGCACCCGGTGCCCGGTCAGCAGCGCCAACTCCCGCCCGTCCGGCACCCGTCCGGGCTGCGGAAGCCCCGCCGGCACCTCGACGGCGGGTCCGTCGTGCGGATGCGACAGCAGCACCTGCCGTACACCGCCCAGCGAGTGCCCGGCGCGCGCCGCCGCGAGTACGGCGCCGGGGGTGAGGTCGAGCAGCAGCGTGCCGTCCACGAGCAGCGCGGTGGCCGCCCGCGCGTGCACACCGAGCGCGCCGGTGCAGGCCGCGCACGCACAGTCGGGGCGGGGCAGACCCGCGGGGGCACCGGTACCGAGCAGAGTGAGTTCCACGAAGCTGATTTTCGCGTGTCCCCGCAGGTCTTGCGCGTCCGGCTAGGCTCGGGGGCAGGAGCCGGATCAAGATCCGGCTCCTGGTCTGCAGCGGTTCATATCTTGGAGGCGTACATGGCGGCATGGACGTGGCGGTTCGAGAAGACCGACGGGTCGGAGGTCCAGCCCGCGCTGGAGCCCGAGGAGTTCACGACGCAGGGGGACGCCGAGTCCTGGATCGGTGAGTACTGGAAAGAACTTCTCGCAGGCGGTGCGGACCAGGTACGGCTGTTCGAGGACACCACGGAGATCTACGGCCCGATGAGCCTGAAGGACGCCGAGGACGCGTAGCGGTACTGAAGGGGCGCCCCTGAAAGCGCCCCTTCAGGGGCGCTTTCAGGGGCGCGGGGCTGTGTCGAATCTGCGGCTCCGCCGCGGGGCGCGACCAGCCACGACGGACCCGCAGAGGAAGCACCGGGGTCATCAACCCCGAACCCCGCACAGGTGCAACAAAGCAGCCACTTGCCGATAGGGATCGGTCCGCCCGGCCCGTTCCTCCACAGCCAGGAGGGCGTCCATCTCGGCCTGGACAACCTCGACGGAGTCGTCCGCGGTGTCCGTGAACACCCGCACCCCGTACCACGCGTGCAGCGGCGCCCCGATCCCCGCGAGCGTCCCCGTCAGCGTGGACAGCCGGTCGGCACGCACATCGAGCCCGAGCCGGTTGGTGTAGGAGTCGGTGTCGAAGGCGCCCAACGCGCCCGCCCAGTCCCCGGCGAGCCCCGCCCGCATCGCCAGCGCGTCGCCGTTGCGCACCAGCAGCGACAGCAGCCCGCCCGGGGCCAGCATCCGGGCCAGCCCCGCCAGCAGGGCGTCCGGCAGTTCGACGTACATCAGTACGCCGTGACAGAGCACGACGTCGAAACTGCCCGGCAGGAAGTGCACCCCGGTGTCGCGGCCGTCGCTCTCCAGGAGCCGGACGCGATCACGGATGCCCTCCGGCTCGGCGGCCAGCGCCTCACGGGCCGCGCCGAGCATCCTCGGGTCCTTCTCGACACCGGTGACCTGATGGCCGGCCCGGGCCAGCCGCAGCGCCTGAGTGCCCTGGCCCATACCGACGTCGAGCACCCGCAGCCGCTGCCCGACCGGGAACCGCCCGGCTATCTGCTCGTCGAGCTGCCGGGCCACCAGTTCCTGCCGTACGACATTCCGCAGCCCGCCCAGCTTGTCCAGCCAGGCATCCGCCGCGCCCCCGGAGAACGACGTCGTGCTCAGGGCCGCTCTCCGCGCTTGACCTGCGGCTTCGGCAGCCGGAGGCGTCGCATCTGGAGGGAACGCATCAGCGCGTAGGCCACCGCGCCCTTCGTCCGCTCGTTCGGATGGCGCGCGGCCAGCTGCTTCTTCAGCCGGAGCGCGATGAAGACCGAGTCGACGATGATCAGCACGATCACGAAGAGCCACAGCAGCAGCGCGATGCTCTGCAGCGCGCCGACCCGCACCATGCTCAGTACGAGGATGACCACGGCCATCGGCAGGAAGAACTCGGCGACACAGAAGCGCGAGTCCACGAAGTCGCGGGCGAAACGGCGCACCGGGCCCTTGTCGCGGGCGGGGAGATAACGCTCGTCCCCGCTGGCGAGTGCCTGGCGCTGGCGCTCCATCGCGGCACGGCGCTCGTCACGCTGCCGCTTGACCCCCTCCTTGCGTGTCTTGGGCGTACTGGCCACGCTGCGGCGCTGGGACTGGGCCTCGCTCCGCTTGGGAGTGGGCCTGCCCTTCGGGGCCTGCGGGTCACGGGTCTGCTTGGAGTCGGTCACGGCCGCCTTGTCGGCGGGGGCCTTCTCTTCCTTGGCGCGGCTACGGAACACAAAACCCAAGGGTAAGGGGTCTCGGGGCATGGACCCCAGCCGAGTGGGGAACGATCCGGCAACACCGGTCGTCTTCAGGAGACAGACAGTAGGGGGTCACCTACTCCCTACGCCGGAGTGGGACAGATCGCAGTCGTCCTTGGGGATGAGCGCATCGGGCCCGGAACAGTGCGGTAATGGAGGCAGGGCCCGTACTGTTGGTCCTGTTGCAGGTGCTGGAGCTGGAGTCCGTCAGAAGGGGGCGCGCGAAGCCCATGAGCGGTGTCATGAAGCGTATGGGAATGATCTTCCGCGCGAAGGCGAACAAGGCCCTTGACCGGGCCGAGGACCCGCGCGAAACCCTCGACTACTCGTACCAGAAACAGCTGGAGCTGCTCCAGAAGGTGCGCCGCGGAGTCGCCGACGTGGCGACCAGCCGCAAGCGCCTGGAGTTGCAGCTCGCCCAGCTGAACAAGCAGTCCTCCACGCTGGAGGACCAGGGCCGCAAGGCGCTCGCGCTGGGCCGCGAGGACCTGGCCCGCGAGGCGCTCTCGCGCCGCGCCGCCCTCCAGCAGCAGGTGACGGACCTGGAGACACAGCACCAGACCCTCCAGGGCGAGGAGGAGAAGCTCACCCTCGGGGCGCAGCGCCTCCAGGCCAAGGTCGACGCCTTCCGCACCAAGAAGGAGACGATCAAGGCGACGTACACCGCCGCCCAGGCCCAGACCCGGATCGGCGAGGCGTTCACCGGCATCTCCGAGGAGATGGGCGACGTGGGCCTGGCGATCCAGCGGGCCGAGGACAAGACGGCACAGCTCCAGGCACGTGCCGGCGCGATCGACGAGCTGCTCGCCTCGGGCGCCCTCGACGACCCCACCGGCATGGCGAAGGACGACATCCAGGCCGAGCTGGACCGGCTCTCCGGCGGCACGGACGTGGAGCTGGAACTGCAGCGCATGAAGGCGGAGCTGGCCGGAGGCTCGTCCTCGGGGCAGCAGGCCATCGAGGGCGGCAGCGGCCAGCAGCAGTCCCAGTCCCAGCAGCCCAAGGACACTCCGCGTTTCGACAAGCAGTGAGCCACGCCTGAGGAGGGCGACATGATCGTACGGATCATGGGGGAGGGCCAGGTGAGGCTGGCGGACAGCCACCTCACCGAACTGAACAAGCTGGACGACGTGCTCCTGGCGGAAATGGAGCTCGGCGACGGCCCCGGCTTCCGCCGCACCCTTCATCTCCTCCTGGAGAAGGTCCGCGATCTCGGCGAGCCCCTGCCGGACGAGTCCCTTGACCCGTCGGACCTCATTCTCCCGTCGCCGGACGCGACGCTGGAGGAGGTCCGGGAGATGCTGGGCGACGACGGCCTGATCCCGGGATGAGGTCCCGCATTCCAGCACCGGACGGCAACTTCAGCCCGTCCGGCGATTGAGGACAAGGCCCGTTCAGGGCCGTAGCGGGGGCCTGGGGGCGCAACCCCCAGTAACGCCCAGGTGAGCTACTTTGACCAATGTGACCGCCCTCCAGCGAGCCCGAAGCCATCTGAAGGCGCATCCCCTCGCGCTGGACGTGGCCCTCGCCGCAGCCGTCCTCCTCTGCATGCTGGGCACCTCGTTCGTCGAACCGCACGGGAAGCACGGCGGCGACTGGACCGCCCGCACCCCCGACGCGCTCAGCCTCGTCCTCATGGTGCTCGGCGCCGCCGCCCTCACGCTGCGCCGCCGCGCGCCCATGAAGGTGCTCGCGTTCACCGGAGTCGCCTCCCTCGTCGAGTCGGTCACCGCCGACCCCCGTGCCCCCGTCGCGATGTCCGCGGTGATCGCCCTCTACACCGTCGCGTCGACCACCGACCGCCCCACCACCTGGCGCGTCGGTCTCCTCACGATGACCGTCCTCACCGGTGCCGCGATGCTGGCCGGCCCCCTGCCCTGGTACGCGCAGGAGAACCTCGGCATCTTCGCCTGGACCGGCATGGCCGCGACCGCGGGGGACGCCGTCCGCAGCCGCCGTGCCTTCATCGACGCCATGCGAGAACGCGCCGAGCGGGCGGAACGCACCCGTGAGGAGGAGGCCCGCCGACGCGTGGCCGAGGAACGACTGCGCATCGCCCGTGACCTGCACGACGTGGTCGCCCACCACATCGCCCTCGTCAACGTCCAGGCCGGAGTCGCCGCGCACATCATGGACAAACGCCCCGACCAGGCCAAGGAGGCCCTCGCCCATGTACGGGAGGCCAGCCGCTCGGCGCTGAACGAGCTGCGCGCGACCGTCGGACTGCTGCGTCAGTCAGGGGACCCGGAGGCGCCCACCGAGCCCGCGCCGGGTCTGCACCGGCTCGACGAGCTGGTCGGCACCTTCCACAGCGCCGGACTCCAGGTCGAGGTCGCCCGCGCCGACCAGGACACCACCCTCCCCGCAGCCATCGACCTGGCCGCCTACCGGGTGATCCAGGAAGCCCTGACGAACGTACAGAAGCACGCGGGACCCGAGGCGAAGGCCGAGGTCAGCGTCGTACGGGTGGGGTCGAACATCGAGATCACCGTGCTGGACAACGGGCCGGGCCGGGGCCAGGGCCAGGACGGCCCGGGGGAGGGCGGCGGACACGGGCTGCTCGGGATGCGGGAACGCGTCACCGCGGTCGGCGGCGGCTGCACCGCCGGTCCCCGATACGGAGGCGGCTTCCGGGTGCATGCGATCCTGCCGGTGAAGAGCAGGCCGCGTCCCGCGGACAGCGCCGCCACCCCCGTATGAGACGCGCACGACGATTTGTGAGGACCGCCCATGACGATCCGTGTCCTGCTCGCCGACGACCAGGCACTGCTGCGCAGCGCCTTCCGTGTGCTCGTGGACTCGGAGGCCGACATGGAGGTGGTCGGGGAGGCGTCCGACGGGGCGGAGGCGGTGCGGCTGGCGCGGGAGCAGCGCGCCGACGTCGTGCTGATGGACATCCGGATGCCGGGTACCGACGGGCTGGCCGCGACCCGGCTGATCAGCGCGGATCCGGGGCTCGCGCATGTGCGGGTCGTGATGCTGACGACGTTCGAGGTCGACGAGTACGTGGTGCAGTCGCTGCGGGCCGGCGCGTCCGGGTTCCTCGGCAAGGGGGCCGAGCCCGATGAGCTGCTGAACGCCATCCGGGTCGCCGCCGGGGGCGAGGCGCTGCTGTCGCCGGCCGCCACCAAGGGCCTGATCGCCCAGTTCCTCGCGCAGGGCGACGTGCTGGACGACAGCCGCGACCCGGCTCGTGCCGAGCGGCTGGACGCGCTGACCGGGCGGGAGCGCGAGGTACTCGTACAGGTCGCCGGAGGCCACTCGAACGACGAGATAGCGGAGCGTCTTGAGGTCAGCCCGCTGACGGTGAAGACCCACGTCAACCGGGCCATGGCCAAGCTGGGCGCCCGGGACAGGGCACAACTCGTCGTCATCGCCTACGAGTCGGGACTGGTACGCCCGAGGGTGGAGTGAGTTCCGCGGCGTGTACTGCGGGCGGAGTAGGGGCCGGGTGAGCGAACGGGACCTGGGGGCTACGAAACGGGGGTGTCCCATGGCTCAGGGTGTAGAGGCGGGCGCTCATCTGTGCGACGTTCCGCTCGCTGATCCAGCCGATGATCCTGCTGGTGTCGATCCCGTTCGCGGCAACGGGCGCGATCGGCCTGCTGGTGATCACGGGCACCCCGATGGGCGTCCCGGCGATGATCGGCATGCTGATGCTGATCGGCATCGTGGTGACGAACGCGATCGTCCTGATCGACCTGATCAACCAGTACCGCGGCCAGGGGTACGGGGTCGTGGAAGCGGTGGTGGAGGGCGGCCGTCACCGTCTCCGCCCGATCCTGATGACGGCCCTGGCGACCATCTTCGCCCTCCTCCCGATGGCACTGGGCGTGACGGGCGAGGGCGGCTTCATCGCGCAGCCGCTGGCGGTGGTCGTGATCGGTGGTCTGGTGACGTCAACCGCCCTGACCCTGCTGCTCGTTCCGACGCTGTACGCGGTGGTGGAGCTGCGGAAGGAACGCCGGACGGCGAAGAAGGCGGCGAAGCGGGAGTCGAAGCAGCAGCCGACGCCGGAGCAGGAACCGGCGCGGGTGTAGGTCACCCATACGGCTGAGGCCGTCGGACAACCGAAGGGTTGTCCGACGGCCTCAGCCGTGTCAGCAGACGGCGAACGGGCGGTCCGGCGGGCGCCGGGAAAGCCCAGTTACGGCAGCGCCAGCATCCGTTCGAGCGCCAGCTTCGCGAACGTCTCCGTCTCCCGGTCCACCGAGATCTGGTTGACCAGCTTGCCCTCGGCCAGGGACTCCAGGGTCCACACCAGGTGGGGGAGGTCGATGCGGTTCATCGTCGAGCAGAAGCAGACCGTCTTGTCGAGGAAGACGATCTCCTTGCCCTCGGGCGCGAAACGGTTCGCCAGTCGGCGTACCAGATTCAGCTCGGTCCCGATGGCCCACTTGGAGCCGGCCGGGGCCGCCTCCAGGGCCTTGATGATGTACTCGGTCGAGCCGACGTGGTCCGCCGCCTCCACCACCTCGTGCTTGCACTCCGGGTGGACCAGCACGTTGACGCCGGGGATGCGGGCCCGGACGTCGTTCACCGAGTCCAGCGAGAAACGGCCGTGCACCGAGCAGTGGCCGCGCCACAGGATCATCTTCGCGTCGCGCAGCTGCTCCGCCGTCAGGCCGCCGTTCGGCTTGTGCGGGTTGTAGAGGACGCAGTCGTCGAGCGACATGCCCATGTCCCGTACCGCCGTGTTGCGGCCCAGGTGCTGGTCCGGCAGGAACAGGACCTTCTCACCCTGCTCGAAGGCCCATTCGAGGGCGCGTTCGGCATTGGACGACGTGCAGATCGTGCCGCCGTGCTTGCCGGTGAACGCCTTGATGTCCGCCGAGGAGTTCATGTAGGAGACGGGCACGACCTGGTCGGCCACCCCGGCCTCCGTCAGGACGTCCCAGCACTCGGCCACCTGTTCGGCCGTCGCCATGTCCGCCATCGAGCAGCCGGCGGCCAGGTCGGGCAGGACCACCTTCTGGTCGTCGCCGGTCAGGATGTCCGCGGACTCCGCCATGAAGTGCACACCGCAGAACACGATGTACTCCGCCTCCGGACGCGCCGCGGCGTCCCGGGCCAGCTTGAAGGAGTCACCCGTGACGTCCGCGAACTGGATCACCTCGTCGCGCTGGTAGTGGTGGCCGAGGACGAAGACCTTCTCCCCGAGCTTCTCCTTGGCCGCGCGGGCACGTGCCACCAGGTCCGGGTCGGAGGGGGAGGGCAGGTCGCCGGGGCACTCCACGCCACGCTCGCTCCGCGGGTCGGCCTCGCGGCCGAGGAGCAGCAGGGCGAGGGGCGACGGCTGTACGTCGAGGTCCTGGGTCTGGGCGGTGGTCACGGCACGCACCCTTTCTGTTCTACCGTTCAAGCCTTTTCGTCTAATTGACGTTATCTATCGTAACCCCTTCACGTCACTTTGACGAGGTTCATAGCGTCGATGTGACATGAATCCCGGGGTCCGGCCGGAGCCCGACGGGAGCTCGTCCACAGGTCGCTGTTCGTGCTTCTGCGCGTGTGCGAGCATGGAGAGGAGAACGAAAAGTCAGACGGAAAAGTCAGGCGAAATTGCCGGACGGAAACAGCAGGCTCCCGGCCCGGAATGAATCCGCGGCCCCGCCGGTTGCACTCGTCGGCAGAAGTCTCCGTACAACCCGGGAGAGATGTAGATGTCCGTATCGGACGAGACCAGCACCGTCACCGACGGCATCATCCTGTCCGACGCCGCTGCGGCGAAGGTCAAGGCCCTGCTCGACCAGGAAGGCCGCGAGGACCTCGCCCTGCGTGTCGCTGTGCAGCCCGGCGGTTGCTCGGGTCTGCGCTACCAGCTGTTCTTCGACGAGCGTTCCCTCGACGGTGACGTTCTCAAGGACTTCGACGGCGTCAAGGTCGTCACCGACCGTATGAGCGCCCCCTACCTCGGCGGCGCCTCCATCGACTTCGTCGACACCATCGAGAAGCAGGGCTTCACGATCGACAACCCGAACGCGACGGGCTCCTGCGCCTGCGGCGACTCCTTCAGCTGAGCCGCAGGGCCATAAGGCTGATACGTGAAGGCGGCGCCCCCCTCCGACGGGGGCGCCGCCTTCACGCGTACCGGCGGGCCCGCGGGCTACCGCTTGGCGAAGTCGCCCTCGGGGATCGCCTGTCCGTCCGCCCCCACGACCTTCCGGTCGCCCAGCGGCTCGTCCAGCCGCACCGTCTCGTACGTCGCCTTGGCGAGCGCGATGCAGACCTTGCCCTTCTCGGTCGTCGAGGTCGCGGTCACCGTCACCCGCTCACCGTCGTTCCCGTCCTCCCGCGCCGACGCCGTGTACCTGCTGCACACCCCGCCCCAGAAGCCCACGGTCAGCTCCTTGCCGTCGGCGGAGACCGTGTAGCCCTCGATCCTCATCTCACGCGTCGTCGTCCCCGACGTCGGCTCGTCGCCGGGTGCGGTCGGCGTCGCCGTCGGTGACGGCTCCGCGCTCGTCCCGGAACCGGCCCCGGCCAGATACCGGGGGTCGATCGCCGGATACGTCACCGTGAAGCCCTCGGCGGCACCCTGCGCCCGTACCTCGAAGAGCCACGACGGCACCAGCGCCGGCCGCCCCGCCACGGAGTGCGAGGCGAGCCCGAACACCGCCTTGCCGACGGTGAGCGTCTCCTTCTGGCTGGTCGTCGCGGTACCGCACGGCGCCTCCAGGCGGTCCTTCAGCGGTACGGGGCTGGCGCACCCCCCGATGCCCATGCGGTGCCCGGGAGTCGCCACGGCGCCGGGCTCGTTGAGCAGGGCCAGCGTCGCCCTGGCGCCGAGCACCGGATACGTGTCGCTCTTCACCGGCGTCGACAACTGGCCGCTGCCGGCCACCACTTCGCCCTGTGCGCTGACCTGGAGGCCGGTCGTCCAGCCGTAGGTGGGCAGCCCGCCGACCACCGGGTCGGCGTTCACCACCCGCTGGGTGCCCATGATCCCGCTCGCGTCCAGCTTCGCGTCGTCCTGGCCGACCGCCTTCAGAACCGGCGCCACGGCCTTCTTCGCCACCGCCTCGCTCACCGGATCGACGGTCGTCCCCTCGGCGGAGGGGTTCTGCGCGCACACGGTCGTGCTCTTGCAGTTGTCGGAACCCCCGGCGAGGTAGCGGCTGAAGGACCAGGTCCCCGGCGCCTGCCTGGTCACCCGCAGGAAGGGCCCCGTCCCGTCCTTCGCCGTGCCGACCAGCCAGCTCTCGGCCTCCGTCACCGGCTTGCCCTCGACGCCGAGCGCCTGGGCCAGCCGGGTCACCTGGGCCGCCGTGATCGTTCCCTCGCCGTTCTTCGCCGTCGTGTACACCGGCGCCGAGGCGGGCCCGGCGGGCAGTGCGCCGTCCGCCCGGTAGGTCACCCCGTTCGGGTCGGGTTCACCGGGCGCGATGCCGTTCGTACCGCCCGTGTCACCCGTACCGCCCCCGGTGTAGCCGTCGAGGGCCAGCGGCGGGGGAGTGGTGCCGTCGCCGCCCGGCGCGGACGTGTCCGTACGGTCGTCGTCGCCCGAGCCGCCGGCCAGGCTGGTGGTGAGGTAAGCCCCACCACCCCCGACGAGCAGGACCGCGGCGGCGACCGAGGCGACGAGCACCGGGGACCGGCGCCGGGACGGGCGCTCCGCGTCGCTCTCCGCCGGCGCGGCCTCGGTGGTGCCGTCCGCTTCGGCCCCGGAGGCCTTGCCTTCGGCGTCGTCGGCGTCGTCGTGATCGGGTCGCTCGGTGTTCACCGCATCGCTCCTTCGGCTCCCAGCTGTCCCGGCTGTCCCGGCCGGCCGCCCCTGTCACCGACAGGCACCGGCAGGTCGTACACCGCGTCCTCTTTACGGGGGACAGCGATGGGACGCAGCGGGGGAGCGCACGGTTCCCGTCGAGCGCTGGTCGACGGGGTGCCGTCGGCCGCGACCCGTCCTGGCCGGACCCTAGTCGCCGTACTCCGGCATGGCGTCCACCAGCCGCGCCGAGGCGGGCGGGACGGTCACCCCGTGGATACGGGACGGGGAGACGGGCAGGGCGATGATCCGGTCCGGGGCCGCCCAGTGCGGCGCCATCCGGGCGCAGTCGCCGCGCAGGGAGGCCAGATCCCCTTCGAGGTCGTACGGAGCGGCACCCGGTCCCGAGTGCAGTTGCTGGACCTGAAGGGCCTGTTGGACCTTGAAGTTCGTCATAACGGAACCGTATGCACCGGATACCCCGCGAGAAAGATCTACTATCGGGTAGTTTTGCCGCTTCAGCGAGTACGGGCCGACCGGGTAGCGTGAACTGTCAATCCCCCTCCCCTCGCAGGAGAGTGTCCCCGTCGTGCGTATCGCAGTCACCGGCTCCATCGCCACCGACCACCTCATGACCTTCCCCGGCCGTTTCGCCGACCAACTCGTCGCGGACCAGTTGCACACGGTCTCGCTCTCGTTCCTGGTCGACAACCTCGACGTACGCCGGGGTGGCGTGGGCGCGAACATCGCCTTCGGCATGGGCCAGCTCGGCACCAGGCCGATCCTGGTCGGGGCCGCCGGTGCCGACTTCGACGACTACCGCGCCTGGCTGGACCGCCACGGCGTGGACACCGAGTCGGTGCACATCTCCGAGACGCTGCACACCGCGCGTTTCGTGTGCACCAACGACGCCGACCACAACCAGATCGGCTCCTTCTACACCGGCGCCATGAGCGAGGCCCGGCTGATCGAGCTGAAGACCGTCGCCGACCGCGTCGGCGGCCTCGACCTGGTCTCGATCGGCGCGGACGACCCCGAGGCGATGCTCCGCCACACCGAGGAGTGCCGCACCCGGTCCATCCCGTTCGCCGCCGACTTCTCCCAGCAGATCGCCCGCATGGACGGCGACGACATCAAGATCCTGCTGGAGGGCGCCGCCTACCTCTTCTCGAACGAGTACGAGAAGGGCCTCATCGAGTCGAAGACCGGCTGGTCCGACGCCGAGATCCTCGCCAGGGTCGGCACCCGGGTGACCACCCTCGGCGCCCAGGGCGTACGCATCGAGCGCGTCGGCGAGGAGCCGATCGAGGTCGGCTGCCCGGAGGAGGAGGCCAAGGTCGAGCCCACGGGCGTCGGCGACGCGTTCCGCGCGGGCTTCCTCTCCGGCCTGGTGTGGGGCGTCTCCCTGGAGCGGGCCGCACAGGTCGGCTGCATGCTGGCGACTCTCGTCATCGAGACGGTGGGCACGCAGGAGTACCAGCTGCGGCGGGCCCACTTCATGGAGCGCTTCGCCAAGGCGTACGGAGACGAGGCCGCGGCGGAGGTCCAGGGGCATCTGGGCTGATTCGTCGTCCGCGGGCGCGCGGGGGCCGGGGGCGCGGGTCCCCGCGCCCCCGAGGCAGGTGGGTCAGCTCAACCGGCGGACCAGATATGCCGTTCCCTTCTCCGCCTGCTCCTCGCCCACGTACTCCTGGTCCCGCATCTCGCACCACGCCGGGATGTCCAGGCGGGCCGCCTCGTCGTCCGAGAGGACACGGATCGTGGCGCCCACCTGGACATCGCCGATGACCTTCGCCAGTTCGATCACCGGGATCGGGCACCGCTTGCCGAGCGCGTTCACGACGAGCGCGTCCTTCTCCCGGAGCGTCACCGGAAGCGGCGCGCCCAGCTTCTCCCGTACGGCCGTCACCGCGCCCGGCAGGACGGACAGGAACCGGTCGACCTCCTCGGCCGGGGTCCCGGCCGGCAACGACACCCGTACGTTTCCCTCACTCAGGACGCCCATCGCCCGAAGCACATGGCTCGGCGTCAACGTGCTGCTCGTACAGGACGAGCCGGAGGAGACGGAGAAACCGGCGCGGTCCAGCTCGTGCAGCAGTGTCTCCCCGTCGGCGTAGAGACACGAGAAGGTGACGACGCCGGGCAGCCGCCGGACCGGATCGCCGACCACCTCCACGTCCGTCACCAGCTGCGGCACCCGCGCCCGGATCCGCTCCGTCAGCTCCCGCAGCCGCACCGCCTCCTGGGCCGCCTCGGCCCGTACCGCGCGCAACGAGGCCGCCGCCGCGACGATCGCCGGAAGGTTCTCGAACCCGGCCGACCGCCCCGACTCCCGCTCGTCCACGGGCCCTTGGACCGCGAACCGCACCCCCTTGCGCACGGCAAGCAGGCCGACCCCCGAAGGCCCACCCCACTTGTGGGCACTCGCCGCCAGCAAGGACCAGGGCCCCGCGACCGCCGCCCACCCCAGCGACTGCGCCGCGTCCACCAGCAGCGGCACCCCGGCCGCCCGGCACGCCTCGGCCACCTCCGCCACCGGCTGCTCGGTCCCCACCTCGTGGTTGGCCGACTGGAGACACGCCAGCGCCGTGTCGGCCCGTACGGCGGCCTCGTACGCCTCGACGGCCACGGCACCGTGGCGGTCCACCGCGACCGTCGTCACCTCGCCGCCCGCCGCCTCCCAGTCCTCCGCCGAATGGAGCACCGAAGAGTGTTCGACCGCGGACACGATCAGGTGACGTCCGACGCGACGCCGGCCCGCGAGAGCGCCCGCGATACCCGTGTGCACGGCCCGCGTACCGGATGAGGTGAAGGTCAGCTCATCAGGACGGCACCCCACGGCCTCGGCGGCGGCCTCCCGGGCGGCGTCCAGCAGCATCCGGGCCCGCCGCCCCTCCCTGTACAGACGCGCGGGATCCGCCCACCCCTCGTCGAGGGACGCCAACAGGGCCTGCCGGGCAACGGGATGAAGGGGAGCGGAGGACGCGGCATCGAAGTAGGACACACCCCAACGCTAAGTCCTCGACAAGGGGTACGAGGTCCCACCCGAGGGGCACGGGGAACTGCGCGATCAACCACAGCGCACCCGCACCCGCCAACCGACAGAACCCCCCACCCCAGCAGGCGCCCGACTCCCCATCAGACCCCTTCGGGGTGACCCCCGGCGCGTTGGGGACCCTCCCCGCGCGACCCCAAATTGCGTCCAGTAGGGTTTGGTCCGCATAAACATCCAAACCCCTGCCCGACGCAGGGCGGCGACCGACCCCGAGAAGGCAGGCCGCAGCCGATCCGCGCGGGCGAGACTCTCGGGAAGGCGCTACGTGAGTCCCAACGGCTCCGACCTCCCCCACGCCCTGGGGGGCGCGGGCGGTACCCCCACGCCGCGGCGCCCGTTGCGGCGGAAGCTGCTGCAGGCATTGACTGCGGGCCTGGTCCTGGCGACCGCGACCGGTTGCACATACAAGGACTTCCCCCGCCTTGGTATGCCCACCCCCACCACGGAAGAGGCTCCCCGGATCCTCTCGCTGTGGCAGGGATCCTGGGCAGCCGCGCTCGCCACCGGCGTGCTGGTCTGGGGCCTGATCCTGTGGAGCGCCATGTTCCACCGGCGCAGCCGCACCAAGGTCGAAGTACCTCCGCAGACCCGGTACAACATGCCCATCGAGGCGCTGTACACCGTGGTTCCGCTGATCATCGTCTCGGTGCTCTTCTACTTCACGGCACGTGACGAGTCGAAGCTCCTCGACACCTCCAAGAAGCCCGACCTGACGGTCAACGTCGTGGGCTTCCAGTGGAGCTGGGGCTTCAACTACATCGAGAACGTCGAGGGTTCCACCGGCGACGCGAACACCGACGAGAACCTGGCCGCCATTCCGGACCGGTTCAAGAAGGACTTCCCGGCCAACGCCGGCGGTGTCTACGACGTCGGCACTCCCGGTGTGAAGAACCCGCAGACCGGCAACCCCGGCCCGACCCTCTGGCTGCCCAAGGGCAAGACGGTCCGCTTCGTCCTCACCTCGCGTGACGTCATCCACTCCTTCTGGGTGGTGCCGTTCCTGATGAAGCAGGACGTCATCCCGGGCCACACCAACGCCTTCCAGGTGACCCCCAACAAGGAGGGCACCTTCCTCGGCAAGTGTGCGGAGCTTTGCGGCGTCGACCACTCCCGGATGCTGTTCAACGTGAAGGTCGTCTCCCCCGAGCGCTACGAGCAGCACCTCAAGGACCTCGCGAAGAAGGGGCAGACCGGTTACATTCCCGCCGGCATCGCGCAGACGAGCCACGAGAAGAACCGGGAGACGACAAACCTGTGAGCATCCTCAACGAACCCCAGGGTGCCGCCGCAGCTGAGGACTCGTACGAGAACGAGCTGCCGGTACGGCGCAAGCAGCCCGGCAACGTGGTCATCAAGTGGCTCACCACCACGGACCACAAGACGATCGGCACGCTGTATCTGGTGACGTCGTTCGCGTTCTTCTGCATCGGTGGCGTGATGGCGCTCTTCATGCGCGCCGAGCTGGCCCGGCCGGGCCTTCAGATCATGTCGAACGAGCAGTTCAACCAGGCGTTCACGATGCACGGCACGATCATGCTGCTGATGTTCGCGACGCCGCTGTTCGCCGGCTTCACCAACTGGATCATGCCGCTGCAGATCGGCGCCCCCGACGTCGCGTTCCCGCGGCTGAACATGTTCGCCTACTGGCTGTACCTGTTCGGCTCGACGATCGCGGTCGGCGGCTTCCTCACCCCCAGCGGTGCTGCCGACTTCGGCTGGTTCGCCTACTCCCCGCTGTCCGACGCCGTCCGCTCCCCGGGCATCGGCGCCGACCTGTGGATCATGGGCCTGGCCTTCTCCGGCTTCGGCACCATCCTCGGCGCGGTCAACTTCATCACCACCATCATCTGCATGCGCGCACCCGGCATGACCATGTTCCGCATGCCGATCTTCGTGTGGAACGTGCTGCTGACCGCGGTCCTCGTCCTGCTGGCCTTCCCCGTTCTCGCCGCCGCGCTCTTCGCGCTGGAGGCGGATCGGAAATTCGGCGCACACATCTTCGATGCCGCCAACGGTGGTGCCCTGCTGTGGCAGCACCTGTTCTGGTTCTTCGGGCATCCGGAGGTGTACATCATCGCGCTGCCGTTCTTCGGCATCATCAGCGAGGTCATCCCGGTCTTCTCCCGCAAGCCGATGTTCGGCTACATGGGCCTGATCGGCGCGACCATCGCCATCGCCGGCCTCTCCGTGACGGTGTGGGCCCACCACATGTACGTCACCGGCGGAGTCCTCCTCCCGTTCTTCTCCTTCATGACGTTCCTCATCGCCGTACCGACGGGCGTGAAGTTCTTCAACTGGATCGGAACCATGTGGAAGGGGTCCCTGTCGTTCGAGACCCCGATGCTCTGGGCCACCGGCTTCCTCATCACCTTCACCTTCGGTGGTCTGACCGGTGTCATCCTGGCGTCGCCGCCGATGGACTTCCACGTCTCGGACTCCTACTTCGTGGTGGCGCACTTCCACTACGTGGTGTTCGGCACGGTCGTGTTCGCGATGTTCTCCGGCTTCCACTTCTGGTGGCCGAAGATGACCGGCAAGATGCTCGACGAACGCCTCGGCAAGATCACGTTCTGGACCCTGTTCATCGGCTTCCACGGCACCTTCCTCGTCCAGCACTGGCTGGGCGCCGAGGGCATGCCGCGCCGGTACGCGGACTACCTCGCGGCGGACGGCTTCACCGCGCTGAACACGATCTCGACGATCAGCTCGTTCCTGCTCGGTCTGTCCGTGCTCCCGTTCCTCTACAACGTGTGGAAGACCGCGAAGTACGGCAAGAAGGTCGAGGTCGACGACCCCTGGGGCTACGGCCGTTCGCTGGAGTGGGCCACCTCGTGCCCGCCCCCGCGGCACAACTTCCTCACCCTGCCGCGGATCCGCAGTGAATCCCCGGCCTTCGACCTGCACCACCCCGAGATCGCAGCGCTCGACCAGCTGGAGAACGCCGGGCACGGCGAGAAGGCTCTCGCGGGCAGCAAGGAGGCGGGCAAGTGAAGGTCCAGGGCAAGATGTTCATCTGGCTCGCCGTCTTCGTCCTCGCCATGGCGATCGTCTACGGCGTGTGGTCGAAGGAGCCGGCGGGCACCACGGCGCTCTTCCTGGCCTTCGGCCTGTGCATCATGGTCGGCTACTACCTGGCCTTCACGGCCCGGCGGGTCGACGTGGGCGCCCAGGACAACAAGGAAGCGGATGTCGCGGACGACGCCGGCGAGGTCGGGTTCTTCAGCCCGCACAGCTGGCAGCCGCTCTCGCTGGGCATCGGCGGCGCGCTCCTGTTCCTGAGCGTCGCGATCGGCTGGTGGCTGGCGTACTTCGCGGCCCCGATCCTCCTGATCGGCCTGTGGGGCTGGGTCTTCGAGTACTACCGCGGTGAGAACCGCACCCAGTAACACGCCCAGTGCTCAGGGGAGCCCGGACACTCCGTCAGGAGAGTCCGGGCTCCCTCTTTTGCCACACCCTCGTTCCCTCGCACGGATCACCCGCCGCGCCGAGGCCGCCGCACGTTCTTAGCGTGAGGGCATGAGGCACTCACCGCGTAACCGTACGGTCGTCAGCTGCACCCTCCTGGTGGCCGCCCTGGGCGCGTCCGCCACCGCCTGCGGCTCCGACGGCCATCCCCTTTCGGCGAAGCCGTACGACGCGGCTGAGCGGATCTCCTTCGGCGGCTCCGTCGGCGAGGGCGGGAAGGCCGACCCGGACAAGCCCCTGGAGGTCACCTCCGACGACTCCGACGACCGCATCACGGACGTCACCGCCGTCGACGAGAGCGGGCGCTACGTGGCCGGCGAGCTCTCCGCGGACGGCAGCCGCTGGCGCAGCACCTCCCCCCTGGCCGCGGGCGCCCGCTACACGGTCCGGGTGAGCACGGAGGACGAGGACGGCGCCCCCGGCCGCGAGACCCGCACCTTCGACACCAGCAGGCCGACCACCAAGAAGCGCCTCGACGTCACCTTCGGCCCGAAGGCGGGCACGTACGGCGTGGGCCAGCCGGTGACGGCCGAACTCAGCGAACCCGTACGGGGGAAGGCGCAGCGCGCGATAGTCGAGCGCGCCCTCAAGGTGGACTCGATCCCCACCACCGAGGGCGCGTGGCACTGGGTGGACGACAAGGAACTCCACTACCGGCCCAAGGAGTACTGGCCCGCCAAGGCCACCGTCCAGGTCCGCAGCAACCTGCCCGGCATCAAGGTCTCCGACCGACTCTGGGGCGGCAAGGCCAAGCCCCTGACGTTCAGCACCGGCGACCGGGTCATAGCCGTCACGGACGCGTCGTCCCACGAGATGACCGTCTACAAGAACGACAAGGTGATCAACACCATCCCCGTCACCACGGGGAAGCCCGGCTTCGAGACCCGCAACGGCGTCAAGGTCGTACTCGGCAAGGAGTACTTCGTACGTATGCGCGGCACCAGCATCGGGATAGCCGAGGGCAGTGCCGACTCGTACGACCTGCCGGTCTACTACGCCACCCGGGTGACCTGGAGCGGCGAGTACGTCCACGCGGCACCCTGGTCCGTGGGCTCCCAGGGCTCCGCCAACGTCAGCCACGGCTGCACCGGAATGAGCACCGGAAACGCCGAGTGGTTCTTCGACAACGTCCGGGAAGGCGACGTCGTCAAGGTCGTCAACTCCTACGGCGACACCATGGAGACCTTCGGCAACGGCTTCGGCGACTGGAACCTGAACTGGAAGAAGTGGCAGGGCGGAAGCGCCCTCGCGACCACTTCTCCAGAGGGCTCAAATCCAGCCAACCAGGTACGCCTGACCCCGCAGAGCATCTGACGAGGGGCGCGGGTCCCACCCAGGGGCGCGGGGCTGTGACATTTGCGGCTCCGCCGCGGGGCGCGACAAGCCACAGCGAACCCGCACCCGCCGAACAGACCGGTCGAACCGAGCTCTCAGGCGCTCAAGGCCTTCTTCGACCGCAGCAAAGAAGCCAACGCGGACGCGAACTCCACCGGATCCACCGGCAGGGTGACCGCTGCCTCGGCCCGGCTCCACGTCGCCAGCCACGCGTCCTGCGGCCGCCCGATCAGCAGCAGCACCGGCGGGCACTCGAAGATCTCGTCCTTGATCTGCCGGCAGATCCCCATGCCCCCCATGGGCACGGCCTCCCCGTCGAGCACACAGACGTCGATCCCGCCCTTGTCCAGCTCCTTCAGGACAGCGGCGGGCGTCGCACACTCGAGGAACTCGACGACGGGAACGTCGGGAGCGGGGCGCCGCCCCGTCGCCAACCGCACCTGCTCGCGGGTGTTGGAGTCATCGCTGTAGACCAGCACCGTGGCGGTCGGCTGCATTGTTCCCTCCGAGACATCAGCGTCGTACGGACAGACGGACGAGGTCCGTTGGGCCGGATGCTACTCCCTCGGAACCCCTTCCGGACCCCGCCGGGACAGCCGTCCGATGGGCCATACGGGCTGGACACACCCCACAGACACCCCGAACGGCACCCCCCGGCGTGAGGGCGGGATAAGCGACCGACATAATGTCGGTCGTGGCGACAGCAACGACAGTAGAAACCGGGCACGCGCACCCGTCGGTCAACCGGCCGAACCTCACCAGCGTCGGAACCATCATCTGGCTGAGTTCCGAGCTGATGTTCTTCGCGGCCCTCTTCGCGATGTACTTCACCCTGCGATCGGTGACCGGTCCGGATCACTGGAAGGAGATGGCGTCAAGCCTCAACTTCCCGTTCTCCGCGGCCAACACCACGATCCTGGTGCTTTCCTCCCTCACCTGCCAGCTCGGCGTGTTCGCCGCCGAGCGCGGTGACGTGAAGAAGCTCCGGATGTGGTTCATCGTCACCTTCGTGATGGGTGCGATCTTCATCGGCGGTCAGGTCTTCGAGTACACCGAGCTGGTCAAGAAGGACGGGCTCTCGCTCTCCTCCGACCCGTACGGCTCGGTGTTCTACCTGACCACCGGCTTCCACGGCATGCACGTGACGGGCGGTCTCATCGCGTTCCTGTTCGTCCTCGGCAGGACGTACGCGGCGCGAAGGTTCACCCATGAGCAGGCGACCGCCGCGATCGTCGTGTCCTACTACTGGCACTTCGTCGACGTCGTCTGGATCGGGCTCTTCGCCACGATCTACATGATCAAGTAGCCGGGCCCGCCCGATCCTCACATCGGGCCCGCCCGACACCTCCAGAAGACTCGACGCTGAAGATCCTGACACCGGGGTAATCCGTGAAAAAGCTCTCCGCACGACGACGCCATCCGATGGCGGCGGTCGTCGTCCTACTCATCGCGCTGGCGGCCATCGGGGGGCTGTACTCCGCTGTCGCGCCTACGGGCCAGGCGAAGGCCGATGAAACCGCCCAGTCCCTCACCATCACGGAGGGGCAGAGGCTGTACTCCGTGGGCTGCGCCAGCTGCCACGGCACCGGCGGTCAGGGGTCCTCCGACGGTCCGAGCCTCGTGGGCGTCGGCGCCGCCGCGGTCGACTTCCAGGTGGCGACCGGCCGCATGCCGGCCGCGACCTCGCAGGGCGCGCAGATCCCGAAGAAGAAGAACATCTACTCGCAGGCCCAGATCGACCAGCTCGCGACGTACATCGCGTCGCTGGGCACCGGTCCGTCCGTGCCGACCGAGGAGCAGTACGGCCCCGACGGCGCGGACATCGCCAAGGGCGGCGAGCTCTTCCGCACGAACTGCGCGCAGTGCCACAACTTCACCGGCAAGGGCGGTGCGCTCACGCACGGCAAGTTCGCCCCGAGCCTTGAGGGTGTCGACCCGAAGCACATCTACGAGGCCATGCAGACCGGCCCGCAGAACATGCCGTCCTTCCCCGACACGACGCTGTCGGAGAAGAACAAGAAGGACATCATCGCGTACCTCGACGCGGTCAACGGCGAGGACACCGTGGAGCCCGGCGGCCTCGGCCTGGGCGGTCTCGGACCGGTCAGCGAAGGCCTGTTCGCCTGGATCTTCGGCCTCGGAGCGCTCATCGCGGTCGCCGTTTGGGTCGCCGCTCGGACCGCAAAGGCCAAGAAGTCATGAGTAGCCAAGACATTCCAGAAGAGAACCTGCCCGCTGCGCAGGAGACAGAGCACGGTGCCGTGGGCGTCGCGGACGAGCAGAACCCGTTCGCGGACCCGGGGCTGCCGCCCCACGAACACCGTGTCCAGGACATCGACGAGCGGGCCGCCAAGCGGTCCGAGCGTGCGGTCGCCTTCCTGTTCACGCTGTCGATGCTGGCCACCGTCGCCTTCATCGCCTCGTACGTGGCGATCCCGCACGACAAGGCGATCTTCGTCTTCCCGATCGGGCACATCAACGCGCTGAACTTCGCGCTGGGCCTGTCCCTCGGGGTGGCGCTCTTCGCGATCGGCGCGGGCGCGGTCCACTGGGCCCGCACCCTGATGTCCGACGAGGAGCTCGTCGACGAGCGGCACGCGATCTCCGCGCCGCCCGAGGTCAAGGCGAAGGTCCTGGCCGACTTCAAGCAGGGCGCCAAGGAGTCCGCGATCGGCCGGCGCAAGCTGGTCCGCAACACGATGTTCGGCGCGCTGGCCCTGTTCCCGCTCTCCGGCGTCATGCTGCTGCGCGACCTCGGCACGCTGCCCGGCACGAAGCTGCGCCACACCCTGTGGTCCAAGGGCAAGCTGCTCGTCAACATGAACACGAACGAGCCGCTGCGCCCCTCGGACGTCGCGGTCGGGTCGCTCACCTTCGCCAAGCCCGAGGGCCTGGAGGAGGACGACCACGAGTTCCAGACCGAGATCGCCAAGGCCGCCCTGATGATCGTCCGCATCCAGCCGGACAACATCAAGGACAAGCGCGAGCTCGAGTGGTCCCACGAGGGAATCGTGGCGTACTCGAAGATCTGCACCCACGTCGGTTGCCCGATCTCCCTGTACGAGCAGCAGACGCACCACGTGCTCTGCCCCTGCCACCAGTCCACCTTCGACCTCTCCGACGGCGCCCGGGTGATCTTCGGCCCCGCCGGTCACGCCCTGCCGCAGCTGCGCATCGGCGTGAACGACGAGGGCTACCTTGAGGCGCTCGGCGACTTCTCCGAGCCCGTCGGTCCTGCCTTCTGGGAGCGCGGATGAGTACTACGGCAAACACGGACGCGCGTTCGTCGCGCGAGAAGGCGCCCGCCGGTGAGCGGGTCGCCGACTGGGCCGACGGCAGGCTGGGGATCTACTCCCTGGCCAAGGCCAACATGCGCAAGATCTTCCCCGACCACTGGTCGTTCATGCTCGGCGAAGTCTGCATGTACAGCTTCATCATCATCATCCTCACGGGTGTGTATCTGACGCTGTTCTTCCACCCGTCGATGAACGAGGTGGAGTACCACGGCAGCTACATCCCGCTGCAGGGCCAGCTGATGTCCGAGGCGTTCAACTCGACCATGCACATCTCCTTCGATGTGCGCGGTGGTCTGCTGATCCGGCAGATCCACCACTGGGCGGCGCTGATCTTCCTCGCCGGCATGTTCGTGCACATGATGCGCGTGTTCTTCACGGGTGCGTTCCGCAAGCCCCGCGAGGTCAACTGGCTGTTCGGGTTCCTGCTGTTCGTCCTGGGCATGTTCACCGGGTTCACCGGCTACTCGCTCCCTGACGACCTGCTCTCCGGCACCGGTGTGCGCTTCATGGAGGGCGCGGTCCTGTCCGTGCCGGTCGTGGGCACGTACCTGTCGTTCTTCCTGTTCGGCGGCGAGTTCCCCGGCGGCGACTTCGTGGCCCGGTTCTACTCGATCCACGTACTGCTGCTGCCGGGCATCATGCTCGGCCTGATGGTGGCGCACCTGATCCTGGTCTTCTACCACAAGCACACGCAGTTCGCGGGCCCCGGCAAGACGAACAACAACGTCGTCGGCATGCCGCTGCTGCCGGTCTACATGGCCAAGGCCGGAGGCTTCTTCTTCCTGGTCTTCGGTGTCATCGCGGTCATCGCGGCCATCGCCTCGATCAACCCGATCTGGGCCATGGGCCCCTACCGTCCGGACCAGGTGTCGACCGGCGCCCAGCCCGACTGGTACATGGGCTTCTCCGAGGGTCTGATCCGAGTCATGCCGGGCTGGGAGATCAACTTCTGGGGTCACACGCTCGTCCTGGGTGTGTTCATCCCGCTGATCATCTTCCCGCTGGTCCTGGTCGCGATCGCGGTCTACCCGTTCGTCGAGTCCTGGGTCACCGGCGACAAGCGCGAGCACCACATCCTGGACCGCCCGCGCAACGCGCCGACGCGCACGGCCTTCGGCGTCGCGTGGATCACCTGGTACATGGTGCTGCTGATCGGTGGTGGGAACGACCTCTGGGCCACGCACTTCCACCTGTCGATCAACGCGATCACCTGGTTCGTGCGGGTCGCGTTCTTCGTCGCCCCGGTCCTCGCGTTCATCGTCACCAAGCGGATCTGCCTCGGCCTCCAGCGCCGCGACAAGGACAAGGTGCTGCACGGCCGCGAGTCGGGCATCATCAAGCGCCTGCCGCACGGTGAGTTCATCGAGGTGCACGAGCCGCTCAGCCAGGAGGCCCTGCACACGCTCACCGCGCACGAGCAGTACGAGCCGGCCATGATCGGCGCGACGGTCGACGAGAACGGTGTCGAGCGCAAGGTCAAGGGCACGGAGAAGCTGCGCGCCAAGCTCAGCAAGTCGTACTACGGCGAGGACAGCCAGATCGCCAAGCCGACGACCGAGGAGTACAAGGAGATCACGAGCGGCCACGGCCACCACTGATCACCCCGCTTCGCCACACACGGTTGGAACGGCAGAAGGGCCCCGTCCGTACATCGGACGGGGTCCTTCGCCGTACCGCCGGGCTGGATAGGGTGTTCCCATTCCCACCAGAAGTCCCGCGGAGTCCCGACGGGACCGATCCAGGAGCGGCAGATGAGCGCTGTGAACCCCGCCGGAGGCGATACCGCGGCGGTCCGTTCCTGGCCCCGCGTGCTGAACGGCCTGCTCGACGGCCATGACCTGAGCGCCGCCGACACCGCCTGGGCGATGAACCTGATCATGGGCGGTGAGGCGACCGACGCGCAGATCGCCGGGTTCGTGGTGGCGCTGCGGGCCAAGGGCGAGACCGTCGAGGAGATCTCCGGGTTCGTCCAGGCGATGTACGAGCACGCCAACGTGATCGAGGTGCCGGGGCCGACCGTCGACATCGTCGGCACCGGCGGCGACGGCGCCAACACGGTGAACATCTCCACCATGTCGGCGATCGTCATCGCCGGCACGGGCGCCAAGGTCGTCAAGCACGGCAACCGGGCGGCCTCCTCGGCCTCCGGGGCGTCGGACGTGCTCGGGCAGCTCGGGGTCAATCTGGAGCTGACGCCGAAGAGGGTGGCCGAGGTGGCGGAGGAAGCCGGGATCACCTTCTGCTTCGCGGCGAAGTTCCATCCGGCGATGCGTCATGTGGGCGCCGCACGCGGCCAGTTGGGCATCCGGACGGTCTTCAACATCCTGGGCCCGCTGACCAACCCGGCGAAGGTCAGGGCGCAGGCCGTCGGGGTCGCCGACCCCCGGATGGCCCCCATCGTCGCCGGTGTCTTCGCCGAGCGCGGCAACTCGTCCCTGGTGTTCCGGGGCGACGACGGCCTCGACGAGCTGACGATCACCGCCACGTCCCGGGTGTGGGTCGTCCGGGACGGCAAGGTGACGGAGGAGGCCTTCGACCCGCGTGACGTCGGCATCGAGCTGGTCCCGGTGGAGGCCCTGCGCGGCGGCGACGCCGCCTACAACGCGGCGGTCGCCCGGCGGCTGCTGGACGGCGAGACCGGGCCCGTACGGGATGCCGTGCTGCTCAACTCGGCGGCGGCGCTGGTGGCGCTGGACCCGGGGCCGGGCTCACTGGCGGAGCAGATCGGCGCCGGGATGGTGAAGGCGGCGGAATCCGTCGACTCCGGGGCGGCGAAGCGGACGCTGGAGCGGTGGGCGGCGGCCACCAACGCGTAGCGGTTCCCTGCCTCTTCCCTGATGGGCGTCCCGCGATCCGGACACGGGTTGCGGGGCGTCGATCACTTCGGTTACGTTCTGTGCAAGGTCATGAGTGACAGTCATGAGGCCCCGGCCGACTGTCCGGCAACCCTCCGTCCGTGGCGGGGTGCCCCGGGATGAAGACCAGGCCGTAGGCGGCAAGGCTTACGGCAAGCGCGGGCCCCTCTCGACACCAGGGGTCCTGGTCGTTCGAGGGAGTCTTCCGTGAGCAAGCGAATGCGATAGGGCTGCCGAGCCCCGCCTCCGCGCACCCTTTTCACTTCACCTCTCTTCTTCTCCTCCGCTGAGCCATGTCCGCTCGCGCAGTGATTCCTCTTGCTTCTCACGGGAGTTCGCCATGTCTGTCTCCACCGTTGCCGCCGACCGGACTGTTTGTACCCCTCTGTCCGTTCTGGGACGCGATGTCACCGTGCCGCTCGTCACCGGTGGCGAGGTCACCTACGCAGCGCTCGACTACGCCGCCAGCGCCCCCGCGCTCCAGCGGGTCTGGGACGACGTGGCCGCGTACGCGCCCTACTACGGCAGCGTGCACCGGGGTGCCGGCTACCTCTCCCAGCTGTCGACGGACCTCTTCGAGAACGCCCGCCGGACGGTCACCGAGTTCCTGGACTGCCGCGCCGACGACCAGCTGATCTTCACCCGGTCCACCACCGACTCCCTCAACCTGCTCGCCGCCGCGCTGCCCGAGGGCTGCCAGGTCTTCGTCTTCGAGACCGAGCACCACGCCTCGCTGCTGCCCTGGCGGGACGCCCAGGTCACCTACCTCAACGCGCCGCGCACCCCTCAGCAGGCCGTGGCCAGGCTTCAGGAGGCCCTCGCCGCCCAAGCCCCCCAGGGCCCGGCCCTCGTCTGCGTCACCGGCGCCTCGAACGTCACCGGTGAGCTGTGGCCCGTACGGGAGCTGGCCGCCGTCGCCCACGCGTACGGCGCCCGGATCGTCCTCGACGCCGCGCAGCTCGCCCCGCACCACCCTGTCTCCGTCCAGGACCTGGACGTCGACTGGGTCGCCTTCTCCGGCCACAAGCTGTACGCGCCCTTCGGCTCCGGAGTCCTGGCCGGCCGCGCCGACTGGCTGCGCGCCGCCGACCCGTACCTCGCCGGTGGCGGCGCCAGCCGCAAGGTCACGCGGCGCACGGACGGGGGAGTGGACGTGGAGTGGCACGACACCGCCGCCCGGCACGAGGCCGGCTCGCCGAACGTCATCGGCGCCTACTCGATCGCCGCCGCCTGCAAGGCCCTCACGGAGGCCGGCTTCGAATCGCTGGTGGCCCGGGAGCAGTACCTGATCGACACCGTGCGGGCGGGACTGGCCGAGGTGCCCGAGGTGAGGGTGCTCTCGCTGTTCGGCGACGACGCTCCGCGCGTCGGTGTCATCTCGTTCGTGGTCGAGGGGTGGAACAGCTCGCACTTCGCCGCGGCGCTCTCCGCCGAGTACGGGATCGGGGTGCGGGACGGGCTGTTCTGCGCGCACCCGCTGGTGCGGACGCTGCTGGGGAGTGACCCGCAGACGCAGGGGGAGTGCGGGGCCCCCGAGGCCGCTCCCGGTGAGAAGTCGCTCAACGCGATTCGGGTGAGCTTTGGTGCGGGGACGCCCGATGAGCATGTGGAGCGGTTCGTGGGCGCGGTCAAGGAGCTTGTGCGGGACGGGGCCCGGTGGCAGTACCGGACCGAGGACGGGCGTTGCGTGCCGGCGGTTTGATCGCCCCCGCCGCCCTTACCCGTCCCGCCCCTGGGGGCCGCGCCCCCGGACCCCCTGTCGCGCCTAACGCGCTCGTCCTCAAACGCCGGACGGGCTATACGTCCTCAGCTGTCCAGGCCGATCGCGAACGCCGCTTCCAGGTCGTGCTGGGAGTACGTGCGGAACGCCACGTGGGTGTCCGTCGCCTCCACGCCCGGGATCTTGCTGATGCTGCCGGGGATGATCTCCGCCAGGTCCTCGTGGGCCTTGACGCGGACCATCGCGATCAGGTCGTACGTGCCGGTGACGGAGAAGACCTCGCTCACGCTGTCCAGGGCGGCGATCGACTCCGCGATCTCCGGGATCCGGTCCACGCTGGTCTTGATGAGCACGATCGCGGTGATCACGGCTGGTTCTCTCCCTCGGGGCCCGCTGCTGAGGGTCTCACCCTACTCGCGGTCCAGCCGGCCCGGTCGTTCTGCCGGAGGTCCCGGGGTCGTCCCCCGCGAAGGCGTGGCGGTCGTACGGCGATATCGCACCCACGCGTAGGCGAAGCCCAGCCCGAACCCCACCACGTGCGCCAGGTACGCCACCCCGGGCCCGGAGGACGCCCGGCCCGCCGCCGCCCACTGGAGGGCGGCCCAGAAGGGCAGGGTCAGCCAGGCCGGGAAGCGCAGCGGGAGAAAGAAGAGGAACGGGAAGAGGCTGGTGACGCGCGCGCCGGGGAACAGGTACAGGAACGCGCCCAGGATCGCCGAGATCGCGCCGGACGCCCCCACCAGCGTCTGCTGCGAGTCGGCGTTGGCCGCGGCGTACCCCAGCAGGGCGAGACAGCCGCAGCCCAGATAGAAGAGGGCGAACTCCAGGTGCCCGAGGCGTTCCTCCGTCATCGCGCCGAAGACGTAGAGGAAGAGCATGTTGCCCAGCAGGTGGACCCAGCTGCCGTGGACGAACAGTGCCGTGGCCGGGGTGAGTGCGGCCCGCGGGGCGCCGGTGAAGAGGTCGGCGGGGACCACGCCCCAGCGGCGGAAGTAGGCCCGCTGGGCGGTCAGCAGGGCGTCCCCGGTGCCGTACCCGGGGTTCAGGCCCGAGGCGGGGCCGATGACGAAGAGCAGACAGCAGACGGCGATCAGCCCGTACGTCACCGGCGCCGACTGGGCGCGAACCGATCTGCGGACCGATCCGTGGACCGATCCGTGGGCTGCCGTACGCCACTTTTCGAACTCGCCGATCATGGACACAGAGCATGACGTAACGGGACCGAACAGTGCAGACCGCCTCGCCGCTGTGGACGGACGGGCGGTGGGTACCCGCCAGGCCTTAGGGTTACGAGCCACATGCTCCAGGGAAACTGGCGCAGCACGGATACTAGAAGGAAAGCGAACATATCCACGATGACGGTTCCTCTGCCTACCGACTCGACCCGGTGGCGCTGTGCTCTGTGCGGCAACCTCACGCGTTTCGACGTGACCCGTTCCTCCAAGGTCGTGGAGTACGTCCACCTCGACCTGGCCGGGGACCCGAACGTGGAGGAGCGCGAGGTGGTCAGTGAGACCATCGAGTCCGTGCGCTGCCGTTGGTGCAACGCCGTGGATCAGGTGGAACTCGTGGACAGGCCGGGCGCCGGCTCCTGACGGGAGCGGGCCCCGCGCCGGAACTGGTTGGGGTGACGGATGGTGGAGACCACAGGCGGGGAGCCGGGCGACGGCGCCGCCGAGGTGCTCGACCGCCCGCTGCCCGACGGCGTGCGCAGACGCGTCGTACAGATCGTCTCGGACGGGTTCGGCGGGCTCACCGTGGCCGAACTGCCCGCCCAGTTGCGGCAGTACGCGCGGTTCGCGCCCAATCGGCGGGCCAAGTTCGCCGGTAACGCGATGGCCGCCGCGCTGGAGACCGATGCGCTGTTCCGGCAGCGCATCGGGGAGAAGCTGAAGGAGGCCCAGCCCGAGCTGGCCGGGGCTCTCGACGCGGGTTCGCCGCCACCGGCCGCCGATCCGCTGGACGTGGCCGCCGCGGCCTATGTGCTGCGGCCCACGGGCTGGGTGAAGCTCGTCACCGCGGCCGGTGAGGAGGCGCAGCGCGCCGACGCCGAGCGTGCGGACGAGGAGAGCCGGGCCGAACTGGAGCGGCTGCGTGAGGAGTTGACCGCGGCCCGCGACCTCACCCGTACCGAGACCGAGCGGCTGCGTACGGAGCTGGAGTCGGCGAGGAAGGAAGCCGAATCGCTGCACCGCAAGCTGCGCGCCGCCCTCAGCGACGTCAAGCGCGGCGAGGCGGCCCTGCGCAAGGCGCACGCCGAGATGGAGACCCTGCGCACCGAGGGGCACTCGCAGGTCTCCTCGGCGGAGAGCGAGGCCCGGCGGCTCAAGGGGCGGCTGAGCGAGGTCGAGGCCGCGCTGGAGGCCAGCAGACGCGCCGCCCGGGAGGGGCGCAGCGTCGAGGACATGCGCGTACGGCTGCTGCTGGACACCGTGCTGGAGGCGGCCCAGGGGCTGCGGCGGGAGCTGGCGCTGCCGCCGGTGTCGGTACGGCCGGCCGAGACCGTGGACGCGGTCGAGCCGGGGCGGATGACGCCGAAGGACATCGCCGCCCGGGCGCTGTCCGAGAACGATCCGGCGATTCTCGACCAGCTGCTGGCGCTGCCGCAGGCGCATCTGGTCGTCGACGGCTACAACGTGACGAAGACCGGCTATCCGCAGATGCCGTTGGAGAAGCAGCGGCTGCGGCTGCTGGGGCAGCTGTCGCAGCTCGCCGCGCAGACCGGGGCCGAGGTCACCTGTGTCTTCGACGGGGCGGAGCTGGCCGCCCCGGTGCTGCTGGCGCCGCCGCGCGGGGTGCGGGTGCTGTTCTCGAAGGCCGGTGTCACCGCCGACGAGTTGATCCGCCAGCTGGTGCGCGCGGAGCCGCCCGGCCGGCCGGTCATCGTCGTGTCGACGGACCGCGAGGTGGCCGACGGTATCGCCAAGGCGGGTGCCCGGCCGGTGGCTTCGGTGGTGCTGCTGAAGCGGTTCTCGCGCGGCTGACCACGGCAGACGGCAGCCGACAACATACGGGCGTAATGACCGAATTGGCAGAACTGTCAGGCAACCTAGCGTCAATCGAGCATTGCTGTATGTGTGTTGTGTGTAAAAAATGCGATGAGTGACAAACATTTTTCGCGTCAGGATTTGAACTGATCACAAGAAGGTCACTAGGGTCAGGCCTCGAACCTCCGCTCGGGCGATCACTCAAAGGGAGTGACAGCGGGAGAAGAAGGAGTTCGCCTCCGTGGCGTCCCATCGTCGACCGAAGCAGCCGAGCCGCACCCGCGTGACCGTGCTCACCACCGCCGCCGCTGCCGCCGTGGCCCTCAGCGCCAATGCCGCCAACGCGGCACCGAGCGAGAAGCCGAGCAAGGACGAGGTCAAGGCCAAGGTCGACAAGCTCTACGAGCAGGCGGAGCAGGCCACCGAGAAGCTCAACGGGGCCGAGGAGAAGCAGGACCGGCTGGAGAAGGAGATCTCCACCCTCCAGGACAACGTCGCCCGCGGCCAGGACGAGCTCAACGAGCTGCGCGACGGCCTCGGACTCGCCGCCGCCGCCCAGTACCGCACCGGCAGCATCGACCCCTCCCTTCAGCTCTTCCTCTCCGCCGACCCGGACGACTACCTCGACAAGGCGTCCACGATGGACCAGCTGAGCGCTCAGCAGGTCGAGTCGCTCAAGAAGGTCCAGGAGAAGCAGCGCGCGCTCGCCCAGCAGCGCTCCGAGGCCGGCGAGAAGCTCCAGGACCTCGCGGACACCCGCACCGAACTGGCCAAGAAGAAGAAGGAAGTCCAGGGCAGGCTCGCCGAGGCGCAGAAGCTCCTCAACTCCATGACCGCGGCGGAGAAGGCGGCCCTCGCCGCCGCCGACGCCCGCGCCAGCCGGGCCAGCGCGCGCACTGCCCTCGACGGTTCGGAGGCGCCCGTCACGGGCCGCGCCGGTTCCGCGTACGCCGCCGCGCAGAGCAAGATCGGCTCCCCGTACGTCTACGGCGCCTCGGGCCCCGACTCCTTCGACTGCTCGGGCTTCACCTCCTGGGCGTTCGCCCAGGCCGGCATCCAGATACCCCGGACCTCCCAGGACCAGGCCAACGCCGGTACGCGCATCTACTCGCAGAGCGATCTCCAGGTCGGTGACCTGGTCATCTTCTACAGCGACATGCACCACGTCGGCTTCTACGCCGGCAACGGCCAGGTCCTGCACGCGCCGCGCAGCGGCACGGTCGTGCGGTACGAGTCGATCGACAACATGCCGTTCCAGTTCGGCGTACGGATCTGATCCTCTCTTCGACGGATCGGATCGTCGTACTCCTTCCGGGTCTGTTCAAGATCAGGACACGTTGACGCCCGAACGGGCGAATCACGACACCGTCCGCTGACCCCGCGCCCCGCCCATGACCTGCGTCATAGGCGGGGCGTCACCGTGTGTGCCCGCCGAGGTCTTTGGTCCGCGCGTAGTCGCACGGCTACTGTCTGGCGCGCCCCCAACACCGGGGGAGCATGCGTCCGCCAGCGGAAGGAGTGCGGCTTCTCGTGGGGTTCCATCGCCGCCTTGTACCGTCCGGGTTCGACCGGGGAGCCAGCGCCGCAGGCGCCGCCCTCACCGTGTTGTCCGCCGCAGCCGCGGCTCTCGGCGCCGCCGTGCCGTCGGCCACCGCCGCGCCGACCGACCACACCCGGGCCGAGGTGGACCGGCTCTACACGGCCGCCGAGAAGGCCACCGAGTCCTACAACCGGGCCGACGAGCGCGCCGACGCGCTGCGCGAGCAGGTGACCCTGGCGCAGGACCGGATCGCCCGTCAGCAGCTGCGCATCAACACCATGCGGGAGGCGCTCGGTTCGCTCGCGGGCGCCCAGTACCGGGCCGGGGGCCTCGACCCCTCGCTCGCGCTGCTGTTCTCCGACGACCCGGACGAGTACCTGGAGAAGGCCGCCGCGCTCGACCGGATCAACGTCCACCAGGCCGGTGAGCTCAGGGAACTCCAGGCGGCCATGCGGGAACTCGCCCAGGAGCGCGCGGAGGCCACCGGCAAGCTCGCCGAGCTCGACCGCAGCCGCAAGGCGGTCGCCGTGCACAAGCGGACCGTCGAACAGAAGCTGGCGAAGGCGCGGGCGCTGCTCAACTCGCTGCCGTCCGCGGACCGGGCCGCCTACGACCGGGCCTCCCGGTCCGACCGCACCGACCTGCCCGACCCCGGGAACGCCGCCGCGCCGAGCGCCCGTGCGGCAGCCGCCGTCGCCGCGGCCCGGGCGGCGCTGGGCAGTCCGTACGTCTGGGGCTCCAACGGGCCCTCCGGCTTCGACTGTTCGGGCCTGATGCAGTGGTCGTACGCGAAGGCCGGGGTCTCCCTGCCGCGCACCTCGCAGGCCCAGCGGTACGCCGGGCAGCAGGTCCCGCTCTCCCAGGCCCAGCCCGGCGACCTGGTCACCTACCGGTCCGATGCCAGCCACGTCGGGATGTACGTGGGCAACGGCCAGGTGATCCACGCCCCTTATCCGGGTGCTCCGGTGCGGTACGACCCGGTGGGCATGATGCCCGTCTCGTCGGTCACCAGGGTCTGAACGTCCGGTGCGTCCCCTTTCCTGACAATCGGCCCGTACGATCGTCGGCGTGGCTGGTCGACGGCGTGCGTGGGGTGGGGGGCGGGTCCGGGGCGTGACGCTCTGGCTGCTGCTCGGCGCGCTCGTCTCCCTCGTCGTGTGCGGCGGGGGCCGGTCGGCGACCGACACCGCCTCCGCCGACGTACGACGGCTGCTGGACCGGCGGGCCGCGGCCGTCCTCGCCGGTGACGGACCGGCGTACGCGCGGACCGGCGCGCCGGCGGAGTTCACGCGGCTGAGCGCGCTCCCGCTGACGGCCTGGTCGTACCGGCTGACCGCCCTGCACCGCGCCGACGGCGACGGGGCCACCGCCGACGTCGAACTGAGCTACCGCGTCGAGGGCATCGACAAGGCCCCCGTGAAGGTCGGGCGCACACTGAGCCTCACGGAGCGGGACGGCGGCCAGTGGTACGTCGACGACGACGAGCCCGCCCGGAAGACGGGCCAGCAGCTGTGGGACCAGGGGACCGTACGGGCCGTACGCGGGACGCACAGCCTAGTCCTGGGGGTCGGCCAGTCACCGGAGTCCCTGCGCCGCTACGCGGACCTCGCCGACCGGGCCGTGCCCGCCGTGACGGAGGCGTGGGGCGGGGCGTGGACGAAGCGGGTCGTCGTCCTCGTACCGAAGTCGCTGGACGGGATGGCGGGGCTGCTCGGGTCCCCGGCCTCCGCCTACCGGGGGATCGCGGCGGTCACCACCGGGGAGGTCGGAGGGTCGGCCAGGGCGCCGGCGGACCGGATCATCGTCAACCCCGAGGCGTACGCCGTGCTCGGCGACTTCGGCAAGCAGGTCGTGCTCACCCACGAGACCACGCACGTGGCGACCCGTACCGCCACCACGGCGGCCACGCCCCTGTGGCTCTCCGAGGGCTACGCGGACTGGGTCGGCTACCGGTCCACCGGCCGCACGGCCGTCCAGGCGGCCCCCGAACTGGCCCGTGCCGTGGCCTCCGGCGAGGTGCCCGACGCGCTGCCCGAGGACGCGGACTTCGGCTTCGGCGGGGACGCGACGAAGCTGGCCCAGGCGTACGAGGGCGGCTGGCTGGCGTGCCGGATGGTCGCCGACCGGTGGGGCGAGGTGCGGCTCGGTGAGTTCTACCGGGCCGTGGGGGCGCACGGGAAGCGGGCGGGGGCCGTCGAGGGGGCCCTGGGGAAGGTGCTGGGGACGACGCCCGCGGAGTTCACGCGGCTGTGGCAGGCGTATCTCCGCGCTCAGCTCGGCTGAGTCTGCCGGGCGCGGGCGGCCTGATCGGGCAGCGGCGGGAGCTGCGCCCGGGGCGGGGCCGTCGTGCGCCACAGCTCCAGGGCCGCCGTGAGGGCCGCGACGACCAGGAGACCGTTGCGGGTGAACAGGAGGGCCATGCCGTAGGCGTCGCCGGCGACCACGTGCGCGAAGCCGATCGGGAACTCCAGGACCGTCACCAGGCACGCGACGACGACCAGGGCGGCGGGCAGGGTCATACGGCTCGCGCGGAAGCACAGGCAGACGGCGGCCAGGCCCACCAGCCACACCATGTACTGCGGGCTGATCACCCGGCTGGTCACCGTGAACAGCAGTACCGCCACGAAGGCCGCGTCGGCGAGGGTGTGCGGCAGGAAGCGGGTGGCGCGCAGCCGCCACAGCAGCAGCCAGCCGAAGGCGGCCACGGTCAGCAGCAGTGCCACCGTGCTCACCGTCCGCACGAACGGGCCCAGGAATTCGATGGAGCCGTAGTTCAGTGCCACCCGGCCCTCCCAGCCGAAGTGCCGGCCGACATGGAAGACGAGGGCGCCCAGCGACTCCACCTCGGTGCCCCGGTCGCCCTGGAAGGCCAGAAAGGCGAAGGCGCCGGGCATGGCCACCGCGAACAGCGACGCCAGCACGGCCACCGTGACGGCCGCCGAGGCCCACGCCCGCCGCCGTACGGCCCCCACCAGCAGCAGGGCGGGCCAGACCTTCAGGAGGGCCCCGAAGCCCGCCAGGGCACCCATGAGACGCGGATGCCGGGCCCCGGCGAGCAGAGCGGCCACCGCCACGGCGGTCACCATCACGTCGTACCGGGCGTACACGGTCGGGCCCAGCAGCGGTACGCCCACCACCCACACCCAGGCGCCGCGCGGGGTCCGGCCGGGGCGCCCGCCCGCGTGGACGAGCAGGGCGAGGACGACGAGGTCGGCGAGGAAGGCCAGCACGAAGAACGCCGACGCGTAGTCCAGGAAGGGCAGGGCGGCGGGGGAGAGGATCGCGAGGGCGGCGGCGGGCGGGTACTGCCAGGTGACGTCGGCCAGCGGGAAGGTGCCTTCGCGCAGCACCTCGTACCAGCCGTGGTAGATCACCGAGACGTCGCTCGTGACGTCCGGGCCCGGGAAGACGAACACCTTGAACACGAACAGCAGCAGGAGCAGCCGGGTCGGGCCCCAGACGCTCAGCAGTGCCACGGGGAGCCGCAGCCGTCCTCTGCCCGCGATGTCCACCTGAACCCCTGTTCGTGCCGCCGTGCAGGCCGCGTGAGCCGTCAACCGATGGGCGGCCATGGTCTCCCGCTCGGCTGTGCGAACGCCATCAAGCGGGGCCGGACACCTGTGAGGGTTCTGGGAGGGTGCGGTGGGCGGTTCGGTAGGGTCGGCGGCGTGCACAAGACCCTGATCGTGACGAACGACTTCCCGCCCCGTCCGGGGGGTATCCAGGCCTTCCTGCACAACATGGCGCTGCGCCTCGACCCCGACCGGGTCGTCGTCTACGCCTCCACCTGGAAGCGGGGCCCCGAGGGCGCCCGGGCCACGGCCGCGTTCGACGCCGAGCAGCCCTTCACCGTCGTACGGGACCGGACGACGATGCTGCTGCCCACGCCGGCGGTGACCGGGCGGGCCGTCGGGCTGCTGCGTGAACACGGCTGTACGTCGGTGTGGTTCGGGGCGGCGGCGCCGCTCGGGCTGATGGCGCCGGCCCTGCGGAAGGCGGGCGCCGAGCGGCTGGTGGCTACCACCCACGGTCACGAGGCCGGATGGGCTCAGCTGCCTGCGGCGCGTCAACTGCTGCGCAGGATCGGCGAGTCGACGGACACGATCACCTACCTGGGCGAGTACACGCGGTCGCGGATCGCCGCCGCGCTGAGCCCCCGGGCGGCCCGGCGGATGGTCCAACTGCCGCCCGGGGTCGACGAGAAGACCTTCCACCCGGAGTCGGGGGGTGCCGCGGTGCGCGCCCGGCTCGGGCTCACCGACCGGCCCGTGGTCGTGTGCGTCTCGCGGCTGGTCCCGCGCAAGGGGCAGGACACGCTGATCCTCGCGATGCCCCGCATCCTCGCGGTCGAGCCGGAGACGGTCCTGCTGATCGTCGGGGGCGGGCCCTACGCGCGGGAGCTGCGCAAGCTCGCGCACGAGACCGGTGTCGCCGACTCGGTCCGGTTCACCGGGCCGGTGCCCTGGGCCGAGCTGCCCGCCCACTACGGCGCCGGTGACGTCTTCGCGATGCCGTGCCGGACGCGCCAGGGCGGTCTCGACGTCGAGGGGCTCGGGATCGTGTACCTGGAGGCGTCCGCGACGGGGCTGCCGGTGGTCGCCGGTGACTCGGGGGGCGCGCCGGACGCCGTCCTGGACGGCGAGACCGGCTGGGTGGTGCGCGGCACCTCCGTGGAGGAGGCCGCCGACCGGATCACCGTCCTGCTGGGCGACGCCGAACTGCGTGCCCGGATGGGGGAGCGGGGGCGGGCCTGGGTCGAGGAGAAGTGGCGCTGGGACCTGCTGGCGGAGGAGCTGAAGGCGTTGCTGTGACGGCAAACGTTCTCCGCTTCCGAACATGTGCAGGTACGCACCTACTAGGCGGAACCTGAAATTCCGCCGATGCTGCGCTCATGACAGAAAAGCTGATACACCGTCAGTTGACGCAGCATCACCTGACGAGACGTCAAATACTGGGCATGGCCGCCTTCCAGACGGCCGCCGCCCTCGGATTCACCCGTGTCGGCCTCCAGTCCGCCCAGGCCGTCGAACCCGCCGCCGTCGAGTCCGCGCCCGCGATCGTCATCGGCTCCGGGTACGGCGGTGCGGTCGCCGCCCTCCGCCTCGGCCAGGCCGGCATCCGCACCCTCGTCATCGAGATGGGCCGCCTCTGGAACACGGCGGGCCCCGACGGCAAGATCTTCTGCTCCACCGCCGCCCCCGACAAGCGCTCCATGTGGTTCAAGACCCGCACCGAGGCGCCGCTGGCCAGCTTCCTGTGGCTGGACGTCGTCAACAAGGACATCACCCCCTACCCCGGCGCCCTGGACCGCGTGCACTACAACGACATGTCCGTGTTCCTCGGCCGCGGCGTCGGCGGCGGCTCGCTGGTCAACGGCAGCATGGCCGTCACCCCGCTCCAGTCGTACTTCGCCGAGCAGTTCCCCGGCGTCAACGCCACCGAGATGTACGGCACCTACTTCCCGCGGGCCCGCGCGATGCTCGGCGTCAACAGCGTCGACCCCGCCTGGTTCGAGTCCACGGAGTGGTACCGCTTCACCCGGATCTCCCGCAAGCACGCGCAGAACACCGGCCTGAGGACCACCTTCGTACCGAGCGTCTACGACTTCGACTACATGCAGCGCGAGGCGGCCGGCACGGCGACCAGGTCCGCGCTCGGACAGGAGGTCATCTACGGCAACAACTACGGCAAGCGCAGCCTCGACAAGACGTACCTCGCCTCGGCGCTGGGCACCGGCAACGTCACCATCACCACCATGGAACGCGTCAGGGCGATCACCCGGGCCGCCGACGGGACGTACGTCCTGACCGCCGACCGGATCGACGACACCGGCGCCGTCGTCCAGACCAAGCAGTACGGGTGCACCTATCTGTTCCTCGGCGGCGGCAGCATCGGAACCACCGAACTCCTCGTCCGGGCAAGGGAGACGGGCACGCTGCCCGCGCTCGACGCCAGCGTCGGGACCGGCTGGGGGACCAACGGCAACGTGATGCTCGGGCGCGCCAACCACCTGTGGGACACGGTCGGGGCCAACCAGTCGACGATGCCGGTCATGGGCATCGACGACTGGGCCAACGCCGACAACCCGGTCTTCGCCGAGATCGCCCCGCTGCCGACGGGGCTGGAGCACTGGGTGAGCCTCTATCTGGCGATCACCAAGAACCCGCAGCGGGCGTCGTTCACCTACGACGCGGCGACCGACTCGGCGCGGCTCGGCTGGAGCGCGGCCCAGAGCGCGGTGTCCGTCGCCATGGCCAAGAAGCTGTTCGACCGGATCAACGCGGCCAACTCCACCATCTACCGGTACGACCTGTTCGGCACCGGCAACAAGGTGTTCGCCGACGACTTCACCTACCACCCGCTGGGCGGCTGCGTGTTGGGCAAGGCGACCGACAACTACGGTCGAGTGAAGGGGTATTCGAAGCTGTACATCACCGACGGTTCGCTGGTGCCCGGCTCGATCGGGGTGAACCCGTTCGTGACGATCACCGCGCTCGCGGAACGGACGATGGCGCGGGTCCTCGCCGAGGACACCGCGCCATGACGTGCAAACGGCCCCGGTAGGGCCGACCGGGCCTACTGACCCTGGTAGATAGCCTCGATCTCGTCCGCGTAGTCCTTCGCCACCACATTGCGCTTGAGCTTCAGGGACGGCGTCAGGTGGCCCGACTCCTCGGTGAACTGGGAGGCCAGAATGCGGAACTTCCGCACCGATTCCGCTTTCGACACCGCGGCGTTGCCGTCGTCGACCGCGCCCTGGATCGCCGCGAGCAGATCCGGGTCATGGGCGAGCGACGCCGCGGTGGACCCGGCCGGCTTGCCGTGCTCGTCGGCCCAACGGCCCAGGAACTCCTCGTCGATGGTGACCAGGGCGCCCACGAACGGCCGCCCGTCGCCCACCACCATGCACTCCCCGACCAGCGCGTGCGCGCGGATCCGGTCCTCGATCACGGCCGGGGCGACGTTCTTGCCGCCCGCCGTGACGATGATCTCCTTCTTGCGGCCGGTGATGCTCAGATAGCCGTCCTCGTCGAGCGTGCCGATGTCGCCGGTGTGGAACCAGCCGTCGGCCAGCGCCTCCTCGGTCGCCCCCGGGTTGTTCCAGTACTCCTTGAACAGGTGCTCGCCGTGCAGCAGCACCTCGCCGTCGTCGGCGATGCGCACCACCGAACCGGGCAGCGGCTGGCCGACCGAGCCGATCTTCTGCCGGTCCCAGGGGTTGAACGTGGTCGCGGCACAGGACTCGGTGAGGCCGTAGCCCTCCAGCACCGTGAAGCCGATCCCGCGGAAGAAGTGCCCGAGCCGCTCCCCGAGCGGGGCGCCGCCGGAGATCGCGTACTCGCCCTTGCCGCCGAGGACGTTGCGCAGCTTGCTGTAGACCAGCCGGTCGAAGACCTTGTGCTTGAACTTCAGGCCGACCGACGGGCCGGACGGCTCGTCCAGCGCCCGGCTGTACGCGATGGCCGTGTCCGCGGCCTTGTCGAAGATCCTGCCCTTGCCGTCCGCCTGCGCCTTGGCCCGCGCCGAGTTGTAGACCTTCTCGAAGACCCGCGGCACACCGAGGATCAACGTCGGCCGGAACGCGGCCAGTTCGTCGGTGAGGTTCTTGATGTCCGGGACGGTGCCCAGCTTGATCGGCGCCATCATCGGCGCGATCTGCACGAGCCGCCCGAAGACGTGCGCGAGCGGGAGGAAGAGGAGGACCGAGCACTCGCCGGTCCGGAACAGGGGCCGCAGTCGCTCGACCACGTTCCCGCACTCGGCGAAGAAGCTCCGGTGCGTGAGCACACAGCCCTTGGGCCGACCCGTCGTACCGCTCGTGTACACGATGGTCGCCGGGTCGTCGGCCTTCGTCCGCGCAGCGCGTTCCTCGACGGTCGCGTCGCTGACGTCCTGGCCGGCCCGCCCCAGCTCCTCCACCGCGCCGGCGTCGATCTGCCAGACGTGCTTCAGCTCGGGCAGCCGGTCGCGCACCGACGCCACGGAGGCCGCGTGGCCGTCCAGTTCCACGATGATCGCGGTGGCCCCCGAGTCACTCAGGATCCACTGCACCTGCTCGGCGGAACTGGTCTCGTACACGGGTACGGTCACCGCGCCCGCGCACCAGATGGCGAAGTCGAACAGGGTCCACTCGTAGCGCGTACGGGACATCAGGGCGACCCGGTCGCCCTGCGCGACCCCGGAGGCGATGAGACCCTTCGCGGCGGCGTGCACCTCGGCGAGGAAGGCCGTGGCCGTCACGTCCTGCCAGGCGCCGCCCACCTTGCGGGCGATGACGGCGACATCCGGATGCTGCGCGGCGTTTCGACGGACGATGTCGGTCAGATTTCCGTCCGCGGGGACCTCGTACAAAGCCGGAAGGCTGAACTCGCGCAAGACTGCTGCTCCTCATAGGGCGCCGGCGCCACGACGTTGTGCGATGCGACGGTGCGGTCCATGGCTCGGGCAAGTACTCACGGATCTCGTAGTTGAAATCCTGAGCACGACTGGACTGCCCGGACGTTACCCGCCGGTATGGCTCCTACGACAGGGGGGTCCGGCGAGATGTTCGCGGCGTCACACGGGTTGGTGTCTTTTACGCACAGTAGTGCACGGTTTTCTTGACTGACCAGTAACCGTGAGCGACCCCCTTGTCCTGTTCACCCGAGCCGCACACGCCTACCCTTGATCGCCATGGCACCCACACCGCGGGGCAACCCACAGGGGAAGAGGACACGCGTTCATGTGGTCAGCGACGTGCACGGCAACGTGCGTGACCTGGCCGTGGCCGGTGCGGGCGCGGACGCCCTGATCTGTCTGGGCGACCTGGTCCTCTTCCTCGACTACGCCGACCACTCTCGCGGCATCTTCCCCGACCTCTTCGGCGCCGAGAACGCGAGCCGCCTCGTGGCGCTGCGCACGGCCCGCCGCTTCGAGGAGGCGCGCGAGCACGGGGCCCGGCTGTGGGCCGGCATCGGCATGGACCGGGCGACGGCCATCGAGAAGGCAGTCCGCAAGCAGTACGCCGAACTGTTCGCCGCGTTCCCGGCACCGACGTACGCCACCTACGGCAACGTCGACATGCCGACACTGTGGCCGGAGTACGCCGGCCCGGGCACCCATGTCCTGGACGGCGAACGGGTGGAGATCGGGGGCCGGACCTTCGGCTTCGTCGGCGGCGGGCTGACGACACCCATGCGCACCCCGTACGAGATCAGCGACGAGGAGTACGCGGCGAAGATCGAGGCGGTCGGCGAGGTCGACGTGCTGTGCACGCACATTCCGCCGGAGGTCCCGGAGCTGGTGTACGACACGGTCGCGCGCCGCTTCGAACGCGGCAGCCGCGCCCTGCTCGACGCGATCCGGCGCACGCGCCCCCGGTACGCGCTCTTCGGTCACGTCCACCAGCCGCTGGCCCGGCGGATGCGGATCGGGGCCACGGAGTGCGTGAACGTGGGGCACTTCGCGGGGAGCGGGCGGCCGTGGGTACTCGAATGGTGACTCCGGCAACCCCGTCGCCCCCGTTGCCACCGGGTCCTGGTGGCAACGGCCCGCCCCGCGCGGGGTAGCCTTCACGCTGCACATACGTGCGCACCGACCCTCCCTCACCGGACCGCATCTGGAGGAGCCACTTCGATGGCGGAATTCACCAGTTCGAGCATCACGATCGAGGCGGCACCGAACGAGGTGATGGCGGTGATCGCCGACTTCGCCCGTTACCCGGACTGGACCGGCGAGGTGAAGGAGGCGGAGGTCCTGAAGACCGACGCCCAGGGCCGCGCCGAGCAGGTCCGCCTGGTCATGGACGCCGGTGCGATCAAGGACGACCAGACCCTCGGCTACACCTGGACCGGCGAGCACGAGGTCTCGTGGACCCTGGTCAAGTCGCAGATGCTGCGGGCGCTGGACGGCTCGTACATCCTGAAGGCGGCGGGAGCCGGGGCGACCGAGGTCACCTACCAGCTGACCGTGGACGTCAAGATCCCGATGCTCGGCATGATCAAGCGCAAGGCGGAGAAGGTCATCATCGACCGGGCGCTGGCCGGGTTGAAGAAGCGGGTGGAGGAGCCCAAGTAGTTTCCCGCCCCCGCCGCCCCTACCCGTCCCGTCCTCGGGGCCGAAGCGGGGGTCTGGGGGCGGCAGCCCCCAGGGGCGGGCGCCGGCACCGGTACCGTTCACCCACATGCGCACCCTCCTCCTGACCGGTCCCGGCGGCTCGGGCCGTACCACCCTCGCCGCGGCCACCGCACTGACCGCGGCGCGCGACGGCACCCCCACCCTCGTCCTCAGCACCGACCGCTCCGACACCCTCGGCGCCGCCCTCGGCACCCCCACGGGCCCCACCCCCGTACCCGTCCCGGGCACCCCGCACCTCACGGCCTGGCGCCCCGACGCCGCCGAAGGCTTCCGCGCCGACCTCACCGCCTTCCAGGACCGCGCCGCGAACGTCCTCGACTTCCTCGGCGCCTCCCGGCTCGACCCCGAGGAACCCAGCCCCCTCCCCGGCGCCGAGGAACTCGCCCTGCTGCGCGCCCTGCGCGACGCCGCGCTCTCGGAGGCGTACGGCCTCCTCGTCGTCGACCTCCCGCCCACCCCGCAGGCACTCGCCCTCCTCGCGCTGCCCGAGGAACTCCGCCGCTATCTGCGCCGCCTCCTCCCGGCCGAACGCCAGGCCGCCCGCGCCCTGCGCCCCGTGCTCGGCCGCCTCGCCGGCGTCCCGATGCCCACGGAGTGGCTGTACGAGGCCGCCGCCCGCTGGGACGTCGAACTGGCCGCCGTCACCGCGGTCGTCGAGGACCGGGACACCGTCGTACGGCTGGTCGCCGAGCCCGGCCCGGCCGGCACCGACGCCGTCCGCGCCGCCACCACCGGGCTCGCTCTGCGCGGCCTGCGCGCGGACGTGCTGCTCGCCAACCGCGTTCTGCCGGAGCCCTCGACCGACCCCTGGCTCGCCTCCGTCACCGCCCAGCAGCGCAAGACGATCGACGAATGGTCCGAGGCGGCCGAGTCACCGCAGTCCTACGCCCTCCACCAGGTCCCGCACCTCGGACACGACCCGCGCGGCACCGACGACCTGGCCGCCCTGCGCGCACCCGCCGTCAACCGGACCCCCGCCCCCGTCGAGTGGCCCGTCACCGATCACCTCGCCGACGACGGTGTGCTCGTCTGGCACATCCCGCTGCCCGGCGCGATACGCGACGAGCTCGACCTGGTCCGGCGCGGCGACGAACTCGCCGTTACCGTCGGCCCGTTCCGCCGTATCGTCCCGCTGCCCTCGGCACTGCGCCGCTGCACGGTGGCCGGCGCCGCCCTGCGCGACGGCGAGCTGAGGGTCCGTTTCGCGCCGGACCCGGATCTGTGGCCGCAGGCACGATGAACGGCGTACGTCCATTCGGGTACCGTCGGAGAGACGAACCGTAGTCAGGAGCCCGCCATGAGCGAAGAGCGCCCCATGTCCGACGCCGCTCGGGGGCACACGGCCGACGAGGCACCGTACGAGACGCCCGTCTCCGACGCCGACGCGTGGGCGAAGGCCTGCGCCGAGGACCTCGAAGCGGAGAAGGCCCGCCGCCGGGCCCGGTACGGCCCGCCGCCCGCCTCCGCCGCCGAGGAACTCCGCAAGCTGGTCGACGCCGTGTCGGAGAAGCTGTCGTCCCTCCAGTCACCGCTGCTCGGCGCGGTCGCCCAGGGCACCGCCCAGCAGGTGGTGCAGCAGGTCGTCCAGCAGGCCAAGGCGGCCGTCGAACCGGTGATCGAACGCAACCCGGATGTCTTCGACCACCTGGCAGCGGCGGGCAACGAACTGCTCGCCGCCTACCGCTCGGCCGTCGTCTCCCAGGAACGCCGCTGGACGACCCGGGAGGCCGACCGCGCGAAGAACCGGGGCGAGGACCGGGGCGACGGCACCGGCTCCGGCGAGCGCATCGACCTGGACTGAGAGCCCCTGGATCACGTCCCGGCGGGCCCGCCCACCGTGCGGACGAGGGGCACCCGGCGACAGGGCCTCGGGTACGGTTGGCCGTAGCGGGGCTCCACCGAAACTGAGGGATTCATGGGACTCACCATCGGCGTCGATATCGGCGGCACGAAGATCGCGGCCGGCGTGGTCGACGAGGAAGGCAACATCCTCTCGACCCACAAGGTGCCGACCCCGGGCACACCCGAGGGCATCGTGGACGCCATCGCCGCCGCCGTCGAGGGCGCGCGCGCCGGGCACGAGATCGTGGGCGTCGGCATCGGCGCGGCCGGATACGTGAACCGTCAGCGATCCACGGTCTACTTCGCGCCCAACATCGACTGGCGCGAGGAACCGCTGAAGGACAAGGTCGAGACCCGCGTGGGCCTGCCGGTCGTCGTCGAGAACGACGCGAACGCGGCGGCGTGGGGCGAGTACAAGTTCGGCGCGGGCAAGGGCCACCGCAACGTCATCTGCATCACCCTGGGAACCGGCCTCGGCGGCGGCATCATCATCGGCAACAAGCTGCGCCGCGGCCACTTCGGCGTGGCCGCCGAGTTCGGCCACATCCGCGTGGTCCCCGACGGACTGCTCTGCGGCTGCGGCAGCCAGGGCTGCTGGGAGCAGTACGCGTCCGGGCGCGCCCTCGTCCGGTACGCGAAGCAGCGTGCCAACGCGACCCCCGAGCACGCCGAGCTGCTTCTCTCCCTCGGCGACGGCACCCCCGACGGCATCGAGGGCAAGCACATCTCGATGGCCGCGAGGCAGGGCGACGCGGTCGCCGTCGACTCGTACCGCGAACTGGCCCGCTGGGCCGGCTCCGGCCTCGCCGACCTGGCCTCCCTCTTCGACCCCTCCGCCTTCATCGTCGGCGGCGGCCTCTCGGACGAGGGCGAACTGGTCCTCGACCCCATCCGCAAGTCCTACAAGCGCTGGCTGGTGGGCGGCAACTGGCGCCCGGTCGCCGACGTCATCGCCGCCCAACTGGGCAACAAGGCAGGCATGGTGGGCGCGGCGGACCTGGCGAGAGAACCCGACCCGATCATGTAGAACACCCCCGTGGCTGTGGCTGCTCGCCGTTCCCCCTGCAAGGGGAACGGCGAGCTGTTCTCGGCGAGCTGTTCTCAGGGGCGCGGGGAACTGCGCGACAAACCACAGCGAGCCGTCGGACAGCCAACAGCCGCACCCCGAACGGCGAGTTCCCGGCATTCCCCACAACCCGCCTCCGTATCTTGACCACCATGGCGACCAACCCCCCGCTCCCGACCCCCCGCACGGACCCCGACGGTTCCGCCGTCATCCGAGTCCTCAGCTACAACATCCGCTCGATGCGCGACGACACCGCCGCCCTCGCCCGAGTCATCACTGCCTGCGCCCCCGACCTGGTCCTCATCCAGGAAGCCCCCCGCTTCTTCCGCTGGCGCAAGAAGCTCTCCCGCCTCGCAGCCGCCTCCGGCCAGGTACTCCTCTCCGGCGGAGCCACCGCCGCCGGCCCCGCCCTCCTGTGCTCCCTGCGCGCGACCGTCGAACACACCGAGGACGTCCTCCTCCCGCTCACCCCCGGCCAGCACCGCCGCGGCTTCGCGACGGCGGTCGTCCGCTTCGGGGGCGCCCGGCTCGGCGTACTGAGCTGTCACCTCAGCCTCCAGAAGGACGAGCGGTACGAGCAGTCAGGCCTGCTCCTCGACCGCCTCGCCGCGCTGGACGTACCGCACGCGGTCGCGGGCGGCGACCTCAACGAACGCCCCACCGGCCGCAGCTTCCGGCGCCTGGCCACCGGCCTCCAGGACTGCTGGACCACCGCCCCCTGGGGCACGGAGTACACCTCGACGCCCACCGACCCGCACCAGCGGATCGACGCGATCCTGGCCACGCCCGGCATCGAGGTCCTCGGCTGCGGGGTGCCGACGGGCCTTCCCGGCGTGACGGAGACAGACCTGAGGGCGGCCACGGACCATCTGCCGGTCCTGGCCGCCCTCAGAATCCCCGCGTCCTGAACGCCTTGGACGTCCTCGAACGTCCCTGAGTCGGGACAGTGGTCGTCAGACCACCGCACCCCGCCCCGGGTCCTGCTCGTCGTCCTCGTCGCCCTGCATCCGCATCACCAGCGTCGCGAACCCGCCGAGGAACCCGCCGATGCCCAGCGTCGTCAGCCACCAGGTCATGTCCCAGCCCAGCAGTACGGCGAGCAGCAGCAGGACCGGACCGCCGAGCACCGCCAGCCAGGCGAACCGGGCGGTCGTGTCGGAGGACGGCAGCGGGGGCGGCTCCGGCGGCACGAAGTGGCCCTCGTCGTCATCGTCGAAGTCGTCCTCCGACGCGTCGGGCGTCGAGTAGTCGCGCGGGCCACTGCCTCCGACGCCCGGGGCGAAGGAGACGGAGCTGCCCAGCGGCTTCGCGGGCTGCCCGTCACCCTTGGCCACCTTGTCGGCGTTGCCCTTGGGGTCGGGGTCGACGGTGTCGTCGGTGTCGTCGTTCGTGTCCGGTTCGAGCAGCGCCAGATCCTCGATCGACTTGAACGGCTTGGCGCCGGGCGGGTCCGGCGGCTCGTCGCCGTACGCCTCCACGATCGCGGCCCACGCGGCCGCCTCGTCGAAGGGCACGCCCTTCTCCTCCGGCTCGCGGTCGGAGTCGTGCTCAGCCACCCGTGGCCGTCCCTTCCTGCTGCCCCACTTGGTCTCCCAGCCCCAATGAGTCCTTGGACTCGTCGGACCCCTTGCCGGCCGCGGGTGCGAGCCGGAGGACGAACGCGTGGCTCTCCTCGAAGATCCGGTCCGCGTCATGGTCCAACGTCGCGACGTGGTAGCTCTGTTCCAGCACGATCTCCGTCACGTCCGTGGACGACACCCGGCTGAGCACCCGGGCCGAGTCGGCCGGCGGCACCACATGGTCCGCGCGGCTGTGCAGCAGCAGCATCGGCTGGGTGACCTGCGGCAGCTCGCCGTCGACCAGGCGGTAGAAGTTCCGCATCGAGTGCGCCGCGTGCAGCGGAACCCTGGGGTAGCCGACCTCGGCGACGCCTTCCTTCTTTATGTCGCTCACGATGCCGGGCACCGAGGGCACCAGATGGCGCACCACCGGAAGGGCGTACGCGGCAAGGCCGTGCACCTTGTTCGCCGGGTTGACGACCACGATGCCGCTGATCCGGTCGCCGTACCGCGCGGCGAGCCGCAGGGTCAGCGCGCCGCCCATCGACAGGCCGAAGACGAACACCTGGGTGCAGCGCTCCAGCAGGGAGCGCAGCTCGCGGTCCACCTCCGCGTACCAGTCCTGCCAGCCGGTGAGCTGCATGTCCTCCCAGCGCGTGCCGTGCCCGGGCAGCAGCGGCAGCGAGACGGTCAGGCCGCGCTCGGCGAGATACTCCGCCCAGGGGCGCAACGACTGCGGGGAACCGGTGAAACCGTGACAGAGGAGGACTCCGACCTCCCCGCCCTCATGGCGGTACGGCTCGGCTCCAGGAAGGACCGGCACCATCGGTCTCCTGTTCATGGGGTGGGTGACTGGGGTGGGTGATCACGCGAGGAAGCCACGAGGCTTCGAGGCGTACTTCACCGTACGCGACCGCACTGACACCGACCAGGGCCGTCGGGCTCTTTGACAGCGCTGCGGGTTAAGGTCTGATCCACAGACACAGGAGGCAGTCGGTTGTTGTACGGCGCGATGAAGGTTTCCGTCGGGGTCCCGCTGAAGGTCGCCTTCAGGCCCTGGGTCGAAGGCCTGGAGAACGTTCCGGCCGACGGCCCGGCGATCCTGGCGAGCAACCACCTGTCCTTCTCCGACTCGTTCTTCCTCCCCGCCGTCCTCGACCGCAAGGTCACCTTCATCGCGAAGGCCGAGTACTTCACGACGCCCGGTCTCAAGGGCCGGATGACCGCCGCCTTCTTCAAGGGTGTCGGCCAGCTCCCGGTGGATCGCTCCGGTGCACGCGGCGCCGGTGAGGCCGCGATCAGGAGCGGTGTCGAAGTCATCGAGCGCGGTGAGCTGTTCGGCATCTATCCGGAGGGCACGCGCTCGCCCGACGGCCGCCTCTACCGGGGCAAGCCCGGCGGCCTCGCGCGCGTGGCGCTGGCCACCGGGGCGCCGGTCGTCCCCGTGGCGATGATCGACACCGAGAAGATCCAGCCGCCGGGCAAGGTGATGCCCAAGCTGATGCGCCCCGGCATCCGCATCGGCGAGCCGCTCGACTTCAGCCGCTACCAGGGCATGGAGCACGACCGTTTCGTGCTCCGGGCCGTGACCGACGAGGTCATGTACGAAATCATGAAGCTCTCCGGCCAGGAGTACGTCGACATCTACGCGTCGGCCGCCAAGCGCCAGCTCGCGGAAGCGGCGAAGGCGGAGAAACTGGCGGAGAAGCAGGCTCAGAAGGCCCTGGAGAAGGAACGTTCGGGCACCAAGTAGCGGTACCGGGGGCGGGTTTGGGGATGGGTGGGGGACATGGCCGTGGGTGAGAAGGCCGTACGCGGGAGTGCCGGGGCCCGGCGGACCGGACGTCCGAAGATCATGCGGATGTCGGTCGAGCAGCCGCTGTGGCGTGCCCTGGCCGGCTACCGGGTGCTCACGATGCTGTACGCGGTGGGGTTCTTCGCCACCGCCTACGACCGGTTCCAGCGCCCCTGGGTCGGCGTCGCCTACTACTGCGTCCTGTTCGTCTGGACCCTGGCCACTCTGCCCTGGGTCGCGAACGCGGCCAGCTGCACCAAGCGCTTCCTCACCGCCGACCTCACGGTCGCCCTCACCGGCATCCTCCTCACGCCCCTCGCCGACACCCACGAACGCATCCAGTCGGGTGCCCCGACCCTGCCGTCGATATGGACGGCCGGTTCCGTGCTGGCCTTCGCGATCAAGGGCGGCTGGCGCTGGGCGGCCTTCGCCTCGACCCTGGTCGCCGTCGTGAACCTGGTAGAGCGCGGTACCCCGGCCCGCGACACCGTCCACAACGTGGTCCTGGTGTGGGTCGCCTCCATCGCCATCGGGTACGTCGTCGAGGTCGCCCGAGCCTCCGAGCGCACCCTCGCCCGCGCCCTGGAGATCGAGGCCGCGACCCGCGAACGGGAGCGCCTCGCCCGGGACATCCACGACAGCGTCCTCCAGGTACTGGCGATGGTGCAGCGGCGCGGTGCCGTGCTCGGCGGCGAGGCCGGGGAACTGGGCCGGATGGCCGGCGAGCAGGAGGTCGCGCTGCGCGCCCTGGTCTCCGCAGGCCTCGTACCGGAGTCACGGGAGCCGCGGTACGCGGAGCCCGGCGAGCCGGGTACCGCCGTGCGTGCGGCGGGGGAGTCCGAGCAGGACGGGCCGGACGCGCCGGACCCGGTGGACCTGCGCACCCTGCTCGTCCCGTACTCCACCTCGACGATCACCCTCTCCGAGCCCGGCGCCCCCGTGCCGCTCGCCCGGGCCGCGGCGAAGGAGCTGGCCGCCGCGGTCGGCGCCGCCCTGGACAACGTACGGAAGCATGCCGGGGAGGGTGCCCGGGCCTGGATCCTGGTCGAGGACGAGCCCGACTCCGTCGTCGTGACCGTGCGCGACGACGGGCCGGGCATCCCGGAGGGGCGGCTCGCGCAGGCCGAGGGCGAGGGCCGGCTCGGGGTGGCCCAGTCGATCCGCGGCCGGCTGCGCGACCTCGGCGGCGACGCCGAACTGATCTCTGTGCCCGGGCAGGGCACCGAGGTCGAACTGACGGTACCGAAGGACACCGGAACGGCATGGGGGAAGGCGGAGCGGCGATGACGGTCACCGGGAACGAGAACAAGGGCATGAGCGGGGACGGAGACGGGGACCGGGAAGGTCGTCAGGGTCCGCTGCGGGTGATGGTGGTGGACGACCACCCCATGTGGCGCGACGCGGTCGCCCGCGACCTGGCCGAGTCCGGGTTCGACGTGGTCGCCACGGCGGGCGACGGCGAGCAGGCCGTGCGCCGCGCCCGCGCCGTCGCACCGGACGTCCTCGTGCTGGACCTGAACCTGCCCGCCAAACCCGGCGTCCAGGTCTGCAAGGAACTGGTCGGGTCCAACCCGGCCCTGCGCGTCCTGGTCCTCTCGGCGAGCGGTGAGCACGCCGACGTACTGGAGGCGGTGAAGTCGGGCGCGACCGGCTATCTGCTGAAGTCGGCCTCGACGGAGGAACTGCTGGACGCGGTGCGCCGTACGGCGGTCGGCGACCCGGTGTTCACCCCGGGCCTGGCCGGTCTGGTCCTCGGCGAGTACCGCCGGCTGGCCTCCGAGCCGCTCCCGGCCGCGGGTGCCGACGAGCCCAGGGCCCCGGAGCTCACCGACCGCGAGACGGAGGTGTTGCGACTGGTGGCCAAGGGCCTCAGCTACAAGCAGATCGCCGAACGCCTGGTCATCTCCCACCGCACGGTCCAGAACCACGTCCAGAACACCCTGGGCAAGCTGCAGCTGCACAACCGGGTGGAACTGGTGCGGTACGCGATCCAGCGCGGCCTGGACGACGAGTGACGTCGCGGGACGGCGCGTATCGGCACGTGACGACGAGTGAGAAGCGGCGAGAAGCGGTGAGGAGCCTCGACGCCGGGTGAGGCGCACGTCACACTGATCCTTCGTCAGGAACCCGCGGCGAAGGGACATTTCCATGCGCGTCGGAGTACTGACCGGAGGCGGCGACTGCCCCGGGCTCAACGCCGTCATCCGGGCCATCGTCCGTAAGGGCGTACAGGAGTACGAGTACGACTTCGTAGGCTTCCGGGACGGCTGGCGGGGTCCGCTTGAGGGCGCGAGTGTGCGCCTCGACATCCCCGCAGTGCGCGGCATCCTCCCGCGCGGCGGCACCATCCTCGGCTCCTCGCGGACCAACCCCCTCAAGCAGGAGAACGGCATCGCCCGCATCCGGGAGAACCTCGCCGCGATGGAGGTCGACGCGCTCATCGCGATCGGCGGCGAGGACACCCTCGGCGTCGCGGCCCGCCTCACCGACGAGTACGGGGTGCCCGTCGTCGCCGTACCGAAGACGATCGACAACGACCTGTCCGCCACCGACTACACCTTCGGCTTCGACACCGCGGTCGGCATCGCGACGGAGGCGATCGACCGGCTGCACACCACCGCCGAGTCGCACATGCGTGTCCTCGTCTGCGAGGTGATGGGCCGCCACGCCGGCTGGATAGCCCTCCACTCCGGCCTCGCCGGCGGCGCGAACGTCATTCTCATCCCCGAACAGCGCTTCGACACCGAACAGGTGTGCGCCTGGGTGACCTCTCGGTTCAGTGCGTCGTACGCCCCGATCGTGGTCGTCGCGGAGGGCGCCATGCCCAAGGACGGCGACATGGTGCTGAAGGACCAGTCCCTCGACTCCTTCGGCCATGTGCGCCTGTCCGGCGTCGGCGAGTGGCTGGCCAAGGAGATCGAGAAGCGGACCGGCAAGGAGGCGCGCACCACGGTGCTGGGCCATGTCCAGCGCGGGGGCACACCCAGCGCCTTCGACCGCTGGCTCGCCACCCGTTTCGGCCTGCACGCCATCGAGGCGGTCCGCGACGGCGACTTCGGGAAGATGGTCGCCCTGCGCGGCACGGACATCGTCCGCGTCCCGATCGCGGAGGCCACGGCGAAACTCAAGACGGTCGACCCGAAGCTGTACGCGGAGGCCGGCGTCTTCTTCGGCTGACGGCGCGCAGGGGCGCCCGGGTCCTGTCTGCCCGGGCGCCCGTCCGTCTCACCCGAGGGTGCCCGCGCCCCGCAGCCGGCCCATCAACTCCCTCACGACAGCGGACCCGTTCAGCGACAGCACCGACTCCGGATGGAACTGCACACCGGCGAACCCGGGCCCCCGCAGCGCGTGCACCTCCCCGCTCGCACTCCGGCTGACCTCGACCCGGTGCGCCGCCAGCTCCCTGGACGCCTCGTCGTCGCAGTGCGCCACGAAGCTGTTGTAGAAGCCGACGGTCTCCGTCCGCCCGAACAGATCGATCTCCGTCTGCGCGCCCTGGTACGGCACTTCCTTCCGTACGATCTCCAGCCCCAGCTCCGCCGCGATCAGCTCGTGCCCGAGACAGACACCGAGGACGCCGTGCCGGTGCTCCCGCAGGGCCCCGGCGGTCAGCTCGCGCAGGAACCGCATCCTCGGGTCGGCCAGGTCGCCCGGGTCACCGGGGCCGGGCCCGAGCACCAACGGCCCCTCGTGCCGTACGACGGCCTCCCGCAGCCCCGGCTCGTCGTAGCGCCGCACGGTCACCTCGAGGCCCGACGACCGCAGGACGTGCGCGAGCATCGCCGTGAAGGTGTCCTCGGCGTCGACGACCAGCGCGTGCCCGGCCGGCTCCGCTCCCTTTTCGGCGGCCTCCTGCATCCGCAGCCAGAACGGCGCCAGCGCGGCCCGCCGCCCGTCCAGCGCCGCCCGCACCCGCGGATCGTCCATGAGTCGCGGCCGTACGCCCGTCTCCCGTGGCCTGCCCGGTACGACACCCAGCGCCGCCAGTACCCCGGCCGCCTTGGCGTGGGTCTCGGCGACCTCGCCCGCCGGGTCCGAGCCGCGGACCAGCGTGGCGCCGACCGGCACCCGCAGCCGTCCGTCCGGCGCGATGTCGGCGGTCCGGATGAGGATCGGCGAGTCGAGGGTCTGCGCCCCGGCGGATCCTTCCCGCCCGTCACCCGGGTCCCGCCCGACCAGTGCCAGCGCCCCCGCGTAGTAGCCGCGCCCGACACCGTCCCGCCCGAGGGGCTCATACCGCTCGATCACCCGGCAGGCGTTCTGCACGGGCGAGCCGGTGACGGTCGCCGCGAACATGGTCTCCCTCAACACCTCGCGCACATCCAGCGAGGACCGCCCCCGCAACTCGTACTCCGTGTGAGCGAGATGGGCCATCTCCTTCAGCCGCGGTCCCACCACGACCCCGCCCATGTCGCCGACGGTGCACATCATCTTGAGCTCCTCGTCGACGACCATCGACAGCTCCTCGATCTCCTTGCCGTCGGCGAGGAAGGAGAGCAGGTGCTCGGGGGTGGGCCCCTCGGCCGGATAGCGGTACGTCCCGCTGATCGGGTTCATCACCACTGTCCCGCCGGACATCCGGACGTGTACTTCGGGGCTGGCGCCCACCAGGGTCCGCTCCCCGGTGTGCACGACGAACGTCCAGTACGCGCCCCGCTCCCCGGTCAGCAGCCGCCGGAACAGCGCGAGGGCGTCGGCGCGTCCGAACCCCGGGATCTCACCCTCGTAGGTCCGCCGGATGACGAAGTTCGCCCCCTCGCCCCGTCCGATCTCCTCCCGCAGCACCCGCCCGACGATGTCCGCGTACTCCTCGTCGCCGACGTCGAACCCACCGCCCTCGACCCGCACGTCGTGCGCGGGGAGCTGCTCCAGCACCTCCGCCAGCGGGAGTTCGTACGTCTCCTCGGGCGTGAGCACCGCGAGCGGGGTGCCGTCGTCGCGGACGTCGAAGCCGCGCTCGCGGATCTGGCGGAAGGGGATGAGGGCGAGACCCTTGTCGGGGATGTCGGCGAGCCGGTCGTACGTGCTCACCGGGCCGATCAGCAGTTCGACCACATGGTGGTCGTGGCCGGGGGTGCGGCGGCGGAGCAGGGCGAACGGGCGGGTGTCGTGCAGGAGCCGGTCGAGTCGCATGGTTCCTCTTCCATCGATCGATGACTGGGTCAGAAATCGGATCAGTGATCGGGAGGAACGGCCGGCGCGGAAGTCCGCGGAAACACCGAAGGCCGCCCCTCGGGCGGCCTTCGCGAAGTCTTGCGTACGCGCAGTCAGTGGGCCGCCGAGTGAGCGGGCCACCACCAGTTCTGGATCAGGGTCGAGTGCGCGAACATGCGACGGACCATACACCACGGGCAACGGGCGGTTCGTGAACCGGCGCGCGGACCGGTCATTCCGCTCACCGGACCCGAACGAGCGAACCCCGTCTCACTTGATGAGCAGGCGGATGGACGCCCGACACGACCCCGTAATGTTGGGGCCGTGACCGTGAACGCTAAGACCAGCGCCAGCGCTGGCAACACCTGGCGAGACCTGCCCGCGGCGCAGCAGCCCGAGTACCCCGACACCGAGGCTCTGCGCGCAGTCGTTGCGGAGCTCGAGTCGTATCCGCCGCTCGTCTTCGCGGGCGAGTGCGACCAGCTGCGCGCCCGGATGGCGGCCGTCGCCAAGGGAGAGGCGTTCCTCCTCCAGGGCGGCGACTGCGCCGAGTCCTTCGACGCCGTCGGCGCCGACCACATCCGCGCCAAGCTGAAGACCCTCCTCCAGATGGGCGCCGTCCTCACCTACGCGGCCTCCGTGCCGGTCGTGAAGGTCGGCCGGATCGCCGGCCAGTACTCGAAGCCGCGCTCCAAGGGCACCGAGACCCGCGACGGCGTGACCCTGCCGACGTACCGCGGTGACTCGGTCAACGGCTTCGACTTCGACGAGGCGTCCCGGATCCCGGACCCCGAGCGGCTGAAGCGGATGTACAACGCGTCCGCCTCCACGCTCAACCTGGTCCGCGCCTTCACCACCGGCGGTTACGCCGACCTGCGCCAGGTGCACGCCTGGAACCAGGACTTCGTGAAGTCGTCCCCGTCCGGCCAGCGGTACGAGCAGCTGGCCCGTGAGATCGACAACGCGCTGAACTTCATGCGTGCCTGCGGCACGGACCCGGCCGAGTTCCAGACGGTCGAGTTCTACTCCTCGCACGAGGCGCTGCTGCTGGACTACGAGTCGGCGCTGACCCGCGTCGACTCCCGCACCGGACGGCTGTACGACGTCTCGGCGCACATGGTGTGGATCGGTGAGCGCACCCGGCAACTGGACGGCGCGCACATCGAGTTCGCCTCCCAGGTCCGCAACCCGATCGGCATCAAGCTCGGCCCGACGACGACGGCCGAGGAGGCGCTGCAGTACATCGAGCGCCTCGACCCGGACCGTGAGCCGGGCCGGCTGACCTTCATCGTCCGTATGGGCGCCGACAAGGTCCGCGACAAGCTGCCCGAGCTGGTCGAGAAGGTCACGGCGTCGGGTTCGACGGTGGCCTGGATCACCGACCCGATGCACGGCAACACCTACGAGGCGGCCTCCGGCCACAAGACCCGCCGCTTCGACGACGTGCTCGACGAGGTGAAGGGCTTCTTCGAGGTCCACAAGGAGCTGGGTACGCACCCCGGCGGTATCCATGTGGAGCTGACCGGCGACGACGTCACCGAGTGCGTGGGCGGCGGCGACGAGATCTTCGTCGACGACCTGCACCACCGCTACGAGACGGCCTGCGACCCCCGGCTGAACCGCAGCCAGTCGCTCGACCTGGCCTTCCTGGTCGCGGAGATGTACCGGGACCAGTAGCAGATCACCGGTTGTTGCGCCTGTTACAGACGCGTGCCGTGGGGCGCGGATCACATACGATCCGCGCCCCACGGCACTTTCCGGGCACCTGCGAGCCGGGTAAGGTTAGGTTTGCCTCACCGGCCAAACGGACATCCTTGGTCTTGGTACGGCACGACCTTTGGCCCCGTCGGGAGGTGACCCGCGTGTACGTCTGCAACTGCTTCGGAGTGACCGAGACGCAGGTGAAGAAGCATGCGGCGGACGGCGCCAGCACCCCCAGGCAGATAGCGTCGGCCTGCAAGGCGGGCACGGACTGCGGCTCGTGCGTACGACGTATCCAGGCGCTGCTGGGCAGGGGCGCCTGCCCGGCCCGCGGAGTCGTGGACGAGAGCCGGCCGGTCCTGGCCGAACAGCTGGACGAGGCCGCCTGAGCGTCCGGGCGTACGAGCCCTGGAGCGCGGCCCTCGGTTCTCAGCTCTCGGGCTGCTCGATGAGCTGTGCGATGTAGAGCGGCTCGCCGAGCTTCTCCACCAGTTCCAGCTGGGTGTCCAGATAGTCGATGTGGTGCTCCTCGTCCGCGAGGATCGACTCGAAGATGTTCGCGGACGTGATGTCGCCCTTGCCGCGCATGACCTCGATACCGCGCTTGAGGCGGTCGATGGCCTCGACCTCGACCTGCCGGTCCGCCTGGAACATCTCCGTGACGGTCTGGCCCACCCGCACGTGGAACAGCCGCTGGTAGTTGGGCAGGCCCTCCAGGAACAGGATCCGGTCGGTGATGATCTCCGCGTGCTTCATCTCGTCGATGGACTCGTGCCGCGTGTACTTCGCGAGCTTCGTCCAGCCGAAGTTCTCCTGCATTTTCGCGTGCAGGAAGTACTGGTTGATAGCCGTGAGTTCAGCGGTCAGCTGCTCGTTGAGGAATTCGATGACCTCGGGGTCGCCCTGCATCGCAGAGGCTCCTTCCAAACGGGGAACTCGGTGGGTTGCCGCCGAATGATCGCACCGCCGCCGAAGATCGTCCAGTAAGTGCGCACTTAGTAAGTAAGGGCATGCTTAGTCCAAGTTATTGGGACTTGATGGGGTCTGGAGTGGCCTGGTCATGCGCACTCTCCCTGGTCTGTCAGGATGGAGTCATGGGTCAGCCGGTGGAAAGTGGATCGGGAGAGCGCGATTCAGGAGGTGCGGCGCAGCCCGAATTGCCGCCGGGTCAGCGGGTACAGCGCGGCTGGCCGGTCACCCATTACGGCCCGGTGCCCAAATTCCGCCCCGAACGCTGGGAGTTCAGGGTTTTCGGCGCCACCGCCGACGGTGAGAAGCACTGCTGGAACCATGAGGAGCTCACGGCTCTGCCGCATGCCTCCGTGCTGGCGGATCTGCACTGTGTCACCAAGTTCAGCATGCTCGGCGCGGAGTGGGGCGGAATTCCGGCGCGGACGATCCTGGCGGCGGCTCCGCCCGCGCCCGAGGTCACCCATGTGATGGTCTGGGCGGAATACGGCTTCAGCTCGAATCTCCGGCTGGCCGATTTCGCCTCCGACGGCACGATCTTCGCCACCCACAAGGACGGTGAACTCCTCACCGCCGAGCACGGCTTCCCGCTCCGGCTGGTGGTGCCCCACCTGTACGCCTGGAAGGGCCCCAAGTGGGTGCGCGGGGTCGAGTACATGACCGCCGACCGCCGCGGCTTCTGGGAGGAACGCGGCTATCACAACGTCGGCGACCCGTGGCGCGAGCAGCGCTACTCCTACCAGGAGGAGCCCGGGGACGGCCCCGAGCTCTGAGCTCCTGGGCCGCCGGGTTCAGTGGTGGTACTGGTGCACCACGGCGTGGCCCCTGCCGCGGCCGATCGTCCACTTGTTGACCGGAGTGGTGACGACGAACGCGATGGCCAGTGAGATCGCCAGCGCGCCCCAGAACAGCAGGTCGTCCAGCTGGGCGTCCATCGCGCCCGGCCACAGCACGATCACGCCGTTGTCGACCAGTTCCATCACGGCGATCGACAGGGTGTCCGCGGCCAGCGCCACCCGTACGGCCGTACGGAGGCCGACGCCGGCCCTCAGGACGCCGCGCAGGGTGAGCGAGTAGCCGAAGAAGAACGCCAGGACGATCGCCAGCACGGTGGTGGGCAGGTTCCCCCAGCCGAAGGCCGTGCCGATGACCATGCCGAGCACCTCGCCGATGGCGCAGCCGGTGAGGCAGTGAAGGGTGGCCTGGACGGCCACGGCCCAGGTGGCGGCCGGTGTGTGGGTCGATGTGTGGGCCGGCGTGTGCTGGTGCGCGTGTTCCTCGTGCTCCATGGGAACCCCCGGGGTGTCATGTGGTCACGGTTGTCTGCACTCCCCAGCAATATACCCCCCAGGGGTATTCCCGTTCCGCTTGCTCTCCTACCCGTCCCGGAGTTTCTTCAGCCGCTCCACGTCCGCCGCGTGCCCTTCCTTCCCGCCGGGCGTCTCGATGATCAGCGGTACGCCCTCGGTCGCGGGGTGCGTCATCAGCGCGCGGAACGGGTCCTCGCCGATATGACCCGCGCCGATGTTCTCGTGCCGGTCCTTGTGAGCGCCCACCACGTCCTTCGAGTCGTTGGCGTGGATCAGCTTCAGCCGCCCCTCGCCGACCGTCTCCACGAGCAGGTCGAGGGTCTGGTGCATCCCGCTGGGCCCGGTCAGATCGTGCCCGGCGGCGAAGATGTGGCAGGTGTCGAGACAGACGCCGAGCTTCGGATGGGAGTCGAGCGCCTCGAAGTACGGCCCGAAGTCCCAGGTGCGCGAGCAGAGGGAGGAACCCTGCCCGGCGGTCGACTCCAGGAGCAGAAACGGGTCGTCGTCATGGGTGAGCTCGTCGAGCAGCGGCAGCAGGTGCTCCCGTACCTGCTTGAGGGCCACGGACCGGTCCCGCCCGCCGGTCGCGCTCCCGGTGTGCACCACCACACCCAGCGCACCGATCTCCCGCCCGCGCCGCAGCGAGTGCCGCAGCGACTCCACCGACCGCTCGACGGTCGCCTCGGTGTGCGAGCCGAAGTTGATCAGGTACGGGGCGTGGACGTACGCCGGGATCGAGCCGTCGGCGCAGGCCGCCCGGAACTCCTCGTCCTGCCGGGGACTTCCGGTGGGCGTCGCCCAGCCGCGCGGGTTGGCGACGAAGACCTGCACGGTCTCGGCCAGGAGGTCGCGGGCGTAGGACAGGCCGACGGAATGGAGGCCGCCGGCCACGGGAACATGGCCGCCGACGGGGTTGCGGAGCTGCTTGCTGGTCACCCTTTCAGGGTGTCACGCGGCGCTCCGCCTCCCGTCAGCGGATCGTGATGGTGATCGTCGACCCCTTGGCGGCCGTGTCGCCGCCGTCCACGGACTGCTTCTTCACGGTGTCGCCGAAGAGCCCGAGCAGCCCCCGGTCCTCGTCGACCGCGAACCCGGCCCCCTCCAGAGCCGCCTTCGCGTCGTCGACGCTGTCGCCCACGACATCCGGGACCTCGATCATCTCGGGACCCTTGGAGATCGTCAGCGTGACCGTGTCGCCCTCCTCGGCCTCGCTGCCGCCCTCCGGCGACTGGACGGCGACCTCTCCCTGCTCGAACTCGTCCGAGTTGACGGTCCCGGTGGCGACCTCGACCTTCAGCCCCGCCTGCTCCAGCTCGGCCTGCGCGTCGGCGAGAGTCGCCCCGGTGACGTCGGAGACCTCCACCGGGCTGCCCTTGCTGACGACGAGGGCGACCGCGGAACCCGCGCGCCGCTCGGTGCCGGCATCCGGGCTGGTGCTGATCACGGAACCGCGGGGCACCTCCTCGCTGAACTCCCGGGTGACCCGCCCCGGCTCCAGCCCGTCCCGCTTCAGCAGCGCCCTGGCCCTGTCGAGGCGCAAGCCCGTGACCTGGGGCACGGGCACGGTCTCCGGCCCTCGGGAGATGGTGAGGGTCACGGTGTCGTTGTCCCGGATGCGCTCGCCGACCTTCGGGTCCGTACTGATGACGGTCCCGCGCGGCACCGTGTCGCTGTAGTCCCTCTCGATCCTGACTTCGAGCCCGGCGTCCGTCACCCGGGCCGCCGCCCGTGCCTCGGTCTGCGACAGCACCGCCGGGACCTTCGTGAACTGCCCGGAGTTGATGTACCAGACGCCCGCGCCCGCGCCGAGGGCGAGCAGTACGGCGGCGACGATGACGACGAGCGGCGCACGCCGTCTGGGACTCCGCGGGGCCCGCCGGGAGGGCGGGGCGGTCTCCGGGGCGGCGACGGACCCCAGTCGGCTGGTCCGGTTCAACCGCCGCCCGTCGACCGGGGGTTCGTCCTCGTTGACGGGCAGGGGGCGCGGCACGGACAGCGCGCGCGGGATGACGCTCGTCAGGTTCTCGGCGTTGTCGTGTTCCGAGGCGATGGCCTGCGGCGGTACGGCGTCCAGCTGCCCGGCGTCGAGCGACCCGCGCGTCTCCAGGACCTGCGAGAGCAGCGCCACGGCGTCGTACGGGCGGATGTCGGCGTTGCGCGCGGTGGCCGAGGCGACCAGCGCGTCCAGCTCGAAGGCCAGCCCCGGTACGAGGGCCGACGGCGGCGGTACGTCCTCGTGCAGGTGCTTGTAGAGCACCAGCGCGGGGGAGTCGCCGTAGTGCGGCTGGTCGCCGGTCAGCATCTCGTAGAGGACGATCCCGCAGGCGTACACGTCGACCCGGGGATCGGTGGTGCCGCTCTCGATCTGCTCGGGCGCCAGGTAGGAGACGGTGCCGAGGACGGAGCCCGTCGTGTTGGTGACCGTGTCCACGGCCCGCACGAGCCCGAAGTCGGCGACCTTGACCCGCCCGTCGTCCCCTATCAACACGTTCTCGGGCTTCATGTCGCGGTGGACGAACCCGGCCCGGTGCGCGGCGCCGAGTGCGGCGAGCACCGGCTCCAGGATGTCGAGCGCGGCCCTCGGCTGGAGCGCGCCGCGCTCGCGCAGCACGTCACGCAGGGTGCAGCCGGCGACGTACTCCATGGCGAGATAGACGTACGACCCGTCGGTGCCCTGGTCGAAGACCTGCACCACGTTGGGGTGCGCGAGCCGGGCCACCGACTTCGCCTCCCGGATGAACCGCTCGACGAAGGACACGTCGGCGGCGAGCGTCGGATGCATCACCTTGAGGGCGAGCACACGGTCGAGGCGGGTGTCCACGGCCCGGTAGACCGTGGCCATCCCGCCGACCGCGATCCGCGCGTCCACGCGATAGCGGCCGTCGAGCACCTGCCCGACGAGAGGGTCCTGAAGGGTCGTATCCACGCAGGTGAGTGTACGAGCCGTCGCTGACAGGCCCGCAGTTTCGGCCAGGAAAGCACAGGAAAGCAGCGGGACTGAAGCCGACCTGTGACGCGGATCGCACCGGACGGCCGCCGACCGAGAGGAACCTCCACAGGAGTGCTGCACGTGTAATCGGGCTCGAAACGGGTGGTGCGTGGGTGGGAGATCAGACGGGAGGGAAGAGGGAAGTGCCGGGTGCCTGGAAAGCGGGCCGCTCGGGATCCAGCTCGGCGAGCCCGGCGACAGGGGACGACGCTGCGGCAAAGTGCCGCCGGGGTATCCGACCCGCCCGGTATGCCAACCGGCCCGCTTTCACCCCGCTTCGCATGGCGGCAGCCATCAGCACCGGCTCCTGCGCCCGCGTCACCGCCGACGCCAGCATCACCCCCGCGCACCCCAGCTCCATCGCCAGTGCCACATCCGACGCCGTCCCCGCTCCCGCGTCCAGAATCACCGGCACACGCGCGTGCTCCACGATCAGCTGGAAGTTGTGCGGGTTGCGGATCCCCAGCCCCGACCCGATCGGGGACCCGAGCGGCATGATCGCCGCGCACCCCACGTCCTCCAGCTTCCGCGCCAGCACGGGGTCGTCGTTCGTGTACGGCAGCACCGTGAACCCGTCCTCCACCAGCACCTCCGCCGCGTCCAGCAACTCGATGGGGTCCGGCAGCAGCGTCCGCTCGTCGGCGATGACCTCCAGCTTCACCACGTCCGTACCGAGCGCCTCCCGGGCCAGCCGGGCCGTCAGCACGGCCTCACCGGCGGTGAAACACCCCGCCGTGTTGGGCAGCACCTGGATTCCGAGCCGCTCCAGCACCGACAGCACCGAGCCGTGCACCGAGGGGTCGACGCGCCGCATCGCGACCGTCGTCAGCTCCGTGCCGGAGGCCACCAGCGCCCGCTCCAGCACGTCGAGGCTGGGCGCACCACCCGTACCCATGATCAGCCGGGACGTGAAGGTCGTACCGCCGAGGACAAAGGGATCGTCGGCCATGGCTCAGCCTCCCTGGACGGCGGTGAGGACCTCTACGCGGTCGCCCTCGGAGAGGGAGGTCGACGACCACCGCGCGCGCGGGACGACGGTTTCGTTGAGCGCGGCGGCCACACCGGAGGGCGCCGGGGTGAGGGACTTCACCAGCGTGTCGAGCGCGGTGCCCGGGGAGACCTCGCGCCGCGCGCCGTTCACCAGGATGTTCATACGAGCTGCTCCATACGTACGGTGTCGAACCGGCGCGGCGTGAAGGCCCGCGCCTCGTCGGGCAGTTCACCGGTGGCCAGAACAGCGGCCATGGCGTCTCCCGTGACCGGTGTCAGCAGCACACCGTTGCGATAGTGGCCGGTGGCCAGCAGCAGCCCCTCCAGGGCGGTCGGGCCGAGCAGCGGCGCGTTGTCGGGGGAGGCGGGGCGCAGGCCGGCCCGGGTCTCCGTCAACGGCAACTCGGTGATCCCGGGGACGAGTTCGTGGGCGTCGCGCAGCAGCTCGTACACACCGCCCGCCGTGACCGTCGTGTCCCAGCCCAGCTCCTCGCTGGTCGCCCCGACGACCAGTTCACCGTTCTCGCGCGGCACCAGATAGACCTGGCTGCCGCGCACCACGGCCCGCACGGTACGGCTCAGGAACGGCGCGTACCGCCCTGGCACGGTCAGCCGCAGCACCTGCCCCTTCACGGGCCGTACGGGCGGCAGGACGGCCTCCGGGACCCCCGCGAGCCGCCCGCTGAGGCTGCCCCCGGCCAGCACGACCGACCCGGCGGCCAGTTCGTCGCCGCCGGAGTCCAGGACCCCCACGGCCCGTCCCCGCCGTACGTCGAGCCGCTCGGCCCAGGTCCGGCGCAGCACCACCCCGGCCCGCTCGCACGCGTCGACCAGCGCCCCGGCCAGCCGCCGCGGATCGACCTGGTGGTCGCCGTCCACCCGCAGCCCCCCGCGCACGCCCGGCGCGAGCATCGGCTCCAGGCGTCGGCATTCGCGCCCCGAGAGCCACTCCGACTCCAGGCCGGACCGCTGTTGCAGGGCGTGCAGTTCGCGCAGTTCGGCGCGGTCGTCGGAGTCGAGCGCGACGGCGAGCGTGCCGCAGCGGCGGTAGCCGAGGTCGCGGCCGGTCAGCTCGGTGAGCTCGGCCACGAAGTCCGGGTAGCGGCGGGCCGACTCCAGGTTCAGCCCCAGCAGGGTCTGCTCGCCGTGGTGCAGTTCCGTGACGGCGGCCAGCATCCCGGCCGCCACCTGCGCGGCCCCGCCGCCCGGCACGGGATCCACGACGGTCGTGGCGAGCCCGCGCTGCGCGGCCCGCCAGGCCGTCACGAGCCCGATGATCCCGCCTCCGACGACAACGACGTCCGAGGTGTGTGTACGCGACATGGGCGTCCAGCCCCTCCCTTCGCCGGCATGACCCGGATCAGGTTCGTACGGTCGGAGGCCGCCCAGCCTCCCTCTCAGCCCGGTCCGCCCGGGCTCCCGCGAGTGCTTACGCTGGTCAGCCTAGCCCGCAGAGCAACGCACACGTAAGGGAGCCTTTGCCCATGCCCCGCTCGCTCGACGGTCTCGGCGTCAGCTACACGCGGTAGTGGTAGGAACGCGGTGTGCTGTGCGAGAGCCAAGCTGGCACAATTACCTCCCATATCCTCTGGGGCAACCGGGCTGGTTCCAACCCGGCTGGTGCTGATCACGTCAGACCCGATCGTTCACTGAGCGGCCGAGCAGTGTGAGCCAGGAATCCCCCTCGGTTGCGAGGGGGAGGGTTCAACTACCACGAGCAGGACGAGATCTGGGCCGAGTGCACGGGCGGATGTCCGACCCGGTGCTCGGCCCGGTGAGCACCTGGGTCGTCTGGCACTGTGCAGTAGGTCACTTCCCGCGCCCACTGACTGACAATTTGTCAGTTGTCTATGGTGATCGGGTGAGTGAGCAGACGCAGGCGCAGGGCACACCGGGCGGGTCGCAGCCGGAACGCGTGGTCGTGGTGGGTGCGGGCATGGCCGGGGTACAGACCGCGGTCGCCCTGCGGGAGCAGGGGTTCACCGGCACCGTCACGCTTCTCGGCGCCGAACCCCACCAGCCGTACGACCGGCCGCCGCTGTCCAAGGCGGTCCTGCTCGGCAAGGCGGAGGGCTCCGCCTTCGACATCGACTTCGAGGCCCTCGGCATCGAACTGCTGCTCGGGCGCGAGGTGCTGGGCGTCCGCGCCGCCGAACACGAGGTGGACACCCCGGACGGACCGGTGCCCTACGACGTCCTGGTCCTCGCGACCGGCGCCGAACCGATCCGGCTGCCGGGCACCGAGGGCGTACCCGGTGTGCATCTGCTGCGCACCCTCGACGACGCCGAGCGGCTGCGGCCCGTACTCGCGCGCCAGCACGACATCGTGGTCGTCGGGGCCGGCTGGATCGGCGCCGAGTTCGCCACCGCCGCGCGCGAGGCGGGCTGCGCGGTCACCGTCGTCGAGGCCGCCGACCGGCCGCTCGCGGGCGCCCTGCCCGCCGAGGTGGCCGCGCCGATGGCCGCCTGGTACGCCGACAGCGGCGCCTCGTTGCGCACCCACGCGCGCGTGGCCCGCGTCGAGCCCGGCGCGGTGGTGCTCGACGACGGCTCGCGGCTGCCCGCGGGCGCCGTCGTCGTCGGCATCGGGGCCCGCCCGGCCACGGCCTGGCTCACGGGCTCGGGAATCGCCCTGGGCGACCACCGCGAGGTCGTCGCCGACGACCACCTGCGCACCTCCGCGGCGGACGTCTACGCGGTCGGCGACTGCGCCTCCTTCCCTTCGGGAAGGTACGGCCGGCGTCTTCTGGTCCACCACTGGGACAACGCCCTCCAGGGGCCCCGCACGGTCGCCGCGAACATCATCGGGGAGACCCCGGCGGTCTACGACCCGGTCCCGTACTTCTGGTCGGAGCAGTTCGGCCGCTTCGTCCAGTACGTCGGCCACCACCAGTCCGCCGACACCACCCTGTGGCGGGGCGACCCCTCCGGCCCCGCCTGGACGGTCTGCTGGCTGCGGGAGGGCCGCCTGGTCGCCCTGCTGGCCGTGGGCCGCCCCCGGGACCTGGCCCAGGGGCGCCGCCTGGTCGAGGCGGGCACCCTGATGGACGCCGCCGCCCTGACGGACCCGTCCCGGCCGCTGAAGGCGGCCACGGTCTAGCGCGGCACGGCCCGGCGCCACCGGATCGGCGCAGGTCGGAGGGGCCCGGCTTCCGACTGTCAGTGCGGGATGGCACGCTTGTCCCGTGACCGAGATTGACGCAAAGATCGATGCTCTCGTCCCTGCCTGGCTCACCCTCCCCGACATCGCGGAAATCCTCGATATCGAGGTGACGCGCGTCCGGCAGCTGGTCAAGGAGGGCCAAGTGATCGCCGTACGCCGTGGTGAGAACCGTGCGCTGCACGTTCCCGCCGCCTTCATCGACGGGGTCGAGCGCAAGGTCGTCAAGGGCCTCACCGGCACCTTGACGCTCCTGCGGGACGACGGCTACTCCGACCAGGAGATGCTGGAGTGGCTCTTCACTCCCGACCCGAGCCTGCCCGGCACTCCCGCGCAGGCCCTCGCCGAGAATCGCGGCACGGAGGTGAAGCGTCGCGCCCAGGCGCTCGCCGTCTGATCCGACCAGCCGTTCCGGTGTGCGGGCCGTGGTCCGTACACCGCCACACCACACAGGGGCGCGCCCGGGGACACCCCCCCCCACGGGCGCGCCCATGGGGGACACCCGTATGCCCGAGACGACCGACACCGTGCCCGGGGCGACCACCGACGCCCGCACGACCCGCCCGCGGCTCGCCGACGCCCGGGTCTACCTCTGCACGGACGCCCGCAGACGGCAGGGCGACCTCGCCGAGTTCCTGGACGCCGTCCTGGCCGGCGGGGTCGACATCGTGCAGTTGCGCGACAAGGGCATGGAGGCGGCCGAGGAGCTGGACCACCTCCAGGTCTTCGCCGACGCCTGTGCCCGGCACGGCAGGCTCCTCGCGGTCAACGACCGCGCGGACGTCGCCCACGCGGCCCGTGCCGACGTACTTCACCTCGGTCAGGGCGACCTGCCGGTCCCGGCGGCCCGCGCGATCCTCGGCGAGGACATCGTCATCGGCCGCTCCACGCACACGGAGTCGGAGGCCGCCGAGGCCGCCGCCCAGGAGGGCGTGGACTATTTCTGCACCGGCCCGTGCTGGCCCACCCCGACCAAGCCCGGCCGCCACGCACCCGGCCTCGACCTGGTCCGCTTCACCGCCGACCTCGGCACCGGCCGCCCCTGGTTCGCCATCGGCGGCATCGACCTGGGCAACCTGGACGAGGTGCTGGCGGCGGGCGCCCGCCGGGTCGTCGTCGTACGGGCGATAACGGAGGCCGACGACCCGGGCGCGGCGGCGGCGGAGTTCGCCAAGCGGCTGCGAGCCCTGTAGCCGGTGTCCGAGGCGTGGACAACAAGTCGACAATCCGGGCAAATTTCCGCCATTCGGTTGGGGGACCGCCGCCCCCTGACTAACCTGCGGGTATGGCCCTAGGAACCGCGTCCACCAGGACTGACCACGCACGCACGGTGCGTGACATGCTCGCGTCCGGCAAGACCACGTATTCCTTCGAGTTCTCGGCGCCCAAGACTCCCAAGGGCGAGCGGAACCTCTGGAACGCGCTGAGGAGGGTCGAGGCGGTCGCCCCGGACTTCGTGTCCGTGACGTACGGCGCCGGCGGGTCGACGCGCGCGGGGACGGTCAAGGAGACCCAGCAGATCGTCTCCGACACGACGCTCACCCCGGTCGCCCACCTCACCGCGGTCAACCACTCCGTCGCCGAACTGCGCAACATCATCGGCCAGTACGCCGACGCGGGCATCCGGAACATCCTGGCCGTGCGCGGAGACCCGCCCGGCGACCCGATGGCCGAGTGGGTGCCGCACCCGAGCGGTCTGACGTACGCCGCCGAACTCGTGCGCCTCATCAAGGAGTCGGGCGACTTCTGCGTGGGCGTCGCCGCCTTCCCCGAGACTCATCCGCGCTCTCCCGACCGGGACACGGACGTCACGCACTTCGTCGACAAGTGCCGGGCCGGCGCGGACTACGCGATCACCCAGATGTTCTTCCACCCGGAGTCGTATCTGCGGCTGCGGGACGCCGTCGCGGCGGCGGGCTGCCCGACCCCGGTCATCCCCGAGGTCATGCCCGTGACCAGCGTGCGGATGCTGGAGCGATTGCCGCAGCTCAGCAACGCGGCCATCCCGTCTACCCTGAAAGAGCGGATCCTCACAGCCAAAGACGACGCGGCGGCTGTACGCTCCATTGGCATCGAGTTCGCCACGGAGTTCTGCGCGCGACTGCTGGCCGAGGGAATCCCCGGACTGCACTTCATTACGCTGAACAACTCCACGGCATCGCTGGAAATCTACGAAAACCTGGGTCTGCACCACCCACAGCGGGCCTAGACCGGCCGCACCGGCGTACGACACACTGCGTAGCGGCCACTGGGAGAGGGGCGTACATGGGCTGGACGGTCCTCTACATCGCGTTTGGCGTCGTCGCGTTGTGGCTGCTCGGCGAGGTTCTGCTGCAGTACAAGGCGCGGCTGCGCTGGCGGCTGTTGGCCTTCGTCGGCTTCCTCGGCGTGGTCCTCGGCGTGCTCATCCCCAATGTGCTGGTCATCGGCCTGGGCGCCGCGGCCTTCGCGGTCGGGCAGACATACGTCACCCTGTCGTTCCGCAGCGGCTTCTCGGCCGGCTGGGCCGTCGCGGGCCGCCCGGGCTTCCTCTCGCGGATCGGCATGGGCAAGGGTCGCGGCGAGGGGGAGTACCAGGACCCGACGCTGGAGGTCTCCGACCTGGAGGCGCCCGAGGGCGCGTACGGGCCGGGCAGCGGCCTCGGGAACGATTCCGCCGACAGCGTCGGGAACGACGCCTACGACACCGGTGCCGGAACGTACCTCCAGGGCGACGACTTCGACCGCGACTACGACCGGGACGACGTCTTCACCCCCGCCCGCTCCGCCCGGTCCGCGGGCGCCGAGAACGGCGCCGTCTACGAACCGCAGCCCCTCCCCGACGACACCGGCTCGTACGGCATATACAGCGACGCCGCCTACGCCGCGGCGAACGGCCAGGACCAGTCGTACGCCGGCGCGGGCCAGGACCAGTCGTACGCGGCGGCGGCCCAGAGCGGCGACCAGACCTACGGGTACGACGGCTACACCGGCTACGACCAGCAGCAGTACGGCTACGACGCCTCGGGCCAGCAGCAGTACGCCGCCTACTCCGACCCGTACATCGGTCAGGGCTACGGCGGCAACTCGTACGACGCCGGCTACGACCAGCAGCAGTACGGCCAGCAGGGCTACGGCCAGGACCAGTACGGCACCGGTGGCTACGGCGAGACCCCGGAGAGCGGTGTCTGGGTCCCGCAGCAGCGCAACACCGACGACCCCTTCTTCGGCGGCGAACTCCCGCCGGAGCAGCAGTATCCCTACCAGGACAACGGCAACGGCCAGGGCAACGGCCACAGTCAGGACCACGGCAACGGCCAGACGCACGGGCACGGGTACGACGAGCAGCAGTACCGCTTCTAGCCGCTCCGCTTCCGGGAACCGCCGTCCCGTCCGGGCATCCCGGGGTTCACTGTGAGCCCCGGAAGCCCGGCCCCTCCACGATCAGCCCCGCCACCAGCGCGCCCGACATGCCCGCGTGCGGAAGTCCGCCCCCGGGATGCGACCAGCCGCCCACGCGGTAAAGGCCCGGCAGCCGGGTGCTGTTGGCGGGACGCAGGAAGTCCCCCTTGCCGCCCGCGAGCGAGGGCGCCGGCGTGCCCCCGCAGAAGGCGCCCGTCTCGTCCCCGCTGAGACCGGGGGTCCGTATCTCCCGCCACAGGACCCGCTCACGCAGGCCGGGAACCGCGGCCCCGGCCGCATCGGCCATCATCTCCGCGAACCGGTCCGCAGAGCCGTCCGCCGCCCAGTCGCCCCTGGGCGGTGCCGCCGCCGTGAGGACCACGGACTCGTGCCCCTCGTCGGGCCGCAGCGCGGGATCGTCCGGCCGCAGCACGGTCACGGTGGGCCGCGCCGGGCCGGGTCCTTCCCCGCCCACCCAGTCCAACTCGGCCTCGCGGTCCGGCGCGTGCACGACCGTGCGGTGCGTGGCGCCCGTCTCCCGGGCCCCGCGCAGGGCCAGCAGCACGGTGAACCGGCCCGGCGACGGCGTCGACGCATCGGGGAGCACGTCACCGTCCGAGTCGAGCGACTGCTCCGTCAGTCCCTTGAGCCGTACGGGGTCCACGCCCGCCACGACATGGTCCGCCTCCGTCACCGTCCCGTCGGCCAGCTCCAGCCCCGCCGCCCGGCCGTCCTTCTCGACGACGCGCACGACCTCGGCGCCGAAGGCGAACTCGACCCGCCGGGCCAGACACCGCTCGTACACCGCGCGCGCCAACTCCCGGATGCCGCCCCGGACGTACCAGGTGCCGAAAGCGTGCTCCATGTACGGCAGGACGGCCGCGCTCGCCGGAACGTCCCGGGGGTCGAGGCCGTACGCCAGGGCGTGGCTGTCCAGGAGGGCGGTCAGGCGCGGGTCGCGCAGTTCCCAGGCGGCGACCTCGTCGAGCGTGCCGGCCCGACGGGTGCGCAGCAGCCGCTTGTGGGGGACCGCCGGATAGGGCTCCCGCTCGGCGAGCACCCGCCAGTCGGTCCACAGGGGCTCCTCCAGGAGCGGTCTGCGGGTGCGGTCCCAGGCCTCCCGGGCCCTGACCAGGAAGTCGCCCCAGCGCTCACCCGCACCGGCCCCCAGAGTCGCGTCCAGGGACTGGACGACGCCCGCGCGGGACGCGTTCGGCAGGGCGACCTCCGTGCCGTCCGGGAAGACGTGCCGGGCGGACGGGTCGACCTGGACCAGTTCGGCGCACTCCTCCAGGGGCTGCTTGCCGGTCTTGACGAACAGGTCGCGGTAGACCGCGGGGAGGGTGAGCAGCCCGGGGCCCGTGTCGAACGAGAAGCCGTCGCGCTCGAAGCGGCGGACCGCTCCGCCGTACGTCTCCCCACGCTCGTACACCGCCACCCGGTGGCCCGCGACGGCCAGCCGGGCAGCGGCCGCCATCGCGCCCATGCCGGCGCCGATCACCGCAATCCGTGCCATGACAGGGACTTTATCGGCCCCCACTGACAGTCCGGTCACGGGCCTGTGACCAGGGAGTTCGCGATAACGCGGCGGCCTGGATCAGCCCGGGGGCCGGCCGGACCGGGCCGTGAGCCGTTTCTCCTCGCGCCGCTGGGCCCGGCGCCGCAGGAAGCGTCTGATCCGGGAGACCAGGAAGAACAGTATGACCAGGCCGGCGAGCAGCAGCGCGCCCGCGACGATCGCCGCCGCCTCCGGGTGGAACATCGCGAACGTCACGATGCCGCCGACCCCGAGATCCTCGGCGAAGCTCAGGATCACGTTGCTGAACGGCTCCGGCGAGGTGTTGACCGCCATCCGCGTGCCGGCCTTGACCGCATGGCTGGCCAGCGCCGTCGAACCGCCGATCGCGCCCGCCGCCAGATCGGGCAGCGAACCGCTCTGCCCGGCCAGCAGCGCCCCGACGACGGCCCCGGAGACCGGCCGGATCACGGTGTGCACCGCGTCCCACACCGAGTCCACGTACGGGATCTTGTCGGCTACCGCCTCGCACAGGAACAGCACGCCCGCCACGACGAGCACCTCGGGGCGCTGCAACGACTCGGGCACCTCGTCGCTCAGCCCGGTCGCGCCGAAGACACCGAGGAGCAGCACCACCGCGTAGGCGTTGATGCCGCTGGCCCAGCCGCTGGTGAAGACCAAAGGGATTACCGACACGGACGCGATGGTAACCAGTCGGCAACGGCGCGTCCTGGGGTTGAGTGCGCAGGGCTGAGTACGCGTACCTAGGGCGAGAGATGAGTACCCGCACGGATGGGTTGCGACCTGCGGGAACGAGAGAGTGGAGCCACGGAAAAGGGCACGGCTCCGGCACCGCCGACACGGGGCGGCGGAACGGTGCCGGCGCCCTGGACCGCTCCTTCCGCCGATCCGTCGGCGGGAGCGAGGCACGGGGGGACCCGGGGGAACGACCGCACGGGGGAACACGGGGGAACGGGGAAAACGGGGGAGGGAACGGGGGAGCAGGAAGGAAGCGCCGGTTCGAGGCGGCCCGCGGGGGACGCGGCCACATCGGACCGGCGCTTTCCTGTGCGTCCGCGTCCGCGTCCGAGTCCGCGGCTGCGCCCGGACCCGTCCGCTCAGCGGTTGTTGCCGCTCACCCGTCCCTGAAGGAGCCGGGACAGCGCCGAGTGGACGTCGTCCAGGGAACGTTCCGGCTGGAAGGACTGCCAGTCCAGGGCGGCGACGAGGACCATGCCCACCAGGGCCGCCGCCGTCAGCTGGACGTCGATCTCGTCGCTGAGTTCGCCACCCGCCACCGCCTCGCGCAGGACGCCCTCGACGACCGCCACCGCCTGCTGTCTGACCACCATCAGGGTGGACTGCCAGGTCCGGTTGGTGCGCCACAGTTCGGCCACGTAGAGCTGGGTGAAGGCCGGGTAGCGGCTGATGAAGACGAGCCCGGCCCGGATCATCGCGTCCAGGGCGTCGACCTTGGTGCCGCCGTCCCGGTCGGTCCGCTCGGCCGCCTCCCGGAGGGAGGCGGTGAGGAGTTCCACGCCGTGCCGCAGCAACTCCTCGAAGAGAACCGACTTGCTCGCGAAGTTGTAGTAGACCGTGCCCTTGGCGACTCCGGCCCGCTCGGCGATCTCGTCCACCGTCGTGGCGGAGAAGCCCTGTTCCGCGATGAGCGTGACGGCGGCCTCGTAGAGCTTCTGCCGGGTGGCCTCGCGGCGCGTACTGCCGCCCGACGGGGTGCTGCTGCGTTCCATGGTCCTGATTCTCACAGGAACACGGGGCACGCGCTGACGAGACGTCACAGGCTCAACTCCGGGTGCAGCCGGTCCAGGGTCCACACCTGCCTGCGGCGGGCCGACACCGCGGTCAGCGCCAGGGCGCCGGCGGTGAACGCCACCAGCACGGCACAGGCCTGCCACACCGGGCCGAGCCCACCGCCCGTGATGAGTCTGCGCAGGGCCTCGACGACGTGGCTCATCGGCATGAAGGGGTGGATCGCGTTGAAGAAACCGGGACTGGTCTGTACGGGATAGGTGCCGCCCGCGGACGTCAACTGGAGCATCAGGAGGGCGAGTACGAGGATCCGGCCCGCCGCTCCGAAGCGCGCGTTCAGCCACTGGACGATCGCCGCGAAGCACGCCGTGACCAGGAACAGGAAGCCCACCGTCCCGGCCGCCCGGACCATCTCCAGGCCGATCGCCCAGTGCAGTACGGACATCAGGGCCACGGTCTGGAGCACGCCCAGGGCGGCCACCGGGAGCCAGCCCGCAAGTGCGATGCGCCATGCCGGGGCGCCCGCTGCCAGCGCCCGCCGGTTGAGCGGCGGGATCAGCATGTAGGCGACCATCGCGCCCACCCACAGGGACAGCGGGATGAAGTACGGGGCGAACCCGGTGCCGTAGTTGGGCGCCTTGTGCAGGTCCCTGGAGGCGAGCTGGACCGGGTCGGACATCACCTCGGTGCGCGTGTCGCGGTCCTGCCGGTCGTAGTCGGGGATCCGCCCGGCGCCGTCGTGCAGCCCGCCGGCGAGTTTCCCCGAGCCGTCGGCGAGCTTGAACATGCCCCCGGAGAGGGTGTCCGCGCCCGTCCTGAGGTCGCCGACGCCCGTGTCCAGGGTCGTCGCGCCGGCCTTGGCGGTGGAGAGCCCGGTGTGCAGCTTCCGCGCCCCCGCGGCGACCTGCGCTGCCCCGCTGTTGAGCTCGTCGACCTTCCGGACGGCGTCGTCGAGGTCCTCGGACAGGCGCGGGGCGCGGTCGGCGAGCGCCTGTGCCTGCTTCTGGAGCGCGGCGAGGTGCCGGTCGAGCCGGTCCAGGTCGCCGTTCTGGTCGGCGATCAGCGTGTTGACGTCGTCGGCGACAGTCGCCACATCGGCCGCCGCCTGCCTGGCCTTCTTCAGGTCGGCGCAGGCCGCGTCGGGCAGCACCGCGGTCTCGCAGCGTGCCCTGTAGACCCCGTTCAGGGTGTCGGAGGCCGTGTGGGCGCCCGTGGCGGCGGCCGGGGCGGCCTTCACCAGGGTGCCGAGGTTGCGCCGCACGGTTCCGGCCGAGTCGGCGACGAGCCGGGCGGCGTCCCCGATGGTCTTCTCGTTGTCCTTGAGGAAGGGCCCCAGCCGGTCCGAGACACCGTGGACCCGGTCGGCGAGCGTCTGCGTGCCCGTCGCGACCTGCCGCGAACCGTCCGCCAGGTCGGCCGCGCCCGTGTCGAGCTTCCTCAGGCCCCGGACCAGCTTGCCGCTGCCCGCCTCGGCGTCCTTCAGCCCGTCGGCGAGGTCCTTGGAGCCCTGCTCGGCCTTGCCGATGCCACCCGTGAGGGTGTCGGCGCCCTTGGCGGCCTTCACGGTCTGCCCGTGGATGTCGGAGAACGAGACGAAGATCCGGTCCAGGAACGACCGCGAGGCCTTGGTGGAGGCGGCCGTACGCACCTCGCCGAACACCGTCCGGGAGATCTGCCCGACGATGTAGTTGTTGGCGTCGTTGGTCCGCACCTGGAGCGCGCCCGTCTCCGGGGAGTCGCCCGAGCTGGACGCGATCCGCTCGCTGAAGTCGGCGGGCATGGTCAGCGACAGGTAGTACGTGCCGTCCTCGACGCCCTCCCTGGCCTCGGCCGCGGTCACCTCGTGCCACTCGAAGGTGTCGCTGTCGCGCAGCCCCTTGACGATGTCGGCCCCGGCGGCGAGCTTCTTCCCCGCGACGCTCGCGCCCCTGTCGTCGTTCACCAGCGCCACGGGGATGCGGTCGAGCCTCCCGTACGGGTCCCAGAAGGACCACAGGTACAGGGCGCCGTACAGCAGCGGCAACAGCAGGAGCGAGACCAGCGCGGCCCGCGGGAGTCTGCCCCGGCCGAAACGCCTGAGCTCAAGCGCGGCCAGTCTCGGGGAGCGCATCCACCGTCTCCTTCTCGTGAGTCCCGTGAGCCACTGTCCTGTGAGTCACTGTCCCGTCGGGCTTCTCGTCGGTCTTGTCGTCGGCCTGCTCGTCCGTCTCCTCCGCGCGCGCAGACGCCGACACGGTGACGGCACCTTCGGGAGCCTCGCTGCACACCGCCAGGACGGTCGTCCCGGCCTCGGCGACGGAGCGCAACAGGGCCCACGCCTCGGCCCGTTCGGTGTCCGACAGCTTCAGGTCGGTGTCGTCCACGCCCAGCAGCCGCGGGCCGCCGATCAGGGCCAGCGCCACGGACAGCCGCAGCTCCTCCAGCCGCTCGAGATCGCGTACTGCGGTCCGGGTTCCCTTGGGCAACGCGTCGAGGACGAGACCGGCGGCGGTCAAGGCGGCGTCGACGCGCAGTTCCGTCTCGGCCGCCCGCTCCGCCCGTGGCCGCAGCAGCCCGCGCAGGGAGCCGCCGAACCGGCGCTCCAGCAGGGCCCGTTCCCGCAGGTGCTCCCCGACGGTCAGGGCGGGGTCCAGGTCGGTGACGCCGGGGACGTGCGCGAGCGCGCTCACGCGACGCACCGCCGCCGGCTGCTCGGGCAGGTTCCACCCGCCGACCGCGGCCGACCCCTCGGTGGCCTTCATCCGGCCCGTGAGCGCGAGCAGGAGGCAGGTGCGTCCGGAACCGGACGGCCCCTCCACCGCGATCAGCGAGCCGGGCTCCGCGTCGAAGGACACCTCGCGGAATGCCCAGCCGCGAGGCCCCTTGAGCCCGAAGGCCCGGGTGGTCAACCCGAGCCCGTGCGGACCGTCCACAGTTCCCGCCCCCTCGTCGCCAACTTTTGCACTGACTGGTCAGTGCAAAAACTAGCCCGAACCTTCGATCGAAGCAAAAGGCCAGGTCAGAACGGATTGTCAGTGGCATACCGCACGATGGGCACATACGGCACCTCCCGTCGGGGCGTGCCGTCACACAGACGACAGGAGGTTCGTCATGGCCAGCTCGAACGCAGCCGCCGCCCGTCGGCGCCGCGCCCCCGGCCCTGCCCCCTCACCGACCGGTCCGGCGGCCGACGTGCACCCCGTGCTCCGCCGGGCCACGGCCCCGCCCGCAGCCCTCGACCTGCTTGCCCAGGCCCGCGCCGGCCTCGACGAGGCAGCCGTCCTGGAGACCGCGAACGACCGGTACGCCACCGCCCACCTCGCCGCCCTGCGCACCGCCGCCGCGGTGCTCGCCGCCCGGGGGCGCCCCGAACCCACCCCCAGGCGACGGGCACGCATCCGCAGCGCGTGGGAGGTGCTCCCCGAGATCGCGCCCGAACTCGCCGAGTGGAGCCTGCTGTTCGCCTCCGGAGCCCGCCGCCGGGCCCGCGCCGAGGCCGGCATCCAGGGCGCCGCCAGCAGTCGCGACGCCGACGACCTGATACGCGACGTGGCGATGTTCCTGCGCCTCGTCGAGCGGATGCTCGTCCTCCAGCCGGTGCTCCCACAACCGCGCCAGGACCCGGACACGCCCCCGGACGCGGGCTGAGACGGATGACCGGCTCCGTCACGGGAGGCAATAAAGTGGGGAGGCCACGTCTTTCCGCAGCCCACCGGGGCCGGAAAGGCACCCCGTTCGCTCCGCCGCGCAAGAGGCGGTGCCGCGCCGAGGAGTCACCAGCCGTGCCGGACCCCATGCGCCCACCTGTCTCCCCCCACCACCCTCGACCGACGTCGCCCCACGCCGACCCCCCTCGCCTCCGCTCGTCCCTGCGTACCGCAGTGGTCTGGGATGTCGTCTCGGACGCCCTGGAGCGCCGCGTCAAAGCCACGGGGCGCGAAGCGCTGGACGTCCTCGACACCGGTGGCGGCAGTGGCAACTTCGCGGTGCCCGTCGCCCGCCTCGGCCACCACGTCACCGTCGTCGACCCGAGCCCCAACGCGCTGTTCGCGCTGGAGCGCCGGGCCGCCGAGGCCGGCGTCGCCGACCGTGTCCGGGGCGTCCAGGGCGACGCGCACGGCCTCTTCGACGTGGTCGAACGAGGTGGCTACGACGCGGTGCTCTGCCACGGCGTCCTGGAGTACGTGGACGACCCCGCCGAGGGCGTCCGCAACGTGGTGGCCGCCCTGCGCTCCGAGGGCGTCCTCAGCCTGCTCGCCGCCGGACTCGGCGGCGCCGTGCTCGCGCGGGCCCTCGCCGGGCACTTCAAGGAGGCCAAGCGGGCGCTCGACGACCCGAACGGCCGCTGGGGCGAGAGCGACCCCGTTCCCCACCGGTTCACCGCGGGACAGCTCACCGCGCTCGTCGAGGGCGCGGGCCTGCGCGTGGGCGCCGTGCACGGCGTGCGGATCTTCGCCGACCTGGTCCCCGGTGTCCTCGTGGACACCGAGCCGGGCGCCCTGGACGCGCTGCTGAAACTGGAGGCCGCGGCGGCCGAGCAGGCCGCGTTCCACTCCGTGGCCACCCAGCTTCATGTGCTCGGTGAGACTCCGGGTGCCGCCGAGGTCTGAGTCACCTCCGGTGGCGGACCGCTGATCAGGGGCTCGGCCGCAGATGGAGTACGCCACAGGCCCCCCGATCGGCCGCCCGGAGCCGTATGATCGAGGGAGACCGCTCTGCATGACGGGCCGGTTGCTGGGGAATGAACGCCTCAGTGAACCGGACGGCCATGGCGGATTCCGGTTGTCAATTGGCGTAGAGGGGCGGGTTTCACGGGGGCGATTCCCTGCCTATCCTGAAGGGGACCCCCGGTCGCCCCGGCGACTGCACGAATGAGGAGGACTCCGTGCCGCTCTCGGAGCACGAGCAGCGAATGCTCGAGCAGATGGAGCGAGCGCTGTACGCCGAAGATCCCAAGTTCGCGACAGCGCTTGAAGGAAGCGGGCTGCGCACGTACACCCGGCGACGGGTCTACCAGGCGGTCGCGGGCTTCCTCGTAGGTATCGCGCTCCTCATGGCCGGAATGGTCGCAGTACAGATCTGGCTGAGCGTGGTGGGATTCCTCGTCATGCTGGGCTGTGCGGTACTGGCCGTGACGGGCTGGCGAAAGGCCCCCAAGCCGGGTGAACAGCCCGCCGCGGGTGCCGCCCCCGGAGCTCCGCACGCTCGCCGACAGGGCCGGCAGCGACGCTCCATGATGGATCGCATCGAGGAGCGCTGGCAGCGCCGCCGCGATGAACAGCAGGGTGGTCAGTAGCCCGTCGGGCCGCAGTTCCCCGCGTGGTGACCGCAGGACGTGAAACGCCGGTGGCCCGGAACCCCCAGGGGTTCCGGGCCACCGGCATGTCCGGCTGTCGTGCCGTCAGCTGTGCTGGCCCCACGGCTTGCGCAGGGCCGGCCGGGCCGCCAGAGCGCGCGCGCTGAGCGTGGCCCAGCGTGCCGACAGCGCCCACACCACACGGACGGTCGAACGCGGGACGAACATCGCACGCAGCTTCGTGCCTCGGCCCGCCATGGTGCGCAGGGCCTCGGTCACCCGGCGCACGTCCTCCGCGAGCCCAGCCGTCGGACGCGGACTGGGCGCGTACAGGACCTGCTCCACGGCGTCCGCCACCCGGTGCACGGCGTCCGCCGCCCGCGGGTCGAGACGGCCGAGACGCACGATCCGGGCAGCCGCCTTGCGGGGTGTCTGGGACTCCTCCGGACCGATGCCGAAGTCCCAGGCGGTGTCGGCCAGTTCCTGCCAGGCAGACAGCGCGTGGACTGTCGCGTCGGCGTCCGCACGGCCGTGCTGCCCGAGCCGTACGGCCCGGATCCGCAGCCGCCACAGCATCGGCAGCAGCAGGAGCGCCAGCAGGGCGAGTACGCCCAGCGTCCAGGCCAGGCCCTTGACCGACCACCAGCCGCTGTCGTCGTTCCGGCCCAGCGCGGCCTGCGCGGACTCGCTCGCGCACCCGCCGTCCAGCCGCCGCTGCGCCGCCGTGCAGGTCTCGCTCGCCGAAGCGGAGTCGGAGGGCGCGACGGAGGCGTTCTGGGACGGCAGGTCCGGGTTCGGGACCTCGCCGCCCGGCGCCTGGGACTGCGTGTACTCGGGCACCGAACCACGGGTCGGGGTCGGCTCGAAACGGGTCCAGCCGACGCCCTCGAAGTACAGCTCCGGCCAGGCGTGCGCGTCACGCAGCCCCACCGAGACCGTGCCGTCCGGCTGCGGGGTGCCCGGCGCGAAGCCCACCGCGACCCGGGCCGGAATGCCCAGCGTGCGGGCCATCGAGGCCATCGCGAAGGAGAAGTGGACGCAGAAGCCCTCCTTGTCCCTCAGGAACCGCGCGATCGCGTTGGAACCGCTGCCGACCTGAACCTGCGTGTCGTACCGGAAGCCGCCGCTCACCGCGAAGTAGTCCTGGAGCTTGACCGCCCGCTCGTAGTCGTTGGCCGAACCGGCGGTGACCTCCCGCGCGGTGCGCGCCACGATCGCCGGCAGCGACTCCGGGACCTGCGTGAACTCACGCACCAGTGCCGGGTCCGGTTGCGGAGCCTCGGCCAGCTGCTCCGCGGTCGGCTGCACGTCCAGGCTCGTCACCGTGTACCGCGCGCCGCGCGTGTTCTGGCCGTGGTCACCGACGAGGGTGCGGCCCACCGGCTCGAAGCGCCAGCTGCCGTCGATCTTCACACCGGTCGCGGGGTACGGCATCGGCAGCCAGTCCTGGGCGTACCAGTCCGCCGCCGCGATGGTGGTCGTGATCTCGGTGCGCCGCACGTCAGCCCGCAGACCCAGCGGGTTCGGGAACGACTTCGGTACGTCCTCGATGTGCCGTTGGGACGGCTTCCACGCGGTGCCGTCGAAGGAGTCGAGCGAGACGATCCGCAGATACAGGTCCTGGGTGTCCTCGCTGCTGTTGCGCACGGACATGACCTGGCGGTCCTCGTCCACGTTCAGACTGTCGCGCAGCGACACCAGCGGATTCACGGCGGAGATCGTGCCGCCGCCTCCGCTGCCCGAGCCGACCCCGTTGCCCGCGGCGCTCAACAGCCCGCCGTCGAGCGAGGGCAGCGCCAGCGGTACGAACAGAGCCACGACCAGCGCGACCGAGCCGGTCCGCCACCCCGTGCGTACGGGGGCGACCGCGCCGCCGGCCGACTGGTCGCCCGGGGCGCGCGGACCGCCGCCGAAGACCCGGCCCCACTGGGAGAGCCGGTCCCGGCCCTCGGCCAGGAGAAGCATCAGATAGCCCACCGCGGCCAGCAGGAACCACACCCAGCCGCCGCTGCCGTCGGAGAGCCCGGCGGCGACCGAGTACAGCGCGAGCAGCGGCAGACCGGCCGGAGCCGCGCTGCGGAACGTCACCGCGAGGGTGTCCACCGCGAGCCCGATCAGCAGCGCGCCGCCGACCAGCATCAGCCGTATGCCGTCGGAGAGCGGCGCCGGGATCGCGTACCGCCCCACGTCGTCCGTGCCGGTCTGGAGCAGCGTGCCGAACCGCTGGAAGGTGTCGGGGCCGGGAATCAGACCGAAGAACGCCTGCTCCCGGGCGAAGACCAGGGTCAGCAGGACGAGGGTGACGAGCAGCTGTGCGGCCACCGTCAGCGGCCAGGCCAGCGGCACCCGCCGGGCGCCCGCGCCGACGATCGTCTGTATGCCCAGCAGGACGGCCGCCTGGAGCAGCCAGACCGGGCTGTCGACCAGCGGCAGCAGGGCGCACGCCGTCAGGATGGTGGCCACCCAGGCGCACAGCGCCAGTCGTGCGCGCCCGCTCATGACCGTCCCTCCCCGCCGCTGAGGGCACCGAGACCGGAACGTTCCCGGTCCGCCTGGCGCCACAGCTCGCTCAGCGGGGCCCCTCGGGGCACCCGCACCGCCGTCCAGCCCGCCTCGCGCAGCATGCGCAGCGACTCCTCGCCCGGGTCCTCGGGACCCGGCACATCGTGGGGTTCCCGCACCCAGGTCTCACTGTCCAGCACGAAGGCGACCGCCCCGCCGCTGCGCCGCCGCATCTTGGCGGCCACCGCCGCCTGCTCCTCGTCGAGGTCGCCGAAGAACGCCATCAGCAGCCCCTCGCCGCCGCCGCGAAGCACGTCGTACGCACGGGAGATGTCCGTGCCGTCCGAGTGGTCGATCACCGCGAGCGTGTCCATCATCAGTCCGGCCGCGTCCGCCGACCCCTGGCTGGCGCCCGCGAAACCCTCGGCGCCCTCGCCGGGCACGGAGTTGCCCGTGTCCGTCAGCAGCCGTACGGAGAAGCCCCGTTCGAGCATGTGGACCAGGACCGACGCCGCGCCCGACACCGCCCACTCGAAGGCGGAGTCCGGGCCCGCGCCCAGGTAGGCGATGCCCCGGGTGTCGAGGAGCACCGTGCAGCGGGCCCGCTGCGGCTGTTCCTCGCGGCGGACCATCAGCTCGCCGTAGCGGGCGGTGGAACGCCAGTGCACGCGGCGCAGGTCGTCGCCGTAGCGGTACCCGCGCGGGATCACGTCGTCGTCGCCGGCCAGCGCCAGCGAGCGGTTCCGTCCCTCGCCGTACCCCTTGGCCTCGCCGGTCAGCCGCACCGGCGGCAGCGCGTCCACGCGCGGGATCACCGTCAGGGTGTCGTACGTCGAGAAGGAGCGGGTGAGCTCGCACATGCCGAACGGGTCGGTCAGCCGCAGCTGGAGCGGGCCCAGCGGATAGCGGCCCCGCAGGTCGGAGCGGACACGGTAGGACACCTCGCGGCGCCCGCCCGCCTCCACCCGGTCCAGGACGAACCGGGGGCGCGGACCGAGCACGTAGGGCACCCGGTCCTGGAGCATCAGCAGGCCCGTGGGCAGCCGCGAGACGTTGTCCATCCGGAGATGGACGCGGGCCTCGGCGGCGGCGGGCACGCGCGCGGGGGAGAGCCGGCGGCTGCCGGCCACCCGGTAGCGCGTGCGGTACAGGACGGTCGCGCAGACCAGTGGCAGTGCGGAGAGCAGCAGGCCCACCCGGAGCAGATCGCTCTGCCCCAGGACGTACGCGCAGATGGCTGCGGCGACCCCGGCGGCCAGGAAGGAGCGCCCGCGGGTGGTGAGGCCGGCCAGCGCCGTGCGCACCCCGCCCTTGTCGCCCTGCTCGTCCTCCGGGTGTCCGGGCGCCCCTGCGCTCATCCAAGCCTCCGGGGCGGCTGGCCGAAGTCGGGCGCGGAGCGGCCCATGCCGAAGCCGCTCTGCTGCTGGGGCGTCGCGGGCACCGGAGTGCGCTGGAGGATCTCCTGGACGACCTGCTCGGAGGTGCGGCGGTTCAGCTGGGCCTGGGCGGTGGGCAGCAGCCGGTGGGACAGGACGGCCACGGCGAGCGCCTGGATGTCGTCCGGCAGCGCGTACTCCCGGCCGCTCAGGGCGGCGGACGCCTTCGCGGCGCGCAGCAGGTGCAGCGTGGCGCGCGGCGAGGCGCCGAGTCTGAGGTCGGGGTGCGTGCGCGTGGCGCCGACCAGGTCCACCGCGTACCGCCGGACCGAGTCCGCGACGTGGACGTTGCGGACGGCCTCGACGAGTTTCACGATGTCGTGCGCGTGGGCCACCGGCTGGAGGTCGTCCAGCGGTGAGACACCGCCGTGCACGTCCAGCATCTGCAGCTCGGCCTCCGGGCTCGGGTAGCCGATGGAGACACGGGCCATGAAGCGGTCGCGCTGGGCCTCGGGGAGCGGGTAGGTGCCCTCCATCTCGACCGGGTTCTGGGTGGCCACCACCATGAAGGGGCTGGGCAGTTCGTAGGTCTGCCCGTCGATGGTGACCTGACGCTCCTCCATGGACTCCAGGAGCGCGGACTGGGTCTTCGGCGACGCGCGGTTGATCTCGTCGCCGATCACGATCTGCGCGAAGATCGCCCCCGGTTTGAACTCGAAGTCGCGGCGCTGCTGGTCCCAGATGGACACACCCGTGATGTCCGAGGGCAGCAGGTCCGGCGTGAACTGAATGCGCCGCACGGAACAGTCGATGGACTTGGCCAGCGTCTTCGCCAGCATGGTCTTGCCGACGCCGGGAACATCCTCGATCAGAAGATGCCCCTCGGCGAGCAGCACGGTCAGCGAAAGCCGTACGACCTCAGGCTTGCCCTCGATCACTCCCTCCACCGAACTGCGGACTCGCTCCGCGGTGGCGGTCAGATCAGTGAGGCTCGCTCGATCGTCATAGGTCGTCACACGGCCCTCCTAGGCCCGTTCTTTCTCCGGGCCGACGCTCTGCGATGAGGACCGGCCCACCCCGAAACACGGACACCACGCGGGGAAAGCCCCGCGTGACGCCACACCCGCATTCTTGTTGCCGTTACCGGTTCGTGTCACTCGCCTGTGGATAACTGGCAGGGGTATGTCTGATTTTCAGGCCTTTTCGGCCCTGAAGTGAAGGGTAAATTTCGTAGAGACATACGTACGGATGCGCGGTCCGGTTCGGTTACGCGGGATCGATCTCGCGCAGCAGGCCCGACTTCACGTCGAACACGAAGCCGCGGACGTCGTCGGTGTGCAGCAGGAACGGGTTGGTGCGCACGCGCTGCATCGACTGGCGTACGTCCTGGTCGACGTCCCGGAAGGCCTCCACGGACCAGGCGGGGCGCTGGCCGACCTCGGCCTCCAGCTCCTGCCGGAAGTCCTCCGTGAGGGACTCCAGGCCGCAGCCGGTGTGGTGGATGAGGATGACGCTGCGCGTGCCGAGCGCCCGCTGGCTGATGGTCAGGGAGCGGATCACGTCATCGGTGACGGCGCCGCCCGCGTTGCGGATGGTGTGGCAGTCGCCGAGCTCCAGGCCGAGTGCGGCATGCAGGTCGAGGCGGGCGTCCATGCAGGCCACGACCGCTACCTGGAGTACCGGGCGGGCGTCCATCCCGGGGTCGGTGAAGGCGGCCGCGTACTGTCCGTTGGCCTCGACGAGACGGTCGATGACGGTGTTGTCGGTGGCTATGGCGCCTTCGGGTCCGGTGGGAACTGATGCGGAAGTCGTCATAAGCATGACGGTACTGGTCACGCCCGTTGCGGGCCCGCTGTGAGAGGGGACAAAGAACATCAATGAGCGTTGTTGTGAGGTAACCCACACGGGTGGTGCGAGTGTGCCCGTTCGAGTGATTGTGGGTGATTCGCGGCTTGCCGGGACGGGGCGCACCACGCGCGGGCCGGTTGATTGACCGCGCGACACCGTGGACTAAAGTGACGCGAAGCGGGAGCCGAGACTCCCTGCTGGATTGATTGATCCCCCGCGTGCGCGGCGCGTACGTACGGCTCGGCCTCCTCCCGCTCCCGGTCGGCTGACGCTTCCGGCGCCGGCAGGCCTCCCCTTCTCCGAGCGGTCGGGGACCCGGCGGTGCGTAAGGCACCGTGCCGGACCTGAGAGGGCCCCTTGAGCAACAGTCGACATGTCCCGGTGATGCTCCAGCGGTGCCTGGACTTGTTGGCACCCGCACTGGAGCGGCCCGGGGCGGTCGTCGTCGACTGCACCCTCGGGCTCGGCGGCCACAGTGAGGCACTGCTCGCCCGTTTCCCCGAGGCCCGGCTCGTCGCCCTCGACCGCGACAAGGAGGCGCTGCGCCTCTCCGGGGAGCGGCTCGCACCCTTCGGCGAGCGGGCGGACCTGGTGCACGCGGTGTACGACGAACTGCCCGGCGTACTCGACCGGCTGGGCCTGTCGAAGGTCGACGGTGTCCTCTTCGACCTCGGTGTCTCCTCCATGCAACTCGACGAGGCCGACCGGGGGTTCGCCTACGCCCAGGACGCGCCGCTCGACATGCGCATGGACCAGACGACCGGCATCAGCGCCGCCGAGGTCCTCAACACCTACCCGCCGGGCGAACTCGTCCGGATCCTCCGGGCGTACGGCGAGGAGAAGCAGGCCAAGCGGATCGTCTCCGCGGTCGTGCGTGAGCGCGGCAAGGAGCCGTTCGACAACAGCGCCCGGCTCGTCGAACTGATCCGCGACTCGTTGCCGCAGGCCGCCAAGCGCACCGGCGGCAACCCCGCCAAGCGGACCTTCCAGGCGCTGCGCATCGAGGTCAACGGTGAACTCACCGTGCTGGAACGGGCGATCCCGGCCGCGGTGAAGGCGCTCGCGGTCGGCGGCCGGATCGCCGTCCTGTCGTACCACTCGCTCGAAGACCGGCTGGTGAAGCAGGTGTTCGCGGCCGGTGCCGCCAATACCGCGCCTCCCGGACTGCCGGTCGTGCCCGAGCGATACCAGCCCCGGCTCAAGCTGCTCACCCGTGGTGCCGAACTTCCCACCGAGGAAGAGATCGCCGAGAACCGGCGAGCCGCCCCCGCGCGACTGCGCGGGGCCCAGCGCATCAGGGAGGACGCCGAGTGAGGCGTACGGAGGGAACCGCGGGTGAGCAGGAAACCCGCACTCGCCGCGCGGGCGAGCGGGCAGACGCGTGGGAGGACCCGACTCGTGGGGAGGGCTGATGAGTAGGAATCCCGAACTGAAGGGCCGGGCCGCCCGGTTGGCCCGGCTCTTCCCCACGGGGCCGGGCCAGGCCGCCCGTACCCCCTTCGTCCTGCTCGTCGTCTTCCTGCTGGGCGGCGGTCTCATCGCGCTCCTCGTGCTGAACTCCGCGCTCAGCGAGGGCGGGTTCCGCCTCGACGACCTGCAGAAGGACACCAAGAGCCTCACCGACGAGGAACAGGCGCTCCAGCGGGACGTGGACGCCTACGCCGCACCCGACGCCCTCCAGCGCCGGGCCAGGGAACTCGGCATGGTGCCCGGCGGTGACCCGGCCTTCCTCGACCCCGACGGCACCGTCAGGGGTGTTCCGGGGGCCGCGGAGCCGGCGGCGCTGCGGATCCCGGCGGTGATCCCGCCCGAGGCGAACGTCCTGGAGCCCACGCCGACGCCCACCGCCACCCCCACGGCTACGCCTGAGGCGACCCCCACGCCCACGCCGGCCCTCTCCGCTCCGGCGTCCCCGGAGCGGACCCCGGCAGCCGATCCCACCCCCACCCTCCCCTCCACGACCCCCGGCAGGTGACGGAAGTGTCCGACAGGGAACCGCCGCGCCGTCGCGTGCCCGCCCCGGCCAGGTCGGCCCGCCCCGGCGCCCCCCGGCGCCCGGGCCCCGGCGCCCGCCCCGCCCGCCGCCCCGCCCCCAACCGGCCCGCCGGGCCCAAGGTCATCCGGCTCGGCAGCCCCCGGCCCCGGCTGCGCATGGTCAGCCTCGCGCTGGCCCTGGTGATGATCGCCTTTGTCGTACGACTGCTCCAGGTGCAGGCCGTCGACGCGAGCGAGTACGCCGCCAAGGCCGAGCAGAACCGGTACGTCGGCCGCACCCTGGCCGCCGAACGCGGCGAGATCACCGACCGCAACGGCGTCGAACTGGCGACCAGCGTGGACGCGTACGACATCACCGCCGACCCGTCGATGTTCACGCCGAAGAGCACGAAACTGGGCGACGCCCCCGAGCAGGCCGCCGCTCTCCTCGCGCCGATCCTCGGGCAGGACGCGGACGGCATCGCCGAGAAGCTGAAGACGCCGGACACGCGCTACACGCTGCTCGCGCACCGCCAGACCCCCCAGGTGTGGACGCAGATCAAGGACCTGAAGTCCACCCTGGCCGCCAAGTCCGGAACCGACCCGGACACCGTCAACGTCCTCGCCGGTGTGCTGGCCGTGCCCGCCAGCAAGCGCGTCTATCCGAACGGCGGACTCGCCGCCGGACTGCTGGGCTGGGTCAGCGCCGACGGCAAGGGCGGCGGCGGCCTCGAACAGCAGCTGAACGGCGAACTGGCCGGGCAGGACGGCGAGATCCGCTACGCACAGTCAGGAGGACGGCAGGTGCCCACCGCCGACTCCACCGAGACGCCCGCTGTGCCCGGTTCCGACATCGAACTGACCATCGACCGCGACATCCAGTGGGCCGCGCAGAACGCCATCACCGAGCAGGTCAAGAAGTCGAAGGCGGACCGCGGGTACGTGATAGTGCAGGACACCCGGACCGGCCAGATCCTGGCCATGGCCAACTCGCCCGGCTTCGACCCCAACGACCTCACCAGGGCGAACCCGAACGCGCTCGGCAACGCGGCCCTCCAGGACGCCTACGAGCCCGGTTCCACAGCCAAGGTCATGTCGATGGCCGCCGTACTGGAGGAGAACGTCGCCACCCCCGCGACCCATGTCGTCGTGCCCAACCGGCTGCACCGGGGCGACCGGCTCTTCAAGGACGACATCGACCACCCGACCTGGTACCTCACCCTCAACGGCGTGCTCGCCAAGTCCAGCAACATCGGCACCATCCTCGCCACCGGGCAGCTCGGCAGGACCCAGGCGCAGTCCAACCAGGTCCTCTACTCCTATCTGCGCAAGTTCGGCCTCGGCAGCTACAGCGGGCTCGACTTCCCCGGTGAGACCAAGGGCATCCTCGCGCCGCCCGGCGACTGGTCGACCTCGCAGCAGTTCACGATTCCTTTCGGCCAGGGCGTCTCCCTCAACGCGATGCAGGCAGCCTCCGTCTACTCGACGATCGCCAACGGCGGCGTCCGCGTGGAGCCGACCCTGATCCGGGGCACCAAGGGCGCCGACGGCCGGTTCACGCCCGCCGCCGAACCGAAGAAGACCCGGGTCGTCAGTGCGAAGACGGCGAAGACCCTCGCCAAGATGCTGGAGTCCGTCGTGGACGACGAGGAGGGCACCGGCGCCAAGGCGCGCATTCCCGGCTACCGGGTGGCGGGCAAGACGGGTACGGCCAACCGTGTGGATCCGGCCACCGGCCGCTACCACGGCTACACGTCGTCTTTCGCCGGGTTCGCGCCCGCCGACAACCCCCGCATCACCGTCTACTGCGCCATCCAGAACGCCACCAAGGGCAGTTACTTCGGAGGTCAGATCTGTGGCCCCATCTACAAGGAGGTCATGGAGTTCGCCCTGAAGACCCTTCAGGTGCCGCCCACCGGGGCCAGGGCCGCGAATCTCCCCGTGGCCTTCACACCCTGATCAGCACGGAAACCAGCCAGGAAACAGCTCGTGAACACGATCTCTCCCGACTCGCCCGACCCGGGGCACGGCGCCCCGGCGCACGCCCCGGCCGCGCCCTCACTTCGCTCGTCCGGGGGTGCGCCCGGTACGCTCACCGCCGTGCCAAACGCCGATCAGTACCAAACCACCCAGAAGGGCGTTCCTGTGACATATCCGGGACCGCCGAGGCCGGTTCACGTCTCCGCCACACCCCTCGCGGAACTGGTCGGCCAGCTGGGTGCCCCACAGCCCCCGGCCCCGCGGAACGCAGAGCAGGAGGGGATCGTCGCGGTCACGGGCATCACCCACGACTCGCGCGCCGTCCGCCCCGGCGACCTGTACGCCGCCCTCCCGGGGGCCAGGCTGCACGGCGCCGACTTCGTGACGCAGGCCGCCGGCCTCGGCGCAGCCGCCGTGCTGACCGACCCCACCGGCGCCGAACGCGCCGCCGCCACCGGGCTTCCGGTGCTGGTGGCCGACGACCCGCGCGCGCGGATGGGCGAACTGGCGGCCACCATCTACGGCCGTCCGGGGCGCGACCTGCTCCAGATCGGGATCACCGGCACCTCCGGCAAGACCACCACCGCGTACCTCGTCGAGGGCGGCCTCCGGACGGAGCGGGCCACCGGGCTGATCGGCACGGTCGAGACGCGCATCGGCGACGAGCGCATCAAGTCCGAACGCACCACTCCCGAGGCCACCGACCTCCAGGCCCTGTTCGCGGTGATGCGCGAGCGCGGGGTGGAGGCGGTCGCCATGGAGGTCTCCAGCCACGCGCTGGTCCTCGGCCGGGTCGACGGCTGCGTCTTCGACATCGCCGTCTTCAGCAACCTCAGCCCGGAACACATGGAGTTCCACTCCGGCATGGAGGACTACTTCCAGGCCAAGGCGCGGCTGTTCACTCCCGAACGCAGCAGGCTCGGGGTCGTCAACCACGACGACGCCTACGGCCGGCGGCTCGCCCGGGAGGCCACCGTCCCGGTCGTCACCTTCTCCGCCGAGGGCCACCCGGACGCCGACTGGCGTGCCGAGGACGTCCAGGTCGGCCCGATGGACTCGACGTTCACGGTGGTCGGCCCCAAGGACCAGCGGATCAGCGCCAGGTCGCCGCTCGCGGGCACCTTCAACGTCGCCAACACCCTCGCCGCGATCGTCGCCCTCGCCGAGGCCGGGTTCGACCCGCAGACCGCCGCCGACGGCATCGCCGCCGTACCGGGAGTGCCGGGGCGCCTGGAGCGGGTGGACGCGGGCCAGCCGTATCTCGCGGTCGTCGACTACGCGCACAAGACGGACGCCGTCGAATCGGTGCTGCGCGCGCTGCGCAAGGTCACCGAGGGCAGCCTGCACGTGGTGCTCGGCTGCGGCGGGGACCGGGACACCATCAAACGCGCCCCCATGGGCGCCGCCGTGGCCCGGCTCGCCGACACCGCCGTACTGACCTCCGACAACCCCCGCTCCGAGGACCCCCTCGCGATCCTCGCGGCCATGCTCGAAGGCGCGGCCTCCGTGCCGGCCCACGAGCGCGGCGAGGTCCAGGTGTTCGAGGACCGGGCCGCGGCCATCGCCGCCGCCGTGGCCCGCGCGCGGCCCGGGGACACCGTGCTGGTCGCGGGCAAGGGCCACGAGCAGGGCCAGGACATCGCCGGGGTGGTCCGTCCGTTCGACGACCGCCAGGTGCTTCGCGAAGCTATCCAGAAGACCCAGGGATGAACTTGTGATCGCCCTCTCTCTCGCCGAGATCGCTGAAGTCGTCGGCGGGCAGACGCACGACATACCGGATCCGTCGGTCCAGGTCACCGGACAGGTCGTCAGGGACTCCCGTGAGGTGGAGCCCGGCAGCCTCTTCGTCGCCTTCGCCGGCGAGCACGTCGACGGCCACGACTTCGCGGCCGCGGTCGTCGAGGCGGGCGCGGTCGCCGTACTGGCCTCCCGCCCGGTCGGCGTGCCCGCGGTCGTCGTGGACGACGTACAGCGGGCGCTGGGCGCCCTCGCGCGGCACGTGGTCCAGAAGCTCGGCGCCACCCTCGTGGCCCTCACCGGCTCCGCGGGCAAGACCAGCACCAAGGATCTGATCGCCCAGGTGCTCCGGCACAGGGCACCGACGGTCTTCACGCCCGGCTCGCTCAACAACGAGATCGGACTGCCGCTGACCGCGCTGAGCGCCACCGAGGAGACCAGGTTCCTGGTCCTGGAGATGGGCGCCCGCGGGATCGGTCACATCCGCTATCTGACGGAACTGACGCCCCCGCAGATCGGCCTCGTCATCAACGTGGGCACCGCCCACATCGGCGAGTTCGGCGGACGCGAGCAGATCGCACAGGCGAAGGGCGAGCTCGTCGAGGCGCTGCCCTCCGAGGCCGACGGCGGTGCCGCGATCCTCAACGCCGACGATCCCCTCGTGCGGGCCATGGCGACTCGAACAAAGGCGAAGGTGATCTTCTTCGGCGAGTCCGGCGAAGCGGACGTACGCGCCGAGAACGTGCGACTCACGGACAAGGGACAGCCTGCCTTCAGGCTCCACACACCCTCCGGTGCAAGCGACGTGACCATGCGCCTGTACGGTGAGCATCACGTGTCGAACGCGCTCGCCGCCGCCGCCGTCGCCCATGAGCTGGGCATGTCCGCAGACGAGATCGCCACCGCGCTCTCCGAGGCGGGCTCCCTCTCCCGCTGGCGGATGGAGGTCACCGAGCGCCCGGACGGCGTGACGATTGTCAACGACGCCTACAACGCGAACCCCGAGTCCATGCGAGCGGCTTTGCGCGCGCTCGCGGCCATGGGCAGGGCCTCACAGGCACAGGGGGGACGTACGTGGGCGGTGCTCGGCAAGATGGCCGAGCTCGGGGACGAGGCGCTCGCCGAGCACGACGCGGTCGGACGGCTGGCCGTCCGGCTCAATGTCGGCAAGCTCGTCGCGGTCGGGGGCAGGGAAGCGTCCTGGCTCCAACTGGGCGCATATAACGAGGGTTCGTGGGGTGAGGAGTCGGTGCACGTGTCCGACGCACAGGCGGCTGTCGACCTGTTGCGCAGCGAGTTGCGCCCGGGGGATGTCGTGCTCGTGAAGGCGTCCCGGTCGGTCGGGCTCGAACGGGTGGCGCAGGCGCTGCTCCCCGGTGCTGCCGAGGGTGAGGTTTCCGCCCGATGATGAACCAGATCCTGTTCTCGGGCGTCATCGGTATGTTCCTGACGCTGATCGGCACCCCGCTGCTGATCAAGCTGCTGGCACGGAAGGGCTACGGCCAGTACATCCGTGACGACGGCCCGCGCGAGCACCACGCCAAGCGCGGTACGCCGACCATGGGCGGTATCGCCTTCATCCTGGCGACGGTCATCGCGTACTTCCTGTCCAAGGTGATCACCGGCAAGCCGCCGACCTTCTCCGGGGTGCTGGTGCTCGGCCTGATGGCGGGTATGGGCCTGGTCGGCTTCCTGGACGACTACATCAAGATCGTCAAGCGGCGTTCGCTCGGTCTGCGGGCCAAGGCGAAGATGGCCGGCCAGCTGACCGGCGGTATCGCCTTCGCGGTGCTCTCGCTTCAGTTCGCGGACGACCGCGGCAACACGCCGGCCTCGACGAAGCTCTCCTTCGTCCAGGACTTCGGGTGGACCATCGGTCCGGTGCTGTTCGTCGTCTGGGCGCTCTTCATGATCCTCGCGATGTCGAACGGCGTGAACCTGACGGACGGTCTGGACGGCCTCGCCACCGGCGCCTCCGTCCTCGTCTTCGGCGCCTACACGTTCATCGGCGTCTGGCAGTTCCAGGAGTCCTGCGCCAACGCGGTGACCCTGACCAACCCGTCCGCCTGTTACGAGGTACGAGATCCGCTGGACCTCGCCGTCGTCTCCTCGGCGCTGATGGGTGCCTGCCTCGGCTTCCTGTGGTGGAACACGTCACCCGCCAAGATCTTCATGGGAGACACCGGTTCCCTGGCCCTGGGCGGCGCGCTCGCCGGCCTCGCGATCTGCTCCCGTACGGAACTGCTGCTGGCCCTCCTCGGCGGCCTGTTCGTCCTGATCACCATGTCGGTGGTCATCCAGGTCGGCTCGTTCCGCATGACCGGCAAGCGGGTGTTCCGAATGGCGCCGCTCCAGCACCACTTCGAACTCAAGGGGTGGTCCGAGGTCCTTGTCGTGGTCCGCTTCTGGATCATCCAGGGCATCTGCGTGATCGTCGGACTGGGCATCTTCTACGCGGGATGGGCGGCCGACAAGTGACGTCCGGTCAGGGCAGCGACTGGGAGGGCATGCGGGTCACCGTCGCCGGTCTCGGGGTGAGCGGCATCAGCGCCGCCCGCGCCCTGACCGCCCTCGGCGCCCTGGTCACCGTCGTGGACGGCGGTGACTCCGAGGCCCACCGGGAACGTGCGGCGGCCCTGGAGGGCATCGAGGTACGCCTCGGTGACGCGGAGACGCTGCCCGAGGGGACCGGACTCGTCGTCACCTCGCCGGGCTGGAAGCCGAGTTCACCGCTGTTCGCGGCGGCGGCCGAGGCGGGCGTGGACGTCGTCGGCGACGTGGAGATCGCCTGGCGGCTGCGCGGCCCGGACGCACCGCCCTGGCTCGCGGTCACCGGCACCAACGGCAAGACGACCACCACCCAGATGCTCGCCTCGATCCTGCGCGCGGCCGGCCTGCGTACGGCCGCCGTCGGCAACATCGGCACACCGATCATCGACGTCGTCCTCGGCGAGGAGCCCTACAACGATCTCGACGTCCTCGCCGTCGAACTCTCCAGCTACCAGCTGCACTGGGCGCCCTCCCTGCGCGCCCATTCCGCCGCCGTCCTCAACCTCGCCCCCGACCACCTCGACTGGCACGGCTCCATGGAGGCGTACGCCGCCGACAAGGGCCGCGTCTACGAGGGCAACCGGGTCGCCTGCGTCTACAACGTCGCCGACAAGGCGACCGAGGACATGGTGCGCGGCGCGGACGTAGAGGAGGGCTGCCGGGCCGTCGGGTTCACGCTCGGGGCGCCCGGACCGTCCCAACTCGGCGTCGTGGAGGGCATCCTGGTCGACCGCGCGTTCGTCGAGAACCGGCAGCGGAACGCCCAGGAACTGGCCGAGGTCTCGGACGTCGACCCGCCGGCCCCGCACAACATCGCCAACGCCCTTGCCGCGGCTGCCCTCGCCCGCGCCTTCGGGGTGCCCCCGAAGGCGGTCCGGGACGGCCTCCGGGCCTTCACCCCGGACGCCCACCGCATCGCGCACGTGGCCGACGTGGACGGGGTCGCCTACGTCGACGACTCCAAGGCGACCAACACCCACGCGGCAGAGGCCTCCTTGGCGGCGTACGAGTCGATCGTGTGGATCGCCGGCGGGCTCGCCAAGGGCGCGACCTTCGACGAACTGGTCGCCAGGTCGGCGAAGCGGCTTCGCGGCGTGGTGCTGATCGGCGCCGACCGTGCGCAGATCGGCGAAGCCCTCGCGCGACACGCCCCGGAAGTACCCGTCGTCGACCTCGACCGGACCGACACTGGGGCGATGCTCGCGGCTGTTCAGGAGGCCCGGCGGCTTGCCGAGGCGGGCGACACGGTGCTGCTGGCCCCGGCCTGTGCCTCCATGGACATGTTCGCCAACTACAACAAGCGCGGTGACGCGTTCGCGCAGGCCGTTCGCGAACTCGGTGCGGGGACCTGACGGTCGGTCTTCGGCCGCGGAGGGCGTCTTCGGGCGCCTGGAGGGACGCGTGAGTCGGATGTGCCGAGGTGCAGTTCGTCGGCTGACGGTCGGTGAGGGCTGGTCGCGCAGTTCCCCGCGCCCCTTCGAGGGTGCTGCGCGCCCCTCTCAGTCGTGCGGGAGGCTCTGATGCCCAGTAGTCGTACCGGTCGGGCGCCCGTGCAGGGAGCTGTGCGGGTCCGTAGGCCCGCCGCTCCCCGGCCGCCCCGTGACAACCCCGTACGCCGTCTCCACAGGCGCGTGCAGCGGGCCTGGGACCGGCCGCTGACCGCGTACTACGTGATCCTCGGGGGCTCCCTGCTGATCACGGTGCTCGGGCTGGTGATGGTCTACTCGGCCTCCCAGATCAAGGCGCTCCAGCTGTCGCTGCCCGGTTCCTACTTCTTCCGCAAGCAGTTCCTCGCGGCCACGATCGGCGGCGTGCTGCTGTTCGCCGCCGCGCGCATGCCGGTGAAGCTGCACCGGGCCCTCGCCTACCCGATCCTCGCCGGCTCGGTCTTCCTGATGATCCTGGTGCAGGTGCCCGGGATAGGGATGGCGATCAACGGCAACCAGAACTGGATCTCGCTGGGCGGCTCCTTCCAGATCCAGCCGAGTGAGTTCGGCAAGCTCGCCCTGGTGCTGTGGGGCGCCGACCTGATCGCGCGCAAGGAGGACAAGCGGCTGCTCACACAGTGGAAGCACATGCTGGTGCCGCTGGTCCCGGTGGCCTTCATGCTGCTCGGCCTGATCATGCTCGGCGGCGACATGGGGACGGCGATCATCCTCACCGCCATCCTGTTCGGGCTGCTGTGGCTGGCCGGGGCGCCCACCCGGCTGTTCGTGGGCGTGCTGTCCGTCGCCATGTTCATCGGCCTCGTCCTCATCAAGACCAGCCCCAACCGCATGGCCCGCTTCCAGTGCATCGGCGCCACCGAGCCCGGCACCGGGGCCACCTCCTGCTGGCAGGCCGTGCACGGCATCTACGCGCTCGCCTCCGGTGGCCTGTTCGGGTCGGGCCTCGGCGCGAGTGTGGAAAAATGGGGGCAACTGCCCGAAGCCCACACCGACTTCATCTTTGCCGTCACCGGTGAGGAACTGGGCCTGGCGGGGACGCTGTCGGTACTCGCCCTCTTCGCGGCCCTAGGCTATGCGGGTATCCGCGTGGCCGGACGCACGGAGGACCCCTTCGTGAGGTACGCCGCGGGAGGTGTGACCACCTGGATCACCGCTCAGGCAGTGATCAACATCGGTGCGGTGCTCGGCCTGCTGCCGATCGCCGGTGTCCCGCTCCCGCTGTTCTCCTACGGGGGCTCCGCCCTGCTGCCGACCATGTTCGCCGTCGGACTGCTGATCGCCTTCGCCCGCGACGAACCGGGTGCGCGGGCGGCGCTTTCGTTGCGGCAACCCCGCTTTGGTAGAAAGCGGGGAACCGGGGGCCCGGTGTCCGATCGGAGCCCCCGGAGATGGAACACGATGAGACGGCGTGCCTCGGCGGCGCGTTCGTCCGGAGAGCGGTGAATTTCGGTGCATGTCGTACTCGCCGGTGGGGGGACCGCCGGTCACATCGAGCCCGCGCTCGCCCTCGCGGACGCCCTGCGCAGGGCTGATCCCACAGTGGGGATCACGGCCCTGGGCACGGAACGCGGTCTGGAGACCCGGCTCGTCCCCGAGCGGGGCTATGACCTGGCGCTGATCCCAGCGGTCCCGCTGCCGCGCAAGCCCACCCCGGAACTGATCACCGTCCCCGGTCGGCTGCGCGGCACGATCAAGGCCGCCGAGCAGATCCTGGAGCGCACCAAGGCGGACTGTGTCGTCGGCTTCGGCGGCTATGTGGCCCTGCCCGGCTACCTCGCCGCCAAGCGCCTGGGCGTGCCGATCGTCGTCCACGAGGCCAACGCCCGCCCGGGCCTCGCCAACAAGATCGGCTCGCGGTACGCCGCCCAGGTCGCCGTCTCCACCCCCGACAGCAAGCTCCGCGACGCCCGCTACATCGGCATCCCGCTGCGCCGCTCGATCGCCACCCTCGACCGGGCCGCCGTGCGCCCCGAGGCGCGGGCCGCGTTCGGGCTCGACCCGAGCCTGCCGACGCTGCTGGTCTCGGGCGGCTCGCAGGGCGCCCGGCACCTCAACGAGGTGATCGAGCGGGTCGCGCCGTACCTCCAGCAGGCCGGCATCCAGGTGCTGCACGCGGTCGGCCCGAAGAACGAACTGCCGCAGGTGCACCAGATGCCGGGGATGCCCCCCTACATCCCGGTACCGTACGTGGACCGGATGGACCTCGCGTACGCCGCGGCCGACATGATGCTCTGCCGCGCGGGTGCGATGACCGTCGCCGAACTCTCCGCCGTCGGACTCCCGGCCGCCTACGTCCCACTGCCCATCGGCAACGGCGAACAGCGGCTGAACGCCCAGCCGGTGGTCAAGGCCGGCGGCGGACTCCTGGTCGACGACGCGGAACTGACGCCCGAGTGGGTCCAGCGCCAGGTCCTGCCCGTGCTCGCCGACCCGCACCGGCTGTACGAGATGTCCCGCGCCGCCAGCGAGTTCGGCCGCCGGGACGCCGACGAGCTGCTCGTCGGCATGGTGTACGAGGCGATCGCCTCGCGCCACCGCTAGGCGACGAGGGAAGGCAGGACAGGGCGTGGCCGGAGGAGCGACGACCGCCGAACGCGGCGAACGGCAGCAGGACACCTCCGGCCCGCCCCGCCGGCCGGGCCTCCTCGGCCGCCTGGGGCCGCACAGGCTGCGTACGGCCGTCGTCGTGGCCCTCGCCCTGCTCGTCCTCGGCGGGGGCGTCCTCTGGGTCCTCTACGGGTCGCGGTGGACGCGGGTGGAGCGCGTATCGGTGTCGGGGACCGGCGTTCTGACGCAGGCGCAGGTGCGGGAAGCCGCCGACGTGCCGGTCGGGGAACCGCTCGTTTCCGTCGACACCGACGCGATCGAGTCCCGACTTCTCAGGAAATTGCCCCGAATTGACTCGGTTGAGGTCACTCGGTCCTGGCCGCACGGAATCGGGCTGAAAGTGGTCGAACGCACCCCGGTTCTGATTGTCGAAAGCACCGGTAATGGGGGCAAGTATGTCGAAGTGGACGCGAAAGGCGCGCGATTCGCGACGGTTTCAGATGCCCCCAAAGGTGTACCCGCATTGGAATTGACGCTGTCCCGGACCGGTTCGCAGACCGCCAGTCTGCGCCGGTTCGGCAGCGACCGGCTGGTGCGCGAGGCGGTGCGGGTGGCGGGCGACCTGCCGGCCGCCGTCGCGCGCGCCGTCCGGACCGTCAAGGTGGGCTCGTACGACTCCGTCTCGCTGGAGTTGGGCGACGGCCGGACCGTCGCGTGGGGGAGCGGCGAGAAGGGTGGCGCGAAAGCCCGGGCGCTCACCGCTCTCATGAAAGCGGCTCCGGGTGCCCGGCACTTCGACGTCAGCGTGCCCACCGCCCCTGCGTCATCAGGGAGTTGACGCCTGTTCGCGCAGGCCACCACCCTGGTTGGGCATCGCTATGGCTGATCACATAGGGTGAAAAGAAAAACGGGAGGTTCGGCGTGTTCGTTGAACGTGCGCCACTTGTCGACTTAGTGTCCTGTTCGGAAGAGTCCAAGGAACAGACACACTGGTAACCCTAAACTTCAACGTTAGGGTTCGGGTCGGCGTTCGGACCGTCCCACTTCGGCATGAGTTGTCCGTTCGCCGCAATCGCGGACGGCGACACGTAACTCGAGGCGAGAGGCCTTCGACGTGGCAGCACCGCAGAACTACCTCGCAGTCATCAAAGTCATCGGTGTCGGCGGCGGTGGTGTCAATGCCATCAACCGGATGATCGAGGTCGGTCTGAAGGGCGTCGAGTTCATCGCCATCAACACCGATGCTCAGGCGCTGTTGATGAGCGACGCCGACGTCAAGCTCGACGTCGGCCGCGAACTCACCCGCGGACTCGGCGCCGGCGCCAACCCGGCCGTCGGCCGCAAGGCGGCAGAGGACCACCGCGAGGAGATCGAGGAGGTCCTCAAGGGGGCCGACATGGTCTTCGTGACAGCCGGCGAGGGAGGCGGCACCGGCACCGGCGGCGCGCCCGTCGTCGCCAACATCGCCCGCAACCTCGGCGCCCTCACCATCGGCGTGGTCACCCGCCCCTTCACCTTCGAAGGGCGGCGCCGCGCCAACCAGGCCGAGGACGGCATCGCGGAACTCCGCGAAGAGGTCGACACCCTCATCGTCATCCCCAACGACCGGCTGCTGTCCATCTCGGACCGCCAGGTCTCGGTCCTCGACGCCTTCAAGTCGGCGGACCAGGTCCTGCTCTCCGGTGTCCAGGGCATCACCGACCTGATCACCACCCCCGGTCTGATCAACCTCGACTTCGCGGACGTCAAGTCCGTGATGTCCGAGGCGGGTTCGGCCCTCATGGGCATCGGCTCGGCCCGCGGCGACGACCGCGCGGTGGCGGCGGCGGAGATGGCGATCTCCTCGCCCCTCCTCGAAGCCTCCATCGACGGCGCCCGGGGCGTCCTGCTCTCCATCTCCGGTGGCTCCGACCTCGGCCTGTTCGAGATCAACGAGGCCGCCCAGCTGGTCAGCGAGGCCGCGCACCCCGAGGCCAACATCATCTTCGGTGCCGTCATCGACGACGCCCTCGGTGACGAGGTCCGGGTCACGGTCATCGCGGCCGGCTTCGACGGGGGCCAGCCTCCGCCGAAGCGCGACAACATCCTCGGCTCGGCCGGCGCCAAGCGGGACGAACCCGCGCCGGTACGGCCCAGCGAGAGCCGTCCGTCCTTCGGGTCGCTCGGCAGCGTCACGCCGAGGGAGGCCCCGGCGCCCGCCCCGGAGCCGGTCGGCGAGCTCCCGGTGTCCCCGCCGGTTCCGCCGTCCCGGTCCTACTCGGACAGCACGGCCGAGGAACTGGACGTGCCGGACTTCCTGAAGTGATAGGACAACGCTCCGCAACGAGCGACGAGAGCGGCGCGCACTTCGCCTTCACCGACCGGTGGGGCGGGGTGAGCGCCGTTCCGTACGAGGAGCTCAACCTCGGTGGAGCGGTCGGCGACGAACCGGAGGCCGTCCGCACGAACCGTGAACTGGCCGCCAAGTCCCTGGGTCTCGACCCGGACCGGGTGGTCTGGATGAACCAGGTGCACGGCAACGATGTCGCCGTGGTCGACGGTCCGTCGAGCACCCGGCCCACCCGGCTCGTCCCGCCCGTGGACGGCCTGGTCACCGCGACCCGCGGGCTCGCCCTCGCCGTCCTCACCGCCGACTGCGTCCCGGTCCTGCTGGCCGACCCGGTCGCCGGGGTGGTCGCCGCGGCCCACGCGGGCAGGCCCGGTATGGTCGCCGGGATCGTCCCCGCCGCCGTGGACGCCATGGAGTCGCTCGGCGCCGACCCTGCCAGGATCGTCGCCCGCACCGGCCCCGCGGTCTGCGGCCGGTGCTACGAGGTGCCGGAGGAGATGCGCGCCGACGTCGCCGCCGTCGAACCCGCCGCTCACGCCGAGACCGGCTGGGGCACCCCGGCGGTCGACGTGGTCGCGGGAGTGCACGCCCAGTTGGAGCGGCTCGGGGTGCGTGACCGGCAGCGGTCGCCGGTGTGCACGCGGGAGTCCGCCGACCATTTCTCGTATCGCCGTGACCGGACCACCGGGCGGCTCGCAGGCTATGTCTGGCTGGACTGATAGGACATGACGGACCGTAAGGGAGAGATCGCCGCAAATCTGGCGGTGGTCGAGGAGCGTATCGCGACGGCCTGCTCGGCGGCTGGCCGCAAGCGCGGGGAGGTGACGCTGATCGTCGTCACCAAGACCTACCCCGCGAGCGATGTGCGGATCCTGTGGGAGCTCGGTGTGCGTCATGTGGCCGAGAACCGGGACCAGGACGCGGCGCCCAAGGCTGCGGCGTGCGCCGATCTGTCGCTCACCTGGCACTTTGTGGGCCAGTTGCAGACCAACAAGGTACGTTCCGTGGTCGGTTACGCAGGTGTCGTGCAGTCCGTCGACCGTGACCGGCTGGTCTCCGGACTGTCCAGGGAGGCCGTGCGGGCCGGGCGCGAGGTGGGCTGTCTGATCCAGGTCGCGCTGGACGCGGGGGAGAGCGAGCGGGGGGAGCGCGGAGGCGTGGGGCCGGGCGGGATCGGGGAGTTGGCCGACCTGGTCGCCGGGGCCGAGGGGCTCAGACTCGACGGGCTGATGACCGTCGCACCGCTGACCGGACCGTACGCCGGACGTGAACTTGTGGCGTTCGAGCGGCTGATGGATTTGTCGACTGCTATGCGCCGCACGCATCCGGCTGCGAACATGGTGTCCGCAGGGATGAGTGCGGACCTCGAAAAGGCCGTGGCGGCCGGGGCGACACATGTGCGCGTCGGCAGTGCGGTACTCGGAGTCCGTCCCAGGCTCGGGTAACGTCGCCAGGAAGTCGGACCACAGCAGAAAATATGGTCATTGCCGCTGAGAGGCGACAATAACGACCTCGTGGATCGCGGGCACTTGGCACTCGTCAGTCGATCCACCACAGAGCGGAGGACTCAGAGCATGGCCGGCGCGATGCGCAAGATGGCGGTCTACCTCGGCCTCGTGGAGGACGATGGGTACGACGGCCGGGGATTCGACCCCGATGACGACTTCGAGCCCGAACTCGACCCGGAACCCGAGCGCGACCTGCGGCGGCGTGAGCCCTCGCATCAGCCGCACGGTTCGCACCAGTCCCACCAGTCTCATCAGTCCCAAAGGGACGAATCGGTACGAGTGGTGCAGCCGTCCGCTCCGCGGGATCCGGTGTCGCACTCCGCTTCGCTGGGCGCGGAATCCGGGCGTCCGGCGCGGATCGCGCCCGTGGCGTCCATCACACAAGAACGTCAAAGCCTGGAGAAGAACGCACCGGTGATCATGCCCAAGGTCGTGTCGGAACGAGAGCCTTACCGGATCACCACGCTCCACCCCCGGACCTACAACGAGGCCCGTACCATCGGGGAACACTTCCGTGAGGGCACGCCTGTGATCATGAATCTCACTGAGATGGATGACACAGATGCGAAGCGACTTGTCGACTTTGCGGCCGGTTTGGTGTTTGGTCTTCACGGCAGCATCGAGCGGGTGACGCAGAAGGTGTTCCTGTTGTCGCCTGCTAACGTCGATGTCACGGCGGAGGACAAGGCCCGCATCGCAGAGGGCGGGTTCTTCAACCAGAGCTGAGACGCACGACCGGAAACAGCAGTAACAGGGCACACCAACAGCAGTACCGACAGCACGGAAACATGGGGAGAGGGAAGCGCGGATCATGAGCGTGGTTGGACAGGTTCTCTACATCGCGCTGATGTGCTTCCTCATCGTGCTGATCTTCCGGTTGGTCATGGACTACGTCTTCCAGTTCGCCCGCTCATGGCAGCCCGGCAAGGCGATGGTGGTCATTCTGGAGGCCACCTACACTGTCACTGATCCACCGCTCAAGCTTCTGCGGCGGGTCATCCCGCCGTTGCGTCTCGGGGGCGTGGCGCTCGACCTGTCCTTCTTCGTACTGATGATCATCGTGTACATCCTGATCACCGTCGTCAGGTCGGTGTTGGTGTGAACGATACGGTCTTGCCGAATGCCGACGACTACGTTGAGGTGAAGAGATGCCATTGACCCCCGAGGATGTGCGGAACAAGCAGTTCACGACCGTCCGCCTCCGAGAAGGCTATGACGAGGACGAGGTCGACGCCTTCCTCGACGAGGTTGAAGCCGAACTGACCCGCCTGCTCCGCGAGAACGAGGACCTGCGCGCCAAGCTGGCCGCTGCCACGCGTGCCGCTGCCCAGAACCAGCAGCAGCAGGGCATGCGCAAGCCTCCGGAACAGGACCAGCAGCAGGGCATGCAACAACAGGGTATGCAGCAACAGGGCATGCCCCAGCAAGGCATGCCGCAGGGCATGCGAGGCCCCGGCGGCCCGGTGCCCGCCGGCATATCGGGCCCGCCGCAGCAGCAGATGGGCGGCCCCATGGGCGGCCCGCCCCAGCTGCCCAGCGGTGCGCCGCAGTTGCCCCCCGGCCCCGGTGGCCAGGGTGGCCCGCAGGGTCCCGGCCCGATGGGTCAGGGCCCCATGGGTCAGGGCCCGATGCAGGGACAGATGGGTCAGGGCCCCATGGGCCAGGGCCCGATGCAGGGACAGATGGGCCAGGGCGGTATGCCCGGCCAGATGCAGCAGATGCCCGGTCAGCAGATGCAGGGTCAGATGCAGCAGATGGGCGGCCCGATGGGCGGTCCCCCGCAGATGATGGGCGGCCCCGGTCAGGGTCCCGGTGGCGACAGCGCCGCGCGTGTTCTCTCGCTGGCCCAGCAGACCGCCGACCAGGCGATCGCCGAGGCCCGGTCCGAGGCCAACAAGATCGTCGGCGAGGCACGCAGCCGCGCCGAGGGTCTGGAGCGCGATGCCCGCGCCAAGGCCGACGCTCTTGAGCGGGACGCCCAGGAGAAGCACCGCGTCGCGATGGGCTCCCTGGAGTCCGCTCGCGCCACGCTGGAGCGCAAGGTCGAGGATCTGCGCGGCTTCGAGCGCGAGTACCGCACCCGCCTGAAGTCCTACCTGGAGTCGCAGCTGCGTCAGCTGGAGACCCAGGCCGACGACTCGCTGGCCCCGCCGCGCACTCCGGCCACGGCCTCCCTGCCGCCGTCCCCGGCGCCCTCGATGGCTCCGGCCGGTGCCGGTGCCCCGTCGTACGGCGGCAACCAGGGCATGGGCGGCCAGGGCATGGGTGGTCCCGGCCCGGCCGGTCCGTCCTACGGCGGCCAGCAGCAGATGTCCCCGGCCATGACCCAGCCCATGGCTCCGGTCCGGCCGCAGGGCCCGTCTCCGATGGGTCAGGCTCCCTCACCGATGCGCGGCTTCCTGATCGACGAGGACGACAACTGACGGCCTTTAGTACGCCTTAGGCGTCGTCGGCGTTCAGTGCGGGGCCCCGGATTTTCTTCCGGGGCCCCGCCCTTTTGCGTTGCCCACTTCCGTGCCGTGACGTTCGTGCCGTGGCGCACGAAGGCCCGGTTCCGCCGAGTCGGTCGGTGGAACCGGGCCTTTGTACGTCCTGCTGTGTGTGCCGTTACGCCTTGCGCAGGCGGAACGTCAGCGACAGGCCCTCGTCCGTAAACGGGTCCCCGTAGGTGTCGTCCGCCTCGCCCTGGGCGAAGTCCGTCGCCAGGACCTCGTCGGCGATCAGGCCCGAGTGCTCGGTCAGGGCCGCGGTGACCGCCGGGTCCGTGGACGTCCAGCGCAGCGCGATGCGGTCGGCCACGTCGAGGCCGCTGTTCTTACGGGCCTCCTGGATCAGCCGGATCGCGTCACGGGCGAGGCCCGCCTGACGCAGCTCCTCCGTGATCTCCAGGTCGAGGGCGACCGTCGCGCCCGAGTCGGACGCCACCGACCAGCCCTCGCGCGGGGTCTCCGTGATGATGACCTCGTCCGGGGCGAGGGCGACCGTCTCGCCGTCGACCTCGACCGACGCCGTGCCCGCGCGCAGGGCGAGGGACAGGGCTGCCGCGTCGGTGTTCGCGACGGCCTTCGCGACGTCCTGGACGCGCTTGCCGAACCGCTTGCCCAGGGCCCGGAAGTTGGCCTTGGCGGTGGTGTCGACCAGGGAGCCGCCCACCTCGGAGAGGGACGCCAGGGAGCTGACGTTCAGCTCCTCCGTGATCTGCGCGTGCAGTTCGCGGTCGAGGGTGTCGAAACCGGCCGCCGCGACCAGCGCGCGGGACAGCGGCTGACGCGTCTTCACCCCGGACTCCGCGCGCGTGGCACGGCCCAGCTCGACCAGCCGCCGTACGAGCACCATCTGCTTCGACAGCTCCGGGTCGATCGCGGACAGGTCCGCCTCGGGCCAGGAGGTCAGGTGGACGGATTCGGGGCTGCCCGGGGTCACCGGCACCACCAGGTCCTGCCAGACCCGTTCGGTGATGAACGGGGTCAGCGGGGCCATCAGCTTCGTGACCGTCTCGACGACCTCGTGCAGGGTGCGCAGCGCGGCCTTGTCGCCCTGCCAGAAGCGGCGCCGGGACCGGCGTACGTACCAGTTGGACAGGTCGTCGACGAACGCCGACAGGAGCTTGCCGGCGCGCTGGGTGTCGTAGGCCTCCAGGGCCTGCGTCACCTGGTCGGTGAGCGCGTGCAGTTCGGACAGGAGCCAGCGGTCCAGGACCGGGCGGTCGGCCGGGGCCGGGTCCGCCGCGGACGGGGCCCAGTTCGACGTACGCGCGTACAGGGCCTGGAAGGCGACCGTGTTCCAGTACGTGAGGAGCGTCTTGCGGACGACCTCCTGGATGGTGCCGTGGCCGACGCGACGGGCCGCCCACGGGGAACCGCCGGCCGCCATGAACCAGCGCACCGCGTCCGCGCCGTGCCGGTCCATCAGGGGGATCGGGTCCAGGGTGTTGCCCAGGTGCTTGGACATCTTGCGGCCGTCCTCGGCGAGGATGTGGCCGAGGCAGACCACGTTCTCGTAGGACGACTTGTCGAAGACGAGGGTGCCGACCGCCATCAGCGTGTAGAACCAGCCGCGCGTCTGGTCGATGGCCTCGCTGATGAACTGCGCCGGGTAGCGCGACTCGAACAGTTCCTTGTTCTTGTACGGGTAGCCCCACTGCGCGAACGGCATCGAACCCGAGTCGTACCAGGCGTCGATGACCTCCGGCACGCGCGTGGCCGTCTTTCCGCAGTCGCCCTGGGGGCAGGCGAAGGTGACCGCGTCGATGAAGGGGCGGTGCGGGTCCAGCTCCGACTGGTCGGTGCCCGTGAGCTGGGTCAGCTCCGCGCGGGAGCCGACGACCGTGAGGTGGTCCTCCTCGCAGCGCCAGATCGGGAGCGGGGTGCCCCAGTAGCGGCTGCGGGAGAGCGCCCAGTCGATGTTGTTGTTCAGCCAGTCGCCGAAGCGGCCGTTCTTGACCGTCTCCGGGTACCAGTTGGTCTTCTCGTTCTCCTGGAGGAGGCGGTCCTTGACGGCCGTCGTGCGGATGTACCAGGACGGCTGCGCGTAGTAGAGGAGCGCGGTGTGGCAGCGCCAGCAGTGCGGGTAGCTGTGCTCGTACGGGATGTGCTTGAAGAGGAGGCCGCGCTGCTGAAGGTCCTCGGTGAGCTTTTCGTCCGCCTTCTTGAAGAAGACACCGCCCACGAGCGGGACGTCCTCCTCGAAGGTGCCGTCCGGGCGGACCGGGTTCACGACCGGCAGGCCGTACGCGCGGCACACCTTGAGGTCTTCCTCACCGAAGGCGGGGGACTGGTGGACCAGACCCGTACCGTCCTCGGTCGTCACGTAGTCCGCGTTCACCACGTAGTGGGTGGGGACGTCCGCCGGGAACTCGACGAGCTCGAACGGACGTTGATAGGACCAGCGCTCCATCTCGGCGCCGGTGAAGGTCTGGCCGGTGGACTGCCACCCCTCGCCGAGGGCCTTGGTGAGCAGCGGCTCGGCCACGACGAGCTTCTCCTCGCCGTCGGTCGCCACCACGTAGGTGACGTCGGGGTGGGCGGCGACCGCCGTGTTGGAGACCAGCGTCCAGGGCGTCGTCGTCCAGACGACGAGGGCGGCCTCGCCGGCCAGCGGACCGGAGGTGAGCGGGAAACGGACGTACACGGAGGGGTCGACGACCGTCTCGTAGCCCTGGGCCAGCTCGTGGTCCGACAGGCCCGTGCCGCAGCGGGGGCACCAGGGGGCGACGCGGTGGTCCTGGGTGAGCAGGCCCTTGGTGAAGATCTCCTTCAGCGACCACCAGACCGACTCGATGTACTCGGGGTCCATCGTGCGGTAGGGATCCTGGAGGTCGGTCCAGTACCCCATGCGGGTCGTGAGCGCCTCGAAGGCGTCCGTGTGACGGGTCACCGACTCGCGGCACTTGTCGTTGAACTCGGCGATGCCGTACGCCTCGATGTCCTGCTTGCCGGAGAAGCCGAGCTCCTTCTCGACCGCCAGCTCCACCGGGAGGCCGTGGCAGTCCCAGCCGGCCTTGCGGGCCACGTGGTAGCCCCGCATGGTGCGGAAGCGCGGGAACACGTCCTTGAAGACGCGGGCCTCGATGTGGTGGGCACCCGGCATGCCGTTCGCGGTGGGCGGGCCCTCGTAGAACACCCATTCGGGGCGCCCCTCGGACTGCTCAAGGGTCTTGGCGAAGATCTTCTGCTCGCGCCAGAAGTCGAGCACGGCGTGCTCAAGGGCGGGCAGGTCGACCTGGGCGGGCACCTGGCGGTACGTCGGCGTTGTCATCAGCGAGCTTCCTCCGGCGGACTTTCTGCCTTCCGTCGGAGGGACGAGAGCCGGAATTCTCCGGACGCCGTGTACGGCGTACTCCCGCGGTACCACCCTCCTTGGCTCCCCGGTGCGTGTCGCACACCGCCGAGCCCCCTCATTGGGGTCGCGATACCGGGTCTACTGGCCTTGGCTGTGCTGCTCGCCTCGCTGCGGCTTTCTTCCGGCGGCTCCGGGGTGATCTTCGCGTCGCGCTCGCCCCCGGGCTTCCACCGTCCCCGGGTCGCTCTGGGCTGCGTACGCCGCTACTCGTCCCCATCCACGCTTCTCGCTCCGGCCAGTGTACGGCGCCCCACGGACAGCGGCCGACCGGTTTTCCGAGCCACCCGAATGGCCAGGGTCGGGTGTCCGGATTCCGGGACGCGCGGCTCGGCGGATTACCCGGCGGGGAGCTGGGCACAACGCTTGCAGGCTTGCCCGGCAGGACCGGCGGGGTGGGCGAATCGGGTGGCGTTCCCCGTTGCCGCGGGACTGAAGTCGATTTATCGTCCCAGCACGATTCGCGAGCAAGATCACGATATGTGAAGGGGCCGCGGCCATGGTGGCGAAAAAGACCGCCGAGCATCAGCCGGTGACCGGCAGATCCACGCGACCCACGGCCGCGGAAGCCTCCGGCAGTGGCAAGGGCACGGACGCGAAGAAGAGCGCTCTCAAGAAGGGCGCCGCGAAGAAGGCGGCGGCTACCGGGACGGCGGCGACGAAAGCGGTGGCGAGTACATCGGTGGCCAAGAGGACGGTGGCCAAGAGGGCCGTCGCGAAGACAGCCGCCGCGAAGACAACCGCTGTGAAGACGGTCGCCGCGAAGACAGCCGTCGAGAAGAGGGCTGCCGCTCCCAGGGGCACCGCGGCCGGGAGCGGTACCGGTAAACGCACCTCCACGAAGAGCACGGCCAGGAAGAGCACTGCCAACAAGGCGGGCGCGGCCGAGGCCGCGAAGACGACGGGAGCCACGACGGTGGTTGCGAAGAAGACTCCGGGTACGACCACGACGGCCAAGAAGCCCGGCGCGGTACCCAAGGCGCGGATCGTCGCGGCGGTGGAGCCGGGCGGACTCGCCGTACGCCCCGGTGAGGATCCATGGACCCCGGAGGAGGTCGCGGAGGCCCGGGCCGAGCTGCAGTCCGAGGTCCAGCGGCTGCGCGCCGAGCTCGCGGCCTCCGAGCAGTCGCTCGTGGGTCTGATGCGGGACTCCGGGGACGGCGCGGGCGACGACCAGGCGGACACCGGCACCAAGAACATCACGCGCGAGGGGGAGATGGCGCTGGCGGCCAACGCGCGCGAGATGCTCCTCCAGGACGAGCGGGCCCTGCAACGGCTGGAGGCGGGCACGTACGGCCTGTGCGAGAACTGCGGCAACGCGATCGGCAAGGCGCGTATGCAGGCCTTCCCGCGCGCGACGCTGTGCGTCGAATGCAAGCAGAAGCAGGAGCGGCGCTACTGACCGGGCCGCCGATTCCCGCCGGGTGCCTCCTGCGCTCCTGTGTGCCAGGAGGCGTGTCGTACTCTCGTCCTCAGTCAGGAACCTAGGTTGAGGGACTCACGTGGCAGAGGCGGAGCGCATCATCGGTACGCCGGACATCCCAGACGCGGCGGGAGCCGAGCCGGAAACCCCGGACGAGCGGCCCCGGGGCAGGCGCCGGATCCTCGTGCTGTTCACGGTCGCCGCACTGGCGTACGTGCTGGACCTCGCCAGCAAGATGATCGTGGTCGCCAAGCTGGAGCACCACGCGCCGATCGAGATCATCGGGGACTGGCTGAAGTTCGAGGCGATCCGCAACGCGGGCGCCGCCTTCGGCATGGGTGAGGCCTTCACGGTGATCTTCACGGTCATCGCCGCGGCCGTGATCGTCGTGATCGCCCGCCTGGCCCGCAAGCTCTACAGCGTGCCCTGGGCGATCGCGCTCGGCCTGCTGCTCGGCGGCGCGCTGGGCAATCTGACCGACCGGATCTTCCGCTCGCCTGGTGTCTTCGAGGGCGCGGTCGTCGACTTCATCGCACCCAAGCACTTCGCGGTCTTCAACCTGGCCGACTCGGCGATCGTCTGCGGCGGCGTCCTGATCGTCCTGCTCTCCTTCAGGGGGCTCGACCCGGACGGGACCGTCCACAAGGACTGAGGGCCCCATACTCCCGTACGAGAGTGTCCGACCCGTCCGGCATACTCGACGGGTGAGCACCGTTCCCGAGATCCGAAACCTGCCCGTGCCCGACGGCCTGGAGGGCGAGCGTGTCGACGCCGCCATCTCCCGCATGTTCGGCTTCTCCCGTACCAAGGCCGCCGAGCTCGCCGCCGCGGGGAAGGTCATGGTCGACGGGTCGGTGGTCGGGAAGTCCGAGCGGGTGCACGGCGGTGCCTGGCTCGAAGTGGAGATGCCGCAGGCACCCGCGCCCGTGCAGGTGGTGGCCGAGCCCGTCGAGGGCATGGTGATCGTGCACGACGACGACGACATCGTCGTGATCGTCAAGCCGGTCGGCGTGGCCGCGCACCCGTCGCCCGGCTGGACCGGGACGACCGTCATCGGTGGGCTCGCCGCCGCCGGATACCGCATCTCCACCTCCGGTGCCGCCGAGCGCCAGGGCATCGTGCACCGGCTCGACGTCGGCACGTCCGGCCTGATGGCGGTCGCCAAGTCGGAGCGCGCCTACACGTCGCTCAAGCGCCAGTTCAAGGAGCGCACGGTCGACAAGCGCTACCACACGCTGGTCCAGGGCCACCCCGACCCGATGAGCGGCACGATCGACGCGCCCATCGGCCGGCATCCCAACCACGACTACAAGTGGGCGGTCACGGCAGAGGGCAAGCCGTCCGTCACGCACTACGACCTCATCGAGGCGTTCCGCGCGGCCTCCCTGCTCGACGTGAAGCTGGAAACCGGCCGCACCCACCAGATCCGCGTCCACATGGCCGCCCACCGGCATCCCTGCGTAGGCGACCTGACGTACGGGGCCGACCCGACGCTCGCCAAGCGGCTCGGCCTGACCCGCCAGTGGCTGCACGCCGTACGCCTCGGCTTCGAGCACCCCGGGGACGGGACCTGGGTCGAGTTCGAGAGCGACTACCCCGACGACCTGGCCAACGCCCTGGAGCGGGTGCGCGAGGAGACGTACGCATGACCCTGCCGCCGTACGTCGTGCGTGTCGCCGAGGATCCCGCCGACCGCGAGGCCTGTTTCGCGGTGCGCAAGGAGGTCTTCGTCGCGGAGCAGCGGGTGCCGGAGGACCTGGAGTACGACGAGTTCGACGCGGGCGCGCTGCACGTGGTGGCCGTCCGGGAGGACGGGGTGGCGCTCGGCACGGGGCGGTTGCTGTACGGGGAGGCCGCGGCCGGCCGGACCGGGGGCGATCCGTCCGTGGGGTCGCTCGGGCGGCTCGCGGTGCGGAAGGAGGCGCGAGGGCTCGGGGTCGGGGTCGCGCTCGTGCGGGGTATCGAGGCGGCGGCCCGGGAGCTGGGGCTCACCGCGGTGGACCTGCATGCGCAGACCTCCGCGCTGGGGTTCTACGAGCGGCTCGGGTACGCCGGGTACGGGGACGAGTTCCACGAGGCGGGCATCGCGCATCGTGGGATGCGGCGCTCTCTTTAGTTCTTCAGGCTCATTGGTTCTTTCTCCCGTCCGCGCACCGCCCGTCGCCTGTTTCGAGTCCGTCGGGAAGTGGGCCTCTCCTGCGGGGGTGCGCTTCGGTGGCGGCCTTCCGTCCCAGGGTGGTGTCAGCCTCGGCCGGCCACCCGTGGGGTTTCGTGTGCCCTTCGGGCCTGGCGGGTCGCCGCCTCGGTGCCCGGGGGCAGGGACGCGTCCGCCGTGTTGACCCGGGGGAGGGCGTACGGGTGCTGCCCGGCCAGCCAGCGGATCATGCCCTCGCGGACGTGCACCCGGACCTTCCAGACGTCGTCGGCGTCCTTCGCCGTCACCAGGGCGCGTACCTCCATGGTGCTCGGGGTGGCGTCCGTGACGGACAGGTCGCAGGCGCGGCCGTCCCAGGCCGGGCACTCGCGCAGGAGGTCGCGGAGTTTCTCGCGCATCGCGTCCATGGGCGCGCTGTGGTCGAGGTGCCAGAAGACGATGCCGGTCATCTGGGCCCCGCCCCGCGACCAGTTCTCGAAGGGCTTCGAGGTGAAGTAGGACACCGGCATCGTGATGCGGCGCTCGTCCCAGGTGCGCACGCTCAGGAACGTCAGCGTGATCTCGTCGACCGTGCCCCACTCGCCGTCCACCACGACCGTGTCGCCCAGCCGCACCATGTCGCCGAAGGCGATCTGGAACCCCGCGAACATGTTGCTCAGCGTCGACTGGGCCGCCACACCCGCGACGATGCCCAGAATCCCGGCCGACGCCAGCAGGGAGGCGCCGGCCGCGCGCATCGCCGGGAACGTGAGAAGCATCGCCGCCACCGCCACGACTCCCACGACCGCCGCGACGACCCGCGTGATCAGCGACACCTGGGTGCGGACCCGGCGGACCCGGGCCGGGTCGGGGTGGACGCGGGCGTAACGGGCGTACGAGGTGTCCACGACCGCCGCCGCGATACGGACGATCAGCCAGGCCGTCGAGCCGATCAGCACCAGCGTCAGGGCCCGGCCGACGGCGACCTGGTGCTCCCTGAGCAGGTCTGCCTCGTGATAGGACCCTCTGAGCAGCGCCGCGCACAGCACGAGGTGGTAGGGCACACGGCCCCGGCGCAGCAGTCCCCACAGCGGAGTCTCGGTCTGCCGTTCGTCCGCCTTGCGCAGCAGGCGGTCCGTGGCCCAGCCGATGAGCAGCGTGAGCACGACCGAGCCACCGAGGACGATCAGCGGGCGCAGTACGTTCTCCATGCCGGAGAACGTAACCGGTCAGGGGCGGTCCTGAACATGCGGGGGCTTCTCTGTCAGTGGTCCCTGGCACGATGTCCACATGAACGTCATGCTCTTTCACTCGACCTACGGGCTTCGCCCCGCCGTACGCGCCGCGGCGGACCGGCTGCGGGCGGCCGGACACGAGGTGTGGACCCCCGACCTCTTCGACGGGCACACCTTCGGGACCGTCGAGGAGGGCATGGCCTTCAAGGACGCCACAGGCAAGGACGAACTGCTCAGACGGGCGATCCTGGCCGCCGCGCCCTACTCCGGGCGGGGGCTGGTGTACGCGGGGTTCTCGTTCGGTGCCGCGACCGCGCAGACGCTCGCGCTCGGCGACGCCAAGGCGCGCGGGCTGTTGCTGCTGCACGGCACGTCGGACATCGCCGAGACCGCGTCGGTGGACGAGCTGCCGGTCCAGCTGCACGTGGCCGAGCCGGACGCGTTCGAGACCGACGACTGGCTGGGCTCCTGGTATCTCCAGATGGGCAGGGCGGGCGCCGACGTGGAGATCTACCGGTACGCCGGGGCCGGTCACCTCTACACCGACCCCGACCTGCCGGACTACGACGAGGAGGCGGCCGAGGCCACCTGGCGGGTGGCGCTCGGCTTCCTCGACAGCCTGTAGGGCCGGCTCTTCGGGAGACCGGCCGCGACCGGCCTTCCGCCGGCTACACCGGGCCGTACGTCCGTTCCACCTTCTGCGTGCCGCTGCGCGTGCGGTAGGAGCGCCACCAGGTCGACGTCGCGTTCGCCTTCGTGCGGTCGGACAGCACGTAGTAGTCCATCTGCGCGCGGTCCGCGGTGATGTCGAGGACGCCGTAGCCGTGGCGGTCGGTGTCGACCCAGTGGACGTGCCGGTTGGCCGCCTGGATGATCGGCGCGGCGAGCGCGGTGACGGTGCCCTCGGGGACCTTGAGGATGTCGTCGAGGTTGTCGGAGGTGACCGACGTGACGACGAACTCCGTGGCGGCCGAGGGTGACAGCGGGTAGGTGCCGGCGTCCACGGGCACGTCGTTGGCCCAGGCCATGTGGATGTCGCCGGTCAGGAAGACCGTGTTGCGGATCGCGTTGGAGCGCAGGTGGGCGAGGAGTTCACGCCGGTCGTCCGTGTAGCCGTCCCACTGGTCGGTGTTGAGGGCGAGACCCTCCTTGGGCAGGCCGAGCAGTTCGGCGAGCGGCTTCAGGAGATCGGCGGTGAGGGAGCCGATGACGAACGGTGAGATCATCACCGAGTTCCCGACCAGCCGCCAGGTGGTGTCGGAGGCCTTCAACCCCGCCTTCAGCCAGTCCAGTTGGGCCCGGCCGGTGATCGTGCGCGCCGGGTCGTCGACCGTACCGCTGCCCGTGGACACCTGCTGGGAGCGGAAGGAGCGCAGATCGAGGAGGGAGAGGTCGGCGAGCTTGCCGAAGCGCAGGCGCCGGTAGGTGGTGCCCGCGATCGCCGGGCGGACCGGCATCCACTCGAAGTAGGCCTGTTTCGCGGCGGACTGCCGGGCCGACCAGGTGCCCTCCGTGCCCTCGGTGTGGTTCTCGGCGCCGCCCGACCAGGTGTCGTTGGCGAACTCGTGGTCGTCCCAGATCGCGACGACGGGGGCAGCCGCGTGCAGGGCCTGGAGGTCGGCGTCCGTCTTGTAACGCCCGTGCCGTACGCGGTAGTCGGCGAGCGTGAGGATCTCGTGCGCGGGGGAGTGCGGGCGTACGACGGTGCCACGGGTGCCGTACGTGCCGGTGCCGTACTCGTAGATGTAGTCGCCGAGGTGCAGCCAGGCGTCCAGGTCGCCGCGGGCCGCGAGATGGCGGTACGAGGAGAAGTAGCCGGCCTCCCAGTTGGCGCAGGAGACCACGCCGAAGCGCAGACCCGTCACCGCGGCGTCCGCGGCGGGCGCGGTACGGGTGCGGGCGGCCGGGGAGTCCGTGCCGCCCGCCGAGAAGCGGAACCAGTAGTCCGTGGCGGGCGCGAGGCCGCGGATGTCCGCCTTGACGGTGTGGTCGGCGGCGGCCGTCGCGGTGGTCGAGCCCTTGGACACGACGTTCGTGAACGCCTTGTCGAGGGCGACGGTCCAGCTCACCTCGGTGTCCGGGCCGAGCCCGGAGCCGGGTATCGCCTCGGCGGTGGGTGTCACGCGCGTCCACAGCAGGACGCCGTCGGGCAGCGGATCGCCGGAGGCCACCCCGTGCAGGAACGCGGGGACCTCGGCAGCGGCACGGGCGGGCAGCGCGGCGGCCAGCGGACCGGCCAGTACGGCGGTGGCGGCGGCGGCCTTGACCACCGTACGACGGCGTGGGGCGGGGGAGTTGACCCGGGCGCCCGTGGACTCGGAGGAAGAGCTTCGACTCGTCACGGGCGCTGAGATTACTGATCAGTAGGCCGACAGAGCGGGCGAACGACAAAAGTTCGCCCGCTCTTCGGCTGATCGTCCACCGGGGCTGAGCGGCGGACCGTACGACGGGCGCTCCGAACGCCCCGGAACCCGCTGCTCAGGCCTTCAGCGCCGCCGTGATCGCCGTGGTGAAGTCGGCGACCGTCATGGGCGCGTTCTCGCTGTTCGGGGCCGTGAGCTTCTTGCCGTCCATCACCAGGCTCGGAGTGCCGTTGACGCCGTCCTTGTTGGTGTTGAACGTCTGGGACATCGCCAGCGCCCAGGCGTCGTACGTGCCGTCCTTGACGGCGGTCTGGAACTTCGTGTTGTTCTTGAGCGCGCTGACCGTGTTCGCCACCTTGATCAGGTAGTCGTCGCTCTTGAACTTGTCGTCCGTCTCCTCGGGGTGGTACTTCGTCGAGTAGAGCGCGGTCTTGTACTCCAGGAACGCCTCCGGGCTCACGTTCAGCGCGGCGCCCATGGCGCTCATCGCGTTCTTGGAGCCCTCGCCGCGGGAGCCGATCGCGATCTTCCCGTTGTCGTCGGTGTCACCGTCGAGGAACGTTCCGCCGATGTACTGGATCTTGAACTTGCCCGCGTCGAAGTCCGCCTTCAGCGTCGGGCCGACCGTCTCCTCGAACTGGGCGCAGATCGGGCAGCGCGGGTCCTCGTACAGCTTGAGGGTCTTCTTGGCGGTGCTCTTGCCGAGGATCACGGTCGTGCCGTTGGTGCCCGTGGTGTTGGCCGGCGCGACGACCTTCGCGTCCTTCGCCGTGTCCCAGTAGCCCGGCTTGTTGTTCTGCACGACCGCGTACCCGATACCGCCGGCTATCGCGAGGACGGCGACCACCGCGCCGGCCACGATGACCTGCCGCTTCACCTTGTCGCGCTTGGCCTGGCGCTCGCGCTCCTGGCGCAGACGTTCACGGGCCGCGCTCTTGGACGCCTGGCTGTTCCGCTTGCTCATGCTGGTGATCTCCCTGGGGAACGCGTACGCGGCATGGGCGGCGTACGCGGAAACGAATAGGGGCTTGCCGGTGCTCGGTGCTCGTTGCTGTCGCTCAGGCGAAGGCGAGCGGGCTCGGGCGAGGCGGTCCTCGTCGTCCCAGGGAGTGCACGAGCAGGCGCGCGCGGAGGGCGGTGACGCGCTGAGCCGGCCGCGGCATGCGGCGTACCGCCGGGGCGGACCGGACCGTCACCGCGGCGGCGGCCAGCAGCAGCGGGCGGAAGGTGGAGGTGGTGAGCGCGTCCAGCAGCTGGGCCAGGGCCCGCTCGCCCCGGCGCAGCCAGGCGGCGGCCAGCAGCCCCACGCCGACATGCGCGCCCAGCAGCAGCCAGGCGGTCGACGGGCCGGCGTGGGCGAGCAGCGCCGCCACCCGGTCGGTGTCGGAGCCCGCCACCCGGGCCAGCGGGGTGCCCACGCCGTCGCCGGCGCACAGCACGTCGAAGCCGACCGAGCGCAGCGGCCCGGCGACCGGACCGCCCGCCCGGCCGTAACAGACCGTCTGGCCGGTGGTGAAGACCGTGTCGGCGGCCAGCTCCAGCGGGATCAGCAGGGCCGCGATCCGGCCGAAGCCGCGCTCGCGGCCGGCCAGGGCGTACGCGACGACGAAGACGGCGGCGGCGATCACGGCCACCGTCCCCATGGGCAGCGGGACCCTGGACAGCAGCACGTGCGACGCGCTGCTGAGCGTCACGACGAGTGCCGTGAACAGTGCCGCGCGTACGGCTCTGAGGTGGGTCCCGGATATGTCCATAGCGGAGGTGAGTGTGTCACGGACTCCTGTAAGAGGTCCCTAAAAGGTCCCTGTGAGCCTCTGCACTGTCGGAAGAGGTGTCCACGGGTGTGTCGTGCGGCCGGCTAGAGGCCCGGGATCCGGCCGTTGCGGAACAGGTCCACGAAGGTCTGGTGGTCGGCACGTGCGCGTGCGCCGTACTCGTGGGCGAAGTCCACCAGAAGGTCCGCGAAGCCCGTCTCGTCGGCCGCGATCACCGCGTCGATGGCCCGCTCGGTGGAGAAGGGCACCAGGGACTCGCCGGACTGGTCGTCCGCCGCCGCGTGCATCGTGGCCGTCGCCCGGCCCAGGTCGGCGACGACGGCCGCGATCTCCTCCGGGTCGTCGATGTCGCCCCAGTCCAGGTCCACGGCGTACGGCGACACCTCGGCGACCAGCTGACCGCGGCCGTCCAGCTCGGTCCAGCCCAGCCACGGGTCGGCGTGGTCCTGGAGGGCGCGCTGCGAGATGACCGTGCGGTGGCCCTCGTGCTGGAAGTAGCCGCGGATCGCCGGGTCGGTGATGTGCCGGGAGACGGCCGGGGTCTGGGCCTGCTTGATGTAGATCACCACATCGTTCTCCAGGGCGTCCGTGGCGCCCTCCAGCAGGATGTTGTACGAGGGCAGCCCGGCCGAGCCGATACCGATGCCGCGACGGCCGACGACGTCCTTCACCCGGTACGAGTCGGGGCGGGTCAGGGACGACTCCGGGAGCGTCTCCAGATAGCCGTCGAAGGCGGCCAGGACCTTGTAGCGGGTTGCCGCGTCCAACTCGATGGAGCCGCCGCCGGGCGCGAAGCGGCGCTCGAAGTCGCGGATCTCCGTCATCGAGTCGAGCAGCCCGAACCGGGTCAGCGAGCGCGCGTCGCGCAGCGCGTCCAGCAGCGGACCCTGGGCGGTGTCCAGGGTGAACGGCGGCACCTCGTCGCTCTTCGCGCCGGTCGCGAGGGCACGGATGCGCTCGCGGTACGCGCCCGCGTACGTCCGCACGAGGTCGGTGATCTGCTCGTCGGAGAGTGCCTTCGAGTACCCGATGAGGGCCAGGGAGGCGGCGAGGCGCTTCAGGTCCCAGGTGAAGGGCCCGACGTACGCCTCGTCGAAGTCGTTGACGTTGAAGATCAGCCGGCCCTCGGCGTCCATGTACGTGCCGAAGTTCTCCGCGTGCAGGTCGCCGTGGATCCACACGCGCGCGGTGCGGTCGTCCAGGTAGGGTCCGCCCCGCCGCTCCGCCTCCAGGTCGTGGTAGAAGAGGCACGCCGTACCCCGGTAGAACGCGAACGCGGAGGCCGCCATCTTGCGGAACTTCACGCGGAACGCGGCCGGATCGGCGGCCAGGAGCTCGCCGAACGCGGTGTCGAAGACGGTGAGGATCTCCTCGCCGCGGTGCTCGGCGCTGAGCTGCGGAACCGACATCGCTTGGTGCCTCCTGGTGCAGGTGATGCAAGACGAATGGGGCCGGACGGGCCGACCGGGGAGACGAATGACTCCGTCGTCCCTCCAACGTCCGAGGGTATGCCGGAGTGCCCACGACCCGCCCACGAAGGTACGGGGGAGACGCCTCCCGCTGTCAGTGCCGAGGCTTAGACTTCGTCGCTGTCCCCCCAGACTGCCCGCAGCCTGTCGCCGAGTGCCCGCCCGTCGCCCGACCACCACCCCTCAACGAGGCGCTTCGCGCCACTGCACTGCCCCATGGAGGCCACGCCGTGTCAAAGCCGCCGTTCACGCACCTGCACGTCCACACCCAGTACTCGCTGCTGGACGGTGCCGCGCGGCTCAAGGACATGTTCGAGGCGTGCAACGAGATGGGCATGACCCACATCGCCATGTCCGACCACGGCAACCTGCATGGCGCGTACGACTTCTTCCACACCGCCAAGAAGGCCGGCGTCACGCCGATCATCGGCATCGAGGCGTATGTGGCGCCCGAGTCGCGGCGCAACAAGCGGAAGATCCAGTGGGGCCAGCCGCACCAGAAGCGCGACGACGTGTCCGGTTCCGGCGGTTACACCCACAAGACGATCTGGGCGGCCAACGCGACGGGCCTGCACAACCTCTTCCGGCTGTCCTCGGACGCGTACGCGGAGGGCTGGCTGCAGAAGTGGCCGCGCATGGACAAGGAGACCATCTCCCAGTGGTCCGAGGGGCTCATCGCCTCCACCGGCTGTCCGTCCGGCGAGCTCCAGACACGGCTGCGCCTCGGGCAGGAGAAGGAGGCGCTCCAGGCGGCCTCCGAGTACCAGGACATCTTCGGCAAGGACCGGTACTTCCTGGAGCTGATGGACCACGGCATCGAGATCGAACACCGGGTCCGTGACGGCCTTCTGGAGATCGGCAGGAAGCTCGGCATCCCGCCCCTGGTCACCAACGACTCGCACTACACGTACGCGCACGAGTCGGTCGCGCACGACGCGCTGCTGTGCATCCAGACCGGCAAGAACCTCTCCGACCCCGACCGCTTCCGCTTCGACGGCACCGGTTACTACCTGAAGTCCACGGACGAGATGTACGCCATCGACTCCTCGGACGCCTGGCAGGAGGGCTGCGCCAACACCCTCCTGGTGGCCGAACAGATCGACACCTCGGGCATGTTCGAGGCCAAGAACCTCATGCCGAAGTTCGAGATCCCGGACGGCTTCACCGAGATCACCTGGTTCCAGGAGGAGGTCCGGCGCGGCATGAACCGCCGCTTCCCCGGCGGTGTCCCCGACGACCGCCAGAAGCAGGCGGAGTACGAGATGGACGTCATCATCCAGATGGGGTTCCCGGGGTACTTCCTCGTCGTCGCCGACTTCATCATGTGGGCCAAGAAGCAGGGCATCGCGGTCGGCCCCGGCCGTGGTTCCGCGGCCGGTTCGATCGTCGCCTACGCCATGGGCATCACCGACCTCGACCCGATCCCGCACGGTCTGATCTTCGAGCGGTTCCTCAACCCCGAGCGTGTCTCCATGCCCGACGTCGACATCGACTTCGACGAACGTCGGCGCGTCGAGGTGATCCGGTACGTGACCGAGAAGTACGGCGCCGACAAGGTCGCCATGATCGGCACGTACGGCAAGATCAAGGCGAAGAACGCCATCAAGGACTCCGCGCGCGTGCTGGGCTATCCGTACGCGATGGGCGACCGGCTCACCAAGGCGATGCCCGCCGACGTCCTCGGCAAGGGCATCGACCTCAACGGCATCACCGACCCCTCGCACCCGCGTTACAGCGAGGCCGGCGAGATCCGGGCGATGTACGAGAACGAGCCCGACGTCAAGAAGGTCATCGACACCGCCAAGGGCGTCGAGGGCCTGGTCCGGCAGATGGGTGTGCACGCGGCCGGCGTCATCATGTCCAGCGAGCCCATCGTCGACCACGCCCCGATCTGGGTGCGGCACACCGACGGCGTGACCATCACACAGTGGGACTACCCGCAGTGCGAGTCGCTCGGCCTGCTGAAGATGGACTTCCTGGGCCTGCGCAACCTGACCATCATGGACGACGCCGTCAAGATGGTGAAGGCCAACAAGGGCGTCGACCTCGACCTGCTGGCCCTGCCGCTCGACGACCCGAAGACCTTCGAACTGCTCCAGCGCGGTGACACCCTCGGCGTCTTCCAGTTCGACGGCGGACCCATGCGCTCCCTGCTGCGTCTGATGAAGCCCGACAACTTCGAGGACATCTCCGCCGTCTCGGCGCTCTACCGTCCCGGCCCGATGGGCATGGACTCGCACACCAACTACGCGCTCCGCAAGAACAAGCTCCAGGAGATCACCCCGATCCACAAGGAGCTCGAAGAGCCCCTCGAAGAGGTCCTCGCGGTCACCTACGGCCTGATCGTCTACCAGGAGCAGGTGCAGAAGGCCGCCCAGATCATCGCCGGGTACTCACTCGGCGAGGCCGACATCCTGCGCCGCGTGATGGGCAAGAAGAAGCCCGACGAACTGGCCAAGAACTTCACCATCTTCCAGGCCGGCGCCAAGAAGAACGGCTACAGCGACGAGGCGATCCAGGGCCTGTGGGACGTCCTGGTCCCCTTCGCCGGTTACGCCTTCAACAAGGCCCACTCGGCCGCGTACGGACTGGTCTCGTACTGGACCGCCTATCTGAAGGCCAACTACCCGGCCGAGTACATGGCGGGTCTGCTCACCTCGGTCAAGGACGACAAGGACAAGTCCGCGATCTATCTGAACGAGTGCCGGCGCATGGGCATCAAGGTGCTCCCGCCCAACGTCAACGAGTCGATGTCCAACTTCGCCGCGCAGGGCGACGACGTGATCCTCTTCGGCCTCTCCGCCGTGCGCAACGTCGGTACGAACGTCGTCGAGTCGATCATCAAGTCCCGCAACGCCAAGGGGAAGTACGGCTCCTTCCCCGACTACCTCGACAAGGTCGAGGCCGTCGTCTGCAACAAGCGGACCACGGAGTCGCTGATCAAGGCCGGCGCGTTCGACAGCATGGGACACACCCGTAAGGGCCTCACCGCGCACTTCGAGCCGATGATCGACAACGTGGTCGCGGTGAAGCGGAAAGAGGCCGAGGGCCAGTTCGACCTCTTCGGCGGCATGGGCGAGGCGGAGACCAGCGAGCCCGGCTTCGGTCTCGACGTCGAGTTCACCACCGACGAGTGGGACAAGGCCTATCTGCTCGCCCAGGAGCGGGAGATGCTCGGCCTGTACGTCTCCGACCACCCGCTCTTCGGCCTGGAGCACGTCCTGTCCGACAAGGCCGACGCGGGCATCTCCCAGCTCACCGGAGGTGAGCACGCGGACGGCGCGGTCGTCACCATCGGCGGCATCATCTCGGGCCTCCAGCGCAAGATGACCAAGCAGGGCAACGCCTGGGCCATCGCCACCGTCGAGGACCTCGCCGGTTCCATCGAGTGCATGTTCTTCCCGGCGACCTACCAGCTGGTGTCGACCCAACTCGTCGAGGACGCCGTCGTCTTCGTCAAGGGACGCCTCGACAAGCGCGAGGACGTGCCCCGCCTGGTCGCGATGGAACTCCAGGTCCCCGACCTGTCCAACGCCGGCACCAACGCGCCCGTGATCCTCACCATCCCCGCGCTGAAGGTCACCCCGCCGATGATCAGCAGGCTCGGCGAGATCCTCAGCCACCACAAGGGTGAGAGCGAGGTCCGCATCCGGCTCCAGGGACCGAGCAAGACCACCGTGCTGCGGCTCGACCGGCACCGGGTGAAGCCCGACCCGGCACTCTTCGGCGACCTGAAGGTGCTCCTCGGACCGTCCTGCCTGGCCGGCTGACCACCGACACGAGTGAGGGGCGCACCCGGTTCCGGGTGCGCCCCTCACTGTGCCCGGGCTTCAACAGCCCGCTGTTCGGTCGGCTGCCTCAGCCGGTGACGGCCCGATGGTGGCTCGGCGGCGGGTCAGTTGTGGCCGAAGCGCTTCTGCCGGCCCTTGCGCGCCATGTCGCCGGGGGTCACCTGGGTGGCGCGCTGCTCGGCCTGCGACTCCATCGAGGAGGACTTCGCCTGCTCGGTACCGCGCTCGGCCTGCGACGCCTGTTCGTGCGGGCGGCTCTGCTTCTTGTTCTTGGCCATGATGATCTTCCTCCTGAGGGGGATCCGGGGGCCAGAGACCGGAATCAGATTCACATGACCCGACAAAGCGCGCATGTCGGAGAATTACCGTGCGTAATGCCGCGCTCAACGCCGTGCGTAATAGGGTCGAGACGTGCGGTGGGACCCCCGGCCGACTCGGGGAACGCCACGCCGAAGATCGAGTTCGGGCCGTTAACCCCCGCGCGGTCGGGCAGACTCGAAGCAAGCCCGAAGCAAACCTCCCGGAAAGAGGGTGGATCGCGTGGACCGCTGCATCGTCCTGGTGGACGCCGGGTATCTGCTGGGGGCCGCAGCGAGTCTTCTCGCCGGAGAGCCCTCGCGGTCCCGCATCACCGTCGACCACCCCGCCCTCATCCAGGGCCTGCGCGAACGCGCCGAATCGGACACCGAACGCCCACTGCTGCGCATCTACTGGTTCGACGGCGCCCCCGACCGGGTGCCCCAGCCCGAGCACCGCAGACTCCGTGTGATGCCCCGGGTCACCGTCCGGCTCGGTGCCCTGACCCGCAGCGACGGACGGTGGGCCCAGAAGGGCGTCGACGCCGCCATGCACGCCGAGCTGACCGAACTGGCCCGCAACCGCGCCTGCTCCGACATCGTCCTCGTCACCGGCGACGGCGATCTGCTGCCGGGCATGATGGCGGCCAAGGAGCACGGGGTCGCCGTGCACCTGTGGGCCGTGCAGGCGGCCGACGGCGACTACAACCAGTCCGAGGACCTGGTCGCCGAGGCCGACGAACGGCGCGTCCTCGACCGCGCGTGGATCACCAAGGCCGTACGGGCCAAGGAACCCGGCGGGGTCTGCGCGCCGCAGCCCGTGCCCCGGCCCGAGATCGCCGCGATCCTGTCCGCGCCGCTGCCCGAGTCGGCGCACGCGCCGGCGGCCGAGCGGGACGGCGGCGAGCAGCAGGAGCACTCGGCGGCGCCCGCCGAGCAGAACGGCGAGCAGGAGCGCGTACCCACCGCCAAGGGCGTACCGACCCCCAAGGACCTGGCCGCACTGCGGGCCCCCGGCGCCCAGCCGGCCCAGCATCCCGCCAACGCGACCCTGCGCTGGTCCTCCGACAAGGGCTGGGTCGACCGGCCGGGCGTGGCCGCCGAACCCCCCGAGATCGCCGCCATGCCGACGCTCGCCCAGCTCACCTCGGCCGAGCAGCGCTGGGCGGACCGCGAGGAGGACATCACCACGGTCGGCGGTGATCCGTACGAGGTCGGACAGGTGTTCTCCCGCCGCTGGATGGAGCGCCTCCCGGAACCCGCCCAGGTGCAGAAACTGTCCACGATGTACCCCCGCATCCCGCACCGCATCGACGGCGAGCTGCTGCGCTACGCCGCCCGCTTCGGCCTGCTCGCCCACAAGGACGACCAGATCGACGAGCACGACCGGTATGCGATCAGGGCCGGTTTCTGGCGCGAGATCGACGTCCGTACGGCCGCGGAGCACGCGCCCGCGGGGGAGTGAGCGGCCCCCTCGGGGAAAGGGCGGGGCGGGGGTTGGATTTCAGGCGGAGTCGGGCACCCCGTACTCTCGCCTTCGTGAGTACGCGCACGGCACACGCAGCCCGACACGGTGACGACGTCGTGTGCGCGGTGCGCGATCTCACCAAGACGTATCGGGCCGTACGCGGCCGACGCGGCGCCCCCGGCACCCCCGAGGTCCAGGCCACCGACGCCGTGGACCTGGACGTCCGGCGCGGCGAGATCTTCGGGCTGCTCGGGCCGAACGGCGCCGGCAAGTCCACCCTCGTCCGGCAGATCACCGGCCTGATGCGCCCCGACCGGGGCAGCGTCGAGATCCTGGGCCACGACGTCGTACGCCACCCGGAGCGGGCCGCGCGCATCCTCGCCTACCTCGGCCAGGAGTCCAGCGCCCTCGACGACCTGACCGTCTCGCTCGCCGTCGAGACCACCGCTCGACTGCGCGGCCTGGAGGTACGGCAGGCGCGCGCGGAACGGGACGCCGTCCTGGAGGAACTGGGCCTCACGGCGCTGGCCGCCCGGCCCATCCGCAAGCTGTCCGGCGGGCAACGGCGGCTCGCGTGCTTCGCCACCGCACTCGTCGGGGAACGCCCGCTGCTCGTCCTCGACGAGCCGACGACCGGGATGGATCCGGTGGCGCGGCGGGCGGTGTGGTCGGCGGTCGACCGGCGGCGCGCCGAGCGCGGTACGACGGTGCTGCTGGTGACGCACAACGTGATCGAGGCGGAGACGGTCCTCGACCGGGTGGCCGTTCTCGACCGGGGGCGGGTGATCGCGTGCGACACCCCGGCCGGGCTGAAGGAGCAGGTCGCGGGCGAGGTCCGGGTCGATCTGGTCTGGCGGGAGGCGGCGCCCCTGCATGTCCCCGAGGTCGCCGCGCTGCGCGACCGGGCGGTCGAGTCGGGGCGCAGGTGGACGTTGCGGCTGGCTCCCGAGGAGGCCCGCGCGGCCGTCGCCACCGTCACCGGCGGGGCCGCCTTCACGGCGCTGGACGACTTCACGCTGGCCACGCCGAGCCTGGAGGACGTGTACCTGGCGCTCGGGGGGAATGCGCAGGGGCTGGTGAAGGCGTGAGCGGGATGACAGGTACGACAGGCAGGACTGGCGTGAGTGCGGGGGGCTTTGGATCCGTACGGGTAGGTGTGCGGGCGCTTGTGGGGGAGAGGGCGGCTGTCGTGACCGGGACGAAGAGGAGCAGCTCGACGTGAGTGTCGTACCCGCCGAGGTGCTGCCGGGCAGCGCTCCGGCCATGGAGGAGTCGCCCGCGCGGCGCGCGACGGCCGAGCTCGGACCGCGTGCGCGGCTGTGGCCCGCGCTCGTCGCGGTGTACCGGGCGCAGTTGTCCCGGGCCCGGGTCGCGCGGATTCCGCTGCTGTTCGTGGCGACCTTCCAGTCCGTCGGCATCATGATCCTGATGCGGGGTGTCGTGGAGGGGGGCGGCGAGGCACGGGCCGTGGTGGCCGGGGCTTCGGTGCTCGTCGTGGCCTTCGTCGCGCTGAATCTGCTCGCCCAGTACTTCGGGCAGCTCCGGGCCAGCGGTGGACTCGATCACTACGCCACGCTGCCGGTGCCGCCCGCGGCCGTGGTGCTGGGAGCGGCGGGCGCGTACGCCTCCTTCACCGTGCCGGGAACCGTAGTGACGGCGGTGTTCGGGTGCCTGCTGTACGGGCTGCCGCTGACGCACCTGTGGGTGCTCGCCCTGGTGATCCCGCTCGCGGGGGCCGCGCTCGCCGGGCTCGGCGCCGCGTTCGGGCTGCTCGCGCCGCGGCCGGAACTCGCCACGCTGCTCGGGCAGTTGGGCATGTCGGCGGCGCTGCTGCTCGGGGTGCTGCCGGCGGACCGGATGCCCGGGGTGGTGCGGTTCGCGCGGGACCTGCTGCCGTCCACGTACGGGGTGGAGGCCTTCGCCCGGACCTTCGGGGCGGACCCTGACTGGGCCTTCGTCTTCGGTGACCTCGCCGTGTGCGCGGGGGTCGGGGTGGTTTCGCTGGCCGTCGCGACCTGGGCGTACCGTCGGGCGGCCGTCCGGTGACGCGCCGCACAGACGGGCCTGGCACGATGTCGGTGTGACCGCACCGCTGACTCCTCCTCCGCCGCCGCACCAAGAGCCCTCGCGCGAACACGGCGAGGCCTCGCAGTCCCAGCAGCCCCTGCAGCAGCAGCCCTCGCTCCAGCAGGCCCCGGACGGCCGGTCCCGGCAGTTCTGGCCGGACCCGTCCGGGGGAAGCGGGTTCGCGCCGGCGTACGGGCAGGACGGCCCGGGGATGAAGACCGAGCTGCGGGAGGCCGCCGTCGTCACGGTGGTCCTGGCGCTCGGCGGGGTGGCCCTCGGGCTGCTGTGGTGGTGGCTGGCGCCGAGTGTGCCGCTGGTCGGGGACGTGGTCGACAACAGCTGGGTCGTGTACGTCAAGGACAGCGAGGGCGAACAGGCGATAGGTGTCGACGGAACGTTTACTCTGCTGGCGTTCGCCCTGGGCGCGCTGAGCGCGCTGGGGGCTTTCCTCGTGCGGCGGCGCGGGGGTGTGCCGCTGGTGGCCGCGCTGACGGTCGGGGGCCTGCTCGGGTCGGTGCTGGCCTGGCGGCTGGGCGTGTGGCTCGGGCCCGCCCAGGATGTGCTCGCGCACGCGAAGGACGCGGGCAAGGGGGTCACGTTCTCGGCGCCGTTGAAGTTGGGCGCGAAGGGGGCGTTGCTGGTGTGGTCCGTGGGCGCGCTGCTGGTGCATCTCGGGTTGACGGGGCTGTTCGGGCCCCGGGATCCGGAGCCGGTGGGCTACGAACAGGTGCCTCCGGCCTGACGTGTGGTTTCTCGCCCCCGCCGCCCTGACCCGTCCCTCCCCCAGAGGGGGGACCCCCACTGGGGGCTGCGCCCCCAGACCCCCGCTGTCGGCCCTGAACGGGCCTCGTCCTCAAGCGCCGGACGGGCTGAAATGCCGGCGGGGATCGCGTATCAAGCGCGGGCGATGCGGGCGCTTACCGCCTCCGTGAGGCTGGTGAGGTCCGCGGGGGACAGCTCGACCTCCAGGCCCCGGCGGCCCGCCGAGACGCAGATCGTGGGGTGGGCGTCCGCCGAGTTGTCCAGGACCGTCCGGAGCTTCTTGCGCTGGCCAAGGGGGGAGATACCGCCCCTGACGTAGCCCGTCGTGCGTTCCGCGAGCGTCGGGTCCGCCATCGACGCCCGTTTGCCGGACACCGCCGTCGCCAGCGCCTTCAGGTCGAGCCGGCCCGCCACCGGGACCACCGCGACCGTCAGGATCCCGTCCACGTCCGCCACCAGGGTCTTGAAGACGCGCTCCGGCGACACCCCCATCGCCTCGGCGGCCTCCTCGCCGTACGAGGGGTGCGCGGGGTCGTGCTCGTACGCGTGCACCGTGTACGTGACGCCCGCCGCCGTCAGCGCCACCGTCGCCGGAGTTCCGCCCGGCTGTTGCTGCTTCTTCTTCGCCATCCCGGGTCCTGCTCCCCCTCAGTTGAGACTTGTCGGGCCGCGCGTCAGTTCCGACGCCGGCAGGGACGGGAGACCGCGGATGATCGCCGTCTCGGTGCGCAGGAGCCTCAGTTCCTCGCGGAGGCGGGACGACGTGTCCGGGGCCTGGAGCAGGCGCTGCTTCGACGGGGTGTCCAGCATCATCGCCGCCGCCACCAGATACGACACCACCGACGGTTCGTCGGGGAGGTCGGCGCCCGTCGACAGGGAGCGTTCCCGCGCGCCCGCCAGGCGTTTCTGGTACTGGTGGAAGGCCCTCAGGACGCCTTCCGCCAGCGCGCCCGCCCCGTCGCCGGCGGATTCCTCCAGCTCCTCCAGCTCAGCCGTCAGGAACGGACCGGACGCCTCCACGGACACCAGCCGTACCCGGGTCGTACCGGTGGCCAGTACCTCGTACGTGCCGTCCGCGCGTTCCCTGATCGTCGCCGCGTCCGCCACGCACCCCACGGAGTGGAACGCCTTGACCGGGTCGTCGCCGAAGCCCGCGGTGGGCCCGCGTTCGGGCACCGCCGTCTGGTCGGGCAGGCCCTGTGCGCTGGGCGCCACCTCGTGGCCGTCGCGGATCGTCACGACGGCGAACCGGCGTGGTTCGTCCTCGGGGGTCTTCAGAAGTTCGCGCATCATGGCGCGATATCGCTCCTCGAAGATGTTCAGCGGGAGGACGAGTCCCGGGAACAGCACCGAGTTCAGCGGAAAGAGCGGCAGCCGGACGATGGTCACGTCGGGAGAGCCTAATGGTCGCCGGAGTGTGCGCGTCCGCCCTGCTCACTCAGTGGATGACCGGCGCAGGCCGCGCAGCGGGCGGCGGGCGCGTTCCGGCGGACCTCCTCGCGTGCTTCGAGGAACCTGCCGAGGGGGTCGTCCGAGAACCGGTCCCAGGGGAAGGAGGCGGCGTACGGGCCGGTCAGGCGCAGCTGGAGGAGGGCGTCCTGCCAGCGGTCGAGCCCCACCAGGACGTACGTCAGCAGGTTGCGCAGCTCGGCCGGCCAGGGGTCCGCCGCCGGGTGCGTCGCCGACAGCGCGACCCCGGCGTCCGCCGCCGCGTCCAGACGGGCCCGGCCCACCACCGTGCTGCCGTCGCTCTCGGTCAGACAGGCGAAGGCGGCATGCAGGGGCAGCGCCTGGACGAGCGAGCCGGGCAGGGCGTCCTGCGCGGCCCGCTCGGCGAAGTCGAAGCACTCACGGTGCGAGCCGCGTCCGCCCGGGGACCGGAACGGGCTCGTGGACAGGTACTGGAGCGCCGCCACATGGCAGCCGTAGTGGTGCGGTGAGCGGCGTACGGCCTCGCCCCACAGCCGCTCGAACTCGCGGTGGTCCGTGTCGCTGCCCCGGGCCCGGTCCAGGGCGATGCGCCAGGGCACCGGGTCGCGCGGGTCGCCCGCGGCGGCGGCCTCGACCAGCGGGCCGGTCTGCTGGAGGAGCTCCGCGCGGGCCGGGGAGGCCCAGGCGCGGGTCACCGCCAGTTCGGCGCCGACGAGCAGCGCGTCCGGGTCGTGCGGGGCGTCGGCGCGCCAGGACGTGAACCACTCGGCGCGGGAGTGCGCGAACGCGGCCAGCCGGATCACGTACCGGTCGCGGTTCTCCCACTCGGCCCTGGCGCGGGTGGCGGCCAGCAGTTCGGCCGCCGGTCCGTACTCGCCCCGGCCCGCCGCGACGAGCACGGGACCGAGGCGGGCGTCGGGCGCGTCGAGCAGTACCTCGTCGTCGGCTGGCAGTCCGGCGGCGGCGAGGCGTGGAGACGGCGGAGTGTTCCGTTCCGCCCTGGTGGCACGGAGGAACGCACGCAGCGAAGCCATGGTGTCGACCATTGAAAGGCGCAGGTCGGGGTCGCGCCAGAGCAAACGCGCACCCTGTTTTTAGTTGTACGGTCCGACGTGAGGGGATGGTGAAGAAAAATGAGCCTCGCTCAGTTTCTGCGCAGCAGCCGGGTCGCTCCCGCCGCCACCGTCGTCGCCAGGACCCAGCCCAGCATGATGATCGCCGCGGCCAGCCACTGCCAGCCGCCGCGCAGCTGCCAGAAGCCGACCTGGCCCAGGTCGATCACCGGGAGCAGCAGGTCGAGGGCGAAGAGGGAGGGGTTCCACGGCGGGTGCTCCCCGCTCTTGAGCGGCGGATGGCTCGCGTGCGCGAACGCCACCGACGTCGCCGCCCAGAGCACCGCCATCCATACGGCCGCCCGGCCGGGCCGGTACCCGTAGGCGACCGTCCAGTCCTGCACGTACCCCCACAGTTTCGCCGCCGGCGGCAGGGTCTCGCGGCGCCGGCGCTGCTTGGCGAGCAGCACCTCGCGCGCGTCCTCGTCCTCGCCGCCGTTGCGCAGGACGGTGGCCAGCCGCTCGTACGGCTCCGGGCTGTACTCGGCGGTCGCCGCCGCCACCCACGCCAGCCGCTCCGCCGGCGGGAACGGCCCCTGCGGTACGAGGTTCTCGTACGCGAAGCCGCCCATGTGCAGGTTGCCCGGTCCCGGCCAGCTGTCCGCCCGGTCCACGAGGTTGACGACCTTGGCGCCCGACAGCACCACCTTGCCGCGCTCCGGCCGTTCCCCGAGGAAGCGCAGCTCGGGCGTCTGGATCCGGAGCAGCGACAGCTGCTGGTCGTCGGTGAAGACGAGGCGGGCGCGTTCGAGGTCGACGGCGTCGCCGAACCGGCCGTCGTCGAGCCGGATGCCGCCCTCGCACTCGAAGCGCTGGACGCGTGTCCCGCGCGCGGGGGTCGTGCCGCTGGTCAGGATGGGGTTCCAGACGCCCGCCGGGGTCAGATACAGGGTGCGGCCCACGGTCAGCTGGGGGGCGTTGAGCGCGAGCCTCCCGTACGGGTTGGCGAGCCGGCTGCCGCGCAGGCTCAGCGAGACGCCGATCGTCGCCCCGCGCAGGCTCAGCTCGCCGTGCGACTCCAGCATCTCGGCCTGGAGGTCCTGGCCGACGCTCATGCCGTCCCCGACGATCGAGCGCCCGCGCCGGTCCCGGTAGACGACGGCCTGGTTGAGCAGCAGATCCGTACCGATCTGCGCGTCGGTGAGCCGGGCGCCGTTGTGGAAGCGGCAGCGGGGGAGATGCAGATCGCCCTCGGTGTGCACCCGGGCCGCCTCCAGCCGGGGCACCGAACAGTTCACCAGCCGTACGGTCGTGAAGTGGGCCTCCGGCAGGAGGATCTCCTTCTCGAACCGGCAGCTCTTCAGCTCCACGTACGGCACGATCGTGCCGCCCGCCAGATCCAGCGTGCCGTTGATCTGCACGCCGGTGAGCTTGAGGGACGCCACGCGCCCGGCGAGCGCCGGCGGGCCGTCCAGGAGCAGCCAGCACACGATCCGGGCCCGTACGGTGCGTTCGGCGCCCCACGGATGGCCGCCGTGCGGGTCGTCGACGATTGTGTCGCCGCTGCTCAGGTCGTACACGCTGCCGTTGCGGAAGGCGAGCCACATGCCGAGCTCGGCGGCGCTCAGATCGTCCGGTGGTTCCCCCGTGTTCGCCGAGCCCCCCGCGCGGATGCCGGCACCCTCTGTCACGACCTTCTCCCACTCCTCCCCGTGTCACCAGGTGTTACTGACGGGTTTCGTACAACCGTTCTGCCCGCTCGGTAACCCTCTGAACTCAGGACGGGAGGGTGATCTTCCAAGTTCCCGTGCGGTGGTCCGCAACGCTCTGTATCAGCCACTGATACGCGCGGACGGCGCCCGACCCCCGTCTGAGAGAATTGACCGCGTGATCTCTCGAATCGATCTGCGCGGCGACGCCCTCCCTGAGGGTCCCGCCCTGCGCGACCTGCTGCCCCGAGCCGACTTCGACGTCTCGGCCGCCCTGGAGAAGGTGCGTCCGATCTGCGAGGCCGTTCATCATCGGGGCGACGCGGCGCTGATCGACTTCGCCGAGAAGTTCGACGGAGTCCGGCTGGAATCCGTACGCGTGCCCGCGCAGGCCCTCACCGACGCGCTGGAACAGCTCGACCCGGCCGTCCGCGCGGCCCTGGAGGAGTCCATCCGCCGCGCCCGTCTCGTCCACCGCGAGCAGCGCCGGACGACCCGCACGGCCCAGGTCGCGCCCGGCGGCTCGGTCACCGAGAAGTGGGTGCCCGTGGACCGGGTCGGGCTGTACGCGCCCGGCGGGCGGTCCGTGTATCCGTCGACCGTGGTCATGAACGTGGTTCCCGCGCAGGAGGCGGGCGTCGAGTCGATCGCCCTCGCCTCCCCGGCGCAGTCGGAGTTCGGCGGTCTGCCCCACCCGACGATCCTCGCCGCCTGCGCGCTGCTCGGCGTCGACGAGGTGTACGCGGCCGGTGGCGCGACCGCCGTCGCGATGTTCGCGTACGGCACCGAGTCCTGCGCCCCCACGAACATGGTCATGGGCCCGGGCAACATCTGGGTCGCCGCCGCCAAGCGGTACTTCGCGGGGAAGATCGGCATCGACACCGAGGCCGGTCCCACCGAGATCGCGATCCTCGCCGACGACACCGCCGACCCGGCACACGTCGCCGCCGACCTGATCAGCCAGGCCGAGCACGACCCGCTGGCCGCCGCCGTCCTCGTCACCGACTCCGTGGCGCTCGCGGACGCGGTGGAGAAGGAGCTGGAGCCGCAGGTCGCGGCCACCAAGCACATCGAGGACCGGATCGTCCCGGCGCTCTCCGGCCGCCAGTCCGCGATCGTGCTGGTCGACGGCATCGACGAGGGCCTGCGGGTCACCGACGCGTACGGCGCCGAGCACCTGGAGATCCAGACGGCGGACGCGGCGGCCGTCGCCGACCGGGTCAGGAACGCGGGCGCGGTCTTCGTCGGCCCCTGGGCGCCCGTCTCACTGGGCGACTACGCGGCCGGCTCCAACCACGTGCTCCCCACCGGCGGCTGCGCCTGCCACTCCTCGGGTCTGTCCGTCCAGTCCTTCCTGCGCGGCATCCACATCGTGGACTACACGCGCGAGGCCCTCGCCGACGTGGCGCACCACGTGGTGACGCTGGCGGAGGCGGAGGACCTGCCGGCCCACGGGGCGGCGATCAAGGCACGGTTCGACTGGAAGGTTCCCGAGAGCAAGTGACCGGCATCGACGATCTCCCCGTACGGGACGAGCTGCGCGGCAAGTCGCCGTACGGCGCGCCCCAGCTCGACGTCCCCGTACGGCTGAACACCAACGAGAACCCCTACCCGCTGCCCGAGGCGCTCGTCGAGCGGATCGCCGAGCGGGTGCGCGAGGCGGCCCGGAACCTCAACCGCTACCCCGACCGGGACGCCGTGGAGCTGCGCACGCAGCTCGCCAGGTACCTCACCGACACCTCGGGCCACGAGGTCGGCCTCGCCAACGTCTGGGCCGCCAACGGCTCCAACGAGGTCATCCAGCAACTGCTCCAGACCTTCGGCGGGCCCGGCCGTACGGCGATCGGCTTCGAGCCGTCGTACTCCATGCACGCGCTCATCGCGCGCGGGACGGGCACCGGCTGGATCTCCGGTCCCCGGAACGACGACTTCACGATCGATCTCGCGGCGGCCGAGCAGGCCATCGCCGAGCACCGGCCCGACGTCGTGTTCATCACCACCCCCAACAACCCCACCGGCAACGCGGTCCCGCGCGAGACCGTCCTCGCGCTGTACGAGGCCGCGCAGGCCGCCAGGCCGTCCATGGTGGTGGTCGACGAGGCGTACATCGAGTTCAGCCACGGCGACTCACTGCTGCCGCTGATCGAAGGACGGCCGAATCTCGTCGTCTCGCGGACCATGTCGAAGGCGTTCGGCGCGGCCGGCCTGCGCCTCGGCTATCTCGCCGCGCACCCGGCCGTCGTCGACGCCGTACAGCTCGTACGACTGCCCTACCACCTGTCGGCCGTGGCACAGGCGACCGCCCTGGCCGCCCTGGAGCACACCGACACACTGCTCGGTTACGTCGAGCAGCTGAAGGCCGAGCGGGACCGGCTGGTCACCGAACTGCGCGCCATCGGGTTCGACGTCACCGAGTCCGACGCCAACTTCGTGCAGTTCGGCACCTTCGCGGACTCCCACACGGCCTGGCAGAAGATCCTCGACCAGGGTGTCCTGGTGAGGGACAACGGCGTCCCGGGTTGGCTGCGGGTCAGCGCCGGAACCCCCGCCGAAAACGACGCGTTCCTCGACGCGGTACGTGAACTGAAGAAAGAGCAGGACGAGTCATGAGCCGCGTCGGACGCGTGGAGCGCACCACCAAGGAGACGTCGGTCCTCGTCGAGATCGATCTCGACGGCACCGGCAAGGTCGAGGTGTCGACGGGCGTCGGCTTCTACGACCACATGCTCGACCAGCTCGGCCGGCACGGTCTGTTCGACCTGACGGTGAAGACCGAGGGCGACCTGCACATCGACTCGCACCACACCATCGAGGACACCGCCCTCGCCCTCGGTGCCGCCTTCAAGCAGGCGCTCGGCGACAAGGTGGGGATCTACCGCTTCGGCAACTGCACGGTCCCCCTGGACGAGTCCCTCGCCCAGGTGACGGTGGACCTGTCCGGCCGCCCGTACCTCGTGCACACCGAGCCCGAGAAGATGGCGCCGATGATCGGCGAGTACGACACCACGATGACCCGGCACATCCTGGAGTCCTTCGTCGCCCAGGCCCAGATCGCGCTGCACGTGCACGTGCCCTACGGTCGCAACGCGCACCACATCGTGGAGTGCCAGTTCAAGGCCCTCGCGCGGGCGCTGCGCTACGCCTCCGAGCGTGACCCGCGCGCGGCGGGCATCCTCCCCTCCACGAAGGGCGCCCTGTAAGCCATGAGCGGCCTCTCCACCGTCCTGATCGTCGTCGGACTCTTCCTGCTCGGCGGGATCTACTCCTTCGTCAAGCAGAAGATGCCGATGAGCCTCATCGTGCTGCTCTCGATCGGCGCCGCGATGTGTCTGGTCGCCGGCGTCATGAGGCTGGAGGTATGGAATTGAGTGCGTCGAACGCATCCAAGAAGGTCGTCGTCTTCGACTACGGCTTCGGGAACGTCCGGTCCGCCGAACGCGCTCTCGCGCGCGCGGGTGCCGACGTCGAGATAACGCGTGACTTCGACACGGCCATGAACGCGGACGGGCTGCTCGTGCCGGGCGTCGGCGCCTTCGCCGCCTGTATGCGGGGCCTCAAGGAGGCGCGCGGCGACTGGATCGTCGGGCGCCGGCTGTCCGGCGGGCGTCCCGTGCTGGGCATCTGCGTGGGCATGCAGATCCTCTTCGCGCGCGGTATCGAGCACGGCGTCGAGACCGAGGGCCTCGACGAGTGGCCCGGCTCCGTCGAGCCCCTCCAGGCCGACATCGTGCCCCACATGGGCTGGAACACCGTCGAGGCCCCCGCGGACTCCCAGCTCTTCGCGGGCCTTGACGCCGACGCGCGCTTCTACTTCGTCCACTCGTACGCCGTCCACGACTGGTCCCTGGAGACCGTGAACCCGTTGATGCGTGCCCCCAAGGTCACCTGGTCGACGCACGGCAAGCCCTTCGTGGCGGCCGTCGAGAACGGCGCCCTGTGGGCCACCCAGTTCCACCCCGAGAAGTCCGGCGACGCCGGAGCGCAGCTGCTGAACAACTGGATCGGAACCCTCTGATGCCCTCGCTCTCTTCCGCGAAGCTCGAACTCCTCCCCGCCGTCGACGTCCGCGACGGCCAGGCCGTCCGCCTCGTGCACGGCGAGTCCGGTACGGAGACCTCGTACGGCTCCCCCCTGGAGGCCGCCCTCGCCTGGCAGCGCTCCGGCGCCGAGTGGCTGCACCTGGTCGACCTGGACGCCGCCTTCGGCACCGGTGACAACCGCAAGCTGATCGCCGAGGTCGCCGGCGCGATGGACATCAAGGTGGAGCTGTCCGGCGGCATCAGGGACGACGACACGCTGGCCGCGGCCCTCGCCACCGGCTGCACCCGGGTGAACCTCGGCACGGCAGCCCTGGAGACCCCCGAGTGGGTCGCCAAGGTCATCGCCGAGCACGGCGACAAGATCGCGGTAGGTCTGGACGTCCGCGGAACCACCCTGCGTGGACGCGGCTGGACCCGGGACGGCGGCGACCTCTACGAGACGCTGGAGCGCCTCAACTCCGAGGGCTGCGCCCGGTATGTCGTGACCGACATCGCCAAGGACGGCACCCTCCAGGGCCCGAACCTGGAGCTGTTGAGGAACGTCTGTGCGGCGACCGACCGGCCCGTCGTGGCCTCCGGCGGCGTCTCGTCCCTGGACGACCTGCGGGCGATCGCCGAGCTGGTACCTCTCGGTGTCGAGGGCTCCATCGTCGGGAAGGCCCTGTACGCGAAGGCGTTCACCCTGGAAGAGGCCTTGGAGGCGGTGGCCAAGTGAGCGACGTACGGCGTGTCACGACCGGTGCGCCCTGGGAGGACACCTTCGGGTACTCCCGCGCGGTGGAGCTGCCGAACGGCCTGGTGCTGGTCTCCGGCTGCACCTCGATCGTGGACGGCGAGATCGCCGGCGGCGGTCCCTACGAGCAGGCGGTGAACGCCTTCAAGGTCGCCTTCGCGGCGCTGGAGCAGCTGGGGCTCGGCCGCGACGACGTCGTGCGCACGCGCATGTACATCACCCACGCGCGGGACGTGGACGACGTCGGACGCGCCCACAAGGAGCTGTTCGACTCCGTCCGGCCCGCCGCATCCATGATCATCGTCGCCGGCCTCGTGGACCCCAGTCTGGTCGTCGAGGTCGAGGTGGAGGCGTTCCGAGGGGTGTCCGCAGCATGACCCTTGCCGTACGAGTCATCCCCTGCCTGGACGTGGACAACGGCCGTGTCGTCAAGGGCGTCAACTTCCAGAACCTGCGCGACGCGGGCGACCCCGTCGAGATGGCCAAGGTGTACGACACCGAGGGCGCCGACGAACTGACGTTCCTGGACATCACCGCCTCCTCCGGCAACCGCGAGACCACCTACGACGTGGTGCGCCGCACCGCCGAGCAGGTGTTCATCCCGCTGACCGTGGGCGGCGGGGTGCGCGCGGCCGAGGACGTCGACAAGCTGCTGCGCGCCGGTGCCGACAAGGTGGGCGTCAACACGGCCGCCATCGCGCGTCCCGATCTGATCCGCGAGATCGCCGAGCGGTTCGGCCGCCAGGTGCTGGTGCTGTCCGTGGACGCCCGCCGCACCGAGTCCGGCTCCTTCGAGGTCACCACCCACGGCGGCCGGCGCGGCACCGGCATCGACGCGGTCGAGTGGGCCCACCAGGCCGCCGAACTGGGCGCCGGCGAGATCCTGCTCAACTCGATGGACGCGGACGGCACGAAGGACGGCTACGACATCGAGATGATCGAGGCCGTACGCAAGCACGTGCGCGTGCCGCTGATCGCCAGCGGGGGAGCGGGCCGCCTTGCCGACTTCGCGCCGGCCGTCGCGGCGGGCGCGGATGCGGTCCTCGCCGCCTCCGTCTTCCACTTCGGGGATCTGCGGATCGGGCAGGTGAAGGGGGCGCTGCGCGCGGCCGGGCATCCTGTTCGCTGACACGCGGTTCTTTGGCCGCGGGTCCGGTGGGGCTGGTCGAGCAGTTCCCCGCGCCCCTGTCGGGGGCGCGGGGCGCCCCCGACCTAGATCCCCAGCTGCTTCGACTCGTGCAGCTTGGCGATCGCGTCCTTGTCGCCGTCCAGCTCCACGTCGGCGACCTCCTGGCGGCCGTACAGGAACAGCAGCAGTTCGGACGGTTCGCCGGTCACCGTGACCACCGGGGTGCCGCGGTGGGCGACCGCCGTCTGGCCGTCCGGGCGGCGCAGCACCAGGCCCGTCGCCGCGCCCCGGCCCGTCAGCCGGGCGGTGCGCTCCAACCGGGACCACAGGGCGTCCTGGAAGACCGGGTCCAGCTCGCGGGGCGTCCAGTCGGGCCGCGCCCGGCGGACGTCCTCCGTGTGGACGTAGAACTCCACGATGTTCGACGCCTCGTCCACCTGCTTGAGGGAGAACGGCGAGAAACGCGGCGGGCCGGTGCGGATCAGCTGGATCAGCTCGTCGTACGGCTTGTCGGCGAACTCCGCCATCACCCGGTCGAGACGGGAGCCGAGCTGCTTGATCAGCAGTCCGCCGGCGGCGTCCGGGCGGCGCTCGCGCACCACCACGTGCGCGGCGAGATCACGGGTCTGCCAGCCCTCGCACAGAGTCGGGGCGTCGGGGCCCTCGGTCTCCAACAGGTCGGCGAGAAGAAGTCGTTCACGCTTCGCGTAGGTAGACATGCCAGCAAGCGTACGACTGTCCCCACGGTCCGCCCACCCGTCGCCCGGCCACGACCCCTCACCGGGGCTCCCCCAGTGCCTCAAAGGCCGGGGGGACCCCCACCGCGCCGCCCCTATCCACTCCATGGACATCTGCGGGCCGTGTCAGTGGGGCGCGGCACAATGGCCCCATGACCAGCAGCACGCCCCCGCCCAGCAGGACCGGCGGCCCCAGCCCCCTGGCCCCGGAGATCGCCGCGCGTCTCAAGCGCGGCCCCGACGGGCTCGTCCCCGCCGTCGCCCAGCAGTACGACACCGGTGAGGTGCTCATGCTCGGCTGGATGGACGACGAGGCGCTGCACCGCACCCTGACCACCGGCCGCTGCACCTACTGGTCGCGCAGCCGCCAGGAGTACTGGGTCAAGGGCGACACCTCCGGCCACGTCCAGCACGTGAAGTCCGTCGCCCTCGACTGCGACGCCGACACCGTGCTCGTCAAGGTCGACCAGGTGGGCGCCGCCTGCCACACCGGCGCGCGGAACTGCTTCGACGCGGACATCCTGCTCGACGTGTCGTTCGAGGACGCCGATTCCGGTGTACTCCCGCAGGGTCAGTAAGGTCAGCCGCCATGGACCTCGAGACCTTCCGCAAGCTGGCCACCGACCGGCGCGTCATCCCCGTCACCCGCAAGCTCCTCGCCGACGGCGACACCCCGGTCGCGCTCTACCGCAAGCTCGCCGCCGAACGCCCCGGCACCTTCCTGCTGGAGTCCGCCGAGAACGGTCTCTCCTGGTCCCGCTACTCCTTCGTCGGGGTCCGCTCCAGCGCCACCCTCACGGCCCGCGACGGCGAGGCCCACTGGCTCGGCACCCCGCCCGTGGGCGTGCCTGCCGCCGGTGACCCGCTCGCCGCCCTGCGCGCCACCATCGAGACCCTCCACACCCCCCACCAGGAGGGCCTGCCGCCCTTCACCGGCGGCATGGTCGGCTACCTCGGCTACGACATCGTGCGCCGCCTGGAGAAGATCGGTCCCGGTGAGCGCGACGACCTCAAGCTGCCCGAGCTGACCATGCTGCTCACCAGCGACCTGGCCGTCATGGACCACTGGGAGGGCTCGGTCCTGCTGATCGCCAACGCGATCAACCACAACGACCTCGACACCGGCGTCGACGAGGCCCACGCGGACGCCGTGGCCCGCCTCGACGCCATGCAGGCCGACCTCTCGCGCGCGGTCTCCCAGCCGCCCGCGGCGCTCCCGCCCTCCGAACTCCCCGAGTACACGGCCCTGTGGGGCGGCCCCGACTACCAGGTGGCCGTCGAGGACATCAAGGAGCGCATCCGGGCCGGGGAAGCCTTCCAGGTCGTCCCCTCCCAGCGCTTCGAAACGCCGTGCACGGCAAGCGCGCTCGACGTCTACCGGGTGCTGCGCGCCACCAACCCGTCCCCGTACATGTACCTGTTCCGTTTCGACGGGTTCGACGTCGTCGGCTCGTCCCCCGAGGCCCTCGTCAAGGTCGAGGACGGGCGCGCCATGGTCCACCCCATCGCGGGCACCCGGCACCGCGGGGCGACCCCGCAGGAGGACCAGGCCCTCGCCGAGGAACTGCTCGCCGACCCCAAGGAGCGCGCCGAGCACCTCATGCTCGTCGACCTCGGGCGCAACGACCTCGGCCGGGTCTGCGAGCCGGGCTCCGTCGAGGTCGTCGACTTCATGTCCGTCGAGCGGTACTCGCACGTCATGCACATCGTCTCGACCGTCACCGGCCGCGTGGCGTCCGGCCGCACCGCCTTCGACGTCCTGACGGCCTGCTTCCCGGCCGGCACGCTCTCCGGGGCGCCCAAGCCGCGCGCGATGCAGATCATCGACGAACTGGAGCCGTCCAGGCGGGGGTTGTACGGCGGCGCCGTCGGCTACCTCGACTTCGCGGGCGACTCCGACACCGCCATCGCCATCCGCACGGCCCTCCTGCGCGACGGCACGGCGTACGTCCAGGCGGGCGCCGGTGTCGTCGCCGACTCCGACCCGGTCGCGGAGGACAACGAGTGCCGCAACAAGGCGGCGGCGGTCCTGCGCGCCGTCCACACGGCGAACCGGCTCGGACAGTAGGGCGTTCCCCGCGAATGGGGCGCTTCTCACTGAACCCCGGGTGACGCTTCGCCCGGGGTTCAGGCGATAGTGGGGTACGTGACTGCCGTACCCGTACCTTCCCCCCGTTCCGAAGCCCCCCTTCCCGGCCGGGCCGGCCGGCTCAGCCTCGCCGTCGCCCTGCTGGCCGGTGCGCTCGGCGCGGCCGTCGCGCTGCTCGCCACCCGGCAACGCTGGTCCGAGGGCACCACGACGGTGGCCGGCGGCGACTTCCCGCTGACCGCCAGCGGCAGCGACGTCACGGGCGTGCCCGCGGCCCTCGCCATAGTGGGCCTCGCCGCGCTCGTCGCCGTCTTCGCCGTCCGCCGCTCCGGGCGCCTCCTGGTCGCCGCCCTGCTCGCGCTCTCCGGCGCCGGTACGGTCGCGGCGGCCGTCCTCGGCGCCTCCGACAGCTCCGCGCTCGACGAGAAGGCCGCCCGGGCCACCGGCGACACCGCCGCCACCGTGAGCACCCTCAGCCACACCGCCTGGCCGTACGCCGCCGCGGTCGGCGGCGCGCTGATCCTCCTCGCCGGACTCCTCGCCCTGCGCTACGGCCGTCTGTGGCCCGCCATGTCCGGCCGTTACGAGCGTGGTGGCGCCGCCCGGCCACGCCCCCGGGCGAGGGCCGCCGACCCCGACCGGCCCGAGGAGATCTGGAAGGCCCTCGACCGGGGCGAGGACCCCACGGGGGCGTAGCGCTCCGCCGGAAGGGCGGTGCGCCGTCCGCGGGCCCGTCCTGGCCGGTCGCGCCCACGCGGCGGAGCCGCGGACATGCGCGGCCCCGCGCCCCTGCCGGGCGGTGCCGCCTGCGCCGGGCTCGCTCAGCCCCGGAGCGACTCGCTGTGTTGACCCCGGGCATACCCCACGCGTGCGCGTGCGTGACAATGGGCGACGAGCGTCCGGCTCACCACGTACTGCATTCACCAACTCAGCAACCAGCAACTCAGCAACGAGGAGCAAGTCATGGCGGGCAGCAGCCACGGTCACACTTTGGCCGCCTGGACCGGCGTCACCATCACCATCATCGGTTTCTGCGTATCGGGCGCCTTCATGGTGATGGCCGAGCCGCTCGGCTTCTGGGCCGGCATGGTGATCGTGGTCCTCGGCGGTGTCGTCGGCTGGATCATGGCCGCGATGGGCCTCGGCAAGCAGAAGCCGACCACCCGGGGCCGTGAGGGCCACCAGGTCACGCGTGAACCGGCGGGTGCCGGGAGCTGAACCCCGTAGGGGACCGGTTTTCGGACTGGCAGGGGCGGTCCGGCGAAAGCGCCGGGCCGCCCCTCGCGCGTGTACGCCCCGCAGGGGGCAGAATGCGTGGGGTGAACACCGAGCGGGCTCAACAGGGCGTGCCGCCGGGCGCCGGCACCGTGGCGGGACGGGTTGCCGTGCCCGCCGGGGTGCTCGCGGCCGTCGCCGGGGCCTTCGCCTACGTCGGGACGGTCGACCCCAACCAGCCCGGCCACTACCCCGTCTGCCCGCTCCTGCGGCTGACCGGCGTGTACTGCCCCGGCTGCGGCGGACTGCGCAGCGCCTACGCCTTCGTGCACGGCGACTGGGTGACGGCCCTCGGGGCCAACGCGCTCGCCGTGACGGGATACCTGGCCTTCGCCGTCCTGTGGACCGTCTGGGTGGTTCGCGCGGCGCGCGGACGGCCGATGCGGATCGACCTCAGGCCGGTGCAGCTGTGGAGTCTGGGCGCGTTGCTGCTGGTCTTCACGGTTGTCCGGAACCTGCCGTTCGGTGGCTGGCTCCACCCTTGATCAAATGATGAATGTCCAGGTAGTGGGACCGGTGTCAACCGGATGCGAGGGGCTCGCCCTCCTCCGGATACCATCGGAGTGACCTACTTTGACAGTTTGTGCAGCTTCAATTGGTGTGAATGGCTTGAACAGCCAATCGCCTACCGTCTGGAAGGGGGCCGCTCGCGTGAGTGTGCTCGACGAGATCATCGACGGAGTCCGTGCCGACCTCGCGGAGCGACAGGCGCGCGTCAGCCTCGACGAGCTCAAGGAGCGCGCGGCGAAGGCTCCCGCCGCCAAGGACGGGGTCGCCGCACTGCGCGGCGACGGCGTCAAGGTCATCTGCGAGGTCAAGCGGTCCAGCCCCTCCAAGGGCGCGCTCGCGGCGATCGCCGACCCGGCCGGCCTCGCGGCCGACTACGAGGAGGGCGGCGCGGCCGTCATCTCCGTCCTCACCGAACAGCGCCGCTTCGGCGGCTCGCTGGCGGACCTGGAGGCGGTGCGCGCCCGGGTGGACATCCCGGTGCTGCGCAAGGACTTCATCGTCACGTCGTACCAGCTGTGGGAGGCGCGGGCGTACGGCGCCGACCTGGCCCTCCTGATCGTCTCCGCCCTCGACCAGTCCGCCCTGGAGTCCCTCATCGAGCGCGCCGAGTCCATCGGGCTCACCCCGCTCGTCGAGGTGCACGACGAGGACGAGGTCGAGCGGGCGGTCGACGCGGGGGCCCGGATCATCGGTGTCAACGCGCGCAACCTGAAGACGCTGGAGGTCGACCGCGCCACGTTCGAGCGGGTCGCCCCCGAGATCCCCGACAGCGTCGTCAAGATCGCCGAGTCCGGTATCCGAGGCCCGCACGATCTGATCGCCTACGCCAACGCGGGCGCCGACGCGGTGCTGGTCGGCGAGTCCCTCGTCACCGGCCGTGACCCCAAGTCCGCCGTGTCGGACCTGGTGGCCGCCGGCGAGCACCCCGCGCTGCGGCACGGGCGGGGCTGATCTCCCGCTAGAGTTGGCGCCGATGACACTCACCCTGACACCGATGGACCGGTACGCCCGCCTCGCGCGCGGCTGCCGTCCACGTGGCTGCCGTGCGCCCGCGAGGCGTGTGCACGGGCGGCGGGTCCGGTATGTCATCGGGGATGAGCCCGGACAGGTCAACGGGATGCGATGGCCCTGCGGGGCCTGGCGGTAGGGATGCGGCTCGTCTGATCGGGCTGCGCCCTGCGCTGAGCGCTTCGCGAGGGGTGGTTCTTCGGCTGTGGGCCCGTTGTGGCCGGTCGCGCAGTTCCCCGCGCCCCTGAAGGGCGCGTCCTGGGCGGCGGTGTTTGCACGGCACCCGCTGCCAACCCCTCGTCGCGCTGCACGCCATATACGTGACCTTGTCCGATCGACCCCGGGGCTTTCTTGCCCCTGCGAGGTAGCCGTATGTCCAGTGAGTTCTTCATTCCTGATCCTGAGGGTCAAGTACCCAACGTCGACGGGTACTTCGGTGCCTTTGGCGGCAAGTTCATCCCGGAGGCGCTCGTCGCCGCCGTGGACGAGGTCGCCGTCGAGTACGACAAGGCGAAGTCCGACCCAGAGTTCGCCCGTGAGCTCGACGATCTGCTCGTCCACTACACCGGGCGGCCCAGTTCCCTCACCGAGGTGCCCCGGTTCGCCGAGCACGCCGGTGGCGCCCGGGTCTTCCTCAAGCGGGAGGACCTGAACCACACCGGGTCCCACAAGATCAACAACGTGCTCGGGCAGGCCCTCCTCACCAAGAGGATGGGCAAGACCCGCGTCATCGCCGAGACCGGTGCCGGTCAGCACGGGGTCGCCACCGCGACCGCCTGTGCGCTGTTCGGGCTCGACTGCACCATCTACATGGGCGAGATCGACACCCGGCGCCAGGCCCTCAACGTCGCCCGGATGCGCATGCTCGGCGCAGAGGTCGTCGCCGTGAAGTCCGGGTCGCGCACCCTCAAGGACGCCATCAACGAGGCGTTCCGCGACTGGGTCGCCAACGTCGACCGTACGCACTACCTGTTCGGGACCGTGGCCGGGCCGCACCCCTTCCCGGCCATGGTGCGCGACTTCCACCGGGTGATCGGTGTCGAGGCCCGGAGGCAGCTCCTGGAGCAGGCCGGGCGGCTGCCCGACGCCGCCGTCGCCTGCGTCGGCGGCGGATCCAACGCCATCGGGCTCTTCCACGCCTTCATCCCCGACGCCGGCGTCCGGCTCATCGGGTGCGAGCCCGCCGGGCACGGTGTCGAGACCGGCGAGCACGCCGCCACCCTCACCGCCGGTGAGCCGGGCATCCTGCACGGCTCGCGGTCGTACGTCCTCCAGGACGAGGAGGGGCAGATCACCGAGCCCTACTCCATCTCCGCCGGACTCGACTACCCGGGCATCGGACCCGAGCACTCCTACCTCAAGGACACCGGCCGCGCCGAGTACCGCGCGGTCACCGACGACGCCGCCATGCAGGCGCTGCGCCTGCTGTCCCGCACCGAGGGCATCATCCCGGCCATCGAGAGCGCCCACGCGCTCGCCGGTGCGCTGGAGATCGGCAAGGAGCTCGGCAAGGACGGGCTGATCGTCATCAACCTCTCCGGGCGCGGCGACAAGGACATGGACACCGCCGCCCGGTACTTCAACCTGTACGACACCGAGGCCGACGCCACCGTCGCGGCCAACGCGGGCAGCGCCGCCGCCGAGATCGAGGGGGACGCCAAGTGAGCGGCAACATCCAGCTGTTGAGCGACACCCTCGCCGGTGCGAAGGCCGAGGGCCGCTCCGCGCTCATCGCGTACCTCCCCGCCGGGTTCCCGACCGTCGACGGCGGGATCGACGCCATCAAGGCAGCGTTCGAGGGCGGCGCCGACGTGGTCGAGGTCGGGCTGCCCCACAGCGACCCGGTGCTCGACGGACCTGTCATCCAGACCGCCGACGACATCGCCCTGCGCGGCGGCGTCAAGATCGCGGACGTGATGCGCACGGTCCGGGAGGCGTACGAGGCCACCGGGAAGCCGGTGCTCGTCATGACGTACTGGAACCCGATCGACCGCTACGGCGTCGAGCGGTTCACCGCCGAGCTCGCGGAGGCGGGCGGCGCCGGGTGCATCCTGCCCGACCTGCCGGTGCAGGAGTCGGCGCTGTGGAGGGAGCACGCCGAGAAGCACGGGCTCGCTACCGTGTTCGTCGTCGCGCCCAGCAGCAAGGACGCGCGGCTCGCCGAGATCACCGCGGCGGGCAGCGGGTTCGTGTACGCCGCCTCGCTCATGGGCGTCACGGGGACCCGGGCGTCGGTCGGCGCGCAGGCGGAGGACCTGGTTCGGCGCACCCGCGGCGCCGGCACCGACCTGCCCGTCTGCGTCGGGCTGGGGGTCTCCAACGCCGCTCAGGCCGCCGAGGTCGCCGGCTTCGCCGACGGGGTGATCGTCGGGTCGGCCTTCGTGAAGCGGATGCTGGACGCCCCGGACCACGCGGCCGGTGTCGAGGCCGTGCGGGAACTCGCCGCCGACCTCGCGAAGGGCGTGCGCGGAACCGCGTAACCGCTCGGGACATTTCGTACAGGTCGCCCGAACGGGTGGACCTGGGGCCGGGGAGACGCAATGCGTCTCCCCGGTTCGTTCTGCGGGGTGTGAGCGAGAAGAATCGTGACGGAAAGCGCACCGCCCGCGAGCGGCTGGCGGTCGAGCGTGAGAAGCAGAAGTCCGCGGAGAAGCGGCGGCGGGTGCTGATCGTGGGCGCCAGTGTCGTCTGCGTGCTGGGACTCGCGGCGGTGATCGGCGTCGTCGCCGCGAACGCCGGAAAGGACAGCAAGAGCGAGAGCGCCGGCCCGGTCGTGGCGCCCTCGGGCGCGCAGGGCAAGGACAGCCTCGCGATCCCGGTGGGCGAGGAGAGCGCCAAGTCGACGCTCACGGTGTGGGAGGACTTCCGCTGCCCCGCCTGCCAGTCCTTCGAGACCAACTACCGCGCGGTCATCCATGAGCTGACGGACGCGGGCAAGCTGAAGGTGGACTACCACCTGGCGACGATCATCGACGGCAACATGGGCGGCAGCGGCTCCCGGCACGCGGCCAACGCCGCCGCCTGCGCCCAGGACGCGGGCAGGTTCACCGCGTACCACGACGTGCTGTACGAGAACCAGCCGCAGGAGACCGACGACGCCTTCGCGAAGGACAGCAGGCTCATCGAGCTGGCGGCGAAGGCCGACGGGCTCGACACCCCCGCGTTCCGGACGTGTGTCGAGGACGGCACGCACAACAGCTGGGTCGTGAAGTCCAACCAGGCCTTCCAGAGCGGCGGTTTCGGTGGCACGCCGACCGTGCTGCTCAACGGGAAGAACATCTACCAGGACCAGACGATGACCCCGGCGAAGCTGAAGCAGATGGTCGAGGCCGCCGACAAGGCGTAGGGCACGGGCATCACCTGAGCGTCCTGCGGGCCTCCCGAGTGCCTCCGGTCCACCGCAGTCGGCGGAACCGGGGGCACCGCCCGTTATGGAGCCGTTGCCCGGGGCGGCTCACATCCGCCGCGTCCGTCAAGGTAGCGTCGGGGCTGCTATGAATATCGCCTACATTCCCAGTCCGGCGCACGGGGTGTACCACCTCGGACCCATTCCGCTGCGCGGCTACGCGTTCTGCATCATCATCGGTGTCTTCGTCGCGGTCTGGCTCGGCAACAAGCGCTGGCTCGCCCGCGGTGGCCGACCCGGCACGGTGGCCGACATCGCGGTCTGGGCCGTGCCCTTCGGCCTGGTCGGTGGCCGCCTCTACCACGTGATCACGGACTACGAGCTGTACTTCAGCGAGGGCCGCGACTGGGTGGACGCCTTCAAGATCTGGGAGGGCGGCCTCGGTATCTGGGGCGCGATCGCCGTCGGCGCGCTGGGTGCGTGGATCGGCTGCCGCCGGCGCGGTATCCCGCTGCCCGCGTGGGCCGACGCGCTCGCCCCCGGTATCGCGCTCGCACAGGCGTGCGGTCGATGGGGCAACTGGTTCAACCAGGAGCTGTACGGGCGGGAGACCACCGTCCCCTGGGCCCTGCACATCACCTCCTCGACCGACGGCCGGGTCCCGGGCTACTACCACCCGACGTTCCTGTACGAGTCGCTGTGGTGCGTCGGTGTCGCGCTGCTGGTCATCTGGGCCGACCGCCGGTTCACACTGGGCCACGGCCGGGCGTTCGCGCTGTACGTCGCGACCTACTGTGTGGGCCGCTTCTGGATCGAGTACCTGCGCGTCGACGACGCCCACCACATCCTGGGCATGCGGCTGAACAACTGGACCGCGATCTTCGTCTTCATCCTCGCGGTGGTCTACTTCGTGCTCTCGGCGAAGAAGCGGCCGGGCCGGGAGGAAGTGGTGGAGCCGGGTGAGGATCTCCCCGACGGTTCGGCGCAGGACGCTGCCGAGGACGACGGGAGCGACGCGGAGTCGGCGAAGGTGAAGGCCGACAGCGCCACCGATCCCGATGCCGACCCCGACGGCAAGGCCGACTCCGTGGCCGAGGACGGGTCGGAGGGCAAGGCAGAAGCAGAGGACGACGCCGAAGCCAAGGTGGAAGCTGAGCCGACCAAGAAGAGCTGAGTGTCGGTCGTACGACGACGAGGGCGCCCCGGGGACCGGGGCGCCCTCGTTCGTTGTGCGGGTCAGGGACGGCCGCGGTCGGCCAGGGACAGGGTTCTGCGGGCCGCCGCGACCACCGCGGCGTCGATGAAGCGGCCGTCCGGGAGGGCCTGGGCGCCCTCGTCCGTCGCCGCCGCCTTGACGATCCGCTCGGCGTCCTCGATCTCCTCCGGGGTGGGGAGGTACGCGCGTTCGATGACCGGGAGCTGGCGGGGATGGATGGCCGCCCGGCCCAGGAAGCCCAGGGCGCGTCCGTGGGCGCAGGACACGGCCAGGGTGCCGAGGTCCCGGGTGTCCGGGTGGACCGACTGGGGCGGCGGGGCGAGTCCGGCCGCCCGTGCGGCCACGACGACCCGGGAGCGGCACCAGTCGAGGCCCGCGTCCCCTCGTACCCCCAGATCGGCGCGCAGGTCGGCCTCGCCGAGCGCGATGCCGTGCAGGGCGGGGTGGGCGGTCGCGATGGCGAAGGCGTGTTCGATGCCGAGGGCGGTTTCGAGCAGGGCGTGGAGCGGGAGCCCGCCCCCGGTGGTCGTGGTCGTGGTCGTGGTCGTGGTCGTGGTCATGTTCGTGCGGGTGGCCACCCGCACGACCTCCTGCGGTGTCGTCACCTTGGGGAGCCGTAGGCCCGAGATGCCGGGGAGGCCTTCGAGGGCCCGGAGGTCGCAGGAGGCCCGAGGGCCGTCCAGGGCGTTGATCCGGACGTGGACCGGGACCGGCTGGGGGTCGGTGAGGCGCTCGGCGGTGGCCGCGCGGGCGTACTCCTTGCGGTCGGGGGCGACCGCGTCCTCCAGGTCGACGACGACCACGTCGGCGCCCGAGGCGAGGGCCTTGGACACCACCTCGGGGCGGTCGCCGGGGACGTACAGCCAGGTCAGGGGGATGGCCGTCACAGGGCTCCCTCGGTTCGCAGGGCGTCGATGTCGGGCCCGGTGAGGCCCAGTTCGGTGAGGACGGCGGTGGTGTCCGCGCCGTGCGCGCGGCCTGCCCAGCGGATCGCGCCGGGGGTCGCGGAGAGCCGGAAGAGGACGTTCTGCATACGGATCGGACCGAGGTCGGGGTCCTCGACCGTGGTGATGGTGTCGAGGGCCTGGTACTGGGGGTCGGTCATCACCTCCCGTACGTCCTGGACCGGGGCCACCGCCGCCTCCGCCTTCTCGAAGGCCGCGACGACCTCGGAGTGGGAGTGGCGGGCGATCCACGCGCCGACCGCCTCGTCGAGGACGTCCGCGTGGCGGGCGCGGTCGGCGCCGGTGGCGAACCAGGGCTCGTCGATCAGCTCCGGGCGGCCGACCAGACGCATCACGCGCTCGGCGATCGACTGGGCCGAGGTCGACACGGCGACCCAGGTGCCGTCGGCCGTGCGGTAGGTGTTGCGGGGCGCGTTGTTCTGCGAGCGGTTGCCGGTGCGCGGCTGGACGTGGCCCAACTGGTCGTACCAGAGCGGCTGCGGGCCCAGGACGGTGAGGATCGGCTCGATGATCGCCATGTCGACGACCTGCCCCTCGCCGGTGCGGTCGCGGGCGGACAGAGCCGTCATGACCGCGTACGCAGTGGCCAGGCCCGCGATCGAGTCGGCGAGGCCGAAGGGCGGGAGCGTCGGGGGCGCGTCCGGTTCGCCGGTGATCGCGGCGAAACCGCTCATCGCCTCGGCGAGGGTGCCGAAACCGGGGCGGTGCGCGTACGGGCCGAACTGGCCGAAGGCGGTGACCCGGGCGAGGACCAGGCGCGGGTTGGCGGCGGACAGCTCCGGCCAGCCCAGGTCCCACTTCTCCAGGGTGCCCGGGCGGAAGTTCTCGATGACGACGTCGGCGGTGGCGGCGAGCCGGAGGAGCGTGCTCCGGCCGCCGGGCCGGGAGAGGTCGAGGGTCATCGTGCGTTTGTTGCGGCCCAGCAGCTTCCACCAGAGGCCGATGCCGTCCTTGGACGGGCCGTGGCCCCGGGAGGGGTCCGGCTTCACCGGGTGCTCGATCTTGATCACCTCGGCCCCGAAGTCGCCGAGCATGGTGGCGGCGAGCGGGCCGGCGAAGAGGGTGGCCAGGTCGAGGACGCGAAGGCCGGTGAGCGGGGCCGCGGCGGTTGTGGTCCCACCGGCTGCGGATGCGGGTGTGCTCGTCTCCGGTGTGGTCATGACGCGTACCTGGCCTCGATCTCCGAGCGGAACGGCATCGACGCCGACGCGCCCGGCCGTTGTACGGAGAGTGCCCCCGCCGCCGCTGCCCACGCCAGGGCGTCCGGCATCGGACGGCCCTCGGCCAGGGCCACCGCGAGAGCGCCGACGAACGTGTCTCCGGCGCCGGTCGAGTCCACGGCGGTGACGGGCGGCGCGGGGACGGCGACGGGTTCGGTGAGGTCCCGGGACGCGTAGAGGCTGCCGGCCGCGCCCAGGGTGATGACGACCTCCGGCACCCGGTCGAGGAGTGCGGTGGCCGCTTCGTGCGGGTCGGTCAGTCCGGTGAGCGCCGCAGCCTCGTGCTCGTTGGGCACCAACAGGTCGGTGGCGGCGAGGAGTTCGGACGGGAGCTGCTGGACGGGGGCCGGGGTGAGGATCGTGCGGACGCCATGGCGGTGAGCGGCCAGGGCGCCCTCGACGACCGCCGTGAGCGGGATCTCCAGCTGGAGCAGCAGCGCGTCGGCGGTGGCGATCAGGCTCTCGTCGCCGGGGGCGAGAGCGGTGACGGTGCCGTTGGCGGCGGGGACGACGACGATCGCGTTGCCGCCCTCGTCGTCCACGACGATGTGCGCGGTCCCGGAGTCGCCCTCGGCGGTGCGGAGATGGTCGGTGCCGACGCCCGACTGCTCCAGTACGGAACGGAGTCGGGTGCCGTACCCGTCGTTGCCCACCGCGCCGATCATCGAGACGTCGGCGCCCGCGCGGGCCGCGGCGACGGCCTGGTTGGCGCCCTTGCCACCGGGGATCGTACGGAACTCCCGTCCTGTCACGGTCTCCCCGCGCTGCGGGGCCTTGGAGACGTACGCGACGAGGTCCATGTTCGTGCTGCCCAGCACGGCGATATGGGTCATGGGTGGGCTGTCTCCAAGTGGGTCAGGGAGTGGGTCAGTTGGGCGAGGGTGTCGAAGCCGGTGCCCTTGAAGTCCGCGACGGAGGTGGCGAGCCGGTTCTTCAGGGGGCTTGTCCAGCGGTCCCCGAGAGCGGCGGGCGAGCCCGCGAGGAGCCCGGCGATGCTTCCGGCGGTCGCGCCGTTGGAGTCGGTGTCCCAACCGCCGGACACGGCACGGCAGACGGAACCGGTGAAGTCGCCGTCGGCGTGGGTGAGGGCGGCGGCGATCAGGGCCGTGTTGGGGATGGCGTGGACCCAGTGGTGGGTGGCCGCGTGGGTGGCGTGGAGTTCGTCGACGACGGTCGTGAAGTCGTGGTGGGCTTCGGCCAGTTGGATGCCGTGGTGGATCGCCCGGGCCAGGCGGGAGCGTGGCGGGACGACGGTCAGGCCGGTGCGCAGACAGGCGTGGATGTCGTGGGTGCCGGTGGCGGCCTCGGCGATGGTGGCCGCCGTGAACATCGCCGCGTAGACGCCGTTGGCGGTGTGGGTGAGCGTGGCGTCGCGGTACGCCTGCTCGGCGGCGGTGGCCGGGGCGCCGGGGTTGGTCCAGCCGTGGACGTCGGCGCGGATCAGGGCGCCGATCCATTCGCGGAACGGGTTGCGGTGGCGGGCGGTGAGCGGGGGTTCGAGGCCGGAGAGGAGGTTTCGGTAGGCAACGCGTTCGGCCGTGAAGGTGCGGCCCGCGGGGAGTTCGTCCAGCCAGAGTCGCGCCACGTCGGCGGTGGTGAAGCGGGGGCCGTGACGTTGGAGCAGGAGCAGGTTGAGGAGGGGGTAGTTGAGGTCGTCGTCCTCGGGCATCCCGTCGATGTTCTCGGCGAGGGAGGTTGCTGCCGACCGGCGGTTCCAGGGGTGTGCCCTCGTCAGTTCCTCGGGGACTCCTCTGGCGGTGAACCAAGTGTTCAGGGGCCAGTTGCCGGTGGCCCGGGCGAGTTGGCGGATGGCGGTGAGGGGGAGTTTCTCCACCGGTTTGCCCAGGAGGCAGCCGGCGGCTCTGCCGAGCCAGGCGGCTTCCAGGCGGAGGGGGGCGGTCGCCGGGGGGTGGGCCCGGGGGCCCGGCGCCGACGGGGTGCCGCCCGGCCGAGCGGGCCAGGCCGGGCAGCCGGCCTTGATCGCCGACAGGTCTGTCGGCTCGTCGTCCGCCAACTTGCTCGGCAGATCGGCCAGTTCGTCCAGGAGGTCCTCCGCCAGGAGCCGCAGGTATCGCGAGGCCCGGTCCGGGGACGCGCCCGCACACCGCGGCGCCTGAGATCCGCCCGCCGCCCGCCAGCGGGCGGCGATTCTGCTCGGCTCGCGGCCGTCCTGGGCCGCCTGGCGCAGTTCGTGGCCGATCAGGTCCTCCGGCTGGACCCAGGTCAGTCGGAGCATCCCGCGCTCCTGAGCCGGGCGAACGCCCTTTCGTGGGAACGGCGTTGACGCGTGTCCCGGTCGAAGATCTCCCGGGTCACCTCGGTCAGTGTCCGGGCGGGTTCCCACAGGTCCAGGCGGCTCGCCTCCGCGACCGTCTTCGACCAGTCGGTCGGCACCTCGGAACCCAGCGCCCCGGCGAGGGCTCCGGCCATCGTGGCGATCGAGTCGCAGTCGCGGCCGTAGTTCACCGAACCCAGCACCGCATGCCGGAAGTCGCCGCCCGACACCACCAACATGCCGAGCGCCACCGGGAGTTCCTCGATCGTGTGGAGCCGGGAGGGCCGACGGGCGCCCAGGGACGGGTTGCGGTAGTCCGGTCCGACCGTGTCGTACGGAGTCACCGCCTCCCGCAGTGGCCGCAGCGCCGACTCGAAGTCCGTGTATCCGGAGGCCACTTCGCACACCGCCTCGATCGCGGCCCGGGTGCCGTCCTTCGCGAGGGAGAGGCACGTTCCGATCACCGAGTCCGGTGTCGCGTCCGGGGTGCAGGCCGCCGCCACCGCCGCGGCGAAGACCGCCGCCGCCTCTCGGCCGTACGAGGACTGGTGGGCGCCCGCGAGTTCGAGGGCCTCGGCGTACGCGCCCGTCGGGTTGGCCGCGTTGACCAGGCCGACCGGGGCCATGTACATCGCCGCCCCGCAGTTGACGATGTTGCCGACGCCTGCCTCGCGGGGGTCGATGTGGCCGTAGTGCAGCCGGGCCACCAGCCACTTCTCCGCCAGGAAGACACGTTGCAGGGGGAGTGCCTCGGCCTCCAGTTCCGGGATCCAGCGCGGGTTCGTCATCAGGTCCGGCACCAGGTGGTCGGCGACCGCGTACGCGTCCAGGTGGTCCCGGACCTGTGCGTATACCCGTACCAGCGCATGCGTCATCAAGGTGTCGTCGGTGACGTGGCCGTCGCCCTTGTGGTACGGGGCGATCGGGCGGGCGGTGCGCCAGGCGTCGCCGTTCCAGGGGCCGACGATGCCGTGGACGCGGCCCGCGTGGCGTTCGAGGATCTGCTCGGGGGTGTAGCCCTCGACGGGTCCGCCGAGCGCGTCCCCGACGGCCGCGCCGACCAGGGCGCCGGTGATCCGCTCGTCCAGGCCCGCCACTTGGCCGTCGTGGCTCTCCTGGTCTTCGTGGCCGTCTTGGCCCTCTTGACCTTCTTGGTCTCGTTCTCGGTTTTTGGGCTTCATGTCGCGAATCATCCTCCTGGGGTGACCCGTTGTGTGGCTTCCAGCAGTTCGGCGAGTTCCACGAGGTCGGTGCCGGTGAGCCTGGGAAGGGCGCAGCCGGAGAGGGTGCGGCAGGCGTCCCGCCAGGCCCGCGGGATCGCCGAGCCGCCGCCCAGCGCACCGGTGAGGGCGCCCGCCAGCGCGGGAGCCGAGTCCGCGACCCGGGACAGACAGGCGGCGGCCGGAACCGCCTCGGCGATCCGGCCGTGCGCTGCCGTGGCCAGCGCCAGTGCGACCGGGACCGTCTCGGCGGCGGCGATGCCGTAGCTGTAGACGTGGTCGACGATCTGGTGCTCCAGGAGCGGGACCAGTGCGAACGCGCCGTCTGCGCTGTCCGCGTCCCGCGCGAGCTTCAGCGCGTGGCGGGTGTTGCGGCCGATCTCCGTGCCTTCGGGCAGCTCCGCCAGCGCCGCGTCGACGCAGGCATCCACCTCCTCGCCGACCAGCGCCAGCGAGAGCGCCGCCGCCATCGCGCGGGCGCCGTGCACACCGTCGCCGTCCTGTGTGTAGCGGGCGTCGAACTCGGCAAGGCCGGCGGCGAGCCGGGGGTCGCCCGGGTGGGCCACCGCCAGCACACAGGCCCGTACGCAGGCCGCGTCGTCGAAGTAGTGCGGGTTGTCGTGGCCGGTGGCGGGCGGCCGTAGACCGGCGGCGAGATTGCCGAGGCCGGCCCGTACGGAGATACGGGCGCGCAGTGGCAGCACCGCCGACTCGACCTCGGGGGCGCGTTCGGCGGCGGCTGCCACCTCGCTGGCGACCGCGTTCCAGGACAGGTCGATGGCGGCTCGGGCGCGGCGCTCGCGGCTCAGGTCGCCGAGCACGGTGTCGTCGCCGGCCCGCAGCAGGGCCTCGGCCGAGAACGCGGCCCACTCCGCGTCGTCCGAGGGGCCGAGCCGGAGTGGTTCCGGGGGCTGGTTGAGGGCGATCGGCACGGGGAGGGTGGTCGTCGCGTTCTGTTCGGCGAAGGTGTCCAGCTCGCGGGTGAGGCGGCGGGTCCACTCGGGCATCCGGGCGGCCCGGTGCCGGGCGGCGGGCCAGCCCGCGGCGTCGCCCACGGCCAGGCCGAGCAGCAGACCCTCGATGCGGCGGGGGTTCATGGGTGGACCTCGGATTCGGCTCGGGTGGTGTGATTCGCCCCCGCCGCCCCTGCCCGTCCCGTCCTCGGGGGCTCCGCCCCCGAACCCCCGCTCCTCAAACGCCGGAGGGGCTGGAAGTGCGGGGTCACGGTCGTACCTCGGTTTCCATCGCCTGTACGGCGGGCTTCGCGCCCCATTTGCCGCCCTCGACCGGGGTCAGGAGTTCCGCGACGTCGAGGATGTGGTGGCCCGCCATGGAGGGGAGGCAGGTGCCGCGGGCCGGGCCGATCGCCTCCGCCCACTCGGGCGGGATCGCCGAGGCGCCGCGGGTCGCGCCTGCCAGGGCGCCCGCCACCGCCGCTGTCGTGTCCGCGTCGCGGCCCATGTTGACGGCTGTCAGCACCGATTCCGTGAAGTCGCCGTCGGCCACCGCGTACGCGCCGAAGGCGAGGGCGACCGCCTCGGGGGCCAGGTCGGTCCAGGGGTAGCCGCCGATCACCACCGCGGAGCGGACCGCGCGTTCACCCCGGTGGGCGACGGCCACCGCCCGGCGCAGGGAGCGCGCCGTCCAGGAGTCGTCGGGGATCACCGCCAGGGCGGAGGCCACCACGGCGATGGTCGGCGCGCCCGCCATGGCCGCCGCCACGCCCGCCGCCACCGCCTGGCCGCCGTAGATGCCCTCGCCGTCGTGGCTCACCGAGCCGTCGATCGCCACCAGGCGGGCCGCCTCGCTGGGCCGGCCCGCAGCGAAGACGCCGAAGGGTGCCGCCCGCATGGCGAGACCGTCGCTCCAGGCGTGCCGGTGCTGGGCGGAGATGGGGGCCGCGAGACCCCGGCGCAGGTTCTCCAGAGTGCCGCGTTCGCTGAAACCGGCACCTCGGAAGGGCCCCTCGTCGAGGTCGGCGATCCACTGGTGCCAGGCCGCCTCCACATGGGCCGGGGTGAGGGCCGAGCCGTGCCGGGCGAGGAGGAGGCCCGAGAAGATCGCGTACTCGGTGTCGTCGGTGCCGGCGGGGTTCTCGGCCACGTACCCGGTGATGCGGCCCCAGCGGGCGCGGATCTCCGAGGGCTTCATGTTCTCGGCGGGGGCGCCGAGCGCGTCCCCCACGGCCAGACCGAGCAGGGCGCCGTGTGCTCTGTCGCGGAGCAGGGCGGCGTCCTGGTGCGCCGGGACCGAGGGAATGCAGGCGATCGATGCCATACGCGGCCTCTCCTCCGGAGGGTTCCGGGGGCTCCCTGGCGGGGGAGCGGAACCCTTTGCGGAACTGTCCCACCAGAGGGGTTCACGTGCGCCTCAGGCGCCCCAAGCATCACCCGGTCGACATTTGTGCGAGAGCCCTAACGGATGAGCGAGCGTGGTGAATGTGCAGGTGAGGGGAGCCTTTCCTTGCTGGCGGGAAGGGAATTCGGGGCGTATTTTTAGGGTTGTCGAAAAGTGGAATCAGTCCAAGTTCGGGCCGTCCGGTTCGGCTCGGAAAGCTTCCGGAAGCAACGCTCGAAGGGATCAGGGGGACGGCATGGCCATCATCGAGACCGAGGCGACGCTGCACGAGGCGCACCGCGACAACCACACCCACCGGGATGTCAGCGGCGGGTGGTTGCGGCCGGCCGTTTTCGGGGCGATGGACGGACTCGTCTCCAACCTCGCCCTGATGACCGGTGTCGCGGGTGGGGCGGTCTCGCATCAGGTCGTCGTCATCACCGGGCTCGCCGGACTTGCCGCCGGCGCCTTCTCCATGGCCGCCGGCGAGTACACCTCCGTCGCCTCGCAGCGCGAACTCGTAGAGGCCGAACTCGACGTCGAGCGAAGGGAGTTGAGGAAGCACCCCAAGGACGAGGAGCGTGAGCTCGCCGAGCTCTACGAGTCCCGGGGTGTCGAGCCGAAGCTCGCCCGTGAAGTGGCCCGGCAGCTCTCGCGCGACCCCGAACAGGCGCTGGAGATACACGCCCGCGAGGAGCTGGGCATCGACCCCGGTGAGCTGCCCTCGCCCGCCGTCGCCGCGGTGTCGTCCTTCGGCGCGTTCGCGCTGGGCGCGCTGCTGCCCGTACTCCCGTTTCTCCTGGGGGCGACCGCGCTGTGGCCCGCCGTGCTGGTCGCGCTGGCCGGGCTCTTCGGGTGTGGTGCGGTGGTGGCCAGGGTGACCGCCCGGAGCTGGTGGTTCAGCGGGCTGCGACAGCTCGCGCTCGGCGGAGCGGCGGCCGGTGTGACGTACGCCCTGGGCAACCTGTTCGGTGCGGCCGTAGGATAGGGGATCGTGCACTTATGCGATGGGCCGCATAAGTAGCCGTTACTCGCTGGTTTCGAACGCTTAACCACCGGGCATGAGCCGTACGCGCTGTGGGCAACGAAGCTTGCGGCGCACCCGCGGAGAGGGCGACGACGCTCTCCTTGCCATGGGTCGAGGGACATCGATCTGTCCGTTTCGGCCCCCATTACTTCCACCGCAGCGCGGTCACCATGCCGCGCGCTGCGGTGTCCGCATGTTGGTACGCGGTATCCGGTTCCCGAGAATCGCCCCATCATGTAACCTGCGTGAAATTTTGCACTCCAAGAGGGCCAACGTCGTCCCTCGGCTTAATGCATATGCCACACAACGACGACGGGAGAGCCGATGCGTACGCCGCGCCAGCCGTCCCAGCATTCCGAGAATGGCCAGAAGTGGTCCTTCATGGATGCTCGCCCTGCTGCGCAGGGTATGTACGACCCCCGCAACGAGCACGACGCCTGTGGCGTCGGCTTCGTGGCCACCCTCACCGGCGAGGCGAGCCATGTGCTGGTCGAGCAGGCGCTCACGGTTCTTCGCAACCTTGAGCACCGCGGTGCCACCGGCTCCGAGCCCGATTCCGGCGACGGCGCCGGCATTCTCTCGCAGGTCCCGGACGCGTTCTTCCGTGAGGTGGCCGAATTCGAGCTGCCCGAGGCCGGCGCCTACGCGGTGGGTATCGCCTTCCTCCCGGAGGAGACGGCGACCGACGCCGTCCCGACGACAGCCGAGGCCGTCTCACGTATTGACACGATCGCCGCCGAAGAGGGCCTGACCGTCCTCGGCTGGCGCGAGGTGCCGGTCGCCCCCGGCCTCCTCGGTGCCACCGCCCGTTCGACGATGCCCGCCTTCCGGCAGATCTTCGTCGCGGACAGCGCCGCGGTGCCCGCCAAGGGCATCGACCTCGACCGCAAGGCCTTCGCGCTGCGCAAGCGCGCCGAGCGCGAGGTCGGCGTCTACTTCCCGTCGCTCTCCGCGCGGACCATCGTCTACAAGGGCATGCTGACCACCGGCCAGCTGGAGCCCTTCTTCCCGGACCTGTCCGACCGCCGCTTCGCGTCGGCCGTCGCGCTCGTCCACTCGCGCTTCTCCACGAACACCTTCCCGTCGTGGCCGCTCGCCCACCCGTACCGCTTCGTCGCGCACAACGGCGAGATCAACACGGTCAAGGGCAACCGGAACTGGATGGCGGCCCGCGAGTCGCAGCTCGCCTCCGACCTCTTCGGCGACCAGGAGAAGATCGACCGGATCTTCCCGATCTGTACGCCCGAGGCGTCCGACTCCGCGTCCTTCGACGAGGTGCTCGAACTGCTCCACCTCGGTGGCCGTTCGCTGCCGCACTCCGTGCTGATGATGATCCCGGAGGCGTGGGAGAACCACGCCACGATGGAGCCGGACCGGCGCGCCTTCTACCAGTTCCACGCCACGATGATGGAGCCCTGGGACGGCCCGGCCTGCGTCACCTTCACCGACGGCGTCCAGGTCGGCGCGGTCCTCGACCGCAACGGACTGCGCCCCGGCCGCTACTGGGTCACCGACGACGGCCTCGTCGTCCTCGGCTCCGAGGTCGGCGTCCTCGACATCGACCCCGCGAAGGTGGTCCGCAAGGGCCGCCTCCAGCCCGGCAAGATGTTCCTCGTCGACACCGCCGAGCACCGCATCATCGAGGACGACGAGATCAAGGCCGGCCTCGCCGCCGAGAAGCCGTACGCGGAGTGGCTGGAGGCCGGCGAGATCGAGCTCTCCGACCTGCCCGAGCGCGAGCACATCGTGCACACGCACGCCTCGGTCACCCGCCGCCAGCAGACCTTCGGCTACACCGAGGAAGAGCTGCGCGTCATCATCGCGCCGATGGCCAGGACCGGCGGCGAGCCGCTCGGTTCCATGGGCACCGACTCGCCGATCGCGGCGCTGAGCGAGCGTCCGCGCCTGCTCTTCGACTACTTCACCCAGCTGTTCGCGCAGGTCACCAACCCGCCGCTGGACGCCATCCGCGAGGAACTGGTCACCAGCCTGCGCTCCTCCCTCGGCCCCGCCAGCAACCTGCTGGAGCCGACCGCCGCCTCCTGTCGCAGCGTCACCCTGCCCTTCCCGGTGATCGACAACGACGAGCTGGCCAAGCTCATCCACATCAACGCCGACGGCGACATGCCCGGCATGAAGGCCGCGACCCTCTCCGGCCTCTACCGGGTCAGCGGCGGCGGCGACTCCCTCGCCGCCCGCATCGACGAGATCTGCGCCGAGGCCGACGCGGCCATCGACAACGGCGCCCGTCTCATCGTCCTGTCGGACCGCCACTCGGACGCCGAGCACGCCCCCATCCCGTCGCTGCTGCTCACCTCCGCAGTCCACCACCACCTCATCCGCACCAAGCAGCGCACCCAGGTGGGCCTGCTGGTCGAGGCCGGTGACGTCCGCGAGGTCCACCACGTCGCCCTGCTCATAGGGTTCGGCGCCGCCGCGGTCAACCCGTACCTGGCGATGGAGTCCGTCGAGGACCTGGTCCGCGCCGGTACATTCCTGCCCGGCAGCGAGCCCGAGCAGGCCATCCGCAACCTGATCTACGCGCTCGGCAAGGGCGTCCTCAAGGTCATGTCCAAGATGGGCATCTCGACCGTCGCCTCCTACCGGGGCGCCCAGGTCTTCGAGGCCGTCGGTCTCGACACGGCCTTCGTCGAGAAGTACTTCAACGGCACCGCCACCAAGATCGGCGGCGTCGGCATCGACGTCATCGCCAAGGAGGTCGCAGCCCGGCACGCCAAGGCGTACCCCGCCTCCGGCATCGCCCCGGCGCACCGCGCCCTCGACATAGGCGGCGAGTACCAGTGGCGCCGCGAGGGCGAACCGCACCTGTTCGACCCGGAGACGGTCTTCCGCCTCCAGCACTCCACGCGCACCCGCCGCTACGACATCTTCAAGAAGTACACGGACCGGGTGAACGAGCAGTCCGAGCGCCTCATGACGCTCCGCGGACTCTTCGGCTTCAAGAGCGACCGTCCGTCGATCTCCATCGACGAGGTCGAGCCGGTCAGCGAGATCGTCAAGCGGTTCTCCACCGGCGCCATGTCGTACGGCTCCATCTCCCTGGAGGCGCACGAGACCCTCGCCATCGCCATGAACCAGCTGGGCGCCAAGTCCAACACCGGTGAGGGCGGCGAGGACGCCGAGCGCCTGTACGACCCCGCGCGCCGCTCCTCGATCAAGCAGGTCGCGTCCGGCCGCTTCGGTGTGACCAGCGAGTACCTGGTCAACGCGGACGACATCCAGATCAAGATGGCCCAGGGCGCCAAGCCCGGCGAGGGCGGCCAGCTGCCCGGCCACAAGGTGTACCCGTGGGTCGCCAAGACCCGGCACAGCACCCCCGGTGTCGGCCTCATCTCGCCGCCGCCGCACCACGACATCTACTCCATCGAGGACCTCGCCCAGCTCATCCACGACCTGAAGAACGCGAACCCGCAGGCGCGGATCCACGTGAAGCTGGTCTCGGAGGTCGGCGTCGGCACGGTCGCCGCCGGTGTGTCCAAGGCACACGCGGACGTCGTCCTCATCTCCGGCCACGACGGCGGAACGGGCGCCTCGCCGCTCACCTCGCTCAAGCACGCGGGCGGCCCCTGGGAGCTCGGCCTCGCCGAGACCCAGCAGACGCTGCTCCTCAACGGCCTGCGCGACCGGATCGTCGTCCAGACCGACGGCCAGCTGAAGACCGGCCGTGACGTCGTCATCGCCGCGCTGCTCGGCGCCGAGGAGTTCGGTTTCGCGACCGCGCCCCTCGTCGTCTCCGGCTGCGTCATGATGCGCGTCTGCCACCTGGACACCTGCCCGGTCGGCATCGCCACCCAGAACCCGGTGCTCCGCGACCGGTTCGCCGGCAAGGCCGAGTACGTCGTCAACTTCTTCCAGTTCATCGCCGAAGAGGTCCGCGAGATCCTCGCCGAGCTGGGCTTCCGCACCATCCAGGAGGCCGTCGGCCACGCCGAGACCCTCGACGTGGAGCGGGCAGTCACCCACTGGAAGGCGCAGGGCCTGGACCTGTCCCCGCTCTTCCACGTGCCGGAACTGCCCGAGGGCACGCCGCTCCACCAGGTTATCGTGCAGGACCACGGCCTGGAGAAGGCGCTCGACAACGAGCTGATCAAGCTCGCCGCCGACGCCCTCGCCGCGAACAGCGCGACCGACGCCCAGCCGGTCCGCGCCCAGGTCGCCATCCGCAACATCAACCGCACGGTCGGCACCATGCTCGGCCACGAGGTGACGAAGAAGTTCGGCGGGGCCGGTCTGCCCGACGACACCATCGATATCACCTTCACCGGCAGCGCGGGCCAGTCCTTCGGCGCCTTCCTGCCGCGCGGAGTCACGCTGCGCCTGGAGGGCGACGCCAACGACTACGTCGGCAAGGGCCTCTCCGGCGGCCGGGTGATCGTGCGTCCCGACCGGAGCGCCGACCACCTCGCCGAGTTCTCCACCATCGCGGGCAACACCATCGCGTACGGCGCGACCGGCGGCGAGCTGTTCCTGCGCGGCCGTTCGGGCGAGCGGTTCTGCGTCCGCAACTCCGGCGCCACGGTGGTGTCCGAGGGCGTGGGCGACCACGGCTGCGAGTACATGACCGGCGGTCACGCGGTCGTCCTCGGCGAGACGGGCCGCAACTTCGCGGCCGGTATGTCGGGCGGCGTCGCGTACGTCATCGACCTGAACCGCGACAACGTCAACGTCGGCAACGTGGACGCGATCGAGGCCCTCGACGACACCGACAAGCAGTGGCTGCACGACGTCGTGCGCCGCCACCAGGAGGAGAGCGGCTCGACGGTCGCCGAGAAGCTGCTGGCCGAGTGGGACGTCGCGGTGGAGCGCTTCAGCAAGATCATCCCCAGCACGTACAAGGCAGTGCTCGCCGCCAAGGACGCCGCCGAGCGAGCCGGACTCACCGAGTCCGAGATCACCGAGAAGATGATGGAGGCGGCGACCAATGGCTGATCCCAAGGGCTTTCTGACCCACGGCCGTGAGGTCGCCAAGTCCCGCCCGGTGGACGTCCGTCTCAAGGACTGGAACGAGGTCTACGTTCCCGGCTCCCTGCTGCCGATCATCAGCAAGCAGGCCGGCCGCTGCATGGACTGCGGTATCCCGTTCTGCCACAACGGCTGTCCGCTGGGGAACCTGATCCCCGAGTGGAACGACTACGCCTACCGCGAGGACTGGACGTCGGCGTCCGAGCGACTGCACGCCACGAACAACTTCCCGGAGTTCACCGGCCGCCTGTGCCCGGCTCCCTGCGAGTCGGCGTGCGTGCTGGGCATCAACCAGCCCGCGGTCACCATCAAGAACGTCGAGGTCTCGATCATCGACAAGGCCTGGGAGACCGGCGATGTCGTCGCCCAGGCCCCGGAGCGCCTCTCCGGCAAGACGGTCGCGGTCATCGGCTCGGGCCCGGCGGGCCTCGCCGCCGCCCAGCAGCTGACCCGGGCCGGTCACACGGTCGCGGTGTACGAGCGCGCGGACCGCATCGGCGGCCTCCTGCGCTACGGCATCCCCGAGTTCAAGATGGAGAAGCGGCACATCAACCGCCGTATCGAGCAGATGCGCGCGGAGGGCACCCGCTTCCGTACGGGCATCGAGATCGGCCGCGACCTCAAGGCGACGGACCTGCGCAAGCGGTACGACGCGGTCGTGATCGCCGCCGGTGCGACGACCGCCCGTGATCTCCCTGTCCCGGGCCGCGAGCTCAAGGGCGTCTACCAGGCGATGGAGTACCTGCCCCTGGCGAACAAGGTGCAGGAGGGCGACTTCGTGGCCCCGCCGGTCACCGCCGAGGGCAAGCACGTCGTGGTCATCGGCGGCGGCGACACGGGCGCGGACTGCGTGGGCACCGCCCACCGCCAGGGCGCGGCCTCCGTCACCCAGCTGGAGATCATGCCCCGCCCGGGCGAGGACCGGAACCCGAACCAGCCCTGGCCGACCTTCCCCATGCTCTACAAGGTCACCTCGGCGCACGAGGAGGGCGGCGAGCGCGTCTACTCCGTCTCGACGACCCACTTCGAGGGCGACGAGCACGGCAACGTGCAGTGGCTGCACCTCACCGAGGTCGAGTTCATCGACGGCAGGCTGACCCAGAAGCCGGGCACGGAGCGCAGGATCCCCGCCCAGCTGGTCACCCTCGCCATGGGCTTCACGGGCACCGACCAGGACAACGGCCTCGTCTCGCAGTTCGGCCTGGACCTCGACGAGCGCGGCAACATCGCCCGCGACGCCGACTTCGCGACCAACGTCCCGGGCGTGTACGTCGCCGGTGACGCCGGGCGCGGCCAGTCGCTCATCGTGTGGGCCATCGCCGAGGGCCGCTCGGCCGCCCGCGGGGTCGACCGCTTCCTCACGGGTGCGAGCGACCTCCCGGCCCCGATCCGCCCGACGGACCGTTCCCTTACGGTCTGACGGGCCCCACGGATCCCGCGGCACCTACGGGTCCCACGGATCCGCCCGAAGACGTCCCGTACAAAGGCGTACGGAACGAACAAACCACGGCGCTCGCCACAGTCCCCGACCGGACATGGCGGGCGCCGCGGCGCGTCCGGGTCCGCCTCCGCCTCCGGACGGACACCACTACGGCACCTTGTACGTGTCCCCGTACACCTTCCACTCCAGCGGAGTACGGAGGTCCAGGTTGCCCTCGTCGAGGAAGCGCCGCTGGGCCGTGTCGACGCGGCTGGTGTTCACGCCCGGCCGCTTGTCCAGCATCGCCGTGCGGCGGGCGTCGAGGAACGCGTCCAGATACGTCCTCTCGTTGCCGCCCTCCGCCGGGCTGTCGGCCTCCTTGAGGGCGGCGGTGCGGATGCCGCCCACGCTGAACCAGTCGCTGCCCGGGCCGTGGTAGACCATCGCGTCGTAGTAGACGAACTGACCCAGCAGGCCCAGGCCGTCGCCGACGGCCAGCCGCAGAGCCGGCCCGAAGTAGCCGGTGTCCCGCTTCTCGTCCTGTGCCTCGCGGAACGCGGCGACCTTCGACTCCTGCTTCCAGGCCGCCGGGAACCCCGGATCCAGACCCTCGTGCGAGTCCGTGCCGTCGACCTTGCGCAGCGCGGGAAGATAGGGCGCCAGGGCGTTGTCCGGGTGCGCCTTCGTGTAGTCCTCGACCAGGGTGAGCAGGTCGTGGGTGCCCGTGCAGAAACCGATGATGCCGGCCGTGTAACCCTGTCCGTCGCCGATGTCCTCGACGTAGCCGTACGCGCTGCGCCAGTCGAGCGTCCCGTTCTCGGCGCTCGCCACGATCTGCTGGGCCAGCTCCTTCTTCGCCGGATCGGCGAGCGTGGCCTCCGCGTCCAGCGAACCGGCCCCCACCCGTCTGGCGTCCGGGCCGCGCGAGTCGTCCGACGCGACGGACAGGCACGCGGTTGTCGCCAGCAGGGGCAGCACGGCGAGAAGGAGAACGCCGGTTCGTTTCATGAGGCACAAGGGTACGGGCCGGGGTACGCAAGGGTCATATGCTGCCCGGGCGGGCATACGGGTGACGTACCCTCAGGATCTCCATCAGTCCGGCGTATTCCGGGAGGGGAGCCACGCATGGCCGCGATCAGTCTCACCAAGGTGGAGGAGACCGCGCCCGCGCTGGTCAGCCTCTACAAGAGCGCCGGGAAGGCCGTGGACCGGCACGGACTCGACGGCCGGCGGGCCGCCGTCTACCTGGTGGTCGACTACTCCGGCTCCATGAAGCCGTACTACCGGAACGGCAGCGTGCAGGCGCTCGCCGACCGGGTGCTGGGGCTGGCGGCCCACTTCGACGACGACGGGACGGTTCCCGTCGTCTTCTTCTCCACCGACGTCGACGCCGTGACCGCTATCGCGCTCGACGACCACGCGGGGAGCGTCGACCGGATCGTGGCCGGGCTCGGGCACATGGGCAGGACCAGCTATCACCTCGCCATGGACGCGGTCATCGAGCACTACCTCGACAGCGGGTCGACGGCCCCCGCGCTCGTCGTGTTCCAGACCGACGGCGGCCCGATCAACAAGCTCGCCGCCGAACGCTACGTCTGCAAGGCGGCGCGGCTGCCGCTGTTCTGGCAGTTCATCGGCTTCGGGGACGCGACGAGCAAGCAGTTCGACTTCCTGCGCAGGCTCGACGAGTTGGCGGTGCCGGAGCGGCGGGTCGTCGACAACGCCGGGTTCTTCCACGCGGGTTCCGATCCGCGCGCCGTGTCCGACGACGAGTTGTACGACCGTCTGGTGGGCGAGTTCCCGAAGTGGCTGGTCGCCGCCCGCGCGGAGGGGATCGTCAACTGACGCCGGTGCGGGCACCGTTGGCATCGCTTACCCGCCGCGCCACCCTGAGGATCATCCGAGGGGAAGGCAGTGCGGATGAACGCGGCTGCGGGCAAAGGGAGTTCGGCGCACCGGGGTGAGACCCCAAGGGCGAGAAGCTCGCCGACCGGCCCGGCGGGCGGCTGGGCCTCTACGCCCTCGCCAAGGCCAACATGCGCAGGGCCTTCCCGGACCACTGGTCCTTCATGCTCGGCGAGATCTGTCTCTACAGCTTCCTCGTCCTGATCCTCACCGGCGTCCACCTCACCCCGGCTCCCGCACGGCGAGTACGTCGAGGTCCACGAACCCCTACCGCAGGAAGCCCTGTTCACCCTCTCCCGGCACGAACAGGCCCCGCCGTACGAGATCGGCCCGCCCGTCGACGCGGGCGGCGTCCGGTGCCGGGTCGCACCGGGGGAGAGGCTGCGTGCCCGGCCGGCCCGGTCCATGTTCGGCCCCGGCACCCGGATCCCCAAGCCGACACCGGAGGAGTGCCGGGAACTCACCGGCGGCGATGGTCACCACTGAGTCCACCGGCACGGACCTTCCCTAACAAGTGTTTGGTAGGTTAGTGTGGCGGCATGGGAGACGTCGACAGTCCGGCGTACGTACCCGGACATGGGCTGCTGAAGGGGCGCACCGCCGTCATCACGGCAGCCGCGGGCGCGGGGATCGGCGGGGCAACCGCCCGCCGGTTCCTGGAGGAGGGCGCGCGCGTGCTGATCAGCGACGCGCACGCGCGGCGGCTCAAGGAGCACGAGGCAGAGCTGGCCGGGGAGTTCGAGGGCGTCGAATCACTGCCCTGTGACGTCACCGACGAGCGCCAGGTGAGGGCCCTCTTCGACACGGCCGTGGAAGTGCACGGGCGGCTCGACATCGTCGTCAACAACGCCGGCCTCGGGGGCACTTCGGCCCTCGTCGACATGACGGACGAACAGTGGTCGAAGGTGCTGGACGTGACGCTCAACGGCACGTTCCGGTGCGTGCGGGCCGCCTTGCGGGCCTTTCGCGCCGGAGGCGCGGGCGGCGTGATCGTCAACAACGCGTCCGTCGTCGGCTGGCGGGCCCAGGCCGGACAGGCGCACTACGCCGCCGCGAAGGCGGGCGTGATGGCGCTGACCCGGAGCGCGGCCATCGAGGCCGCGGAGTACGGGGTCCGGGTCAACGCGGTGTCACCCAGCCTCGCCATGCATCCCCACCTCGTGAAGGTGACCACCCCCGGACTCCTGGCCGAACTGACGGCCCGTGAAGCCTTCGGGCGGTACGCCGAGCCCTGGGAGGTGGCCAACGTGATCGTGTTCCTGGCCTCCGGCTACTCCTCGTACCTGACGGGCGAAGTCGTCTCCGTCAGCAGCCAGCACCCCTAGGGCGGCACATGTCTGGGACCACAATGGACGCGTGCCTCCTACGAAGAAGAAGCCCCAGGTGACCGCCGTGCCCGCCCGCCGTCACGAAATCCTCGGCACCGCCGCCGAGGTCTTCGCCGAACAGGGCTACAACGCCACCACCGTACGCAAGATCGCGGACCACGCAGGCATGCTCGCGGGCAGCCTCTACTACCACTTCGACTCCAAGGAATCGATGCTGGAGGAGATCCTGCGCACGTTCCTCGACGAGCTGTGGGAGGGCTACGACACCGTCCTGGACGCCGAGTCCGGGCCGCGCGAGACGCTGGAGGCGCTGGTCACCGAGTCGTTCAGGGAGATCGACCGGCACCGTGCCGCCGTCGCGATCTACCAGAAGGAGTCCAAGCAGCTCGTCGCGCAGGAGCGGTTCGCGTTCCTCGCCGAGTCGCAGCGCAGATTCGAGAAGGCGTGGCTGTCCACGCTGGAACGCGGAGTCGCCGCCGAGGTCTTCCGCGCCGACCTCGACATCCGCCTCACCTACCGCTTCGTGCGCGACACCGTGTGGGTCGCCGCGTCCTGGTACCGGCCGGGCGGACAGCACAGCCCGGAGGAGATCGCCCGCCAGTACCTGTCGATGGTCCTGGACGGGATCGCCGTACGTGAACAGCCGGTATGTGATTAACCCTTTCCTGTGAGGGAGTTGCCATGGCCGAGGCCTACATCGTCGAAGCGGTCCGTACACCCGTCGGGCGGCGCGGAGGTGGTCTGAGCGCTGTCCATCCGGCGGACCTCGGCGCGCACGCGCTGACGGCGCTCATGACGCGGGCCGGCGTGGACCCGGCCGCCGTCGAGGACGTCGTCTTCGGGTGCCTGGACACGGTGGGGCCGCAGGCCGGTGACATCGCCCGCACCAGCTGGCTGGCCGCCGGACTGCCCGAGGAGGTGCCGGGGGTGACCGTCGACCGGCAGTGCGGATCCTCGCAGCAGGCCGTGCACTTCGCCGCGCAGGCCGTGCTGTCCGGCACCCAGGACCTGGTCGTCGCGGGCGGTGTCCAGAACATGTCGATGATCCCGATCGCCTTCGCCTCCCGTCAGGCCGCCCTGCCCCTGGGGCTCACCGAGGGCCCGTTCGCGGGCAGCGCGGGCTGGCGGGCGCGGTACGGGGACCGGCCGGTGAACCAGTTCGCCGGCGCCGAGATGATCGCCGCCAAGTGGGGCATCAGCAGGCAGGACCAGGAGGAGTACGCGCTGCGCTCGCACGAACGCGCGGTCCTGGCCATCGACGAGGGCCGCTTCGCCCGCGAGACCGTCCCCTACGAGGCGGTGACCGTCGACGAGGGCCCGCGCCGGGACACCTCCCTGGCGAAGATGGCCGGCCTGAAACCCGTCATCGACGGCGGCACCATCACCGCCGCCGTCTCCTCCCAGGTGTCCGACGGCGCCGCCGCGATGCTGCTCGCCTCCGAACGGGCGGTACGCGAACACGGGCTGCGGCCACGGGCCCGCGTCCACCATCTGTCCGTACGGGGCGAGGACCCGATCCGGATGCTGACGGCGCCGATCCCGGCCACCGCCCACGCCCTCAAGAAGACCGGCCTGTCCATCGACGACATCGACCTCGTCGAGATCAACGAGGCCTTCGCCCCGGTCGTCCTGGCCTGGCTGAAGGAGACCGGCGCCGATCCGGCCCGGGTCAACGTCAACGGCGGCGCGATAGCCCTCGGCCACCCCCTCGGCGCGACCGGCGTCAAGCTGATGACGACCCTCCTGCACGAACTGGAGCGCACAGGCGGGCGGTTCGGCCTCCAGACGATGTGCGAGGGCGGGGGACAGGCGAACGTGACGATCATCGAACGGCTCTGATCGACTTGAACGGCTCGAACGTTCCGCATGATCCGACCGGCCTGAAGGGCCGGGTCGCCCTTGTCACCGGCGGCACCCGCGGAGTCGGCGCGGGGATCGCCCGGGCCCTCGTCGAGGCGGGCGCCGAGGTGCTGGTCTGCGCCCGTCGGCCGCCCGAAGTCCCGCTGCCCGGCGTGGAGTTCACGGCTGTCGACCTGCGGGACCGGACCGCGGTGCACGACTTCGTCGGGGGTCTGCCCCGCCTCGACGTGCTCGTCAACAACGTGGGGGGCAGTCCCTATCGGCCGTTGGGCGGCGGCGGGGACGGAGACGGGGACGCGGACAGGGACGGCGACGTCGCGAGGCACGTCCGTGTCATCGAGCTGAACCTCATCACGCCGCTCACCGTCTCCCTCGCCGCCTACGAGCACCTGAAACGGGCCCGGGGATCCGTCGTGATGATCGGGAGCGTCAGCGGGAGCCGCCCCTCGCCGGGGACCGCCGCCTACGGCGCGGCCAAGGCCGGGCTGGAGCATCTCGCCCGCTCGATGGCCGTGGAATGGGCACCCGACGTACGGGTCAACACCCTCGTCGTCGGGATGGTCCGCACCGAGCTGTCCCATCTGCACTACGGCGGCGACGACGGTCTCGACGCCGTCGCCCGCACGGTCCCGGCGGGCCGCCTCGCCGACCCGTCCGACATCGGGGCCGCCGCTGTCTTCCTCGCCTCCGACGCCGCCGCGTATGTCAGCGGGGCGAGTCTGCTGGTGCACGGCGGCGGGGAACGGCCCGCGTTCCTGGACGCGGCGACCGCGAACAGGGGAGGTGGCTGAACCCGCTCCGGCTCTGCACAGGCATTGTCCCCGAACTCCCCCGGAGGGGGTACGTCCGGACGGGCCGGAACACCCGGGCCGGGGCTGGCGAGGTGCGGTGAACGGGTGGTGGGTGTGGGTGGGCAACGCGGTCCGGGCTGTACCGAACCAGCCTCGCGACGCCGGCGCGGCCACGCCTCACCCGATCCCCAGCGCCTCCTCCAGCAACGTCACGATCTCCGCGTGCCCGGTCCCCTGATCGACCCCCGCCACCACGTTCCCGTCCCGCACGAGCTCCACCGCCAACCCCTCCGCCCAGCGCCGCGTCACGTACTCCCCGCCGAATCCGTGCGCGCGCTCCAGCCCGGCCCGCAGCTCCGACGCCAGGTCCAGCCGAGTCCAGCGGCGGGCCTCCGTCAGCGCGTCGCCCCGCGACCCGGCGCCGTGCGCCAGCAGGGACCGTACACAGGCGGGGGAGCCCCGGCGGGCCGCCGCGACCAGTGGGGGTTCACCGGTCGGTCCGGGGCGGTCCGGGTCCGCGCCCGCTGCCAGCAGGGCCTCCACCACCGCCGGGTGACCGCATCGCAGCGCCCAGGTCAGAGCCGTGAAACCGAACGCCTCCACCGCGTCCGGAACGGCCCCCGAGGCCAACAGCGCCCGCACGACCTCCGTGTGCCCGCCGCAGGCAGCCCCGCACAGCGGGAGGTCCGACCCCGCGCTCAGCCGGTCGGGCGCGGCACCGGCGGACAGCAGCAGCCGTACGATGCCGGGCGCGTCGCTCACCGCCGCCACGTACAGGGCGCTCTGGCCGTCCTCGTCGACCGCTTCCGGGCTCACACCGAGGCGCAGCAGCCGTACGACCGCGTCCTCGTCACCCGCGTACAACGCCGTGAAGAGATCGCGCTCACTGCCGATTTGCGGTTCTTGCCCGTTCATACCTTCCGACCTTTGCTCGCGAAGGGCCGGTGAGGCAAAGGGTTTCGGGGTGAGGTGTCCCACGCTTCCCCGACGTCATGTGTCGCACTCCAGGACCGTCCGGCACACTCCGCACCGCGCCCGCACCCGCCCCCGGACCGGCACCCTGATCCGCTGGTGGCACGTCGGGCAGGGGAACGAGACCCGCAGCGGGCCGCGCCCGTCGTGGTCGCCGGGGGAACCGGGGGAGTCCGGGGTGAAGCTGTACGGGACGCCGCCCGGCTGCGACGCGTCCGGCGAACGGTGGTCCTGGGCATGGCGGCGGTCGCGTGCGTAACGGCGCCGGCCCGCCCAGCCCGCCGCCGTCAGCGGGGGCTGGCGCGTGTCGTGACGGGCCAGCTCCATGCCCGCCGCGTACGCCGTGTACGCCTGCGGACTGGTGAACCAGATCGCCGGGTCCTCGTCGAAGACCAGGGCGCGCTTGGCCAGGACGTACCCGAACTCCTCCGGCGTGAGATAGCCGAGCTTCTGCGAGGAGGCCGCGTCCTGGCGGAAGGCGTCGAGGAGCAGCCAGCCCGCGCCCAGGTACGCCGCCGCCGTGTCCGTGAGGATCTCGTTGTCCCGCGTCCCCGGGAAGGACAGGTCGAGCCGGTGCAGGTAGACATGCATCACCTCGTGCGCGAGGGCCGCGCCGATGTCCCTGCGGTGGGTGCGGAAACGGTCGTTCAGCTCGATGAAGTACTCGGGGCCCGCCGCCAGTTCGACGTTCGCGGCATGGGTCATCTCGCGGAATCCGACGATCATGCGCGCGTCCGGGAGCCGGTAGTGGCGCACCATCTGCCGGGCCACTCGCTGCGCACCCAGATACAGGTCGTCGGTGTCGCAGAACGCCACGTCGACCGGCGCCACACTGGTCGCGAAGGTCTGGACGGTGTCGTACGACAGCCTCTTGTAGAGCGCGTTGATCGCGGCCCGCACCGTCTCCAGATGTGGGTAGCCGTGCTCGACCGGTCCGCCGTTCGCCACGTCCGTACCCCCAAGACGCCCTGAACTGTCTTCCACCCTACGTGCCGGAGAGCTGTCGGTAAGAGCGGATTTCCCACGGTCCGGTTCCGCCACGTGTACGTGACATCCGCCCTTGTCCCGCACCCGCTCGGATCTTCATACTTGCGTTCTTTGTCATCACCCCCCACGAAAGGACGTACGTTGACCCACACCTCGTCGGTCGGAAGAAGAATCTCCCTGGTCAAGCGGGCCGCGGCGGTCGGTGCCGCGGCTCTCGCGATCGCGAGCCTCCAGCCGCTCGCCGCACAGGCCGCACCCGCGCCCGTCGTAGGAGGAACGCCCGCCGCGCAGAACGAGTTCCCGTGGCTGGTGCACCTCTCGATGGGCTGCGGCGGCGCGCTCTACAAGAAGGACGTCGTCCTGACCGCGGCCCACTGCGTGGACGGCTCCGGCGCCAACACGGGCATCACCGTCACCGCCGGGGTCGCCGACCTGAACGCCTCGGGGGCGATCAAGGTCAGGTCGACCAAGGTCCGCCAGGCCCCTGGCTACGTCGGCGCCGGCAAGGACTGGGCGCTCATCAAGCTCGCCCGGCCGATCGACAAGCCCACGCTGAAGATCGCCACGACCACCCAGTACAACCGCGGCACGTTCACCATCGCGGGCTGGGGCGACACCTCGGAGAACGCCGGCACCGGCACGACCAAGCTGCTGAAGGCCACCGTCCCCTACGTCAGCGACGCGGGCTGCAAACTGCACTACGGCAAGCGGCTCGTGCCCGGCGACGAACTGTGCGCCGGCTATCTGGCGGGCGGCGTCGACACCTGCCAGGGTGACTCCGGCGGGCCCATGTTCCGCAAGGACGACACCGGCGCCTGGATCCAGGTCGGCATCGTCAGCTGGGGCGACGGCTGCGCCCGGCCCGGCGTACCCGGCGTCTACTCCCAGGTGTCCACGTTCGCGAAGGACATAGCCCGGGCGGCGTCCGCGCTGTAGGACGACCCGGTCCGGCGGGGCGCCCGGCCCCGCCGGCAACGGCTCGTCACCCTCCGCCCGGGACCGCCGGGCCAGGGACCCGCAGCGAGGACCGCGGGCCCCATGGGCAAGAACCGGCGCCGGCCGGACCGCGCTCGCGGCGGTCCACGACGGCCTACGGCGGTCCACGCCGGTCCACGCCGGGTTTCGAGCGCCGACCGGGAAGACGAACGGCACAGGCGGAAGGACCGCGGATGTACCGCACCTGGATGCGCTTCTTCAGCCCCGCGCCCGTCCACCACCGGCTCGGCCTCGTCTGCCTCGGCGTCGGACTCCAGCACGGCGCCCTGCCCGCCGTCGGCCCGCGCGTCCTCGACCACCACGTGGCCGTCGTCGTGAGCGGCGGCCGGGGCTGGTTCCAGGGCGCCGACGGACGCCTCCGGTCCGTCACCGCGCCCACCCTGATCTGGCTCACCCCCGGCACCGCCCACCACTACGGGCCCGACCCCGACACCGGCTGGGACGAGGCGTTCGTCGACTTCACCGGACCCGCCACCGCCACATACGCCGAACTCGGCTACATCGAGCCCGAGCGGCCCCTCGTACCCCTCACCGACGCCGGCCCCGCCCGGGCCGTGATCGGGCGCATGGCCCGCGCGGCACGCCGCGACAACCCCGTCCTGGAGGTCGAGACGGCCGCCGCCGTGCACGAACTCCTCGTCGCCCTGCGGCGCACCCGCGCCGACCTGGCACCCGACGGCGGCCAGGTCCTCGCCGCCCTCGCCCGGGACGCCTGCCGGCCCCTGAGCGTCGCCGAACACGCCGCCCGGCACGGCATGACCCCCGCCGAACTGCGCACCGCGGTACGCCGCGGCGCCGGATGCAGCCCCAAGGACTACCTCCTCGGCATCCGGCTGGGCCGCGCCAAGGAACTCCTCGCCGCCACCGAACTGCCCGTCGCCGCCGTCGCCCGCCGCGTCGGCTACGAGGACCCCGCGTACTTCTCCCGCCTCTTCACCCGCCGCGTCGGCATGGCCCCCGTCCGCTTCCGGGCCCAACAGGGACGCACGGTCCCCGGCGGCTGGAGCGACCGTGTCCCCGACCCCGCGGACCCCCCGACGATCGAACGCCCGTACACCGCGTAAGGCCCGGCTCCCACCCCTCCCGCCCGCCCCGCGCAACCCCGACGCCCCACCAACCCGCCCGATCCGTGCCACGTAATGTGGACGCCCATGACCACCAGCAACAACCGTGAAGTCGACCCCGCGATCCGAGCGGAACTCGGCCGGCTGCGCGAGAGCATCGACAACATCGACGCCGCCGTCGTCCACATGCTCGCCGAGCGCTTCAAGTGCACCCAGCAGGTCGGCCACCTCAAGGCCGCACACCAGCTGCCGCCCGCCGACCCGAACCGCGAGGCCCAGCAGATCGCCCGCCTGCGCCGACTGGCCGAAAGCGCCAACCTCGACCCCGCGTTCGCCGAGAAACTCCTCAACTTCATCATCGCCGAGGTGATCAGACACCACGAGCGCATCGCCGAGGACACCCTGAACGGCGGGAAACCACCGGTGAATTGACCCCCGGGGCGTGACAGCCGGGCACCCGCGGGGGCATGCTGCGCTGTGCACTCCTTGTGCACTCGTAGTCAACCGACGGACACTGCGCGTCAGCGGCGCGGGCGCCGGCCGGTTGTCCACACGGGAGGTGACGTCGGGCCATGCCGTCGGATGCCAAGATCCTCATCGTCGACGACCACGAGGACACCCTGTACGCCCTGGAGAGCGCCCTGGCCCCGCTCGGCTACCTGCTCGCCCGCGCCACCAGCGGCGACGAGGCCCTCAAACAGGTACTGCGCGGCCAGGTCGGCCTCCTCCTGCTCGACGTACGCATGCCCGGCGTCAGCGGCCTCGACGTCGTGCGCTACATGCGCCGCCTCGAACAGACCCAGCACATCCCCGTCGTCCTGCTCACCGGCTTCGGCCCCGACGCCGAGCTCACCTCCACCGCCTTCGGACTCGGCGTCGCCGACCTCGTCCGGAAACCCATCGACCCCTGGACCCTGCGCACCAAGGTCCGCTACCTGTACGACGCCCACCGCCGCCACCTGGCCCTCGAACAGGAAGCACGCGAACTCCGCGCCCTCGTCAAGGACCACGACGTACTCACCGGACACACCCCGCGCCCCGCACTCCCGCACCCGCACGAGACCCACGACGAGCCCGCCCGGGCCCCCGACCCGGAGCTGGAGGAGGGCCGCACCTAGGGAACAGCGCCCCAGATGCCGCGAACCGCCCGCAAACGGCCCCACGGGCCGGACGGGAGCCAGGGGCGCACGCAGGGACAAAGGCCGTGTACCGATCCGCCCCTGTGCCCTGCCAGCGGCATCAGGCAGCATGTCCTCCATGTCCGTACTGACGCGCGACGAAGCGCAAGCCCGTGCCACCCTCCTGGACGTCCACCGGTACACGGTCGAACTCGACCTCACCACCGGGGACGACACCTTCGACTCCCGTACCGTGATCCGCTTCGCGGTGACGGCGGGCCACACCGGCGCGGACACGTTCGTCGAGGTCAGGCCCGCCGAGCTGCGATCGGCCACCCTCGACGGCCACCCCCTGGACACCGGCACCCTCACCGACGGCCGACTGCCCCTGAAGGGCCTCGCCGAGGGCGAGCACGAACTGCGCGTGGACGCCGCGATGCGCTACTCCCGCACCGGCGAGGGCATGCACCGCTTCACCGACCCCGTCGACGACGAGACCTACCTCTACACCCAGATGTCCCTGGAGGACGCGGCAGCCGTCTTCGCCAACTTCAACCAGCCCGACCTCAAGGCCGTCTTCGAGTTCACCGTGCGCGCCCCCGAGGGCTGGACCGTCCTCGCCAACGGCATCACCACCGAAACCGCCGACGGGCTCTGGCAGGCCGCCCCCACCCCCCGCATCTCCACCTACCTCGTCGCCGTCGCCGCCGGCCCCTGGCACTCCGTCCGCAGCGAACACCGCGGCCTCCCCTTCGGCCTGCACTGCCGCCGCTCCCTCGCCCCCCACCTCGAATCCGACGCCGACGAACTCCTCGACATCACGCGCGCGTGCTACGACCGCTACCACGAGAAGTTCGAGGAGCCCTACCCCTTCGACTCCTACGACCAGGCGTTCGTCCCCGAGTTCAACTTCGGCGCCATGGAGAACCCCGGCCTCGTCACCTTCCGCGACGAGTTCGTCTACCGCTCCGCCGTCACCGACACCGAGCGCCAGACCCGCGCCATGGTCATCGCCCACGAAATGGCCCACATGTGGTTCGGCGACCTCGTCACCCTCCAGTGGTGGGACGACATCTGGCTCAACGAGTCCTTCGCCGAGTACATGGGCTACCAGACCCTCACCGAAGCCACCCGCTACACCGACACCTGGACCGACTTCGGCGTCTCCCGCAAGGCCTGGGGCTACGACGCCGACCAGCGCCCCTCCACCCACCCCGTCGCCCCCGAAGCCGTCGACGACACCGCCGCCGCCCTCGTCAACTTCGACGGCATCTCCTACGCCAAGGGCGCCTCCGCGCTGCGTCAACTCGTCGCCTGGCTCGGCGAGAAGGACTTCCTGGCCGGCATCAACACCCACTTCGCCCGCCACCGCTTCGGCAACGCCACCCTCGCCGACTTCATCGACTCCCTCGCCGCCGCCACCGAACGCGACGTCCACGCCTGGGCCGACGCCTGGCTGCGCACCACCGGCGTCGACACCCTCACCCCGCGCCTCACCAACGGCGACGCCGGCACCTGCAACCTCACCGTCCGCCACGACGGCAGCCGCCCCCACCGCGTCGCCGTGGGCCTCTACGACCACGACGTCGCCGGCGACGGCACCCTCACCCTCCGCGAGCGCCTCGACATCGACGTCCCCCAGGACGCCCCGGAGCCCATCGGCAAGCGGCCCGCCCTGCTCGTCGTCAACGACGGCGACCTGACCTACGCCAAGGTCCGCTTCGACCCCGAGTCCTTCAAAACCGTCCGTGCCGCCCTCTCCGGCCTCCCCGACCCGCTCACCCGCGCGGTCGTCTGGAACTCCCTGCGCGACGCCGTACGCGACGGCCAGCTCCCGCCCGCGGACTACCTGGAGACCGTCCGCGCCCACCTCCCGCGCGAAACGGACCTCGCCCTCGTCCAGGGCGTCCTCACCTTCGCGTCGAGCGTCGTCGCCGACCGCTACCTGCCCCCGCAGGAACGCCCCGCCGCCCTCGCCGCCCTCGCCTCCCTGTGCCGCGACCTCATCCGCCGCACCGAGGACGGCGACCACCCCGGCCTGCGCCTCATCGCCGTACGCCACTTCATCGACGTCGCCGCGCACCCCGACACCATCGCCGCCTGGCTCGCCGACGGCACGGTCTCCGGCGGCCCCGAACTCGACCCCGAACTGCGCTGGCGCGTCCTGGCCCGGCTCGCCGTCCTCGGCGCCACCGACGAGACGGAGATCGACGCGGAACTCGCCCGCGACCCCAGCGCCTCCGGCCAGGAAGGCGCCGCCCGCTGCCGGGCCGCCCTGCCCGACCCCGAGGCCAAACTCCGGGCCTGGGAACAGATGTTCAACTCGGACGAGCTCTCCAACTACCTCTTCGTCGCCACCGCCCAGGGCTTCTGGCAGCCCGAACAGACCGACCTCACCGAGGAGTACGTCAAGCGGTACTGGACCGACGCCGTCGCCGTCGCCGCCCGCCGGGGCCCCGCCATGGCCGACGCCGCCGGCCGCTGGGCCTTCCCCGCCCACGCCGTCACCCCCGACACCCTCCGCCTCGGCGAGGAGTGCCTGCGCGACGCCGGCCCGATACCGGGACTGCGCCGCAAACTCGTCGACCAACTCGACGACCTGGGACGCGCGCTGCGCGTACGGGAAGGGGCACGGGAACAGGCGTAACGCGAACAGCGGCGCGCTGTAAGGGGCGCTCTGCGGGCATGGGGTCGTCCCTGCCTCACAGAGCGCCCCACGGCAACCCCCGTACCCCCTTTCGGGTTCCGATCGTTGGTCTTCCCGGGCGCGTCGCCCCGGCCCCGTCCAAGCTGGAACTCCCCAGCCACGCGCCCCGGGAGGACCACCATGCGCACGCCGCCCCTCGCCTCAGGCGCCGAAGGCCCCGACGCCCTGCGGCCGTTGCTCGACACGGTCCTCGCCGCCCTCGCGGACGGCGCCCACGCGCGCGGCGGCCCCCTCCCCGCCGGCGGACCCGAAACCGTCGCCCAGCGGATACGCGACACGCTCGGGGACGCACTGCCCGACAAGGGCGACGACAACGCCCTCCACGACCTCGTACGCGCCCTCGCCGAAGGCGCCGCCGACCCCGCCCACCCCCACTGCGCCGCCCACCTGCACTGCCCGCCCCTCGCCGTCGCCACCGCAGCCGACCTCGCCGCCAGCGCCCTCAACCCGTCCCTCGACTCCTGGGACCAGGCCCCGGCCGCCTCCGAGCTGGAAACCCTCGTCACGCGCGCCCTCGCCGCCGAGACCGGCGCCGCCGACGCCCTCGTCACCACCGGCGGCACCGAATCCAACCAACTCGCCCTGCTCCTCGCCCGCGAGACACACCCCGGCGTCCGCCTCGTGTGCGGCACCAACGCCCACCACTCCCTGTCCCGCGCCGCCTGGCTCCTCGGACTCCCCGAACCCGTCACGGTCCCCGCCCCCGCCGGCACCCTCGACCCCGCCGCCCTCGACGAAGCCCTCACCGCGCTGCCGGCCCCCCGCGGCCCACTCCTCGTCGCCGCCACCGCCGGGACCACCGACGCCGGGCTCATCGACCCGCTGCCCAGGATCGCCGCCCTCTGCGCCGCCCACGGCGCCCGGCTCCACGTCGACGCCGCCTACGGCGGCGGCCTCCTCTTCAGCACGCGCCACCGCACAAAACTCGCCGGCCTCGAACACGCCGACACCGTCACCCTCGACCTGCACAAACTCGGCTGGCAACCCGTCGCCGCGGGCCTCCTCACCGTCAAGAACCCCCACGACCTCACCGCACTCGCCCAGCACGCCGACTACCTCAACGCCGACGACGACACCGAAGCAGGCCTCCCCGACCTCCTCGGCCGCTCCCTGCGCACCACCCGACGCCCCGACATCCTCAAGATCGCCGTCACCCTCAAGACCCTCGGCCGCGACGGACTCGGCGCCCTCGTCGACCAGGTCTGCGCCCACGCCCACGAGTTCGCCCGCCTCGTCCGGACCCACCCCGGCTTCGAACTCCACGCCCCGCCGACCATCAGCACCGTGCTCTTCCGGCCCACCGCAGCAACCGACGACGCCGTCGCCGCCGTACGCCGGAAACTCCTCCACGACGGACGCGCCGTCCTCGGCCGCGCCCACCTCGACGGCCGCCTCTGGCTCAAGGCCACCCTCCTCAACCCCCACACCCGGCCGGACGACCTGGCCGCACTCCTGAAGCTGGTGGAAGGAAACACCCCCCGATGAAACCCCCCACGCCCGCCGGCGACCCGGCCACCACCCCCGTCCCCACCCCCGACGCCCCCCACGACCTCGTCGGCATCGGCATCGGCCCCTGCAACCTCTCCCTCGCCGCGCTCGCCCACCCGATCCCCGGCCTCGACACCGTCTTCTACGAACAACACCCCCGCTTCGACTGGCACCCCGGACTCCTCATCGACGGCTCCACCGTCCAAGTCCCCTTCCTCGCCGACCTGGTGACCCTCGCCGACCCCGCCAGCCCCTGGTCCTTCCTCAGCTATCTCAGAAGCCGCGACCGGCTCTTCCCGTTCTACTTCGCCGAGCGCTTCCACATCCAGCGCGCCGAATACGACGCCTACTGCCGCTGGGTCAGCGAGAACCTCCCCCGACTGCACTTCGGACACCAGGTCGACGCCGTCCGCTGGAACCCCGAACGAGACCTGTTCGAAGTCGACTTCACCCAACTCGACGCCGAAGGAGAAGCCGAGGCCCTCGGCCGGACCTACACGAAGAACGTCGTCCTCGGCATCGGCAGCGAGCCCTACATCCCCGAACCCCTCAAACCCCTCGTCGAAGCCCCCACCGTCCCCGTCCTGCACGCCGCCGACTACCTCGCCCACCGCGACCGGCTCCTCACCGCCGAACACGTCACCGTCGTCGGCTCAGGACAGACCGGCGCCGAGATCTTCCTCGACCTCCTGCGCCACCGCCCCGCCGGACGCGAGAAGATCCACTGGCTGGGACGCACCGAGGCCTTCGCCCCCATGGAGTACTCCAAACTCGGCCTCGAACACTTCACCCCCGACCACACCCGCTACTTCCACGCCCTCACCGAACCCGTGCGCGACCGCCTCGTCGCCGCCCAGTGGCAACTCCACAAAGGCATCGGCGCCGACACCATCGCCGCCATCCACGACGAGCTCTACCGACGCACCCTCCACGGCGGCTGGCCCGAAGCCGTCCTCACCCCCGGCGTCCGCGTCCGCACCGCCGGCCGCGTCGCCACCACCAAAGTCGAACTCCACCTCGAACACACCCAGCAGGGCACCCGCTCCCGCCTCACCACCGACGCCGTCGTCCTCGCCACCGGCTACCGCGACCGCCCCCTCGACCGCGTCCTCGCCGGCCTCGACCCCTACCTCCGCCGCGACAACGCCGAACGCCCCCGCATCGACGACCAGTTCAGACTCGTCCTCGACCCCGCCGTCACCGCCTCCGGCAGCCACGTCTACGTCCAGAACGCCGAACTCCACACCCACGGCGTCGGCACCCCCGACCTCGGACTCGTCGCCTGGCGCAGCGCCACCATCCTCAACTCCCTCACCGGCAACGCCCCTTACCCCCAGCCGGCCAGAACCGCCTTCACCACCTTCGGCCTCGAACAACCACTGCCCGCGGTCCCCACCCCCCGCCAGAGCCAGGAACGAGAAAAGGGCCAGCACCATGTGCTGACCCCTCTCGTGGAAGGAATCTGAGAAGTCCGAGAAACACGGGACGACGACCCGCCCCCCGCCCAGGACCCCCTGCCGGAAACCGCCGGCTAGAACACCGGCGTACCGTCGCGCGTCAGCCTCCAGTCCACCGACGCGAACTCCTTCGGATCCAGCACACCCTTCGCCGTCACCCACTCGGAGATCCGCGTACGGATCTCCGTCGACTCCGACCACAGCTCCGGCGCCGACGCCACATGCGGGAACGCCCCGCCGCCGTTGGCACGGTAGTTGTTCACCGCGAACACGAACTGCTGGGCGTCGTCCAGCGCGGCACCGTTGTAGGCCAGGTTCCTGATCCGCGAACCGGCCGCCTGCGCGATGTCGATGTCGTACGTCAGACCCGACACGTAGTCGTAGTTGTAGTCCGGCCGGTTCGCCGCGTTCGTCAGCTTCTCCACGTCGATCACCGCGTCCGCCGCCGTCTGCACGAAGTACTGCGCCGAGTACTCCAGGTACGCCCGCACCTGCGCGCCCGTCAGCAACTTCGCGACCAGCGTGTTGTCGTACACGTACAGACTCGACAGATCCCGGATCGTCACCTCGCCGGCCGGGATCTCCGACGTCCGCGAGAACGGCGACGCCTGCGCGATCACCGGCAGCGACGCGTACGACGTCCCCACCAGCGCCGCCCGCACCACGTCCTCCTGGACCCTCGTGATCAGGTCGATGATCGGAGCGTCCTTGTAACGCGCCTCCACCGTCGTCAACGTGTCCGTCGCCGTACCGACCACCTGGTTGACGTACGCCACCACCACGTCGTGCTCGTCCTTCAACAGCTTGGTGATCCTCGGGTCGTCCGCGACCGTCTTCGAGTCACGCACCGTCGCCGCCACCGACTCGACGGCCCACTTGCCCTTCTCGAACACCAACTCGATGTCGAACAGCGACAACCGCTCCGCGTACGCCAGCGGCTCCGACAGCACCACCGTCTTCCCGGTCGCCGTGTTGGTGACCTTCAGCTCCGCGATCTCCGTGTGCGCGTGCCCCACCAGAATCGCGTCGATACCCGGCACCTGCTGCGCCACCAGCGCCGCCGAGTTCTCGACGTACGGCAACTGGTCACCGTACGAAGAAGTCCCCGAAGACCCCGAGTGCGCCGACACCACCACCACATCCGCGCCCATCGAACGCAGCTTCGGCACCCACTTCGCCGCCTGCTCCTCCAGACCCGGGAACGTCAGCTTCCCCTGCACATACGCCTTGTCCCAGATCGCGATACCCGGGTTCGTCAGCCCCAGCACCGCCACCTTGACCGGCGGAGCACCCTTCACCTGGAACGTCTTCATGAAATACGGAGGGAACGCCGGCTTCAGCGTCTTCGCGTCCAGCGCGTTCGCACCCAGCAGCGGAAAACGGCACTGCGACTCGAACTTGCGCAGCGTCTCGATGCCGTAGTTGAACTCGTGGTTGCCGAGCGCCACCGCGTCGTATCCGATGGCGTTCATCGCCTGCGCCATCGGGTGCACCGGACCACCCTTGGCGGTGATCGGGTCGACCTTCGCGTAGTAGTACGTCAGCGGAGTGCCCTGAATCGTGTCACCCGCGTCGAGCAGCAGCGTGTTGCAACGCCCCTTCTCCTTGCGGACCTGCTCCACCAGCGTCGAGATACGGGCCAGCCCCTGCGCGTTGCCCTTCGCGTCGGAGTACTCCGCGTTCTTGAAGTAGTCCCAGTTGAAGATATGACCGTGCAGGTCGGTCGTGCCCATCACGGTCAGGGAGTACCGCTTCACCGGCTTCACGGGCTTCCTCGCCTCCGCGGCCTGCGCCGCCGGAGCCACGACAGCACTGGTCAGCGCCACCCCCGCCCCGGTCACGGCGGACTTCGTCAGGAACTTCCGGCGGTTCAACGGCATGTTTCGGGCTCCTCGGGGAATGGTCAACGACGCGCGTAGATTCTGACCCGCGCATGACCGGCGGCAACAGCCCCCGAAGGTTTCGATCTGGTGACCGGCAGACGCCGCAGCCTCCCGAACGCGGTCCGCAACCGCCCTACGAGTGACAGAGTGGGGCGTATGACCTCCAGCCCGGAGCACCCCACCGCTGTCCCCTACGGCACCCCGGACGCTCCCCGCATCGCCGTCCGCGGCGAAGCCCACCTCGAAGTCGACCCCGAGATCGCCCGCATCGGCATCACCGTCGGCGCCAGGGGCACGGACCGCCGCTCGGCACTGGACGACCTCACCCGCCGCAACGCCACCGTCCTGGACCTCGTGAAATCCTACGGCGAGGCAGTCGAACGCCTGGAAACAGGAGCCTTCTCCATCGCCCCGGAACTCACCAAACACGGCCGCGGAGAACGCGTCCGCGCCTACCACGGCCGCGTCCACCTCACCGCCGAACTCACCGACTTCACCGCCCTCGGCGAACTGACCAGCAAACTCGCCGACCTCGACCTCACCGGAGTCGACGGCCCCTGGTGGGCCCTGCGCCCCGACTCCCCGGCCCACCGCGACGCCCGCCGACAAGCGGTACGGGAAGCGGTACAACGAGCCCGCGAGTACGCCGAAGCCCTGGGCACCTCGCTCGCGGCCCTCGTGGAACTGGCCGACGTGGGCGCCGAGGCCGCACAGCCCATGGAGTACGGAGTCCAGTCCCGCTCCCTCCGCCGCGCGGCCTTCGCCGGCGCACAGGCCGCGGACGAGGCCGCACCGCTCGACCTGGAACCACAGCGGCAACAGGTCTACGCACAGGTGAACGCCCGCTTCACGATGGTGCCGCCACAACTGTGAACAGGCCCGGCGACGGACCTCTGAACAGGCCACTGAAATGCTCATCGGAGCAACCCGGCGCGCAATTCAACAGTTGTCAATAACCCTTCACACAACGGTTGTTGAGTAGTCATGCAGGGCCAATTCACTACCCACCGGTAAGGCCTACGCTCGAAGTATGCGTCGAGCAAAGATCGTCTGTACCCTGGGCCCCGCCACCGACTCGTACGACCAGATCAAAGCACTGGTCGATGCCGGAATGGACGTGGCCCGCTTCAACCTCAGCCACGGCAGCTACGCCGAACACGAGGTGCGTTACCAGCACGTCCGCAAAGCCGCCGACGAAACCGGCCGCAGCATCGGCCTCCTCGCCGACCTTCAAGGCCCGAAGATCCGGCTCGGCCGCTTCACCGAAGGCCCCGTACTCCTCGAACGCGGCGACACCTTCACCATCACCGTCGAAGAAGGCGTCGAAGGCACCCAGCAGACCTGCGGAACCACCTACGCGGGCCTCGCCACCGACGTCACCCCCGGCGAACTCGTCCTCGTCGACGACGGCAAGGTCTGCCTCGAAGTCACCGCCGTCGACGGACCCCGCGTCCACACCAGAGTCGTCGAAGGCGGAGTGATCTCCGACCACAAGGGCCTCAACCTCCCCGGCGTGGCGGTGTCCGTCCCCGCCCTCTCCGACAAGGACGAGGCAGACCTGCGCTGGGCGCTGCGCACCGGCTTCGACGTCATCGCGCTGTCCTTCGTCCGCAGCGGACGCGACATCGACGACGTCCACCGCATCATGGACGAGGAACACCACCGCCTCCCGGTCATCGCCAAGGTCGAGAAGCCGCAGGCGGTCGAAGCGATCGACGACATCGTCGCCGCCTTCGACGGCATCATGGTCGCCCGCGGCGACCTCGGCGTCGAAATGCCCCTGGAACAGGTCCCCATCGTCCAGAAGCGCGCGATCAAACTGGCGAAGCGCAACGCCAAGCCGGTCATCGTCGCCACGCAGATGCTCGACTCGATGATCGAGAACTCCCGCCCGACGAGGGCGGAGGCGTCCGACGTCGCCAACGCGGTCATCGACGGCACGGACGCGGTGATGCTGTCCGGCGAGACGAGCGTGGGCAAGTACGCCATCGAGACGGTCCGCACGATGGCGAAGATCGTCGAGGCGGCCGAGGAGGACATCCTCGCCAAGGGCCTGCCCCCGCTGACGGAACGCAACAAGCCCCGCACCCAGGGCGGCGCCGTGGCCCGCGCGGCGGCCGAGATGGGCGACTTCCTCGGCGCGAAGTTCCTGGTGGCGTTCACCCAGTCCGGCGACACGGTGAAGCGCCTCTCCCGGTACCGGTCCCCGATCCCGCTCCTGGCCTTCACCCCGGACCCGGCGACCCGGTCACAGCTGACGCTGACATGGGGCGTGGAGACCTTCCTGGGCCCGCACGTCGACTCCACGGACGCGATGGTCGACCAGGTGGACGAGCTGTTGTTGAAGTACGGGCGGTGCCAGAAGGGCGACGTGGTGGTGATCACGGCCGGCTCGCCGCCCGGAGTATCGGGGTCCACGAACCTGGTGCGGGTACACCACATCGGCGAGGACGACAGCCCCAAGTAGGCGTTGGCGGGAGGGCCCCTCTCCGACTGACGGAGGGGCCCATTCCGGTTCAGTGCTTGGGGCCCACGTGGGTGTCCATCAGGGCCACGGAGGCTTTGCGGGCGACGGAGATGTTGAAGGGGTCACTGCCTCGGGCGAGGGTGGTCCATTGGACGCCGACTTTGTCGAGGGTGTCGCTGAAGAGCCTGCGGATGTCGTCGGACTTGTTGGAGAAGAAGTACCGGGGGTACTCGTAGCGCTTGCGCTCACCGGCGACCAGGCGAGTGGTCCAGTTGGTGATCCGGCAGCCGTCGGAGTGGATGAGGCCGCGGATGAATGCCCAGGGGTGCGCGTCGACGATGTCCTGTTGCCAGGGCTCCAGGGCGATGCGGCGGTCGTGTTTCTTGCCGGGGCCGTGCTGAGGAAAGAGGCACGGCCAGTGCTTGCTTGAGCTGGTGACCGCGAGGCAGCCTTTCCTGTTCACCCGGCACACACTGTTGTCCGGGCGCACTGCGCGAAGCGCTTTCTCGCATGCGTCGACAACACCAGGCCATGCCTTGTCCAGGACGACGCGCATGAAGTAGACCCCTCGTTGATGAGCGCTGATGCAGCCGTCACCGAGGTAGAGGCCCAGCAGGTAGGCGTACGCAGCTTGGTCCTCGGGCGGACGTGGTGGGTCCTCGCACCTGGGGCAGGGCAGACCGATGCGGGTGCGAGGCTCGATGCGGTGTTGCCAACTGCGGATTGCGGCCCGGGATATCCCCGTCTCCTTGCTGACGGAGTTCAGGCTGCGTCCCTGACCCACCAGCACCAGGGCTCGCTTACGTGTGCCAATGTCGTACATACCGACAGACTGTGGGAGTCATCGCGACGGCGCGCAGCAAATAGTGGATGTTCACTAGAACGGGAACATCCACTTTCGGATATCAGCCTTGGAATCTAAGGAAAAGTGCCCCGGGTCGGACTCGAACCGACACTGTATGGGTTTTGAATCCATTGCCTGCTGCCAATTGGGCTACCGGGGCCCAGTGAATCGAAGGTTTGCCTCGACCCGCTGCCCGACTACCTTACCGCAGCTAGGTACGCTCTTGTCAGCAGCACCCCGCCCTGATCAAGGAGCCCCCGTGACCGCCCCCGAGTCGCCCCAGCCCGCAGACGCGCCCGACGACGACAAGTCGCACGTGCCTCCGCTGACGACCCGTGTCGTCATTGCCGAGGACGAGGCGCTCATCCGGCTCGACCTCAAGGAGATGCTCGAAGAAGAGGGCTACTCCGTCGTCGGTGAGGCCGGTGACGGTGAGGAGGCCGTGGAGCTTGCCCGTAAGCACCGGCCGGACCTCGTCATCCTCGATGTGAAGATGCCGAAGCTCGACGGCATCTCGGCGGCCGAGAAGATCGCCGAGGAGTCCATCGCGCCGGTGCTGATGCTGACCGCCTTCTCGCAGCGCGACCTCGTCGAGCGGGCCCGCGACGCCGGGGCCATGGCGTACCTGGTGAAGCCGTTCAGCAAGAGCGACGTCGTGCCGGCGATCGAGATGGCGGTGTCGCGGTTCAACGAGATGCGGACGCTGGAGAAGGAGATCGCGGATCTCACGCTGAGGCTGGAGACCCGCAAGCTCGTCGACCGTGCCAAGTCGGTCCTGCAGACGGAGTACGGCCTGTCCGAGCCCGCCGCGTTCCGGTGGATCCAGAAGACGTCGATGGACCGGCGCATGTCCATGCAGCAGGTCGCGGAGGCGGTCATCGCGGACGCCGAGGAGAAGAAGGCTGCCAAGGGCTGACGCGGCCACAGGCGGGCGTACGACGTACGAGGAGGCCCGCACCCCCGGTCGGGGGTGCGGGCCTCCTCGTACGTGCCGTCGGGGGACTCAGTCCTCGCCGAGGTACGCCTTACGTACCGACTCGTCGTGGATCAGGTCCTGGCCGGTGCCGGAGAGGACGATGTTGCCGACCTCCATGACGTGTCCCTGGTCGGCCAGGGAGAGAGCCGCCTGGGCGTTCTGCTCGACCAGCAGGATCGTCGTACCCGTGGACTTGAGTTCGACGATGGTGGCCATGATCTTCTGCATCATGATCGGGGAGAGGCCCATGGAGGGCTCGTCGAGCATGAGCAGTTTGGGCTGGGACATCAGGGCGCGGCCCATGGCCAGCATCTGCTGTTCGCCGCCGGAGAGGGTTCCTGCGGCCTGCTTCCTGCGTTCCCCGAGGATGGGGAAGAGGTCGTAGGCGCGTTGGATGTCCTTCTCGATGGCTTCCTTGTCCTTGCGGAGGAAGGCGCCGAGCTGGAGGTTCTCGGCGATGGTGAGGCGGGGGAAGATGTGCCGGCCCTCGGGGGAGTGGGCGAGCCCGAGGGAGACGATCTTGTGGGCGGGGACGCCGTTGAGCGGCTTGCCGTCGAACAGGATCTTGCCGGAGGTGGGCTGGAGCAGGCCGGAGAGGGTGCGCAGGGTGGTCGTCTTGCCGGCGCCGTTGGTGCCGATGAGGGTGACGACCTGGCCGGCCTCCACGCTGAAGGAGATGCCCTTGACGGCTTCGATCTTGCCGTAGGAGACCCTCAGGTCCTCGACTTCGAGGAGTGCGGTCACTGGCCTTCTCCCTTGGTGCTGGTGGTGCTTGTCGCGTCCTTGGCGGCTTCGGCGGCCTCGACCTCTGCGGCTTCCGCCTGGCCGGGGTCGCCTTCGAAGGGTTCGCCGAGGTAGGCGGCGATGACGCGTTCGTCGGCCTGGACGACCTCGGAGGTGCCCTCGACGAGCTTCTCGCCCTGGACGAGGACGGCGACCCGGTCGCTGAGGTTGAAGACGAAGCGCATGTCGTGCTCGATGAGGAGGACGGCGATGCCCTTGTCGCGGATCGCGAAGACCAGTTCCTCGGTCGCCCGCGTCTCCTGGGGGTTCATGCCCGCCGTCGGCTCGTCGAGCAGGAGCAGGCCCGGCTCCGACGCCATCGCGCGGGCGATTTCCAGCTTGCGCTGTTCGCCGTAGGGGAGGTTGCGGGAGAGGTGGTCCCGCTTGTGGGCCAGGCCGATGAACTCCAGGAGTTCCATGGCACGTTCTTCGCTCGCCTTTTCGGCCTTCTTGAAGCCGGGGCCGCGGAGGAGGGCGGACCAGAGGCCTTCCTTGGTGCGGGTGTGGCGGCCGACGAGGACGTTCTCCAGGACCGTCATGTTGGCGAACAGACGGATGTTCTGGAACGTACGGGCGATGCCTGCCTGGGTGACCAGGTGGGGCTTCGGGGGGAGGACGGTTCCCTTGTAGGAGACCGTGCCCTCGGTGGGGACGTACAGGCCGGTGAGGCAGTTGAAGAACGTGGTCTTGCCGGCGCCGTTGGGGCCGATGAGGCCGACGATCTCTCCGCTGTTGACCGTGAAGTCGACGGAGCGGACGGCGGTGAGGCCGCCGAAGCGCATGGTGACGTTGCGCGCTTCGAGTACGGGGGTGGGTGTGCTTGTGGTCATGGTGGTTACGCCCCCGCCTTGGTGACGGCCGGATCGTCGGCGAGTGTTTCTGTGTCGGGTACGTCGAGCTGGCCGGTCTCGTGGAATTCGAGCTGGCGGCGGCGGTTGGCGATGATGCCCTCGGGGCGGAAGCGCATGAGGACGATCAGGGCGATGCCGAACGCGAGCAGCGACTTGTCCTGGAGGAAGACGAGCTTCTCGGGGAGCAGGTAGAGCAGTGCCGCGCCGAGGAGTGGGCCCGCGACCGTGCCCATGCCGCCGAGGACCACCGCGGCCAGGAGGAACGCCGAGTTGGGCGGGGTCGAGCCGGCGAACTGGTACGGGGTGGGGACCACGCTGTAGGTGACGTGGGCGCTGACGGTGCCGGCGAGGCCGGCGAGGGAGGCGCCGAGGGCGAAGGCGATGAGCTTGACGCGGAAGCCGTTGATGCCCATGGCGGTGGCGGCGGTCTCGTCCTCGCGGATGGCGATCCAGGAGCGGCCGATACGGGAGTCGGCGGCGCGGGTGTAGACGAGGACCACGATCGCCATGATCAGGACCATGAGGAGGTAGTAGTTGGCGAACCGGCCGAGGGTGAATCCGCCGACGTCGTGGGCTTCGCCGAAGTTGAAGCCGAAGAAGTCGAGGTCGGGGATGGAGGGGATGCCGTTGGGGCCGTTGGTGATGTCGGGCCCGGAGACGCCGTCCATGTTGTTGACGGCGATACGGAAGATCTCTCCGAAGCCGAGGGTGACGATGGCGAGGTAGTCGCCGCGCAGGCGCAGGGTGGGCGCGCCGATGAGGACGCCGAAGATGAGCGAGGCGGCGGCGCCGGAGAGGGCGGCGGCCCAGAAGGGGAACTGGACGCCGGAGAACTTGGAGAACTCGGAGCCGGAGACGAGGGCGGCGGTGTAGGCGCCGACGCCGAGGAAGGCGACGTATCCGAGGTCGAGGAGGCCGGCGAGGCCGACGACGATGTTGAGGCCGAGGGCGACGGTCCCGAAGATCAGGATGTTGACGCCGATGTTGGCGTAGTGGTCGTCGGTCTGGGTGAAGGGGAACAGGATCGCGGCGGCGAAGCCCATGGCGAGCGTGAAGCCGCGGTGGTGGGCCACGAGCCGGGAGAAGCGGTCGGTGAGGCCCGCGGAGTGTACGGCCCACATGGCGAACACGACGAGGATGAGGTAGCCGATGAACAGCTCGCCGTACTCGGTGTCGATGCCGTAGGTGAAGACGCCGAGGCCGAGTGCGGTGACCGCGGTGATGATCGCGCGCTCGATCCAGGGGGAGAGGGTCTGCGCTGCGGGGACGCGGTCGGGCTTGCCGATGTAGGCGGTCAGGCCCTTGAGGGTGGCGATGACGATGCGGGTCCGGGAGGGGATGCCGCCCTTGCGCAGGCCCGCGTCGTAGGCGGCCTTGGCGTTGCGGGTCTCGTCGGCCGTGGTGGGCAGCGCGAAGGCGCCGACGACCGTGAGGAGTGAGGCGGCGGCGGCGACGTAGGCGCCCGGTTCGAGGTTGACGAGGCCGTCGAGGTTGACGGTGATGGCGACGACGGTGAACCAGGTGGTGCCGAAGGTGCCCAGGGCGGTGAGGACGATGGGGCCGTTGTTGCCACCGGGGACGAGCCAGCCGAGGCCGCGGATGCCGTAGGCGGCGAGGGCGAAGAGGGTGATCAGGAGGCCACCGGTGAAGGTGAGCCACTGGAGGCCGCCGGGGTAGCCGGTGATGGTGAGGTCGCCGGGGAACTTGGAGGTCCAGGTCCAGGCGAGGAAGGCGGAGACCGTGGTGGCGATGCCGCCGACGAGGGTGAGGGCGCGGGCCGCGGTGGGCGGCAGCGGGATGAGGCCCGGCTCGGGGGCGGGCGTCGCTTTGGAGAGGTCGGTCATGGTGATCACGCCCTGTCCGCGACGCGTTCGCCGAGCAGGCCTTGTGGCCTGACGAGCAGCACGATGATGAGGAGGCAGAAGGCCCAGACGTTGGCCCAGCCCTGGCCGCCGAGCTGCTGCATGCCGGGGATGCCGTCGATGTAGGCGGAGGCGAGGGTCTCGGCGACGCCGAGGACGATGCCGCCGAGCATGGCGCCGTAGATGTTGCCGATGCCGCCGAGGACGGCTGCGGTGAAGGCCTTGAGGCCCATCAGGAAGCCCATGCGGTAGTCGACGTTGCCGTACTTGAGGCCGTAGGCGAGGGCGGCCACGGCGGCGAAGAAGCCGCCGATGGCGAAGGCGATGACGATGATGCGGTTGGTGTCGATGCCCATCAGCTGTGCGGTGTCGGGGTCCTGCGCGGTGGCCTGCATGGCGCGGCCGGTGCGGCTGCGGCGGACGAAGAGCGCGAGGCCGGACATGCAGACGATGGCGGCGACGACGAGGAAGATGTCGGCGTCCTTGATGGTGACGGAGCCGATGTCGTGGGTGGCGTCGAGGCCGGGGAAGGCGCGGGCCCGGTCGGCGTCGGGGTAGAAGTTGCGGACGACCTCCTGGAGGGCCAGGGAGAGGCCGATGGCCGTGATGAGCGGCGCCAGTCGTGGTGCTCCGCGTAGGGGTCGGTAGGCGAACCGTTCCGCTCCGACGGCGATGAGGATGGCGACGATGGCGCCGCCGATCAGCATCAGGGGCACGGCGATGATCATCGCCGTGTTGTCGGGGAGAACGTAGAAGTAGACCGTGAGGGCGCCGAATGCCCCGGTCATGAAGATCTCGCCGTGCGCGAAGTTGATGAGCTGGACGATGCCGTACACCATCGTGTAGCCGATGGCGATGAGCCCGTACATCGAGCCGAGGAGCAGCCCGTTGGCCAGCTGCTGCGGCAGGGTGTTCACCGCGTGGCCTCCATGTCGCTGGTGGTCGTGTGCACTGGATACGTGCCGGGGGTGGTGGGGTGTGACAACGGGCCGCGCGGTCGGGGTCGTCCTGCCGCGCGGCCCGTGGTGTTCTGCTGGGCTTGGATCAGCCGGTCAGATGATCAGCTGCCGGCCGTACCGGTGTGGACGGCCTTCCAGGCGCCCTTCACGACCTGGTAGACGGTGAGCTGCTTGTTGCCCGTGTCGCCGTACTCGTCGAAGGAGACCTTGCCGGTGATGCCTTCGAAGTCGGACTTCTGGACGGCGTCGACGACCTTGGCGCGCAGGTCGTTGGTGTCGGGCAGCTTGTCGTCGTTGGCGGACTTCACGGCGCCGACGGCCTTGATGATGGCGGTGGCGGCGTCGTACGAGTAACCGCCGTAGGCGCCGTAGTCACCCTTGTAGCCCTTGGCCTTGTACTCGGCCACGAAGGCCTTGGCACCGGCGAGGGTGTCGACGGGGACGCCGACGGAGGTGACGAGGTCGCCCTCGGCGGCGGCGCCCGCGGTCTCGATGTAGGTGGTGGCGTACATGCCGTCACCGCCGAAGAGCGGGATCTTGACGCCGGCGTCCTTGAGCTGCTTGGTGATCAGCGCGGACTCGTCGTACTGGCCGCCGTAGTAGAGCAGGTCGGCGCCGGACGTCTTGATCTTGGTGACGAGGGAGCCGAAGTCCTTGTCGCCGGTGTTGACGTGGTCGGTGCCGGCGACGGTACCGCCGAGCTCCTTGAACTGCTCGTTGAAGATGGAGGCGAGGCCGGCGCCGTAGGTCTGCTTGTCGTCTACGACGAAGGCCTTCTTCTTCTTGAGGTTGTTGTACGCGTACTCGGCGGCGAAGGTGCCCTGCAGCTCGTCCGTGGTCGCCGTACGGAAGTACGTCTTGTACGGGCGCTGCTTGTTGGTCTGCCAGTCCTTGCCCAGGGTCAGGGTGGGGTTGGTGTTGGAAGGGGAGATCTCGACCATGTTGGCCGACTCGAACACCTGCTGCATCGACTGGGCGACGCCGGAGTTCAGGGGGCCGACGACGCCGACGACGTTCTTGTCGCCGACGAGGGCCGTCGCGTTGGACTGGCCGGTGGCGGGCTGGGCCTTGTCGTCGAGGGCCTTGACCTTGAACTTGACGCCGGGGACGAGGTTGTTCTTGTTGGCGTCGTCGACGGCGATCTGGACGCCGTACTGGATGCCGAGGCCGGTGGTCGAGTTCTCGCCGGACAGGGGCGCGTCGACGCCGATGGTCAGGGTGGTGTCTCCGCTGTCGCTGTCACCGCTGTCGTCACGGGAGCCACACGCGGTGAGGGTCAGAGCTCCGGTGGTGAGAATGGAGGTGAGAATCACCAAAGAACGCTGTCGCACAATCAGTCCTTTCCGCAGGCGTGCCGCCCCTTCGGGGATGCGACGGATGCGGCGCTGGTACCGAACTCCCGGTGGAGCGGTGACTGGCCGTGACTCTAAGCCCGGTCTACACGCGGAGGCATCTCGGTGGGCTGGCTTGTGACTTTCTTGTTATGACGTGCTGGTTGGTATGGCTTGGGGGAGTGCGGTCTCGACACGTATGGCCGAAACTGTCCACGGTCCACATTTTGAGAATCTGCACTTCCGGTTGCCCGTGGGCTTGGCCGTGCGGGCAACCTTCCGCAGGCCGCTCCGATGAGCTGGAAAAGGTCGTCGGGGTAGGCGCCGCCGAAGATGAAACTGTGATGCTGTATTGCGCGTGTGTTACGCAGCGTTACGTCAAGGAATGGCAGGTCCGCGTCGAGCGGGAGGTCCGCGCAGTCGACCACGGATATCTGGACGGTGATCCGGCGGGTGGTCCCGGCACTGACGGTGGATGTCTCGGCGGGTGAGATGCGTGCGGTGAGGCCGTCGAAGGCGGCGCCGTTGACGCGCAGGGTGACGGGTGGCCCGCTGTGTACGGTCACCGCGAACCGGAACAGGCCGCTGGCGGGCGAGGAGTCGAAGGTCGCGGCGAGTCCCGTGTACCGGAACGTGGTCACGGTGGCGGGCCAGGGCATGGGGGTGAGGGTGGTGGCCGGGGCGGACGGCGTCGAGGGCAGCAGGGTGATGACTCCGGCTGTCGCGGCGGCGAGCGCCGCGGCGGCGAGAAGGGCTCTGCGGAGGCGCGGCGGCAGGGCCCGCAGCCGGTCTGCGAGGCGTGGTGCGTCGGCACCGATGACTTCGTAAGTCTCTTGTGCGTCCGGCGAGTTGACGGGTTCGACGGGGCCGATGCCGGTCATGGTCGCAGCCTCATGCGGGAACGGTAGTGGGGGGTTGGGGGGCAGGCAATGCCGGCCCGCGCCCCCAGCCTGTCCGGCGTTCGGGGGCAGGGCCCGTTCCGGGGCCCTGTGAGGGGGCTGGGGGCGCCCCCGCGGGTCGGGGCGGGTCGGGGGGCGCCGGGGGCGGGAAACTCCCTCAGGCGGCCGTGGGCGCGTCCCGCAGCAGGCACGTCAGACGCGCGGTGCACACGCGTTTGTCTGTCTCGTCGGTGATCACGACCTCGTACGTCGCCGTCGACCGCCCCCGGTGCACCGGTGTGGCCACGCCGGTGACCAGTCCGGAGCGGGCCCCGCGATGGTGGGTGCAGTTCAGGTCCACACCGACGGCGATCTTCGTGCTGCCCCCGTGCAACATCGCCCCGACCGACCCGAGGGTCTCGGCCAGCACCGCGGACGCGCCCCCGTGCAGCAGTCCGTACGGCTGTGTGTTGCCCTCGACGGGCATCGTGCCGACGACGCGGTCGGGCGACGCCTCCACGATCTGTACGCCCATCCGGTTCCCCAGGTGTCCCGCGGAGAACATGGCGATCACGTCGATGCCCAGTGCCGTGTACTCGTCGATGACCTCTTGCGGGAACTTCACATGCTGCTGCTCGCCCATGGGGCCCGGCTCCGTTCGTCCTGGTCGGTGTGGTGTCCGCACGCCTGCGTCCATCCGCTGAGCAAACGCTCAGTCGGTGGCCGATTGTTCCAGACGCACCACCACGGACTTGCTGGCCGGGGTGTTGCTGGTGTCCGCGGTGGCGTCGAGCGGGACCAGGACGTTGGTCTCCGGGTAGTAGGCCGCCGCGCAGCCCCGGGCCGTCGGGTAGAACACGACCCGGAAGCCGGGCGCCCGCCGCTCGACGCCGTCCTTCCACTCGCCCACGAGGTCGACGTACGACCCGTCGGCGACCCCGAGGGCCTGTGCGTCCTCGGAGTTCACCAGGACCACCCGGCGGCCGTTCCTGATGCCCCGGTAGCGGTCGTCCAGGCCGTAGATCGTGGTGTTGTACTGGTCGTGCGAGCGCAGGGTCTGCAGGAGCAGGCGGCCTTCGGGGAGCTCGGGGAACTCGACGGGCGCCGCGGTGAAGTTCGCCTTGCCGGTGGCCGTCGGGAAGCGCCGCTCGTCGCGCGGGGCGTGCGGGAGGGCGAAGCCCGCCGGGTCGGCCACCCGCGCGTTGAAGTTCTCGAAGCCCGGGATCACGCGCGCGATGCGGTCACGGACCGTGGCGTAGTCCTTCTCGAACTCCTCCCACGGCGTGCGGGACTCCTCGCCCAGGACACGCCGGGCCAGCCGGCAGACGATGGCCGGCTCGGAGAGGAGGTGCGTGCTCGCCGGGTCCAGACGGCCCCGGGAGGCGTGCACCATGCCCATGGAGTCCTCGACCGTCACGAACTGCTCGCCGCTGCCCTGGAGGTCGCGCTCGGTGCGGCCGAGGGTCGGCAGGATCAGGGCACGCGCGCCCGTGACGGCGTGCGAGCGGTTCAGCTTCGTCGACACGTGCACGGTGAGGCGGGCGCGGCGCATGGCCGCCTCGGTGACCTCCGTGTCGGGTGAGGCGGAGACGAAGTTGCCGCCCATGGCGAAGAAGACCTTCGCGTCGCCGTCGCGCAGGGCGCGGATGGCCCGTACGACGTCGTAGCCGTGTTCGCGGGGCGGGGCGAAGCCGAACTCCTTCTCCAGGGCGTCCAGGAAGGCGGGGGCGGGGCGCTCGAAGATGCCCATGGTGCGGTCGCCCTGCACGTTCGAGTGGCCGCGCACCGGGCACACACCGGCGCCCGGGCGGCCGATGTTGCCGCGCAGGAGAAGGAAGTTGACCACTTCGCGGATGGTGGGCACGGAGTGCTTGTGCTGGGTCAGGCCCATCGCCCAGCACACGATGGTGCGCTCGGAGGCCAGGACCATGCCGAGGGCCTTCTCGATCTCCGCGCGCGTGAGGCCCGTCGCGGCCAGGGTCTCGGCCCAGTCGGCGGCGCCGGCCGCCGCGGCGAACTCCTCGTAGCCGTGGGTGTGTTCACGGACGAACGTCTCGTCGACCGCACCCTCCGTGTCGAGGATCAGCTTGTTGAGGAGGCGGAAGAGGGCCTGGTCGCCGCCGATGCGGATCTGCAGGAACAGGTCGTTGAGGGCCGCGCCCTTGATCATGCCCTGGGGGGTCTGCGGGTTCTTGAAGCGCTCAAGCCCCGCCTCGGGCAGGGGGTTGACGCTGATGATCCGCGCGCCGTTCGCCTTCGCCTTCTCCAGGGCGGAGAGCATCCGGGGGTGGTTGGTGCCCGGGTTCTGGCCGGCGACGATGATCAGGTCGGCCTTGTAGAGGTCCTCCAGGAGGACGCTGCCCTTGCCGATGCCGATGGTCTCGGAGAGCGCGGAACCCGACGACTCGTGGCACATGTTGGAGCAGTCGGGGAGGTTGTTCGTGCCCAGTTCGCGGGCGAAGAGCTGGTAGAGGAAGGCCGCCTCGTTGCTCGTGCGGCCCGAGGTGTAGAAGAGTGCCTCGTCCGGCGAGCCGAGGGCCTTCAGCTCCTCGGCGACGATGTCGAAGGCGCGCTCCCAGGAGACCGGTTCGTAGCGGTCGGCGCCCTCGGGCAGGTACATGGGGTGGGTGAGGCGGCCCTGCTGGCCCAGCCAGTAGCCGCTGCGGCCGGCCAGGTCGGTGACGGTGTGGGCGGCGAAGAACTCGGGGGTGACGCGGCGCAGGGTGGCTTCCTCGGCGACGGCCTTCGCGCCGTTCTCGCAGAACTCCGCGGCGTGCCGGTGCTCGGGCTCCGGCCAGGCGCACCCGGGGCAGTCGAAGCCGTCCTTCTGGTTGACGCGCAGGAGGGTGAGCGCGGTGCGGCGGACGCCCATCTGCTGCTGGGCGATGCGCAGGGTGTGGCCGATGGCGGGCAGTCCGGCCGCGGCATGCTTGGGATCGGTGATCTGCGGCGCGTCCTGGACCGGATCACTCTTGGGCGGCTTGCTGGCCATGGCTGAGCCCCTTCGCTTGCACGTGTCTCTCCGCTTGCGCGTGGTGGGCGTGCGCGTGCTTCACCTGCGCGTGTGTCACCTGTTCGATCCTCGCACGGGGCGGTGACAACGACGTAGACAGGTCCGGAGGGCTCGGGCGTCCCGCGTTGTCAGTGGCACGTGGCAGGATCGGGGTCGTGGCAGAAACAGCGTCGAAGAAGACCGAGAAGACCTCCGGCACGGGCCGCCCCCGGCTGATGCTCATTGACGGGCACTCGATGGCGTACCGCGCGTTCTTCGCGCTGCCCGCGGAGAATTTCACGACCGCGGCGGGACAGCCGACGAACGCGATCTACGGCTTCGCGTCGATGCTCGCCAACACGCTGCGCGACGAGGTGCCCACGCACTTCGCGGTGGCGTTCGACGTGTCCCGCAAGACCTGGCGCTCCGAGGAGTTCACGGAGTACAAGGCGAACCGGTCGAAGACACCGGACGAGTTCAAGGGGCAGGTCGAGCTGATCGGCGAACTGCTCGACGCGATGCACGCGGAGCGGTTCGCGGTCGACGGTTTCGAGGCCGACGACGTCATCGCCACGCTGGCCACGCAGGCCGAGGCCGAGGGCTTCGAGGTGCTGATCGTCACCGGCGACCGGGACTCCTTCCAGCTGGTCACCGAGAACACGACGGTGCTGTATCCGACGAAGGGTGTCTCCGAGCTGACCCGGTTCACTCCGGAGAAGGTCTTCGAGAAGTACGGGTTGACGCCGTCCCAGTACCCGGACTTCGCGGCGCTGCGCGGCGACCCGTCCGACAACCTGCCGGGCATTCCGGGTGTCGGCGAGAAGACGGCGGCGAAGTGGATCAACCAGTTCGGGTCGTTCGCGGACCTGGTCGAGCGGGTCGACGAGGTCAAGGGCAAGGCCGGGCAGAACCTGCGCGACCACCTGGACGCCGTCAAGCTCAACCGTCGGCTCACCGAGATGGTCCGCGACGTCGAACTTCCGAAGGCGGTCACGGACCTGGCCCGTGCCGCGTACGACCGCACGGCTCTGGCGGTGGTCCTCGACACCCTGGAGATCCGGAACCCCTCACTGCGCGAGCGGCTGCTGGCCGTCGATCCGGGCGTGGAGGAGGCCGAAGCCGGACCGGTGGCCGAGGCCGGTGTCGAGGTGGACGGGACGGTGCTCGGCGCGGGCGAACTGGCCCCCTGGCTCACCGGGCACGGCACGGAGGTCCTCGGCGTCGCGACGGTCGACACCTGGGCGCTGGGCAGTGGTTCGGTCGCCGAGGTCGCACTGGCCGCGGCCGGGGGAGCGGCGGCCTGGTTCGACCCGGCGGAGCTGGACGAGGCCGACGAGAACGCGTTCGCGGCCTGGCTGGCCGACGCGGACCGGCCCAAGGTGTTCCACAGTGCCAAGGGCGCGATGCGGGTCTTCGCGGAGCACGGCTGGACCGTGGCCGGGGTGAGCATGGACACGGCCCTGGCCGCGTACCTGGTCAAGCCGGGCCGGCGTTCCTTCGACCTGGACGCGCTGTCCCTGGAGTACCTCGGCCGTGAACTGGCGCCCGCCGCCACGGCGGACGGCCAGCTGGCCTTCGGCACGGACGAGGGCGCGGAGGCCGACTCCCTGATGGTGCAGTCCCGCACGATCGTCGACCTGGGCGAGGCGTTCGGCGAGCGCCTCCAGGAGGTCGGCGCGGCGGACCTGCTGCGGGACATGGAGCTGCCGACGTCGGCCCTGCTGGCCCGGATGGAGCGGCACGGCATCGCGGCGGACCGGGCCCATCTGGAGGCCATGGAGCAGATGTTCGCGGGCGCGGTGCAGCAGGCGGTGAAGGAGGCGCACGCGGCGGTCGGCCACGAGTTCAACCTCGGCTCGCCCAAGCAGCTCCAGGAGGTCCTCTTCGGTGAGCTGGGCCTGCCGAAGACGAAGAAGACCAAGACGGGCTACACGACGGACGCGGACGCCCTGGCGTGGCTGGCGACCCAGACGGACAACGAACTGCCGGTCATCATGCTCCGCCACCGCGAGCAGGCGAAGCTGCGCGTCACCGTCGAGGGCCTGATCAAGACGATCGCGGCGGACGGCCGTATCCACACCACGTTCAACCAGACGGTGGCGGCGACGGGCCGGCTGTCCTCCACTGACCCCAACCTCCAGAACATCCCCGTCCGTACGGACGAGGGCCGCGCCATCCGCCGTGGCTTCGTGGTCGGCGAGGGCTTCGAGTCGCTGATGACCGCGGACTACAGCCAGATCGAACTCCGGGTGATGGCCCATCTCTCGGAGGACGAGGGCCTCCTGGAGGCGTTCACGTCCGGTGAGGACCTGCACACCACGGTCGCCTCCCAGGTGTTCGCGGTTGACCGCTCCGCGGTGGACGCGGAGATGCGCCGCAAGATCAAGGCGATGTCGTACGGCCTGGCGTACGGTCTGTCGGCCTTCGGCCTGTCCGGGCAGCTGAACATCGACGCGGGCGAGGCCCGCGGCCTGATGGACACGTACTTCGAACGCTTCGGCGGGGTACGGGACTATCTGCGCCGGGCCGTCGACGAGGCGCGGGCGACGGGCTACACGGAGACCCTCTTCGGCCGCCGCCGGTATCTCCCCGACCTGAACAGCGACAACCGTCAGCGCCGCGAGATGGCCGAGCGCATGGCCCTGAACGCCCCGATCCAGGGCACGGCGGCGGACATCGTCAAGATCGCCATGCTGAACGTGGGCCGGGCGCTGGAGGAGACGAAGCTCAAGTCCCGCATGCTGCTCCAGGTCCACGACGAAATCGTCCTGGAGATCGCCCCGGGCGAGCGCGAGGCCACGGAGGAACTGGTCCGCCGGGAGATGGCCGGCGCGGTCACCCTCCGGGCACCGCTGGACGTGTCGGTGGGTTCGGGGCTCGACTGGGAGTCGGCGGCGCACTAGCGCTCCGCGGGGCGGACGGTTCGTCCGGGCGGGCGGGTTGGCTGCCTCGGGCCGGTGAGGCGGCTGGTCGCGCGGTTGCCCGCGCCCCTGAGGGGCGCGGGCAACCGCTCCCGGGTTGGCCTGGTCCGCCTGGGCGAGGCCTTCCGGTCCGGCCCCGCCCAGACCCTCGCTCGGCGCCTGCCGAGCCCGTCACCCGCGTGGCCCCCGCGAACACGCTTCCGCTGGGCGTGCCCGACAGGATGCGGGCATGGGTATACGCACGCTCATCCGCCGGACGGCCCCCACGCGCTCTCCGATACCGGCGTTTGCGGCCGACGCGAGCACCGCCCGCATTCCCGGCAGCAGCCTGGCCGCCGTACCCCTGGCGTGCCGTGCGGAGGCACTCGGCCGCGCACTCGCGCCGCGGGCCCGCACCCGTCGTGCCCACCTCGGGCCGCCCTCCGGCCTCCCGGTGCCGGGCCGCGCCCGGGCCTGGCGCGTCTGGGCCGGCCGGGGGCGGGAATGGCTGCGTCGGCCGCTTCGTGGCGGTCAGCGAGAACCCGTACGGCCTCCGGTCCGCCCTCCCGCGTGATCCTCCGCGTCCCTCTCCGCACGTCCTTCCGCAAGGTCTGGCGTGCGGCCCTCCGTACGGAGGTGCCGGTCTTCCGGGGCACGGGCCCCCGTCGGTTCCCCGGGACGCCGGAACCTGACCCCCGCCGCGTACAGGATCAGCCCCGACAGCATGCCGGCGCCCGCTCCGAAGCACAGGGTCGGGATCACCTCCCACGGCTTCGCCGTCGAACCCCAGTGCGCCCACCAGCGCAGCACCCGCTGCACCGCCCCCACCGCCGCGCAGCCGCCGATCACGGCGAAGGCCAGCCACCGGTCCCGTACCGAAAGCACCGGTACGCCCGTCGGATCGCCCGCGTCGGCCCGCCGCAGCGCGTGGTGCACGAACCCCGCGATGACCACCGCGGCCAGCGCCGAACCGCCGTACTGCAGGTACCAGTACAGGGGTGAACCCCGCAGCTCGCCGTCCAGGACGGGGAACAGTCGTACCCCCCACCGGTCGTGGTGCGTGAACGCGTCCCAGACGACATGGGTCAGGGCGCCGAAGGCCGCCGAGGCGTACCACCGCAGGGCGAGGGACGGCGTCACCCGCGCGCGGGGCGTTCCGCAGCGCAGCAGGGTCGCCGTACGCCCCTGCCGGGCGCGTGGCAGCAGGGCGACCAGCGGCTCGCGCAGGAGCATCCACAGGGCCACCAGGGCCCAGGCGACGGCCACGTCGATCGTGAAGACACCCGGGAAGGAGTGGGTGACGGCGCCGAACTCCATCGCCTGGGGCAGGACACTCGCCGCGAAGTAGGTCAGATCGGGGGAGAAGGAGCCGGCGACGAGTACCGCCGGAATCAGTCGGCCGCGTCCGGTTCCGTCGGCGCGTACGGCCGGCAGTACGGCCGCCGCGTGGCTGAGAGTGAACGGCAAGGAGGCTCCCTGGAGCGGATGTTGACGGGGGCGAACCACCCCGATGATCACCGTCGTCCAGTATGCGGGACGGCCGCAGGCTGCGGCGGGCGGTGACGGGACGGTGAAAGGGGCGTGTGAAAAGCCGCGTGCGGGCCACCCGGCTGTGCGGCACGCGACGAATCACAGTTGGCCAATCGGTGAATATCGGGCACGAACGGGTGTCCGCGCAACGCAAGTTGTCGTAGGGTCGCCTGGGTCGGCCTGCTGGGGAGCATGGTCGAACACGGAACCGCAACGAAGGCGTAACGCGTCAACAAGGCGCGTAATCGGGCGAAATGGCCGGTTTGCAAGGCTGATCGAGGTCGGTCGGGACTGGTCGAAAGTGACCGGTACTGGGCGAAAACAGGCGGAACAGGGCGGCTTGCCGCCCACGGGAGGGGTTCTCTGTATGGCGGCGTACATCGGCAGGAGGCTCCGCAAGGGGGCGGCGACAACCGCTGTGGCCGCACTCGCGGTCGCGGCTCTGTCCGCGTCCCAGGCTCCGGGGGCGACGGTCGACGACCAGGGCAGACGGACCGCCAGTGACTCCCAGCCCACGTCCGAGGCGACGGCCGACGACAGTGCGAGCGCGACCGGCAACTCGCCGTACTACACGGACCTTCCACCGCTCCACAGCCCGAACCCCGGCCCGAGTCCGGCGCAGTCGTCGACCACGGGTACGCCGGTCCAGGTCGGCGAGGCCGAGGCGGGCATACCCGCGACCGTCCTCGACGCCTACAAGAAGGCCGAGGCGGCACTGGGCGCGGCCAAGCCCGGCTGCAACCTGCCCTGGCAGCTCCTCGCGGCCATCGGCAAGGTCGAGTCCGGCCAGGCCCGCGGCGGCCAGGTCGACGCCGACGGCACCACGACCAGCCCGATCCTCGGCCCGCAGCTCGACGGCAACGGCTTCGCGCTCATCAGGGACACCGACAACGGCGCGTACGACGGCAACAGCAGCTACGACAGTGCCGTCGGGCCCATGCAGTTCATCCCGTCCACCTGGGCGTGGGCGGGCCGCGACGGCAACGGCGACGGCAAGAAGGACCCCAACAACGTCTACGACGCGGCCCTCGCCGCCGGCCACTACCTGTGCCGGTACGGCTGGGACCTGTCGACGCAGGCCGACCTCAACCGCGCGATCCTCAGCTACAACAACTCGACGGACTATCTGAACCTCGTCCTGTCGTGGCTGGAGTACTACCGCAAGGGCACCCACGAGGTCCCGGACGGCACGGGCACGGTGCCCGTCAGCCGCAGCGACGGCAACTCCGGGGCGAGCCCCACGCCGTCGCCGGTCACGACCACGCCGAGCCCCAGCCCCAGCACTCCGGGGACGAGCACCCCGGCGAAGCCCGGCAGGCCCACCACGCCGACCCCGACCCCCGTACCCACGCCCACCACGCCGACGGCCACCGACACCGTGGACCACCTGGAGGACGCGGGCACCGCCAAGCTCACCGCGACGGCGGGCGACGCGTTCACCAAGAGGATCAGCACGCGCGCGGAGACCGTGGCCGGCGAGGCGGTCGGCAAGGTCAGGATCCGCTTCACGATCGTCGGCGACACCGACACCACCTTCACCGGCGGGGAGAACGTCGCCACCGTCGTCACCGACAGCACCGGAGTCGCGGTCGCGCCCGCGCTCAAGGCGGGCGAGACGACGGGCGCCTTCACGGTCCGCGCGACCGTCGTCGGCCGTACGGTCGCCGCCCTCGACTACGCGGTCACCGTCACCGCCCGCGCCGCCGACACCCTCGCCCGCACCGCCACCACCGCGCTCACCTGCGTGGCGGGCGGCGAGTTCGCCGACCAGGTCGAGGTCAGGGCGACGTACGACGGCACCGCCGCGGACGGTGTCGCGGCCACCGCGACCCTGATCACCGCGGCCGACGACGCGACCGTGAACACCAAGGGCCCCTACTTCAAGGACGCGGACGGCAAGACGGTCCGCACCCTCACGGGCCTCGAAACGGACGCGAACGGCCTGCTCAAGCTGCCGAAGCTGTACGCGGACGACACCACCGGCACCTTCCTGCTCCGCATCACCACCACCGGCGGCGCCACCCTGACGGTCGAGCTGACGGTGACGGCGGCACCCGCCCCGACGGAATCCGCCACGGAGTCGACGGCTCCGGCCGAGTCGGCCAGTCCCTCGGCCTCCAGCTCCCCGAGCGCGTAAGCCGTCGTACGCGTCAATACGCAGGAGAGCGGCACCCCGTTCACGGCGAGGGGTGCCGCTTTCGTGTGCGCGAGCTGTTCTCATCTCGGGCGCCCGTTGCTACGGTGCCCCGACCTGACACCCCATCAGCTCACTTTCGGCAGCCGGGGAGGCCCTTCATGCGTGCCCTGATCGCCGCCGCGACCGGCCTCGCCCTCGCGTTCGCGTTCGTCCTCACGATCACGGCCCTGGGCTCACCGGCGGGCACGACATCCCCCAAGCCGCTGCTCACCACGGTCCCGTCACACCCCTAGCCGCCGCACCTCTCCGGGAGGGAGGCCGAGATGCGCCGAAAGTCCGGCCTGATCCTGCTCGCCCTCGCCGTGTTCTTCGCGGCGCTGTCCCCGCTCCTGCGCTGGTACGCCTTCCCGCGTCTCGCCAAGGTCCCGGCGAACCAGTACACGACCATGGTCCTGGAGGCGAAGAACGCGACCCTCCTCGACTACGACTCGTTCCAGGCCGTGAAGGTCCCCAAGGTCACCATCGTGCAGACCCTCAAGGGCAACGTCGAGGCCTCGGAGAAGATCGAGAGGACGGCGGGGCGGGACGTGGTCGTCTGGGACGGCCTCTCCTATGTCCAGGGACCCGACGGGAAGATGGTCTCGAAGATCCCCGAGCGCTACATCTTCGACGCGCACACCCAGGAACCCGTCCACGCCACCGGCGAGATGGTCGACGGCGACCCGGTGAAACGGGAGGGCATCGAGTTCAAGTGGCCCTTCCTGACCGAGAAGCGGGACTACGAGTACTTCGACGCGCAGGCACGGCTGACCGCCCCGATCCACTACAAGGGCACACAGAACTTCCGCGGCGTCCCGGTCTACTACTTCGAGCAGACCATCCCGTGGACGAAGGTCCCCTTCCCCAAGGACCTGCCGATCAAGGGCGTCACGGCCGAGACGGTCGCCGCGACCGGTATGACCCGCTGGTACACCACGGTCCGCAGGTTCTGGGTGGAACCGGTCACCGGCGCGCCCGTCTACGGCGAGGAGATCCACCAGGAGGAACTGCGCGGAGGCACCCTCCTCGGGGGGCGCGAAAAGGTGACGGCCTTCTCCGGGCACGTGAAAATGCGCGAGGACTACATCGAGTCGACGGTCGCCCTCGTCAAGTCCCAGCGCGTACTGGTCCTGCTCATGACGTCGTACCTCCCCTGGGGCTTCCTGTCCCTGGGCGTGCTCCTGCTGGCACTCGCCCTCTACCTGGAGGCCCGCGGCCGCAGGCCGGCCGATCCCGCCCCCACCAGGACCTCCGCCCCCGAGCCGGTCAACGCCTGAGCCGCGCGTTCGTGTGCCGCGTCGGCTCGGCGGTCGCCGGGTCCTCGGGCCACGGATGCTTCGGATACCGGCCGCGCAACTCGGCGCGCACGCCCTTGTAGCCGTCCTTCCAGAAGGAGGCGAGGTCGGCGGTGACCGCGGCGGGCCGCCCGGCGGGCGACAGCAGATGGACGAGCACCGGCACACCGGCCACGGCGGGCGACTCCCGCAGGCCGAACATCTCCTGCAACTTCACGGCGAGCACGGGCCGTTCGGGATCGGAGTAGTCGATCCGGATCCTGGACCCGCTCGGCACCGGCATCCGCTCGGGCGCCAGCTCGTCGAGGCGGCCGGCCTCCCCGGAGGCCCACGGCAGAAGCCGACTGAGCGCCTGCCCCGCCTCGATCCGGCCCAGGTCGGCCCGTCGCCGCGCCCGGCCCAGCTCGGGCTCCAGCCACTCGTCCACGCGCGCGTGGAGGGCGCCTTCGGAGACGTCCGGCCAGGGTTCGCCCAGGTGCAGACGGAGAAACGTGAGCCGCTGCCGGAGCGTCCCGGCGTCCGCGGACCACCGCAACAGCCCGAACCCTTCCTGCCGCAGCCCCTCAAGAAGGGCATCGCGTACGAGTCCGGGGTCGGGGTCGCGCAGCGGACGCACCGCCAGTTCCACCGCCCCGAGCCGCTCGACCCGCCGGGCGACGACGTCCCCGTCGGCCCAGTGGACCTCCTCGCCCGTGGCGTGCAAGGCGCCGGCCGCCGACCGCGCGGTGTCCTCGTCGACAGTGGCGGCCAGCCGCACGCGCGCGTGCCCGGACCCCACCGGCCGGTCCGCCACGGCGACCGCGATCCAGGGCGCGCCCCGCAGTGCCGAACCGTCACCGGCCTCGGCCCGGGTGCCGGACACCATCAGATACGAACCCCCCTGAGCCCTGGCCACCCGCTCGGGAAAGGCGAGCGCGGCGACGAGGCCGGCCGCGCGGTCGTCCCCGATGGCCGGCGCGGAGCCCCTCGCGGGTTCGCGCGACGCGGGGTCCGGCGCCGCCGAGCGCAGCCTGCGGGCCTCCGTCCGCCAGCGGGCCGCGTACGCGTCGTTCCCGCGCCGGGCCGTACGCCAGGCCGCCGCGAGATCGTCGCCGTACTCGCGCGGCGGCTCCTCGCTCAACAGCGCGACCACCTCGGCTGCCCGGGCCGCGCCCACCTCGGGAGCCGCGTCCAGCAGGGCCCGGGCCAGCCGGGGGTGCAGTCCGAGACGGGACATGCGGGCGCCCCGGTCCGTGGCCCGCCCACCGGCGTCCACCGCACCGATCGCCGTCAGCACCGCCCGCGCCGCCGCCATCGCACCGCCCGGCGGCGGGTCCAGCAAGGCCAGCCCGGAGGCATCGGGATCGCCCCAGCAGGCCGCCTGAAGGGCGAACGCCGTCAGGTCGGCCACCTTGATCTCGGGGGACGGAAAACGCGTCAGACGGGCGTCCTCGGCCTCCGTCCAGCAGCGGTACACCGCCCCCGGTGCCTCACGCCCGGCCCGCCCCGCCCGCTGCCGCCCGGTCGCCTGCGAGGCCCGTACCGTCGCCAGCGCGCTCAGCCCGCGCGCGTGGTCCACCCTCGGCTCCCGCGCCAGCCCCGAGTCCACGACCACCCGCACCCCCGGAACCGTCAGCGACGACTCCGCCACCGACGTCGCCAGCACCACCCGGCGCCCCGTCCCGCCCGACAGCACCGCGTCCTGCACCGCCGCCGGCGCCCGCCCGTGCACCTGGAGCACCTCCACCGCGGGCCCCAGGTCCCGCAACTGGCCCGCCACACGCGCGATCTCCCCCACCCCGGGCAGGAAACACAGCACGTCGCCCGCCCGCTCGGCCAGCGCCCGCCGCACCACCGACGCCACATGCGTCAGCAGCACCGGATCGACGCGCATGCCGTGCGGCGGCCGTACCGGACGTGCCGGCGGCGCCCACACCACCTCCACCGGATACGACACGCCCGCGGCCTCGACCACCGGCGCGCCGCCCAGCAGCTCCGCCCAGCCCTCGGCGTCCGTCGTCGCCGACGCCGCCAGCAGCCGCAGCTCGGGGCGCAGTGCCGCCCGTACGTCGACCAGGAACGCCGCCGCCGTGTCCGCGTCCAGGTGCCGCTCGTGGCACTCGTCGAGGACGACCACGTCGACGCCCGGCAACTCCTGGTCCCGCTGCAGCCGTTGCAGCAGCACACCGGTCGTGACGACCTCCACGCGCGTGCCCGGCCCGACGACCCGCTCCCCGCGCACGGTGTACCCGACGCTCCCGGCGACCTGCTCGCCCAGCAGCCACGCCATCCGCCGCGCCGCAGCCCGCGCGGCGATCCGCCTCGGCTCGGCGACCACGACCCGCCGCGCCGGCCTGCCGTCCCCCAGCAGACCCGCCAGCGCCAGCGGCACCAGCGTCGTCTTGCCGGTGCCGGGCGGCGCGACGAGGACGGCGGTGCCGTGCGCGTCGAGCGCCTCGGTCAGGCCGGGCAGGGCGCCGCGTACGGGCAGGACGTCCAGGGCTTCGGAACGGATCACGCCCCCAGTGTCGTACGTCCATGAAGAACGCCCTCCACGCACGCGTGGGGGGCGTTCTCGAAGCCGGGCTCCGGCTGCCTCACCGTCAGTCGCGCTCGCAGACGAGGATCGCCGTCCCGGGAATGAGATTGCCGCGCAGCGGGGACCAGCCGCCCCACTCGGACGTGTTCCAGGCCGGCCACTCCGGCTCGACCAGGTCCACCAGGCGGAAGCCGCCCGCCACCACGTCCCGGACGCGGTCGCCGACCGTCCTGTGGTGCTCGACGTACACCGCGTTGCCGTCGTCGTCCTGCTCGACGTACGGAGTGCGGTCGAAGTACGAACCCGAGACGGACAGGCCCTCGGGACCCGGCTCGTCGGGGAACGCCCAGCGGACCGGATGCGTCACCGAGAAGACGAAGCGCCCGCCCGGACGCAGCACCCGGTGCACCTCGCGCAGCACCAGCACCGGATCGGCGACGAACGGCATCGCCCCGTACGCCGAGCACACCAGGTCGAACGAGCCGTCCGCGAAGGGCAGGGCGCCCGCGTCCGCCTCCACGAGAGGGACACCGCCGCCGATCCGCAGGGCGTGCTGGAGCTGACGGTGGGAGAGGTCCAGGGCCACCGGACGGGCGCCCTGGGCGGCCAGCCAGCGCGAGCACTGGGCCGCGCCGGCGCCGATCTCCAGGATGTCCTTGTCCTTGAGGTCCTCGGCCGGGCCGAGGAGCTCGGCCTCCACCTCGTCGAGACCCTCGGGACACCAGACGAAACGGTCGTCGCCGAGGAAGGTGCCGTGCTCGTTCTGGTAGTCGTCCGCGTTCCGGTCCCACCAGCCCCGGTTGGCCCGGGAGCTCTCGGTGACTCCGGCGGCGCGCCGGGTGGCGTCCGGCTCGGGCGATTCGGGCTCTTGGATGATCGGCTCCCTCGTATTAGTCTGCGGGCTCTTCCGTCGGACGTGTCCCGGCGGTGTCGCGAATGGGGCGGCACGTGCCCGCGTGGCCTCCTGGGACACGTCTTCTGCCGGGTATGCGGCGATCCGCCCCGGGTGTGCGCCTTCGCGCATTGACCCTGCCCGGCTGCCCCCGTATGCTACAAGTTGCGCTGCGGGCCTGCGCACCTCAGACGTAGCAGGCTGCGCTCGCATCTGTATGTATGTCCCCTCGGTTGTCGAGGCGCCACCGGATCTTTCGGTCCTGATGTGGCGCTTCCTTGGCTGTCCGGCCTTCTGCAGAGCGAAACGGGCTCCCGGCGTAAGCAGTACCTACGACTCTCTGTCCGTACCGGAGCCCTTTCCCACATGACGAGCAGCACCGAGATCACCGCCACCACTCCGCAGGTTGCGGTCAACGACATCGGTGACGAGGAAGCATTCCTCGCCGCTATCGACGAGACGATCAAGTACTTCAACGATGGCGACATCGTCGACGGCGTCATCGTCAAGGTTGACCGGGACGAGGTTCTCCTCGACATCGGTTACAAGACCGAAGGTGTCATCCCGAGCCGTGAGCTCTCGATCAAGCACGACGTCGACCCGAACGAGGTCGTCAAGGTCGGCGACGAGATCGAAGCCCTTGTTCTCCAGAAGGAGGACAAAGAAGGCCGCCTGATCCTCTCGAAGAAGCGCGCCCAGTATGAGCGCGCCTGGGGCACCATCGAGAAGATCAAGGAAGAGGACGGCATCGTCACCGGTACCGTCATCGAGGTCGTCAAGGGTGGTCTCATCCTCGACATCGGCCTCCGTGGCTTCCTGCCGGCGTCCCTCGTCGAGATGCGTCGAGTCCGCGACCTCCAGCCCTACGTGGGCAAGGAGCTCGAGGCGAAGATCATCGAGCTGGACAAGAACCGCAACAACGTGGTCCTGTCCCGCCGCGCCTGGCTCGAGCAGACCCAGTCCGAGGTGCGCCAGACGTTCCTCACGACCCTGCAGAAGGGTCAGGTCCGCTCCGGCGTCGTCTCCTCGATCGTCAACTTCGGTGCCTTCGTGGACCTGGGTGGCGTCGACGGTCTCGTGCACGTCTCCGAGCTCTCCTGGAAGCACATCGACCACCCCTCCGAGGTTGTCGAGGTCGGCCAGGAAGTCACCGTCGAGGTCCTCGACGTCGACATGGACCGTGAGCGTGTCTCCCTGTCGCTGAAGGCGACGCAGGAAGACCCGTGGCAGCAGTTCGCCCGGACGCACCAGATCGGTCAGGTCGTCCCGGGTAAGGTCACGAAGCTCGTCCCGTTCGGTGCGTTCGTCCGCGTGGACGAGGGCATCGAGGGTCTGGTCCACATCTCCGAGCTGGCCGAGCGCCACGTGGAGATCCCGGAGCAGGTCGTCCAGGTCAACGACGAGATCTTCGTCAAGGTCATCGACATCGACCTCGAGCGTCGTCGCATCAGCCTCTCGCTGAAGCAGGCCAACGAGTCCTTCGGTTCCGACCCGGCCTCGGTCGAGTTCGACCCGACGCTCTACGGCATGGCCGCGTCGTACGACGACCAGGGCAACTACATCTACCCCGAGGGCTTCGACCCCGAGACCAACGACTGGCTCGAGGGCTTCGAATCCCAGCGCGAGGTGTGGGAGAACCAGTACGCCGAGGCGCAGCAGCGCTTCGAGCAGCACCAGGCTCAGGTCATCAAGTCCCGCGAGGCCGACGCTCAGGCCGAGGCCGAGGGCACCAGCACGACGGGTGCGGCTCCGGCCGCCTCCGGTGGTGGCGGCGGCTCGTACTCCTCGGAGTCGGACGACACGTCCGGCGCCCTGGCGTCCGACGAGGCCCTTGCGGCGCTCCGCGAGAAGCTGGCCGGTGGCCAGAGCTGATCGCTGCCGCTGAGGCTTAGCAGCTGACTGAGGGCCCGTACCTTTCGAGGTGCGGGCCCTCGGTGTCGTGTGCCGACGGTCGCCGTTCGACCGGGCTGTCCGCGGCGTTCTCGCGGCAACGACGGGGGACACGGCAGCAACTGACCGGCCGAAACCGGCCCTTGGGAGGCGTGCCCGGCAACGAGCCCGCCGGGCACGCACTCCGTCGGCGACCGGCCCGGTCGCCGGCATGTGGTCCGTCCGACGGCCTTGCACGTGTCACAGGCGGGTAAGTCGTACCTGTGAGCGAGGGCCGGGCGGGAATGCCCGCGCTCCGTGGCACGTTGTGCAGTACGAACACGAGGAGGAGCGGTCACAGTGCTTGATCCGCAGGGTTTGTACGCATGGGAGCCGAAAGGCCTGGCCGTCGTCGACATGGCGCTGGCGCAGGAGTCGGCCGGTCTTGTCATGCTCTACCACTTCGACGGATACATCGACGCGGGTGAGACCGGCGACCAGATCGTCGACCGACTGCTCGACACGCTGCCCCACCAAGTGGTGGCCCGCTTCGATCACGACCGGCTCGTGGACTACCGGGCGCGCCGCCCGCTGCTGACGTTCAAGCGCGACCGCTGGACCGACTACGAGGTGCCCACGCTCGATGTGCGGCTCGTCCAGGACGCCACCGGAGCGCCCTTCCTGCTGCTGTCCGGACCCGAACCGGACGTCGAGTGGGAGCGCTTCGCCGCGGCCGTCCAGCAGATCATCGAGCGCCTCGGCGTACGCCTGTCCGTGAACTTCCACGGCATCCCGATGGGCGTCCCGCACACGCGTCCCGTGGGTCTCACCCCGCACGGCAACCGGAACGAACTGGTGCCTGGCCACCGCAGCCCCTTCGAGGAGGCGCAGGTCCCCGGCAGTGCCGAGTCGCTCGTCGAGTACCGCCTCATGGAGGCCGGTCACGACGTCCTGGGCGTCGCCGCGCACGTCCCCCACTACATCGCCCGCTCTCCGTACCCGGACGCCGCGCTGACCGTCCTGGAGGCCATCACGGCCGCCACCGGCCTGGTCCTGCCCGGCATCGCGCACGCGCTGCGCACGGACGCCCACCGCACCCAGACGGAGATCGACCGGCAGATCCAGGAGGGCGACGAGGACCTCGTGGCTCTGGTCCAGGGTCTTGAACACCAGTACGACGCGGCTGCGGGCGCCGAGAGCCGCGGCAACATGCTCGCGGACCCGGTCGAGATCCCGTCCGCCGACGAGATCGGCCTGGAGTTCGAGAAGTTCCTCGCCGAGCGGGAGGGCGAGGGCTGACCCCGAGGGGACCAGCCCGCGGACGACCTGTCGGTGACGTTGTCACTGGCAGGCCCTAAGCTGCCGGGCATGCTGACAGTGGGCCTGACCGGTGGCATCGGGGCCGGCAAGAGCGAGGTGTCGCGACTGCTCGTCGCGCGAGGCGCCATCCTGATCGACGCGGACCGCATCGCGCGAGAGGTCGTCGAGCCCGGGACCGAGGGTCTCGCAGCGGTCGTCGACGCCTTCGGTACGGAGGTGCTCGCCGAGGACGGCAGCCTTGACCGGCCCAGGCTGGGCTCGATCGTCTTCGCCGACCCGGAGAAGCTCGCCGTGCTCAACTCGATCGTGCACCCCCTGGTGGGCATCCGCTCCCGCGCTCTGGAAGCCGCCGCGGCGGATGACGCCGTCGTGATCCACGACGTGCCGCTGCTCGCGGAGAACGGACTCAAGTCGCTGTACGACCTCGTGATCGTCGTCGACGCGAGTCCCGATACCCAGCTCGACCGGCTGGTCCGGCTGCGCGGTATGACGGAGGACGACGCACGTGCGCGCATGGCGGCCCAGGCCACCCGCGAGAAGCGCCTGGAGATCGCGGACGTCGTCATCGACAACGACGTCCCCCTGGAGGCCCTGGATCGGCGCGTAACGGACGTATGGGCGGATCTCGTACGCAGAGCGCGGGCGGCGCGGGAATAGCGTTGGCGTGGCCGGGCGTTGAACCGCCGCAGTGAGGGAAGGACTCAGCCGTGCCCGAGACCAGCGGATGGACCGGACGTACTCCGGAGACGCATGTCATCGACTTCCGCGCGGCAGAGCGACTGCTCGCCGCGCGTGATCCCCGTGGCGCGGTGAAACTGCTTGATCCCGTGATCGCCGCGCACCCCGAGAACACGGCCGCCCGACTGCTGCGCGCGCGTGCCTTCTTCGCCGCCGCGCAACTGCGCCCCGCGGAGCTGGAGTTCACGATCGTCCTGGAGCGTGAGCCGGACAACGCGTTCGCGCACTACGCGCTCGCCCGCACCTACGAGCGCCAGCGCCGCCCCGAGCAGGCCAAGCGCCACTTCCGGCTGGCTGCGGCGCTCGACCCGAATCCGCGCTATCTGGAAGCGGCGCGCTTCGACGACTCGCAGTCCTGAGCGTCCGGCACCGGCGGGTCCGACCCCTACGGGCCCACGTGCGCGTGCGTGGTGTTCACGGGCCGCGTTGGTCCGGCGGCCGGTACGGCGGGATGCCGGGGCCCGGCTGGTAGTGCGGGCCCTGCCGGATGTGCCGGAGGATCATGGTCAGGTCGACCGTGACGACCAGCCACAGGACACCGCAGGCAACCGCCCACCCGGGGCGCCCGGCGAGCGCGAACGCGGCTGTCCCCGCGATCGCCCAGAACAGCCCCCACACGCTCAGCCACAGACGCGCCCGCAGAGCACTGCGCGCTGTCATCGGCTCACTGCCTGTACGCATCGGGACCACTGCTCCTCCCTGCAACGTACTCTTCGCTCCGGACGTTCACCAAGGACCGTCGGCCGGGCCGCCGGCCGCTGAGACGACGGGGGAGAACCACACCGTGCTGCCGGACGCCGACGACCTTCCCGAGATCCTGCTCGACCTGGCCGTACCCCATGAGGACATCAACGAACTGGTCGCACTGCGGCGACCGCTGGTCCGCGACCCCGGCGCGATGCGGCTCCTGGAGGAGTGCGTCGAGGGGCTGGTGCGGGACATGGGCGAGATCGGCGGGGCGGCACCCTGGCCGGGCGAGCGGATCGCGGAGCTGTTCACCGGGCATGCGGACCGAAGGGCCGACGGTGAGCCGGGGGCACTGGGCCGCTATTTCTCCGTGTACGTGTTCGTCGCCGCCCTTCCTCACGTACGCGCCCACCACCAGGCACTCGGGGTCCCGCCTGAGGTGTCCCGCCGTACGCTCGCCGACCTCGGGCGGAACATGGCCCTGCACCGCAGGAGGCACGGGCGGGGCGGTGTGGAGACGATGTGGTGGCTCGCCCTGCACTTTCACGGTGAGCTGTTCCAGCTGGGGCGGCTGCAGTTCCAGCGGGCGCGCGTGGGGGAGCGGACGGCGGAGCTGCTCGCCGCCACCGGTCCGGCCCCGGACGCCGATGCCATGTGTCTCAGTCTGCACATCCCGGACTTCCACGGGCCGCTGTCCCCGGCTGCCTGCGACCGGTCCCTGGCACTGGCCCGGGACTTCTTCGGGCGGCACTTCCCGGTGGAGCGGTACACGGCCGCGGTCTGTCACTCCTGGCTGCTGGACCCGCAGCTGAAGCGGTATCTGGGGGCGGACTCCAACATCGTCCGCTTTCAGGAGCGCTTCCGGATCACGGAGGAGGCGGGCGAGCCGGCCGACTCCCAGCCGGTCCAGTTCGTGTTCGGGGATCCCGACCTGCCGGTGGCCGGGCTGCCCCGGCGGACCACGGTGGAGCGGGCCGTCGGGGACCACCTGCGGGCGGGTGGCCACTGGTACATCGGGCACGGATGGTTCCCGCTGACGACGGTTTGACTCGAACGGGTGAACAGGCCGGAGGTGGGAACGGCCGTGCCGGCGTGGCCCGTTGTGCGGGCATGCGACGGGAAATGCGAGAAGGACATGAAGGCACCGGACCGGGTGCGATCACCCCGGACGGCTGCGCGGTCGAGCTCTACTCGAGGCTGCCGATCGGGGACGAGCCGGACATCATCGCCGCGGCGGTGCCCGCAGGCGCGCACATCCTGGAACTCGGCAGTGGCGTCGGACGCATGACCCACCCGCTCCTGGAGCGCGGTTTCACGGTCACGGCGGTCGACGAGTCGGCCGAGATGCTGGAGCGCGTCCGGGGAGCGCGCACGATATGCAGCCCCATCGAGGACCTCGACCTGGGTGAGAAGTTCGAGGTGGTGACGCTCGCGTCGTTCCTCGTGCACGCCGGGGACGCCGAGGTGCGGCGGGGGCTGCTGCGCACCTGCTCCCGGCACCTCGCCGAGGACGGTCATGTACTCATCCAACGCGAGGGCGCGGACTACCACACGAACCTGCCCCGCGAGCGGGTCGGCCCGAACGGGGCCACGATACGGCTGGTGTCGTCGGAGCCGGTCGGGGACGGCGTCAACTCGGTGCGCGCGGAGTACGAGTTCCCGGACGCCGTGTGGACCCAGACCTTCCTGGCCCGGCCGCTGACACCGGAGCAGTTCGAGGAGGCGCTGGGGGAAGCGGGGCTGAAGACGGACCGCTGTCTGACGGAGGACGGGGTCTGGGTGAGGGCGGTGAGTGGGTAGGAGAAGCGTGTAACGAACAGGGACACGTGGGTGAGGGGATTCTGAGGATGAGCGGCATGGTCGTGGCGGTCAGCAGCAACGGCGGGTACTCGTTCAGCAAGCCGAACCGGGACAGCGTCAGACTCCTGGCCGGGCTCGGTGTGGAGGGGGACGTGCACGCCGGGACGACCGTCAAGCACCGCTCCCGCATGGCGAGCGACCCCACGCGGCCGAATCTGCGCCAGGTCCACCTGATCCACGAGGAGCTCTTCGCAGAGGTCGGCGAGGAGGGGTTCGCGGTGGAGCCCGGGGAACTCGGCGAGAACATCACCACCCGGGACATCGATCTGCTCGCGCTTCCGGTCGGCACCCTGCTGCACATAGGCGACGACGTGGTCCTGACGGTGACCGGCCTGCGCAACCCCTGTCTGCAGATCGACAACTTCCAGGACGGGCTGCTGAAGCGCGTGGTCGGACGGGACGCCGCGGGGAACGTCGTCCGCAAGGCCGGAATCATGAGCGTCGTGCAGGAGGGAGGCGAGGTGTACCCCGGAGACATGATCAAGGTCGAACTTCCCAGCGGGCCGCACCAGGCTCTGCGCCCGGTCTGAGAAGTCCCGCCGAGCGGCGATGAGTTCTGGGCCGGCCGCCGGTCTACCTCTGTGAAAGCAACACGAACCACTTCACACAGGAGACCTCCATGTCCGAGACCACCGCTCCCGCCACGTCCCTCACCTCCGCCACATCCGACTCCACCACGGAGGTTGCCTCCACGACGGAGGTTGCCTTCACGACGGAGGTCGCCTCCGCCAGGTCCTTGTCCGCTCGCGGACGGCGCGCCCGGATCGGGCTGCGGGTGCTTCAGGTGGTTCTCGCCCTCTTCTACGGGTTCGCGAGCGCGCTGCCCAAGCTGATCGCGCACCCGTCGGCCGTCGAGTCCTTCGACAGGATGGGCTGGGGCAGCGCGGGCATGTACACCATCGGGCTGCTCGAACTGGCCGGAGCCGTCGCACTGTTGATTCCGGTGCTGGAGTCGGTGGCCGCGATGGCACTGGGCGCGCTGATGGTGGGCGCGTTCATCGTGCAGGTCGCTGTCTTCGACGGGCAGTACGCGGCGACCCCACTGATCCTCATCGTGCCGCTCGCCCTCATCGCCTGGGCCCGCCGAGGACACAACGCGGAGCTGCTGCGGCTGGTGCGGCGACGGGCGTGAGGGTGCCTCCGTACGGCCCGGGATGGCGTATGGCAAGGGGCTGTGGCATCCGGACGGGTCGTGGGGACCCGTCCGGATGCCACAGGCGCGTATGCGGGGATGTGCCGGCCGCGTCCTTGCGGACCTTGGGCGGAACGGGCTGTGGCGGCCGGCGCCTACGAGGCGTCGTCGGGTGCGGTGAGGCCCCGCAGGCGTTCCATGTCGCGGCGGTCGCGCTTCGTCGGGCGGCCCGTGCCGCGGTCGCGGATGCCGGCCGGGGCGACGGCCTCGCGGGGTGGCGGCGGCGGGCTGTTGTCCACGTAGCACTGGACGGCCACCGGAGGGCCGACCCGCTTGCGGATCAGGCGCTTCACCACGACGATCCGTTCCTGGCCGGCGTGGCGGAGGCGGACCTCGTCACCGACGCGCACGGCGTACGCGGGTTTCACACGGTCGCCGTTGACGCGGACGTGGCCACCCCGGCAGGCGGTCGCGCCCATGGAACGGGTCTTCACGAGACGTACGGACCAGATCCAGCTGTCGATACGGACGGTCTCGCCGCTCGCCGGACGGGCGGCGTCGGCCGCGTCCACCGCCGGTGAGACCGGTGAGACCGGTGAGACCGGTGGGGCCGGTGCGGTGTCGGCCGAGGTGCCGTCTTCGGTGCGCGCGCTGCCTTCGGTGTCCGCGCTCTCGGAAGCCCTGCCAGATGCCATGCCCTCGACTTTAGTACTCCGGATCGGATGGACCGGAGGGGTTTTTCCGGTCCTGGTCCTGATGCGCGGCCCTGATGCGCGGCCCTGACACTGACCCTGATGTCCGGCCCTGTCTTCGGGGGTGGTTCCGGGGGCGGCAGGCGTCCACCGCTCCACCGGGCGCCCTACCGTGGACGTATGGACATCAACGGCCCGGCCGGGCTGAGCGCGCTCGACGAGCGGATCGCCGGGTGCCGACGCTGCCCTCGGCTGGTCGCCTGGCGGGAGGAGGTCGCCCGTACCAAGCGGGCCGGTTTCGCGGACCAGGACTACTGGGGGCGACCGGTGCCGGGGTTCGGACCGGCGGATGCCCGGCTGCTGATCGTCGGGCTGGCGCCCGCCGCCCACGGCGGGAACCGGACCGGGCGGATGTTCACGGGAGACCGTTCCGGAGACGTCCTGTACGAGGCCCTGCACGAGGTGGGGCTCGCGCCCCAGGCCGGTTCGGTGAGTGTCGACGACGGGCTCGAACTGTACGGCGCACGCATCACGTCTCCCGTGCACTGCGCCCCGCCCGCCAACAAGCCGACGCCCGAGGAGCGGGACGCCTGCCGGCCGTGGCTGGTGAGCGAGCTGGAGCTGCTCCGGCCGACACTGCGGGCCGTGGTGGTGCTCGGGGCGTTCGGCTGGCAGGCGACACTGCCCGTTCTCGACGCGGCCGGCTGGAGCGTGCCGCGTCCGCGCCCCGCCTTCGGGCACGGGGCGCAGGTCACGCTCGGTGGCGGGCTGCGGCTCTTCGGCTGCTTCCATGTCAGCCAGCGCAACACCTTCACCGGCCGCCTCACGCCCGCGATGCTCCGGGACGTGCTGCGGGACGCGGCGAGCGCCGCCGGCCTGCCCCGGCAGCGGTGAGAGCAGTAGTGGTGAAGCAGAAGCGGTGAGAGCAGCCGTGGTGAAAATTGGTGCGACCGGACCCGCGCAGGCACGTTACGTTGCCCCGATGGGCCTGTATCCGGAGATCGAACCGTACGACCACGGCATGCTCGACGTCGGGGACGGCAACCGCGTCCACTGGGAGGTCTGCGGGAATCCGCGGGGCAAGCCGGCGGTGGTGCTGCACGGTGGGCCGGGGTCGGGGGCGAGCGCGCACTCGCGGCGGTACTTCGATCCGGCCGCCTACCGGATCGTGCTGCTCGACCAGCGCGGGGCCGGGCGTTCGACACCGCACGCGAGCGCGTACGACACCGATATGAGCGTCAACACGACGGGCCGCGTCCTCGCCGATCTCGAACTGTTGCGACGGCACCTGGGGATCGAGAGGTGGCTGGTGTGGGGCGTGTCGTGGGGGTCGGTGCTCGGGCTGCGGTACGCGCAGACGCATCCGGGGGTCGTGTCCGAGCTGGTGCTCACCGCCGTCGCGACCGGTTCCGACGCCGAAGTGGCCCTGCTGACCAGGGGTCTGGGAAATCTGTTCCCGGAGGCGTTCGAGAAGTTCCGTGCCGGGGTGCCCGAGGACGAGAGGGACGGGAACCTGGCCGCCGCGTACAACCGGCTGCTGGAGTCGCCCGACCCGGAGGTGCGAGAGCGCGCCGCCCGTGCGTGGACCGACTGGGAGACGGCCATGATCCCGGCACCGCCCCGTTCCGTCCCGCGATACGAGGACCCGGTGTTCCGCATGGGCTTCGCCCGGACCGTCACCCACTACTGGGGCAACGGCCACTTCCTGGGCGAGGGGAACGAGGGCGCGGAAGGCGTCGTACTGCGCGACGCGCACCGGCTCAAGAACATCCCTGGCACCCTCGTCCAGGGCAGCCTCGACCCCGGGAATCTGCTCGGCACGGTCTGGCGGCTCCATCACGCCTGGCCCGGTAGTGAGTTGATCGTCGTCGACGAGGTAGGGCACAACGCGGGGGCGCCGGGCATGGTGGACGAGCTGGTGGCGGCCACGGATCGGTACGCCGCCCGTGGCTGAGCCGGCTGCACGAGCTGGAGTTCCATGGCCGATGGCCGATGGCCGATGGTCTTCGGTCGATGGGGTGGGGGTGGCCGGCGGAGTGAGGACGGTGGTTCGTCCGGTGGGCCGGTGGGCGCCGGTGGGGTGATCTTGGCGCGGCTCGGTGGCGCTGTGCGCGGTGCCGGCCGGTGGTGACCGCAGACTCCGGGGAGGTCGGATCGTCGTCGCCCGCGCGGACCGTCGGCGACGGGAACGGAGTCGCCCGTGCCCAGGTTGCGCGGATCGCTCAGGACGCCCATGTGGCTGCCGAGAGCACTCGTCGTCGTACTGCTCGTGGGGGGCTGTTGTGCGGGGGCGCTGGGGGCGGGTGCCGAGGTTGCCCGTCGGACGGGGCCGGGTGCGGGTGCGCCCGCCGGTTCCGGGGAGCACGCGGGTGGGCGTGAAGGGGCGGCCTTCGAGCCGCTGTGGGTGGACCCCCGGTCGCGTGCGGCGCGCCAGGCCGCCGAGTGGCGACTCGCGGGGCGTGAGGCGGACGCCGAGCTGATGGACCGTATCGCGAGCCGCCCCCAGGCCGAGTGGGTGACCGGGGCGAGCCCCCGGCCCGTCGTCCAGGCGGTCACCACGGCCGCGGCACGCGGCGGGCGGACGGCTGTGCTCGTGGCGTACGACATTCCTGGCCGGGACTGCGGGCAGTACTCCGGCGGCGGTGCCCTGGACGAACTGGACTACCGCGCCTGGGTGGACGAGTTCGCGGCGGGCCTCGGTGACCGGGGCGCCTATGTGATCGTCGAACCGGACGCCGTCGCCCAGATGGTCGCGGGCTGCGCACAGGTCGACGCGGAGGAGCGGTACGCGCTGCTCGCCTACGCCGTCGAGCGGATCAAACGGCAGCCGCACGCGCGCGTGTATCTCGACGCGGGCAACTCCGGCTGGATTCCGCAGCCGGCGCGGCTGGTCGACGCGTTGCGGGCGGCGGGGGTGGGACAGGCGGACGGGTTCTCCCTGAACGTCGCCAACTTCCAGACCGACCAGGACAGTTCGGCCTACGGTGACGCGCTGTCGAGGGCCCTCGGCGGCAAGCACTACGTCGTGGACACCAGCCGCAACGGCAACGGCCCCTACACCGGTACCGACCCGGATGCCGAGTCGTGGTGCAATCCGCCGGGACGGGCCCTGGGGGCACCTCCCACGACGGTCACCGGCCGTCCGCGGCTCGACGCCCAGCTGTGGATCAAACGGCCGGGCGAGTCCGACGGCACCTGCCGGGGAGGCCCGCCGGCCGGGCAGTGGTGGCCGTCGTACGCCCTCGAACTCGCCCGCAACGCGCGGTCGTGAGCGGGCCCGGGCCGGCCCTGCCGGGCCCCTGTGCGCGCTACGGCTGCCAGACGTACCGCACGTCAGGCTCCCGCTCCTCGTTCCCGCTGCCGTCCGTGTGCTCGACGGCGACGAAGCCGTGGCGTTCGTAGAAGCGGTGGGCGGGCTTGTTGACCTGGAAGGTCCACAGGGTCAGTCCGCCCGGGCTGCGCTCCTTCGCGAGGGAGAGGCAGAGGTCACCGATGCCGTGTCCACGCCAGTCCGGGAGCAGGTACAGCTGCGACACCTCGTCACCGGCGAGCACCATCACGCCGACGATTTCGTCCGTGGACGGTGCCTCCGCGACCCAGGTCTCGCGGTGCGGCACCACCACGTCCCGGAAGTAGTCGCGGACCTCGTCGTCGGACCGCGGCCAGCTGACGGTCGGCAGGGCGGCGGCTCTGGACCGCAGCAGTACGTCGGCCGCGGCACCGGCGTCGTCGGCTGCCGCACGGCGGAGAGTGATCTTCGGGCTGGGTGACGAAGGGGAGGACACGAGGGCGGAGCCTGTCAGAGGTGCGGTGCCGAACGCACCTGATTTACCGGATTCCAGCGCGCCCGGCGGACTCCGAGTCCGCCTCCGGCTCCGGGCGGCGGCCGTCGGCGTGATCTCCGCCAACCGCCCCGGGTGGCCGGATCACCTGTCCCGCCTGTCGCACGGGGTTTTCCCGGATGCGGCGGAGGCGTGTCAGCCGAGTCAGGCGTGTCAGGCGTGGTGCGGGTGGGACGACCGGCGGTACAGGCCGGTCAGTCGCCAGCCGTCGTCGCGGGCCATCTGCTCGAAGACCTCGATCTTCCGCGCGAGCCCCTCCGGGGCGCCGATGTCGCACCAGCGGCCCGCGACCGCCTCGGCCCACTCCTCACTCCCTCTCACCAACGGCAGCCCGCGCACGGCGAGATGCATAGCGAGTGTCGACCGCGCGTAGTACCGGACGGCGTTCAGCTCGTCGCGGGTACGGGCGTACTGCTCGGTCTCCCGCAGCCGCAGCCGCAGCCGCAGCCGCCCGTCGACGGCATCGGCGACGAGCAGTGGGACCATGACACCGGGCGCGCACCCATCAGGATCCGCCACCAGGAACGTCAACTCGCCCTCGCTGTCCGTGACTTCGTACCGGGGCAGGTACGACAGCCGGGCGAGCCCGAGCGCGTCCTTCCACGACGTCACCCACAGGCCCCGGTTGAGGTAGTAGCGGACACTCCGCTGCCAGGTCCAGCGCGTGTCGAGGCGGAAGCCGTGCAGGCTCTCGGCGCGGCACGCCTCGTACACCGTGTCCAGCGTCGCCGCGGCGAGGCCGCGCCGCCGGGCAACGGGATGGACGTACAGCGACGAGACGCGCAGCGAACCCACGCCGCTCGGCCAGGTGTCCACGGCGACGGTTCCGAGCGGTCCCCTCGGCCGTCCGCCTTCCCTGTCCTCGGCAGGGTCCCGGATCCAGTACCTCCTGCAGTAGCCGTCGTCGTGTTCGTACTCCCGTCCGGACGCCCCCAGCCGGAGGCGTAACCGCTTCTCGTACAAGGCCGTGATCGAGTCGGGGTCGGCGCACTCGCCGAGGGCGCCCTCGGCGAGTGAGGCCAGGTCCCAGCGTGCGAACCGCTGTCCATCGGCAGGCCCGACCGGGCTCAGGCCGGGGCACTCCGACAGGCGTTCGTGCACACGCAGGGCGAGATCGTCTTCCATGGCCGGAGCGTAGGGACGTCGGTGGTGCGCCCGTCCGGCCCGGGAGGGGATCTCACCTGCGGATTCACCTTCCCGGCGGACCCGCTCATTGGTCGCGCGTCCGCCTCTCGCACTCCTGTTCAAGTGGTGGGTACGCCTCGCCGATGGCCGCGCAGATCCGTCGGTGGAGCAGTTCCGCGGCCTCGGCCCGGCCGGAGTCCCGCTCGCCTCCCGGCAGGCCGTCCAGGAGCTGCTCGTAATGACTCATGCGGTGTCGCAGGTAGTCGACCTTCCAGGGAGTCAGAGAGGCACGGCCGGCGTGGCCCGTGTCCGGCGCGGAGTCGCCGTCGTCCGGCTCGGTCGGGCCGCCGGCCGCCGCCTCCTGTCGAGCCCGGTGTTCCACCGCCCGCAGGGCCAGCTTGCCCGGGTCCAGGCGCGGTACCTCGATCGGCTCGGTCCTGATCCGCTCCAGGACCTCCGACCGCCGGCGCTGTACGGCGTTCCGCACTGCCGCCGACCGCCGCGCCGAGGATTCCGACATCCTGCGGAACCCGTCGGTCCGCTCGGCCGCCGTGACCCGCTCGACGCGGTACAGCCGGACCTGAGGCGCCGCCCTGAGCCGCGGATTGACGCTCAGGCGGTCCGGTGTCCCGAGCAGCCGGTGCACCATTCCGCCGGTCCACCCGCGAGCCCGCAGTCCCGCCAGGGAGACGTACCGCTGCCCGTCCTCTTCGTAGCCCCCAGTGCTCTGACAGTCCTGAGGTTCCTGGCCGTCCTCGTAGCTCTGATCACCGGCATGGCAAACCATGGCCACCTCCCCCGTAGCTCGGTCGTGACGCTCTGTGACGACATCTCCCATTGAAGCGCCCGCCACTGACAATCGCCCGGGCCGCCCTGGAGCGGGGAGCCGAACGGTTCGTTCTCGGACGGGCCGGAGGATGCCCGGCGTTGCGTTCATAAAGAACCCGGGTTTCCCGTCGACCGTCACCTCCCCGAAATAATCGCGCCCCATCTCCTCCACCGACCCGATCTACCGTGGTCACCACAGCCCGGCCGACGTCGCCCGAAGGCATCGCACCCCCGCCCTCGTCCGACAGGAGCCCTGTGTCACGCCCCAGCAGTACGCGCCCGCGTTTCGCCCTGCCGCCCTGGCTCGCCCACGCGCTGCGTGCCCAGCGCGGGCCCGTGCCGTGGAACGCGGTCGTCCGGGGTGCGCTGGCCGCCGGGCCGTTGCTGCTGGCCGGAGTGCTGGCGGACCGCACCTCCCTGGGTGTCGTCGCCGCGCTCGGTGCCATGCTCGCCGGGATCAACGACCGGCCGGGCAGCCGGCGTTCCTCCGTCAGGCGGCTCGGCGTGCCCGCGTCGGCCGGGGCCCTCGGGCTGGTCGTCGGGACGTACGCGGGCCAGCAGTTGGGAGCCGTGCCGCTGACCCTTCTCCTCACCGTGCTCGGGCTCTTTGCGGGCGGTATCAGCGCCATCGGGCCGGTGGCGTCCGGCGCCGGTACGCAACTGCTCGTCGCCGCCGCCATCGGGGCCGGGATGCCGTTGCCCGAGCCGGGCTGGCAGCGGGCGCTGTCCTTCGTCGCGGGCGCAGGCTGGCTGCTCGCCCTGCGGCTCGCGCTGCCCACCCCCGGTGCCGGCGCCGGTGACTTCCGGTTCGACGGGGAACGTACCGCCGTCGCAGCCGTGTACGACGCCGTCGCCGACCTCCTCGACGCCGCCGGTACGGACGAGGCGGGCGCCCGGCGGGTCGCCCTCACCGCCGCGCTCGACCACGCCCAGGACGCCCTGGGCGGACCCCGGCTCCGCCAGTACTCCAGTTCCAGGGACGAGCGGCGGCTGCGCACCCAGTACGCCGCCGCGCTGCCCCTCGCCGAGGCGGCGACCGCCCTCGCCTGGGCCGGGGACGCCCTCCACGCGCGCGTGGCGGAAGGTCCCCGGCGTCTGGCCGTCGCCGTAAGGACCAACACGCACACCGGGCCGCTGCCCGCCCCCGCCCGTTCCGCGCCGGGGCTGCGCGCCCTCGACGACGCGCTGCTGCACGCCGCCGACGCCTTCGACCGGGGCGGCGACACGCACGACCTGCACACGCGGCGCCGTACCGTCATGGCCCTGCTCCGGACGGCCGTCGACTCCGGCGGGCGCGAGTACGGGCTGCGGGTCGCGCTCTGCTTCGGGGCCGGGGCCGCCGTCGCGCAGGCCACGCACCACGCCCACTGGTACTGGATCCCGGCCACCGCCGTCTTCCTCGTCAAGCCCGACCTGGGGCCGCTCGTCTCGCGCGTCCTGTGCCGGGCGGCGGGGACCGTCCTCGGGGCCGTTGTCTTCGCCGGGTTCGCCGCCGTGCTGCCCCGGCCCGAGGGGCTCGTCGCGCTCGTCGCCGTGAGCGGTGCGCTGATCCCGGTCGCCACCCGGCACTTCGCCGCCCAGACCGCCGTCGTGACCGTGCTCGTGCTCGCACTGGTGATGGTGGGCGGCGAGCCCCAGGCCTCCTGGAGCCGGATCCTCGAAACGCTGGTCGCCTGCGCTCTCGTACTCATCGTCGGACATCTGCCGATGCCCGGGCAGCGCGGCGGGGGCGTGCGGGCGCGGCTGGCGCGGGCCGCCGAGGCCGCGCAGGCGTACCTCCAGCATGTGATGAGCGGCTCGGACGACCGGCACGCGCGCTGGATGCTGCGCCGCGAGGCCTATCGTGCACTCGCCGAGGCCCGTACCGCCATCGCGCACTCCGCGGCCGAACTGCCCGCGCTGGCACGGCACACCGAGGGGACGGAGGAGGTCGCCGCCACCCTCGAACGACTTGTCGACACGGCGACCGCCTGTGCCGTGCACCTCGACGACACCGGACGCCTCAGCCCCCTGCACACCGAGCACCTCACCGAACTCCTGGACGAACTCGCCGAGCGGCGCGAGCGCGCCGGGCTGCGGACGCGTGTCCCGCGCGCGGGTGACGCGCCCCTCGCGGGCTGAGGGCGGTTCCGCGTCGGCCGGGTCAGTCGACGCGTACCCATACCGGCGCGTGGTCCGAGCCCGGTGCGTCGCGTCGGGCCTCCGGATCCGGGCCGACCGACGGGAGGGCGGGCGCCCCGCTCCCCGGCAGGCCCGTGCCCGCCTCCGTCGCGCGGTGGACCAGACTGTGGCTCAGAAGGATGTGGTCGATCAGTTCGCGGCGGCCCGAGTTGATCCGCGAGTAGCGCTGTCCGGCCGGAATGAGCGGGGCCACGTCCCACAGGCGCGTCGCGTCGCCCTTGTCGTCGTGGTCGTAACCGGGCGTGCCGATCTCCGAACCGGGCGGGCCGAGCAGGATCTGGGTGGTCGCCGCCTGCACCTCGTCGTTCAGATCGCCCAGGACCAGAACGTCCCGCGTACGGCCCTCGCCGGCCAGCAGGTCGTCCGCGAGGGCCCGCAGCGCGGTCGCCTCGGCGGTCCGCCGGTACAGGGCGTACGCGCCGAAGCGGGCCCGTTCGCCCTCGTCGCGGGGCTGGAAGCGGCCGTTCGGATACGACAGCAGCTTCGACTTCAGATGGGCGACGGCCGCCCGCAACGGCACGCCCTCGATACCGGCCTCCACCGCCAGGAAACCGCGGCCCGCCGCGGAGACCTCCAGGCCCGAGTCGTCCACCTGCACCGGAGCCAGCTTCACCGGAAACGCGTTCGTGTCGGCGAGCACCTCGAACGACCCTCGGCCGAGAAAACCGACCCGGATGCCCCGGTTGTCGGGAAACCGCGAGGTCGCGACGGTCCAGCCGCTGCCCAGCAGGCCGACCAGATCGTCCAGCGCCTCGGTGTCGCCGACCTCCTGGACGGCGAGCAACGTCGGGTCGAGTTCCGTGATCACGGCGGCGAGGGCGGCGAGTTTCGCCTCGTACGCCGTGTCGTCCTTCGGGCCGGACGGGTCGCCCGGGCGGTAGAGGTTCTCCAGGTTCCAGGTGGCGACGAGCATGCCGGCTCCCCCTCAAGTCCCAGCAGGCACCGCGAGTTCAGCGGTGATGCGTCCAGCGTGCCCGCGCCGCCATCCCCGGCGACAGGGCTGCGCCGGGATGCGCGGTTCACGTCACCCATGGGCACGACCGCGCCGTACGGTGGCCGCATGACGCCTTCTCCCGCTGCTCCCGCGGATCTCGTCATCACCGGTTGCACCGCCCTCCTCCACGCCGACGCCGACGGACAGGTCGAGTTCGCCGAGGACGCCTCGATCGCCGTACGGGGAGGGATCATCGAGGCGATCGGGGTGGGCGTCGAACTCCCGTACGCCGTCGAACGCATCGACGCACGCGGGCAGTTGGCCATGCCGGGGCTCATCAACTGCCATACGCACGCCCCGATGGTCGCGCTGCGCGGGATCGCCGAGGACCTGCCCACGGAGGAGTGGTTCAACGACGTCGTGTGGCCGATCGAGTCCAACCTCACCGACATCGACGTGGAGTTGGGCGCGCGGCTCGCCTGTGCCGAGATGATCCGCGGTGGTGTCACCTGCTTCGCCGACCACTACTTCTCGATGGACACCGTCGCCGCGGTGGTCGAGGAGTGCGGGATCCGGGCGCATCTGGGAGAGGCGTACTTCTCCTCGCAGGGTCCCGGAGGGCGTGAGAGGTCACTGGAGTTCGCGCTGCGGCACCGGGGCGGCGCCGACGGCCGCATCACCACCGCCCTCGCCCCGCACGCCCCGTACACCGTCGACGACGCCGACCTGGCCGCCACCGCCGGCCTCGCCCGCGAACACGGCCTGCCCGTGCACATCCACGCCGCCGAGAACCGCGACCAGACCGACAGCAGCCTCGCCCGGCACGGCCTCACCCCGATCGAGGTCCTGGCCCGCACCGGCGTCCTGGCCGGTGACCTCGACGTGCTCATCGCGCACGGCACCGGCATCATCGAGCGCGACCTCCCCGTCCTGGAGCGCGGAGGCGGACGTACGGCCGTGGCGACCGCGCCCCGCGGATACCTCAGGTTCGCCTGGCCCACCACCACGCCGGTACGCGCCCTGCGCGAGATCGGTGTCCCCGTGGGGCTCGCCACCGACGGCGCCGCCTCCAACGGCTCGCTCGACGTGTGGGAGTCGATGGCGCTGACCTCGCTGATCCAGAAGTCGACCGAGGGCGACCCCCGCTGGCTGACCTCCCGGCAGGCACTGCATCACGCCACGCTGCAGAGCGCGCGGGCGGTGGGACTCGGCGAGCGGATCGGCAGCCTGGCGCCGGGCCGGAAGGCCGACATCATCCTCGTGGACCTCACCGGGCCGCACACCCAGCCCGTGCACGACCTCGCCGCCACCCTCGTCCACAGCGCCCGCGCCTCGGACGTCCGTACGACGATCGTCGACGGCCGCGTCCTGATGCGCGACCGTGAACTGCTGACCCTCGACGTGCCGGGAGTCGTCCGGGAACTGGGGGAGCGGCTGCCCGCGCTCGTCGACCGGAGCCACGGCAGGCGGATCCAGGAGTACGACGCCTGAAGTCCTTCCGCCGGCGACCGATGAGTTTCGCGTGCTCCGCCGGTCCACCCCTGAGAACGGACCGTTCCACAACGGGGCATGGAGGGGCGATGACACTTCCGCGGATCGTTTCGCGCGACGAGTGGCGGGCGGCACGCGAGGCGTTGCTGGTCAAGGAGGAGATCGTCACGCGCGCGCGTGACGCGCTGGGCGCCGAGCGGCGCGAGCTGCCCATGGTCGAGGTCGACGCGGAGTACGTGTTCGAGGGCGGCGACGGCAAGGCGACCCTGCTCGACCTCTTCGAGGGCCGCCGCCTGCTCGTGGTCCACCACTTCATGTTCGCTCCCGGGTGGGAGGAGGGCTGCCCCGGCTGCTCGGAGTTCCTCGACAACGTCGGTCACCTGGCGCACCTGTGGGCCCGCGACGCGTCGTTCGCCGTCGTGTCCCGGGCGCCGTACACGCGGATCCTGCCGTTCAAGGCGCGGATGGGGTGGACGGTGCCCTGGTACTCGTCGTACGGCAACGACTTCAACCGCGACTTCCTGGTGACGTCCGGCAGCGGGGAGGAGGCCGTCGAACGGTCCGGCGTGAGCTGCTTCCTGCGCGACCGTGACCAGGTCTTCCACACGTACTCGGCGTACGGACGCGGCCTGGACGGCCTCGGCTCGGCGGTCGGCTTCCTGGACCTGATGCCCCTGGGCGCGCCGGAGGACGGCGAACGCGTGCGCCATCACGACGCGTACGACTACTGATACGTGAAGTGACAAAAGAGGCGTAAGGGATGTAACAGGATGAGCTCATCCTCACATCCGGCGGTGAACGAGTGTCAAGTACGTCTCAGTACGGTCACCGGGCGAGGCCCTTTCCCCATGATGAGCGTTTAACTCTATGAGTTCAGCGCTACATGGAGGTGCAGGGTGAACGGGCGAAAGGTGCTCGAACGCTTTCCCGCCGGGGGACCGCGTGGTTCCTGGCCCGCCGAGGAGTTCGCGCAGGCGCGGCGCCTCGAAGGTCAGCCCGCGGAGGTCGTCATGGATCTCGCGACGGACACGTTCCTCGTGATCGTCCGGGGCGGAGCGATGGGGGAGTGAGGCGGTCGCCGGGCCCCTCGTGAGGGGGTTCAGGCGCTGATCGGCCTCGACCACGTCGGAATCGTCCCCGTCACCTGGCACAGGGCGAGGTAGAGGGGTATCGGCGGGGTGTAGGGGAGGGTGTCGTGCGGGCGGTGCAGCAGGGGCGGGACCCGCGGGGCGCCGAGGATCACCGCTCCCGTGGAGTAGTGCGCCGGGGCGGGCCACTCCAGGGCGTAGTCGGAGTCGGCGGGGACGAGCCACCACCAGTGGCCGACGTCCGCGTACACACAGCCCACGCGCGGCAGCCGGGGAAGTATCTGGGGGCCGAAGCGGGCGGGTACCGCCACCGCGTCACAGCCCAGGGGGGCGGTCATGCCGTCCGGTATCGGCAGGCGCAGGGAGTTTCCCGGGTGGGGCGGACTGTGCAGACCGCGCTTCACGCGCACCAGCGTGTCCAGGCTGACGACCCGGCCCCCCGCGGACGAACCCCTTACACCCATTCGGCCTCTGTCCCCGTCCCCGTTGTCGCGTGCCCCTGAAACCGGTGGCGCCCGTGGTGTCCGTGGTGCGCCTGTGTGCCGTCGGCGGGCTCCGGTTCCGGGTCGCCGGCCGTGCCGGGCCGGGGTGGTGGCGCGCCCCAGCCGAGGTCTCCTCGGGCCGCCGTGCCGTCGTGGGCGTCGGCGCCCGCGTCGGCCGCCCGGGCGAGTTCCGCCCAGACCAGCAGGCCGGGGCCGTGTTCCTGGGCGCCCCAGGCCCTGCACATGGCCTCGACGAGGAGCAGCCCCCTCCCCTGCTCGTCGTCGGGGCGCTGCGGCGACTGATGCGGCACACCGGGTGCGCAGCCCTCGTCACGCACGGCTATGCGCACCAGGTCGGCGCCGTCGTGCAGCTCGCAGACTATGTGGCTGCTCGCGGTGTGCACGATGGCGTTGGTGACCAGTTCGGTGACGACCAGGGCCGCCGTGTCGCAGGTGTCCTCGCAGACCGACCAGCCCGTGAGCCTGGCACGCGTCAGGCGGCGGGCCTGCGCGGGCGAGCCCGGATGGGCGGCCAGCTCGAAGCGGAACCGGCGCTCGTCCGCCGTGCCGGGGCGCAGCGGGGCTGCGGACCCGGGACCGGAGCGGTCCGCGGCGGCGTCTGTTCCTAAGGGCGGGGACGGAATCACGCTTGCCACTATCTCCCCGCCGTGAACACTTGGCAAGTGTCACTCTGAAAAATGCAGAGTGCGGTGTGACGGAGTGGAACGGCGTGGCACACTGCTCGCAACAGCACGCGGAGCGGCGCCAGTTGGGACTTTCGGCAGGTTTTCGAATAAACCTTCGAACGGAATCCCGGTGGCGCCGCCGGGCTGTCAGGAATCTTCACCGGCGTCCGCCGGTACTCGATGGAGGTGGAGCGTGAGCGAACCGCGGTCCGCGCCGACGGTCGGACAGGTCGTCCTCGGCCGGCGCCTGTTGGACCTGCGGGAGCGTGCGGGCCTGCGGCGCGAGGAGGCCGCGCGCATCCTCCGGGTCGCCCCCGCCACCGTCCGCCGTATGGAGATGGCCGAGGTCACGCTCAAGATCCCCTACCTCCAGCTCCTCCTGAAGTCGTACGGCGTCTCGGACGAGGAGTCCGAGGCGTTCGTCCAGCTGGCCGAGGACGCCAATCTGCCCGGGTGGTGGCAGCGGTTCCACGACGTGCTGCCCGGCTGGTTCTCCATGCACGTCAGCCTGGAGGGCGCGGCGAGCCTCATCCGCCAGTACGAGCCCCACTTCGTCCCCGGACTGCTTCAGACCGAGGAGTACGCCCTTGGTGTCCTGAAATCGGGCGCCATCGGCCAGACCAGACCCGAGGACATCGAACGCCATGTCGCGCTGCGCATGGAACGCCAGGGACTGCTCACCCGGGAGGGCGCGCCCCGGCTGTGGGTCGTGATGGACGAGACCGTTCTGCGCCGCCCGGTGGGTGGCCCGGAGGTGATGCGTGCGCAGATCGACAGAATGCTCGACGCCACGGACCTGCCCAATGTGACGCTCCAGGTCGCCCCCTTCTCCGCGGGGCCGCACCCGGGTACGTACGGGCCGTTCGTGCTGTTCCGTTTTGCCGTGCCGGAACTCCCGGACATGGTCTACAGCGAGTACCTGACCGGCGCCGTCTATCTGGACTCGCGCACCGAGGTGGCAACCCACCTGGAGGTCATGGACCGCATGGCGGCTCAGTCCGCTACAGCACATCGCACGAAGGAGATCCTCCGGGATCTCCGCAAGGAGCTCTGAATCTCTGCATGGATCGCATGACGTCCAAGGCCCGGATACGCCACGAGCGAATCAATGAGCTGACCACTGAACGGGTCACCGAGCGGGCGAGCGCCCGCATCTACAACGGCATGCCCGCCGGTGAACTGGGCAGCGAGGGCTGGCACAAGCCGTGGAGCGGCGGCAACGGCGGCAACTGCCTGGAGGCGATGAAGCTCGCCGACGGCCGGATCGCCGTACGCCAGTCCACCGACCCGGACGGTCCGGCGCTGATCTACACCACCGCCGAGATGCTCGCCTTCATCGAGGGCGCCAAGGCGGGGGAGGCCGACTTCCTGCTCTCCTGAGGTCCGGTTCCGGCCGTTCCTGTGGCGCCGGATCCGTTGTGTTCAGTCGATTCCCCCGACTTGGTTAATTTGGTGCTCAGTTGATCACTTGCCACGCCAGACGCCGAAAAGACTTACGGAGTTCCCCATGACCGGGCAGCACCCCATCGAGATGGACACCAGCAGGCCTCATCCCGCGCGCATGTACGACTGGTACCTGGGCGGCAAGGACAACTACCCGGTCGACGAGGCGATGGGCCGGCAGATGCTCGCCCTCGACCCGCGCGTCCCGGTGATGGCGAAGGTCAACCGTGCCTTCATGCAGCGCGCCACACGCTGGCTGGCCGGGCACGGCGTCCGTCAGTTCCTGGACGTCGGCACCGGCATCCCGACCGAGCCGAACCTCCATCAGATCGCCCAGGAGATCGCGCCCGACGCGCGGGTCGTCTACTGCGACAACGACCCCATCGTGCTGGCCCACGCGGCGGCCCTGCTGCGCGGTACGGAGGAGGGGGTCACCGAGTACCTCCAGGCCGATGTGCGCGACCCGGACGCCATCGTCGAGGGCGCGAAGAAGGTCCTGGACTTCGACCGGCCCGTCGCGCTCTCCCTCGTCGCCCTGCTGCACTTCATCTCCGACGAGGACGGCGCGCACGACCTGGTCGGCCGCCTGCTGGCCGCCCTGCCCGCCGGCAGCTACCTGGTGATGACCCACGCGACCGCCGACTTCTCCCCGGAGGAGTCGGCCGCCGCGACGGCGAAGCTCAAGGCCGCGGGCGTCACCCTCGCCCTGCGCTCCCGCACCGAGTTCGCCCGCTTCTTCGACGGCCTCGACCTGATCGAGCCCGGCGTCGAGGTGGTCGACAAGTGGCACCCCGAGCTGGGCGAACCGATCCCGGGCCAGGAGGACGGCGTTATTCCGGGCTACGGTGCGGTGGGCCGCACGTCCTGACCGCGGACCGCGGACGGCGGACCTACGGGGCGGGATTCACGTGCTACGGGTTCACAGCCACGACCACATGCGTCGCGGCGCGTCGACCAGCCGGCTGACCGCCACCACCGCGAGCGGCGGCTGCTCCGCCTTCTGCCGGCCCAGGCTCAGCGCGTAGTAGATCTGCTCGATCGACGGCGGTCCGACCGCGAGGTTGGCCCGGACCGCCGACGACGGCGACTGCTTGTCGGCCTGGACGAGATACGCCGCCGCCATCGTCCCCGTACGGCCCACGCCCGCGCCGCAGTGCACGAACACCGGCCCGGACGACGAGGCGACGACATCGAGGAACCGCTGCACCTGCCGCGTCGTGGGCGTCTGTCCGTCACGGATCGGCAGGTGTACGACGTTCAGGCCGGCCTTGGCCGGTTCCGCGAGCTGGGCCGCGCTCAGGTCCTCGGCGCGCAGATCGACGACGGTGGTGATGCCGAGGCCCGCCAGCGCTCGGTAGCCGGCGGGCGAGGGCGCTGCCCCGCGCCACAACCGCCCCTGGGAGTCGACGCGTTGGAAGTGGTGGACGCCCTGGACCGTACGGGTCCCCGGCGGTGCCGGCGTCTCCTCGCCGACCCAGTGCGACACGGCCAGGATGCCGAGCGCGCCCGTGGCCCAGAGGGCGAGATAGCCGATGGCCAATCTGCCGAGGATCCGCAGGACGCGCCGGACCACAGGGCGGGTGGGCAGCGGGAGCGAAGGCGGGGGAGCGGTGATGACAGCCATGGGTGACCCGGGTGGTTGGGGGACGGGAGCGCGTTCGTACGTTCATGCAGGGGACGAGACCGCTTTTGCATCGTAACCCGGGCCACTGACAGCCAATTCGTTATGTGACGTACACCTCTATTTTGCCCGATATGAGGCGATATATTCCTTTCAGTGGGTTTTCAGTCGTCATCGGCGTCCGCGTCCCCGATGCCCACGACGGTGAGGTGGGCGCGGTCGAGGGCGGTGTCCTCCAGGCAGCCGCGCAACCGCATCCGGTCGTGGTCGGTGAGCGCGGGCCGCACCACGCCGGCGAAGACGCCGTCGCCGAGGTCGCCGAGGGTCGCGCGGTTGAGCGGCACGGAGGTGGAGTCCCGGCACTGTTCCCAGACCTGGTGCGCGGCGAGGGAGCGCCGTTCGTCCGAGATGAGGCTGCCGCTGCCGCGCAGGTCGACCTGGACGAGGACGGAGGTCGCCGCGCTGTCGTTCGCCTTCTCCTCGCGGGTCTCGGTGAGGTCGGCGAGCCCGACGACGAGCGCGCCGAGCAGCGCGACCCCGACCACGCCGACGGCTGTCGCCCGCACGACCTGGCCCGGTGACCGCCGGCCGCCCGCCGGGGGCAGGTCCTCCAGGTCGGTGTCGGCGGCCGGATCGGGCGCGGCCAGGACGGCCAGACGTCCGGCGAGCCGCCGCTCGGCGGGCTTGGCGGTGACCGACGCGATCCGCTGCACCACCCAGGCGAGCCCGGACAGCACCACACCGGTGACCATCAGCACGGGCACGAAGACGTACGTACGTTCTGCCGGCTCGTCCAGCCAGCGGAACCGTCCGGCGCTCTGCCGTACCGGCGTCTCCCGCAGCCGGGCCAGGACGTCCTGCTGCCTCCGGCCGCTCTCGCGTACCTGGTCCTGGGTCTCGCGCACCTGCTCCTCGATCCGCGAGAGCCGCCCGACCAGTGTGATCCCGAGCAGCATCACCTCGACGACGAGGAGCAGCACACCGCACAGGACGGCCCGCTGCCACTGCCACCGGTAGAGATAGATGACGACGTAGGTACCCGCCCCGGCCGCTGCCAGCCATCCGAACAGGTATGCGATGCGCCTCATCGTCCGTCCTCCGTCCCGGTCTCGTCGCCGGCGAGCACGTCGCCGTTGGTGCCGTCGACAGTGACGCGCGTGCCCGGCGGGAACCGGTGCACGGCGTCCGCCGCGCCCACGACCGTGGGCAGCCCGAACTCCCTTGCCAGCACGGCGAGATGGGACAGCGGACTGCCGGTCTGCGCGACCAGGCCGGTGAGCCCGGGCAACAGCGGGGCGAGGGCGGGATCGAGGGTGCGGACGACGAGCACCGCGTCCGGCGGCGGGGTACCGGCGCCGTCCCAGACGGTCCCGGCGGCCCGGCCGCCGGACACACCCCGGCCGCCGTCGCCCGCTGGACCGGCGCTCCGCTCGGCGACCACGGTCCCGTCCCCGGCGACCCGGAAGGCGTCCGGCAGCGGGGCGGACGCGGGCAGCGGCTGCCTCTCCCGCACATCCGCGGGCAGTGGCCCGCCCTCCAGCGCGGTCATGAACTCCGGCCACCGCAGCAGCCCGACCCGGGCACCGTCGTCCAGCCCTCCGCGCACGACCAGCCTGCGCGCCCCCTCCCGGACGAGCCGCACCTGCAACTCCTGCACCCACCGCACGCGGAGCCGGAGCGCCTCCCGAGTCGGAAGCACGGGGGCGGTGGCGGTGGGCCCGTCGGCGGGATGCCGGAACGGCCGTATGACGGTGACGGTCGCCGTGCGCCCGTGTTCGCCCTGGCCGGGGCGGTCACCCGCGCGCGGGTCACCGCCCGTACTGTCGACGCCGCCCTCCTGCGCCTGTGCCCGCGCCGGTACCGGAAGCCGGATCCGCCCGCGCAGGCTGGGTGCCGTGAGGGCCAGGACGACCGGCTCGGCGGTCACGACGCGCTCGTCGGGCAGCCCCCGGGCGCGGGCTTCCGCGAGCGCGGCCAGGGCGGCACCGGCCGCCGTACGGCTGCCACCGGCCCTGTTCACCGGGTTCTCGTGCAGCAGCGCGCCGGCCAGCGCCTCCTGGGCGTGCAGCGCGACCAGCGTCGTACGCGTCCAGCGCAGCGTCGACGCCAGTCCCGCCGACGGGATGTCGGCGGGCGGCCGGGTCTCGGCCAGACGGCGGTCGACGTCCGCCACGAGGTCGACGGCGAGCCCGGGCAGCGCCGAGGTCAGCCGTCCCGTCCGCCAGGCCGCGGCGAGCCGGCGTCCGCCCGGCGCCGGGTTGAGCAGCGCGAGCCAGCGGTGCCGGGGCGGGGCGGCGCCGAGCAGCAGCAGGTCCGCTGCGGCCCGTCCGCCGACCGCCGTTACCACCGGCACGGCACGCAGCCGACGACGTGGCGCGGTGCCGCCGATGTCGAGCGCGGCGGCGAGCCCGCGGGCCATCGGGGCCACCCACAGGTCCTCTTCCAGGGGCTCCAGCTGATCCGGCAGGCTCTCCGCGACCGGGTCGGGGCCCAGCAGCCGTGCTTCACGCGGCGGCCGGGCGGCCATCGCGGTGATCGGTCGGCTCTGGAACAGCCACAGTCGTCCGTGGTCGTCGAACCCGAACTCGATGTCCTGCGGCCCGCCGAAGACCTCGCGGGCGCTTCGTGCGAGGCGGGCCAGCCGACGCAGTTCGAATGGGCCGAGGAGCGGCTCGGCGTCCGCCGGTTCCGTACGCAGCACGCGGCCCCGGAGGCTCAACCAGTAGTCGGTTCCGGCCTGTTCTCCGCCGACCAGGCTGTCGGGGCCGCCGCGCACCGCGCTCACCAGCATCCGGTCGGCGCGCCCCTCGACGGGATCGGCGCCGAACATCACCCCTCCCACGCGCGCGGTCAGCATCGGCTGGACCAGCACCGCCATCGGCGCGGGGGGCTCACCGGGCCGGTGCGCGGAGTCGAGCACGGTCCGTACCGCCGTACGGAAGCCGGCCCAGCCGCGTACGTCGAGCACGGATGCGAACCGGCCCGCCAGGGAGGACTCCTGGGTGTCCTCCTGCGGTGACGAGGACCGGACGACGAGTGGGCGCTCACCGCCGTCGGAGAGCGCGTTCCAGGCCTCGCGCAGCGCGGACCAGCCGCTGGACAGGCTGTCGTGCGGGTCGTCGGCCTCGGGAGCGGGGTGCGTGATGACGAATCCGGGCAGCACCGGCAGTCCGGCCCCGGCCGCGCGGGCGAGGTTCGCGGCCTTGGAGCCGGCGAGCAGGGGAAGGGCGGCGTCGGGCTGGTCCAGCGGGACGGGTTCCCTGCCGTGTGCCCCGACCGTGTCGCGGCCGTGCACCGCGAGCGCGTTCAGGACCGCCCCGCCGCGGGGGTCGTCCCCGTCGCGCGCGCCTTCTCCGTGACGTTCATCGAGCGTCGTCATAGGACACCCTCCAGGACCGGCCGCCAACAGGGGGGACGCGTAGGGTTGGCCCTGCGCCTGACGGCGGAACGAAGGATCGTCGGCGGGCCGCGTGGGGCCCGTCTCCTGGATCAATGATCCCACCGCCGGTCGTATTCCACCCGGCTGGAAGCCGTTTTCCGGGCAGTCGTGAACAACGTCACCCAGAGCAACCAAGCGTTGGCCGTTCGCGTTGTCCGCGCTCCCTCATCCCGGGGGAAGTGCCTGGCAGAGGGCCTCCAGTGCCGCCCCGTAGGCATGCTCGGAGGGTGCCGCGTACCCGACGACGAGCCCGTCGGGCACGATCGGACCCTGGCCTTCGGGCGGGGTCCTCGCCGGCTCGTGGAGTCCTGGGTGCCGGAACTCCGGATGCCGGAACTCCGCGAGCCCGTCGAGGGCGACTCCCCGCCAGGCCGCCGCCTTCACCGCCGACCGCTCCGTCCCGGGCGGCAGCCGCAGCACCGCGTGCAGGCCGGCCGCGACTCCGGTGACCTCGACGTGCGGCGCGTGCGCGGCGAGGGCGGCGACGAGCCGGTCACGGCGGCGCCGGTAGCGCTGGCGCATCCGCCGCACATGACGGTCGTACGAGCCGGACCCGACGAAGTCGGCGAGCGCCAGCTGATCGAGCGCGCTCGTCCACGCCTCCCGCTCGCCCTTCAGCGCGAGCACCGGCTCCACGTACCGCTCCGGAAGGACCATCCAGCCCAGCCGCAGAGCGGGGGACAGGCTCTTGCTGACCGAGCCGAGGTGGATCACCCGCTCCGGGTCCAGCCCCTGTAGGGCGCCGACGGGACGGCGGTCGTAACGGAACTCCCCGTCGTAGTCGTCCTCCAGGATCAGCCCGCCACGCGCGCGTGCCCAGTCGATCACGGCCGCACGGCGCTCGGGATGCAGCGGGCCGCCGGTCGGGAACTGGTGTGCGGGCGTGAGCAGTACGGCCCGCTCCCGGTCGAGCAGACCGACCCGTGCGCCGTCCTGGTCGAGGGGCAGCGGCACGGTCCGTACCCCGGCCGCGGCCAGCAGCTCCCGGTGGAAGCCGAGTCCGTACGCCTCCACTGCCAACGGACCGCGCAGTACGGCGTCGGCGCCCCCGCTGCCGCTCGTGCCGCCGAAGAGGAGCCGCAGGGCGTGCGCGAAGCCCGAGCAGATGACGATGCGGGCGGGTTCGGTACGGACGCCACGCGCGCGTGCCAGGTACTCCGCGAGCGCCTCCCGCAGTTCGACCCGGCCGGCCGGATCACCCGGCCCGAACGCCTCGTTCGGCGCCTGCTGGACCGCCCGCCGGTACGAGGCCAGCCAGGCGGAACGCGGGAACCCCGACGCGTCCGGCTTGCCCTGGCGCAGGTCGTGCCGTGGCCCACGCGCGCGTGGAGGTGCCTTCACGGCGGCCCGGGAGGCTGCCCTGAGGGGTTCGGCTCGCTCGGCGACCCGGGTGCCCGAGCCCTGGCGGGCGGTCAGCCAGCCCTCGGCGACGAGTTCGGCGTAGGCGTCGGCCACCGTGTTGCGGGCCACTCCGAGGTCCGCGGCGAGGGAACGGTACGGCGGCAACAGGGTGCCGGGCGCGAGCCGGCCGCCGCGGACGGCGTCCCGCAAGGCGCGGATCAGCGCGGCCCGCCGCCCGCCCGGCCCCGTCGGCTCCAGTTCCAGATGCAGGTCGGCACCGATGCGCTCCGCGGAATTGACCCATGTTTCTGCCACGGAAATGAACCATACAGCCGGTCTTTCCGGACCATAGATTCATGGTCATGACGACGAACACGAACACCGCGAACCCCACGACCGCCCACTCCGAGGGGGCCGCCGAAACCCCCCGTCTGAACTTCGCGAAGACGGCCCCGAAGGTGTTCCGCGCCCTCGTCGGCCTCGACGCGGCGGCCCGCGAGGGCCTCGACCCGGCGCTGGTCGAACTGATCCAGATCCGCGCCTCGCACCTCAACCACTGCGCGTACTGCCTCCACATGCACACGAACGACGCGCGCAGGGCGGGCGAGAGCGAGGACCGGCTGCACCTGGTCGCGGTGTGGCGCGAGGCCCGCCACTTCTACACCCCGAGGGAACAGGCGGCGCTGGCCCTCACGGAGGCGGTCACCCTGGTGGCCGACGGCGGTGTCCCGGACGACGTCTACAGCGAGGCCGCCGCCCACTTCGACGACCGGGAACTGGCCCAGGTCCTGTCCCTGATCCTCACGATCAACACCTGGAACCGGGTGGCCCTGGCGACCCGCAAGGTGGCCGGCACGGACGAGCGCTGACCCGCGTCCGGCACGGCCAGGGCCGGGGCCAGGGGCGGGAGTGGTGGCTATACGGTCATCGGACGGTCGTACGGCCCTATGGGTGCGGGCAGCTGCGTGGAGCCCGTCAGCCGACGGTCCACGGCCGCCGCCACCGCCCGCCCCTCCGCGATCGCCCACACGATCAGCGACTGCCCGCGGGCCGCGTCCCCCGCCGCGTACACACCCGGCACGTCGGTCGCGAAGTCCGCGTCGCGGGCGATCGTGCCGCGCGGGTCGAGGGCGAGCCCGAGCTGGTCGATCAGACCGTCCTCCCGGCCGGGTCCGGAGAAACCGAGGGCGAGCAGCACGAGGTCGGCGGGGAGCGTCCGCCCTGACCCGGGCAGCGGCCGGCGCTCCGCGTCCACCTCGACGAGGTGCAACTCCCTCACGTGCCCGTCCGCGTCGCCCGAGAAGTGGAGCGTGGACGCCGCGAAGAGCCGCGCGTCGGCGTCCGCAGCGGGCGCCGACTCCAGATCACGGGCCTCCTCGTGCGCGGCCGACAGCCGGTAGATCTTCGGGTACGTCGGCCAGGGATCGGCGTCCTCGTCGCGCTCCGCGCCCGGCTGGGCGTAGATGTCCAACTGGGTGACGGAGGCGGCCCCTTCACGCACCGCGGTGCCCAGACAGTCGGCCCCCGTGTCACCGCCGCCGACGATGACGACGTGCTTCCCGGCGGCGGACATCGGGGACGCCTCCAGATCCCCCTCGCACACCCGGTTCGCCAGCGGCAGATACTCCATCGCCTGATGGACGCCGGCCAACTCCCTTCCTGGCAGCGGCAGTTCACGCCAGGCCGTGGCCCCGACGGCCAGCACCACGGCGTCGTAGCGTGCCCTCAGCTCGGCGGCCCCGACATCCCGCCCGACTGCGGTCGACGTACGGAACTTGGTTCCCTCGGCCCGCATCTGCTCGACCCGCCGCTCCAGATGGTGCTTCTCCATCTTGAAACCGGGGATGCCGTACCGCATCAGCCCGCCGAGCCGGTCGTCCTTCTCGTACACGACGACGGTGTGCCCGGCCCGGGTCAACTGCTGGGCGGCCGCGAGCCCGGCCGGCCCCGACCCGATCACCGCGACCGTACGCCCCGACAGCCGGTCCGGCGGTCTCGGCGGTGCGAAGCCTTCGGACCAGGCCCGGTCGGCGATGGCCACCTCGACGTTCTTGATGGTCACCGCGGGCTGGTTGATGGCCAGCACACAGCCCGCCTCGCACGGCGCCGGGCACAACCTCCCCGTGAACTCGGGGAAGTTGTTCGTGGCGTGCAGCCGGTCGCTCGCCGCACGCCAGTCCTCCCGGGAGACCAGGTCGTTCCACTCGGGGATCAGGTTGCCCAGCGGACAGGCCTCGTGGCAGAACGGGACACCGCAGTCCATACAGCGGCCGGCCTGCTCGCCGACGATGGGGAGCAGCGCCCCCGGCACATACACCTCGTCCCAGTCACGGACCCGTTCCTCGACGGGCCTGCGCGGCCAGTTCTGGCGTGCTGTGGTGAGAAAACCCTTGGGATCGCCCATGACCGTGTCCTCGCCGTCTTCCCTGCGTACGCATGACGGGGCCGTGCGTCATCGGGCGGCACTCTCCTCCGGCCACGATACGACTCATCGACCAGGCACGCCGAGCGGGCCGTTGGACGGGGCGACGGTTCAGGCGACGGCCAGGACATACAGCACCGAGGCGGCCCCCGAGGCGACCGTGCGTATGTGGTTCCACAGGGTCCACTCGCGCACGTACCCGGGCCAGTACGCGGCGGCCTCCGCCGTGCCCGGCTCCAGCTCCGCGAGCGCGTTGTTGCGCGGCACGTTCGCGCCCATGGTGAGTCCGAACGAGCCGAACAGGTACAGCGCGCTGCCCACCAGCAGCTCCACCGCGCCCTCGTCCGGCCACACCACCAACGTGACCACGACCGTCACCAGACACAGGGCGGCCGACCCGACGAACACGAGCATGAAGGGCGGATTCACCGCGGTGATGTTGATCGCCCGCATCGCGGCGACGCCCTGCGCGGCCGGCAGCGCGGCGAGCCCTCTCATCACGAAGGTCGAGAACCCGCAGAAGACCCCGGCCACCAAACCGGTACCGAGCACACCCAGCACCACGAGAACGAAGTACGCCCCATCGATCATGCCGACTCCCCATCGATCCTCATCCGTCCCCACCAGTGAAACCCCTGCCACTGACAACGCCCCTGGCCTGACGACGCGGCGCCTGCGGGAGCATCCACCGGAGGCGGCGGCACGGGACGCGGCCAGGTCACGGGAGCCGCCGCCACGCTCACACCGGCTCCGCCCCGGCGTCGGCCCCCGTTTCCGCACCCGATCCCGTATCTGTTTCCGCCCCCGGCTCAGTCGCCCATTCCCGGAGCCTCGCCTCGACGGCGCCCGCGATCCGCCGCCGGGCCTCGTGCCGCGCGACCCCGCTCATCAGCAACCGGTCGTACGACGTGTCCACATGCCGTACGGCCGCCACGACCGCCGCGATCACCGCCCCCTCGGACAGCGCCCGCCCCGCCGCACTCCGTCCCACACGCCCACTGCCACGCACCGAGGCGTGGGCGGCGATCGCCTCCGCCCGATCCGCCGGGCACCCGGGAAACAGCCGGTGGATCTCCCGAGCGAAGGCCTCCGTGAACCGCAGATCCTCCGCGGCCCGCCGTCGCGCGTCCCGCATCCGCCGCCGCCGACGTGCCTCGGCGTCCGCCAGGCACCGCTCCTCGGCGCGGGCGAGCCCCGCCTCCTCGACCAGCACGCCCTGCCGCTCGTAGCGCCCCTGCCGCCGGTTGAACCGGACGACCACCGCCGACAGCCCGCTCTCCTCCCGCGACCTGCGCGTCAGCGCGGTGTCGCCCCTGGGCAGGAACACCAGATGCCCGAGGTCGGCACAGTCAAGACACCGAGGCGCCCCCTCCTCCAGCACGAGCAGTGTCAACGGCCCCCATCGGCACTCGGCGCAGTGCCGCCGCCTGAGCGGCTGCACGACGAGAGGTCCGGCGTGGAGCGGGGGAGTCGCGCGGCCTGTCACAGCTGCTTGATTCCCATCGGCGACCAGGAATCCCCCGGACGGGCCCCACCTCCTCGAAGCCGCCCGCACCTGGAGCGACACCCGCCTCCGTCCCCTTCCTCCGACGGGCCCGCTCCTCGCCCCGGCGGCCACCCGGCATCATGGGCCGTGTGCGACTGGAACCGATCACCTGGGACCGGCTCGGCGACCTCCTCGCCGAACGTGTGCTCGACCTGAAGCCGGACGACGGCAGCCCCTGGCCACGTATCGCCTTCGACGGAGCCCCGGCAGCCCGCCCAGGAGACCTCGCCGAACGTGTGGCCGAGGCACTGCGCATACGGGGCCGTCCGTCGCTCGCCGTCGACACCGCCGGTTTCCTGCGCCCCGCCTCGCTCCGGCTGGAGTACGGCCACGAGGACGTGGAGGCCTACTACAGCGGCTGGTTCGACACCGGCGCCCTCTGGCGCGAGGTCTTCGGCCCCCTCGAACCCGGCGGCGACGGCCGCGTCCTGCCCGACCTCCGCGATCCGCTCACCGACCGCTCCACCCGCAGTCCCTACGTTCAACTCCCGCCCGGCGGAATCCTGTTGCTGCACGGCCCCTTCCTGCTGCGCCACTGGTTCCCGTTCGACACGGCCGTCCACGTCCTCCTCTCCCCGGCCGCCCTGCGCCGCCGTACCCCCGAGGCCGAGCACTGGACCCTGCCCGCCTTCGAGCGCTACGAGAGCGAGACGGACCCCGCCGCCACGGCCGACGTCCTGGTACGCGCGGACGACCCGCGTCACCCGGCGTGGAGCGGCTGACCCGGCCCCGGCGGCGGCGCCCGAAATACGCTGACTTCCGGGTGCGCATCCCCGGGAGCGCGGCGAGAATGTAGGGCGCCGGGACTAGCGGTGCCCTCCGCGCCGCGCCGGCCGTCCGGCACCGGGAGGTACTTCATGACCACCGCCGGAGACATCATGCATCGCGGCGCCCAGTGGATTCCCGCTCACGAGACCCTCGACCGGGCCGCCCAGATGATGCGCGAGCTCAACGTGGGCGCCCTGCCCATCAGCGACGAGAACGAACGCCTCTGCGGCATCCTCACGGACCGCGACATCGTCATCGGCTGTGTGGCCATGGGCCACGACCCCGCGAAGGTCACCGCGGGCGAGATGGCCCAGGGCACCCCACGCTGGATCGACGCGGGCGCCGATGTCAGCGAAGTGCTCGAAGAGATGAAGGACCACCAGATCCGCCGGCTTCCGGTGATCGAGAACAAGCGTCTGGTCGGCATGATCAGCGAGGCCGACCTGGCCCAGCACCTCACCGACGACCAGATCGCGTCCTGGGCCGAGAGCGTCTACGCCAGGAGCACGATGCGCTGACCCACTGGCGGCCCACTGGCCCACCGGCCCGTCACCCGTCCTCGTCCGGCCGCCGCGCCGGGCGAGGAGCGTGCCGGCGCCGGCCGCGTCACAGCCAGCCGTTGCGCCGGAAGCTCCGGTACAGCGTCAGACAGACGACGGATATCAGGCCGATGACCAGCGGATAGCCGAACCGCCAGCGCAACTCCGGCATGTGATCGAAGTTCATGCCGTAGACCCCGCAGACCATCGTCGGGACGGCGATCACCGCCGCCCACGCCGTGATCCTGCGCATGTCCTCGTTCTGCGCGACCGTGACCTGCGCGAGGTGCGCCTGAAGGATCGAGTTGAGCAGCTCGTCGAACGCCGCGATCTGCTCGGTGGCCCGGATCTGATGGTCGGCGACATCCCTGAAGTAGGCCTGTATCTCCGGGTCGATCACCCGTATCGGCCGCGTCGCCAGCTCCTGCAGCGGCCGGTGCAGCGGCGCCACGGCCCGCTTCAGCTCCAGGAGTTCACGCTTGAGCTGGTAGATCCGGCCGGGGTCGGCCCGTGCGCCGTTCGTCGCGAACACATCCGTCTCGACCTGGTCGATGTCCGCCTGTACCGCGTCCGTGACGTGCAGGTAGTCGTCGACCACATGGTCCGCGATCGCGTGCAGCACGGCCGCCGGGCCCTTGGCGAGCTGCTGGGGATCGGCTTCCAGACCCTCGCGCAGCGGGCCCAGCGAGCCGTGCCGTCCGTGTCGTACCGTGATCACGAACTCCCGGCCCACGAAGACCATGATCTCGCCGGTGTTCACCACCTCGCTGGTGGCCGTCAGTTCGGCGTGCTCGACGTAGCAGACCGTCTTGAACACCGCGAACAGGGTTTCGCCGTACCGTTCCAGTTTCGGGCGCTGGTGGGCGTCGACCGCGTCCTCGACCGCGAGCGGGTGCAGGTCGAAGAGCTGGGCGATGCCCGCGAACTCCTGGTCCGTCGGCTCGTGCAGACCCAGCCAGACGAAGCCCTCCTCGCTCTTGCGGACCCGCCGCACCGCATCGACCAGGTCCCGTCCGGCCGGGACCCGGACGCCGTCCTCGTAGGCCACGCAGTTCACGACCGCGGAGCCCAGCGGTGACCGGGCGGGGTGACTCAGGTCGACACGCGGGCGCCGCCGTGCCAGCCGGGCCACCTTGCGGAGGCCGCCGACCCTGTCGAGGCCGGTGACTTTTCGTAGATTCCCTGCCATGGACATCTGGGCCCCCTCGCGTGGATCTCCTTGTGCCGCACTGCCCGCACCTGCGTCCGGCTCGCCAGTTTGCCAGCCCTTCGCGAGGGCCGGAGGAGCCTGTGGGAACGGAAGGTTCCGCTTCGTTTCCGCCGGTCGGCGCGATCGTCGGACATCTCGTCGCGCGGGAGCGTCGACCCGGCCGAACAAAGCGGATGACTGGGATGATCTCGGCATGACGCGAACCGACGGGTATCTCCTCGACAACCGGCAGACCGAGGCGGGACAACGCTTCGACGCCTTCGCCGCCCTCTTCGATCCCACGACCTTCCGGCACCTCGAAGGGTTCGGTGTGGGACCCGGCTGGCGCTGCTGGGAGGTCGGTGTCGGCGGCACCTCGGTGGTCTCCTGGCTGGCCAAGAAGGTGGGCCCGACCGGGAAGGTCGTCGCGACCGACCTCGACACCTCGTGGGTGGCCCCGGCGGCCCGTCCGCCGGTGGAGGTACGCGTCCACGACGTCGGCGTCGACGAGCCGCCGGGGGAGGGGTTCGACCTGGTGCACGCCCGGCTCGTCCTCGTCCATGTGCCGGACCGGGAAAGGGCGTTGCGCTCGATGATCAAGTCGCTGCGTCCCGGCGGACGGCTCCTGGTCGAGGACGCCGATCCCGCTCTGCAACCTCTGCTCTGCCCCGACGAGCACGGCCCCGAGCAGCAGCTCGCCAACCGGCTGCGCCACAGCTTCCGCCAACTGCTCGCGGACAGCGGCGCCGATCTGGCGTACGGCCGCAAACTGCCGCGGCTGCTGCGCGAGGCGGGCCTGCGCAACGTACAGGCCGACGCGTACTTCCCCGTCACCTCGCCCGCCTGCGCCGCGCTGGAGGCCGCGACGATCCGCCAGATCCGGGAGCGGCTCGTCGCCGGGGGCCACGCCACGGACCAGGACATCGACCGGCACCTGGCCAACGTCGCCGCCGGCGGGATGGACCTGGCCACGGCCCCGATGATCTCGGCCTGGGGACGCAAGGGATAGCCGGCGGTGACGGCAGCCGGGGCCCTGCCCACCGTCTCCTCAACCGAGAACCGGTGGCCTCCCGCCCACCCGCTCCACCGCACGCGCGCCCGCCCGGCATCCCTGTGCCGCCGCGTCCTCGGGTGCGGCGCCCGTCAGCAGGGCGGCGAGGAACGCTCCGGTGAAGGCGTCGCCGGCGCCCGTCGTGTCCCTGGGTGTCGCGGGCACGGCAGGGACACGGGCGGACACGGTCCCCGACCGGGCCACCAGCGCGCCCTCGGCGCCGTGCTTCGCGACCACCAGCGGGACGTGGCGGCTCAGTTTGGCCGCCGCGTCCGCCGGGTCGGGCAACCCGGTGAGCAGACAGGCCTCGTCACGGCTCGGCAGCAGGACGTCCACTCCGGAAACCAGGTCCAGGAAGCGGTCGACACCCAGCTCGACGAGGAACCCCGCCGACGCCGGATCCAGGCTCACCGGCACGCCACGCGCGCGTGCCGACCGCAGCGCCACCGACACGAGCGCCCGGCTCGGCGCCGAGAACAGCAGATACCCCGAGAGATGCAGCCGTGCGACACCGTCGAGCAGCGCGTCCGACCAGTCGTCGGGGTCCAGCCGCAGCGAGGCGCCGCTCTGGGTCACCAACGTGCGCTCGGCCGCCGCGTCCGCGTCCACCAGGCAGATCACCGTCCCGGTCGGCGCCTCGGGATCGACGACGAGGCGTGGCCGTACCCCGCAGGCGGTCAGCTCGCGCTCGTGCCACTCGGCAGCGTCTGTGCCCACCCGTCCGAGCAGCCGTACCTCCGAGCGACCCCAATACGCTGCCCAGCAGGCCACATTGGCGCCCGCACCGCCCGGCAGGGTCCGGATCGCGGCGGTCGTGTCGGTCCCCGGCGCGAGCGGACCCCGGTGCCGGGCGACGATGTCGGTGATGACGTCCCCGACGACGAGCAGCGCCCCGCCCGGCTCCGTCACGGCCCGGCCCAGGCCGCCGCGATCCGACCGGCGAGCCGTACGTTGCCTCGGACCGCCGCCAGGTTGGCGCTCAGCGAGGCGCCGTCGGTGTGCCGCACCAGATAGTCGAGCAGGAAGGGCGTCACGGCCTGACCGCTCACGCCCTCCTCCTCGCACGCGTGCAGCGCCTCGGCGAGCACGCGCGCGTGGAGCCCGGGGTCCAGTTGCTGCTGCTCGGGCACCGGATTGGCGACGATGAAAGCCGACTCCGGGGAATCGAGTGCGTCCTGGGCCCGCATCACGTCCGCGACCTGCTCCGGGGTGTGGAGCGTCCAGTCCACCGGATGCCCGGAGTCCGAAAGGTAGAAGCCGGGAAAGCTGCCGGTGCCGAAGCCGGCCACGGCTACCCCGAGGGTCTCCAGCCGTTGCAGGGTGGCCGGCACATCCAGGATCGACTTCACGCCCGCGCAGACGACCGTGATCCTGGTGCGCGCCAGCAGACCCAGATCGGCGGACTCGTCCTGGGTCACCGTCCACTCCCGGTGCACCCCGCCGAGCCCACCGGTGGCGAAGACCCGTACGCCGGCGCGGGCGGCCAGCAGGGCGGTCGCCGACACCGTGGTCGCACCGCTCGCCCCGGTGGCCACCGCGAGCGGCAGATCGCGGTGACCCAGCTTGCGGATCCCGTCCTCGTTCGCGACCCGTTCCAACTGTTCCTTGTCCAGGCCCACATGGGGCCGCCCGTCCAGCACGGCGATCGTGGCGGGGACGGCACCCTCCTGCCGGACGACGTCCTCGAGTTCCAGCGCCACCTGCAGATTGCGAGGGCGCGGCAGCCCGTGCGCGATGATCGTGGACTCCAGGGCCACCACGGGTCGACGCGCGTCGACTGCTTCCCGTACTTCTTCGGACACCACCAGCATCACGTGCCTGCTTCCTGTCGTTCGGTCTTCCCTCATCTCTGGCGGGCGGCGCGCCCGGTCAAACCCCTGCGGCCTGTGGCGGACGCCACCGGCCTCCTGAGGTGCCCGAGGAAGGGAGAGGTGCAGTTTCTACTGCCGGGCCCCTGGTGGCAAAGCCTTCAGGGTGAACAACGCCAGCGCGCCCACGGGTATCAGCAGGCACGCGGCGGCCAAGTTCAGCCACCCGTAGCCCGCCTGGGCCATCACGACCCCGGCGGTGGCCCCGCCGAGGCCCGCCGAGGTGTTCATGGCGAGGTCCGACAGCCCCTGCGCGGCGGCGCGCGCGGCCTCGGGTACGGAGTCGGTGAGCAGGGCGGATCCGGAGACCAGCCCGGCCGACCAGCCCAGCCCGAGAACGAAGAGCCCCGCCGCGGTGCGGCCGTGGCTGCCGTCGGCCGTGCCCGCGAGGAGCGCCGCGCAGGCCAGCAGCCCCACGGCGAGACCGATACAGGACAGTGGCCCGATCCCGTCGGACAGCCGCCCCATGAGCGGCGAGAACGCGTACATGCCCGCGATGTGGCCACTGATGACCAGCCCGATCAGATCGATGCTCGCGCCGTGGTGCCCGAGCGCGACCGGGGTCATCGACATGACCGAGACCATGGCCGTGTGGCACACGGTCACCGTCACGAGCGCGAGCCGGGCACGCGGCGAGGCCGCGACGGCGGCGAGGCCCGCCCGCAGGGACCGGCCCTGGGCCGACCGCTCCTCCACCGGGGCGAGCGCACGGGCCGTGAGCAGCGGATCGGGGCGCAGCAGGACGGCCACTGTCACCGCCGCCACCAGGAAGATCCCGGCCGCCCAGAGGAAGGGGCCCGCCACCACGGGTATCCCGAGTCCGGACACACTGCGCCCCGCGGGCGCGGCGATGTTCGGCCCCAGGACGGCGCCTATGGTGGTCGCCCACACGACGTTCGAGATGGCCCGGGCCCGCCGGTCCGCCGCGGCGAGATCGGCGGCCGCGAACCGTGCCCCCAGGTTCGCCGACGAGGCCGCACCGAACGCGGCCATGCCGCACAGCAGCAGCGGAAAACTGTCGATGACCGCCGCGACCACGACGACGCCCGCCCCCAGGGCACCGACGAGATACCCCAGGACCAGCCCGGGACGCCGTCCGCGCGCGGTCATCAGCGCGGCCAGCGGCAGCGACGCCACCGCCGTGCCCGTGACCATCGCGGTGGGTGCGAGCCCGGACAGCGACTCGGTACCGCTGATCCGCTGGGCCAGCACGGAAGCGAGCGCGACACCGGTGGCCACCCCGAGCCCGCCGAGGATCTGGCTCACGACCAGCACACCGGAGACCCGGCGCCGCAGCGCGGCCAGCTGCTCGCCGGCCACGGGCACACCGACGCTCCGCTCGACGGCGGTCACCGCGGCCCGCCCGAGTGGGCGAAAGATGTGGTCACCAGCGCAGTCCCCCCTGTTTCTCCCTGTTTCCGCCATGTTTGGCCCTGCTTCCGCCCAGCGGCCTCCTGCGGAACCTCTTCCCCCCCTCGGAACCTCTTCCCGTACAGGACTGTCCCCTCCTGCCGACGGGATGGGTCCCCCTCCCTGATGAAACCCTCGGGTCCCGCCGCCGAAACCCTCAGAACAGCGGCTCGGGCAGCACCCCTTCGAGCGCGAGCAGTTTCCGCTTGGTCTCCAGGCCGCCCCCGAACCCGCCGAGACCGCCGTCGCTCTCCACGACCCGATGGCACGGCACCACGACCGGCAGTGGATTGGCGCCCATGGCCGCGCCGACCGCCTGAGCCGCGCCCGGCTGGCCGACCCGGCCGGCCAGGTCGCCGTAGCCGACGACCGCGCCGTACGGCACTCCCGACGCGAGCTCGCGCAGCACCTGCCGGTTGAAACCGGAGATCAGAGACCAGTCGAGCGACAGTTCGAAATCGCGCCGCTCGCCCGCGAAGTACGCAGCGAACTGGCGTATCGCCTCGGCCAGGAGCGGGGACCCGGGCGCCTCGACGGGCTCCGCGCCCAGCCGGGAGGCGAGGTGCTCGACGGCCCTCTCGCGCACCGCCTCCGTGGCGTGGAACACCACGTTCACCAGGCCGTCGTGCGTCGCGGCCAGCAGCAGCGGGCCGATGCCGGTCTCGACGACCGCCCACACGACCCGCCGCCGGGTCTCCGGATCCTGCCGTTCGTCCCGCCCATCGCTGTCCATGCGCCCCACCGTACGACCAGCCACTGACAACGCCCGGCGCGCGGTCCGAGCGGGCGCGGACGGTCCACGATTGACAACGGAGGGACAGCGGAGGGACAACAGAGCGACAACGGAAAAAGAGGTGTGACACAGACACGGATTGAACGGAGTTGCCCGAGTCCAGACACTCCTGCCGCACAAGTGGGGCAAGGTCGTGTTTCTTTGCCGGAAAATCGTTCGACCCCTCCGGAGCCAGTCATACTCTCTGCCACGCCCCTGGCCGCCGGCCGGTCCTGGGGCAGGGGATTATTTCGGGGAATTCCGGGATGCAACAGGGCGGAAGGGCAGCCGCACATGCAGGGCACGGTCGACGGATTCAGCTACGGACTCGTCACTCCGCTGGTGGCTTACCTCATGGCCTGCCTGGGCGGCGCGCTGGGCCTGCGCTGCACCACGAGATCGATGCTGGTCACCGGGTCCTGGCGACCGGGCTGGCTGGCGCTCGGCTCGGCCGCGATCGGCTCCGGCATATGGACGATGCACTTCGTCGCGATGATGGGGTTCACCGTCAAGGAGACCCCGATCAACTACGACATGTGGCTGACCTTCGCCAGCCTGGGCGTCGCCATCCTCATGGTCGGCGTCGGGATCTTCATCGTCGGCTACCGGGGCGCGAGCGGAACGGCACTGTTCACCGGGGGCACCATCACGGGCCTCGGCATCGCCTCCATGCACTACCTGGGCATGGCCGGAATGCGCCTCAACGGGAAGCTGGAGTACAACACCTTCACCGTCTCCGCCTCGGTCGTGATAGCCGTCGTGGCCGCCACCGCCGCCCTGTGGGCGGCCGGGCAGATCCGCGGTTTCCTGTGGAGCGTGGGCGCCAGTCTCGTCATGGGACTCGCCGTCAGCGGCATGCACTACACGGGCATGGCCGCCCTGCGGGTCCACCTCCACTCCGCGTCCGGGAGCCCGGACGGCGACTCGCCCGCGACCCTGCTCGCCCCCCTGATGATCGGCCCGCTGGCCTTCCTCCTGCTGGCCGGTGTCGTGGTGCTGTTCGACCCGCTGATGGTCATGGGCAAGCCCGGAGGCCGCCCGGCCGACAACAAGCCCGGCATCCCGGCCCACCCACCGGTCCCGTACCCCGGCCGACGCCCCCCGCTGCGCCCCGGCCAGCGGCACGAGCACCGCGGTTCCCGCACCCCGCAGAACCGGTGATCAGGACCCGTTGTCAGTGGGGGGTCGTACGGTGGATGCATGCGGCCTGTTTCCAAGATCGAACGCACGGTGGCGCCCTTCGAGGTCGTCAGCCCCTACCAGCCGAGCGGTGACCAGCCGGCGGCCATCGCCGAGCTGACTCGGCGCATCGAAGCGGGTGAGAAGGACGTCGTGCTCCTCGGCGCGACCGGCACCGGCAAGTCCGCGACCACCGCGTGGATGATCGAGAAGCTTCAGCGCCCCACGCTCGTCATGGCGCCGAACAAGACCCTGGCCGCCCAGCTGGCGAACGAGTTCCGGGAACTCCTCCCGAACAACGCCGTCGAGTACTTCGTCTCGTACTACGACTACTACCAGCCCGAGGCATACGTCCCCCAGTCGGACACCTACATCGAGAAGGACTCCTCGATCAACGAGGAGGTCGAACGCCTGCGCCACTCCGCGACCAACTCGCTGCTCACTCGGCGGGACGTCATCGTGGTCGCCTCCGTGTCCTGCATCTACGGCCTCGGCACCCCGCAGGAGTACGTGGACCGGATGGTCCCCCTCAAGGTCGGCGAGGAGATCGACCGGGACCAGCTGCTGCGCCGCTTCGTCGACATCCAGTACACGCGCAACGACCTGGCCTTCACCCGCGGCACGTTCCGCGTGCGCGGCGACACCATCGAGATCTTCCCGGTCTACGAGGAGCTGGCCGTACGCATCGAGATGTTCGGCGACGAGATCGAGGCCCTCTCCACCCTCCACCCGCTCACCGGCGAGATCATCAGCGAAGACGAACACATGTACGTCTTCCCGGCCACGCACTACGTGGCGGGACCGGAGCGCATGGCGCGGGCCGTCAACGACATCGAGAAGGAACTCGGCGACCGTCTCGCCGAACTGGAGAAGCAGAACAAGCTCCTGGAGGCCCAGCGCCTGCGGATGCGGACGACGTACGACCTCGAGATGCTCCGCCAGATCGGTTCGTGCTCCGGAGTCGAGAACTACTCGATGCACTTCGACGGCCGCCTCCCCGGCTCCCCGCCGAACACCCTGATCGACTACTTCCCGGACGACTTCCTGCTCGTCATCGACGAATCGCACAACACGGTCCCCCAGATCGGCGCCATGTACGAGGGCGACGCGTCCCGCAAGCGCACGCTCGTCGACCACGGCTTCCGGCTGCCCTCCGCACTGGACAACCGCCCCCTGAAGTGGGAGGAGTTCCAGAAGCGCATCGGACAGACCGTCTACCTGTCGGCGACCCCCGGCAAGTACGAGCTCTCTCGTGGTGACGGCTTCGTCGAGCAGATCATCCGCCCCACCGGCCTCATCGACCCCGAGGTCGTCGTCAAGCCCACCGAGGGCCAGATCGACGACCTGGTGCACGAGATCCGCACGCGCGCCGAGAAGGACGAGCGTGTCCTGGTCACCACACTCACCAAGAAGATGGCCGAGGACCTCACCGACTACTTCCTGGAACTCGGCATCCAGGTCCGCTACCTGCACAGTGACGTCGACACCCTGCGCCGGATCGAGCTGCTGCGCGAACTGCGCGCAGGCGAGTTCGACGTCCTGGTCGGCATCAACCTCCTCCGGGAGGGCCTCGACCTGCCCGAGGTGTCCCTGGTGTCGATCCTCGACGCCGACAAGGAGGGCTTCCTGCGGTCCGGGACCTCCCTGATCCAGACCATCGGCCGCGCGGCGCGCAATGTGTCCGGCCAGGTCCACATGTACGCGGACCGGATCACCCCGGCGATGGAGAAGGCCATCGAGGAGACCAACCGCCGCCGGGAGAAGCAGGTCGCGTACAACACCGAGAGGGGCATCGACCCGCAGCCGCTCCGCAAGAAGATCAACGACATCGTCGCTCAGATCGCCCGCGAGGATGTCGACACGGAAGAGCTCCTCGGCTCGGGCTACCGCAAGTCGAAGGACGGCAGGGCCGCCAAGGCCCCGGTGCCCGCGCTCGGCAAGGCGGCCAAGGGAACCCGGGCCGGCAGGGGCAGGGCCGGGGAGACGGTGCCGACGGACCGTCCCGCGGCCGAACTCGCCGACCAGATCGAGGAGATGACGGCACGGATGCGCGCCGCTGCGGCCGACCTGCAGTTCGAGGTCGCAGCCCGGCTGCGCGACGAGGTGTCGGAGATGAAGAAGGAACTGCGGCAGATGAAGGAGGCGGGCATCGCCTGACCGCCGCACCGGGCACGCGGGGTGCCGGCCGTCGCACCGGACCGGCACCCCGCCCGGGGTACGTGAGCTGCGTCGTACGCGCAGTGTTGCAACACCGACACAAAGTGCGCCCGAGGCTTCGGCACTGTCAGTGCCACTGCGTAGGGTTCAGGTCATCCGCGGACCCCGCGGAAACAGGGGACGGCTCGAGAGGGGACAGCGCGTGGTGGACGTATCCAAGGGCGGAACGCCCAGTGGCAGCGTCAATCTGACCAAGGGTCAGGCCATCAGCCTGCAGAAGAACGACGGGGGCACCCTGACCGCGGTGCGCATGGGCCTCGGTTGGCAGGCGGCTCCCCGGCGCGGCCTGTTCGGCTCGCGTACGCGGGAGATCGACCTCGACGCCTCCGCGGTGCTGTTCGCCGACAAGCAGCCCGTCGATGTCGTGTTCTTCCGTCATCTGGTGAGCGACGACGGCTCGGTGCGGCACACCGGTGACAACCTCGTCGGCGGGGTCGGCCAGGGTGGTGACGACGAGGCGATCCTCGTCGACCTGCCGCGTGTGCCGGTCCACATCGACCAGATCGTCTTCACCGTGAACTCGTTCACGGGCCAGACCTTCCAGGAGGTGCAGAACGCGTTCTGCCGTCTGGTCGACGAGACCAACGGTGACGAACTCGCCCGCTACACACTGGACGGTGGCGGCCAGTACACAGCCCAGATCATGGCCAAGGTGCACCGCGCCGGCGCGGGATGGCAGATGACCGCCATCGGCACGCCTGCCAACGGCCGCACCTTCCAGGACCTGATGCCGGCGATCCTGCCGCACCTGTAGCCGGGCCCGGGCGGCCCACGGAACAACTGAACGACACAGGGGGACGAGGGCGATGACGGCCGAGCTGATCCGGGGGCAGAACCATCCACTCTCCCAGGTCCGCCTCGAAGTGCGGATCTCGGCCGGCACGCCGATCGTGGCCGGGGCCACGGTCGGCGACGAGCAGGGCAGGATCCTCGGCGTCGAGTGGGTGGCCCACCCCGGTGCTCCCACGCTCCCCGGCCTGGAGGTCTCCAGACAGGCGGCGGCCGACCACCGGCTCGCCGTGGACCTGGGCGCCATGCCGGAGTCCGTGCACCGGATCAGCGTGCTGATCGCACTGCCGTCCGGTGTGGGCGGCCCGGTGCGCTTCGGCGCCGTAGCGGCACCCGTCGCCGCCGTCACCGGCCTCGACGGCGCCGAGGCCGCCAGTTACACGATCACGGGCCTGGAAACCGAGTCGGCCGTGGTCGCCCTGGAGCTCTACCGCAGGCAGGACGCCTGGAAGGTGCGCGCCATCGGCCAGGGGTATGCGGGCGGCCTCGCCGAACTCCTCACCGACCAGGGCCTGCCCGAGGCCCGGCAACTCGCGGACACCATCAACGAGGCGGTGTCCCGGTCCCACTCCCGCTCGGTGGCACCTCCGCCGCCCCGCACACCCGACGGCGACCGCACCCGCCGGACCGCGTCGTCTCCCGCAACCGCCCAATCCACCTCTCCGTACGCCGCTCAGGGGCCGCAGGACACCCCGACTCCCGGCGCACCGGAGCAGCAGGCGGGCTCAGTGGTTCAGGGCGGCCAGGGCACCGGCTCCGCTCAGCCCGCGTCGCCGTACGAGGTCCAGGACCCGCAGAACACCCCGGCGCAGGCTGACCCCCCTGGCACCCCGCAGCCGTCCGCCCCTGGCCCCGGATCGCCGATCGACTACAGCCATCCCAACCGCCGTACCGCCGCTCCACCCCCGGCCCCGCCGACCGCACCCCCGGCCGGGTCCGGACAGGCGGCGCGGCCGGTCGCGGGGGACGCCACCGGGTGGTCCATGGACGAGCGGCTCTACAACCAGGTCTGGGGCATGTTCGAGGACCTGGCGCGCTCCGTCGCCGCGTACCGCAGCGCCGTGGACTTCGCCGACTCGCGCCTTGAGAAAGAGATCGACATGGCACTGGCCGATCCCCGCAGCCGGGTCGGCGGCCGGGGCGAAGCCGCCCGGGAAGCGGCCCGCGCCAAGCAGGCCCAGCTCGTCGACCAGGCGCGCGCCGCCCTCGACCGCGACCTCTCCCAGCTGACCGCCGAGGCCGAGGTCGTCGAGCCCGCGCTGCCCTTGTCCTACGCACGCTGGGACAACCCTGTCTGGCACGGCTACCGCGTACCGATGGAGATGCCCATGGCGCTCCGGCTGGGCGACCTGCGGCTGCCCGAGAGCTCCGAACTGAGCATTCCGATGCTCGTCCGGCTGCCGCTGGAGCGCGGCCTGTGGATCGACAGCGGCGGTGAGTCCCTCGACGGCTCGCTCCTCGACTCCGACGAACTGCGGCGGCTCGCCGTGGACACGGCGGTCACGCACGCCGCCCGGTTGCTCGCCGTCCATCCGGCGGGCGAATTCGCCGTGCACGTCATCGACCCGGCGGGCGCGGGCGCCACTGCTCTCGCGCCGCTGGTGCGGACCGGTGTGCTCGCGGGTCCGCCCGCCGCCGGGGCCGCCGGTGTCGCGGACGTCCTGAGCCGGCTGACCCAGCGTGTGGACCTGGTGCAGATGGCGGTGCGCGGCGGCGCGGCCGACTCGCTGCCGCCCGACCTCGACACTGCTCAGCAGTTGTTGATCGTCAACGACTTCCCGCACGGTTTCGACGACCGGGCGGTGACCCAGCTGCGCTATCTCGCGGACGAGGGGCCGTCCGTCGGCGTCCACCTGATGATGATCGCCGACCGCGAGGACGCGGCGGCCTACGGACCGTTGCTCGACCCCCTCTGGCGTTCGCTCATGCGACTCACTCCGGTACCCGACGACCACCTTGCCGACCCGTGGGTCGGCCACGCGTGGACGTATGAGCCGTCGGTCGTCCCGCGCGGCAGCCAGGTGCTCCAGCAGGTGCTCAGCCAGGTCGCGGAGGCCCGCCGCTCATGGAACCGCTGACACCCGCGGGAACTTCACCAAGTATCCGTAAAGTCATCTGACCTGCGGATTTGGTTCTTCTTTTACTAATCTCTTTACCTTTCCTTGGTGATTGGGGTACTGTTTGCCCCACGGAGGGGAGTACTCCCTACCTGCTGCGGCGTACCCGTCAATACGGATCAATCCAGATCCCGGGGCGTCGGCCCGCAGGCGTCCGGGCGCGTGAAGGAGTCCGGCTGTCGCGGGTGGAAGAGACCTCCGGTAGCGACGACGCCGAAATTTGCCGTTACTACTGCCGGAGGCGCAGTGAATGTTTCCGTGGCCCTGTGGGTCCTGACCATCGTGGGTCTCGCCGCTCTGATCGCGGTGGACTTCTTCATCGGGCGCAAGCCGCACGACGTATCGATCAAGGAAGCCGGAATCTGGACGGTTGTCTGGATCGCTCTGGCCGGGCTCTTCGGCCTGGGGCTGCTCGTCTTCGGCGGCGGTGAGCCCGCCGGTGAGTTCTTCGCGGGCTTCATCACCGAGAAGTCGTTGAGCGTCGACAACCTCTTCGTCTTCGTCCTGATCATGGCGAAGTTCGCGGTGCCCTCGCAGTACCAGCAGCGGGTCCTCCTCGTCGGGGTCCTCATAGCGCTCGTCCTGCGGGCGATATTCATCGCCGCCGGCGCCGCGATCCTCGCGAGCTTCGCGTGGGTGTTCTACATCTTCGGCGCCTTCCTCATCTGGACCGCCTGGAAGCTGATCCAGGAGGCCCGCGCCGACGACGAGGACGAGGAGTTCGAGGAGAACAAGCTGCTCAAGGCCGCCGAGAAGCGGTTCGGCGTGGCCGACCGATACCACGGCACCAAGCTGTGGATCGAGGAGAACGGCAAGCGGATCATGACGCCGATGCTGGTCGTGATGCTCGCGATCGGTACCACGGACGTCCTGTTCGCCCTCGACTCGATCCCGGCGATCTTCGGCCTGACCCAGGACCCGTACATCGTCTTCACCGCCAACGCGTTCGCCCTGATGGGACTGCGTCAGCTGTACTTCCTCATCGGCGGCCTGCTGAGGAAGCTCGTCCACCTCTCGTACGGCCTGTCGGTCATCCTCGGCTTCATCGGCGTCAAGCTGGTGCTGCACGCGCTGCACGAGTCCGGCGTCCACGTCCCGGAGATCTCCATACCTGTCTCCCTCGGCGTGATCTGCGGGGTCCTGGTGATCACCACGGTGACCAGCCTGATCGCCTCCAGGAAGCAGGAGGCGGCCGAGGCGGCGCAGAAGGAGAGCGAAGGCGCTCCGAAGGACAGCATCGGCGCCTGACCACGTCGGACGTAGGAACAACCACCGTCGGGAGCGGGGCGCGGCGAATTGCCGAGCACCGTTCCCGGTGCTTCGTTGGGTGGTGAGCGTCCCTGGCCGGGGACGCCGCGGCCGGGTGGAGGCACCGTGGACACAACGACGAAGTTCGTCCAGATCATCGACATCGAGACCGACCGGATGGAGGAGATGAGGGCGCTGGTCGAGGAGACCGACAAGCGCCTCGCCGGCCGTGCCGGCGGACCCACGCACCGCCTCGTTCTGCAGGACAGGAACCAGCCCAACCGGTTCCTGGTGATGATCGAGTTCGAGTCGTACGACGAGGCCATGCGCAACAGCGACGACCCGGAGACGAGCAGGATGGCGGAGCAACTGGCCTCGATGTGTACGAGGCCGCCGTCCTTCACCGACTGCGACGTACGGGAGATGACCGAGCTGAAGTAGCGGTATCGGAGCCGGGGCCGCCCGGCGGAGAGCGGCACGGGGTTCCGCAGCGGCAGACGGCGGACCCGTGCCGCTGCGGGCCCCGGGGCCGCCGAACCGGTGCGGGAGGCCGGTGTGAAGGCCCGGGGAGGGGAGTGTGCCCCCGGGATTTCGGGGCAGCAGGTCGAAGCCGGGGAAGATCGTGAAGGGCAAGGGACAGCGCAGTGTGGAGGACCGTCTGTGGGGTCGGAGTGAGGGAGCGTGCGCGGACAGGCGCGGGCATGCGCGGCCCGTGCCCGTCTGCGAGGATCGCTGAATGATCGTCCCGTTGCGGTCGCTCGTGACGCGGTGGACGGCTGTCGTGCCGGTGGCCGCGGTCGTCCTGCTGGTGTTCACGTGGGGACGAGATCTTCCCGGCGTGATCGTCGCGCTGGTGACTCTGGTCCTCGCGGGAGCCGTGCTGGCCGCCGTGCATCACGCCGAGGTCATCGCCCACCGAGTCGGTGAACCCTTCGGCTCGCTCGTGCTGGCCGTCGCCGTCACGATCATCGAGGTCGCCCTGATCGTCACGCTGATGGCGGACGGCGGGGACAAGAGTTCCACCCTGGCAAGGGACACCGTCTTCGCGGCCGTCATGATCACGTGCAACGGCATCGTCGGACTGAGCCTGCTCACCGCCTCGATCCGTCATGGGACCGCCGTCTTCAACCCGGAGGGCACCGGTGCCGCCCTCGCGACGGTCGCGACGCTGGCCACGCTCAGCCTGGTGCTGCCGACGTTCACCACGAGCAAGCCGGGCCCGGAGTTCTCCACCGCCCAGCTCACCTTCGCCGCGCTCGCCTCACTGATCCTCTACGGCCTGTTCGTGGCGACCCAGACCGTGCGGCACCGCGACTACTTCCTGCCGGTCACCCGGCAGGGCGAGGTCATCACCGCGGACGCCCACGCGGAACTCCCGACCGCCCGCGACGTCCGGATCAGCCTGGGGCTGCTGGGCCTGGCGCTGATCGGCGTGGTCGGCCTCGCCAAGGGAGTGTCGCCCACCATCGAGTCCGGGGTGGAGGCAGCCGACCTGCCGCATGCCGTCGTCGGTGTGGTCATCGCCCTGCTCGTGCTGCTTCCGGAGACCATCGCCGCGCTGCGTTCCGCCCGCCGCGACCGGGTGCAGACCAGCCTGAACCTCGCCCTCGGATCCGCGATGGCCAGCATCGGTCTGACCATCCCCGCCGTGGCCCTGGCGTCCGTCTGGCTCTCCGGGCCGCTGGTCCTCGGCCTCGGTGCCACCCACATGGTGTTGCTCGCCCTGACCGTGGTTGTCGGCTCGCTGACGGTGGTGCCCGGGCGGGCCACACCGCTCCAGGGAGGAGTGCATCTGGTGCTGTTCGCCGCCTACCTGGAGTTGGCGATCAACCCCTGACCACCGCCGCGGGACGCTCCGTGGCCGGTACGGCGGCGAGGCGGGGCACCGGCCGGGTCTCCGGCAGCAGCGCGAAGCAGCCCAGGCTGAACAGCGCGATCCCCGTCAGATAGGCGCCCACGCCCCAGGGGATCCGGCCGCCGTGCCCGGCGAGCGCCGTCGCCACGATCGGCGTGAGCGCGCCGCCGAGAACCCCGCCGAGGTTGTAGCCGACCGCGGCGCCCGTGCACCGTACGCGGGGCTCGTACAGCTCCGGCAGATACGCGCCGATCACCGCGAACATCGTGACGAACGCGATCATCGCCACCAGGAAGCCGAGAAACATCAGCAAGGGTTCGCCGGTCGACAGCAGCGCGACCATCGGGCACATCCACAGGGCGGCGACGGCACACCCGGTCAGGCACAGAGGCCGGCGACCGTAACGGTCACCCAGGAGTGCCATCACAGGTGTCAGGGCGCCCTTGACCACCACCGCGGCCATGATGCAGGCCAGCATGACGGTCCGGCTGGCACCGAGCCGTTCGGTCCCGTAGGCGAGGGACCAGGTCGTCACCGCGTAGAACACCGCGTATCCGACGGTGAGCGCGCCCGCCGTCAGCAGGACCAGCCGCCAGTGGTCGCGCACCACCTCGGCCAGCGGCACGCGCGCGTGGTCGTCGATTTCCAGGAAACCCGGGCTCTCGGTGAGCGACGAGCGCAGCCACAGCCCCGCCACGGCGAGCACCCCGGCCGCCCAGAACGGCACCCGCCACCCCCACGAGGCGAACTGCGCCTCCGTGAGGGACGCCGACAGCGCCAGCATCACGCCATTGGCGAGCAGGAAGCCCACCGCGGGGCCGATCTGCGGAAAGCTCGACCACAGGGCGCGCCGTTCGGCGGGCGCGTGCTCGGCGGTCAGCAGGACCGCACCGCCCCACTCCCCGCCGAGCCCGAGCCCCTGCAGAAAGCGCAGCACCAGGAGGAGAACGGGAGCGGCCGTGCCGATCGACTCGTAGGTCGGTACGCAGCCGACCGCGACCGTCGACGCACCGGTCAGAAGCAGCGAGACGACCAGGACCGGCCGCCGCCCGCGCCGGTCCCCGATGTGCCCGAACAGCATCGCCCCCAGCGGCCGGGCGACGAACCCCACACCGAACGTCCCGAAGGCGGCCAGTGTCCCGGCCACCGGTGAGAACGTCGGGAAGAACAGCGGCCCCAGAACCAGTGCGGCGGCGGTGCCGTAGACGAAGAAGTCGTAGAACTCGATGGCCGTCCCCGCGAGGGAGGCGGCGGCCAGCCGCACCATGGAAGGTGCCCTTGCCGTGCGTACGTCGTGCATGCCGCGTCAACCACCCACGGTGACCGCGCGTTACGGGGGCGCGCGGGGGACGGCCGGGATCAGTACGTCACGGTGATGCGCCGGGCGGGGCCGTCCACCCGTATCGACCCTCCATAAGGGAGGACGAGTTGCGGATCCGTGTGCCCGAAGTCCACGTCGAAGACGGTCATCAGACCGGGAGCGTAGGCGCCCAGCGCGCGCCGGACCGCCTCGCGCTGTTCGGCGGCGTAACGGGCTCCCTCCTCAGGGCTGTTGGGGCGCTCGAAGGACCAGGTCTTCGCGCGGGCCATCAGCAGCGCGGAGAAGCGCTGGAGCAGTCCGCGTTCGCCCATGTTGCGCAGGGTGCGGAAGACCTCCTCGCCGCTCGGCAGTTCCTCCGAGGTCTCCAGGAGCAGCACTCCGCCGTCGTACTCCGTCAGATCGTGGGAGATCTCGCGGTCGGCCATCAGCAGCCAGCCGAGGATCTCCAGGCAGCCGCCCCAAGCACGGCCCTCCACCACGCGGTCGGCGTTCTGCCAGGTCCAGCCGGTGCCGGGACGGGTCTCCGGTTCGCTGTCGAAGGTCGCGGGGTCGGCCCAGTCGCGGTTGACGTCGTTCCAGCGCTCGGCGGGCCGCAGTTCGTACTCGCCCGAGGTGAACAGGGCGGCCCGCAGTGACTCCGCGGTCAGCGGTTCCATGGCCACGGGACGCCCGAGCGCCGTCATCACGGTCGCGCCGTGGAAGCCGACGATCCCGGTGTTGTACAGGTACGCCAGCAGGTTCGTGTTGTCGCTCATCCCGAAGAACGGCTTCGGGTTCGCCCGGATCAACTCCCGGTCCAGAAAGGGCAGCACGGTGATCTGGTCGTCGCCGCCGATCGTCGCGATGACCGCCTTGACGTCCGGGTCGGCGAAGGCCGCGTGGATGTCGTCGGCCCGCTCCTGCGGCGTCGACCCCATCTTCCGGGTCGCCGGATACTCGACCGGTTCGAGCCCGAACTCCTTGCGCAGCCGCTCCAGCCCCAGTTCGTGCGGGCGCGGAAAGAGCCCGGGCAGTCCGGCGCCCGGCGAGATGACGGCGATGCGGTCGCCGGGCGAGGGCTTGGGGGGATAGGCGGGGGTCGTCATGCCGGGAGCGTACGGGCGACCCCGCTGTCGGCGCACCGTGATAAACCGGGGCTGAGCAGCGGTCCTCGACGGGCCGTCACCCCCGAACGGACCGGAGGAACCGTGCCCCGCACCCTCGCCAACGCCCCGATCATGATCCTGAACGGCCCCAACCTGAACCTCCTGGGCCAGCGCCAGCCGGAGATCTACGGCTCCGACACCCTCGCCGACGTCGAGGCCCTGTGCGCCAAGGCGGCGGCCGGGCACGGCGGCACGGTGGACTTCCGCCAGTCCAACCACGAGGGTGAGCTGGTCGACTGGATCCAGGAGGCACGCCTCAGCCACGTCGGCATCGTCATCAACCCCGGCGCCTACTCCCACACGTCCGTCGCGATCCTTGACGCGCTCAACACCTGCGACGGCATGCCGGTGCTGGAGGTCCACATCTCCAACATCCACCAGCGCGAGACGTTCCGACACCACTCGTACGTCTCCCTGCGCGCCGACGGCGTCATCGCGGGGTGCGGTGTGCAGGGGTACGTGTTCGGGGTGGAGCGGGTCGCCGCGCTGGTGGGCGCGGCGACCGCGGAGGCGTGACGTACGACCGCCCCTACAGCCGTCCCGCCTCCACGATCCGCCGCAGGAACTGCCGGGTGCGCTCCTGCTGCGGATCGCCGAACACCTGCTCGGCCGTGCCACGTTCCAGGACCACGCCGCCTTCGAGGAAGCAGACCTGGTCCGCGACATCGCGGGCGAAGCCCATCTCGTGGGTGGCCAGGACCATCGTCATGCCCTCACCCTTCAGGTCCCGGACGACGGCGAGGACCTCGCCCACGAGTTCCGGGTCGAGGGCAGCGGTGATCTCGTCGAGGAGCAGCAGCCGGGGGCGCACGGCCAGCGCGCGGACGATCGCGGCCCGCTGCTGCTGGCCGCCGCTCAGCCGGTCCGGGTACTCGCCCGCCTTCGCGCCGAGCCCGAGCCGCTCCAGCAGCTCACGACCGTACCGCTCGGCCTCCGCCCGGTCCACGCCGTGCACCCGGCGCGGGGCGAGGGTGATGTTCTCCAGGACGGTCATGTGCGGGAAGAGGTTGTACGCCTGGAAGACCACGCCGATCCGGCGGCGCACGGCGTCCTGGTCGGTCCGCGGGTCGGTGATCTCCTCGCCGTCCAGCCAGATCGCGCCGTCGTCGATGTCCTCCAGCAGGTTCGCGCACCGCAGCAGCGTGGACTTGCCCGAGCCGGACGCGCCGATCAGGGCGGTCACCGTGTGCGGGGCGACCTCCAGATCGACGTCCCGCAGGACGACGGTGTCACCGAAGGTCTTGCGCACGGACTCCATACGGAGCACGGGGGAGGTGGGGGAGGAGACGGACGAGCTGTCGGGGATGCCGCTCACAGTGTTCCTCCCTGCGCCCGCTGCCGGTCCATCCGAGCCGTCACCCAGTCCGTGAAGCGGGTCATCGGGATGGTCAGCGCGACGAAGACCAGTCCCGCGACGATGTACGGCGTGTAGTTGAGGCTGCGGCCCACGATGATGTCGGCGGCGCGTACGGCGTCGACCGCGCCGCCGATCGACACGAGCCCGGTGTCCTTCTGCAGCGACACCAGGTCGTTCAGCAGCGGTGGCACCTGGCGCCGTACCGCCTGGGGCAGCACGACGTACCGCAGCGCCTGCCGGTTGGTCAGCCCGAGCGAGCGCGCCGCCGCCCGTTGCGACGGGTGCACGGACTCGATGCCGGCCCGGAACACCTCGGCCACGTACGCCGAGTACGTCAGCGTCAGCGCCGTACCGCCGAGGAGCACCGGGTCCACGGTGATGCCCTGGAGTCGCAGCGCCGGGACACCCAGCACGACGATCATCAGGTTGATGATCAGCGGGAGGCCGCGGAAGAAGTCCGTGTACGCGGCGGCCAGCGCGCGCAGCGGGAAGAACACCGGGCCGCGCAGGGTGCGTGCGATGGCGATCAGCATGCCGAGGACGAGCACCGCGACACCGCAGATCAGCAGCAGCCGTACGTTGAGCCACAGGCCTTCGAGGACCTTCGGGAACGCCTCGCGCGCGTACTGCCCGTTGAAGAACGTCTCCCTGGTGCGCGGCCAGCCCGGCGCGCTCACCACGACCAGATACAGGACGACCCCGGTGACGAGGGTGGACAGCGCGGCGATCGACGTGGCGCGGCGCGCGCGGGTGCGCTTGTACCGCTCCCGGTCGATCCGCCGCTGCGAGGGGACGTAACCGTCGCCCCGGTCCGCCATGTGGCCCGGGTCCTCCTGCCCGGACTCCTCCTTCACTGCGGTCACTTGAGCACCGGGGCGTCGACGGCGTCCGACAGCCACTGCTTCTCGATCGAGGCGAGCGTCCCGTCCTCGCGCAGGGTGTCCACCGCGGTCGTCACGCACGAGGTGAGCGCGCTGCCCTTGTCGAGCACGAGCCCGAACTGCTCCGGCGTGCCGCCCTGGTTCTCGAACTGCCCGACGATCTTCGCGTCGGTCACCTCGGCGGCGGTGATGTAGAAGGCGGTCGGCAGGTCGACGACGATGGCGTCCACCTGGCCGTTCTGCAGCGCGGACTTGGCCTGGTCGTTCTTCGCGTACGCGGCCGGCTCCTGGGTCGGCTTCACCACGTCGTCGATGTAGTCGAGGCTGGTGGTGCCGACCTGGGCGCCCAGCTTGAGGCCCTTGAGGTCCGCGATGCTCGTCGCCTTCGCGGCCTTGGAGGTCTTGAGCGCGATGACGGCCTGGCGCACGTCGTAGTAGCCGGACGAGAAGTCCACGGCCTTCTTGCGCTCGGCACTGATCGACACCTGGTTGATGTCGAAGTCGAAGGTCTTCGCCCCGGGCGCGAACGCCTTGTTGAAGGGCACGCTCTGCCACACGACGTTCGCCTTGTCGTAGCCGAGCTGCCGCGCCACCGCGTACGCGACCGCCGACTCGAAGCCCTCACCGTTGGCGGGCTTGCCGTCCTTGAACCAGGGCTCGTACGCCGGCTCGTCGGTGGCGATCGTCAGCTTGCCCGAGGTCTGGGTGGCCAACTTGCCCTTGGCACAGGTGGCTCCGGCCGTCCCGGTCGGTTTGGCGGCGCTCTCCTCGGGCTGCGGGGCACAGCCGACGGCGGTGGCGAGCAGGGCGACAGTGGCGGCGGAGAGGGCGCGGCGCAGCATGTAAGGGGCAAGGTGCATGGCGGGAGAGTGACAGCGGACCGCGCCATTTGTCCAGGTCACACGCGGAATTGTCCGCATAATGGGAACGTGTGTTGCGTTCTTGTGAACGCCGGGGCCGCCGACCGAGGGCGGGGATCGACAGGTCGGCGGCCCGTGCCGCCCAGGAGCCGTCATCCTGCGCGGGGCTGCCTTCAGTGGACTACGCCAGCGCGCACGCCGGGAGCGCGTGCGTACTCCCGGCGCGTGTGTTCGTTTCACACGGGGCGCGCGGCCGACAACTGGGCGCGCCGCAGGGGGAGTTCACCACCCCAGGTGGGCGGTCTCCGCCGGCCGGCTCACCAGCCCCGCGCGTGCCACTCCGGCAGGTGGGGCCGCTCCGCACCCAGGGTGGTGTCGTTGCCGTGGCCCGGATAGACCCAGCTCTCGTCCGGGAGCGGGGCGAAGATCTTCGTCTCCACGTCGCGGATCAGGCTGGCGAAGGCCTCCGGGTCCTTGCGTGTGTTGCCCACGCCGCCGGGGAAGAGGCAGTCCCCGGTGAACACGTGCGGATGCCCGTGCGGGTCGTCGTAGACGAGCGCGATCGAGCCCGGTGTGTGCCCGACCAGGTGGCGCGCGGTGAGTTCCACGTGCCCGACACGGATCGTGTCCCCGTCGTCGACCGGCACATCGGTCGGCACGGGGATGCCCTCCGCGTCGTCCCGACCCGCGTACGTACGGGCACCGGTGGCTTCCACGACCTCCGCGAGCGCCTGCCAGTGGTCCCCGTGCTGGTGGGTGGTGACGACCGACGCGATGCCGTCGTCACCGATCAGTGTGATCAGCGTATGGGCGTCGTTCGCCGCGTCGATCAGCAACTGCTCGTCCGTGGCCCGGCAGCGCAGCAGATAGGCGTTGTTGTTCATCGGGCCCACCGCGACCTTGGTGATCATCAGGTCGGGCAACTCGTGCACATCGGCAGGGCCGCCGACCTTCACCGCTCCGCTGTACGTCATGACGTTCAGCCTATAGCGACGCCGGTGACCCTAGAGCGGGGGCAGTGCGGGCGGGGTGCCTCCCGGGACGTCGAGTCGCGCTCCGTCGCGGCGGCCGGAGAGCCACCCCAGCAGCTCGGGTGCCGGTCCGGTGACCGTGACCTCGGGTCCGCCCGCCTCGCTTCCGGTGCTCCACGCGTGCGTGCCGTCCGTGAGCACGGTTCGCGGCACCTCGGGGTGGCCGGTGAACCGGTCGGCCAAAAACGTGATCTCCCGCTCCGTGAACTCCGCGGGGAGGTCTTCGAGCTCGTACCCGATCCCCAGGTCCACGTGGTGCAGTTCGACCTCGGCCCAGCGGCGGAACGGCACCCGGGAGGCGATGTCGGTGACCCCGTTGCGCAGCTCCACCGTGCGCGACCAGTCCGCGGGCACGGCCCCCGCCTCCTGGAAGCGGGCCGCGCTCTCGCCCACGTCCGAGAGCTGTACGTCCAGGGGGCGCGGGGCGTCCCGCTCGATGCCGGCGTCCCGGGCCTCCCCGGAGGCGTACATGGGACGTCCTTCGAGGACGTTCACGAGGGCGTCCGCGTTGCGGGCGATGTGGGCGAGGACGTGTCCGCGGGTCCAGCCCGGCAGCCGTGACGGTTCGGCCACCGAATCGTTGTTCAATTTCGCGGCTGCGGTGAGCAGTCGTTCCGTCGCGTCGCGTACAGATGCCAGGTCGCGCTCATGATCGGCCATGGGGCCGACGATAGCCCCGCCACACGTTCGGGTGAAGCCGGTGGACCAGGCCCGCAAATCGAATGTGCGTGCTATATGGTCGAGTGCGGCGTCGGGCATGCTGGATGGCCGGGGATTGTTACCACCCCAGGAATCCGACCGGCGTTGTCAGTGGCTCCCCCTAGTCTGAGAAAGCACGGGGGCCCCGCCCCTGTCACTTCTCCCAAGAAAGGTGCGGACCGGCGTGGCCGACCGTCTCATCGTCCGTGGCGCGCGCGAGCACAATCTCAAGAATGTCTCGCTCGACCTCCCGCGCGACTCGCTCATCGTCTTCACGGGCCTTTCCGGGTCGGGCAAGTCCTCCCTGGCCTTCGACACGATCTTCGCCGAGGGCCAGCGCCGCTACGTCGAGTCGCTCTCGTCGTACGCCCGCCAGTTCCTCGGCCAGATGGACAAGCCGGACGTCGACTTCATCGAGGGCCTCTCCCCGGCCGTCTCGATCGACCAGAAGTCGACCTCGCGCAACCCGCGCTCGACGGTGGGCACCATCACCGAGGTCTACGACTACCTGCGTCTCCTCTTCGCGCGCATCGGCAAGCCGCACTGTCCCGAGTGCCGTCGCCCCATCTCCCGTCAGTCGCCGCAGGCCATCGTCGACAGGGTCCTGGAGCTGCCGGAGGGCAGCCGCTTCCAGGTGCTGTCGCCGCTGGTACGGGAACGCAAGGGCGAGTTCGTCGACCTGTTCGCGGACCTCCAGACCAAGGGCTACTCCCGCGCGCGGGTGGACGGCGAGACGATCCAGCTGTCCGACCCGCCCACGCTGAAGAAGCAGGAGAAGCACACCATCGAGGTGGTCATCGACCGCCTCACGGTCAAGGACACCGCCAAGCGCCGTCTCACCGACTCCGTGGAGACCGCCCTCGGACTCGCCGGCGGCATGGTCGTGCTCGACTTCGTCGACCTCCCCGAGGACGACCCCGAGCGCGAGCGCATGTACTCGGAGCACCTGTACTGCCCGTACGACGACCTGTCCTTCGAGGAACTGGAGCCCCGCTCCTTCTCCTTCAACTCGCCCTTCGGCGCCTGCCCCGACTGCTCGGGCATCGGCACGCGCATGGAGGTCGACCCCGAGCTGATCGTCCCGGACGAGGACAAGTCCCTCGACGAGGGCGCCATCCACCCCTGGTCGCACGGCCACACCAAGGACTACTTCAGCCGCCTCATCACCGCTCTCGCGGACGCGCTGGGATTCCGTACGGACATTCCCTTCGCGGGCCTCCCGCAGCGCGCCAGGAAGGCGCTCCTGCACGGCCACAAAACCCAGATCGAGGTCCGCTACCGCAACCGGTACGGCAGGGAGCGCGTGTACACCACGCCCTTCGAGGGCGCCGTTCCGTTCGTGAAGCGGCGGCACAGCGAGTCCGAGAGCGACGCCAGCCGGGAGCGCTTCGAGGGCTACATGCGCGAGGTGCCCTGCCCCACCTGCGAGGGCACCCGCCTCAAGCCGATCGTCCTCGCGGTCACGGTCATGGAGAGGTCCATCGCCGAGGTCGCCGCGATGTCGATCAGCGACTGCGCGGACTTCCTGGCCGAGCTGAAGCTCGACGACCGCGACAAGAAGATCGCCGAGCGGGTGCTCAAGGAGGTCAACGAACGACTGAAGTTCCTGGTCGACGTCGGCCTCGACTACCTCTCGCTGAACCGCGCGGCCGGCACCCTGTCCGGCGGCGAGGCCCAGCGCATCCGCCTCGCGACCCAGATCGGCTCCGGACTCGTCGGTGTCCTCTACGTCCTCGACGAACCCTCCATCGGTCTGCACCAGCGCGACAACCACCGGCTGATCGAGACCCTGGTCCGGCTGCGGGACATGGGCAACACGCTCATCGTCGTCGAGCACGACGAGGACACCATCAAGGTCGCCGACTGGATCGTCGACATCGGCCCCGGCGCGGGCGAGCACGGCGGCAAGGTCGTGCACAGCGGCTCCCTGAAGGAACTGCTCGCCAACGAGGAGTCGATGACCGGGCAGTACCTGTCCGGCAGGAAGGCCATCCCGCTGCCCGGCATCCGGCGCCCGCTGGACCCCTCCCGCCGGCTCACCGTGCACGGGGCCCGGGAGAACAACCTGCAGGACATCGACGTGTCGTTCCCGCTGGGTGTCCTCACGGCCGTCACGGGGGTGTCCGGCTCCGGCAAGTCGACGCTGGTCAACGACATCCTGTATACGCACCTCGCCCGCGAACTGAACGGCGCCCGCAGTGTGCCCGGCCGCCACACGCGCGTGGACGGCGACGACCTCGTCGACAAGGTCGTGCACGTCGACCAGTCGCCCATCGGCCGCACCCCGCGGTCGAACCCGGCGACGTACACCGGTGTCTTCGACCACGTCCGCAGGCTGTTCGCGGAGACCGTCGAGGCGAAGGTGCGGGGCTATCTGCCCGGCCGCTTCTCCTTCAACGTCAAGGGCGGACGCTGCGAGAACTGCGCGGGCGACGGCACCATCAAGATCGAGATGAACTTCCTCCCGGACGTGTACGTCCCGTGCGAGGTCTGCCACGGCGCCCGCTACAACCGGGAGACCCTGGAGGTCCACTACAAGGGCAAGTCCATCGCCGACATCCTGAACATGCCGATCGAGGAAGCCTGTCACTTCTTCGAGGCCGTGCCGGCGATCGCCCGCCACCTCAACACGCTGCACGACGTCGGCCTCGGCTATGTCCGGCTGGGCCAGTCCGCGACGACCCTGTCCGGCGGCGAGGCCCAGCGGGTGAAGCTCGCCAGCGAACTCCAGAAGCGCTCCACCGGCCGCACGGTGTACGTCCTGGACGAGCCGACCACCGGTCTGCACTTCGAGGACATCAGCAAGCTCCTCAAGGTTCTCTCCGGGCTGGTCGACAAGGGCAACACGGTCATCGTCATCGAGCACAACCTCGACGTCATCAAGACCGCCGACTGGGTCGTCGACATGGGCCCCGAGGGAGGCGCCGGCGGTGGTCTCGTCGTCGCCGAGGGCACGCCCGAGGAGATCGCCGGAGTCGCCACCAGCCACACCGGCAAGTTCCTGCGCGAGATCCTGGGCGCCGAGCGGGTCAGTGACGCCACCTCGGTGAAGGCACCGCGCAAGGCGCCCGCCAAGAAGGCGGTGGCGGCCAGGCCGGCGGCGACGAAGACGGCCGGAGCCACGAAGAAGGCCGCTCCGGTGAAGAAGACGACGACTCGGGCCCGCAAGGCCTGAGCCGGAGACGAGCTCGGACAGTAGGGCAAAGACGGCGGCCCGCGGAAACCCTCCGCGGGCCGCCGTACGTCCACTGACCCCGCACCGCGCCGAACTGCCCCTACAGCAAGCCCAGTTCGGCCGCGTACGGAGGTTCCGCCCCCGCGCGTGAGCAGGTGATCGCCGCCGCGCGGGCCGCGAGACGGAGCAGGTCCGTCCAGCCGTCGGCGCCCAGGCCGGCCAGGGCCGCCGGGGACAGCGCGTCCCGTGCCGACAGGCCGTGCAGCAGCGCCGCGTTCACGGTGTCGCCGGCGCCGATCGTGTCCACGACGTCGATCTCCTCGCCGGGGACGGAGTGTTCGGCGCCGTCACGGGTGAAGACGGTCAGCCCGTCGCCGCCCCGGGTGACCACGACGGCGGAGGGACCGGCGGCCAGCCATTCCCACGGAGTCCCGCCGAGCCACTTCGCGTCCTCCTCCGAGAGCTTGAGCAGCGACACCGAGGGCAGCCAACTCGCGAAGCGGGCCCGGTAGGCGTCCGCATCGGGGATCAGCACCGCCCTGATGTTCGGGTCGAGCGCGGTGAACACGCCCTGTGCGGCAGCGCTCCGCAGCAGTTCCTCGTACGCGCTCGCACCCGGCTCCAGCACCAGCGAGCAGGTGCCGAAGGACACCGCCCGGGCCGTGCCGGGGAGCTGGACGGGTGCCGTGAACAGCCGGTCGGCGGTGCCCTCGACGTAGAAGGAGTAGGCGGCGGAGCCGTCCGCACCGATCGAGGCGACCGCGAGTGTCGTCGGCTCGTCGCCACGCTGTACGGACGACACGTCGACGCCCGCGCCGCGCAACCCGTCGAGCAGCGCCTCGCCGAACGCGTCGGACGACACGCGGGAACAGAACGCGGTGGGGGAGCCGAGGCGGCCGAGAGCAACCGCCGTGTTGTAGGGACCGCCACCGAGCGCCGGTCGCAGATCCGCGAGGGCGCCCGGCGCTCGCGGTACCAGGTCGATGAGTGCCTCACCGGCGACGACGATCATGAAACGGGTCCTTTCTCGGCCTGGCGGGAGTTCTCGGAGTGCTCCCGGTCGGCACATCCGCACGACTCGCGGTGAACGAACGTGCACGGAAGTCGCACGGTGCGTGTCGGGCGGTCCGGGTCGGCCAGCCGGTCCAGGAGCAGACGTACGGCCTGCGCGCCGATGTCCCTGCCGGGCTGTGCGATCGCGGTGAGCCGGGGGGAGAACAGGTCGGCCCAGGCGAAGTCGTCGAAGCAGCACAGGGCCAGGTCGTCCGGCACGGTGAGGTCCCGCTCGCGCAGGGCGCGCAGGGCCCCGATGGTCATCGCGTTGTTGGCCGTGACGAGGGCGGTCGGCGGCGCGGCGAGGGAGAGCAGGGCGGTGGTGGCCCGCTCGCCACCCTCCGACTCGGAGTCGCCATGGGCCACCAGGCGTTCGTCGTGGGGCAGCCCGGCGGACGCGAGGCCGATGCGGTAGCCGGCGATCCGTTCCGCCGTCGTGCTGAGGCCGGGACGGCCCGCCACCAGACCGACGCGTTTGTGGCCGAGTGCGGTGAGGTGGGCCATCAGCCGGGCCATGGGTTCGGCGTTCTCGGCGCAGACCTGGTCGAAACGCGGGGTGCTGTCCGAAGGCGTGTCGAGCAGCCGGTCGAGGAACACCGTCGGTACGTCGTGCCGGGTCAGGTAGGCCACCAGGGCGCCGGGATCCGCCGACGGGGCGACGATCATGCCGTCCACGCGCCGCTCGTGCAGCAGCTGGACGACCTTGCGCTCGTGCTCGGGGTCGTCGTGCGGGTCGGCGATGAGGAGGCTGTAGCCGTGTTCCAGAGCACCGGCCTCGACACCCTGGAGGATCTCCGTGAAGTACGGGTTGCTGATCGCCGAAACCGCCAGTCCGATGGACCGCGTCCGCGCGGTGACCAGGGAACGGGCCAGCGTGTTCGGGGTGTAGCCCAGCACGTCGATGGCGTCGAGGACCGCCTGCCGGGTCGCGGGGCGCACGGTACGGGTGTCGTTCAGCACGTGGGAGACGGTCGCCACGGACACGCCGGCATGCCGCGCCACGTCGGCCATCGTCGCCATGGAGTCCCGCCTTCCCGTCCCGGTGGGGTGTCAACGGCGGCAACGTATCGCATGCACAGAAGGACGTAAACGCTTGCGTAAGCGTTTACGCAAGCGTTTGCGTCACTCCCAGTCCCAGCCGATGCCCAGGATTCCCGGTCGCAGCCTCGGCTCGACGAGGTGGACCGAGCGGTGGCGGGCGCTCACCGGCAGGTCCTGGCGGCCGCTTCGGGGCGCCGCGGCCGAGTGCTGGGCGAAGCGGTGGCAGCGCACCGGCAGGGACCCGTCGTCGAAGCGGACCTGGAGCGCGTACTGGCCGCCCGCCACGCCGAATCCGCGCACGTACTCACGGGACACGCCCGCGGTGCCGTCCTCCACCGCGTACCGGAAGAGGAACGTATCGCCCGCGCGCAGCCGCGTGTCGAAGAGGAGTTCGGCGACGAGCACCCCGGTGTCGTGGTGCCGGCGTATCCGCCCCGTGCGGCAGTTCTCCAGGGCGTGGACCGACATGCCGTCCGGCGCGCAGCCGGGGTCGCCGTGGTGCACGGCGACGAACCGGTCGATGCCGTCCCGGTGGGCGCGCACGATGTGGTGGGCCTCGCGGGTGAGGAGTTCACGGCGCGTGCCGATCCGTACCCGTTCGTGCAGGCCGATGGTGTGCAGGCCGCCGTCGAGCGGGGCCTCCAGCTCCGTCAGCAGTTGTTCCAGGGCGCCGGAGGCCTCGACCAGGGAGCGGTACGAACGCCCGGCGGGGCGCTGCGTGCCGACGCGTTCGTCGTCCTGGGAGAGCAGCCGGATCAACGATTCGTCCGGCAGCTGGAGGATCTCCTCCAGGGCCCGCACGGCCCGCAGCGACTCGGGGCGCTGCGGGCGGCGGGCGCCCTGCTGCCAGTAACTCAGGCTGGTGACGCCGACCTTGACGCCGTACCGCCACAGATGGTGCTGGACACGCTGCAGCGGCAGCCCGCGCGCGGTGATCGCTGCCCGCAGGGCCACATGGAAGGGGCCGTTCCGCAGAGCCGTCCCCAGCTCCGCGGTGGCGTCCTCCACGGTGGTGTCCTCCGTGATGACGTCGTCCGCGTGCCGTGTTCCTTGGCGCATGCAGGGGCCCTTCTGTGAATGATCACGGCGGCTGGCCGGACCGCGCGCGTGGGTCGAACCGTGACGGCCCGGCGGGCCTGCACGGAGCTGTCGTCCTCGTCCCCGTGTCCTTGTGTCCGCACGTGCGTACGCGGCCGTTCACCGCCCCGAGTTCTCCCGCATTGAAGCGTGTTGACCAAGGCGCGACAACACCTGAGGCGCAACCCGCGCAACTGCTGAGCCCTTCACCTTCCTCCTCGCCCTCCCCGGGGACCGGGGGCGCCGGTCCACAGGATCACCGCGCTGTCACACCCCGCCAGTAGGGTGTGAGACATGGCCGACCCCTCCAGCTACCGCCCCAAGCCGGGACAGATCCCGGACTCTCCCGGGGTGTACCGATTCCGCGACGAGCACCGCCGGGTGATCTACGTCGGGAAGGCGAAAAGCCTGCGTCAACGCCTGGCCAACTACTTCCAGGACCTGGCCGGTCTCCACCCGCGCACCCGCACGATGGTCACCACGGCCGCCTCCGTGGAGTGGACGGTGGTGTCCACGGAGGTCGAGGCGCTCCAGCTGGAGTACTCCTGGATCAAGGAGTTCGACCCGCGTTTCAACGTCAAGTACCGCGACGACAAGAGCTACCCGTATCTCGCGGTGACGATGAACGAGGAGTACCCGCGCGTGCAGGTGATGCGCGGTCAGAAACGCAAGGGCGTCCGCTACTTCGGGCCGTACGGGCACGCGTGGGCGATCCGCGACACCGTGGACCTGCTCTTGCGCGTCTTCCCGGTACGCACGTGCTCGGCCGGCGTCTTCAAGAACGCCGCCCGCACCGGCCGCCCCTGCCTCCTCGGCTACATCGGCAAGTGCTCTGCGCCCTGCGTCGGGCGGGTCTCGGCCGAGGAACACCGCGACCTGGCCGAGGAGTTCAGCGACTTCATGGCCGGCCGCACGGGGACGTACATCCGCCGGCTGGAGCAGCGGATGACGGAAGCGGCCGAGGAGATGGAGTACGAGCGGGCGGCCCGTCTGCGCGACGACATCGAGGCCCTGCGGAAGGCCATGGAGAAGAGCGCGGTCGTGCTCGCCGACGCGACCGACGCCGACCTGATCGCGGTCGCCGAGGACGAGCTGGAAGCGGCCGTGCAGATCTTCCACGTACGCGGTGGGCGCGTGCGCGGCCAGCGTGGCTGGGTGACCGACAAGGTCGAGGAGATCACCACCGGGGCACTGGTCGAGCACGCCCTCCAGCAGCTCTACGGGGAGGAGAAGGGGGACTCCGTGCCCAGGGAGGTCCTCGTCCCCGCGCTGCCCGACCCCGTGGAGCCCGTCCAGGAGTGGCTGGCCGAGCGGCGCGGGTCCGGCGTGTCGCTGCGCATCCCGCAGCGCGGCGACAAGAAGGCCCTCATGGAGACCGTGCAGCGCAACGCCCAGCACTCGCTCGTGCTGCACAAGACCAGGCGCGCCTCCGACCTGACGACCCGCTCGCGCGCGCTGGAGGAGATCGCCGAGGCCCTCGACCTGGACAGCGCCCCCCTGCGGATCGAGTGCTACGACATCTCCCACCTCCAGGGCGACGACGTGGTGGCCTCCATGGTCGTCTTCGAGGACGGCCTGCAGCGCAAGAGCGAGTACCGCCGCTTCCAGATCAAGGGCTTCGCGGGACAGGACGACGTCAGGTCCATGCACGAGGTCATCGGCCGTCGCTTCAAGCGGTACCTCGCCGAGAAGGAGAAGACCGGGGAGTGGACGGACGGCCAGGAACCCGGCCAGGAGTCCGGTCCGGACACCGGTCGGGAACCCGGCAGGGAGCCGGGTGAGCAGCTGAAGGACGACGAAGGGCGGCCCAGGCGGTTCGCCTATCCGCCGCAGCTCGTCGTCGTCGACGGCGGGCAGCCGCAGGTCGCCGCCGCCCAGCGGGCACTGGACGAGCTGGGTATCGACGACATCGCCGTCTGCGGCCTCGCCAAGCGCCTGGAGGAGGTCTGGGTGCCCGGCGAGGACGACCCGGTGATCCTGCCCCGCACCAGCGAGGGCCTGTATCTGCTCCAGCGCGTACGTGACGAGGCCCACCGCTTCGCGATCACCTACCAGCGCGTCAAACGGGCCAAACGCTTCCGGGCGAGCCCACTGGACGACGTGCCCGGACTCGGTGAAACCCGGAAACAGGCGCTGATCAAGCATTTCGGCTCGGTGAGAAAGCTGCGGTCCGCCACAATCGACCAGATCCGCGAGGTTCCCGGCATAGGCCTCAAGACGGCCGAGACGATCGCTGTGGCCCTCGCACAGGCGGCCCCGGCCGCACCCGCCGTGAACACGGCGACCGGAGAGATCATGGACTACGCAGCAGACGCAGCAGACGCAGCAGACACGCAGGACGGGGCACCCGGTACGAGGGCGGATGCCCCGGGGCAGCCCGTAGTCGCGGGCGCCCCGGACGAGCGACGGGGCCAGGAGACATGACCGAGCACGACGAGGCACCGAAGGCCGAGCGCACAGCGGAAGGCCAGGCGGGTCACAAGGAAGCGGGCGATGATCGCTCGCGACACGCCGAGGGCCCGGCACCGGGCGACACAGCGGGCCAGAAACCACCGGGCCAGGAAGACGGAGAGCAAGTGGGTACGGGCATCGAGACAGCCGGGATCGCCGAAGTGGCCATCCCCGAGCTGGTGATCATCTCCGGCATGTCCGGAGCCGGACGTTCGACGGCGGCCAAGTGTCTGGAGGACCTCGGCTGGTTCGTCGTCGACAACCTGCCGCCCGCGCTGATCCCCACCATGGTGGAGCTCGGCGCCCGCTCCCAGGGCAACGTCGCCAGGATCGCGGTCGTCGTCGACGTGCGCGGCAGGCGTTTCTTCGACAATCTCCGTGAGTCGCTCGCCGATCTCGCCGTGAAGGGCGTCACCCGGCGGATCGTCTTCCTGGAGTCCTCGGACGACGCCCTGGTGCGCCGTTTCGAGTCGGTGCGCCGGCCGCACCCCCTCCAGGGGGACGGCCGCATCGTCGACGGAATCGACGCCGAGCGCGAACTGCTGCGCGAACTGCGCGGGGACGCCGACCTGGTGATCGACACCTCCAGCCTCAACGTGCACGAACTGCGGGCCAAGATGGACGCCCAGTTCGCCGGCGAGGAGGAGCCCGAGCTGCGGGCCACGGTGATGTCCTTCGGCTTCAAGTACGGCCTCCCGGTCGACGCCGACCTGGTCGTGGACATGCGGTTCCTGCCCAACCCGCACTGGGTCCCGGAGCTGCGCCCGTACACCGGCCTCAACGAGGAGGTGTCGGCGTACGTCTTCAACCAGCCCGGCGCCAAGGAGTTCCTCGACCGGTACGCCGAGCTGCTCCAGCTCATCGCCGCCGGATACCGCCGCGAGGGCAAGCGCTATGTGACGATCGCGGTCGGCTGCACCGGCGGCAAGCACCGTTCGGTGGCCACCTCCGAGAAGCTCGCCGCCCGCCTTGCCTCGCAGGGCGTGGAGACCGTGATCGTGCACCGGGACATGGGACGGGAATGACGGGACGTACACCGCGGCTGAGCCGGCTGCGCCGGATGACCCCCGAGGGCCGTGCGGGCCGGCCCGTCGAGGCCCGGGGCGCCAGACCGCGCCGCCGGGGCACCCAGCCCAAGGTCGTCGCCCTGGGCGGGGGCATGGGCCTGTCCGCCTCGCTCGCCGCCCTGCGCCGGATCACCGGCGACCTGACCGCGGTGGTCACCGTGGCCGACGACGGCGGCTCCAGCGGGCGCCTGCGCGACGAGCTGGGCGTCCTGCCGCCCGGCGACCTGCGCAAGGCCCTGGCCGCCCTGTGCGGCGACGACGAATGGGGCCAGACCTGGGCCCGCGTCATCCAGCACCGCTTCCAGTCCAAGGGCGACCTGCACGAACACGCGGTCGGCAACCTGCTGATCGTCGCCCTGTGGGAGCAGCTCGGCGACCACGTCCAGGCCCTCGACCTGGTCGGCAGGCTGCTGGGCGCGCACGGCCGCGTCCTGCCGATGTCCGCCGTACCCCTGGAGCTGCAGGCCCTGGTCAAGGGTCATGACCCGGAGCGGCCCGACGACGTCGACACCGTCCGGGGACAGGCGACCGTCGCGCTGACACCCGGCGAGGTGCAGAGCGTGCATCTCGTGCCGCACGACCCGCCCGCCGTCCCGGAAGCCGTCGCGGCGGTCCTGGACGCCGACTGGGTGGTGCTCGGGCCGGGCTCCTGGTTCTCGTCCGTGATCCCGCACCTGCTGGTGCCCGAACTGCTCGACGCGCTCACCGAGACGAAGGCCCGCCGGGTACTCTCGCTGAACCTCGCGCCGCAACCCGGAGAAACCGATGGCTTCTCCCCGCAGCGTCATTTGGAGGTTTTGGGACGACACGCCCCTAAACTCGCCCTGGACGTGGTGCTGGCCGACGAGGCCGCCGTGCCCGACCGCGACTTGCTGACCGATGCCGCCAAACGGTTCGGTGCCGCGGTCGAGCTGGCGCCGGTGGCCCGGACCGACGGATCTCCTCGGCACGATACGGAGCTGTTGGCCGCCGCGTACGACCGTATTTTTCGGATGCATGGAAGGATCGGCCCATGGCGATGACGGCAGCGGTGAAGGACGAGATTTCCCGGCTCCCCGTCACCCGTACCTGCTGCAGGAAGGCGGAGGTCTCCGCCATTCTGCGGTTCGCCGGCGGCCTCCACCTGGTGAGCGGGCGCATTGTGATCGAGGCGGAGCTGGACACCGCGATGGCGGCCCGTCGGCTCAAGCGGGACATCCTTGAGATTTTCGGCCACAGTTCCGAACTGATCGTGATGGCGCCCGGCGGACTGCGCCGCGGTTCCCGTTACGTGGTCCGGGTGGTCGCGGGCGGCGACCAGCTGGCCCGCCAGACAGGGCTCGTGGACGGCCGTGGGCGCCCGATCAGAGGCCTGCCCCCGCAGGTGGTCTCCGGGGCGACCTGTGACGCGGAGGCGGCCTGGAGAGGGGCCTTCCTGGCTCACGGCTCGCTCACCGAGCCGGGACGTTCCTCGTCCCTGGAGGTGACCTGCCCGGGCCCCGAGGCCGCGCTCGCCCTGGTCGGCGCCGCCCGTCGCCTCTCGATCGCGGCCAAGGCCCGCGAGGTGCGGGGCGTCGACCGGGTCGTCGTCCGGGACGGGGACGCGATCGGCGCCCTCCTCACCCGGCTCGGCGCACACGAGTCCGTGCTGGCCTGGGAGGAGCGGCGGATGCGCCGCGAGGTCCGCGCCACCGCGAACCGGCTCGCCAACTTCGACGACGCCAACCTGCGCCGTTCCGCACGCGCCGCGGTAGCCGCCGGTGCCCGGGTCCAGCGCGCGCTGGAGATCCTCGCCGACGAGGTCCCCGAGCACCTCGCGGCGGCCGGCCGGCTGCGCATGGACCACAAGCAGGCCTCCCTCGAGGAACTGGGCGCCCTCGCCGACCCGCCGCTGACCAAGGACGCCGTCGCGGGCCGGATCCGCCGGCTGCTCGCCATGGCGGACAAGCGGGCCCAGGACCTCGGCATCCCGGGCACGGAGTCCAACCTCACCGAGGAGATGGCCGACGCGGGCTGACGGAGTCTCACGGCACGTTGACCGACCCTCAACTCGCCGGTGCCGGTACCCACTTCGGGTGCCGGTATCGGCGTTTGTCACTTGTTGGCGCCCCCTTGACTGGATCATGAACTGTCATGAGCCTGGCATCTGGTCCGCCGCTGCGGCGGACCGTCGTTAGGGGGGGTACATGAGACGAAGAGCGAGAACGATCCTCGCCGCCGGCGCGCTCGTGCTGGGCGGCGCGGGACTCACGCCCATCGCCGTGGCCGCGGAGGACGCCGCTACGCCCGGCGCCGACGAGGTCAAGGTCTTCCGCGCCGAGGTCACGAAGGCGCAGATACCCCTGCTCCTCGCGACCGGCCAGGACGGTCACGAACTGGGGGAGCAGGCACCGGAGAAGGGCACGGCCACGGTCGAGGTCTACCTCACCGACAAGCAGGCCGACCAGCTGGAGGACAAGGGCGTCGACCTCAAGGAGCACACGCTCACGGCGAAGGCACGCGCGCGCGTGGCCGCCGCCGGAGACGGCGTGTTCCGGCCGTACAGCGGAGCCGGCAACCTCCAGGAGGAGATCCTCCGGACCGCGCAGGAGAACCCGGCCCTGACCAAGGTCGTCTCCATCGGCAAGACCCTTCAGGGGCAGGACATCCTCGCGCTCAAACTGACCAAGGGCGCGAAGAAGACCAAGGACGGCGCCAAGCCGTCCGTCCTGTACATGTCCAACCAGCACGCGCGTGAATGGATCACGCCGGAGATGACCCGGCGTCTGATGCACCACTACTTGGACAACTACTCCAAGGACCAGCGCATCAAGAAGATCGTCGACTCGACCGAACTGTGGTTCGTCCTGTCCGCGAACCCCGACGGCTACGACTTCACCCACCAGGCCGACGGCGACCGCCAGTGGCGCAAGAACATGCGGGACGTCAACGGCGACGGCGCCACCACCATCGGCGACGGCGTCGACCTCAACCGCAACTTCGCCTACAAGTGGGGCTACGACGACGAGGGCTCGTCCCCGTTCCCCACCAGCCAGACCTACCGTGGCGCAGGACCCAACTCGGAGCCCGAGACCAAGGCCCTGGACGCCTTCGAGAGGCGCATCGGCTTCGAGTACGGCATCAACTACCACTCCGCCGCCGAACTTCTCCTCTACGGGGTCGGCTGGCAGGTGGCCTCGCCCAGCCCCGACGACGTCCTCTACAAGTCGCTGGCCGGTACGCCGGAGAACTCCGCGATCCCCGGCTACCACCCCCAGCTCTCCTCCGAGCTGTACACCACCAACGGCGAGGCGGACGGCCACGCGGCCAACGTCAACGGCACGGCGATGTTCACCCCGGAGATGTCGACCTGCCAGACCGTGTCGAACCTCTATCCGGACGACGCCTGGAACGCGGCCGACTGCGCCTCGGTCTTCACCTTCCCGGACGACGAGAAGCTGATCCAGGAGGAGTTCGTCAAGAACATCCCGTTCGCCCTGTCGGTCGCCGAGTCCGCGGCCAGGCCCGACCAGCCGAAGTCCTCGGTCGGCATCGACGCCCCGGACTTCACCCCGGCACCCTTCACCACCTCGTACTCGCGCGGCGCCGACCAGGAGGTCTCGGTCGTCGTACGCAGGTCCGTGCGCGACAAGGAGCTCAAGTACCGCGTCAACGGCGGCCGTACGGAGGACATGGCGCTCAAGGCGTGGAAGGGCGGCGAGACCTTCGGCGGTGACGACAACCTGTACTTCGACGAGTACCGTGCCAAGGTCGCCGACGGCGACCCGGGCGACAAGGTCGAGGTCTGGTTCACCGGCGAGACGAAGGCCGGCAAGCCCACCAGGAGCACGCGCTTCACGTACACGGTCGCCGAACGGCCGCGCGCCGACACGCTCGTCGTCGCCGAGGAGGGCGCGACCGCCGCGCAGACACAGGTCTACGTCGACGCGCTGAAGGCCAACGGCAGGAAGCCGCTCGTCTGGGACGTCGCCGCCCTGGGCGCACCCGACGCGCTCGGTGTGCTCGGCCACTTCAAGACGGTCGTCCACTACACGGGCGCCGTACGGCCGGGCAACGCCACCCAGCTCCAGCTGCGCGCCTACCTCAACGAGGGCGGCAAGCTGGTCGAGGCCGGCGAGAGCGCCGGAGGCTCCGTCGACCTCGGCGGGGGCACCCTGTCGAACGACTTCAGCCAGTACTACCTGGGCGCCTACACCCGTACGACCACACCGTCGGCCAAGGCCTTCAGCGGCTCCGGGAAGCTCACCGGCTTCACGGGCGCCCTCGGTGACGCGCCGGGCAACCCGCTGAACGCGGCCGGGTCCTTCAGCGTCACCTCGGACAGCCTGTCCGAGGCGACGTACCCGCAGTTCGCCAGCGCGGGCGCGGGCGGATACCCCGGAACCGTCAACCCGTACGGCCCCTACGCGGGCTCCTCCATGGCGGCCGTCACCCACACCGACTACGCCTGGAACCGTCTCACCCGCACCATCGACCTCACCGGGGTGAGCGCGTCCGCCGCGCCCACGTTCCGTACCCAGCTCCTGTGGGACACGGAGGAGGGCTACGACCACGCCGTGCTCGAAGCCCACACGGCCGGGGCCGACGACTGGACCACGCTCCCGGAGAAGGGCGGCGCCACCAGCACCACGGTGCCGGCCGAGTGCGAGGCAGGGTTCTTCATCCAGGGCCACCCCGCTCTCACCCGCTATCTGACCCTCGGCTCGGGCGTCTGCACGCCCACCGGGACCAGCGGCTCCTGGAACAGCTTCACCGGGTCCTCCGCGGGCTGGCAGGAGGTCGACTTCGACCTCTCGGCGTACGCGGGCAAAACGGTGGAGATCTCGCTCGGCTACATCACCGACCCCGGCTCCGGCGGTCGCGGTGTCCTCGCCGACAACGCCACCGTCGTGATCGGCGGCACGGCGGGCGCGGTCGAGGGCTTCGAGACGTCCCTGGGCGCCTGGAGCACCCCCGGACCGCCCGCGGGCAGCCCCGCCGTCATCAAGGACTGGGGACTCTCGGGCGAGCTGTTCAAGACGTACGGAGCGGTCACCACCGATGACACCGTGCTGCTGGGCTTCGGCCTGGAGCACGTCACCACGGCGGCCGACCGGAAAGCACTCCTCGGCAAGGCACTGGCCGCGCTGAAGGGCTGATCAACCCCGTTCATCGGGTCATCGTGCCGATTTCGATCGGGTAATCACGGTGTGAAACCTGGGCGGTCCGTACCCCTACTGGCGGGTACGGGCCGCCCTGCCGTGTATGGGGCATCTCGATGTCACCACCCGGGCCTCAGAGAGGTAGGGTCGTAGGCGGTCGGGGACATCCCATACAACTCGCCGGCACGAAAGCCGGCGTACCTAACGAGGAGATCGGTTCGTGACGATCCGCGTAGGCATCAACGGCTTTGGCCGCATCGGTCGTAACTACTTCCGCGCGCTGCTGGAGCAGGGTGCTGACATCGAGATCGTGGCTGTCAACGACCTGGGTGACACCGCGACCACAGCTCATCTTCTGAAGTACGACACGATCCTGGGTCGTCTCAAGGCCGAGGTGACGCACACCGCCGACACGATCACCGTCGACGGTCACACCATCAAGGTGCTCTCGGAGCGCGACCCGGCGGACATCCCCTGGGGTGAGCTGGGCGTCGACATCGTCATCGAGTCGACCGGCATCTTCACCAAGAAGGCCGACGCCGCGAAGCACATCGCCGGTGGCGCCAAGAAGGTCCTCATCTCGGCTCCGGCCACGGACGAGGACATCACGATCGTCCTCGGCGTCAACGAGGACAAGTACGACGCGGCGAACCACCACATCATCTCCAACGCCTCCTGCACCACCAACTGTGTGGCGCCGATGGCCAAGGTTCTCCTGGAGAACTTCGGCGTCGTCTCGGGCCTGATGACCACGGTCCACGCCTACACCAGCGACCAGCGTCTCCAGGACTTCCCGCACAAGGACCTGCGCCGCGCCCGCGCCGCCGCCGAGAACATCATCCCGGCGAGCACCGGTGCGGCCAAGGCCCTCGGCGTGGTCATCCCGGAGCTGGCGGGCAAGCTCAACGGCATGGCGATGCGTGTGCCGGTCCCGACGGGATCCGTCACCGACCTGGTCGTCGAGACGGAGCGCGTGGTGACCAAGGAAGAGGTCAACGCCGCCTTCCAGAAGGCCGCCCAGGGACAGCTGAAGGGCTACCTGACGTACACCGAGGACCAGATCGTCTCCTCGGACATCGTCAGCGACCCGTCGTCCTGCACCTTCGACTCCTCGCTGACCATGGTGCAGGGCAACAGCGTGAAGATCATCGGCTGGTACGACAACGAGTGGGGCTACTCCAACCGCCTCGTCGACCTCACGGTCTTCGTCGGCAACCAGCTCTGAGTACCGGAGCAGGCACTTCGATGTGAGCACAGGGCTCGGGCAACGCAACGCGGCGTTGCCCGAGCCCTGTGGCACGTACCGATCGATCCAGCCCCTCCCGGACAAGAGAGCCCTCCTTAGGAGTCCCTTCATGAAGACGATCGACGAACTCCTCGCCGAAGGAGTCGACGGCAAGCGGGTCTTCGTCCGCGCCGACCTGAACGTGCCGCTGGCCGGCGGCCTCATCACCGACGACGGCCGCATCCGGGCCGTCCTGCCCACCGTCAAGGCCCTCGCGGACGCCGGCGCCAAGGTCGTCGTCGCCTCCCACCTGGGCCGCCCCAAGGGCGCCCCGGACCCCGCCTTCTCCCTGCTGCCGGCCGCCGAGCGCCTCGGTGAGCTCCTGGACGCCCCCGTGGCCTTCGCCCAGGACACCGTCGGCCCCGCCGCCCACGCCGCCGTGAACGGCCTCCAGCCCGGCCAGGTCGCGGTGCTCGAGAACCTGCGCTTCAACGCCGGTGAGACGTCGAAGGACGACACCGAGCGCGGCGAGTTCGCCGATCAGCTGGCCGCCCTCGCCGATGTCTACGTGGGTGACGGCTTCGGCGCCGTGCACCGCGGACACGCCTCGGTCCTCGACCTGCCGGCCCGCCTGCCGCACTACGCCGGTTACCTCATCGCCACCGAGGTCGGCGTCCTCAAGAAGCTCACCGAGGACGTCAAGCGGCCGTACGTCGTCGTACTGGGCGGAGCCAAGGTCTCCGACAAGCTCGCCGTCATCGACCAGCTGCTCGGCAAGGCCGACCGCATCCTCATCGGCGGCGGCATGGTGTTCACCTTCCTCAAGGCCAAGGGATACGAGATCGGCGCCTCCCTCGTCCAGGAGGACCAGCTCCCGGCCGTCAACGAGTACATCGAGCGCGCGGAGAAGAACGGCGTCGAGCTGATCCTCCCGGTCGACGTGCTGGCCGGCTCCGCGTTCCCGGACCTGAAGACCAAGGCTCCCGCGAACCCCGTCACCGTCGCCGCGGACGCGATGCCCGCGGACCGGATGGGCCTGGACATCGGTCCGGAGTCCAGCACGCTGTACGCCTCGAAGCTCGCCGACGCCGCCACCGTCTTCTGGAACGGCCCCATGGGCGTCTTCGAACACCCCGACTACGCCGAGGGCACCAAGGCGGTCGCCCAGGCTCTCCTCGACTCCCCGGCCTTCACGGTCGTCGGCGGCGGAGACTCCGCCGCCGCCGTGCGCATCCTGGGCTTCGACGAGAACGCATTCGGCCACATCTCGACCGGTGGCGGCGCCTCCCTCGAATACCTTGAGGGCAAGACGCTCCCCGGGCTCGCCGCACTGGAAGGCTGACCCCGCACATGACCACTCGCACGCCGCTGATGGCGGGCAACTGGAAGATGAACCTCAACCACCTTGAGGCCATCGCCCACGTCCAGAAGCTCGCGTTCGCCCTCGCGGACAAGGACTACGAGGCCTGTGAGGTCGCGGTCCTGCCGCCCTTCACCGACCTTCGTTCCGTACAGACCCTGGTCGACGGCGACAAGCTCAAGATCAAGTACGGCGCCCAGGACATCTCCGCGCACGACACGGGCGCCTACACGGGCGAGATCTCCGGCCCGATGCTGGCCAAGCTCAAGTGCACCTACGTGGCGATCGGTCACTCGGAGCGCCGCCAGTACCACAACGAGACCGACGAGCTCGTCAACGCCAAGGTGAAGGCCGCCTACAAGCACGGCCTCACCCCGATCCTGTGCGTCGGCGAGGAACTGGAGGTCCGCGAGGCGGGCAACCACGTCTCCCACACGCTCGCGCAGGTCGAGGGCGGCCTCAAGGACCTCCCGGCCGAGCAGGCCGAGACCGTCGTCATCGCGTACGAGCCCGTCTGGGCCATCGGCACCGGCAAGGTCTGCGGCTCCGACGACGCCCAGGAGGTCTGCGGGGCGATCCGAGTGAAGCTCGCCGAGCTCTACTCCCAGGACGTGGCCGACGCTGTACGCATCCAGTACGGCGGTTCGGTGAAGTCCGGGAACGTCGCCGAGATCATGGCGAAGCCCGACATCGACGGCGCACTGGTCGGCGGGGCCTCGCTGGACGCCGAAGAGTTCGTCAAGATCGTTCGGTTCCGAGACCAGTGAGTATGCGCTAGCGGAGATCCGTCGTACCCTGGCGGGGCCGAAACTAGTATTTGGTGCGCCGAGCGCTCCGAATGAGAGTTCCGGCCCCGTCGTCCATCGGAATCCGAGGAAGTTGGTCCAGCCGTGGTTTTGGGGTTCTCGATCGCCCTGATCGTCTTCAGCCTGCTGCTGATGCTGCTCGTGCTGATGCACAAGGGGAAGGGCGGCGGCCTCTCCGACATGTTCGGTGGCGGCATGCAGTCGTCCGTCGGCGGCTCCTCGGTCGCCGAGCGCAACCTCGACCGCATCACCGTGGTGCTCGGTCTGCTGTGGTTCGCATGCATTGTGGTGCTCGGCATCCTGATGAAGGTGAACAACTGATCAGCGGCTGACACCGGTCGTCAAATACCGGTACGACAGCACATCACGCACGCACATTCCGCACGTAAGGCCCCATGTTCGGTACGCCCCGCCAAGGGCGGCCTATCATGGGGCTTGCGTCTTGGTGCAGGGCCTGTAACTCCGAGCACTGGACGCGCGTTGGGCCTTACGTAGACTGAGGCGCTCGCAACGAAGCGAAAAAGTCGACTCGCTTCGCGGCACCATTACGCAGGGAGTTACGACCGTGGCAAGTGGCAACGCGATCCGAGGAAGCCGGGTCGGGGCGGGGCCGATGGGCGAGGCCGAGCGTGGCGAGTCCGCGCCACGGCTGCGCATCTCCTTCTGGTGCTCCAACGGGCATGAGACGCAGCCCAGCTTCGCCAGCGACGCGCAGGTGCCCGATACCTGGGACTGCCCGCGCTGCGGCTTTCCGGCCGGACAGGACCGGGACAACCCGCCGGCCCCGCCGCGCACCGAGCCGTACAAGACGCATCTCGCGTATGTACGGGAGCGGCGCAGTGACGCGGACGGCGAGGCGATCCTCGCCGAGGCGCTCGCCAAACTGCGGGGCGAGATCTAGAAGTTGACGGCCGGTCAGGCACCGAGAGGTGCCTGACCGGAGCCGTTTGGCGGGGCGTCACCCACCGGCTCCCCGACCGATTGTCAGTGGTGCCCTCTACGGTTTGTGAATCGGCGAACCGCGAGGGGGAATGGTGACGACGGTCGAGTTGGCGGGAGCGCGTGTGCCCGCGTGGCGCGGGGGCTTCGGACGGTTGTGGAGCGCCGCCGTACTCTCCAGCTTCGGCGACGCGCTGCGCACGGCCGCGCTGCCCCTTCTCGCCACGACACTCACCGACAAACCCCTGCTCATCGCCTCCGTGACGGCCTGCGGCTATCTGCCCTGGCTCGTCTTCGGCCTGCTCGGCGGCGCCGTCGCGGACCGGGTCGACCAGCGGCGCGCCATGTGGACGGTGGATGCGGTACGAGGGCTGCTGGTCGCCTGCTTCGCCGTGGCCGTCGGCCTCGGGCACGCCACGATCGGCCTGCTCATCGCACTCGCCTTCGCGCTGACCACCCTTCAGACCCTCTTCGACAACGCCTCGACGGCCCTGCTGCCGACCCTGGTCGACAAGGAGGCGCTCGGCGGCGCGAACGCCCGCCTGATGACCGGTCAGCGCATCGCGGGTGGTCTGCTGGCCGGACCGGTGGTGCCGGCCCTGATCGCGCTGGGCGCGGCCGTTCCCTTCGCGGCCGATGCCGTCACCTTCCTGGTGGGGGCGGCCCTGGTCGCCTCGCTGCGACCCGAGGTCTCCGCGCGGGCACCGAGACCGGCGGGCAGCACCCTGCGCGCCGAGATCACGGCCGGCCTGCGCGCCCTGTGCCACGACGGGCCGCTGCGTGGCCTGTGTGCGGCCACGGCACTGTGCAACGTGGGCATGGGCGCCCTGATCGCCACCCTCGTCCTGCTCGTCACCGACTGGCTGGACGCGGGCAACGGGGGGTACGCGGCGGCCATGACCGCGTACGCCGTCGGCAGTCTCGCCGGCGGCGCGCTGAACGGCAGGCTCGTCGTCCGGCTCGGGCGGATACGGGCCGTGCTCCTCGCCGGGACGGTGCAGATCGGCGCGCTGGTCGTGATGGGCTCGGTGCGCAGCCTGGCCGCGCTGGTGGCCGCCATGGCGGTGTTCGGGCTCATGGGGATGGTGTGGAACGTCAACGCGACGACCCTGATGCAGAGCCGCAGCCCCGCCGAGATGCTGGGCCGGGTCAGCTCGGCCTTCCGCACGCTGGCGGTCGCCGGAGCACCCCTGGGCGCGCTGCTGGGCGGCGCCGTCGCGACGGCGTGGGGACTCAACACACCAGCGCTGCTGGCCGCCGCTTTCTTCGTGCTGTCGGTCACCGCACTGATACCGGCGCTGAAGTCGGACGTATCTGTTGGCGAGGACGTATCCGTTGTTGAACCGGACGACGGTACGACGACAGCTCGACCAACGCGCTGATCAATTAGGTTGGGACCGGCAGCGGGGCCCAGGCACGAAAGAGGCGGAAGTCCGAGATGAACGCAGACAGCCGTAGCAGGCTCAACCAGACGCCCGAGTGGACGGCCCTGGCCAAGCACCGTGAGGAGCTGGCGGACACCCATCTGCGGGACCTGTTCGCGACCGGCCCCGGGCGCGGAGCCGGGTACACGCTCCAGGTCGGTGATCTGCACATCGACTACTCCAAGCACCTGATCACGGACGAGACCCTCGCCCTCCTCCAGGAACTCGCCGCCGCCACCGGTGTGTTCGGGTTGCGGGACGCCATGTTCCGGGGCGACCGGATCAACATCACCGAGGACCGTGCGGTGCTGCACACCGCGTTGCGGGCGCCGCGTGACGCGGTGATCGAGGTCGGCGGGGAGAACGTCGTCCCGGCCGTGCACGCCGTCCTGGACCGGATGGCCGGCTTCGCGGACAAGGTCCGCTCGGGTGAGTGGACCGGCCACACCGGCAGGCGCATCAGGAATGTCGTCAACATCGGCATCGGCGGCTCGGACCTCGGCCCGGCGATGGCCTACGAGGCGCTGCGGGCGTTCACCGCACGGGAGTTGACGTTCCGGTTCGTGTCGAACGTCGACGGCGCCGATCTCCACGAGGCGGTCCGGGACCTCGACCCGGCGGAGACCCTGTTCATCGTCGCGTCGAAGACGTTCACCACCATCGAGACGATCACGAACGCCACCTCGGCGCGTTCCTGGCTCCTCGCGGGGCTGGGCGACGACAAGGCGGTCGCCAGGCACTTCGTGGCGCTGTCGACGAACTCCGGGAAGGTGTCGGACTTCGGCATCGACACGGACAACATGTTCGAGTTCTGGGACTGGGTCGGCGGACGCTACTCCTACGACTCGGCGATCGGCCTGTCGCTGATGATCGCGATCGGCCCCGACCGGTTCCGGGAGATGCTCGACGGGTTCGCACTGGTCGACGAACACTTCCGCACGGCTCCGGCGGAGGCCAACGCACCTCTGCTGCTGGGCCTGTTGGGCATCTGGTACGGCAACTTCTTCGACGCCCAGTCGCATGCCGTCCTGCCCTACAGCCACTACCTCTCCAAGTTCACGGCCTACCTGCAGCAGCTGGACATGGAGTCCAACGGCAAGTCGGTCGACCGCGACGGGCTGCCGGTCGACTGGCAGACGGGGCCGGTGGTGTGGGGCACGCCCGGGACGAACGGTCAGCACGCCTACTACCAGTTGATCCACCAGGGCACCAAGCTCATCCCGGCGGACTTCATCGGGTTCGCCCAGCCGGTCGCGGAACTGAGTGACGAACTCAAGGACCAGCACGACCTGTTGATGGCCAACTTCTTCGCGCAGACACAGGCCCTGGCGTTCGGCAAGACACCGGACGAGGTACGGGCGGAGGGAGTGCCGGAGGAACTGGTCGCCCACAAGACGTTCCAGGGCAACCACCCGACGACGACTGTGCTGGCGCGGGAGCTGACTCCGTCCGTGCTGGGCCAGTTGATCGCGCTCTACGAGCACAAGGTGTTCGTGCAGGGGGCCGTGTGGAACATCGACTCGTTCGACCAGTGGGGCGTCGAGCTGGGCAAGGTGCTGGCGAAGCGGGTTGAGCCGGCGTTGACGGAGGGGGTGGAGGTGGCCGGGCTGGATGCGTCCACTACGGCGCTGGTTGCCACGTATCGGGAGCTGCGCGGGAGGTAGGGGGTTGTTTTTCGCCCCCGCCGCCCCTTCCCGTCCCGTTCCTGGGGGCTGCCGCCCCCAGACCCCCGCTTCGGCCCTGAAGGGGCCTCGTCCTCAAACGCCGGACGGGCTGAAATCCAGCCCCTCCGGCGTTTGAGGAGCGGGGGTTCGGGGGCGGAGCCCCCGAGGACGGGACGGGAAGGGGCGGCGGGGGCGAGGAAAGTCGCCCGTCGCCGCCCCAGTGGGTACGGATGTCCCTCAGGGGGATGCCGGTGGGTACAGCGCCCTCGGGAGTTGGGAGGCTGCCGGGGCGTCCAGCAGCCACAGGGTGCGTTGTCTGCCGTACGCACCTGCCGCCGGGGCCTGGATCTCGCCCGCGCCCGACAGGGCTATGGCCGCCGCCCCGGCCTTGTCCTCGCCGGCAGCCAGCAGCCATACCTCGCGGGCCGCGCGGATCGCCGGCAGGGTGAGGGTGACCCGGGTCGGCGGGGGCTTCGGGGCGCCGTGGACGCCCACCACCGTGCGGTCGGTCTCCCGTACGGCCGGGAGTTCCGGGAACAGGGACGCCACATGCGTGTCCGGGCCGACACCCAGCAGCAGGACGTCGAACGTGGGTACGGGGCCGTGGGATTCGGGGTCCGCCGACTTGGCCAGTTCCGCCGCGTACGCCTCCGCCGCCGAGTCCACGTCGGAGCCGTACGGGCCGTCCGACGCGGGCATGGCGTGGACGCGGGCCGGGTCCAGAGGCACCGCGTCCAGCAGCGCCGCCTTCGCCTGGGTGATGTTGCGGTCCGGGTCGCCCTCGGGCAGGAAGCGTTCGTCGCCCCACCACAGGTCGAGCCGGGCCCAGTCGATCGCGTCCCGGGCGGGCGCGGAGGCCAGTGCGGCCAGCAGGCCGTTGCCGTTGCGGCCGCCGGTGAGGACCACCGACGCCGAGCCCCGTGAGGCCTGCGCGTCGACGATCTTCGTGATCAGGCGGGCCGCGGCGGCCTCGGCCATCAGCTCCTTGTCACGGTGGACGACGAGCTGCGGTGCCGTACTCACTTCGTGGACACCTTCTTCACCGGTGGCATCAGAGCCGGAGTGGCCCTGTCCGCGTCCTCCGCCACGGGCGGCTTCCTCGCCGGTTCCAGTGCCAGTGCCGACGCCGGTGCGGGGGCCGGTGCCTGCGGTTCGGGGGCCGTCGAAGGGGCCAGCCGCTCCACGCCGTACCGCAGCGCGGACGCGTACGTGTCGTCCGGGTCCAGGCGCCGCAGCTCCTCCGCCATCAGCTCCGCGGTCTCACGGCGCTTGAGCGCCACCGCGCGGTCGGGCTGGCCCTGGATGGAGAGGGTCGCCAGGGAGCCGTCGGCGCGGTCGAGGGTGATGGGGCCGGTGCTCGTCCGCATCCGGACCGCCGTCAGGCCGGGGCCCGAGGACAGGGAGCGCTTCACCGGGACGTCCAGCCGGTCCGCCAGCCACATCGCCAGCAGCTCGCAGCTCGGGTTGAACTCCTCGCCCTCCACCTCGACCGCGTTCACCTCGCAGGTGACCTGGTCCAGGGCGGCGGCCAGCATCGAGCGCCACGGGGTGATACGGGTCCAGGAGAGATCCGTGTCGCCCGGCGTGTACGCGTCCGCGCGCGCCGCCAGTTCCCGTACCGGCTGCTCGGCCGCGTACGTGTCCGTCACCCTGCGCTGCGCGAGAGCGCCCAGCGGGTCCTTCGCCGGGTCCTGCGGGGCGTTCACCGGCCACCAGACGACCACCGGGGCGTCCGGCAGCAGCAGGGGCAGCACCACCGAGTCGGCGTGGTCGACGACCTCGCCGTACAGGCGCAGGACGACCGTCTCGCCGCTGCCCGCGTCCGCGCCGACCCTGACCTCGGCGTCGAGGCGGGACGTCGTACGGTCGCGGGGGGAGCGGGAGACGCGCTTGACGACCACCAGGGTGCGCGAGGGATGCTCGCGCGAGGCGTCGTTCGCGGCCTTCAGGGCGTCGTAGGCGTTCTCCTCGTCGGTGACGATGACAAGGGTGAGGACCATGCCGACGGCCGGTGTTCCTATGGCCCGACGGCCTTGCACCAGCGCCTTGTTGACCTTGCTGGCCGTGGTGTCCGTGAGGTCTATTTTCATGGGCGCCGCCAGCTCCGTCCGTCTCGTTCGAGCATTTCGTCGGCCTCGACGGGGCCCCACGTGCCCGAGGGGTACTGCGCGGGCTTGCCGTGCTTGTCCCAGTACTGCTCGATCGGGTCGAGGATCCGCCAGGACAGCTCGACCTCCTCGGTGCGCGGGAAGAGGTTGGAGTCGCCCAGGAGGACGTCCAGGATCAGGCGTTCGTAGGCCTCCGGGCTCGACTCCGTGAACGACTCGCCGTACGCGAAGTCCATGGACACGTCCCGGATCTCCATCGAGGTGCCGGGCACCTTGGAGCCGAAGCGGACCGTGATGCCCTCGTCGGGCTGGACACGGATGACGATCGCGTTCTGGCCCAGTTCCTCCGTCGCCGTGTGGTCGAAGGGGGAGTGCGGTGCCCGCTGGAAGACCACCGCGATCTCGGTGACGCGACGGCCCAGACGCTTGCCGGTCCGCAGGTAGAACGGGACGCCCGCCCAGCGGCGGTTGTCGACCTCGACCTTGATCGCCGCGTAGGTGTCGGTCTTCGACTTGGGGTCGATGCCGTCTTCCTGGAGGTAGCCGATGGCCTTCTCGCCGCCCTGCCAGCCCGCCGCGTACTGCCCGCGGACCGTGTCCTCGCCCAGGTTCTGCGGCAGCTTGACCGCGCCGAGCACCTTCGTCTTCTCGGCCGCCAGCGCGTCCGCGTCGAAGGAGGAGGGCTCCTCCATGGCCGTGAGGGCCAGCAGCTGGAGGAGGTGGTTCTGGATGACGTCGCGGGCCGCGCCGATGCCGTCGTAGTAGCCCGCCCGGCCGCCGATGCCGATGTCCTCGGCCATCGTGATCTGGATGTGGTCGACATACGACCGGTTCCAGATGGGCTCGAACATCTGGTTGGCGAAGCGGAGCGCCAGGATGTTCTGGACGGTCTCCTTGCCGAGGTAGTGGTCGATCCGGAAGACCTGGTCCGGGGCGAAGACCTCCTCGACGGTCGTGTTGAGCTCCTCGGCCGACCTGAGGTCGTGACCGAACGGCTTCTCGATGACCGCGCGCCGCCAGGAACCGTTGTCCTGGTCGGCCAGACCGTGCTTCTTCAGCTGCTTGATGACCACCGGGAAGGCGGACGGCGGCACGGAGAGGTAGAAGGCGAAGTTGCCGCCCGTCCCCTGCGCCTTGTCCAGCTCCTCGATCGTCGAGCGCAGCCGCTCGAAGGACTCGTCGTCGTCGAAGGTGCCCTGGACGAAGCGCATCCCCTGGATGAGCTGCTGCCAGACCTCCTCACGGAACGGCGTACGGGCGTGCTCCTTGACGGCGTCGTGGACCTCCGCCGCGAAGTCCTCGTCCGCCCACTCGCGCCGGGCGAAGCCGACGAGGGAGAAACCTGGCGGCAGCAACCCGCGGTTGGCGAGGTCGTACACGGCAGGCATCAGCTTTTTGCGTGACAGGTCGCCGGTGACCCCGAAGATGACCAGGCCCGACGGCCCCGCGATACGCGGGAGCCGTCGGTCTGCGGGGTCACGCAGCGGGTTGCTGCTTGACAAGGTTTCAGCCCTCCGAGGGGGCGAGGCGCGTCAGTTCCGCCTCGGTCGACTTGAGCAGGTCGGTCCAGGACGCCTCGAACTTCTCGACGCCCTCGTCCTCCAGGAGCTGGACCACTTCGTCGTACGAGATGCCGAGCTTCTCGACCGCGTCGAGCTCGGCGCGGGACTGCTCGTACGTGCCGGCGATCGTGTTGCCGGTGATCTGCCCGTGGTCCTCGGTGGCGAACAGGGTCGCCTCCGGCATGGTGTTCACCGTGTTCGGCGCGGCCAGTTCGTCGACGTACAGGGTGTCCTTGTACGCCGGGTCCTTGACGCCGGTCGAGGCCCACAGCGGACGCTGCTTGTTGGCCTGCGCCTTGTCGAGGGCCACCCAGCGCTCCGAGCCGAAGACCTCCTCGTACGCCTGGTAGGCGAGCCGCGCGTTGGCCAGACCGGCCTTGCCGCGGGCGGCCTTGGCCTCGTCGGTGCCCAGCGCGTCGATCCGCTTGTCGATCTCGGTGTCCACGCGGGACACGAAGAAGGACGCCACGGAGTGGATCTTCGACAGGTCCAGGCCGCGGTCCTTGGCCTTCTCCAGGCCCGCCAGGTAGGCGTCCATGACCTCGCGGTAGCGCGCCAGCGAGAAGATCAGCGTGACGTTGACGCTGATCCCGAGGCCGATGACCTCGGTGATCGCCGGGAGACCCGCCCTGGTGGCCGGGATCTTGATCAGGGTGTTCGGCCGGTCCACCAGCCAGGCCAGCTGCTTGGCCTCGGCGACGGTCGCGAGGGTGTTGTGGGCGAGACGGGGGTCGACCTCGATCGACACCCGGCCGTCCTGGCCCTGCGTCGAGTCGAAGACCGGACGCAGGATGTCGGCGGCGTCACGGACGTCCGCCGTCGTGATCATGCGGATGGCCTCTTCGACGGTGACCTTGCGGGCGGCGAGCTCGGTGAGCTGCTGGTCGTAGCCCTCACCTCCGCTGATCGCCTTCTGGAAGATCGACGGGTTGGTCGTGACGCCCACGACGTGCTGCTGGTCGATCAGTTCGGCGAGGTTGCCGGACGTGATCCGCTGGCGCGACAGGTCGTCCAGCCAGATCGCGACGCCTTCCTCGGAGAGGCGCTTGAGTGCGTCTGTCATGGAAAATGCATCTCCTACGTGTCGGTATGTCAGCGTCAGCGCTGGGCTGCGGCGATCGATTCCTTGGCTACGGCGGCGACGTTCTCGGCAGTGAAGCCGAACTCCTCGAAGAGGACCTTGCCGTCGGCCGACGCGCCGAAGTGCTCCAGGGAAACGATGCGACCGGCATCCCCGACGTACTTGTGCCAGGTGAGACCGATACCGGCCTCGACCGCGACGCGCGCCTTGACGGACGGGGGCAGAACGCTCTCCCGGTACCCCTGGTCCTGCTCCTCGAACCACTCCACGGACGGCATCGACACGACCCGCGTCGGCACACCCTCCGCCTGGAGCCGCTCGCGCGCGCCGACGGCCACGTGGACCTCGGAACCGGTCGCGATGAGGATGACCTCGGGTGTGCCGCCCTCGGCCTCGAAGAGCACGTAGCCGCCCTTGGCCGCGTCCTCGTTGGCCTCGTACGTCGGCACACCCTGGCGGGTGAGTGCCAGCCCGTGCGGGGCGCCCTTGCCGAAGACCTTCGTCCAGCGCTTGAGGATCTCGCGCCAGGCGATGGCGGTCTCGTTGGCGTCGGCCGGGCGGACGACGTTCAGGCCCGGGATCGCGCGCAGCGTGGCCAGGTGTTCGACCGGCTGGTGCGTCGGGCCGTCCTCGCCGAGGCCGATGGAGTCGTGCGTCCAGACGTACGTCACCGGCACGTGCATCAGCGCGGACAGCCGTACCGCGTTGCGCATGTAGTCGGAGAAGACGAGGAAGGTACCGCCGTAGATACGGGTGTTGCCGTGCAGCGCGATGCCGTTCATCTCGGCGGCCATCGAGTGCTCGCGGATGCCGAAGTGGATCGTGCGGCCGTACGGGTCCGCCTCCGGCAGCGGGTTGTCCGCCGGGAGGAAGGAGGACGTCTTGTCGATCGTCGTGTTGTTCGAGCCGGCCAGGTCCGCCGAGCCGCCCCACAGCTCCGGGATGACCGCACCCAGCGCCTGGAGGACCTTGCCGGACGCGGCACGCGTGGCGACACCCTTGCCCGCCTCGAAGACCGGGAGCTTCTCCTCCCAGCCCTTGGGCAGTTCACCAGCGGCGATACGGTCGAACTCGGCGGCGCGCTCGGCGTTGTTGTTGCGCCACTCCTGGAACGACTTCTCCCACTCCGCCTTGGCCTGACGGCCGCGCTCCAGCGCCTCGCGGGTGTGGTTGAGAACCGCGTCGGAGACCTCGAACGACTGCTCGGGGTCGAAGCCGAGGACGCGCTTGGTGGCCGCCACCTCGTCGTCGCCGAGCGCCGAGCCGTGCGCGGCCTCGGTGTTCTGGGCGTTCGGGGCGGGCCAGGCGATGATCGAGCGCATCGCGATGAACGACGGCTTGTCCGTCACCTTCTTCGCGGCCTGCACGGCGTTGTAGATGGCGTGCGGGTCGAGGTCGCCGTCCGGCTTCGGGGCGATCCGCTGCACATGCCAGCCGTACGCCTCGTAGCGCTTGGCGACGTCCTCGGAGACGGCCGTCTCGGTGTCACCCTCGATCGAGATGTGGTTGTCGTCCCACAGCAGGACCAGGTTGCCGAGCTTCTGGTGGCCGGCCAGCGAGGACGCCTCCGCGGAGATGCCCTCCTGGAGGCAGCCGTCACCGGCGATCGCGAAGATGAAGTGGTCGAACGGGGACTCCCCTTCGGGTGCCTCCGGGTCGAACAGACCACGCTCGTAGCGGGCGGCCATGGCCATGCCCACGGCGTTGGCGACACCCTGGCCGAGCGGACCGGTCGTCGTCTCGACGCCCGTCGTGTGCCCGTACTCGGGGTGACCGGGGGTCTTGGAACCCCACGTCCGGAACGCCTTCAGGTCGTCCAGCTCCAGGCCGAAACCGGCCAGGTACAGCTGGGTGTAGAGGGTCAGGGACGAGTGACCGGCGGACAGTACGAAACGGTCGCGCCCGACCCAGTCGGCGTCCGCCGGGTCGTGCCGCATCACCTTCTGGAAGAGGGTGTACGCGGCGGGGGCCAGGCTCATCGCCGTACCGGGATGGCCGTTGCCGACCTTCTGTACGGCATCGGCGGCCAGGACGCGGGCGGTGTCGACGGCCCGCTGGTCCAACTCGGTCCACTCGAGGTCTGTGGTGGTCGGCTTGGTGCTCACCCTGGGTCAGGGCTCCTCTCCACATGTCTAATGCCGGCGTCCTCGGTGTCCACCGGCTGCCGGGGGCTGACACCCTCGGCCTTTGTCGAGCCTACCCTCGTAAGAACGTGCAGTATTTCGAGTCATTCCAGACTGCCGGGACTGCTTCGCGTCCGCCTCCCGACCACTGCCGGACTGCAATACGAAGCGGGCCGCCCGAGTGCTCAATCGAGCCACGTCGCGCCCGTCACAAAGCGCCCCTCAACACGACCCCACCCCCGCGAAGAACGGGGTCTGGGCAACGTCTAGAGTGGCGTGGTAAGCGCGAGCCTTTACCGGGACTTCACAGCCGGGGGCTTGTTGGAATGTCTCTGTCAGGGGTGTGCGTGACGGCCGTTGAATCCCGTCCAGCGGGGATGACCGGGACGAGCCAGAACCCGAGCCGCCGGCCGTTCGGGGCCCGGGTCATGGCGTTCGTGGCTCTCACGAAGCCGCGGATCATCGAACTGCTACTCATCACCACGGTTCCGGTGATGTTCCTGGCGGAGCAGGGTGTACCGGACCTGGGACTGGTCCTCCTCACCTGCCTCGGCGGCTATCTCTCCGCCGGTGGCGCGAACGCGCTCAACATGTACATCGACCGTGACATCGACGCGCTCATGGACCGCACCTCGCAGCGCCCGCTGGTCACCGGGATGGTCAGCCCGCGCGAGTGCCTGGTCTTCGGCGTCACCCTCGCGGTCGTCTCGACGCTTCTCTTCGGTCTCACGGTCAACTGGCTGTCGGCCTGGCTGTCGCTGGGCGCGCTCCTCTTCTACGTGGTCGTCTACACGATGATCCTCAAGCGGCGTACGTCGCAGAACATCGTGTGGGGCGGCATCGCGGGCTGCATGCCGGTCCTCATCGGCTGGTCGGCCGTCACGGACTCGCTCTCCTGGGCGCCGGTCATCCTCTTCCTGGTCATCTTCTTCTGGACCCCGCCGCACTACTGGCCGCTGTCCATGAAGGTGAAGGACGACTACGCGCGCGTGGGCGTGCCGATGCTCCCGGTCATCGCCTCCAACAAGACGGTCGCCCGGCAGATCGTGGCGTACAGCTGGGCGATGGTCTTCGTGTCCCTGCTGCTCACCCCGCTCGGCTACACCGGCTGGTTCTACACGGTGGTCGCGCTGGCGGCCGGTGGCTGGTGGCTGTGGGAGGCGCATGCCTTGCAGGGGCGTGCGCGGACCGAGGCGACGGGCGGCAAGCTCAAGGAGATGCGGCTGTTCCACTGGTCGATCACCTATGTGTCGCTGCTGTTCGTGGCTGTCGCGGTGGATCCCTTCCTCCGGTGACGTTTCGGTAGTCGGCCGCGGCGCCGTCGTGGCTGGTCGCGCGGTTCCCCGCGCCCCTTCAGGGCGCCCTCGTCACCCGTGTCGCGTGGGCAAGGCCACTTCCCCCTGCCGTCGCCAGTCGATCTACTCGTCGGTAGCATCCTCGGTATGGCAGATACACGAGGACGCAGGGCGGCCAAGCTCGCCAAGCAGATCGACGGCTTCGCCAAGCAGCACGGCGGTGCCGAGGGGCAGGTGGCGTACATCGGGGAGCGCGGGGCCCGGATCGTGCTCGTCGGCGAGGACGGCGGCTGGGGCGACCTCGTGGCCCCCACGTACGCGATCGCCCGGCAGGCCGTCGAGAAGGCCGGCATCACCGTCCACGAGGACTTCGACGGCGAGTTCGCGGCCAAGGTGACCACCGGGCCGTACGAGTGGACGCGCATGGCGGGGATCCAGTTGGGCGGGCCGTCCAACGGCTGAGTGACCGGCCCGGGGGCACGGGGCCGTAACACCATGCGGCTCCGCCGTGCGGGCGCGACAGGCCACAGACGGCCCGCGCCCTGTCCGAAACCCGTACCTCTTCCGGCTTTGCCCGCGGCGCGCTTCCCACGGGGTGTGCGGCAGCAACACCTGATTGTCGGTTCACCCGTTAGGACCTTGGGAACACACGGTCCAGACACGGGGAGCCCGGATGATCGAAACGCCTTCCCTCGTGGACCAGTACTGCCACGGCGTACTGAGGACGGAGCTGGGTCTCGGTACCTTCGAGGCCCAGCTCGCGCGTACCGAGGGGCCGCCCGCCGCCGGTACCACCCTCTTCGACACCCAGACCGGGTTCGCCGTACGCCGCTGGTGCCCCCCGCTGCTCGGCCTGGAACCGCATGCCTCCCCCGCCCGCTATCTCGCCCGGCGCCGTGAACTCGGCGTACTGGAATCGGGTCGGCGGTTGCTGCGGGGGAGCGGAATCACGACATATCTGGTCGATGCCGGGCTGCCCGGCGACCTCACCGGGCCCGCTGAGATGGCCTCCGCCGGGGCCGCCGACGCCCACGAGATCGTCCGGCTCGAACTCCTCGCCGAACAGGTGGCCGACACCTCCGGCACCGTCGAGTCCTTCCTCGCCAACCTCGCCGAGTCGGTGCACGGCGCGGCGACGAGCGCCGTGGCCTTCACCTCCGTGGCGGGCGTACGGCACGGACTGGCGCTGGCGCCCGATCCGCCCGGGCCGGGGGAGGTCCGGGGCGCGGCGGGCCGCTGGCTGGCCGGGCGCCGGGTCGGCGGGGCGCTCAGCGACCCGGTGCTGCTGCGCCACCTGCTGTGGATCGCGGTCGCCTCGGGCCTGCCGCTCCAGCTGCACGCCGGACTGGGCGAACCGGGCTTACGCATCGACCGCACCGACCCGGTCCTGCTCACGGACTTCGTCCGCGCCACGGCCGGGCTCGGCACCGACCTGGTGCTGCTGCACGGGTACCCGTACCACCGCCACGCGGCCCATCTCGCCGGTGTCTTCCCGCATGTGTACGCCGACCTGGGCGCCGCCCTGGTCCGTACGGGCGCCCGGGCCGCCGCCGTCCTCGCCGAGATCCTCGAACTCGCCCCCTTCGGCAAGATCATCTTCTCCAGTGGCGCCCACGGCCTGCCCGAACTCCATGTGGTGGGCGCCCGACTCTTCCGCGAGGCGCTCGGCCAGGTGCTCGGCGGCTGGGTCGCCGAGGGGGCGTGGTCGCTGGGGGACGCGCAGCGGGTGGCGGGACTGATCGCGGCGGGCAACGCGCGGCGCGTGTACGGACTGGGGTGAGTTGTAAGACTGGGCTCATGACCACACACGGGACTCGGACGGATGCCCTGACCGACGCCTTGCTGGACCGCTTCCTGGGGGAGCTGCGAGCGCTCTCCCCGGTCGCCGTCTGGGCACACGGATCGCTTGCCGGCGGCGACTACCAGGAGGGCCGCAGCGACCTCGACCTGATCGCCGTCCTGGAGGGGCCGATCGGGCCGGGCACCGCCTGGAAGGTGGCCGAACTGCACGCCCGGCTGCGCACCCACCCGCTCGCCCCGCTGCTGCACTGCACCTACCTGACCGGCATGACGACGGGCAATCCCGAGCGGCGACACCTCACCTGGGCGCACAGCCAGCTGTTCCGGCGGACCGTGTCCCCGGTGACCCGGCGCGAGCTGCACGCCTTCGGACGGGTGCTGTACGGGAAGGCTCCCGGGGAGCTGCTTCCGGTGGTGCCGGACCGGCAGTTGACCGACTACGTCGTGCGCGACCTGCGCGACAACTACCGACCGGCCGTGGACAAGGCCCGGCTCTGGACGCGGGACGTCTGGGTCGACCTGGGGCTGGTCACCTTCGCCCGGGCGACCATGACCCTGAGGGAGGGCACCCTGATCTCGAAGCGGGAGGCGCTGGACCTGCTGCCGGGGCTTGGGGCGCCCGTGGAGGTCGTCGAGGACATCGCGCGGCGGCGGTACGGGCAGGAGGCCCGGCCGGTCGAGGAGGGGTGGCGTGAGCGGCGTGCGGAGCTGACGCGGGGCTACCTGGGCGCCGCGATCGACCGCCTGGTGACCTCGTACACGTGACCTCGCAGAACACGTGACGTCGCAGAACCGGTGACCTGTGACGGGCACGCACGCGTGCGTCACGTTTTCGGGCTTACGCGCGCGTGCCGGCCGTCGCCTCGGTCGCGGGGCCGGGCACGTCGGCCAGGGAGGCCGTCCCGGGGCGCTCGCGCAGGGCGAACAGGACGCGCAGGACCGCGATCCACACCAGCGCGGAGCCGAGCATGTGCAGGCCGACCAGGACCTCGGGGAGGTTGGTGAAGTACTGGACGTACCCGATGACGCCCTGGGCGAGCAGGACCAGGAACAGGTCCCGGGTGCGGTCCAGCGGGCCCTTGGGGGCGTCGACGGCCTTCAGGACGAACCACAGGGCGAACGTCAGGGTCACCACGATCCAGGCGAGCACCGCGTGCAGCTTGCTGACGTTCTCCCAGTCGAGCGGCATGCGCTCGATCTCGCTGGAGTCGCCCGCGTGCGGGCCCGACCCGGTCACCACCGTGCCGACGGCGATCAGCAGGACCGTGGCGGCCACCAGGAACCACACCAGCTGCTGTACGGCCCTGCCGACCAGCGGCTGAGGCGTCCCGTCGCCCTCCTGCGTGCGCTGCCACATCACCGCGGCGACCGCGATCAGGGCGGAGGACAGCAGGAAGTGGGCCGCGACCGTGTACGGGTTGAGGCCGACCAGCACGACGATGCCGCCGAGCACCGCGTTGCTCATGACGACCCAGAACTGCGCCCAGCCCAGCCGGGTCAGGCTGCGGCGGTACGGCTTCTCCGAACGGGCGGCGATGATCGCCCAGCCGACCGCCGCGCACAGCACGTACGTCAGCATGCGGTTGGTGAACTCGATGACGCCGTGCACGCCCATCGCGCTGGTCGTCGTCAGCGAGTCGTCGGTGCACTTGGGCCAGGTCGGGCAGCCGAGGCCCGACCCGGTGAGCCGTACAGCACCCCCGGTGACCACGATGACCACCGACATGACGAGCGCGGCGAGCGCCGCACGCCGCACGGTACGGGGGGTCGGCGTCCAGCGGGCGGCGATGAAGGCGAGCGGGTTCCGCAGGGCGGACAGGGCCTCGGCGGGGGTCATCTTTGGCACGCGTCCCATCGTAGGCGGCTGCTTGTGCACGCTTTCACGAGGGGTCCCCCGGGCTCCTTGGTCACTCCCCGCCCGCTCTTGGCTCACTCCCAGCGGAAGAACCGCCCCGCCGCCGCCAGCCCCACGACCGCCCACACCGCGAGGATCCCCAGGTCGCCCCACGGCATCCCGGAGCCGTCCCGCAGTACGTCCCGCAGGCCGTCCGACAGGGCCGAGATCGGGAGCAGGGCCAGCACGTCCTGGGCGCCGGACGGGAACTTGTCCAGGGGGACGATCACCCCGCCGCCCACCAGGAGCAGCAGGAAGACGAGGTTCGCGGCGGCCAGGGTGGCCTCCGCCTTCAGGGTGCCCGCCATCAGCAGGCCCAGGCCCGAGAAGGCGGCGGTGCCGAGGAGGAGCAGGAGGAGTACGGCGAAGGGGTTGCCGTGCGGGGACCAGCCGAGCGCGAAGGCGATCACCGTCAGCAGGGCGACCTGGAGGATCTCCGTGACCAGTACCGACGCTGTTTTCGCCGTCATCAGGGCCCAGCGGGGGAGGGGGGAGGAGGCGAGCCGCTTCAGGACGCCGTAGCGGCGTTCGAAGCCCGTCGCGATGGCCTGGCCGGTGAAGGCCGTGGACATGACCGCGAGCGCGAGGATGCCCGGGGCGAGGAAGTCGACCGCCTTGCCGGCGCCCGTGTCGACGATGTCCACCGAGCCGAACAGCAGCAGGAGGAGAGTCGGGATGACCACCGTCAGCAGCAGCTGTTCGCCGTTGCGCAGCAGCATCCTCGTCTCCAGGGCGGCCTGCGCCCCGATCATGCGGGGGAGCGGGGCGGCGCCGGGCTGCGGGGTGTACGTACCTGTACCGCCGCCGGTGGTGGTCATGAACGCAGCTCCTTGCCGGTCAGCTCGAGAAAAACGTCTTCCAGGGTGTGCCGTTCCACCGAGATCCGGTCCGGCATCACCCCGTGCTGGGCGCACCAGGACGTCACCGTCGCGAGGAGCTGCGGGTTGACCTTGCCGCCGACGCGGTAGGCGCCCGGGGTCAGCTCGGCGGCCGTGCAGTCCGCCGGGAGGGCCTTCAGCAGGGAGTGCACGTCCAGACCCGGCCGGCCCATGAAGCGCAGCGTGTTCTCGGCGCCGCCGCGGCACAGCTGTTCCGGGCTGCCCTGGGCGATGACCTTGCCGGCGTCGATGATCGCGACGTCGTCGGCGAGCTGCTCGGCCTCGTCCATGTGATGGGTGGTGAGGATGACGGAGACGCCGTCGGCGCGCAGGTCGCGGACCAGCTCCCAGGTGGCGCGGCGCGCCTGGGGATCGAGGCCGGCGGTCGGTTCGTCGAGGAAGACCAGCTCCGGGCGGCCGACGACGGCCATCGCGAGCGCCAGGCGCTGCTGCTGGCCCCCGGAGAGGCGCCGGTAGGCCGTCCGGCCGCAGCTGCCGAGGCCGAGGCGTTCGATGAGCGTGTCCACGTCGAGCGGGTGCGCGTGCAGCTTGGCCATGTGGCGGAGCATCTCGTCGGAGCGGGCACTCGGGTAGACGCCCCCGGACTGGAGCATCACGCCGACCCGGGGACGCAGGGCGGCGGCTTCCCGTACGGGGTCGAGGCCCAGGACACGCACCGTCCCGGAGTCCGGTCTGCGGTATCCCTCGCAGGTCTCGACGGTGGTCGTCTTGCCCGCGCCGTTCGGGCCGAGTACGGCGGTGATGCCCGCCAGGGCCACCAGGTCGAGGCCGTCCACCGCGGTCTTCGTGCCGTACCGCTTCACCAGGGCCTGGACCTGGACCACGGGCTCGCTTCGCATGGTTCCAGAGTCTAGGTACGGAAGGGCCGGCCCAGGTGCGCGGGGGCCGGATCAGGCGCCCGCGGGGCCCGGCTCCGGGTGTGCTCCCGTGCTGGTCCGGGGCGGTCTCTGATCGATCAAAGATCGTTTCCGCAGGTCAGGTTAGGTGAGCCTAAGTGATGCAGGGCACCGTCGAGTGGCCCGGGGGCGGCTTGCCCTGCTCTGGCGAATTACGCAACAATGGTGTTGTGAAATACGTCGGCGAGGATCGGGAGGCCCCCACGGGCGCCCCCCAGGAGGAACTCGCGACCGGTGAGCGCTCGACGCGCAACCGGGTCGCGCGGTCCATCCTGGACCACGGTCCGTCGACCGTCGCCGAGCTCGCCGGGCGCCTGGGCCTGACCCATGCGGCCGTACGGCGTCACCTGGACGCGCTGGTCGCCGACGATGTCGTGCAACCGCGCGAGCAGCGGGTCTACGGGGCGCGTACCCGTGGCCGGCCCGCCAAGGCGTTCGCGCTCACCGACTGCGGACGTGACGCCTTCGACCAGTCGTACGACAAGCTCGCCATGGACGCGCTGAGCTGGATCGCCGCCCGTGAGGGCGGCGACGACGCGGTGCTCGCCTTCGCGCGTGACCGGTTCGCCGAGCAGGCCGCGGGCTACCGCGGGGCCGTCGAGGCCGTCGGCCCCGAAAAGCGCGCCGAAGCCCTGGCCAAGGCCCTGAGCGCGGACGGGTACGCTGCTACGGCGCGCAGCGCACCGGTCGGAGAGCAGCTCTGCCAGCACCACTGCCCGGTGGTCCACGTCGCGGAAAAGTTCCCGCAGCTCTGTGAGGCGGAGACCGAGATCTTCTCCCAGCTGCTCGGCACGCATGTCCAGCGGCTCGCGACCATCGCCCACGGCGACGGTGTGTGCACGACATTCATCCCCAAGGCCTCGCAGGCCTCGGCCCCACCTGTTCCACCTGCTCCACAGTTGTCCACCACCACCCATAAAGCATCTGCACGTACCGCCGGGAGGAACCCAGCATGACGCTCCCCATCGAGGAGACTGCCCACCCCGAGCTCGAGGGTCTGGGCACGTACGAATACGGCTGGGCCGACTCCGACGTGGCCGGTGCCTCCGCCAAGCGCGGCATCAACGAGGACGTCGTCCGCGACATCTCGGCGAAGAAGTCCGAGCCGGAGTGGATGACCAAGCTGCGTCTCAAGGGCCTGCGCCTCTTCGACAAGAAGCCCATGCCGAACTGGGGCTCGGACCTGTCGGGGATCGACTTCGACAACATCAAGTACTTCGTGCGCTCCACGGAGAAGCAGGCGGAGTCCTGGGAGGACCTGCCCGAGGACATCAAGAACACGTACGACAGGCTCGGCATCCCCGAGGCGGAGAAGCAGCGCCTCGTCGCCGGTGTCGCGGCCCAGTACGAGTCCGAGGTCGTCTACCACCAGATCCGTGAGGACCTGGAGGAGCAGGGCGTCATCTTCCTCGACACCGACACCGCGCTGAAGCAGCACCCGGAGCTCTTCAAGGAGTACTTCGGGACCGTCATCCCGGTCGGCGACAACAAGTTCGCGTCGCTGAACTCCGCGGTGTGGTCCGGCGGCTCCTTCATCTACGTGCCCAAGGGCGTGCAGGTCGAGATCCCGCTCCAGGCCTACTTCCGTATCAACACGGAGAACATGGGCCAGTTCGAGCGGACCCTGATCATCGTCGACGAGGGTGCCTACGTGCACTACGTCGAGGGCTGTACGGCGCCGATCTACAAGTCGGACTCCCTGCACAGCGCGGTCGTCGAGATCATCGTCAAGAAGAACGCCCGCTGCCGCTACACGACCATCCAGAACTGGTCGAACAACGTCTACAACCTGGTCACCAAGCGCGCCGTGGCGTACGAGGGCGCGACCATGGAGTGGATCGACGGCAACATCGGCTCCAAGGTGACGATGAAGTACCCGGCCGTCTACCTGATGGGCGAGCACGCCAAGGGCGAGACCCTCTCCATCGCCTTCGCGGGCGAGGGCCAGCACCAGGACGCCGGCTCCAAGATGGTCCACATGGCGCCGAACACCTCGTCGAACATCGTGTCGAAGTCCGTTGCGCGCGGTGGCGGCCGTACGTCCTACCGCGGTCTCGTCGAGATCGGCGAGGGCGCCCACGGCTCCAAGTCCAACGTGCTGTGCGACGCGCTGCTGGTGGACACCATCTCCCGCTCCGACACGTACCCGTACGTCGACGTGCGCGAGGACGACGTGTCCATGGGCCACGAGGCGACCGTCTCCAAGGTCTCCGACGACCAGCTCTTCTACCTGATGAGCCGCGGTATGTCCGAGTTCGAGGCGATGGCGATGATCGTGCGCGGCTTCGTCGAGCCGATCGCCAAGGAACTGCCCATGGAGTACGCGCTGGAACTCAACCGGCTGATCGAGCTCCAGATGGAAGGCTCCGTCGGCTGACGGGCCGACCGTCCTCCCCATCAAGCCACTTACGCAGGAAAGCGAGCAGACCGACAGCCATGGCTGAGGTTCAGAACATTCCGGTGGGGTCCACCACCGCCGGCTCGATCGCGGTCGCGGCCGAGTCGACCGTTGCCACGCGCATGAGCGCGCCCCCCTCCTTCGATGTGGCGGACTTCCCCGTCCCCCACGGCCGCGAGGAGGAGTGGCGGTTCACCCCGCTGGAGCGCCTGCGCGGGCTGCACGACGGCACCGCCGTCGCCACCGGCACCGGCGTGAAGGTGGACGTCCAGGCACCCGAGGGCGTCACCGTCGAGGCCGTCGGCCGTGACGACGCGCGCCTCGGGCGGGCCGGCACCCCCGTGGACCGCGTCGCCGCCCAGGCGTACAGCTCCTTCGAGGCGGCCGGTGTGATCACCGTCCCCAAGGAGATGGTCCTCGCCGAGCCGATCCGCGTCGCCGTGCACGGCGAGGGCGGGGTGCGCTACGGCCACCAGCTCATCGAGCTGGGCGCCTTCGCCGAAGCCGTCGTGATCATCGACCACACCGGTGACGCCGTGATCGCCGCCAACGTCGAGTACGTCCTCGGCGACGGCGCCAAGCTCACCGTCGTCTCCATCCAGGACTGGGACGACAAGGCCGTGCACGTCGCCCAGCACAGCGCGCTGATCGGCCGCGACGCCACCTTCAAGTCCTTCGTGGTCACCTTCGGCGGCGACCTCGTACGCCTCCACCCGCGCGTCTCCTACGCCGGCCCCGGCGGCGAGGCCGAGCTGTTCGGCCTGTACTTCACGGACGCCGGCCAGCACCAGGAGCACCGTCTCCTGGTCGACCACAACACCCCGCACTGCAAGTCGAACGTCGCCTACAAGGGCGCGCTCCAGGGCGAGGGCGCCCACGCCGTGTGGATCGGCGACGTGCTCATCGAGGCCAAGGCCGAGGGCACCGACACCTACGAGCTGAACCGCAACCTGGTTCTCACGGACGGCGCCCGCGTGGACTCCGTACCGAACCTCGAGATCGAGACCGGTGAGATCGTCGGCGCCGGGCACGCGAGTGCCACCGGGCGGTTCGACGACGAGCAGCTGTTCTACCTGATGGCCCGCGGCATCCCGGCCGACGAGGCCCGTCGGCTGGTCGTCCGGGGCTTCTTCGCCGAGCTGGTCCAGCAGATCGGCGTCGACGACATCGAGCAGCGCCTTCTCACGAAGATCGACGAGGAGCTGGAGGCGTCGGTCTGATGTCCACCACCTTTGTGCGGGCCTGTGGGCTGAGCGAGCTGGAGGAGGACACCCCGAAGCGGGTGGAACTCGACGGCACGCCGGTCTCGGTCGTCCGTACCGAGGGCGAGGTGTTCGCGATCCACGACATCTGCTCGCACGCGAACGTCTCGCTCTCCGAGGGCGAGGTGGAGGACTGTCAGATCGAGTGCTGGCTGCACGGCTCCAGCTTCGACCTCCGCACCGGCAAGCCGTCCGGCCTTCCCGCGACGCGCCCCGTCCCCGTATACCCCGTAAAGATCGAAGGGGACGACGTGCTCGTCTCCCTCACCCAGGAGTCCTGAGGAACCCATGGCAACGCTTGAAATCCACGACCTGCACGTCACCGTCGAGGCCGACAACGCCACGAAGGAGATCCTCAAGGGCGTCGACCTCACCGTGAAGCAGGGCGAGACCCACGCCATCATGGGCCCCAACGGCTCCGGCAAGTCGACCCTCGCCTACTCGCTCGCCGGTCACCCGAAGTACACGATCACCGGCGGCACCGTCACCCTCGACGGCGAGGACGTCCTGGAGATGTCCGTCGACGAGCGCGCCCGCGCGGGCCTGTTCCTGGCGATGCAGTACCCGGTCGAGATCCCCGGTGTCTCCGTCTCCAACTTCCTTCGTACGTCCGCCACCGCCATCCGCGGTGAGGCGCCGAAGCTGCGCCTGTGGGTGAAGGAGGTCAAGGAGGCCATGCAGCGTCTCAACATGGACCCCTCCTTCGCCGAGCGCAACGTCAACGAGGGCTTCTCCGGCGGTGAGAAGAAGCGCCACGAGATCCTCCAGCTGGAGCTCCTCAAGCCGAAGATCGCGGTCCTCGACGAGACGGACTCCGGTCTGGACGTCGACGCCCTGCGCATCGTCTCCGAGGGCGTCAACCGCGTCCGCGAGAGCGGCGAGGTCGGCACTCTGCTGATCACGCACTACACGCGCATCCTGCGCTACATCAAGCCCGACCACGTGCACGTCTTCTCCGGCGGCCGGATCGTCGAGTCGGGTGGCCCCGAGCTCGCCGACAAGCTGGAGAACGAGGGCTACGAGTCGTACGACGTGAAGGGTGGCGCATCCGCGTGACACAGTTGCCGGGCCTCCTCGACACCGAGGCGATCCGTAAGGACTTCCCGATCCTCGACCGGGTGATCCACGACGGCAAGAAGCTCGTTTACCTGGACAACGCGGCGACCTCGCAGACGCCCCGCCAGGTGATCGACACTCTCTCCGAGTACTACGAGCAGCACAACGCCAACGTGCACCGTGGCATCCATGTGCTCGCGGAGGAGGCCACGGCGCTGTACGAGGGCGCGCGCGACAAGGTCGCCGCGTTCATCAACGCGCCCAGCCGCGACGAGGTGATCTTCACGAAGAACGCCTCCGAGTCGCTCAACCTCGTGGCCAACATGCTGGGCTGGGCCGACGAGCCCTACCGGGTCGACCACGAGACCGAGATCGTCATCACGGAGATGGAGCACCACTCCAACATCGTGCCGTGGCAGCTGCTCGCGCAGCGCACGGGCGCGAAGCTGAAGTGGTTCGGCCTGACCGACGACGGGCGCCTCGACCTCTCGAACATAGACGAGGTCATCACCGAGAAGACCAAGATCGTCTCCTTCGTGCTGGTCTCCAACATCCTGGGCACGGTCAACCCGGTCGAGAAGATCGTGCGCCGCGCTCAGGAGGTCGGGGCCCTGGTCCTGATCGACGCCTCGCAGGCCGCCCCGCACATGCCCTTGGACGTCCAGGCCCTCCAGGCCGACTTCGTCGCCTTCACCGGCCACAAGATGTGCGGCCCGACGGGCATCGGGGTGCTGTGGGGCCGCCAGGAGCTGCTGGAGGACCTCCCGCCGTTCCTGGGCGGCGGCGAGATGATCGAGACCGTGTCGATGCACTCGTCGACCTACGCTCCCGCCCCGCACAAGTTCGAGGCGGGCACTCCGCCGATCGCCCAGGCGGTCGGTCTCGGTGCGGCGATCGACTATCTCTCCGCGATCGGCATGGACAAGATCCTCGCCCATGAGCACGCGCTCACCGAGTACGCGGTGAAGCGGCTCGGCGAGGTCCCCGACCTGCGGATCATCGGCCCGACCACGGCCGAGGACCGGGGCGCGGCGATCTCCTTCACGCTCGGTGACATCCACCCGCACGACGTGGGCCAGGTCCTCGACGAGCAGGGCATCGCGGTCCGTGTCGGTCACCACTGTGCCCGGCCGGTCTGCCTGCGCTACGGAATTCCTGCGACCACGCGAGCGTCGTTCTATCTGTACTCCACGCCGACCGAGATCGATGCGCTGATCGACGGGCTGGAGCACGTACGGAACTTCTTCGGCTGAGGAGCTGGCTGAGTCGTGAAGCTTGATTCGATGTACCAGGAAGTCATCCTGGACCACTACAAGCACCCGCACGGGCGCGGTCTCCGGGATGGCGACGCCGAGGTGCACCACGTCAACCCGACGTGCGGCGACGAGATCACCCTGCGCGTGAAGTACGACGGCGCGACGATCAGTGATGTCTCGTACGAGGGCCAGGGGTGCTCGATCAGCCAGGCGTCGGCCTCCGTGCTGAACGAGCTCCTGGTCGGCAAGGAACTGTCCGAGGCGCAGAAGATCCAGGAGACCTTCCTGGAACTGATGCAGTCCAAGGGCCGGCTCGAACCGGACGACGCGATGGAGGAGGTGCTGGAGGACGCTGTCGCGTTCGCCGGTGTCTCCAAGTACCCCGCCCGGGTGAAGTGCGCGCTGCTCAGCTGGATGGCGTGGAAGGACGCGACGGCCCAGGCCCTGGGCTCGGACGCCGCCGAAAGGAAGACGGCATGAGCGAGACCATCGAGATGAAGCCGGCCTCGGAGGACGAGGTCCGCGAGGCGCTGTACGACGTCGTCGACCCCGAACTGGGCATCGACGTCGTCAATCTGGGTCTGATCTACGGCATCCACATCGACGACGCGAACATCGCGACGATCGACATGACCCTGACGTCGGCGGCCTGCCCGCTCACGGACGTCATCGAGGACCAGGCCAAGTCCGCCACGGACGGCATCGTCAACGAACTGCGCATCAACTGGGTGTGGATGCCGCCGTGGGGCCCGGACAAGATCACCGACGACGGGCGGGACCAGCTCCGGGCGCTCGGGTTCAACGTCTGAGGTTCGGTCCTCTCCCGCACCGCGTACGAAAGCGGCGGCACCCTCTCGGGTGCCGCCGCTTTCGTCGTGTCTCAGGCCAGCGGGTTCACGACGCGGAAGGCGAAGTCCTGGCGGTTCGTGGTGTTGTAGCCCCACGGGTCCAGACGTATCTGGAAGTCCTTCTGGCGCAGCGCGTAGTTGGGGTAGTTCACGGACTGGAACAGCACCGCGTCCGAATACCCCGCGTACGCGGCGCAGAAGGTGGCGTCCTGCTTGAACAGCGCGGAGCCGTCGTTGCCTTCGGCGCGCAGGATGAAGTTGCGGTGGCGCAGGTACTTGCCGTCGTGCGTCTTGAACGAGTAGCAGGAGCTGTTGGACAGCCCCTTGACGGCGTCGAAGGTGGAGTCCTCGCGGGATTCCGAGCCGCGGACCTGGTCGAGCTTCACCAGGCCGTCTGACACGTGCCAGTAGCGGCCGGGGTAGCTGGCCGCCTCGACGGACTTCCAGATGTGCGACCCCGACTGTCCACCAGGAGCGGCGGAGGACTTGCCGGGGGACGGGGAGGTGGCGGGCTTCGCGGGAGTCTCCTTGGCGGGCGCGGAGGCGGAGCCCTTGACGTCCGGCGCGGGGGCCGCGGCGGACGGCGAGGCCGATGTGGTCGGCTGGGCCGACGACAGGCCGCTCTTTCCGTTCGGCGGTGTGTCCTCGGACGCCGACGGGGAGGCGAAGGTGAGGAGACCGGGGTACGTCGAACCGGGCGAGGGCACGGGGGCCTTCGCCACGGGCACCGGTTCCTCGGCCTGCTGGTCCGTGACGATGATCGCGGTCACACAGGCGGCCACGACCGACAGGGCCAGGGTGCCCGCCATCCAGAGCCGTCGCGTCCCGGGCACACGCGAGGTGTCCGGGGCCCAGCCGTTCTCCCACGGTTGAGTCGGGATGAGCCGGGGCTTTTCTTCTGCCATGCGCTGTTCCTCCGGCGTCGCCTGTGGCGAACGTGTGAACGAGTGGTTGAAACAGTAATGGACGCGAGGCTAGGTGACGTCCAGTGCCGTGAGAAGGGTTGTTTCCTCAATGAGACCGGGGGCCGGGGGAGTTGGTGGCGAGGTGCGGAGTGAGGGTGGGTTTGGGCAGTTGCTGTGTACGGACGTACGCATCGATGCGTACACTCGTACACATGGGATATGTGTTGCTGGTCGGAGCCATCGCCGCCGAGGTGGGTGCCACGACCGCCATGAAGTACAGCGACGGTTTCAGCAGGTTGTGGCCCTCCGTGCTGACCGGCCTGGGGTATGCCGTCGCTTTCGTGCTGCTCGCACAGACGCTGAAGACCGTCTCCGTCGGAACGGCGTACGCGATCTGGTCGGGGATCGGGACGGCGGCTGTCGCGACGATCGGGGCGGTGTTCCTCGGGGAGGGCATGAGTGTGACGAAGGTCGCGGGAATCGTGCTCATCATCGGCGGGGTCGTCGTGCTCAACATGGGTGGTGCGCACTGATGGTGCGGCGGTACGACCCCGAGCGGCGCCAGCGGATCATCGACGCGGCGATCCGGGTGGTGGGGGAGAAGGGCATCGCCGGACTGAGCCATCGGTCGGTGGCGGCGGAGGCGGATGTGCCGCTGGGGTCCACGACGTATCACTTCAGCACCCTCGACGAACTGCTCGTCGCCGCGCTCAGGCAGGCGAACGAGGGCTTCGCGAAGGTGGTGGCCGCGCGGGGCGGGCTGCGGGACGACCGGGCCGATCTGGCGGGGGAGCTTGCCGGGCTGCTGGGGGAGTGGCTGTCGGGGGACCGGGCGGGGGTCGAGCTGGAGTGCGAGCTGTATCTGGCGGCGCTCCGGCGGCCGGCGCTGCGGTCCGTTGCCGCCGAATGGGCCGAGGGGGTCGCCGAGTTGCTGGGCGGGCGGACGGACGCGGTCACCGCGCGGGCGCTGGTGGCGGTGATGGACGGGATCTGTCTCCAGGTGCTGCTCACGGGCGGTGTCTACGACGAGGGGTTCGCCCGGGAGGTGTTCGGGAGGGTGCTGCGGGTCTGACGCGGGAGGGTTTCCGTCCCCGCCGCCCGTGCCCGTCCCCTCCTCGGGGGTCCGCCCCCGAACGCCCGCTCCTGGAACGCCGGAGGGGCTGGATGATGCCTGCCGGGGGACTGTGACCGGCCCTTGAGATCCGTTCCGTGCTGGTTCGCCCCTGCGGGCTCGGGCAAGTTAGGTTTTCTCCATGACCGACACGACTGCTTCCCGCACCACCGGCGCCGTGGCCGCCGGGCTTGCCACCGTCGCCGCCGACGGCACCGTTCTCGACACCTGGTTCCCCGCCCCCGAACTGTCCGCCGAGCCCGGCCCCGCCGGTACCGAGCGGCTGTCCGTCGAGCGGGCCGTCGAGGCGCTCGGCGAGGGTGCGGCGAAAGCGGTCGGACCGGACGCGCGCCGGGGCGTCGAGGTGGTCGCCGTCCGTACGGTCATCGCCTCCCTCGACGACAAGCCGCTCGACGCGCACGACGTCTACCTCCGCCTCCACCTGCTCTCGCACCGGCTCGTGAAGCCGCACGGGCAGTCCCTGGACGGCATGTTCGCCCACCTCGCCAACGTCGCCTGGACCTCGCTCGGCCCGGTCGCGGTGGACGACGTCGAGAAGGTGCGGCTCAACGCCCGCGCCGAGGGCCTGCACCTCCAGGTCACGTCCATCGACAAGTTCCCCCGCATGACCGACTACGTGGCTCCCAAGGGCGTCCGCATCGCCGACGCCGACCGGGTGCGCCTCGGCGCGCACCTCGCCGAGGGCACGACCGTCATGCACGAGGGCTTCGTCAACTTCAACGCGGGCACGCTCGGTACGTCGATGGTCGAGGGCCGCGTCTCCGCCGGAGTCGTGGTCGGCGACGGTTCCGACATCGGCGGCGGTGCCTCGACGATGGGCACGCTGTCCGGTGGCGGCCAGGTCCGTATCACCATCGGCGAGCGCTGCCTGGTGGGCGCCGAGGCCGGCGTGGGAATCGCGCTCGGCGACGAGTGCGTGGTCGAGGCCGGGCTGTACGTCACCGCCGGCACCCTCGTCACCATGCCCGACGGACAGATCGTCAAGGCCCGTGAACTCTCCGGCGCCTCCCACATCCTCTTCCGCCGCAACTCCGTCACGGGCAGGGTCGAGGCCCGTCCGAACAACGCGGTCTGGGGCGGCCTGAACGAGGTCCTGCACAGCCACAACTGACGTACGCCGCCTACCCCGGCCGCGGTCCGCGGGTTCCGGCGGGAGCGGTTCTGGAAGGGTCGTGAGTCGTATCGCGCGCCGACGCGACGGTACGGTTCCCGGCCCTTCCCGGGTTTCCGGTCCCCGGGCCGTCGGCCTCCGGCGGGGTGGCTACGCGGTCAACTCCTCGTACGCCGCCAGTAGTTCGTCCGTTGCCGCCCGGTCGGCCGGTCGCAGCGGTGCCCGCACCGGGCCCGAGGGCAGGCCCAGCGCGCCGAGCAGGGCCTTGGCCGTGACCGCGCCCGGCAGTCCGGACGCCATCATCAACTCGATGAGCGGAAGCGCCTGTTGCTGGAGGCGGGCGGCCTCGGTGGTCCCGCCCGCGCCGAACGCGTCGATGACGGACCGGAAGTGCCGGGGGACCGCGTTGGCCACGGTGCTGATGTAGCCGGCGCCACCCAGCGCGTACAGTGCCAGCACGTATTCGTCGCAGCCCGTGTAGAACGCCAGGCCGGTCCGGGACAGGACCTTCTGGGTGCCCATCAGGTCGTACGCGCAGTCCTTCACGGCGACGATCCTCGGGTGGCCGGAGAGGCGGATCATCGTCTCCGGCTCGATACGGACACCGGTGCGGCCCGGGATGTCGTACAGGGCCAGGGGGAGGGCGGAGGCGTCCGCCAGTTCGCGGAAGTGGGCCTCGATCGCGTCCTGCGGAGGGCGGCTGTAGTAGGGGGCGACCGCCAGCAGGGCGTCCGCGCCCGCCTTTTCGGCAGCCCGGGCCAGCTCGGCGGAGTGCAGGGTGTCCGCGGTGCCGATGCCCGCCACGATCGACGCGCGCGCACCGACCGCCTCCCGCACCGCCCGTACCAGCGCCGACTTCTCCGCGTCCGATGTGGTCGGGGACTCGCCCGTCGTGCCGGAGAGGACGAGGCCGTCGCAGCCCCCGGCCACCAGCCGGTCGGCGAGCCGCTGGGCGCCGTCGAGGTCCAGGGCGCCCTCGCCGGTGAAGGGCGTGACCATCGCGCACAGGGCGCGGCCGAAGGGGGGAGGGGACGGCACGGGTGGTGTTGTCATACGAGCAGTCTCGACAAGCCTTCCGTGAAGCTCCACTTAATTCTTTTGCAGGGTATTCATAAGCGATGCTTCCAGGTTCGGAAATTCGGCGGTGGGAGGCGCTGGTGCCAACTCGGGCCTCCATGGGTCACCATGGTCGGGACGGTCACCGAACAGCAGGTCATGGGAGGCGTCATGAGGCTCGGTAAGGCACTCGCCACCGGTGTCGCGGAGGAACAGGCCCCCGGGCAGGAGGAGGAACTCCTGCTTCCGGAAGAAATGGACGAGTCGGAGGCAACCGCCGAAGAGGCTCCGGTCGCACGATGAGGCTGCGGCTCCCCGAGGAACGTCCGGCGGAGCCGCCGACCGGATACAAGATCGCCCACCCGGTGCTGTCCCAGGACGGCACCCGGGCCGGGTTCACCGGAGTGTCGCTCGGCGGTGCGCTGCCGTACGGGGTTCTCGCCGACGCGTCCTGTGTCTACGGCCTGCGGCACCGCGCACCGCACCGCCGCTGCGACTGCGGCTTCCACTGCGTGCACGACCGGGCGACGGCCGAAGGGCTGCTGTGCACCGCCGAGCACCGGACGGCCGTCCTGCTCGACGTCACCGTCCTCGGTGCCTACATCCGCTTCGAACTCGGCTTCCGCTACGCCCGCCAGCGGGTGCGCGTCGCGACCGTCGGACCCTGCGCCTGCGGTGCGGTCGCCGCTGTGCTCGCCGACGCCGGCTGGGGAAGACCCGGGTGGCGCGGCCTGGCCGCCGCGTGCGCGGGCTGCGCGAGGGGGCGTACGTCCGTGTCGCTCGCGGGGTTCGCGCGGCTGGCCGGCGGCGGTCTGCGGGTCGTGGCGGGGAGCGGCGCCGTCACCGCGGTCGTCGGCCGACCGGGTGTGGCCGAGGGCCTGGGGGTGCCCGAACTCGTCGCCGAGGCCGCGCTGTTGCAGGCCCGGCTCGACTGGTTCCAGGGCCAGTTGGCGCGACTGGACGAGCGGGGACCCGGCAACGGGCCCAAAGGGCAGGGGAGTTGATGTCCAGCAGGGCTTGACCTCAACCGCGGTCGAGGTCGGAGGCTGGTCGGCGGACCCATCGATGCCGACCAGTGGAGGCCGTCATGGCCCGTCGTACCGACGCACACCCCGACCTCACCCGCCCCGACGTCGAGGCGCCCTTCTTCGGCACCTGGCGGGTCGGCACGCCCGAGCGGCAGCGGGAGACGGTCGACGCCATCGCCGCGACCTGGGTGCGTCAGGGCTGGCCGGTGGGGGGAGGGCTCGGCTACTTCGTCTACGCCGGTCATGACGGGACCACTCTGCTCCATCACTCCCAGTGGGCCCGGGAGCAGGACCACGAGGCCTTCGTCAAGACCCAGCGGCAGGCGCGCGTCGACGAGATCGACACCGCCGTACCGGGGATCGAGCGGGTCGCCCTCGACCGGTACCGGCGGTACCGCAGCCAGGAGCGGGCCGCCGGGGACACGCGCGTTCCCGGGCTCGTCGTGACCGTCCGGATCGACTTCGAGGAGGGGACCGCGGAGCGGCGGCGCGAATGGGTCGACCTGGTGCTCGGCGCCCTCGCCGAGTCGCCGGAGAGGGACCGCGGCCTCGTCTCCGCGCACTTCCATCTCAGCCAGGACGGCACCCACGTCCTGAACTACGCCGAGTGGGAGAGCCCGGAGTCCTACGGCGCGGCCGTCGCCGAGCCGGGGGAGGGTGCCGAGGCGGCCGGCGCCCGGTGGGAGCGCGTACGGACGTGTCCCGCGGTCAAGTCGATCAGCGGCAGCCGGTACTCGTACGTCCTCGGGCTCGTCCCCGAGTGATCCGACCGGCTTCGCCGAGGTCTCACCGAAGACTTTTCTCCCCTGGACAAAAAAAGTGTTCGGTGGGACGGTGGAGCCATGCTGGACGTCACCGTGATCGAGGACCCGGCGGCTGCCGCCGTCTCGCTGGACCCCATAAGGGGCCGGCTGCTCGCCGAGCTGGCCGCCGGACCCGCGTCGGCCGCCATGCTGGCCGGCAAGGTCGGACTGCCCCGGCAGAAGGTGAACTACCACCTCAAGGCGCTGGAGCGGCACGGTCTGGTCGAGCTGGCCGGGGAGCGCCGCAAGGGCAACGTCACCGAGCGGCTGATGCGGGCGACCGCCGCGTCGTACGTCATCTCGCCGCTCGCTCTGGCCGCCGTACAGCCCGATCCCGACCGCTTCCGGGACCAGCTCTCCGCGCGCTGGCTGCTGGCGGTCGGGGCGCGGCTGGTGCGGGACGTCGGCACGCTGATCACCGGCGCCGACCGGGCCCGTAAGAGGCTCGCCACCTATGCGCTCGACGGCGAGGTGCGGTTCGCCTCCGCCGGCGACCGGGCCGCGTTCATCGAGGAGTTGACGGCGGGCGTCAGCGCGTTGCTGCGCAAGTACGACTCGCCCGGTGCCGAGGGCGGGCGCGATCACCGGATCGTCGTGGCCGTGCACCCGACGGTCAAGCCCCGGCCCGGTGAACCGACGTCAGGCACGACGGGGCCCGCGGACGTCACCGGCACGGCAGACCTCACCGGCACCACACACATCACAGGCACCGCGGAAATCCAGGAGTGAGCGCCATGTCCAAGGAAGTCTCCAAGGAGTTCGAGATCGCGCGCGAGTTCGAGGTCGACGCCAGTCCGGAGGAGGTGTGGGAGGCGGTCACCACCAGGACCGGAGGGTATCTGTGGCCGATGGAGCCGCCGGAGCCACGGGTCGGCGGCAAGGGGCCCTTCGGTTCCAGGGTCGTCGCCTGGGACCCGCCGCACCGCTACACCAACCGCGTCGAGGACGTCGAGGGCATCTCCGAGCAGACCCTCAACCAGCTCGACTACACCGTCGAACCGCGCGACGAGGGCCGCCGGGCCTGGGTGCGTTACGTGCACAGCGGGATCTTCGTCGACGACTGGGACAACCAGTACGACGGCGCCGCCCGGCACACCGACTTCTACCTGCACACCCTGCGCGAGTACCTGACCCATTTCGCGCCCCGCCCGGCCGCGTTCGCCACCTTCGACGGGCCCGAGGCGTCCAAGGCCGCCGACGCCCTCGCCGTCGTCGGGCGGGCGCTCGGGGTCGGGGAGGACGTGCCCGTCGGTACGCGGGTGACGGTCCGGGGACCCGACGAGTTCGAGGCCGTGGTCGACTTCCGCAACCCGTACTTCATCGGGCTGCGCACGGACCGGGGCCTCACCCGCTTCTTCGGGCGGAACCACTGGGGTTACCCGGTGGGCATCTCCCTGCACGACTTCACGCCGGACACCGACATCAAGGAGTGCGAGACCGCCTGGCAGGACTGGCTGAACGGCGTGTTCAGCCAGTCCTGAGCGGCCGTACGACGACTGCTACTGCTGCGATTACTGGGACTGCTGGGACTGCTGGGACCTACCGGGACCGGTCGGCGGTCACGGCTGGAACCGCAGCACCTGCGGGTCGTGGTCGCTGATCTGGTCGTTGAACTCCGAGTTGATGTGCACGGAGTCGTAGTCGAAGTCGCAGCTGCGGCTGATCGACGGGCTGACCAGGATCTGGTCCAGGACCTGGCTGTTGCCCTGGTAGTCGTAGGTGTAACGCTCGCTCTTGGGCAGCGACTTGATCGCCGACCACAGTTCGCCGTCGCCTTCCAGCAGCTTGGCGGTGTCGGAGAACTCGAAGTCGTTGATGTCGCCGAGCGTGATCACGTCCGCGTTCTTCTGGACCTTCAGGATGTCCTTGACGAACGAGTTCACCGCGGTCGCCTGGAGGTGACGCTGGGTCTCCGAGCTGCGCGCCGGCGGCTGGAACTGCGAGGTGAGGCCCTGGTCGCCGCCCTTCGACGCGAAGTGGTTGGCGATCAGGATGACGGTCTTGCCGCGGAAGACGAACTCGCCCGCGAGCGGCTTGCGGCTGTTCGTCCAGGCCGCGTTGGCCGGGTCTATCCGGCCCGGCGAGAGGGTCAGGGCCGCCTTGCCGTGGTCCTTGGTGACACCGGTGGCGGTCGTGGCGTCGCCGCCCGGCCGGTCGGTGAAGGAGACCCGCGCCGGGTTGAACAGGAACACCTGACGGATGTTGCCGCCGGGCTCGCCGCCGTCCGCGAGGTCCACCGGGTCGATGGAGCGCCAGTCGTACGCCGGGCCGCCCGCCGCCACGATCGCGTCGATCAGTTTCTTGACGGTCTGGTCGGCGGCGACCGTGCCGTCCTTCGTCGCGCCGTTGTTGTCCTGGATCTCCTCCAGGGACAGGATGTCGGGCGACTGCAGGTTGTTCACGATCGCGGCGGCGTGCGCGGCGAAGCTGGTGTCCGACGGGTCGAGGTTCTCGACGTTGTACGTCGCCACCGCGAGCTCGTTCCGCGACTGCTTGCGGGTCGTCTCGCGCTTCAGGCCGCCCTGCTTGAGGGTGCCGATCTCGTTGGCGACGAGGGTGTAGCCACCGAACTGGTTGTAGTCCAGCGGGCCGGTCGTGGTGCCCGTGAGGCTGTCGCCGACGTTCGCGGTCGGGAAGTCGGCGACCGCGCCCAGGGACTGGATCTGGAGCCGGCCGGTGTTCTGCGAGGTGTACGAGCCGTACACCGTGCCGCCGCGCCGGTTGTCGTTCTCGTCCGGCTTCACCGTGACCCACAGCTCGGTGTACGGGTCGGTGGCGGTGACCACGCGGGCGTTCTTGACCTGGACGTTCATGCCCTCAAGGGACTCGTAGTAGTCCAGGGCGTACTTCTTGGGCCGCAGCGTCAGCGCGTTCACCGAGCCGCTCGCGGCGGTGTCGCCCGCCGGGGTGTAGGCGGCCGGTACGGACCGGGCGTCGACGACGACCGGCGCCGGGACCGCGTTGCCGCTGGAGAGGACGGTGACCGTCGGCTTGACGATCTCCGTCACCGACTGGTTGCCGGTCGAGGCGCCGCCGGGCACGTACTCCGAGACGGTGCCGGTGACGGTGACCGAGTCGCCGACGGCGACGGTCGGCTTGGTGCTGGTGAAGACGAAGACGCCCTCGCTGGTGGCCGGGTCGGCGTCCGGGGCCGTGTCCTGGAGCCAGAAACCGCGCGACGAACCGTAGGTACGGACACCGGTGACGATTCCCGCCACGTCCGTGACCTTCTGGCCCGAGAGCGGGGACAGGCGCGTGGTGCCCTGGATGTCATGAATATGCACGGTGTCGGCGTGTGCGGCCGACGGCACCACGACCATGGTGGCGACAGTGGAACAGACAGCGGCGACAGTGAGCGCGGCAAGACGCGCAGAGGACTTGCTCGGCAACGGAATCCCTCCGGGGACAAACATGGGTGCCGGGACGAAGGTGGTAACGGTGGTGCCGTGGGGGGAACGCGACCTGCTGGGCGGCTGGCGACGCGCGTAGACATCCGGTGAACACCCGGTGCGGAAGGCTCCGCGCCGAGGGCTCGGCACCAGGCGATCGGCAGTGAACGCCCGGCTTGGGAGAACAGTGAACATGATGGAGCACGGTGGAAGGCAAGGGGATGCGGTGAATCGGCGTCCTCTCCACTTCTACGCGCGTCAATCTCCTGCCTGGTCAGGCCACTTGTCAAGGTTTCAGCCATCTACCGCCTCTGACAGGTACATGAACCGGGCGGCATGGTGCCAAATCCGTCTAGGCTGAGCGGCTGAGTCGTACGGCCCTCAACACAAAGTCGTACGGTCGTCAGACGCCGTCGTCGGACTCCGGGCTCATCCGGGTGCCGCCGTACGGCCTTTCGGGCGCCTGAGGAGAAAACAGCCGATGTCAGACAGCTCCCCCCTGCCGCCGGTGCGACTGCACTCCGAAGCGGAGCTGGCGCGGGACGCGCTCGCCGCCCCGCTGGTCTCCCGCGCCGTCCGCCTCGCCCGCTGGGCCGGACCGGACACCCGCGTCGAGACCGGCGGCGTACTCGTCGAGGAGCAGCTCCCGGCGGCGGCCCACGAGCTGGGGCTGATCGGCGCCGAGGGCGCGGGCGACGCGGGTGACGTGAGTGTCGAGGACGCGCTCGCCAGTGCCAGTGAGGCCTGGCGGGTCGCCGTGGACACAGGGCTCGTCGAGGTCGTCGACGAGGACGAGGGCACCGTCACGGTGGGCGAGGACCTGGCGCTGCTCACCTCGGGGGCACCGCACGAGGTGCTCGCGGTGTGGCTCGGGGCGCTGGAGACCGTCCTCGCCGACGCGAGCGTGCCCGACCTCGACGATCTTGTCGACGCCATGGGCGAGGACGGCGAGGTCGACTTCTCCCGGCTGGACTGGGACCCCGACGCGGAGGCCGACTTCCTCGACGCCGTGCTCGCCAACCTGTACCTGCTCAGCGTCAGCGAGGGCGGCCCCGCCGACGTCCCGGTACCGCTGCCGGCGCTGGCCGCGTCCATGGTCGTACCGAGCGACATGGGCGAGCCCACGAACGACGTCCTGGAGCAGGTCTCGGACATGATGATGCGCCTCGACGACCAGTTCAGGCTGCTCGAACCCGTCGGGCTCGTCGCCTACCGGCCCGTCGACGAGGCGCTCATGGCGGACACCGACGACCCCGCCGAGGGCGCGCTGGCGGGTGACGAGACCGACGTCTCCCGCTACGGCATGGTGCGGCTCACCCCGCTCGGCCTGTACGGCGTACGGGCGCGGCTGCTGGAGTCCGGCTTCGAGGCGCCCGCCGTCGGAGACCTCGCCGACAAGGGCGCGGACGCGCTGCTCGACGGCACGGCGGCCTTCCCCGCCACGGCGGCGCGGGCCGAGACCGAGCAGTGGCTGACGCGCCGCGAACCCCTCGCCGCGGCAAGGGAGTTGCTGGCGGCGGCCCGGGGCGGCGACGCCGGTGCGCCACTGCGGCGGCTGCGCTGCCAGCAGGCACTGTCCCTCGTCGGCGGCGAGGCCGAGCCCGCGCTGCGCGAGGTCCTCGACGACGCCGAACTGGGCGGCCTCGCCCGCGTCTGGCTCAGCGAGTACGGCGCGCCGGACGTGCCCGCCCCGTCCGAGGCGATGGTGTTCTGGCTGACCATCGACACGGTCGCCGCCCAGCTGGCGGCCGAGGGCAACTCGGCGGAGCTGCGCGGACTGGTGGAGGGGCTGGCGCAGCAGCACGGCGGTTTCTTCGAGGCGGCCTGGCGCGTGGACCACCCGGCGACACCGGACGTGCTGGAGGCGATGGGACGGCTGCACCCGGACAAGCGGGTGGCCAAGGAGGCGCGGAAGGCCGCGTTCAAGGCGCGGTCGCAGCAAGGAGGTTGAGCGTGACACCGCGACCCGCGTGGCAGGTGGCACGCGGGTCGCGGTCGGGAACCGGTCGGCTCAGCAGTGGTAGATCGTCGTGTGCTTGAACGACGACGTCGCCCCGTTGAAGCCGTACGTCCCCCGGTACGCCGGCGGGTTCTGGTACTCGCCGATCAGGGTGAGCGTCGCTGCGCAGCTTCCGCCGCTGCTCGCGTTCGTGGCGTCCAGGCGGATCGTCTGGCCCATGAAGCCGCCCGTGATGTTCCAGGTGCTGCCGCAGATCGTGCCGGTGATCCGGCCGCCCACGACGACGTACGGGTAGGTGTTGGGGTTGTACTTGACCTCCAGCTGCCAGGTGACCGCGGCCCCGTTGTGCAGCTCCAGCTTCGCCGACGTGGCCAGCGCCTCCGGCGAGACGCCCGTCTCGGCGGCGAAGGCCTCGTCGCGCGTCTTGACCTCGGCGCCCTGCGCGTTGTGGAAGCGGTGCTCGGGCGTGCTCGCGCCCTTCTTCTTCTGTGCCTGGGTGGTCATGGGAACACTCCTTCTCCCATACGGATTCGGGTGACCGTCAGGCCAACTGCTCGGCGATCTCGATGCGCAGCAGTGCGCGGACGTTCTCGATGTGGTTGGCGACCGTCACCACCGAGGACCCGGCGAACAGGAGCCCCACCGCGACGTTGTCGAGCGAGGTGACCAGCGAACCGGAGTCGCCGCCCGCCGAGATGTTCGTCGTCAGGATCTGGTCCTTGAAGCGGGCCGTGCCCGCGGCGCCGTAGTTGACGTCGATCGTCGCGTCGACCGAGATGACCCGGCCGAAGCTGATGTTGGTCGTCCGGCCGGTCTTCTTCACCAGGTCGCCGACCGACACCTTGGACCTGCGCCGCCAGGCCCGCGGCGCCCCGCTGAAGTACTGCTCGCGGGTGGCGTCCTGGAAGTCCACCGAGGCCAGTGCCGCGTCCACCACGTTGTCGTGCCGCTCCAGCGGGATCTGCGGAGCGAACTGGATCGGGATGAACCGCTCCAGGGTCGCGATCCGGTCCGCCGGGTCCGTACCGCCGTCGAAGACGCCCGGCTGCACGATCGGGCTGCCCAGCTGGGCCCGGTTGGAGTCGGCCAGCACGTGGTTGTTGGACAGGATGTAGAACTTCGACGGTACGCCCAGACCCGCGCCCGGCGGGTCGACCGTGGCGGTCGGCAGGAAGTCGTACACCACACTGCCGAGCGTGCCCGCCGTCACCCGTACGTTGCCGACCGAGAACCCCGAGGGGCACGGCCGCATCCGGCGCCGCAGGAGCTGCGGCTCGAACGCGGCCGGACCGCCCATCTCCTCCAGCAACGGCTGGGACAGACGGGCGAGTTGCTCCTCCACACCGCCGTCGGCGCTGTACTGCGTCCCGTGCCGTTCCGCACGCCGGACACCCGGCTGCCGCTGGGCCGAGACATGGCCGACCGCCACCACGTCGGTGGGGGTGCTGTCGTCCATCTGGTACGGGATCACGTCCCGTTCGGGCAGCATCGACTCCGGGACCTTCTGGGTCACGAACACCAGCACGGCCGGTTCGCCGGTCGGCCGGCCCTCGCTCCACTTCACGCCGTGGCCGAAGCCGACGACGTTCGCCAGCGGCTGTTCGCGCCGCAGGAAGTCCGACAACGCCTGCCGGCGTGAGCTGTCGCTCAGCTGCCCGCCGGTGGGCCCTCGCATCAGTTCGGGCTGGCTCGTCACGGCCAGACCACCTTCTTCCCCGGTCAGCGCGGTTCCGGGGCACCCGAGCGGCTACTCCTGTGCGGAGACCTCGCCGATCGCGAGCACGCGCACGGGTACGCCGTCGAGCTCGTCCGGAACCACGTCCTCGTCCCTGAGCCGGTCCCGGGGCACCTTGCGGGTCACGAAGACGATCACGACGTCCTCGCCCGAGTGCTCGTCCTTCCCGGTCCCGACTCCCGTCACCTGGGGCAGGCTCATCAGCCGGCCCTCGTGGAGGCTGCGCGCCTGTTGTGCGTTCACGTCGGCTCGCCTCCCTGGGTACTTCAGGTAGTTGGGTGTCTATGGCAATGGACACCGGCGGTCAAGGCGTTGCGCCATAAATCATGGGATTACGCACGATCCGCACCGGATGACCTTCTTTACGAAGATTCGTCGGATCGATTCCTCGGGTGCGAGGGCCCCATGGTTCCTGCGGGCAAGGGCGTGCGGATTCACGGAAGCGGGTCGCAGGACGTCGTCCGGTGTTCAACTCCCGTTCAGGCGTGGGCGGGACGGTGGCTCAGAAGACCCGAGGTCCCCCACCCTCCAGGCCACACACCGTCACAGGAGACACCATGTCGCTCACCCGCAGGGACTTCGGCAGACAGTCGGCGATCACCTCGGCCGGGGTCGCGCTGGCCGGCACCGTCGGCGCCCTCGCCACCGCGCCGAACGCCCTCGCGTCCACGGAGACCGGGAGTGCGTCCGGGGAATCGGCGGACCTGCACCACGGAGTCGGCTACGGCCCGCTCCTGCCCGACCCCAAGGGCCTGCTGGCGCTTCCCGCCGGATTCTCGTACCGCGTGATCACGTACAGCGGGAAGACCAGGCTGGACTCCGGCGAGATCACCCCGTCCAACCACGACGGTACCGCCGCCTTCCCGGGCCCGCGCGGCACCACCCTCCTCGTCAACAACCACGAGCTGAAGGGCCCGCGCGCCGACTGGACCTACCCGGTGCCGCTCACCGAGGGCCTCGTCTACGACCCCGCCGCGTCCGGCGGCTGCACGGTCGTCGAGGTGCGTCCCGACGGGCATGTCGCCGAATGGGTGGGCATCGCGGGCACCTCCACCAACTGCGCGGGCGGCAGCACCCCTTGGGGTACGTGGCTCACCTGCGAGGAGAACTCCGACCGCGCCGGCGTCAACGGCATGACCAAGGACCACGGATACGTCTTCGAGGTCGACCCCAGCGACAAGCGTGCCAACCGGAGCCCCAAACCCCTCAAGTTCTTCGGGCGTTACAACCACGAGGCCGTCGTCATCGACCCCAAGCGCGGCGACGCCTACCTCACCGAGGACGCCGCGTCCCCCAACGGCCTTCTCTACCGCTGGACCCCGCCGCAGCACTGCCACCACGGCCACGGCAACCTCCGCACCCTGTCCGACACCGCGGGCACCCTCCAGGCGCCCAAGTGCTTCGACTCCGCGGGCCAGTTCGTCGACGACCTCTCCCGCGCCACGAAGATCGGCACGGTGTACGGCGTCGACTGGGTCGACGTGCCCGACCGCGACGCCAGGACCGTCGACGTGCGCAAGCAGTTCGGCGCCGGGGAGATCACCCGGGCCCGCAAGCTCGAAGGCATGTGGTGGGGCGACGGCGGCGCCTACATCGTCTCCTCCTACGCCCGCTCCGAGAGTCCCGTCCAGCACGACGGCCAGGTCTGGTTCTACGACCCCAAGCGCCGCACGCTCACCCTCAAGGTCCTGCTGGGCGTGAACCCCGACCCGTCGGCCGACGGCGCCTTCGACGGCCCCGACAACATCACCGTCTCCCCGTACGGCGGCCTGGTCATCGCCGAGGACGGCGAAGGCGTCCAGCACCTGTTCGGCGCGACGGACAGCGGACGGACGTATCCGATCGCCCGCAACGAACTCAACGCCGGCACCGAAGAGGCGCCCGAATACAGTGAGTTCACGGGGGTCACCTTCTCGCCCGACGGCAAGACCCTGTACGCGAACATCCAGACTCCGGGAATCATGCTCGCGATCACCGGACCCTGGAAGCGGCAGAAGCGCGGATAGTTAATTGGGTCGCCCGGCCCGCGGTACGCCTCCTAGAGTGATGAACGTCCAGGTGCGAAGGCAGGACCTACTTCCACTCATAATGGGGCGGCCGCGGGTTCGAGTCCCGTCACCGGCACAACGCGCCGGTGTAGCTCAGGGGTTAGAGCACCTACGTCGGTTCCGCCGGCTTCGATCTCTGGACACCCGGAACTTCATGCACCTCCCGGTGCGCTATTCGATCTCGGGGAGGCGCGGCAACAGGTGGGTGCCCGGTGCGCAGGCAGCGGATACTTCGGGAACTGGTGGGGTTGACTCCTCATGCGGGTTCGAATCCCGTCATCGGCCCAGGGCCGGTGTGGCGGAACGGAAGACGCGCCAGTTGATAAGCGACCGTCGCCGATTTCGACCTCGGCCATCCTCCTATTGCCGTGCCTCCCTCCAAAACCGTTCCACGCACGAAGTGCTGGCGAATGGGGGGGGAATTCATCATGGCGCGATTCAACACCAAGGCCGCCAAGGCGCAGCCCACTTCGCGGGTCACCTCGACGGGGCGCGTGCTCCGGACGTACCAGGGCGGCCGAGGCCGTGAGCGGGACGAGCGTTCGGAACTGTTCCTGCTGTCGATCGCCAACTTCGTCGCGCAGAAGACCTTCTACGAGAGCGGCGAGGACCGGGACGACCGGTTCGCCGCGCTCGTAAGCCGGCTCGCCGTCACCGACCCGGCGTGGACGGCAGGCCTCCTCGGCTGGCTGCGCGGCGAGGGCAACCTCCGTACGGCAGCCATCGTGGGCGCCGCCGAGTACGTGAAGGCCCGCCTCGACGCGAACGTCACCGACGGCCCCACCAACCGGCAGGTCGTCGACTCCGTACTGCGCCGCCCCGACGAGCCCGGCGAACTGCTCGCCTACTGGACCTCCCGGTACGGCCGCAGCATTCCCAAGCCCGTCAAGCGCGGTGTCGCCGACGCCGTACGTCGGCTCTACAGCGGCAAGTCGCTGCTGAAGTACGACACCGCGTCCAAGGGCTACCGCTTCGGCGACATCCTCAACCTGGTGCACGCGGCGCCGGATCCGGACAAGCCGTGGCAGGGCGACCTGTTCCAGTACGCGCTGGACCGGCGCCACAACCCGGACACGGCCGTCGTCCCCAAGTCGCTGCCCGTGCTCGCCGCACACCGTGACCTGATGGCGCTGCGGCCCGCGAAGCGGCGCAAGGTCGTGACCGGGGCGCGCGGCGCCGAGCGGCTGGCGGAGGCGGGTATGACCTGGGAGGCGCTGGCCGGCTGGCTTCAGGGGCCGATGGACAAGGCGGCCTGGGAGGCCGTCATCCCGTCCATGGGCGCGATGGCCCTCGTCCGGAACCTGCGGAACTTCGACGAGGCGGGCGTGAGCGACGAGGTCGCGGCGCGGGTCGCGGCGAAGATCAGCGACCCGGCCGAGGTCGCGCGCTCGCGGCAGTTCCCCTTCCGCTACCTCGCCGCGTACCGCCACGCGCCCTCGCTGCGCTGGGCGTACCCGCTGGAGCAGGCGCTCGGGCACTCGCTGGCCAATGTGCCGGCGTTGGGCGGGCGGACGCTCGTCCTCGTCGACCGCTCCGGCTCGATGTTCTACTCCCGGCTGTCCGAACGCTCGGAACTCACCCGGGCCGACGCGGCGGCGGTCTTCGGCTCGGCGCTCGCCCTGCGGGCGGCGGGCGCGGATCTCGTCGAGTTCGGTACGTCGAGCAAGCGCGTGACGTACCGCGAGGGCGAGTCGGTGCTGAAGATCCTGGACCGCTTCGGCGACCTGGGCGGCACCGACACCACCGAGGCGGTGCGGCGCCACTACCGAGGGCACGACCGGGTCCTGATCGTCACGGACGAGCAGTACGCGCACAGCGTGCACGGCGATCCCACCGAGCAGGTGCCGGCCGACGTACCGGTCTACACCTGGAACCTCGCCGGGTACCGGGCGGGCCACGGCCCGTCGGGGACGGGGAACCGGCACACGTTCGGCGGGCTGTCGGACGCGGCCTTCCGGATGATTCCGCTGCTGGAAGGGGCGCACGACTCGGACTGGCCGTGGGTCGGCTGAGCTGAGCCGGGCCGCGCCGAGTCGCGGCGAGTGGGACGAGTGGGGTGTGGCCCGTACTTCGGTGCGGGCCACACTTTCGTCCGCGTGCTCAGCGCCCTTGTGTGCCCGCCTCTCTGACATCTAACATTTCAGTTGTGGAAGCGATGCGACCCGTCCCCCGGACCCTGCTCAGGGATCGCGCGTACGAAGCGATCCGCGACGCCATCGTCTCCGGGGAGATCGAACCCGGTGCCGTGGTGCGGGACGCCGAGTTCGCCGAGCGGCTCGGGCTGTCCCGGGCGCCGGTGCGTGAGGCGTTCGCGCGGCTGGTCGACGAGGGGCTGCTGGAGAGCAAGCCGCAGAGCTACACCAAGGTGACGCCGGTCGTGGCCGCCGACGTGCGGGACGCGGCCGCCGTGGTCGGGGCCATGCACGAGCTGGTCACCCGGGTCGCCGTACCCCGGCTGTTCGCCGCGGACGTCGAGGCGATGCGCGCGGCCAACGAGCGGTTCGCGGCGGCCGTCCGTGCCGGTGACGTGGAGTCCGCCCTGCGCGCCGACGACCAGCTGCACGACGTCCTCGTCCGGGTCAGCGGCAATCGCGCGGCGGCCGCGACCGCCGCGCGCTACACACCGCTCATCCGCCGTCTGGAGCGACGACGCTTCAGCGAGGGCGGCAACTGTCGTTCGGCCGGCCTGCACGACAGGCTCCTCGATGCCTGCGCGGCCGGAGACGTGGACGAGGCGGTCCGTGTCACCGCGGAGATCTGGCGTGGGCTGGCCGAGCTCGCGGACAGCGACTGATCCCGACTCCCGGAGGACCCATGTCCCTTGACTCGTACGAGCGTTACCCCCTTCTCTTCGGGCCCTCGCCCGTGCACCCGCTGGAGCGGCTCACCGCGCATCTCGGCGGTGCCGCCCTCTGGGCCAAGCGGGAGGACTGCAACTCCGGTGTCGCCTACGGCGGCAACAAGACCCGCAAGCTGGAGTACCTCGTTGCCGACGCCCTCGCCCAGGGCTGCGACACGCTCGTCTCGATCGGCGGTGTGCAGTCCAACCACACCCGTCAGGTCGCCGCCTGCGCGGCCCGCGCCGGGCTCAAGTGCGTCCTCGTGCAGGAGAGTTGGGTGGAGTGGCCCGACTCCGTCTACGACAAGGTCGGCAACATCCTGATCAGCCGGCTCGCCGGGGCCGATGTCCGGTTGGTGCGCGCCGGGTTCGGTATCGGGTTCAAGGAGAGCTGGGAACTGGCGCTGCGGGAGGTGGAGGAAGGGGGCGGCAAGCCGTACGCGATTCCGGCGGGCGCCTCCGACCATCCGCTCGGCGGCCTCGGGTTCGCCGGCTGGGCGTACGAAGTCGCCGAACAGGAAAGGGAGTTGGGGGTCTTCTTCGACACCGTGGTGGTGTGCTCGGTGACCGGGTCGACCCAGGCCGGCATGGTCGCCGGGTTCGCGGCGCTTGAGGAGGCGGGCGGCCGTACGCGGCGTGTGCTCGGCATCGACGCGTCGGCGGCGCCCGCCCGGACCAAGGAGCAGATCGCGCGGATCGCCCACAACACCGGGCAACTCATCGGCGTAAAGCGGGAGTTGACGCAGGCGGACGTCGAGCTGGACGAGCGCTACCATGCGGGCACGTACGGGATCCCCGACGACACCACCCTGGACGCGATGCGGCTCGCCGCCCGTACGGAGGGGATGGTCACCGATCCCGTGTACGAGGGGAAGTCGATGGCCGGGATGGTCGACCTGGTGACGCGGGGGGAGATCGGACGCGACTCCACCGTGCTGTACGCGCACCTGGGCGGACAGCCCGCGCTGAACGCGTACAGCGCGCTGTTCTAGTCCGCGACCTGGTCCGCGACCTGGGCCGGGACTGTGCTCCGGCGCTGGTTTCCGAAGGGGCCCGTCGTCGTGAAGGCGAGTTCGGCGAAGCGTTCGCCGATGCGGCGGTGGGTGGCCGCGTCCGGGTGGAGCTGGTCGGGCAGGGGGAGTTCGGCGAAGTCGGACTCCCCGTACAGCGCGCGGCCGTCGAGGTGGTGGAGGTGCGGGTCGTCAGCCGACCGCTGTCTCGCGATGCGGGACAGCTCCTCCCGGATGACGTTGAGCGTCAGTTTGCCGGCGGCGCGCTCGGCGGGGTCGCCCATGGGCTGGAAGCGCACTTCACCGGCGCCGATCGTGGACAGGTCCAGCGCGGTGGGGCCCGGCGTGTCCTCGTGCATGGGGCAGTAGAGAGGTGAGACGAGCAGGAGCGGTGTGGCCGGATGGCCCTCGCGGATGGTGTCGAGGAAGCCGTGCACCGCAGGGCCGAAGGCACGCAGACGCATCAGATCGGTGTTGACCAGGTTGATGCCGATCTTGACGCTGATCAGATCGGCGGGGGTGTCGCGCATCGCCCGGGCGGTGAACGGGTCGAGCAGGGCGCTGCCGGCCAGGCCCAGGTTGATCAGTTCCACGCCGCCGAGGGACGCGGCGAGCGCGGGCCAGATGGCGGTGGGGCTCGCGGCGTCGGAACCGTGACTGATCGAACTGCCGTGGTGCAGCCAGACCTTCCGGCCCCCGTCGCGTGCGGCGACGGGCTCGACCGGGTCGTCGGTGCGCAGGGCGACGAGCTCGGTGGTCTCGTTGTGGGGCAGCCAGATCTCGACGCGCTTCATGCGGTCCGGCAGGCCGGTGAAGCGGAGGGTGCCGGGCGGGCCGGGTTCGTGCGTCGCGGTGCCGGCGGTCATGTCGACGGTCAGGGTGTTGCCGCCCCCGGCCACGGTGGACTGGGCGCTCAGCCGGCCGTCGACGAGGAGGTCGTACACGCCGTCGGGGCGGGGTGGGGCGCCCACGTAGACCCGCCTGGTGGGCAGCGTGTCCAGTTCGACGGAGGTCGCTCGGGTGCGGAAGACCAGCCGTACGCCCGAGGGCTGGGATTCCGCCGAGGCGAGCTGGGGGTCCGTGCACTGGGCGCGGGCCCGGGCCGGCAGACGGTGGGGGAGTACGCCGTGCGGGGTGTGCTCCAGGTCCAGGGCGCCGCGTACGAGGTCCGCGGTGATGTGCGTGGTCGTCCACTGGGTCTCGGTGTGCATGTGTGTCCTCCGTCTGTCCTCGGTCCGTCCTCGGTCCGTTCTCGGCCTGTCGGTCAACGGGTGGGAAGGGTCGGCCAGTTGCGCAGCAGGGCGTCGAGGGCGTCGAGGATCCGGGTCCAGCTCTCCTCCGAGTCGGGGGCGCTGTGGCTGAAGCCGCCTGCCGTTTCCAGGCTGGTGAACCCGTGGAAGACGCTGCCCAGAAGGCGGACCGCGTGGGTCTGGTCGGGCTCCGTCAGCTCGTAACCGCGCAGGATGGACCGCGTCATCCGGGCGTGCCGGACGCCCGCACCGGCCGCGGCCGTCTCGGGGTCGAGCCTCATCCGGGTGGCGGCGGCGCGGCCGGGGTGTTCCCGGCCGTAGTCGCGGTAGACGTTCGCGAAGGCGGTCAGGGCGTCCTTGCCGGCCCGTCCGGCCACGGCGTCGGCGGCCCGGTCGGCGAGTTCCTCCAGGGCGAACAGGGCGATCCTGGTCCTGAGGTCCTGGGTGTTCCTGACGTGCGAGTACAGGCTCGCGACCTTGACGCCGAACCGCCGGGCCAGCTCCGAGGCGGTCACCTGGTCGAAGCCGACCTCGTCGGCGAGTTCCGCTCCGGCTCTGGTCAGGCGTTCCGCGGTGAGTCCTACGCGTGCCATGACCCTCCTCCTGTTCGGCTAAGGAGAATATAGGTTTGCCTAAAATATTTAGGCAAATTAGCCTGCCGTTATGGAGCCACTGACTGAGCGGGAGATCCGCGCCGCGTTCGTGAACTGCAGCAAGGGTGAGGCGCAGCGCCTGTCCGTGCCACGGGACCTGGCCGACCGGCCCTGGGACGACCTGGACTTCCTCGGCTGGCGGGACCCCCAGGCCCCCGACCGCGCCTACCTCGTCACCGTGCTGGACGGCCGTACGACCGGACTCGCCCTGCGCGCTTCCGCGCCCGCCTTCGGGCAGACGCGGCGCAGCATGTGCTCGATGTGCCTGACGTCCCACACCGGAGGCGTGTCCCTGATGGTCGCGCCCAGGGCGGGGAAGGCGGGGAAACAGGGCAACTCGGTGGGCGCGTACATATGCGGCGACCTCTGCTGCTCGCTGTATGTGCGGGGCAGGAAGGACGCGGGAGCCGGGGCCCGGCTCCACGAGACGATCACTCTGGAGGAGAAGATCCGGCGGACCGCGGGGAACGTCGCCGCGTTCATCGCCAAGGTGACGGCTTGACGGTGGAACGGTGTGACGGGGCGGCGGTGCCGCCCCACGGTCCGCTTCGGTGGGTCGTTCGGTGAGTGGTTGGTTGGGTGGGTTGCGCGTGGCTACAGGGACTGGGCTGCCGGTTTCACCATGCCCCGGACCGTGCGGGACTTGACGAAGTCGCCGATCGCCGTCATCTCCCACTCGCCCGAGAACTGCTTGATCATCTTCGCCATCATCACGCCCGTCTGCGGTTCGGCGCTGGTCAGGTCGAAGCGGACCAGTTCCTCGCCCGTCGCCGCGTCCAGGAGACGGCAGTACGCCTTCGCCACCTCGGTGAACTTCTGCCCCGAGAAGGAGTTGACCGTGAAGACCAGGCCGGTGACCTCCTGGGGGAGGCGGCCCAGGTCGACCACGATGACCTCGTCGTCGCCGCCGCCCTCGCCCGTGAGGTTGTCGCCGGAGTGCTTGATCGCGCCGTTCACGATGGAGAGCTTGCCGAAGTAGCAGCTGTCGATGTGGTTGCGCTGCGGGCCGTACGCGATGACCGACGCGTCCAGGTCGATGTCCTTGCCCCGGTACGCGGGCTCCCAGCCGAGGCCCATCTTGACCTGGGAGAGCAGCGGCCGGCCGCCCTTGACCAGGGACACGGTCTGGTTCTTCTGGAGGCTTACGCGGCCCTTGTCGAGGTTGATCTTTCCGGCGCCGAGGGTCGGGGCGGGGGGAGCCGGGGGTGCGGCGGGGGCGGGGGGAGAGGCGAACGACCCGGCCGGGGCGGGCGGTGCCATCGGGGGTGCCGGGGGCTGGACCGGGGCCGGCTGCGCGGCCGGTGCCGGTGTCGGCTCCTCCACGCTCACGCCGAAGTCCGTGGCGATGCCGGCCAGGCCGTTCGCGTAGCCCTGGCCCACCGCGCGGGCCTTCCAGGCGCCGTTGCGGAGGTAGACCTCGACGATCACCAGCGCGGTTTCCGTGCCGAGCCGGGGCGGGGTGAACGTCGCCAGTACGGAGCCGTCGTCCGCGTTGCGGATCGTGGCCGTCGGCTCGATGCCCTGGAAGGACTGGCCCGCGGCGTCCGGGCTCGCCGTGACGACGATCTTCTCGATGCCCGGGGGGACGGCGGCGGTGTCGACCGTGATCGAGTCGGGGGCGGTGCCGCCGCCGGAGCGGTATGTCACGCCGGGGCCGGTCGGCTGGTTGTAGAAGATGAAGTCGTCGTCGGAGCGCACCTTGCCGTCGGCGGTGAGCAGCAGGCTCGATACGTCGAGCCGCACCGGGGCAGCGACGTCCACCGTCACTCGGGCGACGGGAAGAGGGATGTTCGAGCCGGGTGTCATAGCTGTCATGACCGGTGAACGAGCGGACCCGCTTTGCCGTTCCCTTACCTTGCGGCCAATTGGTTCAGTGCCGGTTTCTGGGGTGGTTACGGGCCGTCCGCTCGTTGCCGCGCTTGTAGTTGCCGGTCCAGCGGGCCATGACCAGCTGGGGGTCGCCGGATTCCACCTCCGCCAGGAACTCGGTGGCCCTGGGGCCGCGGAGGGTGGTGGCGGGGTGGGCGCCGTGTGTGATCCTCACTGTGCCGTCGGGGTGGTGGGTGTAGGCGAAGCCGTTGGGGCGGGGCATGGGGGGATGCTAGGCGGGTGGGGTGGGTGCCGCCCAGGGGTTTTCGCCCCCGCCGCCCCTTCCCGTCCCGTCCCTGGGGGCCGCGCCCCCGGACCCCCGCTGCCGGCCCTGAAGGGGCCTTGTCCTCATACGCCGGACGGGCTGGGAATGCCTGGGCCTGTTCTGAAGGAGCTGTGGGGGCGAGTGGGTGGGAAACCTGGTGTGGGTGGAGATGCCTCGGCCCGCGCTGGACAGAAGCGGTGAACGGGTGGGTGAGCGGGTGGGAAACGGACTACGGCACCACCACGGTCTTTCGGCCCACGCCTGAGGCGAACTGGTCCAGGGCTCGGGGGTACTGGTCCAGGGGCAGGCGGTCGCTGATGAAGACCTCGGGGTCCAGGACGCCTGCCGCGAACAGTTCCGCCGCCCGTTCGAAGCTGTGCAGCACCGCCATCGACCCGGTGATGGTGATCTCCTGGTTGTAGATGCGGTAGGGGTCGATCGTGACCCGGGTCGCGTAGTCCGCCACGCCGAACTGGAGGAACGTGCCCGCCTTCGCCACCCGGTCCAGGCCGTCCTGGATCGCCGCCGCGTTGCCCGTCGCGTCCACCACCACGTCCCAGCCCTGCGGACGCTCCAGCTCGTCCGCGTTCGTCGCCGAGCCCGACACGCCCAGCAACTGGGCCGTCGACAGGCGCTGCGCGTTGATGTCGACAACGTCGACGCTCGCCGCGCCCGTCCGCTTGGCCAGCTCCAGCATCATCAGGCCCATCGTTCCCGAGCCGTAGATCAGGACGTGGGCGCCCAGACGGGACTGGAGCACGTCGTAGCCGCGTACCGCGCACGACAGGGGCTCCACCAGGGCCGCGTCCTGGGTGCGGATGTGCTCCGGCAGACGTACACAGTTCGCGGCCGGGGCCACCGCGTACTGCGCCGCGCCGCCCGCCGTCGTCACACCGATCGCCGCCCAGCGTTCGCAGAGGTTGTTGTGGCCTGTGCGGCAGTAGCGGCACTCGTGGCAGTAGAGGGAGGGGTCCACGGCCACGCGGTCGCCCGGTGCCAGTTCCGTGACCGCCGTGCCCACGCCCACCACCTCGCCCGCGAACTCGTGTCCCGGCACGATCGGCAGTGTGGGGGCGAACTCGCCCTGGAGGATGTGCAGGTCGGTGCCGCACAGGCCGCAGGCCGCGACCTCGACGACCACCTCGCGGGGGCCCGGGGTCGGGTCCGGGACCTCAAGGACGACGGCCTTGCCCGCGGACTCGATGACGGCTGCCTTCACTTCACGGCTCCCAGGGACAGGCCCTGGACCAGTTTGTCCTGGGCGGCGAACCCCGCGGCGAGCACCGGCAGGGAGATGACGAGCGACGCGGCGCACACCTTCGCCAGGAACAGGCCCTGGCTGGTGATGAAGCCGGTCAGGAAGACGGGAGCCGTCTCCGCGACCACACCCGTCAGCACTCGTGCGAACAGCAGTTCGTTCCAGCTGAAGATGAAGCAGATCAGGGCCGTCGCGGCGATGCCGGGGAGGGCTATCGGGGCGACCACCCGGGTGAGGACCGTGGGCAGCCGGGCCCCGTCCACCCGCGCCGCCTCGATGATCGCCACCGGGACCTCGGAGAGGAAGGACTGCATCATCCACACCGCGATCGGCAGGTTCATGGACGTGTAGAGGACGACCAGCAGCCAGATGTTGTCCAGCAGGTCCGTGTTCTTGGCGAACAGGTAGATCGGGAGCAGGCCCGCCACCACCGGCAGCATCTTCGTCGACAGGAAGAAGAACAGGACGTCCGTCCACTTCCGCACCGGGCGGATGGACAGGGCGTACGCCGCCGGGAGCGCCAGCAGCAGGACGCACAGTGTCGATGTCACCGACGCGACCGTCGAGTTGATCAGGGACGGCCAGGGACTCGCGCCGCCTCCCGTGCCGAAGAACTCGCGGTAGCCGTCGAGGGTCAGCGCGGCGCCGAAGGACGGGGGGTTGGTCGCCGCGTCCTCCTCCGAGTGGAAGGACGTCAGGGCCATCCACGCGATCGGGAGGAAGAAGAGGATGCCCGCCAGCCAGGCCAGCAGCCCCAGGCCCGCTCCCCGGCTGCGGCGGGGACGTACAACACGGACCGCCGCTTCCGGCGCTTCGGCCGTTTCTGTCGTGGCGCTCATGCTCGGGACGCCTCCTCGCGGAACAGGGACGAGACCACGCGCAGGGCGAAGGTCGCGATGATGATCGAGCCGATGACCACCAGGACACCGGCGGCGGAGGCCAGGCCGTTCTCGTGGGCCTGGTAGAAGCTCTGGTAGACGGTGTAGGGGAGGTTCGCCGTGCCGAGGCCGCCCGACGTGATCGTGAAGACCGCGTCGAAGTTCTGGACGATGTAGATCGAGCCCAGCAGCGCGCCCAGTTCCAGGTAGCGGCGCAGGTGGGGGAGGGTCAGGTGGCGGAAGACCTGCCAGTCGTTCGCGCCGTCCACCTTCGCCGCCTCGATCTGCTGCTGGTCGCGGCTCTGCAGTCCCGCCAGCAGGATCAGCATCATGAACGGCGTCCACTGCCAGACCAGTGACATCTCCACCGCGAGCAGCGGGGTGTTGGAGATCCAGTCGGGCTGTGGGCCCCCTACGTAGTGCAACAGGCCGTTCAGCAGGCCGTATTCGGGGTTGTAGAGCACGTGCTTCCAGAGCAGGGCCGCCGCGACCGGGACCACCAGGAAGGGGGCGATGAGGAGGGTGCGGACGATGCCCCTGCCGCGGAACCCGCGGTCCAGGAGGAGGGCGAGACCCAGGCCCAGGATCAGGCTGGCCAGGACCACCGCCGCGGTGAGCAGGACGGTCGTCCACACGGAGTGACGCAGGTCCGCGTCGGTCAGGACCTCCGTGTAGTTGGCGAAGCCCGTGAAACGGCGGGCGTTCGGGTAGAGCGCGTTCCAGTCGAAGAACGAGATCACCAGGGTTGCCACGAAGGGGAGTTGGGTCACGGCGATCATGAAGATCAGGGCCGGGAGCAGCGGTGCCCGGGTGGCCCAGGCGCGCACGCGGTTCGAGGGGCGCTGCACGGCGCGTACGGATGGTGCGGCGGTGGTCGGGGCTGTCGTGGTCGCGGTCATCGTCCCTCGTACTCCTCGGAGATCTCCTCTGCCAGCTTCTGGGACTTCCTCAGGGCCGACTCGACGGACTGGCGTCCGGCGATGGCCGCGCTGATCTCCTGCGAGACCCTGGTGCCGAGATCGGTGAACTCGGGGATCCCGACGAACTGGATGCCGGGTGCCGGCCGTGGCTGTACTCCGGGGTCGTCGGGGCGGGCGCCCTCGATGGCCTCCTTCGTCGTCTCCTGGAAGGCGGCGGCCTCCTGGCGGTAGGCGGGGTTCTCGTACGTCGACGCGCGCTTGCCGGCCGGGACGTCGGACCAGCCGATCTCGTCGCCGACCAGTTGCTCGTACTGCTTGCCGGCCGCCCAGGACACGAACCTCCAGGCGTCGTCGGGGTTGCGGGAGGCCTTCTGGATGCCCCAGGCCCAGGTGTAGAGCCAGCCGGAGGACTCCGTCTTCTCGACGGGTGCCGGTACGTATCCGATCCTGCCCTTGACCGGTGAGTTCGCCGACTCCAGGGAACCGGCCGCGGAGGTGGCGTCGTACCACATGGCGACCTTGCCCTGGGTCATGTTGTTGAGGCACTCGGCGAAGCCGGCCTGGGGGGCGCCGGACTCGCCGTGGTCGCGGACGAGGCCGACGTAGAAGTTCACCGCCCGCTGCCACTCGGGGGAGTCGAGCCTCGCCTTCCAGTTCTTGTCGAACCAGGTGCCGCCGAAGGTGTTCACCACGGTGGTGAGGGGTGCCATGACCTCGCCCCAGCCCGGCAGACCGCGCAGACAGATGCCCTTCATGCCCGGCTCGGCGCCGTCGGCCTTCGCCGCCAGGTCGGCGACCTGGGTCCAGGTGGGGTGCGGGGGCATGGTCAGGCCCTTCGCGTCGAACACGTCCTTGCGGTACATCAGGAAGGACGACTCGCCGTAGAAGGGCTGGCCGTACAGCTTGCCGTCATCCCCGGTGAGGGACTGGCGCATAGGTGTGAGGACGTCCTGTTCGTCGTACGCGCTGTCCTTCGCGACGTACGTGTCCATCTCGTGCAGCCAGCCGTTGCGGGCGTAGATCGGTATCTCGTAGTTGGAGAGGGTCGCCACGTCGTACTGGCCCGCCTGGTTGGCGAAGTCCTGGCTGATCTTGTCGCGGACGTCGTTCTCGGGCAGAACGGTGAAGTTGACCTTGATGCCGGTCTCCTTGGTGAAATGGGCCGCGGTGAGCTTCTGCAACTCGACCATCTGCGGGTTGTTCACCATCAGGACGTTGACGGCGTCGCCGCCGGAACCGGACCCGCCCGCTCCGGCCCAGCAGCCGGAGAGCAGCGTCCCTGCGGCGGCCAGGGCGAGTGTGGCTCGCGGCCTCCGTCGGCTCGGGGTTCGCATGGATCGCTCCTGGAGGTATGGGGGCATAACGGGCTCGTGTGGGCGTGGGGGTGCCGGTAAGGGGTGAAAGGGTCGAGGGGTGGGCGAGTCGGGGGCTCAGACTCGGACGACCTGTGGGCCGCGCAGGGAGTAGCGGTGGGCTTCCGCCGTGGGCAGCAGGGTGCTCGTGACGATCGTGTCCAGGTCGCCGACCTCGGCGAACCGGCAGAAGCTGACCGCCCCGAACTTGGTGTGCACGCCCGCGAACACCGTGCGCCGGGAGGCCCGGATCGCCTGGGCCTTGACCTCGCTGACGGCGGGGTCGGGTGTGGTCAGGCCGCGTTCGCGGGAGATGCCGTTGGCGCCGATGTAGGCCAGGTCGAGGACGAAGCCGGCCAGCATCTTCGTCGTCCAGTGGTCGACCGTCGCGAGGGTGCCGGGGCGGACCCGGCCGCCGAGCAGCAGGACCGAGGTGTTCTCGGCCTCCGCGAGCGCGCCCGCGACAGGCAGGGACGCGGTGACCACGGTCAGCGGCCGGTCCCCGGGCAGCGCCTCCGCGATGAGCTGGGGGGTGAATCCCTCGTCGACGAAGACCGTTTCGGCGTCCCCGAGCAGTTCGGCCGCCGCGGCGGCGATCCGGCGCTTCTCGGGCACATGGCTGGTGGCGCGGAAGGCGAGCGTCGTCTCGAAACCGGCGCTCTCCACGGGATAGGCGCCGCCGTGGGTGCGGCGGACCAGGCCGTGGTCCTCCAGGGCGCGCAGATCGCGCCGTACGGTCTCCTTGGCCACGCCCAGATCGGCGGCGAGGGTGGTCACGTCGACCGAGCCGGTGGCGCGGGCGGCGCGCACGATGTGCCGCTGGCGGTCTTCGGCGGTGTTGGCCATGTCGTCGCCCGCTTCCTGCCGCGTTGCCCGTTCGGGCCCTGTGGGGGAAGTTCTACAGCGGGCGCGGGGTGGTGACCAGGTCTGTTACGGGGGTGATAGTGACCGCGTCTGCCCGTTCGGGCGGGGTGGGCCCACTGGCCCGGTCGGTGCGGTCGGGTCGCGGCCGCCGGTGCGTTGTGGCTGGTCGCGCAGTTCCCCGCGCCTCTGATGGTGCGCTGTCGCGGCACCATCAGAGGCGGTCGTTCCTGCCCGAATGCGATGGCGGGCAGGCCCGTTCGGTGCCCGCCCGCCTCGGGAGTGCGCTCCGTGCGCTCAGTACGGCCAGATCGGCGGGTCGCTCACGAAGTGGCCGCCCAGGTGGGCGTGGGCCACGTTCTCCGGGTCGAGGTCGCCCTGCTCGGCGATCAGCTTCTCGGCGTACGGCTCCGAGTCGTCCTGCGGCGCGTAGCCGAGTGCCCGCGCGGTGCTCAGGTCCCACCACAGGCGTGTGTTGGCGGAGGAGCCGTAGACGACGGTGTGGCCGACATTCTCGGCGGTCAGGGCCGCGTGGAGGAGGCGGGCGCCGTCGGCGGGGCTCATCCACAGGGACAGCATGCGCACGCTGGTCGGCTCGGGGAAGCAGGAGCCGATGCGGACGGAGACGGTCTCCAGGCCGTGCTTGTCCCAGTAGAGCTGGGCCAGGTCCTCGCCGAAGGACTTGGAGAGGCCGTAGAAGGTGTCCGGGCGGTGCGGGGTGTCGACCGGGATCAGCGGGTCGGTGCCCTGGGGGCGGGGGGTGAAGCCCACCGCGTGGTTCGAGGAGGCGAAGACGACGCGCCCGACGCCCTCCTGCCGGGCGGCCTCGTACAGGTTGTAGGTGCCCTCGATGTTCGCCCTGAGGATCTTCTCGAAGGAGGATTCCAGCGAGATGCCGGCGAGGTGGACGATCGCGTCGACGCCCCGCACGGCCTCGCGCAGCGCCGCCATGTCGGTGAGGTCCGCGGTGATCGCGTCGGGTTCGCCCTCGACGGGGAGCAGGTCGAACAGGCGCAGTTCGTAGCCGTGGGACGGGAGCAGGTCCCGCATCAGGGTGCCGAGTCCGCCGGCGGCGCCGGTGAGCAGAACGGTGCGGGGAGCGGGCATCCTCGGGTCTCCTTGGGGCTCCTGGCGGGGTCTTCTCGGGGCGAAGGTCGCATGCGTGTACGACATTCACATCCATGGACACGCTATGGAGGGGTGGCCGCTGCCGTCAAGTGTGACGCAGAGCTGGGGATTCTGCCCCGTTGTTGACTGCCGGTCGGCTTGACCTGTCCCGCGAGGGGCCCTTAGCGTGAAAGTGTTCAGAAATGTAGACGTCAATCAGAAGCATGCACGAACGTATTCCCAGGGAGAGCCCGTGACGCCAGCCCCTCTCACCGCCGCCCTTGCCACCAGACTCTCCGTCCCGAGCGGTCCGCTGTTCTTCCCCGTCACCGCGTACGGCCCCGACGGCTCCCTCGACCTCGACGTCTTCCGCACGCATGTGCGCCGGGGTGTGGAGGCGGGGGCCGCTGCCGTCTTCGCGTGCTGCGGCACAGGGGAGTTCCACGCGCTGACGCCCGAGGAGTTCCAGGACTGCGTACGGGCGGCGGTGGAGGAGACGGCCGGGCGCGTGCCCGTGGTCGCGGGCGCCGGATACGGCACCGCGCTCGCCGTGCGCTACGCGCGTCTCGCGGAGGAGGCCGGCGCCGACGGGCTGCTCGCCATGCCGCCGTATCTGGTCGTGGCCGGCCAGGAGGGGCTGCTGCGCCACTACCGGGAGCTGGCCGCGGCCACCACCCTGCCGGTCGTCGTCTACCAGCGGGACAACGCGGTGTTCACCCCCGAGACCGTCGTCGGCCTGGCGCGCACCGAGGGGATCATCGGGCTCAAGGACGGGCTCGGCGACCTGGACCTGATGCAGCGCATCGTGAGCGCCGTACGCGCCGAGCACCCCGGTGACTTCCTGTACTTCAACGGGCTGCCGACCGCGGAACTGACCGGGCTGGCCTACCGGGGCATCGGCGTCACCCTCTACTCGTCGGCCGTCTTCTGCTTCGCGCCCGAGATCGCGCTCGCCTTCCACCGGGCGCTCAACACCGGTGACGACGTGACCGCGAACCGGCTCCTGGACGGCTTCTACCGGCCGTTCGTCGAGCTGCGGGCGCAGGGGCGCGGGTACGCCGTCTCGCTCGTCAAGGCAGGCGTACGGCACACCGGGCTCGACGTCGGGGAGGTCCGGCCGCCGCTGCACGAGCCGACCGAGGACCATGTGAAGCAGCTCGTACGGCTCGTCGAGCGCGGTCACGCGCTGCTGGACGCCGGGCCCGAGTCCGCGGTTGTCGTCGGTTCCGAGTTCGAGGAGCGCGTGTGAAGGCGTCCGCATTCGTCTATCCCTGGGACGTCAACGGCGATCCCGGCGCCGCCCGCAGGATCGCGGCGCTCGGCGTGGAACAGGTGACCCTCGCCTCCGCCTACCACTCCACGCGCGCGTTGACCCCCCGGCACCCGCGCCACCGCATCGTCACCGCCGAGCACGCGGCCGTGCTGTACCCCACCGACCCGACGGACGAGCGCTGGGCGGGCCGCGCACTGCGCCCCTGCGCCGCCGGGTCCTGGGCGCCCGGGGACGCCTACGGCGAGGCCGCCGACGCCCTCGCCGACGCGGGTCTCGACGTGCACACCTGGGTCGTCCTCGCCCACAACTCCCGCCTGGGCGCCGACCATCCGGACACCTCCGTGGTCAACGCCTACGGGGACCGCTACCCGTGGGCGCCCTGCATCGCACAGCCCGCCACGCGCGCGTACCTCGTCGACCTCGCCGCCGAGGCCGCCGTCAGGCCCGGGGCGCGCGGTACGGAACTGGAGTCCCTCGGCTGGTACGGACTCACGCATCTGCACGCCCACGACAAGACCGGCGCGATCGGCCTCGGCGACGCCGGCCAGTATCTGATGGCCCTGTGCTTCTGCCCGTCCTGCCGGGCGGGGTACGGCGGCCAGGGCCTCGATCCCGACGAGCTCGCGGCGGCCGTACGCGCCGCGCTGGAGCCGCTCTGGCGGGGCGAGCCGGACCACGGGGGGTGGGCCGGTGTCGAGAAGACCCTCGGCGAGGAGAAGGCGGCCCTCACGCGCGCGTGGCGCGAGGAAACGGCCCGCACACTCCAGGAAGCGGCCGTCGCGGCGGTCCGGGCGGCGGCCCCGGCCGGTTTCCGGGTACTGCTGCACGCCGACCCCGTCTCGTACCACGTCGGCGCCAACGTGGGCGTGGACCCCGCGCACATCCTGTCCGTCGCGGACGGCGTGGTGGTGCCGTGCACGGGCGGGGCGGGCCTGCTGACGCCGTTCGCGGAGGTGGAGCGGGATGGCGCTGTCCTGGCCGCCAACTTCGTCGTGGTCTCCGGGATGGGCGGCAGGCCGGGCACCCTCGCGGCGGACGCGGAGCGCGCTGCCGGACTCGGGGCCACCGAACTGCGGCTCTATCACGCCGGGTTGGCATCGGACGCCGACCTGGACTCCGTACGGGACGCGCTGGCCCGGCGCTGAGACGGCGCGACCGCGGCCAGCAGCAGGGCGAGGGCGCAGCCGACGAGGATCACCTGGTGGTCGACGGGTTCGACCAGCGCCGCGCCCACGGCCAGCCCGATCGCCGTGGGCGCGAACATCAGGGTGTTGGCGGTCGCCGCGGTACGGCCGAGCAACTCCTCCGGGGTCTCCCGCTGCACGGCGGTGAGGCCCGCGATCAGGACGCACGGCAGGCCCGCCCCGGCGGCCACGGCGGAGCCGAGGACCGCGAGGTCGGCCGGGACCGCCCGCAGGGCCATGGCGGCGCCGGTCAGGGCGATCCCGTACGCCGCGAACCGGCGCTCCCCGAGGCGCCGCAGCAGCGGGCCCGAGGCCAGGCCGACCGCCACCGAGCCGACGCCCTGGAGGACGTACAGCGGACCGGCGTACGCGGGGGAGTGGCCGAGCCCCTCGACGACGGCGTAGAGGGTGGCGCCGCTCAGGCCCGACAGGAACATCGTCGTGCCGCCCGCCAGGACGAGCGGGCGCAGCCGGTCGTGCCGCCACAGGAAGGCGGCGCCCTCGGCGGTCCGGGTGCGCCAGCCGGTCGGCGGGGGTGGCGGGGCGCTCTCGCGGACGCGCAGACCGGCGTACAGGAGTGTGGCGAGGACGAACGTGACGGCGTCCAGGAGGGCCACGCCCGGGCCGCCGTACGCCGCGTAGAGGCCGGCGCCGGCCAGCGGGGCGATCAGTTTCATGCTCTCGTTCGCCGTCATGCGCAGGCCGTTGAAGTCGCCCAGGAGCGACTTGTCGACGGCCGAGGCGACCAGTGCCGCCTCGGTCGCGTCATGGACGACGCCCGCCGCGCCGTACACCACCAGGACGGCGAAGAGGATCCACACACGCCCCGCGGAGTCGACCGCGAACAGGACCGGCAGGAGTGCCGCGAGGGTCAGGTTCGTCCGGATCAGGAGCGGTTTGCGGCGATGGGGGCACCGCCCGGTCGAGCGAAGCCGAGACCGGGGGAGGTCGGCGAGTGTGCCCAGCAGCGGGCCCGCCAGGCTCGGCGCCCACATCGCGAACAGGCAGAGCGCGGCGAGGCCGTCGGAGCCGGTGAGGTCCTTGACCCAGATCCCGGATGCCAGCCACAGGGCCGACGTGCCGAAGCCGGAGATCACGACTCCGGTGAGACAGAGCCTGGCGTTGCGGTCCCGGAGGACGCGTTTTACGGACCAGTTTCGAGTCGTCATGCCTGGTCATCGTGGGGCTAAGGGGTGGGTGGGGGGATCGGGAAGATGCCTTAGAAGGGAGGGCGGGAAGGGGCGGGCGATGAGTTTCGCGTACGGCGTCGGTCCACCTCTCCGCAGAGTCGACCAGCCCAGGGGAGAAGCCGATGACCGACCAGACGACCCTCGACCTCGGACCGCAGGCCAGGACCGTGGCCCGGATCGCGGAGCGGGTGACCGACGAGCAGCTCGCGGCCGGGACGCCGTGCCCGGCGTACGCCGTGCGCAATCTGCTGGGCCACGTCGCCGGGTTGTCCGTCGCCTTCCGCGACGCCGCGCGCAAGGACCTCGGCGCGACGACGGACACCGGTCCGGGCTCCTCGGTGCCGGACATCGCGGCCGGCTGGCGCGAGAGCCTGCCGAAGGCGCTCGACGAACTCGCCGACGCCTGGCGCGACCCGGCCGCCTGGACCGGCGAGACCCGCGCCGGTGGGGTGACCCTGCCGGGCGCGGTCGCCGCGGCCGTCGCGGCCGAAGAACTCGTCGTCCACGGCTGGGATCTGGCCCGTGCCACCGGGCAGGAGTACGAGCCCGACCCGGCCGCCGTGGAGGCGGCGTACGGCTTCCTGGCCGCCGCGGCCGAGCAGAACGGCGGGAACGGCGTCTTCGGCCCGGTCGTTCCCGTACCGGACGACGCGCCCCTGCTGGACCGGGTGATCGGGCTCAGCGGGCGCGATCCGCGGTGGACGACGGCGTGAGCGGAGCGGGCCACGCCCCCTGCCTGCGCGGCCTGCGAATCCCCGGACACCTGCCCGCGCCGCCCCGTACGCTCCCCGCATGCCCCTGAGCCTCACCGTCCTCGGCACCGCCTCTCCGCATCCGGAGCCGGGACGCCCCTGCTCCGGCTATCTGGTGCGCGGCGGCGGTGCCGAGGTGTGGGTGGACGCCGGGCCCGGCACCTTCGCGGAGTTGCAGAGGCACACGGATCCCGCACGGCTCACCGCGATCTGGATCTCCCATCTGCACGCCGACCACAACGCCGATCTGCTCGCCGCCGTGTACGGGTTCGCGTACGGCGGGCTGACCCCGCCCGCGCCGATTCCCGTCTACGCGCCCCGTGAGTGCGCGCGCCGGATCGCGGGATTCTTCGGGCAGCCCAACCTCGGCTTCCTGAGCGGAATCCTCGACTTCAGGCCGCTGTACGACGGCCATGCCGTCCGGCACTGGAACCTGCGGCTGACGACCCGCGCGGTCTCCCACGGCATGGAGGCGTACGGGCTGCGCGCCGAGTCGCAGGGGAAGGTTCTCGCGTACTCGGGGGACACCGGCCCCTGCGACGCGCTCGGCGAACTCGCCCGGGGCGCCGACCTGTTCCTGTGCGAGGCCGACATCGACCGGCATGACGATAGCGATGGCGAACAGGTGCATCTGACGCCGGAGGACGCCGGGGCATACGCGAAGGGGGCCGCTTCGCTGCTCGTCACCCACGTCGGGCCCACGCTCACTCCCGACGCGGCCACCGACCGGGCCGCCGCCGTCTTCGGCGGGCCCACCGACACCGCGTACGAAGGCACCACGAAGCTCATCTGACCCGCGCGGCGGCCCCCGCATCACGCGTCTTCATTTGTTTCTTTGTCGGAAGCGTTGACGAAACACGGCACCCCTCCTACCTTCAAGCCGTCGTACTTCGTACGTCATATATGAGACGCGATATGTGAGATCCGATACGCGAGATCTGATCCGGTGGGTCAGGTCCGTCAAGATCCGAGAGGCACGCATGACCTCTGTGCCCACGCCGATCCCGTCCCGCACGCAGTTCGTGCTGGAGGGGATCAAACACCGCATCCTCACCGGGCAGTTGACACCGGGTCAGGCCCTGGTCGAGACCGAGCTCGCCGCACAGTTCGGGGTCTCGAAGACCCCGGTGCGCGAGGCGCTCAAGACGCTGGCCGGCACCGGACTCGTCGTGATGAACCAGTACAAGGGCGTCACGGTGCGCATGGTGGACGCGGACATGGCGCGCGAGGTCTACGACGTACGGCTGCTGCTGGAGCCGGAGGCCCTCAAGCGTTCCGTGCGCAGAGGCGCCTCGCTCGACGCCGCCCGTGACGCGCTCACCCGGGCCGACGAGGCCACCGACACCGCCGAACGCTCCCTGGCCAACCGGGAGTTCCACCGCTCCCTGTACGTCCGGTGCGGCAATCCGCTGCTCGGCCGGATGCTCGACGAGGTGCGCGACCAGGCCGCCCTGGTCTCCGCCGTCGCCTGGGCCGCCAACCCCTCCTGGGAGCGGGAAGCGGACGAGCACCGGGAGATCCTGCGGCTCGCCCTCGCCGGTGACTCCGACGGCGCGGCGCGCGCCCTGCACGCGCATATCGAGTCGTTCGTGCAACGGGCTTACCCCTCAGGGGAGTCCGAGGCCCAGGGAGAGGACGGTCAGGAATGAGCGGCGTGGTGTTCGAGGCCCAACGGGCGGCCCTGGCCGACGTGGTGGCGATCCCGGTGACCCCGTTCGCCGAGGACGGTACCGTCGACCAGCCCGCCCACCGGGCCCTGCTGCGCCGACTCCTCGACGGCGGCATCACCACCCTCACGCCGAACGGCAACACGGGCGAGTTCTACACCCTGACTCCCGAAGAGCGGCGCCTGGTCACCGAGTTGACCGTCGACGAGGTCGGCGACCGGGCCGTGATCCTCGTCGGCGTCGGGCACGACGTGCCGACCGCGGTGGCCGCCGCCCGGCACGCCCAGGACTGCGGGGCCGCGATGGTGATGGTCCATCAGCCCATCCACCCGTACGTCTCGGAGGGCGGCTGGGTCGACTACCACCGGGCCATCGCCGAGGCCGTGCCCGGACTCGGGGTCGTTCCGTACATCCGCAACGCCTCGCTGAGCGGCCTCAGGCTCGCCGAACTCGCCGACGTCTGCCCGAACGTCATCGGCGTGAAGTACGCCGTCCCGGACGCCGCCCGGTTCGCCGCGTTCGCACGGGACGCCGGGCTCGAACGCTTCGTGTGGGTGGCCGGGCTCGCCGAGCCCTACGCGCCCTCCTACTTCTCGGCCGGCGCCACCGGCTTCACCTCCGGCCTGGTGAACGTCACCCCGGCCGTCTCGCTGAACATGATCGAAGCGCTCCGTTCGGGGGACTACCCGGGCGCCATGAAGGTCTGGGAGCAGATCCGCCGCTTCGAGGAACTGCGCGCCGCCAACGCCTCCGCGAACAACGTGACCGTCGTCAAGGAGGCCCTCGCCTCCCTCGGCCTGTGCCGCCGCGACGTCCGCCCGCCGAGCCGCGCGCTGCCCGAGAACGAACGCGCCGAGGTCGCCGAGATTGCCGCCGGGTGGTCGATATGAAGCCCGACCAGGCGCGCAAAGCGCCGGAGGAGCTCAGGAGTCATCAGTGGTACGGGACGGACGGGCTGCGCTCCTTCAGTCACCGGGCCCGCACCCGCCAGCTCGGCTATCTCCCCGAGGAGCACCTCGGCAAGCCCGTCATCGCGATCCTCAACACCTGGTCGGACATCAATCCCTGTCATGTGCACCTCCGTGACCGGGCGCAGGCCGTGAAGCGGGGCGTGTGGCAGGCGGGCGGATTCCCCTTGGAGTTCCCGGTCTCCACGCTCAGTGAGACCTTCCAGAAGCCGACCCCCATGCTCTACCGCAACCTCCTCGCCATGGAGACGGAGGAGCTGCTGCGCTCGTACCCGGTCGACGGGGCCGTCCTGATGGGCGGCTGCGACAAGTCCACGCCCGCCCTGCTCATGGGGGCGGCCAGCGTCGACCTGCCGGCCGTGTTCGTGCCCGCCGGGCCCATGCTGCCCGGGCACTGGCGCAACGAGATCCTCGGCTCCGGCACCGACATGTGGAAGTACTGGGACGACAAGCGCGCCGGGCTCATCGGCGACTGCGAGATGACGGAGCTGGAGAGCGGCCTCGCCCGTTCCCCCGGGCACTGCATGACCATGGGCACGGCGTCCACGCTCACCGCCGCCGCCGAGGCGCTCGGCGTGACCGTGCCGGGGGCGTCCAGCATCCCCGCCGTCGACTCCGGGCACGACCGGATGGCCGCCGCGTCGGGTCTGAGGATCGTCGAACTGGTCCACCAGGACCGCAAGTTGAGCGACATCCTCACCGCCGACGCCTTCACCGACGCGGTCACGACCGTCCTCGGCCTCGGCGGTTCCACCAACGCCGTGATCCATCTGATCGCCATGGCGGGCCGGGCCGGCGTCCGGCTCACCCTCGACGACTTCGACCGCATCGCGCGGACCGTACCGGTGCTCGCCAACGTACGGCCAGGTGGACAGACGTACCTCATGGAGGACTTCCACTTCGCCGGCGGCCTGCCCGGGTTCCTCTCCCGGATCACCGACCTGCTGCATCTGGACCGGCCGACGGTGTCGTACGACAGCATGCGCGAGCAGCTCGACGGCGCGCAGGTGCACAACGACGAGGTGATCCGCCCGCGCGACAGGCCGGTCGCGAGCGAGGGCGGGGTCGCCGTCCTGCGCGGCAACCTCTGTCCGGACGGCGCGGTCATCAAGCACATCTCCGCCGAGCCGCACCTGCTCAAGCACACCGGGCGCGCGGTCGTCTTCGACGACTACCGCACCATGCAACGCACCATCAACGACCCCGAGCTGGGCATCACCGCCGACACGGTCCTGGTGCTGCGCGGCTCCGGTCCCAAGGGCGGCCCGGGCATGCCCGAGTACGGGATGCTGCCCATCCCCGACCACCTGCTCAAGCAGGGCGTACGGGACATGGTGCGGATCTCCGACGCCCGGATGAGCGGCACGAGTTACGGCACGTGCGTGCTGCACGTGGCCCCCGAGTCGCATGTCGGCGGGCCGCTCGCGCTCGTCCGCACCGGGGACTCCATCACCCTCGACGTCGAGGGAAGGTCGCTCCAACTCAACGTGGACGAAGACGAGTTGGCGCGCAGGCGGGCGGAGTGGACGCCTCCGGCCGAACGGTACGAGCGCGGCTACGGGGCGCTCTACAACGAGCAGATCACGCAGGCCGACACCGGCTGCGACTTCGAGTTCCTGGCCAGGCCGGGCAAGGTGCGCGACCCGTACGCGGGCTGACCGGACAAGCCCGGCAGCGCACACCCCTGCACAAGGAGAAAGCGCTTCCTGAACGACGCAGGCACGACGCAGGCACGACGCACGCACGACGTACCGAGAACGGAGAACAGTCATGGCCCAAGCCGCAGTCGTGGCGAAACCGCCCACGCCACCCCGGCGGCGGCGTGCCTCCGCGACGCCGCGAAGGCTCCCGTATCTGCTGATCGCACCGGCAGCCCTGCTCATGGTGGGCTTCATCGCCTACCCGGTCATCAGCGTCTTCTACTACAGCCTGCAGAACTTCAACCCCACCAAGCCGTGGCGCAACGGCTTCGCGGGTCTCGACAACTTCACGCACGCCTTCACCGACGACCCCCAGTTCTGGGACACGCTGGTCTTCAGCGGCAAGTGGGTCGTCGTCGAGGTCGGCCTGCAGCTGATGTTCGGTCTGGCGCTCGCGCTGATCGTCAACCAGACCTTCGTGGGGCGGTCGATCGGCCGCGCGCTGGTCTTCTCGCCCTGGGCCGTCTCGGGCGTACTCACCTCCGCGATCTGGGTGCTGCTCTACAACTCCCAGACAGGCATCACCCGTTACCTCGCCGACGCGGGCATCGGCACGTACGGCACGAGCTGGCTGTCGGACACGTCGACCGTGTTCCCGGCGGCGATCGTCGCCGACCTGTGGCGAGGCGTGCCCTTCTTCGCGATCCTCATCCTGGCCGACCTCCAGTCCGTCTCGAAGGACCTGTACGAGGCCGCCGAGGTCGACGGCGCCAGCCGGATCAAGCAGTTCTGGCACATCACGCTGCCGCACCTCAAGGACGCCATCGTCCTGTCCACGCTGCTGCGCGCGGTCTGGGAGTTCAACAACGTCGACCTCCTCTACACCCTCACGGGCGGCGGACCGGCCGGCGAGACCACGACCCTCCCGCTCTACATCGCCAACACCAGCGTCGACGCCCACAACTTCGGCTACGCGTCGGCCCTCACCACGGTCGCGTTCGTGATCCTGCTCTTCTTCTCGATCGTCTACCTGCGGCTGAGCAAGTTCGGAGGGGAGAACAAGTGATCACCAAGGAAGCCACCGTGATCGTGCCCATGCCCGTGGACGACGTTCCCGAGCCGCCGCGCCCGACCAGGAAGCAGCGGCGCGCCTGGGACGAGGCCCCGCGCTGGCAGATCTACCTCCCCCTGGGGATCTACCTCGTCTTCACCCTCATCCCCTTCTACTGGATCCTCCTCTTCGCGCTGCGCCCGGCCGGTTCGACCTCCCTGGTCCCCTGGCCGATGACCCTCGACCACTTCGACAAGGTGTGGACCGAGCGAAGCTTCGGCACGTACTTCGAGAACAGCATCCTCGTCGGCGTCGCCACGCTGGTGATGACGACGCTCGTCGCCCTGGCCGGCGGCTACGCCCTCGCCCGCTTCGACTTCAAGGTCAAGCGCGCCTTCATGCTGGCCCTGCTCTGCTCCCAGTTCGTGCCGGGCGCCCTGCTGCTGGTGCCGCTGTTCCAGATCTTCGCCGAGCTCCAGATGATCAACTCGCTGGGCGCGGTCATCATCGCCGAGACGGTCTTCCAGCTCCCGCTGTCGATGATCCTCATCAGCGGATTCATCAAGAACGTGCCGTACTCGCTGGAGGAGGCCGCCTGGGTCGACGGCTGCAACCGCTTCACCGCGTTCCGTATCGTCGTACTGCCCCTGCTGCGGCCCGGGTTGATCGCCGTCGGCTCCTTCGCCTTCGTGCACTCCTGGAACCACTTCCTGTTCGCCCTGATGTTCCTCAGCGACCAGGGCAAGCAGACCATCCCGGTCGGCCTCAACACCCTGATGAGCGCGGACAGCGTCGACCTGGGCGCCCTCGCGGCGGGCGGCATCATCGCCGCCGTACCCGTGGTCATCGTCTTCGCCTTCATCCAGAAGTGGCTGATCACCGGCTTCAGCGCGGGGGCGGTGAAGGGATGAGACGCGTTCTGCAAGTCGCCGCCGCCATCGCCCTGTTGGGTGCGGTACTGAGCACCCCGGCCGGCGCCGACGCCCGCGACGTCAGCCGCGACACCCTGCCGGCGAACGACGGCTGGGCCGCCGCCGGCGGTGGCACCACCGGCGGCGCGGCGGCGGACGACGCCCACGTGTTCACCGTACGCAGCCGCGCCGAACTCGTCCGCGCCCTCGACGCCGGCAGCACCACCCCGAAGATCATCCGCATCGCAGGGGTCATTGACGCCAACACCACTGATGACGGTGGGCACTTGGGGTGTGGTGACTACGCGTCCGGGACCGGCTACACGGTCCGGAAATACCTGGCCGCGTACGACCCCCGCACCTGGGGTTCCGCCAGGCCGAGCGGGGCGGCGGAGGAGGCCCGGCAGGCCGCGGCGGCCCGGCAGGCCGAGCGGGTCGTGCTGCCCGTCGGCTCCAACACGACCGTCGTCGGGCTCGGTTCGGGCGCCGTCCTCAAGGGCGCGAGCCTCCAGGTCAGGAACGCGGACAACGTGATCGTCCGCAACCTCGAACTCCGCGACGCCTACGACTGCTTCCCCGTCTGGCAGCCCAACTCCGGTGGCCTGGGCGACTGGAAGACGGCCTACGACAACCTCTGGCTGAACGGCGCCACCCATGTGTGGGTCGACCACGTCACCGCCTCCGACAAGGGGCACCCGGACGCCGACGAGCCCACCTACTTCGCCCGCAACTACCTGCGCCACGACGGCCTGTTGGACATCACCAACCGCTCCGACCTGGTCACCGTCTCCTGGAGCCGGTTCGCCGACCACGACAAGGCGATGCTCATCGGCTCCGGCGACACCGCCACCGGCGACCGCGGGAAACTCCGGGTCACCCTGCACCACAACGAGTTCCGCTCGGTGACGCAGCGCGCCCCGCGCGTCCGCTTCGGACAGGTGCACGTCTACAACAACCGCTACCTCGTCGACCACGGCGACGACTACCGCTACTCCGTCGGTGTGTCCACCGAGTCCGCCGTGTACGCCGAGAACAACGCCTTCACCACCCCGGGGCACGTCGAGGCCGCCGACCTGGTCAAGAGCTGGAACGGCACCGCCCTGCACCAGACGGGCACCCTCTTCAACGGCTTCCCCGTCGATCTTCTGACCATCCACAACGCCTACAACTCGGGCAGCGAGCGCGATCTCACGGCCGACGTCGGCTGGACGCCTACCCTGCACACAAAGATCGACAGCGCCGACACGGCCGACCGAGAGGTGGCACGCGGCGCGGGCGCAGGGAGGCTCACATGAACACGACACACCTGACGACACCGGTTCCGGTAGTGCTCGCGGGAGCGCGCGGCCACGGGCACTGGCATCTGGCGAACATCCGCCGGCTCCAGGACAAGGGGCTCGTACGGCTGGCGGGCGTCTGCGAGCTGACCCCGCTCACCGACGAGGAGCTGGACGGGCTCGGCACGCCCGAGCAGTCCGCCGACTTCGGCGCGCTCCTCGACTCCACCGGCGCCGCCGTCGCCGTGATCTGCACGCCGATCCCCACCCACACCGACCTCGCGCTCATCGCCGCCGCGAAGGGCGTGCACCTGCTGCTGGAGAAGCCGCCGGCGCCGTCGTACGCCGAGTTCCGGCGTATGGCCGACGGGGTCGCCGCGGCCGGGGTCGCCTGCCAGATCGGTTTCCAGTCGCTGGGGTCGCACGCCGTGCCGGCGATCCGGGAACTGATCGCCGAGGGCGCCATCGGCACGGTGACCGGCGTCGGCGGGGCGGGCGCGTGGGCGCGCGACGAGGCGTACTACCGGCGCGCGCCCTGGGCGGGCAAGCGCAGGCTGAACGGAGTGGACGTCATCGACGGCGTGCTCACCAACCCGCTCGCGCACGCCGTCGCCACCGGCCTCGTCCTCGGCGGCACCACCCGCGCCGAGGACGTCACCGGCATCGAGACCGAGCTGCTGCGCGCCAACGACATCGAGTCCGACGACACCTCGTGCGTCCGCGTCAGCACGGCGAACGGCGTCCCGGTCACCGTCGCCGCGACCCTGTGCGCCGAGCACCCGGACGACCCGTACGTCCTCGTGCACGGCACCAGCGGCCGGATCACCTTCTGGTACAAGCAGGACCGCGTGCTCCTCCAGCGCTCCGGACACGGCCCGGAGGAGTACGAGTACGACCGCACCGACCTGCTGGAGAACCTCGTCGACCATCTCACCGAGGGCGCCGAACTGCTGGTCGTGCCCGACGCGACCGGTGCGTTCATGCGGGTCGTCGAGGCGATCCGCCAGGCCCCCGACCCGGCCGAACTCCCCTCCGAAGCCTGGGAGTTCATGCCCGGGGAAACCCGCCGCCGAGTGGTCCCCGGTATCGACGGCCTCGTCGCTGCCGCCGCCGACACCCTCTCCCTCTACTCCGAGCTGGGCGCCTCCTGGGCGCTCCCGAAAGAGGTGAGCACCTGATGAACCAGATGCCCAACGAGTCGCTGGTCCTGCGGATCGCGGGCCGCCCGGTCGGCCGCTACACCGGCCGGCCGGAGCTGCCGCTCCGCCACGCGCCCCGCCCGTACCTGCACCCCGTCACCACCCTGGCCGGCACCGCTGTCACCGAGCTCAGCCCCGCCGACCACACCCACCACCTCGGCGTCGGTGTCGCCATACCCGACGTCGAGGGGAACAACTTCTGGGGCGGGCGCACCTATGTACGGGACCAGGGGCCGACCGAGCTGGACAACCACGGCGCCCAGCGGCACACCGCCTACCAGCTCCGGGACCCCGACGGCTTCGTCGAGGAACTGCGCTGGATGGTCGGCCCGGCCGAGCTGCTGCGCGAGCGGCGAACGGTCGCCGCCACCGAACTCACCCGCTCCGCCTGGGCGTTGGACTTCACCTTCTCCCTCACCAACATCACCGACGCCCCCCTCTCCATCGGCAGCCCCGCCACCAACGGCCGCCCCGGCGCGGCCTACGGCGGCTTCTTCTGGCGGGCGCGCAAGGAGGCCGGCACCCCCGACGTCTTCACGCCCGACGCCGAGGGCGAGTCCGCGGTCCACGGCACCCGTGCCGACTGGCTCGCCCTGGCCGGCAGCAACTGGACGCTCGTCTTCGCAGGCGCCACCGAACAGACGCGCCGCGACCCGTGGTTCGTCCGGGCCGAGGAGTACCCGGGGGTCGGCTCCTCGCTCGCCTTCGCCGAGCGGCTGCCGATCGGCGCGGGCGAGACCGCCGTACGCCGGATCGTCACGGTCGTCGCCGACGGGCGCCTGGACCGGGGCGAGGCCGCGGCTCTCGTACGGAAGGCGGTGAGCGCGTGATCACCGGTGCCGATCTCGGCGACGGGACCTACCGCAACCCGGTCCTGAACTCCGACTGGTCCGACCCGGACGTCGTCCGCGTCGGTGACGACTTCTACCTCACCGCGTCCAGCTTCGGCAGGGCGCCCGGCCTGCCCCTCCTGCACTCCCGGGACCTCGTCAACTGGACCCTCGTCGGCCATGCCCTCGAACGCCTCCGCCCGGCGGCCGAGTTCAGGGTCCCGCGCCACGACTGCGGTGTCTGGGCGCCCTCGCTCCGGCATCACGACGACCGGTTCTGGATCTTCTGGGGCGACCCCGACCACGGTATCTTCCAGGTCAACTCCCCGGAGATACGTGGTCCTTGGACCAAACCGCACCTGGTCGAGGAGGGCAAGGGCCTCATCGACGCGTGCCCGCTGTGGGACGAGGAGACCGGCGAGGCGTACCTCGTGCACGCCTGGGCCAGGTCCCGCTCGGGCATCAAGAACCGGCTCACCGGCCACCGGATGCACCCCGAGGGCACGGGACTTCTGGACGAGGGAAAGGTGATCGTCGACGGCGACCGCATCCCGGGCTGGTTCACCCTTGAGGGCCCGAAGCTCTACCGGCACGACGGCTGGTTCTGGATCCTGGCACCCGCCGGGGGAGTGGAGACCGGCTGGCAGGGCGCCTTCCGCTCCCGTGACTTCTTCGGGCCGTACGAGGAGCGGATCGTCCTGGAGCAGGGGGACACCGACGTCAACGGGCCTCACCAGGGCGGCTGGGTGCGCACCCCGTCCGGCGAGGACTGGTTCCTCCACTTCCAGCAGCGCGGCCCGTACGGCCGTGTCGTGCACCTCCAGCCGATGAGCTGGGGTGGAGCGGAGGAGCCGGGGGGTGCGGGCGGCTGGCCCGTGCTCGGTGACTCCGGCACCCCCGTCGCCGTACACCGCAAGCCCGATCTGCCGGTGCAGACGCCCGCGGCGCCCGCCACCGACGACGACTTCCCCGGCGGACGGTACGGCCGTCAGTGGCAGTGGACGGCCAACCCCCAGGACGGCTGGGCCACCCAGCACTCGGGGGACGGGCTACGGCTGACCTGCGTACGCAGTGCCGACGCCCATGACCTGCGGAAACTCCCGAACGTCCTCACCCAGCGGCTGCCCGGCGTCGAATGCGTGGCCGAGGTGGAGCTGCGGCTCGACAGCGAGGAGCCCGGGGCGCGGGCCGGGCTCGCCGTGCTCGGCGACTCCTTCGGCTGGATCGGTCTGGAGCGGGCGGAGGACGGGACGGTCCGGCTCGTCCACCGGTTCGCCGAGTCCGTCGCCGACCGGGAACGGGACGCCGGCCGTCCGAAGGCGGCCCCCGAGGGGCGGGTCCGGTTGCGGATCGCGATCGGGGCGGGGGCGCGCTGCCGGTTCGCGTACGACGTCGGCGCCGGGGACGGCTGGGAGTCGTCCGGGCCGGTGTTCGCCGCCACCCCCTGGCGCTGGGTCGGCGCCCTGCTCGGCCTCTTCGCACTCGCACCCGTCGGCGGGGGACACGCCGGCGCGGCCACGTTCACGCGGTTCAGCGTCACCTCTCCATAACTCACCTTATTCGTATGCCTGTTGGGAGCCGCAATGACGCACTTCCCTAGCAAGCGCTTACCGGGCGCCGGTGGCCCCGTCGCCGTCGGCAGAACCCTGGCGACCGTCGTGGCCCTGGTGGCTGCTCTGGCCCTCGGGGCGGCCGGTGAGGCGACGGCCGCCACCTCCGTGACGGCCGTTCCCTCCACCGCCGAGGGCACCGCACCGGCGGCCCCCCGCTGGACCGACCGGGCCCACGGTTTCGCCTCACTCGACGGCGGCACCGACGGCGGCGCGGGCGGCAAAGTCGTCACGGTCACCGACCAGGCCTCGCTGGTGAAGTACGCGGCGGCCGAGGAGCCGTACGTCATCCGGGTCGCGGGCTCGATAGACGTGGCGCCCTTCGGCGCGGATGTCGTCGTCACCTCAAACAAGACGATCATCGGTGTCGGTGACACCGGCGAGATCGTCCACGGCGAGCTGCACCTCAACCCCGGCACCAGCGACGTGATCATCCGCAATCTGACGATCCGTGACTCGTACGTCGAGGGCGACTGGGACGGCAAGACGACCGACTTCGACGCCATCCAGATGGACACCGTCGACCACGTCTGGATCGACCACAACCGCTTCACACACATGGGCGACGGACTGCTCGACATCCGCAAGGACAGCCGGTACATCACCGTCTCCAACAACCAGTTCACCAACCACAACAAGGCGTTCGGGATCGGCTGGACGCCCAACGTGCTCACCCAGATCACCATCGACCACAACTGGTTCACCGGCACGAAGCAGCGCAACCCGTCCGCCGACAACTGCGCCTACGCCCACCTCTACAACAACTACGTGTCGGCGCAGGTCTCCGACGGCGATCCCGTCTGGACGTACGGCAACTGGTCGCGCGGCAGGACCAGGATGGTCATCGAGAACAGCTACTACGACGGTGTCCAGCATCCCTACCAGGCGGACGCCACCGCCGAGTTGGTGCAGCGCGGGTCGATCCTGAAGCACGTCACCGGACGGCAGGACGAGTGGGGCACCGCCTTCGAACCCCGTGACTTCTACGCGTACCGGCTGGACCCGGCCGCCGCCGTGCCCGCGCTGGTCAAGCGTTTCTCCGGGCCGCAACGGCGGATCGGCGCCGCGGTGACGCTCCAGGTCCCCGCCGACTACCCGACCGTCCAGGCCGCCGTGGACGCCGTGCCCGTCGGCAACACCGGGCCGGTGACCATCGCCGTCGCGCCGGGAACGTACCGTGCGAAGGTCTTCATCCCGGTCGGCAAGTCGAACATCCTGCTCCAGGGGACCGGCCGGAACCGCTCCGACACCGTCATCGTCTTCGACACGCCCGCCGAGTACGGCGGTTCGACGGGCAGCGCGACGGTACGCATCGCCGCGAGCGACGTCACCGCCCGCAACCTCACCTTCAGCAACGACTTCGACGAGGCCGCGGTCGTGCTCAACGGCGAGCAGGCGCTCGCGATGAAGACGACCGGCGACCGGATCGTCTTCGAGAACACCGCCTTCCTGGGCAACCAGGACACCCTGATGACCGACAGCCCCAAGCTGGACGTGATCAGCCGCGTCTACGTCCGCGACTCGTACATCGAGGGCGACGTCGACTTCGTCTACGGCCGGGCGACGACCGTCATCGAGCGGTCGGTGATCCGCGCGCTGAGCCGAGGTTCCACCACCAACAACGGGTACATCACCGCCGCTTCGACCTGGACGGGCAATCCGTACGGCTTCCTGATCACCCGCTCGAAGATCGTGAGCGACGCGCCCGCCGGATCCTTCCACCTCGGCAGGCCCTGGCACCCGGGCGGCGAGCCGAACGCCATCGCCCAGGTCCTGTTCCGGGAGACCGAACTGCCCGCCGCGATCAAGGCCTCGCCGTGGACCGACATGAGCGGCTTCTCGTGGCGGGACGCTCGCTTCACCGAGTACCGGACGTACGGCCCAGGTGCCGAAGTGACCGCCGACCGGCCGCAGTTGAGCGAAGCCGACGCGGCCACTCACACCGTGGCCGACTACCTGAACGGTACGGATGGCTGGGCCCCGTACGCCCGCCGCTGACCCCCCACAACTTCATAGTTTCCGATTGATCCAGAAGAGAGAGTGCCGACCAATGAAGATCAGCATCCGCAGAAGCAGGCGCGCGGCCATCGCCGTGGCCCTGGGTTCCGTGCTCGCCCTGACCGCCACCGCCTGCGGTGACGACGGCAGCGGGGCGGGCGGGGACAAGGGCAACGAGGGTTCGGGCAAGGGCCAGATCACCTTCTGGGACAACAACGGCGGTGTGCGCACCGACGTCTGGAAGGAGATCATCGCCGACTTCGAGAAGGCCAACCCCGACATCAAGGTCAAGTACGTCGGGATACCGTCCGACAGCATCCAGTCCAAGTACGACACCGCGATCCAGGGCGGCGGCCTGCCCGACGTCGGCGGGGTCGGCGCGGCCATGCTCGCCGGCATCGCCGCCCAGAACGCCCTGGAGCCGCTGGACGACCGGCTCAAGAACAGTTCGCTGAACGGCAAGCTGACCCCGGGCATGATCGACAGCGTGCGCAGCGCGGGCGGCGGCGACGAACTGTTCACCGTCCCGACCTCCGCGAACAACGGCACGCTCTGGTACCGCACCGACCTGTTCGAGGCGGCGAAGCTGGACCCGCCGACGACCTGGTCGAAGTTCTACACCGCCGCCGACAAGCTCACCGACGCGAGCAAGAACAGGTTCGGTTACACCATTCGTGGTGGCGAGGGGTCGATCGCGCAGGCCCTGGACGCGATGTACGGGCAGTCCGGCATCACGTCGTTCTGGAAGGACACGAAGACCACCGTCAACGACCCGAAGAACGTGGCGGCGCTGGAGAAGTACACCGCGCTGTTCAAGAAGGACACTCCGTCCGCCGACGTCAACAACGACTTCAAGAAGATGGTCGCCCAGTGGGACAGCGGCGACATCGGCATGCTGAGCCACAACCTCGGCTCCTACCAGGACCACCTGAAGGCGCTGAACGGCAAGTTCCGGGGAATTCCGAACCCGACGCAGGACGACGGGACCCGGGTGCAGGTCTCCAACCCCGTCGACGGGCTGGGTCTGTTCAAGTCCAGCAAGAACAAGACGGCCTCGTGGAAGTTCATCGAGTTCGCCGTCTCGCACGCGTCCAACAGCAAGTGGAACGAGTCCGCGGGCGCCATTCCGTCCAACACGGAGGCGGCGAAGGACGCGTGGATCCAGTCGGCGGAGGCGACGAAGCTGGCGGCCGAGTCGCTGAACAGCGGCACGATCAAGATCGTGCAGCTGCCGTACTACCTGCCCGACTGGAACACGATCTCGAAGGCGGACAACGAGCCCAACTTCCAGAAGGTGCTGCTGAAGAAGATGAGCGCGAAGGAGTTCCTGGACACGTTGGCCGACCAGCTGAACGCCGCGCAGGCCGAGTGGAATGGGCAGATGGGTTAGGTCGCTTTTCGGCCGCGGGTCCGCCGTGGCTGTTCGCGCAGTTCCCCGCGCCCCCAGAAACAGGGGCGCGGGTGCCCGACTCCTCTCGAAAGGCACAACGTCGTGTCTCTTAGCCGTCGGCAAGTGTCCGCAGCTGCCATCGCTGCTGTTCCTCTCGCCATCGCATCCTCGGGAAACGCGTCGGCGCATTCCAGCCGGTGTTCCCGCACGATCTACATCGCCGGTGATTCCACCGCCGCCCAGAAATACGCCGACGCCGCCCCGGAGACCGGGTGGGGAATGGCGCTCCCCTTCTTTCTCCAGAAGGATCTGCCTGTCGCCAACCACGCGGTGAACGGGCGCAGTTCCAAGAGCTTCTTCGACGAAGGGCGTCTTGGCGCCATTCTCGATGTGATCGCCCCCGGTGACTTCCTGCTCATCCAGTTCGGGCACAACGACGAGAAGAGCGCCGACCCCGTCCGTTACACCGAGCCCTGGACGACGTACCAGGACTATCTGCGGCTGTACATCGACGGTGCGCGGGCCCGGGGTGCCCGGCCGGTGCTCGCCACCTCCGTAGAGCGGAGAAAGTTCGACGCGAGCGGCAACGCGCTGCCGACCCACGGCGACTACCCGGCGGCGATGCGTGCGCTCGCCGAGGCGGAGAGCGTGGCGCTGCTCGACATCCAGGCCCTGTCGATCGCGCTCTGGCAGGAGCTGGGGGTCGAGGAGACGAAGAAGTACTTCAACTGGACAGCGACCGAGCAGGACAACACGCACTTCAACCCGCCGGGTGCCATCGCGGTGGCCCGGCTCGTCGCCGCCGGGCTGGTGCGGCGCCGGGTGCTGGCACGCCGGGACGTGCGCCGCCTCGACGACGTGATCCCGGAGTCCTGGATCACCTGGCCGTCGGCCACCGCGTAGCCGCTTCCCCCGCAAGTCCCCCCAGCCTGTTCCTCCAGAAGGAGAGCCGCACCATGAACGCTCGCGCATGTCATGATCATGTCACCATGAAGGCCGCCGCCCTGCTCGGCTGCACCGCCCTCGTCCTCACCGTCACCGGCCCCGCCGCACAGGCCGCCGCCCCGGCCCGCGACCTCGGCCGCCAGACCCTCGCCGCCGGAGACGGCTGGGCGTCCGACGCGGGCGGCACGACCGGCGGTTCGGCCGCCACCGCCGACCACGTCTACACGGTCACCACCTGGGCGCAGTTCAAGGCCGCGCTGGAGGACGGCGGCAGCGCACCCAGGATCATCAAGGTCAAGGGCATGATCGAGGCCGTGTCCGAGGGCTGCGAGGCCTTCGTCGCCGGGGGCTACGACCTCCAGCAGTACCTCAAGGACTACGACCCGGCGGTCTGGGGCAACGACAAGGTCGCCAGCGGCCCGCAGGAGGACGCGCGGGTCGCGTCCGCCGCCAACCAGGACACGGAGATCAAGGCCAACATCCCGAGCAACACCACCATCGTCGGCGTCGGCAGGAACTCCGGCATCCTCGGCGGCAGCCTCCAGGTCAAGGGCGTCTCCAACGTCATCCTGCGCAACCTCACCATCGAGGCCCCCCTCGACTGCTTCCCGAAGTGGGACCCCACCGACGACAACAACACCGGGGCCTGGAACTCCGAGTACGACGCCGTGGTCGTCTACGGCACCGACCACGTGTGGATCGACCACAACACCCTCACCGACGGCCGCTACCCCGACCGCGAGCGGCCGAGCTACTTCGGCAAGATCTTCCAGCAGCACGACGGGCTGACGGACATCGTGCGCGGCGCCAACTACGTCACCGTGTCCTGGAACTCCTTCAAGGACCACGACAAGAACATGCTGATCGGGAACAGCGACAGCACCGCCACCACGGACGCGGGCAAGCTCAAGGTCACCATGCACCACAACAAGTTCGACGGCATCCTCCAGCGCTCCCCGCGCGTGCGCTTCGGGCAGGTCGACGTCTACAACAACAGCTATGTGGTGACCGAGGAACAGAAGTCCGACTACTACATCTTCGGCGTCGGCATCTCCTCGCAGCTGTACGCCACCGACAACGCCATCTCGCTGCCGGCCGGCGCCAGTGTCGGCCAGGTGCTGAAGAAGTGGAAGGAGTCGCCGCTCACCGCCGAGAACAACTACGTCAACGGCAGGCTGACCGACCTGATCGCCGTCCACAACGCCGAGATCCCCGCCGAGACACTCCAGTCGGGCGCCGGCTGGACGCCCACCCTCCGCACGAAGGTCGACCCGCCGCGGGCGGTGCCGCACATCGTCGACCGCGGTGCGGGCGCGGGCAAGGTCTGCTGATCATGGCCGACCTTCAACCCCCTCTCAACAGAAGGTCGTTCGTCGTCGCGAGCACCGGGGCCGCACTGGCCCTGGGGCTCGCGGCCCCCGCCCGCGCGGCCGGCCGGACCCGCTTCGGCCGCTACGGCTCCCCGTCCCGCCGTCTGACCGAGCGGACCCTGTACGTCGACGCGGCGGGCACCGGCGACTTCACCGGCGTCCAGGCCGCCGTGACCGCCGTCGGCGGCACCGGATACACGCTGGTCGTCGCGCCGGGCGTCTACCGCGAGACCGTCGCCGTCACGGCCGCCCGTACGGAACTGACCCTGATCGGCGCCTCCGAGAACCCGCGCGACGTCGTCATCGTGTACGACAACGCGGCCGGCACCCCGAAACCGGGCGGCGGCACCTACGGCACCACCGGCTCCGCCACCACCCTCGTACAGGCCGCCGACTTCACGGCCCGCTGGATCACCTTCGCCAACGACTGGCTGCGCGCCGACCACCCGGAGATCGCGGGCACCCAGGCCGTCGCCATCAAGGTGCAGGGCGACCGTGCCGCGTTCCACCACTGCCGGTTCCTCGGCCACCAGGACACCCTGTACGCCGACTCGATGAGCCGTGAGGCGTACGCCCGGCAGTACTTCGCGCACTGTTACGTCGAAGGGGACGTCGACTTCGTCTTCGGCCGGGCAACCGCCGTGTACGAGCGCTGCCACTTCCGCACGCTCGACCGCACCGACCTCGCCGGCACCCCCTACGGCTTCGCCTTCGCGCCCTCCACCGTGGGCACCAACCCCCGCGGCTACCTGGTGACCGGCAGCCGCGTCACCAGCGAAGCCCCGGACGCCGCCTACAAGCTGGCCCGCCCCTGGGTGCCCAGCTCCGACACCACCGCCCGCCCGATGCTCACCGTCCGGGACACCCACCTCGGGCCCGGCATCGACGCGGTCGCGCCCTACACCAACATGTCGGACAGCTACCCGTGGCAGAGCCAGCGGTTCGCCGAGTTCCGGAACACGGGCCCGGGAGCCAGGATCCTGGTCGCCGAGAACCGCCCCCAGCTCACGGCCACCGAAGCCGAGTCGGCGACCCGTGAGGCCTACCTCGGCGACTGGACGCCGTGGCGCGGACGGTGGTGCTGAGATGCGCCGACGCACACTGCTCACCGGGTTCGCGGGCGGGCTGCTCGCCACCGGTACGGCCCCCGCGTTCGCGTCCGGGGCCCGCCGGGTCCGGCACGTCCGCCCCGGCGACTCCGTCCAGGCAGCGGTGGACGCCGTGGTGGCGGCGGGCGGGACCGGGTGGACGATCGCCGTGCACCCGGGAACGTACCGCGAAGTCATCGACATCCCGGCCCAGGCAGCCGAGTTGACGATCCGCGGCGCCACCCGCGACCCGCGCGACACCGTCATCGTGTACGACAACGCCAACGGCACCCCGAAACCCGACGGTTCGGGCACCTACGGCACCGCCGGCTCCGCCACCTTCACCTCGGCGGCGCCCGGCCTGACCGTACGCGACCTGACCCTCGCCAACGACTGGCTGCGCGCCGACCACCCGGAGATCACGGGAACGCAGGCTGTCGCCGCGTATGTCACGGGGGACCGGTCGCAGTTCACCCGGGTCCGGTTCCTCGCCCACCAGGACACCCTGTTCGCGGACACGACGGCACTGACCGCCTTCGACCGGCACTACTACCGCGACTGCTACATCGAGGGCGACGTCGACTTCGTCTTCGGGCGGGCCCGGGCCGTCTTCGAGCGCTGCCACTTCCACACCCTCGACCGGGACGTCGCCTTCAAACCCGAGGGCATGGTCTTCGCCCCCGCCACGGCCCGCGCCAACCCCTACGGCTTCCTGGCGGTACGCGGACTGGTGACCTCGGGCGCGGAGGACGGCGCGTACAGGATCGCCCGGCCCTGGGTGCCGTCCTACGAGACAACCGCCTGGCCCTCGTTGGTCGTCCGGGACACCTGGCTCGGCCCGGGCATCGACGCCGTGACCCCGTACACCAACATGCGCGAGGCCTATCCGTGGCAGACCATGCGGTTTCGCGAGTACGGCAACTCCGGTCCCGGCGCGCTGATCACGGTGCCGGAGAACCGGCCGCAGCTCACGGCGGCGGAGGCCGGCGAACACACGCGGCGGACGTATCTCGGCGACTGGTGCCCGGATGAACGGCCGTGATCCGGCGGTGGGGCGGCGGACGTTCGTCGTGGGGGCGGGGGCCGCGCTGATCAACGGAGCCGGCGTCGCCCAGCCCGCCCATGCGGACGTCGGCCTGGAGTCGGCCGTCGTCGACGGTCCGCTGCCCGGCTTCTACCCGGCGCTCAAGGACGAGCTGGACTTCCCGCTCGCCTGGGGCAGATCCGGCGTCCGGGACTTCCGGTCCTGGCGTCGGATCGCCCGCGCCAAGGTGGAGGAAACGCTCCTCGTCGAGCCGGACGGCGACGAGACCCCGTACCGCCCCGAGTTCAGCGCACGTGCCGAAACACCCACCTACACAAGGGAGTTGGTGACTCTCGCCCTCACCCGGTACGAGCCCGTGCGCGGCGCGCTGCTCACCCCGCACGGCCCCGGCCCCTTCCCCGCCGTACTGCTGCTCCACGACCACGGGGCGAAGTTCGACATCGGGAAGGAGAAGCTGGTCCGGCCCTGGTACGACGACATCCGGCTCGCCTCCGCGCAGGCCTGGGCGGACCGGTACTTCAGTGGACGGTTCGTCGGCGACGAGCTGGCCCGGCGCGGATACGTCGTGCTGGCACTCGACGCGCTCGGCTGGGCCGACCGGGGGCCACTCGCCTACGACCAGCAGCAGGCCCTGGCGAGCAACCTGTACAACCTCGGCTCGTCCCTCGCCGGACTCATGGCCCGCGAGGACGTACGCGCAGCCCGCTTCCTCGCCGGGCTCGACCGCGTGGACCGGCGACGGGTCGCGGCCGTCGGGTTCTCCATGGGCGCCTACCGGGCCTGGCAGACCGCCGCGCTCAGCGACGACATCGCCGCCGCGGCCAGTGTCTGCTGGATGACCGGGCTGAAGGAAATGATGGTTCCCGGCAACAACACCCTGCGCGGCCAGTCCAGTTACCACATGCTCCACCCCGGGCTCGCCCGGCATCTCGACTTCCCCGACGTGGCGAGCATCGCCGCACCCAGGCCGATGCTGTTCTTCCACGGCGCCCAGGATCCGCTGTTCCCGGCGGAGGGCGTACGCGTGGCCCACGAGAAGCTGCGCGCCGTCTGGCGCTCGCGTCGCGCCGGGGAGCGGCTGCACACCAGGATCTGGCCGGACCTCGGCCATGTGTTCACCGCACCCATGCAGGACGACGTCTTCTCATGGCTGGACGCCGTCCTGTGACTTCCGCTCCACTCTTCCCCGTTACGACGAAAGGACCCGCACGTCATGCGTCGTATCACTCGTAGTGCCCGTGCCGCCGGCATCAGGAACTCGCTCGTCGCTCTCGCCGTCACCACCGCCGGGGCCGGCCTCGCGGTACTCCCCACCCCCGCCCAGGCCGCGACCGTGGTCGTCTCCACCTCCGCACAGCTGAGCAGCGCGCTGTCCAGTGCCACCGCGGGCACCGTCATCCAGGTGCGCGCCGGGACGTACTACCCGACGGCCACCCTCCAGTCGACGGCCAACGGCACGTCCGCCAGCCGCATCTACCTCCAGCCCTACGGCTCGGAGACGGTCAAGATCGACGGGTCGAACCTGCCCGACGGCGACTGGATCTTCAAGCTGACCGCCGACTACTGGACCGTCTCCGACATCACGTTCCAGAACTCGCCGGACAGCGCGGTCGTCTGCCAGTCCTGCGCCTCCACGGTCTGGAGCAACATCAAGACCATCAACGGCGGCGACTCCGGGTTCACGCTCACCGGCGACAACACCACCAACAACACGGTGAAGAACATCGACTCGTACGGCAACTACGATCCCGCCAACCACGGCGAGAACGCCGACGGCGTCGCCGTGAAGTTCGGCTCCGGCACCGGCAACCTCATCACCGGCGCCCGTCTCTACAACAACTCGGACGACGGGCTCGACTTCTGGTCCTTCTCCTCGCCCGTCACCGTCGAGCACACCTGGGCGATGGGCAACGGGAAGAACCGCTGGTCCGACTCGGCGTTCGCGGGCGACGGCAACGGCTACAAGCTGGGCGGCGACGGCGAGACCGTGGCCCATGTCGTCAACAACTCGGCCGCCTGGGACAACGCGGGCAACGGCTTCACCGAGAACAGCAACAAGGGCGCCATCGTCATCAACCGCACCACCGCCTACGCCAACGCCAAGTGGGGCTACTACTTCGCCACCGGCGCGGCCAGGCTGGGCAAGAACCTGGCCGTCGGCAACAGCTCCGGTTCGGTGAGCAAGGGCTCGTCGGTCACCTCGTCCGGCAACAACTGGGACTCCGGGATCTCGACCCCGTCCTTCGTGTCCACGAACGCGTCGACCACGTACAACTCCCGTGCCTCGGACGGGACGTTGCCCGCGACGACGTTCCTGACGACGGGCAGCAGCACGATCGGGTCGACGATGAACTGACCTCCGCCGGGGCGAGCCGCGAGGTGAGCCGGGGAGTGCGGTGCGGCTGCCGCACTCCTCAGGCCTCAATGGCTGGTTTCCAACCCCTATGGACTTGATATAGATCAGGCAAAAGGTCTGGCAACCACCAGGGTGACGCGCGTAGAAACCTGTCATGCATAAGCCATTCCGTTTCGCGACGCTCGCCGTCGCCTGTGCCGTCGCGGGCGCCGCCCTGTACGGCACCGGCGCGGCCACCGCCGGACAGTCCACGGCGAACTCCACGCACGAGCCCCACAACATCGGGCTCCTGGTCCAGGAGATCGACTCCTACTACGGCACCACGCTCGACAGTGCCGGTGTCTACCAGGCCTCCACCACCAGCCCGTACGCCAAGGACCTGGCGCAGATCGAGTCGGCGGCGAAGAAGTACATCGACAAGGCGGCCCGCAAGGCGCTGCACAAGGGTGAGAAGCCCGCGGTCGTCTTCGACATCGACGACACGCTGCTGCTCTCCCTCGACTACGAGAAGAAGACCAACTACACCTACAACTCGGCCACTTGGGCCGACTATGTGGCCAAGGCCGACCGCCCCGCCGTCTTCGGCACGCCCCAGCTGGTCGCCTACGCCAAGGCCAAGGGCGTCGAGGTGTTCTACAACTCCGGTCTGAAGGAGTCGCAGCGCGCCGCGGCCGTCGCGAACCTGAAGAAGGTCGGCGCCGACATCAACCTCGACGCCGACCACATGTTCCTCAAGGACGCGGCCAACCCGCCCGCCTACCTGAGCGCCTGTGCCACGGCCGGCGCCTGGACCTGCACGACCGTGCAGTACAAGTCCGGCACCCGCAAGCACATCGAGGACCTCGGGTACGACGTCATCGCCAACTTCGGCGACCAGTACTCGGACCTGGAGGGCGGCTACGCCGACAGGACGTACAAGCTCCCCAACCCGACGTACTTCGTGAGCTGAGCCTCACTTCCCGACCGGTTGGATCGACTCCAGGGTCGGTACGACCGGCAGGATCGCCCCGTCGGCCGCGAACCGCATCCGGTCGATGGTGGTCTCCCGGTGCATGCCGTCACCGCCCGCCTTGCCGGGGCCGTTGACGGCGAACCGGTGGTACACCATGTACCAGTCGTCGGTGCCGGGCACGTTCACCACCGAGTGGTGGCCGGTGGCCCTGATGCCGTACTCGGGGCGCTTGGACAGGATCGTCCCCCGCTCGGTCCACGGGCCGAGCGGGGACGGTCCGGTCGCGTAGGCGACGTGGTAGTTCTCGCTGCGGGTGTCGTCCTCGGACCACATGAAGTAGTAGGTCCCCTGCCGCTTCACCACGAAGGAACCCTCGCGGAAGTTGTCCGGAGTGATGTCCCGCACCTGCGCCGCGTCGAACGACACCATGTCGTCGTTCAGCGGCACGACGTATCCGTGCCCGTTGCCCCAGTAGAGATACGCCTGGCCGTCGTCGTCCGTGAACACGGCCGGGTCGATCATCTGGCCGCTCAACTGCCCCTTCGCCACCAGGGGTTTGCCGAGCGCGTCCCTGAACGGGCCCGCCGGGGAGTCGGCCACCGCCACCCCGATCGCCTGCTCGGCGCAGAAGTAGAAGTAGTACTTGCCGTTCCGCTCGGCGATCGCCGGCGCCCAGGCGTTCCTGTCCGCCCAGGACACATCGGGACCCAGGTCGAGGATCACGCCGTGGTCGGTCCAGTGGACCAGGTCCTTCGACGAGAACGCCTTGAACTGCGTGCCGCCCCAGCCCTGGAAGCCGTCGGTGGTCGGGTAGATCCAGTAACGGCCGTCCAGGTACTGGATGTCGGGGTCGGCGTACAGCCCCGGCAGGACCGGGCTGCGGGTGGGCACGGCCTCGACCGTCCACGTGCGGCGCGTCCCGTCCGCCGCCGTCACCGTGTACTTCTGCGGCTTGCGGAAGTCGCGCCGCGTACCGGATCCCGGGGTCACCTTCGCGCCCTCGCCCACCCACAACTTAGGAGCCAGGTGGGCCAGTTCGGCGTCCGGACGCATCGGCAGCACGACCTTGGCGGCGGCCTCCGTGACGACCGCGTACCCCTTCTGCCCACTGGCCGTCGCGTCCACGACGGATGTCGGGGTCTCCGGGTAGGCGGCCAGCAGCCGGTCGTACTCCACCTTGGTCACCGGCATCACCGTGCCGTGGCGGGGGCTGGCGGGCAGCTGGTAGTTCGCGGACATGGTCCACTTGCCCGAGTCGAGATCGGTGGTCTCGAAGGGGACGTACCCGCGACCCCCGTACTCGTCGATGAACAGGTACCACTTGTTCCCGGTGTTGGACTTGAAGACCGTCGGTCCCTCGCCCCGGTCGATGGACCCGCTGCCGACGCAGTCGGAGACGAAGTCGTAGGAGGTGTCCGTCAGCGAGGTCGACTTCTCCGCGGTGATGAACTTCGAGCAGGGGCTGGAGGAGGTGGGGTCCCGCTCGTCCTTCGTGTAGCGGTAGTAGGTCCCCCTGTGCTCCACGACCGTCGAGTCGATCACCGAGTAGCCCGGGTCGTCCCAGACCTTCGGATCGCTGAAGGTGCGGAAGTCCTTCGTCGTCGCGTACATCATCTTGTTGTACGTCGAGCCGGTGTGCCCGGGGTCGTCGTCGCCGTACAGCTTCGACGCCCAGAAGACGACGTACGAGCCGAGTTCGCTGTCGTAGTACGCCTCCGGCGCCCAGGTGTTGCCCGCCGAGTCGGGGGAGACCTTCACCAGCCGCTGGTCGGTCCAGTGGACCAGGTCGGTCGACTCCCAGACCATGATCGACTTGCTGCCGTGGCGCTGGACGTAGTCCCAACTGCCGCTGCTGTTGCGGTACATGCGAAGGTCGGTCGCGATCATGTAGAACCTGTCGCCCTCGGGGGAGCGGATCACGAACGGGTCGCGCAGGCCCTTCTCACCGGTGGTGGAGGTGAGGACCGGCTTGCCCGCGTTCAACTCCCGCCAGTGCAATGGGTCGTTGCCGCGGCTGAGGGCGTACCGGATCTGCTCGCCGTCGGCGGTGCCCTCGCCGGTGAAGTAGGCGAAGAGGTAACCGGCGTACTTCTGGGCGGACTTGGGCTCGGTCTGCTGCTCGTGCTTCTGCTGGGTCACGGGTGGGGCTCCAGAGGCGGCGGGGCTGGGCGGGGCGGCGAGCAGGGCGAGGAGAAGGGCCGCCAGGGGGATGAGGGGGAGCAGGAGGGTGCGGGCGAGGTGGGGGCGCATGACACATCCTGTGGGAGTGTGATGGTTTCTGTTGAGTGATCGTCCTCGGAATCTCACCAGCAGGGGGACAGCACGTCAATCGGTGCGGACGGGACCGCTGGGACCGAAAGTCTCGAACGCTTTTGTGCGGACCGGGGCAACCCTTTTCGGCCGGGCGGCAACAGGACAGCGGAGCCGGGCTGCGGTCTCACCTCATCGGGGCCGCAGCCCGGCTCGCCAGTCAGGAAGCGAACGCAGTCCCAGCCCCGAGGAAAGGAACGCCCGTGCGCATCGGCACCGGCCGCCACCGCAGGAACCGCACCCTCTCCATCGCCGCGGCGGTGGCCCTCTCCTCGGGTGCGGGCGGCGTCTACCTGGGTCTCTCGCCCGACGGTGCGAGCGCTGCCGGCACCACGGTCACCGTGTCCAGCACCGCCCAGCTGGAGTCCGCGGTGAGGAACGCGGCGGCCGGCAGCGTCATCCAGGTGCGTGCCGGTACGTACTACCCGACGGCCACCCTCAAGTCGACCGCGAACGGCACGAGTTCGGCGCGGATCACGCTCCAGGCGTACGGTGGCGAGAAGGTGAGGATCGACGGCTCGAAGCTGCCCGCCGGGTCCTGGCTGGCCGGCATCTACGGCGACCACTGGACGGTCCAGAACCTCACCTTCCAGAACTCCCCGGCCCAGGGCTTCGTCGTCACCTCGTCCGTCGGCGGGATCTTCAGGAACCTCGTCACCGCCCGCAACGGCGACTCCGGTTTCACCCTGCGGGGCGACGGCACCAGCGACAACCTCGTGCAGAACCTGGACAGTTACCTCAACTACGACCCCGCGGCCCATGGCCAGAACGCCGACGGCCTGGCCATCAAGTTCGGCTCCGGCACCGGCAACAGGATCACCGGAGCGCGCCTCTACGACAACGCGGACGACGGGCTCGACCTCTGGCAGTTCTCCACCCCCGTCACCGTCGAGCACAGTTGGGCCTTCGGCAACGGCAGGAACCGCTGGAACGACTCCGCGTTCGAGGGGAACGGCAACGGCTTCAAGCTGGGCGGCGGGGGAGTCTCGGTCGCGCACGTCGTCAACAACAACGCGGCCTGGGACAACAATCTGCACGGGTTCACCGAGAACTCCAACACCGGCGCGATCCTGCTCAACCGCAACACGGCCTACGCCAACGCCCAGTCCGGCTTCTACTTCGCCACCGGCAGGGCCCGCCTCGCCAGGAACCTCGCGGTGAGCAACAAGGGCACCCCGGCCGAGCTGGGCCCGGCCACCGTGTCGGCCGCCGACAACTGGGACAGTGGCGTCCCGGCGCCGGCGCCGAAGTCGAAGGACGCTACGACCGCGTACGGTGCCCGGCAGCCGAACGGCTCGCTGCCGGCGACCACGTTCCTGACGGTGGACTCGACGGTCATCGGGTCGACCATGAACTGACGTACTGGCGCACCGGCGTGCGCCGCAAGAAGAACGAGTCCCCTGCCGGTCGTCACCGGCAGGGGACTCTCTGACTGGCCGAGGGGGGCTCAGGCCAGCAGATCCAGGCAGTCGAACGAGGTGCCCGGGCTGAGGAACGCCGTGCCGCTCGAACCACTGACGATGTTGATCTTCAGTACGTTGTACTGACTCGTGTCCGTCTTCCACGCACTACTAGGGACGCTGTAAGTGATCGTACGGTTGTTCCCTCGATATGAACCCGTCGTGAGCGAGCGCGTCGACGGCTGAGCGGATGCGGAGGGGACGGCCGACACCCAGTCGTTGACCGTGACGCGCGGGCGCCCGCCCGCGAAGGCGTCCGTCACGCCGATGCGCAGGGTGTGCGCGGCGGCGGCCTGGGCGGCGGTCAGCTTGAAGTACACGAGGATGCCGTCGTTGACACCGCTCCACATGTACGCCGGGAAGGCCGCCGCCTGCGGGCCGCTGCCGATGGTGACGTTCCCCGTCCACTTCGCCGCGCGGCCGTCCGACGGATGCGCGTACGTCATCAGCGCGGCGTTCTTGAACTCGCCGGGCGTGCCGTCCCAGTCCCCGAGCCGCCAGATCGTCTTCGCGGCGGACGGGTCCCCGGTCACGGTGATGCTGTTCAGCGCGGTCGCGCTTCCCGCCCTCACCGTCACCGAGGCGGTGTGCACGGCCAGCTCACCCTTGTACACGGTCAGCGTGTACGTGCCCGGCAGCATCCCCTTGCAGGAGAAGGCGCCGGTGCCGGCCGCGGCCTTCGCCCAGTACTGGGCGCCCGCGTTCGCGAAGCCCACGGTGTACGGGTGCTTCGCGTCCATCCCCTTGATGCCGACGCCGGCCACCTTGCCGCGCCCGGCCGCGCCGACCCAGCCCGTGATGCCGAGCCCGTCCACCCAGGAGGTGTCGAGGCGGGCGGCGGCGAGGGAGGGCGAGGGGGCGCCGCCGTCCGTGAAGGCGAGGACGTACGGGCCCTGTAGGCCGAAACGTTCCGGCTCCGTCTGGGCCTCGTTGTAGTGCAGGATCTCGTACAGCCCCGCGCCCTTGTCGTTCGAGTGGCGCAGCAGTGAGCGGTAGAAGGGGCCGCCGGACGCCTTCTCGTGGTTGGAGCGCACGATCCACAGGCCGACCGAGCCGGTGGTGAAGCCGATGTGGTCGTAGTCGATGACCCGCTTGCCCGAGTAGTGCTTGGAGTGCGTGGTGCCGTCCGCCCGCTTCCAGACGTCCCCGGCCTCGATGATCCTGTCGGAGGCCTCGATCCAGGAGTCGGAACCCTCGTTCGGGAACATCCCCGGCCTGAGGCGGACCAGGAAGCGGGTCGCCGTGAAGGAGGCGTCCGCCTTGTTCGTCCACAGGTAGACGTTGTTCTGGCCGCTGCGCGCCGCGTACCACTGGGTGATCGCCCCGTGCACGACCTTGACCAGGATCGTCGACCCGGACTGCTTCACCGTCACCGTGGACGCGCCGAGCCCCGACTCGACGTGCGAGTGCCTGCCGCCGTAGCCCTCGTACTCCTTGCCCCGGTAGACCAGGGAGGTGAGGTCGCCGGTCTTCTTGGAGATCTTGAAGACGAGGGAGGCACCCGTGTTGACCACGAAGTTGGAACCGTCGTCGGTGTGGCCGAAACCAGCCGCTGAGGCGGACGACAGCAGACCGCTGCCGGTCGCCACCGCGGCGCCCGTCCCGGCCACTCCCACCGCCGAAGCGGCCAGCAGCCTGCGGCGACCGATGTTTCTCTTGTGCGTGCTCACGGCTGCGGGCTCCGTCGTGCTTGAAGGATCACTTACTTGTACGTGATGTCAGATGGCGAGAACTTGCAGGTGGTTCCGTTCGGACCGCTGCCGATCTCGGTCGGTTCCTTGCTCTTGTTGTTGCCCTTGAAGCGCACGCACGGCTTGATCTTCTTCCTGGGGTCGCCGTGGATACGGATCCTGCTCAGCGTCGCCGTGTCGCCGTAGTTCGCGTTCACGCCGACCAGCACCTTGCCCGGCGCGGTCGCGTCGATGTCGCTGATCACGATCGTGCGCTTGTACTGCGTCCGGCAGTTGCCGCACGAGCGCACCAGCTTGCCGAAGTTCTCGACGCGGAAGCCGGTGATGCTGAGCCTGCCGGCCCCGTTGAACTGGAACACCTTGTCGGAGGCGGACCTCGCGCCGCCGCCGATCACCTTGTACACGGCCGTCGGCTTCTTGCCCTTGAAGCTGGCGGCGTCCTCCCCGACGTCCAGCCACCACACGTTCTCCAGGGTGCAGGAGCCGGTGCAGTGGACGCCGTCCGCGCCCGGCGTGCCGATGATCACGTTCCTGAGGACCGCGCCGTCCTTCAGCTCGAAGATCGGGTCCTGGCCCTCCTCCTGGCTGCCGTTGTCGAGCGCGCCACTGCCGAAGAACTTCTTCAGCCTGCCGTCGTACGTGCCCGACACCGTGATCTTCGACGACACGGCCTTGCTGCCCTTGGCCGTCGGCCAGACGGCGGCGGCACCGGCCGAGGACAGCAGCGTCGTCGTCAGGACCGCCGCTCCGGTGAGGCCGAGAGCGGCGGTACCGGCGATCACGGCCCGCCGCCCGGTGACCCGGCGGCGGTGGCGGACGCGCTGTTCGACTCGTGCGGTCATGAACCGTGTTCCTTGGGGGCGAGGAGATGCGTTCGTCTCCTGGTCGCCGCCCGCGGGGAAAGGGTTGCCGAGTCCGCGGAACTTTTTTACGAGGTGCCGCTACCGCTTCACGAGTCGCCCTCGGCGGAGTCGTCCTTGCCGTCCTGGCCTGCGAAGTCGCCCTTCACGGCCAGTTGTCCGCCCGCCGTTTCGGCCGTCACCGTGTACGTGTCGTCCTTCGCGTCCCGGCCGCCGCGCGTGTGGTCGTACTGGCCGGCGAAGACCCACTCGCCCGGCCAGACCGTACGGCCCTCCTTGAGCACCCACGTGTAGACCAGGAAGCCGTCGCGCTCGGCGACCGTCAGGTCGAAGTCGTCCTCCGGAGCCGACCGCCAGGCACCCGCCGAGGTGACCCCTCCGGTGTCGGCGACCTTCAACTCGATGGTGAGCGCGGTGAGTTGCTTGGACGTCTTGATGGTGACGTTGCTCTGCGCCCAGAAGTCGTTGCTGTGCGGATCGATCGAGCCGTCCGACCACAGGGGCCCGTCCTCGGTGCCCTTCGCGGCAGGAGCCGCCACGGTGTCCGAGGCCTTCGGCGTCGGGGTGGGCGTCGGCGTCGAACTCGGCTCGTCGTCCTGGGCGTTGCCGCCCGAAGGGTCCGGGGCCGGCTGGACCGGTGCCCGGCTGGTCGCGTCCGGCGACGGGGTCGGCAACGGCGAGACCGAGACGGTCGGGTCGGCCGGGGTCTCGTCGCTCTTCACCACGGAGGCCAGCGCGTACCCGCCCATCGCCAGGATTCCGGACACCGCGGCGGTGGCACCCGCGACCCGGGCCCAGGCCAGCAGCGGCGGACGCGTCGCCCGGCGCCGGGGGCGCTTCTCCTCGGGACCGGCGGCCATGCCGCGCTCGACCCGCGCGAGGATGCGCGCGCGGTCGGGCTCGTACGCCTCGGCCGTCTCGTGCAGCCCGGCGCGCAGCTCGTCGTGCGGCGTCCTCATCGGTTGGTCCCTCCCGCTCCGCCGGTGGTGCGCACAGGGGTGCGCATCCGAAGCGGGGCCTCGTCGGTGCCAAGGAGCCGCTGCAGTTCGGCCATTCCCTTGGACGTCTGGCTCTTAACCGTACCGACAGTAACTCCCAGGGCGAGCGCGGTGTCCTTCTCCGAGAGGTCGAAGGCGTGCCGCAGCACCACACACGCCCGCTTGCGGAACGGCAGCCTGCGCAGGGCCTCCTGGACGTCTATGACGCCAGGTATGTCGGGATTCTCCGTCTTCTCTTCCCGCTGCGACCAGAACAGGGTGATCCTCCGGCGCTCCCGGACCGCACTGCGGATCCGGGTCTTGGCCAGATTGGCGACCACGCCACGCGCGTACGCCACCGGATGATCGGCGGCCCGCACCCGGTCCCAGCGGTGCCACAGCGCGAGCAGCGCATCGGCCGCCAGGTCGTCGGCGGCGTCCGCCTCGCCCGTCAGCATGTGGGCCAGGCGCGCGAGTTCGGCGTAGTGCCGCTCGAAGAAGGCATGGAACTCCACGGAGGCTGCGTCGTCGACGACAGTGCCCACGGGCGACCTCTCCCCCTTAGTTTCACTGAGTTTTCCCAGGCCGGCGGCGGCTGCCGGCCGAAACCGGGCGTCTGCGTCACGGCCGCTGTGGTGCGCCGGTGAAGGGATGGTGATCGTTTGGCGCGAGAGCCGAGAGAGTATCAGGCGTGTGTACGGCCCTTCGAGGGTCGTACGACGGGTCGATCCTGATTCCGTAACACGGAGAAAACCTGAGAACGGTTCAACACAGGAACAATCCAGCCAGCATCCGCACACCGATCAACCAGGCAACGAGGAGTAACCGCCATGTCCGAACCACAGAAGGTGGCTGACCGGCCGAACGCCGCGCCCCCCGCGGCGAACAGCGTCGACGGCTTCTTCAAGATCTCCGAGCGGGGATCCACCTTCGCCCGTGAAGTACGCGGCGGCTTCGCCACCTTCTTCACGATGGCCTACATCCTTGTCCTGAATCCCATCATCCTGGGCAGCGCCAAGGACAAGTTCGGCCACCAGCTCGACAACGTCCAGCTCGTCACCGCCACCGCCCTGGTGGCCGCGGTCATGACGATCATCATGGGCGTCGGCGGCAACCTCCCGCTCGCCCTCGCCGCGGGCCTCGGCCTCAACGCGGTGGTCGCCTTCCAGATCGCCCCGCTGATGAGCTGGGACGACGCGATGGGCCTGGTCGTCCTGGAGGGCCTGCTGATCTGCGTCCTTGTGGTGACCGGCCTCAGAGAGGCGATCATGCACGCCATCCCGGGGCCGCTCAAGGCGGCGATCGGGGTGGGCATCGGCCTGTTCATCGCCTTCATCGGCTTCGTCGACGCCGGTTTCGTCAGCCGCATCCCGGACGCCGCGAACACCACGGTCCCGGTGCAGCTCGGCGGCACGGGCACGCTCAGCGGCTGGCCCGTCCTGGTCTTCTGTCTCGGCGTCCTGCTGACCATCGGCCTGATCGCGCGCAAGGTGAAGGGCGCGATCCTGATCAGCATCGTCACGATGACGCTCGTCGCGCTCATCATCAACTCGGTCGCCGACGTCAAGAGCTGGGGCCTGACCACGCCGGCCTGGCCCGACAAGATCGCGGACACCCCCGACTTCGGGCTGATCGGCGACTTCAGCCTGTTCGGCGCGTTCGGTGAGACCACGGTGATCACCGTCGTCCTGCTGATCTTCACCCTGGTCCTGTCGGACTTCTTCGACACCATGGGCACGGTCGTCGGCATCAGCGCCGAAGCCGGTCTCCTGGACGAGGAGGGGAAGGTCCCCAACCTCGGCCGCGTGCTGCTCATCGACGGCGCGGCGGCGGTGGCGGGCGGCGCGAGCTCCTCGTCCTCGGCGACCTCGTTCATCGAGTCGGCGGCGGGTGTCGGTGAGGGTGCGCGCACCGGCTTCGCCAACCTGGTCACCGGCGGCCTGTTCGCCTGCGCGCTCTTCTTCACGCCGATCCTGACGATCGTCCCGATGCAGGCCGCCGCCCCCGCCCTGGTCGCGGTGGGCTTCCTGATGATGACCCAGGTCAAGCACATCGACTGGGACAAGTACGAGATCGCCATCCCCGCGTTCCTGACGATCGCCGTGATGCCGTTCACGTACTCCATCACCAACGGCATCGGCGCCGGCTTCCTGGCCTTCGTCCTCATCAAGTCGGTCCTCGGCAAGGCGAAGGAGGTCCACTGGCTGCTGTGGGGCACGAGCGCCCTGTTCCTGATCTACTTCGCGATCGACCCCATTCAGCAGCTCTTCGGTACGAAGTAGACAGAGGGCGGGGTCCCCGCGCCTGCTTCCAGGGGCGCGGGGCTCTGTCCATTCGCGGCTCCGCCGCGTGGGCGCGACCGGCCACGACGGTGCGGTGGCCGAAAAGCTCACCCGGCCAGCGCGGCGCTCATCATCGCCTTGGCCACCGGCGCGGCCAGCCCGTTCCCGCTCACCTCGGACCGGGCCGCTCCCGACTGTTCGACCAGCACAGTCACGGCAACCTCCTTGCCGTTGGAGTCGGACTTCGCATAGGACGTGAACCAGGCATACGGCGTCTGGCTGTTGTTCTCGCCGTGCTGGGCCGTCCCCGTCTTCCCGCCCACCGTCGCCCCGGCCACCTGCGCGTTCGTCCCCGTACCGTCGGAGACGACCGTCTGCATGGCCGACTGCAACTGCTCGGCCGTCTCCGAGCTGACGATCTCCTTCGTCGACGCGTCGTTGTCGTAGTCCTCCAACACGTCCCCGTCGGAGTTCGTGACCTGGGACACCATGTGCGGCGAGACGAGCTTGCCGCCGTCGGCTATCGCGGCGGACACCATGGCCATCTGCAACGGCGTCGCCGTGACATCGAACTGCCCGATGCCCGTCAGCGCGGTCTGCGACTCGTCCATGTCCGAGGGGTACACGCTCGGGTACGCCCGCACCGGCACGTCCTGCTTCTCGTCGTTGAAGCCGAACTTCTCCGCCATCGCCCTGATCCTGTCCTGCCCGAGGTCGACGGCCATCTTCCCGAACACGTTGTTGCAGGAGTACTGGAGCGCGACCCGGATCGTGGCGTTCTCGCAGGGCGCGTCGGGGTTCTCGTTCGTCAGCTCGCGGGTCGTGCCCGGCAGCGGGTACGGGTCCGGGCTGTCCGTACGGTCGTCCACCGACCCGTACAGCCCGTCCTCCAGGGCCGCCGCCGCGACCACCAGCTTGAACGTCGAACCCGGCGGCAGAGGCTGCCGTATCGCCCGGTTGACCAGCGGTTTGTCGGGGTCCTCGTTGAGCTCGGTCCAGGCGGTGCCGTCACTCGCGCCGGTGATCGTCGACGGGTCGTACGACGGGGTCGACACCATGGCGAGGATCCTGCCGGTCTTCGGGTCGATGGCGACGGCCGCGCCCTTCTTGTCGCCGAGCGCCGAGTACGCCGCCTTCTGCACGTCCGGGTCGATCGTCGTGATCACGTTTCCCGGGGCCGCGTGCTCCTTGGTGACCGTGTCCATGACGGTCGTGAGTCTGCTGTCCGAGCCGTCGAGCACGTCCTTGTAGATGCCCTCAAGCTGTGTCGGCGTGAACAACGGCGTGCTGTAGCCGGTCACGGCGGCGTAGAGCCTGCCGTCCGTGTACGTCCGCTGGTACTTCAGATCCCCGCCGCTCGTCTCCTTCGAGCCGGTGACCGACTCCCCGGCCACGATGATGTTCCCGAGCGGGTTCGCGTACAGCGCGATCGCGTTCCGCCGGTTGTTGCTGTCGTCCGCGAGCGCCTTGGCGTCGTAGAACTGCACCCATGTCGCCCTGACCAGCAGGGAGAGCACGAGCAGCAGTGAGAAGACGGAGGCGCGCCTGATCGTTTTGTTCATCCCGCTCCGAAGACGAGCGGCGCCGAACGGAACGTTCCCTGTCGCCCGATTTCTCATGGCACATTCAGGAAGACCAGGAGGCCGCAGCAGGAGGCTGTAAGGGACACCTGTGCAGCCTGTGCCGCATAGGCCGTCGTACGACGGTCAGGCCTCCAGCGTCAGCACGACCTCGTCGATCTCCGCGCCGCGCGCCTGCGCGAACCCCCGGTCGTGCCCGGAGACGCGGAAACCGCACTTCTCCAGGACCCGCAGCGAACCCGCGTTGTCGGCGGCGGCACGCGCGTGCAGCGGGCGCTCCGCGACCTCGGCGACGAGCGCGCGCAGAGCGGCCGTCGCGATACCGCGGCCCCAGTAGGCGCGGTCGATCCAGTACGTCACCTCGCGGTCGCCCGGCTCGCCGTACACCGCCGCGCTGCCCACCACGTCACCGTCGACGAGGACCGTGCGGTTCAGTACGTCCGGCGCGGCGCGGATCCGCTCCCAGTGGGCGTCGAAGGCGTCCCGGTCGGTCGGGTCCTTCGCCGTGAACGCGGCCATCCACAGCGACTCGGGGTCGTTGGTCTGCCGGAAGAAGACGGGCAGGTCACTGTCGTGGACCTCACGGAGCTCGACCTCCGTGGACGCCGTGTACCTCATCGCTCAGAGCCTCCGGGTGGCCAGGGTCAGCCGGTCGCGTGCGTCGAACAGGGCGTCCTTGACCATCTGTTCATGGGCGGGGGTGAGCCGGGCGACGGGCACCGAGCAGCTGATCGCGTCCCGCGCGGGGGTGCGGTACGGGATCGCCACGCCGAAACAGCGCAGCCCCAGCGTGTTCTCCTCGCGGTCCACCGCGAAGCCCTGCTCGCGCACCAGGTGCAGCTCCTCGATGAGCTTCTCCCGGTCGGTGATCGTGTGCTCGGTCAGCGCGGGCAGCGTCTCCGGGAGCAGTTTGCGGACCTGCTCGTCGGTGTGGGTGGCCAGCAGCGCCTTGCCGAGGGAGGTCGAGTGGGCGGGCAGCCGGCGGCCGACCCGGGTGAAGGGGCGCAGGTAGTGCTGCGACTGGCGGGTGGCGAGGTAGACGACGTTCGTGCCGTCGAGCCGGGCCAGGTGGATGGTCTCCGTCGTGTCGTCGGAGAGCCGGTCGAGGGTCGGGCGGGCCACCGCGACCACCTCGTCGCCGTCGATGTACGAGGTGCCGACCAGCAGGGCCCGTACGCCGATGCCGTACCGCGTGCCCGTGGCGTCCGTCTCGACCCAGCCGAGGTCGACAAGCGTGCGCAGAAGCATGTAAAGACTGGACTTGGGATAACCGACGGCCTCCTGGACCACTGCCAGGGAGTGCATGCCGGGACGTCCGGCGAAGTATTCGAGCAGTTCAACGGTCCTTACCGCGGACTTGACCTGCGCCCCGCCGCCTGTCTCGGCTGCCGACATCGCCCTTGACCCCTTCGTTCGACGGGAAATAGTCTCCAACAGCATATTCATCATCAGAGACGCTGTTCAGCATATCGAACGCAGCTGGTGAATGACGCGGGAAATTCGCATCACAAATGGCAACACAATCTGGAGGGACCCCCGGTGGCAGCAGCACCAGTCTGGAGTGTCGACCCCCGTACCGGGAAGCAGCGGGAGCAGGTCGCTGTCGAGGCCACGGCCCAGGAGGTGGACTCCACCGTCCGTGCCGCGCACGCCGCCCGCCCGGCCCTCGTGGACCGCACGGTCCGCGCGGCCTTCCTGCGCAGCGCCGCCGAGCAGCTCGAAGCGGCCAAGGAGCAGCTCGTCGAGGCCGCCGACGCGGAGACCGCGCTCGGCCCGGTCCGGCTGACCGGCGAACTCGCCCGCACCTGCTACCAGCTGCGGGCCTTCGCGGACATCGTCGACGAGGGCGACTACCTCGACGTCGTCATCAACCACCCCGACGACACCGCGACCCCGCCGATCCCGGATCTGCGGCGCTACAAGATTCCGCTGGGCGTCGTGGCCGTCTACTCGGCCTCCAACTTCCCCTTCGCCTTCTCCGTCCCCGGCGGCGACACCGCGAGCGCGCTCGCGGCCGGCTGCCCGGTGGTCGTCAAGGCCCACCCCGACCACCCGGGCCTGTCCGAGCTGGTCGCGGCCGTCCTGCGCCGGGCCGCGGCCCTGCACGACATCCCCGAGGGCGTCGTCGGCCTGGTCCACGGCTTCGAGGCGGGCGTCGAACTGGTCAAGCACCCGCTCGTCGCGGCGGCCGGTTTCACCGGTTCCGTACGAGGCGGCCGTGCCCTCTTCGACGCGGCTGCGGCCCGTCCGGTCCCGATCCCGTTCCACGGCGAGCTGGGCTCGCTGAACCCCGTGGTGATCACGGAGGCGGCGGCCAACGAGCGCGCCGAGGCGATCGGTACGGGACTCGCGGGCTCCATGACGATGGGCGTCGGCCAGTTCTGCGTGAAGCCCGGCCTGGTGCTGGCGCCGGCCGGCGCGGCGGGCGACCGGCTGCTGAAGTCCCTGACGGACGCGGTCAGCGACACCGCGTCCGGTGTCCTCCTGGACCACCGGATGCGCGACAACTTCGTCGCCGGGGTCGCCGAGCGCGCCGAGCTGCCCGACGTCGAGTCCCCGGTGACGCCGGGCGCGGGCGGCGAGCACACGGTCAGCGCGGGGTTCCTCACGGTCGCGGCGGAGAAGCTCGCGGCGGAGGGGGCGTACGACCTGCTGCTGGAGGAGTGCTTCGGGCCGGTCACCGTGGTGGCCCGCTACGCGGACGACGCCGAGGCGAACGCCGTTCTCTCGCGGCTGCCGGGCAACCTCACGGCGACGGTCCACCTCTCGGCGGAGGAGGCCGCGGGGGAGGGGCGCGGGGCCGAGATCCTGGCCGAGCTGACTCCGCTGGCGGGGCGTGTGCTGGTGAACGCGTGGCCGACCGGGGTCGCTGTGGCCGCGGCCCAGCAGCACGGGGGGCCGTACCCGGCCACGACGTCGACGTCGACCTCGGTCGGCGGGACGGCCATTGAGCGCTGGCTGCGGCCGGTGGCCTACCAGAACACGCCTGCCGCGCTGCTGCCGGTCGAGCTGCGGGACGAGAACGAGCTGGGGCTGCCCCGGCGGTTCAACGGTCGCCTGGAGCGCTAGCGCCGCGGGGGTGCGGTGGATTTCGCGGCTGCGGGCCCGTTGTGGCTGATCGCGCAGTTCCCCGCACCCCTCAAGCCCGCCTCTCTGGACCTGCGATAATCAGGCAATGGACCTGGAGCTTTCCCCACTGCCCTTTCCCCTCCGCACTTATGGGCCCGACGGGCACTGGTCCTTCGAGGACGGGGTGCTCACCGGGTGGGCCGGGCCCCGGCAGGACCGGTTCGTGCCGCCCACCGGGGAGGCGCTGGACCCCGCCGCCGACGCGCCGCGGCTGCTGGGCGCCCCGGAGGGGGAGTTCCAGCTGATCGCCCGCGTCACCGTCGGGTTCGGGGCTGCCTTCGACGCCGGGGTGCTCTACGTCCATGTCGGCGAGCGGGCCTGGGCCAAGCTCTGCCTTGAGTACTCCCCGGATGTGCCCACCGTCTGCACGGTGGTCACCCGGGGACACTCCGACGACGCCAACTCCTTCACCGTGGAAGGCAGTTCGGTCTGGCTCCGGATCAGCCGCACCGGCCGCGCCTTCGCCTTCCACGCCTCACGCGACGGCGAGAAGTGGACCTTCGTCCGCCTGTTCACCCTGGGCGACGAGAAGGAGGCCGACGCGGCCCTGGTCGGCTTCATGACCCAGTCCCCGATGGGGGAGGGGTGCGTGGTGACGTACGACCACATCGAGTTCCGGCCGGAATGGCCGAAGGACCTGCGGGACGGCAGCTGAGGGCTGCGCTGGGCTTGGGCCGGGTGTCATCCGGGGGCGCAGGGTCAGGTTGTCGTGCGGGTGCGGTCCGGCGTGGCTTGTCGCGCGCAGTTCCCCGCGCCCCTGGGTGCGCCGCAGGCGCCCCGGGGCGTGGGAATGATCCGCGCTGATTGAACGTTCACACACTCAGCGGAGGGTGTCTCCGCACCCGTATCCGTACCCGTACGACCTGGAGAGCCGAAGACATGCGCGTCGAGATCTGGAGCGACATCGCCTGCCCCTGGTGCTACGTCGGCAAGGCCCGTTTCGAGAAGGCGCTGGACGCCTTCCCGCACCGGGACGGCGTCGAGGTGGTGCACCGGTCGTTCGAGCTGGACCCGGGGCGCGCCAAGGGCGACATCCAGCCCGTCCTCAAGATGCTCACCAAGAAGTACGGCATGAGCGAGGCGCAGGCACAGGCCGGGGAGGAGAACCTGGGCGCGCAGGCCGCCGCCGAGGGACTCGCGTACCGCACCCGGGACCGTGACCACGGCAACACCTTCGACATGCACCGGCTGCTGCACCTCGCCAAGGACAAGGGGCGCCAGAACGAGCTGATCCAGCTCTTCTACCAGGCGAACTTCGCCGAGGAGCAGTCCGTCTTCGGCGACGACGAGCGCCTCGTGGAGCTGGCCGTCGCCGCCGGCCTCGCCGCCGACGACGCCCGGGGCGTACTCGCCGACCCGGACGCCTACGCCGACGCCGTGCGCGCCGACGAGCGCGAGGCCGCCGAACTGGGCGCCAATGGCGTGCCGTTCTTCGTCCTCGACCGCAAGTACGGTGTCTCCGGCGCCCAGCCCGCCGACGTCTTCGCCCAGGCACTCACCCAGGCGTGGGGCGAGCGGCCCGCTCCCCTCAAGGTCGTCCGGGCGGAGGGCGACAGCGCCGAGGTCTGCGGGCCCGACGGGTGTGCCGTACCCCAGAAGTAGCGCCGCGAGGGAAAACCGCAGCTCAAGGCCTACGTATAAGCAGTCCTTCGCGGTGCCGTGCAGAATTCGGCAATGGACGAGGGGATCTTCGGGCCGCAGAGTGGTCCCATGGAGACCTCCGTGAAAGCCTCGACATCCGAGAACCTCCGCAACCTCGTCCGTGCCGAGTTCGCTCCGAAGACCACCTACCTGAACACCGCGAGCACCGGGCTCCTCCCCGCCCGCGCCGTGGCCGCCATGCGAGACGCCGTGCAGTCCGTGGCCGACGGCCGGCCACAGGACATGTTCGCCGACGTGGAGGCCTCGCGCGCCGCCTTCGCGCGGCTCGTCGGGGTTTCCGACCGCAGGGTCGCGGCCGGGGGCTCCGTCGCGGTCTACACCGCGCTGATCGCCGCCTCGCTGCCCGCCGGCGCCGAAGTCCTCACGGCCGAGGACGACTTCACCTCCGTCCTCAACCCGTTCCACGTACGCGGGGATCTGAAGGTGCGGACCGTGCCGCTGGAGCGGATCCCCGAATCGGTCCGGCCAGGCACCGCCCTCGTCGCCGTCAGCGCCGCGCAGTCCGCCGACGGACGCGTCGTCGACCTGGCCGCGCTGCGCGAGGCCGCCCGCGAGCACGGGGCCCGTACGTACGTCGACGCCTCCCAGGCCACCGGCTGGCTGCCCATCGACGCGGACGCCTACGACTACGTCTCCTCCGTCGCCTTCAAGTGGCTCGTCTGCCCACGGGGCGTGGCCTTCCTCGTCGTACCCGAGGACCTGGGCGGGCTGACGCCGGTCTTCGCCGGCTGGGTCGCGGGGGAGGAGCCCTGGGACAGCTGTTACGGCCCGGTGCGTGAACTCGCCCACTCCGCAAGGCGGTTCGACGAGAGCCCCAGCCTGTTCTCCTACGCCGGAGCCCGCCACTCCCTCGCCCTGATCGAGGAGTTGGGCGTGGACACCGTACGGGCCCATGACCTCGCGCTCGCCGACCGGTTCCGCGCCGGCCTCGACCGGCTGGGACACCGGCCCGTACCGGCACCCGGCTCGGCCATCGTGTCGGTCCCGCAACTCGGCTACCGGCAAGCCGAGTTGAGCAGGGCCGGGGTCGAGGTGTCCGACCGCGCCGGAAACCTGCGCGCGGCCTTCCACCTCTACAACACGCCTTCGGACGTCGACCGGCTCCTGGACGTCCTGTCCGGCTGAACCGGCGACCGACGACGTGAGAACCCCGGGAGCGCCCGGCCCGCACTGCCCTGGGCCGGGCGCTCACCCCACCGGTGTGAAGTCCCGCGCACCGATGAACTCCGGCCTGCGCACCGGTGCCGCGAACGGCTCCACCGCCCGGTTCTCCACGCTGTTGAACACGATGAAGACGTTGCTGCGCGGGTACGGCGTGATGTTGTCCCCGGAGCCGTGCATGCAGTTGCAGTCGAACCAGGTCGCCGAACCCGCCCTGCCCGTGAACAACCTGATGCCGTGCTCGTCGGCGAGCGAGGTCAGCGCCTCGTCGGACGGGGTGCCCGCGTCCTGCATCTGGAGCGACTTCCTGTAGTTGTCGTCGGGCGTCGCCCCCGCACAGCCGAGGAACGTGCGGTGCGAGCCCGGCATGATCATGAGGCCGCCGTTGGTGTCCAGGTTCTCGGTCAGCGCGATCGAGACGGACACCGTCCGCATGTTCGGCAGACCGTCCTCCGCGTGCCAGGTCTCGAAGTCCGAGTGCCAGTAGAAACCGCCCGCCCCGAACCCCGGCTTGACGTTGATCCGCGACTGGTGGACGTAGACGTCGGAGCCGAGGAGCTGCCGGGCGCGTCCGACGACCCGCTCGTCCCGCACGAGCCCGGCGAACACCTCGCTGATCCGGTGCACCTCGAAGACCGACCGGATCTCCTTCGACTTCGGCTCGATGATCGACCGTTCGTCGGCCCGGACGGACGGATCGGCGACCAGCCGCTCCAACTCAGCCCGGTAGAGCGCGACTTCGTCGTCATCGAGGAGCCGGTCGAGCGCCCGGAAACCATCACGTTCGTACGCCATGAGGTCGGCCGCGGCGAACGGTCCCGGCGTGTCCGGCGCACCCCAGAGGACCGGGTCCTGACGGGGCACGGACACCTCGGCGGAGCCACGGGTGGGGTACAGGTCGGTGAGAGCGGACGTGGGTGACATGGGTGTCAGACCTCCTCGGAGTCGGGGGCGAAGTCGGGTTCCGTCAGCAGGGGATAGACGCCGTTCTCGTCGTGGTCCTCGCGGCCGGTCACGGGCGGGTTGAAGACGCACAGGCAGCGGAAGTCCTCCTTGATCCGCATCGTGTGCCGCTCGTGCCCGTCGAGGAGGTACATCGTGCCGGGGGTGATCGTGTACGTCCGCCCGGTCTCGTCGTCGGTCAGCAGGGCCTCGCCCTCGACGCACACGACGGCCTCGACGTGGTTCGCGTACCACATCGACGTCTTCGTGCCCGCGTACAGAACCGTCTCGTGGAGCGAGAAGCCGACCCGCTCCTCGGCGAGGACGATGCGTTTGCTCTCCCAGGTACCGGACGCCGCCCTCACATGCCGGTCGGTGCCTTCGATGTCCTTGAACGAACGGACGATCACGTGCTCAACAACCCCTTTCTCAAATGGTTCAGACGTGCTGACGTGCTGGCGTTCGGACAGCAGTTCAGACAGCTGTTCAGACGATCTCGACGGTTTCGCGTACGGCACGGGCGATGATCCGCAGGCCCTCGTCCAGTTCCTCGGGCGTGATGGTGAGCGCCGGCAGCAGCTTCACGACCTCGCTCTCCGGGCCGGACGTCTCGATGAGCAGCCCGAGTTCGAAGGCCCGCCGCGCGACCCGCCCCGCACGCGCCTTCTCGTGGAACTCCAGGCCCCACACCAGGCCCCGGCCCCGGTACTCCTTGACGTCGGCGAGGTTCTCCTCGGTGATCGAGATCAGCGCCTCCTCGACCTGCTCGCCACGGGTGCGCGTCTGCTTCTCCATGGCGGAACCGTCGGACCAGTAGGTCTCCAGCGTGGCGGTGGCCGTCACGAACGCCGGATTGTTGCCGCGGAACGTGCCGTTGTGCTCGCCCGGCTCCCAGACGTCCAGCTCGGGCCCGAACAGGCAGAGAGACATGGGCAGTCCGTACCCGCTGATGGACTTCGACACGGTGACGATGTCGGGTACGACGCCCGCCTCCTCGAAGGAGAAGAAGGCGCCGGTGCGCCCGCAGCCCATCTGGATGTCGTCGACGATCAGCAGCATGTCCTGCCGCACACACAGGTCGGCCAGCGCCCGCAGCCACTCCGGGCGCGCCACGTTGATGCCGCCCTCGCCCTGCACGGTCTCCACGATCACGGCGGCCGGCTTGTTTAGTCCGGAGCCCTGGTCCTCCAACAGCCGCTCGAACCACAGGAAGTCGGGGACGGTCCCCTCGAAGTAGTTGTCGAACGGCATCGGCGTGCCGTGCACCAGCGGCACGCCCGCACCGGCCCGCTTGAAGGCGTTGCCGGTCACGGCGAGCGACCCGAGGGACATACCGTGGAAGGCGTTGGTGAAGGACACGATGGCCTCCCGCCCCTTCACCTTCCGCGCCAGCTTCAGCGCCGCCTCGACGGCGTTGGTGCCCGTCGGGCCGGGGAACATGACCTTGTACGGCAGGTCGCGGGGCCGCAGCACCAAGTCCTGGAAGGACTCCAGGAACGCGCGTTTCGCGGAGGTCGACATGTCGAGCCCGTGGGTGACGCCGTCCCGCTCCAGATAGTCGATCAACGCCCGTTTGAGTACGGGGTTGTTGTGGCCGTAGTTGAGTGATCCGGCGCCCGCGAAGAAGTCGAGGTAGGCGTGGCCGTCCTCGTCGTACATACGGCTGCCCTGCGCACGGTCGAACACGGCGGGCCAGCTGCGGCAGTAGCTGCGCACCTCCGACTCGACGGTCTCGAAGACGCTCAGGTCGGGCTGGGTGATGGTCACGTCGGTGAACTCCTTGAGGTGGGGGGCGAGATCAGCCGGAGAGTCCGGAGAGTCCGGACGGTTCGGAGAGTCCGAAAGGTTCGGGGGAATCCGAGGAATCGGAGAGGGGGCCGATGCGGTACAGGACCTCGGGGTCGTGCGGGTCGTTCGGGAACTGGGCCGCGTCGAACAGCACCTCCCGCTGGACGGTGGCGCCGTGGCGCTCCGCGAACGAGGTGAACAGCTGCTCCGAGGCGGTGTTGCGCGGCGTGATGGTGGTCTCGACGGTGGTGAGCCCCTGCTCGGCGCCGACCCGCCGGGTCAGCCCGTCGAGCAGTGCCGCGGCGAGCCCGCGCCCCCGGTGGCCGACGTCGACGGCCACCTGCCAGACGAGCAGGGTGCCGGGCCGGTCCGGCCGGACGTACCCGGTGACGAAGCCGACCGGGCGCCCGCCGGAGTCCCGGGCGACCGCCGAGGTGGCGGCGAAGTCCCGGCACCACAGCAGATAGCTGTACGACGAGTTGAGATCGAGAACCTTCGAGTCCCGGGCTATCCGCCACAGCGCGGCCCCGTCGGCAATCGCCGGTCGGTCTATTTGCAGGTCTGTCCGTGCTGCGCTCATGCAAATCGAACTTACCGAGAGAAAATCAAAAATGCATCGCGGATCGGGGTTCCGGGCGGGCGTGGAATGTGTTATCCCCGGGGCATGGAAGAGCCCGCTTTGTCCAGTAAATAATCAGACAAAGCGGGCGGGTTGTTGAGTGGATCACAATCATGCAATTCACTCAGGTCGTTCGCGAAATCTTTGCGTTTAGGTCGATGAAAAGCGGGCAGGCGAATGCGGGAAGCTACCTCGAATTGAATTGCCCAATTTCATCGCGCATTCACGAGAAATTCGCGACCGCATGCTGCCGGGCGCCTTCGGTGTCCACCGTCAGCCCACGGTCCGCCAGCGCCGCGCCCAGTGCGGCCAGACTCCCGAGCACCGCCTCCCGCGTCGCGTCCGCGCCGTAGTGGTTGACCCTGATCATCTCCTTGGCCAACGCGCCCCCGCCCGCCGCCAGCGGCAGCGCCGGATCGGCGGCCAGCGCGCTCGCCACCAGCTCCGACGCGACTACCCCGGAGGGTGCCCGCAGGGTCGTGGCGACCGGCGCCGCGTCCCCGGCCTCGTGCACATACGGCTCAAGGCCGCCGCCCAGCGCGAGCGCCCCCGCCCGGGTGGCCGCCGCCGCGGCGGCGTGCCGGGCCATCACCGTGTCGAGCCCCGCCGCCTCGATCCGCTCCACGCACGCCTCCAGCGCGAGCATCTCCAGCTGGGCGGGAGCGTGCGGGAGCGCGCGCCGGCCGCCGTCGATCCACCGCTCCTTCCAGTCCAGCAGCGAGAGGTACGACCGCCGCGGTGCCCCCGGATTCGCCGCCATCCGCGCCCACGCCCGCTCGCTCACCGACACCGCGGACACCCCGGCCGGACCGCCCATCGCCTTCTGCGCCCCGATCACGCACAGGTCGACACCCCACGCGTCCGGCAGCACCGGCTCGGCGCCGACCGAGGCGACGGCGTCGAGGTAGAAGAGGGCGCCGTGTTCCCGTACGGCCTCGCCGATCTCCGCGACCGGATTGGTGTTGCCGGTCGCCGCCTCCGCGTGCACCAGCGAGACGAAGTCGATCTCCGGGTGCTCGGCGAACGCCTCCCTGATCCGCGCGGCCGTGACCGCGGCGTGGAAGGGCACCCTGAGATCGACGACCGTGGCGCCGCAGTCCCGCAGCCAGTCGCCGAACGTCTGCCCGTAGGGGCCGGTGACGACGTTGAGAGCGGTCGTGCCCGGGCCCGCGGTCCCCCTGATGGCGCCCTCCAGGGGCAGCAGCGCCTCGCCCTGCATGATCACGACGTCCTGTTCGGTGGAGAGCAGCCGCGCCACGCGGTCCTCGATCGACGCGAAGCGCGCGGCGGTCAGCGGCGCCAGGTCCAGGAAGGGGTGTGCGGTCACGGTGGTGCTCTCTTCGGATAGCGGGGTAGGTGAGCCGGGTCGAGACTAACCGGAGAGCCTCCGGGCCCTCGGGCCGACGGGATCGGAGGCCGCGCGGCCTGAAAACCGCAGGCTGAATGGCGCCGTAACCATGGGAATAGTTTGAGATAGTCAAACGTCTCCTTATGATCAGAAGCCGCAGTCCCTCTAGTCCCCCACAGTCCCCCCACAGGAGGTCCCCGTGAACACGGTCCTCGCACGACGGTCCCGCATCCTGGCCGCCACCACCGCGACGGCCGGGCTCCTGCTCGTGGCCGGCTGCTCCTCGGACGACGACGGCGGTGGCGCCGCGAAGACCGCCGCCGGCGGGGTCGAACTCGTCAAGGGCGGGCAGCTCACCGTCTGCACGCACCTTCCCTACCCGCCCTTCCAGTCGGAGATCGACGGCAAGGTGCAGGGCTTCGACGTGTCGCTCGTCGACCTCGCCGCCAAGAACCTCGGCGTGAAGCAGGAGATCCTCGACACGCCCTTCGAGAACTTCAAGACGGGCGCCTTCCTCAACGCGGACCAGTGCGACCTCGGCGCGGCCGGCATGACCATCACCGACGAACGCAAGAAGAACGTGGACTTCTCCGAGCCCTACTTCGCGGCGACGCAGGCCGTCCTCGTCGACAAGAAGAGCGGCATCACCTCCTTCGCGGACCTCAAGGACAAGAAGGTCGGCGCCCAGGCTCAGACGACCGGCGAGGACTACGCCAAGGGCAAGGGCCTCGACCCGGTCTCCTTCGAGTCCTCCGACGCCGTCCTCAACGGTCTGCGCACCGGCCAGGTCGAGGCCGTGATCATCGACTACCCGGTCGTCCAGGGCTGGCTCAAGGACTCGGCCAACGCCGACGCCTTCAAGGTGGTGGACAACCTCAACACCGGTGAGCAGTACGGCTTCACGGTGAAGAAGGGCAACACCAAACTGCTCGCCGCCCTCAACAGGGCGATCACCGACGCGAAGGCCGACGGCACCTACAAGAAGCTGTACGAGCAGTGGATCGGCCCGTACGACGAGTCCGCGGCAGCTCCGTCCGCGTCATGACCGACGCCCACGCGAAGCAGGTGCAGCCCCGTAGGCAGGGGCTGAGCCGCACCCAGAAGCGGGCGCTGTCCCGTGGCGCGCAGTACGCGCTGTTCGTCGCGGCCGTCGTCGCCCTCGCGGTGTCGGCCGACTGGGCCCGTCTGAAGAACCAGTTCGCGCAGGCGGACCTGGCCGAGCAGATGTTCCCGGAGATCATCACGCTGGCCCTCAAGAACACCGTCCTCTACACCCTGTCGGGCTTCGTCTTCGGCCTGGTGCTGGGGATGGCGGTCGCCCTGATGCGGCTGTCGCCGGTGGGCCCCTACCGCTGGGTCGCGGGCATCTACATCGAGATCTTCCGCGGCCTGCCGGCCCTGCTGATCTTCATCTTCGTGGGTGTGGCGGTGCCACTCGCCTTCCCCGGCACGGAGATTCCCGGCGGGACGTACGGCAAGGTGGCGCTGGCACTCGGCCTGGTGTCGGCGGCGTACATGGCGGAGACGATCCGCGCGGGCATCCAGGCGGTGCCCAAGGGGCAGATGGAGGCGGCCCGTTCACTGGGCTTCTCGCACGCGCGGGCCATGGTCTCGATCATCATCCCGCAGGCGTTCCGCATCGTGATCCCGCCGCTCACCAACGAGTTGGTGCTCCTGTTCAAGGACTCCTCGCTGGTGCTGTTCCTCGGCGTCACCCTGGAGGAACGCGAACTGGCCAAGTACGGCCGTGACCTGGCCAGCCAGACCGCCAACTCCACGCCGATCCTGGTGGCGGGCCTGTGCTATCTGCTGGTGACGGTGCCGCTGGGCTTCGTCGTACGAAGGCTGGAGACGAAGGCGGGGGAGGCGACGAGGTGACCGAGGGTACCGAGGACATGAGTGGGCCGGACATGAGTGTGCCGGAGATCGAGGTCCGGGGCCTGTACAAGTCGTTCGGCGACAACGAGGTGCTGCGCGGCATCGACCTGGAGATCGGGCAGGGCGAGGTCGTGTGCGTGATCGGCCCGTCCGGGTCCGGCAAGTCGACCCTGCTGCGCTGTGTGAACCTGCTGGAGGAGCCTACGAAGGGCCAGGTCTTCGTCGGTGGTACGGAGGTCACGCACCCCGACGTCGACATCGACGAGGTCCGCCGCCGGATCGGCATGGTCTTCCAGCAGTTCAACCTCTTCCCGCATCTGACGGTGACGGAGAACCTGACGCTGCCGCAGCGCCGGGTGCTGAAGCGGGACAAGGCCGAGGCCGCGCGGGTGGCCGCGGAGAACCTGGAGCGGGTGGGCCTCTCGGAGAAGGCGGACGCGTACCCGTCGTCCCTGTCCGGCGGCCAGCAGCAACGGGTCGCCATCGCGAGGGCGTTGGCGATGGGCCCGGAGGTCATGCTCTTCGACGAGCCGACGTCGGCACTCGACCCCGAACTGGTGGGGGACGTACTGGCGGTGATGCGCAGGCTGGCGAACGAGGGCATGACGATGATGGTCGTCACGCACGAGATGACGTTCGCCCGCGAGGTCGCCGACCGGGTCGTCTTCATGGACGGCGGAGTGATCGTCGAGGAGGGCACCCCGGCCCGGGTGATCACCGACCCGGCCCACGAGCGCACCCGCCACTTCCTCTCCCGGCTGCTGGACCCGGCGATGGCGGACGTGGAGGAGGAAACGGCACAGGAGGCGGAGGGGGCGGGGGAGAAGCCGGCGGGGCCGAACTAAGGTGCCGTCCATGAGCGATCAGACGGTGCTGCGGGTGAAGGGGCGGGTGCTGGTCGGCCCGGAGGAGATCCGGGACGAGCTGTGGGTGGTCGGCGGCCGGATCACGTACGACCGGCCGCCCGGTGCCCGTGACGTCCGCACGGTGGAGGGCTGGGCGCTGCCCGGCCTGGTCGACGCGCACTGCCATGTGGGCCTGGGGCCGCAGGGTCCGGTGCCCGAGGACACGGCGGAGAAGCAGGCGCTGACCGACCGGGACGCCGGGACCCTCTTGGTCCGGGACGCGGGCTCACCGTCCGACACCCGCTGGACCGACGCCCGCGAGGACCTCCCGAAGATCATCAGGGCGGGCCGGCACATCGCCCGCACCCGCCGCTACATCCGCGGTTTCGCGCACGAGATCGAGCCGGACGACCTGGTGGCGTACGTCGCCAGGGAGGCCCGGCGCGGCGACGGCTGGGTGAAGCTGGTGGGGGACTGGCTGGACCGTGGCACCGGCGACCTCTCCGCCTGCTGGCCGCGCGAGGCGGTGGAGGCGGCGATCACGGAGGCCCACCGGCTGGGCGCGCGCGTCACGGCCCACTGCTTCGCGGAGGACTCCCTGCGGGACCTGGTCGAGGCCGGCATCGACTGCGTCGAGCACGCGACGGGCCTGACCGAGGACACGATCCCCCTGTTCGCCGCACGAGGCGTCGCGATCGTCCCGACCCTGGTGAACATCGCGACGTTCCCGAACCTGGCGGCAGCCGGCGACGCCAAGTTCCCGACCTGGTCGGCCCACATGCGCCGCCTGCACGAACGCCGCTACGACACGGTGCGTTCCGCGTACGACGCCGGGATCGCGGTGTACGTCGGCACGGACGCGGGGGGCACGTTGCCGCACGGGCTGGTCGCGGCGGAGGTGGCCGAGCTGACCAGGGCCGGCATCCCGGCGGTCGAGGCGCTGTCGGCGACGACATGGGGTGCGCGGGAGTGGCTCGGGCGGCCCGGCCTCGCGGAGGGGGCGGCGGCGGACCTGGTGGTGTACGAGAGCGATCCGCGGGCGGACGTACGGGTGTTGGGGGCGCCGTTGCGGGTGGTGCTGAACGGTCGGGTCGTGGGGTGACCCGGGTGACTGCGGGGAACATCCGTGCCGTGGGATTCGAAGATCTGCGCGGAAACCCCACGTAGGAGTGAAGTCCCGTCGGATTGCTGACCGTTGACTCCCTGTACGTAATTCTTACCGGGTCCCAAGCGTGTCTCTTCCGAGGGGTCCCCAACCGTGAACGCCACCAACTTCCGCATGCCCGCACGCCGTCTGGCCACCGTCGCGGCAGCCACGGCCCTGGTGGCCGCCGGTCCCGCGGCCCTGGCCCACGCCACGGAGGACCAGGGCCGCGCGAGCGCGGTCGTCCTCCGCACCGGGCTGAACGTGTCCCTCCTCAACAAGGGCGTGAACGTCCCGCTCGCGGTCGCGCTGAACGAGGTGCAGGCTCCGCAGACCGCCCAACAGACGGCCCTGACCGCGACGTTGGACGGTGTGGACGGCGGAAGGCCGTTCACCGTGCTCGGTGCGGAGGTCGCCGAGGCCAAGGCGGCGGTGTCGGACGGGAAGGCGGAGGCGTCGACGAGACTCGCACACGCCAAGCTCCACGTGCCCGGCCTCCCCCTCCTGGCGCTGATCGAGGTGGAGCAGGTCACGTCGAAGGCGACCTGCGTGGCCGGGGAGAAGCCGGTCGCCTCCTCGAACCTCCTGGGTTCGGTGACGGCGCTCGGAAAGAAGGTGACGCTGACGCCGAGCGGCCCCGTCGAGGTGAAGGTGCCGGGAGTCGGCGAGGTGCGCCTCGACCTGTCGCAGTCGGAGACGACGACGCGTACGGCGGCTGCGACCGCGCTCGAACTCAAGGTGTCCGTCAACCCGTTGGACCTCAACGTGGCGGAGGTCGAGGGCACGGTGACACTGGCGAGGTCGACCTGTGAGGCACCGGCCGTACAGGCGGCTCCGCCGGCCCCGACGCCGACGGAACCGGCTCCTGAGGTGAAGCCGCAGGGGGCACCGGCGGAGGCGGGGCTCGCGGAGACGGGCGGCAGCTCGATGACGCCGTATCTCGCGGGCGGGGCGGTGGCGCTGCTCGCGGCGGGCGCCGGAGCGGTCGCCCTGGCCCGCCGCCGCACCAGGAACTGACGCGCCGGACCCGTCCGTTCCTGGGGGCTGCGCCCCCCAGACCCCCGCTTTCGGCCCTGAAGGGGCCTCGACCTCAAGCGCCGGACGGGCTGACAGTCCAGCCCCTCCGGCGTTTCGAGGAGCGGAGGTTCGGGGCCAGCGCCCCGAGGGAACTCACCGTCCCGCCAGCGTCACCGCCCGGTCGAACGCCTGAAGGAACCCGTTCACCGTCACCCGGTCCCGTACGGCGACCCGCAACCACTCCTCCCCGAGCCCGGGAAACGTGTCGCCCCGCCGCACCGCGTACCCCAGCCCGCGCAGATGCCCCCGCACCGCAACGGCCCGAGGCGCCCGCACCAGCACGAACGGCCCCTCAGCCGGCGTCACCACCTCCACTCCGTCGGACCCGAACTCGGCCAGCCCGGCGACAAGATGAGCCCGGTCGGCGGCGATACGCCGGGCCGCCTCCTCCGCCTCCGCCAGGCCCCGCCCGGACACGCACACCTCCGCCGCGGCCAGCGCCGGCGTGGACACCGGCCACAACGGCTGCGCCCGCTCCAGCTCCACGATCGTCTCCGGCGCCGCCAGCACGTACCCGATCCGCAGTCCGGCCAGCCCCCACGTCTTCGTCAGGCTCCGCAGCACCACGAGGCCGGGCACGTCCGTACGCCCGGCGAGCGCCTCCCGCTCACCCGGCACCGCGTCCATGAACGCCTCGTCGACCACCAACGTCCGCCCAGGACGGGCAAGTCGGGCGACGGCAGCCGCCGGGTGCAGGATCGACGTCGGGTTCGTCGGGTTGCCGACCACCACCAGGTCGGCGTCGTCGGGCACGAGCGAAGCGTCCAGCCGGAAGTTGTCCGCCGCCCGCAGCAGCACCCGGTCCACCCGGTGCCCGGCATCCCGCAGTGCCGCCTCCGGCTCCGTGAACTGCGGGTGCACGACCACCGGTCGGCGTACCTTCAGGGCGCGCGCCAGCAGCACGAAGGCCTCCGCGGCCCCGGCGGTGAGCAGCACCCGCTCCACCGGTACCCCGTGCCGGGCCGCCACCGCCGCCCGTGCGGCCCGCCCGTCGGGATACGTGGCGAGACCACCGAGCGACCCGGCGATGTGCTCGCGCAGCCAGGCCGGGGGTGTGCCGGCTCTGACGTTCACGGCGAGGTCGACCAGCCTGGCGCCGTCGTCGCGCACCTCGGCGTCCCCGTGGTGCCGGAGGTCGTGCCCGTCGGTGTCTCTGTCAGTGCGCATGGGAGTGCGAGTGCCCGTGGGAGTGGTGTCCATGATGGTGACCATCGTGGTCGCTGTCGTCGTCCGGATGGAAGTGCGGCTGCTGGGGCATTCCGACCTTGTCCTCGAAGCCGGGCAGCGCGATCCGGTACACGCACGAGTCGCAGTTCATCCGCAGATCCCCCCGCACGGCCTCCCGGTACCGCTCCATCACCAGGTCGAGCAGTTCCGGCTCCGGACCGATGACGTCGGCGGACCGCACCTCGACCCCGGGGTGCGCGGCGGCCCAGCCCTCCGTCTGCTGCCGGACCCGGTCCGGCAGAATCCCGGTGAAGAGGAAGTAGGGCAGGACGACGATCCGCCGCGCACCCAGCTTCACGCACCGGTCGAGCCCCGACGGCACGTCCGGCGCCGCCAGCGACACGAACGCCGTCTCCACACCGGCGTACCCGCGCCCCTCCCACAGCAGCCGCGCCGCCTTGAGCACCTCGGCGTTGGCGTCCGGGTCGGTGGAGCCGCGCCCGACCAGCAGCACGGTCACGTCGGCCCGGTCGGCGGGCGTACGCGCCCCACCGCCCAGCGCCTCGTCCAGCCGCCGTTCCAGCACCGCCAGCAGCGCCGGGTGCGGGCCCAGCGGACGCCCGTACGTGTAGGAGATCCCCGGGTGCCGCTCCTTCTCCCGGGCCAGCGCCGCCGGGATGTCCCCCTTGGCGTGTCCGGCGGACACCAGCATCAGCGGAACGGCGGCGAACCTGCGTACCCCCCGCTCCACCAGCTCGGTCACGGCGTCGCCCAGCGGCGGCGGCGACAGCTCGATGAAGCCGCCCGCGACGGGCAGTTCGGGGTTGCGGCGTCCCAACTCCCGTACGAAGTCACGGAACGCCTCGGCCCCGGCCTCGTCCCGGGTGCCGTGGCCGGCGATGAGCAGGGCGGGCGGAGGGGTGGTCACGATGTCTCCTCGGACGGTGAAGTGGGATGAAGGGGAAGGGTGTTGAGCGGGCAGCCGGGCGGCGACGCCTGACCGGTGGTGTTCATCGGGCCGCCTCCTGCCAGCGGTATCCGCGAGGCGTGACCATCCGGCCCGCGATGTTCCGGGTCGCGGTGTTGCCGACGGTCACGACCGTCATCATGTCGACCGTCGCCGGGTCGAGGCCGGCCAGGGTCGTGACACGGCTGGACTCGTCGGGCCGCGACGCGTTCCGTACGACACCGACGGGCGTCGTCGGCTCCCGGTGCGCGCCGAGGACGGCGAGCGCCTTGGGAAGCTGCCAGTCACGGCCCCGGCTGCGCGGGTTGTAGAACGTGACGACGATGTCCGCCTCGGCCGCCGCCAGCACCCGCCGCTCGATGACGTGCCACGGTGTGTGCAGGTCGGAGAGGCTGATGGAGACATGGTCGTGGCCGAGCGGGGCGCCGAGAATCGCGCCGGCGGCGAGGGCGGCCGTGACACCCGGTACCCCGACCACGTCGATGTCGTCGGACGCCTCGGCGAGCGCGGGCGACGCCATCGCGTACACGCCCGCGTCCCCGCTGCCGATCAGCGCGACCGCCTGCCCCTTCCGGGCCTCGGCCACCGCCGTCCGGGCCCGCTCCTCCTCGGCCCCGAGCCCGGACTCCAGGATCCGGGTACCGGGCCGCAGCAGATCACGGATCTGGTCGACGTACTGATCGAGCCCGACCAGCACGGACGCCCGCCGCAGCTCCGCCTCGGCACGCGGGGTCAGCAGATCCCGCGCGCCGGGCCCGAGCCCCACGACCGCGAGCCGCCCACGCCCCGGCCGCCGTACGACGGCACAGGTCGCCATGGCCGGCGCCCCGTCCGCCCGCTCCGACTTCCGCTTGGGCACGAGGAGTTCACCCCCGCCGACCAGCGCGGCAGCCTCCGCCACGGACGGCGTACCCACGGCGGCGAGCGGCGCGGCGGAGGGATTCGGCACGTCGACCCCGGCCAACTCGTCGGCGGAGTACGTCACCACGGGCACCCCGAGCCGTTCGGCGGCTCCGACGATCCCCGGCTCGCCGGCCTTCGCGTCGACGGTGGCCAGCGCGGCGACCGAGGCCACGGAGAGCCCCGCGTCCGCCAACGCCCCCTCGACCAGCCCGAGCACCTCGTCGACCGGAGCGCCCTTGGAGGCGCCGACCCCGACGACGAGGGACGGCGGACGCAACACGACCGCACCCGCACCGGCACCGTCGATCAGCCGGTCGGTCACCCGGATACGGACCGTCGGCCCGGCACCGGGCACCGCACTCCCGACACCGGACGGGAGTTCACCGGACGGCAGCACATCGGAACGCAGCACATTGGACGGCAGCGCGGGCAGCGGCCAGCCCGACTCCAGCTCCAGCGCGACGGTTTCACCGTCGAGCATGGCTCGCGAGACTCCCGCGACATCGCCCTCCACGGGCAGTCCGAGGGTGTCGAGCCCCGGCACCCCCACCGCGTCCGTCGCGGTGGTCACCACGGGCTCCGCGCCCAGCAACCGCCCGACCGCACGGGCCAGTTCATTGGCCCCGCCACCGTGCCCGCCGACCAGCGACACGGCGAACCGTCCGCCCTCGTCGACGCACACCACACCGGGATCCGACGCCTTGTCGGACAGCAGCGGGGCGACCAGCCGTACGACGGCCCCCGTGGCCAGGAAGCACACGAGCTGCGCGCACTCCCCGAACGCGCGCCGGACGGCGTCGGCGACCGGCCCCTCGTACACACGCGTACGGTCGGGCCAGGCGGCGGCGAGGCGATCACGCGCCGCCGCGCCCGCCGCCGTCGCGGAAATCAGGCCGATCACAGAGCAACTCCTTCACTACGTGCCGAGGGACGGGTGCCCCACAGCAGAAACACGGGATTGGTCGCCGCGAGGCGGGTCACCTCACCCGGCAGCGGTGCGAGCCGGGACGACTGCAACAGGACGCCGTCGCAGTCGAGTCCGGCGCCGACGAGCGCCGCACGCACGGCCGGTACCCGGTCGAGGGCGGCCATCGCGACCACCACCGTCCGCCGGGCCCGCCCCGCACAGGCTGCGACGATCGTCGGCAGTTCGCGCCCGCCCCCGCCGATGAACACGGCGTCGGGTTCGTCGAGTTCGAGTCCGGGTGCGGACAGCGCGGGCAGGTCATCAGGTGCGCTCCCCTCCACCACCCGCACGTCGACGCCGTGCGCTGCGGCGTTCGCCCGCACCCGATCCGCCCCGTCCGGCGTCTTCTCGACGGCGACCACGGCCGCCCCGAGCCGCGCGCACTCCACGGCCACGGAACCGGAGCCCGCGCCGATGTCCCAGACCAGGTCACCCAGGCGCGGTCCGAGCCGGGCCAGCGCCAGGGCCCGTACCTCGAACTTGGTGATCATCGAGTCGCGGTGGGTGAACTCCCGCTCGTCCAGGGCCCATCGGGCGGGCCCGGTGGCAGCGGCAGCCCCGGCGACCGTGACAGGGACGGACGCGACGGCCCGTGCCTCGTCCAGGCACAGCACCACACTCACCGCGTCGCCCCAGTCCCGTGCCGCCGCCTCGGCAGGAGTGACCCGCTCGACGCGTTCGAGGTCCGGATCGCCCAGCGCCGAGGCGACCACCAGGACGCGCGCCCCCGGACCTCCGACCAGCGCCGCGCCCAGTTCGGCGGGCCCGGCGCCCGGCCCGGTCAGCACCGCCACCTTGGGCCGCGCCCGGCACACGTTGACCGCCGTCCGCAGAGCCCGCCCGTGCGCGCTGACCACGACCGCGTCGTCCCAGGTCAGCCCGGTCCGGGCGAACGCGGCGGCGACGGAGGACACCCCCGGCCTGACATCGAGCCGCCCGGCCCCGAACCGCTCGGCCAGCGCCCGCACGATCCCGAAGAACCCCGGATCACCGGAGGCGAGCACGACGACGGGCCGTTCCTTCCCGACGTACTCCTCGACGGTGTCGAGCGCGGGAGCCAGTGCCCCGAGGACAATCCGGTCGGCCCCCTCCGGCACAGCCTCCGACACCGCGGCCAGGTGCCGCCGGGCGCCCACGACCAGCGCGGCCCCGGCGACGGCGGCCGTGGCGTCCGGCGGAAGCGGCGCCCCCGTCCCCGTACCGATGACGGTGATCACGTACTCGCCCCTCGCTCGCGCAGCGCCCGCCGGGCCGCCGGGTCGGCCTTGCGGAAGCCGTGGAAGTGCCCGGGGTGGTAGAGGTGCGAGCGGGTGCCGCTGGCGTCGAGGGCCGGGCCGATCAGGAACAGGGTGTGCTTCCACAGCTTGTGCTCCTTGACCGTCTCCTCCAGCGTCTCGATCGTGCACCGCACGACCAGTTCCTCGGGCCAGGTCGCCTGATAGGCGATGACGACCGCCGTGGACGTCGGATAACCGCCCTCCAGCAGCTCCCGGACGAGCTGCCCGCTGCGGGCGGCGGACAGGAAGATCGCCATGGTGGTCCCGTGCCGCGCGAACTCGCGCACCTCTTCCCCCGGCGGCATCGGCGTCTTGCCGCCGCCCAGCCGGGTGAGGATCACGGACTGCGCGACCTCGGGAATGGTCAGCTCGCGCTGGGCGAGGGCGGCGACCGCGGAGAAGGAGGAGACGCCGGGCACGATCTCGGTCTCGATCCCGATCTCGGCACACCGGTCGACCTGCTCCTGGGTGCCGCCCCAGAGCGCGGGATCGCCGGAGTGGATCCGGGCCACGCGCAGGCCCTCGCGCACGGCACGCTCGTACACGGCGACGACGTCCTCCAGCGACATGGTCGCCGAGTCGAGGATCTCCGCCCCCTCGCGCGCATGTTCGAGGACAGCCTCCTGTACGAGGCTGGCCGCCCAGATCACCACATCGGCGTCGGCGATGGCGCGGGCGGCGCGGAAGGTCAGCAGATCGGCGGCGCCGGGGCCGGCACCGACGAACGTCACCTTGCCGGTGGGAGCGTCGGTCGAAACGTCGGCCGTGGGAGCCATGGGGCGAGATCCTCTCGTACGGAATGTCGAAAATGTCAGTGGGTGTGCGGGTGGGTCTGGAGGTGCGCTGAGGCGGGTTGATCGGATAGCAAGGGCACATGGCGGTCTTCGTCGCGCTCGGCGCGTTCCTGATGACGCTGGCCGGCGGCTGGACGGCACTGCGTGTGACCGACCGCCGCCATCTCGTCCTTGGCCTGGCCGGCGGCCTGATGCTGGGCGTGGTCGGCCTCGACCTGCTGCCGGAGGCGCTGCACGCGGCGGGCCGGGAGGTGTTCGGCGTACCGGCCGCGCTGCTGCTGTTCGTCGCCGGTTTCCTGCTGGCCCATCTGGTGGAACGTCTGCTCGCGGTACGGCAGGCCTCGCACGGCGCCGCCGCGGGGACCGGCGAGCACGGCGGCCGGACGCCCCAGGTGGGCCTGACGGCCGCCGCGGCCATGGTCGGCCACAGCGCGATGGACGGCGTCGCGATCGGCGCCGCCTTCCAGGTGGGCGGCGGGATGGGCCTCGCGGTCGCGCTCGCGGTGATCGCCCACGACTTCGCCGACGGCTTCAACACGTACACGATCACCAGCCTGTACGGAAACGCCCGCCGCAAGGCCGTGGCCATGCTGTTCGCCGACGCGGCGGCACCGGTCGCGGGCGCGGCCTCGACCCTCTTCTTCACCATCCCCGAACAGCTGCTCGGCGGCTATCTCGGCCTCTTCGGCGGCGTACTGCTCTACCTCGCCGCCGCCGAGATCCTCCCCGAGGCCCACCACGACCACCCCGCCCACTCGACGGTGCTGTGCACGATCGCGGGCGCGGCGTTCATCTGGCTGGTGGTGGGCCTGTCGGGCTGAGCGGGCGTTCACAACTTGCCGCCTCTGCCGCCGTCGCGCGGCGCGGGCGCGATGAGCGTGGAGAGGTACGGGAGCGGCTCACCGTCGAGTTCGGCGGCGGGCCGGATGGACTCGCCCGCCAGCCCCAGCGCCGACCCCCACACGGCGTCGCCGATCCGCCCGCTCTCCCGCAGCGCCTCGGCGACCTCCTGGGCCTGCCGCCCGAACTTGTACGCCACGACGGTGCCCGGCCCGCCCAGAGCCTCCTTGAGGACAGCGGCCCCCGCGGTCACGGGTACGAGGGTGAGTGGCTCGGTCCCCTCGGTGAGCACGGCCCCCGACCGCGCCGCCAGATCCTGCATCGCGGTGATACCGGGCACGGTCTCGATGACGGCGGAGGGCACCAGCTCCCCGATGGTGTGGGCGAGATAGGTGAACGTCGAGTACACGTTGGGGTCCCCGATGGTCGCGAAGGCGACGACGGAGTGCGCGCCGAGCAACTCGGCGACCCGGGCACCGGCCGCGTCCCAGGCAGCCTCGCGCCGCCCGTGGTCGGACCGCTCGTTGAGCGCGAAGACGACCCGGACGATCTTCTCGGCGCCCACGTAGTGCAGCACGGTGGCCTCGGCCCGCCCCCGCTCAAGGGTGTCCATCACGGGTACGACGACCACATCGGCGGCGCGCAGCGCGTTGACGCCCTTGACGGTCACCAGTTCGGGATCACCGGGCCCGACCCCGACCCCGATCAACCTGCTGCTGACGCTGCTCTCGCTGCTCATGACGTCCGGCACCTCTCCACGAACCGACGGGCGACACCGGGCGCGGACGCCCAGTGCGTGTGCAGATAGCTCGCGTGCACACCGCGCTGTACAAACCCCTCGACCCGCCGTTCCGCACCCCGCACACCCCAGGCGGGAGCCGTCCCCGCCCCGGGCTCGACGACGGTCCGATGGAACTCGTGCCCCCGCATCCGGGTACCGGCCACCGCGAGCGAACTGTCGCTCACGGCCACGGCGTCCCGATAGCCGAGGGTGAGCCGGTCACTCATCCGGGCGGTGGCATCGAGCACCCCGCACATGGGCCGCCCGTCCAACTCCCGGCCCAGATACAGCAGCCCGGCACACTCGGCGGCAACGGGCGCACCGCTCCCGGCGAGAGCGGCGACGGACTTGCGCAGCGGCTCGTTGGCGGACAGCTCAGCACCGAACACCTCGGGAAACCCACCCCCGATGACCAACCCGCGGGTCCCGTCAGGCAGTTGCTCATCCCGAAGCGGATCGAACACGACGACCTCGGCCCCGGCGGCCCGCAACAACTCGGCATGCTCGGCATAGGAAAAGGTGAAGGCGGCGCCGCCGGCAAGGGCGACGATCACCTCCGAAGCGCCGCCCGGCGCCTTCAGCCCGTCCGGCGTTTGAGGACGAGACCCGTTCAGGGCCGTAGGGGGGTCTGGGGGCGCAGCCCCCAGGGATGGGACGGGTAGGGGCGGCGGGGGCGAAGAAAACAACACCTCACCCGCATCCCACCCCGCACAAGCCAACGCCCCCGCCCCCCGGGCCAACCCCATCAACGCCTCAAGATCACACCCCGCCGAAACCTGCGCGGCCATGGCCGCGACAGCCGCCACCGCCTCCCCCCGCCGCTCGGCGACCGGCACCAGCCCCAGATGCCGAGAGGGCACATCCACCTGCGGAACCCGCCGAAGCACCCCCACCACAGGCACCCCCACCGACTCCAACGCCTCCCGCAGCATCTCCTCGTGCCGATCCGACGCGACCTTGTTGAGGATCACGCCCCCGACCCGCACCTCCGGATCCCACGACACGAACCCGTGCACGAGCGCCGCCACGGACCGGGACTGCGAAGACGCGTCGACGACGAGCACCACCGGCGCCCGCAGCAACTTGGCCACCTGGGCCGTGGACGCGAGCTCCCCCTCGCCCGCGGCCCCGTCGTACAGCCCCATCACGCCCTCGACCACGGCGATGTCGCATCCCCGCGCCCCGTACACGAACAGCGGTCCCACCAACTCGGGCCCGCACATGTACGCGTCGAGGTTCCGCCCCACCCGCCCGGTGGCGAGCGCGTGATACCCGGGGTCGATGTAGTCCGGCCCCACCTTGTGCGGGGACACGGCGAGCCCCCGCGCGGCGAACGCGGCCATCAACCCCGTGGCAACGGTGGTCTTGCCGCTGCCCGAGGAGGGCGCGGCGACGACCAGCCGGGGCACGGACCCGGACGACACGGAGGCGGACGCGGACGTCACCACTCGATTCCCCGCTGCCCCTTCTGCCCGGTGTCCATCGGATGCTTGACCTTGGACATGTCGGTCACCAGATCCGCGAACTCCACCAGCTTCTCCGGGGCGTTGCGCCCGGTGATCACCACATGCTGGTTCCCGGGCCGGTCCCGCAACACGGCGACGACCTCGTCGACGTCGACCCATCCCCAGTGCATGGGATAGGCGAACTCGTCCAGCACGTACAGCTTGTACGTCTCGGCGGCGAGATCCCGCTTGACCTGCTCCCAGCCCTCCCGGGCCTTCTCCTCGTTGTCGAGCTGCTCGTCGCGCTGGACCCAGGACCAGCCCTCGCCCATCTTGTGCCAGTCGACTGTCCCGCCCTCGCCGCTGGCCCCCAGCACCCGCAGCGCGTTCTCTTCCCCCACCTTCCACTTCGCCGACTTGACGAACTGGAACACCCCGATGGGCCACCCCTGGTTCCAGGCGCGCAGAGCGAGCCCGAAAGCGGCGGTCGACTTGCCCTTCCCGATCCCCGTGTGCACGACGACGAGCGGCCGGTTACGCCGCTGCCTGGTCGTCAGTCCGTCGTCCGGTACGACACTCGGCTGTCCCTGCGGCATTACGCGGCCCTCCTCGAAGTCCCCTGCACATCCCTCACCAGACCGGCGATGGAGTCCGCCCGCAACTCGTCGAGCGTCACGGCCGTACCTCCCAGCTCACCCGCGAGCTGCCCGGCGAGTCCCAGCCGTACCGGCCCGGACTCGCAGTCGACGACCACGGAGGCGATCCCCTCGGCGGCGAACAGGCGAGCCGCCCGCCCGGCCTGCGCGACGGGCTCCGGACCACCCGTGGCCCGCCCGTCGGTCACGACCACCACCAGCGCCCGCCGGGCCGGATCCCGCATCCGCTCGACCCGGAGCACGTCGTGCGCCTTCAGCAGCCCCGCCGCGATCGGCGTACGCCCTCCGGTCGGCAGCGACTCCAGCCGGACGGCCGCCGCGTCCACGGACGAGGTCGGCGGCAGAGCGACATCGGCCGCCGCCCCGCGGAACGTCACGAGCCCCACCTTGTCCCGCCGCTGATAGGCGTCGAGCAGGAGCGACAGCACAGCGCCCTTGACGGCACTCATCCGCTGCCGGGCCGCCATCGACCCCGAGGCGTCGACGACGAACAGCACGAGATTCCCCTCGCGCCCCTCCCGCGTCGCCTGCCGCAGATCGTCCCGCCGCACCACCAGCCCGCGCCCGACCCGTCCCCGCGCCAGCTGGTGCGGCGCGGCGGCCTGCACGGTGGCCGCCAGGTGCAGCTTGGTGAGCGCCCCCTGAGGCCGCCGGGACCCCGTGGTCCGCCCCCGCTCGGTCCGCGCCCGCGACCGCCGCCCGGCAGCACCCTCACCCACACCGGGCACGCTCAGCACCTTGGTACGGAAGGGCTCACCGGCCCGTACGGGCTGCTGCTCGCCGGAGCCGGGCCCCGAGGGCTGCGGCTCCCCGCCCTCCCCGGCGGCCTCTGGCCGCGCGCCGGCGTCGTCCCCCTGCGGCCCGTCGGACTCGGGGGCCTGACCACCGCCCCCGGGCCCGTCCGGCCCGGGGTCAGGGTCCGGGTCCGGATCCTCGTCCCCACCGTCCGCCCCCGGGCCCTGGCCGCCGAACTCCTCCAGCGTCTCGTCGAGCTTGTTCTCGTCAAGTCCCGGCGCGTCAAAGGGATTCCGCCGCCTCCGGTGCGGCAGGGCGAGCAACGCGGCCTGCCGCACATCCTCCGCGAGCACGTCGGTACGTCCGTCCCAGGCGGCCAGCGCGACCGCGGTCCGCGCCATCACGATGTCGGCGCGCATCCCGTCCACCTCGAAGGCGGCACAGGTCGCGGCGATCTGCCGGAGCGCCCCGTCGCCCAGCCGCACGGACGGCAACAGCTCCCGCGCGGCGACGATCCGGGCCCGTACGGCGGACTCCTCGTCGGCCCACCGCGCGGCGAACCCGGCGGGATCGTCGTCGTACGCCAGCCGCCGCCGCACGACCTCGACACGCTGGTCGGGCTCCCGCGAGGCCGCGACCTCGACGGTCAGCCCGAACCGGTCGAGCAGCTGCGGCCGAAGCTCACCCTCCTCGGGGTTCATGGTCCCGACGAGCAGGAACTTCGCCGCATGCCGTACGGAGACACCCTCACGTTCGACGTAGGAGGCACCCATGGCGGCGGCGTCCAGCAGCAGGTCGACGAGATGGTCGTGAAGAAGGTTGACCTCGTCGACGTACAGGATCCCGCGGTGCGCGTCGGCCAGCAGGCCCGGCTCGAACGCCTTCACGCCCTCCGCGAGCGCCCGCTCGATGTCGAGGGCGCCGACAAGCCGGTCCTCGGACGCGCCGACCGGCAGCTCGACCATACGGGCGGCCCGGGACTCGTGGGCCCCGGCCTCGTGCGGCCCGTCGGGGCAGGCCGGATCGGGCCCTCCCGGATCGCACGAGAACCGGCACCCGGCGACGACATCGACCGCGGGCAGCAGCACCGAAAGGGCGCGCACGGCGGTGGACTTGGCGGTGCCCTTCTCGCCGCGCACGAGCACACCGCCCACCGCCGGTGAGACGGCGTTCAGCAGCAGCGCGAGCCGCAGGTCGTCCTGGCCGACGACGGCCGTGAACGGAAAGGGGGTACTCACTTGTCGTCGCCCTCCAGATCGCCTTCGAGCTCCAGGTAGGTCGCGCGCAGCCGCTCGATCGTGTCGGCGTCCGGCTCGGCCCACAACCCACGGTCGGCGGCCTCCAGCAACCGCTCCGTGATCCCGCGCAGCGCCCACGGGTTGGACTTCTTCATGAAGTCCCGGTTCTCGTGGTCGAAGACGTACTCGGCGCTGAGCTTCTCGTACATCCAGTCGTCCACGACCCCTGCCGTGGCGTCGTACCCGAAGAGGTAGTCCACGGTCGCGGCCATCTCGAACGCGCCCTTGTAGCCGTGCCGCCGCATCGCCGCCATCCAGCGCGGGTTGACCACCCGGGCGCGGAACACCCGGTGGGTCTCCTCGCCCAGCGTGCGCGTCTTCACCTGGTCGGGAGTCGCGGAGTCACCGACGTACGCCTCGGGGCTCGACCCCGTCAGGTGCCGCACCATCGCGACCATGCCGCCGTGGTACTGGAAGTAGTCGTCGGCGTCGACCAGGTCGTGCTCGCGCGTGTCGACGTTCTTCGCCGCCACCGCGATCCGCCGGAACGCCGTCTCCATGTCACCCCGGGCAGCCCGCCCGTCCAGCCCGCGCCCGTAGGCGTAGCCGCCCCACACCGCGTACACCTCGGCGAGGTCGGCGTCGCTGCGCCAGTTCCGCGCGTCGATCAGCGGCAGCAGCCCGGCACCGTAGGCACCCGGCTTCGACCCGAAGATACGGGCCGTGGCCCGCCGCCGGTCGCCGTGCCCGGCGGCGTCGGCGTCCACGTGGGCCCGCACGAAGTTGGACTCGGCCGGCTCGTCCAGGTCCGCCACAGCCCGCACCGCGTCGTCGATCAGCCCGACCACGTGCGGGAACGCGTCCCGGAAGAACCCGGAGATGCGGACGGTGACGTCGATACGGGGCCGCCCCAGCTCCGCCACCGGCACCACCTCGAACCCGGTCACCCGCCTCGACGCGTCGTCCCACACCGGACGGCAGCCCAGCAGCGCCAGGATCTCGGCGATGTCGTCGCCCTGGGTCCGCATGGCCGACGTGCCCCAGACCGTCAGGCCCACGGACGTCGGGTACTCGCCGTTGTCGGTCAGATAGCGCTGCACGAGCGAGTCGGCGAGCGCCTGTCCGACCTCCCAACTCAGCCTGGACGGAATGGCCTTGGGGTCGACGGAGTAGAAGTTGCGGCCGGTCGGCAGGACGTTGACGAGTCCGCGGGTGGGCGAGCCCGAGGGCCCCGCCGGGACATAGCCGCCGTCAAGTGCCTTGAGGATGTGGGTGATCTCGTCCGTCGTACGGGCCAGCCGGGGCACCACCTCACGGCAGGCGAACTCCAACACCGCGACGGCGTCCGGAAGTTCGAGACCGATGACGTCACGCACGAGGGCGGGAACCGTCGCGGCCTCCCACGCCCGCTCCTCCATGCCCTCCGCGAGCCGCCGGCACAGCTGCTCCAGCAGGTCGATGGCGTCGGCGGCCGAACGCGCCGGCCCCTCGACGAGATCCGTCAGCTCGGCCGACAGCTTCATCGGGGCGCCCGGCTCGGCCAGCAACTCCTTCTCGACCAGCCCGAAGTGCTCGGCGAGACAGGCCCGCAGACCCGGCAGCGCGTTCGCCGTACCGCCCCACACCTGCGAGGCGCGCAGCACGGCCAGGACGAGGTTCACGCGCGGCTCGGCCTCCGGACCGCCGCCGAGAATGTGCAGGCCGTCCCGGATCTGCACGTCCTTGATCTCGCACAGGTAGCCGTCGATGTGCATGACGAACTCGTCGAACGCGTCGTCGTCCGGCTGGTCGTCCACATGCAGGTCGTGATGCAGTTCGGCCGCTTTGACGAGCGTCCAGATCTGCGCGCGCACCGCGGGCGCCTTCGTCGGGTCGAGGTCGGAGACGAGCGCGTACTCGTCGAGGAGCTGCTCCAGCTTCGCCAGGTCGCCGTACGTGTCCGCGCGTGCCATCGGCGGTACGAGGTGGTCGACGACCGTGGCGTGCCCGCGCCGCTTGGCCTGGGTGCCCTCACCGGGGTCGTTGACGATGAACGGGTAGACGAGGGGGAGTTCACCGAGCACGGCGTCCGGCCCGCACCCGCGACTCAGCCCAAGTCCCTTGCCGGGCAGCCATTCCATGGTGCCGTGCTTGCCCATGTGGACGATCGCGTCCGCGCCGAACGAGGACTCCAGCCACCGGTAGGCGGCCATGTAGTGGTGGGACGGCGGCATGTCCGGGTCGTGGTAGATCGCGATCGGGTTCTCGCCGAAGCCGCGCGGCGGCTGGATCATCACGACGACGTTCCCGAACTGGAGGGACGCCAGGACGATGTCGTCCCCGTCGACGTACAGGCTGCCCGGAGGCTCGCCCCACGCCTCCAGCATGCCGTCCCGCATCCCGCTGTCGAGCTTGTCGAACCAGGCCTGGTAGTCGGCCAGCGGGACGCGCGCGGGCGCGGCGGCCAGCTGGTCCTCCGTCAGCCACTCCACGTCGTGACCGCCGGCCGCGATGAGCCGGTGGATCAACTCGTCCCCGTTGTCCGGGTATTCGGTGAGGGAGTACCCGGCGGCGCGCAGCGCGTCCAGCACCCGTACCGCCGACGCGGGAGTGTCGAGTCCCACCGCGTTGCCGACCCGGGAGTGCTTCGTCGGGTAGGCGGTGAAGACGAGTGCGAGCTTCTTCTCGGCGTTCGGCCTGTACTTCAACCGGGCGTGCCGTACGGCGATTCCGGCGACGCGGGCGGCCCGCTCGGGGTCGGCGACGTACACGGGTACGCCACCGGGGCCGTCCTCCTTGAAGGAGAACGGCACGGTGATCAGGCGGCCGTCGAACTCGGGGATCGCGACCTGCATCGCCGCGTCCATGGGGGAGAGGGCGGCGTCGGACGCGTCCCACGTGGCTCTCGACGACGTGAGGCAGAGCCCTTGCAGCACAGGCACGTCGAGGTCGGCGAGCGCCCCGATGTCCCAGGCCTCCTCGTCACCGCCGGCCGACGCCTCCGAGGCGTGCGTACCGCCGGCGGCGAGAACGGTGGCGACCAGGGCGTCGGCACCGGCGAGCAGCTCGTACAGGCCCGCGTCCGCCCCGCGCAGTGAACCGCAGTACACGGGAAGGGCGTTGGCGCCCCGCGCCTCGATCGCGTCGCACAGCGTGTCGACGAACCCGGTGTTGCCGCTGAGCTCGTGGGCCCGGTAGAAGAGCACCCCGATGGTCGGACGGCCGCTCTCCCGCGCGTACGAGCCGTGCACCCCGTACTCGGGCATCTTCTGCGGCTCGACGAACCCCTCACCGGTCAGCAGCACGGTGTCGGACAGGAACCGCGCCATCTCCACGAGGTTGGCGGGGCCGCCCTCGATGAGATAGCGCAGCGCCTCCGCGACCACCCCGGCGGGCACCGACGACTCGGCCATCAACTCGGCGTCCGGCACGGTCTCCCCGCCGAGCAGCACGGTCGGCACACCGGCGCTCTTCAGGTAGGCGAGCCCGTCCTCCCAGGCCCGCTTCCCGCCCAGCAGCCGCACGACGGCGATGTCCGCGCCCTCGACCAGCGCGGGCAGCTCCTCCGTGACATCCACCCGGGTCGGATTGCCGATCCGGTACGAGGCACCGGCGGCGGCCCGGGCCGCCAGCAGGTCCGTGTCGGCGGTCGACAACAACAACACTGTGCTCATGCGGGCGCTCCCGGTGGAATGAAAGGCAGTCCTTGCGGCGCGCCCGACTCGATGAGCCGCCAGAGCGCGTCGGTGTCCGCGTGCTGTTCGACGAGATCGCCGAGCAGGTCGAGCTGTTCCTCGCGCAGCGCGGCGAAGGAGGTGTCGGGGGCCGGGACGAAGCGGCGGCCCGCGGCGGCGGCCACCTCGCGCAGGAACGCCCGCCGGAACCCGTCGGATTCGAGCGAGCCGTGCCAGTGCGTGCCCCAGACGCTCCCGACCCGGCACCCGTCCAGACTGTGTCCATTGCCATCAGAGATGAACCGATCGCCTCCGGTGACCTCGGCGACCCCGTGATGGATCTCGTACCCCTCGACCTGTTCGCCGAGGGCGGTGCCGACGGGCCGGGTGAGGGTCTTCTCGCGGGCGAACCGCACCCGGACGGGAAGGACCCCGAGCCCTTCGACATGGCCCTGCCGGCTCTCGACGTCGTCCTCGATGTGCTCGCCGAGAACCTGGAACCCGCCGCAGATGCCGAGCACGGGCCGCCCCTCGGCGGCCCGGCGCACGACGGCGTCCGCGAGCCCGCGCTCACGCAGCCACGCCAGCGCCTTCACGGTTCCCCGCGTCCCGGGGATGACGACGAGGTCGGCGTCGGCCAGTTCCTCCGGCCGGTCCACGAACCGCACCACGACACCCGGTTCGGCGGCGAGGGCGTCCACGTCGGTGAAGTTGGACATCAGCGGGACCGCGCACACGGCGACCCGCAGCACGTCCTCCCCGACGGGCGGGGCGACGTTCGACTCCCGGACCGTCCCCCGCAGCGAGATCCGCAGCCCGTCCTCCTCGTCGATGCCGAGCCCGTGCCGGAAGGGCAGCACGCCGTAGGTCGGCCGTCCGGTGAGCCCGAGCAGCATGTCGAGCCCAGGTTCGAGCAGGCTGACGTCCCCGCGGAACTTGTTGACGAGGAACCCGGCCACGAGCGCCTGGTCCTCGGGGGACAGCAGGGCGACCGTCCCGAAGAAGGAGGCGAAGACCCCGCCCCGGTCGATGTCGCCGACGACGAGCACCGGGAGCCGGGCATTGCGCGCGATCCCCATGTTGACGATGTCGGTCCGCCGCAGATTGATCTCGGCCGGACTCCCGGCCCCCTCACAGATCACCGCGTCATACGTGCCCCGCAGTTCGGCGAGGCACTCCAGCACGGTCCCCAGAAGCCGCTGCTGCCGCCCCCCGTGATACCCACGCGCACTCATCTCGCCCACCGGCTTCCCCATGAGCACGACCTGACTGCTCCGGTCGCCCCCCGGCTTCAGCAGTACGGGATTCATGAGCGCCGTCGGCTCGATCCGGCACGCCTGCGCCTGCATGGCCTGCGCCCGCCCGATCTCCGCACCCTCCCGTGTGACGAAGGAGTTGAGGGACATGTTCTGCGCCTTGAACGGCGCGACCTTGACCCCCTGCCGCACCAGCCACCGGCAGATCCCGGCGGTCACGACACTCTTGCCGGCGTCGGAGGTGGTCCCGGCGACGAGCAGCCCACCACCCATGGCCCCACCACTCATGAGGTACGCCCTTCGGTGTTCCTGCGCCTGTTCATGATCGCGTTCGCGAGCAGCCGCCCGGCGACACAGACGCCGAGGGCCAGCCAGGAGACGCGCCGGGACAGCCGTACGGCCCGTTCGACGTCGGGGACGCCGACAGCCCGCCCGGACTCCCCGTTGAGCACGGGCCGGTGCTCGACCCGCCCCCCGTAGGACAGCGTTCCGCCGAGCCGGACCCCCAACGCCCCCGCGAACGAGGCCTCCACGGGCCCGGCGTTCGGACTGGGATGGCGTCCGGCGTCGGCACGCCAGGCCCGGACTGCGCCGCGCGGATCACCGCCGGCGACGGCGGCGAGCACGGCGGTCAGCCGCGCCCCCGGCCACCCGGCGAGGTCGTCGAGCCGCGCGGAGGCCCAGCCGTACCGCCGGTATCTCTCCGACCTGTGCCCGACCATCGCGTCCAGGGTGTTGACGGCCCGGAACCCGACCAGCCCGGGCACCCCGCCCAGGGCGCCCCAGACGAGCGCGCCCACCACGGCGTCGGAGGTGTTCTCGGCGACGGACTCCACGACGGCCCGGGCGATCCCGTCGGGGTCGAGGGCCTGCGGATCCCGCCCGCAGAGATGGGGCAGCCGCTCCCGCGCCGCCTCGACGTCCCCGGTCTCCAGGGACCGGCCGACGGCCCGCGCCTCCCGGCCGAGGGAGGTACCGCCGACGACGGCCCAGGTGGCGGCGGCGGTGAGTGCGAGGGAAGCGGCACGGGACGGACGTACGACACGACCGGCCGCCGCGGCAAGGAAGACGGCGCCCCCCGCGCACATGGCGGTGTGCAGCGCGCCCCACCCCCGGTGGTCCCGCCACAGCACCCGCTCGACGGCGCCGGCGGCCCGCCCGAACACGGCGACCGGATGCCCGCGGCGGGGGTCGCCGAGGATCAGATCACCGAGGAGTCCGGCGGTGGCGCCGTACGCGAAGACGCGATCGGCACGCACCGGCTCAGCCGGCCGTGGAGTCGGGCAGCGACCTGGTGCTGTACCTCGAACGGCAGCCGAGCATGGCGATATGTCCTCACTCAGGGTGTCCACGCCCTGGTTCGACGAGACCGGCGGCGAGAGTTCCTGGCTCCCGGGGTTACCTACCCCGGTGACAGTGGCGGGACCGCGCCGGATTCGCACCGGCTTCCTCTTCTGCCGCCGTACATGGCTCCGGCAGTCCACCACGGGCCCGGAACACCCGTCAACTTGCCGTTGACCAGGAAAGGAGGACTGTGCTGAGCCCCACACCACGACCGGATCGGGGCGACGAAAAACGCCCGCTCCGACCGTGACCACCGGCAAGGCGGTCAGGGTCGGAGCGGGCGGCGAGGAGGTGCGCGCGTGTCCGGCCGGGTCAGGCCACGATCAGATAGATCCCGTACGAGACCACCGCCGCGCAGGCGGCGAAGCACGCGTACGCCCCGGTGACGGCCAGCCCCGCCGACTCGCCCTGCGCGACCGCCCGTTCGCGGCGCGAGAGCCCGACGATGCCCAGGGTGAACACGCCCACCATGGCCACGGTGATGACGAGGCTGACGCCGAAGACGGAGCCGAGGGCTGCCCAGTCGATCTTCATGTTGCTTCCTTCTGCTTCTCGCTCGGACCGGGAGCCGGACTCAGAGGGCCGTGGCCGACGGCTTCGCCGTGACCTCGGCCGGGGCCGGGATGGTAGCCGTCAGGTCATCGGCGATGGTGCCCGCCGGCGGCGGCGTCACGGCGGCGATGGCCGTGGTGACGATGCCCGCGGGCTCGGCGTTCTCGGCGGACTCGCCCTCGACGTGGTTGACGTTCGTGTGGTCGATCACCTCGCGGCGCGACACGACCCAGATCGCCGCGCTCGACGCGATGAGGAAGGCGGCCACCAGAGCCGTGCCCCAGTCGCCGAAGCCGGTGACGTACTCCGCCAGCGCGCCGACGAGAGCCGCGGCGGGCAGCGTCAGCCCCCACGCCACGAACATCCGGGTCGCCGTCGACCAGCGGACCACGCCGCCCTTGCGGCCGAGGCCGGCGCCCATCACCGAGCCCGACACCGAGTGCGTGGTGGAGAGGGAGAAACCGAGGTGGGAGGAGGCCAGGATGACGGTCGCCGCGCTGGTCTGGGCGGCGAAGCCCTGCTGGGGCTGGAGGTCGGTCAGACCCTTGCCCATCGTACGGATGATGCGCCAGCCGCCCAGATACGTGCCGAGCGCGATGGCCAGGCCCGCGGAGAGGATGACCCACACCGGGGGATCGGAGTCGGGGGAGACGGCGCCGCCGGCGACCAGGGCGAGGGTGATGATGCCCATCGTCTTCTGCGCGTCGTTCGTGCCGTGTGCCAGCGACACCAGGCCCGCGGAGGCGATCTGGCCGACCCGGAAGCCCTTCTCCGCCGCCTTGCCCTCGGCCCGCGCTGCACCGAGCTTGTACGACAGCCGGGTTGCCAGCATGGCGGCCATGCCCGCCACCAGTGGGGCGGCGATCGCCGGGATCAGCACCTTCGTCACCAGCACATCGCCGTGGACGGCGCCCGTACCCGCCGAGGCGATGGTCGCGCCGATCAGGCCGCCCATCAGGGCGTGCGAGGAACTGGACGGGAGCCCGACCAGCCAGGTCAGCAGGTTCCAGAGGATCGCGCCGACCAGTGCGGCGAAGATCACCTCGGGACGGATACCGCTCTCGTCCACGAGGCCCTTGGAGATCGTGTTGGCGACCTCGACGGAAAGGAAGGCGCCCACGAGGTTGAGCACCGCCGACATGGCGACCGCGACCTTGGGCTTGAGCGCACCGGTCGAGATGGTGGTGGCCATCGCGTTGGCGGTGTCGTGGAAACCGTTCGTGAAATCGAACGCAAGCGCGGTGACGACCACGATCGCGAGGATCAGCGAGAAGCTTTCCATTTACCCAGATTTCTTCCGTACGGTATTGGCTCTTGGACCGTAGGCAACCTGGATGAACGGAAGATGAACTGGCGGGGGACGCTGGGTGGCCGAAAACGGAGCGCCGTTCCCCTGGTGTCGCGGGACGGGCGGCGCCCGCTCCCGTCAGCCCTTCGCGAACCGTTTGAGCTGGGCCGACGTCCCGTTGAAGAGGTTCTGGTCACCCGGCAGCGAGCCGCTGTTGTCGTACTGCCAGAACGTCCAGAACTTCCAGCCGCCGGACGGCAGCGCCCCCGCGTCGGACGCGTTGTAGCGGGCCAGCCACAGGGCGTGCTTCGAAGTGAAGGCACTGCTGCTGTTCGTGCAGGTGTTCCACCAGTGGGCGGTCGTGTAGATGACCGGACGGCGGCCGGTGAGCCGGGCGACCTCGTTGCTGAAGGCCGTGATCCAACTGGCCATCTCCGCCTTGTCGAGGCCGTAGCACTTCTTCTTGCCGTAGGGGTTGTACTCGACGTCGAGCGCGGGGGGCAGCGTCCACCCGTCCGCGCGCCAGGCCCCGCCGTTGCGCACGAAGTACCGGGCCTGGGTGATGCCGGACGACCTGTCCGGCAGGGCGAAGTGGTAGGCCCCGCGGATCAGGCCGGCGGCCCGTGAACCGTCGTACTGCCGGCCGAAGTACGGACTGCGGTAGGTGTGGGACTCGGTCGCCTTGATGTATACGAAAGTGGCGCCCTTCGCCTTCGCGGACTGCCAGTCGACGTCCTTCTGGTGCGACGAGACGTCGTGCCCCCTCGGCTCACCCGCCGCCGAGACCGGGACCTCCGTCAGGACGGTCCCGCCGATGGCGATCGCCGCCGCGGTGGCCGCGACGGCACGGGACCGGCGCCGGAAGTGCCGGAGCGAGGGTCGGTGATCACGGGCCATGTGTCCCCCCGGAATGGCTGCGTGCGTGACAAATCCCCAGGAGGCTACTGGAAGATCGACCGATTTCCGGCGGTCTCCGGCCAAAGCGCACGCACGCGCCGATACGCGCGCACACGCGCCCTTACGGACCCCGGAATTTCCCCCTACAGTGCCCTCGCCCGGCGCCGCTCCGGGACCGTGCCTGGCAGGATCGGGGCATGGCTGAGCAGCGACGGGACGGACGTGACGTGCGGGACGACGTGCGGGGCACTGATCCGGCACGATGGCCCGCCGGGTCCGACGGGACGGCGCGGGCCTGGGCGGGGCTCGTCGCGACGGCCCGCCGCACGGTGGCCGACGGCCTGGTGGTCGGCACCTCCGGCAACGTCTCCGTGCGTGTCGGGGACACCGTCCTGGTCACACCGTCCGGCGTTCCGTACGACCGGCTCACCCCCGACGGCGTGGTCGGCGTCGACCTGGCGGGCCGCCAGGTTCTCGGCACCCTGACCCCGACGAGCGAACTGCCCATGCATCTCGCCGTCTACCGGTCCACCGACGCCCGCGCCGTCGTCCACACCCACGCCGTCCACGCGACCGCCGTCTCGACGCTCGTACGGGAGCTGCCGCTGATCCACTACATGGCCGGCGACCTCGGCGGCCCCGTCCGAGTCGCCCCGTATGCGACATACGGCACGGAGGAGTTGGCCGAGAACATGCTCCGGGCCCTGACGGACCGCGCCGCGTGCCTCCTCCAGAACCACGGCACGCTCACCCACGGCGCCACCCTCGACCAGGCGTACGACCGCACCGCCCAGCTGGAGTGGATGTGCCGCGTCTGGCTCACGGCGTCCTCCCTGCCGGGACGGTCCCCCACGCTCCTGTCGGAGGAACAGGTGGGAGAGGCGGCGGAACGGCTCAAGGAGTACGGGCAGCGGGGGTAGCGGGGGAGAGGCCCCATTTCACCTTTCACCCCGTTCTCCCGGTTCTCCCGGCTCTCCCACTGGCCGTCGGAGCGCTCCGCACCGAGACTGGGTCCGTGCGCCCAGTCACCGCGACGGCCGCTGCCGTCACCGCAGCCCTGGCAGCAGGCGCCGCCAGTGTCGCCGCCGGCCGCTACGCCAGCGACGCCGCCCTCAAGGCGCCCCAGGGCAGGCCCCTGCCCACCGAACCCCGGCTCACCGTGCACTCCACCGCCGCCGGCCGGGTCGTGCTCACCCGCGCCCTGGCCTCCCGGCGCCCCGGCACCTACGGCCTCGCCGGTGACAGGACCCACGCCGTCGTAGGCCCCGTCCTGAACCACGCGGCCCACTCCGCCGACACCGTCGTACGCCGCCTCGAACGGGTCACCCACGGCACCCTGGAACCCCGCGACAAGGTCTGGCTCACCCCGAACGTGCACGTCGGCGACCCCGGCACCGCTCTCGGACTCGACCACCTCGACATCGAGATCCCCGGCGAACTCGGCGCCCTGCCCGCGTGGTTCGTGCCCGGGGCCCGCAGTACCTGGGTGATCACCGTCCACGGACTCGGCGCCACCCGCGAGCACCCCCTGAACGTCCTGCCGTTCCTGCACCGCCATCAGTTCCCGGTCCTCGACCTCGCCTACCGGGGCGATCCCGGCGCGCCCCGGCCCCAGGACGGCCTCGGCCACCTCGGCGAGACCGAGTGGCGCGACCTCGACGCCGCGATCCGGTACGCCCTGAGCCACGGCGCCGAGCACGTCGTCCTGTACGGCTGGTCCACCGGCGCCACCATGGCCCTGCGGGCCGCCGCCCGCTCCGCGCTGCGCGACCGGGTCTCCGGGCTGGTCCTGGACTCGCCGGTGCTCAGCTGGGAGACCACCCTGCGCGCCCTCGCCACGGCCCGCCGCACCCCGGGCGCGCTGCTCCCGCTGGCCGTGCGCGCCGCACAGGGCCGCACCGGTCTGCACGGCGGCCACGAGGGACCCGCCGCCCATGCCGCCGACCCCGCCAGGCTCACCGTCCCGGCCCTGATCGTCCACGGCCCCGCCGACACGATCGCCCCGTGGGGACCCTCCCGCCGCCTCGCGGCCCGCCGCCCCGACCTCATCACCCTGCACCAGGTCCCGGACGCCCCGCACGGCGCGATGTGGAACGCGGACCCGGCGACGTACGAGGAAACCCTGCGCCGCTTCCTGACCCCGCTGATGTAGCTGACGCAGGCGACCCGGCCGCTCCCCCGTCGGCGGCTCCGGCCGTCGCCCGCACCGGGAAACGCCTGGTCCGCAGCGTCTCGCCCATGCACCGCCGCACCCCGCACCTCCTTCCGTTTAAGCCTGGACCACTGGCTTGAACACCCCCCTGGGCCCCCGCTCGAACCACCTCCCTTGGCCAGCCCTGTGGCCCGCCGTGACATTCCGTTTGGGTTTTCGGACCGTCAACCGGAAGACTGCACCCGTGACGTCCCGTATCCCGCGCGACTCCAGGCTTCGACTTGTCCGCCCGCGACCCCTGGCCGCCGCCCCACGAGCGATGAACCAGCGGCGCTCGCGCCGCCCCGCCCCGCGTCCGCCCGAGGGCACACCGGCCCCGGCGGAACTGGCCAGAATGGCCCGCTCCGGTCTGGCCGGCGCGGCCCGCGTGGCCCGCTGGGCCGACCCCTCCCTGCGGCCCGGCCACGACGGCGGGTCCTCCGACGGCAGGGGCGCCCTGTCCGACGCCACCGCCGAACGGGCCGCCGCCGAACTGGGGCTGACCCCGGATCAGGTCCGCCACGACTGGGACACCGCCCGGCTCGCCGGCCTCGTCGAGGTGCACGGCGACATCGCACGCCCCGGCTGGCGCCTGCGCGCCTGGAACCGTGACGACAGCGCCGTACTGCGCGGCTGGGTCGCGCTCTTCGACGCCTGGTCGATCGCCCACCCCGAGGCCGCGGACCACGAGCCCGCCGCCGTCGCCGAGGTCGTCTCCGCGATGCCCCAAGTGCTCTCCTTCCTCCAGCTGTCCGCGGGCCCCGTCCCCATGGACCAGCTCCTGGACCTCCTGGAGCAGCGGGTCACGGAACTGCGCACCGAGCGCTGCGAGGTCCCGTACGGCCCCCAGCCCGAGCCGCTGCCCCAGCAGCCCGAGGCCACCGCCGTCGACACCCCGCTCGCCCCCCTCCTCGACTGGGCCCTGCACGCCCTGGCCTCCGTCGGCGCCCTCACCTACGGCGACGGCCACGCCACACTCACCCCGCTCGGCAGCTGGGCGGTGTGGGTCAAGCTGGAGCAGATCTGCGTCGCCGCGCAGAGCCCGGCCGGCAACATCGAGCAGAACGCCGAGGACATGCTGCGCGGCTGCTCCCAGCTGCGTCCCAACGCGGCCCGCGCCGAGTACCGGGCCTGGCTCGCCGCCCGCCCCGTCGGCAGTGCCGTCGCCGAACTCCTCGACGCCGCCCGCGGTGAGGACGCCCTGCTGCGCGGTCTCGCCTTCGAGGCGCTCCGCGTGGTCGGCGGCCCCGCCGAGCCCGATGTGCGCGCCGTGACGGAGAAGGCCCCGCTGCGGCCGTACGCCCTGCTGTGGCTGGCCGAGCACGACGGGATCGACCCCGAGGACGCCCACGAGGTGCTCACCCGTGAGGAGGCCACCTGGATGTGGGTCGACACCGCCGCGGCCGTCGCCGACCACGGCGAGGCGCCGCTGCTCGTACGGCATCTGGAGTCGGCGGTGCAGCCGACCATCCCCGCGCTCCTCGACGAGGTCCGCGCCGTCGGCCACCCCCGCACCGTCCAGGTCCTGGTCGCCCTCGCCGCCGCCCACCCCGACCCGGCCCTCGCCAAGGCCGTACGCCGCGCCGCCTTCCAGGTGCACACCGGAGGCAGCTGAAGGCTCCGCCGGCTGCGCGGTCGGTCTGTCGCGGGCCGGTGCGGCCTGGCCGCACTCACGCGGCGCAGCCGCACTGCCACAGTCGCGCGCCCTTGCGGGCCGCGGTGGCGTCCTGGACCTCCACCGAGGCCGCGCAGTCGTATCGCGCGGCGGACTCGGGCCGCCCTGGGGGAGGACGGGGTCAGGTCTGTATCTCGGGCGCGTATGTCCCGAAGCTCCAGATGTTGCCCTCGATGTCGCGTGCCATGTAGTCGCGCGAGCCGTAGTCCTGGTCCGTCGGGGGCATCAGGATGTCCGCGCCGTGCTCCACGGCCTGCAGGTGGTGTGCGTCGACGTCGTCCACGACGACGTACACCCCGCACGGCCCCGCGTCCTTCATCGCCGTGTCGAAGACGCCGCCGCGGCCCTTCGAGCCGAGCATCACCGCGCCGTTGCCCTGCACCAGCTCGGCGTGCAGCACCGAGCCGTCCTCCCCCTCGTACACCGACGCCTCGGTGAAGCCGAAGGCCTCGGTGAGCTGCCGGATCGCCGCTTTCGCGTCCGCGTACACCAGTGTCGGGTAGACGCTGGGACGCCCGCCGCCCGTGCCTGCCATGCCCATCACACTCCCTACGTCCCGCTGCCGGAGAACCGCAGACCGGACAACCGGAAACCGGAAAGAACGGCCTGCGCCCAGTCTTGCACCGGCCACTGACAACGCCCCGGCAAGCGGTCCCGCGTCCGTCCCGTCCCGTCGCCCCGCTCAGCGGAAGGTGTCGCAGCGGGCCGTGTCCCCGGTGCTGTACCCCTCCTGGAACCACTGCCGGCGCTGCTCCGCCGAGCCGTGCGTCCATGTCTCCGGTGTCACCCGCCCCTGGAAGCGCTCCTGGATACGGTCGTCGCCCACGGCAGCCGCGGCGTCCAGGCCGTCCCGGATGTCGGCGTCGGTGAGGCTGGTGATCAGCGGGCGCCCGGTCGACTCGTCGTTCGTCGTGGTCGCGTGGTTGGCCCACACCCCCGCGTAGCAGTCCGCCTGGAGCTCCACCCGTACCGCGTTGCTGTTCGCGCCCGTACGGCCGTCCTGGGACCTGCCCAGGGTGCCCAGGAGGTCCTGGACGTGGTGCCCGTACTCGTGCGCCACCACGTATGCCTGTGCGAACGGGCCGCCGTCGGCGCCGAACGTCGTCCGCAGCTCGTCGAAGAAGCCCAGGTCCAGATAGACCTTGCGGTCGCCGGGGCAGTAGAACGGGCCCACCGCCGAGGTCGCCGTGCCGCACGCGGTGCCCACCCGCTCGCTGAAGACCACGGTCGGTGACCGCGTGTACGTGTTCGGGCCGCGCGCGAACTCCCCGTCCCAGAAGTCCTGGACGCTGTTGACCACCGCCACGATGCGGCAGTCGTCCCTGGTGTTCGCGTCCCGGCCGGTACGGCAGGTCCGCTGCACCTGCGCGAGGGAGGAGGCGGTCGCCGTGGGCCCGTCGCCGCCGGAGGACAGGCCCAGCTGGTCCGGGCCGACACCGAAGAACAGGCCCAGAACCAGCGCGAGCAGGACGCCGATGCCACCCCCGACGGTCGCTCTGCCTCCCGGGACCCGGCTGCCGCGTACGTCCTGGACCTCGGAGGTGTCGAGATCGGCGTCGTCGTCGAACTGCATGACGTCATCCTGATACGCGGCCTGAGCTGCGGCGCCGGACAGAGGTCCGAACGGGGGACCCGTCCCGAACACCCGCACGCAGAGAAAGTGCTTGCACGACCCCGTTAGACTTGTCCCATGGCCTGTCTCCTCGCGCATTAGACGGCGGGAAAGTCCTCAGCCGCCCACCCCGCCAACAACCCCGCCCTGGAGTCTGTCCGTGATCTCCGCTTCCGGTATCGAGCTGCGCGCCGGCGCACGTGTCCTCATCGAGTCCGCCACCTTCCGTATCACCAAGGGCGACCGCATCGGCCTGGTCGGCCGCAACGGCGCCGGCAAGACGACCCTCACCAAGGTCCTCGCGGGCGAGGGCATCCCCGCGGCGGGCCAGATCGCCCGCTCCGGCGAGGTCGGCTACCTCCCCCAGGACCCCCGCACCGGCGACCTGGACGTGCTGGCGAGCGACCGCATCCTCTCCGCGCGCGGACTGGACACCCTGATCCGCAAGATGCGCGAGAACGAACAGCGCATCGCCAACGGCTCGGGCGCCACGCGCGAGAAGGCCATGCGGCAGTACGAGCGCCAGGAGACGGAGTTCCTCACCAAGGGCGGCTACTCCGCGGAGGCCGAGGCCGCCACCATCGCCGCCGCGCTCAACCTGCCCGACCGGGTGCTCGGCCAGCCCCTGCACACGCTCTCCGGCGGTCAGCGGCGCCGTATCGAGCTGGCCCGCATCCTGTTCTCGGACGCGGACACCCTGCTGCTCGACGAGCCCACCAACCACCTCGACGCGGACTCCATCGTCTGGCTGCGTGACTACCTGAAGACCTACCGCGGTGGCTTCATCGTGATCTCCCACGATGTCGAACTGGTCGAGACGGTCGTCAACAAGGTGTTCTACCTGGACGCCAACCGCGCCCAGATCGACGTCTACAACATGGGCTGGAAGCTCTACCAGCAGCAGCGCGAGGCCGACGAGAAGCGCCGCAAGCGCGAGCGCCAGAACGCCGAGAAGAAGGCCGCCGCGCTGAACGCGCAGGCCGACAAGATGCGCGCCAAGGCCACCAAGACGGTCGCCGCGCAGAACATGGCCAAGCGCGCCGACCGGCTGCTCGCCGGGCTCGACGCGGTACGGGTCTCCGACAAGGTCGCCAAGCTGCGCTTCCCGGAGCCCGCGCCCTGCGGCAAGACCCCGCTCATGGCGGAGGGCCTGTCGAAGTCCTACGGCTCCCTGGAGATCTTCACCGACGTCGACCTGGCCATCGACAAGGGCTCCCGCGTCGTCATCCTCGGCCTCAACGGCGCCGGCAAGACGACCCTCCTGCGGCTGCTCGGCGGCGCCGAGAAGCCCGACACAGGAGAGGTGATCGAGGGCCACGGGCTCAAGCTCGGCTACTACGCGCAGGAGCACGAGACCCTCGACCCCGAGCGCTCGGTCCTGGAGAACATGCGCTCCGCCAACCCCGACCTCGACCTGGTCGAGGTCCGCAAGACGCTCGGCTCGTTCCTCTTCTCCGGCGACGACGTGGACAAGCCCGCAGGCGTCCTCTCCGGCGGCGAGAAGACCCGTCTGGCGCTCGCGACCCTCGTGGTCTCCTCCGCGAACGTGCTCCTCCTGGACGAGCCGACGAACAACCTCGACCCGGCCAGCCGCGAGGAGATCCTCGGCGCGCTGCGCACGTACAAGGGCGCCGTCGTCCTCGTCACCCACGACGAGGGCGCCGTGCACGCGCTCCAGCCGGAGCGGATCATCCTGCTGCCGGACGGCGTCGAGGACCTGTGGGGAGCCGACTACGCGGACCTGGTGGCCCTCGCCTGACCGGCCCCCACCCCGGTCGTCCGGCCCCGGCCGACGGCCACGGTCACTTGATCGAATCGCTGATCCACTTCCTCTGGATCATTCGGCCGATCCGTGATCCATCATCTGAGTGAGATCTCCTCATACCGAGGTGTGTCCTACATCCATTTCGCGGCCGGGCCCTTCATCGACGAGGGCCCGGCCGTCGCGCGTTCCTGACCAGGCATTTCGCGGAACAACTCGTTCGGCCGTACGGACAACCGACTATGGAATTGCAAATTCCGCTTGTGGGGACACGCTCCTGTCGTCAAAACCTTGTCTCACGGACCTTGCCGAATGGGTGGCCATGAGGCGCTTGAGGGGTGATCATGAGAGGACCAGAGCGCACTTCCCACGAGGAGGCACGGGTGGCCGAGACTCTGAAGAAGGGCAGCCGGGTAACCGGCGCCGCGCGCGACAAGCTCGCGGCAGACCTGAAGAAGAAGTACGACTCCGGTGCGAGCATTCGAGCGCTGGCCGAAGAAACCGGTCGCTCGTATGGCTTCGTACACCGGATGCTCAGCGAGTCGGGCGTCACGCTCCGTGGCCGGGGCGGGGCGACACGGGGCAAGAAGGCTGCTTCGGCCTGATCCCCGACGACTCGTCGGCTTCGATGGTGGCCACCCGGTCGGTCTGCTGACCGGCCGGGTGGTTACTGTGCAGTCACTTAGGTGCGCCCCGTAGGGGGCACCCTGATCCGACCGCACTCATCGGAGGCGCCCCATGGCTTCGTTCGACCAGGACGTCGTTGGTCAAGGTCCCGAAGTTTCCGTACTCGACAAGGACGGCGTACGACTCACCGTCGACGACGCGGTCGCCACGGTGACGCTGACCAACCCGGCCAAGCGCAACGCGCAGAGCCCCGCCCTGTGGCGGGCGCTGGCCGAGGCGGGCCGGCTGCTGCCGGGCACCGTGCGCGTCGTCGTGCTGCGCGCCGAGGGCAAGTCGTTCTCGGCCGGACTCGACCGGCAGGCCTTCACACCCGAGGGCTTCGACGGCGAGCCGTCGTTCATCGACCTCGCACGCAGCGACGACGCCACCCTGGACGGCACCATCGCCGAGTACCAGGAGGGCTTCACCTGGTGGCGGCGCAGCGACCTCGTGTCCATCGCCGCCGTCCAGGGACACGCCGTCGGCGCGGGCTTCCAGCTCGCGCTCGCCTGTGACCTGCGCGTCGTCGCCGACGACGTGCAGTTCGCCATGCGCGAGACCAGCCTGGGCCTCGTGCCCGACCTGACGGGCACCCATCCGCTCGTCGGCCTGGTCGGCTACGCCCGCGCGCTGGAGATCTGCGCGACCGGCCGCTTCGTCCAGGCGGAGGAGGCCGTGAGCACGGGCCTCGCCAACATCGCCGTACCGGCCGAGCGGCTCGACGACGCCGTACGCGACCTGTCGGCCGCCCTGCTCGCCGCGCCCCGCGACGCCCTCGTCGAGACGAAGGCGCTGCTGCGAGGCGTCCAGGGCCGGACGTACGACGAACAGCGCACCGCCGAGCGTGCCGCGCAGGCCCGCCGGCTGCGGGACCTGGCGGGCGTCGGCGACTGACCCCGCCCGTACACGCTGGTGAGAGGCCGTCGCCGCAGGGCGGCGGCTCCCGGTCCCCGTCTGTGGCGCCCCGGTCCGCCCGCCGCTCGGACCGGGCAGCGGCGGCTCCGGTCGCGGTCGCCGACGCCGGTGTCCCCGGGGCGGTCGAGCCCGGCTCCCCGGACCGTCCGCCCACACTCGTATCGCCTGCCTGCCGCATCCCCGGCGCGCGTCCGCCCGACCCCGCCTAATGTGGGCCGTGGAGGACGACCGGAAGGGATGTACGGCGATGACCGACATGACCCAGCGGAACCAGCCCGAGCAGCCCGGGAACGAGGGCGACGACCCGACGGCCGCTCCGCTCCGGAAGACGAACGTCACCAGGCGCGGCGGCGGCGACCCCGCGGACCGGGGGCGCACCACGATCGCCGACGGAGTCGTCGAGAAGATCGCCGGGCTCGCCGCGCGTGACGTCCTCGGCGTGCACGCCATGGGCAGCGGCCTGTCCCGGACCTTCGGCGTGGTCCGCGACCGGGTGCCGGGCGGCGCCTCGAAATCCGTCGCCCGCGGTGTGAAGGCCGAGGTCGGAGAGGTGCAGACGGCCCTCGACCTGGAGATCGTCGTCGAGTACGGCGTCTCGATCGCCGACGTGGCCCGGGCCGTGCGCGAGAACGTCATCGCGGCCGTCGAGCGCATGACCGGCCTGGAGGTCGTCGAGGTCAACATCGCGGTGACGGACGTCAAACTGCCCGACGAAGAGGAAGAAGCCCCCGAACCCCGGCTGCAGTGACTGATTTCCGGGCATCGAGATTCGGGGCATCGAAAGGGAACCGGAAACCAACCGGGAACGACCGGGGAGGCAGGGCAGCATGAGCATCGCCGTGATCGGCATGATCGCCGGAATGGCACTGGGATTCGCCGGGTACTTCGGCGGCTTCGGCGCGTTTCTGCTGGTGGCGGCCCTGGGCGCCCTCGGCTTCGTCGTCGGCCGGTTCCTGGAGGGCGACCTGGACCCGCGCGACTTCTTCCGTACCCGCGACGACAGACGGCGGTGACGCCCCGTGGCCGAGGCGCAGTCCGGTGAGGAACGGTCCGGACGGACCCGTACGCCCGGCAGTGCCCGGACGGACGTGCCGCCGGGTGATCGTGGTGCCACCCGGATCGCCGACCGGGTCGTCGCGAAGATCGCCGCGCAGGCGGCCCGCGAGGCGCTGGCCGCACTGCCCCCGGACGCGGTACCGCCGCACGCCACGGTCGTCGTCCACCACGGCAGGGCCCGCGTCCGCGTGAGCCTCGAACTCCCGTATCCCTCCGATATCGGAGGCCAGTGCGCGACGGTGCGTGATCGGGTCGCATCGCGGGTACACGGCCTGGCGGGAATGGATGTGCCGGAGGTCGCCGTGGAGATCGAGCGGCTGCACCTGGCACCGCCGCACGGTGCGGCACCAGGGAAGGCACAGGGGAGGACGCGATGAGCGAGCCCCAGGGCTTCGACGGCTCCGGGAACACCCGACGACTGCCAGTACTGGAGAAGACGAACGAAGACGCGACCGGCACCAACGGACCGGGGCGGCCCTTGTCCGACCCCGTCCACGACCCACTGCCCACCCTCGGCGGCGACACGGACGGCGCCCCGGGCCGCCGCTTCTGGTCGGCGCGCCGGGTCCCCGCGGCCCTCCTCGCGCTGCTGCTCCTCTGCGGCGCGGGCGCGTTCCTCTACGACATCACCGCCGTACGCGCCGACCGCCCCGCCATGAGCTGGCGCAGGTCACTCGCCAGGCAGCTCGCGCAGCGCCCCCTCGACGACACCTGGGTCCTGGTCGGCGCCGGTGCCGCCGTGGCCGTCGGCGGCTGGCTGCTCGTCCTCGCCGTCACACCCGGTCTGCGCGGCGTCCTGCCGATGCGCCGCGCCCACACCGACGTCCGGGCCGGCCTGCACCGGGCCGCCGCCGCGATGGTGCTGCGCGACCGGGCCGTGGAGGTGTCCGGCGTCCAGTCGGTCCGGGTCCGGATGACCCGCACCAGGGCCGACATCCGCGCGGTCTGCCACTTCCGCGAACTCGACGACGTACGGGCCGACCTGGACGACGTGCTCGCCGACGCGATCAGGAGCCTCGGCCTGTCCCGGCCGCCGGCCCTGTCGGTGAGTGTCGCCCGCCCCGGCCGGAAGGGGTGAGGACGGATGCAGCGCATCGTCAACCGCGTACTGGTGGGCCTCGTCGGCCTCGCCCTGATCGTCACCGGCGGCTCGGTACTGGCCGTGGGGCTGGGCAGCCGATGGCCGACATGGTGGATCCACGACGACCGCCACGACGTACTGCTGAGCAACGCCGAGCGGACCCACTACCGGGACGCCGGCTGGTGGTGGCCGACGGTACTTGCCGTCCTGGCCGCCGTGGTCCTCCTGGCCCTGTGGTGGCTGGCCGCGGTACTCCGCCGACGTCGCCTCACCGAGGTCCTGGTCGACACGGGCGACGGCGAGGGAGCCCTTCTGCGAGGCCGGGCCATGGAGAACGCGATCACAGGGGAGGCGGCCCGACTGGAGGGCGTGCAACGAGCCCATGTCGCCCTGACAGGCCGACGCACAGCACCCGAGGCCCGGGTCCAGCTCCTCCTGCAGCCGCACGCGGCCCCGGGCGAGGCGCTGCTGCGCCTCACGACGGAGGCGCTGGCGAACGCCCGCGACTCGGCGGGCCTCAAGTCACTGCCGACAGAGGTGAGCCTGCGGGGCGCGAAGCACTCGGCGGAAAGGGTGAGCTGAGCCGCGGGTCCCGGGGAGGCCCGCTGTCAGTGGGGCGTGTCACAGTCGGAGCATGCTCGAGATCGTGGTGAGGACCGAGAACGGGGAGCGGCACGTTCGTGTGTCCGCGGAGGAGCTGGCCGGGCTGGTCCGGCGGATCGGCGGTGACGGTGACCGGTTCCTGGTGGTCCAGCGGATCCCCGACCTGCCCGATGTCTTCGCCCAGGTCTGGCACGAGACGGGCGGGGACTACACGCTGGAGCACCGCGCCGGTACCGCCGCCCGCCACTTCCAGGTGCTGGTCGACGGTCCCGAAGCCGTGATCGAGGCGCTGACCGGCTGGGCCCGGCCCGGGTCCGGCCGGGGCACCGAGCCGGCCTGGTCGCTGCTGGACATGGGCCTCACCCGCGAGGTGCCGCCGCTCGACCTGGCCGAAGGCGAGCGCGAGGAGCTGGAGAAGCGCGTCCGCGAGGTGCTGGTCGGCGGGTACGCGGACCGTGCCGAGCTGGCGGAGCTCGCCGAGGAGTACCTGGTCACCGCGGACCGCCGGCCCGTGTCGCGCGAGCAGGCGGCGGCGCTGGCCGACCGGATGTGGCTGGAGCGTGTCGCGGAGCAGGCCGACTGGAAGGGCGAGACCGACCCGGAACGGCTCACCCGCGCGTTCGCCGCCCTGCGGGAGGCCGGTATCACCGCCCGCGAGAACTTCACCTGCTGCCTCGGCTGCGGCCGGTCCGAGATCGGCGGCGAGGGCGGGACGGACGCCCGTGGCTTCGTCTTTTTCCACTCCCAGTGCACGGACTCCGCAGCGGCAGGCCACGGAATGACGCTTCTCTACGGAGGCTTCGACGGCTCGTCCGAGACCACCGCGGCCGTCGGCCACGAGGTCGTGGCCGCCCTGGAAGCGGCCGGTCTCCAGGCCGACTGGGACCGTGACCCCGACCGGGCCATCACCGTCACTCCTCTGGAGTGGCGCCGCCGCCTGGTCGGCTAGGGATCGGCTCCGGAGCGTCCGCTTCCGTCATGGCCGCGGCGTGTACCGGCGCCAGGGCCGACGCCGTGGCGTGCCGGGGACACCCCCGAGGCCGGCTCGGCATGCTGCCCGCGCGGGACGGGGCCGCCGCTGGACGGACGACCCGCCCGGCCCCGTGGACGACCCGCACGGACCGCGTCACCGGGTGGGCCGGGCACCGGAACCACTCAAGGGGAGACACCGGCTTCGGGCACGCTCGGCGGCGAGTCTCCTTCCCCGCGTTCCGGCCGCATGCCGGGCAGGGCGTACCGGCCGGGGCCGGGCGTGCCGGGTTCGCTCCGGCCCGGCGTCAGCACCAGGATCTCGTCCTCGGCGCTCCAGACGCGCCGTTCGGACTTGGCGGGGCACAGCTGGACGCTGTGGTGGGGGCGGAGCGTGTGCGGGTCATGGGCGCGGTAGCCGATCGCGCACTCGTCGCGTCCCAGTGCCGCCGCGACCACGGTCGCGAAGGAGGTCTCCCGGCCGGGCAGCACGTAGTGGTCGGCCGTGCGCAGGGCGAGCGCTCCGCCGCGCACGGCGAAGATCTCCTCGAACACGGCGGCCAGTTCGGGGTCGTGCACGATCTGTGCCATCAGCAGGGCGGTGAGTTCTCCCCGAAGGACTACGTCGGACGCGTGGCCGAGCGGGGCGATCCGCCGGCTGCGGTGGTCGTGCATCTCGGCCACCACGGGCAGTACCCGGTGTGTTCTCTCTTCCCAGGAGCGCAGGGTCAGCAGGTTCAACAGGGTTCGGCCGTCGGACCGTTCGGGGCATGTCTCCTGGTCCGCTCCGAGGGCGATGACGCTGTCGTAGGCGCCGAGGTCCAGGCCGCTGAGGGTCTCGGGGGCGGCAGGGTCACCCGTTCGGTGCGCGACACGCAGCGGCGAGGGGTGCTCGCGGCCCGGGGTCCGGTTCGGCGGGGGGCCGGTGTCCTCGGCGGTGACGACGTCGAGGACGGAGCCCGGCCGGGCGGTCCGGCGCAGGATGTCCACGATCAGCGGGGCACGCCGGTTCCATCCCAGGAGCAGCAGCCGTGAGGGAGGGCCGGGCCGTGGGCGGGGCGGTGCCACGGCGCTGGCGTCGACCTGTGCGCGGCGGTCGGTGAGCGGGACGGGGCGGTCGTCGTGGGCGACGGTCACCAGCCGGTCTCCCGGTTCCAGCACGGTCCACGGCGCCGGAGTGAGCAGCGGAGGGCCGTCCGCCCGCAGGAGTCCCACGGCGCAGGACGTCTCCAGGCGCAGCGCCATGTCCTCGAAGGTCAGGCCCGCCGCCTGCGGAATGCCGATGACGTGGAATTCGGCTCCGGAGAAGTCCAGGAGGTCGCGCAGCACCGACGACATCCCGGGGTGTCCGGCGGTCTGGAGGAGCAGCCGCGCGGTGGTCCGGTCGGTCTCCAGGACGGTGCCGCGCGGTCCGGCGGCGAGCCGCGCGGCCGGCAGATGGCGTCCGTCGCGTACGGCGGCCACCACGCGCGGGCCGTTCTCGGCGTCCAGCAGGGTACGCAGTGCCAGCAGGGTCCGTACGACCGTCAGATCGCCGTCGGCGTCCTCGGCTGGCAGTACCGTCACCGTCCGGGCCGTGCCCGGCGTGACCAGGGCCAGGGAGTCGGGGTCGGTCGGTGATCCGGTGCGGCATTCCAGGCGGACGCCGACGGCGGCTCCCAGGGCGGTGGTGAGGGCCGTTTCCATGGCGGCCGGGTCCCGGTCCGCGAGGATGGTGATCACATGCCGGGCGCCGGCGGGACGTGCGGCGATCAGTTCGGCGACCAGGGTGAAGATCTGGTCGGACCAGCCGAGGACCACGGTGTGGTCGTGTTCCAGGATCCGGGAACGGCCTCGTCTCAGTTCCGTGAGCCGGTCTCCCAGGCTCGTGGTGACGACTCCGACGACTGTCGACACGCACAGCAGGGCGATCAGGCCGAGCAGGACGGACAGCAGCATCCGCAGGGGTGCGCCGGTCGCGGCGCCGAGGCGCAGGGTTTCCGCGCTGGTGCGCCACACCTGGGTGAGCCGGCCCGACAGGGAGGGCGGGGCGGCGGGGTCCGTCCACACCAGCAGGGCGCTGACGGGTACGACGATCGCCAGGCAGCACAGGGCGAGCCAGCCGAGCAGGGTTCCGGTGCTGCGGGCCAGTGTCCTGTCGAACAGGTAACGCGTCCGGTGGTGCAACGGAGTTCGTTCCTGTCGCCGTTCCACTCCAGCCCCCTGATCGCCGCGCCCGTCTCCGGAAAGGGAAGCGTGCCGGTCCCACGGTCGGCGACACGCCGTTCCACCGGGATCTTCATCCTTTCGGGCAGCGACCTGGGCCGAAACCCGGGCGGGGGGCCCGGTCCAGGAGGCACAGGCTCAGAACCCGTGCCGCATCCCCCCGTCGACAGGCACCATGACCCCCGTCAGATAGCTCGCGGCGGGCGACAGCAGAAACGCCGCCGTACGGCCGAACTCCTCCGGCCTCCCGTACCGCCGCAACGGAATCCGCGACTCGTTGGCGGCCCGGGTCGCCCCGGGATCCGCGGACAGCCCGTCCAGCTCGCGCACGCGATCCGTGTCGATGCGCGCCGGCAGCAACCCCACCACCCGGATCCCCCGCGGCCCCACCTCGTCCGCGAGGGACTTGGCGAACCCGGCGAGCCCCGGCCGCAGGCCGTTGGAGATGGTCAGCCCCGGAATCGGCTCGTGCACCGACCCGGACAGCACGAACCCGACGACCCCGCCCGCCTCCAGCTCCGCCACGGCGGTACGGGCCAGCCGTACCGCCCCCAGGAACACCGAGTCGAACGCGGCCCGCCACTGTTCGTCCGTGTTGTCGGCGACGAACCCGGGTGCCGGACCGCCCACGCTGATGAGGATGCCGTTGAAGCGCCCGAAGTGCTCGCGGGCCGCCGCGACTAGCCGCTGCGCGACCTCCGGGTCGGCGTTGTCCGCGGCCACGCCCACCGCCCCGGGGCCCAGTTCGGCGGCGGCCTCCGCGACCGTCTTCTCGTCCCGCCCCGTGACGACCACCTTCGCGCCGTCGGCGACGAGTTCGCGCGCGGCGGCGTTGCCCAGTCCGCGGGTGGCTCCGGTGACGACGTACACCCGGTCCTTCAGTCCAAGATCCATGGTCCCTATCCTGCCCGCTCGTCGCCGTACAGGGCGAGGGCCGTGTTGACGAGGCCGATGTGGCTGAACGCCTGGGGGAAGTTGCCGAGCTGGCGGTCGGCGACCGGGTCGTACTCCTCCGCCAGCAGCCCCACGTCGTTGGTGACGCCGACCAGGCGTTCGAAGAGCGCGCGTGCCTCCTTCGTACGGCCGATCATGTGCAGGGCGTCCGCCAGCCAGAACGAGCAGGCCAGGAACACGCCCTCGTCACCAGGCAGCCCGTCGACCACGGGACCGTCCGTGCTGTAGCGGCGTACGAATCCGTTGTTCCCCAGTTCGTCCCTGACGGCGTCGACGGTGCCGACGATCCGCGGGTCGTCCGGGGGCAGGAAGCCGACGCGGGGCAGGAGCAGTACGGCGGCGTCGAGTTCGCGGGAGCCGTAGAACTGCGTGAACGTGTTCCGCTCCGGGTCGTAGCCGCGTTCGCACACCTCCCGGTGCACCTCGTCGCGCATCGCCCGCCAGCCTTCGAGGTCGCCGCCGTTGAGCTTCGGGTTGAGTTCGAGCTGACGCACCGCGCGGTCCGCCGCCACCCAGGCCATCACCTTCGAGTGCACGAAGTGCCGGCGCGGGCCGCGCACCTCCCACAGCCCCTCGTCGGGCTGCCGCCAGGCCGTCCGGAGGAACTCCATCAGCGCGACCTGCACCCGCCACATGTGCGGCTTGGACGGCAGCCCCGAACGCCGGGCCAGCGCCAGTGAGTCGATCACCTCGCCGTACACGTCGAGCTGGAGCTGCCGCACGGCCGCGTTGCCGATGCGCACCGGGGCCGAGCCGCCGAAACCGGGCAGCCAGTCCAGTTCGAACTCGGGCAGCCGACGCTCACCGGCGAGCCCGTACATGATCTGGAGGTCCGCCGGGTCGCCCGCCACCGCCCGCAGCAGCCAGTCGCGCCAGCTCTCGGCCTCCTCGTGGTAGCCCGCCGCCAGCAGCGCGTTCAGGGTGAGCGTGGAGTCGCGCAGCCAGCAGTAGCGGTAGTCCCAGTTGCGTACGCCGCCCAGTTCCTCGGGGAGCGAGGTGGTGGGGGCGGCCACGATGCCGCCGGTCGGCGCGTACGTCAGCGCCTTCAGGGTGATCAGCGAGCGCACGACGGCGTCCCGGTGCGGCCCGTCGTACGTACAGCGCGCCGACCAGTCCCGCCAGTCCGAGACGGCCGTGTCCAGTGCCTCGTACGGGTCGACGAACGGCGGATGCGGCTCGTGCGAGGGATGCCAGGTCAGCACGAACGCGACCCGCTCGCCCTCGGCGACGGTGAACTCCGAGTACGTGGTGAAGTCCCGGCCCCAGGTGCGCACCCCTTCGTCGGTGCGCAGCCACACCGAGTCCGGCCCCGCGACGGCCACCCGGTGCCCGTTCACCCGGCGCATCCACGGCACGACCGACCCGTAGTCGAACCGCAGCCGCAGCGTGCTGCGGACGGTCACCTCGCCGCGTACGCCCTCGACGATCCGGACGAGATCGGGGGCGCGATGCCGCTGGGGCATCAGGTCGGTGACGCGTACCGCGCCCTCGTCGGTCTCCCATTCGGTGTCGAGGACGAGGGTGCCGGGCCGGTAGGAGCGCCGGGTGCAGCGGTCGGCGCCCTCGGGGGCGATCCGCCAGTGCCCGTTGCGCTCGTCGCCGAGCAGCGCGGCGAAAGAGGCGGCCGAGTCGAAGCGGGGCAGACAGAGCCAGTCGACGGAACCGTTCATGCCGACGAGCGCGGCGGTCTGGTGGTCGCCCACGAGGGCGTAGTCCTCGATCCGGGGAATCCGGGGGACGTGGGGGATTCGGTCGTTCTCACGGGGGTGCACGACGTGCAGGTTCCCCCTGCAGGGCCCCGGCATTCGGACGAGATCGTGCTGTCACACGCCGAGATCCCCGGTTGCGTCACCCGGCCGGCCGCGTCACACGGCGGCGGGCTCCGCGTCCGGCGATTCCCGCGCTTCACGCGCCGCCGCCTCGGCCTCCGCCCGGTCCCGGCGTTCGCGGCGCACGAGGATCACCCAGCCCAGGGGAACACCCGCGGAGAACAGCCACCACTGGATGGCGTAGGCGTAGTTCAGCGCGGCGTTCTCGTCGCCGGGTCTGCCCAGCAGCTCCGGGGTGTCGCCCTTCGGTTCGGGCGTCGTCAGCACGATGTAGCCGCCGAGCACCTCGGCGCCCAGCCGCCGGGCCTCCTGCTCGCTGTTGATCAGCATGACCTGCCGGTCCGGCAGCCCCTTGAGGTCCTTGATGCCGCTCGCCGCGGTCGTCTCGGCGGGCATCAGCCGCCCGGTGACGGTGATCTCGCCCCTCGGGGGCGCCGGGATCGTGGGGAACGCGGTCTGGCTCGGCCCGTCCGAGGGGATCCAGCCCCGGTTGACCAGCAGGACCCTGCCGTCGGCCAGGACGAAGGGGGTCAGCACGTGGTAGCCGACCTCGTCGTCGGAGTTGGTGCGGCGGCGGACGACCACCTCGTCCTCGGTGTCGAAGTGACCCTTGGCGCTCACGGAGTGGTAGCGCTCGTCGGTGGTGACGGTGTGTCCGGGGGAGGTCAGCTTCTCCACGGGCACCGGCTCGGCGGACAGCGCGTCGGCGACCAGCTGGTTGCGGGCGCTGCGCTCCTCGTAGCGGTGCATCTGCCAGATGCCCAGCCTGATCATCGTGGGGATGAGAAGGAGGGCGACCAGCGTGAGGATCACCCACTGCCGGGACAAGAGGAAGCGGTACACCCCACTGACGGTACAACTCGCCCGTGGGGTGCATTCAGGGGGGTACGGACTCGGACGCGGACCCGCGCGGGCCCTCGCGAGCCTCCTCAGACCCTGTCGACGATCCCCACCCTCCCCTCCGCGCGCGCGCAGTGCGCCCCGCAGTACCAGTGGCCCTCGGCCTCGACGCCCTGCCCGATGATCTGGACCCGGCAGTGCTCGCAGATGGGCGCCATACGGTGGATCGCGCAGGCGAAGCAGTCGAAGACATGCACCGACCCCTGCGCGTGCACCTCGAAGGTCATCCCGTAATTGTTCCCGCAGACTTCACAACTGGCCATGCGCCACAGGGTGGGCCGTCGGTGGCGCCCGAGCGAGACGGCGCCGGGCGAGTCGGGCGCCAATCACCCGTCCGTACGGTTGTCACGTCATTGCCCCGCCGCGGGTTCCACGTCCCGCAGGAGCTGCCCGAAGGCCGCCTCGTCGACGACCGGCGTGCCGAACTGCCGGGCCTTGACCACCTTCGAGGTCATGGAGTCGGGGTCGTTGGTGACGAGCAGGCTGGTCAGCCGGGACAGGCTCGTCGCGACATGCAGCCCCGCCTCGACGGCCCGGTCCTCCAGCAGGTCGCGCTCGACCGAGGTGTCCCCGGAGAACGCCACCCGCATGCCCTGCCTGAGCGGCTTGCCGTCCTCGTACCGCCCCGGGTTGGGGTACGGACACGCGGGCCGCTTGCGGGACGGCCGCCAACTGGCCGGCTGGTAGCCGCCGGAGCCTCCGTAACCCCCGGACGCCTGCCGTCCGATCTGGGGCCGGGCGGAACCGGTCGCCGGCGCCGACCACTCCGTCAGCGCCCGGCACTCCAGCAGCGGCAGCCGTACGCCGCCCCGGGCCGCCGCGTGCAGGCTGGGCCGGAACGCCTCGGCGAGCACCCGCGCGTCGTCCAGCGCGTGGTGGGCCCGCTGCTGGACGACCCCGAAGTGCGCGGCCAGTGTCTCCAGCTTGTGGTTGGGCAGGGGCAGCCCCAGTTCCTTGGACAGCGCGATGGTGCACAGCCGCTGACGCACCGGCGCCTCGCGCTCCGCGCGCGCGTACTCCCGGGCGATCATCGACCAGTCGAAGACGGCGTTGTGCGCGACGAGCACCCGGTCGGCGAGCCGGGACGCGAACTCCTCGGCGATGTCCACGAAGAGCGGGGAGCCTTCCAGGGCGTCGCTCGTCAGCCCGTGGATCCACACCGGCCCCGGATCCCGCTCCGGGTTGACCGTCGTGTACCAGTGGTCCTCGACCTCACCGCGCGCGTCCAGCCGGTAGACGGCGGCGGAGATTATCCGGTCGTCCCGGGACAGACCGGTCGTCTCGACGTCAACGACCGCGTATCCCTGGGGATATGCGGCCGGCCACGGGGCGGGGGACGGCGTGGGCGTCAGGTCTTCGAGCATGGTCCCAGAGAATACGGGCCGCGACTGACAGCCCGTCGCGCACCCGTTGGCGGAGACCACCAACAAGCAAGCGCGTACTGCACTGAATACTTGTCAGTAACAACGTCTATGCGCCACCTGCGGGCCGCCCTAACGTGCAGTCATGCCCAACCTTCCCGACGTCGTGGCCTGGTCGATACCCGCCTTCGTGCTGCTCACCGTGATCGAGATGATCAGTGTCCGGATCCACCCCGAGGAGAACGCCGCCGGGTACGAGGCCAAGGACGCGGCGACCAGTGTCGGCATGGGACTCGGGAGCCTGGCCTTCGACTTCCTCTGGAAGATCCCGATCCTCGCCGTGTACACGGCGATCTACGAACTCACCCCGCTCCGCGTCCCCGTCCTGTGGTGGACCGTCCCGCTCATGCTGCTCGCGCAGGACTTCTTCTACTACTGGTCCCACCGCGGCCACCACGTCGTCCGCATCCTCTGGGCCTGCCACGTCGTCCACCATTCGAGCCGCAGCTTCAACCTCACCACGGCCCTGCGCCAGCCCTGGACCACGCTCACCGTCTGGCCGTTCTACGTCCCTCTCGTCGCCCTCGGCGTGCACCCGGCCGCGCTCGCCTTCTGCTCCTCCACGAACCTCGTCTACCAGTTCTGGATCCACACCGAGCGGATCCACCGCATGCCCCGGTGGTTCGAGTACGTCCTCAACACGCCCTCCCACCACCGCGTCCACCACGCCTCCCAAGGCGGCTACCTGGACCGCAACTTCGGCGGCATCCTCATCGTCTGGGACCGCCTGTTCGGCTCGTTCGTCGCCGAGACCGAACGGCCTGTCTACGGGTTGACGAAGAACATCAACACGTTCAACCCGGTCAAGGTCGCCACCCATGAGTACGTCGCGATCGTCAAGGACATCAAGGCGGCGGGCAGTTGGCGTGAGCGCGCCGGGCGGGTGTTCGGGGGGCCCGGCTGGCAGCCCGCGCACCCGCACCGGGAACCGGCCGAAGAGACCGTCGTCGCGTGAGGCCGGCCCGGGTTCTCCTCGCCGCCTTCGCCCTCACGGCGGCCGTCGACCTGACCGCCCTCGCGGCCGGCTCCGACACCGGGCACGCCCTCGCCAAGCCCCTTCTGATGCCTCTCCTCGCCGCCCACACCCATGTGCGCGGCGCCCCGCGACTCCTCACCGTCGCCCTTCTCCTCGGCTGGGCCGGCGACGTCCTGCTCCTCTCCGACGCCGATCCGGCGTTCCTGGCCGGCATGGCCTCCTTCGCGGCCGGCCACGTCTGCTACCTCGCCCTCTTCCGGAGGTACGGCGACGAGGACCGAGACGCGAACGGCACCCCACGCGCGCGTGCCGCACGCGTCCGGCTCGCGGGGGTCTACGCCCTGGCCCTGGCCGGCACCCTCGCCGTCCTCTGGCCCGGCCTTCCCGCCGAACTCCGTGTCCCCGTCGCCGGTTACAGCCTCCTGCTGACCGCGATGGCCCACCGGGCCAACGCACTCGGGCTCCTCACCGGCATGGGCGGCGCGCTCTTCCTGCTGTCCGACACGCTCATCGCGACCGGCGTCGCCGGCCTGCCCCAGCTGCCCCGACCCGACTTCTGGATCATGCTCACGTACCTCGCCGCCCAGTGGCTCCTGGCCGGCGGTGTACTCGCGGCGGCCGGAACCGCGGCACCTTCACCCGTCACGTCCAGCGGATCGGCACCGGCAGCGCGGTGAGCAGCCCCGACACGGCGACCACCAGCCCCAGCACGACGACCTCCGCGCGCGCGGGGGAGCACGCGGTCAGCGGGTCGGCCGCCCGGCTCAGCCGCAGCCGCGCCCACAGGGCGAGGACGGCGACGGCGGCCACGACGATCACCTTGGCGAGCAGGGTGCGGCCGTACGCAGTCGACGTCAGCTGGTCCAGGACCGTGTCCGGCGGCATCCGGCGCAGGGTGCTCCAGATGCCCGTGGCGGTGATCAGGGCGAGCAGAACGGCAGCCACGCGCGCGTAGAGGCCCAGCAACGCGACGCGTGCCTCCCGGGCGGCCTCCCAGAGGGGCAACGTCCGCAGTACGTACAGCAGTCCGCCCACCCACAGCGCCGCGCACGTCAGATGGACGAACGTCAGCGCCGAGCCGGTCAGCGGATCGGTCTCCGGTGCCGGATGGGCCCGCAGCGCCTCCGCCACGGCCACGGCAGCCAACGGCCAGACCTGCGTGGCCGGACGGGCCGAGAGGGCGCACAGGCTCGCCGCGGCGAACCCGTTGACCTCCAGCAGCGCGAGTTTGCCGTCCCGGGACTGGTACAGGCCGCCCACATCGATGGCGGCCAGGCTGTGCGGCACGAGGTTGCCGGTCGACACCACCGAGGCCAGCCCCAGCGCGGCGACGAAACCGGCACCGGCCGCGTACGGTGCCCAGCCGCGCGCCCGCTCCGGCGGCGCCCCGGGCAGCCCGCCGGCCAGCCTCCGCACGAACAGTTCGCCCACCGGGACACACAGCGCGGCGAACAGCACCGTCCGCAGCAGCCCGATCCCGCCCACGCCGGGCGCTGCGGCCTCCCCGGTGCCGTCCAGCGCGACGGACGGGCCGAGCAGCGGTATCAGCGCGGCCAACGCCACCAGCACGAGCACCGCGACGGCCGGTCCGGTACCGGGACGTCCGCCGCCGCGCGTTCTCATGGGCCCGCCCTCGTCGGACGCCCCGTCTGTCGATCGTGTCAAGCCCACCCCAATGCCGCGTCTTCCGCACCGGGTATCAACATATGCACTGGATCAACACGGTGGGCCGGACAGCGCGATGCTGCCCGGCCCACCGAGGAGAATCCGAACCGAAGGGATCGGTGAGGACCTACGAGGGATCTACTTCGTCACCGCGTCCAGCGCGTCCGCGATGCCGTGGCCGTAGAAGCCGTTGTGGTTCTTCGGGCCCTCGCACACCGCGTCGACCTTGCCGTCACCGTTGATGTCGTACGGGTCCGTGCACGGCGTGGCGTCCGCCTCGGCGTACAGGAGCGCCTTCACCAGGGCGGCCGACGCGCGCGGGTGCGTCGACTTGATCAGGGCGGCCACACCCGCGACGTGCGGGGACGCCATCGACGTACCGGCCATGTAGCCCCACGTGCCGCCGGGCAGCGGGCCGAGGATCAGGCCGCTGGTGGCCGGCGGTGCCGGGGTCTGGTAGCGGGTCGAGTCGCCACCGGGGGCGGCGATGTCGATGACGCCCAGGCCGTGGTTGGAGAAGGACGACTTGATGCCCTTGGCGCCGGTCGCGGCGACCGTCACCACGCCCGGGAGCTGGGTCGGTATGTCGTAGCACTTGGAGGGGTCGACGACCCGGTCCGAGGGGGTCGCGTCGTTGGGGGAGACCGGGTCGGTGATCTCGTCGGCCGCGAGGTCGTAGTTCTCGTTGCCGGCCGCCGCGACGTTGACGACACCCTTGTGCTCCGCGTACTGCGTCGCCCGCGTGATGGCGTCGACCAGGGCCTTCTGGTCCGGGTCGTTCTTGCAGTTGAAGTACCAGGGGTCCGTGTAATAGCTGTTGTTCGTGACGTCGACGCCGTGCTCGGCCGCCCACACGAAGCCGCAGACGACGGCCTCGGTGTAGAAGTAGCCGGCCGTGGTCGACACCTTGATGCCGGACACCTTCACGCCGGGCGCGACGCCCGTGACGCCGACACCGTTCTTCGCGGCGGCGATCTCACCGGCCACGTGCGTGCCGTGCGGGCTCTCGCCCGCGGTCGGCCGCCAGGCCCCGTCGGTGGTGTCGGGCTTGCCCGTCACGCAGTTGACGGAGGCCGCGCGGTCGAAGTTCGGCGCGATGTCCGGGTGGGTGTCGTCGACGCCGGTGTCGATCACGGCGACGGTCACCTTGGAGCTGCCGAGGGACTTCTCGTGCGCCTTGTCCGCCTTGATGGCGGGCAGGTCCCACTGCAACGGCTCCAGCGGGTCCTGGCCCGCGGTGGCGGCGGCGGTGGCACTCGCGACCTCCGCCGCGGAGAGCACCTTCGGGGCGCCCTCGTCGGTGGTCGACTGCGCGGGCAGCGGCGCGTTGCGCGTGTTGCCGGCCGACTGGACGCCCGGCACCTTGCGGATGATCTTCGCGAAGTCGGGGTTCGCCGAGTGGACGACGACCACGCCTATCCGGTCGTACGAGGTGACGATCGTGCCGCCGGCCTGGGAGATGGCCTTCTGCAGGTGCCGGGAGGTGCCGAACCCGGGGAACACGTTGACGACATAGCTGAGCGACGTCGCGTCGGCCGTGACGGCGGAGGCACCGGTGGTGGTCGCGGCGTCGGCCGCGACGGCCTGGATGTTCGGCAGGAAGGCGAACGCCGACGCCATGACCATTCCGACCGGGATCGCCACGGCGCGACGGGAGCGCGGGTGGGACGCTGACATGGAGGGTCTCCAGTTCCTTCGTTCGTGGGACGTGCTGACCGTGCGGGAATCTCGGAAAAACCTGCGGGTCACTTGACCGCGCGCAGCGCGTCGACGATCCCGAACCCGAAGAATCCGTTGACCCGTTTGCCGCCCTCGCACACCGCGTCCTGCGTACCGTCACCGTCCTGGTCGTACGACGTGGGGCAGCCCGGGTTGTTCGCCTGGACCTTGAGCAGCGTCTGGAGCTGTGCCGGGGTCGCCTTCGGGTGCTTCGACTTCAGCAGCGCGGCGACGCCCGCGGCGTGCGGCGAGGCCATCGAGGTGCCCTGCAGGAAGGCGTACTCGCCGTTCGGCATGGTGGACAGGATGCGGCCGTTCTTCGACGGCGTGTCCGGTATCTGGTACTTGCGGTCGCCGCCCGGGGCCGCGACGTCGATGACACCGTTTCCGTACGTGGAGTAGTACGACTTGACGTTGTCGACGCCCGTGGCGCTCACCGTGACGACCCCCGGGAGCTGGGTCGGTACGTCGAAGCACTCGTGCGGGTCGATCGTGCGGGTCACCGGCGTCGAGTCGTCGGGGCTGCTGTCGTCGACGATCGCGTCGGAGTCCAGGTCGTGGCTGGAGTTGCCCGCCGACGCCAGGTTGAGGGTGCCCTTCTTCGTCGCGTACAGCTGCGCCCTGTTGACCGCGTCGACGATGGCCCGCTGGTCGGGGTCGTCGAGGCAGTTGTACAGCCAGGGATCGACGTAGTAGCTGTTGTTCGTGATCTCGACGCCGTGGTCGGCGGCGAACACGAAGGCGCACACGACGCTCTCCGGGTAGAAGAGCCCGTTGTCCGGGTCGCTCACCTTGATGCCGGCGACCTTCACACCGGGCGCGACACCGGCCACCCCGATGCCGTTGCGGGCGGCGGCGATCTCACCGGCCACATGGGTGCCGTGGTAGTCCTCGGCGGTGTACGGGCGCCAGGCGCCCGCGCTGGTGTCCGCGACGCCGCCGACGCAGTTCGCCGACTGGGCCGCGGAGAAGTTCGGGGCGAGGTCGGGGTGGGTGTCGTCGACGCCGGTGTCGATCACGGCGACGGTGACCTTGCGGCTGCCCGGGTTGATCTTCGCGGCCTTGTCGGCGCCGATCGACCGCAGGTCCCACTGGTCGGCTTCGAGGGGCTCGCTCTCGGGGGTCCGGGCCGACACGGCCTCGACCCTGGCTGCCTCCGCGGCCGTCAGATAGTCCGCCGCGCCCTCGTCGGTCGTCCCGGCGGCGACCAGTGGCGTGGTCCGGGTGGCACCGGCGGACCTCACACCGCGCGCCGCGCGGATCTCCGCCCCGAAGGAGGGGTTCGCGGAGTGGACGACGATCACACCGATCTTGCCGTACGTGACGACGACGGTGCCGCCGGCCTTGGAGATCGCCTTCGTCACCGCCCCGATCGTGTGACGGTCGGTGCTCTTGGTGTTGACGACGTAGGCGAGGTTCGGACCGTCCGCCGCCCGGGCGGCGGAGGCGGCCGGTTCGGCGGCCGACGCGGCCACGGGCAGGAAGCCGAGGGAGGCGGTCAGGGACAGCACGACCGGCACCGCGAGAGCGAGCCGGCGTCTGGAGCGCAGATGAGCCATGGGTTCTCCACATCATCCGGAAACGAGGCCCGCCCGGACAAGGATGGTTGCCGGGCAAGGCGCGTAGCAGGGACGGACAACAAGTGATTACGCGCGAAAAGGCGGGCACGGGCGCGCGGCCCACACCTCTGATTTTGCAGGTACATGACGGGTGGTACAGGGCGAAGCTATCCCGCATCGCCGCTGGCCAGCAATGACTTCCGGAGACCAGTTCGGAAAGAAGCACGGCGAGTTGAACCGGTCCCCGCGTGGCGCCGTGACCTTGTGCAGGGAGCGCGAGGACCGTCGAGCCCCCTGTCGGATCACGTGTGGGGGCCCTACCATCGCGAGCCGACCACCTGTGATCCAGATCACCGCGAGGTCAGAGAAGAGACATGTCCGTACCCGGCCCGACCCCGTCCCCGAACGACCACGCACCCCCGTCCACTGTCGTGACCGCACCCGCAACGCGAGGAGACTCCGTGGCTACCGACGCACCGCCCCCCTCGAAGACAGAACGCGACCTCCCGACCACGGAGGACTACATCGAGGTCCAGCAGAGCGCTGAGTTCGGTGAACTGCGCCGCGCCCACCGCTCCTTCGCCTTCCCGCTGACCGTCGGCTTCATCGCCTGGTACCTGCTGTACGTCCTGCTGTCGAACTACGCGGGCGGCTTCATGGGCACCAAGCTCGTCGGCCACATCAACGTCGCCTTCGCCCTGGGCATCGCCCAGTTCGTCACCACGTTCCTCATCGCCTGGTGGTACGCGCGGCACGCCGCCGCCAACCTCGACCCGAAGGGCGAGGCGATCAAGTCCCGGATGGAGGGCGACGCATGAGCCCCGTACAGCAGAGTGTTCTCGCCGCAGGCGAGGCGAGCGAGCACCGGCCACTGATCATCACCCTGTTCGCGGTGTTCGTCGTCGCGACCCTCTTCATCACCGTCTGGGCCGGCCGCCAGACCAAGAGCGCCGCCGACTTCTACGCCGGCGGACGCCAGTTCAGCGCCTTCCAGAACGGACTGGCGGTCTCCGGCGACTACATGTCCGCCGCGTCCTTCCTCGGCATCGCGGGCGCGATCGCCCTCTTCGGGTACGACGGCTTCCTGTACTCCATCGGCTTCCTCGTCGCCTGGCTGGTCGCCCTGCTCCTGGTGGCCGAACCGCTGCGCAACTCGGGCCGCTACACCATGGGTGACGTCCTCGCGTACCGCATGCGCCAGCGCCCGGTCCGCACGGCCGCCGGCACGTCGACGATCGTCGTCTCGATCTTCTACCTGCTGGCCCAGATGGCCGGCGCGGGCGTCCTCGTCTCGCTCCTCCTCGGCATCACCTCCGACGCGGGCAAGGTCGCCATCGTCGCCCTCGTCGGCGTCCTGATGATCCTTTACGTCTCCATCGGCGGCATGAAGGGCACCACCTGGGTCCAGATGGTCAAGGCCGTGCTGCTCATCAGCGGCACGATCCTCATTACGTTCCTGGTGCTGCTGAAGTTCAACTTCAACATCTCCGATCTGCTCGGCACCGCCGCCGAACGCAGCGGCAAGGGCGACGCCTTCCTGGAGCCCGGCCTCCAGTACGGCGCCACCGGCACCACCAAGCTGGACTTCATCTCCCTGGGCATCGCCCTGGTCCTCGGCACCGCCGGTCTGCCGCACATCCTGATCCGCTTCTACACGGTGCCCACCGCGAAGGCCGCCCGGAAGTCCGTGAACTGGGCGATCGGCATCATCGGCGGCTTCTACCTGATGACGATCGCGCTCGGCTTCGGCGCCGCCGCGCTGATCGACCAGAAAGAGATCACCGACTCCAACCCATCGGGCAACACGGCGGCACCCCTGCTCGCCCTGCACATCGGTGGCGTGGACTCGGCCTGGGGCGCGGTACTGCTCGCGACGATCTCGGCGGTCGCCTTCGCGACCATCCTCGCCGTCGTCGCCGGCCTCACGCTCGCCTCGTCGTCCTCCTTCGCGCACGACATCTACGCCAACGTCATCCGCAAGGGGAAGGCCACCGAGAAGGAGGAGATGAAGGCGGTCCGCTGGGCCACCGTCTTCATCGGCATCATCTCCATCGCACTGGGCGCCCTCGCCCGCGACCTCAACGTGGCCGGCCTGGTCGCGCTGGCGTTCGCGGTGGCCGCCTCCGCCAACCTGCCCACGATCCTCTACAGCCTGTTCTGGAAGAGGTTCACCACCCAGGGCGCCCTGTGGTCGATCTACGGCGGCCTGATCGTGGCGGTCGGCCTGGTGCTGTTCTCGCCGGTCGTCTCCGGTGACCCGAAGGCGATGTTCCCGGGCGTCGACTTCCACTGGTTCCCGCTGAAGAACCCCGGGATCATCTCCATCCCGTTCGGCTTCCTCATGGGCTGGCTCGGCACGGTCCTCTCCAAGGAGGAGCCCGACACCGGCAAGTACGCGGAGCTGGAGGTGCGGTCCCTCACGGGCACCGGAGCGCACTAGGCATCCGCTCGCCGGCTCGCCCGGCGCAGGCATCGCGTGGGGCCGTCGTAGGGATCTACGGCGGCCCCACGCCGCGTCCTGTGGCATCGGGTCGGCCTCGTTGTCGGTGGGGTCACGTAGGCTCGCAGCTACAGGAGAAACTTCTACCCACGCGATCCGCTACGAGGGAGGGGGCCCACGTGCTCATCGACACCTACGGCCGCGTCGCCACCGACCTGCGAGTCTCCCTGACCGACCGCTGCAACCTGCGGTGCACGTACTGCATGCCCGAGGAGGGCCTGCAGTGGCTGGCCAAGCCGGACCTGCTCACGGACGACGAGATCGTCCGCCTCATAGACATAGCCGTTCGCCTCCTGGGCATCGAGGAGGTCCGCTTCACCGGCGGCGAGCCACTGCTGCGCCCGGGCCTGGTCGGCATCGTGGAGCGGGTCGCGGGCCTGGCCCCGCGCCCCCAGATGTCCCTGACGACGAACGGCATCGGCCTCGGCCGTACGGCGACCGCCCTGAAGGCGGCGGGCCTGGACCGTGTCAACGTCTCCCTGGACACCCTGCGCCCGGACGTCTTCAAGACGCTCACCCGCCGCGACCGCCACAAGGACGTCATCGCGGGCCTGGAAGCCGCCCGGGAGGCCGGCCTGACCCCGGTGAAGGTCAACGCCGTGCTGATGCCGGGGTTCAACGAGGACGAGGCCCCGGACCTCCTCGCCTGGGCGGTCGAGCACGACTACGAGCTGCGCTTCATCGAGCAGATGCCCCTGGACGCCCAGCACGGCTGGAAGCGCGAGGGCATGGTCACCGCCGGTGACATCCTCACCTCCCTCCGCACCCGCTTCGAGCTGACGGAGGAGGACACCGGCGAACGCGGTTCGGCCCCCGCCGAGCGCTGGCTGGTCGACGGCGGCCCGCACCGCGTCGGCGTCATCGCCTCCGTCACCCGCCCGTTCTGCGCGGCCTGCGACCGCACCCGTCTGACGGCCGACGGCCAGATCCGCAACTGCCTCTTCGCCCGCGAGGAAACCGACCTGCGAGCGGCCCTCCGCTCCGACGCCCCCGACGACGAGATAGCCCGCATCTGGCGCGAGGCGATGTGGGGCAAGAAGCCGGGAGCGGGCCTGGACGATCCGACCTTCGTGCAGCCGGACAGGCCGATGTCGGCGATCGGGGGCTGAAGCGGGCTCAGTCGTCCGGAGACTCCCAGTCCTCCAGCCTCACGACATCCTTGAGGAAACCCCGCACCCCCAGGAACTGGGACAGGTGCTCGCGATGCTCCTCGCACGCCAGCCACGTCTTCCGTCGCTCGGGCGTGTGCAGTTTCGGGTTGTTCCAGGCGAGCACCCACTCCGCGTCCGCCCGGCATGCCTTGGCGGAACAGATGGGGGAGTCAGGATCAGAGCCGATCATCTGACGACCCTAACCCGGCGGAAACAGGGCTCAAAAAGGCGACGCCGAGCAGCCACGGGGGGAGCTGCCCGGCGTCGGTCTGTCGCTCCGACGGGGGATGCGGAGCGCGTACGAAGTATGTCACGGGTAACCGTCCGACCGGCACCGGAACTTCATGATTGATCTGAGCTTTTCTTGAGCTTCGCGACGCCGTGCGGACTGACTTCTGGTCAGGATCGCTCGTGCCGATTACCCCGCATACCGGCCCCCTGATCGCCCCCGCCGTCTTCCGCCGGGGATTCCGCGGAGCCCTCTTCCGGCCGTGGCGGCGTGATCATCGGCCGCACCGGAACCGTCACGAACGTCGACGGGAGGCCCGGTGCGTTCTCGCGGCCCGCGTTGGCGATCACCACGGAGATGTAGGGCAGGATCATGCCCAGCACCAGTGCCACGAACGCGACGTGCCGTTCGACGTTCCAGAGCACCGCCGCGAGGACCACCGCCACCGTGCGCACGGACATGGAGATGACGTACCGGCGCTGTCTGCCACGGACGTCGTCCGCGAGCCCCTGCCGGGCCCCGGTGATCCGGAAGACCTGGGCGCCGCCGCTGTTGCTCCGCTTCCGCATCACGTTCCACCATCCACCCGAATCGGACACGCCCGGCCCGTACCCCGCGCCGAACCCGGTCGGGGAACCGGACCCGGACGCCTTCCACGTTACGCCGCGCCTGCGTCGCCTACGAGACCGGGGCACCTTCCGCCGGGGTGACCCGTCTGCGCCGTACCGAGTACCGACGTCCCCGACATGCGCCGTAGCGCGAACGGGCCGACACTGGGCGTAATGCTCACGTAGAGCCGTACGAGGAGGCATCCATGGGCTGGTTGTGGGCGATCATCGTGGGATTCGTGCTGGGTCTGCTGGCCAAGGCGATCATTCCGGGCAAGCAGCACAGCCCGCTCTGGCTGACGACCGTCTTCGGCATCATCGGCGCCGTCATCGGCAACGCGATCGCACGAGGTCTCGGTATCGACGAGACGAGCGGCATCGACTGGGGCCGCCACGCGCTCCAGCTCGCGGCGGCCGTCGTGATCGTGTTCCTGGGCGACATGGCGTACTCGATGATGCGCGGCAGGAGACAGCGGGCCTAGCGGTACGTGTGAAGGGGGCGGCCCGGTCGACAGGGCCGCCCCCTTCACACGTGCTCGGACACCTTCGGCCCGGTCAGCCGGTGACCTCCACCGCGGCGAGGTTCTTCTTGCCCCGGCGCAGCACCAGCCACCTCCCGTGCAGCAGGTCCTCCTTCGCGGGCACCGCGTCCTCGGCGGTGATCTTCGCGTTGTTCACGTAGGCGCCGCCCTCCTTCACCGTGCGGCGCGCGGCCGACTTGCTGGCCACCAGTCCGACCTCGGCGAACAGGTCGACGACCGGCCCCGCCTCGGCGACCCGGATGTGCGGTACCTCGGAAAGGGCCGCGCTCAGCGTCCGCTCGTCCAGCTCACCCAGCTCGCCCTGGCCGAAGAGGGCCTTGGACGCGGCGATCACGGCGGCCGTCTGCTCGGCGCCGTGCACCAGCGTCGTCAGCTCCTCGGCGAGCGCGCGCTGCGCGGCCCGCGCCTGCGGACGCTCCGCGGTCTGCGCCTCCAGCGCCTCCAACTCCTCGCGGGACTGGAACGACAGGATGCGCATGTACGCCGAGATGTCCCGGTCGTCCACGTTCAGCCAGAACTGGTAGAAGGCGTACGGCGTCGTCATCTCCGGGTCGAGCCAGATGGCGCCGCCCTCGGTCTTGCCGAACTTGGTGCCGTCCGCCTTCGTCATCAGCGGTGTCGCCAGCGCGTGCGCGGATGCTTCCGGCTCCAGGCGGTGGATCAGGTCGAGACCGGCGGTGAGGTTGCCCCACTGGTCGCTGCCGCCCTGCTGGAGCGTGCAGCCGTACCTCCGGTACAGCTCCAGGAAGTCCATGCCCTGGAGGAGCTGGTAGCTGAACTCCGTGTAGCTGATGCCCTGGTCGGACTCCAGCCGACGGGCGACCGAGTCCTTCGTCAGCATCTTGTTGACGCGGAAGTGCTTGCCGATGTCCCGGAGGAACTCGATGGCCGACATGCCGGCCGTCCAGTCCAGGTTGTTCACCATCACCGCGGCGTTCTCGCCCTCGAAGGACAGGAACGGCTCGATCTGCGCGCGGAGCCGGGTCACCCAGTTCGCGACCGTCTCCGGGTCGTTCAGGGTGCGCTCCGCGGTGGGACGCGGGTCACCGATCTGGCCGGTCGCCCCGCCGACCAGAGCCAGCGGACGCAGGCCGGCCCCCTGGAGGCGGCGCATGGTGAGCACCTGTACCAGGTGACCGACGTGCAGACTGGCCGCGGTCGGGTCGAAGCCGCAATAGAACGTGACGGGACCGTCCGCGAGCGCCTTGCGCAAAGCGTCCTCGTCGGTGGACAGGGCGAACAGCCCACGCCACTTCAGCTCGTCGACGATGTCCGTCACGGTTCTCGTATCTCCTTGGATGGTCTTCGTTCAGTTCTACGGCAGCCGAGTGACCACCGGCAACGAGGTTATACGCCCTGACTGACAGAGCTCATATTGAAGTCCGGCACCCGCAGCGCCGGCATCGCGGCCCGGGTGAACCAGTCGCTCCACTCCCGGGGCAGCGTCTTCTCCGTACGCCCCGCCTCGGCGGCCCGCCCGAGCAGGTCCACCGGCGACTCGTTGAACCGGAAGTTGTTGACCTCCCCGCTGACCTCGCCGTTCTCCACGAGGTACACCCCGTCGCGGGTCAGGCCGGTCAGCAGCAGGGTGGCCGGGTCGACCTCGCGGATGTACCAGAGGCACGTCAGCAGCAGCCCGCGCTCGGTGTTCGCGACCATCTCCTCCAGGGACTTGTCCTCGCCCCCGTCCAGGACGATGTTCCCGATCGCCGGGGACACGGCCAGACCGGTCAGCCCGGCGGTGTGCCGTGAGGTGATCAGGCGGTTCAGCTCACCCGCGCGGATCCACTCCGTGGCACTCAGCGGCAGCCCGTTGTCGAACACCGACTGGTCGTCGCCGGAGGAGTGGGCGAGCAGGAACGGGGAGCATTCCAGACCCGGCTCGTTCGGGTCGCTGCGCAGTGTCAGCGGCAGCTCGGTGAGCCTCTCGCCGATGCGCGTCCCGCCGCCCGGCTTGGAGAACACCGTGCGCCCCTCGGCGGCGTCCCGCGCGGACGCCGACCACATCTGGTAGATCAGCAGGTCGGCGACGGCGGTCGGCGGCAGCAGCGTCTCGTAGCGCCCGGCAGGCAGCTCGATCCGCCGCTCCGCCCAGCCGAGGCGTACGGCGAGTTCGGCGTCGAGGGCGGCCGGATCGACGTCCTTGAAGTCCCGCGTGGACCGCCCGGCCCATGCCGACCGCGTACGGTCCGGGGACTTGGCGTTCAGCTCCAGGGTCCCGTTGGGCTGGTCATGCCGCAGGCGCAGCCCCGTCGACGTACCCACATAGCTCGACACCAGCTCGTGGTTGGCGAAGCCGTACAGCTCCCGGCCGCCCGCACGCGCGCGTGCGAACGCCTCGCCGAGCGCCGGCGCGAAGTCGGCGAACACCGCCGACGAGGTCTCGGCGGGCGCGTCCGTGAAGTCCGGGGACTCCGGTACGCCCGCGACCAGCGGCTGGGCGTCCTCCGCGGGCCCGGCGCCGCGGGCGGCGGCCTCGGCGGCCCTTACGAGCGGTTCCAGCTCGTCGGCGGTGACGGCGGCGCGGGAGACCACCCCGGAGGCCGTGCCCTGCTTGCCGCTGACGGTGGCGACGACCGTGAGCGTGCGCCCGCGCGTGACCCCGTTGGTGGTGAGGGCGTTGCCCGCCCAGCGCAGATTGGCGGTCGACTCCTCGTCGGCGATGACGACACACCCGTCGGCCCGGGACAGTTCGAGGGCCCGCTCGACGATTTCGTGCGGCTTGATCAAACGGGCGCTCATCGACCGGCCTCCTGCGTGGTGTTGAGAATGTTGACGCCCCGGAAGAGGGCCGACGGGCATCCGTGGGACACGGCCGCGACCTGCCCCGGCTGGGCCTTGCCGCAGTTGAAGGCACCGCCCAGGACGTATGTCTGCGGACCGCCGACGGCCGCCATGGAGCCCCAGAAGTCGGTGGTCGTCGCCTGGTAGGCCACGTCCCGCAGCTGCCCGGTGATCCGGCCGTTCTCGATCCTGAAGAACCGCTGCCCGGTGAACTGGAAGTTGTAGCGCTGCATGTCGATGGACCAGGACCGGTCCCCGACGACGTAGATCCCGCGGTCGACGCCGCCGATGAGATCCTCGGTCGCCAGCCCGCCCGGGTCCGGCTGCAACGACACGTTGGCCATGCGCTGCACGGGCACATGCCCGGGCGAGTCGGCGTACGCGCACCCGTTGGACCGCTCGAACCCGGTCAGCTTCGCGATCCGCCGGTCCAGCTGGTAGCCCACCAGCGTCCCGTCCTTCACCAGGTCCCACGACTGACCGGCGACGCCCTCGTCGTCGTAGCCGATGGTCGCCAGACCGTGTTCGGCGGTGCGGTCGCCGGTGACGTTCATCAGCTCGGAGCCGTACCTGAGCTTGCCGAGCTGGTCGAAGGTCGCGAAGGACGTGCCCGCGTACGCCGCCTCGTAGCCGAGGGCCCGGTCCAGCTCGGTGGCGTGGCCGATGGACTCGTGGATGGTCAGCCACAGGTTGGACGGGTCGACGACCAGGTCGTACAGGCCTGCCTCGACGCTCGGCGCCCGCATCTTCTCGGCGAGCAGCTCGGGGATCTGTTCGAGCTCGGACTCCCAGTCCCAGCCGCGGCCCGTGAGGTACTCCCAGCCGCGTCCGACGGGCGGTGCGACGGTCCGCATCGAGTCGAACTCGCCGCTCGACTCGTCGACGGAGACGGCGGTGAACTGCGGGTGCAGCCGCACCCGCTGCTGGGTGGTGACGGTCCCCGCGGTGTCGGCGTAGAACTTGTTCTCGTGCACCGTGAGCAGCGAGGCGTCGACATGGTTGACCCCGTTCGCCGCGAGCAGCCGCGCGCTCCACTCGGCCAGCAGGGCCGCCTTCTCCTCGTCAGGCACGGTGAACGGGTCGATCTCGTACGACGAGACCCAGGTCCTGTCGGCGTGCACCGGCTCGCCGGCCAGCTCCACGCGCTCGTCGGATCCCGCCGCCTTGATCACCTGGGCGGACAGCTTCGCCATGGCCACGGCCTGCGAGGCGACCTTCGCGGCGGCGTCCATGCTCAGATCCACGCCCGACGCGAACCCCCAGGTACCTCCGTGCACCACCCTTACCGCGTACCCCAGGTCCGTGGTGTCCGACGAACCCGACGGCTTGGCGTCCCGCAGCCGCCAGGACGCGCTGCGCACCCGCTCGAACCGGAAGTCCGCGTGGTCGGCGCCCAGCGCACGCGCGCGTGCCAGGGCCGCGTCCGCGAGGGCCCGCAAGGGCAACGCGAGGAACGACGGATCGATTTCATGGGCCACGAGGGGCCTCCCCTTGTCACCGTTGGCGAGATGAGTATGTCCCGCAGTGAATCATGCAGAACCGGCACCCCGGCCTCCACCGGATTCACGCCGCCAACCACGCCCGTCCCACGCGTTCGGCGCCGTTCGGCGCACCCTTCTCCAGGCACCCCGACTGTAGGGACCCGACAGGACCAGGGGTGAGCCACTGTCGGTGCCCGATTGTCCGAGGGTGTGGACGGACCGATAGGTTTTCGGAGAAGGGGCCTGTCGGCCCGGGTGTTCGGACAGGTCCTGAACCGCTACCGAAAGGGTGATCCGTTGAGCCGCTCGGTTCTCGTCACCGGAGGCAACCGGGGCATCGGCCTCGCCATCGCCCGCGCGTTCGCCGATGCCGGCGACAAGGTCGCCATCACATACCGTTCCGGTGAGCCGCCGGCAGTCCTGACGGAACTGGGCTGCCTCGCCGTCAAGTGCGACATCACCGACACCGAGCAGGTGGAGCAGGCCTACAAGGAGATCGAGGCCGAGCACGGCCCGGTCGAGGTCCTCGTCGCCAACGCAGGTGTCACCAAGGACCAGCTCCTGATGCGCATGTCCGAGGAGGACTTCACGTCCGTCCTCGACACCAACCTCACCGGCGCCTTCCGTGTCGTCAAGCGTGCCAACCGCGCCATGCTGCGCGCCAAGAAGGGCCGTGTCGTACTGATCTCGTCGGTCGTCGGGCTCTACGGCTCGCCGGGGCAGGCGAACTACGCCGCCTCCAAGGCCGGCCTGGTCGGCTTCGCCCGCTCTCTCGCCCGTGAGCTGGGCTCGCGCAACATCACCTTCAACGTGGTCGCGCCCGGCTTCGTCGACACCGACATGACCAAGGTCCTCACCGACGAGCAGCGCGCGGGCATCGTCTCGCAGGTGCCGCTCGGCCGGTACGCGCAGCCGGAGGAGATCGCCGCAACGGTGCGGTTCCTCGCCTCGGACGACGCCTCGTACATCACTGGAGCCGTCATCCCCGTTGACGGCGGACTGGGAATGGGTCACTGATCACCATGAGCGGAATTCTCGAGGGCAAGCGCGTCCTGATCTCCGGTGTGCTGATGGAGTCCTCCATCGCCTTCCACGCCGCCAAGCTGGCCCAGGAGCAGGGTGCCGAGATCATCCTGACCGCGTTCCCGCGGCCCACGCTGACCGAGCGCATCGCCAGGAAGCTCCCCAAGCCCACCAAGGTCCTGGAGCTCGACGTCACGAACGAGGAGCACCTGGGCCGCCTGGCCGACCTCGTCGGCGAGGAGCTCGGCGGCCTCGACGGCGTCGTCCACTCCATCGGCTTCGCCCCGCAGGACGCCCTGGGCGGCAACTTCCTCAACACCCCGTTCGAGTCCGTGGCCACCGCCATGCACGTCTCGGCGTACTCCCTGAAGTCGCTCACCATGGCCTGCCTGCCGCTGATGCAGAACGGCGGCTCGGTCGTCGGTCTCACCTTCGACGCCCAGTACGCCTGGCCGCAGTACGACTGGATGGGCCCGGCCAAGGCCGCCCTGGAGGCCACCAGCCGCTACATGGCCCGCGACCTGGGCAAGCAGAACATCCGCTGCAACCTCATCTCCGCCGGCCCCATCGGCTCCATGGCCGCCAAGTCCATCCCCGGCTTCGGCGAACTGGCCTCGGTGTGGGACGCCCGCTCGCCGCTGGAGTGGGACCTCAAGGACCCCGAGCCGGCCGGCCGCGGTGTCGTCGCCCTGCTCAGCGACTGGTTCCCGAAGACCACCGGCGAGATCATCCACGTGGACGGCGGGCTGCACGCGATCGGCGCGTGACCGCTGCCGCTGCCGCCACAGGCTCGGCCGACATTCCGAGGGCCCGCGTTCCGTTCCGGCGCGGGCCCTCGGTGTGTGCGTGCGCCGTCACTCGTTCGGCTCATCCGGCCGGGCGGGGGAGAGAGGTAACCAGGCACTCTGGATTACGCGTTCACCGCGCGTTCCCTCCCCAGCACGGCCGAGGAGGTCCCCCCTTGTGCGCCTGTCCCGCGGCTTCGCCCCGCTGCTCGTCGCCGTAGCCCTTCTCACCACGCTTCCTTACGAGGCCGTACCGCACGCGCGCGTGGAGGGACGGCAGCAGGAGCGGCCCGAGCCCTTCGGCTCCACCTGCCACACCCGGGTCACCGGCTCCAAGGTGACCGCGTACTGCCACAACCCCTACGTGGCCGCCGACCGCGTACGCCTGCACATCGAGTGCGACCGCTGGTGGGACCTCGACAGCGACGGCTCCTCGGTCGAGGCCGGGCCCGCGCAGACCGTACGGCTCACCGGCCGCTGCTGGAAGGAAGTCCGCTCCGTGTGGGTCAGCCACCAGAAACGGACGGCCTGAGCCGGCACGCGAACGGATAGCCCGCCGCCTCCCTGGCGGCGGCCACCGCGTCGCCCGCGCGGATCGCGTCGACGAGCGGGGCGTGGTCCACGTACGACTGAGGGGTCAGTTTCCCGCCCACGTCGTCGCGCAGCCAGTCCCGCAGCACCTCGCCCAGGTCCGCGTACATCGCCGTCATCACGTCGTTGTGGGAGGCGGCCACCACGGCCATGTGCAGGCTCGCGTCGGCCGTCACGAACGCCTCCGCGTCGCCCGACTCCCAGGCCTCCTCCCGGCGCCCCAGAAGCGCGTCCAGCTGCTTGAGATCACGTTCGGTGCGCCGCAGGGCCGCCAGCTCGGCCGCGCCCGACTCCAGCGTGGACCGCAGCTCGGCGATGTGCCGGGGGTCCGCGTCGGCGAACCGGCGGTGCATCACACCGGCCAGCTCACTGGTCGCCACGACATACGTGCCCGAGCCCTGGCGAATGTCCAGCAGCCCGTTGTGCGCGAGGGCCCGGACCGCCTCCCGGACGGTGTTCCGGGCCACTCCGAGCTGCGCGACCAGCTCGGGTTCCGTCGGGACGCGGGAGCCGACGGGCCACTCGCCCGAGGTGATCTGGTTCCGCAGTGCGGCGATGACCTGCTCGGACAGGGCCGATCGGCGGGGGTGGCTCAGCGGCGGCATGGCACATCTTCGCACGGGGGATGACAACCAATCATCCTATGATTCTATGCTTGCTCTCATGGTGAGCGAGGAATCCCGGACGACGACGTCCACAGCCATGTCCGTACGCAACTCGACCGAGCCGGAGAGCGAGCCGGAGAACGGGAACGGGAGGCCGGCCACGCGCGCGTGGGTCACGCGGCTGGTCCTCGTCGGCATCGTGCTGTCGGCCCTCAACCTCCGGCCCGCCATCACCAGCCTCGGCGCCCTCCTGGAAGAGGTGCGCGTCGGACTCGGCATGAGCGGCACCGCGGCCGGAGTGCTCACCTCCGTACCCCCGTTCTGCTTCGCCCTCTTCGGCGTCATGGCCCCGCGCCTGGCCCGCCGCTTCGGCGTCGGCGCGGTCGTGTGCGCGGGCATGGCCGCCATCGCCGCCGGCCTGGCGATCCGGCCCTGGACGGGCACCGCGGCCGGCTTCCTGGCCGCCAGCGCGCTCGCCCTCATGGGCATCGCGGTCAGCAACGTCCTGATGCCGGTCGTCGTCAAGCGCTGGTTCCCGGACCGGGTCGGTTCCATGACGGGCCTGTACTCGATGGCCTTGGCCCTCGGCACCGCCGCCGCGGCCGCGGTCACCGTGCCCGTGACCGAGGCGCTGGGCGGGAGCTGGCGGACGGGACTGACCCTCTGGGCGGTTCTCGCGGCGGCGGCCGTGGTGCCCTGGATCCCGCTGGTAGGGGATCGGGGCGCGGGCGGGCCGAGGCGGGAGGCGCTCCCCGCGCGCGGGACGTCCGCCACGGGGGAGGAGGCCGGGGCACTGCGCATCACCCGGAGCCGTACCGCCTGGGCGCTCGCCGTGTTCTTCGGGCTCCAGGCCACCGCCGCCTACGTCACCATGGGCTGGATGGCGCAGATCTTCCGGGACGCGGGCGTCCCGGCCGGCACCGCCGGGCTGCTGCTCGCCGTGACCATGGCGCTGGGGGTGCCGCTCGCGTTCGTCATCCCGCGCGTCGCCACGCGCCTGCCCCGGCAGGGGCCCATCGTGGTCGTGCTCGGCTGCTGCGGACTTCTCGGATACGCGGGCCTGTACATCGCGCCGGCCGAGGGCGCCTGGGCCTGGGCCGTGCTGCTCGGCATCGCCAACTGCGCCTTCCCGCTGGCCCTCACGATGGTCGGGATGCGGGCCAGGACGGGCGCGGGCGTCGCCCAGCTGTCGGCCTTCGCCCAGAGCGCCGGCTATCTGATCTCCATCCCCGGGCCGCTCGTCGTAGGCGTCCTCTACCAGCACAGCGGCGGCTGGGGGCTGCCGCTCGCGCTGATGGCCGGCCTGCTGCTGCCGCAGATGGCCGTGGGCGTACTCGCGGGACGTGATCGCACGGTGGAGGACGAGGCGGCGGCCCGCTGACCTCACCCCGCCGGGCGCGGGTACCCCCGGAGCACGGGTGGGCGGGACGGGTGCGAGACTGGCCGTATGCCAGTGCTCGACCCGAACCCCCAGAACGGCCAGAAGAAGATGCTGCTCGTCTTCGGCTCGTTCTTCGCCATCTTCGTGATCATCGCCGTCATCGCGACGATCGCCTCACCGTGAGAACCGTGGGTGGGGATATCCCCACCAACCCCTAGGGGGCGAGTCTCAGGGTCAAGTGGGTGGATCTCCGGATGGGTTGAGGGCCGCGGCTTCCGTAACTTCGAGGTGTGGCCGCGAGATGCCGGCCACGGACGGCTCGAAGACCCACGGAGGCACCATGTCGGCCCGCACGCACTCCCGGCCCCTTCCGGCGACCACGCGTGGAGTCGACATACGGCTGCCGTGGTGGGCCCTGGCACTGCCGACGATCGCCTTCGTCGCGCTGCTCGCGCTGATGCTGAACCCGACCGACGCACAGGCTGCGACGGGCGACCCGGCCATCGCCCACTTCCTTGAGCGCGCACGGGACCTGATGACGCGCTGAGCGCCGTGAACACCTCATTCCCACCTGCGGAGCCGCCCGTCAACTCCCTGCGCTCCATGGCGTATTTCATGCGAAGCTGGGTGCCATGAGCGTCGCAGAACCCCGCAGGATCGTCCTCTTCCGGCATGCGAAAGCCGACTGGCCCCAGGTCGCCGACCACGAGCGACCACTGGCCGACCGGGGCCGCAAGGACGCCGCTGTCGCCGGGCGCAGGCTGGCCGACACCGGTATCCCTTTCGACCTGGCTCTCTGCTCCACCGCCGCCCGGACCCGCGAGACCTGGAAACTCGCCGTCCAGGAATTCCCGCAACGGCCGAAGACCGTCTATGAGGAGCGGATCTACGACGCCTCACCCGGCGAGCTCATCGCCCTGCTCAACGAAACCCCGGACGACACCCAGAACGTGGTCCTGATCGGCCACAACCCAGGCGTGCAGGCCCTCACCGACATCCTGGCCGCCGAGACCGAGAGCGACCCCCGCACCAGGCTGAACAGCCGAGGCTTCCCGGCGGCGGCCTTCGCGACCCTGTCCTTCACGGGCTCCTGGAAGGGCCTGGAGCCCGGGACGGCGACACTGCTCGACTTCTGGGCACCGACGGAGTAGATCCCGGCGACAGCAGGCGGCACAGCCTGTGCTGCCTGCTGCCTGCTGCCTACGACGAAGCACGAGCCCCATCGAAGAACCGGCCCCCGAGGCTCCCAGCGGGCTACTCCTGGGTGTCCGCCGCTTCGACCTCTTCCCGAGTGACCCCCAGCAGATACAGCACGGTGTCCAGGAAGGGGAAGTTCACCGCCGTGTGCGCGGCCTCCCGCACGACCGGCTTGGCGTTGAAGGCGACGCCGAGTCCCGCCGCGTTCAGCATGTCCAGGTCGTTCGCCCCGTCACCGATCGCCACGGTCTGGTCCAGCGGCACCCCGGCCTCCGCGGCGAACCGCCGCAGCAGCCGGGCCTTGCCCGCCCGGTCCACGATCTCGCCGACGACCTTGCCCGTCAGCTTCCCGTCGACGATCTCCAACGTGTTGGCCTGGGCGAAGTCCAGCCCGAGCCGCTCCTTCAGATCATCCGTGACCTGGGTGAACCCACCTGAGACGACACCTACTTCGAAGCCGAGCCGCTTCAGCGTACGGATCAGGGTGCGCGCCCCCGGCGTGAGCCGGACCTCGCTGCGGACCTTGTCCACCACCGACGCGTCGAGCCCCTTGAGCAGTGCCACGCGCGCGTGCAGCGACTGCTCGAAGTCCAGTTCCCCGCGCATCGCGGCGGCGGTCACCTTGGCGACCTCGTCCTCGCATCCCGCGTGCGCGGCGAAGAGCTCGATCACCTCGTCCTGGATGAGCGTCGAGTCCACGTCCATGACGACCAGACGCTGAGCCCGCCGGTGCAACCCGGCCGCGACGACCGCGACATCGACACCGAGTGCCGCCGCGTCGGTGACCAGGGCGGTGCGCAGCACCTCGGTCGCGACCCCGGAGACGGCGAACTCAACAGCCGTCACGGGGTACTTGGCGAGCCGGAAGATACGGTCGATGTTGCCGCCGGTCCTGGTGATCCGTGCGGCGATGGCAGCGGTCGACTCGGCGGTCAGCGGATGCCCGAGCACGGTGACGAGGGAACGCCCGAGCCCGCGCGGCCGGTTGTCACCGAGCCCCGAGATGATCTCCGCCTGCATCTTCATGGACTCCGCCCAGCTGTGGACGGTGGCCCGCAGATCGCCTTCGAGCCCGGCAGGCGGCTGCGTCACGAGCGCGCACAGCACCATGCGGCCACGCGTGACGACCTGCTCGATGTCGACCACGTCCACGGAGTAGGCGGCAAGCGTGTCGAACAGGCCTGCGGTGATGCCGGGCCTGTCCTTGCCGAAGATTTTGACGAGAAGAGTGGGTACGTCAGCGGTCTGCGTAGCGTTCATGGTGTTTCCACCGTATCCGGCACCCAGTGCCTACCGCGCACGCGGTCCGCCTGACGGACGGCGAACAGTACGTTTCCCGGGGGTGGCGAAGACCTTACGGGCAGGTCAGCGACGCCCCTTTGGCGTCCGCGGAGGCGGCGGGGGCGGCGGTGGAGGAGGCGGCGGGGGCGGGGGAGGGGTCCGTTTCTCCGGCGCGGACTCCGACGGGCCGCCCCTGGGCCGTCCGGGCCGTCGGGGCGGCGGCGAGAACGGCCTGGCCATGGTGGGAAGGCCGTACAGGTTCTCGGGCGGCTGCTCCCCCTCACCCGGACCACCCCCGTCACCCGAGCCGCGCTGCTCACCGGAGCCGCTGCCCGAGCCCGAGCCAGGCCCGCTTCCCTCGCCGGAACCGGTCCGCCCGGGCGCGCTGCTCCTGTCGGGCGACCATGCCTCCGTACGCGGGGCATCGGGCGCCCACCCGCCCCCGTAGGGCGGCCCCGCCCCGGCCGGCCGCGCGTCCTCGGGTTCCGCATGCCCTTCGGGAATCCGTAGGTACGGATTGGTGTCGCGGTTCGGCGGCCGGTACGGCGAACTGGGCGCGTACGGGCCGGCGTACGGACCGGGGCCGCCGGCGCCGGCCTGCTCGGGGTGAACCCCGTACCGCGCCTCCTCGGCCGCCGCACCCGTCACCCCGCTCGCCCCCACAGCGGCAGGCGTCCCGCCCGGCCCGGCCGACGCGTCACCCAGTGCCAACGGCACCGCCCGCCGGCCCGCCGCCCCGCTCGCGTACGCCAGCAGCGCGCCGACGGCTCCCGTTGCCGCGCCCCAGACCGCGCCCAGCAGCAGGGCCGCGACCAGTTGCCCGTGCAGTTCGATTCCGGCGCCGAACGCGTCGAAGCCCAGGACCGAGATCGAGGCGTCCACGGACACCTCCGCCAGCCAGGTGAACAGCGGCAGCGCCACCGCGGTCACCAGCCCCAGCCGCAACGCGCAGCGGCCGGCGAAACGCAGCGCACCCGGATCCCGTACGGCGAGGGGCACCCGCCCGTCGACGTCGTCCGGGCCGACACCTCGGGCCAGCGGTGTCCGGGCCGCGGCGAGGACGCCCGCGAGCAGCATCGTCAGGACCGCCGCGACCCCCAGCAGCCACACCCGGTTGTCCAGTTCGGCCAGTTTCCCGAGGCTGACCGACTGGTCGTCCGCCGAGCTGAGCAGCCGGTCGAGGGGGTCCGGGAGGACGTTCACGAGCACCCCGGACGCGCTGCCGTCGAACGGGACGAACAGGCCGATCGAGATACCCAGCCAGACCCCGTTGGGGGCGCCGAGCAGTGCCGCGCCCGCGATGCGCTTGGGGTGGGCGTCGCCGATCGCCGCGTACGCGGCTGCCGCGAACCCCGCGGCCACCGCCACCAGCGCGACGGTGACCAGGGCGGACGCGGCCGGACGTACGACGCGGTGGACCGCTTCCCAGCCGGGCGGCAGGGGAGTGCGGCGGGACGCCAGGAGGGCGATCGTCAGGACCCCGGCCGCCCAGACCAGCCCCCCGAGCAGGGTGGGCAGGGTGTCGACGGTGAAGCCGACCGCCGCCTTCGCGTCGATCAGGTCGCCGACCCGGTCGGGCAGCAGCCCGCTGATGTCACCGAGCCCGGGGACGTCGAGGCCCCCGCCTCCGTCACCGCCCGTGCCCGGCAGGCTGTCGAGGCCCAGACCGCCCCCGTCGATGGTGATGAGGTCGTGCCCCGCCCAGGCCAGCCCGCCCAGGGTGGCCACGAAGAGGGCGACCACCGTGCCCGCGCGCGTGAGGAGTTCGGACAGCGGGATCACCGCTCCCGCCCCGCGCAGGGAGCGGAGGAAGAACCATGACAGGAGCAGCGCGCCCACCAGGCCGACGCCCAGTGGCGCGATCTCGACGGCGGTCGCCGCCTCCGCCCCTTTCAGGCCGAAGGCCGACACGTCACCGGACGGAGTGACCGAACCACCCGCCCCAAGTGCCACAACCGCCGCGGTCATCGGCCCCAGCGAGGCCGTCGCATCCGCCTCCAGCAGATGCAGACCGAGCGCCGCGGTGCCCGCCATTCCGATCAACGCCCAGCTCACAGAGGCGACCGCGGAGAGCAGTACGTCTCCCCACGGCAGCCTCCCGCCTTGCTCGGCGGTCTCGATGCCCATCGTCAGCCCCCGATCCGCGCGGCGGCGGTCCACCCCGCGTGTCCCCCTCGCGTGGGATTACCACTCTCCGGGCCGGTTTCCACCCCGTCAACGGCGCGTCGCTGTCCGCTTCCACGCCCCGTCCGCAAGGCCCGACTTTCGGTCAGGGGGCTGAGCCTGAAATAGTTCCCCCCGATGTTCGACATCCCTAGACTCCCCGTGTTGGGGCAAATTTCGGGGGACAACTCAGTGGGGCATGGAGTGCCGGAACTCGTACTGGAACTGAACGAACGGACCTGGACGCTCGATTCGTCCAGGCCATACACCCTCGGGCGTGATCCGCAGGGGGACATCGTGCTCGATGACGCCAGGGTCTCCTGGCGGCACGCCACGATCAGCTGGGGCGGTCGCAGCTGGGTCATCGAGGACCACGGAAGCACCAACGGCACCTTCGTGCAGGGCCAGCGCATCCACCAGATGGAGATCGGGCCGGGCTCGGCCGTCCATCTCGGCAACGCGACCGACGGCCCCCGTCTGAACCTCTCCAGCAGTGCGGCCCCGGTGGCGACGCCGCAGGCGGCACAGCCTCAGCAGCAGCCGTTCGCGGCCCAGGGCGCGAGCCCCGGCTGGGCCCAGCCGCCCCAGCAGCAGGCGCCGGAACAGAGCTGGCCGCAGCATGAGCCGCAGCAGCAGTCCGCCTCGGTGCCGCAGCAGCAGGGCCCCGGCGCGGGCGCGCCGCCGGTGTACGGCGACCGCAGCCCGACCACCTTCCACCAGCTGCACCTCGGCCGGGTGATGCGCATCGGCCGCGCCCTGGAGAACGACCTGGTCGTCTCCGACCTCCAGGTCTCCCGCAACCACGCCGAGTTCCACGCGACGCCCGACGGACGCTTCGAGATCCACGACCTGGGCTCGCACAACGGTACGTACGTCAACGGCATGCCGATCGCCAAGGGCGGCACCGCGCTGCTCGGCCCGAACGACATCGTCGGCGTCGGCCACTCCACGTTCCGCCTGGTCGGCGATCACCTGGAGGAGTTCGTCGACACCGGCGAGATCTCCTTCTCGGCCCGTCATCTGACGGTCACCGTGGACGGCGGCAAGCAGATCCTGAAGGACGTCTCCTTCGGTGTCCCGGAGAAGTCGCTGATCGCGGTCATCGGCCCGTCCGGCTCCGGCAAGTCGACGCTCCTGAAGGCGCTCACGGGCTACCGGCCCGCCAACCAGGGCGACGTCCTGTACGACAACCGCAACCTGTACAAGCAGTTCGCCGAGCTGCGCCAGCGCATCGGTCTGGTCCCGCAGGACGACATCCTGCACAAGGAACTGACCGTCAAGAAGGCCCTCAAATACGCGGCCAAACTGCGCTTCCCCGCCGACACCACGACGGAGGAGCGTGAGCACCGCATAGGCGAGGTGCTGCGCGAGCTGAAGCTCGACATCCACAAGGAGAAGAAGGTCACCTCCCTCTCCGGCGGCCAGCGCAAGCGCGTCTCGGTGGCCCTGGAACTGCTCACCAAGCCGTCGCTGATCTTCCTGGACGAGCCGACCTCCGGCCTCGACCCGGGCATGGACCGTGACGTCATGCAGCTGCTGCGCGGCCTCGCCGACGACGGCCGTACGGTCCTCGTCGTCACGCACTCCGTGGCCGAACTGGCGATCTGCGACAAACTCCTGGTGATGGCGCCGGGCGGCTCGGTGGCGTACTTCGGCCCGCCCGAGGAGGCCCTGAACTTCTTCGGCTACGACACCTGGGCCGACGTCTTCTCCGCCTTCGAGAACTACCGCGACTACGACTGGGCGGGGCGCTGGAAGGGCTCGCAGCACTACCAGATGTACGCCGCGGACATCGACGCCGTCGCCCCGCAGTCCGTGGACATGCCCGCCGCACAGGCCATGCGCCCGCCCAAGCCGCAGGGCTGGGGCTCACAGCTGATGACCCTGATCCGGCGGTACGTGACGGTCATTGCCTCCGACAAGGGCTTCCTGGCCCTGACGGTGATCCTGCCCGCGGTACTCGGCGCGGTGAGCCTGCTCATCGACCCGGACAAGACCCTGCTGCCCGGCAAGGTGGCCAGGAACGGCCTGAACGTCCCGAACGGCACGGCCACCACCGTGCTCCTCATCCTCGCCGTCGGAGCCTGCTTCGCCGGCGCCGCGAACTCCGTCCGCGAGCTGATCAAGGAACGGGTCATCTACGAACGGGAGCGCGCGACCGGCCTGTCGCGCTCCGCGTATCTGATGTCCAAGGTGATCGTCCTCGGTTTCATCACGGTCCTCCAGGGCCTCATGGTCGGCGCGATCGGATTCTCCAGCCGCACGATCCCCGACGAGGGCCTGATCTTCGGCAAGTTCGTGCTGCTCGAACTCTCCATCCCGATCATGGCGCTCGGCTTCTCCTCGATGATGTTCGGCCTGGTCATCTCCTCGCTGGTGAAGACCTCCGAGAAGACCATGCCGCTGCTCGTCATGTTCGCGATCATCCAGGTCGTGTTCACGGGCTGCCTGTTCATCCTGCACGGCAACATCGGCGTCAACGAGTTCTCGTACCTGATGCCGTCCCGCTGGGCGGTCGCCGCGGCCGGCGCCACCCTCGACTTCAACAAGATCAGTCCGAACGTCGACGACCCCGGCAGCACGGACCCCCTCTGGGACCACACGGCCACCGCCTGGGGCATCGACATGGCCGCTCTGATCGCCATCGGCGTGATCTGCGGCTTCTTCGTGGCCCGCTTCCTGCGGCGCCACGAGCCCGAGGTCATGCGCAAGTGACGGCCACGGCCGCAGGACGGTGAAGGGCGGCACCCCGGTGGGGGTGCCGCCCTTCCGCATGTACGGGTTGGAGGTCCGCTGCGTGTCGGAGGTCCGCGCAGGCCTCAGTACGCGCCGTTGACGTTGTCGATCGAGCCGTACTTGTCGGCCGCGTAGTTGGCGGCGGCCGTGATGTTGGCGACCGGGTCGTAGATGTTCGTCGACGTCCCGGAGACGTGGTACGCGTTGAAGGTCGGCTGGATGACCTGGAGCAGACCGATCGACGGGGTGCCGTTCTGGGCGTTGACGTCCCAGCCGTTGACGGCGTTCGGGTTGCCCGTCGACTCCCGCATGATGTTGCGGTACAGGCCGTTGTAGGAGCCCGGGATGCCCTTGTTCCCCATGATGTCGAGGGCCTCGCGGATCCAGCCGTCGAGGTTGTTGCTGTACGTCTTCGTGGCGGCCTTCTTGAGCGCGGCGCGCTTGGCGGACCGGCTCGCGGCCTCCTTCGCCCTGCGCTCCTTCGCGGCCTTCGCCGCAGCCTTCTTCTTCGCCGCGGCCTTCTTCGCGGCAGCCGCGTCGGCGGCCTTCTTCTTCGCCGCGGCGGCCTCGGCCTGCACCGTCGCGCCGGCCAGCTGGTCGGTGACGCTCGCCTTCACGTCCTTGATCTGGCTCTGGTCGAACACCACCGGAGCGGCGGAGACGGCCTCGGAGCCGCTCTGCGCGCTGCCCGGCACGAGGGTGAACGCGAGGGCGGCGGAGGCGAGCGTGGCGGCACCGGCGATCGCGAGCCTGCGGGTCCTGGCCGACGTACGACTATGACCAGGAGTGGCGGTGTTCTTGGACATGGCGGATGGACCTCTTCGAATAGCGCGGACGTCGCTCGGTGCCCGGGGGACAGGCGTGCTTCCGGCACAAACGCCGCGGGCGGAACCCGCGGCGCTGAGCGACGGCTGCCATTCTTAGCGGCCGCAAAATCCTGTGGCAAAGGTGTGACGTACTACGAGGGGTAGTGGACCCAGTAAGGGCAAAACGGGACAGACAGGAGCGTCTTTCCCGCTCACCGGGTGGACGTTTGTCTCCTATGGCCTCTAGTAAGTGATGTGGGTCCTATGCGCGGGGTCACATCGGCCGGGCGCCCGCCTCACCATTGGTTGCGGGAGCAATGCTCAGCGTGAGGGGGCTGCCGCCCGCCTCCGCCGGAAGGAGGAGATGCACGTCCCCGAACTCGTGCCACAGGTACCGCTCCCGCAGCGCCTCCTCGTACCCCCGGTCGACGGCAGCCCGCCCCGCGACCGCCTCCAGCATCAGCAGGTGCGACGCCTCCGGCTCGTGCAGCCCCGTCAGCAGCCCGTCCACGACCCGCACCCCGCGCCCGGGTGTCACCACCAGGTCGGTCCACCCCTCGGCCGCCCTGACCGCACCGTCCGGCCCCACCGCCGACTCCACGGCCCGTACGGCCGTCGTACCGACCGCCACGACCCGTCCGTCCCCGGCCCGCACGGCGTTGATCAGCCGCGCCGAGGTCTCCGGCACCGCGAACCGCTCCGGATACGGCGGCTCGTGCGCCTCCGCGGACGCGACCCCCGTGTGCAGCGTGACGGGCGCGAACTGCACCCCCCGGCTCACCAGCTCCGCCACCAGCCGCGCGGTGAAGGGCCGCGCGGCGCTCGGCATCTCCGCGCTGCCCGCCCCGTCGCAGGACGGCAGCGCGAACACCGTCTGATAGACGGACAACGGCTGGTCGCGTTCCGTGTAGGAGTACCGAATGGGCCGCCCGTGCCCCCGCAGGAGAGACAGCACCTGCCCGTCCACCCGCGCCCACCAAAGCCGGGGACCGCGCACGGTCAGAGGCTCCTCCAGGACCAGCCCCGCACCCCCGGGCAGCCGTACGGCCGTCCCCGCGACGCCCGCACGCGCACGCGTGGTGCCCGTTCCGTCGGGATCCCGCAGCTCGACGGCCCACCGTCCGTCGTCCCCGCGCGTCGAGAAATGCACCACCACGCGCGCGTGCCCGATCCACCCGTCCACGGCGGCGGCCAGCGTCGACGACGTGTTGACGACGAGCAGATCCCCGGCCCGCAGCTGCCGGGGCAGCTCGGCGAACGCGTGATGCGACACCGTCGTCCCCCGCGACACCAGCAGCCGTACGTCGTCCCGGCCCAGCCCCGGCCCGCGCTGCTCGGCCGGCACCCGCGCCGACAACTCCTCCGGTACCCGTACGGCCAATGTCATCGCCCCTCCAGCAGGGACGGCGCCGAGTACCGCCCACTCGCCGGCCGCTCGTCCAGCAGCCGCAGAAAGGCCGGCACGACACTGCCGGGCTCCGGCCGCGGATCGGCATCGTCCGGTACGGCCGCCGAGTACAGGTCCGTCCCCATGTCACCGGGGTCGACCGCCCAGACCCGCAACCCGGGCTCCTCCTCCCCGAGCACCGCCGCCAGCTGGTCGAGGGCCGCCTTGGACGCCCCGTAGCCGCCCCACGTCTCGTACGCCTCCGCCGCCGCGTCCGAACTGACCGCGATCACCGTCCCGGCCGCCGACTCCCGCAGCGCCGGCAACGCCTCCTGGACCAGACCCAGCGCGGCCACCACGTTCACCTCCAGCGCCCGCCGCAACCCCTCCAGGGACAGCTCCTCCAGCCGTACGAGGGGTTCGGCGCCCAACGCGCTCGCGTTGCTCACCAGAAGATCGACGCCGCCCAGCTTCCGCGCCGCCGACACCAGCCCGGCACGGTGACCGGCGTCCGTGACGTCACCGGGGAGGGCCTCCACCCGTACTCCGTGCGCGGCGAGCACCTCGGCGGTGGTGTGCAGGACCTCCGGGGTCCTGGCGTCCAGCACGAGATCCCAGCCACGTTGCGCCAGCGCCGAGGCCAGCGCCCGCCCCAGCCCCTTGGAAGCCCCTGTGATGATCGCTACCGGCATGACACGCGTCCCCTCGTCCTCGGCCGCCGATGATCGGCGGTGCGTCCAACGTAGGAACGCGACCGTCCCGGCCGCCTCGTCCGGGGGCCGCAACACGTGAGGCCCTTCGCCCTAGGTCCTCCGGACCAGGCGGGGCCGACACAGGACGGATACGCGCTGTCACACCCCGCCGGTACCGTGAGGTCATGAGTCGAGGACCACGGTCCGGCCTGGCCGCGGTGAGCGCCGCGCTGCTGGCCATGAGCAGGCACCTGGAGGTGCGCGACGTCCTCAAGACGATCGTCGCCTCCGCCAGAGAGCTGCTCGACGCGCAGTACGCGGCGCTGGGGGTCCCGGACGACCACGGCGGCTTCGCCCAGTTCGTGGTCGACGGCGTCAGCGACGCCCAGTGGAAGGCCATCGGCCCGCTCCCGCGCCAGCACGGCATCCTCGCCGCGATGCTGCGCGAGGCCCGCCCCGAGCGCCTGGCCGACGTCCGCGAGGACCCGCGCTTCGAGGGCTGGCCGTCCGCCCACCCCGACATGTCCGACTTCCTGGGCCTGCCGATCCGGGACGGCGACGAGGTACTGGGCGCCCTGTTCCTCGCCAACAAGAACTGTCCGAAACCGTCCGACGGCTGCGGCTTCACCGAGGACGACGAGGACCTCCTCGCCATCCTGGCCCAGCACGCGGCGATCGCCCTGACCAACGCCCGCCTCTACGAACGCAGCCGCGAACTGACCATCGCCGAGGAGCGTTCCCGCCTCGCCCACGAACTGCACGACGCGGTCAGCCAGAAACTGTTCTCCCTGCGCCTGACGGCCCAGGCCGCCGCCACCCTCGTGGACCGCGACCCCGCCCGGGCCAAGGGCGAGCTGCAACAGGTGGCAGCCCTCGCCGCGGAGGCGGCCGACGAACTGCGCGCGGCGGTCGTGGAACTGCGCCCCACGGCCCTGGACGAGGACGGCCTGATCGCCACGCTCCGCACCCACATCCAGGTCCTCGACCGCGCGCACTCCGCGCGCGTGACCTTCGAGAGCCGCGGGGTCCGCGCCCTGCCGGCCGCCCAGGAGGAAGCCCTGCTGCGGGTCGCCCAGGAGGCCCTGCACAACGCGCTGAGGCACTCCGGGGCGGCCCTGGTGGAGGTGACCCTGGCGAGAAGAGGGCCGGGCGCCGCCCTGAGTGTCACCGACGACGGCAGCGGCTTCGACCCGACGGCGGTGCGCAGCGCCGGACGCCACCTCGGCCTGGTCTCCATGCGGGACCGGGCGAGCGGGGTCGGCGGGCGGCTGGATGTGGCATCGGCGCCCGGAAAGGGCACCACGATCGAGATGGAGGTCCCCGGTGGCTGACGCAATCAGGGTGCTGCTCGTCGACGACCACCAGGTGGTCCGCCGGGGCCTGCGCACGTTCCTCGAAGTGCAGGACGACATCGAGGTCGTGGGCGAGGCGTCGGACGGTGCGGAGGGAGTCGACCGCGCGCAGGAACTGAAACCCGACGTCGTCCTCATGGACGTCAAGATGCCGGGCATGGACGGCGTCGAGGCGCTGCGCAGACTCCGCGAACTCGACAACCCCGCGCGCGTGCTGATCGTCACGAGCTTCACCGAGCAGCGCACGGTGGTCCCCGCCCTGCGCGCGGGCGCCGCCGGGTACGTCTACAAGGACATCGACCCGGACGCCCTCGCCGGCGCCATCCGCTCCGTGCACGCCGGGCACATCCTGCTCCAGCCCGAGGTCGCGGGCGCGCTGCTGAGCCAGGAGGAAACGCACTCGGGGCAGGGGAGGGGCGGTTCGCTCACCGAGCGGGAGCGGGAGGTGCTGACCCTGATCGCGGACGGCCGTTCGAACCGGGAGATAGCCCGTGCCCTGGTGCTGTCCGAGAAGACGGTCAAGACGCATGTCTCGAACATCCTGATGAAACTCGACGTGGCCGACCGCACGCAGGCGGCGTTGTGGGCGGTACGTCATGGTGTGACCGGATGACCGGCAATTCGGAAGGTTCCCTTCCGGGCTGAGATTCATACCGTCGTGGGAATGTCCCCCGGATGGCGCATCCTTCGTGGATCTCCGGCGTTCTTCAGTGCGTACTGCGGCGACCTGCCGCGGTGAACGCAATGGGAGGGCTCAGAAGTGAAGAACCTGAAGAAGGCCGCCGCCGTGACGATGGTGGCAGGTGGCCTGATCGCCGCCGGCGCCGGTTTCGCCTCCGCCACGGAGGGCTCGCACGCCAATGGCCAGGCCGTGGGCTCGCCGGGCGTCGCCTCGGGCAACCTCGTCCAGGCCCCGGTGCACATCCCGGTGAACGCGGTGGGCAACAGCGTCAACGTCATCGGCGTGCTGAACCCCGCTTTCGGCAACCTCGGCCTCAACCACTGAGGAACCGAACCGCCGAAGTACTGAAGTACTGAAGTACTGAAGTGCTGAGGTCCTGACCTCCGGCCTCCTGGGTACGCCCGGGAGGCCGGTCCGATGCGACGGATTGCCCCAAACGGGCAGTCTGCCTCCGTGGTCCGTGTCGCGCGGTACCCCTCCCGCGTTGCGCAGCGTACGACCCGTGGCCGGGTCGCCCACGCAATCGCAGGAGGACGCATCCCATGAACATCGCCAAGAAGGCCGCCGTGGCCGTCACCATCGCCGGTGCCGCCGCGGCCGCGGGTGCCGGTGTCGCTGCCGCCGACGCGGGCGCCCACGGCGTGACCGCGAAGTCGCCCGGCGTGGGGTCGGGCAACCTCGGCCAGATCCCCGTGCACGTCCCGGTCAACGTGGTCGGCGACAGCGTCAACGTCATCGGCCTGCTGAACCCGGCCTTCGGCAACAACGGCGTGAACGACTGACATCACGACGCCGGAAGCCCCGCGAACGAGAACCTGGTTCGCGGGGCTTCCGGCTTGCGCCGACCGGCATTCCAGCCCGTCTGGGGGTCCCCCTCTGGGGAAGTTCGAGGGCGAGGCCGTTCAGGCCGAAGCGGGGGCCTGGGTGCGGCAACCCCCAGCAACGCCCACACCATCCGACTCGCACCGCACAACAAACCTCACCGCACCCCCCGCTCCTCCACAACGGAGTTGTACGCCGCGACCTGCGCCCGCCGAGCCGTCCGCTCCACCGGCCGCAACGCCTCCGCCCGCGCAGCGATCTCCGACGCGCTCACCGCCCCGCCGGGCCCGTTCTCGGACGCCACCGAGATCAGCAGCCCCACCCGCTGCGCCAGCGCCAGCACCCGTACCGCCCGCGGCGGATACCCCGGCGCCAACACCTCGCGTCCTCGCTCCGCCCGCGCCCGGTAAGCGTCGACGGCCGCCTCCGCGACCGGACCCGAACCGGCGACGTCCAACTGCGACAACACCGCCGTCGCGTCCCGGAGAGCCTCGGCCAGCTCGCGCTCGGCCTCCCCGAGGGACGGCACGTCGGCGGGCGGCGCCTCACGCACCGGCATGCAGTGCCAGACGACCTCGACGTGCACGTCCCCGGCCGGCCCGGCCTCGTACACCTCGGGGACCAGCCCCAGCGCGGTGCCCTCGCAGATCACCGCCTCCTCCGCTTCCAGCGCCCGCGCGTTGAAGTCGGGGGGCCCGCTCAGCCCGAGCGGATGCCCCGGCGCGGGCAGCGCGATCCGCAGCCCGGACGCACCGAGCGTCCGCAGCCGTCCCAGCGCGAGCGTGAGACCGACGGGCGCGGGCTCACCGGGCAGCCCCTCGACCCGGTGCACCGCGTCCTCCCCGACGATGGCCACTACCGCGTCGTCCGGCGAAACAAGTCCGGCCAACAGGGCATTTCCCCATGCGGCCAGTCGTCCTGAGCGTGGTTCCGAAAGCATGCACCCACCCTAAGGACCGACCGAGGGGAGGGACCGGCCGACCGGTGGCGTAGATTTCGTGGGGGGCTGTGCCCACAGGCGCACACGAACGCGAGACTGGCCGACACTGCAATGGGAGACAACCCGCTCATGAGCGATGTTCTGGAGCTGGAGGACGTATCCGTGGTCCGCGAGGGCCGGGCTCTGGTGGACCAGGTCTCCTGGTCGGTCAAGGAGGGCGAGCGCTGGGTCATCCTCGGCCCGAACGGCGCCGGGAAGACAACCCTCCTGAACCTCGCTTCCAGTTACCTCTTCCCCAGCCAGGGCACCGCCACCATCCTCGGCGAAACCCTCGGCAAGGTCGACGTCTTCGACCTGCGCCCGCGCATCGGCATGGCCGGCATCGCCATGGCCGACAAGCTGCCCAAGCGCCAGACCGTGCTCCAGACGGTACTGACCGCCGCCTACGGCATGACGGCCGGCTGGCAGGAGGAGTACGAGGACATCGACGAACAGCGCGCCCGCGCCTTCCTCGACCGCCTCGGCATGAGCGACTACCTCGACCGTCGCTTCGGCACCCTCTCGGAGGGCGAGCGCAAGCGCACCCTGATCGCCCGCGCCCTGATGACCGACCCCGAGCTGCTCCTCCTCGACGAGCCCGCCGCCGGTCTCGACCTCGGCGGTCGCGAGGACCTCGTACGCCGTCTCGGCCGTCTCGCCCGCGACCCGATCGCACCCTCCATGATCATGGTCACGCACCATGTCGAGGAGATCGCCCCGGGCTTCACCCACGTCCTGATGATCCGTCAGGGCAAGGTGCTCGCCGCCGGTCCCCTGGAGCTCGAACTCACCTCCCGCAACCTGTCGATGTGCTTCGGCCTTCCCCTTCTCGTCGAGCAGGTCGGCGAACGCTGGACCGCGCAGGGCCTTTCGATGTCCTGACGTCCCACGAACCCCCTTGTGGAACAACTGGAAGAACCCTGCGCCAAGTTGATCGGCGCCCTGTCGGTGACCAGGCCCGCGGACCTACCATGACGATGTGAACGACATCGACGCATGGGTGTGGTGGCTCGTCGGCGCCGTGGCGCTGGGTATCCCGCTCGTGGTGACCGCGATGCCGGAACTGGGCATGCTCGCCGTGGGCGCCCTGGCGGCTGCCGTCGCGGCCGGACTGGGCGGCGGAGTCGTCGTCCAGGTCCTCGTGTTCGCCGTCGTCTCGACCGCGCTCATCGCCGTCGTACGGCCCATCGCGACCCGGCACCGCGCTGACCGGCCCCAACTGCTGTCCGGGATCGACGCGTTGAAGGGCAAACAGGCCGTCGTCCTGGAGCGTGTCGACGGATCCGGTGGTGGCCGGATCAAGCTCGCCGGAGAGATCTGGTCTGCCCGCTCCCTCGACCCCCAACTAGCCTACGAGGTAGGCCAGGAGGTGGACGTCGTCGAGATCGAGGGAGCCACGGCGATCGTCATGTGACCTCGCACGACGCAAGTGAACGGAACGTCCACGGGGCAGCCGACGGTCTGTCACACTCGACCAGCAAGATCTTCAACAAGCAGGATCTTCAACAGGCATACGATCTTTCCGCGAGCGTCAAGGCGGAGAAGGGATACGGGGATCCACGATGGAACCCATCATCATCGTCCTGATCATTCTGGTGGTGTTGGTCTTCATCGCCCTGATCAAGACCATCCAGGTCATCCCACAGGCCAGCGCCGCCATCGTGGAGCGGTTCGGCCGGTACACGCGGACACTCAACGCGGGCCTGAACATCGTCGTCCCGTTCATCGACACCATCCGCAACCGCATCGACCTCCGCGAGCAGGTCGTACCGTTCCCGCCGCAGCCGGTGATCACCCAGGACAACCTGGTCGTCAACATCGACACCGTCATCTACTACCAGGTGACGGACGCGCGGGCGGCGACGTACGAGGTCGCGAGCTACATCCAGGCGATCGAGCAGCTCACCGTCACCACGCTCCGCAACATCATCGGTGGCATGGACCTGGAGCGGACCCTGACCTCCCGCGAGGAGATCAACGCGGCCCTGCGCGGAGTCCTCGACGAGGCCACCGGCAAGTGGGGCATCCGCGTCAACCGCGTCGAGCTCAAGGCGATCGAGCCGCCGACCTCCATCCAGGACTCGATGGAGAAGCAGATGCGCGCCGACCGTGACAAGCGCGCGGCGATCCTCACCGCCGAAGGTATCCGCCAGTCCCAGATCCTCACGGCGGAAGGTGAGAAGCAGTCCTCGATCCTGCGCGCAGAAGGTGAGGCCAAGGCCGCGGCCCTGCGCGCCGAGGGCGAGGCCCAGGCCGTCCGTACGGTCTTCGAGGCCATCCACGCCGGTGACCCGGACCAGAAGCTCCTCTCCTACCAGTACCTCCAGATGCTCCCGAAGATCGCCCAGGGTGACGCCAACAAGCTCTGGATCGTCCCCAGTGAGATCGGCGACGCCCTCAAGGGCCTGTCCGGCGCCATGGGCAACTTCGGCAACCTGGGCGGCGGTTCGGGCAGCGGAGACACCCCGGGCGGTGGCACCGAACGCCGAGAAAAGCCGTCAATCACAGACTGACGGCTGCTCCGAACCCCGGCGAGCGTGTCCCCGCGCCCCTTCAGAGGCGCGGGGAACCGCGCGATCAACCACATCCGACCCGCACACGGACTACGCCGCGGGCTGCACCAGCCACTCCGGCAGCGCCTCGAACTCCCCCTGCCCCAAGGACAGGAGCATCGCGTCCGCAGGCGAAGGCTCGAACGGCAGCCGCAGCAACGGCATCCCCGCCTGCTCCGGAGTCCGGGCCGCCTTACGGTGGTTGTCCTCCGCGCACGACGCTACGGTGTTCAGCCACGAGTCCTGCCCGCCCTGCGCCCGCGGCACCACGTGGTCCACGGTCGTCGCACGCCGACCGCAGTACGCGCACCTGTGCCGGTCCCGGACCAGCACGCCACGCCTCGACCACGGAGCTTGTCTTCGGAACGGCACCCGGACATAGCGGCAGAGCCTGATCACACGCGGCGCGGGTATGTCGACCGCCGCTCCGCGCATACGGATCTCGGGGTGGGCCTGCTCGACAACAGCCTTGTCCTGCAGCACCAGAACGACGGCCCGGTTCAACGTCACCGTCGACAGCGGCTCGAAGCTCGCGTTCAGTACCAGCGTGTCCCGCATCCAGCCCACCTCCTCTGCTCACAGGCCCACCGCGTGGCGGGCTTGGATCAACTCTGGCCGGGCACGCCGAGATGGACAACGCAATAAAAAATGCCCGCCTCTGATCACTTCCAAGACCAGAGGCGGGCAAACGTTCAATGAACGTCAGTCTTCGGCGAGAACCTCGTACTCACCGACGAGTTGGGCACGCGCGATCGCGTGGAACCGCAGATGGAAACCGACGACCGCGGGCGACGCGTCCGCGTCCGGACCCAGCTTCTCCTGATCCACGGCGTACACCGTGAACACATAGCGGTGCGGACCATCCCCGGCCGGCGGCGCGGCACCGCCGAAGTCCCTCGTGCCGTAGTCGTTGCGCACCTGGACCACGCCCTCGGGCAGCCCTTCGAACGTGCCGCTGCCCGCGCCCGCAGGCAACTCCGTCACCGAGGCAGGGATGTCGAACGCGACCCAGTGCCAGAACCCGCTGCCCGTAGGCGCGTCCGGGTCGTAGCAGGTCACGGCGAAACTCCTGGTCTCCGGCGGGAACCCCTCCCACCGCAGCTGCGGCGAGGTGTTGCCGGACGCGTAGACCTGAGCGTCCTTGAGCGTCTTACCCGCTTCGACATCCTCACTCGTGACCGTGAACGACGGCACGGGAGGGTGGAAGTCGTGCGGCAGTGGCGGCCTCTTGAGCTCGGTCACCTCGGTACCTCCTGGTGGGACGGGGACGGGAACTGATCCGTATCGGACGCTACTAGAACCAGTTGCGCTTGCTGCCGACCTCGGCCAGCCACTGGTTCAGGTACGCCGCCCAGTCCGTGCCCTGGTAGTCGTGCTGGCCCACCTGGAACGACCGGAAGGTGTCGCTGCCCTCGCTGAACAGTCCCGGCTTCTTGTCCATCTCCAGCACGACGTCCATGGAGTGCTCGTCGGCGACGAAGGTCAACTCGACCTGGTTCAGGCCCCGGTACTGCGCCGGCGGGAAGAACTCGACCTCCTGGTAGAAGGGAAGCTTCTGCCGCGTACCGCGAACGTGACCGCGCTCCAGGTCCGCGTTCTTGAAGCGGAAGCCCAACTGGACGAAGGCGTCCAGGATCGCCTTCTGCGCGGGCAGCGGGTGCACGTTGATGGGGTCCAGGTCACCGGAGTCGACGGCACGCGCGATGGCCAGCTCGGTGGTCACCCCGATGTGCATCCCGCGCAGCGCCTGACCGTCGATCATCGTGACCGGTGTCTCCCACGGGATCTCCAGCCCGAACGGCACGACGTGCACGGCACCGGCCTGGACCTCGAAGGCGCCGCCCAGCCGCACCTTCGTGAACTCGATGTCCTGCTTGTACTCCTGGTCGCCGCCCTCGACCTCGACCTTGGCCTGGAGTCCGACGGACAGCCCTTCGATCTGCTGGTTGACGGAACCGCCCTGGATCCGCACCTCACCCTGGACGACACCGCCCGGAACGACGTTGACCTCTGTCAACACCGTCTCGACCGAAGCCCCACCGGCACCCAGGCTCGCGAGCAGCTTCTTGAACGCCATGTCTCTCCTTCTCCAGCGATCCTTGCGATCCCTTGATCCTTAGAAACGCGATCCGACCGTGGCCGGTTCCGCCCCAACCCTGGCAAGGCGGACGCTTCCTGGCCACCCCGTTCGCCGAGACACACCTGCACTACGCTCGGGCGGCATGATCGCGCCCGCTGACCGTACGCCCCTCCCCAGGGAGTTCTTCGACCGGCCGGTACTGGAGGTCGCGTCCGACCTCCTGGGCCGAATCCTCGTACGCATCACCCCGGACGGCCCGATCGAACTGCGCCTCACAGAGGTGGAGGCGTACGACGGCTCGAACGACCCCGGCTCCCACGCCTATCGCGGCCCCACACCCCGCAACAGCGTGATGTTCGGTCCGCCCGGTCATGTGTACGTCTACTTCACCTATGGCATGTGGCACTGCATGAACCTGGTGTGCGGCCCCGAGGGTGTGGCGAGCGGGGTCCTGCTCCGGGCCGGCGAGATCATCGAGGGCACCGAGCTGGCTCGCAAACGTCGAGTTTCAGCCCGAAACGATAACGAACTGGCCAAAGGCCCGGCCCGCCTGGCCACGGCCCTGGACGTGGACAGAACCCTCGACGGTACGGACGCGTGCGCCACCGGGTCCACGCAGATCATGGTCCTGACCGGCACCCCTGTCCGCTCCGAGCAGGTGAGCAGCGGTCCGCGCACCGGCGTCGCCGGCGACGGGGGCGTGCACCCCTGGCGCTTCTGGATCACCAACGACCCTACGGTGAGCCCTTATCGAGCCCATGCGCCCCGTCGTCGCTCAACTTGACGAGCCCTTGGGGGGTCCGTAATGTAGCCCGAGCCGCTTGAACCGGGTACGGCGATCGCCTGCAGCCGGAAGTGGCCAACCCACTACCTATGACTCCCTCTCCGCAGGGGCAATTTCGGCGTGCCTGCACACCGAATTGCGAGCGGGTGGAACTCGATTATGAGTTACCGAGGGAATCGGCTAGCGTAGTGAATGTCGAAAGGCCGACAGGCGAAAGCCGAAAAGCCTGAGGCAGTCCCGCCGACAGGGAATCGGATACGGAAACGGTCTGGTAGAGTCGGAAACGCAAGACAGCAGGACAGTACAACAGCAGGAATAGTAGGACCGAAGGGAAACTGCCCAGAGGAAAGCCTGAGAGTGTTCTTGGGTGAGTACGAAGGAAGCGTCCGTTCCTTGAGAACTCAACAGCGTGCCAAAAATCAACGCCAAGTTTGTTGATACCCCGGCTCACAGGCTTTTGTCTGTGGGTTGAGGTTCCTTTGAAGTAGTAAACACAGCGAGGACGCTGTGAACGGTCGGGCTTATTCCGCCTGACTGTTCCGCTCTCGTGGTGTGACCCGATTACGGGTTGACATTCACGGAGAGTTTGATCCTGGCTCAGGACGAACGCTGGCGGCGTGCTTAACACATGCAAGTCGAACGATGAACCCGCTTCGGTGGGGGATTAGTGGCGAACGGGTGAGTAACACGTGGGCAATCTGCCCTTCACTCTGGGACAAGCCCTGGAAACGGGGTCTAATACCGGATAATACTCTCGCAGGCATCTGTGGGGGTTAAAAGCTCCGGCGGTGAAGGATGAGCCCGCGGCCTATCAGCTTGTTGGTGAGGTAGTGGCTCACCAAGGCGACGACGGGTAGCCGGCCTGAGAGGGCGACCGGCCACACTGGGACTGAGACACGGCCCAGACTCCTACGGGAGGCAGCAGTGGGGAATATTGCACAATGGGCGAAAGCCTGATGCAGCGACGCCGCGTGAGGGATGACGGCCTTCGGGTTGTAAACCTCTTTCAGCAGGGAAGAAGCGCAAGTGACGGTACCTGCAGAAGAAGCGCCGGCTAACTACGTGCCAGCAGCCGCGGTAATACGTAGGGCGCAAGCGTTGTCCGGAATTATTGGGCGTAAAGAGCTCGTAGGCGGTCTGTCGCGTCGGATGTGAAAGCCCGGGGCTTAACCCCGGGTCTGCATTCGATACGGGCAGACTAGAGTGTGGTAGGGGAGATCGGAATTCCTGGTGTAGCGGTGAAATGCGCAGATATCAGGAGGAACACCGGTGGCGAAGGCGGATCTCTGGGCCATTACTGACGCTGAGGAGCGAAAGCGTGGGGAGCGAACAGGATTAGATACCCTGGTAGTCCACGCCGTAAACGGTGGGAACTAGGTGTTGGCGACATTCCACGTCGTCGGTGCCGCAGCTAACGCATTAAGTTCCCCGCCTGGGGAGTACGGCCGCAAGGCTAAAACTCAAAGGAATTGACGGGGGCCCGCACAAGCAGCGGAGCATGTGGCTTAATTCGACGCAACGCGAAGAACCTTACCAAGGCTTGACATACACCGGAAAGCATCAGAGATGGTGCCCCCCTTGTGGTCGGTGTACAGGTGGTGCATGGCTGTCGTCAGCTCGTGTCGTGAGATGTTGGGTTAAGTCCCGCAACGAGCGCAACCCTTGTTCTGTGTTGCCAGCATGCCCTTCGGGGTGATGGGGACTCACAGGAGACTGCCGGGGTCAACTCGGAGGAAGGTGGGGACGACGTCAAGTCATCATGCCCCTTATGTCTTGGGCTGCACACGTGCTACAATGGCCGGTACAATGAGCTGCGATGCCGTGAGGCGGAGCGAATCTCAAAAAGCCGGTCTCAGTTCGGATTGGGGTCTGCAACTCGACCCCATGAAGTCGGAGTTGCTAGTAATCGCAGATCAGCATTGCTGCGGTGAATACGTTCCCGGGCCTTGTACACACCGCCCGTCACGTCACGAAAGTCGGTAACACCCGAAGCCGGTGGCCCAACCCCTCACGGGGAGGGAGCTGTCGAAGGTGGGACTGGCGATTGGGACGAAGTCGTAACAAGGTAGCCGTACCGGAAGGTGCGGCTGGATCACCTCCTTTCTAAGGAGCATTTCTTACCGGGGCCTTTCGGGGTTCCGGTCAGAGGCCAGTACATCGGCGGATGTCCGATGCTGGTTGCTCATGGGTGGAACGTTGATTATTCGGCCGGTTTCACGGGTCGGAGGCTTGCAAGTACTGCTCTCGCAAGAGGGCGTGGAAAGCATGATCTCCGGGCGGGGACGGGTCGGGCGCGCTGTTGGGTGTCTGAGGGTACGGCCGGCTTGTCTGGTCGCCTTCAGTGCCGGCCCCAGTGAACTCGCCCGTTTGTGGGTGGGGTGGTGGGTGGTTGGTCGTTGTTTGAGAACTGCACAGTGGACGCGAGCATCTGTGGCCAAGTTTTTAAGGGCGCACGGTGGATGCCTTGGCACCAGGAACCGATGAAGGACGTGGGAGGCCACGATAGTCCCCGGGGAGTCGTCAACCAGGCTTTGATCCGGGGGTTTCCGAATGGGGAAACCCGGCAGTCGTCATGGGCTGTCACCCACATCTGAACACATAGGGTGTGTGGAGGGAACGCGGGGAAGTGAAACATCTCAGTACCCGCAGGAAGAGAAAACAACCGTGATTCCGGGAGTAGTGGCGAGCGAAACCGGATGAGGCCAAACCGTATGCGTGTGAGACCCGGCAGGGGTTGCGTATACGGGGTTGTGGGATCTCTCTTTCATGGTCTGCCGGCCGTGAGACGAGTCAGAAACCGTTGGTGTAGGCGAAGGACATGCGAAAGGTCCGGCGTAGAGGGTAAGACCCCCGTAGTCGAAACATCAACGGCTCGTTTGAGAGACACCCAAGTAGCACGGGGCCCGAGAAATCCCGTGTGAATCTGGCGGGACCACCCGTTAAGCCTAAATATTCCCTGGTGACCGATAGCGGATAGTACCGTGAGGGAATGGTGAAAAGTACCGCGGGAGCGGAGTGAAATAGTACCTGAAACCGTGTGCCTACAAGCCGTGGGAGCGTCGCTGTATGTGCTTGCACATACAGTCGTGACTGCGTGCCTTTTGAAGAATGAGCCTGCGAGTTTGCGGTGTGTTGCGAGGTTAACCCGTGTGGGGAAGCCGTAGCGAAAGCGAGTCCGAATAGGGCGTTTTAGTAGCGCGCTCAAGACCCGAAGCGGAGTGATCTAGCCATGGGCAGGTTGAAGCGGAGGTAAGACTTCGTGGAGGACCGAACCCACCAGGGTTGAAAACCTGGGGGATGACCTGTGGTTAGGGGTGAAAGGCCAATCAAACTCCGTGATAGCTGGTTCTCCCCGAAATGCATTTAGGTGCAGCGTCGTGTGTTTCTTGCCGGAGGTAGAGCACTGGATAGGCGATGGGCCCTACCGGGTTACTGACCTTAGCCAAACTCCGAATGCCGGTAAGTGAGAGCACGGCAGTGAGACTGTGGGGGATAAGCTCCATGGTCGAGAGGGAAACAGCCCAGAGCATCGACTAAGGCCCCTAAGCGTACGCTAAGTGGGAAAGGATGTGGAGTCGCACAGACAACCAGGAGGTTGGCTTAGAAGCAGCCACCCTTGAAAGAGTGCGTAATAGCTCACTGGTCTAGTGATTCCGCGCCGACAATGTAGCGGGGCTCAAGCGTACCGCCGAAGTCGTGTCATTCCAGCTATAGGGCCAACGCCTGCTGGGATGGGTAGGGGAGCGTCGTGTGCCGGGTGAAGCTGCAGCGGAAGCTAGTGGTGGACGGTTCACGAGTGAGAATGCAGGCATGAGTAGCGATACACACGTGGGAAACGTGTGCGCCGATTGACTAAGGGTTCCTGGGTCAAGCTGATCTGCCCAGGGTAAGTCGGGACCTAAGGCGAGGCCGACAGGCGTAGTCGATGGATAACCGGTTGATATTCCGGTACCCGCTGTGAAGCGTCAAACAGTGAACCAGGCGATGCTAAGTCCGTGAAGCCGCCCCGGAGCCTTCGGGCAAGGGGGAGTGGTGGAGCCGACGGACCAGACCTGTAGTAGGTGAGTGATGGGGTGACGCAGGAAGGTAGTCCATCCCGGGCGGTGGTTGTCCCGGGGTAAGGGTGTAGGACGGTGTGTAGGTAAATCCGCATGCCACATAGTCTGAGACCTGATGCCGAGCCGATTGTGGTGAAGTGGATGATCCTATGCTGTCGAGAAAAGCCTCTAGCGAGTTTCATGGCGGCCCGTACCCTAAACCGACTCAGGTGGTCAGGTAGAGAATACCGAGGCGTTCGGGTGAACTATGGTTAAGGAACTCGGCAAAATGCCCCCGTAACTTCGGGAGAAGGGGGGCCATCACTGGTGAGGAGACGTGCTCTCCGAGCTGGGGGTGGCCGCAGAGACCAGCGAGAAGCGACTGTTTACTAAAAACACAGGTCCGTGCGAAGCCGTAAGGCGATGTATACGGACTGACGCCTGCCCGGTGCTGGAACGTTAAGGGGACCGGTTAGTCACATTTCGGTGTGGCGAAGCTGAGAACTTAAGCGCCAGTAAACGGCGGTGGTAACTATAACCATCCTAAGGTAGCGAAATTCCTTGTCGGGTAAGTTCCGACCTGCACGAATGGCGTAACGACTTCTCGACTGTCTCAACCATAGGCCCGGTGAAATTGCACTACGAGTAAAGATGCTCGTTTCGCGCAGCAGGACGGAAAGACCCCGGGACCTTTACTATAGTTTGATATTGGTGTTCGGTTCGGCTTGTGTAGGATAGCTGGGAGACTGTGAAGCCTGGACGCCAGTTCGGGTGGAGTCGTCGTTGAAATACCAGTCTGGTCGTGCTGGATGTCTAACCTGGGTCCGTGATCCGGATCAGGGACAGTGTCTGATGGGTAGTTTAACTGGGGCGGTTGCCTCCTAAAGAGTAACGGAGGCGCCCAAAGGTTCCCTCAGCCTGGTTGGCAATCAGGTGTTGAGTGTAAGTGCACAAGGGAGCTTGACTGTGAGACCGACGGGTCGAGCAGGGACGAAAGTCGGGACTAGTGATCCGGCGGTGGCTTGTGGAAGCGCCGTCGCTCAACGGATAAAAGGTACCCCGGGGATAACAGGCTGATCTTCCCCAAGAGTCCATATCGACGGGATGGTTTGGCACCTCGATGTCGGCTCGTCGCATCCTGGGGCTGGAGTCGGTCCCAAGGGTTGGGCTGTTCGCCCATTAAAGCGGTACGCGAGCTGGGTTTAGAACGTCGTGAGACAGTTCGGTCCCTATCCGCTGCGCGCGCAGGAACATTGAGAAGGGCTGTCCCTAGTACGAGAGGACCGGGACGGACGAACCTCTGGTGTGCCAGTTGTCCTGCCAAGGGCATGGCTGGTTGGCTACGTTCGGGAGGGATAACCGCTGAAAGCATCTAAGCGGGAAGCCTGCTTCGAGATGAGTGTTCCCACCCACTAGATGGGGTAAGGCTCCCAGTAGACGACTGGGTTGATAGGCCAGATCTGGAAGCCCGGTAACGGGTGGAGGTGACTGGTACTAATAGGCCGAGGGCTTGTCCTCAGTTGCTCGCGTCCACTGTGTTAGTTCTGAGACAACGACCGTTGTCGGCTTTCGAGCTGGAACATCTAACTGAAGAGTGTGCTTGTTCGCTCGAAACCAATAGGGTTTCGGTGGTCATAGCGTGAGGGAAACGCCCGGTTACATTCCGAACCCGGAAGCTAAGCCTTATAGCGCCGATGGTACTGCAGGGGGGACCCTGTGGGAGAGTAGGACGCCGCCGAACAATCTTTGGAGGACCCCTGGTCCCAGCGTTCACGCTGGGACCAGGGGTCCTTTTGTTTTTCAACAAGCACACTGCCCGGAGCGCGCCGGTTAGTCGGCTGCGCGAGAATGACTTGCGGTACCGAAGACAGGAGTCACCCATCATGTCCACCAACTCTCCCGACGAGCGCCCGGAGCGCGACCAGCGCCGCCGGGACAGTGGTGACCGCGGCGACCGTGGCGGGTACCGAGGGGCTCCGCGCCGCGACAACGACCGACGCGACGATCGTGGTGGTTCTTCCGATCGTGGGAGCCGGCCGACAACAGGTGGTTACGGTCGCAGTGACGACCGGTCCGCAGCTCCGCGTCGTGACGACCGGGGCGATCGGCCCGCCGGCGGCGGTTTCCGCCGAGACGACAACCGTGGTGGTGAGCGCGGTGGTTTCGCGCGCCGGGATGACCGTCGCGACGGTGATCGTGGTGCTCGTCCCGCTTTCCGTCGTGACGACCGTTCGGACCGTCCGGAGCGCTCGGACCGTCCTGCGGGACCCCGTCGTGACGACCGTGGTGACCGACCTGCTTTCCGGCGGGACGACAACCGTGGCGGTGGCGGTGACCGCGGTGGCTTCGGCCGGCGTGATGATGATCGTGGTGGGTTCCGTGGGCGGAGTGATGACCGTGGTGGTCGTCCCGCCGGTGGTGGGTTTGCTCGTCGGGATGATCGGCAGGATGACCGTGGTGGTCGTCCGGCCGGTGGTGGTGGCGGGTTCCGTCGCGATGACAACCGTGGTGGGGGCGGCGGTTTCCGCCGGGACGACGACCGTGGTGGGTTCCGTGGGCGGAGTGACGACCGTGGTGGTCGTCCCGCCGGTGGTGGGTTTGCTCGTCGGGATGATCGGCAGGATGACCGTGGTGGTCGTCCGGCCGGTGGTGGTGGCGGGTTCCGTCGCGATGACAACCGTGGTGGGGGCGGCGGTTTCCGCCGGGACGACGACCGCGGTGGGTTCCGTGGGCGCAGTGACGACCGCGGTGACCGTCCCGCCGCAGGTGGCGGTGGCTTCCGTGGGCGTGACGACCGGTCGGCAGCCCCCCGTCGCGACGACCGGCGTGACGATCGACGTGATGACCGCCGGGACGGAGAGCGTTCCAGCTTCCGGCGTGATGATGATCGTGGTGGGTTCCGTGGGCGGAGTGATGACCGTGGTGGTCGTCCCGCTGGCGGTGGGTTTGCTCGTCGGGATGATCGGCAGGATGACCGTGGTGGTCGTCCGGCCGGTGGTGGTGGCGGGTTCCGTCGCGACGACAACCGTGGTGGTGGCGGTTTCCGCCGGGACGACGACCGCGGTGGCAGTCCCGCCGGTGGGGGCGGCGGTTTCCGTGGACGCGACGACAGTCGCGGTGATCGTGGTGGCTTCCGGCGTGATGACGACCGCCGTGAAGGCGACCGGGGTGGCTTCCGTCGGGACGACAGCCGTGGCCGGGACGACAGTCGTGGCGAGCGCGGCGGGTTCGCCCGGCGTGATGACGACCGTGGTGGGTTCCGTGGGCGCAGTGACGACCGCGGTGGCCGTCCCGCCGGCGGAGGCGGTGGCTTCCGTGGACGTGACGACCGTGGAGGTCGGCCCGGTGGCAGTGGCGGTGGCTTCCGTGGACGTGACGACAGTCGGGGCGATGACCGGCGTGGTGGCGGGTTCCGCGACGAGCGTGACCGGGACCGCGAGCCGATCAAGCGGCTGCCGATCCACGAGGACGTCACGGGTGACGAGATCGACAAGGACGTACGCCAGGAGCTGATGAGCCTGCCCAAGGGGCTGGCGGAAGAGGTCTCCAAGAACCTGGTGATGGTCGCCCGGCTCATCGACGAGGATCCCGAGAGCGCCTACGGGTACTCGCGGGTGGCTCTGCGACTGGCTTCGCGCGTGGCCGCCGTACGAGAGGCCGCCGGGTTCGCCGCGTACGCGAACCAGAAGTACAGCGAGGCGTTGGCCGAGTTCCGTGCGGCTCGGCGGATGACCGGGAACGTCGAGCTGTGGCCCGTCATGGCCGACTGCGAGCGTGGGCTCGGGCGGCCCGAGAAGGCGCTTGAGATGGCCGGGGCGCCCGAGGTGCACAAGCTGGACAAGGCCGGGCAGGTCGAGATGCGGCTCGTCGCGGCAGGCGCCCGGCGTGACATGGATCAGCTCGACGCGGCCATCGTGACCCTCCAGAGTCCCGAGCTGGCCTCCAACTCCGTACAGCCGTGGACCGCGCGCCTGCGGTACGCGTACGCGGACGCTCTGCTCGCCGCCGGGCGGGAGGACGAGGCGCGGGAGTGGTTCGCCAAGGCCGTCGAATCCGACAAGGACGGCAGTACGAACGCCTCGGACCGGCTCGCCGAGTTGGAGGGCGTGGAGTTCGTCGACGCCTTCGACGAGAGCGAGGACGAGGACGGGGATGACGACGGGGATGAGGGCGACTTCGATGACAAGGGCGTCGAGTCCCTTGAGGTCGAGGCTGCCGACGCCACCGCGTCGGTCGAGGTGATCGAGGCGGATGAGGCGACCGAGGTGGTCGGGACGGTTGAAGCGGCTGTATCCGGCGATGTCAGCGACGACGGTGACGACAGTGCTTCGGACGACGCCGAGAGTGACAAGCGCTGACCTGCGGTAAGCGGTAGAGCAGTGAAGGGCGGGATCCCGGTCGGGGTCCCGCCCTTCTGCGTTTCAGTGGGACAGCGTGCGCAGGACCAGGCCCGAGGCCGGTTTGGGGCCGAAGGACGTCGACTTGCGGGGCATCGTGACGCCCTGGCGGGCCAGGTCCCGGACGACCTCCTCGCGGACCGGGTGCATCAGGACGGCCGTACCGCCGTCCTGTTCGGCCTTCTCCACGGTGGCCGCCGTGTCGTGGATGTACGCGATGTGTGCGGGCGAGTCCTCGGGGATGCGCCAGATGTGGTCGAGGAGCGTGGTGTGCAGGACCGTCGCGTCCAGGGTGCGCCAGGCCTGTGGGCGGTCGGCCGGGATCGTACGGTCCAGGAGGGACGGGTCGGGTCGGTCCACGAGGTGGAAGGCGCCGTCGCCGGCCAGCAGGAAGGCGTTGCCCGCGGTGGCCGCCTCCGCGAGGGCGGTGAGTGCCTCGGGGAGCGCGGTCGTCAGGTGACGTACCCGGAAGTGGCCCCCCAGGGCTGTCAGGGCCTCGGAGACCGGGAGGCCGTGCAGGAGGCGGTGGATCGCGCGGACGCGCAGGGGGTAGCGGGCGGTGTCCACGAGGAGTACCAGGCCGTGGTCCCAGGGGCTCGGGGACGGATGCTCCGCGCGTAGACGCAGGTATGTGGCCCAGCGGTGGTGGCCGTCGGCGATCAGGGCCTGGTGATGTGTCAGGTCCCGCTGGATCCCGGCCAGTTCGGCAGGGTCGGTGATCGCCCAGAGACGGTGGCCGAAACCGTCCTCGGTGGTCGTCGAGAGCAGCGGAGGGAGGTCGGCCGTGCGTTCGACCACCGCGCTCGTGGTGCACGGTGACGTGGTGGCGGAGTCGTCGCTCCGGTAGGTCAGGAGGAGGGGTTCCAGGTTCGCGTAGGTGGCGCGCATCAGGGCCGCCCGTTCCGCGACCACGTGCGGCATGACGTCCTCGTGGGGCAGGACGACCCCCTCCGACGGCTCCGACAGGAGCAGGGCGCCGATGACCCCGCGTTGGAGGTGGCCGGTCGTGTCGCGCTGTTCGTAGACGTACAGGGCGGGCTCGGGATCGGCGGTCAGGATACCCTCGGCCAGCCAGTCGTCCAGGGTGTCCGCCGCCTGTTCGTTGCGTATCGACGGGGTGGCCGCCTGGGGGAGGATCAGCCGGACGATGTTGTGCGGGTCGGCAGATTCGAGGTGTATCAGGCCGTCCGGGCGCACGATGACGTCGTACGGCGGAGAGGTCACGGCGGCCAGGCTGCCGACCCGGTCGGGATCGTAGCGCAGGCCCCGGAAAGGGGTCAGTTGAAGGCCCATGGGAGCCGGTACGTCCGCGGGACCTGCAGTGTTCATTGGTGCATCGTAGGGCTGTCAGTGGCATGGGGGATGATCTGGGGAAAGCCGGTCGAACGAGGAGCGATGCACAATGAGCCAGACCGTCAGGACGCGGCCCGAGGGCAGCGCGCGGGCCCTCAGCGAGGCGTACGACACGGCGCTGCTCGACCTCGACGGGGTGGTGTACGCGGGGGGCAACGCGATCGTGCACGCCGTCGAGTCGCTGGGTGTCGCGCGGGACGGCGGTATGCGGCTCGCCTACGTCACCAACAACGCGCTGCGGACGCCGGACGCGGTGGCCGAGCACCTCACCGAGCTGGGCATAGCGACGGAGGGTTCGGACGTCATCACCTCCGCGCAGGCCGTGGCCCGGCTGATCGCCGACCAGGTTCCGGCGGGCGCGCGCGTGCTGGTGATCGGTGGCGAGGGGCTGCGGGTCGCGCTGCGCGAGCGCGGGCTTGAGCCCGTCGAGTCGGCCGAGGACGAGCCGGTGGCGGTCGTACAGGGGTACGGCGGGCCCGAGTTGCCCTGGGGGCGGTTCGCGGAGGCGTGCTACGCCATCGCGCGCGGGGTGCCCTGGTTCGCGTCCAACACCGACCTGACGATCCCCAGCGCACGAGGGATCGCGCCGGGCAACGGAGCCGCGGTCGAGGTCGTGCGCATCGCGACCGGGGCCGAGCCCCGGGTGGCGGGCAAGCCGTTGCCGCCGATGCACCGGGAGACGGTGCTGCGGACCGGGGCCGAGCGGCCACTGGTCGTCGGGGACCGGCTGGACACGGACATCGAGGGCGCGTTCAACGGGGAGGTCGACTCGCTGCTGGTGCTGACCGGAGTGGCTGACGGCGCCCAGCTCCTGGCCGCGCCTCCGCAGCACCGGCCCACCTATGTCGACGCCGACCTGAGAGGGCTGCTGACCGGGCAGCCGGAGGTGACGGAGACGGACGGGGGCGGCGGTTTCCGGTGCGGGGGATGGACCGCCACCGCGGGGGAGGAGCGGCTGGAGCTCACAGGGGACGGGGAGGCGCTCGACGGGCTTCGCGCGCTCTGCGCGGCGGCCTGGACGGCGGCGGGGGACGGCGTGTGCGGGCTGGACGGGGGGAAGGCGCTCGCGCGGCTGGGGCTGTGACGATCGGAGACGGCCGCGTCTCGGGGCCCTGTGGCAGCCCTGTGGCGGCGCCGCGGGGGACAGCCAACGGGTTTTAAGGGAGGGTAGGCTAACCTAACCTCGTGTTTGTCGACAGTCCTCCCGAGCCGCGCGCGGAGACCGCCCCCGCGCCCCCGAACCGTCAGGCGATACGAGCGGTCGGGCTCCTCGTCTCCCTGGGGATCCTGCTCCTCGTAGCCCTCGCGAGCATCGCGATCGGCGCGAAGGAGCTCTCCCTGGAGCAGGTCTGGCACGGCCTGTTCCAGGACTCGGGGACCTACGGCGATGTCGTCGTCGGTGAGCGCGTCTCCCGCACCCTCCTCGGACTGCTCGCCGGCGCCGCGCTGGGGCTGTCCGGAGCCGTTCTCCAGGCGCTGACCCGGAATCCACTGGCCGATCCCGGGCTGCTCGGCATCAACGCGGGCGCGTCCGCGGCCGTCGTCACCGCCATCACCTTCTTCGGCGTCACCTCCCTCAGCGGCTATGTGTGGTTCGCCTTCCTCGGGGCCGCCGCCGTCGGCGCGCTGGTCTGGTTCCTCGGGGGCAGCCGGGGTGCCACACCCGTGCGGCTCGCGCTCGCGGGCACCGCGATCAGCGCCGCGCTCTACGGCTATCTCCAGGCCGTGATGATCACGGACGACGCCGCGCTCAGCAGGATGCGCTTCTGGACGGTCGGCTCGCTGGCCTCGGCCACCGACGACACCATCACCCAGGTCCTGCCGTTCATCGTGGCCGGCGCGGTCCTCGCGCTGCTGCTCGCCCGGCCGCTCAACGCCGTGGCGATGGGCGACGACACCGCCCGCGCCCTCGGCGCCGACCTGAACCGCACCCGCGCGCTGTCCATGGCCGCGGCGACCGTGCTGTGCGGGGCCGCGACCGCCGCCTGCGGTCCGATCGTCTTCGTCGGGCTGATGGTCCCGCACGTCGTACGGTCTTTCACCGGGCCCGACCTGCGCTGGATCCTGCCGTACGCGACCGTCCTCTCGCCGGTGCTGCTGCTCGGCGCCGATGTCATCGGCCGGATGGTCGCCCGGCCCGCCGAACTCCAGGTCGGCATCGTCACCGCGGTCGTCGGCGGCCCGGTCTTCATCTTTCTCGTACGACGGCGGAGGACTGCGCAGCTGTGAAGAGCAACCCTGCCCTGCGAGCCCGCCGTGCCGACCGTGTCGTACGGACCCCGGGCGGCCTCTCCCTCCGGCTGGACGCGCGGGCGCTGGTCGTCGTCGTGGCGCTGCTGCTGGCCGCGCTCACCGCGAGCGTGGTGCTGATCGGAACCGGCGATTTCCCGATCCCGGCCGGGGACGTCCTCAAGACGCTGCTGGGCGACGGGAACGCCGGCCAGGAGTTCATCGTCAACGAACTGCGGCTGCCCCGGGCGCTGGTGGGGCTGCTGGTCGGAGCCTCGCTCGGACTGGGCGGCGCGCTGTTCCAGTCCATCTCCCGCAATCCGCTGGGCAGTCCGGACGTACTCGGCCTCAGCCAGGGCTCGACGGCCGGTGCGCTGGTCATGATCGTGCTGTTCTCCGGGAGTGCCGCCGCGGTCACGGCAGGGGCACTGGTGGGCGGGCTGGTGACCGGGTTCGCCATCTATCTGCTGGCCTGGAAGCAGGGTGTGCACGGGTACCGGCTGGTGCTCGTCGGTATCGGGGTCTCCGCGGTCGTCACGGCGGTCAACGGCTACCTGATCACCAAGGCAGACCTCGTGGACGCGACCCGCGCGGTCGTGTGGATGACCGGTTCCCTCAACGGGCGGGGCTGGGACCAGGTCTGGCCGCTCCTGTGGCTGTGCGTGGCCCTCGTACCCGTGGTGCTCGTGAACGCGCGCGGGCTGCGGATGACGGAGATGGGCGACGACGTGTCGTACGCACTCGGGGTGCGCGTCGAGCGCGTAAGGCTGGTGCTGATGCTGGCCGCCGTGCTGCTCACCGCGGCTGCCACGGCCGCCGCGGGGCCCGTGGGCTTCGTGGCGCTGACCGCGCCGCAGCTCGCTCGGCGGCTGACCCGCTCGCCGGGCCCCAACCTGCTGCCGTCCATGTGCATGGGCGCCGCCCTGCTGATCGTGGCCGACTGGGCGTCGCAGCGGCTCTTCGGGGCCGATCAGCTGCCCGTGGGGGTGGTGACCGGGGTGCTCGGCGGGGTGTATCTGCTGTGGCTGCTGGTTTCGGAACGGAAGGCGGGGCGGATATGAGCCGACCGGGGAGCGAGCCGGCTGCGAGCGGCTCAGCGAACGCGAACGCGAACGAGAACGTCGAGAAGGGCACCAACACCGTGAACCGCCTGTCCGCCGAGAGCGTGACCCTCGCCTACGACCAGCGTGTGATCGCCGAGCAGCTGTCGGTGGAGATCCCCGACAACTCGTTCACGGTCATCGTCGGCCCGAACGCCTGCGGCAAGTCCACGCTGCTCAGGGCCCTGTCGCGGATGCTGAAGCCGAGCGAGGGCCGGGTGCTGCTCGACGGTCAGGTCATCCAGTCGATGCCGGCGAAGAAGGTCGCGCGGACGCTCGGGCTGCTGCCGCAGTCGTCGATCGCGCCCGACGGGATCACCGTCGCCGACCTGGTGGGCCGGGGCCGCTACCCGCACCAGGGCATCCTGCGCCAGTGGTCCCACGACGACGAGCGGATCGTCCGGGAGTCCATGGAGTCGACCGGCGTCGCCGAACTCGCCGACCGCTATGTCGACGAGCTGTCCGGCGGGCAGCGGCAGCGCGTGTGGATCGCGATGGCGCTCGCCCAGCAGACACCGCTGCTGCTGCTCGACGAGCCGACGACCTATCTCGACATCCAGCACCAGATCGACGTCCTCGACCTCTGTGCCGAACTGCACGAGGAACAGGGGCGGACCCTGGTCGCCGTCCTCCACGACCTCAATCACGCGGCCCGCTATGCCACGCATCTCATCGCACTGCGCGACGGCTCGGTCGTCGCCGAGGGCGCGCCGGGCGACATCGTCACGGCCGGGCTGGTCGAGGAGGTGTTCGGGCTGCGCTGCCAGGTCATCGACGATCCGGAGACGGGGACGCCGCTGGTCGTACCGGCCGCGCGCAGAACCCGTACCAGGGTGACTGCGGAAGCCTCCTGAACGCGGCTAGAGGAGCTTCCTGAGACGGAACAGGTCCCGCAGGCCCGCCTCCAGTCTCACCCGGCCCGAGCCCCACGCCTTCGCGAAGTTCAGCTCGCCGGAGACCATCGCCACCAGGTCGTCGCCGGTCATGGTGAGCCGGATCTCGGCCTTCTCCGGTGGCGGGCCCTGGAGGGTGTCCTGGACCTCGATACGGCCGCCCCGCAGCCGTCCCACGAAGGTGACGTCCAGATCGGTGATACGGCAGCTCAGCGAGCGGTCCAGGGCCGCCGCCTCGCGTACGTCCCCGCTCGCGCCCGCCATGTTGTCCGAGAGCTTGTCGAGTGCGCTGCGGCACTCCTCAATCGTCGCCATCGCGAACGACGGTACCTCAGCCGTTCGCGGTAGCGTCAGGGCATGAACGACTCAGCGCGGCCGGCCGAGGGCCCGGAGGAGACACCGGTTCCGGTCCCGGATCCGGTTCCGGACGCGGTTTCCGCGGCGGCCGTCGAAACCGGGGCCGACCCCGCCGCCCCGGCCCCCCTGGACATCCCCCGCGCCGCCACGGGCAACGCCGACGTCGACGCCCTGCTCGACCGGCTCGGCGACGCGGACCACCTCGCCACGGACGGACACGTCGAGGTGTACGAGGATGTACACCGGGGGCTGCGCGACACGCTCACCGCGCTCGACGCCCGCCCGGGACCTCCGGCGCCCCCATCGACGTACGGCAACAGGAGCTGAACCGAACGTGGCAGGAGTGGCACGCCGCCGCCTTGACGCCGAGCTGGTGCGGCGGAAACTCGCGCGCTCGCGCGAGCACGCGAGTCAGCTGATCGCCGCCGGGCGGGTCACCGTCGGCAAGACCGTCGCGACCAAGCCCGCCACCCAGGTGGAGACGGCCGCCGCGATCGTCGTCGTCGCCGACGACAACGATCCCGAGTACGTCTCCCGGGGCGGCCACAAGCTCGCGGGCGCCCTGGAGGTCTTCGTACCGCAGGGGCTGAAGGTCGGCGGGCGGCGGGCGCTGGACGCCGGCGCGTCCACCGGCGGATTCACCGACGTGCTGCTGCGCGCCGGTGCCGCGCACGTCGTGGCCGTCGACGTGGGCTACGGACAACTCGCCTGGTCTCTCCGAAGCGATGAACGCGTCACCGTCAAGGACCGTACGAACGTACGCGAGTTGACGCTCGAAGCGATCGATGGGGAACCAGTGGATCTTGTCGTGGGGGATCTGTCCTTCATCCCGCTCGGTCTCGTGCTGCCCGCCCTTGCGCGGTGCGCGGCACCCGATGCCGACCTGGTGATGATGGTCAAACCACAGTTCGAGGTGGGGAAGGAACGGCTGGGCAGTGGAGGAGTCGTACGCAGTCCCGAACTGCGTGCCGAGGCGGTACGCGGAGTCGCCACCCGCGCAGGGCAGTTGGGGCTCGGGGTGCAGGGCGTGACCGCCAGCCCGCTGCCCGGGCCGTCGGGGAACGTCGAGTACTTTCTGTGGCTGCGGGCCGGCGCACCCGAACTCAACCCGGCCGATGTTGACCGTGCAGTGGCGGAGGGGCCTCGTTGACTCAGACCCGAGATCGTACTGTTTTCCTGCTTGCCCACACCGGACGGCCGGCCGCGATCAGAAGCGCCGAGCTCGTGGTCCAGGGGCTCGTTCGCTCCGGACTCGGGGTGCGGGTGCTCGCGGCGGAGGCGGCCAACCTGCCGCTGCCGCCGGAGGTGGAGCTGGTCGAGGAGGCCACCGCACAGTGCCTCGACGGGTGCGAGCTGCTCATCGTGCTGGGCGGCGACGGCACGCTGCTGCGCGGCGCCGAGTTCGCCCGGGCGTCCGGGGTGCCGATGCTCGGCGTCAACCTCGGCAGCGTCGGCTTCCTCGCCGAGGCCGAGCGCGACGACCTCGACAAGGTTGTCGACCGGGTGGTGACGAAGGCGTACGAGGTCGAGGAACGGATGACCATCGACGTCGTCGTGCACCAGAACGGGAACATCGTGCACACCGACTGGGCGCTGAACGAGGCCGCCGTGCAGAAGGTGTCCGCGGAGAAGCTGCTGGAGGTCGTGCTGGAGATCGACGGGCGGCCGGTGACCGGGTTCGGGTGCGACGGCATCTGCCTGTCGACCCCTACCGGATCGACCGCCTACGCCTTCTCCGCCGGTGGGCCCGTGGTGTGGCCGGAGGTCGAGGCGCTGCTGATGGTGCCGATCAGTGCGCACGCGCTGTTCGCGAAGCCGCTGGTGACCTCGCCGGATTCCGTGCTCGCCGTGGAGGTGCTGCCGCACATTCCGCCGGGGGTGCTGTGGTGTGACGGGCGGCGGACCGTCGAGTTGCCGCCCGGGGCGCGGGTGGAGGTTCGGCGGGGGGCTGTGCCGGTTCGGCTGGCCCGGCTGCACCATGCGTCGTTCACCGATCGGCTGGTGGCCAAGTTCGCGTTGCCTGTTTCCGGGTGGCGGGGGGCGCCTCACTAGCGCGGTCTGTGGGGGTGGATCCGTCTCGTCGGCGGGTGCGGGTGCGCTGTGGTTGTTCGCGCGGTTCGCCGCGCCCCTGTCGGGGCAGGTCCACTCCCCTGGGTGACAAAGTGAGGCGGATCTCCTTTCGTTACCTGCGCGTTCTCTTATTCGAGGTGGGGGGCGTCGCACATTGGTCGGCCGACCTCGTATGGTCGTGTTCGTGTTGGAGGAGATGCGGATACGGTCGCTCGGCGTCATCGACGATGCGGTCGTCGAGCTGTCGCCAGGCTTTACCGCCGTGACCGGTGAGACCGGTGCGGGTAAGACCATGGTCGTGACCAGCCTGGGGCTGCTGCTCGGTGGCCGGGCCGACGCGGCGTTGGTGCGGATCGGGGCCAAGAACGCGGTCGTCGAGGGGCGGATCACCGTGCCCCCGGGCGGTGCCGCCGTCGTACGGGCCGAGGAGGCCGGCGCGGAGCTGGACGACGGGGCGCTGCTCATCAGCCGTACCGTTTCCGCCGAGGGGCGTTCGCGGGCGCACCTGGGCGGGCGTTCCGTGCCCGTGGGTGTGCTGGCCGAGCTGGCCGACGAACTGGTGGCCGTGCACGGGCAGACCGACCAGCAGGGGCTGCTCAAGCTGTCCCGGCAGCGGGCGGCGCTCGACCGGTACGCGGGGGACGCGGTCGCCGCGCCGCTCACCAAGTACGGGGAGGCGTACCGGAGGCTGCGGGCCGTCTCCAACGAGCTGGACGAGATCACCACGCGCGCGCGTGAGCGGGCCCAGGAAGCCGACATGCTGCGGTACGGGCTCGACGAGATCGCCGCCGTGGAGCCGCGCACCGGTGAGGACACCGAACTCGCCGAGGAGGCGGAGCGGCTCGGGCACGCGGAGGCGCTGGCCTCGGCCGCGACCGTCGCCCACGCCGCCCTCGCCGGCAACCCCGAGGACCCCGAGGGCATCGACGCCGCCACGCTCGTCGCGGGCGCTCATCGGGCCCTGGAGGCCGTGCGGTCGCACGACTCGGCCCTGGCCGCGCTCGCCGACCGGATCGGTGAGGTCGGCATCCTGCTCGGGGACGTCGCAGGGGAGCTGGCGGGGTACGCCGACGACCTGGACGCCGATCCGCTGCGCCTGGCGGCCGTCGAGGAACGGCGGGCCGCGCTCACCGCGCTGACCCGGAAGTACGGCTCCGACGTGGCCGGAGTGCTCACCTGGGCCGAGGAGGGCGCCGCGCGGCTGCTCGAACTCGACGGCGACGACGAACGGATCGGCGAGCTGACCGCCGAGCGGGACGTCCTGCGCGGCGAACTGAGCGGGATGGCGCAGGCGTTGACGGACGCGCGGACGGAGGCCGCCTCGCGGTTCGCGGACGCCGTGACCGCCGAGCTGGCCTCGCTGGCGATGCCCCACGCGCGCGTGTCCTTCGACATCAGGCAGACCGAGGACCCGGAGGGCGTCGAGGTCGACGGACGCACGGTCGCCTACGGGCCGTCCGGTGCCGACGAGGTCGAACTGCTGCTCGCCCCGCATCCGGGGGCGCCCGCCCGGCCCATCGCCAAGGGGGCCTCCGGGGGTGAGCTGTCCCGCGTGATGCTGGCCGTGGAGGTCGTGTTCGCGGGGACCGACCCGGTGCCCACCTATCTGTTCGACGAGGTCGACGCCGGTGTGGGCGGCAAGGCGGCCGTGGAGATCGGACGGCGGCTGGCCCGGCTGGCGAAGAGCGCACAGGTCGTCGTGGTCACCCACCTTCCGCAGGTCGCCGCGTTCGCCGACCGGCAACTGCTGGTCGAGAAGACCAACGACGGGTCGGTGACCCGCTCCGGCGTGAAGGTCCTGGAGGGCGAGGACCGGGTACGGGAGCTGTCGCGGATGCTGGCCGGGCAGGAGGACTCGGAGACGGCGCGGGCGCACGCCGAGGAGCTGCTGGCGGCGGCCCGGGCCGACGGCTGACGTTCGAACGGATGACCTCCGGTGCGGTCTCTCTCACCCGTGCGAGTGACCCGTCCCACCCCTCCGTGGTCCGGAACACCCGTACGTACTGGCATCCTTGAAGGAGCGTGGAATACCCCCGTACACGGAGGAAGTGGCGCGGTACACCCCTTCCGCCCAAACCTTCTGTACGTTTCTCCGTGTCCTTTCTTCGTGACCGCCCGATGCCGAACCAGGAGCCCCCGGCCACGTGAGTCCCGCGAGCAGCCACTCACCGCACGGTCAGTCGCCGCTGCGCACCGTGCAGGTGCTCGGCGGCGGCAACGCCGGCAGCAGCGCGCATGTGCGTTCGCTGGCAGCGGGGCTCGTCGAGAGAGGCGTGCGGGTCACCGTGTGCGCCCCCTCCGACGCCGACAGCGCCTACGACTTCACGGGCGCCGGTGCCGAGCACGTGCCCATCCCGCGCAGCAGCGACCCCGGCTCGGTGGCGGCGCTGCGCGCGGCCTGTTCGAACGCCGACCTCGTGCACGCGCACGGGCTGCACGCCTCCTTCCGGGCCGCCCTCGCGCTCAGCGGGCGCCGCACCCCGCTCATCGTCACCTGGCACAACCGCACGTATGCGGAGGGGCCGCGCGCCCAGCTGCTGAAGGTGCTGGAGCGTCGGGTCGTGAAGGGGGCCGCCGTCGTCCTCGGGACCTCCTCCGACCTCGTGGACCGGGCCCGGCGGCGAGGGGCCCGGGACGCCCGGCTGTCCGCCGTGGCGCTGCCCGCCCCGCGCGGCTCCCTGGGACGGGACGAGGCCGACCGGTGGAAGACACGGGCCGAACTCGGCGCCACCGACCGCCCGTTGCTCATGGCCGTCGGCGCTCTCGACCGGCACCGGGGGTACGACGTCCTGCTGGACGCCGTACGCGCGTGGCAGGGCCTCGATCCCGAGCCGCTCCTCGTGATCGCGGGGGAGGGGCCCCTGCGGGCGGAGTTGCAGGGCCGCATCGAGAACGAGGGGCTGCCGGTCCGGCTCATCGGACGGCGCGACGATGTGAGCGAACTGCTCCTCGCCGCCGATCTCGCACTTCTGCCCAGCCGTTGGGAGTCGCGCTCCGTTCTCGCCCAGGAGGCCCTCCACGCGCGCGTGCCGCTGATCGCGACCGCCGTGGGAGGCGTTCCGGAGCTGGTCGGGGACGCGGCCGAACTCGTCCCGTACGGCGACGCGGTGGCGCTCGGCAGGGCCGTCGTACGGCTCCTCGGGGACCCGGAGCGCCGGGAGGTCCTCCGGGAGCGGGGTGCCCGGCAGATCGGCACCTGGCCCACCGAGGACGAGACCGTCGCCCAAGTGCTGAGCGTCTACGACGAGTTCACTCAGCCCCGGCCGCTGACCTGAAGAACCTTCCACGGGTCCACGGGTTCAGGTCACGTGCCTGCGCGCCCGTAGCGCCAGGCTCAACGCCAGTACCGTCTGCGGGTCGTCGAGGTCGGTGCCCAGCAACTCCCCGATCCGCGCGAGGCGGTTGTAGAGGGTCTGGCGGTTGAGGTGGAGTTCGCGGGCCGTCTCCGCCTTCCGGCCCGCATGGGCCAGATACGTCTCCAGGGTGGGCAGCAGCGGCGGCTTGGAGCGGTCGTCGTGGGCGCGCAGCGGGCCGATCGCGCGGTCCACGAAGGCCGCCAGGTCCGGCTGGTCGCGCAGGCGCCACAGCAGCAGGTCGATGTCCAGGCGACGGGCGTCGTACCAGGGGCGGTCCGGCAGGCCCTGGGCCGCCGTCGCCGTCTCCGCCGCGTGGCGCAGCCCCGCCGAGGCGGCCGCCCAGCCGCCGGGGACACCGACCACGACGACCGGCGACCGCGCGCCCGGGCGTTGCATCCCGGCGCGCTCCACCCCCGCCCACAGCGCCGCCGCGACCCGGTCGGCGACCGCCGGGCGCTCCGCCTCCGTACGCAGGCCCACCAGCAGCGGCACACGCCCCTCGACCGGCCGTACGCCCAGCAGCACCGGCACGCCCACCGACGCCAGCTCCTCCGTGACCGCCCGCGCCAGCACCGCCCAGCCGCCGCCCGGTGACATGGTGTCGCCGAGTCGCATCACCATCGGCAGCAGTGGGCCGGAACCCGGCCTGAAGCCGAGGACGCGGGCCTGCGCGGGCGCGGCCTCCGCGTCGACACGGCCCTCGGCGAGGTCGGTGAGGAAGTCGCCGCGGCCACGCGCCGCCAGCTCCTCCTCCTGGCGGGCCTGCATCAGGACGACGGCCAGGATGCCCGCGGCCCGCTCGGCGGCCATGCGGTGCACGGGGGCGAGGGGTTCGAGGACGGGCAGCAGGACCAGGCGTGCGCGGACCGAGCCGGTGCCGGGGCCGCCCCCGGGGACATCGACGAGCACGGAACCGGCGGGCGGCGGCGCGTCCTTGTGCTGGGCGCGCAGGCCCTCCCATACCTGGAGCGGGTCGGCGCCCTCGGGGCCGGATCCGGCGGCGTACAGGAGCTGGCCGTCCGTCGTCTCCAGGAACACCGGGTTGCCGCCGAAGTCGGCCAGGATGCCCAGGACCTGCGGAATGCCGCCGCCGCCCAGCAGGGCCTCCGTGCAGCGCCGGTGGACCTCCTCGGCCCGCTGGAGCAGCGCGTAGTGGCCGTTGACGATCTCGGTGTGGATCTCCTCGGTGACGGCCACGAACGCCACCTCGCGGTGCAGCTGCACCAGCGGGAGACCGGTCGAGACGGCCGTCTCGACGAGCGCCGCGGGCAGCCGGGTGAAGCGGGGGCCCAGCTCGACGACGAGCGCCGCGATGCCCCGCTCGGCGAGGGTTCGGACGAACGCGCGCTGCTCGGCCGGACGGGTGCCGAGTCCGTACCCGGTGGTCAGGAGCAGCTCGCCGCCCTTGAGCAGCGAGGCGATGTGCGGGACCTCACCCGCGTGCACCCAGCGCACGGTCCGCCCCAGCCGGTCGGCGCCCGCCAGGATCTCCGGCAGCCCGCTGCGCAGCCCGGGCAGCTCCAGCGCCCGCCGCACGGTGATGCCGGCGCCCCGGGTCTCGAAACGGCTGTCCGTACGGCTGTCCATACAGCGGACGCTACCCGCACCCGCGTACGGCTGACGACCTGCGCATCGGCGGCACGGGCGGCTCGCCTACGCCGGAACGATGTTGTGGTTGAAGCGGAAGACGTTGTCCGGGTCGTACTGGCGCTTCACCGACGCCAGCCGGCGCGTGTTCTCGGCGCCCAGGCCCGCGATCACGCGCTCCGCGCCCTCGTCGCCGATGAAGTTGAGGTAGACCGCGCCGGTGCTCCACGGCCGGACGCCGGTACGGACGTCGTGGACCCACTGGACGCAGCGCTGGTCGTCCGCCGGGTCCTCCCAGATACCGAAGGGGTGCACGGCCCACGGGGCGTCGCGGTAGGGGACGGGGTACTCGGACGGGCCGTCGGCGACCGCGCCGCCCAGGGGGAACAGCACATGTGTGGTGCCCGTCGGCGCCGGTACGGAGTTTCCCGCGGCGCAGAACACGGCCACGAAGTCGTCGGGCGCGCCCGTCAGGTACTCCGCCGACCAGTAGTTCCGCATGCCGGGCGGGTCGTCGAGCATGCACTGAAGGTCCGCGTACGGGATCTCGGTGACGACCTCCGCCTCGTGGGGCAGCGCCAGCAGCGGTTCGGCGAGCTTGCGCATGTCCTCCTCGGGACCCGCGTACGCCAGCAGAGCGCCGCACAGCAGCTGTCCGACCAGGTGCGGAGGTACGAACTCCTCGGGCGGGCCGGTGAGATAGATGACTCCGCCGCTCGCCTCGACCGGACCCGCCTCGATCACGTCGCGGTAGGTGCGTGTCGCCTCCTCGCCGAACTCCGGCAGGTACAGGACCAGGGCCATGGAGAACGCGGGCAGCTCGTGCAGCCTCAGGGTGAGCGAGGTGGCGACGCCGAAGTTTCCGCCGCCGCCGTGCAGGGCCCAGAACAGCTCCGGGTTCTGCTCGGCGCTCGCGTGCACCGCGGTGCCGTCGGCGGTCACCAGGTCGACGCCGATGAGGTTGTCGACGGCGAGGCCGCAGGAACGCTCCAGCCACCCGCTGCCGCCGCCCAGCACGAAGCCGCCGACCCCTGTGGTGGAGACCCGGCCGCCGGTGGTCGCCAGCCCGTGCGGCTGGGTCGCCCGGTCCAGGTGGCTCATCAGGGCCCCGCCCTGGACCCGTACGGAATGAGCCGCCCGATGGACGGTCACCTCGTGCATCCGGCGCAGGTCGATCACCAGACCGCCGTTGTTCACGCCCATGCCCGCCACGCTGTGGCCGCCGCCGCGCACCGCGACCGGCAGGTCCAGATCGCGGGCGAAGCGCACGGAGCGGACCACGTCGGCTTCGTCCGCGCACTGCGCGATCACCGCCGGACGCCGGTCGATCATGGCGTTGAAGACGATCCGGGCGTCGTCGTATCCCGGGTCCCCCGGGGCGAGCACGTCGCCGGTCAGATCCTCGCGCAGCGCGGAAAGGGCCGCGCCCGCCGTGGAGAGGGAAGCCATGGCCGCCACCTTCCAAAAAGGGGCATTTATGTGCTTACCAGACTAGGCGGGCGCGGCCCGTCGGTCGCGCTGTGGGATCCGCGCCGGGAGGTCCACCGGAGTCGTGGTGTCGCCCCGCGGCGGCGGTACGTCAGCTCTGTGCGGTGTCGTCGCCCGCCTGCCCGCCGCCCTCGGCCGCGCCCGTCTTCTCGCGCATCAGGCGCACCAGCTCCGCCTTCTGGTCGGCTGCGGTCCGGCGGTCGAGGTTGCGGTGCGGACCGTTGTTCTGCCGTTCCGCGCGGGACAGCTTCTTGCGCTGGCCACCGCCCATGCCCACGGGGTTGTTGATGTTCTTGCTCACGGTCATGGGTTCTCCCGGTAGTGATGTGAAGTGATCTACGCCGGTGGACATCGCCCATGGGCAGAGGACACGGGACCTGGGTCCCGCACGAGCTCAGCCGCCGTACGCCCCCGAAGCGGTCAGCCTCAGTGCCGTGTCGATGAGCGGGACGTGACTGAAGGCCTGCGGGAAGTTGCCCACCTGGCGCTTGAGACGCGGGTCCCACTCCTCGGCCAGCAGGCCCAGGTCGTTGCGGAGGGCGAGGAGCTTCTCGAAGAGCTTGCGGGCCTCGTCGACCCGGCCGATCATCGCCAGGTCGTCCGCCATCCAGAACGAACAGGCGAGGAACGCGCCCTCGTCGCCCGGCAGACCGTCGAGGTTCTCGTCGCCGCCCGAGGTCGTCGGGTAGCGCAGGATGAAGCCGTCCTCGGTGGACAGTTCGCGCTGGATGGCCTCGATGGTGCCGATGACCCGCTTGTCGTCGGGAGGCAGGAAACCCATCTGCGGGATCAGCAGCAGGGAGGCGTCCAGTTCCTTCGAGCCGTACGACTGCGTGAAGGTGTTGCGCTCCTTGTCGTAACCCTTCTCACACACGTCCCGGTGGATGTCGTCGCGCAGTTCGATCCACTTCTCCAGCGGGCCGTCCGCGTCGCCGGACTCGATGAGCTTGATCGTGCGGTCCACCGCGACCCAGGCCATGACCTTCGAGTGCACGAAGTGCCGGCGCGGACCGCGCACCTCCCAGATGCCCTCGTCGGGCTCGTCCCAGTGCTGCTCCAGATAGCGGATCAGCTTCAACTGGAGCAGGGAGGCGTAGTCGTTGCGGGCCAGACCCGTCATGTGGGCCAGGTGCAGGGCTTCGGTGACCTCGCCGTACACGTCCAGCTGGAGCTGGTGCGCGGCGCCGTTGCCGACCCGGACGGGGCCCGAGTTCTCGTAGCCGGGCAGCCAGTCCAACTCGGCCTCGCCCAGCTCCCGTTCGCCCGCGATGCCGTACATGATCTGCAGGTTCTCCGGGTCGCCGGCGACCGCGCGCAGCAGCCATTCGCGCCAGGCGCGGGCCTCGTCGCGGTAGCCGGTGCGCAGGAGGGAGGACAGGGTGATGGCCGCGTCGCGCAGCCAGGTGTAGCGGTAGTCCCAGTTGCGTACGCCGCCGATGTCCTCCGGGAGGGAGGTGGTGGGCGCGGCGACGATGCCGCCGGTCGGCGCGTACGTCAGAGCCTTCAGCGTGATGAGCGAGCGGACGACGGCCTCCCGGTAGGGGCCGTGGTACGTGCACTGCTCGACCCACTCGCGCCAGAACTCCTCGGTGGCGTCGAGGGACTGCTCCGGCTCGGGCAGCGCGGGCGGCTGCTTGTGCGAGGGCTCCCAGGAGATCGTGAACGCGATCCGGTCTCCCGGCGCGACCGTGAAGTCGGCGTACGTCGTCAGGGACTTGCCGTACGTCTCGGCGGTGGTGTCGAACCACACGGAGTCGGGACCGGCGACGGCGACCGTCCGCCCCTCGTGCTTGTGCACCCACGGCACGACACGGCCGTAGGAGAACCGCATGCGCAGGGCCGAGCGCATCGGCACCCGGCCGCTGACGCCCTCCACGATGCGGATCAGCTGCGGGGCGCCGTCGCGAGGGGGCATGAAATCGGTCACTCTGACCGTGCCGCGCGGGGTGTCCCACTCGGATTCGAGGATCAGCGAGTCGCCCCGGTAGCGGCGCCGGGCCGCCACGGGGGGTTCGGCGTCCGCCGCGTGCGCGGGACCGAGGCGCCAGAAGCCGTGCTCCTCGGTGCCGAGCAGTCCCGCGAAGACGGCATGGGAGTCGAAGCGGGGCAGGCACAGCCAGTCGACTGTGCCGTCCCGGCAGACCAGCGCGGCGGTCTGCATGTCCCCGATGAGTGCGTAGTCCTCGATGAGCCCGGCCACGTGCAACTCCAGTCGAACGGCCACGTCGCCCCCAAAAGGAGAAAGGGGGTCTCGATCTTGCGGTCAAGGGTTCGTTTTCAAGCGTCGTTGAGCGATGAAGCAAACACCAAATCTTTGCTCAACGGACTGACGAGCGCTCGTTGTTCCGGGGTTACGGGCTGGGGTGGTGCCGTGTTGCCGGCCGGGCTCGGCAGCGAGTGTCCGAGGAGCATACGACGCACTCAGATGATCCGCGTGCCGCTCCGGACAACCCGGGTCCGCTGAACGAGTGAAGCTCGGGTGAGCGGACACTGTTTCGGGTGAGCGCCGGACAGGGTGGTGGTGACTCGTGTACGGGATGCGTGGCCGCCTGTGCGCGGAGCGTGGCCGGAAGCCATCTCCCCGGGTCGCTGATACCCTGGTAGCCCGTGGACCGGTGGGCAGGAAACCCCCGAACCGCAGCGACGGCTCCTCCAGTGAAAACCCGGAAAGCTCCGGGCCGGGCGGCCGTACCGCACCCCAGACCGCGACCACGGGAGCCCCGCCTTGGCCATGACACCCGCTGCTTTTCGAAACAGCTCAGCCACGACGACCAAGCACATCTTCGTCACCGGGGGTGTCGCCTCCTCGCTCGGCAAGGGGCTGACCGCCTCCAGCCTCGGCATGCTTCTCAAGGCGCGCGGACTGCGGGTCGTCATGCAGAAGCTCGACCCCTACCTCAACGTCGACCCCGGCACGATGAACCCCTTCCAGCACGGTGAGGTGTTCGTCACTCACGACGGCGCCGAGACCGACCTGGACATCGGCCACTACGAGCGCTTCCTCGACCGCGACCTCGACGGCTCGGCCAACGTCACCACCGGCCAGATCTACTCGACGGTGATCGCGAAGGAGCGGCGCGGCGAGTACCTGGGCGACACCGTCCAGGTCATCCCGCACATCACCAACGAGATCAAGCACCGCATCCGCCGCATGGCCACCGACGAGGTCGACGTCGTCATCACCGAGGTCGGCGGCACGGTCGGCGACATCGAGTCGCTGCCCTTCCTGGAGACGGTGCGTCAGGTCCGCCACGAGGTCGGCCGCGACAACGTCTTCGTCGTCCACATCTCGCTGCTGCCCTACATCGGCCCCTCCGGCGAGCTGAAGACCAAGCCGACCCAGCACAGCGTGGCGGCCCTGCGGAACATCGGTATCCAGCCGGACGCGATCGTGCTGCGGTGCGACCGTGAGGTCCCCACCGCGATCAAGCGCAAGATCTCCCTGATGTGCGACGTCGACGAGGCCGCGGTGGTGGCCTGTCCCGACGCCCGTTCGATCTACGACATCCCCAAGACCGTGCACCGCGAGGGCCTGGACGCCTATGTCGTCCGCAAGCTGGACCTGCCCTTCCGGGACGTGGACTGGACGACGTGGGACGACCTCCTGGACCGGGTCCACAACCCCACCCACGAGATCAACCTGGCGCTGGTCGGCAAGTACATCGACCTGCCCGACGCCTACCTCTCGGTCACCGAGGCGCTGCGCGCGGGCGGCTTCGCGAACCACGCGCGCGTGAAGATCAAGTGGGTCACCTCGGACGACTGCAAGACCCCCGCGGGCGCCAGGAAGCAGCTGGAGGACGTGGACGCGATCTGCATCCCGGGCGGCTTCGGCGACCGCGGCGTGTCCGGCAAGGTCGGCGCGATCCAGTACGCCCGCGAGAACAAGATCCCGCTGCTGGGGCTGTGCCTGGGCCTCCAGTGCATCGTCATCGAGGCGGCCCGCAACCTGGCCGGCATCGAGGACGCCAACTCCACCGAGTTCGACGCCGCCACCGCCCACCCGGTCATCTCCACGATGGCCGAGCAGCTCGACATCGTCGCGGGCGACGGCGACATGGGCGGAACGATGCGCCTGGGCATGTACCCGGCCAAGCTCGCCGAGGGCTCCATCGTGCGCGACGTGTACGACGGCAAGGAGTACGTCGAGGAGCGCCACAGGCACCGCTACGAGGTCAACAACAGCTACCGCGCCGAACTGGAGAAGAAGGCCGGCCTGCAGTTCTCCGGCACCTCCCCGGACGGCAAGCTGGTGGAGTACGTCGAGTACCCGCGCGAGGTCCACCCCTACCTGGTGGCCACGCAGGCGCACCCGGAGCTGCGCTCCCGCCCCACCCGCCCCCACCCGCTCTTCGCCGGCCTCGTCAAGGCCGCCGTTCAGCGCAAGACGGGCAAGTAGCGCGAGGGCTGTACGGTGACCGGGGTGCGCGCCTTTGGGGGTGCGTGCCCCGGTTTTCTGTGCCGGTCCCGGGGCCGGTTCCCTGGGCCGGTTCTCTGTGTACGGGCGGGTCGCGGGATGCGGGAGGACAAGTCGACATGACCACCATCAAGGACACTCCGGAGGAGTGGGAGATCCGGGCCACGGAGACCCCCTTCGTGGGCAACAAGACCTCCGTGCGCACCGACGAGGTGGTCATGCCCGACGGCTCGGTCGTGGGCCGCGACTACCAGGTCCACCCCGGCTCCGTCGGCGTCCTCGCCCTCGACGCCGAAGGCCGGGTCCTGCTGATCCGGCAGTACCGCCACCCCGTCCGCCAGCGGATGTGGGAGATCCCGGCCGGTCTGCTCGACGTACCTGGCGAGAATCCGCTGCACGCCGCCCAGCGCGAGCTGTACGAGGAGGCACACGTCAAGGCCGAGGACTGGCGGGTGCTGACCGACGTCTACCCCACGGCGGGCGGCTGCGACGAGGCCGTACGGATCTTCCTGGCCCGGAATCTGTCCGAGGCCGAGGGGGAGCGCTTCGAGGTCGAGGACGAGGAGTCCGACATGGAGCACGCGCGCGTGCCCGTCGACGAACTCGTCCGGGGTGTCCTCGCCGGCGAACTGCACAACAACTGCCTCGTCGTGGGCGTCCTCTCGCTGGTGGCGGCCGAGAAGGGCGACGGACTCGACGCACTGCGCCCCGCAGAGGCGTCTTGGCCGGCCCGGCCCTTCGAGGCCTGAGCCGGTCCGAGGAGGCCCGAGGCGCCCTCGGGGGTCGCCCGTCGCGTCCGGTGTGACCATCGCCTGATCCGATCGGGCGACCTGCCCGCCGCGCTCCGCGCAGATCGTTGCAGAGCGTGAACTAGGCTCTGGAAACGCCCGAACCGGAGTCCCGGCGGGCTTGCGCGTGCAGGTGGACGGGAGTGTGGCCCGTGACGGATCAGGCGGTGGACACAGGCGGCACGAAGGTGTCCGGAAACGATCGGCCGCCCGTTCCTACGGACAGTCAGTTCCTCGGCAGGACAAGAGAGTTGAAGGAACTGCGCGCCGACATCGAGCGCGCCGGACTCGACACCCTCGCGGGCCGGAAGGCGCCCCGCGCGCGCGTGCTCCTCATCGCGGGCAAGCCCGGCTCGGGCCGCAGCGCCCTCGCAGAGGAGCTGGCCCGGCAGGTCGCGGACAGTTACCCGGACGGGGTGCTGCGCGCCCGGCTCGCCGAACCCGACGGCACGCGCGTGCCGACCGAACGCACCGCCCGCGAGCTGCTGACCGCCCTGGGGCTGCCCACCCCGCCCGGCGCCGACGAGGACGAGTTGTCCGAGGCGCTGCGCGACGCCCTGGCCGACCGGCGGATGCTGCTCCTGCTCGACGACGCGGCCGACGCCGAGCAGGTCGACGCGCTGCTGCCGGACAACCCCGACTGCCTGGCCGTCGCCGTGTCCGGGGGGCCGCTGACCGGGATCTCCGACGTCCGCCCGTGCACCCTGGGCGGCCTGGACACCAAGTCGGCCGTGGAACTGCTGGAGCGCTTCACCGGGGCGGTGCGCGTCACCGTGGACCCGCGCTCCGCCGAGGGCCTCGCCGAGGTGTGCCAGGGGCAGCCCGCCGCGCTGATGCTGGCCGGCGGCTGGCTCGCGGCCCGGCCCCAGGCGGCCGTCTCCGACCTCGCCAAGCAACTGCACGCCGAGAGCGACGAGGGAACCGCCCTCAGCCGGGTCTTCCGCCTCGTCTACGCCTCGCTGCCCACCCCGGCCGCCCGGATACTGCGGCTGCTCGCCCTGGCCCCCGGCGGCCTGGTCGACCCGCAGACCGCCTCGGCGCTGGCCGGCTGCTCGGTCGGCGGCGCCCGCGCCACCCTGGACGACTTCGTCGCCCTGGGCCTCCTGACGGCCGTGGAGTCGCCGCTGCCGCAGTACGAGGTCCCCGGCTGCCTCCTGCCCCTCCTGCGCCCTCTCGCGGAGTCCCAGGACCGTCCGGCGGAGCTCCAGCTGGCCCGGGCCCGGATGCTGGAGCGGACGGTACGGCTGCTGGTGTCCTGCCGGGCGATCACCGAGACCGACAGCCCGCAGGCCCGCGAGAAGCTCCTCGGCACACCCAGCTCGCTGCGCTTCCCGAACCCGAGGGCGGCGGCCGACTGGCTCACCATCCGCCGGCCCGCCCTGCTCGCCGCCGCCCGGCTGGCCGTGGCCGACGGGGAGCTGGACACGCTGGCCCGCCGCCTGATGTCCGCCCTGGTCAAGGCGATGGTCGCGCACATCGGCACCCAGGCCGCCGCGCCCGACCTGTACGGCGTCCACCGCCTCGTCCTCGATGTCGCCGAGCGCCGGAACCTGCCCCGCGAGCGGGCCGCCGCCCTGCTGAACCTCGCCGACCTGGACGCGCAGACGGGCCGTACGAACGACGCGCTGGCCCGCTACCGGGCCGCCCTGGACGCCGGACGCGAGGCGAACGACCCGTATGCGACCGGGCGCGCGATGGAATCCGTAGGGGGCGCACACCAGGAGCTCGGGGACTACGACCGCGCCGCCGACTGGTACGGGCGCGCGCTCGCCCAGCGCCTGGCGCGCGACGAGCGCGAGGACGCCGCCCGGCTGTACGGGCGTATCGCCACCGCGCACACCTACGCGGGCCGCTACGGCGAGGCGTTGCGCAACTGGCGGGCCGCGGTGGCCGGTTACCGCAAGAACGGCGATGTGGCCGCGCACGCACGGGCGTTGAGCGAGCTGGCGCGGGTCCAGGAGTACGCGGGGCGGCCCGAGGAGTCGCTGCGCACCTGCCAGGAGGCGCTGGAGTGGGCGCGCCGCGCCGACGACGTACGGCTCCAGGCGGCGCTCCAGCTTCGGTCGGCCGACACGCTGGAGCACCTCGGCGATCCGGTGGCGGCCGGGCTGCACCGGGCCGCCGCCGAGCGGCTGCTGAGCGACGATCCGGACCCCCGGGAGGGCGGGCCGGACCGCCCCGAAGGTGATCCCGACCTGGAACACGACGCTAACGCCTACGAAATCCGTAGTACATCAGTCGAAGATTGATGCATTGAAAGGCTAGACACCGAGAACACCTTCATTAGACTGGCTCTACCGCGCCTTCTCCTGCGGTCTCCTGGTGTGCCCCCGCACGTCCGGGTATGTATTGCTATGCCCCCGCATCCTCTGAGCCAAGGACCGTGATCGACGTGAAGGTCGGCATCCCCCGCGAGGTCAAGAACAACGAGTTCCGCGTCGCCATCACCCCCGCCGGTGTGCACGAGCTGGTGCGCCACGGCCACCAGGTCGTCATCGAGCGGAACGCCGGCGTCGGCTCCTCGATCACGGACGACGAGTTCGTGGCCGCCGGCGCGTGCATCCTCGCGACGGCCGACGAGGTGTGGGCCGCCGCCGACCTGCTGCTGAAGGTCAAGGAGCCCATCGCCGAGGAGTACCACCGCCTCCGCAAGGACCAGACGCTCTTCACCTACCTGCACCTGGCCGCGTCCAAGGAGTGCACCGACGCCCTCGTCGGGTCCGGCACCACGGCGATCGCCTACGAGACCGTCGAGCTGCCCGGTCGCGCCCTGCCGCTGCTCGCCCCGATGTCGGAGGTCGCCGGCCGGCTGGCCCCGCAGGTCGGCGCCTACCACCTGATGCGCTCGGTCGGCGGACGCGGCGTGCTCCCCGGCGGCGTCCCCGGTACGCAGCCCGCGCGGGCCGTCGTCATCGGCGGCGGCGTCTCCGGCTGGAACGCCACGCAGATCGCCGTCGGCATGGGCTTCCACGTCACGTTGCTCGACCGCGACATCAACAAACTGCGCGAGGCCGACAAGGTCTTCGGCACCAAGGTCCGGGCGATCATGTCCAACTCCTTCGAGCTGGAGAAGGCCGTCCTGGACGCCGACCTCGTCATCGGCGCGGTGCTCATCCCCGGCGCCAAGGCCCCGAAGCTGGTCACCAACGAACTGGTGTCGCGGATGAAGCCGGGGAGCGTTCTCGTCGACATCGCGATCGACCAGGGCGGCTGCTTCGAGGACTCACGCCCCACGACCCACGCCGAACCGACCTTCCCGGTCCACGGATCGGTCTTCTACTGCGTCGCCAACATGCCCGGCGCGGTGCCCAACACGTCGACCTACGCGCTCACCAACGCCACGCTGCCGTACATCGTGGAACTCGCGAACCGCGGCTGGGTGGCGGCCCTGCGCCGTGATCCCGCGCTCGCCCGGGGTCTCAACACCCACGACGGCAAGGTCGTCTACCGCGAGGTCGCGGAGGCGCACGGCCTGGAGCACGTGGAGTTGGATGCACTGCTCGGCTGACCTTCCTGGCTGCTTCGCAGGTGCTCCCGGTCGACTAAACGACCAAGTCATCAGCGGGTAAAAGGCGATACGTCAACAGGGATCGTCAACGCCCCGCACCCCGCCGGACCTTGTCGGACAGGGTCCGGCCGGATGTGTGTATGGTCACTTTGCGAAACTCGTTCAACTCGCCTCGAACGTAACGCTTCAACCGATTCGCGCACCGGTGAACCCTGCCGTGCGACGGCCGTACGCCCTTGACAGAGGGATGTTTCATTGCCGACACATCGGGCCGGGTCCGGCGGATTGTGTTGCTGCGAACGGCCGACACGCCATAGAGTCGCCAACCGTCGGCATGGTGCCACGCTGACCTATCGAGAAGTTTCCTGGTCACCAAGGAGGTAAGACGACTTGTGAATGAGTCGACATTTACTCCCGGGGGTGGTCAACCAGGAATGCCGGCGCGGGAATCGGGCCCCGTAGGGCTCGCGGCGGTCGGCTCCGTCGCGGTCCGCACCTTCGCAGCCCATCAGGGTCACCAGACGTCCGGGGTGACCCAGCCAGGACACATGAGCATGGATGGCCATCACGTGAACGCCATGGCCGGCGACGGTAGTGGCGGGGTCCACAACCACTTCGCCGACTACGACGAACTGCCCGACGGGCACTTCTACGACCCCGACGCCGAGTACGAGCCCGATCCGGAGTACGCGGCCACGCTCGCGCCCGACGCGGCCCGTCAGCGCCGCGAGCGCATCGGTCCCACCGGACGCCCGCTGCCGTACTTCCCGATCCCGGGTCCGCTGACCAGTCACGGACCCGCGACGATCGTCGCGATGTGCAACCAGAAGGGCGGCGTCGGCAAGACGACGTCGACCATCAACCTGGGTGCCGCGCTCGCGGAGTACGGACGCAGGGTCCTGCTGGTCGACTTCGACCCGCAGGGTGCTCTCTCCGTGGGCCTCGGCGTGAACCCGATGGAACTCGACCTGACGGTCTACAACCTGCTCATGGAGCGGGGGATGTCCGCGGACGAGGTCCTGCTCAAGACGGCGGTCCCGAACATGGACCTGCTGCCGAGCAACATCGACCTGTCCGCGGCCGAGGTGCAGCTGGTGTCGGAGGTCGCGCGCGAGTCGACGCTCCAGCGCGCCCTGAAGCCGCTCATGGCCGACTACGACTACATCGTGATCGACTGCCAGCCCTCGCTCGGCCTGCTCACCGTGAACGCCCTGACGGCGGCCCACAAGGTGATAGTGCCTCTGGAGTGCGAGTTCTTCGCGCTGCGCGGTGTCGCGCTGCTGACGGAGACCATCGAGAAGGTCCAGGAGCGGCTGAACCCGGAGCTGGAGCTCGACGGGATCCTGGCCACGATGTACGACTCGCGCACGGTGCACAGCCGTGAGGTGCTCGCACGGGTCGTCGAGGCCTTCGACGAGCACGTCTACCACACGGTCATCGGGCGCACGGTCCGCTTCCCGGAGACCACGGTCGCCGGCGAGCCGATCACCACGTACGCCTCGAACTCCGTCGGCGCCGCCGCCTATCGCCAGCTCGCCAGGGAGGTGCTCGCCCGGTGTCACGCCGAGTGAGTCTGCCGGGGGCCGACGAGCTGTTCCGCACCACCGGGGGCATGGCGCTCCAGTCGTCCAGTCCCAGGCGCCAGACCAACGGTGAGGCCCGGGTGCCCGCCCCCGCCGGGGAGAGCGACGGGTCCGCCGCGGAGGACGCGCCGCACTCGGTGCCCGTCCAGGGCGGTGACGGCGCCGGCGACGAGCATGTCGCCGCCGGCACGGACTCCGCCGACGCCGGGGAGTCGCGCAGCCGGGGTGCCACCGCGGAGCGCCCGATGCGTCGCCAGGGCGAGCAGGAAGGTTCTGCCTCCGGGCAGCAGGGGCCGTCACCGCAGTCGGTCTCGGCGTCCCGCAAGCGCGGACGGGCCCCCTCGCGGCGGCCCAGCGGGCGCGAGCGGCACGACGAGAAGATCACGGTGTACGTCTCCGCCGAGGAGCTGATGGACCTGGAGCACGCGCGTCTCGTGCTGCGGGGCGAACACGGGCTCGCGGTCGACCGCGGGCGGATCGTGCGCGAGGCCGTCGCGGTGGTCCTCGCGGATCTGGAGTCCCGCGGCGACGCGAGCATCCTCGTACGACGGTTGCGCGGGCGCTAGCGGTAGCCTGCCTGGGCCATGACCTCGAACGACGCCCCTGCCCCAGGCCCCGGCTCCGCCGGTCGTCGGCGTGTGCTGGGGCGGGGTCCGGGGAGCGCGCCGCCGGTTTCGGGCGAGGAGCCGGCGGGCGTTGTCGCCGGGGCCGGGGAAGTACCGGAGGCCCCGGTTCCACCGGCGGAGCCGGAATCCGCGCCGGAACAGCCTGCCGAGGCTGTCGAGCCCGCCGCGGCGGACGAACCCGATGACGGCGAATCCGACGACGACGAAGCCGACGACGGGATCTTCAAGGTCCGGCTCGCCAACTTCGAGGGGCCCTTCGATCTCCTCCTCCAGCTGATCTCCAAGCACAAGCTCGACGTCACCGAGGTCGCCCTCTCCAAGGTGACCGACGAGTTCATGGTGCACATCCGGGCGATGGGGCCGGACTGGGATCTCGACCAGACGACCGAGTTCCTGGTCGTCGCGGCGACCCTGCTGGACCTCAAAGCCGCTCGGCTGCTGCCCGCCGCCGAGGTCGAGGACGAGGCCGACCTGGCCCTCCTTGAGGCGCGTGACCTGCTGTTCGCGCGGCTGCTCCAGTACCGGGCGTACAAACAGGTCGCCGACATCTTCAGCCGCCGTCTCGACGACGAGGCCCGCCGCTATCCCCGTACCGTCGGACTGGAACCGCACCACGCCGAACTGCTGCCCGAGGTCGTCATCAGGATCGGGGCGGAGGGGTTCGCGAAGCTCGCCGTGAAGGCGATGCAGCCCAGGCCGAGGCCGCAGGTGTACGTCGACCACATCCACGCGCCCCTGGTGAGCGTGCAGGAGCAGGCCCAGATCGTGGTCGCGCGGCTGCGGGTGCTGGGCCTGGCCACCTTCCAGGACCTCGTCGAGGACACCGACGACACGCTTACCGTCGTCGCGCGCTTCCTGGCCCTGCTGGAGCTCTACCGGGAGAAGGCCGTCACCCTGGACCAGGAGACCGCCCTCGGGGAGCTGGTGGTGCGCTGGACGGGCGGGGAGGGTGATCGGGAGCCGACGGTCACCGACGAGTTCGACCGGCCGCCGGAGCCGGCGAAGGAGGAGAAGAAGGCGTGAGCGAGGAGACAGCCGAGGTGACGGACGGGCTGCGGACCGTCGCCGATCTCGATCTCAGGCCCGCTCTGGAGGCCGTCCTCATGGTCGTGGACGAACCCGCGACCGAGGAACACCTCGCGAAGATACTCCAGCGGCCCCGGCGGCAGATCGCGGACGCCCTGCGCGCGCTGGCCGACGAGTACACCGTCCAGGGGCGGGGTTTCGAGCTGCGGCTGATCGCCGGCGGCTGGCGTTTCTACTCCCGGCCCGAGTACGCGGCGGCCGTCGAGGGCTTCGTGCTGGACGGGCAGCAGGCCCGGCTCACCCAGGCGGCGCTGGAGACGCTGGCGGTCGTCGCGTACCGGCAGCCGGTCAGCCGCAGCCGGGTCTCGGCCGTCCGCGGAGTCAACTGTGACGGGGTCATGCGGACCCTGTTGCAGCGCGGTCTGGTCCAGGAGGCGGGCACGGAACCCGAAACAGGTGCGATCCTGTACACGACGACGAACTACTTCCTGGAGCGGATGGGCCTGCGAGGCCTGGACGAACTCCCGGAGCTCGCACCCTTCCTTCCGGAGGCGGACGCGATCGAGGCCGAGACGCAGGAAGGTGTTCCGTCGTTCGATCCGGATGCTCCCGATGCTCCGGGTGCAGACGACGCAGACGACCAGACGGAATTTTGATGCGAAGCAGTAGCGGCAGCGGTAGCGGTGGCGGCAAGAGCGGTGGCGGGCGCGGTAACTCTCGCGGCGCCGGCAGCGGCGGGGGCGACAGGCGCGGCCAGGGCCAGGGGCGCGGCCAGGGTCAGGGACGTGGTCAGAGCCAGGGCCAGGGGCGCGGGCAGGCCCAGGGGCGCGGTCAGGGCCCAGGCCAGGGTCAGGGCCAGGCCCAGGGCCGTCCCAGTAAGCCGCGTCCCGAGGAGCGCCGCTACGACGTGGGGCCGGCCGCGACTCCGGACGGTCCGAAGTCCGGGCGCGGTGCCTCCGCGCGCGGCGGTGCCAAGGGCGGGCCCAGGCAGGGCCAGAACAGCACCGGCCGGGGACGCTGGGTCCCGGCGACCTCCCGTGAGTACGACGCGCGGGCCGAGGAGCGCAACCGGGAGCGGTACGCCGACAAGAAGGACGTCAAGCTGCCCAAGACGTTCCCCGGTGCCGAGCAGGAGGGCGAGCGGCTCCAGAAGATCCTGGCGCGCGCGGGCTACGGCTCGCGGCGGGCCTGCGAGGAGCTGATCGAGCAGTCGCGCGTCGAGGTCAACGGCGAGATCGTGGTGGAGCAGGGGCTGCGCGTCGACCCCGAGCACGACGAGATCAAGGTCGACGGGCTGACGGTGGCCACACAGTCGTACCAGTTCTTCTCGCTGAACAAGCCCGCGGGCGTCGTCTCCACGATGGAGGACAACGAGGGCCGGCAGTGCCTCGGCGACTACGTGACGAACCGCGAGACGCGGCTCTTCCACGTCGGCCGGCTCGACACCGAGACCGAGGGTGTCATCCTGCTCACCAACCACGGTGAGCTGGCGCACCGGCTGACCCACCCCAAGTACGGCGTGAAGAAGGTCTATCTCGCGCACATCGTGGGCCCGATCCCGCGCGACCTGGGCAAGCGGCTCAAGGACGGCATCCAGCTGGAGGACGGGTACGCCCGTGCGGACCACTTCCGGGTTGTCGAGCAGACCGGCAAGAACTACCTCGTGGAGGTCACCCTCCACGAGGGCCGCAAGCACATCGTGCGCCGCATGCTCGCGGAGGCCGGCTTCCCGGTCGACAAGCTGGTGCGCGTCTCCTTCGGTCCGATCACCCTGGGCGACCAGAAGTCGGGCTGGCTGCGCCGCCTGTCCAACACCGAGGTCGGCATGCTGATGCAGGAAGTCGATCTGTAGACGCGCGGCGCGTTCAGCGCCCGCGCCGAGTGCTGTCGTCGGCGGCCGGTCCCGGATCTTTCCGGGGCCGGCCGCTTTTGTGTCCCCAGAAAGGTCACTGAAGCGCTCCTGGCCGCCCTGGAGGGCATCGGGTGCCCCCCGGGGCCTCATGGCCCTCCCGGGCGCTTGAGGGGTCACTGAGGGGCTTTTTGCGTAGGGGAGTCGTCAAGAAGGGTTGTGCGGCCCGGCCGGGCTCTTTATAGTCGGTATGACTATTGGTCATGGTGACCATAAAGAGTGGCCGTGAAGGGGGTGGGCGGGCATGACCGCACCTGTGAACGGAACGGCGCGGGGCCGGGCTCCCGAGGGGTACGACAAGTACGCCTTCGAACCGTTCGCCGTCACCGTCGATCTGGCCGTCCTGACCCTGCGCGCGGGCGCGCTGCACGTGCTGCTCGTCGAGCGCGGCCACGAGCCGTACGCCGGCCGCTGGGCACTGCCCGGAGGTTTCGTCCTGCCCGACGAGTCCGCGGAGAACGCGGCCCGGCGTGAACTCGCCGAGGAGACCGGCCTGTCGGACGCCTCCGGGCTGCGCCTGGAGCAGCTGCGCACCTACAGCGAACCCGACCGCGACCCGAGAATGCGGGTCGTTTCCGTCGCCTTCGCCGCCCTGCTGCCGCACGCGCCCGAACCGCACGGCGGCGGGGACGCGGCACAGGCCCAGTGGCTGCGGTACAACGCGCTCGGGCCGCTCGCCTTCGACCACGACCGCATCCTGGCCGACGCCCACGACCGGGTCGGCGCCAAGCTGGAGTACTCCTGCATCGCGACCGCCTTCTGCCCGCCCGAGTTCACCCTCGGCGAGCTGCGACAGGTCTACGAGACCGTGTGGGGCACCGCGCTCGACCCGCCCAACTTCCGCCGCAAGGTGCTCGCCACCCCGGGCTTCGTCGAACCGGTACCGGGCGCCGCGCGTCTCACCGGCGGCCGGGGCAAACCGGCCGCGCTGTACCGCGCGGGCACCGCGGACACCCTGCACCCGCCGCTGCTGCGCCCGACCACGGCGGTGTCGCCCGCCTCACCCCGCTCCTCGCCCTCGCCCTCTCCTTCGGCACCCTCTCGTTCGTCATCGTCTCCGTCGTCACCGGAAGGACGCCCCGCATGACCACCACGACCGTCAGGAAGCGCGCCGCCAGTGGGGCGTTGATCGGGCTCGCGCTCGGCGACGCCCTGGGCTTCCCGACCGAGTTCAAGGACATCCCGTCGATCCTCGCCGCGTACGGTCCCTGGCGGCACATGGAGCTGCCCACGCCAGCGATCGTCACCGACGACACCCAGATGACGCTGGCGCTCGCGCACGGGTTGCGTACGGCGACGGACCGGGGGCTGCTCGCTCCGCTGCGGATGGAACGGCCGGTGCGCGAGGAGTTCGTCAACTGGTTCCAGTCACCGGACAACAACCGGGCACCCGGCCACACCTGCATGGTCGCCTGCAACCTGCTCAAGAACGAGCGGCTGCCCTGGCAGGAGGCCAGCCAGATCGACTCCAAGGGCTGTGGGGCGAACATGCGGGTGGCGCCTGTGGGCCTCGTCCCGGGCCTGAGCGACGAACAGCGCGCCGGAGCCGCCCAGTTGCAGGCGGCGTTCACCCACGGCCATCCGACGGCCCTGGCCGCGTCCGACCTCACCGCACACGCCGTACGGCTGCTCGCCCAGGGTGCCGAGCCGGTCGAACTGGTGACCCTGCTCCGTGCATACGCGCACGAGAGCCGTAGCCGCTACCACCACCGCTGGCTGGGCGACCTGTGGACGCACGGCCACGATCCGAGCCCCGAGCACTTCATCGCCCGCGGCTGGGACGAGTGCCTGGCGATCCTGGACCGGCTCCGGCTCGCCGTCCGCACCGCCTCGCCCGAGGACGACCCCTGCCTCGCCACCGGCGCCGGCTGGACGGCCGAAGAGGCCCTGGCGACCGGCCTGCTGTGCTTCCTGCTCTTCCCCGACGAGCCCCTCACGGCCCTGCGTCGGGCCGCCTGCACCTCGGGCGACTCGGACTCGATCGCCTGTCTGACCGGAGCCTTCGCCGGCGCCCACCACGGCACCGACGCCTGGCCGACCCGCTGGGCGGACCGCATCGAGTACGGGGGTGACCTTCAGACGCTGGGCGCGCTCTGGGACGCTTGACGGATGAATGACGCGCCGGGCCTCGCGGACCTCCCCGATCTCGATCTGGCGTCCGTGGTCGCCGAGCAGCCCGACCCGGTGCTGTTCGCCACCGTGTCGGGCGCCCACCTCTACGGCTTCCCGTCCCGCGACTCGGACGTGGACCTCCGGGGCGTCCATCTGCTGCCGGCCGCCGACCTGGTCGGGCTCCGGGAGCCGGCCGAGACCCGGTCGCGGATGTGGGTGCGGGACGGTGTCGAGCTGGACCTCGTCACCCACGACCTGCGCAAGTTCGTACGGCTGATGCTGCGCCGCAACGGCTATGTGCTGGAGCAGTTGCTGTCCCCGCTGGTCGTGCACACCAGCGACACCCATCGCGAACTCGCCGCGCTCGCCCCCGGGGTTCTCACCGGTCACCACGCCCACCACTACCGGGGCTTCGCGGTCACTCAGTGGCGGCTCTTCGAGAGGAGCGGTGAACTCAAGCCGCTGCTCTACACGTTCCGTGCGCTGCTCACCGGCGTTCAGCTGATGCGCGGCGGCGAGGTGCAGGCCCATCTGCCCACGCTGGTCGGGGAGATCGGCGAGGCCCCGGCGTATCTGCCGGAACTGGTCGCGGCCAAGGCGGAGCGGGAGCACGGGCCGGCCGGTGTCGACCACGCGCGTGTGGCGGACGATGTGGAGCGGCTGCACCGGGTGCTGGACGAGGCGCAGGCCGCCTCAGGGCTGCCGGATGCTCCCGCCGTGCAGGACGCCCTGCACGACTTCGTCGTACGGGTCCGCCTGGCGGGCTGAGGCGCGGCGGGCGCGGACGAGGAAGTCCTCGACGCGTCGGCGGTCGGGCTCCTCGGGGAGCGGGCTGCGGTGGGACGCGTCCTCGGCCTCCGCCGCGAGGCGGATCATCCGGGACGCGACCTCCGGCCACGGCACCTCGCCCCGCTTCACCGCCAGCAGCGGGCCGCGCTCGTCGCCGACGTCGATCGTCAGCGTGCCCGTGCGCAGCAGGTCGCGGCAGCTCATCAGGAGGCGCAGCAAGTGCATCGCGTGCTTCCAGCGAGGGGCGCCGTGGACGCGCACGTCGGCCTCCAGCTTCTTGTGCTGGCCGAGCGCGTAGCGCGCGAACGTCCCGTGCGCCTGGCGGGAGAGGAACGCCCCGCGCAGGGCGAGGAGTTCGCGCCCCGTGTCGTCGGCGTACTCCACGAGAGGGGAGTGGAGGCACTCCAGGATGTTCGGGTTGGCCCGCAGAGCCAGTGTGCAGAAGCGTTCCAGCTCCCAGCTGAACTGCTCCTCCGCCGGGCCCTCCACATGCGTGGGCGGCTTCTCGAAGCGCCAGAACAGGGGAGTGGGCGCGAGGAACACCCCGCGCCGGTCCGTGTCGCTGCCGTCGGTCGCCAGTCCGAAGGCGCGCGAACCCATCACACAGGCGTAGACGGTGTGGTCGCGCACCAGGGTCTCAGGGCCTTCGGTGTCCCTGGAGTCCCTGGAGTCTTTGGAGCCCTCGGAGTCGGTATGCGGGCGCATTCCGGGAGACTACGTGGGAACCTCACGCCAGGCGGATCGAATTTCCCGCCACCGTGATCTTCTTCTCGGCCAGCGGCTGCGTCGCCGGCGGGTTGGCCACCGAACCGTCCGTGATGTTGAACTTGCTGCCGTGGCAGGTGCAGTTGATGGTGCCGCCCTTGACGTTGGCCACGGGGCACTGCTGGTGCGTGCAGATCGACGTGAAGGCCTTGAACTCGCCCTCCTTGGGCTGTGTCACCACGACCTGCTCGTCCTTGAAGATCTTGCCGCCGCCCACCGGGATGTCGGCCGTGGTGGCCAGCTCCTGGCCCGGAGAGCCGGCGGAGGCCGACGGGGACGCGGATTCGTTGCCGTACTCGCTGCATCCCGCCGTGAGCGCCGCCGCGCCCGTCGCGAGGAGGATCGTGCGTCGCGTCGGGCCTTGCGTCATGTCGTCACTCCGAAGTTGCGGAAGAACCAGAGGGCGGAAGTGAGCCAGAGGATCGTCAGGGCGGTGAAGACCAGTCCGCCGATGACGGGCAGCAGCCAGCCGGGCAGCCGGTCCCAGCGGAGCAGCAGCATCTTTGCACTGAAAACGCCGAAGAAAAAGCATCCCAGGAGGGAATGCCACATCACGCGGGAATCGTATGTTTGATATCCGAAAGCGTACAGACAGTGCACCGCGACCGGAACCGCCACCAGGAACGCGATCCGTCCCGACCAGCGGTGCAGGGTCGCCGACCAGCCGGGGCCCGGCAGCTTCCCGTACACCATCAGCGCCGACACGACCTGGACGAGCGCGAAGGCGAACGCCGTCGTCGCGAGCCAGGACTTCACGGCGCTCGTGCTGCTGAACCCGGCCAGGTTGAAGGCGGTGCCCTCCGGGTCGTGGACCTTGCCGTACGCCCCCAGGCCCACCGCCACGGCGGCGGCGACGAGCGCCGGGACGAGGTAGCGGGCCGCGCTAGGGGCACTGGGGGCCGGCGGACGCGGAGGGAAGCTCTGGGTTGCGGCGTTCGGGTCCACGGTCATGTTCGGCTCCCTGCGATGAGTGGGCTGTCAGGGTGTGACCGGGCGGGCGGTCAGCCGCTGGCCGTCGATCGTCACGGCGCCGGTCTCCGGGTCGATCCGGGGCGCGGGGGAGGGCTTGCCGTCACGCTTGAGGATGCCGACCTGCTCCCCTGTGGACAGCACGATCCAGCCGCCGTCGACCTTGGCGTTCCGCACGGTCGCGGTCGCCCGGTAGAGCCCGGACGGCTTGACCGCCTTGTCCGCGGTGAAGGCGTAGTGCCCGCCCTCGATGTCGACGGTGCCGCGGATGCTCCTGCCCTTGAGGGTGCCGTTCAGTACGGAGCCGCCGTCGCCGGTGAGTTTCATGGAACCGTCGGCCTCGACATCGCCCTTCAGCCACGACTCCTTGTCGCGGCCGTCGCAGAAGTACGCGATCGCCCTGCCGTCGCGCAGTGAGACCGACACCGCGGAGGAGTCGTCGTCCGTACGGCCCGCGTAGTCGGCGTTCGGTGCGGGAGCCTTGGTGGGCGACGCCGACGGGGTCGCGGGCCGGGAAGGAGACGGAGAGGCCTTCGAACCGGTGGGCGCCGATGACGGTGACACCTTGTCGGCGGGTGAATCGGCCCGGGACGTCGACGCCGGCTTCGTCCCGGTCGTCGCGTTGAGCGACAGCATGAACAGGGCCAACAACAGTCCCGCGAGCAGTGTGAAAAGCGGTCCGGTGCGTTTCATCGGGCCTCCCCCGAGGCGAGTTTCCTGCTATCAGAGCGGACCCGCGCCCCCGCGTCCAGAGCGCATGGGCGTGTTCGCGCTCCAACTCGCGGATTGGGGCGAATCGGGTGACATTGACAAGGCCGGGTCCGAAGCGGGTCCGAGTCGTGCGGCGCGTCTCAGCGGGCGGGCGCCGCGCGTCCGTTCCGCACGGGCTGACTAGGCTGGACGGATCAAGAGCCGATCCGCGGATCCGGGTGGATCCGAACACGTGGATGGGCTCCGCACACGTACATCAGCGAGGAGCATCACCGTGGCGGTACGAGCGGTCCGGGGCGCCGTCCAACTGGATCGGGACGAGGCCGGACACATGGACGAGCGGGTCAGCGAGCTGCTCACCGCGGTCCTGGAACGCAACAGCCTCACCGCGGACGACCTGATCAGCGTCTGGTTCACGGCCACCCCCGACCTGCACAGCGACTTCCCGGCCGCCGCGGCCCGCAAGCTCGGCATCGTCGACGTACCACTGATCTGCGCCCAGGAGCTGGACATCGAGGGCGCGATGCCACGGGTGGTCCGGATCCTCGCGCACATCGAGTCGGACCTGCCCCGCGCGGACATCGCGCACGTCTACCTCGGTGCCGCGGGGGCCCTGCGCAAGGACATCGCCCAGTGAGAACCGCACTCGTCATCGGCACGGGCCTCATCGGTACGTCCGCCGCGCTCGCCCTCGTCTCGCGCGGCGTCGTCGTCCACCTCGCCGACCACGACCCCGAGCAGGCCCGTACGGCGTCCGCGCTGGGCGCCGGTACGGACGAGGCGCCGGAGGGGCCGGTCGACCTCGCGATCATCGCGGCGCCGCCCGCGCACGTGGCCGGTGCCCTCGCCGACGCGATGCGCCGGGGTGTCGCGCGCGGCTACCTCGACGTGGCCAGCGTCAAGGGCGGCCCGCGCCGCGAGCTGGAGGCCCTGGGCCTCGACCTGGCGTCGTACATCGGCTCGCACCCCATGTCCGGCCGCGAGAAGTCCGGCCCGCTGGCCGCGACCGGCGACCTCTTCGAGGGCCGCCCCTGGGTGCTGACACCGACCCGCGACACGGACACCGAGGTCCTGAACCTCGCCCTCGAACTGGTCTCGCACTGCCGCGCGGTCCCCGTCGTCATGGACGCGGACGCCCACGACCGTGCCGTGGCCCTCGTCTCCCACATGCCCCACCTGGTCTCCAGCATCGTCGCCGCGCGGCTGGAGAACGCGGAGGAGGCGGCCGTACGGCTGTGCGGGCAGGGCATCCGGGACGTGACCCGGATCGCCGCGTCCGACCCCGGCATGTGGATCGACATCCTCTCCGCCAACCCGGGGCCGGTCGCCGACCTCCTCACGGACGTCGCCGCCGACCTGGGGGAGACGGTTCAGGCGCTGCGGTCCCTCCAGTCCTCCGACGAGGCGAAGCGCCGCGAAGGGGTCTCCGGGGTCGAGGACGTCCTGCGGCGCGGAAACGCCGGCCAGGTCCGGGTGCCCGGCAAGCACGGGTCCGCTCCGCTGGTCTACGAGGTCGTGGCGGTTCTCATCGACGACCAGCCCGGGCAGCTGGCCCGGATCTTCGCCGACGCGGGGCGGGCGGGCGTCAATATCGAGGATGTGCGCATCGAGCACGCCACCGGGCAGCAGGCGGGGCTTGTGCAGTTGATGGTGGAGCCGAAGGCCGCGCCGGTGCTTTCGGCTTCGCTGCGGGAGCGGGGCTGGGCGATTCGGCAGTAGGGGAGCGGTGCCGGTGTGGTCCTCGACGGGGGGCTGCCGCCCCCAGACGCCCGCTTCGGCGCTGAGGGGGCCTCGTCCTCAAACGCAGGACGGGCTGATGGTGTGCGGCCGGACGAGTGACTCGCACCCAGTAACCTTGTCCGGGGCACCCAGTGCCCCCCGCCCCACCACCCCGGACCAGGAAGGTGCCTCCACAGTGGATCGCGCCGCAGTGATTGTCGCCATTGACGGGCCCTCCGGCACAGGCAAGTCGAGCACGTCGAAGGCTGTTGCCGCGCAGCTCGGGCTGAGCTACCTGGACACCGGGGCTCAGTACCGGGCGATCACCTGGTGGATGGTGACGAACGGGATCGACATCACGGACCCCGCCGCGATCGCCGACGCGGCCGGCAAGGCCGAGATCGTCTCCGGCACGGACCCGGAGAACCCGACGATCACCGTCGACGGCACCGACGTCGGCGGCCCGATCCGCACCCAGGAGGTCACCTCCAAGGTCAGCGCGGTGAGCGCCGTTCCGGAGGTGCGTGCCCGGATCACCGAGTTGCAGCGTTCCATCGCCGCGTCCGCCGAGAAGGGGATCGTCGTCGAGGGGCGTGACATCGGGACGACCGTGCTGCCCGACGCCGACCTGAAGATCTTCCTCACCGCCTCCCCGGAGGCGCGTGCCGCCCGCCGCAGCGGTGAGCTGAAGGGGGCCGACGTCAACGCCACCCGTGAGGCGCTGCTGAAGCGGGACGCGGCCGACTCCAGCCGTAAGACCTCGCCGCTCGCCAAGGCGGACGACGCGGTGGAGGTCGACACCTCCGAGCTGACCCTGCAGCAGGTCATCGAGTGCGTCGTCACCCTCGTCGAGGAGAAGCGGGACGCGAAGTGAGCGCTCCGGCCAAGCCGTCGAAGGTGCCGAAGGCGGCTGAGATGCCCACCGAGCGGGGTGCCGAGGTCGGGCGGCGCATCGGTGTCGGCCTGATGTACGGGCTGTGGAAGCCGCGCGTCCTGGGCGCCTGGAAGGTCCCCGCGACCGGCCCGGTGATCCTCGCCGTCAACCACTCGCACAACATCGACGGCCCGATGGTCATCGGCGTGGCCCCCAGGGCGTCGCACTTCCTGGTCAAGAAGGAGGCGTTCATCGGCCCGCTCGCCACCTTCATGCGCGCCACCGGCCAGCTGGAGGTCGACCGCTCGACCGCCGACCGGGCGGCGATCACCCAGGCCCTCGGCGTGCTGGCCAGGGGCGGGGTCCTCGGGATCTTCCCCGAGGGCAGCCGCGGCGAGGGCGACTTCGCCTCGCTGCGTTCCGGGCTCGCCTACTTCGCCGTCCGCAGCGGTGCGAAGGTGGTACCCGTGGCCGTCCTGGGAAGCACCGACCGGCGCGGCCGGCTGATAAAGGGGCTGCCTCCGCTGCGCAGCCGCGTCGACGTGGTCTTCGGTGACCCGTTCGAGGCGGGCGACGGCACCGGGCGGCGTACGCGCGCGGCGCTGGACGAGGCGACCGTACGCATCCAGAAGCAGCTCACCGCGCACCTGGAGAACGCCAGACGGCTCACCGGGCGGCAGGAAAACGCCGGGCGTCCCGCTGAGCGCTGAGCGACACTTGAGTACTTGAGCGGTTTCAGTAGTGGATCACCCGATACCGGGAGGTTCCACCGATCACCACGATGAACGAGGTACGGACTTCATGAACGACCACATTCCCTCCGAGAGCTCGGGAGAGTACGAGCACGGAGAGCTTGGCGATGCCGAGTACGCGGAGTTCATGGAGCTCGCCGCGGTGGAGGGCTTCGACCCCGAGGAGATCGAGGGCGCGCTCGACGAGGCGGGGCACGGGCCGCTGCCCGTGCTCGCCGTCGTGGGGCGGCCGAACGTCGGCAAGTCGACGCTCGTCAACCGCATCATCGGGCGCCGCGAGGCCGTCGTCGAGGACAAGCCCGGCGTCACCCGTGACCGCGTCACCTACGAGGCCGAATGGGCCGGGCGGCGCTTCAAGGTCGTCGACACCGGCGGCTGGGAGCAGGACGTCCTCGGTATCGACGCCTCCGTGGCCGCGCAGGCCGAGTACGCGATCGAGGCGGCCGACGCGGTCGTCTTCGTCGTCGACGCCAAGGTCGGCGCGACCGACACCGACGAGGCGGTCGTCCGGCTGCTGCGCAAGGCCGGCAAGCCCGTCGTCCTGTGCGCCAACAAGGTCGACGGGCCGAGCGGCGAGGCCGACGCCACCTCCCTGTGGGCCCTCGGTCTCGGCGAGCCGCACCCCGTCTCCTCGCTGCACGGCCGCGGCACCGGCGACATGCTGGACGCCGTCCTGGAGGCGCTGCCCGAGGCGCCCGCGCAGACCTTCGGCGCCGGGGTCGGCGGCCCGCGCCGCATCGCCCTCATCGGCCGCCCGAACGTCGGCAAGTCCTCGCTGCTGAACAAGGTGGCGGGCCAGGAGCGCGTCGTCGTCAACGAGATCGCGGGCACCACCCGTGACCCGGTCGACGAGCTGATCGAACTCGGCGGCGTCACCTGGAAGTTCATCGACACGGCGGGCATCCGCAAGCGTGTCCACCTCCAGCAGGGAGCCGACTACTACGCCTCGCTGCGCACGGCCGCCGCCGTGGAGAAGGCCGAGGTCGCGGTCATCCTGATCGACGGCTCCGAGAACATCTCCATCCAGGACCAGCGGATCGTCACCATGGCCGTCGACGCGGGCCGGGCGATCGTCCTCGCGTACAACAAGTGGGACACGCTCGACGAGGAGCGCCGCTACTACCTGGAGCGGGAGATCGAGACCGAGCTCGCCCAGGTGGCGTGGGCGCCCCGCGTCAACGTCTCGGCGCGCACCGGCCGCCACATGGAGAAGCTGGTCCCGGCGATCGAGGCAGCCATCGCCGGCTGGGAGACCCGGGTCCCGACGGGCCGGCTGAACGCCTTCCTCGGCGAGCTGGTCGCCGCCCACCCGCACCCGGTCCGGGGCGGCAAGCAGCCGCGCATCCTGTTCGGCACCCAGGCGGGCACCATGCCGCCGCGGTTCGTGCTCTTCGCCTCCGGCTTCATCGAGGCCGGCTACCGCCGCTTCATCGAGCGCCGCCTGCGCGAGGAGTTCGGCTTCGAGGGCACGCCGATCCACATCTCGGTCCGGGTGCGCGAGAAGCGCGGCCGGAAGAAGTAGCGGTCGTACGTCCCGTACGTGACTGAGGGCGGCTCCGATCCGGAGCCGCCCTCAGTCACGTGCAGGTCGTGCGCGGGTCGTGGTCACACACCCCGGCGGGGGCCCGGTGGCAGCGCCGCCGGGATGTGGGTCATCCCGGTGTAGTGCTGCTGCCGTCCGCCCGTCGGCCAGACGGCGGTCGGGGTCGCCGTCTGCTGTCCCTGCTGCGCGTCGAGTTGGCCGACCCGCTGCCACACGGACTGCTGCCCGCCGACCTGGCCGCCGTTGCGCGCGCTGTACGCCCCCGCGCTGTAGGCGCTGTACGAGCCCGTGCCCGGGCCGTACGAGCCGCCGTACGGAGTGAGGCCGTTCGGGCTGGTCCCGAAGGCCGAGAAGTCCAGGTCGTCCTCGCCGCTGCGGTCGCCCGGCAGCGAGCGGAAGGACTTGCCGTACTCGGCGTAGAGCGAGTCGTAGATCGGCGTGGCCGATGGGCCGCTGGGGTAGTCCTGGGTCGACCGCGCGGACGGGATCGGCTGGTAGGACTGGCGGCGGGGGACGTCATAGGTGTGCACGTACGTCCAAACGACCCCACCGCGCATCGGATGCGGCCGACGACGTGTTTTGCAGGGCGCGCGAGCGCCCCTTCAGGGGCGCGGGGAACTGCGCGACCAGCCAGCACTCAACCGTGAGTCGCCACCGTGCCGAACCACCCCCGGTCTACAGCGCCCGCGTGCCTGCCGGAGGCAAGGTGCTCACGTTCCCGCCAGAGGCAACGCGCTGGCGACCAGCTTGCCGATGCCCGCCGCCTTGTCCAGCGCGTCCCGCAGCAGGTCCTCGCGGGGCTGGCGGCCGATCGAGCCGACCGGTGCCGCGAACATCAGCACCTGCTGGTGCTTGTTGGCGGCGGCGCGCCAGCTCTCGGTGACCTGGAGAGGCTGGTGCGCCTGCCACCACGCCACCGCGGAACCGCCGTTCGGGCCCGGCTGGAGTACGGCGTGCAGCTGGCCCGCCGCGAGCAGCACCGACCAGCCGTGCAGCACGGGCGGCACCTCCGTCAGCTCGGTCAGCGGCATGAAGCCCTGCTCGATGAGGAGCGGCAGGAAGTCGTCGCCTGCGCCGGTCGCGCCGGGGCGGACGATCGGGGCGGTCGGTTCGACGACCAGGGCGGGGTGCAACTCGCCCTCGATCAGGACCAGTCCGCTGGTGACGCCCAGTACGGCCTGCTCGGGTGCGGCCATCGGGGCCTCCTCGTCGGCGTTGATGGAGCGGACCGCGCCCTGGAGCTGCTCCTCGGTGACCTGGACGACCTGCGAGGGCAGGCAGCCCGCGTGGGCGAAGGCGAGGACGGCGGTCTCGTCCCCGATGAAGAGGACGGTGCTGGTGCGCTCCTGGGCGGAGTCGCCCGGCGTGCGGCAGGACGTGCAGTCGTAACTGCCCGGGGCGTTGTCGCCGGCGAGCAGACGGTCGGCTTCTTCGTCGCCGATCTCGGCGCGGACCTCGTCGCTGACATCGAGCATGCGCGGCACGGGTGGCTCCCTCGGGATGCGGTGCGTGGCGAGACCGGGTCGCCCCCGGCCGGTGGGCCCGGACAGTCCGGGCTCATGAAGAGGACAACGGCGATCTGTGTCAGGGGTCACGCTGCACGGCGAACAGATTCGAACCGCCCCGTACGGACGGTCACACTGGGTACGGAATCGGACACTCCATGTCAAGTAACGGACAGGTTACGGAAGTTGGTTTGGTGAACTGACTCACAGTTTGTCCGAGTAGTTGGTCGACAAATCAGGAAATGAACGTATGAAGTGGGTGGCCTGAATTCGTTGATACCGGAGGTAACCATGAACTGGCCTGGGACAACAGGCAGTTGGTTGATAACGGCTCGTCAGGCTCCATAGATTCCTCCGCCGTGTGCACCTAGCACCGCTCGGGTACGTCCGTCGGCCGCGCAGAACCAGACACCGCGCAGCACCACCGCCGACGGACGGGGCGGAGGCGTGCCGACCGCGTTCATGCGTGGCCGACGCGTCCCGGTCAGGGGGAGCCCGGGTCTGTGGAGAGGGATCTACATGTCCGAGTGTGCCGATAGTTACACCCGCAAGACGCGCAAGACGGCGGTCCTCGCCGGAGCGGCACTGCTCGCTCCGCTCGGCCTGCTGGCCGCGACCGGCAACGCCGCGGCGGCGGACAGCGGGGTGTGGGACCGCATCGCCCAGTGCGAGAGCGGCGGAAACTGGCACATCAACACCGGCAACGGCTACTACGGAGGACTCCAGTTCTCCGCCGGCACCTGGCGCGCCTACGGCGGCACGGCCTACGCGCCCACCGCCGACGGGGCCAGCAGGTCCCAGCAGATCGCCGTCGCCACCAAGGTCCAGGGCGCCCAGGGCTGGGGCGCGTGGCCCACCTGCTCGGCACGCGCCGGGGCTTCCGGGAGCGCTCCCGCCGCGTCGGGCTCCGACTCGGGCTCCGGTTCGGCCACCACCAAGTCGAGCAAGCCGACGAAGAAGTCGGCCAAGCCGTCCACCGGGCAGTCGGCGGGGAAGACCACCGGTTCCGGCGAGTCCACCGCGTCCAAGGCTCCGTCGAAGGCACCGGAGCGTTCCACGGCCCACGTCGGCCGCAGCTCGTCCCGCGGCGACTACACCGTCCGCGCGGGCGACACCCTGAGCGGCATCGCCGCCCGGTACACCACCACCTGGCAGCACCTCTACGCCGCCAACAAGGCTGTCATCGGCGACAGTCCCGACCTGATCATGCCCGGACAGAGGCTCGACTTCTGAGCCGCTCCCCCTGCTTCGGGCACGGTGCCCCACCCGGTCCCAGGACCGGGTGGGGCACCGGTGTTCCACGCCGTCGTCCTGCCGCCGGTCATCCCGAGGGGCCGGCCAGTTCGGCCGTCTCCCCACCGAACACCACAGTGCCCCGGCGGAGTTCGTACACGAGAGCCCGACGGCCGTGCAGGACCGGCGGCAGCCGCTGCTCGGCGACGATCACGCAGGCGTCCAGTGCGTTCAGCAGTTCGTACGTGCGGGCCGCGACCGCCGGTGACATGCCCTGCGCGGGTTCGTCGACCAGCACCACGCGTGCGTGTGCCGACAGGACGCGGGAGAGCGCGAGCATGCGCCGCTCACCGCCGGAGAGGGTGCCCGCGCGGCGCGCCAGCAGGGGCTCCAGCCGCGGGTAGGCGTCGAGCGCGGGGGCGGGATCGCCCAGCCCGAGCTCCAGGTTCTCCCGGACGGTCAGCGACCCGAACACGGCCTGCCGCTCCGGCACCAGGCACAGTCCACGGCGGGCCCGCTCGTACGCGGGCACACGGGTCACGTCGACCCCGTCCCACACCACCGCGCCCCCCGACAGGGGTACCGCTCCGGCGAGGGCGCGCAGGACGGTCGTACGGCCGGAGCCGTTGCGGCCCAGCAGGACCGTGATGCCCGGACCGGGCGCGTCGAGGGAGACGCCGTGCAGGGCCTCCAGCGGGCCGTACCGCACGCGCGCGTGCCGCAGGGAGAGAATCATCGGCCCACCGTCGCTTCCAGGGCGGCGAGGACCCGGCCGGGCGGTCCGGACGCGACGATCCGGCCCGCCGTCAGCACGTGGACCTCGTCGGCCAGGCCGGCGACCAGGTCGAGGTCGTGCTCGACGACCAGCAGGGCGGTGCCGTCGGCGGCGAGGGCACGCAGCACCCGCGCCAGCGCGGTGACCTCGGCGGTGTCGAGCCCGGCGGCGGGTTCGTCGAGGAGCAGGACGCGCGGGCTTCCGGCGAGCGCGCGGGCCAGTTCGACGCGGCGCAGGGTGCCTGTCGGCAGGCCGGCCGCGGGCAGCGCCCGTACCTCTCCGTCGAGCCCGAGGAGCCGCAGCGCCCGTTCCACCGCCGCCGGATCGCGGACACGGCCCTGTTCGGCGCCCACACGGACGTTCTCGGCCACGGTCAGCGACGGGAAGACGGCCAGCTGCTGGAAGGTCCGCGCGACACCGAGCCGGGTACGGGCATGGGAGGCGAGCCGTGTGACGTCCCGCGCCCCGAAGAACACCTGCCCGCGCGTGGGGCGCACGGTTCCGGCGAGACAGTGGAACAGGGTGCTCTTCCCGGCCCCGTTGGGCCCGACGACCGCGGTGACCCGGCCCGGCCGGACGTCGAGGTCCACCCCGTCGAGAGCCGTGAAACCGCCGTAGCGGACGTGCAGTCCACGCGCGCGCAGGAGCGGGGCGAGGGACGGCGAGGGGGAGCGGAAGTGCCGGGGAGGGGTGGTCCGGGGAGGAGGCGGCGGGGGAGACGGAGAGGGCGGGGGAGGGCCGCTGGTCGGTCGTGCGCGTTCGCCCCGCAGCCGCTCCCGTACAGCGGTCCCCAACGGCGTCAGCCGCGCCTCCCGCTCCGGACGCAGGCGTCTCGTCGCCGCGCGCAGGGCCTCGTACGGGCCGCCCGGGAACCGGCCCGCCAGAACCGCCAGAACGCCGATCAGGGCCGCCGCCACCCCGCCCCGGGTCCCCGCGTCCAGTCCCACCAGCAGGGCCGCGGCCAGCAGGGCGCCCAGGGTGCTGTCGGCGCCCAGGACCACCACGGCGGCGAACCACAGCAGCCCGCGCACGGGGTCGAACGCGCCGGGGTCGAAGGCCCGCAGGCCCATGGTGAGCAGGGCGCCCCCGAGGGCGGCCAGGGCGGCGCCCGTGACGAAGGCCAGCAGTTTCAGGGACGGGACCCGCACTCCCGCCGCCGACGCGCCCGGCTCGTGGTCCCGCATCGCGGCCAGGGCCCGGCCCGTCCGGCCCGTGCGCAGGAGCCGGGTGGCCAGCAGCGCGCCCGCCAGCAGGGCCAGTTCCAGCACGTAGTAGGCGCGGTCGCCCCCGAAGCCCGCCGGACGGTTCACGGTCAGGCCCGAGACGGCGTACGGCTGGGTGAGGACGAAGCGGCTGACCCCGACGCCCACCGCGAACGTGGCCAGCGCCAGTGCCAGACCGTGGCGGCGGATCGCCGGCCGGCCGGTCAACAGGCCCAGGGGAGCCACCAGGAGCACCGCCAGGGCCAGGGCGGCCGGTTCCGGCAGGCGGGGCAGGCCCGGGAAGCGGCCCGCCGCCAGCAGGGCCGTGAAGAGGGCGCCCAGACCCGCGTAGGCGGCCTGGCCCAGCGAGATCTGGCCGCCCCGGCCGGTCACCACCACCAGGGACAGCAGCACCACACCCAGGGCCGGCACCTGCACCGCCGTATGCAGGTCCTGGCCCGCGAAGCCCAGCGGAAGCAGGAACAGCACCCCCGCCACGATCCACGCGGCCGACGGGGCCGGTGGTGCCGGCGGGTGGGCCGCGGCCGCGCGCGGGAGCGCGTCACGGGTGCCGATGCCCGGCAGCACCAGGGCCGCGACCAGCAGCGCGACCACGAACAGGTTGGCGCCGACAGACTGGAGCAGGGGCTGCGCCCAGCCCGTCGGGTGAAGACGCGTCAGCTGGCTCTGGGCGACCCCCACCCCCAGGGCGGCCGGCACCGCCACCGCAATGCTGCGCATCCGGGCGGCCACGGCGACGGCCACCACCTCCAGCACCAGCAGCGGCATGCCGTACGGGTCCAGCCGGACGTACGGAGCCAGCAGAACGCCCGTCAGGCCGGCGGTGAACGAGCCGAACGCCCAGCCCGCCGCGGCCACCCGGTCGGCGTCGATGCCGTTCAGCACCGCCAGCCGCCGGTCGTCGACCACCGCACGCAGCTCCCGCCCGAACCGCGTCCACCGCGTGACCGCGCCCACGGCGGCCGACAGCACCAGCACCACCGCCAACTGCCCCCAGGGATCCGCCGACACCAGCTCCGGCGCGTCCGCCCGCGCACCCGGCCCCCACAGCAGCGCGGCCCCGCCCACCAGCAGCACGAACACGCCGATCGACGCGACCAGGGTCCGCGCCGGATCGCCGCCCAGGACGGCGAGCGGCCGGAACACGAACCGCTCCAGGGCGATGCCGATCGCCGGGGCGAGCACGCACAGCGTCACCAGCGCGCCCAGCCACAGCGGCCAGCCCCACTCGACCGTGCACTCCCGCAGCGCGTACGCGCACACCATCGCGATCGCGCCGTGCGCGAAGTTCAGCACGCCGGTCGCGCGGTACGTGACGATCAGGCCGATCCCGGTGAGCGCCGCCGCGCTGCCGACCGAGAGGCCCGCGAGGGTGAGGTCGTACGTCAGGGAGGACATCGGTCAGTCGTCCGCCGAGTCCGGCTCGCAGATCGGGCAGGGGTCCAGTTCGCCGGTCGCGAGGAGCTTGCCGTCCACGGGCACCGCCTCCGGCTTCCCGGCGACCAGCGGGCAGTCCGCGCGGTGCCAGAGGGTGCCGCCCGGCACCATCAGCAGACGGCCGCTCACAGCCACGGGAGCGGTGACCGGCTCCCCGGCGGCCTCGGAGGGCCCGGCGGTCACCAGGAGGCCGTACAGCTCCTCCACGCGGGTCGCGGCGAGCGCGTCACGGCCGTGGGTGAGGAGAACGGCGCCCGCGACGATCAGCGCCGCGCCGGGGACCGTGCAGGACGCGAGGTAGGGCAGCTGCCGCTCGGCGAACCGCTCTCCCGAGACGCCGTACCAGCCGAGCACGCACAGCACCGCGCCCGCCGCCAGCGCGGCCCAGCCCGTCCAGAGGACGGGACGCACGGTCCGCGGTCGGGCTGATCGGGCTGACCGGGCTGATCGGGCTGTCGGCATCCTTGGCTCCCACACGTCGTGTGTCCTGGCTGTGTCCGTCCCAGCCGGCCAATGGCTTGCACTATGCCTGCTGTCGGTCGACCCTGAAAGCTCCGGGCACCCAAGCCCCGGACCGACACCCGGTGGTGAGCCAGATGGTTCTCGGGAGCGACCTCAGGCGGGGGAACGCACGGCGGGGCACGGTGATCACGGCCGCCCTGCTGCTCTTCCTCGGCCCGGCCCTCGCGGCGTGCAGCGACGACGGCGACGGCGGTGGCGGCGATACGAGAACCTCCACCGCTTCGACCTCCACGGAAACGGCGGAACCGACACAACCGGCGGAATCGGCGGAGACATCGCCGGAGCCGGGCGGCAGCGGTCCGGCCGATCCCGTCGCGGCCGAGAAGGAGGTCCGGCAGAACTGGGTGAAGTTCTTCGACCCGGCCGTCTCCCTCAAGGACAAGCAGGCGGTCCTGGAGAACGGCGACAAGCTGGGCCTGCTCCTCCAGGCGTTCAGCGGCGACCAGCGCGGTGGACAGGTCGAGGCGAAGGTCGACGACGTCGAGTTCACCTCGCCGACCGCCGCGAGCGTGAACTACGTGCTCCTCCTCGACGGCGCCACGGCTCTGCCCAACGCCTCCGGCACCGCCGTCGAACAGGACGGCACCTGGAAGGTCTCCCTCAACACGCTCTGCGCGCTGGTCGGACTGAGCGGCGATGCGACGGCGGCTCCGGGCTGCTGAGCCGGCCGCCCTGGGGCTGCTGCTCCTGCTGAGCGCGGCCTGCGGCAGCCGCCTCCCGGAGAGCGACTTCGAGCACCGCGGTACCCCGACAGCGCCGACGGCCGCCGCGACGCCCCTGCGCGTCGGCATCATCACGAGCGCCACCAGCCCGGTCGGCGCCGCCGCCTTCACCGGCCCGCGCGACGGCGCCAGGGCCTGGTTCGAACGGCTCAACGCGCGCGGGGGCATCGACGGCCGCCCGGTCGAGGTCCGGCTGTGCGACGACGGCGGCAGCGGCGTCGGCAACAACGAGTGCGTGCACCAACTGATCGACGGCAGCGAGGGGAGTGACGGCAACGCGGTCGTCGCCCTGGTCGCCACCACCGCCCTCGACTACGCGGGCGCCTCCCGCGTCTCCCGGGCGGGCGTGCCCGACATCGGCGGCCAGCCCATCGGCGCGGCCTACGACACCTACCCCCACCTGTACGGGATCTACGGCAGCCTCGCGCCCCGCGACGGCACCCCGGGCTGGGGCGGACGGCTGTACGGCGGCACGGAGGTCTACCGCTACTTCGCGCGCGAGCACGGCGCCCGCACGGCCGCCGTCGTCTCGTACAACCAGACCGCCTCGGCCGCGTACGCCCGGCTGGTCGTCCGGGGCCTTGAGGCCGAGGGCTACGACGTGGTCACCGAGCAGGTCGACTTCGCGCTGCCCAACTTCCGCGCGGCGGCGGCCGACCTGAAGGAACAGGGCGCCGACCTCGTCTTCGACGCCCTCGACACGCACGGCAACGCGCGACTGTGCGAGGCGCTGGACGACGTGGGTGCCGAGATCACCGCCAAGGTGACGAACGTACAGAACTGGACCTCCACCGTCCCGGAGGACTACAAGAACTCCCCGCGCTGCCGCAACGCCCTGTGGGTCACCGGGTCGAGCCGCAACTTCGAGGACACGGACCAGGCGGCCGTACGGGAGTTCCGGGAGGCCACCGCCAGGCTCGGTACGCACTCGCAGTGGCAGTTGGAGGGGTGGGCGGCGGCGATGTGGTTCACGGAGGCCGCCCGGGCCTGTGCGGAAACGGGAACGGGCGTCACGCGCGCGTGTCTCGACGACTTCATGAACCGCGGCGAGGGCGGCGAAGCGGGGGACAAGGGGTACACGGCTGACGGGCTGTTGATTCCGGTGCGTTTCGAGCGGGCTGCCGAGCCGCCGAAGACGCGCCGGACGTGTCTGTCGGTCGCCCGCTGGCAGGACGGCAGGGGCTGGGTCTCGCAGGGGGACATGAACGCCGACTGCTTCGACGTCCCGCAGCTGGCGTACCGGCCATGACTGGTGTGCCGTCCAGGACCGCCGAGGGGATCGGAGACCGCCGAGTGCATTGAGGACAGTGGCTGTCCGCGACCGCTGGCAGACTCCCTCCCATGTTGGAGACATCGGCACGGCTGCTGCGACTGCTCTCGCTGCTCCAGGCCCACCGCGAATGGTCCGGCCCCGACCTTGCCGACCGCCTCGGGGTGACCCCGCGTACCGTCCGCCGGGACGTGGACCGGCTGCGCGACCTGGGCTATCCCGTGGACGCCAGTCCGGGCACCGGCGGCGGCTACCGGCTCGGCGCCGGTGCCGAGTTGCCGCCGCTGCTGCTGGACGACGACGAGGCGGTCGCCGTGGCCGTCGGGCTGCGGACCGCCGCCGGGCAGGGCATCGAGGGCATCGGCGAGACCTCCGTACGGGCACTGGCCAAGCTCGAACAGGTACTGCCCGACCGGCTCCGCCGACGGGTCGGGGCCCTGAACGCCTTCACCGTGCCGATGCTCCGCGGGCCGCAGCCCTCCGCCGTCGACCCGGCCGTCCTCACCGAACTCGCCCACCTCTGCCGGGACACGGAACTGCTGCGCTTCGAGTACCGGGGACACGAGGGATCCGTGTCCCGCCGTACGGTCGAACCCCACCGCCTGGTGTGCACCGAGCGGCGCTGGTATCTGGTCGCCTGGGACGTCGACCGCGCCGACTGGCGTACGTTCCGGGCGGACCGCATCACGCCGAAGCCGCCGCACGGACCGCGCTTCGCCCCTCGTACGCCCCCCGCGGACGATCTCGCCGCCTATGTCTCCCGAGGCGTCTCCACGCGCGCGTACGCCTCCCACGCCGTCGTCCGGCTGCTGGTGCCCTGCGCGGAGGCCGCGGCGCGGATCTCGCCCTCCGCCGGGACGCTGGAACCGGACGGTGAAGAGGCCTGTCTGCTGCGCACCGGGGCCTCGAACCTGGACGTGATGGTCATCCACGTCATGCTGATGGGCTTCGAGTTCGAGGTGCTGGAGCCCGTGGAACTCGTCGACGTCATCAGGACCTCCCGGGACCGGCTGTCCCGCGCGGTGGAACGGTCGCCGCGCACTCCGAGCAGCTCGGAGGCGGTGTCGTGACGATGCGATGCGGAGGTTATGTGGGGAAGTCGTGGGTGTTTTATGCGTTCTGTCGTCGTGCCGCCGGCCGGGATGTGTGGCATCGACATGTATGACGTGTGTAAGAAGCAGGTAAGGCGCCAGGGTGGGGGTCGCCGACGCAATTCACCGTCCCGGAGTTGTCCTTCGGGCGATCGCGAACAGGGTTTATCGGGGCTCGCGGAGAGCCGGCGAATTACGTTCGAATGGCCGTCGGAAGTATGGGTGACCAGTCTCTCCGTATCGGGCCGCGTGAGGATTATCGTCCGAAGCGAATGGCGTGATCTTGTGACAGAAGCGTGACCGGAGCCGTACGGAGTGGTGCGTGCGGTCGCGGCCCGGGCTTCCCCGGGTGCCGGTGGGCGCCTACGGTGGCGGGCATGTCACCGATTCCCAGGCCCGAAGAACCCCAGGACACTCCGGACACCTATGTCGGCCTCGACGGAGCGGAGGCCGAGCGGCTCGCCCGGGGGAGAGGCTGGTCCGCGGTGCGGTCGCTGCCGCCCGGGGCGATCATCACCATGGAGTACCGGTCGGGACGGCTCAACTTCGAGGTCACCGCGGGCAGGGTGACACGCTGCTGGAAGGGCTGAGGCCGGACGGCGCCCCGGCGGCGGCTCAGCCGTTGCCGGGCAGGGGGCGGGCCGAAGGGTTGCCGGTGGTGCGCGGGGCGCGGTCCGCGTGCGGCGGGCGGCGGCTGCCGACCGGGGTGACCGGGCTGCGCTCCGAGCGGATCGCGTGCGTGGCCGTCGCCGGATGTGCCGGATGTGCCGGATGCGCGGGGTGCGCGGGCGTTCGGGACGAACGGGCCGCCGGGGCGGTGTTCTCCCGGGCCGTGGCCTCTTCCGCGGCGGTCGCGTGCGGCTTGAGCAGCGCCGACGAGCCGACCCGGGCCGGGACGGGTGCCGCGCCGGGACCGCGGACGCGCCTGCGGTCGCGCAGGTCCAGGATCCAGGTCTCGGTGCGGGTGATCAGCGGCTCGCACCACGGCAGCGCCAGCAGGACCAGCAGGCCCGCGACCCAGCCGAGGACGACATCGCTCAGCCAGTGCGTCCCCAGATAGACCGTGGTGAGGCCGACGCCGAGCGACATCAGTGCCGAACCGGCGGACAGCCAGCGCCTGGTCCACGGGGTCGAGGCCAGATAGGCCAGGATGCCCCAGGTCACCACGGCGTTGGCGGTGTGACCGCTGGGAAATATATCCCCGCCCATGCCCATCTCGTTCGAGCCGATGGTGGTCGCGTAGTGCGGTCCGAGGCGGCCCATGCCGATCTTGGCGGCACCGACCGTGACGTTGAGCATCAGCAGTGCGGCGCCGAACGTGAGCAGTGGGCGCAGAGTGTGCTGACGCCAGGCGCGCCAGCCCAGCCAGGCCGAGATCATCACGGCGGTGGGGCCGCGCTGACCGAGCACCACGTAGTAGTCGAGGAACGCGTGGATCTCCGGCCACTGCTGGTAGGGCCGGAAGAACATGACCTGCCAGTCGAGCCGGACCAGCCACGAGGTGATCACGACGGCCCACACGATGGCGAGATAGAAGGCCAGGGTCGCGACAAGGAGCGCGATCCTGTGCCGGCTCATCTTCGGCACATCGATGTGGGTCGGCCGTCCGGGTTCCCGGTCCAGCCTCGCGAACACCCGGTCCAGACGGGCGAGGTTTCGTTCGGTAAGCACCCAATCGACGTTACAGCGAGTGAGCTCGGATCTCCGCCCAATCCACGGCTTTGTAATGACGATGTGATGTGGGATTCCTCTCAGGGGAGATGTTTAATTCCCTGGAATCCCTATTCGGGGCCCGTCTTCCCCTCATTTCCATTGATCATGCGGCAGTACTGTTTAATGGCTCTTTCGAATTGGTTCACCGGATGGTTGTCCGGAATTCGCCGGAAGGTCGCTCAGGGCGGACCGGAGCCGTTCAGCCAGAACGCCCCGTAGACCGCGGAGGCCACCGCGACCACGCCCGTCACCAGCACCGACCTGGGCGTACGCAGCCGGCTCAGGGCCAGGGCGAGCGGCAGCAGAAGAGGGAACGCGGGCAGCAACAGGCGTGGTTTCGAGCCGAAGTAGCTCGACGCGCACAGGGCGAGCACGGTGACGGCACCCGCGTACACCAGCAGCGGCAGCGGCTGGCGCTGCCGTACGCAGGTGACGAACAGCCAGATCAGCAGGCCCACACCGAGGATCAGCCCGACCCCGGCGAGTGCCGACGGGAACGACGTGAACTTGTCGGCGACGAAGCGGGCGAACGCAGCGCCGCCGTCGAAACCGTTGCGCCAGCCGGCCTGGACGTCCAGATAGCCCAGGGGTCCCCTGCCGGTGCGGTGGCCGACCCACAGGACGTACCCGGCGGCGCCGAGCGGCGCGATCAGCATGCCGAGGGCGCGCCGCCGGACGGGTGCGCCGTACGACTCGGGCGCGCTCCGCTCCCCTACGAACGAGGTACTGGACGACGTACTGAACGAGGCGATGGCCGTCACCCACACCGCCGCCACCACCGCGAGGCCCACCGGGCGGGTCAGACCCGCCAGCAGGGCCAGGGTGCCCGCCGTCAGCCAGCGGCCGGTGAGGACCGCGTACAGGGACCAGGCGGCCAGGGCCGTGAACAGTGACTCGCTGTACGCCATCGACTGGACGATGCCGACGGGCAGCACCGCCCACAGCAGTGCGGCACACACGCCGGCACGACGGCCGTACACATGATCCGCGACCGCGAACACGCCCCAGGCGGCGGCGAGTGACGCGAGGGCGCTGACCGCGAAGCCCGCGTCGGCGTACGACATCGGGGTGACGGACGCCAGGAGCCGCTCCAGCCAGGGCAGCAGCGGGAAGAAGGCGAGGTTCGAGTGGACGTCACCGTTGGGGAGGCGCACCTCGTAGCCGTAACCGAGTTCGGCGACCCGCGTGTACCAGAGCGCATCCCAGCGGGCGGTGAGCAGCGTGTACGCGTTCTTGTCCCGCGCCGCGCTCCACAGGGCCAGCACGACCAGGCCCAGCACGCGGACGGCCGCGTACCCGAGGAGGGCGGGCGCGGCACGGCGCAGCGTGGGCGGTTTGGGTGGCGGGCGGCTGCCAGGATCTGTCACCGGTCGATTATCGACGGCGTACGGGACGAGGGCGGGTGTGGCGGCGGGCGGCCACGCCGGGTGCGTGGTGTACGACACACGGGTCCCGCGGGCGGGTGAGAGGTCCGCCACTTTTCGCCGCTGTGAACTCGCGTACGCTGTCGGACCACTCGCTTTTCGCCGCGCGGCCCGAGGACATCCGTCACCGCTCCTCCTCGGCCGAAGCCGAAGCTCCCGGGGAGTCCCCACCCCGCGGACCGTCGAACGCGAGGGAATCTTGGAGGTACGTACATGTCCGGGACGACCACGGCTGCCGCAGCGCTGCGCCGTCGGGCGGCCGGGGCGAGTGCCAACCGCTGGGTCGTCCTGTTCGTCCTCTGTACGAGCCTGCTGCTCGTCGCGGTCGACGCGACCGTCCTGCACGTGGCGGTGCCCGCCGTCAGCGAGGACCTCCGGCCCGGCGCGATAGAGCTGCTCTGGATCGTCGACATCTATCCGCTGGTCTGCGCCTCACTGCTGATCCTGTTCGGCACGCTGGGCGACCGGGTCGGCCGCAGACGGATCCTGCTCCTCGGGTACGGACTGTTCGGCGTCGCCTCCGGCATGGCGGCCCTCGCCGACAGTGCCCCGGTACTGATCCTGGCGCGGGCGCTGCTGGGCGTCGGCGGCGCGATGATCATGCCTGCGACGCTCTCGATCCTCCGCCAGGTCTTTCCCGAACGGCGCGAACGGGCGCTGGCGATCGGTGTCTGGAGCGCGGTGGCCGCGGTGGGAGCGGCGGTCGGTCCGCTGCTCGGCGGCTTCCTGCTGGAGCACTTCTGGTGGGGGTCGGTCTTCCTCGTCAACATCCCCCTGATGCTGGTCAGCCTGCCCATCGGCAGGCTGCTGCTGCCCGAGTCGCGCGGCGAGGGGGGCGAGGGCCCGTGGGACGTGGTCGGCGCGCTGACGGCGGCGGGCGGCCTGTTCGGCGTCGTCCTGGGCGTGAAGCGGCTGGGCGGCGGCGAAGGGGCCGGGAACTTCCTGACGGTCGTGCCGCTGCTGGTGGGCGCGGTGCTGCTGGTTCTCTTCGTACGGAGGCAGCGGCGGCGTACGCATCCGCTGGTGGACCTGGGGATGTTCGCGCGGCCCGCGTTCAGTACGTCCGTCGGGTGCATCGTGCTGGCGATGCTCGCGCTGGTCGGACTTGAGCTGATCGCGGCGCAGTACTTGCAGCTGGTGCTGGGGCTTTCGCCGTTGCAGACGGGGCTGCGACTGCTGCCGCTGACGGCGGCGGCGATGGCGGCCGGGCTCGCCGGGGCCCGGCTGCTGCGGAGGTTCGGGCCGCGGACGATGGTGTGCGCCGGGTTCTGTCTCACCGCGGCGGCGGTCGTGCTGCTGACGGCGATGGGCGGCGAGGACAACGCGGGGCTGATGCTGTCCGGGTTCGTGTTGCTGGGCTTCGGCCTGGAGACGACGCTCTTCGGGGCGTACGAGTCGATGCTGAGCGAGGCTCCGGCGGCTCAGGCGGGCGGGGCCGCGGCGATCGGGGAGACGTCGTACCAGCTGGGCGCGGGCATCGGGATCGCTCTCCTCGGGAGTGTGATGAACGCGGCGTACGCGCCGGGGGTGGGGTCGGTGCCGGGGGTGCCGGCGTCGGCGTCGGCCGCGGCGGGGCATTCGCTGGGCGAGGCGTACGAGGTCGCCGGGCGGCTCGGGGGGCCCTCTGGAGTTGCCCTGCGGGCGGCGGCTCGGGACGCGTTCGTGCACGGGCTGCATGTGACGTTGCTGGTGAGCGCGGGGTTGTTGCTGCTGGGGGCGGTGATGGCGTTGCGGTTGCCGCGGGTGATGTGCGGCGGCGCCGCCGAGCCGGTGGCCGTGCCTGGCCCTCGGGAGGTCGCGGGGGCACGCGTCCCGGTGTGAACACCGCACTCTCCCACCCACGCACCACCCGTGACGGTCATCCGGAGGGGTGGACGTCTCCTGTGGAGTGCGGGAGCGTCGGAGGACGCCCACCTCGTCAGATGACAGCCACTGGAGGGCGCGGTGGGAAACGCTGTGGCGGGCGGTCGGGGTGGGTGAAAGCCCGCTGGACGCGCGTGCGCGCTCCGTCGTACCGTCAGGACCAGCGTCGTAACTAGCGGTGCTAGTTAATCGAGTTACCGGAGGGCTCCCTGTGGCCGAGTTCGCGAAGCTGCCCCCTTTCGACCCCGCCGACCCGCTCGGCCTCGACGACCAGTTGGACGCGGAGGACCTGGCGATCAGGGACACCGTGCGGACCTGGGCGGCGGACCGCGTGCTGCCGTACGTCGCCGGGTGGTTCGAGGAGGGTGGGCTGCCGGACATCAGGGGGCTCGCGCGTGAGCTGGGCGGCATCGGCGCCCTCGGGATGTCCCTCAAGGGGTACGGGTGCGCCGGTGCGTCCGCCGTGCAGTACGGCCTCGCCTGCCTGGAGCTGGAGGCCGCCGACTCCGGAATCCGCTCCCTCGTCTCCGTACAGGGCTCCCTCGCCATGTACGCCGTCCACAGCTACGGCAGCGAGGAGCAGAAGCGGCACTGGCTGCCGCGGATGGCCTCCGGCGACGTCATCGGCTGCTTCGGCCTGACCGAGCCCGACCACGGCTCCGACCCCGCCGGTATGCGTACGTACGCCAAGCGTGATGGCAGCGGCGGCGACTGGGTGCTCAACGGCCGGAAGATGTGGATCACCAACGGGTCGGTCGCCGGCGTGGCCGTCGTATGGGCGCAGACCGACGACGGCATCCGCGGGTTCGTCGTGCCCACCGACACCCCGGGGTTCTCCGCGCCCGAGATCAAGCACAAGTGGTCCCTGCGCGCTTCCGTCACCAGCGAACTCGTGCTCGACGACGTGAGGTTGCCCGCCGACGCCGTACTGCCTGACGTCACCGGACTCCGCGGGCCCCTCGGCTGTCTCTCCCACGCCCGCTACGGGATCGTCTGGGGTGCCATGGGCGCGGCCCGGTCCTGTTTCGAGGCCGCCGTCGACTACGCGAAGACGCGCGAGCAGTTCGGGCGGCCCATCGGGGGGTTCCAGCTCACCCAGGCCAAACTCGCCGACATGGCGGTCGAGCTGCACAAGGGGATTCTGCTCGCCCACCATCTGGGGCGGCGCATGGACGCCGGCCGCCTGCGTCCCGAGCAGGTCAGCTTCGGCAAGCTCAACAACGTACGAGAGGCCATCGACATCTGCCGTACGGCCCGGACGATCCTCGGCGCCAACGGGATCTCGCTCGAATACCCCGTGATGCGGCACGCGACGAACCTCGAATCGGTGCTCACGTACGAGGGCACCGTCGAGATGCACCAGCTGGTGCTGGGCAAGGCGCTCACCGGACTTGACGCCTTCCGCTGACCTGAACAACGGACGGCGGGGCCGGTGAGCGGCCTTGCTCAGCTCTGGTTGAAGAAGCCGTCCGCGCGGTGCGGCTGGGCCTCCCCGCTGACGATCTCCGTGTCGGCGGGGGTCAGCAGGAACACGCGGCTGGACACCCGCTCGATGGAGCCGCGCAGGCCGAAGATGAGGCCCGCGGCGAAGTCGACGACGCGCTTGGCGTCGGCGGCGTCCATGGCGGTGAGGTTCATGATGACCGGGACGCCGTCCCGGAAGAGCTCACCGATGGCGCGGGCGTCCCGGAAACTGTCCGGGGTGACCGTGCCGATCCGGCGGCCCTTCTCCTCGGCCACCTCGCCGGCGACCTTGACCCGGGGGTCCGTGACCCAGGCATCCCCGGGCTGCTCGGTCCCCTCGGAGTAGTCGTCGTCGTAGTAACGCTCGTCATCGTTGTTGTCGTCGACGAGGCCAAGCCAGGCACTCGCCTTGCGTACCGATCCCATGGACGCCTCCTCTCACAGCGGTCTCTCATGCATTCCGCATCCCTATGGTCATCCATGATGCGGATGGCGCGCCAAGTGAATAGACGCCGCGCGGGGGTTTCGTGACGGTACTGGTGCACAACCATTTCGTCGAGAGGCCCCGCGCCGCAAGGGTCTTGCCGTGTCCGACTGCTGACTGAGAGTGAAATATGATTCTTCGTGGCGTATGGGTGAGCGTTGGGACGTATGGGTGAATGGGCGTCCTGCCCGCTTTCCTGACGGATGCTCAGTCACAGTCGGCGGATGCCCAGTCGAGTCCGGATCACACCTGACGGTGGGTCAGTCCATGATCTCCGGCGGGGGGATCCGTGACTTCTCGATCGCCGGGCCGTGAGCATGCTTCGCCCGTGCCGGGCGGTCTCCCGGGCGGGCGCGGGGAAGAGTCGCGGGGAAAGGGCCGCGGGAAAGCGCGGAGGGAAGTGATGGGGCCGAGGAAAGAAAAAAGGGGGAGGTGCTTGAGGGGAGGGTGTGCGTGAGTGTGAAGGCGCGGATGAGGCGTGAGGTGTGAAGGTGTGCGGGAGAAACGCGAAAAGGCGCCCGGACGAGCGGGCGCGCAGGGGGTCAGCTCAACAGGAGGAGGACCACACTCGACCGAGGTCGATGTGGGAGCGTTTGACCAGCCACTGCTGTGGATGCATGGGGCAAGTGGAACAGGCATTCGGTGTGGCGTCAACCAACATGAGACGAACCGCTCACAGTTCGGACAGCCTTGACAGTGAGGGGAAACGTCCCCGTAAAGTCGTTGGACGGCCCTGCTGAGGGGCTCGGCCGTACCGTGCGCAATGGACCGCCGTATCGCGTCCTGCGACACCCGTGTGAAGGCGTCACCGTGTTCGACCTATCGCGTCGCGGAGCCTTTGCATGTCCTCAGAGATCCTGGCCGGACCGGCCTCACCCACAGACCCGGAACAGCCGCGTGACGCGGCGCCGCCGCCGACCCTTGTCATAGTCGGGGCCGGTCCGCGGGGGACCGGTCTTCTGGAGCGGATCGCCGCCAACGCGCCCGAGCTGTACGGGGATTCCGGCCTCGACATCCATCTCGTCGACCCCTATCCGCCGGGCGCCGGGCGGATCTGGCGCGAGGAGCAGTCCCCGCTGCTGTGGATGAACTCGCAGGCACAGGACGTCACCATGTTCACCGACGAGACGGTGGCCATGGCAGGCCCGGTGCGTCCGGGACCCACACTGCACGAGTGGGCGGACATCGACGGCCGCGTCTTCTCGGACCGCCGACGCCTCGGCGCCTACCTGAACTGGGTGTACGAGGACACGCTGGCCGCCCTGCCGCCCGGCATCCGCGTCCAGTACCACGTCGGTCGCGCCCTGCGGGTCGGCGGGCCGCGCGAGGGACGCCAGCAGGTGTGGCTGGAGGGGCGCGACCAGCCGCTGCCCGCCGACCTCGTCGTGCTGACGCTCGGACATCTCGATGCCGAACTCGACCGAGAGCAGAGCGAGTTGGCCGCCTATGCGCGGGCCAACGGGCTGGTCCATCTGCCACCCGACTTCACCGCCGACAGTGACCTGTCCGCGCTGCGGCCCGGTGAGCCCGTCCTCGTGCGGGGCTTCGGGCTGGCCTTCGTCGACCTGATGGTGCTCCTCACGGAAGGGCGTGGCGGACGCTATGAAGAAGACGGCGAAGGGGAGTTGGTCTACCGGCCGTCCGGGCGGGAGCCCGTGCTGTACGTCGGTTCGCGACGCGGGGTGCCGTACCACTCGAAGATCGGCTACGACTGGACCGGTGAACGGCCGCCCCTCCCAAGGTTCTTCGGGCCCGGCGAGGTGGACGCCCTGCTCGCGCGTCCGGACGGCTTCGACTTCCGGCGGGACGTGTGGCCGCTGGTGGAGAAGGAGTTGGGGTTCGCGCACTACCACCGGCTGTTCACCGTCCACCCCGAGCGCACCAGGGGTGCCTGGACGGACTTCGAGGAGAAGTACGTCGCCGCGAGCCGGGTGGAGCGGGAGGCGCTGGTCGCCTCCACCGTGCCCGATCCGGCCGACCGGCTCGACCTCGGCGTCCTCGACCGTCCGCTGGAGGGGGTGCGGTATCCGTCGTACGAAGCGCTTCAGGAAGGGCTGCGAGGGTACATCCGAGACGATCTGACCCGTCGTCACGATCCGTCGTACAGCCCGGACCTGGCTGTGTTTCTCGGGCTGCTCTCCGTCTACGGGCAACTGGTGCGGCTCGGTGACATCGGACCCTGGTGGCACGGCTTCTTCAGCTACCTCGCCTCCGGGCCGCCCGGACCCCGGCTCCACCAGATGCTCGCACTGTCCCGGGCCGGCATCCTCGACTTCCTCGGCGCCGACGTGACCGTCACCGCCGCGGACGGGGTCTTCCGGGCGAGCGGCGTCAGTGTGCCCGGTGCCTCGGTGGAGGCCCGCGCGCTCGTCGAGGCCCGGCTGCCGGAACCCACCCTGGAGCGCGCCCGCGACACTCTGTTGCGCGAGCTGTACAACGACGGGGCAGGTGTGACCTCCGAGGGGCTGCTCGCCGTGGACCCCGGTGACGGGCGGCTCCTGGACCGGGACGGCCGGCCGCATCCACGGCGCTTCGCACTCGGGCCGCACACCGAGGCGCGGGGCTCCGGCGCGTTCACCCGGCCGCGCACCGGAGGGCCCGCCTTCCGGCAGAACGACGCGACCGCGCGCGCCGTGCTGACCTTTCTGGGGGCCCTGGACGCCCGCGGGCCCGACGCCGAGTCCGGCGAGGACCGTGCTGCCGAACACCACGCCGATCGCGCGGTCGAACGTCGCGATGAACGTCGTGAGGAACGTGCTGTCGAACGTCGTGGCGGGCGGGGTGCCGATCGTGTTGCCGAGCGCGGTGTCGACCCGGTGGCCGAACCGGCGGTCGAACCCGTGATCGAACCCGTGGTCGATCACGACACCGCCGCATGAAGCCTTCCTGACGACGCGGGTGCTGTGACGCACCGACGAAAGGTTCATCCTCATGACCTCAACGCACGGCCGGGGGCTGCTGCACCTGGCCGCCGCCGTCGACCGGCCGGTGGCCGGGCAACAGGCACTGTTCGACGCCGGCCTGTACGTCGAGTCTGCGCGGCTCGCCGAGAGCGGCGGGCTCGACTTCGTGACGCTCGGCGACTCCTTCGCGCGCCCCGGCCCGGACGCGCTCGACGTCCTCACCCGGGTCGCGCCCGCCACCACGCGGATCGGTCTGGTGCCCACCGTGACCACCACCCACACCGAGCCCTTCCACGTCCAGGCGGCGGTGGCGACCCTCGACCGGATCAGCGGCGGCCGGGCCGGCTGGCAGCTCGACGTGTCGGCGACCGGGGCCGAGGCCCGGCTCTTCGGCCGCCGCCGTGCCGCCCCCGGCGACGAGCTGTGGCGGGAGGCCGGTGAAGTCGCCGACGCGGCGGCCCGCTTGTGGGACAGCGGGGAGGACGACGCAGAGGTGCGGGACATGGCGGCCGGCCGCTTCGTCGACCGGGACAAGCCGCACCACGCCGACTCCGAGGGCGCCACCTTCTCCGTCAAGGGCCCGTCCGTCGTGCCGCGGCCACCGCAGGGCCACCCCGTCCGTGTCGTCGACGCCACCGAGGGACAGGCCCGGCAGATCGCGGCCCGGTACGCCGACGTGGTGCTCGTCCGGGCGGTGAGCGCCGCTCAGGCGGGGGCCGTGCGTGACGAACTGCGGGTTGCCGCCAAGGACTTGGGGCGCGACCCGGACGAGCTGCGGGTCCTCGCGAGCCTTGTCGTCGACCTGGGCGGTGGCGAGCACGCGGCCGAGCCCGGGCACGGGGGCGGGGGTCCCCGGCCGAGCGCGCACGGCCCGCTGTACCGGGGCGGACCTGTGGACCTCGCCGAACTGATCACCGCCTGGCACACGTCCGGCGTCGTCGACGGCTTCCATCTCGTCCCCGCCGAGCCGCGCCGCGACCTGGAGCGGCTCGTCAACGCAACGGTGGCGCTGCTCCAGCACCGGAGCCTGTTCCGCACCTTCTACCCGGGCCGCACACTCCGGGAGCACCTGGGGCTGGCCCGGCCGGCCAACCAGTACGCGGGCCACCGTCGCCGCGACGAGCGCCCGGGAGTCCTTGGTCGGCGCCCCTCGGTCGGTTGAGTCGGTCGCCGACGCGCTTGAGGCGTTCGTACGAGAGGGCGCAGCCGACGGGGTCGTCCTCGTTCCGCATCCCGCCCCGGGCGGCCTGGACGAGTTCGTGGACCGGGCTGCGTGGACCGGGTTGTGCCGCTGCTCCAGGAACATGGCGCGTTCCGTACGGAACAGGCGGCGGCCATGCTGCGCTCGCGCCTCGGACCGGGCGAACCCGTATGGACGGGCTGACTGGGCGCCTACTGGGCGCCGCACTTACAAAGATGACATACAGGTTGTGTACGGGCCGCGCACGGAACGCGTGGTCCGGGGCGTGCGCCGAAGGCGGCGCACAGCGGGTTTCCAGGGAGTGGGCTGGCGTGGGTTCTGGTGTGGGTTCATGACGGTGGACGGGGCCGAGGCATGGCAGAAGTGGCACGAACGGCGCATCGAGACGGTGTCGGCGCCCTACGGGCCCCTCGCACTCGTCGGTACGCACTGGCTTGAGGGCTTTCCGGACGGTCGACTTCCGGCCATCCCGGGTCGGTGGACGGCCGACGGTGACGGGGTCCTCCTGGCAGCCGACGCCACGGACGGGCTGACACTCGACGGCGAGCCCTTCGCGGGGGAGATCCGGCTGGCCGCCGACGCCGGTCCGGCGGGCGCGGCCCGGGTCGGTCTCGGCGAGCGACGCCTGGTCGTACTGGTGCGCGAGGGCAGCTGGGGTGTGCGCGACTTCGACCCCGGCGCCCGGACGCGCACGGCGTTCAAGGGCGTCGAGGCGACCCCGTACGACCCGCGCTGGTCGGTACCCGGCCGGTTCACGCCGTACGACGGGCGGCACACCGTGCGTGTCACGAACGCGGACGGGCGCGAGCGCGGACTGGGGCTCGGCGGTGAACTGACGTTCTCGCTCGACGGGCAGGAGCAGACGCTGCGCGTGAGCGTCGAGGAGGACGGCACACTCTGGGCCGTCTTCGCCGACTCCACCAGCGGTGACGGCAGTTACCGCTTCCGGTTCCTGCGCCCCGCGGCCCCGGACGCCGAGGGGCGCACAACGGTGGACTTCAACCGGTCCCTGCTCCCGCCGTGTGCGTTCGCCGACCACTTCGTCTGCCCCTTTCCGCCGCCGGGCAATACGCTGGGCGTCGCGATAGCCGCAGGGGAGCGCGATCTCCGTCAGAACGCCGGGGTTCCTTGATCGACCCCTGTGGACAGTACGGGGTTGAACAACGTGAGGCCGAAAGGCGCCCTTGCGTCGACCGGTCGGACGGTCGAATACTCCCACCCAGCGCTTGTCAGGGTCACAGCATGTCCGGAACCCGGGCAGAACGACTCCGACTGCGCCTCACGGGCCCCGACCCCACGCGGGCCCCCGACTTCCCATGTGGAGGAACGACAAGTGAGGATCAAGCGCACCACCCCCCGCAGTGGCATCACGAGACGGACCCGGCTGATCGCCGTCAGCACCGGACTCGTGGCTGCCGCAGCCATCGCGATCCCCAATGCGACAGCCGCCGACGTCACCACCTTCAGCACCGCCCAGCTCTCCAAGGCGAGCGGCTCGGTACTCAAGGCCGACATCCCGGGCACCGCCTGGGCCGTCGACGCCAAGACGAACCGCGTTGTCGTCACCGTCGACAGTACGGTCTCCAAGGCGGAGATCGCGAAGATCAAGCGACAGGCGGGCACCACCGCCGGCGCCATCACCATCAAGAAGACCCCCGGCAAGTTCAGCAAACTGATCTCCGGCGGCGACGCAATCTATGCGAGTAGCTGGCGCTGCTCCCTGGGCTTCAACGTCCGCAGCGGCTCCACCTACTACTTCCTGACCGCCGGTCACTGCACCGACGGCGCGGGCAACTGGTGGTCCAACTCCGGTCGGACGACTCTGCTCGGCGCGACCTCGGGCTCCAGCTTCCCGACGAACGACTACGGGATCGTCAAGTACGCGAGCAGCTACCCCGTCAGCTCGATCTCGGGCACGGTCGGCAGCGTCGACATCACCAGCGCCGCCACCCCGTCCGTGAACACCACGGTCTACCGCCGCGGCTCCACCACCGGCATCCACAGCGGCCGGGTCACCGCGTTGAACGCGACCGTCAACTACGGCGGCGGCGACGTCGTCTACGGCATGATCCAGACCACGGTCTGCGCCGAGCCCGGCGACTCGGGCGGCCCGCTCTACTCCAACAGCGGTGTCGCCTACGGTCTGACCTCGGGCGGCAGCGGCAACTGCTCCTCCGGTGGCACGACCTTCTTCCAGCCCGTCACGGAGGCTTTGAGCGCCTACGGCGTCAGCGTCTTCTAGGGCCGGTCACGGCACCATCGGCCTCCGCACGGCCGACCGCACGATCAGTCCGACCTGCAGCCGGCAGCAGCAGGAGAGCCCCCGTACGCGACTCGTGTGCGGGGGCTCGCCCTTGTCCGCCCCACGGAGTTACCTTCGAAGTACAGGAAGAAGTGCGGGAAGCATCGGCAGAACGACAGGTACCCGCAGTACGGGAAGTCTCCCTGCGTACGCTCACTTCGGACCCTGGGGGCCGGCATGGTCGAGGAGCTGGTGACGGCGGGAGTCGCTGTCGCGTCCGCCGGAGTGCTGTACGTGACGGCTGCGGCGCGGGTCGTCAAACAGTACGAGCGGGGTGTGGTGTTCCGGCTCGGGCGGCTCTCGTCGCATGTGCGCGGACCCGGGTTCACCGTGATCGTGCCCTTCGTGGACAGGATCCGCAAAGTCAACATGCAGATCGTGACGATGCCCGTGCCCGCGCAGGAGGGCATCACACGGGACAACGTCACGGTCCGGGTCGACGCGGTCGTCTACTTCAAGGTCGTCGACGCGGCCGAGGCGGTCGTCCAGGTCGAGGACTACCGGTTCGCGGTCTCCCAGATGGCGCAGACCTCGCTGCGTTCGATCATCGGCAAGAGTGATCTGGACGATCTGCTGTCCAACCGCGAAAAGCTCAACCAGGGCCTGGAGTTGATGATCGACAGCCCGGCCATGGGCTGGGGTGTGCAGATCGACCGGGTGGAGATCAAGGACGTGTCCCTGCCGGAGACCATGAAGCGCTCGATGGCCCGCCAGGCCGAGGCCGACCGGGAGCGGCGGGCCCGGGTCATCAACGCGGACGCCGAGTTGCAGGCCTCGAAGAAGCTCGCGGAGGCCGCCGGAGTGATGTCCGAGCAGCCCGCCGCACTCCAACTCCGGCTGCTCCAGACGGTGGTGGCGGTCGCGGCCGAGAAGAACTCGACGCTCGTCCTGCCCTTCCCGGTGGAACTGCTCCGCTTCCTGGAACGGGCACAGCATCCGGCCGCACCGCCGGCACCGGCAGCGGCGCCCGCACCGGCGGCGGAACCGCAGGCCGCACCCTCGGCAGGGCCGACGAAGGTGATGCCGGCGCCGCAGGAAGAAGCGCGGCAGGAGATCGCCGAGCGACCAGAGCGGTCAGAGCGGTCAGAACAGTACGAGCAGCCCGAGCGGTCAGAGCAGTCCGAGCAATCGGTGCGGGAGCAACTGCCGTCCGCCGCTTCCCTGTTGGAATTGAACTCCAAGAGGTCGATTTCAAGACAGGACTAGACCTTACGGTCTGTCCACTCGTTACTCACACGTGGTGTTTGCGGTGCGAATACTTGTGAAGCAATTGCGAGATGGCCGTGGGCAGTCAAGGTGGGTCGGTGGGTGGGGCGCGGGTGCGTTTGTCCACGCGCGTCCTGAAGTCGGCCTTGTGTGCTCCCGAACGCCTCGGAACATTGGGTGGCGTTCCACCGGCAAGGGAGGTCCCCACAACCTTCTGTCGGACCCCCGCAGGAGGACGCGAGTTGAAGCACCGACGCGTGTCCGGGCGCCGTGCCACCGCGACAGGTGCGGGCATCACCGCACTCGTCGCCGCGGGATTGACCTTCCAGAGTGCGAACGCGAGTGAGGTCAGCAGGACCCCTGAACCCAAGGCCCTCTCGGTCCTGGCGGCCGGAAAGGTCGCCTCGGCACTCGGCAGGGACCTCGGCTCCGACCTCGCGGGAACGTACTACGACGCGAAGACGAAGAGCCTCGTCGTCAACGTGCTCGACGAAGCGGCGGCCCGGACGGTCGAGTCGGCCGGCGCCCGAGCCCGCATCGTCGAGAACTCCGTCGCCGAGCTCGACAGCGCCCGGACGACCCTGAAGCGGGACGCGACCATCCCCGGCACCTCGTAGGCGGTCGACCCGACGGCCGACAAGGTCGTCGTCACCGCCGACCGCACGGTCTCCGCGGCCGAGTGGACCAAGCTCGCCAAGGTCGTCGACGGACTCGGTGGTACGGCCGAACTCCAGCGCACGAAGGGGGAGTTCAGGCCCTTCATCGCCGCCCGCGACCCGATCACCGGCGGCGGTGGCCGCTGCTCGCTCGGCTTCAACGTGGTCAAGGGCGGCGAGCCGTACTTGCTGACCGCCGGGCACTGCACCGAGTCGATCTCGACGTGGTCCGACTCGTCCGGCGTGATCGGCCGGAACGAGTCGTCCAGCTTCCCCGGCAACGACTACGGCCTGGTCAAGTACACGGCCGACGTCGCCCGCCCGAGTCAGGTCAACCTCTGCAACGGCAGCTCCCGGCGGATCATCGACGCCGCCTCGGCCACCGTCGGCCAGTCGGTGACCCGCAGCGGCTCCACGACCCAGGTGCACTCCGGCACGGTCACCGGTCTGAACGCGACCGTGAACTACGGCAACGGCGACATCGTCAACGGGCTCATCCAGACCGACGTGTGTGCCGAGCCCGGCGACAGTGGCGGCTCGCTCTTCTCGGGCAGCACTGCGATCGGCCTCACCTCCGGCGGCAGCGGTGACTGCGGTGCGGGCGGGGAGACCTTCTTCCAGCCGGTCCCGGAGGCGCTGTCGGCCACCGGTACCCGGATCGGCTGACGCCTCTCCCGTCACGCGCCATCCCTCTCCCGGGCCGATCGGTCCGGGGCGGTCCCGCCCCTGGTTCCCGGGGGCGGGATTTCGTCGTTCGGCGAGGCCGTACCTGGGGGCTGCGGCAGCGTCCGCGGCCTTCGACCGTCCGTGGCCGCCCTTGATCAGGTCGCTGACCGGGGCCGATGGGGCTAGAGTGAACGAACCAATCGAACGGAAGTGCGAATCTCTATGAATCGGTTATCGAACTGGTGATCGATTAGGTGGCCGAAAAGGGGTGGAGTGATGGAGGTGCGGCATGACGGGCTTCGCCCATCTGCACGTCGCGTCCGGTTACTCCGCCCGCTACGGCGCCGCCCACCCCGAGCAGCTCGCCCGGCGGGCCGCCGAGCGCGGCATGGGGGCGCTGGCCCTCACCGACCGGGACACGGTCACCGGGGTCGTACGGTTCGCCCGGGCCTGCGCGAAGGAAGGGGTCCGGCCGGTCTTCGGCGTCGACCTGGCGGTGGCCGCCCTCGCGCCGCCGCCCCCGGACCGGCGGCGCCGTACCCCGGCGCGCGGCGGCGCCCATGTGGTCGAGCCGCCGCTGCGGTTCACCCTGCTCGCGCGGGACGGGGACGGCTGGGCGCGGTTGTGCCGGATCACCTCGGCCGCGCATGTCGGTACGGCGTCCGGCGCGGCGCCGGTGGTGGTGCCGTGGGAGGCGCTGCGTGAGTACGGCGGCCCCGGTCTGACCGTACTACTCGGCCCCCTTTCGGAGCCGGTGCGGGCGCTGGCGGTGGGCCGGGAGGATGTCGCGGTGCGGTTGCTGGCGCCGTGGAAGGAGATCTTCGGGAGGGGGATCCGGTTGGAAGCCGTCGCGCAGAAACGTTTCGGCACAGGTCCGGGCTCCCTGCGTCTCGCCGCCCGCACCCTCGCCCTGGCCGACCGCACCCGCACGACCCCCGTTCTCACGAACGCCGTCCGCTACGCCGACCCCGGCCAGCACCGTCTCGCCGACGTCCTGGACGCGGCCCGGCTGCTGCGGCCCATCGACCCGCGCCGGCTGGACGGCGGACAGCGGTGGCTCAAGGGTGAGAGGGGAATGGCAGTCGTCGCGCGGATGGTCGCCGAGTCCGCCGGAACGGACGTCCGAAGAGCCCGCCGCCTGATGGCCGACACCGCGGACGCGGCGGCCGAGTGCCGCCTCGACCCGGTGTCGGACCTCGGGCTCGGCACCCGCCACTTCCCGGAACCCGCGCTCTTCGGCGCCGAGCATCGAACGCATCGGGGGCATCGGGGGCATCGGGAGCATCGAGGGGACGGAGCGGACGGAGCCGCGCAGTTGCTGCGCCGGCGGTGCGAGGAGGGCCTGGCCCGACGCGGCCTCGACCACGACCGTGCGGCACTCGACCGGCTGGCCGAAGAACTCAGGGTGATCTCCACGCTGGACTACGCCTCGTACTTCCTCGCCGTCGGCCAGGTCGTCGCCGACATCCGGGCCAAGGGCATCCGTGTCGCGGCCCGCGGCTCGGGCGCCGGCTCGCTGGTCTGCCACGCCCTGGACATCGCCACCGCGAACCCGCTCGACCACCGCCTGCTGTTCGAACGCTTCCTCAGCGTGCGCCGCGCCTCACTGCCCGACATCGACATCGACGTGGAGTCCGCCCGGCGCCTGGAGTGCTACGACACGATCTTCGAACGGTTCGGCAAGGAGCGGGTGGCGGTCACCGCGATGCCCGAGACCTACCGGGCCCGCCGCGCCCTGCGGGACACCGGCCTGGCCCTCGGCATCGCGCCCGCGGACGTCGACCGGATCGCCAAGAGCTTCCCGCACCTGCGCGCCTCCGACATCACCGGCGCGCTCGCCGAACTGCCCGAGCTGCGTCAACTGGCCGCCGAGGCGCACCGGTTCGGGCCGCTGTGGGAGCTGGCGGAAGGCCTCGACTCCCTGGTCCACGGCATGGCCATGCACCCCTGCGGCGTGGTCATCAGCGACGCCACCCTCCTGGACCGGCTGCCGGTGCAGCCCACCCCGCAGGGCGACTACCCCATGGCCATGGCCGCGAAGGAGGAGATCGAGGCGCTCGGCAACATCAAGCTCGACGTCCTGGGCGTGCGGATGCAGTCCGCGATGGCCCACGCCGTCACCGAGATCGAACGCACCACCGGCAACCACATCGACCTCGACGACCCCCGGCAGGTGCCGCTCGACGACGTCTTCGCGTTCAAGCTCATCCAGGAGAGCCGGACCCTGGGCCTGTTCCAGCTGGAGTCGCCCGGCCAGCAGGATCTCCTGTCGAGACTGCAGCCCCGCGACCCGCAGGACGTCATCGCCGACATCAGCCTCTTCCGCCCCGGCCCGGTCGCGGGCGGCATGCCCGAGCGGTACATCGCCGCCCGGCACGGCGGCACACCGTCGTACGCCCATCCCGACCTGGAACCGGTGCTCGCCGACACCTACGGCGTGACCATCTGGCACGAGCAGATCATCGAGACGCTGTCCGTCATGACGGGCTGCGACCGGGCCTTCGCGGAGATCACCCGACGGGCGCTCGGTGACAACGGCCTGCTGCCCAGGATCAAGGAGTGGTTCCACGACCGGACACGCGCGCGTGGCTACAGCGCGGCCGTCCGGGACGAGGTCTGGAGGACCGTCGAGGCCTTCGGCGCGTACGGCTTCTGCCGCGCCCACGCGGTCGCCTTCGCCGTACCCGCGTTGCAGAGCGCCTGGCTCAAGGCCCACTACCCGGCGTTCCTGCTGGCCGGCCTGCTCGAACACGACCCCGGGATGTGGCCCAAGCGTGTCCTGGTCGCCGACGCCCGCCGGGGCGGCGTACAGGTCCTGCCCGTCGACATCAACCGTTCCCGGGTGAAGCACACCGTGGAGAAGGCCGACGGGGAGCAGTGGGGTGTGCGGCTCGCGCTGTCCGCGGTGCACGGCATCGGCGAGGACGAGTGCGCCCGGATCGAGGAGGGGCAGCCGTACGGATCGCTGTCGGACTTCTGGCAGCGGGGCCGCCCCAGCCGTCCGGTCGCCGAACGCCTTGCCGAGATCGGCGCCCTGAACTCCCTCCACGACGGACGCCTCACACGCCGCGACCTGCTGCTCCAGATCGCCGAACTCCATCGCCAGTCCCGCACCCGGTCCGCCGGCAAGGGCCAACTGCCCATCGAAGCAGGGGCTGTTGGTGGAGTGGAGCCGAGCGGCCTGCCCGAGATGACCGGACGCGAGGCCCTCAGTGTCGAGCTGAGCACCCTCGGCATCGACGTCTCCAGGCATCTGATGGAGCACCACCACCGTCTTCTGCGTGAGATCGGCGCGACCGACGCGGCCCATCTGGCCGGACTGCGCGCCGGTCAGCAGGTCCTGGTCGCCGGGGTACGGGCCTCCACCCAGACCCCGCCGATCGCGAGCGGCAAGCGGATCATCTTCGTGACGCTTGAGGACGGCTCCGGCCTGGTCGACCTGGCCTTCTTCGAGGACTCGCATCCGGCGTGCGCGTACACCGTCTTCCACAGCGGGCTGCTGCTGGTGCGCGGCACGGTCCAGGTGCGCGGCACCCGTCGTACCGTCGTCGGCTCCATGGCTTGGGACCTCGACGAGATCGCCGCCGCCCGCCGCGACAACGGCCCCCAGGCCGCTCTCGCCCTCCTCGGTGCCGCCCGCCCGCACCCGACGCCCGCCCAGCCGCAGCGGACCCTGGCCAACGGCAGTACCGGCGCCCGTCTGCATCCGTACGCCGACCTCCAGCCCGCCGGCACCCGCTCGGCCGACCTGAAGAAGTTCGGCCATCGCAGTCCGGGGAGCGCGGGATGAGCGGCACGGGCAGGACGGGCAGGACGAGTGAGACGGGCGGGATGAGTGGGACGAGTGAGACGGGCGGGATGAGTGGGACGATCGCACGGCAGCGGTACATCGCCCATCTCCACCTTCATCTCCATGCCGTACCGACCGAGGCCTGGTACAGCACTGCAATCGAACTGATGTCCGACATCACGCCGCACGTCCAGGCCGTCCCGCCGAACGCCGTCCAGCTCGACCTGACCTCGGCGCTCCGCTACTTCGACAAGTCCCCGTACGACGTCGTCCAGATGGTGATGCTCAGGCTCAAGGGTCTGTACGGCATCGACTGCAGTGCCGGGCTCGCGGGCAACCGCATGCTGGCGGCGATGGCGGCCGACGCCTCCGCGCCGGGCGAGACCACCTGGGTGTCCGCCGAACGGGCCGCCGACTGGCTGGGACCGCGGCCGGTCACCGCGCTGCCCGGGGTCGGCCGCGCCACGACGGAACTGCTCGGCAGGTACGGCCTGCACACCATCGGTCAGGTCGTCGACCTGCCGGCGGGGACCCTCCAGCGACTTCTCGGCGCGGGCCCCGCCCGGCTGCTGGCCGAGCGTGCGCGGGGGCACGACCCCCGTCCGGTCACCCCTTCGGAACCGGCGGCGCAGCTGGTCGCCGACCTGGTGCTGGCCCGTGACTGTCTGGACCCGGCGCAGCAGCACCGGGCGGTTCTGGAGCTCGCCGACCGGATCGGCGGGCGTCTGCGCGGCGAACGGCGGACCGCCGGCCGGCTCACCCTCACGGTGCGGTACGCCGACCGCAGTTCCACCACACGTACGCGCGTGCTGCCGGAACCCACCGACCACTCACCCGCCCTCGCCTCGGCCGCCCTGGGTCTGCTGGCCGCTCTGGGGCTGCAGCGGGCGAGAGTCCGCGCCTTCGTGATCCGTGCCGACGCCCTGGTGCCAGCCGACGGTTCCCACCGTCAGCTCTCCCTGGATCCCGGCGACGCCCGCGCCCGCGCCGCCGAAGCGGCCGCGGACCGTGCCCGGCGGCGCTTCGGTCCGGAGGCCGTACGGCCGGCCGCGCTGGCCCTGGTTCCAGGGACGGCCCGGAGCGTGGCCGCGGAACCGGATCCGGCGGGCGGATAGTGCCCCGGTGTCATTGGGCGGGGCGTGAGACCGAGCCGAGCGTGTCGGCCCATTATCACGACCTCCAGCTACAACGGGAATTTTTTACTGACGCGTAACTTCCCCCGTTGCGCTACTCGCCCGTAACTTGACAGATGAACAACATCCAGTGATCCGGATCACAGGGCGTAGAGCCGTCGTAACTCCCTTGAGCCGCAAGGAGATCACTCGATGCTGCCCTGGAAACGCGCACTCAGACCTCTCGCCGCACTGCTGCTGGCCGCCGCGGCCACCGCCGTGCCCGTCGCCACCGCGCAAGCCGAATCACAGACCCAAGCGCAGATCGAAACGCAAGCCGAGTCCGCCTCCAGCAGGGGCTGGAACGACTACTCCTGCAAGCCGTCCACCGCCCATCCCCGCCCCGTCGTCCTCGTCCACGGCACCTTCGCCAACGGAGTGGACAACTGGCTCACCCTCGCGCCGTACCTGGTGAACCGCGGTTACTGCGTCTTCTCGCTCGACTACGGCCAACTGCCCGGCGTACCCCTCTTCTACGGCCTGGGCCCCATCGACAGGTCGGCCGAGCAGCTCGCCGCCTTCGTCGACAAGGTGCTCGCCGCGACCGGCGCCGCCGAGACGGATCTCGTCGGTCACTCGCAGGGCGGCCTGATGCCCCGCTACTACCTCAAGTTCCTCGGCGGCGCCGCCGAGGTGCACACCTTCGTCGGTATCGCGCCCAGCAACCACGGCACCACCCTGAACGGCCTCACCAACCTGCTGAAGTACTTCCCCGGGGCCGACGACCTGCTCACCACGGCCACCCCCGCCCTCGCCGAACAGGTGGCCGGGTCCGCCTTCCTCGCCAAGCTCAACGCGGGCGGTGACACCGTCCCGGGGGTCAGCTACACCGTCCTCGCGACCCGGTACGACGAGGTCGTCACGCCGTACCAGAGCCAGTTCCTGAGCGGCTCCGACGTACACAACGTCCTGATCCAGGACCTGTGCCCGCTGGACCTCTCCGAGCATGCCGCCATCGGACTGCTCGACCGGATCGCCTTCCACGAGGTGACGAACGCCCTCGACCCGGCGCACGCCACCGCCACCACCTGTCTGTCGGCGGTCGGCTGACCCCGGTCGGGGATCGTCCGCCGGGGCGTGGCCGGCCTGAGCCGCCAGCCATGCCCCGGCGAACGGAGTGACAGGTCAGCGGCCGGATCGCCCGCCGCCGCCCACCGCGCGTCGGCGGACCGGGAGGAACAGGGCGGCGGCGCCCAGCGCCAGGGCGCCCGCGCCGCCCATCGCGAGGTACGCGGTGCCGGAAGTGCCCCCGGTCTCGGCGAGGTTCACCGCGGAGCCCGCTGCCTTCGGCTGCGCGACCGGCGCGCTGACGGACGTGGCGGAGGATGTACCGGCCGCCGACTCGGCCGCCGTCTCCGCATGCCCCGTGTGCCCGACCGTCGACTTGTCGGCGCCGTCCTCGATCTGTTCCTCGGAGGGCGCGGAGGCGCTGCTCGACGCACCGCTGACCGCGCCTTGGCCGGTGCCTTCCGCCGGCCCTTCGCCCGCGCCCGCACCTGTGCTTGCCCCCGCACTCGCGCCGAACGTCACGTCGGAGCACGAGTAGAACGCCTCCGGGCTGTCCGAGCGCTGCCAGATCGCGTACAGGAGCTGCCTGCCGGAGCGTTGCGGCAGAGTGCCGGAGAACGTGTAGAAGCCGCCCGCCGCGACCGGGTCCGTCGCTGTCGCGACCGGGTGTTCGAGGTCCAGGTCGGCCCAGGACAGGGGCTGGGCCGGGTCGTGGCCCGCCTTGGTGAGGTACACCACGAAGGTGCCCTTGTGCGGGGCGGTCACCCGGTACCTGAAGGTGTACGGGCCGGCGCGCACCCCCGTCGCCGGCCAGTCGGCGCGGGCCAGGTCGAGGCCCCTGAACTCGTCGTTGCCCGCGCTGCACAGCTCGCCGTCCGCGATCAGCGCGTGGTGCCGGCCGCCCGCGTCACCGATGCGGATGCCGTTCCAGTCGTAGAGCGCCTGGGTACCGCCCGCCGCGACCGCCGCCCGGCACGCGGCCGACGAGGGATGCTCGGGCCCCTCCGCGTAGCACTGGGCGACCCTGCTGACCGGGTCGCCCATGGAGCCGTGCGCGGACGCGGGCGTGGCGCCCAGAGCGAGCGTGGCGAAACCGAGGCCGGCGACGGTGGTGATCACGGCGGCCGTGCGGCAGCGTGCGGGCATGCGGGATCTCCTCGCAACGGTCGATCGGGGGCGCTCTGCAAACTAGCCCCAGGAAACCGCTGAATCGCCTGCTGGAGGCGGGTGGGGGAGATCCTTATGGTCGGCTTAAGGAAGGGTTCGGACTGCCCTCAGGTAGAGCGGGCGGCCTCAGCCGTCCGGCCACCAGGTGCGGGCGATGTCCTTGCGGACCTCGGGACGCTCGGTGGTGCGTTCGTCGGCCTCTTTCCGCACCCGTCGGGTGTCGGACTTCTTCAGGGGCTTCTGCACGGTTACGCGGCGCATGGCTGCCTCCTTCGGTCCACCGGGTTCCGCGTTTTCACGGGGATAGACCATTTCCGGGAGGGTGACTCATCGGCGCCGGTCTGTCAGTGGCGGCGGTCACGATTCGATTGTCAGTGGCGGGTGTCACTCTTGGCCCCATGACGGACACCGACTGGGACGCTGAAGCCGCCACCTTCGACGACGAGCCCGACCACGGCCTGCGCGACCCGCTCGTGCGCGAGGCCTGGGCGGCCCGGCTGCGCTCCTGGCTGCCGGACCGCCCGGCCGACGTCCTCGACCTGGGCTGCGGCACCGGCAGCCTGTCCCTCCTGGCGTCCGAACAGGGACACCGCGTCACCGGTGTGGACGCTTCCGCCGTCATGGTCGAGCACGCCCGGAGCAAACTGGCCGGCCGCGCCGCGGTGTTCCTCGTCGGCGACGCGGCGGCGCCGCCGGTCGGGGAGGAGCGCTTCGACGTCGTGCTCGTACGGCACGTCCTGTGGGCCCTGCCCGACCCCGCGCGCGTGCTGCGCCACTGGCACGGGCTGCTCAGGGACGGCGGGCGGCTGGTGCTGGTCGAGGGCGTGTGGGGGACGGTCAGCCCGGTCGGCATACCCGCCGACACGCTCACCGCACTGCTCGCACCCCTCGCCGCGGACGTCCGGGTGGAGCGGCTGTCCGGCGACGCACGGCTGTGGGGGCGCGAGGTCGAGGACGAGCGGTACGCGGTACTGGCCCAGCCGTAGACACGCGAGCAGGTTGAGAAGCGGCTTCGGGCGAGCGGGTTCAGATGAGCAGCGCCTCGAAGCCGCCCTCGCGTGCCAACGACTCCAGTTCGTCGAGGGCCGCCACGGCGGCGGACGCGGCCCGCGGGTCCGACTCCGTCAGACCGCTCTCCTCGAACTCGTCCTCGTCCAGCCGTCGTACGTCCGTGCCGTCCGCGGAGCGCCACAGGTCCAGGTCGAGATCCTCCACGACCAGCTCGGTGCCGGCGAGCGTGGCCGGGCGGGCGATGTCGCAGTACCAGCCCTTCAGCGTGCCCGTCGCGTCCCGTACCTCCTTCACGGAGTACCAGCGGTCCCGCCAGTAGTACTCCGTGAACACGTCGCCGGGCTCGAAGCGGACGAAGCCGAAGTCACGGACTCCGTCGGTGGCCCAGGCGGCGCGTACGGCGAGGCGTGTGCCGTCGTCGTGGAGCAGCTCGGCGGGGTAAATGATCTTCGTGCGGCCCGCCTTGACCAGGACGACGTTCACCGTGGGTGGGGAGGGGGATGAGGCTGTGGCCTCAGGCGAGTTCGCGGACATACCGCACCTCCGTTGCGCAGATCTCGTATCCGAACCAGTTGTTGATGGCGATCATCGGGCCGTTCCCGGCGTCGTTGCCGGTGAGGGCCTCCGTGTACCCGGCGGCGCGGGCTCGGTGCAGGGAGTCGTTCTTGGCGAGCTTCGCGAGGCCGCGGCCACGGAAGTCGCGGGCGGTGCCGGTCATCACGGTGCCGTAGCGGGTGCCGCCGTCGGTACGGGCCGCGCTGAAGGCGGCGGGGCGGCCGTCGACGACGGCGACCGAGGTCAGCTCGTGGCTGAGCAAGGGGTGCTGCCACGTCTCGCGGAGCCAGGCCTCGTAGTCCGTGAACTCGTAGTCCACATCGCTCGGTTCGTCCAGCGTCGTCTCCGCGTCCAGGTCGAACAGCGGGCGCGGGTCGGCGGCGAAGTCGGCAGCCGTGCGGAGTTCGACGCCGGGCGGGGGGTCCTGGAGCGGGGGCAGTTTGCCGTTCGCCAGGTCCAGGCGCAGAAAGTGCGCGCTGCGGCTGGAGCGGTAACCGTGGAGTTCGGCGAAGGCGCGGTTGCCGGGGGCGTCCAGCACCCAGGAGAAGGACGTCGTCACCCCCGCCGCCGCGAGGTGCCGCTCGGCGGTACGGACGAGGAGCGCACCGGCGCCACGCCGGGTCCGCTCCGGGTGCACGTACACGTTGACGTACCCCTGGCCCGGCTCCGGGCTGTCGTGGACGACCGCGGTCTGGGCGGTGCCGATGACCTCGCCGTCCTCCTCGGCGACGAGTGCCCGGTAGTGGGCGTCGGGGTGGGCGTGCGCGATGTCGTACGCGACGGCCTCCGGCGTGAACAGGAGGTAGGGAAGCGCGATGCGCCGGACGTGCGCGAACGCCTCGATGCCGGGCCGGTCTTCGGTGCGAAGGGCACGCACGGTCACTGTCATGAACTCGGACGTTACGCGGGGGGACAGGGAGGATGCCTCTCATTTTCCGGCCCGTACGGGACAATCGCAGCGTGACCCTGAAGATCCGCATCGACGACAGCGCGCCGCCCTACGAGCAGGTCCGCGCCCAGATCTCCGAACAGGCCCGGGCCGGGACGCTGCCGGTGGGGTACCGGTTGCCCACTGTGCGAGGGCTTGCCGAGTCGCTCGGTCTTGCTGCGAACACGGTCGCGAAGGCCTACCGGGCGCTGGAGTCGGACGGGGTGATCGAGACGCGGGGGCGCAACGGCACGTACATCGCTGCCGCGGGCTCGGCTGCGGAGCGAGGCGCGGCGGTTGCCGCGCAGGCTTACGCGGAACAGGTTCGGCGGCTCGGGCTGGGGGAAGGGGCGGCACTTGACGCCGTCAGGGATGCCCTGCGGGCGGCCTATCAGGGGTGAGAGAGGTGGTGCTTCGGCTGCGGCGCGATGGGCGCTTGTCGCGCCGTTCCCCGCGCCCCTTAACAGCCTGCGGTTGCCGGTGTGTTCGACGCGGCGCCCTCGAAGGGCCTGCGGTTTGCTCCGCCCCTGTGCACGCCCCGGCGACTACAGGTACAGGCCTGCGTCCGCTCCCTCTCGCTGGTCCGGGACCATGGTCGGGGTCGTGCCTCTGCGCAGGGCGTACAGCTCGGCCAGGGTGGCGCCCTCGCGGGTGATCCCCTCCTCCGTGCCCAGCCAGGTTGTCGCCTCCCGGTGGGTCAGGGGGCCCACCTCGATGCGGGCCAGGCAGCGGCCCGGGCGGACGACGGCCGGGTGGAGGCGTTCCAGGTCCTCGTTGGTGGTGACGCCCACCAGGACGTTGCGGCCCTGCCCGAGCAGACCGTCCGTCAGGTTCAGGAGACGGGAGAGTGCCTGGCCCGCCGTGTGCTTCGCCTCGCCCCTGATCAGCTCGTCGCAGTCCTCCAGCAGGAGCAGCCGCCAGCGGCCCTTGCCCGTGCCGTCCTCCTCGCCGATCGCGATGTCCATCAGATAGCCGACGTCGGAGAAGAGACGCTCGGGGTCCAGTACGCAGTCCACCTGGCACCAGTCCCGCCAGGAACGGGCCAGCGTGCGCAGCGCGGATGTCTTGCCGGTACCCGGCGGGCCGTGGAGCAGCAGCAGCCGGCCCGCGATGTCCTCCGGTGTCGTCTTCATCAGGCCGTCCATCGCGTCCGCCACCGGCGCGGTGTAGTTGGCGCGGACCTCGTCCCACGTGCCTGCCGAGATCTGGCGGGTCGTGCGGTGCGGGCCCCGGCGCGGGGACACGTACCAGAAGCCCATCGTCACGTTCTCCGGCTGGGGTTCGGGCTCGTCCGCCGCGCCGTCCGTCGCCTGGCCGAGGACCTTCGCGGCCAGCTCGGGGGTGGTCGCCGTCACCGTGACGTCGGCACCCCGGTTCCAGCGGGACACCAGGAGGGTCCAGCCGTCGCCCGCGGCCAGGGTGGCGCTGCGGTCGTCGTCGCGGGCGCTGCGCAGGACGCGGGCGCCCGGCGGGAGAAGCGTCGCCCCGGACCGTACGCGGTCGATGTTCGCCGCGTGCGAGTACGGCTGCTCGCCCGTCGCGAAGCGGCCGAGGAACAGCGCGTCGACGACGTCGGACGGGGAGTCACTGTCATCGACGTTGAGCCGGACCGGCAGCGCGTCGTACGGGTTCGCGGACATGCCGCCATGATCCGGCACCCGGCCGCCGAGTGCACCCGGTTTCCGCGTTGCGCGCCGAGTGTCGGTGAGTGCGGTGCCTTCGCCACGCGCGTCCGATACGTCCGGGTCCTGTTACCGGGCTGTGCACTGCGGAGGTCTGCCCTCCGCCCGTACCCCGCCGTTACTGTTGCCCTTGATGGGACGTCATGGGTGGAATTCGGGTGCTCGGCGGTGGCAGCTCACCGCCCTGCTCGGTGTGGGGGCCGCCGCGCTGGCCCTGGTCCTGACCCTGCTCAACACACTGCCGTCGAACGGCGGCAGCACCGCGGGCACCTCCCGCGACGGCGACAAGGTGCACGGCACGCCCCCGGCCTCCTCGCCCGCGTCGTCGGAGCCGGACGTCGGATGGGGCTTCACCCACACCCAGTTCAGCGCCGACGAGGGCAACGCGGCGGCCGTCGGCCGGGTCGAGGGGCTCCTCTCCAAGAACGCCGGGATGCCGCAGAACCAGCACATCATGGGCTGGGGCGCCGGCAACCCCGAGCCGGTCAAGGGGCGTTACGACTTCACGGAGATGGACCGCCGCATCGACTTCATGCGCGCCACCGGCGCTACCCCGGTGGTCACCCTGTGCTGCGCCCCGGACTGGATGAAGGGCGGCAGCTCCGGCTCCGACAACACGGACTGGAGCCAGTCCGCCTTGGAAACCGCCCCGGAGCGCGCCCACTACAAGGACTTCGCCGCGCTCGCCGCGACCGTCGCCAAGCGCTATCCCGACGTACGCCACTTCATCGTTTGGAACGAGTTCAAGGGCTTCTGGAACAACACCGAGGCGCGCTGGGACTACGAGGGCTACACCGAGCTGTACAACCTGGTCTACAAGGCGCTGAAGAAGGTCGACGAGGACATCATGGTGGGCGGTCCGTATCTCGTCATGGACAGCCTCGACCCGCGGCAGAAGGCGGACGCCTCCGCGACGTTCAAGGGGCCCTGGGGTGCCATGGACCAGCGGATCCTCGACGCCTTCGACTACTGGAACACACACAGGGCGGGTGCCGACTTCGTCGTCGTGGACGGCTCCAGCTACACCAAGGACGACGAACTGCTGCCCGACGAGTTCGCGGCGACCGACAAGTTCACCGCCGTCGGGAAGTGGGTGCGCGCTCGGACGGACGGGCTCCCGCTGTGGTGGGCCGAGTACTACGTCGAGCCCGCCGACAGCAACGACGACCGGGCGGGCTGGTCCGAGACCCGCCGCGAAGCCGTCCAGGCCGCCGGCCTGATCGCGATGGCCAAGGGCGGCGCCTCCTCCGGCTTCTACTGGAACCCCGAGGAGGAGACGGGCACCGACTGCGCGGGGTGCCTGTGGACGCCCACCTCAGGTGGTGGCGGGGGGACGGCACTTCCCATGTACGACCTGGTCACCCGCTTCGGCGCCGCCTTCCCGCCGGGCACGGAGTACCGGACCGTGCCGGTGGCCCCGGACGACCGGCCCAACGTGCGCGTACTCGCCGACGACAAGGCCGTCCTCGTGGTCAACACCCTGGACCGGCCGATCGACGCACAGGTCGACGGGAAGCGGTTCGGGATGGGCGCGTACGAGGTGAAGTGGCTGAACCGGTGAACCGGTGAGCCAGTCGGTCAGTTGGCCGGTGAGCCGGTTAGTGGCTGAGCCACTCGGGCGGCCGGCGGGGCGGGCCGGTCGGTGGCCGGGCCGCTCAGCCACCCAATGTGTGAGCCACTCGCCCGCCGAACCACTCGACGGCTCAGTGGCTGAACCACTCGGCCAGTCGGTGGCTGAACCACTCGGCGGCTGATCCACCCAGCCGCCGAGAGGCTGAGCCAGTCACCGGCCCAGCCACCTCACCCAGGGAGTCACGCCCCGTCCCGCCAGCACATCCCCGCGGTCACACCCCCCCGCCATCCCCCTCACTTCATCGTCAGGAACCGCTGCACCAGCGAGGCCAGCAGCACCGTCAGCAGGGGCAGCGAGAACCAGAAGCTGCTCTGCAGCCAGCGGAGTTGCCGAACCCCCGGCCGCACCGCGACCCGTACGGTCTCCCGGGCCGTGAGGAGCAGGATCAGGGCGACGGCGGCCAGACCGCCCACCACCGACCACGGTGTCCAGGTCACCTGGGGGCCGATCGGGCCGGGATCGGCCTTCGGGACCTTGCCCTCCGGTTGCTGCCGCAGCGCGTACATCGTGACGTCGGAGTTGACGAACACCTTCTTCAACTCGTCCCGGCCGTCCAGGTTCTGGAGCAGCCGGTGCTCCCAGGTGGCCGAGTAGCCCACGTCCAGCCGGAGGTAGACGACCTGACTGCGGTTGACCATCAGGTACGAGTTGGGGCCCGCGTCCTTGAGTGCCTTCACCAGCCCCGACACCAGTACCGGGTCGGCCGGTGCGAGCGTCGGCTCGTACCGCACCTTCTCCATGTCCCGGGCGCCCCACGGCAGGGCCGGCGTCACGTTGTCGACGAGGTCGTTGCTCAGCCACAGTAGCCGTACGGTCGGATCGTCGTGGGCGTACACGTAGTTCATCGCGGCGACCTCGCCGGGGCGGGTCCGTTCGAAGGGCTCGTTGCCCCAACGGGCCACCAGGAAGCCGCCCATGAGGACCAGGCCCGCCATCAATGCGGCCAGCGGGGCGAGGCTGATCCGGTCCCGTTCCTGTTCCTTCGGGGTGACCCCGGTGCGCGGGAAGAGCGCGAGCGCGGCGAGCAGGGCCGCGCCGGGCAGGGCGAACATGAAGACGCGCAGGGCCATTTCGCCGCCGTACGACTGCATGCCGAAGCCCAGGAACGGGACGAAGGTGAGGACGAGCAGGGAGCGTTCGCGATACTTGTGGTCGCGGCGGCGCCACCAGCCGTAGCAGGCGAGGGCCATGACCCCGCCGGCCAGCAGGACGCGCGTGTAGAGGACGAGTTTGTGGGTCGAACTGCCGCCCTCGATACGGCCGGAGACGCTCGACGACACATTGCCGCCCACTCCGCCCAGCCCGCCGAAGAGTTCGTCGAAGTGTCCCGACCAGTAGGGCTCGGCCATGAAACCGACCCAGGCCGCGACGATGACGCCGAACAGGATGGGCAGGCCGCGCAGTTCGGACTTGCCGATCAGGACCAGGACCGCCAGCACGCCCAGCATCACGAACGGCGTCAGCTGGTGGGCCGGGACCGTCGCCGCGAACAGGGCGATCAACACGGCCAGCAGTACGGCCTGTTGACGGCGGTCCGTCGGCTCGACCTCCGCCTCCCCGGGCCGGACCTTCGCCCACAGCACCCGCGGTGCCCGGAACCACACCAGCAGGATCGGCACGAAGACCAGATAGAGAAGGTAGGTGAAGCCCTGTGGGGAGAAGTAGTCCTGGCCCACCCAGCCGCTCAGGACGAAGATCCACACGCCGGTCCACTTGGCGCGCCAGCTCGCCCGCAGTGAGCGCGTCAGCAGGAACAGCGGTGCGAGGTAGAGGAGTTGCATGGTCAGCGGCCACCAGCGGATGACCTCGGTGAGATCACCGACTCCGCAGGCCTTCGCCACGAAGGCGGCCCCGGCGAAGAAGCCCGGCCAGCTCCAGCGCGCGTCCAGGTCCGGGACGGCGGTTCCGGTCCGGTCGATGTAGTCGATGAACCCGAGGTGCTGCCAGGCCGTCGCGAACCGCGGTTCGGCCTCGATCACCGCGGGCAGCGCGTGCAGCGACACGACGGTGGCGAGCAGTGTCAGTGCCAGCAGTGTCCGGTGTTCCCGGTTTCCCCACAGCAGTGACGAGAACACCACGACCAGCAGCCCGGCCCCGATCAGTGTCGGCAGCGGCAGCACGGAGACCAGCCCGAGCCCGCCCATCCGGTCCAGGTCGGCCTCGCCGAGGCGGGACGCGGGCACCCAGTAGAGCAGGAGCGCGGCGATCAGCAGACTGCCGAGGACCACTCCGCCGCGGGTGGGCAGCAGACGTACGCGCAGGGGGAGCGGTGGAGGCGCTGGCTCGGGTGGGGCGTGCGGGGTCCGCAACTCCCTTACGAGGGACGCCTGTGCGGCGCGAACGAGTTCGGCGTCCGCGCCCGCCGGGACGGCGACCTCCCGGGAGCCGCCCTCCACCGCCGGTTCGGCGGCCTCCGGCTCCGCCTGTTTCAGCGCCCAGGTCGGCCGGTGGTCCGCACGCGGTGCCGGCGTCCCCGTGGGCGGAGTGCCCGGCCCCGGGCGGACGTCCGGACGGCGTTCCAGGTGGTCGAAGTCGAGGTGGACGCCGAGCGCGAGTGTGTCCGAGTCCGGAGCCCAGCCCTGGCCGGGCTTACGGGAGTTGGCCGCCCGGACGTCACGCGTCCCCAGGTCGGCGAGGTCCCCGTCCGGTGCCGGGCCCTCGGGGACGGCGTCGGCCGGAGCGGCCATGACCGTCCGGTACAGCCTCGGCGCGGCGAGCGCGACGATCACCGCGAGGGACGAGATCTCCGCGACGCCCGCTCCGGTCAGACCCATCCGGGGGAGCAGCAGCAGCGTCAGTCCGAGCACGAGGACGCACAACAGGCCCTGCATCCAGGCGAGTGGGCCGGTGCGGCTCTGGGCGCGCAGCACCGCGAAGTACGTCTCCATGACGACCCGCAGCACCGCGCCGACCGCGAACCAGCGCAGCAGCGGGGTCGCCGCGTCCGCGTAGCCCGAGCCGAAGACGCTCAGGATCCAGGGGGCGCCGACGAACAGCACACCGGCGACCGGCAGCATGATCCGCGCCATGCGCCGGAGCGCGGCCCTGGTGTTGGCGGCCAGCCGGGCCGGATCGTGCGAGCCCTCGACGGTCAGGGACGCGCCCATGTTGATGGCGAGCAGGTTGACGGTGCCGCCGATGGTGGTGGTGATGTAGAAGTACGCGTTGTCGGTGGAGCTGACCTGCGAGGCGACGATCACCGGCACCAGGTAGACCACCGCGAGGGAGAACAGCGACCCGGTGTAGTCGCCGGCCAGGAACCGGCCGATCTCCTTCGGCGTCGGCGGTTCCGCCTTCGTGTGCTCCGCGGTCGCCGCGACGTGCCGGGGCACCAGCCGCCGGAACACCAGCCAGCCGAGCGGCAGTATCGACATGGCGATCGCCGCGACCCACGACACGAAGACACCGCTCGTCGGGATCGCCGCCGCGAAGACGACCAGCAGACCCAGCTTGACCGCCGAGAACACCGTGTTGCCGACCGGCACCCACAGCGCGTTGCGCAGCCCGGTCAGCACCCCGTCCTGGAGCGTGAGCAGGTTCCACAGGACGACGGCGCCGACGAACCCCAGGGCGGGCACCGGCCCGTGCAGGAACCGGTACGACGGCCCCCAGCTGTCCAGCGTGAGCAGGAAGACGCCGCCGGCCAGCGCGACGATCACCGAACTGCCCGCGTACGTACGGAAGATGAACCGTCCGGTGGCGCGGCCCGCGACCGGGATGAAGCGAGCCAGGGCGCCCGTCAGTGTCACCGCCGTGAGACCGGCGAGGAGCTTCATGGCGGCGATCGCGGCGGAGCTCTGGCCGACCGCCGACTCGGAGTAGTAGCGGGCGGCGGCCAGCCAGAAGCCGAGCCCGAGCACGGCGGAGATGCCGGTGTTGAGCATCAGCGCGTAGGCGTTGCGGAACAGCTGGCTGCCGCTCCTCCGGCCCCGGCCCAGGCCGGGCAGCCGCAGCCGCCGCCCAGGGCGCCGCTCGGATGTCCCGGCCTCGGGCGTATCGGTCTGGGTCTCGGGTGTGGTCGTCGTGTCAGACACGGGAGCTGGTGGCCTTCCGGCGGACCTGACGTGCTCTGCGGACCATGGCGTACCCCTTGGTGAGGGCACGGTCCCGGGCGAAGTCGCGGGCGACGGAACGGCCTTCGGCCAGTCGCGCGAACTCCTCGATTCCGGTGGAGCGGCGCACGGTGACCCGCCGCAGGGCGTACGGGCCCTGCTTGCGGCGCGCCAGACCGTTGCCGACGGCGAGTGCCTGGGCGAACCCGGCCGCCCGTACCGCCTGCCGTACCCGGCGGCTGGAGTAGCCGTACGGGTAGGCGAACGACATGGGCACGGATCCGAGTTGGTCGGCGACGACGTCCCGGCAGCGGGTCAGCTCGAAGCGCAGCGCGTCGTCGCCGAGCCGGTCCAGCTCCGGGTGCGTGTGGCTGTGACCGCCGATCTCGACGCCACTGCCCGCCAGTTCGCGCACCTGGTCCCAGTCGAGCATGGTGTCCAGGCCGCCCCCGGTGTCGTACGGGCCCCTGAGCCAGCCCGTCGACACGAACAGCGTGGCCGGGAAGCCGTGCTTGGTGAGCACCGGCAGCGCATGCCGGTGCACGCCCTCGTAGCCGTCGTCGAACGTGATCAGCAGGGGGCGGGCGGGAAGTGGGCGACCGGATCGCCAACTCGCCGCGAGATCTGCGGTGTTGAGCGGTGTGAAGCTGTGCTCGGCCAGCAGCGCCATCTGTTCGGCGAACGCCTCGGGGGTCACCGACAGGGTCCTGGTCGCGTCGTTCGGCTCGGTGGCGACGGAGTGGTACATGAGGATCGGTACGCGTGCGTCGGTCATCGCGGGCCTCCTCCCTCGGTTCGCACCGCGCTCTCGATCTCCACGACCGTGAACGTGGCTCCGCCCCGGCGTGCCCGCAGGCTCCCGAGGACGTACCCGCCCACCGCCGTCAGCACCCCGGCGACGATCGCGCCCGCCCGGCCCGCGCCGCCCGGCCTGGCCAGCAGGGCGTCGCGCAGACCGCGCGCGACCCCGGCGGGCAGCACCCGGGTGGTGTACCGGCGTTCCGACTCAAGTCCCTTGTCCGCGCCCACACTTCGGGCGACCAGCGCCTTCGACAGGCCCTCGGCGTAGGTGCGGGTGCGGAAGTAGCCGAAGTGTTCGCGGGCCTCGGGCACCCGGTGGTGGATCACCGCACGGTCGTCGATCAGCAGCACCGCGTCGGGTCTGGCCCGGGTGAGCCGGATGCACAGCTCCGTCTCCTCGCAGCCCAACGGCCGTTTGTCGCCGTCCCGTCCGATGCCGGTGGCGAAACCGCCGGCCGCGTCGAAGGCCGTACGCCGGAAGGAGGCGTTCCCGCCGAGCACGTTGCGGACCTCGACGCGTCCCCCGGGCAGCCCCTTGTAGGTGCAGCCCACCACCCAGTCGAACTCCTCGGGGAACCAGGCCGGCCGGCGGCCCGACGCCCAGATCGGCATCGTACGGCCGCCGACGGCCAGCACCCGGGGGTCCGCGTACCCCTCGGCGAAGTGGCGCAGCCAGTCGCGTTCGGCCACGGCGTCGTCGTCGAGGAAGGCGATGATCCCCCCGTGCGAGGCGGCGATCCCGGTGTTGCGGCCGGCCGACAGGCCGCGCGGGCCCGCGTTGGCGAGGACCCGTACCTCGTCGGTCTCCTTGTACTCCTTGGCCAGCCGTTCCAGGAGCGGCTGGTTGTGGTCGACGACCAGGAGTGTCTCCAGGGCCGGCCGTGACTGCGCCCGCACCGAGGCGACCGCCGCGAGGATGTCCTCCCAGCGGTCCTCGGTGTAGACGCAGACGACCACCGAGATGTCCGGCTCGTTCAAGACGCCTCTCCCCGGCTCGCGCTGAGGACGCGGGAGTGCGAACGACTGCGCAGGGCACGCCGGTTGGAGCGTTCCTTCAGGATCACCCGCAGGACGCGCAGGCCGTCGCGCACGGCCCGCAGATTGCTCGTGCCGTGGATACGGAGGTACTCGTGGCTGGGGATCTCCTGCACCTTGAGCCCCGCCTTGACCACCCGGATGTTGATCAGGGTCTCGATCTCGAAGCCGGTGCAGTCGAGGTCGATCTTGTCGAGGCAGTGGCGCCAGAACGCGTTGTAGCCGTAGCAGAGATCGGTGTAGCGGGCGCCGAACTTCTTGTTGACGACCGTGCACAGCGCCCAGTTGCCGAGCTTGCGGATCGGCGTCATGTCGTCGGTGCCGCCGCCGTTGGCGAAGCGGGAGCCCTTGGCGAAGTCGGCGCCCGAGACGAGCGCGGAGACGTACGACACGATCTCGTCGCCGTCCGCCGACCCGTCCGCGTCGACCATCACGATGATGTCGCCGGTGCAGGCCTCGAACCCGGTGATCAGGGCATCCCCCTTGCCCTTGCCCTGCTGTTCGACGACCTTCACCCCGGGCCACAGATCACGGGCGACCTCGACGGTGTCGTCGGTGGAGTTGCCGTCGACCAGGACCACTTCATGGATCCAGTCGGGCAGTGTCTTGAAGACGTACGGCAGGTTCTGCGCCTCGTTCATGGCGGGGATCACCACACTCACCGGTGGCGTGATCGCCAGGTGGGAGGAGATCGGCCGGTACACGTCGGCCGTGGTCGGTTGCTGATCGGCGATCGTGGGCTCCTGGCCCGGTATCGCCGGTCGCAGAACAGAACTCATGAGTCTGGTCCCTCTCGTCCGGTGGACGGCCCGCCCCCGGGCAGCCCGGTTATTTGTCCGGTTCGAAAGGGGGGTTCTCACTCACAGCATGCCGAATGGATTCTCCGTATCAGTCTCTAGCTGTTTTCGTACATGCCGGGTGAGCTGGCAAAGCTGGCCGAACACCATGATCCGGTGGTCGGTTTCGCGGCACGGCCCGGCGAGACGAACGCTCGCCGAGCGCGGCACCCCCCTACCGCGCCCCGCTCCGACGGTCGTCGTGGACCCTGAGCCCTCCCCTGAGTCACAGGACGACGTACCGATGCGGGTGAGATGTATGACGGTATTGACGCTTGCACCCTTATGGCAAGACCTGAAACGAGGTCTCACGTTTTTGTTGGTTTGACCGTTACGCAACTACTTTGATCGATTTCTGGAACGGAGTTGTCCCATCCGTTTCAGCGCCCTGTCGGCCGGCTCGAAGAGCTCCGGCCGCGACAGCACCACGTTGCGCAGCGCCCGCACCGGAGCGCGTCGCGCACGGTGTCCGGCCGCCACCGGGTGACGACGTGTCACCCACCCCTCGGACACCAGGAGTTCACGTGTCTTCAGGGAGTCCTTGTACTCCTTCTGCCCCCGGCCCAGATCCAGGTACGCGATGCCGTCGGCGGCAGCCGCCTCGGCCATCCGCAGATGGAGGATCAGCCCCGGTGAGTACTTCGAGTAGGCCGGGTCGTACGCCGGGAACCAGCAGGCCAGCACGCGTTCCGTGCGCAGTCCGAAGTGGGCGGCGATCGGCTGCCCGTCGGCGTAGAGCACCGACAGGATGCCCGCGAACGGGTCGGAACGGGTGTGGAAGAGCTGCTGCACGAGCCGCGTGATCCAGGGGTGCGCGAACCGGTCGCTGCGGCCGGTCCTGCGGTACTGGGCGGACTTCCAGGCCATCAGCCTCGTCAGCGCCTCGGGATCGCGCTCGTCGTGCACATAGCGGATCTCGCCGGTGTCCCGGCCGAGCCTGCGCTCCTTGGCGAGCGTCGTACGGGTGAACTTCGGCGAGCGTGAACGGAGTTGGGCCAGATAGGCCTCGTACCCCTGGTCGACGTCCATCACCGGGGACGGGAAGGTGCCGGAGGCCTCGGCCTCGAACGGTGCCTGGCCCCCCACCAGGTGGTCGAACTCCCACACCGCGAGCCCGCACGCCCGCAGCAACTCCCGCGCGTCCCAGTCGAATCCGGGGCGGTGCACCAGCCCCTGGCAGTCGGAGACCCCGAGCCCGACCGCCCGGCCGACGCCGGCGGCGGATCTCTGGAACGGGAAGAACGCGGCAGGTTCCCCGCCCTCGTGGAGCACCGCGATGCGTACGCCGCGTCTGCAGCGGCCGACCGCGAGCGTGAACTCCGGGGACAGGAAGGGGTTCGCCAGTTCGGGTGAGCCGTGCAGATGGGCCTTGGCCTGCAACGCCGTCCAGGCGGCCCGGTCCGCGGCGGTCAGTTCGCCGGGCCGGTGCACGGTGAGGGTCACCTCGGGTGTCAGATTACGAGCCACGTCACCAGCCACGTCAGGAAGTCCGTCTTCTCGCCGTACGGCCGCGCTGCCGCCCTGCCAGAACCAGCAGAAGGATCAGCGCGCTGATCACGGTCACGGCCACGACTCCGCCGCGGACCGACCACCGGTGCGTCGCCAGCATCCCCTGGGCGACCAGGAGATCGAGTGCGACCGCCGCCGCCACCGACGTCACGATCCGGCCGAGCGGCTCCAGTCCGCGCAGGGCGGCTCCCACGGCGACCGCCGGCGCGGCGAGCAGGAAGAACAGTGTGAGGGGGCCGCGCAGCGGCGAGGCGCTGCCGGTCAGCGCGAGGGCCGCGCCGATGGCCGCGACTGCCACGGCCACGCCCGTGAGCAGCGGGAACAGGTCCTTCCGCAACCCCTGTTCCGACGGATCACCGTCGCTCGATCCGCTCCCGGACGGAGGTGGCTTGATACGTATGGTCTGCATTGGCGACTTTGCCCCCCGACGCGCCGGATGCCGGGCTTCAATGTCGCGCAGCGGGACGGGCCAGTCAAGATGCGCAACTCCCGCGACACCTGGCCCGAACGCGTACACGACGTTCCCCGGAGGGGAACGAATGGGTGGACGGACGAGTTCCCCGGAGGCGCCGGCTGCCTCCGGGGAACTGCCGCTCGGGTAGGGCGGGTTATCGATGTGGGACGGGTGTTACGAGACGAGCTTCAGCAGACGGTTCGGGGAACCGGTGCCCGGGCTGGTGACCACCCCGGTGGTGGCGCCGCCCGTGAGGGCCGTGGCGACCTGGGCCGGGGTGGCCGAGGTGTGGCCCGCGAGGTAGACCGCCGCCGCACCCGCGACGTGCGGGGTGGCCATCGACGTACCCGAGATGGTGTTCGTCGCGGTGTCGCTGGTGTTCCAGCCCGCCGTGATCGAGGAACCCGGGGCGAAGATGTCCAGGACCGAGCCGTAGTTGGAGTAGCTGGCCCGGGCGTCCGTGCTGGTGGTGGCGCCGACCGTGATGGCCGCCGCGACCCGCGCGGGGGAGTAGGAGGAGGCGTTGGCGCTGCTGTTGCCGGCCGCGATCGCGTAGGTCACGCCGCTGGCTATGGAGTTGGAGACGGCCGTGTCCAGCGAGGTCGAGGCGCCGCCGCCGAGCGACATGTTGGCGACGGAGGGGCCGCTGTGGTTCGCGGTCACCCAGTCGATGCCCGCGATGACGCCGGCCGTGGTGCCCGAGCCGGCGTTGTCGAGCACACGGACCGCCACGATCTTCGCCGCCTTGGCGACACCGTAGGTCGACCCCGCGATGGTGGTGGCGACGTGGGTGCCGTGACCGTTGCCGTCCTGCGCGACGCTGTCGCCGTCAACGGCGTCGTAGCCGTTGGTGGCCCGGCCGCTGATCTGGGAGTGCGTGATGCGTACGCCGGTGTCGATGACGTACGCGGTCACCCCGGCGCCGGCCGTGTCCGGGTAGGTGTAGGTGCCGGACAGCGGCAGGGCGGCCTGGTCGATGCGGTCGAGGCCCCAGGGGGCGCTCGACTGCGTGGCGTCGACGTGCACCGTCTGGTTCTGCTCGACGGCGGCCACCGCCGGGTCGGCCGCGAGTCTGCGGGCCTCGGCCGCCGAGAGGGTCGCCGTGTAGCCGTTCAGCGCGGTGCTGAACGTCTTCTTCACCGTGCCGCCGTACTCCTTGATCAGGCTCTTGCCGGCGCTCGACGCGGACTTCAGGCCCGCTGTCTTCTTGAGCGTGACGATGTAGCTGTCCTTGACGGCTGTGGGGGAGCCGGCGGCCAGCACCCTGCCCTCGGCGGGTGCCGGGGCTGCCTGGGCGGGGAGTGCGGTGAATCCGCCGACGAGAGCGGCGGCTGCCACGACGGTGGTCGCGGCGGTCCGGATCTTCTTGCTGCGCAGTTGTGCCATAACGAGGGAGTCCTCCTCTGAGGCAGCACGCGCCTGGGTGAGGGCGCGTCTGTGGGGGGATGCCCGCTGGCGCGGACACGACCCGGAGCGTCGCGTTCCGCCCGGGCTGAGGTAAAGACTCGGTCATGAACGGGAGTTGCTCAAGAGGCTGCGCGGCTTGTCACATGCATGTCATGAACAGGCAATCGAACGAAACGTGAACGCGATCCATCCGACCTGGTAGGGGCGGAAAAGTCTTGGCATGGACACTTCCGTTCAACACGCGTAGTTGGTACGAACGTTGTGGCAGAGATCCTGCTAAGGGAGGTTCCATGAGACGTTCCCGAATTACGGCATACGTGACCTCGCTCCTCCTCGCCACCGTCGCCGCCCTCACCGGGGCAACATCGGCGCAGGCGTCCCAACTCGCCGCCCCCACCGGCTATGTGGCCCTCGGCGACTCCTACTCCTCGGGGGTCGGCTCGGGCAGCTACATCGGTTCCAGCGGCGACTGCAAGCGCAGCACGAAGGCGTACCCGTACCTGTGGGCCGCCGCTCATTCACCCTCAAGCTTCAACTTCACGGCCTGCTCGGGCGCCCGAACGGGTGATGTTCTGGCGAACCAGCTGACCCCGCTCGGCTCCTCCACAGGCCTCGTCTCGATCAGTGTCGGCGGCAACGACGCGGGCTTCGCCGACGTCATGTCGACCTGTGTCCTCCAGTCCGACAGTTCCTGCGTCTCCCGCATCAACACCGCCAGGGCGTACGTCGACTCGACCCTCCCCGGTCTCCTCGACAAGGTGTACAACGCCATCAGTTCCCGGGCGCCCGCCGCCCATGTGGTCGTCCTGGGCTACCCCCGCTTCTACAAGCTCGGCCAGACCTGCCTCGGACTGTCCGAGGCCAAGCGGTCCGCGATCAACGGCGCGGCCGACTACCTGAACAGCGCACTCGCCAAGAGGGCCGCCGACCACGGCTTCACCTTCGGTGACGTCAAGCCGGCCTTCACCGGTCACGAACTCTGCTCGGGCAGCTCGTGGCTGCACAGCCTCAACCTGCTCAACATCGGCGAGTCCTACCACCCGACGGCCGCCGGCCAGTCGGGCGGCTACCTGCCGGTGTTCACCAGCGCGGCCTGACCGCTCGACCGCCTCACCGCCTCACCGTCCGACCGGCGTCCGTTCAGGGTGTAGCGGCGGGAGTGCCAGTGGGAGAGGAGGCCCCGTCCGTCGGGGTCTCCGTCTCGCAAGTAACCGAGAACGGCACGGAGTTGGACTTCACGCTCACCGGGTCGCGGACCTCCACCCCGATCGCGTTCTCGATCGTCCCGCTCTTGTCGTACGTCGTCACGAAGACCTTGTTCTCCTTGGTCTTCCCGCCGCCCGCCGGGAACGACAGCGTTCGCCACCCCTGCTCCGGCGCCTCGCCCGTCTCCGTCACCCAGCGGTAGGAGACCTTCGTGGGCACGTTGCCCACCGTGAACGTCGCCGTGAAGCCGGGCGCCTGGTCGTTGGGCGGCGGACAGACCCCCGAGTAGTCGGTGTCCGAACCGACGACCTGGACCTGCACGGTCTGCGCCGGCTGCGTGGTCCTGCCGCTGTCACTGCTGCTCGGAGTGGGGCTGGTCTCCTCCCCGGAGTCGCTGGGGCTGTCCTTCGGCGAACTCGCCGCACCCGTACCGGCATTGCTCTGCTGCGTACTGCTGCCCGCGTCGTTGTCCGTGCCGTCCCCGCCGTTGTCGCGGTTCAGCAGGGCGTACGTCAGTCCGGCCACCGCCAGCGCGATGGCGACGAGGCCGGCGACCAGGACGACGGCCGCCCGGCGGTTGCGATCTGGTTCGGCGGGGCGAGTGGTCGGACGGGTGTCCGGGGGAGGCATGACGGGCCGGGTCGCCGCCGTGGGAACGGGCATCGGCTGCGGGGGCGTCGTCGGGTGCTGTGGGAAGGCCGCCGCGATCGTCGGCGAGTACGGGACCGTCCGGACGTCGTCCGCGCTCAGGGTCCCTCCCTCGGAGGGGATACCCCCGGCCCCGATGATCCGCAGATCGTGCTCGGCCCGCTCGGCGGCGATCCGTTCGGCCGGATCCTTGCGCAACAGCCCCTCGATGACGGGCGTCAGCGGCCCCGCCCGGAGCGGCGGCGGCAACTCCTCGTCCACGATGGCGCGCAGGGTGCTGAGCGGCGTGTTCTGTCGGAAGGGCGAGTTGCCCTCGACCGCCGCGTACAGCAGCACGCCCAGCGACCACAGGTCGGACTCGGGGCCGGGTGTGCGCCCCAACGCCCTTTCGGGCGCGAGGAATTCGGGGGAGCCGATGAGTTCGCCGGTCATGGTGAGAGCCGAACTGCCCTCGACCGTCGCGATCCCGAAGTCGGTGAGCACCACCCGGCCGTCGTTGGACAGCAGCACGTTGGCCGGCTTCACGTCCCGGTGCAGCACCCCGGCCTCGTGCGCCGCCCGGAGCGCGGCGAGCACCTCGGCGCCGATGTGTGCGGCCCGTTGCGGGGACATGGGCCCCTCGGCGTCCAGCTGGTCGGCGAGCGAGAGCCCGCGGACCACCTCCATGACGATCCAGGGCCGGCCCCCGTCGGTCGCCACGTCGTACACCGTCACGACGTTCCGGTTGGAGACGCGGGCCGCGGCCCAGGCCTCGCGCTCCAGTCTGGCGTACAGCCGTTCGACCTCGGAGGTCGGCAGTCCGGCGGGTGCGCGCACCTCCTTGACGGCGACCTCGCGGTGCAGCACTTCGTCGCGGGCCAGCCACACCGTGCCCATACCGCCCTCGCCCAGTGGCGAGAGCAGTCGGTAGCGGCCCGCGATCACGCGTTCACTGCCCGGTTCTTCGGACACGGGCGTCCCCCCATCGCAGCCGCGTGCTCACGGATTCGGTCTCATTGCACGCTGATTTTCTGCACTCCGCCTGATTTCTTACCAAAAGTAGCTCAGCCGAGTGCGGATGCCGCCCCCTTGAGTACCAATCCGACCCCCAGTGCGACTACGAGGAACGCGGATGCCAGCGGCGCGGTACGCCGAACAAGTGCGAGCACCGGACCTCCGGCCAGCCCTGGGCGCCGGTTCAGCAGCCGGTTCGCCCCGCTTCCCAGCCGCACGACGAGGAACCCGGCGCCGGTGAGGGTGAGCGCGAGCCCGACCCCGTACGCCAGCACCAGCAGGAACCCGAACCACGCCTTCCCCAGCGCGGCGGCCCCGACCAGCACGACCACGGCCGACGGACTCGGCACCAGCCCACCGGCGAACCCGAGCAGGATCGTGCCGCGCAGGGTGGGAGCGATGTCGTGCGTGTGGGTGAAGCCACCGTGGGTGTGTTCGAGGGTGGTGCGGTCGTGCTTGTGCTTGCGGTCGTTGTGCTTGTGGTGCTCGTGGCTGTGATCGTGCTGGTGGTCATGCCCGTGGTCGTGGTCGTGGTCGTGCGCATGCGCGGGAGCTGCGGCGGGTGCGAGCGCGGTGTGCGCGTGGGCGTGCGATGCGTGGGCGAGGACCAGTTCGCGTTCCGGCGCCTTGTCGGCGGCGTGGGTGTGGCTGTGGGGGTGGGGGTGGTCGTGGTCGTGGGAGTGACCATGGTCGTGATCGTGATCGTGATCGTGATCGTGCGGATGGGGGTGAGGGTGAGGGTGGGCTTGCGCGCGCTCGTGTGCGCGCTGGCGCCAGGCGCGTCGTGTGAGGGTCAGGCCCGCTCCCGTCACCAGTACGCCGCTCGCCACGCCCAGCCAGGCGATGACCGACGGCGCCGCCGCCGAACCGGCCGTCACCAGCAGGCCCAGGGCGACCACGCCCAGGGTGTGGGTGACCGTCACCGAGGCGGCCAGCGGCATGACGTCGCGCAGGCGGGCCCTGCCGCCCCGGGCGGCTGCCGTGGCCGCCATCAGGGTCTTGCCGTGGCCCGGCGCGAGCGCGTGCATCGCGCCGAGGAAGGTCGCGATGACCAGTGCCAGCGCGGCGAAGCCGACCGTGAGGTCGTGCCGGGCCACCAGGGAGTCCAGTGCGCGGGTCCAGCGGTCGGCGCCGCGCGGCAGCACGGAGGAGGCGGGTGCCGCCTTCTCCGTGCTGTCGACGAGGGCCGGGCCGCCCGGGGCCACCTGGAGGGCGGCCCGCGCGGTGTCGGCCGGGGAGGAGAGCAACTCCTGCGGATAGCTGGTCAGTTCACCGGAGACCGACTTCTGCGGTACGTCGGACTCGGCGAGCGTCATCCGGTCGCCGCGTGCGGTGATCTCGCGCCAGCCGGGCCCCGACTCGGTGCCCGCGCTGTGGAAGCCGAGGGCGACGGTGTCCCCTTCGGCGACCCCGGGGAGGGCGGCCTTGAGCTCGCACTCCACGCGCAGGGTGTTGAGGCCGGCCTGACCGGGCCGCGTGCTCGCCCTGGCGCTGCCCACGGAGAGCGTGACGGTCCGGCCCGCCACGGTGACCTTGCTGCCCTGCGCCGCGCTCGCGCACCGCTGCCCGGCCCAGTCGGTCAGACCCAGCTTCTCGATGTCGGGCTTGGCCTGGGTCGCCGGGATCTCGGCGAGGTCCTCGACGTGGGCGACCCGCAGCTGTCCGGGGGCGACGACCAGACCGTCGTACCGGTTGACGGTGAAGTTGCCGAGCGGATGCGCGCTCGCGGCGGAGGCGGGAACCAGTATGAGCGCGCAGGCGGCCGTGAACACGGCGGCACCGGCGGCGGCCGAACGACGGGGCTTCACTTCGCCGCCTCCAGGGACTTGAGAGCCGTACGGGCCTTGCGGGCGCCCAACGGGGAGAAACCGGGGTTGAGTTCGAGGGCGGCGGAGAGCGAGGTGCGGGCTTCCTTCGCGTGGCCCGTGGCCTGCTCGATCATGCCGCGGTGGTAGAGGAAGGAGGCGTTGCGGTAGCCGGTCGCGGTGGCGTGGCGGGCGTACGGAAGGGCTTCCTCGTCGTGGCCGTTGACGTGCAGCGCCCACGCGAGGGCGTCGGCCGTGTGCACGGTCTCGCGGCGGTCCCACTCCGCGCGGGCCGCGCGCAGTGCCGACTTCTTGTCGCCGTGGTCGGCGGCGGCGAGCGCGGTGTCCAGGTCGGCGTTGACGCCGTTGGCGCGGGCGATGGCCGTCCACGCGTTGACGAGCGCGTACTGGTCGCGGGCCTTGTCCGAGTCGCCCTCGCCGCCCCGGACTTCGTACAGCTCGCCGAGTTCGACGAGCGGACCGGGCAGCGGATAGCGGGAGACGACGTCCTCCATGCCCTTGATGGCGCCGGCCCGGTCGCCGTCGGCGAACTGGGCGCGGGCGCGGCCTTCGAGCGCCGGAAGGTAGGCGTCGTCGGCGGCGAGGGCGCGGGCGAAGTGCTCCAGGGCGGACTTGTACTCGCCCTGGCTCCAGGCGAGTTGCCCGAGCGCGGTGGACACGTACGCGATGTCCCCCCGGGAGGTCGCGGAGCCGAGCGCCTGCTCCAGCACGCGCCGGGCGGTGGTGACATCGCCGCGCAGCTCACGCACGTAGGCGTACCGGGTGAAGACAGGCACCCCGGGCCGCTTGGCGTCGGCCTCGTCGGTGGCCTTCAACGCCTCGTCGTAGCGCCCGAGTTCGACGAGAGCGTCGATACGGGTGGACAGGGCGCGCTCGCTGTAGGGGTTCTGCGCGAGGGCCTGGTCCGAGTACTTGAGGGCGCCGGGGAAGTCATGGCGGGCGGCGGCGAGGGCGGCGCGCCCGGCGAGGGCGGGATCGTTGTCGGGCTCCAGCTTTAGGGACCGGTTCAGGGCCTGCTGGGCCTGCGGATACCGGGAGGGGTCGCCCTTGGTGCGGGCCTGCTCGACATACGCGAGCCCGAGAGTGGCCCAGCTGCCGAAGTCCTTGGGCTGCGCCCGGAGATGGGCCTGGAGGGAGGCGATGCTCGCGCCGATGTCCCCACTCGCGAGCAGCGCGGGAGACATCGCGGCCGGGGCCGACGCGACGGTGGCGGTCCCGCCCTCGTCCCGAACGGCCCCCAGCACCACAGCGCCCGCGGTGAACGCCACCGCCAACGCGGCGGCACAGGCGCCGAGTTGAACCGCCCGCCACCGCCGGGACGACTCCCCGAGCCGCCGGACCGCGGTGACCCGCTCGTCGGGGTCGGACAGACCGGAGGCGGGGGAAGCGGTGCCGAGGGCTCCGGAGTCCTGCTCGGAGCTGTTCGGCCCGGGGGCCGACGCGGTGATCGGGGCCTGTGTGCGGCCGGAGCCGGGCTCGGCGTCGCCTGCTTCGTCGGCGCCGGCCGGTTCGGTCACGCCCGGCGCGGCCGTGTCCGTCCCCGTGGAGACGTCGGTCCGGCCGGGTACGTCCGTTCCGGCCGGGACGGACAGCGCCGCGCCGGTGTGTCCATCGGTGTCCCCGGCATCCACCGTGCCGAGGTTCGCGGCTGCCCCCGCCGTGTCGGTCGGCCGGCTGCCGAGCTCACGGCCCGGTCGCGTGAGTGGCGGCTGTGGCGCCTGCTCGCGGTCCGGTGCGCTGTCGTTCGTACGCGGGGGCATGCCCTCTCCTCAAGGTTCCTGGGCAGGTCATCTGCGGGGGAAGCGGGTGGACGACCGCCCGGGTGGGGCCGGGAGTCGACCGGGGTGCGGCGCGGCCCGCGCCGTGGGGGATGGATACGAGCGGGCCGCGCCAGCTGGTGGGGGTGAGGACGGGAAGCGGGTCAGTACGCCCGGTTCCCCATGTTCCGGCGCCACCACACGACACCGGCGGTGATCAGCAGGAACCCGGCCGCACCGGCCGCCGCCGAACCGGCGATCAGCATGGTGTCGGTGCCACCGGAGGCGCCGGCGGGCTGCAGCGCGTCACCGAGCTGGCTGCGGACGTCGTTCGTGCCGGTCGTGCCCTTGGCGAGCGGACCGCGCGAACCCTCGGTCGGCAGAGCCACGTACGGGAAGTAGCTCTCGAACTTCTTGTCGTTCTTGTCGACCGCGTCACCGAGGTCGTTCTTCGCGCCGAGCAGTTCACCCTCGACGACCTGGAGCGAGGCGTCGATCACGTCGTCCGTCAGACGACGGCCGTTCGGGAAGCCCGCGTTGTCACCGTCGAGGACACCGAGACGCTTGGGGTGCTTGGACGGGGCGATCGAGGTGTTGAGACGCAGTTCCTCGGCCGGAGTCACGTACGGCGGCTGGTTGAGACCCTTGACGCCCTTGAGGAAGACGTCCACCAGGTCGTTGCGCGGCTCCTTGGGCGCGGGGATCTTGTAGATCGCCTCGATGAGCTTCGGCAGCTCGGGGTTGGTCACGTTCTTCAGGAACTGCGCGTCCTCCCACGGCGAGGACGCGTTGAACTTGTCCTTGTCCTTGATGGGGTTGACGACCTCGTTGACCAGCGGCATGCCCAGTCGCGAGACCTGCGCGTAGTAGCCGCTGGCGTTCTTGCGCTGGGTCGTCGACCAGATACCGACGATCGGCTGCTTCGACGACTCCACGATCATGTGCGTCGGCACCTGGAGCGCGATCGAGTTGACGTTGTAGCCCTTGAGCGTGTCGTTGCCGACCTCGGAGAGGTTCCCGCCGTACAGCAGGTCGAAGACACGCAGGTCCAGGAAGAACGGATCGTCGGCCTGGCCGGCGAACGTCGTCGAACCGTTCGTCAGCTTGTGGATGGCCTGGTCGCGCAGCTTCTTGTAGTTCGGCATCGACGCCTTGCCGACGTTCGACGGGGCGACCGGAACGTCGTCGGCGATCTTCGTCTTCGACTGGACGCGCTGGTTCTTGAGCTTGATCAGCTCGATGTCGTACGTCTGCGTGATGTTGAGGTCCTTGTCGTCAAGGCTCTCCACCGCACCCGTGTTGTACAGGAACGTCTTCTTGTTCTTCACGTGCGTCTTGAAGGTGTAGCGGAACAGGATGTCGCCCTGCGCGTCACCGTTGTTGTCGATGTGGAGGTCGTACTGGGCGTCCTCGGCGAACTGGTAGAAGTTCGGGCCGCCGGCCGGCTCCTCGAACGGGATCCAGTTCGCGACGATCGTCGTCGTGTCCTTCTTGTCCGGGCTCACGAACGCGTACACGTCCGTGTTGTCGTACTGGGGGGTGCCCGAGATCAGCGGAGCCTCGCGGTGGCTGGAGGCAGCGGCCGTACCCGGTATGAGTGCGGTGACGCCGGCGGCCGCGAGCCCCCCGGCGGCCAGCGCACCGCAAATGAGGGTCGCGATGCTCCTGCGCCGCGCGCCGCCCTTGGAGATGGTTGTCGTCATGCCGTCCGTCCTCACCGTGTCAACTTGCCTGACGACGGAGATTCGGAGCCCTCTCCGATGCGGATTGGTCGAACCTGAAAACTTTCTTGAAAACGTTTGGGAGGCGGCCCACCCGCGTTTCGAGGGCAGTTGATCCGTACCCATCCGGAGGCAGGTCCGCTACGAATGCCTAAGGTGACGGTGACAAGCGTGATGGAGCGGGGAGGGGCCGTGTGCGGCCATAGAGAGGGGACGCGGGTGGGAGCGGACGAGCTTCTGGTTCTCGTGGCCGGGGGAGACCAGAAGGCCTTCGAAGAGCTGTACGGGATCGTGTCCGGGCCGGTGTTCGGTTTGGTGCGGCGCGTGGTGCGGGACCCGGCGCAGTCGGAGGAGGTGTCCCAGGAGGTCCTGCTCGAACTCTGGCGCTCCTCGCCCCGGTTCGATCCCAGGAAGGGCAGCGCCCTGTCCTGGATACTCACGCTCGCGCACCGCCGGGCCGTGGACCGGGTGCGCAGCGCCCGCGCGGCCGGTGAGCGCGAGCAGCGCGAGGCCCAGCGCTCCCACCGTCCCGCCTTCGACCACGTGGCCGAGGAGGTGGAGGCCGGAATGGAGCGCGAATGGGTGCGCCGCTGCCTGGACCGGCTGACCACCCTGCAGCGCCAGTCGGTCACCCTCGCCTACTACGAGGGCTATACGTACCGTGAGGTGGCGGAGCGCCTGTCGCTCCCGCTGGGCACGGTGAAGACACGGATGCGCGACGGACTGACCCGGCTGCGCGAATGCCTGGGAGGTGTCGCATGAGCGCGCTCGGCAGACTGTTCGGCCGCGAGGATCTCCATTCGCTCGCCGCCCCCTACGCCCTCGACGCCCTCGATCCCGACGAGCGGCGCCGGTTCGAGAAGCACCTGTCCCGCTGCGACTCCTGCACCGCCGAGGTGCGCCTGCTGTCCGAGGACGCGGTCCGGCTGGCCTGGTCCACGGCCGCGCCGCCCCCGTTCGCCATGCGCGACCGGGTGCTGTCCGCCGTACGCGCGACTCCGCAGGAGTCACCGGGCCACTCCGCGTCGCGCGCCCCCGGCCGCCCCGCCGAAGCGCCCCGCAGGCGGAGCCACCAGCTGCCGGCGCACGTGTGGGGCACCGAACCGCCGCCACCGGTCCGCCGTGCGCCCCGCATGCGCCCCATGTTCGCCCCGCTGGCCACGCTCACGGCGGCAGCCGCCCTCGTCGTCGCCGCGCTGTTCGCCGTCCAGAACACGCAGACCCAGGACAAGCTGGACACCGCGCAGGCCCAGGCACGTGAGATTGCCGACGTTCTGTCGGCTCCCGACGCCCGTGCGACCTCCGACCGGGACGCGCAGGGCCAGGGAATCACCGCGATCGCCTCCGCCTCGGAAGGGCGCGCCGTGGTGACCCTCAGTGGGTACGGGGAGCTGCCGAGCGACCGCGTGCGCCAACTGTGGCTCATGCGCCCTGATGTGCAACCGCGCTCCCTGGGACTCTTCAAGGGCGACACGCCCTTGGTCGCGACCGGTCTCGACAAGTCGGCCACATCACTCGCTGTGACCGTCGAACCCGACGGAGGCTCAGAACAGCCCACCAGTGCACCAGTTGTCCAACTCGCCCTGGAATCGGTTGGATTCGGAGAGTAATCGTCAACACCCTTGTGGGGAAGGTGAATCCTGTGACCGAGATACACGTGTGCCCCGGGGGAGCGATAGGGTTAACCTGCCCGGGCCGGGTGGACTTGTACGGGTGGGGAGTGACATGGAACAGATAACGATGCACAGCAGGGCACGCGTGCCCGCGATCACGTGCGGGAGCAGTACGACCAAGGCGCGCCTCGACCGCCATCTCTCGGTGCTGTCGGGACCCGCGGTCCCTCAGCGCGAGACGGCGGAGGCGACCTCACTGATGCGCGAACTCACCTCGCGGGACACCGTGAAGCAGCGCAGCGACCTCGGTACGCGTGTCAGCAGGCTCTCGCTCTTCGCCCCGCTGCGCCGTCTGAGCCGCACCCTGTTCGGCGGGCGCTGAGCGGACCGTACCGGCGTCCCCGCGCCGTCCGTGGTTCACCGGGTCACCGGTTCCGTCCACCGTCCGGTAGCTCGTCCAGTTGTTCCATGCCCGTGCTCAGGCGGCCACACCGTCCCGGCGCAGTGCTGCGATCTCCTCGCCCGTCATCCCCACGGCACGCAGCAGTGCATCGGTGTGCTCCCCGAGCGCGGGCACATCACCCATCCGCGCCCCGGCCCCGCCCGGCAGGGTGATCGGCGGCAACAACGCGCGCAACGGCCCCACCGGTGACCCCACCTCCCGCCACCGGTCCCGCGCCGTGAACTGCGGATGCTCCGCCACCTCCTGTACGTCCCTCAGCCGCGCGCACGCGATCCCGGCCCCCTCCAGCCGCGCCAGGGCCTCGTCGGTCCCCAGCCCGCCGAGGGCCGCGGCCACCAGGGCATCGGTCCGCTCCCTGTTCCCGACCCGCGCCGCGTTCGTCGCGTACGCCGGATCGGACCCCAACTCGGGCCTCCCCAGCACCTGTTCGGCCAGCCGCCGCCACTCACGGTCGTTCTGCACCGACAGCAGCACCCGACCGCCGTCCGCCGTCGGATAGGCGTCGTACGGGGCGATGACGGCGTGCGCGAGGCCGGTGCGCGCCGGGGGAGTGCCGTCGTGCATCGCATGGTGGAGGGGGTGCCCCATCCACTCGGCGAGCGCGTCCAGCATCGACACCTCCACCGGTCCGCCCCGCCCGGTCACGCCCCGCCGTACGAGCGCCGCCAGCACCCCGGAGAACGCGTACATCCCGGCCGCGATGTCCGCGGCCGGGATCCCGGCCTTGACCGGCTGCCCGGGCGTACCCGTCACCGACACCAGCCCGGCCTCGCACTGCACGAGCATGTCGTAGGCCCGCTTGCCGGCGTACGGCCCCGACGGCCCGTATCCGGAGATGTCCACGGCGATCAGCCGGGGGTGCGCGGCGCAGAGGGTGGCCGCGTCGAGGCCGAGGCGGGCGGCGGCGCCGTGGGCGAGGTTCTGCACGAACACGTCGGCGTCGGCGACCAGCCGCCGGACGACGGCGAGGCCCCGAGGATCCTTGACGTCGAGGGCGAGGGACTCCTTCCCCCGGTTGCACCACACGAAGTGCGAGGCGAGGCCGTGTGCGGCGGTGTCGTACGCCCGTGCGAAGTCGCCGCCGTCGATCCGCTCGATCTTGACGACCCGGGCGCCGAGGTCGGCGAGCTGCCGGGTGGCGAACGGGGCGGCGACGGCCTGTTCGAGGGCGACGACGGTGAGACCGTCGAGGGGGAGGGGTTCCATGCGGGGGATCATGTCGTCTTTTCGCCCCCGCCGCCCCTACCCGTCCCGTCCTCGGGGGCTCCGCCCCTGAACCCCCGCTCCTCAAGCGCCGGAGGGGCTGAATGTCCAGCCCGTCCGGCGCTTGAGGACGAGGCCCCTTCAGGGCCTAAGCGGGGGTCTGGGGGCGGCAGCCCCCAGGAACGGGACGGGTAAGGGCGGCGGGGGTGAGAACAGCACCTCGGGCGGTCAGGCTTCGCCGTCCGTGTACCGGCGTACAGCCAGGGGCAGGAACACCGCGATCAGCACCCCGCACCACGCCAGCGACCCGGCGACAGGGTGGACGACCGGCCACGCGCCGTCCACCGGGACCGGAGCGTTGCCGAACAGGCTTCGCATCGCCGTCGCGACCGCGCTGATCGGGTTCCACTCGGCCAGGGTCCGCAGCCACCCCGGCAGACCGTCCGTCGGGATGTACGCGTTCGACAGCAGGGGCAGCAGGAAGGTCGCCCCGCCCAGCTGACCCGCCGCCTCCTCGCTCCGGGAGAGCAGCCCGAGGCAGATCCCGATCCATGTCGTGGCGAACCGGAAGAGCAGCAGCAACCCCACCGCACCGGCGGCCCGCAGCGCCGACCCCTCGATCCGCCACCCCACCGCGAGCCCGACGAGGAGGAACGGCACGGTCCCCGCGGCCGTCACCACAAGGTCCGCGAGTGCCTGCCCCAGCGGTACGGCGGCCCGGCTGATCGGCAATGTACGGAGCCGGTCGGTCACCCCCCGGTGCATGTCCTGGGCCGCCTGGAACATCCCCGTCATGATGCCGTTGGCGGCGGTCGCCACCAGCAACCCCGGTACCAGGAAGGCCCGGTAGTCCTCGCCGGGCATCGCGAGGGCGCTGCCGAAGACGTAGCCGAAGAACAGCAGCATCGTGATCGGCATGGACTGGGTGAGGATCAGCAGCCCCGGGTTGTGCCGCAGCCGCCGCAGATGCCGGCCCAGCATGGCCGTACCGTCGTATGCCAGGGCGGAGATCGTGGAGATCGCGGAAGCCGGGGAAGCCTTGGCGGTCAACGTGCTCACGCGGCAAGCTCCTTGCGCTCGGTCAGGCGGAGGAACACGTCGTCGAGGGTCGGCGGGCGTAGGCTCACGTCGAGCAACGCCACGCCCGCGGTGTCGAGTTCGCGCACCAGTCGGGGGAGGGTGACCGTCGGGTCGGTGGTGACCGCGCCGACGACGAGCCGGTCGCGGTCCAAAGCCGGTTCGGAACCGGTGAGTTGGTCCAGAACTCCCGCCGCGCGGAGCAGTGCGTCGGCATCGGCCGTCACGACCTCGGCGTACGAGCCGATGAGCGCCTTCAGTTGGGCGGGAGATCCGGTGTGGGCGACCCTGCCGTGCTCCACCAGGGCGATCTCGTCGGCGAGTCGGTCGGCCTCCTCCAGATACTGAGTGGTCAGCAGGACAGTCGTACCCTCGTCCCTCAGTCCGCGTACGGCCGCCCAGATCTGGTTGCGGGCCGCGGGGTCGAGTCCCGTCGTCGGCTCGTCCAGGAAGAGCACCTCGGGCCGCTCCACGAGGCTCGCCGCGAGGTCGAGGCGGCGGCGCATGCCGCCCGAGTAGGTGGACGCGGGCCGGTCTGCGGCGTCGGCCAGTCCGAAGCGGTCGAGCAGTTCGGCGGCGCGCGCGGCGGGCCCCCTGACCCGGTGCAGCCGGGCGAAGAGCCGTAGGTTCTCGCGGCCGGTGAGATCCCCGTCCACCGACGTGTACTGCCCGGTGACGCCGATCCGGCGCCGTACGGCAGCCGCCTCCCGCACGAGGTCGTGCCCCGCGACGCGCGCCGAGCCCGCGTCGGGCCGAAGCAGCGTGCTGAACAGCCGCAGGGCCGTGGTCTTGCCCGCGCCGTTGGGCCCCAGCAGCCCGCACACGGACCCCTCGGCCACGGCCAGGTCCAGCCCGCGCACGGCACGGACCTTCCCGAAGGACTTCTCCAGCCCCTCACTAAGTACAGCGTACGTAGTAGTCATGCGGTGACCATAGCGCACTACGTACGCCGTACGTAACTACGATGGGTGGTCGAGGTGATGATCGATGGCCGGCCGAGCCGCCGTACCCGAAGTGATCTGGACGCGTCCCGAACGTGCGGGCCGTGGTCCCAAGGCCGCGTACAGCCGCGCCGACATCGCGGCCGCCGCGGTGCGGATCGCGGACGCGGAGGGGCTCGACGCGGCCTCGATGCGGCATGTCGCGGCCGAACTGGGCTGCGGCACGATGTCGTTGTACAACTACGTCCCCCGCAAGGAGGACCTGTACGAGCTGATGGTCGACGCGATCAGCGGCGAGCACGAGCTGTGGGAGCCGTCGGGCGACTGGCGCGCCGACATGCTCCGGGTGGCCCACCAGACGCGCGCCCTCATGCGGCGCCATCCGTGGCTGCCGCGTCTGATGTCCCCGGTCTACGGCTTCAGCCCCAACGCCCTGCGCTATCTCGAACACTGCCTGACCTGCCTCGACTCCTTCGACGCCTCCTACGGCACGAAGTTCGAGCTGATCGCGATGCTCAACGGCCTGGTGACGACCTACGTCGGCAACGAGCTGGCGACGGCCGAGCGGGCGCGGTCCCTGCCGTGGTCGGAGGAGCAGGAGAACGCGATGCGGATCGGGTATCTCGGGGGGCAGGTGGCGAGCGGGGCGTATCCGCGGATGGCGGCGGCGTTCATGGAGGACGCGGGGCCGATCGATCTGGAGGCGGTGTTCGAGCGGATGCTTCTGCGGGTGCTGGACGGGTTCGCGCCGCGGGGGTGAGGGGTTCGTTGCCGGGTGCGGGTTCGTTGTGGCTTGTCGCGCCCACGCGGCGGAGCCGCACGATGTCACAGCCCCGCGCCCCTTGAGGCAGCTCGGTCACAGCAGCGTGAACTGGCCTTCCGGGCCCTCTTCCCGGTGGTCCAGGACCGACGCGGGGCGGCGTGCCGTGTCCGGTGCCGGGAGTACGCCCGCCGTCCGCAGCTCGCTCGCCGTGATCGGGTCCGTCACCTTGACCTCGGCCTGTTGCGGGCGCAGTTCCGCCAGCAGTGCCAGTACCGTGATCAGTTCCAGCAGCTCGGAGGTCCAGGGCTGCGGCCAGGTCGCCGGACGGATCTCCTCCAGGGTCCCGGGCTCGGCGGGACCGGACAGCCGCACCGCCAGCCACTGCTCCAGCACCCGCACCCCGCCCGCCTCGAAGTCCCACGCCTCCGGCGGCACCGGGGAGATCCGGCCGTCGTCGACATCGAGGGTCTCCTCGGTGCGGTCGTAGTGGACGGCGACCGGGCGGGAGGGCAGCGGCGCCCGCACGTACGGCCGCCGTCCGCCGGGCAGTTTGGGCCGGTCTCCGTCCCGTCGCATCAGCCACAGCATCCGGCGGCCCGACTCGACACCCCGGGACCAGAGTCCGGGATCGGCGGTGAGGGGGACAGCCAGGCCCGGGCGTACGGCGGCCAGGGCCCAGGCGAGGACGTCGAGCGGGCCGGTGCGGTGGCCGAGGCGGTCGGAGAGGTGGTCCAACAGGCCCGGCGCCAGGTTGGGTTCGGTGCCGCCGGGGCGCCGGTAGAGGGGGCGGATCCGGCCCGGGCGGACCAACGGCAGCAGGCCCGAGGCGAGCAGCAGCGGCCCGCCGGAGTCCGCCGGCGCGGTCGCCGCCTCGACGACGAACACCTGCTGTTCGTCCGCCACCCGCCACAGCTCCGGACGTGCCGCGTCGATCAGCCGGTGGTCCGGGATCAGCCACTGCTCGTCGAAGGGCGCCCGCAGGACCCGTACCGGCTCCGCGCAGGGGCCGGTGGCACGGGCGAGTCTTTCCGTGCCGCCGTGCCTGCCCGGCAGTTGTCCGACCGCCGAGTGCGGGGTGCGGGCGCGCGTCGGTTCGAACAGGGCCTCGCGGTCCGGTCCTTCGGCCTTCAGGAGGGTGTCCCAGCGTGTCCTCAGGGACGCGGCGTCGGGGGCCGCCGGCCACCCCCGGCCCAGCCGCGGCGGTGCGACGGACCACGGCATGAGGTCCGCGAGCAGCGGAGCGTCGTCGTCGGGCGTCACGCTCGGCATCGTACGACGCCGCCTCCTCTCCCGGTCCTAGGTCGCGTCCAGAGTCACCGTGAAGGAGAAGCGGTCGCCCCGGTAGTTGATGACGGCGACGTCGAGGACCCGGCCCGTCTCGTCGTACGCGACACCCGTGTAGTGCAGGATCGGGCTGAGCAGCGGGACCCGGAGCAGCCGGGCCGTCTCCGGGTCCGCGAGGCGGGCCTGGACGGTGTCCGTGATCCGGCTGATGTCCACGCCCACCACGTCCCGCAGCACCTTGGTCATCGGCCAGCGCACCAGATCGCGCCGGTCGATGCGCTCGGCGAGTTCCGGACGGACGTAGTTGCGGGCGTGGTTGGTCGGTTCACCGGTCTCCTCGTCGCCGCGCAGCCGGTGGTACGTGGCCACCTCGACGAGATCCGGAAAGAACTCGGCGAGTTCGGTGGGCACGGGCGCCCTGCCGTGGTCGAGGAGCTCGGTCGTCATGCCGGACTGCTGGGCGACGATCGCGTCGACCGAGCCCAGCAGTCGTACGGGAGCGCCGCGTCGGGCGTCCGGCTCGATGAACGTGCCGCGCCTGCGGTGTCGGCTGATCAGCCCCTCGTCCTCCAGTTCCTTCAACGCCTGGCGCATGGTCAGCACGCTCACGCCGTAGTGCCCCGCCAACTGCTCCTCGGTGGGCAGCCGCAGCGGGTCCCGCGCCGAGCGGCCGAGGATCGAGGCGCGCAGGGACTGCGAAACCTGGTACCAGAGCGGCAGTTTGCGGTTCAGGACGATCGAGTCGGGCGCGAAGGAGGTCACGGAGGTATCCGTACCGGTCGGCAACGCTCAGTGCAACGGGCGGAAGTGGCGTTGGAGGCCCGACCACACGTCGTCGTACCCGGGTTGCAGATGCTCCGCCCGTGCCGCCTGTGCCGTCAGGGTCATCGGCCACCGTGTCTCGAACATGAACGCCAGCCCGTCGTCGACCTTCTGCGGCCGCAGCTCGGCGGCGCTGGCCCGGTCGAAGGTCTCCCGGTCGGGCCCGTGCGCGGACATCATGTTGTGCAGCGAGCCGCCCCCGGGCAGGAACCCGTCCGCTTTCGCGTCGTACGCGCCCTCGATCAGCCCCATGTACTCGGTCATCACGTTCCGGTGGAAGTACGGCGGCCGGAAGGTGTCCTCGCCCACCAGCCAGCGCGGCGCGAAGACGACGAAGTCGATGCCCGCGAGCCCCGGGGTGTCCGACGGCGACGTCAGCACCGTGAAGATCGACGGGTCCGGATGGTCGTACGAGAGGCTGCCGAGGACGTTGAAACGGCGCAGGTCGTAGGCGTACGGGACATGGTTGCCGTGCCAGGCGACGACGTCGAGCGGGGAGTGGTCGTACTCGGCCGCCCAGAGGTTGCCGCAGAACTTGTTGACCACCTCCACCGGACCCTCGACGTCCTCGTACGCGGCGACCGGCGCCCGGAAGTCCCGTGCGTTGGCCAGCCCGTTGGCGCCGATCGGGCCGAGGTCGGGCAGCCGGAAGGGGGCGCCGTAGTTCTCGCACACGTAACCGCGGGCCGTCGGGCTCCGCCCGCCGCTCGACGCCGGGTCGGTCAGCTCCACCCGGAAGCGCACCCCGCGAGGGATCAGCGCCACCTGGCCCGGCTCGACGAACAGCGGCCCGAACTCGGTGCGCAGCAGCAGCCCGCCGGTCTCCGGGACGATCAGCAGCTCCCCGTCGGCGTCGCTGAACACCCGCTCCATCGAGGAGTCGGCGTGGTAGAGGTGCACGGCCATGCCGCTGCGCTGTGTGGCGTCGCCGTTGCCGCCGAGGGTCCACAGGCCTGCCAGGAAGTCCGTCCCGGCCGGGGGCTCGGGCAGTGGATTCCAGCGCAGGCGGTTCGGATCGGGCACGGATTCCGTGAAGGGGGCCGTGCGGATCGCGCCGTTGCCGGTGGGGGTGAACGGGGGATGCGCGGCCGAGGGGCGGATGCGGTACAGCCAGGAACGGCGGTTGTGGGCGCGGGGCTCGGTGAACGCCGTACCGCTGAGCTGCTCGGCGTAGAGGCCGAGGGGGGCGCGCTGTGGCGAGTTGCGGCCCTCGGGCAGGGCGCCCGGGACGGCCTCCGAACTGTGCTCATTGCCGAAACCGGACAGCGACGAGAGCCCGGCGAGGCTGCCGAGTCCCTCGTCGGCCTTCCGTGCGTCCTCGCTCATCTGCGCTCCCTCGCTCCCTGGCCCTCATTCCTATGCTTCACCGTAGGATTCGGCGTTCGCGGGCGCAAGAGGGGGAAAGTAAGGGGCGAGGTTCACCGGACCGTCGCGGAACGGCATGATGAATCCCGTGCCCCCAGCGACCTCGCTACGTCGTGCGCCCGTACAGCGGCGCAGTGCCGAACGGCTGACCAGAATCCTCGACGCCTGCGCCGACCTCCTCGACGAGGTCGGCTACGACGCCCTGAGCACCCGGGCGGTGGCGATACGCGCCGGTGTCCCCATAGGCTCCGTGTACCGCTTCTTCGGCAACAAGCGCGCCATGGCGGACGCGCTGGCCCAGCGGAACCTGGAGCGCTACATCGCGCGCGTCACCGAGCGCCTGGGGCAGGAGACCGGGGGCGGCTGGCGCGGGGCCATGGACGCCGTGCTCGACGAGTACCTGGCGATGAAGCGGACCGCGCCGGGCTTCTCGCTCGTCGACTTCGGCAACCAGATCCCGGTCGGCAAGCGTGACGCCGGGCCCAACCACCTCGTCGCCGACACCCTCACCGCTCTCCTCTCCGACGTCATCGGCCGCGAACCGGACGACGACCTTCGCCGCACGTTCCTGGTCGCCGTCGAGACCGCCGACACCCTGGTCCACCTGGCCTTCCGGGTCGCCCCGGAGGGGGACGAGCGGATCATCGCGGAGGCGCGGGAACTGCTGAGGGCGTATCTGGCGCGGGTGCTCGACTGAGGTTCCCGGTCACGCCCGGTCACGCCCGGCCGCACTCGGTCGACTCGCCAGGCCCGGCCGAGGTGGGTGCGCGCAACCCCTCCCCTCCATCCGTACCGGTCGGTATGCTCGACTCCATCCGTGCGTCACCGTTGCCGCCACCCACCGGGAGGACCCGTGTCCAGCCCCACCGACTCCCGAACCGAGTCCCGCACCGCCCTGCGTGTCTGCCCCCTGTGCGAGGCCACCTGCGGACTGACGCTCACCATCGAGAGCGGCCGGGTCACCCGGGCCCGCGGTGACCGCGACGACGTGTTCAGCCAGGGGTTCATCTGCCCCAAGGGCGCCTCCTTCGGAGCCCTCGACAACGACCCCGACCGGCTGCGCACCCCCCTCGTGCGACGGGACGGCGAGTTGCGCGAGGCGAGCTGGGCGGAGGCCTTCGACGCCGTCGCCGCGGGCATCCGGGGCGTGGTCGAGCGGTACGGGCCCAACTCCGTCGGAGCCGTCTTCGGGAATCCGAACGTGCACACCGTGGCCGGAGGTCTCTACCCGCCGGTCCTGCTCGCCGGCCTCGGCACCCGCAGCGTCTTCACCGCCTCCACGGTCGACCAGATGCCCAAGCACGTCTCCAGCGGGCTGCTCTACGGCGACGCCAACGCGATCCCCGTCCCCGACCTCGACCGCACCGACCATCTGCTGCTCATCGGCGCCAACCCCCTTGAGTCCAACGGGAGTCTGTGCACGGCACCCGACTTCCCCGGCAAGCTCAAGGCCCTCAGGGCGCGCGGCGGCACGCTCACCGTCATCGACCCGCGCCGCACCCGCACCGCCAGGCTCGCCGACCGGCACATCGCGATCCGCCCCGGCACGGACGCCCTCCTGCTCGCCGCGATGACCCACACCCTCTTCGCCGAACACCTCGTCGACCTGGGCGAGTTGGCGCCTCATGTCCAGGGCGTCGACGAAGTGGAGGCGGCCGTACGGGACTTCACCCCCGAGGCCGTCGCCGAGGCCTGTGACGTGGACGCCGGCACCATCCGTACCCTCGCCCGTGAACTCGCCGCCGCGCCCACCGCCGCCGTCTACGGCCGCATGGGCAGCTGCACCGTCCTGCACGGCACCCTCGCCAGCTGGCTGGTCGACGTCCTCGACATCCTCACCGGCAACCTCGACCGGCCCGGCGGCGCCCTGTTCCCGCAGGCGGCCACCGACCGGACACCCCGGCCGGCCGGACCCAGCCACGGGTTCGCGCTGGGCCGCTGGCACTCGCGGGTCGGTCGACACCCGGAGGCGAAGGGCGAGTTGCCGCTCTCCGCGCTCGCCGAGGAGATCGACACCGTCACCGCGGAGGGCGAGCCGATCCGCGCCCTCGTCGTCGCCGCAGCCAACCCCGTGCTCTCCGCGCCCGACGGCAACAGGCTCGACAAGGCGCTGGACTCGCTCGACTTCATGGTCAGCGTCGACCCCTACCTCAACGAGACCTCACGTCACGCGCACGTCGTGCTGCCCCCGCCCCCGCCCTCGCAGAGTCCGCACCACGACTTCGCCCTCAACACCCTCGCCGTCCGCAACCAGGTCCGCTACAACCGCCCCGCCGTCCCCCTGGAGCCGGGCAGGATGGCCGAGACCGAGATCTTCGCGCGGCTCGTCCTGGCCGCGACCGGCATGCACGGCGCCGACCCCGGTGCCGTGGACGCCATGGTCATCGACCAGACCCTCGGCAAGGCCGTCAGGGAACCCCACTCCCCGGTCCACGGCCGCGATCCGCAGCAGCTCGCCAAGGAGCTCGACGGCGACAACGGCCCCGAGCGGCGCCTCGACCTGATGCTCCGCCTGGGCCCGTACGGCGACGGCTTCGGCGTACGACCGGACGGGCTGAGCCTCGCGAAAGTGCTCGCCCACCCGCACGGCATCGACCTCGGACCACTTCGGCCGCGCCTGCCGCAGCCCCTGAAGACGCGCAGCGGAAAGATCGAACTGTTCCCGGAGCCCATCGCCGGCGACCTGCCCCGCCTGCGCGAGGCCCTGCGCGAGCGCCCCGCCGGGATCGTGCTCATCGGGCGCCGGCATCTTCGCTCCAACAACAGCTGGATGCACAACGTGCCCGCCCTCACCGGCGGCACCAACCGCTGCACGCTGCACATCCACCCCGAGGACGCCGAACGCCTCGGTGTCCTCGACGGAGCCCCGGTGCGGATCAAGGGCGCCGGGGGAGAGGTGGTGGCTCCCGCCGAGATCACCGACGCCGTACGGCGCGGGGTCGTCAGCCTGCCTCACGGGTGGGGACACGACAGGCCGGGGACCCGGCTGGCGCACGCCGCCGTCGACCCCGGTGTCAACGTCAACCAGCTCCTCGACGGCAGTCTGCTGGACCCGCTGTCGGGCAACGCCGTGCTGAATGGTGTACCCATCGATCTCGCCCCAGCAGGCACAACGCTGTGACCTGGAGTTTTGCGCTTATTGCTCGCGCGTCAACATCTTGTTAAGACTTGTGGGGCCGACCTAACGTCAACGCACTGCCGACTCCGGTGGGAGTTCAAGGGCGAACGTTAGGTAACCCACTCATGTTGACCATTCTGGGCTTCACGATGATCGCGACCTTCCTGGTCCTGATCATGCTGAAGAAGATGTCGCCGATCGCGGCGCTCGTACTGATCCCGGCACTGTTCTGCGTCTTCGTCGGGAAGGGCGCCAAGCTCGGTGACTACGTCATCGACGGCGTCACCAGCCTCGCCCCCACCGCGGCGATGCTCATGTTCGCGATCGTCTACTTCGGTGTGATGATCGACGTCGGTCTCTTCGACCCGATCGTCCGAGGGATCCTGAAGTTCGCCAAGGCGGACCCGCTGCGGATAGTCGTCGGTACGGCGATCCTCGCGGCGATCGTGTCCCTCGACGGCGACGGCTCGACCACCTTCATGATCACGGTCTCGGCGATGTACCCCCTGTACAAGCGCCTCAAGATGAGCCTCGTCGTGATGACCGGCGTCGCCGCGATGGCCAACGGTGTGATGAACACCCTGCCCTGGGGCGGTCCGACGGCCCGTGCCGCGACGGCCCTGAAGCTCGACGCCAGCGACATCTTCGTCCCGATGATCCCGGCCCTCGCCGTCGGCCTGGCCTTCGTCATCGCCCTCTCGTACGTCCTCGGCCGCCGCGAGCGCAAGCGGCTCGGCGTGCTCACCCTGGACGCGGTCCTGGTGGAGGAGCGGGAACAGGAGCAGGAGTCGGAGACCGTGCTCGTCGGCGCCGGTTCGGGCGCCAAGTCGGCCGTGGGCTCCGGTGCGGGCAACCCGGCCCCGCTCACCGGCGGTTCGGGTGCCGAGGGCGCCACCGACAGCGGCAGCACGGACGATGACGACGACCGGATGCTGAAGGTCCTCGACCCCAACCGCACCACCCTGCGCCCCAGGCTCTACTGGTTCAACGCGCTCCTCACGGTCACGCTCCTCACCGCCATGATCATGGAGTGGCTGCCGATCCCGGTGCTGTTCCTGCTCGGCGCCGCGCTCGCCCTCACGGTCAACTTCCCGCACATGCCCGACCAGAAGGCCCGCCTCGGCGCCCACGCCGAGAACGTCCTCAACGTCTCCGGCATGGTCTTCGCCGCCGCCGTCTTCACCGGCGTCCTCACCGGCACCGGCATGGTCGACCACATGGCCCGCTGGCTCGTCGACAACATCCCCGACGGCATGGGCCCGCACATGGCCTTCGTCACCGGCCTGCTGAGCATCCCGCTCACCTACTTCATGTCCAACGACGGCTTCTACTTCGGTGTCCTGCCCGTCCTGGCCGAAGCCGGCGCCGCCCACGGCGTCTCCCCGCTGGAGATCGCCCGCGCCTCCCTCATCGCCCAGCCCCTGCACATGTCCAGCCCGCTCGTCCCGGCCGTGTACGTCCTCGTAGGCATGGCGAAGGTCGAGTTCGGCGACCACACGAAGTTCGTGGTGAAGTGGGCCGTGCTGACCTCGCTGGCCATCCTCGGGGCAGGCATCCTGTTCGGCATCATCTGACCGTCCGGGCGGCTCCCCGCCCAACTGTCCGTTCAACCGCCCTTCCCTGTCCGACCGTTCGATGGAGGACACGACCATGAGGCCCGGTGGGAACCGCGGCTGGCTGCTCCGCCTAGTCATCGCCTTCAGCTTCACGCAGGGGGCGGTGTCGATGGCCCGGCCCGCCGTCTCCTACCGGGCCCTCGCGCTGGGCGCCGACGAACGGGCGATCGGCGTGATCGCCGCCGCGTACGCCCTGCTCCCGCTCTTCGCCGCCGTACCCCTGGGCCGCCGCACCGACCACGGCCGCTGCGCACCCCTGCTGACCGTCGGTGCCCTCCTGGTCTCCGGCGGCTGCGCCCTCGGCGCGACCGCCGGCTCCCTCGGCACGATGGCCGCGTGGAGCGGGGTGATGGGCCTCGGACACCTCTGCTTCGTCATCGGCGGCCAGTCGATCGTCGCCCGCCGGTCCGCCCCGCACGAACAGGACCGCAACTTCGGCCACTTCACCATCGGTGTCTCGCTGGGCCAGTTCGTCGGCCCGATCGCGGCGGGCGCGCTGATCGGCGGCCACGACATGGCGGCCACCAGTGCCCGCGCCCTGCTGGTCGCGGGCGCGGTGGCCGCGCTGTCGTTCACGTCGTTGTGGCGCGTCGAGGACCGTACGGCCGTCAAGTCCCGTACGGAGCAGGGTGATCGCGTCCCCGTGCACCGCATCCTGCGCACCCGGGGCGTCCCCGCGGGCATCTTCGTCAGCCTCGCCGTACTGTCCGCGACGGACATCCTGACCGCCTACCTTCCGGTGGTCGGCGAGCACCGGGGCATCGCGCCGGCGGTGATCGGCGTACTGCTCGGGCTGCGCGCGGCGGCCACCATCGCGTGCCGGCTGGTGCTGACGCCCCTGCTGCGGCTGCTCGGCCGGCGCCTGCTGCTCACGGTGACCTGCCTGCTGGCAGCCGTGCTGTGCGCGGGGATCGCGCTGCCGGTGCCGGTGTGGGGGCTGGCCATCATGCTCGCGGTACTGGGCTTCTGCCTGGGCGTCGGACAGCCGCTGTCGATGACGACGGTCGTCCAGGCGGCCCCGCCCGGCGCCCGTTCCACCGCCCTCGCGCTGCGTCTGACCGGCAACCGGCTCGGCCAGGTCGCCGCGCCCGCCACGGCCGGTCTGGTCGCCGGGGTCACGGGTGTGGCGGCGCCGTTCGTGATGCTCGGCGCGCTGCTGTTGCTGTCGGCGGGGACGGCGATGCGCTCGTCGGCCCCGCAGGTGCAGGCGGAGAAGCCGGAGAGGGCCGGAAGGGTGATGTCCGACGGGGCGTAGGGCGTTGCTTGCCGCTTCGTGGGTGCTTATGTGAAAGAGAGTCAGAAGAAGAAGGATTTGTATGAAAATCATCTGACTCGGAGGAATCGCGCATGACCACCTCACTCCGCCCGCGCCGGACCGGCGCCCGTGCCGCCGCGCTCGCGGCCCTCACCCTCGCGGGCACCACCCTCGTCGGCGCCCCCGCCTTCGCCGCCCCCGGCGACAACGGCGACGTCAAGATCCACAAGGTGGGTACGCCCTTCAACGACCAGCGCGACGAGCCCAAGGTCTGCGACTTCTATCTCGCCGCGTTCAACTTCGACGACCTCCCCGACGGCCAGGACATCGAGTGGTCCATCGAGACCCAGCCCCTGGAGGCGAACGGCGCCACCCTCGGCGACACCCTCGACCTGGAGCCCGACGGCACCGGACACACCCTGCCCCTCGCGCTGCCGGACGGTCAGTACAAGCTGACGTGGAACATCGTCGGCGGCCAGGGCGCGGGCAAGCACAAGGTGTTCCAGGTCGACTGCCCGATCGGCAACCCGAGCCCGTCCCCGACCCCGCCCGGCGGTCCGGGTGGCCCCGGTGGCGGTCCCGGCGGTCCCGGTGGCGGCCCGGGCGGCCCGCACGGCGGGGTTCCCGCGGGCGGCGGCGGGGTCGCCCGTGCGGAGGCCTTCTCGCCGGTCGCCGGCGCGGCTGCCGTGGGCCTGATCGTGGTCGGGGGAGCGGTCTACTTCCGGACCCGCCGACGTGCCGATGGCGCGGCCTGACCACGCCCGTCGGCCCAGGCCCTGGCGTCGGACGCGCGCCTACCGCCTGACCCGCACGGTCGTCCTGACCGTCGCTCTGGCGGTCGGCGGCGTCTGGTGGGCCCGGATCGACGAGCCCGCCCCCGCACCCGTCACCGCCACCGACGGCGCACCGGTCGCACCGTCCGCCGGGAGCGGCGAGAACCCCGGGGTGGGGCGGGCGGTACGGGAACGGAGACCGGCGCCGGCCACCGGCCGGCCCGAGCCGGTCGCGTCGACCCGGGCGGCCGGCCCCGCGAACGGACAGCCGGGGCCCGCCCGCCCGACACCACCGGCCGCCCGCCCGAGAGTGCCGGTCCCGCCCCGGGCGCCCGCACTCCTCCCGCGCTCCCGCCCCACCGCGCTCACCCTTCCCTACCTGGATGTCGAGGCACCGGTCGTCGACCTGCGCCTCGACCGCCACGGGCAGCTCACCGCGCCCCCGGACGACGACTCCAACCTGGTCGGCTGGTACGCGGACGGGCCGTCCCCCGGGGAGAGCGGCACGGTGATCGTCGTAGGGCACCGGGACACCCGTGCCGGGCCCGCGGTGTTCGTCGGCCTCGACGAGGTCACGCCCGGACGGCGGGTCGAACTCCGGCGCGCGGACGGGCGTACGGCCGTCTACACCGTCTACGCCGTGAAGACGTACGACAAGGCGGACTTCCCCAGCCGGGAGGTGTACGGCGCCCGCGCCCGCCCCGAGCTGCGGCTCATCACCTGCGGCGGCGGCTACGACCGGCGGACCGGCTACACGGGCAACATCGTCGTGTACGCGCACCTCACGGCGACGCGGGCGCCCTCACGCTGACTCACCGGCTCTCTCGGGCCGTGGCTGCGGTTCCACGACCTCCTCCGCGGCCACGGACCCCGACGCCCGCGCCCCGGACCGGGACCGGGACACCGCCACCCCCGCGAGGCACAGCCCGCCGCCCGCCAGCGTGAGCAGCCCCGGGACCTCGCCCAGCGCCAGCCAGGACATCAGGACGACCAGGGCGGGGACGGCGTACGTGGTCGCGCCCATGCGGCTGGCCGTCGTACGGGCCAGGGCGTAGGCCCAGGTCGTGAAGGCCAGCGCGGTGGGGAAGACGCCCAGGTAGATCATGTTGAGGGTGGCGGAGAGCGGCGCGTCGGCCACGTCACCGAACAGCTGTCCGGCGAACGGCAGACAGGTCACGGCCCCGATCAGGCAGCCGAACGTCGTCGCCTGCAGGGCGCTCGCCCGGCCCAGGGCCGGCTTCTGCGCGACGACACCCGCGGCCCACGAGGCCGCCGCGAGCAGACACAGCGCCACCCCGAGCACCGAAGTGCCGCCCCCGCCCGACATCGACAGCCCGACGGTCACCGCGCCCGCGAACGACACCGCCATGCCCGCGAGCAGCCGGGGCGGCATCGGGTCGCCGAGCAGCCTTGTGCCGAGCAGGGCTATGAGGATCGGGCCGACGTTCACGAGCAGGGCGGCGGTCCCCGCGTCCACCTGCTGCTCGCCCCAGTTCAGGACGACCATGTAGACCCCGAACCACAGCACCCCCGAGATCGCGATCCCGCGCCAGGCCGACCGGGGCGGCAGTCCCTCCCGCCGTACGAGACAGATCGCCCCCAGCGTCACGAACCCGGCGAGCATCCGGCCGAGCGACAGCGCGCCCGGTGAGTACGCGGCCCCCGCGCTGCGGATCGAGACGAACGCGGAGGCCCACAGCAGCACGGTCACACAGGCCGCGAGGGCGGCGAGCACCTCCGCACGAGGGGCCCGGCGGGAGGACGGCGAGGAGGTCATCATGCTCCAGAGGCTAGGCAGGACGGACGGCGAGGGCTCGCGGTTTTCGGACGCGCGGCTGTACGGACGTAGGAGGGCTCAGCGCAGGGCCGTCGCCTCGATGCCGAGGAGCCGGGCGAGATGGTGTTCCCCCTCGGGGGTCACCCTGACCGCCCGTTCCGAGCCGATCCGTACGCACCAGCGGGCGTCCAGGGCGTGCCGGCACAGGGCCGCCCCCGCGGTGCCCGCGAGGTGGGGACGGCGTTCGGTCCAGTCGAGGCAGGCGCGCGTGAGGGGGCGGCGACCGGTGCGGTCGAGGCGGATGCCCAGGTCGGCGAACCAGCGCAGTCCGGCGTCCGTGAGTGCGAACCCGGTGTCCTGGCGGAGCAGCCCCCGCCCGGTGAGGGCGTCGGTGAGGGCGATGCCGAGCCGTCCGGCGAGGTGGTCGTAACAGGTACGGCCGCGTGCCATCGCGGACCCGGCGCCCGACTCCCTCAGGGTGCGCGGGTGTTGAGCCGCGGAGGGGCCGACGTGGGCGGCCAGGTCCTCGACGAGCCGGGCCACGGAGGAGTCGGCGAGCCGGACGTAACGGTGACGTCCCTGGCGCTCCTCGGTGAGCAGCCCGCCGGCGACGAGCCTGCCCAGGTGCTCGCTGGCGGTCGACGCGGCGACCCCTGCATCGCGCGCCAGCTCCCCGGCGGTCCACGCCCGCCCGTCCAGCAGCGCCAGCAGAAAACCGGCCCGCGTCCGGTCCGCCATCAGCCCGGCCAGCGCCGCGAGACCGGCCGCCCGGCCCGGCCTCCTCGCACTCCTCGCGTCCCTCGTGGTCATGGGCCCAGCATGGGGTACGCATACTTCGGCGCCCACCGAAGCGTGTGCGGCGAGCTGTCTACCCGGGTCGCTTGAGCTGCTCGTACTGCTGTGCCAGCCCGTCCAGCAGCGCCGTGAGGCCGGTCTCGAAGGCCCGCTCGTCGATCTTCTCCTGCTGCTCGGCGAGGAGGTGGGCCTGGCCGAGGTGGGGATAGTCGGCCGGGTCGTACGCGCTCGCGTCGTCCACGAAGCCGCCGGCGAAGGAGCCGAGCGCGGAGCCCATGACGAAGTACCGCATCAGCGCGCCGATCGACGTGGCCTGGGCGGGCGGCCAGCCCGCCTCGACCATCCCGCCGTAGACGGCGTCGGCGAGGCGCAGGCCCGCGGGGCGGCGGCCGGGGCCGCGGGCCATCACCGGAACGATGTTCGGGTGATCGCGCAGGGCGGCCCGGTAGGAGACGGCCCAGTCGTGCAGCGCGGTACGCCAGTCGCGTCCGTCCTCGAACATCGACAGGTCTACCAGCACGCTCACCGAGTCCGCGACCGCCTCCAGGATCTGGTCCTTCGTCCGGAAGTGGTTGTAGAGGGACGGCCCGCTGACCCCCAGCTCGGCGGCGAGCCGACGTGTCGACAGGGCGGCCAGCCCGTCCGAGTCCACCAGTGCCCGTGCCGTCTCGATGATCAGGTCGGTGCTGAGGAGGGGCTTGCGCGGTCGGGCCATGGCGCACATAGTAGGGCTGCGGCTTTAAACTAGCAGTGCTAATTTCAAGGCCCCTTCGCGGTCCGATGTCACGGCTGCCCCTGTGCCGCAGTCTCGATGTGTCCACGGGTGCCCACGTGTTCAAGGGAATGGGGATGGCTCGTCATGAACCTCGAACTGAGCGAGGAGCAGACCGCCGTCCAGCGGCTCGCCCGGGAGTTCGTCGAGCGGGAGATCACCCCGAACGTCGTCGCCTGGGACCGCGCCGAGGACGTCGACCGGTCGATCGTGAAGAAACTGGGCGACGTCGGCTTCCTCGGGCTGACCGTCGACGAGGAGTACGGCGGCTCCGGCGGCGACCACCTCACGTACTGCCTGGTCACCGAGGAACTCGGCCGCGGGGACTCCTCCGTGCGCGGAATCGTCTCCGTTTCCCTGGGGCTGGTCGCCAAGACGGTCGCGCACTGGGGGACCGAGGAGCAGAAGCGCCGCTGGCTGCCCGGCCTCACCTCCGGCGCGTACGTCGGCTGCTTCGGCCTGACCGAGCCGGGCACCGGGTCCGACGCGGGCAACCTGACCACGCGGGCGGTGCGCGAGGGTGACGACTACGTGGTCGACGGCACCAAGATGTTCATCACCAACGGCACCTGGGCCGACGTGGTCCTCCTCTTCGCGCGCTCCACCGACGCCCCCGGACACAAGGGTGTCTCCGCCTTCCTCGTACCGGCCGACACCCCCGGACTGACCCGCCGTACCCTCCACGGCAAGCTCGGCCTGCGCGGTCAGGCCACCGCCGAACTGGTCTTCGAGGGCGTGCGCGTGCCCGCCTCGGCGATGCTGGGCCCCGAGGGCAAGGGCTTCTCCGTGGCCATGTCGGCCCTCGCGAAGGGGCGGATGTCGGTTGCCGCCGGGTGCGTCGGGATAGCCCAGGCCGCCCTGGACGCGGCCGTCCGGTACGCGGGCGAGCGTGAGCAGTTCGGCGGGCCGATCGCCCGGCACCAGCTGGTGCAGGAGCTGATCAGCGACATCGCCGTGGACGTCGACGCGGCCCGGCTGCTGACCTGGCGTGTCGCCGACCTGATCGACCGCGGCCTGCCCTTCGCCACCGAGTCCTCCAAGGCGAAGCTCTTCGCCTCCGAGGCCGCCGTCCGTGCCGCGAACAACGCCCTCCAGGTCTTCGGCGGCTACGGCTACATCGACGAGTACCCGGCGGGCAAGCTCCTGCGCGACGCCCGCGTGATGACCCTCTACGAGGGCACGAGCCAGATCCAGAAACTGCTGATCGGCCGCGCGCTGACGGGCGTGTCGGCCTTCTGAGTACGTTCCTGAGTACTTCGGCGGATGTGGCGCGGGCCACGTCCGCGCACCCTTGTCCCCATGAGTGAGACACCGGTCAAGCAGCAGAGCACGGCGGCCTTCTACGGCCAGGCCGTCGCGTCCTTCGGTATCGCCATGGGAGCGACGGCCATCGGCATCTTCCGGCTCCAGGCCGACGCCTGGGTGCGCGGCTTCCTCGGGATCGCCGTCCTCTATCTGGTGACCTCAGCCTTCACCCTGGCCAAGGTCATCCGCGACCGCCAGGAGGCCGGACAGATCGTCAGCCGGGTCGACCAGGCCCGGCTGGAGAAGCTGCTCGCCGAGTACGACCCCTTCGAGAAGCACTGATCCCCGGCACTGGTCCCCAGTGCCGATCCCGAGGCGCTCATCCGGAAGGCCCTGATCCGGAGAGCCCTGAGCGGGCACTCTAAGCGCCCGCTCACCCGCGGCGGTACAGTGGGAGGTCACTGTCGGTGGAAGGGGCGAACGGGCGATGAGTACGGCGGAGGAGACGGCCGGCGGCGAGGCGGCGCCGTGGGGTGAGGTGACCCCCGACGCGGCCCGGCGACTGCTCGTCGCCGCGGTGGAGGCCTTCGCCGAGCGTGGCTACCACGCGACGACGACCCGCGACATCGCGGGCCGCGCGGGCATGAGCCCGGCCGCGCTCTACATCCACTACAAGACCAAGGAAGAGCTGCTCCACCGGATCAGCAGGATCGGCCACGAGAAGGCCGTCGACATCCTGCGTACGGCGGCGCGGACCGAGGGCACCGCGACGGAACGCCTGGCGGAGGCCGTCAGTTCCTTCGTCCGCTGGCACGCCGGGGGGCGCACCACCGCACGGGTCGTGCAGTACGAACTCGACTCCCTCGGCCCCGCCGCCCGCGCCGAGATCCTCGCCCTGCGCCGCCAGGTCGACGCCGAGGTGCGCGGGATCATCGAGGACGGCGTGGAGGCGGGGGAGTTCGACGTCCCCGACGTCCCGGGCACGACGCTCGCCGTGCTGTCGCTGTGCATCGACGTGGCCCGCTGGTTCAACGTCAACGGTTCGCGCACACCGGACGAGGTCGGCGCCCTCTACGCCGACCTCGTGCTGCGGATGGTGGGGGCCGGGTAGCCCGCGTTCACCGGTTCACAGGTAGTACCGCGACACCGACTCCGCCACGCACACCGGCTTCTCGCCGCCCTCGCGCTCCACGCTGAAGGCGACGGTCACCTGTACACCGCCGGTCACGTCCTCGACCCCGGCGATCCGGGCGGTGGCACGCAGCCGCGAGCCGACCGGGACGGGGGAGGGGAAACGGACCTTGTTCGTCCCGTAGTTGACGCCCATCTTCACGCCCTCGACCTTGATCAGCTGCGGTCCGAAGAGCGGCAGCAGCGACAGGGTGAGATAGCCGTGCGCGATGGTCGTCCCGAAGGGGCCGGTGGCCGCCTTCTCCGGGTCCACGTGGATCCACTGGTGGTCGCCGGTCGCGTCCGCGAACAGGTCGATGCGCTTCTGGTCGACCTCCAGCCAGTCGGTGTACCCCAACTGCTCGCCCACCGCCGCCTTCAGGTCGTCCGCACCCGTGAAGATCCTCGGCTCTGCCATTCCCGGCCTCCTCGCCTCTGTGTCCCAGCGACCGCGCCATGCCCAGGCAACGCACTGGGTCCAGGCAACACGCCATGTCTAAGCAACTGCTTAGCATGGTCGGCCGGGGATTCCCTGTCAACGGACCACGGCCGACCGCTGCGGGCAGGGGCTGTGGGTAGGGTTCGAGGGGTGCCCCAGATTCCCGAGAAGATCCACGAACTCACGGTCGGCCAGCTCGCCGCCCGCAGCGGCGCCGCCGTCTCCGCCCTGCACTTCTACGAGTCCAAGGGCCTCATCACCAGCCGCCGCACCGCGGGCAACCAGCGCCGCTACGGCCGTGACGCGCTGCGCCGGGTCGCCTTCGTCCGGGCCGCGCAGCGCGTCGGCATCCCGCTCGCCACGATCCGTGAGGCGCTCGCCGAGCTCCCCGAGGAACGCACCCCCACCCGGGAGGACTGGTCCCGGCTCTCCGAGAACTGGCGCTCCGAACTCGACGAGCGCATCAAGCAGTTGAACCGGCTCCGGGACCATCTCACCGACTGCATCGGCTGCGGCTGCCTGTCCCTGGAGGGCTGCGTCCTGTCCAACCCGGACGACGTCTTCGGCGAACGCCAGGCGGGATCCCGGCTGATGGTGGAGAGGAACGGCGCCGCTGAGCGGAAGGGGGCCGACCCGGCTACTCGTACTCCGTCCCGCCCTTGCGCGTCAGATACGCCGGACTGACCGCCTTGGCGATCGCCCGCCCGCCGGTCACCGCGCTGTACCGCTCGACGACCGGCCGGATCACGACGCCCTCCCGCAGATGCAGCCCGCGCCCGGACACCGTCTCGCGCCCGCTCGCGATCTCCAGCACCCGCTCGATGTCGTACGGACCCTCGTACAGCCTTGGTACGAGCGGCAGTCGGCCCTTCAGCAGTGCTTCCGCGTCCAGCCAGCGAACCTCCCCGTCGACCTCCACGGACACGTCGAACACGGCGTACCCCAGGGTCTCGCGCCGTCCGTCCGCGCCGTACGTCAGGTCCTGCACGCCCGCCCCGAAGACCTCGCCGAAGATGCCGACCCGGCGCGCCCCCAGCCGCTCGGCGAGCTGGGCCGCCGTCTCGGCGACGCCGTGCGCGGTCACCGCGCGCCAGTACAGATTGCGCGGATCCTCCTTCAGGGCAAGGGACTTGGCGCCGAATCCCTTCGAGGAGACCTGGACACGCCCGTCGTCCGCGAGATAGGTGAGCAGGCAGGCCGAGCCGTGCAGCTTCTCGGTGAGGACGACCGGCTCACCCGTCGTGAAGATACCGGGGCAGCGCTGGATGTTCTCGATGTCGACCCAGCTCAGAAGATCGGGCGCGGCCTCGACGTCGCCGTTCATGGCGGGCGGGATCGGCGGCACCCATTTGACGATGCCCAGCCGCTCCGCGAAGTCGGTGCCGTCGGCCGCCGCCTGTGCGAGGTCGACGCCGTCGAGCGCGCGGGGCCGGCACACGATGCCCTGCGAGAGCTCGCCGCGCAGCCGCACCGCCTTGACCCGGTCCGAACTGCTCCCCGCCAGCCGCCCGGTCAGCCCCAGCTCCTCGACGAGGTCGCCCGGCAGGACGGACTGCTCGGGGATGTACACGGCCGCGTCGCCGGTCCGGTACACGCCCTTGGCGACGACGGCGCGATACAGGCCCACCTGGGCCAGTTCGAGCGCGTCGGCGTTCGGGTGCTCGTGGACGGTCAGGACTTCGGCGGTGACGCGCAGCGTCGACATGGGGCTCCTCGGGCGGTTCAGGTGGGTTTCATCGCCGCCAACTCTCCTTACGGGAAAGGGGTGGAGCCATGGATTTTGTTGCTGCTATGGGTTCCGCCGGGGGTGCGGGTTCCTGTCTGCGGGTCCGTTGTGGCTTGTCGTGCCCACGCGGCGGAGCCGCACATCGGTACAGCCTCGCGCCCCTAAAGGGGGCGCGCGTACTGCGCCAGACCCGCCCTCACCAACTCGGCGTTGGACACCGCCCGTTCGCCGTTCGGCAGGAACAGGGTGTCCTCCATGCCGATGCGGGTCGCCAGGCCCAGCCGGCCCGCGAGGCGCAGCACCGGCCAGGCGCCGCCGTCCTCGCCGTGCAGCAGGACCGGGCGGCCGTGGGGTGACCTGCCGAGCTCGGAGAGGAGGGCGCGCGCGGTGTCCTCGGCCGTGTTCGGGTCGGTGTCCGCCACCTCGGCGAGAACGCGCAGCACTCGGGGGGCGAGGGGTGAGGCCGCGAACCGTGCCGCCCCGTCCGTGCCGGACCGGATGCCGGCCTCGACGCCCACCCCGAGGTCGATGAGGAGGGCCGCCAGTTCCTCCGCGCCCGGCTCGTGCCAGTTGACGGAGGCGTGGTCGGGCAGCACCGTCCAGCCCCGGACGCGCGCCGACCGTGCCGCCGGATCCGGCTCGGCCCAGGCGCCCGTGGTCACGCCGACCGGCACGGTGACCCGCGACCGGATCTCCGTGAGCGTCGCCGCGACCGCGCGCGGTGACAGGGTGTCCTGTCCGCAGGGGGACTTGGGATGGACATGGATGTCCGTGGCCCCGGCCAGGACGGCATCGGCCGCGGAGTCGGCCATCGCTCCCGGCGACATCGGTACCGGCGCGCCGTCCGCGGCGCCCCGGGACCCGTTGAGACACACCTGCGTCATGCCCCGATGGTGCCAGTCACCACTGACGACAGGCACCGGCCGTGCGGTTCGATCGGGGGTGCGGCATCCCCGGCGCACCCCCGTCGTGCTCAGGCCGACGCGAGCAGCAGTCGTCCGCGCCTGGACTCCGCCAGGGCCTCGGGGGTCAGGACGGGCCGCGGCACCACGATGCCGCACTCCGTGCAGACAGGACCCGACGACGGCTCATGGGCCAGGTCGTACTTCCAGGAGAGGCGCTCCCCGTCGCACACCGGGCACACCGAGCCCGGTTCGCGCTCCAGGGCGGCGATCAGCCGTCGCAGCACCTCGGCCAGCGGTTCATGGGGGTGCACCCCCGGGTCGTCGCACCAGGCCACCCCGAACCCGCCCCAGGTCAGCCGGTGCCAGTCGTCCACACTTCCGGGCCGGCGCAGCCCGTCGAACTTCTCCTTCTTGCGGCGCTTCGCGAACTCCACCTCGTAGGCCAGCCAGACCGAGCGCGCTTCCTCCAGCTCGTCCAGTGCGGCCACGAGCCGCGCTGGATCGGGGGAGCGGTCCTCGGGGCCGAACCCGGCCCGGGAGCTCAGATGGTCCCAGGTCGCCCTGTGCCCGTAAGGGGCGAATCGCTCAAGGCACTTACGGAGCGAGTACCGCCGCAGAGCCAGATCGCTCCGCGGGTCCCGCACCTGTCTCGCCAGACTCCGGAAACCGGCCATCGCCTTGCACCTCCGTCACATCTGCACCTGTACTTCGGTCACTTCGGCGTCGTCGAACGGACGTCGCCGAATAGACGTATCGACAAGCGATTCGGCTCCATCTGTTTTCCGATGACGGCCATAAGCCGTTCGCCGGGCCCCCTCGGGACCGACGTCAACGGCTCTAAGCCGTCCGCCGGACCACCCTTCACGGTTACCTCCCGAAACTGTCGGCCGTCTGTGCAACACCTGTTGAGCACGGCGCCGGACCGCGAGTGCGTCCAGCGCCTCGAAGTGCCCCCGCACCTCTCCAACGCAATTCCCGTACCACGTTGTTCAAAAGTGACGCATGTTCATCTTCAATCGCGGGGATACCGGCGGTAACCTCTGGCCCACTCCGTTCGGAGTGGCCCACCCCCCGGTCCGGAGGAGCTGCCATGTCACGGCGCACCCCAGGCAACACCGTCGATAGAACCTTCGACAGACTGAGAACTCCCCGCGGACTCTTCGGGTTCCTGAAGACCGCGGCCGTATGCACACTCATTGCCGGTCTTTTGTCGCCGCTTTCTCCGCTTTCTCCGGCGACCGAAGCCCAGGCCGCCGCGGCGAACGACTACTGCGGAGCCCAGTGTTCCGACATCCTGCCGCCCGGGCAGAACGGCAACGCGACCCTCGCCCAGATCCTCCTGAACCAGGCTTTCGGATCCCAGCCCGAGCACGCGGAAGACCAGCTCGGGCCCTATGCCAACCTGGCCACGGGCTACTCCGGGCTCACCAACACCACGATCAACAACTTCTTCAACGACGCCTCGTTCGGGGTCGCCGCCGACCAGGTCGCCTCCACCCTGGCTCCGGCCGGCCGCACCGACGTGACGATCGTCCGTGACAAGAAGACGGGTGTGCCGCACATCACAGGCACCACCCGCTACGGCACCGAGTTCGGCGCCGGGTACGCCGCGGCCCAGGACCGCCTCTGGCTGATGGACGTCTTCCGGCACGTCGGACGCGGACAGCTCACGCCCTTCGCGGGCGGCGACCCCTCCAACCAGGGCCTCGAACAGGAGTTCTGGCGCCACGCCCCGTACACCGAGGCCGACCTCCAGGCCCAGATAGACAACGCGGTCGCCACCAACGGCGCCCGCGGCCAGCAGGCGCTCGCCGACGTCAACGCCTACGTCGCGGGCATCAACGCCTACATCGACGCCGCCGACAGCGGCCGCTACTTCCCCGGCGAGTACGTCCTCACCGGCTGGAAGGACTCCGTCACCAACGCGGGCACCATCCAGCACTTCAAGCCCACCGACCTGGTCGCGCTGGCCTCCGTGATCGGCGCGCTCTTCGGCTCCGGAGGGGGTGGCGAGGTCAACAACGCGATCTCGCTGATGGCCGCCCAGTCCCAGTACGGCGTCGTCGAGGGCACCAAGGTCTGGGAGGCGTTCCGGGAACGCAACGACCCCGAAGCCGTCCTCACCGTCCACAACGGCGAGAGCTTCCCCTACGCCACTGCCCCCGCCGACCCGCAGGGCGAGGCCCTGCCCGACGCCGGCACGGTGGCCGAGGAACCGCTGGTGTACGACCGTACGGGCAGCGCCGCCACCACGACCGCGACCACCACCTCCACCACGGCGACGGCCACCGCCCTCACCTCCGCCAAGCGCGGTATGTCCAACGCCCTGGTGGTGAGCGGCGCCAAGACGGCCAGCGGCCACCCGATCGCCGTCTTCGGCCCGCAGACGGGCTACTTCGCCCCCCAGCTGCTCATGCTCCAGGAGATCCAGGGCCCGGGCCTCAGCGCGCGCGGCGCCTCCTTCGCGGGGCTGAGCATGTACGTCGAACTCGGCCGCGGCCAGGACTACGCGTGGAGCGCGACGACCTCCGGGCAGGACATCATCGACTCGTACGCGGTCGAGCTCTGCCAGGACGACGTCCACTACCTCTACCACGGCACCTGCACGGCGATGGAGAAGATCGAGCAGACCAACGCCTGGAAGCCGACCACGGCCGACGGCACGGCCGCCGGCTCCTACCGGATGCAGGTCTACCGCACCAAGTACGGCCCGGTGAGCCATCGGGCGACGGTCGGCGGGAAGAAGGTCGCCTACACCACCCTGCGCTCCTCCTACATGCACGAGGCCGACTCGATCATCGGCTTCCAGATGCTCAACGACCCCGACTACGTGAAGAGTCCGGCGACCTTCCAGGCCGCCGTGCAGCACATCAACTACACCTTCAACTGGTTCTACGCCGACTCCACGCACACCGCGTACTACAACAGCGGCGACAACCCGGTGCGCGCGAGCGGCGTCGACGCCGAGTTCCCGGTCTGGGCGCAGTCCGCGTACGAGTGGAGGAACTGGAACCCGACGACCAACACCGCCGACTACACCCCGGCCTCCGCCCACCCCAACTCGATCGACCAGGACTACTACATCTCCTGGAACAACAAACAGGCCAAGGACTACACCACCGCCTCCTGGGGCGACGGGTCCGTCCACCGCGGCAATCTCCTGGAGGACCGCGTCAAGAAGCTCGTCGCGGCGGGCGGAGTGACGCGGGCCCAGTTGGTGAAGGCGATGGCCGACGCCGCGCTCGCGGATCTGCGGGCCGAGGACGTGCTGCCGAAGCTGCTGCGGGTCATCAACAGCTCGACGGTCACCGACACCACGGCCGCGGCGGCAGTCAGCAAGCTGTCAGCGTGGGTGACGGCGGGCGCCAGGCGCACGGAGACCTCGGCGGGTTCGAAGACGTACGCCAACGCCGACGCGATCCGCATCCTCGACGCCTGGTGGCCGCTGCTGGTGCAGGCCGAGTTCCAGCCGGGGCTCGGCACCGACCTCTACACCGCGATCACCACCAACCTCCCCGTCGACGAGGCACCCTCGGCCGCCCACGGCCCGACCGGGGCGCACGCGGGAAGCTCCTTCCAGTACGGCTGGTGGAGCTACGTCGACAAGGACATCCGGGCCGTCCTCGGAGACCCGGTGCAGGGCGGGCTGACGCAGAAGTACTGCGGCGGCGGCACGCTCAGCGGCTGCCGGGACATCCTGATCAGCACCCTGAAGACCGCGGCGGGCAAGACGGCCGCCCAGGTCTACCCCGGCGACACCCTGTGCGCGGCGGGCAACCAGTGGTGCGCCGACTCGATCGTCCAGCGCACCCTGGGAGGCATCAAGCACTACAACATCAGCTGGCAGAACCGGCCGACCTACCAGCAGGTCGTCGAGTTCACGTCACACCGGTGACAACCAGTAACAGCCAGTAGCAACTGGAGTGTCGCGGCGGCGGGTCAGTGGATACGGCCCGCCGCCAGCACCACCTGCGCCAGCTCCGAGTGGCAGATGTCGCTGTGGGCTCCCGACGGAGGCCCACCGTTCTTGACCACCGCCGTCGCGTCGACGTTCACGCACCCGCTCACCGGCAGCTGCGCCGCCCGCAGAGCCTCGGCGATCGTCAGCCCGACCGTCCCCGGCACCGCCTGGACACCGTCGTGGCCCATCGCGCCCCACTTGGGGCCCAGTGCCTTCGCCACGCCGAAGCCCAGGACGGACCGGTCGGCGTCAAGGACCCCCTGGCTGTCGCCCGCCATGCGCGAGGCCAGCGGATAGAACGTGCTGAGCGCCCCGTCGTGCTGGGAGTAGCAGCACACCAGGGGACCGTCGATACGGCTCTGGCGACCCTTCAGCGCGCCCGCGGCACGCGCGTCGTGCGGCAGCTCGGCCGCGAACGCGTAGTGCGAGAAGGCCCCTTGGAGCAGTGTCACGGACTTCACCGTGCGCACCTCGTCGGGCAGCCCGCGCAGCGCGAACGACACGAGCCGCGCACCGAAGCTGTGGCCGACGAGATGCACCCGCACCCCGGGCGCCGCCCCGGCGAGCCGTCCGACGACCGTCCCGAGCCCCCGCTCGCCGACGGTTCCGGCCCGTCGTTTCATCGCGTAGTACGTGGCCTGCCGCAGCAGCTCCTGCGCGCCCTTCCACGGATCGGGCAGCCTGGGCAGCCCGAACTCGGCGACGGCGCCAGGGGGTTCGGGCCGGGCCAGGGCCCTGGCGAAGTCCCGGCAGACCGCGGTCGTGCTGCCCGCGAACATCTCGGGGTCGTCCTCCGGCTCGCCGTCCGCGAGGAGGTCCGCCGCGAATCCGCTCTGAGGGGTCTCGGGGGACACCTCGACGAGCAGCCGCACCAGCCCGCCGAACTCCTCCAGTGCCTCGTCGCCGTCCGGCGGCCGCTCCAGCAGGCGGGCGATCTGCTCGACGACGGTGGCCCGCCCGGGGAAGGTCTCCATGAGCGCCTGCCGGGTGTCCTTGTCGAGCCCGGGCCGGTCGGTCGCCTCCGGTACGGCGGTGGCGGTCATGGACCGCTTGAAGTCGGGGATGGGCTCGTCCGTGAAACGCATCGACGGCCACACCACGCCCACGTAGCCGATCCTGGCGGTCGCGGGTGCGAGGGCGGGGACCGCCGCGAAGAACCTGCTGTAGAGCCGGGTCGCCATGGACCGGTCGTTGTTCCAGCCGTGCGCGAAGACGATGAGGTCGCGCACCTTGCGCGGCCCCACCTCCGCGAGCAGCCGGTCACGCCTGTGCCCGTCGGTGTCGCCGTCCGCGTCGAACGTCAGCTCCCAGTAGGGAGAAACACTCATCTCCGGTTCCGCCATGACAGTCCCCGTCCCCCGTGTTGTCGTGAAGTGGGGCGTATCGTCCCGCTAACAGGGGGAGTTGGCCATACGTCACGGCTCACTTGTAGATGAGGTACTTCCTGCGCATGCGCCGGAACGCCGCCAACTCCCCCTGCCAGGCCGCCACGACCTCGTCGGCACCGGCTCCCGCGTCGATCATCGTGCGCACCAGCGCGGAACCGGTCAGCTTGTCGATCCAGTTGTCGGAGCGCCAGGTGAAGCCGCTCCACACCTTCCTGGCGGTCACCAGCAGCGCGACCCCGGTACGCACCGGGTCGTAGGCGGCCCGGTCGTGCACATGGATCTGGACGCCCCCGACGGTCCTCCCCTGGAACTTGGAGAAGGTCGGCGCGAAGTACGCCTCCCTGAAGTGCACACCCGGCAGCCCCAGTTGCTCCGCCGCGGCGGCCCACCGCCGGTCGATCCCCTCGGCGCCGAGCAGTTCGAACGGCCGGGTCGTACCGCGCCCCTCCGACAGGTTCGTGCCCTCGAAGAGACACGTCCCCGCGTACACCAGCGCGGTGTCGGGTGTCGGCATGTTCGGACTCGGGGGCACCCAGGGCAGCCCGGACGCGTCGTAGAACGCCGACCGCCGCCACCCCGACATCGGTACGGCGTCCAGCTCCACCGGCGCGGCCAGGAACTCCTCGTTGAACAGCCGCGCCAACTCCGCCACCGTCATCCCGTGCGCCTGGGCGATCGGCTGCCGCCCGACGAACGTCGCGAACTCCTTGTGCAGCACGGGCCCTTGGGCGGCCCGCCCGGTCACCGGGTTCGGCCGGTCCAGCACCAGGAAGGGCTTGCCCGCCAGCTGGGCCGCCTCCATGCAGTCGTACAGCGTCCAGATGTACGTGTAGAAGCGGGCGCCCACGTCCTGGATGTCGAAGACGACGGTGTCGACGCCGGAGGCGGTGAAGACGTCGGCGAGCGGCCGGCCGCTCTTGAGATACGTGTCGTAGACGGGCAGCCCGGTCGCCGGGTCGTCGTAGCGCCCCTCGGAGCCGCCGGCCTGCGCGGTGCCCCGGAATCCGTGCTCGGGGCCGAAGACGGCGGTCAGATTCACCCGGTCGTCCGCGTGCATGACGTCGACGATGTGGCGTACGTCCCTGGTGACACCGGTGGGGTTGGTGACGATGCCGACCTTCCTGCCGGCGAGGGGGCCGTAACCGGCGGCGGCCAGGTTCTCGAAGCCGGTGCGGAGTTGCTTCGGGCGGTGTCGGGTGGGGGCTGCGGCTGTGCATGCAGGCAGGTACGCCGCGGTGGCTGTTGTCAGGAGGCCGCGTCTGGACAGGGGCATGGGGGTTCCCTCCGGGGGCTCGGCGGCTGTCCATGGCACCGTAAGCGCTACCGCCTGCAGTTCGAAGGGTGCGGGTTGTATGTGGCTTGTCGCGCAGTTCCCCGCGCCCCTGGGTGGGTGCAGTCACCCTTCCTCTGCCACATACCGACCGGTTAGTCTGGCCGTGGTTGGAGCCGTGTCGTGTCAAAGGAGACCGATTGTGGGTGTCGTGCGGGGTGCCGGAGTGGTCGTGACCGGGGCCGGAGGCGGGATCGGGGCCGCGCTGGCCCGGCGGTTCGCTGCTGAAGGGGCCCGGGTTGTCGTCAATGACCTGGACGCCGACAGGGCGGGAGCCGTCGCCGACGAGATAGGCGGGATCGCGGTGCCGGGCGACGCCTCCGGGATCGTCGCCGAAGCCCGTGCCGCGCTCGGTGGGACCGTGGATGTCTACTGCGCCAACGCCGGGCTCGCCTCGGGCGGGTCCGAGGCGGCCGAGGAGAAGGTCTGGGCGCTCGCCTGGGACGTGAACGTGATGGCGCACGTCCGGGCGGCCAACGAGTTGCTGCCGGAGTGGCTGGAGCGCGGCAGCGGCCGTTTCGTCTCCACCGTGTCCGCCGCCGGGCTGCTCACCATGATCGGCGCGGCGCCCTACAGCGTGACCAAGCACGGCGCCTACGCCTTCGCGGAGTGGCTGTCCCTGACGTACCGCCACCGCGGGATCAAGGTGCACGCCATCTGCCCGCAGGGTGTCCGTACGGACATGCTGGCCGGGACCGGCAGCGCGGGCGACCTGGTGCTCACGCCGACGGCGATCGAGCCCGAGGCGGTCGCGGAGGCGCTGTTCGAGGGGATGGCGGAGGACCGGTTCCTGATCCTGCCGCACCCCGAGGTCGCCGGCTACTACCGGGCGCGGGCCGCCGACCCCGACCACTGGCTGACGAACATGAACCACATCCAGCAGAAGTGGGAGGCCACCCGATGACCGGCCCCGGCCCCGAAGCAGGCTCCGACTCCGGCTCCCGGTACGGCGCGCAGCCCTGGCTGGACCTCCTCGACGACGTCCAGCGCGCGCCGGTCAGCCCCGACGACTCGCTGGTCCACGCGCTCCGCCGGACCGCCGCCGAGGTCCCGGACCGCACCTTCCTCGCCTACTTCGACGGACGGCTCAGCCACCGTGAGGTCGACGAGCTGAGCGACTCCGTCGCCGGATATCTCGTCACCCGGGGCCTGGAGCGCGGCGACCGGGTCGCCGTCCTCCTCCAGAACTCGCCGCTGTTCGTGCTCGCCGTGCTGGGGGCCTGGAAGGCGGGCGCGACCGTCGTCCCCGTCAACCCGATGTACAAGTCGGGGGAGGTCACGCACGTCCTGCGGGACGGTGACGTGGCCGCGCTGATCTGCTCCGACCGGGCCTGGGAGTCGTATCTGAGGAAGACGGCCGCGGACTCTCCGGTGCGGATCGTGCTCACGGGCTGCGAGCTGGACTTCCAGACCCGCGGCGACACGCGCGTGCTCGCGTTCGAGCGGCTCCCGCAGGCGCCGGACGCCGAGGACCTCACGGCGGTCGCCCGGTACGGCCACACGGCCCCCGACCCCGAGGGCCGTGATCCGCGCCCCGCCGACATCGCGCTGATCAGCTACACCTCCGGCACCAGCGGCGTCCCCAAGGGGGCCACCAACACCCACGGCAACATCATGTACAACGCGGAACGGCAGCGGACGGGCCTCGGGCTGCCCGAGGCGCCCGTCTACTTCGCGATGGCGCCCCTGTTCCACATCACCGGCATGGTCTGCCAGCTCGGTGCGAGCCTGAACAGCGCGGGCACACTCGTGCTCGCCTACCGCTTCGAGTCCGGTGTCGTCCTGGACGCGTTCGCCGAGCACCGCCCCCACTACACGGTCGGCCCGTCGACGGCCTTCATGGCCCTGGCCGCCCACCCGGACTGCACCCCCGGCCACTTCTCGTCCTTCCGGCAGATCTCCTCCGGCGGCGCCCCGCTGCCGCCCGCCCTCGTGGAGAAGTTCCGGGCCGGCTTCGGCCCGTACATCCGCAACGGCTACGGCCTCACCGAGTGCACCGCCCCCTGCGCCTCCGTACCGCCCGCTTTGGAGGCCCCCGTCGACCCGGTCTCCGGCACCCTCGCCGTGGGCGTGCCGGGCCCCGACACCGTCGTACGGATCGTCGACGAGCAGGGCACGGAGGTGCCGTTCGGGGAACAGGGCGAGATCCTGGTGCGGGGGCCGCAGGTCGTTCCCGGCTACTGGCGGCTCCCGGAGGCCACCGCGGAGACCTTCCCGGACGGGGAGCTGCGGACCGGCGACATCGGCTTCATGGACGCCGAGGGATGGCTGTACGTCGTCGACCGGAAGAAGGACATGATCAACGCGTCCGGCTTCAAGGTGTGGCCGCGCGAGGTCGAGGACGTCCTGTACACCCATCCGGCGGTACGCGAGGCGGCCGTCGTCGGGGTGCCCGACGGGTACCGCGGGGAGACCGTGAAGGCGTACATCAGCCTGCGCCCGGGCGCCGAGGGGGACCCGGACGCGCTCGCCGCGTACTGCAAGGAGAGACTGGCCGCCTACAAGTACCCGCGGCAGGTGGAGATCCTGGCCGACTTGCCGAAGACGGCGACCGGAAAGATCCTCCGTCGGGAACTTCGTACCCGGTCCGGGGACTCCAGGTAGGCACCCGGGCCGGCTGCTCGTTTGTTCGTTGGTTCGGTTATCCGGTGGAACGTTTGGAAGGCTGGTGGCGGTAGTGCCCAGGACGACGGACGGTGACGGTACGCCCGTCCCGCAGCGGCTGCTGGCCGCCGCCACCCGGCTCTTCGCGGAACAGGGGTACGACCGCACGTCCGTGCAGGAGATCGTGGAGGCGGCCGGGGTCACGAAGGGGGCGCTCTACCACTACTTCGGGTCCAAGGACGATCTGCTGCACGAGGTTTACGCGCGCGTGCTGCGTGTCCAGCAGGAGCGGCTGGACGCGTTCGCGAACGCGGACGCGCCGGTGGAGGAGCGGTTGCGGCGGGCGGCGGCGGATGTCGTGGTCACGACCATCGAGAACCTCGACGACGCGATGATCTTCTTCCGCTCGATGCATCATCTGAGCCCGGAGAAGAACAAGCAGGTACGTGCGGAGAGACGCCGTTACCACGAACGCTTCCGGGCCCTCATCGAGGAGGGCCAGGAGACGGGGGTGTTCTCCCGGGCGACCTCGGCGGACCTGGTGGTCGACTACCACTTCGGTTCCATCCACCACCTGTCGACCTGGTACCGCCCGGAGGGCCCCCTGACCCCCACGGAGGTCGCGGACCAGCTGGCCGACCTGCTGCTGCGCGCACTGCGCCCGTAGGGCGTTTCTCGCCCCCGCCGCCCCTACCCGTCCCGTCCGTTCCTGGGGGCTGCCGCCCCCAGACCCCCGCTTCGGCCCTGAAGGGGCCTCGTCCTCAAGCGCCGGACGAACTGGATATCCAGCCTCTCCGGCGCTTGAGGAGCGGGGGTTCGGGGGCGGAGCCCCCGAGGACGGGACGGGTAGGGGCGGCGGGGGCGAAGAACTTACAGGTACTTCTTCAGCTCCCGTCGGGCCAGCGACCGCTGGTGCACCTCGTCCGGCCCGTCCGCCAGCTTCAGCGTCCTCGCACTCGCCCACAGCTCCGCCAGCGGGAAGTCCTGGCTCACCCCGCCCGCCCCGTGCAGCTGAATCGCCTTGTCGATGATGTCCACCACCGCACGCGGCGTAGCGATCTTGATCGCCTGGATCTCCGAGTGGGCCCCCTTGTTGCCCACCGTGTCCATCAGCCACGCCGTCTTCAGCACCAGCAGCCGCAGCTGCTCCACCGTGACCCGCGCGTCCGCGATCCAGTTGTGGACCACGCCCTGCTGGGCCAGCGCCTTGCCGAAGGCGGTCCGGGAGACGGCCCGGCGGCACATCAGCTCGATCGCGCGCTCCGCCATCCCGATCAGCCGCATGCAGTGGTGGATGCGGCCGGGACCGAGCCGCGCCTGCGCGATGGCGAAGCCGCTGCCCTCCTCGCCTATCAGGTTCGAGGCGGGCACCCGTGCCTCGTCGAAGACCACCTCGGCGTGGCCGCCGTGGGAGTGGTCCTCGTAGCCGAACACCTGCATCGCCCGCTTGACCGTGACACCGGGGGTGTCACGGGGAACCAGGATCATCGACTGCTGGCGGCGGATGTCGGCGCCGTCCGGGTCGGTCTTGCCCATCACGATGAAGATCCGGCAGTGCGGGTTCATCGCCCCGGAGATGTACCACTTGCGGCCGCTGATGACGTAGTCGTCGCCGTCCCGCCGGATCCGCGTCTCGATGTTCGTCGCGTCGGACGACGCCACCTCGGGCTCGGTCATCGCGAACGCCGAGCGGATCTCGCCCGCGAGGAGCGGCTCCAGCCACTGCTTCTTCTGCTGCTCGTCGCCGAACTGCGCCAGCACCTCCATGTTGCCGGTGTCCGGTGCCGCGCAGTTCAGCGCCGTCGGCGCCAGGTGCGGGGAGCGGCCGGTGATCTCGGCGAGGGGGGCGTACTGGAGGTTGGTGAGGCCGGCGCCGTGCCGGGCGTCGGGCAGGAAGAGGTTCCACAGACCCTGGCGGCGTGCCTCGGCCTTCAACTCCTCGACCACGGCCGGGGTGTCCCACGGCGAGGCGAGCGCCGACCGCTGCTCCTCGGCCACGGCCTCCGCCGGGTACACGTACTCGTCCATGAAGGCGAGGAGCTTGGCGCGCAGTTCCTCGGTGCGCGCGTCGAACGCGAAGTCCATGACGGATCAGCCTTCCTGGAGACCTGTGTGAAGTGTGGTCAGGCCGTGCTCGATGAAGACGGGGACCAGGTCCCCGATGCGGTCGAAGCCCGCGCCGACCGTCCGGCCCAGCGTGTAGCGGTAGTGGATGCCCTCCAGGATCACCGCCAGCTTGAACCAGGCGAACGCCGTGTACCAGGCGACCGACGAGACGTCGCGCCCCGAGCGCGCCGCGTACCGTTCGATCAGCTCGGCCGGGGAGGGGTGTCCGGCGGCCTCGGCGGTCGTGGAGACGGGGGAGTCGGGCGCGCCCAGCGGCATGCTGTACATCACCAGCAGGCCCAGGTCGGTGAGCGGGTCGCCGAGCGTCGACATCTCCCAGTCGAGGATCGCCGTGATCCTGTCGTCCGCGTCGATCAGGACGTTGTCCAGCCGGTAGTCGCCGTGCACGATCGCCGGGGCGGAGGACTCGGGCAGGGCCCGGCCGAGCGCCGCCTGCAACTCGTCGATGCCGGACAGCTCACGGTTGCGGGAGGCGTCCAACTGCTTGCCCCAGCGCCGCAGTTGCCGGTCCAGAAAGCCCTCGGGCCGGCCGAAGTCCGCGAGGCCCACCTCGGCGGGGTCGACCGCGTGCAGCTCGACCAGCGTGTCCACCAGCGACAGCACCACGTCCCGGGTCCGCGCCGGGCCGATCGGGGCGAGCTGTCCGGCCGTGCGGTACGGCGTGCCCGGCACGAACTCCATGACGTAGAACGGCGCTCCGGGCGCCGCTCCGTTCTCGGGGTCCTCGCACAGCAGGACCGGACGAGGGACCGGCACGGCGGTCGGATGCAGGGCGCTGATCACCCGGTGCTCGCGCCGCATGTCGTGCGCGGTGGCCAGGACATGGCCGAGCGGGGGGCGTCGTACGACCCACTTGGTGGTGCCGTCGGTGACCGCGTAGGTGAGGTTCGACCGGCCGCCCTCGATCAGCCGTCCGGTCAGGGGGCCGTGCACGAGTCCGGGGCGTTCGCCGTCGAGCAGGCCGCGCAGCCGGTCGAGATCGAGACCTGGCAGGTCGTCCGGGGGCATCATCGCTCCTACGCGTACGGAAACAGGACCTGCCTCATGATGCCGACCGGTCGGTATGTCGTCCAGTGGGTGAGCGAAAAGTGACCGGCGTCTCGCTTCCGGTCCACGGAAGGAGACGCCGGTCGGGTGGGGCGGGGGAGAGGCGGTGCCGGTGGCCGGAAACCGTCAGTGGTCGTCCCAGTGGTCCTGGTGCGCCGCGTGCCGGTGACCGTCGTGCAGATAGTCGACGTGGTCGCCGTGCAGAACGCTCGGGTGTCCGCAGCCGTCCCCGTGCGTGTGGTCGTGGGCGTCGTGCGCCATGTGCTCGCCGGGCTCGCACTCGTCCCAGTGGCCGCTGTGCGCGCGGTGCAGATGACCGTCGTGCGCGTAGTCGACGTGGTCGCCGTGCGGCACCTCGGTGTGGCCGCAGTCCTGGCCGTGGGTGTGCTGGTGGGCCGGGTGTTCCGGGTGAAGGGTGGGAGTGCTCATGATGCTCGCCTTCGGGCATTCGGGGGTACGCGCGTGTGGAAACGTGCGGGTGGTGACGGTGGTGCCGTCGGACAGGCTGCCATGCAATCCGTCCATATCCGACTATTCGACTTGCGTGGCGTGCGCGCACCCCGGAGGGTCGGGCGTGAGGAAACCGGAGGACCAGACTTATGAAGGCCATCACCTACAGCCGGTACGGCGGCCCCGACGTCCTGGAGTTCACGCGGGACGCCCCGGACCCCAAGGTCGGCCCCGACTCCGTACTGATCAAGGTGCGCGCGGCGTCCGTCAACCCGGTGGACTGGAAGTGCCGTGAGGGCTATCTCGACGGCATCCTGGACCCCGTCTTCCCGGTGACACCGGGCTGGGACGTCTCCGGGGTCGTGGTGCGCCCGGGCGCCTCCGTCTCGGAGTACGCCGTGGGTGACGAGGTCATCGGCTACGTACGCGAGGACTTCCTCTCGCGCGGCACCTTCGCCGAGTACGTCGCCGCCCCGGTGCGCACCCTCGCCCGCAAGCCCCGCAACCTCTCCTTCGAGGAGGCGGCCGGGCTGCCGCTCGTCGGGCTCACCGCCTATCAGGTGCTCGCCAGGTCGCTGGGCGTCCGCACGGGCGAGACCGTCCTGGTGCACGCGGCGGCGGGCGGGGTCGGCTCCGTCGCCGTCCAGCTGGCCCGCCGCCACCTGGGCGCCGCGCACGTCATCGGCACGGCCAGCGTGCGCAACCACGACTTCGTGCGCGAACTGGGCGGCGACCCGGTGACGTACGGCGAGGGCATGGCCGACCGGGTACGGAAACTCGCCCCGGGCGGCGTCGACGCCGTGTTCGACACCGTCGGCGGCGACACGCTCAAGGACTCGGTGGAGCTGCTGGCTCCCGGGGGCCGCCTGGTGTCGATCGCGGACCCGGCCGTCGTCGACCTCGGCGGCAGCTACTACTTCGTGCGCCCCGACGCGGTGGACCTCGCGCACCTCTCCGACCTGGCCGAACAGCAGGTGTTCTCGCTGCATGTGGCCGACACGTTCCCCCTGGAGCGCGCTGCGGAGGCACACCGGCTGAGCGCGGAGGGCCGCACCAGGGGCAAGATCGTGGTGACGGTGGACTGGGACGACGAGGCCTGACGGCCCGGCGGTCCGAAAGCCCGGCCGGCGGCGGCCTTCGGCGTCAGAGGACGAGTGCCGCCCCGCACACCGCCAGGGCGACCGCGCACAGCGTCGCCGCGGCGGCGTGCCGGGCGGTCAGCGCCGGCGGACCGTCGTCACCCGTCGCCGTGAGCGTCCGGATGCGCCGGTGGGCGACGCCGAGGAACCACAGCCACAGCACGCAGCACACCGCGCAGACGGCGATCCCGGCCGCCGACGGCCCGCCGTGCAGCGCGGTCCTCCCGGCGAGCAGGGCGGCGACGGTGCTCGACAGCGTCGTACGCCGCCACGCCAGCCGGGTCCGTTCCGGTTGCAGCCCGGGATCCCGTACCTCTGCCTCGCCCGCCCCGGCGTCGCTCACCCGTTCCCCCGGGCCAGTACGACGACCACCATGGCGACCGCGACCACGGCGACCGCGAGGCTCAGCAGGGTCGGGAAGCGGGACACCGGCAGGTCCTCGCCCCGTCGCATCGCCCGCTCGCACCGCACCCAGTGGTTGACGGCCCGCAGCGAGCACAGCGCCCCGGCCGCCAGCAACGCGAGCGCCAGCCCGACCCGCCAGCCCCACCGCAGGTCGGGCAGGAACTGGTCCACGGCGAAGCCGCCGCCGATCAGCGCCAGCGCGGTGCGCAGCCAGGCCAGGAAGGTGCGTTCGTTGGCCAGGGAGAAGCGGTAGTCGGGGGTGCGGCCCTCCTCGCCGATCCGTTGGGGGGCGAACCACATACGGACGTTCCGTCCAAAATCGATCACATGTAGGAACCTTACGGGCTCTTCGGTGACCGGTACGCCCTGAGGCGCTCATAGGCCGCCAGACCGTCCGGCACCCACTCCCACTCGCCCAGCCGCCGTTCCACCTCCTCCTCCGGCAGGAACGCGTGCCAGGCGACCTCCTCCACCTGGGGGTGGACGGGCAGCTCGCAGCGGACCTCGTACACCGCCGACCACCAGCTCCGGCCGGCGCCGTCGTCGTACAGGAACCTGAAGAGGGGCTCGGGGCGGGGCAGGCCCGTGACGCCGAGTTCCTCCTCGGCCTCCCTCAGGGCCGCGCTGCCGTACGACTCGCCCGCGCCCACGACTCCGCCGACGAACATGTCGTACAGGGAGGGAAAGACCAGCTTGGTGGCGGTGCGGCGGTGGACGAAGATCCGGCCCCGGGCGTCCCTGGCCTGGATGAAGACGCAGCGGTGGCGCAGACCGCGCGCGTACGCCTCGCCCCGGGGGGACCGGCCGACGACCTGGTCGTTCTCGTCGACGATGTCGAGGATCTCGTCGGCGGGATCGACCGGATCGGCCGCATCGCTGGGATCGGCGGAACCGGGATCGGCGGAACCGGGATCAGTGGGACCGGTGGGAGTGCTCTCGTGGGAGTGAGTGCTCATGTCTGCCATCCAAGCCCATCGGCCTCGGCGCGCTGCCGCTCGGCATCGCCGGGTGGAGGCCCAGGAGGACGATGCCCACGACCACCGCCGCGAGGCCCGACGCCTCCCAGGCGAGTGCCCCGGTGTCGGTGCGCAGCCGGTCGCCGAGGAAGCCGACGCCGCAGATGATCCCGGCCAGGGGCTGGGCCGCCGTGAGGGCGGGGAGGGACATGCGCAGGGGGGCGGTCTCGAAGGCGCTCTGGACCAGGACCAGGCCGGTGAGACCGAGGAGCAGTACGCCGTACGGCTGCCAGCCCGTGAGGAGGTGGGTCAGGCCGCCCTCCGAGAAGCGCTGGCCGCTGACCCGGGTCAGGGCGTCCTGGACGCCGTAGAGCAGGCCCGCGGCCAGGGCCAGCAGGACCGGGCCGGAGCTGAGGCGGGAGCGCTTCGCGTACGTCGTGAGGAGCAGGGCGAGGCCGAGCATGGCGCCGATGATCAGCCAGTGGCGCCAGGGGTCCGTGACGGCCGTTCCGCCGCGCGGCTCGCCCGCCACGATGAACGCCGTCACCCCGCCTGCGAGGAGCAGGAGGCCGGTCCAGCCCTGACGGCCCAGCGGCTGCCTGGTCTGTTTGCGGGAGAGGGCGAGCGCGAAGAGCAGGTTCGTCGCGAGCAGCGGCTCCACCAGGGACACCTCGCCCTGGCTCAGCGCGATCGCGCCCAGCACCATGCCCGCCACCATCAGGGCGATGCCGCCGAGCCAGCGCGGCACCCGCATCAGGTCCAGCAGCAGCCGCGGGGAGAGGAAGTCGCTCAGGGGGGCCTGCCGGGCCGCGTTCTGCTGGAGGACGAAGCCGAGGCCCAGGCAGCAGGCGGCGCTCACGGCGAGAGTCAGAACCAGAACGGACACGCGGGGTACCTCGATGACGGGGCGGACTGTGGGGTGTGGTAAAGGCCGACTGTAGCCGCCCCCGGCGGGTCCTGCCCCGGGGATGTGACGGAATCGTGGCGGCGGCAGGATCACGTCCACGTTCGGATGGTGGCGGTATCGCGACTTAACGTCATCTCTGCTGGGTTGGTGAGTTGTGCGCTGGTCTGTCGTTCGCCAGGTCAACTGTCCTACACAGATGCATAATTGACACGTGTCGCATACATGACCGGCCTTGACGTGAAGCATTCGTGGAGGGTTTGCTGTCCGTGATCAACCGATGGCTGTCGAACGATCGCCGTCAACAGACCGCGTCGTGTGAGGAAGTTCCCCGCGGTGTCTCCACCTCCACCACCCCTGGGCCGTGGCCGCAAGCGCGCCGCCCAGGCCTTCGACGCCGCCCTCGACGACACCGAACTCGTCGCCGCGCGCGCCGCTCTGGGCCAGGGGCGCTGGCAGGCCGTCCGCGCACTGCTCACCACCACCGGCGACGACTGGGACCGCCGGGGCCACCGCGTCACCGTCCTCGCCCTCGAGTCCGGCACCGCCGCCTGGGCCCGCGACTGGATCCTCGCCGAGCCGGAGTCCGCCGACGCCTCCGTCCTGCTCGCCGCGGCCACCGTCCAGCGGGTCCTCTCCGGCAAGGACAAGCCGGTCCGGGCCCGCGACGCCTGCCACGCCGCCGCCGCGCTCGCTCCCGCCGACCCCACGCCCTGGCTCGGGCTGCTCCAGCTGGAGCGGCACATGGGCGCCGAGGAGACCGTCGTGCAACTCTTCGACGAGGTCCGGCACCGCTACCCCGACCACCACCACGCCCACCACCTGATGGTCGCGCGCCTTGCCGAGCGCCGTACCTCCGCCGGGCCGGACCCGCTGCACGAGGTGTACGACTTCGCCAACTGGGCCGTCGAACAGGCCCCCGCCGACTCGCCGTTGGCGATCCTGCCGGTCGTCGCGCACGCCGAGCGCTACCGCGTCCTGGCCGCCGCGGGCCTGGAGTCCACCGACCCGGCCTCCTCCGGGCACTGGGTCGGGCGGCGGGCCCGCCAGGTGATGAAGGCGGCCTTCGACTGGTGGCTGGAGTGGGAGCGCGACGACCACCCGCGCCGCCTGGTCGACCTCAACTTCCTTGCCCACGCCAAGTTCTGCGAGGGCCGGGGTGCGGAGGCCGCCGCGCTGTTCCACCGGATCGGCCCGCACCAGACGCCCGTTCCCTGGTCCTACCCGGACCGCGACCCGCTCACCGCCTTCCGTGCCGCCCGCGACACCGCGCTCGGCACGGCGTAACGCCCCACGCACCACAGTGAAGTTCCGTCACCACAGAAAATTTCCGTACGCCCGAAAGGACAACCCCGCGATGACGACGGGCAGTTCGAGCACGAGCAGACCCAGTGCCGGCAGCAGCGGCATCAGTACGTTCAAGGGGCAGGACCGCGCACTGCGCGCGGACCGACTCGGCACCGGAGGGCTGCTGCTCTCCGTGCTCGCCGCGACCGCGCCCCTCATGGTGGTCGCAGGTGTCATGCCCACCACATTTGCGGTGATGGGCATCGTCGGCCAGCCCCTCCTCTTCGTTCTTCTCGGCGTCGTCCTCGTCCTCTTCAGCGTCGGGTACGCCGAGATGAGCCGCCACGTCCACAACGCGGGCGCCTTCTACGCCTACATCTCGCGCGGCCTCGGCGGCACCGCCGGGGCGAGCGCCGCGATGCTCGCGCTCGTCGCCTACAACGCCCTCCAGGTCGGCATCTACGGCATCTTCGGGTTCGAGGTGTCCGGACTGTTCTCCACCTACCTGGACACCGAAGTCGCCTGGTGGATACCGGCGTTGCTGGCCGCGCTGGCCGTCGGCACGCTCGGCTGGCTGAAGATCGACGTCAACGCGCGCCTGCTCGGCGTGCTGCTGGTCATCGAGGTCGCCCTTGTCGTCATCTTCGACATCGCCGCCGTCGCCGACCCGGCGAAGGAGGGCCTGTCGCTGCACGCCTTCAACCCGGACACCCTCAGCGGCGCGGGCGTCGGCACCGCCCTGTGCTTCTGCATCGCCGCCTTCCTCGGCTTCGAACAGGCCCCCGTGTATGCCGAGGAGACGAGTAAGCCGCACATCCTCGTGCCGCGCGTGATGTTCCTCGCGGTGGGCGGCGTCGCCGTCTTCCTCGCCATCAGCTGCTGGGCGATCACCGTGGCCACAGGTCCCTCCGCAGTCGTCGGGGCATCCCAGAAGCAGAGCGCCGGACTGCTGTTCTTCCTCACCGAGGAACGGCTCGGCTCGACGTTCACCGACGTCCTGCACGTCCTCTTCGTGACCGGTATGTTCGCCGCGATGCTCAGCTTCCACAACGTCGTCGCGCGGTACGCCTTCGCCATGGGCCGGGAAGGGCTGCTCCCGCAGGCCTTCGGCCGGACGACCGGCACGAGCGGTGCCCCCGGCACCGGTTCCCTTCTGCAGACCGCCGTGTCCGTCGCGGTCGTGGCGGGCTTCGCCATCGCCGACGACGGTCCGGTCGGTGACCCGACCGCGCCTGTGCTGCAGCTGTTCACCTGGGCTGCCAACATCGGTTCTCTGGGCGTGATCCTGCTGATGGCCGCAGCCTCCCTCTCTGTCGTCGTCTTCTTCGTCCGCCGCCAGGCCGTCGCCGCCCAGGCCTGGCGGCTGGCCACGGCCACGCTCTCCGGCATCGCTCTGCTGGCCATCGCCGTCTACACGATCAAGGACTTCGACGTCCTCGTGGGCACGGGCCCGGACTCCTCCCTCAACTGGGTGCTGCCCGGCATCATCGGTGCCGCCGTGGTCCTCGGCCTGGTCCAGGGCCTGGTCCTGCGTTCCCGCAAGCCCGACGTGCACGCACGGATCGGGCTCGGCAACGAGGCGTTCCAGCTGGACAAGGTGGCGGAGTCGGCGGAGTCCGCGGAAGCGGCCTCCTGACCACCCTTTCCGGGGCCGCCGCCTGAGAAGAGGGTGAGAAGCGGTTACGGAAGTCTGACGCGCACCCGCGATCCCTGGCTCGACAGGGGTCGCGGGTGTTCGAATGGATACGTGAACTCCGAACGACCCGAGGTACCCGAAGAACCCGAACGGCCCGAAGAGCGTGAAGAACGCGAAGACCGTGAAGGGCAGGACCGGGGCACACCCATCGGCCGCCGGGTGCTGCTCGGCACCCTCGGCCTGGGCGCCCTCGGCGTGGTCGCCGCACCCACCCTCCAGCGCGGCATGGAGGCCTTCCTGGCCGGTGCGGCGGAGAAGGACCCCACCGGACTCACCGGTCTCCTCCCGAACGGCGGCGGATTCCGCTACTACTCGGTGACGTCGTCCGTGCCCCGCAAGGACGCCGAGAACTACCAGCTGAAGATCGACGGCCTCGTCGACAGACCCGCTGCCTACACCCTGGCCGACCTGCGCGCGATGCCCCAGACCAGGATGGTCAAGGACGTGCAGTGCGTCACCGGCTGGCGGGTGCCCGGCACGCCCTTTGAAGGCGTGCGGCTGTCCCGGCTCCTGGACGCGGCGGGAGTGCGCTCCTCGGCCGGCGCGGTGCGCTTCACCTGCTTCGACGGCGCCTACACCGAGAGCCTCACCCTCGACCAGGCCCGCCGCGCCGACGTCCTGGTCGCGCTGCGCATGCAGGACAAGAACCTGAGCCACAGCCACGGCGGCCCGGTCCGCCTCTACGTCGCCCCCATGTACTTCTACAAGTCCGCCAAGTGGCTCTCCGGCATCACGGTCACCGAGAACGTGCGGGCCGGCTACTGGGAGAACCGCGGCTACGACATCGACGCCTGGGTCGGCAAGTCGAACGGACGCGACGATGAGCCAACGAGCTGACGCCCCGGCGCCCTCCGCCGCCACCTCCGTGTCGTCCTCGGACGTACGCCGCTTCGGCCGCTCCCAGAAGTGGGTGCACCGCGCGACGGCCGCGCTGATGGGCGTGTGCGTGGTGACGGCGGCCTGCCTCTACATCCCCCAGTTCGCCGAACTGGTCGGCCGCCGCGAACTGGTGGTCCGCGTCCACGAGTGGGCGGGCCTCGCCCTGCCGGTACCCGTCCTGGCCGGCCTGGCCTCCCGGGCCCTCCGCGCCGACCTGGGCCACCTCAACCGCTTCGGCCCGCACGACCGGGTCTGGCTGCGCGCGGCCCTACGCCGCGACAGGCGCCGCGCCTCGCGCCCGGCGGCCAAGTTCAACGCGGGCCAGAAGATCTACGCGTCCTGGATCGCGGGCGCCACCCTCGTCATGCTCGGCACGGGCCTGCTCATGTGGTTCACCCACCTCACCCCGCTGATGTGGCGCACCAGCGCGACCTTCGTCCACGACTGGCTGGCCCTCACCATCGGCATCGTCCTGGCCGGCCACATCGGCATGGCTCTGGGCGACCCGGAGGCCCGCCGGGGCCTCCGGACGGGCTCGGTGAGCAAGGAGTGGGCGGAGAGCGAGCATCCGCTGTGGCGTCCCTGAACCGACGATCCGGTGCCGGGCGCCCCTGAAGGGGCGCGGGGAACCGCGCGACCAGCCACAGCGGACCTACGGACGGCCGACCCGCGGACGGCCCACTCGCAGACGACGAACCGGCGGTTCACGCCCTCGGGGGAGTGCTCCCGCCGAAGTCGAGCAGCACCTTGCACGACCTGCCCCGGTCCGCCGCCAGTGCGAACGCCGACTCCGCCTCCTCGACCGGGATCACCGCGCTGACCAGCCCCTCCAGCGCCGGCGCAGCCGCCAGCAGGGTCAGCGCGTCGTCGAACTCCGTGTCGAAGCGGAAGGCGCCCCGCAGTTCGATCTCCCGGGTGACGACGAGGTTGCCCGCGAAGGGGCTGGGCCCGGGCGGCAGCAGACCGAGCTGTACGACGACCCCGCCCCGGCGCACCAGACGCAGGCAGGTGTCGAGACCGGCGGCCACCCCCGACGCCTCTACGGCCACGTCCACCTCGGCCGGCCACCCGGGATCGCCGGGATCGTCCGCCCGTACGACCGAGTCGGCGCCCGCGACGGCCGCGTACCGCAGGGCCTGCGGGAGCAGGTCCGTGACCGTCACCCGGGCCGCGCCGGCCGCCTTCGCCGCAGCGACGACCAGGCACCCGATGGGCCCGGCGCCGGTGACGAGGACGTGCCCGCCGGAGACGTCCCCGGCCCGGCGGACGGCGTGCAGGGCGACCGAGAGGGGTTCGGCGAGGGCCGCCAGGTGCAGCGGCAGGCCCGCCGGTACGGGCCTCAACTGGTCGGCGGGGACGACCAGTCGAGCCGCGAAGCCGCCCTGGACGTGGGGCGTGCGGGCGGCGCTGCCGAGGTAGCGCGTGTCCCGGCAGACGTTGCGCCGACCGGACACGCACTCCGGGCACGCGCCGCACGGGGTCGCCGGGTGCACGGCAACCTCCGTACCCACAGGGGGACCTGATGATCCGTCACCGTAGGAGACGACCGTCCCCACGACCTCGTGGCCCAGCACCATCGGTTCCTTGAGGCGGAAGTCGCCGACCCCGCCGTGCCGCCAGTAGTGCAGGTCCGAGCCGCAGACCCCGCCGTAGCGGACGGCCACCAGCGCCTGACCGGCGCCGGGGGACGGCACCGGCAGCTCGTCGACCCGCAGGTCGCCCTCGCCGTGGATCACGCAACCGAGCATCGGGAGAACCCCTTTCGAGTCCGCTTCCGTGTCTGCCTCCGTGTCCGCGGCCGCGTCACAGGACACTGGTCATGCCGCCGTCGACGTACAGCACCTGTCCGCCGACGAAGTCCGCCGCCGGGGAGGCGAGGAACAGCACCCCGCCCACCAGGTCCTCCGTACGCCCCCACCGCCCGGCCGGGGTCCGTTTGCGCACCCAGGCGCTGAACTCCGGGTCGTCGACCAGGGGTTGGGTCAGTTCCGTCTCGATGTAGCCGGGGCCGAGGGCGTTGACCTGGACCCCGTGCGGGCCCCAGTCCGCGCACATGCCCTTGGTGAGCATCTTCAGCGCGCCCTTGGTGGCCGCGTAGGGCGCGATGCCCGGGCGGGCCACCTCGCTCTGCACCGAGCAGATGTTGATGATCTTGCCGTGGCCGCGTTCCGTCATCCGGCGGGCCGCCTCACGGCCCACCAGGAACGCGCTGGTGAGGTTGGTGTCGAGGATGCGGTGCCAGTCGGAGTCGGTGAACTCCAGGAGGGGGGCGCGCAGTTGCATGCCCGCGTTGTTGACCAGGATGTCGAGCGGGCCGACCCGCTCCTCGATGTCCGCGATCCCGGCTCCGACCGAGGGACCGTCGGTGACGTCGAAGGCGGCGGTGCGGATGTCCCCGGGGAGCCCGGCGGCGGCCTTGGCGAGCCGGTCGTCGTCGCGCCCGTTGAGGACGACCGTGCAGCCCGCCTCCGCGAGGCCCCGGGCCAGGGCGAGGCCGATGCCCCGGCTGGAGCCGGTCACCAGGGCCGTACGCCCGCTGATGTCGAACAGAGGGTGACTCATTCCCGTACCCCTAGATCACGAGTGAGAGCAGCAGGACCAGGCCGCCCGCGACCACGGAGATGATCGTCTCCATGACCGACCAGGTCTTCAGGGTCTGGCCGACGTTCAGGCCGAAGTACTCCTTGACCAGCCAGAACCCGGCGTCGTTCACATGGCTGAAGAAGAGCGAGCCGGCGCCGATGGCCAGGACGAGAAGGGCCGCGTGCGTGGTCGACATGTCGGCCGCGAGCGGGGCCACGAGGCCGGCCGCGGAGACCGTGGCGACCGTCGCCGAACCCGTGGCCAGCCGGATCGCCACCGCGATCAGCCAGGCCAGCAGAAGGGCCGGGATCGACCAGTCCTCGGAGATGTCCAGGACCATCTTGCCGACCCCGGAGTCGATCAGCGTCTGCTTGAAGCCGCCGCCGGCGCCGACGATCAGGAGGATGCCCGCGATGGGCGCGAGGCCCGTCTCGACGATCCGCGAGATGCGTTCCTTGGTGAACTCGGCCGGGCGGCCGAGGGTGAAGATGCCCACGAGGACGGCGGCGAGCAGGGCGATCAGCGGGGAGCCGACCACGTCGAAGACGCGCTGCACCATGTGCGTGGGGTCGTCGACGATGATGTCGACCAGCGCCTTGGACAGCATCAGGACGACGGGGAGCAGGATGGTGGCCAGGGTGGCGCCGAAGCCGGGACGCTTCTCCAGGTCCTCGGAAGGGCGCTGGGGGATCATCCGGTCCGGGGCGGGTACGTCGACCCAGCGGGCCGCGACCCGCGAGAACAGCGGGCCGGCGATGATCACCGTGGGGATGGCGACGAGGACGCCGAGCGCCAGCGTCACGCCGAGGTTGGCGCCGACCGCGTCGATCGCGATCAGCGGGCCGGGGTGCGGCGGGACCAGGCCGTGCATCACGGACAGGCCCGCGAGCGCCGGGATGCCGATGCGCATCAGGGAGTAGTTGCCGCGCTTGGCGACCATCAGGACGACCGGGATCAGCAGCACGACGCCGACCTCGAAGAACAGGGGCAGGCCGATCACCGAGGCGATCAGGACCATCGCCCAGGGCATCGTCCGGCCCGACGCCCTCGCCAGGATCGTGTCGACGATCTGGTCGGCGCCGCCGGAGTCGGCGAGCAGCTTGCCGAGGATCGCGCCCAGGGCGATCAGGACGCCCACGCCGGCCACCGTCGAGCCGAGCCCGGTGGTGAAGCTGGCGATGGCCTTGTCGAGCGGCGCGCCCGCGAAGGCGCCCAGCGCGAGCGAGCCGATGGTCAGGGCCAGGAAGGCGTGCAGCTTGAACTTGGTGATCAGCAGGACGATGAGTGCGATGCCCGCGAGCACGGCGACGCCCAGCTGGGCATGGCCGGCCGAGGTGATCGGCTCGACGGTGTCCGCTGCCAGCATCTCGACGCTGAGTCTGGTCACGGTGGTTCCCTTGCTTCTGAAGAGGGACTGTCGGGGGTGGTCGGGTTACTGCGAGGGTGCTTTCGGGGATGCCCCGGGGCTGTCCGGGGCGCCGAGGCCGCCGAGCGCCGTCACGGCACGGGCGGTGATCTCCTCGGGGGTGCCGGAGACGTCGACCGCCACGCCCGTCTCGTCCGCTTCGAGCGGCTGGAGGGTGGCGAACTGCGAGTCGAGCAGCGCCGTCGGCATGAAGTGGCCCTGCCGGTGCGCCATCCGGTCCTCGATGAGCGCCCGGTCACCGGTGAGATGCACGAAGACGACGTCGGGTGCGGCGGCCCGCAGCCGGTCCCGGTACGACCGCTTCAGCGCCGAGCAGCTGACCACCCCGCCGAGCCCGGCCCGGCCGTGCGCCCACTCGCCGATCGCGTCCAGCCACGGCCGGCGGTCGTCGTCGGTCAGCGGGGTCCCGGCCGTCATCTTGTGGATGTTGGCCGGGGGGTGGAAGTCGTCGGCCTCGGCGTACGGAACGCCGAGCCGTGCCGCGAGCAGGGGACCGATGGTGGTCTTCCCGGTGCCCGCGACGCCCATGACCACGACGACGTGGGGGGTGCGCGTCTTCTGCATGAACGCAATGAAACGCATTAGGTCCGACAAATTCAAGCCCTCCGCATCAATAAGTCTGACTTTTTGGGAGTGTGACGCGCCCCGTACGCTGAGTGCATGAGCACACCCGGCCGAGGGCTGCACGGCCATGTACTGGACACCCTCGGACCCGCGATCACCGCGGGCGAGTACCCGCCGGGCAGCGTTCTGCGCACGGACGAACTGGCCCAGCGCTTCGACGTGTCACGTTCGGTGATGCGGGAGGCGGTCCGGGTCCTGGAGTCGATGCACCTGGTCGAGTCCCGCCGCCGGGTCGGCGTCACGGTCCGCCCCAAGGCCGAGTGGAACGTCTACGACCCGCAGGTCATCCGCTGGCGTCTGGCGGGCGCCGACCGCCCGCAGCAACTGCGCTCCCTCACCGTGCTGCGCTCCGCGATCGAACCGGTCGCCGCGGGACTGGCCGCCAAGTTCGCCACCGCCGAGCAGTGCGCGCGGCTCACGGAGTGCGCGCTGGGCATGGTGGCCAAGTCGCGCGGTCACCAGCTGGACGGCTACCTGGTCCACGACGTGGCCTTCCATCGGGTGATCCTGGAGGCATCCGGCAACGAGATGTTCGCCCGCCTCGGGGATGTCGTCGCGGAGGTCCTGGCCGGCCGCACCCATCACGAGGTCATGTTCGAGGACCCCGACCCGGCCGCCGTCACCCTGCACGTACAGGTCGCCGAGGCGGTCCGCGAGGGCGACGGCGAGCGGGCCGAGCGGCTCACCCGGGGGATCGTGGTCGGCGCCCTTCAGGAACTGGACATCCTCGCGCCCTAGACGGCGGTCCCGGTCCCCTCGTCGCTCCGGCCGACGTCCCCGTCGACGTACACCCACGCGCCGTCGGCCCGCTCGAACCGGCTCCGCTCCTCCATCGAACCGCCCCGGTAGGAGGCCCGGAAGGTCACGGTCCCGGTGGTGTGGAACGCCGTACCGTCGCCCGATCCGAGGATCTCCAGGCCCGTCCACCGCGTCCCGGGGTCGAACTCGACACCGGCGGGGCGGGTGCGCGGGTGCCAGGTGCGCAGGAGGTAGGGCTCGTCCCGCCGCACGAAGGCGCTGTAGCGGGAGCGCATCAGTGCCTCGGCGGTCGGCGCCGCCGCCTCACCGCGGTGGAACCGGCCGCAGCACTTCTCGTACGTCTCCGCGAGACCGCACGGACACGCGGAACTCTGAACCTGGGTGGAGGGGCGTTGCCGCCGGGGATGCGGAGTACGTCGGGCCATGCCCGCCATTCTCCCGCACCGCGTGTACCCGCACCGCATCCACCCGCTACGCGGTGGACGGCGGATAGGAGGGCCGGGCGGGCACCCGCGGTCCACCCCTGACCGGCGGCGGTCCCTGCGTCCTCGGTGTGGGCAACGCGGGCAGCGCCACCTCGTGCAGCCACGAGGCGAGCAGTTCGTCCAACGGCTCCGTCGCGAACCGCCCCGCGTGCGACGTGAACGTGGCCGTGCTCACCGAACCGCCCCGGTGGAGCGCGACCCAGCCCCGCAGCATCCGGAAGAACGCCTCGTCGCCCAGCGCGCACCGCACGGCGTGCACGGTGAGCCCGCCGCGCTGGTACAACCGGTCGTCGAACATCAGCTTGCGGCCGGGATCGGCGAGCCGCAGATCCTGTGGTCGCCCGGCCAGCAACCGATGGGCGACGGCGGCGAGTTGCTGCGCGCTGCGCCCGCCGGAGCGCTCGGACCACAGCCACTCCGCGTACTTGGCGAACCCCTCGTTCAGCCAGATGTGCCGCCAGTCCGCGATGGACACACTGTTGCCGAACCACTGGTGGGCCAGCTCGTGCGCGACGAGCCGCTCCGAACTCCGGGCGCCGTCCACGTGGTTGGCGCCGAACAGTGACAAGCCCTGTGCCTCGACGGGCACATCGAGTTCCTCCTCGGTGACCACGACCGCGTACTCACCGAACGGATACGGCCCGAACAGCTCCTCGAAGAGCTCCATCATGGCGGGCTGGCGAGCGAAGTCACGGGAGAACTCGGGGAGCAACTCCGCCGGAATGTGCCCGTGTTGGGGCACCCCGCCAAGACCCGGGTCGCCGAGCAGGACGGTCTGGTACTTCCCGATCGACAGTCCGACGAGATAGCTCGACGTCGGCGCGGACTGCTCGTACACCCACGTGGTCGTAGAAGCCCTCGTCGTCCTCGTCAGCAGCCGACCGCCCGCCACCACCGAGTACGCGGACGGCGTCGTGATCGAGATCTGGTAGGACGCCTTGTCGGCGGGCCGGTCGTTGCACGGGTACCAGGACGGCGCCCCGACCGGCTGGCTCGCCACCAGCGCCCCGTCCTCCAGCTCCTCCCAGCCGATCCCGCCCCAGGGGCTGCTGACCGGCTTGGGGTTGCCCGCCCAGTGCACCTCGACGGTGAAGGCGGCCCCGGTCCGCAGTGGCTTCGGGGGGCGGATGCGCAGCCGTCCGCCCCGGTGCGTGTAGTGCGAGGCCTTGCCGTCGACCCGGACCCGGCCGATCTTGAAGTCGCCCAGGTTCAGCTGGAATTCGGCGAGCGGGGACCGGCCCGCTATGGCGTTGATGCGGGCCGTGCCCGCCAGCCGGTTCGGGCCGGGGCGGTAGTCCAGCGCGAGTTCGTACCGGTGCACCCGGTAACGGGGGTCACCGTTGGCCGGGAAGTACGGGTCCGAACCCACTGTCTGCTGAACGCTCACTGCTGAGTCTGCTCCCTGCGATGTGCTCGTACGAGGTGCCGGAGATGAACCCACCCCCGCTCCGGTACCCGAACGAGCCGCGCGCACCGCTTTCAGGAACGCCATGACTCGATCGGGTTGCCCAGCCAGCGGGAGTCGTCGGGAACGGACTCCGCCGCCATGACCAGCGACGCGGGACCCAGAGTGGACCGGGCCCCGACCGTGGAACCGGGCAGGACGATCCCGCCAGGACCCAGCGTCGCGCCCTCACGGAGGACCACAGTATCCGTCCGCAAGATCCGGTCGTGGAAGAGGTGTGTCTGGAGCACGCATCCCCGGTTCACGGTGGCCGCGTCCCCCAGGGTCACCAGGTCGGTCTCGGGCAGCCAGTAGCTCTCCACCCAGACCCCCTTCCCGATGTGCGCGCCGAGCCCCCGCAGCCACGCCGACATCACCGGCGTACCCGGCACGGAGCCCACCAGCCAGGGCACGGCGACGACCTCGACGAAGGTGTCCGCCAGCTCGTTGCGCCACACGAACCCGCTCCACAGCGGATGCTCACCGGCGTGGTGACGCCCCACGAGCGCCCACTTGGCGACGACGGACAGGACGCAGGCGAGGGCCCCGACAGCGAGCAGCACCAGGCCGCCGGCCAGCCAGAACCATCCACCGAGCACACTGAACGCGGCGACCGTCAGCACGGCCAGCCCCGCCGAGCAGAACACCGGCACGATCCGGAACAGCTCCACCAGCGCCCGCGCCCACAGCAGCCGCGCGGGCGGGTCGTACGTACGGCTCTGGTCGCCGCCGCTCGCCGAGCGGGGCAGCTTCATCGGCGGCAGGCCCAGGTACGAGCTGCCCTTCTTGGCCTTCTTCGGGGTGGCCGAGAGGACACCGACCAGCCCGCCGTCGGGTACCGACCGGCCCGGCGCGGTCATCCCGGAGTTGCCCAGGAAGGCCCGCCGCCCGATCTCGGCCCGCCCGATCCGCAGCCAGCCGCCGCCGAGCTCGTACGGCGCGGTCAGGGTGTCGTCGGCCAGGAAGGCGCCCTCGCCGACGGTCGTCAGGCTCGGCAGCGCCAGCACGGTGGACACCTCGGCGCCGCGCCCGATCCGCATCCCGAGCAGCCGCAGCCACACCGGGGTGATCAGCCCGGCGTACAGCGGGAACAGGGTCTCGCGGGAGCGGTCCATGAGCTGCGTGACGGTCCAGGCCTGCCAGCCGATCCGGCTGTGCGTGGGATGCGTGCCCTCGCGCAGACCCAGACTCAGCAGCCGTACGGCGACCAGCAGCATCAGCGCGTACGCGAGACCGAACGCCAGGGTGGCCGGCACCAGCGCGAGCGCGATGCCCCGCAGGGCGGTCCCGAGCCCGGCGTCCGGGTCGACGAAGAGGCCGGCGACCAGCAGCGCGACGGCACCCGCCAGCAGCGGCAGCGCGCTCAGCGCGAACCCGGCGACGCCGTACATCGTCCGCCAGGTCCGCCCGCGCTGCGGACGCTCCTTGGGCCAGTTCCGCTTGGCCTTGCCGAGCTTGTGGGCCGGCGCGCCGGCCCACCGCTGCCCGGTCGGCACCGTCCCGGCGACCGCCGAACCCGGCGCCACCTCGGCCCGCTTGCCGACCCGCGCGCCCGGGAAGAGCAGGCTGCGCGTCCCGACGACAGCGCCGGCACCCACCTTGACCTGACCGATCTCCAGCCGGTCCCCGTCCAGCCAGTGGCCCGACAGGTCCACCTCGGACTCGACGGCCGCCCCACGCCCCAGCTTGAGCATGCCGGTGACCGGCGGCAGCGAGTGCAGGTCGACGTCCGTGCCGACCTTGGCGCCCAGCGCACGCGCGTACCGCTCCAGCCACCCCCCGGTCAGCGAGGTCGCCCCGCTGAACTCGGCGAGCCGCTCGGCGGTCCAGAGGCGAAGGTGCACACTGCCACCGCGCGGATACCGGCCCGGCTTCACGCCGCGCAGCAGCAGCCGCGCCCCACCGGCCGCGAGGGCGAGCCGCCCGGGCGGGGAGAAGAACACGGCGGCCCCGGCCGCCACCGCCCACCACGACGTGGCGGGCGCCCACGGATAGGCGCCGAACCAGTGCAGTACGTTCCCGGCGGCGGCGAGCGCGACCGCCCACCGGAGCCCGAGGAGCGTGAACAGGGGGACCAGCAGCAGCAGCTGAACGGCCTTGGCGCGCAGCGGAACCGGCGCGATGACCCGTCCGCCGGTGTCGTCCTGCGCGGACTCCTCCAGATGCCGGGCGAGCTTGCGCAGCACGGGCTGCTGGTAGATGTCGAGGACGGCGGCGCTCGGATAGCGCGTCCGCAGTCGCGTGGTCAGCTGGGCGGCGCCGAGACTGCTGCCGCCGATCGCGAAGAAGTCGTCGTCCGCGCTGCCCACGGGGATGCCCAGGACCTCGCTCCACTGCTCGGCCACCCACGCCTCGGTGCCGTACAGCACGGCGGCGGGACCGGTCTCCAGCCCCTCCAGCGGCCACGGCAGGGCGTTGCGGTCGACCTTGCCGGACGTGCGCGTCGGCAGCTCGGCGACCGGCGCGAGCATCGGCACCAGGGCGGCGGGCAGCTCGGCGCGCAGTCGCTCCACGGCGGCGGCCTGGTCCCAGCCCTCCTGCGTCACGACATAGCCGACCAGCAGCTGGTTGCCGCTGCGGGCGGTCCGTACGGCGGCTGCCGCACCGGCGACACCGGGCAGAGCCTGGAGCGCCGAGTCGACCTCACCCAGCTCGATACGGCGCCCGCCGAGCTTGATCTGCTCGTCGGCCCGTCCGAGGAAGATCAGGCCCTCGGGCTCGGCCTTGACGAGGTCACCGCTGCGGTAGGCCCGCTCCCACCCGAGGGAGTCGAGCGGCGCGTACTTCTCGGCGTCCTTCTCGGCGTCGAGATACCGCGCGAGTCCCACACCGCCGATCACCAGCTGGCCGCTGGCGCCCATGGCGACGGGCTCCCCGGCCTCGTCGACCACGGCGAGCTCCCAGCCGTTGAGGGGCAGCCCGATGCGGATGGGCTCCTCCCCGGTCATCAGGGAGGCACAGGCGACGACGGTGGCCTCGGTGGGCCCGTAGGTGTTCCACACCTCGCGCCCCTCCGTCACCAGCCGCTGCACCAGCTCGGGCGGGCAGGCCTCCCCGCCGAAGATCAGCAGCCGTACGTCGTTGAGGGTCTCGGGCTCCCACAGCGCGGCCAGCGTCGGCACGGTGGAGACCACGGAGATCTCCTGCTCGACCAGCCAGGGCCCCAGATCGGCCCCGCTGCGCACCTGGGAACGCGGTACGGGCACCAGACAGGCCCCGTAGCGCCAGGCCAGCCACATCTCCTCGCAGGAGGCGTCGAAGGCCACGGAGAGGCCCGCCATGACCCGGTCGCCGGGCCCCACGGGATCGTCGGTGAGGAACAGCGCGGCCTCGGCGTCCACGAAGGCGGCGGCGCTGCGATGGCTGACGGCGACGCCCTTGGGCTTCCCGGTGGAGCCGGAGGTGAAGATGATCCAGGCGTCGTGCTCGACCCCGGGCCGCCGTGAGGGCAGCTCACCGCGGGTCCCGGGAACGGTGATCTCGCACCCGGCGCCGACGACGGCCCGTACGTCCGCCTCCCCGAACACCAGCTCGGCCCGCTCGTCCGGGTCCTCGGCGTCCACGGGGACGTAGGCGGCACCGGCGGCGAGGACGGCCAGGACGGCGATGTACAGCTCGTTGGTGCCGGACGGCACCCGGACCCCGACGCGGTCCCCGAGCCCGACACCGGCGGCGCTCAGACGGCGCCGTACGCTCTCGACCTCCATGGCCAGCGCCCGGTAGGTGAGCGAGACGGTGCCGTCGTCGAGGGCGGGCTCGTTCGGGTACGAACGTACGGTGGCGTCGAAAATGTCGACCAGGGTGCGCGGCGAGGCGGCGGGCCCCGCGGAGAAACGTGCCTTGTCGCCGAACCGCTCGCGGATCTCTTCTTCGAGCAGACCGAGAGCACTGCTCTCGTGTGTGGCTGCCATCAGTCCTCGCGTCTCGTTCCCGGAAACCTCCGGGTCGCTGGCGGGGCCCGCAGGTATGCCTGGGGTTGTCCGGCTCCAGCTCCGTTCCGTAACAAGCCGGAAATTTTAGTACGAGCCTAGGCTCGCGCCAGTACGCCTGCCATGGCAGAGGGCCGTACGGGGGCGGTGTCCGAGGGCGCCGGGGCCGCGGCCGACGCCCTGACCTGGTGATCTTCTTCGGCCACCGGCACGGACGAGATTTCGCCCACACAGAGCGAAAAGCCGCCCACGCAGAGCGAAAACGCCTGATGGATCGCTCGCGGTCAACGCCTGACGGGTCGGTCGAGGGTCAGCGGGCGGTCCACTTCTGGTTGTCCTGGCCGTTGCACGTCCACAGCTGGAGCCGGGTGCCGTTGCCGGTCTTCTGGTCCTTCACGTCCACGCACTTGTTGGCCTGGGGATTCACCAGGTCGTTGGGCTGGGCCAGGATGAACTTCTGGGCCGGGTTGCCGCTGCACTTGGCCAGCTGGATGACCGCGCCGTCCGCGGTGGAACCCCAGGCGACGTCCATGCACAGGCCGAAGGCGCGCACGGTGCCGTCGGAGTGGAACGTCCACTTCTGCTGGGCCTTGCCGTTGCACGACCAGATCTCCAGCGGGGCACCGTCCTTGCCCTTGTCGCCGACGACGTCGATGCACTTGCCGGAGGCGTGGCTGAAGATGATCGCGCCGGGGACGACGGCCGGGGTCGGCTTGGTGCTGGTGCTGGTGCTGGTGCTGCCGCCGCTGCTCGAACCGCTGCCGCTGGTCGTGGTCTTGGTGCCGGAGCTCGAACCGCTGCTCTTCGTACCGGAGGAACCCTTCGAGGTGCTGGAGCCGCTGCCGGAGGCCGCGCCGCTGCCCTTGCTCCCGGTGGTGCCGGTGTCGCCGACCGCCGCTCCGGCGCCCGGCGCCGCGCCGCCCGCCGCGCCCTTGCCCGTGGTCGAGGGGCTCTGAGAGGCCTTGGTGGAGGGCGTCGCCTTGTTCGGCTTCGGGTCGGCCGACTCGAAGGAACCCGGGGCCGCCCCGTCCAGGGCATCGCCCAGCACGGTGTCCGCAGTGCCGCCCGCGGAGGTGGTGCGGGCCGGGCTGCCGTCGTCGCCACGGGTGCTGACCAGGAACGGCACCGACACCAGGAGCGCGCCCGCGATCGCCGCGGCGGCCAGGATGGCCTTGGACGGGCGGCCGGGGTGGCCGTCCTGCGCGGTGGCGGCGGTGCCGCCGTCGGAGCCGTCACCGACGGTGACCACGTCGGGCACGGTGGCGCCCGCGGCGTCGGCGCCGGAGGGGGTCTCGCCCTCGCCCTCCGCTCCGGCGGTGGCGGAGGCGGCTGCGGAGGTCCCCGGTTCGGACGCAGGGTCCGGGAGGGACGCGGTCTCCGGGAGGGATTCGGGATCGGGGAGGGACTCCGGGTCGGGCAGGGACGCGGTCTCCGGCAGGGACTCGGGGTCCGGTGCCGACTCCGGGTCGGGGGCGGACTCCGGGGCGCGGGCCGACCCCGGTGCCGCGACCGCCGGTGAGGCGACGGCCGTGGGGGCGGGCGCCGTCCCTGCCGTCGCCGTCGTGGTCGGCTCCGGTGCGGGTGTGGTGGCACCGGTGTCCGGCTCGGCGGCTGCGGACTGCCCTCGGGGGGCGTTCTGTGCGGCGGTCATGACGTCCTCCTGGCGGAGTGGCGGTGGGGGGTGCCCACGGGGTGCTGGGACACCGGGTGCGGTGGCACCGGGTACGGGGATTTCTGCGCAGCCGCACAGGCCATCTCAGACCTCCGGCAGCTGCTGAACGGGCGCGGGGTTCCCCACGCGGTCGAACGTGACACGGATCGGCTCGCCGGGGCTGGAGCCGTACCGGTGTTCGGTTGCGGCCGGGCCGACGATCACGATATCCCGGCCGAGGGCATGAGCCACCAACGAGGCGACCGTAGCGACGTAATCCCCCGACTCCGGGTGGTTCAGGAGCAGTTGGAGCTGTTGTCCGGCGGTCGGCGACAGGTCGGACACGGTCAGCTCGCCGACGGTCAGGACGGCCTGCGCCTCCATGGCCTGCGTCAACTCGATGCCCAGGGCGCGCACTTCGGAGAGCGACAGGGCGAACTCGCCGCGCGGCGGCATGACTCCGGGCGGGGCGCCGTCCGGCCCCAGCTCCGCCAACCGCGCACTCGCCCAGTCGTGCAGCCCTGCGGTGCTGTCCACGGCGGCCAGCGCCGACGGCCCGTCCACCGGCAGCGAGTTGAGCAGCGAGGCCGCGAAGGAGCCGTCCGGGGGCACGCGGTTCGGGGGGCCGATCTCGACGGGTGCCGCATCACTGGCGTCGAAGTGCGTACGGCCGTTGTAGTAGACCTCGATGGCCCTGGTCGCGTTCGCCGGGCCGACGGTGCTCGCCACCGAGCCCCGCTCGCGTCCCGGCACCCGCCGGACCACGTCGACCGTGACTCCGAGCGCGTGGGCGACCAGGGGCAGGAACACCTCGCCGCCCACGGCCTCCCAGCGGGCCTCCCAGTTGTCCACGGCGTCCATCACCTCGGCCAGTTCCTCGCTGGTGAACTGAACGGTGGTGTCCGCGTAGACGCCGGCGAGCAGGGCGCGCAGCTGGACGTCGGTCAGCTCCGCGACGCTCGGCAGCCGGTCGTGCTCCCGGAGGTAGGCGAGCATGTCCGTGGGCGCGGCGTCGGCGGCGTCGGCCAGCTCCGAGGGCAGCCCGCTGCCCGACTCGTACTGTTCGTCCAGCACTGCCCGGTAGAGGCCGCGGAGTTCGCCGTCGGTGAAGGTCTGGGGGACCGTCACCTCATTGACGCCGTAGTCGCGCACCAGGGCGTCGAGCCCCTGCCGGTCCGTCGTCGCCAGCCCGCCGACGAAGGTCCGGACGCGGCTCCGGCGGAACTGTCCGATCACCTCGTAGCTCAGACTCCCGGTCGCCGTACCCTCCTCGAGATACGTCGAGACGAGCCCCCGCATCTGCCGGATCGCCGCCTCGGCCCGCAACCTCGTCTGCCGGGATCTGCTCAGCGACGCGACGGCGCGCAGGTCCTTCCGGACGGTCGCGGGCGAACCGAGCCACTCGTACGTGGCGGGGTCCTGCCGCGCGACACCGGTGAGCCGGTTGCGGATGTGCGCCGGATCGGCCGCGAGCACCGAGTACAGCAGACACTCGCCGTTCCCCCGCGACGGCACCGCCCGCCCGCGCGCGGGCCGGGGCCCGGCGGACCTGGCCTTCGAGGAGGCGCCCATGCCGGACTTGGGGGTGCCGGTCGTGGCCTTGCCCGGCGGGACCGGGGTGGACCTGGTCGGCGCCTCGGGGGAAGCCGGCGGAGGCTTGAGCGGGGTGGTGGCCTTGCCGTTGCCGGGAGGCGGCGGCAGGACGGGGGCGGATTCGGGCGTCGGTGCCTCGGGGGAGGTGCTCTCGTTGTCGCCGGTCGGAGAGGCGACCGCCGACGTGTCCTTGTCGCCCGATGACGGGACAGGCGCCGACGTGTCCTTGTCGTGGCCCAGGGATGGCACGGGCGGCGTGGTGCCGTCGTCGTCGGACGCGGCGGGCGGCTGTGGAGCGAGAGGGGAGTCCTCGGTCCCGAGTGCGGGCGGCAGTACCGGAGGAGTGGTCCCGTCCGTCGTTGTCGTCGTGGGCGGGGTCGGGGGCAGGCCGCGGGCCGGGGTGGCCTGGGCCGCGGGGTCGGGCCAGCGGGGCGGGGTCGAGGACAGGGAGCCCGTCGGGACGTCGACCGGGAGGCCGGTGCGGGCGGTGGCCACCTGCGTGGCCAGGGCGGGGAGGTCCTGTTCCGCGCCCGTCTGGGTGCCGGCATGGGTTCGCTGGGCGTCGTTGGCTGCCGTGATCCGGGCGGCGAGGTCCTCGGCGTGCCGGAGGGCCTTCTCGCGGGCCTCCACAGCCGCGCGGCTGCGTTCGGCGGCCCCGGTCTCGGCGGCGCGGGCTACCTCGGCGTCCTGACCGGCCTTCGACTCCGTGGTCCCCAGCCCGGGCAGGGCTCGCCGCTGGGTCTCGGCGGCCTGTTTCGCCGTCCGCAGGTCGGTGTTGATCCTGTCCAGGAGTGTCAGCAGTTCGTTCCGGGACGTCAGCAAAGCGTCGAGTGCCTTCAGGGCCTCGCGGGCCCGCGCCTGGTCGGGGCGCTCCCCGTCGCCGTCGGACGGATGGTTGCGGTCGATGGTGGCGACGACCGCGTCCGCCTCCCGCACCAGCCGTCGCGCGGTGTCGATGTCCGTGTCGAGCTTGTCGCTCCGCGCCGACTCCTCGGCGGCCCGAGCGGCCAGGTGGTCGACCTCCGCCTGAAGGCGCCCGATCTCCCGCTCGGCGCTCTCCCGGGCCTCCCGTGCCGTGGTGACGGCCTGGTCGGCGGTCTTGGACGTGGCCTGCGCGGACTTCAGCGCCTCGGCGGCGAGGCGGGCCTCCTCCTCTGTCCTGGCCACTACTACGTTCTGGTGCTCCTTCTCGGCCTGCCGGAGGTCGAACTCCGTCTGGCGTGCGCTCAGTTCCTCCGCAGCCGCGGTGGTCAGCGCGGTGGCCCGGGCGTCGAACCGTGCCCAGGCGCTCGTACCCGCGTTGCCGAGTCCCGAAGGGGCACCGTCCGGACCGAAGTTCCAGAGGGTGAGGGTGCCGTCGTCGGTGCGTACGACGAGTTCGACGGGTTTGCCGGCGATCGCGGCGGCGCGGGACGCGGCGAACAGGGCCCGCCCGAGCCGCTGTCGGCCCGTGTCGGTACCGGTGTCGCCGATGGCGAGCCACAGTTGTGCCGCCGGGTCGGCGGTGTCGATCCGCTTGGCCAGCAGACCGGGCAGGGTCCGCAGCGGATGCCGTGTCCAGTCCCGCAGTTCGGGCGCCGCGACGACCGGTGGGGCCGCCGCCGCATCGTCCTGTTGGCCCTGGCCCCGGGCCTCGTCGTCCGCCGCCGCCCGAACCATCGCGGGCAGGTCGTACACCTGCGGCCGGGTACGCGGCGGAGTGATCCCGTGACCGAGGGCGTCCCGCTCCCCGATACGCACGGTGGAGGTACCGGTGACGTGCCGGACGCCCCTCGGGCCCTGGACGGTCAGATGGGTGTCGACCAGTGCCTCGTACGTCCGCGTGCCACGCGTACCGTCGCTCGGGGCGCTGGTGCTGCCGATCTTCAGCCATTCGCGTCCGCCGCCGCTGCCGCCCGCCGCGCTGCCCGTCACCTGGGGCTGGCGGACCAGGACGGGGACGGTGGCGCCGCCGAGGGACCGGTCGGGGTCGTCGGTGCTGTAGGTGCCCTGGAAGCTGATGCCGCCCGTGGGTCCGCCGCTCCGCGACGAGCCGCTGCCGACCGAGGTGACCCGCACCCGGTCGAGCGTGACGTCCGCGCCCTGGGTGACCCGGCGCGGGTTGTGCAGGCTGACGGACAGCGTGGGCGGGGTGTCGGGGGCGGACTCACCGGGGTACGCGCCCGGCATGCTCTCCGTGAGACCCCCGGTGGTTCGTGGATGGTCGAGGCCGATGTGACCTGCCTGGATGAGTTCACCGAGCCGGACGGCGGTGTTCCCGGCGGACGTCGACGTCTCCAGGGACCGCCAGCCGCGGTTCTGCGTCGGGGCGACGGTGTTCAGGGCGGTGGTCAGCTCGGTCCAGGCGTTGAAGTCGAACACCGGCGCGAGGCTCATCGGTACGAAACGGGCGCCCCGCATCACGGGCTCCGTCTCGGTGACCCCCGCCGTCAGCGGCCCCTCCACCTCCTCGGCATGGGCCGCCTCACTGCCGGTGAAGCGCAGGGTGACGGAGGCCGGCACGGTAGCCGTGCGGTACGGGCGGGCGCTCAGGGTGCGGCTGATCCAGTTCTCGGCGTCGGCGGCGGTGGCCGCGTCCGTGTCGTCGTACCAGGCGAGGACGCCGGCCTGGAGCGCGCCGCCCAGCAGGTTGGGCGGCCAGTCCGCGACGAGTTCGGAACGGACGGAGGCCGTGAAGTCGTAGTCGAGGTCGAAGTCGGCGGCGCTGTCCGTGCGGAGCCAGAACCGGTCCTCCGCCGTGGACACGGCCTTGGTGCCCCGGTTCTGGGTGCTGCCGACACTCAGCGCCGGACCTCCCCGGTCGGTACGGGTGTCCTGCGCCGGGCGCGGATATCGCGTCGTCGGGTTGACGGTGAGAGCGTGCTGCCTGGTGGTGGTCGTAGCGGTGGTGACACCGGCCGGGGTGTGCCCGTGGTACTGCTCAAGTCCCGTACCCGGCCCGGCGTTCCGGCCGCGCACGCTGCGCAGCTCGTTGACGTCGCCGCGCGGCCGGGCGGACAGGGTGACCTCCACCAGACGGGCGCCGCCCAGCGCGAGATGACGGAAGTGGAAGCGCTGGGTGCCGTGCGGGCCGCGTCCCGGCAGGGCGAGCAGACCGGCCGTGGAGGTGTAGTCGGCGATCCGGGCGGCCACTCCGGGCAGATAGGCGGAGTGGCCGGGCTGGGTGACGCCGGGCGCCTCCGCCTCGACCAGCGCGGTCAGTTCGACCCGCAGCCGGTCCCGGCGCTCGGCGGTCGCGTCGTCCGCCGGAGCTTCGGCGGTGTCCTCGTCGGCCGGGGCTTCGGGGGACTCCTCGTCGGCCGGTGCGTCGGAGGCGTCCTCGGCGGGCGGGTCGTCGGTCGCCGGGGCCGGCCCCGGCACCCCCAACTGCGTGACGGACAGCACCGAGGCGAGCCCGGGCTCCCCGGTGCGGGTGAACCGCTGGGGCAGTGGCAGCTCCTTCCGCGCGGGCTCCGGGGGAGTGAGCCCGTCGATCTTGCTGAACCACTCCTCGTACCGGCTGAGTTGACCGTCCGTCATGAGGAACTGCACGGCCTGCGGCAGGTCCACGGCGACCGTGACGGGGGGCGCGCTGCCGAGGCCGATCGTGTTGCCGACCACATTGCGGGTACCGCGCCGGACGGTGATCAGGATCGTCGCGTCGGCACCGATCCGGTGCTGCATACCGCTCTCGGTGGAGGTCCGGCTGACGGCGGTGCTGGAGCTGATCGTGCCGGATTCCTCGGTCTTGCGGGAGTACGAGTACTTCGCCGACGGCCCGAAGACCGGGGGCGGAGTCGGCGCCGGGGCCGGGGTGGTCGAGGTGGCAGGCGTCCCGGAGCCCTGGACGGCCGGAGCGGCCGGCTTCGTCTTCGGGGTTCTGGTCCCGGTGACGGCGACCCCGGTCTGGTGGGATTGGCTGACCGACTTCAGCTGGGAGGCGGAGTCGGTGGCGGAGACACCGGTCTCCAGGTACTGCTTGACGCTGTGCATGTGCCGCGCGTTGGACAGCACACCCCGGATCTCCAGCGAGTACTCCTGGTCGGAGCCCAGCCCGGGCAGGGTGATGCCCTCGACGACGTACTCGCCCTTGAATATCTGGTGGGCGCGGGCGACGAGACTGCCCGGCGCCAGCGCGGCCTGCTGCACCTCGGCGGCCACCGTGGTCGGATCGCCGGCGCTCTGCCCCGCCAGGGAGGACGCCACCGCCTGGGCCGCGCCCGTCAGCAGCTGGGGGCTGAACGCCCCGACGGCGGCTGCCAGGGCGCCCAGCCGGTCGGCCTCCGGATGGCCGGGGTACGTACCGTCGGCGATCTGCCGCAGCGCCTCCTGGAGGAGACCCGAACCGCGGAAGACGTCCACGATCGCGTCGTCCGGCAGCTTGGTGACCCCCGCCTGCGGGCTGCCTTCGGTGTCGGTCATGGCCAGCCGTGTGTGATCGTCGGTCTCCGGCGCGCGGGGGGCGGTCACCGGGGCGGGCGCGGCGGGCGTGTCGGTCGGCTCCAGGGTGCGGTGGTGGGGCACCGCGAGGGTGAGGGTGCCGCTCACCGAGCGCGGTAGCGGTCCGGGCGGCGGCGAGTCCTCGCCGGGTGGTGTGAACGGGGTGGCCACGGTGTGCTCGGCGAAGCGGACCGCGGGATCGGCGCCCGGACCTTCGTACAGGTCCAGCGCGAACCGCGCCGGTATGGCGAAGACCTCGCTGCCCTGCCCGGAACCGATGAAGAGCTGGTCGTGCCCCAGACCGGCGCCGACGGTGGCCGCGTGGCCGGTCTGCCTGCCGTACGTGTGGTCGGCGGCGCCGCCCAGGGTGCCCGAGCCCGTGGAGTACGGGCCCACCGGCCCCGAGGGGCCGCCGCCGATACCCAGCGACCAGCCGTAGCCCGACGCCTTCTGCTCGGTGCCGCCCGTGCTGAAGGAGGCCAGGGAGACATGCTGGATGTCGGGGAGGACCAGGGTGTGCCGAGTGGCGCCCGCGGCGGTGTCACGGACGGCGGTGAGGTTCAGCTTGATCCGGCGCGTGCCCGTCATGGTCGGCTGCTCCAGCCACAGGGGAGCGCCGCCGTCGACCATGGAGTCCGTCGCGGCCCGCAGCCCGATCTCGGAGCGGGCCTGCTCGAAGCGCCGCAGATTGTTCAACTGGGCCTGCACCAGAGCCTCGTCGGGCACCACCAGGTTGCGGACGGGGGCGTCCGTGGCCGGCGGCAGGAAGCCGTTGGCGCGCAGCCACACCTCGGCGTGCGCGAAGAGCTGCTCCGGGCCCTCCACGGTCAGGGCGGCGGCGGTGATGCCGACGCTTTCGAGGTTCTCCAGCTCGGCGGGCAGCGCGCGCCGTTCCTCGGCATCGGGCGGGTGCCCCTTGGCGGACTCCTGGTTGAGCAGCCGCAGGTGCATGCCGTCCCGCCAGTCCGCGAACGTGCGGGGGGTCGTGCCGCCGCCCGGCCGGACGAGGGTGACCGTGTGCCGGACGGTGGCGGGCGTCAGGAGGTGGCTCCGGTTGCTGCGCAGGGCGTGCATGACGGTGGCGGAGCCACCGCTGCCGAGGCTGTCGCTGGTCTGCCAGCGCACACCGACCTTCCCGGTGACCGAACCGGCGATCCGGCCCGAGGCGTCGGGGTGGTTCAGGGCGTGGTCCCCGGTGAGGGACGGGCCGGTGCCGAAGTCGACCCCGACGGCGTTGGTGATCTTGGCCTGGCCGTCCACCTTCACCGTCTGGGTGAGATGGCTCTCCAGGTTGATCTTCGTGTCCAGGCTCTTGTGCGTGGGCGTTCCCGGCGTGACCACCGTGGTCACCTTGAACATACCGATCGCGCGGCCCCGCGAGTCCAGGAGCACCGGCGAGAAGATGCCCCCCGACCGCTGCATGGGCAGCGTCCCGCGCAGCACGGGCTCGGACAGGAACGCCTCCAACTCCTGGGCGGAGGAAGGGCTCAGCGTCGCCAGGTCGGCGTGGAAGGCGCTCAGTACGGACTCCAGCAGCAGGTGCGGCTCCGCGACCGTGTCCACTCCCCACACCGGCAGGTCGTCCAGCGCGGCGGCCTGCGGCAACGGCGTCCCGGAGGTGTCGGCCACGGCCAGGTGCTGCGGGAACCAGATGGTGACCGGCCCATGGGCCTCCGCCATGCCCCAGCCCCCCTGGGGCATCATCCGGGGCGTGTCGACCCGGACCTCCCAGTCCGACGCGAACTCGAACGCCGTCGACAGCTCGTTGCTGCGCTGGGCGGTGGTGGTCTGCACGACCTGGGTGATCGACGTGGACTGCGACAGCTGATTGTGCGTCAGGGACACCGAGGGGCTGAACTCCCAGCCCCGCAGCGCCCCGGCCGCGGCGATCGGCAGCGACACCGACCAGGGCACCGGAACCGTACGGTAGTTGCCCGAGGACTCCGAGTCCCCCGTCTCCTGCGCGCCGACCCCGCGCCGCTCCACCCGTACGTCGGGGTCGGTGACGTCATGGGTGCCGTAACGCGGCGACGCCACCGGCTCGCTCAGGGCGAGCCGTACGTCCACGGTCCGCTCCCGGCCGTCCACGGTGACCGTGACGCGATGGCCCAGGCTGCTGCGCAGATAGGGCAGCGCGAGCACCAGCTGCTCGGCCCCGAGGCGCTCCCTCAACTGGGCGCGCACCGGGTGGTCGTCGGCGACCGGAGCGACGAACCCCAGGGCGCGCAGGACCTGTTGGTGCACCCCGTCCACCACCCGTGCGGGCAGTGGTTCGACCTGCACGAGGCCGACGTTGCCGTCGCGCCGGCTGCCGTAGTCGCGCACGAACGGCGAGGGGGGTGCGGGGGCAGGCGGGTCGGCGCCGAGGGCTGCGTCGGCGTCGGTGTCGGTGTGGGGCGCCGGGGTGGCGTCGCCGATCAGGGCGTCGATGAGGGCGAGGTGCCGGGGGCGCAGCCCGCCCTGCGTGTAGTGCTCCTCGGTGCCGGTCGCGGCGGCCTCGGTACGGACGGACTCCGGTACGGGGAACCCGTAGTCGCCCATCAAGCTGCCCTCGACCTGCGGGCGTTGGGGTGCGGTGGCGTCCCGGGACTCGTCGCGCAGGCCGAGTTGGTGGCCGATCTCGTGGGCGAAGTCCTGACCCGCTCCGTCAAGTCGCCAGGTGTGGTGGGAGGTTCGGGCACCGGAGGTCGGCGGGGCGAGGTTCACCTTCAGATGGGCCTGTCCGCCCGGGGGTACCTGGACGACCGTCACATGCATGCGGTCGCCGTTCGGGAGCCGGTGTCCGGGGGTGTTGAAGACCCGTTCGACGCCGGCCGCCATCCGGTCCCAGACGGCCTGCCGGTCGGCCTCGGGTACGGAGTCGGTGTTGGTGAACTCCACCTGGACCGTGAGGTCGGTGACCGGTTCGCCGTCGTGGGTGAAGCGGCGTACGTCGAACCCGGACCGGACGACGTACTGCGTGACCTCGCCGTCCGCGCCCCTGGGCCGGGACACCGGGTCGACCCAGGTGTGCGCGCGTCTCACGGCGGTGGCCCCGGCACGGGCCGCCTCCCACCCCGGAGGAGCCGGCGGAACGGCGTCGGGCGTCCCGGCGGTGTCCCCGGCACCCGCCGGCGCGAGCGGATCGGCGCCCTCGGGCGTCTGCGCGGCGAAGACCCGGCCGAGTGCCTGGAGAACCTGGTCGCTCTCCGGACGCAGCGCCTGCTCGTTCAACCTGCCGAAGTACGCGCCGAGTTGCGAGTCGGTCCGGCTCAGGTCGGCGATCGCCCCGGCGATGACCGCCGCCTGATCCGGAGGCGGGGCCACCGACAGCGAGGCGGACTCCGTCCTGAGGTCCGCCAGATGCCGTTCGTGGGCCTGTGCCACCACGGCCAGCAGTCCGTCCCGGTCGGCCGGGGTCAGCTCGGCCCACGTCTCCTGCAACTCCATCGCCCACTTGTAGTCGGGCTTCCCCGGGGGCGGCGGACCGAGCATGGTGTCGATCGTGGCCATGGCATCGTGGCCCGCGCCCAGGACATTGAGGATGACGGCGCGGGTCTCCGCGCCCAGGGTGTCCCTGAGGCGGACCAGCTCGTCGTATCCCAGGTACAGCGTCACTTCGCCGTCCACGGTCTCCGAACCCAGCGCGCCCAGCACACTGCGGGCGGTCTCCGCCCGCCCCGCCCGCAGCCGCGCCGGAAGGGACTCGAAGGCCATGCCCCATTCGCTCCTGGCGACGATCGCGGCGGTGACCCCCTGCAGGGTCCTGACGGCCGCCACGTCGTCCGGGGTGCTGCCCAGCGGATCGTACGGAGTGGTGTTGGTCCGCACCGAGAAGTACGGACGCCCCTGCACCTGAAGCGTGTTGCTGGTGTTCGCGCCCTCCATCACGGCGGGCAGCGAGCCCATGCGGTACACCTGCCGGAACAGGTCCTGGGTCAGGCTCCCGGCCTCGACGACGATGACCTCGCCCGGCCCGGCCTCCGCGATTCGGCGGGGCAGTTCGGGATCGTCCAGCCTCAACTGGGTGAGCCACGCGGCCCGGTGGCGGGGCGCGAAGTCGACCGTCGCGTCGCCCAGCGCCAACAGGACGGCGGGCTTGCCGAGTCGGGCGCCGTGGATGCCCTCCGCCAGGGCGCCCAGCGCCGAGGCCCGCTCCGCCGGATGGAGGTTGTGCAGACCGTACGCCGGCATCAGCTCCGTACGGTCCTCGCCGACCGCCTCTGCCACGGCGCGCAGGCCCGCCGCGCGTTCCGGGGTGGAGGACTGCCGGGTGATCATGTCGTCCAGGTCGGCACCGGTCACCCGCGGTACCGGGAACCGGTACAGGGCGTTGTCCGGGATGCCGTTCGTGTCCTGGAGGTCGGTGACCTGGGTGTCCGCGTCCGGGCCGCTGCGGGTGTAGAGATAGCGGTGGCCGCCGGTCCACGCGTACGGCTTGAGCACGACCGCCTGGTCGGAACCGGTGAAGTGCAGGAACTTCGCGGCGAGTCCGGCGTCGTCGACCAGTGCGTCGTTGGCCGCGACCAGCACCAGATGCCCTTGGCGGGGCCGGCTGGTGGCGTTGTAGGAGACGGTCGGGTCGAAGCTGTCCGTCACCCAGTCGACGCGTTCACGCATCGACCGGGAGAGCAACAGGCCGAGACGCGCCTGCACGTTCTCCGGGGCGATGACGGTGATCCGGCCCTCGTAGCCCAGCTCGCCGATCGAGTCGGCCAGCATCGTGGCTGCGGCCTGATGACCGAAGTTGGCCGCGTCGTCCACGACCAGGGTCACCCCGGGAAGATTCCCCAGCCCGGTGCGCACACGTCGGCGCAGCACCGCCTCCGAGACCGGGGCCAGGGGGTCGGCACCGTCAACGGGGGTGGCCGGGGCGGCGGTCGGGGTCGACGCGGGGGCGGGGTCGGGGTCGCCGGCCATCGCGGTGAGCAGGGCCAGATGGCGGGGCCGCAGCCCGCCCTGCGCGTAGCCGGGCTCCGGCTCGCCGCCGAGGTCGGGCACGGGAAGGTCGTACACGCCCATCAAGCTGCCCTCGACCTGCGGGCGTTGGGGTGCGGTGGCGTCCCGGGACTCGTCGCGCAGGCCGAGTTGGTGGCCGATCTCATGGGCGAAGTCGAAGGCCGTACCGTCCGTGCGCCACACGTGGTGCGAGGTGGGCCGTCCGCCCGCCGGATCGGCCAGGTCCACGGTCAGATGTGTCCGCCCGCCGGGCTTCCCCGGAACGACGGTGACATGAAGCCGCTCCCCACCGGCCAGCCGGTACCCGGGCGCGTTGAACACGTGCTCCACTCCGGCGGCCATCCGGTCCCAGACGGCCTGCCGGTCGGCCTCGGGCACGGAGTCGGTGTTGGTGAACTCCACCTGGACCGTGAGGTCGGTGACCGGTTGGCCGTCGTGGGTGAAGCGGCGTACGTCGAACCCGGACCGGACGACGTACTGCGTGACCTCGCCGTCCGCGCCCCTGGGCCGGGACACCGGGTCGACCCAGGTGTGCGACCGCTGCTCGGGGACGGCCGCGTCGCGGGCGGCGTGCCAGCCGGGGGGTGCCGCCGGTACGGGCGTCACCGGCAGGTCGGGACGTGCCGTGTCGGCCGCGGGCGCGAGCGGGTCGGCGCCCTGGGCCGTCGGTGGCGGGAAGAGCGTGCCCAGGGCCTGGAGCACCTGGTCGTGGTCCGCGCGGTGTGCCTGCTCGGTCAACCTGCCGAAATAGCCGCCGAGTCGCGAGTCCGCGCGGCCCGCGTCGGTGACCGCCGAGGCGATGCGCGCCACCTGCTCCTCGTCCGGTGCCACCGAGTACTCGGCGGACTCCTCCCGCAGCTCCGTCAGATGCCGCCCGTGGATCTCCTCCGCCACGGCGACCAGCGCGTCCCGCTGGGCCGGGGTGAGATGGACCTCGTGGCTCTCCAGCCGGACCATCCGCCGGTGCGCGGGTTCCCCCGGCCGGTCCGGCTCCAGCAGTTCCCGGGCATGGCCCAGATCCGCGTGATCCGGCCCCAGAACGCCCTCGACGATGTCCGCCGCCTGCCCGCCGAACGCCTTGCGCAGACGCTCCGCCTCGTCGGGCCCCATCCACAGCACGAAGTCCTCGGACTCGGTGTCCGGCGGCAGGGCCCTGAGCACGCTGATCGCGGTCTCCGCCCTGCCCGCCGCCTCCCACGACGGGAGATCCTCAAGAGCCTCCCCCCACGCGCTCCTGGTGACGATCGCGGCGGTGACCGCCTCCAACTCGTCGACCGCCGCGTTGTCCTCCGCTGTTCCGGCCACGGGGTCGTACGGGGTGTTGTTGGTGCGCACCGAGAAGTACGGACGCCCTTGCAGCTGAAGCGTGTTGGTGGTGTTGGCGCCCTCCACGACGGCGGGCAGCGAGCCCAACTGGTACACCTGCCGGAACAGGTCCTGGGACAGGTTCCCGGCCTCGACGATCACGACGTCGCCCGGCCCCGCCGCCGCGAGCACGCGCGGCAGTTCGGGATCGTCCAGCGCCAACTGGCTGAGCCACGGTGCGTCATGGCGGGGCGCGAAGTCGACGGTGGCGTTGCCCAGGGCCAGGACCACGGCCGGCCTGGCGAGTCGTGCCCTGTGCACGCCCTCCGCGAGGGCCGCCGGCGCCGAGGCACGCTCCGCCGGATGGAGGTTGTGCAGACCGTACGCGGGCATCAACTCCGTTCCCTGGGCGACTTCGGCCACCACGGCGCGCAGGCCCGCCGCGCGTTCCGGGGTGGAGGACTGCCGGGTGATCATGTCGTCCAGGTCGGCACCGGTCACTCGCGGTACCGGGAACCGGTACAGGGCGTTGTCCGGGATGCCGTTCGTGTCCTGGAGGTCGGTGATTCGGGTGTCCGCGTCCGGGCCGCTGCGGGTGTAGAGATAGCGGTGGCCGCCGTTCCACGCGTACGGCCGCAGCACGACCGCCCGGTCCGCGCCGGCGAAGTTCAGGAAGTTCGCGGCCAGTTCCTCGTCGTCGACCAGCGCGTCGTTGGCGGCGACCAGCAGCAGATGGCCGGCTCGCTCCCGGCTGTCGCCGTTGTAGGCGGTGCTGGGGTCGAAGGAGTCCGACACCCAGTCGACGCGCGCACGCATCGGCGCGGAGAGCAGCAGATCGAGCCGCTCCCGCACGTTGTCCGGCGCGATCACGGTGACGCGGCCCTCGTACCCCAGCTCGGTGAGGGAGTCGATCATCATCGTGGCCGCCGCCTGGTGCCCGAAGTTCGCCGCGATGTCCACGACCACGGTCACCCCGGGCAGCTCCGCGAGACCGTCCCGCACCCGCCGGCGCAGTGCCGCCTCGGCTGCCGCGGTGGCCGGGGCGAGGGGATCGGCGCCGACCGCGACGGCGGAGGGTGCGGGTGCCGCGGTGGTGGCGCGGGACTGGGTGATGGCCTGTTGGGCGTCCCGGTCCGCGTCGCGCAGCCCGGGGAGGCTTGTCTCCGCCGCCTGGAGGGACGCCTGCGCGAGGGCGAGATCGTTCCGGACGGTCTGGAGCGCGGCCTGGCGCGTGGACCTCTCGGTGCGCAGGTCGGCGAGGGACTGGCCGGCCTCTCTCGCCCGGGCCTGGTCCGGGCGCTCCTGGGCGGGGGCCGCCGGAGCGGCCTGGCCCTGGCGGGCCGAGCGGACCCGGTCGATCCCGGCGACGACCGACCGGGTGCGGCGTACGTTGCTCTCCGCCTCGGGGATGCGCCGGCCGAGGGTGAGGATGCGCGCGGTGTGCTCGGCGGCCTGGGCGTTCAGGCGGGTGATGTCGGCGTTGAGCCGCGTGATGTCGTCCTGGGCCTGCGCCAGGGCGGCGCGGGCGTCGGCGGCGGCGATCTCCTGTGCGGTGGCGGGCAGTTCGGTGGCGGTCTGTTCAGGTGTGGGCTGGTCGGGCGTGGGCGGTTCGGCGGCGGGTTGATCTGTGACGGTGTCACCCGGGCCGGAACTGCTCCAGAGGGACATGGGATCGAAGTCCTCGAAGTCCCCGAGATCCCCGAGGTTCCCGAACTCGGATTCGTCGTCTCCGTCTCCGACCACCTCTCCGTCCCCGTGTCCGTCCTGATCTCCGCCTCCGTCTCCGCTTCCGTCTTCGGCGGAGGTCGGCGCGGGGGGCCGGGCCGTGGCCGAAGTGCTCGCCCCGGGCTGGTCGTTCGTGGCCGGGGCAGCGGTGGCCGGGGCCGGGTTCGTGGACGACGTCCTGACGGCCGGCGGCGTGGAGGAGTCCGCCAGGGTGCTGCTGCCGGAGGCGTCGGCACCCGCCGCGCCCGGGAACACCCGGCCCAACGCCTGGAGGACCTGGTCGTTGGCCGGATGGCGAGCCTGGTCCGCCAACCGGCCGAAGTATCCGCCGAGTCGGGAGTCGGCCCGGGCGGAGTCGGCCACCGCCGCCGAGATCACTTCCGCATCCGCCTGTGCCGGGGCGACCGAGAGCTCGGCTGACTGCCCCTGGAGCTCCTGGAGATACTGCTTCCTGCGCTCCTCCACCAGCGTGCGGAACTCGTCCCGCTGGGCGGGGGTGATGGGGAGCCAGCGCTCCGACAGCTCCATCAGCCACAGCTCTTTGCGCATTCCGAGGGGAGTGGGACCCAGCATCTCCTCGATCGACGCGAGCGTTTCGGCGTTCGGTTGCATGACGCCCGCCACGGTCTCGATCGACTGGAGACCGAAGACGTCCTCCAGCCGCTGCAGATCGTTGAACCCGATCAGCAGCACCTCGTCGTCACCCTGGGCCTCGGTGTCCACGGGAAGGTCGGCCAGCACGCTCAGCGCCGTCTCCGTCTGCCTGACCCCCTCCGACGCGGGAAGGCTGCCGAACTCCCTTCCCCACTGGCTCCCGGCCACGATCGCCGCTGTCACCGCCTGCAACGAGGTGACCGCCGCGTTGTCCTCCGTTGTTCCGGCCACGGGGTCGTACGGGGTGTTGTTGGTGCGCACCGAGAAGTACGGACGCCCTTGCAGCTGAAGCGTGTTGGTGGTGTTGGCGCCCTCCACGACGGCGGGCAGCGAGCCCATCTGGTACAGCTGCCGGAAAAGGTCCTGGGACAGGGTCCCCGCCTCGACGACGATCACCTCGCCGGGCTGCGCCGCGGCGATGCGCCCCGGCAACTCCGGGCTTCCCAGCTCGATCTGGGTGAACCACGGAGCGCTGTACCTCGGCGCGTAGTCCACCGTCGCGTTGCCCAGGGCAAGGACGACGGCGGGTTTGTCGAGTCCCGCTCCGTGGACGCCCTCCGCCAGCGCGGCGAGAGCCGAGGCCCGCTCCGAGACGTCCAGGTTGTGCAGCCCGTACGCGGGCATCAGCTCCATGCTGTCGTCCCCGACGGCGCGCACCAGGGCCGTCAGGCCCGCTTCCCGGTCCGGCGAGAGCTCCGCGGCCGTGATCAGTTCGGCCAGCGCCGTACCGGTCACCGGCGCGACCTCGAACCGGTACAGGGCGCTCGGCGAGATACCGGCCCCGTCTTCGAGGTCCGTGACCGTGGCGTCCGCGTCCGCGTCGGCACGGGTGTAGAGGTAGCGGTGGCCGCCCGCCCAGGCGTACGGCCGGAGCACCACCGCCTGGTCAGAGCCGGTGAAGTGCAGGAACTGGGCGGCGAGTTCGCTGTTGCCCACCAGCGCGTCGTTGGCCGCGACCAGCACCAGGTGGCCGTCGCGGGGCCGGCTGGTGGCGTTGTGGGCGACGGCCGGGTCGAAGGAGTCGGTCACCCAGTCGACCTGGTCGCTCGCCGAGCGGGACAGCAGCTTCTTGAGCCGCTCCTGTACGTTCTGCGGCGCGATGACGGTGATCCGGCCCTCGTAGCCCAGCTCACCGAGCGACTCGATCATCATCGTGGCGGCGGCCTGGTGCCCGAAGTTGGCCGCGTCCTCCACGGCCACCGTCACCCCTGGCAGGCTCCTGAGCCCGTCCCGCACCCGCCCCCGGAGGGCCGCCTCTTCGGCGGTCGGGGCGGGCCCGCCGCGCGTGTCGCCGATCTCGGAGAGCAGCGCGGGCCGCTCGTCGGCGGGTGCGTCCAGCAGCCGGTGCCACAGCGTGTGTTCCGGGACGCTCGACGCCGTCCGCGTGGGCGCGAGCGGGTCGGCGCCCGGAACCGGGCCCGGCGCGGCGGGAACGTACGGAGGGGTGTCGGTGTCCCCGATCAGGCCGTCGATGAGGGCGAGGTGGCGGGGGCGCAGGCCACCGTGGGCGTAGTGCCGGCCGGCGTTGGTCGCGGCGGCTTCGGTGCGGACGGACTCCGGTACGGGACGCCCGTAGTCGCCCATGAGACTGCCCTCGACCCGCGGGCGACCGGGCGCCGTCGCGTCCCGGTACTCGTCGCGCAGCCCCAGCTGGTGGCCGATCTCGTGCACGAAGTCCTGGTCCGAGCCGTCCGTGCGCCACACGTGATGGGACATGGCGCGGCCGTCGTCCGGACCGGCCAGCTCCACCCGCAGATGCGCCTGCCCGCCCGGCGCCACCGGTACGACGGTGACATGGACGCGGTCGCCGTTCGGGAGCCGGTGTCCGGGGGTGTTGAAGACCCGTTCGACGCCGGCCGTCATCCGGTCCCAGACCGTCTGCCGGTCGGCCTCGGGTACGGAGTCGGTGTTGGTGAACTCCACCTGGACCGTGAGGTCGGTGACCGGTTGGCCGTCGTGGGTGAAGCGGCGTACGTCGAACCCGGACCGGACGACGTACTGCGTGACCTCGCCGTCCGCGCCCCTCGGCCGGGACACCGGGTCGACCCAGGTGTGCGAGCGCGCCAGAGGCGTGGCCTCGGCACGCGCCGCGTCCCATCCCGAGGACGCCGTCGTGGGCGTCGTCGTCGTGGGCGTCGACGGCCTGTCGTCGTCGATGGTCGGGTCGTAGACGCCGGGCGGGAGCACTGCGGTCGGCAGGATGCGGTTCAGGGCGGTCGACTGGGCGTTCAGCTCGACCGAGGGCAGGTGCAGCAGCTGGGAGAGACCGGGGTAGTGGGGCGGCAGGACGGGGCCGTCCGCGGGGTGAGTGGTGGCCGGGGGCGAGACGTGCCAGTCGGAGTGCGCCTTGCCGGCCACGACGACGTAGCCGTCATTGCGGCCGACCCGGTCGCGCTGCACGGTGAGGGCCGCGTACGCGTTGAACTTCACCGCCCGCTCGTGGTGCCCCCAGTCGCCCGTCATCGACGAGGCGGCGGGGACGCCGTCCAGGGCGACGACCCGCACTCCGTGCGTACGGGCGTGTTCCAGGGTGTCCAGCAGCCCGAAGCCGGCCTGCGAGTGGTGCGAGGAGTCGTACAGCGTGGCCATTCTGCGCAGTTCGACGGGCATCGCCGTGCCGGGCGGAGCCTGGAAATAGGTGTCGAGCGAGCGCTGGAAGCTGTCGCCGCGCAGCGCCTCCACGTAGAGCGTCCCCACGCCCTGCGCCCGCAGCGCGGCCATGTTGTTGATCAGGAACGGCCAGCTGGTCGAGGTGCTGTGCTGCTCCCCGAGAATCAGACCCGGGTGGGTGTTCAGCAGAGCTGTGGCGCCGCCGAGGGCACCCGTCGCGCCCTGAAGGGCGGTGTCCACCTGGCCGAGTTCCGTCGGCGTCAGCGAGGCGGGCCGGTTGTCCAGCTGCCGGGTGATCTCGGCGGCCATGGCCTGCGTCCGGGCCTCCTGCCCGCGCCAGAAACCGGCCGTACGGTGGTCGAGCTGTCCCACCCTCTTCCACCACTCGGTGTTGGTGAGCTGCTGCAGTTCCGGGTGCTCCTGGTTGATGGAGTCCCTGATCTCGGACCCGAGCGTGTACCGGGTCCCATTTGCCAAATTGGCGAAGGTCGCCGGGTCCCAGTCGGTTTTGAACGTGGTCCTGTCCGCGTTCATCCGGACACCGGGCACCGCCCCGGTCGCGTTCATCGCGCCGGCGACCGCGGTCAGCCGATCGGTCTCCGCCCGGCTGGGCTTCATCCAGCGGAACGTCTTGGACACGGCGTTCCGCCGGGGCGGATAGACGAGCGAGGGCCCGGCAGGGCTCGCCAGCAGATCCTGCGGCGGCTGGGCCTGGCCGAGACGGAAGCCGAAGACCCCGCCGCGCAGCCGTGGCCGCTCGATGAGGTCCGCCTCGTCGACCTCCGACGAGGGGGCGTCGACCTCCAGCACCGTCATCTGGTTGATCACATCGGTGACCCAGGACCGTGCGTCGTGCAGCCGTCCCTCCGCCTCGGCCAGCTCACGGCCGTGCGAGGTGCTTTCCCCCGAGGCCCGCCGCGACTCGGCCTCCTCGAAGGCCGCCTCCGCCTGCCTCAGCGCGGTCAGCGCCGAACCGTAGTCGGCCAGCACCTGCTCCGCGTCGTATTCCGCCAGCTCCCGCCGGTACGCGTCGGGGGAGTCCGCCGGGTACTCCACCGGAGCGTCGTCGTCCACGGGATCGGCCGGGGCTGTCCGGCCCTTGCCCTTGTCCACGGCCGGCGCCTGCACGGCGTCGCCGTCGGCCTCGTCCGCCTCCGACGACGGCACGGGCGGCGACACGGACGAGGCCGCGGCCGGAGGCGGTCCGGTCAGCGCGTCGTACGGCGCCTGCGACGTGGCCGTGACCCGGACGGGGGCCGGCGGGTCGGCGCCCTGACCGACCTGGGAATCCGGGGCCACGGCCGGTGAGCCGGATTCGGTGGTGATGCGTGACGGGGCATCGTTGTCGTCGTCCGTGGTCGACTCCGGGGCGACGGCCGGTGGGCCGGACTCCGTGGTGATGCGCGACGGTACGTCGGTGTCGGCGGCCGGTGTGCCGACCGTACGGACGGACTCCGGCCCGGGGACGGTCTCCTGGTCCTGGTCCTGGTTCGGGCCCTGGCCGAGGCCCAGGCGGTCGCCGATCCGCTGGACGAGGTCCTGTTCCGAGTCCGCCTTGAGGTGCGCGCGTCCACCGGGCGGTACGGGGACGACGGTGACCTGGACCCGGTCGCCGTTGGGGAGCCGGTGGCCCGGAGCGGCGTTGAAGACACCCTCCACACCGGCGGCCATCCGGTCCCACGCCGCCTGCCGGTCCGCCTCCGGCAGGGTGTCGGCACCGGTGAACTCCACCTCGACCGTCACATCGGCGACGGTGTCGCCCCCGTCGGAGGTGGACCGGCGTACATCGAAGCCCGACGCGTCGGTGCCGGCACCCGACTCCGCCGGGCCGGCACCGCGCTGCGACGGCTGCGGTCCGGACCCCGACGCGGCAGGCTGCTGCGAGCCGTGGGCGGAGGAAGAGGCAGGGCCGGAAGCGGAGTTGGAGGCAGTGGCAGGGGCCGGGGTACTGGCGGTCGGCACCGGAGTGGCCGCGACGGGCCCCCCGACGGAGGCGGCATCGGAGTCGGTGCTGGTGCTGGCGCTGGCGCCGGAGGCGGTGCCGGAGTCCAGCCCGGACCCGATCCCCGACCCGGACCCGATCCCCGACCCGGACCCGATCCCCGACCCGGACCCGATCCCCGACCCGGCCACGGAGTTGATGTCGGCCCCGGACACGGTGTTGACGCCGGTGTCGGCCTCGGCCGTGTCCTCCGCCCCCTCCTGCGTGCCGTCCTCGGCCGACGTCGTACGGGCAGGCTCCGGCGCCCCGCTCCCCGTGTGCGCCGAACCCGTGGTCGGTACGGAACCGGAGGCCGGGGTGTCCGACCCGCCGCCCTGGGTCCGGTCGGCAGGGTCCCCGACGCCGTTCGTGTCCTGGGAGCCCGTGGCACCGGGCTCGGCGGACTCCGTGGTGGAGTCGGCGGAACCGTCGGCCTCCTGGCCGGTGTCCTTCTGGTCCGTGTCCGTGCCGTTGCCGGACTGGTTGCCCCGACTCCCGCCCGGGGACGCCGAGTTGCTCCCCGAGTTGTTGCCCGACGAGGACGCGCCGCTGCCTCCCGCGGCCGGCGTACCCGCGCCACCGGAGGACGTGGTGGACACCGTCCCCACCCCGCCGAGGGCCCCGACGCCCCCGATACCACCCGTTCCCAGGTCCACGGACCCGGTGTCGCTCCCGTTCCCGGTCCCGTTCCCGGTCCCGGCCCCGGTCCCGATGCCCCTCGTCGCACCGCTCCCGGAGTCGGAGGCGCTGCCGCTCCCCTTGCCGCCCTTGCCCGTCCCGCTGCCGGTGCCCTCGTCCCCGGTGACCGGCAGTACGTTCACACTGCTGAAGTCGAAGTTGGAGCCGAACTTGCCGGCGAGCGACGACGCCCCGGAGAACAGCGCCGAGGTGACCACGGAGCTGAGGCCCGCGCCGACGAAGGTCTCCCAACTCCCTTCCCACTTGCCGTTGAAGATCCCGTTGACGAAGATCTCCGCGACCGCCTCCGCACCGCCGGCCACCACGAACTCGTTCGCGCCGTCGCCGACACCCCGGCCGAACCTGTCGCCCGGGGACAACTTCGGCGGATCATTGAACTTCGAGGTGATGTCGTCGGTGATGTTCTTGGTGTTCGACTTGGTGAAGGGGTTGGTACCAGGGCCGTCCAGCCAGTTCTTGATGTTCTTGCCGAGGTTCTTGGTGATCGAGTCGAACGCCCCGTGGAACATGCCGGTGAAGGCGCCGAAGACACCGTCCTGGAGGATCTGGTTCCAGTCGAAGCCGTCCGGACGGCGGCCCTCCGGGGCCATCGTCATCATCGCGAGCCGGACCACGAACGTCTGGAACGCCTCGTCGAACGCCTCCGACAGGCTCGGCATCACATGGGTGCGCTTGAGCAGTTGGTCCAGAGTGGCCAGGATCGAGACACGGCTGCGGGCCTTGGCCGTGGCGATCTGGCTGGCCGACGTACCGCCGGAGAAGAAGGACAGCGCCGTGATGATCGCCAACTCGATGAGCAGCCGCACCAGTTCGGCGATGATCTGCCACTTCGACTCCATGATGTCCATGGAGGTCTTGACCCGGCCGTCGCCGACGTCGTCCAACTGCTTGGCGAACTCCCGCAGATAGTTCGTACCGCCGTTGTCCACGAACAGCCGCATGGCCCGCACGTACTGCTGCCCGACCTGGGGCGGCAGCGCGGTGCCGACGCCCCTGACGGACTCCTCGATCAGGTCGGAGAGGCCTCGGACGTTCTTGCCGAGCCGTTTGTACGGCTTGTGGCTGGCGTACGCGAGGTCCTCGTCCGCCTGGAGCATCTTCTCGCCGATGAGCACGAAGAGCAGGTTGTTGAGCTCGGGCGAGACCATGATGCTCATGGCAGTGTCAGTGCCTTCCGCCGCGGCTGCCCGCGGAGTTGATCGAGTCCAGGACACCCATCTGGGTGCTGCGGATGTTCGACAGGTTGCTCATGGTGCCGTCGGCGACGCTCACCACCGCCTCGACCAGGGACGACCCGGTCTGGACGGCCGTCTCACGCTCCTTCAGCTCCGCCGGGATGACCTCCTCCGCGAAGCTGTCGTCCCGGCCGGGCCAGCCGCGCGTGTCGTTCACGGTGGTCGTGAAGTCACGGAGCATCTCGTGGGCGAGTGAGCTGATCGCGTTGATCTGCCGGACACCCGCCGCGAGCCGGTCCGGCTCGGCGTAGTACGCGTTTCCCTCGGCCATGACCGATCAGTCCTCCATGTCCTCGTTGATCTCGTCGCGCAGTCGGCTGGACGACGAACGGTCCTCGGCGCCCCGGGGGCCGTCGAGCACCCCAGGGCCGAAGATCTTCTGCCAGTCGACGTTGACCCCGGTCATCTCGGGCACCGCGTCGCTGGGGCGGGTGAACGGCTCGAACGCGTCCATCACCCGGCGCGCCATCACCGCGCGCGCCTCCTGGGCCGCCTCCAGGACGCTCGCCGCGAGCTGGGTGGCGGACATGGTGCGGTACTTGCCGTCCAGGAACTTCAGTTCGGTCAGGTCGCCCTGCGCGCTGACGGTGACCTCCACCGAGCGGTCGGGGGAGCGCACGGTGGCGCTGGCGTCGGCGAGTTCGCGCTCCGCCCGCGCCACCTCGGTCCGGGTCGTCTCCAGATCGGCGACGGCCTGGGCGAGCCGCTGCTCGATGGTCTCCCGCATGTCGCTCATGCCCGCGCCTCCCTGTTCGCCCGTCTCATCTCGCTCAGCTTCCGCAGCACCCTGAGCACGCCCAGCGCGCTCATCGTCCGATCACGGCGGGTGCGCCACCCTCGTCGGTGCCCCACACGTCCTCGTCCTCCGGCTCGGCCATCCAGCTCTGCCGGTCCCGGGTGCCGCTCTCGGTCGACCGGCTGCCCTGCCCGGCACCTCCGGGGCCGCCCACCGGATAGGCGGAGCCGGAACTCGTGGACGTACCGCGCCCCCGGGCGACGGTCAGCTCCTCGTCCTCCGCGGCGCCCCTGCGGCTCCCGGACCGGCCGCCACGCCTGCCGCCGCTCCCGCCGGGCTCGGTGAGCACGTTGCGGACCCGCTCCGAGGAACCGTTGCCGCCACCACCGGCACCGCCGCCGCCCATGCCTCCCATCCCGCCCATGCCCGGGAACAGCGGTGTCCCGCCGGAGCCCGCAGCGCCCGAGCTGTCGGCCGAACTGTCCAGGCCCGCGCTCAGCGGGGCGCCCAGGGCGCCCCCCGACAGCAGGTCGCTCGTGCTGTCCTCGCCGTCGTCGTAGTCGGCGTAACTTCCGCTGTCGTAGCCGCCGGTGGTGCCCAGCAGGCTGCCGGTGTCGAGCCCCGAACCGCTGCCGAGGGACGAGCCGAGGTTGGTGGAGGAACCCGCCAGGCCGTCCCCCAGGCTGCCGAGGCTGCTCAGGTCCAGGGAACTGCTGCTGGTGGTCGGCGGGATGAGGGTGGGCGGGCTGGTCAGGTCGAGGTCGCCGAGTCCGTCGCCGAGGCCGCTCGTGCCGATGTTGCCCGTCTCGACCGAACCGTCGGGGTTGGTCGTGGTGAGCTGGCCGGTCTCCGGGTCGATGGTGGTGACGGTGCCGTCGGGGAACCTGGTGGTGAGGGTCCCGTCGGGGTTGAGCGTGGTGGTGCTGCCGTCGGGGTTGGTGTGCCCGCCGGGGACGGTGAGGTCGCCGGTGGTGACGGTGCCGTCGGGGGCGGTCGTGGTGATGGTGCCGTTCTCGGGGTCCAGGAGCTGGGTGGTGCCGTCGGGGTAACGGGTGGTCAGTGTGCCGTCGGGGTTGAGCGTGGTGGTGCTGCCGTCGGGGTTGGTGACCGTCGAACCCTTGGTGGCATCGTTGCCGTCGTCCGAACCGCCGAGCCCGAGACCCAGGCCCAGCCCCGTGCCGAGGCCGGTACCGAGCCCGGTGCCGAGCCCGGTTCCCAGGCCGGTACCGAGTCCGTCGCCCAGGCCGCTGCCGAGGCCGAGGTTCAGGCCGTCGCCGAGCCCGTTGCCCAGGTCCGTGAGGCCGTCCCCCAGACCGCCCAGGCTGTCGCCCAGTCCGTCGCCCAGGTTGTTGAGACTGTCCCCGAGCCCGTCGCCCAGCCCGTTGAGGCTGTTGCCCAGGTTGTCGCCCAGGTCGTTCAGGCCGTCCCCGAGCCCGGCCCCCAGGTTGTTCAGGTTCTCGCCGAGGTTGTTCAGCGAGTTGTTGAGGTTCTCCTGGTTCTGGTTCGCCTGCTCTTCGAGGATGTCGCGCCGGTCCTCCTCGTACTGCTCGGTGAGCGTGGAGGTGTCCTTCGTCTCCAGGTCCTCGAAGGCGTCCTCCAGGTCGCTCCACGCCGTCTTGAGGTTGGTCAGCACCGTGCTCGCCGCGGTGACGAGGGTGTCCTCGACGTGCTGGTCCCAGACGGCGACGGCGTCGTCGGCCATCTTCTTCCAGGCCCCGGGGTAGTCCTTGAGGTTCCCGTAAGTGGGGTGGTTCTGCTTGAAGTTGTCGCTGGTCCGGTAGGAGTACGTGGACTCGTCTGCGTACACGGTGGTCTGCTTGATGTTGTTCTCCAGCACCCACACGGAGACCTTGTCGAGGATCTCCATCAGGATGCGGTGCGGATCGTGCCGGCCGTCACTGGCCCAGTTGGTCCACGCGGTGTTGAGATCCGTCGCCGCGGTCCGCAGGGCCTGCTGGGCCTTGGCCAGTGCCTCGCTGAGCTTCGACTGCGGGGCGTGGCCGCTGCTGAAGTTCTGCGTCGCGGTGAAGCCGGTGCCGCCGAGCTGGTCCACGTAGTCGTCGTAGTTCGTGCGCAGCTGGTGGATGAGATGCCAGAACAGACCCGCCGCCTGGCCCCGCCACGCCGCGTTCTCCTCACCGAGCGAGGTCTCCCACTGGGCCAGCGTCGTGGCGTGGTTCTTGAAGAACGTCATCGTCCGGTCGAAGGCCAGCCCCGTGCGCTCGAAGGAGTTGGCGTCCACGGCCTCGGCGTTCTGCACGTCGTAGCCGTTGAAGGAGAAGCCGCGGGTGGTCCCGTCGGTGAGCAGCTTCTGCAGCGCGGCCCTGGAACCGCCCGCGTACTGCCCGAGCGGGGTGAAGTCCCACTCGTCGCCCTGACTCCCGGTGAACTTGCCGCCGCTCATCGACTCACCGGAGTCGAGCAGCCGGGCCCGGCCGTTCCCGTCCACCGGTACACCGATGAAGACCAGGGTGGCCTGGTAGAGGGTGCCGTAGTCGTGCTTGCCGTCACCGCCGGCGTCGACGAACGCCAGGTCGTAGTCCTCGCCCTGCTGGGTGTGCCAGCCGACCAGGGCCGTGAAGTTGTTCGCGGTCAGCTCGGTCGAGACGAGGATCTCCAGGCCGCCCCGCATCAGCGGGATGTGATCCTTGCTGCTCAGGGTGTCGAAGAGCGTCTTCCGGCTCGGTACGGCGTAGCCGGTGACGAGGGTGACTGCCTGGCCCCAGGTGTCGTCGGGGTCGTGCTTGGCCGGCATGGCGGGCTCCGGGTGAGTGAGGCGGGGGAGGGGGACGTGCGGCGTGGGGCGGCGCGGGGCCGCCCGGATCAGTCGTCCTCGCCCCCGGACAGATCGCCGTCGATGTCCGACCAGATGTCCAGCAACTGCTCGCCGTTGATGCCTTCCAGGGTGGTGCCCTGGGTCTTCAGCAGTGTGCGGATGGTGGTTTCGAGGTTGTCGTCGATGTCGTCGAAGAGGTCGCCCTGGAGGTCGAGAATGGTGTCGATCGACGTCGCGGACGACAGGACCGAGGTCACCAGGGTCTTGCCGTAGGTGACGTCGTCGGCCCCCATGAGCCCGATGCCCAGTACGGCGTTCTCGCCGAAGTACTCGGCCGGGAGCAGGCCCTTGACGACGCTGTGCAGTGAGCGCACACCGTTCGGGTCGTCCTTCATGATGGCCTTGAGATCGGTGATGAACTCGGCCAGGGCGTGCGTCCTGAACGTGCCCAGTGACGCCGCGTCCAGACGGGTCAGATCCGCCATGGCTTCCTCCTGCTGGGATGTCGGGTACGACGGGGGAACCGGACGGGCACCGGCCCCGGTGGCCGGCCGCCCGGTTCGTCCGGCGTCAGCGGCCTATCTGGACTTCGGACCAGAGCTGGGAGAGCGAGTTCTCGCTGTAGCGGTAGCTGTCGGAGATGTCCGTCAGCAGCGAGGAGTGCGAGGTGAGCAGCGTCTCCATGTTCTTCACCGCCGTGTCCCACGCCTGCTGCTTCTGCCGGTACATGTTGGCGTCCTCGCCGTACCAGGACTTGACCAGTTCGCCGAGCTCGGCCTCCAGCGACGCCAGGGTGTTGGCGATCGCCTTGGTCTGCTGGACCATGTCGTCGGCGGCGTTGTTCATGTGGTTGTAGTCGACGTAGATGTAACCGTCGGTCAGGTTGTCACCCATGGGGAACCTCTCCTGCGCTGGGGGGATGTGGGGCGTGTACGGGAAGCGAACCGGTCAGCCGGCGAGCTGGTCGAAGGCGGCCTGCGACTGCGTGTAGGCCTGGTTGATCTGCTCGTTGGAGGAACCCTGGGTCTTGCCGTGCTGGCTGAGGCTCTGGTTGAGCTTGTCGACCATGTCCTCGAGACTCCGCAGGATGCTGTTGCACTGGTCGTCCCACTGCTTGAGCAGCGAGCCGAACTGGCCGCCGTCGCTGCCCTGGTAGCCGCTGGAGAGCGTGGCGCGGGTCTGGTCGACGTCCTGGCGGGACTTCAGGATGCCGCTGAAGGCGGACTCCAGCGCCTGAATGCCATTGCGGGTGGCCTGTTCATTTGACTGCTGGCCGTTGCCTGCCATCGTTCGTTCCATCCTTGGGATCGGGTACTGCGTCGGCGTCGGACTGCTGTTCTACTGCCTCGACCTCAGGAGACTAGAGTTGCCTGGGAAATGGTTGCAACACGACGCGTCCAAGGGGTAGTTGGTTCGGCCACAGGTCAACTGCTTTTACCTGAAAGCAACTTCCCGGCATTCTCGGCGCTCCCGCCGCCACCGTCGGTACGGCCGCACACCCCCGCCACCCGCGCCGGGGCAACCGCCCCGGACGCCGCCTCCGGGCTCAGGTCGGGCCCGGTCGGCAGCATCGCCAGCAGTGGCGAGGGCAGTCGGCGGGCGTCGGACTCCGCGTAACCGAGCGCGGCGAGGGCCTCCTTCGAGGACACCCGGTACTTCACCCCGTCGTCGCCCACGAAGTAGGTCGCGGCACCGACCGCGCCGCCGCCCGCGCTCAACGCCCGCACCAGCACCCCGTGTCCGGGCCGCACCACGACCGCGTCCACCGGCAGACAGGCCGCCGCCACCGGCTCACCGCTCGCCTGGGTGACCGGGGCCAGCTCGCTCTCCCGTACCAGCAGCGAGCTGACCCGGACACCGTCGGCCCCGGGCGCCACCTGCGCGCACGCCGTCCAGCCGGCCGGCACCCGCACCGCGCGGGGCGGGGTGTCGGGCAGCCCGGAGGCCGAGGGATCGACACCGGAACTGCCCGGCGCCTGATGGTCCTTGAGCACGTCCGCGCCGATCGGCAGCGCCGTGGGCGAGGCACCGGCGTACGCCTTGGCCCGGATGTCCGGGTCGCCGAGCAGCAGCGCCGCACCGGTCGCCGTGACCGGTACCAGACCCTCGCTCCGCAGCAGGTAGTACTGCCCGTCGGAGTCGTCGCCCGAACCGTCACCCGGCACCGTGATCCGGAACACCTGACCCACCTTGGTGGCCGTGCCGCCCAGCGAGGGCCCCGCCGACCCCAGCCCCGTCACCTGCGGCGGAGCCAGCGCGGCGCCCGGCACCAGGGCGTCCAGGAACGCGGCGGAGACTGGGCGCGGGGTCACCGAGCTGTACCCCAGCGAGAGCAGCGCGCCGGACTCGGTGTCCAGCGGCAGCCGGCTGCCCTGCCACACCAGGTACGTCTTCCTGTCCGGCCCGCTCACCAGCACCGCCTCGCCGACGCCGACCGGATCGCCCGCCGCCGCGCCCCCGGCCACCAGGGCCGTCACCGCGCGCGTGGTGACCGTACCGTCGGCGGCCGTGACGCTGCCCAGCGCCGAACAGACCTGCCAGGCACCGGACTCCAGGTCACCGCTGCCGGGCACCGAGTCCGGCGCCCCGGCGATCCCCACCGCGCCGCCCACGGGCGTGCCGCGCAGCGAGGCGGTGGACACATCGGTGGTCTTCAGGTCCGCGCCGCCGATGAGCAGCGCGGAGGAGTAGTTCCGCACCGGCCGCAGCCGCCCGCCGAGATACAGGTACCGGGCCCCCGTCTCCCGGTTGACGATCAGCGTCTCGCCGCTGCGCCAGGAGTCGTTGCCCCCGGGCGAGATCAGCCCGAACACCACCGCCCCCGCCGCGATCAGCACCGTGATCAGCAGCCCGGCGACCGCACCCCGGGTGGTACGCCCCAGCGGGCTCTCCGGTGCGTCCGGATCGGCGAGCAGCATGCCCGAGGTGAGTCGGCTCATGATGAAGGTGTGCGCCTGCACCTGGTCGCGCTTGGACTGCATGTACCGCGGGTCCTTCCAATGAACCGGGGGTGGCGGGGTCGGCCGCCGGGGCGGGTGGGGCGGGTGGAGACCGGTGGTGGAGCGGTACGGCCGCCCACGCCGGGACGACCGTCGGGCGCGCGGACCGGCTCAGCCGGTGATGGCGCGCAGCGCGGCGAACACGCCCAGCACCCACAGGGTCAGCGGCAGCAGGGCCATCGCCAGCAGCGAGTGCAGCAGTTCCGCCGCGCGGCCCCAGTACGGCAGCATCCGCCGCCCCGGCACCGTCCACGAGGCGACGGCCAGCACCGTCGCCAGCGCCAGCAGGCCCACCACCAGCAGCGGCCGGTCCGCGGGTGCCGTGTCCACGGCCAGCGCGAGCACCAGCAGGGCCACACCGAGCACGCCGGGCAGGACGAGGGCCAGCCGCTGCCACACGTTGACCATGCCCCGGCCGTGCAGCAGCAGGAGCAGCGCCAGCACCACGGCCGTCAGGGTCTCCGGCAGGCTCGGGTTCCTGGTCAGCGGCACCAGGGAGCCGGCGCACAGCACGCCGGTGGCCGCGTACAGGCCGGTCATCCAGCCGCTCGCCAGCTCCGTACGGGTGGCCACGTCCCGCCCGTTGTAGGGCTCGATGCCCTCCTGGAGCTGCTGCGCGTTCGTCGGCAGCGCCGGCATCCGCATCCCGGCCAGCTTGAACGACAGGGACGGCACGAAACCGCCCAGCAGCACCGCCAGCGCGGCCACCGTCGCCGCCGCGCCGTCCACCGAGAGGTCCAGGACGCTCATCAGACCGCCCGCGAGTGCCCCGGCCACCGCGACCAGCGCGGAGGCCACGAACAGGGGCGTACGGACGGCGGCCAGGGCCAGCGCCAGCACCGCGCCGCCCGCTCCGGCAGCCGCGGCGGCCAACAGCCGGGCGCCCAGCACCCGGTGGGCGTCCGGACCGGCGATCTCCCCGCCCGGCACCAGCCAGCCCGCCAGCGCCAGATAGGGCGCCGCCATGAAACCGAGGGTCGCGCCCGCCGCCGCGTCACCGACCGCGCGGCTGGCCGAGGCGGCACCGGCGAGCAGCAGCAGTCCGGCCACACCCGCGGTGGCGATCCGGACGCCGGCCGGGCCGCCGGGCCAGGCCAGCACCAGCAGACCCAGCGTCAGGGCGGCCACCGTCATGCCGAGCAGCAGCCGCCGCCCCGCCGCCTCGTTCCACCCGTGCAGCCGGTCCCGGGTGACGTTGGCGATGCCGTCCACCAGATCGTCGAGCCGGACCTCGGGCAACGCCTCGGTGAACGGGCGGAGATACACCACCTCGCCGTCCTTGAGGTCGAGCGCCTCCAGGGTGCTCTCCTCGTCCAGCGGGGCACCTCCCAGGCGCTGGAGGACCCAGCCGTCGTGCTCCAGGCCGCTCTCCTCGATCTCCTCACCGGCGTAACGCAGCACGGTGGGCAGCAGATCGGCCACGGGCACATCGGCGGGCACCGCCAGATCGATGGTCCTGGCCGGGGCCCGTACCGTGAGGCGGCACAGGCCCGCAACGGAGCTGTCGGTCATCGTGGGGCTCACGTCTCCAAAACAATTCTGAGGATTCGGACGGCGGACTCGAACGCGTCCGCTTGGACGTACGAGTTGATGGCATGCAGACTACTGACCGCCGATCGAACGGAATTATGGGTCCCGTTGCAGTGGCGTGTCACAAGTGCCCGCCGGAGCGCCCTTGTTGACCGGTTTACGACCCGGTTCGCACCCCGGACGGTATTTCAACACCTTTGAAGGAGCATGTGCGTTGAGCGTGGTTCTGTTCCGCAGGCCGGCCCGCCGCCGGGGCCCGGACATGCCCGAGGGCGAGCTGACTCTCCAGGAACCGCCGACGCTCCCCGAGGTCGTCGCCGACAGCTCGGCCATCTGGACCTATCTGCCGATGGCCATGATGTCCGTGTCGATGATGCTGATGTTCATCAGGCCCGGCGGCGGCAACGGCGCGTTCATGTACATCGCCCTCGGCATGATGGTGATGGCCTCGGCCGCCATGATGGTCGGCCAGGTGATGCGCAAGGCGGGCGAACGCAAGGAGCGTCTGCGCGGTGAGCGGCGCGACTACCTCCGCTACCTCACCCAGACCCGCCGCAAGGTCCACCGGGCCGTCGTGGAGCAGCAGTTGGCGCTGGCCTGGCGCCACCCCGACCCCAAGGTCCTGCGCGCCATGGTGCGGACGACCCGTCTGTGGGAACGGCGCGTCAAGGACGAGGACTTCGGCGAGGTGCGGATAGCCGTCGGCGACCAGCAGTTCGCCATGCGGCTCAACCCCCTGTCCACCAAGCCCGTGGAGGACCTCGAACCCCTCTCCGCCCACGCCCTGCGCCGATTCGTCCGCGCCTACAGCACGGTCCCCGACCAGCCCATCGCCCTTTATCTGCGCTCCTGGTCCCGCGTCCTGACCCGCGGCGACGACGCCGCCGTACGCGCCATGGTGCGGGCCGCGCTCTGCCAACTCGCCCTGTTCCACCCGCCGGAGGAGCTGTGGGTGGCGCTGTGCGTGTCCGACGAGCGGCGCGCGGAGTGGGAGTGGGTGAAGTGGCTGCCGCACAACCTGCACCCCCAGGAGCAGGACGGCGCGGGCCCCGCCCGGATGGTCGCCACCGCCTTCAACGACCTGGAGGACCTGCTCGGTGCCGAGTTCACCGAACGCCCGGTCTTCGATCCCGAGGCGGTACCCGGCCGCGACGAGCCCTTCACCGTCATCGTCGTCGACGGCGTCACCGTGCCCGCCGGCCACCGCCTCGACGGCCCCGGCTTCCGCAACACCATCGTCCTCGACCTCTCCGGCGCCCTCACCTGGCGCCCCGGCCGCTCGACCCTGCGCCTGGACGTGACCCCGGGCGCGGTACGGCTGGTACGCACCGACCGCACCCGCAAGGAACAGACCACCCTCCTCGGCCGCCCCGACCGGGTCGGCCCGGCCGCCGCCGAGTCGCTGGCCCGGCTGATCGCCCCCTACCGGATGGGCCTGACCGCCGACTCCGCCGAACCCCTCGCCGCCGACGTCCAGTTGACGACCCTGCTCGGCATCCCCGACCTCTACCGCCACGATCCGCCGACCCTGTGGCGCAAACACACCGGTGCCGCCCGGCTGCGCGTGCCGGTCGCGATCGGCGCCGACGGCGCGCCCGTCGAACTCGACATCAAGGAGTCCGCGCAGGGCGGCATGGGCCCGCACGGCATGCTGATCGGCGCCACCGGCTCCGGCAAGAGCGAACTGCTGCGCACCCTGGTCCTGGGCCTGGCCCTCACCAACTCCTCAGAGACCCTGAACTTCATCCTGGTCGACTTCAAGGGCGGCGCGACCTTCCTCGGCCTGGACGAACTCCCGCACACCTCGGCCGTGATCACCAACCTGGCGGACGAAGTGGCCCTGGTGGACCGGATGCAGGACGCCCTGCACGGCGAACTGATCCGCCGCCAGGAGCTGTTGAGGGCGGCCGGAAACTACTCCTCGGCCCTGGAGTACGAGAAGGCGAGAGCCGCGGGCACACCCCTGGCCCCCCTTCCCAGCCTCTTCGTCGTCGTCGACGAGTTCAGCGAACTCCTCGCCGCACACCGGGAGTTCATGGACCTGTTCGTGATGATCGGCCGCCTCGGCCGCTCTCTCGGCGTCCATCTCCTCCTCGCCTCCCAACGCCTGGACGAGGGCCGTATGCACCAGTTGGAGAGCCACCTCTCCTACCGGGTGGGCCTGCGCACCTTCTCCGCGATGGAGAGCCGGGGCGTCCTCGGCGTCCCCGACGCCTACCAGCTCCCCTCGCAGCCCGGCGCCGGCTTCCTCAAGAGCGGCGTCGAGGCACTGACCCGCTTCCGGGCCGCCTACGTCTCCGGCCCGTACCGGCACCGGCGCGGCGCCGTCGTACAGGCCCGCGTGGCCAGCCAGGTGGTGCCCTGGTCGGCGGGCTGGGTGGTGCCACGCACCCCGGTGGCCGTCCCCGACCCGCAGCAGGAGGAGGAGACGGAGTCCGCCGACAGCCTCCTGAGTGTCGCCCTGGACCGCCTGCGCGGCCACGGCCCGACCGCCCACCAGGTCTGGCTGCCCCCGCTGGGCGCACCCCCCGCCCTGAACGCCCTGCTCCCGGGCCTGGCCCCCACCCCCGACCGTGGCCTGTCGGCGACGGGCTGGCCCGGCACGGGCCGCCTGCGCGTCCCGGTGGGCCTGGTGGACAAGCCCTTCGACCAGCGCCGGGACCCCCTGGTGGTGGACCTGTCGGCGGGCGGCGGCCACGTGGCGATAGCGGGCGGCTCCCAGAGCGGCAAGTCCACGGTCCTGCGCACCCTGATAGGCAGCCTCGCCCTCACCCACACCCCCGCCGAAGTCCAGTTCTACTGCCTGGACTTCGGCGGCGGCACCCTCTCCTCCCTGGCCGGCCTGCCGCACGTCGGCGGCGTCGCGGCCCGGCTGGACAGCGAACGCATCAGCCGTACGGTGGCCGAGGTCACCGGCGTTCTCAACCAGCGCGAGCAGTTCTTCCTCGACCACGGCATCGACTCCATGGCCACCTACCGGCGGCGCCGGGCGGCGGGGGAGTTCGCGGACGAGACACACGGCGACGTCTTCCTGGTCGTCGACGGCTGGGCACAGGTCAAGCAGAACTTCGACAGCCTGCTGCCCACCTTCAACCAACTCGCGACCGGCGGCCTGAACTACGGCATCCACCTCATCGTCACCACCACCCGCTGGGTGGAGCTGTCCGCCCAGATCCGTGACCAGAGCGCCACCCGCCTGGAACTGCGGCTGGGCGACACCATGGACTCGGTCGTGGACGTCCGAAAGGCCGCCACCGTGCCCCGCACACCGGGCCGGGGCCTGACCGTCGGGGACAAGCTCCACTTCCTGGCCGCCCTCCCGCGCATCGACGGCAGCGACAACGCCGAGGACCTCGCGGAGGGCGTGACAGCGCTGGTGGAGAGGATCGCCGCGGAATGGAGCGGCCCGCCCGCACCGCCCGTACGCATGCTCCCGCACCGCCTGCCGTCCTCGGCGCTCCCCGAGCCCGAACTGTCGGAAGGCCTGCGCCTCCCGCTGGGCCAGGACGAGGAGACGCTCTCCACCGTCTGGCACGACTTCAGCCGCACCCCCCATCTGGTGGCCGTCGGCGACACGGAGAGCGGCAAGACCAACCTGCTGCGCCTGGCCGCCAAGGCGATCACCGACCGCTACACGGCCGCCGAGGCCCGCATCCTGGTCGTCGACTACCGCCGCGACCTGGTGGACGCGGTGCCCGCCGAGTACCAGTTGGGCCACGCGGTGGCGGTGGACGCCCTGAAGGAACTGGTGGGCGGCTCGGCCCGGGCCCTGAAGACACGCCTCCCGGGCCCGGACATCACCCCCGCCCGGATGCGCCTCGCCGACTGGTGGAACGGCCCCCGTCTGTTCGTCCTGGTGGACGACTACGACATGGTCGTGGGCAGCAACAACTACGACCACCCCTTCGCCCCGCTCTTCGACCACCTGGCCCTGGGCCACGAACTGGGCCTGCACGTGATCGCGGTCCGCTCGGCGACGGGGGCGGGGCGTGGCCTGAACGACCAGCTCCTCCGACGCCTGGACGAGGTCAACACGCCGGGTGTGCTGCTGTCCTGCCCCCCGAGCGAGGGCTACGTCTTCGGCAACATCAAGCCACGCAACCTGCCACCGGGCCGGGCCCAGTACGTGGTGCGGCGGAAGGCGACGCTGATCCAGACGGCGGTGGTGGAGGACCGGCAGGAGGAATCCTGAGGCGAAGGCTTGTTCCGCTCCCGCCGCCCCTACCCGTCCCGTCCTCGGGGGCCGCGCCCCCGAACCCCCGCTACGGCCCTGAACGGGCCTTGTCCTCAAACGCCGGACAGGCTGGAGGTGCGGGCCTGGGCTTCATGTTTCAGTGCCGACCGGCATTCCCGGCCCGTCCGGCGTTTGAGGACGAGGCCGTTCAGGCCGACAAGGGGGGGTCTGGGGGCGCGGCCCCCGAGGACGGGACGGGGAAAGGGCGGCGGGGGCGGTGAAACCGCCTACGACGCCCGCCACCCCCGAGCCCGCCCCCGAGGCACCACCACCGCCACCCACACCACCACCAACAACCCCGCCCCACCCCCCGCCGCGAACAACACCGCCCTCCGCGTAGGCCCCGCCCCCGCATCCTCGGGCAACCGCACAGCGGCCTCCCGCGAAGGCCCCGCCGCACCCACCCCACGCCCCACAGCCCCCACAGACGTCACGGCCGCGTACGGATCCACCCGAGGCACCGCGTCGGGATAGGCCGTGGCCACCATCCGCGCGGCGACCTCCGCCCCCGTCAACCCGGGATGCGCGGCCCGCACCAACGCCGCCGCCCCCGCCACGAATCCGGCCGCGAAAGACGCCCCGGACCCGATGTAGTGCCCGCTGCCCCTGGGCCCCGGCCCGACGACCCCGTCCCCGGGCGCGACCAGATCGGCGTCGAGGGGCACCAGCGCGTTGTCGGGCCGCGCACCAGTGGAGTCCACGTCGAGCACGGACAGCACGCCCTCCTGCGCGGCAGGCCAGTACGCACGGGGCACCGGCGCCTCATCGGCACCGCGCTTCGCCGGCGGATCGGGAACGGCGGCGGCCACCACCAGCGCATCGTGCGCGACCGCCTCCTCGACAGCCGCCGTCAACGCCGCAGACCCCTGCACGAGCGCCGGCGACACCTGGATCACCTTCGCCCCGGCCTGAACCGCCGCACTGATCCCCGCGGCGACACTCGCCGCGGTGGCCGTCCCCCGCGCGTCCGTGCCCCGCACCGCCACGATCCGGGCCCGCTGGGCGACTCCGGCGAACCGCACCCCGTCCGTGGCCGCCGACGCGATCAGCCCGGCGACGAAACTCCCGTGCCCGACACAGTCCTGCCCGGCATCCCCGACCGCCGTCACCCGCCCCTTCAGCGAGGGCGCGCTCGTGGACACCCCGGTGTCCACGACAGCCACGGTCACCCCGGCCCCGGCCGAGAACTCCCACGCGCGGGGCAGTTGCAGACTCTGCTGCTCCCACGGCACGGAGGTGGCCCGCTCGGCGGAGGCCCCCGTACAGGCGTCGTCGGCAGCGAGCCGCGACGGCATCACCGGCAGCCGTACCGGCGAACCGTCCGCGGCGGAGGCGGCCGGAGAGCCGAGAAGGACGAGCGGAAGAAGCACGGCGAACGTCCGGGCCGGACGGAGACGGGGGCGACGCATGGACCGAATCCTATGGCGCGAGAGAACGAGTCGCCGACGCCCCCAGCCACAACCGGCGCCCAGCTCAACCGAGTTGACCGAGCTGAGAAAGGCGCCCCGGGGAAACCGGAACCCCGTGAGGCGAAGAGGCGGCGAGGACACCCCCGCCGGCTCACCCCACCCGAGGAACGTCCCCCGGCACCAACAACCGCAGGTCGTCCAGCCCCGGCGCGGCCATCACGCTGACCCGCCCGGCCTGACGCGTCATCATGCCCTCCAGCACCTGCCGCGCCAGCCGCGCGTTGCCGAACGAGCGGTCCCTCGGCAGCGCGTCGAAGTACTCGCGCAGCACGGCCCCGGTCCCCGGCCCGCACTCGTAACCCGCGCTGTCCGCGTGCATCCGTACGATCGTGACCAGCTCGTCGGACGAGTAGTCCGCGAACTCGACGCGCCGTGAGAACCGTGACGACAGGCCGGGGTTGGAGGCCATGAAGCCCTCCATCTCCCTCGTGTAGCCCGCGACGATCACCACCACCTGCTCCCGGTGGTCCTCCATCAGCTTGAGCAGCGTGTCCACGGCCTCCTGTCCGAAGTCGGACCCGGACCCCGACCCGGCGGGCGTCAGCGTGTACGCCTCGTCGATGAACAGCACGCCGCCCAGGGCCCGTTCGAAGACCTCACGGGTGAGCTGCGCGGTGTGTCCCACATACCGTCCGACGAGGTCGGCCCGGGACACCTCCACCAACTGCCCGCGCGGCAGCACCCCGAGGGAGACCAGCAGCTCGCCGTAGAGCCGGGCCACGGTCGTCTTGCCGGTGCCGGGCGGGCCGCTGAAGACGAGGTGGTGGCTGATCCGGGGCGCCGGCAGACCGGCGGCCTCGCGCTGGCGGGCCGTCGAGAGAAGGTTGACGAGGTCGGTGACGTCGCGTTTGACCGCGGCCAGCCCCACCATGTCACCGAGCCTGGACAGCGCGTCGCTCCTCGTGTCCCCGCCCGCGTCCGCGCCCGCCGCCGCTGCGGCCTCCGCCCCGACGTCCTCCGGGAGCAGCAACGAGAGGTCGCGCTCGCCGACCTCGGCCAGCCCGGCCAGCCGTACGGCCTGCCGGTCGACCATCTCCTCGAAGACCTGCCGGGCGGCCCGGCCGTTGCCGAACGTGGCGTCCTTCGGCATGCGTTCGAAGTGCGTGGCCAGCGCGGCGGCCGTGCCCTCGCCCAGTTCGTACTGGTGGCGGACGCACATGCTCTCCATGATCGCGACCAGCTCGGGGACCGAGTAGTTCTCGAACTCCACGGTCCGCGAGAACCGGGACGCCAGACCGGGGTTGGAGCCGAGGAACGACTGCATCTCGCCGGAGTACCCGGCCGCGACGACGACCACGTCCTCCCGGTGGTCCTCCATGAGCTTCAGCAGCGTGTCCACCGCCTCCCGCCCGAAGTCCGCCCCCGAACTCCCGCTGTCGGCCGTCAGGGTGTACGCCTCGTCGATGAACAGCACCCCGCCCAGTGCCCGGTTGAACGCCTCGGTGGCCTTGATCGCCGTACCGCCGATGACCTGGGCGACGAGATCGGCCCGTGAGACCTCCACCAGGTGCCCGGAGCGCAGTGCGCCCAGCTGGGCCAGGATGGTGCCGTAGAGCCGGGCCACCGTCGTCTTGCCGGTGCCGGGCGGGCCCGCGAAGACCAGATGGCGGCTCATCGGCGGTGCGGACATGCCGAGTTGGGCGCGGCGCTGCGCCAGCTGCGTGAGGTTGACCAGCGTACGGACCTGCTGCTTGACGTTGGACAGGCCGATGAGCGCCTCCAGTTCGGCGAGCGGGCCCGTCTCGGCCGCCGCGCCGCCGCCGGCCGGGGCGGTTCCGGCGGGGTCGGTGCCCTCGCTGTCGCCGTAACCCCAGGCGTCCCGCTGGCCGTTGCCGTTGCTGGTGAGCCCCTCGACGGCCAGCCGGTCGCCCTGCTTGGACTGGATCAGGCCGCCGCCCTTGTTGTCACGGACCACGCAGTTGACGACGGACACCGGGTCGGTGCTCTCGACCCGCAGGCCGTCCTTCGAACTGCCGCCGATCTCGCAGGCGTTGAAGGAGGCCCGGCCCCCCTCGCGGACCAGGACGCCGTTCTCGGCGGCGGCGTTCACCTTGACCCGGGTCGCGGTGAGTTCGCCCTCCGCGTCGACGACGACACCGTCGCCGGCCGGCTCACGGAACTCGCAGTCGCGGGCGGTGGCGCTGCCGCCCGCGGCCACCATCAGGCCCACGCCGGCCGGCGCGAGGACGGTGGTGCCGCCGAGGTACAGGTTGCCGTCGCTCTCGACATGGACACCCGCGCCACCGGCCCGGTCGATCTCACTGTCCTCCAGCCGGCCCCGCCCGTCCTTGACGGCCTCCACACCGTGGCCGCCCGAGCCGCTGACCCTGGCCCGGCGCAGCATGGGATTGGCGCCGCTGCGCACGCTGATGCCGACTCCGGCGGCGTCGATGACGTCCAGCCGGTCCAGCTCGGCGGTGGACTCCTCCTCCAGGAGCACGCCCGTCGCCGCGCAGTCCCGCACGGTCAGCGAGGTCAGCGTGGGAGAGGCGGACCCGGCCACGCGCAGCGCGGGCGCCTGGGAGGTGTCCAGCCAGCAGTCCTCGAACGTGCCGCGCGCCCGGTCGGTGACCAGGATGCCGTTGCCCTCCGTGCGGGCGGTCCGGCAGCGGCGCAGCAGCGGGTCGCTGCCGTGCGAGACGACGATGGCCGGCCCACTGGTCGCGGTGACCCGGAGCTCCTCCAGGACCGTCCGCGAGGAGCTGGTCAGATGGACGCCGATGGAGGTGTCGTGCACGACCGTGCGCACCACCTGGGTCGTGCAGTGCTCCTCCAGCGCGATCGAGGGCTTGTCGGTGGACGATATGTCGCACTCCTCGACGGAGCCCTGCGCCTCACCGTTGGCGAGGACGCCGTTGCCCCGGGCGTCCCGGATGGTGCAGCCGCGCACCGTGACCCGGCCGCGCTCGCCGATGACCACCCCGGAAGTACCCAGGTGCTCGATGGTGCAGGAGTCCACCGAACTGTCCACGTTCGAGGTGACCACCACCCCGGCCCCGGCCGGGCTGCTCACCCGGCAGTCGCGCATCGCCAGCGACCCGGCGCCACGGGCGAGTACGGCCGCCCAGGAGGCACCGGAGACATCGCAGCCGTCCATCGCGACCTGCCCGCGGGCGGCGTCCACGGCGGGAAGCTCCTCGTCGCGGCCGCGCAGCACCAGGTCGGTGAGCATCACCGCGTCCGCCTTCAGCGTGAGCACGCTGCCACGCCGCGGACGTATCTCCACCGTGCCGCGTGCCTGTTCGGCGACGATGGTGACCCGGGTGACGACGACGAGGTTCTCTTCGTAGGTCCCGGGTCGCACACTGATCACGGCGCCGCTGCGCGCCCTCGCCAGTGCCTCTCCGATCGTCCGAAAGCCCTCGGTGCCCTCCGGGCAGACCGTCAGTACCTGGCGTGACACGCGCCCTCCATCTCTCACGGCGTTCCCTGCCCGGCGTGGGCAGCACCATCATGCCGGGACGGACGGGCATGGTCACGCCACAGCCCCCGAAAGCGGAGACAGCCGGAGGAGGCCCGAGCACAGCGGGAGAAAAGCAGAAAACCCCACGTGAAGTGGGGTCTCAGCGAGTGTCCGAGGGGGGACTTGAACCCCCACGCCCGATAAAGGGCACTAGCACCTCAAGCTAGCGCGTCTGCCATTCCGCCACCCGGACAAGGTGTCTGTCGCGCGGGGTTCCCCCCGTGGCGACGAAGGAAACATTACCAGGCTTTCCGGGGTGACCGATCACCCCCTGTCGCCGCGTGAACGGTGTGTGACGGGCCCGGACCGGTCTTGGGGCGCGACGCGTCGGGGAGGGAGGATGAGGGATGACCACCAGCAGGAACAGTGGGAGGTAGCACCGTGAGCGGGACGGGCAGGACAGAGACGGCCAAGGGCGTCACCGGCGAGGACGAGGTCGTGGACCTCTGTCGCGAGCTCATCCAGATCGACACCAGCAACTTCGGCGACCACTCGGGACCGGGTGAACGCAAGGCCGCCGAGTACGTCGCCGAGAAGCTCGCCGAGGTGGGTCTGGAGCCGCAGATCTTCGAGTCGCACAAGGGGCGTGCCTCCACCGTGGCGCGCATCGAGGGCGAGGACCGGTCCCGGCCGGCGCTGCTCATCCACGGCCACACCGACGTCGTACCGGCCAACGCGGCGGACTGGACCCATCACCCGTTCTCGGGCGAGATCGCGGACGGGTGCGTGTGGGGCCGGGGCGCGGTCGACATGAAGGACATGGACGCGATGACCCTCGCGGTGGTCCGTGACCGGCTGCGCACCGGCCGCAAGCCCCCGCGCGACATCGTCCTGGCCTTCCTCGCGGACGAGGAGGCGGGCGGCACGTGGGGCGCGCGGCACCTCGTGGACAAGCACCCCGGCCTGTTCGAGGGCGTGACGGAGGCGATCGGCGAGGTCGGCGGGTTCTCCTTCACCGTCAACGAGAACCTGCGGCTGTATCTCGTCGAGACCGCCCAGAAGGGCATGCACTGGATGAAGCTGACCGTCGACGGCACCGCCGGACACGGTTCGATGATCCACAAGGACAACGCGATCACCGAGCTGTCGGAGGCCGTCGGACGCCTCGGCCGGCACAAGTTCCCCGTCCGGGTCACCAAGACGCTCCGGCACTTCCTCGACGAACTCGGCGACGCGCTGGGCACCGAGCTCGACCCCGAGAACATGGACGCGACGCTCGCCAAGCTCGGCGGTATCGCCAAGCTGATCGGCGCCTCGCTGCAGAACACCGCCAACCCGACCCAGCTGGGCGCCGGCTACAAGGTCAACGTCATCCCGGGCCAGGCCACCGCGCACGTCGACGCCCGGTACCTGCCCGGCTACGAGGAGGAGTTCCTCGCCGACCTGGACCGCATCCTCGGCCCGAACGTGAAGCGCGAGGACGTGCACGCGGACAAGGCTCTGGAGACCTCCTTCGACGGGGCGCTCGTGGACGCCATGCAGACCGCGCTGGTCGCCGAGGACCCGATCGCCCGGGCCGTGCCCTACATGCTCTCGGCGGGCACCGACGCCAAGTCCTTCGCGGACCTCGGCATCCGCTGCTTCGGCTTCGCGCCGCTGAAGCTGCCGCCGGAACTGGACTTCGCGGGCATGTTCCACGGTGTTGACGAAAGGGTGCCGGTCGACGCGCTGAAGTTCGGGGTGCGTGTGCTCGACCGTTTCATCGGGGCATCCTGAATCCCGCGCCGGGCCAGTGTTCCCGGGGGTTCTCCCGGGTTCCCAACCCCCTTGAATCCGCCCGGAATTACCTGATTGAACGACACTCCAACAATCGTCCGCATGTGCGTGGGTGACTGAGAAGAGTGAATGCGCTCATAGGGTCGTAGCCCTAATGCCCCCTCCTCGTTACTGGTGATGCGGTCCGCTACTCGGGATCGCATTGCCAACAAGGAGAAAATAATGATCAAGAAGATCGTCGCCGCTGCGGCTGCCACTGGTGGTCTGGTTCTCGCGGGTGCGGGCCTGGCCGTCGCCGACGCGGGTGCCCAGGGTGCTGCCGTGCACTCCCCGGGTGTCCTGTCCGGCAACGTCGTCCAGGTTCCCGTTCACGTCCCGGTGAACGTCTGCGGCAACACGATCTCCGTGATCGGGCTGCTGAACCCCGCCTTCGGCAACACCTGCGTCAACAACTGATGCTGCACCTCACCTCGTGAGGTTCTGACTCCCAGTGAGTCTGAGCCTGTCGGCCCCGGAACGCTTTCTGCGCTCCGGGGCCGACAGGTCGTTCCGGAAGGTTCACGACACATCATGTGAAGGCAGGGATGCAGCAATGCGAGAGGTCACCCGCAAGGGTCTGATGACCGTGGCGGCCGCGACAGGCGTGATGGCCGCCGCCGGCGGCGCCCAGGCACACGCGGACTCGGGTGCGAACGGCGCCGCCTCCAACTCACCCGGCGTGCTGTCCGGCAACACGGTGAGTGCGCCGGTGAGCGTGCCGGTCAACGCCTGCGGCAACACCGTGAGCGGCGTCGGCCTGCTCAATCCGGCGATGGGCAACAAGTGCTCCAACGGCGGAGGCGGCGGCAAGGGCGGCGGCGTCCACGCCTCGCCGGGCGGACACGGCAACCAGGGCCAGCACGGCAACCAGGGAGGTCACGGCAACCAGGGAGGGCACGGCTCGTCCGGCGGGTACGACGACGGCGGCTACGGCGGGCACGGCTCGTCCGGTGGCTACGGCACCCCCGGTGGCTACGGCGGTCACGACGGATATGGCGGCCAGGGCGGGTACGGCGGTTACGGCGACTCGGGCGCCCCGGGTGGCTTCGGGTACCCGGGCGGCCCCGGCGGCTCCGGTGACTGGGCCGACTGGCACGGCTGGGAGGGTGCGTACGCTGGCGGATACGCCACCGACTCCCCGGGTGTCGGTTCCGGCAACCAGGTGGAGGCCCCGGTCGACGCACCGGTGAACCTCTGCGGCAACACCGTCGACGTCGTGGGTCTGCTCAACCCGGCGATGGGCAACGACTGCTCGACCACCGGGCACGACTCGGGCGGCGGCCACCCGGCGCCGCCTCCCGAGACCGGACCCGGCTACGGCGAGGAGGCCCCGCCTCCGGGCTACGGGGAGGAGACTCCGCCCCCGGCCGGTCCGAGCGGCCCCGAGCAGCCCGGACACCCGCCGCAGCAGCCCCAGCAGCCGCCGCACCAGCCGGAGAGCCCCCAGCTGCCGGGTGGCCCCGCGCAGCCGGGAACCCCGGGCACCCCCGAGGTCCCGGTCACTCCCCACCTCCCGGGGACGCCGCAGACGCCGGGAAAGCCGCAGCAGCCCAGCACCCCGGAGCATCCGGCGACCCCGCACCACCCGGGAACCCCGGCCCAGCCGGCCCCTCCCGCCAGGCCGGCGTCGCCGCTCGCACCGCCCAGCACCTCGCACGGTGTGACGCCTCCGGCCGGCCCCTCGTACGTCGACCAGAGCGGTGGACCGGCCGTTCCGCAGCCCCGGGCCGCGGCGCAGCTCGCGCACACCGGCGGTGACCTGCCGCTGGGCGTCGCCCTGCCGGTGGGCGCGGGCATGCTGCTCGCGGGCACCGTGCTCTACCGCAAGTCACGCCCCTCGGCGTAGACCCGTACGGAAATCCGATAATGCCAAAATTCCGTACGAACGGGATGAACGCGCCGCACGGTCACCCGGCGGCGTACTGAACGGAGCGGGCCCCGCAGACGCGGGGCCCGCTCCGTTTTCGCGGCGTCATCTCACCACGTGGCCCGCACCTGGCGGATGATCCGCCGGCGCAACCGGACCCTGCGGCTGCCGTCACGCAGCAGGCTCAGGCGGTCCAACTCCCAGTGTCCGTACTCGGCATGGTCGGTGAGCAGACGTGTGGCCTCCTTGCGGGTGACCCCGCGTGGTACGTACACGTCGACAAATTCGTATTCCGGCATCGCATCTATTGTGCGGGCAGAGGCCCGGTACGGATAGCGTCTGCTCTATGTCTGATGCTGCGCAGCCCACCGCTGCCGAGGTACGCGCCGCCGCCGAGGCGGTCAAGACCGCGCTCGACCGCCACCTGGCGGCGGTCGAACGCCGGTCGGGGGAGGACGACCCCGATGTCTATGAGGCGTTCAACCAGCTGGCCGCTGCCGCCGAGGTGTACGACGAGCTGCTCTACGACCGATATGACGAGGTCACCCCCTTCGAGATCCCGGGTACGGACGACGCACTGCCGCCGTACGCGGGCCCTGAGGAGCCGAACGCGCTGAGTGTGCTCATCCGCCGCGACTACGCCGTGGTGGAGCCGCAACGGCTGCTGGCGCAGGCGCAGCGGGTGGAGGCCGTGGACGACGACGGCACGGGCGCCGAGGCCTCGGGGACGGTGCACGGGGCGCTCGGGATCCTGTTCGGCGAGTTCGAGCCGGACGAGATCGCCTCCCGGCACAAGGAGTTCGGCCTTGAGGAGGCCGACTCCACGTTGTGGGTGACGGCCGCGGACGAGCCGGCCGACCCCGGCGAGTGGCTGGAGGCCCCCTTCGACCAGGTCGACGCGGAGCGGGTGGTCTGCCGTTTCGACGTCAGCGCGGTCTTCGACGACGACGCCGACGACGTCATCGAGGACGACGACCTGCTGGAGGACGAACTCGATCCCGACCTGGTGGCAGCGGGTCTGGACGAGGACGAGGACCTGGAACCACTGGACGCCGATCGCCTGCGCTAGCAGGCTGACGACCGGCGACCGGCGACCGGCGACCGGCGACCGGCGATCAGCGATCGGCGATCGGATGTCCCGAGAGCGGCTGTCGGGGGAGGCAGTACTTCCCCCGGCAGCCGCTCTCGTCCGTCCTGGTCCGGCCGCCTGCTCAGGCGGCAGACGGTACCTGGGCCCGGAGCAGTCCCGGCAGCCGCGTCGTACGGGCCTTCGCCGGGACCTCCGCGACCGCGCGGGCCAGGGCCTGGTCCACGCCGTGCACCACGGAGAGGTGACGCTCCGCGCGGCCGAAGGCCGTGTAGACCCAGGGGCGGGTCAGTGCCGGAGCCGCGTCCCCTGGCAGCACCACGACGGTGGCCGGCCAGTGCAGCCCGACCGCCTGGTGCGCGGTGATCGCCCACCCGTGCCGCACGCTCAGCTCGACCCGCTCCTTCGGTACGACGACGGGGGCGCCGCCGCATTCCAGGTGCAGCCCGTCCGCGTCGGCCTTGACGACCTGCCCGGGTACCGTCCGTCCCGGCGCGGGGGAGTAGGCGATCCGGTCGCCCGGGTCGAAGCCGCCGAAGCGGCCCGGGCCGGGGTTCAGCCGCTCCTTGAGGGCGGAGTTGAGCGCGCGCGTGCCCACCGCGCCGCCATGCCCCGGTGTGATCACCTGGGTCTGCTCCGGCGGGACACCGAGCGCCCTGGGCACCGAGTCCGCGACGAGCTGCACGGTCCGGTGCACCGCCTCGCCCGCGTTCCGCACGGGGACGATCACGACCTCCTTGCCCGGCGCCTCGACCTGGGTGAGCTCACCGACGGAGACGCCCGAGACGAGTTCGCCGATCGGGCCGGGATCCGGCGTGCGAGAGACGATGTGCGGGCACGCGCGTGCGGCGAGCAGGTCGGCGAAGACCCGCCCAGGCCCGGCTGACCACAGCACCGCCGGATCACCGCTCAGCACCAGCCTGGCACCGTCGGGCAGCGACTCCACGACCATTGCCGCGCTCTCCACGTCGAGCTGCGGCGCGTCCAGCACGACCAGCAGATCGACTTCGAACGCCCCCTCGGCGTCCCGCCCGGGCCCCTCGGCCCCGGCCAGCAGCCCCGCGACGGTGACGACGGACTCCGGCCCCCACTCCGGGACCGCGTCGGAGGCGTTCTCGGGCGTGAGAAGTGCCGCGAAACGGCGGCGCCCGTCCGGCGTGTGGGCCGCCGCACAGACCCGCAGGCCCAGCGAACGGGCCGCGGCGACGAGAGCGGCCGGTTCGGCACGCGCCGCGTCCCCGCCGGTGTGCAGCACGAGCCCGTGCCCGGCGACGGCACGGATCAGCTCGGCCGCGGAACCGGAGCCCGCCGCTCCGGCCGACGACTCCCAGTCCTCGGACCCCTCCTTGGGCAGCGAGTTGACGATCCGGGCGAGTCCGTCGGCAAGGCTCTCCTCGGCGAGCGCGTACCGCTCCAGCCCGATGAGCACGCGGACAGGGCGTTCGGCGGCTCCGCCGTCCTCTCCGTCCTCGCCGTCGGTGTCGTCCACGGTGTTCTGCCGGTCCGCAGCGGGCCCGGCGGCCTCCTCGACCGCGTCCTGGAACTCCAGGGCCTCGCCCTCCGCGACCGCGCTCTGCACGGCGGCGTCCGGGTCGGGCACGCCGCGCTGGACGAGTGCGGCGGTGAGGGCGGAGGCGTCCAGCACCGTGTGTCCGGCCAGGGCCGCCTGCTCCAGCAGCCACACCGTGAGCGCCCGGCCCCGCCGCTCGTCGTCCGGACCGCACCCGGCGCCGAGCAACGCCCGCGCGAACCCGTCGGCCTGCTCGGGGCGCACCCCGGCGACCCGGAGCAACTGCCAGGGATCCGTGCGCAGTTGTCCGTCCGCTCCGTCACCCAGTGCCGAGACGACCTGTGGCGCGAGGGTGTCGGGAGCGGTCCCTTCGGTCAGTACGCCCCGCACGGCCTCTACGGCCTCCGGCGAGAACACCCCCGCGGTGTCGCCGACGACGGGCGCCGCGGGCCGGGGTTGCCGCGCGGGAACGGCCGAGGAGGAGGCGACGGAGGGGGAGGGGGAGACCGAGGGGCGTGCGGCAGGGGCCCCGGACCCGGACGCCGGCCGGGACTCCGGTGCGCGGAAGGCGATGGCCGCCGCGGGCTTCTCCCCGCTCTCCACGGCCCGGACGGCCGCCATCAGGTCGGCGGCCGTGCCGCTGAGCTTGGTGCCGCTCGCGATCGGACCCTGTTTCTCGGCCTTGCGCCGCTCGATCTTCTCCCGGAGTTCCCGCTGCGCGGCCAGCTCGGCCTCGGCCTCGGACAACTGCGCGGAGACGACACCGCCGGTGTCGGCGGATCCGGCGGTCTCGGCCGACGGAGCGTCCGCCAGGTCCTGGGCGGCCTCCTCGGGGGCGCCCGGGGTCCCCGGCTCGGCTTCCTCCGTGGTGTCGGGCTCCGTGGTCACAGCGTGCTCCAGTCGTGATCGGGATAGCGGTGCACAGGCGCCGACACGTCGTCGAGCGCCCGGCAGATCTCGTCAGGAAGACTAAGGGTCTCCACTGACAACGCGGCCGTGAGCTGCTGCGCGTTGCGCGCGCCGACGATGGGGGCGGCCACACCGGGCCGGTCACGGATCCAGGCGAGCGCCACCTGCAGAGGCGTCACCGCCAGTCCGTCCGCCGCCGTCTGTACCGCGTCCACGATGCGGCTCGCCGTGTCGTCGAGATACGGCGCGACGAAGGGCGCCAGATGCTCAGAGGCGCCCCGGGAGTCCGCCGGGGTCGAGTTGCGGTACTTGCCGGTGAGGACGCCGCGGCCGAGCGGCGAGGAGGGCAGCAGTCCGACGCCCAGGTCGAGTGCGGCGGGCAGCACCTCGCGTTCTATGCCGCGCTGGAGCAGCGAGTACTCCAACTGCGTGCTGGACAGCCGCGTACGTATGCCCGGTGCCGCGAGCTGCCAGGTCGCCGCCTTGGCGAGCTGCCAGCCGCAGAAGTTGGAGACGCCGGCGTATCGGGCGCGTCCGCTGCTGACGGCGAGGTCGAGGGCCTGGAGGGTCTCCTCAAGGGGGGTGTCGGGGTCGTAGGCGTGGATGTGCCAGACGTCGACGTAGTCCGTGCCGAGGCGGGTGAGGGAGGCGTCGAGGGCGGAGAGGAGGTGGCCGCGGGAGCCGTCGACGCGGCGGTCGGGGTCGGGGACGCTGCCCGCCTTGGTCGAGATGACCAGGTCGCGGCGCGGCACGAGCCCTTCCATGAGCTGCCCGAGCAGATACTCGGCCTCTCCGTCGCCGTACACGTCCGCGGTGTCGACGAGGGTTCCGCCCGCTTCCCAGAACGCCTTCAACAGGGCCGCGGCGTCATGCTCGTCGGTGTCCCGACCCCATGTCAGGGTGCCGAGTCCGATCCGGGACACGCGCAGGCCGGTACGGCCGAGATGCCTCTGCTCCATGAACGCCGAGATTACTGGCCAGAACTCACCAAGTGGGTTGCCTGTGGACAACGGTTTCCCCGCCCCCGCCGCCCCTGTCCGTCCCATCCCCGGGGGATGCCGCCCCCGGACCCCCGCTACGGCCCTGAACGGGCCTTGTCCAGCGCGACCAGAGGGGGCTGGGGGCACGGCACCCAGGGTCCCAAACTCCGGGGCGGCGAGATCCACGCCCCATCGCCGCCGGGGGCTGACGCGCTAGTGTCGGTCGTACAAGGGACGTTACTGATCGGTAAGGGGAATCGGCCATGCAGCTCGGGATCAACCTCGGCTACTGGGGCGCCGGAATGGACGCGGACAATCTGGCCGTCGCGCAGGAGGCCGACCGCCTCGGATACGCCGTCTGCTGGGCCGCCGAGGCCTACGGTTCGGACGCGGCCACCGTGCTGACCTGGGTCGCCGCCCAGACGGAGCGCATCGACGTCGGCTCGGCCATCTTCCAGATTCCGGCCCGCCAGCCCGCGATGACCGCGATGACCGCCGCGACACTGGACTCGCTCTCCGGCGGGCGGTTCCGGCTCGGTCTCGGTGTCTCCGGGCCGCAGGTCTCCGAGGGCTGGTACGGCGTCAAGTTCGACAAGCCGCTCTCCCGGACCCGCGAGTACGTGGAGATCGTACGCAAGGCGATGAGCCGTGAGCGGCTCTCCCACGACGGTGAGCACTGGACGCTGCCGCTGCCCGGCGGCCCCGGCAAGCCCATCAAGCTGACCGTGCACCCCGAGCGCGAGCACATCCCGCTCTACATCGCCGCGATCGGCCCCAAGAACCTCGAACAGACCGGCGAGATCGCCGACGGCGCGCTGCTCATCTTCCCGTCCGCCGCGCACATCGAGGACACCGCCATCCAGTACCTGCGCGCGGGGCGTGAGAAGGCCGGCAAGACCCTCGAAGGGTTCGACGTCTGCCCGACGCTGCCGCTCGCCGTCGGCGACGACAAGGACGTGGCGACACTCGCCGACACCTTCCGGCCGTACACCGCCCTGTACGTGGGCGGCATGGGCAGCCGTAAGCAGAACTTCTACAACCAGCTCGCCCAGCGCATGGGGTACGAGAAGGAAGCCGCCGAGATCCAGGACAAGTACCTGTCCGGCGACAAGGAGGGCGCCGCGGCGGCCATTCCGCACGACCTGATCGACCAGACGACGCTGCTCGGCTCGGTGGACCGGATCGCCGACCGGATGCGGGCCTACGCCGCGGCCGGTGTCACCACGCTCACCCTCGCCCCGGCCGGCTTCACGCTGGACGAGCGGCTCGCCTCGCTCCGGGCGGGCACCGACGCCCTGGAGCGCGCCGGACTCGCGTAGGGGACGCAGCCGGCAGAGGCGGAGAAGTTCCGCGGCCGTGGTGGGGGCTCGGGGGTCTTCCCCGCCACGGCCGTCACGGAGCACAACGCGTCGCGGACGCGGCGGTTACGGCTCCCACGGCCTGCGGACACTCGTACTTACGTCCTGAAGCGCAGCTGCTGGTCCTTCTTTCGGCGGAGTTGCACGGCGCAGCTGTTGCAGTGTCCCCGGCACCGCATTTGACTCGGTGTCCGACACGTTCTTCCGCGTTCTTCCACGTTCTTCGCGGAACGCCGCAGATCTGCGAGAGGTGCCTCTGATGCTTTCGGCCCGGAGCCTGTTCCAGGAGATCCTCGACAACGACGATTCCTTCCGCCTCTTCTGCTCCATCGCGGCCGGCGGGGAGTCCCAGGGCGGCTGGGAGAACGCCCGGATCGCCGCGCTCGTCCCGGCGAGCGAACGCGCGCTCGCGCCCAGGATCAGCCGCCACGGCGCGGACGAGGACAAGCACGGGCGGATCTTCAACGCCCTCATGAAGAAGCGCGGCCTCCAGCCCGTCGACGTCCCGGCCGACACCGACTACACGATGCTGCTGGAACGGCGGGGCATCGGTCTCCCGCACGAGAAGCTCAGGAGCGACGAACCGCTGACCGTGCGGGACATCGTCACCTACCTCTCCCACAGCCGCGTCACCGAGCAGCGCGCCTCCGAGGAGATGGAACTGCTGCGCAGGCATTTCGGCGACCACCCCGACCTCGGCCGCGCGGTGCGGATGATCTCCCGCGACGAGGACAACCACCTCGCCTACTGCCACGAGGAACTCCTGCGCCTCGCGGCGGCCGGCCATGGCCGTGCCATCCAGCGGACGCTGCGCGAGTGCGCGCTCGCCGAGATCCTTGTCTACCGGGACGTCAGCCTCGCGGTCATGGCCCACATGGGGCGCGTCCTGGGCTGGCCGAGGCCCAAGGCGGCGCTCCTCGCGGCGGGCATCCACGCGGTGTACGTCTACGAGCGCGCCGTCGGCTGGCGCCGCATGGTCTCCCTGCGGATGCCCGAGCGGCGCGACGCGCTGGGCGGTCCGGCGCCCATGTCACCCGAGTTCGCCTGAGCCGTGCCGCCCGAGGGAGGCACGGCACCGCGGCAGTACGGCACCGCGGCAGGACGGTGGCCGTGCTACAGCCAGCCCCGGCGTTTGAACATCCGGTACAGCAGGACCTCCACCACGGCCATCGCCGCGATCAGCGCCGGGTAGGACCACACCCAGCGGAGTTCCGGCATGTGGTCGAAGTTCATGCCGTAGATCCCCGCGACCATCGTGGGAAAGGCCGCCATGGCGGCGAACGCGGAGATCTTCCGCATGTCGTCGTTCTGCCGGACGCTCATCTGCGCGAGGTGGGCCGACAGGACGTCGGAGACCAGCCGGTCCAGGCCCTCCACGGACTCGTTCACGCGCGTGAGGTGGTCGCTGACGTCCCGGAAGAAGGGCTCGGCCTTCTCGTGGACGAAGGGCACGCGGGTGCCGAAGAGGCCCGTGCCCGAGAGTCTGCCGAGTGGTGCCGCCAGCGGGCCGGTGGCGCGGCGGAACTCCAGGATCTGCCGTTTGAAGGTGTAGATGCGCGACGCCGTGTGGCGCGAGCCCCCGTCGGACGGTGAGAACACCTCCGCCTCCAGCTCCTCCAGGTCGGTGCCCAGCTCGTCCGCCACTTCCACGTAGTGGTCGACGACGGCGTCGGCGATCGTGTAGAGCACCGCCGTGGGGCCGTGGCGCAGCATCTCCGGCTCCGCCTCCAGCCGGTGCCGTACGGCCGCGAGGGGCGCCTCCTCGCCGTGCCGCACGGTCACCACGAAGGAGTCGCCGATGAAGACCATGATCTCGCCGGAGGAGACGATGTCGGCGTTCGGCTCGTACCCGACCGGTTTGAGCACCATGAACAGCGAGTCGTCGTACACCTCCAACTTCGGCCGCTGATGCGCCTTGAGGGCGTCCTCGACGGCCAGGGGGTGCAGTCCGAACTCCCGCGTGACCTGCTCGAACTCCTTCTCGGTGGGCTCGTGCAGGCCGACCCAGACGAACGAGTCCCCGACGTCGTCCGCGCGGCACTCGTCGAGGGCGTCGGAGAAGTCCGCGGGCTTCTCGGTCCGGCGTCCGTCACGGTAGATGGCGCAGTCGACGATCACGATGCGCATTCTCCCGCCGCCCGGCCGGAAAAGCACCCCGGCCTCGCTCCGGGTGCCCTGCGCCTACCCTGGGCGGCATGCCCACGCTGATCCTCGTCCGGCACGGACGTTCCACCGCCAACACCTCTGGAGTGCTCGCCGGCCGCACACCCGGCGTCGCCCTCGACGAGCGGGGCGTCGCGCAGGCCGCCGCGCTGCCCGGGCGCCTCGCCGAGCTGCCGATCTCCGAGATCGTCACCAGCCCGCTCCAGCGCTGCCAGGAGACGGTCCGGCCCCTTCTCGGAGCCAGGCCGGAACTGCGCCCGCACACCGAGGAGCGGATCTCGGAGTGCGACTACGGGGACTGGTCCGGGCGCAAGCTCGCCGAGCTGACGGACGAACCCCTGATGCAGGTCGTCCAGGCCCATCCGACGGCCGCCGCCTTCCCCGGCGGCGAGTCCATGCGGGCCATGCAGACACGCGCGGCCGAAGCCGTACGTGAGTGGAACGCGCGCGTGGAGGCCGATCACGGCGCCGACGCCGTCTACCTCATGTGCTCGCACGGCGACATCATCAAGTCCCTCGTCGCGGACGCGCTCGGGCTTCATCTCGACCTCTTTCAACGGGTGTCCGTAGAACCGTGTTCCATCACCGCGATCCGTTACACCCGCCTCAGGCCGTTTCTCGTCCGTCTCGGGGACACCGGCGACTTCGCCTCCCTGGTGCCGCGCGAGGAAGCCCCGGGCGAGGAAGCCGCGGTCGGGGGTGGTGCGGGCGCACCGTGATCGTCGGCCGCAGTAGGGTGAAGCGGTCGCGGTAGCGCCGCGGACGCCGAAAATCATTCGATTCAAATCATTCGATTCAATGGAGACAGGACGTGTCCCGTCAGGTGTTCCTCTACGACCCGCCGGACCGTTTCGTGGCCGGCACGGTCGGACTGCCCGGGCGCCGTACGTTCTTCCTCCAGGCCACCGCCGGCCCCCGGGTGACCAGTGTGGCCCTGGAGAAGACCCAGGTCGCCGCGCTCGCCGAACGCATGGACGAACTGCTCGACGAGGTCGTACGCCGTAGCGGGGGCAACGCCGCCGTCCCGGCCGTCGCTCCCACCGAGGTGTCCGACACCCGCCCCCTCGACACCCCTGTCGAGGAGGAGTTCCGGGTCGGCACCATGGCGCTCGCCTGGGACGGCGACGAGCAGCGCATGATCGTCGAGGCGCAGGCACTGGTGGAACTGGACGCAGAGTCCGAGGAGGACCTCGTCGAGGCCGAGGAGCGGCTCCTCCAGGACGAGGAGAACGGCCCCCCTATGCTGCGCGTCCGGCTCACCGGCGCGCAGGCCCGCGCCTTCGCCAGGCGCGCCCTCGACGTCGTCAACGCCGGCCGGCCGCCGTGCCCCCTGTGCAGCCTCCCGCTCGACCCGGAAGGACACGTATGTCCGCGCCAGAACGGATACCGCCGCGGAGCGTGACGGCCACCCGCACGCCCGCCGAACAACTTGCCGAACTGCTCGCCGAGGGTGAACTGACCGTACGCGGGCGGATCAGCGAGGCGTCGAACGCGGCGCTGTACTGCACGGTCTCGTACGAGGGGCAGGAGGCCGCCTGCATCTACAAACCGGTGGCCGGTGAGCGGCCCCTGTGGGACTTCCCCGACGGGACCCTGGCCGAGCGCGAGCTGGCGGCGTTCGAGGTCTCCGAGGCGACCGGCTGGGGGCTCGTACCGCCGACCGTGCTGCGCGACGGGCCGTACGGCGAGGGGATGTGCCAGCTGTGGATCGAGGCGGAGCCGGAGTCGGACGACGGCGGCCGGCTGCTCGCGCTCGTCGACGGTGAGGAACCCGGGCCCGGGTGGAAGGCGATCGCCTTCGCCGAGGTGGGCGAGGGAAGGACGGCGCTGCTCGTGCACGCCGACGACGAACGGCTGCGGCGGCTGGCCGTCCTCGACGCCGTGATCAACAACGCGGACCGCAAGGGCGGGCATCTGCTGCCGGCCGACGGGGGGCGGCTGTACGGGATCGACCACGGGGTCACCTTCAACGCCGAGAACAAGTTGCGGACGTTGTTGTGGGGGTGGGCCGGGGAGCCCCTGACGCCGGAGGCGGTCGACGTCCTGACCGGGCTGAAGGGCGCCCTGGGCGAGGGCGGAGCGCTGGCCGTGCGGCTGGCGGAGCTGGTCACCGGCGACGAGGTGGAGGCCACGCGCCTGCGTGTGGACGCGCTGCTGGAGTCCGGGAAGCATCCGGAGCCCAGCGGGGAGTGGCCGGCGATCCCGTGGCCGCCCGTGTAAGGGTGCGCGGAGGGTCGCCGCGGGCGTCCCGTGGCCCTGTCTGCACATGGGGAGGAATCTCACAAGACCCTCTTCCCGGCCATCCGGACCCGGTCCGGCTCGTATACGGAACATCCGTCCGGTTACGCTCATGACATGCATGCCTGGCCCGCTTCCGAGGTCCCCGCCCTGACTGGTCAGGGCCGCGACCTGAGGATCCACGACACCGCGACCGGTGCCCTGGTGACCCTCGACCCCGGTCCCGTCGCCCGTATCTACGTCTGCGGCATCACCCCGTACGACGCGACCCACATGGGTCACGCGGCGACCTACAACGCGTTCGACCTCGTGCAACGCGTGTGGCTCGACACCAAGCGGCAGGTTCACTACGTCCAGAACGTCACCGACGTCGACGACCCGCTGCTGGAGCGGGCCGTGCGTGACGGGATCGACTGGGTGGGGCTCGCCGAGAAGGAGACCGCGCTCTTCCGGGAGGACATGACAGCCCTGCGGATGCTGCCCCCGAAGCACTACATCGGCGCCGTCGAGGCGATACCCGGCATCGTCCCGCTCGTCGAGCGGCTGCGGGACGCGGGCGCCGCCTACGAGCTCGAAGGGGACGTCTACTTCTCCGTCGAGGCCGACCCGAACTTCGGCAAGGTGTCCCACCTGGACGCCGCCGCCATGCGCCTGCTGTCCGCCGAGCGCGGCGGTGACCCCGACCGGGCGGGCAAGAAGAACCCGCTCGACCCGATGCTGTGGATGGCCGCCCGGGAGGGCGAACCGAGCTGGGACGGCGGTTCACTGGGCCGCGGTCGCCCCGGCTGGCACATCGAGTGTGTCGCCATCGCCCTCGACCACCTCGGCATGGGCTTCGACGTGCAGGGCGGCGGCTCCGACCTCGTCTTCCCGCACCACGAGATGGGCGCCTCGCACGCCCAGGTACTGACCGGCGAGTTCCCCATGGCCAAGGCGTACGTCCACGCCGGCATGGTCGCGCTCGACGGCGAGAAGATGTCGAAGTCCAAGGGCAACCTCGTCTTCGTGTCCGCGCTGCGCCGCGCAGGCGTCGACCCGGCCGCCATACGGCTCGCCCTGCTCGCCCACCACTACCGGGACAACTGGGAGTGGACCGACCAGGTGCTCGCCGACGCCGTCGCCCGGCTCGGGCGCTGGCGCGCGGCCGTGTCCCGGCCCGACGGGCCGTCCGCCGACGCGCTCGTCGAGGAGCTGCGCGAAGCCCTCGCCAACGACCTGGACGCCCCGGCCGCACTGGCCGCCGTGGACCGCTGGGCGGCCCTCCAGACGGAGCGGGGCGGTACGGACGAGGGCGCCCCCGGCGTCGCGTCCCGTGCCGTGGACGCTCTGCTGGGTGTGGCGCTGTAACGGCGACCGTGCACAGGTGGGGCGCCGGGCGGGTTCAGCCGCCCGGCGCCCCTGTGCGTGGGCCTGCGGCCGGACAGGAACCTCGGTGGCTCAGTGGTTCAGCCAATCAGCCGCTCAGTGGTTCGTCCGGTGCGGAGCACACCCCGCCCCCGGACCTGAGCCGCCCACAGCTGTCGAGGTGCTGTCGACTCTCCCGGGGAGGCTGTGGCGCGAGTCGACATGTGATGTGGTGTCAGGGTCAGTTGACCCGTAGGACCGGCCAACTGCCGGTCCCTTCCTGGAAGGAAACCCCGTGGCACCCACACACGGTTCCTTCGCACGTCATGTCAGCCGCCGCGGACTCCTCGTGGCGGGCGCCGCCACCGTCTCCGCCGCCCTGACGGTCTCACCGGCCGCCGCCTCACCGAAGACCCTGCCGACCCTGATACCTCTTCCCAATGGATTCCGTCCCGAAGGCATAGCCACCGGCTCCGGCCCCTACGCCTACCTGGGCTCGCTCGGCGACGGCTCGATCTACCGCGCCGACCTGCGCACCGGCGCCGGCGAGATCATCTCCACCGGGCCCGGCACCCCGGCCGTCGGGCTCAAACTCGACGGCCGGGGACGCCTGTTCGTCGCCGCCCGCGCCCAGGGCGCCCGGGTCGTGGACACCCGTACCGGTGCCGTCCTCGCCTCGTACGCGCTCACCACGGCGACCCCCACCTTCGTCAACGACGTGTTCCTGACCCCGCGCGCGGCGATCTTCACCGACTCCTTCCAGCCGGCGCTCTACGTCCTCCCGCTCGGCCGGGGCGGTGCGCTGCCGGGCGCCGGCGATGTCGTACGGATCACCCTGAGCGGCGACTGGAGCCAGGTGCCCGGCGAGGTCGTCAACGCCAACGGCATCACCGCCACGCCCGACGGAAAGGCGCTGCTCGTCGTCCAGTCCGGGGTCGGCGGACTGCACCGGGTCGACCCGCGCACCGGGGTCACCAGGCTCGTCGGCCTCGGGGACGCGGCCCCGCTCACCAACGGCGACGGCCTGCTGCTCCTCGGGCGCACGCTCTACGTCGTACAGAACCGGCAGAACGCGATCGACGTGTTCACGCTGTCGAAGGACGGGAGCAGCGGGGTCTTCCAACGCCGCATCACCGACCCGGACTTCGATGTGCCGACCACCGTGGCCGCGTACCGGGACCGGCTGTATCTGCCCAACGCCCGGTTCTCGACGACGCCGACGCCCGGGACGACGTACGCCGTGGTCGCGGTGGAGCGCTGACCGGCGCCGGGACGTGACATGACGTACGGGGAAGGGCAGGTGCGCGTGGTGCGCACCTGCCCTTCCCCGTGTCCGGACCTGACCGCTCAGTCCTCCGGGGAGTCCTCGTCGTCCGTGCTCGGCAGCTGGGGCGGCTTCGGCGGCTGTGGCTTCGGGCGGGGCGTCGGGTTGTCCCGGAGGTACGACGCGCTGTCCGTGCCGTCCGCGGTGGCGTGGCCGCCGGGGGACGGGCCGGGGCCCGCCGGGCCGGTACCGTCACGGCGGCGCAGATAGCGTTCGAACTCGCGGGCGATGGCCTCGCCCGTCGCCTCGGGCAGCTCGGCGGTGTCCCGGGCCTCCTCCAGCGTCTGCACGTACTCCGCGACCTCGCTGTCCTCGGCGGCCAGCTGGTCCACGCCGACCTGCCAGGCACGCGCGTCCTCGGGCAGCTCGCCCAGCGGGATGCGGATGTCGATCAGGTCCTCCAGCCGGTTCAGGAGGGCCAGCGTCGCCTTCGGGTTGGGCGGCTGCGACACGTAGTGCGGGACCGCCGCCCACAGCGAGACCGCCGGTACGCCCGCGTGTGTGCACGCCTCCTGGAGGATGCCGACGATGCCCGTGGGGCCCTCGTACTTGGTCTCCTCCAGGTCCATCCGCTGGGCCAGATCCGCGTCGGACGTGACCCCGCTGACCGGAACCGGACGGGTGTGCGGAGTGTCGCCGAGCAGGGCGCCCAGGACCACCACCAGTTCCACGCCCAATTCGTGCGCGAAGCCCAGCAGCTCGTTGCAGAACGAGCGCCAGCGCATCGACGGCTCGATACCCCGGACCAGCACGAGGTCACGGGGCTTGTCGCCGCCGACCCTGACCACGGACAGCCTGGTCGTCGGCCAGGTGATCTTGCGGACGCCGTTGTCCAGCCACACGGTGGGGCGGTTGACCTGGAAGTCGTAGTAGTCCTCGGCGTCGAGCGCCGCGAACACCTCGCCCTTCCACTCCCGGTCCAGATGCGCGACCGCGCTGGAAGCTGCGTCGCCGGCGTCGTTCCAACCCTCGAACGCGGCCACCATGACTGGGTCGATCAGCTCGGGAACCCCCTCCAGCTCGATCACCCAGCGCCTCCTTCCGACGTGCCCTCGCTTGACCACCCAACCTTACGGCGTGCGGCGGGGGCGCTCGCAGCCCCCTTGCACGGGGGAGTGAACGGATCACTGCCCCGATAGACCCCCCGAAACACCATCCGTGAGCCACCCCTCACCACCCCCGCATTCATCCGAGCGGTCGGGGTGCCGGTCCTGAGGCTCAGACAGGGACCGTGATCCGGATCCCCTACCGGATTTCCCCTGGGGACTCCCCGACGGATTCCGGTACGGCTAGAGGGTCGACCTCAGCCACTGCTCCACGCTCGCGATGTGCACCGTCGCCCACGACCGCGCCGCCTCCGCGTCCCGGTCGCGCAGTGCGCCCAGGATCGCCCGGTGCTCGTGCAGGGTGCGGCTGACCGCGTCCTCCTGGGTCAGACCGCGCCAGATCCTCGCCCGGGTGGTGGGCCCGGACAGACCGTCGAGGAGGGAACAGAGCACCGAGTTGCCGGAGCTCTGCACGATCCCCCGGTGGAACTCCAGGTCGGCGGCGACCAGTTCCTCCACCGACGGCTCGCCGCCGAGCCGCTCCAACTGGGCGGACAGCGCGTCCAGCTGCTGCTCGCTGATGCGTGACGCCGCCATCGCGGTGGCGGCCGGTTCCAGGATGCGGCGTACCGCCAGGAACTCCAGGACGGTGTCGTCGCGATGGAAGTCGACGACGAAGCTCAGTGCTTCGAGCAGGAGTTGGGGATCCAGGCTGGTGACGTAGGTGCCGTCGCCCTGCCGTACGTCGAGGATCCGGATGAGCGACAGGGCACGCACCGCCTCCCGCAGGGAGTTGCGGGACAGCCCCAGTTCGGCGGCCAGCTCGCTCTCCTTGGGCAGTCGGTCGCCGGGGCGCAGAGACCCGGAGACGATCATTCCCTTGATCTTCTCGATCGCCTCGTCGGTGACTGCCATGGCGGGCCTCCCTGTCGTTCAGACATCCGATGTCTCAGGCCATTATGGGGGTTCAGTGGGCTGAACGGCACGCAAAATGCGATGTCAGCCCGTACGAGGGTGCCCCAGGGGTGGCTGGAACGGTACCCGCGCGCTGCTGGTTCGGCAGCGCGTTCGGGTGGCGGCCCGGCAGTCCGTACGGATGTCGGGCCGGCCTCCCGCGCGGATGTCAGGCCAGCGCTTCCAGGCCGGCGAGCGCGGCGGCCTCGTCAAGGGTGGTGAGGGTCCGGTTCCGCATCAGGACCCTGCCGTCCACGACGGTGTCCCGGACGTCCGCCGAGTGCGCCGCGTACGCGAGCGTCGACCAGGGGTCGTGCCGGGGCCGCAGGTGCGGTGCGCCGAGGTCGAGCACGATCAGGTCGGCGCGCTTGCCCGCCTCCAGTGAGCCCAGCCGGTCGCCCAGGCCCAGCGCCCTCGCGCCCTCGATCGTCGCCATGCGTACGGCCTGTTCGGCGCCGACTGCCGTGGGGTCACCGCCCGCCTTGTGCACCAGGGCCGCCTGCCGGACCGCGCCCAGTACGTCCAGGGTGTTCGAGCTGACGGCTCCGTCGGTGCCCAGGCCGACCGTCACGCCCGCGCTGAGCAGCTGCGGCACGGGCGCGATACCGCAGCCGAGCTTCAGGTTCGAGACGGGACAGTGGGCGACGGCGGTGCCGGTGCGGGCCAGCGCCGCGATCTCCGGGCCGGTCAGGTCCACGGCGTGGGCCAGCAGCAGGTCGGGGCCGAGCAGCCCGAGCGAGTCGAGCAGTTCCACCGGGCGCTTGCCGTACCGCACCTCGACCGTGGCGACCTCGGTCGCGTTCTCGGCGGCGTGGATGTGCAGCAGGGCACCGAACTCCCGTGCCAGGGCGGCGATCTCGACGAGCTGCTCGGGGGAGAGGGTGTAGGTGGAGTGCGCGAAGAGGATCGGACGGTGGCCGGGCCGCGGGGTGCCACGGGCGGCAAGGTCCTGCCGGGCCCACGCCAGCCGCTCCTCGTAGGCGATGCCGTCGGGCGGTTCCGGTACGTCCATGAAGGTGGGGCCGGTGTGCAGCCGCCAGCCCGCCTCGCGCGCCGCCTGTTCGGCCGCCTCGTGGAACCAGTACATGTCGAGCGCGGAGGTCACCCCGGCCCGTACGCTCTCGGCGACCGCTACCCGGACCGCCGCCGCCACGTTCTCCGGCGAGAGCAGTTGGGCCTCCCACTTCAGCACGCGTTCCAGGAAGCCCTGGAGGGTCACGTCGTCGGCCCGGCCGCGAAGCAGCGTCATCGCGAGATGGGTGTGCGTGTTGACCAGGCCGGGGAGGACGAGGCAGTTCGCGGCGTCAAGGGACTCGTCGGGTGTGAACCGGGTTGTCAGTTCCTCGGTGGGGCCGACGGTGACGATCTCGCCGTCCAGGACGGCAACCGCCCCGCCCGGTACGACGGTTCCGGCCTCGTCGACGGTGAGCACGTCACCGCCGTGCACCAGCAGGTCGATCCGCTCGCTCATGCGCCGTGCTCCCCGTCCCCGGCGCCGGCCACGGCGTCGTTCTCCGCCAGCAGGCGCAGCGCCTCCAGCGACACCACAGCGCCGCGTTCGACGCCCTCCGCCACGATCTCCCGGTGCGGGTTGTAGCCGCCGGTGGCGGTTTCGTCGACGAGTTCGTCGGCGTTCGCCCCGTCGATCACGACCACTCCGCCCGCGACCAGTCCACGCAGCGAGGCCGTCACCAGCAGCGCGCTCAGCTCCATCTCGATGGCGGCGAGTCCGGCGCCCTCGTAGGAGAAGAGGGGGAGGAGACCGGGCTGGAAGGCGGCCCGCGTCCACACGATGCCCCGGTGGTGCGGGGCGCCCGCCTCGCGTGCCGCCCGCTGGAGCGCGAGCACCGCCTCCGGGGAGGACACCGCCGGGTACTCCGGGGGGAGCAACTGCTGGGTGACACCGTCGTCCCGTACGGCAGCCTCGGCGATGACGAGGTCGCCGTCGCCGATGCCCGGCCTCATCGCCCCCGCCGTACCGAACCGCAGGAAGGTCCGCACACCGGCGTCCGCCAGCTCCTGGAACAGCAGGATCGCACCCGGGGCGCCCACCCCGTGCGAGGCGACCAGTACCGGCACGCCCTTCCAACTCCCGGTGAACACACGGTATTCGCGGTGGTACGACACCTCCTGCGCGCCCTCCAGCCTGGCGCCGACGAGAGCGGCGCGCAGCGGGTCGCCGACCACCAGCGCGCGCGGCGGCAGCCCCGTACGGGGAATCCGGGTGACGGGCAACAGGTCCTGCGTCATGAGACGGCTCCGGTGGAAGGGGACATGGAGGAAGGCGCGGAGGGAGGTGTGGAGGGGGATCCGGGCGGTGGCCGGCGACGGCGGCGGGCCGTCGTCAGGAAGAGGGCGCCGAGGGTGACGACGTACGGCGCGGCGTCGGTCGCCTGCTGCGGCAGGCCGAGGCCCTGGAGACGGAAGCCGGCCGCCTCCGCGAGGCCGAACAGCAGCGCCGCCAGCAGCACACCGAGTGGCAGCGCACGGCCGAGCATGACCGCGACCACGGCGATCCAGCCGCGCCCTGCCGTCATGTTCTCGGAGAACAACGTGACGTTGCCGAGCGCGAGTTGGGCCCCGGCGAGCCCGCACAGCACACCCGAGACGAGCACGGCCCCGTACTGGTACCTGACCGGGCTCACGCCGAGCGTCGCCGCCGCGTCCGGTGCCTCGCCGACCCCGCGCAGCCTGAGCCCCCACACATGCCGGGACAGCATCAGCGCGGCCACACCGACCGCCGCCCACGCCAGATACGCGAGCGGTGAGAAGCCACCGACCAACGGCAGCCCGGCCAGTGACGGATCGTCGAAAGTGCCCTGCACGCCGAAGACGGTACGGAGGAGGAAGCTGGTCAGGCCAACTGCCAGGAGATTCAGGGCGATTCCCAGAACTACCGCGTCCCCGCGCAGGGTTACCGCTCCCACGGCCAGGATGAGGGAGTACGCGGCGGAGGCGAGCGCCGCCGCCAGCACGCCGAGCCAGGGACTGCCGGTGAACCAGCTCGTGGCCACGGCGGTGAAGCAGCCCATCAGCATCATGCCTTCGAGGCCGATGTTGAAGACGCCCGCCCGCTCGCAGATCGCCCCGCCGAGCGCGGCCAGCAGGATGGGCGTCAGCGCGCGCAACGCCGACATGAGGAGATCGGAGTCGAAGAACATCAGACCAACTCCCCTTGTGTGTCCTGTGAGCCTTGCGCGTCCGGTGAGCCCTGCGGGCTCTGCGAGCCTTGTGGGACGGGATCGTCGACGGGTTTGTCGCTGCGCTTGCGGCGGAGGCGCGGGAAGCGCAGGCGGGCCGCGAGGAACACGATCACGATCGCCTGGAGCACCTGCGTCAGCTCGCGCGGTACCTCGGTCGTCCGCTCCATCGACAGGCCGCCCACTTGCAGCACGGCGAAGAAGAAGGACGCGAGGACCGTCCCGACGGGCGCGGCGCCGGCCAGCAGGGCCGCCGTCAGACCCGTCCAGGTGTAGCCGGACGCGGTGAGCGAGCCGTCGAGGAAGCGGTACGGGAAGCTCAACACGCCTATGGCGCCCACGAGTCCGGCCAGCGCGCCCGACACCGCCATCAGCCGGAGCGTGAGGCCCTTGCGCTCGACTCCCGCATAGGCGGCGAACCGGGAGTTGAGGCCGGTCATCCGCATCTCGTAGCCGACCGCGGTGTGCCGGTCGGTGAACCAGTACGCGGCGGCGGCCACGACGACCAGCAGCAGTCCGGCCGTCACGGTCGACGAACCGAACGCGGGCAGCGCGACCCCGTCCGGCAGTTGCCGGGTCTGGGGGAGGCTGGAACCCGGTTCCTTGAGCGGATAGCGGGCCAGGTAGGAGGCGAAGGACGCCGCCGGGTAACTGAGCAGCAGACTGCTGACCAGCAGCGGTACGCCGAACCGGTTCTCGCACAGGGCGGCCAGGGCCGCGTACCCGGCACCGGTCGCCATGCCCGCGAGCAGCGCGAGGACGACGGTGAGCGGCGCGGGCAGCGGCGAGTACAGCCCCGTCACGGCCGCCGCCATCCCGCCGAGGACCATCTGCCCGTCCCCGCCCAGGTTGATGAGCCCGGCGCGCAGCGGCACGGCCAGTGCGAGGGCCAGGCCCAGCACGCTGGTCAGGGTGGTCAGCGTCGACCCGATGCCGTCGGCGCCGAGCGAACCGCTGAGCACCGCGCCGTACGCGGCGACCGGATCGGCGCCGGTCCCGACGAGGAACAGGGCGCCGATGACGACCCCGGCGAGCACCGAGAAGGCGACGGGGGAGCGGAGGGCTTTCGTCAGGTGGGCAACTGGGGATGTGCGGGTTGTTTGTTCCATGTCAGTCCCCGACCTCCATCGAGGCGACCGGGGCTACGGGAGCCACCGGAGCCGAGCTGCCGGCGCCGCCCGCCATCGCGAGCCCGAGCGACCGTTCGTCCGCCTCGGCCTTCTCGTACGACGCCGTCACGCGACCCTCGTACATCACCAGGACCCGGTCCGCGAGCCCCCGGATCTCGCTCAGCTCCGCCGAGACGAGGAGGACGGCGTGACCGGCGTCGCGGTAGGCGATCAGCTGGTCGTGGATGTTCTGGACGGCGCCGATGTCGACCCCGCGGGTGGGCTGCTCGACGAGCAACAGCGGGGCTTCGTGGGCGAGTTCGCGCCCGATGAGCAGCTTCTGCAGGTTGCCGCCGGACAGCGAGGACGCGGGCACCTCGGGGGACGCCGCCTTGATGCCGAAGCGTTCGATGAGGCGCCGCGCGTGACCTCGTACGGCGGCGGGCGGCAGCAGCCCGCGGGAGGACAGCGACGTACGGTGGTGGCCCATCGCCAGGTTGTCCGCGACCGACGCGGCGGGCGCCGTACCGACGGCGTGGCGGTCCTCGGGGACGTACGCGAGGCCCTTGGCGCGGCGTTCGGTCGCCGAGGCGTGCGTGATGTCGTCGCCGAGCAGCGCGACCCGGCCGGAGGTCACCGGCCGCAGTCCGGCCAGCGCCTCCACCAGCTCGCTCTGGCCGTTGCCGGCGACGCCCGCGATTCCGACGATCTCCCCGGCGCGGACGCTGAGTCGGACGTCCCGTACGCCGTCCGTCGCGAGGCCGGTGACGTCCAGGACCACGTCGCCCGGGGTGCCGGGGGCGTGGACGCGGTCGAGTTCCACGGCGCGGCCGGTCATCGCGGCGGCGATCTCGGCGGCGGACGTCTCGGCGGTGACCAGGCGGGCGACGACCCGGCCGTCCCGCAACACCGTGACGTTGTCGCTGCCTTCGAGGACCTCGCGGAGTTTGTGCGTGACCAGGATGACCGTACGGCCCTGTGCGGCAAGGGACTTGAGGACCGTGAACAGGGCGTCCGCCTCGGCGGGCGTGAGGACGGCGGTCGGCTCGTCGAGGATGAGCGTCCGGGCGCCGCGGTGCAGCAGCTTCAGGATCTCCACCCGCTGGCGCAGCCCGACGGGCAGGTCACCGACCCGGGCGTCCGGATCGACCGCGAGCCCGTGCTCCTCGGCCAGCTCACGCACCCGGCGGCGGGCCGCACCCCGGTCCACCAGGCCGAAACGGCGCGGCTCGGCGGCGTACACCACGTTCTCGGCGACCGTCAGCGAGTCGAACAGCTTGAAGCTCTGGTGGACCATGCCGAGCCCGGAGGCCATCGCGTCGCCCGGGTCGGCGAACGCGACCTCGTTCCCGTCGATCCGCACCGACCCGGCGTCCGGGCGTTCCATCCCGTACAGGACGGACATGAGGGTCGACTTGCCGGCGCCGTTCTCGCCCATCAGGGCGTGGATCTCGCCGCGCCGGACGGTCAGGTCGACGGCGTCGTTGGCGAGCGTGCCGGGGAACCGCTTGGTGATTCCCCGGAGCTCGACAGCCGCCGCCTCCCGGTCAGCCGACGGCGGCGGGGTCATCGACCGTCAGCTCTCCGGACACGATCTGGTCGCGGAGCGCCTCGATCTTCTTCAGGACGTCGGGGTGCTTCGCGATCACGCACTGGGACGAGTCGACGCCCTTCTCCAGACCCGTGAGGCTGATGCCGCCCTCCTTCAGGCCGTACGAGGTGGTCGTGCCCGTCTGACCGGCGAGGACCTGCTCGACGCCCTTCTCCACGGCGATGTCCGTGCGCTTGATCACATTGTCGACGACCGTGCCGGGCGCCGAGGGGCACTGGTTGACGTCGACGCCGTACGCGAACGCGCCCTTCGCCTTCGCCGCCTCGAACACGCCGTAGTTGCCGGCCGCGGCAGCCGCCATCAGCTGGTCGTACCCCTTGGAGAGCAGGTCGTTCGCCTGCTCCTTGGCGCGCGCCGAGTCGTCGAACGGGGACTGGCCGCCGACGAAGCGGGTGCCGGTCTCCGTCTTCGCGGCGACATGCTGGGCGCCTGCCGCGAACGGGTCGCTGAAGCGGCGGAACACGGGCGTGTCCAGCACGTCCACCGCGCCGACCTTGCCGCTCCTGCTCAGCAGCCCGGCCTCCGCACCGGCGAGGAAGACGCCCTCGTGCTCGCGGAAGACCTCGCAGCTCACGTTGTCGATCGCCCTCGTCGTGCACGCGTCGATCATCAGGAACTGCTGCTTGGGGTGCGCCGCGGCCTGCTTCGCGACCAGGTCCGCGAACTCGAAGCCGACCAGCACGACGACGTCGGGCTTCGCGTCGACGGCGGCCTGCACGTTCTGCTGCTGGGAGGCGGCGTCGGTGGACTCGAACACCTTCGAGGACCCGTTGTGCGCCTTCGCGGCGGCCTTGACGCCGGTCACGGCCAGCTTGAGGAACTCGTTCTGCCCGACGGCGTCCGGCGTGACCAGCGTGAACGACGCGCTGCCCGCACTGCTGTCGGAGGACGCGTCGTCCTTCGCGGCGGCGTTGCAGGCGCTGGCACCGGCGACGAGCAGCGCGGTCACGGCGGCGAGCGGAAGCGTACGACGGGATCTGCGAGGCATCGGGGGACCTTCCGGAGGTACGTACGGCACAGCCCGCGCTCTGCGCTGAGCACGGGGTGGGACGGGGGAGGGGCGGGGAGCGAAAGAGGAACGGGACGGGGACGCCGAGGGGGACGGGTCAGCGTCGACAGCCGTCGCTCGCGCACCGGCCGTGGTCGAGGAACCGCCGTATGGTGAGCAGCACGGGTCCTCCTTCTCATCGGCCTTCGGGATACGGGTGCTGGACTCTAACACCGGAAATCGGCCACCGGCCCAGCTGTCTCGAACTGTGGTTCGCCGAGGTCATGTACGGTGTCGCGCACCGTCGGAACCTCAGGAGCGCCCCGTTATGCCCCAGGAACTGCGCGCCGTCGGCTGGACCGGAAACAGCCTCGCGCTCATCGACCAGACCCTGCTGCCGCACCGCGACGAGACCAGGGATGTCCGCGATGTGGACACCCTGGTGGACGCCATCCAGCGTCTCGTCGTACGCGGCGCGCCCGCGATCGGCGCTGCTGGCGCCTACGGGGTCGCCCTGGCGCTGCTCCAGGGCGAGCGCGAGGGCTGGACCGAGGACCAGGTGCGGGCGGCCGTGGCACGGATCCGTGAGGCGCGGCCGACCGCGGTCAACCTCATGGTGTGTGTGGACCGGGTCATGACCCGCTTCGCCGAGGGCCTGGACGCGGTCCTGGAAGAGGCCGCCGCCGTTCAGCGCGAGGACGTCGAGGGCAACCGCGCGATGGGCGCGCACGGTGCCGACTGGCTGCTCAAGCGCGTCGCCGGGACCGTCGGCGACCGCCCGCTGCGCGTCCTGACCCACTGCAACACCGGCGCGCTCGCAACGGCCGGATGGGGTACGGCACTCGGCGTCATCCGCGAACTGCACGCGCGCGGCCGGCTGGAGGTCGTGTACGCCGACGAGACGCGCCCGCTGCTCCAGGGCTCGCGCCTGACCGCCTGGGAGTTGGTCCAGGAGGGCATCCCGCACTACGTCCAGGCGGACGGGGCCGCGGCCGGCACGATCCTGCGCGGCGAGGTCGACGTGGCGATCGTCGGCGCGGACCGGATCGCGGCCAACGGCGACACCGCCAACAAGGTCGGCACGGTCGGGGTCGCGCTGGCCTGCGCGGACGCCGGAATCCCCTTCCTGGTGGCGGCGCCCACGACCACGGTCGACCTGGCGACGGCCACCGGTGACGACATCCACATCGAACTCCGTGGCGAGAACGAGGTGTTGGAGTGGTCGGGCGTACGGACGGCGCCCGCCGAGTCACGCGGCCACAACCCGGCGTTCGACGTGACACCGGGGCGGCTGGTGACGGGGCTGGTCACCGAGCGGGGGGTGCTGGAGGTGTCCGCCGGCGAACTGCCGGGCGAGCGCCTGCGGTAGAGGGCGGCGGCTTCTTCACGTAGAGGAGGGGTCCCCGGAGACGGGGACCCCTCCTGTTGTTCTCCGTCCCGTCGGACGTCAGCGCGGCGAGAGCTCCAACTCCAGCAGCCACTCCACGACTTCGGTGTGGTGCCGGGCCTGCCGGGGGTCGTCGCCCCACACGTACAGCCCGTGTCCCGCGACCACGACGGCCGGCATCCGGGGGTCGCGTGCCGCCTCCAGACGGTCGCCGAGCACCTTCATGTCCTGGCTGTTGGTGATGACCGGCAGGGTCACCTCGACGTCGTGGGCGGGCTGGCCGACGCCCTTGAGCATCTCGACGTCCTTGAACACGATCCCGCCCGGCTCGCGCCGGCCCATCGCCACCGACGCCACGGTGTGCACGTGCACCACAGCGCCGGCGCCGGTCAGCGCGGCGACCCGGGCGTGCAGCTCGGCCTCGGCGGACGGCTTGCCACCGTTCACCGCCGCGCCCTGCGCGTCCACCAGCACCACGTCGCCGGGCGTCAGTTCACCCTTGTCGTGGCCGCTCGCGGTGACCGCGAGAAGCAGCGGATCCCGGGACAGCACCACGGACAGGTTCCCGGAGGTGCCCCGCATCCAGCCGAAGGAGGCGAAACGGGCGGACTCGGCGGCGAGTACCGCCCCCGCCTCCTCAAGGTCGGACGTGCTGATGCCGGCGGTCACGTGGTGCTCCTAGAACTGATGGAACCTGTTGAACCTGTTGAACCGGTGGAACTGCCTGAACCGGTGGAGTTGGAGCTGGTGATGGTGATCTCGTCGAACGTCCCCGCCTGCGCGTGGTCCCCGACGCCCTGCTCGTAGTAGGGCTCCCCGGGCCGCCGGATCCCGACGGTCCGCCACCCGGCGGCGCGCGCCGCGTCCAGCTCGCCCGGCCGGTCGGAGAGGAAGAGGAGACGGCCCGGATCCGTGGTGCCGGTCGCCTCCGCGATCCGGCGGTACGACTCCGGCTCCTGCTTGGGCCCCGCGTTCTCGGTGTCGTACAGGCCCGACACGAGCGGCAGCAGGTCGCCCTCCGGGGTGGACGCGAACCACGCGCGCTGCGCGGCGACCGACCCGGAGGAGTAGACGTAGAGCCGAAGCCCCGCCGCGTGCCAGGCGCGCAACGCCGGCAGGACGTCGTTGTAGAAGTGCGAGACGAGGTCGCCGCGTGCGAAGCCCTCGGACCAGATGATGCCCTGGAGGGTCTTGAGGGGCGTCGCCTTGCGGTCCTCGTCTAGCCAGGTGTTGAGGGTCTTCTCGACGAGGACGGCGTCGGCGCCGGGCTCGGCGATCAGCTCGCGCACCTGTGCGACCGCCCGCGCCACCTCCGGATCACCGCTCCGCTCCGAGAGCAGTGCTCCGAAACGAGAGCGGGAGTACGGATACAGCACGTCGACGACGAACCCCGTGGCGCTCGTGGTGCCCTCGATGTCGAGCACCACGGCGTCGGCGGCGAAGTGCAACGTCACGCGGCGGCCCGGTCCTGCTGGAACCCGGCGTCGATCGTGTCGTAGTCCGGGAAACGGGAGGCGATGGTCGAGCCGGTGAAGTTGCCGATCCAGCCGTCCTCCTCGTGGAAGAAGCGGATCGCGGTGAAGGCGGGGCTGGTGCCCATGTCGAACCAGTGCGTGGTGCCGCGCGGCACGCCCAGCAGGTCGCCCTTCTCGCAGTACACGGCGTGCACCTCGCCGCCCACGTGCAGATAGAAGATGCCGGAGCCGGAGACGAAGAAGCGGACCTCGTCATCGTCGTCGTGCGTGTGCTCCTGGAGGAACTTCGCGCGGGCCGCCTTCGCCTTCGCGGGGTACTCCGGGTCGTCGCTGGGGTGCAGACCGAGGACGTCGACCGTGGTGAAGCCCTCCTCGGCGTTCAGCCGGTCGATCTCCGGGCCGTACGCGGCGAACACGGTGTCGCTGTCGGCGTCCGCGGGCACGTCCTCGCGGATCGGCCACTGCTCGTAGCGCACCCCGATCGGGGCCAGCGCGGCGGCGATCTCGGCCGGGTCGGAGGTACGGCGCACGACGGTCTCCGGGCCGGACTCGGGCCAGGTCGTCAGCAGGGTCATGGGAGCAACTCCAGATGGCTGGAAGGGATGCGGCAACGAAAACGAAGGCAAGTAGGAACGAAGGCAGACGGAGTGGGGGCGGAACAGGAGTGGGGGAGGGGGGAGCAGGAGGGGCCGGGGCCGGTCGTCAGTCGCGACAGCCGCGACACAGCGCGTCGGTACAGCGTCGTACCGCTGTCGCGCAGGGTGTCGTCGTCATCGGAAGCCTCACTGTCCCGGGTCGGGTGCCGGTTCCGTGATGGTAACTCCCGTCGGAGGGTCGGCAGAGTGTGACGAATCCGGCGTTCCATATGCTGAGATCTGATGTCCAAGCCTTTGACGAATGGCTTGAAACGTTCTCATGATCTCCTTATGAAGACGCTGCTGCTCGTGCGGCGGCTGTACGTGGACTTGCTCCGGTCGACCACAGCCCGCTGTCGCTGACCTGACCCGGAGTACCCGAGACGCCCCGGCCGTGGTGCGGATACCGCCGCACGCCGCCACCTCGCGCTCAGGGACGGACACTCCCGCGCCCGCGCCTTCCGGCCACCGCGCCCTTCATCTCATCCTCATCGCTCCCTCCCGTACCGCCCTGCACCTGGAGTCCCGCATGTCCCGCACCCGTCTCCCCCTCGCCGCGCTCTCGCTGGCCTCCGTCTCGGCGCTCTTCCTCGCGGGCTGCTCGCAGTCGACGAACGCCTCCGAGGACACCGGCGACACGTCCGCCTCCGCGTCCGCGGCCACCGGCACGAAGCCCGCCCCCTTCGACAAGGGCGCGGTCAAGGTCGCGCTGGTCCGCCAGAGCGGCGCGGGCGACTACTTCGAGCAGTGGGGCAACGGCGCCAAGGCGCAGGCCAAGGCCCTCGGCATCGACCTGACCGTGTACGACGCGCAGGCCGACAACGCCAAGCAGGCCACCGACCTGTCCTCGGCGATCAACTCCGGCGCGCAGGCGATCATCGTGGACCACGGCTTCCCGTCGACGATCCAGCCCGAGATCGACAAGGCGGTGAAGAAGGGCATCAAGGTCGTCGTCTACGACGTCGAGACCGCGACGAAGGGCGTCGTCAGCACCAAGCAGGACGACGCGAGCATGGCCCAGGCGGTCCTCGACGTGATGGCGAAGGAACTCGGCAAGAACGCCAAGGTCGGCTACGTCAACGTCGCCGGCTACGCGGCCCTCGACAAGCGCGACAGCGTCTGGAAGACGGCGGTCGACGCCAACGGCTGGAAGCAGGCCTTCAAGGTCGGCAAGGTCACGGACTCCACGGCCACCGACAACGTTCCCCTGGTCTCCGCCGCCCTCACCCAGCACTCGGACGTGACGGGCATCTTCGCCCCCTACGACGAGCTGGCCAAGGGCACCGTCCTCGCCGTGCAGAACAAGAAGCTCCAGGACAAGGTGAAGGTGTTCGGCGCGGACGTCTCCAACGCGGACATCCAGAACATGACCGCCGCGGACAGCCCCTGGGTCGCCACCGCGGGCACCGACCCGTCCGCCGTCGGCGCCGCGGTCGTCCGTACGGCCGCGTTGGAGCTGGCCGGCCAGCTGAACAAGACCTCGGTCGAGTTCCCGGCCGTCGCCATCACCCAGGACTTCCTGAAGAGCAAGAACATCCAGAACATGGACCAGCTGCGCGCCGCGCTGCCCGCGCTGAACCTCTCCCAGGTCAGCACGGCCGACTGGATCGCCAATGTCGCCCACTGAGACGCCCGCTGAGGCGTCCGACCCTTTGGGGGCTTCGCCCGCGGTCGTGCTGCGGGACGTGAGCATGGCCTTCGGCGGCAGGACCGTCCTGGAGTCCGTCTCGCTGGACATCGCACCGGGCAGTGTCGTCGCACTGCTCGGTGCGAACGGGGCCGGCAAGTCCACGCTCATCAAGATCCTGTCCGGCGTCCACACGGACCACGGCGGCGAAGTGACGGTGAACGGGGTGCCGGCCGCGCTCCAATCACCGCTCGCCGCCCGCCAGCTGGGCATCCAGACGGTGCACCAGCGGATCGGCGAGGGCATCGTGCCCGGCCTCACCGTCGCCGAGAACCTGGTCTTCGAGGAGCTGGCCCAGGCACGCGGCAACCCGTTCCTCAACGGGCGCCGCGTGCTCGCCCGCGCCCGCGAGATCCAGTCGGCCCTCGACCTCGGCTGGAGCGACGCCCTGCTCAAACGGGACGTCACCGAACTCGGCATCTCCGACCGCCAGTTGCTCATCCTGGCCCGAGCCCTGGCCACCCGCCCGAGGCTCCTGGTCCTCGACGAACCGACGTCCGCGCTCTCCGCGGCGGAGGCGGAGCGACTGTTCGCCCTGGTCGAGAGGATGCGCGAGGACGGCATCGCGGTCCTCTACGTCTCCCACCGCCTCGGCGAGATCGACGCGCTGGCGGACCGGCTGGTCGTCCTGCGAGACGGCCGTCTCACCGAGGACCAGGTCAAGCCCTTCGACTGGGACAGCGCCCTGCGCGCCATGCTCGCCCAGGCCCAGGAGGCGACCACCGCACGTCCACAACGCGAGGGCGAGCAGGGCGAGACGCTCCTCTCCCTGCGCGGCGTACGGCTCCTGGAGGGCCGCACCCCCCAGGACCTGAACCTGCGAGCAGGCGAAGTCACCGGCATCGTCGGCCTGTTGGGCGCAGGCAAGACGGAGTTGGCCCGAGGCCTCTTCGGCGCCGAACCGTTCACCACGGGAGCCGTGGAGCTGGACGGCAAGGCGTACGAGCCGCGCCGCCCCGCCGACGCCATCCGGGCCGGCATCCACCTGGTCCCCGAGGACCGGCACGCGGACGCCCTGGTCCCCGGCTGGTCGCTCGCCCAGAACATCTCCCTCCCGTTCCTCAAGTCGCTCTCGACGGCCGGGCTGGTGAACCGCTCCAAGGAGGACGCCCTCGGCCGCGACACCATCGAGGCCCTCGGTGTCGTCGCCCGCGACGAGCACAGCACCGTCGAGGAGCTGTCCGGCGGCAACCAGCAGAAGGTCGTCGTCGGCCGCTGGCTCGCCGAACGCCCCCGTGTCCTCATCCTGGACGAGCCGTTCCGAGGGGTGGACATCGGGGCCCGGCGCGACATCGGCCGGCGCGCCCGCGCCCTTGCGGCGGAGGGCGCGGCGGTATTGGTCCTCTCGGCCGACGTGGACGAGGTCCTGGAGGTCGCCGACCGGGTCGTTGTCCTGGCGGCCGGTGAGATCCATCTCGACGCGTACGGCGAGGACGCGGAACGCGACCTGGTCATCCGGACGATCTCGGCGTCGGTCTGATGAGGGGCGTTCCGCGTGGTGGGCGGTTCTTCGGCTGCGGGCCGGTGGGGGCCGGTCGCGCCGTTCCCCGCGCCCCTGAAGGGGCGCGACTCCGCAGCCGCCGGACAGAGCCGGACCGCCGGACAGAGCCGGACCGCCGGACAGAGCCGGACCGCCGGACAGAGCCGGACCGCCGGACAGCGCCCGCCCGTCAGGCAACCTCGCTCCGCCACCCCCCGCCCGCCGCCCGGCTCGCACCGGCTCCACCGCTCGCCACCTCAGGAAGCAGCACCCCATGACCACCACCCAGAGCGCCCCCGCGAAGACGGCGACCCCGTCCACGCCGGTCGCGGCCGGTCCGCGGATCCAGAACGCGGTCATCAAGTACGGCTTCATCTTCGTGACCGTCACGCTCTTCACGTACTTCGCGCTGAGCGAGCCGTCGTTCCGTGATTCGGCGACCCTCCTCGACACCCTCCGGTACGTCTCCGTCGCCGCGATCCTCGGCCTCGGCGTCACGCTCACCATGGCTGTCGGCGGGATGGACATGTCCGTCGGCGCGGTGGCCGGGCTCGGCGTGACCGTCGCCGCGAAGACGATGGTCACGTACAACCAGGTCGGAGTCGTGGCGATCATCGCGGTGATCGTGGCGGGCGCCCTGGCCGGTCTCCTCAACGCCCTGCTCATCGTGGTCCTCAAGATCCCCGACATGCTGGCCACGCTGGGCACCATGTTCGTCATCCAGGGCACCAAACTCATCCTGGTCGACGGCCAGTCGATCACCCCGGGCATGACCCAGTCCGACGGCACGACGGCCCCCGGCCGGTTCACCGAGGGCTTCCTGCGCATCGACCGGGGCACGATCCTCGGCATCCCCGTCTCCGTGGTCATCTTCGGCGCCCTCACCGTCATCGCCTGGGTCTTCCTGGCCCGCACCCGCTGGGGCCGCGTGCTGTACGCGATCGGCGCCAATCCCGAGGCCTCCCGCCTGGCAGGCATCCGCGTGGGCGCGTATCGGGCCCTGGCGTACGTCCTTTCCGGCGTCCTGGCGTCGATCGGCGGCCTGATCCTGGCGGCGCGCATCGGCCAGGGCGACGTCTCCGCGGGCACCTCGCAACTCCTCGAAGCGGTCGCCGTCGCCCTGGTCGGCACCTCCGTCCTCGGCCGGGGCCGCCCCAACGTCTGGGGCACCGCCCTGGGCGCGGTCCTCATCGGCATCATCACCACCGGCCTGACCATCAAGGGCCTGCCCTACTACACCCAGGACGTGGTCGAGGGCGCCGTCCTGATCCTCGCCCTGGTCTTCAGCTTCACCCTGTCCAAGCGCCGCACCGCATAAGGAAGTTCACGATGGGCTACCGCATCCTGGAGCCGGCCGACGTCCCCGCGTACCTGAACGAGCGCGGCCACTGGCCCGACCCGTCGGACATCCGGGTCCGCGAGGTCTCCGACGGCAACATGAACCGCGTGTTCCTCGCCAGGTCCACCGACGGCACCCGCAGCCTGGCCGTCAAGCAGGCCCTGCCCTGGGTCCGGGTGGCCGGCCCGTCCTGGCCGATGAGCCCGGAGCGCGCCGACGCCGAGGCACGGGCGTACGAGCAGGTCGCGAAGGTGGCCCCCGACAAGATCCCGGCGATCCTCGGCTACGACCCCGAGAACTACGCCCTCGTCATGGAGGACATGTCGGATCTGGAGGTCCTGCGCACCCTCCTCAACGAGGGCGCGCCGTACGGCCCGCGCACCTCCGCCCGCATCGGCGAGTTCGTGGCCCAACTGACCTTCGCGACCAGCGACTTCGGCATGGCATCGGCGGACCGCAAGGCCCTGCTGGCGGCATCGGTGAGCCCGGAGCTGTGCAAGATCACCGAGGACGTGGTCCTGTCCGAGCCGTACGTCGAGCACGAACACAACCACTGGCACGAGGGTCTGGACGACCTGGCGGCGGAGTTCCGCGCCGACGCGAGGCTCCGCACGGAGGTCGCCGACCTCCGCCACACCTTCATGACCAGCGCCCAGGCCCTCCTCCACGGCGACCTGCACACCGGCAGCGTCATGGTCGGCGAACGCGAAGGCGCCCCGGTGGTACGGGTCTTCGACCCCGAGTTCTCTTTCGTCGGCCCGATCGGCTACGACCTCGGTCTGTACTGGGCGAACGCCCTGGTGTCGGAGGAACGGGCCCGGGCGCTGGGCCTGTTGAGCGACCACGCCGACCAACTGGCCCTGTCATGGGAGGCCTTCGAGGCCGGGTTCCGCGCCCTGTGGCCGACGAGGAACGACACCTTCTTCGACGACGCCTACCTCGACCGCTTCCTGCGCAGGGTCTGGACGGAGGCGGTGGGCTACGCGGGCACGGAGATCGTCCGCCGCATCATCGGCTTCGCCCACCTGACGGACCTGACGACCCTCCCGGACCCGGTCCCGGCATCGCGCAGGGCGCTACTGCTCGGCCGCGAACTGATCGTCCGCCGCGAGGAGTTGACCACCCCAAACGACGTACGGGCGGTAGTGGAAGCGCCCTGAAGGGGCGCGGGGAACTGCGCGACAAGCCACAACGCACCCGCAGCCGAACCACAAGCGCAAAGGGGCGGCTCCCTCAAGGAGCCGCCCCTTCCACGCCGTACGCCTACTACTTCTTGTCAAGCAGATCCTGAACCTTCGCCCGGACCTCGTCCGTGGCAAGCCCCCGGATCGTCAGCGTGGTCCGACGCCGCAGCACATCGTCCGCAGTCTCGGCCCACTCACTGTCCCGCGCGTACACGACCTGCGCCCAGATCTCCGGCGCGTCGGCGTGCACCCGCTCGCCCAGCTCGGGGTTCTCGTTCGCCAGCCGGGCGATGTCGAAGGCCAGCGAACCGTAGTGCGTCGCAAGGTGCTTCGCCGTGTCGGCGGCCATGCGCGGACCAGGTGCCGGGTTGTCGACCAGCAGCCGGTGCGCGACGGCGCGCGGGTTGGCGACACCGGGAAGCGGCAGGTGCTTCGGCAGGGACGAGATGGGCTCGAAGTCGTCGCCCAGCGGACGGCCGGGCAGCGTCTCCAGCTTCTCCATGACCGTACGGCCGATGTGCCGGAAGGTCGTCCACTTGCCGCCCGAGACGGACAGCATCCCGCCCTTGCCCTCGGTCACGACCGTCTCCCGCTTGGCCTTCGCCGTGTCACCGGGGCCACCCGGCAGCACCCGGAGGCCCGCGAAGGAGTACGTGATCAGATCCCGGGACAACTGCTGGTCGCGCACGGAGAACGCGGCCTCGTCGAGGATCTGCTCCGTGTCCTTCTCGGTGACCGCGACATCCGCCGGGTCGCCCTCGAACACCTCGTCGGTGGTGCCGAGCAGCAGCATGTCCTCCCAGGGCAGGGCGAAGGTGATGCGGTACTTGTCGATCGGGGTCGCCAGCGCGGCCTTCCACGGAGACGTCCGCTTCAGGACCAGGTGCGCGCCCTTCGAGAGCCGGATGGACGGCGCCGCGTCCGGGTTCTCCATCTTGCGCAGGTGGTCGACCCAGGGGCCGGTCGCGTTGAGCACGAGCCGTGCGTTGACGCCGAAGTCGTCACCGGAGAGCCGGTCACGCAGATCGGCACCGGTGACCCGGCCCCTGGTGAAGCGCAGACCGGACACCTCGGCGTGGTTGAGCACGACGGCGCCCGCCTCGACGGCCGCGCGGACCGTCATCAGCGCCATGCGCGCGTCGTTCATCTGACCGTCGCCGTACACGGCCACGGCCTTGAGGTTCTCGGTGCGCAGCTCGGGCACGTCCTGCGCCGCCTTGGCCGGCGACAGCAGGTGGCCGACGCCGTCACCGAACGCGGACAGCGCGGAGTAGGCAAAGACGCCCGCCCCGAGCTTCGCCGCGCCGTGCGGGCCGCCCTTGTACACGGGGAGGTAGAACGTGAGCGGATTGGCCAGGTGGGGAGCCACCTGACGGGACACCGCACGACGCTCGAAGTGGTTCTCCGCCACCAGCTTCACCGCGCCGGTCTGCAGATAGCGCAGACCGCCGTGGAGAAGCTTGGAGGAGGCGGAGGAGGTGGCACCGGCGAAGTCGCCGGCGTCGACCAGAGCCACCCGCAGACCGGACTGCGCGGCATGCCAGGCAGTCGAGATGCCGAGGATGCCACCGCCGATCACGAGAAGGTCGTACGTCGCCTTGGAGAGCTGCTCCCGGGTCTCGGCACGGCTCGGGTTGGAGCCGAAGGCCGGGTGCGTACCGAGGGCAGGCACGGACTGCAGGGTGGACTGACTGGTCATGTGGGGTTCTTACTCCTCGACAGAGCTGTCTTCGAGCCAGCCCATGGACCGCTCGACGGCCTTGAGCCAGCTCTTGTACTCACGGTCGCGCTTCTCCGCGTCCATGTTGGGGGTCCACTCGGCGGCCCGGCGCCAGTTGGCGCGCAGGTCGTCGGTGTTGGTCCAGAAGCCGACGGCGAGACCGGCGGCGTAGGCGGCACCGAGGCACGTCGTCTCGGCGACCATGGGACGGACCACGGGGGCGTCCAGGAAGTCCGAGAGGGTCTGCATCAGCAGGTTGTTGGAGGTCATGCCGCCGTCGACCTTGAGGGCCGCGAGCTCGACGCCCGAGTCCTTGGTCATGGCGTCCGTGATCTCACGGGTCTGCCAGGCGGTCGCCTCCAGCACGGCGCGCGCGAGGTGCGCCTTGGTGACGTACCGGGTCAGGCCGGCGATCACACCGCGGGCGTCGGAGCGCCAGTACGGGGCGAACAGACCGGAGAAGGCCGGTACGAAGTAGGCGCCGCCGTTGTCCTCGACCGACGACGCGAGCGTCTCGATCTCGGCGGCGGTGGAGATCAGACCCATCTGGTCGCGCATCCACTGCACCAGCGAACCGGTGACCGCGATCGAGCCCTCCAGGGCGTAGACCGGGGCCTGGTCGCCGATGCGGTAGCCGACCGTGGTCAGCAGACCGCTGTAGGAGTTGATGATCTTGTCGCCGGTGTTCATCAGCATGAAGGTGCCGGTGCCGTACGTCGACTTGGCCTCGCCCTCGGCGAAACAGGTCTGGCCGAACAGGGCCGCCTGCTGGTCACCGAGCGCGGAGGCGACCGGGATGCCGCCGAGCAGGTCGCCCAGCTTGCCGCCGGTGACCTCGCCGTAGACCTCGGCGGAGGAGCGGATCTCCGGGAGCATCGACAGCGGGACGCCGATCGACTCGGCGATCTTCGGGTCCCACTCCAGCGTGTGCAGGTTCATCAGCATGGTGCGGGAGGCGTTGGTGACGTCGGTGACGTGGTGACCGCCGTTCACACCGCCCGTCAGGTTCCAGATGACCCAGCTGTCCATGGTGCCGAAGAGGATGTCCCCGGCCTCGGCGCGCTCCCGCAGGCCCTCGACGTTGTCGAGCAGCCAGCGGGCCTTGGGGCCGGCGAAGTAGGAGGCCAGCGGCAGGCCGGTCTCACGGCGGAAACGATCCTGCCCGACATTGCGGCCCAGCTCCTTGCAGAGCGTGTCGGTACGGGTGTCCTGCCAGACGATGGCGTTGTGGACGGGCTCACCGGTGTTCTTGTCCCACAGCAGCGTCGTCTCGCGCTGGTTGGTGATGCCGATGGCCTTGATGTCGTCGCGGGTGATGCCGGCCTTGGAGATGGCTCCGGCGACGACCTCCTCGACGTTCGTCCAGATCTCGGTGGCGTCGTGCTCCACCCAGCCCGGCTTCGGGAAGATCTGCTCGTGCTCCTTCTGGTCGACGGAGACGATCCGGCCGTCGCGGTCGAAGACGATGCAGCGGCTGGAGGTGGTGCCCTGGTCGATGGCCGCGATGAACGGGCCGGCGGTGTGCGCGTCGTCGGTCACTGTGTGCTCCTGAGAGGTCCGTGGGTGAGGGGCTGGCTTACGGCGTTGCTGCTCAAGGCTGCGTCAACTGTTTCAGCTGCTCTAAGCAAAAGCGACGTTGTAGATGCCCGCAGCGACGGCGCCGCCGATCAGCGGACCGACCACCGGGATCCAGGCGTAGGACCAGTCGGAGCCGCCCTTGTTGGGCAGGGGCAGGAGCGCGTGCACGATGCGCGGACCGAGGTCACGGGCCGGGTTGATCGCGTAGCCGGTCGGACCGCCGAGGGACAGACCGATGGAGACGACGACGAGCGAGGTGATCAGCGCACCCAGGACCCCCAGGCCCTTGCCGCTGTCGTTGAGGCCCTGCGTGAGGACGGCGAGCACCAGCACGACCGTGCCGATGACCTCGGTGGCGACGTTCTGCCAGGCGACGCGGACCTCGGGGCCGGTGGAGAAGATGCCCAGGACCGGCCCGGCGCCCTTCTCCTGAGCCTCGACGGCCTTGACCTGCGGCTTGCCGACGATCTCCTCGTCGGTCAGGTGTGCGAGGAACTGGCCGTAGTAGGCGACCCAGACCAGGGAGGCACCGATCATGGCGCCGAGCAGCTGCCCGCCCCAGTAGATCGGGACGTCGCTCCACTCGATGCCGTTCTTCTTGAGCGCGAGCGCGAGAGTCACGGCCGGGTTGAGATGGGCGCCGGAGAGCGGCGCCGAGGTGTACACGGCCGTCAGTACGGCGAAACCCCACCCGAAGGTGATGGCGAGCCAGCCGGCGTTGCGGGCCTTGGAGGCCTTCAGCGTGACGGCGGCGCAGACGCCGCCGCCGAGCAGGATGAGTATGGCGGTACCGATGGTCTCGCCGATGAAGATGTCGGAGCTGGACACCCGCGACTCCTTTGTCCTTCGTTCCAGGGGAAGAGCTGCCGGCCCTTGGCGTTGTCACACTCTAACGCCTATTGCCGGTCGGTGTTCGACAATGTCGACCGATGGACGGGAGTCTTGCTCTGGTGTTACAGGCACGTCAAGAGCTCTGTTATCGAAAACACGATCGTTATTGATTGCTGTGAGCTATCGATCTTGGGTCGGTCGCGACCCGCGTCCGCCCGCACACGCCCCGCACACGAAAAGGCCGGAACATCCAAGATGTCCCGGCCGCTCACGTGTGAACGTCAGATTTCGTACGGGGGCTCAGAACCGTCCCGCGCCCAGGTCCCGTGACACCGCGCGGGCGCAGTCCCGCACCGCCGCGATCAGCTCCGGGCGCAGCTCGCCCTCCCGGCAGAGCCGTTCCACGGCACCGGTGACGCCCACCGCGCCGACCGGCATCCGCCGCCGGTCGTGGATGGGGGCGGCGATGGACGCGACGCCCTCCCAGGTCTCCTCGACGTCGGCCGCGTACCCGCGCGCGCGGGTGAGGTCCAGGACGCCCTCGAAGCCTTCCAGGTCGCTGATCGTCCGGTCGGTGAACGACTTGCGCTCGGCCTCCAGGACCTCGCTGTGCGCGACCGGGTCGTAGGCCGACAGGACCTTGCCCAGGGCCGTGGAGTGCAGGGGCTGCATGGCTCCCACCTCCAGTACCTGCCGGCTGTCGTCGGGGCGGAAGACGTGGTGCACGATCAGCACGCCCCGCTGGTGCAGGACGCCCAGGTGGACGCTCTCGCCGCTGGAGCGGGCCAGGTCGTCGGTCCACACCAGGGCCCGCGCGCGCAGCTCGTGGACGTCCAGGTAGGTGGTGCCCAGGCGCAGCAGTTCGGCGCCCAGCTGATAGCGCCCGGACGCGGCCTCCTGCTCGACGAAGCCCTCGTGCTGGAGGGTGCGCAGGATGCCGTGGGCCGTGCCCTTGGCGAGGCCGAGGGACGAGGCGATGTCCGAGAGGCCGAGCCGACGCTCGCCGCCCGCGAGGAGCCGCAGCATCGCCGCCGCCCGTTCGAGCGACTGGATGTTCCGTGCCATCGCCGTTCTGCCTCCGTCCCCTTCGACCGCCAGCAACCGGCGTTCGCTGCCGCCGTTCGGCAATGTCGAACACTACCGGTCCATGTCGACCGCCCGCCAATGGCTCGTCGACACCTGTTACATCTCGCGTACATCCGGGCGGAAGCCCTGCGTGCGCGCGATGACTTTCGGCCACGGCACGCACGCCACGCACGTCCGTCCCGTGGACGCCCTGACCATACGGCCCCGCACCGGGCTACCCTGGCCGCGTGCGTCTTCTCCGAAGAAGCCGCAAAGCCGACAGCCGTCGCATTTCAGGGAGCCCTTACATGGCCGCCTCGCCGTCCGCCCCTTCCACCGACAACAGGACCCGTGTGTCCGCCCTCCGGGACGCACTCGCCACCCGCGTGGTGGTTGCCGACGGTGCGATGGGCACCATGCTGCAGGCGCAGGACCCGACGCTGGAGGACTTCGAGAACCTCGAAGGCTGCAACGAGATCCTGAACATCACTCGCCCCGACATCGTCCGCTCCGTCCACGAGGCGTACTTCTCGGTGGGCGTTGACTGCGTCGAGACGAACACCTTCGGAGCCAACCACACCGCGGCGTCCGAATACGACATCGCCGATCGGGTGTACGAGCTGTCCGAGTCCGGTGCCCGCATCGCCCGCGAGACCGCCGACGCGTTCGGCGCCCGCGACGGCCGTCAGCGCTGGGTCCTCGGCTCGATCGGCCCCGGCACCAAGCTGCCGTCCCTCGGACACATCGACTACCTCACCCTCCGTGACGGCTTCCAGGCGAACGCCGAGGGACTCCTGGCCGGCGGCGCGGACGCCCTGATCGTCGAGACCACCCAGGACCTCCTCCAGACGAAGTCGTCGATCGTGGGCGCCCGCCGCGCCATGGAGGCCACCGGCCTGGACGTACCCCTGCTGGTCTCGATGGCCTTCGAGACCACGGGCACCATGCTGCTCGGCTCGGAGATCGGTGCCGCGCTCACCGCGCTCGAACCGCTCGGCATCGACATGATCGGCCTGAACTGCTCGACCGGCCCCGCCGAGATGAGCGAGCACCTGCGCTATCTGTCCCGCCACTCGCGCACCCCGCTGCTCTGCATGCCCAACGCGGGTCTGCCCATCCTCACCAAGGACGGCGCGCACTTCCCGCTCGATCCCGAGGGCCTGGCCGACGCCCAGGACACCTTCGTGCACGACTACGGCCTGAACCTGGTCGGCGGCTGTTGCGGTACCACCCCGGAGCACCTGCGCAAGCTCGTGGAGCGACTGCGGGGTGCCACGCCCGTCGAACGCAGCCCGCAGCCCGAGCCCGGCGCCGCCTCGCTCTACCAGACGGTCCCGTTCCGCCAGGACACCGCCTACATGGCGATCGGCGAGCGCACCAACGCCAACGGTTCCAAGAAGTTCCGCGAGGCCCTGCTCGACGCCCGCTGGGACGACTGCGTCGAGATGGCCCGCGACCAGATCCGCGAGGGCGCGCACATGCTCGACCTCTGCGTCGACTATGTGGGCCGCGACGGCGTCGCCGACATGCAGGAGCTCGCGGGCCGCTTCGCCACCGCTTCCACGCTGCCGATCGTCCTGGACTCCACCGAGGTCCCCGTCCTGAGGGCGGGCCTGGAGAAGCTCGGCGGCCGGGCCGTCATCAACTCGGTGAACTACGAGGACGGCGACGGACCGGAGTCCCGCTTCGCCAAGGTCACCAAGCTGGCCCAGGAGCACGGCGCCGCCCTCATCGCGCTCACCATCGACGAGGAGGGCCAGGCCCGTACCGTCGAGCACAAGGTCGCCATCGCCGAGCGTCTGATCGAGGACCTGACGACGAACTGGGGCATCCACGAGTCGGACATCCTCATCGACACCCTCACCTTCACGATCTGCACCGGCCAGGAGGAGTCCCGCAAGGACGGCATCGCCACGATCGAGTCGATCCGTGAGCTCAAGCGCCGCCACCCGGACGTCCAGACCACCCTCGGCCTGTCCAACATCTCCTTCGGCCTGAACCCGGCCGCCCGCGTGCTGCTGAACTCCGTCTTCCTCGACGAGTGCGTCAAGGCCGGTCTGGACTCGGCGATCGTCCACGCCTCGAAGATCCTGCCGATCGCCCGCTTCGACGACGAGCAGGTGGGCACCGCCCTCGACCTGATCTACGACCGGCGGTCCGAGGGCTACGACCCGCTGCAGAAGCTGATGGCCCTCTTCGAGGGCGTCAACACCAAGTCGATGAAGGACGGCCGCGCCGAGGAACTCCTCGCCCTCCCCCTGGACGAGCGGCTCCAGCGCCGCATCATCGACGGCGAGAAGAACGGCCTGGAGGCCGACCTCGACGAGGCACTGACGACCCGCCCGGCCCTCGACATCGTCAACGACACCCTCCTGGAGGGCATGAAGGTCGTCGGTGAGCTCTTCGGCTCCGGCCAGATGCAGCTCCCGTTCGTCCTTCAGTCCGCCGAGGTCATGAAGACGGCCGTCGCCTACCTCGAACCGCACATGGAGAAGTCGGACGACGAGGGCAAGGGCACCATCGTGCTCGCCACCGTCCGCGGCGACGTCCACGACATCGGCAAGAACCTCGTCGACATCATCCTCACCAACAACGGCTACAACGTCGTCAACATCGGCATCAAGCAGCCGGTCTCCGCGATCCTCGAAGCCGCGCAGGAGCACAGGGCCGACGTCATCGGCATGTCCGGCCTCCTCGTGAAGTCGACCGTGATCATGAAGGAGAACCTCCAGGAGCTCAACCAGCGCAAGCTGGCCGCCGACTACCCGGTGATCCTCGGCGGCGCGGCCCTCACCCGCGCCTACGTCGAGCAGGACCTCCACGAGATCTACGAGGGCGAGGTCCGCTACGCCCGCGACGCCTTCGAGGGCCTGCGCCTGATGGACGCCCTGATCGGCGTCAAGCGCGGCGTCCCCGGCGCCAAGCTGCCCGAGCTCAAGCAGCGCCGCGTCCGCGCGAGCGCCGCCGTACAGGTCGAGGAGCGCCCCGAAGAGGGCCACGTCCGCTCCGACGTCGCCATCGACAACCCCGTCCCCACCCCGCCCTTCCAGGGCACCCGCGTCATCAAGGGCATCCAGCTCAAGGAGTACGCGAGCTGGCTCGACGAGGGCGCCCTCTTCAAGGGCCAGTGGGGCCTCAAGCAGGCCCGCACCGGCGACGGCCCCACCTACGAGGAACTGGCCGAGACCGAGGGCCGCCCCAGGCTGCGCGGCCTCCTGGACAAGCTCCAGACGGAGAGCCTGCTGGAGGCGGCCGTCGTCTACGGCTACTTCCCGTGCGTCTCCAAGGACGACGACCTGATCATCCTCGACGACCAGGGCAACGAACGCACGCGCTTCACGTTCCCGCGCCAGCGCCGTGGCCGCCGCCTGTGCCTGGCCGACTTCTTCCGGCCCGAGGAGTCCGGCGAGACGGACGTCGTCGGGCTCCAGATCGTCACCGTCGGCAACCGGATCGGCGAGGAGACCGCCAAGCTCTTCGAGTCGAACTCCTACCGCGACTACCTCGAACTGCACGGCCTGTCCGTCCAGTTGGCGGAGGCCCTCGCCGAGTACTGGCACGCACGCGTCCGCTCCGAACTGGGCTTCGCCGGCGAGGACCCCACCGACGTCGAGGACATGTTCGCCCTCAAGTACCGGGGCGCCCGCTTCTCCCTCGGCTACGGCGCCTGCCCCGACCTGGAGGACCGCGCCAAGATCGCCGACCTCCTGGAGCCCGAACGCATCGGCGTCCACCTCTCCGAGGAGTTCCAGCTCCACCCCGAACAGTCCACCGACGCCATCGTCATCCACCACCCCGAGGCGAAGTACTTCAACGCCCGCTGAGTCCTGGGCCTGCCCGGCGGATCAGATCGCGGACGCGGGGTCCGGCACGCCGATCTGCGCCGTCGATCCTCTGCGAACTGGTCCGCCGGACAGCCCCGGCGCGCGCTGATCGGACAAGACGTACACTTGACGGTCCACCGCAGGCCGGTTGCCCTCTGTGCACTCAGGGGCAACCGGCCTGATCGTCCCTCAAGGAGGTGCGCCAGGATGACCAGCACGGTCCCCGCGCTCGGAACCCGTACGGCCGAAGGCTCAGCACTGCAGGCCGTACTCCTCGACATGGACGGCACCCTGGTGGACACCGAGGGCTTCTGGTGGGACGTCGAGGTCGAGATCTTCGCCGGTCTCGGGCACACCCTCGACGACTCCTGGCGGCACGTCGTGGTCGGCGGCCCCATGACCCGCAGCGCCGGTTTCCTCATCGAGGCCACCGGAGCCGACATCACCTTCGCCGAGCTCTCGGAACTGCTCAACGACGGGTTCGAGGACCGTATCGGCCGCGCCCTGCCCCTCATGCCGGGCGCCGCCCGCCTCCTCGCCGAACTCTCCGCGCACGAGGTCCCGACGGCCCTTGTCTCCGCCTCGCACCGCCGGATCATCGACCGGGTCCTGGACTCGCTGGGCCCGCAGCACTTCGCCCTGAGCATCGCCGGCGACGAGGTGGAGCGTACGAAGCCCTACCCCGACCCCTATCTGATCGCCGCCGCCGGACTCGGCGCCGACCCGGCCCGATGCGCCGTCGTCGAGGACACGGCGACCGGGGTGGCAGCCGCCGAGGCCGCGGGCTGCCACGTCGTGGCCGTGCCGTCGCTCGCGCCCATCGCCCCCGGCGCCCGCCGCACGATCGTGACCTCACTGGAAGAAGTCGACCTGCGCTTTCTGCACGGGCTGATGACGAACGACCGATGACGGAAATACGCCGACGCGTTTACCGAGTGTGTCCGGCCGAATGCGGGATAGCGCGCGGATGAACGGGCGGGCCGTCAAATGAGAATTACGGCCCTTCGCCGGCCTCTCCCGGCGGCGAATTCACGTAAGCGCCAACCGGCTCCGGACATGTGAGTTTCGCCACGCGCCAGAGGCTCGACAAGGGACAAGTGTCGTGTACACGCACCGCGTTCGCGGGCTCTTGACATGCCCTTGTGTCCCGATTGGGGAGAGCCTGCGCGGAATCCTTCCACTGTCGGATTTTTCGGTGCGTCCGCACCCGGTTCCGCAGCGTGATGAGCCCTCAACTCCGGCCGCATGCGGGCCCCTGCGCGGTCCGGACTAATCTCGTTGGGAGAACATCGCCACAATCCCTCGCCCGCGCGCACCACCCCACGCCCGCCGGGTCCCTGGGATCGACAGCCTGGAGAAACCCGAGCATGAACCGCAAGACTTTGGTGCTGCCGACAGTGGTCGGTCTGCTCGCTCCGGTGCTGGCCGCCTGCGGCGGAGTCGACGGCGGGGGCAGCAGCGGCGACGCGATCGTCGTCGGCACCACGGACACGTTCACCGCCTCGAAGGAGGCCCCGGCGCCGATCGACCCGGCCTACGCCTACGACGTCGGCACCTGGAACATCCTGCGCCAGACCGTGCAGACCCTCATGGTCCAGCCGCGCGGCGACGGTGAACCGGTTCCCGAGGCCGCCGAGAAGTGCGGGTTCACGGACAGCGGCAACGAGCGCTACGCCTGCACCCTGCGCAAGGGCCTCAAGTTCTCCAACGGCGAGGCCGTCACGGCGTCCGACGTGAAGTTCTCCATCGACCGGGCCCTGCGCATCCAGGCCGACAGCGGTGTGTTCGCCCTGCTGTCCACGATCGACACCGTCGAGACCCAGGGCGACCGCGAGGTCATCTTCCACCTCAAGACCGCCGACGCCACCTTCCCGTTCAAGCTGTCCACCCCGGTCGCGGGCATCGTCAACCCGGACGACTACGCCAAGGACAAGCTGCGGGACGGCTTCGACGTCGACGGCTCCGGCCCGTACACGCTGCACGCCGAGGTCAAGAACGACGAACTCGTCAAGGCGGTCTTCACCAAGAACTCTTATTACAAGGGTCAGTTGACGCCGAAGAACGACAAGGTCGAAATGCGTTCCTTCCCGGACGCCACCGCCATGGGCGCCGCTCTCTCCAAGGGCGACATCGACCTGATGACCCGCACGATGTCTCCCGAACAGATCAAGAAGCTCGACGACGACTCGACCGGCGACATCGACCTCGTCGAGATGCCCGGCCTCGAAATCCGTTACCTCGGATTCAACACCGACGCGCCCACGGTGAAGACGAAAGCCGTCCGCCAGGCGATGGCCCAGATCATCGACCGCGCCGAACTCGTCTCCAAGGTGTACGGCGACGAGGCCCAGCCGCTCTACTCGCTGGTCCCGGCCACCATCACCGGACACTCGAACTCCTTCTTCAACAAGTACGGCGAGCCGAACGACATCAAGGCCAAAACCCTGATGGAGAACGCCGGTATCACCACCCCGGTGAAACTGACCCTGCACTACACGACCGACCACTACGGTTCGGCCACCAAGCAGGAGTTCGAGAACCTGCGGCAGCAGCTCGACGCCAGCGGACTCTTCAAGGTCACCATCAAGGGTGCCCCCTGGACGACCTTCCGCCCGGCAGAGAAGGAAGGCGACTACGACGTCTACGGAATGGGCTGGTTCCCGGACTTCCCCGACGCCGACAACTACCTCGCCCCGTTCCTCGACAAGGACAACTTCCTCAACCTGCCGTACGCGAACGCCAAGATCCGCGACACCCTGATCCCCGAGTCCCGCCGCGAGGCCGACCGCCTCACCGCCTCCACGAGCCTCACGGACATCCAGGACATCGTGGCCGACGACGTACCCGTACTGCCGCTGTGGCAGGGCAACCAGTACATCGCCGCACGCGACGGCATCACCGGCGCCGAGTGGGCCCTCAACTCCTCCTCTACCCTGCAGCTTTGGGAGCTCGGCCGCGGTGTGAGCAACTGACCCGCACACCCGTCCGACGCGCACATCCCGACCCGGGGCTGGGACGGCCCCGGGTATCCAAGACCCGACGACAAGGCACTTCCACGTGAACCTGCGCAACCAGTGGCCAGTCCTGCCCATCGTGGCGGGGCTGGCCTCCGGCCTGCTGACCGGATGCGGCTCGGAGAACGGCGATTCGGGGGCCGGCGGCTCCACCGTGGTCATGGGGATGTCCGACGACGTCCTGGCGACCGACCCCGCCTCCGGCTACGACCCCGGTTCGTGGCTGTTGTTCAACAACGTCTTCCAGTCGTTGCTGAGCTTCCCCAAGGGGGGCACCGAACCGCAGCCCGAGGCGGCCAAGGCGTGCGCCTTCAGCGACGCGCAGACCAAGGTGTACAAGTGCACCCTGCGCGACGGCCTGAAGTTCAGCAACGGCGACGAACTCACGTCGGAGGACGTGAAGTTCTCCTTCGACCGCATGCTGAAGATCAACGACGACGCGGGTCCCGCGATCATGTTCCCGATGCTCGGCTCGGTGGACACCCCGGACGAGAAGACCGTCGTCTTCAACCTCAAGGTGCCCGACGCCACCTTCCCCAGCAAGATCGCCTCCGGCGCCGGCTCGATCGTCGACCACCGGCAGTACGACGAGGACGGCCTGCGCGAGGACGGTGAGGCCGTCGGCTCCGGCCCCTACAAGCTCGACTCGTTCGGCGAGGACAGCGCGGTCTTCTCCGTCAACCCGAACTACGAGGGCACCGCCGAGGTCCAGAACTCCGGCGTCACCCTCAAGTTCTTCCACGGCGACCAGGACAAGCTGAAGGAGGCGATCGTCGACAAGGACATCGACATCGCCTACCGAGGCCTTCAGGCCGGTGACATAGCCGACATCGAGAACGACAGCGGCAACGAGGGCATCGACGTCGTCGAAGGCACCAGCGCCGAGGTCCAGCACCTCGTCTTCAACATGGACGACCCGGTCGCCGGAAAGATCGGCGTCCGCAAGGCCATCGCGTACCTCCTCGACCGCGAGGCCCTCGTCGACCAGGTCTACGAGGACACGGCGACCCCCCTCTACTCGATCATCCCGGCCGGTATAGCCGGTCACAACACCGCCTTCTTCGACACCTACGGCGCCCGCCCGTCCAAGGCCAAGGCCAAGGCGGCCCTGGAGGCCGACGGCATCACCGACAGGGTCAAGCTGACCCTCTGGTCGACCCCGTCCCGCTACGGCCCCGCCACGGACGACGAGTTCAAGGCCATCGCCAAGCAGCTCAACGCCAGCGGCCTGTTCGAGGCGACCGTCCAGTCCGTGCCCTTCGCGCAGTATGAGAAGGACATCGAGGCCGGCAAGTACGGCGTGTACGTGAAGGGCTGGGTGCCGGACTACCCCGACGCCGACAACTTCACCGCCCCCTTCTTCGGCGAGGGCAACGTACTCGGCAACAACTTCACCAACAGCACCATCACCGACACCCTGATCCCCGGCACGGCCGCCCAGAGCGACCGCGGCGCGACCGACACGGACTTCGGCGAACTCCAGGACATCGTCGCCAAGGAGGTACCCGTCCTCCCCATCTGGCAGGCCAAGCAGTACGCCGTCGTCCGCGACAACGTGTACGGCCTGGAGTACTGCCTCGACGCCTCGACCGTCTTCCGCTTCTGGGAGATCAACAAGGGCTGACGCCGACCGCACGCGGCCGACCACACGCGAAAGAGGGCGCCCCTTCCGTTCCCGGAAGGGGCGCCCTCTCGTCGTGCACACGCACACATACGAGCGCACACGCGGACGCGACTGTCCCGGCTACTGCGCGCCGGGACGCACCAGCCCGCTCTCGTACGCGTACACGGCGGCCTGCACCCGGTCGCGCAGCCCCAGCTTGGTCAGCACATGCCCGACATGTGTCTTGACCGTGGTCTCGCTGACGAACAGATCGGCGGCGATCTCCGCGTTCGACAGGCCCCGCGCCACCAGCTTCAGCACCTCGACCTCACGCTCGGTCAACGTGTGCAGCGCGTCCGGCACGGGCTCGTCCCCCGACGGCAGATGCCCCGCGTACTTGTCCAGCAGACGACGCGTGATGCTCGGCGCGAGCATCGCCTCACCCGAGGCCACCACCCGGATCGCCTGCACCAGCTCGTTGGCGGGCGCGTCCTTCAGCAGGAAGCCGCTGGCACCGGCCCGCAGCGCCTCCACCACGTACTCGTCGAGATCGAAGGTCGTCAGCACCAGCACCTTCGCCGGCCCGTCCCGCCCCGGTCCGGTGATCTGCCGAGTCGCCTCCACACCGTCCATCCGCGGCATACGGATGTCCATCAGAACCACATCGGGCTGAAGGGCCCGCACCTGGTCGATGGCCTGAAGACCGTCTCCGGCCTCGCCGACAACCGCGATGTCCTGCTCGGCCTCCAGAATCATCCGGAACCCGGTACGCAACAGCGGCTGGTCGTCGACAAGTAGGACGCGGATGGCCACGTAAGTCTCCTTCGCTAGGCCCTCCCATTCTGCCCTGTGCCGAATCGCGCCCCTAAGGGGCGCGGGGGAACTGCGCGACAGGCCCGACAGGCCCCCATCCGGACCCGCGGTTGACTACGGCGCTCCCGGCGGAGCCACACGTACGGGCAACGGATAAGGCGGGGGAGTCCCCCCGAACTCCGGACACACGGCCTGGTGATCACACCAGCCACAGAGCTTCGTCGGCCGGGGCCGCCACACCCCCGACTCCGTGGCCTCCCGGATCGCCTCCCACAAAGCCAGCAGTTTCCGCTCCACCCGCTCCAGATCGGCCATGACCGGGTCGTACGTCAGCACGTCCCCGCTGCCGAGATACACCAGCTGAAGCCGCCGCGGCACCACGTTCTTCAGCCGCCACACGACCAGCGCGTAGAACTTCATCTGGAACAGCGCGCCCTCCGCGTACTCCGGACGCGGTGCCTTCCCCGTCTTGTAGTCGACGATCCGCACCTCGCCCGTGGGCGCCACATCGACCCGGTCGATGATCCCGCGCAGCTTCAGCCCGGAATCCAGCTCCGCCTCGACGAAGAGCTCACGCTCGGCCGGCTCCAGCCGCGTCGGATCCTCCAGCCCGAACCAGCGCTCCACCAGCTGCTCCGCCTCGCCCAGCCACCGCGCCAGCCGCTCCCCGTCCGGATCGTCGGCGAACAGCTCCACGACCTCCGGCCGCGACTCCCGCAGCCGGTCCCACTGACCCGGGATCAACGACTTCGCCTGCGGCGCCGTCCGCTCGGCCGCCGGCGCGTCGAACAGCCGCTCAAGGACCGCGTGCACCAGCGTGCCTCTCGTCGCCGCCTCACTCGGCTTCTCCGGCAACCGGTCGATCACCCGGAACCGGTACAGCAACGGACACTGCATGAAGTCACTGGCCCGCGAGGGCGACAACGACGCCGGCGCGGAGGGCGGCACGACCGGCGGGACGGACCCGGCGGCGCCCTCGGTGCTCATTTCCATGACGACGACCATACGGCCCGCCACTGACAGTGACCCGGCCGCCGCCACGTCCCGGCCACAACACCCCGGCGAACACAGGGGGTGCCGGGGCGGAACCCGTGGCGACGGCCGCATACCATCGACCCGAGGCCCTTCCGCCCCGGAGCGGAAAAGGGAGACGTATCCGACAAGGGGACACTGTGGACGAGAGCGGCGGGAGCGGACAGCCGCGCTCCGGCAACGACCAGTCGACCGACCGCCACACCGGCGGTACGGCGTCGACCACCGACCCCACACACCCCGAACCCACGACGACCGACACCAGGCTCGCGGAGACCGGGAAACCCGACGCCGAGCCCACGCCGACCGACGGCCCCGCCGACACCGGCGAACCCGCCGCCCCGGAACCCCCGAAACAGGCGGAGCCCACGCAGCCGGACGCGCCCGCCGACACCCCGGGCCGTACCGGCGTCACCACCCCCCGCCCCGCCAAGTCCCGCGCCCCCCGGAAGCCCAAGGATCCCGGCGGCGGACTCCTCATGGGACGCCCCTTCGGCGTACCCGTCTACGTCGCCCCCAGCTGGTTCCTCGTCGCCGCCCTCATCACCTGGGTCTTCGGCGGCCAGCTGGACCGCGTACTGCCCGAACTCGGCGCCGTCCGCTACCTCGTCTCCCTCTTCTTCGCGGTCGCCTTCTACGCCTCCGTCCTCGTCCACGAACTCGCCCACACCGTCGCCGCGCTCCGCTTCAAACTCCCGGTACGCCGCATCCAGCTCCAGTTCTTCGGCGGCGTCTCCGAGATCGAGAAGGAGTCCGAGACCCCCGGGCGCGAATTCGTCCTCGCCTTCGTCGGCCCGCTCCTCTCGCTGATCCTCGCGGGCGTCTTCTACCTCGCCCTCCAGACCGTCGAACCCGGCACCGTCCCCGGCGTCCTGCTGGCCGGCCTGATGATCTCCAACCTCATCGTGGCCGCCTTCAACCTGCTCCCCGGCCTGCCCCTCGACGGCGGACGCATGCTCCGCGCCGTCGTCTGGAAGATCACCGGCAAACCCATGAGCGGTACGGTCGCCGCCGCCTGGGTCGGCCGCGCCCTCGCCGTCTCCGTCCTCATCGGGCTCCCGCTGCTCACCCAGTCCGGCGCCCTCGGCTCCACCGCCGAGGACAGCGTCGGCATGGACACCGTCACCGACGCGCTGCTCGCCGCGATCCTCGCCGCGATCATCTGGACCGGAGCCGGCAACAGCCTCCGCATGGCCCGCCTGCGCGAACACCTCCCGGAACTCCGCGCCCGCAACCTCACCCGCCGTGCCGTCCCCGTGGAGACCAACACCCCGCTCTCCGAGGCACTGCGCCGCGCCAACGACGCCGGGGCCCGCGCCCTCGTCGTCGTCGACCCCGACGGCGAACCCCTCTCCCTCGTCCGCGAGGCCGCCATCGTCGGCGTACCCGAACACCGGCGCCCCTGGGTCTCGGTCAGCGGTCTCGCCCAGGACCTCACCGACGGCATGCGCGTCTCCGCGGAGCTCTCCGGCGAGGAACTCCTCGACGCCCTGCGCGCGACCCCCGCCACCGAGTACCTGGTCGTGGAGGATTCCGGCGAGATCTACGGAGTCCTCTCGGCGGCCGACGTGGAACGCGCCTTCGTCAAGGCGATGGCCCGCCCGAACTAGAGCGCGACTCCGCCGCGAGGGTCAGTGGGACACCCGCGCGCGACGCCAGGGGCGGGCGGCCAGGCGTTCGACGAGCAGATAGTGGACGAGCAGGGACAGGAACCAGGTCACCACGCCCCCGACCAGGAACAGGCCGAGAGAGCCGAGACCCGGCTGGCCGCGCCGCAGCAGCCAGTACACGGGAAGGTGCAGCAGGAAGAGGCTGTACGACATCCGGCCGGCCTCCGTGAGCAGATCCCCCGACAGCAGCCGTACCAACGGGCCCCGACCGTGGCAGAGCACCGCTGTCAGTACGGCGGCCCCCAGCACGACGGCGACCACGTACGGGGTGTCGCCCCGCCCTCCGTCGCGCAGCACGGCGGACACCCCCAGGGCCGCCGCCGCGCCGAAACCGGTCACCGTCGACAGGACGGCGACCCGGCGGTTCACCGCACGCCCGCCGCGTTCCGCCAGGTGCACGAGACAGGCCGCACCGGCACCGGCAGCCAGGGCGAGCGCCCGACCACCGGTGACGGCGTCGACGCCGGGCAGCATCCCACCCGTCGAGGCGACGGCCACCGCCCCGGCGAGCAGCGCGACGACCAGCGCCACCGGAGCGAGCCGGCGGCGGGCCGGCAGGCCGAGGCAGGCCAGCAGCAGTGCCCACGCCAGTACGGGAAGGGCGGTGATGCCCCACGACCACAGCGGAGCGAGCGGCGAGTCCAGCGTGGGAACGGCACCCGGCGGTCCCCCCTGCCACCACTCCGCCCAGCCCTCGTGACCCATCGGTCCGGCCAGGTCGCGGACGGTGCGCGCAGAACCCAGCGCCCAGCACACCGCGACGGTCGGGGCGACGGCCACCAGCAGCGCCGGAACCAGCCGCTTCGCCCTGCGGGCCAGGAAACCGGCCACGCCGGTGCTGCCCGTGGCCGTCGCCGCGCGCACGAGGGGCAGGGTGGCGAGAAAACCCGTCAGCACCAGCAGGACATCGACGCCCGCACCGGTCCAGGAGAGATACGGCCCGCCCACGCCGGTGTCATGCAACAGGACGGCCAGCACGGCCGCTCCCCGCAGACCGTCCACGGCGGAGAAGCGCCGCCAACCCGACTCCCGCCCCGCCTCCCGCGCCGGCACGGTGCCCGGCCCGGCCCCGGGTACAGGCCCGGCGGCGGGTGCCAGGAGACGGGCGACGTCCGCAGGGGGAGCACCGCCGACCGGTCCTCCGAGCACGGCCGCCCCCGCCTCTGCGCCCGGCACCGGCCACGTGACCGGAGCCGCATCCACGATCCGTCCCGCCCCGGCACCCCGGGGCCACCCCGGGGCCGGGATGCGCCCGGCAGCACCGGTCCGGGGCTCGGCGGCCCATGGCGCCGGGCCGGCGTGCGGCCGGGGGCGGGGACCGTTCTCGTACCGGGACGACTCGGCCGATTTCGGCGGCAGGTGCCCGTAGCGCTCTTCGTTCATCTCGGCCAGGTCCGGAAGCAGGAGGTGATGACGGCCTCGGCGGGACGGCCGAGGAAGGAGGTGCGGGAGCCGGCGGGGGCACCGGCCGCGGGGTCGGCGTGGAAGTCGAGGTTCCACCAGTAGAGGCCGGCCATGTCCCGGTTCCGTGCGACCCGGCAGGCGGCCTCGAACCAGCGTTGCTGCACCGTGGGGTTGAGCTTCTCCCCGCCGCTCCAGACCGCCGGGTGACGATAGGCGCCGTCCTCGGCGATGATGCCGACCTCGCTCAGGACGATCCGGGGCAGTTTCCCGGCGCTCTTGCGGTCCAGCCAGCGCTCCCAGCCCTCGGCGATCTCCGTGACGGAGGCGTCGTCGCCGAGCCGGGGGAGCGGGAAGTACGCGTCGATGCCCAGATGGTCGACGGGAACGGGGACATGCCGGGCGACGTAGTCGTCCCAGTTGGCGTCGTACGACAGTTCGCCGTGGAACGACTTGCTCGCCGTGGCGATCAGCGAACGCCAGCGCGGGTCGTCCTCCAGCGACGTCAGTTCCGCCCCGACGACGAAGGTGCTCACGCGATGCCGGGCCGCGAGGGCGAGATAGGGCGCGAGGAAGGCCTCGTACGACCGGAACCAGGCCGCCCTGTCGGCGGGGGCCAGCGAACCGCGCCAGGCCAGCGGGTCCCGGGCCACCAGGCTCCGCTCGTCGAGCAGCGGACGCACAGTGACGCGCAGTCCGGCCGCCGCCGCGGTGTCCATGAGCATGCCCAGATGCCGTACGGAGGGCGTCGCGGCCGAGGCGCCGACCAGGCTCGCCGTCGGGCCGGCCGTCGCGAACGGAAAGGTCACCGAGACCGCGTTCATGTGCCGGCCGACCATGTAGTTCACCAGACGCAGCGCCTCGGTGCGCACGGACGAGTCCGTCTCGCCCGGGTAGGTGTACCAGAGCACCTGAGCCCCGAGTTGCGGGTCCCCGCGCCGCCACGGCCGGGCGACCCGCGCCGGGGCCGGACTCCCGACCGTGGATTCGGACGCGGATGCCGGCGCCGAAGCTGTGGACGAGGCCGGCGATCCGGCACCCGGAGCGACACACCCGGCCGTCAGCAGAAGGGGCAGGAGGAGCAGCGGGACGAGGCCACGAAGGCGACGAAGGCGATGGAGGCGACGTAGATCAGGAAGGCCTCGAAGGCATCGAAGACGTGTGGGCATCCCTCAGGCCGGCTTCGCGATCACGACGAACTGGTTCTCCACGCCGCGCAGACACCGCAGCAGCCCCCGGAAGGACCCGACCGCCTCCCACAGCGCGAAGAACGGCATGAGGGCGACCACCGCGACCGGCTCCCACCACAGGCGGCGGCCGTTGGCCGACACCGAGGCGTTGATCTTGAGCCCCTCCCAGTACATCCAGACCGCGTACCCCATGGTCACCGCCCACAGCGGCAGGATCCACGGCGTGACCGGCGAGGTGTTGAGGTCGCCGAGCAGTGCGCCGACCGCGAGGACGACACCGACGTGCTGGAAGGGGCCCATGACCCAGGTCGTCACGCTGTACATGAGCAGCGCCCGGGAACGACGCGGCAGGCTCCGGTTGAAGGCCAGCCCCACCAGACCCCACGACCAGCGCTCCCGCTGCTTGAGGAAGTCCCGCATGGTCGCCGGGGACGCGCCGTAACTGCGGCCGGAGAACCAGTCGCTGCGCCCCTTGTAACGACTGGCGAAGACCAACGCGAGATGCGCGTCCTCGCAGATGGAGTCCGGGCCGAAGTCCCAGCCGATCGTGGCCTCGACGGACGCGCGCAGCAGCAGCAGTTCGCCGTGCAGCCCGGCCAGCGGAGTACCGCCGCCGGTGAGGACGGCGAAGCGGGCGATGTCGTCCGCGGGGCGGATCGCGTCGGCCAGCCAGGTCAGGCGGTTGACGGCGTTCTCGCGCGGATACGTCAGCATGCCCTGGGCCAGGTGCTTGCCCTCGGGACCGGCGCGGCGCTGGGCGTTGATGAAGCGCGCCACCTGCTCGGCCGTGTCCGGACCCACACCGGTGTCGTCGTCCATGTGCAGCACCCACACGTCGTCCTGCGCCTCACCCTCGGCGATGCGCAGTTCGTGGGCGTAGTGGTTGGCGCGGGCCTTGAACCGGGTGCCGTTGGGAGTCCGGTAGGCCTTCGGCACGGTGACCACGCGAATCAGGGGGCTGCGGGCGGCCAGTGCGTCGATCCGGACGGCGGCCTCGCAGCCCTCCTCCGTCAGGACGTCGACGCGCAGATCGGGGAACCAGCCCGGCAGGAACGCGCAGTACGACAGCACCGACCGCTCCAGCGCCGGATAGGTGTCGTCACGTCCGATGGTCGGGACCAGCACGACGAGCCGGTCGTGCTGCGCCGGGGAGGCCTCCGTCCAGCCGCGCTGGCGCGCGATACGGCGACGGGTCAGCACGGCACCGGCCACGCCGACGAACGAAGACACGACGGGCAGCGTCCACAGGACGGTGACCACCCAGCCCATCAGCGTCCGCTCGGGGGAGTACAGCGCGGAGGAGAAGACATAGGCGAGGCCCGCGGTGACCAGGAACGGCAGAAACCCCGGCTTCCAGACCGCCTGACGTCTCACCATCCGCGCGGTGCGGCGGGACCGGAAGAGGTCGACGCCGTCTGCGGAGGTGGCCATGATCACCCACTTGCTTACATAAAGGACCGACTCGTCACCAAGGGCCGGAACACCCTGGAAGTACTTGAAGTACCGGAAGTACTAAGCGGAACCATGCATGCCGATTGTAGATTTTGTGAAGATGATTCCCGTCACAGGACGGGACTCCCGAAGCCGGTCCCTCACCCGCAAGCCCGGTGGTCAGCGGCCCCCGACAACACCGGTAGGCTCTTCACATGTCCGAACCGACCGGTGCCGCCCGCAGGCGCGGGCCCTTCAAGGTCGGGGACCAGGTTCAGCTGACCGACCCCAAGGGCCGCCACTACACGTTCACGCTCGAAGCCGGAAAGAACTTTCACACCCACAAAGGTTCCTTCCCGCACGACGAGCTGATCGGCGCACCCGAGGGCAGCGTTGTCCGCACCACCGGAAACGTCGCCTACCTCGCGCTGCGCCCCCTGCTCCCCGACTACGTCCTGTCCATGCCCCGCGGCGCCGCCGTGGTCTACCCCAAGGACGCGGGGCAGATCCTCGCCTTCGCCGACATCTTCCCCGGCGCACGCGTCGTCGAGGCGGGCGTCGGCTCCGGCTCGCTCAGCAGCTTCCTGCTGCGCGCCATCGGCGACCAGGGCATGCTGCACTCCTACGAGCGCCGCGAGGACTTCGCCGAGATCGCCCAGCAGAACGTCGAGCGCTACTTCGGGGGTCCCCACCCCGCCTGGCAGCTGACTGTCGGCGACCTCCAGGACAACCTGAGCGACACCGAGGTCGACCGTGTCGTCCTCGACATGCTCGCCCCCTGGGAATGCCTGGAGGCGGTCTCCAAGGCGCTCGTCCCCGGCGGCATCGTCTGCTGCTACGTGGCGACCACCACCCAGCTCGCCCGGACCGTCGAGTCCATCCGCGAGATCGGCTGCTTCAACGAGCCGAGTGCCTGGGAGTCGATGGTCCGCAACTGGCACATCGAGGGCCTCGCCGTCCGCCCCGACCACCGCATGATCGGCCACACCGGCTTCCTGCTCACCGCCCGCCGCCTCGCGGACGGCGTCGAGCCGCCCATGCGCCGCCGCCGCCCCTCCAAGGGCTCCTACGGCGAGGACTACACCGGCCCCAACGCCGACGGCGGCAACGGCCGCTGACCACGTCAACGCACCGACACCGTGGCCGAGTTCCCGCAGCACTCCGGGAACTCGGCCACAACTCTTTCCCGTTGCCGCCACAACGGCACCGGTGCTGACACGCAGCACCGCTGACCCCGCCGTTCCCCCGCACTGTGACGTGTGGCACTATGCGGGACACCCCACCGGCACAGCCCTCCACGGGAGACACTCCGAGTGCAGCAATCCGCCGTCCCGGAACTGGCACACACGCACACCCGCCCCATCCACTGGCTCGCCACGGCCACCGCCCTCGCCGGCGTCGTCGCCCTCTCCTCTGCGCTCCAGCCGGGCTCCGCCACCGCGGCCCAGGCGGCCGGCCCCGCGGGAAGACCCGCCGCGGCAGCGGCACCCCCCGACCCCACCGGGGTCGACTTCCCCCTCCAGTGCGGCCCGCTCCCGGTCCTCGTGCAGAACAAGGCCACCGGAGACCTCGACGGCGACGGCAGACCCGAGACGGTCGCCTCCGTACGCTGTGACGCCGGCTCGGGCACCCCGCCCAACGGTGTGTACGTCCTCACCCGGGCCGCCGATGCCGGGAAGCCGCGCATCGTCGCGACCCTCGTCGACCCCAAGGACCGCCTCACCGTCACCGACCTGACCGTCCGTGACGCCGCCGTCACGGCCACCCTCCTCGGCTACTCGTCCCTCGACGTCCCCCGGTGCTGCCCCGACGTCGACGAGCGCGCCAAGTGGCAGTGGAAGAACGGCGCGTTCCTCCGCTCGACACCCGCCGGCGCGCAGAGTGTGTGAACACGGGAACAAATGATCGGCAGGCGACGGTCGAACGCGTGGCCGAACTTGTGTGCGAACTGGCGGGTGTGAGAAACCGGACAGCGGCGAGTGCGCGAATCAGCCGATGGCGGCGCGGAGTGGTCGGACCATCACTCCGCGTCCGGGCCGAAAACCTCGACCCTGTCCGAAACTCGACGTACGTGAATACAGTCGCCCGGACACTCCTTCGCGGAGTCCACCACATCCGTCAGCAACGGCAGCGGCACCGGCGTCGTCGCCCCCGGGGCCTGCAACAACTCGTCCCCGGGGCTCTTCACGTACGCCAGCCCGTCGATGTCCAGCTCGAACACCTCCGGCGCGTACTGGACACAGATTCCGTCCCCTGTGCACAGGTCCTGGTCGATCCAGACCTCCAACGCCTCACCGTCGGCCACGGCCTCCTCCTGCACGGTCACATCTCCTGCCGTTTCTGTCCCGAGCAAGACAATCCGACGGCAAGTCGGCCCAGCTCTGACGGGTGTTGAACACTTCGACCCTACCCCCGGCCGCTTCCCAATCATGTTCTGTGGGTATTCCCCTGGCGTGAGGGAGAGCGCAAGGGTGAAGATCGGACACACCCCGACAGTCTTTGTGATCTAGGGGTTTCAATCGACACCCACCCAGGTAGGGTCTGGAAGCGTCCAGCTCCCCTTGGAGGAGGTGAGGACCGTGGCAGCCCACGACGACGACATGAACCGCGGCATCCGCCCGGGACGAGGGTCCGACGACCCGTCCGGGCAGATTGCCTACCTTGAGCAGGAGATCGCCGTCCTGCGGCGCAAGCTCGCCGACTCTCCGCGACACACGAGGATTCTCGAAGAGCGGATCGTCGAACTGCAGACCAACCTGGCCGGCGTGTCCGCGCAGAACGAGCGGCTCGCCAACACACTCCGGGAGGCCCGCGACCAGATCGTGGCCCTCAAGGAAGAGGTCGACCGGCTGGCACAGCCCCCGGCAGGCTTCGGTGTCTTCCTCGTGGCCAACGAGGACGGCACGGCCGACATCTTCACCGGAGGCCGCAAACTCCGCGTGAACGTCAGCCCCAGCGTCGAGCTCGAAGAGCTCCGGCGCGGCCAGGAAGTGATGCTCAACGAAGCTCTCAACGTGGTCGAGGCCATGGAGTACGAGAGCGTCGGAGACATCGTCACCCTCAAGGAGATCCTTGAGGACGGCGAGCGCGCACTGGTACAGGGGCACACCGACGAGGAACGGGTGGTACGGCTCGCCGAGCCGCTCCTGGACGTCGTCATCCGCCCCGGCGACGCCCTCCTGCTCGAACCCCGCTCCGGCTACGTCTACGAAGTCGTGCCGAAGAGCGAGGTCGAGGAACTCGTCCTCGAAGAAGTACCCGACATCGGCTACGAGCAGATCGGCGGCCTGGGCAACCAGATCGAGATGATCCGCGACGCCGTCGAACTCCCGTACCTCCACCCCGACCTCTTCAAGGAGCACGAACTCAGGCCGCCCAAGGGCGTCCTGCTGTACGGGCCCCCCGGATGCGGAAAGACGCTCATCGCCAAGGCCGTCGCCAACTCGCTGGCCAAAAAGGTCGCCGAAGTCACCGGCCAGGCCCAGGGCAAGAGCTTCTTCCTCAACATCAAGGGCCCCGAACTCCTCAACAAGTACGTCGGCGAGACCGAGCGGCAGATCCGCCTCGTCTTCCAGCGTGCAAGGGAGAAGGCCAGCGAGGGCACCCCCGTCATCGTCTTCTTCGACGAGATGGAATCCCTCTTCCGCACCCGCGGATCCGGCGTCAGCTCGGACGTGGAGAACACCATCGTCCCCCAGCTCCTCGCCGAGATCGACGGCGTGGAAGGCCTGCAGAACGTGGTCGTCATCGGTGCCTCCAACCGCGAGGACATGATCGACCCCGCCATCCTGCGCCCCGGCCGACTCGACGTGAAGATCAAGATCGAACGTCCGGACGCCGAATCCGCCAAGGACATCTTCCAGAAGTACCTCACCGACCGTCTCCCGCTGCACCCCGAGGACGTGGGGGAGCACGGCGGCGACAAGGTGGCCACGGTCCAGAGCATGATCCAGACGGCCGTGGAACACATGTACACGGAATCCGACGAGAACCGCTTCCTGGAAGTCACCTACGCCAACGGTGACAAGGAAGTCCTCTACTTCAAGGACTTCAACTCCGGCGCCATGATCGAGAACATCGTGGGCCGGGCCAAGAAGATGGCGATCAAGGACTTCCTCGACCACAAGCAGAAGGGCATCCGCGTCTCCCACCTCCTCCAGGCATGCGTGGACGAGTTCAAGGAGAACGAGGACCTCCCCAACACCACCAACCCCGACGACTGGGCCCGGATCTCCGGAAAGAAGGGCGAACGGATCGTCTACATCCGTACGCTCATCACCGGAAAGCAGGGCGCGGACACCGGACGCTCCATCGACACGGTGGCCAACACCGGTCAGTACCTGTAAAAAACGGGGTGGCTGCGGGTGCCCTCACCGGGTACCCGCAGCCAACTGTTTTTCAGGCCACAGCCGGAGCGAGGCAATGACGCAAATGATCTCCCCACCAGCGCAAAGGCGTTCTAGGCTCTTTCGTACCGCCGAGTCGCGCAGTGCGGGGACGGGCACCGCACACGCACCGGAGCACCACCGGTACTTGAGCGGCGTCCCCGACCGAGGACACCGCCGGGCAAGGAGGGCCGCATGACCGTACGGCGAGTAATGGGCATCGAGACGGAGTACGGGATCTCCGTCCCCGGCCACCCCAACGCCAATGCCATGCTCACCTCGTCCCAGATCGTCAACGCCTACGCGGCGGCGATGCACCGGGCCCGCAGGGCCCGCTGGGACTTCGAGGAGGAGAACCCGCTGCGCGACGCGCGAGGCTTCGACCTCGCCCGCGAGGTCGCCGACTCCAGCCAGCTCACCGACGAGGACATCGGCCTGGCCAACGTCATCCTCACCAACGGCGCGCGGCTGTACGTCGACCACGCACACCCCGAGTACAGCGCCCCCGAAGTCACCAACCCCCGCGACGCCGTCCTCTGGGACAAGGCCGGCGAACGCATCATGGCCGAAGCGGCCGAACGGGCCGCCCAGCTCCCCGGCGCCCAGCCGATCCACCTCTACAAGAACAACACCGACAACAAGGGCGCCTCCTACGGCACGCACGAGAACTACCTGATGAAGCGGGAGACCCCCTTCTCGGACATCGTGCGCCACCTCACGCCGTTCTTCGTCTCCCGCCAGGTCGTCACCGGCGCGGGCCGCGTCGGCATCGGCCAGGACGGCCACGAGCACGGCTTCCAGCTGAGCCAGCGCGCGGACTACTTCGAGGTCGAGGTCGGTCTGGAGACCACTCTCAAGCGCCCGATCATCAACACGCGCGACGAACCCCACGCGGACGCGGAGAAGTACCGCCGCCTCCACGTGATCATCGGCGACGCCAACCTCTCCGAGATCTCGACCTATCTGAAACTGGGCACCACGGCCCTGGTCCTCTCCATGATCGAGGACGGCTTCATCGCCGTCGACCTGGCGGTCGACCAGCCCGTACGCACGCTCCACCAGGTCTCCCACGACCCGACACTCAAACGACTGGTCACGCTCCGCAGCGGGCGCACACTGACCGCCGTACAGCTCCAGATGGAGTACTTCGAACTCTCGCGCAAGTACGTGGAGGAGCGGTACGGGGCCGACGCCGACGACCAGACCAAGGACGTCCTGGTCCGCTGGGAAGACACCCTGAACCGCCTGGAGAACGACCCCATGAGCCTCGCCGGCGAGCTCGACTGGGTCGCCAAGCTGGAACTCATGGAGGGCTACCGGCGCCGCGACGACCTCGACTGGGACGCGGCCCGGCTGCACCTGGTCGACCTCCAGTACGCCGACGTGCGGGCCGAGAAGGGCCTCTACAACCGCCTCGTGGCCCGTGGGCGCATCAAGCGCCTGCTGGACGAGGACGAGGTCGAGCGGGCCCGCACGAAGCCTCCGGAGGACACCCGTGCCTACTTCCGCGGACGCTGCCTGGAGCAGTACGCGGACGACGTCGCGGCGGCCTCCTGGGACTCCGTGATCTTCGATCTGCCCGGCCGGGACTCGCTCCAGCGCGTCCCAACCCTGGAGCCGCTTCGCGGAACGCGTAATCACGTGAAAGAGCTCCTGGACCGCTGCCGCACGGCAGAAGACCTGGTCAGGGTCCTGTCGGGCCACTGAGTCGGCCTTTGGGCCGGGGCGTCCCGGCAGGGTGGAAAGTGCCGCGTCCGGGAATCATCGAGATGGTTCCCGGACGTTGTGGCAACAACGGGGCCAATGTCGGACCCTGCTTGTAGGGTCTGATCAAGAACGTCGAACCGAGCGGGGTGAGGGTTATGGCGACCAAGGACACCGGCGGCGGACAGCAGAAGGCGACGCGCAGCACCGAGGAGGTCGAGGAGGCACCTGAGGCACAGGTATCCGAAGACCTCAAGGAGCGCCAGGAGAAGCTGAGCGACGACGTGGACTCCGTCCTCGATGAAATCGATGACGTACTAGAGGAGAACGCCGAGGATTTCGTTCGGTCATTTGTGCAAAAAGGTGGGCAGTAAAGGGCAATAGGTCAAAGGACCTTCGAAATGAAGGTTGCGGGGGATGGTTGACGAAACGCCGGGCAAGCGGTGCGCGGGTTGCGAGAGGGACGTGCCTGTTACCGCTTTCGCGCGGGACAAGAATCGACGCGATGGCCTTCAGGTGCGGTGTCGGGAGTGCGTGGCGGAGTACAGCGCTGAGCACTACCGGCGCCGCCGGGAGGCCGTAGGGAAGTCGGTGCGGGAAAGGGTGGACGTCCCGTCTGGACACAAGCTCTGCCGAACGTGCGGAGAGATCAAGCCGCACAGTGAGTGGCACCGCAATGCGACTGCCTCGGACGGCTTGTCCACACGCTGCAAGGCGTGCCGGGCGACTCGGGGGCGAGAAGACCATCTGATGCGTCAGTACGGCCTCACCGAAGCTGAGCGTGACGAGTTGATCGTCTCGCAAGGTGGCGTCTGCTGCATATGTTTGTCTGCTCCGCCTGCACATGTGGATCACTGCCACCAGACGGGTAGGGTCCGAGGCGTACTGTGCTTCAGCTGCAACGCGGCGCTGGGGCAGTTCAAGGATCGGCCCGACGTCATAAGGCGGGCTGCGACATACGTGGAAGGAAACGCGTGGAAGCCAACACTCGTAGCACCGGGCGTCTACCGGCTGCCTTCCTGACGCCCGGGTCGTCGTCCTTCATGGACTTTCTGTCCGACCATCAGCCGGAGATGCTCCCGGGCAAGCGGCAGTTGCCGCCCACCCAGGGTGCGATCGAGGCCCCGCACGGCACGACCATCGTCGCCGTCACCTTCCCGGGTGGTGTGGTGCTCGCCGGTGACCGGCGAGCGACGATGGGGAACGTCATCGCGCAGCGGGACATCGAGAAGGTGTTCCCGGCGGACGAGTACTCGGCTGTCGGCATCGCCGGCACCGCCGGTCTCGCCGTCGAGATGGTGAAGCTGTTCCAGCTGGAGCTGGAGCACTTCGAGAAGGTGGAGGGTGCGCAGCTCTCGCTGGAGGGCAAGGCGAACCGGCTGTCCACCATGATTCGTTCGAACCTCGGTATGGCCATGCAAGGTCTTGCCGTGGTGCCGCTGTTCGCCGGGTTCGACGTGGACCGGGGGAAGGGGCGCATCTTCTCGTACGACGTGACGGGTGGGCGTTCCGAGGAGCACGGTTATGCGGCGACCGGTTCGGGGTCGATCTTTGCGCGTGGTGCGATGAAGAAGCTGTATCACCGTGATCTGAGTGAGGCGGACGCGACGACGCTGGTCATTCAGGCGTTGTACGACGCGGCGGACGACGATTCGGCGACCGGTGGTCCCGATGTCGCGCGCCGGATCTACCCGATCGTCACCGTGATCACCGAGGACGGTTTCCGCAGGCTGACGGACGACGAGGGTGCTGAGATCGCCCGTTCGATTCTGGAGCGGCGGCTGGAGCAGCCCGACGGCCCGCGTGCCGAGCTGCTGTAGTACCTCTCGCTGTTCAGGTGGTCCAGTGACTTCGACAGAAAGGGACGGTTAATCCGGTGTCGACGCCGTTCTATGTCTCACCCCAGCAGGCGATGGCCGACCGGGCGGAGTACGCCCGCAAGGGCATCGCCCGTGGTCGCAGCCTGGTTGTGCTGCAGTATGCCGATGGCATCGTGTTCGTCGGCGAGAACCCGTCCCGTGCGCTGCACAAGTTCAGCGAGATCTATGACCGGATCGGCTTCGCGGCCGCCGGCAAGTACAACGAGTACGAGAACCTGCGGATCGGCGGTGTGCGGTATGCCGACATGCGTGGGTACACGTACGACCGTGCCGATGTGACGGCCCGTGGTCTGGCGAACGTGTACGCGCAGACGCTGGGCACGATCTTCTCCTCGGCGGCGGAGAAGCCGTACGAGGTGGAGCTGGTCGTCGCGGAGGTCGGTGAGACGGCCGACGGTGACCAGATCTACCGGCTGCCGCACGACGGTTCGATCGTCGATGAGCACGGTTCGGTGGCGGTCGGTGGTAACGCCGAGCAGATCAGTACGTATCTGGATCAGCGTCATCAGGACGGGATGTCCTTGGCCGAGGCGCTGAAGCTGGCGGTTCAGGCTCTGTCGCGCGATACGAACGGCACCGAGCGGGAGATTCCGGCCGAGCGGCTGGAGGTGGCGGTGCTGGACCGTACGCGTCCGCAGAAGCGGAAGTTCAAGCGGATCGTCGGCCGTCAGCTCGGGCGGTTGCTGGAGGCCGGTGGAGCGACCACGGAGGCGGAGAGCGCCGCTGAGGACGACGCCGAGGCGTAGCGGCGCCAGGGTGTCCCTGTCCGTCTGGCTGTGGTTTGTTCCGCTTGACTGTTTGTTCTGATTCGTACCCCGGTTGCCTGTGGCGGCCGGGGTACGGGCGTTGACGGGGGTTCAGGTGCGGCTGCGGGGCGGTGCCGTGGAGCCTCGTACGACGAGTCGGACGGGGATGTCGCCCTGGGTGGGCGGGCGGCCGTCGAGTACGGCGAGGAGGGCCTGCATGCCGCGTTCGCCGAAGAGTTCGGCGTCGAGGTGGACCGTCGTCAACTCGGGGTCGATGGCGGTGGCGAGGGCGAGGTCGTCGAGGCCGGTGACGGAGAGGTCGTCGGGGATGCGCAGGCCGAGGCGGCGGACGGCCTTGTAGGCGCCGGTGGCGAGTTTGTCGTCGTCGCAGACGAGGGCGGTGGGGTGGGGGCCGGGGCCGGTGAGGGCGGCTGTGACGGCCTGTTGGGCGCCTTCGAAGGAGATGGGGGCCTGGATGGTGCGCAGGTCGGTTCCGGGGGCGCCGGCGAGCCGTGTGGCGAGTTCGTGGGCGCGTACGGCGAAGGTCCAGGAGGGGATGTCGGCGGCGAGGTGGAGGAAGCGGCGGTGGCCGAGGGCCAGGAGGTGGTCGGTGACCTGGCGTACGCCGTCGGCGATGTCGAGGTTGACGGTGGCGGCGCCGAGGCTGCCGTGGGGGTCGCTGTCGAGCATGACGAGGGGCAGCTGGTCGCCGCGGATGGCGGTGAGGGCGTCGGCGGCCATGGAGGAGGCGAGGACGCCGTCGAGGGCGGCCCGGGCGGAGTGGAAGGGGTCGCGGGCGGGGCCGATGCCCTCGGGGGAGGGGTAGAGGACGACGCCGAAGCCGTGTTCGGCGGCGATGCGGGCGGCTCCGGTGTAGACGCCGGCGAAGAACTCGGTGGTGAGGGCGGGGACGACGAGGAGGACGGTGCGGGTGTGGCCGAGGCGTAGGTTGCGGGCGGCGAGGTTGGGGCGGTAGCCGAGTTCGCGGGCGGCGGTGCGTACGCGTTCGGCGGTGGTCTCGGAGACGCGCCCGCGCCACTTGTCGCCGAGGACGAGGGACACGGCGGCCTGGGAGACGCCCGCGGCCCGGGCGACGTCGCGGCTGGTGGGTCGGGTGCTGCCTCGTGCCACCGTGGGCCTGCTCCTTCGTGTGGACGTGCGGACTGGGCACATGGTACGTATGACGGGCGACGTTATACGTAACACTTCCGGCGTCGCGGTTGACGGGAAAGGCTGGTCATGGCGGCGGGATACCTGGAGATCCTCAGGGCACGGTATGCGGTGAGGCTGCTCGTGGGCACCCTGGTGGGCCGGTTGCCGAACGCCACGGCGGCGATCGCGATCGTGCTGTTCGTCCGGGCCGAGGGCGGCACCTACAGCCTCGCAGGCGGGCTCGCCGCGGCGTACGGGGTGGCCAACGCCGTGGGGCAGCCGCTGCTGGGGCGGCTGGTCGACCTGTACGGGCAGCCGCGGGTCCAGTTGTCGGGTGCGCTCGTATCGGCGCTCGGTACGGGGGTGTTCGCGTTCGCGGGTATCGGCCCGCTGCCGCTCGCGTATGTCGCGGTGGCGGTCGCCGGGCTGTTCACGCCTCCCCTGGAGGGCGGTCTGCGGGCGCTGTGGCCGTCGGTGCTCCGCAGGGAGGACCAGGTGCACACGGCGTACGCGATGGACGCCGTGGCGCAGGAAATCCTGTTCACCGTGGGGCCGTTGCTGGTCACGCTGTGCGCGTCGCTGTGGTCGGCGCGGGCCGCGCTGATCGTGCTGAACGTGATCGGGGTCCTGGGGGCGCTCTCCGTGGTGCTGTCGCCGCCTTCGCGGGCGTGGCGTTCGGCGCCGCGTGAGGCGCACTGGCTGGGCGCGCTGAGGTCGCCGGGGCTGCTGGTGATGCTGGGGGCGTTCCTGTTCGTGGGGATCGCGATGGGGTCCATCACGGTGGCTTCGGTGTCGTACGCGGACGGCCACGGTGGTGACGTGGTGTACGGCTGGCTGATGGCGGCCGTCGGGCTGGGCGCGCTGCTGGGCGGCACGGTGTACGGGGCGCGACAGTGGAGCGGGCCGGCGGAGCGGCGGCTGACGGTGCTGGTGGGGTTTCTGGCGGTGTGTTATCTGCCGCTGACGCTGATGCCGGGCGCGGTCGCGATGACGTTGCTGATGGTGCTCGCGGGGGTGTTCCTGGCGCCGACCCTCGCGTGTGTGTTCGTGCTGGTGGACCGGCACGCTCCGCGGGGGACGGTCACCGAGGCCTTCTCCTGGCTCGTGACGACGTTCACCGTGGGCGCGTCGCTGGGTACGGGTCTCGCGGGGCCGGTCGTCGAGTGGGGCGGAACGCTGTGGGGGTTCGTCGTGCCGGGGGGTGCCGGGGCCGTGTCGTTGCTGGTTCTGCTGGTCACCGGGCGGGTGCTGGCGGTGCCCGCGGGAGGCGCGGTGGTTGCGGTCTCATCGGAAAATGATCCAAACCGTGCTGCCGGAACCCGTTTCAGCTCGGGGGATCGGGCGTAATGTTCAGTCATGGACCGCCGCATTTTCGGGCTGGAGAACGAGTACGGCGTCACGTGTACGTTCAGGGGACAGCGGCGTCTGTCTCCCGACGAGGTGGCTCGGTACCTCTTCCGCCGTGTCGTGTCATGGGGCCGTAGCAGCAATGTCTTTCTGCGAAACGGCGCACGCCTCTATCTTGACGTGGGATCACATCCGGAATACGCGACACCGGAATGTGACGACCTGACGGAACTCGTCACTCACGACAAGGCCGGCGAGCGCATTCTCGAAGGACTCCTGGTGGACGCCGAACGACGCCTGCACGAGGAAGGAATCGCGGGCGACGTCTACCTCTTCAAGAACAACACGGACTCGGCGGGCAACTCGTACGGTTGCCACGAGAACTATCTGGTGGCCCGGCACGGGGAGTTCTCCCGGCTCGCGGACATCCTCATTCCGTTCCTCGTCACCCGCCAGCTTCTGTGCGGTGCGGGCAAGGTGCTGCAGACGCCGCGCGGTGCCGTGTACTGCGTGAGTCAGCGGGCGGAGCACATCTGGGAGGGCGTCTCCTCGGCGACGACCCGGTCCCGGCCGATCATCAACACGCGTGACGAACCGCACGCGGACGCCGAGCGCTATCGCCGGCTGCATGTCATCGTCGGCGACTCGAACATGTCCGAGACGACGATGCTTCTGAAGGTCGGTGCCACCGACCTCGTGCTGCGCATGATCGAGGCGGGCACGGTGATGCGGGACCTGACTCTGGAGAACCCGATCCGGGCGATCCGCGAGGTCAGCCACGACATCACGGGCCGCCGCAAGGTGCGGCTGGCCAGCGGCCGGGAGGCCTCGGCGCTGGATGTGCAGCGCGAGTACTACGAGAAGGCCGTGGACTTCGTCGACCGGCGAGGCATCCGCACGGGCACGGTCGCGCAGGTGCTGGAGCTGTGGGGCCGGGTGCTCGACTCCATCGAGGCCGAGGATCTGGACCGGATCGGCACCGAGATCGACTGGGTGATGAAGTACCAGCTCATCGAGCGGTACCGGGCCAAGCACAACATGACGATGTCGCATCCGCGCGTCGCTCAGATCGACCTCGCCTATCACGACATTCACCGCAGGCGGGGTCTTTACTACCTGCTGGAGAGGAAGAACCAAGCCGCGCGGATCTGCAACGACTTGAAGATCTTCGAGGGCAAGTCGGTTCCGCCGCAGACCACTCGGGCGCGGCTGCGCGGTGACTTCATCAGGCGGGCCCAGGAACAGCGGCGCGATTTCACGGTCGACTGGGTGCATCTGAAGCTCAACGACCAGGCGCAGCGCACGGTGTTGTGCAAGGACCCGTTCCGCAGTGTCGATGAACGGGTGGAGAAGCTGATCGCCGGTATGTGAGTCACCGAGTCGCCGGTATGTGAGATTTGCGGCCGGATGTGTTTCCGGAACGCAACGCGGGGCGCCGTACGTTTTCCGTACGGCGCCCTTCGCACGCCGTAGAGTTGCGCGCACGCCAGCAACACAAGATCGACACCGATACGAGGCTTTCACCGTGCGCCGACGCTCAGTTCTCCTTGCCGTACCTGCCGGACTTGTCACGCTCGCCGGATGCGGCGACGACGAGTCCGACAAGAGCAAGGCCAGTGACAGCAGCCCGTCCCCTTCGGCGTCGGGTTCGTCCGCCGCGCCGGCGCCGAAGATCGTCGACGGTCCGCTGCCGGCGGTCACGGCGGGAGCGAAGTTCGACGAGAAGCCGACCGTGGCCAAGGGCAGCGGTACGCCGTCGAAGGATCTCGCGGTGAAGACGCTCATCGCGGGCAACGGCAAGACGGTCGTGGAGAACGACTACGTCGTGGCCAACTACCTGGGCCAGATCTGGGATTCGGCGAAGGTCTTCGACAACTCGTACGACCGGGGGACCGCGCTCGTCATCCAGCTGGCGCAGGGCGGCATCATCGACGGCTGGCGGTATGGGCTGACTGGCCGGAAGGCCGGCAGCCGTGTCGAGATGGCCGTCCCGCCGACCTGGGGTTACGGCACGCAGGGCAACTCTCAGGCGGGCATCAAGGGCACCGACACGCTGGTCTTCGTCGTGGATGTCAAGGACACGTTCAACGCGAAGAGCTCGGCGAAGGGCAAGGCCGTCGCTCAGGACGACGCCGCGCTGCCGAAGGTGGGGACGAACACGGACGGTGCGGCTCCCTCGATCGAGGTCCCGAAGTCCGCCGCGCCGACGAAGCTGGTGGCGGACTACGTCATCGAGGGCGACGGCGAGGTGGTCAAGGAGACCGAGTCTGTCCTCGTGCAGTACAAGGGCGTGCTGTGGGACACGGGCAAGGAGTTCGACTCGTCGTACAAGAACGGGCAGCTGGTCTCGTTCGGGCTGTCGCAGGTCGTCAAGGGATGGGCGCAGGGGCTGACCGGCAAGAAGGTCGGCAGCCGCGTGCTGATCGTGATTCCGCCGGCCCTGGGCTACGGCGACAACCCGCCGCAGGGCAGCGGCATCGAGAAGGACTCGGTGCTGGTGTTCTCCGTGGACATCCTCGCGAAGATGTGACCCCTTCGGGGAGGTCGTCGCGGCGCGGGCGTCGTCGCACGCGCCCGGGATGAAAGACTGTGCGCGTTGCCTTTGTTCATTCACCAGCAGGAGCCAGAGACGTGAGCATCGAGAAGCCCGAGATCGACTTCCCCGGCGGCGAGCCCCCGGCGGACCTCCAGATCAAGGACATCTGGGAGGGCGACGGCGCCGAAGCGGTGGCGGGTCAGAACGTCACCGTCCACTACGTGGGAGTTTCCTTCAGCACGGGCGAGGAGTTCGACGCCAGCTGGAACCGGGGCACCCCGTTCAAGTTCCCGCTGGGCGGGGGCCGGGTCATCAAGGGCTGGGACCTCGGTGTGCAGGGCATGAAGGTCGGCGGCCGGCGTGAGCTGACCATCCCGGCCCACCTCGCGTACGGCAACCAGAGCCCCACGCCGGCGATCAAGCCGGGCGAGACGCTGATCTTCGTGGTGGACCTGGTCGCGGTCTGACCATCGGTCCGATCGTCGTACGACAGTCGAATGTGATCGGAATCAGGTCGGATCGTCCTACGACGTAGGTGCGAGGTCCGACCGGACTTGATCATCCGGGGTCCATGCCTGTCCGGGCATGGACCCTCGGCTTTTGCCGCGCCACTTCGGAGCGGTACGGTCATCCGTCGTAAGCACCATAGGGAAGACGAAGGGCGTCGATGGCCATTGCCAAGGCAGAGCGGCTGATGAACCTGGCGCTGTGCCTGCTCGGGACGCGCAGGCCGCTGAGCAAGCGCGAGCTTCGTGACTCCATCGAGGCCTATCTCGAAGCGGGCAGCGACGACTCCTTCAACCGGATGTTCGAGCGCGACAAGGACGATCTGCGCGAACTCGGGCTGGTCATCGAGACGGTGGAGAACCTCGACGGGGAGGTCGGCTACCGCGCCGGCCGTGACAGCAACCGGCTGCCGCCCATCACCCTCGACGCCGAGGAGGCCGCCGCCCTGGGCCTGGCCGCGAAGGTCTGGCAGCAGGCCCGCCTCGCCGGTGCGGCCAGTGGCGCGCTGCAGAAGCTGCGCGCGGCCGGACTGCCCGAGGACGTCGACCCCTACGAGGCCCACGGCGCCCTGGAGCCGCGTATCCCGGTGCACGAGGCCGCCTTCGAGCCGCTGATGCTGGCCTGCCGGGACCGCCGCCCGGTCGCCTTCGACTACCGCAAGGCCACAGCCGTCCGCCCGGAGCCCCGTCAGGTGGAGCCGTGGGCGCTGGAGTGCTGGCGCGGCCACTGGTATCTGGCCGGCTGGGACCGTGACCGGGGCGCCGAACGTGTGTTCAGGCTGTCGCGGATCACCGGCAAGGTCCGCAGCCGCAGCGCGAAGTTCACCGCCGACGTGCCCGATGTCGTCACGGTCCGCGAGACCGTCGCCAGCTGGGCGGGGGAGAGCGCCGACCGTTCCGCGCTGATCCGGCTGCGGGCGGGCGCCGGCTACCCCCTTCGGGCGAAGGCGTCCCGGGTGCGGGAACTCGGCGACGGCTGGGACGAGTTGGAGATTCCGTACGGGCACGGGCTGGACGCCTGGCTGGTGGAGTTCGGACCGGACGTGGTGGTCCTGGAGCCGGCCGAACTGCGTGCCGACGTGGTGGACAGGCTGCGCGCCGTGGCCAAGGGCTGAGGGAGAGCACAAGCAAGTGGCAGGCAAACCGGCCAGGCCCGTGAACGCCATCGACCAGACGCGGCGGATGCTGTCCCTGGTGACCTATCTGCGCGAGCGGCCCGGCGCGCGCGTCGGCGACGTCGCCCGCGCGTTCGGGATCACCGAGGACGAACTGGTCTCGGACCTGGACGTGCTGCCCATGTGCGGCACCAGCTTCCGCGGCGGCGACCTGCTCGACATCGACACCGACGGCGACCGGATCTGGTGGCACAACCCCGCCGCACTCGGCGAGGAGGCCGCCGAGCCGCTCAGACTGGCCGCCGACGAGGCGACCGCGCTGCTGGTCGCCGCCCGCGCGGTGTCCACGCTGCCCGGGCTGCGCGAGGGCGACCGGCAGGCGCTGCTGCGGGCCACCGCCAAGGTGGAGACGGCGGCCGGAGAGGCTGCCGGGGCCAGTGCGCGGCTGTCGGTGACCTTCGAGTCCGAGGGCGGGGTCTTCGCGGACGTCGACCGGGCGATCTCCGAGCGCCGCCGCCTGTGGATCCGCTACTACTCGCCCGCGCGTGACGAGCTCAGCGAGCGGGAGATCGACCCGATCCGCCTGGTCAGCGTCGGCCACACCTACGTGGAGGCCTGGTGCCGGCGCTCCGAGGCGCGCCGCACCTTCCGCCTCGACCGGGTCGCCGAGATCAGGATCCTGGACGAGCCGGCCGCCCCGCCCGAGATAGAGCTGCGGGACCTGTCGGAAGGGCTGGTGCAGCCCGCCGCCGAGGATCCCGAGGTGGTCGTCGAGGTCGGGCCCGGCGGACGCTGGGTCGCCGAGTACTACCCGCACGACAGTGCCGATGAGCTTCCCGAGGGCGGGCTGCGTATCACTCTGCGCACCCCCGATCCGGCGTCGCTGCGGCGCCTGGCACTGCGGCTCGGCCGCGACGGGCGCATCGTCTCGCCGCAGGACCTCGCGGACAGTGCCCGGCAGGCCGCCCAGGAGGCGCTGGCGGCGTACGACGCCCCCCAGGCCCCTGGGACACAGCCGCGGACGCCCGGGGCGCACGGAGTTCAGGACGGGCTGTACGACAGACGGGAGCAGGAGCGTTGAGCGAGTCTCCGATGTCAGGTGTGCGGGACATGACCGTGGCCGCGGCCTTCGCCGGCATGAGAAGAGTGGCCCCCGTCGTGTTCCGCGCCGCCTGCCCGGACTGCCGCGGCAACTTCGAGCTCACCGCGGGCGCCCTGCGCCTGGCCATCGGCGCCACCAGCCGGACCACCTTCTACTCGTTCACCTGCCCCGACTGCGACGTGACCGTCCGTAAACCGGCGGGGGAGCGCGTCGTCGAGCTGCTCACCGGGGGTGGGGTCAGGACTCTCCGGCTGGCCGGGCCGTCCTGAGGGGCTGAGCGCTGGTATTTTCGCCCCGGCCGCCCTCACCCGTGCCTCCCCGGGTGGGGGACCCCGCTGGGGACCCCCATCGGGGGCTGCCGCCCCCAGATCCCCGCTTCGGCCTGCACGGCCTCGTCCTCGAACGCCGGACCGGCCGGGGGCGTCCGGGCCGTCCGGTGACGGGTTAGGCTCGGCGCCATGTTCTGGCCGATGTTCGCGATTGCTGTGGGGTTTCTGGGACTCGCCGTTCTCGGGGTGCTCGCCGTCCGGGTCTTCCTGGAGGCGCAGCGCCTGGGAAGGCAGGTCACGGACTCGGCGCGGCGCATCAACCGGGCCGCCGAGGACCTCGAACGGGCGGCCGTGCACACGGCACGCTCTGTGGACGCGCTGTGACTGTCCGGCGGCTCTCCTGTGAGTCCGCTGGTTGATGTGTTTTGGGCGACTTCGGCCTGTCACCTTGTCGGCGTCGGCAGGTACGCTGCTGATCGCGGCCGGAAAACGAGGCCCGGACCGCAAACCGGGAGTACGCACAGGGATTGCCTCAGGTTTACCCCCGAGCGTTACGATCGCTGTGAACACGACGGTCGGACGCCTGTCCGAACGATCGGACAGCACCCCACCCAGCCGCCTCGGTGAGAAGGTAAAGACTTATGTTCGGAAGGCTCGGCGCCCCCGAGATCATTCTCATCCTCGTCGTCATCATCCTGCTGTTCGGCGCGAAGAAGCTTCCGGACATGGCGCGCTCGCTCGGCAAGTCCGCGCGCATCCTGAAGAGCGAAGCCAAGGCGATGAAGTCGGAGGGCCAGGAACCCGCCCCCGCGGCTCCGCCGTACACCGAGGAGCAGCCCCCGGTGCAGCGCACCATCCAGGCCGCCCCCGGTGACGTGACGAGCGCGCGCCCGGTCACCGAGCCCACGGACACGACCAAGCGCTGACGCTGACGCAGGGCCGGATGCCTCCGGCCTGCCGCACGAGATGAGGACGTGGGTTGCTCAAGTCTGCCCGCAACAAGGAGAAGGAGAGGGATCCCGAGGGGCGGATGCCCCTCGTGGAGCATCTCCGCGAGCTCCGCAACCGGGTCGCGAAGGCCATGGTGGCGATCGTCGCCATCACGATCGTGGCCGCCTTCTTCTACAACGACATCATCAACTTCTTCACCAAACCGGTGCTCGACTCGGTCGGATGCCCGTCGTCCTTCTCCGAGCTGGCAAAGCAGCAGACCTCGGGCGACAGCCCCTGCGCGAAGATCACGATCAACGGTCTCCTCGCGCCCTTCACGCTCGCCCTGAAGGTGTCGCTGATGGCCGGCGTCGTGCTCGCCTCGCCGGTCTGGCTCTACCAGCTCTGGGCGTTCGTCGCCCCGGGCCTGCACAAGAGCGAGAAGAAGTACGCCTACGCGTTCGTCGCCTCCGGTGTTCCGCTGTTCCTCGGTGGCGCCTACTTCGCCTACCGGGTGCTCCCCACCACTGCGAAGGTCCTGATCGAGTTCACGCCGTTCGGCGTCGACAACCTGCTGCCGCTGGACGACCTGCTCGACCTCGTCACGCGCATGGTGCTCGTCTTCGGTCTCTCCTTCGAACTGCCGCTGCTGCTGATCATGCTCAACCTCACCGGGATTCTCACCGGCAAGCGCATGGCCGGCTGGTGGCGCGGCATGATCATGGGCATCACGGTGTTCGCGGCGATCGCGACGCCGAGCACGGACCCGCTGACCATGCTGGCGCTCGCCGGACCGATCTGGGTTCTGTACTTCGGCGCGGTTGCCTTCTCGCTGACGAACGACCGGCGCAAGCGCCGCCGCGAGGCGGAGGGACCGGACGACGACGAGGCCTCCGACCTCGACCTCACTCCCGAGGACATCGGCGAGATCGAGACCGTCTCCGCCAGCCGGGCCGCCCTGCCCGAACAGACGGGCACGGAACGGGTCAACGGCTATGACGACGTGACCTGAGGCTCACTCCCACCACCCGGACCTGGAAGCGGCCGGGGCGCCCGCCCGGCGCCCCGGCCGCTTCCATGTTGCTTGAGCTGCGCCGATCCCGGGTTTCGCAGACACCGATCCGGATAATGATCGTCCTGTTGTCAGTGGGGGCCGGTAGTCTCGAAAGCACGATGACAGAGGACCTCTCACCGGCCGAGCGGTATGCGGCAGCACGCAAGCGCGCTGTCGAGCAGGCCACCGCGCTCGCGTCCTTCCGCGAGATGTACGACTTCGGCCTCGACCCCTTCCAGATCGAGGCCTGCCAGGCGCTCGAAGCCGGGAAGGGCGTGCTGGTGGCCGCCCCCACGGGTTCGGGCAAGACGATCGTCGGCGAGTTCGCCGTCCATCTCGCCCTCCAGCAGGGCAAGAAGTGCTTCTACACGACGCCCATCAAGGCCCTGTCGAACCAGAAGTACTCCGACCTGTGCCGTCGTTACGGCGCGGACAAGGTCGGCCTGCTCACCGGCGACAACAGCGTCAACTCCGATGCCCCGGTGGTCGTGATGACCACCGAGGTGCTGCGGAACATGCTGTACGCGGGCTCGCAGACCCTCCTGGGCCTCGGCTATGTGGTCATGGACGAGGTGCACTACCTCTCCGACCGCTTCCGCGGCGCCGTGTGGGAGGAAGTGATCATCCACCTCCCCGAGTCGGTCACCCTCGTCTCGCTGTCGGCGACCGTGTCCAACGCCGAGGAGTTCGGCGACTGGCTCGACACCGTGCGCGGCGACACCCAGGTGATCGTCTCCGAGCACCGGCCCGTGCCCCTGTTCCAGCACGTGCTCGCCGGACGCCGGATGTACGACCTCTTCGAGGAGGGCGAGGGCAGCAGGAAGGCCGTCAACCCCGACCTCGCGCGGCTCGCGCGGATGGAGGCCCAGCGGCCCTCCTTCCAGGACCGCAAACGCGGGCGTGCCATGCGCGAGGCCGACCGTGAGCGGGAGCGCAGATCCCGCTCACGCGTGTGGACGCCGGGACGCCCCGAGGTCATCGAACGGCTCGACAACGAAGGCCTGTTGCCCGCCATCACGTTCATCTTCAGCCGCGCGGCCTGCGAGGCCGCCGTACAGCAGTGCCTGTACGCGGGACTTCGGCTGAACGACGACGAGGCGCGCGAGCGGGTGCGGGCCCTCGTCGAGGAGCGCACCGCCTCCATCCCCCACGAGGACCTGCACGTCCTCGGGTACTACGAGTGGCTGGAGGGCCTGGAGCGAGGCATCGCCGCCCACCACGCGGGCATGCTGCCCACGTTCAAGGAGGTCGTCGAGGAACTCTTCGTACAGGGCCTCGTGAAGGCCGTGTTCGCCACCGAGACCCTCGCGCTCGGCATCAACATGCCCGCCCGCTCGGTCGTGCTGGAGAAGCTCGTCAAGTGGAACGGCGAACAGCACGCCGACATCACTCCCGGCGAGTACACCCAGCTGACGGGGCGTGCGGGGCGCCGTGGCATCGACGTCGAGGGCCATGCCGTGGTGCTGTGGCAGCGCGGGATGAGCCCCGATCACCTCGCGGGACTGGCCGGCACGCGCACGTATCCGCTGCGCTCCAGCTTCAAGCCGTCGTACAACATGGCGGTCAACCTCGTGGAGCAGTTCGGGCGGCACCGCTCGCGCGAGCTGCTGGAGACCTCGTTCGCGCAGTTCCAGGCCGACAAGTCGGTCGTCGGGATCTCCCGGCAGGTGCAGCGCAACGAGGAGGGCCTGGACGGCTACAAGGATTCCATGACCTGCCACCTGGGTGACTTCGAGGAGTACGCGCGGCTGCGCCGCGAACTCAAGGACCGGGAGACCGACCTGGCCCGGCAGGGCGCCGCCCAACGGCGCGCCGAGGCCGCCGTCGCGCTGGAGAAGCTCAAACCCGGTGACATCATCCACGTCCCCACGGGCAAGTACGCGGGCCTCGCGCTCGTCCTCGACCCGGGGCTGCCCGCGGGCCGGTCCAACGGCCATCGCGGCTTCGAGCAGCACGACGGCCCCCGGCCGCTGGTGCTGACGTCGGAACGGCAGGTGAAGCGGCTGGCGTCGATGGACTTCCCGGTGCCCGTCGAGCCGTTGGAGCGGATGCGGGTCCCCAAGTCCTTCAACCCGCGTTCGCCGCAGTCCCGCCGCGACCTCGCCTCCGCGCTGCGCTCCAAGGCCGGGCACATCCCGCCCGAGCGGGCCCGCAAGCAGCGGGCCCAGGCGGCCGACGACCGTGAGATCGCCCGGCTGCGCGCCGCGATCCGCGCCCACGCCTGCCACGGCTGCAGCGACCGCGAGGACCACGCCCGTTGGGCCGAGCGCTACCACCGCCTGCTGCGCGACACCTCGCAGCTGGAACGGCGCATCGAGGGCCGCACGAACACCATCGCCCGCACGTTCGACCGCATCGTCGCCCTGCTCACCGAGCTGGACTACCTGCGCGCCGACGAGGTGACCGAGCACGGCAAGCGGCTCGCCCGGCTCTACGGCGAGTTGGACCTGCTGGCCAGCGAATGCCTGCGCGCGGGCGTGTGGGAGGGGCTGTCGCCCGCCGAACTCGCCGCCTGCGTCTCGGCGTTGGTGTACGAGTCCCGGGTCGCCGACGACGCCATGGCGCCTAAGGTGCCGTCCGGCAAGGCCAAGGCCGCGCTCGGCGAGATGGTCCGCATCTGGGGTCGGCTCGACGCGCTGGAGGAGGAGTTCCGGATCACCCAGAGCGAGGGCGTCGGCCAGCGCGAGCCCGACCTCGGCTTCGCCTGGGCGGCCTACGAGTGGGCCTCCGGCAAGGGCCTCGACGAGGTGCTGCGCGAGGCGGAGATGCCGGCCGGCGACTTCGTCCGGTGGTGCAAGCAGGTCATCGACGTCCTCGGCCAGATCTCGGCCGCGGCGCCGGTCTCCGGCACGGAGGGGTCGACGGTCGCGAAGAACGCGCGCAAGGCCGTGGACGGGCTGCTGCGGGGGGTTGTGGCCTACTCGTCCGTGGGGTGACCCCCGACGGTTCGGCGGGCTGTGCTTCCACTCGGTGGGCGCGTGCGCGCGGGTTCTCCGTGGCCGTTCGCGCCCACCCGGTGGAGTCGAGGGCCGGCTCAGCGCGGCGCCCCACCGGGGTGCGTGTGTGCTGCGGGTTTCCCGTGCCGGCTGTGTCTGCCGTGGTTCCAAGGGCCGGTTGTCATCGGGCGGTCGGGGCCGTGGTCGTCAGGGGCGGCTGTTCAGGTACGCGCGCCAGCCGCCGTACGCCGTGATGTCCTCTGCGCCTTCGAGCGCGGCCGGTTCGCACAGGAAGCCGGACACGTGGGTGCCGTCGGCGAGTTCGACGCGGCCCAGGGCCATCGGGCGGGGGAGGGCGGTGAGGAAGCGGCCGAGGCCTTCGGCGGGAAGACGCCACACCTCGGCCTCGACGGCCGCCCCGCCGGTCTCCCCCTCGCCGACGTGGACCAGGCCCGGCTTCGGCGGGACCGTGGGGAGGGCATGCAGACGATAGACGGGTGCCGTCGTGGTCGTACGCTCCAACCGGGCGCCCAGGGTGAGGAGTTGGGGGTTGAGCGGCTGGCCCGCGAGATGCGCGCCGACCACCGCGAGGCGGGCCTCGGGCTGGAGCAGGCGGGCGATCGTGGCGAGCCGTTCGTCGGTGAACGCCGGGCCGATCAGCATCACGCCGAAGGGCAGCCCGTCCACCTCGCCCGCGGGTACGGCGACCGCGGCCTGGTCGAAGAGGTTGGTGGAGTTGGTGAAGCGGCCCAGACGGGCGTTGGCCCCCAGCGGGTCGGCGGCGACCTCGGCGAGGGTGGGGTGACCGGGGGCCGTGGGCAGCAACAGGGCGTCCGCGTCGGCCAGTTCGGCGAACGCGCGTGTGCGCAGGGCGGCCAGCCGCTCCTGGTCGGCGTAGAGCTGATGGGCGGGGATGTCGCGGGCACGGGTGATGATGCCGGCGACGGTCGGGTCGAGGGTCGCGCCCGCCGCACCGCCCTCGGAGAGCAACTTGTCGACGAAGGCGCCCACGGCTGTGTAGCGCTCCGCGACGAACGCGCCCTGGTACAGCATCGAGGCGGCCTCGGTGAACGGGGTGAGGTCGAGGGTGCGCAGGGAGACGCCCGCCGCGCGGAGGCGAGCCACGGCGGCCTCGTACGCCTGTGCCCAGCCCGGGTCGAGTTCGCCGAGCTGGGCGAGCGGCGGTACCGCCACGCGCCAGGGGCCTGGCGTGCGCTGGGGGAGGGGCGGGAGTTCGCGGGCGGACGGGGACGCCATGTACGCGAGTGCCTGCTCGGCCTCGGGGAGCGTACGGGCGAACACGGTCACACAGTCCAGGGAGGCGCAGGCCGGGACGACGCCGGTCGTGGGGACCAGGCCTCGGGTCGGCTTGAGACCGACGATGCCGTTGAAGGCGGCGGGGACGCGGCCGGAGCCCGCGGTGTCTGTGCCGAGGGCGAAGTCGACGATGCCCAGTGCCACGGCGGTGGCGGAGCCGGAGCTGGAGCCGCCGCTGATTCGGGTGGGGTCGTGGGCGTTGCGGACGGCACCGTAGGGGGAGCGGGTGCCGACCAGGCCGGTGGCGAACTGGTCGAGGTTGGTGGTGCCGAGGAGGAGGGCGCCGGCCTCCTTGAGGCGGGCGACGACAGGGGCGTCGACCTCGGGGTGGTAGGCGTAGGCGGGGCAGCCGGCGGTGGTGGGGAGGCCCTGGACGTCGATGTTGCCCTTGGCGGCGAAGAGTCTGCCGGCGAGAGGGAGGTGGTCGCCTGCGGCGAGGCGTTCGTCGATGCGGGTGGCTTCTGCCTCGGCCTCGGCCTGGGGGCGTAGGTCGATCCAGACCTCGGGGCGGTCCACGGCGTCGAGGCGGGCGTAGGCCATACGGACTCGGGTCAGGGTCGACATCTGTGCTCCTTGGGCTGCGGACGGGTGGGTGGGGGTTTTCTCGCCCCCGCCGCCCCTACCCTTCCCGTCTCTGGGGGCTGCCGTCCCCAGACCCCCGCTTCGGCCCTGAAGGGGCCTCGTCCTCAAGCGCCGGACGGGCTGGATATTCAGCCTCTCCGGCGTTTGCGGAGCGGGGGTTCGGGGGCGGAGCCCCCGAGGACGGGACGGGCAGGGGCGGCGGGGGCGGGGAAGTGAACAGGTCGCGGGTCAGGGGGTCGGGGTCAGGACGATGAGGGCTGTGCCCGCCTCCACCTGTGCGCCCGGCCTGGTCAGGATCTCGTGGACCACTCCTGTGATCGGGGCGTGTATCCGTGACTCCATCTTCATCGCCTCCAGGGCAAGCAGCGGCTGGCCCGCTGTCACCTCGTCGCCCGGCGACACGTTCAACTGCCATACGGACGCGGCGAATTCGGCCTCGATCAGATGGCCGCCGGCCGGGACCGTCACCTCGGCGGCCGGCTCGGCGGGTGCCGTCGCCGCCTCCGCCCTCGTGAACTCGCCCGCAGCCTCCCACGCGTCCCGCTCCGTCGAGAAGGCCGCGCCCTGACGGGAGCGGAACTCCGCGATCGACTCGGCGTTCTCCGTCAGGAACTCCTCGTAGTCCGCCAGCGAGAAGACGCCCTCCTCGATGCGGGGGACGAAGCGGCCCGAGGTGATGTCGGCGCGCAGGTCGAGGAGTTCGTCGGGCTCGACGGCGTACCACTTGATGCGGTCGAAGAACCTCAGCAGCCACGGGGAGCCCGGCTCGAACGCGCCGCGCTGCTGCCAGCCCGACCACACCTGGGTCGTACGGCCGACGAACTGGTAGCCGCCGGGGCCCTCCATGCCGTAGACGCAGAGGTAGGCGCCGCCGATGCCCACCGAGTTCTCCGCGGTCCAGGTGCGGGCCGGGTTGTACTTCGTCGTCACCAGGCGGTGGCGGGGGTCGAGCGGGGTGGCCACCGGGGCGCCCAGGTAGACGTCTCCCAGGCCCAGTACGAGGTACTCCGCCTCGAAGACCGTGCGGTACACGTCGTCGACCGAGTCCAGACCGTTCACACGACGGATGAACTCGATGTTCCAGGGGCACCAGGGGGCGTCGTCGCGGACGCCCGCCATGTAGCGGGCGATGGCCTCGCGGGTCGCCGGGTCGTCCCAGGAAAGGGGGAGGTGGACCGTGCGGGAGGGGACCGTGAGGCGGTCCGCGGGCGGGAGCGCGGTCGCCGTCCGCCGTATGGCGGCCAGTAGTTCGGCCTGGGGGAGCAGGCTCGGGTCCGCCTGGATCTGGAGGGAGCGGATTCCCGGCGTCAGGTCCGTCACCCCGTGGAGGTCCAGCTCCGTCACCGCCTCCATCAGCGCGTGGACGCGCATCCGGAGCGCCAGGTCGAGCTGCATGGGCCCGAATTCGACCAGCAGGTTGTCGTCGCCGCTGCGGCGGTACGTGATGTCGCCGTCCCGGGCCAGTACGCCGCCGTCCACAATCGCCGCCCGCCGTACGCCCGTTGTGTCCACCGGTGCGAAGCGGACCGTGTCGCCGGGTCGTAGCTGGCCCAGTTTCCAGCGCTCGGTGCTGAGGACGGTCGCCGGGCACACGAAGCCGCCGAGCGAGGGGCCGTCCGGGCCCAGCAGGACCGGCATGTCACCCGTGTAGTCGACGGCGCCCACGGAGTACGGCGTGTCGTGGATGTTGGACGGGTGCAGGCCCGCCTCACCGCCGTCGGAGCGTGCCCAGCGGGGCTTGGGACCGACCAGTCGTACGCCGGTGCGGGCCGAGTTGAAGTGGACCTTCCAGTCGGCCGCGTAGAAGTCGTGGATGTCCTCCTCGGTGAAGAACTCCGGTGCCGCGTGGGGGCCTTCGACAGCGCCGATGTGCCAGGGGGACGCGAACTCCGGGCGCTCGGCGGGGGGAACCGGGGTCCCCGACTCCGTCATCGCCCCGCCGTGCAGGACGTCTCCCGTGCGCAGAGTCCGGCCCCCGTGGCCGCCGAACCTGCCCAGCGTGAAGGTGGCCGCGCTGCCGAGGAACGGCGGCACGTCCAGGCCGCCGCCCGCGAACAGCACGTACGTCCGCAGGCCCTGTTCCGCCGGGGCGCCGATCGCCAGTACGGCACCGGCGGATACCGTCACGGGCTCCCACTGGGCGACCGGCGTGCCGTCCAGTGTGACCGGCGCCGGGGCCCCGGTCACGCACACGGTCGTGGGATGCGTGAACCTCAACGACGGCCCCTGGAGGGTGCATTCGAGGCCGGGGGCGCCCTCGTCGTTGCCCAGGGCGCGGTTGCCGAGGCGGAACGAACGGTCGTCCATCGGGCCGCACGGAGGCACACCCACCTGCCAGTAGCCGGTCCGGCCCGGCCAGTCCTGGACCGTGGTGAGTGTCCCGCCGGAGACGACCTCGACGCGTGGAGTCGGGTCGCTCACCCCGGCGAGGGTCGCCGTCGAGTGCGTCGCCGCGCGGAAGTCGCGGTTCGCCAGTGCCGCCCGCACCAGCCCGAGGTTGGTCTCGATGCCGTCGACCCGGGTGCGGGCCAGCGCCTCGTCGAGGCGGCGCAGCGCGTGCTCCCGGTCGGCGCCGTACGCGATGACCTTCGCGAGCATCGGGTCGTACGACGTGGTCACCTCGGTGCCCGTCTCCACCCAGCCGTCGATCCGCACCCCGCCGGGGAACTCCACCCGCGTCAACAGGCCCGCGCTGGGCCGGTGTTCGCGCGAGGGGTCCTCGGCGTAGACGCGGGCCTCGACGGCGTGGCCTCGGGGGGTGCCCGGGTCCCGTACGACGTCCCGCTCGCCTCGGGCCAGGCGCAGCATCCAGGCGACGAGGTCGACGCCGTAGATCTCCTCCGTGACCGGATGCTCCACCTGGAGGCGGGTGTTGACCTCCAGGAAGTACGCCTCCTCGCGGGCGGCGTCGTACACGAACTCGACCGTTCCGGCGGAGCGGTAGCCGACCGAGGCACACAAGTCACGCGCGGAGGATGCCAGTTGAGCCCGGACGTGCGCGGGGATCCCGGGTGCCGGGGCCTCCTCCACCACCTTCTGGTTGCGGCGTTGGAGGGAGCAGTCGCGGTCGCCGAAGGTGACGACCCGGCCCTCGCCGTCGCCGAAGACCTGCACCTCGACATGGCGGGCGCGTTCGACGAGCCGTTCCAGGAAGACGCCGGCCGAGGAGAAGGAGGCCGCGGCGACGCGCTGCACCCGCTCCCAGGCGTCGGCGAGTTCGGCGGCCGAGGCACAGGCCGACATGCCGATGCCGCCGCCCCCGCCGGTCGCCTTGAGCATCACGGGGTAGCCGATGGCAGCGGCCTGTTCGTACGCCTCGTCGAGCGAGGCCAGCAGGCCGGTGCCGGGTGCGAGGGGCACGCCCGCCGCCTCGGCCGCCGCCCGGGCCGTGTGCTTCGCGCCGAACAGCTCCAGCTGCCCCGGCGTCGGCCCCACGAACACGATCCCGGCGTCCTCGCAGCGCCGCGCGAAGTCCGCGTCCTCGGACAGGAAGCCGTACCCGGGATGGATCGCACCGGCGCCCGTCTCCTTCGCCGCCGCCAGGACCAGGTCGGCGTCGAGGTACGACTCCTTCGCGGGCGCGGGGCCGAGCCGTACCGCCTCGTCGGCGAGCCGGACGTGCGGGGCGGAGCGGTCGGGGTCGGAGTAGACGGCGACCGTACGCAGGCCCAGCTCCCGTGCCGTACGGATGATGCGCACGGCGATCTCGCCCCGGTTGGCGACCAGTAGCGTGTCGAAGGTCATGCCGGGCCCGCCTCCGTGCCCGTCTCGGTGATGGTCATCTCCACCTCGGTCGGGTCGAAGCCGTTGCAGGGGTTGTTGATCTGGGGGCAGTTGGAGACCAGCACCAGGACGTCGCACTCCGCGCGGAGCGTGAGCGAGAGCCCCGGCGCCGAGAGGCCGTCGACGATGCCCAGCGTGCCGTCCTTCTCCACCGGCACGTTCATGTACCAGTTGATGTTGGAGACCAGGTCCCGTTTGCCCAGGCCGTGCCGGGCGCCCTCGGCGAGGAAGTTGTCCACGCACGCGTGCTGCGACCAGGTGTGGTGGCCGTACCGCAGGGTGTTCGACTCCTTGGAGCAGGCGCCGCCGACCGTGTCGTGGCGGCCGACGTCGTCGGCGGTCACGGTCATCAGGGGCGTGTGCTCGTTCGACATCAGGACACTGCCGGTGGTGAGGAAGACGCCGCCCTGCGCGTGGATCGTGTCGGGCGCGCTGTAGCGCACGGACGTGTCGTGGGCGTCGTACACCAGGAAGTCCACGGCCTGGTTGCCGTGCAGGTCGGTGATGGTCAGCGTCCCGCCGGCGCGGACGACGGACGACCAGGCGGCGCGGGCCGGAACGACGGTCTTCCGGACGATCGGTGTGGTGGTCATACGAGCCCCCTCGCGGCAAGGAATTCGGCGGTGTTCAGGAACGCGCGGCGGCCCTCGGGCGTGGCCTCCCACAGCGGGTCGCCGGGGGCGGTCGGCCCGGCGCGCCAGGCCAGCACCTCCAGCGGGGTGCTGACGTAGTCGTCGCGCGGGTCGGCGGGGTGCGGGACGTTCGCGATCAGCACCGTGACGTCCTGCTCGGCGCGCAGCGTCACACTGCCGCCCGGTCCGGCCGAGCCGGTGAAGTCGAGGGCGCCGTCCTCGCGTACCTCCACTCCCTGGAAGAAGGAGAGCGAGGGCGGCAGATCGCGCGGCTGGAGGCCGTTCTTGGCCGCGGCCAGCTTGAACAGTTCGCGGCCGGCGGGGGAGGGCGACTGCGGGGTGCCGTCGCCGTACCGGTCGGTGTTGCGTACGAGGGTCGAGGTGCCGCACAGCGCGTCGTGGCGCCCGGAGGTGTCGGTGACCAGCGAGGCGAGGACCCGGCCCTGGTCGGACAGGAGCAGCTGCCCCTCGCCGAGGTAGGCGTTCCACTGGACTTTGACCGTGTCCGCGACGTTCAGCCGCTCCCAGGGCCGGTCCGCGGCGAAGAGCAGCAGATGGGCGCAGGCGTCGCCGTGCAGGTCGGTCAGGCGCAGCTCGGTGCCGCGGGCCAGCACCCGGTGCGTGTAGTTGCCGCCCGCCACCGTCTCGGCCCACACCAGATGGCCCGCCGCGCAGGGCGGCGCGGGCCAGTCGGCGGCCGGGACGACGGGCATGGCCTCGGCCCGGGCGCCTTCCTGGGCGCGGGCGTGGTCGCGGGCTCCGTACGTGGTCGATGTCCCCATCGAGGGTCCTCCGGCTCCGAAGTCGTTCTGCTTCTCGTGCTGCTCGTCGTGCTGCTTCTCGCGGTGCTTGTGTGTGCCTGTGCCTGTGCTTGCGCCTGTCCTGCTGCTGAATTTCTGTCGCGCGACAGAAATTAGGCGGACGACGAGACACCGGAATTGCCCGGGTGTTGCCACCCGGTTACCGATTGCTCACCGAGATCATCGGACCGGGCGGTATGCGAGGATCGAACACATGGGAACGACGGGTGGGCCGGGCGGACGGCGGGTCGGTAGGCCGCGGGTCTCGCAGCGACCGGACAGCGGGCTGACCCCGCGGGCCGAACTGCTCACCGCGGCGGCCGAGTTGTTCACCACCCGCGGCTACGCGGCCACCACCACACGGACCATCGCCGAGCGGGCGGGGATGCGCCAGGCGTCCATCTACCACTACGTCTCCGGCAAGGAGGAGCTGCTCGCCGAGCTCCTGGAGTCCACCGTCACCCCCTCGTTGACCTACGCCCGTGGGCTGCTCGCCGACGACGCGGTCCCGGCCGAGAGCCGGCTGTGGGAGCTGTGCCGCGCCGACGTCGAGGTGCTCTGCGGCGGCCCGCACAATCTCGGCGGCCTCTACCTCCTCCCCGAGGTGCGCGCCGAACGCTTCGCCGGCTTCCACGCGGTGCGGGCCGAACTCAAGGACGCCTATCGCCAGTTGCTCGCCGCGACGGCCGCCGGGGGTGCGCTCGCCAAGAGCGAGCTGGACCTGCGGACGGATCTGCTCTTCGGGCTCATCGAGGGTGTCATCCTCGTGCACCGCTCCGACCCCGAGCGTCCGGTCTCCGTCTTCGCGGAAGCCACGGCGGACGCGGCGCTGCGCATCGCCGGTATCTGAGGGCCGCGGCGGCCTCCGGGACCTCCGCGGGCCCGTGTTCACCCGTCACGGTGAGTGGTGCTCGTACATCTGTGTGCCGTGACGCACTGTGTGCGATTGCATCCGCAGTGTGCAAATGGGTTGAGGGTACTCCACTTGCGAGGGGCATTTCAGAGCCTTGCCGAATATGACACGGCGTTGATCCGGTCGGACTAAGCTCGCCCGCAGCGCACCGAGTTGGTATGTATTCGTGCGCTTGTTCCCAAAAATACCGAAGATCCGGACAATTCCCAGACCTACCCCACAGCAAGCTCCCCCAACCCCAGTCGATTTGTCTCAGAGGGCATACATGGTGAGTGTTCAATCGCCTCCCGGTGGCCGTGAACTTCCCTACGCGCGCGTGCTGTTGCTACCTGCCATAGCGATGGCCGGGGCGACCGGAGCCGCCGCCGCCCTGGTCACGGGGCCGGCCCGCGCAGCCGTCGGCTGGTGCGGAGCCGTCGCCACGGTCCTGGTCGTCGCGGTCGCCGCCGAAGTGGTCCGCCGCGGCCGGACCGTCCGTACCCTGCGGGCCGAGCACGCCCGTCACACCGCGTATCTGGAGCGGCGTATCGCCGCCCACGACGAGGACTTCGACCGGCTCGGCAAGGAAGTCCTGCCGTACGCGCTCCGTCGGCTGCGCGGAGCCGGTTCACCCACAGAGGTGATTCGCCAATTCGGTCTGCCGGACTCCCCGTACCGCGAACTCCCGGTACCGCAGCGCAAGCTGCTGACCCAGGTCCTGGAGATCATCGACCGCGAGGAGGCCATGCGGGACGGCGCACAGCGTGCGTTCGTCAGCATCGCCCGGCGCGTTCAGGCGATCGTCCACCAGCAGGCCAACGAACTCCGGGAGATGGAGGAGGACCACGGCCGCAACCCCGAGGTCTTCGACGACCTCCTGCGCATCGACCACGGCACCGCGCTGATCGGCCGCCTCGCCGACTCCATCTCCGTGCTCGGCGGCGGCCGTCCCGGCCGCCAGTGGCCCCAGCCCGTCGCGCTGTACAGCGTGCTGCGCGGCGCGATGTCCCGGATCCTGGAATACCGCCGCATCGAGCTGGCGTCCATCGCGAAGGTCAACGTCGACGGCAACTCCGTCGAACCGCTCATCCACGCGGCGGCCGAACTCCTCGACAACGCCACGCGCTACTCGCCGCCCCACACCAAGGTGCACGTCACCGCGACCGAGGTGCAGACCGGCATCGCCATCGAGATCGAGGACGCCGGCGTCAGCCTCAGCGAAGAGGCCCGCAAGCGCGCCGAGGACATGATCGCCCGCGCCCAGGCCGGCTTCGACCTCAACGACCTCGGCGAGTCCCCGCGCCTCGGCATGGCGGTCGTGGGCCGCCTCTGTGAGACGTACCGGATGCAGATCTCCCTGCGGCAGTCCGCGTACGGCGGTGTCCGGGCGGTCCTGGTCGTGCCCTCCGAGATGCTCACCAGCGACCCCGCCCCCGGCCTCGCGCACGGCATCGGAGCAACCGCCGCACCAAAGATCGAACTCGGCGCGCTGGAAGGCCCCAAGCGACCGCCCAAGAAGCGCCGCCCCACGACCGGCCCGCGAATCCCGGCCTCCGTCTCCATGGAGGACGACATCCCGGAGGTCACCGAGTGGACCGAGAACGGTCTGCCGCAGCGCCGCAGCCGGGTCAAGACCCCGCTCAGCGAGCGGTACGCCCGGTCCAGGGCCGCCGAGGCCGAGATGGAGGCCGACCCGGAGCTCCGCAAACTGTGGGAGCCCGAGCCGCAGAAGAAGGAAGACGAACCCCTGCCGGGCCTGTGGGTCGAGGCGTTCATGGAGGGCCTCAAGGGCGACCCGGACCCCACTGCCTTCACCCGGAACCCCGACGACCCGACGACGTTCTCGGATCACCCCGACGACGCGGCCGACTTCACCGCGTTCCCGGCCGGCGGCTCCAGGGCCCTCGACGGCCACCCGGACGACCGGGCGGCCTTCGGCGGCCACCGGGAAGACCCGACCGCATCCAGCGCGACCAACCAGCAGCCGGCCCACGCCGAGGCCGACGACGAGGGGGACCTCAAGTGATCTCGCAGCGAGCCAACTTCGACTGGATGCTCAAGGAGCTCGCCGACGGCGTTCCGGGTATCCAGCAGATCGTGGTGCTCTCCGCCGACGGCCTGCGCATCGCCCGCTACGGCGGCGACCCCGACGCCGCCGACCGTGTCGCAGCCGCCTGCGCGGGTCTCCAGAGCCTCGCGGGAGCCGTCGCGCACGAGATCCCGGACAGCGACGGCACCATGCGGATGGTCATCATCGAGGTCAAGGGCGGCTACTTCTACCTGATGGCCGCCGGACCCAACGCCTATCTCGCGGTCCTCGCCAACGTGATCGCCGAGCCCGGCAACATGAGCAACCACATGCGCGACCTCGTGGTGCGGATCGGCGCCCACCTCACCAGTCCGCCCCGGCGGAACGGGCAGACCGTATGACTCCTCCGCAGCGCCGACGGCGCTACCCGGTCAAGCAGGAACCTCCGGCGGAGCCTCACTACGAGAGCCCCGCGGCCACCGAGGGCGCGGAGAACAAGGGCGGGAAGCGCAAGAACCCGGAACGGCTCTATGTGCTCACCGGCGCCACCCAGGGCGGCGAGCGAGCCTCCCTCGACCTCGTCACGTTAATCGTGGCGTGCGCCGAACCCCCGCCCGCCGCCGCGCCGGAGCAGGCGGCGCTGCTCCGCCTCTGCAAGGCACCACTGTCCGTGGCCGAGCTCTCGGCCTACCTCAACCTGCCGTTCAGCGTGGTGACCGTCCTGCTCACCGAGCTGCTGGCGGCCGAACTGGTCCAGGCGCGCGACCCGCTCATCAGCCAGTCGCTCGCCGACCGTTCCCTCCTCGAAGCGGTGATGCATGGACTTCAAAAGCTCTGACCCCATCACGGGTCCACGGACCGAGGACCGTCTGCCGCAGACCACCCAGGCCGCGGTGAAGATCGTCATCGTGGGCGGGTTCGGCGTCGGCAAGACGACCATGGTCGGCTCGGTCAGTGAGATCAGGCCTCTCACCACCGAAGAGACCATGACGCAGGCCGGCGTCGGCGTCGACGACAACTACGGCTCCGATTCCAAGACCGCCACCACCGTGGCCATGGACTTCGGCCGCATCAGCATCACCGACCAGCTGGTGCTGTACCTGTTCGGCACCCCGGGCCAGGAACGCTTCTGGTTCCTGTGGAACGGGCTGTTCGAAGGCGCCCTCGGCGCGGTCGTCCTGATCGACACCCGGCGCCTGGAAGTCAGCTTCGACGTCATAGGGCGCTTGGAGGAACGTGGCGTGCCCTTCGTCATCGCCGTCAACTCCTTCCCGGACGCGCCCCGTTACCCGATCGAGGATCTGCGTTCGGCCCTCGACCTGGCTCCGGAGATCCCCATCGTGGAGTGCGACGCACGCCGCAGGGCCTCCAGCCGCGACACGCTCATGACGCTGATGCGCTTCCTGCACTCGCTGGAGATGGCGAAGGCGTCCGTCTGAGCGCGGCAATTCACCACCGGCACACCATCAACTCTTCTGACACCGGATCCACTTCAGTTTCGGAGCGATCACTGTGACGCCTGAGCCACACTCCCCGACCGACACGGACGACACCGCCCTCAGCCCGCCCCCCGGCTGCCCGGCTCACGGCACCGGCCCCGGCGGGCTGCGCCGCCTGTACGGTCCCGAGGCCGAGGATCTGGGAGCCGTGTACGAGAAACTCAGGGCCGAGCACGGTGCGGTGGCCCCCGCGCTGCTTCACGAGGACGTGCCGATCTGGGTGGTGCTCGGGCACGGCGAGAACATGCACATGGTGCGGACCCCCTCGCACTACTGCAAGGACAGCCGGTTGTGGACTCCCATGCAGGACGGCACGGTCAAGCCCGACCACCCGCTCATGCCGCACTTCGCCCGGCAGCCCATCTGCTGCCACACCGAGGGCGAAGAGCACCTGAGGCTGCGCGGCGCGGTCACCGGCGCCATGTCGACCATCGACCACCGGGGCATCCGCCGCTACATCAACCGCTCGACCCAGCACCTCGTCAACCAGTTCTGCGAGGAGGGCAGCGCCGACCTGGTCAGCCAGTTCGCCGAGCACCTGCCGATGGCGGTGATGTGCGAGATCCTCGGCATGCCCGAGGAGTACGGCGACCGGATCGTGCAGGCCGCCCGCGACATGCTCAAAGGCACCGAGACCGCGATCGCGAGCAACCAGTACGTCATGGACGCCCTGATGCGGCTCACCGCCCGCCGCCGGGCCGAGCCCAGGGACGACTTCACCAGCCACCTCATCAACCACCCGGCGGGGCTCGACGACGAGGAGATCGGCCAGCACCTGCGGGTCGTCCTGATCGTCGCGTACGAGAGCACCGCCAACCTCCTCGCCAACGTGCTGCGGGAGGTGCTCACCAACCCGGGGTTCCGCGCTCGGCTCAACGGTGGCCAGATGACCGTGCCCGAGGCGGTCGAGCAGTCCCTGTGGGACGAGCCGCCGTTCAGCACCGTCTTCGCCTATATCGCCAAACAGGACACCGAGCTGGGCGGCCAGCGCATCCGCAAGGGCGACGGACTCCTCCTCGGCATGGCACCGGGCAACGTCGACCCGCGCGTCCGACCGGATCTCGAAGCGAACATGCAGGGCAACCGCTCCCACCTCGCGTTCAGCGGCGGCCCCCACGAGTGCCCGGGCCAGGACATCGGCCGCGCCATCGCCGACGTCGGTGTCGACGCGTTGCTGACCCGCGTTCCGGACATCCAACTCGCCTGCGGGGAGGACGAGTTGCGCTGGCGGTCGTCCGTTTCCACCCGGCACCTGGTGGAACTGCCGGTGAAGTTCGCGCCGAGGTCCCCGCAGGAGGTCATGGAGCGGCCCGTCGAGAAGCCGGTGCCGCCGCAGCGCCCGAACGACTGGCAGGTCGGTACGGAGCAGCCGCAGCCCACGGCTGCGGAACCCGCCGTCCCGGCCGCCGAGGCCACACCGGCACCGGTGCCCGAAACGGCCCGTCGGCCGGGGGTGTTCGGGCGCCTCCTGCGCTGGTGGCGCGGCGACTGAGCCGCCCGGGCACCGGTGCTATCCGGCCCACTCGTCGTACGACGACCAGGCCCCCAGCACACGCGGGCTGACGAACCGGTGCTCGCGTCCCGTGACCGGATCGGTGAACTCCAGGACCCGCGCCAGCAGTTGGAGCGGACTGCGGAAGTCGCCGGCCGCCACGGGACCGGTGACCTCCGGGTAGAGGGGATCGCCGAGGATCGGCACCCCCAACGCGCTCATGTGCACCCTCAGTTGGTGCGTCTGCCCGGTACCCGGCGTCAGCCGGTACCGGGCACGCCCGTACCCGTGCTCCAGCAACTCGACCCGGCTCACCGCATTGGGCTCGCCCTCGACCTCACGGGCCGCCAGGACCCCGCGCTCCTTGACGATCCGGCTGCGTACGGTGCGGGGCAGGACCAGCGCCGGATCGTACGGCGCGACGGCCTCGTACTCCTTCGCCACCCGCTTGTCCCGGAACAGCGACTGGTACGCGCCCCGTTCCTCGGGCCGCACGGTGAACAGCACCAGGCCGGCCGTCAGCCGGTCCAGCCGGTGTGCCGCGCCGAGAGCCGGGATGCCCAGCTCCCGCCGCAGCCGCGCCAGGGCCGTCTCGGCGACATGACCGCCGCGCGGGGTGGTGGCCAGAAAGTGCGGCTTGTCGGCCACCACCACGTGCTCGTCCCGGTACAGGACGTCCACCGCGAACGGCACCCGCTCCTCGTCGGGCAGTTCCCGGTGGAACCACACGAACATCCCCGGCGCGTACGCCATGTCCCGCGGCACCGCACGCCCGGTGACGTCCACGATCAGCCCCGCGTCGAGCATTCCGTCGACGACCCCGGTCCCGGCCGCGAGCCGTGCGACGAGGTGATCCCGCACGGTCGCCCACGCGTCCCCGGCCGGCAGCCGGACCCGCACGGGGTCCACCCCGTCGCGCTGCGGCAGGGGGGAGGGCGGGGGCGGGGTGCGGCGTCTCATCACGATCAAGCATATGAGGTGTGGTGTGCCGGCCCCGCTCTCGCACGGGCTCCCTGACCTGCTCCGGCCGTTCTACGCGACCGCTGTGGTCGGGGTGTGGCGGTCTCCGCAGTGCGGGCAGAGACCGGCGGCCGAGTGGCGCACCTCGGCCTTCGGGTGGTCATGGGTGGGACCGTGAGGCCCCGTCTTGGGGGTGGGGCGTCCCGCACGATGGTTGTGTCGCCCGGTCAGGGTGTGCCATTCGAGATTTCCCCGCATCCAGTGCCGCAGTCCGGCGAGGTAGCGGGTGAGTTCGGGCGAGGCGTGGCGCGCGACGTCGGGTTCCAGACGCAGATACGCGCACATGAGGCGGTCGTGGAGCTCGCCGGTCGCGCGCATGCTCTGTTCGAGAGGCCATCCGTGGCGTGCGGAGAGCACGGTGGGCAGGCTGTGGCTGCCGATGTCGGCGCTTTCCTTGGCGACCGAGTACAGATCGTTCACCAGCATGATCATCAGTGAGGCGGCGAGCGACAGCGACCGGACACCGGGCTCTTCCCAGTCACGGGCGGGCAGTTCGTAGCCGCCGGCGACGTCGATCAGCACCAGGCATGCCATGGCTCCGTTGTACTTGCGGTGAGCCAGGTATTCCGCGGGGTCGGGAACGTGCCCGGCGATACGCCACGAATTCTCCGCCGCCATCGCCAGGAACGTAGCGGTCGTCTCGTGGCGCAGACGGCCTATTTGCGCCGGTGTGCCCAGGCGCGTGATGTGTTCCGCGGTCTCGCGCAGCGCATGCGCCACCGGGTCACTGCCGACGAAGCCCTCGACCGAGGGGCAGTCGGGCAGCCGGGCACCGCTCTCCATCGCGGTCAGCGATCCCGCGAGGCGGGACGCGCTCATGGCGAGGCGGACGCCCTCGATCCCCTCGTCGCAGTAGTGATCGTCCGCGGCGAACAGGGCGGTCATGTTGCGGGCCACGAGCATCAGGTGATCGTGGTCGACCGCGTCAGGGTGCGTGAGCGCCGCGAACGTGCCGAACCGGTATCCGTTCAGCTCGCTCCGCTGCCCCGGGAAGAGATCGAGGCTCAACGCCCAGGCAACGATGTCCTCGTCCGCCCTGCGAGCCGCCGTCTCGTCGTACGTGACCGGAAAGGGGCACAACACACTCGGCACTGACAAATTCCGCGTGGAGGTGTCGCTATTCATACGTCTTATGGTGCGACCCGCAGGTGACTTTGGGGAATGGCTGGTTCTGGCCACAGTGGCAGCCATTCCCCAGCCCTTTCCCCTCGCAGCAGCACCGGTCGTCCCTGTCGCACCGGAATTCGTGCTGGATTCAGGCAGGGTGGCCGGTCTTGAGCGAGGCCGCGATTCCGACGACGGGCGGGTCCGTTGTTGAACCGTTCGTTGTGCCACCTCACCGGGCCGGCCCTCACCGGCCCGCACCGGCCGCCTGGAAGGCGCCGTGGGGATCGACTGACCGAAACTGGACGTCGGCCACGGCCCGGTCACCGGGGCCGGCCTCCAGGACGTGGACGACGCCGCCGCGACAACGGGTGCCGGGGTGCTCCGGCCTGCCGCATCGGTGGATCAGTCCAACGGGGCCGAGCGGACGCGCCGAGCACCCACGAGCCGGTACAGGAGCCCGCCCCCCACCGTGACCGCGAGGAACAGCACGGTGAACCACTGGAAGTACCAGTGCCCGCCCGCCGGGTCGTACACCGCGGCTCGGGGCCAGGCCAGGTTGACGGTCATGAAGAGGCCGTAGAGGAGGGCGAGGGCGTTGACGGGGATGCCCCAGCGGCCGAGGGAGAAGAGGGGCTTGCCGGTCTCGTCGGTGCCGTCGGCGGTGAAGGTGCCCTTCAGGCGCTGGATCAGGAGCGGGCCGGTCACCATCGCGTATGCCAGGTACAGCATCACGATGCAGGTGGTGCCGATGGCCAGGAAGGCTTCCGGCGAGGCGAAGTTGAGGAGGAGCAGGGCCGCCGCGAGGACGCCGACGATCAGGGCCGGGGCGCTCGGCATGCCCGTGCGCGGGTTGACCTTGGCGAGGCGGGCCGAGTACGGCAGTTGGCCGTCGCGGGCCATCGAGAACAGCATCCGGCAGGCCGCCGTCTGGATCGCGAGGGTCGCGACCGCGATGGCCACCACCACGTCGACCAGCAGGGCGCGGCCCACCCCGTCGCCGAGGCTGCTCGTCAGGACGTAGCTCAGGCCCTCGACGCCGAGCCGGCCGTCGGTGAGGCTCGGCGCGGCGAGCAGTCCGGCGAGGATGATCAGCCCGCCCAGCAGGCCCGCCGAGGCGAGCGCGGTGAGGATCGTGCGGGGCGCGGTGCGTCGGGGATTGTGCGTCTCCTCGCTCATCTCGCCCGCGCTGTCGAATCCGATCATCACGTACGCCGCCGTGAACGAGCCCACCAGCAGCGCCCCGGTCAGGCCGGACTCCAGTGCGGTACCCGTGTGGAAGGTGATGCCGGGAGTGCGCTCGGAGTGGGTGAACAGGAGGACGACGATCAGGACGGCGCCGATGATCTCGGCGGTCACACCGACCCGGTTGACCAGGGACATCACGCGGTTGTCCACGACGTTCACCAGGGTCGTCAGGGCCAGCAGGAGCACGCCGAGGATCGCCGCGTTGGCCGCGCCGCTCGCCGAGGTCGGGGCCGGGTCGTCGCCGACCAGCTGGAAGCCGGACCAGATGGCCGGCATGACGACCTGGAGCGCGAGCGCGGCAGCCGCGACCACCACGATCTGCCCGATCACCATGATCCAGCCGGCGAACCAGCCGAAGGTGAGGTTGGAGAGCCGGGACGACCACTGGTAGATCGCGCCGGAGATCGGGTAGCGCGCGGCCAGTTCCGCGAAGCACGCGGCGACCAGCAACTGGCCGATCAGCACGGCCGGCCAGGCCCAGAAGAAGACGGGGCCGCCGAACGCGTACCCGAAGGCGAAGAACTGGAAGACCGTCGTCAGGACGGAGATGAAGGAGAACCCGGCCGCGAAGGACGCGTACCGGCCGAGGCTGCGGTGCAGCTCCTGGCGGTAGCCGAACTCGGTCAGGGAGTGGTCGACGGACGGATCCGCCGGATCGGGGCGTACGTCGGAGGGAGCGGTCGTGGTCACGGCGGGACCTGCCTTCGGCGCGGTATTCCTGTCGGGTGACAGAAATTAGGGAGGCGCTGTTTCGCAGGGATGACGTGACCGTGTCGAGTCGGGACCCAAGTCCTCACGTACGGTTGGCGGCTCGTCGGCCGGGCCGCCTGACAGGGCTCGGCGGGGTCGTACCGGATCCGGCGACGTTCTCGCGCGGTGCCTTCAGGGCGCGGCGAAGGTGTGGTGCGGTGCCTTCAGGGCGCGGCGAAGGTGTGGTGCGGGGGGTGTGCTCGGTGGATCCTCGATCCCCGTCTGTTCCAGCGGGAACGTCAACCTGGCGCTGGGGGAGGGGAGTCGAGGGCCGCCCGGTCGCCCGGGCCGGGAAGACCCGCCCGGCCGGGGCGGTGTGCGGTCGGCCCGGCACCACGAGGGGCCGGGCCGGTGGGGCCGGGGCGGGTCGGGCCCGGCGGCTCGCGGAAAACGCGGAAAATCAGGAGGTCGCCGGTTCCGCGGACTCCTGCTCCGCCTCCACCTGTGCGTTCCAGTCGCGCTTGGACGCCTGCCAGCCGTCCTCGTTGTGGCCGAGGCGCCAGTAGCCGGAGATCGAGAGATCCTCGCGCGGGATCTCGCGCTCGACCCGCAGCAGTCGCCGCAGCTCCTTCACGAAGGCCGCCTCGCCGTGCACGAAGGCGTGGACGCGGCCCGCGGGGAACTCCAGGGCGCGGACGGCCTCGACAAGGGCCTCGCCGAGGGGCCGCTCGCCGCGGTGCAGCCAGCGGACCTCCACGTCGGAGTCGATCTTCTGCTCCTCCTCGGGGCCGGAGATCTCCACGAAGGCGTATGCCTTGGCGCCGTGGGGCAGCGCCTCCAGGGCGCAGGCGATCGCGGGCAGCGCGCTCTCGTCCCCGGCGAGCAGATGCCAGTCGGCGTCGGGGTCGGGGGCGTAGGCGCCGCCGGGGCCGCCGAAGACCACCGTCTCGCCCGGCTGGACGCGCATCGCCCAGGGGCCGGCCAGGCCCTCGTCGCCGTGCAGGACGAAGTCGAGGGTCAGCTCGCGCAGTTCGGGGTCCCAGGCGCGCACCGTGTAGGTACGGGAGACCGGCCACTGTTCGCGCGGGAACTCCTCGCGGATGCGCTGGATGTCGAAGGGCTGCGGATAGGTGACGCCCTCGGCCGGAAACTGCAGCTTCACGTAGTGGTCGGTGCGGGTGCCGGCCGAGAACTCGGCGAGGCCGTCGCCGCCCAGGACCACGCGCTGCATGTGCGGGGTCAGTCGCTCGGTACGGACGACCTGCGCGGAGTGGAGCTTCGGAGCCCTGCGTTCCGGGCGCTCTGCCATGACGGCCTCCCTGTTCCCTTGCTTAGGCTTACCTAAGTTAGCATCTCCCCCTGATTAAACCCTGTTACCCGAGGCGATTGATTTCGCAAAGATCCCTCAAAATGAGAGTGGCGTTCTCTGGACTCGGGTTGCCGTTCTCTCCGGGCAGGGCCTCGTGCCCGGTGGTGGGGCACGAGTGCATCGTGCCCCAGGGACGGTGAGCGGGCGCCTCAGTGTCCGAGTGTCGTGAGCAATCTCTCCAACGAACCCCCAAGTCCCCAGCGGGCAGCGAGCGCGTCGAGCGCCGCGGGGTCGCGAGGGGTGCGCGGCACCGCTGTGTCGACATCCGGCAGTGGTACGTCGCCGGCCACCAGGACGACCTTCGGCGCGACCTCGACGTACGGCCGTGACTCGTCGAGGCGCTTGCGCTGCGACGGGGTCAGCTTCGCCTTCGGATCGTCGACCGCGGCCATGATCCCGGCCAGGTCGCCGAACTCGGCCAGCAGCTTCGCTGCCGTCTTCTCGCCGATACCGGGCACACCGGGCAGTCCGTCGCTCGGGTCGCCCCGCAGCAGCGCGAGATCCGCGTACCCCCTTCCGGTGACCCCATACCTCTCGCGCAGCCAGGCCTCGTCGGTCAGCTGCAGCGAGCCCACGCCCTTGAGCGGGTACAGGACGCGCACTCCGCGCGCGTCGTCGACCAGCTGGTACAGGTCCCGGTCGCCGGTGACGATGTCGACGGGGCCCTCGGCGCGGCCGGTGAAGGTGCCGATCACATCGTCCGCCTCGTACCCCGCGACGCCCACGCGCGCGATGCCGAGCGCGTCCAGCACCGCCTCGATGACCGGCACCTGCGGCGACAGGGTGTCCGGCACCTCCTCCTCGTCCGGTCCCGTCTCGCGTTCCTCGGCGACGCGGTGGGCCTTGTACGAGGGGATCAGGTCGACCCGCCACTGGGGACGCCAGTCCGCGTCCATGCACGCCACCAGGAGGTCCGGCCGGTGGTCCTTGACCAGTCGGTCGATGAATTCGAGCAGCCCGCGCACGGCGTTCACCGGCGTGCCGTCCGGAGCCTTCACGGACTCCGGGACGCCGAAATAGGCGCGGAAATAGAGCGAGGCGGTGTCGAGGAGCATCAGTCGTCCGGTCACGCCCCGCATCATGCCGTACGCCACCGACAGTCACCCCGCGCGCCACTTTCCGGCACCCCCGGAGGTCCCGTCCCCACGCCTGACGTTGCCTGTGCGAAGACTTGTGAACTGGCCCACTCCTTCGTTTGCCCATGTCGGGCATGGGCAGGTGCGGCCACTGGCAGACACGGTTGTTCGCGCAACCGCCGTAGAGCGAAGAGCGCGGCCGAAGTGACACGACGAAGTGACACGACCGAAGAGCACGACTGACGTACACGACCGAGGGGCACCCTTGTCATCCAGGCTTGAGGCCGAGCATCTGTACAAGGTGTTCGGCAGACGACCCGGCGACGCGGTCACCCGGCTCGAAGCGGGAGCCGGCCGCGACGCACTGCGCGACGACGGCACCACAGCCGCCGTCATCGACGCTTCCTTCACCGTGGCACCCGGCGAGATCTTCGTCGTCATGGGCCTGTCCGGCTCCGGCAAGTCGACGCTGCTGCGCATGCTCAACGGCCTGCTGGAACCCACGGCCGGACACGTCCGCTTCGACGGCCGGGACCTGACAGCGCTCGGCGACCGCGAACTGCGCGCGCTGCGGGCGAACAGGATCAGCATGGTCTTCCAGCACTTCGCGCTCTTCCCGCACCGCAGCGTCCGCGAGAACGCGGCCTACGGCCTGTCCGTGCAGGGCGTGCCCCGCGCCGAGCGCGAGCGCCGCGCCGACGAGGCGCTCGCCCTGTGCGGTCTGGCCGGCTGGGAGGACTCGTGGCCCGACGAGCTGTCCGGCGGCATGCAGCAGCGCGTGGGCCTGGCCCGGGCACTCGCCACCGACGCCGACCTGCTGCTCATGGACGAGTCGTTCAGCGCGCTCGACCCGCTGATCCGCCGTGACATGCAGGACCAGCTGCTGGAACTCCAGAAGACCCTCAAGAAGACCATCGTGTTCATCACCCACGACCTCAACGAGGCCATGCGCCTGGGTGACCGCATCGCCGTCATGCGCGACGGCCGCATCGTCCAGACCGGCACCGCGGAGGACATCCTCGTCCGCCCCGCCGACGACTACGTCGCCTCCTTCACCAAGGACGTCGACCGCTCCCGCGTGCTCACCGCGCGCGCCGTCATGGACCCGGACACCCGCGGCGACGAGGCCGACTGCGACTGCCCGACGGCGACGCCCGACACGCCGTTCACCGAACTCTGCGCGCTGAGCGCCCGGCTGTCCCACCCGGTCGCGGTGCTCACCGGGGACGGCGAACTGGTCGGTGTCGTACGGCGACAGCGCCTCGTCGGCTTCCTGGGCGACCGGCAGGGCGCCCCCGAGCCCTGCGACAGCCCGGATGTCCCGGACCGTGCGGCCCTGACCGAGGGGAAGGTGACCGCCCGTGCCTAGGTTCCGGCTCGGCGACCGGGTCGACGACGGCGTCAGCTGGCTCGTCGACCACATGTCCTGGCTCTTCGACGCGATCAAGATGGTCGTGGAGGGCCTGTACGACGGCATCAACGCCGTGCTCACCGCCCCCGAGCCCCTCCTCCTGGCAGGCATCCTCGCGGTGGCCGCCTGGTGGCTGCGCGGCCTGGTCGCGGGCGTGCTCGCCTTCGCCGGATTCGCGCTCGTCGACTCCATGGCCCTGTGGGACAAGGCCATGTCGACGCTCGCCCTGGTGCTCGTCGCCACCCTGATCGCCCTGGTGATCTCGATCCCGCTGGGCATCTGGGCGGCCCGCTCCAGGACGGTCAGCGCCGTCGCACGGCCCGTCCTGGACCTGCTCCAGACGATGCCGTCGATGGTGCTGCTGATCCCGGCGATCCTGTTCTTCGGCATGGGCGTCCCGGCGGGCGTCGTCGCCACCCTGATCTTCGCCCTCGCGCCCGGCGTACGCATGACCGAGCTCGGTATCCGGCAGGTCGACGCCGAACTCGTCGAGGCCGCCGAGGCGTTCGGCACCCCGCCCCGCGACACCCTGCTGCGCGTGCAGTTGCCGCTCGCTCTCCCGACGATCATGGCGGGCGTCAACCAGGTCATCATGCTCGGCCTGTCCATGGTCGTCATCGCCGGCATGGTCGGCACCGGCGGGCTCGGCGGCGCCGTCAACGAGGCCATCGGCCAGCTCGACATCGGCCTCGGCTTCGAGGCGGGTCTCGGCATCGTCGTCCTCGCCGTCTACCTCGACCGGATGACCGGCGCGCTCGGCGCCCAGATCTCCCCGCTGGGCCGCCGCGCCGCCGCCAAGGCCCGTACCGCGGGCACCCCGAAGCTCTGGAACCACCGCCCCAGCCCGGTCCTCGCGCTCGCCGGTGTGCTCGTCCTGGCGCTCGTCGCGGGCGGCCTCGGCGTCTTCGGTTCCTCCGCGCAGGACAGCCGGGTCACCGGAGCGGACGTGGGCCGGGGCAAGAAGGTCACCATCGGCTACATCCCCTGGGACGAGGGCATCGCCACCACGTTCCTGTGGAAGGAGCTCCTGGAGGAGCGCGGCTTCGACGTCACCACCACCCAGTACGCGGCCGGCCCGCTGTACACGGGTCTGGCCACCGGCCAGATCGACTTCCAGACGGACGCTTGGCTGCCCGTCACCCACGCCGAGTACTGGAAGAAGTACGGCGACCGGCTGGAGGACCTGGGCAAGTGGTACGGCCCCACCTCGCTGGAGCTGGCCGTCCCCTCGTACGTGAAGGGTGTCGACTCGCTCGCCGACCTCAAGGGACAGTCGTCGAAGTTCAAGGGCCGGATCGTCGGCATCGAACCGAGCGCCGGGATGATGGGCCTCCTCAAGGACAAGGTCCTGGGCGAGTACGGCCTCGGCGGCGAGTACGAGGTCGTCGACGGCTCCACCCCGGCCATGCTCGCCGAACTCAAGCGCGCGTACGCCAAGAAGGAACCGATCGCCGTCACCCTCTGGTCGCCGCACTGGGCGTACAGCGACTACGACCTGAAGAAGCTCAAGGACCCCAAGGGCGCCTGGGGCAAGGGCGACGGTGTGCACACGCTCGCCCGAGAGGGCTTCGCCGACGACAACCCCGAGGTCGGCGGCTGGCTGAAGAAGTTCTCCATGACGGAGAAACAGCTCACCGGTCTGGAGGCGCGCATCCAGCAGGCGGGCAAGGGCGGGGAGCAGGACGCCGTCCGTGCCTGGCTCAAGGCGAACCCCGGGCTCGCCGAAAAATGGGCACCGGTCGGCGATTCCGAGGGGAAGAGCGGTGCGAAAGGGGTATCGAACAGCTGAGGGAGCCGCTCAGGAGGGGTGGGTCGAGCCGGGAGGCACGCGCGTGCGCGGGTGCCTCCGGTGCGGCCCACCCCTCGCGGCGTTCCCGGACGGACACGTTCCGCGGGCGACAGGGATCCGGCCAACCACGGAGCGCTAGGCCATCACCTTGGCTCGGTCGCCCCATGGTGCGGTCCCGCTGGTCAGGTCCGCCGCCCGCGCGCGTGGAGGGGCGTCACGAAGGGCTTCGCGGCCCATCCGCTGGCGCGAACTGTGAGGGTCGCACCCGGCTCGGGGGGACACCGATGTGACGGGCGCGTGAAACGGTTTGACGAACATGCGTAGGGTGCAAGGAAGTCATCAGGGAACGCGTCGTGCATGGTTCGGAGACGATCCGGCGAACAGCCACCGAACACGCGGCGCGATGCGCTGTGATGGGACGTACGCCACCGGGACGCGACGACGAGCCGAGGAGGGAGCCGGAGCTATGGGCGACCACAAAGAACAGCCCCTGCGGGTGGGCGCGGCCGTCCGGCGCCGCCGCCGGGCGCTGGAACTCACCCTCGCCGTCGTGGCCGAGCGCAGCGGCCTGTCGGTGCCCTTCCTGAGCCAGATCGAGAACGAGCGGGCGCGGCCCAGCCGCGGCTCCCTGGAGAAGGTCGCCGACGCCCTGCGCACCACCGCGGTCGAACTCCTCGCGGCGGCCGACCCGGCGTGCAGCGTCGACGTCGTCCGCGCGGACGCCCTCGAACCCGCCCCCGACGAGCCCCTGGTGCGCTCCCTCGTGCGCGGCCACCAGCAGCTGCACGCCATGGAGTTCACCGGGGACCACGACGCCGGCCGCGAATTCCAGCACCGCAACGACGAGTTGATGTACGTCGCGGACGGAGCCGTCGAGATCGAGGCGGAGGGCCGCGCACACCGGCTCGGCCGCGGCGACACGCTGTACCTGACGGGCGGCGTGCGGCACCGCTGGCGGGCGACCGTCCCGGACACCCGGGTGATCGTGGTGGCGGTGGCGGAACACATCGAGGCGGTGCAGGACGGGCGGCGCTGAGATGCCCGGTCGGCCATGAGGGTGATCTCGCTGGTGCCGTCCCTGACGGAGGCGGTCGCGGTCACGGTGCCCGGTGTTCTCGTCGGGGCCACGGACTGGTGCAGCCACCCGGCCGACCTCGGCGCCGACGTCGTACGCGTCGGGGGCACCAAGAACCCCGAGGTCGGGCGGATCGTCGAACTCGCCCCTGATCTCGTCGTCGCCAACGAGGAGGAGAACCGCGAACCCGACCTCGCCGCCCTGCGCGCGGCGGGCGTCGAGGTGCTGCTCACCGAAGTGCGGAACGTGCCGCAGGCGTTCAGGGAACTGGAGCGGGTGGTGACGGCGTGCGGCGCCGGATCGCGCCCCCGGTGGCTGGACGACGCGGAGAAGGCGTGGTCGGCGCCGGAGCGCTGGTGGGGGACGGCCGCCGACGGTCGCACGACCGCTGTCGTGCCGATCTGGCGGCGCCCCTGGATGGTGCTCGGGCGGGACACCTTCGCCGGTGACGTGCTGGCGCGGCTGGGCGTCGACAACGCGTACGCGGGCCACGCCGAACGCTATCCGCGCGTACCGGTCGAGGAACTGCGGGCCGCCGCGCGCACCGGGATGGTCGTCCTGCCCGACGAGCCGTACCGCTTCACCGCCGAGGACGGTCCGGAGGCGTTCGAGGGGCTGCCCTGCGCGCTCGTCAGCGGACGCCACCTCACCTGGTACGGGCCGTCACTGGGCGAGGCGCCACGGGTGCTGGGCGAGGCCCTGCGAGCAGCTCACCGCTGACCAGGCCCCGGACGGTACGGCTGGCGGCGCCGGCCCAGGCGGATACGAGCAGCGCGTACAGGGCGACGGCGAGGACGTCGAAGGCGGCGAGCCCGGTGTGCCGGCCGAGACTCTCCGCGCCGGTGACGCAGGTGCCCACCGGGAAGGTGAAGGCCCACCACGTCATCGTGAAACCCATGCCCCGGCGCCGGGCGCGCAGCACCAGCGCACCGGCGAGGGCGAGCCACAGCAGAGCGAAGCCCATGACGGGAACGCCGTAGAGGACGGCGGCGGCAGCGGCGACGGCGTGCGGGAGGTGTACGACGTCGGGGGCGAGGTCGGCGAAGTTGCCGGCGGCGGTGGTGGACTGGCCGAGCGGGCCCAGGACCAGGAACAGGGTCGGAGTGAGGGCGAGCGGGAGCGAACCCGTCGTGACGAGGCGCGCGAAGACGACCGGCAGCATCACGAGGGTCGCGAGCAGACTCAGGCCGAACATGGCCAGGCAGGCGAACAGCAGCGTCTGCCGCCCCTGCCCGGGCGGGAGACGGGCGGCGAGAAGCGGGCCGAGTGCCGCGGACACCATGGGCGCGACGACGGGGAGCAGCCATACGGGGCTGGGCGTGGCGCGGCGTACGACCAGCAGGTACGGCACGGCGACGGCGGCGGCGAGTCCGACGACCGTCCCGGCGGTGAACAGGACCGCGTCCAGGGCGAGGGCGGCCGGGAGGCCGATCCAGTCCCGGCCGACGACGAGAGCGCCGCCGCCGACGGCCGTCAGGGCCATGGCGAGGCAGCCGTAGAAGGGTGCCGTCGCCGGGTCGAGGAGGTGGGCGCGGGCCTGGTCGCGGTGGTGGGCCCAGTGCAGGGCGCGGGCGCCGAGCAGCGCGAGGAGGAGGGCCAGGGAGAGGGCCCACACGGCCGTGCAGACGGTACGCGGTCCGGGGATGCCGTCCGCGCCGGGGAGACCGGCACCCGCGGTGCCCACGATGGCGGTGCCCATGACGGGGGCGTACCAGTTGGGGCCGAGACGGCGGAGGCCGCGAGGGGAGAAGCGGGCCCGGGGCCGGGAACGGGGGAGAGGGCGGGTGAGGGCGCGGGCGGGTGCTGCGGTGGCCATGTCCTTACCGTCGCGCGGGGTGAGGACGGTCACCAGGGGGTTCCGGTGAATGAGGGCATAAGCTGGATCTATGGGTGATGCGGAGGGCAGGGCCGTGCAGTCGTCGGGGGTCGCGCGACGGGTTCCGGACCTCGGGGCGATGGAGCTGCTGCTGGCCGTGGCGCGGCTGGGGAGTCTCGGACGGGCGGCGCAGGAACTGGGCGTCACCCAGCCGGCCGCCAGCAGCCGCATCCGGTCGATGGAACGCCAGCTGGGTGTGGCCCTCGTGGACCGCTCGCCGCGCGGGTCCCGGCTGACGGACGCCGGTGTGCTCGTCACCGACTGGGCCCGGCGGGTCGTGGAGGCGGCGGAGGCCTTCGACGCCGGGGCGCAGGCCCTGCGTACGCGGCGCGACTCCCGGCTGCGGGTGGCGGCCAGCATGACCATCGCCGAGTACCTGCTCCCGGGCTGGCTCCTGGCGCTGCGCGCGCTCCGGCCTGAGACCGCGGTGTCGCTGCTCGCGGGGAACTCGGCGGCGGTGGCCGAACGCGTCCTGTCGGACGAGGCCGACCTCGGCTTCGTGGAGGGGACGGGCGTACCGAGCGGGCTGGACTCGGTGGTCGTCGCGAAGGACCGGCTGATCGTGGTGACGGCGCCGGGGCACCCGTGGGCGCGGCGGCGGAAGCCGGTGGGGGCCGAGGAGTTGGCGGTGACGCCGTTGATCCTCCGGGAGGAGGGGTCGGGGACGCGGCAGGTGCTGAACACCGCGCTGGGCGGGCTGGCGCGTCCGCTGATCGAGCTGTCGTCGACGACCGCGGTGAAGGCGTCGGCGGTGGGTGGGGCGGGGCCCGCGGTGCTGAGCGAACTGGCGGTGGGGGAGGAGTTGTCGACGCGGCGGCTGGTGTGTGTGCCGTTGGACGGGGTGCGGCTGGATCGGGAGCTGCGGGCGGTGTGGCCGACGGGGCATCGGCCGGTGGGGCCGGCGCGGGAGCTGTTGGGGTTGACGCGGGGGTGAGGGGTGGGTGGGCGGTGAGGGTTTCGCCCCCGCCGCCCCTACCCGTCCCATCCGGTTCCTGGGGGCTGCGCCCCCAGACCCCCGCTGTCGGCCCTGAACGGGCCTTGTCCTCAAACTCCCCCAGAGGGGGGACCCCCAGACGGGCTGGATACGTGGGCCTTGTCCTCAAAAAGCGGCGGACCGGCTGAAGGCCACCAACGCCTCCATCACCCTCACGTCCTCGCCCATCTCCGGGTGCCACTGCACTCCCAGTACCCACCCGGAACCCTCCGCCTCCACCGCCTCCACCGTTCCGTCCGTCGCGTACGCCGATGGCACGAGGTTCCTTCCCAGGCGGTCCACCGCCTGATGATGGAAGGTCGGTACCGATGTCTCCTCCGGTACCGCCTCCGCGTAGCGCGTGCCCGGTACCGGCTTCACCGTGTGGTGGCCGAAGACGCCCGGCGTCTCCGCGTGGCCGTCGATGTGCTGGACGAGCGTGCCGCCCAGGGCGACGTTCAGCAGCTGCATGCCCCGGCAGATGCCCAGCAGCGGGGTGCCGGTCGCCAACGCGGCCTCGATCAGGGCCAGTTCCCAGGTGTCCCGGGCCTCGGCGGGCGGTCCCGTGCGCGGGTCGCGCGCCTCGCCGTACCGGGCCGGATCGACGTCGGGGCCGCCCGCGATCACGACACCGTCGAGCCGGGCGACCGTCGCGGCGGCGTGGGCCGGGTCGTCCGGTGGGAGCATCGCGGCGATGCCCCCGGCCCGCTGCACGAGCCGCGGATACCCGGCCGGCAGCAGTGCCGCGGGCAGCTCCCACGCACCCCAGCGCGTCCTGGACTCCAGGTAGGTGCTGACGCCGATGAGCGGTCGTCGTCCGGTCGTGGTCACGAGGGTCTCCCTGGCATCCAGCGGGCAATCGGTTCGGCTTTCAATGGCGTAAGGCCATACCTTTGCCGACCCGTGTCCCGGCTGGCAACCCACGTCCCACTCGCGTCACGCCAGGAACCCCCGCAACAGCGCCGCCGTCCCCGAGCAGTGCTCCCGCATCATCTCCCGCGCCCCGTCGGCGTCCCCGTCGAGCACCGCGTCCACCAGTGCCGCGTGCTGCCGCTGCGAGTGCTCCAGGTTGCGCACCAGCAGCGGGATGCAGTCCAGCAGGTCGTTCACCGTCGCCCGTACCGCCGCGTACTGCGAGGTCAGCGTCGGGGAGCCGCACAGCTCGGACAGGGTGAGGTGGAGCAGGGTGTCCAGGCGGCGGTAGTCCGGCAGTGGCGCGTCCTGCGTGCGGGACAGGGCGTCCCTCAGCCGGTCCGCCTGCTCGGGCGACAGCCCGTGCTGCGCGCACAGGCCGGCGGCGCCCACCTCCAGCACCTCCCGGAAGCGCAGGACGTCCTCGATGTCGACCACGCTGATCCGTCGCCGCAGTTCGTCCTCGCCGCCCGCGCCGTCCCGGGGGAGTACGAACGTGCCGCCGTACCGGCCGCGCCGCGACTCCACGAGCCCCTGGTCCTGGAGCACCTTCAGCACCTCGCGCAGCGTCACCCGGCTGATCCCGAGGCGCTCCGCGAGTTCGCGCTCGGCCGGCAGCCGCTCGCCGCCCGGGACCAGGCCCAGCCGTACGACCTGCAGGATCTGTTCCAGCGCCTCCTCGAAACCGTTGCCCGCCCGCACGGGCCGCAGTACCGGCGTCAACCGGTCCTCCAAGCCGCCCTCCGCGTCCAGCGACATCTCGTCGTGCCCCCTTCCCAAGCAATGGTTCTCCGCAATACCTTATGGCTTCCGGCCCGGCCGGAAAAAACGCGCAGAAGCCGAAGGAGCTTTCCCGTGGCAGACCGCACACCCCCGCTGAGCGTCGAGGAGCTGCACGCCCTCGTCGCGAGCGGAGAGATCGACACTGTTGTCCTGGCCTTCCCCGACATGCAAGGGCGGCTCCAGGGCAAGCGGTTCGCCGCCCGCTTCTTCCTCGACGACGTCCTGGAGCACGGCACCGAAGGCTGCAACTACCTCCTCGCCGTCGACACCGAGATGAACACGGTCGACGGCTACGAGATGTCCAGCTGGGAGCGCGGGTACGGCGACTTCGCCATGCATCCCGACCTGTCCACGCTCCGACGGCTCCCCTGGAACACGGGTACGGCGTTCCTCGTCGCCGACCTCGCCTGGAACGACGGCTCCCCGGTCGTCGCCGCGCCCCGGCAGGTCCTCCGCCGCCAGCTGGACCGGCTCGCCGAGCACGGATTCACCGCCAAGGTCGGCACCGAGCTCGAATTCATCGTCTTCAAGGACACCTACGAGCAGGCCTGGGACGCCAACTACCGCGGACTGACCCCGGCCAACCAGTACAACATCGACTACTCGGTACTCGGCACCGGCCGCATCGAGCCCCTGCTGCGCCGCATCCGCAACGAGATGACGGCCGCCGGACTGATCGTCGAGTCCGCCAAGGGCGAGTGCAACCCGGGCCAGCACGAGATCGCCTTCAAGTACGACGACGCCCTCGTCACCTGCGACCAGCACGCCGTCTACAAGACCGGGGCCAAGGAGATCGCCAGCCAGGAGGGCGTCTCGCTCACCTTCATGGCCAAGTACAACGAGCGCGAGGGCAACTCCTGCCACATCCACCTCTCGCTCGCCGACGCCGACGGCACGAACGTCATGGCCGGCACCGCGGCCGACCCCGGCGGCATGTCCGAGGTGATGCGGTACTTCCTCGCCGGGCAGCTCGCCGCCCTCCGGGACTTCTCGCTGCTCTACGCGCCCAACATCAACTCGTACAAGCGGTTCCAGCCGGGCTCGTTCGCGCCGACCGCCGTCGCCTGGGGCTACGACAACCGCACCTGCGCGCTGCGGATCGTCGGCCACGGCCGGTCCATGCGGTTCGAGAACCGGCTCCCCGGTGGTGACGTCAACCCGTACCTCGCCGTCGCCGGGCTGGTCGCCGCCGGGCTGTACGGGATCGAGCAGAAGCTGGAACTGCCCGAGGTGTGCGCCGGCAACGCGTACGCCGGCGACTACGCGCACGTCCCGACCACCCTGCGCGAGGCCGCCGAGCTGTGGGAGAACAGTCCGATCGCCCGGGCCGCCTTCGGTGACGAGGTGGTCGCCCACTACCGCAACATGGCCCGCGTCGAACTCGACGCCTTCGACGCCGCGGTGACCGACTGGGAGCTTCGCCGCTCCTTCGAACGCTTGTGAGAGGTCCTTTCTTGTCGTACGAGCATGAGCGCGAACTCGCCCACGAGCGTGAGCTTCGCGTCCTCAACCCCGCCACCGAGGACGTCGTGGCCACCGTCCCCGCCGCCACCCGGGAGGACGTCGACGCGGCCGTCGCACGGGCCACGCGGGCACAGGCGCGCTGGGCCGCCCTCGCGCCCGCCGACCGGGCCCGTCTGCTGCGCCGCTTCGCGGCCACCGTCGACGAACACCTCGAAGAACTGGCCCAGTTGGAGGTACGGGAGGCCGGGCACGTCATCGGCAACGCGCGCTGGGAGGCGGGCAACGTCCGTGATCTGCTCGACTACGCGGCGGGCGGTGTCGAGCGGCTGACCGGGCGGCAGATCCCGGTCGCCGGCGGCATCGACATCACCCTCCTCGAACCGCTCGGCGTCGTCGGGGTCATCGCGCCCTGGAACTTCCCCATGCCGATCGCCGCCTGGGGCACGGCTCCCGCACTCGCCGCGGGCAACGCGGTGATCCTCAAGCCCGCCGAGACCACTCCGCTGACCGCCCTGCGCCTCGCTGAACTCGCCCTGGCGGCGGGCCTGCCGGCGGACCTGTTCCAGGTGCTGCCGGGCCACGGTCCGGTCGCGGGCAACGCGCTCGTCGAGCACCCGGGCATCGCGAAGATCGTCTTCACCGGGTCGACGGGAGTGGGCAAGCAGGTACTGGCGAAGGGGTCCGCGCTCCTCAAGCGCGTCACCCTCGAACTCGGCGGCAAGAGCCCCAACATCGTCTTCGCCGACGCGGACATCGAGGCCGCCGCGGCCGCCACGCCCATGTCGTTCCTCGACAACTCCGGCCAGGACTGCTGCGCCCGCACCCGCATCCTCGTCCAGCGCTCCGTGTACGACCGCTTCCTCGGTCTGCTCGCGCCCGCCGTCGAGTCCGTCCTCGTCGGCGACCCGGCGGACGAGAAGACCCAGATGGGCCCGCTGATCTCCCGGGCCCAGCTGGACCGCGTACGCGGGTACGTCACCGACGACCTGGCCGGCATCCGGGGCGAGGCGCCCGCGGGCCCCGGCTTCTGGTTCCCGCCCACCGTCCTCACCGACGTCGACCCGCACGCGCGCGTGGCCGTCGAGGAGGTCTTCGGCCCCGTCGCCGTCGTCCTCCCCTTCGACGACGAGGCGGACGCCGTGGCGCTCGCCAACGGCACCGACTACGGCCTCTCCGGCTCCATCTGGACCCGGGACGTCGGCCGCGCCCTGCGGGTGTCGCAGGCCGTCCGGGCCGGCAACCTGTCCGTCAACTCGCACTCCAGCGTGCGCTATTGGACCCCCTTCGGCGGCTTCAAGCAGTCCGGGATCGGCCGCGAGCTCGGCCCGGACGCCCTCACCGCCTTCACCGAGACGAAGAACGTCTTCATCAGCACGGAAGGCCCCGCACAGTGACCGAATCGACGACAACGACCTCCACGGGCGAAGCCGCCATCTGCCGACGCCTAGTCGGCCGTACCGCCGTCATCACCGGTGCCGGCAGCGGCATCGGCCTCGCCACCGCGCGCAGGCTCGCCTCCGAGGGCGCCCACGTCGTCTGCGGCGACGTCGACGAGACGCGCGGCAAGGCCGCCGCCGAAGAGGTGGGCGGGACCTTCGTCAAGGTCGACGTCACCGACCCCGAGCAGGTCGAAGCGCTCTTCAAGACGGCCTACGACACCTACGGCAGCGTCGACATCGCGTTCAACAACGCCGGTATCTCGCCGCCCGACGACGACTCGATCCTGGATACCGGCCTGGAGGCCTGGAAGCGCGTCCAGGAGGTCAACCTGACCTCCGTCTTCCTGTGCTGCAAGGCCGCGATCCCCTACATGCGACGCCAGGGCAAGGGCTCGATCATCAACACGGCCTCGTTCGTCGCGAGGATGGGCGCGGCCACCTCCCAGATCTCGTACACCGCGTCCAAGGGCGGCGTCCTCGCCATGACCCGCGAACTCGGCGTGCAGTTCGCCCGGGAGGGCATCCGCGTCAACGCCCTCTGCCCGGGACCGGTCAACACCCCGCTCCTCCAGGAACTGTTCGCCAAGGACCCCGAGCGCGCCGCCCGCCGGCTCGTCCACATCCCGGTCGGACGGTTCGCCGAGGCCGACGAGATCGCCGCCGCCGTCGCCTTCCTGGCCAGCGACGACTCCTCGTTCGTCAACGCCACCGACTTCCTGGTCGACGGCGGCATCGCGGGCGCGTACGTCACACCCGTGTAGGCAACAGCCGTACGCCTTCCGGGTGTTGGAGGACACCGCGACAGCCGGACCGGTCACCGGCGCGCACCCGAAGAGCCCCCGCCCCCGCCGCGCCCCGGCGGGGGGCCGAGACAGCGCCAGGGGCATGCCCTCGCGTCCCGGGGCACCCTGTCCGCGGCCCGAGGGCGGCCCGGCCGTGACGGGCAGGACAGCGGCGCGGGCGCCCATGGGGGAGACCTGCCGGACATGATTACCGCAGGGCAGGGGGACGATCCGGGCAGAAGCCCCGGTGCTGCGGACTGGTTCCCGTTCGGTGGGTGTCAACCCGTAGAGTGACGCTTCACGCAGGGAGGAACCACCGCGCGCGGAGGTACGCGCCCGGATGAGCGCCCGCCCGCGCGGGTATGCCTGCCCGGGACGGCCGCGTCCCGCGCCGCACGGACTCCGCGGCCCTGCGCCGGTACGAGGAAACGGGGGGGTGCATGAGCACGGAAGCGCGCCGCGCCTCCATTCCCCCGCGCCCGGCCACTCCTCCACCGACGACCGAGCCGCCGGTCACGGACGGCACGGGCGCCACGGCCGAGGAAGCGCCGGGTGTGCCGGGGACCGGCAGGAACGGCGCGGGAAGCGACGGCCGGGAGCCGGGCGCGACCGGTGGCGCGGCGCCCGTGTCCGGGCGTACGCCCGCTGCACCGGGTACGGCCGCCGGCCCCACGACATCCGGCTCGACGCCTCCCGCCGTCCCCGCGCCGACGCCGAACACCGCGACGGACGCGGCCCCACCCCGGTTCCCGCACCTGAGCGCTCCCTCCCGGGAGGCCCGCGAGGCCACCGACCCCATAGCCCCGCCCCCGCCGCCCTCCTCGGCCGGGTTCCCCGACGCGCCCCCGGCCGGCCGCACTTCGGCGGCGCCGCGCCCCCGCCCCGACCTGCCGCCGCGCCCGGCCCACCAGCCTCCCGTGGCGCCCTGGCGCCCGAGCGCCCTCGCCGACGTCGAGCCGGAGACCACCAGACGCCTCCGCAAGCCCCCGCCGACCGTCCCGCCACGCACCGGCGAGACACCCCCCGGCCCGAACGGCAGACCGGCCCCCGGTCCCCAGGCGCGCGCCACCGACCTCCCCCCGACCGCCCCCGAAGCCGGACCGCGCACCCCGGACCAGCCCTTCACCCCCACCGGCCGCCCGTACCGCCTGGGCTCCCCCAGGACACCGAACACCGCCCCGGGCACCGCCGAGACGCCCGCCACGCCCGCCGCTCCTTCGCGCTCGGCGAACGCGCCCTCCGCTCCCACGGGGCGCCCGTACGTCCCGGAGCCGCCCCGGCCGCCGATCGGCCGCCCGGGCACCGCTCAGGGGCAGTCGGCGCCCGCCGCTCCTTCGCGTCCGGCGAGCGCGCCCTCCGCTCCTGCTGGGCGCCCGTATCTCCCGAACCCGCCTGGAGCCGACCAGTTCCAGTCGCCGAACGGCCGTCCGGGTGCCCCCGAGGCGCAGTCGGCGCCCGCCGCTCCTTCGCGTCCCGCGAACACCCCTGCCGGTCGCCCCTACCTGTCGAACACACCGGTGGGGCACTCGCCGAAGGCTCCGGGGGCACGGCCGGGCACCGCCGAGACACCCCCGGCGCCCGTCGAACGGCCGCGTCCGGCGAACACGCCCTCCGGTCCGGCCGGGCGCCCGTACGTCCCGGAGCCGTCCCAGCCGTCGAACGGCCGCCCGGGTACCGAGGGGACCGCCCCGGCGCCCGCGGAACCTCCGCGCCCGGTGACGGGCACCCCTGCCGGTCGTCCGTACCTGCCGAACCCGTCGCCGGGCGCCCCGCCGAAGGCGCCGGGTACCGCCGAGGCGCCCCCGGCGCCCGCAGAACCTCCCCGTCCCGCGAACGCGCCCGGCGTGCCCGACCCCGCCCTCTCCTGGAGCGCCTCCTACGGCGACACCGGTGCCGTCGGTTCCGGGCGGCCCGTCGTCTCGCTCGCGCAACCCGATGTGTACGGCGTCGCCACGAGACCCCGCTCCTTCAGCGGGCGGGCGCTGCTGGCCGTCGCCTGTGCCGTGCTCGGGCTCGGGCTCATCGGCGGTGCGCTGACCGGGAGTTGGCTGACCGGCGACGAATCCGGGGACGCCGGTGCGCGTACCGCGTTCACCGAGGCGGGGACTCTCTGGCACAGCGTCCCCGTGGACCAGCTCTTCCCGCCCACCATCGAGGGCGACGGAGCCGGCCCCGGCGGCGCCGACCGCACCTGGACCCGGATCGCCGTGGCCCCGGACACCGGCTGCGCCGACGCCTTCGACCCGCTGCTGCGCAAAGCCCTCGCGCCCGTCGGCTGCGAGCGCCTGCTGCGCGCCACCTACACCGACGAGACGCAGAGCTACGTCACCACCGTCGGCCTGCTCTTCACCAAGGCCGACGCCACCGCGATGCGCGCCCTGCGCACCCGCTTCAGCAACGAGAACCTCGACCGCCGTACCGACCTGATGCCCCGCCCCTACGCCGCGAAGAACACCGTCGCCGACGACTTCACGGACGCCCAGCGCGCCTCCTGGACGATCTCCGTCCTCACCGACGCCCCCGTCGTCACCTACGCCGTCTCCGGCTGGGCCGACGGCCGCACCGTCGACGCCCCGCAGCCCGCCGAGGAGGCCATGGCGTCCGGTACCACCACGGCCCTCGCCCAGGCGGGCCTCGGCCACGAGGCGAAGGGCCTGGCGGACCGCGTCGAACGGGCCCTGCGAAAGACCGTCAGCTCGGCCGCGAAGTTGCCGTCATGAACCGCACCCGCACAGCCCGAAGCGGGCTCCTCGTCCTCCTCCTCGCCGGTTCCCTCACCCTCCTGCCCGCAACCAGCGCCTACGCCGACAGCATCCGGGCCCAGCAGTGGGCCCTGGACGCCATGCACACGCAGGAGGCCTGGCGGACGACCAAGGGCAAGGGCATCACGGTCGCCGTGCTCGACACCGGTGTCGAGGCAGACCACCCCGACCTCGTCGGCAACGTCCTCGAAGGCAAGGACATGGTCGGCTTCGGCGCGAGCCAGGGCGACGAGTCCTGGGCCAAGCACGGCACCGCCATGGCCGGCATCATCGCGGGTCACGGCCACGGCTACGACAACGAGGACGGCGTCCTGGGCATCGCCCCCGAGGCCAAGATCCTGCCCGTCCGCGTGATCCTCGAAGACGGCGACTCGGCCCGCGCCAAGGCCCGCAACACCCGCGGCAACGCCCTCGCCGAAGGCATCCGCTGGGCCGCCGACCAGGGCGCCGACGTCATCAACCTCTCCCTCGGCGACGACTCGAAGTCCGCGCATCCCGAACCCGCCGAGGACGAGGCCGTCCAGTACGCCCTGGAGAAGGGCGCCGTCGTCGTCGCCTCGGCCGGCAACGGCGGCGAGAAGGGCGACCACATCTCCTACCCGGCCGCCTACCCGGGCGTCATCGCCGCGACCGCTGTCGACAAGTACGGCACCCGCGCCTCCTTCTCCACCCGCCGCTGGTACGCCACGGTCAGCGCCCCGGGCGTCAACGTCGTCATCGCCGCCCCGGACCACCGCTACTACGAGGGCTGGGGCACGAGCGCCGCCGCCGCGTTCGTCTCCGGCGCCGTCGCCCTCATCAAGGCAGCCCGCCCCGGACTGACCCCGGCCCAGATCAAGAAGCTCCTGGAGGACACGGCCCGCAACGCGCCCGACGGCGGCCGTGACGACTCCCGGGGCTTCGGCTTCATCGACCCCGCGGCGGCCATCAAGGCGGCGGCCAGGCTCAAGCCGGAGGGGCTCAAGTCGGCCGCGTACGGCAAGGAGTACTTCGGCGCGGGCCCGGACGCGGTTCCCGAGGAGGAGGACACCTTCAACTGGGCGGTCCCCGTCGCCGGCGGCCTCGGTGTCGTGCTCCTGGTCGCCGCGGTCCCGCTGTGGCGCGGTCGCCGCAGGCCGGCCGACCATTCGGCCTACGACTCGTACGACGACAACTTCTGACCGCTCGCGGGCGGTTGCCCGGCGACTGATCCGGTCTGACCTGACCTCACCGCCCGTCAGGACTGGTCGTCGGTGCCGGACTCCGCAGCGAACACCGACACGGCCGCCCGCGCCGCCGACTCCACCAGCGAAATCCCCTTCGCCTTCGTCGTGTTGCCGTTCGACACCACCGCGACCAGGAACTCCCGCCCGTCGGCCGTCGTCACCCGCCCGATGCTGTTGATGTCCCACAGCCCGGTCGCCGTACGCGGCAACCACCCGTTCTTCAGGGCGAACCGGCGGTCGGCCGTAGCGGCCGTACTCGTGGCAGCCGCGGCCGACACTCCCCAGTCCTGGTCCTCGGCTATCGAGCCCATCAGGCCCTGGAGGTACGTCCGGGACGCCGCGCTGAGCACCGACGGCTCCGCAGTGTCTCCGCTGTCTCCGCTCTTCGCGAACACCTGCCGGAGCAGGGTGAGTTGATCTGCGGCCGTGGTCTGGGTCAGGCCCCACAGCATGCCGGTGCCGCCCTCGGTGTCCGTGAGTCCGAAGCGCTTGTTGGCGGCGGCGAGACCCTCCGCCCTGCCGATCGCCGTCCACAGCGCCGTCGCCGAGGCGTTGTCGCTGATCTCGATCATCGAGGTGGCGTACCGCTTCTCCTGCGCGGTGAGACTCCGGTCCTCGTCCTGCGCCTGGAGCAGCAGCGTCGCCAGGATGTCGACCTTGACGATGCTCGCCGTGTCGAACGTTCCGTCCCCGTAGGTGGCGCTGTCGCCCGACGCGACGTCGAGTACGGCCACGGACACCTCGGCCCCGTCCTCGGCCGCCGAGGCCACCGGCTTCATCGCCTCGGACAGCAGGGTGTCCGGTTCCACCGTGGGCTCGGCCTCCACCGTGGGATCCGCGACGGGTTCCACCGACGCCTCCTCGCTCGCTCCGGCCTGTACGGGCGCTGCCGCCGCCGCCGACGTTACGCGGCCCACGTCCGCGTGAGCCTGTGCCTTCACGTACGCGGTCCCCACGCCCGTACCGCCCATGACGACCGCGGAGGCGAGGACGATGTAGACGAGCGGCCGACGACGGGGAGCTCTCTCAGAGGCCATGCCGCGATGCTGGCGGGCGTGACTGTGCGGTTGATTAGGCGAATGTTAGATGTGTGTCATCGTCGGCTGAGAATCCGGTGAAATCGGTGAACGGCAGGTTTCCGGGGCGACGGGAGCCCAGGAACGAACCCCCGATAGGGTCGGTCACCGTGGCGAACAAGAACATTCCCGACTCCGGCTTCCCCGACGACGACGGCAGCGCCGACCCCCGGCTGAGCACCGCGCTGGCGGCCTGGGCCGAGGACCGCACCGCGGTGCGACCGGTCCTGGAGGCACTGAAGGGCGCCCGGCTGCTCGTCCCCGTCGTCGCCGTGCTGGGGGAGGTCGAGGAGGACGAGAAGGGGCTCCGCCGCGAGAAGACCAGCGACATGGCCGTACCGACGCTCAAGGCCGGCGACCGGACCGCCCTGCCCGCCTTCACGTGCACCGACTCGCTGGCCCGCTGGGATCCGGCCGCCCGCCCCGTCGCCGTACCCCTCCACCAGGCGATCCAGGCCGCCGCGCACGAGAAGGCGGACACGATCGTCCTCGACCTGGCCGGACCCGTTCCCTACGAGCTGAGCGGCTCCGCGCTGCTCGCGCTCGCCGAGGGGCGTACGACGGCGGATCCGCTCGCCGATCCCGCGGTGGTCGACGCCGTACGGGCCGTCGTGGCCGCCGAGCCCGCCGTGGTCCGCGCCCACCTGGGCCCGGGACAGGCCGACGGCACCCTCGCGCTCGTACTGGACCCGGCCGCACCCCCGGCCGACGCCGCCCGCGCGGTCGCCGGCCGTCTCGCCGCCGACGAAACGCTCAGGGCCCGCCTGGTGCGCGGCCTCGACCTGGCACTCCTGCCGGCCGGAGCGACGCCCCCGGGCGAGCCCCTCTATGTGCGTTCCCGGCCGGCTTCCTAGCCGTAGACCGGGCCCGTGTACTTCTCGCCGGGGCCCTGGCCCGGGTCGTCCGGGACGAGGGACGCCTCGCGGAACGCCAGCTGGAGCGACTTCAGGCCGTCGCGCAGCGGGGCCGCGTGGAAGGAGCTGATCTCCGTCGTGCTCGCGTCGAGCAGACCGGCGAGGGCGTGCACCAGCTTGCGGGCCTCGTCCAGGTCCTTGTACTTGTCGCCCTCGTCGGTCAGACCGAGCTTCACGGCGGCGGCGCTCATCAGGTTCACGGCGACCGTCACGATCACCTCGACCGCCGGGACCTCTGCGATGTCGCGGGTCATGGCGTCGAAGTCGGCGTTCTGGGAAGCGCTCTGGGGAGGGGTCTCACTCATGCCCCACACGATAGGCCCCGGGGATCCGGCCCCTTCGTGCGGGCGCCCGCTGCCCGACGGTTAGCACCACCTCCTACTTGGTGCTAACCTTTTGTAACGACCGGCTGGACACTTGCGTGCCCGGCCCACAAGTGGAGGCTCCGATCTCCCACCCGACCGTCCTCACGGATGGCGGGTCACCCGGTCAGGCGGCCACCATCGTTCCGTACGGACGATGGAGTCGCCCGATGTGCGCCCCGCGGTTGACCGCGGCGGTGCTCCGGTATGCCTTTGGAGCCCCGCCTGTGTCCCGGCGGGGCATTTTTCATGTGCCTCGGTGGTTGGTCCCACTGTCATCAGAGACATACGCGGCTGTCCGCCAGACGGCCGTGTGGTGCTACCGAGGAGGATCCATCAGCACCGAGCCCCGCATCAACGACCGGATTCGCGTTCCCGAAGTGCGACTTGTCGGTCCCAGCGGCGAGCAGGTCGGGATTGTTCCGCTTGCCAAAGCCCTGGAGCTTGCGCAGGAGTACGACCTCGACCTGGTCGAGGTGGCGGCGAGCGCCCGGCCGCCGGTCTGCAAGCTCATGGACTACGGGAAGTTCAAGTACGAGTCGGCCATGAAGGCCCGTGAGGCGCGCAAGAACCAGGCGCACACGGTCATCAAGGAAATGAAGCTCCGGCCGAAGATCGATCCGCACGACTACGACACCAAAAAGGGTCACGTCGTCCGGTTCCTCAAGCAGGGCGACAAGGTCAAGATCACGATCATGTTCCGTGGTCGCGAGCAGTCCCGGCCCGAGCTGGGCTACCGGCTGCTGCAGCGGCTCGCCTCGGACGTCGAGGACCTCGGGTTCATCGAGTCGAACCCGAAGCAGGACGGCCGGAACATGATCATGGTTCTCGGCCCGCACAAGAAGAAGACCGAAGCCATGGCCGAGGCCCGTGAGGCCCAGGCGGCTCGCAAGGCGGAAGCGAAGGCCAACCCGGGCAAGTCGCAGAACGCCGCGGAGAGCGACGAAGTCGACGAGGACCTCGCCGACGACGTGGACATCGCCGAGGAGACCGCCGAGGCTCCGGCCGAGGCGTCCGCCGAGGTCTGATCCCCGGGCTCACGCCCGGGGATGCCAACCCATACACATGACGTTCCACCGTGCCCGGTTTAACGACCGGGCACCGGGACGCCACTGACGAGGAGAGAACGGCGCTATGCCGAAGAACAAGTCGCACAGCGGTGCCAGCAAGCGCTTCAAGATCACCGGCTCCGGCAAGGTGCTCCGCGAGCGCGCCGGCAAGCGCCACCTGCTCGAGCACAAGTCGTCCCGCGTGACGCGCCGCCTCACCGGCACCGCCGAGATGGCCCCGGGCGACGCCAAGAAGATCAAGAAGCTTCTCGGCAAGTGACGTACCGGCGCCTGCGCGCCGTAAGTACGTCTGAAGACCGGGACCCCATCGAAATCGGGCCGTGTGACGACACCCACGGCCCCGCTGCAAGGAGTTAAAAGTGGCACGCGTCAAGCGGGCAGTAAACGCCCACAAGAAGCGCCGGGCGATCCTCGAGGCCGCCAAGGGTTACCGCGGTCAGCGTTCGCGCCTGTACCGCAAGGCCAAGGAGCAGGTCACCCACTCCCTGGTCTACAACTACAACGACCGCAAGAAGCGCAAGGGCGACTTCCGTCGGCTGTGGATCCAGCGCATCAACGCCGCTGCCCGCGCCAACGGCATCACCTACAACCGCTTCATCCAGGGTCTGAACGCCGCGAACATCGAGGTCGACCGCAAGATCCTGGCCGAGCTCGCCGTCAACGACGCCCCCGCGTTCGCCGCGCTCGTCGAGGTCGCGCAGAAGGCCCTGCCGTCGGACGTCAACGCGCCCAAGGCCGCGTGACGCTGGCGCTGGCTCTGAGCCGCGTGTGATGTGACCCCGGGCCCACAGGTGTTCGCCACCTGTGGGCCCGGGCGTTTTTCGGGGTGCGTTGTCGGGTGCGGGTCCGATGGGGGCTGGTCGCGCAGTTCCCCGCGCCCCCAAAAGACGAAAAGCACGGGGCGCAGCCCCTGCTTTTCAGGGGCGCGGGGAACTGCGCGAGAAGCCCGTCGGACCCGCACCCGACAACGCACCGAATCCTCGAAAGGTGACCCATGCCCGCCACCCCCGAGCTGATCTCCCCCCGCTCTCCTCGCGTCGCCGCCGCGCGGCGGCTGGCGCGGCGAAATTTCCGGGGGAAGGACCGGCTGTTCCTCGCGGAGGGGCCGCAGGCCGTGCGGGAGGCGGCCGGGCACGCGGACACCCTGGTCGAACTGTTCGCGACCGTCGACGCCGCGGAGCGGTACGCCGACATCGTCGGGGAGGCCCGCGCCGCCGGAGCCCGCGTGCACCTCGCCGACGAGGACGTCATCGCCGACATCTCCACCACCGTCACCCCGCAGGGCCTCGTCGGGATCTGCCGGTTCCTCGACACCCCGTTCGAGGACATCCTCAAGGCGCGTCCCCGGCTCGTCGCCGTCCTCGCGAACGTGCGCGACCCCGGGAACGCCGGCACCGTGCTGCGCTGCGCGGACGCGGCGGGCGCCGAGGCCGTCGTCCTCACCGACGCCTCCGTGGACCTGTACAACCCCAAGGCGGTACGGGCCTCCGTGGGCTCCCTGTTCCATCTGCCCGTGGCCGTCGGTGTGCCCGTCGAGGAGGCCGTGGCCGGGCTCAAGGAAGCCGGCGTACGGATCCTCGCCGCCGACGGCGCCGGCCCGGACGACCTCGACGACGAGCTGGACAAGGGGACCATGGGCGGGCCCACCGCCTGGGTGTTCGGCAACGAGGCCTGGGGGCTCCCGGAGGAGACGCGCGCGCTGGCCGACGCTGTCGTGCGCGTTCCGATCCACGGAAAGGCGGAGAGCCTGAACCTGGCGACCGCCGCCGCCGTATGTCTCTACGCGTCCGCCCGTGCACAGCGCGCCTCCGGAGGGTGCCGCTCCGTCACCGAGAGCTAGTAGGGTGACGGGCTCGGGGGCCCACTGCGCCAGTCCGAGAGGTGGGGTTCGGGGATGACTGTCGGCACGAGCGGAACACTGGGGGCATGGGAATTGCGGAGCGAACCCGCCTCCCCGCACGGTGATCCCGCCGGGCCCGGAGACGGAGAAGGCCTCGGACCCGGAGCCGGGCTGGGCATCGACCCCGACGACCTGCCCGACGGACTCGTCGTCGCCGACGAGCACGGCCGGGTGATCTGCTTCAACGCCGCCGCCCAGCGCATCACCACCGTCCCCGCCGCCGACGCCCTGGGCCTGCGCCTCGAACGGGCCCTGCCCTTAGAAGACCTGGAAGGGCGCCGCTGGTGGCAGCTCACCGACCCGTACGGCGGGCTCGCGATCAGGAGCGGCCAGCCCGAGCGGAACCTGCTGCTGCCCGGCGGGCGCGAGGTCCTCGTCTCGGCGCGCTACCTCCGTACGCACCCCACCGGTCCCGTCCGCCGGGTCGTCGTCTCCCTGCGGGACACCGAGGCCCGCCGCCGTACCGAGCGCAGTCACGCCGAGCTGATCGCGATCGTCGCCCACGAACTGCGCTCGCCGCTCACCTCAGTCAAGGGCTTCACCGCGACCCTGCTCGCCAAGTGGGAACGGTTCACCGACGACCAGAAGAAACTGATGCTGGAGACGGTCGACGCCGACGCCAACCGCGTCACCCGGCTCATCGCCGAACTGCTCGACATCTCGCGCATCGACTCCGGACGGCTCGAACTGCGCCGCCAGCCCGTCGACATGGGCGCCGCCGTCGGACGGCACATCCAGGCGTACGTGGCCGCGGGCCAGCCCGCCGACCGGTTCCTGCTGCGGATCGAGCACCCGCTGCCGGCCCTCTGGGCGGACCCGGACAAGGTCGACCAGGTGCTCAGCAACCTGCTGGAAAATGCGGTGCGCCACGGCGAGGGAACCGTCACCATCGAGGTCATGGCCGCGCTCTCCCCGCGTGAGGGGGACGCCGACCAGAACACGGCCACGTCGGTCACGGTGAGCGACGAAGGGCCCGGCATCCCGGAGGAGTCCATGAACCGCGTCTTCACCCGCTTCTGGCGGGGCAGCAAGCGCGGCGGCACCGGCCTCGGGCTGTACATCGTCAAGGGCATCGTCGAGGCCCACGGCGGCTCCATCACGGTCGGCCGCGCCCCCGGCGGCGGCGCCGAGTTCCGATTTATGCTGCCCGTGAGCACCCCGGCGTACCTGCAGTAACGCCGACGAGGCCCCACGGGCGCGTTCCTCCACCTCACCCCCGTTAGACTCGGCCTTTGGCACCTTTGCGTCCCTCTCTGTGGACCATTCGTCTCCGAGCCGTAGACGGGGACCACCAGCCAGCCAACCGGAAGCACGGGAAGAGATGTCGGCACCGAACAAGTCGTACGACCCTGTAGAGGTCGAGGCCCTGAAACCGGAAGCGATCGAGCGCATGCGGGACGAGGCGCTCGCCGCCTTCGCCGCCGCGGACTCGCTCGACGCCCTCCAGGAGGCCAAGGTCGCCCACACCGGCGGGACCTCGCCGCTGGCCCTCGCCAACCGCGAGATCGGCGCGCTGCCCCCGCAGGCCAAGGCCGCTGCGGGCAAGCTCGTCGGCCAGGCGCGGGGCGCCGTCAGCAAGGCACTCGCCGGCCGCCAGGCCGAGCTGGAGGCCGAGCGGGACACCCGCGTGCTGGTCGAGGAGGCGGTGGACGTCACCCTGCCGTACGACCGCGCGCAGGCCGGCGCCCGCCACCCGCTGACCACGTTCATGGAGCGCGTCGCGGACGTCTTCGTCTCCATGGGGTACGAGGTCGCCGAGGGCCCCGAGGTCGAGGCGGAGTGGTTCAACTTCGACGCCCTCAACTTCACCCCGGACCACCCGGCCCGGCAGATGCAGGACACCTTCTTCGTCGAGGGCCCCAAGGGGACGACCGGCGACGAGTCCGGTGTCGTGCTGCGGACGCACACCTCGCCCGTACAGGCCCGCTCCATGCTCGACCGCGAGCCGCCGGTCTACATCGTGTGCCCCGGCCGCGTGTACCGCACGGACGAGCTGGACGCCACGCACACCCCCGTCTTCCACCAGATCGAGCTCCTCGCCATCGACGAGGGCCTGACCATGGCCGACCTCAAGGGCACCATGGACCACATGGTCCAGTCGCTCTTCGGCTCGGACATGAAGACGCGGCTGCGGCCCAACTACTTCCCCTTCACCGAGCCGTCCGCCGAGATGGACATGCTCTGCTACGTCTGCAAGGGCGCGTCCGTCGGCAACCCCGACCGCCCCTGCCGGACCTGCTCCAGCGAGGGCTGGATCGAGCTGGGCGGCTGCGGCATGGTCAACCCGCGCGTGCTCGTCGCGTGCGGCGTCGACCCGGAGAAGTACAGCGGATTCGCCTTCGGGTTCGGCATCGAGCGGATGCTGATGTTCCGCCACAACGTCGAGGACATGCGAGACATGGTCGAGGGCGACGTCCGGTTCACCCGGCCGTTCGGGATGGAGATCTGATGCGGGTCCCGCTTTCTTGGCTGCGGGAGTACGTCGACCTGCCGGCGACTCAGACCGGCCGTGACGTCCAGGAGAAGCTCATCACGGTCGGCCTGGAGGTCGAGACCGTCGAGCAGGTCGGCGCCGGACTCAAGGGTCCGCTGGTCGTCGGCCAGGTGCTGACCATCGAGGAGCTGGAGGGCTTCAAGAAGCCGATCCGCTTCTGCACGGTCGACGTCGGCACCGCCAACGGCACCGGTGAGCCCCAGGAGATCGTCTGCGGCGCCCGCAACTTCGCCGTCGGCGACAAGGTCGTCGTGGTCCTCCCGGGCGCCGTCCTGCCCGGCGACTTCGCGATCGCCGCGCGCAAGACGTACGGCCACACCTCGCACGGCATGATCTGCTCCGGCGACGAGCTGGGCATGGGCGACGACGGCAGCGGCGGCATCATCGTCCTGTCGCCCGAGCACGAGGTCGGCACCGACGCCATCGAGCTGCTCCAGCTCGTCGACGAGGTCCTCGACATCGCCGTGACCCCCGACCGCGGTTACGCGCTCTCGATGCGCGGCATCGCCCGCGAGACCGCGATCGCCTATGGTCTGCCGCTGCGCGACCCGGCCCTGCTCGACGTACCGGCCCCGAACGCGTACGGCTACCCGGTCGAGGTCGCCGACCCGTTCGCCTGCGACCGCTTCACCGCCCGTACGGTGACCGGGCTCGACCCGGACGCGCAGTCCCCGATCTGGCTCAGGCGCCGCCTCCAGAAGGCGGGCATGCGCCCGATCTCGCTCGCCGTCGACGTCACCAACTACGTGATGCTGGAGCTGGGCCAGCCCCTGCACGCGTACGACCGCTCCCGCGTCCAGGGCGCGATCGGCGTGCGCCGGGCCGAGCCGGGCGAGAAGCTCACCACCCTCGACGGTGTCACGCGCACACTGGACCCCGAGGACCTGCTCATCACCGACGACCGGGGCGCCATCGGCCTCGCGGGCGTCATGGGCGGCGCCAACACCGAGATCGACGACACCGAGGGCACCACCACCGAGGTCGTCATCGAGGCCGCCCACTTCGACCCGATCACCATCGCGCGCACGGCCCGCCGCCACAAGCTGGCCTCCGAGGCGTCCAAGCGCTTCGAGCGCGGCGTCGACCCGCAGGCCGCCTCGGCCGCCGCCCAGCGCACGGTCGACCTCCTGGTCCTCCTCGCCGGCGGTACCGCCGACGCGGGCGTCACCGAGGTCATCTCGCCGTCCGCGCCGCGCACGATCTCCATCCCGGCGGACCACCCGGACAAGGTCGCGGGCGTCGAGTACGGCCGGGAGACCGTCGTACGCCGTCTCCAGGAGGTCGGCTGCGACGTGTACGGGCAGGACGAGCTGATCGTCACCGTCCCGTCCTGGCGCCCCGACCTGACGGACCCGAACGACCTCGCCGAAGAGGTCATCCGCCTGGAGGGCTACGAGAACCTGCCCTCCACCCTGCCCAAGCCCCCGGCGGGCCGCGGCCTGACCGACCGGCAGCGCCTGCACCGCCGGGTCGGCCGGGCGCTGGCCGGGGCGGGTTACGTGGAGGCGCTGAACTACCCGTTCATCGGCGAGCACGTCTTCGACCAGCTGGGGCTTGCCTCCGACGACCCGAAGCGCAAGGTCGTCAAGCTGGCCAACCCGCTGTCGGACGAGGAGCCCGCGCTCCGTACGACGCTGCTGCCGGGCCTGCTCCAGGCGCTGCGCCGGAACGACGGGCGGGGCAGTCACGACCTGGCCCTGTTCGAGACCGGGCTGGTCTTCCACCCGCAGGACGAGCTGCTGGTCGCCGGGCGCCTGCCCGTCGACCGCCGCCCCACCGACGAGGAGATCGCGTCCCTCACGGCCGCGCTCCCCGTCCAGCCCCGGCACGCCGCCGTCGTCCTCGCGGGCGCCCGCGAGCAGGCCGGCTGGTGGGGCAAGGGCCGCCCGGCCGACTGGGCCGACGCGATCGAGGCGGCACGGAGTCTGGCCCACGAGGCCGGCACCGAACTCCTCGTCCGCGCGGGCCAGTACGGTCCCTGGCACCCCGGCCGCTGCGCCGAGCTGGTGGTCGTGGCCGACGGCACCGAGGAGGTCATCGGGTACGCCGGTGAGCTGCACCCGCGTGTCCTGAAGGCCCTGCATCTGCCCGCGCGCACCTGCGCGATGGAGCTGAACCTGGACAGGTTGGCGGCGGCGAGCTCGGGCGTGCCCAAGGGCCCGAAGATCTCGACCTTCCCGGTCGCCACCCAGGATGTCGCCCTGGTCGTCGCGCGGGAGGTTCCGCACGCGGACGTCGAGGCGGCGCTGCGGGAGGGTGCGGGGGCTCTTCTGGAGTCCATCCGCCTGTTCGATGTGTACGAGAGCGGTGAGCAGTTGGGGGAGGGGCGGAAGTCTCTCGCCTATGCGTTGCGGTTCCGGGCCGGTGATCGGACGCTGACCGTTGACGAGGCGTCGGCCGCTCGGGATGCGGCTGTTGCTCTCGCGGGTGAGCGAACGGGAGCGGTGTTGCGGAGCTAGTGCCGCTGGGGTCTGGGGATTCGCTGTTGGCCGCGGGTCCGTCGTGGCTTGTCGCGCGGTTCCCCGCGCCCCTGGTGGGGGGCGGTGCCCCCCACACTCACCATGCGTCACCTCACTCATTCGAGTGACAAGTTGGGGCGATCTGGTCCCTTCGGGGCATGTGGTCGACAGAATCGGACCGGTCTTTCGAGGCCGGTCCGATTTGCGTTGTCAGGGCCTGACTGGGGGGCCATCGGCATGATCCGTATCAAGGCTGGGGTTTCCTGCGGGGCTCGGCTCCGGTCGGGGCGGCTGCGGGCCGCGTTCGTGGGGCGCGGGTGCAGATTCCGGATCGGGGGAGCGGGACCACGCTGCCGGCGGCGGCGTCGGCCGCCCGAACGGCGGGCCACCGGGCGAGACGAGCGGCGCCCCCTGCGGCGGATGCTCTCGATCGCGCTGCCCACGGCGTGGGGTGCCACGGCGATCACGTACAAGCTGGCCTGTCCGATCGCCCAGCAGACCGGGCTGGGCGCGCGGATCATCACCAGCGCCGTCTTCTTCGCCGTCGGGACCGGGCTCGTACTCCACGTCCGCCGGGCGCTCCTGCGCGAGTTGAGACTGGCCCGGCAGGTCGCCGGGGCGGCACAGAGCGTGCTGCTGCGTCCGCTGCCGCAGCGCATCGACGGTCTGCGGGTCGCCGCCGCCCAGCTGTCCGCCGACCGGGGTGCCGTGATCGGCGGGGACCTGTACGAGGTCATCGCCACCGAGTACGGCGTACGGGTCGTGATGGGTGATGTGCGCGGACACGGCATCGGCGCCATCGGAACCGTCGCCGCCGTCCTCGGCAGCTTCCGTGAGGCCGTGCACGACGAGGCAGAACTCGGCAGCGTACTGCGGCGGTTGGAGCGGGCGCTGGGCAGGCATCTGGACGAGCGGGCACGCGCCGAACACCCCTCGGCGGGGCCCTCGGCCGTGCTGGACCCCGACAGTCCGGCCGCCGAGGAGTTCGTGACGGTACTGCTCCTGGAGATCCACGGGGACGGCGAGGTACGCGCCTTCAACTGCGGTCATCCGTCGCCGTATCTGCTCAGCGGCGGCCGTGCCGACGTACTCACGGCCGGCGAACCGCTGCCCCCGCTGGGCCCGTTCCCCCTGCCGGCCGAGCTCTCCGCCGAACACTGTGGCCAACTGCTGCCCGGCGAGGCCCTGTTGCTCCACACGGACGGAGTCGAGGACGCCCGCGACGCTCATGGCCGGTTCTTTCCCCTCCCGGCTGTCCTGGCGGAGGCGGTCCGCACCCAACCGGTCTCGCCGCAGGCGGTGTTGGGGGCCGTCTTCGCCCGACTGCTGCGCCACACCAACGGCTCCCCGGCCGACGACGTGGCGGTGCTTGTGCTGCGCAACGACCGCAGTCATGTCCCACGGCAGCAGCAGGAGCATCCGGTGGCCCATCAAGTCACCTGAGTCGCAGCCTCCAGGGACGCGGTGAACTGCGCGGCCGGCTGCGACGCACCCGCGGGCAACCCGCGACCGAGGTCACCCCTGCCCGACGGGCCGAGCCGCCGCACTGTACGAGGGGGAGCCGGCGGCCCGGCGGCCTCTTGCGAGGCATTTCAGTCAACCGGACGGGAACTCTCCGCGACAGCGTGCACACGCTACGAATTCGCGTGCTTCGATCACACCCCGTGTGAAGCCGGACACACTACGCTGACGGTCACGGTAGGTGCGCCGTCGGCACCGAGCCACCGGAGGGCATCCATGCAGCCCAACACCCTGCTCGACGCGATCCTCGACGAGGCGGGCATCTCGCATGCGGGACTCGCCGCCCATGTGAACCAGGCGGGCCGGGCGCGGGGCCTGGCCCTGAGGTACGAACACACCGCTGTGGCACGATGGTTGAAGGGACAGCGCCCGCGCGGCCAGGTGCCCGACCTGATCTGCGAGGTGCTCGCCGCCCGGCTGCACAGGCCGGTCAGACTCGACGACATCGGCCTCGGGGTACAGGGCGACACCGCCGGTCCGCTCGGCTCGGCCGGTACCTCGCTGTCCGGGTTCGTCGAGCGGGCGACCGCGCTGTGGCGCTCCGACGAACAGCAGCGCCCGCACATCCTCGGCGCCCCCGCCGTCACCGGCACGCCCGCCGTGATGCCGGTGTGGGAGTGGGAGAACCCGCCCGAGGACGTCGACGTGTCGCGCGGCGGCAGGCACCGGGTCAGCATGGCCGACATCGAGATGCTCCGCTCGGCCCGCGCCCACTACGAGCAGATGTACCGCAAGGCCGGCGGCGTCGCGACCCGCACCCGGATCGTCGGCTTCCTGAACGCCGAGACCGCGCCCCTGCTGCGCGGCAGCTACACCGACGCCACCGGCCGCCAACTCCACCGTGCCACCGGCGGGTTGGTGGCGATCGCCGGGATCTGCGCGTACGACTCCGACGCCCATGGGCTCGCCCAGCGCTACTTCCACCAGGCGCTGCGGCTGGCAAAGGCCAGCGGGGACCAGGGACTCGGGGCGTACGTCATCGGGCTGCTGGTCAACCAGGCGCTGTTCATGCGGGAGTTCCGGCAGGCCGTCGCCTTCGCGGAGGCCGCGCTGCGCGCCGCGGGCAAGCACATCACACCGGCGCTCGCCTCCGACCTCTACGCGATGCAGGCCAAGGCGTACGCACACCTGGGCGACGGCAGCAGTGCGCTGTCCTGCATCCGACGGGCCGAGCAGGCCGCCGAACGCATCCGGCGCGGTTACGAGCCCGACGAAACCGGCTATGTCCAGCCGGGGCTGGTCAACGTGCAGGTGGCGGAGGCGCTGCTGTTCCTCGGTGATCTGGCGGCGGCGGGGGAGCACGCCACGGCCGCGGTGGACACCCCGGCGCACGACCGGGGCAGAGTGCACCGGCTCGCCATGCTCAGCCAGATCGAACTGCGCCGGGGCAACGCCGACAAGGCGGTGGCCACCGCGGTGCAGATGGCCGAGCAGGCACGCGGAATGGAGTCCCAGCGGCTGCGTGACAGACTCCGGGCGGTACGCGAACACCTGGTGCGCAACGGCTGCGCGGGCACGGCCGAGGCAGCCGAACTGATCGACGGCGCCCTGCGCGTACCGCTCTAGACACCCTTCGGCAGGCACCTTTGGCGCGCGGGTTCCCGGGTACCCGCGCGCCGACTCGCATTCTGTGCGCCTGCTGTCAGAACGCTCCTGCTGCCATATTGCCATCTACTCGGCGGAAGGTGGCAGAACCGTGCAGTGGACGAAACAGAACGAACAAACTGTGTATGAAAACCGCTGGTTCAGGGTCAATCTCGCAGATGTCGAGCTGCCGGACGGGCGGCATCTCGACCACTTCCTGATACGGCTGAGGCCCGTCGCCGTGGCCACGGTGGTGAACGAGGCCAACGAGGTGCTTCTGCTGTGGCGGCACCGGTTCATCACCGACAGCTGGGGATGGGAACTGGCGGCCGGTGTCGTGGAGGACGGCGAGGACATCGCCTTCGCGGCGGCCAGGGAACTGGAGGAGGAGACGGGCTGGCGACCGGGACCACTGCGGCATCTCATGAGCGTCGAGCCGTCCAACGGGCTCACCGACGCCCGGCACCACATCTACTGGGCCGAGGAGGGCGAGTACATCGGCCACCCCGTGGACGACTTCGAGTCGGACCGCCGGGAGTGGATCCCCCTCAAACTCGTCCCCGACATGGTCGCCCGCGGGGAGGTCCCGGCCGCCAACATGGCGGCCGCGCTACTGCTGTTGCACCATCTCAGGCTCGGCCAGGACACCTAGGACGCCTGGGACACGCTCAGCGTCCGAGGACCTGCCAGACCGTCACGGCCAGCGCCCCGAGGGCGGTGAGGGCCGCGACGGCCGGCAGGGGCCATCGGCCGTGTTCGAGGTGGACGACGCGTGTGCTCAGGTCGTCGACTTCCTTGTCCGTCTCCTTCGTGCGATGGCTGAGCAGGGCCAGCCCTCCCTCGACGCGTGCGTACGCGACATCGAGGCGGCGGCGTAACTCTGCGAGTTCTCCATGGGCCGTGGGATGTTCGGGATCGGCGGTCACTTGTCCGCTCCTTTCCGTAGTGGTCACATCCCTTGAATGTGCATGATGAGTCAACTCGCCTGGTGGGCGCGTGGGGAGAGTGTGCGAGCGGCATATGCGCGTCCGGCGCGCACACGGTGTGTGAATGCCGCGGGCCCGGCACTCCGAAGAGTGCCGGGCCCGCGCAATGCCCTGACGTGACGCTGGGTGATGTCCCTACGGGTAGGTGTAGAAGCCCGAGCCCGACTTCCGGCCCAGCCGGCCCGCGTCGACCATGCGCTGGAGCAGCGGGGGAGCGGCGTACAGCGGCTCCTTGTACTCCTCGTACATGCTGAACGCGACCGAGGCGACCGTGTCCAGGCCGATCAGGTCGGAGAGCTTCAGGGGGCCCATCGGGTGGGCGCAGCCCATCTCCATGCCGTTGTCGATGTCCTCGCGGCTGGCCATGCCCGACTCGAACATCCGGATCGCGGAGAGCAGGTACGGGATCAGCAGGGCGTTCACCACGAAGCCCGAGCGGTCCTGGGCGCGGATCGCGTGCTTGCCGAGGGCCTTCTCGGCGAACAGCTGGGCGCGGGCGAGGGTGCCCTCGGAGGTGGTGAGCGCCGGGATCAGCTCGACGAGCCTCTGCACCGGGGCCGGGTTGAAGAAGTGGATGCCGACGACCTGGTCGGGCCGGGAGGTGGCGACGGCCAGCTTCACCAGGGGGATCGAGGAGGTGTTGGAGGCGAGGATCGCGTCCGGGCGGGTCACCACCTGGTCGAGCACCTGGAAGATCTCGGTCTTCACCTGCTCGTTCTCGACGACGGCCTCGATCACCAGGTCGCGGTCGGCGAACTCGCCGAGGTCGGTGGTGAAGCTGAGCCGCGCCAGCGTCCCGTCCCGCTCCTCCTCGGTGATCTTGCCGCGTTCGGCCGCCTTGGAAAGGGAGTTGAACAGCCGGGTGCGGCCGAACTCCAGTGCTTCGCCGGTGGTCTCGGCGACCTTCACGTCCAGCCCGGAACGGGCGCACACCTCGGCGATGCCCGCTCCCATCTGGCCGCAGCCCACAACTCCGACGCGCGAGATCTCTCCCGCTGGGCTGTCCGTCACATCGTCCCTTTCACTGGTCGGTCTCAGTGGCCGTCCGGCCATCGCGGGCCCGCCGTCGTCCGGGGTCTTCCGTCCGCCCGGAGCCTGCGCCAAACCTGCACGTTACCTGCGGCGGCCATTGCCCAATTGTCCGGGCCTCACATGGGAGTGTGGCCCGGGACGGGTGCGGACGGTCTGTGACTTGTCCGACACGGCACATATCGGAGGTACGGGAATGAGTGGGAAGGCGCGGCACGCGCGCATGTCACGGCGGGCGTTCGCGGTGACCGCCCTGTCGACGCTCGTGGCGGGCGGGGCGGTGGCGGGAGCCGCACTGGCCGGTGCGGAGCCGAGCCGGTCCAACGGCAAGGGCAGGCGGACGACGCGTGAACTGCGGGGCATGTGGCTGGCGACGGTCGCCAACCGGGACTGGCCGTCGAAGCAGGGACTGACCGCCGCCCAGCAGCGCGCGGAGCTGATCACCCACCTCGACACGGCGGTGAGCCGCCGTCTCAACGCGGTGTTCTTCCAGGTCCGCCCGACCGCGGACGCCCTGTGGCCCTCGCCGTACGAGCCCTGGTCGCAGGTCCTCACCGGAACGCAGGGCAAGGACCCCGGCTGGGACCCGCTGGGCACGGCGGTCCGGGAGGCGCACGCCCGCGGTCTCGAACTCCACGCCTGGTTCAACCCGTACCGCGTCGCCAACCACACCGACCCCAGCAAGCTCATCGCCTCCCACCCGGCGCGCAGGCATCCGGACTGGGTGGTGCCGTACGGCGGCAAGCTGTACTACAACCCGGGTCTGCCCGAGGTCCGCCGCTTCGTCCAGGACGCCATGCTCGACGCGGTGCGCAAGTACGACATCGACGGCGTCCACTGGGACGACTACTTCTACCCGTACCCGGTCGCCGGCCAGACCTTCGATGACGACGCCGAGTACGCGAAGTACGGCGGCGCCTTCCCCGACCGGGCGTCCTGGCGGCGCGACAACATCGACAGACTGGTCCAGGAGACAGCCGCCCGCATCAAGGCCGTACGCCCCGGCGCCGACTTCGGGATCAGCCCCTTCGGCGTGTGGCGCAACGCGGCGACCGACCCGCTCGGCTCGGACACCCGGGCGGGTGTGCAGACGTACGACGACCTGTACGCGGACACCAGGAAATGGGTGCGGCAGAACTGGATCGACTACATCTGCCCGCAGATCTACTGGAACATCGGCTTCGCCGCCGCCGACTACGGCAAGCTGCTGCCCTGGTGGGCGGGGGTCGCGAAGGGTACCGGGACGAAGCTGTACGTCGGTGAGGCGCTGTACAAGGCGGGCGACCCGGCGCAGCCCGCGGCCTGGCAGGACGCCGCCGAGCTGTCCCGGCACCTGACCCTCGCCCAGGGCTATCCCGAGGCGAAGGGGCACGTCTTCTTCTCCGCCAAGGAGGTGGGCGCCGACCGGATCGGGGCCATGGCGCGAGTGGTCGCCGACCACTATCAGCAGCCGGCGATGCCCCCGCGCTGATGTTCAGCGGTAGTCGAACGGTCGGTCTCTAACGGTCCTCGCCCTTGTGGCGGACCTGGCAGTCGGGGCCGGGGGACATCACTGCCTCGTGCCCGTCCGGGAATCGGACGCGGTACGGGGGAGTGCCCTCCTGGCCCATGACCTCGACGACTTCTGTGACCTGGTCGTGCTGGCCGACCACTCTGCCGTGCTGGACAAGCTGGTCGCCCACGGTTGCGCGCATCTGCGGGTCTCCTCTCGGCTTCAGCCACGGGCCCGCTGGGTGACGGCGATACAGACGAGCACGGCCGCCGCCGTCAGCGGAGCGGCCGGCGTCAGCTGCTCGCCCAGCAGCAGGACCGACCACACCAGTGTGAGCAGGGGCTGCGCCAACTGCAACTGGCTGGCCTTCGGAACACCGATCGCCGCCATGCCCCGGTACCAGACGACCAGGCCGAGGAACTGTGACCCCGCCGCCACCCACAGCAGCCCGACCACGCTGTGCGCGGTGAGCCGCACGGGCTCGTACGACAGTGCCAGCGCGGCGGCGGGCACCGTGAGCGGCAGGCACAGCACCAGCGCCCAGCCGATGACCTGCCAGCCCGGCATGATCCGGGCCAGCCGGCCACCCTCGGTGTAGCCGGCCGCGCAGACCACCAGGGCGCCGAAGAGGTAGGCGTCCGCGCTGGTCAGGGCGCCGCCGCTCTGCTGGACGGTGAACGCGAGAACGGCCGCCGCGCCTGCCAGGGCCGCCGCCCAGAAGGTGCGCGAGGGGCGGGTGCCCATGCGCAGCGCCGAGCACAGGGCCGTCGTCAGCGGCAGCAGGCCGACCACGACGGCGGCGTGCGCGGTGGTCGACGTCCGAAGGGCGAGCGTGGTCAGGAGCGGAAACCCCACGACGACCCCGGCGGCGACGACCGCGAGCCCCGCCCAGTGGCGGCGGGCGGGCAGCGGCACGCGCAGCGCCAGCAGGCAGCCACCCGCGATGACCGCGGCCAGTACGGACCGCACGGCCACCAGCGACCAGGGGCCGAAGCCCTGAAGTCCCCAGGCGGTGGCCGGGAAGGTGAGCGAGAAGGCGGTGACACCGAGGGCGGCCTGGAGGGTCCCGGCGCGGCGGGACAGCGACCGCGGGGCCGGCCGGCCCGGGGCTTCCGCCGGCCTGCTGACCGCTATCGGCTTCGGTGCGGTAGCGCTATCGTATGCTCTCATGCAAGAGCGTAGCAGTGTCGGTGAACTGGCGAATCGGCTGCGACAGGAGGTGAACCGCTACTCTCCCGGTGGAAAGCTGCCGTCGAGCCGGGTACTGGTGGAACGCTTCCGGGTGAGCCCGGTGACCGTCTCCCGGGCGCTCGCGCAACTGGCCGCCGAGGGCCTGGTCGTGACCCGCCCGGGGGCGGGCGCGTACCGCGCGGAGGCCCGCCCCGCGTCCGCCCCCGCCGGGGACACCTCCTGGCAGGAGGTCGCCCTGAGCGCGGACGGCGCCGCCGACCTCGTACCGCGCACGGTGGACGCCGCCGGTGTCGTCGTCTCGCTGGCCGCGCCGCCGCCCGGTGTGATCGAGTTCAACGGCGGCTATCTGCATCCCTCCCTCCAGCCGGAGCGCGCGATGGCGGCGGCCCTGTCGCGTGCCGGACGCCGGCCCGGTGCGTGGGGACGGCCGCCCCTGGACGGGCTGCCCGAGCTGCGCGAGTGGTTCGCGCGGGGCATCGGCGGTGCCGTCACGGCAGCCGAGGTGCTGATCACGGCGGGCGGCCAGGCGGCCCTGACGACAGCCCTGCGCGCCCTCGCGCCGCCCGGCGCCCCGGTGCTGGTCGAGTCGCCCACCTACCCCGGCATGCTGGCGATCGCCCGCGCGGCCGGTCTGCGCCCGGTGCCGGTCCCGGTCGACGCGGACGGGGTGCGTCCGCCGCTGCTGGCCGACGCGTTCCGGGCGACCGGCGCCCGGGTGTTCGTCTGCCAGCCGCTGTTCCAGAACCCGACCGGGGCCGTGCTCGCGCCGCGGCGGCGCGCGGAGGTGCTGCGGATCGCCCGCGAGGCCGGGGCCTTCGTGATCGAGGACGACTTCGTACGGCGGCTGGTGCACGAGGACGCGGCGCCGCTGCCGCGTCCGCTCGCGGCGGAGGACCCCGACGGTGTGGTCGTCCACGTCGGCTCGCTCACCAAGGCGACCTCGCCGAGCTTCCGGGTGAGCGCGCTCGCGGCCCGGGGCCCGGTACTGGAACGGCTGCGCGCCATCCAGATCGTCGACACCTTCTTCGTCCCGAGGCCGTTGCAGGAGGCGGCCCTGGAACTCGTGGGCTCACCGGCCTGGCCCCGCCATCTCCGGACGGTGTCGGCGGAGTTGAGGATCCGCCGGGACGCCATGACATCCGCGCTGCTGAGCACCCTTCCCCAACTGTCCCTGCCCCACATCCCCTCGGGCGGCTACCACCTCTGGCTCCGCCTCCCCGACGGCACCGACGACTCGGCACTCGTCGCGGCGGCCCTGCGGGCGGGCGTCGCGATCACCCCCGGCCGCCCCTACTTCAGCGCCGAACCCCCGGCCGCGCACGTGCGGTTGAGCTTCGCGGCGGTGGCCGGGGCGGAGGAGATCGGAGAAGGGGTGCGGAGGCTGCGTACAGCCTGCGACGAGGTGCTCCGATGAGGGCTCCGAGGTGGGCCCCGGCGTGAGGTCCGGCATGGGGCCGGCCGTGGAAAACGGTTCGACACGGTGGGCCGGCGCGGGGGAACCTCCCGGCATGAGCGACGACGTGCCCGCCCTCCCCGAGGGCTACGAGATCTCCGTCGACCCCGCCCGGGTCGATGTCGAGCGTGTTCACCGGTGGCTGTCGACCGACGCCTACTGGGCGCTGGACCGGCCCCGGGAGAAGTTCGACGAGGTGATCCCGCACTCGCTCAACTTCGGGGTGTACGCGGTGACTTCGGGGGAGCAGGTGGCGTACGCGCGCGTGGTGACGGACCAGGGGCTGTTCGCGTGGCTGTGCGATGTGTACGTGGACCCGTCGGTGCGGGGCACGGGCGTCGGTACGGCGATGGTGCGCGAGGTGCGCGATCATCTCGGGGCGCTCGGGGTGCGCCGCATCCTGCTCGCCACGCACGACGCGCACGGCGTCTACGAGAAGATCGGATTCCGGCCGCTCGACAAGCCCGACCGCTGGATGGCGCTCCACTTCGAGTGAAGTCCTCGTGGAGCGGGCGTAAAGCCCCTGTGAAGGTTTGGGGGCGATCGGCGCGCAACCTCGATAACTCCTCAGTAACACCTCTTGACCTGCGTTCTCTCCCGGCCCACCATCGCCGCATGCAACTTCGGGTCACGTTCGTCGCCGCCGCGCGCAGCTCCCCGCTGCTCGCCGAGCGCTTCGACGACGACCGGCCGCTGGACCAGGCGGGCTGGGAAGAGGTGCAGCGCGCCGCCCAGGACCTGGTGCCGCTGGCGGCGGCCGAGCTGCGCTACTGCTCGCCGACTCCCCGCAGCCGGGCCACCGGTGACGCGCTCGGCTACGGGCCCCTCGTCCAGCTGGCCCTGCGGGACTGTGACATGGGCCGGTGGCGCGGCCTCACCCTCGGTGAGGCGATGGCCCGGGAGCCCGAGTCCGTGGACGCCTGGCTCGCCGATCCGAGCGCCACGCCCCACGGTGGTGAGTCGCTGCGCGACTTCATCTCGCGCGTCGGCGGCTGGCTCGACACCCGGCCCGCCGACGACAACGGCCGGATCGTCGCCGTGGCCGAGCCGTCGGTCGTCCGGGCCGCCCTCGTCTACGCGCTCAAGGCACCGCCCTCGACCTACTGGAACCTCGACGTCCGCCCCTTGTCGACGACCGTCGTCACGGGCCGTACGGGCCGCTGGAACCTGCGCTTCGAGGGCGCGCTCCCTCAGCCGGCGCGTGGCTAGCCGCCCGGTGGGGCGTCGCGTGTGTAGTCGGTGCTGAGGACGAGGTCCTTGGCGGGGCCCGCCACCCGCCACACCGTCCGCCAGCGGTCGGCGTCGAGGACCGTGAACTCGCCTCGGTAGAGATCGGCCGCGCAGGGGTGGTCGGTCACCCATCGGCCCGAGGTCAGGTCCAGGCCGTGGAACGGGCGGCCGTCCGCGAAACGTACGTCCGCCGTGCCCGGGGCGGCTCCCGGGAGGAAGTGGAGCGTCCGCTCGGCGGGGCGGGCGGTGCCCTGCCACACGAAGGTGCCGGACTCGTGGTGCAGCAGGGCACCTCGGCACCCTCCGTGCAACGGGCTGAACGTCGCGGTGCCGGTGAAGGCCCCTTCGTCCGCGCTCGCGCGATCCCGGACAGACCGTTCCAGCCGCCAGTTCCCCGCCAGATACCGCAGCGCATCAGGCACTGGCCGGAACTCGCCCACCCCGCCCCCCTCTCCGAACCCTCGGGTTGCCGCACGCCCCATTGACGCACTCCAGTCACATACCTATGTTGCCGTTCGAAGTGCTGATCGTTGTCCGGTATCCCGAACTGTATCGACAGAGCCGCGGAGTATCCATGTCACGCACAAGCACCCGCTGGAGACTAGGCCTTACGGCCACCACCGCACTCCTGGTGGCCTCGGCGGTCGTCCCCGTCCCGGCCGCCGCCGAGGACGTCACCGACTACGCCATCACCGTGGACCCGGCCACCAAGGGCGCCAGGATCGACGACACGATGTACGGCGTCTTCTTCGAGGACATCAACCGCGCCGCCGACGGCGGCCTGTACGCCGAACTCGTGCAGAACCGGTCCTTCGAGTACTCCACCGCGGACAACCGCTCGTACACGCCCCTCACCTCCTGGACCGTCGGCGGTACGGCGGTGACCCGGAACGTCGACGGGCGCCTGAACGCCCGCAACCGCACCTACCTCTCCCTGGATGCCGGCTCGTCCGTCACCAACTCCGGCTACAACACCGGGATCAGGGTCGAGAGCGGCAGGAAGTACGACTTCTCCGTCTGGGCCCGCGCCGACCAGGCCGACGCGCTCACCCTGTCCCTCGCCGACGCCGAGGGTGCCCTCGCCGAGGTCCGTCAGGTCGCGGTGAAGGGCGGCTGGGCCAAGTACCGGGCGCGGTTCACCGCGACCCGCTCCAGCACCGCCGGACGGCTGACGGTCGCCACGGACGGCCCCGTAGCCCTGGACATGGTTTCGCTGCTGCCCCGGGACACATTCAAGGGGCACGGGCTGCGCACGGACCTCGCCGAGAAGATCGCCGCGCTCGACCCCGGCTTCGTCCGCTTCCCGGGCGGCTGCCTGGTCAACACCGGCTCCATGGAGGACTACAGCGAGGCGTCCGACTGGGCGCGCCAGCGCTCGTACCAGTGGAAGGACACCGTCGGGCCGGTCGAGCAGCGCGCGACCAACTCCAACTTCTGGGGCTACAACCAGAGTTACGGACTCGGCTACTACGAGTACTTCCAGTTCTCCGAGGACATCGGCGCGATGCCGCTGCCCGTCGTCCCGGCACTGGTCACCGGCTGCGGGCAGAACAGGGCCGTGGTCGACGAGGCGCTCCTCAAGCGGCACGTGCAGGACACCCTCGACCTCATCGAGTTCGCCAACGGGCCGGTGACCAGCGAGTGGGGGCGCAAGCGGGCGCGGATGGGCCATCCCGAGCCCTTCCGTCTCACCCACATAGAGGTGGGCAACGAGGAGAACCTGCCCAACGAGTTCTTCGCCCGCTTCACGGAGTTCCGGACCGCGATCGAGGCCGAGTACCCGGACATCACCGTCATCTCCAACTCCGGCCCGGACGACAGTGGTTCGACCTTCGACACCGCCTGGAAGCTCAACCGGGACGCGAACGTCGACATGGTCGACGAGCACTACTACAACAGCACGAACTGGTTCCTCCAGAACAACGACCGCTACGACTCGTACGACAGGAACGGCCCCAAGGTCTTCCTCGGCGAGTACGCCTCCGGCGGCAACACCTTCAAGAACGCCCTCTCCGAGGCCGCGTTCATGACCGGGCTGGAGCGCAACGCGGACGTCGTCAAGCTCGCCTCGTACGCCCCGCTGCTCTCCAACGAGGACTACGTGCAGTGGCGCCCGGACATGATCTGGTTCAACAACCACGCGTCCTGGGGCTCGCCCTCGTACGAGGTGCAGAAGCTGTTCATGAACAACGTCGGCGACCGCGTGGTGCCCACCACCGCCACCGGCACGCCCTCGGTGAGCGGTCCGATCGCGGGCGCCGTCGGGCTGTCGACGTGGGCCACCACGGCGGCGTACGACGACGTGAAGGTCACCGGCGCGGACGGCACGGCGCTGCTGAGCGACGACTTCTCGGGTGACGCCTCCCGGTGGACCCATACGGGCGGCGGGAGTTGGGCGGTCCAGGACGGGCAGTACGTGCAGACGGACGTCGCCGCCGAGAACACGATGGTCTCCGCGGGCGACCCCGCCTGGCACGACTACGACCTGCATGTGAAGGCCACCAAGAAGTCCGGCAGGGAGGGCTTCCTCGTCGCCTTCGGTGTCAAGGACACCGGGAACTACTACTGGTGGAACCTGGGCGGCTGGAACAACACCCTGTCCGCCGTCGAACAGGCCACGGACGGCGGCAAGTCGACGCTCGTGTCCAAGGCCGGCTCGATCGAGACGGGTCGCGCGTACGACATCGACGTCAAGGTGCGGGGCCGGCAGGTCACCCTCTACCTCGACGGCCAGGAGTGGGGCGGCTTCACCGACGACAAGCCGGCCGAGCCGTTCCGCCAGATCGTCACGAAGGACGCGAAGACGGGGGACCTGATCGTCAAGGTCGTCAACGCCCAGGCGGCGCAGGCCCGTACGGCGATCGACCTCGGCAGGGTGAAGGTCGGGTCCAGGGCCGCGGTCACGACGCTGGCCGCCGCACCGGACGCGGTGAACAGCGAGACGGCGACACCGGTCGCGCCGGTGAGGTCGACGTTCACGGGCGTCGCGAGGAAGTTCACGTACACGTTCCCGGCGAACTCCGTCACCTTCCTGCGGATCAAGAAGGGGTGACGAGGGGAGCGGAGAGGGGCTGACCGGACGGGCGGCCCGGGTACCGGACGGTGCCTGGGCTGCCCGTACCGGGTTCAGCCACCCCACTCGAAGCGGACCCCCGCCCGGACTGGAGAAAGTCCTCACGCGCAGCCATGATCGTGCCATGGGCATGATCGACACAGCGTCCGCTCCGGCCTGCGCGGCGCCGCATACTGATCCACCATATTGCATAAACGTGCAGCGAAACGTATAGTCATGCCATCAAGGAGGAGGGTTCCATGGCGGTACGTGTGGCGGTGGCCGGGGCGAGTGGATACGCGGGCGGGGAACTGCTGCGTCTGCTCCTGGTCCACCCCGAGGTGGAGATCGGCGCCCTGACCGGCAACTCCAACGCCGGACAGCGGCTCGGCGCACTGCAGCCGCATCTGCTGCCGCTGGCCGGCCGTGTACTCCAGGAGACCACCCCCGAAGTCCTCGCCGGACACGACGTCGTCTTCCTCGCGCTGCCGCACGGGCAGTCCGCCGCCGTCGCCGAGCAGCTCGGACCGGATGTCCTCGTCGTCGACATGGGCGCCGACTTCCGGCTCCACGACGCGGCCGACTGGGAGAGGTTCTACGGCTCCGCACACGCCGGGACCTGGCCCTACGGCCTCCCCGAACTGCCGGGTGCCCGCGCCGCGCTGGAGGGGTCCAAGCGCGTCGCGGTGCCCGGTTGCTATCCGACCGCCGTCTCGCTCGCCCTCTTCCCGGCGTACGCCGCCGGCCTCGCCGGGGCCGAGGCCGTGATCGTCGCCGCGTCCGGGACCTCCGGCGCGGGCAAGGCGGCCAAGACGCACCTGCTCGGCAGCGAGGTCATGGGGTCCATGTCCCCGTACGGGGTCGGCGGCGGCCACCGGCACACGCCCGAGATCGTCCAGAACCTCAGCGGCGCGGCGGGCTCGCCGGTAGCCGTCTCGTTCACGCCCACCCTCGCCCCCATGTCCCGCGGCATCCTCGCCACCTGCACCGCCGCCGCCCGGCCCGGCGTCACCGCCGAGTCCGTGCGCGCCGCCTACGAGAAGGCGTTCGCCGACGAGCCGTTCGTGCACCTCCTCCCGGAGGGGCAGTGGCCCGCCACGGCGTCCGTCCACGGTTCCAACGCCGTTCAGGTGCAGGTCGCGTACGACGAGTCCGTGCGCCGCATCATCGCGATCAGCGCCATCGACAACCTGACCAAGGGCACCGCGGGCGGTGCCGTCCAGAGCATGAACATCGCCCTCGGGCTCGACGAGACCACCGGGCTTTCCACGATCGGAGTCGCACCGTGAGTGTCACGGCAGCACAGGGGTTCACGGCGGCCGGAATCGCCGCCGGGATCAAGGAGAACGGCAACCCGGACCTGGCCCTCGTGGTCAACAACGGGCCCCGCCTGGCCGCCGCCGGCGTCTTCACCTCCAACCGCGTCAAGGCCGCACCGGTGCTGTGGTCCGAGCAGGTGCTGAAGGGCGGCATCGTCTCCGCCGTCGTCCTCAACTCCGGTGGCGCCAACGCCTGTACGGGCCCGAAGGGCTTCCAGGACACCCACGCCACCGCCGAGAAGGTCGCGGACACCCTCGGCCTGAACGCCGGGGAGGTCGCGGTCGCCTCCACCGGGCTCATCGGACTGCTCCTGCCGATGGACAAGCTGCTGGCGGGAGTCGAGACCGCCGCCGGTCAACTCTCCGCACACGGCGGCGAGAAGGCGGCCATCGCCATCAAGACCACCGACTCCGTCCACAAGACGGCCGTCGTCAGCAGGGGCGGCTGGACCGTGGGCGGCATGGCCAAGGGCGCGGGCATGCTCGCTCCCGGCCTCGCCACCATGCTCGTCGTCCTCACGACGGACGCGGATGTCGACAGCGAGCACCTGGACAGCGCGCTCCGCGCCGCCACCCGCACCACCTTCGACCGCGTCGACTCCGACGGCTGCATGTCCACCAACGACACCGTGCTGCTGCTCGCCTCCGGGGCCTCTCAGGTCACGCCGGAACAGGGCGAGTTCGCGGAGGCCGTCCGGGCCGTCTGCGACGACCTCGGGCAGCAGCTCGTCCGGGACGCCGAGGGCGCCAGCAAGGACATCAAGGTCGAGGTCGTGAACGCGGCCAGCGAGGACGACGCCGTCGAGGTGGGCCGCTCCATCGCCCGCAACAATCTCCTCAAGTGCGCCATCCACGGCGAGGACCCCAACTGGGGCCGCGTCCTCTCCGCCATCGGCACGACCCGGGCCGCCTTCGAGCCCGACCAGCTCAACGTCGCCATCAACGGCGTCTGGGTCTGCAAGAACGGCGGCGTCGGCGAGGACCGCGACAAGGTCGACATGCGCTACCGGGAGGTCCACATCGTCGCCGACCTCGCCGCCGGCACCGAGACCGCCACCATCTGGACCAACGACCTCACCGCGGACTACGTCCACGAGAACAGCGCGTACTCTTCATGAGCACTACTCGCAAGCACACCGCCCTGCCCAAGGCCAGGATCCTCATCGAAGCACTGCCCTGGCTGACCCGTCACAACGGCAAGGTCGTCGTCATCAAGTTCGGCGGAAACGCCATGGTGAACGACGAGTTGAAGGACGCCTTCGCCCAGGACGTCGTCTTCCTGCGCCAGGCCGGCCTCAAGCCCGTCGTCGTGCACGGCGGTGGCCCGCAGATCAGCGCCGCCCTCGACCGGCACGGCATCATCAGCGAGTTCAAGGCGGGCCTCAGGGTCACCACCGAGGACGCCATGGACGTCGTACGCATGGTGCTGGCCGGGCAGGTCCAGCGGGAGCTGGTCGGGCTGCTGAACCAGCACGGGCCGCTCGCCGTCGGGCTGACGGGCGAGGACGCGCACACCATCACCGCCACCAAGCATCTGCCCGAGATCGACGGGGAGTTGGTCGACATCGGGCGGGTGGGCGAGATCACCGCGATCGACACGGGCGCGATCGAGGCACTGCTCGCCGACGGCCGAATCCCGGTCGTCTCGTCGATCGCCCGTAGCCAGGACGACGGACATGTCTACAACGTCAATGCTGATACGGCGGCTGCGGCACTCGCTGCTGCTCTTGGCGCCGAAACCCTCATGGTCCTCACGGACGTCGAGGGCCTCTACGAGGACTGGCCCAACTCCGACGAGGTGATCAGCCGCCTCACCGCTTCCCAACTGGAGAAGCTGCTCCCGGAGTTGAGCTCCGGGATGGTGCCGAAGATGGAGGGCTGCCTGCACGCCGTGCGCAACGGCGTGAACACCGCCCGCGTCATCGACGGCCGGGTCCAGCACTCGATCCTGCTGGAGATCTTCACGGACGAGGGCATCGGCACGATGGTCGTGCCCGATGCGGAGGAAGAAGGGGACGCCGCATGAACGCCGGCCAGGAGCTGGACGCCAGTCAGGAACTGAGCGCCGAGAGCGCCAATCAGGAACTGACCGCGCGCTGGCAGGGCGCGCTCATGAACAACTACGGAACCCCCCGGCTGCCCCTCGTCCGCGGCGCGGGCAGCACGGTGTGGGACGCCGACGGCAAGGCGTACGTCGACTTCGTCGGCGGCATCGCCGTCAACGCGCTCGGCCACGCCCACCCGGCGATCGTCGAGGCGGTGTCCACCCAGATCGCCTCCCTCGGCCATGTCTCCAACCTCTTCGTCGCCGAACCGCCCGTCGCGCTCGCCGAACGGCTGCTCCAGCGCTTCGGCCGGAGCGGCAAGGTGTTCTTCTGCAACTCGGGCGCCGAGGCCAACGAGGGCGCCTTCAAGATCGGCCGGCTGACCGGACGCAGCCACATGGTGTCCACCGAGGGCGGCTTCCACGGGCGGACCATGGGTGCCCTCGCGCTCACCGGCCAGCCCGGAAAGCGGGAGCCCTTCGTGCCGCTGCCCGGTGACGTCACGTACGTCCCGTACGGCGACGCACAGGCGCTGGCCGCCGCCGTCACCGACGAGACCGCCCTCGTGATCATCGAGCCCGTCCAGGGCGAGAACGGCGTTGTCGTCCCGCCCGCCGGTTATCTGAAGGCCGCGCGCGCCATCACCGCCGCGACCGGCGCCCTGCTCGTCCTCGACGAGGTGCAGACCGGCGTCGGCCGTACCGGACACTGGTTCGAGTACCAGGCCCACGAGGGCGTCCTGCCCGACGTCGTCACCCTCGCCAAGGGTCTCGGCGGCGGACTGCCCCTCGGCGCGACCGTCGCCTTCGGCCGCGCCGCCGACCTGCTCCAGCCCGGCCAGCACGGCACGACGTTCGGTGGCAACCCGGTCGCCTGCGCCGCCGGACTCGCCGTACTCGACACCATCGAGAACGAGGGGTTGCTGGAGAACGTCAAGCGGCAGAGCGAGAGGTTGCGGGACGGAATCGAGGGTGCGGGCCACCCGTTGATCGATTATGTCCGGGGCGCGGGACTTCTCCTGGGTATCGTGCTCAACGAGCCCCTCGCGCCCCAGGTGCAGCAGGCGGCTCAGGACGCCGGGTTCCTGGTGAACGCGCCCGCTCCCGATGTCGTACGGCTGATGCCGCCGCTGAACATCGGTGACGCCGAAGTGGACGCGTTCCTCCAGGCACTTCCCGGAGTTCTCGACGCGGTTGCCGTTGACGGGAAGGACTAGCCGGGGAATGAGACGACGACGATGACGCAGGCGCAGGATCACGAGCACGCGGGGCCTGCCGTACCGCAGACCCGCACCGCACGCCACCGCCGGATCGTGGACATCCTCAACCGGCAACCGGTGCGGTCGCAGAGTCAGTTGGCGAAGCTGCTCGCGGACGACGGGCTGACCGTCACGCAGGCGACGCTGTCCAGGGACCTGGACGAGCTGAACGCGGTGAAGATCCGCAACAACGACGGCGACCTCATCTACGCGGTGCCGAGCGAGGGCGGGTTCCGTACGCCTCGTGCTCCGCTGGGGGAGTCGGCGAAGGAGGAGCGGATGCGGCGGCTGTCCGCGGAGCTGCTGATCTCCGCTGAGGCCTCTGCGAATCTCGTGGTCCTGCGGACCCCTCCGGGGGCCGCGCAGTTCCTGGCGTCGGCGATCGACCAGGCCGAGCTGCACGACATCCTCGGGACGATCGCCGGGGACGACACGTTGATGCTGATCAGCCGGGATCCCGTGGGTGGGCAGGCGCTGGCTGATCATTTGCTGGCGTTGGCTCAGAAGAACCATTGAGCGGTTGGGTTGTGGGTGCGGGTCCGTTGTGGCTGGTCGCGCAGTTCCCCGCGCCCCTGAAGGCCTTCAGCCCAGCCTTCTCGCGAGTCCCCCGGTGCATCTGACCTCGTCGCCCGCCGTGATCAGCAACGCCTCCACGTCCGGCAGCGACTCCAGCCAGCTCAGCGCCTGCCTCGACCCCATCGCGAAGGCCGCTGTCGCCCAGGCGTCCGCCCAGGTCAGTCTCGGGGCCACGACCGTCACCGCCACCAGGTCCGTCACCGCGGACTTGCGGGTGCGGGGGTCGACGATGTGGGTGCCGCGTTCCGCCGTGCCGGAGGTGGCCACCGCCAGTTCGTCGGTGCCCGCCGCCGAGACCACGGCCGCCAGGCCGCCCGGGCGCAGCGGGTCCGACACCCCTACCCGCCAAGGGCGTTGGGGCCCGGGCGCACCGCACAGCTGGACGTCCCCGGCGCCGTTGACGCTGACGCCGCTCGCCCCGGCCGCCATCAGGGTTCTGGCCGCGCGTTCCGCCGCCCAGCCCTTGACCAGGCCCGTCGGGTCGATCTGCCCCTGGTAGGTGTGGCTGAACCACCCCTCGCTGACCCGCTCCGCCTCGGTGCACAGGTCGAGCACCTCGGCGACCTCCGGGTCGCAGTCGGCGACGGAGATCTCGCCGCGGGCGAGCCGGGAGATCTGGCTGTCCTCGCGATAGGTGCTGAACACTTCGTTGACCTTGTGCAGTCCGGCGATCGCCGCTGCCAGCGCCACCTGGACCGCACGGGGGTCCCCGCCGCGGACGTCAAAAGAGAAGACGGTCCCCATGACCTCCTCCGCATGACGCACCGCGACGGGAGCTTCCACGGGATCAACCACCGGCCTGGTCCAGGGCCGACTGGAGGGACTTCTTGTACCCGGCGCTGGTGTAACTGGCGCCGGACACCGCGTCGATGTCGCCGTCGCCCGCGGTCACCGCCTCCTGGTTGAGCTTGGGGATGGCGTCCGCGGAGACCTGGTCGCTCCGGCCGCCGCTGGGCGCCTGGACCGCGGACGCCGAGGTGATCCTGCCCTTGGTGAGCGTGACCCGGACCTGCACCGGGCCGTACTCCGTCTGGACCACGCTTCCGGTGTACGTGCCGCCTCCGTCGGAGGTCGCCCCGCCCGCCGCGGCACCCGAGCCGGCTGCCGAGCCGGTTGTCGGGGAGGCCGAAGCCGTGCCCGCGCCCGTTTCCTTGGCCGGTTCCGCGGCGGGAACCTTGTCCAGGGCGGACTGGAGCGACTTCTTGTAGCCCGCGCTGGTGTAGCTGGCGCCCGAGATCGCGTCGATGTCCGCGGTGCCGGCGGCGACCGCTTCCTGGTTGAGCTTGGGGATCGCGTCGCCGGAGATCGTGGTGCTCTGGCCGCCGGACGGGGCCTTCACCGCCTCCGCCTTGGTGATCTTGCCGCCGCTCACCGTGATCCGGACCTGGACCTGGCCGTACTGGGTGTCGACCGCGTCGCCGGTGACCGTGGCGGCCTGGGCCGCGGCGCCGCCACCGGTGGCGCCCGTACCCGCACCCGCGCTGGCCTTGTCCAGGGCGGACTGGAGCGACTTCCCGTAACCCGCGCTGGTGTAGCTGGCGCCGGAGACCGCGTCGATACTGCCGCTGGTGCCGGCCGCGACGGCTTCCTGGTTGAGCTTGGGGATCGCGTTGCCGGAGATCTGGTCGCTCTGGCCGCCCTTGGGCTGCTGGATCGCCTCCGCCTTGGTGATCTTGCCGCCGCTCACCGTGACGCGGACCTGGACCGGCCCGTACTGGGTCTGGACGGTGTCGCCGGTGAAGGTGCCGTCCTTGGCCGCCGCGCCGCCCTGGGCCGACTCCTGCGCCGCCGCCGTCTGCTGAGGCAGGGCGCCGGCAGCCTGCGCGCCCCCGGGGTCCGACGTCGGTTTCAGCGTCAGCAGCAGCACGATTCCGGAGACTGTGGCGGCGCTCGCCAGCATGACGCGCCGAAAGGGGTGACTCTTCTTCATCGCTCCTGGCTCCCGTCGCTCACATCTCGAACGACTCGTGGTGGATGCGGCGCGCCGGAACACCCGCGCCGCGCAATGCCTCGTACACACCCTGCGCGAAGCCGGGTGGCCCGCACAGGAAGACGTCGTGGTCGTCGATGTCCGGCAGCTTCCGGCGCAGCGACTCGGGCGAGATGTCCGGGCGCTCTCCGTCGGGGCTGTTCACCGCGTACATGAGACGGGCGCCGCGCTCGTTGGCGATGGTCGCCAGCTCGTCCCACAGGGCCAGGTCCTGGGTGCTGTTGGCCCGGTAGAGAAGGGTCAGGTCGCCCGCCGCGCCGGGCAGGGTCTCGAACAGGGCGCGCATCGGGGTGATGCCGACCCCGCCGGCCACCAGCAGCACCTTGCCCTGGCTGCGCTTGGAGGCGGTCAGGGCGCCGTACGGGCCCTCGGCCCACACCCGGGTGCCGGGCTCCAGCTCGCGCAGGGCCGAGCTGTGGTCGCCGATCGCCTTCACGGTGATGCGCAGCATGTTGGGGCGGGGGGCCGCCGACAGGGAGTACGGGTGCGAGCTGAACCGCATACCGGGGGCCAGGAAGCGCCAGCGGAAGAACTGGCCCGCCTCCGCGCCCATCCGGTGCAGCTTCCGTCCGCTCATCAGCACGGACACGATGCCCGGGGTCTCCTCGATGACCGCCTCGACCCGCAGCCGGTGGCGCATGTTCAGCCGGATCGGCGTGACGATGCGGTACCAGAGGACCAGCGCGGTCACCGAGCCGTACAGCGCGTACCAGGCGGTCTTCGCGGCCGGCTCGACGACGAACTCGTTGCCGGTGGACAGCTGGTGCCAGAACGTCAGGAACGTGGCCGCGTACGTCAGCAGGTGCACGTGGTACCAGAGGTCGTACGGGATCATCCGCCGGACCGGGCCGATGGAGATGAGCCCGATGAACACCAGCAGACCCGTGCCGATCGCGGCCTTGCCCATGTCGGGCAGCTGGTTCACCGAGTCGACCGTCTGCTGGACGATGTCGCCGAACGTCTTCCCGGCCTGGAGGGCGTATCCGTACATGATCAGGACCACGTGCGCCACGACCAGGCAGAGTGTGTACCGGCCGCTCATCGCGTGCCAGCGAGCCACCCGGTCCGACCCGACCCGGCGCTCCAGCGCGGGCACCCGGGCCATCTGGAGCACCACGAGTGCCATCAGGTAACCGGCGAGCAGACCGGTGATCCGGCCCGCCGCGATGACCTGGGCGGTGGTGTCCGCCAGGGAGGGTGTGTTGTTCCACCACAGCCAGATCACTCCGGCCGCGCCCGCCCCTACGGCGAGCAGCAGCGGGACGGCGGGGGAGCGGCGGGGTCGGATGCGGCGCATCGTCTGGCGCCGCGCGGCACGTCCGCCTTGGATCGTGGTGGTCACGGTTCCTCCGTGGGACGGGGTCTAGTCGAGAGGTTTGGCCCCTTGGCCCTCAGATACGTGCCACGACCGCCGAGTGTTCAGAGACCCGACAAGTCCACAGTTAAATGCCAGTTAAAAGGGGGTGACGGCCGGTAACACGCACCGGGCCGCAGTCGGTGGTGCTCAGTAGCGGACGATGGCCGTCGGCCCGCTCGCCGTACCGATCGCGATGTGCGGTCGGCGGCCCGGATCGGCCCACGTCAGGATCGCCCGCATCGCCCCGGCCGGCACCGACACACAGCCGGCCGTCGCCGCACGCCCGTTGACGTGCAGGAAGATCCCCGCGCCACGCTCCCGCACCGGCTCGGCGTAGTTGAAGGCGATCACGTACGCGTGCGCGTACTGCCGCGTGTACGAGATCAGGTGCTCGGACTCGGCGGCCCGGCAGTCGGCGGGGCGGGGCTCGGTCCAGCGGTTGTAGGAGCGCGAGTCGTTGTCCTGGCACCACCAGGAGTTCTGCCGCACGGGCCGGTACGTGACCTTGGTCCCGGTCGGCGCCCCCTTGATTCCGAAGGCGTACGGCAGGTCGTACAGCCCGGTGGGAGTGGTGTTCGTGCCCTGTCTTCGGGAGCCGCCCTCGACGAGCCCGTTCGCACCGAAGCGGGCGGGCGCGGAGCCGGCCTTCGTCCACGTCCCGTCGCGCAGGTTCCACCAGGTGACCGTGCCCGAGGTCGCCCCGGCGCGCGGCGCCTGAGCCGTGATCAGCTGGGAGCCGCCACCGGTGTCGGCCAACAGGGCGGGCAGCGGCGGCGCGGCCGTGGGCGGGGCACCGGGGGCGAGCACGAGAAGGGACGCGGACGCGAGGACGACGGCGGCTCCGGGGCGCATGGCTCAGACGGTACTGGGCGGGAGCGGCAACGGCAGCCCCGGTAGTCCGTCCAGGCTCGTCGCGATGTGGTCCTTCTTCTCGAAGTAGGCGCTGAGCGACGCGTCGTCCTCGCGCTCGAAGCGCCGGGCGTGCAGATCGCGGTCGCTGTCGTACGACATGAGGGGCACCGAATAGCCGCAGCTGTCCCGGACGAGTTCGGCGCGTACGACGATGACCGCGCGCAGGCCGTGCGCGGTGGCGTCGATGTCCGGGAAGCGGGCGAGGAGTTCGGGGAAGCGCGGGTCGTCACGGAAGACGGGCTCACCGCGGCCGTGCACGCGGACGATGTTCGGCGGGCCCTCGAAGGCACACCACATGAGCGTGATCCGGCCGTTCTCGCGCAGATGCGCGACGGTCTCGGCGTTGCTGCCCGCGAAGTCGAGATACGCGATGGTCAGCTCGTCGAGAATCACGAAGGAGCCCTTGAGGCCCTTGGGGGAGAGGTTGACCGTGCCGTCGCCGGACAGCGGGGCGGTCGCGGTGAAGAAGAGGGGCTGCGCCTCGATGAACGTACGCAGGCGGCCGTCGATGCGCTCGTAAGTCTTTCCCATGACTAACTATTATCGGGGAAAGTCATTCGCCCGTCTAAGGGTTTTGGTGATCTGTCTACGGTTGTGCGACTGGACAGGGACCGAGGCCGCCCCGGCCGGCGTTCGCGGCGGGGCGGCCACAGTGCCTGTGTCACGTCACTTGGTGAACGTGCAGTCGGCCAGTGATTCGAGGCCGACTGGCTTGGCGGCGGTGCGGCCGATGGAGATGACGATGCGGTCGATGGTCGACGCGCGCTTGCCCTCGAGCGGACTGACGATCGCGTTCTGGACGAAGTTCGCGCCACCCTGGCCCTGGGTGTTCACGAGTCGCGTGTTCGCCTCCGCGATCTGCGTGTTCAGCAGGGCGAGGTTGCGGGTGACCTCGGCCTGCGCCGACGCCGGGATCGCGGGCAGCTTCGAGGCCACGTCCGGGCAGCTGATGGTGCCGGCGCCGCCGTTGTTGCCCGCGTTCGCGTTGCCCGTGTTCCCGGTGTTGCCCGTGTTCCCCGCGTTACCGGTGTTGCCACCCGCCTGCTGGGTCGGTGTCGCGGCGGGCGCGGCCACCCCGGCGGCGTTGAGCGTGCAGGGCGCCAGCGCGTCGAGGCCGACCGGCTTGGCGGCGGTACGGCCGATGGCGGTGGCGATGCGGTTGATGGTCGCCACGCGCTTGTCCTTGAGCGGGTTGGTGATCGCGTTCTGGATGAAGTTGGGGCCGCCCTGGCCCTGGGTGTCGACGATGCGCTTGTTGGCCTCGGCGATCTGCGTGTTCAGCAGGGCGAGGTTGCGGTCGACCTCGGCCTTCGCCGACGCGGGGATCGCGGGCAGTCTGTTCGCGACCGCCGGGCAGTTCACCGTCGGGACGGCGGCCTTGGTGGTCGCCTGCACCGTGGTGTTGCTCTTGGACGTTTCCCCGGCGAGGGCGGAGCCGGCGACGATCGCACCGGTCAGAGCCACTGCGGCGGCGCCGCCGATGATGCCCACACGACGCTTGTTGTACTTCGGAAGAGCCCTGGACATGCGGATGCCTCACTCGGGTCAGGGGGTGGCTGTGTGGTTCAACTCGCTTTACGGACGCGGCGCCTGCGTCTGGCGTGGAGTACGGGTAAGCGGTTTCGCGTGTTCAAAGGCTCGTCAAAGATCCGTAGAAAAATTCCCGAGATTGACGAACCATGCAGAGTCCTGCATACTCATGCATGTCAGCGAATGCACTGTGAGGAGAAAACCCGTGACCGAGCGCGTCGTACTCGCCTACTCAGGCGGTCTGGACACCTCCGTCGCCATCGGCTGGATCGCCGAGGAGACGGGCGCCGAGGTCATCGCCGTTGCGGTCGACGTCGGCCAGGGCGGCGAGGACCTGGACGTCATCCGCAAGCGCGCGCTCGCCTGCGGCGCTGTCGAGGCCGAGGTCGCGGACGCCAAGGACGAGTTCGCCGAGGAGTACTGCCTCCCGGCGATCAAGGCCAACGCCCTCTACATGGACCGCTACCCGCTGGTCTCCGCCCTCTCCCGGCCGACGATCGTCAAGCACCTCGTCGCCGCCGCGCAGAAGCACGGCGCCACCACGGTCGCCCACGGCTGCACCGGCAAGGGCAACGACCAGGTGCGGTTCGAGGCCGGCATCGTCGCCCTCGCCCCCGACCTCAAGTGCATCGCCCCGGTCCGCGACTACGCGATGACCCGCGACAAGGCGATCGCCTTCTGCGAGGAGAAGCAGCTCCCGATCGCCACCACCAAGAAGTCCCCGTACTCCATCGACCAGAACGTCTTCGGGCGCGCTGTCGAGACGGGCTTCCTGGAGGACATCTGGAACGCCCCGATCGAGGACATCTACGAGTACACCTCGAACCCGGCCACCCCGCGCGAGGCCGACGAGGTCGTCGTCTCCTTCAAGGAGGGCGTCCCGGTCGCCATCGACGGCAAGCCGGTGACCGTCCTCCAGGCGATCCAGCAGCTCAACGAGCGCGCCGGCGCCCAGGGCATCGGCCGGATCGACATGGTCGAGGACCGTCTCGTCGGCATCAAGTCCCGTGAGGTGTACGAGGCTCCGGGCGCGATCGCCCTGATCACGGCCCACCAGGAGCTGGAGAACGTCACGGTCGAGCGCGAACTGGCCCGCTACAAGCGCCAGGTCGAGCAGCGCTGGGGCGAACTGGTCTACGACGGCCAGTGGTTCTCCCCGCTCAAGCGCGCCCTGGACGGCTTCATCAACGAGGCCAACCAGCACGTCAACGGCGACGTCCGGATGACCCTGCACGGCGGTCGCGCGGTGGTCACGGGCCGGCGCTCGGACACGTCCCTCTACGACTTCAACCTCGCCACGTACGACACGGGCGACACCTTCGACCAGGCCGCGGCCAAGGGCTTCATCGACATCTACAGCCTGTCGTCGAAGATCGCGGCCAAGCGCGACCAGGCGTAACCGATACGGTTGTTGCGACCGCCTCCCCTCCGTACGGGTGGGGAGGCGGTCGCGCATCCACCCCCTGCCTTCTACTAGGAGCAACGCAAGTGAGCAGCAACAGCGGTGACGTACGGCTCTGGGGCGGCCGTTTCGCCGACGGTCCCGCCGAGGCCCTGGCCAAGCTGTCCGCGTCCGTCCACTTCGACTGGCGGCTCGCGCCCTACGACATCGCCGGATCGCGTGCCCACGCGCGCGTGCTGCACAAGGCGGGCCTGCTCACGGACGACGAGCTGACGCGCATGCTGGCCGGCCTCGACCAGCTCGAAGCGAACCTCGCCGACGGCACCCTCGTCCCCACGACGGCCGACGAGGACATCCACACGGCCCTGGAACGCGGCCTGTTGGAGATCCTCGGCCCCGACCTCGGCGGCAAGCTCCGCGCCGGCCGCTCACGCAACGACCAGGTCGCCACGCTCTTCCGCATGTACCTGCGCGACCACGCCCGGACGATCGGCGGTCTGATCGCCGACCTCCAGGACGCGCTGATCGGCCTCGCGGAGGCCCACCCGGACGTGGCGATGCCCGGCCGCACCCACCTCCAGCACGCCCAGCCGGTCCTGTTCGCCCACCACGTCCTGGCCCACGTCCAGCCCCTGTCCCGGGACGCGGAGCGCCTGCGCCAGTGGGACGAGCGCACCGCGGTCTCCCCGTACGGCTCGGGCGCGCTGGCCGGTTCGTCCCTCGGCCTGGACCCGGAGTCGGTCGCCAAGGACCTCGGCTTCGAGCACGGCAGCGTGGGCAACTCCATCGACGGCACGGCCTCGCGGGACTTCGTCGCGGAGTTCGCCTTCATCACGGCGATGATCGGGGTCAACCTCTCCCGGATCGCCGAGGAGATCATCATCTGGAACACGAAGGAGTTCTCCTTCGTGACCCTGCACGACGCCTTCTCCACGGGCTCGTCGATCATGCCGCAGAAGAAGAACCCGGACATCGCGGAGCTGGCGCGCGGCAAGAGCGGCCGTCTGATCGGCAACCTGACGGGCCTCCTGGCGACGCTGAAGGCCCTCCCGCTGGCGTACAACCGCGACCTCCAGGAGGACAAGGAGCCGGTCTTCGACTCCTGCGACCAGCTGGAGGTCCTGCTCCCCGCCTTCACCGGCATGATGGCCACGCTCACCGTCCACCGCGAGCGCATGGAGGAACTGGCCCCGGCCGGCTTCTCCCTCGCCACCGACGTCGCCGAGTGGCTGGTCAAGCAGGGCGTCCCCTTCCGGGTCGCCCACGAGGTCGCCGGCGAGTGCGTGAAGGCCGCCGAGGCGGACGGGGTGGAGCTGGACGGCCTCACCGACGACCAGTTCGCGAAGATCAGCGCCCACCTCACCCCCGAGGTCCGCACGGTCCTCAACGTCCACGGCGCCCTGGCCTCCCGCAACGGCCGCGGCGGTACGGCCCCGAGTGCGGTGGCGATCCAGCTGGCAGAGGTGAAGGCGGACGTGGCGGCCCAGCACGAATGGGCCACAGCCAAAGAGAAGCGGTAGAGGAGCGCCCCTCGAGGGGTGCGGGGAACTGCGCGAGCAACCACAACGCACCCGCCAGATCGCCGCACAACCCGGTCGCTGAAGCGAAGGTCGTCGCGGGTTACGTTGGTCAGGAACCGTACCGGACCCGACCGAACGGAGCCCGCGATGCCCTTCACCCGACTGGCCACAGCGACAACCCCCACCTGCCACCTCGGACTGGGCCTCGCCGCAGTCGGCCGCCCCGGCTACATCAACCTCGGCCGCGACCAGGACCTCCCGGACGACCGCAGCGCCGACGCGATGCGCCACCGCACCCACGAACTCCTCGACGCCGCCTACGCGCAGGGCGTGCGCTACATCGACGTCGCCCGCTCGTACGGCCGCTCGGAGGAATTCCTCGCCGAATGGCTGAACGCGCACCCCGACATCGACGACGTCGTGATCGGCAGCAAGTGGGGCTACACCTACACCGCCGGCTGGACCACCGACGCCGAGCGGCACGAGGTCAAGGACCACAGCCTCCAGACGTACGAGCGCCAGCGCGCCGAAACCGATCAGCTGCTCGGCACCCGCCTGGACCTCTACCAGATCCACTCGCTGACGCCCGACAGCCCGGCCCTGTCGGACAAGGAACTCCATGCCCGTCTCGCGGAGGCCGCCGCGGAGGGCCTGACCGTCGGCTTCTCCACCAGCGGCCCCGCCCAGGCCGACACCGTGCGCGCCGCCCTCGCCGTCACGGTCGACGGAGAACCCCTCTTCCGTACCGTCCAGTCGACGTACAACGTCCTGGAGACCTCCGCCGGGCCCGCTCTGGCCGAGGCCCACGACGCCGGGCTGACGGTGATCGTCAAGGAGGGCATGGCCAACGGCCGCCTCGCCGCCGGCCAGGCACCGGACGCCGTGCGGGCGGTCGCCGGGGAGACAGGGCTGGGCGCGGACGCCGTCGCCCTCGCGGTGGTGCTGCGGCAGCCCTGGGCGGGGGTCGTGCTGTCCGGCGCGGCCACGGCGGGCCAGCTCGCCTCGAATCTGCACGCGGCGGTCGTCGACCTCGACGAGGACCACCTGTCGCGCCTGGCCGCGCTGGCGGAGGAGCCGCACGTCTACTGGGAGCGGCGCGCGCGGCTGCCCTGGCACTGAGGTCGTCGTCGAGCGGGCAGGCATGACACACACATGCCCTTGATGAGACAAAGATGTCTCATATGGTTTATCGTTGTCTCATGGCCGTCGACCGTGAACACGTGCTGCGCAGCGCAGCCGCCCTGCTCACCCGGAAATCCACGTCCACCATGGACGAGGTCGCCAAGGCGGCCGGAATCAGCCGGGCCACGCTGCACCGCCTCTTCGCCGGGCGGGACGTACTCGTACGGGCTCTCGAAGAGCTCGGCATCGAGGAGTGCGAAGCGGCTCTGACGGCCGCGCGACTCGGTGACGGCGCCGCCCAGGAAGCCGTGCGCCGCCTGGTGCGGGAACTCGAACCGGCCGCCGGACTGCTCGCGTTCCTCTACACCGAGAACCAGCTGTTCGAGGGCGAGGAGCAGAACGAGGGCTGGGCCCGGATCGACGCCGCCGTCGCCGCCCTGTTCCGGCGCGGCCAGCAGAGCGGCGAGTTCCGCATCGACCTCACCCCGGCGTGGCTCACCGAGGCGCTCTACGGGCTCATGGCCTCCGGTGCCTGGGCCGTGAGCGAGGGCCGGGTCGCGGCCAAGGACTTCAACCACATGATCGTCGAGCTGTTGCTCGGCGGCGCACTACGGAGAGAGGAATCATGACCAGCACCCTGCAGCCGGCCCGCGCGACGGAGGAAGAGAGGCGTCCGGGCCGCTGGCTCGCACTGTCCGTCCTCGTGCTGGCCGTGCTGCTGGTGGCCGTCGACGCGACCGTTCTCGGTCTCGCGACCCCCTACATCAGCGAGGACCTGAAGCCCTCCGGCACCCAGTTGCTGTGGATAGGTGACGTCTACTCCTTCGTCATCGCGGGTCTGCTCGTCTCCATGGGCAGCCTCGGCGATCGCATCGGCCGCAAGCGGCTGCTGCTCATCGGCGCGACCGCGTTCGGTCTGGTGTCGGTCCTCAACGCCTACGCGTCGACACCGGAGTTGATGATCCTGGCGCGAGCGCTGCTGGGTGTCGCGGGCGCGACCCTGATGCCTGCCACGCTCGCCCTGATCCGCAACCTCTTCCACGACCGGCGCGAACGCAGCCTCGCCATCGGCATCTGGGGCGCCACCGCCTCCGCCGGTACCGCGGTCGGCCCGGTCGTCGGCGGCTTCCTGCTCGAACACTTCTGGTGGGGCTCGGTCTTCCTGATCAACCTGCCCGTGATGGTGGTCCTCGTCCTCGTCGGCATCAAGCTGCTCCCCGAGTCGCGCAACCCGGCGCCGGGCCCGTGGGACCTGCGAAGCGTCGTACTGTCGCTCGTCGGCATGATCGGCATCGTGTACGGCATCAAGGAGGCGGCGTCACACGGCTTCTCATGGCCGGCCCTGGCCGCGGCGGCCCTGGGCGGCGCGGCTCTGTACAGCTTCGTACGCCGTCAACTCACCCTCCCCATACCCCTCCTGGACATGCGGCTGTTCCGCGACCGGGGGTTCAGCGGGGCTGTGCTCGCCGACCTGCTGACCATCCTCGGACTGTCCGGACTGGTGTTCTTCCTCTCCCAGTATCTGCAACTGGTGCAGGGCCGGGGGCCGTTGGAGGCGGGCCTCGCCGAACTGCCCGCCGCGATCGGCGCGGTGGTGGCAGGTCTGCTCGCCGGTGCGGCGGCCCGGCGCTACTCGGTGCGGGCCGTTGTCTCGGGCGGCCTCGCGGCCATAGGCCTCGCCCTGGCGGCGCTCACCGTGCTGGACCGGTCGACCGGCTATCCGCTGCTCGGCACCGCGCTGCTGGTCGTGGGTGTGGGCGCGGGCCTCTCGTTCACCGTGACCTCCGACGTCATCCTGGGCAGCGTTCCCAAGGACCAGGCGGGTGCCGCAGCCGCGGTGTCCGAGACGGCGTACGAACTGGGCGCCGCCCTGGGTATCGCCCTGCTCGGCTCGATCGTCACGGGCGTGTACAGGAATTTCCCCGCCCCGACGGGCACACCCGCCGCGGCCCACGAATCCCTGGGCGGCGCGGTGGAGACGGCGGCGGGCCTACCGACGCCCACGGCGGAGGCACTGATTCACGCGGCCCGGGAAGCGTTCACGGACGGCATCGCGTTGGCGGCGGGCGCAGGAGCGGTGGTGCTACTGGCTGCGGCGGGCGCGGCATGGGTACTGCTTGAGGGGCAGAGGCTGGAAGGCCGAGGCGATCACCCCTAGCGTGCGGCCCTGATGGCACCGGGTGCGCGCGGCTTTTGGGGGCGCGGGGAACTGCGCGACAAGCCACAACGCACCCGCACCCGACAAACAACCCGCAAAACCCCTACGCGGCCTTCGCCTTGGTCGCGTACATGTCCACGTACTCCTGCCCGGACAGCCGCATGACCTCGGTCATCACCGAGTCGGTCACGGCGCGCAGCACATACCGGTCCCGGTCCATGCCCTCGTACCGGGAGAACTCCATCGCCTCACCGAACCGCACCGTGACCCGCCCGGGTCGGGGCATCCCCGCCCCGCCGGGCTGCAACTTGTCCGTGCCGATCATCGCGAACGGCACGACCGGCGCGCCCGTCATCAGGGTCAGCCGGGCGATACCGGTACGCCCCCGGTAGAGGCGCCCGTCGGGGGAGCGCGTGCCCTCGGGGTAGATCCCGAACATGCGGCCCTCCTCCAGCACCCGGCGGCCGGTCATCAGCGCCGCGACACCGCCGTTGGCCCCGTCCCGGTCGACCGGGATCATGCCGACGCCGGTGAAGAACCAGGCCATGAGGCGGCCCTTGAAACCCTTGCCGGTGACGTACTCGTCCTTGCCGATGAACACGACCTGCCGGTCGCAGACCAGCGGAAGGATCATCGAGTCGATGAACGTGAGGTGGTTGCCCGCGAGGATCACCGGGCCGTCTCCGGGGATGTGCTCCACGCCTTCCACCCGTGGGCGGAACATCAGGCGCATGATCGGTCCGAGCAGTGCCTTGATGAGCGCGAAGCGGGACAACAGGCCCTCCGGTGTCAAGGGATCGGTATAAGTCTGTGCAGGTGAGGACGATACTCGCGCCTCGGGGGGTAACGCACATCGGGTTCACCGAGTGCTTACGTACTGTTGACCCGCGTTTACCTGCGGTGGCGCGGTGTTGCGGGGAGGTGACGGTCCGCCACGAATGTGACGCAGATCGCGCGAGTCGGAAGAGACACGCCGACCGCGTACCCGCCGCGCCCGTGTCGATGCCGACATCCGGCGTGACCCGTGTGTTCCGCCCGAGGTCTCCCTGTCGACATGTACACGCGCCTACGATCGGTCCGTTTGGACAGATGACGGTGCGGCAGGAGAGGCGCTCATGGGCACGCTGGAGTCGAACGGACATGCGCAGGGGGAGTCGGCGGGGACCGGGCGGCGGACGCTGCTGGGAGCCGCGATGCTGGGTGCGGGCGGTGCGGTCGTCGGACTGCCCGGCGCGGCGAGAGCCGACGCCCGGGCCGCCGGGCAGGACGCGCACCGGGACGTGAAGCACGGAGGCGGTGGCTTGAAGAGCCTGCCCGTACCGACGATCATCGGCCACCGGGGCGCCAGCGGCTACCGCCCGGAGCACACCTTCGGGTCGTACCAGCTGGCCCTCGACCTGGGCGCGGACATCGTCGAGGCCGGTGACCTGGTCCCCACCAAGGACGGTCACATCGTCTGCCGCCACGAACCCGAGATCGGCGGGACGACGAACGTCGCCGACCACCCCGAGTTCGCGAGCCGCAGGACCACCAAGGTCCTGGACGGTGTCTCCCTCACCGGCTGGTTCACCGAGGACTTCACGCTCGCCGAGCTCAAGACGCTGCGCGCGATCGAGCGCATTCCGGCCAACCGCCCGCACAACACCCTCTACGACGGCCGCTGGGAGATCCCCACCTTCGAAGAGGTCCTCCGATGGCAGGACGAGCAGACCCGCAAGCGCGGCAAGCAGGTCTGGATCTACCCCGAGACCAAGCACCCCACCTACTTCCGGGCGCTCGGCCTGGGCCTGGAGGAGCGGGTCGCGAAGCTGCTGCGCAAGCACGGCAAGGACGGGAAGAACGCGCCGGTCATCCTCCAGTCCTTCGAGCCGACGAGCATCCAGCGCCTGAACCGGCTGGTGGGCAACCCGCTCGTCGTCCTCCTCTCGGCCGCGAACACCCGCCCCTGGGACTTCGTGACGAACGGCGACCCCCGTACCGTCGCCGACCTGATCAAGCCGGCCGGCCTGAAGGAGATCGCCTCGTACGCCCAGGGCATCGGCCCGACCCTCGACCTGGTCATCCCGAAGGACTCGACGGGTGCGCTCACCTCGCCGACCACCCTCGTCGCCGACGCGCACAAGGCCGGCCTGATCCTGCACCCGTACACCATGCGCAACGAGAACCCCTTCCTGCCGGCGAACTTCCGCAAGGGCACGGACGTGGACGCCTACGGAGACGCCTTCGGCGCCTACCGGACGTACTTCGCGACAGGCATCGACGGCGTCTTCACGGACAACGCGGACACGGGTGTGCTGGCCCGCACGGACTTCCTGAACGGCTGAGGGGTCCCGTCAACGGCTGAACGCCCGGCCCCGGTTGGGGTGACAACCGGCCGCTCCGGCAACCTCCCGCCGGGGCGGTCGCGTCGTGCCGCACATGACCCACGACCTGGTTTCCGATCTGCGCCCCCTGCTCGCCGCCGAGGCCTCGGCGGAGGCATACGCCTCCGGCGCCGAACCGGGCGACCTGGAACAGGCGGTCTGGCTCCGCCTCCTGGAACGCCTCGACTCCGACGGCCCGCCGGCCGACCCGCAGAACTGGCTCCGCCGGGCCGTCCGTTCCGAGGCCCGCCGCAGCCGCCGTACCGCCCGTATCGAACGGCCGTACGGCGACCGGCCCGCGGCCGACGACGGACCGGGCCCCGAGCAGCTCGCTCTCACCGCCGCCCGGCACCGCGCCCTGCGTGACGCGGTGCGCAGGCTGCCCGGCCGCTGCCCGAGCCTGCTGGAGGCGCTGCTGTCGCCGAAGGACCTCACATACCGGGAAATCGCGGGGGAGTTGGGTATCTCACAGGGAAGTCTTGGTCCGGAACGTTCCAGATGCCTGGGATGTCTCCGTCGTTTGCTGACACCGGAGGTTGCGGCCCGCGAAGCGCGGGGATAGGAGTGAGGACATACGACTGAGCAGGTGAGCGGGAGGCGTGCACACATGGGCATGAGCGTGACCATCTCCGTGGCGACAGAACGGGACGCCGAACAGATCTTCCGGCTGCAGTACCTGTGCTTCCAGAGCGAGGCCGCTCTCTACGGCAACTACCGGATCGATCCGCTCGTCCAGTCCCTGGACTCCGTGCGGGAGGAAGTCGGCGCGGACTGCGTCTTCGTGGCCCGGCTGGGCGAGGAGGTCGTCGGCTCGGTGCGCGGCACGCCGAACGCCGACGGCACGGCGTCCATCGGCAAGCTCTGCGTCCACCCCCGCCTCCAGGGCCACGGCATCGGGGCCCGCCTCCTGCGCGCGGCCGAGTCGGCGCTCGCGGAGGAACGCGGTGCCAAGAGGTTCCGCCTCAGCACCGGCCACCGCAGCGACAAGGGCCTGCGCCTGTACCGCCGCGTCGGCTACGAAACGGTGGGCACGGACAAGGGCAACGACGGCGTGCCGATGATCGTCCTGGAGAAGCCGGCGGAGACCTACGCGGCAACGGCGTAGTGCCTTCAGGGGGGCGGGGAACTGCGCGACCAGCCACATGTGGCTCGTGGTCGCGCAACAACCTCAGCCGATCTCCCCCCGAGGCGCACGCGCCTGACGCAGCCAGTACATCGCGGAGACGGGCAGCAGCACAGGGATGAACAAGTACCCCATCCCGTAGTCGGACCACACGGTCGAGTCGGGGAACGCGGACGGCTCGACCAAGGTCCACGTACCCACGATCAACACGCCGGCGAGTTCGGCGGCGCAGCAGACGAACGCCGCCCTGCGTGCCCTCTCCCCACCCCGCACCAGCGAGTACGTGATGAACCCGTACACCACACCGGCGACAGCCGACAACGAGTAGGCGAGCGGCGCGTGCCCGAACTCGGTCGAGATCTGCACGGCGGAGCGCGACACCGCGCCGACGACCATCACGCCGTACAGCCAGACCAGCAGCATCCCCGGCCCGCCGATGAGCCGCTTCCGTACCGGCTTCTCCTCCGTGGACCCGGCCATGGGCTCCTCCGTGGTGGCCATCTCACCCTCCCCAGATGTCATAGAGCCGCACCTCCAGCACGGCCAGCACCACACCGCCGGCGGCGACCGTCACCGAGCCCCAACGGGTGCGCTCGGCCAGCGACATGAACCCCGTCACCGGTACGCACGCCAGCGCGCCCAGCAGATACGCCACGAAGATCGTCGTGCCCTGTTCCGGCTTCTCGCCCCGGGCGAGCTGCACGACGCCTACCACCAGCTGGACCACGGTGAGCAGTGTCACCACGCCCATGCCGATGAAGTGCCAGTCCTTGGTGGGCTGATCGCGGGAGGCGGCCCAGCCGCACCAGGCGGCGAGCGCGAGAGCGGCGACGGCGGTCGCGACCGTCAGGGCATCAAGCATGCCGCGACCCTATTACGGCTCAAAATGCCTGGTGCGGTCGGCCCCGCGTCGTACGGGAGGGCGACAGGAGTGGCTGATCCATGTCCACGCCTGTCCGGAATATGGACAAGCGTGGACGACCGGTTCTTGGTCGCGTCCATACGTCTGCTTTACTGATCGCATGACCACCACGAGCAGCCGCATCCTTGCGACCGAGGCGACCCTGACGCCCGGTGCTCGTTGTATGTGTCGAATGTGCGCCTTCTAGAGGGCCCCCGGACCAACCCCTGAGCCTCGCGCCCCCGAAGCGAGCCACCGTGGCATGTCCGTACGCCGCAGCCGTATGACTCCTCCGACTCATACCCGGCATTCGCATACGTGACCGAGCCGCGCCGCGCACATCCTCTTCCCGTGTCCGGGCACACCCACGCCCGCGCACTCGACAGTGACGGAAACCCCTGTGATCACCACGTCAGGCCTCACGAAGGTCTACCGCTCGCGCGGTCGTGAAGTCACCGCCCTCGACGGCGTCGACCTGCACGTCCGCGAAGGCGAGGTCTACGGCGTCATCGGCCAGTCCGGTGCCGGCAAGTCCTCGCTCATCCGCTGCGTCAACCTCCTGGAACGCCCCACCGCCGGCACGGTCACCGTCGCCGGGCAGGACCTCACCGCCCTGGCCGGGCGCGGACCGAGGGCGGGCCGGGAACTGCGCCGGGCGCGCAGCCGTATCGGCATGGTCTTCCAGCACTTCAACCTGCTCTCCACCCGAACCGTTCAGGACAACGTCGAGCTGCCGCTCGAAATCCTCGGTACGTCGGGCAAGGAGCGGTCCCGCAAGGCCCTGGAACTGCTCGACCTCGTCGGCCTCTCCGACAAGGCCACGGCCTACCCGGCACAGCTCTCCGGCGGGCAGAAGCAGCGCGTCGGCATCGCCCGCGCCCTCGCCGGGGACCCCAAGGTGCTGCTCTCCGACGAGGCCACCAGCGCCCTCGACCCGGAGACCACGCGTTCCGTCCTCCAGCTGCTGCGCGACCTGAACCGGCAGCTGGGGCTCACCGTGCTGCTCATCACGCACGAGATGGACGTCGTCAAGTCGATCTGCGACTCGGCCGCCCTCATGGAGAACGGACGGATCACCGAGTCCGGCACCGTCAGCGAGCTGCTCGCCACCCCCGGCTCCGAACTGGCCGCCGCGCTCTTCCCGGTCGGCGGCGACGCCTCCGGGGACGACCGCACGGTCATCGACGTCACCTTCCAGGGCGACGCCGCCGCCAGGCCCGTCATCTCGCAGCTCTCGCGCACGTACAACATCGACATCTCCATCCTCGGCGCCGCGATGGACACCGTCGGGGGCAGGCAGGTCGGCCGGATGCGCATCGAACTGCCGGGCGGCTACGAGGAGAACGTCGTGCCGGTCGGCTTCCTGCGCGAGCAGGGCCTTCAGATCGAGGTCGTCGAGCGCGCGGACCGGGAGACGGGCCGGGAGTCCGTGCTGGTGAAGGACGGTGCCAAATGACCTGGTCCGAAATGCGGCCCCTGCTGGAGCAGGCGTGTTGGGACACCCTCTACATGGTCGGCTGGTCCACGCTGATCGCCGTCGCCGGCGGGCTTCCGCTGGGCATCCTGCTGGTCCTGACCGACCGCGGCGGGCTCCTTCAGAACGTCCTCGCCAACAAGGTCGTCGGGCAGGTCGTGAACGTCGCCCGCTCGATGCCGTTCATCATCCTGATGGTCGCGCTGATGAGCTTCACGCGGGCCGTCGTCGGCACGACGATCGGCCGTGAGGCCGCCATCGTGCCGCTCGCCATCGGCGCGATCCCGTTCTTCGCCCGCCTCGTCGAGACGGCTGTCCGCGAAGTGGACCACGGGCTCGTCGAGGCCGTGCAGGCCATGGGCGGCAACACCTGGACCGTCGTCCGCAGGGTCCTCGTACCCGAGTCCCTGCCCTCGCTGATCTCGTCGGCCACCACGACCGTCGTCGCGCTCATCGGCTACTCCGCGATGGCCGGTACGGTCGGCGCGGGAGGCCTCGGCGACATCGCCATCCGCTACGGCTACCAGCGTTTCGAGACCGGCCTGATGTGGATCACCGTGGCGATCCTCGCGGTCGTCATCTCCGTCATCCAGTTCGCCGGCGACCTCGCGGCCCGCAGGCTGCACAGGCGCGGCGGCGGATCCGGGTCCGTGCCGACGCTCCGGCTGCTGAAAGCGCGGCCGAAGGCGAGCCCGGCGGCCGGGGAATCGGCTGCTGCGAACGCCGGCAGGGCTGCCTGAGAGCAGCCGGGCACGCCCCATTCATCCCTCCCACCCACCCGCGGATTTCCCCGTACCACCCATCACGGGGACAGTCACACCCACATGGAAAGGCACTTTTCGTGCGTAACGTCATAAAGCTCACCGCTGTCGCCCTCGCCACCGGAGCCCTCACCCTGGGTCTGGCCGCGTGCGGCTCCGACAAGGACTCCGCCTCCGACACCAGCGGCCCACTGGTCGTCGGCGCGAGCACCGTCCCGCACGCCGAGATCCTCACCTACATCAAGGACAACCTGGCCGAGAAGGCGGGACTCGACCTGGACGTCAGGGAGTTCACCGAATACGCCACGCTGAACCCGGCGACCGAGGACGGGTCCGTGGACGCCAACTACTTCCAGAACCAGCCGTACCTCGACGAGTTCAACCAGAAGAACGGCACCGACATCGTGCCGGTCGTCACCGTGCACCTGGAACCGCTCGGCCTCTACTCGAAGAAGCTGAAGTCGGCCGACGAGCTGAAGAGCGGCGCCACCATCGCCGTCCCGAACGACACGGTCAACGAGGCCCGGGCCCTCAAGCTCCTCGACGCCAACGGGATCATCACCCTCAAGGCCGGGGTGGGCAACGCCGCGACCCCCAAGGACATCGCCGAGAACCCCAAGAACATCGAGTTCAAGGAGCTGGAGGCGGCCCAGACCCCGCGCTCCCTGGACGACGTCGACGCCGCGGTGATCAACGGCAACTACGCCCTCGAAGCCGACCTCTCGCCCGCGAAGGACGCCCTCGTCTCGGAATCCCCCAAGGACAACCCGTACGGCAACTTCCTCGCCGTGAAGAAGGCGGACGAGGGCGACCCCCGGGTCGCGAAGCTGGCGAAGCTGCTCACCTCCGCCGAGGTGCGGAAGTTCATCGAGGACAAGTACGACGGCTCCGTGATCCCCTCCTTCTGATCCGGCCGCCGTCAGGTACCCGCCACCTGGGTACTTACCGACACGTACGGGGTCCGCGCCCTCACGGGGTGTGGACCCCGTGATGCGGCTGTGGCGCCGCATGCTGCATGCTGGGCAGTTCATCAGGCCTTGCGGGTTCGAAGGTTTCGAAGGTTACGGAGTGGCGCATGACGAGCACCTTTCCCAACATCTCCATCAGCACGGAGCGGTTGGTACTGCGCCCCCTCGACGAGGACGACATCCCCGCGCTGGCCGAGATGATGAACGACGAGCAGGTCGCGGCCTGGACGGACGTCCCCCAGCCCTTCACCGAGGAGGCGGCCCACACCTGGATCACCGAGTACGCGCCCGCCGAACGCACCGAGGGCCGTGGCCTCGACTTCGCCGTCACCGAGTTCCTCACCCAACGCCTGGTCGGCATCGTCCAGTTGTCCAAGACGAACTGGCACATCCGGTCCACCGAACTGTCGTACATCATCGCCCCCTGGGCACGCGGCGAGGGCTACGCCTCCGAGGCCGCGCTCGCCACCTCCCAATGGGTGCTCGGCGACCAGAAGTTCGAGCGCGTCGAACTGCGCACGGCCGCCGACAACACCGCCTCCCAGCAGGTCGCCCAGAAGATCGGCTGTATCAGCGAGGGCGTCCTGCGCGGCGCCTGCATAGCGCACGTCCGTACCGAGGACGGCACCTGGACCGACGAACGCACCGACTTCATCGTCTGGAGCCTGCTGCCCGAGGACCTCGAAGGAGCCGGCGAGGACCTGGCCGACACCAGCGGTTTCACGTCGTACTCCGACTGGAACTGAACCGAGGGGTACGCGACCGGACACTCCGGGAACACCCGATACGCTCACGGAGCCCCGGTACGGCGACACCGTACGGGATGCCCCTGGTTCCCCAGCCGCCCGCCGACCGCGCCGAACCCTCTGGAGACTGACGACGATGGCCGACCGGGTCACGGTGATCGGCTGGGACGGCACGCCCCTGAGCGCCACGGCGTGCTCCGCCCTCGGCGCCGCCACGCTGGTGGCCGGCGCGCCGCACCATCTCGCCCTTCCAGAAGTGCCCCCGGCCGCCGAACGCGTCCGCCTCGGCAGCGTCGACCTGGCGGCCTCCCGTATCGCCGGCCACCGCGGCAGCGCCGTCGTCCTCGCCGACGGGGACCCCGGCTTCTTCGGTGTCGTGCGCACCCTGCGCAACCCCGAGTTCGGCCTGGAGGTCGAGGTCGTACCCGCCGTGTCCTCGGTGGCCACCGCCTTCGCCCGGGCCGGCATGCCCTGGGACGACGCCCAGGTCGTCGTCGCCCACCGCCGAACCCTGCGCCGCGCGGTCAACGTGTGCCGCGCCCACACCAAGGTCGCCGTCCTCACCTCGCCCGGCGCGGGACCCGCCGAACTCGGCCTGCTCCTCGACGGGGTGCACCGCACCTTCGTCGTCTGCGAGGAACTGGGCACCGCACGCGAACAGATCACGATCCTCACCTCCGACAAGGCCGCCGACCGCACCTGGCGCAACCCCAACGTCGTCATCGTCATCGGCGGCCCGGCCGCGGCGGGCGGCGACAACGACTGGATCGCCGGCCGGGACCCGGCGGCAGGTCCCCGCGGCTGGGCACTGCCCACCGAGGCGTACGGGCACGGCTCCACCGGATACGCCGAGGGCGAGACGGAACTGCTGCGGGCGGCCCAACTCGCCCGCCTGGGACCGCGCGTGGGCGACCTCGTCTGGGACATCGGCTGCGGCGGCGGCACCTTCGCCACCGACGCGGCCCGCAGCGGCGCCGCCGTCATCGCCGTCGACCGGGACGTGGACGCCTGCGCCCGCACCGACTTCGCCGCCCGCCGCTTCGGCGTCCAGCTCCAGATCGTCCGGGGCGAGGCCCCCCACGTCCTGGAGGACCTCCCCGAGCCAGACGTCGTCCGTGTCGGCGGCGGGGGAGCGGCGGTGGTCTCCGCGGTCGCCGACCGGCGCCCGCAGCGCATCGTGACGCACGCGGCGACCCGCGACGCGGCGGAACTCGTCGGCCGTGACCTCACCGAACACGGCTACCGGGTCGAGTGCGCCCTCCTCCAGTCCGTCGAGCTCGACATCCGGGCCTGGACGGAGAAGGAGCGGAGCGTCGCGTTCCTGCTCACCGGAGAACTGCTGCGGCGCGATGGGGGTACCCCCAGGCGTTGAGCACTGGGGGAGCCTCGCTGAGGGGGGGTGCTCGGGCGACGGGCGGGCCCTGCCCGACCGCGCCCCCTGACGCCGGTTGCCGTCCCGTGATCCTGTTGTCGTACTGCGCGCGGTAGGCTGGCCGACCGTTGCACTGCACTCGGCGGCCCGGCACTTCGTAGCCCAATGTCCGGAAAGCGCACCCGTTTTGGGGTGAGTGTGGTATGGCGGAACCGTTGGGGCGCGCAACGTGGCGCAGTCCACAGCGGTCCGTGGCGGATCAAGGTGCCGCTACGGCGGAACGGCCGCAAGAATGCCAGTTGATGGCGACAATGCCAGTTAGTGGCTTTGTCGTCTTTCTGGGACGGGTCGTTCGTGCCGCTGGGCGCGCATGCTCGTTCTTCACTACGGGGCGACCGGTGAGCCGTTACGGGCGAGCTGGTCGTAGAAGCACTAACCGATGGGCGAGGGGTACGCATGACCGACACCGGCCAGGTCCCGGCCGAGGGGCTGCCGGAGAACGCAGGCATGGTGGAACAGCCGGGCGTTCCCACGCACGGTGCGTACACCTACCTCTCCGAGACCACCGCCGAGGACGAAGACCTGCTGCTGCTCCCGGGCGCCCAGAGCGCCTGGGGCAACGAGGTCGCTCCACCCGCCCCGGCACCCGTCGTCGAGGCCGTGCACGAGCCCGGCCCGCACGAGACCGGTGGCCGTGACAGCGGCTCGGTCGACCTGAGCGCCGTCCGGCTGGCGACGCAGGCCTCGGTCTCCCAGGCGACGGCGCCGACCGCGCCCCGCCGCCCGCTGCACCTCGGTCCGCCGACCCCCGACGCCTCCGCGAGCCCGGTCCGCTCCCTCGCCGACCGCGGCCCGGCAGGCATGACCGCACCGGTACGCCAGCTCGGTACGCCCGCGCAGGCACCCGTCCCCGACTACCTCGACGCGGCCCCTCTGCTCGCCGAAACGGCCCCGCAGGGCGCGGCTCCCTGGGGCGCCCAGGCCCCGGCCCACGCAGCGGTGCAGGCCGCGCCGGCCCCGCCGCTGGTGAGCGAGGTGGCACACCCTGCGGAAACGGTTGTTCCACTTCTGGCGGAGCACTCGGCACCGGAGGCGGCGCCCGGGGCGCCCGAGATCCCGGAACAGGCGGACCCCGTAGCGGTCCTCCAGGACGCGACTGCGGAGGCCTCGTACGAGGAGCCGGAAGGCGCCCACGAGACGTCCGGGCCCGCTGCCCCGCAGGCGGCTCATCCGCCGGAGAGCGCGTACGCCGTCGAGGCCTCCCAGGTCCCGGACCCCGCCGTGGCGTTCCCCGCTGCCGGGGGCCCCGAGCCGGGCGCCGTCCCCCCGGCTCCTCCCGTGCCCCCCGAGGCGGCGCAGGGACCACAGGAGTCCGAGGACGCCCTTGCCGTCGTACCAGAGGCCGAACCCGTAGTACTTCCGGAGGCGGAACCCGCACCCGAGGCGTCGTTGGTACCCGAAGAGCCCGTCTCGTCGGACACGCGGCTCGTCCCCGACGCTCCGGTGGCGCCGGAGGACCGGTTCGCCCCCGAGGCCCACGAGGAAACCGCCGCGCACGTGGCCGCGCAGGCTGCCCCCGAGGGCGAGACGCAGGAGGTGGACCCCGGCGACCACGTCGAGGCACCGGGTGTCCTCGTGGAGGAGTTCCCGGCTCCGCCGGCCTTGGAGGAGCCCCCGGTCGCCCACCTGGTGGACCCGGCGTCCCAGCCCGTGGACGCCGCCCAGGTGACCGAGGCCGCCACGCCCGCGGAACCCCTGTACGAGGCGGTACCGGCGGAAGAGCCCGCCCCCGTACCGGAGTACGTCGCCGCGGAAGGGCAGCAGGCCGAGCCCGAGGCCGTCTTCGCGCCGGTCGCCCCGAGCGGCCACGCGCACGCCCCGGAACCCGCTGTCGTCGCCACCCCCGCCGCCGAGCAGTACGCGGAGCCCGCCGAGGAACCCGCCCCGTTCGCCGGGCCGACCGACCAGCCGCACCTGCCGGCCGAGCCGCAGTTCGCCGAGCCGGTGGGCGAGTTCGTCCCCGTGGACGGCGCTGTGCCCACCACCCCCTACCTGGCCCCGACGCCCCCGCACGGGTTCGTCCTCGCCCCGGAGGAGGAACCCGCGCCTGCCCCGGTGAGCGCCCTCCGGCCTCCGCACCCGGAGCCGGAGCCGGAGCCGGAAACCGCGGAGGCCGGGGTTCCGGTCCTCCCGGAGGCGGAACCGGCCCCCGACCCCGACCTCGACGCCGTGCAGGTGGCACAGCAGGCGGCGGACCTGGACACGAGGGGCGCCGACCTGGAGGAGCAGGAAGAGCGGGAGGCGGGCGAAGAGGGCACGGCCGCGGTGGAGGACGTACGACAGTCCACCGGCCCCGCCGCCCCCGGTTACGACGACGCCGAGCGCGAGGCCGTGCTCAAGGTGATGCGTGAGCGCCGGGACATCCGCAACGGCTTCCGCAGCGACCCGATCCCGCACGACGTACTGCTGCGCGTGCTGGAGGCGGCTCACACGGCGCCGTCCGTCGGCCACTCGCAGCCGTGGGACTTCGTCGTGATCCGTTCGGCGGAGACCCGCGGCACGATGCACGAACTGGCCGCGCGGCAGCGGGAGGCGTACGCCAGGTCGCTGCCCAAGGGCCGGGCGAAGCAGTTCAAGGAACTGAAGATCGAGGCCATCCTCGACACCCCGGTCAACATCGTCGTGACCGCCGACCCGACCCGTGGCGGCCGGCACACCCTCGGCCGGCACACCCAGCCGCAGATGGCGCCCTACTCGTCCGCGCTCGCGGTCGAGAACCTGTGGCTCGCGGCCCGCGCCGAGGGCCTCGGCGTCGGCTGGGTCAGCTTCTTCGACGAGCGCGAGATGGTCAGGGCCCTGGGCCTGCCCGAACACCTGGAGGTCGTGGCCTACCTCTGCGTCGGCTACGTCGACGAGTTCCCGGAGGAGCCCGAACTGCTGCAGGCGGGCTGGTCCAAGCGCCGCCCGCTGTCGTGGGTCGTGCACGAGGAGACGTACGGCCGTCGCGCGCTGCCCGGCGAGGAGCCGCACGACCTGCTCGCCGAGACCGTCGCCAACATCCGCCCGCTGGACGCCAAGGCGCTCGGCGAGGCGTGGGAGCGCCAGAAGCGCATGACGAAGCCGGCGGGCGCGCTCGGCATGCTGGAGATCATCTCCGCGCAGCTGTCGGGACTGTCCCGGATGTGCCCGCCCCCCATCCCCGAGCCGGCCGCGGTCGCGATCTTCGCGGGCGACCACGGAGTGCACGCCCAGGGTGTCACCCCCTGGCCGCAGGAGGTGACCGCGCAGATGGTCGCCAACTTCCTCGGCGGCGGCGCGGTCTGCAACGCCTTCGCGAACCAGGTGGGCGCCGAGGTCTGCGTGATCGACGTGGGTGTCGCCTCGGACCTGCCCGCCACCCCTGGCCTGCTGCCGCGCAAGATCCGCGCGGGCACGTCCGACATGACGACCGGCCCCGCGATGACCCGCGAGGAGGCCAAGGCGGCCATCGAGGTGGGCATCGAGACGGCCCGCGACCTGGTGGCGGCCGGCAACAAGGCCCTGCTCACGGGCGAGATGGGCATCGCGAACACCACGGCGTCGGCGGCCCTGATCTCCGTCTTCACGGACACGGACCCCGCCGAGGTCACGGGCCGGGGCACCGGCATCAACGACGAGACCCTCGCGCGCAAGACCGAGGTCGTCCGCCGTGCCGTCGACTTCCACCAGCCGGACCCGGCCGACCCGATCGGCGTCCTGGCGGCGGTCGGCGGCTTCGAACACGCGGCGATGGTCGGCCTTCTCCTCGGCGGTGCGTCCCTCCGTACGCCGGTGATCCTGGACGGGGTCAGCGCCGGCGCCGCCGCCCTGGTGGCCCGCGCGATCGCCCCCGAGGTCCTGGCCGCGTGCATCGCGGGCCACCGCAGCGCGGAACCGGGCCACGTGGCGGCCCTGAACAAGCTGGGGCTGCGTCCTCTGATCGACCTGGACCTCCGCCTGGGCGAGGGCACGGGCGCGCTGCTGGCCCTCCCGATGGTCCAGAGCACGGCGAGGGCGATGCACGAGGTGGCGACGTTCGACTCGGCCGGAGTGACAGAGAAGTAGGAACACTTCTCGGCGCCGCCCGGCTGTGGGCAGTCGTTCCGCCGGGGCGGAACGGGTGGCCACAGCCGGGCGGCGGACCCGCACGTATCGGGGGCTCCGGGGGCGGAGCCCCCGGCTTCGGGAAGGGGCGGGCTCGTGGAGGCGGGAACCCCGGCCCCGGGCCCCACCCCACCCGCAGCGTAAAATGCGCACGTCAGGGCCCGAACCCGAGCCCAAGGACCCTGATCAGAACCGCCCGCACGAGGGAGCCGCACCCCCATGGCCGAACACCCCGCCTACCCCGTAGGCCTTCGCCTCACCGGCCGCCGAGTGGTGGTCCTGGGCGCCGGCCAGGTGGCCCAGCGCCGCCTGCCCGCCCTCATCGCGGCGGGCGCGGACATCCTCCTCGTGTCACCGGAGGCGACCCCTTCCGTGGAGGCGATGGCGGACGCGGGCGAACTCACCTGGGAGCGCCGCCCCTACGCGGACGGCGACCTGACGGACGCCTGGTACGCCCTGATCGCGACCAGCGACGCGCAGGCCAACGCCCAGGCCTCCGCCGAGGCCGAACGCCATCGCGTCTGGTGCGTCCGCTCCGACGACGCCGACGCGGCGACTGCCTGGACCCCGGCCACCGGGCACAGCGAGGGCGTCACGGTCGCCGTCCTCACCACGGACGCCAGGGGCCGCGACCCCCGCCACACCGCAGCCATCCGTGACGCGGTCGTCGAGGGCCTGCGAGACGGCACGCTCGTCGCGCCCCATTACCGCACCCGCGCTCCCGGCGTAGCCCTGGTCGGCGGCGGCCCCGGCGACCCGGACCTGATCACGGTCCGGGGCCGGCGCCTGCTCGCCGAGGCGGACGTGGTGATCGCGGACCGGCTCGGCCCGCGCGACCTCCTCGCCGAACTGCCCCCGCACGTCGAGGTGATCGACGCGGCGAAGATCCCGTACGGCCGTTACATGGCCCAGGAGGCCATCAACAACGCGCTGATCGAACACGCGAAGCTGGGCAAGCGGGTCGTACGGCTGAAGGGCGGCGACCCTTACGTCTACGGCCGGGGCATGGAGGAGGTGCAGGCGCTGGCCGAGGCGGGCATCGCCTGCACGGTCGTACCCGGCATCTCCAGCTCGATCTCGGTGCCGAGCGCCGCCGGCATCCCGGTCACGCACCGCGGGGTCGCCCACGAGTTCACCGTGGTCAGCGGCCATGTCGCCCCCGACGACGAACGCTCCCTCGTCGACTGGCCGTCCCTCGCGAAGCTGACCGGCACGCTCGTCGTCCTCATGGGCGTCGACAAGATCGGCCGGATCGCGGAGACCCTCGTCGCGCACGGCAAGTCCGCGGACACGCCGGTCGCCCTGATCCAGGAGGGCACGACAGCGGCCCAGCGCCGCGTCGACGCGACCCTCGCGACGGTCGCCGAGACCGTCCGTACGCAGGACGTGAAGCCCCCCGCGGTGATCGTGATCGGCGCGGTCGTGAACGTGGGCCCGGAGGCATCGGTGTAACCCCGGGTAACACAATCCGTTCCCAGCCGTTGGCACCGCACCCAGGACAAGGCAGTATCACCCCTGTGGCCGATCTCATCACCGTCGAGGACCCCGACGACCCGCGCCTGCGCGACTACACGGGACTGACCGACGTCGAACTGCGCCGCAAACGCGAGCCCGCGGAGGGCCTTTTCATCGCCGAGGGCGAGAAGGTCATCAGGCGGGCCAAGGACGCCGGTTACGAGATGCGCTCGATGCTCCTGTCCGCGAAGTGGGTCGACGTCATGCGCGACGTCATCGACGAACTCCCGGCTCCCGTGTACGCGGTCAGCCCGGAACTCGCCGAACGCGTCACCGGGTACCACGTGCACCGCGGCGCCCTCGCCTCCATGCAGCGCAAACCGCTCCCGACGGCGGACGAACTCCTGCAGACCGCACGCCGGGTGGTGGTCATGGAGTCGGTCAACGACCACACCAACATCGGCGCGATCTTCCGCAGCGCCGCCGCCCTCGGCATGGACGCGGTCCTGCTCTCCCCGGACTGCGCGGACCCCCTGTACCGGCGCAGCGTCAAGGTCTCGATGGGCGCGGTCTTCTCCGTTCCGTACGCGCGGCTGGACAGCTGGCCCAAGAGCCTGGACTCGGTCCGCGAGGCGGGCTTCACGCTCCTGGCCCTCACCCCCGACGAGAAGGCCAAGACCCTCGACGAGACGGCCCCGCACAAGATGCAGCGCGTCGCCCTGATGCTCGGCGCGGAGGGCGACGGCCTCTCCACCCAGGCTCTGGTGGCAGCCGACGAATGGGTCCGCATCCCGATGGCCCACGGCGTCGACTCCCTCAACGTGGGTGCTGCGGCGGCGGTCGCCTTCTACGCGGTGGCGACGGGCCGCCCCACCCCTGGGCCGGGCCAGGAGGGCCTGTCGTCACATTCCCGCCTGCCCTGAGGCACCATGCACGCTCCCCCAGAGGGGACCCCCACTCGCCGCACCGGGCACAGACCCACGTGCAACCAGTACGGGGGCCTGCCCCCGGCACGCCGAGAGCACGCACCTGACGCCGCAGGCCCCGCCCTCCGGGCGGACGACGGGAATGCGACGGGCCCGGCCCGAGCCGGCGGACAGCGCCGGGCCCCGGCGGACATCAGTCGGCGTTCGCGTCCGAGCTGGACCCGGGCCGGGGCGGAGCGGGTGCCAACGACCCGGCCGTACCTCCGGGCTTGTCGTCCGGCCGTACCTGCTCCTGCCGCTGCTGACCGCCTCCGGTACGACCGCTGTCGTCCCCGAGTCCACGGCTGGGTCCCTGGCACCCCTGGGCCGCCGCGATCCCCAGGGCCACCAGCAGGGTCACCACGACGAACACGAACAGCCGCTGCCGCAGCAGCCGCGGATTGGCGGGCCGCCGCCCGGTCCCCGTGCCACGCGGCGCCGGGCGGCCGGCGCCACTGCGCGGACCGGGACGGTTCGTGTTCCGCGCCCCTGGAACCGGCCGCGCCCCGGAACGGGACGAAGCCGTACCGCCGCGGGACACCCCGCCGCCCCGCGAGGGACTGTCCCCCCGCGAAGCACCGCCGCCACCCCGCGACGGCACACCGCCCCGTGACCCGGAACTCCCCGAGGCCGGCCCCTGCGGACGCCGCTGGGCCTGCGACGGGGAAGGGGACTGCGAGTGGGGCTGGGTCTGGGAGTGATAGGGGGGCCGCTGGTCCGGATAGCTCTCGGTGAGCCGTCCCGTCGGCCGCTCCGCCTCGGCGGCACGCGGCCCGGGAGGCCGCACGTCCGCCATGCCCTGCGCCTCGCGCGCCGCGATCTCCTTGAGCCGCAGCGACAGTTGGAGCGTGCTCGGCCGCTCCTCGGGGTCCTTCGCCAGACACGCCCGTACGAGGGGTGCCAGCGCGTCCGGAACGCCCTGCAGGTGGGCCTCCTCGTGGACCACCCGGTACAGCATCACCTCGGAACTGCCGTGCCCGAAGGGCGAGTCGGCCATCGAGGCGTACGCCAGCGTGGCGCCCAGCGAGAACACGTCCGTCGCCGGTGTGACCGCCGCGCCGCGCACCTGCTCGGGTGCGAGGAAGCCGGGTGAGCCGACGGCCGTACCGACGTGGGTGAGCGTCGAGGCCCCGGTCGCCCAGGCGATGCCGAAGTCGATGATCCGCGGTCCCTTGGGGGACAGCAGGATGTTGGACGGCTTCAGGTCCCGGTGCACGACCCCGGCCTCGTGCACCGCGACCAGCCCCTCGGCGAGGGCGGCGCCGATGGAGGCGACGTCGGCCGCGCTGAGCGATCCCTCGTCGATGACCTTGTCGTGCAGGGACGGCCCGGGCACGTACTGCGTGGCGAACCACGGCCGGTCCGCGTCCAGGTCCGCGGCGACGAGCCGCGCCGTGCACCCGCCCCTGATCCGCCGGGCCGCGGAGACCTCGCGCGCGAACCGGGAGCGGAACTCCTGATCCTCCGCCAGATCGGGCCGGATCACCTTCAGGGCGACCCGCTGCCCCCGCTTGTCGGAGCCCAGGTAGACAACGCCCATCCCGCCCGCGCCGAGCCGTCTGTGAAGCCTGAACGAGCCGACGACGCGCGGGTCCTCGCGCCTCAGGCGCATCATCGCCATGTTCATCCCCGCTGCCCGGTCCGTTTGACGAGCGACAGCTTACGTTTCCACGGCCGGGTGCGCGCAGAGGCCGCGCCCTCTCGTCCCGATGGATTGTCAGTGCCGGGTGGGAGACTTGAAAGGTGGTCAGGGGGCGCGCGAACAGGGCGGCTTGACAGCGCGTGTGATCCCAACCACCCGTCGCAGAAGGGGGATTGGACCCGTGAAGGGTGACCGCGTGGAGATAGTGGTGGATGCCGGGGACACGACACGCACATATGAGGTGGTGGCCAGCAGGGCGGGCCGCAGGGTGGAGACGGCGGTACGCCGAGGTGTCGTGGAAGTGAGCGAAGTCACCAGGAACGGCTCAGTCGTCCGCACGGCCCGCTTCATGGCGAACCGCGTCCTTGCGCTGGTCGAGCAGCCGGTGCCGAGGCAGGACACCTCGGAACAGTAGGGACACACCGGGCACCCCTTCCGGGAAGACCCTGAGACCTAGGACTCCGTCTCCACCCAGGGGAGTAGTCCGCAGGTCACAGGTCATCCTCCGGGAGGCCCGGCAATCGGTACGAGGGCATGACGACCGGTATCCGTCGGCAGCCTAGATTTGAGGTCAAGCGGCGGGTGCAGCACTCGTCCCCCGAGGTCAGACACCCGCCGCTGCCAACCAACAAGAGAACGGTCAGGAGAGGGACCATGGCCCACACGGCATCGCGGACGGCGCTCCGCACACAGGGACGCAAGGCGTACATCGCCGCGTTCCGCCCGCGCCGACAGGGCCAACGCCACCCATTGGTGGCGACGGCAATGGTCCTCCCCCTGGCAGCCCTGCTCGTGGTCGCCTTCGGCGGCTGGGAAGCAGTGGTCACACAAGCGTCGTCCGTGGGAGTGATGCTGGGGCGCTGAGCGGCGACCCCAGGCCCGGAAGAGCGGTCCGGGCGGGGACATCCACCCATGAAACCCCGTGGGGACGGGGGTGCGGCGGACGGCAAAAAATGCCCGCGCAGCTGGGGAGCTGCGCGGGCATTGCTTTTCCCTGTTCGCCTTTCAGCCCGTCCGGCGATTGAGGACGAGGCCCGTTCAGGGCCGAACGGGGGTCCGGGGGCGCAGCCCCTGGCGGGGTCGAAGGGGCGGAGCCCCTGGGGACGGGACGGGTAGGGGCGGAGGGGGCGAAACGCCCCAGGGCACCGGCCCCGTACCCTCGCGACCAGACCCGCGCCGCGCTTCAGGGAGCCCCGTGACAGCCACCCCCTTGCTCTCAGCCCTCACCACCCGAGCCAAGGCCAGGGCCCACTCCCGCCCCCGCACCCAAACCTGCCCCTGCGGCGCGGACACCCTCACCGACCGCCCCGACGGCACAGTCGTCCGCCACGCCGACACCGTCGCGAAGGCCCACGCCCCGGACACCGCCCCCACCGAACTCACCGCCCGCCTGGCCGTGGCCGCCCGCCTCCCCGGCATACTCCTGCCCCCGCTCAGCCCGACGCCCGTCGACCTGCACGGCAGACTCGTGACGTTCTGGCCGTACGGCGATCCGGTCGACCCGGAGGACCCGGACGCGGCACCCTGGGAAGAGGCCGCCACCCTGCTCGCCCGCCTCCACCGGACCCCCGCCCCGCCCGGCCTGCCGCCCATGCGCGGGCCGGCCAAGGCGGCCCGTGCCATCGCCCGCCTCCGGGCCACCGCACCGCAGCCGGCCACCGAGCCCGTACTGCGCGCCTGGGCCTCTCTGCCCGCCTGGGCCAGAGCCGAGGCCCCCGCGCCCGGCCTCCCCGGCCGACCGCCCCTCCCGGCCCTCTGCCACGGCGACCTCCACCTCGGCCAGCTCGTGCGCCACCCGACCCCGGACGGCCCCTGGCTGCTCATCGACGTGGACGACCTCGGCGTCGGCGCCCCCGCATGGGACCTGGCCCGCCCCGCCGCCTGGTACGCCTGCGGCCTGCTCCCGCCCGACGAGTGGAACCGGTTCCTGACCGCCTACCGCACAGCGGGCGGCCCGGCCGTACCCGCCGACGGCGACCCCTGGCCCGCCCTGGACACCGCCGCCCGCGCTCTCACCGTGCAGACGGCCGCGCTGGCGATCGTCAAGGCGACGGCGGCGGACCGCCCGCTGGACGACGTACAGCGGGCGGTGGTCGACGCATGTGCCCGAATGGGTTCGGTACCACCCGAGTTGGCCCACGAAAACACGAAGTAGGGTGCAACCGACCGGGAGCCGGACGGAGTCTGTCCTGGCGAGAAGCGAGACCGGATCAAGAAGAACCGAGAAGCAGTAACGACCGGCAGGAGTTGAGCCGAGCATGCAGTGTCCGAAGTGCCATGCGCCGATGCACACGTACAACCGCAACGGAGTCCAGATCGAGCAGTGCAGCGGTTGCCGGGGGATCTTCCTCGACTACGGCGAGCTGGAGGCGCTGACCCGCGTGGAGTCCCAGTGGGCGGGTCCCGCCGCGCCGCCGCCCCCGGCCCCACAGGGCTACCCGGCCGCTCCCGCACCCGCCTGGGGCGCCCCGCAGGGCGGCCACTACGGAGGCCATGGCGGTCACCACGGCAACAAGCGGCACAAGAGCTTCGGCCACATGCTGTTCTCCAGCTGACCGGAACGACCGGCCGGCACGACCGGCTGGAACCACGAAGAAGCCCCCTGCCGTACGAGACGGCCGGGGGCTTCTTTGAGGTGTGGACGATACTGGGATTGAACCAGTGACCTCTTCCGTGTCAGGGAAGCGCTCTCCCGCTGAGCTAATCGTCCTCGGGACCACGACCCGAGGGCCGCGATTCGTGCATACCGCGTGCGCGATACTGGGATTGAACCAGTGACCTCTTCCGTGTCAGGGAAGCGCTCTCCCGCTGAGCTAATCGCGCGGGGACCCTTGCGGATCAAGGTCCTTGCGGACCAGTGGACGATACTGGGATTGAACCAGTGACCTCTTCCGTGTCAGGGAAGCGCTCTCCCGCTGAGCTAATCGTCCTTGGAGGTGGAGACGGGATTTGAACCCGTGTAGACGGCTTTGCAGGCCGTTGCCTCGCCTCTCGGCCACTCCACCAGGAGTGCGGGGGTTCGGGAAGATCCCCCTCTTCCTGCGAGCGGACGACCAGGTTCGAACTGGCGACCTCAACCTTGGCAAGGTTGCGCTCTACCAACTGAGCTACGTCCGCGTGCCGTTTCGAGACGCTCTCGCGTCCCGGCGACGAGTTGAACTCTAGCGGATTCCGGGGCCAGCACAAAAACGCGTTTGTGCAGCGTGCTGCGCTGTGCCCGCTCGAAGACATGGTCAGGGCACCTGCGGGACACCCGCCATAGACTCGGCGGTGTGTCCGATCTCGCTCCTCTCGCCCGCTTCGGCGGTCTCGTCGCCACCGGTCTCCTCGATGTCACCAGCGATCCCGCGGCCCTCGACTCCACCGGTTTCTGGGCCGTGTCCGCGGACTACGGCGGCCGTCTGACCTGCGCTCGCTTCCGGGACGTACGCGAGGAACCGGTGCCCGCGCCGAAGTCGGGACCGGGGCGGTGGCGCGGGCCGGCCGCCGATGACTGGACGTCATCCCTCGACCGCGCCGCGTACACGGCGGGGGTGCGCCGGATCCGTGAGCACATCGCGGCCGGCGAGGTCTATCAGGCGAACCTCTGCCGGGTGCTGTCCGCGCCCGTCGCGCCCGGCGCGGACGTGGACGCACTGACCTCGCTGCTCGCGCACGGCAACCCGGCACCGTATGCAGGAACGATCCGCCTTCCCGCGCACGGCGTCGAGATCGCCACCGCGTCCCCCGAACTCTTCCTCCGCCGCGCCGGCCGGACCGTCGAATCGGGCCCGATCAAGGGCACCGGACGCACCGAGGCGGACCTCCTGGAGAAGGACTACGCCGAGAACGTGATGATCGTGGACCTGGTCCGCAACGACATCGGGCGCGTCTGCGCGACGGGCTCGGTGACCGTCCCCGAGCTGTGCGTCGTCGAGAAGCACCCGGGGCTGGTCCATCTCGTGTCGACGGTGCGGGGCGAGCTGCGCCCGCGCACCGGCTGGCCGGAACTGCTGGCGGCGGCCTTTCCGCCCGGCTCGGTCACCGGCGCGCCCAAGTCGAGCGCCCTGCGGATCATCGACGCCCTGGAGACGGCACCCCGGGGGCCGTACTGCGGAGGCATCGGCTGGGTCGACGCGGACCGGGGCACGGGCGAACTGGCGGTCGGCATCCGCACGTTCTGGATCGACCGGGCCGACGGCATGCTGCGCTTCGGCACCGGAGCGGGCATCACCTGGGGTTCGGACCCCGACGCGGAGTGGCGGGAGACCGAGCTGAAGGCGTCCCGGCTGCTCGCGGTAGCGTCTGGGGCGTATGCGGCCAGTGGAGAGGGATCGTTGACGTGAAGCTATGGCTCGACGGCGGGTTGCAGGACATCGAGACCGCCCGCGTCTCCGTTTTCGACCACGGACTGACCGTGGGCGACGGCATCTTCGAGACGGTGAAGGCGGTCGACGGCCGGCCGTTCGCGCTCACCCGGCACCTGGACCGGCTGACCCGTTCGGCCCGCGGCCTCGGCCTGCCCGACCCCGACCTCGACGAGGTCCGCCGCGCCTGTACGGCCGTTCTCGCCGCCAGTCCGATGCCCCTGGGCCGCCTGCGCATCACCTACACCGGTGGTCACGGCCCCCTCGGCTCCGACCGCGGGGAGCACGGCCCGACCCTGGTCGTCGCCGTCGGCGAGTCCGCCCGGCGCCCCGACTCGACCGCCGTGATCACGGTCCCCTGGACGCGTAACGAACGCGGCGCCGTCACCGGCCTGAAGACCACGTCGTACGCCGAGAACGTCGTCGCTCTCGCCAGGGCGCGCGAACAGGGCGCGTCCGAGGCGCTGTTCGGCAACACGGTCGGTCAACTGTGCGAGGGGACGGGGTCGAACGTCTTCGTCGTCCTGGACGGCGAGATCCACACCCCGCCGCTCGCCTCCGGCTGCCTCGCCGGCGTCACGCGCGCCCTCGTCGTCGAGTGGACGGGGGCCAGGGAGACCGACCTGCCGCTCGCCGTCCTCGAAGACGCCGACGAGATCTTCCTGACGTCCACCCTGAGGGACGTGCAGGCCGTGCAGCGCGTCGACGGACGCCAACTCCCGGACGCCCCGGGACCGGTGACGGCCAAGGCGATGCGGGTCTTCGACGAGCGGGCCGGGGACGACCTCGACCCCTGACCGAGGCGAAGCCAGAAGAAAGCCGCATGTAAAGAAGCTGACGCCGGACTCCACAGCGGGTAGAACTCCCCTGATGACCACCACCCTGCGGCCGACCGAGCCGCTCCAGCGCGAGGCCGACGGGGCGCGTTCACGCCACTACCAGGTGTGCGTGAACGGCCGTCCCGTCGGCGCGGTACACCTCGGCACCGATCCCGCGTTCGGCGACTCGGTGGCGAAGATCCTGGACCTCCGCATCGACGAACGCGACCGGCGGCGCGGCCGGGCCACGGTGGCCGCGCTCGCCGCGGAGGAGGTGGCGCGCGGCTGGGGCTGCCGGCGCATCGAGGCGTCCGTCCCGGGCGACGCGCCGTCGGCACTGCGGCTCGCGACCGCGCTCGGCTACGTGCTGCGCAACCGCCGCATGGACAAGGCGCTCGGCGGCACCCCGCCCGAACTGCCCGCCGGGAGCCGCCGCCGACCCATGACGGAGGCCGAGTTCGTGGTGTGGGAGGCGGCGGGCAGGCTGAGCTACGCGGAGAGCTGGATCGAGCGGGGCGTACCGGCGGCGGAGGCGCACGCCAAGGCGGCACGGGACCACGAGCTGCTGCTGCCGCGGGGCGTGGCCAGCGAGGGCGTGACGCTCAGCGTCCTGGAACACGAGGGCACCCGGGTCGGCACCCTGTGGCTGGGCTCCCGCGAGGGCCTGGGCTTCGTCTACAAGGTCGAGACCGACGAGGAACACCGGGGCAGGGGCCACGGGCGCACCCTCATGCTCCTGGCGGAGGCCCAGTCGATCGCGGCCGGGCGACCGGCCGTCTCCCTGAACGTCTTCGCGGGCAACACCCCGGCGGAACGGCTCTACGAGTCGTTGGGGTACGAGACGGTGACCCACCACGTGTTCAAGGAACTGCTGTAGGCCGGTGGTCGACCGCCTCCGGGCGTGGGCGGCGTCAGGCGTCATGCCCGGCCAGCAGCCCGTCCACGATCTCCTCGATCCGTTCCCGCAGCCCTTCCTGGCTCTTGCCGCCGTTGAGAACCTCCCCGGCGATGACGTACGTCGGTGTACCGGTCACGCCGATGGCCTTGCCCTCGGCCTGGTCGGCGTCGACGATCAGGATGTGCCGGCCGTCGATCAGTGTCGTGTCGAACTCCTCGGCGTCGAGGCCGAGTTCGCCGGCCACCTCGACCAGGAAGGGTTCGCCCCCACGGTCCAGCTCCTCGACCCGGCCGAGCACCGCCTCGACGTACGGCCACGCCTGGCCCTGCTCCGCCGCCTCCTCGGCGGCCTGCGCGGCGGCGAAGGCGTGCTTGTGCCGCTCCAGCGGGAAGTGCCGCAGCCGCAGCTCCAGCCGGTCGCCGTAACGGGCACGCAGGGCGCGTACGTCGGCCAAGGCGGTGCGGCAGTCCGGGCACTGGAGCTCGCACCAGACGTCGAGGACGGGGGCGGACGTGTCCGCGGGCGCGGGGGAGGAGTCGTTCATGGGCACCAGTTTCCCAGCCGCGACCCTGTCCGTAGTACGAGGGGAACCGGGACCTGTGGAGGAGCCGACCCGGAGATGTCCCTGATGTCGGGCCGGAGCATGGCATCCGGGGGACCGGGCGGTGCAGGATGGAAGGGACGAAGCGCACCTGCGCGACCGAACCCTGCCTGGAGGTCCGGATGATTGCCGAGACCGTCTGTTCCGCCGTCTCCGCGGCCGGCCTGGGCATCGCGGTGGTCACGGCGTACCGCAAGCGTTTTCTCGCGGCTGCCCGGATCGCCGCGTACTCGCTGGTCCCCGTCGGCCTGGTGATGACCGGGGTGGTCGGGTGGGCGGCCGACACCGCCTTCAGCCCCTCCGCCTGGGCGGGCTTCGGCGTGCTCGGCGGCGCCTGGCTGCTCTTCACGGCCACCCGCGCGGTGGAGCGGCGAAGGGGCGGCACCCGGAGGGAACGCGGGGAGATACAGGCCGCGCAGCGCGAGGCGGTGGCTCCGGCGGCCTCCGCGCCCTCACTGGGACAGGGGCGGGGCAAGGCCTCCCGTCCGGCTGCCCAGCCCGCGGCCAAGCAGCGCGGCGGTGGTGCCGGGGACGACTTCAGCGACCTTGAGGCGATCCTGAAGAAGCACGGCATATGAGGAAGCGCCGCGTATGACGGGGTACGACGGGTGACGTACTGAAACGACACAAACGGCCGGGAGGCGACGGAGGTCGCTCGGAAGCGATCATGACTCGCTGCGGACATTACGGAATTCGGCGAACTACCGCGCATTGCGGGCGTGTTGATCGCGTAGAGGGTGCCGGCTGCGTCATCATCGCGGCGAGATGCTGGACACAACACAGAGCGAGGCCGTGCCGCCGAAGGACGAGCCGCGCGGGTGCCTCTTCGCCCTTTCCCAGCCACCGCTGATGATCTTCCTTGCGGTGATCGGGTGTCTGCTGCTCATGGCTTCGTTGCATGATCTGCTGTTGCTGTGAGCTGTACACGCCAGTCCCCGGCGCCACCCGCCGGGGACTGCGTCAGCACCAGGGTCTGTTCTCCCGGCCGTCAGCCCGCCGACTCCTTGCGGCGCGCCCGGTAGGCCGCCACATGAAGCCGGTTGCCGCAGGTCCTGCTGTCGCAGTAGCGGCGTGAGCGGTTGCGGGAGACGTCCACGAAGGCGTGTCGGCAGTCCGGGGCCTCGCACCGGCGCAGCCGTTCCTGCTCGCCGGCGACCACGAAGAACGCGAGAGCCATCCCGCAGTCGGCGGCGAGGTGGTCGGCGAGGGACGCCCCCGGGGCGAAGTAGTGCACGTGCCAGTCGTAGCCGTCGTGGTCGGTGAGCCGGGGTGTGGTGCCCGCGGCGGCGACCAGCTCGTTGATGACCGTGGCGGCGGTCCGGGCCTCCTGGGCGGCGAACACCCCGGCGAACCGTCCGCGGATTCTGCGCACGGCGGCCAGATCGAACTCCGACAGCACGCCGATGTCGCTCATGTTGTGCTTTCGTACGAAATCCACGAGCGCGTCGACATCGGGCAGTCCGTCCGTCGAGTCGTCCTCCGGCGCGGTGTTCACCAGATCGACCACGGTGTCGAGGGCGCACCGGGTGTCGTGGGTGATCAGCACGTTGCTCTCCCTGGCCTGCCTGGGCGGTCGGGCGGGCACCCGCCCGCCGATGCTGGCCGATGGTAGTGGCTCAGAGCGACGGAGGTGGGTGTCGGCCTTCGACGGGGCCGGGGCGGCGGCCCGGGAGGGACATGCGGACGCACCGCCGCCGCCCCGCGGAAACCCGCGGGGCGGCGGCGGTGTGCCATATGCGGTTGTCACCCGAGCCGTCTCCCCGAGTGGACGGCGCCGGGCGGCTCAGTGGGGCCTTCTCCTAGCTTTCCGCCAGGATGTGTGACAGTTCCTGGTCGAGGTCGAAGTGACGGTGTTCCGTGCCGGGTGGCACGGCGGCGTCCGTTCGCTTCAGGAAGGACTCCAGGGCTCGTGCGGGGGCTTCGAGCAGGGCCTCGCCCTCAGGGGAGCTGAGAGCGATGCAGACAACGCCCTGACCGTGGCTCCGGGACGGCCAGACTCGGACGTCACCGGTGCCGGTGGGCCGGTGGAGGCCCTCCGCGAGCAGGTCGCGGGCGAACACCCACTCGACGGTTTCCTCGGCTCCGGTGTGGAAGGTGGCGTGCACGGCGTAGGGATCGGCCGTGTCATACCGCAGTCCTGCGGGAACGGGCAGTGAGGACTCGCTCGACACAACGAGGCGCAGGTGCAGCTCGCAGCTGACCGTGGTGTTCATAAGCGCCAAGGCCTTTCGCTCAGTGTGCGCTCGGGGATTCGCACGTCGGCGAAATCGACATGCCACCTACGGTGCCGTTGTAAACCCCTCTGAGTGTTTTGCGTGCCTTTACGTAACTCTTCCGGCCGAGGGCCGGTTCGTCGGCTACGACCATTCCGGTGACCGGTTTCTGTCCGGTAGGGTTTGGCTGTATGAACACGGGGAGTGACAAGTCTGTCGAGGCTGTCGTGACACCAGATGAGGCCGGGGCCGGTGGGGCCGAGGGCGAGCGGGAGCTCGGGTCGCGGGCACCGGAATTCATCAAGGCGCGCCGCATGCTGCATGTGAGCTGGCAGGTCGGCGTGTTCGTCGTGGGCCTCGCGGTGGTGGGCGCCGGCATCGTCATGCTGCCGCTGCCCGGACCGGGCTGGCTGGTGATCTTCGGCGGTATGGCGATCTGGGCGACGGAGTTCGTCTGGGCCCAGCTGGTACTGCGCTGGACGAAGCGCAAGGTCACCGAGGCGACACAGCGCGCACTCGACCCCAGGGTGCGCCGCCGCAACATCATCCTGACGACGGTCGGCCTCGTGATCGTGTCGGTTCTCGTCGGGATCTATGTATGGAAGTTCGGGCTGGAAATGCCCTGGAAGATCAAGGATCAGTGATCCGGCGCAGGTCCGGGGCACCCGCTGACATGGGGTAATGTTCTCCCTGCGTCCGGGCGATTAGCTCAGTGGGAGAGCGCTTCGTTCACACCGAAGAGGTCACTGGTTCGAACCCAGTATCGCCCACCGGATCGAGTGCGGCCCGTGTCCACGGAAACGTGGACACGGGCCGCATTTGTCGTTCGGCATCGCCTGGCCGATGCGCGTCGCGTCCATCGGGTCCCACTCGGGCGGCTCTGGGTGGCCTTGGTCCAGCGCTCCCCGTAAGCCCCTCCCGAAGCCTCCTGAGGCTTCCTCGGTCGCGTCGCGCGACCCGGGAGGGCCGCCGTGAGTCCCTTCGGTGGGTGCCCTGCCGTCCTCGTCGATCCCGGCGTCGCCGCGTTCGAGTGCCCACCCGGTGCGGCGCCAACTCCCCGTCCGGCAGGCGCATTTCGGCCCCGCCCCAAATAAACACCGGCGGCCCGCCGTTGTTCGACCAGTCGACCCCGGGCGCCTCACCTGCAACGTCAACCCCCTCGTCGGAGGCGGGAGTCGACTTGTGAGCCGCCCGCGCCCAGCTCACTCACAGAAAAATCCTGTCCGAATCATTGACGCATTCCGAGGCCCTCCGTAGCTTGTGCCAGCAAGCGCTTACTTGAAACGATTCACGCAGGCGCCAACGACGTCGCGGGGAGGGCCTTACTGTGCCTAGGAACGGGAATGTTGAGAGGCGAACCATCCTTAAGGCGGCCGGAGCCTCGGCAGCCGCGTTGGGGCTGGCGACAACGACCGGGTGCGGTGGTGACAGCGGTGCCGGGGACGGTTCGGTGACACTCCGTTATGCATGGTGGGGCGGCGAACCGCGCACCATCGCCATCAAGAAGACGATCGCGCTCTTCGAGAAGAAGTATCCGAAGATCAAGATCAAGCCGGAATTCACCGACTACGCGGCGTACTGGGAGAAGTTCCAGACCCAGGCCTCCGGTGGAAATCCGCCGGACGTTTTCCAGAATGCGGTCGGCTTTCTCCGCAAGTACGACAAGCGCGGCGTTCTGATGGATCTCAAGACGCAGGCGGACGCCGGGAATCTGGACCTGGAGAACTTCCGCAACGGCGTTCTGGCGAACGGTCAGGTCGACGGTAAGCAGATTGGCATACCCGTCGGCGCCAACACCATGGCGCTCGTCATCGACCTGAAGGCATTCGAGAAGGCGGGTGTGGAGGCGAAGTTCGGCTGGACCTGGGACGAGTACTTCGCCGCGCTGCAGAAGATCCAGGACAAGCTGAAGATCGCCGGTGACACCGGCTACTTCGGCATCATGTATCTCTACGACCTGTATCTGCGCCAGAACGGCAAGGCCTTCTTCACCGACAGCGATCTCGGCTTCACCGAGGACGACCTCACCCAGTGGTGGGCGGACGGCTACAAGCGGGTGAAGTCCGGCCTGGTCGCCGACCCGAAGAAGATCGAGCAGGTCGCGCCCAAGTCCGGTCTGTCGGCGGGGCTCGCCGCGTCCGAATTCACCTGGGACAACTTCTCCATCCGTTACGAGGGCGAGGGTGAGTCCGACTACGGGCTCGCGCCGATCCCCACCACGGACGGCAAGGACACCGGCCAGTACCTCGGTTCGCTGATGCTCAGCGCCTTCTCCGGGACCAAGCACCCCAAGGAGGTCGCCCAGTTCATCAGCTTCATGGTCCACGACCCCGAGGTCGGCAAGATCATGGGCTACGACCGCGGCATCCTCGCCACGACAGAGCAGTACGACGCCTTCAAGCCGACCGACCCCAACAACAAGGGTGTCTCGGCCTACGAGGACGAGGTCGCCAAGGCCGGTGTGCTCGGCAAGATCACCCCGCACCCGTCCGGCGCGGATGTCATCGAGGCGGCCTTCCTGCGGATCGGCGGCGAGATCGCCCAGGGCAAGACCAAGCCGGCCGACGGCGCGAAGGCCCTGTTCAGCGAGGCCAAGGCCGCGTTCGCGGGCTGAGGGGACGTACCACCATGACGCTCGTCAAAGAAGCGCCCGCGCGCCCGGCGCAGAAGCGGTCCGCCGCTCCTGTCGCCGGGCGGCGCGGGCGGCGCCGCGAGAACCTCGCCGGCTATCTCTTCATGTCGCCGTGGATCGCGGGGTTCCTGCTGCTCACGGCGGGGCCGATGATCGCGTCGCTCTACTACGCGTTCACCAGCTACAACCTGTTCACGCCGCCGAAGTGGGTGGGGCTGGACAACTTCACGACGATGTTCCAGGACCCGCGCTGGCAGAAGTCGGTCGAGGTCACGCTGAAGTACGTCGTCGTGGCCACCCCGCTGAAGCTGCTCCTCGCGCTCGGAGTGGCGCTGCTGCTCGCGCAGAAGCGGCGCGGACAGGCCCTGTACCGGGCCGCGTTCTACATGCCGTCGCTCATCGGTGCCAGCGTCTCCGTGGGCTTCGTCTGGCGGGCGCTGTTCTCCGACGGCGCCGTCGTGGACCGTACGCAGAAGGTCTTCGGGCTCGACGTCGGCGGCTGGATCGGCAACCCGGACTACGTCCTGTACGCCCTCGTGGCGCTGAGCATCTGGCAGTTCGGCGCGCCGATGGTCATCTTCCTGGCGGGCCTCAAGCAGGTGCCCCAGGAGCTGTACGAGGCCGCCGAGATGGACGGAGCCGGTCCCTTCCGGCGGTTCTGGAACATCACGCTGCCGATGATCTCCCCGGTGCTGTTCTTCAACGTGCTGCTGGAGTCCATCCACGCGTTCCAGGTGTTCGGCTCCGCCTATGTCGTCTCGGACACCAGGTGCGGGCCTGCCGACGCCACCCTCGTCTACACCTGCTACCTCTACCAGAAGGGCTTCAAGGAGGCCCAGATGGGCTTCGCCTCCGCGATGGCCTGGACGCTGGTGATCGCGGTGGCGCTCGTCACGGCGGTCCTGTTCTGGTCGCAGAAGAAGTGGGTGCACTACGAGGAGGCCGCCAAGTGACCAGTGTCACCAGCCCTGTTGCGCATGCCCCGAACGAGCGGCGGCGCTTGGGAGCCCTCGTCTGGCACGTGGGCGCGCTCCTCGTGCTCGCGGTCGTCCTCTACCCGGTGATCTGGGTGCTCGGCGCCTCGTTCAAGCCGAGCAAGGACATCATCGCCAGCCTCGACCTGCTGCCCACCAAGCCGGTCTGGGCGAACTTCTCCGGGCTCGCCGACGGCATCTCGGGCATCTCCATCGGCAGCTTCTTCAGCAACTCGCTGATGTACGCGGGCCTGGCCGTGGTGGGCGTGGTGATCTCCAGCTCGCTGACCGCGTACGCCTTCGCCAAGATCCAGTTCGCCGGGCGGAACCTGCTGTTCACGCTGATGATCGGCACGCTGCTGCTGCCGTACCACGTGCTGCTCATCCCGCAGTACGTGCTGTTCCGCAACCTCGGCTACATCGACACGCTCGTGCCGCTCGTCGCGGGCAAGTTCCTCGCCACGGAGGCGTTCTTCGTCTTCCTGATGGTGCAGTTCATGCGCGGGCTGCCGCGCGAACTGGACGAGGCCGCCAAGCTCGACGGGTGCGGGCATCTGCGGACCTACTGGTCCATCGTGCTGCCGTTGAGCCGGCCCGCCATCATCACCAGCGCCATCTTCACCTTCATCAACGCGTGGAACGACTTCATGGGGCCGCTGATCTACCTCAACACCCCCTCCAAGTACACCGTTTCGCTCGGCCTGATGATGTTCCGCGACCAGGAGGGCATCTCCAACTACGGCAGCATGATCGCCATGTCGCTGGTGGCGCTGGTGCCGGTCGTCGCCTTCTTCATGGCCTTCCAGCGCTATCTCATCGACGGTATGGCGACCTCCGGACTGAAGGGCTGAGGCGGTCACCATGGCCCAGACGCGCGTGAAGGCCCGCTCCCCGCGCAAGGAGCGCAAGGAGTCCGTGTTCGGTGAGCGCTTCGCGCTCTTCGCCGAGTGTCTGCTCACCGGGGTGTGGATCGCCGTGGCCTGCCTCGGGGTCGTCACCTACCCCGCCGCCTTCGCCGCCGGCGCACGGCATCTGCGGCGCCGTACGACCCATGAGGCCGGTGGCTGGCGGGAGTTCGTCGCGGACTTCCGGGCGGCCGTGCGCGGCGGGTGGGCCGTCGGGCTCGTCGGCTGGGCGGTGGCCGCCGCGGTCTGGGTGGACGTCCTGGCCGCGCGGGCCGGGATTCCCGGCGGGCGGTTCGTCGGAGCCGTCGGCATCTTCGCGCTGATCGGGCTCGCCGTGGCCCTGCTGCGGGCCGCGGCCGTCTGGGCGCCGGACGCCCGCTGGCGGGCGCTTCTCGGGGAGGCCGGGCGCCGGACCGTGCACGATCCCGCCGGATCCTTCCTGGTCGTCTGCGGGCTGGCCGTCGTGGCTCTGTCCGCGGGGTTCCTTCCGCCGCTGGCGGTTCCCGTCCTCGGGGCCGTCGCGGCGGCGGCCGTCGCCGTCGAGGAGCGGTACCGGCGCCGCTGACGGGCGGCGCCCTCGCACAAGGTCGGCGCCCCGGGCGCCGTACCTCCCTCTGTCATGCCCCTGACCATGCCCCCTGACCACCCTTGCATCCGCACGGAAAGGAAAGGCTGCTCTCCTATGTCTCCCATCCCCCGCAGGTCCCTCCTCAAGGCCGCCGCTGTCGCCGGAGCCGCCGCGCAGTTCAGCTGGGCGCTCGGTTCGACCGCGCAGGCCGCGCCCGCGACCGCCGAGTCCGGCGCCGATCCCGTGACCCTGGACTGGCTGGAGGACGGCGGCCTCGGCGCCGCACCCGGATCCACGGTCGGCGTGCCCTGGCCGAAGGGCACCTACGACGCGAGCCAGACCTTCGCGCTCACGGACGCCACCGGCGCGTCCGTCCCCGTACAGTCGTGGCCGCTCGCCTACTGGCCCGACGGCTCCCTCAAGTGGACCGCGCACGCCGTGAGTTCGGGCTCCGGCAAGCTGACGCTCGCCGCCGGGGCGCCCGCGGCCCCCACCGCGAAGATCACCGTCGACAGCGGCGGCGGGACCATCGACATATCGACCGGGGTCATCACCGCGCGTATCGGCAAGTCCGGCTCCACGCTGGTCAAGTCGGTCAGACGCGGCTCCACCGAGATCGCCAAGAACGGGCGGCTCGTCCTCATCCGCCAGCCCGAGATCGAGGACGAGGACGAGGGCGCCACCAAGTTCGAACGGTTCGACAGCGCCATCAGCAAGGTCGAGGTCGAACAGGACGGCCCCGTCAGGGCAGTTGTCCGCATCGACGGCAAGCACCGCAAGGGCGCCCGCAGTTGGCTCCCCTTCTCGGTCCGCCTCTACTTCTACGCCGGCGCCGACTCCTTCCGCATGGTCCACACCATCACGTACGACGGCACCCAGGAGCCCGGCAAGGCCAGCGGCGACTTCATCCGCGGCATCGGGGTCCGCTTCACCGTGCCGATGCGGGACGCCTCGTACGACCGGCACATCCGGATCGGCGGCGACGGCACCGGACTGCTGCGCGAGGCCGTCAAGGGCATCACCGGGCAGCGGCGCGACCCCGGAGCGACCGTCCAGGCCGCCCAGTTCGCGGGGGAGAAGCTGGCCGACCCGTCGACCTGGGACCAGCGCGTCACCACCCGCCTCCAGTACATCCCCGAGTGGGGCGACTACACCCTGTCCCAGCTCTCCGCCGACGGCTTCACCCTCCGCAAGCGCACCAAGAAGGGACACGGCTGGATCGGCGCCGGCGGGGGCAAGCGCGCCTCCGGGTTCGGCTACGTCGGCGGGGCGAGCGGCGGATTCTCCTTCGGCCTGCGGGACTTCTGGGAGAAGCACCCCGCCCAGCTCGACATCCGCGACGCCCAGACCGACGAGGCCGAGGTCACCCTCTGGCTCTGGTCGCCCGAGGCCCAGCCGATGGACCTGCGCTTCTACCACGACGGCATGGGCCAGGACACGTACGCCGAACAGCTCGAAGGCCTCAACATCACCTACGAGGACTACGAACCCGGCTTCGGCACCCCCTACGGCATCGCCCGTACCTCCGAACTCCTCTTCTGGGCCAACGAGTCGACCCCGACCGCCGAGAAACTCGCCGAACAGGTCGAAGCCGTACGGGTGCTGCCCCAGCTCGCCGCCCCGCCCAGGCAGCTCATCAAGGCCCAGGTCTTCGGCCCGGGGCTGTACTCCGAGCCCGACCGGTCCACCCCCGCCAAGGCCAGGATCGAGGACCACCTCGACTTCCTCTTCACCTACTACAAGGACCAGGTGGAGCAGCGCCGTTGGTACGGCTTCTGGGACTACGGCGACATCATGCACACCTACGACACCTTCCGGCACCAGTGGCGGTACGACGTCGGCGGCTACGCCTGGGACAACTCCGAACTGTCGCCGGACCTCTGGCTCTGGTTCGCGTACCTGCGCTCGGGCCGCGCCGACATCTTCCGGTTCGCCGAGGCGATGACCCGTCACACCGGCGAGGTCGACGTCTACCACCTCGGCCAGTGGGCCGGCCTCGGTACCCGGCACGGCGTGCAGCACTACGCCGACAGCGCCAAGCAGCAGCGCATCGCCAACACCACCTACCGCCGCTACTACTACTTCCTCACCGGTGACGAACGCGTCGGCGACCTCATGCACGCCAACGTCGACAGCGACGAGACCTTCCTCGTCCTCGACCCCATCCGCAAGATCCGCACCGAGCCGTACACGCCCGACAGGCACGCCCTGTCGATCGGCTTCGGCACCGACTGGAGCGGGCTCGTGTCGGCCTGGCTGACCGAGTGGGAGCGCAAGGGCCCCAAGTGGGAGAAGGCCAGGGCGCGCGTCCTGTCCACCATGGAGACCATCGCCGCCCAGCCCAACGGCTTCGTGCAGGGCAGCGGGCTGTACGACCTCGACACCGGGAGGTTCGCCGTCGCGGCGGCGCCCGTCGTCGGTGTCTCGCACCTCTCCGCGGTCTTCGGCCTCAACGAACTCTGCGCCGAACTCATCGACCTCGTCGACATGCCGAAGTTCAACCAGGCCTACTTCGACTACTGCCGCTACTTCAACGCCACCAAGGCCGAGCAGGCGGCCCGCTACGGCTCCAACTTCGGCACCCTGCTGCTGTTCCAGGGCCACTCGCGCCTCGACGCGTACGCCGCTGTCCGGACCGGTGACGAGAAGCTCGCCAAGCGCGCGTGGGACAAGTTCTACAACTCCGACGGCTACAAGGAGTCGGCGCCCTGGAAGACCGAGCCGGTGGCCGGCCCGGTCGCCCTCGTCCCGGGCAGCGAGGCCACCTGGGTGTCCACCAACGACACCGCCCTCTACGGCCTCGCCGCCATCGAGAACCTGGCACTGCTGGGCGACAAGATGCCGTAGTGGACGGCTAGTTCATCTCTCCGAGGACCTCCCGCACCCGCCGGACATCGCGGATCCGCCGCTCGTACGTCGCTCCGAGTGCGAGCAGCAGCAGTCCGGCGAGGGCGGGAGGGACCCAGCGCGGGAGGGCGTCGGTGACCTGGACGAGGTAGGGCGCGAGTTCGTGCAGCGTGTCCAGTATCAGCACCGAACCGCCGAGCACGAGGGGGGCCTGGAGGTGGTGCCGGGCGCCCAACAGGGTGACCAGCAGTGCCGCCAGGCCCAGCAGCAGGGGGCGGGTCCAGTGCGCGTCGCCCCAGGCCGCCACCAGGCTCGGCACGAGGGTGGCGGCCAGGCCGGGACCGTACGCCGTCCAGGAGGACGCCTGCGGGTCGCGGCGCCGGCGCAGGGCGCCGAGCAACAGTGCCGGGACCGTGACCGGAAGCGTGTACGCCTCCGGAGTCTCGACGTCCCAGGCCGCCAGGCGTACCCAGGTGGCCAGCATGAACAGGGCGGCAGCCGCGTAACCCACGGGGCGGCGGTCCGCGCGGATCGCCGTGCCCCCGGCGATCACCGCGCACAGGGCCAGCACCAGGGCCAGCAGCGGCGGGTCGGTGAGCGCGAGCCCGACCGCGAGCAGCCCGCCCGCCGCACCCGCGACCTCGACCGGTACGACGGCCCGGGCGTCGCCCCGGCGTGCGGCCGACAGGGCCGCGGCCGTGGGAACGGCGAGCACGAGCAGCGCGGTGTGCGAGGGCCGCCAGTCCAGGGCGGCGCCGGTCGCGCAGGCGAGTGCGGCGGCGTACCCGAGCGCGGCCGGGGCCGTCACAGGGGCCGGGCGCGGGTGCCACGAGGCCGCCGTGAACAGCGCGGTCAGGGCGGACAGCACGGCGAGGGTCGCCGACTGCGAGGCGAGGGAGAGGAAGGCGAGGCCGAGGGAGCCGGCCAGGGCGAGGACGAGGGCGGTGAGCCGAGGCGGAGTGAGCGGACTGACCGGCGTCACCTCTGAGGGGGAGGGCGTGCCCCGGCGTACGTACACCGTCGCCGTGAGCGCCCCGGCTGTCATGACGCCCTGGGTCAACAGGGCTGCCGTATAGGGGAGTTCGAGTACCGCCGGAAGCGTGAACAGCGTCGCCCACAGCAGGGCCGACGCGCCGCACAGCGCCTGAGGCCGCCGGATGCCGACCCGGACGGTCAGGAGGAGCACGGCAGCGACGGCAGCCAGGGCGACGGGAGCGGTCTCCGTGTGCTGCGGCCAGGGCGTGTCGAGCGTCACCGCGGCACGGGCGTCCGACGGGGCGCCGGTCCAGGCGCGTTCCGCCCAGCCGACCGGCCCGAGCAGCGCCAGAACGACGACGGGCAGTGCCCACAGCACGGCCAGCGCCTGTACGGTCCCCGAGGCCCACCCGAAGCCGTGCCGCACCGTCGCAGGCAGCCGCCCGGCCCGCAGCGTCGCCAACAGGGCGATTCCGAACGCCAGATGGACCGGAACGGTCCACGCCTCCGGCAGCGCCGGGCGCACCGCGCCGCCGAGGGCCGCGACGACGAGCAGCCCCGCGGCCACCGCGAGGCCGAGGGAGTCCTTCCGGCCGGGGCCGTTCTCGTCGGCCCGCCCCTCCGGGATGCCGTCGTGCCAGGCGGCGCCCAGCGCTGTCGCCGCCGCGAGCAGGAGGAGCGCCGCCGCACGGGCGACGGCGCTCGGGCCGGTGGCAGTCCAGGACAGCCAGCCGGCGGCCAGTACGCCCCAGCCGCCCATGCCGTACGCGCCGATCGCCGCGACGACCCGTACGGACCTGTCCGTCACCCGGAGCGCCACAACCGTGTCGAACACAGCAGTGAGCAGCAGTGCGGACGTGACCCCGTAGGGCGCCGCGTCGGCGGCCAGCGCCCAGAGCAGCAGCGGGAGTTGGGCCGAGGCCAGGGCGGCGGGCAGAGGCAGCCGCAGACCGCTGGTGGCGGGCAGCAGGCCGTACCCGGCCCACGCCACCGCCAGTACGGCCGCCGCTGCCGCCGCGTACCCCGCGCCGTCGGTGCCCGTGAGTGCGGCCGCGTGCAGCGCGTAGGCGTCCAGCACCGTCAGCGCGAGCCCGAGGCCCGCCACCGACTCGGCCGTCGAGCGCAGCCCCCGCTTCAGCAGCACCACCGGCGTGGCGAGCGCGGCCAGCGTGACCGCGCCCAGCACCACGGCCCGCCCGGTGATTCCCAGATGACCCCAGCTGACCAGTGTGAACACCATCGCCGCGATGGTGAGCAGCACACCGCCGAGCAGGAGCAGCACGTTCTGGACGCTCGGGACGGACGATTCGGGGCGGGGCGGCGCGACAGGCGTCGGCCGCGTCTGGTTCAGGACCGTGACCAGCCAGGCGCGGCGCGTCAGCAACTGCGTCCGGCGGACGTCCAGTTGCCACAGCTCGGCGTCGATGAGCCGCAGCTCCTCGGCCGGGGGCGGAAATTGCGTCATACCGTCGAGTGTGGTTCGCGTCACTTCGTACGGCATGAGTCCGCGTACTCAGTGCGTACTCAGATGTGTCTCAGATGTGTCTCAGATGTGCGCCGCTGCGCCTGTGTCCGGGGCACACTCCGCTCATGGAATGGACCCACTACCGCTTCCGCAGCCGGTGGCGGCTGCCCGCGGCCCCCGCCGTCGTGTACGACGCCCTTGAACGGGCCGAGGAGTATCCGCGCTGGTGGCGCCAGGTGCGCGAGGTCGACCGCATCGACGACACCAGCGGAGTCATCCGCGTCCGCTCCCTCCTCCCGTACGACCTGACCTTCACCGCACGCGAGGTGCGCCGCGACCCGGCCGCCGGAGTCCTGGAGATCGCCATGACCGGCGACCTCGACGGCTGGGCACGCTGGACCCTCACCGCGGTCGGCGCCGGCACTCTCGCCCGCTACGACCAGGAGGTCGACGTCACCAAGCCGCTGATGCGCCGCCTCGCCGTCCCCGGACGGCCCCTCTTCCGCGCCAACCACGCCCTGATGATGCGCGCGGGACGACGCGGACTGACCGCACACCTTCAAGCGGTTTGAACGAAGCCCGCCCGGACCTGTATTGTTCGGTGCGTTCCCGGGCGATTAGCTCAGTGGGAGAGCGCTTCGTTCACACCGAAGAGGTCACTGGTTCGAACCCAGTATCGCCCACCGGGAGAAGGCCGGTCCGTCATCGACGGACCGGTTTTTTCATGCGCTCGTACATTCGCTCGCACATCCGTTTGTGCATGCGCTTGTGCGGCTGTCGTACGGCTATGCCGCCGCCGGCATCTCCGGGCGCAGTGGCCATGCCGGATCGACCGCCTCCGGTGCACCGCTCTTCGCGAACCACGCCTGTAGGCCGCGCGCCTGCGCCGCGTGCCACACCGCCTGGAGGGTGTGCAGTTCGGCGGGGGAGAGGCGCTCCAGCCGGGTCGCGAAACGGCGCCCGACCGCCCGTACGAGCTCCAGCGAGGCCGTCGCGTCCGCCGCCGCGTCGTGGGCGCCCTCCAGTGTGACGCCGTAGTGCGCGCACAGGTCCGTGAGGGTGCGGCGGCCCTTGCGGTAGCGGTCCAGGTGCTTGTCCAGGACCCGGGGATCCAGCACCAGCAGTGGCTTCGAGTCGAACCAGCGGTCGAGCGACGAGGCGCGATGGCGTCGCAACTCCCGGTCCAGCATGGTCAGATCGAAGGGCGCGTTCATGATGACCAGCGGGCGGCCCGCCGCCGCCTGCTCCGCCAGCGCCCGGGCTATCTCCTCCAGCACAGGGGCCGGCCAGCGGCCGTTGCGCTGCAGATGTTCGTCCGTCAGCCCGTGCACCGCCGTCGCCGAAGCGGGCACGGGCACACCGGGGTTGATCAGCCAGCGGCTGACCCGCGGCCGGACGGCCGGACCTTCCTGGACCACGACGGAAGCCGACACGATCCGGTCGGTCTCGACGTCCACACCCGTGGTCTCCGTGTCGAACGCGGCCAAGGGGCCCTCGTACCAGCACGTCATACCTATGCAACTCCTCGTTCACCCGCGGCAGCTGACGCACCGTCTTCTGCCCGTTTGGTGATACCCGGGCTGTTTGCGCTGTACGCCGGAAGGAGACAACAGAGATACAGGTTTACGCACTTCGGTGGCCTGTCATGGGAATTCACCTGGTTTGGAAGGCACTTGGTCATGGCGATAGCGCAGCCCGAACGGGGCGGGCTGCTGCCCGAGCGGACGGCACCCCATCGAGGCAACCTCGCCACCACCGCCTGCATGGAGACACTGCAGGTGGGCTATCTGCACGCCGTCGCCGCGGCGGCCGGCTGTTCGCTGTCCCAGCCGTTCCCCGACAACGGCATCGACTGGCACGTCAGCCACGGCGCCCCCGGGCACACGGTCGACGACGAGGTCACCATCAAGGTCCAGCTGAAGTGCACGTACCAGATCGCACCGAATCCGCAGGCCCCGTATTTCTCCTTCACGCTCGACAACGCCCACCTGACGAAACTCGCCCGCACCCCGGTCTCCGTGCACAAGATCCTGGTCGTGATGCTCGTACCGCGCTCGCAGGACGACTGGCTGAGCGCCGGCCACGACCGCCTCGACCTGCGGCACTGCTGCTACTGGATCAACCTCGCCGGTCAGCGGACCACCGGCCGGTACCGGACCACCGTGCGGATACCGACCTCACGCATCTTCGACGACCGCGCGCTCTGCGAGATCATGACGCGGGTCGGGACGGGAGGCAGACCGTGACGCACCGGCCCACCGAGGACCCTCTGCGGCCTGTCCGGCCGCACCCCGTGGACACTTCCTGGCACGACGAACCGCCCGCGCCCGAACAGGTCGACCCCGCGGTGCTCGGCGCCCTCCTGCGCCGGCACGGCTGGCAGCGGCGCGGGGGAGCCGTCGGACGATACGGCCGCTGGACCCCACCAGGGCCCGGCGGCCACGGCACGAGCCTGCTCGTGCCCGAGAGCCGGGCCTTCCCCGACAGCGACGACCTGCTCGCCGAGGCCCTGGTCGCTCTCGCCCGCAGCGGATCGCCCTCCGCGCGCGAGGTGCTCGTCGGCCTCGCCGTGCCCAGCGACGAGATCCGCTGGTGGCGTGACGTGCCGACCGGACCCGCTGGTGTCGCCTCCTGGCCCGTCGAGGAACAACTGCGCTCGGCCGCCCGCCGGATGATGCTCGCCGGAGCACTCGCCACGCGCGCGCGTGCCGGCTACTACGGCGCCCGCCACCGCAGGACCGCCGACGCCCTCCTCGAACACGTCCTCGTCGGCGCGGCACCGGCAGGGCGCAGCCTCACCGCGTTCGTCCCCGTCGGCACGGGCCGCCCCCTCGCCGTACGCCTCCACCAGGCCCTGTACGCGGCCCGCGAGGCCATCGACTACCACCGGGCCACCGGCGGCATGGACGCCTTCGACAGCGCCGTCGAGGCAGGCGTCAGCCACGAGCTGACAGAGGCCCTCGTCGCCCTGGTGCGCGGTGCGGAGGGCGCCCGGATCGCCGTCGAGTGGGCACCCGGCGCGGAGGTCCCCGACGGCTGCTCGGCCCGCACCGAACCGGTCGAGTTCTCCCCCGGCGACCTGCCCGCCCTGCGCGCGGCGGGCTCCCGGTATCTGCGCGAGGAACCCTCGGTGCCGGTCCGCATCACCGGCACGGTGGTACGGATGCGCAGGTCGGGCCCGCGCGGCGAAGGCGCCGTACGCCTGCGGGTGCTGGCCGGCGCCGAGATCCCGCACGTCCGGATGACGCTGGACGAGGAGGCGTACCGGATCGCCGGGCACGCGCACCTCGTCGGACTGCCGGTTCGGGTGCACGGCCGGCTGGAGAGCCGGGGCGGCTTCCGCAGGCTGACCCAGGCCTCCGGGGTCGTACCCGTCCAGGTCGACGAGGCGGAGCGGGACCGGCTGATGAAGTCGCTCCAGGAGACCGCCGAGCGCATCGCCTTCTTCGAGGAGGAGTGCAGCGGCGACGACTGAGCGCGGCGGTGAGGCGGCGGCCAGGGGAGCTTCCCGTTATCTGTTTCGCGGTGGGCGGGGCCGGGTCGGTACGATCCTTCCTTGCGCGCGCTCCCGGTATGGCGCCGCACCCACCTGCAGTCAGGAGAGACCGGTGTCAGAAGTCCGTGTGATCATCCATCGCGATTCCGAGCGGGAAGAGCGCGTGGTGGCGACGGGGACTACGGCCGCCGACCTCTTCGCCGGCGAACGTTCGATCGTCGCCGCGCGGGTGGGCGGGGAGCTCAAGGACCTCGCGTACGCGGTGGCGGACGGCGAGGAGGTCGAGCCGGTCGAGATCTCCTCCGAGGACGGCCTGAACATCCTGCGCCACTCCACCGCCCACGTCATGGCCCAGGCCGTGCAGGAGCTGTTCCCGGAGGCCAAGCTCGGCATCGGCCCGCCCGTCAAGGACGGCTTCTACTACGACTTCGATGTCGAGAAGCCCTTCACTCCCGAGGACCTCAAGGTCATCGAGAAGAAGATGCAGGAGATCCAGAAGCGCGGGCAGCGGTTCTCGCGCCGTGTGGTGACCGACGAGGCGGCTCGCGAGGAGCTGGCGTCAGAGCCGTACAAGCTGGAGCTGATCGGCATCAAGGGCTCCGCCTCGACCGACGACGGCGCGGACGTCGAGGTCGGCTCCGGCGAGCTGACCATCTACGACAACCTCGACGCCAGGACCGGCGACCTGTGCTGGAAGGACCTCTGCCGCGGTCCCCACCTGCCCACCACCCGCAACATCCCGGCGTTCAAGCTGATGCGCAACGCCGCCGCGTACTGGCGGGGCAGCGAGAAGAACCCGATGCTCCAGCGCATCTACGGCACCGCCTGGCCCACCAAGGAGGAGCTGAAGGCGCACCTCGACTTCCTCGTCGAGGCGGAGAAGCGCGACCACCGCAAGCTGGGCAGCGAACTGGACCTGTTCTCGATCCCGGAGCAGATCGGCTCCGGCCTAGCCGTCTTCCACCCCAAGGGCGGCATCGTCCGCCGGGTGATGGAGGACTACTCGCGCCGCAGGCACGAGGAGGAGGGCTACGAGTTCGTCTACACCCCGCACGCCACGAAGGGGAAACTCTTCGAGACCTCGGGCCACCTGGACTGGTACGCGGACGGCATGTACCCGCCCATGCAGCTCGACGAGGGCGTGGACTACTACCTCAAGCCGATGAACTGTCCGATGCACAACCTGATCTTCGACGCGCGCGGCCGTTCGTACCGTGAACTGCCCCTGCGCCTCTTCGAGTTCGGGACCGTGTACCGGTACGAGAAGTCGGGCGTCGTGCACGGCCTGACCCGCGCCCGGGGCTTCACCCAGGACGACGCGCACATCTACTGCACGCGTGAGCAGATGGCGGAGGAGCTGGACAAGACGCTCACCTTCGTCCTCGGCCTGCTGCGGGACTACGGTCTGACCGACTTCTACCTGGAGCTGTCCACCAAGGACCCGGAGAAGTTCGTCGGCTCCGACGAGGTCTGGGAAGAGGCCACGGAGACGCTGCGGCAGGTGGCCGAGAAGCAGGGGCTGCCTCTCGTTCCCGACCCGGGCGGCGCCGCCTTCTACGGGCCGAAGATCTCCGTCCAGACGAAGGACGCGATCGGCCGGACCTGGCAGATGTCGACGGTCCAGCTGGACTTCAACCTGCCCGAGCGGTTCGACCTGGAGTACACCGGCCCCGACGGGTCGAAGCAGCGGCCGGTGATGATCCACCGCGCCCTGTTCGGCTCCATCGAGCGGTTCTTCGCGGTGCTGCTGGAGCACTACGCGGGCGCGTTCCCGGCGTGGTTGGCGCCGGTCCAGGCGGTCGGTATCCCGATCGGTGACGGGCACGTGGACTACCTGCAGAGGTTCGCCGCGGAGGCGAAGAAGCAGGGGCTGCGGGTCGAGGTGGACTCGTCGTCCGACCGTATGCAGAAGAAGATCCGCAACGCCCAGAAGCAGAAGGTGCCGTTCATGGTCATCGTCGGCGACGACGACATGAACGCCGACACGGTGTCCTTCCGCTACCGGGACGGTTCGCAGGAGAACGGCATCCCCTTCGCGGAGGCCATCGCGAAGATCGCGAAGGCCGTCGAGGAGCGGGTGCAGGTCTGACCGGAGACTGATCGGCAGCTGAAGGGGGCCTCGGGGAAGTCACTTCCCCGAGGCCCCCCTGTCGTCCCCGGGCCCGGCCCGCCCCGGCTCGTCCTCCCGTGAGAACACCTGTAGCAGCCACGACGAGAACGACCCCGTCACCGCGCCCAACAGGGCGAGTCCACAGGCCATCAGGCCCACCGCGACCACCCGGCCCACCGGGGTCACCGGAGCGACATCGCCGTACCCGACGGTCGCGAGCGTGGCGCAGGTCCACCACACGGCGTCGCCGAACGTCCGGATCGTCGCGCCGGGCGCGGCGCGCTCCTGCTGGTACACGGCCAGGGCGCCCGCGAACCCGAGCAGTGCCACCGACAGACCGGCGTACACGATCACGCGCGCGTGCAGCGCGAGCCGGGTCCGGCCCCGCCGGTGCAGTACGGCCTCGTACACCCTGACGACACGCAACGGGCGCAGCAGGGGCAGCAGCAGGACGAGGGTGTCCAGCCAGTGCGTGCGCACGAACCGGGCGCCGGCGCCGCTCAGCCGCCAGCGCACCGTGTAGTCGAGCGCGAAGACCGCCCAGGCGGCCAGCAGCACGGCCAGGCAGAGGGCCTGTCCTGTGCCGGACAGACCGAGGGCGAGTACGCGGACCGCGTAAGCGGCGAGGAAGAGCAGTGACGCCACTCCGAGGGGGACCTCGGTGCGCCGCTCCCAGCGATTCGTGCGGCTGTCGTCGTCCATTCCGCCAGCTTGGCCGTGGGCGTCCCGGCGTGAGCCCCGGCGACACGCTCCATATGGGCGAAGCAATATGCTGCATGGCATGACGAGTGAGCCGGAGCAGCAGATCGGAGTCGGGACGCAGGACGCGTTTCAGCGCCTGTGGACGCCTCACCGAATGGCGTACATCCAGGGCGAGAACAAGCCCACCGGCCCAGGCGCCGACGACGGCTGTCCCTTCTGCTCGATCCCGGCCAAGTCCGACGAGGACGGCCTCATCCTCCAGCGTGGCGAGCAGGTCTACGCCGTGCTCAACCTGTACCCGTACACGGGCGGCCATCTGATGGTCGTACCGTACCGGCATGTCGCCGACTACACGGACCTGACGGACTCCGAGACCGCCGAACTGGCCGAGCTGACCAAGCAGGCGATGACGGCGTTGCGCAGGGCGTCCGGTGCGCACGGCTTCAACATCGGGATGAACCAGGGCACGGTGGCGGGCGCCGGCATCGCGGCCCATCTGCACCAGCACATCGTCCCGCGCTGGGGCGGCGACACGAACTTCATGCCGGTGGTGGGCCACACGAAGGTGCTGCCGCAGCTGCTGGGGGACACAAGGAAAATGCTGGCGGAGGCGTGGCCCTCCAGCGCGGGCCCGGACATCCCCAGCCCGGTCTAGGCTCTCCAGCCCGTCCGGCGTTTGAGGACGAGGCCGTTCAGGCCGAAGCGGGGGTCTGGGGGCGGCAGCCCCCAGAGACGCCCACCCACCCGACCCCCACTGCCGAACCGCCGGAGGCCTACGCGTCGTAGACGTCGGCCTTCCGGGGCATCGGATCCTGTACGGCCGTGCTGAGGAACGACGACCGGCTGCCGAACTTCTCCGTGTCCGCGCCGTTCTCCTCCAGGACCTTGATCGCCGCCGCGTGGACGACCCGCAGTACCGGCGTGGCCGCCCGCAGCGCGTCGTCGGCCATGAAGCGGTGCCGCCACGGCTGGTCCGCCCACGAGTGACGCAGCCCGAAGGGTTCGGGCAGACCCAGTGAGCCGCCCAGCCAGTTCAGCAGCGGCGGGTACCAGGTCAGCGGCGCACGCGCGGCGAGCCGTACGACCTCGTCCGCGTCGACCAGGGGGAGCTTGACCTTCCGGGTCTCCCAGAACCTGACCGACTTCTGGACCTCCTTCTCCTTGGCCGCGGGCTTGCTGGTGAAGAGGGAGTGCACGGGACCGAGCGCGTGCCCGGTCACCTCGATGCGCAGGGTCTCGTGCAGCACAGTGACCGTGATGAGCATGGTGATGATCAACTGGCCGTCCCAGAGCGTCCACTGGACCCCGAGGTAGTGGCGCTGACCACTGCCGAACTGCTGCTTGTTGCAGATGTCCTGTATCGCGTGGTTCTTGATCATGTAGGCGTCCACGTCCGTGCCGCTGGGCCGGGACACCTCCTTCGCGCCCTCACCGACGGGCGTGACGATCCAGTGCTTCAGGGACGGCTTGGTGAACCCGCCGGTGTTGAGCGGGCCGCGCTCCAGCATCCGCAGCTGGTCGTGGATGGAACGTATGACGTCCCAGCTGCGGAAGGGGTGGATCTCCTTGCCCGCTTCCCGGGGTACCAGGTCCTCGGCGAGCTGCCAGCTGCCCCAGCGGGTGCCCATGCCGAGTATGCCCTTGGGCCCGGCGTAGAAGACGGAGTTGGACTGCTGCTCGGCGCTGAGCCGGGCCAGCTCCTTGCGCAGGTGTTCGGCGGCCGTCTCGCCGGGGCTGCCGGGCACCGCCTCGGGGATCTTGGCGCCGACGCCACCGCCGGACAGCAGTCCGGCCCAGCGGTCGCGGAGGTCCTGCGCGGTGCGCTCGCAGATCTGCTTGGCCCACAGCCAGCCGACGACCGGCAGGACGACGCACGCGCGTGCGTACCAGGCCCAGAAACCGGTGAACGGCATCTTGATCAGGAAGATCACCGCGAAGGCGCCCACGGCGACCAGCAGGGTGGTGGCGAGCGCGGAGGCCCGCTTGTCCGCGCGCTTGGAGATGTTCGCGCGGCCGACGAAGACCAGCAGCCACAGCAGGAGTCCGGGGAGGAAGAGCACCCCGCACAGCACCGTCACCGCGGAGAGCCAGTTGTCGCGGTCGCGCCGGATACGGTGCGCCGCGAGGGCGTGCTCGACGATGACCTGCGGCTCGGTGCCGAAGGACTGGATGAGCGGCTTGCGGCCGGCACCCAGCATGCGGTCGATCACGGCCCGGGAGAAGGCCTCACCGAGCTTGGGCCGGAAGATCTTCCCCCATGCGCCCCGGGGCGGGTTGACCGTCGACTTGTGCCACTCGTTGTCGGCTTCCAGGATCTTGGTGACCTCGTCGTCCTCCCGGTAGGCCGCCGAGGCCAGCGCGAAGGTCGCCGCCGTCTGGCCCGCGGAGCCCGACAGGGGCACCTGTGCCCCGGGACTGAAATCGAAACCGTCGTCCGCCACTGTGCCGCCCCCTCGCCGCCGTACCCGCTTCTGCGGCCTTTCCCGACTTCCTTGCCCCGCACACCTGTTGAACAGGTCATCGTGTTGATCGAGTCACAACTTGATCAGGTGATCAGCGTATCCGCAGCCACCGACAAATGGGCGGCGGACGGCACAAGCCGTCCGCCGATGTGGAGGAGAACGTTCCGCGAAGGCCATGTGCCGGGCCCCGGTCGCCAACTACGCGGTTCCCCGGGCCTGTTCGCGGACCTTCTCGGCGATCTGCGGCGGCATCGGCTCGTGCCGCGCGTACCTGCGGTCGAAGCGGGCGGTGCCGTGCGAGAGGGAGCGCAGATCGACGGCGTACCGGTCGATCTCGATCTCGGGCACCTCGGCCCGTACGAGGGTCCGCCCGCCGCCCGCCTGCTCGGTGCCGACGACCCGCCCGCGCCTCCCGGAGAGGTCGCTCATCACGGACCCCACGTAGTCGTCGCCGACGAGCACCGTCACCTCGGCCACGGGTTCGAGGAGGTGGATCTCGGCGTCGGCGGCGGCCTCGCGCAGCGCGAGCGCGCCGGCGGTCTGGAACGCGGCGTCGGAGGAGTCCACCGAGTGGGCCTTGCCGTCGAGCAGGGTGACCCGTACGTCGATGAGCGGATAGCCGGCGGCGACTCCCTTGCCGGCCTGGGCCCGTACGCCCTTCTCCACGGACGGGATGAACTGCCTGGGCACGGCGCCGCCGACGACCTTGTCCACGAACTCGATGCCCGAGCCGCCCGGCAGCGGCTCCACCTCGATGGCGCAGATCGCGAACTGCCCGTGCCCGCCGGACTGCTTCACATGACGTCCGCGCCCCGCCGACCGGCCGCCGAACGTCTCCCGCAGGGAGACCTTGTGTGGTACGACGTCCACCTGGACGCCGTACCGGTTGCGCAGCCGTTCCAGGGCGACGTCCGCGTGGGCCTCGCCCAGGCACCACAGGACCACCTGGTGGGTGTCCGGATTCTGCTCAAGCCGCATCGTGGGATCCTCGGCGACGAGCCGGCCGAGGCCCTGCGAGAGCTTGTCCTCGTCCGCCTTGCTGTGCGCCCGGATGGCCAGCGGCAGCAGCGGGTCGGGCATCTCCCACGGCTCCATCAGCAGCGGGTCGTCCTTCGCGGAGAGCGTGTCACCGGTCTCCGCCCGGTTCAGCTTCGCCACACAGGCCAGGTCACCCGCGATGCAGTGCGTGAGCGCGCGCTGCTGCTTGCCGAAGGGCGCGGACAGGGCGCCGACGCGCTCGTCGACATCGTGGTCCTCGTGGCCGCGGTCGGCGAGCCCGTGCCCGGAGACATGGACCGTCTCGTCGGGCCGCAGGGTGCCGGAGAAGACGCGGACGAGCGACACCCGGCCCACATAGGGGTCGCTGGCCGTCTTCACGACCTCCGCGACCAGCGGGCCGTCCGGATCACAGGGTTTCAGGTCGCGCGGGCGGCCGTCCACCGTGGTGACCCCGGGCGCCGCGCGCTCCAGCGGGGTCGGGAAGCCCCCGGTGATCAGCTCCAGCAGCTCGACGGTGCCCAGGCCCTGCCGGGCACCGTCGGCGGCGGGGGCGGCGGCGAGCACGGGGAAGAAGGTCCCGCGCGCGACGGCGCGTTCCAGGTCCTCGACCAGCGTGTCGAAGTCGATCTCCTCACCGCCCAGATAGCGGTCCATGAGGGTCTCGTCCTCGCTCTCCGCGATGATCCCCTCGATGAGCCGGTTGCGGGCCTCCTCGATGCCCGGGAGCTGTTCGGGCCCGGGTTCGGCCTCCTTGCGCTCCCCTGAGGAGTAGTCGAACAGCTTCTGCGACAGCAGTCCGGTCAGCCCGGTCACGGGCGCGTGCCCGTCCGGCCCCGGCGCGCCGTGCAGCGGCAGATAGAGCGGCAGTACGGCGTCGGGGTCGTCCGCGCCGAAGGCCTCCGCGCAGATGCGCGTCATGTCGTCGAAGTCGGCGCGCGCGGACTCCAGGTGCGTGACGACGATGGCCCGCGGCATACCGACCGCCGCGCACTCCTCCCACACCATCCGTGTCGAGCCGTCGACCCCGTCCGAGGCCGAGACGACGAAAAGGGCCGCGTCCGCCGCGCGCAGACCGGCCCTGAGCTCCCCGACGAAGTCGGCGTATCCGGGAGTGTCCAGAATGTTGATCTTGTACCCGCCCCATTCGACGGGCACCAGGGAGAGCTGCACCGAGCGCTGCTGCCGGTGCTCGATCTCGTCGTAGTCGGAGACGGTGCCGCCGTCCTCCACACGGCCCGCCCGGTTGACGGCTCCCGCGGTCAGCGCGAGAGCCTCCACCAAGGTGGTCTTGCCCGATCCGCAGTGGCCGACCAGCACCACATTCCGTACGGACGCGGGGTGGTCGGCCGCTGTAGCCCTGCCGGCGGCTCCGGGGTGTGCGTTCGCCTTGTCGCCCATGGTCCTGCCTCCCGTGCACGGTGAGGTCACTGGGGGCGCGGACGTGCCGAAGCCGCGTGCGGTGGCGGCTCCGGTGACGCCCGCGGTGCTTTCGAGCTTTGCACTCGTGTCACGGTGCGTCCATACGGCGGACGCGATCGTGCGGACGGGACGGTCCGCGTGGCGTGATCCGGGCTGCCGACATCCCGCTGTGACCCGGATGGCGTCAGGCCGTGACACGGGGGTGCGGGTGCCCGAACGTCGCACACGCGCGCGCGTGGCTACGATGGGCCAGCCGGTGGCCAGTAGGGGCCGCACGGCGACACCGACCCTCGGGAAGGCCATGCTGAACAAGTACGCGCGTGCATTCTTCACGCGTGTCCTCACACCGTTCGCAGCGTTTCTCATCCGCCGGGGCGTCAGCCCCGACACGGTCACGCTCCTCGGTACCGCCGGAGTGATCGCGGGCGCGCTGGTCTTCTACCCCAGGGGTGAGCTCTTCTGGGGCACGATCGTCATCACGCTGTTCGTGTTCTCGGACCTCGTCGACGGCAACATGGCCCGCCAGCTGGGCCGGTCCAGTCGCTGGGGCGCCTTCCTGGACTCCACCCTCGACCGGGTGGCCGACGGCGCGATCTTCGGCGGCTTCGCCCTCTGGTACGCGGGCGGCGGGAACGACATCGTCCTGTGCGCGGTCTCCATCTTCTGTCTGACCAGCGGCCAGGTCGTCTCGTACACCAAGGCGCGCGGTGAGTCGATCGGCCTGCCGGTCGCCGTCAACGGCCTGGTGGAGCGCGCCGAGCGCCTGGTGATCTCGCTGGTCGCGGCCGGTCTCTCGGGTATGCACGAGTTCGGGGTGCCCGGCATCCAGTACCTGCTGCCGGTCGCCCTGTGGATCGTCGCCGTCGGCAGCCTGGTCACGCTGATCCAGCGCGTCGTCACGGTTCGCCGGGAGGCCGCGGAGGCGGACGCGGCAGCGGCGAGCGGGAGTACCGACCAGAGCACCGAGCAGAACAGCGAGACGGCATCGTGAGCGATCTGCGGGGGAGGCTCACGGACGGGGCGTACGCGGTGGGCTGGAGCGCCGTGAAGAAGCTCCCGGAGCCTGTCGCCGCCGCGCTCGGGCGGACCATCGCCGACCTCGCCTGGAAACGGCGCGGGGAACGCGTACGACGGCTCGAATCGAACTACGCGCGCGTGCTGCCCGACGCGACACCGCGGCGTCTCGCCGAACTGTCCCGCGCGGGCATGCGTTCGTACCTGCGCTACTGGATGGAGTCCTTCCGTCTCCCCACCTGGAGCCCGGAGCGGGTGAAGGCGGGTTTCGAGGCGAAGGACCTGCACCACCTGACCGACGGGCTGGCCTCGGGCCGGGGGGTGGTCCTCGCGCTTCCGCACCTGGGCAACTGGGACCTGGCCGGCGCCTGGGTCACCACCAAGCTGGAGACACGGTTCACGACGGTCGCCGAGCGCCTGAAACCGGAGACGCTGTACGACCGTTTCGTCGCCTACCGCGAGGGTCTGGGCATGGAGGTCCTGCCGCACAGCGGCGGCACCGCGTTCGGCACCCTGGCACGGCGGCTGCGGGACGGCGGCCTGGTCTGCCTGGTCGCCGACCGGGACCTGTCCGCGTCGGGCGTCGAGGTGAAGTTCTTCGGCGACGCGGCCCGGATGCCGGCCGGTCCGGCCCTGTTGGCCCAGCAGACCGGCGCACTCCTGCTCCCGGTGACCCTGTGGTACGACGACTCGCCGATCATGAAGGGCCGGGTTCATCCCCCGATCGAGGTACCCGAGACAGGTACGAAGGCCGAGAAGACGTCAGTCATGACACAGGCGCTGGCCGATGCCTTCGCCACGGGAATCGCCGACCACCCGGAGGACTGGCACATGCTTCAGCGGCTGTGGCTCGCAGATCTCGACCCCGCGAAGGATCCGGAGAGGAACCGGGTGAAGAGCACCGGGAGCGGGCAGGACGTCGTGCGGGACCCCGGGAAGGGGACCCCGTGAAGATCGGCATCGTCTGCCCGTACTCCTGGGACGTGCCCGGCGGCGTCCAGTTCCACATCCGCGACCTGGCCGAGTACTTCATCCGGCTGGGCCACGAGGTCTCCGTCCTCGCCCCGGCCGACGACGACACCCCGCTCCCGCCGTACGTCGTGTCGGCCGGCCGCGCGGTCCCGGTGCCGTACAACGGCTCGGTGGCCCGCCTGAACTTCGGTTTCCTGTCGGCCGCGAGGGTGCGGCGGTGGCTGCACGACGGCGAGTTCGACGTGATCCACATCCATGAGCCGGCCTCGCCCTCACTGGGCCTGCTGGCCTGCTGGGCGGCCCAGGGCCCGATCGTGGCCACCTTCCACACCTCGAACCCGCGCTCCCGGGCCATGGTCGCCGCGTACTCGATGCTCCAGCCCGCCCTGGAGAAGATCAGCGCCCGGATCGCGGTGAGCGAGTACGCCCGGCGCACGCTGGTGGAACACCTCGGCGGCGACGCGGTCGTCATCCCGAACGGTGTCGACGTCGACTTCTTCGCCGGGGCCAAGCCGAAGCCCGAGTGGCAGGGCGGCACGATCGGATTCATCGGCCGCATCGACGAACCGCGCAAGGGACTGCCGGTCCTGATGAAGGCGCTCCCGAAGATCTTCGCCGCCCGCCCGGAGACGAGGCTGCTGGTCGCCGGCCGTGGAGACGAGGAGGAGGCGGTGGAGAGCCTGCCGCCGGAGATGCGCTCGCGGGTCGAGTTCCTGGGCATGGTCAGCGACGTGGACAAGGCCCGGCTGCTGCGCAGCGTGGACATGTACATCGCCCCCAACACCGGCGGGGAGAGCTTCGGGATCATCCTGGTCGAGGCGCTGTCTGCGGGCGCACCCGTCCTGGCCTCGGACCTCGACGCGTTCGCCCAGGTCCTGGACCAGGGAGCGGCGGGCGAACTGTTCACGAACGAGGACGCGGACGCCCTGGCCGACGCGGCCGTACGCCTGCTGGGCGACCCGGCCCGCCGGGACGAACTGCGGGAGCGGGGCAGCGCCCATGTACGGCGGTTCGACTGGTCGACGGTGGGGGCGGACATCCTGTCCGTGTACGAGACGGTGACGGACGGTGCGACAGCCGTCGCGGCGGACGAGCGTACGGGTACGGGGCTGCGGGCGCGGCTGGGGCTGGCGGCCCGGGACTGAGGAGGACGCGCCCCCAGGTGTCGGCGCGGGCACCCACCAGCCCGTCCGGCGTTCGAGGACGAAGCCCGTTCAGGGCTGAAGCGGGGGTCTGGGGGCGCAGCCCTCAGGGACGCCCAGGTGAAGGACTCCACGGAACCAGCGGAGCGCCCCTGTAGCCTTGCCGCCCGTGACCGCAACCCTCATCTGGATCCTTGTCGGGCTCGTCGCCGTCGGCCTCTACCTGAGCTGGACCGCAGGGCGGCTCGACCGTCTCCACGCCCGCATCGACGCCACCCGCGCCGGTCTCGACGCACAACTGCTGCGCCGGGCCTCGGTCGCCCAGGAACTGGCGACGTCGGGCGTCCTCGACCCGGCCGCCTCGATCGTGCTGTACGAGGCGGCGCACGCCGCCCGGCAGGCCGAGGAGGAGCAACGGGAGGTCGCCGAGAGCGAGTTGAGCCAGGCACTGCGGGCCGTCTTCGGAGAGGCGGCGCAGGTCGAGGCGGTGCGGGAGGCGCCCGGCGGGGAGGCGGCGGCCCGTGAGCTCACCGAGGCGGTGCGCAGGGTGCCGATGGCCCGGCGGTTCCACAACGACATGGTGCGGGCGGCGCGGGCGTTGCGGCGGCATCGCAAGGTGCGGTGGTTCCGGCTGGCGGGGCATGCCCCGTTCCCGCTGGCGTTCGAGATGGACGACGAGCCGCCGACGGCACTGGCGGAGCGGACCCCGGTGTAAGGACGGTCTCCTCGCCCCGCAGGACGGGCCGAGAATCCGCCCCGGCGGCGAAAACGATCCACCGGCTCCCCATTGGCCCTTGCTGTGGCCTGGTCCCCTCGCGTTTCCTCAGTACTGCAGCAACCCTCTTTCACCGAGTGAGGTCAAACCGTGTCCAGCACGCTCTCCAACTCCGCCCAGACGCCCGAAACCGGCACCGCCCGCGTGAAGCGCGGCATGGCCGAGCAGCTCAAGGGCGGTGTGATCATGGACGTGGTCAACGCCGAGCAGGCCAAGATCGCCGAGGACGCCGGCGCCGTCGCCGTCATGGCCCTGGAGCGCGTCCCGGCGGACATCCGCAAGGACGGCGGCGTGGCCCGTATGTCCGACCCGGACATGATCGAGGGCATCATCGAGGCCGTGTCCATCCCGGTCATGGCGAAGTCCCGCATCGGCCACTTCGTCGAGGCCCAGGTCCTGCAGTCCCTCGGCGTCGACTACATCGACGAGTCCGAGGTGCTGACCCCCGCCGACGAGGTCAACCACTCCGACAAGTGGGCCTTCACCACTCCCTTCGTCTGTGGCGCCACCAACCTCGGTGAGGCCCTGCGCCGTATCGCCGAGGGCGCCGCGATGATCCGCTCCAAGGGCGAGGCGGGCACCGGCAACGTCGTCGAGGCCGTCCGCCACCTGCGGCAGATCAAGAACGAGATCGCCCGTCTGCGCGGCTACGACAACAACGAGCTGTACGCCGCCGCCAAGGACCTGCGCGCCCCGTACGAGCTCGTCAAGGAGGTCGCCGAACTCGGCAAGCTGCCGGTCGTGCTGTTCTCCGCCGGCGGTGTGGCGACCCCCGCCGACGCCGCGCTCATGCGTCAGCTGGGCGCCGAGGGCGTCTTCGTCGGCTCCGGCATCTTCAAGTCCGGCGACCCGGCCAAGCGCGCCGCCGCCATCGTGAAGGCGACCACCTTCTACGACGACCCGAAGATCATCGCGGACGCGTCCCGCAACCTCGGCGAGGCCATGGTCGGCATCAACTGCGACACGCTGCCCGAGGCCGAGCGCTACGCGAACCGGGGCTGGTAGCACCCATGTCACCCATGTACGACACCCCCGTCGTAGGGGTCCTGGCCCTCCAGGGCGACGTACAGGAGCACCTCATCGCCCTGGCCGAGGCGGACGCCCTGGCCAGGCCGGTGCGGCGCCCCGAGGAACTGGCCGAGGTGGACGGTCTGATCATCCCCGGCGGTGAGTCCACCACCATCTCCAAGCTGGCCGTCCTGTTCGGCGTGATGGAGCCCCTCCGCGCGCGCGTGCGCGCCGGAATGCCCGTCTACGGCACCTGCGCCGGCATGATCATGCTCGCCGACAAGATCCTCGACCCGCGCTCGGGGCAGGAGACCGTCGGCGGTATCGACATGATCGTGCGCCGCAACGCCTTCGGACGACAGAACGAGTCCTTCGAAGCCGGGGTCGACGTGAAGGGCGTGGAGGGCGATCCTGTGGAGGGCGTCTTCATCCGTGCCCCCTGGGTCGAGTCCGTGGGCGCCGAGGCCGAGGTGCTCGCCGAGCACGCCGGTCACATCGTCGCCGTACGCCAGGGCAACGCGCTCGCCACGTCGTTCCACCCGGAACTGACCGGCGACCACCGCGTCCACTCCCTGTTCGTCGGCATGGTGCGGGCCCACATGGCACGCGCGGTGGGCGCGGACCGAACAGCGGAGTCCTTGTAGGATCTCTGGGGTTCGTACAGAGATGGGTTACGCGAAGGAGACAGGCAGATGTCCGGCCACTCTAAATGGGCTACGACGAAGCACAAGAAGGCCGTGATCGACGCCAAGCGCGGCAAGCTCTTCGCGAAGATGATCAAAAACATCGAGGTCGCGGCACGTACGGGCGGCGCCGACCCGTCCGGCAACCCGACGCTGTTCGACGCCATCCAGAAGGCCAAGAAGAGCTCGGTCCCGAACAAGAACATCGACTCCGCGGTCAAGCGCGGAGCCGGCCTCGAAGCCGGTGGCGCCGACTACGAGACGATCATGTACGAGGGTTACGGCCCCAACGGTGTCGCGGTGCTCATCGAGTGCCTCACCGACAACCGCAACCGCGCCGCCTCGGACGTCCGCGTCGCCATGACCCGCAACGGCGGCAACATGGCCGACCCCGGTTCCGTCTCGTACCTCTTCAACCGCAAGGGCGTCATCGTCGTCCCCAAGGGTGAGCTGGCCGAGGACGACGTCCTGGGCGCCGTGCTGGAGGCGGGTGCCGAGGAGGTCAACGACCACGGCGAGTCCTTCGAGGTCATCTCCGAGGCCACCGACCTGGTCGCGGTGCGCACCGCGCTCCAGGAGGCCGGCATCGACTACGACTCCGCCGACGCCAACTTCGTCCCGACCATGCAGGTCGAACTGGACGAGGAGGGCGCCAGGAAGATCTTCAAGCTGATCGACGCGCTGGAGGACAGCGACGACGTGCAGAACGTCTTCGCCAACTTCGACGTCAGCGACGAGGTCATGGAGAAGGTCGACGCGTAGCTGCGGCGCGAAGCGAGCGGTTCCGGCGGGCCGGTGGGACACGTCCTACCGGCCCGCCGCCGTTGTCAGTGGCAGCGGATAGCCTGACGGCAGTCAAAGATCACCGTCGACGGACCGCGACCGGACAGAGGGGTGGGGCGGGTGCGCGTACTCGGAGTGGACCCGGGACTGACCCGATGCGGCATCGGTGTCGTCGAGGGCGTCCCCGGGCGCCCGTTGACGATGGTCGGCGTCGGTGTCGTACGTACCCCCGCCGATGCCGAACTGGGGCTGCGGCTCGTCGCGATCGAGCAGGGCATCGAGGAGTGGCTCGACGAGCACCGGCCCGAATTCGTCGCCGTGGAGCGGGTGTTCAGCCAGCACAACGTCCGTACGGTGATGGGCACGGCCCAGGCCAGCGCCGTCGCGATGCTGTGTGCCGCCCGGCGCGGCATCCCCGTCGCGCTGCACACCCCCAGCGAGGTCAAGGCCGCCGTCACCGGCAGCGGACGGGCCGACAAGGCCCAGGTCGGCGCGATGGTGACCCGGCTGCTCCGGCTCGACGCGCCCCCCAAACCGGCCGACGCGGCCGACGCCCTCGCGCTCGCCATCTGCCACATCTGGCGCGCACCCGCCCAGACGCGCCTTCAGCAGGCCGTCGCGCAGAACCGGTTCCAGCAGGCCGTCGCCCTCCACAAGGCGCAGGCCGCCAGAGCCACCGCATCGCCAACAGCATCCGCATCGCCGTCCGCACCCGCATCACCAACTGCACCCGCCTCGAAAGGCCGCCCCGCATGATCGCCTTCGTCAGCGGCCCGGTCGCCGCCCTCGCCCCCGACTCCGCGGTGGTCGAGGTGGGCGGGATCGGCATCGCCGTCCAGTGCGCCCCCAACACCCTGTCCGGACTCAGGATGGGACAGCAGGCCAGACTCGCCACCTCCCTGGTGGTCCGCGAGGACTCGCTGACCCTGTACGGCTTCCAGGACGACGACGAGCGGCAGACCTTCGAGCTGCTCCAGACGGCGAGCGGTGTCGGCCCCCGCCTGGCCCAGGCCATGCTGGCCGTCCACTCGCCGGACGCCCTGCGCCGCGCGGTGTCCACAGCGGACGAGAAGGCGCTGATCGCCGTGCCCGGTATCGGCAAGAGGGGTGCCCAGAAGCTTCTCCTGGAACTGAAGGACCGCCTCGGCGCACCCCTCGGCACCGGCCCCGCCATCGGCTCCCCGGTCACCACCGGCTGGCGCGACCAACTGCACGCGGCCCTGATCGGCCTCGGGTACGCGACCCGCGAGGCCGACGAGGCGGTGGCCGCCGTGGCACCCCAGGCCGAGGCCGCAGAAGGCGCCCCCCAGGTGGGCCAGCTGCTGAAGGCGGCCCTGCAGACCCTCAACAGAGCCCGCTGACCGAAGGGGCTGCCGGCCGCGCGGGAGCCCACCGACCTGGGGCGACCCCACCGCCGTACGCCTCTCCGCACGAACCACCCGACCGACCGCGACCGCGAGGCACACGCATGCTGTGCCGTTCCGGGGGGCGACCCCCGGGACCCCCCGGCCGACACGCGCACCCGGCGCACCCAGCTAGGAGAACGCAGTGAACTGGGACGACACGACCGACGAGAGCACCGCCCCCGAGCGGCTCGTCGCCGCGTCCGCCGACGGCGAGGACCAGGCCGTCGAGGCCGCCCTGCGTCCCAAGGACCTGGACGAGTTCATCGGCCAGGAGAAGGTCCGCGAGCAGCTCGACCTCGTCCTGCGCGCCGCACGCGCGCGTGGCGCCACCGCCGACCACGTGCTGCTCTCCGGTGCCCCCGGCCTCGGCAAGACCACCCTCTCGATGATCATCGCGGCCGAGATGGCAGCCCCCATCCGCATCACCAGCGGCCCCGCCATTCAGCACGCCGGTGACCTCGCGGCGATCCTCTCCTCCCTCCAGGAGGGAGAGGTCCTCTTCCTCGACGAGATCCACCGCATGTCCCGGCCCGCCGAGGAGATGCTCTACATGGCGATGGAGGACTTCCGCGTCGACGTGATCGTCGGCAAGGGCCCCGGCGCCACCGCCATCCCCCTCGAACTGCCCCCGTTCACACTGGTCGGCGCCACCACGCGCGCGGGACTGCTGCCGCCCCCGCTGCGCGACCGCTTCGGCTTCACCGCCCACATGGAGTTCTACGAACCGGCCGAGCTGGAGCGCGTCATCCACCGCTCCGCGAACCTCCTCGACGTGGAGATCGGTGCCGACGGCGCCGCCGAGATCGCCGGCCGCTCACGCGGCACCCCCCGAATCGCCAACCGCCTGCTGCGCCGCGTCCGGGACTACGCGCAGGTGAAGGCCGACGGCATCATCACGCGCGACATCGCGCAGGCGGCCCTGAAGGTCTACGAGGTCGACGCCCGCGGACTCGACCGCCTCGACAGAGGTGTCCTCGAAGCGCTGCTCAAGCTGTTCGGCGGCGGCCCGGTCGGGCTCTCGACACTGGCCGTCGCGGTGGGGGAGGAGCGGGAGACCGTCGAGGAGGTCGCCGAGCCCTTCCTCGTACGGGAGGGACTGCTCGCCCGTACCCCGCGCGGACGAGTCGCGACGCCCGCCGCATGGGCGCATCTCGGCCTCACGCCGCCCCGTTCCACAACGGGGGGAAGCGGACAACAGGACCTGTTCGGGGCGTGAGGGCGCGGCTGCTCGCAGGCTCAGGAACCGTGGTGCCATGCTGAGCGTTGTTCCTTGAGTGCGGACTCGCTTAGACTCCGCCGATGCCGCCTTTGCAACTTCCTAGGTGGCGCCGACCACACCCCCATCCACCAGGCCGCTCACCGACGCGGTAGTGCGAAGGAAATCCCGTCCCGTGAATATCGTGACCCTCCTCCCGTTCATCGTGCTCATCGGGGCCATGTTCCTGATGACCCGCTCGGCCAAGCGCAAGCAGCAGGCCGCCGCGCAGATGCGCAACGACATGCAGCCCGGTACCGGTGTCCGCACGATCGGGGGCATGTACGCGACGGTCAAGGAGGTCAACGAGGAGACGGTCCTCCTTGACGCGGGCCCGGGTGTGGAGCTGCTGTTCGCGAAGAACTCCATCGGCGCAGTCCTCGGCGACGACGAGTACAACCGCATCGTCCACGGCATCGAGCACGACCTGAAGACCGACGAAGCCGTCGTCCCCGACGACGCCTCCTCCCTCACCGAGACCGACGAGCCCTCCGACGACGCTTCCGCCGCCTCCGACGACAAGCCCATCGACCTCGGCAAGAAGGACGCGGCCGACGAGCCGGCCGACGAGACCGAGGCCGCCGAGGTGAAGGCGGAAGAAGAGCCGAAGAAGATCGACGGCGAGTCCGACGCGAAGTAGCCGTGTTCCGGGGGAGGAGCGCGGCGCGATCCGCTCGCGTCCCGTACCCCCGGCACGTGCGGTTCTCGCAGGGAGTCCCGACACCATGTCATGGCCGCCGGCCGCGCTGACCCGGCGCGAGGCGGCCCGAGAGGGAGTACGAGAAGGTGGCAGCACCTAAGAAGGGCCGGAGCGCAAGCTCCCAGAGCAAGCCAGGACGCTCGCTGGCCCTCATTCTGATCGCCATCGTGGCGCTCACCGGAGGCATGTTCCTCTCGGGGCACACGACTCCGCGTCTCGGCATCGACCTGGCCGGCGGTACGAGCATCACGCTCACGGCGAAGAACGAGCCGGGCCAGCCGAACGCGATCAACAAGACCAACATGGACACCGCGGTCGACATCATGAACCGCCGTGTCAACGGTCTTGGCGTCTCCGAGGCCGAGGTTCAGACCCAGGGATCCGACAACATCATTGTCAACATCCCCAAGGGCACGAACTCGAAGCAGGCCCGGGAACAGGTCGGCACCACCGCCAAGCTCTACTTCCGTCCCGTGCTGGCCCTGGAGGTGCAGGGCGTCGCCGCGACGGCCAGCCCCACGCCGAGCGCGAGCACGTCCGGCAGCCCTTCGCCGTCGGCCTCGGCGACGGGCGACAAGGCGACCTCGACGTCGTCCGGCTCGCCCAGCCCGTCGGCCAGCACCACCTCGCAGGGCCGCCCGGTTTCCGACGCCCTGAAGGCCGACGCGACCCCGTCGCCGAGCACCACGCCGTCCGCGACGACCAGCGCCTCGCCCTCCGCGAGTGCCACCCCTGACGCGGCCACCGCGGCGCTCCAGGCGAAGTACGCGGCGCTCGACTGCACCAAGAAGGCCGTCCGCGCCGTCACCGGTGACGGCGTCAAGCCCAGCGATCCCACCGTGGCCTGCGGCAAGGACTCGCAGGGGCAGTGGCAGAAGTTCATCCTCGGCCCGGCCGAGGTGTCCGGCACCGAGGTCAAGAAGGCCCAGGCCGTCTTCGACACGCAGGGTGCCGCGGGCTGGCAGGTCACCATGGACTTCACGTCCAAGGGGAGCAAGCAGTTCGCGGAGGTCACCGGCCGCCTCGCGCAGAACCAGGCCCCGCAGAACGAGTTCGGCATCGTCCTGGACGGTGAGGTCGTCTCCAACCCGTACGTGAGCACATCGATCGCTGGTGGCTCCGCCCAGATCTCCGGCAGCTTCGACCAGACCGAGGCCCAGGACCTGGCCAACATGCTGTCGTACGGCGCGCTCCCGCTCACCTTCCACGAGTCGAGCGTCAGCACGGTGAGCCCCGCGCTCGGCGGCGAGCAGCTGCACGCGGGTCTGATCGCGGGCGCGATCGGCCTGGGCCTGGTCGTCATCTACCTGGTGGTCTACTACCGGGGTCTGTCGACCGTCGCCATCGCCTCCCTGCTGGTCTCCGCCGCCCTCACGTACGTGATCATGGCGCTGCTCGGTCCGGCCATCGGCTTCGCGCTGAACCTGCCGGCCGTCTGCGGAGCGATCGTCGCGATCGGTATCACCGCGGACTCGTTCATCGTGTTCTTCGAACGCATCCGGGACGAGATCCGCGAGGGCCGTACGCTGCGGCCCGCCGTCGAGCGGGCCTGGCCGCGCGCCCGGCGCACCATCCTGGTCTCCGACTTCGTGTCCTTCCTGGCTGCCGCGGTGCTCTTCATCGTCACCGTCGGCAAGGTCCAGGGCTTCGCGTTCACGCTCGGTCTGACCACCCTGCTCGACGTGGTCGTCGTCTTCTTCTTCACCAAGCCGCTGATGACGATCCTCGCCCGCAAGAAGTTCTTCGCGGAGGGCCACCGATGGTCCGGCCTCGACCCGCAGCGCCTGGGCGCCAAACCGCCGCTCCGTCGCACCCGTCGCGCGTCCGCGCCCGTCGACATGAAGGAGGCGTGAGATGTCGAAACTCGGCACCCTCGGCGCCCGGCTCCACCGCGGCGAGATCGGCTACGACTTCGTCGGCAAGCGTTTCATCTGGTACGGCATCTCGATCCTGATCACCATCACGGCCATCCTCGGCCTGTCGGTGCGCGGCCTGAACATGGGCATCGAGTTCGAGGGCGGTGCCGTCTTCACCATCGAGAAGACCAGCGTCTCGGTGAGTCAGGCCGAGAAGTACGCCGAAGCGGCTTCCGGCCACGACGCGATCGTCCAGAAGCTCGGCAAGGACGGCCTGCGCATCCAGGTCGCCACCATCGACACCGGGGCGGCGGACAAGGTCTCGGCGAAGCTCGCCACCGACCTCGGCATTCCGGAGAAGGACATCACCGGTGAGCTGGTCGGCCCCAGCTGGGGCGATCAGGTCGCGAACAAGGCCTGGCAGGGCCTGGTGATCTTCATGATCCTGGTCGTGATCTATCTGGCCATCGCCTTCGAGTGGCGCATGGCTCTGGCCGCGCTGGTCGCGCTCATCCACGACATCACCATCACGGTCGGCATCTACGCCCTCGTCGGCTTCGAGGTGACGCCCGGCACGGTGATCGGTCTGCTGACGATCCTCGGTTACTCGCTCTACGACACGGTCGTCGTCTTCGACAGCCTCAAGGAGCAGACGAAGGACATCACCAAGCAGACCCGCTGGACCTACAGCGAGATCGCCGACCGGTCGATCAACGGCACCCTGGTCCGCTCCATCAACACCACGGTGGTCGCGCTCCTCCCGGTCGCCGGCCTGCTGTTCATCGGTGGCGGTGTGCTCGGCGCGGGCATGCTCAACGACATCTCGCTGTCGCTGTTCGTCGGCCTCGCGGCCGGTGCGTACTCCTCGATCTTCATCGCCACGCCGCTCGTCGCCGACCTCAAGGAGCGCGAGCCGCAGATGAAGGCCCTCAGGAAGCGCGTCCTGGCCAAGCGGGCCCAGGCCGCGGCCCAGGGTGACGCCCCGGCGGCCCGGGTCAGCGACGAGCAGCCGTACGACGACGAGGACGACGACGCCGCTCCGGCGGTCGTCGGCCCGCGCAGCCAGCCGGCCTCCCGCAACCGCGGACGTGGCCGGCCCTCGGGGAAGCGCCGATGACCGCGGTCCAGGAGCTGCTGCTCAGCCGTATCCGCGATGTGGCGGACTACCCGGAGCCGGGCGTGATGTTCAAGGACATCACCCCGCTCCTGGCGGACCCCGAGGCGTTCACCGCGCTCACGGACGCCCTGGCGGACATCGCCGTCCGCAGCGGTGCCACGAAGATCGTCGGCCTGGAGGCCCGCGGCTTCATCCTGGGCGCCCCGGTCGCGGTCCGGGCCGGCCTGGGCTTCATCCCCGTACGCAAGGCGGGCAAGCTCCCCGGAGCCACGCTCAGCCAGGCGTACGACCTGGAGTACGGCTCCGCCGAGATCGAGGTGCACGCCGAGGACCTGAACGCGGGCGACCGCGTCCTGGTGGTCGACGACGTACTGGCCACGGGCGGCACCGCCGAGGCCTCGGTCCAGCTGATCCGGCGGGCCGGCGCGGAGGTCGCCGGTCTGGCGATCCTCATGGAGCTCGGTTTCCTCGGCGGCCGGCAGCGGCTAGAACCCGTGCTGTCGGGAGCGCTGCTGGAGGCGCTGATCACCGTCTGAGGCACCCACAGGGCCGCCTGCGGACACCTGGAGCGGCGGAGGCGGGCACCGGAGGAATCCGGTGCCCGCCTCTGGCGTTTCTCCCGTAGAAGGCCGTCTCAGCGGCCTGGACGCGATGCCGGTGCCCGGGATCGCTACCATGGGGTCTCCGGAGCCTGACCGGGGACCCGGATCGCGCACGAGGAGTCCTCTTGGCAGACGAGGCCCAGCCCCTGACCGCCGCCAAGCCCGAGCCCGGCTCGGAGCCCGCGGCAACGCCCGCGCGGACGGCGGACGCCGACGCGCGCGGGCCGGTCGAGCACGCCCAGGCCGCCCCTGCCGACCGGGCACCCGAGCCCTCGCGCCCCAAGCCGGCCTCGCCCGAGCCCGCTCCCACCCTGGCCCCCGCCCCCGCGCCCGCGGTCCGCCCGGCGTCCTCCGGCCAGCCCGCCCGCTCCGGTTCCCCCAACCGCGTACGCGCCCGGCTGGCCCGGCTCGGCGTACAGCGTTCCAACCCGTACAACCCGGTGCTGGAGCCGCTGCTGCGGGCCGTGCGCAGCAACGACCCGAAGATCGAGACGGCGACGCTCCGCCAGATCGAGAACGCCTACCAGGTCGCCGAGCGCTGGCACCGCGGCCAGAAGCGCAAGAGCGGCGACCCGTACATCACGCACCCGCTGGCCGTCACCACGATCCTCGCCGAACTGGGCATGGACCCGGCGACACTGATGGCCGGTCTGCTGCACGACACGGTCGAGGACACCGAGTACGGCCTCGACCAGCTCCGCCGCGACTTCGGCGACTCCGTCGCGCTCCTGGTGGACGGCGTCACCAAGCTGGACAAGGTCAAGTTCGGCGAGGCCGCGCAGGCCGAGACCGTGCGCAAGATGGTCGTCGCCATGGCCAAGGACCCGCGCGTCCTGGTCATCAAGCTCGCCGACCGGCTGCACAACATGCGCACCATGCGCTACCTCAAGCGCGAGAAGCAGGAGAAGAAGGCGCGCGAGACGCTGGAGATCTACGCGCCGCTCGCCCATCGCCTGGGCATGAACACCATCAAGTGGGAGCTGGAGGACCTCGCGTTCGCGATCCTCTACCCCAAGATGTACGACGAGATCGTCCGGCTGGTGGCCGAGAGGGCACCGAAGCGTGACGAGTACCTGGCCATAGTGACGGACGAGGTCCAGTCCGACCTGCGCGCGGCCCGGATCAAGGCGACGGTCACCGGACGCCCGAAGCACTACTACAGCGTCTACCAGAAGATGATCGTCCGAGGCCGTGACTTCGCGGAGATCTACGACCTCGTGGGCATTCGTGTACTCGTCGACACGGTCCGCGACTGTTACGCCGCCCTCGGCACCGTGCACGCGCGCTGGAACCCGGTCCCCGGCCGGTTCAAGGACTACATCGCGATGCCCAAGTTCAACATGTACCAGTCGCTGCACACGACGGTCATCGGGCCCAACGGCAAGCCCGTCGAACTCCAGATCCGTACGTTCGACATGCACCGCCGGGCCGAGTACGGCATCGCCGCGCACTGGAAGTACAAGCAGGAGGCCGTCGCCGGCGCCTCCAAGGTGCGGTCGGACCAGCCGAGAAGCACCGGCAAGGACGACCACCTCAACGACATGGCCTGGCTGCGGCAGCTGCTGGACTGGCAGAAGGAGACCGAGGACCCCAGCGAGTTCCTGGAGTCCCTGCGCTTCGACCTCTCCCGCAACGAGGTCTTCGTCTTCACGCCCAAGGGCGACGTGATCGCGCTCCCGGCAGGCGCGACCCCGGTCGACTTCTCGTACGCGGTGCACACCGAGGTCGGCCACCGGACCATAGGGGCACGGGTCAACGGCCGCCTCGTACCGCTCGAATCCACCCTGGACAACGGCGACCTGGTGGAGGTCTTCACCTCCAAGGCGGCCGGCGCCGGGCCCTCCCGCGACTGGCTCGGCTTCGTCAAGTCGCCGCGCGCCCGCAACAAGATCCGCGCCTGGTTCTCCAAGGAGCGGCGCGATGAGGCGATCGAACAGGGCAAGGACGCCATCGCACGCGCGATGCGCAAACAGAACCTGCCGATCCAGCGCATCCTCACCGGCGACTCCCTCGTCACCCTCGCCCACGAGATGCGCTACCCGGACATCTCGTCCCTGTACGCGGCGATCGGCGAGGGCCATGTGGCCGCGCAGAACGTCGTGCAGAAGCTCGTACAGGCGCTCGGCGGCGAGGAGGCGGCCACCGAGGAGATCGACGAGTCCGTTCCGCCCGCCCGCAGCCGCAAGCGGCGCAGCAACAACGACCCGGGCGTGGTCGTGAAGGGCGTCGACGACGTCTGGGTGAAGCTCGCCCGCTGCTGCACGCCGGTACCCGGCGACCCCATCATCGGTTTCGTCACGCGCGGTAGCGGCGTATCGGTTCACCGCAACGACTGCGTGAACATCGAGTCACTGAACCGGGAGCCGGAGCGGATTCTCGAAGTCGAGTGGGCGCCCACCCAGTCCTCGGTCTTCCTGGTCGCCATCCAGGTCGAGGCACTGGACCGCTCCCGCCTCCTCTCGGACGTCACCCGGGTCCTGTCCGACCAGCACGTCAACATCCTGTCGGCGGCCGTCCAGACGTCGAGGGACCGGGTGGCCACCTCCCGCTTCACCTTCGAGATGGGCGACCCCAAGCACCTGGGACACGTCCTGAAGGCCGTCCGGGGCGTCGAGGGCGTGTACGACGTGTACCGGGTGACCTCGGGGCGGCAGCGCTAGGAGCGGCGAGGCCGGGAGCGCGCCGCTCCCATTCGCCCGAACCGGTTGCCCGGCAGCCGATCCGGGCGGGATGATCGGGCGATCCGGTCTCGGGGGGCGGCATGGCCGATTTACACGTCATCGGTGGTCGGTACGAAATACAGGGACAGCTCGGCGCCGGGGGCATGGGCAGGGTCTACGAAGCCAGAGACCTGCGCCTGGATCGCCGCGTGGCGGTCAAGGTGCTGCCGACAGGCCTGGGTGCCTCGGCACCGCAGGACCGGTTCCTGCGTGAAGCCCGTGCGCTGGCGCGGATCAGCCACCCCAACGCTGTCGCCATCCACGATATCGACGTGCACGACGACGCGCCCTACCTGGTCATGGAACTTCTCGAGGGTGTCGATCTGGCACGCCTGCTCGCTCTCCGCGGCGCACTGCCGCCCGACCTGGTGCGGTCCGTCGCCTCCGGCATGTGCTCGGGCCTGGCCGCCGTACACAACGCGGGCATGCTGCACCGGGACGTGAAGCCGAGCAACGTCCATCTGACCCGGGAGGGCCGGGTCGTCCTCCAGGACTTCGGCATCGCGCACCTCCTGGACTCCGCGCAGACCCATCTGACGTCGACCGGCGCGGTCATCGGCACACCGGTCTACATGGCACCCGAGGCCATCCGGGGCGACCGCGCGGGACCGCACTCGGATCTGTACGCCCTTGGCACCTGCATGTACGAGATGCTCACCGGCAGACGCGCCTTCGACGGGGACTCGCCGATGACGATCATCTACCGGGCCGTGTACGAGGAGGCGCCGTCCCTGCGGGATCTCCCCGGGGTCCCTGACGACCTCGCGGACCTGGCCGGCCGGCTCATGGCGAAGGACCCCGGCCTCAGACCCTCCGCCTCCGAGGTGCGGGAGCTGCTGCGCTGCCCGGCCAACGCCACCGAACTCGTCGCCGAGGCCGCGACCGGGGAGTTGCGGGAGAGAGCCGTCCGCGACTTCGTCCCGGACGGCCTTCCCACCACCGCCACCCTGCTCCTGTTCCGGAGAAGTGAGCTCCGGGAGGCCCTGGGGGAAGGGCAGAGGGCGGCGCGTGGCCGTACGTCGTCGCCTCCTCCGTCGGAGCCCGGGGTTCACTCCTCCCCGGACGGCGCGCTGGCCCTGAGCAGTGGGACGCTGAGCCAGATCCGGCTCGGTATCTCCCCGGAAGTGGCGGAGGCGCGCCAGCGCGAGGCTGTCAACCTCGTGCTGCGCGGCTCCCTGGAGGAGGCCGTGGAACTGCTGACCACGGTGGCGGAGGTATGCCGTGTGTCGCTCGGTGCCACCCATCCGACCACACTGACCTGCCACTACTGGCAGGGAGTCTGCCTGGCCAGGCTTGGAGCCGGAGGAGAGGCTGTGGCCAAATTCGCCGAAGTCACGGCGGCCGCGTCTCCTGTGAGAACAGGAGAGGGCCTGTGACACCGATCGAGATCCGGGTGCACGACGTCACCGACCCGGAGGCCGAACTCCGTTCACTGCTCCGGTGGCTGACGGCGGACGAAGACGTCGGTCCGGCGGTCCACGGCACGCTCGCCGGTTCCGAGCCCGCACGTCCGGATCACCTGGGCACGCTCATCGACATCATCTCCCTCGTCGTGAGCGGCACACTCTCCGGAGCCCAACTGGCCTTCGCCGTCGGCGAGTGGAGAGCCCACCGGCGGGGTGCCCCGAGGGTGACCCTGCGCAAGGGCGGACTCGAGGTCGAGGTCGACGGACGCGACACGGAGGCGCTGCGCAGGATCACCGAGTTGCTGGAGAGCGAGGAGCGGCCCGGTGGCGGCGGAACTGCCTGACCCCTCGGCCTCGGCCGCCGTCCTCATCGGAACCTCGGGCTACGCGCACCTGGCACATCTCCCCGCCGTGGCGACCAACCTCACCGATCTGGGAACCGCCCTCCAGGACGCGACGGTGTGGGGGCTGCCGCACGCCCACACACTCACCGTGACCGAACCGGAGAACCCCGCCGCACTCCTCGACCCTGTCTACGCCGCGGGGGAGCGGGCCACGGACACCCTGCTGGTGTACTACTGCGGTCACGGGCTCAGGGACTCCGAGTCCGCCGACCTCTACCTCGCCCTGACCGGATCCAGGGAGGGCGCCGGATACACGGCGGTCGAGTACCGGCACCTGCGTACAGCCATCCTCGCCTCCTCGGCCCGCCGGAAGATCGTGGTTCTGGACTGCTGTTTCAGCGGCCGGGCGGCACGCACGCTCGCGGGCCCCAACGCGCTGGCCGCGCAGGCCGGGATCGAGGGCGCCTACGTGCTGACCGCTTCCCCGAAGGACCACGTGGCCCTCGCCCCCGAAGGGGAGCGGTACACGGCGTTCACCGCCGAGCTGCTGCACGTGCTGAACAAGGGCGTACCCGACGCGCCCGAGACCCTCGACCTGGAAACGCTCTACCGGGCTGTGGACAACCGGCTGGGTGCGAAGAACCGTCCGCGCCCCCAGCGCAGCCAGGAGAACGACGTCGGCCTCCTCCCGCTGGTGCGCAACCGCGCACGGGCCTCTCGCCGCGCGCCGGCCGGACCCGTGATCGACGCCGAGGTCGAGGCGGCGATGATCTCCTCGGGACTGCAGCTCGCCCGCCTGCTCAGATCCGTGGGCCGCAGCCGCGACGCCCTGCCCGTGCTACGGATGATCCTCCAGAGCCGTGTCCCGGACGCCGACGGCGACAGCGTCACCGTCCACCTGGAACTGGCCGAGCTGCTCACCGAGTCCGGCCAGGACCGCCAGGCCATCGAGGTACTCGAAGGAGCCTTCCAGCTGACCCACAAGAGGTTCGGCCCCGAAGCCGTCACCGTATGCCGAAGACTGGCCGAACTGCTGCAGTCTGCCGGCAACCACAGCCAGGCCTGCGAGGTGCTCCGGCACGCGCTCGACACCCAGGAGCGGGGCGTCCGGCCCCTGTGAGGAGAACCGGCCGGGGCACCGTGGGAACCGGCAGGCCCCGCCGCTCGACACGAGCAGCGGGGCCCAGGAAGGACGGGTGCCTTCGGCGGTCCAGCCGTGGGGTCTAGCCGCCGAACTCCTGAAGTCCCTTGAGCGCCTGGTCCAGCAGCGCCTGACGGCCGTCCAGCTCCTTCTGGAGCTTGTCGGCCCTGGCGTTGTTGCCCTGCGCCCGGGCGGCCTCGATCTGACCCGCGAGCTTGTCCACGGCCGCCTGGAGCTGACCGGTCAGACCCTCGGCACGTGCGCGTGCCTCCGGGTTCGTCCGGCGCCACTCGGTCTCCTCTGACTCCTGGAGGGCCCGCTCGACCGTGTGCATACGGCCCTCGACCTTCGGCCGCGAGTCCCGCGGCACATGGCCGATGGCCTCCCAGCGCTCGTTGATCGAACGGAAGGCGGCCCGCGCCGCCTTCAGGTCCGTGATCGGCAGGAGCTTCTCGGCCTCCTCGGCCAGCTCCTCCTTGAGCTTGAGGTTCTCGGTCTGCTCCGCGTCCCGCTCGGCGAAGACCGAGCTGCGCGCGGCGAAGAACACGTCCTGGGCGCCGCGGAAGCGGTTCCACAGGTCGTCCTCGTGCTCGCGCTGGGCGCGGCCCGCGGCCTTCCAGTCCGTCATCAGCTCGCGGTAGCGCGCCGCCGTCGGACCCCAGTCGGTCGACGCCGACAGCCCCTCGGCCTCGGCGACCAGCTTCTCCTTGGCCTTGCGGGCGTCCTCGCGCTGCGCGTCCAGGGACGCGAAGTGCGCCTTGCGGCGCTTGGAGAACGCCGAGCGGGCGTGCGAGAAGCGGTGCCACAGCTCGTCGTCCGACTTCCGGTCGAGCCGGGGCAGCCCCTTCCAGGTGTCCACCAGCGCGCGCAGCCGCTCACCGGCGGACCGCCACTGGTCGGACTGCGCCAGCTCCTCCGCCTCGACGACCAGCGCCTCCTTGGCGCCCCGCGCCTCGTCGGACTGCTTGGCCCGCTGCTGCTTGCGCTCCTCGCGGCGGGTCTCGACGGTCTCGACGAGCTTGTCCAGCCGGACCTTCAGCGAGGCCAGATCGCCGACCGCGTGGTGGGCGTCCACCTGCTCGCGGATGTGGTCGATCGCCGCCTGGGCGTCCTTCGCGGACAGATCGGTGGTCTTGACTCGCTTTTCGAGGAGGCCGATCTCGACAACCAGGCCCTCGTACTTGCGCTCGAAGTAGGCCAGCGCCTCCTCTGGGGAGCCGGCCTGCCAGGAACCGACGACCTGCTCACCGTCGGCAGTACGCACGTACACGGTCCCCGTCTCGTCGACGCGGCCCCACGGGTCGCTGCTCACAGCGCCTCCTCCACATGATGCCTGCGGAGGGCTCTGCACCCCCGGGCATCGTCCACAGTTTCGTCACGGCCAACATAGGCGACCGGCAGGGATGCTGTCCGCATCCCGCGCGACCGAAGTTTCGCAGTTGGCGGTCAGGATTTCGTTACGGTCGCCTTGTTGATCACAACGGTCGCATTCGGTGCGCCGTCGCCCTGTCCCGTGGCCTCACCGGCCGCGGCGATCTTCTTCAGGACCTTCATGCCCGACGCGGAAATCGTGCCGAACGGTGTGTAGCTGGGCGGAAGCTGGCTGTCCTGGTAGACCAGGAAGAACTGGCTGCCGCCGGTGTGCGCCTGGCCGGTGTTGGCCATGGCGATCGTGCCCGCCGGGTAGATGTTGTTCTTGAGGGATTTGTCCTTCAGGTTCTCGTCCGGAATGGTGTAGCCGGGGCCGCCCATGCCGGTGCCCTTGGGGTCACCGCACTGCAGCACGTAGATGCCGTTGGTGGTGAGCCGGTGGCACTTGGTGTGGTCGAGGTAGCCCTCGCTCGCCAGGAAGTTGAACGAGTTCACCGTGTGCGGGGCCGCGGACGTCTTCAGGGCGATGTCGATGTCGCCGCAGGTCGTCGCGAGCTTCATTTCGTACTTGGCCGACTTGTCGATGGTCATCGCCGGCTCCTTCTTCCAGCTCAGCGACTTCACCGCCCCCGCCGCCGCCTTCTCGCAGGGGTCCGGGGCCTTGCTCGGCGATGCGCTCGGAGTGACCTCCGCGCTCGCGTTCGACTTGCTGTCGTCGTTCTTGAAGACCCCGGTCGCATACGACACCACGCTGCCCACGACGATCACGCCGAGGACCGACGCGATCACCGAGTTGCGCACGTTCGCCTTGCGCCGCGCGGCAGTACGCCGCTGCTGCTGCCGCAAGAACTTCTCCCGGGCGAGCTGACGCCGCCGCTGCTCCTGGGTGACCACCGGGTTCTCTCCTCATGCGTCTCGTACGTCAACTGGGGCGCGTGCGTCTTGTGTGCCGATCGCCTGCGTGTGCCCCGTACCGTATATGGGTTCGCTGAGGAAACGGCAGCGCCGGTAGGCTCTGCGTCACTGCCATCCGCCCCGTACGACCACGTACGCCACAAATCGAAGGACGATCGTGCTCATTGCCGGGTTCCCGGCCGGCGCCTGGGGGACGAACTGTTATCTCGTCGCCCCCGGCGCCGGTGAGGAGTGCGTGATCATCGACCCGGGCCACCAGGCCGCCGAGGGAGTCGAGGAGACGCTGAGGAAGCATCGGCTCAAGCCCGTCGCGGTCGTCCTCACCCATGGCCACCTCGATCATGTGGCCTCGGTCGTCCCGGTGTGCGGCGCGCACGGTGTCCCGGCGTGGATCCACCCCGACGACCGCTACATGATGAGCGACCCGGAGAAGGCCCTCGGCCGTTCCATCGGGATGCCGCTGCTGGGCGAGTTGACCATCGGCGAACCGGACGACGTCAAGGAGCTCACGGACGGCGCGCGGCTGGAACTGGCGGGACTGGAACTGAGCGTGGCGCACGCGCCGGGCCATACCAAGGGGTCGGTGACGTTCAGGATGCCCGAGACCACGGACATCCCGTCCGTGTTCTTCTCGGGCGACCTGCTCTTCGCCGGCTCCATCGGACGCACCGACCTGCCCGGCGGTGACATGGCCGAGATGCTCGACTCGCTGGCACGGGTGTGCCTGCCGCTCGACGACTCGACCGTGGTGCTGTCCGGCCACGGCGCCCAGACGACCATCGGCCAGGAGCGCGCCACCAACCCGTACCTGCGGCAGGTGGCGGCCGGCCTTCAAGATCGCGGCGAGGGATCGAACCCCCCTCACCGACGAGGAATGTGACGAGATACCTCCCGTGAGCACCTTCAAGGCCCCCAAGGGCACCTACGACCTGATCCCGCCGGAGAGCGCGAAGTTCCTGGCGGTGCGGGAAGCCATCGCGGCCCCGCTGCGCAACTCCGGCTACGGCTACATCGAGACGCCCGGCTTCGAGAACGTCGAGCTGTTCGCCCGGGGCGTCGGTGAGTCGACGGACATCGTGACGAAGGAGATGTACGCCTTCGAGACCAAGGGCGGCGACAGGCTGGCCCTGCGCCCCGAGGGCACGGCGTCGGTCCTGCGCGCGGCGCTGGAGGCCAACCTCCACAAGCTGGGCAACCTCCCCGTCAAGCTCTGGTACTCGGGCTCGTACTACCGCTACGAGCGTCCCCAGAAGGGCCGTTACCGTCACTTCTCGCAGGTGGGCGCCGAGGCGATCGGCGCGGAGGATCCGGCGCTGGACGCCGAGCTGATCATCCTGGCGGACCAGGCGTACCGCACGCTGGGCCTCAGGAACTTCCGCATCCTGCTCAACTCGCTGGGCGACAAGGAGTGCCGGCCGGTCTACCGGGCGGCACTGCAGGACTTCCTCCGGGGCCTCGACCTGGACGAGGAGACGCTGCGCCGGGCCGACATCAACCCGCTGCGGGTGCTGGACGACAAGCGGGACGACGTCCAGAAGCAGCTGGTGGGAGCGCCCCTGCTGCGGGACTACCTCTGCGACGCCTGCAAGGCGTACCACGAGGAGGTCCGCGAGCTGATCACCGAGGCGGGCGTCGCCTTCGAGGACGACCCGAAGCTGGTCCGCGGCCTCGACTACTACACCCGGACGACCTTCGAGTTCGTCCACGACGGACTGGGCTCGCAGTCCGCGGTGGGCGGCGGCGGGCGCTACGACGGCCTGTCCGAGATGCTCGGCGGTCCCGCGCTGCCGTCGGTGGGCTGGGCGCTGGGCGTCGACCGTACGGTGCTGGCGCTTGAGGCGGAGGGGGTCGAGCTCGAACTCCCCTCCGCGACAAGCGTGTTCGCGGTGCCGCTGGGCGAGGAGGCTCGCCGGGTGCTGTTCGCGAAGGTCACGGAGCTGCGCAGGGTGGGGGTCGCGGCGGACTTCTCGTACGGTGCGAAAGGGCTCAAGGGCGCGATGAAGAACGCGAACCGCAGTGGGGCGCGTTACACGATCGTCGCCGGTGAGCGGGACCTCGCGGAGGGCGTGGTTCAGCTGAAGGACATGGAGTCCGGGGAGCAGACGGCGGTCGGCGTGAACGAGATCGTGGCGGAACTGGAGTCGAGGCTGGGCTGAGGCGCCGGGGTTCTCCCGCCCTCGCCGCCCCTACCCGTCCCATCCGTCCGGGGGCGCAGCCCCGGACCCGGCTCCGGCCCTGAAGGGGCCTCGTCCTCAAACGCCGGACGGGCTGAACGCCGGACGGGCCCGTGCCGCCCCGTCCGGCAGGCCGTGCCGCAGGCACGCCTTCGCCGTCCGCTCCCCGACCGTCTCCTCCGGGTCCCGTGGCCCCGGGCGGCAGTGGGCGAAACGGCGTGCGGGTTTCGCACGCCGTCAACTCGGCGGCCGTGGATTCGTCCTGCCGGACGAATCCGACACATGAGCGGCACGCGCGTGTGCCGCTCGCCGGATCCACGCCGAGCACGGGCACCTCGCCCCCGTCCCGGGACCCGGTTGCCCCGGAGGGGTTTCACGGCGGCCCTCCCGCCCGCGTCATCCGGCCCCAGCAGGCCGGACACCTCGCCCCGGTGGATGCCGGGACCGACGCCGTCCACCGCGCGGTCACGTCCCCGTGCGGCTTGCGCGGTCCCCGTACTCCCGGCGCGAGCTCCTTCGTGTGCGTTGTCATGCCCTCGGGTCTCGCCCCGAAGCCGGCCCTCCGGGACCGACCGCGCGTGCCTTCTTATGTCCACCGAACGGTGGACACGCGCCCGCGTGCGGCACAATGACCGTGCCCGCCAGCCCCCCTCTCGAAGCAACGGAACGGCGTGATGACCAAGACGACAGTGCTGAAGGACGGCGTCTCCACCGACCAGCCCGAGCCCCCCGCCGAGGCCGCGCGCTCCGTGGGCGGAAGCCGTGCGTTCGCCGTGATGCTGTTGCTCACCGGCGCGGCCGGACTGCTCGCGGCATGGGTCATCACGATCGACAAGTTCAAGCTGCTGGAAGCCAAGGTCGCGGGCACGACGTTCACGCCCGGCTGCAGCCTCAACCCCGTGGTGTCCTGCGGCAGCGTGATGGAGAGCAAGCAGGCCGCCGCCTTCGGGTTCCCCAACCCGATGCTCGGCCTCGTCGCCTATGGCATCGTCATCTGCGTCGGCATGAGCCTGCTCGGCCGGGCCCGCTACCCGCGCTGGTACTGGCTCACCTTCAACGCGGGCACCCTCTTCGGCGTCGGATTCTGCACCTGGCTCCAGTTCCAGTCCCTGTACCGGATCAACGCGCTGTGCCTGTGGTGCTCCCTCGCCTGGGTCGCGACGATCATCATGTTCTGGTACGTGACCTCGTTCAACGTGAGGAACGGCTTCATCCCCGCGCCGAAGTGGCTCAGGAGCTTCTTCGGCGAGTTCACCTGGGTCGTGCCGGTCCTGCACATCGGCATCATCGGGATGCTGATCCTGACCCGCTGGTGGGACTTCTGGACCAGCTGACAGGGCCCGCAGGCATTGTCAGTGGCGTGACATAGGGTTTCCGACGTGGAGCCCGACCTGTTCACCGCCGCAGCGGAAGCACGCCAGGAGAAGGACCCGTCCGGAAGTCCCCTGGCCGTGCGGATGCGCCCGCGTGTCCTCGACGAGGTCGTGGGCCAGCAGCATCTGCTGAAGCCGGGGTCGCCGCTGCGCCGTCTCGTCGGCGAGAGCGAGGGCGGACCGGCCGGACCCTCGTCCGTGATCCTCTGGGGACCGCCCGGCACCGGCAAGACGACTCTGGCGTACGTCGTGTCGAAGGCCACCGACAAGCGCTTCGTCGAACTGTCGGCGATCACCGCGGGCGTCAAGGAGGTCCGCGCGGTCATCGACGGGGCCCGCCGCGCCACCGGCGGCTTCGGCAAGGAGACCGTCCTCTTCCTCGACGAGATCCACCGCTTCAGCAAGGCCCAGCAGGACTCCCTGCTTCCCGCCGTCGAGAACCGCTGGGTGACCCTCATCGCGGCGACCACCGAGAACCCGTACTTCTCGGTGATCTCGCCCCTTCTCTCCCGCTCCCTCCTCCTCACCCTCGAACCCCTCACGGACGACGACCTGCGCGCCCTGCTGCGCCGCGCGGTCGCCGACGAGCGCGGCCTCAAGAGTGCCGTCACCCTGCCCGCGGACGCCGAGGAACACCTGCTGCGCATCGCCGGCGGAGACGCCCGCCGGGCCCTGACAGCCCTGGAGGCGGCCGCCGGAGCCGCGCTCGACAAGGGCGACGCGGACATCACCCTCCAGACCCTGGAGGAGACCGTCGACCGGGCGGCCGTGAAGTACGACCGTGACGGCGACCAGCACTACGACGTCGCCAGCGCCCTCATCAAGTCCATCCGGGGCTCCGACGTCGACGCGGCCCTGCACTACCTCGCCCGCATGATCGAGGCCGGCGAGGACCCCCGGTTCATCGCCCGCCGCCTGATGATCTCCGCCAGCGAGGACATCGGCCTCGCCGATCCGAACGCCCTGCCGATAGCCGTCGCCGCCGCGCAGGCCGTCGCCATGATCGGCTTCCCGGAGGCCGCGCTCACCCTCAGCCACGCCACCATCGCCCTCGCCCTGGCCCCCAAGTCCAACGCGGCGACCATGGCGATCGGCGCCGCCATGGAGGACGTGCGCAAGGGCCACGCGGGACCCGTGCCGATGCACCTGCGCGACGGGCACTACAAGGGCGCCGCCAAACTCGGCCACGCGCAGGGGTACGTGTACCCGCACGACCTGCCGGAAGGCATCGCCGAACAGCAGTACGCGCCGGAGGAGCTCAAGGACCGTACGTACTACGAACCGACCCGGCACGGAGCCGAGGCCAGGTACGCGGACGCGGTCGAGTGGACCCGGAGACACCTCGGTCGCAAGCGGTCCTGAGCACGCTGTAGAATCCTGCGCAGTGCTGCGTCCCGTGTCCGGCTCCGGTCGGCGCCTCAGGCGGGACAATCAGCCGGATCTTCTGATCCAGGAGCGTCGCGCACCTTCGTAGGTGTCGCGGGCAGCCCACCACCACCCGGGGTTCCGGGAACGGTCGGTGGGCCGTTCGTGTGCTGCACGTATGTGCCCAGCACAGGGGAACGGCTGCCTGGCGAGTCCCTCGCGGACCTGCCGGGAATCCCCGGCTGCGGATGCGACCTCCCGTAACCCTGAGGCAGCCGAAAAGGAAAAGGAAAAAGAGTGGCGAACCAGTCCCGCCCCAAGGTCAAGAAGTCGCGTGCCCTGGGCATCGCGCTGACCCCGAAGGCCGTCAAGTACTTCGAGGCCCGCCCCTACCCGCCGGGTGAGCACGGTCGTGGCCGCAAGCAGAACTCGGACTACAAGGTCCGTCTGCTGGAGAAGCAGCGTCTGCGCGCGCAGTACGACGTGTCCGAGCGTCAGCTCGTCCGCGCCTACGAGCGTGCCGCGAAGACGCAGGGCAAGACCGGTGAGGCCCTGGTCATCGAGCTGGAGCGTCGTCTCGACGCCCTGGTTCTGCGTTCGGGCATCGCCCGCACGATCTACCAGGCCCGCCAGATGGTCGTCCACGGCCACATCGAGGTCAACGGCCAGAAGGTCGACAAGCCGTCGTTCCGTGTCCGTCCCGACGACGTCGTGATGGTCCGCGAGCGCAGCCGCAGCAAGACCCTGTTCGAGGTCTCCCGCGCCGGTGGCTTCGCCCCCGACGGCGAGACCCCGCGCTACCTGCAGGTGAACCTCGGCGCCCTGGCCTTCCGCCTGGACCGCGAGCCGAACCGCAAGGAGATCCCGGTGATCTGCGACGAGCAGCTCGTCGTCGAGTACTACGCCCGCTGATCCAGCGGTCGCAGCACCAGGCATCACCGGCTTCACGCCTCGGCCCGTCGTTCCCCCGCCCTCACCGGTGGGGGAGCGGCGGGCTTTCGCGTACGGCCCCGCCCGCGTACGACCGCCGTACCGGCAGGGCCCGTCCGGGTACGGAGAGGCACCTCAGGCGCGATAGGGTCGGGGGCGACTTTCGAAGTGTCCGGAACCCAAGTGAAGTACCCCCAGAACACAGTCGATCTACGAGCGCAGAGAGCGGTGCGGTGTGACCGGTGGAGAGGTTGCCGGGATCCTGGTGGCCGTCTTCTGGGCGATCCTGGTCTCCTTCCTCGCCGTGGCGCTGGTGAGGCTGGCCCAGACGCTCAGGGCGACCACCAAGCTGGTCGCGGAGGTGACGGATCAGGCGGTGCCGCTGCTGGCCGACGCCTCCCAGGCCGTGCGCTCCGCACAGACGCAGATCGACCGGGTCGACGCCATCGCCACCGACGTCCAGGAGGTCACCTCCAACGCATCGGCGCTGTCGTCCACCGTCGCCTCGACCTTCGGCGGCCCCCTCGTCAAGGTCGCCGCGTTCGGATACGGCGTACGCCAGGCGATGAGCCGTACCAGGGCCGGCGAGGCGCCCGAGCCCGAGCGGGCCCGGCGCACCGTCGTCGTCGGCCGCACCGTACCGGCCCCGACGGGCCGAAAGCGCCGCAGGCAGAAGGGCTGAACCTCGCATGTTCCGCCGTACGTTCTGGTTCACCGCGGGCGCCGCGGCCGGTGTGTGGGCCACCACCAAGGTCAACCGCAAACTCCGGCAGCTGACCCCCGAGCACCTGGCCGCGCAGGCCGCCAACAAGGCGATCGAGGCCGGCCACCGGGTCAGGGACTTCGCCCTCGACGTACGGGCCGGGATGATCCAGCGCGAGGCAGAGCTGGGCGAGGCCCTCGGTATCGCCGAACCCCCGGGCCACGCGCTGCCCCCGCAGCGTCGGCTCGCCGCCCTCGACCGCGGGCCGGAAAACCTGAAGCACGATGAGAAGCACTACGGGATGCTGGACAACACGCACCCGTACAACCGGAATGAGGACCACTGATGGAGTCGGCTGAAATTCGTCGCCGCTGGCTGAGCTTCTTCGAGGAGCGCGGTCACACCGTCGTCCCTTCGGCGTCGCTCATCGCGGACGACCCGACTCTTCTCCTGGTCAACGCGGGCATGGTCCCCTTCAAGCCCTACTTCCTCGGTGAGACGAAGCCGCCCGCCCCGCGCGCCACCAGCGTGCAGAAGTGCGTGCGTACGCCCGACATCGAAGAGGTCGGCAAGACCACCCGGCACGGCACGTTCTTCCAGATGTGCGGCAACTTCTCCTTCGGGGACTACTTCAAGGAAGGAGCCATCAAGTACGCCTGGGAGCTGCTCACCAACTCCGTCGCCGACGGTGGCTACGGCCTTGAGCCCGAGAAGCTCTGGATCACCGTCTACCTCGACGACGACGAGGCCGAGCAGATCTGGCGCGAGCAGATCGGCGTCCCGGCCGAGCGCATCCAGCGCCTGGGCAAGAAGGACAACTTCTGGTCCATGGGCGTCCCCGGACCGTGCGGACCCTGCTCCGAGATCAACTACGACCGTGGCCCCGAGTTCGGCGTCGAGGGCGGCCCGGCCGTCAACGACGAGCGGTACGTGGAGATCTGGAACCTGGTCTTCATGCAGTACGAGCGTGGCGCCGGCGACGGCAAGGAGGACTTCCCGATCCTCGGGGACCTCCCGTCGCAGAACATCGACACCGGTCTCGGCCTCGAACGACTCGCCATGATCCTCCAGGGCGTACAGAACATGTACGAGACCGACACCCTGCGCGTCGTCATGGACAAGGCCACCGAGCTGACCGGTGTGCGCTACGGCGAGAAGCACGACACCGACGTCTCCATGCGCGTGGTCGCCGACCACATCCGTACGTCCGTCATGCTCATCGGCGACGGCGTCACGCCCGGCAACGAGGGGCGCGGCTACGTGCTGCGCCGCATCATGCGCCGCGCCATCCGCAACATGCGCCTGATGGGCGCCTCCGGACCGGTCGTCGCCGACCTCGTCGACGTCGTCATCAAGACGATGGGCCAGCAGTACCCGGAGCTCGTCACCGACCGCAAGCGCATCGAGACCGTGGCCCTCGCCGAGGAGGCCGCCTTCCTCAAGGCCCTCAAGGGCGGCACCAACATCCTCGACACCGCCGTCACGGAGACCAAGGCCGGCGGTGGCAAGGTCCTCTCCGGCGACAAGGCCTTCCTGCTCCACGACACCTGGGGCTTCCCGATCGACCTCACCCTCGAAATGGCCGCCGAACAGGGCCTTTCCGTGGACGAGGACGGCTTCCGGCGCCTGATGAAGGAGCAGCGGGACCGCGCCAAGGCCGACGCCAAGGCCAAGAAGACCGGCCACGCCGACATGGGCGCCTACCGCGAGATCGCCGACGCCGCCGGTGAGACCGAGTTCGTCGGATACGACCGTACCGAGGGAGAGTCGACGGTCGTCGGCATCCTCGTCGACGGTGTCTCCTCCCCGGCCGCCAGCGAGGGCGACGAGGTCGAGATCGTCCTCGACCGCACCCCGTTCTACGCCGAGGGCGGCGGCCAGATCGGCGACACCGGCCGCATCAGGATCGACACCGGTGCCGTCATCGAGGTCCGCGACTGCCAGAAGCCGGTGCCCGGGGTGTATGTCCACAAGGGCGTCGTCCAGGTCGGCGAGGTGACCGTCGGTGCCAAGGCCCAGGCCGCCATCGACGTGCGCCGCCGCACGGCCATCGCCCGCGCCCACTCGGCCACCCACCTCACCCACCAGGCCCTGCGCGACGCCCTCGGACCGACGGCCGCCCAGGCCGGTTCCGAGAACCAGCCCGGCCGCTTCCGCTTCGACTTCGGTTCGCCGTCCGCCGTCCCGACGGCCGTGATGACCGACGTCGAGCAGCAGATCAACGAGGTGCTCGCCCGAGACCTCGACGTGCACGCCGAGATCCTCAGCCTCGACGAGGCCAAGAAGCAGGGCGCCATCGCCGAGTTCGGCGAGAAGTACGGCGAGCGCGTGCGCGTCGTGACGATCGGCGACTTCTCCAAGGAGCTGTGCGGCGGCACGCACGTCCACAACACCTCGCAGCTCGGCCTGGTCAAGCTCCTCGGCGAGTCGTCCATCGGCTCCGGCGTGCGGCGTATCGAGGCCCTGGTGGGCGTGGACGCCTACAACTTCCTGGCCCGGGAGCACACGGTCGTCGCCCAGCTCCAGGAGCTGGTCAAGGGCCGCCCGGAGGAGCTTCCGGAGAAGGTCTCCGCCATGCTCGGCAAGCTGAAGGACGCCGAGAAGGAGATCGAGAAGTTCCGCGCCGAGAAGGTGCTCCAGGCCGCCGCCGGTCTCGCCCAGGGCGCCAAGGACGTCAACGGGGTCGCCCTCGTCACGGGCCAGGTCCCGGACGGCACGAGCGCCGACGACCTGCGCAAGCTGGTCCTCGACGTGCGGGGGCGCATCCAGGGCGGCCGGGCTGCCGTCGTCGCCCTCTTCACCACGGCCAACGGCAAGCCGCTGACGGTCATCGCCACCAACGAGGCCGCCCGCGAGCGTGGTCTCAAGGCGGGTGACCTGGTTCGTACGGCCGCCAAGACCCTCGGTGGCGGCGGTGGCGGCAAGCCGGACGTCGCCCAGGGCGGTGGCCAGAACCCGGCCGCCATCGGCGATGCCGTCGACGCCGTCGAGCGCCTTGTGGCGGAAACGGCCAAGTGAGCGGCGACGACAACACGATGCGCCGCGGTCGTCGACTCGCGATCGACGTCGGGGACGCCCGGATCGGGGTCGCCTCGTGCGACCCCGACGGGATCCTCGCCACTCCGGTGGAGACGGTCCCGGGACGGGACGTTCCCGCAGCTCAGCGCAGGTTGAAGCAACTCGTCGACGAGTACGAACCCATCGAGGTCGTCGTCGGCCTCCCTCGCTCCCTGAAGGGGAGCGAGGGCCCCGCCGCCGTCAAGGTCCGCGGCTTCGCCCAGCAGCTCGCCCGCCTGATCACGCCGGTCCCGGTCCGTCTGGTGGACGAGCGCATGACGACGGTGACGGCCAGTCAGGGACTGCGTGCCTCGGGCGTGAAATCGAAAAAGGGCAGATCGGTCATCGACCAGGCCGCAGCCGTGATCATCCTGCAGCAGGCCCTGGAATCCGAACGGGTGTCAGGTAAAGCACCCGGCGAGGGCGTCGAAGTGGTCATCTGATCGCGATACGGTAACGTTCCGCGCGATTGTGGCTCTGTTCGAACAGTAGCCGCACAGTAAGAGGCGGAACGGTAGCGGCGATGTGGGGGCCGCGTGATCGGCCGCCTCGCGGCTCTAGGGGATTGATGACTGAGTATGGCCGGGGCCCAGGCTCCGAACCGTGGCATCCGGAGGACCCGTTGTACGGGGACGGCGGATGGGAAGGACAGCAGGCCCAGGCCGACCAGTCCTCCTACGGCGGCCAGCCGCAGCACTACCCGCAGCAGCCGCAGCAGCAGTACGGCGACTGGGGCACCGACGGCCAGCAGGCCGCCTACGGTCAGGCGCAGCAGCAGTACCCGCAGCAGTACCAGCAGCAGCCCCAGCCTCAGCAGTACCAGCAGTACGGTGACCAGGCCCACCAGCAGCAGTACGGCGATCAGGGCCAGCAGCAGTACGCGAACGGTGGCTGGGACGCCGGTCAGCAGGCACAGGTCCCGTACGTCGCCGACCCCACGGACCCGTACGCCCAGCAGGCCGCCGCGTACGGCGGTGAGCAGCCCGACTACTACGGCACGCCCGACGCCTACCCGCCGCCGGAGCCGCCGGCCAGGCGCCGTGCCGAGCCGGAACCCGAATCCGAGCCTCGGTCGGAACCGGAACCGCAGTCCGGCTGGGACCCCGGTCCCGACCAGGGCGAGCATGCCTTCTTCGCGGGTGGTGACGATGGCGACGACGCGGAGGACGAGGCCGAGGGGCGTCGGGGCCGCGGCAACCGGAAGGGCCGGGACGGCGACAAGGGCGGCAAGAGCGGAAAAGGCGGCAAGACCAAGAAGAGCCGCAACGGAACCGCCTGCCTTGTGGTCGTCCTGGTGTTCGGCGGCGGCATCGCCGGAATCGGCTATTTCGGATACCAGTTCTACCAGAACCGTTTCGGCGCGGCTCCCGACTACGCGGGTGACGGCACGAGCGCGACCGTGACGGTCGAGATCCCCAAGGGTGCGGGCGGTTACGAAATCGCCCAGGCGCTGAAGGCGAAAGGTGTCGTCAAGAGTGTCGACGCCTTCGTGGCCGCGCAGTCGGAGAACCCCGACGGGAAGAAGATCCAGGCCGGCGTCTATGTCCTGAACAAGGAGATGTCCGCCAAGAGCGCCGTCACGTTGATGCTCGATCCCAAGAGCCAGAACAATATGATCGTAAAGCCAGGGCAGCGGAACGTCCAGGTCTACGAGGAGATCGACAAGCATCTCGGGCTTTCCAAGGGCACTACCGCGAAGGTTGCCAAGGCGGAATACAAAAGCCTCGGACTTCCGGACTGGGCGAACGACAACAAGGAAATCAAGGACCCGCTGGAAGGTTTCCTTTACCCGGCGACCTATCCGGCCGCCAAGGGCATGAAGCCCGCAGAACTCCTTAAGGACATGGTCACGCAGGCCAGCGCGAAGTACGACGCGCTTGACCTCGAAGCCAAGGCCAAGGAGCTCAAACTCGACAGCCCGCTACAGGTTCTCACGGTCGCGAGCCTCGTCCAGGCCGAGGGCAAGACCATCGACGACTACCGCAAGATGGCGGAAGTGGTCTACAACCGTCTCGATTACTCGAACCCCGAGACCTACGGCTTCCTGCAGTTCGACTCGACCTTCAACTACGTGAAGAACGAGAGCAACATCGAAATCAGTGAGTCGGAGATCAACAGCAACAAGGACCCGTACAACACGTACACCAACAAGGGTCTGCCGCCCGGTCCGATCGGAAACCCGGGAGATGTGGCGATGAAGGCGACGCTGGATCCGACCGACGACGGCTGGTACTACTTCGTGGCGACCGACGGTGTGAGCAAGACCGAATTCGCCAAGACGCACGATGAATTCCTCAAGCTCAAGGACAAGTTCGATGCGAGAACGGGCAGCTGACGCCCGCCGGGCCGCGGTGCTCGGTTCCCCCATCGCCCACTCCCTCTCGCCGGCGCTGCACCGCGCGGCGTACGAGGAACTGGGGCTCAGGGACTGGACGTACGACCGTTTCGAGGTCGACGAGGCGGGGCTGCCGGAGTTCCTGGGAGGGCTCGGGGCCGAGTGGGCGGGGCTGTCGCTCACCATGCCGCTGAAGCGGGCTGTCATACCGCTGCTCGACGAGGTCAGCGAGACGGCAGCGTCGGTCGAGGCCGTCAACACCGTGGTGTTCGGCGCGGACGGGCGGTGCGTCGGGGACAACACCGACATCCCCGGGATCGTGGGCGCCCTGCGCGAGCACGGCATCGAGGAGGTCGGCTCCGCCGCGATCCTCGGCGCCGGCGCCACCGCATCCTCGGCGCTCGCCGCGCTGGCCCGGATCTGTACGGGCGAGGTCGTCGTGTACGTCCGCAGCGAGGCCCGGGGAGCCGAGATGCGGCAGTGGGGCGAGCGCCTCGACGTCGAGGTCCGTACGGCGGACTGGGCGGACGCGGCACGGGCGCTGCACGCGCCGCTGGTGATCGCCACCACTCCGGCCGGGGCCACGGACGAGCTGTCCCGTGCGGTCCCGGAACGGCCCGCGACCCTCTTCGACGTGCTCTACCACCCCTGGCCGACCGATCTGGCGGCCCGCTGGTCGGCGTACGGCGGGGCGGTCGTGAGCGGACTCGACCTGCTGGTGCACCAGGCGGTGCTTCAGGTGGAACAGATGACCGGGCTCGTCCCGGGCCCGCTGGGTGCCATGCGCAGGGCGGGCGAGAAGGCACTCGCCGACCGCTGACCCGACACGGCGCCGCGTCCGCTTGCTGGACCGCCGATCAGGCATTCGGCCCGGACGTGGGAGGATCGGGAGGTGGCGGGCCAGGGCCGCGCACCCGGTCACGCCGTCGCCGTACGCGAGGACGCGCGTACGCAGGGCAGTACCAGGGCGCGAGTATGAGGAGCACCGTTGAGCAGGTTGCGCTGGTTGACCGCGGGGGAGTCCCACGGTCCCGCTCTTGTCGCGACGTTGGAGGGTCTTCCCGCCGGCGTGCCGATCACCACGGAGCTGGTGGCGGACCACCTGGCGAGGCGGCGGCTCGGTTATGGGCGCGGTGCCCGGATGAAGTTCGAGCAGGACGAGATCACCTTCCTCGGCGGTGTGCGGCACGGTCTGTCGATGGGGTCGCCGGTCGCGGTGATGGTCGGCAACACCGAGTGGCCGAAGTGGGAGCAGGTGATGTCGGCCGACCCGGTGGATCCGGAGATCCTGGCCGGGCTCGCCCGCAACGCGCCGCTGACCCGCCCCCGTCCCGGTCACGCCGACCTCGCGGGCATGCAGAAGTACGGCTTCGACGAGGCCCGTCCGATCCTGGAGCGTGCCTCCGCGCGTGAGACGGCGGCCCGGGTGGCGCTGGGCGCGGTCGCCCGGTCGTTCCTGAAGGCGGCGGCCGGGATCGAGATCGTCTCGCACGTCGTCGAACTGGCGGCGGCGAAGGCCCCGTACGGCGTCTACCCCAAGCCCTCCGATGTCGAGAGGCTGGACGCCGACCCGGTGCGCTGCCTGGACGCCGACGCGTCGAAGGCGATGGTCGCGGAGATCGACCAGGCCCACAAGGACGGCGACACCCTCGGTGGTGTGGTCGAGGTGCTGGCGTACGGCGTGCCCGTGGGCCTGGGCTCGCACGTGCACTGGGACCGGCGCCTCGACGCGCGGCTGGCCGGCGCGCTGATGGGCATCCAGGCCATCAAGGGCGTCGAGGTCGGTGACGGGTTCGACCTCGCGCGCGTGCCGGGCTCGAAGGCGCACGACGAGATCGTCCCCACCGACGACGGCATCCGGCGTGCGACCGGCCGGTCCGGTGGCACGGAGGGCGGCCTGTCCACGGGTGAGCTGCTGCGCGTACGGGCGGCGATGAAGCCGATCGCGACCGTGCCGCGCGCCCTGCAGACCGTCGACGTGGTCACCGGTGAGGCCACGCAGGCCCACCACCAGCGTTCCGACGTGTGTGCGGTCCCGGCAGCCGGGATCGTCGCCGAGGCGATGGTGGCCCTCGTGCTGGCCGACGCGGTCGTGGAGAAGTTCGGCGGGGACAGCGTGCCCGAGACGCGCCGCAACGTGGAGTCCTACCTCGAACACCTGATCGTCCGGTGAGCGCGGTGCAGATCGTACTGGTCGGGCCCATGGGTGTCGGCAAGTCCACCGTCGGGCGGCTGCTGGCCGGGCGGCTCGACTGCGCGTACCGGGACACGGACGACGACATCGTCGCGGAGCAGGGCCGCACGATCGCCGACATCTTCGTCGACGAGGGCGAGCCGGCCTTCCGGGCCGTCGAGAAGCAGGCCGTCCAGCGGGCGCTGGCCGAGCACGACGGCGTCCTCGCCCTCGGCGGCGGCTCGATCCTCGACGAGGACACCCGCGAGCTGCTGGCCGGGCACCGGGTCGTGTACCTGTCGATGGACGTCGAGGAAGCCGTCCAGCGCACCGGCCTGAACGCGGCCCGCCCCCTGCTGGCGGTCAACCCGCGCCGGCAGTGGCGGGAGCTGATGGAAGCCCGTCGCCACCTGTACACGGAGGTCGCCGACGCGGTCGTCGCCACCGATGGCCGTACGCCCGAAGAGGTCACCCAAGCCGTCCTGGACGCACTGGAGTTGAAGTCAGCATGAGTAGCGAGGCAGTGACGCGGATCCAGGTCGGAGGCACGGCGGGCAGCGACCCGTACGAGGTCCTGATCGGCCGCCAGCTCCTGGAGGAGCTGGGCGGGCTGATCGGGCCCAGGACGAAGCGGGTCGCGGTGATCCACCCCGAGGCGCTCGCCGAGACGGGTGAGGCGCTGCGCGCCGACCTGGCGGGCCAGGGCTTCGAGACGGTCGCCATCCAGGTGCCGAACGCGGAGGAGGCCAAGACCGCAGAGGTGGCCGCCTACTGCTGGAAGGCGCTCGGACAGTCCAACTTCACCCGCACCGACGTCGTCGTCGGCGTCGGCGGCGGGGCGACCACCGACCTGGCCGGCTTCGTGGCCGCGACCTGGCTGCGCGGAGTGCGCTGGATCGCGATCCCGACGACGGTACTGGCGATGGTGGACGCGGCGGTCGGCGGCAAGACCGGCATCAACACCGCCGAGGGCAAGAACCTCGTCGGCTCCTTCCACCCGCCCGCCGGTGTGCTCTGCGACCTGGCGGCGCTGGACTCCCTCCCGGTCAACGACTACGTGTCGGGGCTCGCGGAGATCATCAAGGCCGGCTTCATCGCCGACCCGGTGATCCTTGAGCTGATCGAGTCCGACCCGCAGGCCGCCCGCACCCCGGCCGGTCCGCACACCGCCGAGCTGATCGAGCGGTCGATCAAGGTGAAGGCGGAGGTCGTCTCCTCGGACCTCAAGGAGTCGGGCCTGCGCGAGATCCTGAACTACGGTCACACGCTCGCGCACGCCATCGAGAAGAACGAGCGCTACCAGTGGCGGCACGGCGCGGCCGTCTCCGTCGGTATGCACTTCGCGGCCGAACTGGGCCGCCTCGCGGGCAGGTTGGACGACGCCACGGCCGACCGGCACCGCACGGTCCTGGAGTCCGTGGGCCTGCCGCTGCACTACCGCTACGACCAGTGGCCCAAGCTGCTGGAGACGATGAAGCTCGACAAGAAGTCCCGGGGCGACCTGCTGCGGTTCATCGTCCTCGACGGGCTGGCCAAGCCGACCGTCCTGGAAGGACCCGACCCGGCCGTCCTCCTCGCCGCCTACGGCGAAGTGGGGCAGTAGCTCCCCACTCGGGCGGTTGGCCCGATTCGCCTGTGGCGGCGGGCACTTCGGGCCGTTCCGGGCCGTTCACCAAACGGCGGCCCGGGACGGTACCGTTCGGTTGCGAGCGGGGTCCGTGCCCCGTCGGCCAGCGCCGATCGCCTGTACGAGATGGAGTGGCACCGGATGCAGGACGCAGTGGGGTCTCCGCTGCCGCCGCCCCACCAGCCGGGGCAAGGACCGGGCGCCGACTGGTCGTCGGCCGCCCCGCACGCGGGGCAGCAACACCCGGGCGTACACCCGGGTTCCGCACCCCCGAGCCGGCCACCGGCTCCGGCCCCGGTCTACACCGGGGGAGTCCCCTCGGGACCGGGTCCGCAGGCCCAGCATCCGCCCGTCCCGCAGCACGCTCCCGTGCCTCAGCATGCCCCGGTGCCGCCTGCGCCCGACACCACCGGCCATGTGCGGCTGCCGCAGGGCGACTTCGTCCCGACACCGGGCCCGCCGCCCGCCACGGGACCGGTCGACCCGGCCTCCGCGCCCCTCGCCGTGCTGCTGATCGGCCCAGCGGGCGCCGGGAAGACGAGTGTCGCGAAGTACTGGGCCGACCATCGCCGGGTGCCCACCGCGCACATCAGCCTCGACGACGTACGCGAATGGGTCCGCTCGGGCTTCGCCGACCCGCAGTCGGGGTGGAACGACCATTCCGAGGCGCAGTATCGTCTCGCCCGCCGCACCTGCGGCTTCGCCGCGCGCAACTTCCTGGCCAACGGCATCTCCTGCATCCTCGACGACGCGGTCTTCCCCGACCGCCCGGTCGTCGGCCTCGGTGGCTGGAAGCGGCACGTCGGGCCCGGTCTGCTGCCGGTCGTGCTGCTGCCCGGCCTGGAGATCGTCCTGGAGCGCAACGCCGAGCGCTCCGGCAACCGCCGCCTCCCGGACGAGGAGGTCGCCCGCATCCACGGCAGGATGGCGGGCTGGTACGGCTCCGGGCTCCCGATCGTCGACAACTCCCAGCTCGACGTACCGGCGACGGCACGGGTGCTGGACGAGGTCCTGGCGCGACTGCTGGCCAGCCCGCCCAAGTGGTAGACGGGCGGTGCGGGTGGGAAGCGGGGCAGGGTACGCCCGGCCCCGGGCGGGTGCCTGCCGGACAGCGAGTGCCGGTCGCCGGGTCCGGGTGGGCCGAACGGGTGATCGCCCCCGCCGCCCCTACCCGTCCCGTCCCTGGGGGCTGCGCCCCCAGACCCCCGCTGTCGGCCTGAACGGCCTCGTCCTCAAACGCCGGACGGGCTGAAGATCAGCCCCTCCGGCGTTTGAGGAGCGGGGTCTGGGGCGGAGCCCCAGAAGGACGGGACGGGCAGGGGCGGCGGGGGCGAAAGACCTGCGGCCAGCCTCCTCGCCCCCGCTGGTGACCCCCGCCGCCCGGTCGGCCCTCTCCGACCGGCGCGGTTCCAGCCGCGCTCTTACGCTCGGGGCATGTCAGAGGTGTACGCGGCGCGCAGAGCGCGGCTTCGGGAGCGGTGTCACGCGGGCGGCAGTGCGGGAGCGCTGGTCTCCCGTGCCGCCAATGTGCGGTATCTCGCGGGCGCGGCCCCGCAGGGAGCCGTACTGCTGCTGGGAAAGCGTGAGGACCTGCTCGTGTGGGCGGGGCCCGAGGACGACCGGGCCCCCGAGGGCGGCCGTCCGGACGAGGCCCTGCGCGTGCACGCCCTGTCCGCGACCGGCGGCGACCCGGCGGTCGCCGCCGCGGATCTCGCCGCCGCCCAGGGCGCCGACTCCCTCGCCGTCGAGGAGCACCACCTGACCGTGGCCCGGCACAGGGCCATCGGCTCGGTCGCGCCCCGGCTGCGCCTCACCGACCTCGGCGGCGCCGTCGAGCAGCTCCGGCTGGTCAAGGACGAGGAGGAGATCGCCTGTCTGCGGATCGCCGCCGAGATCACCGACCAGGCACTGGGCGAGCTGCTGGAGTCCATCCTCGTCGGGCGTACGGAGAGGCATCTCGCCCTCGAACTGGAACGGCGGCTCGTCGATCACGGCGCCGACGGGCCCGCGTTCGCGACCGCCGTCGCCACCGGGCCGCACTCCGGCCGCCGGGGGCATCGGCCCACCGATCGGCGCGTGGAAGAAGGAGACTTCCTCTCTGTTTGTCTCGGCGCCGTCTACCGCGGATACCGCTGTGAAATCGGTCGCACGTTCGTCATCGGGACCTCGCCGGCCGACTGGCAGATCGAGCTCTACGACCTCGTCTTCGCAGCCCAGCGGGCTGGACGCGAGGCCCTCGCACCCGGCGCGGCCTACCGTGACGTGGACCGCGCGGCACGCCAGGTACTGGACTCCGCGGGCTACGCGGACCGCCTTCCGGAGCTCACCGGACACGGTGTCGGGCTCGAAATCGACGAGGACCCGCAGCTCGCCCCCGCGGCCATGGGTAAACTGGACGCTTGCGTGCCGGTCACCGTCGAACCGGGGGTCCACCTCCCGGGCCGGGGCGGTGTCCGGATCGATGACACGCTCGTCGTACGCCCTGAGGCGGACGGCGGACCCGAGCTACTCACCATCACGACCAAGGAACTGCTCGCGCTCTAGCTTCGAGCTGTCGCGTCCATCCCGTGGTCGTCCACGTCAGTCCAGGAGATTCCGCAACCGTGGCTTCCACGAACGACCTCAAGAACGGCCTGGTGCTCAAGCTCGACGGGGGCCAGCTCTGGTCCGTCGTCGAGTTCCAGCACGTCAAGCCCGGCAAGGGCCCTGCCTTCGTGCGCACCAAGCTCAAGAACGTGCTCTCCGGCAAGGTCGTCGACAAGACGTTCAACGCCGGTGTCAAGGTCGAGACGGCCACTGTCGACAAGCGCGACATGCAGTTCTCCTACATGGACGGCGAGTACTTCGTCTTCATGGACATGGAGACCTACGACCAGCTCATGGTGGACCGCAAGGCCGTCGCCGACGCCGCCAACTTCCTGATCGAGGGCTTCACCGCCACGGTCGCGCAGCACGAGGGCGAGGTGCTCTTCGTCGAGCTGCCGGCCGCCGTCGAGCTCGTCGTCCAGGAGACCGAGCCCGGCGTCCAGGGCGACCGCTCCACGGGCGGCACCAAGCCGGCCACGCTGGAGACCGGGCACCAGATCCAGGTCCCGCTCTTCATCACCACCGGTGAGAAGATCAAGGTCGACACCCGCACGAGCGACTACCTCGGCCGGGTGAACAGCTAACCGTGGCTGCCCGCAACACGGCCCGCAAGCGTGCCTTCCAGATCCTCTTCGAAGGCGACCAGCGCGGGGCCGATGTCCAGACGGTCCTCGGGGACTGGATCCGGCTCTCCCGGGCCGACACCCGCCAGCCCCCGGTCAGCGAGTACACGATGGAACTCGTCGAGGGCTACGCGCAGCACGCGCGGCGCATCGACGAGCTGATCTCGCAGTACTCGGTCGGCTGGACGCTCGACAGGATGCCGGTCGTCGACCGCAACATCCTGCGCCTCGGTGCCTACGAGCTGATCTGGGTCGACGAGACCCCGGACGCCGTCGTCCTCGACGAGATGGTGCAGCTGGCGAAGGAGTTCTCCACGGACGAGTCGCCCTCGTTCGTCAACGGGCTCCTGGGCCGGTTCAAGGACCTGAAGTCCACGCTGCGCCGCGACGAGGCCTGAGCTGAGCCAGACCCTCGGGCGTCTGGTCGTACGAATGCCGGTGGGCCCCAGCGACACACTGCTGGGGCCCACCGGCATTCGTACGATCAACTGCGGTCGGAGGGCTTGGTGAGGTCTCCGGGGTGTCCGCGTACCCGTGGGGCCTCCGAGGCCCGTGGAACGGCGCCGGGGTGGCCGGAACCCATAGGTTCCGGCCACCCCGGCGGCACGTTTCTGCTCAACGGCTGAAAGCCGTCGGGCTCAGCTCTCCTCGTGGGAGACGGCGCGGCGCGCGTCCGCGTCCAGGACACCCCAGCTGATCAGCTGCTCGGTCAGGACCGAGGGCGACTGGTCGTAGATGACGGCGAGCGTGCGCAGGTCGTCCTGGCGGATCGACAGCACCTTGCCGTTGTAGTCGCCGCGCTGCGACTGGATCGTCGCGGCGTAGCGCTGCAGGGGGCCCGCCTTCTCGGCCGGCACATGGGCCAGCCGCTCAAGGTCGAGGACGAGCTTCGGCGGCGGCTCGGCGGCCCCGCCCGGCGTGGTGCCCGGCAGCAGCTCCTGCACGGGAACCCCGTAGAAATCCGCCAGCTCGGCGAGGCGCTGCACGGTCACGGCACGATCGCCGCGCTCGTACGAACCGACCACGACCGCCTTCCAGCGTCCCTGGGACTTCTCCTCGACACCGTGGAGGGAAAGGCCCTGCTGGGTGCGGATCGCCCGGAGCTTGGCCCCGAGCTGTTTGGCGTATTCGCTGGACATATAGCTCCCGGACACAGTGTCGACGTGCGGACGAGCCGCGCGGCTGGTGACTCACTGTGAGGTTACGCAGCGTTACTCTTCCCCGTCAAGCCGAACGGTCCCGCCCGGCTCTCCCGTGCCGGGCGACGTGCGGTTACGGCAGTCGGGTGACGCCTGACACCAGGGGGGTGATCAGGTGCGTTGCGCGGACTGGTACCGTGGCTGGCGCAATTCCGACGTCCTTTAATGATCCGTCCTGTGAGGCGGAGAAGGAGGTCCGTTTCCTATGGACTCAGAGCAGGACAAGCAGCAGTACGAGGCCGACGCGCGGCCCGTTCTGGAAGCCCCCGACATCGCGCGCGTGCTGACCCGCATCGCCCACGAGATCGTCGAACGCGCCAAGGGCGCCGACGACGTGGTGCTCCTCGGCATTCCGACCCGTGGCGTCTTCCTCGCCCAGCGGCTCGCCGCCAAACTGGCGGAGATCACCGACCGCAAGATCCCGGTCGGCTCGCTCGACATCACCATGTACCGCGACGACCTGCGCATGCACCCGCCGCGCGCGCTGGCCCGCACCGACATCCCCGCCGACGGCCTCGACGGCAGACTGGTCGTCCTCGTCGACGACGTGCTCTTCTCCGGCCGCACCATCCGCGCCGCCCTCGACGCCCTGAACGACCTCGGGCGTCCGCGCGCGGTGCAGCTCGCCGTCCTCGTCGACCGCGGGCACCGCGAACTGCCCATCCGCGCCGACTACGTCGGCAAGAACCTCCCCACGTCGTTGCGGGAGACGGTCAAGGTCCAGCTCGCCGAGGAGGACGGTCGGGACACCGTCCTGCTCGGTGTGAAGCAGACCGCCCAGCAGTAGCACGCGTGCGCGTGCGGCCCCGTGCCGTACGTCCCCTCGCGACGCCCCTGCCTGCCCGGAATCTCCTGAACTTGCTTACGGAGCCTGAAAGATGCAGCGTCATCTCATCTCGGCCGCCGACCTCACCCGCGACGACGCCGTCCTGATCCTCGACACCGCCGAGGAGATGGCCCGGGTCGCCGACCGGCCGATCAAGAAACTGCCGACCCTGCGCGGCCGTACCGTCGTCAACCTCTTCTTCGAGGACTCGACGCGGACCCGGATCTCCTTCGAGGCCGCCGAGAAGCGCCTGTCCGCGGACGTCATCAACTTCACCGCCAAGGGGTCGAGCGTCTCCAAGGGCGAGTCCCTGAAGGACACCGCCCAGACCCTGGAAGCCATGGGCGTCGACGCGGTCGTCATCCGCCACGGCGCCTCCGGGGCCCCGTACCGGCTCGCCACCTCCGGCTGGATCGACGCGGTCGTCATCAACGCCGGTGACGGGACGCACCAGCACCCGACGCAGGCCCTGCTGGACGCCTTCACCATGCGGCGCCGGCTGGTCGGGCGGGACGCGGGCATCGGCCAGGACCTCGCCGGCAAGCGCATCACACTGGTCGGCGACATCCTGCACAGCCGCGTCGCCCGCTCCAACGTCGACCTGCTGCACACCCTGGGCGCGGAGGTCACCCTCGTCGCGCCGCCGACCCTGGTGCCGGTCGGCGTCGAGAGCTGGCCCTGCGAGGTCTCGTACGACCTGGACAGCGCCCTTCCGAAGTCCGACGCGGTGATGCTGCTGCGCGTGCAGCGGGAGCGCATGAACGCCGCGTTCTTCCCGACCGAGCGCGAGTACTCACGTCGCTACGGCCTCGACGGCGACCGCATGGCGCGGATGCCGGAGCACGCCATCGTGATGCACCCCGGGCCGATGGTCCGCGGGATGGAGATCACCGCGGAGGTCGCCGACTCCGAGCGCTGCACCGCCATCGAGCAGGTCACCAACGGCGTCTCCATCCGGATGGCCGTGCTCTACCTGCTGCTCGGCGGCAACGAACCCGCCGTCACCCACACCCGTACCGAGGAGAAGTAAGACACATGGGCAAGATCCTTATTCGTGGTGCGCGGGTGCTCGGCGGCGAGCCGCAGGACGTCCTGATCGACGGCGCGACCATCGCCGAAGTCGGCGCGGGCCTCTCCGACGAGAGCGCCGAGGTCGTCGAGGCCGAGGGCAAGGTGCTGCTGCCGGGGCTCGTCGATCTGCACACGCATCTGCGGGAGCCGGGGCGCGAGGACTCCGAGACCGTGCTGACCGGGACCCGGGCGGCGGCGAGCGGCGGCTACACGGCCGTGTTCGCCATGGCCAACACCTTCCCGGTCGCCGACACCGCCGGTGTGGTCGAACAGGTCTACCGGCTCGGGCAGGAGCACGGCTACTGCGACGTGCAGCCCATCGGGGCCGTCACCGTAGGGCTGGAGGGCAAGAAGCTCGCCGAGCTGGGCGCCATGCACGAGTCGGCGGCCGGCGTCACCGTCTTCTCCGACGACGGCAAGTGCGTCGACGACGCCGTGATCATGCGGCGCGCCCTGGAGTACGTGAAGGCCTTCGGCGGGGTCGTCGCCCAGCACGCGCAGGAGCCGCGGCTGACCGAGGGCGCCCAGATGAACGAGGGCGTCGTGTCGGCCGAGCTGGGGCTCGGGGGGTGGCCCGCCGTCGCCGAGGAGTCGGTCATCGCGCGTGATGTGCTGCTCGCCGAGCACGTCGGCTCCCGCGTCCACATCTGCCACCTGTCGACCGCCGGGTCCGTCGAGATCGTCCGCTGGGCCAAGTCCCGGGGCATCGACGTCACCGCCGAGGTGACCCCGCACCACCTCCTCCTCACCGACGAACTGGTCCGCACGTACAACCCGGTCTACAAGGTCAACCCGCCGCTGCGCACCGAGCGCGACGTGCTGGCCCTGCGGGAGGCGCTCGCCGACGGCACGATCGACATCGTCGCCACCGACCACGCCCCGCACCCGCACGAGGACAAGGACTGCGAGTGGGCCGCCGCCGCCATGGGCATGGTCGGCCTGGAGACCGCGTTGTCAGTGGTCCAGGAGACGATGGTGGACACCGGACTGCTGGACTGGGCGACCGTCGCCGACCGCATGTCCTTCGCCCCCGCGCGCATCGGGCGGGCGACGGGCCACGGCCGCCCCGTCTCGGCAGGTGAGCCCGCCAACCTCACGCTCGTCGACACGGCATACCGTGGGTCCGTGGACCCCGCGGGCTTCGCCTCCCGCAGCCGCAACACCCCGTACGAGGGCCGTGAGCTGCCGGGCCGTGTCACGCACACGTGGCTCCGGGGCAAGGCCACGCTCGTCGACGGGAAGCTCGCGTGACATCACTGCCGCATTTGACGTACGTCGCCGCCGAACAGAAGTCGGCGGAGGTGACCGACTGGGCCGCCCGCGTGGGCTGGCTGGTCGGGCTCGCGCTCTTCGTCGCGCTCATCTACTGGCTGATGCGCGAGGGCTGGAAGTGGCGCGGCACGCTCCAGGGCGACCTGCCCCAGCTGCTTGCCGCGCCGGACGAGCCCGGTGCGGCCAGACTGACGATGAGCGGGCGCTATCACGGCTCCACCACCGCCGGTCAGTGGCTGGACCGCATCGTGGCGCACGGCCTCGGCACCCGCAGCCGGGTCGAGCTCACACTGACGGACGCGGGACTGGACGTCGTACGCCCCGGCGCGGCCGACTTCTACGTCCCCCTGGAGGCTCTGCGCGAGGCCCGGCTCGACAAGGGCATCGCGGGCAAGGTCCTCACCGAGGGCGGCCTGCTGGTCGTCACCTGGGAGCACGGCGGCAGGCTGCTCGACTCCGGGTTCCGCTCCGACCGCGCGGCCGAGCACAACGAGTGGGTCCGGACCCTGAACCAGATGATCAACAAGACGACGGAAACGGAAGGCGCACGATGACGACCTCCACCCGGGGAGCCACGAAGACTCCCGCCGTACTCGTCCTGGAGGACGGCCGGATCTTCCGCGGCCGTGCCTACGGGGCCGTGGGGGTGACCTTCGGAGAGGCCGTCTTCTCCACCGGTATGACCGGCTACCAGGAGACCCTCACCGACCCGTCGTACCACCGCCAGGTGGTCGTGATGACCGCCCCGCACGTCGGCAACACCGGCGTCAACGACGAGGACCCCGAGTCGCGGCGGATCTGGGTCGCGGGCTATGTCGTCCGGGACCCCGCGCGCGTGCCCTCCAACTGGCGCTCCCGGCGCTCCCTCGACGAGGAACTGCGCAAGCAGGGCGTGGTCGGCATCTCCGGCATCGACACGCGCGCGTTGACGCGTCATCTGCGCGAGCGGGGTGCCATGCGGGTCGGCATCTTCTCCGGCAACGCGCTGCCCGACGACGGCACGATGCTCGCCGAGGTGCGCCAGGCCCCCGAGATGACGGGCGCCGACCTCTCGGCCGAGGTCGCCACCAAGGAGGCGTACGTCGTCCCCGCGATCGGCACCAAGAAGTTCACCGTCGCCGCCGTCGACCTCGGGATCAAGGGCATGACCCCGCACCGGATGGCCGAACGCGGCATCGAGGTGCACGTACTGCCCGCCACGGCGACCGTGGAGGACGTGTACGCCGTGAATCCCGACGGTGTGTTCTTCTCCAACGGGCCGGGCGACCCGGCCACCGCCGACCACCCGGTGGCTGTGATGCAGGCCGTCCTGGAGCGCGGCACCCCGCTGTTCGGCATCTGCTTCGGCAACCAGATCCTCGGCCGGGCGCTCGGCTTCGGCACCTACAAGCTGAAGTACGGCCACCGGGGCATCAACCAGCCCGTGCAGGACCGTACGACCGGCAAGGTCGAGGTCACCGCCCACAACCACGGCTTCGCCGTGGACGCGCCGCTCGACCGGGTCTCCGAGACGCCGTACGGGCGCGCCGAGGTCTCGCACGTCTGTCTGAACGACCAGGTCGTGGAAGGGCTCCAGTTGCTCGACCGGCCCGCGTTCAGCGTCCAGTACCACCCCGAAGCGGCAGCGGGCCCGCACGACGCCGCCTACCTGTTCGACCGCTTCACGTCTTTGATGAGCACAGTCCAGATGGAGGGCCAGCGTGCCTAAGCGCACCGATATCCAGTCCGTCCTGGTCATCGGCTCCGGCCCGATCGTCATCGGCCAGGCCGCCGAGTTCGACTACTCCGGCACCCAGGCGTGCCGCATCCTGCGGGCCGAGGGCATCCGGGTCATCCTGGTCAACTCCAACCCGGCGACGATCATGACCGACCCGGAGATCGCCGACGCCACCTACGTCGAGCCGATCACCCCGGAGTTCGTCGAGAAGATCATCGCCAAGGAGCGCCCGGACGCGCTGCTGCCCACCCTGGGCGGTCAGACGGCCCTGAACACCGCGATCTCCATGCACGAGCAGGGCGTCCTGGAGAAGTACGGCGTCGAGCTGATCGGCGCCAACGTCGAGGCGATCAACAAGGGCGAGGACCGCGACCTCTTCAAGGGCGTCGTCGAGGCCGTCCGCGCGAAGATCGGGCACGGCGAGTCCGCCCGCTCGGTCATCTGCCACTCCATGGACGACGTGATCGCGGGCGTCGAGACGCTCGGCGGCTACCCCGTCGTCGTCCGGCCCTCCTTCACCATGGGCGGCGCCGGGTCCGGCTTCGCCCATGACGAGGAGGAGCTGCGCCGCATCGCCGGCCAGGGACTGACCCTGTCCCCGACCACCGAGGTGCTCCTGGAGGAGTCCATCCTCGGCTGGAAGGAGTACGAGCTGGAACTGATGCGAGACAAGAACGACAACGTCGTCGTCGTCTGTTCCATCGAGAACTTCGACCCCATGGGTGTGCACACCGGCGACTCGATCACCGTCGCGCCCTCGATGACGCTGACCGACCGCGAGTACCAGCGCCTCCGTGACATCGGCATCGCGATCATCCGCGAGGTCGGGGTCGACACCGGCGGCTGCAACATCCAGTTCGCCGTCAACCCGGACGACGGCCGCATCATCGTCATCGAGATGAACCCGCGCGTGTCGCGCTCCTCGGCCCTCGCCTCCAAGGCGACCGGCTTCCCGATCGCCAAGATCGCCGCAAAGCTGGCCGTGGGCTACACCCTCGACGAGATCCCGAACGACATCACGGAGAAGACCCCGGCGTCCTTCGAGCCGACGCTCGACTACGTCGTGGTCAAGGCCCCGCGGTTCGCCTTCGAGAAGTTCCCGAGCGCCGACTCCACGCTGACGACCACCATGAAGTCGGTCGGCGAGGCCATGGCCATCGGCCGCAACTTCACCGAGGCGCTCCAGAAGGCGCTGCGGTCGCTGGAGAAGAAGGGCAGCCAGTTCACGTTCGTCGGCGAACCCGGCGACAAGGCGGAGCTGCTGGCGGAGTCCGTGCGGCCGACCGACGGCCGCGTCAACACCGTCATGCAGGCCATCCGCGCGGGCGCCACGCCCGAGGAGGTCTTCGAGGCCACGAAGATCGACCCGTGGTTCGTCGACCAGCTGTTCCTGATCAAGGAGATCGCGGACGAGTTGGCCGAGGCGGAACGGCTGAACCCCGAACTCCTGGCCGAGGCCAAGCGGCACGGCTTCTCCGACCAGCAGATCGGCGAGATCCGGGGCCTGCGCGAGGACGTCGTGCGCGAGGTGCGGCACGCGCTGGGCGTGCGCCCGGTGTACAAGACGGTCGACACGTGCGCCGCCGAGTTCGCCGCCAAGACGCCGTACTTCTACTCCTCGTACGACGAGGAGACCGAGGTCGCCGCGCGTGAGAAGGCGGCCGTGATCATCCTCGGCTCCGGCCCCAACCGCATCGGCCAGGGCATCGAGTTCGACTACTCCTGTGTCCACGCCTCCTTCGCGCTGAGCGACGCCGGCTACGAGACCGTGATGGTCAACTGCAACCCCGAGACCGTCTCCACGGACTACGACACCTCCGACCGCCTGTACTTCGAGCCGCTGACCCTCGAAGACGTGCTGGAGATCGTCCACGCGGAGTCCCTGGCCGGCCCGATCGCGGGCGTGATCGTGCAGCTCGGCGGCCAGACCCCGCTGGGCCTCGCGCAGGCACTCAAGGACAACGGCGTACCGGTCGTGGGCACCTCGCCCGAGGCCATCCACGCCGCCGAGGACCGGGGCGCCTTCGGCCGGGTCCTCGCGGAGGCCGGTCTTCCGGCCCCCAAGCACGGCACGGCGACCACCTTCACCGAGGCCAAGGCGATCGCGGACGAGATCGGCTACCCGGTCCTCGTACGCCCGTCGTACGTCCTTGGCGGACGTGGCATGGAGATCGTGTACGACGAGACCCGGCTGTCCTCGTACATCGCCGAGTCGACCGAGATCAGCCCCTCCCGGCCGGTCCTGGTCGACCGCTTCCTCGACGACGCGATCGAGATCGACGTCGACGCCCTCTACGACGGCGAGGAGCTGTATCTCGGCGGCGTCATGGAGCACATCGAGGAGGCCGGTATCCACTCCGGCGACTCGGCCTGCGCACTGCCCCCGATCACGCTGGGCGGCTTCGACATCAAGCGGCTGCGGACCTCGACCGAGGCCATCGCGCGCGGGGTCGGCGTCCGGGGCCTGATCAACATCCAGTTCGCGCTGGCCGGCGACATCCTCTACGTCCTGGAGGCCAACCCGCGCGCGTCCCGTACGGTCCCCTTCACCTCGAAGGCGACCGCGGTACCGCTGGCGAAGGCCGCCGCCCGTATCTCGCTCGGCGCGACCGTCGCCGAACTGCGGGCCGAGGGACTGCTGCCGGCGACCGGCGACGGCGGCGAACTTCCGCTGGACGCACCGATCTCCGTCAAGGAGGCCGTCATGCCGTGGAACCGCTTCCGGGACACCTCCGGGCGCGGTGTCGACACCGTGCTCGGCCCGGAGATGCGGTCCACCGGCGAGGTCATGGGCATCGACTCCGTCTTCGGCACGGCGTACGCCAAGTCGCAGGCGGGGGCGTACGGCCCGCTGCCGACCAAGGGGCGTGCCTTCATCTCGGTCGCCAACCGGGACAAGCGTTCGATGATCTTCCCGGCCCGCGAGCTGGTGGCCCACGGCTTCGAGCTGCTCGCCACCTCCGGCACGGCGGAGGTCCTCAGGCGCAACGGCCTCAACGCGAGGGTCGTCCGCAAGCAGAACGAGGGCACGGGGCCCAACGGTGAGAAGACCATCGTGCAGCTCATCCACGACGGCGAGGTCGACCTCATCGTCAACACGCCGTACGGCACCGGAGGCCGCCTCGACGGCTACGAGATCCGTACGGCGGCCGTGGCGCGGTCCGTGCCCTGCCTGACGACCGTCCAGGCGCTCGCCGCGGCCGTCCAGGGCATCGACGCCCTCAAGCAAGGTGACGTGGGAGTGCGTTCGCTCCAGGAACACGCCGAGCATCTGACCGCGGCCCGCGACTAGCAGCCTTGAGGGGGACACCGGAAACGGTGTCCCCCTCTTCGTGCGGCCTCACCGCGAGGCCGTAGTGAGGACACCACCATGTACAAAATCTTCTTCCGCCTGGTCTTCAAACTGATGGACCCCGAAGAGGCCCACCACCTGGCCTTCCGCTGGATCCGCCTCGCCGCCCGCGTCCCCGTCCTGCGGACGTTCGTCGCCGCCGCCCTCGCGCCCCGGTACGAGGAACTGCGCACCGAGGCCTTCGGGCTGCGGATGCACGGGCCCTTCGGGCTCGCGGCCGGCTTCGACAAGAACGCGGTCGCGATCGACGGGATGTCGATGCTCGGCTTCGACCACGTCGAGATCGGCACGGTCACGGGGGAGCCGCAGCCGGGCAACCCCAAGAAGCGGCTGTTCCGCCTTGTGCCGGACCGGGCGCTCATCAACCGCATGGGATTCAACAACGAGGGTTCCCTGGCCGTGGCGGCCCGCCTGGCGAGCCGGGAGGCGGTCTTCCGGACCGTCGTCGGTGTCAACATCGGCAAGACCAAGGCCGTCCCCGAGGACGAGGCCGTCGCCGACTACGTGAAGTCGACCGAGCGGCTCGCCGCGTACGCCGACTACCTCGTCGTCAACGTCAGCTCGCCCAACACGCCCGGCCTGCGCAACCTCCAGGCCACCGAGGCGCTGCGCCCGCTGCTCAGCGCCGTCCGCGAGGCCGCCGACCGTACGGTGACCACCCGCCGGGTCCCGCTGCTGGTGAAGATCGCCCCCGACCTCGCCGACGAGGACGTGGACGCCGTCGCCGACCTCGCCGTCGAACTCGGCCTGGACGGGATCATCGCCACGAACACCACCATCGCGCGCGAGGGACTCGGCCTGACCTCCGAACCCACTCTGGTGAAGGAGACCGGCGGCCTCTCCGGCGCACCCCTGAAGACCCGCTCCCTGGAGGTGCTGCGCCGCCTCTACGCGCGCGTGGGCGACCGGATCACCCTGGTGGGCGTCGGCGGCATCGAGAACGCCGAGGACGCCTGGCAGCGCGTCCTGGCCGGTGCCACGCTCGTACAGGGCTACAGCGCCTTCGTATACGAGGGCCCCTTCTGGGGACGCGCCATCCACAAGGGGCTCGCCGCCCGCCTCCGTACGAGCCCGTACGCCACCCTCGCCGACGCGGTCGGCGCCGACGTAAGGAAGACGGTATGACAGTCCTGGAGCCCTTCGGCGCCCGTCTGCGCCGCGCCATGGACGAGCGCGGCCCGCTCTGTGTCGGCATCGACCCGCACGCCTCGCTGCTCCTGGACTGGGGGCTGAACGACGACGTCGCCGGCCTGGAGCGGTTCAGCCGTACCGTCGTCGAGGCGCTGGCCGGGCGGGTCGCAGTGATGAAGCCGCAGAGCGCGTTCTACGAGCGGTTCGGCTCGCGCGGGGTCGCCGTGCTCGAGAAGACGGTCCAGGAGGCGCGGGACGCCGGCACGCTGGTCGTGATGGACGCCAAACGCGGCGACATCGGGTCCACCATGGCCGCGTACGCCGCCGCCTTCCTGGAGAAGGGCGCCCCGCTGTTCTCGGACGCGCTCACGGTCTCGCCCTATCTCGGCTACGGCTCCCTGAAGCCGGCGGTCGACCTCGCGCGGGAGAGCGGCGTGGGTCTGTTCGTGCTGGCGCTGACCTCGAACCCGGAGGGCGGCCAGGTGCAGCACGCTCTCCGGGAGGACGGCCTGAACGTCGGCGCGACCATGCTGGCGTACCTCGCGGCGGAGAACGCCGGGGAGCGGCCCATGGGTTCCTTCGGCGCGGTCGTCGGAGCCACGCTCGGCGACCTCTCGTCCTACGACCTCGACATCAACGGACCTCTCCTGGCGCCCGGAGTCGGTGCGCAGGGGGCCACCCCGGCCGACCTTCGCGGGGTGTTCGGGGCGGCGCTGCGCAACGTGGTTCCGAACGTCAGCCGGGGTGTTCTGCGTCACGGTCCCGAACTCGCCGCCCTGCGGGACGCGTCGGACCGCTTCGCGGACGAGATCCGGGCCGCAGTAGCCGCCACCTGAGCATTCGCACAGTTCGGCGAAGTCCTCCGATGAGTGACTTCCGGACGCCTTGAGACTGAATACATTCTCAAATACAGGGCAGTTTGACCGAAATGTCCGACCTGGTGAAGGCTGACCAGGACTTTTCCGCTGTTCTCGCTGACTCTGGCGGACTTGGCCGCTAGTCTCCGACCAGAGCCAACGAGCGAGCGTGTTGCTCGTAGCTCACCAGGTGAGGGGCGATTAGGTTCCTCACCGGTCCGTATCCGACAGTTCGACATCCGAGGTGACGTAGGCGTGGCTCTTCCGCCCCTTACCCCTGAACAGCGCGCAGCCGCGCTCGAAAAGGCCGCCGCGGCTCGCCGGGAGCGGGCCGAGGTCAAGAATCGACTCAAGCACTCCGGCGCCTCCCTTCACGAGGTCATCAAGCAGGGCCGTGAGAACGACGTCATCGGCAAGATGAAGGTCTCCGCCCTGCTCGAATCGCTCCCGGGCGTGGGCAAGGTCCGCGCCAAGCAGATCATGGAGCGGCTCGGCATCTCCGAGAGCCGCCGGGTGCGTGGTCTCGGCTCCAACCAAGTCGCATCCCTGGAGCGCGAGTTCGGCAGCACCGGCTCCTGAGTCCTGGCACCCCGGGATTCCTGGAATAATCGCCGTATGGCTGCAACATTCCGGGGGACGACCCCCGAGCCCCCGGACGTACGTCCGCGGCTGACCGTGCTCTCCGGCCCCTCGGGTGTCGGCAAGAGCACGGTCGTCGTCCATATGCGCAAGGCACACCCCGAGGTCTGGCTTTCGGTGTCGGCGACGACCCGAAAGCCACGCCCCGGTGAGCGGCACGGCGTCCACTACTTCTTCGTCACCGACGAGGAGATGGACAAGCTGATCGCCAATGGCGAGCTCCTGGAGTGGGCCGAGTTCGCCGGCAACCGCTACGGCACCCCGCGTGCGGCCGTGCTGGAGCGGTTGGAGTCCGGCGAGTCGGTCCTCCTGGAGATCGACCTCCAGGGTGCCCGGCAGGTCCGTGAGTCCATGTCGGACGCCCTGCTGGTGTTCCTGGCCCCTCCCTCCTGGGAGGAGCTGGTGCGCAGACTGACCGGGCGGGGCACCGAACCGCCCGAGGTGATCGAACGCCGCCTGGATGCGGCCAAGATCGAACTGGCCGCCGAGTCGGAGTTCGACGAGACCCTGGTCAACACCTCTGTCGAGGACGTGGCGCGCGAGCTGCTAGCCTTGATGGAAGTTGTGTGATCGTTTTCGATCCCATCCCACCTTTCGGAAGGCAGAGCGTGTCCTCTTCCATCTCCACGCCCGAGGGCATCATCAACCCTCCGATCGACGAGCTCCTCGAAGCCACCGACTCGAAGTACAGCCTGGTGATCTACGCGGCCAAGCGTGCCCGCCAGATCAACGCGTACTACTCGCAGCTCGGCGAGGGCCTCCTTGAGTACGTCGGTCCCCTCGTGGACACCCATGTCCACGAGAAGCCGCTCTCGATCGCCCTGCGTGAGATCAACGCGGGTCTGCTGACGTCCGAGGCCGTTGAGGGCCCCGCGCAGTAGTATTTTCAACTTTCGGCTCACTTATCCACAGGCCCGACAGCCCGACTGTCGGGCCTGTGGTGTGTCATAGGCACGTACGAAGTCGCGTATCGAGTCAGGGGAGGCCCGGTGGGCAAGCCGAAGGTCGTGCTGGGGGTCAGTGGCGGCATCGCCGCGTACAAGGCCTGTGAGCTGCTGCGGAGACTGACGGAGTCCGGCCACGACGTCCGCGTCGTCCCCACCGAGTCGTCCCTGCACTTCGTCGGCGCCGCGACCTGGTCCGCGCTCTCCGGAAACCCCGTCTCCACGGAGGTCTGGGACGACGTCCACGAGGTCCCGCACGTCCGCATCGGCCAGCAGGCCGACCTGGTCGTCGTGGCCCCGGCGACCGCCGACATGCTGGCGAAGGCGGCCCACGGCCTCGCCGACGACCTGCTCACGAACACCCTCCTCACCGCCCGGTGTCCGGTCGTCTTCGCCCCCGCCATGCACACGGAGATGTGGGAGCACCCGGCCACCCGGGAGAACGTGGCGACGCTGCGCCGCCGCGGCGCCCTGGTCGTCGAGCCGGCCGTCGGGCGCCTCACCGGTGTCGACACGGGCAAGGGACGCCTGCCCGACCCGGCCGAGATCTTCGAGGTCTGCCGCCGCGTACTGGCCCGGGGCGTCACGGAACCCGACCTCGTGGGCCGGCACGTCGTCGTCAGCGCCGGCGGTACCCGCGAGCCCCTCGACCCGGTCCGCTTCCTCGGCAACCGCTCCTCCGGCAAGCAGGGGTACGCACTCGCCCGTACGGCCGCCGCGCGGGGCGCCCGGGTCACACTGATCGCCGCGAACACCGGTATGCCGGACCCGGCGGGCGTGGACGTCGTGCCCGTGGGGACGGCCGTCCAGCTGCGCGAGGCCGTACTGAAGGCAGCCGCCGACGCCGACGCCGTGGTGATGGCCGCGGCGGTCGCGGACTTCCGCCCGGCGGCCTACGCGACCGGGAAGATCAAGAAGAAGGACGGCGAGGACCCCGAACCCGTCACCCTGGTCAGGAATCCGGACATCCTCGCGGAGATCTCGGCCGACCGCGCCCGGACCGGTCAGGTGGTCGTCGGCTTCGCCGCCGAGACGGACGACGTCCTCGCCAACGGCCGTACGAAGTTGCGGCGCAAGGGGTGCGACCTGCTCGTCGTGAACGAGGTGGGCGAGCGCCGGACCTTCGGTTCCGAGGAGAACGAGGCTGTCGTGCTGGGCGCGGACGGCAGCGAGACCCAGGTGCCGCACGGGCCCAAGGAGGCATTGGCCGATATCGTATGGGATCTGGTCGTCAGCCGCCTGGAGTAAGTGATTCCGCCGCCCCGGCAGGCCCCGGACGCCTCTCCCGCCGCGTGCTTCGGGGCGTGGCGCCCCCTGGCGCACATCGCTCGTGATTGGGCAGAATGCCCGTGTCGCAGGTCACGACACTTCCGAGAGGCGAGACGGATGGGCCGTTGGCCGAGTGCGACCGATAAACTGTTCTTGGAAGGCACCGGGCGCAGCTCCCGAGCCGTCCGCCAATGATCAGCCAGCAGCCGCTGCAACCACAGGGAGCGTTGTGTCCCGTCGCCTTTTCACCTCGGAGTCCGTGACCGAAGGTCACCCCGACAAGATCGCTGACCAGATCAGCGACACCATCCTCGACGCGCTTCTGCGCGAAGACCCCACATCCCGCGTCGCCGTCGAGACGCTGATCACCACCGGCCTGGTGCATGTGGCCGGCGAGGTCACCACCAAGGCCTACGCGCCCATCCCGCAGCTGGTGCGCGACAAGATCCTTGAGATCGGCTACGACTCCTCGAAGAAGGGCTTCGACGGCGCCTCCTGTGGCGTGTCCGTGTCGATCGGCTCGCAGTCGCCGGACATCGCGCAGGGCGTGGACACGGCGTACGAGCAGCGTGTCGAGGGCGATGAGGACGAGCTCGACAAGCAGGGCGCCGGCGACCAGGGCCTGATGTTCGGCTACGCGACGGACGAGACCCCGGAGCTGATGCCGCTCCCGATCCACCTCGCGCACCGTCTCGCCCGCCGCCTGTCCGAGGTCCGCAAGAACGGGACGATCCCGTACCTGCGCCCCGACGGCAAGACCCAGGTCACCATCGAGTACGACGGCGACAAGGCGGTCCGGCTGGACACGGTCGTCGTCTCCTCGCAGCACGCCAGCGACATCGACCTGGACTCGCTCCTCGCCCCCGACATCCGCGAGTTCGTCGTGGAGCACGAGCTGAAGGCCCTCCTCGACGACGGCATCAAGCTGGAGACCGAGGGCTACCGCCTGCTGGTCAACCCGACCGGCCGCTTCGAGATCGGCGGCCCGATGGGCGACGCGGGCCTCACCGGCCGCAAGATCATCATCGACACGTACGGCGGCATGGCCCGCCACGGCGGCGGCGCCTTCTCGGGCAAGGACCCGTCCAAGGTCGACCGCTCCGCGGCGTACGCGATGCGCTGGGTCGCGAAGAACGTCGTCGCCGCCGGTCTGGCCTCGCGCTGCGAGGTCCAGGTCGCGTACGCGATCGGCAAGGCCGAGCCGGTGGGCCTGTTCGTGGAGACCTTCGGCACGGCCAAGGTCGAGGCCGAGAAGATCGAGGCCGCTATCACGACGGTCTTCGACCTCCGCCCGGCCGCGATCATCCGTGACCTCGACCTGCTGCGTCCGATCTACGCCCAGACGGCGGCGTACGGCCACTTCGGCCGCGAGCTGCCCGACTTCACCTGGGAGCGGACGGACCGCGTGGAGGCGCTGCGGAAGGCTGTGGGTCTGTAAGGCCCGCCTCGCACTGCTTGATTGATCGTCGAGGCCCGGTGCCCTGTAGTCAGGGGTGCCGGGCTTCGGCGTACCGGTAAATGGCTGGCGGGTTGGGGACGCGGGTTCCTACTGTGGTGCTCTCCCGGTGCGCAGGCCGCGGTTACTTCGGTGGAGTGCGTCCGTTGGGCGTGCGGTGAATCTGGAATTTCGTGCCGCTGCCGACTTGATCTCGGGAGTTCGGACGCCGCCGGTTGTCAGTGGCGTTTGGTAAGAATGCAGGCGTGAGCAGCGACAACGGGCAGGGGAGCGCAGAGGGTGGCGGGGCCCGGGGCGGCGACGGGGCGCCGCCCGAGCAGCTTGCGTTGATCCGGGAGAGTGTGCGGCAGGCCAAAGCGCCGCGGGCCAAGCCGCGGACCTGGCGGGGGGCCGCGCTGGCCAGGGAACTGCCCGTCGCGCGAGTGCTGGTCGACAAAGGTGTGCTGCATCTTGACCGGTACTTCGACTACGCCGTGCCCGAAGAGCTGGATGCCGAGGCGCAGCCCGGGGTGCGGGTGCGGGTCAGGTTCGGGGCCGGGCGGCATCGGGTCAGGGACGGGCGCCGTGAGGGCGGGGGGCTCATCGACGGGTTCCTTGTCGCGCGGCTCGCCGAGTCCGACTATTCCGGCCCGCTGGCCGCGCTGGCGCAGGTCGTGTCCCCCGAGGTCGTGCTGAGCGAGGAACTGCTCTCGCTGGCCCGGGCCGTTGCCGACCGGTACGCGGGGAGCCTCGCCGATGTGCTGCAACTGGCCGTTCCGCCGCGCAACGCCCGGGCCGAGAAGGCGGCCTCGGCCGTGGCCCTGCCCGTCGCCGGAGCGCCGGATCCCGGCACCTGGGCTCGGTACGACCGGGGGGGCGCGTTTCTCGAGGCGCTCGCCTCCGGGGGTGCGCCGCGTGCCGTGTGGAACGCCTTGCCCGGGCCCGAGTGGAGCGAGGAACTGGCGCGGGCCGTCGGCGCGACGCTCGCCTCCGGGCGCGGGGCGCTCGTCGTCGTGCCTGACGGGCGGGCCGTCGCGCGGGTCGACGCCGCCCTGACCTCCCTCCTGGGGGCGGGACGGCACGCCGTGCTCACCGCCGACGCCGGGCCCGAGAAGCGGTACCGGGAGTGGCTCGCCGTGCGGCGGGGTGCCGTACGGGCCGTGGTCGGGACCCGGGCTGCCATGTTCGCGCCCGTCCGGGATCTGGGGCTCGTCGCGATCTGGGACGACGGCGACGACAGCCACAGTGAGCCGCACGCCCCGCAGCCGCATGCGCGCGAGGTGTTGCTGCTGCGGGCCGCGCAGGACAAGTGCGCCTTTCTGCTGGGTAGTTGGAGCTGTTCGGTCGAAGCGGCGCAGCTTGTCGAGAGCGGGTGGGCACGGCCGCTGGTCGCCGGCCGGGAGCAGGTCCGGTCGGCCGCCCCGCTCGTCCGGACCGTCGGCGACGGGGATCTCGCCCGGGACGAGGCCGCCCGGGCCGCACGGCTGCCGACCCTCGCCTGGCAGGCGGTGCGGGACGGACTGAAGCACGGGCCGGTGCTGGTGCAGGTGCCCCGGCGGGGCTACGTACCGAGGCTGGCCTGCGCCCGGTGCCGGGAACCCGCGCGTTGCCGGCACTGTGCCGGGCCGATGGAGGCGCGGGACGCCGGGGCACCGTGGTGCGCGTGGTGCGGGCGGGAGGAGACCGGCTGGCGCTGTCCGGAGTGCGGCGGGTTCCGGCTGCGGGCCCAGGTCGTGGGTGCGCGGCGGACCGCCGAGGAGCTGGGTCGGGCGTTTCCGGCCGTGCCGGTGCGGACCTCGGGGCGCGAGCATGTGCTGGACACCGTGCCGGGGACGCCCGCGCTCGTCGTCAGCACGCCCGGCGCCGAGCCCGTCGCCGAGGGCGGGTACGCGGCTGCACTGCTGCTCGACGGCTGGGCCATGCTCGGGCGCCCCGACCTGCGGGCCGGGGAGGACGCGCTGCGGCGCTGGATGGCGGCTGCGGCGCTCGTCCGGGGGCAGGGCGCGCGAGCGGAGGGGGCGCCGGGCGGGACGGTCGTGGTGGTCGCCGAGCCCACCCTGCGGCCGGTGCAGGCGCTGGTGCGGTGGGATCCCGTCGGGCATGCGGTGCGGGAGCTCGCGGAGCGCACCGAGCTCGGATTTCCGCCGGTGTCCCGGATGGCGTCCGTGGCCGGGACGGCGGAGGCCGTCGCGGGGTTCCTCGCCGGCGCCGAACTCCCGGGGGACGCCCAGGTGCTGGGGCCGGTGCCGTTGCCGGTCACGGCGGCGGGACGGCCGCGTCGGGCGGGGGCGCCGCCGCCGGGGGAGCACTGGGAGCGTGCGTTGGTCCGGGTGCCACCGGGGAGCGGGTCCGCGCTTGCCGCCGCGCTGAAGGCTGCCCAGGCGGCGCGGATGGCCCGGGCGGGGCGGGGCGGGGAGGAGAGCGTGTGGGTGCGGATCGATCCGCCCGACATTGGGTGAGACGGGGTGGGTGTCGGTCTGGGCGCCTTGTAGTGGCTGGGAGTGCGGATTCGCCCCCGCCGCTCCTACCCGTCCCTCCCCCAGAGGGGGGACCCCCACTGGGGGCTGCCGCCCCAGACCCCCGCTTCGGCCCTGAAAGGGCCTCGTCCTCAAACTCCCCCAGAGGGGGACCCCCAGACGGGCTGGATATGCCTCTGCCCTCCCGGGGTGGTGCGGGAGGGCAGAGGGTGGGGTGGGGGGTGGTGGTTCGGGTCAGCCGCTGCGCGGGCCGGGGAAGGCCGTGGGCCTCGACTCGTCGCGGGGGAAAGCCGTGGGCCTTGCCTCGTCGCGGAGGGTCGGGCTGCCCGCTGTCGGCTGGGTCGGCATCGAGCGGGCCGCGGGGACCGTCGGCACGGGGGGCATCACGGTACCGACGCCGCTGACCGTCCCGACACCGACCGTGCGGCTGCCCGAGGTCTCCGTGGCGCGCTCGGCGTCGGCCGCGGCCTGGGCGGCGGCGCGGCGAGCACCGTAGCGGCGGTGGACGGCCTGCTTGGTGACGCCGAGGGCGGAGCCCACCGCGTCCCACGAGAAGCCGAGCGAGCGGTCGAAGTCCACGGCTGCCGTGACCAGGGTCTCGACGCTGTCCCGCAGCTCCTGGGCGAGGCGGACGGTCGGGGCGGGGGCGCGCCCGTAGACGACGAAGCCCGTGGCGGGGCCGGAGCGGCGCGGGCGGTAGACATTGCCCAACTGGGCGGTGAGGGTGCGCAGTGCGTCCACCTGCCGGCGGACCCGCTCGATGTCCCGCACCAGCAAATGCAGGCTGGCCCGAGCCTGGGCGTCGTGGGTTGCGTGGTCGGCCATGAACAAGCCTCTCGAACCGGCGTTGAAAAGGAAGGGCCGCGCGGTGTGCGGCCCGTTGTGGTCAACTCTTTCTTGACCAACGCGATTTTGCGTGTGTGGTCACGGTGCGGGGGCGTAGGGGCATATGCGTACGCCCCCTGGAGTGCGGTCATAGACTGGTGCGCTGCCCGCAGAATCCCGTCCGAGAGGCCCCCGCCCACCCATGAGGCTTGTCTTCGCTGGTACCCCTGAGGTCGCCGTTCCCGCTCTGGATGCCCTGATCGGGTCGGGACGGCATGAAGTGGTCGCCGTCGTCACCCGGCCCGACGCGCCCGCCGGGCGGGGACGCAGACTGGTCGCCAGTCCCGTGGCCCAGCGGGCCGAGGAGGCCGGCATCGAGGTGCTGAAGCCCGTCAGGCCCAGGGACGAGGAGTTCCTCGCGAGGCTGCGCGAGATCGGGCCCGACTGCTGTCCCGTGGTCGCTTACGGGGCCCTCCTGCCCCGCGTCGCCCTCGACGTCCCCGCCCACGGCTGGGTCAACCTGCACTTCTCGCTGCTGCCCGCCTGGCGTGGCGCAGCGCCCGTGCAGCACTCCATCATGGGCGGCGACGAGATCACCGGCGCCTCCACCTTCCTCATCGAGGAGGGCCTCGACTCCGGGCCCGTCTACGGCACGGTGACCGAGACGATCCGGCCCACCGACACCAGCGGCGACCTGCTGACACGGCTCGCCTTCGCCGGCTCCGGGCTGCTGGCCGCGACCATGGACGGCATCGAGGACGGCACCCTGAAGGCCGTGCCGCAGCCCGCCGACGGCATCACCCTCGCGCCGAAGATCACCGTCGAGGACGCCCACGTCGACTGGTCCGTGCCCGCCCTCCGGGCCGACCGGATCGTGCGCGGGTGCACTCCCGCCCCCGGTGCGTGGACCGTGTTCCGGGGCGAGCGGCTCAAGCTCATCCAGGTCACGCCCGTGCCCGAGCGCACCGATCTCGCTCCCGGCGTGCTCTCCGTCGGCAAGAACAACGTGTACGTCGGCACCGGTTCGCACGCCGTCGAGCTGCTGTGGGTGCAGGCGCAGGGGAAGAAGCCGATGCGCGCCGCCGACTGGGCCCGGGGCGTGCGGATCGCCGACGGCGAGGTGCTCGGCGCCTGAGCCGTTCGCGCGGCCCGTTCCGGCGCGGTATCGCGAGACCCGGGCCGGCCCGACACGACGTACGCTGGAAACCGCACCCCTTTCCCGTATCCGGAGCACCTTTTTCGTGAGCGAGCAGCCTCGCCGGCCCCACAAGCCCGGCAAGCCCTACCGTCGGCCCCAGAAGGACCCCGTCCGCATCCTTGCCTTCGAGGCGCTGCGGGCCGTGGACGAGCGGGACGCGTACGCCAATCTGGTGTTGCCGCCGCTCCTCCGGGCGGCCCGGGCGAAGGGCGACTTCGACGGGCGGGACGCGGCCCTCGCGACCGAGCTGGTGTACGGGACGCTGCGCAGGCAGGGCACCTACGACGCCGTGATCAGGGAATGTGTCGACCGGCCCCTGCGCGAGGTCGATCCGCCGGTGCTCGATGTGCTGAGCCTCGGCGTGCACCAGCTGCTCGGCACGCGGATCCCCACGCACGCCGCCGTGTCCGCCTCCGTCGAACTGGCCCGGGTGGTGCTCGGCGACGGGCGGGCCAAGTTCGTGAACGCCGTGCTGCGCAAGGTCGCCCAGCACGATCTCGACGCCTGGATCGAGCGGGTCGCGCCGCCCTACGACGACGATCCCGAGGATCACCTCGCCGTGGTGCACTCGCATCCCCGGTGGGTCGTCTCCGCCTTGTGGGACTCCCTCGGCGGCGGACGCGCGGGGATCGAGGAGCTGCTCGCCGCCGACAACGAGCGGCCCGAGGTCACCCTGGTCGCCCGGCCCGGCCGGTCCACCACCGAGGAACTGCTCCTGGAGGAGGCCGCGGTGCCGGGGCGCTGGTCGCCGTACGCCGTGCGGCTCGCCGAAGGCGGGGAACCGGGGGCCATCGACGCCGTACGGGACGGGCGTGCGGGTGTGCAGGACGAGGGCAGTCAGCTCGTCGCGCTCGCCCTGGCCAACGCCCCGATCGACGGGCCCGACAAGGCCTGGCTCGACGGGTGTGCCGGGCCCGGCGGCAAGGCCGCGCTGCTCGCCGCCCTCGCCGCGGAACGGGGCGCGCTGCTGCTCGCCTCCGAGAAGCTGCCGCACCGGGCCGGTCTGGTCGCCAAGGCGCTGAACGGCAATCCGGGCCCGTACCAGGTCGTCGTGGGGGACGGGACCCGGCCACCGTGGCGGGCCGGCAGCTTCGACCGGGTGCTGTTGGACGTGCCGTGCACCGGGCTCGGCGCGCTGCGCAGACGGCCCGAAGCCCGCTGGCGGCGGCGGCCCGAGGACCTGGAGGGTTTCGCCCCGCTCCAGCGCGCTCTGCTGGCCACCGCACTGGAGTCGGTCCGCGTCGGCGGAATCGTCGGCTACGCCACCTGCTCGCCGCACCTCGCCGAGACCAGGGCTGTCGTCGAGGACCTGATCAAGCAGCACCCGAACACCGAACTCGTCGACGCCAGGCCGCTGCTGGAGGGCGTGACCGACCTCGGCGACGGTCCCGACGTACAGCTGTGGCCGCATCTGCACGGGACCGACGCCATGTATCTGGCCCTCATCCGCCGGACCGGTTGACCTCCGGGGCGGGGGCGGGGGCGGGGGCGGGGGCCGGCTCCGGGGCCGTGGCTCCGCGGTCCTCCCGGGCCAGCCGGTGCGGCCACCACACCTTCGGACCGACGTCGAGGAACAGGGCCGGGACCAGCACCGACCGGACCACGAACGTGTCGAGGACCACGCCCAGGGCCACCGCGAAGCCGATCTCCGCGAACGCCACCATGGGCAGTGTGCCCAGGGCCGCGAACGTGCCGGCCAGCACCAGGCCCGCCGAGGTGATGACCGCGCCTGTCGCCGACAGGCCCGTCACCACGCCCTTGCGGGTGCCCTGGCGGACCGACTCCTCGCGGATACGGGTGGTCAGGAAGATGTTGTAGTCGATGCCCAGTGCCACGAGGAACACGAAGACGAAGAGTGGGAAGTCCGTCGACTCGCCCGCGTAGTCGAACAGGTGGCGGAAGGCGAGGGCGCTGATGCCCAGCGCCGCCGCGAAGGACAGCACCACCGTGCCGATCAGCAGCAGGGGGGCGACCAGGGCGCGGAGCAGTCCGCAGAGGATCAGCAGGACCACCGCCAGGACGAGCGGGATGATCAGCATGTTGTCGTGCGTCGTCGCCCTGTCCATGTCCAGCAGGGCCGCCGTACCGCCGCCCACCTGCGCGTCGGCGTCCGGCACCGCGTGCACGGCGTCCCGGACCCGCTCCACGGTCTGCTTGGCGGCCTCGCTGTCCGCGGGGGCGGTCATCGTGGCCTCGAACAGCACCTTGCCCTCGTGGGAGGCCTTCGTGCCCGGCGGCAGGCCGAGCGAGGTGGGCACCACGCCACGCGTCTGTGCGACCGCCCGGCCGACCCGCTCGGCCTGCGCCTGGTTGCTGATGACGACGAGCGGATCACCGCTGCCCGCCGGGAAGTAACGTGCGGACACCTCCTGGCCGGCGATCGAGTCCGGCTTGTCGGTGAACGCGTCCGCGTTGCTCAGGCCCTCGGCGCGCAGCTGCATCAGGCCGAACGAGCAGGCGATCAGGGCCGCAGCCGTGATGCCCCAGATCACGCGCGGACGGACGGCGATGCCCCGGCCCATTCGGGCCCACAGGCCGCGCTCGGTCGGGTCGGGCGAGTTGTTGTGCGGGATCACCGGCCAGAAGATCCAGCGGCCGCAGATCACCAGCAGGGCGGGGAAGAGCGTGATCATGGCCAGCAGGGCCACCGCCACACCGATCGCCGCCACCGGGCCGAGGCCGCTCGTCGAGTTCATCTCGGCGGCCACCAGCACCAGCATGCCGAGCACGACCGTCGCCCCGGACGCGATGACGGCGGGGCCCGCGCGGTGCAGGGCGAGCGCCATCGCCTCGTGGCGGTCCTCGTGGCGGCGCAGCTCCTCCCGGTAGCGGGCGACCAGGAGCAGGGCGTAGTCCGTCCCCGCGCCGAACACCAGCACGGTGAGAATGCCGGCGCTCTGGCCGTTCACCGTCAGCCCCGCGTGTTCGGCGAGGAAGTAGATCAGAGCCTGCGCGGTGAACAGGGCCGCGACCACTCCCAGCAGCGGCACGATGATCAGGGTGGGGCTGCGGTAGGTGAGCAGCAGCATCACGACGACGACGCCCATCGCCGAGAGCAGCAGTGTCGAGTCGATGCCCTCGAAGGCCTCCGAGAAGTCGGCCGACGTACCGCCGGGACCCGTGATGTGCACGGCGAGCCCGGCGGCACCGGTACCGGCGGCGGCCCGGATGGAGTCGACGGCGGGCGCGATCCGCTCCCAGCCCTTCTCGTCCATCGTGATGGGTACGTAGATCTGCGCGGCCCGTGGGCCGGAGGCACGGTCGTACACCGGGCCCCGGGTCTCCGCGCCCCGGATTCCGTGGTCCCGCAGCTTCTCGATGCGCGCCGCGCCCTCGGTGATCCGGGCCCGGTCCGCCGCCGTGAGGCCGCTCCCGCGCGCGTAGACGACGATCGCGGGGATCTGCTCGGGCCTGAAACCCTCGGAGAGATGCAGGACCTGGGTGGACTCGGCGGACCCCGGCAGCCAGGAGGCGGCGTCGTTGTCCTGGGCGTCGGTGAGCTTCTGCGCGAAGGGCGCGGTGAGGAACAGCAACACCAGCCACACCCCGAGCACCAGCCACTTGGCCCGCCGTCCGCAGACGAGATGCGCGATCCCACGGTGACTGTTCATACCAACCTCGCATGGTCCCACTCAGGGGCGCGGGGGACTGCGCGAGCAACCACGACGGACCCGCGGCCCGCCCACCACCTTCGCCACGACGGACCCGAACGCGCAACCCCCGGAGGGCATGGCACGCTTGGGGCATGGCCGCGCAGATCAACCCCAGTATCCTGTCCGCAGACTTCGCCCGACTCGCCGAGGAGGCGAGGGCGGTCGAAGGAGCCGACTGGCTTCATGTCGATGTGATGGACAACCATTTCGTACCGAACCTCACGCTGGGTGTGCCGGTCGTAGAGTCCCTGGCCCGGGCGACGGACACTCCGCTGGACTGCCACCTGATGATCGAGGACCCCGATCGATGGGCTCCGCAGTACGTGGAAGCGGGTGCCGGTTCCGTCACCTTCCATGTGGAGGCCGCCGCGGCTCCGGTGCGGCTCGCCCGCGAGATCCGGGCGAAGGGCGCTCGGGCCTCCATGGCCCTCAAGCCCGCGACCCCGATCGAGCCGTACGAGGACCTGTTGCCCGAACTCGACATGCTGCTGATCATGACGGTCGAGCCGGGCTTCGGCGGCCAGGCGTTTCTCGACATCATGCTCCCCAAGATTCGCCGCACCCGCGAGTTGATCAGCAAGCACGGCCTTGAGCTCTGGCTCCAGGTCGACGGAGGTGTCGCCGCGTCCACCATCGAGCGCTGCGCCGAAGCGGGCGCCGACGTCTTCGTCGCCGGATCGGCTGTCTACGGCGCCGCGGACCCCGCCGAGGCGGTACGTGCACTGCGCACCCAGGCACAGGCCGCGACCGCCGCTGCGTCCTGGGCGTGCGGCCACTGAGCCAAGGGAACGTGAACGACGTACTTCTGGGCAGATCAAGCACTCGGGATCTGACAGGATGAACGGCGAATCCAGAATGTGAACAGCAGCGATGTAAAAGCAGTGAGGAGATCGCCGTGTCGGGTATGTCGGCTGGCCGGTCAGCCATGCGGATGGGACCCGCTGAGCTGGTTCAGGCGGCGGCCATGGCCCGCCGCTTCTACCTGGAGGGCAAGTCCAAGATCCAGATCGCCGAGGAGTTCGGCGTCAGCCGCTTCAAGGTGGCCCGGGTCCTGGAGACCGCTCTCGAACGGGATCTCGTGCGGATCGAGATCCGTGTCCCGGCCGAACTGGACGCCGAGCGCTCGGACGCGCTGCGGGCCCGGTACGGCCTCAGGCACGCGGTCGTGGTCGAGTCCCCGGCCGAGGCCCAGGAGTCGCCCGACCCGGAGAACCTCGGTGAAGTGGCCGCCGACCTGCTCGGCGAACTGGTGAACGAAGGCGATGTGCTGGGCCTCGCCTGGGGCCGGTCCACCATCCACATGGCGGCTGCCCTCGACCGGCTGCCGCCCTGCACGGTGGTCCAGCTGACGGGGGTGTACGACGCCGGGACCGCCGAGCGCGGCTCGGTCGAGGCGGTCCGCCGTGCCGCCCAGGTGTCGGGCGGCGACGCCCACCCCATCTACGCCCCGATGCTGCTGCCCGACGCGGCCACCGCCGCCGCGCTGCGCAACCAGACCGGGATCGCGCGGGCCTTCGAGTACTTCGACAAGGTCACCGTCGCCTGCGTCTCCATCGGCTCCTGGGAGGCCGGTATCTCGACGGTGCACGACATGCTCAGCGACGAGGAACGCGGCCACTACGCGTCCCTGGGCGTCGCCGCCGAGATGTCCGCGCACCTCTTCGACAGCGAGGGGCGCCGGGTCGGCCGTGACCTCGGCGAGCGGTGCATCACCGTCAAGACGGACCAGCTCCGCCGGGTTCCCGAGGTCGTCGCGATCGCGGGCGGGCAGCGCAAGGCCGCGGCGATCGACGCGGTGCTGCGGTCCGGGCTGGTCACCAGCCTGGTCACGGACACCTCAGCGGCGGACTACCTGATGACGGCGGGCCCGACGCCGAAGCCGGCGCTCAACCGGGCGGACCCGGACGGCATCTGACGGGTTGTGAGGCTGCGGGCGGTGCCCGGACTCCCTCGGGAGCCCGGGCACCGAGCTGTTCGACGGCTCGGTACAGCGGCTCTGCCCAACCGCTCCGTTCGAGGGGACGCGCCGGGGACGTACGAACCCGTCAGTCGTGCTCGTCGCCCTCCGGGTCCAGGTGCGGCAGGACCCGGTCGAGCCAGCCGGGCGTCCACCAGGCGCGGGAGCCCAGCAGCGTCATGACCGCCGGCACCAGCAGCAGCCGTACGACCGTCGCGTCGATGAGCACGCTCACGGCGAGACCCAGGCCGAGCATCTTCACCACCACGTTGTCGCTCACCACGAACGCGGCGAAGACGCTCACCATGATCAGGGCCGCGCAGGTGATCACCCGGGCGGTGATCTCCAGGGCGTGGGCCACGGACGCCTTCGCGTCGCCGGTGCGCAGCCAGGCCTCGTGGACGCGGGAGAGCAGGAAGATCTCGTAGTCCATGCTGAGTCCGAAGATGATCGCGAACATCATCATCGGAACGTAGCTCTCGATGGGCACCTTGCCCGTCACCCCCAGCGCGGGCCCGCCCCAGCCCCACTGGAAGACGGCCACGACGACACCGTACGAGGCGGCGATCGACAGGACGTTGAGCACGGCCGCCTTCAGCGCCACCAGCAGGCCCCGGAAGACGGCCAGGATGATCAGGAAGGCGAGGGCGACGACCACCGCGATGATCAGCGGCAGGCGGCTCGCGACGATGTCACGGAAGTCGACCTGGGCGGCGGTCGTGCCGGTCACGTAGCCGTGCGCCGCAGTTCCGGAGACGGCGCCGGGCAGGGTGTCGTCGACCAGGCGGTTCGTCAGGTCGGTGGTCGTTTCGCTCTGCGGCGACGCCTTGGAGTAGACCGTGCCGATCAGGACGTCGCCGTCCTTGGTCGCGGTGAGCGGGGTGGCCGTGGCGGCGCCCGGTACGTCCGCCAGCGCCTTGGACGCCTTCGAGGCGAGGGCGGAGCGCTGGTCGGCGGGCACCTTCGTCTGGTCGATGACGACGGTCAGCGGGCCGTTGGCGCCCGGCCCGAACGACTGGGCCATGATGTCGTACGCCCGCCGGTCCGTGAACGACTTCGGGTCGGCGCCGTCGCCGATGTGGCCGAGCTGGATGGACAGCGCCGGGATCGCCAGCACCAGCACCGTCAGGACCCCGCCGGCCAGGAACCACCAGGGGCGCCGCTCGACCCGCTGCGCGTAGCCGTGCCAGGCGCCGTGGCTCTCGGCGCCGGTCTCGTCGGCCGCGGCTTCGGCGACCGGGCGGCGTACCCGGTAGCGGTCGATGCGTCGGCCGATGAGCCCGAGCAGGGCCGGGACCAGGGTGAGGGCGCCCACGACCGCGGAGACCACCGTCACGGCGGCTGCCACGCCCAGCTTGCCGATGAAGCCGACCCCGGAGACGGAGAGCCCGGCCAGCGCGACGATCACCGTGCACCCGGAGACCAGGACGGCCCGCCCGCTGGTGGCGTTGGCCCGGCCCGCCGCCCGTACCGGATCGTCGCCGTTCATCAGGTTCTGGCGGTGCCGGGTGATCAGGAACAGCGCGTAGTCGATGCCCACGCCGAGGCCGATCATCGTGGCCAGCGTGGGGGAGACCGTGGCGAAGGTGAACGCCGAGGCGAGCAGCCCGAGGCAGGCGAGGCCCCCGATCACGCTGATCAGCGCGGTCAGCAGGGGAATGCCGGCGGCGAGCACACTGCCGAAGCCGACCAGCAGGACGACGATCGCCACCGCGAACCCGATCAGCTCGCTGACCCGGTCGTCGGCGGCGGGCCGGGCCAGTTCGCCCAGCGGTCCGCCGTACTCGACCTGCACTCCGGCCGACCGCAGCGACTGCACCGACTTGTCGACACCGTCGAGGTAGTCGTCCTGGAGGGTGGAGGGCTGGACGTCGAAACGGATGGTGATGTAGCCGGTCTTCGCGTCGCCGGAGAGCGGGCCGACGGTCTGCTCGCTGGTGCCGGGCTGTGATCCCGGCGGCGGCAGCGGGCTCTGGACGGACAGGACGTGCGGGAGTTTCTGCAGGTCGGTGACCGTCTGGGACATCTGCGTGGACACGGAGGTCAAGGGCTTCGCCGAGTCCCGCAGCACGATCTGACTGCCGTAGCCGCCGGCCGCCGGATCGTGTTTCTTCAGCAAGTCCAGGCCCTGCTGCGACTGGACCCCGGGCAGGGAGAAGTTGTCGGAGTAGTCACCGCCGGAGGAACGGTTGAGCACCTGGAGGGCGGCGAGCGCGACCAGCCAGGCCACGATGACGATCACGAAGTGCCGGGCACACCACTCGCCCAGCCGGCGCAGTCTCCCGCGCGTGTCCTTGCGTCCCCCCGATGCTGGTGCTGGTGTCGCTGTCGGCGATGACATGCGCGGCTCCCGCCGGAGACTGCCGGTCATCTTCATTGAACGACTCGCCGGTCGACGTGTCCTGTCGGGAGGCTGTGACCCGGGTTCCCGCCCATGTCCTCGGCCGGGTCGCCGTTGTCCTGGGACGGGGCGGTGGGATCTACTACAGCGATGATCACTTCGACCCTTCGCGACTCCTCACGGTGGTGCTGAGATGACCGACCACCCGCTCGCTCCGGTGTTCGCCGGCCGCGCGCCCGCCGGTGTCCTGTCCTGGCCCGCCGCGCTGCCGTTCGAGCGCGCCCTCGAAGCCGCCCGCGAGGCGGGCTGGGAGAGCGCCGACCTCGACCTCGCCGATGTGTCGGACAGGGCCGGGCTGATGACGGCCTGTGCCACCGCGATGCGTTTCCCGGACCACTTCGGCTCGAACTGGGACGCCCTGGCGGACTGTCTCGGTGACTTGCAGTGGTGGCCCGCGAGCCGGGGCAGGCTCCTGCTCGTCCGCGGCTGGCAGGCGTACGCGGCGGCCCGGCCCGAGGAGTGGAACACGCTCCAGGAGATCTTCGCCGACGCCGCCGCGAGCTGGCGGGAGACGGATACGGGGCTGGCGGTGGTGATGGTGCTCGCCTGACGCCAGTGCCGTCGTGCGCCGTCGGCACTGCCGGGTGCCGGGTGCCGGGTGCCGGGTGCCGGGTGCCGGGTGTCGTCGGGGCGGTGGCGGTCCGTCGGAGGATGCCACGACCCGTCCCGCGATCCGTCTGGACGATCCGACCAGGCGATTTCAGGTCACCGGCATGGGACAATGAGGTACGTGCTCTTCCCCCAGGCTGTCCTGTCCGGGGGCCACCTCTGATCAACCGGGATGTGCAGCACGTGCGTTTCCTCAACGACATCCAGCCCCCGTACGACCTGACGTACGACGACGTCTTCATGGTCCCGAGCCGTTCCGCCGTGGGTTCCCGGCAGGCCGTCGACCTCAGCTCCCCGGACGGTACGGGTACGACGATCCCGCTGGTCGTCGCCAACATGACCGCCATCGCGGGCCGCCGGATGGCCGAGACGGTCGCACGGCGCGGCGGGCTCGTCGTCATCCCGCAGGACATCCCGATCGAGGTCGTCACCGACGTCGTCTCCTGGGTGAAGAGCCGCCACCTCGTGCTCGACACCCCGATCATGCTCGCGCCTCACCAGACCGTCGCAGACGCCCTCGCCCTGCTGCCCAAGCGGGCACACAACGCGGGTGTGGTCGTCGACGCCGAGCAGCGGCCGGTCGGCGTGGTCACCGACGCCGACCTGACCGGTGTGGACCGCTTCACCCAGCTCTCCGAGGTCATGTCGAAGGACCTGCTGCTCCTCGACGCCGGCATCGACCCGCGCGAGGCCTTCAACCGTCTCGACGGCGCCAACCGGCGTTACGCACCCGCCGTCGACGCCGACGGAAGGCTCGCCGGCATCCTCACCCGCAAGGGCGCGCTGCGTGCCACCCTCTACACGCCGGCCACGGATGTGAACGGCCGTCTGCGGATCGCCGCCGCCGTCGGCATCAACGGCGATGTGGCCGGAAAAGCGCAGCAACTGCTCGAAGCGGGCGTCGACACCCTCGTCATCGACACCGCGCACGGTCACCAGGAGTCGATGCTCAGCGCCATCAAGCTGGTCCGCGACCTCGACCCGCACGTCCCGATCGCCGCGGGCAACATCGTCGCCGCCGAGGGCGTCAGGGACCTCATCGAGGCGGGCGCCGACATCATCAAGGTCGGCGTCGGACCGGGCGCCATGTGCACCACCCGCATGATGACGGGAGTCGGCCGACCGCAGTTCTCGGCGGTCCTGGAGTGCGCGGCCGAGGCGAAGAAGTACGGCAAGCACGTGTGGGCGGACGGCGGGGTACGCCACCCCCGTGACGTCGCGATGGCGCTGGCCGCCGGTGCGTCGAACGTCATGGTCGGCTCCTGGTTCGCCGGGACGTACGAGTCTCCCGGCGACCTTCAGCAGGACGCCGCCGGGCACCTCTACAAGGAGTCGTTCGGCATGGCGTCGGCGCGTGCGGTACGCAACCGTACGTCGGAGGAGTCGGCGTACGACCGGGCCCGCAAGGCCTTGTTCGAGGAGGGCATCTCCACGTCCCGGATGTTCCTCGACCCGGCCCGCCCGGGCGTCGAGGACCTGATCGACTCGATCATCGCGGGCGTCCGTTCCTCGTGCACCTACGCCGGTGCCAACTCCCTCGCGGAGTTCGCCGAGAAGTCCATCGTCGGCATCCAGAGCGCCGCCGGGTACGCGGAGGGCAAGCCGCTCCACGCCAGCTGGAGCTGACCCGACCGTGCTGAACGATCTCGACGAACGTATCGTGCACGCCCTCGCCGAGGACGCGCGCCGCTCCTACGCGGACATCGGGCAACTGGTCGGGCTGTCCGCGCCTGCCGTGAAGCGGCGGGTGGACCGGTTGCGGGCGAGCGGGGCGATCACCGGGTTCACCGTGCGGGTGGATCCGGCGGCGCTGGGGTGGGAGACGGAGGGGTTCGTCGAGATCTACTGCCGACGGAACACCTCGCCGGAGACGATTCAGCGGGGGCTGGAGCGGTACCAGGAGGTGGTGGCCGCGTCCACCGTCACGGGGGAGGCGGACGCGGTGGTGCAGGTTTTCGCCTCCGACATGCGGCACTTCGAGCGGGTGCTTGAGCGGATCGCGGGGGAGCCGTTCGTGGAACGGACGAAGTCCGTGCTGGTGTTGTCGCCGTTGCTGCGGAGGTTTTCTGCGGGGTCGCCCACCTAGGTGCCCCTTGCGGGTTCGTCGGCGGGTGCGGGTTCGGCGTGGCTTGTCGCGCAGTTCCCCGCGCCCCTGTCGGCAACTCCGCAGCGCCTGTTGCGAGTTGCCCCTAGTCGGCGGTCTTTCTCGCCAGGGCGTTGTTCGCGATCGAGTTGTGGATGCTGAAGCTCACCGCGTCGCCCCGGTATCGGTCGTCGGACCATTCGACCGGGCGGCCCTCCCTCGTTGTCGTCACGCGGCGGACGCGCAGGAGGGGGCTCGTGCGGCGGATGTCGAGGAGTTCGGCGTCCTGGGCGCCGGCCGCCACCGCGTCGATGACGTGTTCGCCGTATGCGAAGACCAACCCCGTGTCCTCGAAGAGGCGTTGGGTGACCGAGGGGCAGTCCGGTTCGATGGGTTCCACCGACGGGGCGATCCAGCCGGCGTAGACCGTGCGCTCCAGGAGGACCGGTTCGCCGTCCAGGCCGCGTACGCGCAGGACGTGCAACACCCTTTCCTTCTCGTGGAGTTGGAGCCGGATCGCGTCCTCCGTCGTCGCGGGACGGTACTCCTGGTGCACCACTTGGCCCGTTGCCTCGCGGCCCATCGCGCGGGCCCACTGGGCGAAGCTGCGGAGTTCCTCGAAGGTCTGGCTGCGGCGGCTGGCCAGGACCACCCGGCGGGCGCCCTGGCGGGAGCCGATCAGGCCCTCGGCGGTCAGGGCGGCAACCGCCTGGCGGATCGTGCCGCGGGCCACGCCGTAGTGGGCGGCGAGTTCCGTCTCCGGAGGCAGCCGGCTGCCGACCGTGTACTCCTCGCGGTCGATCGCCCGGCGGAGCTCGTCGGCGATCTCCTCGTGTCGCGCCGTCATGCTTCCCCTCTGGGCTTGTCGCTGTGCACAGCGTGACCAGCCTAATCGACATCTGCGACCGGTCCAGGCGCGCCGGAAATGTGCAGGGAATCAGTGGTCAGTGTTTCGCCAGTGTTTACGGGCGTGATACCAGCGGAAGTCCTACTGAAGCCAACTTGTTCAGACAAGTTCTCCGCACTACCTCAACCCTCGTGCGCACCCCTGGAGAGACCGTGATCGTGACCCTGCCGAGAACAGCCGTCCGCGGCGGCGCCCTCGCCGTCGTCGCCGCGCTCGCCCTGAGCGCCTGCGGCGCGGCCCCCGACGACACGTCGACCACCGCGAACGGCAGGAGCGCGGCCACCGCGACCTCCGCCGCCGACTTCGGCGGCAGGGCCAAGCTGGTCGAGGCCGCCAAGAAGGAGGGCACGCTGCACGCCATCGCGCTGCCCCGTGACTGGGCCAACTACGGCGCCCTGATCGACGGTTTCCAGAAGAAGTACGGCATCAAGATCGAGGTCGAGAACCCCGACGGGGCAAGTCAGGACGAGATCAACGCCGTCACCTCCCGCAAGGGGCAGGACCGGGCACCCGACGTCCTCGACCTGGGCAGCTCGTTCGCGCTGAGCGCCGCCCAGCAGGGACTGCTCGCGCCCTACAAGGTCGCCGCCTTCGCCGACATCCCCGAGGGACAGAAGGACCCGGAGGGGCTCTGGTTCAACGACTACGGCGGCTACATCTCCATCGGGTGCGACGCCAAGCGCGTGAAGACCTGTCCCACCTCGTTCGCCGATCTGCTGAAGCCCCAGTACAAGGGACAGGTCGCCCTCAACGGCAACCCCACCAAGTCCGGTTCGGCCTTCGCCGGTGTCTGGGCGGCCTCGCTGGCCAGTGGCGGTTCCTTCGACGACATCCAGCCCGGCCTCGACTTCTTCGCCAAGCTGAAGAAGAACGGCAACTACACACCCGTCGAGTCGACCCCCGCAACCGTCGAGAAGGGCGAGACGCCCATCAGCATCGACTGGGACTACCTCAACGCCGGATACGCCGACGAGTTCAAGTCCAAGGGCGTCGACTGGACGGTGTCCGTGCCCGCCGACGGCGAGTTCTCCCAGTTCTACTCCCAGGCCATCAACAAGGACGCCCCGCACCCGGCCGCCGCCCGGCTGTGGCAGGAGTACCTCTACAGCGCCGAGGGGCAGAACCTCTGGCTCAAGGGATACGCCCGGCCGGCCCTGATGACCGCCATGGAGAAGGCCGGCACGCTCGACAAGACCGCCGCCGCCAAGCTGCCCAAGGTTTCCGGCACACCGTCCTTCCCGACCGAGGCCCAGCAGAGCAAGGCCAAGACCGTACTGGCCCAGGGCTGGGGCAAGGCCGTCTCCGGATGACCGCCACCCTCACCCGGGTCGACGTGGTGCCCGCCGCTTCCGTGAAGCGGCGGCGCCGCGCCCCCGGCTGGCTCGCCGTACTGCCGCTGCTCGCCTTCGTGGCGGTCGCCTTCGGGGTGCCCGCCCTGGCCATGCTGAACGGCGCCTTCACCGCCAAGAACCAGGCCACCGGCGCCACTTCGTACACCACGGCCAACCTGACCGACTCCCTCCAGGGCGCGTACCTCACCGCCCTGCTCGGCAGCGTCAAGCTGTCCGCGGTGTCGGCGCTCATCGCGACCGTCCTCGGACTGCTGCTCGCCCAGGCCGTCGTGTCCTCCCGGTTCCGGGCGCTGCGCGAGGCCGTACTCACCGCCTCCGGGGTCCTCGCCAACTTCGGCGGGGTGCCGCTTGCCTTCGCCTTCGTCGCCACCCTCGGCAACTCCGGTGTACTGACACGGCACTTGGGGCTGACGGACAAGGGCTGGAGCCTCTACAGCTTCTGGGGACTGGTGATCGTCTACCTCTACTTCCTGATCCCGCTGATGGTCCTCACGATCACCCCCGCGCTCGACGGACTCCGCTCCCAGTGGCGCGAGGCCGCGCTCAACAACGGCGCCACCAACGTCCAGTACTGGCAGCACGTCGGTCTGCCCGTGCTGCTGCCCTCGCTGCTCGGCGGGTTCGTGCTCCTCTTCGGCAGCGCCTTCGCCGCATACGCCACCGCCGCGGCCATGGTGGGCAGTTCGATCCCGCTGGTCACCCTCCAGATCGCCGACGCCATCTCCGGCAACGTGCTCGTCGGCCAGGAGAACGTGGCACTCGCCCTCAGCCTCGACATGGTCCTGATCGCGGGCCTGGTCATGGCCGTGTACCTGCCCCTGCAACGGAGGAGCGCGCGATGGCTCGCCTGAACCTGTGGCGCTGGGTGGTCCTGACCGGCGCCGCCGTCTACTTCATCGTCCCGCTCGCCGCCTCCGTGATCTTCACGGTCGACGTACCGGGCGAGGGCGTCACCTTCGACGCCTACGGCCAGATCGTCGGCGCCGACGGCTTCCTGCCCGGCCTGATGCTCTCCCTCGAACTGGGCGCCGCCACGATCGCCGTGGTCCTGCTGCTGATGGTGCCCGCGATGGTCGCCCTGCGGCTCGGCGCACCCCGGCTGCGGCCGGTCGTCGAGGTGATCTGCTCCCTGCCGCTGGTCGTCCCGCCGATCGCGTTCGTCGCCGGGATCTCCACAGTCCTCAAGTGGGGTCCCGAACACCTCTCCCGTACGCCCCTGTTCCAGACCTTCGTCGCCATCCAGAACCCCGACTTCCCCGTCGTCCTCGTCCTCGCGTACGTCGTGATGGCGCTGCCCTTCGTCCACCGGTCACTGGACGCCGGACTGCGCGCGATCGACGTCCGCACGCTGGTCGAGGCCGCCCGCAGCTGCGGTGCGAGCCCGGCGCAGGCGCTGGTGAGGGCCGTGCTGCCCAACCTGCGCGGGGCGCTGCTCAACGCCTCCTTCCTCACCCTGGCTCTGGTCCTGGGCGAGTTCACGGTGGCCCAGTTGCTCGGCTTCCAGCCGTTCGCCGTGTGGATCTACAGCGTCGGCGGCTCGCAGGCCCAGCTCTCCGTCGCCGTCTCCGTGCTCAGCCTGCTCGTCACCTGGGCCCTCCTCCTCGCGCTCGCCGGGCTCGGCGGGCGTTCCCGAACCGCCGCCGCCAAGGGATGAACCACATGACGCTCGACAAGGCCGCCACTGTCGAATTCCGGGGCCTGCGCCGGGAGTTCGGCCCGACCGTCGCCCTCGACGGACTCGACCTCGCCGTGCGGCCGGGGGAGCTGCTCGCGATGCTCGGCCCCTCCGGCTGCGGCAAGACCACGGCGCTGCGCATGCTCGCCGGGTTCGAACACCCCGACTCCGGTGAGGTGTTGGTCGACGGCGAGGACGTCACCCAGGTGCCGGCCCACCGCCGGGACGCCGGGATGGTCTTCCAGTCGTACAGCCTCTTCCCGCACCTCAGTGCCCTCGACAACGTGGCCTTCGGGCTGCGGATGCGCAAGGTGCGCACGACCGAACGGCGCGCTCGCGCGGCCGAGTTGCTCGATCTCGTGGGCCTCGCCGACAAGGGCGAGCAGTATCCGCACCAGCTCTCCGGCGGCCAGCAGCAGCGTGTCGCGCTGGCCCGCGCGCTCGCCCTGCGCCCGCGCGTACTGCTCCTCGACGAGCCGCTGTCGGCGCTGGACGCCAAGGTGCGGCTGAACCTGCGCGAGGAGATCCGGCGGCTGCAACAGGAACTCGGCATCACCACCCTGTTCGTGACGCACGATCAGGAGGAGGCGCTGTCCATGGCCGACCGGGTCGCCGTGATGCACTCCGGGCGACTCGAACAGTGCGCCACCCCCGCCGAGTTGTACGGCCGTCCCGCCACCGCGTTCGTCGCCGAGTTCGTCGGCACGATGAGCCGGATTCCGGGGCGCCTGTCCGGCGGCTCGGTCGAGGTGCTCGGGCAGCGGCTCCCGGTGGACGGCGAGGCGCCCGACACCGTCGAGGTCGATGTGCTGGTCCGGCCCGAGGTGGTCCGGGTCGGCGCCGACCCGGCGGGCGACGCGCACGTCGTGGCCACGGCGTTCCTCGGCGCGGTCACCCGGATCACCGTACGGCTCGGCGACGGCACCGAGGTGAAGGCCGACCTGCCCGCGCACGAGGCCGCCAAGCTGGGCGCGGGAACCGCCGTACAGGTGTCCCTGCCGGAGCGGCCGGTGCTGGTGGCCGGACGCGCGAACCGCCCGTGAACCGTTGACCTTTCGAGAGAGAGAAACGTGACCCCCCACGCCCCCCGGACTCCCGGCACCCCCCGACCGTCCCGACTCCCGCTCCAGGCAGTCCTGTTCGACATGGACGGCACGCTCGTCGACACGGAGCGGCTGTGGTGGGAGGCGGTGGAGCAGGTCGCCGGGAGACCGCTGACCGTGGCGGACCAGCCCGAGGTGCTCGGCAGGCCCGTCGAGCACACGGCCGACTGGCTGGCCGCCGCCACGGGCACGGAGGCCGGGCGGCTCGCCGCCGAGCTGCACCGGGAGTTCGCGGCCCGCGTCCGCACCGGCATCGTGCCCCGCCCGGGCGCGCTCGACCTGCTCGACGCGCTCGCCCTGGCCGGCGTACCCACCGCCCTGGTGACCGCCTCTCCCCGGGCCGTCGCCGACACCGTGCTCGACGCGCTGGGAGCCACCCGGTTCGCGGTCTCCGTGACCGCCGACGACACCGAACACACCAAGCCCGCCCCCGACCCGTACCTCGCCGCCTGTGACGCCCTGGGCGTCGACCCGGCAGCCTGCGTCGCCGTCGAGGACACCGAGACCGGGGTCGCCTCGGCGGAGGCGGCGGGCTGCGCGGTACTCGCCGTGCCGTCGCTCGCGCCGATCGGGACGGCGCCCGGCCGGACGGTACTGGCCAGCCTGGCCGGGGTCACCGTGGCGCAGCTCGGCGCAATGGTCGCGCCGGAACTCCGCAACGAACTCCGGGTGATGAGCTGGAACCTGTGGCTCGGCGGCACCAAGGTCGACGACCACCGCGAGAAGCAGCTCAAGGTGATCGTCGAGACGGGCGCCGACGTGGTCGGCCTCCAGGAGACGAACGGCGATTCCGCCCAGCAACTCGCCGAGGCACTCGGCTGGCACCACCATCAGGCGGGCCCGAACCTCGGCGTCATCAGCCGGCATCCGATCACCGCCCGGCTCGGCGACCCGGACGTCGGCTTCTACGGGGCGACCGGGGTGCGGATCCGACTCGACGGAGGGCAGGAGGTCGACGTCTGGAGCGCCCACCTCGACTGCGCGCCGTACGGGCCGTACGAGGCCCGGTTCGACGGGCTTCCGGCGGCCGAACTGGTCGCCCATGAAGCGGGGCGGCTGGAGCGGATACGGGAGATCCTGCGGCGGATCGCCGACTCCGCCGTCGGCGATTCCACGCCCGTCGTGCTCGTCGGGGACTTCAACACGCCCTCGCATCTGGACTGGCCGGGAGTGGAGTGGCCGGTGACGAAGGCGGCGGCGGACGAGGCGGGGCTGCGGGACTCGTACCGGGAGGCGCACCCGGACGCGGTCCGGGATCCCGGTCATACCTGGTCGCCGATTCATGTCGAGCACGAGGACGGGAGCGGGCGGCCGGAGCCTCAGGACCGGATCGACTTCGTGCTGTTCAGGGGGGCGGGGCTGAGGGTGCTTGACTCGCGCGTGGTCGTGAGCGGGGTGGTGCGGTTGTGGCCCGAGGTGGCCGGCAACGCCTGGCCCTCGGACCACGCGGCGGTACTGACGACGTTCGGGTTCCGGTAGAGAGGTTTCTCGCCCCCGCCGCCCCTACCCGTCCCATCCTGCTGGGGCTCCGCCCCAGACCCCGCTCCTCAAAGGCCGGAGGGGCCGGATATTCAGCGCCGGCCGGCATTTCCAGCCCGTCCGGCGCTTGAGGACGAGCGCGTTCAGAGCGAAGGGGGGTCTGGGGGCATAGCCCTCAGGATGGGACGGGTAGGGGCGGCGGGGGCGAGAACAACGAATCGCCGCCCGGCCCCCGTCCCGCGCAACGAATCGCTCACCGGCGCGCAACGGCTCAGCCTTGTCCCACCGAGCCCGCCCCCCGTACCGTCTACGTGTATCCCCAGCCCCATGAGCCCCTGCAAGGACCCCGCATGCGCACCGCCCTGCTCCAGAGCTCCGGCCGCCCCGGCTCCCTCGTCGAGAACCTCAAGGTGCTCGACGAGGCCGCGGGCCGGGCCGCCGCCGCGGGCGCCGCGCTGCTGGCCGCGCCGGAGATGTTCCTCACCGGGTACGCGATCGGCGACGGCATCGCCCACCTCGCCGAACCCGCCGACGGCGACTCCGCCGACGCGGTCGCCGAGATCGCCACCCGGCACGGCCTCGCCATCGCCTACGGCTACCCCGAGCGGTCCGGCGACCAGGTCTTCAACTCCGCCCAGATCGTCTCCGCCGACGGCGACCGGCTGGCCAACTACCGCAAGACCCACCTCTTCGGCCACTTCGAACGCGACCACTTCACACCGGGCGAGCAGCCCGTCGTACAGGCCGAACTGGGCGGTCTCCGGGTCGGCCTGATGATCTGTTACGACGTCGAGTTCCCGGAGAACGTCCGCGCCCACGCCCTCGCCGGCACCGACCTCCTCCTGGTCCCGACGGCGCAGATGCACCCGTTCCAGTTCGTCGCCGAATCCGTCGTACCGGTGCGGGCCTTCGAGAACCAGCTGTACGTCGCCTACGTCAACCGGGTCGGCCAGGAAGGGGAGTTCGACTTCGTCGGGCTCTCCACGCTCGCCGGACCCGACGGAGTGGCCCGTACCAGGGCCGGCCGCGGCGAGGAACTCCTCCTCGGCGACGTCGACCCCGTTCTCCTCGCCGCCTCCCGCGAGGCGAACCCGTATCTCCTGGACCGGCGTCCCGGCCTGTACGGCTCCCTGGGCTGAGCCTCCTCACCTTCCTTCCTCTCCCCTCCACCTGCTTCACCCTGCAAGGAGTCCGTACCCCATGACGTCCACGGTGCCCAACGCCGTCCAGCACGCCGACGCGCAGCAGCCGCCGATCACCATGTTCGGGCCGGACTTCCCCTACGCCTACGACGACTTCCTCGCCCACCCGGCCGGTCTCGGGCAGGTCCCCGCGACCGAGCACGGCACCGAGGTCGCCGTCATCGGCGGCGGCCTGTCGGGGATCATCGCCGCGTACGAGCTGATGAAGATGGGCCTCAAGCCCGTGGTGTACGAGGCCGACCAGATCGGCGGGCGGCTGCGGACCGTCGGTTTCGACGGCTGCGACCCCTCCCTGACCGCCGAGATGGGCGCGATGCGCTTCCCGCCCTCCTCCACCGCCCTCCAGCACTACATCGACCTGGTGGACCTGGAGACCCGGCCGTTCCCCAACCCCCTCGCGGAGTGCACCCCTTCGACGGTCGTCGACCTCAAGGGCGAGTCGCACTACGCCGAGACGGTCGGCGACCTGCCGCAGGTCTACCGTGATGTCGCCGAGGCCTGGAACACATGCCTCGAAGAGGGCGCCGACTTCTCCGACATGAACCGGGCCCTGCGCGAGCGCGACGTCCCGCGCATCCGCGAGATCTGGGCACGGCTCGTCGAGAAGCTCGACAACCAGACCTTCTACGGCTTCCTCTGCGACTCCGAGGCCTTCAAGTCGTTCCGGCACCGTGAGATCTTCGGCCAGGTCGGCTTCGGGACGGGCGGCTGGGACACCGACTTCCCCAACTCGATCCTGGAGATCCTGCGCGTCGTCTACACCGAGGCCGACGACCACCACCGGGGCATCGTGGGCGGCAGCCAGCAACTGCCGCTGCGGCTCTGGGAACGCGAGCCCGGGAAGATCGTCCACTGGCCGTACGGGACCTCCCTCGCGTCCCTGCACGTGAACGGCGTACCGCGCCCGGCCGTGACCCGCCTCCACCGCACGGCCGGGAACCGGATCACCGTCACCGACGCGGCCGGCGACATCCGTACGTACCCGGCGGCCGTCTTCACCGCCCAGTCCTGGATGCTGCTCTCGAAGATCGCCTGCGACGACTCGCTCTTCCCGATCGACCACTGGACGGCCATCGAGCGCACCCACTACATGGAGTCCAGCAAGCTCTTCGTGCCCGTCGACCGGCCGTTCTGGCTCGACAAGGACGAGAGCACCGGCCGGGACGTCATGTCGATGACCCTCACCGACCGTATGACGCGCGGGACCTACCTCCTCGACGACGGGCCGGACAAGCCCGCCGTCATCTGCCTCTCGTACACCTGGTGCGACGACAGCCTCAAGTGGCTGCCGCTGTCCGCGAACGAGCGGATGGAGGTCATGCTGAAGTCGCTCGGCGAGATCTATCCGAAGGTCGACATCCGGAAGCACGTCATCGGCAACCCGGTCACCGTGTCCTGGGAGAACGAGCCGTACTTCATGGGCGCGTTCAAGGCCAACCTGCCCGGCCACTACCGTTACCAGCGGCGCCTGTTCACGCACTTCATGCAGGACCGGCTGCCCGCGGACAAGCGTGGCATCTTCCTCGCGGGCGACGACATCTCCTGGACGGCGGGCTGGGCCGAGGGCGCCGTCCAGACCGCGCTGAACGCGGTCTGGGGCGTCATGCACCACTTCGGCGGGACCACCGACGCGACCAACCCGGGCCCCGGCGACGTGTACGACGAGATCGCGCCCGTCGAACTCCCCGAGGACTGAGGCCTGTTCGGGGCTTCCGGACCGGGGGCTCATGGATTCGGGGCGTTCGGATGCGGGACGTACGGAGACGTACGGACCCGGGAGTTTCGGAGCTGGGACGTTCAGATTCCGGCCGCCCGTGCCGCCTCGTACAACTCGGCTGCCAGGTCCTTGAGTTCGCCGGCGTCCCGCGGGGTGTCGCCGAAGTCGAGGAAGAACTCGTCGAGGCCGATCTCGGCGTGGGCGGCGAGGTCCGTCACGATCTGGTCGACACTGCCCTGGAAGGGCCGGCGGTCGGCGCCGTCGTACGCCTTCGCCGTGTAGGCGGGGTTCACCCGCACCGCCGTTTCGATCGGCCTCGTGCGTCCCTTCTCGGCGGCGAAGTCCTGCACCTGCCGCCACTGGGTGGCGAGTTGCTCGACGCCCATGGCGATCGGGTTCCAGCCGTCGCCGCGTTCGACGAGGCGCGTCAGGGACTTCTTGCTGAAGGCGGGCAGGAATATCGGGATCGGCCGGGCGGGCTTGGGGCCCACGACGGCCGACGCGATATTCGTCAGGCCGCCCTCGTACCGCACCGGGTCCGGGCCCCAGACCGCCCGGCACACGTCGAGGATCTCGTCCAGAACCCGGCCGCGCTCGGCGAACGGGGCCACCCCCGCGGCGGCGTACTCGTCGAGGGACCAGCCGGTGCCCAGGCCCGCCACCACCCGGCCGCCGCTCGCCGCGTCCAGCGTGCCGAGCGTGCGGGCCAGTTGGAAGGGACCGTGCAGCGGGGCGACGAGCACGCTGGTGCCGAGGCGGACGCGCTCGGTGGCCGCTGCGGCCAGTGTCAGCGTCACCAGGGGTTCGGCGAGACCGCGGTAAGCGTCGGGCCAGGGGACGCCCTCCATGCCGTACAGGCCCTGGGTCGCGGGTTCCGGGTACAGGGCGCGTTCGAACACCCAGAGGCTCTCGTAGCCGATCTGTTCGGCCGCGCGTGCCACGTCCGGCACGTCCCGCCCGATCTCGTACTGGTGTGATTGCGGAAGACCCAGACCCAGACGGACGGCCATGCTCGTGCTCCTTCGCAAGAGGTGCCAAGAGGCGCCAAGAGGCGCCGGCAGACGCCAAAAGGTGCAAGCGATCGCAGGAAACGCGGTCGCCCTCGAACGTACAACGTTCACCTAGCCATGGCGGAGGCCCTGCGCAGGAGTGGCCGGATCAGTCCGGCAGTGGCGTGAGGAGCATGCGGCTCGCGAAGCCGACCGCCGCGTCGAGGCGGTCGGTGAACTCCTCGGCGACATCGGGCAGTCGGCGCAGCGCCCACAAGGTGCGGGCCGCCGACCAGGTGGCGGCCCGGGCCCGCTCCATGCTCCACGCGCCGAGCAGGTGGGTGAGCGGATCGGCGATCTGGAGCAGGTCGGGACCCGGCATCAGCTCTTCGCGGATGCACTCCTCCAGCGAGACGAGTAGATCTCCTACGCGCTCGAACTCATCCTCCAGATCGGCCGGTTCGCAGTCGAGCGTACGACAGGCGTCCATGACGGCGAGCGCCAGATCGTGCCCGATGTGCGCGTTGATGCCCGCGAGCGCGAACTGCAGCGGGCGTACGCCGGGATGGCGGCGGAACTGGAGCAACGGGCGCCAGCAGGCGGGCGCGTGATCGTCCTCGGCCACCCGCAGATACCGCTCGGCGAACCGTACGTCCAGGGTGATCGCGGCCTCGGCGTCAGGGAACGCGCCGGCCTCCAGGCGCCGGTCGAAGGCCTCTGTGACGGCGAGGTAGACGCGGTTGAAGACCGCGAGCCCGTCTCGCGGGGGCAGGTGTGACTCCAGCGCGCGCATACGGGAGAGGACCCGGTCGACAGAGTCGACAGAAGTGGTGAACTGTTCCAATTGCACCATGAGGGCAGGGTCCCAGTCCTAGGCTGGCGCATGTGCCGCCGGGCCGGACGCTTCCCCAGAACGGGGGAACGCACCCACCGCGGCAGAGGAAGGGGAGCTGTACGTGTCAGGCTTGCGCGCCCAGCGCCTGGCCGCGCGCCGGGCCGAACACAGGCGCGCCGCCCGGCGTTCCGTCATGGTCGCCGCCGCCTCGGTCGTGGTCGCCGTGGGCACGGCGACCGGGCTGCTCTCCGCGTTCGACGACGGCCGCGGTGGCGGTGCCGACGAGGCCAGGCCCGAGGTGACCAGCTCACCCCTGCTCGCCCCGCTGCCGGCCGTGACATCGGGCCCGCCCACGCCGAGCGCCTCGCAGTCACCCTCCCCGTCCGCCCGTACGACGGAGGCGAAGAAGCCTCGCCGCACCCCCTCGCCCGCGGCGCCGGGGTCCGAGCCGGAGGCGCAGCGGGCGGCCGCCCCGGTCTCCACCCGCCTCTACCGCTACCCCGACTCCCAGGTCCTCGACTGGGTCAGCGCCCACCGCGACGATCCGGGCCGCCCCGTCATAGAGGCGGAGATCGCCGACCGTCCGGCCGCGGTCTGGTTCGCCGACTTCTCGCCCTCGACGATCGCCTCCCGGGTCCGCGCGGTCACCGCGGGCGCGGCGGGCGCCGGCCGGGTCCCGGTACTCGTGCCGTACGCCGTTCCGGACCGGGACTGCGGAGGGGCCTCCCAGGGCGGCGCGCCCGACCTCGACGCGTACGACGGCTGGATCGACGCGTTCGCCGCGGGCCTCGGCTCGGGCGAGGTCATCGTCATCCTGGAGCCCGACTCGATCGCCCAGACCGACTGCCTCTCCGCGGACCGGCGCGCCGACCGACTCGCCTCCCTGGCCCGTGCGGGCCGCGTCCTCAAGGCCGCCAACCCCAACGCCCGCGTCTACTACGACGCGGGCCACTCCGGCTGGAACACCCCCGCCAAGCAGGCGGCCCTGCTCCGTCAGGCGGGCGCCGCCTCGGCCGCCTCCTCCGACGGCGTCTTCAGCAACGTCTCCAACTTCCACCGCACGGACGACGAGATCGCGTACGACCGACAGGTCCTCGACGCCCTCGGCGGTCCCGCCGGCCTCGGCGCCGTGATCGACACCAGCCGCAACGGCAACGGAGCCCCGGCCGACGGCGAGTGGTGCGACCCGGACGGCCGGAAGCTCGGCCGGGCGCCGACCACCGACACGGGCGAGGCACGGATCGACGCCTATCTGTGGGTCAAGCTGCCGGGGGAGTCGGACGGCTGCAAGGGCGCACCCGGCACGTTCACCCCGTCGTACGCCTACGACCTGGCGCGTTGAGCCGACCGGACGGTGATTCTGAGCGTGCGCTTAGGATGGGGGCGGGTAAGTAACTGCATCCACCATTCATCCCGTACGCCCCAGGAGCCCCGCCCGTGACCGCCGAAGCCGAAGTCGCAGCACCCATGCCCTCCGCCGACCCGGACGGCCCGTACGGGCGGCTGATACCCGTCACCGTCCACTTCGACGACCTCGACTCCCTGGGCATGCTCCACAACGCCCGCTATCCGCTGCTGGTGGAGCGCGCCTGGAACGAGCTGCTGACGGAGTACGGATTCACCTTCGACGGCGACTGGGCGGCGGCCGGCGACTTCTGCAACGTGGTCAGGGAACTGCGCATCGGCTACGAGGCACCGGTCGACCGACCCGGCGTCTACGCCGTGCACCTCTGGGTGGAACGCCTCGGCACCACCGGCCTCACCTACGGCTTCCGGCTCTGTTCGGCCGACGGCGAGGTGACATACGCCCGGGGCGCGCGGGTGCTGGTCCGGCTCGACGCGGGCACCCTGCGGCCCACGCCGTGGAGCGACCGGTTCAGGGCCTGCGGTCGGGAACTGCTGCGCTCGGCGGACTGACCTTCGGGCGGTCCTTCTCTCCTGCCCGCAGCACTCCCGCGAACCCGGCCAGCCCGCCCGCCAGCACCGTGACCAGCCCGAACGACACCACCAGGCTCGTCGCCTGGGCCAGCGTCCCGATCGCGCTCGGCGCGACCAGACCCGAGGTGTACGTGATGGTGGCGACGCCCGCGATGGCCTGACTGGGGTTGGGTCCGCTGTGGCCCGCCGCGGCGAAGCACAGCGGGACGACCACGGCGATGCCGAGACCGAGCAGCGCGAAGCCGGTCATCGCCGTGGCGGGATGCTCCGCGACCACGATGAGCACACCTCCGAGCACGGCGAGCACGCCGCCCGCCCGGACCGTGCGCACCGCGCCGAAACGGTTCACGACCGAGTCGCCGACGAGCCGGGCCACGGCCATCGTCAGCATGAAGCCGGTCGTGGAAGCCGCCGCCAGACCGTCCGACGTGCCCAGCTCGTCCCGCAGGTACACCGCCGACCAGTCCAGGCTCGCGCCCTCCGCGAACACCGCGCAGAAGCCGATCGCACCGATCAGCAGCGCGGACCTGGGCGGCAGCGCGAACCTCGGGGGCGGCTCCTCGTCCTCGGTGGGGCGCAGATCGAGCACCCAGCGGCAGGCGGCCACGCCGAGAACCGTGAGGGTCGCCGCCGCGAGTAGGTGATGGAGTCGCGCGTCCGAGCCCAGATGTGCGGCGAGGGTGCCGCCGGCGGCACCGATCAGGGCGCCCGCACTCCACATGCCGTGCAGGCCGGACATGATCGACCTGCCCAGCTGGTTCTCGATCTCCACGCCCAGCGCGTTCATCGCCACGTCAGCCATGCCGGCCGTGGCGCCGTAGACGAACAGGGCGAGACAGAGCGTGGGGAGGTTCGGGGCCAGGGCCGGCAGGACGAGTGCCAGGGTCCAGAGCGCGATCAGACCGCGCAGCGCCGTACGGGCGCCGAAGTGGTGGCTGATGCGGCCCGCGAGCGGCATCGCGAGGGACGCGCCGAACGCCGGGAACGCCAGCGCGAGCCCCAACTGCCCCGCGCTGACCGAGGCATGGTCCTGGATCCACGGCACCCGGGTCGCGAACGAGCCGGTGACGGCGCCGTGCACGGCGAAGACGGCGGCCACGGCGTACCGGGCGCGCTTCACCTCGTCTCGTTCGTACAGCACTGCACTCATTCTGCGGCCCTTCTGCGGGTCGGCTCTCCGCTGTGTCTCCATCGGTGTCGCGGTCGGCTCCGCCGCACGCTGCCGTAAACTATCAGGAAGGTTGCCTGATAGATAGCGCGATACCGGCCGTCCGTACCGGGAGCGGCCCCGACGATCTGGAAGGATCTCGGCATGCCCGCATCACCGAGCACCGCCCGGGCCATCAACGACCGGCTCGCCCTGCGCCTGCTACAGCAGGAGGGCCCGCTGACGGCGGGGCGGTTGAAGCAGCTCACCGGCCTGTCCCGGCCGACGGTCGCCGACCTCGTCGAACGCCTCACCGCCGCCGGACTCGTCACGGTCGTGGGCGAGTCGGGGGAGCAGCGGCGCGGGCCGAACGCGAAGGTGTACGGGATCGTCGCCGGCCTCGCCCACCTGGCCGCTCTGGACGTCCGTACCGAAGGTGTCTCCGTCGTCGTCGCCGACCTGCTGGGCGAGGTGCTCGCCGAGGCCGCCGTGCCGATCGGGGACGACACCGGCACCGGTCCCGCCGTGGAACAGGCGGTCGCCCTCGTCGAGCGGGTCGCCAAGGAGGCCGGGGCCGAGCGGCTGCACACGGTGGGGATCGGCGCCCCGGGCCTGATCGACCCGGCGACCGGTGAACTCCGGGACTCCACCGGCCTGCCCGAGTGGCACCGCCGGCTAGTCGCCGCACTCCAGGAACGGCTTCCCGGGGCGCGGGTGATCGTCGAGAACGAGACCAACCTCGCCGCTCTCGCCGAACAACGCGACGGCGCCGCCCGCGACCGGGACACCTTCGTGCTGCTGTGGCTCGGCCACGGCACCGGCGCGGCCGTGGTCCTCGACGGCATCCTGCGCCGGGGGGCCTCCGGCGGCACCGGCGAGATCGGCTTCCTGCCGGTGCCGGGCACGGGACAGCTGCCGTCGGCCACGGACTGCGAAGGGGGGTTCCACTCCCTCGCCGGAGCGGCGGCGATCGCCCGGCTGGCCGGTACGCGGGACCTGGTGGCCGACGCCGCCGCCCATGAGCCCTACGCGGCCGCTCTGGTCCGCGCGGCCGTGGCGGCCCCCGGGGCCCCGGCCCACGCCCGCTTCCTCGACACCCTCGCCGACCGCGTCGCCATCGGCGCCGCGTCCGTCGTCGCCGTCCTCGACCCGGGGTGTGTGGTGCTGGGCGGCGAGGTCGGCCGGGCGGGCGGCGACGTGCTGGCCGCCCGCGTCGAGGAGCGGCTCGCCCGGCTGTCACCCCTCCCGGCCCAGGTGCGCGCGAGCGTGCTGGGCGGCGGAGCGGTACTGCGCGGGGCGCTGCTGACGGCACGGGAGGGCGCGCAGGAGGTGCTCTTCGGGGTGCCGGTCGGATAGCGGGGGCTGTGTGGTGTGGGGGACCGGCGGCGGGCAAGGGCCGTCGTCACCGCCGCCGGTCCGGCACCGACGCTAGGAGGTCTGGACCATGACGGTCAATAGGTATGGACCAATTGAAGCAGGGGTGATCGCCCTGCTCTCACCTGCGGCCGCTTCCCGTCGGCTATTCCCATCGGCTGTTGTGAGACAGTCCACACAACTCACCCGCATGGAGTACGGCCCGGCGTGGCACACTGGCCTGTAACAGAAGCAGCGCACTCCGGGGTCGGTGAAAGTCCGAACCGGCGGTTATAGTCCGCGACCCGTCCGCATCTTTTCGGCGGCCGGTTGACCAGGTGGAATTCCTGGACCGACGGTTAAAGTCCGGATGGGAGGCAGTGCGCGGCGGGCGGGCATTCGTGCGCGCCGCCGTACCGTTCGGCCGTGGGCCGAGCTCCGTCCGGCGTCGCTCCCGGTGTTCCTGCCCGTTCACAGCTGTCGTCATCGACAGGCCCCGGAGTCCGTGCCCGAAGAGGCAGGGAGGACCCGGGAAGTGTTCACCGGAATCGTCGAAGAACTGGGCGAAGTCACGGCGGTCGAGAACCTCGGCGACGCCTCCCGCTTCAGGCTCCGTGGCCCCGTGGTCACCGAAGGCGCCCGCCACGGCGACTCCATCGCCGTCAACGGCGTGTGTCTCACGGTCGTCGAGCACGAGGGTGACGAGTTCACCGCCGACGTCATGGCGGAGACCCTCGACCGCTCCAGCCTGGGCGTTCTCACCGTCGGATCCCGCGTCAACCTCGAACGCCCCATGGCCCTGGGCGCCCGCCTCGGCGGCCACATCGTGCAGGGCCACGTCGACGGCACGGGCACCGTCCTCGAACGCAAGCCGTCCGAGAACTGGGAGATCGTCAAGATCTCGCTCCCCGCCGACCTCACCCGCTATGTCGTCGAGAAGGGTTCCATCACCGTCGACGGCATCAGCCTCACCGTCGTCGACGCGGGGCCGGACCACTTCACCGTCAGCCTCATCCCCACCACCCTCGACCTGACCACGCTCGGCCGCAAGCAGCCCGGCGACCCGGTCAACCTTGAGGTCGACGTCATCGCCAAGTACGTCGAGCGGCTGCTCGGACCGCAGGGGGTGGCTAAGTGAACGGGCTGAACACCGAGGCGTTCACCCTCCTCGACCAGCACATCCTCTGGTCGGACATGATCGGCAACATTCTCGGCCTGGTCGCCCTCGCGCTCGGCTGGCGGCGCTCCATCTGGAGCTGGCCCGTGCAGTTCCTCTCCGGCCTCGTCCTCTTCGGCGCCTTCTTCGGCCACCTCACCGGCAGCGCGGGCAAGCAGGCCGTCGTCATGGCCGTCGCAGGCTACGGCTGGTGGCAGTGGAACCGGCACAAGGGCGACTCCGCGGACGGTCACATCACCCCGCGGTTCGCCACCTGGCGCGAGCGCGGGGCCATGATCGGCGCCGCCGCCGTCGGCACGGTCGCTGTGGCCCTGCTCTTCAAGGCCTACCCGACCCTGTCCTGGGACCCCTGGCCGGACGCCTACATCTTCGTCGGCACCATCGTCGCCATGTACGCCCAGGCGCGCGGCATGGTCGAGTTCTGGTTCGCCTGGCTCCTCGTCGACCTCGTCGGCGTCCCCCTCAACTTCGCCAACGGCTACGCCTTCTCCGGCTTCGTCTACGTCATCTACGGCGCACTCGTCCTGTGGGGCATGCGCGACTGGTGGCTGCGCTCCCGCAAGGACACGCGGCCCGTCCTGGAAGGAGCGCCCGCATGACCACGGCCCCGATCCTGTACAGCACCGACAACATCGAGGACTGGTCCCTCGACCCGATCGAGCAGGCCGTCGCGGACATCGCGGCCGGCCGCCCGGTCGTGGTCGTCGACGACGAGGACCGGGAGAACGAGGGCGACCTCGTCATCGCCGCCGAGAAGGCGACCCCCGAGATCATCGCCTTCATGATGAGCGAGTGCCGAGGGCTCATCTGCGCCCCCATGGAGGGCGACGAACTCGACCGGCTCCGGCTGCCGCAAATGGTCGACGACAACACCGAGTCGATGAAGACCGCGTTCACAGTCTCCGTGGACGCATCCGCCGTTCACGGTGTGAGCACCGGTATCTCCGCTTCCGACCGTGCCACCACGCTTCGGCTTCTCGCGAGCGGTGACGCCGGCGCCGACGACTTCGTCCGCCCCGGCCACATCTTCCCGCTGCGCGCCAGGCCCGGCGGCGTGCTGGTCCGCAACGGCCACACCGAGGCCGCCGTCGACCTCGCCCGTCTCGCGGGACTGCGACCGGCCGGCGCCATCGTGGAGATCGCCGGCGAGGACGGCCGTATGCTCCGCCTCCCCGAGCTGATCCCCTTCGCCCGCAAGCACGGCCTGACGATCATCTCCATCGAGGACCTGGTCGCCTACCGCAAGAGCGCCGAACCCACCGTCCGCCGCGAGGCCCAGACCCAACTCCCCACCGTCTTCGGCACGTTCACGGCATACGGCTACCGCTCCACCGTCGACGGCGTCGAGCACGTCGCCCTCGTCCACGGCGACATCGGCGCCGACGACGGCGAGGACGTCCTGGTCCGCATCCACTCCGAATGCCTCACCGGCGACGTCTTCCACTCCCTGCGCTGCGACTGCGGCCCCCAGCTGGAGACCTCCCTCGAACGCATCCGGGACGAGGGCCGGGGAGTGGTCGTCTACCTGCGCGGCCACGAGGGGCGCGGCATCGGACTGCTGTCCAAGCTCCGGGCGTACGAGCTCCAGGAGCAGGGCCGCGACACCCTCGACGCCAACCTGGAACTCGGCCTGCCCGCCGACGCCCGGGACTACGGCGCGGGCGCGCAGATACTCCAGGACCTCGGCGTCCGCAGTGTGCGCCTGATGACGAACAACCCCGACAAGACCGACGCGCTCGTCCGGCACGGCCTCAAGGTCACCGGCCGCGAGCCGATGCCCGTACAGGCGGGCGAACACAACCTCCGCTACCTGCGCACCAAGCGGGACCGGATGGGACACGACCTGCCCTGGCTGGACGCGGCCCCCGTGTCCCCCTGCGGCAACCAGTAACGATCGCTGTAGAGATCTCCGAGGAGAGACAAGAACGTGAGCGGCAAGGGTGCACCCGAACTGTCCGTACGCAACTGCGGTGACCTGCGCGTCGCCGTCATCGCCGCCCAGTGGCACGAGAAGGTGATGGACGGTCTGGTCGACGGCGCCCTGCGCGCCCTGCACGACCTGGGCATCGACGAGCCGACCCTGCTCAGGGTCCCCGGCAGCTGGGAACTCCCGGTCGTCGCCAAGGCGCTGGCCGGGCGGGGCTACGACGCGATCGTCGCCCTCGGCGTCGTCATCCGGGGCGGCACTCCCCACTTCGAGTACGTGTGCCAGGGCGTCACCCAGGGCCTCACCCAGGTCTCGGTCGACACCGGCGTCCCCATCGGGATGGGCGTGCTGACCTGCGACACCGAGGAACAGGCCCTCGACCGCGCGGGTATCGAGGGCTCCAACGAGGACAAGGGGCACGAGGCGGTGACGGCGGCCGTCGCGACCGCGGCCACCCTCCGCTCAGTATCCGAACCCTGGCGCTAGGGAGTCCCCTTCACCACGTAATGTGGGGGCCATCATGTCCAATAAGACGTTCGAGGAGCTCTTCACCGAGCTCCAGCACAAGGCCGCCACGGGCGATCCCGCCACCTCACGCACCGCGGAGCTGGTCGGCAAGGGTGTCCATGCCATCGGCAAGAAGGTCGTAGAAGAGGCCGCCGAGGTCTGGATGGCCGCCGAGTACGAGGGCAAGGAAGCAGCCGCCGAGGAAATCTCGCAGCTGCTCTACCACGTCCAGGTGATGATGGTCGCCCGCGGAATCTCGCTGGACGACGTGTACGCACACCTGTAAGGCCCGCTCCACCGGTACACACCACTGTTCCGCCCCGCACACACCACACAAAGGAAGCCGACCTCATGCTGCGCATCGCCGTCCCCAACAAGGGTTCCCTGTCAGGACCTGCGGCGGAGATGCTGCATGAGGCCGGCTACCAGCAGCGCCGTGAGTCCAAGGAACTGCGCATCGTCGACCCGGAGAACGAGGTCGAGTTCTTCTACCTCCGCCCCCGCGACATCGCGATCTACGTCTCCTCGGGCCGCCTCGACATCGGCATCACCGGCCGCGACCTCCTCATCGACTCCGGGGCCAACGCGGAGGAGATCCTCCCGCTCGGCTTCGCCCGCTCCACCTTCCGCTTCGCCGGCAAGCCCGGCACCGCGGCCGGCATCCAGGACCTGGCCGGCCTGACCGTGGCCACCTCGTACGAGGGAATCGTCGCCAAGCACCTCGCCGACCACGGCGTCGACGCCTCCGTCGTCCACCTGGACGGCGCCGTCGAGACCGCGATCGAACTCGGCGTCGCCGAGGTCATCGCGGACGTCGTCGAGACCGGCACCTCGCTGCGCAACGCGGGCCTGGAGGTGTTCGGCGAGCCCATCATGAAGTCCGAGGCGATCGTCATCCGCCGGGTCGGTGCGGAGGCCGAGGAGCCCAAGGTCGGGCAGTTCCTCCGCCGTCTTCAGGGCGTCCTGGTGGCCCGGACGTACGTGATGATGGACTACGACTGCCGCGTCGAGCAGCTGGAGAAGGCCGTCGCCCTGACGCCCGGTCTCGAGTCGCCGACCGTCTCGCCGCTGCACAACGAGGGCTGGGTCGCCGTCCGCGCGATGGTCCCCTCCAAGGAGGCCCAGCGGATCATGGACGATCTGTACGACATCGGCGCGCGGGCCATTCTGACCACGGCCATCCACGCCTGCCGCCTCTGAGACACGGGAAACGACAGACACCGTGAGCGACAGGGACCGCACACCGATGCAGACTCCGCCCACCGCACCCGTTCCCCCGGCGCTGCCCGCGCTGCCCGTCACTTTCCGGCCGGGCCGCACCCGGGCCGTGCTGGCGACCGCGAGCGTCGCGATCTTCGTCGTCATCACGACGATCGCGCTGCTCCTGGAGAACCTCGGCCCGGGGGAGCGCCTCAGCTTCGTCTTCACCGGCGCGCTGCTCGCCTCCGTACTCCTGCTCCTGTCCCGGCCGAAGGTGGTCGTCGACGAGTCCGGAGTCACCGTCGTCAACATCGCGAGCAAGAGGCGTCTGGACTGGGCGGAGATCCTCCGGGTGAACCTCCGGCCGGGCGACCCCTGGGTGTTCCTCGACCTCAGCGACGGTACGAGCCTGCCCGCGCTCGGCATCCAGCCGGGCATCGCCAAACAGCGTGCCATCGAGGACGCGCGCACCCTGCGGGCGCTCGCCGAGGCGAGGTCCGCGGGTGCCCCCGAACAAGATCAGGGCTGACTCAGGGCCGTCCACCCTGCCGCACAGGCCCATGTCTTGATTAATCTGTTGGCGGAGGCGTTTTTCGCGCGCCTCCGCCACTGATGTTCCCCCCGGTCTTCAGAGGCCCCCTGCTACCCGAGGAGTGACTCCCTCCAGCGATGGACGGATCGTCCTGTAGTACCTGCGCCGCCCCCTCCCGGCATATCGAGGCGGCGGCATCATGACCACCCCCCTGCTGCTCCTTGCTGCGGCATTCCTGCTGATCCTGGCCAACGGCTTCTTCGTGGCCGCCGAGTTCGGCCTCATCACGGTCGAGCGGCCGGACGCGGAGAAGGCCGCCGCCGAGGGCGACCGACGGGCCCGTACGGTCGTCGAGTCGCTCAAGGAACTGTCCTTCCAGCTCTCCGGCACCCAGCTCGGCATCACCATCACCTCCCTCGTCGTCGGCATGCTCGCCGAACCGGCGCTCGCGGAGCTGCTGCACGGCCCGTTCACCTCGGTCGGCCTGCCCGAAGGGGCCGTCCCGACCGTCTCGGTGATCTTCGGCATGCTGTTGGCCTCGGCCGTGCAGATGGTGATCGGCGAACTCGTGCCCAAGAACTGGGCGGTCTCCCGGCCGCTTCAGGTCGCCCGTTTCGTGGCCGGCCCGCAGCACGCCTTCTCCCGCCTCTTCCGCCCGGTGATCGCCGGGCTCAACGCGGTGGCCAACCGCCTGGTCCGTGCCCTGGGCGTCGAACCCACCGCGGAACTGGCCTCGGCCCGCACCCCGGGCGAACTGGTCTCCCTGGCCCGGCACTCGGCCCAGGCCGGCACGCTGGAACAGGACACCGCGGACCTCTTCGTACGGACGCTGTCGCTGGGCGAGCTGACCGCGCAGCACGTCATGACCCCACGTGTGCGGGTCAGCGCCCTTCAGTCGTCGGCCACCGCCGAGGACGTCGTCAACCTGACCCGGGCCACCGGGCTGTCCCGCTTCCCCGTCTACCGGGAGCGGATCGACGAGATCGTCGGCATGGCCCACCTCAAGGACGCCCTCGCGGTGCCCGCGGGGGACCGGCTGCGCACACCGGTCGTGCGGATCGCCAAGTCACCCCTGCTGGTCCCCGAGACGCTTCCCGTGCAGCCGCTGCTCGAACTGCTGCGCAGCCAGCAGCCCATCGCCGTCGTCGTCGACGAGTACGGCGGTACGGCGGGCGTGGTCACTCTGGAGGACATCGTCGAGGAACTCGTCGGCGAGGTCCACGACGAGCACGACGACGTGCTCAACGAACCGACCGAACTCGCCGCCGCCCCGCCCGAGGACGGCCGTCCCGCCTGGGACGCCGACGGCAGCTGCCGGGTCGACATCCTCCAGCGGATAGGCCTCGACGTGCCGCAGGGTCCGTACGAGACGGTCGCCGGTCTCGTCGCCGACCTGCTGGGCCGGATTCCGGTCCCCGGTGACAGGGCCGAACTGCCCGGCTGGCGCCTGTCGGTCCGCCAGGTCGGCCACTACCGGGCCGAGCGGGTACGCCTGATCAGGGCAGAGAGCGGAACGAACACCGCGGACCTCGCGGACCGCACGGTGGAGGCGGCCCGATGAGCGTCCTCCAACTCCTCTTCGCCCTTCTCCTCGTGCTCGCCAACGGCTTCTTCGTGGGCGCCGAGTTCGCCCTCGTCTCCGTCCGCCGAAGCCAGATCGAACCGCTCGGTACGGCACGGGCCCGTCAGGTGCTGTACGGCCTGGAACGGCTGCCGCAGATGATGGCCGCCGCCCAGTTCGGCATCACCGTCTGCTCCCTCACCCTGGGCGCGGTCGCCGAACCGACCGTGGCCCAGCTGCTGGAACCGGTCTTCGAGGCGGCCCACCTGCCCGAGGGCATGATCCACCCGCTGGGTTACGTCATCGCGCTCGCGGTGGTGGTCTTCCTCCACCTGGTCGTGGGGGAGATGCTCCCGAAGAACCTGGCGATGGCGGCGCCCGAGAAGACCGCCCTGTGGCTGAGCCCGGGTCTCGTCGCCTTCGCCCGCGTGTGCGGGCCGGTCACGGTGGGCCTGGGCGCCTGTGCACGACTCGTCCTGAAGCTCTTCCGCGTCGAGCCCAAGGACGAGGTGGAGGCGGTCTTCACCAGCGAACAGCTCAACCGCCTGGTGGAGGACGCCGGCCAGGCCGGGCTGCTCGACCCCGGTGAGCAGGAACGCCTGGAGGACGCGCTGGAACTGGGCTCCCGCCCGGTCACCGACGTCCTCCTCGACCGCGAGTCCCTGGTGACGGTCGGTCCGTCGGTCACCCCGGGCCAGGTCGTCGCCCTCACCGCCCGCACCGGGTACTCCCGCTTCCCGGTGGTGGCGGACAACGGCGCCTTCATGGGCTACCTGCACGTGAAGGACGTACTGGACCTGGAGGAGTCGGAACGGGCGGTGCCGCAGCACATCTGGCGCTCCATGACGACACTGCGGTCGGAGCTCCCGCTGGACGACGCGTTGACGGTGATGCGCCGGGCGGCGACGCACCTGGCCCAGGTCGCGGACGGTTCGGGCCGGGTGATCGGCCTGGTCGCCATGGAGGACGTGCTGGAACTCCTGGTGGGCGAGGTACGCGACCCGGCCCACCGCCAGTCACCTCCGAAGCCGAAGCCGAAGCCGAAGTTGACGGAGCCGAGGGCGGAGGCCCAGGAGGAGGCACTGGCCGGGTAGACGCTCCGCGGGTCGGGCGAGGCCCGGCCGGGTGCTCGGCCGCGGCCCGGAGGGGGCTGGTCGCACAGTTCCCCGCACCCCTGAATGGGCGCTCCGCGCCCGTCCGCCCCGCCCAGCTGCGGGCCCGGTGGGCAGCGCGCGGTTCCCGCGCCCCTGAAGGGCGCGCCTGCTCCCACGGTGCGGCAGGCGCGCCGCCAAGGGCGGCACGGGTGGGCGCGGCGGCACCCCGTGCAGCGCCAGCCGCGCGGCCCGCCCCTGCGTCAACACCGGCACCGGGCGCCGGACTCAAGGCGCCCGGCCCTGGTCAGGGGGCCGACGGATCCTGGGGCCCGCGCCCGGACAGAACCTCCCCGTATGCCTGCATGAGGTCCGGCAGTCGCAAGGTCGACAAGTCGTCCCGCGTCAGCATCCCCGGATACACCGACAGCCGCAGATCCCGGTACGCACAGCTCTTCTCGTACAGCGTCCGCAGGAACCGCCCGTTGCCCAGCTCGTCGATCCACCCCTGGTCCACCACATGCCCGGCGATCGAGCGCAGCTCGTCCAGCGCCTCCTCGTCCCACACGTCACCGTTCTCCGCCGCCAGCACCTCACCGATGGAGGTCAGTTCGAGCGGACGGTACGAGGGAAAGTCGACGCGGGTCGTGAAGCGGGACGACAGCCCGGGGTTGGCGGCGAGGAGCCGGTCCATGCCCTCCGGATAGCCGGCCAGGATCACCACCAGGTGGTCCCGGTTGTCCTCGGCCCGTTTCAGCAGCACCTGCAGCGCCTCGTCGCCGTACGCGTCGCCCTTGCCGTACCCGGAGTTGGAGAGCGAGTAGGCCTCGTCGACGAACAGGACGCCCCCGATCGCGGAGTCGATCAGCTCGTTGGCCTTCACAGCGGTCTGGCCGAGATACTCGCCGACCAGGTCCGCCCGCTGCGCCTCGACCAGATGGTCGCCGCCGAGCAGCCCGAGCGCGTAGAACACCCGCCCGAGGATGCGGGCCACGGTCGTCTTGCCGGTGCCCGACGGGCCCGAGAAGACGAAGTGCCGCTTCGGGGGTTGTACCGGCAGTCCCTGCCCCGCCCGCAGCCGCGCCATGTTCAGCTGTGCGGAGAGCGCCTTCACCTGGCGCTTCACCGGTTCCAGGCCCACCATGCACTCCAGCTGGGCCAGTGCCTCCTCCAGCAGCGCGGGGTCGGTCGGGCCGGTCGGCAGCGGCTGCACGGGCAGGGCGGCCTTCTCCCGCACCGAGTCGGTCGCCGACGGCAACGGGCTGCCGGGGGGCGGGAGTTCGGGCTCCGAGAGCTTCAGGTCGCGGCCCTCGCCGCCGAAGAGGGGGTCGATGCCGTCCGGGCTCTCCAGCAGCTCCTGCCCGATTCCGGTGAGCGTGATGGCCGCGAGGTCGGCCGCCTCGTCGTACCCGTCGCCCTCGGAGATCGCGGCGAGCCGCGCCGAGGTGTCCATGAACGCGGCGTCCACCCGGTGCACGGCCCGGTACAGGGGCAGGGCCGCGGCAGAGCGGCCCGTACCCTCGTGGGCCCGCGCCAGCCAGTACCGCAGCTCCTTGCGCTGTGGCTGCTCACTGCGACAGCGCATCAACGCGGACGACAGCAGCGGCTCGGCCTGCCTGAACATCTCCAGGCGCACCCGGGCCATCCCGCCGAACAGGCCCGCCTCGATACCCAGCATCGCGTCGTTGATCAACGGGTCGGTGTGCCGGACCAGTTGCTCCCAGTCCTTGACGAGATAGGCGCGGCACGCGTGCAGGAAACGAACCTGCGGGTCGGTGTCCACCGGTGGCAGACCGGCCAACGCACGGTCCAGCTCCGGCACATGGCGGCCGTCCAGCCAGTGCGAGGCGTGCGCGAGCAGCAGATCGCGCGGGCTTTCGAGCACGGGCTGCACCCACCAGCCCAGCCAGTACCAGGAGTTGAGGGTCCGGCGGTGGCGGGAACGCTGCTCCCCGAAGCGCTCGCGGTGCCGGAACATCCGTAGCAGCGCGGTCGTCGTGTCGACGCGCAGCGCATGCAGTCCGAGCCAGCCGTCGGCCATCCCCGGATCCATCCGCACCGCGGTGCGGAACTCCTCCTCCGCCTGCGGATAGGCGCCCATCGTGTAGGCGTCCACACCTCGCAGCCAGGCGAGGTCGGCCGGGGCCTCGGGGCCCTGCCTGCCGAAGTCCATCACGTCCCCCACAAACCGTGCCCCCGATTGCCTCTCCGACGGGCCGGTGCCCGTCGGCAGCTTGGTCGAACCACTGTGCCGCGGACGGGAGTTGCAACGGTGCGCAGAGCAGCCGTCCGAGTCGCACCGAGGGCATCGTACCTGCGCTTCACGTGCCCGCAGCAGGGTGCCGTACAGGCTGTTTGACGAGGTGGGAGCAGATGGGGCGCACGCGGCGCGGTCACCGAGGGTGAACGTATCGCGCCTCGGAGCGGCCCGAAAACGGGCCGCGGGCAGAACGAAGCCCCCGATCACGGGGGAACAACCGGGGGCTTCGCGACTGCGGGCGGCTACGAACGGCCGCGCATTGAGAACGTAAGTCCTGTACGGCCCACCGGTCAAGCCGAGTTGAAGCACTCGGACAAGTTGCCTGGCAAGGGTCTTCACAAGTTCAGCACACAGCCGATGGGCCGTCACGGTGAGTGAGATCCTGGTCTGCTCCAATGCTCCCGGCAGGCCCCGGGTGTACCTCGTACCCCTCGCCGCACTGTCGTACCAACAGGTCGGCGAACGGACGTGAGGGGTCCGCGGCGAAGTGCCGGCGTTCCGCGCCGACCCACCCGGCCCAGAACTCGCTCTGTTCCGCCCCGTCCCGCGAACGTCCGCGCGCCCAGGCCTCCTCGTCCGCCAGTTCCATCCACAACAGCCGCGCCAGAAACGGCCGAAGCGCACGACGTCCGGCCCCGACCCCCTCGATCAGCATCACGGGCGCGGCCGGCAGCGTCCGGGCCGGTCCGAAGTGCCGGGACGTCCAGTTGTAGGGGGCGTAGGAGGCGTTGTCGCCGCGCCGCAGGGGCTCGATCACCTGGCCGAGCAGGCGTCGCGTCCACTCGAACAGTTCGTCGTGGGTGGCGATGTCGTCGAGGTGGAGCACGGGCGCCCCGTCGAGAGCGGCGGCCAGCTGTCCGGTGAACGTGGTCTTCCCGGACCCCGCGTGTCCGTCGACGGCGATCAGCCGGACCGGGCCGCAGGAGGGCGGCAGTCGGCGAAGAGTGCGTGCGAGGTCGTGGATGGCGGTTCCCGGAGGGCGCTGGAATGCGGACATAATGCCAGGGGCCATTCTAGGGACCGGCCGGGTACCTCCGTCGCCCGCGCCCCAGGTCACGCCAATGGTCGAGACCAAAATTCCTGGGCGTGGCATGGCCCGAAGTGCTGGCAGGAGCGGGTTGTCGGCGGCCATAGTGGGCGCACAGCCGTGCACCGTCCCGCCCGCCTAGGTCACCCGGGGGTCACCCGCCCATGAGCAGAGCCGAAGAGCCGTCCCGCAGAACCGTCCTCGCCGCGGCGGTCGCCGCCGCCGTCGCGGGCAGCGCCGGTCCGGCCGCCGCCGGCACCCCGGCCGCGACCGTCGGCGAGGCCGCTGCCGACTCCGCCCGCCCGGTCGACAACCGCGCCTGGACCTCGTCCGCGGACTGGTGCGCGGGTACGGCCAAGGGCACCCGTGTGGTCGCCGGCGCGCGGCCCGGCGTCGCGATCGGTGCTCCGGTCGGCACGGTCGACTACACCGACCCGCACACCGGCGGGACGGCGGCCTGGGAGTACGCGACCTGGACGTCTCCCGTGCACCGGCTCACGGTGCCGGCGACCGAGGTCATCGCCTCCTGGAACGCGCGCACCCCGGCCGGCACCTGGCTCCAGGTCGAGCTGACCGGCACCTACTCCGACGGCACGGCCACACCCTGGTACGTCATGGGCCGCTGGGCCTCCGGCGACCAGGACATCAAGCGGACCTCCGTCGACGACCAGACCGACGACAGGAGCACGGTCTGGACCGACACCTTCGCCATCGACGACCCGGCCACAGGGCTGCGCCTGGTCTCGTACCGGCTGCGCCTGATCCTCTACCGCAAGCCCGGCACCACGGCCACACCCACGGTCTGGCGGCTCGGCGCGATGGGCTCCGACGTCCCTGACCGCTTCACCGTCCCCGCCTCGACCCCCGGACCCGCCGGGGAACTGATCGTCCCGCGCTACTCGCAGGAGATCCACAGCGGCCAGTACCCCGAGTACGACAACGGCGGTGAGGCCTGGTGCAGCCCCACCTCCTCGCAGATGATCATCGAGTACTGGGGCCGGAAGCCCACGGCCGCACAACTGGCCTGGGTCGACCCGTCCTACGCCGACCCCCAGGTGTGCCACGCGGCCCGCTTCACCTACGACTTCCAGTACGGCGGCTGCGGCAACTGGCCCTTCAACGCGGCCTACGCGGCGACCTACAAGGACCTCCAGGGTGTGGTCACCCGGCTCGGCTCGCTCACCGACCTGGAGACGCTGATCGCGGCCGGCATCCCGGCCATAACGTCCCAGTCGTTCCTCAAGACCGAACTGACGGGGGCGGGTTACGGCACCTCCGGTCATCTGATGACCGTGATCGGCTTCACCGCCGACGGAGACGTGATCGCCAACGATCCGTTCTCGGCGACCGACGAGGCCGTACGCCGGGTCTACGCGCGGCGGGAATTCGAGAACATCTGGCTGCGGACCAAGCGGTACAACGCCGGCGGCAAGGTCGTGTCCGGCACCGGCGGCGTCTGCTACCTGTACTTCCCGGCCCGGCCGACCCCCGCTCAGCTCGCCGCGCTCGCGGCAGTGGGTGTGCGCTGAGCGCAGGACGACACGTGACGGCGTGAGGCGGCCCCCGGGAGACCGGGGGCCGTCCGTTTTCCGGCGGCATGTGACCAACGTCTCCGTCGCGAAAGCCCCGATGAATGGCAAGGTGGACAGAACGGTGGGGGGAGTCCATCGCACACCGACCTCAGTGAGATGCCATGACCGCGAGCACTGCCGCAGCCCCCGCCCGCACCCGTACCGGTGGTCCCCGGGAGGACGGTCCGAAGATCTTCGAGCACGTCATGGGCTGGACGTTCGTGGTCGTGGTCGCGATGTTCGTCGCCCAGCTGGGTCTGCTCTGACCCGGTGCGATCCGCGTCGGGCCGGCTGCCCGCACTGTCGATCAGAGTCGAACGTGCAGGTGGCTCGGGTCTGCCATACTTCGGATGTCCCGCCCGCAGTTGGAGACCAGGGCCCCAAGTTGAACAGTAGTCGACAGCCTGCCACCGAACGCCCGCGGGCGCGCGGCACCGACCGCTCCCTGGCGCGACGTGCCGAACTCATCGCCATCGGACGCAAGTTGTTCGCCGACAGGTCGTACGACGCACTGTCCATGGACGACATCGCACGGCAGGCACAGGTCGCCAAGGGGCTGATCTACTACTACTTCCAGTCGAAGCGCGGCTATTACCTCGCCATCGTCGAGGACTCGGTCGCCGACCTGGTCACCTTCGCGTCCAGCGGCCTCGACCATGCCCCCGTGGACCGGGTGCACCGCACGATCGACTGCTACCTGCGCTTCGCTGAGCACAACCAGGCCGCATACCGCACGATCGTCAGCGGCGGCGTCGGCTTCGACGCCGAGGTGCACGCCATCCGGGACGGGGTGCGCGAGGCCATCGTCGCGACCATCGCCGAGGGCGCGTACGGCAGACAGGACGTCGCTCCGCTGGCCCGCATGGGCCTGTTCGGCTGGGTGTGCAGCGTGGAGGGTGCCACCCTCGACTGGATCGACCGCCCCGAACTCTCCCGCGACATCATGCGCGAACTCCTCGTGAAGATGCTGGGCGGCGCACTGCGCGCCATCGAGGAACTCGACCCCGCGTATGTGACACCGGAGCCCGCCCGCCGGGACAACTGACGGCAGGGGGCGAAGGCTCGTGGCCTCCGCCCCCGACCGCCCTCCGGGTGCGCCTACTTGATCGCCCTGATCAGCTCACCGTTGGGGGTGTCGCCGCTCAGCTCCCAGAAGAACGTGCCGCCCAGCCCCTGCTGGTTCTTGTACGCCATCTTCGTCCCGATGGTCGCCGGGGTGTCGTAACTCCACCAGTCGCTCCCGCACTTGGCGTACGCCGTCCCGCCGACGGTGCCGGTCGCGGGGCACGTGGACTTCAGCACCTTGTAGTCCTCGAAGCCCGCCTCGTACGTACCCGCCGCCGGACCGGTCGCCGTGCCGCCGGGCGCCGACTGCGTGACGCCGGTCCAGCCGCGCCCGTAGAAGCCGATGCCGAGCAGTAGCTTCGAGGCCGGGATGCCGAGCCCCTTGAGCTTCGCGATGGTCGCCGAGGTGTAGTAACCCGCCTGCGGGATACCGGAGTACGAGTTCAACGCCGAGTGCGGTGCCGTCGGACCGGTAGCCGCCCAGGCGCCGAAGTAGTCGTACGTCATCGGGTTGTACCAGTCGACGTACTTGGCCGCGCCCGCGTAGTCCGCCGCGTCGATCTTGCCGCCGTCCGTGGCGTCGGCCGTGATCGCCGCCGTGACCAGGTTGCCGGAGCCGAACTTCGCCCGCAGCGCCGCCATCACGTTCCTGAAGGCCGCCCTGCCGCTGGTGTCGCAGGTGTTGCCGCAGGCGTTCGGGTACTCCCAGTCGATGTCGATGCCGTCGAACACGTCGGCCCACTTGGAGTTCTCGACCAGGTCGTAGCAGGACTTGGCGAACGCGGCCGGGTTCTGCGCGGCCTCACCGAAACCGCTCGACCAGGTCCAACCCCCGAACGACCAGAGGACCTTGAGGTTCGGATGCTTCCTCTTCAGCTCGCGGAGCTGGTTGAAGTTGCCGCGCAGCGGCTGGCCCGCGGTGTCGGCGACCCCGTCCACCGACTCGGCGGCGGTGTACGCCCGGCCGGTCGCCGCATCGGCGTCGCCCATCGCGCACTTGCCGCCGGTGACGTTGCCGAAGGCGTAGTTGATGTGGGTCAGCCGGGCGGCCGAACCGGACGTCTGGATGTTCTTGACGTAGTACTTGCGGTCGTACGTGCCCCATTCGGTGAAGTAACCGACGACCTTGGAGCCGGCGGCCTTGGGGACGGGCTGCGCGGTGGCCTTCAAGGCCGACTGGGCGGCGGTCGCGGTGCCCGCGCCGGCCAGGAGCCCGGCGCCGAGAACGGCACAACACGCGGTGGACACAAGCGCCTTGAAACGAATGCGGGGGAGATGCGGTCGGTGCATCGAGGAGTCTCCTCGGGAGGGAGGGGAGCGTGGGGGAGGTGGTGTCAGGAACCGAGGGCACAGTAAGAGGACTAGACCAGTGCGGTCAATGGTTCGGACCAATTCCCGGCCGAGTCCGCCGCGCCGAGGTGTGATCGAATAAACGCTCGTTAACCAGTGACGGCATGCCGCCGATCGGGCATACTCGCAGCTCCACAGCCGTTCGCCGACCGCTTCCGCGACCCGGAAGGGCCAGCATCGGCCGTGACCAGTGAGACCGGCGGACGCCACCCTACTCAGGCGCGCGTGTGCCGTCGCGCCCGACAGGGAGGAGAGCGTCGACATGCCCGACCACGCCCCGCAGCCGGTGGACCGTCAACTGCCCACGGACGAGGCCCGGGACCTGATCTCGCTCGTCCGTGACATCGCCGGGCGCGAGATCGCCCCGAAGGCGGCCGAGGAGGAGGAAGCCGGCCGCTTCCCGCGCGAAGTCTTCACCCTCCTCTCGGAGTCGGGGCTGCTCGGCCTCCCGTACTCCTCCGACCACGGCGGCGGCGACCAGCCCTACGAGGTCTACCTCCAGGTCCTCGAAGAGCTCGCCGCGGCCCGTCTCACCGTCGGACTCGGCGCCAGCGTGCACACGCTGTCCTGTCACGCCCTCGCGAGCTACGGCACCAAAGAACAACAGGCCGAACACCTCCCCGCGATGCTCGGCGGCGGCCTCCTCGGCGCGTACTGCCTCTCCGAACCCGCGTCCGGCTCCGACGCCGCCTCCCTGAGCACGAAGGCCGTCCGGGACGGCGACGAATGGGTGCTCACCGGCACCAAGGCGTGGATCACGCACGGCGGCATCGCCGACTTCTACACGGTCATGGCACGCACCGGTGAGGAGGGCCCGCGAGGAATCACCGCTTTCCTCGCCCCCGGCGACGCGGCGGGACTGGGCGCCGCCGCGCCGGAACGGAAGATGGGCCTCAAGGGCTCACCGACCGCGCAGGTCAACTTCGACGGGGTCCGGCTGGGCGCCGGCCGACGCATCGGCGAGGAGGGCCAGGGCTTCGCGATCGCACTGTCCGCGCTCGACTCCGGACGCCTCGGCATCGCGGCCTGCGCAATCGGCCTGGCCCAGGCGGCACTCGACGAGGCGGTGGCCTACGCGACCGGACGTCGGCAGTTCGGGCGGCCGATCTCCGACTTCCAGGGGCTGCGCTTCCTGCTCGCCGACATGGCCACCCAGATCGAGGCGGGCCGGGCGCTGTACCTCGCGGCGGCACGGCTGCGCGACGCGGGCCGGCCGTTCGCCAAGCAGGCCGCCATGGCCAAACTCCTGTGCACCGACACGGCGATGAAGGTGACGACCGACGCGGTCCAGGTGCTCGGCGGCTACGGCTACACCGCGGACTTCCCCGTGGAGCGCTACATGCGCGAAGCCAAGGTCCTGCAGATCGTCGAGGGCACCAACCAGATCCAGCGGATGGTCATCGCCCGTCACCTGGCTGGCCCGGAGACGCGCTGAACGGGTCGATCACGATCCCGAGCCCGAGCGGCGGCGCCGCGAGCCGGACCCACTCCGAGTCGTAGCGCCCCGGCAGGGTGCGGCCGGCGTCGGCCCAGGTGCGCAGCAGGGCGCGGTAGATCGGCGGGTCCGGCGGTGCCGGTGGGTTCGGCCGGCTCTGGGTCGACAGACCCCGCGGAACCGATTCTGCCGGGCCGGAGTCGTAGAACTGGCGCTGGCGCCCCTGCGCCGCGTACATGGGGGTCGTCATGCCAGGGCAACGCGGTGACGGTCGATCAGGTCACCGCGCGCCGGATTCGGCCCTGCGTTCGCGACGGCACACGCGCGCACCGGACCCGCACCACGGCAGCCTGCGTGCCATGGTGTAGGGACAGCCAGGAGGTTCGAGCGGATGCGCTCAGGCGGCGTAGCGCCGCAGCACGGGCACCCGGATCGGGCGTGAGGCCGGGCCGCCGACGTGCGAGAAGGGCTGGGTCCGCCAGTCGAGCCCCTGAGGGAGCGTCAACAGCAGGGCGGTGTGCTGCTCCTGGAGGTCCGCGGACTCGTCCGCGGACCTGGCGTCGGCCGCCGCGCGGCCCGTACCGGCGCAGACCGTGAGCCCGAACGGGTTCCACGGTGAGGCGCACAGGGCGTGCTCCGGCAGGATCTCCTCGTCCGCGAGCAGCGCGATGGGCTGGGTGCAGTCCGGGCAGATGACCCGGAACATCTCGAAGGTGTCGTAATCGTCGACTTCCTCGATGTCGAGCGCGTCGGGTTCGACGCCCTCCGGCTCGGACTCGACGACCAACTGGGGCCTCTTGGGCGCGGTGCGACCAGGGCGCTTAAGACTCTGCATGGGTAACTCCCCCTCGGGCTGGGCCGACCAGGCAACTGCGGCCTCGGCCACAGCAAGCACTTCCCGCCCCGTCTCGGCGGTAATCACGAGACCATCACGGAGCACGTTCGAGGGCTGTGGCGTTCGTCACATGCCGTTCGCAGGTGCCCGTGGCGATGCTTTTGTCCCTCGTCCGGCCCACGGGGCACCCTCGGCCACATCACGAACAGGGCATGACCTGCACCGCTCAGGTATCGGAGGAGATCAACCGCACTGTAGGTTCTGCGCCATGGAGGAGCTGGACCGACAGATCGTGCAGCTGCTCGTCAAGGACGGGCGGATGAGTTACACCGACCTGGGCAAGGCCACGGGCCTGTCCACGTCTGCCGTGCATCAGCGGGTGCGCCGACTGGAACAGCGCGGCGTCATCCGCGGCTATGCCGCAGTCGTCGACCCGGAGGCCGTGGGGCTGCCCCTGACGGCCTTCATCTCGGTGAAACCCTTCGACCCCAGCGCCCCGGACGACATCGCGGAACGCCTCCGGGACGTCCCGGAGCTGGAGGCGTGCCACAGCGTGGCGGGCGAGGAGAACTACATCCTCAAGGTCCGCGTCGCCACCCCCCACGAGCTGGAGGAGCTGCTGGCCAGGGTGCGCACCCTCGCGGGCGTCTCGACCCGCACGACGGTGGTCCTGTCGACACCGTACGAGGCGAGACCGCCGAAGATCTGACGCCGTGCCCGGCTGCGGGCAGTCGTTCCGCCGGGGCGACGGGGGAGGGCGGGCACGGTCACCGGGCGCGGGGCACCGGGTCAAACGGGCCCCAGGTGCGGCGCCGGGGAGGACGGGCGGGAAACTGGCCCCATGAGTGAACGCCCCGCCCCCGCCGAAACCGTCCTTCTCCGCGGCGGAGAGGTCCACAGCCCCGCCGACCCCTTCGCGACCGCGATGCTCGTCGAGCGCGGACACATCGCCTGGGTCGGCACGGAAGGCGCCGCGGACGCCTTCACCGGCGCGGCGGACGAGGTGATCGACCTCGACGGCGCCCTGGTCACCCCGGCGTTCACCGACGCACACGTGCACACCACCGCCACCGGCCTCGCCCTCACCGGCCTCGACCTGTCCGACGCCCCCTCCCTCGACGCGGCCCTCACCCTCGTACGCGCGTTCGCCGCCGCCCGCCCCGCCGACCGCGTCCTCCTCGGGCACGGCTGGGACGCCGCCCGCTGGCCCGGCGGCCGTCCGCCGACCCGCGCCGAGCTGGACGAGGCCACCGGTGGACGCCCGCTCTATCTCAGCCGCATCGACGTCCACTCGGCGGTCGTCACGACGGCACTCCTCGACCTGGTACGGGGCGACACCGGCCGCTCCGACGCCCCGCTGACCGGCGACGCCCACCACACGGTCCGGGCCGCCGCCCTGGGCGCGGTCACCCCGGCACAGCGCACGGAGGCCCAGCGGGCCGCCCTCGCACGTGCCGCCTCGCTCGGCATCGGCTCCGTCCACGAGTGCGCCGGGCCGGAGATCTCCTCGGAGGACGACTTCACCGGGCTGCTGCGCCTCGCCGCCGAGGAGCCGGGGCCGCGCGTCGTCGGCTACTGGGCGGAACAGGGCGAACAGGGGATCGAGAGGGCACGCGCCCTGGGCGCGATCGGCGCCGCCGGTGACCTGTTCGTCGACGGCGCCCTCGGCTCGCACACCGCCTGCCTGCACGAGCCGTACAGCGACGGGGCCGGCCACACGGGCACCGCCTACCTGGACACCGATGCCGTCGCCGCCCATGTCGTCGCCTGCACCGAGGCGGGCCTCCAGGCGGGCTTCCACGCCATCGGGGACGCCGCCGTGACCTCCGTGGTCGAGGGCGTGCGCGCAGCCGCCGGGAAGGTCGGCCTGGCCCGTGTCCGAGCCGCCCGGCACCGTGTCGAGCATGCCGAGATGCTCAGCCCCGAGACCATCGCCGGCTTCGCCGAGCTGGGCCTCACCGCCTCCGTGCAACCCGCCTTCGACGCCCTGTGGGGCGGCGAGGACGGCATGTACGCGCAGCGACTGGGCGCCGACCGCGCGCGGGCCCTGAACCCCTTCGCGGCCCTCCTGAAGGCCGGCGTACCGCTCGCCCTGGGCTCCGACAGCCCCGTCACCCCGCTCGACCCCTGGGGCACGGTCCGCGCCGCCGCCTTCCACCGCACCCTGGAGCACCGCATCTCGGTCCGCGCGGCGTTCACTGCCCATACCCGCGGCGGCTGGCGGGCCGTCGGCCGCGACGACGCGGGCGTCCTGGTGCCGGGCGCGCCCGCGGACTATGCCCTCTGGCGTACCGACGCCCTCGTGGTCCAGGCCCCCGACGACCGGGTCGCCCGCTGGTCCACCGATCCCCGCTCCGGCACCCCGGGCCTGCCCGACCTCACTCCGGGCGCCGACCTTCCCGTATGCCTGCGCACGGTGGTGGGCGGACGGACGGTGTTCGTACGGCCGGGCGAGTGATCTCCCGGGGTGGCGCGGTACGCATCGGTGGCCGAAACGCCGTCGCGCGACCTGCGCATCCTCGGCGCTGACCAGGCGGTTGAGAAAAGAACCGCAGCTCAGGCAGCTGTTGACAGCCGACGGCAGCAGGCCGGTAGGTTCGGCCGGGTCCACCACCGGACGCCCGACCGCGGAACCTCCGCGCAGTCGCCGCAGCGCCGCTGGGTCAGGGGTGGTGTGCCGCACCGGCGCACCACCACTGGCAGCCAGGCTCAGCGCCCGCGCCGCGGCGACGGAACGTTCCACCCGGTCGGCAAGGTGTGACCCGGGTGGGGCCCGGACGTCCAGTAGACAACGGCTTTCGGTCGACCCGCAGCCAGCGGGTCCCAGGTCGGCCCGAAGGGCGCCGGGCCCCGATCCGCAGCGTGCGCAAGGTGACGAAGCGGACCCCCTTACCCGGCTCTTGCCGAATAGACACCCCCGTACGCACGTGCTGACACGTCGGCGCAGGCTGCGGCCACTATGGTGGACCTCTGCGTACGGACTTGAAGGGGCAGCAGTGAACGACGGCGACGGGACCCTCGCGGCGGAAGCCCAGGGGCGGCGGTTCGGCCCGCTCGGCACGGCCTTGGCGATCATTCCGACCTACAACGAGGCGGAGAACATCAAGAAGATCGTCGGCCGGGTGCGCGAGGCGGTCCCTGAGGTCCACGTTCTCGTGGCGGACGACAACAGTCCCGACGGCACCGGCAAGCTCGCCGACGAGCTGGCCGCCGAGGACGACCAGGTCCAGGTCCTCCACCGCAAGGGCAAGGAAGGCCTCGGCGCCGCCTACCTCGCGGGCTTCCAGTGGGGCATGGACAACGGCTACGGCGTCCTGATCGAGATGGACGCCGACGGCTCCCACCAGCCCGAGGAACTGCCCCGCCTGCTGACCGCCCTCAAGGGCGCGGACCTGGTGCTCGGCTCCCGCTGGGTGCCCGGCGGCCGGGTGGTCAACTGGCCCAAGTCCCGCGAGTTCATCTCCCGCGGCGGCAGCCTCTACTCCCGGGTCCTGCTCGACGTACCCATCCGGGACGTCACCGGCGGCTACCGGGCCTTCCGCCGTGAGACCCTCGAAGGCCTCGGCCTCGACGAGGTCGCCTCCCAGGGGTACTGCTTCCAGGTCGACCTGGCCCGTCGCGCGATCCGGGCCGGCTATCACGTGGTCGAGGTGCCCATCACCTTCGTCGAGCGCGAGCACGGCGACTCCAAGATGAGCCGCGACATCCTGATCGAGGCGCTGTGGCGGGTCACGACGTGGGGCGTGGGCGAGCGGGTGAACCGGGCCCGCGGCAGGACGAGGAAGCCCTAGCGGCGACCCGTCCCGGGTGTGCCCGTACGACTTCACAGATTCTGTTGATCGTCCTCTTATCCTGTGCTGAGCCCGGCCCAGGCACACTGGACGTATGACGACTGGCGCACCGACCCCCACCTACCCCGCCCGGCCGCGGCGTTCCCGGCTGCGCACGTTCCTGCCGCTGGGCATCGCCGCCTGGCTGGTGCTGGAGATCTGGCTGCTGACCATGGTCGCCGGCGCGGCCAGCGGCTTCGCGGTCTTCCTGCTCCTGATCGCCGGTTTCGTGCTCGGCTCGGTGGTCATCAAGCGGGCGGGCCGCCGGGCCTTCCGCAATCTCACCCGGACACTGCAACAGCAGCAGGGCGGCATGCCGGCGGAGGGCGCGGCCCGCCCCGGCGGCAGCGAGGGCAACGGCCTGCTGATGCTCGGCGGTCTGCTGCTGATGCTGCCCGGCCTGGTCTCGGACGCGGTGGGCCTGCTCCTGCTGGTCCCCCCGGTGCAGAAGGCGATCAGCCGCTACGCGGAACGCACCTTCGAACGCAAACTGAGGGAGGCGACCCCGGGCACCCTGGGAGACGCCTTCCAGCAGGCGAGGATCCGCCGCCCGGACGGCAAGGTGGTCCAGGGCGAGGTCATTCGCGAGGACGGGACGGGCGGCACCGCGGGGCAGCGGCGCCCGCCGCTGACCGGCTGACGCCCGGCTCTCCGCACGCGACAGGCCCGCGCCGCTACGGCGCGGGCCTGTCGCGTTTCACTCACCGGGGCCCTGGCCGCAGACCCCGGAAAACGCAAAACCGCAGGCACCGTACGTCGAATTCACGTACGGCACCCGCGGTGTCACGCGTTCGCTGTATGCCGCCCAGTCCCGGAGGGACTACGCGGACTTGCGGCTGTCCCGCGGATGTACCGCGATGTTCATCGCTCCGGAGCGGAGTACGGCCAGTCGCTCCTCAAGGACCTCTTCGAGTTCCTCTCGGGTGCGCCGCTCCATCAGCATGTCCCAATGCGTACGCGCGGGCTTGGCCTTCTTCTCCTCAGGGCCGTCGCCGTCCACGAGGAGTGCCTGGGCCCCGCAGACCTTGCACTCCCACTCCGGCGGGATCTCCGCCTCGACCGAGAAGGGCATCTCAAACCGATGCCCCTTCTCGCATGCGTACTCCACGGCCTGGCGCGGGGCCAGGTCGATGCCGCGGTCCGTCTCGTAGCTGGTCACCACGAGGCGCGTGCCGCGAAGAGCTCGCTCACTCATGAATCGTGCCTCCCGGGCTTGTCGCCCACAGGACAGGTGTCGCTGTCGTCGTCATCCGGTCAACGTCCGGTCGGCGGTAAAGATTCCCGTCCCGTGTCCCGTTTCGGGGTTATGCGTCGCCGTCGTAGCTGTCCCTTGTTGTACCCACCAGTGCCCGGTTTGTCACATCTGCAAGCAGATATCACGCAGCGTTTCGTCATCTTTGACGCGCAGTAACGGTACGCCTGGCAGGCCAACGGCGTACACTACCGCTCTTTTGCCGCCGATGCTAAATCCTTTCGGGAACGGGATTGCCCGCGTCGCGGATCGCCCGCGCCACCGGGACCCGGGCCAGCAGCACGAACCCGATCACGAAGAAGGCCACGAGCGAGATGATCGCGTCCCGGTAGCTTCCGGTCAGCTGGTAGGTGATCCCGAACAGCAGCGGGCCGAGCCAGCTCATACCGCGGTCGCTCATCTCGTAGGCCGAGAAGTACTCGGCCTCTTTGCCGGGCGGCACCAGATGCGAGAACAGCGACCGGGACAGTGCCTGGCTGCCGCCGAGGACCAGGCCGATACCGGCGGCCAGCACGAAGAACCACGCCGGTGCGCCGGCCGGCAGGAAGTACCCCGCCGCCAGTGTCACCGTCCACGCCACCAGCGAGCCGAGAATCGTCCGCTTGGCCCCGTACACGCGGGCCAGTCGGCCCATCCCCAGTGCTCCCGCCACCGCCAGTACCTGCACCAGCAGCACCGCCCCGATGAGGGTGGACTGACCGAGCCCGAGCTCCTCCGAGCCGTACACCGAGGCCTGGGAGATCACGGTCTGGATGCCGTCGTTGTAGACGAGGTAGGCGAGCAGGAAGGCGAGGGTGAGCGGGTGGCGGCGCATGTCGCGGACCGTCGCCACGAGCTGCCGAAGGCCGGGGGAGGTGGCTCCCTTGACGGCACTCTCCTCCTTGGCGGCCCGACGGTCGCGGAGTCTGCGCAGCGGTACGAGGGTGAAGGCGCCCCACCACAGACCCGCCGAGGCCAGACAGATCCGGACGGCCATGCCCTCCGAGAGGCCGAAGGAGTCGTGGGCCGTGTACAGCACCAGGTTGACGACGAGGACCAGTGAGCCCGCCGCGTAGCCGAACGCCCAGCCGCGCGAGGAGACCGCGTCGCGCTCCTCCACCGTGGCGATCTGGGGGAGGTAGGAGTTGTAGAGCATCATCGACACGGACTGGGCCGCGTTGGCGACGATCAGCAGCAGCCCGCCGAGCAGATACCGGTCGCCGTCGAGGAAGAACATGCCGACCGTCGCCGTGGCGCCCACGTAGGCGGCGGCTGCCAGGAGCGGTTTCTTGCGGCCGGAGCGGTCGGCTGCGGCGCCCACCAGGGGCATGACCAGCACGGCCACGATGACCGACAGGGACACCGAGTACGCGAAGAACGAACCGGCGCGGACCGGTATGCCCAGCGGATGCACGAACCCGTCCGCGTCCGACGCCTCCTCGGCGACCGACGTCAGATAGGGGCCCAGGAACACGGTGAGAACGCTCGTCGAGTAGACGGAGCACGCCCAGTCGTAGAAGTACCAGCCGCGCTGCTCGCGGCGGCGCCCGGCGGCCTCGTCGGCCGTCTCGTCCCGCACGGTGTCGGTGTCCACCCGTGCCCCTCGCTTTCCCCGTGAAGCGGTGCGCACGGGGAGTCAGAACCAGGTGCCCCGGTCCTCCAGAACCTTGCGCAACGTGTCGATGTGATCGGTCATGATGCCATCGACTCCCAGGTCCAGGAGCCGGTGCATGTGATCGGGATCGTTGACCGTCCACACGTGGACGTGCAGCCCGCGCGCGTGGGCGGTGCGCACGAAGCTCCGGTCGACCACCGGTATGCCCGACTGCTCCTGAGGGACCTGCGCGGCGACCGCGGACCGGCGCACCCCCACGGGCAGGCCCCAGGAGCGCAGCCGCAGGTTGAGGACGCCCCGGACGCCGTACGACGTCGCCAGGCGCGGACCGGCGAGCCGCTGGGCGCGCGCCACACGCGCCTCGGAGAAGGAACCGACGCAGATCCGGTCCCAGGAGTCGGTGCGCTCGATCAGGTCCAGGAGCGGGCGCAGCGCCGGCTCGGCCTTGACGTCGACGTTCCAGCGCGCCTCGGGGAAGGCTTCGAGCAGGTCTTCGAAGAGGGGTACCGGTTCGCTGCCCGCCACGCGCGCGTGCTGTACGTCGGACCAGGGGAGGTCCGCGATCAGGCCGCCGCCGTCCGTCACCCGGTCCAGTGTCGGGTCGTGGAAGGCGACGAGCTTTCCGTCCGCCGTGCGGTGCACGTCGGTCTCCAGGTAGCGGTAACCCGTCTCGACCGCCCGCCGGAACTGGAACATCGTGTTCTCCAGCCCGTCCGCCGCCCCGCCCCGGTGGGCGAAGGGGATCGGGCCGGGATGGTCGAGGTAGGGATGACGTATCCGCGTGGTCACGGTCGCAGTATCACCTCTTCCGGTTGACCGGCGGCAACGGCCGTGCTGCCGCCCGATGCCGCGGGGACGGCGAACACGCGCAGGAACAGCTGCGCCAGTGGTCCGATCGCCACCGCGTACAGGACCGTGCCGATTCCCACCGTGCCGCCCAGGGCGAAGCCCGTCGCCACCACGGCCACCTCGATCGCCGTACGGACGAGCCGGATCGAGCGGCCGGTGAGCCGGTGCAGGCCGGTCATCAGGCCGTCGCGCGGACCTGGGCCGAAGTTCGCCGCGATGTACAGGCCGGTGGCCACCCCGTTGAGGACGATGCCCGCCACCAGGAGGGGGACGCGGGCGGTGAGGACATGCGCGTCGGGGACCAGGGCGAGGGTGCCGTCCATGGCGAGGCCGACGACGAAGACGTTCGAGACCGTGCCGAGGCCCGGACGCTGCCGCAGCGGTATCCACAGGAGCAGTACGGCGGCTCCCACGAAGATCGACACGACGCCGATAGTCAGCCCGGTCAGCTCGGCCAGTCCCTGGTGGAGCACTCCCCAGGGCTCCAGACCGAGGCCCGACTCGACGAGCAGGGCCGAGCTGGCGCCGTACAGCGCGAGACCGGCGTAGAGCTGGATCAACCGTCGGCCCAGCCGGTCCGGCGCTGACAATGACCTCACGAGCTGCCCCCTGTAGTGGTAGTGGCCTGGCACATGACACCCTGTGGCTTGGGATTGGATCCCATCCATGGCCAATTCGGGGAAGGTGGACTGATCTGCATGGTGCAGTGGACTTCGGCGGTGGGTACCGCGCAACTCGCCCGGCTGCTCACCTCGCAGCAGGACCGCCCCGCGGGTCCCGGGACCCGTCGCCCACCCGCCTACCGCGCACTGGCCGACGGCATCCGTCTGCTGGTTCTCGAGGGCCGGGTGCCGGTCGCCGCCCGGCTGCCCGCCGAACGTGAACTGGCCCTCGCCCTCTCCGTCAGCCGCACCACGGTCGCCGCCGCCTACGAGGCGCTGCGCGCCGAGGGCTTCATGGAGTCCCGGCGCGGTGCGGGCAGCTGGACCGCTGTACCCGCGGGTAACCCACTTCCCGCGCGCGGGCTCGAACCGCTGCCCCCCGAGGCGCTCGGCTCGGTGATCGACCTCGGTACGGCGGCCCTGCCCGCGCCCGAGCCCTGGCTCACCCGCGCCGTCCAGGGCGCCCTGGAGGAACTGCCTCCGTACGCGCACACGCACGGCGACTACCCGGCCGGACTGCCCGCGCTGCGCGCGATGATCGCCGAGCGGTACACCGCGCGCGGGATCCCCACCATGCCCGAACAGATCATGGTGACGACCGGTGCGATGGGCGCCATAGACGCGATCTGCCACCTGTTCGCCGGCCGGGGCGAGCGCATCGCCGTGGAGTCGCCCTCGTACGCCAACATCCTGCAGCTGATGCGGGAGGCGGGTGCCCGGCTCGTGCCCGTCGCGATGGCGGAGGGGCTCGCCGGCTGGGACCTGGACCGCTGGCGCCAGGTGCTGCGCGAGGCCGCGCCCCGGATCGCGTACGTCGTCGCCGACTTCCACAACCCCACCGGCGCGCTCGCCGACGACGACCAGCGACGGCAACTGGTCGAGGCGGCCCGCTCGGCGGGGACGGTGCTCGTCGCCGACGAGACGATGACCGAGCTGTGGCTGGACCCGGATGTCGAGATGCCACGGCAGGTGTGCGGCTTCGACCCGGCCGGGTCGACGGTCATCACCGTGGGTTCCGCCAGCAAGGCCTTCTGGGCCGGGCTGCGCATCGGCTGGGTGCGGGCGGCTCCGGACGTGATCCGCAGCCTCGTCGCCGCGCGTGCCTACGCGGACCTGGGCACACCCGTGCTCGAACAACTGGCCATCAACTGGCTGCTGAGCACCGGTGGCTGGGAGCAGGCCGTCGCGATGCGGCGCGAACAGGCCAGGGACAACAGGGACGCGCTGGTCGCGGCCGTACGACGGGAGCTGCCGGACTGGGAGTTCACGGTGCCCAGGGGTGGGCTCACACTGTGGGTCCGCACGGGCGGGCTGTCGGGGTCACGGATCGCCGAGGCGGGGGAACGCGTGGGGGTGCGGGTGCCCTCGGGGCCGCGGTTCGGGGTCGACGGCGCCTTCGAGGGGTATGTGCGGCTGCCGTTCACCGTGGGAGGAGCGGTGGCCGACGAAGCGGCCGTCCGGTTGGCCGCCGCGGCGAGGATCGTGGTGAGCGGGGGGTCGGCGGGCGCCGAGTCCCCCCGTACTTTCGTGGCTTGAGTGGCTTGAGTGGCTTGAGTGGCTTGAGCGGTATGCGGGGCAGAGGCCGGGGCCGGGGGCGCGGCTGGGCCGCCGGTTCCTAGGACACCGGCTCCTGTTCCTGTTTCACGAGTACCTGGGCCGACCGCGGCGGCAGCAGCTCCAGTACCGCCTGGCGCTGTACGTCGCTCGTCGCGTCGTCGTGGGGGTCCGGGGTGGCCGGGACCTGGAGGCGGTGGACCGGGCCCGTGCCCAGGCGGGCGTAGCCGCGGCCCGGGGGCATGACCGGGACCGGTGTGGTGTGCGGGGGCGCGCCCAGGACCGCTTCCAGTTGGGTGGAGGGCACGGGGCCGAGGACGACACGCGCGCGTGTGTGCTGTCGTACGGCGTCGCTCAGCGCGTCCGCGCTGTCGAACTGTTCCGCCACGACGACGGTGACGTTCGCCGCCCGGCCGTGCCGCAGGGGGACCTGGAGCATGGACTGGGGGTCGGGGTGGCCGTCGGCGGCGGCCACGTGGGCGAGGGCCGCGGGGCGGTCGAGAAGGAGCCAGAGCGGGCGTCGGATGTCGTCCGGGAGCGGCTGGCCGGCCTGGCGGGCGTGGTTGGCCGCGATCAGCCGGCGTTCCGTCTCCTGGCTCGCCCATTCGAGGCTCGCCACGGCACCGGACGCCGTGCATTCGACGGCCAGTACGCCGTCCCGGCCGGTCAGGCACGCGTACTCGCCGGTGCCGCTGCCGTCGACGATCAGGACGTCGCCGTACTGGAGGGCCTGGAGGGCGATCGAGCGCAGGAGTGTCGTGGTGCCGCTGCCCGGCTCGCCCATCACCAGGAGGTGGGGTTCTGTGGAGCGAGGCCCCGTGCGCCAGACGACCGGCGGGACGTCACGCCGCTCCTCACCGTGGCTGAGGGGGAGCGTGCGCTGTACCTGGGTGGGGTCCGTGAAGCCGAGCACCGTCTCGCCCGGGGACGTGACGAAGCGCTGCGCGGCGATGTCGGTGGGCAACGGTGGCAGGACGGTGACGGTGAGCTGGTTGCCCTCCTCGTCCCACTCGAAGTGGTACTCGCGACCCCGGCCCGATTTGGCGTGCAGCAACTGCTCGATCCGCGCGCGGGAGCCGGCCTCGCCGTCGGTGAAGTACGCCGGGTAACGGACCACCAGCTGCGAGATACGGCCGTCGCCGTCGAACTCGTACGTGGGGAAGGACTTCTCCCAGTCCCCGCCGTGGGTGTAGAGGGGAGCGGGGTCGTCGGGGGTCGAGAAATAGGGGACCAGCGCGTCGTACAGGGACTGGAGGCGCTGGGTCTGGGACTCGTCGGGGCCCTCGGGCTCCGCCGGGGCGCGGTCGCGGCCGTGCCAGGCCGCTGCCGCCATCACCGAGATGACGGCGAGCAGCGGGCCGTACGGCACCAGGGCCACGACCAGAACCACCGAGGCCACCAGGAACAGCAGTGGCCCGCGCTTGTCCTTGGGCGTGTCCGCCCACTTGCGCCGCCCGGCCGCGGCCAGCCGGCGAAGACCCCGGCTGATCGTGATCAGCGGGTGGAGGACGTCCGTGGCGCTGTCTGCAGCGGTCCGGGCCAGCTCCCGGCTCCGGGCGATCTGTGCGGTGCCGTTGCTCAGGATGCGGGGGAGGGGGCGCCGGGCCACTGCTGTCTCCTGGAGGTGCGTGCGGGCGGGACGGGCGTCAGAACTTGATTCCGCCGAGCAGGCTCGCCAGGCTCTCGCCGCCGGCCTTGATGCTCGGTGCGATGGCGGTGCTCGCGAGGTAGAAGCCGAACAGCGCGGCGACGAAGGCGTGCGACGCCTTGAGTCCGTCCTTCTTGAAGAAGAGGAAGACGATGATGCCGAGCAGAACGACGCCTGACATGGAGAGGATCATGTGGATCTCCTGGTGTGGTGGGGACAGTCACCATGAGTTCTTCCAGGATCACAGCATGTATCCATACGATAAAAGGTGCACTTGGGTGAATTTCCTCGTATTTCACTCGCGTGGTGTACCTGTTTGGTGTCATCCGGGCGTGCTGATCTTTGCTGCTGAGGTGTCGGGTCATGTGCTGGTTAAGCCAGTACTCTGGCGATTCACCCGTACGGTTGTAACGAGAGGCGGTCCGGCCGATGAGCGAAGCCCCCGACCCCGAGGTCGTGGAGCTGGCGACGAAGATCTTCGATCTGGCCCGGCAGGGGCAGACGGAGGCACTCGTGGCGTACGTCGACGCGGGCGTACCGGCAGACCTCACCAACGACCGCGGCGACTCCCTGGTGATGCTCGCCGCCTACCACGGCCATGCCGACGCGGTCCGGGCGCTCCTCGCTCGTGGTGCCGATGGGGACCGGGTGAACGACCGGGGCCAGACACCACTCGCCGGGGCCGTTTTCAAGGGTTCCCAGGACGTCATCCAGGCGCTCCTGGAGGGTGGCGCCAACCCGTCCGCGGGTATGCCCTCGGCCCTCGACACCGCACGGATGTTCGGCAAGACGGAACTGCTGGAGCTGTTCGGCGCACACTGAGTCGTACGCACTGACCAGCTAGGACAAGGAAAACGGGGGAGGCGGAACGGGGCCGCCGGAAATACGGTCGCGGCAGCTTGAACAGCCGGGTCATCATGACGTCGTGATTCATGGACGCGATGGCTGGGCAGAAGTTGCCGCACCGCGCGGGCCGTGATGCGGTCCGCATGGGCCCACCTACGAGAGGCAGAGGAAGATGGTCTACAGCAAGCAGGAAACGGCGGGCGCCCCGACGTGTTGTCACGCGGCCAGGTAAAGCAGGATCCCGGTTGCGTCGACGCTTGATGTGAGGCTGTTTCCCATGTTCGATCCGGTCATAGCGCCCAGCGGAACGCTGCTCGGCCTGCTCCAGAGGGGCCGCGGCGACGGCACGCTGCACGCGCTCACCGCACCGCGGGCCGACGCGCTCGCGGCACTGAACCACTGCGTGCTCCACGACCCGCGCCACGACTGGCAGGTGGAGAACCGCTCCCTTTACTACGCCCGTCTCTATGTCGACCTCCACGGCGAGCTGGATGAGATCGAGGCCCACCTCTTCGACGCCGAGGACGTCCTCGACACCGACGAGTCACGCACCGGGCTCGCCCTCGCGGTCCTCGGGCATCTCGCCTCCTACGGCAGGCGGGACGCGCTGGAGGTGCTGCGCAGGTATGCCGCCACCGGCACCAGTTGGGCCTGGGCGCTGGACGAACTGGCGCTCAGGGACGACGACGCGGGGCTGCGCGCCCTCGCCGCCCCCGTGCTCGCGCGCTTCGGCACCGACGCGGAGGGCGAGGCGGAACTCGCCGCCGTCGTACGGGACGCCTTCGAGCCCCGGCCCTGGCGGCTGTGGGCCGACGATCCGCGCGAATCGATCTCCACGCGCGTGCGTGCCGCCCAGGAGACCGGCTGTTTCGACCGCTGGCAACGCCAGATGCGACCGTCCGGGCCCCGCCCGGGCTGGAGCGTGCAGGCCGTCTTCGAGTGGGCCCAGCAGGGCATCGACCGCGGTGCCGTGCTGCATGTGCCCGCCGCGCGCTGCCTGACCGCCGTGGCAGGCCCGGAGGACCGGCCCCAGATCCTGGAGGCGGCCCGCAGCGGTGGCGACGGCGCCCGCTGTACGGCCCTGCGCTACCTCGCGGACAGCAATGATCCCGATGCCCTCGACCTGGTCGAGGGCGCGGTCGCCGACGGCACGACGGCCGTTGTGGAGGCCGCCGTCGACGCATTCGAACGTATGCGCAGTATCGCCGCAGTCGACCGCGCGCGCGGGTGGGTCCACCGGCCCGACCCCCTGGGCGCCGCCGCCGGCCGGATGCTCGCCTGCCTGGGCGGCACCCGGGACAGCGACCTCGTCCTCGGCGCGCTGCGGGAGGCCGTACGGGGCGAAGGGCCCGACGCGCCGACCCTGTGGACCCTGGTGGACGGCGCGGGACGGCTCGGCATCGTCTGCGCGGCACCCGTCCTGCGCCACGTCTACCGCGAGACCGCCTCGTCCCATCTGCGCGGCCGGGCCGCCCGGGCCCTCGCCGCCACCGACCCCTCCTTCGCCGCAGGCTTCGCCGTCGAGTGCCTGTGGGACTGCGAGGAGACCACCCGCGAGGTCGCCGCCCGGCACGCCGAGACCGGTGACGCCAGGGTCGTCGACCAGCTGCGCAGGCTCGCCGCAGACCCGGCCGAGGAGGCCGAGGTCCAGACAGCCGTACGAAGCCGGATCGGGCCCGACAGCACCCGCCGTATGAACGGGGGATGACCCGGGGATCAGGAGCGCGTGGACGCGCGCCGACCCGGGAGGGGGCGGTGCGCAACGCTCATGGGACGTTCCCCGTCCGGAAAGATCGACGTTGACGCGAGCACGTCCAGCACGGCGACAACACCCCTATGCGTGTAGTCATCGTGACCGAATCCTTTCCCCCCGATGTGAACGGCGTGGCCCACTGCGCGCTCCAGACCGCCCGGCACCTCGTCGATCGCGGTCACGTTCCCCTCGTCGTCGCCCCGGCCACCGCCGCCGGGAACGGGCCCGACGCCTCGGCGCCGTGCCCCGTCGTCCGTGTCCCCTCCCTGCCGCTCCCCGGCTACCCCCAGGTCCGCGTCGCCCTCCCCAGCCGACGCGTCGCCGCCGCGATCACCGAGCACCGCGCGGACATCGTCCACCTGGCCAGCCCCTTCGTCCTCGGCGTCCGCGGCATGGCCGCCGCCGCCCGGCTCGGCATCCCCGCCGTGGCCGTCTACCAGACCGACCTGGCCGGATACGCCCGTACCTACGTCCACGCGGGCGAGGCCGCCGCCTGGCGGCGCATCCGCTCCGTCCACGCCGCCGCCGACCTCACCCTCGCGCCCTCCAGCGCGGCCCTGCACGACCTGGAGTCGCACGGGGTGCCCCGGGTGAAGCTGTGGCGGCGCGGCGTGGACACGGCGCGCTTCCGCCCCGAACTGCGGGACGAGGCCATCCGCCGCGAACTCGCCCCGAACGGCGAGCTGATCGTCGGCTACGTCGGCCGGCTCGCCCCCGAGAAGCAGGTCGAACTCCTTGCCGGGGTCTGTGCGCTGGACGGCGTGCGGGTCGTCGTCGTGGGCGACGGACCCAGCGAGCCCGGACTGCGCGAACAGTTGCCGGGAGCGGTCTTCCTGGGCCGCCGCACCGGCGACGAACTGGCCCGGATCTTCGCCTCGCTGGACGTCTTCGCGCACACCGGCCCGTTCGAGACCTTCTGCCAGACCGTGCAGGAGGCCATGGCGAGCGGTGTGCCCGTCGTCGCGCCCGCCGCCGGCGGACCGCTGGACCTGGTCGCCCACGGGCGCACCGGCCTGCTGGTCCCGCCGCGCGACGCCGCCGCCGTCCGGGACGCGGTGTGGTCCCTGGCCCGGGACCCGGGCCTGCGGTCCGCCTACGGCGCCGCCGCGCGGGCGACGGTCGAGGGCCGCACCTGGGCCGCTGTCGGCGACCAGCTCGTCGGGCACTACGCCGACATACTCACCGCGCGGACGGTGGTGGCCGCATGAACGCCGGGACACCACGCGGCCCGAGCGGACCGCTGAGCATCGTCCGGCTGGCGAACTTCGTCGCCCCCGCCTCGGGCGGCCTACGCACCGCGCTGCGCGAACTGGGTGCCGGTTACCGGGCCGCCGGACACCACCCCGTCCTGATCGTGCCCGGTGAGCGGGCGAGCGACCGCGACACCGAACAGGGGCGCGTGATCACCCTGCCCGGCCCGCTGCTGCCGGGCACCGGCGGCTATCGCGTCCTCACGGACAAGCGGCGTGTCGCCGCCCTGCTGGAGGAACTCGCGCCGGACCGCCTGGAGGTGTCCGACCGGACGACCCTCAGGTGGACGGGCAGGTGGGCGCGCCGGGCCCGCGTCCCCGCGGTGATGGTCTCCCACGAGACCGCCGACGGCGTCCTGCGCACCTGGGGCCTGCCGGAGAACCTCTCCCGGCGCGCCGCCGACGCCCTCAACGTCCGTACGGCACACACCTACGCGCGCGTGGTGTGCACCACGGAGTTCGCCGAGCGGGAGTTCGTGCGGATCGGGGCGCGCAATGTTGTACGGGCTCCCCTGGGCGTCGACCTGGTGCGGCGGCATCCGTCGCTGCGGGACCCGGCGGTACGGGCCGCGCACGCGCGCGAGGACGAACTGCTCCTCGTGATGTGCTCCCGGCTGTCCGTCGAGAAGCGGCCAGGTACGGCCCTGGACGCCCTGGAGGCCCTCCTGCGGCGCGGACAGCGGGCGAGGCTCGTGGTGGCGGGGGACGGGCCGCTGCGGGCCCGCCTGGAGCAGCGGACGCGGGAGCGCGGGCTGCCGGTCGCCTTCCTCGGGCATGTCGCCGACCGGGCACTGCTGGGCGGACTCCAGGCGTCCGCCGACGTGTGCCTCTCCCCCGGGCCCGCGGAGACGTTCGGCCTCGCCGCGCTGGAGGCGATGGCCTGCGGTACACCCGTGGTCGTCAGCGCGTCCTCCGCGCTGCCCGAGGTGATCGGGTCCGCCGGGGCCGTCGCGGCCGACGACGGAGAGGCGTTCGCGGACGCCGTACGGCTGCTGCTGGCCCGGCCCGAACGCGAGCGCCGGGCGAACGCACGCGCGCGTGCGGAGTGTTTCGGCTGGTCGACCGCGGTCGAGGCGTTCCTCGCGGCGCACGACGCGACGGTGCCGTCCACCGGTGACGCGCCCGTGCGGCCCGTCGTGCCCGTCGTGCCCGTCGTGCCCGAGGGTGTCGGATGAGACCTCTGCGGTTCGTGGCGCTCGGCGACTCGCTGACCGAGGGTGTGGGCGATCCCGTGGACGGCGGGTGGCGCGGCTGGGCCGCGCTGCTCGCCGGCGGGTTCGGCGACACGCCGGTGGAGTTCATCAACCTCGCCGTCAGCGGGGCACAGACGCGTGACGTGCTGGAACGGCAGACGCCCGGCGGCCTCGATCTGGAGCCGGACGTCGTGTCCGTCGTCATCGGGGTGAACGACACCCTGCGCCGCACCTTCGACATCCACGCGGTGGCCGCCCGGCTGGACGAGGTGTACGCGGCCTTCACCGGTCGGGGCGTGCTCCTGCTCACGGCGTGTCTGCCCGACCCCGGGGCGATGCTGGGGCTGCCCGGTGTCCTGGCGAATCCGCTGGCCCGGCGGCAGCGGGCGGTCAACACGGTCGTCCACGCGCTCTCCGAGCGCTACGGAGCCGTGCACCTGCACGCCGCCGAGGGGGAGTGGCTCAACGGGCGCGAGATGTGGAGCGCCGACCGGCTGCACCCCGGCGAGCAGGGGCACCGGCAGCTCGCGGTCCGCTTCCACGCGTTGCTCTCCGAGGCGGGGGTCGCGGGCGGTCCGGGGCCGTCGCCCGAGCCGGAACGTCCCGCGCCCACCCGGTCGGCCGGGCTGCGCTGGCTGGCCACCGCGGGCACGGGCTGGGTGGCGAGGCGGTGCACCGACCTGCTGCCGCAGCTCCTCCGGCTCGCCGCCCAGGAGGTCCGCCACCGCGCGCGGGGCACCAGCGCACGCCTCGACCTGGGTGCGTCGCACGCCGTCGCGGCGGCCCTGGCCGCCCTGACGGTGGCGGAGCACCGGGCCGGGCCGGACGTGGCGTAGGCGTATCCGCCGGTCCGGGCGGAGGGCGGCTACGGCGTCGAACGGGCTTGGGCGGGCGCGGGTTCGGCTTGTCCGGCCGCAGAGCGGCGGAGGGGACGCCGACGTCAGTCGCGGCCGCGGCGGGCGGTGCGGTGGGGAGCCGGCGACCACGACAACGCCGTGGGCAGGCGCCTGCCCACGGCGCGGCCGACGGCACCGCGACCTGTGCGTGTCGTCGGCATTGATCCGCCGGACCGGCCCTGTGAGGTTCAGCCGCGGCGTACGGGCACGAACCTGACCGGGGTGCCCGGCGTCGCCTGGGCGGCGGCGCGCAGGTCCGCGGTGCGGACGACGGCGATCACCGGGTAGCCGCCGGTGGTGGGATGGTCGGCGAGGAAGACCACCGGCCTGCCGTCGGGGGGCACCTGGACCGCGCCCAGGACCATGCCCTCACTGGGGAGTTCGCCGGCGAGGGCCCGCTCCAGGGAAGGACCTTCCGTGCGCAGCCCGATGCGGTTGCTCGCGGAGGACACCCGGTACGTGGACGTGGTGAAGGCCTGTAGCGCCCCTGGCGTGAACCAGTCGTCGCGTGGCCCGGCGGTCACCCGGAGGACGAGTTCGGCAGGGGGCGCGGGCTGCGGGACGACGTCCACGCGCGCGTGCCCGCCGATCACATGCCCCAGGGGCAGCACAGCGCCGTCCGTGAGGGGCGGTGGCCCCAGGCCGGACAGCAGGTCGGTGGAGCGGCTGCCGAGCACCGGCTCGACGGCGAGTCCGCCGGAGACGGCCACGTAAGCGCGTACTCCGGTCAGCGCCGTTCCGATGTTCAGCAGCGCGCCGCCGGGCACCCGCACCGGAGCGCCCCAGGCCACCGGGCGGCCGTCCACCGTGACCGGGCAGGGGGCGCCGCCGACCGCGACGGTGACCGGGCAACGGGGGCGCAGGGCGCAGCCGTTGAGGGTGGTCTCCAGGACGGCGGCCCCGGACGGGTTGCCGACCAGCCGGTTGACGAGCGCCGCCGTGGGCGTGTCCAGGGCGCCGGAGCGGGGCACCCCGAGATGGGCGTACCCGGGACGCCCCAGGTCCTGCACGGTGGTCAGCGCTCCTGCCCGTACGACGGCGAGCGCACGGTCCGTCATGGGCTGCCCACCGGGACGAAGCGGACCCGGGTGCCGGGGGACAGCAGCGCGGCCGGCACGCGCGTGTGGTCCCACAGGACCGCGCCGGTCGTACCGATCAGCTGCCAGCCGCCCGGCGACGAACGCGGGTACACACCCGTGTACGGGCCCGCCAGTCCCACCGCGCCGGCCGGGACGGACGTCCGTGGGGTGGCCCTGCGCGGCACGTCGTAGCGCGCGGGGAGGCCGGTGAGGTAGCCGAAGCCGGGCGCGAAACCGCAGAAGGCGACCCGGAACTCGGTGCCCGCGTGGATGCGCGCCACTTCGTGCTCGGACACGCCCCACAGGGCGGCGACGTCGCCGAGGTCCGGGCCGTCGTAGCGGACGGGGAGTTCGACGATGTCCTGGGTGAGGGGGAGCGCCGGGGGCACCTCGGAGGCGGTCAGCTCGGAGGCCAGCCGGGCGGGGTCGTCGAGGCCGTCGAGGAGGACCGTGCGGGCGGCGGGGACGATCTCCCGGACGGTCAGAGTGCCGTCCGCGCGGCGGCGCAGCAGTTCGGCGTGCAGGGCCTGGGCCTGTTCCCCGGAGGAGACCTCGACCAGCAGCGCGTCGTCGCCGACGGGCAGCGCCCTCATCCCGAGCGCCGTGTCGCTCGTCCCGCTCATGCGAAGGCCTCCACACGGACGCCCGACTCCTCCAGGCGCTCGCGGATCCGGCGGGCCAGGTCCACCGCGCCGGGAGTGTCGCCGTGGACGCACAGGGAGCGGGCGCGGATCGCGAGAGGCGTCCCGGAGAGCGACGTGACGACACCGGTCCGGGCGAGGGTCACCGAGCGTGCCACGACGGCCTTCGGGTCGGTCACCAGCGCCCCTGCCTGGCCGCGCGGCACGAGAGTGGCCTCCTCGGTGTAGGCACGGTCGGCGAACGCCTCGGGGACGGCCGGGAGGCCCGCCCCCTCGGCGAGCTCCAGCAGGCGCGAGCCGGGCAGCCCGAGCATCGGCAGCCCCTTGCCGGCCAGCAGCACGCCGGCGACCACCGCACCCGCCTGCTCCTCGTCGTGCACGACGCGGTTGTAGAGCGCGCCGTGCGGCTTGACGTACGACACGCGCGTGCCCGCCGCGCGTGCGAAGACCTCCAGGGCGCCGATCTGGTAGGCCACCTCGGCCGCCAGTTCGTCGGGCGGCACGTCCATCGCGCGCCGCCCGAAGCCGGCCAGGTCGCGGTAGGAGACCTGGGCGCCGACCCGTACGCCGCGCTCGGCCGCCAGGTCGCACACCCGCCGCATGGTGACCGGGTCCCCGGCGTGGAAGCCGCAGGCCACGTTGGCGCTGGTGACGACGGACAGCAGCTGTTCGTCGTCGGTCAGCCGCCAGCGGCCGAAGCCCTCGCCGAGGTCGGCGTTGAGGTCGATCATGTTCCGGACTCCTGTCACGCTCCGGTCAGGCGACGCGGTACTGCTCGTCGCGGGTGTCGGTGAGGAACATCTGGCCCGGCGCGTGGGTGATGGCGAAGGGCGGGCGGGACGCCGTCACCGCGGCCTGCGGGGTGACCCCGCAGGCCCAGAACACCGGGATGTCGTCCGGCGCGAGGTCCACCGGTTCGCCGAAGTCGGGCCGGCCCAGGTCGTCGATGCCGAGCCCCGACGGATCGCCGCAGTGTACGGGGCTGCCGTGCACCGCCGGGAGCAGGCTGCTCTCCCGGATGGCCGCCGCCAGGTGCTGCGGCGGCACCGGACGCATGGACACCACCATGGGGCCGTGCAGCCGCCCGGCGGGACGGCACTGACGGTTGGTCACGTACATCGGGACGTTGCGGCCCTGCTCGATGTGCCGGATCGGGACGCCCGCCTCGGCGAGCGCCCACTCGAAGGTGAAACTGCACCCGATGAGGAACGTCACGAGGTCGTCGCGCCAGTGGGCCAGCACGTCCGTGGGCTCCTCCGCCAGTTCGCCGTCCCGCCAGACCCGGTAGCGCGGCAGGTCGGTGCGCAGGTCCGCGCCCTCGGCGAGGACGGTGGTCCAGGAACCGGCGTCCGTGACGTCCAGGACCGGGCAGGGCTTCTGGTTGCGCTGGCAGAACAGCAGCATGTCGTACGCCCAGTCGGCTGGCACCGAGATCAGGTTGACCTGGGTGTGGCCGGCCGCGACACCCGCCGTGGGGCCCGTCAGGCCCGCGCGGAACCGGGCTCGCGCGGATTTCGGGCTCCACGCGTGCGCGTGCTCGTCGACGAGGGACAGGGGGCGGTCTTCCGTACGGTTCACTGGAGTTCCTTTCCGCGGGTCTCCGGGAGGCCGAGCAGTGCCAGGGCGGCGATGCCGTATCCGATCGCGCCGAAGACCAGCGCGCCGCCCACGCCCCAACTGTCGGCCAGGAAGCCGACCGTGGTGGGGAAGACGGCGCCGACGGCGCGGCCGGTGTTGTAGGTGAAGCCCTGTCCTGTGCCGCGTACGGCGGTCGGGTAGAGCTCGCTCAGATAGGAGCCGAAGCCGCTGAAGATCGCCGACATGCAGAACCCGAGCGGGAAACCGAGTACCAGGAGAAGGGTGTTGGCGCCGTCGGGGATGTTCGCGTAGGCGAGGATGCACAGCGCCGAGAGGACCGCGAACAGCCAGATGTTGCGTTTGCGCCCGATCCGGTCGGTGAGGTATCCGCCGGTGAGATAGCCGATGAAGGCTCCGGAGATCAGGAAGGTGAGATAGGAACCGGTGCCGACGACCGACAGTCCGCGTTCCGTCTTCAGGTAGGTGGGCACCCAGGTGGCGAGGGTGTAGTAGCCGCCCTGGACACCGGTGGACAGCAGGGCCGCGAAGACCGTGATGCGCAGCAGTCCGGGTGCCTCGGGCGTGCCGGGCTTGAAGATCGCCGCGAACGAGCCCTTCTTGGGGTTCTTCTCGCGCTCGGCGACCGCCCGGGGCGCGTCCTGGACCGACCGTCGCACCCAGACGACCAGCAGCGCGGGCAGCGCGCCGGTCCAGAACATCACGCGCCAGGCCAGGTCGTCGTCGAGGAACGAGAAGACCACGGTGTAGACGACCACGGCCAGGCCCCAGCCCACGGCCCAGGAGCTCTGGATCGCGCCGAGCGTACGGCCGCGGTGCTTCGGGCTCGCGTACTCGGCCACCAGGATCGCGCCGACGGCCCACTCACCGCCGAAACCGAGGCCCTGGAGGGCACGGAACACCAGCAGCGTCTCGTAGTTGGGCGCGAAGCCGCAGGCGACCGTGAAGACCGCGTACGTGATGACCGTGATCATCAGCGCCTTGACCCGGCCGATCCGGTCCGCGAGTACCCCCGCGCCGGCGCCGCCCACCGCGGAGACGACGAGAGTGACGGTGGTGAACAGCCCGGTCTGGCCGCTGTTCAGACCGAAGTACGCGGACAGCGCCACCATGGTCAACGGCAGCGTGAAGTAGTCGTACGAGTCCAGGGCGTAGCCGCCGAACGCGCCGCCGAAGGCGCGGCGCCCGCGCGGGCCCAGTGCCCGCAGCCAGGCGAACGCGCCTTCGTCGACGGCGGGTTCACCCGTTCCGGGGCGGGATTCGGCGGCCAGGGCCTGCGGTGGAGGGGTCGTGCTCATGTGCACCTCGCAGTTGAGGGACGGAGAGTGCTTCAGGAATGAGCGGTGCGGGAGCGGAGCGGTCGGCACCGCGTGGATCCAGCGGCGTCTGTTCAGCAAGGTAGAGGATCGTTGAACGATCCTTCAATACCCGTGTTGTTTCGTTCTTGTATCTACGATTGAATTCCGGGCATGGCAGAGCAGCTGACGGGACTGGCCGACGACCGCGCGCTTCTCGGGCGCACCAGTACCGCCGAGCGGGTGTCGGACATCCTCAGGAGCCGGATCGCCGACGGGTACTTCCCGCCCGGGACCCGGCTCTCCGAGGACAGCATCGGCGGGGCCCTCGGCGTCTCCCGCAACACCCTGCGCGAGGCGTTCCGGCTGCTCACGCACGAACGCCTGCTGATCCACGAGCTCAACAGAGGCGTCTTCGTACGGGTCCTCACGGTCGAGGACGTCGAGGACATCTACCGCACCCGCGCCCTCGTCGAATGCGCCGTGGTCCGCGGCCTCGGTGAGCCGCCGTACGCCCTGGACAACCTCGCCGCCGCCGTCGACGAGGGGCAGCGGGCGGCACGCGACGGTGACTGGAAAGGGCTGGGTACGGCCAACATCCACTTCCACGGCGAACTCGTCGCACTGGCCGGCAGCGCCCGCACCGACGAGCTGATGCGCAGCGTCTTCGCCGAACTGCGCCTCGCCTTCCATGTCGTGGACGACCCGCGCCGCCTGCACGAGCCCTATCTCGCGCGCAACCAGCAGATACTGCAGGCCCTCCAGGCGGGCGACCGGGAGCGGACCGAGGGGCTGCTCTCGGTCTATCTCGACGACTCGCTCGAACGGGTTGTCGAGGTCTACCGGCGACGGGTGGGCGAGGACGGGTAGCCGGTACGGGCGGACCGGGACCTGCGGTCCTCCCCGCGGCGTCAACGACACGGTGGCGGGGTGACGGCGGGTCGCTTCTGAGTCGTTTGGGCCGTTGTCAGACCGAGGACCTAGTCTGTGCACCGTGACTTCGCCTGCATCGACGGACAGCGTTCCGCCCCAGCTCAGCGCGGGGCCGCGCCCCGCCCCGGGCCCGGCCGCCGACGAGGGACTGGCGCGTCGCCTGCGCGCGCTCGCCTGCACCGCCCCGCTCCACGACCTGGACGCGCGCAAGGCGAATCTCGCGGGCGAGTACTCGGTGTACGGCATGGCGGAGGTGGCCCTCTCGGCCATCGACCTGGTCACCCTGAACATGGACTTCGACACCGGCGCCGACCACGACCAGATCGTCGCCCGCCTCATCCCGCGCATCGCCGCCCAGGCCCCGCGGCGGCCCGTCACCGAACACGAGCGCGTCGCCCGCTGGGTCCTGGAGAACCTGATCAACGTCGGCAGCGTCGACCGCGGCTTCCGGGCTGTATACGGCACGTTCGCACCGGACGGTACGTATGTACGCCGTGACTACGACTTCAAGCTGATCGAAGAGGTCCCGGGGTACGGCGGAAGCGTCTACCTCCGTACGACGGACGAGGCGGTCAACGTACTCGTCGGCGCCCTCGACACCGACGTCACCAGCGCCCAGATCGCCGCCGAGGTCAAGCTGGAGGTGCTGATCAGCCGGGGCCGGCTGGCCGACGCGCAGCTCGCCGCCGAACAGGCCCGCTACCGGACCGTGCAGTACTCGGAGACCCTGCGCAGGGCGCTGGACGCGACCCGGCGCAACGTGCGCGCGGTGGACTGGCTCCAGACCGTCCCCGACATGATCGCCGAGGCCCTCGACCACGTCGCCGACCGGTACCGCCACGAGAACGCGATCCTGACCAACATCCGCAAGGCCCGTGACGAGTCCGAGGACCCGGAGCAGAAGCGGCGTGCCGCCGAACTCGTCGACATCGTGAAGGACTGCATCCGGCGGCACACACTGCTCCAGTCCCGGCTGCTGGAGGCGGGGCCACTGTTCCGCGCGGAACAGGACCGGCAGGCCTTCGCGACCCCGATGACGTCCTCGGGGATCGACCTGTACGGCCACTTGGTCGCCCCCGTGCTGCCGTTGCCCCTGGAGGCGGCGGTGCGGGTCACGGACGCGTTCTTCGCGCGCGGGACGGGCCTTCGTACGCCGGTGTCGGTCCGGGTCGGCGACCTCGTGGACATACTGCTGACGCCGCCGGTCGAGCGGGAGCATCTCGGGGCGGAGATGCCGGAGCCGGATCTGATCGCGACGCCGGACGACAGCCGGTTCAGCGAGGAGCAGTTGGCGGCGGCGATGGAGTTGCTGGACCTGCCCGCGGACGCGCCTCGGCGGTTGTCGGGGCTGCTGGCCGAGGCGCGACTTCGGGATACGGAACTTCCGTATCTGGTGGCCCTGTTGGCCGTGCACGCGGCCAGCCCGCCGGTGGGTACGGCTTATCGGCAGGGCGAGGAGAAGCTGCTGTTCGCGGTCGATGACGGGACGGAGCTGGACGATCCGGAGTTCGGGGGCGCGGATCTGATCGTGGGGATGGCTTTGCTGGATGCGGTGGGGATGGCCGCCGGCAGGTCGGAGGCAGCGTGATCGGGCTGAGGTTGTCGCCCGGGTGCGGACCCGCCGCGGCTTGTCGCGCAGTTCCCCGCGCCCCTAGGCGAGTCGGCCGTCCCCTCGCTTACAAGAACAGGGAGTTGCAGCTGTGAATGAGCTCGTCGACCGGAGTGAGCCGGAGGTCGTGGCGGCCCCGGCCACTGCGGCTGTGACTCCTGCCGATGCCGCTGACGCCGCGCGGCTGGTCGCCTTTGGGCTGCAGCCCAAGCTTCAGGCCGCCCGGGACCAGGAGTACGCCGAGTTGCTGCGGCGGTACCGCGAGGACCCGGCGTTCGCCCGGCTCGCCGACGCCGTGGCCGCAGGGTTGGGGCTGATCGTGCTGGAGGTGTCCCCGCGCGCGGGGATGGCGGTGACCGCCGCCGAGGACTCCGTCTTCGCCGTGCGGATGGGCGACTACGCCCGTCGTACGTCCGCCGACGGCTCGGACCGATTCCTGCACGGGCTCGCCCATCTCGCCGTGGCCGCCATGGCGTTCCCGCGCCCCGAGGATCTCGCCGACGACGGCTACGTCGGACGGGTCACCGTCAACGGGGTCGAGGCCTTCGTCCGGCAGGCCTGCCGTCGGCTGGAGGAGCGGGCCGAGGCGCAGGGCGAGAACACCGACCCGGTCAGCGACGCCCCGGGACTGGAGGCCGCCTGGCGGATCTGGATGAGACGCAGCGCCACGGGGGCCACCAAGGACGCGCGGAGACCGGCCGGTTCGACGACCGGCATCGTCGGCAAGGCCGTCGTGTTCCTCACCGACTCCGGCTTCCTCCAGCGCACGGGTGACGACAACGGCGGCACGTACCGGACGACGGCCCGCTACCAGCTCCAGGTCCGGGACATGGCCGGCAACGCCGCCATGGCCGAGCTGCTGGAGCTGGGCGTCGTACCGGTCACCGACGGGACACCGACGCTGCTGCCCGCCGAGGACACCGACGACCTGGACCTGGTGGCCGACGCCGGACTGCCCTTCCACCAGTCCTGACCGCCCCTCCGCCCCCTTACCGCCGCTCCGAGCCCCCGTCGCACCCAACCCGACTACTCCCTTTACGACTACGAGAGTCCCGCCATGTACGAGCTGTCCCGGGTCCGCCTCTACTCCATCGGTCCTGCCGGTGCGCGCTACGCCGACACCGTGCTTGACCTGCGGGGTGTCGGCGAGCCGGTGCCCGACCCCGCTCCCACCCAGGCGGAGTTCTTCGAGGACGAGCCCGTCGGACCGCCGCGCCGGCCCGCGCCCGCGGGCGTGCTCTTCCTGGAGAACGGCGGCGGCAAGTCCGTACTCCTCAAGCTGATCTTCTCCGTGATGCTCCCGGGGCACCGCAACACGCTCGGGGGCGCCAGTTCCGGCGTGCTGCGGAAGTTCCTGCTCGCCGACGACTGCGGGCACGTGGTCCTGGAGTGGCAGCACACCCTCACCGGCGAGCTGGTGGTGGTCGGCAAGGCGAGCGAGTGGCGGGGGCGGCAGGTCTCCAACGATCCGCGGAAGTTCGCCGAGGCCTGGTACTCCTTCCGGCCCGGCCCGGGACTGAGCCTCGACAACCTTCCCGTCGCCGAGTCCACCGCCGTACGACCGCCGGTGGAGGGCGCCTCCGGGGCCCAGGGGCGGCGCCGGACGATGAAGGGCTTCCGGGACGCGATCACCGAGGCGGGCAAGGCGTATCCGCATCTCGACGTGCACTGGGAGGAGATCCACGACCGCTGGATCGAGCACCTGGGCGAGTTGGGTCTCGACCCCGAACTCTTCCGCTACCAGCGGGAGATGAACGCCGACGAAGGTGAGGCCGCCGGCCTCTTCGCGGTCAAGAAGGACTCCGACTTCACCGACCTGCTGCTGCGCGCGGTCACCGACACCCGGGACACGGACGGGCTCGCCGACCTGGTCGGCGGCTTCGGCAACAAGCTGGGCCGACGGTCCGAACTGATCGCCGAACGGGACTTCACCGCCGGGTCCGTTGACCTCCTCGGACGCATCGTCGAGGCCGCGGAGACACGCTCCCGCGCGCGGGACATCCACGCGGGTGCGGAGCGGCGTACCCGCACCCTCGCCCGGCGGCTGTCCGCGCGGGGCGTCCAGGAACGCGTCCGGGCCGGTGATCTCGCCCAGCGGGTCACCGCCGCCGCGTACGCCGTCACCCATTCCGAGGGCGGGCGGGAGCGCAGCGCGCTGATCGCCGCCGAACTCGCCTTCCGGCACGCCTCGCTGGCACTCGCGGCGGCCGAGAAGACGGCAGCCGCGCAGAAGCGCGAACTCGCCGACGCGCGCACCATGCACTCCGCCTGGCAGGCCGCCGAGGTCGTCCTGCGCCACCGTGCCGCCGCCGACCGCTCCGCGCGCGTGGCCGTCGCGATCCGCGAGGCCGAACGGGACGCGGCCCCCGCGCTCGCCGCCCGCGCCAAGGCCGCCGTCGACCTCGTACGGGCACTGCACTCGGCGGCGGAAGGCGCGGAGGCGCTCGCCAACGAGGAGGAGGAGCGGTCCGCCGCCCTCCAGGAGGTCAGCGAGGTCGCCCACCGGGACTCGACCGGCGCGGCCACCGAGGCGCAGCGTGCCCGCAGCGAGGTCGGGCATCTGCGGCAGCGGCTCAGCGAGGTCGAGCAGGAGACCGCGGAGGCGGTGCGCGCGGGCTGGCTCGACGACAGTGCCCCCGACGCCGATCCGGCACGGGCCGCGCTCGCCGCGAGTGACGCCGAGAAGACCGCTGTCGAGGCCTGGGACACCACCCGTGAGGCCTCCCGGCGGGCTTCCGAGCACGCGCGTGAGGCGGCGTCCGCCGAGTCCCGTGCGGAGCTGACGGCGGCCCGCGCGGCGGACGCCGCCACCGCGGCCGAGCGCGCCTACGACGCCGAGCGGCGCACCGCCGAGGCCCTGGCGGGGGAGGAGCGGCTCGCCGAGCTGCTGAACCTGCCGTCCGCCGGCGGTGCGCGACAGCGGGGCCGCGCCGCGCTGCCGCACCAGCAGGGCACGGGCGAGGGCGGGGGCGGCGGTGCCGAGGGCACGGCCGCGGACGGCGGGAAGGGCGCCCCCCGTGCAGCCGACGAAGGTCCCCTGACCTCCGAGGAGCTGGACCGCTTCGCCGACGAACTCCGCGAGCTGCTCGACGACGGGGTCACCTCCGCCGAGCGCCAGCTCTTCGAGCTGCGGACCGGCGCCGCCGACGACGCCCGCATCCTCGGCGCGCTCGGTGACGGCGGACTGCTGCCGCCCGGCCCCGATGTGCTGGCCACCGTCGAGTTCCTCGGCGAGCACGGCATCCCCGCGCTGCCCGGCTGGCGCTATCTCGCCCAGGCCGTCGACCCCGCCGACCACGCGCGCGTGCTGGCGGCCCGCCCCGAACTGGTCGACGGCGTCATCATCACCGACCCCGCCACGCACGCGCGTGCCCGCGAGGCCCTCGCCGAGGCCGCCCTGCTGCCCCGGTCGGCTGTGGCGGTCGGTACGGCAGCCGCCCTGCTCGCCCCCACTCCGGCCCCCGGACCGGGCGACGGCGACGTGTTCCTCGTACCGCCGAACCCGGCCATGCACGACGAGCACGCCGCCGACGAGGAACGGCAGGCGCTGCGGGCCCGGGCGGGTGAGCGGGAGGAGGAGATCCGCACGCTCGCCGCACGGCTCGGGAAGGACCGGGAACTGGCCGCCCGGCTCACCTCCTGGCGTACGGGCTGCCCGGCCGGGCGGCTCGCCGAGCTTGCCCGGGCCGCACACGACGCGCGTGCCTTCGCCGAGGAGGCCGAGGCCGAGCTGGCCGAGGCACGGACCGTACGGGCCGAGGCCGACGAGGTGATGAGCGAGGCGGCCCGGGTGCGGGACGAGCGGCAGGAGGCCGCCCAGCGGGCCCGGCGTGCCGCCGACGCGCTCGCCGGACTGGCATACCGGCTGCGGGAACGCGCCGGCTGGCAGGTCAAGGTGCGTGAACTGGCCGACGAGGCCGTCGAGTCGGAGGCCCGCGCCCAGCTCCTGCTGGAGCGTGCCCGGTCCGCCGACGAGGACCGGCGCGCCACCCAGCGCGCCGCCGACGACGCACGCCGCACGGCCCGCGCCCTGCGCGCCGAGCGCGCGGAGATCGCGGGCGCCCCCGATGACCTGCCGGAAGCCGACGAGGATGCCGCGAAGTCGTCGCTGCCGGCCCTCCGCGAGGCCTACCGGGCCGCCTCCCAGCTGTACGAGAAGGTCGGCGTGGGAGCCGACCTGCGGGCGGAACAGGCGCGGGCCGAGAGCGAGGAGAGCGCCAGTCGCGCGGAGCTGGACCGGCTGAGCAACAAGGTGCGTATGCGCGCCGAGCAGCTGCTCCTGTCACCCGACGGGTCCGACGGACCGTCCCGGCAGGCCGCCTCCGCGCGGGCCGAGGAACTGGTCCAGCTCCTGGAGACCCGGGTGTCCACGGCCAGTGAGCAACTCGGGCGGCTGCGCGGCGAGGCCGAGCGGCACGCGCCCGAGGATGGCGAGGAGCACACCGGGCTGGCCGAGGAACTCGTCCCGCGCGACGCCGAGCACGCCCAGGCCCTGCTGCGCACCGCCACCAGCGAACTCGCCTCCCGCAACGAGGCGTTGACCCGGGCCAGGGAGGCGCACGCCGAACTGCTCGGCTCCCACCGGGCGGCCGAGGACGCGGCCTCCGGGTTCGACGAGATCGCCGCCATGCTCCGCGACCTGATGCGCGAGCACGCCGCCGACGACGAGCAGGAAGCCCCGGAGCCCTATGCCGGCACCCCGGAAGAGGCACGTCAGTCGGCCGCCGAGGCCCGCCGCTCCCTGCGCGGCTGCGCCACCGACCTGTCCGCCGCCGAGGCCGCCGTGCGCGAGGCGAGCGACATCCTCGTACGGCATGCCAACTCCACGCGGTACGAGGCAGTGCGCACCCCCGCCCGCCAGCAGATCCGTGAGCTGCCCGCGTCCTCGCTGCCCGAGCACGCGCAGAAGTGGGCGGACGCCTTCGCGCCCCGACTCAGGGTCCTGACCGACGAGTTGGCGCAGCTGGAGCGGAACCGGGACTCGATCGTGGACCGGCTGCGCGGGCTGGTGGAGTCGGCGCTGGCCACCCTGCGGTCCGCGCAGCGGCTGTCCCGGCTGCCCGAGGGGCTCGGTGAGTGGTCCGGGCAGGAGTTCCTGCGCATCCGGTTCGAGGAGCCCGACCAGGCGACGCTCACCGAGCGGCTCGGCGAGGTCATCGACGAGGCGACCCGGGCGGCCGTGAAGAAGAACTCCGACCTGCGCCGGGACGGAATGTCCCTGCTCCTGAGGGGAGTCGGAGCCGCCCTCCAGCCCAAGGGCATCGCCGTCGAGATCCTCAAGCCCGACGCCGTACTGCGCGCCGAGCGCGTGCCCGTCGGACAGATGGGCGACGTGTTCTCCGGTGGTCAGCTGCTTACCGCGGCCATCGCCCTGTACTGCACGATGGCCGCGCTGCGCAGCAACGACCGGGGCCGGGACAAGCACCGGCACGCCGGCACGCTGTTCCTCGACAACCCCATCGGGCGTGCCAACGCGACGTACCTGCTGGAACTCCAGCGAGCCGTGTCCGACGCGCTGGGCGTCCAACTCCTCTACACCACCGGCCTGTTCGACACGACGGCGCTCGCCGAGTTCCCCCTCGTCATCCGCCTCCGCAACGACGCGGACCTCCGGGCGGGCCTGAAGTACATCCGCGTGGAGGAACACCTCCGCCCGGGCCTGCCACAACAGGCCCCGGCGGGGGAGGGGGACGCGGTGCACAGTGAGATCACGGCGACGAGGATGTTCAAGCGCCCGGCGCAGTCGACTCCCTCAGGGGCAACCCCCTAGGGGCGCGGGGAACCACGCGACCGGCCACAACGGCGCCGCAGTTCCCCACGACCCGCACCACCCCTATGCGTCGGCCTTCAAAAGGTCAGCGCACTTCTCCCCGATCATCATCGTCGTAATACAGGGATTCACCGACACCAACTCCGGCATCACCGATCCGTCGGCGACCCGCAACCCTTCGATCCCCTTCACCCGCAACCGCGCGTCCAGCGGAGCCGACGCGTCATCATCCGCGCCCATCTTCACCGTGCAGGCCGGGTGGTAAACGGTGTTGTGGGTCTTGTGGATGTAGTCCAGCAGCTCATCGTCCGTCCGGACATCCGGCCCGGGGGCAAGTTCCGCCCCCGCCCACCCGCTCAGGGCCGGCTGCGCGGCGATCCGGCGGGCCAGCTTCAGCCCGTACGTCATCACGCGCGCGTCGTGCTCGTGCGTGAAGTACCGGGGATCGACCATCGGCTTGTCCCGGTAGTCGCGGGTACGGAGCCGCACCGTGCCGCGCGACTTCGCCCGGGTCACGTTGGGGGTGAGGCAGAACGCGTTCTCCGACGTCGGATAGCCCCAACGTGCCGTGTTCATGTCGAAGGGCACCGAGCCGTAGTGGAACATCAGGTCGGGCCGGTCCAGGCCCGGTTCGGTGTCGTAGAAGATGCCCGCCTCCCACCACTGACTGGACTTCGTGGTCATCGGCTGCTTCGCGTCCCACATGATGACGCCCTCGGGGTGGTCCTGAAGGTTCTCGCCGACGCCCGCCGAGTCCACGACCACCTCGATGCCGACCTCGCGCAGCTGCTCGGCCGGTCCGACACCGGACAGCATCAGCAGTTTCGGGGTGTCGATGGCACCGCACGACACGATGACCTCGCGGCGCGCCCGTACGGTCCTGGTGTGGATGAGGTCCGGGTCGAGGTACTCGGCACCCACGCACCGGCGCCCCTCCAGCACGAGCTGCTTCGCCCGAACCCCCGTCCGTACCTCCAGGTTCGGCCGCCTGCCCATGACCGGATGGAGATAGGCGACGGAGGACGACTGGCGGATGTTGTTCTCGTCGGAGTTGATCTGGAACCAGTTGGCCCCGCGGACCACGGTCTTGCCGGTGTTGAAGGGCGTGGTGGGGATGCCCGACTGCGCGCACGCCTCCAACAGGGCGTTGCCGCACGGGTCCTCGCTCTTCAGCGTACGGAGCTTCACCGGGCCGGTGCGGCCGTGGTGGTCGCCGGGGGCGTCGTTGGTCTCCAGGCGCCGGTAGAGCGGGAAGAGATCGGCCGCGCTCCATCCCGTACAGCCTGCCGCCGCCCAGTCGTCGAGATCCTCGGCCGGGGCCCAGAAGGCGATGCAGGAGTTGTGGGACGAGCAGCCGCCGAGCACCCTCGCGCGGGCGTGCCGCATGAAGCTGTTGCCGCTGGACTGCGGTTCGACCGGGTAGTCCCAGTCGTAGCCGGACTCCAACAGGCCCATCCAGCGTTCGAGTCTGAGGACGTTGTCGTCGCCGACGTCGCTCGGGCCCGCCTCCAGTACGCACACGGTGACGGACGGGTCCTCCGAGAGGCGCGCGGCCACCACGTTGCCCGCGGTTCCACCGCCCACCACCACATAGTCGAACTCGTCGGTGCTCATGGGCGACCGGTCCGTGGTCGGCCGGTCCGTGCTGTGCTGGTCCATGTGGGGCTGGTCCATGTGGGGTTGACCTCCTTCAGTCGGCCGCCGGGGCGGCGAGGGGAGCGGCCGGCGCGGCCGGCTTCTCCTCAAGACGGTGTCCGGCGAGCACACCCGTCCGGTGCCGCTGGACGAACCAGTAGTAGGCGAAGCCGCCACCGGCGATGACCGCGACGAACAGCACGGCACCCCACTGGAGGTACCAGTGGAAGGGGGCGGTGGCGTTGTAGACCGAGGCCCGCGGCCAGATCAGGTTGATGGTCATGGCGGCACCCCAGAGCACGGCGCCGATGTTGACGAGCAGACCCCAGCGGCCCAGTGAGAACTTGCCGTCGCCGGCCGGCTGCCACTTGCCGCGCAGCCGTGCCACCAGCATGGGTGCGGTCACGCCCAGATAGGCGAGGTAGATCATGATGATGCCGATGCTGGTGACGACGGTGAAGATCTGCGGCTGGCGGATGTTGACCACCAGGATCGCCAGGGCCAGCACACCGACGATCACGGCGGGCAGCACCGGCGTCTGGAAGCGCGGGCTGACCTTCGCGAGGAGTGAGGACGCGGGCAGGTTGTTGTCGCGGGCCATCGCGAACGCCAGCCGGATCGCCGCGGTGTGCACGGCCAGCGCGCAGACGGTGACCGCGATCAGCACGCACCACAGCATCGCCTTGCCGGCCGTCGGACCGAGCACGTCGAGCACGACGTACTGCAGACCGTCCGTGGACAGCTCCTTGCCCTTCAGGCTGGAGACGCTCATCAGCGCGAGGAGGAGGATCAGGCCGCCGAGGACGAAGGAGGCGACGATCGCCCGGATGATGGCGCGCGGCGCGTTCCGGGACGGGTCCCGGGACTCCTCACCGAGCGAGGCGGCCGTGTCGAAGCCGTACATGACGTACGCGGACGCCAGTGAGGCCACCAGGAACGCGCCGAGGTAGCCGGCGCCGTGGCCCGAACCCGTGCCGTTGGTCTCCATGACCACCTGCGGACCGCGCGTGATGTGCACGGCGAACAGGACGATCAGTACGACCGTGGCGACGAGCTCGATGAAGACGCCCGCCGTGTTGATCGTGGCCATCAGCTTGACACCGAAGGCGTTCACCACGGTCGTGAACAGGATCAGCACGGTGGCCAGGATCACCGCGTTGGTGGCCACGTCGTACTTGCCGGTGCCGTCCCCGACGATCTGGAACACGCTGGAGATCTGCGGCAGCGTGAGCTGGTAGGCGAGGGCCACCGCAGCGATCGACACGATCGAGGCGATCAGCATCATCCAGCCGGCCAGCCAGCCCAGGTGCGGATTGCCGACCTTCTTCGACCAGTTGTAGACCGAGCCCGCCACCGGATAGCGGGCCGCCAGCTCCGCGAAGCAGAGGGCGACCATGAACTGGCCGACGAACACCATCGGCCACGACCACCAGTAGGCGGGGCCGCCGCTGCCGTAGCCGAAGTAGAACAGCTGGAACGTGCCGGTCAGGATCGAGATGTAGCTGATTCCGGCCGCGAAGGTGTGGAAGTTGCCGAGGGTGCGCTTGAGTTCGGGCTTGTAACCGAACTCGGCGAGTTCGGCGTCGTCCGTGTGCCCTGGGCCTGTCGGTTGGTCGGTGGTTGCCATGAGCGGACTCCTGGGGGACCGGGGAGTGGGAGGGAGCGGCTCGTTGCGGGTGCCGGGATCAATGGGGGCGCACATTCAGGACATGCACAAGAGGAACGGCGCACGGATGACGCGTCAAAGGCGGACAAGGGGGGTCAGGCGAACCAGCCCTGCGGCGACGGAGCGGTGTTCCGGTAGATGTGCTTCGCCTCGCGGTACTCGGCGAGCCCGGAGGGCCCCAGCTCACGGCCGAAGCCGGACTGCTTGAAGCCGCCCCACTCCGCCTGCGGGACGTACGGGTGGTAGTCGTTGATCCACACCGTGCCGATCCGCAGCCGGGCCGCGACCCGCTGCGCCTTGGCCTCGTCGGTGGTGAAGACGCCCCCGGCGAGGCCGTACACGGTGTCGTTGGCGAGCCGGACCGCCTCCGCCTCGTCCCTGAAGCGCTCCACGGTGAGCACCGGACCGAACGACTCCTCCTGTACGACGGTCATCCGGGCGTCGCACTCGTCGAGCACCGTCGGCGGGTAGTAGAAGCCGCCGTCGAGCCCCTGGGGACGCTCCCCGCCGCAGCGCAGCACCGCACCCTCGGCCAGGCCCTGGGCGACATATGCCTCGACCTTCGCGCGATGTGCCTCGGAGATCAGCGGGCCGGTCTGGGCCTCTTCGTCGAACGGGCCGCCGAGCCGGATCAGTTGGGCCCGCCGGACGACCTCGTCGACGAACCGGTCGTGCAGCGGGTCCTCCACCAGCAGCCTGGCCCCGGCCGAGCAGACCTGCCCGGAGTGCAGGAACACGGCGGTGAGGGCCATGTCGACGGCCGTGTCGAAGTCCGCGTCGGCGAACACGATGTTGGGGTTCTTGCCGCCGAGTTCGAGCGCGACCTTCTTCACGGTTCCGGCAGCGGCGGCCATGAGGCGGCGGCCGGTCTGGAGCCCGCCCGTGAAGGAGAGGAGGTCGACGTCCGGGTGGTCGGCGAGCGGCGCGCCCGCTTCCGGACCGGCTCCCAGCACCAGGTTGGCCACGCCCGCGGGCAGTCCGGCTTCCTCCAGGAGCCGCATCAGGTGGATCGCGGTGTGCGGGGTCAGCTCGCTCGGCTTGAGGACGAAGGTGTTCCCGGCCGCCAGTGCCGGGGCGACCTTCCACGCGGTCTGGAGGAGCGGGTAGTTCCACGGGGTGATCAGCGCGCAGACACCGACCGGCTCGTGGACGACGCGGCTGTCCACGCTCGGCGAGCCGGTGTCGATGACGCGTCCGGTCTCGCTTGCCGCGAGCCGGCCGAAGTAGCGGAAGCAGTTGACGATGTCGTCGATGTCGTAGGCGCTCTCGACCAGGCGTTTCCCGGTGTCGAGGGACTCCGCGCGGGCCAGTTCGTCCTTGTCGCGGACCATGAGGTCGGCGACACGCAGCAACAGGTCACCGCGATCGGCGGCCGGTGTACCCGGCCAGGGGCCCTCGTCGAAGGCGCGGCGGGCGGCGGCGATGGCCTCCACCGTGTCCTTGCCGTCGGCCTCGTCGACGACACCGACCAGGGAGCCGTCGGCGGGGCAGCGGATCTCGCGGGTGCGCTCGGCGAGCGGGGATCTCCAGGTACCGCCGATGAAGAGTTCGGGCATGTTCTCGTTCCTCCTGGTCAGCGCCCTGCTGAAGGCGCCCTTCCGGTTGTGCGCCTTGCCGACCGAAGACAGTTCATGCCAAATGTGATCTTCGACACACCCGCTCGGATGTCCGGCGACGCGCCGCGGTCGGGGGAATCCGTCCGCGAACCCTTCGTCCGGCATCCAGCACACCACCGTTCCGGCGTGTCCGCGATGTCATCGGAGGCCATGTGCGCCCGGGAGGATCAGGTGGAGGTTCGAATGCAGGGTGGCCATGCGGCTCGCGGCGGTGGCGGGGCATGCGACGTCCCGACGGCCCCGCACTCGTCCATCCGCCTCGCCTCACCCCGGCGGCCCCGGACCCTCAGGGGTGGGACAGCTGCCCGGAACCGCCGCCCTGCCTGCGTATGCGCTCCTGGGTCCGGGCCGTCGCCCGGGCGAGGCGTCGGGCCTTGCGGCGCTCGCGTCGCAGCGCCCGTGCCGTACTGCTGGGCGTCGACACCACGCCGTTGCGCTGACGCCAGACCTGGCGCGTCACCCACACGTCGAGTGCGGCCCAGGTGGCCACCACGGTGCTGACCACGCTGCTGATCACCATCGGGAAGGCCAGCCAGGAACCGGCCAGTGTGGACAGGAAGGCCACCATCGCCTGGATCAGCGTGACGGAGATGATGAGCACCGCCCGCACGGCCGCCGTACGCACCGGGTCCGGCAGCCGGCGCCGACGCGCGGGCTCCTCCACCCACAACTGCCGGTAGGAGGGCTGCGCCTCCGCCCTGACCGGCGTGGCGAGTCGCCCGACCGGAGCGGGGGGCGCTCCGGCCCCGCCACTGCCCTTGCCGGCGTCCGTGTCCTGGCCCGTGCCGACGTTCCTGAGGTCCCCGCGCTCCAAAGGTGCCGCAACGCCGTTCCCGAGCGCCTCGCGTACTTCCGCCGTGCCCATCACGTGTCACTCCCCACCGCCCAGCAGACCGCCCGTCCCGGTGTCGGTGACACCGGCTCCCCAGTGGTTGCCCGGCTTACGCTGTTTTACGCGGCCTGGACGCGGGATGCGGACCCTGCTGACGGTTCCGCCGCCCATCTCCTGTGTACAAAAACGATCGGCGTGTCTCGAAGATTCCCGTCAAACGTAAAAATCCAGCCAAACGGCCAAGTTGGCCGACGACGGCCGTCGTGCGGTCGGTGCCGGATTCGAGGAGGCAATCTCCCGTAATGATCGGACAACTCGCCATGTCTCGCCCGGAGCACGGCAGTTCAGCCCTCAGACAGGTCTTCGAGATATCTGTGGGTCAGTAGTAGGCTCACGCCGATTATTGACGCACATGTGTACCCCCGCGTCGACGGGGGCGAGCTGGGGGAGGCCATGCGCTTTCGCGGGAAGTCCATCCGCCGGAAGATCGTGGCGCTGCTTCTCGTGCCGCTGGTGTCCCTCACCGCGATCTGGGGCTTCGCCACCGTGCTCACGGGGCGTGAGGCGGCCGAGTTGTTCAATGTGTCGTCGATCGTGGAGAAGGTCAGCTACCCCACCGAGGACGCCGTACGCGTGCTTCAGCAGGAGCGGCGCCAGACCCTCGTCTATCTCGCCGACCCCCGTGCCTCCGACGCGCTGGCGGCCCTTCGGCGCAGCCGCACCGCCACCGACGACGTCATCGACAAGATCCGCGACAACGCCGACAAGTCCGACGTGCGCAACTCGATCAGCGACAGCGACAGCGAGCGGCTCACGGCCGTCCTGGAGGCGTTCGACGGCATCGGACCCCTGCGCCGCAGCGTCGAGGAAGGCACGGTCACCCGGTCCCAGGCCCTCGACCTCTACAACCGTCTGGTCGACCCCTGCTACGTCCTGCTCGCCAACCTCCACATCATCGACAACCTGGAGATGGACAAGCAGGCCCGCGCCCTCGTCAACACCGCCCGCGCCCGCGAACTCCTCTCCCGCGAGGACGCCCTGCTCGGCTCGGCCCTGGTCGTGGGCCGTCTCACCCGCGACGAGTCCCGCGACATCTCCGACCTCGTGGCGCAGCGCACCGTCATGTACGACGTCAGCCTGCCGCTGCTCCCGCTGTCGGACCGCGCCCGCTACGAGCGGTTCTGGAAGAACGCCTCCACCGCACCGCTCCGGGTGGCCGAACAGGCCGCCATCAGCGCCGAGTCCGGCAAACCGCGGGGCGTCACGGCGAAGAGCTGGGACACCACGGCCGGCGACGTCCTCGACGAACTCCGCAGGCTCAACGACGAGTCGGGCGACCGCTATCAGGACCGGGTCCGTCCCGTCGTGATGGGCGTCATCGTCAAGGCCGTCGTCGCCGGCGTGCTCGGACTGGTCGCCCTGCTGTTCTCGCTCTTCCTGTCCGTACGCATCGGCCGGGCCCTCATCCGCGACCTGCGCCAACTCCGCCTGGAGGCCCACGAGGCATCCGGTGTCCGGCTGCCGAGCGTGATGCGCCGTCTGTCGGCCGGCGAACAGGTCGACGTGGAGACCGAGGTCCCGCGCCTGGAGTACGACAAGAACGAGATCGGCGAGGTCGGCCAGGCCCTCAACACCCTTCAGCGCGCCGCCGTCGAGGCCGCCGTCAAACAGGCCGAACTCCGCTCCGGGGTCTCCGAGGTGTTCGTCAACCTCGCCCGGCGCAGCCAGGTCCTGCTGCACAAGCAGCTCACCCTGCTCGACACCATGGAGCGCCGGACGGAGGACACCGACGAACTCGCCGACCTGTTCCGCCTCGACCACCTGACCACCCGTATGCGCCGGCACGCCGAAGGCCTGGTGATCCTCTCCGGGGCCGCCCCCTCCCGGCAGTGGCGCAAACCCGTCCAGCTGATGGACGTCGTACGCGCCGCCGTCGCCGAGGTGGAGGACTACGAGCGCATCGAGGTCCGCCGGCTGCCGCGGATGGCCGTCACCGGCCCGGCCGTAGCCGACCTGACCCACCTCGTGGCCGAACTCCTGGAGAACGCCACGGTGTTCTCGCCCCCGCACACCGCCATCCAGGTGCTGGGCGAGCGTGTCGCCAACGGCTTCACCCTGGAGATCCACGACCGGGGCCTGGGCATGGCGGCCGAAGCGCTTCTCGACGCCAACCTGCGGCTCGCCGAGACGCCCGAGTTCGAACTGTCCGACACGGACCGGCTCGGCCTGTTCGTCGTCAGCAGGCTCGCCCAGCGGCAGAACGTCCGGGTCTCCCTCCAGCCGTCCCCGTACGGCGGCACGACGGCCGTCGTCTTCGTCCCCGACGCACTCCTCACGGACGACATCCCGGACACCAACGGCATCGGCTTCCGCCTCGACCGCGCTCGTCCCTCCAAGGAGGCCGAGTTCGAGGGGAGCCGCAGGGCCGCGCTCTCCCCGGCACCCGCGCGCCTCCCCGGCCTGCCTGCCTCGCTCATCGACGGGCCGGTCGAACTGGAGGCGCCCGTCGACCTGGACGCCCTCGACGACTTCCCCGGTCCCTTCGGTGACACGGACAGCGACCACGGCGTGCTCTCCCGGCCGCACCGCTCGATGCCGGGGGCGATGGGCGAAGCGGGCGGCCTCCCCGGCGACCAGCCCCAGCAGACTTCCGGCGGCTGGGACGCAACCGCCCCCGACGACGCGGCCGGCCGGGCGGGAGATCCCGCGACGCTGCCGCGTCGCCGTACCCCCAAACTGGTCAGTTCCCACGGCCGCCCGGTCACCGGACAGCCGCCGCGGCGCAACCCGTCGGCGGCGGACGAACAGCCGGCGGAAGGCGCGGGTCCGACGGACCCGGACACGCTGGCCCCGCTCCCGGCTCGCCGCCGGGGGGACACCGCGATCCGTCGCGAGACCGACCCGGGCGACGGCTTCGGTGACCGCACGGAGTCTTCGGTTCGGCGTTGGGAGGGCAGAGGGGAGACCGTCGGCCGGGGCCTCGACGACCGTACGGATCCGGCGGGCTCCAGGGTGTTCACCGACCGCACGGAACTGTCCGCCTCGCGGTTCGGCGACCGAGCCGCCGGAGGCCGTCCCGACGCGCCCTCCAGCGGCGTCGGCGGGCGGGCGGAGTCGGGCCGCAACGGCCTCGGTGACCTGTCGCCGGAAGCCCCGGCACTCCCGCAGCGCGACCGGCGTGGTGGTTCGGCCGGGACCACCGCCCGACCCGGTGCGGCGGCCGACCCGGCCACGTCCGGTACGGCAGGGCTGCCCCGCCGCGTACGCCAGGCCAACCTGGCTCCGCAGTTGAGGGACGGCCCCGAGCGACGCGCCGAACGGATGAAGCCACGCCCGCAGGACGGGGCCGACCCCTTCGACCGAGACGCCGACGAGGTCCGCAGCCGCATGGCCTCGCTGCAGCGCGGCTGGCAACGTGGTCGTGACGAGAACGCCGAGGGCGACAGCGCCCAGGACGGCACAGCGCAAGGAACGAGTAAGGGGGACGGTCGATGACCGCACCGAAGCCGACCGGCCGGACCGCGAGCGACAAGGCGTCGGGGGAGCTCAACTGGCTCCTCGACGACCTCGTCGACCGGGTCGCCAGCATCCGCAGAGCGCTCGTGCTCTCCGGCGACGGTCTGCCCACCGGGGTCTCCAAGGACCTCAGCCGCGAGGACAGCGAGCACCTGGCCGCCGTCGCCTCCGGATTCCACAGCCTCGCCAAGGGCGTGGGACGTCACTTCGACGCGGGCAGCGTCCGCCAGACGGTCGTCGAACTCGACGACGCCTTCCTCTTCGTGACGGCGGCCGGGGACGGCAGCTGCCTGGCCGTGCTCTCGGACGCGGACTCGGACGTGGGCCAGGTCGCCTACGAGATGACTCTCCTGGTCAAGCGTGTCGGTGTGCATCTGGCAGCTTCTCCGCGCACCGATCTGCCCGCAGGCGGGTAGTGGGATGACATGAGCGGAGACGGCCAACCCAGAAGCCACTGGTTCGACGACGAGGCGGGACCGGTCGTTCGTCCGTACGCCATGACGCGAGGCCGCACCAGCCATGCGGCCCAGCACCGCCTCGACCTGATCGCGGTGGTGATCACGGAGGCGCACGCGGACGACCCCGAAGCGGATCACACGCTGTCCCCGGAACACGTGGTCATCGTCGAACTCTGTCGTGACGCTCCCCAGTCGGTCGCCGAACTCGCCGCCGAACTCAATCTCCCCATCGGTGTGGTGCGGGTCCTCATCGGGGACCTCGTGGACGAGGAAATGGTCCATGTGACGCGCCCCGTACCCCCCGCCGAGCTGGTGGACGAGAATATTCTGCGCGACGTCATCAACGGCCTCCGGGCGCTCTGAGCAGCGCGGAAGCGGGGGCAGAGGCGTGACAGGCCGGCAGTTGCGGGACCATCGAGGCAGGACGTTCACCGACACCCGGAAGCCCGTCGGGGCCGCCCGGACGGATACGACCGTCGCCACCGGCGGCACCGTCCTGCGCGGCGGCATCGGTACGGGACAATGGCGCTGTGCGGACGGGCCGGCGCGCCGTCCCGGCGATGTACCTCATCGAAACCCCGGGCGGCGGGGGCCACGGCCCACCGCCGACCGACCCCGAACAAGCAGGAGAAGAGACCGATGATCTTCGGGCGTTCTGAGCGCGGCAAGCCCCCGGTCGAGCCCGTCACGCTCAAGATCCTCGTGGCCGGCGGATTCGGCGCGGGCAAGACGACCCTCGTCGGTGCGGTCAGCGAGATCAAACCCTTGCGCACCGAGGAGTTGCTCACCGAGGCGGGCCGCCCGGTCGACGACATCAAGGGGGTGGAGGGCAAGAACACCACCACCGTGGCCATGGACTTCGGCCGCATCACCCTCCGCGAGGACCTCGTGCTGTACCTCTTCGGGACGCCCGGACAGGACCGTTTCTGGTTCCTGTGGGACGAGCTCGCCACCGGCGCGCTGGGCGCGGTCGTCCTCGCCGACACCCGCCGCCTGGAGGACAGCTTCGCCGCGGTCGACTACTTCGAGCGGCGTTCCATACCCTTCCTGGTCGGCGTCAACTGCTTCGACGGAGCGGCCCGTTACCCCTCGCAGTCCGTACGGGCGGCACTCGACCTCGATCCCAACGTGCCGCTCGTGCTGTGCGACGCCCGCGACCGGGAGTCGGTCAAAGAGGTCCTCATCGGAGTCGTCCAGCACGCGATGGCGTACGCGGCCGACCGCCGCGCGAGCATCCCCACCTGACGGGACCTCACCGGTCCGCACGCGCACGGCCCGTACCCCCGCCGACCGGGGTACGGGCCGCGGTCCGAAGGCACGCGCGCGCGTGGAGGCGTCCTGGGGGCGGTGGCCCTAGTCCCGGCCGTCCTCCTCCCAGCCGAAGCTCTTCTCCACGGCCTTGCGCCAGTTGTGGTACTCGCGGTCGCGGACCGACGCCTCCATGGCAGGCGTCCACTCGACGTCCTTCTGCCAGTGCGTCTTCAGCTCGTCGAGGTCGTTCCACACCCCGGTCGCCAGGCCGGCCGCGTAGGCCGCTCCCAGGCAGGTCGTCTCGGAGACCTTCGGCCGGATGACCGGCACCCCGAGGACGTCCGCCTGGTGCTGCATCAGCAGGTTGTTCTTCGTCATGCCGCCGTCCACCTTCAGGGTCGTGATGCTCACCCCGGAGTCCTGGAACATGGCGTCCACGACCTCCCGCGTCTGCCAGCTCGTCGCCTCCAGCACCGCGCGCGCCAGATGCCCCTTGGTGACGTACCTCGTGAGGCCGGTGACCACCCCGCGCGCGTCCGAGCGCCAGTAGGGCGCGAACAGACCGGAGAACGCGGGCACGATGTACGCGCCGCCGTTGTCGTCGACGCTCGCCGCGAGCGTCTCGATCTCGTCCGCTGTACGGATGATGCCGAGTTGGTCGCGGAACCACTGCACCAGCGCCCCGGTGATCGCGATGGACCCTTCGAGGCAGTAGACGGGAGCCTCCCCGCCGATCTTGTAACCCATCGTGGTCAGCAAGCCGTTCTTGGAGGGAACGGGCCGGTTGCCGGTGTTGAGCAGCAGGAAACTGCCGGTGCCGTAGGTGTTCTTGGCCGTCCCCACGTCGTAGCAGGCCTGGCCGAACACCGCGGCCTGCTGGTCGCCCAGCGCGGAGGCCACGGGGACGCCCGCGAGCTGGCCCACCGCGGTGCCGTACACCTCGGAAGAGGACCTGATCTCGGGGAGGATCTTCTCGGGGACGTTCATCGCGGCCAGGATGGACGCGTCCCACTGGAGGGTCTCCAGATCCATCAGCATGGTCCGGCCGGCGTTGGTCACGTCGGTGACGTGCCGTCCGCCGTCCGTGCCGCCCGTCAGGTTCCAGATCAGCCAGGAGTCGATGGTGCCGAAGGCGATCTCACCGCGCTCGGCGCGGGCCCGCAGCCCCGGCACGTTGTCCAGCAGCCAGGCCGCCTTGGGGCCGGAGAAGTAGCTGGCCAGGGGCAGCCCGGTCTGCTCGCGGAAACGGTCCTGCCCGTCGGTGCCGCCGAGTTCGTGGCAGAGCGCCGCCGTACGCGTGTCCTGCCAGACGATCGCGTTGTGGACCGGCTTGCCCGTGGCGCGGTCCCACAGGACCGTCGTCTCGCGCTGGTTGGTGATGCCGAGCGCGCTGAGCTGGTCGGCGCGCAGCCCGGCCTTGGCGAGCGCGCCCGCGACCACTGCCTGGACCTTCGACCAGATCTCGGTGGCGTCGTGTTCCACCCACCCGGGCTTGGGGAAGATCTGGCGGTGCTCGCGCTGGTCGACGGCGACGATCGCGCCGTCCTGGTTGAAGACGATGCAGCGACTTGACGTGGTGCCCTGGTCGATCGCGGCGACGAACTTGTCCGTCATGACGTCCCCTTCGTGGGAAGCTCCGGAAGTCTGCGGCCCCGGAAGGCGTGTGTGCGTCAGAAGGCTGCGTTGAAGACGATCCCCGCCAGCGCGGCGCCGATCAGCGGCCCCACCACCGGGATCCACGCGTAACTCCAGTCGGACGTGCCCTTGTTGGGGATCGGAAGCAGGGCGTGGGCGATGCGCGGGCCCAGGTCGCGGGCCGGGTTGATGGCGTATCCCGTGGGACCGCCGAGCGACAGCCCGATGCCGACCACCAGGAAGGAGACGATCAGGATCGCGGTGCCGGACTCGCCGAGCCCCTTGGTCAGCCCGAAGGCCAGGATCGGCAGGACCAGGGCCATGGTCGCGATGATCTCGGTGACGAGGTTCGCGACGGGATTGCGGATCGTGGGCGTCGTGGAGAAGATCCCGAGCGTCGGCTGGGCGATCTCCTCCTCCGCGTTGGCCTGGAACTGGGCGAAGTAGACCAGCCAGCACAGGATCGCGCCGAGGAAGGCGCCGACCATCTGCCCGGCGATGTAGACGTGTACCTTGTCCCACTCCCCGGTGTCGATGGCGATCCCTATCGTCACCGCGGGGTTGAGATGCCCACCGGACAGCGGTGCGGCGGTGTACGCCCCGGCCAGCACACCGAAGCCCCAGCCGAACGTGATGACGATCCAGCCGGAGTCCTTGGCCTTCGAGTAGTTCAGTACGACGGCGGCGACCACGCCGGCGCCGAAGAGGATCAGAATCGCTGTACCGATGATCTCGCCGACAAAGATGTCCCCATTGCTCATGGCGGCTCCTGGGCCCTCGCCCGGGGCGGTCCGGCCCCGGTCGACCTTGCAGAGTGCGTTCCCATGGCTACTTCAGCCGAGGCCGGGGAGTTCCCGCGCCCACCCGGCGTCCGTGACGAGCGTGCTGCGGCAGCCGGATCGCACGCAGGGGAGGGCCCGTGGCTCAGAGGGGGCCCGCACGGCGCATTGTCTCGATACGCCGAGAATGTGCGGCGATGCCGACTGACACCGGAAGTGTTCTCCGGCGTCCTGTGGGCGTCAAGGTCGCCGACGACAATGATTGAGGTGCTCGATTCCTGGGGTGTGCGGTGGCGCTCACCGTGCGGCGGCTCCTCCGCTGCCGCCGCTCGTCCCGCCGTCCTCACCCCGCATGGGCGGGGCCGGCCGGAGCCACCCTCGAACCCCGCCGGCTATCGGACGGGTCGGGACCGTCCGGATCGGCGGGCACCGGCAGGTCGTCCGGGCCGCACCCCGCCGTTCGCACCTCACCGCACCGCGATCACGGAGGAACCGTGGCCGAACAGGCCCTGGTTGGCCGTGATGCCCACGCGTGCTCCCACGACCTGCCGGTCACCGGAGTCGCCCCGCAGCTGCCAGGTCAGCTCGCACACCTGGGCGATGGCCTGCGCGGGGACGGCCTCCCCGAAGGAGCCGAGGCCGCCACTGGTGTTGACGGGTATGCGCCCGCCCAGGGCCGTCGCGCCCTCCCGCAGCAGCTTCGCCGCCTCACCCTCACCGCACAGTCCCAGATCCTCGTACCACTGCAGCTCCAGGGCCGTGGACAGGTCGTAGACCTCGGCCAGGGAGAGGTCCTCGGGGCCGATGCCCGCCTCCTCGTAGGCGGCCCGTGCGATCGACGCCCGGAATGTCCCGTCCGTCGGCTCCACCGCCGTCGCCGAGTCCGTGGCGATGTCCGGCAGGTCCAGCACCGTGGTGGGGTACCGCGGTGTCACCGTGGACACCGCCCGGATCCGCACCGGCTCCGCCACCCCGTGCCGGCGCGCGAACTCCATACCGGTCAGCACCAGTGCGGCCCCGCCGTCGGAGGTGGCGCAGATGTCGAGCAGCCGAAGCGGATCGGCGACCACCGCCGACGCGGCGACCTCGTCGGCGGTGACCCGTTTGCGGTAGCGCGCGTTCGGGTTCAGGGCACCCAGCGCGGCGTTCTTCACCTTCACCTGCGCGAAGTCCTCCAGGGTGTCGCCGTGCACGGCCATCCGCCGACGCGCGTACAGCCCGAAGTACGTCGGGTTCGTCGCCCCCAGGACGCGGAACCGCAGCCAGTCCGGATCGTCGGCGCGGTCCCCGCCGGCCGGCCGGAAGAACCCCTTCGGTGCCGAGTCCGCGCCCACGACGAGCACCACCTCCGCGAGCCCGGCGAGGATCTGCGCGCGTGCGACGGCGATCGCCTGCGCCCCCGACGCGCACGCCGCGTACACACTGGTCACCCGGGCGCCCTGCCAGCCCAGCGCCTTGGCGAACGTCGCCCCCGCCACGTACCCGGGATATCCGCCGCGCACGGTGTCCGCACCGACGACCGAGTCGACGTCCCGCCAGTCGACCCCCGCGTCGGCGAGCGCCGCCCGTGCGGCGGCCGAGCCGTACTCGGTGAAGCTCTGCCCCCACTTGCCCCAGGGGTGCATGCCCACGCCGAGCACCGCCACCTCTCCGGTCATTTCACCGCCCCCGTCGGCCGCCAGTGCCAGGTCGTCCAGGTCGTCTCCGCGTCCTCGTGCAGCACTCCCGGGACGACCTCCACCTCCATGCCCACCGTCAGATCGGCGACGGTGACCCCGGGAACCGCTTGTCCCAGTACCACCATCCGCTCGGACTCCAGCTCCACAGCGATCAACGTGTACGGCTCCCACGGAAGTTCCGGATTCGTCACATAGGGTGACGGAGGCCGGTACTGGCTGTCGGTGTACGACCAGACGCGCCCGCGCCCGGACAGCGGCACCTCCGCCAGCTCGCCGCCCCGGCACCCCGGGTTGCGGCAGTGGACGTCCTCGCGGGGGAAGAAGACCGAGGCGCAGGCCGAGCAGCGGGTGCCGAGGAGGCGGAAGCCGTCCCCGTCCTCCGTGAACCACCCGGGGACAACAGGTGTGCGGATGCGTGCCACATCCCCTCCAGAGACCCGTATCTGACGGAACGTCAGAAGTGTGGCACGGTCCCATCGGATTGGGCAGCCGTCGCACAGAACCGCACGAGCCCCGCGTGCGTCGTCGTATCGGTAGGGGCGGTCGGAGTCCACGGGGGTGGTTCCGGCCGCCCCCGCTGCGCGGCATGGCCCCGAGGTGCCCCCGGAAGCCCCCGTCCGCATGATCGGATACAGTCCGCCGCGTGTCCGTAAACCAACTATCAACCGACAACTCCGCGCCGGGCTCCCACTGTTCGAGCTGCGGAGCGCCGTACGGAGCGGGCGTTTCCGACTGGCCCCGTACCTGCCCCGCCTGCGGCACCGTGGCCTACCGCAACCCGCTGCCCGTCGCGGTGGCACTCCAGCCCGTGTACGACACCAAGGGCACCGCCCTGGTCGTCATCACCCGAACCATCGCCCCCGCGCGCGGAGGCATCGCCCTGCCCGGCGGGTACGTCGACCACCGCGAGGACTGGCGGCAGGCCGTCGTCCGTGAACTCAGGGAGGAGACAGGCATCGAGGCCGCGAGCCGCGACGTCCGTCTCGTCGACGCGCTGAGCTCGCCCGACGGTCACCTGCTGCTCTTCGGAACCCTGCCCGAACGCCCCGCCGACCAACTGCCGGAGTCCGCAGCCACGGACGAGACCGACGGCTGGCACCTCCTGCGCAGGCCGGAGGAGCTCGCCTTCCCGCTGCACACGGTGGCTGCACGCGCGTGGTTCGAGGGCCGCTACTGAGGCCGCTCAGCGCCCGTCGAGGCCTCGTACGCGCACGGGGTGGACCGGTTCGCTCACGCCGTCCTCCCCGTCCCGCTCGACGACCACCCGACGCCCCTCCCAGCGAGTGACGTACCGCTCGATCTCCGGCTCCTCCCACCCGTCACCCGCGTCCTGCACCACCAGCCCGCCCCCGGTACGTCCGCGGGCGGGCGCCCACACCTCCAGCTCAAGACCGCCGCCGTCGCCCCGCACGGGCACGACGGCGCCCGCGCGGGCAAGAACCGGAATCCGCGACAAAGGAGCGTCGACCAGCACCTGACCGGGCCCCTCGTACGCCTGCTCCGTCACCGTGTCGTACCAGCGCCCGCGCGGCAGCTGCACCGCACGCCGGTCCGCACCCGGGTCGAGCACCGGTGCCACCAGCAGACAGTCACCCAGCAGGAAGGCGTCCTCGCAGTCCCGCAGCGAACGTTCCTCGGGCGCCCCCCACCACAACGGCCGCACATAGGGCGCCCCCGTGAGACGCGCCAGATGCGCCAGCGTCGTGAAGTACGGCAGCATGCGCCGGCGTTCGACGAGCGCCACGCGCGCGTGTGCCAGGACATCCGCACCGAACTCCCAGGGCTCCCTGCACCCCGCCCGCAGACCCGCGTGCGTGCGGAACAGCGGCAGATGGGCGCCCAGTTGGAACCACCGCAGATACAGCTCCGGCGACGGGCCTCCGCCCACGCCGCCCACATCAGGGCCCGAGTAGGGCACCCCGCACAGCCCGAGGCCCATCACCAGCGACAGGGACGCCCGCAGCCCCGGCCAGCCTGTCGCCACGTTCCCGGACCACGCCCCTCCGTAGCGCTGCATACCGGCCCAGCCGGAGCGGGAGAACACGAACGGCCGCTCCTTCGGCGCCAGTTCGCTCAGCCCCTCGTAGGCGGCCTGGGCCATGCACAGGGCGTACACGTTGTGCGCCTCGCGGTGGTCGCCGCCGGGCCCCTCCAGCACGTGGCGGGCCGAACGCGGCAGGGTCGACTCTCCGAAAGCGGTGAAGGACGTGGGCTCGTCCATGTCGTGCCAGAAGCCGGCGAACCCCTGCCCGAGCCGTTCCTCGTACATCCGGCCCCACCACGCACGCACGGACGCGTGCGTGAAGTCGGGGAAGACGGACTCCCCGGGCCACGCGACCCCTCGCACGAGCCGCCCCGACGCATCCCGTACGAACGTGTCCTCGGCGCTCCCGCCGTCGTACACGGCGTTGCCCGGCACGGCCCCGACCGCGGGGCCGACGACCGACACCAGCCGTATGCCGTCGCGCCGCAGATCCTCGGCGAGGGCCGCCATCTTCGGGAACTGCTCCTCGTCGATGGTGAACACCTGGTGCCCGTCGAAGTGGTCGATCCCGAGATGGACCGCGTCGAGCGGCAGATCGTGCTCCTGGTAGCCCGCGACGATCCGCCGCACCTCCTGCTCCCCGCCGAGGCCCCGGCGCACGTGGTGGTGGCCCAGCGCCCACGAAGGCGGCAGCGCGGGAGCGCCCGTGAGCGTGGCCCACGTGTGCAGCACGCGCGCGGGGGTGCCCACCATCATCCAGCAGCGCAGCGGCCCGCCGTCCATCCGCAGCTCGGACGTTCCGGCCCGGTCGTGCCCCGAACCCGCTCCCTCCTCACCCTCCCGCAGTGTCACCGTGCCGTCCCAGGTGGTGTCCTGGAAAACCAGGTGGGTCGCCGCATCGGCCACCACCAGCTGCACCGGCATGGTGATGGACAGCGGATCGTCGCCGCGGCCGAAGGCGCGACCGGGGTCCGTGTTCCACAGGCGGTAGGTCCCATCGCGCAACCGCGGTCCCGAGGCGCGCCCCCCGAGCCCGAAGAACCGCGCGTCCGCGGCCACCTCGGAGCGCTGCATCCAGCGGCTCGTGCCGCCGCCCACGGGCTCCCACCAGCGAGGCGGCAGCTCCCGTCGCAGGCTCACCCCTCCGGGGGTGAGCACTTCCACCGCACCGTGCCGCGAGACCACGACCGTCACCCGCTCGGCCACGACCCGCCAGCCGCCGTCCGTGTCCGGCTCCAGCGAGGCACGGGGATCCGGCTCCGGACAGCGGCCGGCGAGTGCGTACGACGGCTCGGGACCGGCCCCGTCCCAGCCCCAGAAGACCGCCCCGTTGACGGCGACGACGACCCGCAGCTCCGACCTCGCGAACCGGACTACACCGCCACCGGGCCCCGGCTCCACGTCCAGCACGGGCCCGGGCACCCGCGCGCGCTCGGTACCCCGCGGCGGCAGCCCGGCTGCGTCGGCACGCCTCCGGCGCCAGGCGGCCCGTACGGTACGCAGCCCCTGGGCCGCTCCCGCCGAACCGACCGCCTTCACCGAACGCACCAGGTCACGACCTTCCATGCTGCTCAGCCTGCCACTGACTTCACCCGATAGGCGCACAGTTCAGCAGCCGTTCACCCTGGTAGGGACCACATCTTCATCTCCACGACACGACCCCCGCGCGGCGCACCCTGGTGCCGGAGTCGATCAAATGGCATGGTCCGTGTCAGCCGTGTCACGCGCACAGTCCGGGAGCCGCCCCATGTCCACCACCAACCCCACGCCCCTCTGGCAGCCCGACCGGGAACGCATCGCCCGGGCCAGGATCACCAGGTTCCAGGCGTGGGCGGCCGAGCAGCACGGAGCCCCCGCCGACGGCGGCTACGCAGCACTGCACAGGTGGTCCGTGGACCGGCTCGACACGTTCTGGCAAGCCGTCACCGAGTGGTTCGACGTGCGCTTCTCGACGCCCTACGCGCGCGTGCTCGGCGATCGTTCGATGCCCGGCGCGCAATGGTTCCCCGGAGCGAAGCTCAACTACGCCGAGCACGCCCTGCGCGCCGCGGACACCCGCGCGGACGAACCCGCCCTCCTGTATGTCGACGAGACCCACGAACCCCGCCCGGTGACCTGGGCCGAACTGCGCCGCCAGGTCGGCTCCCTCGCCGCCGAGCTGCGTACGCTCGGAGTGCGCCCGGGAGACCGCGTGAGCGGCTATCTCCCGAACGTTCCCCAAGCCGTGGTCGCTCTGCTCGCCACGGCCGCCGTGGGCGGCGTATGGACGTCCTGCGCCCCCGACTTCGGTGCCCGCAGCGTCCTCGACCGCTTCCAGCAGGTCGAACCGGTCGTGCTGTTCACCGTCGACGGCTACCGTTACGGCGGCAAGGAGCACGACCGCCGTGACACCGTCGCCGAACTCCGTCGAGAACTGCCCACCCTGCGCGCCGTCGTCCACATCCCGCTGCTGGGCACCGAGCCTCCCGAAGGCGCCCTGGAATGGTCCGCCCTCACGTCCGCGGATGTGACACCCGCCTACGAGCAGGTCACCTTCGACCACCCCCTGTGGGTGCTCTACTCCTCGGGCACGACCGGCCTCCCCAAGGCGATCGTCCAGTCCCAGGGCGGCATCCTCGTCGAGCACCTCAAACAACTCGGCCTGCACTGCGACCTGGGCCCGGAGGACCGCTTCTTCTGGTACACGTCCACCGGCTGGATGATGTGGAACTTCCTCGTCTCCGGCCTCCTCACGGGCACGACGATCGTCCTCTACGACGGCAGCCCCGGTTACCCCGACACCGGCGCCCAGTGGCGGATCGCCGAACGTACGGGAGCGACCCTTTTCGGCACCTCGGCGGCGTACGTCATGGCCTGCCTGAAGGCCGGAGTGCACCCGGCCCGGGACTTCGACCTGTCGGAGGTGCAGTGCGTCGCGACGACCGGATCACCGCTGCCTCCCGACGGATTCCGCTGGCTGCACGACGAGTTCGCGGCGAGCGGGGCCGGCCTGTGGATCGCCTCGGTCAGCGGCGGCACGGACGTGTGCTCCTGCTTCGCGGGGGCCGTACCGACCCTCCCCGTGCACATCGGCGAACTCCAGGCGCCCGGGCTGGGCACCGACCTCCAGTCCTGGGACCCGAACGGAGAGCCCCTCGTGGACGAGGTCGGCGAACTCGTGGTCACCAACCCGATGCCGTCCATGCCCGTCCACTTCTGGAACGATCCCGACGGCAGCCGGTACCACGAGAGTTACTTCGACACCTATCCCGGAGTGTGGCGCCACGGCGACTGGATCACCCTCACCTCGCGCGGCTCCGTGATCATCCACGGCCGCTCCGACTCCACGCTCAACCGGCAGGGCGTGCGCATGGGGTCGGCCGACATCTACGAAGCCGTCGAACGACTGCCCGAGATCAAGGAATCCCTCGTCATCGGCGTCGAACAACCCGACGGCGGTTACTGGATGCCGCTCTTCGTCCACCTCGCGCCCGGAGCCGTACTCGACGAGGCCCTCCTGAACCGCATCAAACAGACCATCCGCGAACAGCTCTCCCCGCGCCACGTCCCCGACGAGGTCATCGAGGTCCCCGGAGTTCCGCACACCCTCACCGGTAAGCGCATCGAGGTCCCGGTGAAGCGCCTTCTCCAGGGCAGCCCCCTGGAGAAGGCCGTCAACCCCGGCTCCATCGACAACCTGGACCTGCTGAACTTCTACGCCGAGCTGGCCCGCAAACGCGCCTGACAGGCACCCCGGAAGAGCGGTCGACCACCGTAGGTGGCCGCGGACTCGACCAGCACAATGGCGAAGTCCGAGGCCGGCCGCGCCGCGTCGGCCGACCGGAGGCCCGCGTAAGCCGTCGCGACCGTGCCCGGACTCATCCCCAGCTCGTCGGCGAGCCGACGCACCGGAGGCAGCGGCGCCCCCGGCCCCAACATCCCCTCGGACACACCTCTTTCGACGGACGAGGCAATTCCCTTGCCCCGCGTCCTGGTCGCCCTCCAGTCGATACGTGCCCTGGCCTCGTTCGCCCCGCTCACGACAGATCACTACGCGGTGCTTCTCGCGTGCACGGCCGTCGGCGGCTTCGGCGACCGCGGGTCGAGAGTCATCACCAAGCTCTGTGCCACCCGCGTCGCCGGACCGGACCGTGTCCGCTACCAGGCGATCAACCGGACGGCCACCAAAGCGGGTTGGACCCTCGGCGGCCTCGCCGCACCACGGCGTAACAATGACTTCTGGTCGGCGACGCCCTCAGGCTCGTCGCCACCGCGCATGGCGCGATCACACCTACCTCGCCTACGTCGCCACCGAGGCCGTCCTCATCCTCGACGACGCCGTCTTCAAGGTCGGCCTGCCCCTCCGGACCGCCCAAACCGGCCGCGCACCGACCGGCCTCGCACCGCTGCTGATGGTTCTCGACAACGTGATGGTGGTGGCCCTCCGGGGTCCCTCTGGCCCGCTTCGTCACCATCACCACCACCAGGGCCGCTCGCAGGCTCCTGCTCCCGCTCTCCGAGGTCTTCGCGCCGGGCGGCATCACCATGCCTCTGTCGGCCACCTGTACGACTGCCTCCGCGACACTGTTCCTCACCACCTCGGCCGTCGGACTCGCGCAAGCCCGACAGCGCACCACCGGACAACTGACTGTCACTGCGGCCACCGCCGCCGGGCCTCTCGGCTGGACCGGCTTCGGCGCCGGAATCGCTGTGAGCTGCGTGATTCAGCATCGCCTCGTCCGTGACCGACCGACCCGAAGACCATTGTCAGTGGCTCCCGTTACTTTGAGTGAGCATTGATCGACGGCACACAGGGGGAACCATGGCGAACACCGGCCACCCGACCATGCGGCGCGTTCTGCGCCGCGAAATCGCGGGCACCATCGGCCTGCTCACCGACGAGCACGACTTCCGGGCGATGCGGCGCTACCGCACCTTCACCTTCCAGAACCACACGGCCTACCTCCGCGAGGTGGAAGCTCTCCTGAAAAGCCTTGCCGCGCAGGGCAGTCACACCACCGTCGCGCTCTTCGACCCTGAGGAGTACGCCGAATTCTGCATCGCCTCCGGTCTGGACCCGGACGCCCCGTCCAGCCGCACCCGCTTCACAGCGGAACTCGCCACCACGGGCCCGACCGTCCCGTACGACGGCCAACCACTCGCCGAGCTGCTTCCACACCTGGTCGACGAGGCCGTCCGCCAGGCGACCTGGGAGTACGCCGCCACACTCCTGGCACGAATCGGCGCCTGCGCATCCTGCGGGGAGGACATCGGACGTGCGGCGTTCGCCCGTGCCTCGAACCTCCTCGTCCGCATCCTCGACACCGCCCCACGGGGAAACAGGCACCTCGTCTGCAGTGTCACGACACCAGCCGAAACACTCGTCGCCGTCCTCCACGCGGACGACGACAGCGAGGGCGCGGCAGAACTCGACGAGGCCGAAGCCCTCGAATTCACCACGGTCCTGGCTCTCGGCCTCGCCACCCAGAGCCCCGGCGGCCTCGTGATGCGCACCACCGCCCCCGGCACCACCGACCGCGTCTACGGCTGGCACCTGCGCGGCAACGGTGTCGAACCGCTGACCGCCGGCGAGGTCTTCGACGCCTACTGCACCGACGCCGAATCAGGCGACCTCATCTCCCCGGAACCGGACGTCGACTACTGCACACCCCCAGACCTCGGAGGAGAGGGACCCACGACGGGCCACATCCACTGAAACGACAGACGGGCGAGGGGCGCCCCGCCCGAAGTGGAACGCCCCTCGCCCGACGAACGGTCCGCACCGACCGCGTCCGCGCGACTGATCGACGACGCGACCGGGCGACTACTCGCCCGACAGCACTGCCTGAGCGGCGTCGTGAGCCTCCTCGGCACTGTCCGCGGCCCGGGCTGCCACGGCGGCCCGCTCACACTGCGCCAGCGTGTACTTGGCCAGCGACGACCGCACGTAGGGAATCGAAGCCGCGCCCATGGAAAGCGAGGTGACGCCCAGACCGATCAGCACACACGCGAGCAAGGGGTCCGACGCCGCCTCGCCACAGACACCACAGCTCTTGCCCTCGGTCCTCGCCGCCTCGGCGGACAGAGCGACCAGGTCGAGCAGCGCGGGCTGCCACGGATCCTGCAGACGAGAGACCGCCCCCACCTGACGGTCGGCGGCGAAGGTGTACTGCGCGAGGTCGTTGGTTCCCAAGGACAGGAACTCGACCTCCCGCAGGATCGAGCGCGCCCGCAGCGCGGCCGACGGGATCTCCACCATGGCACCGAACTTCGCCCGCAGCCCGGCCGCACGGCACGCGTCCGCGAACGCCTTGGCATCGGCACGGTCCGCGACCATCGGAGCCATGACCTCAAGGTGGACAGGCAGTCCCTCCGCGGCCTTCGCGAGCGCCGTCAGCTGCGTGTGCAGCACATCGGGGTGGTCGAGCAGGGTCCGAAGACCGCGTACACCCAGAGCCGGGTTCGGCTCGTCGGCCGGCGTCAGGAAGTCCAGCGGCTTGTCCGCGCCCGCGTCGAGCACCCGAACGACAACGCGCCCTTCGGGGAAGGCCTCAAGAACCTGCCGGTACGCCTCGATCTGCTTCGCCTCGGACGGCGCGTTCTTGCTGTCGTCCAGGAAAAGGAACTCGGTACGGAAGAGACCGATGCCCTCTGCTCCGGCCTCGACGGCAGCCGGTACGTCCGCGGGCCCGCCGACGTTCGCCAGCAGAGGCACCTTGTGACCGTCGGAGGTGGCGCCAGGCCCGGTCGAGGCTGTCAGCGCCGCCTTGCGCTGGGCAGCCGCGGCCTCCAACTGCGCCTTCTTCTCCGCACTGGGTTCGACGAAGACTTCTCCCGTGCTCCCGTCCACCGCGATCACCGTGCCCTCGGCGAGCTCACCCGCACCGGGCAGCGCCACCACGGCGGGTACACCGAGGGCCCTCGCCAGGATCGCGCTGTGGCTGGTCGGCCCACCTTCCTCGGTCACGAAGCCGAGTACCAGGGTCGGATCCAGCAGCGCGGTGTCGGCGGGCGCGAGGTCGCGGGCAATAAGGACGTACGGCTCGTCGCTGTCGGGGACACCGGGCATGGGAACCCCGAGAAGTCGGGCGACGATACGATTCCGCACGTCGTCGAGGTCGGCCACGCGCCCAGCGAGGTACTCACCGGCACCCGCCAGAAGAGCGCGATACGCGGCGAACGCGTCGTACACAGCGCGCTCGGCCGTGCTGCCGACTGCGATACGCCGGTCCACGTCCGCGATCAGTTCGGGATCCTGGGCCATCATGGCCTGCGCCTCAAGCACTGCTTGGGCCTCGCCGCCCGCCAGATTGCCGCGCGCGTTCAGGTCCGCCGCCACAGCGTCAACGGCCTGGCGGGCGCGCCCCTGCTCGCGCTCCGCATCCTCCGCCGGGACCTGCTTGGCAGGCGGCTCGAGCACTGCCGTTCCCATGTGCCGAACTTCGCCGATCGCCACACCGTGGCTCACACCGACGCCTCGCAGCGTTGTCTCCATCTCACCGTCTCCGATAGTGCGGCGGGTCCCGCCGCCGCGGTGGGTTTCCTGCTTACTCTCATGAAACGCCGCTGGCGTCACTGCCATCCGAAGAGGCTGTCCCCGGCCTTCACCGTGCCGTCTTCGACGAGATCGGAGAGGGAGTCGGCCGTGGCTTCGAGCGCCACGATCGGGCACACCGGGGACTTGCCGGCAGCTTCCACGGCGGCCGGGTTCCAGCGCACCACACTCTGACCACGCGTCACGGTGTCGCCCTTGTTGACGAGCAGCTCGAAGCCCTCGCCATTGAGCTGCACGGTGTCGATGCCGAGGTGGGTGAGTACACCGTGGCCCTCGTCGTCCACGACGACGAAGGCATGCGGGTGGAGCGAGACGATGACGCCGGTCACGGGGGCGACTGCCTCCGAGGGCTCACGCACGGGGTCGATGGCGGTGCCGGGGCCGACCATGGCCCCGGAGAAGACCGGGTCCGGCACAGCGGCCAGTCCGATGGCACGTCCTGCAAGAGGGGACATCACGGTGGTCAAGGGAAGCCTCCCGGGGTGGAGATTCATACGGGCCGTCACTGCCTGGTCCCGGACGGCACACTGTTGAGCAGCGTATGTCATATGAAGTGACGGTTCCGTGTGAGAGGCGTCGGTTGACATCCCTGATGCGCCGCGCGATCGATTTGCGCCTGCTCTGATGGCCCGTGTACAGTCGTTCTCCTGCCTGGGGCTGAGTGACGCGATCAAGTGTCCTTGCCCGGCAGCATCCAACTTGTCAGATCCTCTCCCGGGGTCTCGTTCTGCATGCTTGCTGAACGGTGGTCAGGGGGTCGGAAAATCACTGATAGAGTTTGGAACACCGAAGGGAAGCGCCCGGAGGAAAGCCTGAGAGTGTTCTTGGGTGAGTACGAAGGAAGCGTCCGTTCCTTGAGAACTCAACAGCGTGCCAAAAATCAACGCCAAGTTTGTTGATACCCCGGCTCACGGGCTTTTGTCTGTGGGTTGAGGTTCCTTTGAAGTAGTAAACACAGCGAGGACGCTGTGAACGGTCGGGCTTATTCCGCCTGACTGTTCCGCTCTCGTGGTGTGACCCGATTACGGGTTGACATTCACGGAGAGTTTGATCCTGGCTCAGGACGAACGCTGGCGGCGTGCTTAACACATGCAAGTCGAACGATGAACCCGCTTCGGTGGGGGATTAGTGGCGAACGGGTGAGTAACACGTGGGCAATCTGCCCTTCACTCTGGGACAAGCCCTGGAAACGGGGTCTAATACCGGATAATACTTCTGCCCGCATGGGTGGGGGTTAAAAGCTCCGGCGGTGAAGGATGAGCCCGCGGCCTATCAGCTTGTTGGTGAGGTAGTGGCTCACCAAGGCGACGACGGGTAGCCGGCCTGAGAGGGCGACCGGCCACACTGGGACTGAGACACGGCCCAGACTCCTACGGGAGGCAGCAGTGGGGAATATTGCACAATGGGCGAAAGCCTGATGCAGCGACGCCGCGTGAGGGATGACGGCCTTCGGGTTGTAAACCTCTTTCAGCAGGGAAGAAGCGCAAGTGACGGTACCTGCAGAAGAAGCGCCGGCTAACTACGTGCCAGCAGCCGCGGTAATACGTAGGGCGCAAGCGTTGTCCGGAATTATTGGGCGTAAAGAGCTCGTAGGCGGTCTGTCGCGTCGGATGTGAAAGCCCGGGGCTTAACCCCGGGTCTGCATTCGATACGGGCAGACTAGAGTGTGGTAGGGGAGATCGGAATTCCTGGTGTAGCGGTGAAATGCGCAGATATCAGGAGGAACACCGGTGGCGAAGGCGGATCTCTGGGCCATTACTGACGCTGAGGAGCGAAAGCGTGGGGAGCGAACAGGATTAGATACCCTGGTAGTCCACGCCGTAAACGGTGGGAACTAGGTGTTGGCGACATTCCACGTCGTCGGTGCCGCAGCTAACGCATTAAGTTCCCCGCCTGGGGAGTACGGCCGCAAGGCTAAAACTCAAAGGAATTGACGGGGGCCCGCACAAGCAGCGGAGCATGTGGCTTAATTCGACGCAACGCGAAGAACCTTACCAAGGCTTGACATACACCGGAAAGCATCAGAGATGGTGCCCCCCTTGTGGTCGGTGTACAGGTGGTGCATGGCTGTCGTCAGCTCGTGTCGTGAGATGTTGGGTTAAGTCCCGCAACGAGCGCAACCCTTGTTCTGTGTTGCCAGCATGCCCTTCGGGGTGATGGGGACTCACAGGAGACTGCCGGGGTCAACTCGGAGGAAGGTGGGGACGACGTCAAGTCATCATGCCCCTTATGTCTTGGGCTGCACACGTGCTACAATGGCCGGTACAATGAGCTGCGATGCCGTGAGGCGGAGCGAATCTCAAAAAGCCGGTCTCAGTTCGGATTGGGGTCTGCAACTCGACCCCATGAAGTCGGAGTTGCTAGTAATCGCAGATCAGCATTGCTGCGGTGAATACGTTCCCGGGCCTTGTACACACCGCCCGTCACGTCACGAAAGTCGGTAACACCCGAAGCCGGTGGCCCAACCCCTCACGGGGAGGGAGCTGTCGAAGGTGGGACTGGCGATTGGGACGAAGTCGTAACAAGGTAGCCGTACCGGAAGGTGCGGCTGGATCACCTCCTTTCTAAGGAGCATTTCTTACCGGGGCCTTTCGGGGTTCCGGTCAGAGGCCAGTACATCGGCGGATGTCCGATGCTGGTTGCTCATGGGTGGAACGTTGATTATTCGGCCGGTTTCACGGGTCGGAGGCTTGCAAGTACTGCTCTCGCAAGAGGGCGTGGAAAGCATGATCTCCGGGCGGGGACGGGTCGGGCGCGCTGTTGGGTGTCTGAGGGTACGGCCGGCTTGTCTGGTCGCCTTCAGTGCCGGCCCCAGTGAACTCGCCCGTTTGTGGGTGGGGTGGTGGGTGGTTGGTCGTTGTTTGAGAACTGCACAGTGGACGCGAGCATCTGTGGCCAAGTTTTTAAGGGCGCACGGTGGATGCCTTGGCACCAGGAACCGATGAAGGACGTGGGAGGCCACGATAGTCCCCGGGGAGTCGTCAACCAGGCTTTGATCCGGGGGTTTCCGAATGGGGAAACCCGGCAGTCGTCATGGGCTGTCACCCACATCTGAACACATAGGGTGTGTGGAGGGAACGCGGGGAAGTGAAACATCTCAGTACCCGCAGGAAGAGAAAACAACCGTGATTCCGGGAGTAGTGGCGAGCGAAACCGGATGAGGCCAAACCGTATGCGTGTGAGACCCGGCAGGGGTTGCGTATACGGGGTTGTGGGATCTCTCTTTCATGGTCTGCCGGCCGTGAGACGAGTCAGAAACCGTTGGTGTAGGCGAAGGACATGCGAAAGGTCCGGCGTAGAGGGTAAGACCCCCGTAGTCGAAACATCAACGGCTCGTTTGAGAGACACCCAAGTAGCACGGGGCCCGAGAAATCCCGTGTGAATCTGGCGGGACCACCCGTTAAGCCTAAATATTCCCTGGTGACCGATAGCGGATAGTACCGTGAGGGAATGGTGAAAAGTACCGCGGGAGCGGAGTGAAATAGTACCTGAAACCGTGTGCCTACAAGCCGTGGGAGCGTCGCTGTATGTGCTTGCACATACAGTCGTGACTGCGTGCCTTTTGAAGAATGAGCCTGCGAGTTTGCGGTGTGTTGCGAGGTTAACCCGTGTGGGGAAGCCGTAGCGAAAGCGAGTCCGAATAGGGCGTTTTAGTAGCGCGCTCAAGACCCGAAGCGGAGTGATCTAGCCATGGGCAGGTTGAAGCGGAGGTAAGACTTCGTGGAGGACCGAACCCACCAGGGTTGAAAACCTGGGGGATGACCTGTGGTTAGGGGTGAAAGGCCAATCAAACTCCGTGATAGCTGGTTCTCCCCGAAATGCATTTAGGTGCAGCGTCGTGTGTTTCTTGCCGGAGGTAGAGCACTGGATAGGCGATGGGCCCTACCGGGTTACTGACCTTAGCCAAACTCCGAATGCCGGTAAGTGAGAGCACGGCAGTGAGACTGTGGGGGATAAGCTCCATGGTCGAGAGGGAAACAGCCCAGAGCATCGACTAAGGCCCCTAAGCGTACGCTAAGTGGGAAAGGATGTGGAGTCGCACAGACAACCAGGAGGTTGGCTTAGAAGCAGCCACCCTTGAAAGAGTGCGTAATAGCTCACTGGTCTAGTGATTCCGCGCCGACAATGTAGCGGGGCTCAAGCGTACCGCCGAAGTCGTGTCATTCCAGCTATAGGGCCAACGCCTGCTGGGATGGGTAGGGGAGCGTCGTGTGCCGGGTGAAGCTGCAGCGGAAGCTAGTGGTGGACGGTTCACGAGTGAGAATGCAGGCATGAGTAGCGATACACACGTGGGAAACGTGTGCGCCGATTGACTAAGGGTTCCTGGGTCAAGCTGATCTGCCCAGGGTAAGTCGGGACCTAAGGCGAGGCCGACAGGCGTAGTCGATGGATAACCGGTTGATATTCCGGTACCCGCTGTGAAGCGTCAAACAGTGAACCAGGCGATGCTAAGTCCGTGAAGCCGCCCCGGAGCCTTCGGGCAAGGGGGAGTGGTGGAGCCGACGGACCAGACCTGTAGTAGGTGAGTGATGGGGTGACGCAGGAAGGTAGTCCATCCCGGGCGGTGGTTGTCCCGGGGTAAGGGTGTAGGCCGTGTGATAGGTAAATCCGTCGCACATTAAGGCTGAGACCTGATGCCGAGCCGATTGTGGTGAAGTGGATGATCCTATGCTGTCGAGAAAAGCCTCTAGCGAGTTTCATGGCGGCCCGTACCCTAAACCGACTCAGGTGGTCAGGTAGAGAATACCGAGGCGTTCGGGTGAACTATGGTTAAGGAACTCGGCAAAATGCCCCCGTAACTTCGGGAGAAGGGGGGCCATCACTGGTGAGGAGACGTGCTCTCCGAGCTGGGGGTGGCCGCAGAGACCAGCGAGAAGCGACTGTTTACTAAAAACACAGGTCCGTGCGAAGCCGTAAGGCGATGTATACGGACTGACGCCTGCCCGGTGCTGGAACGTTAAGGGGACCGGTTAGTCACATTTCGGTGTGGCGAAGCTGAGAACTTAAGCGCCAGTAAACGGCGGTGGTAACTATAACCATCCTAAGGTAGCGAAATTCCTTGTCGGGTAAGTTCCGACCTGCACGAATGGCGTAACGACTTCTCGACTGTCTCAACCATAGGCCCGGTGAAATTGCACTACGAGTAAAGATGCTCGTTTCGCGCAGCAGGACGGAAAGACCCCGGGACCTTTACTATAGTTTGATATTGGTGTTCGGTTCGGCTTGTGTAGGATAGCTGGGAGACTGTGAAGCCTGGACGCCAGTTCGGGTGGAGTCGTCGTTGAAATACCAGTCTGGTCGTGCTGGATGTCTAACCTGGGTCCGTGATCCGGATCAGGGACAGTGTCTGATGGGTAGTTTAACTGGGGCGGTTGCCTCCTAAAGAGTAACGGAGGCGCCCAAAGGTTCCCTCAGCCTGGTTGGCAATCAGGTGTTGAGTGTAAGTGCACAAGGGAGCTTGACTGTGAGACCGACGGGTCGAGCAGGGACGAAAGTCGGGACTAGTGATCCGGCGGTGGCTTGTGGAAGCGCCGTCGCTCAACGGATAAAAGGTACCCCGGGGATAACAGGCTGATCTTCCCCAAGAGTCCATATCGACGGGATGGTTTGGCACCTCGATGTCGGCTCGTCGCATCCTGGGGCTGGAGTCGGTCCCAAGGGTTGGGCTGTTCGCCCATTAAAGCGGTACGCGAGCTGGGTTTAGAACGTCGTGAGACAGTTCGGTCCCTATCCGCTGCGCGCGCAGGAACATTGAGAAGGGCTGTCCCTAGTACGAGAGGACCGGGACGGACGAACCTCTGGTGTGCCAGTTGTCCTGCCAAGGGCATGGCTGGTTGGCTACGTTCGGGAGGGATAACCGCTGAAAGCATCTAAGCGGGAAGCCTGCTTCGAGATGAGTGTTCCCACCCACTAGATGGGGTAAGGCTCCCAGTAGACGACTGGGTTGATAGGCCAGATCTGGAAGCCCGGTAACGGGTGGAGGTGACTGGTACTAATAGGCCGAGGGCTTGTCCTCAGTTGCTCGCGTCCACTGTGTTGGTTCTGAAACCACGAACAACCCCGCCCGGGGCCACTGGGTGGTGCGGTTGATATGTGTTTCACCGTGTTTCGGTGGTCATAGCGTGAGGGAAACGCCCGGTTACATTCCGAACCCGGAAGCTAAGCCTCACAGCGCCGATGGTACTGCAGGGGGGACCCTGTGGGAGAGTAGGACACCGCCGAACTTCTTTTATAGCTCCGGCTCTTGGGCACACCGCCCGAGAGCCGGAGCTTTTTTGCGTTGAGGTAAGGTCAGGGGGCATCGTTGGCTCATTTCCCACAGGAGGCTCCCGGGTGGAGGTCCAGGAGACCCGCGTCCAGACAGACCGGGTCCTCACCATCCCGAACATCCTCAGCATGGCGCGCCTCGTCGGCGTACCCGTCTTTCTCTGGCTGATCCTTCGGCCCGAGTTCGGTGGCCCGAAGAGCGACGGCTGGGCACTCCTGGTGCTCATGCTGAGCGGGATCAGTGACTATCTGGACGGCAAGCTCGCGAGGCGCTGGAACCAGATCAGCAGTCTTGGCCGGCTCCTTGATCCCGCAGCTGACCGGCTCTACATTCTCTCGACTTTGGTCGGTCTCACGTGGCGCGAGATCCTGCCAATCTGGTTGACCGCTGCACTGTTGGCGCGAGAGCTGGTCCTTCTGGTGATGGTGGGCATCCTCAGACGCCATGGGTATCCGCCGCCGCAGGTGAACTTCCTGGGGAAGGCCGCTACGTTCAACTTGATGTACGCCTTCCCGCTGCTTCTGCTCAGTGACGGAAGTGGATGGATCTCGTCACTCGCTGCTATTTTCGGATGGGCGTTCGCTGGATGGGGTACAACCCTGTACTGGTGGGCAGGAGTCCTCTACGTGGTACAAGTCCGTCGGCTGGTCCGTGCGGACACCATGGCCGATTGAGCTCGCCGATTGGGCGACAGTAGTGGCTCGATGGCCCGCTTTGAAAAAGTGCGGGACAATCTGGACGGGTGAAGTCGGCTAGACCGTCTCTTCAAGGAGGACGCTTCCGACATGAAGGCCGTCGTGATGGCCGGAGGCGAAGGCACGCGCCTTCGCCCAATGACCTCAAGCATGCCCAAGCCGCTCCTGCCAGTGGCGAATCGGCCGATCATGGAGCATGTGCTGCGGCTGCTCAAAAGGCATGGGCTCAACGAGACAGTCGTTACTGTTCAGTTCCTGGCCTCGCTCGTCAAGAACTACTTCGGTGACGGTGAAGAGCTCGGGATGGAGCTCACCTATGCCAATGAGGAGAAGCCACTCGGTACCGCCGGAAGCGTCAAGAACGCCGAAGAGGCGTTGAAGGACGACACCTTCCTCGTCATCTCCGGTGATGCGCTGACCGACTTCGACCTCACCGAGCTCATCAATTTCCACAAGGAAAAGGGTGCGCTCGTCACTGTCTGTCTGACGAGGGTGCCGAATCCCCTGGAGTTCGGTATCACCATCGTGGACGAGGAAGGCAAGGTCGAACGCTTCCTTGAGAAGCCGACCTGGGGTCAGGTTTTCTCCGACACCGTGAACACCGGCATCTACGTCATGGAGCCCGAGGTCTTCGACTACGTCGAGGCCGATGTTTCCGTCGACTGGTCCGGTGATGTCTTCCCGCAGCTGATGAAGGAAGGGCGGCTGGTCTACGGCTATATCGCCGAGGGGTATTGGGAAGACGTCGGTACGCACGAAAGCTATGTGAAGGCGCAAGCTGACGTCCTTGAGGGCAAGGTCGATGTCGAGCTCGACGGCTTCGAGATCTCGCCCGGCGTGTGGGTCGCGGAGGGCGCCGAAGTGAGTCCCGATGCCGTGCTCCGCGGACCGCTCTACATCGGGGACTACGCCAAGGTCGAGGCCGGCGTGGAAATCCGCGAGCACACCGTTGTCGGCTCGAACGTCGTCGTCAAGAGCGGAGCCTTTCTGCACAGGGCCGTGTTGCACGACAACGTGTACATCGGCCAGCACAGCAATCTGCGTGGCTGCGTGGTCGGGAAGAACACCGACATCATGCGTGCGGCGCGGATCGAGGACGGAGCGGTCATCGGCGACGAGTGTCTCGTCGGTGAGGAATCGATCATTCAGGGGAACGTACGCGTTTACCCGTTCAAGACGATCGAGGCCGGCGCCTTCGTCAACACCTCGGTGATCTGGGAATCGCGGGGGCAGGCACATCTCTTCGGTGCCCGTGGCGTGTCCGGAATCCTGAACGTCGAGATCACGCCCGAGCTGGTGGTGCGATTGGCGGGTGCCTACGCGACGACCTTGAAGAAGGGGTCCACGGTCACCACCGCCCGCGACCACTCCCGCGGTGCCCGCGCGCTGAAGCGGGCGGTCATCTCCGCGTTGCAGACCAGCGCCATCGACGTACGCGACCTGGAGAACGTACCGCTGCCGGTGGCGAGGCAGCAGACCGCGCGGGGGAGTGCCGGGGGGATCATGATCCGGACGACGCCCGGTGTGCCTGACTCCGTCGACATCATGTTCTTCGACGGGCAGGGGGCCGATCTCTCGCAGGCGAGTCAGCGGAAGCTGGACCGGGTGTTCGCGCGGCAGGAGTACCGGCGGGCGTTCCCGGGGGAGATCGGGGATCTGCATTTCCCTGCCAGTGTGTTCGATTCGTACACAGGTTCGTTGCTGCGGAACGTCGATACGACGGGGATCGCCGAGTCCGGTCTCAAGGTTGTCGTGGATGCGTCCAACGGCAGCGCGGGGCTCGTGCTGCCCAGTCTGCTCGGCAAGCTCGGGGTCGATTCGCTGACCATCAATCCCGGTCTCGACGAGTCCAGGCCGACGGAATCCGCGGATACCCGGCGGTCCGGGATGGTACGGCTCGGAGAGATAGTGGCGTCGGCAGGTGCGGCCTTCGGTGTGCGTTTCGATCCGGTGGGCGAGCGACTTTCACTCGTCGACGAGAAGGGGCGGATCATCGAGGATGACCGGGCGTTGCTCGTCATGCTCGATCTGGTGGCCGCGGAACGACGCAGTGGGCGAGTGGCGCTGCCGGTGACCACTACTCGAATTGCCGAGCAGGTCGCCGCGTATCACGGCACCCAGGTGGAATGGACCACTACCTCGCCCGACGATCTGACCCGGGTCGGGCGCGATGAGTCGACCATCTTCGGCGGGGACGGCCGTGGCGGTTTCATCGTCCCCGAGTTCAGCAGTGTGTTCGACGGTTCGGCGGCCTTCGTACGGCTAATCGGGCTGGTCGCGCGGACCCAGCTCACACTCAGTCAGATCGACGCGAGGATTCCGCGGGCGCATGTTCTGAAGCGGGATCTGGCGACTCCCTGGGCCGTCAAGGGACTTGTCATGCGGCGGGTGGTGGAGGAGGCCGGAGAGCGGTTCGTCGATACGACCGACGGGGTGCGTGTGGTCGAGACCGACGGGCGCTGGGTGATGGTTCTGCCCGACCCGGCTGAGGCTGTCACGCATCTGTGGGCCGAGGGCCCGGACGATGCTTCCGCTCAGGCGCTGCTCGACGAGTGGTCGGCCGTTGTGGACGGCGCCGGTCGCTGAATCGACGGACACGCGCGCGTGCCGGACGGGAAGTTCCCCGAAGGGGCCTGTCCGGCACGCCGGTGGGGCCGTTCGGAGGCAGTGGTCGCGACGTGGGACGATGTGCGGCATGCCGCAGCAGCCCCCCGTTCGGAGCATCCCCACGAGCCGAACCCGCCCGGACGCGTCCATGTCGCTGCTCACCAACGTCATGGACCACAGCCTCGACGAGGGCTATGCCGAGGCTGCCGCGCGTCGGAAGGCCGCGGGTGACGGCGGGCTGCCGAAGCCGCTGAGAGCGAAGCTGGGGCTTGCTGCCGGGCTGGTGCTCGCCGCCCTCGTCGTGACTGTGGGTGCTGCTCAGGCGCGGATAGCGGCGCCCGTGATCGCCAAGGAGCGCGAAGAGCTGATCGACCGCATCGACCGCGAGACCGAGTCGGCCGACAGGCTGGAGAAGACGGTCGACCAACTGCGCGACGACGTGAGCGCGCGGCAGCGCGCGGCGCTGAAGTCGGAGGGCGGCGGTGAACAGGCCGACCTGGTGGGCATCCTGTCGGGGGCGATCGAGGTGCACGGGCCGGGTGTCAAGCTCGTCGTGGACGACGCGAAGGAAGCCGACAGCGGTGCCGGCGGGGACGCGCGGGAGACCTCCGGGTTCTCCGACACCGGGCGGGTGCGCGACCGGGACATGCAGCGGGTCGTGAACGGGCTGTGGCAGTCGGGGGCCGAAGCCATCGCGATCAACGGGCAGCGGCTGACGGCACTGTCGGCGATCCGGGCCGCGGGAGACGCGATACTGGTCGACAACAAGCCGCTGGTGCCGCCGTACACGGTGCTCGCGGTGGGGGACGGCAAGCGGCTGAGCAGCAGGTTCCAGGACAGCGCCGACGGACTGTATCTGCACGCGCTGCAGGAGAACTTCGACATCCGGACCGGCATCTCAGTGGAGAGCGACCTCCGGCTGCCCGCCGCACCGAGTGTGATCGTACGTACAGCACAGCCGAGAACAGAGAAGGGCACATAGTGATCGCGGTACTGGGCCTCGTCGTGGGCGTCGTGGCGGGATTGTTGGTCCGGCCCGAGGTGCCGGCGGTCGTCGAGCCTTACCTTCCCATCGCCGTCGTCGCGGCCCTGGACGCCGTGTTCGGCGGTCTGCGGGCCATGCTCGACGGGATCTTCGTCGACAAGGTCTTCGTGGTGTCGTTCCTGTCGAACGTCGTCGTGGCCGCGCTGATCGTCTTCCTGGGCGACAAGCTGGGCGTGGGCGCCCAGTTGTCCACCGGTGTCGTCGTGGTTCTCGGTATCCGTATCTTCTCCAATGCCGCGGCGATCCGCCGGCACGTGTTCCGGGCCTGACGCCGATGAGTGACAACGACAAGAACGACGCGAGCGACAAGCACCCCGAGACGGTCGAGAACCGACTGCGCGAGGAACTGCCCGAGGAGGTCTCCGGCCCGCCCGCGGAGCCTTCGGAGGAGCAGGGCCTGGAATCGGGGGCCGACGAGGAGACCGAGCCGTCCCTGACCGGCCGTCAGCGGCTGGCGAAGGGGCTGTGGCCGCCGAGGGTGACCCGGGCCCAACTCATCGTCGCCCTGCTGCTGTTCGGGCTCGGATTCGGGCTGGCGGTGCAGGTCGCGTCCACCAGTGACAACGACGGTGCGCTGCGCGGTGCGCGGCAGGAGGACCTCGTACGCATCCTGGATGAACTTGATGACCGTACGCAGCGTCTTGAGGACGAGAAGCAGGGTCTCGAAGATCAGCGGACCGAGCTGGAGAACAGCTCGGACCAGGCTGAGGAGGCCCGCAAGCAGACGGTCGAGAAGGAGCGGCAACTGGGCATCCTGGCGGGCACGGTGGCCGCGCAGGGGCCCGGGATCACGCTGACCATCGAGGACACGAAGGGAACGGTCGAAGCCGACATGCTGCTCGACGCGATCCAGGAGTTGCGTGCGGCGGGTGCCGAGGCGATCCAGGTCAACGGTGTACGGGTTGTCGCGGGGACCTTTCTGGCGGACGAGGACGGTGGGGGAGTGAGCGTCGACGGGAACAAGATCGACACTCCCTATCGTTTCAAGGTCATCGGCAAGCCGGAGGACCTCGAACCGGCGCTCAACATCCCCGGAGGTGTGGTGCAGACCCTGGAGAAGGAGCAGGCCACCGTTACCGTGGAGCGGGCGGACAAGATCGTCGTGGACGCCTTGCGAGCGGCGAAGCAGCCTGACTACGCTCGGTCGTCCTCAGAGTGAACCGGGGGTGCATGGGGGCTGTCCGGGGAGGGCATGAGGTTGCGGGGGGTCGGCGCACCGAATGGGTGGTGCGTGGTGGAAACTGTCAGGTGGCGGCGGACGTTGTGAGGATGTCCGGGTCGACCGGTAGGTGCAGTCAGGGTTCGTCCTGCCCCACGGGCGGGTCTGTTTCGGTCAAGGGGAATCGCCCGTGAAGTTGTTTGCGAAGTTGTTCGGCAAGAGCGCGCGAGAGGGCAGCAGCGACAATGCGACCGCCCGTCATCGCGCACAGCCCGACGCGGACGGTCCGCGTCCGCTGTTCCGGGATCAGGTCGGTGGTCCGGGCGGTGACGTTCCGGGAGGTCAGGGCGCGCCGTCTGTTGACCCTGCCCAGTCCGGGCGCATAGGTTTCGGGGAACCGTCAACCTCAAGTTCGGGTGGAGAGTTTTCCTCCGATCCGTATGCGTCCAATGCCCCGGCGGGGCAGCCGCGGCAGGAGGATCCGTCGATGTCGGCCCTGGTGTGTACGAGGTGCGGTAACCGCAACGCGGAGAACAGCCGCTTCTGCTCCAACTGTGGTGCGCCGCTGCGGGCCGGGGTCACCCCCGAGCGTCCGTCGGAGACGACGTCCACGATCTCCATCTCCGGTATCGAGGCGTACGACGCCGAGGTCACCGGTCAGACGCAGATGCCGATGCTCTCGCCCGAGGCGCAGGCCGCGGTGGACGCGTTGCCGCTGGGGTCGGCGCTTCTGGTGGTGCGCCGTGGCCCGAACTCGGGCAGCCGCTTCCTGTTGGACAGTGAGCTGACCACGGCCGGGCGTCATCCGCAGAGCGACATCTTCCTGGACGACGTGACCGTGTCGCGGCGGCACGTGGAGTTCCGCCGGGGCCAGGACGGCATGTTCACCGTCGCCGACGTGGGCAGCCTCAACGGCACGTACGTCAACCGCGAGCGGATCGACCAGGTCGCCCTGTCGAACGGTGACGAGGTGCAGATCGGCAAGTACCGGCTGGTGTTCTACGCGAGCCAGCGGGGCTACTGACCCTCCTCCGGACCGAGTCCGGGGAGACCCCAGGGAAGGTCCATGCTTCAAACACCGAGCGGCGGTGCCGGGCACGGCATCGCCGCCGCGGACAGTGGGCTGATGAGCATCGGCACAGTGCTGAACGCGCTGCGCGACGAGTTCCCCGAAGTCACCATCTCCAAGATCCGTTTCCTGGAGTCGGAGGGGCTCATCGAGCCGCAGCGGACTCCGTCGGGGTACCGCAAGTTCAGCCCGGAGGACGTCGAGCGCCTCGGTCATGTCCTGAGGATGCAGCGGGACCACTATCTGCCGCTCAAGGTGATCAGGGAGTACCTGGACGCCATGGAGCGCGGCGAGGCCGTCCCGCTTCCCACGGTCGGCCGCCAGCGGGACGGCGAGCCGGTTCTGGAGCCCGAGGGGCCCACCGCTGTCCGTATCGGCCGCGCCGAGCTGCTCGCCGCCGCCGGGATCGGCGACGAGGAACTCGAGGAGTGGCAGTCGTACGGGCTGGTGGCTCCGCTGTCCGACGGTGCGTACGACGCAGAGACGGTCACCGTCGCCGCGCTCGTCGCCGAGCTGGGGCGGTTCGGGATCGAGCCGCGGCACCTACGGGTGATGAAGGCCGCCGCCGAGCGCGAGGCCGGCCTGGTCGACCAGGTGGTGGCCCCCCTCAAGCGTCACCGCAATCCCCAGACCAGGGCCCTCGCGGAGGCCCGCAGCAAGGAACTGTCGGGGCTCACGGTGAAGCTGCACGCAGCCCTGGTGCGGATCGCGCTGGGAGTGCGGCAGCCCTGAGCGCGGAGGGCTGCCGGAGGGCGGATCGGTCACCCGTTCCGTGCCCGACTACCCAAACATCCCGGGCACGGCCTAGGGTTGCTGTGTGAACGAGCTCGATGTCGTAGGTGTCCGGGTCGAAATGCCCTCCAACCAACCGATCGTGCTCCTGCGTGAAGTGGGAGGCGACCGCTACCTTCCCATCTGGATCGGGCCGGGTGAGGCGACGGCGATCGCCTTCGCCCAGCAGGGCATGGCCCCCGCACGACCGCTGACCCACGACCTGTTCAAGGACGTGCTGGAGGCCGTCGGCCAGGAGCTCACCGAAGTGCGCATCACGGACCTGCGCGAGGGTGTCTTCTATGCGGAGCTGGTGTTCGCCAGTGGCGTCGAGGTGAGCGCCCGCCCGTCCGACGCCATAGCGCTGGCGCTGCGTACCGGTACGCCGATCTACGGCAGCGACGGAGTGCTCGACGACGCCGGGATCGCGATCCCGGACGAACAGGAGGACGAGGTGGAGAAGTTCCGCGAGTTCCTCGACCAGATCTCTCCCGAGGACTTCGGGACCAACAGCCAGTGAGCTGCGACAGCGACGGCTGACTGGGCTCGCCGCCCCACGGACCCACTGGTCGGTGGGGCGCGTCCTTTGACCCGTGACGTCACGGATGATGGCAATTGCCAGCGGCGTGTGAGAGCGTCCTGCGGCCCACGCGGAGCACATTCGGCTAGCCTTTCCCCGCGGTGGGGTACGGGAAACCACTCCTAGGGTGATTATCACTCGGCGTGCCGAGTGTGGCGATCGTTGACGCACCCCTGGTGACTGCCTACCGTCGAGAAGGCAGTTCAAGGACGGAGGTCGGCGTGAGAAGCAGCGGCGACGGTACGGCTGGGGGTGCCCCCGGACGCGGTCTGGGGGAGAGCGGCCCGTACCCGCTTCACGGCAGCGCGGCCGATCACGTTCCGCGGCGGCCGACGGCTGTATCAGGCAGCGGAGGGGCGACTTCCATGGCGTCCGAGGAGATCGGCTACCGCGGACCCACGGCGTGCGCGGCGGCAGGCATCACGTACCGGCAGTTGGACTACTGGGCGCGCACCGGTCTGGTCGAGCCGAGCGTGCGGCCCGCGCACGGATCGGGGACGCAGCGGCTCTACAGCTTCCGGGACGTTGTGGTCCTGAAGATCGTCAAGCGCTTTCTGGACACCGGCGTCTCGCTGCAGAACATCCGTACGGCGGTTCAGCATCTCCGGGCGTGCGAGTTCCGAGATCTGGAGCGCATGACGCTGATGAGCGACGGAGCGACCGTCTACGAGTGCACCTCCCCGGACGAGGTGCACGCGCTGCTCCAGGGCGGGCAGGGCATTTTCGGTATCGCCGTCGGTGTGGTCTGGCGTGATGTGGAAAGCGCTCTCTCGCAGTTGCACGGGGAGCGCGTCGACACCGGCGAGACGCTCATCGGGCACAACCCCACGGACGAACTGGCGCGGCGGCGCAACCGGGCGGTCTGAGCGGCGTCCCCGGGTTCAGGGGCATTGTCAGTGGCGTAGGGCAGCATCGGTGATGTGAGAAACGCGCCCACGATCCTGCATCTCGACATGGATGCCTTCTTCGCCTCGGCGGAGCAGGCGTCCAAGCCGAGTCTGCGCGGGAAGGCCGTTGTCGTGGGCGGGCTCGGGCCGCGCGGGGTGGTGGCCACCGCGTCGTACGAGGCCCGTGTTTTCGGGGTGCACTCCGCGATGCCGATGGCGCAGGCGCGCAGGCTCGCGCCGAACGCCGCCTATCTCGTGCCCCGGGGCGGGTTCTACAAGTCGATCAGTGAGCAGGTCATGGGGCTCCTGCACGCCCTGTCGCCCCTGGTGGAGCCGCTGAGCCTGGACGAGGCGTTCGTCGACCTGGAGGCCGGGGAGGCGGCCTGGGACGAGGCGTCGGCGCGGCTTGCCGGGGCCAGGCTGCGCGCGGACATACGGGCCGTCACGGGGCTCACGGGATCGGTGGGGCTCGCCGCCTCCAAGATGCTCGCGAAGATCGCCTCGGAGCAGGCCAAACCGGACGGTCTGGTGGTGATCGAACCGGGGACCGAGCGGGCGCTGCTCGGACCCATGCCGGTGCGAACCCTGCCGGGGGTCGGCCCGGCGACCGGGGACCATCTGCGGCGGGCCGGGATCAGCACGGTCGACGAGCTGGCCGAGGCGGGCGAGGCCGAGCTCGTGCGGCTGCTGGGAAAGGCGCACGGGCACGCGTTGTACGCGATGGCGCTGGCGCACGACGAGCGGCCCGTGGTGTCCGCGCGGGAGACCAAGTCCGTGTCGGTCGAGGACACGTACGACGTGGACATCCACGACCGGGTCCGGGTGGGGACGGAGGTGCAGCGGCTGGCGGACCGGTGCGTGCGTCGGCTGCGCGGTGCCGGGCTGTCCGGGCGGACCATCGTCCTCAAGGTGCGGCGGTACGACTTCTCCACGCTGACCCGTTCCGAGACGCTCCGGGGGCCCACGGACGACCCAGGGGTGGTGCGTGAGGCGGCGGCCAGGCTCCTGGAGGCGGTGGACACGACGGGTGGTGTGCGGCTGCTCGGGGTGGGGGTCAGCGGTCTGGCCGACTTCACCCAGGAGGATCTGTTCGCGCAGGCCGCCGGGGAGCTGGCGGCGCTCGAACCGGTGGAGGAGGCCGAGCACGAGGGTGGTGAGCGGCAGGAGGTGGAGCAGCCCGTCGATCGGCACTGGACCACCGGGCACGACGTACGGCATGCCGACTTCGGCCACGGCTGGGTGCAGGGGAGTGGGCTGGGGCGGGTGACCGTCCGGTTCGAGACGCCGGAATCGGAGCAGCCGGGGCGGGTGCGGACGTTCCGGACCGACGATCCGGCGCTGGAGCCGGCGGACCCGCTGCCATTGGTGACCCTCGCGCCGCGAAGACCCGGCGGTCCGGACGAGGAGGAGTCGTCGGATCAGGCGTCGTCCGTGCCCGCCAGCCTGCCGAAGTCGTGGTCCGGGAAGGGCGGAGGCGGAGCCACGTCGAGGCCGTAGTGGTGGTAGAGCTGCAGTTCCTGCTCCGGGGAGAGGTGGCGGCCCACGCCGAAGTCGGGAGCGTCCTTGATCAGGGCCCGCTCGAAGGGGATGCGCAGGGCGCCGTCGACCAGTTCGCTGGGCTCCAGGGGCACGAAGGCGTCCCTGCTGAACAGCCCTGTCCTTATGGCTGCCCACTCCGGCACTCCTGTGGCGTCGTCGAGGTAGATCTCGTCGATCGTGCCGATCTTGGTGCCGTTGCGGTCGAAGGCCTTGCGGCCGATCAGGTTACGCGGATCGATGTCGGTCTGCACGGGCCCTCCCAATGGTCGCAACTCATCCGTAAGCACTACAAAAGAGCACTTCGGGGAAGGCGGCCACTCGAAGGTGTGTGTGGAGCCCGCTGATAGGCTTGCCAATGGCTGCTGACCCCGTGCGGGAGAGTCCTCCGGAACCTCGGAGGACGCCGAAGGAGCAAATCCTCCCCGGAATCTCTCAGGCCCCTGTACCGCATGGACGAGGTCACTCTGGAAAGAAGAGCGGGTGCTGACGGCTCCTGCTCTCACCGACGGTGAAAGCCGGGACGTCAGCGTGCTGGCGGCCCGGTGAAGCTCTCAGGTTGAGATGACAGAGGGGGAGGCCGTTCGGGCACCCGTGCCGTGGTGCCCCTCGAAGGTCGCGACGACCAGGAGGCCTCCGCAATGACCGCCCACCGCACTCCGCTCGCCGTACTCGAACAGGGCACGCCCTTCGAGCGCCGTCACATCGGGCCCGATCACGAGGACCGGGCCAAGATGCTCGCGCAGGTCGGATACGGCTCGCTCGACGAGCTGACGGCCGCCGCGGTCCCGGACGTGATCAGGAACGCCGACGCGCTCGACCTGCCGGGCGCGCGCACCGAGGCCGAGGTGCTGGCCGAGCTGCGGTCGCTGGCCGACCGGAACCAGGTGCTGGGGTCCATGATCGGACTCGGGTACTACGGGACCTTCACCCCGCCGGTCATCCTGCGGAACGTGATGGAGAACCCGGCCTGGTACACCGCGTACACGCCGTACCAGCCGGAGATCTCGCAGGGGCGCCTCGAAGCGCTGCTGAACTTCCAGACCATGGTCGCCGACCTCACCGGGCTGCCCACCTCCGGTGCCTCGCTGCTCGACGAGGGCACCGCCGCCGCCGAGGCGATGGCGCTGTCCCGGCGCATGGGCAAGAACAAGAAGGGGCTCTTCCTCGTCGACGCGGACGCCCTGCCGCAGACCATCGCCGTGATCGAGACGAGGGCCGAGCCCGTCGGCGTCGAGGTCGTCGTCGCCGACCTGAGCGCGGGCATCCCGGACGACATCGCCGGTCGCGAGATCAACGGTGTGCTTCTCCAGTACCCGGGCGCCTCCGGTGTCGTACGGGACCTGAAGCCGGTCGTCGACCAGGCGCACGGGCTCGGTGCCGTGGTCACCGTCGCCGCTGATCTGCTCGCCCTGACGCTGCTCACCTCGCCCGGTGAGTTCGGCGCCGACATCGCGGTCGGGACGACCCAGCGGTTCGGCGTGCCGATGGGCTTCGGCGGGCCGCACGCCGGGTACATGGCCGTGCGCGAGCAGTTCGCGCGCAGCCTGCCGGGGCGGCTCGTGGGTGTCTCCGTGGACGCGGACGGGCACAAGGCGTACCGGCTCGCCCTGCAGACGCGGGAGCAGCACATCCGCCGCGAGAAGGCGACCAGCAACATCTGCACGGCCCAGGTCCTGCTGGCCGTGATGGCGGGCATGTACGCCGTCCACCACGGGCCCAAGGGGCTGCGGACGATCGCCCGGCGCACCCACCGGTACGCCACGATCCTCGCCGCGGGGCTGAGTGCGGGCGGCGTCGAGGTCGTCCACGGGGCCTACTTCGACACCCTCACCGTGCGGGTGCCCGGGAAGGCCGGCGAGGTCGTCGCCGCCGCGCGCGAGCACGGGGTCAATGTGCACCTCGTCGACGCCGACCGGCTGTCCGTCTCCTGCGACGAGACCACCACGCGGGCTCAACTGGGCGCCGTGTGGGCCGCGTTCGGGGTCGACGGTGACATCGAGGCGCTCGACGCGTCCGCTGGGGACACGCTGCCGGAGGCGCTGCTGCGCACCGACGAGATCCTCACGCACCCCGTGTTCCACGAGTACCACTCCGAGACCGCGCTGCTGCGCTACCTGCGTCGGCTCGCCGACCGCGACTACGCGCTCGACCGGGGCATGATCCCGCTGGGCTCCTGCACCATGAAGCTCAACGCGACCACCGAGATGGAGCCGGTCACCTGGCCCGAGTTCGGCCAGCTGCACCCCTTCGCGCCCGCCGAGCAGGCGCAGGGCTATCTGACGCTCATCCGTGAGCTGGAGGAGCAGCTCGCCGAGGTCACCGGGTACGACAAGGTGTCGCTCCAGCCGAACGCCGGGTCGCAGGGCGAGCTGGCCGGACTGCTCGCCGTACGCGGGTACCACCGGGCCAACGGGGACGAGCAGCGGACCGTCTGCCTGATTCCGTCGTCCGCGCACGGGACCAACGCGGCCAGCGCCGTCATGGCGGGCATGAAGGTCGTCGTCGTGAAGACGGCCGGGGACGGTGAGATCGACGTCGAGGACCTGCGGGCGAAGATCGAGCAGCACCGGGACGAGCTCTCGGTGCTGATGATCACGTACCCGTCCACGCACGGGGTGTTCGAGGAGCATGTCGCCGACATCTGTGCCCAGGTGCACGAGGCCGGCGGGCAGGTGTACGTCGACGGGGCCAACCTCAACGCGCTGGTGGGGCTGGCCAGGCCGGGGCACTTCGGCGGGGACGTCTCGCATCTGAACCTGCACAAGACGTTCTGCATCCCGCACGGGGGCGGCGGTCCGGGGGTCGGCCCGGTAGGCGTGCGGGATCACCTCGCGCCGTATCTGCCCAACCACCCCCTCCAGCCCGCGGCCGGGCCCGAGACGGGCGTCGGGCCGGTCTCGGCGGCGCCCTGGGGTTCCGCGGGCATCCTGCCGATCTCGTGGGCGTACGTCCGGCTGATGGGCGGCGAGGGGCTCAAGCGGGCCACGCAGGTGGCCGTGCTGAGCGCCAACTACATCGCCAAGCGGCTGGAGCCGCACTACCCGGTGCTCTACACCGGGCCGGGCGGGCTGGTCGCGCACGAGTGCATCATCGACCTGCGGCCGATCAGCAAGGCGACGGGCGTGAGCGTCGACGACATCGCGAAGCGGCTGATCGACTACGGCTTCCACGCGCCGACGATGTCGTTCCCGGTGGCCGGGACGCTGATGATCGAGCCGACCGAGTCCGAGGACCTGGGGGAGCTGGACCGGTTCTGCGCGGCGATGATCGCCATTCGCGGCGAGATCGAGAAGGTCGGCGCGGGCGACTGGCCGGCCGACGACAACCCGCTGCGGAACGCGCCGCACACCGCCGCCGCGCTCGGCGGGGAGTGGACGCACGCCTACACGCGCGCGGAGGCGGTCTTCCCGGCCGGGGTCTCGGCGGCCGACAAGTACTGGCCGCCGGTGCGCCGGATCGACCAGGCCTTCGGTGACCGGAACCTGGTCTGTTCCTGCCCGCCGCTGGACGCCTACGAGGAGTAGTCACCCTCGGACATGCGTCGGGGCCGGTTCGCAGCAGATGTCTGCGGGCCGGCCCCTCTTCGTCTGTCGAGCCGTTCGGGCAGTTGCTCCTGACGTCGGGAGGCTGCCGTTCGTCCGTGTGCGCGGCCGTCAGGCGGCCGTCATCACCGCCGGGCGGTGCGGGGCGATGATCTGGCCGTCGGGCAGGAGCTCACCGGTGTCCTCGAAGAGGAGGACGCCGTTGCACAGCAGGCTCCATCCCTGCTCCGGGTGGTGCGCCATGAGGCGGGCGGACTCCCGGTCGGTGGAGTCGGCTGTCGGGCACGGTGGCTGGTGCTGGCACATTGATGGGATCTTTCGCTCTGTCGTGGAGTGTGAGATGGCTGTGTTGTCTGTCCTGCGGCTCGAAGTACTGCTCATGGCCGCCCCCCGTTGTGATAAATCGGTTCGAACCCAGTGTTGCCCCACGGGCGTCAATCCGCAGGTATTTGGCCGCACCACTTCTCACAGGTTCAAGACGCATCACCCGCGCAGACGGTTCAGCCCAACTGGGCTGTCCCTTTGGGTGGTTCCTGATGGCCGGATCGGGCTAGTCCGGACGGGGCGCAAACCGTTTACGGCTCGTACGAGCGTAATAGCGCGCGAAAGAGCGACGTGCCCCGCTGCCGGGAATTCGGCGGCGGGGCACGTGAGAATACGGAGAGTGCCGTGTCGTGTGCGTTCAGGCGGGGGAACTCAGCAACGGGGCCGGAGTCACCCGATGGGTCAGGACGGGGAGCAGTTCGGCGACCCGGTGCGGACGGTGGGCCGCGATGCCCGGTGGGGCCGGTGCCAGCGGGACGAGCAGGTCGGTCGCGGCCGGGTGGCCCTCGGCTCCGTCGGCGGTGGTGTCGCCGTGCAGCCAGAGTGTGAGCATGTACAGCTCGGGGACGGACAGCAGGCGCGCCTGGTAGGGCTGTTTCATCGTCTCGGCCTGGCGCAGGGCGCGCTCGGTGGCGGCGATGTAGGGCCCTTCGAAGAAGTGCGAGAAGGCCCAGCCGTCCGGGGTCAGCATGGTCTCCGCCGCGGCCACCGCACGGTCGCCGGCGCGGATCAGGAAGCGCCACCCGGTCAGTCGGGTGGCTGATGTGCCCTCGGGGGTGATCCGGTCCAGGACGTGCACGGGCAGCGGGAGTTCAGGGGTGGTGGGCCCCTGGGCGTTGCGAAGGGCAGGGGTGCGGGCCTCGCGGACGGCGGTGGGGGAACCGAGTGCCGTGAGGACGGTGCGCAGTGCGGGTGCGGGAGCCGGGGGGACATGCAGGGGCATGGTGGAACGCCTCTCATTCGACAGGCACGGTGGCGCGAGGGCGGGGGCGGACGGCGCTGTCAGCTCTCGAAGTCTCGGGGCCGAAGAGGCGGGGGCCGGGTGCGCTGACGGGGTGCGGCCTGCCGACGTCACCTGGATGGCAGGACCCAGGACCTGGACGCCGACTCTCTGCCCTTGTTCGCGGAGTTTATACGACACGTGTTCTGACTATGTTTCGTCTAACTGTTTTCCGCGTGAAGAGCAAGGGTCTGTTCAGTCGGCGTTGCGAGGTGTTTCTGGCGATTCCCGGCGGGTCGCACGGCGATGACCTCGGTGGATGCGCCGAGGGCGGTCGGCCAATTGTCGTCGGCGTTTTTCACGAGTTCGCAAGTGCGCGGAACTGTCGGGTCGTCCCGGTCCGAACCATCTGCGGGGCCATGCCGGACGAATGTGCCGCGGGTCGCGCCGGCCGGTGTTGCGGGTGACGTGAACACGCTGGACGTTATCGATCGCGTTTGGTGGGCATTATCCCACGTGACCCGGGACATCAGCGGCCGGATCTTCGGCCCGCCCATTCGAGGAGGGACACTCCGATGGGGGAGAAGGTCGTGGCGGGGCCGTTCGACCTGTCCGATCGCCGGCGCTACCGCACCAAGCTCCGGCAGTGTCTGGCGGGGCTGGAGCGGCTGCTGGCCGAGAAGCGGTTCGACCGCCCGAAGAATCTGCTGGGCCTGGAGATCGAGTTGAATCTCGTCGGGCCCGACGGCATGCCGAAAATGATGAATGGGCAAGTACTCGAAAGGATCGCGAGCCGAGATTTCCAAACAGAACTCGCCATGTTCAATCTGGAAGTAAACATCGCCCCCCATCGCCTCGCGGGCCGGGTATTCGACCGGCTCGCCGAAGAGCTCCGTACGTCGCTGGCATATGCCCACCGGAAAGCGAACGAGGTGGACGCGGGGATCATGATGATCGGCATTCTGCCGACGCTCGAACGTGACGACCTGGTCTCGTCCAACCTTTCCGACGTCGACCGCTACGCCCTGCTCAACGAGCAGATCGTGGCGGCCCGCGGCGAGGACTTCACGCTCGACATCGACGGCGTGGAGCGCCTCTCGTGCACGTCGAAGTCCATCGCTCCGGAGGCCGCCTGCACCTCCGTGCAACTGCACCTCCAGGTCACTCCGGCGCGGTTCGCGGACGTCTGGAACGCGGCGCAGGCGATCGCCGCCGCGCAGGTCGCGATCGGGGCCAACTCGCCCTTCCTGTTCGGCCGCGAGCTGTGGCGCGAGTCGCGGCCCCCGCTGTTCACCCAGTCCACGGACACGCGTCCGCCGGAGCTCCAGGCACAGGGCGTACGGCCGCGCACCTGGTTCGGGGAGCGGTGGATCTCGTCGGCGTACGACCTCTTCGAGGAGAACCTGCGTTACTACCCGGCGCTGCTGCCGATCTGCGACGACGAGGACCCGCTGAGCGTCCTCGACGCAGGGGGCGTGCCGAAGCTGGGCGAGCTCGTGCTGCACAACGGCACGGTGTACCGCTGGAACCGCCCGGTCTACGGCATCGCGGAGGGCGTTCCGCATCTGCGGGTCGAGAACCGGGTACTGCCCGCCGGGCCCACCGTCACGGACGTCATCGCCAACGCGGCCTTCTACTACGGGGTCGTCCGGGCGCTCGCCGAGGAGCCCCGGCCGGTGTGGACCAGGTTGCCCTTCGAGGCCGCCGCCGCCAACTTCGACGCCGCCTGCCGCCACGGCATCGACGCGCGGCTCCGGTGGCCCCGGGGCGGCCGGTTCGGCGGCACGGCGGAGGTCGACGCCGTGCATCTCGTACGGGACGAACTGCTGCCGCTCGCCGAGGCCGGCCTCGACGCGTGGGGGGTCGAACCCGCAGACCGGGACCTGTACCTCGGCGTGATCGAGGAGCGGTGCCGGCGGCGGACCAACGGGGCGTCCTGGCAGGCGGCCACCTTCCACCGGGCGCTGGAGAAGGGGCTGTCCCGGGAAGCCGCGCTGGCCGCTACCACCCGGCGCTACAGCGAGCTGATGCACCTCGGTGAGCCGGTGCACACCTGGCCCGTGGGGCTGCCGGAACCCGTGCCCCTGGGCTGATCACTCCGTGCTTCCGCGGGAGGCCACCCCGATGCCGAGGCGGCCTCCCACAGTGGCCGCCGTGCCTGCGGCGACGGGCGGGAGCACGTGCTGTGGCGACCGCTCCGAGCGGCGACGCGCGCGTGCACGGGGGCCACCCGCGCCCTTCTCAGGTGGATCGGGCAAGCTGTGACGTCCCATGACGGTGCTGTCCCGCCCCTGGTCAACGAACACGTGCGCGAAAAGCCGTATGAGCCGAATCGGCCGCACGAGCCGTATGGCAGGGAAACGGTGGGGCACGCCCGGAGCCGCGGGATCACACAACTGGAGGCAGGAGTGCAGGTGGAGGCGGGCGCGGTGGCTGGTTCTGTTCCTGAGGAGCGGCCGTCGCGACGGACTCTCCGGGACGAGACGCTGTTGGTTCTGGGGCTTTCACTCGGGGCCAGCGGTGTCTCCGCCCTGATCAGCTTTGTCGGGTCGGTCACGAAACCGGGCGGCCTCAAGGACCAGGCGGCCACCCTCAACGCCTCGGCGGCGCCGGGGCGCCCATGGCTGGATCTCGCCTGGCAGCTCTTCGGCATCACGACGTCGCTGGTACCGGTCGCCCTGGTCGCGCACTTCCTGCTGCGGGAGGGGAAGGGGCTGCGGACGCTCGGCTTCGACCGCACCCGGCCGTGGCCCGACCTCGGCCGTGGGGCCGCCGTCGCGGCGGTGATCGGCAGCAGCGGAATCGCCTTCTATCTGGCGGCCCGTGGCCTCGGCTTCAACCTCACGGTGGTGCCGGAGGCGCTGCCCGAAGTGTGGTGGAAGTACCCGGTCCTGATCCTCTCGGCGGTGCAGAACGCCGTCCTGGAGGAAGTGATCGTCGTCGCCTATCTGCTGCGCAGGCTGAACCAGTTGGGGTGGACCCCGGGGACGGCGCTGGTGGCCAGTTCCGTACTGCGCGGGTCGTACCACCTGTACCAGGGCATCGGCGGGTTCATCGGCAACATGGTGATGGGGGTGGTGTTCGTGTACCTCTACCGGCGGTGGGGCCGGGTGGGTCCCCTGGTGGTGGCGCACTCACTGCTCGACATCGGGGCGTTCGTCGGGTACGCGCTGCTGGCGGGGAAGGTGGGGTGGCTGCCCACGGCATGAGCGGCTGACGCGCATGGGGTGGCCGACGTGGACGACGTGGCTGGGGTGGACGACGGGCCGTGCGAGGGATTCGTACGGCCCTTCCTGCGCCCTCAGACGAGCAGCTCGCCGTCGATGGTGGTGACCGCTCGGCCGGTCAGCAGGGTGCGGTCGCCGCGGAGTTCCGTGCGGACCAGGCCGGTGCGAGCGGACGCCTGGAGGCCGGTGAGGGCGGGGCGGCCGAGGCGCTCGGACCAGTAGGGGGCGAGGGCTGTGTGGGCGCTGCCGGTGACCGGGTCCTCGTCGATGCCGATACGGGGGAAGAAGCAGCGCGAGACGAAGTCGTAGCCCGCGGCGGGGTCGTCGGCGCGGGCGGTGGCGATGACGCCTCGTTCCGAGTGGGCGGTGAGGGCCTTGAGGTCGGGGCTGAGGCCCAGGACCGTCTTCTCGTCGGCGACCTCGATCAGCAGGTCGTTGATGTTCGGGCCGGTGTCGAAGACCGCGAGCGGCACCGCGCCCAGCGCTTCGGCGACCCCGGCGGGGGGTTCGACTCGGGTCAGCGGGGCGGTCGGGAAGTCGAGGGTGATGGAGCCGTCCTCGTGGGTCGTCGCGCTGAGGACACCGCTGAGGGTGGCGAACCGTACGGGTCCCGAGTGGGAGCCGGTCGTGTGCAGGACGTGGGCCGTGGCGAGCGTGGCGTGGCCGCACATCGCGACCTCGGCGGCCGGGGTGAACCAGCGCAGCGCCCAGTCGGCCTCGCCGCCCTCGGGCAGCCGGTGGGCGAAGGCCGTCTCGGCGTGGTTGACCTCCAGGGCGATCCGCTGGAGCCGGCTGTCGTCCGGGAAGGCGTCGAGGAGCATGACGCCGGCCGGGTTGCCGGCGAAGGGGCGGTCGGTGAAGGCGTCGACGATTCGAATGCGCATGTGGACGACGCTAGACGGGCGCCGGGGTGGGGCACCAAAGCCAATTCGCGGTTGTTGGACCTGGTTCGGCGGCTGACCGGGCGGGTCGGATGGCGGCGGTGCGGGGTGTCAGGCGGCCGGGCGTACCAGGCCGGACTCGTATGCGAAGACCACCGCCTGCACGCGCGCGCGTGCGCCGATCTTGGTGAGGATGCGGCTGACGTGGGACTTGACCGTGGTCGGTGAGATGGACAGGCGGGTGGCGATCTCGGTGTTGGACCAGCCGGCGGCGACCGCGGTGAGGACGTCGCGTTCGCGCCTGGTGAGCGCGCCGAGCTCGGTTTCCCGTTCCAGCGAGCCGACGGTGCGTTCGTGCCGGACGGTGTCGATGAGCGCGCGGGTGAGGCCGGGGGTGGTGACGGCGTCTCCGGCGGCCACGATGCGGACGGCCGCGGTCAGTTCCTCGGGGGTGGCGTCCTGGGGGAGGAACCCGCCGGCTCCGGCGCGCAGGGCCGTGTAGGCGTGCCGTTCGTGGTCGGTGGGGGTCAGGACCAGCACGCGCGGGCGGTGTTCTGCGGCTCTCGCGGGCGCGGGGACCGGCAGCAGGGTGGGGGGCCGGCTGATGCGGCGGATGACGTCGACGCCGTCCGTGTCGATCACCAGGCTGTCCATGAGGACGACGTCGGGTCCGAGAGCGGCGCTCATGCGAACAGCCTCCGCACCGCTCGTCGCCTCGCCGACGACAGTCAGGTCGGGTTGGGATGCCAGGAGCATGCGCAGGCCGAGACGTTCCAGGGAGTGGCGGTGTACGACGAGTACGGAGGCCATGGGGGGCACTCTCCTTGTACGAAACTGTTTCGTTCACTTCGTTGTGCGTCAGCCTAGCTCTCGGCGCTATCGAAACGTCATCGTTTCTTCTGTGGTCTGGGTCACTTCTTCTCGGGGGTTGTCGTGCGAGCTATTCCGATATATCGTTGACGCATCGCGACAGATCAACGACAAGACAACGAATGGAGTGGTTGCGATGCGTTCCCATGGAGAGGAATTCGGTCCGGGCTTCGGTCCCGGCCATGCACACGCACACGGTCATGGCGGTCCCCGAGGCTTCGGGCGGGGCGGCTTCGAGGGGCGGCGGGCGGCCTTCGGCCCCTTCGGGCCCGGTTTCGGTGGTCCCGGCGGTCCTGGTGGTCCCGGCTTCGGCCCGGGTCCCTGGGGCGGGCGCGGCGGCCGGGGCGGACCGCGGGGCAGGGCGCGGCGCGGTGATGTCCGCGCGTCGATCCTGGCTCTGCTCAAGGACCGGCCCATGCACGGCTACGAGATGATCCAGGAGATCGCCGAGCGCAGCGGAGGGGCGTGGAAGCCCAGCCCCGGCTCGGTCTACCCCACCCTTCAGCTGCTGGAGGACGAGGGCCTGATCGCCAACGAGAGCGAGGGCGGCAAGAAGCTGTTCGCGCTCACCGAGTCCGGTCGCGCGGCGGCCGACGAGGGCCCCGACGCGCCCTGGGAAGAAGCCGGACGCGGTGTCGACTGGGAGGCGCTGAACGACATCCGCCAGGCCGGCTTCGGTCTGATGGAGGCGTTCGGCCAGGTCTGGAAGACGGGCAGCAAGGAGCAGCGCGAGAAGGCGCTCACGGTGATCAACGAAGCGCGCAAGAAGCTGTACCTGATCCTCGCCGACGAGGACTGATGGGCCGCCCTCGGAGACGTGTCCGCCCCGGGCGGCGCGTCCCCCGGTGCGCACAGGCGCCCCGCGGAAGTGTCCGCGGGGCGCCTTCGTGTTGTTGTCGTACGGCGTCTGCCGCCGGGCTCAGGCGACCAGGCCGGCCAGCTTGCGCAGGGACTCGTTCAGGGCGGCCGTCCCCGAGTCCTTCAGTTTGCCGGCCATCAGGGAGACGGCGGCGCCGGTGAACTCCCCGTCGATACGGACGTTCGTGGCGTCGCCGTCGGGTGTGAGGGTGTAGCGCGTGGCGACGGTCACCGCCATCGGGCCCTTGCCCCGGATGGCCAGTGTGCGGGCCGGCTCCAGTTCCTCGATGGTCCAGTCGACCTCGGCCGGGAAGCCCATCAGCTTCATGTTCTCCTCGAAGGTGCCGCCGACCTCCAGTGTCGAGGGGCCGCCCTTCGGGAAGCTCGTGTGGGTCGCGTTCCACGCTCCGTACGCCGACCAGTCCGTCAGCTGCGCCCAGATCTTCTCCGCCGGAGCCTGGATGCGTGCCTCCGCGCTTATTTCGGCCATGCGACCACCTCTGTGTCTCGGGCTGCGGTGTCGCGGAACGTAGCCGCAAGGGCTGGAACATTCAATACTGACGGGTCATCAGATCTGGTGCGGAGGTGAGCCCTCAGCCCACCCGCTCTATCTCAGCCGCGTCGAACAGGTCCCACGCGCGCGGGAAGGGGCCTTCGTCGTGACAGTGCCACGCCTCCCAGAACAGGTCGGCGAGCAGCGCGTCCTCCGGGGCGTACACGCGGTACACGTACTGTCTGCCGTCCGTGGCCGGCAGCGCCACCAGCCAGCACCTGCTCTCCATGTTGGTGTGGGACGTGCGAGGGGGTGCCCCGGTTGCGCACGGGGCGCGCGGAATGGGGGCGCGCGCCCCTTGCGTCGGCTTCGTGTCGGAGCGGCGTGATGTCCTCCCTGAGGAGGAGATTCCGCGCGCGATGCCCACCCTCCGTGGGACGCGGAAATGGTGCGTCGCGGGGATGACCGGATTCGCCGGGACTGATGGGGTGAGGGTGTGCAACCCCGTATCCCCCGACAGTCGACCACTGAGCACGGTGCGAACCGCGTGGACAACGATGCCAGGCTCACCGCCGAGCTGGCAGCGGTGGTCGCCGGTGCGCGCAGACGGGCGCTGCGGGACGGGGACCGTCAGATCGACACGGCCCATCTGCTGCACACGCTCCTGGAGTCCGACCCCGAGGTGCGCGCCGTGTTCGAGGGCGGAGATCCGCAGGTCGTGCGACTGCTCGGCTATCTCGTGCAGCGCAGCATCGGATACGGGCTGCGCTGGCAGGGCTCGGTCGAGGACTCCGGGGCCCTGCCGGTGCTGCCGGGGGCGGCGCACACGGCGGGCTGGTCACCGGTCGCGGCGGGCGCGCTGGAGGAGGCGTGCGAGCGGGCCGGGCGACGCGGTGCCGCACGGGCCCGCGGGATCGATCTGCTCGCGGCGATCGTGGTGGATCCGCAGTCCCGGGCCGTCGAGGTGCTGCGACGGGGCGGAGTCGACGTCGGGGAGCTGCCTGCACGGCTGCTCCAGGCCGGACTGATGACGGCGCTGGGATACGAGGAGTACGCCGGGGGCGTCGACGGCGTCGGCTGAGGCGCGGTCGCCGACTCGGAAGACCCCTGCGGGCCCGTCCAGTCGGTGAGACAGGTGTCATCGGGGGTGACGGTCATGTCTTCGCCTGCCATCATGTGCCGGATGCGTACGTCAGGGAGCGGTGAGGTCGGTCGGGGCAGGGGCGTCGGGCTCGGGCTCGCCCTGGTGTCGGCGGTCGCGTTCGGCGGGTCCGGGGTCGCGGCCAAGCCGTTGATCGAGGCGGGTCTGGATCCGCTCCATGTGGTGTGGCTGCGCGTCACGGGTGCCGCTCTCGTGATGCTGCCCCTGGCCGTGCGGCACCGCGCGCTGGTGCGTCGGCGGCCCGCGCTGCTCGCCGGGTTCGGCCTGCTCGCCGTGGCCGGCGTACAGGCCTGCTACTTCGCCGCGATCTCCCGCATCCCCGTTGGGGTCGCCCTGCTCGTCGAGTACCTCGCGCCCGCCCTCGTGCTCGGCTGGGTGCGGTTCGTGCAGCGGCGTCCCGTGACCCGTGCCGCCGCGCTCGGTGTCGTCCTCGCGGTCGGCGGGCTGGCCTGTGTCGTGGAGGTGTGGTCCGGGCTGAGTTTCGACGCCGTGGGACTGCTGCTCGCGCTCGCCGCCGCCTGCTGTCAGGTCGGCTACTTCGTCCTGTCCGACCAGGGCAGCGACGCGGGCGACGAGGCGCCGGACCCCCTCGGTGTCATCGCGTACGGCCTCCTGGTCGGCGCCCTGGTGCTGACCGTCGTCGCGCGTCCGTGGCGCATGGACTGGTCCGTGCTCGCGGGCACCGCGCACATGGACGGCAGGCCTGTCGCGGCCGGGCTGCTGCTGGGCTGGCTCGTGCTGGTCGCCACGGTCGTCGCCTACGTCACCGGTGTGCTCGCCGTGCGGCGGCTCTCGCCGCAGGTCGCCGGGGTCGTGGCGTGTCTGGAGGCGGTCATCGCGACCGTGCTCGCCTGGGTGCTGCTGGGCGAGCACCTGTCGGCGCCGCAGATCGTCGGGGGCGCGGTGGTGCTGGCGGGCGCGTTCATCGCGCAGTCGTCGGCGCCCGCCAAGGGGTCCCCGGAGCCGGTCGCCAGGGGACCCGAAAAGGATGTGGCGGACCGCCGCACCGCCGCGTAGGGTCGCGATCATGCACGCGCACGCACTCGTCCTTCCGCCTCCGGCCGCCTGAGGCGGGCTCTCCGGAGAACATGTCCGGCGTATCGCCGTCGGACCGAACGGTGCTGCCCGCGGACGACGTCCGAGGACCCCGTGGAGCCCTGAGGGCCCGGGTCCTTTCGTCAACCTCCGCGCGGTGGGCGGCCTTTCCGCCTCTCTCCGCGCGTCTGCGGAGTGACTCTCGTGTCGAACGCTGTTTCCGGCCTGCCCATCGGGCGAGGCCTCATCTTCCTGACCGTCGCCGGTGTGGCCTGGGGTACCGCGGGCGCTGCCGCCTCCCTTGTCTACCGGGTGAGTGACATGGGTCCCGTCGCCCTCTCCTTCTGGCGCTGCGCGGGCGGCTTCGTACTGCTGCTCCTCGCCCGGTCGCTGCGCCGCCGTACGGCCGTCGTGCCCGAACCGGGGCGGCGGAAGGCCCTGCGCGCCGGTGCCACCGGTTTCTCGCTCGCCGTGTTCCAGACCGCGTACTTCGCGTCCGTCCAGGCCACCGGCCTCGCGGTCGCCACCGTCGTCACGCTGGGCGCCGGGCCCGTCCTCATCGCGCTGGGCGCCCGGCTGACCATGGGCGAGCGGCTGGGGGCGGGCGGGATCGTCGCCGTCGCCGGGGCGCTCACCGGGCTCACGGTGCTGGTGCTGGGCAGTGGCGGCGCCCAGGTACGGCCGTCGGGTGTCGCGTGGGCCACGGTGTCCGCGTCCGGGTACGCCGTGATGGCCCTCCTCACCCGCTGGTGGGGACGTCAGGGCCGAACGGACGCCTTCGGTACGTCCGTCAGGGCCTTCGGCGTCACGACGCTCTGCCTGCTGCCCTTCGGACTCGCCGAGGGGCTCTTCCCGGACACCGGCGACGACCTGCGGTTCGTCGGGCTTCTGGCGTACGTCGCCGCCGTACCGACCGCCCTGGCGTACGGGCTGTACTTCGCCGGGGCGGCCGTCGTCCGCTCGGCGACCGTCTCCGTGGTCATGCTCCTGGAGCCGGTGAGCGCGGCACTTCTCGCCGTCACCCTGCTCGGTGAGCGGCTGACGGCGGCGACCGTCGCGGGCACCCTGTTGATGCTGGGCGCGGTCGTGGGGCTCGCGGTGGCGGAGACACGGGGTGCCGGTGCGGAGCGGCGGGTGGAGCCCGGAGGGGTGTTCGGCTGAGACTCAGTCGCCCTGCGAGGCGTCCGCCGCGTCGCCGATCGTGTCGAGTTCCGCGATGGCGTCCGCCGGCAGTGTCAGGTCCGCGGCGGCGATGTTCTCGCGCAGGTGTGCGCGTGAGGACGTGCCGGGGATGAGGACGATGCTCGGCGAGCGCTGGAGCAGCCAGGCCAGGGCGACCTGCTGGGGTGAGGCGCCGAGGCGGGCGGCGACGTCGGTGAGGGTCTGCGACTGGAGCGGCGTGAAGCCGCCGAGCGGGAAGAAGGGAGCGAAGGCGATGTGCTCCGCCGCGCACCGCTCGACCAGCGCGTCGTCCCCGCGGTTGGCCAGGTTGTAGAGGTTCTGCACGGTGACGACCGGGGCGATGGTCTGCGCCTCGGTCAGTTGCTCGGGGGTGACCGCGCTGAGCCCGAGGTGCCGGATCAGGCCCTCTTTCCGGAGCTCGGCCAGAACCTCGAACTTCTCGCCGAGCGGCGCCGATCCGCCGGTCAGCTCCGCGCCCAGGCGCAGGTTCACCACGTCGAGCACGTCCACGCCGAGGTGCCGGAGGTTGTCGTGGACAGCCGACCTGAGGCTCTCGGGGTCCAGTGCGGGCAGCCAGCCGGCGTCGGCGCCGCGGCGGGCGCCCACCTTGGTGACGATGCGGAGATCCGCGGGGTAGGGGGCGAGGGCCTTCCTGATGAGTTCGTTGACGACCGTGGGCCCGTAGAAGTCGCTGGTGTCGATGTGGGTGATGCCCCGGTCGACGGCCTCGCGCAGCACCGCCACGGCCTCGTCGGGGTCCTTGGGCGGCCCGAACACGTGGGGTCCCGCCAGTTGCATGGTGCCGTAGCCCATGCGGGTCAGGGTCAGGCCCTCGGCCGGGGTGAGGGTGCCGCCGGAGACGGTGTCGGCCATGGTGATGCCTTTCGTCGCGTACCGCTGTGTCGTCGTCGCGGTTGTCGTCTGTGGTCCGGGCCGACTCTGACGCGATCGGTGTGCGGGTGGCAGTACCCCGCTGTTCCTGGGAGCGACAGGGACACCCACATCCCGAGCCGCCCGTTCTACGGTGGTGGGCATGGACGCCAACAACGTGCTCGGGGAGTTCCTGCGGGCCCGCAGGGAACAGGTGCGGCCCGAGGACGTCGGGCTCAGCGGCGGCGGGCTGCGCCGGGTGCCCGGCCTGCGCCGCGAGGAGGTCGCGACGCTCGCCGGGATCAGCTCCGACTACTACCTGCGGCTCGAACAGGGGCGGGACCGCAATCCGTCCGTGCAGGTGCTCGAAGCGCTCGCCCGGGTGCTGCGTCTGGACACCGACGCGACCCGTCATCTGATCGGCCTGGTGGGAACCGGGCGGCGGCCCGTGCGGCGCAGGCGGGCCGCCAGGCCCGCACCGGTGCCGGTCAGCATCCAGCAGCTCATCGACGGCTGGACCACGAACCCCGCCTATGTGCAGAACAGGTACGCGGACGTGGTCGCGGTGAACGCGCTGTACAGCGCGCTGGCCCCGCACCATGTCCCTGGCGTGAACCTGCTCCGGACCGTGTTTCTCGACCCCGGTGAACGCCAACGGCACCGGGACTGGGAGGACTTGACCGCGGGGGTCGCCGCGAGCCTGCGCGCGCGGGCCGGTGCGGACATCGACGATCCGCGGCTGGTCGAGCTGGTCGGAGAACTGTCCCTGCGCAGTGAACGCTTCCGGTTGCTCTGGGGCCGCCACTCCGTCTTCCCCATGCGCGCACGCGTCAGCAGGATGACCCACCCACAGGTGGGCGACATCGACCTGTACTGCGACAAGCTCGGCGTCGGCGGTTCGGACGGCCTCACCCTCGTCGTCTTCCACGCCGAGCCCGGCAGCCGGAACGCGGAGCTGCTGGCGTTGTTGGGCAGCCTCAACGCCCCGCAGTCCACAGGGCACATGAACACCGGCGAACAGGACACGGATACGCCGGTTGTCGATGAGCAGAGCGTCGACGGACAGTGAGGTCCGCTCCGGCTACAGTCCCCGCCGGCGCCGCTGGACCGCCAGAGCCGCCGCGTCCCGTGGCCCGCCCCGGGCGGCCAGCCCGGCCGCGATACGGTCCTGGACCTCCGCCGGCTTCTTCTCGGCGTACTTGAACTTGGCCCGTACGTCGGTCACTTCGAGCCTGATGCCACGGATGCCGGCGAGCATCGGTCCGAACGGCGCCTCGCCCGCAGCCACTCGCGCCGAGCCGCCCTCCGGCTGGAAGTGGCTCACCTGACGACCGAGCAGGGCCGCCTTCTCCGCCGGATCGTCCACGACGTGGGCGGTGCAGCGGAGTTGGACGGCCGCGTAGAGGCTCGTCGGTGTCCCGTGCTCGGACGGGCCGTCCGGCGCGGCCTGCCACGGTCCGGGGACGAACGTGTAGTCGTCGACCACGCTGAGCAGGACGACCGGGTTTCTCTCCAGCGCGGGCCAGAGCGGGTTGGGGCGGGCCAGATGGGTCACCGCCTCGGCACGTTCGGCGTCGTACGCGAAGTGCAGCGGCTGGACGTGAGGCGCCTCGCCCGGCAGGCCGTTGACGGACAGCTGGCCGAAGTCATGTCCGGTCAGCCACTGTTGCCATTCCGCGTCGTCGCGCGACGCGTCCCACGGGTGGATCAGCATCGGGATCAACGGGCCTTGAGATAGTCGGGAAGCCGGGTTCCGGGCGCCAGCTCGGCGTCCGCGACCGGGGTTTCGTAGCCCTTGCGCAGCGGGACCACGCCGGCCCAGTGGGGGAGCGCGAGGTCCTCGGGCTCGTCGTTCACCCCGCCCGTGCGCATCTTCGCGGAGACCTCGTCGAGGTCGATGCGGATCACGGCGGTGGCGGCCAGTTCCTTGGTGTTGGCGGGCCGTGAGTCGGCCGAGCGGCCGGCCACGACGTTGTCGACCAGGACGTCCAGGGCCAGGCGCTTCTCTTCCGGGTCCGTCACCTGGTGGGCGGTGCCGTGGACCACCACCGAGCGGTAGTTGATCGAGTGGTGGAAGGCGGACCGGGCCAGGATCAGCGCGTCCACGTGGGTGACCGTCACACAGACCGGCAGGCCGGGGTCGGGCCGGCCCGTCATCCGCAGCGGGCGCGAGCCCGTCGAGCCGTGCACGTAGAGGCGCTCGCCGAGCCGCGCGTACAGCGTCGGCAGCACGACCGGCGCGCCGTCACGAACGAACCCGAGGTGGCACACATACCCCTCGTCGAGGATCGCGTGCACCGTCTCCTTGTCGTACGAGGCCCGCTCGGCGGAGCGGGTGGGGACCGTGCGGTCGGTCGGTGTGTAGGTGCCACCGGCGGGCTGCGGGGGTGAGGGGTGGTCTCCCTGTGGTGCCGCCGATGTCGCTTGCTGTACGTCGTCCTGCGCGTCGTGCGTGTCTTGTGCGTCCTGCGCGGTCCCCGGCATCGCGGTCTCCTTGCGATCCATATTGCACTAGTGCATAATGTGTGTTGTGCTAGGAGAATATCCGATCAAAGGCCGGGGTGCAGCAGAGATTTCCGCGAGCGTCGAACGCGCGGTGGGTGCCGGGGAGCTGGAACCCGGGCAACTGCTTCCACCCATGCGGGAGTTGGCGGCGACGCTCGGGGTGAATCCCAACACCGTCGCCGCCGCCTATCGCACGCTGCGTGAACGCGGTGTCATCGAAACCCATGGGCGGCGCGGCAGCCGGGTGCGCTCCAAGCCGGCCACCACCGGGCGCGAGTACATCAGGGTGGAAGTCCCGTCCGGTGTCCGGGACGTGGCGCGGGGGAACCCCGACCCGGCGCTGCTGCCGTCACTGGCGGCGGCGTTCACGGCCGCGGGCGAGCAGGGCGACCGGGATCCCGTGCTCTACGGAGACGCCACCGTGGAACCGGAGTTGGCCCGCATCGCCCGCGCCGACCTCGACTCCGACGGTGTCCCGGACGGGCCCCTCGCCGTCACCTCCGGTGCGCTGGACGGTATCGAGCGGGTCCTCGCCGTACACCTCAAGCCCGGTGACGCCGTCGCCGTCGAGGATCCCGGGTGGGGTGGGCTGCTGGACCTCGTGCCGGCCCTCGGGCTGCGGATGGTCCCGGTGGGTGTCGACGACGAGGGACCGCTCGCCGAGGACGTACGGCAGGCGCTGGCATCCGGGGCGCGGGCCCTGATCGTCACGGACCGGGCGCAGAACCCGACCGGGGCCGTGGTGAGCGCCACACGTGCGCGTGCCCTGCGTTCCGTGCTCCGGGAACATCCGGAGACCCTGCTCATCGAGGACGACCACGGCTACCGCATCGTCGACCAGCCGCTCCATCCGCTGGCCGGGACCACCCGGCACTGGGCGTTCGTCCGCTCGGTGGTCAAGGCGTACGGCCCCGATCTGCGCCTCGCCGTCCTCACCGGGGACGCCGTCACCGTCGACCGGGTCCTGGGCCGGCAGCGACTCGGGCCGGGCTGGGTCAGTCGGCTGCTGCAACGGGCCGTCGTGCGGCTGTGGGCCGATGGGGCGCTGGACCCCCGCGCGGTGGCCTCGGCCTACGGTCGGCGCCGGGACGCCCTGATCGACGCGCTCGCGCAGCGCGGGGTCGTGGCCCGGGGGCGCAGCGGACTGAACGTGTGGATCCCCGTCCCGGACGAGACCGGGGCGGTCGCCCGGCTGCTGCACGCCGGTTGGGCCGTCGCCCCCGGCGCACGCTTCCGGATGGACGCTCCGTCCGGTATCCGGGTGACCGTCGCGACGCTGACCCCGGAGGAGACGGGTCCCCTGGCGGACGCGATCGCCTCGGCGGTGGGACCGGCACAGGCGCGGACCCATGTCTGAGGCGGTCCGGCGATGGCGGCCCGAAGGCGCGTGGGGCTGTGTCGGTCCGGGGCTCTGGCGCGGGGCGTGACCAGCCATGACGGAGCCGCAGCCGGCCCACCCCGAAACGCCCGCGGCGTGCGGCTATGTCCGGGGTTCGGTGCGGCGTCGGCGAGGGCCGGCCTGGGTGAGCGCGGCCCCGGCCAGTACCACCACCGCGCCCACCGGTGTCGACCAGGTCAGGGTCTCGCCGAGCAGGGTGACGCCAGCGGCCGTGGCGACGACCGGGATGAAGTACGTGACCATCTGGGCGGTCGTCGGGCCCGTCTCGGCGACCAGGCCGTACTGAAGCAGCATCGCGAAGCCGGTGCCCAGTGCGCCCAGCGCGACGACCGCGAGCAGCGGCCCCACGGGGAGGCTGTCGGGTATCCCGGTGAACAGCGGTGTGACCACGGCCAGTTGGAGGGTGGCCAGCAGCAGTTGGGCGCCGCTGAGCGACAGATGCGAATGGCTGGAGCCCGCCAGTGTGCGGCGGACGTAGATCCAGCCGATCGGATAGCTGAGCGAGGCCAGCAGCGCCAGTGCCGTGCCCGTCACGTCCAGGCCGTGGAAGCCCTGCCAGGCGCCGAGGACGGTCAGTACGCCTGTGAAGCCCAGGCCGAGACCGGCCACCCGCACCCGGGTCGGACGGTCCTCCGAGAGTGCGACCAGGGACAGTGCCATGCCCCACAGGGGTGAGGTCGCGTTGCAGATGCCTGCGAGTGTGGACGGGATCGTCAGCTCCGCGTACGCGAACAGCGAGAACGGCAGCGCGTTCAGCAGGAACGCGGCCACCGCGAGATGGGCCAACGTGCGCGCGTCGCGTGGCAGCCGCTGCCGCTTCACCGCCAGCGCTGCCGCCAGGACCGCCGTACCGAACAGCAGTCGGCCGAAGGTGACCTGGAACGGCGCGAACCCCTGTGTGCCGACCTTGATCAGCAGAAAGCTGAAGCCCCAGATCAGGGACAGCACGCCGAAGCGGATGCGCCAGTCGAGGGCCGGGCGGCGAATCGACCGGGCGGTCGTGGGCGCGGCCGTCGGTGCGAGGGCCGGTGTCGCTGTCGTGGGCTTCGGGGTGGTGAGGCGGGTCATGGGTGCCACGATCCCGGAGTCGATCTCGTAGCACAAGCGAGCATGTGTTCGCCTTATCTCGTAGTATCGCTTACATGTTGAACCTGGAGCGCCTGCGCACCCTCGACGCCCTCGCCCGGCACGGCTCGGTCAGCGGGGCCGCCGACGGGCTGCATGTGACGACGTCGGCCGTCTCGCAGCAGATGTCCAAGCTGGAGCGCGAAGTGGGGCAGCAGCTCCTCGCCAAGAACGGGCGGGGAGTGCGGCTCACCGACGCCGGTCGGCTGCTCGCGGACCACGCCGCGCGCATCCTTTCCCAGGTCGAGCTGGCCCAGTCCGACCTGGAGGCACAGCGTGGGCAGGTGGTGGGCGAACTGCGGCTCTCGGCCTTCCCGACCGCCGCGCGCGGACTGTTCCCCGCCGCGCTCGCGATGCTGCGCGCGGAGCATCCCGGGTTGCGGTTGCGCTCGTGCGAGCTGGAACCGGAGGCCGGGGTCGCCGGGGTCGTGCGCGGGGACCTCGACCTGGCGGTCGTGCTCGACTGGTACAACAAGCCGATGCCGCTGCCCGACGGTCTGGTCAAGGCGCCGATCCTCGACGACCCGGCGGACGTGGCGATGCCGGTCGCTCATCGGCTCGCCGGCCGGAGCGAGGTGGACCTGGAGGAGTTCGCCGAGGACGAGTGGATCACTTGGGGGCAGGGGGAGTTCTGCCACGAGTGGCTGATGTTCACGCTGCGTTCCAAGGGTGTCGAGCCGTGCATCGGGCATCGCGCGGCGGAGACACATACGCAACTGGCCCTGGTCGCGGCGGGGCTCGGCGTGTGCATCGTGCCGCTGCTGGGCCGTGATCCGGTGCCGGCCGGAGTCGTCACCGTTCCGCTGCGGCAGCGTGTGCGGCGGCATGTGTACGTGGTCTGGCGTGCGGATGCCGACCGGCGGCCGTCGATCCGTGCGGCGGTCGAGGCGTTGCGGGTGGTGGGGCGGGGGGTCGGGTGAGGGGCGCTCCGCGGGTTGGCGGGTGTGGGGGTGCGCGTCCAGGGTTTCGCCCCCGCTGCCCCTACCCGTCCCGTCCTGTTCCTGGGGGCTGCGCCCCCAGGCCCCCGCTGTCGGCCCTGAAGGGGCCTCGTCCTCAAACGCCGGACGGGCTGAGTGGTGTCGGACGGGCTGAGTGGTGCCGGACCGGCCGAGTGGTGTCGGACGGGTCGGAGAAGGTCCGTTACTGGGCCGGTAGTTTGCGGAAGTCCCAGGAGACGGTCTTCTCCGGGGTGAGGCGAATCCAGGCGTGTCTGCCGTCGTGGGGCATCTCGTCCAGGCGGAAGTTCTTGCGGGCGAACAGGGTTTCCGGGACGTCCAGTTCGGCGCGCAGTTCTCCGACGCGCGGTGACTCGCCGACGAACTCGACGGTGCCGGACAGCTCGACGCCGCGCAGTTCGTCGTACTCCTCGCCCGTGTCGACGACGATCGCGACCCGCGGATCGCGGCGCAGGTCGGTCCAGCGCTTGCTGCGGACCACCGAGTACAGCCACATCGAGGTGCCGTCCCAGGCGAACCACAGTGTGCTCACATGCGGAGCGCCTCCGGCCGACACGGTGGCGACCCGGCAGGTGCGCTGGGTCGCCAGGAACTCGTCCAGCTCGCCCGGCGTCATCATGATCTTCCGGCCTCGGCGCTGAGTGGCGGTCATGCGATCCCCCTTTTGTTCTCTTACGTCAGAAAAGAATATGGGCTGCCTTCCGCCCGCACGCGACGGACGTTAGTCTCGCCCGCCCACCCGTACGGTCCGTGACCAGGGAGCGCCATGCCGTCGTACGAACAGCTCAGCGAACTCCTCGACCCCGCGACCACGGTCCTGCTCACCGTCGAGTGCCAGCAGGGCGTCGTCGGACCGGACAGTGCCCTGCCCGAACTCGCCAGGGAGGCGCGGTCGTCGGGGGCGCTCGCCCAGGTCGCCAGGTTGGTCGTCGCCGCGCACGAGACCGGTGTCCAGGTCGTTCACGCGATCGCCGAACGCCGCCCGGACGGACGGGGCGCGAACCGTAACGCCCGGCTGTTCCGGGCCGCCGAACGGCTCCCCGTCCAGCAGCTCGCGGGCACCAGCGCGGTGCGCGTCGCCCCGCCGATCGAGGTCGCCGACGAGGACTTCGTCGTACGGCGGCTGCACGGTCTGTCGCCGATCCAGGGCACCGACGTCGATGCCCTGCTGCGCAACCTGGGCTGCCGCACGCTGATCGTCACCGGGGTCTCGGCCAACGTCGCGATTCCCAACACCGTGTTCGACGCCGTGAACCGCGGATACACCGTCGTCGTGCCCGGGGACGCCATCGCGGGGGTGCCTTCCGACTACACCCCCGCGATGATCCGCAACACCCTCGCGCTGGTCGCCACGGTCGCGACCACCGACGAGGTGCTGGGCTGTCTCAAGCGGCCCCGCCGCACCGGGCGTGCGTGAGGCCGGGGGTCAGGCGAGCGTGATCGAGTCCCCGGACACGGTGATCGACTCGGCGGCCAGCGCCTCGGTCGCCGGGCCCTTCTTCACGCTGCCGTCCGCGACCGAGAACTCGCTGTTGTGGCACGGACAGGTGATGACGCCGTTGGTGATGCCCGTCACAGCGCAGCCCGCGTGCGTGCACTTCGACGAGAACGCCTTGTAGGTGCCCGCCGTCGGCTGCGTGACCACCACACCCTGTTCCTTGAAGATCTTGCCGCCGCCCTCGGGGATGTCCGAGGTCTTCGCGAGGGCGGTGCCGGCGGCGGCGCCCTGCTCGGTGGCGGAGTCCGACGTGTCGTCGTCCGAACCGCATGCGGTCAGCGCGACGGCGAGCCCCGCCGCGCCGGCCGCCGCCATGACCGTACGACGAGCCGGTCCCGATACGGGCTGAAGCGAGGCGCTGCTCATGCTGACGTTTCCTTCCGCAGGCGTTTCCTGATCCGTACGAAGATACGAACCCTGCGTGCGCGCCGTTCAGGCGGTACGGGCATCCGGCCGCGAACGCCCCAGTAACCTGGGGCGATGCTCAAGGAAGTCACCGCAACCCGCTACATCACGCCCCTGCGTGAGGGCGGTTCGCTGCCGGGGCTCGTCGAGGCCGACGATCTCGCGGCGTACGTCATGAAGTTCACCGGCGCGGGACAGGGCCGCAAGACGCTCGTCGCCGAGGTCGTCTGCGGTGAACTGGCCCGACGGCTGGGACTGCGGGTGCCGGGGCTGGTGACGGTCGCCCTGGACCCGGTGCTGGGCCTCGGCGAGTCCGACCAGGAGGTGCAGGGGCTGCTGCGGTCGAGCGGCGGCACCAACCTCGGCATGGACTTCCTGTCGGGGGCGATCGGCTTCGACCCCCTCGCCTTCGACGTGAGCGCCGAGGAGGCCGGGCGGGTGGTGTGGTTCGACGCGCTCGTCAACAACGTCGACCGGTCCTGGCGCAACCCCAACCTGCTGATGTGGCACGGTGAGTTGTGGCTCATCGATCATGGCGCCACCATGATCTGGCACCACAACTGGCCCGGCGCCCGGACCTCCGCCGCCAAGCCGTACGACGTCTCCGAGCACGCGCTCGCGCCGTTCGGCCCGGACATCGCCTCGGCCGCCGCCGAACTGGCGCCGCTGGTCACCGGGGAACTGCTCGCCGAGGTGACCGCCGAGATCCCCGACGCGTGGCTCGCGGACGAGCCCGGCTTCGACTCGCCGGACGCGCTCCGGCGGGCCTACGCGGAGCCGCTCCTCGCGCGCGCCGCCGTCATCCATGAGCGCATCAAGGGCGCTGAGGGAATCCAGGGCGTCGAGGGGGAGAAGTGAGCGAGCGGGACGTCTTCGAGTACGCGCTGCTGCGGGTCGTACCGCGGATCGAGCGCGGCGAGTGCTTCAACGCCGGTGTCCTGGTGTACTGCCGCGCCAAGTCCTTCGTCGCGGCGCGTACCCACCTGGACGAGGGCAAGCTGCGGGCGCTGGACCCCGAGGCCGACGTGGCCGGTGTGCGAGCCGCGCTGCGTGCCGTCGAAGGGGTCTGCGCGGGCGGGAAAGCCGCAGGCCAGGCCGCGTTGGACGATGCCGGGCGGCGCTTTCGCTGGCTGATCGCGCCGCGCTCGACGGTGGTCCAGCCGGGGCCCGTGCACACGGGCCTCACCGCCGATCCGGGAGCCGAGGCGGAGCGGCTGCTCGCCCTGCTGGTCAGGTAATGGCTCACACCGGTACCGCATGCCGTTGACACCGGGTGCCAGGACTTCTAGCGTCACGTGTACTGAAGGTACTAAGCGGTCGCTCACCTGAGGGCGTACCGTGGGCCGCAGGCTTTTCAAGGGCGAGGAGAACCAGCAATGTCCACCACTGAGCAGCGGGTCGCCGTGGTCACGGGCGGTGCGCGCGGCATCGGCGCCGCGACCGCCGTACGACTGGCGGCGGAGGGCCGCGCCGTCGCGGTGATCGACCTCGACGAGGCCGCCTGCAAGGACACCGTCGAGAAGATCACCGCCGCCGGTGGCAGGGCGATCGCCGTCGGCTGCGACGTCTCCGACGAGGCCCAGGTCGAGGCCGCTGTCACGCGCATCGCCGAGGAACTGGGTGGGCCCACGATCCTCGTCAACAACGCGGGCGTCCTGCGCGACAACCTGCTCTTCAAGATGAGCGTCTCCGACTGGGACACGGTCATGAACGTGCACCTGCGCGGCGCCTTCCTGATGTCGCGGGCCTGCCAGAAGTACATGGTGGACGCCAAGTTCGGCCGGATCGTCAACCTCTCCTCGTCCTCCGCCCAGGGCAACCGCGGCCAGGTGAACTACTCGTCCGCCAAGGCCGGTCTCCAGGGCTTCACCAAGACCCTCGCCCTCGAACTCGGCAAGTTCGGCGTCACCGCGAACGCCGTCGCCCCCGGCTTCATCGCCACCGACATGACCGCCGCCACCGCCGAGCGCGTCGGCATGGGCTTCGAGGACTTCAAGGCCGCCGCCGCGACCCAGATCCCCGTGCAGCGCGTGGGCAACCCGGACGACATCTCCAACGCGATCGCCTTCTTCACGGGCGAGGCCGCCGGATTCGTCTCCGGCCAGGTGCTGTACGTCGCCGGCGGACCGCTCGACTAGGACCGGGGAACAGGAACATGACGACAGTGGAACTCTCGGGCAAGGTCGCCCTCATCACCGGCGCCAGCCGGGGCATCGGCTACGGCATCGCCGAGGCGCTGCTCGCGCGCGGTGACCGGGTGTGCATCACCGGACGCAACGAGGACGCGCTCAAGGAAGCCGTCGAGACACTCGGCGCCGACCGGGTCATCGGCGTGGCGGGCAAGGCCCACGACGAGGCCCACCAGGCCGTCGCCGTCGAACGCACCCTGGAGGCGTTCGGGCGCGTCGACTTCCTGGTCAACAACGCCGGTACGAACCCGGTGTTCGGGCCGATCGCCGACCTCGACCTCAACGTGGCGCGCAAGGTCTTCGAGACCAACGTCGTCTCGGCGCTCGGCTTCGCCCAGAAGACCTGGCACGCCTGGCAGAAGGAGAACGGCGGCGCGATCGTCAACATCACGTCCGTCGCCGGCCTCTCGGCCTCGCCGTTCATCGGCGCCTACGGCGTCAGCAAGGCCGCGATGGACAACCTGACGCTGCAACTTGCGCACGAGTACGCGCCCCTGGTGCGGGTCAACTCGATCGCGCCGGCCGTCGTGAAGACGAAGTTCGCGCAGGCGCTCTACGAGGGCCGGGAAGCGGAGGCCGCAGCCGCCTATCCGCTCGGCCGGCTCGGCGTGCCCGCCGACATCGGGGGCGCCGCCGCTTTCCTGACCTCGGCCCAGGCCGACTGGATCACCGGCCAGACGCTCGTGGTCGACGGCGGCATCTTCCTCAAGGCCGGCAACAGCTGACGTACGGGGAACCCTGTGCGCGAGGCGGGGCGGGCGGCACCCGATGAGGGGGCGCCCGCCCCGCCTCGCGGCTTTCCCGAACCCTGTCCCGCGTCTCCCTATGTCGGCGAATTTGATGTCTACTCCGACATCCACCGGAAGATGAGCGGCGGAAAGTCTCCATGTCGACCGGCGCAAACCCATGCGCCCCAGGCTGACAGAAAAAGCTCCTGTGTCGACGTCCGAGGTCACACAGTCCGATGACGGTGCTGTCCGATACGTGCTGATCAACGGGCCTCCCGCGAAGCTGGACCGCCCGGTGGGGCACTGCGGTATGGTCTGCCGACCGTTGGCTTGGTATGGCAGATCGAGGAGCGTGCACGTGTTCAACCGGAACCGGGGCCTGCGGCAGCTGGCGACAGCCGCGTCCATATCCATGGTCGCCGGATGCGGAGTCTTCTCCTCCGACTCCTCCAACGACGGGAAGCCGATCGTGGTGGGGACGACCAGTGAACCCAGCACACTGGATCCGGCTGCCTCCTGGGACAACTCGTGGGAGCTCTTCCGCAACGTCCACCAGACCCTGCTCAACTTCGACACGGGCGAGTCCGAGCCCAAGCCCGACGCCGCCAAGAGCTGCGAGTTCACCGACAGTTCGAGCACGGTGTACAGCTGCGAGCTGCGCGAGGGCCTGAAGTTCTCGGACGGACACGAACTGGACGCGAAGGCCGTCAAGTACTCCATCGACCGGATCAGGACGATCAACGTCAACGGCGGCCCCGCCGGTCTGCTGACCAGCCTCGACCGGATCGAGGTGAAGGGCGACCGCGGAATCGTCTTCCACCTGAACCAGGCCGACGCGACCTTCCCCTTCGTGCTCTCCACGCCCGCCATGTCGATCGTGGACCCCGAGGAGTACCCCGCGAAGTCCCTCCGCCAGGACGGCAAGGTGAACGGCTCGGGGCCGTACACCCTGGAGTCCTACAAGGAGGGCGACAGGGCCGTACTCGTCAGGAACAGCAACTACAAGGGCATCGCGGACCTCCAGAACGACGCGGTCACCATCCGCTACTTCCAGAACTCGTCGGCGGTGGCGAACGCCCTCCGGGACAAGTCCATCGACGTCGTCTACCGCGGTCTCAGCGCCGCCGACGTCGTCGACATCGAGGACAACGAGAAGGAGGAGGGCCTCCAGCTCATCGAGAACGCCACCACCGAGATCAGTTACCTGGTGTTCAACCCCAAGGACCCGTGGTCCAACAAGCTGTCGGTCCGCAAGGCGATCGCCCAGGTCGTCGACCGTCAGGCGCTCGCCCACAACATCTACAAGGACACCGTCGAGCCGCTGTACTCCATGATCCCCAAGGGTCTGGTCGGCCACACCACGGGCTTCTTCGACAACTTCGGCAATCCCAGTTCCTCCAAGGCCAGGAAGATCCTCCTTGAGGACGGCATCACCGAGCGGGTCCCGCTCACCCTCTGGTACACGAGCGACCGCTACGGCTCCCAGACCAAGCCGGCCTTCGAGGAACTGAAGCGGCAGCTGGACTCCTCCGGCCTGTTCACCGTCACGCTCCAGAGCCGCCCCTGGAAGACGTACGTGGAGGGCTACCAGAAGGGCGAGTACCCGGTGTTCGGCCGCGGCTGGTTCCCCGACTTCCCCGACGCCGACAACTTCATCGCCCCCTTCGTGGGTGAGCAGAACGCGCTCGGTACGCCGTACACGTCGCCCCAGATCACCGGTGAGCTGCTGCCCGAGTCCCGCCGGGAGAGCGACCGCGGGGCCGTCGGCGAGGAGTTCAAGGAGGCTCAGCAGATCCTCCTGGACGACGCCCGGCTGCTGCCCCTGTGGCAGGGCAAGCAGCATGTGGCGGCGAACGAGGACATCGGCGGCACCGAGGTGTCCATCGACCCGGCGACCATGATGGTGATGTGGGAGCTGTACTGGAAGACCAGCTGGTAGCGGAGCCCGCGAACGGCGCTCCCGGCAGGCGCGCGGAAGGCGCCGGGAGCCCCGGGATCCGTTGTCGGTGACCCGTTGTCAGTGGGCGCCGGTAGGTTCTTCGGTGAGTGGAACACACCGCACATCGGAGGAAGTTCACGTGACCGACATCGCCATGCTGCCCGAGTCCTGGCGCGGCGTCCTGGGTGACGAGCTGCAGCAGCCCTACTTCAAGGAGCTGACCGAGTTCGTCGAGGAGGAGCGGGCGAAAGGTCCTGTCTATCCTCCGCGCGAAGAGGTGTTCGCCGCCCTTGAGGCCACGCCGTACGACAAGGTGAAGGTCCTGATCCTCGGCCAGGACCCCTACCACGGCGAGGGGCAGGGCCACGGCCTGTGCTTCTCGGTCCGCCCCGGGGTGAAGACCCCGCCCTCGCTCCGCAACATCTACAAGGAGATGAAGGAGGAGCTGGGTACGCCCGTCCCCGACAACGGCTATCTGATGCCGTGGGCCGAACAGGGTGTGCTGCTCCTCAACGCGGTGCTCACGGTCCGCTCCGGCGAGGCCAACTCGCACAAGGGCAAGGGCTGGGAGAGGTTCACGGACGCCGTGATCCGGTCGGTGGCCGACCGTCCCGACCCGGCGGTCTTCGTCCTGTGGGGCAACTACGCACAGAAGAAGCTCCCGCTGATCGACGAGGAGCGGCACGTGGTGGTCAAGGGGGCGCACCCGTCGCCGCTGTCGGCGAAGAAGTTCTTCGGCTCGCGCCCGTTCACACAGATCAACGAGGCGGTGGCCGCACAGGGGCACGAGCCGGTCGACTGGACGATTCCCGACCTGGGCTGAGCCTCGGCCCGCACTGATTCCCGGCCCGGGCCGACCAGGGAGCGGTGCGCCGCGTCACCGGGCCGTCCCGCGCCGGTCACAGGGCCGGTCCGGTGCCGTACCGGCTGGCCTGACCGGGATTGTCAGTGCCTGCGGTTAGCGTCGGGCGGGACAGCGGGCACAGCGGACGAGGGCGGAGGGCGCGGTGACGGAGCGTCAGGAACAGGTGGCACCGGATGCCATGATGACCCGGATCGGACAGGCCGTCATGTTGCATCACGGCGGTGACCGCGAGGAGGCGCGGGGGCGCTTCCTGGGGCTGTGGGCGGAGATCGGCGTGGCCGGCGACCCGCTGCACCGCTGCACGCTGGCGCACTACATGGCCGACACGCAGGACGACCCCTCGGACGAACTGGCGTGGGACCTGAGGGCGTTGTCGGCGGCACAGGAACTGTCGGACGAGCGGGTCGCGGAGGTCGTCCAGCACGAGGGGGCGCTCGCGGTGCGGGCCCTGTACCCCTCGCTGCACCTGAACCTCGCCGCCGACTACGTCAAGCTGGACCGTCCCGACGCCGCCCGCACCCACATCCGTCGCGCCCGGGACGCGGCCGACGCCCTGGGCGACGACAGCTACGGCGACGGGGTCAGGGCGGCCATCGGGCGACTGGAACTGCGGCTGGGGGAGGGGGACTCCTCCGGGGGACCGGGAGGGGATTCCTGGGGGCCACCGAGACAGCGGCCCTAGGGGGCCGGGGCCTGGGGGATCCTGGAAATTCCTGGAGGTCTTTGTGGGGGGCTCGTGCAGGTCGGCGCACGGTGGCCCTTGTCCCGCATCGGCCCGACGCAGGCTGATCTCCGCTGATCTCCTGAGGCCGCAGTCCGGACTGTGGACCGCGGCCTCTGTCGCTCAATGCCCGTACGCCTCCTTGCAGATGACCGTCTGGGGGCTGTCCTTCCCCCAGCCGCCGTACTTCCTGCCGAGGGCGCACACGTCCGTGTTCTCGTGAACCGGGCGGGACACCTCGGGTAGTTCGACGCGGGGCTGGGTGTGGCGGCGCTCCGGCTTCGGCGGGCGCTTCTTCGGCTTGGTCCGGCGGGGCGGAGGTGCCGGAGCGGCGGCCGGTGGGGCCGCGGGAGCCGCTCCGGCCGGGCGGTGCGGCTCACCGTCGGACTGCGGGGTCCGCGGGGCCTGGGCCGGCCCGCGGTCGGGGCCGATGAGCTCCAACGCCTCCCGGGCGGGCGCCTGCACGATCTGCGGTTCCGCCCGGCCTTCCGGACGGGGCGCCGACGGCTGGACCGGTGCCGGGAGCGGGCCGGGAGCGGTCGGGTGCTGGACCGTGACGCAGCCGGAGAGGGCCGTGACAGCCACGGTGACCAGAAGAGTTGCGGTGGTCGTCGTTCGATGCACCCGCGCAACTCTGCTGGTTCCGGCCGGTTTCGCAGCCGCGGACAAGCGGAGGATGCCCCACACGGGTGATCTCCGGCCCCTTACGGAGGGCGGGGGAGGGCCCCGGCTGACGATGTCGGCGCCCCGACGCGCGACCCTCCGCCGACGTGGCTCAGTCGCCGGTCGTTCCGTCGAGCCGTTCGCGGATCAGGTCGGCGTGGCCGTTGTGGCGGGCGTACTCCTCGATCATGTGCGTGTAGATCCAGCGCAGGTTGAACGGCTCGTCGCTGTGCCTGCTGCGGCCCTTGGAGAGGTCGTCGAGACCGAAGCCGGCGGCGTTGTGCCGGGCGATCCCGATCTCGGCCTGCCAGGTTCCGTACGCCTCGTCCCAGGTGTCCGCCTCGGTGAGATGGAACTCGCCGTCCCGGTCCTCCTCGGTGTAGTAGATCGGCCCCGGATCGTCGTCCACCAGTACTTTGCGGAACCAGTTCCGCTCCACTTCCGCCATGTGCCGCACGAGCCCCAGCAGGGAGAGCTCGGCCGGTTCCACCGAGGCGGTCCTGAGCTGGGCGTCGGTCAGCCCCTCGCACTTCCACGCCAGGGTCTGCCGGTGGTAGTCCAGCCATCCCTCCAGCATGGTGCGCTCGTCGGCGTTCTGGGCGGGTTCACTGCGCGGCCTCTGAGTCGTCATGGAGGCATGGTCGCTCACCGGGACCGCCCCCACCACGTGTTTTCCGCGGGCCCGGCCGGCCGCCGAGACCTTCGGCGGCCCTATGCTTCCGGCATGACCCCGGCAGGCAACCGCTGAAGGAGACCCCGTGAAGGTCGGCTGCATCGGACTCGGTGACATCGCGCAGAAGGCGTATCTGCCGGTACTGGGCGCGCGGCCCGGCGTCGAACTGCATCTGCACACGCGGACGCCCGCCACACTCGCCCGGGTCGCCGACGGCCTCCGCCTGCCGGCCGGGCAGCGTCACACCGGCCTCGACGAGCTGATCGACCAGGGTCTCGACGCGGCGTTCGTGCACGCGCCCACCGTCGTGCACCCGGAGATCGTGGCCAGGTTGCTGGAGGCGGGCGTACCGACGTATGTGGACAAGCCGCTGGCGTACGAACTCGCCGAGTCGGAGCGGCTGGTGGGGCTGGCGGAGGAGCGCGGGGTCTCGCTCGCCGTCGGGTTCAACCGGCGTTTCGCGCCCGGGTACACCCAGTGCGCCGACCACCCGCGCGAGCTGATCCTGATGCAGAAGAACCGCATCGGGCTGCCCGAGGAGCCTCGCGCGATGATCCTCGACGACTTCATCCATGTCGTGGACACACTCCGCTTCCTCGTGCCGGGCCCGGTCGAGGACGTGACGGTGCGCGCCCGCACGGTGGACGGGCTTCTGCACCACGTGGTGCTCCAGCTCGCCGGGGACGGTTTCACCGCGCTCGGGGTGATGAACCGGCTCAGCGGCTCCGCAGAGGAGATCCTCGAAGTGTCCGGGCAGGACACCAAGCGTCAGGTGATCAACCTCGCCGAGGTGATCGACCACAAGGGGCAGCCGACCGTACGGCGGCGCGGCGACTGGGTGCCGGTGGCGAGGCAGCGCGGCATCGAACAGGCGGTGCTCGCCTTCCTCGACGCGGTGCGCGCGGGCAAGGTGCTCAGCGCCCGGGACGCACTGGCGACCCATGAGCTGTGCGAGCGGGTGGTACGGGCGGTGGAGGAGCGGACCGGCGCCGCCTGAGCAGGCCCAGGCCCTCGACGGCACCCAGCACGACGATGACGAGCACGGCCGAGTGCACCGTCCAGTCGCCGAAGCGGACGTACGCCGTCACACCCCGGGCCAGCGGTACGTCGTACACCGCCGAGGTGCTCGCACCGGTGCCGAGCCAGGAGCCGACGCGCTCGCCGCTCGGGCCGTAGACGGCGGAGACGCCGGTCAGTGTGGCGTGGACCATGGGACGGCCGGTCTCGGCGGCTCGCAGGGCCGCGATCGAGGCGTGCTGCTCGGGGGCCCAGCTGTGCTGGAACGACGAGGTCGACGACTGGGCGATCAGTACCTGGGCGCCGTCCTGGGCGAGATGACGGCTCATGTCCGGGAACGCGGACTCGAAGCAGACCATGGGGCCGACGCGCAGTCCGTGCCCGACGTTCATCACCACCTGCTCGGTGCCGCGTTTGCGGTCCTCGCCTGCGGCCTTGCCGACCGAGGTGGCCCAGCCCAGCAGTGAACGCGCCGGAATGTACTCACCGAAGGGCACCAGCCGCATCTTGTCGTACCGGTCACCGGTGGGGCCGTCCGGGCCGACGAGCACCGAACTCTTGTAGATGCCGGGCCGGTCGGAGCGCCTGGCGTCGACGTTGACGAGGATGTCGGTCCCGGTCGTGCGCGAGAGGGCGGCAAGTCTCTTCGCCAGGTCGGGGCGGTCGGCGAGGTCGTAGCCGACACTGCTCTCGCCCCAGACGACCAGATCCACGTCCTGGCCGGCCAGCCGGCGGGTGAGCGACTCCTCCAGCGCGAACCGTTTCGTGGGGCTGTCGGCGCCGTCGACGACGCCCGGCTGCACGACGGCGATCCGCACCCGGCCGTCCGCCTCCGGACGCGGTGACCACACCCAGGCCGCGGAGGTCACGGCGGCGGTCGCGACGAGCCCGGCCACGGCCGGGACCCGGGACGCGCGCACCGCGACCAGGACGGTGACCGCGACGTTCACGGTCACCACCAGGAAGCTGAGCAGCCACACTCCGCCGACCGAGGCCAGCCGCAGCGCCGGCGCCACCTGCCACTGGCTGGATCCGATCATGCCCCAGGGCCCGCCCAGCCCCTGCCAGGAGCGCACCAACTCGACCATGAGCCACCCCGAGGGCAGCACGACGAGTCCGGCGGTGATCCGGCCGGCGGAGGGGCTGCCTCCCAGGAAGCGGCGTACGAGGACACCCCACGGCGCCCAGAGCGCGCCCAGCAGCGCGGCGATGACGACAGTGAACACATGCAGGCTCGGCAGCAGCCAGTGATGCACGGCCAGCATGAACCCGAGGCCACCGAACCAGCCGTCGTACGCCGCCCGTCTGCCGGTCGGCGCGGACCGGACGAGCAGGATCCAGGGCACGAGCGCGACGTACGCGAACCACCACAGGGCCGGTGCGGGGAAGGCGAACATCGGCAGGGCACCGGCCAGCGCGGCGACGACGGAACGCCGCCACGGGGAGGCGAGCCAGTGGCCGGGCAGTTTCATACGGCGCCTCCTACCAGTCGGTTTCCCAGGATCACCAGGTCGACTACCCAGTCGGTCAACCCTTACGTGGGTCCAGTGTGCGTGGTGGGGACGATCTCGGACCAGCAGGACTCCGGCCAGGCCCGGCGGATTCCTCGTACGGCGTACGGCGGCTGGTCCGCGGGCGGGGACCGGCGGTCAGTCGATGGCCTGTCTCGGGCGGTGGCCGGGCATGCGTCGCCACTTCTCCTGTACGACCACCTCGCGCAACCGCCAGCCGTCCTCCGTGCGGATCAGACCGAAGGTGTACCGGCCGCCGCACACGAAGTCGGGTTCGGTGGACCCGCCTTCACCGGCACCGTCCGCGAGGCGCATGGGGTTGACGTAGTCCGCCTGGACGAGGGCCGTGTCGCCGGTGTCCTGCTCCAGGAGACCGAAACCGACCCGGCGGTTGACGATCAGATGCTGCCGCATCGGAAACAGTTCCATGTTCTGCCTGAGCCACTCGGCGACCTGCCGGGCGTCCCCCTCGATGCCGCCCGCCGAGCGGTAGTCCGCCCGCCCGTCCGGCGCGAACAGTTCCAGGTACGCCTCCCAGTCGCCGTCGTCCACGGCCACCGCGTACGCGGTGACGAGTCCGTCGAGGGAGAGCCGGTCCAGCACGGTCGCGAGCTCCACACGCTGCGTCATCGGCTCAGTGTTGGGCACGGGAGGGGCACAGCCAAGGGAAGCGCGGATATTCGGTGGCCGACGGGCGTGTCCTACTCCCAGGCTGGTCGCGTGAATGATCAGAGAGCCGATCTGCCCGAGGTCTCCCACGACCAGGAACCCAGGTTCCGCGTACGCGCCCTTCATACGGCCTCCACTCTGACCGTCTATCAGGCCTACGATCCGCGGATCGGGCTCCCGGCGGCACGCGACGGCCGGTTTCCGGCGGTGTGGAAGAGAGGCCGTATGACATGGATCAAGCCCTCCTTCACCTGGATGATGTACCGCTGCGGATGGGGCACGAAGGAAGGGCAGGAGACCGTGCTGGCCGTCGAGATCAGCCGGGAGGGATTCCTCTGGGCGCTGCGGAACGCGTGTCTGTCGCACTACGTATCCGGGCTGCACGAGGACCAGGTTGCCTGGAAGCGGCAGTTGAGGCGGGCGGTGGCGCGGGTGCAGTGGGACCCGGAGCGCGATCTGCGGCTCGGTCCGTTGCCCTACCGGTCCTTGCAGCTCGGGCTCTCGGGGGAGGCGGCGGATCGGTACGCCGATGAGTGGATCGTCGGGATCGAGGACGTGACGCCGCTCGCCGCCGAGGTTCACGGCCTCGTCCGGGCGGGTGAACTGGGCCGCGCGGCCGGCCTGTTGCCGGTGGAGCGGCCGTACCCGCTCGACGAGGACGTACTCGCGCACCTGCGACCGTAGAAGGTGTGGATGAGGCGGAAGAGGGGCGGGAGAGGCGGACCGTCGGGTGTGGAGCAGTGGGAGACGGAGGTACGACCATGAGCGGGTCGTCGGTCACGGTGGTCACGGGTGGTGGTCGGGGGATCGGTGCCGCGGTCTGTCTGCGGCTCGCGGCGGACGGGCATGACGTCGCGGTGGGGTACGTGCGGGACGTGCGGGCCGCCGAGTCGGTCGCGGCGGGGGTGCGGGAGGCCGGAGCGCGGTGTGTGACCGTCCGGGTCGACACCTCGGTCGAGGCGGACGTGGACCGGCTGTTCGACACGGTGGAGGAGCTGCTCGGGCCGGTCACGGGACTGGTGAACAACGCCGGTGTCACCGGGCCGTTGGGCAGGCTCGCCGACGCGGATCCCGTGGATCTGCGTCGCGTGGTGGACGTCAATCTGCTGGGCACGCTGCTGTGTTCGCGCCGGGCCGCGCGTTCCATGACGGCTCGGGGTTCCGGCGTGATCGTGAACGTGTCCTCGGCGGCTGCCACCCTCGGCGGCCCGGGCGACTACGTGCACTACGCGGCGACCAAGGCGGCGCTCGACGCGCTGACCATGGGCCTGGCGAAGGAACTCGGTCCGGACGGCGTCCGCGTCAACGCGGTGGCGCCGGGCGTCATCGACACCGAGATGCACGCGACGATGGGCGACCCGGACCGGGCGGAACGCATGGCCCCGACGATTCCGCTCCGCAGGCCGGGGCTGCCCGGCGAAGTCGCGTCAGCCGTCGCCTGGTTGATGTCCGCGGAGGCCTCGTACACGACGGGCGCGGTGCTGCGGGTGTCCGGCGGGCGGTGACGCAGCGTGGCGGGAGGCGGGAGGCGGGAGGCGGGAGGCCGGAGGGGAGAGGGTGTGTGGTCGTGGGTCAGACGTGTGAGTCAGTGGTGCGGGGAGGGGACGTGCGCCCCGCTCTCCTGGTGTCCGTCTCGCGGTCAGGCGGCCTCGATGATCTCGCCCCGTATCGCCGCGGCCCACTTGACCACCAACAGCTCGTACTCCTCCCGCTCCTGGGCCGAGAGGGATCCGCCCGAGCGGAGCCAGAGCGCGCGGATCTGCTCGTTCAACGCAGCAGCAGACCGCACGGAACCAGGGGCCAGGGAATCGGGGGACATGCGCACCAGCGTAGGCGCAAGGACTGACACTGCGCTACCAGGTGGCTACTCGTACGGTATGTGGTTGGTCACCCTCGGATGATCTTCCGTCGTGGGCGTGGTCCGGGGGTCAGCCGGAGGACTCCGCCGCGTGCGGGCTCAGGGCGCCCGTCGCCACCAGGGCGATGATGACGATGCCGAGGGCGATGCGGTAGTAGACGAACGGCATGAACGACTTGGTCGAGATGAACTTCATAAGCCCTCGTCCGGTCTGGTCGCGCAGCATGCTGGTACTCGTGAAGGAGGCCGTCGAGTCGGTCGGTTCGATGTATGTCGAGGCGGACGATCTCGTCCGGATCGGTGATCGGTGATCGGTTCGGGGAGCGGGTGCAGCGGGCAGGTGTTCGCGATGCCCTGGTACGGCCGGTGCGCGTTGTTGAACTGCTCGAACTCCCGCAGTGCGTGCAGGAGATGGTGCTGGTTCCAGATCAGGGTGCGGTCCAGCAGTTCACGGCGGCAGGTCTGCACCCATCTCTCGATGACGGAGTTCATGCGGGGGATCCGGATGCCGCTGAGCACGACCTCGATCCCCGGATCGGCGAGGATCGTGTCGAACAGTTCGGGGAACTTCCCGTGCCGGTCCCGGATCACGTAGCGGGCCTCGCAGCCGGTGTCCTCGAGGTCAATGACGAGGTTCCTGGCGGACTGTGCCGCCCAGGAGGCGGTCGGGTGCGTCGTCGCGCCCAGGATCCGGGTGCGCCGGCCGGCGTCCCCGATCACCGTGAACACGTACAGCCGCGTCCTGGACAGAGTGATGGTCTCGAAGAAGTCACCTGCCGGCAGGGCATCGGCCTGGGAACGCAAGGAGTCCTCCCAGGTACTGGACGTCAGCTCGGCTGTCGGCGGGATGCCGGCGTCCATGAGGATCTCCCAGACCGTGGACGCCGCCACTTTCACGCCGAGGACGAGCAGTTCACCGTGCAGGCGCAGCAGGGCGAACACGTTCGCCACACACAGGTAGGCAAGTCGCAGCAGCACGGCAGATCATCCTGCCGGGGCACTCACCAGGTGCCCAGAGCACCCGCCCGAGCGCCCGCGCTCGACACCACCCTTACACTAGCCCTCACCAGGACGGATGAGTTTTTCGGCAGGCGCAGTGGGGCGATCCCCTGGGCGGGCGGCAGCCGGTCCAGGTCGAGCGGGTAGCGCCGCTTTCCGCGCCGTACGTCCAGGGACAGGCGTGGCACCGGGGCTCTCAACTGGTGCAATCGGTAGGGGGTGAGCCTGTGGCGGGCGAGCTCCTGGCGGGTGCCCTCCGCACAGGCGTCGATGACGTCACGGGCGGACAGTGGCCGGCGGGTACGCCGTTCCATGCGCGTGGGTTCCTGGAACGGCTGTCGGACGACGTCGACCTGTTCACGGACATCGCTGACCCGATGGCCTACTCCGAGGCCGTCGATGCGGTGGCTGAGGCCTACCGGGCGGCGGGCCTCACCGTTGAGGTGGAGAAGTCCGGTGGAGTGTTCGCCCGGTTCGCGGTTGCTGATGGACAGGGGCGCACGGCGAAGGTGGAGCTCGGGTGCGACTGGAGGGCTCACCCGCCTGCCGTGTTGGAGATCGGTCCAATCCTGCATGCCGATGACGCCGTGGCCAACAAAGTGACCACCCTCTTCGGACGGGCGGCGCCACGGGATTACCTCGATGTGCATGCCGCGCTCGCCTCCGGACGGTACTCGGGTGGGCAACTGCTGGAGTTGGCGTTGGAGCACGACGCCGGGTTCGATCCGCGTTACTTCGCCCAAGCGCTGAGGGCGGGCGACCGTTGGCCGGACCGGGAGTAGGAGGCATACGGCATCAATGGCGGCCAGGTGGAGGACATGCGCCGACGGCTGCGCGCCTGGGCTGCCGAGATCCTCATACCTCCGCGCTGGTCAGCGCCCGACGCGACCCGAACTCGCGGAAGTTCTACGACCGCAAACGCGCCGAGGGAAAGAAGCACGTCCAAGCCGTACTCACCCTGGCGCTCAGGTCAACACGACCGACTGGGTCATTTCTCGTCGAGCCGTTCATCGTGGATTCAGCCGCTCATCTGTGAGCACGCCGTGCGATGCCTATGCCCCCGCCCGCTCCCGCGCCGCCCCGACCGCACCCAGCTCCGCCCACGCCCGGGCCGCCGCACCGACCGCCACCGCGTCCCCGCCGAGAGCCGCGGGCAGCACGTGCAGGGGACGTCCGCTGACGGGCGGCTCGGCGGTCAGCGTCCGGCGTACGGCGGGCTCCAGCAGCGCCCACGACCGGCTGACACCCCCGCCGATCACGCAGGTCGTGACGTCCAGCAGCCCCGCCGTGATCAGCAGCGCCCGGGCCACGCCCGCACCCGCCGCCTCGTAGACGGCGACCGCGTCCGCCTCGCTCCGGGCCGCCGCGTCGGCGACCTCGTGGGCTGTCAGGTCACGGCCGGTGCGCTCGCGGTACCGGGCGGCGATCGAGCGGCCCGACGCCAGTGTCTCCAGATGGCCGCGCCCACCGCAGGTGCACGGCAGGTCACCGAAGCCGGGCACGTGCCCGATCTCGCCGGCCGCCCCGTGCGGACCGTCGTAAAGGGCGTCTTCCAGCCACAGCGCCCCGCCGACCCCGGTGCCCAACGTCATGCCGAGCACATACGGTTCACCCGCGACCGCACCGGCCGCCGCCTCCCCGCGCAGGAACGCGTTGACGTCGTTGTCGAGGAACGCCGGTACGCCCAGTGCCCGTTCGACCGTCGCCGTCACCTCGAACCCGGCCCAGTTCCGGAAGGAGTCGCTGGCCACCAGAATCCGCCCGGCCCGCACGTCCACCAGCCCGGCCGCCCCGACCCCGACCCCGAGCAGCCGCCCGGGAGTTCGCCCGAGCAACTGTCGTACGGCTTCCAGCGCGGTGCCGACCATCGCCGTCCCGCCCCGGTCCGCGGGGGTGGGCACCTCCAGGCGGTCGCCGATGCCGAGGTCCTCGGCGCACAGCACCACTTGGGTGGTTGTGCCGCCGATGTCGACGCCCGCGACCACCTCGGGAGAGCGCGTCACGCGGTGACCCCCGTACGCAGGGTTTCCCGGCGGCGGCGCTGCACGACCGGGTCCGGCACGGGCACGGCCGCGATGAGCCGGCGTGTGTACTCCGTCTCCGGACGCAGCAGTGTGGTCATGGTCGGCCCCTGTTCCTCGACCTGTCCGGCCCGCATGACGACGACCCGCTGTGCGAACTGCTGGACCACCGCGAGGTCGTGCGACACGAACAGACACGCGAACCCGAGTTCGCCCTGCAACTCCGCGATCACTTCAAGCACGGTCCGCTGCACACTCACGTCCAGCGCACTCGTCGGCTCGTCCGCGACCAGCAGCCGCGGTTCCAGGACGAGTGCCCGCGCGAGACTGACCCGCTGCCGCTGACCGCCGGACAGCTCACGGGGCCCGCGCCGCGCCAACTCCCTCGGCAGCCGCACCCGTTCCAGCACCTCCGCGACCAGCGCCCGCCGCTCGGCCGCCGACAGGCCCCGGCGATGCATCCGCAACGGCTCGGCCACGCACTCCCCGACACTCATCCGGGCATCCAGCGAGGCCACCGGATCCTGGAGCACCACGCCGACCCCGGACAGCAGGGCCCGGCGCGCACGGCCCCGGGTCCGGCCGAGCTCCCGCCCGAACAAGGACACGGTGCCACCGGTCGGCGCGACGAGGCCCAACGCCACCCTCGCCGCCGTCGACTTGCCGGACCCCGACTCGCCCACCAGTCCGACCGTCTCCCCGGGCCGCACCGTGAGCGACACCTCCTGAAGCGCCTGCACGGCACCCGGTCCACGCCCGAACCGCACGGAGACGCCCCGGAGTTCGACCACGGCATCCCCCTCCGGGGCCGGCGGTCCTCCCTTCGCGTCCCCTGGCTCACCCGCCACTTCCTGCGGTACGTCCGCCACCACCGATGCCTCCTCGGCCGATGCCTTCACCACCGGCGCCTGAACGGTCAGCCGAGGAACGGCCTCCAACAATCGCTGCGTGTAGTCGTGTTCGGGGTGCAACAGCACCTGCTCCACGGACCCGCTCTCAACGACCTCACCGTTCAGCATCACCGCGACCCGGTCGGCGAAGTCGGCGACCACGCCCATGTTGTGCGTCACCAGCAGCACGCCGGTGCCGGAGTCGGCCGCCAACGCCCTGAGCAGATCCAGGATCTCGGCCTGCACGGTGACGTCGAGGGCGGTCGTCGGCTCGTCCGCGATCAGCAGACCCGGTGAGTTGGCGATCGCCATCGCGATGACGACCCGCTGTCGCTGCCCGCCCGACAGCTGGAACGGAAACGCCGACGCCCGCCGCTCCGGCTCGGGAATGCCGACCCTGCGCAGGAGTTCGACGGCTTCACGTGCGGCCGCGGCACGGGAGACGGGCCGGTGATTGCGTACGACCTCGGCGATCTGCGCACCGACCCGGGTCAGCGGATCGAGCGCGGTGGCCGGCTCCTGGAACACCATCGACGCGGTGCGGCCGCGCAGCCGGGAGAGTTCGGCCTCACCGGCCCCGACGACCTGTGTGCCGTCGATGGAAATCCGCCCCGACGCACGGGCGTTGGACGGCAGCAGCCCCATCGCCGCGAGCGCCACCGTCGACTTCCCGGACCCGGACTCGCCGACCAGCGCCAGCGTCTCGCCGGGCCGGACGTACAACGACACCTCACGCACGGCGTGCACGTCACCTGTGTCGGTGCCGAAGGTCACCCCGAGATCCTCGACCTCCAGGATGTTCGCCACCTTCGTCCCCTCTGTTTCCGTCACCCTCGGCCCCTCACGTCGAAGGCGTCGCGCAGCCCGTCGCCGATCGCGTTGAACGCGCACACGACGAGGATGATCGCGAGACCCGGCGGAACGATCAGCCACCAGCGCCCGGAGTACGCCGCCGTCAGCCCGGCGGACAGCATGCCGCCCCAGTCGGTCTTCGGCGGCTGGACCCCCAGGCCGAGATACGACACGTACGCGACGAGCAGGATCGCGTCGGCGACCTGGAAGGTGGCCGCGACGACGATCGTCGACACCGAGTTCGGCAGGATGTGCCGCCGGATGGCCCGACCGTGGGTGCCGCCGGTCGCGCGCAGCGTCAGCACGTAGTCCCGGCTCTTGAGCGTGAGCGTCTCCGCCCGCACGAGCCGCGACGGCACCAGCCAGGACACCAGCCCGAGCACGATGATCAGGCCGAGTGTGTCCGGGGTCGTGATGGCGGAGACGACCAGCAGGATGAACAGCGCGGGGATGGCGATCCCGGCATCCACGATCCGCATCATCACCGCGTCCAGCCAACCGCCGGCGTACCCGGCCGTGGCGCCCCACAGCGTGCCGATAACGGTGGCCAGGACTCCGGCCGCCAGCCCGACGAGCATCGAGACCTTGCCGCCGTACATCAACCGCCCGAGCTCGTCGTGGCCCACTGCGTCGGTGCCGAGCCAATGGGAGCCGCCCGGACCGAGGTTGACCTGCGTGAGGTCCGTATGAGTCTGGTCGGTGGAGTACAGGAGCGGGCCCACGAAACAGAACAGAAGGAAGAGGACGACCACGGCGAGTCCGGCCACGGCCAGCTTGTTGCGCGTGAACCGTCGCAGCGACAGGCGGTAGTTGGCCACCGGCTCCGCCGTGGGCGTGGTCTGCAGTACGGCCGTCATGCCGGGCCCGCCTTCACTCGGGGATCGACGATCCGTTGGACGACGTCCGCGAGCAACGTCCCCACCACCGTCGCCACGGAGATGACCAGCACGCACCCCAGCAGCACCGGATAGTCGGAGGACTGCGCCGCACTCCAGAACAGCAGCCCCATCCCGGGGTAGTTGAAGAGCTGCTCCACGACCAGCGCCCCACCGAACAGCACCGGCACGTAGTACCCGAGCATCGCGATCACCGGCGTCAGCGAGTTGCGGAACACATGCCGGAAGAGGATCGCCCCCTGTCGCGCCCCACCGGCCCGTGCCGTGCGGACGTAGTCCTCGGAGAGGTTCTCGAGCGTCGAGGCCCGCATGTACCGGCTGAAGACGGCCACCATGGACGCGGCGCCCGTCACGACCGGCAGTACGAGCCCCACCGGATCCGCGAACACGTCGGCCAGCGTGTCCCCTTGGGGCGCCTGGGAGGGAAACCAGTGCAGGGTCTGTGTGAAGACGAGCACCAGGATCAGCCCCAGGAAGTACACGGGCGTCGAGTACGCGACGAAGCTCAAGGTCGTGATCACGTAGTCGGCCGGCTTGTTGCGCCGCACCGCCTGCCACATGCCGAGCGGAATCGCGAGAAGCAGCCCGGCCAGCGCGGACAGCACGGTCAACACCAGTGTCTTCGGCAGCCGTTGCTCGATCAGCTTGGAGACCGCCTCGTTGAGCGTGTACGACGTGCCGAGGTCACCGTGCAGCAGGGTGCCGAGATAGTGGACGTACTGGACGGGCAACGACCGGTCCAGCTCCTGTTCGTGGTTGAACGACGCGATCTGCTGGGCCGTCGCCTGCGGCCCGAGGATCCCGCGTGCGGGACCCCCGGGCAGCGCGTGCAGCAGGCAGAAGACAACGACCGTGACGATGAGGATCACCACGAGGGACTGGAGCACCCGCCGGGCCAGGTAGAGAAGAGTCTCCATGACTCAGCTGGTCCACTTCCACTGCGCCGGGTGGAAGTTGGCGAGCGAGTCCTGCGAGAAGCCGCCCAGGCCCTTCTTCATCACCGAGATCTGGTAGTCGGGCTCCGGCAGCCAGATCACCGGCAGATCCTTGGCGAGGGCCGCGCTGTACTCCTGGACAGCCTGGTTCGAACTCGACGTCGTGGACGCGGAGATGAGCTGGTCCACCGCCGTGTTGGAGTAGTTGCCGAAGTTCGAGCCGCCCTTGGTCTGGAAGAGCGAGTCACCGGTCGGGAAGGCGTTGAAGTACCAGCTGCCCATCGTGCCGAAGAAGGACAGCTGCCACTTGCAGATCGACTGGCTCGCCGTGCACTGCGGGGTCTGCGACAGCACCGAGTTGACGGGCGCGGTCTTGATGGAGAACTTGATGCCGGTCTTCGCGAGCGAGGACTGGATCGCGCTCATCATGTTGTCGGTCACCGTCGAACCCGACTGCGACAGCACCTGCATCTGGAACTTCGTTCCCTTGGCCACCCCTTCACCGCACTGCGACGCGCTCGTTCCCGCGCTGGAGCAGGTCATGACCCCGCCCTGCTCGGTCCAACCGTGGCCGGTCAGCAGGGACTTGGCGGCCGAGGTCGAGAACGGGTACGGGTTGGCCTTCTGTGTCGGTGACACGAAGTCGGACGTCTGGGCCTGTGGGATCGGCCCGTAGCCGGGCACCGCCGTGCCGTTGAAGACGACTTTCGCCAACGTGGTCTGGTCGATGGAGCGCTGAACGGCCTGACGGGCGTACAGCTGCTTGAACACCGCGCCCATCGACGGGTTGTTGAAGTTGTACGGCATGTACGTGATCGCCCAGCCGGACCACGGCTTCACCTCGTAGCCCTGGGCGGTGAAGCTGTCCTTCTGGTCGAGGTCGGTCGCCTCGATGTAGCCGTAGTCCACGGTCCCCGACCGCAGCGCGTTCTTCTCGGCGTCCGCCGTGGTGAAGGGGAGCAGGTTCACCGTGGGGATGCCGGGCTTCTCGCCGCCGTCGTACTTCTTGTTGGCGGTGAGCACGACCTTGCCGGCCGTCGAGAAGGACTTGATGTCGTAGGGGCCGCTGGTCGTCTTCCACAGGGCGTTGGAGGCGTAACCGCCTATGTTCTTCGCCGCGTTGTTCAGGTACGTCCAGTCCTGCTTGGCGTCCCCGGGCTTGTCCCAGACGTGCTGGGGGAGCGGGTTGATGGCGCTCAGCTCGTTGGCCAGCATCCACTGCGGGTTGTAGGCCTTGTCGAAGGTGATCGTGAAGTGGCGGGCGTCCACGGTCTTGAAGGACGTCCAGTTGTCCGGCGCCTTGCCCGGGTTGTAGCCCGCCCACTCGGACCTGTTGGCCTTGATGAGGTCGAACCAGAACTTCACGTCGGCGGAGGTGATCGGCTCGCCGTCGCTCCAGTGCCGGTCGCCCAGCGTGATGGTGACGCTCTTGTTGTCGGCCGCGAAGTCGGCGGCCGTGGCCACCGAGCCCTTCTTGTTCCAGCCGATGGTGCCGGTGGAGCCGTCGTAGGCGATGAGCGGTTCCCACAGCGTGTTCGCGATGGAGATGTTGTTGGTGTTGAGGTGCGCGGCCGTACCGATCGGCAGGATCCAGTTCGGCGTGAAATTGGCCGGCAGCGCGTAGTTGATCGAGTCGTGGGACCCGGAGGACGACGTACCGCTGGACCCGGAACAGCCCGCGAGCAGCAGTGTGCCCGCGCTGAGGGCGGCTCCGGTGAGGAGTCTCGTGCGAGCAGGGGACATGGCTCTCCTCGAAGGCAAGAGGACTGAAGGGCGAAGTGAGCCCAGTGAACGACTCGTGGGGACGAAGAAACAGGCGTGCTGCCGTAAAAAGCCTGTTACTGCTGTTCTGAAAAAACTCCGCAGGGTGCCCGTGAGGCTTACTCTCGACGCCCTGGCCGTCGAGATTGGAAATTACTTCGCCCATGGTCGAAAAAAGCCATCCGCCCCGGCGTCACGCAGCGGGCTTCTCCTCACTGGCCGAGCGCGTCCTCGAACTCCTCGCCTCCGGACAGGCGGCGACCCGCACGGAACTGGCCGGGCTGCTCGGCTCCGCGCCCTCGACGATCTCGTTCACGGTGGGCCAGCTGCTCGACCACGGGCTGGTCGCCGAGGAGGGCACGGTGGCCTCCGCCGGCGGACGGCCGCGCAAGGTGCTGCGGCTCGGCGGCAGCGACGGCTTCGCGGTGGCCGCCGAACTCGGGGGCCGGCACGCGCACGTGGGCGTGGTGCTGCCCGGCGGCGGGCTCACCGACGTCTCCACCGTGCCGTTCCCGACGGCGGACGGCCCGGAGGCGGCGCTGCCGGGCCTGGCCGAGACGCTGGAGGCGCTCGCCGACAAGCACGGGCGTCCGCTGCTGAGGGGCGTCGGCCTCTCCCTGCCGGGCCCGGTCGACGTCGAGCAGGGCGTCGTCACGCTCCCGTCCCGGATGCCCGGCTGGAACCGCTTCCCCGTGCGCGCCTGGCTGGAGGACCGCTTCGGCGTCCCCGCGGCCATCGAGAACGACGCCAACTGCATGGCTGTCGGCGAGCACACCGTCCAGCCCGTCGGCCGCCGTCAGTCGATCATGGTCAAGACGGGCACCGCGATCGGCGCCGGCGTCATCGCCGACGGCCGCCTCTACCGGGGCGCCACCGGCGCGGCCGGTGAGATCACGCACGTCCGGGTCGAGGCCGCCCAGGACATCCCCTGCTCCTGCGGGAACACCGGCTGCCTGGAGACGGTCGCCTCGGGCGCGGCCCTGGTCCGCATCCTGCGCGAGCGGGGCCTGCCGGTCACCTCCACCGAGGACGTCGTCCGCCTCGCCTCCGACGCCGATCCCGAGGCGACCCGTGCGGTCCGCCAGGCCGGCCGCTACCTCGGCCAGGTGCTCGCCGCCAACGTCAACTTCTTCAACCCCGACGCCGTGTATCTCGGCGGCATCCTGTCCACCCTGGAGCCGTTCGTCGCCGCCGTCCGCAGCCAGCTCTACGAGGGCTGCCATCCGTTGGTGACCGAGCACCTGGTGATCGAGCGGGCCAGCCTCGGCGCTGACGCGGGCCTGGTCGGCGCGGGGCAGTTCGCGCTCCAACGCGCCCTGGCGCAGGCCCTGCAGAGGGTCATCGGCCACCAGAAACCCTGACGCACGCAGCCCATCACGCAGCCCATCACGCAGCCCATCGCACAGCCCGGAGAGGCCATGCCGCAGCCCCGCAGCTCCGTCCCCCGACCCGTGATCGCGATCGCCGGACTCGGCATCGAGTCGTCGACCTTCTCGCCCGCCCGCACCGAGGCCCCCGCCTTCCACCCGCGGCGCGGCCAGGACGTCCTCGCACGCTACCCCTTCCTGGACCCGGGCACCGAGCTGCGCACCGCAGCCGAGTGGCGTGGCGCCCTGGTCGGCAAGGCACTTCCCGGCGGCACGGTGACGGCGTCGGCGTACGCCGACCTGACCGCCGAACTCCTCGACCGGCTGCGGGAGTTGGGGCCGATCGACGGCCTCTGGTACGACATCCACGGCGCGATGACCGTCGAGGGCGTGGACGACGCCGAGGCCGAACTCCTCGCTCGTGTACGTCAGGTGATCGGCCCGGACGTCATCGTCTCCACCTCCATGGACCTGCACGGCAACGTCTCGCGCGAACTCGTCCACGGCAGCGACCTGATCACCTGCTACCGCATGGCCCCGCACGAGGACGCCATGGACACCAAGGAACGCGCCGCCCGTAACCTCGTCGACCTCCTGACGAGCGGCGCGCCCCGGCCGGTCAAGGCCTGGGTGCCGGTGCCGGTCCTGTTGGCCGGCGAGCAGACCTCGACCCGGATCGAGCCCGCGAGGAGCGTGTACGCGGCCGTCGACGAGGTGGAGGCGGCCGACGGTGTGACGGACGCGGCGATCTGGGTCGGCTACGCCTGGGCCGACGAGGCGCGCAACCGGGCGGCCGTCGTGGTCACCGGGCCGGACGAGGCGACCGTCGCGGCGGGCGCCGAACGCCTGGCCCGCGGCTTCTGGGAGGCACGCCACGACTTCGCGTTCGTCGCCCCCACCGGCACCCTGGACGAGTGTCTCGACGCGGCCCTCGCCTCCGCCGCCCGCCCCTACTTCGTCAGCGACACGGGCGACAACCCCACGGCGGGCGGCGCGGGAGACGTGACGTGGGGCCTCCACCACCTGCTGTCCCGCCCGGAGTTCAAGGACGACACCGGCCCGGTCGCGATCTACGCCTCGCTGCCCGGCCCCGCCGCCGTCGACGCGGCCGAGCGGGCCGGTGTCGGGGCGACGGTCACCGTCACCGCGGGCGCGGAGGTCGACGACCGCCACGCAGGACCCCTCACCCTCACCGGTGTGGTGCACGCGATCCGGCACGGCGACCGGGACGCAGGGACGGAGGTCGTGCTGAAGGTCGGCAGCGTGCACGTGGTCCTGACCCGGCTGCGCAAGCCGTTCCACCACGAACACGACTTCACCGACCTTGACCTGAGCCCCCGTCAGGCCGATCTGGTCGTCGTCAAGATCGGCTACCTGGAGCCCGAGCTCTTCGCGATGGCCGCCGACTGGAAGATGGCCCTCACCCCGGGCGGCGTCGACCAGGACCTGACCCGCCTGGGCCACCACCGCATCCGCCGCCCGATGTTCCCGTTCGACCCGGAGATGCACGAGCCCGACCTCACGGCGCGGATCATCGCCCCGTCCGACGAACCCCTCACGGGCCCTGACGAGTGAGCCGGCCGTTCCCGTCCGACCCCGACTCGGTGGCGATCAACCGGTCAATCTGCGCGATCAACACGTCCCGGCACGAACCGCGTTCACGCGCGTCGCACAGCAGCACCTTCACATGGTCCGGCAGGGCCAGGGAGTCGCGGATCTCCCCGGCCGGGTAGGGCCGGCCGCCGTGGAAGCCGTTGGCACCGACGACGAAGGGGATGCCCCGGCGTTCGAAGAAGTCGATGGCGGCGAAGCCGGACTCCGGACGGCGGACGTCGATCAGGACGACCGCGCCGAGCGCACCGATGGCCAGGCCGTTCCACATGAACCAGAAGCGCTGCTGGCCCGGGGTGCCGAACAGGTACAGGACCAGTTCCTGGCTGATGGTGATGCGGCCGAAGTCCATCGCCACCGTGGTGGCCGCCTTCTCCTCGATACCGTCGAGATCGTCGACGTGCATGCCCGCGGAGGTCAGCGGTTCCTCGGTGCGCAGCGGGACGATCCAGCTGACTGCGCCGACCATGGTGGTCCTGCCGACGCCGAATCCCCCGGCGATCAGGATCTTGACCGTGTCGGGTGCCGTCCTGGTGGTGGCGTCAGAGTCGGCCAAGGCCGTCCCTCAACTTTCTGCAGCAGGTCCATGTCCGGGGTACGGGGTACGGGATACGGCGGGCGGGCGGCGATCCAGCCCCCCTCCAGCAGGTCGCAGAGGTGCCGGTCGGTCCGCGGTCGAGATGGATCCGGTCTTCGGGGACGCCGAGGCCGATCAGGATCTCTCGATGGGCGGTGAGGTCAAGCTCGCCCGGCTCACATGCCGCTGACACGCGCTCCTGGCCGTACGGTTCACGTGGGAGGACATGGAAGCGCGCCTCGACCGGCTCATCCTCACGGCCGCCGCCGCGCTGGATGACCTCACCGGCGATTCCTGGGACACGGTGGATGAGCGGCTGCGTTTCCTCGTGGCGAGGGTCGCGGCCTGGGCCGGACATGAACCTCAGCCGACCCGCTCTACCCTCTGTGTGGAAGGGCCCGCACGGCAAGCCGTGCGGGCCCTTCCACACCCTCCCGGCTTTGCGGACGCACACGCTCTAGGGGGAGTGCGTCCCGCCTCCCAGGTGGGAGACGAGTGGGAGATGATCATGGCGTGGTGATGCAGTCAGGCGCTGGGAAATGCCGGATGGTGCTACATGTGCGGCCCGGGATCAGGACCCGGACTCGCCTGCGTGGGGGCTCAGCGCACCCATGCTGACCAGCACGATCACCACCACGCCGAGGGCGATGCGGTAGTAGACGAACGGCATGAACGACTTGGTCGAGATGAACTTCATGAACCAGGCGATCACGGCGTATCCGACTGCGAAGGCGATCACCGTCGCGAAGGCCGTCGGGCCCCAGGAGACATGGCCGCCCTCCGACGCGTCCTTGAGTTCGAAGACACCCGAGGCGAGCACGGCCGGCATGGCCAGCAGGAAGGAGTAACGGGCCGCCGCCTCACGGGTGTAGCCCATGAACAGACCGCCGCTGATGGTCGCGCCGGACCGGGAGACGCCGGGGACCAGCGCCATCGCCTGGCAGACGCCGTAGATCAGACCGTCCCGTACGTTCAGGTCCTTGAGGCCCTTGCGCTCCTTGGCCGCCCGGTGCTTCCCGCCGGTCTCGTCGCGCGCCGCGAGGCGGTCGGCGACGCCGATGACGATGCCCATCACGATCAGCATCGTCGCGGTGATCCGAAGGTCGCGGAAGGGACCCTCGATCTGGTCCTTGAGGGTGACCCCGAGCAGACCGATCGGGATCGAGCCGACGATCACCAGCCAGCCCATCTGCGCGTCGTGGTCGCTGCGCATCGCCTTGCTGGTGAGCGAGCGGAACCATGCCGAAAGGATCCGCCCCACGTCCTTGCGGAAGTAGATCAGCACCGCCGCTTCCGTGCCCAGCTGGGTGATCGCGGTGAAGGCGGCACCCGGGTCCTTCCAGCCGGAGAACGCGGCCGTCAGGCGCAGATGCGCGCTGGAGGAAACGGGGAGGAACTCGGTCAGCCCCTGGACGAGTCCGAGGATGAGGGATTCAAACCAAGACATGAAGTTACGTGGTCCAAGCGCTGATCGTGGAAGGGCCGACGGATACACCGGGCCGCCGTGCGCGGAGCGAAGGGTGGCGGAGATCAGGTGTGTTGGGGGCAGCCTAGCGGCCCTCGGGGACAGGCCGAGCACAGGGGCCGGGGTCAAGGGGTGGCAAAGCCGGGGTTCCCCTGTCGGCCGCCCCGCGCCATCCACCCGGTGGACACCCTTGTCGTGGTGTTGACCGGCCGCTTGGGCGGAACATACGTTGCCAGCGAAGAGAAAGCGCTTGCTGCCCCGGAGGTCCGGAGTCATCACGCGTTGGCCCACGTCAGACACCGCGTCCGATGGAGTCCTGATCACGCACATGACCACACCCGCAACCAGTCCCGACACCGCCCGCGCCGTCCCGGGGCAGCCCCCCGCCGGCGCCGGTCCTGCCGGCCTCAGCTCACTCGCCCCCCTCCCGCCGCTCACCGGCCGCCGTATCCGGGCCGCCGTCATCGGGGCGGGCGCCATCGGGCGCGGGTCGCATCTGCCGGCGCTCGCCGAGTTGGCCGACGAGGGCGAGACGGAGGTCGTCGCCGCCGTCGACATCAACGCCGACGCGGTGAAGGCGTTCTGCGCGGAGAGCGGGATTCCGCACGCGTACACCGATCTGGAGCAGATGCTCCGGGAACAGCGCCCCGACCTGGTCACCATCTGTACGCCGCCCACCCTGCACCGGGAGCAGACCGTGGCCGCGCTGCGCGCCGGGGCCTGGGTGTGGTGCGAGAAGCCGCCGGTGCCGACGCTCGCCGACTTCGACGCCATCGAGACGGAGGAGGGGCTCGAGGGCGGCCCGTACGCCTCGATCGTCTTCCAGCACCGCTTCGGCTCCGCCGCCACCCACGTACGGCGGCTGCTCGCCGAGGGGGCACTGGGACGGCCCCTCGTCGTGCACTGCCAGACCACCTGGTACCGCGACACCGCCTACTACGCCGTGCCCTGGCGCGGGCGCTGGGAGACGGAGGGCGGCGGGCCCGCGATGGGACACGGCATCCACCAGATGGATCTGCTGCTGGATCTGCTCGGGCCGTGGAGCGAGGTGCGGGGGATGGCCGGCCGGCTCGTGCACGACGTCGAGACCGAGGACGTCTCCACCGCGCTCGTCCGGTTCGCGAACGGCGCGCTGGCGACCGTCGTCAACAGTGTGCTCAGCCCCGACGAGGTCAGCCGTATCCGCATCGACTGCGAGCGCGCCACTGTCGAACTCACCCATCTGTACGGGCACTCCAACGCCAACTGGACCATCACCCCGGCGCCGGGCGTGCCGGAGGCGGAGCTGGCCGCCTGGCGCGACTTCGGGCCGGACGTGCCGAGTTCGCACCTCGCGCAGCTGCGCGAGCTGGTGGTGAGCATGCGCGCCGGGGAACGGCCGCGCAGCAGCGGGGCGGACGGACGTACCAGCCTGGAGCTGATCACCGCGCTGTACAAGTCGGCCTTCACGGACACGACCGTCAGGGCCGGCGACATCGGCCCCGGCGACCCCTACTACACCGCGCTGCACGGCGGGGCGCCCGGATGGGCTCCCGTGACCGGCGATGATGGCGATGTGTCCGGCTCCGCAACAGGATCGGACACCGGATCCGACACTGGGTCCGCCGCCGGATCCGGCACTGGTTCCGCTACCGAGGAGGCGTCCGCGTGACCACGTCCGAGGGCCTGCGCATCGTCCACGCGCACGGCGACCGCATCACCGTGACCGAACCCGTCACCGGTGTCGAGCTGTTCAGCTACGTGTACGGGGCGGAGGCGGCCTGGGAGGCGCCGAAGCCGTATCTGCACCCGATCCGGACGCTCGCCGGAAACGTTGTCACCGACTACCGGCCCAACGACCACCGCTGGCACAAGGGACTTCAGCTGACGGCCTCGCACCTGTCGGGGGCGAACCTGTGGGGCGGCAACTCCTATGTGCACGGCGAGGGATATCTCGCCCTCCCCGAGCGTGTCGGCTCGATGGCCCATGTCGGCTTCGACGAGGTCGCCGCGGACGCGGGCCGGGCCGTCATCGCGGAGCGGCTCACCTGGCACCCGTACAGCGGGGAGCTGTGGGCGGAGGAGTCGCGGCGGGTCGAGGTGCACGACGTCGATCCGGCGGCGGGTTCCTGGGCGCTGACCTGGACGAGCGCGATCACCAACCGGCGCGACGAGCCGCTGCTCTTCGGCAGCCCCACCACCGCCGGGCGCGAGGCGGCGGGCTACACCGGCCTGTTCTGGCGCGGCCCGCGCGCCTTCCGGGACGGGCGCATTCTCGGCCCCGACTCCGAGGGGCCCGAGCTGATGGGCGAGCAGGCACCGTGGCTGGCGTACTCCGGCGAGTTCGACGGCGCCGACGGACACGCCACGCTGGTCTTCGCCCACGCCCCCGAGAACGACCACCTGGGGCGTGCGGGCGCCCACCCGGCCCACTGGTTCGTGCGCAACGAGCCGTTCGCCGCCGTCGCCCCCTCCTGGGCCTTCTACGACGACCTGGAACTGGCGCCCGGCGACACGCTCACCCGCCGTTACCGGGTCGTCGTCGCCGACGGTGAGTGGGAGCGCGCGGGCGTCGCCAAGTACCTGCAGGAGCACCCGTGGTGAGCCCGGGGCCGACGCGATGACCTTCGCCGGTCTGCCGGGCGGCGTCGCCGTCTCGCGTCTCTCCGTCTACGACTGGCCCGCCGCCGACGGTGTCTGCGGCGGAACTCCCCATATGCATCTGACCTGTTCGGAGGCGTACGTCGTCACGGGCGGGCGGGGCGCGGTGCAGACGCTCACGACCTCCGGGTACGAGGTGACGCCGCTCTCGCCCGGCACGGTCGCCTGGTTCACGCCGGGCACCGTCCACCGGCTGGTCAACGAGGACGAGCTGCGCATCACCGTCCTCATGCAGAACAGCGGGCTGCCGGAGGCCGGGGACGCCGTGCTCACGCTGCCGCCGCGGTACCTGACCGACCCGGAGACGTACGCCGCGGCGACCGTGATCCCGCCCGACGCGCCCGTCGCCGAGCAGGAGCGGGTCGCCAGGGCCCGGCGCGACCTCGCCCTGGAGGGGTACCGGGCGCTGCGGGACGCGGAGGGGCCGGAGGCGCTGGCCGCCTTTCACGAGGCGGCGGCTGCTCTCGTACGGCCCCGGCTCGCCGACTGGCGCGAGCGCTGGCGGCGCGGCGCCGAAGCGGCGTCCAGGGCGACGGGCGACCAGCTCGACCGGCTGGAACGGGGCGACGCGTCCCACCTCGCGGAGGCCGTCGTACGGGCCGAACAGCCTTCCGCACGCGGGAAGTTCGGGATGTGCGGGCGGCTGGACGTGTACCAGGGCACCTCTTAGCGCGCGCCTGTACGGCTTCCGGGTCCGGAACCGCCGGAATCAGTGACCGCGCAGGTGGTGACGCTTGCGCCAGGCCACCACGGCGCCCAGTACGGCCGGTACGGCGATGAAGGCCATCGCGATCAGGAAGGCGGGGGAGGTCGGCGACGAGGCCCGGGCCCCGGCGACGACGTACGCGGCGGTGTTCGGGACGGACCCGAGGGCCGTCGCGAGGAGGAACGGCAGCCAGCCCATGCGGGAGACGGCGGCGCAGTAGTTGGCGGCCCAGAAGGGCACCCCGGGGAACAGCCTGGCCGCCATCATCGAGCGGAAGCCGTGCCGGCTGAGCTGGCCGTCCGCGGCCTGGAGCCAGCGGGCGCGCAGCAGCGGGCGCAGCGCGTCCTGGCCCAGCACGCGGCCCAGTACGAAGGCGGCCCCGGCGCCCAGGACGGTGCCGGCGAGCGCGGCGGCGAGGCCCAGCTGGGAACCGAACAGCGCGCCCGCCGCGAGGTTCAGCAGCGGGCGGGGCACGAACGCCACGGTGCACAGCCCGTACGCGGCTCCGAAGACCACCGCCGCGACGGTCCCGCCGATCTGGGGCGGCCAGCCGTCGGCGAGCAGCCGTTGCGGTTCGAAGAGCAGGACGCACGACGCCGCCGCGCCGAGCAGCAGCACCAGGAGCGACAGCCGCGCCCACGGCGAGAGCAGTGCTCTCGTGCAGCGCGCGGCGGTGCCGCGCGGCGGGGCGACGACGATGACGGCCGGGGAGAGCGGGGAGAGCTCCGTGGCGATGGCCGGGGGAGTGGCCGTGGCGGTGCCCCCAGAGCGGGTGGTGGCATCGAGCATTCGGCGACACTAACCGACACGTATGTGTGATCGCCGTATGGTTGGTCCCAACGGTGGAACAACCGGGGGATCTCCCGGCGCGCCAGGTGACACGTGCCCCCACACCCTGCGGAAACACCACGCCGTGACATGCGCCACTGTGGAGCCGATTCCCCGACTCGCCGAGCCGTCGCTCCCGGAAAACCATTCGACGTGCGCTGACGCGTCGGCGATGATCGGCCTCATGTTCCGGTACGCCTTCCTCCTCGCAGCATCCGCGGTCGCGGATGCCCCGAAGGCTGCCGTCCCGATCATCGTGGCTGCCGTCGACGGCGCCCGAAGCTGACCCTTCCCGGATCGTCCGGCGGACCCCGCAGGGGGAGGGTCGGCGCACTTCCTCGGGGTCCCCGTCCCGGCCGCGTTCTCCGCGCCGGGGCCTTCACTCAGTACCGCTGAAGAGGCTTCGAGGTACCGCCATGTCCAAGACGGCATACGTCCGCACGAAACCGCATCTCAACATCGGCACGATGGGCCACGTCGACCACGGCAAGACCACCCTGACCGCCGCCATCACCAAGGTGCTCGCCGAGCGCGGCTCCGGCACGTTCGTTCCGTTCGACCGGATCGACCGCGCCCCGGAGGAGGCCGCGCGGGGCATCACCATCAACATCGCGCACGTGGAGTACGAGACCGACACCCGGCACTACGCGCACGTGGACATGCCGGGCCACGCCGACTACGTCAAGAACATGGTCACCGGGGCCGCGCAGCTCGACGGGGCGATCCTCGTCGTCTCCGCGCTCGACGGGATCATGCCGCAGACCGCCGAGCACGTCCTGCTGGCCCGGCAGGTGGGCGTCGACCACATCGTCGTCGCCCTGAACAAGGCCGACGCGGGTGACGACGAGCTGACGGACCTCGTGGAGCTGGAGGTCCGCGAACTGCTCACCGCCCACGGCTACGGCGGCGACGCGGTACCCGTCGTACGGGTGTCCGGCCTCAAGGCCCTTGAGGGGGAACCCCGTTGGACGGCGGCGATCGACGCGCTGCTCGACGCGGTGGACACCTATGTGCCCATGCCCGAGCGGTACGTGGACGCGCCGTTCCTGTTGCCGGTGGAGAACGTGCTCACCATCACCGGCCGCGGGACGGTGGTCACGGGTGCCGTCGAGCGCGGCACGGTCCGCGTGGGTGACCGGGTCGAGGTGCTGGGCGCGGACGTCGACACGGTCGTCACCGGCGTGGAGACCTTCGGCAAACCCATGGAGGAGGCGCAGGCCGGGGACAGTGTGGCGCTGCTGCTGCGCGGGGTGCCCCGGGACGCGGTCCGACGCGGGCACATCGTCGCGGCGCCCGGCAGTGTGGTGCCGAGCCGGCGGTTCTCCGCGCAGGTCTACGTGCTGTCGGGGCGTGAGGGCGGGCGCACGACGCCGGTCTCGACGGGGTATCGGCCGCAGTTCTACATCCGTACGGCGGACGTCGTGGGTGATGTGGACCTCGGTGAGATGGCTGTCGCGCGGCCTGGTGAGACCGTCACGATGACCGTCGAGCTGGGTCGTGAGGTGCCGCTGGAGCCCGGGCTCGGCTTCGCCATCCGTGAGGGTGGGCGGACCGTTGGGGCGGGGACCGTGACAGCCGTGGTGTGAGCGCGGCCGATGTGCGGGGGGCTGCGGGCCGGCGGTGGCTTGGCGCGCAGCTCCCCGCGCCCCTTCGGGCGCCTCGGCACAGGCACAATGACGAGGTGACCGAGTCGATACCCGTCGCCCGTGCCGTCGATCACGGGTTCGCCAAGCTGATGCCCGACGTCGACCGTGAGCGCGCCTGGCTGCTCACGGTCGACGGGGCGCCTCAGTCGTACGTCGATCTGGACGAGCCGACGCATCTGGAGTTCGAGTACGCGCGTCGGCTCGGGCATGTGCTGGACGTCGTCGCCGAGCCGGGGCGGGCGCTGGACGTGCTGCACCTCGGTGGGGGTGCGCTCACCCTGCCCCGGTACGTCGCCGTGACCCGGCCCGGGTCCCGGCAGGACGTAGTCGAGGCGGATCGCGGGCTGCTCGACCTGGTCGTGGAGCATCTGCCGCTCCCCGCCGACGCGGGCATCGCCCTGCACGCGGCCGACGCCCGCGCCTGGCTCGAAGCCGCCCCCGACGCCTGCGCCGATGTGCTCGTCGCCGACGTGTTCGGCGGCTCACGCGTTCCGGCGCACCTGACGTCCCTGACGTACGCCGAGGAGGCCGGACGGGTGCTGCGCGGCGACGGCGTCTACCTCGCCAATCTGGCGGACTCGGCGCCCTTCGCCTTTCTGCGTTCCCAACTCGCCACCTTCTCAACGGTGTTCGAGGAACTGGCGCTGATCGCCGAACCCGGCGTCCTGCGGGGCCGCCGCTTCGGCAACGCGGTGCTCGTCGCCTCGCACCGCCCCCTGGACCCGCCCGCCCTGTCCCGGCGCGTCGCCTCCGACGCCTTCCCGGCCCGCCTCGAACACGGGGCCGCGCTACGGGACTTCATCGGGGACGCGGCACCTGTCCGGGACGAGGAGGCGGTGCCGTCGCCGGTGCCGCCGCAGGGAGGGTTCGGTATCGGCTGAGGCCCGCTGGGAGCGGGCGGCAGAACGACCGTCAGCCGCCGGTGCTCTCCAACTCGCCTTTCACCGAAGCCTCCTGGGCCGCGTCCCGGGTGACCTCCTGCGTGGTCCGGGTGAGGTTTCGTACGTCCCGTACGGACAGGGCACCCGCCGTCACCACCACGATCAGGGCCGCGCAGCCCCACAGGGCGGGTGTGCGGCCGAAGGTGTGTTCCGCCGGGCCCGCGAGTGCCATGGCGAGCGGGAGCATCGCGACCGAGCCGAACCAGTCGTAGGCGGAGACGCGGGAGAGCTTGTCCTCGGGGATCTCCTGATGCAGCGCGGTCATCCAGCTCACCCCGAACACCTCCTGCGTCACGCCGGTCGCGAACATCACCGCGCACAGCACGGTCACCGGCACCGGTACGGCGAGCGCGGCGGCCGGGAGGGCCAGCGGGAACACACAGAGTGTGCCGGCGAGCAGCAGCCGGCGTGGTTTCCAGCGCGTCATCAGCACGGCCCCGGCGACCGTGCCGCCCCCGAACGCGGCCAGCGCCAGACCCCACGGCCCGGCCCCGCCGAGGCTGTCGCGGGCCACGAGCGGGCCGTAGACCGACTGGGCAGCGCCGATCACCGCGTTGGCGACGGCGAACTGGACGACGATCGCCCACAGCCAGGACCGTCCCGAGAACTCCCGCCAGCCCTCCCGCAGATCGGCGAGCATTCCGCCGCCGGGCCGGCGCGCCGGGATGTGACTCACGTCGAGGAAGGAGCGCAGTGCCCCGGCGACCGCGAACGCCACCGCGTCCACCGCGAGGACCCAGCCGGGGCCGAGGACGGCGACGAGCGCGCCGCCGACAGCCGCGCCGCCGAGTGCCGCGCTGTGCATCGCCATGCGGAACACCGCGAAGGCGCGGGCGGCCTGGTCGCCCTGCACGGAGGACAGCAGCATGCCCTCGGCGGCCGGGCCGAAGAACGCCTGCCCGGTGCCGCCGAGCGCCGTCAGGAGCATCATCTGCCACAGCTGTGGTTCCCCGGCCAGCACGAGCACCGCGAACGCCGCCTGCGAAAGGCAGTTGAGGGCGTTGGCGGCGACCATCACATGATGCCGGGGGAGCCGGTCGGCGATCACACCGCCGATCAGCAGGAAGAGCACCAGCGGCAACGTCCGTGCCGCGGCCACCAGTCCGACGTCGCCGGCGTCGCCGCCCGCTTCCAGCACGGCGAACGCGGCGGCGATCGTCGCCCCGTTGCTGCCGAGGCTGGTCACGACCGCAGCGGCGGTCAGCAGCCTGTAGTTGTGGCCGGCCCAGGAGGGGAGGCGGGGGCGCACGGTGGGGGACTCGGCGGAGGTCACCGGGCGACTATCGCGGGCCGCCGCCGGCTTGCCAAACGATTTCCGACCTGCCCGGACCAGGACCGGCCGATTTCAGCTGGTCCTGAGCGAGCGCCGGCTCCTGTCGGCCACCGGCGCCCACCACACACCGCCCCGTACCTCGCCCCGCAGGTCGCTCACGCCCCCGTCGGGTCCCCGTGCAGCCGAACCGTGCTCAGGATCTGCATGATCGTCTTTTCGGAGACCTCGGCGGGGACACCCGTCGCGCCGTACAGGCTCCACGCCACGTAGTCGCCGGCCGAGTTCTTGAAGCCGAAGGTGATGGCCTTGCCGTCGCTCGCGCACTTGCCCGTCCGGGGCGTGTTCTTCGAGTGGGCCCGGGCGTAGCTTCCCTTGATGCCGGACTTCGTGGTGTAAGGCGTCGCCTTCTCGTCGAGGACGAGGCTCTTCTTGTCCGGCTGTGTGTAGCCGCCGTAGACCCACCAGGGGACCTGGTTCACGGCGACCTCGTCGGCGTTCTTCGCGCCGCTCGCGCCCTTGGTGCCCACGGCCGCGAGTGCGGTGTCCGACGTACGGCCGTCCTTGTCGTCGTCCGACACGCACCACTTCGACTTGTAGTACGCGGGCGCCGACATGGTGATGAGCGGCTTGGCGCCGGCCTTGGCGTCGTCCTCCTCGAAGCCGATCAGCGTGCCCGGTGTCTCCACCTCCCAGTCCGCCGGTACGTCGAAGGCGGTGCCCCACTTCGGGTTCACGACCACCTTCCAGCCGGCGACGGTCGGCTGTTCGGCCTCGGAGTTGCGCGGGTTGTCGTCCGAGGCCGACGCGGACGCGGAGGCCGAATCGCTCGGGTCCGCGGACGCCGGGCCGGGCGTCGAGGCGGGCGCGGACCCGCTCGACTGCTTGTCCTTGTTGTCGGAGCCCGCCTCCTTGTCCTTGTCACCGCCCAGGACGAGGAAACCGGTCACCCCGGCCGTGATCACGACCGCGGTGGCCGCGACGATGGCGGTGATCTTCGTCCGGTTCCCGTTTCCGTTCCCGCCTCCGCCCTGCGGTGACTGCGGCGCGCCCGTCGCCGTCGGAGGGCCCCACCCCGGCTGAAGGTGGGGGCCGGGCTGCGGATACCCGGTCTGCTGGTATCCGGGCTGCTGGTAGGGGTTCGGCTGCTGATAGCCCGGCTGCTGGTAGGGATTGTGCGGCGGGACCTGCGCGTGCTGCGGGTCCTGCGGGTTCTGCTCGCCCCCGGGCGGCTGCTGTTCTGGCCACATGGCCGGTAACGATACGGCGGTTGACGGGCCGCATCCGGCCGGAGTTGGTTACTCGCAGGTAACATGTGGTCCTGGGTGCGGTGCCCGACCCGACGAGGGCGGGGCGCCCCGGGTTACCGGTGGCCGTCTTCGGCCGGCGCGGCCGGTGTCGGTGGCCAACTCCTGCCGGGCTGGCGCCGGTTGGGTCCGGCTGTCGCGGCCCGGCACTGCCGGGGGGTGCTCTCGGCGCGTGCGCCCGCTACCGTCCCCGCGAGGCCGGAAGTTGAAGATTGTGTGTGCCATCCGGGTGCTCGTGCACACAACTCGGCGGGCGGCCGGGGTGCATTTTCGAATACCGGTACGGATACCGCCGGTAACACATCTGAATTCTCTTCGTTTTGAACTTTGGTCACTCGCACTGCTTGTTTATGGTGAGACGTGTGTGCGAGTGTGAGCCAACTCGCGCGGGGGCGGAGGTCAGACCCCTTTTCCCGCTCGGGATTCCGTGCCGGTCGACCCGAAGTCCCACAGCTGACGAGTCGTAGGTACGCACCAATCAAGCACCTCTTTCCCGTGGATGTGCAATTTCGCTCGCGCCGTCCTGCGGCTTGGAAGGAATTGGTTCTGTGCAATCCCCTCACCCCCCACGTCCCCCCTACCCTCCCCGCCCTGGCGCGAGCCCGGCCGAATCCGACATGAACCTCGCCGCGCAACTGCGCGGGCGGGTGGAGGGCGAGAGCGCGTACGCCGTCGCACTGCTCCTGGCGCGGCACTGGCAGTCGACGTACGACTACGCGGCCATCTGTCTCGCGGCCGAGGGGGACCTCGCCGGCATGGCGGCCACGTCGGCCTTTCACCGGGTGTTCGGCCGACTGGAGCGCAGCGAGTCGAATCAGGCGCTGCGGCCCCAACTCCTCGTGGCGGTAAGGGAAACGGTCCGGGAGTGGTCCGCCGAAGACGGTATTTCGGTGGTGCTTCCGGAACTTCGCAAACCCACTGGCGCACGTGGTCTACGCGCGGCGAGGGCCCGGACTTCCGAAAGGCGGCTACTGGCCGAGCGGTCATTCCGCGCCCTGCCGAGAGCCGCCCAGTGTCTGCTCTGGCACACCGAGGTCGAGGCCGAGCCCATTTCCGGAACGGCCGGTCTGCTGGGGGTGGACTCCACAAGCGCTTCGGCAGCCCTGGAGCAGGCCCGTGAGCAATTCCGCTCCACCTGTGTACGTGCCCATCGCGAACTCGCGCCGACCAATGAATGCCGCTTCTACAACCGCCTCCTCGACGTCTCGATTCGGCGCGGCGGCGCCCTGCTTCCCGATGTCGAGCAGCATCTGCTGGTGTGCCCCCACTGCCGGCACGCCGCCGAGCAACTCGGCCATTTCGAAGGCGAACTGGGGACTCTCCTCGCCGAGGCGGTGCTCGGCTGGGGAGCCCGCCGCTATCTCGACTCCCGCCCGGGGCGCGGCGGTCAGGGCGCCTCTCCCCGCGGCCCGGCCGGCCGGGGCGGCGGACGGGCCGGTGGCCGCCATCGGCTCATGGCCCATCTCCCGCTGTCCGACGAGCGGTTCGTCCTCCCGGGAAGACGCAGGCGGGCGGTGGCTGTCGGAGTCGGTGTCATGTCCTTCGCGCTGTTCGCGAGCGTGCTCGGCGCCCGCAACTGGTCGGACGAGAGCACCGTGCCGACGGCCACCTGGGGCACGGCGAGCGGCTACTCGGCCGCCCCGGACACGGACTCCCCGAGCCCCGCCGACGGGTCGGCCTCCCCGTCGCAGGCCGAGGGTTCGCCGCCGGCCACGCCTGCCGCCTATCCCGGCGTGACGGAACGCGGCAGGCTGCGCCACGTCGCCACCGGCCTGTGCCTGGACATCCGGGGCGGCCGTGTCGTGGCCGGCGCCGGGACCCGGCTGGCCACCTGCTCGTCCGCCGAGACCCAGCAGTGGTCGTACGAGTACGACGGCCTCCTGCGCAGCCTCGCCGACCCCAGCCTGTGCCTCGACTCCCGCGCCGGCGAGGGAAACGTCGTCCTCTCCGGGTGTGTCGGGTCCGACGCCGACGACGTTCGCTACGACCTCACTGTCCAGGGCGAACTGCTGCCCGAGGGGCGCGAGCAACTGGCCGTCGTGCCCGTCTCGCTGCGCGCCGGCGCGGACGTGGTGGTCAGGACGAGGTCCGGATCGGCGGGGGAGATGTGGACGATCGCCTCCGAGCCGTCCGCGTCCGACGACTCCGCCAGGCGGAGCGACCCGCAGGAGAGCGGTGGGGCGACGGGCGGGGAGTCCGGCCGGAGGCCGGAGGAGAAGGGCGAGAGCGGTCCGGAGGGTTCGCAGCAGGGGCCCGCGCCCGATGCGGGGGCCGGGACCTCCGGATCCGGAGGATCGCCCGCGCCCGCACCCTCACCCGAGGCCACGTCCGAGCAGCAGTTTGAGACCCGGTACGTCACGGACGGCGGCAACGGCGGCAGCGAGCAGTCCGCGCCCACTCCGGTGATGGCCCTGCCGCCGCAGCCGCTGAACGTGGCGCAGCCCGTCGTCACGGTGGTGCAGGCGGTCGGTTCGGTCACAGGGGTCGTCGGTGCGTTCCTTCCCCGGTGACTGACACGAGTCATCGACGGTTCTGATCTCCCCGCCGGGTGTGTGTGGGGGTGTCCCGTGCGCGGACGGCGGTGTCACCCTGACCCGGTAGGCTTTTGGCGTGCGCCCGGGGCCGGGCGCACGCCGGGGACACAGACGTACCGGGCGTACGGCGAGATCGGAAGGAACCGGCGTTGCACGTGCAGGAATGGCTGGAGACGATCCCCGCGGTCAGTATCTACGCGCTGGTGGGACTGGTCATCGGGCTGGAGAGTCTGGGCATTCCGCTGCCGGGAGAGATCATTCTGGTCTCCGCCGCACTGCTCGCCTCCCAGCACGGTGAGATCAACCCGTTCGTCCTCGGCGCGTGCGCGAGCGCCGGCGCGATCATCGGTGACTCCATCGGCTACGCCATCGGCCGCAAGGGCGGTCGGCCGCTGCTGGCCTGGCTCGGCGGGAAGTTCCCCCGGCACTTCGGCGAGGGGCACATCGCGACGGCGGAGCGGTCGTTCGAGAAGTGGGGCATGTGGGCCGTCTTCTTCGGGCGGTTCGTCGCTCTGCTGAGGATCTTCGCGGGGCCGCTGGCGGGTGTGCTGCGGATGCCGTACTGGAAGTTCCTGATCGCCAACGTGCTCGGGGGGATCGTGTGGGCGGGCGGGACCACCGCCGTCATCTACTACCTCGGGATTGTCGCCGAGTCGTGGTTGAAGCGGTTCTCCTGGCTGGGGTTGGTGCTGGCGGTGCTGTTCGGTCTTACGTCGATGCTGGTGCTCAAGCGCAAGTCGAAGGCCGCCGCACGGAAGGCCGAGGTCGAGACCGTAGGGGCCATGGAGTGACTTCGGGCTCGGGCGCGGGGTGTCCGTGGCCTGTCGCGCAGTTCCCCGCGCCCCCGGGCGAGCCGCTCTACTCGTAGATTTCCCTGTGGGCCTTGGCCAGGTCCGCGTAGTGCGTGCCGTTGAGGGTCACTCCCTGGCGTTCCTCCGCCGTCAGTTCGCGGCGTACTTTCGCCGGTACCCCCGCCACCAGCGAACCCGGCGGGATCTCCATCCCCTGCGGCACCAGAGCCTGGGCCGCCACCAGTGAGCCCGTGCCGATCACCGCGCCGTTCAGGACCGTCGCGCCCATGCCGATCAGACAGTCGTCCTCGACCGTCGCGCCGTGCACCACCGCGTTGTGGCCCACCGAGACGCGCTCGCCGATGGTCACCGGGAAGCCGGGGTCGGCGTGCAGTGTGCAGTTGTCCTGGATGTTGCTCCGGGCGCCGACGGAGATCCGCTCGACGTCGCCGCGCAGCACCGCGCCGTACCAGACGCTCGCACCCGCGTGAAGGGTCACGTCCCCGATCACCGAGGACGTGGGCGCCACGAACGCCTCCCCGTCCACCTTCGGTTCCCTGCCGCCGATGCCGGTGATCAACGCCTTGTGCGTCATCTCGCCTCCTGGTCCTCGAGTACGTCAGACCGTACGCCACCTCCGTGGGGCGAAGATCACAGGTGCTCGGCATGCTGGGTCCGCCCGGCCGTGAGTACGGTGTGCGGGTGCCCAAGCCCAAGAACACGTTCTCGTCATGGCGGCGTCGGCTGGCGCAGCGCGCGGTGCACGCGGGCTGGGCCTGGGTGCAGCGCACGGGTTCCGTCACGGCCGAGAACCCCGGGCGGCTGGCCTTCCGGGCGATGGGAACAGGCACCCGGCTCGCCTTCCCGCTGGGCACGGTCTTCGGTGAACCCTGGATCGAGCTGGGATCGCACTGCATCGTCGGGGAGCAGGTGACCCTGACGGCCGGGCTGATGCCCGACCTCGACATGGGGCCGGACCCCATCCTGCGCATCGGCGACGGTGTCGTCCTCGGCCGCGGCAGCCATGTCATCGCCGACACGACGGTCACGATCGGCAGCGACTGCTACTTCGGGCCGTATGTGTACGTGACGTCCACCAATCATTCGTACGACGATCCGCACGAGCCCATCGGCAAGCAGTGGCCGCGTATGGAGCCGGTGGAGATCGGCCCGGGGTGCTGGATCGGCACCGGTGCGGTGATCCTGCCGGGGGCGCGGATCGGGCGGAACGTGGTGGTGGCCGCCGGTGCGGTGGTACGCGGGACGGTGCCCGACCACGCGGTGGTGGCGGGGGCTCCCGCGAGGGTCGTACGCCGTTGGACGGCGGCCGGGGGCTGGCGGCCACCGCTGCGGACACCGGCTCCCACGCCGATACCGGAGGGGACCACCCCGGACCAGCTGCGGGCGTTGGCGGAGCTGGACGAGGGGGCCGTGGCGCGGCTGGCGGAGCTGGGACGGGCCGGGGACCGGGCCGAGTCCTGATCCGGCGATCGCGGTGAGCGCTGCCCGACGCGCCGCGGGAGGTGTGGTGTTTGACGCTGCGGGTGCGTCGTGGCTGGTCGCGCGGTTTCCCGCGTCCCGGAAGGGTGCCCGCCCCTTCCTGGGCCGCCCGCTCAGCCCGTCGCCAGCAGGAGCGTGCCCACCAGGGCCAGGCCGGCGCCCGCCGCCTGGACCGCGCGCAGGCGTTCGCTGAGGAAACCGCGTGCCGCCAGAGCGGTGACCACCGGGTAGAGCGAGGCGAGTACGGCGGCCACGGTGACCGGGCCGTGCTGGGCGGCGACCGAGTAGGTGCCGTTGGCGGCGACATCGGCGAGGCCGACGAAGCCGAGCGCGGGGAGCAGGCGCCAGGGGAAGCCGCCTGCCGGGAGGGCGGTGCCGCCCCGCCGGACCGAGACGTACAGTGCGGCGCTTCCGACGGCCACGTTCGTCAGGCGCTGCACGAAGAGCGCGAGGAACAGGCCGGTGAGGGTGGTCGACGCCTCCGCGATCAGGGCGAACACCGTGCCGAAGCCGAACGCCGCGAGCAGGCTGAGCAGGATCGCCCGCCGTTGCACGGGCGCGCCCCTGAGCTGCGGTCCGCCCGCGAGCACGACCCCGACGACGGCGACCGCGATCCCCGCGAACTGGAGCAGCCCGGGACGCTCGCCGAGGAAGAGGCCGACGCTGATGGGGACGGCGACGCCGAGGGAGCCGAGTGGGGAGACGACCCCCATCGGGCCCAGGGCGAGCGCCTTGTAGAAGGAGAGCAGTGCCACCGGTCCGGCGACGCCCGCGGCGACCGCGAACCACAGCCGCGGGCCTGCCTCGCTCCAGCCGCCGGTCAGGACCACGATCGTGCCGAGCACGACCGCCGCGATCGACTGCGAGACGACCACCACTGTCAACGCGGACACGCGCCGGGTCAGCAGGCCGCCGCCGAAGTCGGCCAGCCCCCAGAGCAGGCTGGTGACCAGGGCGAAGAATGCGGTCATGAGGGCGCCTCGCAGTACAGTGGAGTGAACGGTTCGGTGCACCACACGGTAGTGCAGTGAAGTGAACTCTGTCATCCATAATCCTGTACCCAGGATAGTGCGGCAGGATGAGGTGCCGTAGACAAGCCGAAGGCAAGGCTGAAGACAAGAGTGTCGGACGAGAACTTGGACGGAACGTTGTCGGACCTCGACCTGCTGACCCAGTCGCTGGCGCGCAGCGTGAAGCGCTGGCGTGCCGAACGTGGCTTCACCCTGGAGGCGCTCGCCGCCCGTGCCGGTGTAAGCCGCGGGATGCTCATCCAGATCGAGCAGGCCCGCACCAACCCCAGCCTCGGCACGGTCGTGAAGATCGGTGACGCGCTCGGCGTCAGCATCACCACCCTGCTCGACCAGGAACAGGGCCCGAAGGTCCGTATCGTCGCCGCCGACCAGGCCGTACGGCTGTGGCACACCGACGCCGGCAGCTACAACCGGCTCCTCGCGGGCACCGAGGCGCCGGGCCCGCTGGAACTGTGGGACTGGCGCCTCATGCCCGGCGACAGCAGCCCGTCCGACCCGCACCCCGCGGGCACGTTCGAGATCCTCCACGTCACGGCGGGCGAACTGACGCTCACCGTCGACGGAGTCGAACACCGAGTCCCGGCGGGCGCGAGTGCCACCTTCGAGGCCAACGTCCCCCACACGTACGGCAATGACGGCGCCGAGCCGCTGGAAATGCTGATGTCGGTGTCGGTCCCGCCGGTGAGCTGAGACGCCCGGCCGGGAGGCCGCCCACGGCTGTCGGCGTGCCTCGTCCTCTCCATCACCCGGGTCGATGTGAACAGGTCGGCGGCTGCCCGAATCAGTGGTCGGCGTCCTTGCCGATGTACACGTCGGCGAACGCCGCTGCGGCTGCCGGGGAGTTGAGGATGCGGCGGAGGCGGGCCAGGGTCGTACCGGAGCGGAACGGGTCGCCCGACGACGCGCCGTGGTAGATGTCGGACAGCCACAGGGAGAACTCCTGGTACTGCCAGACCCGCCGCAGACACGCCTTCGAGTAGCCGTTGAGGGCGTCGGGGTCGCCCTTCGTGAGGTAGCTGACGAGCCCGTCGCCGAGCAGGAAGGCGTCGTGCAGGGCGAGGTTCATTCCCTTGGCGGCGATGGGCGCGGTGAGATGGGCCGCGTCGCCGGCCAGGAACAGCCGCCCGAACTGCATGGGTTCGACCACGTAGTTGTGCATGTCGAGGACGCGCTTCTCGATCAGGCGGCCCTCGTTGAGCGGGGGAGCGCCCAACGCGCTGAGCCGTTCGCGGAGTTCGGCCCAGACCCGGTCGTCCGGCCAGTTCTCCGGGTCGTCGCCGGGCGGGCATTCCAGGTAGTAGCGGGTGACCTCGGGGCCGCGGGCCATGTGTCCGGCGAAGCCGCGCGGGTGGATGCCGAACATCACGCAGTCGTTCGACGGCGGCGCCTCGGCGAGGAGGGCCAGCCAGCCGATGCCGTAGTCGTGCCGCGCGACGCGGGCGTGCGCGGCCGGAATCGCCGTACGGGTCACCCCTCGTGCGCCGTCGCATCCGGCGATGAACTCGCCCTGCACATACTCCCGTTGTCCGGTCTCCGCCGATACGAAGGACACCGCGGGCCGGTCGGTGTCGAGGTCGTGGACGAGCACGTCCCGCACGCCGAAACGGATGTCTCCGCCGCGCACGTCGGCGTACTCGCGCACCAGGTCCGTCACCAACAGCGGCTGGGGATAGGCGAAGTGGCGGTGCCCCGACAACTCGGCGTACTCGAAGCGATGGCGTCGGCCGTCGAACCGGAACTCGCACTTCGTGTGCGTACCGGCCCGCTCCAGCAATGTGTCGGCCAGGCCCCGCTGTTGGAGCGCGCGTACCGCCCACTCCTCGATGAACCCCGCCCGGGGGTGCTGCTCGATGAACTCCCGGCTCTCCGTCTCCAGCACCACACAGTCGATGCCCGCTGCCCGCAGGATGTTCCCGACGGTGAGCCCCGCGGGTCCGGCGCCCACGATCACCACCGGAAACCGTTGCGCGGAGGGGGAGTTGGGCGGCGGGCCAGGGGGAGGTGAGGCGAAAGTCACCCGAGCATTATGTCGACCGCCCGCCGTGGTTGGGCAACCGGCACTTTTCGTTATCGGCGGACCCGGCGCGCGTCTCCCCTCCGCAACTCCGAGAGCAACTCACCCCCCAGAGCCAAGGACCGGAGCTTTGAACACAGGGATCAGCCGCCGCGGCATGTTGAAGTTCACCGGCGCGACGGCGGGCGCCGTCACCGTCGGTACGACCCTCGCCGCCCCGCGGGCCACGGCGGCCGGCGCGGGTCTCGTCCACCCGGGCATGCTGCACACCAGGACGGATCTGGAACGGATGGCGGAGAAGGTGAGGTCCGGTGCGGCGCCGTACACGGCGGGCTTCGCACGGCTGACCGCCAACCGCCATGCGCAGAGCGGCTGGACGGCCAACCCGCAGGCCACGGTCTACCGGGGCTCGGGCTCGCCGCAGAACTACGCGATCCTCTACAACGACATCCACGCGGCCTACCAGAACGCCCTGCGGGGGCACGTCACCGGTGAGAGCGCGTACGCGGACACCGCCGTCGCGATCCTCAACGCCTGGTCGGCGAAGCTGACCGAGGTGGCGGGTTCCGCCGACCGGTTCCTCGCGGCGGGCCTGTACGGCTACCAGTTCGCCAACGCCGCCGAACTCGTGCGCGACCACGCCGACTTCGACCTCGCCCGCTTCCAGAAGATGATGCTGGACGTCTTCAGTCCGCTCAGCGAGGACTTCCTGACGAACCACAACGGCGCCGTCATCACCAACTACTGGGCCAACTGGGACCTCACGGCCGTCGCCTGCGTCCTGGCCGTCGGAATCCTGTGCGACGACCGCGCGAAGGTCGACCGGGCCGTCGACTACTTCAAGCACGGCGCCGGCATGGGCTCCGTCAAGAACGCCATCCCGGTCGTGTACGACGACCAGGGGCTCGGCGAATGGGTCGAGGCGGGCCGCGACCAGGGACACGCACTGCTCGGCGTCGGCCTGATGGGCACGGTCTGCGAGATGGCCTGGAACCAGGGCATCGACCTGTACGGCTACGACGACAGCCGTTTCCTCAAGGGCGCCCAGTACGTCGCCAAGTGGAGCATGGGCGGCGAGGTGCCGTACACGGCGAACACCCGCAGGAAGGGTGCGGTGAACGGCTGGTCGGGCAGCGAGACCGCGACCGGCGCCGCCGCCGTGGACCCGGCGATGACCCGCCCCATCTGGGCCATGATCGCCAACCACTACACCAAGCGCCGGGGTCTGTCCGCGGCCTACCTGACCCGTATCGCCGCCCAGGCGTCCCCCGAGGGCGGCGGTGGCGACTACGGCCCCAACAGCGGGGGATACGACCAACTCGGTTTCGGGACACTGGCGTTCACCCGAGACGCGGCCAGGACGAGCGGGAGTCCGAGCACTGGCTCCAGCCCCGGTGCCGGCGCCAGTGGGGAGAGTGCGGCGGGCGCCGGTGCCGGCGAAGCGGACACGTCGCCGTCGGCCGGTGCGACTGCCCGGGGCGGCAGGACCGAGGACCTTGCCGCGACCGGTACGACGGACGTCGTCGCCTGGACCGCCGCGACCGGGATCACCGCTCTCGCGGGCGGACTTCTGCTGCTGCGTCGGCGGGGGCGGTCCGGCGGGCCGGCCCGGTGAGCCGGCCGGAACGGGACGGTTCGGGGGTCAGCCGAGGCGGGGCAGCTCGATCGCCGGGCAGCGGTCCATGACCATGTCGAGACCGGCGGCACGGGTGCGGTCGTACGCGGCTTCGTCGATGACCCCGAGCTGATACCAGACGGCCTTGGCGCCGATGGCGACGGCCTCGTCGGCGGCCTGGCCGGCGAGGCCGCTGTTCAGGAACACATCGACGACGTCGACGTCGAAGGGGATGTCGGCCAGCGAGGCGTAACCCCGCTCTCCGTGGACCGTCTCGGCCTTCGGGTGGACGGGGACGATCCGCTTGCCGTGGAGCTGGAGCACCTCGGCCACGCGGTACGCGGCCCGCTGCTGGTTCGACGACAGGCCCACGACCGCCCAGGTGTCACCGAGCTCGGTCAGGATCCTGCGGATCGTCGCTGGGTCGCCGTACACGTCCGGCCTCCTCGGGATTCGTGCCTGGAATTCGCACAGCCGCTGTTGTGCGGGACAACAGCGGCTCGCCTGCGATGATTCCCCGCGGTGCCGCCGGGTTGGGTGTCCGGGGGCTCGGCCGATGCATGATGTGCGGTGTGGTTGCTGACACGGGACGGCGGGAGAGCGTGACGGGCGGAGCGGCGGGGGTGCGGTCGGCGGAGTACGGGGCGGGCGGTGACGTCCGGGAAGGGGCGCCCCGTACGGGCCGGCCGAGGGCGACTTCGCGGGCCGCTCTCGAACGCCTGGGGTTCGAACTGTTCGCGCGGCAGGGTTTCGACGCGACGACGGTCGACGACATCGCGGCCGGCGCGGGCATCGGCCGGCGTACCTTCTTCCGCTACTTCGCGTCCAAGAACGACCTCGTGTGGGGCGACTTCGAGGACCAGCTGGTACGGCTCGAACACCTGCTGGCGGCGACCGATCCGAGCGTCCCGATGATGGACGCGCTGCGCGGCGCGGTGGTCGAGTTCAACCGTTTCGACCCGGCGGTGGTGCCCTGGCACCGGCAACGGATGACGCTGATCCTGCGGGTGCCGACGCTCCAGGCGGACTCGACCGTGCGCTACACGACGTGGCGTGCGCTGGTCACGGAGTTCGCCGCGCGGCGCATGGGCCGTCCGGTGTCCGACCTGCTGCCGCGGCTGCTGGGGCACGCCGCCCTGGCCGCGTGCATCGCCGCGTACGAGCACTGGCTGGTGGATGAGGAAGCGAGTCTTGGCGTGCTGCTGGATCAGACGATGCGGCAGCTCGCCGTTGGGTTCGACGGGGCCGTCCCCGGCCCGTGACCCATGTGCGCGGTGAGGGGGTGGCGGTACGGTGCGGCGCTGTCGTGGCTGGTCGCGCCGTTCCTCGCGTCCCTTGGGGGGCGCTGTGCTGCGCCGGAGTCCGACAGGCTCGCCCGGACCCACTGCCTATCCTGCGGAGCGCATCGCGTCCGCGATCAGCTCGCCGATGAGAACGGCGGTCGCCGCCGGGCCGCGCAGCGGGGCCGACGGGAGGATCGAGGTGTCCGCGACCCGGAGGCCACGTATGCCGTGCACCCTTCCGTACGGATCGACGGCGGTGCCCATGGGGACCGTCGCGCACGTGTGGTGGGAGGTGCCGAGGCGGGCGTCGATCCACGTGTCGAGCGACCGGTCCTCGTCCAGTGTCCCGGGGATCGGCTCGACGCGACCCGCGGACACTCTGTCGAAGGCCGGGGTGGCGAGCAGCGCGGCGGCCGTGCGGACCGCTTCGCGCATCCGGCGCCTGTCCTCGGGGGTCCGTAGGTAGTTGTAGTCGAGGCTCGGGGGTACGTCGGGGTCGGCGGACCGGATGCGCATGCGGCCCCCGAGGCAGGGCGACTGGACGGACACGAGGAACGGGAGAGGCGCTCCGGGCACGGTCACCGTCCCGCCGACCAGTCCGGACAGGGGGACGAGCGACTGGAGTATCTCCAGGTCGCCGCCGGGGTGGCGACCGTCCGACGACGGCAGATGCAGGGCCCCGCCGAGCCACGAGCCGACCGGTTCGGGGAGGGGCGCGCGGGGCCTCCACTCCAGGACGACCTGGGGATGGTCGCCGAACCGGACACCGACGGCGGGGGCGTCCCGCACCACGGGGATGCCCAGACGGTCCAGGTCGCCGCGCGGTCCGACGCCCGAGAGGTGCAACAGCTGCGGGGAGCGCAACGCCCCGGCGCACAGGACGACTTCACCGCACTTCACGAGTTCGCGGTGTCCGTCGTGTCCGGCGCGTTGGACGACCACGCCGGTCGCGCGGCCGTGCTCGATGACGATCCGCCGGACCGTACTGCCGCCCCGAACCGTCAGGTTGGGCCGGTCGAGCGCGGGGAGCAGGTAGCCGATGCCGGTGTTGAGGCGCAGTCCGTCGACCACGTTGCACGGGACCGGTCCGAATCCCGGCTCCTGCTCGGCGTTCTTGTCGGGCTCCGGCGGAAAACCCAGGTGGCGGGCCGCGTCCCGGAACGCGACGGCGGCGGGGTGCCGCAGGTCGGTGCGCCGTACCCGCATCGGGCCGGCCGCCCCGTGCGACGCGTCGGTGCCGTGGTCGAGATCGGTTTCCAGTGATCGTAGGAACGGCAGCACACCGTCGTACGACCAGGCGGCACCGCCTGCCGCCGACCACCGGTCGAAGTCCTCGCGCCGGGCGCGGACGAAGTACCCGCCGTTGACGGTGGTCGAGCCGCCGAGAAAGCGTCCCCGGACGACCGTGTACGGCCGCCGCGGTGTGAGGTGCGCCGGGTACCGCCGCACCGCAGGGCTGCCGGGCCGGGCGCCGGGCACAAGCCGCGCGTCCAGCAACTCGGCCGGGAACGCCGAGAGTTGGCGGGGAACAGGGCCGGACTCCAGTACCAGCACGGTGCGGTCGGGGTCCTCGGACAGCCGGGCCGCGAGCGCCGCGCCGCTGCCGCCGGCCCCTATGACGATGACGTCGGGCGTCATCTGCGCCTGGTTCATGGTGAGTTGACCTTCTCCTGTGTCCCTCGCAGTTCTCGTGGTGCCCGGCCCCTTCACTTTCGGCACCCGGTGCCATTATTCTCCGGATGTCCGATGGGAGCGATGTACAGGGAGAGTCGCATGACCGAGATCCACGTCACCCAGTCCGTCCCGGCCACCGGGATCCACGGCGGGCAGACCCCTGCCGGAGAGTCCCTGGAGTCCCTGGAGTCGCTGATCGAGGCGGACGACCTCGTCGAAGAGGTCTCCATCGACGGCATGTGCGGCGTCTACTAGGCCGCCCGGTGGACCTCGACCGGGCCTGGGACCTGCATCCTCAGGTCTCCGTGCGCCCGGAACCCTTCGGTGCGCTGCTCTACCACTTCGGGACGCGCAAGCTCTCGTTCCTCAAGGACCGTCGCCTGCTGGCCGTCGTCCAGTCCCTCGCACAGGCGCCCACGGCCCGATCCGCCTGCTTGGCTGCGGGCCTCGGGGAGGACGAACTCCCGCGCTACGGGCGGGCGTTGGCGGTCCTCGTCCAGTCGTCGATGGTCGTCGGAAGGACACCATGACCACCCCCGCTGCTGCCCCGTCACGGCTGGTCGACCTGTTCGAGCACGGGCTCGACGCGCCGATCTGCCTCACCTGGGAGCTGACCTACGCCTGCAACCTCGCCTGCGCCCACTGTCTGTCCAGCTCCGGCAGGCGCGACCCCCGTGAGCTGAGCACCGAGGAGGCCAAGGCCGTCATCGACGAGCTGGAGGCCATGCAGGTCTTCTACGTCAACATCGGCGGCGGCGAGCCGACCGTCCGCGCCGACTTCTGGGAACTCCTGGACTACGCCACCGCACACCACGTGGGCGTGAAGTTCTCCACCAACGGCGTCCGCATCACCCCCGACGCCGCCGCCCGGCTGGCCGGCAACGACTACGTGGACGTCCAGATCTCCCTCGACGGTGCGACCGCCGACGTCAACGACGCGGTGCGGGGGACCGGTTCGTACGCCACGGCCCTGCGCGCCCTGGAGAACCTCGCCGACGCCGGAATGCGGAACTTCAAGATCTCCGTCGTCTGCACCCGGCACAACATCCCGCAGCTGGACGCCTTCAAGGCGCTCGCCGACCGCTTCGGCGCCCAACTGCGCCTGACCCGGCTGCGGCCCTCCGGACGCGGCGCCGACGTCTGGGACGACCTGCATCCGACGGCCGCGCAGCAACGCGAGCTGTACGACTGGCTGTTGGCCCATGGCGAGAACGTGCTGACCGGGGACTCCTTCTTCCATCTCTCCGCCTACGGCGAGGCGTTGCCCGGTCTCAACCTGTGCGGTGCCGGACGCGTCGTCTGTCTGATCGACCCGGTCGGCGACGTCTACGCCTGCCCGTTCGCCATCCACGACGAGTTCCTCGCCGGCAACGTCCGTGAACCGGACGGCTTTTCGGGAGTGTGGCGCGACTCGGAGCTGTTCCGAAGGCTGCGGACCCCGCAGCACGGCGGAGCCTGCGCCTCCTGTGCCTTCTACGACACCTGCAAGGGCGGCTGCATGGCCGCGAAGTTCTTCACCGGGCTGCCGCTCGACGGCCCCGACCCCGAGTGCGTACAGGGACACGGCGAGGAACTGCTGGCCCGCCGGGACGGAACCGGGGTGCCCAAGCCGTCCGGTGACCACTCCCGCGGGAGCAGGACGACGGTGGACCTCGTCCTCACCCGTCGAGAACCGGCCGGGTCACCACCGGTCGGGCCTCCGGTGAGCGACTGCGACGAACACCCGCTGGCCGGGCTTGACCTGAGGCCCACCGGAAAGGACGCGGCACATGCCTAGGAACCCCTGGTTCGAGACGGTCGCCGAGGCACAGCGCCGGGCCAGGAAGCGGCTGCCGGGCTCGGTCTACGGAGCCCTCGTCGCGGGCTCCGAGCGCGGGCGCACCATCGACGACAACATCACGGCCTTCGCCGAACTGGGCTTCGCCCCGCGCGTCGTCGGTCATCACGCGCAGCGCGACCTGTCGACGACGGTACTGGGCGTGCCCACCGCGCTGCCCGTGCTCATCTCGCCGACCGGGGTGCAGGCCGTCGACCCGGACGGAGAGGTGGCCGTCGCCCGGGCCGCGGCGAACCGGGGCGTCATCATGGGCCTCAGCTCGTTCGCGAGCAAGCCGGTGGAGGAGGTCGCCGACGCCCAGCCGGACTTCTTCTATCAGATGTACTGGAGCGGCACGCGCGACACGATGGTCCAGCGCATGGACCGGGCCCGCGCGGCGGGCGCCAAGGCACTCGTCGTCACCCTGGACTGGTCGTTCTCCCACGGCCGCGACTGGGGCAGCCCCGCGATCCCGGAGAAGCTCGACCTCAGGACCATGCTGAAGTTCGCCCCCGACGTGCTGCCCCGGCCCGGGTGGCTGTGGCGGCACGCCAGGTCCGGCCGCGTCCCCGACCTCACCGTGCCCAACCTGCGGGCACCCGGCGGCGAGGCGCCCACCTTCTTCGGCGCGTACGGCGAGTGGATGCAGACCGCGCCGCCCACCTGGGAGGACGTCAAGTGGCTGCGTGCGGAGTGGGGCGGCCCGTTCCTGCTCAAGGGGGTGACGCGGGTCGACGACGCCAGGCGGGCGGTCGACGCCGGGGTGTCGGCCCTGTCCGTGTCCAACCACGGCGGGAACAACCTGGACACGACCCCGGCCACGATCCGGGTGCTCGCCCCCGTCGCGGAGGCGGTCGGCGACCAGGTCGAGGTCCTCCTGGACGGCGGCATCCGGCGCGGCGGCGATGTGGCGAAGGCCCTCGCCCTCGGTGCCCGTGCCGTCCTGATCGGCCGCGCCTACCTGTGGGGCCTGGCCGCCAACGGGCAGGCGGGCGTGGAGAACGTGCTGGACATCCTGCGCGGCGGCCTCGACTCGGCGGTCCTGGGCCTCGGCCACTCCACCGTCCACGATCTGTCGCCCGAGGACCTGGTGATCCCGCCCGGCTTCCCCCTCACCCTGGGGGGCGCCGACCTGCCGGGTCCCGCCCCGGTCGCCTGAGCATGGCGGCGCGCGTCCTGGCCGACGCCGTCTGGCCGGCCGTACCGTCCGGTGCGCCGGTCCTCGTCCCGGTCGGGTCCACCGAGCAGCACGGTCCGCATCTGCCGCTCGACACCGACACCGTCGTCGCCCGTGCCGTCGTACAGCGCACGGCGGAGGCCCTGCCCGGGTCGTGGGTGGCGCCGCCGGTGGCCTACGGCGCCAGCGGCGAACACGCGCACTTCCCGGGGACCGTCTCGATCGGCCACGAGGCGCTGTGCGCGGTGGTCGTCGAACTGACGCGCTCCCTCGCCCTGTGGGCGGGCCGTGTCGTGTTCGTCAACGGGCACGGCGGCAACACCGCCACCCTCGACACGGCCCTCGGCCTGTTGCGTGCCGAGGGTCACGACATCGCCTGGACCGGCTGCGGGACACCAGGCGGCGACGCGCACGCCGGCCGCACGGAGACCTCCCTCATGCTGCACCTGGACCCCGAGCGCGTACGGCTCGGCGCCGCCGTCGCGGGCGACACGCGCCCCGTGGTCGACCTCCTGCCGGACCTCGTGGCCCACGGCGTCCGCGCGGTCTCGCCCTCCGGCGTACTCGGCGATCCCGCCGGGGCCTCCGCAGAGGAGGGCCGCCGGACGCTCGACGCGATGGTGTCGGCCACGGTCCGCCGGATCGGCGCCTGGACGGTCGACGACCGGGGCCGCCTCGCCGATCCGGCCCGCACGTCCGGGGCCGTACGCCGATGACGCTTCCCGTCGGAGCCGGCGTGGTCGTCGCCTTCGACCGGCACACCAGGGTCGTCGACGGGGGCCGCGCGCTCGTCGGCGGATTCCCCACCCGGCTGCTGCGGCTGACGCCACGGGCCCGCGGACTCCTCGTCGGCCGGACGGTTCCCGTACGGGACGCGGCGAGCGCCCTCCTCGCGGACCGGCTGGTCGAGCGCGGCCTGGCCCATCCCGTCGTCGGCTCACTGCCGCTGCCGCCCGATCCCCGGTACACGGTAGTGATCCCGGTCCGCGACCGTCCACGTCAACTGGACCGGCTCCTGGGCAGCATCGGCGCAGGAGAGCCCGGCGGTACGGGCGGCACGCGACCTCCAGTGATCGTGGTCGACGACGCCTCGCGGCGCCCGGCGGCCGTGGCGGCCGTCGCCGCCCGGCACGGCGCCCGGCTGGTCGCCCTGGACACGAACGCCGGCCCCGCCGGTGCGCGCAACGCCGGGCTCCGCCACGTGACCACGCCGTACGCCGTCCTTGCCGACTCCGACATCGTGCTGGACCCCGACACGGTGCCGACCCTGCTCCGGCACTTCGCCGATCCCCGGGTCGCCATGGCCGTACCCCGCATCACCGGTCTGACCGGTGGAGCCACCACCTGGATCGAGCGGTACGAGAACACCCGGTCCTCCCTCGACCTCGGCGCCCACCCGGCCGCGGTGCGGCCCGGCACGCCCGTCTCCTGGGCGCCCACGGCCTGCGCGGTGGTGCGGGTGGACGCGCTGCGGGACGGGCGCGGATTCGACGAGGGGATGCGGGTGGGGGAGGACGTCGACCTGTGCTGGCGGCTGGTCCGGGCGGGGCTGCGGGTGCGTTACGAGCCCGCAGTCCGGGCCTCCCACGAGCACCGGGCGCGCGTGGGCGACTGGTTCCTGCGCAAGGCCGTGTACGGGACGGGGGCGCATCCGCTCGCCCTGCGGCACCCCGAGTTCATCGCACCGGCCGTGTTCGCGCCCTGGAGCGCGGCGTTCGCCGCCGCGCTGCTCGCCCAACGGCGCTGGTCGGCACCGGTCGCGGGGGCCGTCCTCGGGGTCGTCGTCCTGCGCATCGGCCGTAAGTTCGACGGCACCCGGCATCCGTACCGGCTGGCCGTGCCGCTCGCGGGAAACGGCGCGCTCGCCACCCTGACGCAGACCTCCGCGCTGCTCACCCGGCACTGGTGGCCGCTCACCGCCGTCGGCTGTCTGGTGTCCCGGCGGATGCGCCGGGCCGCGGCGGTCGCCGCTTTGGCCGACATCGCACTTGAGTACCGGCGCGGTGACGACTCACTGGACCCGCTCCGCTACGGCGTCGCCCGCCGCCTCGACGACCTCGCGTACGGCGCCGGCGTGTGGTTCTCCGCCCTCAAGGGCCGTTCCACCGCCGCGCTGCGGCCCCGCGTCACCCGCGCTGCGTTCTCCCGGGGGACAACCCCCCGGACCCCCGGCAGAAAGACAGGTCCGAAGCGGTGACCGGCGCTGACATCGCCAGGCGAACCTGAGCGAAGCCGGCCTGTCCCGGTCAGCGGAAAGCGCTCAGCGGGCCCCGGGAGGCGTCACGACACTGAGGACATCCCGCCGCAGGGGACGTGCGGCGTACGCGATGGATCAGTCACCAGGAGGTGTGCGGAGTGACGCATGAAGTGGTCGGTCGTGTCGAGGAGCTGGGTTCAGAACTGGCCGCACTCGCCGACGAGAACGAGTCACTCGGCAAACTGAGCGACCGGACGGTGGAACTGCTCCGCTCGGCCGGTGTGATCAGGATGCTGCAGCCGAAGGCGTACGGCGGCTACGAGGCCCACCCCCGGGAGTTCGCCGAGGCGGTCATGGAGGTCGCCAGGCACGACGGTGCCGCGGGCTGGGTGTGCGGTGTGGTCGGCGTGCACCCGTGGGAGCTCGCCCAGATGAACCCCAAGCTGGCGCAGGAGGTCTGGAACGACGACCCGGACACCTGGATCGCCTCGCCGTACATGCCCAACGGCATCGCCGACCCGGTCGACGGCGGCTATGTCCTCAGCGGTCGCTGGCCGTTCTCCTCGGGGAGCGACCACTGCGGGTGGGACTTCCTCGGCGCGCTGCTCGGGGACGGCAAGGGCAGGCCGGCGGGCCCCATCACGGTGCTGCACGTGGTGCTGCCCCGCGAGGACTACGAGATCATCGACGGCACCTGGGACGTGGTCGGCCTGTCCGGCACCGGCAGCAAGGACGTCGTCGTCGACAAGGCGTTCATCCCCGAGTACCGCACGGTCCGCCAGGAGATGGTCCAGGAGGGCACCGCGGCGGAGGCGGTCGGGCTGACCGACACCCTCTACAAGCTGCCGTTCAGTTCGATGTTCCCGCTCGGCATCACCGCCGCCGTCGTCGGCATCTGCGAGGGCGCCCTCGCCCTGCACCTGGCGCAGCAGAAGGAGCGGGTCGCCGTGACCGGCGTCCAGGTGCGCGACGACCCGTACGTCCTCTACGCGGCGGGCGAGGCCGCGGCCGAGATCGCCGCCTCCCGGGTGCAACTCCTCGACGGCATCAGCCGGTTGTACGACCAGGTCGAGGCGGGCAAGCCGATCAGCCTGGAGGACCGGGCCGACGTCCGGCGCAACCAGGTCCGTTGTGCCTGGCGGGCCGTCGCCGCCCTGGACGAGATCTTCGCCCGCTCCGGCGGCAACGCGATCCGGAAGGGCAACCCGATGCAGCGGTACTGGCGCGACGCGCACGTCGGACTCCAGCACATGATCCATGTGCCGGGAGCCGCGTATCACGCGAACGCGCTGGCCGCGATGGGCCTCGAACTGCCCGAACCGATGCGCATCCTGATATGAGCGAGGGCGCGACGCACTCCCGGACGGTGGACGCGCACGCGATCGACGGGCGCCGGTTCCGTGACGTCCTGGGCAACTTCCCCACGAGCGTGGTCGCGATCACCACCACGGACACCGGGGAACGGCCGCACGGAATGGTCGTCGGCACCTTCACCTCGGTGTCGCTGGACCCGCCCCTGGTGTCCTTCCTGGCCGACCGCTCCTCCGCGACCCTGCGGACGATCAGGGCCGCGGGCCGCTTCTGCGCCAACGCGCTCGCGGGCAACCAGGAACGGCTGTCCCGGCAACTGGCGACGGGGCCGGCCGGACAACGGTTCGAAGGCGTCCCATGGCAGGCGTCGGACCTGGGCAATCCCGTGCTGGACGGGATCATCGCGTGGGTCGACTGCACGGTCGAACAGGTCGTCGAGATCGGCGATCACCTGTTGGTCGTCGGGCGGGTCCGGGACCTGCGCGTCGAGTCGATGAAAACCCCGCTGCTGTTCTTCCGGAGCGGATACGGCGACTACCTGTCGAGCGCGAGCGTGCTCATGGACAGGCTCGTCGGCTGGGACGAGATCGGTCGGTAGACACCGGTGGAAACCGGTCGGCACACAAGGGAGCCGCAATGAAGAAAGACCTCTACATAAGACTCCAGAGAATTTCGGCGTGGTGTGGCGTGATCCTCTTCGTGGGATTCCTCGTCGCGTTCGCCGTGGGTCACCTCACGCCGCCGATGAGCCCGACGGAGAGCCCCGAGGACGTCGTCGCCTTCCTCAAGGACCATCGCACGGGCATCCTCACCTGTGTCGCCCTGATGGTTCTGCTCATCCCGTTCGAGTACCCGTACGTCATCGTGACGAGCATGCAGCTGCGCCGGGTCGAGGGCGGCTGGGGGCTGCTGTCCATGACCCAGCTCACCACGGGCATCATGGCCCCGGCGGGGTTCTTCTTCCCGCTGGCGATCCTCGCCGCCGCGGCCTACCGTCCGGAGGCCCACTCCGCCGACGTCCTGACCGCGATGGTCGACATCTTCTGGCTGATGTTCGTGGGCAACGCCTGCGTCTTCGTCCTCCAGGTCTGGTCGATCGGATACGCCGCGTTCATCGACCACACCCGGGAGAAGCCGCTCTTCCCGCGCTGGTACGGCTGGCTGAGCGTCGTGCTGGGAGTGACGCTCATCCCGGGCGCCTTCATCTTCCTCAACCAGGACGGGCCGCTCGCCTGGAACGGACTTCTCGCGAACATCATTCCCTCGGTCGCCTATGCCGTGTGGAAGATCGCCACACCGTACGTGCTGCTGAAAGCGATCACGGACGATGAGAAGGAGCTGGCCGACAAGCCGGCCGACGAACCGGTGACCGTGTAGGACGGCCGGAACGGCTGTGGCCCCGCGACGAATGTCGCGGGGCCACAGCCGTGTTGAGGGGTGAAGAGGGCTAGACGGAGAGCGCGAACCCGCCCGTCACGCGCAGCGTCTCGCCGGTGACGAAGGACGACTTCGACGAGACCAGGTACAGCAGCGCCTCGACGATGTCCTGTTCGCGGCCCTCCTGCCGCAGGATCTGCTCGCCCAGGACGCGTTCGGCCTCGGCGGCGGACAGCTGAGCCCGTACGGCGTCGGTGAAGATCAGGCCGGGCGCTATCGCGTTGACCCGGATGCCGTCGGCGGCGAACTCGCGCGCGAAGGAGACCGTCAGGCCGCGCACGGCCAGCTTGGACACTCCGTAGATGCTGCGGTTCGCGTAGGCCGCCGACGACGAGATGTTGACGATCGAGGCTCCGGGCCGGCCCCGCATGGCCTGCTGGGCCGCGAGCGTGCAGATGACGGTGCCCATGACGTTGACGTCGAGGACTCGCCGGACCTTGGCCAGGCCCAGTTCGGTGAACGGCCTGTTGTAGGCGGCGTGCAGGCCCGCGTTGTTCACCAGGATGTCCAGTCCGCCGTGGCGTTCGACGATCGCGCTCACTACCGCGCCGACCGCGTCCTCGTCGGCGACGTCGCAGGTGACCCCGGTCGCGCCCAGGCCCTTCGCGGTGAGTTCGGCGGCGGCCCCGGTCGCGGCGTCGCCGTCGAGGTCGGCGAGCACGACATGCGCGCCGAGGCCGGACAGGGCCTCACCGAACGCCTTGCCGAAGCCCCGGCCGCCGCCGGTGATGAGGGCGACCTTGCCCCGGTGTTCCGCGTCTTGGGAGATTTCCGGCATCAGGACCTCACTTCGGGCCGAACCGCTGGCCGGCGTCCAGACGCAGGCACTGGCCGTTCAGCATCGGGTTGTCGACGACGGCGAGGGCGAGCTTCGCGTACTCCTCCGGGTGGCCGAGGCGGCGGGGGAACGCGGCGTCCTTGACCAGGGCGGCCCGTACCTCGGCGGGGATCCGCTCGGTGGCACCCGTCTCGAAAAGGCTGGGCGCGATGGCGACGACGCGGATGCCGAGGGAGCCGAGATCGCGGGCCATGGTGAGGCTCATGCCGGCGATCGCCGCCTTGGCCGCCGAGTAGGCGACCTGGCCGATCTGGCCCTCGAAGGCGGCGATCGACGACGTGTTGACGATGACGCCCCGCTCACCGTCCGGTTCCTCGGGCTCGTTGCGGCTCATGTGCGCGGCGGCCAGCCGGCTGACGTTGAAGGTGGCGACGGCGTTGAGGTCGAGCACTCGACGGAAGGTCTCCAGGTCGTGCGGCCCGTCCTTGCCGAGCGTCCGCCGTACGCTGCCGCCGCCCGCGGTGGTGATCGACACGTGCAGCCCGCCGAGGGCTTCCACGGCGTCGCCCAGCGTGCTCTCCGTCGCCTCGAAGTCGGTCACGTCGACGGGATGGAAGCTTCCGCCGAACGCGGCGGCCACCTCGGCGCCCGCCGACGCCGGACGGTCGAGTACGGCGACCTCGGCGCCGCGGGCCGCGAGCAGCTCGGCGGTGGCCCGGCCCATGCCGGAGGCGCCGCCGAACACCACGGCCTTCTTGCCCTTGATCTCCATCGGGAACCTTTCGGGTCTGTGCGCTCAGGAGGATGCGGTTGCGGGAGAGGCCTGCACCAGGGCGCACAGCCGGTCGCGGTGTACGGCCGCGTCGCCGTACAGGACGCTGTCGGCCCTGGCGCGGCGCAGAAAGAGATGGAGGTCGTGCTCCCAGGTGAAGCCGATGCCGCCGTGCAGCTGGAGCGCCCGGGCCGCGGCCTCGCCGGAACCCGCCGAGACGTACGAGGCGGCGGCACAGGCAGCGCGGGCGGCGTCGTCGGTGCCCGCGTCGGCGGCCATCGCCGCGTAGTGGGTGGCCGCGCGGGCACCGTGCACGAGGAGTGCGATGTCGGCGGCGGAGTGCTTGACGGCCTGGAAGGTGCCGATGGGCTGCCCGAACTGCACGCGGGTCGTGGTGTGTTCGACCGTGAGCTCCAACAGGCGCCGCATCACCCCGAGCGCGTCGGCGCACCGCAGCACCGACGCCTCGTCGAGCAGCCGCTGGATGCCGGCGGGCCCGGAGGTGAGGCGGCGGTCGTGCGGAACGCGTACGCCCTCGAAGCGGACCTCGTGGAACGCGCGGGTCGGATCGAGGGTGCGTTGGCGCCGGACCGTGACGCCCGGGGCGTCACGGTCGACGAGGAACGAGGCCGGCACGCCGTCGTGCAGTGCCGTGACGAGCAGCCAGTGGGCGCCGCCGGCGTCCTGCACCGCCGTCTTCACCCCGTCGAGGACGTACGCGTCGTCGACGGCGCGGGCGGTGGCGCGGAGGCCGTCGAGCGACCAGGGAGCCCGCGGCTCGGCGAACGCCCAGGTGGCCCAGGACGATCCGGCGGCCAGGACGGGCAGCACCTCGGACCGCAGGATGGGAGAGCCCTCGACGGCGAGTGCCCGGCCGACGATCGCGGTGGGTGCGAACGGACCCCGCCCGAGGGCGTACCCCAACTCCTCGGCGACGAGGGCGAGTTCTACCAGCCCCTGGCCGCTGCCGTCGTACTCCTCGGGCAGGCCGAGCCCGGGCCAGCCGAGGTCGGCGGTGAGCCGCCACACCTCGGGGTCGACGTCCTCGTCGCGGTCCAGCCACGCCCGTACGTGCTCGATCGGGGCCCGGTCCGCCAACAGGTCGCGCGAGGCTTCGCACAACATGCCCTGCTCTGCGCTGAGCTCGAAGTTCACCGTAACAAGGTATCCTCTTTTACGGATCTGGTCGAGATGCTCGACCGGTGATCGGCGCCTGACCGCAGATTTTGATGGGGATCCGTGGAGAGTCTGTCGATCTCTCCTTGATTTAAGTACTCTTAATTCCATGGTTGATGCCGTACTTCTCTCCGCCTGCCGTACCGCGATCGGAACCGCCCGACGGGGAACCCTGCGGGACACGAGCGCCTTCGAACTCGCCACCGTCGTCGTGCGTGAGGCCGTCCACCGCAGCGGCCTTCCGCCGGAGTTGATCGACGACGTCGTCCTCGGCGAGTCCCTCGCCGGGGGCGGGGACATCGCCCGGTACGCGGCTCTCCAGGCCGGACTGACCCACGTACCCGGACTGGCCCACAACCGGCACTGCGCCTCCGGGCTGGCCAGCGTGGCGACCGCCGCCGGGAGCGTACGGGCCGGAATGGACCGTGTGGTCGTCGCGGGCGGCACGCACTCGTCGTCCACGGCGCCGGTGGCCCGGTGGCGGATCCCGGGCACCGACGACTGGCAGGACCCCTGGATGGCGCCGACCCACGTACCGACGCCCGAGGCCCCCAACAACGACATGGGCGTCCTCGTCGGCTGGAACACCGCCCGGCTGGCCGGCCTCACCCGCGAGGAGATGGACGCGTGGGCGCTGCGCTCGCACGAGCGGGCCGTACGGGCCATCGACGCGGGCCGCTTCACCGATGAGATCGTGCCGGTGAAGGTCACGGGCAGGGACGGGGCGACCTCGCTCTTCCACACCGACGAGCATCCCCGGCGCGACACCACCGGCGAGAAGCTGGCCGCGCTGAAGGTGCTGCACCCCGAGATCGAGGGTTTCTCCATCACGGCGGGCAACTCCAGCGGGGTCAACGACGGCGCGGCGGCGGTCGTGGTCGCCGGTTCGGACGTCGCCGACGCGCACGGACTGACGCCGTTGGCGACCGTACGGGCCTGGGCCAGCGTCGGCGTCGACCCGGTCGAGACGGGGCTGGCGCCGATCGCCGCGATCCGCAAGGCGCTCGGCCGGGCCGGGCTCGGCGTCGAGGACGTCGACCTCTTCGAGGTCAACGAGGCCTTCGCGGCGGTTGCCGTGGCCACGACCCGTGAACTGGGTCTCGATCCGGAGCGGGTCAACCCGTTCGGCAGCGGATGCAGTCTCGGCCATCCGATCGCGACCACCGGCACCCGCATGGTGGTGACCCTGGCGCACGAACTGCGCCGCAGGGGCGGCGGGACGGCGGTCGCGGCGATGTGCGCGGGCGGTGGCATGGGTTCGGCGATGGTGCTGACGGTGTGAGGGCGCTTCCCCGGGCGCGGGCCTGCTGCATTCGGGTGCGCGCCGGCGCCCCGACAGGGGCGCGGGGAACTGCGCGACCAGCCCCCCGCCCACCCGCGGATCCACGCCCGCCCTTCCAGCGGAGCGCTACCGTGCGGCCCAGCTGACCGTCTTGGTCTGCAGATACTCGTCGAGCCCGAACTCGCCCCACTCCCGGCCGAGTCCGCTCTGCTTGTATCCGCCGAAGGCGGCCCGCGAGTTGACTCCGGCGCTGCCGCCGTTGATCGTCACGGCGCCGGTCCGGATGCGCGCCGCGATCTCGTGGGCGGCCACGGTGTCGGCGCTCCAGACGGCCCCGGCGAGGCCGTACGGGCTGTCGTTCGCGATCCGTACCGCCTCCTCGTCGGTGGCGAACGGGATGACGACGCCGACCGGTCCGAAGAACTCCGTACGCGCGATGGTCATGGAGTTGTCGACACCGCTGAACAGGGTGGGCTCCATGAAGTAGCCCCGGTCCAGGCCCGCCGGGCGTTTGCCGCCGTGGACGATCCGGGCCCCTTCCTCCTCGCCGACGCGGATCAGCTTCTCGACCTTGTCCCGCTGGGCCTCGCTGATCAGCGGGCCCATGGTGGTGGCCGGGTCCGCCGGATCGCCGACCCGGACCGCGGCGAGCCCCTCGCTCAGCCGGGCGACCAGTTCGTCGTGGACGGACTCGTGGACGAGCGTTCGGGTCAGCAGTGAGCAGCCCTGTCCGGCGTGCGTGGTGATGCCCGCCAGCGCGGACCGTACGGCGCCGTCGAGGTCGGCGTCGGCGCGGACGACACTGGCCGACTTGCCGCCGAGTTCCAGGACGACCTTCTTCAGGGAGGCCGCCGCCTGGGCGTAGACCGTGCGCCCGACGGTGTCCGACCCGGTGAAGCTGACCAGGTCCACCATGGGGTGGGTGGTCAGCTCGCGGCCGGCCTCGATGTCGCCGGTCACGATGTTCAGCACGCCCGGCGGCAGCCCGGCGGCGTCGGCGAAGTCGCCGATCAGGAGGGACTCCAGAGGAGTCGCGGGCGCCGGTTTGAGTACGGCGGTGCAGCCCGCCGCGAGGGCCGGGATCACCTTCATCATGCTGAGGAAGAAGGGGAAGTTGTAGGCGGAGATCAGGGCGCACACGCCGAACGCCTCGCGGCGCAGCACCCCCTGGGAGATTCCGATGCCCGGCGCGACGGTGGGCTGCATCGGGCGGTCCCAGGCGAACGCCGGCATGACCCGCTCCGCCATGTCGCGCAGGTGCGCCACCGGGACGCGGGTCTGCAGGCTCTCCGCGAGCGGACGGACCGATCCCGCCTCGGCGATGTTGACGGCGACGAGGTCGGGGAGTCTGCGCTCCATCTCCTCGGCCATGCGCAACAGGACCGCGGCCCGCTCGGCGGGCTTCAGCCGGGGCCACGGGCCCTCGTCGAAAGCCCGACGCGCTGCCTCGACGGCACGTCGCACATCGGAGAGCGAGGCCTGGGGAACCTCGGCGATCAATTCTTCCGTCGCCGGATTGCGTACGAGGAGGGACGCGTCCGAATCACCGTCCGTACGACGCCCGTCAATGTAGAGCTGGGAAGAGAACGAGTAAGCCGTCGTCATGCAGTTGAGTGTACTTAATTGCAGCCCTGAGGGAAGGGGGCGTGTTGATCGGCCCCGCGTCAGGCGTCTGTCAGGATTCTTGAACGCTTCGGGCCGTCAATCCGTATGCTGAATCATTGACTAGACCGATCGGTACAGGTAACTTCGGCCTCATCCGCGGGGTGGATTCTGCGCGAACGACGATGTTCGAAAGAGGTACCGCCTGTGTTCAAGGAATTTGTCGTCTCCGGCGATTCGCACATCATCGAGCCGGTTGATCTCTTCAAGACCCGGCTCCCCAAAAACCTGCGTGAACGGGCGCTCTGGGAAGAGGAGTTCACACTCGACGAGCCGATCGTGCCGGGCGGGCACACGGAGTTCAAGAAACTGCACACCATCGGGTTCGACGGCTGGACCATCTCCAAATACCGTCAGACCGGTGGGGAGACACCGGACGGCGATCCCGAGCACATCCTCCGGGACATGAACATCGACGGCGTCGACGCCTCGGTGATGTTCCCGAACCTCTCGCTGTTCGTCCTGTTCACCGACGACCACGAACTGTCCATGGCGCACGCCCGCGTCTGGAACGACTACCTGGTCGAGCGGTACCTGCCGTACAAGGACCGGCTGCGCCCGACGGCGGCGATCCCCCTCACGAACGTGCCCGAGGCCGTCGAGGAGATCGAGCGGATCGCACGGCTGGGCCTCGGGGCGATACTCGTGCCGGAGATCCCGCCGATGCCCTTCTACTCGCGGGAGTACGACCCGGTCTGGGCCGCCGCGCAGGCGCACGGACTGCCGGTCTTCATCCACGTGGCGACCGGCGGGGTGAAGGTCAAGGAGGAGGTGTCCGAGACGGCGGTGACCGTCCGGGGCCTGATGAACGCCATGAACATGGGCAAGGGCAACCTGACCGACGACATGGTGGCGGGCCGCACCATGGGCTTCGCGGTCGGGTCGGCCGTCGCCGGTCCGCAGGGCATCATCGCCAGCCTCGTCGGCGGCGGAGTGTGCGAGCGCTTCCCCGACCTGCACTTCAACCTGATCGAGTACACGGCCGGCTGGCTGGTCTCCTTCATGGGCTACATGGACAAGGCGTGGAAGACCGGCACCGGCCAGGACCCCGACTGGTGGCTCGGTTTCTGGGACGACAACCGTCCCCCGACCGAGCAGCCCTCCATGGGGCGGCTGTTCGCCATCAACGACAAGTGGCCCTACCCGCTCAAGCCCACCGAGTACGTCCGGCGCCAGATCCACGTGCAGTTCGCGGACGACCCGACGGCCGTCAAGGCCCGGCACATCACCGGCCTCTCCACGGTCATGTGGGGCAACGACTACCCGCACGCCGAGGGCACCTTCCGCGACAGCGCCGAGTGCATCGCGGAGAACTTCGAAGGGGTCCCGGACGAGGACCGCGCGGCCATCCTCGGCGGCACACTGGCCGACATCGTGCACTTCGACAAGAGCAGGAAGCTCGCGCCGCTTCCGCAGGACGCCTGAGCCTCCCCCGAACCCCGTCCGAACCGCGCCTGATCCGCGGCTGACGGACGGTCGCGCCATGGACCGGCCCCCGGAGCGTCCGCGCTCCGGGGGCCGGTCCATGGCGCGCGTACGTCAGGGGCCTGCCGGTGCGTCCGGCGTGTCCCGCGTCTCCTGCGTGTCCGGCACCGCGCCGATCAGGGCGAGGGCCGCCCGGGCGTACGCCGCCCGCCGCCGTCCGCTCACCATGAAGCTCGGGGGCGCGAAGTAGCCGACGTCGCGGGGGAGCGAGCCGGCGCGGCGGGCGAGGGCGTCCTTCGCCTCGGCGGTCGTCCCGCAGACGGCTATCCCGGTGACCATCTCGTCGGTGACCGCCCGCGCCATGGCGTCGGTGTCGCCCGCCCGGAACGCGGCGCGGAGCCGGGCGACCGGTTCCTCCCAGCCGTGGTGGGCCACATAGGGGTCGTACGTCTTCACCGTGAGGTAGAAGGCGATCATCCGGCGGGCGTCCGCGACGGCGCGCTCGGGCGCGGAGTCGTCGACCGCCGTGATGATCCAGCCGTGTTCGAGGGAGTGCGTGCCCGGGTCGCCGTCGCCCGCGCCGCGTGCCACCGAGGGCCGTACGACGTCGTTCCACCACGAGGAGGTGAACAGGCCGTGCCCGACCACCCCGTCGGCGACCCGGCCGGCGGTCGCGGCCATACCGGTGTTGAACGCGGCGAGCAGGACCGGGATGTCCAGCCGGCCGAGCACCGGCGCCCGCACATCGGCGTCGAGGGAGTAGAACTCCCCGGAGTAGCGCACCTTCTCGCCGTTCTCCGCGTGCAGCCAGGCCCGCACCGCGCCGACGGTCTCGGCGATGCGGGCCACGGGGCGTTCGCCGGGTACGCCCAGCCAGTCCCGGTTGATCCGGAACGCGGCGCTGCCCAGGCCGAGGAACACCCGGCCCGGCGCCTGGGCGTGCAGCTGTCGCATGGCGGTGGCGTGGGCGTAGGGGGTGCGGGCGAACGCGTAGGCGATGGCGGGGCCCGCCAGGGCGTGTTCGGTGTTCGCCACGATGTCGGCCACCGTGAGGTAGGAGTCGTGGTCGACGAACTCCCCGGCGCAGAAGGCGCCGACCCCGGCCTGCTCGGCCTCCCGTGCGACGTCCCGGCCCGGCCAGGGCATGCCGAACAACATGGAAGCCTCCCCTTCGGAACTTCTATAAAGTGCACTCTTTTCATGCAGGCTAGGGGAGTGTCAGCGCAGTGTCCACTGCCTCCGGGGCACTTCGGCGCGGTCGATCGCGGCCTTGCCGATGGGATTGCCGAGCTGCGTGTACGAAAGTCCGGTGCGCAGCGCCTGGGTGCGCGTCGAGTCGAGCGACTCCCAGATCGCCCGGACGGTGCCCTGGATGGCGGCGGGCGGTTTGGCGGCGATGACGCGGGCGATGCCGTCGGCGCGGTCCCACAGTTCCGCACGCGGGAGCACCTCGCTGACCAGGCCGATCTGAAGGGCGCGCGTGGCCGACACGCGCTCGTCCAGGCCGAGCAGCGCGATGCGCAGCGCCTCGCCGAGGGGGATGCGCCGGGCGAGGCCGATCGGCTCCATGGCCGCGGTGAGCCCGTAGCTGACGTGCGGATCGAAGAACGTGGCGTCGTCCGAGCAGATCACGATGTCTGCCTCGTTGAGCCAGTAGAAGGCGCCGCCGGCGGCCATCCCGTGCACCGCGCAGACCAGGGGTTTCCACACCTGGTTCAGCTTCGGCGAGAGGTACTCGCCGGGGTCGGTCTGCGACCAGACGTTGGGGTGGCGGTCGATGCCCTCCTTCACGTCCATGCCGGTGCAGAAGGCCCGCTCGCCCGCGCCCCGCAACACGACGACGTGCACGTCGTCGTCGTCCTTGACGGTCTGCCAGAGGGCGGAGAACTCCTCCAGCATCCGCTGGTTGAAGCCGTTCATGACCTCGGGCCGGTTCAGGGTGATGGTGGCGACGTGGTCGGCCACCTCGAACAGGACGGTCCTGAGTTCCATCCGCCAACTCCGTTCGTCATGTTGTCTCAGTTCGGCATCTCGACGTGATCGAGGTAAGTAGTATACTTTTTTCTGGACTTTGGGCGTCGGAACGGACCAAGATCCGCGGAGGGACCTGCAATGAGGGCACGTGTGGGACAGATGCTCGCCAGTACGGTCGACACCACGGCGGTGATCGTCGTTCGGTGCCCGGAGCAGGAGTTGGAGATCACCTGCGGCGGGGCCGCCATGGCCGAGGGGAACGGCCCGGGGCCCGCCGCCACCGGCACCGCCGACCCCGGACTGATGGGCGGTTCCCTGCTCGGCAAGCGGTACGCCGCCGAGGAACTCGGCCTGGAACTGCTCTGCACCAAGCAGGGGCAGGGCACGCTGGCGGTGAACGGCGTCCCCATGCCGATGAAGAGCGCCAAGCCGCTCCCGGCCTCGGACTGAGGGGCGGGAGCGGCCGATGAACATATCGATGCTGTTGGACATGGCCGCCGAGGGATTCGACGACCGGGTCCTGATCGGACGCGCGGACAACGGGCTGACCGCCCCACGACTGCGTGAACTGGCCGTCGGCGGCGCCCGGCTGGTGCGCTCGGCCGACGCCGACGCGATCGTGTACCTCGCGGTGAACGGCCCGGCCCTCCCGGTCGCGCTGTTCGCCGCGGCCCGCGCCGGAGTCCCGCTGATCCCGGTCAACTACCGCCTGGGCGAGCAACAGCTGGACGCGCTGCTGGCGAACCACCCGCGCGCCCTGGGCATCGCCGACCCGGAACACGCCGAGGCACTGCGCCGGGCCGGGCTCGCCGTACGAAGCCCGGAGGAGTGGCTCACCCGGGCTGCGGAGGCCCCGGCCGCCCCGGGCGACGAGGAACCGGCGCCGTCACCCGACTCCCCGGCGGTCCTCATCTACACCAGCGGCACGACCTCGACGCCGAAGGGCGTGGTCCTGCGCCACCACAACCTCGTGTCGTACGTGCTCGGCACGGTGGAGTTCGCCGGCGCGGGCCCGGACGAGGCGGCCCTGGTGAGCGTGCCGCCGTACCACATCGCCGCCGTGTCCAACGTGCTGACCAACCTGTACTCGGGGCGCCGCGCCCTGAGCCTCGACCAGTTCACCCCGGAGGGCTGGCTGGACCTCGTGCGCCGGCAGGGCGTCACCAACGCGATGGTGGTGCCGACGATGCTGGCCCGCATCATGGACACCGACGGCCTGGACCGCTCGGTGCCCTCGCTGCGCGCGCTCGCCTACGGTGGGGCCAGGATGCCCGTACGGGTGATCGAGACCGCGCTGCGCGCCTGGCCGCACGTCGACTTCGTGAACGCCTACGGGCTGACGGAGACCTCGTCCACCATCACGGTCCTGGGCCCGCAGGAGCACCGGACGGCCGTCGCGAGCGACGATCCCGCCGTACGGGCCCGGCTCGGTTCCGCCGGTCTGCCGGTGCCGGGTGTCGAACTGGAGGTCCGGGACGCGTCCGGCGCGGTCGTCGGCCCCGGGGGGACGGGGCAGATCTGGGTGCGCGGCGACCAGGTGTCGGGGGAGTACGCGGGGCAGGGTTCCGCGGTCGACGAACGCGGGTTCTTCCACACCCGTGACCAGGGACGGATCGATGCCGACGGCTACCTCCACATCGAGGGCAGGGCCGACGACACGATCATCCGCGGCGCCGAGAACATCGCGCCCGCCGAGATCGAGGACGTTCTGCTGCGTCACCCGGACGTGCTGGACGCGGTCGTCGTCGGTGTCCCGGACGAGGAGTGGGGCCAGCGCATCGAGGCCGTGGTCGTGGTCCGGGACGGCGCGGAGCTCGACGCCGGGGACCTGCGGGCTCAGGTGCGGGGCACTCTGCGCGGCTCGAAGACGCCCGAGCGCATCACCTGGTGGCCCGAACTGCCCCGCACCCCGACCGGCAAGCTCGTGCGCCGGGACATCGTCGAGGCCCTGACCGCCGACCGCTGACCGACGTACGCCGCGAGGCCGTCGGCCGACCGACAAGGATGAGAGACCGGTCATGAGCACCGTAGCCAACAGCACCGATCCGATAGCGGAGTTGACGCAGCGCACGGCCGCGGCACTGCGCGGCTGGGCACCCGAGGGCACGGTGGAGTCGGTCGAACCGCTCACCGGCGGCACATCGAGCCTCACCTACGTCGCCGGACTGTCGGGTGTCCCCGCCGGATACGAACGCGTCGTCCTCAAGGTGGCCCCGCCCGGCCTCCAACCGGTCCGCAACCGGGACGTGCTGCGCCAGGCGCGGCTCATGCACGTACTGGCGGGCGTGCCCGGGGTACGGGTCCCGAAGGTGCTGTTCTGGGAGAAGGGCGCGCCCCCGGCCCGCCAGCCCTTCGTGGCCATGGAGCTGGTACCCGGGGACTGCGTGGAACCGGTGCTCGTGCCCCGAGGGACACTGCCGGCGGCACAGGTGCGGGCTCGTGCCCTCGACGCGGCCCGGATGCTCGCCCACCTGCACCGCGCGGACCCGAAACGGACCGCCCTCGCCGTGGAGCCGGTTGTCACGCCCGCCGCCGAGATCAACCGCTGGACCCGGGCGTTCACCACGGTCCCCGAGGACCTGCGCACCGGCTACGAGGCGGTCGCGGAACGGCTGCTCGCCACCGTGCCCGCCACGATGATGCCGGTGTTCACCCACGGCGACTACCGGCTCGGCAACACCCTGTGCGACGCGGACTCGGTCAACGCGGTCATCGACTGGGAGATCTGGTCGCTCGGCGATCCCCGGGTCGACATCACCTGGCTGACCTTCTTCACCGACGAGGCCCGCCACCCGGCGTCCCTGTCGGAGCAGCCGACCGGCATGCCGGCCAAGGCCGAACTCATCGACACCTACGAGGAGACGCGGGGCGAACGGCTCCCGGACCTCCGGTGGTTCGAGGCCCTGACGAAGTACAAGGAGTCCGCCGCCACCGCACTCCTGATCAAGCGTGGCCGCAAGGCCGACCACCTGAACGACATGCACCACCGCATGCTGCCGGCACTCCCGGTGCTTCTGGCCGAGGCGACGGAACTGCTGGGCTGAGCGTGCGGGCGGCCCCGCACCCCGACCGGGGCGCGGGGCGGCATCCACCCGCATCCACCCGCGGCTAGTACAGCCCGCCGTCCACCCGGATCAACGCCCCGGTCGTGTAGCCGGACGCGTCACTGGCCAGATAGAGCGCCGTACTGATGATCTCCTCCGGCCGCCCTGGCCGCCCCACCGCGCTGCGCGTGCTCTCCCGCTTCTCCTCCGACCAGGCCTTGGAGATGTCGGTCAGGAAGGGCCCGGCCGAGATCGTGTTGACCCGTACGGTCGGCCCGTACTCCAGGGCGAAGACGGTCGTCAGCGCGTTCAACGCGGCCTTGGCCCCGGCGTACGGCCCGAACCTGGGCTGCGGGAACAACGCTCCCGACGACGAGATGTTGATGATCGATCCGCCGTCCCCGGCCGCCATCCGCTCGCCGACGAGCGAGGCGAGCCGGAACGGTCCCTTGAAGTTGACCCCGATCACCTTGTCGAACAGTTCCTCGCTGGTCGCGGCCGACGAGGGGGCCAACGGTGACATCCCGGCGTTGTTGACGAGGACGTCGACCTTCCCGAACTCCCCGTACGCCGCGTCGGCGAGCAGGCCGAGGTCGCCCCAGTGCCCCACGTGCGCCGCGACCGGCAGCGCCCGCCGGCCCAGGTCGCGCACCTCCGCCGCGACCGCCTCGCACGCGTCGGCCTTGCGGCTGGCGATCACCACATCCGCACCGGCGGTGGCGAAGGCGAGCACCATCTCGCGGCCCAGGCCCCGGCTGCCGCCGGTGACGAGCGCGACCTTGCCGGACAGGTCGAACAGGTCGGCCGGGGCGATGGACTTCGCGTCGCGGTCGCCGCTCATATGTCCGCCCGGCCCGTGAGGCTGTCGTCCTCGACGATGTGCGCGTACCGCTTGCGGGCGGCCTCCCGCTTCGGCGGGATGTGCTCGCTGGGGAACAGGCCCTCCGCCGGCCGGTAGTTCTTCAGCAGCCGCTTGGCGATCGTGGTGCGGTGCACCTCGGTGGGGCCGTCGGCGAGGGCGAGGTTCGGTGCGGCCATCCACCACTTGGCGAGCGGCAGTTCGTTGGTCGTGCCGAGCGATCCGTGCACATGCAGGGCGCGCTGGATGATGTCGTGCAGCACCTTCGCCGTCTGGACCTTGCACATCGCGATCTGGGTGCGGGCCGCGCCGTGCGGCTGGGTGTCGATGATCCAGGCGGTGTGCAGCACGAGCAGCCGGAACTGCTGCAACTCGACCCAGGAGTCGGCGATGAACTGCTGCACCGCCTGCTTCTCCGCGAGCAGGGTGCCCTGCGTACGACGGGACAGCGCCCGCTCGCACATCATGTCGAAGGCGCGCGCGCACTTGCCCACCGTACGCATCGCGTGATGGACCCGGCCGCCGCCGAGACGTGCCTGCGCGACCTTGAAGCCTTCGCCGGGGCCGCCGAGCATGGCGTCGAGCGGGACCCGGACCTGGTCGTAGCGGATGTAGGCGTGGATGCCCTCGTCGAGGTTGTCGCGTTCGTCCATGGTGCCGACGTTGCGCTTGATCTCGATGCCCGGCGTCTCGGCGGGCACGATGAACATCGACATCCGGGCGTGCGGCGGCGCGTCCGGGTCGGTGACGGCCATGACGATGAGGAAGGCCGCGTACCGGGCGTTGGACGAGAACCACTTCTCGCCGTCGATCACCCACTCGTCCCCGTCGCGCCGCGCGTGGCAGCGGAACTCCTTGGGGTCGGCGCCCGCCTGCGGTTCGGTCATCGAGAAGGTGGAGACGATGTCCCCGTCGAGCAGGGGCCGCAGATAGCGGGCCTTCTGCTCCTCGGTGCCGAACATGGCGAGGATCTCGGCGTTCCCGGTGTCCGGGGCGGCGGTGCCGAAGACGGTCGGGGCCCAGTAGGAACGGCCCAGGATCTCGTTGAGATACGCGAGCCTGACCTGTCCGTATCCCGCGCCGCCCAGTTCGGGGCCGAGGTGGCAGGCCCACAGGCCCTGCGCCCTGACCTTGTCCTGGAGGGGCCGCAGGATCGCACGGGCCTTCTCGTTGCGGGTGTCGTACGGGTCGCCCCCGTGCGGGAACAGGAGGTCGAGCGGCTCGACCTCCTCGCGTACGAAGGTCGTCGCCCAGTCCAGCTTGGCCTGGAAATCGGGTTCGATCGAGAAATCCAGCATGACGAAAACAGTATACTTTTTACAACCCACGGTCCATACTGGAGCGCGTTCTTCGTTGATTGGGTATGCGCAATAGCGCTTCAGGCTCGGAGGAGTTGGTCCGATGCAGCGGCCCATGGAGGGTGTGCGGGTTCTCGAGGTCGCACAGTTCACCTTCGTCCCGGCGGCGGGTGCCGTACTCGCGGACTGGGGTGCCGACGTGATCAAGATCGAGCACGCCGAACGGGGCGACGGCCAGCGCGGCCTGGTGCGGGTGCTCGGGTACGACGCCGTCAGCAAGGACTCGTCGTTCTTCCCGATCGTGGAGGGGCCCAACCGCGGCAAACGCAGTGTGGGTCTGGCCCTGGAGAAGCCGTCCGCACGGCGCGTGCTGGACGAACTCATCCGCAACAGCGACGTGTTCCTCACGAACTTCCTGCCCGACGCGCGGGCGAAGCTGCGTATCGACGTCGAGGACGTCCGGGCGGTCAACCCGGACATCATCTACGTCCGGGGCAGCGGCTTCGGCGCCCGTGGGGAGGAGGCGCGCAAGGGCGGCTACGACAGCACGGCCTTCTGGGCGCGCGGCGGCAGCGCCGCCGGTGTCACCCCGGCCGGTGCGGAGCGGATGATCCGCATGCCCGCCGGTGCCTACGGCGACGCGATCGGCGGCATGACCATCGCCGGAGGCATCGCCGCCGCCCTCTACTCGCGCGCCACGACCGGCGAACCGTCCGTCGTGGACGTGTCGTTGCTCGGCGTGGGCGCCTGGGCGACGCAGTTCACGGTCAACATGGCGCTGATGAACGGCGGCCCGCTCCCGGTGAACGTCCAGCCCCGGTACGGCTCGGCCACCAACCCCCTCATCGGGGCCTACCGCAGCTCGGACGGCCGCTGGATCGAACTGTCGATGCTGCAACCCGGCCGGTACTGGGCCGAGTTCTGCAAGCTGTCCGGCCGCGAGGAACTCGCCCGCGACGAACGCTTCGACAGCACCGAGAAGCTGATGGCCAACGCCGGCGAGGCCGCCGGGATCGTCGCGGAACTCATCGCGTCCCGCCCGTACGACGAGTGGGTCGAGATCCTCTCCCGGGGAGAGGGGCAGTGGGCGGCCGTGCAGAGCGCCTGGGAGGTCGGGCAGGACCAGGCGCTGCGGGCCAACGGTCTCATCGCCCCCGTCGTGGACGCGGACGGGGTCGACCGTGAACTGGTCGCCAGTCCCGTCCAGTTCGACGAGACCCCGGCCACCCTGACCCGGGCGCCCCTGTTCGCGGAACACACCGACGACGTCCTGCGCTCGCTCGGCATCGGCGAGGAGGAGCTCATCGCGCTCAAGATCGACGGCGCGGTGACGTGACCCCCCGTACCAGATGACCCCGTACGGCATGACCGTCGTACGGCATGACCCCTGTACGGCGTGACGGCGGACGACGTGACGAACGTACGACGAGAGGAGCCGTGATGAGCACGACACTCGAACCCGAGGGAACCCACGAGGGAGTCCCCGCCTACCACTTCGACAACCGGCTCAGCGGGCCGGTGCTCAGCCATCAGCAGCGATGGGACGAACTCGCCGTCACCCACTCGGGGTTCCGCAGCACCATCGCGCAAGGCTACTGGGTCGTCACCGAGAGTGAGGCGATCCAGCGGGCCCTCCAGGACTGGCGGACCTTCTCCAGCGAGTCGGTGACGGTGCTCAACCCGAATCCGCGGTTCCTGTGGATACCGGAGATGCTGGATCCGCCCCAGCACACCGAGTGGCGGCGGCTGTTGGGCAAGCACTTCTCCCCGAAGGCCGCCGCCGCCGACGAGCCGAAGATCCGGAGGATCGCCGGTGACCTGGTCGACGGTCTGAAGGACGCCGGAAGCGCCGATGTCCTCGACGCCTTCGCCCGTCAGTTCCCGACCCGGATCTTCATGGATCTGATGGGGCTGCCGGCGGAGGACCTGGGCCAGTTCCTGCACTGGACACACGACCTGCTGCACCTGACCTACGGCGAAGACCCGGACGGGCAGCGCCAGTTGGCGGCCATGAACGCCGTGTCGGACTACTTCGACGAGCAGATCGCCCTGCGCCGTGAGAGCCCGCGCGACGACCTGCTGTCGCGTGCGATGACCTGGACGATCGACGGCGAGAAGATCAGCGACCGGGACATGCACGCGTTCTGCGTCCTGTTCTTCCAGGCGGGCTTCGACACCGTCCCGATCTCGGTCGGCTGGGCGCTCTACCACTTCGCCACGCACCCGGAGCAGCGTGCGGCGATCGTCGCCGACCCCTCGCTCGTCCCCACCGCCGTGGAGGAGATCCTGCGCGTCTACTCGCCCGTCGTCCCGGCCCGGAAGGCGACACGGGACGTCGAGATCGGCGGCTGCCCGGTCCGCGCCGGCGACATGGTGATGCTCCCGGTCGCGGTCACCAACCGCGACCCCGGACGGTACGACAACCCGCTGGAGGTGGACCTGCACCGGGCGACCACCAACCACATCGCCTTCGGCTCGGGCCCCCACCGCTGCCTCGGCTCGCACCTCGCCCGCCTCGAACTCAACGTGGCGATCGAGGAATGGCACCGGCGCATCCCCGACTACGAGGTCGAGCCCGGCCAGGACATCGAGGCGCACGGCAACATGTACGGCATCAAGCAGCTCCGGCTCGCCTGGTGAGCGCCGCGACGGACCGTCCGCTCAGTGCGGCCGACCTCTACCACACGGGGATCGTGGTCCCGGACGTCGACGAGTGGAAGACCCGGATGACCGAGGTCGCCGGCTACCGGTGGACCGGGACCATGTACGCCGAACTGCCGGTCCGCCTCGCCGACGGCGAACGCGTACTGCCCCTGCGCTACGCGTACTCGCTCGACGCCCCGCACATCGAACTCGTCCAGGAGATTCCCGGGACACCGTGGACGGCGGCCGAACACATCGCCACGCACCACCTCGGCTACTTCTGCGACGACGTCCCGGTGACGTCGAAACGGCTGGCGGAGGCGGGCTTCGCCCTGGAGGCCTGCGCCGTGGTCGACGGCGAACCGTCGATCTTCGCCTACCACCTGGCTCCCTCCGGACTGCGCATAGAGATCGTGGACCGCGCCAGAATGCCGGACTTCGCCGCCTACCTGCGGTCGAAGACGCCCCGGCAGACGCCTCAGTGACAGAGAAGGACACGACGCACGTGGCACCGACCTTCACCACCTTCACCGAGGAGCACGAGGTACTCCGTTCGACGCTGCGCCGCTTCCTGGCGGACAAGGCACCGAGCGAGGCGGTCCGCCGCTCGATGGAGTCCGAGGAGGGCCACGACCCGGTGCTCTGGCGCCGGATGGCGGCCCAACTCGGCCTGCACGGAATAGCGTTGCCGGAGGAGTACGGCGGTTTCGGCGGCGGCCCGGTCGAGTTGGGGATCGTCATGGAGGAACTGGGGCGGGTCCTGCTGCCCTCGCCGTACCTCGCCACCGTGGCCCTCGCCGGCCAGGCCCTCACCGCGTCCGGCGACGACACGGCGAAGGCGCGCTGGCTGCCCGCCATCGCCGACGGTTCGCTGACCGGCACCCTGGCCCTGGCCGAGGCCGGCGGGTCGTGGCGCGTCGAGGACGTGGCGGCCTCGGCCACGCGCGACGGCGAGGGCTGGCGGGTGTCGGGCACCAAGATGTTCGTCGTCGACGGCCACAGCGCCGGCCTGCTCCTCGTCGCAGCCCGCGCGGACACGGGCCCCGGGCTGTTCGCCGTGGACGGCGCCGCGACCGGCGTGACCCGCACCCGGCTTGAGGCACTCGACCCGACGCGGCGCCTGGCGCGGATCGATCTCGACGCGGCGAGCGCCGTGCGGGTCGGTCCGGAGGGGGACGCCACGCGGTATCTGCGGGCCGTCGTCGACCTCGTGGCCGTGGCACTGGCCGCCGAGCAGGTCGGCGGGGCGCAGGCATGTCTGGACGCCGCGGTCGAGTACGCGAAGGTCCGGGTCCAGTTCGGCCGTCCCATCGGGTCGTTCCAGGCGGTCAAGCACAAGTGCGCCGACATGCTTCTCCAGGTCGAGGCCGCCCGCTCGGCGGCCTACCGCGCGATGTCCGTGGCCGCCGGGGAACCGGACGAACTGCCGGTGTCCGCCGCGCTCGCCGCCGCGTACTGCGCGAACGCCTTCACCCATGCCGCCAAGGAGAACATCCAGATCCACGGCGGCATCGGCTACACGTGGGAACACGACGCGCACCTGTACCTGAAGCGCGCGAAGTCGTCCGAGCAGCTCTTCGGCAGCCCGGCGACCCACCGGGCCCGGCTGGCGAACCTGGTCGGGATCTGAGCACGGCCTCCGCAGCCGCCCGCACATCACAAGTTCAGGTCACTTAATAGCGTGGTTCTCGTCACTTTGGACGGCAAGCATGCGGACCCATGGCTTGACGGTCGTTAATTCAGTGTACTTTATAGCTCTGGTCTGGTGACGAAAGGCTCCTCCCGTGGGAATTCGCGACCGCCTGTCCCGGCTGCTGACCGAGGCTCCGGCCAACGCCGAGGCGATCGAGTACGAGGGCGACTGGTGGACCTGGGGGCAGATCCAGGAGACCGCGCGCGGTGTCGTCGACGCGCTCGACGCACTGGGACTGCCCGCCGGAGGCCGTGTCGGCGTCGTCCTGGAGAACCGGCCCGAGCACGTGGCCGTGGTCGCCGCGGTCATCGCCTCCGGGCGCTGCCTGGTGATGCTGAGCCCCTTGCAGCCCGCGGCGCGCCTCGCCGCCGACATCGCGCGCTGCGCGCCGCCCGTCGTCGTGGCCGGTGCGGAAGTCCTGGCCCGTGAGGGCGTGTTGGGCACGGTGACCGGTCACGGCGCGGCTCTGGAGGCCGGCACCGACGGCACCATCGGGCTCGCGGGCGGCACGCCGTCCGCCGGGGCACCGGCAGCCGGTCCCGACATCGCCGTGGAGATGCTCACCTCGGGCACCACCGGCCCGCCGAAACGCGTGAATCTGCGCACCGGGCAGCTGGACCAGGCTCTCGTCTCCGGCGGGCAGACCCCGAAGGACGCCCGCCTGCTGTCGCGGTCGGCGGCGCTCGTGGCCACCCCGCTCGTGCACATCAGCGGCCTGTGGCGGGCGCTCGCCTGTCTCGCGACCGGACGCCGCATGCTTCTCATGCCCAGGTTCGCCGTCGAACCCTGGGTGGGCGCCGTGCAACGGCACCGGCTGCGGGCGGCGAGCCTGGTACCGGCCGCCATCCGCGCGGTGCTCGACGCGGGCGTCCCCGGGGAACGGCTGGCGAGCCTCCAGGTCGTCACGTCCGGCACCGCCCCCTGCCCGGCGGAACTCGCCGACGCGTTCTTCCGGAAGTACGGCATCCCCGTCCTCATGACCTACGGGGCCACCGAGTTCGCCGGAGCGGTGGTCGGCTGGACCCTGCCGCTGCACGAGCGCTGGTGGGAGCGGAAGGCGGGCAGCGCCGGCCGTGCCTTCGCCGGCGTCGAACTGAGGGTGACCGGCGAGGACGGCGCCGAACTGCCTGCCGGCCGGTCCGGCATCCTGGAGGTCCGCACCGAGCAGAGCACCCGCGGCGGCCGGGCCTGGACGCGGACCAGCGATCTCGCCCGGATCGACGCCGACGGGTTCGTCTGGATCGAGGGCCGCGCGGACGACGCGATCATCCGCGGCGGCTTCAAGGTGCAGCCGGGGACCGTCCAGCGCGTCCTGGAGACCCACCCCGCCGTCCGTGAGGCGGCCGTCGCGGGGCTGCCGGACCCGAGGCTCGGCGAGGTACCGGTCGCGGCGGTCGAGACCGAGCCGGACCTGCCCGTCCCGGACACCGCCGAACTCGTGGCCCTCTGCCGTTCCCGGCTCACCCCGTACGAGGTGCCGGCGCACATCGTCGTCGTCGACGCGCTGCCCCGGACCCCGTCGAGCAAGGTCAGCCGCGTGGAACTGCTGGAACTGGTCCGCGTCCGGCTCGCACAGCAGGAGCGCGTCAAGGAGGAACAGCGATGACGGGTACGCAGCCAGAGACACAGACAGGCACACAGACGCCCGCACGGACAGGCACGCGGACGGGTGCGCGGGAGAAGCCCGCCGAGCGGTTCGGCGTACTGACGGACGAGGCGGTCGAGCGTTCCCGGCGCCGCCTGGGCGTGCCCCAGCCCCAGCACAACCCCCCGCACAACTACGAGGTGACCTGGGACGGCGTACGCCACTTCGCGTACGGCTACGGCGACGACAACCCCCTGTACTGCGACCCGGACCACGCGGCCGGCACCCGCTGGGGCGCGCTCGTCGCACCGCCCACCTTCCTCTACACGATGGGGGAGGACGCCGCCCCGAAGCCCGACCCGGAGACCAAGGCACTGCTCAGGGGCGACCCCTTCGCCGGGCTCGGCTCCTACCAGGCGGTGATGGAGTTCGAGTGGTGGCGTCCGCTCCGACTGGGCGACCGCTGCCGGGTGTTGCAGACCCAGGTGGGCGTCCACCTCAAGCCCAGCAGCTTCGGCGGACGCACGGCACACGTCGTCAAGGACTACCTCTACGCCAACGGGCGGGGCGAGATGCACGCCCTGCGCCGGGGCACCTGGATCAACGCCGAACGGCACACGTCGAAGAAGCGGGCCAAGGAACACCTGGCGCAGGAGCCCTACACCCCAGAGCAGCTCGCCGGGATCGACGTCGCCTACGCGGCCGAGACCCGGCGCGGCGCCGAACCCCGCTTCTGGGAGGACGTCGGGATCGGCGACGAACTCCAGCCCCGGGTGAAGGGGCCGCTCACCACCACGGACGTGGTCGTCTGGCATCTCGGCTGGGGCATGCAGCTCACCCCGCCGGGCGCCTTCGGGATCGCCGCGCGCGTCCGACGCAAGGCTCCCGGACTGTATCCGCCGAACCCGTTGAACGTCCCGGACACCGTGCAGCGGCTGCACTGGGAACCCGAGCGGGCGAAGGAACTCGGGCTGCCGAACTCGTACGACTACGGCGGGATGCGTGAGACCTGGTTGTGCCATCTGCTCACCGACTGGATCGGCGACGACGGCTGGCTGTGGAAACTGCGCTGCGAGCACCGCAGGTTCAACTATCTCGGCGACACCACCTGGGTGCGCGGCACGGTCGTCGACAAACGCCGGGTGGACGGGCGGGCCGAGGTGCACATCGAGGTGCGGTGCGAGAACCAGCGGGGTGAGGTCACCACGCCCGGTACGGCCGTCGTGCTGCTGCCGACCCGTGACCGCGCCGTCGACCTCCCGGCGCCGCCCGCCGGGGACCTGGACGGCATGGTCGCCCATGAACTTGCCCAATTCGCCGTCACCGGCGATCAGTTGAACGATTCGAGGAGGTAGACGTGTCCGACGAGGTGCTGGTGGAGCGCCGTGGCGCGGTCCAGGTCATCACGATCAACCGCCCGGCGGTGAAGAACGCGCTGGACGCCGGGGTGGCCGCCGGAGTGGCGGCGGCGGTGGACGAGCTCGACGAGTCGGACGAGTTGCGGGCGGGCGTCCTCACGGGGGCCGGGGGCACGTTCTCGGCCGGGATGGACCTCAAGGCGTGGCTGCGCGGCGAGTCGCCCGCGATCGAGGGCCGCGGACTGTGCGGGATCACCCTGACACCGCCGCGCAAGCCCCTGGTCGCCGCGGTCGAGGGCTGGGCCCTGGCCGGCGGCTTCGAACTCCTGCTGGCCTGCGACCTGGTGGTCGCCTCCCGCACCGCGCGGCTGGGCGTCCCCGAGGTGCGCCGGTCCCTGGTCGCCCGCGCCGGGGCGGCCCTCCACCTCCCGCGCCGCATCCCGTACGCCGTCGCGCTCGAACTGCTGCTGACCGGCGAACCGATCAGCGCGGTACGGGCGGCCGAGGTCGGCCTCGTCAACCGGCTGACGGACGAGGGCGGTTCGCTCGACGGCGCCCTCGCACTCGCCTCGGCGATCGCGGCGAACGGCCCCCTCGCCGTCGCGGCCACCAAGGAGATCGCGAGCCACGCCTCGGACTGGACGCTGGAGGAGGGGTGGGCGCGGCAGTTCGAGATCGCGGCACCCGTCTTCCGGTCGGAGGACGCCCGTGAAGGGGCCGCCGCGTTCGCCGAGAAGCGGGCGGCGGTCTGGAAGGGCCGCTGAGACCGCCGTACTCCGTACGCGGTCAAGCGGTGCAGCCAGTGGTGCAGCCAGTGGGTTCAGTCAGTGGTGCAGCCATGTGGCCATAATTGAGTATCCGTAATTGAGCTGGGCTGGGAGGGTGACCATGACGACGGGACCTCTCGTCGGCTGCCGGGTCGTCGAACTCGGTGGCATCGGACCGGGTCCGTTCGCCGGAATGCTGCTCGCCGACCTCGGGGCGGAGGTCGTCCGCGTGGACCGGCCCGGGCGGGCGGACGAACCGGACGCGGGCGGACCGGCGGACGTGCTCAACCGGGGGAAGCGGTCGGTCGTCCTCGACCTGAAGCAGCCGGCCGGAGCGGACGCGCTCCTCCGACTGGCCGCGCGCGCCGACGTGTTGATCGAGGGATTCCGTCCCGGTGTCACCGAACGGCTGGGCATCGGCCCGCACGACTGCCTGGCCCGCAACGCCCGCCTCGTCTACGGCCGGATGACCGGCTGGGGCCAGGACGGGCCGCTGGCCGCCGCCGCCGGACACGACATCACCTACATCGCGCTGACGGGCGCGCTCGGCGCGATCGGGGAAGCGGGCGGTCCGCCACGGATCCCGCTCAACCTCGTCGGCGACTTCGGGGGCGGCGGCTGCTACCTCGTGATCGGCGTCCTGGCCGCCCTGCACGCCGCCGAGCGCACCGGGCGGGGCCAGGTCGTCGACGCCGCCATCGTCGACGGCACCGCCCACCTCCTCGCCAGCACCTTCGCCAAGCTCGGACGCGGCGAGTGGAGCGACGAACGCGGGGTCAACCGCTTCGACGGGGGCTGGCCCTTCTACGCCGTGTACGAGACCAGGGACGGCCGTCATATGGCCGTCGGCGCGCTGGAACGCAAGTTCTACCGGTGTCTGGTCGAGCTGCTCGACCTGGGCGTCGACCCGGACCGGCAACACGACCGCTCGACCTGGCCGCAACTGCGGGAGCTGCTGGAGAAGCGGTTCGCGGAGCGCACCCGGGACGAGTGGGCGACGCTGTTCGAGGGGACCGACGCGTGCGTGGCCCCCGTCCTGAGCCTCACCGAGGCGGCGGCCCACCCCCACCTGGCCGCCCGCTCGACCCTGACCGCGCCGGACGGCGTCGTCCAGCCGGCCGCCGCACCCCGCTTCTCGGACACCCCGACCCGACCCGCGACGACCGCACCCGCCGTCGGCGCGGACACCCGCGCGGTGTTCCGGGACTGGCAGGTCGACGGCATCGACGAACTGCTCGCCGGCGGCGCCGCGGCACAGTCCCCCCTCGACCGACCTGCCTGACCCGACAGCCCCGACAGCCCCGACTGAAAGGACCCTTCCATGCGAGACGCCGTCATCGTCGACGCCGTACGCGCCCCGATCGGCAAGCGCAACGGCTCGCTGGCCCCGGTGCACGCGGCGGACCTGTCGGCCGAGGTGCTCAAGGCCCTCGCTGAGCGCACCGGAATCGACCCCGGCACGGTGGACGACGTGGTCTGGGGCTGTGTGACCCAGATCGGCGACCAGTCCAGCAACGTCGGGCGGTTCGCCGTACTCGCCGCGGGCTGGCCCGAACACGTCCCGGCCGTCACGGTCAACCGGGCCTGCGGCTCCAGCCAGCAGGCGGTCGACCAGGCCGCGCACGCCGTCATGGCGGGCCAGTACGACCTGGTGGTGGCGGGCGGCGTCGAGACCATGAGCCGGGTGCCGCTCGGCTCGCACCGGACCACCGGACAGCCGTACGGACCCGCGGCCATCGCCCGCTACGACGGGTTCGAGTTCAGCCAGGGCGCCGGCGCCGAACTCATCGCCGAGCGCTGGAAGCTGAGCCGCCACCGGCTGGACGAGTTCGCCTCCGAGTCCCATGCCAAGGCCGCCGCCGCGATCGACTCGGGCGTCTTCGACGACCACGTCGTGCCGATCGACGTCGACGGCACCAGGTTCACCGTCGACGAGGGCCTGCGGCGCGGCACGACCCCCGACACCCTGGCCAAGCTCAAACCGTCGTTCAAGGAGGACGGCGTGATCCACGCCGGGAACGCCTCCCAGATCTCCGACGGTGCCGCCGCCCTGCTCATCACCACCCCGGAGCGCGCCCGCGACCTCGGTCTCACGCCGATCGCCCGCTACCACACCGGAGCGGTGAGCGGCGCGGACCCGATCACCATGCTCCTCGGCCCGATCCCCGCGACCGAGAAGGTACTGCGCCGCTCCGGGCTGTCCATCGAGGACATGGGCGTGTACGAGGTCAACGAGGCGTTCGCCCCCGTCCCCCTGGCCTGGCTGGCCGAGACGGGCGCCGACCCCGAGCGCCTCAACCCCCTGGGCGGCGCGATCGGCGTGGGCCACCCCCTCGGCGGCTCGGGCGCCATCCTGATGACCCGCCTGTTGGCCCGCATGCGCCAACAGGGCCTGCGGTACGGCCTCCAGACGATGTGTGAGGGCGGCGGCACGGCGAACGCGACGATCATCGAGCTGTTGTGACCCGGAGGGGCGCGATGCTGACGAGGGGCGCCCGGTAAGGGGCTGCGTTCAGGGGCGCGGGGAACCGCGCGACAGGCCACGACGGCGCCGCAGTCGATCGACGACCAGTCGCACCCCCGTCGGAGCGCTCAGCGAGGCAACCCGAGCCCTCGCTCGGCAACCTGAGTCCGCAGAACCTCGTTGGCCCCACCAGCAATGGTGTACGCCCGCGAGTACAGATGCGCGTCCTGCCACCACCCGCCCGCCACCACCTCCGCGTCGCCCTCGACGAGCAGTCCGTCGGTCCCCTGCATACGCAGCCCGAACTCGGCCAGGTCATGGTTGAGTTCGCTGAAGAAGATCTTGCCCAGCAGGGCGTCACCGGCCCCCTCCGTGCCGTGCAGCATCCGTGACTGCGCCAGCGAGATCATCGCCGCGTTCACCTGCACCCGCGCCGCCAGTTCCCCGATCGTCTGCCGGGTGGCGGAGTCCTCCAGCGCGGGCCGGCCGCCGACCGGCGTCTCCTCCGCGAGCCGCACCAGGTCGTCCAGTACGGCGGACAGCTCTGCGCCGCGCGCGGCCACCCCGGAACGCTCGCGGCCGAGGCTGCTCATCGCCACCCGCCAGCCGTCGTTCACCCGGCCGATGACGTTCGAGGCCGGGATCCGGACGCCGTCGAGGAAGACCTCGTTGAAGTCGGTGGTCCCGGTGATCTCGCGCAGCGGCCGGATGCCGACACCCGGACTGCGCATGTCCAGCGCGAACGCGGTGATGCCCCTGTGCCTGGGCGCGTCACCGTCGGTGCGCGCGAGCAGGTAACCCATGTCGGCGTGCTGACCGTTGGTCGTCCACACCTTCTGCCCGTCGACGACGAACACGGCGCCGTCGTCGTCGGTGGCGCCCTCCCGGCGCGCCCGCGTCCGCAGGGACGCCAGATCGCTGCCCGCCTCCGGCTCGCTGAACAGCTGGCACCACACGTCCTCGCAGGCGCGGATGCGGGGCAGAAAGCGCGCCCGCTGTTCGTCGGTACCGAAGTCGAGCAGGGCCCCCGAGGCCAGTGAGGCCGCGCCGACCGGCGGCCAGGTGCGGGCGCGGGCGATCTCCTCGGCGACGACGAACGGTTCGAGGGGATGGGCGTCGGGCCGGCCGCCGTACTCGGCGGGCCAGTCGATGCCGAGGAAGCCCGCCGCGTACAGCTTCGCGGTCCACTCCCGGATCGCCGGCATCAGCGCGGGGTCGGGTGAGCGCACACCGGAGTGGGTCTTGCCGCCGGGTGCGTGCTCGGCGACGAAGGCCCGCACCTTCCGCCGGAACGCCTCGATTTCGGGTGTGGGCTCCAGTCGCATCGCTGTCGGCTCCTTAACGTCGTCGTCATGCGCACGATCTCGAAATGAGGGTACTCTAAGTGTGTCTGTTGTCTCCCGTCGACAACCAGGAGCGGACCGGGAATCACCGATCCGGTCACGGCGTCGGGCACCGGGCTCGCACGTGACTCGCGCCACCGACGAATAGACTGGGGATCCGCAATATCCCCTCTGAGGAGTTGGCCCCATGGCGACTGCCGTCGACCGCGAACCCGCCGACGGCGAGGCCGGTGTCCCGGTCGGCAAACTCGCCGCACAGACCGCGCACCGCATCGAGGCGACCGTCATCCGCCAGGGCTGGCCCGTCGGGGAGTCCCTCGGCTCGGAGGTGGACCTGCGGGAACGCCTGGGAGTGAGCCGCGCGGTGCTGCGCGAGGCGGTCCGTCTGGTCGAGCACCACCAGGTCGCCCGGATGCGGCGCGGCCCGAACGGCGGCCTGATCGTCTGCGCCCCCGACGCGGGACCGGCGACCCGGGCCATGGTGATCTACCTCGAATTCGTCGGCACCAGCGTCACCGACCTGCTCCAGGCCCGCCAGCTCCTCGAACCGATCGCCGCGGGCCTCGCCGCGGACCGCATCACCGAAGAGGGCATCGCCACTCTCCGTGCCACCCTCGACGGCGAGATCGCCCACTGGGACGACCCGTCGGTCCATTCGCAGGACCCGCTGCACCCGGTGCTCGGGCAGCTGTCGGGAAACCCGGTGCTGCACCTGTTCATCGACGTCCTCACCCGTCTCACCGCCCGGTACGCGCACACGTCCCGCCGGGTCACCAAGGCCGAGATGCACGCGGCGAAGGAGACCTCGCACCGGGCCCACCGCGCCGTCGTCGAAGCCGTGATCGCCGACGACGGCGCTCGCGCGCAGACGGAGCTCACCGCGCACCTGGAGTCGGTCGCCGCCTGGATCGAGAAGCACCGGGTGCGCCGCGGGCAGCGGATCGCGGGGAACGTGATCGAGCCCGAACTCGTCGAGGGTCTGCGGGCCAAGCTCGCCGAGGTGGTGGCCGCCCGTATCCACGACGACATCGCGGCGCGGGGCTGGCAGATCGGCATGGTGCTCGGTTCGGAGGCCGACCTGCTGGCCCGCTACGGCATCAGCCGGGCCGTTCTGCGGGAGGCCGTCCGGCTCCTGGAGTACCACTCGGTCGCCCGGATGCGCCGGGGCCCCGGCGGCGGCCTGGTCGTCACCGCGCCGGAACCGCAGGCCAGTATCGACACGATGGCGCTCTTCCTCGAATACCAGGGCGTCACGGCCGACGACCTGCGGATCGTCCGCAACGCCATCGAACTCGGCATCATCGCCAGAGTGACCACCCGGCACGCGACGGGGGACACCGAGGTCGTCGAACGCCTCACGAGAGCCGTCCGGTGGCCCACCGAGGGCCCGGCCGACGAACTCCGCAAGGCCGACCTGTTCCACTCCGAACTGGCCGCCCTGGCCGACAATCCGGTGCTGTCGCTCTTCCTCTCCATCATCACCGAACTGTTCCGCCGTCACGCCTCCGGTCACGACCGCCCGCTGCCCGGCGACATGGCGGCCGAGGAGGTCCAGCACGTGCACCAGCGCATCCTCGACGCGATCGTGCAGGGCGACGCGGGGGTCGCCCGGCACCGGATGGGGCGACATTTGGATGCACTCATTCCTTGGTGGCACTGACCGGCAGCGGTCGCGGGAGGTCATGTACAGCCACTTTCCTGATCGCTCTGGACCGAGGATGGTAATTACGTATACTCAATAGGGTCCACTGAAGGAGCTTCGATGCGCCGGACCCTGTTCGAACAGGATCATGAGGACTTCCGTCTCCTGGTCCGCGACTTCATCGCCCGCGAAGTGCTCCCGGTGTACGAGGACTGGCGTCGCGCCGAACTCGTCCCCCGTGAACTGTTCACCTCGATGGGCAAGCTCGGCATCATCGGCACGGCGATCCCCGAGGAGTACGGCGGAGGCGGCTCGGACGACTACCGCTTCAACGTCGTCATCCAGGAGGAGTGCGCCCGCGCCGGCGTGACACTGGGCGGCCTGCGGACCCATCTCGACGTGGTCGTCCCGTACTTCACCGGGCTGGCCAACGCCGAGCAGCGGGCCCGCTGGTTCCCGGGGCTCGCCTCGGGAGAGCTGTACACCGCGGTCGCGATGAGTGAACCCGGCACCGGGTCGGACCTCGCCGGCGTCACGACGAAGGCGGTCCGCGAAAGTGGGGGTACCCCCGCCAGTGAGGGCGTAGCCGGCGGGGGAGACCACTACGTCCTCGACGGGGCGAAGACGTTCATCACCGGAGGCCACCACGCCGACTTGGTGATCGTCGTGGCCCGCACCGCCACCGATCCGGACAACCGGCGCGCCGGGCTGTCCCTGCTGGTGGTGGAGAAGGGAATGCCCGGGTTCACCGTCGGGCGCAGGCTGGAGAAGATCGGCCTCCAGGTCCAGGACACCGTGGAGCTGTCCTTCGACGGCGTCCGCGTCCCCGCCGCCAACCTGCTCGGCGAGGAGGGCGCCGCCTTCTCCCTCCTCGGCCGCAACCTGGCCCAGGAACGGCTGGCCATCGCGGTCGGCGCCGTCGCCCAGGCCCGCGCGGCGATCGACCTGACCGTCACCTACGTACGCGACCGGACCGTGTTCGGGAAACCGGTCGCGCACTTCCAGAACACGAAGTTCGAACTCGCCGCTCTGGACACCGAGGTGACAGCGGCCCAGGCTCTGCTGGACGCGGCGATCACGGCACTCGTCGCCGGCGACCTGAGTCCCGTCGACGCGGCCAGGACCAAGCTGTTCTGCACCGAGACACAGGGCCGGGTGGTCGACCGCTGTCTCCAACTGCACGGCGGCTACGGCTACATCCTCGAATCACCGATCGCGCGGCTGTACGCGGACGCCAGGGTGACCCGTATCTACGGCGGCACCAGCGAGGTCCTGAAGACCATCATCAGCAAATCCCTGGGACTGTGAACCCGTCCCCTCAGGACGCGTCCGCTCAGGACCAGTCCCCTCAAGTCCCGCCCCATTCAAGATCCGTCCCGATCAAGAAGTGTCCCGTGAGGAGTGGGGAATGAACATCGACGGTTCATCGGCGCTGGTCACCGGAGGCGCCTCCGGCCTGGGCCTGGCCACCGCCCGCCGGATCATCGAGCGCGGCGGCAAGGCCGTCCTCGCCGACATCTCCGAGGAGCAGGGCGTCAAGGCGGTCGCCGACCTCGGTGACGCCGCCCGCTTCGTCCGCGCCGACGTCACCGACGAGGCCGCGGTCACGACCGCCCTCGACACCGCCGCCGAACTAGGCCCGCTGCGCTTCGTCGTGCACTGTGCGGGCCGCGGCGGCGACCGCACCCGGATCATCGACCGCGACCGCAACCCCGGCGAACTCGACACGTTCGCCGAGGTCGTACGGGTCAACCTGATCGGCACCTACAACGTGCTGCGGCTGGCCGCCGCCCGTCTCGCCGCCAACGAGGTCGTCGACGGCGACCGCGGCGCGATGGTGCTGACCGCGTCGGTCGCCGCGTTCGACGGCCAGATCGGCCAGACCTCCTACACCGCGGCCAAGGCGGGCGTGCACGGCATCACCCTGGTCGCCGCCCGTGACCTGGCCAGCTGGCAGATCCGGGTGAACACCATCGCGCCGGGCGTCATGGACACCCCGATGCTCGGCCGCCTCCGCGAGGACATCAGGGACGGACTCGCCGCGTCCGTCCCGCATCCCAAGCGTCTGGGCACCCCGGACGACTACGCGCGCCTCGCCGTGGAGATGCTGGAGAACCCCTACCTCAACGGCCAGACCGTCCGCCTCGACGGCGCCATCCGCATGGCTCCGCGGTGACCTCGCCGGCCCAAGAGGTGGTCACCGACGTGGACTTCCGGGCCCGCTTCCGAGCCTTTCTGGCCGATCATCACCCCGGCCGCCGCCCGAAGGCCCCCGCCGAGCGGCTGCCGTGGCAGAAGGCCTGGCTGGCCACCCTGTTCGACGCCGGATACGCCGGCCCGAGCTGGCCGCGCGAGTACGGCGGCATGGAACTGGACTTCGCCCGACAGGTGATCTACCAGGAGGAGTACGCGCGCGCCCGGGTGCCCGGCCCCCTCGGCACCGGACTCGGCATCGCGGCGCCGACCCTCATCAAGTACGGCACCCCCGAACAGAAGAAGCGCTTCCTGCGCCCCATGCTGCGCGGCGACTCCGTGTGGGCGCAGGGCTATTCGGAACCGGAGGCGGGCTCGGACCTGCCCGCCCTGCGGACGACCGCGCGACGGGAGGGCGGCGGACCCGACGACCCCGGTGCCGTGTACGTCGTCAACGGGCAGAAGGTGTGGAACAGTTCGGCCGACATCGCCGACATTCTCTTCACCCTCGTCCGTACCGGACCACCCGACTCCCGCCAGGAGGGCATCAGTTACCTGCTGATCGACGCGCGCGCCCCGGGAGTGAGCGTGCGCCCGCTGCGGGACCTGACCGGCGACGCGCACTTCTGCGAGATCTTCTTCGACGACGTACGCGTGCCGGTGGCCGACAGGATCGGCCCGGAGAACGGCGGCTGGCCCCTCGTCAGGACGAGCCTCGGCCATGAACGCGCGGCCGGAGCGATGAACCAGGCGGCCCTGTACCGGCGCGTCCTCGACGAGCTGATCGAGCTGGCGCGCGAACGCGGGGCGACTGCGGACCCGCTGGTGCGCGACCGCCTCGCGGACTTCGAGATCCGCGTGCGGATCATGCGCCTGACCGGGATGCGGACCATCGCCGACATCATGACGAAGGGCGAACCCGGACCGGCGTCCTCGACGTCACGGCTCTTCATCGTGACCTTCGAACAGGAACTGCACGAGTTCGCCCTGGAGTTGCTGGGACCGTACGGCGTCCTCGGCCGCCGGGATCCGCACGCCGTCCAGCGTGGGCGCTGGGTGTGGGGCTTCCTGCGCACCCGGGCCTCGTCGATCGGGGCGGGCACCGCCGAGATCCAGCGCAACACCATCGCCGAACAGGTACTGGGCCTGCCCCGTGACCCGGCGATGCCCACTGCGCACACTGCCGAGAGGACACGATGAGAGCCGCACGCTGCACGGAGTACGGGCCCCCGGGCGGCCTGGACGTCGTCGAACTCGGCGACCTCGAACCCGGCCCGGGGGAGGTCCTGGTCCGGGTGCACGCCGCGGCCGTCAACTTCCCCGACGTACTGCTCGTGGCGGACCGCTACCAGGTCCCCGCGCCCCTGCCGTTCACGCCCGGCAGCGAGTTCGCCGGCGTCGTGGCCGCGCTGGGGCCCGGGGTGTCCGGCCCGCCGGTCGGCTCACCCGTGGCCGGGGCGGTCCTCACCGGCGCCTTCGCCGAGCAGGTCGTGGTGCCCGTGTCCGGCCTGCGGCCCGTCCCCGACGGACTCGACATGGTCCACGCCGCCGCGTTCCACGTCACCTACGCGACCGCCTACCACGCCCTGACCACCGTCGGACGGGGCGAGGCGGGGGAGTGGGCGGCGGTGCTCGGTGCCGCGGGCGGGGTCGGCTCCGCGGCCGTCGACGTCGGGACCAGGCTCGGGATGCGGGTGGTCGCGGCGGCGTCGAGCCGGGAACGGCTGACGGTCGCGCGAAAGCTCGGCGCGGTGGCGGGCGTCGACTACGTCCGCGAGGACCTGAAGACGCGGATCCGTGAACTCACCGACGGCGGCGTCCACCTCGTCGTCGACCCGGTGGGCGGCGACCACGCGGAGGCCGCCCTGCGCGCACTGCGGCGGGGCGGCCGGTTCGTCACGGTGGGCTACGCCGACGGGAGGATCCCGCGGATCCCGCTGAACCTGGTCCTGCTCAAGGACGCGGTGGTACGGGGCTTCGAGATCCGCATGCTGCGCCAGTACGCCCCGGACACGGTGGCAGCCGGTGACCGGGCGCTCGCCGGGATGGTCCGCGACGGGATGCGCCCGCTCGTCTCCCGCGTCCACCCCCTCAGCGACGTTGCCGCCGCCCTCACCGACGTCGCGGAACGCCGGACCACCGGGAAGGTCGTCATCGACACGACGGGCGGGGCATGACCCCCGTCCGCCTGAAACCCGTTCAGAAGGTGGGCAGTTGGGGGCGCCGCTTGACGTATCCGGCCGCGTCGACGCGCATCTGCATACCGGTGACGTAGCGGGACTCGTCCGAGACCAGGAAGAGCACCGTGTCGGCGATGTCCTCGGGCTCGACGTAGGGGATGCCGAAGCCGGTCGTCGCGGGGAAGCCGGGCAGCGCGTCCTCGCGGGTCGGGTTCTCCAGGTCGGGGCGGAACGACCGGTACATGAGGTCGCTGTTGAGCATGTCCGTGTTGACGTTCGTCGGGTGCAGCGCGTTGACCCGGATCTTCCGGGACGCGAGCACCGTGGCCAAGTCGTGAACGAACGCGGCGACCTGGCGCTTGGCGAAGGAGTAGCCCAGGCCGCCCGGACCGTTGGCCGGGTTGTCCGTGGTCGCCGGGATCAGCCCGGCGATGGACCCGGTGGCCACGATCGAGGCACCGTCGGGCAGATGGGGCAGGGCCGCGTCGACGGCGTGCACCACCCCGTTGAAGTCGACGGTGACGGCGTCCAGGAAGGCCTGGGCGGTCTGCCCCGGACCCAGCGGGCAGATGCCGGCCTGCGCGACGACCGCGTCGAGCCGCCCGAGTTCGGCCACCCCCTCGGCGACGGCGGCCTTGAGCGCCGACGGCTCGCGCACATCGGCCTTGCGGGCGACGATGCGCCGCCCGAGTTTCTCGACCTGACGCACCGTCTCGTCCAGGTCCGCCTCGTTGGCCAGCGCGTAGCCGTTGGTGGCGATGTCCTCGCAGAGGTCCACCGCGATGATGTCGGCGCCCTCCGCGGCGAGCCGGATCGCCTGGGCCCGGCCCTGGCCGCGTGCCGCCCCCGTGATGAAGACGACCTTGCCCTGCACTCGACCCATGGGGTCTCCTTCCGTCGAATAAAAGAGTAGCCTGAATCCTTGTGGAGGGATCTGGCTCACATCCATGATCCGTGAGAAGCAAGGGGTTTCATCTTCTTCTTCCACTGAGTGAGACCCGATCAGTACACGCAATGTGTCGATGCTGGAGAGTCTCCGAGACCGAGGGAGCGCAAGGATGCCGCTGCAGCCATGGATGAAGTTGCTGTCGACCGACGACCACCTGATCGAGCCCCCACGACTGTGGTCCGACCGCCTGCCCGCGAAGTACCGGGAGGCGGGCCCACGGAGCGTCGAGCAGCCACGCGGTGAGGGCCGGGCGCCCGCCGAGGTGTGGGTCTACGAGGACCGGATCTACCCCTACATCGGCCTCAACGCCGTGGCGGGCAAGGACCCCGAGGACTTCGGCCTCGAACCGACGCGCTACGACGAGATGATCCCGGGCTGCTACGACCCGAAGGCCCGTCTGCGCGACATGGACCTCGACGGGGTCTGGGGGGCGTTGTGCTTCCCGTCCTTCCCGGGGTTCTCGGGCCACGTCTTCATGGACGGCAAGGACCGCGAACTCGCGCTGCTGTGCGTCAAGGCGTGGAACGACTTCGTCCTCGACGAGTGGTGCGCCACCGCGCCCGGCCGGCTCATCCCCCTGGTGATCCTGCCGTTGTGGGACGTCGAGGCGTGCGTCGCCGAGATCCACCGGACCGCAGCCAAGGGCGCCAAGGCGATCTCCTTCCCGGAGAACCCGGCCCCGCGCGGCCTGCCCTCCTTCCACACCGACCACTGGGACCCCGTGTTCTCGGCGGCCGAGGAGACCGACATGCCCTTGTGCCTGCACTTCGGCACCTCGGGCAAGGCGCCGAAGACGGCCGAGGAGGCGCCGTTCGCGGTGACCATCGCCCTGTTCGGCACCAACGCCATGTACGCCACCGCCGACCTGCTCTTCTCCCCGGTGCTCCACAAGCACCCCAAGCTGAAGATCGGGCTGTCCGAGGGCGGCATCGGCTGGATCCCGTACCTGCTGGAGCGCAGTGACGGCACCTGGGAGCGGCACCGCTTCTACCAGAACGTCAACCAGAGCGTCCGGCCCTCGGAGCTGTTCCACAAGCACTTCCACGGCTGCTTCATCGACGACCGCTTCGGCGTCGAGGTCCGCCACCACGTCGGCGTCGACAAGATCACCTGGGAGTGCGACTACCCCCACTCCGACTCGTACTGGCCCAAGAGCCGCGCCTACGCCGCAGAGGTCCTCGCCGACGTACCGGACGACGAGGTGCACAAGATCGTCGAGCTGAACGCCCGCCGCCTCTACAACCTCCCCGCATGAGCAGGCGGCCGGAGTCCGAGCGGTCCGACTGGACCGACCTGGACCTGCTCACCCGCGAGGAGGCCCACGGCAGGCTCCTCGCGGAGATCGCCGAGACGGACGTACGCCTCGCCGGACTCGGCACGGACGACGAGGCCGAGGCCGAGCGTGAGCTCCTCCGGAGGCGGCTGCGCGCCCTGCGCGAGGCCGCCGAGGATCTGACGAACCCGACGCACTCCACGAACCTGACCGACCACTCGAAGAACTGAGGTTGCCATGGGGCGAGTCGAGAACAAGGTCGCGCTCATCACGGGTGCGGCGCGCGGCCAGGGCCGCTCCCACGCGGTACGGCTGGCCGAGGAAGGCGCGGACGTGGTCGTCACCGACGTCTGCCACGACATCAGCGACGCGCTGCCCTACTCGCTCGCGTCGAAGGAACAGCTGGAGGAGACCGCCGAGTTGGTGCGGGCGACGGGCCGGCGATGTGTCGCCGTCCAGGCCGACGTCCGTTCGATCACCGAGATGCGGGCCGCCGTCGACGCCGCGCACGAGGAGTTCGGGCGCCTCGACGTGGTCGTCGCCAACGCAGGCGTCATGAGCTCGGGTTCCGCCTGGCAGCTGACCGAGGAGGCCTGGGACGTCGTCGTCGACGTCAACCTCAAGGGCGCCTGGAACACGGCACGGGCGGCGCTCCCGGGGATGATCGAGGCGGGCAACGGCGGCTCGGTCATCATGATCAGCTCGGCGGCCGGAATCCGCGGCCATGTGCCGTACGCCCACTACGTCGCCGCCAAACACGGCGTGGTCGGTCTGATGAAGGCCCTCTCCAACGAACTGGGCACGCACCGCATCCGGGTGAACACCGTCCACCCCACCGGCGTCAGCGACACGGGCATCACCGTGGGCGTGCCGATCGAGGAACTCTCCGCGCGGGAGCCGATGTTCGCCCTGGCCGCGATGAACACCCACGCCCCGTACGTCGAGCCGCGGGACGTGTCGAACGCGGTCCTGTTCCTCGCCTCGGAAGAGGCGCGATATGTCACCGGCCTTCAGTTCACCGTCGACGCAGGATCGACCAACAAGCCGTAGAACGGAGCCGTTCAGTGAAGATCACCATCGACAGGTCGTCGTGCTCCGGCCATGCCCGGTGCGCGGCGGCGGCACCCGGGCTGTTCCGCCTGGACGAGGACGGCTACGCCCTGCCCTTCGACGACGAGGTCCCGGGAGACCTCGAACGGGACGCCCGGGAAGGGGAGTCGGCCTGCCCGGAGCGGGCAATCACCGTCGAGTGACCTCCCGTACGACCGACAGCCGAGCCCCACGGTCCAGGGACTGTGGGGCTCGGCCATGTGGGGGGGTGCTCAGCCGCCCGGCATCGGCGGCGGTGTGAAGTGGTGGCCCCAGAACGCGCCGTCGGTGATCTCGTAGACGGGCACGGGCTCGGGCACCTTCAGGCCGTTCCAGCCGAACTCGACCGCGTAGTTCTCCGGCGACCAGACGTAGAACGACACCATGTGGTCGTTGGTGTGCTTGCCCAGCGTGTGCATCATCGGGACCTCGTACTTCCCGGCCCGGTCCAGTGCGCGCCCCACGTCGTCCAGTGTCGCGCCCTCGACCATGAAGTGCAGCAGCCGCCCCGGACCAGGCATCGGCGTCACCCCGAGGGTGTGGTGCCGGGGGTTGCAGCCCATGAACCAGGTCGTGCCGCCCGGTGAGCGCATCGTGTTCCGCTCGATGAAGCCCAGCACGTTGACGTAGAAGTCGAACGTGCCCCGCGCGTCCTCGGCGGAGATGATCGCGTGCCCGAAGCCCATGTCGCCGGTGACGAAGCCCGACACCAGCGGGGTCTGCACCGGCACATGGTCGAGCGTCGTGCCGTAGAACAGCTCGACCGGGTTGCCGCCCGGGTCGTTGAACTTGACGAAACCCGTGACCTTGCGCGCCGCGGCCTCCGCCTCCGTGCCGGCCGTCACCTTGATGCCGGCCTTCTCCACGTCCGCGACCAGCCCCGCGAGCTCCCGCTCGTCGAGAACCTCGAAGCCCAGCGCCGTCATCCCGGGCTGGGCGCCCGGAGAGACCACGATGCGGGCCGGGTAGTCGTCCATCCGGAAGTGGAGGGACTCGGGATCACTGCCCTCGACGGGCATCAGACCGAGGAAGTCGCCTCCGAAGGCCTTCCACTTGTCGATGTCGTTGGACTCCAGACGCAGGTACCCGAGTGAGCGAACACCCATCAGGTCCTCCCCTCGCATTGATCAGGTCCGGGACGCCCGAGGGCCCCCGGCATCGTTACGTCCACGACGCTAGACAGCCCGCGCCCCGCGCCGCCGGGACCGTCCCACTGATCGGGAGCCCACCGGCGGGCGCCGACTGCCCGGTGGCACGGTGCTGCCATGACACTCACCTCCCTGACGTACGAGAACACCCTGCGCGAACTCCCCACGGACGAGGGTGTGCTTCGCTACCACGAGGCGGGCGACGGGCCGCCGCTGCTCCTGCTGCACGGCTCGGGACCGGGTGTGACCGGCTGGCGCAACTACCAGGGCAACCTGCCGGTGTTCGCCCGGCACTTCCGCACCCTCGCCCTGGAGTTCCCCGGTTTCGGCGTGAGCGACCCGACCGACGAGAACCCGATGGTGGCGGCCCCGAAGGCCGTACTGCGCTTCCTCGAAGGCCTCGGGCTCGACCGGGTGGACGTCGTCGGAAACTCCATGGGCGGATACGTGGCAGTGGGCCTCGCGGTCGCCCACAAGGACCTGTTCCGCAGGGTCGTGACCATCGGGGGAGTGGGCCGCAACATCCTTTCCCCGGCGCCCAGCGAAGGGCTCAACCTGCTGGTGGAGTTCACCGAGAACCCCACCCGCGAGAACCTCGTGCAGTGGCTGCGGTCGATGGTCTTCGACCCCTCCTTCCTCACCGACGAACTGATCGAGGAGCGCTGGGCGAGCGCGACCGATCCGGCGACCCTTGAGGCGTCCCGCCGGATCTACGGCCGGCAGGCGATGGCCGCGATGATGGCCGCCCAGGCCCACTCCGACCAGCCCGTCTGGGCTGCGCTCCACAAGGTCACCGCACCCACCCTGCTGACCTGGGGCCGCGACGACCGGGTCACCCCGCTGGACAACGCGCTGCTGCCGATGCGCACCATCCCCAAGGCCGAGCTGCACGTCCTTCCCGACTGCGGGCACTGGGCCATGATCGAGCAGAAGGCTGCCTGGGAGAGCGCGGTGCTGGCGTTCCTGACCCGCCCGGACGCCTCCTGAGCCTCCCGAGCGACGCGGCGGGGAGACTCGACGACATGCGACCTGGGGGGCCGGATACGTGGCGAGACCCGCAGAGGTTCGGCAACCCGCCGCTCCGGTGTCGAGCCGCCAGGCCGCCCGACAGGTACGCATCCTGCGCGCCGCCTCCGAACTCGGCGCCCGCGAGGGGCTCGCCCGGGTGCAGATGCAGGACGTGGCCCGGGAGGCCGGCGTCGCGATCGCCACGCTGTACCGCTACTTCCCGTCCAAGCCCTACCTGTTCCTGTCCGTCCTGGAATGGCACATCGAGGAGTTCCTCGGGGGCCGGGACGCCGCTTCCTCCGCCGCCGACGGGAACGACCCGGCGGCGGAAGTGGCCCGCACGCTCGTCGCGCTGAGCGGGAAGCTGCTGGCCAGCCCCCTGCTGGCGTCGGCGGTGGCGCTGTCGTCGTTCAACGAGTACGCGAGCGCCGTCCCGACCCGGTTCGACATCGTCGAGCGGGCCCTGGGACGGCGGCTCCTGCACCTGCTCGGATGCCGCGCGGACGCGGAGACCGCGCGCAGCCGGGTGCGGCTGCTCGTCTACAGCTGGTGGGGTCTGTTCGTGGCCATGCTGACCGAGGAGATCAGCACCGAGCAGGCGGAGGCGGACCTGCACCTGGCCGTGCGACTGATCGCCGCACCCTGAACACGGACACGGACACCAATACCGACACGAGCGCGAGCGCGAACACGAACACGAACACGAACACGAACACGAAGGCGCGACTGTGCCCGGGACACGGCAGGTGTCCCGGGCACAGTCGTGGGGTCAGTCCTTCGCGCCGGCGATGTCGAGCACCGCGAGGTAGGAGAAGGCGAGACTCGAACCGATCGGGGCCCCCGCACCCGGGTACACCCGTCCGGACATCGCCGCCATGGTGTTCCCGCTCGCGTAGAGCCCTTCGATCGGGCTGCCGTCCGGCCGGAGCACCCGCGCGTTCTCGTCGGTCTTCAGGCCGCCCTTGGTGCCGATGTCGGCCGGGAGGATGGTCGCGACGTAGTACGGCGGGGTGTCGAGCGGCAGCAACAGCGGGTTCGGCCAGTCGGGTGTGGGCGGCGCCGGGTAGTTCAGCGCGGGCAGCGCGGGGAAGCCCAGCACGTGGTGGGCGATCTGGTCCCAGGGCGACTCGCCCCGATGGAACCTCTCGTCGACCCCGGTCTGCGAGTAGCCGTTGAACTCCTCGACGGTCGCGCGCAGGGTGTCGAGCGGTACGTCGATCAGCTTCGCCACCTCCTCCAGGGTGTCGGCCCTCTTCAGCGCGCCCGACTCGAACCACTCGGGGCGCACCGGCTCGTCGGCCGGGCCGCCGAAGCTGTCCCGGTCGAGCTGACGCTGGTCGATGATCCAGTGGGCGGGTATGTGCGAGACACCGGTGGTCCTGTGCAGGCGGAGGATCTCGTGCCCGGCCTGGTCGTAGGGGCGCGTCTCGTTCATGAAGCGCTCACCGGCGGCGTTGACCCAGATCCCGCCCCGCGTACCCGTGTGGAAGACGGGCAGTCCGTCCGGCCACACGAGGCCCGGCACCAGCCAGGCCTCGTCGAGCAGGTCGGTGGCGGCACCGATCGCCATCCCCGCCAGCAGCGCGTCGCCGGTGTTGCCCGGGGCACCGTGCGACCACTCGCCGGTGAGCGGTGGCTGGTGCTTCCTGCGCAGGTCCGCGTCCCGCTCGAAGCCGCCGGCGGCGAGGATCACACCCCGCGAGGCACGGATCCGGACGGGCTCACCCTCGCTGACGGCGTTCACGCCGACGACCCTGCCGTCCTCGACGATCAGGCTCTCCAGCGCGGTGTCGAGCTTCAGCGTGCCGTTGCCGGTCTCCAGGAACGCGGCCAGCGCCCTGCCGATCAGCGCGCGGCCACCGTTGAGCACCGGGCCCTGGTCGACGCCCCACCGTTCCATCGAGACGGGCTCGCGCACGAGCCGGGCGTGCTCGCCGAGCTCGGCTGCGGGAATCTCCGGCGGGAAGATGGTGTGCCCCGCGGGGGAGGCGCCGGGGACGTCCGCGTAGTACTCCGGCACGGGCGCGTACACGAACGACCGGAACCACTCGTTCTCCTCCAGCTCGTCGATCAGCTGCGCGCCCGCCCGCAGATAGGCGTCCTGGCGCTTCTCCCGGGAAGGGTCGTCGACGATGGTGCGCAGATACTTCCGGGAGCCCTCGACCCCGTCGTCGACGCCGGCCCGCCGCAGCGGTGCCGAGCCCGGGAACCAGAGCCCGGCCCCGGAGTAGGCGGTGGTGCCGCCCACCCGGTCGGTCTTCTCGATGACGAGCGTGCGCAGACCGCGCGACGCCGCGACATAAGCCCCGACCAGACCTCCGCCGGACCCTACGACGACCACGTCGTAGACATCTTCGTTGATGCTCACCATGACCTCCTCATGCATGAATGCCGACGTTCTCGGTGGGGGATGTGGGGAAGCGCGACCACAGGCGGGGGACGTCGGACGGAGGCGTGCACGCCCTCGCCACCAGCCGTTCAGCGGTTCGCCGGACGACCGTAACGAGCCACCGCCGCACCGGCGTTCGGACATCTCGCTCACCGAGACGCCCCGGTCGACACCCCAGTCCCGCTCAGCGGAACGTCCGTGCCTGCCGTGCCCCGGCGCCGCTCAGGCTGGAGACCCGGTACGAGCTGAGGATGCGAATGACAGACATTGGGGAACCGACGGCCGTCGCGCGGCGCGCCGCCGTCGTCGCCGAGGCGGCCGCGCGCCTGACCGGCGCGGCCCGGGACCACAGGCCGTGCGCCCCCGTGCGGGACCTGCTCGGCGCGAGCGACATCGGCCTCGCGTACGCCGTCCAGCAACGCGTCATCGGAGACCGGATCGCCGCCGGAGCACGAGTCGTCGGCCGCAAGATCGGGCTCACGTCAGAGTCCGTGCAGCGCCAAGTGGGCGTCGACCGGCCCGACTTCGGGGTCCTGCTGGACGACATGGACGTCTCCGGGCTGCCGGAGGTCCCCAGCGCACGGCTGCTGCAGCCCCGGGTCGAGGCGGAGATCGCGTTCGTGCTCGCCGCCGACCTGGACGACGACGACCTCGACATCGAGCGGGTCCGTGCGGCGGTCGGACACGCCGTGGCCGCGCTGGAGATCGTGGACAGCCGGGTCTCCGACTGGGACATCGCGATCACGGACACGGTCGCCGACAACGCCTCCAGCGGCCTGTTCGTCCTCGGCGCCGAGCACGTCGGCCTCAAGGAGTTCGAACCGCGGGACGTGACCATGCGGTTGTACGCCGACGGCGAGCTCGCGTCCGAGGGCACCGGGGCCGCCTGCCTCGGTGACCCTCTCGCGGCGCTGCTGTGGCTGGCGCGTACCGCCCGGGAGTTCGGCGATCCGCTGCGCGCCGGCCAGGTCGTGCTCTCGGGCGCCCTGGGGCCGCTCGTCCCCACCCCGCCGGGCAGCACGGTACGGGCCGAGATGTCGGGCCTGGGACCGGTGACAGCGATCTTCTCCACCAGGGAACGCAAGGAATCCAAGGAGCACGGATGACGAAGACCAAGGTGGCCGTTATCGGCTCCGGCAACATCGGCACCGACCTGATGATCAAGGTGCTGCGCCTGTCCGACACCCTGGAGATGGCCGCGATGGTGGGCATCGACCCGGACTCGGACGGGCTGGCGCGCGCCGCCCGGCTGAAGGTTCCCACCACGCACGAGGGCGTGGACGGACTGATCCGGATGGACGGCTTCGACGAGATCGACATCGTCTTCGACGCCACGTCGGCGAAGGCCCATGTCGAGAACGCCAAGAAGCTCGCCCCGTACGGCAAGCGCCTCGTCGACCTCACCCCGGCGGCCATCGGCCCGTTCGTGGTGCCGCCGGTGAACCTGGACGAGCACCTGAACGCCGCCGACAACGCTGTCGACAACGTGAACATGGTCACCTGCGGCGGCCAGGCGACGATTCCGATCGTCCACGCGGTCAGCCGGATCACCCCCGTGCCCTACGCCGAGATCGTCGCGTCCATCGCCTCGAAGTCGGCCGGGCCCGGCACCCGGGCCAACATCGACGAGTTCACCGAGACGACGTCCGGGGCGATCGAGAAGGTGGGCGGCGCCCGGCGCGGCAAGGCGATCATCGTCCTCAACCCGGCCGAACCGCCGCTGATCATGCGGGACACCGTGTACTGCCTGATCGGCGACGCCGACCACGACGCGATCCGTGCCTCCGTCGAGGAGATGGTCGCGGCGGTCGCCGAATATGTGCCGGGCTACCGGCTCAAGCAGCAGGTCCAGTTCACAACGGTCCCCGAGGGCGACCCGGTGCACACACTGTTCACCGGCGACCCCTCCGAGGCGACCACCAAGGTCTCCGTCTTCCTCGAAGTGGAGGGCGCCGCCCACTACTTGCCCGCCTACGCAGGCAATCTCGACATCATGACGTCGGCCGCCCTGCGCGTCGCCGAGCGCATCGCCCAGCGATTCTCCACCGAGGTGACCAAGTGACCGCCACCCCCAGGCTCTACGTCCAGGACGTCACCCTCCGGGACGGGATGCACGCCGTCCGGCACCGGATCACCCCCGAGTTCGTGGCGAAGATCTCCAAGGCCCTCGATCAGGCGGGTGTGGACGCCATCGAGGTCGCCCACGGCGACGGTCTGGCCGGCGGCAGCCTCAACTACGGCCCGGGGAGCAACACCGACTGGGAGTGGATCGAGGCGGCGGCCGACGTCATCGAGCGCGCGACCCTCACCTCCCTCCTGCTGCCCGGCATCGGCACGATCGTCGAACTCAAGCGGGCCTACGCCCTCGGGGTCCGCTCGGTGCGCATCGCCACGCACTGCACGGAGGCGGACGTCTCGGCCCAGCACATCGCCACCGCCCGCGAACTCGGCATGGACGTCTCCGGGTTCCTGATGATGGCTCACATGGCGTCCCCGGAGGTCCTCGCGGGACAGGCGAAGCTGATGGAGTCGTACGGGGCGCACTGCGTGTACGTCACCGACTCCGGCGGCCGGCTGACCATGGACGGGGTGCGCGACCGTATCCGCGCCTACCGGGACGTGCTCGACCCGGAGACCCAGATCGGCATCCACGCGCACGAGAACCTGTCCCTCTCGGTGGCCAACTCGGTGGTGGCGGTCGAGGAAGGGGTGGCCCGGGTCGACGCGTCGCTCGCGGGACAGGGCGCCGGCGCGGGCAACTGCCCGATCGAGCCGTTCATCGCCGTCGCCAACCTCCAGGGCTGGAAGCACGACTGCGACCTGTTCGCCCTCCAGGACGCCGCCGAGGACCTGGTCCGCCCGCTCCAGGACCGGCCGGTGCGGGTGGACCGGGAGACACTCACCCTCGGCTACGCCGGCGCCTACTCCAGTTTCCTGCGCCACGCCGAGGCGGCGGCGGAGCGCTACGGCCTCGACGCCCGCACGATCCTCCAGGAGGTCGGCAGGCGCGGGCTCGTCGGCGGCCAGGAGGACATGATCGTGGACATCGCCCTGGATCTCACCCAGGGCTGACAACGACCGACGTGCCGCTCCCCGGAAGAAGTCTTCCGGGGAGCGGCACTTTTTTGCGTCCCCGGAATATTAGACCGAGCGCCCCAATTAGTCGGTGCACGACCCTTTCTCTACGGCCCATGGCATTGGTACCTTGACGCCGAAGCCGAACTAGAATTGATTTCAGTTTGAGCAGAGAGGCACCGACGATGACGTCTGCCCTTCGCCTGGACCCGCGACCCTCCGAGGTCGTCGGGCAGGCACTGCCGCCGTCGATGATGGAGCGCGTGACGCTGATCATGGACCTATTCGAACGTCCGCAGACCCATCTGACACTCGAAACGGTCTCGCGCCGGACCCATCTTCCGCGCTCCACCACCCACCGGATACTCGACCAGCTGGTCCGCCTGGACTGGCTGCGCCACACGGTGGCCGGCTACACCCTGGGGCAGCGGGCGCTCGGCCTGGGCGGCCGGGAGATCGGCCACAGCGCACTGCGGTCGGCCGCCGCGCCCCACCTCCTGGACCTGGCCGTCCGTACCCGGATGGTCGTCCACCTGGCCGTGCTCGACGGGCCCGAGATCTACTACCTGGACAAGGTCGGAGGCAGGGCGGCGTTCGACATCCCGTCGAAGGTCGGGGGCCGCGCGGTCGCCCACTGCACCGGGCTCGGCAAGGCCATGCTCGCCTGGCTGAGCCCCGAGGAGATCGACGCGCGGTACGCACACCTGATCGAGCGCCGCACCGACCACAGCATCGGCCACCTCGACCACCTGCACAGCGAACTCCGAACTGTGCGCCGCCGCAACGGACTGGCGATCGACCGCGGAGAGTGTTTCCCCGACCTCGGCTGCGTCGGCCTCGCCCTGCGCGGCCCCGAAGGCCCGATCGGCGCGATCTCGGTCGTCGGCGACGGCAGCTCCTCCCTGGAACTGGTGGCCCCCCTGGTGGTGAACGCGGTGAAGGCGGTCTCCGAGGACCTCTTCGGAATCGGCTAGAGCAGACGCGCGCGCCCCAACAGACGCGCGGGGCTGTATCGATGTGCGGCTCCGCCGCGTGGGGCGACAAGCCGCAATGGACCCGCAGCCGACGAACAACCCCGTTGTGTGTCCACCGCGGGCCGCCGGGGGCCACCTCACCAGGCCGTCCAGCCCCCATCCACCGTGACAGTCGTCCCCGTCACGAACCGCGACGCGTCCGAAGCCAGGAACACCGCCGCCCCGCCAAGCTCCTCGGGCGCCCCCACCCTCCCCAGAGGCGTGCCCCGCACAATCCGCTCACCCCAGCGACTGTCCAGCAGGCCGGCGCTGAGGTCCGTACGGAAATATCCGGGCGCGAGCGCGTTCACCCGCACCCCCCGGTCCGCCCACTCCACGGCCAGCGACCTGGTGAGGGCCTCGACCCCACCCTTGCTGGCGGCATACGCGGCGATCCGCTCGAAGCCCGTGCTCGCGTGCACCGAGGAGATGTTGACGATCGACCCGGAGCCCTGCTCCAGCATGACCCGCCCGGCCTCGCGGCAGCAGTAGAAGGTGCCCTGGAGGTTGACGGCGATCACGCGCTGCCAGTCCTCGTCGGTGACCCACTCGCTCCGGCTGAAGTGCGGACTGACCCCGGCGCAGTTGATCACCGCGTCCAGCCGGCCCGCCCACCCGACGGCACCCTCCACCATGCCCCGTACGGCGGCGGAGTCGTCCACGGAGCCGGGCAGCACCAGCGTCTTGCCGCCGTACTCGGCGAGTTCCACTTCGAGACTGTCCAGGTCCGCCGCCGTACGGGCCGTCACCGCCACGTTCGCCCCGGCCTGGGCCAGGGCGACCGCGACGGCCCGGCCGAGCCCCTTCCCGGCACCGGTCACCCAGGCGGTACGGCCGTCGAGGCGCAGGTCGGTGTTGACGTCGGCCATGGTCAGCCCCCCGCGGGGATGTCGCGCAGCGTCCGCTTGAGGACCTTGCCCGAGGGGGTGCGGGGAAGTTCGTCGACGACGTCGAAACGGGCCGGCACCTTGAACTTCGCCAGACGCTCCTGGCAGAACTCCCGCAGCTCGTCGACGCCGGCGTCCGTGCCCGGCCGGAACACCACGAACGCGCGCGGGACCTCGCCCCAGCGCGGGTGGGTCAGACCGACGACCGCGGCCTCCAGGACGGCCGGGTGCTCGTACAGGACCCGTTCGACCTCGGGGGTGGCGATGTTCTCGCCGCCGGAGACGATCATGTCCTTCTTGCGGTCGTCGATGTAGAGGAAGCCCTCCTCGTCGACGTGTCCGATGTCGCCGGTGTGGAACCAGCCGTCCCGCAGGGCCGCGGCCGTCGCCTTCTCGTCGCGCCAGTAGCCCGCGAAGACCTTCGGGCCGCGCAGCGTGATCTCGCCGAGTTCGCCCGCCGGGGCCTCCTTGCCGGTGTCGTCGACGATCCGGATCCGGGTGTGGGGTACGGGACGGCCGACCGAGCCCAGTTTGGACAGGGCGTGCGCGCGGTCGAGGAAGGTGTCGCCCGACACCGTCTCGGTCAGGCCGTACGCGTCGGCGAACCAGGCGTTCGGGAACGCGGTCATGATGCGCCGCAGCACCGGCTCGGGGGTCTTCTCGCCGCCGCCCACGATGAAGCGCATCGAGGTGGTGTCGTACGACTCCCGGTCCGGCACCTCCAGGACGGCGTTGACCATCACCGGCGCCAGCCAGGCGTTGGTGACCCCGTGCTCCTGGATGGCCCGCAGGACCTCCGGCGCGTCGAACTTGCGCTGGAGGACCACGCCGCCGCCCGCGTACAGCACCGGCAGGGCCGGCATGTCCAGGCCGCCCACGTGGTACAGCGGCCCGGCCACGAGTGTGGTGTCCGCCGCGGTGAGGCCGAAGTGGACGATCTGGGACACGTTCTTCGCGTGCAGATTGCCGTACGTGATGCGCACACCCTTGGGGCGCGAGGTGGTGCCCGAGGTGTACATCAGCCGCTGGAGGTCGTCCGGCCCGACCTCGACGGGGTCCACCCGGGCGCCCGCGTGGCGGTCGAGCAGCGCCTCGTAATTGGTCCACTCGTCCGATTCCGCTTCACCGTCCACCAGGACGCGGTGCTCCAGATCCGTGAGTTTCCCGGCGATCCGGTCGGCCGCTCGAACGAACTCCGGTTCGGTGATGATCGCCTTCGCCCGGGAGTGGCCCAGAATGTATGCCCACTCCTCCTCGGACAGGCGGTAGTTCAGCGGGAGGAAGACCGCCCCGACGCGGTTGGCCGCATAGACGAGTTCCAGGAACTCCGGCCGGTTGTAGAGCAGCAGCCCGACGACGTCGCCGCGCCGTACGCCCAGCTCGGTCAGGCCCGCGGCCAGCCGGTTGACCCGGTCGTGGAGTTCGCGCACCGTCAGGCGGCGGTCCTCCTGCGTGACGACCACGGCTTCGGGCCGCTGGGTCAGGTGGTAATCGAGGATGCTCGCGAAATTGTGCACGGGTCTCTCTCGCTCTGTGTCTGCACGGCGAATGCTTCTTGCCACCGCTCATACGGAAAGGCGGGTTCCGGCCGGTTGGTTGCCCGCTACCATGATTTAGTGTACCTCTTGGTCTATAAAACTTGTTGGTCGAACTGTACGACGACACGAACCCATCGACAACCATCTGCGCGCCGGTGAGTTCGCCTTGTTTCCCCCGATGAGGAGGCCCTGGTGCCGCGCATCCGTCTCGACACCGACGGAACCGTTGTCACGGTCCGCCTCGACCACCCGCCCCTGAACGCCTTCGACACCGCCCAGCGCGACGAACTGGCCACGCGCGTACGCGAACTGGCCGACTCGCCCCGGGTGCGGGCCGTCGTGCTCTACGGCGGCGAGCGGCTGTTCGCCGCCGGTGCGGACGTCAAGGCGCTCGCCGCGATGGATGTCGAGGAGGTGCGGGGCTGGAACCGGGCCCTGCAACGCACCTTCGACGAGGTGGCCCGGCTGCCCATGCCGGTCGTCGCGGCGATCACCGGGTACGCGCTCGGCGGCGGCCTCGAACTGGCCCTCGCCGCCGACCACCGCATCGCGGCCGACGACGCGCTCCTCGGCCAGCCCGAGGTGCTGCTCGGAATCATCCCGGGCTCGGGCGGCACCCAGCGGCTGACCCGCCTGATCGGTCCGTCCCGCGCCAAGAACCTGCTGATGACCGGCCGCCGCGTGGACGCGCCCGAGGCCCTGCGGCTGGGCCTGGTGGACGAGGTGGTTCCGGCGTCGGAGGTGCACGCCACCGCCCTGCGCTACGCCCACCGCCTCGCCGAGGGCCCGGCGGCAGCGCTGGAGGCCATCAAGGAGGCCGTGAACCACGGCACCGACACCTCCATGTCCGCCGGCCTGGCCCTCGAACGCTCCCTGTTCACCGGGGTGTTCGGCACGCAGGACGCGGCCACGGGCCTTCGGTCGTTCCTGGCCCACGGCCCGGGCAAGGCCCACTTCGAGAGCCCCGGGCAAGGCGCCCCGTAAGGGGTCGCCTTGCAGGGGCGCGGGGAACTGCGCGACCAGCCCCCACCCAACCCGCAGCGTGCAACGCACCCGCACCGACCACCACGACACGAAAGGAGGGAAAGCATGAAGGCCCTGCGCTGGCACGGCGCCCGAGACCTGCGCCTGGAGGAGGTCCCCGACCTCCCCGACCCCGCACCCCACGAGGCTGTCGTGGAAGTGAGCTGGTGCGGAGTGTGCGGCACGGACCTGCACGAGTTCCTCGAAGGCCCCCACATGATCCGCGACGGCGCGCACCCCCTCACCGGCGCTGCCCCACCCCTGGCCCTCGGCCATGAACTCAGCGGCACAGTCGTCGCGTTGGGCACGGAGACACCCGGCATCGCGATCGGCGACCGGGTGACCGCCGACCCCGTCTGGAGCTGCGGTGTCTGCTTCTGGTGCGCCCGCGGCGAGTACCACATCTGTCCGAGGAGCGGCTCCGTCGGCCTCGCCTCACCCGGCGCCTTCGCCGACCGCGTCACCGTGCCGCTCGGCGGGCTGACCCGGCTGCCCGACAACGTCAGCGACGAGATGGCGGCCGTCGCCGAACCCCTCGCCGTGGGCCTGCACGCCGTCACCCGGGCCGGAGTGCGCCCGGGCGACAACGTCCTGGTCGTCGGCGGCGGCCCGATCGGCGTCGCCGTGGTCCTCGCGGCCCGCATCGCCGGTGCCGCAGGGCTCTATGTGAGCGAACCCCTCGCCGGGCGCCGCGAGTTGCTGCTCGGTCTCGGCGTCACCGAGGCCTTCGACCCGCGCGAGACGGACGTACGCCGCGAGGTGTTCCTGAAGACCGGACGCATCGGCCCCGACGTCGTCATCGACGCGACCGGTGTGCCCGCGCTGGCCGGGCAGGCCGTCGCCACGGTCCGCCGCGGTGGACGGGTCGTGCTGGCCGGTGTCGGGCACGGCAGCGTCGAGTTCGACATGGGGCAACTCGTCTTCTACGAGCGCTCGGTGGTCGGCACCCTCGGCTACAACTTCGACATCCCCCGGGTGATCGACCTGATGAGCACCGGGCGCCTGGACGCCTCCGCTCTGGTCACCGGGCGTTTTCCGCTCGCGGACGGAGCCGGGGTCTTCGCGGACCTGGCCGCCGACCGGGCCGGGCATCTCAAGGTGCTGCTGACTCCGAAGGGACTGTGACATGGATTTCGACCTGCCGGAGGAGACCCGGGACCTCCAGGAGATGGTCCGCGAGTTCGCGGCCAAGGAGATCACTCCGAACGCCGCGCAGTGGTCCGAGACCGAGACGTTCCCGACCAAGATCTTCACCAAGCTCGGCGAACTCGGCCTGATGGGCATGCTCGTGCCCGAGGAGTACGGCGGCGCGGGCTCCGACATGGTCTCCTACGTCGCGGTCATGGAGGAACTCGGCGCCGCCGACCAGTCGGTCGCCTCCTCCTGGAACGCGCACTCGACCATCGCCACGCTGCCGCTCCTGACCTACGGCACCGAGGCACAGAAGCAGCGCTGGCTCGCTCCGCTCGCCAGGGGCGAGGCCATCGGGGCGTTCGGCCTGACCGAGCCCGGCGCCGGGTCCGACGCGGCCGGCATCACCACCACGGCCCGCCGGGCGGACGGCGGTTGGGTGATCAACGGCACCAAGATGTTCATCACCAACGCCGGTACCGACATCAGCCAGGGCGTCACCCTGCTGGCCACGACCGGTAGGAACGAGGACGGGCGGAAACGGTTCGCCACGTTCTACGTCCCGACCGGGACGCCCGGCTACAGCTGCGGCGCCAAGCTGAAGAAGCTCGGCTGGCACGCCATGGACACCCGGGAACTGGTCTTCGAGGACTGCTGGATCGCCGAGGACCATCTGATCGGCGAAGAGGGCAACGGGCTGCGCCAGTTCCTCGCCGTCCTCGACAAGGGCCGTGTCAGCGTCGCCGCGCTGGGTCTTTCACTGACCCGGGCGGCGCTCGCGCTGGCCGTCAAACACGCCACGGAGCGCCACCAGTTCGGCCGCCCGCTGTCCGCCTTCCAGGCGGTCGCCCACAAGATCGCCGACATCGGTACGGAGCTCCAGGCCGCCCGCTGGATGGTCTACCGGGCCGCCGCGCTCGCCGACCAGGGGCGTCCGTACGGCACGGAGGCCGCCATGGCCAAGCTCTACGCCTCCGAGGTGGCCAACCGTGCCGCGTCCCAGGCGGTGCAGATCCACGGCGGCTACGGCTATGTGCGGGAGTCGGAGATCTCACGGTTCTACGCCGACGCCAAGATCCTGGAGATCGGCGAGGGCACCAACGAGATCCAACGCGACGTCATCGCCCGGGCGTTGCTGAAGCAGGCGTGACACGAGCCGGCGGGCCCGGGATGCGAAAGGGCCCGCGGCGGATGCCGCGGGCCCTTTCGCCGGTCGTACCGGTCGTACGAGCTGTGGCGACCGGCTCAGCTCGCCAGGGCGGCGGGCTGCCACACGGCCTCGGGGTCGAGGGGCAGGTCCGGCCGGTCACGCTTGAAGGCGGCGGCCTCCTCCTCCACGTCCGGCAGGGCGACGCCTGGTGCTCCGAACCCGCGCAGCAGGGTGTCGCAGTACTCGCTGGACAGATACGAGGCGTCCCAGTTGCCGTCCGGCTTCACCCATTGGTAGGTGTGGTTGTGCAGATTCAGGAACTGCAGGGTGGCCAGGTGCGGTTCGACGGCGCGGAAGGTGCCCTGCTCCACGGCCTCCGTGAGCAGTCCCCGGACCAGTTGCTCGAACTCCGCGCGCTGGCCGAGGAGCGTGTCGAGGTAGTCGCCGGTGAGGCTCCGGTAGTCGTGCTCGTAGACCCAGATGTGGTCGAGCCTGCGGAAGATGATCGTCAGCAGCGATTCCGACAGCAGCCGCAGCCGCACCAGCGGATTCGCGTCGAGGCCCGCGATCTCCCGGGCGCGGGACAGCAGCGGGTCCATCACCCGCGACTGGATCTCGATCAGCAGGTTCTCCTTGGACCCGATGTAGTAGTACAGGGCGCCCTTGGCGAGCCCGACCGCACGGCCCAGTTCGTTGATGGAGGTCGCCGCGTAGCCATAGCGGGCGAAGAGGGTCGCCGCGGTGTCGATGATCTTCTGGCGTCGGACCTCGTAGTCCGGCCCGTGGCCCGGTGGTCGTGGCATGTGGTTCTCCCCGCCTGATGCGTCGACATTTCGACGCGCCGATGAGACATGGTCCCGGGCTCGCGTCCGGGTGGCCGTTGGCACATCCGGGGGGAAGCGGGTCCGGGACCTCGTTCTATTGTGCTTGACCAGTTTGCTAGACCAGACGGTACATTAAAAGATGGACTCCGGCGGCGCGGCCTTGTACCGCCCGCGCGATCATTGCGAGGACGCGCATGACGACCGAGGCACCCCACCAGACAACGACCGGTTCCGCCGGTTTCGCCGGCTCCGCGCACGCGGAACAGCTCCTGGAAATGTACCGCCGGATGCGGCGCATCCGGCGCTTCGAGGAGCGGGCGTCCGTCCTGTACAAGGCGACGGAGATCCCGGGCTTCCTGCATCTGTCGATCGGTCAGGAGGCCAGTGCGGTGGGCGCCTGCTGGCCGCTGGGCCCCGGCGACGGAATCACCTCCACCCACCGGGGGCACGGCCACGTCCTGGCCAAGGGCCTCGACACGGCGTCCATGATGGCCGAGCTGATGGGCAAGGAGGCCGGGACCTGTCACGGTCGCGGCGGTTCGATGCACATCGCCGACCCGGGTCTCGGCATCTACGGCGCCAACGGCATCGTCGGCGCCGGTCTGCCGATCGCCACCGGAGTGGCCACCGCGGCCAAGCTGCGTGCCGCGGGAGACGTGGTCGTGGCGTTCTTCGGGGACGGCGCGGTCGCCCAGGGCATGTTCCACGAGGCCGTCAACCTGGCCGCCGTATGGGACCTGCCTGTCGTCTTCCTGTGCGAGAACAACCACTACTCCGAGTTCTCGCCCGCGTCCGAACAGCACCGCGCCTCGCTCTCCGCCCGGGCCGCCGGGTACGGCATCGACTACGCGCACGTCGACGGCAACGACGTCCTCGCGGTGGCGGGGCTGATGAACGACGTGGTGGAACGCCTGCGGGGCGGCGCGGGCCCCGTCCTCGTGGAGGCCGAGACCTACCGCTGGCACGGCCACTACGAGGGGGACCCCGAGCGCTACCGCAGCGCCGAGGAGGTCGCCGCCGCCAAGGAGCGCGACCCGCTGCTGGTCGCCCGCCGGCACCTGGCCGCGGCCGGTGTCCCGGCCGTGCTGGCCGACGCCGTCGACGAGGAGATCGACAAGGAGATCGAGGCGGCCGTGGAGTGGGCCAGGAGCCTGCCCGAGCCGGCCCCCGAGACCCTGTACGACTTCGTCTCGGCGCCGCGCTCCACGATCCCCGAGCCGGCCCCCGCCGAGGGCGAGGTCTTCCGCTCCATGGACGCCGTACGCCTCGCCCTGGAACACGAACTCGCCGCCGACCCCGACGTGTTCCTCGCCGGGATCGACATCGGCGCGGGCGGCAACGTCTTCGGCCTCACCCGGGGCCTGGCGGACGCCTTCCCCGGCCGGGTCCGTGACACGCCGATCAGCGAGAGCGCCATCCTCGGCACGGCGGTCGGGGCGGCCATGGCCGGGATGAAGCCGGTGGTCGAGATCATGTACATGGACTTCATCGGCGTCGCCCTCGACATGCTGCTCAACCAGGCCGCCAAGCTGCGCTTCATGACCGGCGGCCGGGCCTCCATGCCGCTCGTCGTCCGCACCCAGTTCGGCGCGGGCCGCTCCTCGGGCAGCCAGCACTCGCAGAGCCTGGAGGCGCTGCTCGCCCACATCCCGGGCCTGACGGTGGTGATGCCGTCCAACCCGGCCGACACGTACGGCCTGCTGCGCGCCGCCATCCAGGACCCGAACCCGGTGGTCTTCGTGGAGAACCGGCTCCAGTACGGACTCAAGGGCCCGCGTCCGCCGGCCGACCACCTCATCCCCCTGGGCAAGGCCAAGGTGATCCGCGAGGGCACCGACATCACCCTGGTCTCCTGGTCCCGGATGGTCCAGGACTGCCTGGCCGCGGCGGATGTGCTGGCCGCCGAGGGAGTGAGCGTGGAGGTGATCGACCTACGCACGGTCGCCCCGCTGGACCGGGAGACCGTGCTCGCCTCCCTCGCCAAGACCAACCGTCTGGTCATCGCCCACGAGGCCGTACGGGACTTCGGCGTCGGTGCCGAACTGTCCGCGCTCGCCGTCGACGAGGGGTTCTGGCACCTGGACGCTCCGGTGACACGCGTGGCCCCGCCGCATGTGCCGGCACCGTACGCGCCCTCCCTGGAGCGGGTGTGGCTGCCGTCGCAGGACACGATCGCCGAGACGCTGCGCCGGATCGCGGCGGTCTGACCACACGAACGGCCGCACGAGAACGGGCAGGGAAAAGGGAGAGGCCCCCAGGAGCAGGCGGATTCGAGGGGTCGTTGCAACACGTGGTCGGTTGATCAGGCCGCGAGCAGTTTATGCAGGCGCTCGGCTGGGGTTTCCCAGTCGAGTGTTTTGCGTGGGCGGCCGTTGAGCTCGGCGGCGACGGCGTCCAGGCGTTCGCGGGTGTGGACCGCAAGGTCGGTGCCTTTGGGGAAGTACTGCCGCAGCAGGCCGTTGGTGTTCTCGTTCGAACCGCGCTGCCAGGGGCTGGCCGGGTCGCAGAAGTAGACCGGGATGTCGGTGGCCAGGGTGAAGGAGGCGTGGGCGGCCATCTCGGAGCCCTGGTCCCAGGTCAGTGACCGCACCAGGTGGGCGGGCAGGGTCTGGGCGGTTTCGACCAGGGCGTCGCGGACATGTTCGGCGGTTCGGCCGTCGGGCAGGTGCAGCAGCATCACGTAGCGGGTGGCGCGCTCGACCAGCGTGCCGATGGCGGAGGCGCCGTCCTTGCCGATGATCAGGTCGCCTTCCCAGTGGCCGGGAACGGCCCGGTCCTCGGCTTCGGCGGGGCGTTCACTGATCATGACCATGGGGGTGGAGAACCGCGGCTGGCGCTGCTGGGCCTGGCGGCGGGGTTTGCGGCGGGTGCGGCCCGAGCGGAGGGCTTTGGCCAGTTCGCGGCGGAGTTCGCCGCGTCCTTGGACGTAGAGGGCCTGGTAGACCGTCTCGTGGACCACGTGCATCTCCGGCCGCCGGGGGAACTGTGCCCGCAGAGCCTGGCAGATCTGCTCCGGGCTCCACCGTATGTCCAGGTGGTTCTGGATGAAGTCCCGCAACTGCGGGTTCTGGCCGATCTTGCCGGTTTTGGGCCGGGGCCGGCGGGAGTCGGCGCGGGCCTGGGCGGCGAAGGGCCGGTACTGGCCGTTGCCGGGGTGCCGGTTGCGGCAGATCTCCCGGCTGATGGTGGACGGGCTGCGACCCAGCTCGGCGGCGATCGTGCGGACCGTGGCCTTCTCCCGCAGCCGGTCGGCGATGTGGATCCGGTCGGCCTCACGCAGATACCGGGACGGACCGGGAGACGGCGCCACCGCTTTGACCGGTGGCGCCGCCTTGTGCCTGCCCGACGGGTTGCGGCCGTTGCGCCACCGCTTGCCCGTCCGGATATTGATCCCGACGCGTCGGCAGGCTTCCAAGCTGCTCAGGCCCTGATCCATGAGCCGGAAGTATTCCTCCCGCTCACGGACCAGCTGCCTACGCCCTTGCGCCACCGTCCGCACCTTGCGGATCTCGAACTCCATCGCACCCCTTGAGCTGGGGTGTTGCGACGACTCCTAGAACCCAAGGCAAAGTCCTGGGGCCCTCTCCCTCGGGGAGTCCGTGTCAGACGGTGGCGATCGGTGTGAGGGGGCTGCCTTGTGTTCCTGGGAGGTTGAGTGGGGGTGCGGTGAGGAGGAAGCGGCTGCGGTTGTGTTGGCGCAGCCAGGTGGCGAGTTTGTCGAGGTACCAGAGTTCGCCGAGGGGGATGCCCAGTTTGAAGAGGCAGAGGTGGTGGATGGGCAGGAGGGAGTGGGGGCCGGTCTCGTTGCCGACGCCCACTCCCTCGACGGCGTAGTTGTCCGCGACGAGACCCGCGAGTTGGGAGTCGGTGATCCATTGGAGGATCGCGGGGTCGTGGGCGTCGAGGTAGGCGGCGGTCCGGTGGATGGCGACGGGGTCGGGGTTCTTGTTCCAGGCGAGGATCTGGGTGGCGAAGCCGGTGTGGAGCAGGACGATGTCGCCGGGTTCGACGGTGACGTTGTCGGCGTCCATGATCTCGCGCAGTTGCTGGTGGTTGACGGCCTGGTAGCCGGTGCCGAGGTGGTGGGCGATGTCGATGAGGACGCCGCGTCCCTGGACGCCGTGCTGGGCCATGTGTTCGAGGCCGAGGTGGCGGGCGAAGCCGAGGCTGCCGCTGCCGTCGCCCTTGGCGTCGTCCTGGGGTCCGACGAGGTCGGTGCCGGCGCGGTAGCCGTTGTAGTAGACGGCCTCGGCGACGCCGTCGGCGTCGGCGTCGAACTCGGCGCCCTGGTGGGCGAGGGCGTCCCACTGGGTGGAGTACTGGAGCCAGAGGGTGACCACGTCGTCGGACCACACGTCGATGAGGTCGGGGGAGAAGTGTTCGCTGGCCCTGATGTTGTAGAAGACGTCCTGGTTGTGCTGGAGGTCCTCGGTGGGGCGCAGGATCGGCGGGTAGCGGCGCTGGTTCATGGCCGTACCGCCGGGATGGTCCAGCGGCAGGCTGAGGCTGAAGGCGATGCCGTGCTCGACCTCGCGCACGCCCTGGAGGACCTTCTCCCGGGTGAGCAGGTTGATCCGGCCCAGCTCGTCGTCCTCGCCCCAGTCGCCCCAGGTCGAGCCCGGCGGACGCTGCTTCCAACGCTTCGTCATGACTAACGTCTCCTCACGCGACGGTCCTCGTCGACAGTCGTCGGCATGCTATTTAGATTATACCGGTCGGTCAACAACCAGAACTGTTCCGTCGCAGCTCTTTATATTGTCTTGCGTTCAGCAATAGACTCAGTGGTCGAAACATCGACTGTTGGGGAGATGATGAGCGAATCCACACAGGCGTGGGTGGCTGCCGGCGTACGTTCCGTGATCGGGACGCACACCCAGGCTCAGGACGCCGGACGCACCGACGAGATCGTCGCGCTGTACACGACCGACGGGGTCCTGGAACTGCCGGGCACGGACCCCCTGCAGGGGCATGACGCCCTCCGCGCGGCCTTCAAGGGCTGGGCGCCGGAGAAGCCGCAGCTGCACCTGGTCACCAACACGGTCGTCACCTCCTCCACCGACGACGAGGCGACGGCCACGAGTGACGTGGCATTCCTCCAGCGCGGCGAGGCGGGCTGGGCGGTCCAGGTCGTCGGGCACTACGAGGACGAGCTGACCCGGGTCGACGGCACCTGGCTGCTCCGGCGCAGGAAGACGACGTACCAGGTCTGAGCACGTGTCACCCCCTTCGACTTGACCTTGGAGAGAGATGAGCACCACTTCCGCCGACGCCGAGGCGTCGGTCACCACCGGTGTGCACACCGCCATCGCCGCCTACGCGCAGGCGCTGGACACCAACCGCACCGCCGACCTCGCCGAACTGTTCGTGCCCGACGGTGTCGCCGAGATCGCCGGTATCGCGACCTTCGAGGGCCGGGACGCGATCCGCGAGGGCTTCGCCGCCTTCGCGCCGACCCAGCCGCAGCTGCACCTGGTGGCCAACACGGTGGTCACCTCGTACACCGATGAGGAGGCCACGGCGGTCAGCAACCTGGCGTTCTTCCAGCGCGGTGAGGCGGGCTGGGCGGTGCAGCTCGTGGGCCGCTACGACGACACGCTGCGCCAGCACGACGGCGCGTGGAAGTTCCAGCGGAGGGTCACGACCTTCCTGCCGTAACGCGTCACGGAAGGCCGATGCTGGTGCCGCCCGATCCGTCGGGCGGCACCAGCATCGGCTTTCTGCCTGGTCAGGCCCTGTTCTCCGCTTCCTTCGCCTTGGAGAAGGCGAAGGCGGGGAAGTCGTTCTGGACCGCCTCGCGGATCAGTGCCTGGAGGTTCCAGCGTCCGCTCGGGTTCAGCAGCTGCTTGATCGGCTTGCCGGGGATGTTGCCCCCGGAGAAGTAGCTGCTCTCCAGGAAGGAGGACATCGTGCTGTTGTTCACACTGTCCGTCCACTCCTCCTCGGCGGCCTCGGTCACCTCGATGACGTCGTGACCGTGCTCGCGCGCGTGGACGAGCGCGTCGGTGACGAACTCCACCTGGTCACCGGCGTACCGCGGGTTGTTGCCCGTGGCGCCGTGCGGCCCGCCGGGGAAGAAGAAGTTGGGGAAGCCGGCCGTCGCGACCCCGAGGTAGGTGAGCGGGCCGTCCGACCAGTACTCCTTCAGCGGGAGGCCCTGACGGCCCCGCACCCCGAGCCGGTTGAGGGCGCCGGTGCCGAAGTCGTAACCGGTCGCCCAGATGATGATGTCGAACTCCTCGACACCCGCGGTGGTTTCGATCCCGTCCTCGGTGATGCGGGTGATCGGCGTCTCGTTGATGTCGACCAGGGAGACGTTCGGCTTGTTGTACGTCTCGTAGTAGCCGGTCCCGAAGGGGGGCCGGCGCCCGCCGTAGCCGTGGGCCTTGGGGATCAGCTTCTCCGCCGTCTCCGGGTCCTTGACGATGCCGCGGATCTTGTCGGCCAGGAACGCGCACCACTCCGCGTTCACGGTCTCGTTCGAGAGCATGTCGTAGTAGTGCTCGGTCAGCTTGGTGAAGCCGGGGCCGTTCCACCGCTCCTCGTAGAACGCCTGGCGGTCCTCAGGGCTGTCCTCCAGGCCGGAACGCATGACGATCTGGTGGAGGAACCCGCTCGGCGAGGCGTTCAGCGTCTCGCGGATGGACTCGAAGTTCGCCTTCAGCTCCGCCTGCTCCTCGGGCGTGATCGGCCCGTTGTTGAGCGGCGTGAGCCAGTCGGCGTCCTTCTGGAAGACGGTCAGCTGCGCCACGTCGTCCGCGATCGCGGAGATGATCTGCACCCCGCTGGAGCCGGTGCCGATCTGGGCCACCCGCTTGCCGGTGAAGTCGATGGGGGTCTTCGGCCAGCGGCTGGTGTGGTGCTGCGCTCCGCGGAAGTCCTCGCGTCCCGGGATGGCCGGGATGAACGGCACCGAGAGGTTGCCGGTCGCCGCGACGACGAAGCGGGCCCGGACCTCGGTGCCGTCGCTGCCCCGCACGGTCCAGGTCCCGGACGCCTCGTCGAAGACGGCCGCGGTCACCTTGACGCCGAAGGAGATGTCGCGGCGCAGGTCGAACCGGTCGACGACGTGGTTGAAGTACCGCTCGATCTCCGGCTGGCCGGCGAACTTCTCCGACCACTCCCACTCCTCCCACAGTTCCTTGGAGAAGAGGTAGCCGTAGGTGTAGCTCTCGGAGTCGAAGCGCGCCTCGGGGTAGCGGTTCCAGTACCAGGTGCCTCCCACCCCGGTACCGGCCTCCAGCAGCTTCACGGAGAACCCGGCCTCCCGGGCCCGGTACAGCTGGTAGATGCCGGTGACGCCGGCACCGATGACCAGTACGTCGACCGAGTCGTCCGTGTTGCTCGCGCTGCCCTGGTCCGGGCTGGTCTTCGTCGTGTCGCTCATGTGCTCTCCCGCGTGAGCCTTGATTCATATGTCGACCGCTCGGTCGAATATTCAGTGAGAGTAGATGAGAGGGCGGGTCCGGGCAATGGATGTGAATCTCGGCCGGGTCATTGATTGTACCGACCGTCTGATCTAACTTTCGCTGAAGGACGTGAAACCGCACAACGGGAGTACAGGTATGAGCGACAAGGGTGTCGAAGAGACCGCCGATCTGCGGGCCGCAGGCTGGAAGGCCATGCGTGCCGCCCTGCCGGGTGTGTTCCCCGAAGGCGACATCGATCTGCGGGACGGCCGCCTCGGCGAGGAGCTCGTCGACATCGGTCTGCTCGGCGTCTGGGGCGGGCTGTGGGGCCGTGAGGGGCTGGCCCCGCGCGACCGCAGTCTGGTGACGCTGGGCATCCTCATCGCCCTCGGTGCCGAGACCGAGCTGAAGACCCATGTCCGCATCGCCCGGACGAACGGGCTGACCGAGGACGAGATCGCCGAGGTCATCTACCACTCCAGTGGCTACACCGGCTTCCCCCGGGCCGTGGCCGCCCGTACCGCGGCCCGCGAGGCCCTGGAGGGCTGACGGGCGGCTGTGTCGCCCCCCCCGTATCGCCGCCGACCGGGCGTGAGCGGCCGTCGGCACCCCACATCACTCAAGGAGCACGCATGACACTGCAGGGAAAGGTCGCGGTCGTCACCGGCGGCGCGCGCGGCATCGGCCGTGGAATCGCCACCGTACTCGCCGCCAAGGGGGCCGCGGTCGCCGTCTGGGACCTGAACACCGAGGGCGCCGAGGAAACCGTCGCCCTGATCGTCAAGGAGGGCGGTACGGCGATCGCGGTGGGCGGAGACGCGGCCGACGCCGAGGCCGTGGCGGCCTCGGCGGCCCGCACCCGGGCCGAGCTCGGTCCGGTCGCGATCCTGGTCAACAACGCCGGAACGACCGCCTACGAGCCCTTCACGAGCATCAGTGAAGCCGCCTGGGACCGCATGATCGGGATCAACCTCAAGGGCCCGTTCCTGGTCACCAAGGAACTGGTGCCGGACATGGTCGAGGCGGGCTGGGGCCGGATCATCAACATCTCCTCGTCGTCCGCGCAGACCGGCGCACCCTCCATGGCGCACTACGCCGCCTCCAAGGGCGGTGTCATCGGCCTCACCAGGGCCCTGGCCGTCGAGTACATCGAGAAGGGGATCACGGTCAACCACGTCCCGCCGGGGTTCATCGACACCCCACTGGTGCGCCAGGGTCCAGTCGACGTCGACGCGGTCGCCGCCATGATGCCGATGAAGCGGGCCGGCACCCCGGAGGACATCGCCTACGCGGTGGCCTATCTGGCCTCCGAGGAGGCGAGCTACGTGACCGGGCAGACGCTCAGCGCGAACGGCGGCCGCTATCTGGCGTGAGCGGCCCGGGCGGAGGGTGTCGCCGACGGCGTACCTCCGCACAGGGTTGTTTGTACCGACCGATAGGTATAATTTTCACCGAGGTATCGAGCCGCAGCTGCAATGGAGCACGCATGAGCATCGACGACGTCAGGAACGGCACCCGCGGGGTGATCGCATGACGGCCCGTGTCCTGGTGGTGGGGGCCTCGGCGGCGGGGTTGTCTACGGTGGAGGCGTTGCGGCGCAAGGGGTTCGTGGGCGGGGTGACGGTGTTGGGCGACGAGCCGCACGCTCCGTACGACCGCCCGCCGCTGTCGAAGCAGGTGCTGTCCGGCGCCTGGGAGCCGGAGCGGGCCGCGCTGCGGGCGCAGGAACAACTGTCGGCGCTGGATGCCGAGTTCCTCCTCGGGGAGACCGCTGTCGCGTTGGACGCCGAGTCGCGGGCGGTGCGTACGGCGTCCGGACGCGAGGTCGCCGCCGATACCGTCGTGATCGCGACGGGTGTGCGGGCTCGGCGGTTTCCCGGGCAGGACGAACTGGCCGGGGTGCATGTACTGCGCACCCTCGACGACGCGCTGGCGTTGCGCGCCGAGTTGCTGCCGGGCCGTCGGTTGGTCGTCGTCGGTGAGGGCGTGCTGGGGTCGGAGATCGCGGCGACCGCGCGGACGCTGGGCCTGGAGGTGACGTTGGCCGGGCCGTTGGCGGCACCGATGGCGTTGCAGGTGGGTCCGGTGGTGTCGGGGGTGCTGGCCGGCCTGCACACCGAGCGCGGGGTGACGCTGCGGCTGGGTGAGGGTGTCGTCGGGACGGCGGGCGAGGGCGGCCGGGTCACGGGGGTGCGGCTGGCCTCGGAGGAGGTACTGCCGGCCGATGTGGTCGTGGTCGCGATCGGAGCGGTTCCGGCGACTCAGTGGCTGGCGGACAGCGGCCTGACCCTGGACAACGGCGTGGTGTGCGACGCGCGGTGCCGGGCGGCCGAGGGGATCTACGCGGTCGGAGACGTGGCCCGCTGGCACCACGAGGCCCTGGGCCGGCCGATCCGGCTGGAGAACCGGACCAACGCCACGGAGCAGGCGATGGCGGTCGCCGGCGCGATCCTCGGCGAGGACCGGCCCTACCTACCCGTGCCGTACTTCTGGACCGACCAGTACGACGCCAAGCTCCAGGTCCACGGCTTCCTGCCGACGGAGGCCGAAGTGGACGTCGTGGAGGGCGAGTTGGCGGCCCGCCGCTTCGTCGCCCGGTATCGCGTCAAGGGCCGGGTCACGGGGGTTCTGGGCTGGAACATGCCCAAGCAGACCCGGCTGCGCCGCCAGGAAGTCGTGGACGCGCTCCAGACCGCCACCGAACCCACTCCGGCCTCCACCCCTGCCCCCGTACCCGCCCCTACCCACTGAACCGACCAGGAGAGAAGTCATGAAGGTTGTCGTCGACGAGGAGAAGTGCGTCGCCGCCGGACAGTGCGTGAACGCCGCCATGGACGTGTTCGACCAGCGTGACGAGGACGGCATCGTCGTCCTCCTGGACGAGAACCCGCCCGCCGAACTGGCCGAGGACGTGCGCAACGCCGCCGCGATCTGCCCGGCGCTGGCCATCCGCATCGAGGAATAGACCGGACGCCGGACGCACGGAGAACCCCCGGGTTCCGTGTGCGCCCGCCCCCACCACTTGAGGAGAATCCATGGCTGAGGCAGAGACCCGGCTCGCCCCCGACGAGCAGGCGTACTTCTATCAGGACGACCGGGACGCCAAGTGCCCCTTCGCACCGCCGCCCGGACTGCGCGCCCTGAACGAGAAGGCTCCGGTGACCCGGGTCCGCATCTGGGACGGCAGTACCCCGTGGCTGGTCACCGGCCATGCCGCGCAGCGGGCGATCCTGTCGGACCCCCGGGTCAGCTCGGACGACAAGCGGCCCGGGTTCCCGTACCCGAACCACGTCATGGCGGAGTCGGCCCCCCACCACCCGCTGACGATCTTCAACGCGGACGGCGCCGACCACACGCGCATCCGACGCATGATGACCCGCCCGTTCACCCGCCCCCGGATGGAGGCGCTGCGGCCGAGCATCCAGGAGTTCACCGACGAGCTCATCGACCGGATGCTCGCGGGCCCCAAGCCGGCGGACCTCGTGACCGCGGTGTCGCTGCCGCTGCCCTCGCTGATGATCTGCGTGCTGCTCGGAGTGCCGTACGCGGACCACGACTTCTTCCAGGAACACGCCCAGTGGGCCACCAGGAGCGACAAGACGGTCGAGCAGCAGAACGCGGCGAACGCGGCGCTGGGCGGCTACCTGGCCAACCTGCTCCAGAAGAAGATGGAGGAGCCCGCCGAGGACGTGCTCTCCGACTTCGCCGCGCGGATCAAGGACGGTGACCTCACCCTTCCCGAGGCCGTCATGCTGTCCATGATCCTGCTGATCGCCGGTCACGAGACCAGCTCCAGCATGATCACGCTGGGTACCGCCCTGCTGCTGGACAACCCCGGCCAGCTGGCGAACCTGCGCGAGATCGACGACACGAAGGCCGTCGCCAACGCGGTCGAGGAGATCCTGCGCTATCTCACCGTTCCACAGCTCGGACAGCGCCGGATCGCCGCCGAGGACTTCGAGTTCGAGGGGGCCGAGATCAAGGCGGGCGACGGCATCATCGCCGCGCTGCCCGCCGGGAACTGGGACCCGGAGGCATTCCCCGAGCCGGAGAAGCTGGACCTCACCCGCAAGGCGAGCCACCACGTCGCCTTCGGCTGGGGCATCCACCAGTGCCTCGGCCAGCAGCTCGCCCGTATCGAACTCCAGGTCGTCTACGGCACGCTCTACCGCCGTGTCCCGACCCTGCGCCTCGCCGTCGACCGTGACGAACTGGACTTCCGTCCGGCCGACGCACTGGCCTTCGGCATCAGCGAGCTGCCCGTCACCTGGTAGCACCGGTAGTCCTGGCAGTACCCGGCAGACGGCGACCGTCTTTCAATCCCAGCACAACAGGAGTCACCTATGAGCGAGTTCAGCTTCGAAGGACGCGTCGCCGTCGTCACCGGCGCGGGCCGCGGCCTCGGCCGGGCCTACGCCCGTCTGCTGGCGGAGCGGGGCGCGAAGGTCGTCGTCAACGACCTCGGCGGGTCGATCGAGGGCGACGGCACGGACGTCGGCCCCGCGCAGACGGTCGTCGAGGAGATCACCGCCGCGGGCGGTACGGCCGTCGCGGACACCAACGACGTGTCCACGCAGTCCGGTGCCGAGGCGATCATCAACCGTGCGATCGAGGACTTCGGCCGTATCGACGTCCTCGTCAACAACGCCGGGATCATCCGGTACGCCGGGCTGCCCGAGATCGAGGCGGAGAACCTGGAACGCCACCTCGCCGTACACCTCGTCGGTTCGTTCAACACCCTGCGGGCCGCCTGGCCGCACTTCGTCGAACAGGGGTACGGGCGGGCCGTACTGACCACCTCCAGCGGCATGTTCGGACTCGACAACAACCTGTCGTACGCGGCGGCGAAGGCGGGCACGGTCGGCCTGGCCCGCAGCGCCCGGCTGGCCGGCGAGCCGCACAACATCAAGGTCAACCTGATCGCGCCGGCGGCGATGACCCGCATGGGCGGGGGCGAGCAGCCGGACGACGCGCAGCCCGTCCCCGGTGTGCCGCACATGCCGTCGGCGGCGGTGGCGCCGATGGTGGCGTACCTCGCCCACGAGAACTGCCCGGTCAGCGGGGAGATCTACACGGCCGGCGCCGGCCGCTTCGCGCGCCTCTTCATCGCCTCGACCGAGGGCTACGTCCACCAGGACGGTCCGGCGACCGTCGAGGACGTCGCGGCCAACTGGGACAGCATCAACGACGAGAAGGACTACTACGTGCCTTCCGACCTGATGGCCTGGTCCGGCTCCTTCCTCAAGCACCAGTTCGGCTAGGACGGACGTCGTCCCGCTGCCTCACAGGCGCGGAGCGACAGCCGGACGGCACTGGGCCCGATCCACCGACCCCCGACCTTTCCGTCGCGGGACCGTCGGGGGGTCGGGCCCAGTGCCGTCCGGCTACGGCTGTGTGTGGGGCGCCGCCTTCCGACCCGCCGTGGACGAACCGGCCTGCTCCGACACCGGCGATCCACCGCCCGACGTGCGTACGCGTATGCGCGGGGGCGCGTGCGTCCGCTTCCGTGTGAGCGCACGCGAGTCATCACGCTCGTACGTACGTGGTCGTGGTGGCCGGCGGCCGGGTGCTCCGGGGGCCTCGCCCCTGGCCGGTCCGCACTTGTCGCCGAGCCGTGCGCTGAGGCACGCGCAACGCGGGTTGGGCCCGCCGCTTCGTCGAGAGCGGCGGGCCCAACTCGCGTACCGTGTGCCGAAGTCGGTCGGTCAGACAGCTGCCTGGCCGGCCTGGACCTCGTCGAGGCGCTTGCTCTTGGGGATCAGGGAGACGAGCAGTGTGCCCACGGCGCAGCAGCCGACGACGAGCCAGAGCCCGTTGGTGAAGCCTTCGTCGAGGTAGAACTGGGTGCCCTGCATGATCGCCCCGTGCTGTGCCATCACGACGAAGGCCAGCTGGGACACGATGATCTGGGCGACGCCCTGACCGAGGGTCTGAGCCCCGTTGGCCAGCGCCTGTTCCTCGGGGGTGACCACCTCGATGATCATGATGGGCGCGATGGCCATGACCATGCCCGTGCCGGTCCCCGCGATGATGCCCATCCCCACGATCTGGGGAGCGCTGTGGTGCAGCTGGGTGCCGATGCCGTAGCCGAGGACGGTGAGCGCGGAGCCGAAGCCCAGCAGGATCCGTGCGTCCATCCGGCGGGCGAGGAAGCCGGTGCCGACGGCCGCCACGATGATCATCGCGCTGATGGGGCTGGTGACGATGGCGTTGTGGGTACCGGACCAGCCCAGGCCTTCGGAGACGTTGGGGATCTTCGGCATCAGTATCAGCATCTGGATCACGACGCCGACGGCGCTGAGCGAGCCGGCCGCGATGGATGTGGCCAGCAGGACGGTCCACACCGAGCGACGCCGGGTCATGGCCGGCGGGAACAGGGGCTCGGCGACACGGCGTTCGACGAGGACGAAGGCGATCAGCGCGATCAGCGCCCCGGCGATCCAGGTCGCGAACCTGCCGCTGTCCCAGCCCCAGTGCGAGCCCTGGCCGACGGCGTAGACAAGTGCCGTGATCCCACCGCCGAGGAGGACGCCGCCGAGCCAGTCCATCCGGCCGCCCGCCGCGCGGATCGGGCTCTCGGGCACGAAGGCCGCCACCAGTGCGAAGCTCACCGCGGTGCTGATGGCCATGAACCACAGCACGCCGCGGAAGCCGTAGTCGTCCAGGAGCCAGCCGGACAGGAACGGCCCGCCGAAGGCGACGAGGCCCACACCGCCGGCGAGGATGCCGCTCGCGAGTCCGACCCAGCGACGGGGGAAGACGTCGCGGGTGATCGCGTAGGCCAGCGGGGCGGTGGCCGCGTAGATGCCCGCGATGCCGCGGCCGATGAGCAGGGTGCGGTAGTCGGTGGCGAGGGCGGCGATCAGGTCACCGACGAAACCCAGCCCGGTGGCGACGAGCAGCACCTTCTTCTTGCCGAAGAGCGCCGCGGCCTTGACCGCGAAGGGCAGGAAGAAGGTCCCTGTCAGCAGGGTCATCAGGGTGAACCAGGCGATCTCGGTCGTCCTGAAGTGGATCGCGACCTCGGCCTGCGCGATGCCGGACAGCGCGGCCATGAGGGCGACCAGCTGGACGGTCCACACGAGCGCGACGACGACGAGCACGTTGCGCCTGGTGGAAAGAGGTCTTTCGGCTTCCTGCGGGGCGGCGGTCTGTGTCTGGGTCATGGGCGGCCTTCCAAGGGGTGAGCGGAGATGGGGAAGGGGGATGCGGCGCGTGCCCGTCTGCGACTCCGGTGCGCCTGCCGCGTAAAGTAGACCTAACGGTCGGTACAATCAATAAGCTGCGCGTAAAGCCGTCGCGCGACCGTTCCCAGTCCCGCTCAGCGGGACGTCGGCGGCTGAAAGCGCGGATGCGGCAGCACTCGTCCAAGGGCGCGGAGCCGCGTCGACGGGCGGCTCCGGCGCATGGGCGCGACCCGGACCACCGAAACCGGCCACCCGAGCCGGAACGAACCGTCAACCTGAGCCGGAACGATCCGCCAACCCGGCGGAGCGTTACGCTCGGCACCGTGCTCCGCATCTACGACGCCCGATCCGACGAGTCCGTAGTCGCCGCCCCGGCCCGCCGTGCCCTGACCCGTGTCGAGGCGCATGCGCCCGGCTCCGGCACCACCGACCTCCGTGTCCTCCTGGTCGCCGATGTCCTCGCCCGCGCCCTGGAGATCGGCGGCACCCCCGTGTGGGCCGTACTGGCCGGTGGGGAACAGGTGGCCGAACTCCGGGCGGGCGCGACGGCTCTCGGTATCCGGCCCTTCGAGGACCGGCGTGATGTCGGACCGGAGTTCGCGGGGGCCCAGCTGATCCATGTGGTGCGCCGGGGTGACGAGGCAACGGGCGGCATCAGGATCGATGTCGCCCCGGCCGACTCCGGCGAGGCCGTGGGTGTTCCCGGAGACGTCGACCCCGCCACCCTCCGCCTCGCCCTGCTCGCCCGCCCCCGCTCCGAGCCCGTCCACCTGACCCCGGCCGCCCTGACCGACACGGGGAGCACGCTCGCGCACTGGCGCCGGTCGGTCGCCGTCTGGGCGGTGCAGCCGTCCCGTCCGGTGCCCGAGGGGGTACGGCAGGAACTGCGCGCCGCCTGGGAGGACGACCTGAACCTGCCCGCCGTACTGGACGTCCTGCGCCGCGTCGAGACCCTCGACGGGCTGCCGGACGGGGCCCGCTTCGAGACGTACGCCTACGCCGACCGGATCCTCGGCATCGAACTCACCCGCGAGATCGGGTCGTTGACGTGACCGGCCGCCGACACGCGGGCCCGCTGCGCCGGCTCGTCGTCCTGCGGCACGCCAAGTCGGCCTGGCCTATGGGTGTCGACGACCACGACCGGCCCCTCGGCCCGCGGGGCCTGCGGGACGCTCCCGCCGCCGGACGAGCGCTCGCCGAAGCCGACTGCCTGCCCGACCTCGCCCTGTGTTCCCCCGCCGAACGCGCCCGCCTTACCTGGGAGTTGGCGGCGGCCGAGTGGGGCACCCCGCCGCCGGTCCGGCACGATCCGCGGCTGTACGGGGCCGACGTACCGGAGTTGCTGGCCGTCGTACGCGAAGTCCCGCCCGCCGTCGGGACGTTGCTGCTGGTCGGGCACAACCCCGGCCTGGAGGAACTGGTACTGGAGCTGGCCGGGGACGCGCTCGACGGCACGCTGGACACCGTACGGACGAAGTTCCCGACCTCCGCGATCGCCGTCCTGGCCTGGCACGGCGAGGGCTGGCAGGACCTCGCGCCCGGCGCGGCCCTGCTCACGGACATGATCGTGCCGCGCGGGACGAAGACCCGCTGACCAGGTCGTATCCAGCACGGCGGCACCCGCGCCTCCGGCCGGGCGGCCGGCTGCGCATAGGGTGGCCGGATGCCGGACGAGTACCGCACAGTGACCCACGCGGGTGTGCACGAGACCGAGGTCAACCGCTCCCGCTTCCTGTGCGCCCTCGCCCCCGCGGCCACCGAGCAGGAGGCCCAGGAGTTCGTCGCCGCCGTCCGCAGGGAGCACGCCGACGCCACCCACAACTGCTTCGCGTACGTCATCGGCGCCGACGCCTCGGTCCAGCGGGCGAGCGACGACGGTGAACCGGGCGGCACCGCCGGCGTCCCGATGCTCCAGATGCTGCTGCGCCGCGACATGCGGTATGTCGTCGCCGTCGTCACCCGCTACTACGGCGGCGTCAAACTGGGCGCGGGCGGTCTCATCCGGGCGTACGGGGGAGCGGTCGGCGAAGCCCTCGACGTGCTCGGCACCCGCACCCGCCGCCGCTTCCGGCTGGCCACGGTGACCGTCGACCACCAGCGGGCCGGAAAGATCCAGAACGACCTGCGGTCCACCGGACGCGAGGTGCGTGACGTGCGGTACGGGGAGGCCGTCACGATCGAGATCGGGCTGCCGGACGCCGATGTGGACGCCTTCCGGACCTGGCTGGCGGACGCCACAGCGGGGACCGCCGGGTTCACGCTCGGGGGAGAGGCGTACGGAGAGGTGCACGGGGACGCATGAGCGCCGCGAGGCCCTCCGGGGCCGCACATCGGGCCGATACGGGAGTAACCGCCCGTGATGTCAGACCCGGCTGTTAGTTTCGGGGATCATGAGACTGCTGCACACGTCCGACTGGCATCTCGGCCGCTCCTTCCACCGGGTGAACATGCTCGGGGCGCAGGCCGGGTTCATCGGCCATCTCGTCTCCGTCGCGCGCGAGCGCGAGGTCGACGCGGTGGTCGTGTCGGGTGATGTGTACGACCGGGCGGTGCCCCCGCTGGCCGCCGTCGAGCTCTTCGACGACGCCCTGCACCGGCTCGCCGGTCTCGGCGTGCCGACGGTGATGATCTCCGGCAACCACGACTCGGCCCGCCGCCTCGGCGTCGGCGCCGGGCTCATCGACCGCGCCGGCATCCATCTGCGCACCGACCCGTCGGCGGCCGGCACCCCCGTGATGCTCCGGGACGCCTTCGGCGACGTCGCCTTCTACGGACTGCCCTATCTTGAACCGGCACTGGTGAAGGACGAGTTCGGGGTGGAGAAGGCGGGCCACGAGTCCGTCCTCGCCGCCGCCATGGACCGGGTCCGCGCCGACCTCGCCACGCGCGCGGAGGGCACCCGTTCCGTCGTCCTCGCCCATGCCTTCGTCACCGGCGGCGAGGCCAGCGACAGCGAGCGGGACATCACCGTCGGAGGCGTCGCCGCAGTGCCCTCCGGAGTGTTCGACGGCGTCGACTATGTGGCGCTGGGCCATCTGCACGGCTGTCAGACCATCACCGGGCGCGTGCGCTACTCCGGCTCCCCGCTGCCGTACTCCTTCTCGGAGGCCGACCACCGCAAGAGCATGTGGCTGGTCGACCTGGCGGACGACGGCTCGGTCAGCGCGGAACGCGTCGACTGCCCGGTGCCGCGCGCGCTCGCCCGTATCCGTGGGGCGCTGGAGGAACTGCTCGCCGATCCGGACCTCGCCCGCCACGAGGACGCGTGGGTCGAGGCCACACTGACCGACGCGGTGCGCCCCGCCGACCCCATGGCCCGGCTCATGGAACGGTTCCCGCACACCCTGAGCCTCACCTTCGATCCGGAGCGGCCACCCGGGGACCCGGACGTGACATACGCACGGCGCCTGGCCGGGCGCGGCGACCAGGAGATCGCGGAGGACTTCGTCCTGCACGTGCGGGGCGCGGGAGCCGACGACCACGAACGGGGCGTACTGCGGGACGTGTTCGACGCGGTCCGCGCGGACGAGACGGTACGGGAGGTGGCCCGGTGAGGCGCGCTCACGGGAGCACGGACACGGAGGGCGCCCGGTGAGGCTGCACCGGCTGGACATCACGGCCTTCGGGCCCTTCGGCGGCGCCCAGCAGGTCGACTTCGGCGAGCTGTCCGCCGCCGGGCTCTTCCTCCTGCACGGTCCGACGGGTGCGGGCAAGACCTCCGTCCTGGACGCCGTCTGCTACGCGCTGTACGGCTCGGTGCCCGGCGCCCGCCAGGGAGGTTCGCTGCGCAGCGACCATGCCGAGCCCGGCACCCGCACCGAGGTCACCCTCGAACTCACCGTCGCCGGACGCCGGTTGGAGCTCACCCGGCAGCCGCCCTGGGAACGCCCCAAGAAGCGCGGCGCGGGCACGACGCTGGACAAGGCCCAGAGCTGGCTGCGCGAGTACGACGCCTCCGCCGGGGTCTGGAAGGACCTCAGCCGATCCCACCAGGAGATCGGGGAGGAGGTCACCCAGCTGCTCGGGATGAGCCGCGAACAGTTCTGCCAGGTCGTGCTGCTGCCGCAGGGCGACTTCGCCCGTTTCCTGCGCGCCGACGCCGAGGCCCGCGGCAAGCTCCTCGGCCGCCTCTTCGACACCCACCGCTTCGCCGAGGTGGAGAAGCGCCTCGCGGATCGGCGGCGCGCCGCCGAGGCCGAAGTGCGCGACGGGGACACGGAGTTGCTGGCCGACGCCCACCGCATGCAACAGGCCGCCGGTGACGCCATGGAGCTGCCCGGTCTCACGCCCGGCGAACCGGGACTGGCCGAGGCCATCATGGGCGCCGCCGCCGTCGCCCGCTGCACCGCGCGGGAGCTGCTCACCATCGCCCACTGCGCCCGCTCCGCCGCCGAGTCCGCGCAGGTCGCGGCGGACGGCGCGCTGGCCGACGTACGTGAAACGGCGCGGCTGCAACGCCGGTTCGCCGAGGCGCGGGAGCGCGCCGGGCGGCTGGAGGAGCGGGCTGACGCCCACCGGGAGGACCGGGCGCGGATGGAGCGGGCCCGCAAGGCCGAGGCGGTGGCACCCGCGCTGGAGCTGCGGGAGGCCGCCGGGACCGAGCACCGGCGCGCGGCCGACGCCGAGACACAGGCGCGTGCCCTGCTGCCGGACACCTTCGCGGACGCCGGAGCCGGTGGACTGGCCGCCGCCGCGCGCCGGGCCGCCGAGGAACTGGGCGGCCTCGAATCCGCCCGCCGCGCCGAACAGCGGCTGGCCCAACTCGTCGCCGAGCGCACCGGCCTGGACCGACAGGAGCGCGCCGACGAGGACGTCCTGCACGACGCGGAGAACTGGCTCGGCGACTGGGAGGCGACAAAGGCGGGCCTCCAGACGCGTATCGAGTCGGCCCAGGAGGCCGCCACCAGGGCCGAACAGCTCGCCGTCCAGCGGGAACCCGCCCAGAACCGGCTCAGGGCGGCCCGCCAGCGCGACACCTTGGGCCGGGACACGGACGAGGCACAGACCCGCGTACTGGCCTCGCGCGAGCGTGCCACGGAGGCGAAGGCCCACTGGCTCGACCTCAAGGAACAGCGCCTGAACGGCATCGCCGCCGAGCTGGCCGCGAATCTCAGCGACGGTGAACCCTGCGCCGTCTGCGGGGCCACCGAACACCCGGCGCCCGCACGGAAGGTCGCCGGACACGTCGACCGCGAGGCGGAGGAACGCGCACTGGCCGCCTACCAGCGGGCCGACGAGCACCGCACCGAGGACGAACGCCGACTGGGCCTCGTACGCGAGGCACTTGCGGCTGCCACCGCCGAGGCCGGGGACACACCCACCGATCAACTCGCCGCACAGGCCGACGAGTTGGAGCGGCGGTACGAGGAGGCCCGGCGGGGCGCCTCCGGGCTGCACTCCGCGCACGAGGAACTGCGCCGGGCCGAGCAGGAGCGCGAGCGCCGCAGTGCCGCCCAGCAGGAGGCGGCACTCAGGACGGCGTCCCGGGTCGCCCGCCGGGACACACTCGACGCTGAACGGGCCGCGCTGGAGGAGGAGTTGGCGCAGGCCCGGGGCGGCGCCGACAGTGTCGCCGCGCGAGCGGCCCAGCTGGAACGGCAGGCAGCGCTGCTCACCGGGACGGCCGAGGCGGCGCGCGCCGCCGAGGACACCGCCCAGCGGCTCAAGGACGCCGACGCCCGCCTGGCCGACGCCGCCTACCGAGCCGGGTTCGACACCCCGCGCGCGGCGGCGGACGCACTGCTGGACGACGCGGCCCACCGCGAACTCCAACGCCGCCTGGACGACTGGCAGTCCGAGGAGGCCGCCGTACGGGCCGCCCTCGCCGAACCCGACACCGTGGCCGCCGCACAGCTGCCGCCGGCCGACCTCGGGGGCGCGGAACAGACGGCCTCGGCCGCGGCCCGTCGGCTGCGGGAAGCCGCCTCCGCGCGCGACGCGGCCGCGAGTCGCTGCACCGAACTCGACCGCCTGTCCGCCCGCTCGGCCACCGCCGTACGCCGCCTCGCGCCGCTGCGGGCCGCCCACGACCGGGTGGCCCGCCTCGCCACCCTCACCGCGGGCACCTCGGCCGACAACGAACGCAGGATGCGGCTGGAGTCGTACGTCCTCGCGGCCCGCCTGGAACAGGTGGCCGCAGCCGCGACGGCACGGCTGCGCCGCATGTCGTCCGGGCGCTACACCCTCGTCCACTCCGACGACCGGGCCGGGCGGGGCCGTAGCGGCCTCGGACTGCATGTCGTCGACGCCTGGACCGGCCGGGAGCGGGACACGGCGACCCTGTCCGGCGGCGAGACGTTCTTCGCCTCGCTCGCCCTCGCCCTCGGCCTCGCGGACGTCGTCACGGACGAGGCCGGCGGGGTCCGCCTCGACACCCTCTTCATCGACGAGGGCTTCGGCAGCCTCGACGACCAGACACTGGACGAGGTCCTCGACGTCCTCGACTCGCTGCGCGAACGCGACCGCAGCGTCGGCATCGTCAGCCATGTGCCCGACCTGCGGCGGCGGATCCACGCCCAGCTGGAGGTGGTGAAGGGGAGATCGGGGTCGGTGGTGCGGCAGCGGGGTGGCGGGTGAGGACGCCCGGCTGGACCGGTCGGAGCGGTCGGGGACGCTCAGCCGCTCACTGGCCGACGGCGCGGCGGGGGAGCGGCGAGGAGTAGACGACACTCGTGGTCACCGAGCCCAGCGCGCCGATCTTCCCCGACACCTCCTCCAGATGCCGCATCGACCGTGCGACGACCTTGATGACGAAGCAGTCGTCGCCCGTCACGTGGTGCGTCTCCAGGATCTCGGGTGTCACGGCGACCAGGTCGTGGAACGGTTTGTAGTTGCCGTTCGGGTACCTGAGCCGGACGAAGGCGAGGATCGGCAGGCCGAGCCGCTCCGGGTCGACGACCGCCGAGTACCCCTGGATGACACCGGCCTCCTCCAGCCGCCGCACCCGCTCGGTGACCGCGCTCGGGGACATCGCGACGGCGCGTGCCAGCTCGGCGAAAGTGGCGCGGCCGTCGCGCTGAAGGACATCGAGGATGCACCAGTCGGTGCTGTCCGGGGAAAACGTGCTCATACCCGAGGAATAGCAGGGGAATCCCCGGCTGAACAAGCGGAAGCCCGTGGATCACACCTTCAGGTGAGTGAACGCCGGCCGTAGATTTCTGGCCACGGAGTCCCGGCCCGGGCCTCCACCAGGGAAAGGCAGGCAGCCCATGAGCGTCAGCACGAGCGTCGTCAACCCCGTCCTGCGCGTCGCCCCGGCCTCCCCGGCCGAGGCCGCCGCCCACTTCGCCGCGAGCCTCGCCTTCCACGCCGACGTGTCCGACGTGGCAGCGGCCCTCGCAGCCGACGGCGACCCCGGGTTCGTGGTCGTCGACTCGCGCTCCACCGAGTCCTGGGACCAGGGCCACATCCCCGGCGCCCTCCACCTGCCGACGGCCCTGATCCCCGAACAGGCCGCCCGACTGCTCGACAGGTCCGTGCCGGTGGTGACGTACTGCTGGGGCCCCGGCTGCAACGGGGCGACCCGTGCCGCCCTCGCGCTCGCCCAACTCGGCTACCAGGTCAAGGAGATGCTCGGCGGCTTCGAGTACTGGGCGCGCGAGGGCTTCGCGTTCGAGACGTGGGAGGGCCTTCGGCGCCGCGACACCGACGCGCTGACGGCCCCGGTCGACGCGGCGGACTGCGGCTGCTGAGGCGACAGCGGGCCGCAGCCCCCTACCGGCCCGCCGAGTCCTGGTCCCGCACGACTTCGGGCAACGGGCGCAGGAAGGTACGGTCCGCCGGGCCGAACTCCTCCTCCGGGCGGGCCGCATGCAGGACGACATCGAGGACGGCGGCCGGATCGCAGGCGTAATGCCCGCTGGCCCAGGCCGCGTTGGCCTCGACGACCGCCCACTCGGCGCCCTCCGTGTCCGACAGCAGACCGACGTCCACGACGACGGCACTCGGCAGATACCGGGACGCCAGACGCCCCGCGAAGTCCAGGACCTCCGCCCTGCGGGGGTCCTCGTCGAGCGGGACGACATCCAGCTCGCCGTGCGTCAAGTACCTGCTGCCCGTGCGGACTTCACCGTCGAGCAGGAACAGCCGGTACTCCATCGCGAACGCCACGATGTCGCTCACCAGCACCGGCGTGCCGTCGTCGACCGCGTCGGGACCCGGCAGCCGGCTTCCGTCCGGATAGACACGCGCGGGGAAGCTCTTGTCGTTGGGCGGCTTCACGAAGACGGGCCGCCGCAACTGCCTGGCCTCGGCGACGGTACTGAACTCGATCTCCCGGCGGGTGAGTTCGTGCGGCAGCCGGGCCAGCCAGTCCGGCGCCGCCTCCAGCAGCCCGAGCCCCAGCCCGGCGGCCACCGCGTCCGCGAACAGCGGCCCGGCGTACAGCGTCGCGCCCTCGGCAGCCCGCCACTCCTCGGGCACACGCCACTCGCGCAGGACCTCGACACCCATGGCACGCCCACGAGCCGCGTCGGCCAGGGCGTGTCCCGTAGCGGTGACACGTGGGGAGAGGAAGAGAGTTCGGGTGTTCATGGAAGTAGAGGGTGGCTCACGGGGAGGGGATGAGGACAGCGAATATGCGGGCGCGTACCGCAGGCGGGTCGCCACGGACTGCCGGCCCGGGTCCCGGCAGCGCTCGCCCCGGCTGCTGACGTACTGACGTACTGACGTGCCGCGGGGGCAGGAGCAGGGAGCAGTGGGGTGTCCCCCCGACTCCCGACCCCCACAACCCCCTTGCCACGCAGTTGAGTTGCTCTCGTCGGGCTACCTCACAGCCGGGACAGCTCGTCCACCAGGTCGTCCAGACCGAGCGAGCCCTGCGACAGCGCGGCCATGTGCCAGGCCTTCGCGTCGAAGGCGTCGCCGTGGCGGCGCCGGGCGTTCTCCCGGCCCAGGAGCCAGGCCCGTTCGCCCAGCTTGTAGCCGATCGCCTGGCCGGGGATGGTCAGATAGCGCGTCAGCTCGCTCTCCACGAAGTCCGCGGGGCGGCTGCTGTGGGCGCCGAAGAACTCCTGGGCCAGTTCCGGGGTCCAGCGCTCGCCCGGGTGGAACGGGGAGTCCGCCGGGATCTCCAGCTCCGCGTGCATACCGATGTCGACGATGACCCGGGCGGCCCGCATCATCTGGGCGTCGAGGTAACCGAGGCGCTGTTCCGCGTCCGTGAGGTAGCCCAGCTCGTCCATGAGGCGCTCCGCGTACAGCGCCCAGCCCTCGCAGTTGGCGCTGACACCGCCGACGGTGGCCTGGTAGCGGGAGAGGTTCTCGGCGACGTGCACCCACTGCGCGAGCTGGAGGTGATGGCCGGGGACACCCTCGTGGTACCAGGTCGACACCAGGTCGTACACCGGGAAGCGAGTCTGGCCCATCGTCGGCAGCCAGGTGGTGCCCGGGCGGGAGAAGTCCTCCGACGGGGACATGTAGTACGGCGCCGCCGCACCGCCGGGCGGTGCGATGCGGGACTCCACCTTCTTCACCCGCTCGGCGAGTTCGAAGTGCGTGCCGTCCAGCGCCTCGATCGCCTGGTCCATCAGACCCTGGAGCCACTCGCGGACCTCGTCGACGCCCTCGATGTGCTTGCCGTGCTCGTCGAGATGGGCCAGCGCCACCCACGGCGTCGCGGCGCCGGGCAGGACGTTCTCGGCCTCCAGCTTCATCTCGCCGAGGAGCCGGTGGTACTCGGCCCAGCCGTACGCGTACGCCTCGTCCAGGTCCAGATCCGTGCCGTTCCAGTAGCGCGACCAGCGCGCGTACCGCTCGCGGCCCACCGTGTTCGGCGCGCCCTCGACGGCCGGCGCGTACACGTCCCGCATCCAGTCCCGCAGTTCGACGACTGCCTCGTCCGCGCCCCGGGCCGCCTCGTCCAGCTCGGTGCGCAGTGCCTCGGGGCCGGCCGACACGAAGTCCGTGAACCAGCCCGCGCCCTTGCCCTCCGGGCCGGACCACTCGCCGAGCTGCCCGATGAACGTGGCGGTGGGACGCGGCCCCGCGTACAACTCGCGTTCCAGGCCCAGGGTCAGGCTCTCCCGGTAGCCGCGCAGCGCGGCCGGGACCGCGCGCAGCCGCTCCGCGACCGCCGCCCAGTCCTCGTCCGTCTCCGTCGGCGTCACGGTGAACACCTCGCGCACCGAGTGCGCGGCCGTGTGCATGTTGCCGACGGAGCGCAGGCCCTCGCCGGCCTCGTGCACGGCGAGTTCGGCGGTGAGTCGCTCGCGCAGCAGACGCCCGCAGCGCCGCTCGATGTCACTGTCCGCGCCGGGCCGGCGCTCGGCCTCGTCCAGCCGTGCCAGCGTCGTCCGTGCCAGCTCCGCCAGGGCCTCCTGGCCGGCCGGCGAGGTGTCCGGAAGCCTGCTCGAACTCTCCTTCACGCCGAGGTACGTACCGGTGACCGGGTCGAGGGCGATGAGCTCGTCGACGTAGGTGTCGGCGACCTCACGGGGCAGCGGGCTCTTGATGTCTGACATGCGCTCATCCTCGTATGCGACGACGGCCGGCGTCACGTGGATTCGCGCCGGAACGCGCGACCGGAAACGTGCGACCGGCCCGGCGGAGGCCGCCGGGCCGGTCGCGGGGGACGTTCGGTACGGGATCCGTACGGGATCAGTCCCGCGCGCTGTGGTCGAACGACCTGGGGGAAGCGACCGGGTTCGCGTCCAGGCGGGCCGTGATGACGAGGGTGCCCTCCTCGATCTGGTAGTCGAGGGGCAGGCCGAGGGCGCGCATCGCGGCGACCATGCCGGTGTTGGAGGACTGCGTGACGGCGTACACGTGCTCGCAGTTCGCCTCGCGCGCCATCGACACCAGACGGCGCAGGAGTTCGCCGCCGACGCCGCGCCGCTGCCAATCGTCCTCGACGAGCAGCGCGATCTCGGTCTCGTCACCGTCCCAGAGAAGGTGACCGAGGCCGACGACCCGTCCCGACGCCGTCTGCACGGCGAGCGTGCGGCCGTAGCGAGGGCTGAGCAGGTGGCCCAGGTAGCGGTCGGCGTCGCCCATGGGGCCGTGGTAGCGGAGCGAGAGGGTGCGCGGCGAGCAGCGTGCGTGCATCGCCTTCGCCGCGTCCAGGTCGCTCGCGTCGGCGCGCCGTACGGTGATGGCGTTGCCCCGCGGCAGGGTCAGCACGTCCTGGCCGTGCGGGACACGGGGACCGAGCCGGGCGTCCAGCTCCACCAGCGCCCGGGCCCGGGCGAACTCGGTCGGGGTGAACGGCAGATACGGCCGCTCCACGGTGATCACTCCGCCTTCCGGCGCGCGCAGCCGCATCACCGTGTCCGTCTCCTCCAGAGCCCCTTCGACCGGTACGCCCTCCCGCGCCGCCGAGTGCCCGCCGGGCAGCGATCGGATCGTGCACCTGCCGAGCAACTGGCGCAGTGCGAGCGGGAGTTCGGCAGCGTCCAGGGCCGTTCGGGTGGCCAGGCCCAGGACCCGGGTCGGCGCGTCGACGAGGTCGTGGGTGTCGGCGCGCTCGATCCACGTCCCGGCGCCGCCCGCCCGGGACACCGACCCGGAGATCTCGGCGGCGGCGAGGTCACCGGGGGCACGCAGCAGGAACTCGTCGACCGTGCCCCGGGCCAGCGGATGCGTCTGCAGGCTGAGGATGTCGATTCGCCGCCCAGCGAGGGCGATGCACAGGGCGGCGAGCGATCCCGGCTGGTCCTGCACCGTCGTCCGCATCCGCCACAGCACGCTCGGGCCGGTCTCCGTATCCGTACCCGCATCCGTTCCGATGTCGGCACCGATGCCCGTACCGATGCCTGTGCCGGCATCGGCCCCGGCATCGTTGTCGTCCGGCGGTGCGTGACCGTGGCGGCTTGCCCACCATGTGCGCAGCAGTGCGGCGAGTTCGACGACGTCCTGCCGCCACTGTCGTACCGGGCGGCTGTCCGCCGCAGGGGTTTCCGCAGATACTTTTCGAGTCATGCAGCCACCATGCGCCAACGGTGTTGCGTGATCACGAACGGACTGTGACCGAAGGGTTAAGTTGCATTCCGTCCCTTTTGTTTACTCTTGCACGATTACTGGCGGGCGCCCTTACTGCCCCACCCGCCCCGGCTGCAACACCTTCGTGAACAGCACGGTCCCGTCCTGCTCGCGCAGCCGTACCGTCAGCTCCCCGCTGCCGCCGTCGATGTCGACCTCGCCGAAGAACTGGTAGCCGCCGGCGGGCGAGACGTTCGCCGCGGTCGGCGCCTTCACGAAGACCCGCTCCGGACCGAACGTGCTGTCGAGCGCGCTGGCCGGGAACGCACCGGCGTTCAGCGGGCCCGACACGAACTCCCAGAACGGTTCGAAGTCGGTGAAGGCGGCCCGCGCGGGCTGGTAGTGCTGCGCCGAGGTGTGGTGGACGTCGGCGGTCAGCCAGACCGTGCCGGTGATCCTCCGGTGCTTGATGAACCGCAGCAGCTCGGCGATCTGCAGCTCACGCCCGAGCGGCGCACCCGGGTCGCCCTGCGCGACGGCCTCGATGTTGGCCCTGCCCTCGGTGGTGTCCGGCACGACGAGGCCCAGCGGCATGTCGGCGGCGATCACCTTCCACACCGCACGCGAGCACGACAGCTCCCGCTTGAGCCACTCCAGCTGCTCGGCGCCGAGGATGCCCTGCGGGTCGACGGTCTGGTCGTCGGGAGAGTTGGCGTTGCGGTACGTCCGCATGTCGAGGACGAACACGTCGAGCAGCGGACCCTGGTGCAGCACGCGGTTGACGCGGCCCTCCCGGGCGCCCGGCCGGAGCGTGGAGACCGGGAAGTACTCGCTGAAGGCCCGACGCGCCCGGCCTGCGAGGACGTCGACGCTCTTCTCGGTGTAGCGGGTGTCCGAGTCGGAAATCCGTTCCCCCGGATACCAGTTGTTGCGCACCTCGTGGTCGTCCCACTGGATGATCGACGGGACCTGGGCGTTGAACCGCCGGAGGTTCTCGTCGAGCAGGTTGTAGCGGAAGTTGCCGCGGAACTCGGCGAGCGTCTCGGCGACCTTCGCCTTCTCCTCGGTCGTGATGTTCCGCCAGGTGCTGCCGTCGGGCAGGGTCGCGGTCGCGGCGATCGGACCGTCGGCGTAGATGTTGTCGCCGCTGCACAGGAAGAAGTCGGGGTCGAGCTTCCCCATCGCGTCGTAGATCCGGTAGCCGCCGAGGTCCGGGTTGATGCCCCAGCCCTGCCCCGCCAGGTCCCCCGACCACAGGAACCGCACTCCGTCGCGCCGCCGTTCCGACGCCGTACGGAAGGTGCCGGTCACCGGCTCGCCGGTGCGACGCGGGTCGTCCGGGTCGGCGAGCAGTACGCGGTAGTGGATCTGCTCGCCCGGCGGCAGCCCGCGCAGCCGGGTCGTGCCGGTGAAGTCGGTGTCCGTGCCGAGCAGCGGGCCGTGCCAGCGGCGGGGGTTGCGGAACGACTCGGTGGCGGACGTCTCGACGACCATCCGGGCCGGCCGGTCGGACCGCACCCACACCAGCCCCGAGTCGGCGGTCACATCGCCCGTCTGTACCCCCCACCCGGCCTTCGGCCGCCCGGACAGGGCGAACGCGGGGGCCGCCGCACCGACGGCTGCGGGCAGGGCCAGGGCCGCCGAAGCGGCGAGCGAACCGCGCAGCACGCTGCGACGAGCGGGCAGGGGAGAAGCTGACATGGGGCGTGCCTCCGGGGACAGGGTCCGGCGAGTGTGCACAGCCACAACTACTGGGACACCGCAGCGCTCACGCAAACCACAAGTGAACAACTGCCGGCGGGGGCACGGAAACCGGTGCGCGGGCCGGCGTCAGGGAGCGAGAGCCTCCGCCATCAGCCGGATCCCCGCCCCGATCCGCGCGGGCGACGACTGCGCGTACCCGAGCACCAGCCGTACGCCCCCACCCTGTACGCCCTCGTCGGGCACGCGCGCGTGCCCGAAGTCCGTCAGTGGCCGTACCGCGATCCCGGCCGCCGCCGTCCGCTCCAGGAACCGGTCCTGCGGCCCGTACCGCTCCGGCAGCGCGGCGATCACATGCAGACCGGCCGCGATCCCCGACACCCCCGCCCCGGGAAAGTGCTCCGCCAGCGCCGCTACGAGGGCATCGCGCCGTTCCCGGTACGCGCGCTGGCAGCGGCGCAGATGCCGGTCGTAGTCGCCGCGTTCCACGAACCGCGCGAACAGCTCCTGGTCGAGTGCCGGATGGCCCAGGTCCATCGTCCGCTTCCGCTCGACGACCTCCTCGGCGAGCGACTCCGGCACGAGGAGCCAGCCGAGCCGCAGCCCGGGCGCGAGCGACTTGCTGACGGACCCCGTGTAGGCGACACGCTCGGGGTCGAGCCCCTGCAGCGCACCCACCGGAGCACGGTCGTACCGGAACTCCCCGTCGTAGTCGTCCTCGATCACCAGCCCGTCGGCCGACCGGGCCCAGTCGAGGAGTCCGGCGCGGCGGCCCGCGGAGTAGGCGATCCCGGAGGGGAACTGGTGGGCGGGCGTGGTCGTCACCGCCCTTACCCCGCTGGCCCGCAGCGCGTCGAGGCCGAGGCCCTCCTCGTCCAGGGACAGCGGTACGGCGTCCAGGCCGGCCGAGGCGTAGAGGGAGCCGTGTTCCGGGCTCCCGGGGTCCTCGACGCCCATGTGGCGCATCCCGCGCGCGTGGAGCACGTGTCCGAGCAGCGTCGTCGCCTGCGCCACCCCGGAGACCACCATCAGCCGTTCCGGGTCCGCGACCACGCCCCGGCGCCGCGCGAGCAGCTCCGCCAGCGCCGTCCGCAGCCGGGGCAGCCCGCGCGGATCGGGGTAGCCGAGGGCGTGATGGGGGAGTTCCGCGAGCACCGCGCGCTGGGCGGCCGCCCACGCGGCACGCGGGAACAGCGACAGGTCGGGGGTGCCCGGCAGGAAGTCGGCCCGGGCGCCGGGGGAGCGCGGTGCGAGGTCCCGCGCGCGCGGACGGGCGGCCCGGGCGGCACCGCCCACCCAGGTCCCGGCCCCGCGCCCGCTGCGCAGATACCCCTCCGCGGTCAACTGCTCGTACGCCTCCGTGACCAGCCCCCGCGACACCCCCAGGTCGGCCGCGAGGTCCCGGCTCGACGGCAGCCGCGTCCCTGAGGCGAGCAGCCCCGAGCGGACCGCTTCCCGGAGTGCCTCCTGAAGCGAACGCCCACGCGCGCGTGCGGGCGCGGCAGCGGCCGGGAGCAGCAACTCCCAGGCGGCGGAGCCCGGCAGGCCGCCCGGACTGGTCCCCGATGACGTCATGGAAGTGGACCTTAAACCGGACCGCCGGGCTCCCTAGCGTCACCTCCATGAACGCCACCGCCGGTCCCGCCGACATCACTCCCGCGCGCGGGGCCATCCTCACCGCCCTCGCCGCCGTCCTCGTCGGCTGCTCCTTCACCGCCAACAGCGTCCTCGGCGAATACCCGTACGCGGGCGGCCAGTTCCTGCGCTACGGCCTGGCCTGTCTGCTGCTCCTGCCCCTGGTCGGCAGGGGCGGGGCCGCTCCGCTGCGGACGCTGACCGCCCGCCGGTGGATTCGGCTCGCGCTGCTCGCCGCCGTCGGCATGGTCGGCTTCAACCTGGCCGTCATCGCCGCCGAACGCGGCGCGGAACCGGCGGTGCCCGGGGTGTTCGTGGGCTGCGCGCCCGTGGTCGTGGCGGTCCTGGTGCCCCTGCTGGACGGGCGGCGGCCCAGGCGGGCCGTGGTCCACGGGGCGCTGACCGTCGCGGCGGGCGCGTTCGCGGTCCAGGGCTGGGGCCGTACGGACGGCGCCGGCCTCGTGTTCTCCGGGTGCGCGCTGGCCGGTGAGGTCGGGTTCGCGGTGCTCGCCGTGCCCCTGGTACGGCCCCTCGGGCCCCGGCTGCTGTCCGCGACCGTGTGCGGCCTCGCCGCCGCCGAGTCCGCGCTCGCCGGGGTGCTCCTCGACGGCACCGGCTGGCTGCGCCCGCCCGACGCCACCGAGACCGCCGCGCTGCTGTGGCAGGCGGCGGTCGTCACCGTCGTCGGTTTCGTGTGCTGGTACATCGGCGTGCAGCGGATCGGCGCGGAACGCGCCACGCTCTTCTCCGGCCTCATCCCCGTCGCCGCGGCCTGCACCGCCCCACTCGTCGGTACCGGCTCCTACGGCGCCGCACAGGCCGCCGGAAGCGCCCTCGTGGGCGCCGGAGTCGTCCTGGGATCGGGCGCGTTCACTCTCGTGCGCCGGTCAGCGGCTGCCGTCGAGGAGCACGCGGGCGACCAGCGCCGGGTCGTCGTTCATCGGGACGTGGCCGCAGCCGGGGAGGCGGATCAGGCGGGCCTTGGGGATGACCTGCTTGGCGCGGACGCCCTGGCGGCGTACGAGCAGCAGGTCCCGGCTGCCCCAGGCGACGGTGACCGGGATGCCCGGGACGTCGTCCGTGAAGCGGATGTCGCGGCCGGCCCTGAGGGTCTCGGTGAACCGCTGGGCGTTCGCCAGGGCGAGCGTCTCGGCGACGACGGCCTCGGGTGAACGGCGGCCGGGGCGGGCGTAGATGGTGCTCGTCAGGACGCTCCGCCCCGCCGCCGAGCGCGACAGCCGTTCGACCAGTGGTACCGGCATGCTCCGCGCCGCCCGCCGCATCGCGAGCAGCACCCCGAACGCGTACCGCCGCTCGGCCTGCGACCAGAACCCCGCCGGTGAGAGCGTGGTGACGGACCGTACGCGCTTCTCGCGTCCGAGTTCCAGGGCCAGCAGGCCGCCCAGCGAGTTGCCCGCCACATGCGGCCGGTCCAGCCCCAGCGCCTCGCACAGGGCGCCGAAGACGGCGGTCATCGTCGGCAGGTCGTGGGCGAAACCGTCCGCCAGCGCGGGTGACTCGCCGAACCCGGGAAGATCGACGGCGATCACGTCGCGCTCGGTGGCCAGGATGTCGATCACCGGGTCCCAGGCCTGCCGGTGGTGCCCGATGCCGTGCAGCAGCAGAAGCGGTTCGCCGGCGCCCACGCGCGCGTACGACAGGGTCACGGTCCTGGGTTCGGCCTCCGGGTCGTAGGGAGAGGGGACCTCGAAGGTGACGGTGGAGGACATGGGGCTGCTCCTAGTCGGACACGGTCGTACACGTCTGCGTGGCTGTCCACGGGCACTGCGTAGACAGCTTGTCAGTAATTACTACTGGCCGGTAGCCCCCGGTGGGCACCGGCCGACAACCCGCTGGACATCACCCTCGGCGCCGGGTTGGGATGGTGCCGTGACCATCGATACCGTGACCGACGTCTTCGAAGAGCACCGGCCCGTCCTGATGGGCGTCGCCTATCGCATGCTCGGCCGGGTGACCGACGCCGAGGACGTCGTCCAGGACGCGTGGCTGCGCTGGTCCGCCGCCGACCGGACCGACGTACGCGAACCGCGCGGCTATCTCGTGCGCGTCACCACCCGGCTCGCCATCGACCGGCTCCGCCAGGTGAAGGCGCGTGGCGAGACGTACGTCGGCCCGTGGCTGCCCGAGCCGTACGTCACCGAACTCACCGGCGGCGCGGGCACCGTCCCGGACGCGGCCGAACGGGCCGTGCTCGCCGACACCGTGTCCCTCGCGGTCATGGTCGTGATGGAGTCCCTCTCGCCGCTGGAGCGCGCGGTGTTCGTCCTCCGGGAGGCCTTCGCGTACCCGTTCGCGGAGATCGCGGCCATGCTCGACCGCACCGAACCCGCGGTGCGCCAGCTCGCCGGACGCGCCCGCCGGCACGTCGACGAACGGCGCCCGCGCTACGAGGTCGACCCGTCCCAGCGCCGTGACCTGACCGAACGGTTCCTCGTCGCCGCCGAACAGGGCGACCTGGCGGGCCTCATGGAACTGCTCGCCCCGGACGTCTGCCTCGTCGCCGACAGCGGCGGCCTGGCGCGGGCGCCGCGCCGGATCCTGGAATCGGCCGACCATGTGGGCCGCTTCGTCATCGGCACCGCGGGCAAGGGCCTCGTCGACGCGTCGTTCCGCTTCCTGGAGGTCAACGGCGGCTTCGCCGTGCTGATCCTGGACGGCGGCAAGCCCGACGCCGTGTTCCAGATGGATGTGGCGGACGGCCGTATCCAGTGTGTGTACATCATCCGCAACCCGGACAAGGTGCGCTCCCTGGCCCTTCCCCAGGAAGGCTGATTGGTCTTGACCAAGCCTCAGGGCCGCCCTATGGTCGCAGGAAAGTGCAACAACCTTTAATAAACAAGGGCGCCAAAAAGCCGTCGGACCACGGCGATTGCGGAGGACATGGTGGGGACCACGCAGTTGGAAACGGTGCCGGAGCCGAAGTACTGGCATCTGAAGACCGTGCTCAGTGAGGCACTGGACTCCGAGTTCACGGTGGGCGAGATCCTGCCCAACGAGCGTGATCTCGCGGCTCGCTTCGGCGTCGCCCGTGCCACGCTCCGTCAGGCACTGGAGCAGCTCGAACTCGAAGGCAGGCTCCAGCGCCGCCGCGGTGTCGGTACGACCGTCGCCCCGCCGCGCATGGGCGTCGCCGTCGGCACGGCCCAGCACTCCTGGCCGGGCGCGGCGGGCGACGCCTGGCAGCCCGTGGACAGCGCGCTGACCGTACCTGTGGTGTCCGTGGCCACCGCCCTGGAGACCGGCCGGGACGAGCGCGTCCACACCGTGCGCCGCTCGCGCGTCTCGCACGGCCAGCCGGTCGCCGCCGAGCTGCTCTACGTCCCGGTCGCCTCGGTGCCCGACCTGTCGGCGATAGACGCCCCGTCCGGCGCGGCACGCGCGCGTGCGGTGCTGCGCGAACTCCAGCGCCTGGAACTGGAGGGCCAGGACCGCGCCGTGGAGCTCGGCTCGGCCCGCGCGGACGACGCCAAGGAGCTGGACCGCCTCCCCGGGGCTCCCGTCCTCGTCGTCACGACCCGCTTCTTCGCCCAGGGCCGCACGGCCGCACTCTCCGTGGCGACCTATCGCGCTGACACGTGCCGGTTGACCTTCGGCGACACCGGAGGAGTGGAGATCCACCACGGCCCGGAACGCCAGGCGTCCTGACCGACGTACAGCCCCGCGCCCCGAAGGGGCGCGGGGAACTGCGCGACCAGCCACCACGGACCCGCAGTGTCCGACACAACCCACCCCCCTGAGCGCTCAACGCCGGGCAGTCACGGTCCCCTCCACCGCGAACAACTGCTCCTCGACATGGTCGAGGGCCAGCCGCAGCGCACCCGTCGCCACGGCCGCCTCGCCGAGGAGCGACAGCGTCACGCCCGGCGGTCGCAGACAGTAGCGCGCCAGCTCGTCGCGCAACGGCTCCAGTACGCCGTCCAGCCCCGCCGCCCAGCCGCCCACGACGACCAACTCGGGGTCGAGGGCCAGCACGAGCGCGGCCACGTCGTGGACGAGCCGCTGGATGAAGCGGTCGACGGCCGCGCGAGCCTGCTCGTCGCCCTCGCGGGCGCGACCGAACACCTTGGCCACCGCCACCTCGTCCAGCGGGTGCAGCGGCTCGCCGGTGGTCGACAGCAGTGCCTCCGGCGGCGCCTCCCGGCCCAGCAGATGCAGCGCGCCGATCTCCCCGGCCGCCCCGCCGTAGCCCCGGTGCAGCCGCCCGCCGATCAACGAGCCGGCGCCCGGACTCAGCCCGGCCAGCACGAACACGACGTCGTCGGAGTCGATCGCCGCGCCCTTCCAGTGCTCGGCGACAGCAGCCGCGTTGGCGTCGTTCTCGACGAGCACAGGGCACTTGAAGGACCGGCTGAGCCGCTCACCGAGCCGCAGCCCGGTCCACTCGGGCAGCGCCGTGCACAGCCGTACGACCCCGTCGGCCTCCACGATCCCGGGTGTGGCCACGCCCACGGCCCGCAGCGAGTCACGGGCCACCCCGGCCCGGCGCAGCAACTCGGCGACCGCGGAGCGCAGCCGCTCCAGCCGCTCGTCCGCCGGTGCCGCCTCGTCGACGTCCTTAGAGATCGACCCCAGAAGCCGCCCGTCGAGGTCGGACAGCAGCGCGGCAACGCGATGGGACCCGATCTCCAGCCCCAGCAGATGCCCGGCCTCGGCCCGGAACCGGAACCGCCGCGCGGGCCGCCCCTGCCGCCGGGCGACGCTCTCGTCGGCGGCCTTCTCGACGACCAGCCCGGCCTCGATGAGCCCCTCGACGACCCCCTCTACGGTGGGCCGGGACAGCCCTGTCACCCGGGTGATCTCGGTCAGTGTCGCGCAGTCCGTGGCACGCAGCGCGTGCAGCACCACCGCGGAGTTGATCCTTCGCAGCAACGAGGGATCCCCACCGGTCAGCTGCCCCAACGTACGTCCTCCCAGCTCGTGCACGTGTGGGGCGGATCGTACTCGGCGCGGAGCACCCGGGCGAGAGCCGGACACCCCCGACCTGTCCGACGGGCCGGGATCATCCGGGCGCCACGAACCCGGACTCGTACGCCACGACGACCGCCTGCGTACGATCCCGGGACCCCAGTTTCGCCAGCACCGCGCTGACATGCGACTTCACGGTCTCGGTCCCGACGACCAGCCGGGCGGCGATCTCCGCGTTGGACAGCCCCCGCGCCATCAGCCGCAGCACCTCCGCCTCCCGCTCGGTCAGCCGCGCCCGCTCCAGCAGCGCCCGGGCCGCCCGGTTCCCGCCGTCCTCATCGTCGCCGTTCCCGTACTCGGCCGCCAACCGCCGTACCGAGGCCGGGAACAGCAGCGACTCGCCCTCCGCGACCAGCCGCACCGCGTGCACGATCTCGGCCGGCCGGGCCCGCTTGAGCAGAAACCCGTCCGCACCGGCCCGCAGCGCCTCGTACACGTACTCGTCGTTCTCGAACGTCGTCACCACCAGGATCTTCGGCGGCTCCGGTACGGTCCGCAGCAACGCGCGCGTCGCCTCGATGCCGTCCATCAGCGGCATCCGCACATCCATGGCGACCACATCGGGTCGCAAACGCCTGACCAACGGAATGACGGCCGCCCCGTCTGCCGCCTCCCCGACGACCTCGATATCGGGCTGAGCCTCCAACACGGCCCGCAGACCGGCCCGTACGAGGGGCTCGTCGTCGACCAGGAGCACGGTGATGGGCATCCGGTCAGCGTAGATCAGCGCAGCGGCAGCTCGACGTGCACCTGCCAGTCACCCTCGTCGGGCCCCGTACGCGCACGGCCGCCCAGCAGCGCCGCGCGCTCCCGTATGCCCCGTAGGCCGCTGCCCCGGCCGGGGCCGGGTATCCCGGCGGTGAGCGGGTTGCGGACCTCCAGGGCGAGGGTGTCGTCCGCGACCCCGATACGGACCCGGACGGGTACGGCCCCCGCGTGGCGCAGCACATTGGTGAGCGACTCCTGGAGGATGCGGTAGCCCTCGCGGGACACCGGGCCCGGCACACCGTCGAGAGGGCCGGTCACCGCCATGTCGACCTTCGCCCCGGAGGAGCGCGCGGACTCCAGGAGACGGTCGGCCTCGGTGAGGGCCGGGCGGCTGCTCGCGGGCCTGCCCGACTCGCGCAGCACGCCGAGGACGCGTTCCAGGTCCTCCAGGGCGGCCCGGCCGGTCTCCTCGATGGCGTCCAGCGCCCGCTCGGTGAACGCGGGATCCCCAGCCGCACGGGCCGCGCCCGCCTGCACCACCGCCACCGTGAGCGCGTGCCCGATGGAGTCGTGCAGCTCACGGGCGATGCGGTTGCGCTCAAGGAGCTGCTCGGTGTGCTCCTCCAGGGCGGCGAGCCGCTCCGTGGGGGAGGGACCGAGCAGACGCAGCGCCAGCCGGGTGATCAGCTCGCCCGAGCCGACCACGACCGCGGCCAGCAGGATCAGGGGCAGCGGCGCCAGCAGCGCGTGCCACCAGTGGTGGCTCTCGATGCGCAGCAACGTACCGTCGCCCGGTGTGTCGCCGAACGCGGTCGTCACCAGAGCCAGGGTGGTGATGGGCAGTTGGACGGTCAGCATCGAGACGAGACCTCCGAGCACCAGCCGGGCCTCCAGCCAGAGCACCGTACGGCCCCGGTCGCCCCACGTGACGGACGAGACGGCGACAATCTCCGAATACCGGCTGTCCCTGTCTCTGTCTCTGTCTCGGTCACTGAGGCCGGCACTGGCACTGGTGCCGGCTTGGCGGTGGCCGGTGAGCAGCAGTCCGGCCTGAAGGCCCTCCACGGTCCGCATCGCGGGCACGAGCCCGGCGAGTCCGAGCAGCCCGGCCGACAGGAACCAGATCCACCACGCGTCCTCGATGAACAGCCACATGGCCGGCCACACGATGGCCATGAACAGATGCAGCCATCGCGTGTAGGTGACCGCCCGGGTGAACGGGCGCAGGATGCGGACCATCCCGACATCGTGACAGGCGGTACTGACAACGGGCCTCCCCCGGGCGGGGGAGACGGAACCCTCCGGCGGGGGAGGCGCCCGCCCCGGGCCGACGGCCAGGCTGCTGCCATGACCAGCATCGACGTCCAGAACCTCACCAAGGAGTACGGCACGACGCGAGCCGTCGACCACCTCACCTTCAGCGTCAGGCCCGGCCGCGTCACCGGTTTCCTCGGCCCCAACGGAGCCGGGAAGTCCACCACCATGCGGCTGGTGCTCGGCCTGGACCGGCCGACGTCCGGCACCGCCACGGTCGGCGGGCACGCCTACGCCACGCTCGACGAACCACTGCGCCACGTGGGCGCCCTCCTCGACGCGCGGGCCGCGCACGGCTCACGCACCGCACGTGACCATCTGCGGGTGCTGGCGGCGAGCAACCGCATCCCGGAGCGCCGGGTGGACGAGGTCCTGGAGGAAACGGGGCTCGGGACCGCCGCGAGGCGCCGTGTGAAGACGTACTCCCTCGGCATGCGCCAACGCCTGGGTATCGCGGCGGCCCTCCTCGGCGATCCGCCCGTGCTGTTGCTCGACGAGCCCTCCAACGGACTCGACCCCGAAGGCATCATCTGGATCCGGGAGTTGCTGCGCCGCCTGGCCGGCGAGGGCAGGGCGGTCCTCGTGTCCAGCCACCTCATGAACGAGACCGCTTCCTTCGCCGACCACCTCGTGGTGCTCGGCCGGGGTCGCCTTCTCGCCGACACCCCGATGCGGGAGTTCATCCACGCGCGCGTACAGCCACGTGTGCGGGTGCGCACGACGAGAGGCGCCGCGCTCAAGGAGGCCCTCGCACGCCACGGATACGAGGCCGCCGAGCACGAGGACGGGCACTTGACCGTCCACCACGCCCGGGTGGACGACATCGGGCGGCTCGCGTCGGACGCCGGGGCGCCGGTCCTCGAACTGGCCACGGAGGAAGGCACCTTGGAACAGGCCTACCTCGATCTGACGATGTCCGAAACCGAGTTCGCCGCCCAGCGGTCCCTGGCGCAGCCTCAGGAGGCCTGACCATGCCGTTCGCACCCGTGCTGCGCTCCGAGTGGCTGAAGATCCGTACGCTCCGCTCGCTCTGCGGCGCGCTGTCGGCGGTGTTCGCCGTCTCCACGGCGTTCTCCGCGCTCGCCGGGGTCTCCGGTACGTCCGACCCCGAGTTCGACCCGCTGTTCATGGCGCTCTCCGGAGTGGCGCCCGGCCAGATAGCGGCCGTCGCCTTCGGAGCGACGGCGGTCTCGTCCGAGTTCCATGGCGGCGGACTGCGGCTCTCCCTGACCGCGGTCCCACAGCGCGGACGGTGGTTCGCGGCGAAGACCGCGGCCGTCGGCGTCCCGGTCCTGCTGGTGGGCCTGGTCACCGGATCCGCTTCGCTCGCCGCCGCGAAGGCCGGTCTGGGAGACGAGGCGAGCGGACTCACGTCGGGCGAACAGGTGCGTGGTGTCGTTGGCTGCGGTATCTACCTCATGCTGATGGCACTCCTCGCGGCCGGACTCACCGCCCTGCTGCGCAGCGGCGTGGCCGCGCTCGGCATCCTGATCCCGTTCGTCCTGATCATCTCCTTCGTGGTCGGAGACGTGGCAGGCGGGCTGACCGACCTCATGCCCGACCGTGCGGGCCAGGTGATCCTGCACGAGACGTCCGACAGCTCCCTCGGCCCCTGGACAGGCCTCGCGGTGACCGCTCTGTGGACGGCCGCCGCGCTGCTCGCGGGGGCGTGGAGCGTGCGACGCCGGGACGCGTGACGGTCGTACAGGGCCCCCGTACGCAGGCTAGGAAGCCGCTTCCCGCAGACGCCCGAACTCCTCGGCCATGGTCGCCGCGGTCCAATGAGCGTTCAAACCGCTCGGGTTGGGAAGAACCCACACGCGCGTGTCGCCGAACTGCCGCTCCTGAGGGCCCACCTGGGCCTTGCGGTCGTCGAACGCGGCCCGGTACGCCGTCACGCCCACCACGGCCACCCAGCGGGGCCGCAGCCGCGTCACCTTCCCGGCCAGCAGCCGCCCGCCCTCGCGGTACTCCTCCGGGGACAGCTCGTCGGCGCGGGCGGTCGCCCGCGCGACGACGTTCGTGATGCCGAGCCCGTACGAGAGCAACTCGCCCTGCTCGGCGGGTTTCATGAGCCTCGGGGTGAACCCGGAGAGGTGGAGGACGGGCCAGAAGCGGTTGCCGGGGCGGGCGAAGTGATGGCCCGTCGCCGCCGTCATCAGGCCGGGGTTGATACCGCAGAACAGGACATGGAGGCCGTCCGCGACGACGTCCGGTACGAGACGGTCGCGGGCGGCCTCCAGTTCGGCCTGGGTGAAGCGGGTCAGAGGATCGCTCCGGGGGTGTAGGCCGCGGCCTGGGGGTGCTGCTTGGTGATCTCCTCGATCCGGCCGACCACGGCGGCGACCTGGTCGGCCGCCGCGCCGGTGAACGACAGCTTGTCGGCCATCAGCGCGTCGAGCTGGGCACGGTCCAGCGGGATGCGCTCGTCGGCGGCGAGCTTGTCGAGGAGCTCGTTGCGCTCGGCGCCCTGCTCACGCATGGCGAGCGCGGAGGCGACGGCGTTCTCCTTGATGGCCTCGTGCGCGACCTCACGCCCGACGCCCGCGCGCACCGCGCCCATCAGCACCTTGGTGGTGGCGAGGAAGGGGAGGTAGCGGTCCAGCTCGCGCGCGACGACGGCCGGGAAGGCGCCGAACTCGTCGAGGACCGTCAGGAAGGTCTCCAGCAGCCCGTCAAGGGCGAAGAACGCGTCGGGGAGGGCCACCCGGCGCACCACCGAGCAGGACACGTCGCCCTCGTTCCACTGGTCGCCCGCCAGCTCGCCCGTCATCGAGGCGTAGCCGCGCAGGATCACCATGAGACCGTTGACGCGCTCGCACGAACGCGTGTTCATCTTGTGCGGCATCGCGGACGAGCCGACCTGGCCGGGCTTGAATCCCTCGGTCACCAGCTCGTGCCCGGCCATCAGCCGGATCGTCTTCGCGGTCGACGAGGGCGCCGCCGCCAGCTGCACCAGCGCGGTGACTACCTCGTAGTCGAGCGAACGCGGGTAGACCTGGCCCACGGAGGTGAAGGCGGTGGAGAAGCCCAGGTGCCCGGCGATCCGCTGCTCCAGCTCCGCGAGCTTGGCCGCGTCCCCGCCGAGCAGGTCGAGCATGTCCTGAGCGGTGCCCACGGGACCCTTGATACCGCGCAGCGGGTAGCGGCCCAGCAACTCCTCGACCCGGGCGTACGCGACGAGCAGCTCGTCGGCGGCGGTCGCGAACCGCTTGCCGAGGGTGGTGGCCTGCGCGGCCACGTTGTGCGAGCGGCCGGCCATGACCAGTTCGCCGTACTCGCCCGCGAGCTTCCCGAGCCGCGCCAGCACGGCCACCGTACGGTCGCGCACCAGCTCCAGCGAGAGCCGGATCTGCAGCTGCTCCACGTTCTCGGTGAGGTCGCGCGAGGTCATGCCCTTGTGGACCTGCTCGTGCCCGGCGAGGTCGTTGAACTCCTCGATCCGCGCCTTCACATCGTGCCGGGTGACCTTCTCGCGCTCGGCGATGGACGCCAGGTCGACGGTGTCCAGGACCCGCTCGTAGTCGGCGAGGGCGGCATCGGGCACCTCGATACCGAGGTCCTTCTGGGCCCGCAGCACGGCGAGCCAGAGCTGCCGTTCCAGCCTCACCTTCTGCTCGGGCGACCAGAGCGTGGCGAGCTCGGCGGAGGCGTAACGTCCGGCGAGGACGTTCGGGATGCGGGGCTTTGCGGGTGCGGCGGTCACGTGGACGGATTCTACTGGCGCTTCGTGCAGGCCAGCGCCAGGGTCCCGTTCCTGGTGCGGCTACCGGCGGTACGGAGAACGCCACGGAGAGCGCCACGGAAATCGATCATGGCCGGCCGCGACCTGTCCGGTCGATCATGGGACTGCCGCGTGTCCGGTCGTTGACGTGGGCATGGGGCGGGGTGCGCCGACGGCCGGCGAACGGGGGCGACCGTGGCCGTTCCTGTCCTGGCGGTCGGCGAGGGTCGTTTCGGCCGGAGGGGTCGCCCGGGTCCTGGGAGCGCCGCTCGGTCCCGTAGCCCTGGGTCCGCACCCGTGTGGCCGCGTACTGCCAGGCGGAGACGACCAACGATCGACTCGACCAGCCGCACGAGGATGCCGGACATGCCACGCGCGGTCCTGCCGAGCGGCCCGCCCCGGCTCTCGGCATGGGCACCCTCGCGAATTCGAGGTTCTGGCCGGTACGGGGGAACCGGGTCGACAACGGGCGACTCGGACGGCGAGGATGCGCTTGTTTGCCGATGACTCGAATGTTGCCGATGATTCGAAAGTTTCCAACGTAGCCAACGTTGCCGATCGGGCCTCAGACCAGGAGCCGGGCGTGTCCAGGACCGCAGACGTGGACCTTGTGTTTGCGCGTGCCGTCACCGTGGGGGCCGTGGTGCATGCCCTGGCGGAAGCGGGATGGTCGCTGGAGGAGCCGCTCGGGCTCTCCTACATGGTGAACGACGACGGCATGTTCGACTGGCGGGCGACATCCGTCGACCGGGCCGATGAGATCCTGTCCCTGCTGGACGCCCGGGAGAATCGTGCGTTCGACGTCGCGATCTGCGTCTACCACCCGGGAGCCGGGACCGGTGGCCAACTGCTGTTTCTGGCGGGCCGTTCGCAGTGCTGCTTCCTGCCGACGATCGACCGGCGAAGCCTTCCGGGGGCACCGGGGCTCACCGACATCGCCTGGTACGTGAACGCCCTGGTCCCCGCCCTCCTGCCTGCCGGTCTCGTCAGCTACGAAGCGCGCGATCTCGCCGACTAGGTGCCCACCCGAGCCGGTTCCGGCCTGGTCTCCGGCGTCAGGACGGTCGGCGGCTCCCGTTGGCCGGTGACGTGCGGGCGAACCAGGTCCGTGACTCGTCTGCGGTCAGGACGCGGGTCACCTCGGCCGTGCCCGGAAGATGCGGGAAGAACCGGTCGGCGTTCCAACTGCGCCGGTATGTCGGCTCGTCGAGCACGAGCAGGCGGCGTCCCTCCAATATGGGGATGTCGTCGGGCAACCCCTCGTTCCAGATCCGCTCGCCGTCCGGACCGAGGAGTTCGAAGACTCCGGTCGCGACGGTTCGTGTGCGTCCCTGGGCGGGCTCGGGGGCAGTGGCGAGGCGAACGCTCTCCGCGGAAGGCGTCGAGCCGGGCACGTGACCGCCGCCGACAAGAACGTGAGCGAGGAGTGTGTGCAACTGGAAGTTGTCCCCGATGCCGCTGATGCGCACCTCGAACCCGGTTCCGGTGGGTCTGTGCAGCACGATGAGGAGCTCGTCGTCCAGGACCGCCAGCGCGTAGGCCAGGCATTTGAGGTCGTGCCGCTCCAGAACCGCCAGGTCGCGGCAGGCGGGGAGGACTGCGGACGCGTGCCGGCGGCGCACCTCGACGCTGCGGCACAGCACGGCCAGCGCGGGCGGCTGCCACTCCTCGACCGAGCACCAGGCCAGCGCCAGTCGTGTGGCCTCGTGTCTGTCGGCGCCGAGGCGGGCCAGCAGGACGTCGTCGATGTTCTTCTCGTCCGGCTCAGGCAGTTCGTCCCCGGCCGCGCCGGTGGCCGTCCAGCGGCGGGCGAACTCCAGGGCGTCGAGCAGGTCCTGGAGGACACCGCCGAGAACGGGTTCGGCGCAGGCCGCCGGGTCTGCCCCGCGCTCGACGCAGAAACCGGCCGCCGTCGCCAGCATCGGACGCGGGCCGGTGGGCGGGAACGCGGGCAGCAGCGCCGCCAACCGGGGCCCTGCCGGGACGAGTTCAGCGTCCGACGCCGACCGCACACCGTCCATCACGGCGGTGAAGGCACGCCCGGTGCGGTCGCCATCGCGAGCGGCGACCGCGTCCTCCAGCTCGGACACGATGGCGGTGAGGCCCGAGGCCTCCCGCTTTCTCCTGAAGATCACTGGCACACCTTAGGCCCGAGGTTTGTCCTGCGTCATCGGGCCAAGGCCGTCCGGATCTCCTGCGGTTACGCTTCCACGGCGCAGCCGATACCGAGCCGGGCCGGGGGAGACCGTGAACCGACCACTGCTGTTCCTCGACGTGGACGGGCCGCTCAACCCCTATGCGGCCCAGCCGGAGAGGCGCCCCGCCGGCTACATCACACTCAGAGTGCCCCAGGACAGCGGGACCCCGGACGAACACAGAGGACTCTCGGCCCGACGGCGACCCCTGCGGGTGTGGCTCAATCCGGAGCAGGGGCGACCCCTGCTCCAACTCGGCTACGAACTGTGCTGGGCCACCACCTGGATGGACGAGGCCAACCGGTGGATCGCCCCGGTGCTCGGCCTTCCCGAACTCCCCTTCGTCGACTTCGGTGACGCCTTGTTCCAAGCACGCCCCGACGGGGTCCACTGGAAGACCGGCCCCCTGGTGGACTACGCCGACGGCCGTCCCTTCGCCTGGGTGGACGACGAACAGAGCGATCCGGACCAGGCGTACGTGACCGCCCAGCACCCCGGCCCTGCGCTCCTCCACCACGTCAACCCGCGCATCGGACTGCGCGAGAGCGACTTCCACGCGCTCACCGACTTCGCCCGGTCCATGGACACTCCGCGAGCCAGGGACTGAGCACGTCGCCGGCTCGTCACACGGCTCGTCATACGGCTCCGCGCCTGGATCCGCGGTCATCGCGGGACGGCCACGAGATGCGCTCCTCCAGGCATGAACATCCTCGGTGACGGAAACCCGCGCACCTGGCCGCTGCGATGCGCGTCCCTCCTCGCAGCCGACACCCAGGATCAGCTCGCCTGGGTGGGCGTGCGTGAGCTGGAGTTCCTCTGCCGCATCGCCGACTGGGCGCGTCCAGGCTCACGGGACGGCGGCCACTGGTCGACCGGGGCGGCCTCTCCCGAACGCGCATCCACCGATCAGGCCTGTCGGTGCCCCGTGCGAGCCGATGGGAAGGTCGAGCAGGACCGTCGACACCGCGGGCATCACGCTTCGTGTGACGGCGTCCACGACGGGGCGTCGGGGAGTGGTCACCGTTGTCGAGCCCGGCCATGGCGACTCGCCCCGGGCCCGGCCGGGCTGGGCCGGGCGGCGCCGGGACCGGTCTGTGCTGTGACTGGCCGAGGGCGCGGCCGTAATTCGCTTGCCCTGACCACGGGGCAACGCTCCAATGTGGCCGGACACCACGAGTCGTGGTGCCGGAATTCCGGGGAGGCAGTGGCGGCAATGGAGATACGTTCCACGACGGACAAGGATTTCGACGTCTTCGTCGACACAGCCCACGCCGCGTTCGGGCTCTTCCCGGAAACCCCGGTCGAGGGCGGCGGGCTCTGGTGGTCGGCGCTCGAAACGGACCGCTGTCTGCTCGCCCTGGCGGCGGACGGGCGGCCCGTCGGCACCGCCGCCACGTACTCCTTCGAGCTCACCCTTCCCGGTGAGATCCTCGTCCCGGCTCCCGGGGTGACCGCCGTCGGCGTCCTGCCCTCGCACCGACGGCAGGGCGTGCTCAGCGCGATGATGCGGCACCAGCTCGCCGAACTGCGGGCCGACGGGGAGTTCCTTTCCGTACTGCTGTCCTCCGAGGCCTCGATCTACGGCAGGTTCGGCTACGGACCGGCGACCTACACGGCACGACTGACGGTGCCGCGCCACAAGGCCGCTCTCGCCGTTCCCCGGGCACGCGCGGTGGCCGACGCACCGGCGACCGGCTCCGAGAACGGCTCGGTCGAGGTGCTGCGCCGTGCCGATTGCGGCGAGATCCTGGAAGAGGTCTACGACGGGTACCGCCGTGCCCAGCCCGGCGCGCTGTCCCGGCCGCACCGCTGGTGGGCCCTGCGCGCGGGGCAGCCCCCGATCTCGCCGGCGCCGCGCTACATCGCCGTCCACCGCGACGCCGACGGCGTGCCGGACGGGTACGCCAGCTATTCGGTCGAGTCAGGCACCCTGACGGTCGACGAGACCATCGCCACCGACGACACCGTCTTCACGGCCCTGGCCCGGTTCGTACTCGGACACGACCTGGTCTCCCAGGTCGTGTTCAAGCAGCTCCCGCCCGAGCACCCGCTGCGCTGGCAGTTCGAGGACTTCCGCGCCGGCGAGGTGAGCGGCGTCATGGACTGGCTCTGGGTGCGGCTGCTGGACATCCCGCGTGCGCTGACCGCGCGAGGCTGGTTCACGGACGGTGAACTCGTCCTCGACGTCGAGGACCCGTTTCTCGGTGAGCACGGCCGCTACCTGCTGACCGTCCGGGACGGCAAGGCCGACTGCGTCCCGACGGACCGGAACCCCGACCTGTCCCTGGACGTACGGGACCTGGGCTCGGTCTACCTCGGCGGCACCGCCCCGAGCACGGTCGTGCGTGCCGGACACATCCGGGCCCACCACCCGGGCGCGGCCACCCTCGCCGACGCCCTCTTCCGCGCCGAGCGCTCCCCACACTGCCTGCACTGGTTCTGACCGCGCACTCACCGACCCTGCACGAGGCTCGTCAGCCGGGCGACAACCTGGTCGCCCGGCAACGGTGACGTAGCCGGGGACGGAGCGGGACGCCCTGCCGGCTGACGCTCAGGGCACAGGCTCTGCCGACCGCGCGGATTCCGTGGTCGACTCGAAGCGCCTCACGGCAGCGGCGCTTCGGTTGTCGATCTCGCCTCGGCCGGCCTGTGCGGGAGTGCGTCCGGGTGGTGAGATGTGGATATGGAGGTTGTGCTGGCCAGTCTGATCGCAGTCGCCGGAACCCTGTTGGGATCCATCATCACCTTTGTCTTCCAGCGCCGTTCCAGTGTGCAGGCGGAAATCTTCGCCCGCTCCCTGCAACTGCGCCAGGAACGTCTGACGACCTACAGCGCCTACGCGGGAGCTGTAACTGCCCTCAAACAAGGGACAGTTGCTCTCTGGTTCCGTCTACAGGGAGATGCCGACAGCCCCGAGACACGACAAGCTTTCACCGAGTGCGACCGGCTCGGCGCCGCCACCGAGAACGCCCAGTTCAGGGTCAGGCTCCTAGCCGAGGACGACGTGCTCGTCGCGCTTGCCGCATCGGCCTCCGACGCCATCGGCCCGATCCGTAGGGCATCGACGAGAGCCGAGCTGATTGAACGTGAACAAGAGCTGCAGGACGCCCTCAACGCGTTCATCGCTGCCGCCGCTATTCAGATTCACTGATCCACAGGACGGGGTCCGTAACGCCACCGGAACACCCGATCTGGAGGGGATCGACCTTGAACGGGGGAGGGGGCATACGGAGCTACGACAGGTCCTCGTACGGCGACAGTTCCGGTCGTTTCGCGGGCATTCCGTCCCCGGACGAGCGCCCTGTCAGCCGACGGCCTATCCACGGCAGCAGGTACTGCCGGGTGAAGCGGGCGTCCGCGACCCGGCGAGCGCCCCAGCCGGGCGGTGCCGTGGCCGGCATCGGCGTATGCCACTCCGGGTCCTCGGCCTCGTAGCCGAGGGTCTGCCAGACCGCCTCCGCGACCCTGCGGTGACCCTCGCCCGTCAGGTGCAGCCGGTCGACGTCCCAGATACGGGGGTCGCCGAGCGAGGCGGCCCCGTACAGGTCGACCACGAGTGCGTCGTGCCGGGACGCGAGGTCGTCGATGCAGGTGAACAGTTCCTCCATGCGTGGCCGGAAGCGCTCCAGGACCGGGCCCTGGCGGCCGGGGCTGCGCATCAGCACCAGCTGCTTGCACGCGGGGGCCAGGCGCTCCACGGCCTCCTCCAGGAGCCCGCGTACCCGCCCCATGTCGCACTTGGGGCGCAGGGTGTCGTTGAGCCCGCCCACCAGCGTGATCACATCGGGCTCCATGGCCACCGCGACGGGCACCTGCTCGGCGGTGATCTGTCCGATCAGCTTGCCGCGCACGGCGAGGTTCGCGTACCGGAAGCCGGGCGTGCGGGCGGCCATCCGGGCCGCCAGAAGGTCGGCCCAGCCGCGGTACGTACCGTCCGGCAGCCGGTCCGACATGCCCTCGGTGAAGGAGTCGCCGACCGCGACAAGGCTGGTGTAGGAGGCATTCGTCTGCATGGCGACAGAGATGATAACCCGAACACATACCCGGCGGTCGGTCGGCCTCGGGGAGGCGTCTCGCAGTGGTCTACACCGGCTGTCCGAACAGCTCGCGCAGCACGTCCTCCATCGTCACCATGCCCGCGAGCAGCCCGTCATCGCCCTGCACCGCCGCCAGATGCGTACGGCTGCGCCGCATTGCCGTGAGGACGTCGTCCAGGGGAGTGTCCGCCCGTACGCTCGCGATGGGTCGCATGTCCCGGACCTGGAAGGCGAGGTCCCGGGGCGTGGCGTCCAGCGCGTCCTTGACGTGCAGGTACCCGGCGATCCGGCGTTCGTCGTCCACCACCGGGAAGCGCGAGAAGCCCGACTCGGCCGACAGCCGCTCCAACTCCTCCGGAGTGACGCCCACGCGCGCGTAGACGACGCTCTCCAGCGGGAGCACGACGTCACGCACCGGGCGGCGGCCCAGTTCCAGGGCGTCGTGAAGGCGTTCCCGCGCGCGGTCGTCGATGAGCCCCGCCTCGCCGGAGTCCCGGACCAGACGGGCCAGTTCGGCGTCCGAGAAGGTCGCCGTGACCTCGTCCTTGACCTCGACGCGCATCAGCTTCAGGAGGGTGTTCGCGAAGGCGTTGATCGTGAAGATCACGGGCTTCAGCGCCCGCGCCAGGGCCACCAGGGGCGGACCGAGCAGCAGCGCGCTGCGCACCGGCTCGGCGAGCGCGATGTTCTTCGGCACCATCTCGCCGAGCAGCATGTGCAGATACGTCGCCAGGGCGAGGGCGATCACGAAGGACACCGCGTGGCCCGCGCTCTCGGGGACGCCGACAGCGTGGAACACCGGCTCCAGCAGATGCGCGATCGCCGGTTCCGCGACCACACCGAGGATCAGCGTGCACAGCGTGATGCCCAGCTGGGCCGCGGCCATCAGCGCGGACACGTGTTCCAGGCCCCACAGCACGCTCTTCGCCCGCCGGTCGCCGTCCGCGCGGTCCCCGTCGGCGCCTCCAGCGCTTTCCTCGACGTGCTGCTCGATCTGGCTGCGGCGTACGGAGATCAGCGCGAACTCGGCGCCCACGAAGAAGGCGTTGACGACCAGCGTCGCCAGCCCGATCAGCAGTTGGACGGTCGTCACTTGGCCTCCCCTTCCTTGTCGGTCCCGGCCTTGTCGGTCCCGGTCTCTTCCTTCACGAGCGGCGCGTGCAGCAGGACGCGGGCGGCCCTGCGGCCCGAGGCGTCCACCACGTCCAGGCGCCAGTCGGCGACCTCGACGGTGTCGCCGGCCTGCGGGATACGGCCCAGTTCGGTGGCGATCAGGCCGGCGAGCGTCTCGTACGGCCCCTCGGGCAGCCGGAGGCCGACGCGGGCGAGCTGGTCGGTGCGGGCGGCGCCGTCCGCGGAGTAGAGGGTGCGGCCCTCGTCGTCCACGCCGGCCGGGTCGAGGTCGGACGTCTCGTGCGGGTCGTGCTCGTCCCGTACCTCGCCGACGACCTCCTCGACGATGTCCTCCAGCGTCGCCACGCCCGCCGTGCCGCCGTACTCGTCGATGACGACGGCCATCGTGCGCTTGCCGGAGAGCCGGTCGAGAAGCCGGTCGACGGTCAGTGACTCGGGGACGAGCAGTGGCTCGCGCATCAGTTCGGATACGGGCACCCGGGGACGCCGCTCCGCGGGTACCGCGAGGCAGTCCTTGATGTGCGCGACACCGACGACCGAATCGAGGTTGCCGCGGTAGACGGGGAAGCGGGACAGCCCGGTCGCCCGCGTCGCGTTCGCCACGTCCTCGCAGGTCGCCTGGGCGTCGAGGGCGACGACCTGGACGCGCGGTGTCATCACGTTCTCCGCGGTGAGGTCGGCGAGGTTCAGGGTCCGTACGAACAGTTCCGCGGTGTCGGGCTCCAGGGCGCCCAACTTGGCGGAGTGCCGGGCCAGCGCGGCCAGTTCCTGGGGTCCGCGCGCGGAGGCCAGCTCCTCGGCGGGCTCGATGCCGAAGAGGCGCACCATGCGGTTCGCCGTGTTGTTGAGGTGCGTGATGAACGGCCGGAACGCGGCGCTGAACAGCCGCTGCGGCGTCGCCACCCGCTTGGCCACGGCCAGCGGCGCGGAGATCGCCCAGTTCTTGGGCACCAGCTCGCCGACGACCATCAGGAAGACGGTCGACAGCGCCGTACCGATCACCAGGGCGAGGGAGGAGGACGCCGAGGCCGAGACGCCGAGCGATTCGAGCGGGCCCGCGATCAGCGCGGCGATCGACGGCTCGGAGAGCATGCCGACCACGAGATTGGTGACCGTGATGCCGAGCTGCGCGCCGGAGAGCTGGAACGTGAGGTTCCGTACGGCCTTCAGGGCGCCGGCGGCACCCCGCTCGCCGCGCTCCACCGCGCGCTCCAGCTCACCGCGCTCGACCGTGGTGAGGGAGAACTCCGCCGCGACGAAGGCGCCGCAGGCCAGGGAGAGCAGGATCGCCACCAGGAGGAGGAGCACTTCTGTCATCGGTTCACCTCCGTCCCATGATCGGTCAGGGCCGGCGGGATCGCTCGACGTCGAGTGGTGCTGTTGCTACTGGGAGGCTCGCCCATGGGCGGACGCTCACACCTTTCCTCGGAGAAGTAACTGGTCCACTTATAGTAAAGGATGCGCAAAGTTGACCAGCCGGTGAGGGGCTTCACCCAGCGCCGCCGCGCTCCTGAGGCCCGTACCCGCCAGCCCGCCACGCATGCCGGCCGCTCTCGTCGCGCTTCGGCACCAGGCTGTCCGCGCGCGGCCCGCGCGGTCGTACGCACCGCTCTTCGGCGGTGGCCCACAACGGACAGTGCCGAAGAGCGGTGCCCTGGCGGCGCTGCTACTTATGCACCGCGAGCGGGGAGAAGTGGCAGCGTCGGCGCGAGCGGCTGGATCTTCGCCAGCGGTCGAATCCTGGTTGCGTACAAGCTTCTCGGGCAGTGTCTACAGCGGCTTGACCCAGCGTCGCCAGTGGTCCTCGCGATGGTATCCGGCCGCGGCCCAGGCGTGATGGGCCTGTTCGTTGGCTTCCAGGACCATCGCGTCGACGCGTCGCCCGCCGAGGGCGGAGAAGCGCTGTTCGGCGGCCCGCAGCAGGGCGGTGGCGATGCCTTGTCGGCGCTGGTCGGGGTGTACGGCCAGCCGGTAGGCGGAGCATCGCCATCCGTCGAAACCGGCTATGACGGTTCCGACGAGCAGGTTGTCGCGCGTTGCGAGGAGCAGGGCCTCGGGGTCTCGTGCGATGAGTCGGGCCACTCCGTCGGGGTCGTCACTGATGCTCGTTCCCTCCGCGGCACCGCGCCAGAACTGCAGCACGGCGTCGACGTCCGAGAGGGTGGCGCAGCGGATGTGAAGATCGCTCATGGGGTGAGTCAAGCAGCGTGGTTGCCTGTCTGGCGAACGGGTTGTCGCTGTGGGGGGAGTCGGCGCTGTGAGGGTCTCCTCGAACTGGGCGAGAGCCGCCGTGGCCCGAGCCCGGGTGGCCGAGTCGTCCGGCTTTGGTCAACCGGTCGACAGCACGAGCCGGACCCGTTTGTTCACTTCGAGGTGGTCGTTGACGGCCGTAGGGCTCTTTCCGACCCGTACGATGCTCCACTCCCCTGAGGGGCACATCCTTGGCCTGTTCCCGCCAGGGGCCGTCCGGTTCGGCGACCTCGAATTCGATACCCTGCCGGGGGCTCCCGCCGGATCGCAGAGACCTTGCCTGCGGGAAGATTCGCCACCCGCAGTGTGGTCCCCCAGCCCGCTAGAGGTTTCGCGCCTTGTCGGCCCTGCCGCCAACCCCAACTGGTTCACGTCCACCGGCTGTCTCATGCGAATGTGCCACCGACTCTAGATTCGGCCACTGGTAAAGGTGCTGAACAGTGTGATGTTTGGCGTTCGAGGATCATATGGGGATACGGCGGGAGAATGGACGTCGAAGCGCGCCCGTCCGACGAACAGGCTCAGCACGCGGAGATGAAGGGCCCCTGCCCTCGCTGATCGGCCCATGTGCGGTTTCGGGTCCTTCCACCCGCCCAGCCACGGACACCGGCATCGAGACCCGTCTGGTGGGTCAGGAGCTGCTGCCCCTGTCGGTCGTTCAGGCTCCTGCCCGGCGGGCGTGGGGTAGTTTGCCCGCCGTGATTGAACTTGGACCGGTTGCCTGGCCACCTGCCCCGATCAGGACCGAGCGCCTCGTGCTCCGCGAGTCCGAGGCCCGGGACCGTGCGGTGCTGATCGAGCTGTTCGCCTCGCCAGAGGTGGGCACCTACATCGGTGGCCCACGACCGCGTGATGAGCTGGAGCGCGAGGTTCCTGAGGTGCCCGGGCAACGTCCCGGCTTTTTTGTGGTCGAGCTCGACGGAGCGATGGTCGGCATCGTCACGCTCGATCGGCGTGACCCAGACCGTCCGGGGCACGTCCGACCGGAAGGCGGGGAGGCCGAGCTCGGCTACATGTTCCTGCCCCACGCGTGGGGATACGGGTACGCCACCGAGGCATGCGCAGCGGCACTCGACTGGTTCGCCGACACGCTTCCCGGCGAACCAGTCGTGCTCACTCCCCAGACCGCCAACGACCGCTCGATGCGCCTCGCGGCGAAGCTGGGGTTCACCGAGGTGGAGCGCTTCGAGGACTACGGCGCCGAGCAGTGGCTTGGCGTCTGGTCCCCGATCATGCCGTCCGTTTGAGCGCGCGCTCGTTGCCGCGAGCCGCTCTGTCACCACCGAGCGCCAGCCCCGACATCACGCATTCAAGTTCGGTAGCAGCCGACAAGTCGGCACACAGCTCGGTCGGGACGTTCGATTTGACGCTGCTGCCGAGAAGGGAGAGACCCTACGGCCTGCCGGCTGAGGGCAGAATTCAGCGGGTCTGTACTCAGCCCTGGTTGGAGGCTGAGGATTGGTGGGTGTGGAAGGTAAGCCCGGTGATTCGGCCTGACTGGATGACGGGACCGTGCTGAACGCCGCCGTTGATCTCGTTCCGCACGGCTCCATGACAGGTCACGGAGGTAGCGGCAAGTTGCTGCAACGAAGTCAGCAAGATGCGCAGTTCGCCGTTGGTGACAGACCCGGATTCGACGAGTTGTTGTAGGTAACCGTGCCACTGAGTTCTGACGTCGGTGGTGGTCGGCTCGTCACCTGTAGCGTCGGTGCTGAGCAGCCGGGTCCTCGCATTGTCCAGGTCGGTGATTGCGGTGGCATTCGAACCGGTACGTGCCAGGAACCGTCTGACAAGTTCTCGGGCATGTGCCCAGGAGTCGGTGACCATGAGGGAAACCAGTGTGGTTGCTCCCGACGCTGCGAGAGCGGCCAACTCGCTGTCCATTGCCTTCTCCTAAATGACTGGGGACCCGGATGGTTCATCGGGCGCGTCGGAATTTGAATTCGGCTCCTCATCGATGTTCGGGGCGAAGGTCGGCGGATCGAACCGGCGTAGCACGTCCTCGGCTGTCTCGTGTCGGTTCTGCTGCGTGATGATCACAGAGATCTGTTTGGCCAGCATCGCCCGCCGGACGTCTCCCTCCGTGAATCCCATGGCGTCGAAGAAGCCCGAGAGATGATCTGCAGCATTTCCTTCCTTTGGGGCGGGGGCCGGATCCTTCTCCAGAAATTCCGGAGCGTTTTGCTCGCCGGGCTGCTGAGACAGGAGGTTCTGAAGTCGCTCAGGAATTTCGGTGTCGTTGGCTGCGGATGTGAGCTGCGCGAGAAGGGCCAGGTCTGCCACTGTCTTTTCCACGTGTTCGTCGTTCTTGGCGAGCCACCAGACCACCGCACTGCCGGTGTCCTTCAGCACGTCCTCGCCCAGGTACTGGCGCTTGCTTTGTTCGTACTTGCGTTGGTGCTCCCAGACCGCCTTGTCCTTGCGCACGTCGGCGAGTCTGTCCAAGCGCTCCTGGTCCTGTTCCAGCAAGGTGAGGCTGACGTTTTCCGCCATAGCCTGGAGATAGTCTGTGGAGTCCGGACACATACGGCTGAGAACGCCGCTGAGCTCGTGCTGCACGAGTGAGAATTGGCCCGGCTCCCGTCTCTCGGTGACGGCGCGGGCGCGGCTAAGGATTGCTTCGACTGCGAGTCCTGCCGGATTGAGGACGGGGGCATTTCCGGGTGATTCGACTAGGTACCACCGTACGGTCGCCGAGAACACGAAGTTGTAGTCCGCCCATTGACTGGGCAGCGCCACTCGGCTGACGTGGCACTCCGTGCGTTCAACGGGGGCCGCCGTGAGTTGTTCCTCGAAGCTGACTGGCACGGAGCCGCGACGCAGTGAAGCGATTCGGAAGGCCGCTGCGGGAACAGTGAGGAGTAGCACGGCCAACACCGGCCATATCCAGGTGGGCCACCGCTGTGTCAGGCCGACGATGGTCAGCAGTAGGCCGCATAAGACGGTGAGGAAGACAGTTGTCGTCTTGCGTGCGGTCGTCACGGTTGACTCCCCTTGGCTGATGCTGGCGGCGCGACTAGCCCGAGGCCCTGGGCCGCGCTGATCTTGTGGAGTAGCAGTTCTGTGGTCTTGACGGAGCGCGCTGGGCCGCCCGGAGCACCGCGCTCGGCTTCGCGGGCGCTCGCATACAGAGCGGCGAAGACCTCACCGCGTCTTTCCGCGCACCGTTCGGCCGCGTTGACGAGGAGGTCGAGCAGAAGCTCGCTCTGGGGTCCGGTGTTGTCGGCCGCGCGGTGGAGCCAGCGTTCCGCGTGCGGCTGCCACGTCGCGCGCGGTAGTTCGGCCAGTACCGCATGCCAGCAGGTGGTCAAGGAGCGCTGTACCCCGGTTTCCTCGACCAGCGCGCGTGGGATGTCGGAGGAGTCCGTCAGCGCCACCGGATCGCAGGCTCGCAGGAAGATGCCCAGGTCGGGCGGTGAGAGGTCGGATCGGGCAAGGCGGTCGAGCAGCCTTCGGCGCAGTCGGCGGCTGCCAGCAGCCAGGTCGTGCAACGCCTGCAGGGCGAGTGTGGTGCCGCGTTCGCGCCGAGCCAGGTAGTACAGCCGGAGCAGAGCCTGATCCGGATGGCTGGCTGCGAGCACATCGGCGCAGATCCGGACGAGTACCTGTGCGAACTCTCCACTGAGTTTGCGGTGAGCACACCATTGGTAGGTCCGTTCGCGGAAGTCCCTGCTGTGGGCAGGGTCGTCAAGACCACAGGTGAGCGCATGGACAGCGGCTTCCAGCCGCGCTCTGCCCGCCGCCCCGGTACTCCATAGTTCGGCGAGAGAAGCCAGACCGTCCCCGCGCCCGGTCCGTAGGTACTGACCGGCCAGACGCGCCACCAGACCGTCACGAACGGTCGGGATGACGTGCCGATCGTTCAGGTCCACGATGCTTGCAGTCCAGGTGGCCAGATGGGGTCGCAAGTCAGGCATGTGGTCCCAGAAATGTGCGCGCACGGCGGAGTCGTAGTCCAACTCCTTGAAGCGCACGTATCCGCCCGGACCAGTTTCGGCGGAGATTTCCGCAAGCCGCTCAGCGAGGTCCTTGTGCTGGAGCAGCGGTACCCCGTCCGACGGGGAGTCGAGAGTGCGCAGCAAAAGCTGGGCCGCACGGTGGATGACGTCGGCGTGCGCCCCGTGGAGCATCGAGACGGCGATCAGCAGCGCGCGCTGAGGAGCCTCGCGTAATCCGGCGACGACCGTGGCGACTTCCTTCCGTCGGTCGTTCCGTGCTCTCTTGGCTGTCGCGCACCACTGTGTGAACCCTTCGTCCGGCCGAGCAGCCTCGCGGGCACGCCGCACCAGATCGGCGAAGTCCGCGATCTCCCGCATCGGCCGTTTCCCGCGCACGAACTCGTCAACAGTGACGTCGGACTGCATGTACTGCTCGTACGGCATGCCGTGCATGCGAAGGTGCCGCCGGAGAACCTGCAGACCTGGAGGCCGCCCGATTTCGACCCGGTAAGACTGGAGATCGGGATCGAGGGTGCCGCCGTGCGGCATCACGACTACAAGATGTGCGTGCTGGTCGTGTACGGCCTTGCGGAGCGCGGGGAGATCGGCCAGCGCCGCGGACCATTGGCGGTCGTCGGAAGCCGACAGATCCAGTAGCAACTGGTCACCGGTTGCGACCAGAGCAGGATCGTGGAGGGCCAGTTCGTCTTCCTCACCCGGCAGAAGTTCGTGGAAGTCGCCGCTGTCCGAGCGGCATTCGCGCAGGAGCACGCGGGCTGCGGAGGTGCGGCCGCTGCCCGGGAGACCTCCCAGAATGACGGTGCCGGTGTCGGCGAGCACAGCGCGGGCCTTGCCCATCTCGTCAGGGTTGACCAGCACGCGCCGCAGCCAACGAAGTTGGTCTTCGGCGATCCGCCGGAAGGCCGGCTTGTCATAGTCCTGCACGTGGGCACCGACGTTGACGTAGATGTTGCCGGCACCGGTATGGGTGAAGCCCTGCGGGTTCTCGACTCGTGTACTGCCGTGCAGGCTCACCGACTGTCGTCCTCGCGTCGGTCCGGCTCACCGAACCGATGCTGGACGCTGCCGTGGTTGTCACCTTCGACGTAGGTCATCCCGTTGCCCGAGAGGTGCCGGTCGCCCGACACGTGGCGGGAGTTCTGGTAGATGTGGCCATTGCCCGTGTGGACGGGGCCACGAGAGCCCTTCACGATGGTGCCGCCTACGTCGCCGGTGAAGTCACGGCTCTGTACCGCCGTTCCGCTCACGTCTCCGATCGAGTTGGTCACGGTGTCGGACGCTGACGACGTCTCCTGGGCTGGGGACAGGTCGTTCAGTCCGGGGACCATCTCGGCGACCAGATCGCCGATGCGCCTGACACCGTTCTCGGTGTCGTGTGTGTCGAACGGAATGGACTGGAGGTCGGCGAGCCGTGCCAGTTCGTGGGGCAGGTCGGCCTTGCTCAGCCGGTTCGTCTTACGGCCGTCCAGAATGGGAACGACCGGAAGTTCACAACTGAACGCCTCCTCGATCTCCCTACGCACCCAGTCCTCCGGGTCGTGCAGTCGGGTTCGAAAGTTCGTCCAGTCCGGCCCTACAACGGCCAGCAGGACGGAACTGCGTCGCAGCGCGTCCAGCAGGGAGTCGGGGTAGGCCTCGCCGGGGGCGATTGACCTTGATGCACGGAAGATGTGCTGAGATCCGAAGCGACGCGACAGCTCTTGATCGATCAACGCAGCGGTCTTCTCCCCGTCGCCTGTGCGGTAGTTGATGAAGACTTCGTTCACGGCTATGTCCCCCTCAGGAAGTGGACGAGCGCGACAATGTGCCGAGTCGCGGCCCGAGCTGACGTACGGACGGCAGATTTGCATGGCGCGCCAGAATCCGGGCGAGACGCTGCAGATCGGTCGTGACGGTCGCTGAACGCACTGCCGCCACGCCGTCGAGCAACGATGCCGTGAGCGCACACGCGTGGTCGATCTCGCCCGCCGATGCGTAGGCGAGCGCACGCCGCACCCCGTACCGCACCTGCGTGCGCACCGCGTCCTGGCCGACCAGGGCGAGTTGCCGATCGAGTTCCTCGCTCGCCTCCCTCGGCCGCCCGAGATCGACCAAGCACCAGCCGGTGGCCATGCCGACCGGGTCGGGAAGGTGCATGGTGCCGATCACCGGCTCGTCGGAGCCGTCGTCCCGGAGGGCGAGGAGTATACGAGCGCGCTCCAAGGCACGCAGACACGCATTGAGATCACCCGCCAGGGCGTGTCCTTGTGCCTCACGTTGTGCGGCCAGCCCGCGGATCCGTGGTGGCAGCTTGCTGCTCTGCGCGCGACGGGCCAGGTCAACGGTCTGCTCGGCATCGTCCCGGTACAAGGTGACCAAAGCTCTGCGGACCAGTGCGTAACCAGCCAGTGCCTCGTCGCCGCCTGCTGCTGCCAGATCGACCGCGCGCTGAGTCCACCACAGTGCCGCACGTTCGTCCCCGGTTTCCTGCACGAGCCAGCCTACATATTCGGCGTACCGGGAGCCGAGCGCCAGTAATTGCCGACGCGTGCCAATGTCGGTTTGCGCGGACAGTTCCCGCAGCGTGTGCGTCTGCGCGATCAGGACGGGAAGGAGCAGACCGGGCTCCACGGTCTGGCCAAGTTTCCGGTAATGCGTGAACAGCGAGCGGGAGGCTTCCAGCATGCCGGCACCCGAGGCCGGGGAGGCAGGACCGGTGCCGTCCGGTCGCCACGTCATCAGCGATGCGACACCGGCGCTCATCACCTCTCGCCGACCCATGGGCTGGAACCGGTTCGCGCCGTCCGGCGACAACTGCATGACCCAGTCCTCCTCATCGACTTGGCCTGGCGCCGGTTCGGCTGATGTGTCAGCAACAACCGGGGTGGCCAGGGCATTCAGTGCTCCGTTGGCGTCGAGGGCGGCGTCGCACAGCCGAACGAGGTCACGGCTGGGTGCCTTGATGCCTCGCTCGACTTTGCTCAACTGCGCCTTGCTGTAATGCACGGCGCCGGACAAGGCCGTGAGACTCAGCCCGGCCTCCAGACGCCGTTTCCTCAGCTCTTCGCCGAACTCGGTGGACGGCTGTTGCACGGAAACCTCCAAAGCCCATCCGTCCAGGCCGGGGTGGCGCTGCACGAAAGAGTGCGGCAACCCGGCCTGGACGGACAAGGCGATCGATGCTGTTTCCCGTTTCCTTCTCCGACGGCGGGGTGCAGCACTCATCGGGGATGGCACTTGTGTCGGTCACAGAGCCGGGCGAGTCATGCCCCACCAGGTTGGGTCACGTCCGTGGGAGCGGCGGTCAATAGACCACTCCCACCGAGGTGACCGAGGACTCGGGCCCGCGATTGCATCCACCACTTCGATGGGATCGGCCGGGTCTGCTTGGATCCTCCGCGGGCGGGAGGAAGTTGTGGCGCGCTCAAGTCTGGGGACGGACTTCGTCAGCGTGATGGCCGCCACCTGCCCGGTGCCAAGTTCAGCGGTCCTTCACTTGCTGGGCACTGCGAAAAGTTATCGCCCACCTGGGCAAATTCCACTTCTGGATCAGCCACAGAGGCCGCGAGGCATTGCGCAGCCTGCCCACCCGGCACGGTGTCATCTTCCAGCGCACGAATACAAGATCGTGTCGCGAACCCGCTGGCTGCGCTGAAGGCGATCCGTGCCGCACGGCCCGACGGTGACCCGACCTACGCCGTGTGTGGGCGGCCCCCCCCATCGAAGCCCGCTTTGGACCGCTGCAGCAGTTCGCCATCGTTTCCCCGAACCACCCCAACCACAAGCGCGGCCTGGCCCCTGCGCGCCTGCCCGCGATGGCGCGACCCCAATGCCCGCCACCGCGACATCCTGCCCGCCGAACGCAAAGTGAGTCTTAAGCCCCACCAGTTGCCGGACCGATCGCTTGGATCAAAGGCTGACGGGGCTGCGATACGGAGAAGACGTTTGTTCGCGCGTATTCGGTGCAGACGGTGAGCTGACACTGTCTTTATTGAGGGAGAAAACGATGGGCATCATCGCGTGGATCATCATCGGCCTGCTCGCCGGCGCCATCGCCAAGGCCCTGATGCCGGGCAAGGACCCCGGCGGCATCATCATCACCATGCTCATCGGCATCGTCGGCGGTCTGCTCGGCGGATGGCTCGGCAAGGTGATATTCGGCGTCGACTCCATCGACGGATTCTTCGACATCTCGACGTGGATCGCCGCGATCGTCGGCTCCTTCCTCCTGCTCGCGCTCTACCGCGTCGTCACCGGCAACCGGCATTCGCGTCGTCACGCATGACCCGCTGAAGGCAATAGGCGTGCGACCCGCTGGACGGCTCCCTTCCTGTTCGCAGGACGGGAGCCGTCCAGCTGTCGGGGAGCAACAGGCAACAAACGCTGGTGAATTCCATGGAACGTATGGAGGGGCCCTGGTGCCAATCGCACCAGGGCCCCGAAGGAACTGCTACACCATCTGCCGGCCCTGCGACTGCGCCGGCCCTCTGTTTCCGCAGACCCGACCGAAACGCTGTCGGGTGTGCTGGGATCGCGGTTGCTCGACCGGAGACCACCTCACTGTCGATGTCCTGCGGTACCCGGGTTCAAGGCTTCGGCCCGGGCGATCCTGATGGCGCTTGGCTCCTCCGTTCTTCCCTCTGGGATTGATCACTTACCAAGCGGGTACTGCGTACTGCCGGTGATGCGAACTGCCCAGTGGCCTGGGGAAGCGCCACGCTTCGGCAGCCAGCCCCGTCGCCCGTCCTGCGTCTGCTCTGGCTTGGAACCCCACTGCCGAACTTCCCGGTGCGCGCGTCCGCAGCCGACGCCTTCACCGAGGTGCTGCTCACTGACCTCACTGCTGCATGGTGCGAACTGCACCAACGGGTACTGCCCATACGGCACTGCTCACGGCGGCCCCTGATCACTTCGGGCCACCCGGTCCGGTCGTCAGTCCCGTCGCCGTCCTGCGACAACCCTGGCTTCGGAACTCCACCACCACACCGTCCTGCGCCCTGCAACTACGTGTACTGCTGGTGCTGCTGGCCGGCAGTTCGTCTCTGCCAGGCCCCGTTGATCTCGGCTACGACAGAAACTCTAACCACGTCGACCCTTCAATGTCTACTCTTGCCAAAGTAGATTTTCGTGCGTACCGAAGTCGATGTGCTGCGCTCCGCTGAGCGGTGTCAGTGAAGTCACCACACCCGCTTCGGGATCTGTTCCGACGAGATGCCCACCCAGAGGGGAGCGGCGGCGTCGTTCGCGAGCTGCGAGGCCTACGGCACCTTGAACTCGATCTGGGTGATGACTGGTCCGTCTCCGGTGACCTGGCCTTCACTGATGGACTCCGTCCAGGAGCCGTCCTTCTGGAGCTTCGCCAGGACCGTGGGGGAGAGGCTGACCGTGATCTGGATGCCGCCCCCGGCCGACGGGGCACGGTCTATGCGGATGTCATCGCTCATGCCGGCGAAGCTACATCCAACACGCCGGTCCGCATGGACCGTTGGCGTTTTACCCAAGGTCGCGACGTTACGGGCTGATCGGTGCTGCCCAATGCGCATCGTCTGCGCCGATCTATCGTGCCAGGCGCAGGCGCAGGCGCAGGCGCAGGCGCAGGCGCAGGCGCAGGCGCAGGCGCAGGCGCAGGTATAGGTATAGGTGTGGGCGTAGGGGGATGAGCCCGGTCCTGCGCGCCTCCGTCCCGTGGGTGCGCTGTACCAGCAGGACAAGAGCCCCGGCCCCGTCCGAGTTGGTGTGTCGGACGGGGCCGGGGCGGTAACACATCGAGCAACACCGCCACCACGCACGAGCGCGAAGGTGTCCGTGCACGGTCGGCCGAGCCGTCAGCCCAGGTCCAGCAACGCCGAAAGGGCCTCCCGCAGCACCGCCCCGGGGTCCGCCGCCGGGCCTTCGGAGCGCCAGGCGACGAATCCGTCGGGGCGCACCAGCACCGCTCCCTCCGGGCTGACGCCATGGGCCTCCGCCCACTCCAGGTCGCTCGCCGGGGACAGCTCGGCGTCCGGCCCGGTGCCGATCCGGTACGAGTCGAGCGGCACCGACAACTGGTGTGCGACCTCAGTCGCCGCGTCGTGCCAGCCGCCGATGCCGCCCGCCGAGCTGAGGAACACCAGCGAGTTCTCGTACAGGTCGAGCGTGGAGATCCGGGTGCCGGCGCGGTTCAGCCACAAGTGGGGAGCCCTGCTCCCGGGCTCACCCGTCAGCCGTACGCCCTCGGGCACGACCGGTACCGCCGGATCGGCGCCCAGCACGGCGCCCCGCGGATAGCGGTAGCCGAGGGCCACGTTGAGGATTCCGCCCTTTCTGCCGCCGGGGGCGCCAGGGCCTCCCGGGCCGCCGGCTCCCGGAGCGGGTGTGTACCCGGGGTGGCTGTGCTCGACCGACCGTGCGGAGGCCCGGGCGCTCGTCGCCTCCGCGACCGGCCTGCGCTCCATGTCGTACGACCCCAGCAGGCCGGGACCCGCCCAGCCGCCGAGCACGGCGGCCAGCTTCCAGGCGAGGTTGTGGGCGTCCTGGATACCGGTGTTGGAGCCGAACGCCCCGGTGGGGGACATCTCGTGGGCCGAGTCGCCGGCGAGGAAGACCCTGCGGTCCGCGTACCGTTCGGCGACCCTCTCGGCGGCGTGCCAGGCGGCCCTGCCGGTGATCTCCACGTCCAGATCCGGTACGCCGACGGCCCGCCGGATGTGTTCCCGGCACCGCTCGTCGGTGAACTCCTCGATCGTCTCGCCCTGTTCGGGGTGCCACGGTGCGTGGAACACCCAGCGCTCCCGGTTGTCGACCGGCAGCAGGGCGCCGTCGGCGTCCGGGCTGGTCAGGTAGCAGACGATGAAGCGCCGGTCGCCGACGACGTCCGCGAGGCCGCGGGAGGTGAAGGTGATGCTCACGTTGTGGAACAGGTCGCCGGGGCCGTTCTGCCCGATGCCGAGCTGCTCGCGGACGGGGCTGCGCGGACCGTCCGCCGCGACGAGGTAGTCCGCCCGGATGGTGGTGTGCTCACCGGTCTCACGGCTCTTGACCCGCGCGGTCACGCCCTCGGGGTCCTGCTCGAACGACATCATCTCGGTCGAGAACCGCAGATCCCCGCCGAGTGCCCGCGCGCTCTCCAACAGGACGGGTTCCAGGTCGTTCTGGCTGCACAGGCACCACCCGCTGGGGCTGAACCGGGCGAGCCCGCCGCCGGGGTCGATCTCCTTGAACAGCCACTCGCCCATGTCGCCCACCAGGCTCGGCGTCTGCAGGATTCCGTGGTTGTCCGCCAGGACCGACGCCGCTTCCTCGATGCGCCGCTCCACCCCGGCCACCCGGAACAACTCCATGGTGCGCACGTTGTTCCCGCGCCCGCGCGGATGGATCGAGGTGCCCGAGTGACGCTCCACGAGCGTGTGGGGCACCCCGAGGCGTCCGAGGAACAGGGAGGTGGACAGCCCCACCAGGGAGCCGCCGACGATCAGGACGGGTGTGTGGTGGCCGACTCCGCCGTCGGCCTCTTCCGCGCGGTTCATTGAATGCCTCCAGTGTCTGCCGGTCGTGGCCGGGACGCGGGTCAGCGAGGGGATGCCCCTGCACAGTGCCTCCCCGGGAACCGTTCCGCCCGCCGGAGGCACCCGGATGGCGCACGGTTCACTCGCCCGACCCCGCGGGAGTCGCGCACATCGCGACTCGCGTCAACGATCGGCTCATGGCGGCCCCGGCATTTCGGACACGGCGGTCGCTCCCCGCCTTCCACAACGGATTTCCGCAACGGACTTCCACGACGGACTTCCAGGACGAAGGCGAACTTCAACGACGAAGAGGAGAGGTGCGCCGGATGACCATCTCGGGACGCATATCGCAGTCGGCGTTCGACGGCTCCAGGCTGCGGGTGATCCTGCTGCTCGACCTGTACGAAGGAGCCCAGCAGCAGTTCCTGGACGCGTACGAACACATGCGCAACCAGGTTGCGTCCGTGCCCGGTCACCTCAGTGACCAGCTCTGCCAGTCGATCGAGAACCCCTCGCAGTGGCTCATCACCAGCGAGTGGGAGAGCGCCCCGCCCTTCCTCGCCTGGGTGAACAGCGAGGAGCACGTCGAGACCGTACGGCCGATGCACAGCTGCGTCCGGGACACCCGGTCGATGCGCTACAGCATCCTCCGGGAGACCACCCCCAACGCCCCGCTCCCTCCCGTTTCGGCGACAGCGGGCACGCAGGTGGCGGCCCGCGTGGGCGACGGGGTCGCGCGCCACGCCCTCACCTTCACCGTCAAGCCCGGCTCCGAGTCGAAGGTCGCCGAGATCCTGGCCGGCTACACGTCGCCCGAGGCCCAGGTCGACGACACCACCCGGCTGCGCCGTACCTCCCTCTTCATGCACGGCAACCGCGTCGTACGGGCCGTGGAGGTCGAGGGCGATCTCCTCGCCGCACTGCGTCACGTCGCCCGCCAGCCCGAGGTGCGGGCGGTCGAGGAGGCCATCAACCCCTACCTGGAGCAGGACCGGGACCTCAGCGACCCCGACTCCGCGCGGGTCTTCTTCACCCGGGCTGCGCTCCCGGCCGTCCACCACGTGGTCTCCGGCAGGGAGGCCCCCGCCGGGCTGCGGCGGCACGCGCTGTACTACCCGGCGAAGGAAGGCCGCGGCATGGACCTGGCGCGGCTGCTCGCCCACCAGGACGAGGCCGCGGCGGACGACCCGGCCGGCCCGGTGTACGGAAGCACCGTCTTCCAGCGTGATGACATCGTTGTCAGGCTCGTCGACGTCACCGGTGAGCTCGACGCCGACCCGATGTCCTCCCTCGGCCTCAAGGGGCCTGGGAAGGCAGCGGAGTTGGAACTTCTTCTGGACGGCGCCGCGATCGGTGTCGAGGGCTCCCTGGAGACGGACCGCAACCTCAACCGCCTCCTCTCGCACGCCGACATGATGCCCGTCACCGACCGCAGCTCGGCGCCTGCCTGACGGATCACCGTGGTGCTCACCGCGCCGCACCCACTCCGCCCCGCCCCGCCCGGACGACGTCCCTGCCCCACCCGGAGGTCTCAACCATGAACAAGCAGCACCCACGCATCGTGGACCTGAGCGAGACAGAACCCAACCGCAGACGCGGCGGTGACCTGCGCGCCATGCTCACGCCCGCCACGGTGGGTTCCACCAGCGGCTTCATGGGCCTGGCGATCGTCCAGCCCGGCGAGCGCATCGGCGAGCACTACCACCCGTACTCCGAGGAGTTCGTCTACGTCGTCTCAGGCGCACTCGAAGTGGACCTGGACGGCGAGACGCACGCCCTCAGGCCCGATCAGGGCCTCCTGATCCCGATCGACGTGCGCCACCGCTTCCGCAACGTCGGTGACGTGGAGGCCCGCATGGTCTTCCACCTGGGCCCGCTCGCCCCGCGCCCGAGCCTCGGGCACGTCGACACGGAGGTGACCGAGACCGCCGTACCCGGCACGGAGTTCGCCGTCGGCGGGCCGGACCGGCTCGCTCCGGACCACGGACAGCGGTCCGAGCGGAGCGGGGCCATACGGTGACCCGGCGGGTGGCTGTCACCGGTATCGGTGTGGTCGCTCCGGGCGGCACCGGGGCCACGGCGTTCTGGGACCTCCTCGCCGGCGGCCGTACCGCGACCCGGGGCATCACGCTGTTCGATCCGGCGGGCCTGCGTTCGCGCATCGCCGCCGAATGCGACTTCGACCCGTTCGCGCACGGACTGGACCCGGAGCTGAGCCAACACGCCGACCGCTACATCCAGTTCGCCATGGTCGCCGCCGCCGAGGCCGTCGGTGACTCCGGCCTCGACACCGGCGCGCAGGACCCGTGGCGCGTCGCGGTCTCCCTGGGCAGCGCCGTCGGCGGCACCACCCGCCTCGAACACGACTACGTCAAGGTCAGCGAGGGCGGGCAGCGCTGGGACGTGGACCACCGCGCAGCCGACCCGCAACTGCACCGGGCGTTCTCGCCGAGCACCCTCGCCTCGGTCGTCGCCGAACAGTTCGGCGCCCAGGGCCCGGTGCAGACCGTCTCCACCGGCTGCACCTCCGGGATCGACGCGGTCGGCTACGCCTTCCACACCATCGAGGAGGGCCGGGCCGACATCTGCATCGCCGGCGCGGCGGACTCGCCGATCTCGCCGATCACCATGGCCTGCTTCGACGCCATCAAGGCGACGTCGGACAACAACGACGACCCCGAACACGCCTCCAAGCCCTTCGACGCCCGCCGCAACGGCTTCGTGATGGGCGAGGGCGCGGCGGTGCTCGTCCTGGAGGAGTACGAGCACGCCCGGGCCCGCGGCGCCCACATCTACTGCGAGGTCGGCGGCTACGCCACCTTCGGCAACGCCTACCACATGACCGGTCTGACCAGCGAGGGACTGGAGATGGCCCGGGCGATCGACTCCACGCTCGACCAGGCCCGCCTCGACCCCACGCTGATCGACTACGTCAACGCGCACGGCTCGGGCACCAAACAGAACGACCGGCACGAGACCGCCGCCGTGAAGCGGTCCCTGGGCGCACACGCCTACGACACACCCATGAGCTCCATCAAATCCATGGTGGGCCACTCACTCGGCGCGATCGGCGCGATCGAGATCGTCGCGTGCGTCCTGGCGCTGAAGCACCAGGTCGTACCGCCGACGGCGAACTACGAGACACCCGACCCCGAGTGCGACCTGGACTACGTGCCGCGCACGGCGCGCCAGCACAGGCTCAGGAACGTGCTCTCCGTCGGCAGCGGATTCGGCGGCTTCCAGTCGGCCGTGCTGCTGACCGGGCCGGGCGGGAGGACCCGATGACGACACGGCAGACTCAGCGCACAGGACAGACCCGGCCCACTCGGCGCACCCCGCGCGCGGCCATCACCGGGATCGGGGTGATCGCGCCCAACGGCCTGCGGACCGACGCGTACTGGAAGGCCGTCGGCGAGGGCCTCGTCGTCCTGGACGGGATCACCCGCGAGGGCTGCGGACACCTCCCGCTCCGGGTGGCCGGGGAGGTCCGGGGCTTCGACGCCGCGGGCCTCATCGAGGAACGTTTCCTCGTCCAGACCGACCCGTTCAGCCACTTCGCGATGGCCGCCGCCGCCCTCGCCCTCGACGACGCCGGAATCGGCCGGGGAGTGCCCGCGGAGCCCTACGACATCGGTGTGGTCACCGCGGCCGGATCCGGCGGCGGCGAGTTCGGGCAGCGGGAACTCCAGAAGCTGTGGGGCCAGGGCTCCCGGTACGTCGGCCCGTACCAGTCCATCGCCTGGTTCTACGCCGCCAGCACCGGCCAGATCTCCATCCGGGGCGGCTTCAAGGGGCCGTGCGGGGTGGTCGCGAGCGACGAGGCCGGCGGTCTGGACGCCGTCGCGCACGCCGCCCGGGCCGTACGGCGCGGCACCGGCGCGGTCGTCGTCGGCGGCGCGGAGGCACCCCTCGCCCCCTACTCGATGGTCTGCCAGCTCGGCTACGCCGAACTCAGCACGGCCGAGGACCCGGCCCGCGCCTACCGGCCCTTCACCCAGGGCGCGTGCGGCTTCGTGCCCGCGGAGGGCGGCGCGATGCTCGTCGTCGAGGACGAGAACCGCGCCCGGGAGCGAGGGGCGACCGTCCGGGCCACTGTGGCCGGTCACGCCGCGACCTTCACCGGCGCCTCACGCTGGGAGCGGTCCCGGGAGGGACTCGCCCAGGCGATCCGGGGTGCCCTCGACGAGGCCGGGTGCGCCCCCGAGGAGATCGACGTCGTGTTCGCCGACGCCCTCGGCGTGCCGGAGGCGGACCGCGCCGAGGCCGGCGCCATCGCCGACGCCCTCGGGACGCACGGTGCCAAGGTCCCCGTCACGGCGCCCAAGACCGGCATCGGGCGCGCCTACTGCGGGGCGCCCGTGCTGGACATCGCCGCCGCGGTGCTCGCCATGGAGCACCGCCTGATCCCGCCCACCCCCAACGTGTTCGACATCTGCCACGACCTCGACCTGGTGATGTCCCGCGCTCGCCCCGCCGAGCCGCGCACGGCCCTGGTCCTCAGCCGGGGACTGATGGGTTCCAACGCGGCGCTGGTAGTGCGCCGTGGAGACGACTCCGCCCGATGACCACCGGGCGGGAAGGAGACACCCGCATGCTCACCACCCAAGTGACCTACGACGAGCTGGCCGCCCTCATGAAGAGGGGAGCCGGAGTCACCGTCGACCCCGGCGAGCTGGAGCGCGCCTCGGACACCCCGTTCGGGATCCTCGGCCTCGACTCGCTCGGCCTGCTCGGCATCGTCGGCGAGCTGGAGAACCAGTACGGCCGCTCGCTGCCCCCCGACTCGGAGCGCTGCAGGACGCCCCAGGAGTTCCTCGACCTCGTCAACAGCACCCTCAAGGCTGGAGCCTGAAAGTGTCCGGACACACCGAGAACAGCATCACCGTCGACGCCCCGTTCGACCTCGTCTGGGACATCACCAACGACATCGAGAACTGGCCCCGGCTCTTCACCGAGTACTCGTCCCTCGAAGTCCTCTCCCGCGAGGGCGACACGACGGCCTTCCGCCTGACCATGTACCCGGACGACAACGGCAAGGTCTGGAGCTGGGTCTCGGAACGCACCGTCGACCGTGCCAACCGGATCGTCCGGGCCCGCCGGGTGGAGACGGGCCCCTTCGCCCACATGAACATCCTGTGGGAGTACACGGAGCTGCCCGGCGGCACCCAGATGCGCTGGACGCAGGACTTCGCGATGAAGCCCGACGCCCCGGTCGACGACGAGTGGATGACGGACAACATCAACCGCAACTCCCGTACGCAGATGGCGCTCATCCGGGACCGGATCGAGCAGGTCGCCCGTGACCGCCAGAACGCGCCCCTGCCCCGCTGAGCCACCGGCCCAGGAAGGACATCCGATGCACCACGCCCTGATCGTCGCCCGCATGGCACCCGAGTCGGCGCCGGCGATCGCCGACCTGTTCGCCGCCTCCGACAGCGGTGAACTCCCGCACCTCGTCGGTGTCACCCGCCGCAGTCTCTTCCAGTACGGCGACGTGTACCTGCACTTCATCGAAGCCGACCAGGACCCGGCGCCCGCCATCGCGAAGGTGGCCGGCCACCCCGAGTTCCGGAGCGTCAGCGACAAGCTGTCGGCGTACGTCTCCGCGTACGACCCGCTGACGTGGCGCAGCCCCAAGGACGCCATGGCGCGCTGCTTCTACCAGTGGGAGCGGGACGCCTCCGGCTCCTGAGCACCGAACCCCCGAGGCCGGTACCGCGACGTTCGCGGTACCGGCCTCGGGGGTTCGACTGTGATGCGGGGTCAGTTGGGGACGGTGCACTCGAACGCGTGCAGATACGCGTTGACCGGGCGGATCTCGCCGATGACCAGGCCCGCGTCCGTGAGCCGGTCGACCATGCTCTGCCGGGTGTGCTTCGCGCCGCCGACGTTGAGGAGCAGCAGCAGGTCCATGGCCGTCGTGAACTTCATCGACGGTGTGTCGTCCACGAGGTTCTCGATCACGACGACCCGCGCACCGGGGCGCGCCGCCTTCCTGACGTTCGCCAGCGCCCTGCGGGTGCTCTCGTCGTCCCACTCCAGGATGTTCTTGATGATGTACACGTCCGCGGACACGGGGATGTCCTCCCGGCAGTCCCCGGCCACGATGCTCACCCGCGCGGCCAGTGAACCTCCGTCGCACAGCCGCGGATCGGCGTTCTCCACCACTCCGGGCAGGTCGAGCAGCGTGCCGTGCATCCGGGGGTGCTTCTCCAGCAGGCTCGCCACGACCCGGCCCTGGCCGCCGCCGATGTCCGCGACCGAGGACACCCCGGTCAGGTCCAGCAGGTTCGCGACGTCCCGAGCGGACTGCTCGCTGGATGTCGTCATGGCCCGGTTGAACACGTACGCCGACTCGGGGGCCTCCTCGTTGAGGTACGAGAAGAACTCCCTGTCGTACATGTCCTCGAAGACGTTGCGGCCGGAGCGCACCGCCTCGTCCAGTTGAGGCCAGACGCTCCACGTCCACGGCTCGGTGCACCACAGCGCGATGTACCGCAGGCTGTGCGGATCGTCCTCGCGCAGCAGCCGGGACATCTCCGTGTGGACGAAGGTGCCGTCGGGGCGTTCCGCGAAGACGCCCTGGCAGGACAGCGCGCGCAGCAGCCGCCTGAGGGTGTGGGGCTGGGTCTTCACCGCCGCCGCCAGGTCTTCCACGGTCGTGGGCGTGTCGTCGTTCAGGGCGTCCGCGACGCCCAGCCGGGCGGCGGCGCGTACGGCGGCGGCGCAGGCCGCCCCGAACACGAGCTCCCTCAGCCGCATCGGAGCCTGCGGTGCCGATGGAGCCGGGGGAGCCGTGGCGGTGGGGGGAGCCGGGTCGACGGTCGTCATGTGTTTCCTCGCCTCTGTGGTTGTGCCGTGTGGGGGAGTGGGGCGGGTGCGGTGGCTGGTGCGTCGGACGGTCAGCACAGTCCCGCGGGTTCGGAGACCCCGCAGGTGTTGCCGCGGAAGGTGTTGTTCCTGCCGGTGTCCCGGTCGGCGAGATCGGCCGTGCTGTTGCGCAGCACCACGTTGTCGCGGATCTCGTTGCTCTCGTTGGGGGCGCCCACGAAGCTCTTGAACAGCACGATGCCGCCCGACAGCGGGGAGGCGCCCACGTTGTCCTCGACCCTGTTCTTCGTCACCAGCGTCTTCTCGGTGCCGGTGAGGACGATGCCCGAGCCCTGCAGGAAGGGCAGCCGGGGGGTCTTCGGACACAGCTTGTTGTTGGCGTGGATGTGGTTGCGGCGTACGGTCATCGCCCCGGCGCGGGGTGTGCCCTCGTCGCCGACGACGAACACCGCGGCGCAGTTGCCGGTCGCCTCGTTGCGTTCGACGGTCAGGTTCCGCAGCCGCCGCACGGTGACGCCGATGCGGTTGCCGGCCAGCCGGTTGTGGCTGATCACGGTGCCCTTGGAGTCCTGGGCCCCGTCCTCGCGGTCGACGGTGTTGGCGACGAAGAGTCCGGCGTCGCCGTTGCGCTCGGCGGTGTTGCGGGTGAACACACCGCGTACGGACCTCTCCTGGGCGATGCCCCACTGACCGTTCTTCTCGGAGATCACGTCCTGGACCTTCAGCCGGTCGGTCCACGACGCCCACAGGCCGTTCTTGGCGAAGCCCCGGATCGTCAGCGAGCGCAGGGTGACGCGCTTGACGGGACTGCTCCTGGTGCCGTTCACACAGATGCCGTTGCCCGCGGCGGCACAGGTGCCGTCGGCGCCGGCGACAGCAGTGGCGGCCGGGCCGGGGACGATCACGGCGGGCCCGGCGAGGGAGCCCCGCAGCGTCAGGTCCGAGACCGTGATGCGGACGCTCTCGTGGTAGGTGCCGGGGGAGAGGACAACGGTGTCCCCCGGCCGGGCGGCGTCCACCGCCTGCTGGATCGATTCGCCGGGCTGTACCCGGTGTATGCGGAGCACCTGATGCGCCGTACGGTGGTCCGCCGGCGCGGCGGCACCCAGCCCCGACGCCACGACAGCCGCGGTGCATACGAGGTGGGTGATCTGTCGTCTGGTCATATGCCGAAGCTAGGAGCGGGTGTTCCGGCTCGCCACCGCTGATCCCCCAGGTGGGCCCCCGCCGGACGCCGGCGGGTCAGACGAGGTGCGCGAAGACCACCAGGTTGTCCGTGTAGTCCCGCGCCGAGTGGTCGTAGTCACCGGCGCAGGTGATGAGCCGGACCTGGGCCTGCGGGGTGTCGGCGTACACGCGCTCGTCGGGGAAGTCGTCCTTCGCGAACGTCTCGACACTGTCGACGACGAAGACGGCCGTGCGTCGGTCGGACCGGTTGACGGAGAAACGGTCCCCCTTCTTCAGCTCGCTGAGCCCCGCGAAGACGGCGGGGGCGGTCGCCGTGTCGACGTGCCCGGCGATGATCGCGGTACCCGCCTCTCCCGGGGACACGCCGTCCGCCTGCCAGCCGACCAGGTTCACGTCGTCGGCGGGCGGGGGTTCGAGCTGCCCCGAGTCGCCGATGGCGAGGCCGACGAAGGGGGCGTCCACGTCGATGGCCGGGATGAGCAGGCGCGTCGGCCGGGCCCGCGGCAGCCGCTTCCCGGCCTGCGGCACGGCCGAGGACTTCGGCGCTGCCGACGAGGACGGGGCATGGGCCGCGGCGGCGCGCGGCGCGCGGGCGTCTCCGGTCGACTCGTCGTTCCCGGAGAAGAGGAAGAGCGCCGGGATCAGGAGAACGACGGTCCACGCGATCAGACGTACGAAAAGGCGCCGCCGGGGCGACACCGATGGGGACTCGACAGGGGAAGGCAACCGGGTTGCCATCGGAAACCACCTCACTGGAACACGGGCACAGCGCGTAGCGGGACTGGGAGGGGCCGGGAGGGACGTGAACCGGCCGGGCCGCCGCAGTGCGCACAGGCGGATGTGCGCACGCGACGGCCCCGGCTGCTATGTCAGGCATCGGTCAGGACGCCCCGTCGGCCGCGTTCCTACGACGCATCGCGAACGCGCCGGCGCCGACGACCGCCAGGGCCGCCAGCCCACCGGCCGTGACACTCGGGGCCGCGAGTGCGCCACCGCCGGTGTGCATGCCACCGCTGGGCTTCTCGTGCTTGGAGCCCCAGTCGCCCTTGCTGCTCTCGTCGGCGCTGTCGTCCTTGCTCCAGTCGCCCTTCTTGCCCTCGTCCGTGCTGTCGTCCTTGCTCCAGTCGCCCTTCTTGCCCTCGTCCGAGCTGTCGCCCTTGCTCCAGTCGCCCTCGTTCACCGCGGTGAGCGCACCGCCACCCGTGTGCATCCCGCCGTTCGGCTTGTCGTGCTTGCTGTCCTTGTCGTGCTCCTTGCTGTAGGAAGAGTCACCGTTGTCCCAGTCGCCGCCGTCGGCGGCGAAGGCGCCGGGCGCGGCGATCGCGAGAGCGGCCGTGGCCGTCGCGGTAGCGAGGAGCAGGCGGGCAGAGCGCATGGTCGAAGTCCTTCCGCCGCGGCTGGGGCGCTGACGCGATGTCAGCTGACGAGACCCGGCCCCGACGTGATCCACCGTCAGCCAGACCGGCCCGCCCCACCACTCGAACCACCCGCCCGACTGACCCGCACGGCGGAACCGGGAGCGGACGGCCGACCGCTACCGGCGCGAACAACAAAGCTCTGACCAGGTATTTAATCGGCTGACCGGCAGTCACTTCCCGGCCCGCGCCACGCCGTACGCACAACCCGATCGGCGGCGACACGACTGCACGCATCGCCCGCATGTCGTGTCAGTCCTGTCGTGTCAGTCGTGCGCGATCGCCGCCAGTACGTTCATCCGGGACGCGCGCAGCGCGGGCAGCAGGGCGGCCACGATGCCGACCAGCGCCGAGCCCACGACGACCAGGACGATCGTGCCCCAGGGAATCGCCAGCGCCTCCATGCCCTGGAGAGCCAGCACCCGGTGGATGCACACGCCCCACACCAGCCCCAGCCCGAGCCCGAGCACCGCACCGAAGACGGCGATCACCACCGACTCCAGCCGGATCATCCGGCGCAGCTGCCGCCGGGACAGCCCGATGGCCCGCAGCAGTCCGATCTCGCGAGTGCGCTCCACGACCGACAGGGCGAGGGTGTTGACCACGCCGAGCACCGCGATGACGATCGCGAGCCCCAGCAGCGCGTACACGAGGTAGAGCAGTACGGCGATCTGGTTGCGGATCAGTTCCTTGTAGTCGGCCTGGTCGCGGGCCTTGACCTGCGGATACGGGGTGAGCGTCCGCTCCAGCGCGGGACGCAGCGTGTCGGCGCTCGTGCCGTCCGAGGCGTTGACGTACAGCGCGGAGTCCTGGCCGCCCGGCACGTACTTCTCGGCGACGGCGATCCCGAAGTAGATGCCGCCCTGCGTCCCGAACCCCTCGGCGCTGTCCTGGTCGGTGAGGGCGCCGACCGTCAGCTGGGTCCGGCCGCCGTCCGGGAACTCCACCGGCAGCACCGTGCCGACCCGTACGTCGTGGTCCTTGGCGTAGTCGGCGGACAACGCCAGGTGGCCGTCCGCGAGCGCCGCGGCCGTGTCACCCTGCGCGTAGGCGACATGGGCGACGTCGTCGAGCCGCGCGTCGTACCCGGCGGCCGTCGTCTCCAGGCGCTTGCCGTCCGGGAACCGCACCGCGACCGGCACGAACCGCTGCCGTACGACGAGACCGACACCGTCCGTGGCCCGCACCCTGTCGGTGAGCTCCCGGGAGAACGGCACGAAGTTGTCGTTCTGCACGACGAAGTCGGCGCCGAGCGTCCGGTCGATCTGCTCGTCGAAGGACTTGGTCATCGAGGCGCTGGCCACGGACATCCCGCCGACCAGGGCGAGGCCCACCATCAGCGCGGCGGCCGTGGCGCCCGTACGGCGGGGATTGCGCAGGGCGTTGCGCTGGCTCATCATGCCGACCGGACCGAAGACCGCCGGGAACGCGCCGCCGAGGACCTGGATGACCGGCCGGACCAGCAGCGGGCCCGCGATGACCGTCGCGAGGAGCGTGAGGACGACGCCGAGTCCCAGCAGGGAGGCGGCGGCCGATGTCTGACCGGCCGTGGCACAGCCCGCGAGCGCGGCGGCCCCGAGCGCCCCGACGATCGCGCCGACCACCGCCCGGACCCGCAACGGCCGCCCCACGCCCGCGATCTCGGCGTCCGAGAGCGCGGCCATGGGGGAGACCACCGCGGCCCGCCGGGCCGGCAGGTAGGCCGCCAGGAACGTGACCCCGAGCCCGACGGCGTACGACGACACGGGGGTCGCCCAGCCCACCACCATGTCGGCCGAGCTGAGGTTCATGCCGAACGCGCTCATCAGCTGGATCAGCCCGGCCGCGAGCCCGATCCCGGCGGCGAGGCCGAGCGTGGAACCGACCAGGCCGAGCAGTACCGCCTCCGTCAGCACGGACCGGCGCACCTGCCGCCGGTCGGCGCCGAGCGCCCGCAAGAGGCCCAGTTCGCGGGTGCGCTGGGCGATCAGCATGGAGAAGGTGTTGACGATCAGGAAGACCCCGACGAGCACCGCGATCCCGGCGAACCCCAGCATCACGTACTTGATCACGTCGAGGAATCCGCCGAGTTGGTCCGCGGCGGACTCGGCCTGCTCGGCGGCCGTCTGCAACTCGTAGTCGGTGGTGCCGATCTGCTTCGCGATGCGGCTCTTCAGCTCGGCGTCGGTCACCCCGCCGACGGCGGTCACCGAGATGCTCGTGGCCCGGTCCGGCGCACCCAGCAGCATGGTCGGCGCGGTCTTCGGGTCCAGGAACAGCAGCGCCGCGCCCGGGTTGGTGGTGGTGAAGGTGGCGATCCCGACGATCCGGACCCTGAACGACCCCGGCTGCGCCTGGACGGTGAGCGTGTCGCCGATCCCCACGTCCTTGCTGTCGGCGGTGTCCGCGTCCAGCAGTGCCTCGCCGTCGCCCCGCGGGACGTGGCCGGAGGTGAGTTCGACGGGGCTGCGGTCGGTGAGGTACCAGTCGGTGGCGATGGTGGGGGCGCCCGAGGTCGGCGAGACCGACTTGTTCCGGTCGTCCACGACGGTGAGGTTGTTGACGGACACGTCCGCGTGGGCGTCCTCGACGCCGGCGACGCCGGCGACACGCCCGGCCAGCGAGGAGGGCAGGGTGAGGACCTCGCCGGACGGCACCGACGACTCGAAGTCCTTCCGGGGGTTCACCGTGACGTCGGCGGACGTGGAGGCGAAGAGCCGGTCGAAGGTACGGGTGACCGTGTCGGAGAAGATCAGGCTGCCCGCGACGAACGCCACGGACAGGACGACGGCCAGCGCGGAGAGCAGCAGTCTGCCCTTGTGGGCGAGGAAACTCCTGAGCGTTGCCTTCAGCACGGGGTGTCAGTCCTCGTCGGTGGGCTTGGTGAGGGAGGGGGTGTCGGAGTCGTCGGGAGCGCCGGTGGAGGTCGCCGGGGCCTGTCCCTGCCCCGGTCCGCCGGAGAAGAGACGCATGCGCTCCAGGACCGCCTCCGCGGTGGGCCGGGGCATCTCGTCCACGATCCGGCCGTCGGCGAGGAAGAGCACCAGGTCGGAGTGGGCGGCGGCGCCCGGGTCGTGGGTCACCATGACGACCGTCTGGCCGAGGTCGTCGACGGCCTCGCGCAGGAAGCCGAGGACTTCGAGCCCGGCACGCGAGTCGAGGTTGCCGGTCGGTTCGTCCGCGAAGATCAGCTCGGGGCGCGAGGCGAGCGCCCGGGCACAGGCCACGCGCTGCTGCTGCCCGCCGGAGAGCTGGGCCGGCCGGTGCTTCAGCCGGTCGCGCAGCCCCAGCGTGTCGATGACCTGGTCAAGCCACTTCGGGTCGGGCTTCTGGCCCGCGATGTCCATCGGCAGGGTGATGTTCTCGACGGCGTTCAGGGTCGGGATCAGGTTGAACGACTGGAACATGAACCCGATCCGGTCCCGCCGCAGCCGGGTCAGTTCGCGGTCCTTGAGCCCCGTGATCTCCGTGTCCCCGAGCCACACCTGCCCCGCGGACACGGTGTCGAGCCCCGCCAGACAGTGCATCAGCGTGGACTTGCCCGACCCCGACGGCCCCATGACCGCGGTGAAGCTCCCGCGCGCGATGTCCACGTCGACCGAGTCGAGGGCGAGCACGGCCGTCTCGCCCGAGCCGTACGCCTTGGTCAGCGCGCGGGCGCGGGCCGCGGTCCCGTCTGCCTCCGAGTGCCCCGGGGCGTGCTCCGCAGCAGGTGTGGACAAGGCTGCCTCCTTCGCTGGCGTGCCGGTCGTGGCCGTCCCGATGTCGTGCCGACGTCCCTCGTTCCTTGTCCCGGCCGAGCGTAGTGTGACCAGGCGCACACCCGGTATCCCTTTTCGATCCTGGGCGCCCTTGCCGGTGCTAGCACTTGCGCGCTAGCTTCGAGGTATGGCTAAGACTCAGCTGAACGTCCGGGTGGACGAGGGCACCGCCCGCGCGGCGCGGGAAAGGGCTCTGGCCCGCGGAATGAGCGTCAACCGCTACATAGAAGAGCTGGTCCAGCAGGACACCGGCGAGGCGGGCCACACCTTCGTCGAGGCCGCCGCCGACTTCATGAAGCAGTACGAGTCGGTCTTCGCCGAAGAGTTCGGCACGGATCGTGAAGGCAAGCGCGAAGGTCGTCACCGACCCCTTGGATAACTCCGGCAACCTCAGGATCGACCTCGCCTGGCTCCTCATGATCGCCGAACGGAAGACGCCCGGAGACCCCCAGGTATCCGACTGGGGCGCCCTGGTCGCCGCCGTCGCCCGCCACGAGGCCGAGATATTCGACATCCCCGTCTACGACAACCCGCACGCCCGGGCCGCCGCCCTGCTCCAGCTCCTGCTGCACGTGCCCGCGCTGGAGCGCTCCAACGCGCTGTTCGCGTCCGCGGTCGCCTACGCCTATCTCATCGCCAGCGGGGTCAAGGTCGTCACCTCGCCCGAGCAGGTGCGCGACCTGGCCCGGCTGGTGAAGACGGGCAACGCCTCGGTGCACGACATCGCGCACGAACTGCGCCAGTGGAGCCTATGAGGCGCCCGGCGCCTGCTCCGGCCCGGGCACCTTCTCCGGCTGGGGCTCCTTCTCCGGCTGGAGGGGACGCCACGCGCTGCCCAGCACGCAGTACGAGACGGGCAGCCGCGGTCCCTTCTCCGGCAGCAACAGCCGCCGGTACGGGCCGAGTTCGAACCCGGCGTCCCGTAGCGCGGCGATCGGGTCCCGGGCCGTACGGCAGCCGCCGGCGAGCGCGGGCCACACCGTGCGGTCGAGGGCGCGCTGAGTGAACCGCATCGCGGGGCCGCCCCCGACGCCGTGCTCAAGGAACCGCACCTCGCCGCCGGGACGCAGTACCCGCCGTGCCTCACCGAGCGCCCGGGACACGTCCCGGACGCCGCACAGCACCAGCGAGAGCACGACCGCGTCGAAGGCCTCGCTCTTCACCGGCAGCGCCTCCGCCACGCCCGGCGCCACATCGACGGGGACGGGCACCTCCGAACGCATCGCCGCCTCCACGGCCAACTGCCGCAGCAGACGCTCGGGTTCGATCGCGACGACCTCCGAGACGGTGACCGGATAGTGCGCGAAGTTCAGACCGTTGCCGGCGCCGATCTCGATCACCCGCCCGGAGAGTCCGGCGAGCAGCCGGTGCCGCAGCGCGCCCAGGCCGATGCCGGTCTCGGCGGCCACACTGAACCGGGCGTAGTAGCGGGCGAACAGCGGATGGTGCACGGGGCCCCGCGGCACCTTGCCGGAGCCTGCGGTGGACCGTAGCGGCATGGGGACCTCCCGAGGAGGAACGGCCTCACCGCGATTGTCCCCCTTGCGGGGCCCGCGCACCCTCCCTCCCGCCGGGAACCGGCGGGATCAGGCCGTGTCCGGCGGAATCAGGCGATGAAGTTGCGGACCTGCGTGTAGACGCCGTAGTCGTTGTTCATCTCGTCGTGCGAGATGCAGCCGACCTCCACGTTCGTGGCTCCGCTCAGGATCGCGGTCGTGTCCGGGGTGAGCGCCTCGTCGCAGTTGGACCAGTAACTGGCGTACGACACACTGCCCGGTGTCTCGTCGCCCGAGTTCAGCGCGGTGAGGAACGAACTTCCCGTGTACATCTCGGAGCACGAGGTGTACAGCCACGCACACCACGAGGCGACCGTCGTACCGTGGTTGGTGCCCGCGGTGGAGACGAAGTCGTCGACGTACGCCGTTCCGCCGAGGTTCTTGAGGTAGTAGCGAGCGCTGAGCGTGCCCATGGAGTGGACGACGAGGTCGACCTTCGAGGCGCCCGTTGCGGCCAGAACTCTCTTGACCTCGGTGGCCAGTTGCTGGGCCGTCGTGACGTTGGACTGGGACCAGGAGTACGACCAGGCGTCCAGCTCGGAGGCCGTGTAGCCGTCGGCCTTGAAGTCGGCGACCCAGTCGTTCCAGCTGCTCGACGAGCTGCTGATGCCGTGCACGAAGACGACCGGATTGTGGGTGGCGGCCTGGGCGGGAGCCGCGGAGAGCGAGAGGGACAGGAGCATCGAGGACACGACGGCCGAGACGGCTGCTGTGATGCGTCGCATACGGCGCTGCATGGTGCCTCCTGATATGGGTGGGGTTGGCTGGAGTGTCAGGCCGGGTCTACGCGCGCCGCATCGGTGAAATCGCCGGTCTTTACGTGCCTTGTAACTCGCCAGTAACGTGAGTGGTGTGGTGACCTCGGTGAATCCCCCGCCTCTCCCGCGCATTTCGCCACCGCAGCTCCCGGACGCGTGGCAGCAGCTCGGCCCGCCGCTTCCCGAAGGCGTCCGCGTGCGCGTCCTCTGTGCCGCGTACGGCGATCCGCGCGCCGCCGCCGAACTCGTACCGCTCCTCACCGAACGGCAGGCGGCCGGGCTCGACCCGCTCCCGGCGGACCCCGCCGCGCTCGCCCCCGAACTGCTGCGGGCGCACCGCCGGGCGATCCGTGCCCTGCCCGGTGACACCCGGCTGCTGCTGCTCCTCGCGGCGGCCGACCAGTACCCGGTGCAGACCCACGCCTTCCTGCGCGCGGTCGCCGCGGCCCACCTCGACACCGGGTCCCTCGAAGCCGCGGAGGCGGCCGGGATCGCCCACGCGACGGCGACCGGAGTCGTCTTCCGCGACGCGTGGACGCGCATCGCGGCCTACGAGTCCGGATCCTCGGCGGACCGGCGCGACATGCACCGGCTGCTGGCCCGCGTCCTGCACGGCGACGGTGAGACGCCCCGGCGCTCCTGGCACCGGGGCGCCGGCGCCCTCGGCCCCAGCGCACGGCTCGCCGCCGAACTGGGCGCCGCCGCGCACGAGGCCCGTGCACTGGGCGACCACCTCCTGGCCGGCGCCCTCGGCGAGCGCGCCGCCGCCCTGACGCCCGACCCGCGTGAACGGTCCCGGCTGCTCTCCAGGGCCGCCGCCGACGCCTGGCACCGCGGTGACGGGGACCGGGCCCGCGGTCTGGTGGCGTCCTCGGACGAGAGCGCGCTCAACGGCATGTTGGCCCTGCGCTCGGGCAACGCGACGGAGGCCTTCGACTCACTGCTGACGGCAGCGGTCCGGCATGCGAGGGCCGCGCTGGAGCAGGGGAACGCGGGGATCGGAGCGCGCGTGCTGAATCGTTCCGCCGCCGATCAGGGGCCCAGCTCCGGCCCGCCCGAACGATGCGCCGCACCGGACGACCCCTACGCGTATCCGTACGCGACCCGGTATCCGCACCCGGACTCACAGTCGTCGCGCAGCGTCCCGAACCCCGCCCTGGATGTCGCCGTGCACCTGTTGGCACGTGCCACCGAGGCGGCCGTCTACACCGGCGACCTCCGCCGCTGCCGGGAGGCGGCCACCGTGGCCGCACGGCTCGGCATCATCCCGCCCGGCACCCTCGCGGGACTCGCCGCCGCCGTCGAGGGACGCTACGAGGACGCCCGCAACCTCCTGAAGGCCGCCGCCGGGCGCTGCGGTCCCGGTGGCGACCCCACCCTGCTCATCCACTCCGGCATCGCCGCGCTGCTCCTCGGTGACCACTCCGGAGCCGAACGCGCCACCGTACGGGCCGCCGCCTCCGCCCGCGCCCGGGGCGAGACGGTGACCGTCCCGCAGGCCTTGGAGTTCCGGGCCTACGCCGACTTCTGGACCGGACGCCCACGCGCCGCCGAGGCCGCCGCGGCCGACGCACTCTGGCAGGCGTACGCCACCGGCCAGGACAACGGCGCCTGTCATCTGCAGGCCGCCCTCGCCATGTTCGCGGCCGTGACCGGCGACGGCGAGGTCTGCCGGGAACGCGCCGAGGCCGCCCGTACCCACGCCCGCGCCCACGGCCTGGGCCTGCCCGCCGCGCTCGCCCTGTGGGCGCTCGCCTTCCTCGACCTCTCCACCGGCCGCTTCGAGAGCGCGGCAGCCCGGCTGCGCGCCCTCGCCGGATTCGGCCCCGGTCACGGCCACCGGGCCATCCGGCACCTGGCCACCCCGCACTACGTCGAGGCCGCCGTCCGCACCGGCGACACCCGCGTCGCACAGGCCGCCCACGCCGACTACGACCGCTGGGCCACCGCCGTCCGCAGCCCCGACGACCTGGCCCTCAGCGCCCGCTGCCGCGCCCTGCTCGCCCCCGGCGGAGAAGCGGTCGATCACTACCGCACGGCGCTCGACCTGCACGGCCACGGCACGCGCGACTTCGAACGCGCCCGTACGGAGCTGTTGTTCGGCAGCGCGTTGCGTCGGCTCCGGCGGCGGACCGAGGCGCGCGACCGGCTGCACAGCGCCCTGGAGGCGTTCGAGACGTTCGGGGCGCCGCACTGTGCGACGCAGGCACGGGCGGAACTTCGGGCGCTGGGGGCGCCGGTGACCGTCACGTCGGCGTCGGCGGATCTCACCGCTCGTCTCACGGCGCAGCAGTTGATGGTGGCGCGGATGGCGGCGGAGGGGGCGACCAATCGGGAGATCGCCGTTCGGCTGGCGTTGAGTCCGCGCACGATCGATCACCATCTGCGGGGGGTGTTCTCGCGGTTGGGGATTCGGTCCCGGATCGAACTGGTGCGGTTGCTCGGGCAGGAGGGGCTGTGAGTCGGCTTCGCCGCCCCCGGGGCCCGTCGCGCGGTTCCCCCGCGCCCCTAGAGGACTCGCGACCGGAAGTCCGACGCGTCCCACGTTCCGCCCAGCGTCGGGGCCAGCCAACTCGCCGCCGTCGCGCGGAAGTCGGCCGGGGGCAGCGTCCCGCTCCCCTCCGGCAGTGCCCCCAGCAGGGGTGCCCCGGCGACCACCGGCAGGTCGGCCACGTTGCAACGGGCCGCCAGATCGGGGGAGTCGGGCCAGCTTCCGATGACGACGCCCGTCAAGTGGACGCCCCTGCGGGACAGTTCACGAGCCGTCAGTTCTGTCGCGTTCAGGGTGCCCAGACCGGCCGAAGCGACAACCAGTACCGGAGCGCCGAGCAGTTGGGCCGCGTCCGCCAGGGTTCCTCCCTCCTCGTCGAAGCGCACGAGCAGTCCGCCCGCGCCCTCCACCAGGACCACGTCGTACTCGGCGGCCAGTTTCGCGGCGGCCTCCGCCACCTCGGCCGGCCCTACCGGTGGCAGCGAGGCCCGGCGGGCAGCGGTCGCGGGGGCCAACGGGTCCGGAAAACGGGCGAGTTCGAGGGTCCGTACAGCGCCCGCGAGCCGCGCGACCTCGTCGGCGTCGCCGCGCTCGTCCGGACGTACCCCCGTCTGGGCGGGCTTGAGCACGGCCACCGTGCGGCCCGCGGCGAGGGTGGTGGCGGCGACGGCGGCCGTCGTGACCGTCTTGCCGACCTCCGTGCCCGTCCCCGTGATCACCAGGATCGGCATGCTCATCCCTCCTCGGCCGCCGCGCACACCGCGCGCGCGATCCGGGCCACGTCGGCGTCGCCGGTGACGTACGGCGGCATGGTGTAGACGAGGTCGCGGAACGGCCGCAGCCAGACGCCCTCGCGCACGGCCGCCGCCGTGGCCGCCGCCATGTCCACCTCGTGGTCGAGCTGGACCACCCCGATCGCACCCAGCACGCGTACGTCCCGGACGCCGGGAAGGTCCGCCGCCCCGGCGAGTCCGTCCCGCAGTCCGGCCTCGATCCGTTTGACCTCCGCCCGCCAGTCCTGGTCGAGCAGCAGCCCGATCGAGGCACAGGCGACAGCCGCGGCAAGGGGGTTGCCCATGAAGGTCGGGCCGTGGGCGAGTACCGGGACCTCGCCGCGCGAGATGCCGTCGGCCACCCGTGGCGTGCACAGCGTCGCCGCCATCGTCAGGTAGCCGCCGGTCAGCGCCTTGCCCACGCACATCACATCCGGGGTCACCGCCGCGTGCTCCGCCGCGAACAGCGCGCCCGTGCGCCCGAACCCGGTCGCGATCTCGTCGAACACGAGCAGCACGCCGTACGCGTCGCACGCCTCGCGCAGCACCCGCAGATAGGCGGGGGAGTGGAACCGCATCCCGCCCGCGCCCTGCACCACCGGTTCGACGATCACGGCGGCCAGTTCGTCGGCGTGCCGTTCGATCGTCGAGCGCAGCCGGTCGGCGTACGACTCCTCGTACTCCGTGGGAGGCGCGTCCGTGAACACCTGGCGGGGCAGGACGCCCTGCCAGAGCTCGTGCATGCCGCCCTCGGGATCGCACACGGACATCGGCTGCCAGGTGTCGCCGTGATAACCGCCGCGCCAGGTCAGTAGACGCTGTTTCGCCGGACGGCCCACCGAACGCCAGTACTGCAGACACATCTTGACCGCGACCTCGACCGACACCGACCCCGAGTCGGCGAGGAAGACATGCTCAAGCCCCTCCGGCGACAAGTCGACAAGGAGCTTTGCCAGCCGTACGGCGGGCTCGTGGGTGAGCCCGCCGAACATGACGTGGCTCATCCGCGACAGCTGCTCGCGCGCCGCCTCGTTGAGCACCGGGTGGTTGTAGCCGTGGATCGCCGACCACCAGGACGACATCCCGTCGACCAGTTCACCCGCCCCGCCCGCCAGCCGCAGCCGCACCCCGCTCGCCGACTCCACGACGAGCGGTTCGACCCGGCCGGGCATCGGCCCGTACGGATGCCAGACGTGACGCCGGTCCAGGTCCAGCAGGTCGGGCAGGGGCAGGGTGTCAGGCATTGGGCGCGAGGTCCGTCCCGGCACCTCGGCGGCGTACGGTGACCAGGTCCGTACGGGGTTCGCTCACCGTCGGTGCGGCGGGGGCGGCCGTACCGCAGACACCGCCGCCCTCGTGCGACCCGCAGCCGTCGCCCGCGGACTCGTGGGACCCGCATCCGCCACGCACCGCCGCCCGGTGTTCCGGCAGCGTCACCTGGTCGGTGCCCTCGATCTCGAAACCGGCGTCGGCGATCATGTCGAGGTCGGCCTGGCCGGCCTGGCCCTCCGTGGTGAGGTAGTCGCCGAGGAAGATCGAGTTGGCGAGGTTCAGGGCGAGCGGCTGCATCGACCGCAGATGGACCTCACGACCGCCCGCGATACGCACCTCCGCGTCCGGGCACACGAACCGGACCATCGCCAGGATGCGCAGGCACCGCTGGGGGGTGAGGTTCCACTCCTTGGCCAGCGGGGTGCCCTCGACCGGGATGAGGAAGTTGACCGGAACCGAGTCCGGGTCGAGCTCACGGAGCGAGAAGACGACGTCGACGAGGTCCGCGTCGCTCTCGCCCATGCCCGCGATCAGGCCCGAGCAGGCGGACAGTCCGGCCGCGTGGGCCTTCTGGACGGTGTCGACCCGGTCCTCGTAGGTGTGGGTGGTGGTGATGCCGCCGTAGGTGGCCTCGGACGTGTTCAGGTTGTGGTTGTAGGCGTCCGCCCCGGCCTCGCGCAGCCGCTCCGCCTGGCCGTCGGAGAGAAGGCCCAGGCAGGCGCACACCTCGACGCCCTCGTTCTGGTCCTTGATCGCCTTGATCGTGCCGGCCACCCGGTCCACGTCCCGGTCCGTCGGACCGCGCCCGGACGCCACCAGGCAGACCCGCTTGGCACCCCCGGCCAGTCCGGCCGCCGCGGCCTTCGACGCCTCGTCCGGCTTGAGCCAGGTGTACTTCAGGATGCCGGTGGTGGAGCCGAGGCGCTGCGAACAGTAGGAACAGTCCTCCGGGCACAGGCCCGACTTCAGGTTGACCAGATAGTTGAGCTTCACCCGCCGCCCGAACCAGTGCCGGCGCACCTTCCCGGCCGCGGCCACCACATCGAGGAGATCGTCGTCGGACGTGGCCAGCACGGCCAGCGCCTCTTCGCGGGTCGGCAGCTCGCGCCGCAGCCCCTTGTCCACCAGCGTCGTCAGCAGGTCCATGGAAGCCGATCCTGACGTATCCGACCGGCTGAGGGAAAGGAGGGTTCGTACAACAGAGGCGCTTCGACGTGTGGGGTATGTAACACGTCCGCCCCGGTACGCAGGGTCAACAGAGAGCATGGAAGACCGGGTCAGAGGCCCAAAGTCCGCATCTCACCGCCGATTTGGTGAGAGACATGTGTGAGACGAAAGGGTCAGCGGATCAGTATGGAGGGTTCCTACAACACCCCCGAAGGGGCTGTTCCCTCAAGTGCCGTCCGTGACGTGGTGCGGGCTGTTCCAGAAGCTCTCGACATCCCTCACGCTCCGTCCGTGGGGGACCGCGAGACGCACGACAGGGTCATGAGCGAACAGGCCATGGACGCGACAATCGCGCTCCGCAGCGTACTGGACGGGTGCCCCCTCGAAATCGAGTGATTGAGGGTTTTCAGCGGTGCCGCTCCAGGGCGAGGACGGCCTGGGCGATTGACGTCATGCGGTTCGGGCCGCATCGGGCTCTGCGGAAGATTCGCCAGGATTTGAGGCGGGCGATTCCTCGTTCGACAGGTACGCGAGCGGCGGACAGCGCCCGGTTGACCGTCCGCTCGGTCGTGGTGAGTTCGCCTTGGGGCGGTCGGCGTTTGGGGGTGGTGACCCACTGGCCCGCGCCGATGTAGGCCATGTCGGCGAGGACGGGGACGCCTTGGCGCTCGCCGATTCTGATGATCCTGTGGGTGCGGGCGGCGGTCAGGTCGGGTGTGCGGCCGGGCAGGGCGGGTGAGAGCCACAGCGTGCGACCGGCCGGGTCCGTGATGACCTGCACGTTCACACCGTGCCGCTTGTGCTTCGTCGAACAGTCTGCGCGCCGGACGCCGACGCCGCTCGGCACACGGCTCCGACGCATCGCCCCTCGGTCAGGCGGACGGTGTGCCGGTGAGGACCTCGGCCTGGCCGGTGTCGGGAGAGCAGCAGGGGCTGACCACGGCCAAGTCGCCCGCTTCCGCTGCGGCGCGAGGTCCCGGTCGGACCTCGCGCCGCAGCGGTCTACTTGTGAGAGGCGCGGACGCCGAAGCGGTAGGAGCCCGACCCGACCTCGAACACGGCGGCCCCGTTCTCCATCCGGAGGAACCGGACCCCCTTCGCCTTCCCGACCGGTCCGCCGCCCTCGGTGACCGCCCGGCGGGTCGGCCCCCACAGCCGGTGGCTGTGGGGGCGAGTGTGGCCGAGGTACGGGCCTGGGGCCGCGAGCGGGGCATGGATGTGCCGTGCCGGGGGCGGCTCCGTGCCGAGGTCTGGGAGGTCTGGCATGCCGCCCACTCCGGCTCACGGAGGGCGTGAGCGGTTGGTGCCGTGGCGGCCTACCGGTCGTGCAGCACCTTCGGGCGGGTGACGGGGACCACGGTGAGCAGGTCGTCCAGGCCCTTGAAGTCGTCCGGGTCGGTGGTGAACAGGGGCAGGTCTTCCGCGACGGCGATGGAGGCGATCATCAGGTCGGCGATGCGGCGCCGAGGTTGGCGTCCTGTGCTGATGACGGCGGCGCGGACGCGGCCGTGGATGCGGGCGGCTTCCGCGTCGAAGGGGATGGGGTCGAACTCGTTCTCGGCGCGCTGGAGAATGTCCGTGCGGCGGGCGCGCTCGGCTGTTCGTCCTAGTCGTTCTGCTCGGCGTTGCCGCGTACAGTCGGTGCGCTGGTTGTCACCTGCCGCTACCAGTCCCAGCTCGCGCAGCCGCTCCAGCCCCCGCTCCTCCATGCCGTGGGCGACGACACGGGAGCGGAACTCCGACAGCACGCTGTGGTCGAAGACCGGATCCTCCAGGGCCAGGCCGAGCGTGTACTTCCAGGACAGGTTCTCCCGGACCTCGTCCGCGGCCTGCCGGTCGGTGAGGTTCGTGGCCTTCTGCAGCACCCTGACCAGTGCGAGCCGGCCCGGCGACCAGCCCGGCTTGCCCGCCCGCCCGAACCCGTCGGCGTAGGCGGCGTCCGGGAACAGCTCGCCCAGCCGGTCGCGGACCTGCACCGCCAGCGGGGCCTCCCGTCTGCCCGAGTGCGTCATCCGGACCGTCGCCACCATCTGCGGATCCGGCTGAGGCCAAGGCTGCACCGACACGACACGCTCCGATCCGAGAAGACCCACGAGTGATGACCAGCGCTCATGGTCCACGGCCTGCTCGTCGCGCTGCTACCCCTGGCGCACGGGCAGACCCACGACCGACTCCGCCAGTCATCACGACGCCCGCCAACTCGGCTCCAAAGCAGGGCAGTTGGAATTAACCACCAAGATCGCGCAGGGTCCGCGTCTGCAGCGCGAGGCCTTGACCGCGGGCCGCCGTGCATCGCCGAAGAGACTTGAAGCCGGTGACGCGGACGCGGAAGTCGCTATTGGTCACGGGGTCGGGTTCGCGGGCGGCCTGGGTGCAGCGTTCCAGGTGGAGCTGGTTGGCGTGCCGGCCCGCCGTGGCCGTCTGGTTGGCGACGTGGGCCATGAATTTGTCCGGCCCGCAGATATGCGAGTGCTGTCGGATCCTGTGCGCGCGGCTCTGTGGATAGCGCGGTCCTCAGGGATGTCGGCCGCCCCGCCGTGGTGAAATCCCTTTCGTCCGGCCGTCGGCGGCGCGGGGACCAGTCCGGGTCTTCGGCGATGCGATGCAGCCGTAGGCCATAGGGGGGCCTCCTCTGTAAGTGCCGTCCTGTAATCGGAGGTCACTCGGGTCAGGCGGTGACGGTCAGAGGAGTCATGGTTTCCCAGAGGAACCCGTCCGGGTCGCTGAACGGGTCGGCGTCGCTGGAGAGCACCAGCCGGTGCGATCCGGTGCCGACGGCGGGGACACCCGCGTCCTTGGCGAGGGCGCGGCGCTTGTACAGAGCCAACTTGACGGGGCCCGGCCCGGTGGCGAACTCGACGTACTTGCCGCCGAAGCTCTTTCCCACAGTGAGACCCTGTTCGATGTAGAACTGCTTGCTGGCCTTCACGTCCTCGACGCCCAGCAGGAGCACGAGCTCGTCGAAGTCCCGGGTGACCGGGCCCGTGTCCTTCTTCGCCGATGTCGCGATCTTCCAGATCGTGCCGTCCGGGGACTGAACGACGCCGCCGTAGCCCCACAGGGACTTCGAGGTGGGCTTGAGGGCGGTGGCGCCGGCGTTGAGGGCGGCGCCGACAAGCGCGTCGACGTTGCCCGGCTGGGACACCACGAGCGACAGGGTGAAACCGCGGAAGCCGGTCGTGGGGGCTTCGGAGGCACGCAGTCGCACTGGCGGCGGGACCAGTCCGAATGCGGTGGAGTAGAAGCGGGCGGCGGCTGTGGTGTCGGCCACCTCAAGGGTGACGGAGTCGATGGAGTTCATGTCCTCGACGGTAGGGCGGCCGAGTCGCCGATACTTCTCGAAAACTGCTCGGTCTGGCCCGCTGGGGCCCCGGGCCCGAGCGGCCTTCGGACCGCCGCCCCGCCTACCCGAGCCGTGGTCGGCGTTGAGCAGCCGGGCTGGTGCGACGCGCTCGCGCCCCTGTCAGTCGGCGCCTTCCCCGTACCGGACAAGCACGGAGAGTTACCGCTCGGGACGCTCTGGCTGGCGTCACGCGCTTTCGGCATCGTCCGGTGGCGCACTTCTTCGGATTCCTCCTCACCCTCTCCTTCTGGCCGTTCGCCCTCGACCCGAACAGCCCTGTCGCCTATCTGCCCGGCCTGCCCTCCACCAAGCAGTGCTGTTAGGTCTTGAGCATTGCTCGACAGACTGTGAGGAACGATCTTCGATCCAGGGCGTGATACGGCCTCTGACGTGGTCTTTATCCTTGCTTGATAAAACCCGCTGTGGGTATTGCCACATCCGGGGTGTCAGAGGGTCCAGCTAGGGTCTGTTCACTGCCTACAAACGTGTAGCTGCGCGGGAGGACCGACCCATGGCGTTCGGCTGGATCGACGAGCAGGCCGAGGCGCGACGCCGCGCGGGACTCGTGCGGACCCTGCGGCCCCGCCCCGCCGACTCCCCGCTCCTCGACCTCGCGAGCAACGACTATCTCGGCCTGGCCCGCCACCCCGAGGTCACCGAGGGCGCGGCGCGGGCCGCCCGGCGGTGGGGCGGGGGCGCCACCGGCTCGCGGCTCGTCACCGGCAGCACCGAACTGCACGCGGAACTCGAACGCGAACTGGCCGACTTCTGCGGTTTCGAGGCCGCCCTGGTCTTCTCCTCCGGCTACGCGGCCAACCTCGCCGCGGTCACCGCGCTCGCACCGCACGGCTCCCTCGTCGTCTCGGACGCGGGAAACCACGCCTCGCTGATCGACGGCTGCCGCCTGGCCCGGGGCACGACCCAGGTCGTCGGGCATGCCGACCCGGACGCAGTCCGCAAGGCTCTCGGCACGCACACCGGGCCCGCCGTGGCCGTGTCCGACACCGTCTTCTCGGTCGACGGGGACGCGGCACCGCTGGCCGAACTGGCCGCCGCCTGCCGGGAGTTCGGCGCCGGGATGGTCGTCGACGACGCGCACGGGCTGGGGGTTCTGGGTGAGGGCGGGCAGGGGTCGGCGTACGCGGCCGGGCTGGCGGGCGCGCCGGACGTCGTCGTGACGGTCACGCTGTCCAAGTCGCTCGGCAGCCAGGGGGGTGCGGTGCTGGGGCCGGCCCCGGTGATCGAGCACCTCGTCAACGCGGCCCGTACGTTCATCTTCGACACCGGCCTCGCCCCCGCTGCGGCGGGCGCGGCCCTCGCGGCCCTCGGGCTGCTGCGCCGCGAGCCCGAACGGGCCGCACGGGCGCGTGCGGTGGCGCGTGATCTGTACACCCGGCTGACGGCTCAGGGGCTGGCGGCGGTGCGGCCGGACGCGGCCGTCGTCTCCGTGCGCGCCCCGTCACCGGAGGGGGCCGTGCGGTGGGCGGCCGACTGCCGGGCCGCGGGAGTGGGTGTGGGCTGCTTCCGCCCGCCGTCCGTGCCCGACGGAGTGTCCCGGCTGCGGCTGACCGCCCGCGCGGACCTGGCCGAGGAACAGATCGCGCGGGCGGTACAGGTGATCGGCGAGAACCGACCGTAGATCCGTAGATCCGTAGATCCGTAGATCCGTAGATCCGTAGAACTGTGGATCCGTGGTGATGCGGGTGATCAGTGACACGCGACCATGAGTCGGCGAACCGCGGCCGTGCGTCGTGGGGCGATCACCGGAGCGCGGTGAGGAAACCCTCCCAGCTCTCGGGAGAGAAGAGCAGGATGGGCCCCGTCGCGTTCTTGGAGTCGCGTACGGCGAGCAGTCCGGCCCGGACTCCGGTGTCCGGACGGGCCGTCTCCACACAGTTGTTCGCGCCGGTGCTGTAGCTGCTGCGCAGCCATTGCGCACCGGGCGGTTCGACGACGGACAGTACGTTCCGAGGCAGTGCTGACATGGTGCCTCCTTACACGCCGTGATGCAGACCGGCGATGAAATCCAACGAGTCCTCGGGCGAAAGGGCGTGGATCTGAAGGGTGTTGAAGGCCTCGCTGTAGGCCTGGAGGTCTTCTTTCCGTTCGAGATAGAGGCTACTCACCATCTGGTCGAGAACAACCACATCCAAGTCAGAAGTGCTCGGAAAGGAGAAGATAACGAAAGGGCCGGTGATGCCGATATATGCCCCTGCGGCGAACGGCAGGATCTGGAGTTGCACCTGGGGCAGCCGGGCCGCTTCCATGAGGCGTCCCAGCTGACGCGTCATCACCTCCGGGCCGCCCACTTCACGGCGCAGCACCGCCTCGTCGAGGACCGCGCTCAGCGCCAGCGGCGGATCCGAGCGCAGTACGTCCTGCCGGGCCAGCCGCACCTCGACCAGCGCGTCCAGCCGGGCTTCCTCCAGGCCGTCCACGGCGGCCCGGGTCATCGCACGGGCGTACTCGCGGGTCTGCAGCAGCCCCGGTACCACCGAGGTCTCCAGGGTGCGCATCGTGCTGGCCTGCGACTCCAGGCTGATGAAGTCCCGGTAGGTGGGAGGCAGTACGCCACGGTAGGCATGCCACCAGTGGTGCCGGCCGCCGTGCTCGCCGCCCGCCAGCACGAGCAGCAGCTCGCGCGACTCGCTGTCCGGGACCTGGTACGCGTCGAGAAGTAACCGGACGTCGTCCGGCTTCACCCCGCTCGCGCCCGTCTCGATCCGGCTCACCTTCGACTGGTGCCAGCCCACCAGACGGGCCGCCTCACCGCTCGTGAGCCCGGCCCTGGCACGCAGCGCGCGCAGTTCGGCGCCCAGTTTTCGGCGGCGCACCGCGGGACCGTACTGCATGGGCCACTCCTTACTCCTAATGAGCCGCCCAAATACGATCTGGGGTCGCAGAGTTCACCGCTTCGAGCGACAGATATATGCATATCTTGGTGGATCGCACCCCGTGACCCGCGCGGGAATGGCAGTCTGGCGCGAAGCACCAGTCCGGGACCGTACTCGAACCAGCCGCTCCGTGTCGGGCCGCGGTCCTGTGGGAAAGGGACGACGTCGCCATGGCAGATCACCTGGAAGCATCCGTCACTCTGCCGAGCGATCCCGCCTCGGTCTCCGCCGCCCGTGCGTATGTGGCCAACGTGCTGGCGGAATGGGGCCTGCCGGGTGACACCGAGGCAGCCGACAGCATCCGTCTGATCGTCTCGGAACTCGCCACCAACGCCGTACAGCACACCTTCGGGTTGTCACCCACCTTCACGGTGGACGTCGCCCTCGACCGTGACGAACACCTGCGCATCGGCGTGACCGACAGTCACCCGCGCTTCCCCAAACGTCTGCCCGCCGCCGTGCAGCAGGACAACGGCCGCGGGATGGTCATCATCCGCTGGCTGACCGCGGAGTCGGGCGGCAGACTGCGCGTCCACCCCACCCGCGAGGGCGGCAAGACGGTGTCGATCGAACTCCCGTGGACGGTCCCGGCCAGGCCCCCGGTGACGGCGGTCGGCCAGCAGGAGCCGTAACGGTTCGGCCCTACGTCCCGCTGCCGTGGCCGACGCCGTGCGCGCGGCCGAACGCGCCCCGCAGCAGGGCGCGGAAGGCGTCCGCCGCGGGCGCGCTCTCGCCGGTGCGTCGGACGACCGAGATCGTCCGGCGGAGGTCGCCCGGTTCCAGCAGCCGGGTCCCGACCGGTGTGACCGCCGTGCGCGCGACCATCTCCGGTACGACCGCGACCCCGAGCCCCGCGCTGACCAGCGCGCACACCAGGGCGTACCCCGGTGTCGCCACCAGCACCGACGGGGTGGCACCGGCCCGGGCGAGGGCCGCCTCCACGCCCTGGCGGGGCGGATGGTCCGGCGCCATGCTGATCAGCGGCTGGCCCGCCAGCCCGGCCAGGGGCAGCCGTGACGTGTCACCCGCCAGCACATGGCCGGGCGCGGTCACCAGGACCAACTCCTCGACGAGGACCGGTTCGGCGGTGACCGACGCGGGCAGCGGCGCGGGTACGGCCGGTTCGTAGGTGTGCGTGAGCGCGAGATCGACCTCCCCGGCGGCCACGGCTGCCACCCCGGCGGGCGGTTCGTAGTCCGCGACCGACAGCTCCACGTCCGGATGGGCCCGGCGGAACGCGCTCAGTACCGGCGGCAGCAGCTGGATACCGGCCGTCTGGAAGGTGCCCAGCCGCAGCGCGCCGCCCGACAGGCCGGTGAGCCGGGCCAGTTCGTGCCGGGCGCGGTCCAGCTCGTCCAGCACCCGGCGGGCGCGCGCCGTCAGCAGCTCGCCCGCGGGTGTGAGCCGGGCGCCCCGGTGATGCCGTACGAGCAGGGCGGTGCCCGTCTCCCGCTCCAGCTTGGCGAGTTGCTGCGAGAGCGCGGGCGGCGTGTAGCCGAGGCGCTCGGCGGCGCGGGTGATGGACCCGGCCTCCGCGACCGCCACGAGAGCGGCGAGGCGTGTGGGGTCGTACATCCGGCTGCTCCAGGTAACGGGACGGGAGGCCATGATCGAGGCTTAACGGTTGCTTAAGGCAGACCCAGGTTATTCGACATACCTGTTGAAGGCCTGCCCCGGGCACGCTGGACGCCATGGACGCACAGCTCATCGCCTTCACCGGGGTCGCCGCGGGCATGGTCGCCATGCCGGGCGCCGACTTCACCGTCGTCGTGCGCAACGCCCTCGTCTCCCGGCGGGCCGGGGTCGCCTGCGCGCTGGGGATCACCGGCGGGCTGCTCCTGCACACCGCGCTGGCCGTCGCCGGTGTCGCAGCCGTGCTCACGGCGGTGCCCGCGCTCTTCAGGGCACTGCAACTGCTGGGCGGGGCCTACGTGTTGTACCTCGGGGCGCGGACGCTGTGGTCGCTGCGCGGGCCTCGGGCGGCGGTGGCCGAGGAGGCGCGGACCGCCGTACGTCCGTGGCGGCAGGGATTCGTCACCAACGCGCTCAATCCGAAGGCGCCCATCACGTTTCTGAGTCTGCTGCCGCAGTTCGTGCCGGCGGGCGCTCCCGCGCTGCCCCGGACGCTGCTGCTCGCGCTGATCATCGTGGCGCTTGCCCTGGTGTGGTTCCCTGCGGTGGCGCTCCTGGTGGACCGGCTCGGCCGGTGGCTGCGCCGGCCGCGGGCCGCCCGGGCCGTCGAGGCGGTCACCGGCACCGCGCTGACGGGCCTCGGCGCGCTGCTCCTGCTGGAGCCACCGCTGTCGCTTCTGCCGCTGTGACGGGTCCCGGGCCGGGACGGCTGCCTGCCTACGGCCGCCGTCCCGCCCCGGGGAGGTCAGCTGACCCGGCCGTACCAGACGCTCTTCGTCCAGATCTTCTGGAGCTTCACGACTTCCCCGGTCTTCGGGGAGTGCCAGATCTTTCCCTTCCCGGCGTAGATGCCCACGTGGTAGACGTTCGAGCCCGAGTGGAAGAAGACCAGGTCTCCGCCCCGGCGGCTCTTGGCGGCTATGTGCTTGGTCTTGTTGTACTGGGCCGCTGCCGTACGAGGCAGGGACTTGCCCGCCTTCTTGAACGAATACTGCGTGAGACCGGAGCAGTCGAACCTCTTCGGTCCCGCGGCGCCGTACTTGTAGGGCGAACCCTTCTTCGAAGCCGCGATCTGAAGTGCCTTCGTCGACGGGGCGATCGCCGCGGCTTCGGTTGCGACTCCGGGGATCACCAGGCTGCCGCCGACGGCGGCGAGGGTGAGAGCCGAGGCCGTACCGGCACGGGTCATCAGCGACGGGACACGATTGAGCGCAGACATGCGCAACCCTTCGTCAGCCGCCTGTGAAGGATGACCTGTCGGATTCGGGCTGGCGAAGTTGCCCGGCCGCTGACGCGGCTTCACCCCAAGGGCTGCTCGGCCCGGTCATGGCGTGACCGTTCCGGCGACCCGTCGTGCTTGGGTCCTCCACTCCTGCCGATGCACATCTGTCGACCGGTCATCCAGGCGGCGGCAGGACTCGGCGTCCGCCCGGATCGCCCCGCCGCTTGTGGCGGGGGCTTGTCGTCAGGAAGGGATCTTGGCTCATGGAAGTAGGAAAATCCCAATGGAATCGGGGCTTTGTGGTGTTACTCACCGCTGACCCATTCGGGTGGACACCCTTACTCCCGGACGACTTTCGAGGGGGTCGCGCACCCTCGGACCAGCGCTTGAGCGGTCTCGTTTCGGTCACGAACTACGCGCGTCGCGCAAGCCGAACGGGCCGCTCGGGGGACCGGCGACTACTCCAAACGGGGGATGGGGTGCAGTCACTTCCCGCCGCGTTCCGGACACCCGGGCGCCGCCGCACACGGGTCCGCCCGGCACGCGTCCGCCGCCCGGACGGGTCAACTGGCGGGCTCACGCGGAACGGTGACGCGCGCCGTGCGGCGCTCCCCGTCGAGGACGCGCAGCGCACGCGCCAGCGTATGGGCGTGCACCTCGGCCTCGCCCCGCTGATGCATCAGCTCCAGCGCGTCCCGCAGCGCCACCGCCTTGGCGACCAGCGCCTGCGCGGCCCGCAGCCCGCGGTACGTGTCGCCGTGGTAGGCCGGGTTGATACGGCCGAGCAGATCGGCGACTTCGAGGTAACGGTCGATCAACTCGCCCTCCGCGCGCGTCAGGGCGGGCAGCGGAGGCAGTTCGGGCGGAAGCATCGGCGGCTCACCTCGTGCCGGGGGCGGGGGACGACGACTTGCGGCTGGGCACGATCCGGTCCACCAGGCCGTACGCCAGGGCGGCTCGGGCATCGAGGATCTTGTCCCGCTCGATGTCGGCGGCGACCTGCGCCGGGCTCTGTCCGGTGTGCCGTACGAGCAGTTCTTCCAGCAGGTTACGGACCCGGCCCAACTCCCGGGCCTGAATGGCGAGATCGCTCGCCTGCCCGTGGACCGGCTCGGCCAGCGAGGGCTGGTGGATGAGCACCCGGGCCCCCGGCAGCGCGCTGCGCTTGCCCGGCGTACCCGCCGCCAGCAGCACCGCCGCGGCGGAGGCCGCCTGCCCCAGACAGATCGTCTCCACCTCGCAGGTGACGTACTGCATCGTGTCGTAGATCGCCGTCATCGCGCTGAACGAGCCGCCGGGGGAGTTGATGTAGAGCGAGATGTCGCGGTCGGGTGCCAGGTATTCGAGGTGCATGAACTGGGCCATCACGTCGTTCGCCGAGGTGTCGTCGACCGGAGTCCCGAGAAAGACGATCCGTTCCTCCAGGAGCTTCGAGTACGGATCGAGTGTCCGGCTCCCGGCGCTGGTGCGTTCGGTGAACTCGGGCAGGACGTAGCGGGCTGACGGGTCGTCGGTGTCCTTCATGGCGCGCGCCTCCTCGGTGGCTTCCGTAAGAAATGTACAGGACGTACAGAGGCTGGCGCGAGGGATCCGCGAGGTGCTCGCTGACGGCGAAAACCCCGGGGAGCGGGCTGTTCCACGGGGATTCCGGGCCGTCTTCGGGTGGAGGCCGGGTGGGCGGGGCCTCGGCCGGTCCGGCGACGAGGGTGAGGTGAGTGGCGGTTCCGCGCCGAGGCGCCGGGCCCGGGGACGTACGGGCGCCGACCGGGAACCGGGCGCCGATCGGCCCGACGTCCGCGGCCCGATGCGCCGGGCAGGCTCTAGGCTGGAACACATGGCCTACGAGATTCCGGTGACGCAAGCCAGGGCTGAACTCGCCGACCTGATCAACAAGGTGGTGTACGGCGGTGAGCGCGTCGTCGTGACGCGGCACGGCAAGCCCCTCGTCGCCCTGGTCTCCGCGGCCGACCTGGAGCGCCTCGACGAACTGGACGCGGCGGAGGAACAGGTCGTCAGCGCGGTCTCCAGTGTCAGGGAGGTCGCCGCCGCGCCCGTCGAACGGCAGAGGTTCGGCATCGCGGCGGAGCATCGCGGGTCCGGAGCGCGCTGAGCCGACGGACGGACCGGCCGGCGAGGGTGCGCGGCACGAGAAGGCCGGGTGTCCCCATCCGGTGCGGCGGGAGCACCCGGCCGGGCCCGGGCCCGCTTCCGGCGCGGGCGGCGGTCAGGTCAGCAGAGCGGGCTCCCGCTCGGTGGCTGCCCCCACCGGCTCACCTTTCCCGTCCTCCCTGCGGCGCTTGAGCGCGCTGCCCAGCAGTACCGCGCCGAGGCCGAGCGCCGCCCACCAGGTCAGGGTCAGGGCGGGCCCCAGGGCCGCCGCGCCGTCGAAGAACGACACCGAGCGGAGCAGGGAGGCGCCCGCGCCCGGCGGCAGCCACTGGCCGATCGTGCCGACCGGGTCGGGCAGCAGCTGCGGGGCGCTGGAAGCGCCGGAGAACGGGTTGCCGAGCAGGACCACGGTCAGACCGCCGACGCCGATTCCCGCGGTGCCCAGCAGCGCGGCGAGTCCGGCGACCGCGCCGCTCACGGCCAGCGTCGTCAGCCCCAGTGCGGCTGCCTCGGCCCACCAGTCGCCGGTGAGCACGCCGAGCCAGCTGTGCGCGAGCGAGGTGGCGACGACGCCGACCAGCGCGGCGGCGGCGAGCAGCGCGCCGGCCGCCCGCACTCCGCGCAGACCGAGCAGGGTGACCACGGCACCGGCGGCCACACCGGCGAGTGCCAGCGGCAGCACGCTCGCGCCGAAGGCGGCGCCGCGAGGGTCGTTCGCGGCGGCGGGGACCACGTCGACGGTCCTTGCCCGGGCGTCGGATCCGCCGGACCGCGCCGTCTGTTCGGTCACCGCCTGCTGGAGGAGCTGGGCGACGACGGGACTCGCGGCCGACGCGGTGAGCAGCTCGGGGCCCTGGGCGGTGACGACCACGGCACCGTATACGGTCCGGTTCTCGATGGCGGCCCGGGCGGCGGCCTCGTCGGCGTAGCGGTGGATCTCGAAGGCGCCCTCGTGGGCGGACAGCTGCCGTTCGACCTGTGTCACCGCGGTGGCCGGGCCCGCCACGCCGAGCGGCAGGTCGCGGGGGGCGGTGCGGGCGGCGGGCCAGGCGAAGGCCCAGAGCGCCAGCGCGACCAGGGCGGGGACCAGGACGATGACGGCGATCATGTGGCGGTGGTGCCCCTGGGCGCTCGCGGCGGACGTGGTGGGCATGGCTTCCCTCGAATCTAAAAAGAAGGATCGTTCGTTTTAGGGGTGTCACCACCGTCCCGTGGGCGGCCTGCCTTGTCAAGAAGGAATGTTCGTTTTACTTTGTGGGGCATGGCCCGCGTATCCCAGGAACACCTCGACGCCCGACGCCGTCAGATCCTCGACGGGGCGGCACTCTGCTTCGCCCGCAACGGCTTCCACGCCACGTCGATGCAGGACGTGCTCAAGGAGGTCGACCTCTCCGCCGGTGCCGTCTACCGCTACTTCAGTGGCAAGGAGGAGCTGATCGCCGCCATCGTCACCGAGGTGCTGGAGGAGGTCGGGAACGCCTTCGAGGCGGCGGGAGAGCAGAGCCCGCCTCCGGCGCCGGACGTGATCCTGGGCGAGGTGATGGGCAGGATGCTGGGCCTGCGCCCCGGGCTGGCGCACGAGGGGGTGGCCGTCTTCCCCCGCCTGATCGTCCAGGTGTGGGCCGAGACGCTGCGCGACGACGAACTGTCGAAGGTGCTCGACGAGGGCTACGCCAAGGTCCGGGAGGCCTGGGTGCGGCTGGTCGAGCGCTATCAGGAGACCGGCATGATGCGGGCCGACGTACCGGCCGAGAGCGTCGCGCGGACCATGATCGCCGCGGCCCAGGGATTCGTCGCGCAGATGGCCCTCTTCGGCAACGCGCCGGTGGAAGTGCTTCAGGACGGTCTGCGCGGTCTGATGAGCTTGGGCGGGCCCGCTCCGTGTGACCCGGGTGGGTCACAGGCCGGTTAACGTCCTTGAAACCCCGGCCAACTAGCGTGCCCATCTCGCCACCAGCGGTTTTGGTGGCATCGGGCAACCGGACCCCGCACGGTCCGGAGCGAGGATGTGAGGTGGGAAGCCGTGCAACTGACCCCGCACGAGCAGGAGAGGCTGCTGATCCATGTGGCGGCGGACGTGGCCGAGAAGCGCCGGGCCCGCGGGCTCAGGCTGAACCATCCCGAGGCGGTCGCGCTGATCACCTCGCACATCCTTGAGGGCGCCCGTGACGGACGTACGGTCGCCGAGCTGATGTCCTCCGGACGGAAGCTGCTGACCAGGGAGGACGTCATGGAGGGCATCCCCGAGATGATCCACGACGTCCAGGTCGAGGCGACCTTCCCGGACGGCACCAAGCTCGTCACCGTCCACGACCCGATCGTCTGAGGGGAGGGGCTGCCGTGATTCCCGGAGAGATCCTGTTCGCCGACGGGCCCGTCGTGTACAACGAGGGCCGCGAGGTCACGTCCATGACCGTGCTGAACGCCGCCGACCGGCCCGTCCAGGTCGGCTCCCACTACCATTTCGCCGAGGCCAACCCGGGCCTGGAGTTCGACCGCGCCGCAGCGTGCGGCAAGCGGCTCAACATCGCCGCCGGCACCGCCGTGCGCTTCGAACCCGGGATCCCCGTCGACGTAGAACTCGTTCCGCTCGCCGGCGCGCGCATCGTGCCCGGACTGCGCGGGGAGACCGGAGGTGCCCTCGATGCCTGAGATCTCGCGTGCCGCGTACGCCGACCTGTTCGGCCCCACCACCGGCGACCGCATCCGGCTCGCCGACACCGACCTGCTGATCGAGATCGAGGAGGACCGCAGCGGCGGCCCCGGACTCGCCGGTGACGAGGCGGTGTTCGGCGGCGGCAAGGTCATCCGTGAATCCATGGGCCAGGCCCGCGCTACGCGCGCAGACGGCACCCCGGACACGGTCATCACAGGTGCGGTGATCGTCGACCACTGGGGCATCGTCAAGGCCGACATCGGCATCCGCGACGGCCGGATCACCGGCATCGGCAAGGCGGGCAACCCCGACACGATGGACGGGATCCACCCCGACCTGGTCATCGGTCCGGAGACCGAGATCATCGCGGGCAACGGCCGGATCGTGACGGCGGGCGCCATCGACGCGCACGTCCACCTGATCTGCCCGCAGATCGCCGACGAGGCGCTCGCGTCCGGGGTCACGACGCTCGTCGGCGGCGGTACCGGCCCGGCCGAGGGCTCCAAGGCGACGACGGTCACCCCCGGCCCCTGGCACCTCGCCCGGATGCTGGAGGCGATGGAGCAGTACCCGCTCAACTTCGGCCTGCTCGGCAAGGGCAACACCGTCTCGCACGACGCGATGCTGTCCCAGATCCGCGGCGGCGCCCTCGGCCTGAAGATCCACGAGGACTGGGGCTCGACCCCGGCCGCCATCGACGCGGCCCTGACCGTCGCCGACCGCACGGGCATCCAGGTCGCCATCCACACGGACACCCTCAACGAGGCCGGCTTCGTCGCTGACACGCTCGCGGCCATCGCCGGCCGCGGCATCCACGCGTACCACACCGAGGGTGCGGGAGGCGGGCACGCGCCGGACATCATGTCGGTGGTCTCCGAGCCGCACGTCCTGCCGAGTTCGACCAACCCGACGCGGCCGTACACCGTCAACACCGCCGACGAACACCTCGACATGCTGATGGTCTGCCACCATCTGAACCCGGCGGTGCCGGAGGACCTGGCGTTCGCCGAGTCCCGGATCCGGCCGTCGACGATCGGTGCGGAGGACATCCTTCACGACCTCGGCGCGATCTCCATCATCTCGTCCGACGCGCAGGCCATGGGCCGGGTCGGCGAGGTCATCATGCGGACCTGGCAGACGGCCCATGTGATGAAGCGGCGCCGGGGAGCCCTGCCGGGCGACGGCGGCGCCGACAACCATCGAGTACGTCGCTATGTCGCCAAGTACACGATCAACCCGGCCCTCGCACAGGGCCTCGCGCGGGAGATCGGCTCCGTGGAGAAGGGCAAGCTCGCCGACCTGGTCCTCTGGGAACCCGCCTTCTTCGGGGTCAAGCCGCATCTCGTCATCAAGGGCGGGCAGATCGCGTACGCGCAGATGGGCGACGCGAACGCCTCGATCCCGACCCCGCAGCCGATCCTGCCCCGGCCGATGTTCGGGGCGATCGGGCGCGCACCGGCGTCCAACTCGTTCAACTTCGTCGCCCAGTTGGCGATCGAGGACGGGCTGCCCGAACGGCTCAGGCTCGGCAAGCGGTTCGTCGCGATCGAGTCGACGCGTGCGGTGACCAAGGCCGACATGCGGGAGAACGACGCGCGACCGGACGTACGGATCAACCCCGACAGCTTCGCCGTGCACATCGACGGGGAGCTGGTCGAGGCCACTCCGGCCGCCGAACTGCCCATGGCGCAGCGGTACTTCCTCTTCTGATGAGGAGGAACTGATGGGGAGGTTCCGATGAGCAGGGCAGCACTGCTCGTCCTGGCCGACGGCCGTTTTCCCGCCGGAGGGCACGCGCACTCCGGCGGGGCCGAGGCAGCCGTCAAGGCGGGGCGTGTCACCGGGGCCGCGAGCCTGGAGGAGTTCTGCCGGGGCCGGTTGCACACGACGGGGCTGGTGTCGGCGGCGCTGGCCGCCGCTGCGGCCGGTGGCGTCGATCCGGTCGCGCTCGACAGCGCGGCGGACGCGCGGACGCCGTCACCGGCGTTGCGCGCCGCCGCACGGAAGCTGGGGCGGCAGTTGACGCGAGCCGCGCGGGCGACCTGGCCGTCGGCCGAACTCGACGCACTGGCACGGGAGTTCCCCAAGGGGGCGCATCAGCCGGTGGTCCTGGGGCTCGCTGCGCGGGCGGCGGGGCTGGGGCCGGAGGACGCGGCGTACTGCTCGGTGTACGAGTGCGTCAGCGGGCCTGCGACGGCGGTTGTGCGGTTGCTGAGCCTTGATCCGTTCGATGCGACGGGGGTGCTGGCGCGGTTGGCGCCGGAGTTGGATCGTGTGGTGGACCGGGCGGTGGAGGCGGCGGCCGGGGGTGAGGTGGACGCGTTGCCGGCGGCTTCTGCGCCGATGCTGGAGGTGAGTGCCGAGGGGCATGCGGGGTGGGCGGTGCGGTTGTTCGCGTCGTAAGGGTTTCTCGCCCCCGCCGTCCCTACCCGTCCCGTATCGGGGGCGCTGCCCCCGAACTTCCGCTCCTCAAACGCCGGAGGGGCTGGATTTCAGCCTGTCCGGCGTTTGAGGACGAGGCCTCTTCAGGGCCGAAAGCGGGGGTCTGGGGGCGGCAGCCCCCAGGAACGGGACGGGTAGGGGCGGCGGGGGGCGAAGAAGGGACCGAGCAGTCGCCTCGGGTACGCCACAGCACACAGAGACCAGGAATCGGAGCCGTATCTCATGCACCTCGACCACTCCCACGCCCAGGCCGGCGCAGTCGTGAGCGCGGACGCGCACCGTCCCGACGGCGCTCGCCGCGCCCTCCGTATCGGCCTCGGCGGGCCCGTGGGGTCCGGGAAGACCGCCACCGTCGCCGCCCTGTGCCGCGCCCTGCGCGAAGAACTGTCCCTCGCGGTCGTCACGAACGACATCTACACCCGCGAGGACGCCGAGTTCCTGCTGCGCGAGGCCGTGCTGCCGCCCGAGCGCATCACCGCCGTCGAGACGGGCGCCTGCCCGCACACCGCGATCCGCGACGACATCTCCGCCAACCTCGAAGCCGTCGAGGACCTGGAGGACGAGGTCGGGCCGCTCGACATCGTGCTCGTCGAGTCCGGCGGCGACAACCTGACCGCCACCTTCTCCAAGGGCCTCGTCGACGCGCAGATCTTCGTCATCGACGTCGCGGGCGGCGACGACATCCCGCGCAAGGGCGGTCCTGGCGTCACCACCGCCGACCTGCTCGTCGTCAACAAGACCGACCTCGCGCCGTACGTCGGCTCCGACCTCGCCCGGATGGCCGCCGACGCGAAGACGGCGCGCGGGGAGATGCCCGTCGTCTTCCAGTCGCTGCGCAGCGAGGCCGGGGTCGGGGACGTCGCCGCGTGGGTGCGGGCGCAGCTCGCGGCGTGGACGGCATGACCACCGGCGTACGGGCCACCGCCCGGATCGTCGCCCGGGCGGACGGCCGGGGCGGTACCGCCCTGCCGGTGCTCGACGGTGACGGCCCGCTGGCACTGCGCCGTATCCGCGCACACGGCGACGAGGCCCGCGTCATGCTGGTCGGCGCCATGAGCGGCCCCCTCGGTGGTGACCACTTCACCGTCGAGGCGGAGGTGGCTCAGGGCGCCCGGCTGCATCTGGCGTCCGCCGCGGCCACCATCGCGCTGCCGGGCCAGGCGAAGGGCGAGGCCCGCTACGACGTCCGGATCGCTGTCGCCGACGGCGGTGAACTCCGCTGGCTGCCCGAGCAGTTGATCTGCGCCCAGGGCAGCGAGCTGTACGTCGCCACGCGTGTCGACCTCGCGCCGGGCGCCCGGCTCGTGTTCCGTGAGGAGCAGGTGCTCGGGCGCTCCGGTGAGGAACCCGGACGGCTCGGCAGCCGGCTCACGGTGCGGGTCGGGGGGCGCGTCCTCCTCGACCAGGAGCTGTCCTGCGGTCCCGGAGCGCCGGGCGGCTGGGACGGGCCCGCCGTACTGGCAGGACATCGCGCCCTCGGTCAACTCGTCGTCGTACGGCCGGAGTTCGCGGACGCGCCGATCGAGTCCCGGCTGTTGGGGGAGGGTGCCGCGCTCATGCCGCTCGCCGGGCCCGCCGCGCTGGTGACCGCGGTCGCGCCCGACGCGCTGCGGCTGCGCCGGGTGCTGGACGAGGCGCTGGCGGCCCTGGAACCGTCCCGTATCGGCTGATCGCCCGGCAGGTCCGGCACGTCCGCCGGTCACGCCAAATCCACACACCGCACTGAATGTCCGCTGAGCGTAACTCTCTTCACCGTTTATCGGATTGGTAAAGAACGCCGTCCACCCCCTGTTCACAGGTCCTGCACAGCGGCGAGGATCGGGCCCGTCACCGACCGAGAGCAACTACGTACGGGGAGGTCCCACTTGAGAGGCACGCGACCGACGAAACGAGCCGCCGCGCTCGGTTCAGCCGGAGCACTTGTCACGGCGACCCTGATAGCCGGCGCCGTCGCGGCGCCATCGGCCAGCGCGGACGCCCGCCACGGCCAGGACCGTGAGACGCGCGGCGCGGCCGTCGCCGCCGCACGGGCCGCGAAGGCGGGCATCGACTGGCAGGACTGCGCGGCCGACTGGGGCCTGGAGAAGCCGATCCAGTGCGGCTGGGTCACGGTGCCGCTCGACTACGCGAAGCCGTACGGCAAGCAGATCAAGCTCGCCGTCGACCGAATCGGCAGCACGGGGACACAGGACGAGCGGCAGGGCGCGCTCGTCTACAACCCGGGTGGGCCGGGCGGCTCCGGGCTGCGCTTCCCGCGCCGGGTCACGACGAAGAACCCGCTGTGGACCAACGTGTCGAAGGCGTACGACTTCGTGGGCTTCGACCCGCGCGGAGTCGGCCACTCGGCGCCCATCTCCTGTGTCGACCCGCAGGAGTTCGTGAAGGCCCCGAAGCCCGACCCGGTGCCGGACTCGGAGGCGGACAAGCGCGCCCAGCGCAAGTCGGCCCGCGAGTACGCCGAGGGCTGCTACGAGCGCAGCGGCGAGATGCTGCCGTACATGACCACGCCGAACACCGTGCGCGACCTGGACGTCATCCGTGCCGCGCTGGGGGAGAAGAAGCTCAACTTCCTCGGAGTGTCGTACGGGACGTACATCGCGGCCGTCTACGGCACGCTCTACCCGGGGCACGTCCGCCGCATGATCGCCGACAGCGTCGTCAACCCGTCGCGCGAGAAGATCTGGTACGAGGCAAACCTCGACCAGGACGTCGCCTTCGAGATGCGCTGGAACGACTGGCAGGACTGGGTCGCCAAGAACGACGCCGTCTTCCACCTCGGTACCACGCGGGCCCAGGTGCAGGCGAAGTGGCTGGAGTTGCGGGCCACCGCGAAGAAGAACCCGATCGGCGGGCTCGTCGGACCGGCCGAACTGATCGGATTCTTCCAGGGCGCCCCGTACTACGACTCGTCGTGGATTCCGGTCGCCACCGTGTTCAGCAAGTACTTCGCGGGTGACACCCAGGCGCTCGTCGACGCGGCGGCCCCCGACCTCACGGACACCGCGGGCAACGCGACCTCCGAGAACGGCAACGCCGTCTACACGGCCGTCGAGTGCACCGACGCCAAGTGGCCCACCAGCTGGAAGAAGTGGGACCGCGACAATACCCGGCTGCACAAGGACTACCCGTTCCTGACCTGGGCCAACGCCTGGATGAACCTGCCGTGCGCGACCTGGCCGGTCAAGCAGCAGACCCCGGTGAACGTGAAGTCCGGCAAGGGCCTGCCGCCGGTGCTGATCGTGCAGTCCGAGCGTGACGCGGCCACCCCGTACGAGGGCGGCGTCGAACTGCACAAGCGCTTCAAGGGTTCCCGTCTGATCACCGAGAAGGACGCGGGCTCCCACGGCGTGACCGGGCTCGTCAACCCGTGCATCAACGCCCGGGTCGACACCTACCTGCTCACCGGCAAGGTGGACGCGGCGGACGTGACCTGCACCCCGCACGCCACACCGAAGCCGTAACCGCAGCCGCAGCTCGTAGCGGTCGGTCGTGGTACGAGGTGAGGGGCGGCCGGAGAATTCTCCGGCCGCCCCTTCCCGTCACGCGGGCCAGGCGTCCTCCGCCGCGTAGTCGAAGAGGTCGCCGTACGTCTCGTACATCTTGGGATACGCCTCCCGCCAGTCCCGCCCGGCCAGCCGCCCCTCGATCCAGGCGACGGTCTCCGGCAGGCTCTCCGCGTACGTGACGACGGGCCGGTAGCCCAACTCCCGTTCGGCGGCGGACATGTCGCACACCACGGGCACCGGGGTCGACCACGGGGTGTCGCCCACGCCGGGTACCGGGGGCGGACCGTCCACCAGGACGTTCTCGACCTCGACCCCCATCACGGCGTCGATCGCCCCGGCGATCTCCACCACCGTGGGCGCCTCGGGATCGACGGCGTTCAGTACCCGGGCACCCGGCCGCGCGGCGGCCAGCCGGATCAGCTCGGCGATGTTGTGCACGCCCGCCGGATGGAATCGGCTCCCGCCGCCGTACGCGAGGACCCGCCGACGCCGCCCGTCCAGGTTGCGCTTGACGAAGTACAGCTCGCGCGGAGTGCGGCAGTACGGCCCGTGGATCGCGCCCGCCCGCAGCAGCGTGGCCGGCAGCTGGTCGCCGACGGCGAGGAGTTCGTGTTCGAGGCCCGCCTTCCGGGTGCTGTACGAACTCTCGCCCGGCCGGACCGTGCGCTGGTCCTCGGGGATCGGCACCGGGTACCGGGGGAAGCCGTCGGGCTCCTCCTGCGTGTCGAAGTTCCGACCCTTGTCGTCCTCGTACACGGACACGCTGGAGATCACCACCGCCGACCCGACCCGCCCGGCGAGACCGGCCAGCTGCCGGGCGTGCTCGGGCCCGTAGGCCACCATGTCCACCAGGACGTCGCACCCGTCGCCCACGGCAGCCGCGAGCGCCGTGTCGTCGGCCCGGTCCGCTGCCGTGACCCGCACCTCGTCCGGCCAGGTCCCGTCCCGGCCGCCGCCCCGCGAGACGGCGGTCACCTCCCACCCGTCGCGGGCGAGCGCCCCCACGGCCACCCGCCCGATCTGCCCGGTCGCCCCGATCACCACAGCTCGTCTCATGGAGTGACGGTATCCGCCGCCGCCGACCGGACCGCTGCGGATCTGCCGTCAGCAGATCGCCCGCGCCGGCCGACGACACACGTCAACCGCGGGCCGTGAAGGCACGGTCAACTGAGCGGCATGCGCGGGAACTTGCGCTCCCGCCGCTCCTTGTCCGCCTTCTTCTCGGCGGCCTTCCGCTCGGCCTCCTCCTTCTTGGCGACGGCCGCGTACTGGTCGACGTACTCCTGCCCGGAGAGGTCGAGGATGGCGTACATGATCTCGTCGGTGATGGCCCGCAGCACCGCCTTCTCGTCCTCCATCCCGAGGTAGCGGGAGAAGTCGAGGGGCTTGCCGAAGCGGATCGCCACCGGATGGACGTTCGGGATGACCTTGCCCGGCGGCTGCGCCTCGAAGGTGCCGATCATCGCGCAGGGAATGACGGGCACCTGGGCCTTGAGAGCCATGACGGCGACCCCGACCTTGCCCTTGTACAGCCTTCCGTCGTGCGACCGGGTGCCCTCCGGATAGATACCGAGCAGCTCGTCCTTCCGCAGCACCCCCAGCCCTTCACGGATCGCTGCCTGCCCCGCCTCCTTGCCGGACCTGTCCACCGGAATCTGCCCGGCACTGCGGAAGAAGTAGGCGGTCAGCCGCCCCTTGACCCCCGGCCCCGTGAAGTACTCGGCCTTCGCGAGGAAGGTGATGCGGCGCTTGAGGATCGCGGGCATCAGGAAGTGGTCCGAGAACGACAGATGATTGCCGGCCACGATCGCGGCGCCCGACGACGGTACGTGCTCAAGCCCTTCGATCCGGGGCCTGAAGACAAGTCTCAGCAGTGGACCGAGCAACACGTACTTGAGCACGTAATAGAACACTCCGGCGCTCCTCTGTTCCCCTGAAGGCGATCAGTCTAGGCGCGGCCGTCGTCGGACGTCACCCTTCGGGTGTCACGCTCTGTCGTCACTTGGCCTGTATCAGGCCCCCTGCGTCAGTACCTCCTCCAGAACACCGAGAGCCGTCTCCAGTTCCTCCCCGGTGACCGTCAGCGGCGGTGCCAGCCGGATGGTCGATCCGTGGGTGTCCTTGACCAGAATGCCCTTCCGCATCAGGCGCTCGCTGATCTCCCGTCCGGTCCCGATGGCCGGGTCGACGTCGACCCCCGCCCACAGCCCCCGCGACCGGAAGCCGACGACGCCCTTGCCGACCAGGCCGGTCAGTCCGGCGCGCAGGACGACGCCCAACTCGGCCGCCCTGCGCTGGAATTCGCCGGTCTCCAGCAGCTCGACCACGGCCTGGCCGACCGCCGCGGCCAGCGGGTTGCCGCCGAACGTCGAGCCGTGTTCGCCGGGCCGCAGCACCCCGAGGACGTCCCGGCGTGCGACGACCGCCGACACCGGCACGATGCCGCCGCCCAGGGCCTTGCCGAGGAGCACCATGTCGGGCACGACGCCCTCGTGGTCCACCGCCAGCGTGCGGCCGGTGCGGCCCAGGCCCGACTGGATCTCGTCCGCGACGAACAGGCAGCCCTTGCGGCGTGTCAGTTCGCGGACGCCGGTCAGATAGCCGTCGTCCGGGATCAGGACGCCCGCCTCGCCCTGGATGGGCTCAAGGAGGACCGCCGCCGTCGTCTCGTCGATCGCCTCCTCCAGCGCCGCCAGGTCGTTGTAGGGCATGATCCGGAAGCCCGGGGTGAACGGGCCGAAGCCCGCCCGGGCCGTCTCGTCGGTCGAGAAGCTGACGATCGTCGTCGTACGGCCGTGGAAGTTGTCCGCCGCCACCACGATCGTCGCCCGGTCGGCGGGGACGCCCTTCACGTCGTACGCCCATTTGCGGGCCACCTTGATGGCGCTCTCGACGGCCTCCGCGCCGGTGTTCATCGGCAGGACCATCTCCTGGCCGGTCAACTCGGCCAGGGAGGTGGCGAACCGGGCGAGACGGTCGTTGTGGAAGGCACGGGAGGTGAGGGTGAGGCGGTCCAGCTGGCGGTGGGCCGCCTCGATCAGCGCCGGGTGACGGTGGCCGAAGTTGAGGGCCGAGTAGCCGGCCAGCATGTCCAGGTAGCGGCGGCCCTCGACGTCCTCGACCCAGGCGCCCTGCGCGCGTGCCACGACCACGGGAAGCGGGTGGTAGTTGTGCGCGAGGACCGGTTCCTCGGCGCGGATCAGCTCGGCGGAGGTGTGCGTGCCCGTGTCTGTGCTCGTCGGTGCGGTCATGAGCGGATCTCCTGTGTGCAGCACTTGATGCCGCCGCCGGCCTTGCGGAACTCCGACAGGTCGACGGGGACGGGAAGGTAGCCGTGGCGCGTCAGTTCTGCGGCGAGGGCCGTGGCGCCCGGGTCGATGAAGACGCGGTGGCCGTCCGAGACCGAGTTCAGCCCGAACGTCATCGCGTCCTCGCGGGTCGCGACGACCGCGTCCGGGTACAGCCGCGCCAGCACCTCGCGGCTGCCCGGCGAGAACGCGTCCGGGTAGTACGCGATGTTCCCGTCGTGGCTGTCGTCGCCCTCGTCGAGGACGAACAGTGCCGTGTCCAGGTGGTAGAAGTACGGGTCCGTCAGCTTGAGGCCGATCACCGGGACACCGAAGTACTCCTGCACCTCGTGATGGGCCTCGCGGGTCGTACGGAAGCCCGTGCCCGCCAGGATCCAGCGGCCGGCCGGGACCAGGTCGCCCTCGCCCTCGCACACCGACTCGGGGCGGTACACGTCGAAGCCCGCCGACTTGAACCACGTCTCGTAGGCGGTCGACTCGGGGCGGCGCTCGGGGGAGTGGAAGGAGGAGCCGAAGACACGGCCGTCGACGACGACCGCCGAGTTCGCGGCGAACACCATGTCGGGCAGGCCGGCGACCGGTTCCACGGTGTCCACGGTGTGGCCATGGGCGCGGTAGGCGCTGATCAGGGAGCGCCACTGCTCCTGGGCCAGATCCACGTCCACCCTGGTGTCGGGGTTCATCCAGGGGTTGATCGCGTACTGCACGGCGAAATGTCTGGGTTCACAGACGAGAAAGCGCCGGGGGCGCGGCACACGGCTTTCGGGCACAGAGGGGTTCCTCCGCTTCCTGCAATGTTCCAGTGGGATGCACACCACGGTAGGAACTGAGCCCTGCGCCCGACAAGCGACAACGATTGCGTGTCCGCGCAGGAATCCTGCGTCTTTGGCCACCTCAGCGCAGGTCTGATGCGTTTCCCGAAGTGGTGTTCGGAGCGGGGTGGGTGGCGCCCGCCTCCGGGCTTTCCGGGAGGAGATGGGACAGCACCATGTAGCTGACGGTCTTCCGGATGAACGGCTCCCTGCGGATGCGTTCCAGCACGTTCTCGAAGTGCCCCACATCCGTGGCCCGCACATGCAGCAGGGCGTCCGCGCCACCCGTCACCGTCATCGCCGCCGTGATCTCCGGATGGTTGCGCACGACCTCCGCCAGCCGCCGCGGCGGCGCCGCGCCCTCGCAGTACACCTCGACGTACGCCTCCGTGCGCCAGCCGAGCGCAGACGGCTCCACCGTCGCCGTGAACCCGGTGATCACACCCGTCTCACGCAGCCGGTCCACCCGCCGCTTCACCGCCGTGGCCGACAGCCCGACCGCCGCGCCGATCTCGGCGAAGCTCGTACGGGCGTTCGCCATCAGAGTGGTGATGATCTTCCGGTCCAGCTCGTCGAAAGGCGCCGGCCTGCTGTTCATCCGGGCACTGTATCCAGCGACCGGCGGGCACCGCGCGTGTCGGCGGCTTGCGCGCCCGGCGCATGGGCACAGGTACGAATCCCACCTACACTCCACCTTCATGCTGCGCGCCCTCGCCGTCGACGACGAACGCCCCTCCCTGGAGGAGTTGCTGTATCTGCTGCACGCGGATCCACGGATCGGGAGCGCGGAGGGCGCCGGTGACGCCACCGAGGCCCTGCGGCGCATCAATCGGGCCCTGGAATCGGGGCCCGGCGGACCCGAGGCCATCGACGTGGTGTTCCTCGACATCCACATGCCCGGTCTCGACGGCCTCGACCTGGCCCGGCTCCTGACCGGGTTCGCCGAGCCGCCGCTCGTCGTGTTCGTCACCGCCCACGAGGACTTCGCCGTCCAGGCGTTCGACCTCAAGGCCGTGGACTACGTACTGAAACCCGTACGCAAGGAACGCCTGGCCGAGGCCGTCCGCCGGGCCGCCGAACTGCGGACCGGCGCCCCGCCCGTCCCCGCGCCCATACCCGTGCACGAACCCGACCCCGACCACATACCCGTCGAACTCGGCGGAGTGACCCGCTTCGTCGCCGTCGACGACATCACCCACGTCGAGGCCCAGGGCGACTACGCCCGTCTGCACACCGACCGGGGCAGCCACCTCGTACGCATCCCGCTCTCCACCCTGGAGGAGCGCTGGCGGGCCCGCGGGTTCGTGCGCATCCACCGCCGCCATCTCGTCGCCCTGCGCCACATCGGCGAACTCCGCCTCGACGCGGGCACCGTGAGCGTCCTGGTCGGCGCCGAGGAACTCCAGGTCAGCCGACGGCACGCCCGCGAGCTGCGCGACCTGCTGATGCGCCGGCCCGCGAGCTGAAGGGCGGAGCCCCACCCATGCCCCAGGACCCCTCCGAACGCCGGGTCGTCGTCACCGGTCCTCCCCGGCGCACCCGCCGGAGCTCCGGCTACTACCGGCCGCGTACCGAGATCGACGAGCAGACCACCCTCGGCCACACCTACGTCCGCTCCCTGATGCGCTCCCAACTCCGCGCCGCCTTCGCCGTGTTCGCCGTCCTCGCGCTGCTCATCGCCCCGCTGCCGCTGCTCTTCGCGGCGATGCCGGAAGCCCACCGACTGGAGTGGCTGATCCTCGGCTTCGGCCTCTACACGCCCCTGGTACTGCTCGCCCGCTGGTACGTACGGCGCGCCGAACGCAACGAGCGGGACTTCGTCCGGCTGGTCGAGGACCAGGACCGCTGAGCCATGAACGGGAACACGAACGGGAATGGGAACAGGGACGGGCGCATGAACGGGAACCGGTCCGTATGAACGAGAACTCCGTATGAACGAGAACTCCGTATGAACGAGAACTACGCCGTCCCGGCCGTCGCCCTCGTCGTCGTGGCGACGGTCTTCGTCGGCGCGTTCGGCCTGCGCATCTCCCGCACCACCTCCGACTTCTACGTCGCCTCCCGCACCGTCGGCCCCCGTCTCAACGCCGCCGCGATCAGCGGCGAGTACCTCTCCGCCGCCTCCTTCCTCGGCATCGCCGGGCTGGTCCTCGTCCAGGGCCCCGACATGCTCTGGTACCCCGTCGGCTACACCGCCGGCTACCTCCTGCTGCTTCTCTTCGTCGCCGCCCCGCTGCGCCGCTCCGGCGCCTACACGCTCCCCGACTTCGCCGAGGCCCGCCTCGCCTCCCAGGCCGTACGACGGCTCGCCGGGGCCTTCGTGGTGGGTGTGGGGTGGCTCTACCTCCTGCCCCAGCTCCAGGGCGCCGGGCTGACGCTGGCCGTACTGACCGACGCGCCCGACTGGGCCGGCGGGGTCATCGTCGCCGTCGTCGTGGTCGCCACCGTCGCCGCCGGAGGAATGCGCAGCATCACCTTCGTCCAGGCCTTCCAGTACTGGCTGAAGCTCACCGCGCTCCTCGTCCCCGCCCTCTTCCTCGTCCTCGCCTGGCAGGGCGACGGTGCCCCGAGCCGCCCCTTCGACGAACCCGCCACCTTCCGCGAGCGGCGCGTCGTCCGCGTCGAGGGCGACCTCGCCCTGAGGCTCAAGGCCCCGCTCACCGTCACCGTGACCGGCACGGTCGACGGCCGCCCGCACCAGGACCAGGTCCTCCACCTCCCCGCCGGCACCCATCACATCGACGGGGGCACCCGCCTCACCTTCGCCAAGGGCGCCGCCGTGCCCGAGGCCGACCGCGGCACCAACGGCGGCATGTCGACCTCCCTCGCCGAGGGCCGCGAGGAACGCCCGCTGTACGCCACGTACGGCCTGATCCTGGCCACCTTCCTCGGCACCATGGGCCTGCCGCACGTCGTGGTCCGCTTCTACACGAGCCCGCACGGCGTCGCCGCCCGCCGCACCACGGTCGCCGTCCTCGGCCTCATCGGCGCCTTCTACCTCCTGCCGCCCGTCTACGGGGCCCTGGGCCGCCTCTACGCCCCCGAACTGGCCCTCACCGCCGACGCCGACGCCGCCGTCCTCCTGCTGCCCGACCGAGTGATCGGCGGCCTCGGGGGCGATCTGCTCGGCGCGCTGGTGGCGGGCGGCGCCTTCGCCGCGTTCCTGTCCACCGCGTCGGGGCTCACCATGGCCGTCGCCGGCGTCCTCACCCAGGACGTCCTGCCCTCGCGCGGCGTACGGCACTTCCGGCTCGGTACGGTCATCGCCATGGCCGTACCGCTCGCCGCCAGCGCCATCGTCGGCGGACTCCCCGTCGCCGACGCCGTCGGGCTCGCCTTCGCCGTGTCCGCGTCCTCCTTCTGCCCGCTGCTCGTCCTCGGCATCTGGTGGCGCCGGCTGACCCCGCCGGGCGCCGCCGCCGGGATGCTGGTCGGCGGGGGCTCCGCGCTCCTCGCCGTGGCCGCGACCATGGCGGGCTTCCCGGGCACGGGCGCCCTGCACGCCCTGCTGGCCTGGCCCGCCCTCTGGTCGGTGCCCCTGGGCTTCCTCACCATGGTTCTGGTGTCCCTGGCCACCCCGGGCCGCGTCCCGGCCGGTACGGCGGCCATCCTGGCCCGCTTCCACCTGCCGGAGGAACTGTCCGGGGCACACGGCGGCCACGGCGGCCACGGTCTCTCCGGAGGCGCGCGTACGGAGGTGACCCGGCCGTGAGCGGATTCCTCGCCGGCCTCTGCGTGGCCGTCCTCCCGCTGCTGGCCGCCGGCTTCTGGCTCGGCCGGCGCACCGCCCGCCCCGAACGCCTCGGCGGCCTCGGCACCCCCGTCGAGCACGCCACCTTCGAGACCCTGCACACCGCCTCCCTCGCCGCGCCCCCGCTGCGCGCCGGCCTCACCGAGGAGACCGCGGGCCGCTCGGCCCGACGGCTGCGCACCCTGCTCGGCACGGACGCCCTCTGTCTCACCGACCAGAAGTCGGTCCTCGTCTGGGACGGCGTCGGCGAACACCACCGCGCCGAGATCATGGAACGCCTCGCCGGACCCCTGGAATCCGGGCGCGGCGAAGCCTTCCGCCTCACCTGCGACTCCCCGGACTGCCCGCTGCGCTGGGCCGTCGTGGCCCCCCTCACCGTCGACGACCGCGTCCACGGCGCCCTCGTCGCCTGCGCGCCCCGCGAGTCAGCGGTCCTCGTCCGCGCCGCGGGGGAGGTCGCGCGGTGGGTCTCCGTCCAACTGGAGTTGGCGGACCTGGACCAGTCCCGCACCCGCCTCATCGAGGCCGAGATCAAGGCACTTCGCGCCCAGATATCCCCGCACTTCATCTTCAACTCGCTCGCGGTGATCGCCTCGTTCGTGCGCACCGATCCCGAGCGCGCCCGCGAACTGCTCCTGGAATTCGCCGACTTCACCCGCTACTCGTTCCGCAGGCACGGCGACTTCACCACCCTCGCCGATGAACTCCACGCCATCGACCACTACTTGGCGCTGGTCCGGGCCCGCTTCGGCGACCGCCTCTCCGTCACCCTGCAGATCGCCCCCGAGGTCCTCCCGGTCGCCCTGCCCTTCCTCTGCCTCCAGCCCCTCGTGGAGAACGCGGTCAAACACGGCCTGGAGGGCAGGGCGGCGTTCGCGGGCAAGAGCCACATCAGCATCACCGCGCAGGACGCGGGCGCCGAGGCCCTGGTCGTCATCGAGGACGACGGCGCCGGCATGGACCCGGTCCTGCTCCGCCGTATCCTCGCGGGCGAGGTCAGCCCGTCGGGCGGCATCGGCCTCTCGAACGTGGACGACCGTCTCCGCCAGGTCTACGGGGACGACCACGGCCTCGTCATCGAGACAGCCCTCGGCGCCGGCATGAAGATCACCGCCCGGCTGCCGAAGTACCAGCCGGGCGTCCACTCGGCAGGCCGGCTCTTCGAGAACTGACCCGACCCGCCACCGCTCCACCACTGCGCCACCACTGACGTTGATCCATTCGGGTGGACGGGCATCGGGTGGACGGGCATCAGGTGGGCCGGCTGACCACCATCCCGAGAGTGATCAGACCCAGCACCACCCAGCCGAACCACAGCCAGCCGTTGCTGCCGAGCGCCACCGTGTAGGCCGTCACCACGACGAGCCCGCCCACGGTGAGCACCCCCATGGTCTTCGTGGAACCGTTCGTGGAACCGGGCATCGCAACACCCTCCTCATGGCTCTTCTCCCTCCATGGTGCCCCCGTTCTGCTTCCGAACGGTGCACACGACGAAATGCGTTCCGGAGTCCCACGCTCCACCGCTCGTCCAGGACCCGGCCTCGTAGACCGACGGGTCGAAGCCGTAGTCGGCCGGCGGCACGTCCTTCGCGCAGGCCGCGTCCGACATGTCCCGTGCCTTGTCGAAGGGGACACCGGCGTCCAGTCGGGCGAACCCGAGGACCTGCTCGTCGTGCGGCTCGGTGCAGGCGATCAGCCGGGCCTCCCGCCCGGAGGGCGCCTGGAGACAGTCCCGCTTCTGCATGGTGGCCGTGTCCCGGAACGCCTGCCCGGGCTCGCGGTACGGCCCCAACGGCCCGTACACCGGCCCGTGCGCACCGAGCAGCAGACAGGCCGTACGTCCGTCGGCGGCAGCGAAGCCGCCCTCGGCCGGTACGACGGCATACCCGCGTACGTCCGCCAGCTTCTCCCGGAGATCCCGGGTCCGCTCCTCGCACCGGGCGGGCCCCTGCTCCCGCGCCTCGGCGGCGGACCCGGCCTCCACGACCGCCAGCACCTGACCGTCCGGCGGCGCGTCCCGGCAGGTCGGGTCCACGGTCAGGCGTGGCGTCCCCTGGAAGCGCGTGCCGCCGGGCCAGTCGGCGATCACACAGTCGCCCTCCGACAGGGGTGCGGCGAGACCGACGGGGTCGCCGTACGGCTTCTGCACGGTCCGCTCGTCGCCGCTGTCCGTCGGGTTCCCCAGGGTGAACCAGAGCCCGAGACCGGCCAGCGCGACCCCGAGCAGGGCGCCCAGGGCTGCCGGGAGCGCCCGGGTGCGCCGGGGAGGCGGCGGCACGGGCACGGGCGGGCGGGGGCCGGGCGGGTACGCGGCCGGGTCCGTGGGCTGGTGCAGGGCAGGTGCGGGCACGTACTGGTGCCCGTTCAGGTGTTCCGGCGCACCCCACGGGGGCATCGACCCCGGGTCCGTCCTGGTGCGCTCGTACGCGTCGACCTCGGGTGTGACGATGCGGTGCAGGGCGGCTTCCGCGCGGGCCGCCGTGATCCGCTGGACCGGGTCCTTGGCGAGCATCGCCTCCAGCACCGGTCCCAGCGCGCCCGCCCGCTCCGGTTTCCGGGGCTCCTCCATGACCACCGCGGTGATCTCCGCGAGATGCGTGTCCCTCTCGAACGGCCCGACGCCCTCGACGGCGCAGTACAGCGTGCAGCCCAGCGAGAACAGGTCGGCGGCGGCGGTCGGCGGCCCGCCCGTGGCACGCTCGGGTGCCAGATAGCCGGCTGTGCCGATCAGGGCGGACGTCAGCGTGTACCGCGTCTCGCCCGCGTCCGGCTGCACCGAGATGCCGTAGTCGGTGAGCAGGATCCGGGCGTACGGCGTCCCGGTGCGGTCCGGCGCCAGCAGGATGTTCGCGGGCTTGACGTCCCGGTGCATGATGCCCTGCTCGTGACCGGCCGTCAGCGCGTCCAGGACGGCGAGGCCGATACGGGCGCACTCGGCGGGTGCGAGGGGACCGCGCATACCGATCAGGTCACGCAGGTCGAGGGCGCCCGCCACGTACTCCATGACGATCCACGGCAGTCCCTCGTGCTCCAGTACGTCGTGCACGGTCACCACGTTCGGGTTGCCGCGCAGCACGGCCGCGTGGCGGGCCTCGGCGCGGGCCCGGGCGACCCGGGCGGTGCGCTCCGCGGTGGCCTCGCCCGGATCACGGAACACGATCTCCTTGAGGGCGACCTCGCAGGCGAGTCTCTGGTCGTGGGCGAGCCAGACGTGGCCCATGCCGCCGCTGCCGAGTCGGTTGAGCAGCAGGTATCGGCCGGCTATGACCCGGCCCACTCCCGATGTGGGTGGTCCTGATGGCATCCGGTGACTCCGCTGTTGGGTGGATCGTTGGCCGCGGGCCCGTGGGGGCCGGTCGCGCGGTTCCCCGCGCCCCTAGGGGGCGAGTTGCGCGCCCGGCGTTTCCGATGCTGTGGCTGTCGTCGGAGGCGGGTCGCTCGGCTCGGGGGGTGGTGGGTCGGGGGGTGCGCCGGTGGTTTCCGATGGCGCGCTGGGCGGGTCGCTCGGTGGCGGTGGAGGAGGCGGGGGCGGGGGAGGCGGGGGTGGTTCGGAGGAGGGTGCCTCACTGGTGGGGCCGGTGTCGGGGGTGCCGCTGTTGGGGCCCGACGGTGCGGGATCGGACGAGGGCGGCTCGGAAGCCGCGCTCGGCGTGGGTTCGTCGCCGGACGAGGGCGGAGACACCGGGGGAGCGGTCGACGGAGCCGACGGGCCGCTCCCGCCGGGTGACGGAGTGTCGGACCCCGGAGCCGAACTCGGCCCGGAACCTGGCGCCGACCCCGACCCCGACCCCGACCCCGATCCCGGCCCTGTGCCCGTCCCGGAGGGAGTCGTGCCGCCGTTTCCGCCGCCGCCGCTCCCGTCGTCCGGCGATCCGGACTCGATGCGCACGTTCAGCCTCACGTACGAGCCGAAGGGAAGCGCTGTCCCCGGACCCGGGTCCGACCCGGTGACCGTGGCGTCGGACGGCGGCAGCCCGGCGCTGTCGTACGCCGTCGCCAGGCCCAGGGTCGTCAGCCGGCTGCTCGCGGCGCCGAAGGTCGTCCCGGCGAGGGGCGGTACCGGGTGCCGCTCGCGCGTGTCGAAGACCTTGTCGGCCTCGCCCCTGGTCCCGGTTCGGCGGTAGATGCCCCGCTCCGGTTCGTCCACGTCGATCAGCGCGAACCGGTCGACCTTGCTGGGCGCGGGGCGTACGAGCACGACCTCGTCGGCGTCGTAGTCGCTCCACTTCCTGTTGCCGTCCTCGAACTCGACGGAAATCCGGTTCGTGGCACCCTTGAACGGCTTCAGCGGATTTCCGCATGAACACTTCACGGCGGGAACTCCCGCCTCATCGACGAGAACCGCGATTCCCGCCTGGAGCAACGCGTCGTAGGGGACCGCTTTTTCCTTCTTGTAGTCGTGATTCTTCACGAGGGTGTCGTGGCGCAGGAGAACCGGCGTGAGCCGGTCGAGATAGGCGGGAATCCCACTCTGCGGAATATCGACCACACGTGCCCATTCCTGGGCCTTCCTGTTGTTCCTGGGGTCGGTGAGGAATTTTTCCAGCCGGTCGACGTCGCAGACCGTCGGTTTCCTCGTGCCCCCGTACAGGCCGGGCGTGCTGCCCTGCTGCAGGCTGCTGCCGTGTGCGGGCTGGGAACGGACCTGGGCGTCATGCCCCAGGCCGCTGTTCTCGTCGAAGAACGGCGCTAGGGAGGGCACCCCCGAAGCCACCGCCTTCACCACCGTCGGCGGTATCTCCCTGTCGCAACTGCTGGCTAATAGAACGCACAACAGTGCGACGGCAAGCCGCTGCGGACCAGGTTTCCTGAAAGCGTGAAGTGTCATACCGCTCCCCCCGGCGGATACGTCACGTCCATGCTACTGAATGCGAATGTGTTTCAGGCAAGGGGAATAAAAGTTGATTCAGCGCCCACGTGCGTTCAGTGAGGCCAAATAGGCGTTGTACGCCTCGAGTTCCTTGTCGCCGTCGCGGTCGGCGGCCCGGTCCTGACGCTTGGCCTGCCGCTGCTCGGAGCTGTACCACTGGAACAGCAGCGCCAGCAGCACCAGTACGGTCGGGATCTCGCTGAACGCCCAGGCGATCCCGCCGGCCGCGTTCTGGTCGGACAGCGCGTCGATGCCGAGCGAGGCGGGCGGGTTCCGGTAGGCCTCGACCATCGGCTCCGACGCCATCATCAGCGCGATGCCGAAGAACGCGTGGAACGGCATGCCCGCGAACAGCTCCAGCATCCGCATCAGATAGCCGGGCCGGTTCGGGCCGGGGTCGACGCCCATGATCGGCCAGAAGAAGATCAGTCCGACGGCGAGAAAGTGACACATCATCGTGATGTGCCCGGCCTTCGAACTCATCAGGAAGTCGAAGAGCGGCGTGAAGTACAGGACGTACAGGCTGGCGATGAACAGCGGAATGGTGAACGCCGCGTGCGTGACGATCCGCATGTACCGGCTGTGCAGCAACGCCAGCAGCAGCTCACGCGGCCCCTTCCGCCCCCGGCCGGCGACCGGCAGTGCCCGGAGCGCGAGCGTGATCGGCGCGCCGAGCAGGATCAGAATCGGCGAGACCATGCTGATCACCATGTGCTGCACCATGTGCACGCTGAACATGACCATGCCGTAGTCGTTGAGCCGGGTGCACATGACGAGCATGACGGTCAGCACACCGAGCACGAACGAAACGGTCCGCCCGACGGACCACTCGTCCCCACGCCGGGTCAGCCGCACGACCCCCCACGCGTACAGACCGAGGCCGACAAGACAGGCGACCAGAAAGAACGGGTCGGCGGACCACCCGAGCCCCCGCCCCAGGGTGAAGGGTGGAAGATCCATGGTCGTACCGTGCCCGTTGTGCTCCATCCCCCCAGAGTAGAACCGCCCCCGGTAACGACTTGGACCGGGGGCGGGGGAGGGCCTTCAGGGGCGCGGGGAACTGCGCGATCAGCCACAGCGGACCCGCACCCGACGAACAACGGTCAACGACTAAAGCACGCACTCGGCCTCTGCGTACCGGGCGTCAGGAACCGTCTTCAGCGTCTCCACGGCCTCGGCCAACGAAACCATCACGATGTCCGTCCCCCGCAGCGCGGTCATCCGCCCGAACTCCCCCCGGTGCACAGCCTCCACCGCGTGCCACCCGAATCGCGTGGCCAGCACCCGGTCGTAGGCCGTGGGCGTCCCGCCCCGCTGCACATGCCCCAGAATGACCGGACGGGCCTCCTTCCCGAGCCGCTCCTCCAGTTCGAGGGAGAGCTGCCGGGCGATCCCGGCGAAGCGCTCATGGCCGTACACGTCCTTGCCGCCCTCGTCGAACTCCATCGAGCCCGCGCGCGGCTTCGCGCCCTCCGCGGCGACGACGATCGCGAACCGCTTGCCCGCCTCGAAGCGCGCGCCGACGCGTGCGGCCAACTCCGCGATGTCGAAAGGGCGTTCAGGTACGACGATGGCGTGGGCGCCCGCGGCCATGCCCGAGTGCAGGGCGATCCAGCCGGTGTGGCGGCCCATGACCTCGACGATCAGGACGCGCTGGTGGGACTCGGCGGTGGTCTTCAGCCGGTCCAGGGCCTCCGTGGCGACCCCGACGGCCGTGTCGAAGCCGAAGGTGACGTCCGTGACCGCGATGTCGTTGTCGATGGTCTTCGGTACGCCGACTATCGGCAGGCCGTTGTCGGACAGCAGCCGGGCCGCCTTGAGCGTGCCCTCGCCGCCGATCGGGATGATCGCGTCGAGCCCCAGCTCGGCGACATGGCCCTTGGCCCGCTCCACGCCGTCCCGCAGATGCTCGGGACGGACCCGCGAGGAGCCGAGGATGGTGCCGCCGCGAGCGAGGATGCCGCTCACCGCGTCGAGGTCGAGCTTGAGGTAGTCGCACTCCAGGAGGCCCTTCCAGCCGTCCCGGAAGCCGATGACCTCGTCACCGTGGTCCACGACGGCGCGGTGCACGACGGACCGGATGACGGCGTTCAGGCCGGGGCAGTCGCCGCCGGACGTCAGGACACCAATGCGCATCGCCCGAAAACCTTCTCCACGTGGGCCGGGACCGGACCACGCTGTCCGGCTCGATCCCCGCCACCATACCGGCGGCGGGGACCAGGGCCGTAGCACCCGTCCGCGTGCTGGACACCCGCGCTCACCTGTGCGGATGCCCCGTCAGACGGGCCGGTGGCGCCGACGCGTACAGCGGGTGTACAGGTCGGGGCGGAAGCGGGGGAGCACGCAGGTCAGGCGGGCTGCTGCTGCGCCGCCGTGATCCGCTCGTTGCGCAGCGCCTCGTACCAGCGGTCGTCGGTCGGCGGCAGCGCGTTGACGTCGAGGGCCAGCTTCAGCAGCAGGTCCGCGATCAGCGGGTTGCGGGCGAGCACGGGGCCGTGCATGTACGTACCGAAGACCGTGTCGTTGTACGCGCCCTCCGTGCCGTCCCCCGTGCCGTTGCCCTTGCCGAGCCGCACCTTCGCGAACGGGCGGGCGGTGGGGCCGAGGTGGGTGACCCCCTGGTGGTTCTCGAAGCCGGTCAGCGGGGGCAGACCCAGGCGCGCGTCGATGTCCCCGAGTACGTCGCCCACGCACCGCTCGCCCTCGCCGCGCACCGAGACCACGTCGAGGAGCCCGAGGCCGGGTTCGCGCTGGCCGAGGTCGTTGATGAACTCGTGGCCCAGGATCTGGTAGCCGGCGCACACGGAGAACACGATCGCGCCGTTGCCGACGGCCCGGTGCAGTCCGCCGTCGCGGCGCAAACGTTCCGCCGCGAGCCGCTGCGGCCGGTCCTCGCCGCCGCCGATCAGATAGATGTCGCCGGAGGTGGGGATCGGCTGGTCGCTGCGCACGTCGAGCCGGGCCACGTCGAGGCCGCGCTGCCGGGCCCGGCGTTCCACGACGAGCGCGTTGCCCTGGTCGCCGTACGTGCTGAGCAGGTCCGGGTAGATCCACACCAGACGCAGCTGGTTGTCGCTCATGAAGTGATCGTCCTCAGTGGTCGGTTGGCGGCAGTGGTCAGTTGCCGACGCGGCGGCGCAGATCCTGGAAGGCGGTGTAGTTCGCGATGACCTCGATCCGGCCGGGCGGCGCCATCTGCACGGCCTGGTCGGCGTTCTCGCAGACCTGGAAGTGCTGGTTGGCCACCTCCAGGCGCACCGCGAGGTCGAGCTTGCGGTCACCGATGACGAAGATCGGGTGCCCGGTGAGCTGCGTGTAGTCGACGTCCCACAGCCACGAGGTGTCGGTGCCGTCGGCACCCCGCGCGTTCACCGAGAGGATGACCGGGGTCGGCGGCGGGTCGATCAGCGAGAACGTCTCCAGCCAGCCTGCCGGGTTCTTGGCGAGCAGCAGCCGCAGATCGCGCTGCATGAACTGCACGACGTCGTACCGTCCGGCCACCGCCTGCACCTGGTACATGCGCTCCAGGCCGACCTGCGGCGGTACGCCGAACACGGCGGCGACCGCGGCGGACGCGGCGGCGTTGGACTTGTTGGCGCGCCCCGGCAGCTGGAGGTGGATCGGCCAGGCCGACCCGTGCGGGTCGAGCACGTGGTCGCCGGACAGCGCCCAACTCGGCGTCGGGCGGCGGAAACCGCACTGACCGCAGAACCAGTCGTCGCCGGGGCGCTGCATCACGCCACCGCAGGACGGGCAGGACCAGGCGTCGTCCTTCCACATCTGCCCGGCGGCGACCCAGATCACGTTGGGCGAGGAGGAGGCGGCCCACACGATCAGCGGGTCGTCGGCGTTGGCGACGACCACGGCCTTCGAACCGGCGAGCCCCTCACGCCAGTTCTCCGCGAGCATGCGGGTCTCGGCGGCGCGGTCGAGCTGGTCGCGGGAGAGGTTGAGGAGTGCGATGCACTTGGGGTCCGTGTCGCGGGCGACGCCGGCGAGGTACTTCTCGTCGACCTCGATGACCCCGAACTTGGCGTCCGAGCCGCCCGCCAGCGCCGAGGTGATGCCGGCGGGCATGTTGGCGCCGAGCGCGTTCGACACGACCGGCCCGGCGGCACGCAGGGCCTCCGCGATGAGCCGCGTGGTCGTGGTCTTGCCGTTGGTGGCCGACACCAGGATGACGTCCAGGTGCTGGGCGAGCCGGGCGAGGAGGTCTGGGTCGAGTTTGAGGGCTACCTTGCCGCCGATCACCGATCCGCTGCCGCGCCCTGCCGCACGCGATGCCGCCGCCACGGCCTTGCCGGCCGTCACGGCCAGCTTGGCCCGCGGAGTGAGCGGGTCCGAGTTGCCTGCCATCAGATCTCGATCCTCCTTGCGTACGCGCCGCGCCTGTGCCTCCGGCCACGTGGTGTGGACCTCAGCCTATCGAGATCCGTACACCGGATCCGCATCGCGGCACCACCACGGCGCCCGCGCGACATGGGTGACCGTACCCTTGCGGCCATGCGACCAGGCTCCATCCCGGGCACCCGGGGGCGCGTCCGCCCCCTGACACTGCTCGGAGACCCCGTTCTCCACACCCCCTGCGCGGAAGTGACACACTTCGACGCCGAACTCGCCGGGCTCGTCGAGGACATGTTCGCGACGATGTACGCCGCCCAGGGCGTCGGCCTCGCCGCGAACCAGATCGGCAGGCCCCTGAGGGTCTTCGTATACGACTGCCCCGACGACGAGGACACCCGCCATGTCGGCCACGTCGTCAACCCCCGCCTGGTGGAGGCGACGGGGCTGGTCCTGCGGGGTCCGGAGGGCTGCCTGTCCCTCCCGGGCCTGGAAGCGGGCACGGAGCGGTACGACGAGGCGGTGGTCGAGGGCTTCACGGTGGCAGGGGAGCCGGTGCGGATCGAGGGCACGGGCTTCTTCGCCCGCTGCCTCCAGCACGAGTGCGACCACTTGGAGGGCCGAACGTACGCGGACCGCTTGACGGGCCGGCGCCACAAGAAACTCATGCGCCAGGCAACCCGAGCTTCTTGGCACCGGGGACTCTGAGGGGCGCGGGGCTGTGACATGGGCGGCTCCGCCGCGTGGGCGCGACAAGCCCCCACCGGCCCGCGGACGACGAGCAACCCTTCAGAACCCCGGACCCCCCACGCGATCGCCGGCGGCAGCGAGCCGCCCCCACAGCAAATCAGCCAGACTCCGCACCAACTCGGCCCGAGAGCAGGGCCGTTCACCCAGCCACCAGTCCCCGGCCGCATGCATCATCCCGACGATGCCGTGCCCCCACACCCGGGCCAGCTGCTGACTGCCGGGGCCAAGGTCCAGCCGGTCCTCGATCACCTGGGCCAACTCCTCGCCCATCAGCCGCAGCAGGGGCAGCGAGTGCTTCCTCACATCGAACCCGGGGTCGCCGGGTGACACGCCGTCCCCGGGGTGCATCAGGAACCGGTACACCTGGGGCCGCGCCTCGATCGCCGCGAGGTAGGCGTCCAGCGTGGCCTCCACCCGCTCCCGCCGTTCCGCCGGAGCGTCCAGCGCGGCCCGCAGCGAGTTGAGCAGCGCATCGGTGTGCCGCTTGGCCAGAGCGGCGTAGAGTCCGCCCTTGTCGCCGAAGTGCCGGTACAGGATCGGTTTGGTGATGCCCGCCTCGGCGGCGATGGCGTTCATCGAGGCGCCGGGACCGTCGCGCAGCACCACCCGGTCCGCGGCCTCCAGCAGCTCGCGCCGGCGGCGGTCGGCGGACCGCTGCTGATCGGTCTGCTGCGTGGTGTCCATGGTTTCTCCCCACCCGTGCTGATTTCGGTGACGCTTGCGCAAACTAGCACTGATCGGTCCATGCCCATCGAACGGGTTGCCGACCGGGGTCCGGGAGTTGACTTTTCCTACCGGCGGGTAACAGACTCCAGTTACCTTAGGTAACATGCTAGTGCAGCGATGGAGGGGTCATGGCCGAATTCACCATGGAGCTCAATGACGAACAGAAAGAGGTCCGTGACTGGCTCCACGGGTTCTCCGCCGACGTGATCCGTCCCGCCGCCGCCGAGTGGGACGAGCGCGAGGAGACTCCCTGGCCGGTCATCCAGGAGGCCGCGAAGGTCGGCATCTACTCCCTGGACTTCTACGCCCAGCAGTACTTCGACCCCACCGGCCTCGGCATCCCGATGGCCATGGAGGAGCTCTTCTGGGGTGACGCGGGCATCGCCCTCTCCATCGTCGGCACCGGCCTCGCCGCCGTGGGCGTCCTCGCCAACGGCACCGAGGAGCAGATCGGCACCTGGATCCCCCAGATGTACGGCGACGCCAACGATGTCAAGGTCGCCGCCTTCTGCTCCTCCGAGCCCGACGCCGGTTCCGACGTCGCCTCCATGCGCACCCGCGCGGTGTACGACGAGGCCAAGAACGAGTGGGTCCTCAACGGCACGAAGACCTGGGCGACCAACGGCGGCATCGCCAACGTCCACGTCGTCGTCGCCGTGGTCGACGCCGACCTGGGCTCCAAGGGCCACGCGTCCTTCATCGTCCCGCCGAACACGCCCGGCCTGTCCCAGGGCCAGAAGTTCAAGAAGCACGGCATCCGGGCCTCGCACACCGCCGAGGTCGTCCTGGAGAACGTCCGCATCCCCGGCTCCTGCCTCCTCGGCGGCAAGCAGAAGCTCGACGAGCGCCTCGCCCGGGCCCGTGAGCGCGCGAAGTCCGGCGGCGAGCGGGTGAAGAACGCGGCGATGGCGACCTTCGAGGCGAGCCGCCCCGCGGTGGCCGCGATGGCGGTGGGTACGGCCCGGGCCGCGTACGAGGTCGCCCTCGACTACGCGAAGACCCGTGAGCAGTTCGGCCGCCCGATCATCGACAACCAGGGCGTCGCCTTCCAGCTCGCCGACATGCGTACGTCCATCGACGCGGCGCGGCTGCTGACGTGGCGGGCGTCGTGGATGGCGATCAGCGGGAAGCCGTTCACCGCGGCGGAGGGGTCGATGTCGAAGCTGTTCGCCAGCGAGACGGCGAAGAAGGTCACCGGGCAGGCGATCCAGATACTCGGGGGGAACGGATACACACGGGAGTATCCCGTCGAGCGCATGCACCGGGACGCGGCGATCTACACGATCTTCGAGGGCACGAGTGAGATCCAGCGGTTGGTGATCGCGCGGACCTTGTCGGGGATGCCGATTCGGTAGCGCCGTTGGGGTGCGGTGTTGCTTCGGGCTGCGGGTGCGTCGTGGCTGCGCAGTTCCCCGCGCCTCTGGGTGGGGCAGCTCTTCGACGTTTCGGACGCGGGGCGATTCGCAGGGGCGCGGGGAACTGCGCGACCAGCCACAGCTGACCGGTGGACGGAACGAAACCCGCGCCCCCACGGCGCATCCCTCACCTCAGCCGGAGGCGCTCCCGCTGCTGTGGGCGATGCAGGCCACGTCGATCCGGTCGGCCAGTTTGGCCAGTTCGATGGTGAGGGCGGCCACGGTGTCCTCGTCGAGGCCGTCCTGGCCGGCCTCCACCAGATGCAGCCAGCGGCCCCCGACCGTGCGCAGCAGTTTGCTGACGTCGGAGGCGGCAACCTGCAACGTGCCGCGGTCGTCGACGATCAGAGGCAGAGTCACTTCGCGGTTCACAGGGGGGATCGTAGCCGCGGAACGCTCACGCTCCGTGCCATACCGTCGTGATGTTGCAGAACTCGCGGATTCCGTGCCCCGACAGCTCACGCCCGTACCCGGAGCGCTTGACACCGCCGAACGGGAACGCCGGGTGGGACGCGGTCATCCCGTTGACGAAGACTCCGCCCGCTTCCAGATCCCGTACGAGACGGTCCACCTCGGCCTCGTCGCGGGTCCACACGTTGGAACTGAGGCCGAAAGGCGTGTCGTTGGCGATCGCCAACGCCTCCTCCAGATCAGCGGCGCGGTACAGCGTGGCGACCGGGCCGAACGTCTCCTCCTGGTGAATGCGCATCTCGGGCGTGACGTCGGCGAGGACCGTCGGCGCGTAGTACCAGCCGTCGTCCGTGAAACCCTCGGGGCGTTCGCCGCCGCACAGAACCGTCGCGCCGCTCTCCACGGCCTCGTCGACCAGCGCCTCCAGCTCGTCGCGCCCCTGCTCGCTCGCGAGCGGCCCGACCTCCGTGTCCTCGGCCAGCGGATCGCCGACCTTCAGCGCCGCCATGGCGGTCGAGAAGCGTTCCGCGAACGCGTCGAAGACGTCCGTGTGCACGATGAACCGCTTCGCGGCGATGCACGACTGCCCGTTGTTCTGCACACGCGCTGTCACCGCGACCTGAGCGGCCCGTTTGACATCGGCGGACGGCAGGACGATGAACGGGTCGCTGCCGCCCAGTTCCAGCACCGTCCTCTTGATCTCGTCCCCGGCGACGGACGCCACCGCGCGCCCCGCCGGCTCGCTGCCGGTGAGCGTGGCCGCCCGTACCCGCGGATCGCGCAGGATCTCCTCGACCGCGCCCGACCCGATCAGCAGCGTCTGGAAACAGCCCTCGGGGTAACCCGCCCGACGGAACAGGTCCTCCAGGTAGAGGGCGGTCTGCGGCACGTTCGAGGCGTGCTTGAGCAGGCCCACGTTGCCCGCCATCAGCGCCGGCGCGGCGAAGCGGATCACCTGCCAGAGCGGGAAGTTCCACGGCATCACCGCGAGCACCGGCCCCAGCGGACGGTAACGGACCACGGCGCGGGAGGCCCCGGAGTCCTTGACGTCCGCCTCGGCGGGCTCCTCGTCGGCGAGGAGTTCCTCGGCGTGGTCGGCGTACCAGCGCATCGCCTTCGCGCACTTCGCGGCCTCCGCGCGGGCCTGCGTGACCGGCTTGCCCATCTCGACCGTCATGGTGCGGGCGATGTCGTCCCGGTCCTCGTCCAGCAGACCGGCGGCCCGGCCCAGCAGCCGGGCACGCTCGGCGAAGCCGGTCGTGCGGTACGTGCGGAAGGCGGCCTCGGCGGCCCCGAGCCTGCGCTCGATCTCCTCGCCGTCCATGGCCTCGTACGTCGTGAGTGTTTCGCCGGTCGCCGGGTTCACCGTCGCGATGGGCATGCCGTGCCTCCAGGTTGAGGGCTGTCCTTCGACCTTCCCGCGCGCCGATGGCCCCCGCAACGCGTACGCCGCCCACCGACACGATCTCAATGCCCCGAGTGCTCCGTCAGACGATCCAGAAACCCCGTCTGAGCCGTCACGATCACGGCCCGGGCCTCCTCCAGGCCGAACCACCGCACCCGGTCCAGCTCGGGAAACTCCCGCTCCCGCCCGGACCCCCTGGGCCACTCCATCCTGAACGTGCCCGGCACCACGGCCGCCGGATCGAGGTCCGCCTCGATCGCCCACGCCGTGACGACCTTGCCGCCGGCCTGCCGGACCTCGCCGAGCGGCACGGCCTCGCCGTCGGGCGGCGCCAGCCCCAGCTCCTCCCGGAACTCGCGGCGCGCCGCGTCCCAGGCCGTCTCCCCGTCCTCGTACTCGCCCTTGGGAATCGTCCAGGCCCCGGCATCGCGCCGGGCGAAGAAGGGCCCGCCCATGTGACCGAGCAGCACCTCCAGCGCCTGACCGGGCCGGGCCCGCCGGCGGAACAGCAGGAGTCCGGCGCTGCGCCTCCCCTTCCCCTTCGTCGTCTCCGTCACCGGGTCGCCTCCGGGTGCGCGGCCAGCAGGCTCCGTACGGTGTCCGCCTCTTCCGGTGTCTTGTCCTCCCGGTAGCGGACGACGCGGGCGAAGCGGAGGGTGACGCCGGCCGGATAGCGGGTGGAGCGCTGGAGGCCGTCGTAGGCGATCTCGACGACCAGTTCCGGGCGTACGGTCACCACCCGGCCGTCGTCCGACACGGCCAGCGCCTGGAGCCGCTCCGTCTGCCAGGTCAGCATCGCGTCGGTCATGCCCTTGAAGGTCTTGCCGAGCATGGCGAAGGAACCGTCCGAGTCGCGGGCCGCGAGGTGGAGGTTCGAGAGCTTGCCGGTACGGCGGCCATGGCCCCACTCGGCCGCCAGCACCACCAGGTCGAGCGTGTGGACGGGCTTGACCTTCAGCCAGGCCGCACCGCGGCGCCCCGCGCTGTAGGGGGCGTCGAGGGCCTTGACCACGACGCCCTCGTGGCCGCGCGCGAGGGTGTCGGCCAGGAACCTCTCGGCGGCGGGGAGGTCGGCGGCGCCGCCGGACAGCAGGCGCCGTACCCGCATCGGCTCGGGGACCAGACGGGCCAGCTCCGAGTGCCGTTCGGTGAACGGGAGGTCGAGGAGGTCGTGGCCGTCGACCGACAGCGCGTCGAAGAAGACGGGGGAGACGGGTGTCTCCCGGGCCGCCGTCGCCACGTCCACGCGGGAGCCGACACGACCGGCGGTCTCCTGGAAGGAACGCGGGCGCCCGGCGGTGTCGAGGGCGATCACCTCCCCGTCCAGGATGAACCGCTCGCCTCTCAACGCCATTGCTGCGGTGGTCAGTTCGGGCAGGCGGTCGGTGATGTCGTCGAGAGTGCGGGTGTAGATCCGTACATCGTCGCCGTCGCGGTGGACCTGGACCCGGATGCCGTCCAGCTTCTCCTCGACGGCGCAGGCGCCGAGTTTGTCGACGGCCTCCGCCACCGAGGAGGCGCTGTGGGCGAGCATCGGCAGGACGGGGCGGCCGACGGTGAGCCGGAAACGGGCCAGGGCCGCCGGCCCCTCGGCCAGCAGCGCCTGTGCGACGGGCTGGATCGCGCCCGCGAGCATCACCGCCCGCCGTACGTCGGCGGGTGGTGCGCCGGTGGCTGCCGCCAGCCCTTCCACGGCCACGGCGTCCAGGGCGCCCTGCCGTACCTCACCCGTGATCAGAGCGAACAGGAAGCGTTGCTCGTCCGCGGTGGCCGCCGCCAGCAACTCGCCCACCAGCCTCCTGCGTTCGGCCTGCGAGCCGGATCCGGTGACCGCGCCGACGGCGGTGAGGCGGGCGTCGACGTCCCGTACGGTGAGCGAGGGCTCGGCGGCGCCGGCGACCTGCTGGTCCAGCACCTTCCAGCCGATCCCCAGCCGCCCTTGTGGCAGGCGTCCGGCGAGATACGGGATGACGATCGGCACGTCGTCGGCGTCGGCGTCCCGGAACAGCTCGGCGAGCAGGGCGATCTTGCGGGACCGGGCGGAGGTGGCGGCGACCTCCTGGGACACGTGCGCGAGCCGGGTCAGCAGCATGCAGCCATGGTGCAACGGGGGTGGCGGATCCACATCCGGGAAGCGGGCCCTGTTCTCAGACGCCGGACGGGCCGACGGGGTCCAGGGCCGAGAACACCAGGTCCGCCACGATCGCCGTGGCCGCGCGGTAGCCGCCGCTCGCCGCGTGGACGACCTGTTCGGCGAAGCCGATCGCGTTGCCCGCGGCCCAGACGCCGGGCACGGTCGTCAGACCCGTCGCATCGACCTTCGGGTACGTCCCGAACGGGGTTTCCGTCAGCTCGGCGCCCAGGGTCGCGAAGAGGGCGTTGCGCGGAACCGCGCGCGGGGCGACGAACAGGATGTCGCGGGCATGGACCGTGCCGTCCGTGAGGCGCACACCGGTGAGGCGGTCGTCGTCGGTCGTCAGGGCCGCGACCTCGCCGGGGACCACCGCGACGCCCGCCGTGGCCAGCCTGCGCAGGTCCTCGTCGGTGAGTTCCGTCTCCGCGACGGTGTGCAGGAACAGCGTCACGTCCTTCGACCACCGGGCCACCAGCAGCGCCTGGTGCACGCTCGCCGGGGCCGAGGCGAGCACCCCGAACGCCCGGTCCCGTACCTCCCAGCCGTGGCAGAACGGGCAGTGGAGCACGTCCCGCCCGAAGCGCTCGGCCACGCCCGGTACGGCCGGCAGCTCGTCCCGCAATCCCGTGGCGATGACGAGCCGCCCGGCGTGCACCGTCCGGTCACCGTTCGCCAGCGTCACCGTGAAGTCCTCGCCCTTGGTGACGTCCACCGCCCTGTCCCGGACCAGTTCCACCCCGTACCGCGCGATCTCCTCGCGGCCCACGGCCAGGAACTCGGCCGGGGGCATGCCGTCGCGGGACAGATAGCCCTGCATGTGTGCGGCCGGTGCGTTGCGCGGCTCGCCCGCGTCGACGAGCAGTGTGCGGCAGCGGGCCCGGCCGAGGACCAGCGCGGCGGACAGTCCGGCCGCGCCGCCTCCGATGACGACGACCTCGTACCTGTCGGTCCTGTGTTCTGCGGTCATGGTGACCACCTCCACCCCGACCGTCGCTCGTTCGCTGCCGCATTGACAAACCTCTTTGCCGAAACTGCAATACCCGTATGGATGCCACGCCCGTTTCGACGACCGCTTCCCGGACCGACGCCCCGGCCGACGAGGACACCGACCAGGTCCTCGCGGAGGTGGGGCCCCGGCTGCGCCGGATCCGCAAGGAGCGCGGAGTGACCCTCGCGGGGCTGTCTGCCACGACCGGTATCTCCGTCAGTACGTTGTCGCGGCTGGAGTCGGGGCTGCGGCGGCCCAGCCTGGAGCAGTTGCTGCCGATCGCGCGTGCGCATCGCGTGGCGCTCGACGAGCTGGTCGGCGCCCCGCCGGTCGGCGATCCCCGGGTGCGGGCCAAGCCGATCGTGCGCCACGGACGGACGTATCTCCCGCTCACCCGGCAGCCGGGCGGGCTCCAGGCGTTCAAGGTGATCCTGCCGGTGATCCACGAGGAGCCCGAGCCGCGGACGCACGAGGGGTACGAGTGGCTGTACGTGCTGTCGGGGCGGCTCCGGGTGGTGCTCGGTGAGCACGACGTGGTGCTCGGGCCGGGGGAGGCTGCCGAGTTCGACACCCGGGTGCCCCACTGGTTCGGGGCGGTGGGGGAGGGGCCCGCGGAGTTCCTCAGCCTGTTCGGCCCGCAGGGGGAGCGGATGCACGTACGGGCGCGGCCCGCCCGTGGGAAAGAGCCGCGATCATGACGTGGACCGTGACGTACGCGACTGCCGCGGAACGGTTCTCGCCGGTTCCCTGATCTGCAAGCGACCGCTTAGTATGCGGTCGAGCCCGGTCAGTCGGACAAGACGAGCACAGTCCCGTGGAGGCCCCCCATGCAGGCATGGCAAGTGCACCAGAACGGTGAGCCGGGCGAGGTGATGGTCCTCGGAGAGGTGGAGCGGCCGGTGCCCGCCGAGGGCCAGGTGCTGCTGAAGGTGCGTGCCGCGACCATCAACTTCCCGGACGTCCTGATGTGCCGCGGCGAGTACCAGATCAGGCCGCCGCTTCCCTTCACCCCCGGGGTGGAGATCTGCGGTGAGACGGAGGACGGCCGCCGGGTGATCGGGAACCCCGTGCTGCCGTACGGCGGTTTCGCCGAGTACGTGGTGGCGGACCCGCGCGGGCTGTTCACGGCCCCCGAGTCGCTGGACGACGCCGAGGCCGCCTCCCTCCTCATCGGCTACCAGACGGGCTGGTTCGGACTGCACCGGCGGGCCGCCCTGGAGGCCGGCGAGACACTGCTCGTGCACGCCGCCGCGGGCGGGGTCGGCAGCGCCGCCGTACAGCTCGGGAAGGCCGCCGGGGCCACCGTCATCGGTGTCGTCGGCGGGGCCGGGAAGGTGTCCGTGGCGCGGGAGCTGGGCTGCGACGTCGTCATCGACCGGCGTACGGAGAACGTCGTCGGGGCGGTGAAGGAAGCCACCGGCGGGCGCGGTGTCGACGTGGTCTACGACCCCGTCGGCGGGGAGGCCTACACCCAGTCCACCAAGGTCGTCGCCTTCGAGGGGCGGATCGTCGTCGTCGGGTTCGCCAGTGGGGCCATTCCCAGTCCCGGGCTCAACCACGCCCTCGTGAAGAACTACTCGATCCTCGGCCTGCACTGGGGCCTGTACGCCACCAAGAACCCGAAGCTGGTCCAGCACTGCCACGAGCAGCTCACCGAGCTGGCCGCCCGGGGCGCGATCAAGCCGCTGGTGAGCGAGCGCGTGCCGCTGAGCGGGGCCTCGGCCGCCGTGCAGCGCGTCGCCGACGGTGTCACCACCGGCCGGGTCGCCGTCCTGCCCTCGCTGGAGAACGGAGCCGCCGCATGACCGACGCAGCTGAACTCACCCGACTCACAAGGGAGTTGCTGGCGGCCCATCCGCCCGCCGACACCGACCGGCTCGACTTCCTCAAGGCCCGCTTCGATGCCGGGCTCGCCTGGGTGCACTACCCGGAAGGGCTGGGCGGGCTCGGTGCGCCGCGCACCCTCCAGGCCGTCGTGGACGCCGAGTTGGCGGCTGCCGGGGCTCCCGACAACGACCCCCGGCGCATCGGCATCGGCCTGGGAATGGCCGCGCCGACCATCCTCGGCTTCGGCACGGAGGAGCAGAAGCGGAAGTTCCTGAGGCCGTTGTGGGTGGGGGAGGAGGTCTGGTGCCAGCTCTTCAGTGAGCCGGGCGCCGGATCCGATCTCGCCGCGCTCGGCACGCGGGCCGTGCGGTCGGGGGACGAGTGGATCGTCAACGGGCAGAAGGTGTGGACGTCCAGCGCGCATCTCGCCCGCTGGGCCATCCTCATCGCGCGCACCGATCCCGACGTGCCCAAGCACAAGGGCATCACCTACTTCCTCTGCGACATGACCGACCCCGGTGTCGAGGTGCGGCCACTGCGCCAGATCACCGGCGAGGCCGAGTTCAACGAGGTGTTCCTGACCGACGTCCGCATCCCCGACGCCCATCGGCTCGGCGAGGTCGGCGACGGCTGGCGGGTCGCGCAGACCACGCTGAACAACGAGCGTGTGGCCATCGGCGGTATGCGCATCCCGCGCGAGGGCGGCATGATCGGGCCCGTCGCCGAGGCGTGGCGCGAACGCCCCGAGCTGCGCACCCACGATCTGCACCAGCGGCTGCTGAAGCTGTGGGTGGAGGCGGAGGTCGCTCGGCTGACCGGGGAGCGGACACGTCAGCAGCTCGTCGCCGGCCAGCCCGGCCCGGAGGGCGCCGGCCTGAAGCTCTCCTTCGCCCGCCTCAACCAGGAGATCAGCGGCCTGGAGGTCGAACTCCTCGGCGAGGAAGGCCTGTTGTACGAGGACTGGACCATGCGCCGGCCCGAGTTGGTGGACTTCACCGGCCGTGACGCCGGCTACCGCTACCTGCGTGCCAAGGGCAACAGCATCGAGGGCGGGACCAGCGAGGTCCTGCTGAACATCGTCGCCGAACGTGTCCTGGGCCTGCCCAGCGAACCGCGTACCGACAAGGACGTCGCCTGGAAGGACCTCGCCCGATGAGCACGCCGAGCACCGCGAGCACCGAGCCCGACCTGCTGTACTCGGAGGAGGAAGAGGCGCTGCGCGCCGCCGTCCGGGATCTGCTCACCGACCACTGCGATCCGGCCGGCGTGATCACCCGCATGGAGACGGGCGCCCCGCACGACCTCTCCCTGTGGAAGTCCCTCGCCGAAGGCATGGGCCTGGCCGGTCTCCTGGTGCCGGAGGAGCAGGGCGGCCAGGGCGCCTCGCACCGCGAAGTCGCTGTGGTTCTGGAGGAGTTGGGGCGCGCCGTCGCACCCGTCCCGTATCTCACGAGTGCCGTTGTCGCCACCGAGGCGCTGCTGGCCGGTACGGGCGACGCGGCGGGCGAGCTGCTCGCCGCGCTGGCCTCCGGCCGGACGGTCGGTGCCCTCGCCGTCGCGCTGAACGTGGCTCCCGGCGGCGCCTACAAGGTCGTCCTGCATGAAGGCGGCCTGCTGCACGGTGAGTTGACGGGCATCGCGGACGCGACGGTCGCCGACGTCCTGCTGGTGCCGGCCGACGACGGCGGGCTCTACGCGGTGTCCACTTCCGCGGACGCCGTCACCGTCACCCCGCAGGTCTCCCTGGACCTCACCCGGCCGGTCGCCACGGTCACCTTCGACGGAGCCTCGGCCCGCCTGCTCGGCGACGCCGAACCCGCCGTACGGCGTGCGCTGCGCGCCGGGGCCGGGCTGCTCGCCTCCGAGCAACTCGGGCTCGCCGACTGGGCGTTGACCGAGACTGTGCGCTATCTGAAGGACCGCAAGCAGTTCAACCGGCCTGTCGGCGGCTTCCAGGCCGTCAAGCACCGGCTGGCCCAGCTCTGGCTGGAGGTCGTCGGCCTGCGCGCCGCTGCCCGGAGCGCGGCGGACGCCCTCGCCACCGGCAGCGCGGACTCCGACATCGCGGTCGCCGTCGCCCAGTCGTACGCCGCTCCCGTGGCCGTCCGCGCCGCCGAGGAGGCGCTCCAGCTGCACGGCGGCATCGGCATGACCTGGGAGCACCCGACCCACCTGTGCCTCAAGCGCGCCAAGGCCGACTCGATTGCCTACGGCACGGCCGGCGGCCACCGGGCGGCACTCGCCGAGCTGGTCGGCCTGCGTGCCCCCTGACGTACACCCCGTACGGCCGAAGCCCGCCCCGCTGTCCGAGGGGGCGGGCTTCTTCGTGTGCGCGGCGCGTATGAGATGAACGCACTGCGGCAGCCATGAACGCACAGCGGCGAGTCGGCCAACTCCCTTGCCGGGCCCTGCTGCCGGGCCCCACCCGACCCGCATACTCGCGGCAGCGTCGTTCCTCGGTCAGCTCCAGAGTCAGCCCCACATGAACTCCAGCCAGGGAGGCAGCGCATGGCCCTCACCACCCGTCGCAGAGCTCTCACCGCCTTCGGTGCCGCCCTCGCGGGCACCGCCGTACTGCCCGCAGCGCGCGCCCTCGCGGGCGAACCGACGTACGGTCCAATCCCGTTGTGGCGCGCCCACGCGCACAACGACTACGAGCATCCCCGCCCCCTCCTCGACGCCCTCGACCACCGCTTCGGCAGCGTCGAGGCCGACATCTGTCTCGTGGGCGACCAGCTCCTCGTCGCCCACGATCCCTCGGACCTGGACCCCGCCCGTACCCTCGAATCGCTCTACCTCGACACCCTCGCCGCCCGGGTGAAGGCCAACCACGGTTCCGTGTACCGGGGTTACCGCCGTCCGCTCCAGCTCCTCATCGACATCAAGACCGAGGGCTCGTCGACGTATCTCGAACTCGACCGCCGTCTCCGCCGCTACCCGGGCCTGTTCACCACCTACGCCCACGGTCGCGTCCGCCCCGGGCCGGTCACCGCCGTGATCTCCGGCGACCGGGCCGCCAGGGTGCCCATGGAGGCACAGCACGTACGGCGGGCCTTCTACGACGGGCGCCTCGCCGACCTCGGCACCTCGGCGCCGGCCTCCTTCGTGCCGCTGATCTCCGACAACTGGACGCTCAACTTCACCTGGCTGGGTGCCGGTCCGTTTCCCGGCGCCGAGCGCGCCCGGCTGAACGGCATCGTGTCGGCGGCCCACTCCCACGGACAGCGGGTGCGCTTCTGGGCCACACCAGATGCGGCCGGTCCCGCCCGGGACGCGCTGTGGGGCGAACTCCTCGCCGCCGGCGTCGACCATCTCAACACGGACGACCTGGCCGGGCTCGAAGCGTTCCTCGACGCCCACAGGGCGCCGTAGGACCCGCCAGAGGGCATGCCCGCCTCCCGGACGAAGTGGGCTGAGCTTCACGGACGTTCGACCGCTGTGCGCTGTCGTCCCCCCGGCAGGTCCTGCCGCGACAGAGAGCCGGGGCAGTGTGTGAACGTGGGCTTCAGCTGATCGAGAAGACCCCGATGCCGTTCGGGACGGCTCGTTCGGCGCCGCCGGTCGGATGGTTGCGTACGGTGACCCGGCTGGCGCCCGGAGCTCTGGCGACGAAGGTGGTGGAGCCGCCGCCGTCCAGGTTGAAGGCGTCGACCGAGCCCAGCTTCCGCATGGTGGTGGCGACTTCGGCGACCGTCAGGCCGCTTCGGTACTCGGGCGCACCGTCCACCGCGAGCAGCAGCAGCTTGCGTCCGCCGTTCGCGATGCCCGCGGCGGTCCGTACGGCGGCGGTGTTGTTGTCGAGGCCCGTCAGCGGCCGGCCGCCCTTCAGCACCGGGTAGCCGCCGAGGGCGAACCGGTACGGGATGCGGCTCGTGGCCGACACGAGACGGCTCCTGACCGTGACCGGCGCGCCGACGGGCAGTTTCCGCAGTTGCCGTGCGCCGGCCTCCCGGCCCACCAGGACCGTGGTGTCGGTGGCGATGGCACCGCCGCCGGGGGAGTCCGCCGTCCGGACCACCTTGCCGCGCCGCACCGTCACCTCGTACGTGTCCGTGCTGCACGGCGCGGCCCGGTCGGTGTCCGTGCCGCACACCGCCCGGGCCCGGGAGACGCTGCCCCAGGCCGGGGTGAACGCGCCGATGGAACCCACCGGCAGCGCGTACTGGTTGAGCCCGCCGAGCGTGAACCGGCCCACGGGCGTACCGACGCTGCCCGACAGGGCGAGGTTGTCCAGCCGGGCCTTCCTGTCGGTGCCCACGCCGAGGACGGCCCCGGTGGTGACACCGGGCGGCATCGAGGGGCCGAAGCGCTGACCGTTCGGTACCGCCGACTTGAGCACCGTGCCGCTCGCGATCGCCGGGCCCACGGACGCGCCCGTGGCCGCGACCCCGGGATGCTGGACCTCGCTGATGTTGAAGAAGTCACCGTTGACGCCCGCGACGGCGCCCTTGGCGTCGGCCAGCCTGGAGACGGCGGCCCGGGCCGCCACCGCCCCCGCGTAGAGCAGGTTGACCCGCACCCGCGCGTTGCCGAGGTCGACGCTCAGCAGGTGGGCGTGGGTCACCCCCCTGGCCGCCACGATGTCGAACTGCGCATAGCGCACGCCCGGCGCGATCTGGGCGGCCCTCGGCGCGCCGCTGGCCGGTGCCGCCCCTGTCAGGGCCGCGCCGGCCAGCGTTCCGAGTACCGCGAGCAAGGAGACTGCTGCTCTGCCCGTTCTGAACCGTCCGCTTCCGCCCATCCAGACCCCCCTGATGTCCCGTCAACTGTGGCAGGGCGCAAGGGGAGCACACCAGACGGTGATGAGCCGTGAGGGCGCGCGCCGGAGGCTAGGTGTCGACGACCCGGGAGCGGATCAGGAAACGCACTCCTTCGGGCGCCTCCAGTGAGAAACCGCTGCCCCGGCCCGGTACGACGTCCACGATCAGCCGCGTGTGACTCCACACCTCGTGCTGGCTGCGCGACATCCAGAACGTCACCGGTTCGGGGACACCTTCGATCACCAGTTCGGCGAGCAGTATGTCCGAGCCGCCGGTCCGGAACTCGCCCGCCGGGTAGCACATGGGCGCGCTGCCGTCGCAGCAGCCGCCGGACTGGTGGAACATCAGCGGGCCGTGCATCGCGTGCAGCCGCCGCAGCAGCTCGGCGGCGGCCGGGGTCAGTTCGACGCGCGGGTCCTTCTCGGGCGTGTCCACGGTCCCAGTGGACCGCGCGGGACGTTGCGAGAGGGTTGCGGGCCCCGTCCCGGGTGCCCCGGACACGCGGAAGGCCGCCTCACGCGGAGGCGGCCTTCGTGGACGAACTGCCGGGTCAGCTCCGGTCGGTCACGTCCGTGACCCTCCAGCGCTGGTTGGAGCCGGAGTTGGCGATCCACGTGGTGACGGCGGCACCCTCGTTGGTCGCCTGGCCGCCGACCTCCAGGAGTCGGCCGGTGGCCACGTTGATCAGCGTCCAGGTCCCGTCACCGGTGGTCGACATGATCCACTCGGTGGCCGGATCCCGCTTGCCCGTGTCGGGCTCCACCACGGGGACGTTGTCGCGGACGGCCAGTCGCTTGCCCTCGGCCGGGTTGGCGAACACGTACCGCTGGCGGGCGCCCTTGTCGCCGTGCCGGGCGACGAGCTGCCACTGCTGCGCGACCGTGCCGTTGGCCGAGCCGATGACGAGGTTCGTGCCGTTGGCGCCGACCGTCACGGCCTTGCCGCTCTGCACACCGGTCAGCGTGTAGGAGTGGCCCTTGCTGAACAGGCCGGCGTTCTTCGCGACACCCGAGACGCCCTTCACGGCGAAGGAGGTCACGGACTGGGCCGGAACGGTGTACGTGGCCCTGCCGTCGACGACCTTGACCGGGGCCTGCTGCTTGAGCTTGCCGTCGGCGCTGGTCACGGTCGGCGTGACGGTCGCGTTGCCCTTGATGGTGCGGAACTTGGACAGGTCGATGGTGACGTCACGCGCCGCGGTGGTGCTGTTGACGTGGACGACCGAGGCGCCCTTGCCGTCCTTGGTCACGGCGGCGGCGCTGGAGGTGTCGTCCACCTTGATCAGCTTGTCGCCCGGCTTGATGAAGTGCGTGAAGTTGCGGGCGGTGTCGAACTTGGTGTTCGTGTAGATCGGGCACGAGGCCAGTGTGTCCGTCTTCTTGCAGCTGAACGACAGCTGGATGCTGCCCCAGTTGCCGCCCTTGGCGGACTCGCCGCCGGGCTTCATGTTGTCGTAGTCCTCGACCGGCTGCCAGAACACCCAGGCCTGGGGCTCCAGTTCGCGCAGGTCGTTGACGATCTGCTGGGCGAGGCCGAGACCAGGACGCATGTCCGTGAAGCTCTGCCCGTCGCCCCAGTCGCCCTCGACCTCGCTCATCCACAGCGGCTTGTCGGCCGCCTTGGCGAGGTCGCGCACGGTGGTGCGCTGCCCGGTGCCGTAGGTGTGGACGTTCATCTGGTCCACGAGGTCCTTGGACGCCTGCGAGTAGGAGTTCCAGTTGTTCGCGAAGATGGACGGGTTGGTCTCGTCCATCGCCGAGATCTCGGACTTGACCTTGGCCTTCTTCAGGGCGGGGGCCAGTGCGGCGAGCACCTTTTCCTGGAGGGCGGGGCCGATGTGGGCGCCCTCCTGACGGCCGCCGACGGGCTGGCCGTCGGCGCCCAGACGGGTGCTCCAGTAGCCGGTGTTGGGCTCGTTGAACGGGTCGACGGTGTCGACCTTAATGCCCTCGGCCTTCTCCAGCCGCTTCGTCGCCCCCGCCAGGTAGGCGGCGAAGTCGTCGACCGAATCGGCCTTCAGCTGGTCGGTGTTGGCGTTGAAGCCGCCGGAGACATAGCCGCTCTCCGTCATGAACCAGGGCGGCGAGTTGCTGAACGTCTCCCAGTGGGTGATGTCCTTCTTGATGCGTTCGACCCACCAGCGCTGGGTCTGGTCCGCCTTCGGGTTCCAGTCGGCCGCGTCGTCGGCGCTCCACCAGTCGGTGTCCGTGCGGGTGGTGCCCGCGGGCGCCTTCCACCAGCCCTCGACGGCCCCGCCGGCCCGCAGGTAGTCCTTCACGTCGGGGGCGTTGCCGCCGCCGATGTTGTACCGGGCGATGTTCAGCGCCAGGCCGTCGTCGCCGAACAGCAGCTTCGCGAGCTTCTCGCGGATCGCCGGGGGATAGTCGCCGGTCGCGTTGGCGAACCAGACCAGACTGGTGCCCCAGCCCTCGAACTTCTCCTGCTTGTAGGAGGGGTCGGGGGTGACCGTGACGGACGAGGCCGCTGCCTCGACCGCCGCCTGCGCGGCCGGTGACGGCGCGCTGACCAGGGCGGCCGAAGTGGCCAGAGCGGTGATGCCGACGACTCCCAGAAGGCGTCGCGTGCGGGTACGGCGTGCCAACGTGTGCTCCCAACTCAGATGTGGTCGCTGCGGTGGACCGCCGTGCCCGCACCGTACGCGCGTGCGCACGGACACGGGGCACGACGGTGTGCCCCTTGGATCAGGGGAGTTCATGGGGGGTGCGGGTGTGGTGCGGGGTGTCGCTCAGGGGCTGGGCCGCCGCAGTACCGCGACTTCCCTCGGGGCGAGGACGAGGACGCCGTCGGGATCCGTACCGCCGGACAGCCGCTCTCCGTCGAGGCCGGGCAGCGGCACCTCCTCCTCGCTCCGGTTCACCAGGAACAGGAATCGGCTTCCGCCGCCCTGCCGTACGGTCAACTCGACGCGCCCACGGGCCCCTTCCGGCAGTTCGCTGGCGACACCGGCCGGCGCGAGCAGCGCCGGCAGCAGTGCCGCGAGACCGTCGGCACCGAGGCGCGTGGAGACGTACGACGCCGAACCCCCGCCCGTCGTACGGCGGGTGACGGCCGGGCGGCCCGCGTAGGCGCCCGTGCGGTAGCGGGCGAGGACCTCGACCTCGGGGTCGGTCACGTCGACGCGGTCGGTCCACACCGTGCCCGTACCGCCGCCGTCCACCTCCACCGACTCACCGTCGAGCAGCGGGCCGAACTCCTCGACACGGATGCCGAGTACGTCGCGCAGGGCGCCCGGGTAGCCGCCGAGCCAGATGTGGTCGTTCTCGTCGACGACACCGGAGAAGTACGTGGTGACCAGGTGGCCGCCCGTCTCCGCGTACCGCGTCAGCTCCTTGGCGAGCGTCGCCGGGACCATGTGCAGAACCGGCGTGATCAGCACGTCGTAGCGGCTGAACTCGGTGCGCGTGGTGACGATGTCGGCCCGGATGCCGAGGGAGAGGAGCGCCGAGTACCAGTTCAGGCCCTCCTGGCGGTAGTCGAGGAGAGCGGTGGGGTGCGAGTCCTGTTCGCTCGCCCACCAGGAGTCCCAGTCGAACACGATCCCGACGCGGGCCGGTTCGCGCTCGGAGCCCGCGATCGGCGCCAGGTCCTTCAGGGTCCGGCCGAGGGCGGCCACCGCGCGGAAGACCTCGCTGTCGGCGCCGGCGTGCGGCACCATCGCGGAGTGGTACTTCTCCGCGCCGGCCGCCGACTGGCGCCACTGGAAGAAGCACACGGCGTCGGCGCCGTGCGCGACGTGGAGGAGTGAGTCACGGGCCAGTTCGCCCGGTCTCTTGGCCACGTTGACGTGCTGCCAGTTGACCGCGCTGGTGGAGTGCTCCATCAGGAACCACGGGCGTCCGCCCGCGATACCGCTGGTCAGGTTGGCGGAGAAGGACAGCTCGTCGCGGTCCTGCGGGCCGGGGTGGACGTAGTGGTCGTTGGAGACGAAGTCGATCTCGCCCGCCCAGTCCGGGTAGTTCATGCCCTTCGTGCCGCCCATCACCATGAAGTTGGTGGTGATGGGGACCTCGGGCGTGTACTCGCGCAGAATGTCCCGCTCGGCGACCAGGTAGTCCTTCAGCGCGTCCGAGGAGAACCGCTTGAAGTCCAGTTGCTGGGTGGGGTTCGGGTGCGAGCCGGCCAGCCGGGGCGGCAGGATCTGCGCCCAGTCGCTGTACCGCTGCGACCAGAATGCCGTGCCCCAGGCGTGGTTGAGGGCGTCCAGGGTGGTGTAGCGGGCGCGCAGCCAGTCACGGAAGGCGCGGGCCGCGTCGTCCGAGAAGTCGTAGATGTTGTGGCAGCCCAGCTCGTTCGAGATGTGCCAGGCCACCAGGGCCGGGTGGTTGGCGTATCGTTCCGCCATCTTCCGGACCAGGCCGAGGGCATGGCTGCGGAAGACCGGGGAGGTGGGACGCCAGTGCTGGCGCGCGCCCGGCCAGACCGTCTCGCCGGTGGCCGTCACCGGGAGGATCTCCGGATGCGCGGTGGTCAGCCACGGCGGCGGGGACGCGGTCGCGGTGGCCAGGTCGACGCCGATCCCGCCCGCGTGCAGCAGGTCCATGACCTCGTCGAGCCACCCGAAGTCCCAGGTGTCCGCGTCCGGCTGGATCCGGGCCCAGGAGAAGATCCCCACCGAGACGATGTTGACGCCGGCCTCCTGCATCAGCCGTACGTCCTCCTCCCACACCTCCCGAGGCCACTGCTCGGGGTTGTAGTCGGCGCCGTACGCGAGACGGGGCACGGAGTCACCGTCCGGCCCGTACGGCAGACGGGACGGGGAGGCGGAGGTCATGGTGGTCCTTCCAGGTACGGGGGGTACGAGGAGCGGCCGGCGTTGACGCTCTTCCGGCCGCTCCTCGGCTGCTGCTGCCAAGCTGCTACTTCTCGACGGTGAAGCCCTGCTCCGTGCCGTACTTGATGGAGGCGTCCTGCCAGGTCTTCAGCGCTTCGGAGAGCTTCGTGCTGGAGACGTAGGCCTTGCCGACGGTGTCGTTGAAGATCGAGTTGGCGTACTGCTGGAAGGGCAGGTACGACCAGTCGCTCGCGACGTTGGCGGCGGAGTCGGCGAAGATCTTGTTCGCCTCCTGGCCGTCGAAGTAGTCGAACTTCTTGCTCAGGAACGCCGGGTCCTGGAGCTGCGCGGTGGTCGCCGGGAAGGCGCCCTCGTCGACACGGGTCTGCACACCGTCACCGGCGTTCGCGTACTCGACGAACGCGTAGGCGAGTTCCTTGTTCTTGCCCAGCTCGGGCAGGGCCAGCGAGCTGCCGCCGTTCTCCGCGCTCGCCTTGTCGCCCTTGGTCCACGCCGGCATCGGGGCCGCACGCCACTGGCCGGACGCCTGCGGGACACCGGAGACGAAGTTGGCGGGCATCCAGGCGCCGGTGGTCAGGGTCGCGATGGTGCCGTCGCCCAGACCCTTGTACCAGTCGTCGGTCCAGCCGTTGATCGGCGAGACGAGCTTCTCGTCGATGAGCTTCTGCCAGGTGTCCGTGTACTTCTTGGCACCCGCGTCGTCGAAGTTGATCGTCACCTTGGTGCCGTCGACCTTGTAGGGGCGCGAACCGGCCTGCCACAGCATGCTGGTGGTGAAGCCCGCGTCGCCGGCGTCGTTGGCGATGTAGACCTTGGGGTCCGCCTTGTGCAGCTTGCGGGCCGCCTCGACGTACTCGTCCCACGTGGTCGGGACGGCGATCTTGTACTTGTCGAAGACCTTCTTGTTGTAGAACATCGCCATCGGGCCCGAGTCCATCGGCAGGCCGTAGACCTTGTCGCCGTCGCTCACGGCGTTCCACGGGCCGGGCGTGTACTTGGCCTTGAGCTTGTCGGCACCGTAGGGGGCCAGGTCGGTCAGGCCCTTGGTGAGCGAGTACTGGCTCAGCGCGAAGTACTCGACCTGCGCGACGTCCGGGACACCCTTCTTGGCCGCGATGGCGTTCGACAGGGCCGTGTAGTGCTTGTCGCCGGACCGCTCGGCCACCAGGTTGATCTTGACCTTGGGGTACTTCTTCTCGAAGTCGGCGGCGACCGACTTCAGCGTGGGCTCCCAGGCCCAGACATTGACCGTGCCGCCCTTCGCGAGGGCCGCCTGGATGTCCGCGGCGGAGACGCCCTTCTGGTCCGAGCTGTCGTCGTCGGAGCCGCCGCAGGCGGTCGCGCCGAGGGCGAGGACGGAGAGCAGGGTTATGCCGCGCATCAGGCGGCCGGTGGTTCTACGCATCGAGGTGCTTCCACTTCTTCGTGGGTGGGACGGGGTGAGGGTGAATGCTGTGTGAGGGTGAAAAGCGGTGGAGCCGAGGGGGGTGTGGGGCCTGAGGGTGGATCACTCCTTGACACTTCCGGCGGAGAGGCCGGACTGCCAGTACTTCTGGAGCAGCAGGAACGCGGCGATCAGCGGGATGATGGTCAGCAGTGAACCGGTGATCACCAGGTTGGTGACGACGTCGCCGCCGATCGTCTGGGCCTGGTTGTTCCAGGCGTCCAGACCGAGGGTCAGCGGGTACCAGTTGGGGTCCTTGAGCATGATCAGCGGCAGGAAGTAGTTGTTCCAGGTCGCGACCGTGGTGAACAGCAGGACGGTCACGGTGCCGGGGGCGAGCAGGGGCAGGGCGACCTGGAAGAAGGTGCGTATCTCGCCCGCTCCGTCGATGCGGGCCGCCTCCATCAGCTCGGTGGGGATGGCCTCGGACGCGAAGACCCACATCAGATAGAGACCGAAGGGCGACACGAGCGAGGGGATGATCACCGCCCACGGGGTGTCGGTCAGCCCCATCTTGCTGAACATCAGGAAGGTGGGCACCGCCAGGGCCGTACCCGGGACCGCGACGGCACCGATGACCACGGCGAACACGGCGCGCTTGCCGGGGAAGGTGAACTTCGCCAGCGCGTAGCCGCCGAGGATCGCCAGCAGGGTGGCACCGCCGGCGCCGAGCACGACGTACAGCAGGGTGTTCAGCAGCCAGCGGACGAAGATGCCGTCGTGGTACGTGAACGTGTCGTGGATGTTCTGCCAGAGGGCGAAGTCGCTGCTGAACCACATTCCGGACGAACTGGCCAGCCCGTTCTGGGTCTTGGTGGCGCTGATGACCAGCCAGATCAGGGGCACGACCGTGTAGACCAGGATCAGGCCGGTGAGCACGGTCAGCAGGATGCTGCGCCGGGGGCGGCCGGGGTTGTGCAGGCGGCGGGTGCGCAGCCGGGGCGCGCCCCTGGAGCCGCCGGTGGCCTGTGCGGATGCGGCCGGGGAGGTGGTGGTGACGGAGCTGCTCATGGTTCACGCTCCCTTGCGCATGCCGCGGAGCTGCACGACATAGGCGATGACCATGGTGATCAGCCCCATGATGATGGCGACCGCCGCGGAGTAGTTGTGCTGCTGGCCGTTGAAGGACAGCGAGTACGTGTAGAAGTTCGGGGTGAAGTCGGTCGTGATGGCGTTGCGCGCCAGTGGCCGCAGGATGGCCGGTTCGTTGAAGAGCTGGAAGCTGCCGATGATCGAGAAGATCGTCGCGATGACGAGGGCACCGCGGATCGCGGGGAGCTTGATGGCCGTGATGATGCGGAACTGGCCGGCGCCGTCGATCTCCGCGGCCTCGTAGAGCGAGAGCGGGATGACCCGCAGCGCGGAGTAGAAGATCAGCATGTTGTAGCCGATGAACTCCCAGGTGACGATGTTGCCGATCGACGCCAGGACCAGGTCGCTGGAGAGCGGGTCGGGCAGCGTGACGTCGAACGCGGTGTTGATGTCACCCACCAGGCCGTACTTGGTGCCGTACATGAAGCCCCACATCAGGGTGGCGACCACGGCGGGCACCGCGTACGGCAGGAAGATCGCGATGCGGAAGAAGTCCTTGCCGAAGAGGCGTCCGCTGTCCAGGGCCAGGGCGATCAGCAGGGCGATGCCGAGCATGATCGGCACCTGGATGACCAGGAACAGCGACACCCGGGTCAGGGAGTCCCAGAACTGGTCGTCCTGCAGAGCCTGCTTGTAGTTGTCCAGACCGACGAAACTCGTGCCGCCGATCAGCTGGTCCCTGAAGAGGCTCAGATAGATCGAGTACCCGATGGGTGCCAGGAAGACGAGGGCGAACACCGCCACGAACGGACCTATGAACCCCCATCCCGTCCATGAGCGGCGGTCCCTCTTCGCCGCGGGCCGGGCCGGGGCGCGCTTCGCGGCCACCGGCGGTTCTAGGGTCGTCATTGTCGTGCCTCGCTCGTCCGTCTCGGAACCGGCGCTGGTCCGCCGCCGCCCCGATGTTTACGTAAACATCTCTGTCCGCAAGACCTCCACGAGAGGTCCACCGGCTGTTATGTTTACGTAAACATCTGATGGCGGCATGTCTACACCGCTCCCCCGACACTGGTCAAGGGTCGTCGGGCGCAACTGTGGACCCGAGAGCGAGGATTGACGGGTGGACACAGCTGACGGCACCTCGGCCGAGCCGGCGCGGGCGCGCGCACGCACCAGGAAGCGGGCCGCCCGCCGTACACAGAGCGCGTCCATGGCGGACGTCGCCAGGGTCGCCGGAGTGTCCTCGCAGACCGTCTCCCGGGTGTCGAACGGTTTCCCCGGCGTCAACGAGGAGACACGGCAGCAGGTCCTCGCCGCCATGAAGGAACTGGGCTACCGCCCCAACAGCGCGGCCCGGGCACTCAAGCGCGGTGAGTTCCGCACCATCGGTGTCATCACCTTCGGCCTGTCCACCACCGGCAACGTGCGCACGCTGGAGGCCATCGCCACCTCGGCGGCCCACGAGGGGTACTCGGTCACCCTGCTGCCGGTCGCCGTACCGACGCAGGACGAGGTGCGCGGAGCCTTCTCGCGCCTCGGTGAGCTGGCCGTCGACGCGGTCATCGTCATCCTCGAAGTGCACCTCCTCGACGCGTCGACCCTCTCCATGCCGCCGCACGTCCAGGTGGTCGTCGCCGACTCCGACGCGGGCGACCGCTACACCGTGGTCGACACCGACCAGGCGGGCGGCACCCGGACCGCCGTACGGCATCTCCTGGACCTCGGGCACCGCACGGTCTGGCACCTCGCCGGCCCCGAGGGCTCCTACGCCGCGCAGCGCCGCACCGACGCCTGGCGCGCCGAACTCCTCGCGGCCGACCGGATCGCACCGCCCCTGGTGCGCGGCGACTGGTCGGCCGAGTCCGGCTACCACGCCGGTCTGCGGATCGCCGAACTGCCGGACTGCACGGCGGTGTTCGTGGCCAACGACCAGATGGCGCTGGGGCTGCTGCGGGCCCTGCACGAGAGCGGTCGCAGAGTGCCCGAGGACGTCAGCGTGATCGGCTTCGACGACATCCCGGAGGCGAGCTCGTTCCTGCCGCCGCTGACCACCGTGCACCAGGACTTCGCGGAGGTGGGTCGGCTGTGCGTGGAGGGTGTGCTGCGGCAGATGCGGCAGGACGCAACGGAGCACGGGACGACACTGGTGCCGACGCGGCTGGTCGTGCGGAACAGCACGGCGCCGCCGCGCTGACCGGCGCCGGCCGATCACCGCCGGAACCCCGCACGCGTTGCCCGGGCCGGGCGCCGGGCGCACGCTGGTCGTATGGCTGCGCACGACGGCCCCACGCTCATCACCTCCGTCCAGCGGGCCTTCCGGCTGATGGAGGCGGTCAGCGCGCACGCGAACGGGGCGCCCGCCAAACAGCTGGCGCGCGAGACGGGGCTGCCCCTGGCCACCGCCTACCACCTGCTGCGCACGCTGGTCCACGACGGCTACCTGCGGAAACTGGCCGACGGCGGGTTCATCCTCGGCGACAAGGTGCGGTCGTTGCAGATCGCGGGCGGCGGGCAGGAACTGCTCAGTCGTGTCCGCCCCGCACTCGCCGCGCTGCGGGACGAACTGGCGACCGCCGCCTACCTCACCTTCTACGAGGAGGGCGAGATCCGGGTCGCCGAGATCGTCGACGGCCCCCGGGCGCCCCGCGTCGACCTCTGGGTGGGGTTCGAGGACGCGGGCCACGCCACCGCGCTGGGCAAGTCCGTGCTGCGGGAACTGGACGAGGACGCCCGCATGGACTACCTGTCCCGCCACCACCTCAACGACCTCACCCCGCGGACGATCACCAGCCGACCGGAACTGCTCCGGCGTATCGACTCCTCACCGGTGGCCCCGGCCGTCACCGACCTGGAGGAGTACGCCCTCGGCACGGTGTGTGTCGCCGTCCCCGTCTACCGGGGTGACACGCTCGGCTCGCTCGGTGTCTCCATGCCGGCCGACCGGCTCTCCCGGCTGCCGGAGATCCGGGCGCGGCTGATCCCGGTCGCCGACCGTGTGACCAGGAGTCTCTCGCTCACTATCTGAAAATCCTCTTCTTGTAGCCGCCCCGGCCGATCGCGTTACCTGGACGCCTGGACGAAACAGGCATTTCGGGGAGTCACCCCGTACACAGGTGAGGACTGCGGACGGAACATGAGTCAGGCCCGACACCGAGGCGGAGACCGCTGGTCCTTGCGAGCCCCCAGGAACCGCCCGTCCCTGCTTCCCGCCCTGCCCGTCCTGGTCGTCGCCGCCGTCGTCCTCGGCGACCTCGTCGGCGGAACCGGGACGAGCTGGCTGCCACTGCTCGCCGCCGGGCCCGCACTGGCCGCCACCACCAACGGACCGCGCGGTGTCCTCTGCGTCGGCCTTCTCGCCGGAGCACTCGCCGCTGCGCTCGGTGACAAGTCCGGCGTTCCGGGCCCCGAGCCGGCCGCCGTACTGTCCGCACTGGCCGCCGTCACCCTCGCGAGCGGCCTGGCCAGCGCGCTGCGCGGACGCCGGGAAAGAGTCCTCGACGCGGTCCGCTCGGTCGCGGAGACCGCCCAGCACGCGCTCCTCAGCCCCGTACCGGCGACGGTCGGCCCCTTCCAGGTGGCCGTCCGTTACAGCGCGGCGGCGGCCGAGGCCCGGATCGGCGGTGATCTGTACGCGCTGATACCCACGCCGTACGGGGTGAGACTGATCGTCGGCGATGTGCGCGGCAAGGGGCTGCCTGCCGTGGGCACCGCCGCTCTGGTGCTCGGCGTCTTCCGGGAGGCCGCCTACGACGAGCCCGATCTCCTCGCCGTCGTCGACCGGATCGAGCGGAGCCTCGCCCGCAACCTCGGCGTGGACGACTTCGTCACCGCCGTCGTCGCCGGATACCCCAGGACGGGACACCTGGAAGTGGTGAACTGCGGACACGCGCCCCCGCTGCTGGTCCGCGCCTCGGGCGCCCTGATGACGGTGGAGCCCACGCACCCGGCCCCGCCGCTCGGACTGCGCACCCTCACCGGGCACGTCCCCGACCTCCAGATCCTGCCCTTCAGCGACGGCGACCAGCTCCTGCTGTACACCGACGGGGTCACCGAGGCCCGTGACCGGGGGCGTGCCTTCTACCCGCTCCTCGAAGGACTGGCCCGGCACGCCTGCGACGAGCCCGCCCGCACGCTCGACGCACTCCACGAGGAACTGCTGGCCCACGTGGGCGGACGGCTCCACGACGACGCGGCGCTGCTCCTCATCCGCAAACCGACGGTCCGGGAAGTGGTGGTTCCCGAACCGTCGGCGGGCGGAACAACAGGCTCAAGCTCTGGAACCACGGTTTCCGAACCGGCCGTTACTCGCCCGAAGGCGCGGTCAGTGTGACGCCGAGCGCGACCGGCGTACCGAAGTTCGGTGTGCCGTCGGCGTTCCAGGTGAACTTCTGCGCTCTGGTGGTGCGGTTCATGTCGCAGCCGCCGGAGGTGGAGTTGTTGGCGTGGTAGACGATCCAGTCCTCGGTCCCGTCAGGGGACTTGAAGAACCCGTTGTGGCCGGGGCCGTACACGCCGTTGGCGTTGGACCGCTGGAACACCGGGTTCGGTGACTTGACCCAGGAGGAGGAGTTGAGCGGGTCGCCGGTGCCGTTGTACGTCAGCATCCCCAGCTTGTAGTCGGGCGTGGAGCAGTGGCTGGCCGAGTAGACGATGAACGTCCTGCCGCCCCGCTGGAGCACCTCGGCGCCCTCGTTGACCGCACCGCCGACCGTCTCCCAGCTCAGGGTCGGGGTGGACAGCACCCGGCGGGTGCCGCTCGCCGTCCACGGGTTGGACAGCGGCCGGATGAACATGGGCTGCGAGCCGTTGTAGAAGGTTCCCAGCAGGTACAGCCGGCCGTTCAACTGGAGGATGCCCGGGTCGAGTTCCCAGGTGTTGTCCTGGGTCGGGTCGAGCAGGTCGGCCTTGAAGCTGTAGGGCCCCATCGGGTCCAGGCCGGCGCTCTCCAGCACATGGATGCGCTGGGTGCCCAGGTCGTACGGTTCCCGCCCGGCCGTGTAGTAGAAGTACCACCGCTTCCCGTTGGGGCCGTCGAGCAGATGGAACTCCGGGGCCCACATCGTGCCGGCCCCGTTGGGCCGGGTCAGGTTGAAGATCACCTGGTCGGTCGCCGTGGCAAGACCCGCGAGCGTGCTTGCCCTGCGCATGGTGACCGTAGAGTTCCAGGTGGTCGTGGCGAGGTAGTAGGAGCCGTCGTAGTACGTCAGCCAGGGGTCGGGCCCGTGCTGGGACAGCGGGTTGGTGAACGTGTGCGTACCGGTGCCGCCGCCGCTCGTGAAGCCGGGCAGCCGCCACACCCTGCCGTTCGCGGTGGCACACGGGAGTTGCACCAGGTTGGTGTTCGAGGCCGACGAACCGCCGCTGGGCGTCACGCACTTGCCCGAGCTGACGGAGACCAGGTTGAAGGTCCTGTCCGTGCCGGAGACCGTCACCGGAACGAGCCGCCACTGCTGGTTCGTTCCGCTGTGGCAGGGCCACTGGATGATCGTGGCGTTGTCCGCCGTCGACGCCCCGAAGACGTCGACGCACTGACCGGACTGCGTGGTGATCGTGTACGTGTCGGACGTCCCGGCGACCGGGGTCCAGCCGAAGTTCTGGTTGGCGCCGGAGCTGCAGGTGAACGCGCGCAGCTGGGTGGCGTTGGTCGTCGAACCGCCGGGCAGGTCAAGGCAGTTGCCGCCGTTCTGGTTCACGCCTGTCGAACTGAACGTGACGGCGGCGGACGCGGGCGGCGATGCCACCAGGAGGGCGACCACCATGGCGAGCACGGCGACGAGTACGGCCGTACATCTGGAGCGGGTGGATCGGGTCACGTGAGGCACATCCCTTCAGGGTCCGTACGCCTTGACTTCGAGAAGTCCGACGGAGCTGGTGCCGGTGCTGGTGAGCAGCACTCGTAGCCGGGTGGTGCTGGTGGCGGTGAAGGAGACGGCGTTGTACTGGTTCTTGGCCAGCGCGTAGGCGCCGGCGCCCGGCATGTCCACGTAGGCGCTGCCGTTCCAGTACTGGAGCTTCCACGCGGACGGCATGTCGATGCCCTGGTCGTCGTCGAAGAAGTACACGTCGGCCTTGTTCAGGGTCTTCGCGGTCGGCCAGGTCAGCTCGGCCCACTGCTGGCCCGTCTCCGGCCAGGTCCCCCAGCGCGGGTTCACCGTGTCGTTCGACGAGGGCGGATCGACGCCGTCGTTCACCGCGGCGACGCTCTCCCAGGCGGAGGTGTACGACGCGGAGGGCGTCGCAGAGGAAGCCTGGTTGGCCGGTGGCTGCGGTGGCTGGACGCCGCCCCGGTTGAACACCTTGACCTCGGTCAGGCCCGTCTTGGCGCCGGAGGCGTTGGTGGCCAGGACGCGGATGCGCTGGGCGGTGACCGCCGGGAACTGCACGAGGTTGTAGTTGGCGCGCGGCGCGGCCGGGGTCTTGGTCTGGCTCGGCGCGTTCACCCACGAACTGCCGTCGTAGTACTGGATGTTGTACGCGGACGGCGCCCGGTAGGCCGTACTCGCCGGGCGGCTGTCCTTGAAGTGCAGGCGCACCTCGTTGAGTGTGCGAGCGGTGCCGAAGTTCAGCTCGTACCAGTCCTGGCTGTTCGGGGAGCCGCCGGCGCCCCAGAACGGCTCGTTGGTCGGATAGCCGTCGACAGCGCCCGAGACCGCGCTGCCGGACCCGGTGTAGGAGGCCGAAGCGGTCGCCCCGGAGGCCAGGTTGGTCAGGTCGGCGGTGAGGTCCACGCCGGCCTTGGCGAGCATGTCGACCATCCGGGGGCTGCTCTGGACGACCTGGTTGGGTGCCTGGAGTCCGGCGACCGCCGTGTTGTAGGTGACCGTGCCGCTCGTGGTGACGGCACCGGTGGCCGGGTCCCAGGTGAAGGGCACCAGGGAGCTGACGGTGGCGGCCCGGTTGCCGTTGACGTAGATCGAGTAGCCCTCCGGGATGCCCGGGTAGCGCACCACGCCGTCGGCCGGGTCGTCCCAGACGATGGACAGATCGGCGTTGCGGTAGCGGAGGTTGTTGACGGTGAAGTGGCTCCAGCCGATGTCGATCGGTGAGAGCTCCACCTTGGCGTCGCCCCGCGCCCGGAGCCCCGCGACGTCCTCGACCACCGTCCAGTTGCTGCTGCCCAGGATGTTGTGGTGGATCCAGGACCGGTAGTTGATGCTGCTGCCGTTCCAGTCGGCCCAGAACTCGTTGGCGTCCGGCCACTGGGTGTTGCCGCCGGCGTACTGCGCCCAGGCGTTCCAGTACAGGAGCTTCTTGTAGTCGGTGGCGTTCATCCACGAGTTGGGGTAGTTGCGCAGCACCGACGAGTAAAGCCTGAACTGCACCGTGGAGTTGATGGTGGAGAAGTTGTTGGAACCCGGCTCGCCGGCGTCGGCCGCCGCCTTCTTGTCGACCTGGTTGGCCGTGTAGAAGGGGAAGACCGGGTACTGGGCCGGGTCGTCGAACAGTCGCAGGGCCTGCTTGTACGTCGCCGTGTTGGGGACGGCGCCGACCGAGAACGGGTAGTAGTTGTTGATCTCCTTCCAGGGCACCCACTCGTTCGTCGACTTCAACCGGTGCTCGAACAACTGCCGGTTGGGGTTCCACAGCACGTTGACGATGGCGTCCTTGATCTGCGTCGCGAGCGTGCGCATCTCGTTCGCCTTGGCGGTGTTGCCGGTCGCCTCGTAGGCCTGCGCGGCGGCCAGCGCGCCGCTGTACTGGTAGGCGGACTCGGCGCGGTCCATGTTGCCGGGCTTCCAGTGGAAGGAGACCGCGTCGGCGTCGTTGCCGGTCAGCGCACCCCAGTCGTACTCGATCAGCTTGTTGTTGTCGTGGTCGTAGTAGGCCAGTTGGCCCTTGACGTCGCCCTCCGCGTAGCGCGCCAGGCTGGCGGCGATGGCCGGCTGGCCGCCGTGGAGCTGGTAGCTCTTCCAGGCCGCCTCGGCGATGTACTGGGTGTAGCTGTTGGACCAGTTCTCCGGGTCGCCCGGGTTGTCGAGGAAGCGCCCGCCCTTGGAGGTCTGGCCGGCACTGAGCCAGTCCCCGTACGCGTAGGCCGGGTTGCGCAGGTACTTCAGGTCGTCGATGTGCATCGGCTGGGTCAGCGCGATCGCGTTGTTGTAGCCGAGGACGCCCTCGGTCGACGTCGGGAACTGGAAGGTCTGCCCGGGGATGTCGGCGTCCAGGTTGTTGAAGCGCATCAGCCACCAGCGGTAGTAGACGCTCTTCTTGATCGCCGGTTCGGGTACGTCGATGTAGGGCACGTTCTGCGCCCACCACAGGTTGTAGGCCCTGACGTGCGTCGCGAAGGCGGTCGCGTTGGAGTAGCCCGCGTAGGCGTTGTACTCGGTGAGCGACTGGGGGATCTCGTCGGTGACGAAGCCCATCACCACCTTTGCGGTCACCGTGGCCCCGGCCGCGATCGTCACGGAACGGTTGAGGCCGCCGCTGGTGACCGTGAACCCGTCGCCGGTGAGGCGGGGGCGGAGCGTGGTCAGGTTGTTGTAGGCGCTCGCCTGGCCGGTCAGCTCACTGCCGGTGCCCGTTGTGGCGTACGGCGAGGTCGCCCGCAGTTGCAGGGTCGTCGATCCGCTGCCGTTGTTCTTGATCGACAGGTTGGTCACGGCCACGTTGTTCTCGGTGATGAACTTGGTCTGGTTCACCGTGACCGAGCCGCTGGTGTGGACGCTGTTCCAGTGGCTGGGCATCTGTCGGCGCTGGGAGACCTGCTCGGTGAAGGTGCCCGGGCTGATCGCGACGCTGTAGGCGTTCTGGTCGTTGACGCTTTCCCAGTAGGCGACATGGCCGCCGAAACCGAGTACCGCCGGGTCGTGGGTCTTCATGAAGAGCCCGCGGCCACGGCTCATCAGCCAGGGACCGGCCGGGTCGTCGCCGGAGCGGGCCAGCAGCCGGTCCATCCAGAAGTCGGTGCCGGAACTCTCGGCGTCGTAGATGGCCTTCATCATGTCGCCGGTGGTCTGGGCGACGGGCGGGGCCGGGACCGCGGGACCGCTGAACGTGGGGAACCCGATGGTCTGCGCGGCGGCGGCCGGGGGCGCGGTGAGGACGGAGGCGAGGGTGAGCAGCAGGGCGACGAGCAGGACTCTCGTGCGCCGGCGTCGTAGCAGTAAGGAGTGCGGTCTTCTCATCGGAGGCTCCCTGTCCCGTTGCCTGACAGACGTGTGGTCGCGATGGCGCCGACGTTCATGAACCGAAGAGCACAGAAAACAGACCTGAAAGGTTTTCGCAACGTAGGAGCGAGCTGATGAGGTGTCAAGAGGGTTGGGTGAGGCCCGAGTTCGCCGAGTGGGCGGATCGGCCGGTTCAGGACAGCGGTGCCGTCGAACCCCTGATGACCACCCGGCAGGGCAGCGCCTCCGTCCCGGAGCGCCGCGCCCCGCCGATCGCGCTGAACAGGGCGTGCGCCGCCGCCCGGCCGACCTCCTCCAGGTTCAGGTCGACGCTGGTCAGCGGTGGGCGGGCGCCGGAGGTCAGGACGTGCCAGTCGTCGAAGCCCATGACGGACACGTCCTCAGGCACCCGCCGGCCGCGTTCGCGCAGTACGTCCATGACGCCGCGCGCGATCTGGTCGTTGCCGCACAGCACCCCGTCGACCTCCGGGTGCCGGTCGAGCAGCAGGGCGGTGGCCGCCCGCCCCCAGCCCTCCGACCAGGCGCCGAACCTCGGATCCTCGACCGGGCTCAGGCCGGCGTCGGCGAGCGCGCCCATGGCCCCCTCGGCCCGCTCCCGCGCCGCGAGATACCCGGGGTCGCCGGTGATGTGCGCGATCCGGGAACGGCCGCACGCCAGCAGGTGTGTCACGGCGATCCGGCCGGCGTCGACGCTGTCGGGGACGATGGACAGATCGGCCGGATCGTCCGAGGGCGCGTACGCGTAGACCACCGGGACGGGGAGTTCACGGCCCAGCGAAGGACGCGGGTCGGTCCGGCTGCCCACCACGATCAGACCGTCGACCCGACGGCCCAGCAGCGCCCGGACATGGTGCTGTTCGCGGATCGCGTCCCCACGGGCGTCGCAGAGGAACACGGCGACCTCGCCCGCCCCGAAGGCGTCCTCGGCGCCCATCAGGATCGGGATGCTGAACCGGCCCTCCAGGTCGCTGGTCAGCAGACCGACCGTGCCCGTCCGCCCGGCGAGCAGGCCGCGGGCCAGCTGGTTGGGGCGGAACGACAGCCGCTCTGCCGCGTCGACCACTCGCTGCCGGGTCTCGGCGCGCACCTGGCTCCGGCCGTTGAGCGCCTTGGACGCGGTGGCGATGGACACGCCCGCCAGGCGGGCCACGTCGCTCAGGGTGGCGGGTTGCGCACGAGAGGGGCCGGTGGCCTGTGCCATGGGTGAACTCCTTCTCTCGTCCTGCGTGCGTAAACCGTACGCGAGTTGTTTCGGCCCGGGTGCGTCACACGCGGTTTCACAGGTTTCGGCAGCCGTCACGGCGGGGTCGCCGACTTCCCTTCTGTGCAAGGGGATTGACGGGCCGTGAGCCGAGTACCTACTTTCAGAAAGCCTTTTCGGCTTCTTTCCGGCGCAGAACCCAGCAGAACCCACACGAGGGGGATCGTTATGGGGAGCACGACCGGGCCACGTGGAAACAGACGTGGACACCTCCGCAGACTCGCCACCGGTACCGTCGCGTTTCTCGCCGCCGCGAGCCTGGTCACGGCCTGCGGCTCCGGGGACGACGGCTCGGACGACGGAGGAGGCGGCGGGGGAGCGGCCGGCGTCACGGGCAGGGACGACGGTGCCACGCTGACGATGTGGACCCGGGCGGCGACCCGGCCGCAGAGCGAGGCCCTGGTCAAGGCGTACAACGCGGGCCACAAGAACCGCATCGACCTGACGGTCATCCCCACCGACGACTACCAGGCGAAGGTCGGCGCGGCGGCCGGTTCCAAGGACCTGCCCGACCTCTTCGCCTCCGATGTGGTGTTCGTCCCGAACTACACCTCCAGCGGGCTCTTCGCCGACCTGACCGAACGCATCGACGCCCTCCCCTTCGCCGACAGCCTCGCCCAGTCGCACATCAAGGCGGGCACGTACGAGGACCGGAAGTATGTCGTCCCGCACACCCTCGACCTGTCGGTGCTCTTCTACAACAAGGACCTCTACCGGAAGGCGAAACTCGACCCCGAGAAGCCGCCCACCACCCTCGCCGAGTGGGACCAGCAGGCACGCGCCGTGGACGCGCTCGGCGGCGGCGTCAACGGCACCTTCTTCGGCGGCAACTGCGGCGGCTGCGGTGTCTTCACCTGGTGGCCGTCCATCTGGGCCGCGGGGGAGGACGTGCTGAACGCGGAAGGCACCGAGGCGACACTGGACTCCGCCACGGCGAAGAAGGTCTACGACACCTACCGGGGCTGGGTCGACGACGACATCGTCGCCCCCGGCGCCCGCGACGAGACCGGCGCCACCTGGACCGGCGTCTTTCCGAAAGGGCAGGTCGGCGTCATGCCGATGCCCTCGACCACCCTCGGGCTGATGCCCAAGGACCTGGACCTCGGGGTCGCGCCCATCCCCGGACCCGACGGCGGCAGGTCCACCTTCGTCGGCGGCGACGCCATCGGTATCTCCGCCACCAGCGAGTCGGCCGACCAGGCCTGGAACTTCCTCGCCTGGTCCGTGGGCGACCAGGCCCAGGTCGACGTGGTCGCCGCCCACAAGGACGTGGTGGCACGCGCCGACCTGGCCTCCAACAAGTACTCCGAGGCGGACCCGCGGCTGGTGGCCATCAACGAACTGGTGGCGGTCGGCCGGACCCCGTACGCGTTGAAGTTCGGCCAGACCTTCAACGACCCCAACGGCCCCTGGCTGAGCCTGATGCGCGACGCAGCCTTCGGCGACGGCTCGGACGTGGACAAGGACAACGACGCGGTGAGTGCTTCGCTGGCGGACTGAGTGTGAGCCGCGGGTGCGTGGGGGCTGGTCGCGCAGTTCCCCGCGCCCCTGAAAGACGGGGCTGCGCCCCTGCCTTTCAGCGGCACAGCCGGCCCACGTCCACGTCCACGTCGCACGGCAGAGGAGAGCCATGCAGGTGAAGGTGGCCGACCCGACGGCGGCCGAACCCCGGATCCGGCCGGAACCCCGGGTCCCCCCGTCTCGTACCGCCGCACCCCGATGGAGGTCGCGCAAAGTACAGGGCCTCGCCTACGCCGCCCCCACAGCCGTGTTCGTCACGGTGTTCTTCCTGCTCCCACTACTCCTCGTCGGCCAGATGTCCCTCAGCGACTGGCCGCTCCTGGCAGGCGACCGGGGGATCAACGCCCCCGAGAACTACACCGACGCCACCGACACCACACTGTTCTGGCCGGCGGTCCGCTTCACGCTCCTCTACACGGTGATCGTCACGGCCGTCCTCCTCGGCCTGGCCCTCCTCCTCGCCCTGCTGGTGCAGGAGTCCCGCCCGGCGGCGGGCTTCTTCCGCACCGTCTACTTCCTGCCCAGCGCCCTCGGACTCGCCTCCGCGTCCTTGCTCTTCTGGGGCCTGTACAGCCCCACCACCGGACCCCTCAGCCGCATCCTCGAAGACCTGGGCCTCGTCGACGACCCCGTGTCCTTCCTCGGCACCCCGACCTCCGCCCTCCTGTCGACGGTGTTCCTCATCGTCTGGAAGTTCGCCGGGTTCTACATGCTGATCCTCCTCGTGGGCCTCCAGCGCATCCCCCACGAGGTGTTCGAGGCGGCCCGCATGGACGGCGCGAACCGGGGCCAGATCTTCCGCTCCATCACACTGCCGCTGCTGCGCCCGTCCCTCGCGCTGACACTGCTGCTCTGCGTGACCGGATCCCTGCTCGCCTTCGACCAGTTCTTCGTCCTCACCAAGGGCGGACCGGACAACAGCACGGTCACCGTCGTCCAGTTGATCTACCGGGAGGCCTTCCAGCGGATGAACCTCGGTACGGCGGCGGCCCTTTCGGTGATCGTGCTCGGCGTCCTGCTCCTCCTCAACGCCCTCCAGTTCCGCGGCCTGCGCCGCGCCGACGAGTCATGAGGCGACGAGTCATGAGGCGACGAGTCATGAGAGCTGGTACGCCATCGGAAGGGAGACCACGGTGCTGACCCGCGCCCTCGGCCGTACGCCCTACTACGTCGTCGCCGGAGGACTGGCCGTCATCTTCCTCTTCCCCCTGGTGTGGAACGCCTGGGCCTCGGTCAGCGGCCAGCCCGGTACCGCACAGGAGTCCGGCTACGGCCTCGGCAACTACCGGACGCTCCTCGACTACGACGCGGGCCTGTGGCGGTACTTCCTCAACAGCACCGTCGTCTCCGTGCTCACCGTCGCCCTGACCCTCGGAGTGTCCCTGCTGGGCGGATACGCCTTCGCCCGCTTCGACTTCCCCGGCAAGAACCTGCTGTTCCTGCTGACCCTGGCCATCCTCATGGTCCCGTACGCCACCCTCCTCATCCCCCTCTACGTCCTGCTCGGCCGGCTCCAGCTCCAGAACTCGCTCGTCGGGCTGAGCCTCGTCCTGGCCATGTTCCAACTGCCGTTCGCCACCTTCATGATGCGGATCTCCTTCGAGGCGGTACCCCGCGAACTGGAGGAGTCGGCGCTCGTCGACGGCTGCGGTACGGCGGGTGCACTGCGCCGGATCCTGCTCCCCGCCGTGCGACCGGGGCTTATCACCGTCGGACTGTTCGCGTTCCTCGCGGCCTGGAACGACTTCATCGCCCCGCTGATCCTCATCTCCGACAGCGAGAAGGCACCTCTGCCGCTGGCCGTCGCCAATCTGCGGCAGCAGAGCATGGGCGCCGTCGACTACGGCGCCACCGAAGCCGGTGTGGTGGTCCTCGCCGTGCCTTGTCTCCTCCTCTTCCTGCTGCTGCAACGGCACTACGTACGAGGCTTCATGTCGGGCGCGCTGAAGGGCTGACCAACCGGATGAAAGGCATCAATTGGTGAGCGATAACCGAGAGTTGTCGACCGTGCTGCCCGTGGCGCCGACCCGGGGACGACTGCGTCCGCTGGGCCTGGACGAGGTCAGGATCACCGGCGGTTTCTGGGCCCGGCGCCGGGAGGTCAACGCCGGCGCCACCCTCGCCCACTGCCGTGACTGGATGGAACGCGTCGGCTGGACCGGCAACTTCCGGGCCGTCGCCGAGGGACGAGTCCAACGGGACCGGCGCGGAAGGGAGTTCGCGGACTCCGAGATCTACAAGCTCCTCGAAGCGATGGCCTGGCAGACCACTGCCGGGACCGGCGGCGCGCTCGACCAGGACGTCGCCGCGTTGGCCGAGGCCGTCGCATCCGCCCAGGAACCGGACGGCTATCTGAACACCGCCTTCGGCCACCCAGGACAGCAGCCCCGTTACAGCGACCTCGAATGGGGTCACGAACTGTACTGCTACGGGCACCTGATCCAGGCGGGCGTAGCCCAGGCCCGCGCCCAGGGCGAGGGCGAACTGACGAAGGTCGCCCGACGCGCCGCCGACCACATCTGCGCCACCTTCGGCCGGGGCGGCATCGAGCGCGTCTGCGGCCACCCGGAGATCGAGACGGCCCTCGTGGAGCTGGCCCGGCTGACCGGCGAGGAGCGCTACCTCGACCAGGCGGCCCTGTTCATCGACCGCCGCGGCCACGGCACCCTCGCCGACGGCGAGTTCGGCCGCGTCTACCACCAGGACGACCTGCCGGTGCGGGAGGCCACGGTGCTGCGCGGCCACGCCGTCCGCGCCCTCTATCTCGCGTCCGGGGCGGTCGACGTGGCAGTGGAGACCGGGGACGAGGAACTGCTCGCGGCGGTCGGGCGGCAATGGGAGGCGGCGGTCGCCCGGCGCACCTATCTGACCGGTGGCATGGGCTCCCACCACCGGGACGAGGCCTTCGGGGACGACTTCGTCCTCCCGCCCGACCGCGCCTACTCGGAGACCTGCGCCGGCGTCGCCTCCGTACAGCTGGGCTGGCGGCTGCTCCTGGCCACCGGCGACCCGCGCTACGCCGACCTCGCCGAGCGGACCCTGTTCAACGTGGTCGCCACCTCCCCGTCCGAGGACGGCCGGTCGTTCTTCTACGCCAACACCCTGCACCGGCGCCACCGGGGCCCCGCCCCCGCCGCCGACGCGGTGAGCCCGCGCGCCGAGTCGAGCCTGCGCGCCCCCTGGTTCGCGGTGTCCTGCTGCCCGACGAACGTGGCCCGCACCCTGGCCCAGCTCCCCGCCCATCTGGCCACGGCCGACGACCAGGGCATCCAGCTCCACCAGTACGCCGACACGGAGATCGCCACGACCCTCACCGGCGGCCAGGACATCGCCCTGCGCGTCCGCACCGACTACCCGTCCGGCGGAAACGTGACGGTACGGATCGACCGCTCGTCCCCGGCCCGCCCCTGGACCCTGTCGCTGCGCGTCCCCGCCTGGACGGAGGGCGCCACCGCCTACCTGGTCGACCCGGACGGGACCTGCCGTACGGTCGACCCGGGCACGGCCGGGATCACCCGGCTCTTCCTCCCCGGTGACGAGATCCGGCTCGAACTTCCCGTGGCGCCACGCTGGATCGCCCCGGACCCGCGCATCGACGCCGTACGCGGCACGGTCGCCGTCCAGCGCGGCCCGCTCGTCTACTGTGCCGAGTCCGTGGACCTGCCGGACGGCCGTGAGGTGGACGCCGTACGAGTGGATCCGTCCGCCGAGCCGGAGGACGGGCCGGAGGGCACCGGCACCGTGGTCGCACCGGGCGAACTCGTCGAACAGGACGGTCCCGGCGACCCCGCATGGCCCTACCAGCCGCTGGACCGAACCACCGTTTCCACCGCCGAGCCCGCGGGAATCGTCCTCGTCCCCTACAACTCCTGGGCGAACCGCGGCCCTTCGACGATGCGCGTCTGGCTGCCGACCGCGGAAACGTGATCCGGCCGACCGCGGACCAGGCCCCCGAACCCCACGATCGGAGCCCGAGATGACCCAACCGCCCACCCGGCGAACCCTGTTGCGACTTGCCGCCGGAGGCGTGGCCGCCACACCGCTCGCGCACGCGGTGCCGGCCGCGGCTCTCCCCGCGCTGCCGGCGTCGGACACCGCTCTCGCCGTCGCCGCCCCGCCCGCCACCTGGTCCGTACAGCCCTTCCCCCTGGACCAGGTCACCCTGGGCGACGGCGTGTTCCGCCGCAAGCGCGACCTGATGCTGGAGTTCGCCAGGGCCTACCCGGCCGACCGCATCCTGGCCGTCTTCCGGGCCAACGCGGGCCTCGACACCCGGGGTGCGCAGCCGCCCGGCGGCTGGGAGACCGCCGACGGCAACCTGCGCGGTCACTTCGGCGGTCACTTCCTCACCCTCGTGGCGCAGGCGTACGCCGACACCCGGGAGGCCGCGCTGAAGACCAGGCTGGACTACCTGGTCACCGCCCTCGGAGAGTGCCAACTGGCCCTGGCGGACCACGGATCGCCGCGTCCCAGCCACCCCGGATACCTGGCCGCGTACCCGGAGACACAGTTCATCCTGCTGGAGAGCTACACGACCTACCCCACCATCTGGGCGCCCTACTACACCTGCCACAAGATCCTGCGCGGCCTCCTCGACGCCCACACCCTCACCGGCAACCAGCAGGCCCTGACGATCGCCTCGAAGATGGGCGACTGGGTGCACAGCAGGCTCGGCCGCCTGCCCCAGACGCAGTTGGACCGCATGTGGTCGATCTACATCGCCGGCGAGTACGGCGGCATGAACGAGGTGCTGGCCGACCTGTACGTCCTCACCGGCCGGGCGGAACACCTCGCCGCAGCCCGCTGTTTCGACAACACCGCGTTACTGGACGCCTGCGCCGACAACCGCGACATCCTCGACGGCCGGCACGCCAACCAGCACATCCCCCAGTTCACCGGCTACATGAGGCTGTTCGACCACACCGGTGCGGCCAGGTACGCCGACGCCGCCCGCAACTTCTGGGGCATGGTCGCGGGCCCCCGGACGTACAGCCTGGGCGGCACCGGCCAGGGCGAGATCTTCCGCGCGCGGAACGCGATAGCGGCGACCCTCACCGACAACAACGCCGAGACCTGCGCGACGTACAACATGCTGAAGCTGAGCCGGCAGCTCTTCTTCCACACCCCCGACCCCGCCTATATGGACTACTACGAACGGGGCCTGACCAACCACATCCTCGCCTCCCGCCGGGACGCCCGCAGCACGACGAGTCCGGAGGTCACCTACTTCGTCGGCATGGGCCCGGGAGTCGTGCGCGAGTACGACAACACCGGTACCTGTTGCGGTGGCACCGGGATGGAGAACCACACCAAGTACCAGGACTCGGTGTATTTCCGCTCCGCCGACGGCAACACGCTGTACGTCAACCTCTACCTCGCCTCCACCCTGCGCTGGCCCGAGCGGGGCCTCGTCATCGACCAGACGAGCGACTACCCGGCCGAGGGTGTGCGCACCCTGACGTTGCGCGAGGGCGGCGGCAGTTTCGACCTCAAGCTCCGGGTGCCGTCGTGGGCCACGGGAGGCTTCACCGTCACGGTCAACGGGGTTCCGCAGCCGGCCGTGGCCGTGCCCGGCAGCTACCTCACCCTGAGCAGGAACTGGCAGGGCGGTGACCGGATCACCGTCTCCACCCCGTACCGGCTGCGCGTCGAACGGGCCCCGGACGACCCCACGGTCCAGTCGCTGTTCCACGGCCCGGTCCTGCTGGTCGCCCGGAGCCAGGCCACGACCTTCCGTACCTTCTCCTTCTACAAGGACTTCACCCTGCAGGGCGACCTCGCCGCCTCGGTCAGACCCGAGGGCCGCCCGCTGCACTTCACCACACACGGCCTGGTCCTGGCGCCCTTCCACATCGCGGACACCGCCCGCTACCACGCCTACTTCAGACGCTCCGAGCCCGTCGTCGTGTTCGGCACGGCCACCTCCGGCGTACCCAATCGCGCCCGCACGGACGGCCAGACCTTCCTCGACGTGCTCTGGGCGCGGGCACCCTTCGCCACCCAGGGTGCCTTCCTGGACGCGGTCCGGGTCCTCGCCGACACCTGGCTGTCCCAGGGCCTGTTCAGCCGGGCCGAGCGGGACGCGGTCGTCGCCGCCTCCGTCCGGGCGAACCTGAGGCGCTGACGGCCGGAGGGAGGGGAACCGGGCAACGGTTCCCCTCCCTCCGGAGCGTGCCGTCAGCGTCGTACGAGTGTGATCCGGTACGTCGTCGTCCGCGTCCCGTCCTCACCGGTCACCGTGACGACGGCCTGCGTCCGGCCGTGCTCGTGGACCTTCTCGACCGTGATGTTCGCATAGGGGTCGCGAGCCGTCGCCGTGACCTCGGCCCGCGCCGGATCGCCGGTCCTGACCCGGTAGTCGGTCGTCCCCGGGTCGAAGGACGCCACCGGCACGCCGGCCACCTCGATCGACGCGGCGGCCGAATCCGCCGAGACACCGGGCGACTTGGCGTACACCTCGAGCTCGCTCATGGTGATGTAGCCGCCCTGACGTGCCGTCATGACCACCCGCACCCCGGCAGCGGGCCCCGCCGTCAGCGGTACGTCGATCACCGGCGCGCCCTCGGTCCCGACCGGGACGGTGCCGCTCGCGTCGGTCCAGGTGTCGCCGCCGGCCGCCCGCACCTGCACCTTGAGGCTCGCGGGGAAGGACGCGTTGGACCCGTCCCGGTAGAAGTGCGCGACGACCCTGCTCAGGTCGCGGGCCTTCGGCAGTGTGCAGGTGATGGTGTCGGAGGGGTTCTTGGTGTTCCCCGACTTCCAGTTCGACCATGCCTTCTCGGTCAGGTCGCCGTTGCGCAGGCGCTCCGCCGAGTACCCGCTCTCGGTGAACGTGGCGGCGACGGAGACGTCCGGGTCGGGCGCGATGTTCGCCGTCACCGGTGCCGTGACCTGGACGCGTACGGCCGCGTCGGCCGTGGTGCCGCCGACGATCCGGGCGACGCCGTGCAGGGTGACGGTTCCGGTCGCGCCGAACGCCCCCTCGGGCGCCGCGTCCCAGGTGACCGGAAGGTCGGTCCGGCCGCCGTGCGCGCCGATGCCGGCCACCGTGCCGGGCAACTCCGGCTGCCCGCCCACGTACGTCTTGGCCCGGCCGGGCAGGGTCGAGGCGATCGTGTCGACGGTGACGACCGCCTTCGCGGGGATCGTGCGCCCGAGCGCGTCGGTCGCCTCACCCTGGACCCGCACGGTCCCGGCCTTGCGCCAGGCCCGGTCCGACGGCAGGTCCCACACGACGGGGAGGGTGCCGCGGGCGCCGTCGCGGAACACCGGCGTCACCGTCCTCGGCAGTTCGGGCCGCAGCCCGGGGACGGTGAACGTCGTCGCGGGCTCCGTGCGCAGTACCGTCTCGTCGGGCACCGACCAGCGCTGGTTCGACGCCGAGGTCGGTGTGTACGTCGACACCTTCGCGCCGTCCGCCGAGGACTGACCGGTGACGTCGAGCAGGCGGCCGGTGGCGGCGTTGACGAACGTCCAGGTGCCGTCGCCGGTGGTCGACAGGATCCACTGGGCGCCGCTGTCGGGCTCACCGGCCGCCGGGTCCGGGGTCTCCAGGACGGCCGCGTTGTCACGCACGGCGAGCCGCTTGCCGGTGGTGGCGCTGGTGAGGGCGTAGCGTTCGCGGTTCTCGGTTCCGGGCGTCAACTGCCGCACGGACCAAAGCTGTTGGGAGTCGGCTGCGTCGGTGGTGCGGATGACGACGCCGGTGCCGTCGTCCGACGGGGTCAGCGACTTGCCGCTCTGGGTGCCCTGGAGGCGGTAGACGTGCCCGGGCTGGACCAGGGCGGCGTCCTTCGCCACTCCGGCGACACCCTCGACCAGGAAGGTCGTGACCGACTTCGCCGGGACGGTGAGCGTCGCCGACCGGTCGGTCACCCGCACCGGAGTGCCCCGCACCAGCGCGCCGTCGGCGCTCGTCACCACGGGCGTCACGGACGCCTTCCGCGAGACCTTGCCGAAGCGTGAGAGGTCGAGGGTCACGGAACGCGCGGTCGTGCCGCTGTTCACGTGGACCGCCGTCGCCGCACGGCCGGACGCCTTCACGGCGGCGACGGTGGACGCGTCGTCGGTCTTCACGAAGTGGTCGCCGGGGCGGATGTAGTGGGTGAAGTTGCGGATGGTGTGGAACTTGGAGTTGGCCTTGATCGGGCAGGTCTCCAGGGTGTCCGTCGCGGTGCAGTTGAACGGGACGTGGATGCTGCCCCAGTTCTTGCCGGCCGCCGCCTGGGGGATCGAGTCCTCGATCGGCTGCCAGAACACCCAGGCGGAGGGCTCCAGTTCACGCATGTCGTCGACCATCCGGGTGGCGATGCCGAGCCCCGGTTCCATGCTCGTGAAGTCGGTCCCGGTACCCCAGGTGCCTTCGACCTCGCTCATCCACAGTTTCCGGTCGGCGCCCTTGGCGATGTCCCGGGCGCTGGTGCGCATTCCGGTGCCGTAGGTGTGCACGTTGAGCTGGTCGACGGCGGCCCGGGCCTCGGCGCTGTACGCGTTCCAGTTCTGGGTGAAGATGCTCGGGTTGGTCTCGTCCATCGCGGAGATCGCCGCGTCGGTGCTCGCTCCGGCAAGTGCCTTGTCCAGGGCCAGGACGACCTTCTGCTGGAGCGCGGGCCCGGCGTGCGCGCCTTCCTGACGGCCGCCCGTGGGCTGACCGTCGGCACCCAACTGGGTTCCCCAGTAGTTGGTGTTGGGCTCGTTCAGCGGGTCGATGGTGTCGAACTCGATGCCGTGCCGCTTCTCCATCTCCTCGGTCACCCGCACCAGATAGGCGGCGAACTCGTCGACACGGTCGGCGCGGATCTGGTCCGCGTTCGAGTCGAAGCCCCCGGAGACGTACCCGCTGACCGTCTGGAACCAGGGCGGCGAGTTGCTGAACGCCTCCCAGGTGGTGACCTTGTCCTTGATCTGGTCCACCCACCAGCGCTGGTTCGCGTCGGCGTCCCAGTTCCAGTCCTCCGGGTCGTTCGGGTCCCACCAGTCCATGTCCTTCTGGGTGGTGCCCGCGGGGGCCTTCCAGAAGCCCTCCATGGTCGCGCCGGCCTTCATGTAGTCGGTGCGGACGCCCGGGGCGTTGCCGCCGCCGATGTTGTAGCGCGCGATGTTGAGATCGAGCCCGTCCTCACCGAACAGCATGTCCACCAGCTGTCTTCGGACGGGTTCCGGATAGCCGCCCGTCGCGTTGGCGAACCAGACGAGGCTCGTTCCCCAGCCCTCGAACTCCTGCTGCTGGTACGACGGGTCGATCCGCACGGTGACCGTGCTCTGCGCCGCCGCTTCCGCGCTCGCCGCGGGTTGTGGGACCAGGAGACCCGCGCCGAGTACCAGGGGGACCGTCGGGGCCAGGGCCCGGGCGATGCGATGGCGGTGCCGAGAGGACACGGCACTCCCTTCCACAACAAGGAGGCGAACAGAACCGAACAGAAGGAATCGAGCTGACGGCATGCTTGATGACAAAAATGAACACGTCAAGATGGTGTGCAAGGTCCGTTGTGATGGAGGGACTTGGCGCAGTTCGTTGACGCGCCCGAAACATCTGGCTAGCCTCCCGGCAACCTGGGAAAGCGCTTTCAGGACGCCGTCGTCCCCCAATCCGACGGCTCATCCCCCCACAGGAGCCCCCATGAGTTCACAGCGAGCCACTTGGCACAAAAAGGCGGTTGTGGCCGCCCTGGCAGCCGCGATGCTGGCAGTACCCGGCATCGCGCAGGCAGCCCCGCAGACCGGCCCGGTGGCCGGGGAGCGGGCCGCGGCGGCCACCATCACCTGGTCCCTCGTTCGGGCGAGCAACCCCACGGCGGACCAGCAGAGTGCCTACAACCTGATCACCACGGCCATGAACGCCGCCGTGTCCCGCTACAACAACCTCAGCGACCTCGGCAAGACCATCACCGTCCGCTACGAACCCGGTGTGCCCACCGCGGACGGCAGCCTCAACGGGACCATCCGCTTCGGCAGCAACCGCAGCTACATGACCGAACGGACCGCCCTGCACGAGATCGCCCACACCATAGGCGTGGGCACCAGCTCGGGCTGGTCCTCCCTGGGCGGCAGCGGCACCTGGACCGGCTCCCAGGCCACCGCGCTGGTACGGCAGTTCGACGGCTCCAGCGCCAAACTGTCCACCGGCGGCGGTCACTTCTGGCCCTACGGTCTGAACTACGAGAACGAGTGGTCCGGCACCGCCGCCGACCGCCACGTCCGGATCGTCGCCGCCATGAAGAACGACGGACTGTAGACGGCAGGAGAAAGCCGGTTGGTGCCTGATGACAAAGGTGCCACCGGGAGCTGCGTTCTTGTGAGCACCGCCTGAGCGCGTGGTCCGCGCGGTCCTACGGTCCGGCTATGGATACGAGTCGCAGCAGAGGGAAGTCCGCCAGGAGGGTGAGCGGCACCGCGCTCGCGGTGCTGCTCACCACCGGCACGCTCACCGTGGTGGCCCCGGAGGCGCACGGCGAGAGCACACGCACCGAAGCCCCCGTGGCGTCCTCGAACACGGCGGTCGCCGGAGTGACCGAGACGGTGGTCCGGGTGAAAGCGCCGCTGCCGACATCCTTCGGGGCCAGGCCGGCGGCGTGCGACTGGCTGTCGTACCTGCGCTACCGCTCCTCCGGCGGACCCACGGAATCGGCCGACGCCGACCGGATCCTCGTCGCCCAGCCGGGCATCCTGGAGGGCGCCGGAGCCTTCGATAGCGTCGCCCGCAACACCGTGGCGCGCGCTGCCGAACGCGGCCTGCACATCGAGTTCTGGGCCCTGGACCGGCGCTCCAACTGTATGGAGGACCACACCGGCATCGACTCCGGGGACCAGCACGCGGCCGTCGACTACTACTACCGGGGCAAGCAGGTCGCGGGCCGTACGTTCGCCGGGTTCGCCGGCAACGACAAGCTCGGGTGGCTGTCGAAGCTCGGCATCGAGCAGACCGTCCGCGACCAGTACACCCTGCTCACCGCCGAGTTGCCGGACCAGGGACTGCGCGAGCGGAAGGTGCTGTGCGGCGGGCACTCCCTGGGCGGTGTGATCACCGGGTACTTCGCGGTCGCCGACTTCGACGGCGACCCCGCCACCACCGCCGACGCCGGACACCGCCAGTGCGCGGGCTACTTCGCCCTCGACACGACCGTCTCCACCTCGCTCGCCGACCTGAGCGGCAGCATCCCGGACGACACCAACCTGCCCGACATCGGCCTCGGTTACGGCGTCGTGCAGGCCGGGCTCGACAGCGGACTGCTGCCGCGCTCACTGTCCGCGCCGGTCCTGCTCAACGCCGAGACGATGACCCTGCTGGCCATCGCGGGCGTCGGCGCGATCCAGGACCCGGACGGCGAGGCCGACCTGCCGTCCTATCTGCCCGCCAATCTCAACATCGAGGCGACCAACCGCTTCCTGTTCGCCAAGGACGCCGCCGCCTTCCTCACGGGCTCCCCGGCGGTGAAGGACTTCCGGCTCACCAACGAGACGGTCCTCGGCGCGCTGCTGGACGACAACTCCGTACCGCTGGCGTTCCTGCAGAGCAGCGTGGGGTTCTTCGACGGCGGTCCGATCGTGGACAAGAGCTTCCCCGTCGCCAACGGCGGTGAGGAGCAGCCGGGACTGTTCGGCACCGCGTACAAGGCCATCCCGGACCGGCCGCACGGGCCGCTCTACACCTGGCGGAACTACGACCGCGTCGGCGATGCCGACGACCCCGGGTACCGGTCGGCCGACGGGACGCCGTTCACCGGGGCGGCCAAGGAGGTCACCGACATCCAGGAACTGGCCCGCAGTCTCGCCGCGCAGCCGCTCGACTTCACCGAGCAGTACTTCCCGACCAAGCTGATCACCGACCTCGAACTGGCCACCTCCCCGCAGGTGAAGCGGCTCATCGTGCACCCCGACGGGCTCACCGCCGACCCGACGCTCACCGTCCTCGCGGGCGACGGACTGCTGGCGGGCCGCGTCCCCGCCGACCTCGATCCCGTGGTCGCAGACGGCTATCAGCACCTCGACGTGCTGACCGCCGCGCCCACGCAGAACAACGGCCGTCCGGAACCCGTCTCCACGAGCCTCACGGAGTTCGCCCGGGAACCCCGAACAGCTCCCTGAGCTTCCTCCCATGGAAGAAGGGCCCGGGAGTAATTTCCTCCCGGGCCCTTTCCGCCGCTACGGCTTTCCGTACGGGTCTCCGTACGGCGTTCCGCACGGTCGCGGCTTCGGGCGGCTCAGACCTTGCCCGCCGCGAAGTCGGCCGCCGCGCCGGCGTTGGCCGTGTAGCCGAGGTGGGCCAGCACATCGCCCCCGCCGTTCTCGCAGATGGGATCGCCCTTGGCGCAGAAGTCGATGGTGCGGCTCTGGTAGGTGCCGGTGACGCTCTTGCCGAGGGCCCGGATCGGGTTGCCGAACAGCAGCACCGCGGCGACCTTCCCTTCCAGCGCGGCGGGAATGGTCGCCACGATCGGGCTGCCGACCACCGCGCCGGCGCTGCTGATTCCGATGGAGTTGTCGACGACGTTCGCGCCCTGTGAATAGCCCACGAGCACGAAACGCTGGTTCGGGCAGGCTGCCGCTTGGCTCCTGACGTGGTTCACCAGGTCCGAGTTTCCCTGCGCGGCGGACGTGAGGGAAAGGTCCGCGGGATAGTTCACCTTGTAGCTGGACAGGCTTTTGCCCGTCAGTTTCCGCTGGAGGGCGGAAAACACCGGGTCGCCGACGATCGCGCCGAGGGTGCCCGGCTCGAACGTGCCACGAGCTGCGACGACGTCGATGTCACTACAGGCGGCGGCGGTGGCGGGGGGCGCCGAGAGGGTGGTCAGTCCGGCTCCGCCGACAAGTGCGAGCGCGGCAAGACAGAAGCGGATACGCATGGGGGATCCTTTGCGGGTGGGGCGCGGTCAAGCGCCTATGAGAAAGGACGTCCCGAACGTATTCGCGTTGACGCACTGAGGGTTATGGACGGGAATTCAGGAATTCCTCGTTCTTTTGTGCCGACGTGAGTGCCAGGATCAGATCCAGGCGGCCGTCGGGGTCGTGCAGCGCCTCGCCGAAGACCTTCTCCAGTTGGCGCAGGCGATAGCGGACCGTCTGCGGGTGGATGTGCAGCCGGGCGGCGACATCGGGCACGTTGCTGCCGCTGAGCAGCCAGGCGAGCAACGTCTCCGCGAGCCTGCCGCGTTGCTGCTCCGACACCGCGTCGAGGGGAGCGAGAGCGCGCGCCCGGAGCAGGTCGAGCAGGGGTTCGTCGCTGTGCAGCAGCAGGGTCGACAGGTGCTCCGCGCAGCGCACCACCCCCTGCCGGGGGAGCACTCCGCGCCCCATCAGCCCGAGGGCCCGGGTGGCCCAGCGCAGCGACCTGGCGGCCTCGGTGAGCGGCACCGAGGGCCCGATCGCCGCCGGCCGCCCCCGCAGCGCGAGGGCGAACGCCCGGCCGCCGAAGCCGCCCGAGCCGTCCGGGTCGGGCACCAGCATCCGCGGCGGCCGGGACTCCATGTCCACCAGCGCCCCGGCAGCCGCCAACGGCCGCTCCTCCTCCCGCTGGTCCGGCGAGGCCGCGAGGACGACGACCGCGACGTACGGCGGTACCGACCACCGGGCGCCGTGCGCCAGGTCCCGCACCGCCTCCGGGGCCGGCTGCTCGCCCAGCAGCAGGGCGAGCAGCCGGCCCCGGCGCCGCTCCAACTCGTCCGTGCTGCGCAGCTGTCCCTCCGCGTACCCCGCCGCCGCGGCCTCGGCGACCTCGTGCACGGTCCGGAACGCCAGCTCACCGAGCCCGGCCATGACCGCGGAGTCCAGGCCGAGTTCCTCCGTCGTACGGCCCAGCAGCCGCCAGGCGTGCAGCCCCCCGACCCGCAGCGCGGACTGCAGGGTTTCGAGGCTGTGGCCCTCCAGAGCCTCGCCGCGCCCCAGCTCGTGGTAGATCGCGGTGATCGAGTCTCCCCGGGCGCCCGGGTCGGCGATGTGGTCGACGAACAGGGTGAGCGCCTGCACGACCCCCGATCTGAGGAGCGCGCGGCTCGTTCCGTCGGCCGACCGGGCGGCGTACTCCGGGACCTGCGCGAGTACCTCCTCCTCCACCTCGTCGGCGACGGACTCCAACTGGTCGCGCAGCATCCTGGCCAGTTCGGGCGGCACAGCGGTGGCTCCGGAGCCGTCCGGGGCACCGTGCGGGACGGGGGTCGCCACCAAGGGCCCTCCATTCACCCGGAAACGGCTCACCCGGGGGCTGGTGCCCGTGAGGTGAGGGACGAGTCCCGGGTTGGACGGACGTCCCCTCCGTTCCGTTCCGTGCCCCGACGGTACCGGCCTCACTCCGGTACCCCCAGCGCCCTGGCGAGCATCGGCCAGGACGCGCTGAACTCCCCCTTCCAGTAGTCCCAGCCGTGTCCGCCTCCCGTGTAGTAGTGGGTCGTGACCGGGACGCGGAGCAGCGCGAGCGTGTCGGTGAACGCGTGCGCGGAGAGCCACAGGGCGCTCTCCAGCGCCTCGGGCAGCCAGTCGCCGGTGCCGCCGACGATCCCGCTGCCGCTGGACACGTACAGGGGGGTGCCGCGCAGCCCCTCGGCGCGGGAGCGCGGGTTGAAGTCGCGCCAGGTGAGGAGGTTCAGGAGGGGGCTGCCCCACAGGGAGCGGGGCGCCAGGTTCTCGCGGGCCACGATCGCGTCCACGAGCGGGGGCACACCGGGCGCCATCGTGTCGAGGATGCCGCTGTACGAGGCGGCGGCGGCGAACATGCCCGGATGGCGTGCCGCGTGCGCCATCGCGCCGTAGCCGCCGGTGGAGACCCCGGCGACGGCCCGGACACCGGAGGCCCGGTACTGGCGGGCGAGCAGTGCGGGCACCTCCGTGAGCTGGAAGGCCTCGTAGTCGGGGCCGCCGCGCCAGGCGCTGGGAATGCCGGTGGGGCCCGCGTCAGGCATCGCCACGATCAGGTCCCGGCCCTCGGTGAAGGCCTCGATGTCCGTCTCCCGGGTCCAGGACGTGTAGTCGTCGTGGGCGCCGTGCAGCAGATACAGCACGGGGTAGGTCCGTCCGGTCTGCGAGCCGAAACCGGACGGCAGGATCAGCCGCACCGGCGCGCTGCGGCCCAGCGCGGTGGACGCCACGGAGACGTCCACGGTGCGGGCGGAGAGCCGGGTCACGGCTCGGGCGGTGGCGGCTCTGCCGCCGAACAGCGCGGTCAGGCCCACGGCCGTCGCGGCTCTGGTGACGGTGCGTCGGGACACTCCGGTGCTGGGATGGGCCATGACTTGCTCCTCGTCGTCCGGTTCAGCGGCTCAGTTCGTCGAGTGCGCGCCGCAGTCCGGCGGCGATCTCGTCGACGTACGGCGGGTCGAGCAGTGACAGATGGTGCCCCGCGACCGGCACGACCGTCAGGCGCGGGCACACCTCGTCCCAGCCCAGCGCCTCGTCGTCCCGTTCGTACGCCGGGTCGCGCACGGTGTGCGGAGCGGGCCCGGTGGCCCGGTACAGGACCACCCGCCCGTCGTAGGGCCCGGGTCGGTGGGCCTCGCCGATCCTCAGGTCCAGGTAGGAGGAGCGCTGGTGCTCCAGGGCGGCGGGCGGTACGTCGGCGACCTCGCGCAGGGCCCGCAGCACGGTGTCGATGCGCTCGGCGTCGTCGTCCAATGCCAGCAACTCGTCGTACGGAAGATCCAGTTGGACCCCGTACGCATCGGCGGCATGACCGGCGAAGCCGGTGAAGTGGGCGCGCATCCGGCCGGCCGGAGTGTCGCCGGGCCGGGGGAGCGGCCGTACGGAGTCGATGAGCACCACGAGCTCCACGTCCCGTCCGGCGGCGGCGAGCTGCCGTGCCGTCTCCTGCGCGACGAAGCCGCCGAAGGACCAACCGCCCAGCAGGCAGGGCCCGTTGGGGTGTGCGGCAGCGACAGCCTCGGCGTAGCGGCGCGCCTTCTCGGTGACCGTACGGGCGTCCGGGAGCCGTTCCAGTCCGTACACCGGCCGCTCGTCACCGAGCCGTTCGGCGAGCGTCCGGTAGACGTCGGTCGTGCCGCCGGCGGCGTGGACGAGGAAGAGCGGGGCGCGGGACCCGGTGGCGCGCAGGGTGCGCAGGGGGAAAGCCGGCTCGCCTGCCGCGAGCGTCTGTCGGAGGCGATCGGCCACCGACTGGACGCTGGTGGCGCCGAGCAGCTCACGCAGGGGCAGCTCGATGCCGAACTCGCCCTGCAGGGCGGTGCGGATGCGGACGGCCATCAGGGAGTCCAGGCCGAGGCCGGCCAGGGCGGTGGAGGGCGTGATGCGGCTCGCCGGGTGGCCGGTGACGGCGGCGATGTGATGACACAGCCGGCCGGTGACGGACGTGTCCGGTACGTCGGCTGCTCCGGGCCCTTCCACGGCCGCCCGCGCCGCCACTGTCGTCGTGGTCGCCGCACGACCGTCCGTCCACCAGTGCCGGACGTGCCGCCAGCGCGGCGCGGGCAGGTCGATCACCCGGCCCGGAGGCGACGGCAGGCGCCCGCCCGCGCAGTACAGGGCTCCCACCTGGGTCAGGAACCCGGCGGAACCGTCGGCGTCCCGCCGCAGGGTGCCGATGGCGAGGGCGCCGGGCGCGGTGTCGAGGACGGCCCGGGTCAGGACCGGGTGCGGCGAGATCTCGACGAAGGTGCTGTGACCGTCGGCGAAGGCCGCCGCGACGGCCCGGTCCAGGCGCACGGGCCGCCGCAGGTTCGCCGCCCAGTGGGCGGCGTCGAAGAGGGAGTCGTCGCGCGGGTCGTCCAGGACGGTGGAGTAGAAAGGGACGAGTGGCCGTCCGCCCCTGATGTCGGCCAGGGCGTCCTCCAACTCCGGAAGCAGGGGCTCGACCTGGGGCGAGTGCCCGGCTCCGACGACGTGCAGGGCGCGAGCGGTCCGCCCCCGCTGCTCCAGTCGCCGCACGAGCCGGGCCACCGCCGGCTCCTCCCCGGCGACGATCTTCTGCCGGGGAGATGAGTGCACGGCGACGCAGACGCCGGGGAAGTCCCGCTCCAGGGCGTCGAGTTCATCGTCGTCGAGGTCCACGACAGCCATGGCGCCGCCCCGTAGCCCGCTGAGCAGCCGGGCCCGTAGGGCGACCACCCGGGCCGCGTCCGACACGTCCAGCGCGCCCGCGCACACCGCGGCGGCCACCTCGCCCACGGAATGGCCGATGACGGCGGCGGGTTCGACGCCGTACGCGCGCCACAGCTCGGCGAGGGCCAACTGGAGGCCGAACAGGACGGGTTGGGCGACCTCAAGTCGGTCGAGGTCGCCGCCGTACGCCAGGTGCTCGTACAGGGACAACCCGCACTCCGGGGCGATCTGCGCGTCCAGCTTCTCCACGGCGGCGGCGAAGACGGGTTCCTCGGCCAGTAACCGACGCCCCATGCCGACCCACTGGCTGCCGTACCCGGAGAACACCCACACCGGGCCGCGCCCGACGAGATCCCGCTCGCCGGTCACGACCCGCTCGTGCGGTTCCCTCTGTCCCAACGCCCGCAGCCCGTCGGCGAGTTCTGTGCCGTCACGGGCGACGACCGCGGCGCGTACGGCACCACGCCCGACGCGCCCGGCGAGCGTCCGCGCAAGGTCGGCCGGGGGCGCGGCGCTGCCCTCGGGCGTACCGAGCCAGTCGGCGAGCCGGTTCGCGGTGTCCCGGAGGCGGACGGTGTCCATGTCGGAGAGGAGGTGGAGGCGGAGGCGGGCGACCGGGTCGTCCTCCTGGGGCGGCGGAAGTACATCGGGCCGCCATTCCTCCAGTACCGCATGGGCGTTGGTGCCACTGAACCCGAACCCGGAGACCCCGGCGGTGGCCGTACCGCCGTAGCGCGGCCAGGGTTCGCACTCGGTGACCACCCGCAGCCGTTCGTCGTCCAGGGCACTCCCGTCCGCGCAGTGCAGGGACGGCGGAATGATGTCGTGGTGCAGGGCGAGGACCGTCTTCACCAGCCCGGCGATGCCCGCGGCGGCCTCCAGATGGGCGAGGTTGCCCTTGACGGAGCCGAGCAGCAGCGGCTGGTCGGGGTCGCGGCCCGCACCGAGTACGGCACCGAGCGCGCCCGCCTCGATCGGGTCGCCGAGCGGGGTACCGGTGCCGTGCGCCTCGACGAGGTCGATGTGCGCCGGGGTGAGCCCGGCCCGGGCGTAGGCAGTGGCCAACAGGGCTTTCTGCGCTGCCGGGTTGGGTGCCAGGAGGCCGTTGGAGCGGCCGTCGGAGTTGACGGTCGTGGCGCGGATGACGGCGAGGACGCGGTCGCCGTCCCGCTCGGCGTCGGACAGCCGCTTCAGCAGTACGGCCGCGCAGCCCTCGCCGCGTCCGATGCCGTCGGCGGCCGCCGAGAACGGCTTGCACCGCCCGTCCGGTGCGAGGGCCCCGGCCCGCCGGAACGCCACGCCGACAGTGGGCGAGAGCAGCAGGTTGACCCCGGCGGCGATCGCCGTGTCGCTCTCCCCGGCACGCAGGCTGACACAGGCGTGGTGCACGGCGACCAGCGAGGACGAGCAGGCGGTGTCGACGGCCATGCTCGGCCCCCGGGTGTCCAGCACGTACGCCAGCCGCCCGGCGGTCACGCTCAACGCCCCGCCCGCGGGCGCCCAGGGATCGACGGCCGCCGGGTCGGCGCCGGTGAGCGAGCCGTACTCGGCGGCGGAGACGCCGACGAAGACCCCGGTGGCACTGCCGGCGAGGGAAGCGGCCGGGACGGCGGCGTGGTCGAGTGTCTCGTGGACGACCTCAAGGAGGATCCGCTGCTGCGGGTCCATCACGGCGGCCTCGCGCGGTGTGACGCGGAAGAAGTCCGCGTCGAACCCCGCGATGTCGTCGAGGTAACCGCCGTACAGGGGAGCGTCGTCGGGCGGGAAGGGGCCGAAGTCGCGCCACCGGTCCTCGGGCACCCGGCGGACGGCGTCGACACCGTCGGTCAGCAGCCGCCAGTAGTCGCCCGGCCCGTGCACGCCTCCGGGCAGCCGGCAGCCGACCCCGATGACAGCGACGGACTCACCGGCCGCCGCCGGGGGAGGGGCTGCCCTGTCCGGCGTGCCGCCCCCGGTCTCCGTGCGTGTCCCCGGCTCCGTGCGACACAGATGCGCCACCAGGGCATCCCCGGTGGGCGCCTCCCACAGCAGCGTCGCCGACAGCTCACGACCCGTCGCCCGCGAGAGCTCACCGGCCAGTACGACCGCGTCCCGGGACGACATCCCGAGGTCCGCGAGCGGCCGGTCCATGGGCACGTCCTCGGCGGGCGTGCCGCTCCAGGTGGCGACCCGGTCGGCGATCAGCCGGCGTATCGGGCCCTCGTCGGCGCCCCTCATTCGCCCGCCTCCGCAGACCGCGCCGGCTCCGGCGTGTAGGCACCCGCCAGATAGCGTTGCCTGGTAAGCGCCCGGGCCACCTTGCCGCTGGACGTACGGGGCACGGTGCCCGGCGGCACGAGGACGATGTCGGCGAGCCGCAGTCCGTGCCGTGCCGAGACGGCCGCGCGCACGGCACCCACCAGTCCTGTTACGTCGATCTCGGCGAGGCCGACGCTCCGTACGTGCTCGGCGACGACGACCACCCGCTCGCCCGTGTCCACCGGCACACCGAACGCGGCGAGCCGGTCGCGCCGCACGGCCGGGTCCGCGTCCTGGACCGAGGCCTCCACGTCCTGCGGGTAGTGGTTGCGGCCGTCGACGACGATGAGGTCCTTCAGCCGCCCGGTGACGATCAACTGCCCGTCCAGAAACGTCCCCAGGTCACCGGTGCGCAGCCAGCGTCCGGCATCGGCCGTGTCGTCGGCGAACGTGGCACCGAACACCCGCAGGGTCTGCCCGTCCCGATTCCGGTATCCACGGCCCACGTTGGGACCCTGCACCCAGATCTCACCGATCTCGCCCTCGGACAGCCGGACGCGGGACGCCGGGTCGGCGATACGGACCCGCTGGCCCGCCGGAGTACCGCAGCCGACCAGCGTCACGGCTCTGGGATCACCGGCCCGCGCGGGCAGCGCCTTCCCGGTGGCGAGGGCGTCGCGGTCGAGCGCGAACCGTCTGAGCGGTTCCCCGGGCCGGGCGGCACTGACGAAGACGGTGGCCTCGGCGAGTCCGTACGACGGACAGTGGGTGTCCGGCGCGAGCCCCTGGGCGGCGAAGGCGGCCTGGAAGCGGTCGGCCGTGCCGGGACGGACCGGTTCGCTGCCGTTGAGCAGCGCGGCGACACCGTCCAGCCGCAGGTTCCGCTTCTGGGTTTCGGTGACGGCCGAAGCGCAGTAGTCGTAGGCGAAGTTGGGCGCCGCGCTCAGCGCACGAGGATGCGCGGCGAGCAGCCGCAGCCAGCGCACCGGTTCGTGCAGAAACGCGACCGGGTCCATGAGCACCGACAGCAGCCCCTGGACGACCGGAGCGGCGACACTCAGGACGAGTCCCATGTCGTGGTAGAGCGGCAGCCAGCCCACACAGGTCGCCGGTCGCTCGTCCAGGCCGTAGGCGCCCAGCGCCTGACGGGCGTTGGCGACGACGTTGCCATGGCTGATCTCCACGCCGGCCGGGGAACGGGTCGAACCGGACGTGTACTGGAGGTAGGCGATGGCGTCGTCGTCCGGTGTGATCGACAGCAGGTCCGCGGCGGAGTCGGGCACTTGGTCCACGGCGACGATCCGAACCGGCAGGTGGGCGCAGAAGTCCCTTACGTCGGAGAGCATGTGACTGGTCGTCACGATCACTTCCGGACACGCGTCGTCCAGTACCGCCGCGAGCCGTTCACCGTGCCCGGGGAGGCCGGGCGGATAGAGCGGTACGGCGACCAGACCGGCCGTGAGCGCCGCCAGGAAGGCGGTGACGTACTCGGTGCCCTGCGGGCACAGCAGCGCGACCCGGGTACCGGGCTCGGCCTCTTCGGCGAGGCGGGCGGCCAACGCCCGTACGCGCAGGTCCAGTCGGCGCCAGGTGAGGGTGCGGTGGACGCCGCGCGAGTGCGGGGCGGGATGGTCGACGAACGTGAACGCCCGGCGGTCGGGGATGGTTTCGGCCCAGTGCCGTACGTACTCCGGCAGACTCCGGTGGGCGGGGGCGAGCGGAGGGCGGCGGCTGTCCATCGGGCATGGCTCCTCACATCGCGGGAACGGCGGGAACGGGCGGGACGTGGTCGGCTCGGACTGCTCCGAGGGGGGCCTCGGGCCGCTCAGGGGCTCAGGAGGTCAGAGGGGCAGAGGTTCAGAGCGGGATGTTGCCGTGCCTGCGCGTCGGCATCGGGGCCCGCTTGCCGCGCAGCGCGCGCAGGGCACGGCAGACGTGGTCGCGGGTGTCGCGCGGGGCGATGACGGCGTCGACGTACCCGCGTTCGGCGGCCAGGTAGGGCGTCCCGTGCGTGCTCTCGTACGCGGAGATCAGACTGGCCCGCAGCGACTCCGGGTCGTCGGCGGCGGCCAGCTCACGCCGGTGCAGGACGCCGACCGCACCCTCGGCGCCCATGACGGCGATACGGGCGGTGGGCCAGGCGAGGTTGATGTCGGCGCCCAGATGCTTGGAGCCCATCACCGCGTACCCGCCGCCGTACGCCTTGCGCACCACGACCGTGACCTTCGGGACGGTCGCCTCGGCGTACGCGTACAGCAGTTTGGCGCCGCGTCTGATGATCCCGGCCTGCTCCTGACGGACACCGGACAGATAGCCGGGCACGTCGGTGAAAGTGAGGAGCGGGATGCCGAACGCGTCGCAGAACCGCACGAACCGCGCTGCCTTCTCGGAGGCGTCGATGTCCAGCACACCGGCACTGTGCAGCGGCTGGTTGGCGACGACACCGACGGAGGTGCCCTCGACGAGGGCCAGCGCGCAGATGATGTTCGGCGCGAACAGCTCCTGGATCTCCAGCAGTTCACCGCCGTCGACGACCGCGCGCAGGACGTCCCGCATGTCGTAGGCCTGCCCGAGCCGGTCCGGCACGACCTCGTCGAGACACACCTCGGCGGGCGGCGGCGCCGGTGCGTACTGCGGGGGCCGCTCCAGGTTGTTGGCGGGCAGGTAGGAGAGCAGGTCACGTACGGTGTCGAGGGCCTCCACCTCGTCGGCGGCGAGGAAGTGGGCGTTGCCGCTGACGGAGTTGCTGGTGCGGGCGCCGCCCAGGTCCTCGGCGCTGGTCCGCTCGCCGGTGACCGCCTCGATGACGTCGGGCCCGGTGACGAACATGTGCGAGGCGCCGTCCACCATCACGGTGAAGTCGGTGATGGCCGGTGAGTACGCGGCCCCGCCGGCACAGGGCCCGAGCACGACCGAGAGCTGCGGGATCACCCCGGACGCCTGCACGTTGCGGCGCACCAACTCGGCGTAGAGGGCGAGCGAGGCGACGCCCTCCTGGATGCGGGCGCCGCCGCCGTCGTTGAGCCCGATCACCGGACAGCCGGTCTTCATCGCCAGGTCCATCAGGGCGATCGTCTTCTCGCCGAAGGCCTCGCCCATGCTCCCGCCGAACACCGTGGAGTCCTGGGAGAACACACAGACGGGACGGCCGTCGACCATGCCGTGCCCGGTGACCACCCCGTCCCCGTAGGGGCGGCGGGCGCCGTCCCCGGCGGGCCGCGCCCGGACGAACATCCCGGTCTCCGTGAACGAGCCCTCGTCCAGCAGCAGGTCGATCCGTTCCCGGGCGCCGAACTCCCCGCGTCTTCTCGGCCCGTCCGCCGTGAGCGCCTGCGACCGCCGGCTCTCCAGAACGGTGATGCGGTCGGCGGTGCGGTCGGGCAGGCGTGTGGCCCAGGATGTTGTCGCCTCTATCGTCACAGCCACCTCCGAAGTGGCTTTCGAATATGGCAGCGCCGAAGGAGGGGACCGGGCCGATCGCCGTTCTCTGTGCGCGAGGTGAGTCCCGCGGGGCCGGGGTTCGTCCGTGGGTGACAAGTGGTGCGGGGACGGGCCGGTGTGAGAGGGGGTGTGTCAGGCGGGCTGCGGGGCCGCCCTCCTGTCTCCCCACCGCCGGGTGCGGTAGCCGCCGGCCAGCCGGCACAGGGCGTAGATCGTGAACGAGACCGTCGTGACGTACGGGCTGATGGGGATGCTGCTGCCCAGGGCGAGCAGGATGCCGCCCTCGATGGAGACCACGGCGAAGACCACGCTGAGCAGCGGCAGCAGCACCGGGGACGCGGTGACGCGGGCGGCGGCCGCGGCGGGCGTGACGACGAGGGTCAGGACCAGCAGCGCGCCGACGACCTGGACCGACAGCGCGACGGCGAGGCCGAGCACGATCATGAAGGCGAACGACAGCCCGCGCACCGGCACACCACGGGCCGCGGCGACGTCCGGGTCGGCGCTGGCGAACGTCAGTGGCCGCCAGATGACGGCCAGGGCGACCAGGACCAGCGCGGACGTACCCAGGAGCCAGGTCATCTGCGGGGTGTCGACGGCGACGATCTGACCGGTGAGCAGGCCGAACTTGTTCGCCGCCCGGCCCTTGTAGAGGGCGAGGAAGAGCACGCCGAGCCCGAGACCGAACGGCATGAGGATGCCGATCGCCGAGTTGCGGTCGCGGGCCCGCGCGCCCAGGAGACCGATCGCACCGGCCGCGAGGAGCGACCCGATGATCGAGCCCGCGACGATGTTCGCCCCCAGCAGCAGTGCCGCCGACGCGCCCGCGAAGGACAGCTCGCTGATGCCGTGCACCGCGAAGGGCAGGTCGCGCATGATGACGAAGACCCCGGCCAGACCGCCGACCAGGCCGAGCGCGACACCCGCGATGAGGGAGTTGCGGACCAGCACGAGGAGTTCGCCGTAGTTCTCGAAGCTGAAGATCTGGTGCCAGACCCCCTCGGAGAGCGTCATGGGCGCACTTCCTCGGTCTGAAGGACAGCCTCACGGGCGGTGTCATGAACGGTGTCGTGGGTGTGATGAGGGGGTGCGGCCGGTCCGTCGGGGGCGCCGACGACCACGACCCGCCCCTGGACGCGCAGGACGTCGACCCGTGTGCCGTACAGCCGCGACAGGGACTCCGAGGTCAGCACCTCCTCCGGTGTGCCGATCCGGTGGCCGCCCGGCGCCAGGTAGAGCACGCGGTCGACCAGGCCGAGCACCGGATTGATCTCGTGGGTCACGAAGACCACGGACGTGCCGTGGGACCGGCGGCGGGCGTCCACGAGTTCGGTGACGGCCCGCTGGTGGTTCAGGTCGAGGGAGAGCAGGGGTTCGTCGCAGAGCAGGATGCGGGGGTCGGTCGCCAGGGCCTGGCCGATGCGGACGCGCTGCCGTTCGCCGCCGGACAGCATGCCGAGGGGCACGTCGGCGTACGCCGAGGCTCCGACGGAGGCGAGGATCTCGTCGACCCGGCGGCGGACGGCGCCCGTGCACAGCCGGGGTCCGAAGCGGTGCCCGTCGATGCCGAAACGCACCAGGTCGCGGGCGCGCAGCATGGCCTGCGCGGACAGCTCCGCCTGCTGAGGCACGTACCCGAGGTGCCGGCCGGCCTCGCGCGGGGAGCCGCCGAGGACGGTCAGCGTGCCGGCGGACAGCGGCTGCCGGCCCAGCAGGGCCCGGACGAAACTGGTCTTGCCCGAACCGTTCGGCCCGAGCACGGCCAGGAACTCCCCCGGCCGCACATCCAGGTCGAGGCCCCGCCACACCACCCGCGAGCCGTACGACAGTTCGGCGCCGCGCAGGCTGACCACCGCACCGGAGGACCCGCTGCCCCCGGCCCGCCCCTCACCCTGGCGGGCACGGGGCAGGGCGGCGGGGGAGGACTGCCTCACTTGGCGAGCGCGCTCGCGAGCGCGTCGACGTTGGAGGTCATCCAGCCCAGGTAGTCCTTGCCGGCCGGCAGGGTCTCCGTCACGGGTACGACGGGGATACCGGCCGCCTTGGCCGCGGCCTTCGACTTCTCGGTCTGCGGGCCGGAGGTCTGCTCGTTGTAGACCAGTGCCGCGACCTGCTTGTCGCTGAACACCGCGAGCGTGGCCTGGAGGACCCGGGGGGAGACGTCGTCGCCCTCCTCGATGGCCTCGCTGAACTGCTCGGGCGTCCGGTTCACCAGGCCGCTCGCGGTGGTCAGGTAGAGCGGCACGGGCTCGGTGATGGCGATGCCCTCGCCGGCGTGCTCCTTCTTGATCTGGGCCTCCTTCGCCTCCAGCACCGTGAGCTTCGCCTTGAAGGCCTCGGCGTTCCTGGTGAAGAGGGCGGAGTCGTCGGCATCGGCCTTGCCCAGCGCGGCGGCGATACGGTCGGCGATCTTAGCGACGGTGGGGAAGTCGTACCAGACGTGCTCGTTGAGCTCGCCGCCCTTCGGGGCGGTCTTCCCGGAGACCTCGACGGCGTTGATGACCTCGGCGGAGGAGCCGCCGCTCTTCAGCATCCGGTCGACGAAGTCGTCGTAGCCGCCGCCGTTCTCGACGACGACCTTCGCCTTCGACAGCGCCAGCTGGTTCTGGGTGTTGGCCTCGTAGGAGTGCGGGTCCTGTTCGGGGTCGCTGATGACCGACGTGACGTCGACCTTCGCGCCGCCTATCTGCTCGACGATGTCGCCGTAGACGTTGGTGGAGGCGACCACGGCGACCTTGGACGAGGCGACCGGCTCCTGCGCGCCGCTCCCGTCACCGCCGGAGTCCGACGAACTGCCGCACCCCGCCAGGAGGGCCAGCGAGGCGCCGGTGATCAGGGCGAGGCGCCGGGACGGGGACGGGGACATGGATCCTCCACGACAGGGGGTCAGCAAGGGTGTGCTCGCCACAGTAGATGGAAATGAATGTCAAAAACATGGCCGATTCCAATCCAAATGGAAACCATTGCCAATACTTGACGTACCGCTCCACTGCCCCGGCGATCCGCTGCTCCGCTGGTCAGTGCCTCAGCCCGGAGGCGACGAGGGCGCCCCGCCCGATCTCCACCGGAGTCCGGGCGGTGTCGGGACCGCCTCGTGGCGATCATGTACCGGGGCGGGGGTGTGCGACGGTGGGTACCGGGTATCAGGGCGGACCTGACTCGCACCGCCCGTGCCTGCGACTGCGACCGCGTGGGTGACCGGCTTCCCGCCGCGGGTTGGACCCAGCACTGCCGAGCAACCCGTTCAAGGAGGCCTCCGATGCGCAACCCGACCGTGGCACAGCAGCTGATCGAAGTTCTGCGGCAAGCAGGAGTGGAACGCATCTACGGTGTCGTCGGCGACAGCCTCAATCCCGTCGTGGACGCCATCCGGCGTACCGACGGCATCGAGTGGATCCATGTGCGCAACGAGGAGGCGGCGGCACTGGCCGCCGCGGCCGAGGCGCAGCTGACCGGGCGGCTCGCGGTGTGCGCGGGCAGCTGCGGCCCGGGCAACACCCACCTGATCCAGGGTCTGTACGACGCGAACCGCTCCGGAGCCCCGGTGCTCGCGATCGCCTCCCACATTCCGTCGAAGCAGATCGGCACCGGGTTCTTCCAGGAGACGCACCCGGAACGGCTGTTCACCGAGTGCAGCCAGTACTGCGAAATGGTGAGCCAGCCGTCCCAGATGCCGCGGATGGTACGGATCGCCGTCCAGCGCGCGCTGTCCGACAAGGGAGTGTCGGTGCTCGTCATGCCCGGCGACCTGTCGCACGCGCCCGCCGCCAACCCCACCGGTACGAGCGGTTTCGTCACCGCCCACGGTCGGGTCGTACCGCCGGCCGAGCAGGTGCGCGACCTCGCTGCCAAGATCGACGCGGCGGAGAAGGTGATGCTCTTCTGCGGCGCCGGCGTACGGGACGCCCACGCCGAGGTGATGGAACTCGCGGGCCGGGTGCACGCGCCGGTCGGGCACACCCTGCGAGGCAAGGAGTGGATCCAGTACGACAACCCGTACGACGTCGGCATGAGCGGACTGCTCGGCTACGGCGCCTGCTACGACGCGATGCACGAGGCCGACCTCGTCGTACTGCTGGGCACCGACTTCCCGTACGACGACTTCCTGCCGCAGGCCCGTACCGTGCAGATCGACCACGACGCGGGGCGGATCGGGCGCCGCACCACGCTGGAGCTGGGCGTGCACGGCGACGTGGGGGAGACGCTGCGCGCGGCGCTGCCGCTGATCGGGGCGAAGCGCGACCGTTCGTACCTGGACCGGACCCTGCGCCACCATGCCAAGTCCCTGGAGAACGTGGTCTCCGCGTATACCCGTGACGTCGAGCACCAGGTGCCGATCCACCCCGAGTACCCGGCGTCTGTCCTCGACGAACTCGCCGCCGACGACGCGGTGTTCACCGTCGACACCGGTATGTGCAACGTGTGGGCGGCCCGCTACCTCACGCCCAACGGCCGCCGCCGGGTGATCGGTTCGTTCCGGCACGGCACCATGGCCAACGCTCTCCCGCACGCCATCGGTGCCCAGTTCGCTTACCCCGGCCGACAGGTGATCTCGATGTCGGGCGACGGCGGACTCGGCATGCTCATGGGCGAGTTGCTCACCGTCAAACTGCACAACCTGCCGGTGAAGACGATCGTCTTCAACAACTCCTCCCTCGGCATGGTCAAGCTGGAGATGATGGTCGACGGCATGCCCGACTACGAGACCGACCACGAGCCGGTGGACTACGCCGCCATCGCCGCGGGGGTAGGAATCCACTCGATCCGTATCGAGAAGCCCGGCCGGATCCGCGACGGCCTGCGGGAGGCGCTGGCGTACGACGGGCCGTGCCTGGTCGATCTGGTCACCGACCCCAACGCACTGTCGATCCCGCCGCACATCTCCGGTGAACAGGTGAAGGGATTCGCCTTCTCGGCAGGCAGGACGGTACTCAACGGGGGCGTGGGCAAGATGCTCGACCTGGCCAGGGCCAATCTGCGCAACATCCCGAGGCCCTGACGCCTCGATCGGGGGCCCTGAACGGCGCACTGGCACCGGGTGAGCCCGTACGGGGGAGTCCGGGAGCGGGGTGCCGTCCTGATCACACCGGTCCGGACTCCGAGCCTCGCGAGCGGGAAGTCAGGGACGGAGCAGCGGTGTTGAGCAGTCCGGCGAGCAGCTGAAGTCGTTCGTCGTCGGGTCCGCCCTCCTCGGCCGTGTAGACGATCACCACGGGGCCAGGGGCGCCGGGCATCGGGTAGGCGTCCCAGTCCAGGTTCAGTTCCCCGACCAGCGGGTGGTTGACGCGCATCCGGCCCCGCGTGGTGTCCGCCACGTCGTGCCGAGCCCATATCGTGGCGAACTCGACGCTGTGGACCGCGAGTTCACCGACCAGCTGCACGGCGCGCGGGTGCCCCGGGTCGGCGGCGACCTGCGCGCGCAGCATCGCGGTCAACTCGCCCACGGTCGCCGCCCGTTCCGGGCAGGCCTGGTCGGCCTCCGGGTGCAGCAGCAGAGCCAGCAGGTTCCGCTCGGTCCGGGGCCGCTGGGTGAACTCGCCCAACAGGGCACCGGCCAGCGGGTTCCAGGCCAGCACGTCCAGGAAGCGGCCGATGACCACGGCGGGCGAGGTCATGGTGCGCAACAGCCGCAGCGTGGTGGCAGGCACCTCTTCCGGCACGTACCGGCGCGGTCGGTGGGCGGGGGTGCGCGCGGCGGCGGCGAGACTGTGCAGGTGCCGCGACTCCTCCGCGGAGAAGTTCAGGGCGCGCGCGAGGGCGTCCAGGACCTGTTCGGAAGGCCGTACGTCGCGCCCCTGCTCCATGCGTTGGTAGTAGTCCGCGCTCACCCCGGCCAGCAGGGCCAGTTCCTCACGCCGCAGCCCGGCGACGCGCCGCCTCGGGCCGGGTTCCAGGCCGACGTCCCGCGGCCGCAGCCGGGTACGGCGGGTCCGCAGGAACTCGGCGAGTTCACGTCGGGGATCAGGGGTGTCGGCCGGGGCGAGGAGGTCGTCGGTCACGGCAGCAGTATGCCCCGGGCGTCGCTTGCCAGGGTGGGTCTGCCAGTCCCAGGAAAAGGCGAACGACCGTGAAACCGCCGGTGGGGTCCAGGATCGGGGCAACGACAGCCGTCCACGAGAGGAACAGCGACATGAAGGCCGCTCAGATCACGAGTTACGGTGCCCCGGACGTCCTGGCGGTCAACGACGTGGACCGCCCGGCTCCTGGCGCGGGTGAGGTCCTCGTGTCGGTCGAGGCGTCCAGTGTGAACGGGCACGATGTGATCGTCCGCGCCGGGGAGCTGAAGTTCGTGTCGGGACGCCGCTTCCCGATCGGAGTGGGGCTGGACTTCGCGGGCACCGTCACCGCGACCGGCGACGGCGTGGAAGGGGTCCGGGCCGGCGAACGCGTGTGGGGCACGGTGCACCCGCGGCAGCGGCACACAGTCGGCGGGGCCGCCGAGTACGTCGTGGTCCCCGTGGACCGCGTCGCACCCGTTCCGGCCGGCCTCTCGTCGGTCGACGCCGCCTCACTCGTGGTCGCGGGCACGACCGCGCTGACGGCGCTGCGCGACAGTGTGCACCTGGTGAGCGGCGAACGGGTCCTGATACGCGGTGCGGCGGGCGGAGTCGGCACGGCCGCCGTGCAACTGGCTCACGCGCTGGGCTGCCATGTGACCGCGCTGGCCCGCGACCGCCACGCCCAGGTCCTCACCGGTCTGGGTGCCGACGAGGTCCTCGACTACGGTTCCACCACCTCGGACCGGATCGGCCCCTTCGACGTCATCATCGACACCGTGGGTTCGGAACTGCACTGCTACCGGGGGCGGTTGGCGAAGGGAGGCCGGATGGTCACCGTCGGTCTGTCGGCCCCCGCCCTGGCCGCGATCGCGGCCTCCAGCGTCTACGGTGCCCGCCGTATCCGTACCTTCAGCGCCAATCCCGACACCGCCGTGCTGCGCGATCTGGCCGGCCATGTCGCCTCGGGAGCGCTGCGCGCGGTGGTCGACAAGATCCACCCGCTCGCGGACATCGCCGCCGCGCACCAGGCGTTCGAGCGGGGTGGCAGCGTCGGCAAGCACGTGATCGCGGTGTCCGCCGGGCTGTGAGGATCCGGTTCGGCCGCGGTCGGGCAATGCGCGGGGCGGACACCCGCCGTCTCACCGTCTCCGGGCTGAATCCCCGGGCTCTCTCCCCGTCCGGTGGCGACTCGGCGTCCGTCGACGTCCCGTGCCACTGCCACTCTGCTGCCACCCCGCCCGTCTGCGCGGGGCCGCGGAGGACCGGCTCAACGATCGGTGAGCAGCCCGGCGTCGTGCGCGAGGACGGCGGCCTGTACGCGGTTGGCGCAGCCGGTGCGGGTGAGGATCCGGCTGATGTGCGCCTTGACCGTACCGGCGCTCAGATACAGCTGGTCGGCGATCTCCGCGTTGGACAGGCCCGTGCCGAGCAGCCGCAGCACATCCCGTTCGGCCGGAGTCAGCTCATCGGTCCTGCGCAGAGCGGCCTCGGCGTCCCGGCCCGACCGGACATGCCGTTCCAGCAGCTGCCGGGTGATCCTGGGTGCCAGGACCGGTTCACCTCTCGCGGCGAGTTGCACGGCCCGGATCAGCTCGACGGGACCGGTGTCCTTGAGGAGGAATCCGCCGGCCCCGGCCCGCAGGGCGCGCGTCACACTCGCTTCCTCGCCGAAGGCCGTCAGCATCACGACACAGGTCCGGGGCGAGAGCCTGACGATGTCCTCGGCGGCCGCGATGCCGTCCTGGACAGGCATCTGGATGTCGAGGAGGGCGACGTCGATGTCCTGGGCGCGGCAGGCCGCGGTGGCTTCCCGGCCGTCACCCGCCTCGGCGACCACCTCGATGTCCTCGGCGTTCTCCAGGATCAGCCGGATCCCCGCACGCATCAGTGCCTCGTCGTCGGCGATCAGGACTCGGATCATCAGCTCATCTTAGGGCTGCCGTCGTCAGTAGTACGACGAGGAAGCCCGCGGTCGGCAGGACCACGAGCAGTGCCACACACCCCGATCCCAGGACCCGCGGCCAGGTCAGGATCTCGTCCGACAACGGGACACGGGACCCTTCCCGCCCGATGCCGCCGGAGGGAAGGCGGGCCGGGTCAGGCGGAGACTCGGCCAAGTCCCTCTCCGGCGAGGCGAATTCAAGGGTTCCGGTGCCATGGATGGGCAGCCAGGACTCCATGCGGAAACCGCCGTTCGCCAGGGCGCCCGCCGCGAACGTGCCGCCGAGCAACGAGATCCGTTCATGGCAGCCGGCCAGTCCGCTGTGGCTTCCCCCCTGGGAGCGGCCCGCCGTGCGCGGCGCCTCGTTGGTGACGGACACCCCGATGCCACCGCCCGTGCTCTTGACCTCCACCTTGGTGGGCGCGCCGGACGCGTGCTTCAGTACGTTCGTCAGCCCCTCGCGGACCACGCGGTGGATCGCCTGACGCGTAGCGAGGCCCACTTCGGCCGTGTCGGGAACGGACCAGTCCAGCTCGACGGTGCTGCCCGTCTGCCGGGATTCCGTCACCAGTGCGGTGATGTCCGCCCGCGTTCCCCTCTCGTTCCCGGCCCCGTCCGTCGGATCAGCGACGTCCACGTGCCGCAGGACACCGAGGATCTCGCGCAGTTCTCCCATGGCCGTACCGGCGGTCGTGCGCAGCAGCTCGGCCTGTCCGACGAGGGCGGGTGCCTGTCGTGCGGTGGCGAGTTCAAGTGCCCCGGCGTGCACCGAGATCAGACTCAGCCGGTGGCCCAGGAGATCGTGCATCTCTCCCGCGATCCGGGTTCGTTCCTCCGCCCGGGCGGCCTCGGCGGTCAGCGTGCGGGTCTGTTCCAGATAGGCGTTGCGTTCCCGCAGCAGGCTGACCAGGGGCCGGCGCCGCCCCAACAGGCTCCCGGCCAGGGCGGGCAACAGCAGGAGCAGCCCCGCCGAGACCGCGTTGCCGGCCAGTTCCAGCAGCAGGGCGTCGGAGCGGACCAGAGCGGAGACGACGGTCAGGGCACCGACGGCGGCGCAGGCCACCCCGACGACCTGCCACAGACGCCGCGGCGGTGCGATACGACGGGTGGCGGACAGCACGACCAACGGCACGACCGCCAGAGTCCATACGTTGGCACCCACGAGCAGCAAAGAGGCGCACAGCACGGCGGCGACCGGGCGACCGCGCCGAGCGGGGACGATCAGGGCCGCCCACACCCCCTCCGACACCGCCAACGCGGGCCGTTCCGGGGGCGCGAGGAGCAACGGCAACAGGCAGAAGGCTGCCACCAGGGCACAGACCAGCGCTTCCACCACGACCGTACGGCGCTCGGCGGCACGTACTCCGGTCCGGATCGCGGCCGTCTCGCGGCGCACCCACCGGGGTACACCGGCAAGCGTGCGCCCCAGCTGATCGGACGGGCGCGGAGGCTGTGCCTCGTCGGCCGACTGACTCATGATCACCCCTGCCCCGCCCCCGTGGATCTCCCGGGAGGAACGGTAACTGTCGCGACGGCGGCCGTCGCATGGCGGCCCCCGGGTGTCATGCGCCCAGCCGAAGGCTCAACTCTGCCCGCAGCGCGGCCACATCGACCTGACCGGCGGCCAGCAGCCGTACGACCGTGCCGGCATCTTCGGCGTCCGCATCCGTCGCCGACGCGTCGAGCAGCGCGGACAACAGGTGGACCGTACCGACCGTGGGCGAGCCGTGCTCGGCGGCGGACAGCCGCGCGAGGGCCATGATCCGGTCGGCGGAGGCGGACAGCCGCACACTGCCGCCGCCCTCGCCCTCGCCTTGGCCGACGGGAACAGCGCCGGACGGGATCGCCGAGGCCGAGGAGACCAGGGAAACCTGCCGCACGCCGTGCCGACGCAGCAGGGCGGCAGCGGAGTTGGAGGCCGCCGGACTCCCGGGAACGGCCCGCCCGGCAACGGACAGCGCCCGGTCCAGGGCCAGTACCCCCAGCAGAAGATCCACCGGCTCCGCCGCCCCGCGCCCGCTCCGTACCGCCTGCCGTACGGCCTCGACCGACACCGCGAACAGCACCGGTGAGCCGTTCACGGAGGAGCCGGAGGTCCACGAAGTCAGCGCGCGTGTCAGGCGGTTGCCGTCCTTGCCCAGTGTTCCGGCCCGGCGAAGCAGGGTGACGCCGCGGGATTCCGGTCCCTCGGTCTCCGCCGGGGCGTTCGCGTCCAGGCCGTCGAGCGCGGCTGCCGCGGCGGCCGTATCCAGTCTCTGCAGCAGCAGGGCTTCCCGTGCCCTGCTGTCCGGGAGGTCCAGCAGGGCACGGGCCACATGCCGACAGCGCACCGAGATCGTTCCCTCGGCGCGGGCCGATCTGATCGCGAGCCACAGGCACGCGCGCATCGCCCCGGTCGTCCGGGGCAGCACCGGGTTGCTCTCCGAAGCCGATCCGCGCGAACCCAGGCCGAAGCGCCACCGTGCCTCACGCCACGCGGCATCGATCTCCGTGGCATCGGCTGCCGCACCGGCCGCGACCGGCTCGCCGTGCGCCTCGTCGTCGCTCACCCAACCCCGCCCCGCCCGGCCGGAGATGACGCCGCTGAGCGAACCGGCCTTCCGCATCCCCGGGGCGATCGCCGCACCGGCGTCCGTGTCCCCCATCACGAGCGCGCCCAGCAGGGTGTCCGTTCCCACGGCCGGCAACTCGAGCCTGACCGCACGACGCAGCGTCTCCACGAGGAGGTCCATGACGTCCGGCTCGAACTCCGTGGTCGCCCCGACCACGGCCGTGTCGTCGGCGTGTGCTGCGGTCGTTCCTCGCTGGTCCATCGGGCATTCCCCTCGAAGCGCGGTGTCCTGGTCGGAACGACGCTAGGCGCCGCCCTCGCGACACCGCATCGGCCGACCGGCCACACTCCCGGTCCGATCGGCCGACCGGCTGCGCAACACCACTGCCCCCCATGCACACACCGTCAGAGCAGAGTCGTCCCGCGAGTCTGGTGGCGCCCCAGGCCGAGCGAACCTGACGGCATTGCTCCGTGCCGGGGCCGAACGGCGCGGGGGCGGTGCGGGGGACGGGACGGGTCGGGACGTGGACGGGTTCGACGGTCTGGCCGGAAGAGCCCTCCCTCGGCTGAGCGGGACCATTTCCGGCAGAGCTCCGACCACGGTTCCACCGTCGCGCAGAGGCCGCGCACCACCGGGGGCGGAAGTACTCGCTTGCGCTCCTTCTCCCTCTACCCGAGTTCACCGAGACGGAGGGCGTCCCTTATCTCGCTGAGCTTCGCGGTCGTCGCCGGGGTCTGCTCCTGCGCTTGTTCAGCGAGTCGGAGGGCATCGTCGATCTCGCTGAGCTTCGCCGAGGACAGGACGGCCGCCCGCTCCATCAGGTCGTCCCGTGACACAGTGGTCAGCCATGTGCAAGGGGTGAAGCCCGGACGCGGGAACGCGAGCCGCAGCACGCCTTCGAACGGCACCCCTTCACCGATGCCCACCATCACTTCGATGCCCAGACCGCCGATGTCGACGCCCGCCGGAGCGACCACCTGCATCACCCGGATCCCGGACGGGTCGTCTCCCGACAGCAGTACGACCAACCTCCGCTCGTCGAACTGGACCCACCAGACCTCGCCACGTTGCACAAGTCCTCCAGACACAGGACGGCAGACAGACGCTGCGCGAGCCTGACGCGCTGTGGAGACGGGTGCGGCCACCGTTGATCATCGGTGTGTGAAGACTGAAGATCACGCGGTCGCCGCAGGTCACAGCGTAGACCCTGCCCACTGGGAGGAGGAGGTGTTCCAGGGCCTGACGAGTCGGCTGGCGGGACGGTGCACGCAGGTCGAATTCCGGCGCCGAACCTGGAAGTTGGTACTCGGCCTGCTGTCGGACCTGCCACGCCAGAACTGCTGGACCCTCGCCGAGTGATGCGGGAGCGATGCGTCGTCGGGTGGTTCCAGGGGCGTCTGGAGTACGGCCGCGTCCCTGGCCAACCGAAGCATCCTGGCCAATCCGAAGTGCCCCGACATCAAGGAGATCATCGACGAACGCATCAAGCACCGCGAGCAGTTCAGGCCCTTCGCCCCGTGGTCCTCGAACACCTCGTGCCCGACGTCTTCGCGCTCGGCAAGAAGAAGTCCTCGCCGTACATGACCTTCGTGGTTGCGGTGCGACCCGAGTGCCGGGACATGATCCAGGGTGCCTGCCACGTCGACGGCACCTCGCGGATCCAGACGGTCACCGAGCGGAGCAATCCGCTGCTCGCCGACGGATGCGCTGTCCTTCTTCCTCAAGACGGAGATGGATTATCTGTTCCTCGGAAACTTCCTGGTGTCGCGCGATTTGGGCGAGTGAGCGCCTTTCCGACCTCGATCGTTCGCAATTGCACTTCTGGGGGTTGGGCTACGATCTGTGCGATGGAAGGGAGACGCGAACAAGTGGCGCTTTTGGAGACTGATCCATTCGTCGGCAAACACTGCGAGTCGACCACCCTCGTGAATATTCTGCGGCAGCGAGAGATCGACTTGTCGGAGTCACTCGTCTTCGGCCTCGCCGGTGGCCTGTCGTTCATCTACTGGCGGACGAAGCAGATGCCGACACCGTTCATCGGTGGCCGGATCAAGCCGGACGCCTTGTCCGCCAATGTCGCCAATGCGCTGAACCTGCGGCTGTCCGTGCACGAGACCTCCTCGGTGAAACGGGCGAGGGAACAGCTGCTGGGAGAGCTTGATTCCGGATCCGTCGTCGGCCTCAAACTCGACCGCTACTTCCTCGACCACTCCACGGACGACTTCCGGTTCGCGGCCCACTATGTCGCTTGCGTCGGGTACGACGACGACCGTTTCGCCCTGGTCGAGACTCAGCCGCTCGGCCTGCAGTGGGCCTCCGGTGAATCCCTCGCGACCGCGCGAAACGCGCGAGGTCCGATGAGCTCGCGTAACCGTGCCTTCACCCTTGATCGCCCTCAGGGAGCCCTTCCTGATCTGGGGGAAGCCGCCCGTAAAGGCGTCAGAATGTCGGCGGAGAACTTTCTGAATCCGCCGATTTCGAACTTCGGGTTCAAGGGCATGCACAAAGTCGCCGACCTCATTCCGCAGTGGCTCGACGACCTTGAGTCGCCCGCGGACAGCCTTTCCGAGATCTGCACGATCATGGAGGACGCGGGAACCGGCGGAGGCCTGTTCCGCACGATGTGGGCGGAGTTCTTGGCGGAGACCGCCGACCTCACCGGTATCGACGCGTTCCGGGAGGTCTCCGACGCGTACCGCGAGGTGTCGAAGAAGTGGACCGAGGTGGCCGGGCTGTTGAATGAGGCGGGAGTCGAGTCGTCGCCGGAGTCCCTCCACAGCGCGTCAAGGCTGGTGCATGAGACCGCCGAGGAGGAGCAGCGGCTGATGAGCCGCCTCATGGAACTGTCGAGCTGACACTCGCGACCGGCCGCCTCTGCCGCGGTGGCGGGTCGGCGGATCCGGGCCCGCGGGCGTCCTGCCGCCGGCCGACGGTCGGCACGTACCAGCCCCGCGCCGACGGTGACCCCGCTACCCCGGCCGCGCCCCGTTGGACGCTACGGGTGCAGGTGGCGGCGAGGTTGTCGGCGTCGGCTGCGGGAAGCGTAAGGCCGGTGATCTTTCCTGCCGTACGCAGTACGGGTGAATGAGCTGATGGTTCGGTTCGGGGCAGGTGCCAGGTCTTCTACGGTTTCTGAACGAATCCGGGGGTGGTGGGGGAGGCCCTGCGGGTGGGGACCGGTGGAAAGGCGCACCTGATGTCAGGGTTGGGGAAGCCGCCGGACGTGCTCAGGGTCCGTGCGGGCTCCTGTCGTCGGACCGGGGCGTGGGCCTGGGGCGCGGTGGGAGCGGCCTGTCTTGTGGGAACAGTGCTGACGTACGGCGGGCTGTGGGCGGCCGGGAGCAGGGCGGCACGGATGATGGCCTTCGGGCCGTCCACCGGTTGCTGGGGGCTGGCGGGCTCCCTGGTGGCCCGTGCGTGGGGGGCGAGTGGACGGGTGAGGACGCGTCTACTGCTGTTGGGGGGTTCGGCGGTGGCCGGGGGTGTGTATCGCGGGGCGGTCACCGTGCTGTCGGCTCAGCCTCCGGGTTCGGGACGGGACACTCGGTCGTTGCTGGGTTCGGTGGTGGTCACCGGAGTGACGCTGACGGTCGGCCTGGGGATGGCCGGTCTGGTGGTCGCGGCCGATGCCGGTACAGGCCGGCACGTGTTGCTGCGGCGCGTGCTCGACGGGTTCGTCACAGCCGGGGCCGTCTTCATGACGGGATGGGTCCTGCTGCGGGGGGCCGGTGACGGCTGGCGGCTGGGGGCGGGGATGGTCGGTGTCCTCTGGGCCGCGGAGGTCGTGTTCCTGAGTTTCCTGTTCGCTCTGCGCCGTCTCGTCCGGAGCGACCAGAGAGTCACCTTGTGGGTCGGGATCGTCGGGTTGTCCCTCGTGCTGATCGGCGACACGCTGCGACTGTGGACGTTCGGCCCGGACGGGCCTGAGGTGATGTCCGGTCAGCTGGTCGACGCCTGCGCCACCGCGGGACTGCTGGTGGTTGCCGTCGGCCCCTGGGTGCCCGGCGGGGCGAGCGTCCTGGGCACCGCTCGGCCTGCGCTGCGATGGGGGATGGAGGGTGCGGCGGCGTTCATTCCCCTGACGGTCTGCACGGTCACGGTGCTGGGACATGTACTGGCGCCACCTGCCCGAGACCCGGTGCCGCTGTTGGTCGGCGGAACGGCGTTGCTGAGCCTCTGGGCACGCCAGAGGTTCCTGCCGAGCGAGAAGAAGACCAGAAACGACGACTGAGCCCTCGTGCGGCTGCCCTACCTGCGGTGTCTGCACTCCCTCAGGTACCTGGCTGGAGGCGGACGGCGAGGTCAGGGCGCGATCGGCGGCGCCCCAGGGATCGCAGCGCAGCGCACCGGCGCGGGCCACAGCGTGGCAGGGGCGCTGCGGCGCGACGGGCAGGGTGCGCCGCCATGCCCCTCGGTGACGTCCCCACACCCGTGACGGACACTCAACTCCCGTCCTGGACACGGCAGCCAGCCCCGCCGTGGGGCCTCCGCGTGAATGCCGGCCCGTCCCCGCAGCCACCACCAAAGCCACCGCCGGAGTGGTCGACGGTGGTCGAGGCCAGGGGTGGCCGCCAGGACCGGTGGCCACCCCCGCTACTCACTGCCCGTACGCGACAAGCAGGTTGGTGGCCGGAACCACCACGAGCCCGCCGCCCGCACCGAGACCGGTCAGTGGCTCGGACACGTTGTGCTCGTCGGGCTCGTCGATCGACGCGCCGACGTCGGTGGACCAGACAGACTGCCCAGTGGCACCGTTCAGCGCCCACAGCCGGCCGCTTCGCGAGCCGACGTAGACGTAGCCGTTGACGACGATCGGCGCCGTACTGATCTGGCCGTCGCCCTCGAACTTCCAGCGAGTGGCCAGAGTGCGGCTGTGCCGCTTCTGAAGGACGCCCTCATCGACGAAGTAGCCCTGGCGGCCGTCGAAGGCCGGTGCCGGTGACCAGCCCGCGGCCTCGTACGTGCCGCGGACCTTCCCGTCGGCGGCGTTGAGCACCGAGGGGACCATCCCGCCGTCGTCGCGAACCCAGACACCGCCGTCGGCGAGCACCGGGGTACGGCCCCCGCCGCCGGAGCAGTCCGTCTCGTGGTGCCAGATCGGGTCGCCCGACTTGGGGGCGAAGGCGTACGTCTGCTCGCAGGCGTAGGAGACGTAGACTCCGTCGGCCGTGACGGCAGGCGAGCTGTTGTCCCCATTTGCCACAGGCCGGGTCCAGAGCACCGCACCGCCGACAGCGTCCACCGCGTACAAGGTGCCGCCCGAGCCGGAGCCACCCGTGTACACCACGCCGTCGGCGAAAGTGGGCGGCGAGGTGAAGGAATACTGCCCAGGCAGCGTGACGGTCCAGATCTCCTTCCCGCTGGCCGGGTCGAACGCTGTCAGCACGCCGTCGTAGTTCTGGGCGTACAGCCGATCGCCCCCGTAGGCGAGCGCGGACCACCAGTAGGTGCCACCGAGATCCACGGGCGCCCAGGCGTCCTGGCCCGTGGCCGCGTCGATGGCGTAGAGGACGGTGCCGTACCCGTTCGGTGAGGCAGCGGTGGCGAAGACGCGCCCGCCGGCCACGATGGGATAGGAGACGTTCCCGCCCAGGTCGCGGGACCACCTCTTGCTGAGCGGCGGCGCGCCCACAGCGGTATCGACGAGACTGCCATCGTGCCGGGCGTTGATCTGGTAGGTGGTCGAGACTCCGGTCCGTATCGGTTGCGCGCTGACCGGCGTCACGAGCATGAGAACCGACAGTGCCACACCGAACAGGACGGCGATGGTTCTTCGAAGGTTCACTCAGACATCCCTCATCCTCCGGCATCGCCGTGGCGATGCGCGCGGGCGGACCGGCCTTGGGTGCGGTGGCCCGCTTTCAAGGCTCATCGTCCTGCAAGGACTTCCCAACCGCCTTCTATTTTTGCGTAGTTGGAGATCTCCGCGATCCCGCTCCGGAAATCGGGGCGGGGCGACGCGACGTACAGGCAGCGGCGGATTCGGCGCGTGCGGCGCATGCGGGGGAAGCCGTCCGGAGGGCGCCGACAGCGGCTGTGGCCGCGCATGGCGCGCACCGAGGCATGGAGTCGGTCGGCCGCAGGACCTGCCCGCGCGTTTCGGGGAGTTCGTCCGGCGCCGGCAAGGCGTGCTCGCTGGGGAACCGGTCAGAGAGCCGATGGACGTAGCGTCCGAAAACCGATCGTTGCGGGCGGCCCTGGCGCGGTGCCACTGCGGTCTCGGGCGGCGGTCAGGACTTCCGTACGTACTCTCCCGGTTCCGCGTCCGCGTCCATGCTGAACAGCAGCAGACGGCCGTCGCGGCCGACGGTGAGAGAGACCGAGTCGGGCTGGCGGCAGTCCTTGCCCGACTCCGCGGTGTACGCCGCCGGGCTGAGCGCCAGCACCGGGGACACGGCGCCGATGACGAAGGTGCTGTCGCAGTACTGCTCCGTGCCGTCCTGCACGGCCGCCGTGACCGACATCCGCACCAGGCGGCCCCCGACCGGGCCCTGGGTGATCCGGATCAACTCCTTCTCCCGATAGGTCATGTTGGCCGGTACCCAGGCGCCGACGTACTGGTCCGGCACCGCGTTCCGTCCGTCGGCCGACCGGTAGAAGTCGGCGGTCAGGCCCCCGGACTTCCACACCAGTACGTCCCGCGACTGCACCCGGAGAGTCTGCTGGGGGAGCGGTGTGCAGCGTCCCTGCGGTACCTCCGCGGTCACCTGGCCCTCGCCGACGACCAGTGTGTCGGCATCGGCGGAGAGCAGCCTGCCGCGTCCTGTGCACTGCAGATCGCCGCCGGTGTCGATGTACGCGGCGACCTTGTCGCCCGGCCTGCCGGGTGAGATTTCCAGCCGCAGTACCCGTTTCGGCAGTGCGGAATCGCCCTTGAGTACGCCTTCCCAGGCACCGACGAACCCGTCCGTGATGCCCGGCTCGGTACTCGGTGACCCCGAGTGAGAGGCTGACGCGGTCGCTGAGCGTGCGCCGCCCGCCGCGGAGTCCTTCTCGCCGCCCTGAAGCAGCGTCAGCGCTGTACCCGTGGCCACCGCGGCGAGTGCCACCACTCCGGCGAGCGCCGGCCGCCACCACCGCTTGGGCCGCGTCGGCGCCGGCGATCCCTGCGGCGGTGTCTCCACGACGAGTATCCGGGCGGCGAGCCGGCCGAGTTCGGCCAGCAGTTCTGCGGGCAGCCAAGGGCCGTCGTCCGCGTCGGTGCGGGTGTGGACGGCGAGTTGTTCGGCTGTGGGCCGCCGCTGCGGGTCCTTGGCGAGACAGGCGGCAACCAGACCGACCAGCGTCTGAGGGACCCCGGTGAGGTCCGGTTCTTCCTCGGCGATACGGAACATCAGCGCGTGCAGTCCCAGCTCGACGGAGCCGAACGGCAGCCTCCCCGTCGCCGCGTACACCAGCACGGAGCCGAGGCTGAAGATGTCCGCGGCAGGCGTCACCCGCTGTCCGCGCACCTGCTCCGGCGACATGAAACCGGGCGAACCGAGCACGACCCCGGTGGAGGTACGCAGACTGCCCGCCACGGTGTCGAGCGCCCGGGCGATGCCGAAGTCGATGATGCGCGGGCCGTCGACGGTCAGCAGGATGTTCGACGGTTTGACGTCACGGTGCACCAGGCCCGCGCCGTGGACGGCGCGCAGCACACGGGCGAGCCGCCCCGCCAGGGAATGCAGTGTGGCCTCGGGCAGCGGCCCGTAGCCCGACTCGACGACCTGGTGCAGTGAAGGACCGGGCACGTACTCGGTGGCCACCCAGGGTGCCGCGGCCTCGGTGTCGGCGCCCAGTACCGGAGCCGTCCACTCACCGCCCACCCGATGCAGTGCGGCGACCTCCTGGCGGAACCTGGCCCGGAACTCGGGGACTTCGGCCAGCTCCGCCCTGACCACCTTCACCGCCGCGGCCCGACCGCCCGCCGAACGTCCCAGGAAGACCTGGCCCATTCCGCCGGCGCCCAGCCTGCCGATCAGCGTGAAGTCCCCCATCCGCCGCGGATCCCCCGGCTCCAGGACCTGCATCCGTGCCCCGCTCTCCCCGTGTGCGTCAGCTCGCTCTGCGCGGCGGCGACACTACCGGTTCGAACGGAAGCGGGCGCGCGGCCGGGCACCGAGCTGGAACGGCCCCCTCCCCGGCGGCAAGTGATTCGGCGGCACAGCGACTCAGAGGCCCAGAGGCTCGGTACCGAACCTCAGCGGCCAGTCCTGCGGTGAGCGTCCGAGGGTGTCTCGGCAGGAGCGAGGAAGCCAACGGGCATCGGGTGCTTCCTGTTTCGCCGAGGGCACTGACCCGCGCATCGTGTGAGCGTCCTCGGCGTCCTCGGCGTCCTCGGCGTCCTCGGCGTCCCCGGCGTCCCCGGCGCGAAGGGCGGCGGACTTGCCGGGCCGGCTGTCCGCGGGGTTCATGAGGGTGATGCCGACGAGACGAGCGGGTGCCCCGTGAGGTGAGTGCGGGGCAACTCATGGAGCACGAGTGGTCCGTTCGACCGGCGTGCCGATCCCGGAACAGGAACAGTTGTGGCCAACCAGGGTCAACTTCTCGCCGCGTTCCGTACTCTTGCCCCGCTCAGGGGCGCCGCATCGGACCGGGAAGCCAGGCTCCCCGCGACCGCGCGGGAACCGGGGCCTTGCGGCACATGGACAAGAGGGGAAGCGGTGGAGGCTACAAATACACGGGTGCGACAGGGGGCCATACCTCCGGTCGTCTTGGCGCGTCGGGCGCTGTGGACGTTCGTCGTCGTCAACTTGGTGATCGTCGAGATCCTGTTCGTCACAGCCGGGACCGGCAAGAACGGGGTGCTCACGGTCGCCAAGTTCTTCGGCCTGCATGCCGCCGTGCTGATGCTGTTCCAACTGCTGCTGGTGGCCCGGCTGCCGTGGCTCGACCGCCGTATCGGCATGGACCGGTTGACGGTGTGGCACCGGTGGGTCGGCTTCTCCCTGCTGTGGACCATCCTGACCCACGCCGTGCTGGTGGTGCTGGGCTACGCGAGGCTCGATGACGCGTCGATGACGAAGACGTTCTCCGCACTTGCCGGAGTGCCGGCCTCCCTGCTCGGGATGCTGGCCGCGGCGATCGTCGTCGTGGTCGCCGCGGTCTCCGCCCGGCAGGTGAGGAGCCGGCTGCGGTACGAGACGTGGCACGGTGTACACCTTCTGCTGTACCTGGCACTGGGGCTGGCCTTCGTCCACCAGTTGCAGGAGACCACGACGTTCAGCTCCTCCACGCCCGCGATGATCTACTGGTGGGCCCTGTGGCTGTTCGCGTTCGGTTCCCTGGTCACGGGGCGGATCGTGATGCCGCTGTGGCGCAACGCCTATCACCGGTTCGAGGTCGTGGCCGTGGTGCCGGAGTCGGACGACGTGGTGTCGGTGCACGTCACCGGCCGCCACCTCGACAGGCTGCCTGCCAGGGCGGGGCAGTTCTGCATCTGGCGATTCCCCGGGCACAACCACTGGTGGCTGGCCAACCCCTTCTCGCTGTCGGCGGCGCCCGACGGCCGCACGTTGCGCCTCACGGCCAAGGCCGTCGGCAGTACCAGCGCAGGCCTGCGGCACCTCCCGGTCGGGACCCGCGCGTTCGTCGAAGGACCGTACGGGGCGTTCACCTCGTTGCACCGGACACGGCCCGGCGCCCTGCTGATCGCCGGAGGAGTGGGGATCACGCCGGTTCGAGCCCTGCTGGAGGAAGAGCCTGCCGACGACGTCGTGGTGCTCTACCGGGCGCGCAGCGAGGACACCGCCGTACTCGTCGACGAGGTACGAACCCTGGTCGCGGACCGCGGCGGACGACTGCACCTGCTCACCGGCCACAGGGGGGAGGGCCGCCCGCCGTTCGAACCGGAGAATCTCCGCGCCCTTGTCCCCGACATCACCGAACGTGACGTGTACGTCTGTGGCCCGCCCGCGATGACCTCGGCCGTGCTCAGTGCCCTGCACAGCCTGAAGGTTCCCCACCCGCAGGTGCACGCCGAGCGGTTCGGTCTGGCCTGACAGCGCCGAGGCTCCGACGGCCGCGCCCGCGCCCGCGCCCACCGGAGCCTCGCCGCAGATCGGCTCCGAGCACGACTGCGGTGCTCGTGCCCGCGGCCAGATTTCCTTCTTCCACGACATACGAAGCTTCTTCGTCTGCTGGTGTCGCACGGCTGGTGGGCCGTTCACCAACGGGAACACGTTCGCCGGGCATGCCATGCTCCCTTGGCTGAGAGACCGACCTACCGGAAGGACAACATGCCCGCCTACGCCATCGCCCACCTGCAAGAGGCCACCCCGCACCCGGACATCGCCGAGTACATCGAGCGCATCCCCGCCACCTTCGAGCCGTACGGCGGGCGCTTCCTCGTGCATTTCACGCAGCACGAGGTGAAAGAAGGCAGCTGGCCCGGGAGCGTCGTGGTGATCGGGTTTCCCGGGATCACCGAGGCGCGGGCCTGGTGGGACTCGCCCGCGTACCAGGAGATCGCGCCGTTGCGCTCGCGGCACGTCCAGGGCGACATCATCCTGGTGGATGGCGTACCAGAGGGCTACGACCCGACTGGTTCCGCGAAGATGCTGCGAGCAGCGCTGGACGGCGAGTAGCTCGCTCAGGTCGGGGTGACCGGCGGCGGGCCGCGCCCACGGAGCGGCGAAGGTCCCGCGCTCAGGCGTCGCGCGTCGCCTCGGCGCTGGTCGATCTCTGTGCCGCACGTCTCGTCGAGGTGCTCAAGCCTTCACTGGCGACGCCCTTCTCCTCGATCGCGCCGCGGCCCGGAACTCCGTGGTCCGGAACTTCGCAGCGCGATCGAGGTGCGGTGAAGGGCGATCACGGAAGGCGGCCTGGCGTCAGCTGCCGAAGACGAGTTCGGCCTGGTCGCGCTTGGTGGTGTGCAGGTCCCAGTAGACAGGGGAGATCTGCTCGGGCTGGGCTGTCGGGAAGTCGGGGATGACCGACATGTCGATCGACACGTCGATCGACGTGGGCGGCCTGGACGCCGGTGCCGTCGAGCTCCTTGTGGAGGTTGATCGCCCAGTTGCGCAGCGCAGCGGCGGCGGCGTTGACACTTTAGTAGAGGCCGTTGCGGCTCGGTTGGTCCGCCTATGGTCCGGATCTTGATTGTCCCGTGGTGCAGTGTGCGCGGTGGCTGCGGGCAGCCGGAAGGGCGATGCCTTACGGGAGTCGCGCGGATACCACATGGCACAGCCGAACAGTTCAACAGGAAGAGGACGACGGGGTGGGGGGAGGAAGTCCCGTCCGCTCAGGCGCGGCGCGGAACGGTTTCACTCCTTCTGGACGCGGCGGCGAGCAGAGCGAAGCCCAGCGCGAAACCGAGCATCGTCCATACGCCGCGGGGCCAGAAGATGTGGCTGTCCGTGAAGGACCAGCCGGCCACCAGGAGGACCATCGTGCCGGGAACGACTCGCACCCCGTGTTTCGGGAAGAGCGCGACGGCCGTGGCCACGACAGCGACGATGAGGGCGTAGGCGCCGATCTGCCCGAGCGACTCACCCGTGTCGTAGAGCGGGGACTTGATCGGCCCTATGTTCGCTGTCCCGGCAGCGTGCTCGACCGCGGTTCCCGCAGCGATACCGGCCACCGCGTCGAGACCGGTGTAGAAGGCCGCGTAGGTGAACGCACTCGCCCAGGCCACCACCTTGGCGAAGCCCGCGAGGTCTGCTCGGGGGCGCTGCCACAGAGGCACGAGGAGGCCGAGCGTAAGCAGCGGAAAGATCGGCAGCAGTGCGATGTGCAACTGTGTCCAGTCCGTGGCTGTCGCCCTGGACAGGCCATGCGGGTGCGCGGCGCCCGCCGCAGCCAGCACAAGGGGCGCGACAGTAGCGAGGGTGAGGTTCCGGATGGTCAACACGCCGCGATCGTAGGCGTGTTACGTCACCTGAGACGGCTGCGTAAGGACTTCGTAAGATCTTGCGTGGTGCCACGCAACCCTGGAAGGCGCCCGCCGGGGTGATCCCCCTCCGACGCGACACCGGCCTCGCCGATCTTGCGGTGAGGCCGGAGAGGAGGACCGGTGGCGGCCCGGTCGGTCGGGTCAGCCGCAGCGGCGCCCTGAGTTGATGCAGGAGACGGCCTGGTTCATGAGCTGGTCGGTCATCACGTTGATGAAGTCGTTGTGGTCGGTGATGGCGTTGTGCTGCTGTCCCTGGAAGCCGTCGACGGCGAAGTTCGGGGCCGCAGGAGTCCTGTAGGTGAGCCGCATCGTCAGCTGTGGGACGGCCTTGAAGCCGCTTGCGCAGTTGCCGCCTGCGTCGGCGAAGGCGACGTGGCTGCGGTGGTCGGCGCTGTCGATGTTCCTGCCGTCCCAGCAGCTCTGGAAGGCGAAGCTGCGCACCACCTTGCTGCCGCTGGGACAGATCGGGTACTTGTCGGTGAGCTGGACCTTGTTCTCGAAGCCGGTGCAGCTCCAGTGGGCGTTGGCGTTCTTGGTGCCGTTGGTGAACGCCTTGGCGTCGCCGGTGATGATCCGCAGGAAGCGGGGCATCGCCACCACCTTGCCGGTGGGGCTGCCCTGGTAGGTGATCGTGACGGTCGCGGGCACCAGGATGGCTCCCTTGTTGCCTTCGGCGCCGCCGCCGAGGGCGCCTGCGTCGGGACCCTGACGGGTGGTGTCCCGCAGGACGGGCCAGTAGTACGCGGACTGGTCGCCGTTGGTGCAGGAGGTGCCCTGGGCGCTCAGGGACTCGTTGGTCGAGTTGAAGTCCACCTTCCGATTGCCCACGTAGTCGTGGACGTGGTGGGCGCCGTTGCTGACACCCGGAGCCACGATGTCGTTGTCCGAGTTGTGCTGTCCCTGCTTGTTGACTCCGCATCGGGAGGTGAAGGCTCCGGTCGAGGCGCCGGCCTGCCTGCGGACCTTGGGCACGTTCGGGGCCACCTTGGTGATGTCCACGAAGTCGGCCGCGGTGGGCCCGTCGTTGCTCTGTCCTGCGGCTCCGGAGCCGTTTCCTTGCTGCCCGGAGTCGCCTCCCTCGCCCTGGGCGCCGCCGGGACTCTGGCTTGCGGCCCCGGCCCCGGATGTCTGGGTCCCGGGTGCGTCGAGGCCGAGGTTGCAGGCGGCGAGAGCGTCCAGCCCTGTGGGCCTGGCGGCCGACCGCCCGATGGCGATGGCGATCCGGTCGATGGTCGCCTTCCTCTTGTCTGTCAGAGGGCCGAGGATCGCCTTCTGCGCAAAGTCCGGGCCCCCTTGCCCACGGGTGTCGACCAGCCGCCGGTCGGCCTCCGCGGTCTGGCGGTCCAGCAGTTGCAGGTTCCGGTCGACCTCGGCCTGTGCCTGCTGGGGGACGGTCGGCAGCTTGCCCTTCACGTCCGGACAGCTGATCGTCTGGGCCGACCGCGTCGTAGAAGCGGTGGCGGTGACGTCGGACGCGTTGGCGGCGTAGTTCACGGCTACGAGGCCACCGCCCCCTGCCAGGAGCGCCGTGACCGCCATGACGGCGTTGCGGCGGCTACGGCCGCGCCTGTGATCTGCTCGCATGAGAACTCCCGAGGTACAACGTGGTTCGTGGCCCAGCGGCGATACGCATCACTCGCCGCCCGGATGTCCCCAGCCTCACCTGAGTGGTCGGCGCTTGGCAGCTGTTCACGCTGCGCGTCATGGACACGTAAGACCTGAATCTCGCCCGGACTCCCCCCGCCCGCCACGAGGAGCTGCGCCGCCTCGGCATCCGCCGCTCGGCGTTGGAAGACGCCGGGATCCCATGTGATCCGGGCCTTGTGCGCTACGACGATTTCACCCACTGCCTCGCCCACCAGCACGCTCTGGAGCTGCTGGTGTCGCCGCCCGCACGATGGCGGTCTTCGCCGGCAGCAACCATCAGACGCTGGGCACCTGTCGCACGGCCGCATCGCTCGGGCCGCGCATTTCGGACGACGTCACGTGGTCGGCTTCGACGATCTGCCCTTCGCGGACTGGGTGACTCCGCGTCTGACGACCGTGCCCACGCCGCTCGCCGACATGACGGCGCTCGCCGCCTGCCTGGTTCCGCAGGCGCAGTCCGGACTGCACGGGCCGAGGCCGCCACCGAGCCCGTCGTACGGGACAGTGGCGGGCCTCCGCCGACGACGGGGCGAGCTGTGCTACGTCGTCCGAACGGGTTCGGCGCCCCGGAGAGGAGTCTCCACGGCGCTGGACCGCGGTGGCAGCTTCTGCACCGCGGCTATGCCCTCCGTGCCGGACTCGGCAAGGGGGGCAGTCCGGCGGCCGTGGTGACCTTGGTGAGGGAGCCGTTCCTGCCGATGCGGAAGCCGTCGACGGTGCCGGACGTCCCGTTCTGCACGCTGGTTCTCGGCATAACGCGGGGTCAGGATGACCTGCGCGACAGTCGTGCTCGGTCCGCGGGTATCAAGGGGGTGTATCCGTGGGTTCGGCGGGCACCGCTGGGTGGGTCAGCGGTCACCCGGTAGATGCTGCTGACACATCACCCAACTGCCGCGCAGCACAACGCACTTCATTCTGAGAGGGCGTAAATCCGTTGCTGGTTACGGCCGCGTCCGGGTTGTTCGAGGAGCTGGCGGGCGAGTCGTCCAGCGGACTTCGCCGGGCCAGCCGTCGTGGGGCCTTCCGGAAGGGCCGACCGCCCGGACAGCGCGGCCCCCCCTGCCGGCCAGCGGTCGCGTTTCGGCGTCGACGTCGCCCGCGGCCGGTGGCGCCACCCCGCACGCCGGCACCGTGCCCGCCCCGACCTGTCTCCCACCGACATCGCCCCCTGTAGCGCGGCGCTTCTCATATGCCGTCAGCAAGGGCGGGGGCCGAGGGCGAGCGCCGGCTGCTACTGGGGGCGGTGTCCGGTGCCGTCCCCGCCCAGGTCGTCGGGCAGGGCGATGCGAGAGGTGACGCGTTTACCGACCGGCTCCCGCTGAACCTCGCAACGAGGCGACGGCAGGCCTTGCGGGACGGATCAGCCGCCGAGTTTGTGGGCTCACTGTCCGAACGCTCGGTCGTAGAGGCTCCGTAGCTTCGGGGTGGCCTCGGCATCGCCGTAGCACGCCGGGACCTTGCCGTCCTTGGCGTAGACGAGGTAGGTCTGGCCGACGGTGAACTCCTGGCCGAATGACTCCGGTTGTCCTTCGTGGGTGTTGTCGAGCCGCACGGTGGAGGCGTCTTCTCCGCGGTACCAGTGGTCCACCCGGAGAGTGACCTGGTCGCCGTCGCTGGAGGTCACGGTGCCCTCGAAGGCGGTCGTGTACTGGCGCAGGGTGTAGACGTCGAGCTCGGCGCACGCTGTGGCGAGGCCGCCGCCCGTGTCCTGCTGGACGGCCAGGGCCGGCGGGGCGGCCGCGGACGGAGGAGTGTCGCGGGCCGCCGTGACTCCCCAGGTGATGCCGGCTCCCACCGTGAGCACAGCGGCGGCTGGTGCGGCCAGCAGCAGGGGGCGGCGCGGGGGCGGTCCGATGTGCGGGGGGAGGTGCGGACTGTGGTGTCGGCGGTCATGGTGGCCTCCAGGAGACGGTTGATGTCGGGCTGGGGAGAATCAGAGGTCCGCGCCGGGTCGATGGCCCTGATCCTGGCCAGCAGTTCTTCGTCGTTCACCGGTTGCTCCTTCCTCCATCCATCTCATGTCCGGCCTTGTCGTCATTCTTTCGGTCAAGCAGAGTGGCGAGCCTTTTCTTTGCCCTGTGCAGGCGGATGCTGACGGCGTTGGCGGTCAGTTCGGTCACTTCCGCTGTCTCGCGCGGGGTCAGCTCCTCCCATGCCCAGAGCAGCACCACCTCACGATCCAGAGCGCCGAGTGTGCCGAGCGCGGCATGGAGTTCGGGGTGGTCGACTTCCCCGGGCGTTGGCGGCGGTGCGGTACGGGTCAGCCGCTCCACGAGTCGGAGCCGACGCCCGTCCGCCCGGCGGGCGTCGGACAGGCAGCCGCGTGCGACGCCGTAACACCAGGGCGGCATGCTGTCGGGGTCGGTCACGTGACCCTTCCCGAACCCGGGCACGTCCTCGATGCGGCGCCAGAGCGCGAGCATCGTCTCCGCGAGGATGTCATCTGCCGCGTCGGCGTCCGCCCGGCGCAGCAGATACCGGCGCAGCGGCTTTGCCACCGCGCGCCAGCGCATCGAAGCGGGCTTCTCGGGGCGCGTCTCCGCCCGGACGCGAAGCCTCAGAAGACCGCCGCCCCGGCGTAGCGGGACCGTACTCACATGCCCTCCCGGCCTGTGGGCGGCGCGAAGACTGCCCCGCCAAAGCGCTGTAAACCGATCGGTTTTCATTTCGTCCGAATCGAGATACCCTCGCGGTATGACCACCGAAGTGAGGCCAAGTACCAGAGAGCGGCTGCTGGAGGCAGCGGCCACGCTCACGTACCGAGACGGCGTCAATGTGGGCGTAGAAGCGCTGTGCAAGGCGGCGGGGGTGTCGAAGCGCTCCATGTACCAGCTGTTCGAGAGCAAGGACGAACTGCTGGCCGCGAGCCTGAAGGAGCGTTCCGCTGCCTTCGTAGCGAGGGCCCTGCCGCCGGCGGACGATACTTGTTCCCCTCGCGAGCGGATCCTGTACGTCTTCGAGCGGGTGGAGTCGCAGGCGGGTGCGCCCGACTTCCAAGGCTGCCGATACCTGGCTGCTCAGATCGAGCTCAAAGACCAGACCCACCCCGCGAGCCGGGTGGCCCACCAGATCAAAGCGAACCTGACGGCCTTTTTCCGTTCCGAGGCCGAACGGGGCGGGGCAAGAGATCCCGAACTGCTGGCCCGGCAGCTCAGCCTGGTCTTCGACGGCGCCAGCGCCCGCGCCGGCATCGGCGCCGACAATCTGACCGGGCTCGTCACGCCCACCGTGACCGCCCTGCTCGATGCGGCTGCATGCACTGACGCATCCCCTTTCGAGCAGGCGCCGTGACTGTGCCCTCCTCATGCCGGTGGCTCCGCCCCTGATTCCCCGCAAGCGAGGGGGGGCTGTTGGGGTGTTGTTGACATGCGTGCCGCGCGCCAGGAAGGCCGTCGTCTCGTCGACATCGGCGCCCGACAGTAGGTAGCGGTCCCCCAGAGCCTTCTCCAGTCGGCCCAGACCGCTTACGGACTGACCCGCGATCGGGGTTGGGTCGTGCTGGCCTGGCGGTTCGGCTGGTTGGTGATTCAGCTGGCCGTCACGCGGACGTGCACCAGCTCGGTACTCGGCTTGTGGTGGGTCGTCCGCTGGGCGGCGCGGTCGGAGACCATGCCGACGATGGCTCGGTGGACTTCGCCGTAGTCCTCGCGGCGGCCGGTGTATCGCTGAAGTGGTCGCCACTGGCGGTGCTCGGCGTTGGTGTGCTCGACGCAGATCCGGCAGGAGGATTGGCGGCGGCGCATCTCGCGCCATCCGTATCGCTCGGTCAGCAGCACGCTGTCGATGTCCTCCGGCCTCCTGGGCGGGGCCGAGATCTGGCTGGGGAACCCGTTGGCCAGGCCCTGCCAGCCCTCTTCGACCTCGGCCTTGACCTGCGGGTACTGGCGGAACTGCTCCGCGATGCCTCGGTCCGAACGACGTTCCGGTCATGCATCCGGCCGGGCCGCTCGGCACCGGACCACAGGGTCCGGCCCTGATGGTCGCCGGTCGTGGTCGTCGTGACGGTGTTCTGCTTGCGCTTGCCGGAGATGAACGCCCGCCTGTCGACGCGGCCCCCTTCGGGCGGCGAACTTGGGTCTCCATGCCGCCGATGCGCAAGGTCACGCCCTCGGCGTCGGCATAGGCGAACACATCCTCCAGCGTGCGCAGCCGGATGCCAGGCCGGTCCGGCACGGCGAACCCGCGCGTGGCCAGCAGCGGTCGGATCTCGCTGATCACCCGGCCGACGGTGGAGGAGCCCACCTTGTAGATCACGCCCAGCGCCGCATGCGTCAGGCCCGTCCTCAGATGAACCAGTGTCACCAACACCCGGTCGATGAAGACCAGTTCGCACTTCGGGTCGGCGCCGATCTCGCGTTGCCGGGCACCATCACGCCGCTTGCGGCGCTCGGACTCGCAGTGGGCTTCGCAGTACGGCGCGAGCTCTTCGATCAACTCGCAGAGATGTTGGCACGAGTTGCCGCAGAAAGCATGATGAGCCTTGGTTGCGCGGGCCTGCTTGATGTTCACACCACAAGAACCCGCGCGGCCATCAACGCGGCAGGGCCTGCTCGGGCGGGGAGGTCAGACCCGGTCGAGGGGCCGACGCCGCCCGGCCGGGAGTTCCAGCGTGATCGTGTCTCCGGGACGGATCACGCCGCTTGCTTGGACGACGCCCATGATTCCGGTCTCGCGCACGACGTTCCCGGCCTCGTCGCGGCCGACGACCTTCCTGAGCGGTCCGTCCTGCAAATTATCGATCTGCAGACAGGGATTGCGCAGGCCGGTGACCTCCACGGTCGCCTCGTCGCCGATGCGCAGCCGTGTCCCGACGGGCAGGCAGAACAGATCGATGCCGCTCGTGGTGATGTTCTCGCCGAGATCGCCCGGTGTCACGTTGAACCCCTCTCCGCCGACTTCGGTGAAGAGCTTCTGGTGAACGAGGTGGACCTGGCGCAGGTTTGGCTGGGTAGGGTCCTGCGCGACACGAGAGCGGTGCTTGACCGTGACACCGGCGTGCACCTCTCCCTCCACTCCGAGCCCGGCGAGCAACGTGATGCCGGCCCGGTTGGGCTTGGTGAACGACTACTCGCTGTTGCTGCTCACTGCCGATACCGTCCCGCTCATCTTGCGGACCCTCTATGCGCGAGCGATGACTCGCTACGAGCCCAGCCCGCAGCCTCAGCGCACGGCACCCTGCGATCAATCTCGGGTCACCCGTTAGCCGCATCACCCTTGGCCACGGCGGCGTGGCCGTACACCTGCAGTTGCAGGTGTACGGGGTGGCCGCTCTGCTGGCCGACGTCGTCGTCTTCACCAGCCCCGTCACCTTCAAGCCGTACCCGGGCAAGGCCATCACCGCGGCGATCCTGCGCGGCGTGCTCCGGGTCTTCGAGGACTTCACCTACGTCCGCGAGATCGCCAACCCCGACGGCCGCGATCACGCCTTCGTCTTCACCGCCACTGTCGCCGGCAAGCAACTCCAGGGATGCGACTTCCTGCACTTCGACGACGACGGGAAGATCGACGAGTCCACGGTGATGGTGCGACCGCTCTCCGCCGCCCAGGCGCTCGGCGAGGCCATGGGCGCCCAGTTCGAGCAGATCGCCCGAGAGGCCGCCGAACAGTAACCACGACAGGCGAGAGAACGGTGCGGTTATGGGACGTCCGCGCATGTCCATGAACGCGGAGCTCGCGGCGAACCCGAAGTTGACGTCGCCGACCACGTGCTGGGCGGTCAGGCCACCGCGTTCAGTACGTCGGCCAGTACGTCGGGTCGTTCCAGGGCGATGAAGTGGCCCGCTCCCGGCACCTGGGTGAAGTCGGCGGCCGGCAGCAGCTCCTTGTTGGCCTGCCGGTCCGAAGGACGGGACCAGTCCTTCTCGCCGTAGACGAGGTGGACGGGTGCCTTGACCTCGGGGTAGCGCGAGCGGGCGGCGATGAGGCTGGGCAGGCTCTGGTAGACGGCCCGGGCGACGGTCGAGTAGCCGGGGCGGCCGCCCACCTGGAGGAGTTCGTCGAGGTAGTCCTCCCGCAGCGCGGTCCTGTCGACCACCCCGCCCTGAAGGATCCTGCGGACGACGGGCTTGGGCTCCACCCCGGCGACCACCGGGCCCACCCCCGGAGTGAGAACGCCGCCGACCACCACACGGGCGAGAAGACCGGACCGGGCGATCCCGTCACGGAAGTCGTACGTGTTGACCGCCACGACGCGTCGTACCCGATCCGGGAGATCGGCCGCGGCGGTCAGGGCGAGCACCGCGCCCATGGACTCCCCGACCAACGTCACGTCGTGGAGGTCGAGTTCGGTCAGGAGCCGCTCGACGCCCGCACGCATCGCGGGCTCGTCGTACGAGGCCCCGGGCACGATCTCGGAGTAGCCCATCCCCGGCAGGTCGAGGGCGTACACGGTGTACCGGTCCGCGATCAGCGGGATGAGGAGGCGGAAGTGCTCGGCCTGGGTGCGCACGGTGTGCAGCAGAACCAGGGGAGCGCCGGTGCCCGCTCTGAGGTAGCGCAGGGTCCCCTCACGACTGTGGCGTCCTGTGCGCGGGGCGAGGGTGTGGCTGGTGGTCCCCGGGATGTGAATCGTGGGACGTGACTCTGAGCTGGGCATCTGCTGGCTCCTCGTTGTGGGAACTGCGGCGGACGGGTGATTCGGGCAGGGCCCGCCCGAAGGGGGCGTGACCACGGACCAGCCCTTGGATTCGGCGGAAACCGACCGGTTTCCATCATCGTAAACCGATCGGTTTCCGAGCGCAAGACTGAGGCTGCCGGCCACGGCCATAGGGCCAGTGGACAGGAGAGACGTGAGACTGTCATCCGCACAGTGGTCGCGGATTTCGCACTCAAGGCCTACTGCGGCACCTCTGGCCAGGTCGCCGCTCTCGACGGCCTTGTGGGAGGGGTGCGTGAACTCGACTCTGATAGTCAAAAATATTAATAGGTGCGGTAGGTGGTAGGTGACCCATTAGGGTTTGTCCACAGGGTAGGTGTGACTATTAGTCAAGTAGTTGATTAGTCTGTTAGCTTGCTTCCATGGCTTTGCGGAACGCGGTGATGGCCGCGCTGTTGGAGGGCGAGGCGTCCGGGTACGACCTCGCGAAGGCGTTCGATGCGACGGTCGCCAACTTCTGGATGTCGACGCCTCAGCAGCTCTACCGGGAGCTGGATCGCATGGAGACCGAAGGGCTTGTCACGGCCCGTGTCGTCGAGCAGAAGCGCCGCCCCAACAAGCGGCTGTTCTCCTTGACGGTGGCCGGGCGGAAGGCCGTCCACGCCTACACCGCCGAGTCCTTGGTCAAACCGGCGGTGATCCGGGACGAGTTGCTTGTCAAGGTGCAGTGCCTGGACGCGGGGGACATGGAAGAGGTCCGGACCGCCATCACGGAGCGCATGGAGTGGGCCACCGCCAAGCTGGCCCGCTACGAGCGGCTCCGGCGGCGCCTGCTCGACGGGCGCTCCGAGGAGGCGTACTTCGCCGAGGCCGAGCGCATCGGCCCGTATCTCACCCTGCTGCGCGGGATGTCGTTCGAGCGGGAGAACCTCCAGTGGGGGGACATGGCGCTGCGCAGGATCGAACAGCGCACGGCCGCGCTCCGGGCCGACGGCTGACCGCGACGATCCCACCTGCACGATCAGTCAACAAAGTGGGGGGTGGGGGCGATCGTGCCAGCCCCCACCCCCCACCGGCGCTCGGACTATGCCCGGGTGAGGACCGGCCGCGGTTCCTCGTCGGCGGGAATGCGATGCAGTCCCTTGCGGTCGTAGAACCGGGTCACGCCGAAGCCGAAGAGGCCGGCGACCGCGAGTCCCACGCCCAGCATCACCCAGCCCCGGGTCAGACCCGCGTCGGCCTGGGCGTCGTAGTAGAGGATGGAGCGGACGGCGCCTGTGATCTGGCGCAGGGGCTCGAACTCGCCGAGGACGCGGTAGAAGCCGGGGAGGGCTTGGAGGGGGACCGTGGCGCCGGACGTCGGTACTGCCATGGCGATGTAGAAGATCGTGATGAACAGCATCCCCGGCGTGCCGAACACAGCGAGCAGTCCGAGCCCGCCGATGCCGACAACCGCGATCGTGCACACGGAGAAGAGCCACAGCAGGGGCAGGTGGGAGGCGTCCATGCCCATGATGCCCACTGCACCGGCCAGGGCCAGGCTGCCCATGAGCAGGGACAGACCGATCATGAGCGTGCTACTGATGGACAGGGTCTGGACGCGAGTCGCGCGCAGCAGCGGCTTGTGGACCCGCAGCGGGCCCATGTCGCTGTGGGTGTAGCCGAGGGCGTGGTCCACCTGGCCGCTGATGACGTTGGCGGCGAGCATGCCGCAGACGACGAGGACGAGGGAGTAGTAGAAGGCACTCAGACCGAGGCCGCTGTGCGAGTCGAGCGGATGCCCGTCCTCGATCTGCACGACCGCCGGGTCGGCCAGCAGCAGGCGCGCGGCAGCGGGCAGCTGGGCCTGTGCGGCCTCGGCCTGAGCGGTCAGCTGTTCACCCACCTGAGCGGAGGCCGACTGCGCGGCCGTCGTCGTGGCCTGCCGCGCCATGCTCGACCCCACGCTGCCGGCGGACTGGTTGGTCAGCACGGTGAGTGTGGGGCGGACGGGCTTGCCGACCGCCCCGGAGCCGGTGAGGGCGGCGACAGTGGCGGTGAAGTCGCGGGGCACGACGAGCGCGCCGAACAGCTTGCCCTTGCCCAGTTCCTCCTTCATCTCCTTCTCGTCCATCAGCTTCCAGTCGATCCTGTCTCCGCCCTGGGACGACTTCTTGATCGACTGGGTGATCTGTGCACCGAGGTCGGTCTGCTTGCCACCGACCTTCGACCCCTCATCGGCGCTGACCAGGCCGACGGGCAGATTGTGCAGGTGACCGGCGGGGTCGATGTTGGCGCCGACGTAGAACACCGTGAACAGCAGTGCCACGAAGCCCACGATGACGCCGTTGACGATCCACAGACGCTTCGCGCGCAGGACGCGGAAGGGGTGGGCGTTACTCATTTCCAGCTCCGGTACGAGGAAGAGGGAAGTGCAGCAGGAGGAGCCGTCGGCGTCGTCGCGGGCGGAGCCTCATGCGGCTGGGGAGGTGTCCCCGGTGGGCGCGGCCACCGGAAGTAGCGCCGGCCGCTTGGCCTGGCGGCCGTCGCCGGAGGAGCGGCCACGAATGCGGCGGCCGACCCAAGGGCCGAGGAAGGTGCCGGCCCAGCGCAGTTCGGCGCCCACGGTCCTCCAGGCGGAGACGTCTGTCCCCTCGGCCGGAAGGGGAAGGGTCCACTTGCCGTCGCTGCCCGGCAGGCCGAGCGCCTGGGCCGCGGCAGCCGCGATGCGCGCGTGTCCCAGTGGGCCGGCGTGCAGCCGGTCAGCACTCCACAACCGCGGATCGGTCGCCGCCGCGTGAGCGGCCGTCTCCGCCACCACCACACCGTGGCGGTCGGCGGCATCCCGGATACGCGCGTTGAGTGCGAGAACACGGTGACCGATCGGTCGGGCCAGCGGCGTGATACGCCCGACATCGGGAAACATGAGGGTCGCGACGGTGGCACCCTGCGCGGTGAGAGCGGCGAACATCGCCTCGACATGGCCGGCCACCTCGTCGAGGTCGCAGCCCGGGCGCAACGCATCGTTGACCCCGGCCACCACGGTGGCGAGGTCGGGCCGCATCGCGAGAGCCGGAGCCAGCTGCTCGGCGCGCACCTGACCGGCCTTACGGCCGCGCACCGCGAGGTTGGCGTAGAGCAGGCCGGGGCTGTGGCGGGCGACCTGCTCGGCGAGCCGGTCCGCCCAGCCCCGAAGACCACGGACGTCGTCGCCGTCCCCGAGCCCCTCGGTGTGACTGTCGCCCAGGGCGACATAGCGCAGATACCCACTGCTCGACACGGGGCCGACCGCCTCTCGTCAACGCTGCTGGTAGAAGTGGCACACGGCCATGGCTAAACAACTAGGCACCTAGTCGTATTGTTGAGTATGAGAATAGCCGCCGGGCTCACCTTCCTGCAAAGTGATGCCGTTCAGGCAGGAGCTGAGGCAGCCGAGGGCGGTCCACCGCCGCAGTCCACCGCCTTGGCCCCGTGCCGACCTCACCGCCCATTGCTCTTCGGACCTGAGCACCGACCACGGTCTGAGCCGGCGCCTGAGCGCCCGGGTCGTCAACGGCATGCACAACGAGGACGCGGCCGGCTTCACCATCGCCCGCCGTGTCACGCCGAAACGCCCGTACCGGGTCACCTTCACCGGTGGCGTCCACGGCCCGGGCGACAACGCCTATTGCCAGGCCGCCATGCCCCCGGCTCACGCAGGCGTGCGCGCCGTGGCTGCGCGAGAGCCCGTACCGCGGGCGCGTCTCCAATGTGGCATCCCGCATCTACTTCACCGGCGCGCCGGGCCAGATCGCCTACGTGGCCGGGAAGGGGCGCGCTCATCGGCATGGCCCGGGTGATGGAGCGCGAGCTGGGCGAGTGCCGGGTCACGGTCAACGCGGTGGCGCCCGCCCAGGTCGCGATTCCAGGGACTCGGGCGCATTCGGGCGACGAGGTCGTCGCCGCGACCTTGCGGCAGCAGTCCACATCTGCTTGCAGGCGCGCCGGCTCTCCTCCAGTCGCTCGAAGCGCTCGCCGGTCGGGGGGAACGGCACTCTGGCGCCGGTGTGCTCACGTTGGCACCGGGCTGTGCCGAGTCCGGGGGAGGCCCGGCCGCCGGAGAGTACGTCGAGTGTGGTGACGATCTTGGCGAGCAGTCCGGATGACGGTATGTCACCTCTGTGACGAGCGGCCCGAGTCGGGTCGTCGAGGTGTGGGCCGCGAGATGGCCAAGGGTGGTGCAGCCCTCCAGCACGGCTCGTTCGCGGTGAGCCCGTACTCCTCCATCTGGAAGTAGTGGTCCTCATGACGGAGAGCCGGCTGATGCCGGCCTCCTCCGTGACCGCACATGCCGCGGCCGGCCCGGGTCCGAGGGCGGCCGGGCCGATGGGGTGGTCGGGCCGTCGAAGTGGTCGAAACGGCTGATGTGTACGCCCAGTCGCAGGCGGTCTCCAGTTCAGTCCGTGCGGTGGCGGAGTCCGTCGAGGAGTAGATCGAGCATGCGGCCCGCGCGGTCGCGCAGCCCCATGTCGGTGGTGATCAGCAGGATGCCGCCGAGGCTGAAGCCGACGTCGAGGGGGTCGACGTCGGAGCGCAGGACGCCCGCCTCGGCCCCGGCCTTCAGTAGCGTGCTGATGGCCGTGCTGATTCGGTCCAGGCTCTCGGTGAACGGGTCCGAGTCACCGGAGGCGATGACGGCCTTCAGTGCGTCCGCCATGCCCTGCTTGGTGGTCAGATAGTCGATGAACCGGTCCATCCACACTCGCATCGCCTGGTCGGGCGGGTACTGAGTCAGTAGTTCCTCGGCGCTGTCGCAGACCCGCGCGACCTCGTTGCGGTATGCGGCCTCAAGCAGGGCCTCCCGGGTGGGGAAGTGCCGGTACAGAGTGCCGATGCCCACACCGGCCTCTCTGGCGATGCTCTCGAGCGACGCGTCCGTGCCCCGCTCGGAGAAGGCGCTTACGGCCACGTCGAGCAGGCGTTGCCGATTGCGGCGCGCGTCGGCACGCAGTCCGCGTGTGTTGCCGGTCACGGCATTCCTTCCTCCTGGACAATCGGAGGGCCCTCCGCTTAAGGTTCAAGCAAAACGGAGGAGCCTCCGATTTTTCGATCGTAGCAAACCGGGAGCACGTGCGGACATGACCACGAGCACACGTATCACCACCTCCTTCCATGCCGGATCCACGGCCGCCGACGTCATCGCGGGCACGGATCTCACCGGCCGCCGTGCCGTCGTCACCGGAGCCGCCTCCGGCATCGGTGTGGAGACCGCCCGGGCGCTCGCCGGGGCCGGCGCGCAGGTCGTCCTCGCCGTGCGGGACACGGCCGCTGGCCGCCGCACCGCGGAGGACGTCAAGATCACCACCGGCTCCGAGGCGGTGACGGTCGCCTCCCTGGATCTGACCGATCCGGCGTCCGTCGGGGCGTTCGTGACCGCATGGCAGGGGCCACTGCACATCCTCGTCAACAACGCGGGCGTGATGGCGACTCCGGAGACCCGGACGCCGCAGGGCTGGGAACTGCAGTTCGCCACCAACCACCTGGGGCACTTCGCCCTCGCCACCGGGCTGCACGGCGCTCTCGCGGCGGCCGGCGGTGCGCGCGTGGTGTCGGTGAGCTCCAGCGGACACCTCTTCTCACCCGTCGTCTTCGACGACCTCCACTTCACCGAGCGGCCGTACGACCCGTGGCTCGCCTACGGGCAGTCCAAGACGGCCAACGTGCTGTTCGCGGTCGAAGCCGGCCGACGCTGGTCCGACGACGGGATCGCGGTCAACGCGCTGATGCCCGGCGGGATCCGGACCAACCTGATGCGTCATGTCGGGGATGCCGAGATGGCGCAGTTCGGGGACCACCTCCAGGCCCTGATCGGTGAGGGGACGCAGCCGCCCGAGCTGTCCCTCAAGACGGTGGAGCAGGGCGCCGCGACCTCGGTGCTGCTGGCCGCGTCGCCCGTGGTCGACGGTGTCACCGGCCGGTACTTCGAGGACTGCGACGAGGCCGAACCGCACCGGCCCGGCACCAACACCGGGGTCGCCGCGCACGCCGTGGACCCGGAGGCGGCCGCGCTCCTGTGGCAGGTCTCCGAGTTGCTCCTGGCCTGACCTCCCACTCCATCAACTCCCTTTCCCCACTGGAAGGTTCTCGTGTCCAAGACCTGGTTCGTCACCGGCTCGTCCCGCGGCTTCGGCCGCTCGTTCGTCGAAGCCGCGCTGGATCGCGGAGACAGGGTCGCCGCGACCGCACGGAACACGGAGTCCCTGATGGACCTCGCGATCGCCTACGGCGAGCAGTTGCTCGCACTGCCCCTGGATGTCACCGACAAGACCGCCGCGTTCGACGCGGTCCACAAGGCCCACGCGGACTTCGGCCGACTCGATGTCGTCGTCAACAACGCCGGCTACGGCCACTTCGGCATGGTCGAGGAGCTGACCGAGGCCGAGGCACGCGACCAGATGGAAACGAACTTCTTCGGCGTGCTGTGGGTCACCCAGGCCGCGCTGCCGCTGCTGCGCGCCCAGGGCGGCGGCCACATCGTCCAGGTCTCCTCCGTCGGCGGCGTGCTCTCCTTCCCGAGTCTGGGGGTCTACGCCGCCTCCAAGTGGGCGGTGGAGGGGCTGTCCGAGGCCCTGGCCGCCGAGGTAGCCGGGCAGAACATCAAGGTCACCCTGGTCGAGCCCGGCCCCTATCCCACCGACTGGCCCGGCGCCTCCGCGGTCAACTCCGAGCCCGACCCGCTCTACGACGGAGTCCGCCAGGCCCTCGCCGAGGGCCTTGACCTGTCCGACATGGGCGATCCGAAGGCCGTCGGTCCCGCCCTGCTGACGATCGTGGATGCCGAGAACCCGCCGCTGCGGGTGTTCTTCGGCAGGCCGCCGATCCAGCTGGCCAAGGACCACTACGCGCGCAAGCTGGCCACCTGGGCCGAGTGGGAGCACGTCTCCCTCACAGCCCACGGCTGACCCCACGGCATTCATGGCCCAGGGTGCTTTCTGACCCAATACTTGAACTTTCAAGATCAATGACCCGATCATCTGTATCCCGGAGGAACCAATGGCACGCACCACCCCCAGACGCTGGAAGCGCTGGCTGATCGTCGGCGTTGCCGCCGCAGCCCTCGTGGGCGTCGGAGGCCCGTACGTCTACATCAACTACGTCCAGGACGACCCACCAGCCGCGCTGTCACTCGACAGTCCGCCGAACGGGCCGGAGACCACCTCCGGCTCCGGCGAGCAGGCGCCGGAGGGCGTCGAGGGCGCGTGGCGGGTGGGCAGCGGCTCGCAGGCCGGCTACCGCGTCGACGAGGTGCTCTTCGGCCAGAACGTCACGGCCGTGGGCCGTACCGAAGAGGTCACCGGAGAGCTGGAGATCGAGGGCACCCGGGCTGTGAGCGGGAGCTTCACCGTCGACCTGGCCTCGGTGCGGAGCGACTCCGACCAACGCGACGGCCAGTTCCGCGGCCGGATCATGAACACGGAGCGGTACCCCAATGCCGTCTTCGAGCTCACCGAGCCCGTGGACTTCGGCTCGGTGCCGGACGGGAGCGAACAGGTCACCGGCGAGGCCACGGGGGATCTGACCATCCACGGCGAGACCAATTCCGTCACGTTCGACCTCAACGCCCAGCGCGCCGCCGACGGCTTCCGCGTGAACGGCTCGATCCCCGTCACCTTCGCCGACTACGGCGTCGACGCACCGAACTTCGGTGGGATCGCCGTCGAGGACGAGGGGACCGTCGAGTTCCTCCTCGCCTTCAGCCCCGGGTGATTCCACCGCCCACAGCCATCACGTAACGCATCGCTCATCGCATCCGTATTGGAGAACACCGTCATGAGCAAGACCCACTTGTCCAGGAGGACCGTCGCCGCTCTGCTGGCCACGGCGACCATCGGATCCATGGCCGTATTCGTGCCCGCCGCCACGGCGTCCGCTCCCGCCTCCTCCCTGACCGTCGCGGACTCCCGGCAGGCGAACCCCCACGCCGAGGAGCGCAACAAGCGCGTCGCCGTCCGCGTACTCAGGCAGCTCTTCGAAGAGGGCAACCTCAAGGTCGCCGACCAGTACATCCGTGCGGACTACATCCAGCACAACCCGATGGCCCCCGACGGCCGGGAGGCCATCAAGAACTTCATCCGTGACTGGCACGCGCGGTTCCCGGACCACGTGTACAACGTCAAGCGGGTCATCGCCCAGGGTGACCTGGTCATGGTCCACTCCAACCCGGTCTACGAACCCGGCACCCGCGGTTCGTCCGTGGTCGACATCTTCCGCTTCGACAGGAAGGGCATGATCGCCGAGCACTGGGACGTGGTCCAGGACGTACCGGCGACCACCGTCAACGGCAACGACATGTTCGGCACGGTCAGCCGGCCGCGCACGAACCAGCCCGGCCCCCGCTGGATGACCGCCTTCAGCCAGAAGGTGGCCACCGCCTACTTCGACACCCTCCTCGTCGACAAGAACCCCGAAGCGGTCAGGTACCTGACGCCGGAGTACTACCAGCACAACCCGACCATCCCCAACGGCTCGGCCGGCCTGCGCGAGCAGTTCACCGGCTTCTTCCAGCAGTTCCCGAACCTGATCGTGGAACGCAAGCGCGTCATCGCCCAAGGCGACCTCGTGGCGATCCACGCCCACTACCGCCTCAACCCCGAGGACCGCGGCCAGGCCGTCGTGGACATTTTCCGCGTCGGCAAGCACGGCAAGATCCTCGAACACTGGGACTCCGTCCAGGACGTGCCGTCGACCCCTCCCCTCAACGACAACACCATGTTCTGAGCCCATTCCGCTACGAGGGCCTGCCACGGGGGCTTGCCATAAGCATCGGAAGAGCGGGAAGCCGCTGGTGGCACGGTTCGGTGGGATCCCACTCCAGCGGCAGAGGCCGGCGGAAATCGCCGACCGTCAGCCGGTCCGGGTGGAGTATCCACAGAAGGAACCCATCGCGAGACTCTGACGGACAGTTGCGATATCTGCGATATCTGCGAGAGCGAGGGCAATGTGCCAGTGCGTCATGTCCGTGCTCTCGCCGACCTCGCACATTCCGGATGGCGGCCTTTGACCGGGCGCGGGTAATTCCGCACCGGCGTCGCAGGGCCGTTGTGGCCTGCGATACCTGCCATGACCGAATCCATCCAAAACGGCCTGCCACTACATTCGCGCAGTAGTCGGTGGAGGGCCGGACGACCGGGAAACCGTCATGTCCAATTCGGCGGGAGGCCGCGCGGAGCCGGCAGGCACCGCGCGGCCTCCCCAGCCTCCCGCCTGTCGGGCTGCCGCCGACTGAAACATCGGCATCTCGTTCTGGCCGGCCTCCGGAGTCGACCCGGCGGAGTGCGCACGCCGCGCCGGGCAGGGCATCCAGGTTCTCTTCCGCTACTACGCCAAGTTCCTGGCCGAAACGCGCAACCTGGCCAACCGGCTGATCGAGGAGTCCATGCAGCGGTGGGCTGCGCCGAGGGACGACGCGCAGTGTGTCGTAGCTTGACTCTGGCCCGGAAACGGCCCGGAACTGCTGGTCGGACCGGCGACACAGGTGGGAGAGATCGGAAGTAGGAGCCCGTTTCGAATCTCGGATTAGTTGTGCGTCCCGAAGGGCGCCTGAAGGGCATCGTCCTTGTTCAGGCGCCCTTTTTCTGTGTCTAGAAGAAGCCCAGCTTCTTCGGCGAGTAGCTCACCAGCAGATTCTTCGTCTGCTGGTAGTGCTCCAGCATCATCTTGTGGTTCTCGCGGCCGATCCCGGACTGCTTGTAGCCGCCGAACGCCGCGTGCGCCGGATAGGCGTGGTAGCAGTTCGTCCACACCCGGCCCGCCTGGATCGCGCGGCCCGCCCGGTACGCGGTGTTCATGTCCCGGGTCCACACGCCCGCCCCGAGGCCGTACAGCGTGTCGTTGGCGGTCTTGATCGCGTCGTCGAAGTCGTCGAACGGGGTCACGGACACCACGGGCCCGAAGATCTCCTCCTGGAAGATGCGCATCCGGTTGTCGCCCTCGAAGATGGTCGGCTGGACGTAGTAACCGCCCTTCAACTCACCGTCGTACTCGATGCGTTCGCCACCCGTGAGGACCCTGGCGCCCTCCTGACGGCCGATGTCCAGATAGGAGAGGATCTTCTCCAACTGGTCGTTGGAGGCCTGCGCGCCGATCATCGTGTCCGTGTCGAGCGGGTGCCCCGGTTTGATGAGCTCGGTGCGGGCGACCGCGGCCTGGAGGAAATCGCTGTAGTTGCCGCGCTGGATCAGTGCACGGGAGGGGCACGTACACACCTCGCCCTGGTTGAGCGCGAACATGGTGAAGCCTTCGAGCGCCTTGTCGCGGAAGTCGTCGTCCGCCGCCCACACGTCGTCGAAGAAGATGTTCGGTGACTTGCCGCCCAGCTCCAGCGTGACCGGCTTGATGTTCTCCGAGGCGTACTGCATGATCAGCCGCCCTGTCGTGGTCTCACCCGTGAACGCCACCTTCGCCACCCGCGCACTGGACGCGAGCGGCTTGCCCGCCTCCACCCCGAAGCCGTTGACGATGTTCACGACACCCGGCGGCAGCAGGTCCGAGATCAGGCTCATCCAGTAGTGGAGAGACGCCGGCGTCTGTTCGGCGGGCTTGATCACGACCGCGTTGCCCGCCGCGAGCGCGGGCGCCAGCTTCCAGACCGCCATCAGGATGGGGAAGTTCCACGGGATGATCTGCGCGACCACACCGAGCGGCTCATGGAAGTGGTACGCCACCGTGTCGTCGTCGAGTTCGCCGAGCGACCCCTCCTGCGCGCGGATCGCGCCCGCGAAGTAGCGGAAGTGGTCGATGGCGAGCGGGATGTCGGCGGCGAGCGTCTCCCGTACCGGCTTGCCGTTCTCCCAGGTCTCGGCGACCGCCAGTGCTTCGAGGTTCGCCTCCATCCGGTCGGCGATCTTCAGCAGGATGTCGGACCTCTGGGTCACCGACGTACGTCCCCATGCCGGCGCCGCCGCGTGTGCCGCGTCGAGCGCGAGCTCCACGTCCTCGGCGGTGCCCCGCGCGATCTCCGTGAACGGCTGTCCGTTCACCGGGCTCGGGTTCTCGAAGTATTGCCCGCGGGCCGGCGGCACGTACTCGCCGCCGATGAAGTGGTCGTAGCGCGCCTGGTAGGAGACGATCGCGCCCTCGGTACCGGGCGCCGCGTAACGAGTCATGCTGTGGCCTGCCTCCTTCAGCAGAGCTGCCCGCCGTTGGGCCGCTCTCGCCGCGAGGCTAGAAGCGCCGAGGTTGCAGACAGGTTGCGCACGAGTGCCTGGGGACGGGGAGGCGCCGGGTGCGTACGGGGTCAGCCGTGGGCACGTGAAGCCTACGAGGGTGCCGCAGCGCGTGCCGACATGTGCCGGACACCCACGTGAGCCGGAGGACCCGCATTCCAGGTCTCCGGTACCGGCGTACCGTCAGCGCCGGGCGGTCCGATGTGCCCAACCCCGTGGCGCCGCCTGTTCCGACTCCAGTTCGTTCAGGCGTGCCAGTACGGCCGCCGCCGGCCGCACCGCCGCGAGCGCACGCCATACGGCGAGGTCGTCCTCGCCCCATGGCGCGTGGGCCCAGTCGGCCAGCAGGTCCGGGTCCCGACGGGCGACCAGCGCCGTGCGCAGGCCGTCGGTGAGCCTGCGCCGCAGCCGGGCCACCGCCGGAGCCCGGGAACCGGGCAGCAGCGGACCGGCATAGGCCCGCACCGCCGTCGTGACCGCACCCGTCTCGATCGAGCGCTCCACGACGCCGATGTCCGACTCGACCGGCACCGTCAGCCTGTACGGCCGCGACGCCAGCAACCCCGGGGCCAGGACACGGCGGAGCCGGGCCAGTTCGGCGCGCAGCGTCACCGGGGTCACCGACTCGTCCTCGTACAGCGCGCACAGCAACTCGTCCCCGGTCAGCCCTTCCGGGTGGCGGGCGAGCAGGACGACGAGTTCGCTGTGCCGACGACTGAGCCGCAACGCACGCCCGGCGGCCAGCAGATGAGCCTCGTCCCGGCCCAGCGCGGTCAGTTCGAGCACGTCCGTGGCAGGGCCGGCCGGGGCGAGCAGCGCCAGCTGGGACTCGGCTGCCCGCGCCACCGCCTGCACGAACCCGAGGCTGTGCGGATGCGCGAGCCCGTCCCGGCCGGTGATGTCCACGGCACCCAGCACCCGTCCCGTACGCGGATCGTGCACCGGAGCCGCCGCGCACGTCCACGGCTGCACCTGACGGATGAAGTGCTCGGCCGCGAACACCTGCACCGGCCGGTCCACGGCGACCGCCGTACCCGGCGCGTTCGTACCGACCGCCGACTCCGCCCAACGCGCCCCCGGGACGAAGTTGATCCGCCCTGCCTGCCGTCTGGTGGTCGGATGTCCTTCGACCCACATCAGCCTGCCCTGCGCGTCGCACACCGCGAGCAGATGCTCGCCGTCGGCGGCGAAGGTGCCCATGAGTTCACGGAACAGGGGCATCACCCGAGCAAGCGGGTGTTCCGCGCGGTAGGCGCCGAGGTCGCCGTCCGTCAGGTCCACGCTCGCCGTGCAGTCCGGCCCCACCCCCGCTCGTGCGGAACGTCTCCAGGAGTCCGCCACCACCGAACGTACCGGCAGTGTCACCGTCCCTGCCTCGGTGAACGTCTCGTGCGCGCGGCGCAGTACCCGTCCCCGTTCGACGGGGTCGGCTCCCTGTTCCAGGGCCACCCATGGATCGGTCAACTGGGCCTCCCGGAAGGTGATGCGGCTGGTGACATCGTCACTCTGTGGATGGACGGGGACAACCGTTTCGACGCCAGGAGAACGGCCGACGGCACCACCGTCCCGCTCAGGCGGTGTTGACGAGGCGTATGTAGCGCGTCCAGTCCCAGTCCGGTCCGGGATCGGTGTGATCGGTACCGGGAACCTCGTAGTGCCCGATGATGTGCGTACGGTCCTTCGGTATGCCGTACCGCGTGCAGATCGTCGCGGTGAGTGCCGCCGACTTCTCGTACAGGGCTTCCGTGAAATAACCGGGTCGGTCCACCCACCCTTCGTGTTCGATGCCGATGCTGCGCAGGTTGTGGTTCCAGTCGCCCGCGTGCCAGGCGATGTCGTGCTCCCGTACGCACTGGGCCACGTGTCCGTCGCCGGACCGCACGACGTAGTGCGCGGAGACCTTCTTCTCCGGGTGCTGGAAGACGGCCAGGGTGTTGGCGTAGGAGGTCTGGGTGACATGGATGACGACGAGGTCGGGGACCCGGGACACCGGGTGGTCGGAGGGGGTGTAGTTGGCGGTGGTCGCCGGTTCCCACGTGGCGAGCGGATAGTCGAGGGACCGGGGCTGGGCGGCGACCCGGGGCGCGGGGAGAAGGGCGTAGGAGCCTGCGGCGAGAGCCGAGTTCTTCAACAGCCGCCGTCTGCTGGGGAACGACCTGGTCCGCTCCATGCGTGAAATGCCTTTCGACGGGGGCAGGGGAGTGGGGGCTACCGTTGATGAGACGCGTCGGTGTGCCGGGAGGATGCAGCCGTCCGAGAACGACTCGGCTCAGCGCTGGAGTGCCGTCGCCGTCTCGCGCAACTGTGCGTGCAGCCCGCGATGGGTCTCGCGGGCCGGCAGCCACTCCTTGCGGATCTTCGCCACGCAGGTGTAGTTGGTGTCGCAGACGTTGGCCAGCGGCGACTCGACGGCCTGTGTCGCGAACTGGTAGGCGTCCAGCTCACTGAACCCGTAGTCCCGCACCAGCCAGCGCACCAGGTCGAGCTGGGATATCCGGAACGCGTCCTCCAACGGCCGGGCCGAACCGGTCGAGATGATGTGCGTGTCGGACTCGATACGCGGCCAGGGGGTGGCGACTCCCTTGAGCAGCTCGACGATCACCACGGTGTTCATCGCGCACTCGACGGCGACCCCGCAGGTCTCGCCCTCGCCCTGGCGGGCGTGACCGTCGCCGAGGCTGAGCAGCGCGCCCTCGACGTTCACCCCGAGGTAGCAGGTGACACCGGCCCGCATCTCCGGTGTGTCCATGTTCCCGCCGTGCGCGTCGGGCACCAGCGCTGACCGCACCTCCAGGTTGGCGGGCGCCACTCCCACAGTGCCGTGCATCGGGTCCATGGGCAGCTCGATCTCGATGTCGCTGTCCCGCGCGCGGAACAGCGCCGTACGCCGCGTCCGGTCGAGCTGCCAGATCCAGACCGTCTCCGGCAGCGGCGGCTGCAGTGTGGCCGTGGTGTGCGTGGACGTGAGCGCCCCGAACAGCGGGACCGTCGTGGACGCCGCCCAGTCCCGGGCCGGTTCGATGGACACGAAGTGCACCGCCACCGTGTCGCCCGGTTCCGCGCCCTCCACATGGAAGGGACCCGTCTGCGGGTTCAGGAACGGGAACTCGCACACCTCGGACACCAGATCCTTCTCGGAACGCACACGTCCGGCGAAACAGTCCTCCGTGTACAGGTCGAGGACGGTGCCCGGCGCGATTCGCGCGACGGGAGGCGCGCCGCCGAACGTCCAGGCGTACTCGCCCGGTTCGGGGCGCACGGTCAGAATCCTGAGATCGGTCATCGCTGCACAGCTCCGTTCTGCGGAAGGTCGGCGGAGGGCGCGCACCACCCGGCACCATGGCGGGCCGCGCCTCACGTGGATCACGCTACGGCGCTTGGCGGTCGGGCAGGAAGAGCCCATGGATTTCGGTGGATGACCGCGCGATTGTGGACAACTCGGCCACTCCAACGGGTGACGTCGGCGTGCTGTGCGGTGGATCGAGGCTGGTCGGGCCCCTTCAGTCCCGCCCCGCCACGGCCCCCGGGTCGTCCAGCACCGCCCGCACCACCGAGTGCGCGGCGCCCAGCAGGGGACCTTCGGGGCCCAGCCGCGACACCGCCACCGCACAGGCGGGCCCCGCCGTACGCCGGGCCAGTTCCGCCTCCAGCGACGGCAGCAGCCACGGCGCCAGCCCGGACAGCGCACCGCCCAGGACGACAATCTCGGGGTCCAGCAGATTGACCGCCCCGGTCAGCGCGATACCGAGAGCCGTGCCTGCCCCTTCCAGAGCCCGCCGTACGTCTGGGTCCCCCTGGGCGGCGCGCTCCGCGAGCAGCCCGACGCGGTCCTCGCCCGGCTCGACTCCCGCCGCCAGCAGCACCGCCTCCTCGCCCGCGTACTGCTCCAGGCACCCGCGCCCGCCGCACGCGCACTCCGGCCCCTCCGGACGGACCGGCACATGCCCCAACTCGCCCGCGAACCCGCGGGTTCCACGCAGCAGCCGCCCGTCCACGACCACCGCGGCGCCGATACCGATCTCGGCCGACACATGCAGGAAGTCGGACGGAGTGCCGTCTCCGAGCCAGAGTTCCGCCAGCGCACCGAGGTTCGCCTCGTTGTCCACGGTCAGTGGGAACCCGGCGGGCAGGAGCGCGCCGAGATCCGTGTCGTGCCAGTCGAGGTTGGGGGCACGGACGACCGTGCGCCCGTCGCGGGCCACGAGCCCCGGCACGGCGACCGCGAGGCCGGCCGGCCACAGGCCCTCGCGCTCCACCTCGGCGATCACCTCCCGCACCAGCCCGGTCAGCTCCTCGATCACCGGTTCGGGGGAGCGCCCGCGGTTGGCGCCGTGTCGCACGGCGCGCGCCCGCACCGCGCCCCGCAGATCGACCGCGCAGACCGCGAGATGGTCGACACCGACCTCCGCGCCGATCCCTGCCGGACCGCGCCCGCTCACGGCGAGTGCCGACCCGGGGCGTCCGACCCGGCCGGGCCGCTCGGGGCCCAGCTCTTCGAGCAGCCCGGAGCGGATCAGCTCGTCCACGAGCGTCGACACCGCCGCCCGGGTCAGCCCGATGCGTGAGGCGACCCCGGCACGGGACAGCGGTCCCTCGGCGCTGACGGTGTGCATCACCCGCGCGAGGTTGCGGCGGCGCATGCCCTGCTGGGTGTCGGGCAGCCGGGCGCCGGCGCCGGGCGAACGGGCCTCGTGCAGCGGTGCGGTCATGCCTCCGTCAGTCCTCCGTGGGTGTCCGTGAGCCGACGTTCGTGGACGGACGAACGTCGGCGTCCTTCGGCGGACGGCGGTTGGGCACCGTCGACGCCCGTTCGCCCCTCGGAGCCGTCAGCGGGCGTCTGTCCCCCGCTCCAGCAGCGGCGATGCGTCGGAGAGTACCCCGGAGATCCGGTCCAGCGTCGCCTGGTCCCGCTCCACCGCGTCCAGGACCGGCCCCCGGGCCGTGTCCCAGCGCCGGGCCACCGCGGCCGGATCCTCGCCGGTCAGCAGGCCCGCCGCCTGTGCCGCGGCGCCGAGCGCGACCAGCTCCTTGGCCTCGGGCACCTGGGCGGGCCGCCCCGACAGCCGGCGTACGGTCTCCTGCCAGGCCCTACCGCGCGCGCCGCCGCCGATCAGCAGCAGCGGCGCCGATCGGTCCGCATCCGAGTCGAGCACCAGATCGAGAGCGCCGAGCAGCGAGTGGACCGCCCCGTCGTACGCGGCCTGGAGCAGCTGTCCGCCGGTCGTGTCGTGACGCAGCCCGTGCAGCAGCCCCGAGGCGTTCGGCAGGTTCGGGGTGCGCTCGCCGTCCAGGTAGGGCAGCAGGGTGACTCCTGTGCCGCGTTCGACGGCCTCGCGGTCCAGGCCGAGCAGGGCGGCGACGCGGTCCACGGCGAGCGTGCAGTTGAGGGTGCAGGCCAGCGGCAGCCAGTCGCCGCGCGCGTCGGCGAAGCCCGCGACGGTGCCGGTCGGGTCGGCGGGCCGGTGCGTCGAGACCGCGTACACGGTGCCCGACGTGCCGAGGCTCAGTACCGGAGTGCCGGGGCGCAACCCGAGGCCCAGCGCGGCGGCGGCGTTGTCCCCGGTGCCCGCGGCGACGAGGGTGCCTTTGGAGAAGGGCAGGCCGTGACCGTCACGCACGGTCCCGGCCACCTCACCCGGTCGGACCACCCGGGGCAGCAGCGCGGCATCGAGCCCCACGTGCGCGAGCACCTCCGCGTCGTACGTCTCCGTTCCGGACGCCCACCAGCCGGTGCCGGAGGCGTCGCCGCGGTCGGTGGTGCCCTGACCCGTGAGGCGCTCGGTGAGGTAGTCGTGGGGGAGTCTTACGGCTTTGACGGCGCGAATCGTCTCCGGCTCGTGTTCTGTCAGCCAGGCCCACTTCGTGACCGTGAAGGAGGCGCCCGGCACGCTTCCGGTGCGCTCCGCCCAGGTCTTCGCTCCGCCCAGTTCCTCGATCAGCCGGTCGGCCTGGGGCGCCGACCGCACGTCGTTCCACAGCATCGCCGGACGGACCGGCTCGCCCTGGGCGTCCAGGGTGACGAGCCCGTGCTGCTGGCCGCCGATCGACACGGCGGCGGCCTCGCGGGCCGCGTCACCGCATTGGCTCAGCGCCTCGCACAGGGCGTTCCACCACTGCCGCGGGTCGCTCTCGCGGCCCGCCCCGGTCGTGACGGTGTGCTGTGCCTGGCCGCTCGCCACGACCTGGCCGGTGGCCGCGTCGACGACCAGCGCCTTGGTGGACTGGGTCGACGTGTCCACGCCGACGACGAGCGGACCCTCGGCTGCTGACATCGGGTTCTCCCTCTTCCGCGGCTCCGCGGGATCTGGCCTGGTGTTTTCCGGTGCCTGTCCGGGTCGCGGCGACCCGTCCTCACCCTCAGTCTCTGCTCAGGGAAACGTTTCAGGGACGCGTTGTCTCTTCCCAGAGATGCTCCCGCATACTAATTTGTAAACCGCCATGACGAAATAGTCGGAGCAAGCAAGGAGCCGCGGCATGAACTACCAGCCCACCCCCGAGGACAGGTTCACCTTCGGCCTGTGGACCGTCGGCTGGCAGGGACGGGACCCGTTCGGCGACGCCACCCGCCGTGCGCTCGACCCGGTCGAGACGGTGCAGCGTCTGTCCGAGCTCGGTGCCCACGGAGTGACCTTCCACGACGACGACCTGATCCCCTTCGGGTCCTCGGACACCGAGCGCGAGTCGCACATCAAGCGCTTCCGCCAGGCCCTCGACGCGACCGGCATGCGCGTCCCGATGGCGACCACCAACCTCTTCACGCACCCCGTCTTCAAGGACGGCGCGTTCACCGCCAACGACCGCGAAGTGCGCCGCTACGCACTCCGCAAGACGATCCGCAACATCGACCTCGCGGTCGAACTCGGCGCGGAGACCTATGTCGCCTGGGGCGGCCGGGAAGGCGCCGAGTCCGGCGCCGCCAAGGACGTACGCGTCGCTCTGGACCGGATGAAGGAGGCCTTCGACCTTCTCGGCGAGTACGTGATCTCCCAGGGCTACGACCTGAAGTTCGCCATCGAGCCGAAGCCGAACGAGCCGCGCGGTGACATCCTGCTGCCGACGGTCGGCCACGCCCTGGCCTTCATCGAGCGCCTGGAGCGCCCGGAGATGTACGGCGTCAACCCCGAGGTCGGCCACGAACAGATGGCCGGGCTGAACTTCCCGCACGGCATCGCCCAGGCACTGTGGGCGGGCAAGCTCTTCCACATCGACCTCAACGGCCAGTCCGGCATCAAGTACGACCAGGACCTGCGCTTCGGCGCCGGCGACCTGCGTGCCGCCTTCTGGCTGGTCGACCTCCTGGAGACCGCCGGTTACGCGGGCCCGAAGCACTTCGACTTCAAGCCGCCGAGGACCGAGGACCTCGACGGCGTGTGGGCCTCGGCGGCCGGCTGCATGCGCAACTACCTCATCCTGAAGGAGCGTGCGGCCGCCTTCCGCGCCGACCCGGAGGTCCAGGCGGCGCTGCGCGCCTCGCGTCTGGACGAGCTGGCGCAGCAGACGGCGGCGGACGGTCTGGCGGGCCTGCTCGCGGACCGCTCGGCCTTCGAGGAGTTCGACGTGGACGCGACGGCCGCGCGCGGGATGGCCTTCGAACAGCTCGACCAGCTGGCCATGGACCACCTGCTGGGCGCGCGAGGCTGAATCGCGAACCGGGGACGCCTGTCCGTCGGTGGGCGTCCCCGGTCACTGGTGCATACAACTGTGCTCCGGTGGATCTCCTGTGACCGGGCCTGGCGCGGATTTCTCCGGAATCGTGCGGTCCATGGCATGAGCCCGTATCAACTTCCGCATGAGGGTCGCGTGCTGACCGGTTCGCGGCGAGTCTTGACGGTATGGCCATGCCGCCCGTACCGCCTCAGCCGCCCGGGCCGCCGGGAGACAGTCCGCCTCCGGGCGGTGGCTTCGGCCCGCCCTCCGGGGGAGGCTACGGCCCTCCCTATGAAGGCAACGCCAATGGTGGCTACGGTCCTCCTCCCGGAGGCCACGGACCTCCCACGCAGGGCGGCGGGGGCTGGCTGCCGCCGCCGATGCCGCCCGAACCGCCCGACGGACCGGGCGGACACCGAGGACCCGGCAGGCGTCCGAGCCCGCTGTTCATCCTGCTCGCGGCTGTCGTCGCGGTCGGAGTCGTCGTCGCGGTGGTACTCATGGTCGCCGGAGGCGACGACACCCCGGACAAGAACCCGCCCGGGAGCAGCCAGAGTTCAGGCCGGACCCCCGACCCGTCGTTCAGCATCCCGACCGAACTGCCGACCAGGCTTCCCACCAAGCTGCCCACATTGCCGTCCGGGCTCCCCACCGAGCTTCCGACCGAGTTCCCCACCGACCTGCCGAGCGAGTTCCCGAGCGACCTGGACTCGCTCGTCCCGCTGGCCGGCGACGAAGTGCCGTACTACATGCTGCGAACCGGCGACTGCTTCGACGCCGACGCCGCCCAGCCCGGACAGGCCGCGAAGCGCGAGTGCGGGGACCCGCACGATGCCGAGGTCGTGAAGGTGGCCGAACTCGAAGGCCGTTACGCGACGGACGTCGCCCTGAAGAACGCCGCCTACGCCCTGTGCAGGCCATCCCTGGAACGCGAGGCGGCAGCACAGCCCGCCGGTGCCGTGAGGGGGAGCCTGGTGCAGTATCCGGACACCGTGGGCTACCTGTTGGGCATCGACAAGGTCGCGTGCAGTCTGGCCGCCGACCTGGGCTCCGACACCCGGAAACTCACGACACCACTGACCTGAGGGCCGGGCGGATCGCGGTCCACGTGTGCGTGCCGCTGTCCCGTCGCCCGCATCCCCTTCACGTTCACCGGCCCTGAGGCGGCTCCTCCGCGGTTATGCGCTCCATCGAGGCCAGTGCGGTCCCCGGGTCCTGAGCCGCCCGTCCGGCGAGCACCCAACGGCCGCTCTGCTTCCGGTACGGCCACCAGCGGCCGTCACGTCCCAGGCGCAGCTGACTTCCCGCGCCGACCACCGTCCACCGGTTGCGCGCCACCCGCAGCACCGGCCGCTCGTCCTCGTCCCAGGCCGAGTCGAGCGCGGCACGCGCGCGTGCGAGCACCTTGCCCTCGACCGTCCACTCCTCCTCCAGGACCGACAACGCCGCCACGCCTCCGAACCCCCAGGCACGAACAGCCGCGGCCAACTGCTCCCGGCCGCGCCCCGACCCCTGCGCGAGTCGCTCCGAAACGGCCTCCGAGGGACTGTCCACGGCCAGTCGCACCGCGTCCTGAGCCGTCGTCAGCTCCGCCTCGACCGGCTGCTGTCCATGACCGGCCCCGAGCGCCTCGGCAAGCAGCCGATGCGCCTCCACAGCCGTCCGCGCGGCCAGGAACTCCAGCGCGCCGGGGTCCACTCCGGGCGCGGGCGGCACGTCGGTGTCCAGGGCCGGTGGTGTCCCTGGAGCATCGGGCAGCCGGGGCGGGGCGGGCAGCGCGGGGAGGATGTCCCCGGCCGCGTAGGCCTCGGCCGCGTCCACGCCCTCCGGCCCGGCGGATTCGTCGGCGGGCACGGAGTCACGGCTGTGTACGGCGTCCAGCAGGGCGTGTTCGCCGCGTCCCCGCATGAGCAGCAGGACGAAGGGGTCCTGGTCCAGCAGCCGCGCCACCTGGTAGCAGAGAGCGGCCGTATGACCGCAGTGGTCCCAGGCGCCGCAGTCGCACTCCGGCTCCAGATCCCCCATGCCGGGCAGGAGTTCGACTCCGGCGGCAGCGGAGTCCTCCACCAGGTGCGGGGGCATGTCCCGGTCCAGCAGGGCCGCGATATGACCGGCCCGCTCGACCGCCATGTCCAGAAAACGGTCCCACTGTTCGTCGGACAGCTCCTGCAGCAGGACGTCGGAGCGGTGCGTGGTGCGGTCCGGGTCCTGGACGACGGCGGTGATGCGTCCCGGGCGCACCGACACGGCGCCCACGGCGCCCGCGCGCGCAAGCCGGCGGCCCGCCCGCACCTGTTCGGAGTCCAGCGCCGCGTCCTCCAGCGACTTCAGCCAGGCACGCCCCCACCACGTCTCCGCGAAACCACGCCCGCGCGGGGGAGGCAGCGGGGCGAACGTGCGCTCCAGGCCGGCTCCGGACGCGTCACTCTCGTACCCCTCGCCGTCGTAGTCGTCACCATTGTGCTCGTCTCCGTCGGCCGGGTCACTGTTGTGCTGAGTCATCGCGCGCTCTCCCGCAGTCGCACCAGGTCGGCCAGTTCGGTGTCCGTCAGTTCCGTGAGCGCGGCCTCGCCGGAGCCGAGCACCGCGTCGGCCAGCGCCCGCTTGCGGTTCAGCATCTCGGCGATACGGTCCTCGATCGTGCCCTCGGCGATCAGGCGGTGCACCTGCACGGGGCGGTTCTGGCCGATGCGGTACGCACGGTCCGTGGCCTGGGCCTCGACGGCGGGGTTCCACCAGCGGTCGTAATGCACGACGTGCTCGGCCCTGGTCAGGTTCAGGCCGGTGCCGGCGGCCTTCAAGGACAGCAGGAAGACCGGTACTTCGCCCTCCTGGAAACGCTCCACCATCGCCTCGCGTTCCGCGACGGGCGTGCCGCCGTGGAGGAACTGCGTGGGCACTCCGCGCGCCGCCAGATGCCGTTCCAGGAGCCGCGCCATTCGCACGTACTGGGTGAAGACCAGAACGCTCGCTCCCTCGGAGAGGATGGTGTCGAGCAACTCGTCCAGCAGTTCCAGTTTTCCGGAGCGTCCCGCGATTTTCGGTCGGTCCTCCTTGAGGAACTGCGCCGGATGGTTGCAGATCTGCTTCAGACCGGTCAGCAGCTTCACGATCAGCCCGCGCCGCTCCATGTTGTCGGCGCCGGAGATCTCCGCGAGTGTCTCCCGCACGACGGCCTCGTACAGGCCTGTCTGTTCCTTGGTGAGCGACACGGCACGGTCGGTCTCCGTCTTCGGTGGCAGCTCGGGAGCGATGCCCGGGTCCGACTTGCGCCGCCGCAGCAGGAACGGGCGCACGAGCCGGGCCAGACGCTCGGCTGCGGCCGGGTCCTGACCTCCTTCGACGTCCCGCGCGTACCGCGAGCGGAAAGTGCCGAGCCGGCCCAGCAGGCCCGGGGTCGTCCAGTCGAGGATGGCCCACAGTTCCGACAGGTTGTTCTCCACCGGGGTGCCGGTGAGCGCCACGCGTGCGCGTGCGCCGATGGAACGCAGCTCCCTGGCCGTCTCCGAGTACGGGTTCTTGACATGCTGTGCCTCGTCCGCCACGACCATGCCCCACGGCACCTCGGCCAGCCGGCGCGCGTCCAGGCGCATCGTGCCGTACGTGGTGAGTACGAACTCGCCGTCGGCCAGGGACTCCAGGCTGCGCCGCGCCCCGTGGAAGCGGCGTACGGGCGTACCGGGCGCGAACCGCTCGATCTCGCGCTGCCAGTTGCCCATCAGGGACGTCGGACAGACGACGAGAGTGGGCCCCGCCGCCGACGGGTCGGTCTGCCGGTGCAGATGCAGCGCGATCAGAGTGATCGTCTTGCCGAGGCCCATGTCGTCGGCCAGGCAGCAGCCGAGACCCAGGGACGTCATCCGGGCCAGCCAGTTCAGGCCCCGCAGCTGGTAGTCGCGCAGTGTGGCGGTGAGCGCGGCCGGCTGACCGACGGGGTCCTGGTCGTCCGGGTCCGAGATGCGGTCCCGCAAGGCCGCCAGCCACCCGGTGGGCCGCACCTCGACCGGGCGACCGTCGACCTCCGTGGAGCCCGTCAGGGCGGCGCTGAGGGCGTCGACGGGGGTGATCTTGCGGTCCTGTTGCGCGTGGGCGCGGCGCACCTCCCGAGGGTCGACAAGGACCCACTGGTCACGCAGCCGCACCACGGGACGGTTCGCCTCGGCGAGACGGTCCAGCTCCTCGCGCGTGAGCTGCTGGTCGCCCAGCGCGAACCACCAGTTGAAGGAGAGCAGCGCGTCGGCGGACAGGAACGACGGAGTGTCCGACGATGGTTTCCCGGGGCCCGTGTCGTCGTCGGGTGGGCCGACGACCGCGCGGGCCGTCAGTTTGCGGGCCAGCTCCTTGGGCCAGTGCACCTCGACCCCGCCGGCGGACAGGGCGCGGGCGCCTTCCCCGAGCAGCTCGGTGATCTCTTCGGCGGCCAGTTCGACGGCGTCCGGTGCGGCAGCGGAGAGCAGAGGTGCGAGCGGTGGCCAGGTGCGCGCCGCGCGGCGCAGCGCGAGCAGGGTGGCCATCCGCGCGCGGGGGCCGAACGCGCGGCCGAGGACGCCGGCCGGAGCCCACACTTCGGCAGCGTCCGCCACCAGCCCGGGCTCGGTCACACTGTGCACCTGGAGCACGGCCCGGAACCGCAGGGAGGTCTCGTCCTCCCCGGCCGACGCCAGCCCCGGTACCTCCACTCGCAGGGAGATGCGCACTCCCTCGTCGTGCCCGGCGGCGACCTCGGCGGCCCACGCGCGCTGCTCCGGCACGTGCTGAGGTTCCCGCACCGCGTAGGCCACCCCGCCGGTGGCCAGCGTGGCGGCGGGGGAGCGTGGCAGGGCGTCTGCCATCGCGTCCAGGAAGGCACGCAGCAGTCGCTCCGGGTCGGGCAGCCGTGGCGGCTCCGTGCCCTCCAACGGCATGGCATGCGCTTCCGGGGGCATCGCGGCGGCGAGTTCGCGGACGCGCTCCACGTCCGCCGCGCCGAGCGGTCCGGCCCGCCAGGCGTCGTGGTCCCCCGTGGAGAGGCCGGGCAACAGGAGTCCGCGCGCGGCCAGTTGCAGGGCGAGAACGGCAGCCGCACCCCAGAACGCCGTCGCCCTGTGCCCCTGAGCGGCGCCACGCGCCCGCGTGAGGACCGGCAACGCCGCACGCATCGGGAGCATGACAGCGGTCACCTGCGCCCGTTCGACGCCCTGGTCGCCCGGGAGGATCACGGTCAGGTCCTCGACGGTTCCGGCGGCCACGGCGGGCGGTGTGCCACCGTCGGGCAGCCAGAACGCGACCCGGCCGGTGCGGGCCGGATCGCCGGGCACGAACACGGCACAGCAGCGGGCCAGTTCGGAGATCTCGGAGGGTGTTGCCGCGGGAATCCTCTGCACAGCGGTGGCCGCATTCCTCAAATTTGACTACCGGGGGTTCGAGTCGCCGAGGGTACAGCATCCCGGCGACCTGCCCGACATCCCTGAGCCAGGACCCAGGTCACCTCTTCTGGGGAGCCAGCACCCCCTGGTGACAACAGACCATGAGCATCGCGATCGGCCTGCTCCACGCCGACCTGCCTCCGGGGACGAGCCGCTCCTGGTGGATCGCATCGCACGGGCTTTCGGCGTCGGCTTCCCCATGATCAGGCCTGGCTCTTTCCCAGCCGACAGTGCGCGCCTGCTGCCGTGAGTTGGGTATCCCTGTACGGAGACGGGGCTCGTCGACTCGTATGGGCAGACCCCGCGGCACATGTACGAGGTGGGAGAGCCCCTCAGGGGCGAGTAGGGGTCGAGTCTCAGGGACGTCTCAGGGTCGCGATCCGGAACTGTCGGAGGCGTGGACCCGTTTTTCATGACAGAGAGCGGCACTGGCCGCGAAGGAGGCGACACCTATGTCGAGGAACGCGAAGATCGCCGCAGGGGGCGTGGCAGCCGGGATCCTCCTGTGGATCTGGCTGCCCTGGTGGGCCGCGCTGCTGATCGTGCTTGGAGTCCCGGCGGCCGCCTATCTGGCGCTTGACCCCGCACAGCGGCGCAGGCTGCGCCGCGTCACCCGCAAGGAGATAGGCCGTTGAGGCGGCGCCTCCCGATGTCGCGCGTGCCGCACTCCGGCTGAAACCCGGCGTTGCCCTCGGCGGGCCGACCGCCGCCCGGAATCGAAGACACCCGGGCGGCGGTCGGCCGGTGGCGCTCAACTGGGGCGTACGGCCATCTTGTCCAGCGCTGCGAGGAGAGCGGGCAGCTCCGGGCCCCGGCCCACCGGCAACACCTCTCCGGGCTCCTCGTCGAGGAGAACGAAGGCGATGTCGTCGGTCCTGGCCACCATCGACCACCCGGGGCCGTCCGCGCGTAGTGTCCGCGCGTCGCCCGGAGCGAAGGAGGAGCGGACGCGGCCGAGGGGCGGAGGTGTCTCCACGTACGCGCGTGCCTCCGCGAGGACGCGCCGGATGCCGGCACGGGGCCGGGTCGCGGTGCCCTCGGCCGGGGGAGCGGTGTCCTTGGCCGGTTCCGGTGTTTCGACAGCCTGATCGCGGTCGGCCTCGGCGCCGTCCTGCTCAGCTGTGGGCGCCGCTGAACTGCCCCCCGGAGGAGTGAAGTCCTCGTCGCTGAGTTGCTCGCGCCAGATCGCCCACTGGAGTGCGATCTCGTCGGCGCCGAGACGCCGCTGCGCCGGGCCCCAAGAAGCGGTGTCCGGCGGAGCGAGCGGCGGCCGGTCCGTGAGTTCCGGGCCCGGGTCGTGCGGGGCGGGCACGTCGGGAGCCGCGACGGCAACCGCGAGAGGCCAGCCGGGCAGGGCCGCGACGACCGTGTGTTCCTTGGGCGACAGGTCGTACTCCATGCCGCAGTCCCACGACGCGATGGCGACCGCGACCAGGGAGACGTCGTCGATGACCACCGTCCACCGCGCGCCGTCACCGTCCTGGCCGAGCACCAGGCCGTATCCGTCGGCGAGAGGAGCGAGCGCGAGCGCCGCACATGCCTCCGGGTAGTCGTCGCCCAGCACGCTCGGGAACTGCGCGGGTGTCAGCAGCACCGCCGTGAGCACGTAGAGCGCGTCGTCCGCGGTGGCGACGGCTCCCTCGTCCGTCTCTGCCATCCCAGCCTCCCCATCTGTTCGTCCATCGGCGCGCACCCTAATCCGACCGGAAGGCCGTTGTCACGACTCCCACCCCACCCGCAGCTGCTGTTTTCCTGCCGGGCAGGGGGAATCGACCGGATGTACCCGCTTCGGTCAGGCCGTCGGCAGTCCGAGGAGTTCCCGGGCGACCGTCCGCGGCGACTCGTCGCGCTCTCTGGCCAGGGCGATGACGGCCCGGCACGCCAGCTCGGTCACCCCGAACGACAGAGCCTCCGGTGACACCCAGGCCAGGGCCTCGTCCATCTGGTCCTGGTCGTCCTCGGCACACGCCGACACATACACGGCAGCGGCCTCGAAGAGATTGTGCGTGCGCTTCTCCCGTCCCGCGCTCTCTTCCGAGCGCCAGGAACGGAGAAAACCGGTGAACGATTTACGGATACCGCCGAACATGCGGACCGCCTTCCCCCTGTGTGGTTGCCACGGTTGATCGTTCATCTGCTGCTGTCCAACGTAGAGACGGAGTTCCGGCGGCAGAAGAGGGCAGGTGCGGTGCGGCGGCCCGTACGCCCGTGCCACCCAAGGTCAGACCGGTCGCACGGCCAGCGCCAGAAACCGTGCGTCTTCGTCCACGTACGACGTCATGTGCCACCCGGAACGGGCCAGCAGCGGACCGAGAACGGCCTCCGCGCGCAGATCCTCCGGGGTGATCCGCCGGCCCTGGCGGGCGGCCAGAGCGGCCCTGCCGATCGGATGGAACAGGGCCAGGGTGCCGCCGGGGCGTACCACGCGCGCCAGTTCCCGCAGATTCGCGCCGGGATGCGGCAGGTGTGCGATCAGACCCGCCGCGAACACGGCGTCGAGGGACTCCGAACGCAGCGGAAGCGCGGCCACGTCGGCGAGCAGCAACTGCCCGTCGCGGCCCCGTCCGGCTCGTACCGCGGCCTCCAGCATGGCCAGGGTCAGATCCGCTCCCAGGACCACTCCCGAGGGCCCCACGGCCTCGCGCAACGGCGGCAGAGCCCGCCCGGTGCCACAGCCCGCGTCCAGCACCCGGGCTCCCTCACGCAGTCGCAGCTCGGCGACCGCGGCGGCGTAGGCGGGACCGTCGTCCGGGAACCTGCTGTCCCAGTCGGCCGCCCGGGCGGCGAAGAACTCCTGGACATGTGTGTGGTCATCGCTCATGTTCCGCATGATCCCGCACGGACGAGAAGTACCCCGCGGCGCACACGTTCGAGCGCGACGCCGATCGTTCAGGCGCAATTCCCTGCCATATTTCAATACCTTTCGAAATGCGCCCCCTTTGTGCTCCCGTGCCCCCACTAGCGTCCCGTGGTCATGGGACACCTGGACCACGCAGCCTTCGGCTGGCTGACCCCCGTACTGTCATACGCGATGGCCTGCATAGGCGCCGCCCTCGGGCTGCGCTGCACCGTCCGTGCGCTCGGCGCGACCGGACGCTCGCGCCGCAACTGGCTTGTCACCGCGGCCTCGGCGATCGGCACCGGCATCTGGACCATGCACTTCGTGGCCATGCTCGGCTTCAGCGTCCGCGGCACCGACATCCGCTACGACGTGCCGCTGACCATCCTCAGCCTCCTCGTCGCCATGGCCGTCGTCTCCGCCGGGGTCTTCGCCGTCGGCTACGGGCACGACCGGGCCCGCTCGCTCTTCGTCGGTGGACTCACCACCGGGCTGGGCGTGGCGAGCATGCACTACCTCGGCATGGCCGCGGTACGGCTGCACGGTGATGTGAGGTACGACCCGGCGCTCGTCGCGCTCTCCGTAGTGATCGCCGTCGTCGCGGCCACCGCCGCCCTGTGGGCGGCTCTCAACATCAAGTCACCGATCGCGGTGACCGTCGCCTCGCTCGTGATGGGGGCGGCCGTCAGCAGCATGCACTACACGGGGATGTTCGCGGTGAGCGTGGACGTCACGCCCTCCGGCGAGACGCTGCCCGGGGCCACGGCGATGCAGTTCATCTTCCCCCTCGCCGTCGGTCTCGGGTCCTATCTCTTCCTGACCTCGGCGTTCGTCGCGCTGTCGCCGACGGCCGGGGAACGCGAGGCATCCGCGTCCGCCCAGCGGCCGGTCGACAGCGTCGCTGCGCGGTAGGCGTGCGCGCCGGGTCGGCGACGCCCGCGACAGACCCCCCAACCACTACGAGCGAGGAGGCCATGCGCACACCCCGTAGGACCCCGATACCCGGCGCCGGGACGGCGCCCCCGCCGCGCGGACGCCGCGCGCACGCCGGTCCGCCGGCCGAAGAAGACTCCGAGGAATCCTTCGGAGTCCTGCCCGACGAGGCACCCACGCGCGCGGGACGCTGGCGCATGCGGCCAGGAACCGTCCGCGCCAAGATCGTCTGCCTGCTGATGGTGCCGGTCGTCTCCCTGCTCGCGCTGTGGGCGTACGCCACCGTCACCACGGCCCAGGACGTCGCCCGGCTGCGGCAGTTGCAGCGCGTCGACTCCCAGGTGCGCGCGCCGGTCGCCGCCGTCGTCGCCGCACTCCAGGCCGAACGCACCGCCGCCGTACGCCACGCCACCGATCCCGCCGCCGTCCCGGCCATCGACCTCAGGGCGCTCGGCGAGCGCACCGACCGGACCGTGGCGAAGCTGCGCCTCGGCGGCAGCAACACCGTCGCCGACGGCGAGGAACTGCCCGCAGGAGTCGCGGAGCGCCTGGAGACCTTCGTCGCCGGCGTCGAACAACTGCGCACGCTGCGGACCTCGGTACTCGACCGCCGTACCGGATGGGCCGAGACGTACGCGCAGTACACCAGGAGCATCGCGGCGGCCTTCACCGTGGGCGGCGCGCTCACCGGCATCCAGGACGCCGAACTCGGCTCCGACGCGCGCGTACTGCTCGAATTCTCCCGCGCGGGAGAGGCATTGGCCCAGGAGGACGCCCTTCTCGCCGGGGCGCGGCTCGCCGGGCGCCTCGACGGACAGCGGCTGCGGCTGTTCACCGGAGCCGTCGACACCCGACGCACCTTCCTCCAAGCCACCGCCTCGGACCTGCGTGGCCCGGAACGAACCAACTGGCAGAACGTCGCGGCAGGCACCGCCTACGCCACTGTGGCCGCCGTCGAGGACAAGGTGCTCGGCGCCCGTCCGGGCGCCGAGGCGATCGCAGCCGCGCCCGAAGGCACCTGGACCAGGGCACACGCACGCGTGCAGGGCGGTATGCGCGCCATCGAGGCGGACGCGGGCCACGACGTCGCGGACCGGGCCGACCCCTTCACCCGGGGCCTGCTCACCCCGGCGGGCGCGGCGGTGCTGTTCGGCCTGGCCGCTGTCGTCGCGTCCCTGGTGATCTCCGTACGCATCGGGCGCGGTCTCGTCGTCGAGCTGGTGAGTCTGCGCAACACCGCTCTGGAGATCGCCCGCCACAAACTCCCGCAGGCCATGCTGAAACTGCGTGCGGGAGAGGAGATCGACATCCGGGCCGAGGCACCTCCCGGACCGCCCGCCGAGGACGAGACCGAACAGGTCGCGGAGGCCCTCGGCATCGTGCACCGCGCCGCGCTGCGCGCCGCCGTGGAACGCGCGGAACTGGCCAGCGGCATCTCGGGGGTCTTCGTCAACCTCGCGCGCCGCAGCCAGGTCCTCGTCCACCGCCAGCTGAGCCTCCTCGACAGCATGGAGCGCAGGTCCGACGACCCGAACGAACTCAGCGACCTGTTCCGGCTCGACCACCTCACCACCCGTATGCGGCGCCACGCGGAAAGCCTGATCATCCTTTCCGGAGCGGCGCCCGGCAGGGCCTGGCGGCTGCCCGTCTCCCTGACGAACGTGGTCCGCGCCGCCGTCTCCGAAGTCGAGGACTACGCGCGCGTGGAGGTACGCCAGTTCCCCGAGGCGTCCGTCACCGGGGCCGCGGTCGCCGACCTCACGCATCTCCTGGCCGAGATCGTCGAGAACGCCGCCCAGTTCTCGCCCCCGCACACCAGGGTGCGCATCACCGGCGAACCCGTCGGCAACGGCTATGCCGTGGAAGTCGAGGACCGGGGACTCGGGATGGGCAAGGAGACCCTCTCCAAGGCGAACCGCCGCATCGAACAGTCCGAGACGCTCGACCTCTTCGACAGCGACCGGCTCGGCCTCTTCGTGGTCAGCAGACTCGCCGCGCGGCACGGCATCAAGGTGCACCTGCGGACCTCGCCCTACGGCGGCACCACCGCGGTCGTCCTGCTGCCCACGGCCCTGTTGCACGGTGGCGCGGCGGAACGCTCCTCCCGCGCGGCGGTGGACCGGGAGCCGGCCGTCGAACGCGAGTACGCGCGCGTGCCCGCTGCCGCCGCCCCGCACCAGGAACCGGTCCGGGCATCGGCGGACCGACCCGCACTGGTGGCTCCCGCGCAGGCCCCGGCGGAGACCGTCCCCGAAACCCCACCACCAGGAGTCACCGCCCTGCGACTGCACCGTCCGCCCGAGAACCCCGGTGACGCGGAGGAGTCGGACGACCTCCCGCGCCGCGTCCGTCAGGCGCACCTCGCTCCGCAACTGCGCGAACAGCGCCCCGAGGAGCCGGCCCGCACGCCGGGTTCCCGGAACGAGGAGAAGCGCACCCCCGAGGCCGTACGGGACCGCATGGTGGCCTACCGCGACGGTTGGGTGCGAGGCGGCGGCAGGTCACCCGGCCGAGGAGCCACCCCAGGCGCCGGTACTGGCAGAGACAGCAGCGAAGGAGACCGCGCATGATCAAGGATCCGAGCACGAGGGCGGATCGGCGGTCCGGCGAACTCGACTGGCTGCTGGACGACCTGGTACTGCGCGTCAGCGAGGTACGGCATGCGGTGGTGCTGTCCAACGACGGACTCGCGGTGGGCGCCTCCACAGATCTCAAACGCGAGGACGCGGAGCATCTCGCCGCGGTCGCCTCCGGCTTCCACAGCCTGGCCAAGGGCGCGGGCCGCCACTTCGGTGCCGGCGGCGTGCGGCAGACCATGGTGGAGATGGACGACGGCTTCCTGTTCGTCGCCGCCGCGGGCGACGGGTCCTGCCTCGCGGTGCTCACCGCCGCGACCGCCGACATGGGCCTTGTGGCGTACGAGATGGCACGGCTGGTGAAGCGAGTGGGCGAGCACCTTCATACGGCGCCGCGGGCCGCGGGCCGCCCGCCCGCCGCGGGATGAGGCGAAAGGGCGGTCCGCACAGATGACCGAGGACACGACAGGCACCCTGCGGGAGCCGGGCAGCCAGTGGTACGACAACGAGGCCGGGCCCCTCGTCCGCCCGTACGCCATGACGGGCGGACGTACCAGACCCGGCCCCACGGGGGTGCGCTTCGACCTGATCGCGCTCGTCACGCTGGACACGGGCGCGCCCAACATGGACGACGACACCGCGCTCGGCCCCGAGCACCGGGCGCTCATCGACCTGTGCCGTACGGAGACACAGTCCGTCGCCGAACTCGCCGCGGGCGCCGACCTCCCTGTAGGGGTGGTGAGGGTGTTGCTGGGTGACCTCCTGGAGCTGGGCTGCGTCACGGTCAGCCGTCCGGTACCGCCCGCGCAGCTCCCCGACGAGCGCATTCTGCGCGAGGTGATCGAAGGACTGAGGGCGCTGTAGATGAGAGACACGGAACCATCCGGACCACGCCGAGTTGTGCACCCTTCCGGACACCGAACGGGTTCGAACCGGTCGCATCGTTCTAATAGCGGTCCAATCCCCCTGCGGGGACCGGCGGTTGCCATGATGTTCACCTCGCACACACGCAGTGACGCCGCGCGCGGACCCACCGCGAGGGCGCGCCACGCACCAATGGACGTCGACCGTTGCCGGCCCTCCCGAGAGAAGTGATCGATGGTCTCCGAGCACTCCGACGCCACGGACGACGAGACGTCCGCTCTGGCGCTGAAGATACTGGTCGCCGGCGGGTTCGGCGTGGGCAAGACCACCATGGTGGGCGCGGTCAGTGAGATCAGACCCCTGCGCACCGAGGAACTGCTGAGCGAGGCAGGCCAGTTGGTGGACGACACCGACGGCGTGGACCAGAAGGTCACGACCACCGTCGCCATGGACTTCGGCCGCATCACCATCCGGTCAGGTCTTTCGCTGTACCTGTTCGGTACGCCGGGCCAGGACCGTTTCTGGTTTCTGTGGGACGAACTGTCGCAGGGCGCCCTCGGCGCCGTCGTCCTCGCGGACACCCGCCGGCTGGAGGACTGCTTCCCCGCTGTGGACTACTTCGAGCACCGGCACATCCCGTTCGTGGTGGCCGTCAACTGCTTCGCGGGCGCCCGTTCCTACGGCGCCCAGGACGTGTCGCGCGCCCTCGACCTGGACCAGGGCACCCCCGTGGTGCTCTGCGACGCCCGCAACCGCGACTCGGGCAAGGAGGTGCTGATCCGACTGGTCGAGTACGCCGGGCGGATGCACACCGCCCGGCTGCTCGACTCCGTGAGCTGACGCGAGGAGGACGCGGCTGAGCCGTGTCCTCCCTCAGTGGGCGACGGCGGTCTGCGCCAGCACCTTCTCGATGCGCACGCGGACGAGGAGTTCCCCCGGTACGCCGTTGCGGGCGCCGAACTCCTCGGCCCGGTCCTCGCCCATGTAGCGCGCGCCCAGGCGCGCGGCCCAGTGACGGACGTCGTCGAGTTCCTCCGACAGCGTCGCCCGGCCCTGAATCACCACGTAGTCGAACGGCGGCCGGTCGTCGTCCACGCACAGGGCGATCCGCCCGTCGCGGGCCAGGTTGCGCCCCTTCACCGTGTCCTTGCCGGTGTTGAACACAAGGTCGTCACCGTCGAGCAGAAACCAGATCGGGGCGACGTGCGGGCTGCCGTCGGCTCGGACGGTCGACAGTTTTCCGGTGCGGGTGCCGTGCGAGACAAAGGCCCGCCATTCCTCGTCAGTCATCTTCTGTGCCATGCACCCATCCTGCTTGCTCGGAGAGCAGCCGTGGGCAAGGCTGACGGACCGGATCCTTCGGCTTGGAGGACCTGCATCACGGGGAGTTCAGAGACATGGCGCAGAACCAAGGACTTGGCTGGCTGCTGGACGACCTGACCGAGCGTGTCGAACACATACGGCATGCGATGGTCCTGTCGAACGACGGGCTGGTGACAGGGGCCAGCACAGGACTTCGGCGAGAGGACGCCGAGCATCTCGCCGCCGTGTCATCGGGCTTGCACAGTCTGGCGAAAGGCTCGGGACGCCACTTCGGCGCGGGCAAAGTGCGTCAGACGATGATCGAGTTCGATGACGCGGTGCTGTTCGTCACGGCGGCCGGTACCGGTAGCTGTCTGTGCGTACTCAGCGCCGCCGAAGCCGACATCGGCCAGATCGCCTACGAGATGACTCTGCTCGTCAACCGGGTCGGCGAACACCTCGACGTGGATGCCAGGCAACCCGGGAAAAATCCGACGTCGGACCTCTGACCTGGGGATATCCCCTTCCGGGGAGAGTTATCCACAGGCTCGCCGGTCCGGACGGTGAACCGGCTACGGTTTTTCCCGAGGCCGGCGCACACGGCGCGGGCCATCCACTCCACGGGGGAGACCGACCATGTCCGGCGTCAGCCTCGCACGACCCTCAAAGACGTCCACCGCACCGGCCACCGGTACGCTCCGCACCTCCGGCGCGCCCTTCGCGCCGAGCCGCGCCGCACGCGAACTGGGACTGAAACGCCGCGAGTTCGATCTCGCGGTCCACCTCGGGTGTGTCCGTACCGTTCCCGACGAAGGGGGAGGCGGCCGACGCGTCGGCCGCGACGAGATCGACCGGCTGCGCAACGACGCGCACTTCCCCGAAACGCTGCGCGAACGCGTCCGAGTGGTGGGTACGGCGGACGGCGCGAAGCTCATGGACGTGACGCCCACCCGGTTCACCCGCCTGGCGCGGCTGGGCCTGGTGACGCCGGTGACCTTCTACCTCAACCGCTACCGGGCCGTGGTCTGGCTGTATCTCGCCGACGAACTCCGGCAGTTCGCCGCAGGCAAGGACACCGCCCCGCTGCTGACCGGCCGAACCTCCCCGAACCTGCGGGACCAACTCGAAGCAGGCCTCGACCTGCGACCCCGCAACTGGCGGGGACGACACCTGGGATTCCTGCTCCGACCGGCCGACGACCCGTGGGCGCGGGCCGCCGTCGTAGCGTCCTTCCTCGACCCCGCCCACGTGGCGGAAATCGTCAACGACCCTTACGAACGGGCCTACCTGAACCGCCTCCGGCCGGAACAGCCGGCCCACGGGGTACCGGGTTCACCCGCCGCCCGTCTCGCCGAACGGATCATGACGGCGGACGACCCGGACGAGATCGACTGGCTCCGCGCAGACCTGACCGGAACCCTTGCCGAGGCCCGTTGCCACCTACCCGCACCGCGCCCGAGGCTGGAACCGGTCCCGCCTCCGTGTGAAGAGCTCGCACAGGAGACTGTGCGGTCCGTGCCCCCACGCCAGAACAGCCACCCTGTGGCACCCGAGCGAACCCGCGGCCTGTTGAGCCGCCTGCGCGGCAGAAACCCACGCCCCGCCCGGGACCGCAAGCGCCCCGCGCGAGTGTGATCGGACGAGGCTTCTCAGCCCAGCTTCCGGAACAACCCCTCCTGGACGACTGAGACGAGCAGCCTGCCCTCCACGTCGTAGATGCGGCCGCGGGCCAGTCCGCGCCCGCCCGTCGCGATCGGGGACTCCTGGTCGTACAGGAACCACTCGTCCGCACGGAAGGGCCGGTGGAACCACATGGCGTGGTCCAGCGAGGCCATGTCGAAGGACCGTGGGCCGAACAAGGGCTCCACCGGGAGGCGAACGGCGTCGAGCAGCGTCATGTCGCTGGCGTACGTCAGCGCGCACGTGTGAACGAGCGGGTCGTCCCCCAGCGGGCCGACCGTCCGCATCCACACCGCGCTGCGCGGTTCCAACTGCTGGACCTCCTCGTCGGTCCAGAGCAATCGGTCCACATAACGGATGTCGAAGGGCTGACGGCGCGCCATTCGCTCGAACTGCTCGGGCAGCGTGCCGAGATGCTCCTTGATCTCCTGGGTGACGTTCGGAAGGGACTCCGGATCGGGGACCTTCCGGGCCGGCGGCAGCTGATGTTCGAAGCTGCCTTCCTCGGGCTTGTGAAAGGAGGCGGTGAGATTGAAGATCGTGCGGCCCTGCTGCACGGCCGTGACCCGTCGGGTGGTGAACGACCGGCCGTCACGGACCCGTTCGACCTGGTACACGATCGGGACGCCCGGGCGTCCCGGGCGCAGGAAGTACGCGTGCAGCGAGTGCACCGGGCGCTCGCTGTCCGTGGTGCGCCCGGCGGCGACCAGGGCCTGGCCCGCCACCTGGCCGCCGAAGACCCGCTGGAGGGATTCGTCGGGGCTGCGGCCACGGAAGATGTTGACCTCGATCTGCTCCAGGTCGAGCAGGTCGACGAGTCTCTCGGCTGCGTTCGTCATGGGTGCGATTCTCCTGTGCTCACAGCTGGCCGACGGCGGTGACCTTGACGACTGCCCGGCCCTCCGCGTCGGAGGCCACGAGGTCGACCTCGGCGCTGATGCCCCAGTCGTGGTCACCGTTCGGGTCCGCGAAGGCCTGCCGGACGCGCCACAGCCTGTTCTGCGGCTCTTCCTCGATCATCAGCAGCCGGGGGCCGCGGGCGTCGGGGCCGGTGCCGAGGTCCTCGTACTCGTCCCAGTACTTGTCCATCGCCTCGCCCCACGCGTCGGCGTCCCAGCCGGCCTCCGCGTCCAGCTCACCCAGGGCCTCCACCTGGTCGAGCGCGGCCAACTCGACGCGGCGGAACATGGCGTTGCGGACGAGGACACGGAAGGCCCGCGCGTTGGCCGTGACCGGCTTGACCTGGTCGGCCTTCTCCTGGGCCTCCTCGGCGGTCATCACCTCCGGGTTGGCGAGCTGCTCCCACTCGTCCAGGAGGCTGGAGTCGACCTGGCGCACCATCTCGCCCAGCCAGGCGATCAGATCCTGCAGATCCTCGGACTTGAGGTCGTCGGGGACGGTGTGATCGAGGGCCTTGAACGCGCCCGCCAGATAGCGCAGAACGATCCCCTCGGTGCGGGCCAGATCGTAGTGGGACACCAACTCGGTGAAGGACATGGCCCGTTCGTACATGTCACGGATGACGGACTTGGGGGAGAGAGGATGATCGCCGACCCACGGGTGGCTCTTGCGGTACGTGTTGTAGGCGTGGAAGAGCAGCTCTTCCAACGGCTTGGGGTACGACACGTCCTGGAGGCGCTCCATGCGCTCCTCGTACTCGACGCCGTCCGCCTTCATCGCCCCGACGGCCTCACCGCGCGCCTTGTTCTGCTGGGCCGCGAGAATCTGGCGCGGGTCGTCCAGCGTGGACTCGACCACCGACACCATGTCCAGCGCGTACGAGGGCGACTCCGGGTCGAGAAGCTCGAACGCGGCCAGCGCGAAGGTGGACAGCGGCTGGTTGAGCGCGAAGTCCTGCTGGAGGTCCACGGTCAGGCGCACGATGCGTCCGGTCGCGTCCGGCTCGTCCAGCTTCTCGACGACGCCGCCGTCCAGGAGCGAACGGTAGATGGCGATCGCGCGCCGGATGTGCCGCAACTGCTGCTTGCGCGGCTCGTGGTTGTCCTCCAGCAAGTGGCGCATCGCGTCGAAGGCGTTGCCGGGGCGGGCGATCACCGACAGCAGCATCGTGTGGGTCACCCGGAAGCGGGACGTCAGCGGCTCCGGATCGGAGGTGATCAGCTTGTCGAAGGTGCTCTCCGTCCAGCCGACAAACCCCTCGGGCGCCTTCTTGCGGACCACCTTGCGGCGCTTCTTGGGGTCGTCGCCCGCCTTGGCGAGCGACTTCTCGTTCTCGATGACGTGCTCGGGCGCCTGCGCGACGACAAAGCCCGCCGTGTCGAAGCCCGCGCGGCCCGCCCGGCCGGCGATCTGGTGGAACTCACGCGCGCGCAGGGTCCGTACGCGATTGCCGTCGTACTTCGTCAGCGCCGTGAACAGCACCGTGCGGATGGGCACGTTGACGCCGACGCCGAGGGTGTCCGTGCCGCAGATGACCTTCAACAGGCCTGCCTGGGCCAGCTTCTCGACCAGGCGGCGGTATTTGGGAAGCATGCCGGCGTGGTGGACGCCGATGCCGTGCCGGACGTAACGGGACAGGTTCTGGCCGAACTTGGTGGTGAAGCGGAACCCGCCGATCAGCTCGGCGATCTTGTCCTTCTCCTCGCGCGTGCACATGTTGATGCTCATCAGCGCCTGCGCCCGCTCCACCGCCTGCGCCTGCGTGAAGTGCACGATGTAGACGGGCGCCTGCCGGGTCTCCAGGAGCTCCGTCAGGGTCTCGGTCATCGGGGTCAGCTTGTACTCGTACGACAGCGGGACCGGGCGGATCGCCGAGCGGACCACCGAGGTCGGGCGGCCGGTGCGGCGGGTGAGGTCCTTCTCGAACATCGAGACGTCGCCCAGCGTCGCCGACATCAGGATGAACTGCGCCTGCGGCAGCTCCAGGATCGGGATCTGCCAGGCCCAGCCGCGGTCGGCCTCGGCGTAGAAGTGGAACTCGTCCATCACAACCTGGCCGACGTCCGCCTGCTTGCCGTCGCGCAGCGCGATGGACGCCAGCACCTCGGCCGTGCAGCAGATGACGGGGGCGTCGGAGTTGACCGAGGCGTCGCCGGTCAGCATCCCGACGTTCTCCGTGCCGAAGATCTTGCACAGCTCGAAGAACTTCTCCGAGACCAGGGCCTTGATCGGCGCGGTGTAGAAGGTGACCTCGTCCCGGGCCAGCGCGGCGAAGTGCGCGCCCGCCGCGATCATGCTCTTGCCGGAGCCGGTGGGCGTCGACACGATCACGTTCGCACCCGAGACCGCCTCGATCAGCGCCTCCTCCTGGTGCGGGTAGAGCGTGAGACCGCGCTCCTGCGCCCACGACTCGAAGGCTTCGTAGAGGGCGTCGGGGTCTGCGGTCTGCGGCAGCTGATCGATGAGGGTCACGCCCCCATCTTGCCTGTGATCCCAGGTGAAGGGGGAATCGGATGCCAGTCCGAAGATCATGGCCGCTACGCTGTGTCGCCGACGGAGCGTCAGCGCACCCGGTCAACTGGACAGCGGCGTACGAGGAATAGGGCGGAACACGGCCATGATGGGACCAGCACATTCACTCTCGGGGGCCGCAGCGTGGCTCGGTGTCGGAGCCGCCGCGGCCGCGGCCGGCAAGCCGATGCCCTGGCCGGTGCTCCTGGTGGGTGCCCTGATCTGCGCCGGTGCCGCACTCGCCCCGGACCTCGACCACAAGGCGGCGACCATTTCGAACGCCTTCGGGCCGATCTCGCGCGGCCTGTGCGAGATCGTCGACAAGCTCTCCTACGCCGTCTACAAGGCGACGAAGAAGCAGGGCGACCCGCGCCGCTCGGGCGGGCACCGGACACTGACGCACACCTGGCTGTGGGCGGTTCTGACCGGTGGGGGCGCCTCCGCGGTGGCGATCGCCGGGGGTCGTTGGGCGGTGCTGGCGATCCTCTTCGTGCACATCGTGCTCGCCATCGAAGGCCTGCTGTGGCGAGCGACGCGCGGCTCCAGCGCCGACGTCCTGGTCTGGCTGCTGGCAGCGACCAGTGCGTGGATCCTGGCCGGCGTCCTGGACAAGCCCGGCAACGGCGCGGACTGGCTGTTCACGGACCCGGGGCAGACGTATCTGTGGCTTGGGCTGCCGATCGTGCTCGGCGCGCTGGTGCACGACATCGGGGACGCGCTGACGGTGTCCGGCTGCCCGGTGCTGTGGCCCATCCCGATCGGCCGCAAGCGCTGGTACCCGATCGGCCCGCCGAAGGCGCTGCGGTTCCGGGCGGGCAGCTGGGTCGAGCTGAAGGTGCTCATGCCGGCGTTCATGTTGCTCGGCGGCGTGGGCTGCGCGGCGGCGCTCAACCTCATCTGAGGCCGGCAGCTGAGACAGCCGTCTCAGCTCTTGCCCTCTTCGCCGCCGTACCGACGTTCGAAGGCGGCGACACGGCCCTCGGTGTCCACCGTCCTGGCCTTGCCGGTGTAGAACGGGTGGCTCTCCGAGGAGATCTCCACGTCCACGACCGGGTACGTCTCGCCGTCGTCCCACTCGATGGTCTGTTCGCTCGTCGCGGTGGACCTGGTGAGGAAGGCGTATCCGGCCGTCCGGTCCCGGAAGACGACCGGCTGGTAGGCGGGCTGCTTGTCCTGCTGCATGCGTGTACTCCTCGTTCGGACTGTCGGCCCCATCGGGCCCTTGCGCCAAGGGGACGGTCAGCCGGACAGGGAGTCCTCGTCGACGATGTGCATCGCGGCCTCCTCGGCCGAGGCCGCGGCGCCGTCGATCCCGACGTCGGTGGCGATCAACCCGCTCTCCCCGTCCTCGTGCGTGCCTTCGTTGGGGGCGACCAGACGACCGGAGCGGGCCGAGCCCACCTCGTTGTCCAGCGGCTCGCCGTCCGTGCCCGCGCAGTCGCCGATGCCGTCGCCGTCCGGTGCCACGATGTCCGGCAGTTCCTCGGCGAGACGCTGGTCCAGGGATTCGCCCCGACGGCGTTCCGCCGCCGTCACACCGGTGCGTTCCACCGCCCAGGGCCGGTCCGGCGGGGACCAGCCACGGTCGAGGGGGTCATCGACCCCGTCGGTGACCAGGGTGTCCTCGGCGTCCAGAAGGCCCGCGTCGTCCTGAACCTCGGATCCGTCGGGCTGGTAGACGTCGTCTCCCCATCCCTCGTCACTGTCCACGGGTACCTCCAGGTGGGTCGGGACCGGCCCCGGCGCCGTCCGGATGGGCGGGCAGCCGCTTCCAGCGTTCCACCCACCGCCGGGACCGCGCAACGGGACGGAGCCGGCCCGACTCCGCCCCGCTGTCCGATCACCGGTGTGTCACCCGTGCCACGACCGCCACAGCGCCGCGTACGCCCCGTCCGCCGCGACCAGCTCGTCGTGGCTGCCCAGCTCGCTGATCCGGCCGTTCTCCACGACGGCGATGACGTCAGCGTCATGGGCCGTGTGCAGCCGGTGGGCGATGGCGACGACCGTACGGCCGTCCAGGACCCGGGCCAGGGACCGTTCCAGATGACGGGCCGCACGAGGGTCGAGGAGCGAGGTCGCCTCGTCCAGGACCAGTGTGTGCGGGTCCGCCAGGACCAGCCGGGCCAGCGCGATCTGCTGCGCCTGTGCCGGGGTGAGCGCGAACCCGCCCGAGCCGACCTCGGTGTCCAGGCCTTCGTCCAGCGCCTGGGCCCAGCCCTCCGCGTCGACCGCGCCCAGCGCCGCCCACAGTTCGGCGTCCCCGGCGTCCGTGCGGGCCAGCAGCAGGTTGTCGCGCAGCGACCCGACGAACACGTGGTGCTCCTGGTTGACCAGCGCGACGTGCGAGCGGACCTCCTCGGCGGGCATCCGGGACAGTTCGGCGCCGCCCAGGGTGATGCGGCCGGTCCGGGGCGCGTAGATCCCGGCGAGCAGCCTGCCCAGCGTGGACTTGCCCGCGCCCGAGGGACCCACCAGGGCCAGCCGGGTGCCGGGTGCGACCTCCAGGGACACCTTGCGCAGCACGTCGACGCCCTCCCGGTAGCCGAAGTGCACCTGGTCCGCGTGCACGTCCCGTCCGTCCGGGGCCAGCGAGGGGTCACCGGCGTCGGGCTCGATGTCCCGGACACCGACCAGCCGGGCCAGCGACACCTGGGCGACCTGGAGCTCGTCGTACCAGCGCAGGATGATCCCCACGGGGTCGACGAGCATCTGGGCCAGCAGCGCACTGGTGGTGAGCTGGCCCACGCCGATCCAGCCCTGGAGCACGAAGACCCCGCCGACCATCAGCACCGAGCACAGCACGGTCACATGGGTGGCGTTGATGACGGGGAAGAGCACACACCGCAGCCACAGCGTGTACCGCTCCCAGGCCGTCCACTCCCTGACCCGCCGGTCCGACAGCTCGATCCGGCGTTCGCCCAGACGGTGGGCCTCGATGGTCCTCCCGGCGTCCACGCTCTCCGCGAGCACGGCGGCGACAGCGGCGTACCCCGCGGCCTCCGAGCGGTAGCCGGAAGCCGCGCGCCGGAAGTACCAGCGGCAGCCGACCACCAGCAGCGGCACCGCGAGGAGCACGGCCGGCGCCAGCGGCGGTGCGGTGACGACGAGACCGCCGAGCAGAAGCGCCGCCCACACCACGCCGATGGCGAGTTGCGGCACCGCCTCGCGCATCGCGTTGGCGAGCCGGTCGATGTCGGTGGTGATGCGGGACAGCAGGTCACCCGTGCCCGCCCGCTCCAGGACACCCGGCGGCAGCCCGACCGCCCGGACGAGGAAGTCCTCGCGCAGGTCGGCCAGCATCCGCTCGCCGAGCATCGCGCCGCGCAACCGTACCTGCCGTACGAACACGGCCTGCACGACCAGTGCGACGGCGAACAGGCCGACGGTGAGCTCCAGATGGAGTTCACGGGCGTCGTCCGAGACCCGCTCGACGAGGTCGCCCAGCAGGTACGGGCCGACCATGGAGGCCACCACGGACACCGTGTTGACGGTGACCAGGAGCAGGAAGGCACGCCAGTGCCTGCGGAACAGTTCGGCCACGTAGGCGCGTACGGTCGCGGGGGCGCCGACCGGCAGCGTGCTGGCCGTTGTCGGGGCCGCCGGGTCGTACGCCGGTGGCGCCACGCCGATCATGCCGTCTCTCCGATTTCCTTGAGTTCGTCCAGGTCGTCCAGGTCATCCAGATCGTCCAGCCCGCGGCCGATCGCTTCCTCCGCCTCGGTCTCCCGGGTCACCACGGCCCGGTACCGCGGTTCCTTGTGCACCAGTTCGCGATGCACACCGACGGCCGCGACCTCGCCCTCGTGGATCAGGACGACCCGGTCGGCGTGGTCCAGGAGCAGCGGCGAGGAGGTGAACACGACCGTCGTCCGGCCGGTGCGCAACTCCCGAACCCCGTCCGCGATCCGTGCCTCGGTGTGCGAGTCGACGGCCGATGTCGGTTCATCGAGCACGAGCACCTCCGGGTCCGTGATCAGCGACCGTGCCAGTGCCAGTCGCTGGCGCTGTCCGCCCGACAACGACCGCCCGCGCTCGGTGATGCGCGCGTCCAGCGGGTCCTCGGCGTCCAGCGATCCCTGCACGAGTGCTTCCAGCACGTCTCCGCACTGTGCGGCTGCCAGCGCCTCCGCGGCGCTCACCGCACCCGAGGCGGGCACGTCGAGAAGTTCGCGCAGTGAACCGGAGAGCAGCACCGGGTCCTTGTCCTGGACGAGGACGGCCGTGCGGGTGCTGGAGAGCGGCAGCTCGTCCAGCGGCACGCCGCCGAGGAGCGCCGACGTGCCTTCCTCGGAGGGGTGTCCGCCGAGCCGCTCCGCCAGCAGACCCGCCGCGTCCGGATCGCCGCACACCACGGCGGTCAGACGCCCGGCGGGTGCCAGCAGCCCGGTCGCGGGGTCGTACAGATCCCCGGCGGGTTCCACCGCCTCGCGCGAGCCCGTCGTGTCCGTGGCGCGTTCCAGGGACAGCACCCGCGCGGCCCGTTTCGCGGAGGGCCGGGAGAAGGAGTACGCCATGGCGATCTCCTCGAAGTGCCGCAGCGGATACGTCAGCAGCATGACCGCGCTGTACACGGTGACCAGTTCGCCGACGGTGATCCGGTCCTGTCCGGCCAGGTGCACACCGTGCCACACGACCGCGATCATCAGCAGACCCGGCAGCAGCACCTGGATCGCCGAGATCAGCGCCCACATACGGGCGCTGCGCACCGCCGCGTGGCGGACTTCCTGCGAGGCCCGGCGATAGCGGTCGAGGAAGAGTTCCTCGCCGCCGATGCCACGGAGTACGCGCAGTCCCGCGACGGTGTCCGAGGCCAGTTCGGTCGCGCGGCCCGCCTTCTCGCGCTGGAAGTCGGCCCGCCGGGTGGCGCGCGGCAGCAGCGGCAGCACGGCGATCGCGAGGACCGGGATGCCCACGGCGACAACGATGCCGAGCGCCGGCTGATAGACGTACAGGCCGACGCAGACCAGTACGACGGTCACCGCCGCGGCGGTGAACCGGGAGAGGGCCTCCACGAACCAGCCGATCTTCTCCACGTCCCCCGTGGAGACCGAGACGATCTCGCCGGCCGCGACCCGCCGCGTCAAGGCCGATCCCAGCTGCGCGGTCCTGCGGGCCAGCAACTGCTGGACGCGGGCCGCCGCCGTGATCCAGTTGGTGACCGCGGCCCGGTGCAGCATGCTGTCGCCGAGTGCGATGGCGACGCCGCACAGCACCATCAGCCCGCCCGCGAGGGCCAGCCGTTCGCCCGAGCGGTCGACGACGGCCTGAACGGCGAATCCGACGCCGAACGGCAGTCCGGAGACGGCCACGAAGTGCACCAGTCCCCAGGCGAGGGCGGTGAGCTGGCCGCCGAGCTGGTTGCGGAAGAGCCACCACAGAAATCTGGGGCCCGAGCGTGCGTCCGGTACACCCGGGTCTCGGTACGGAAGGTCTTGGATCTTCATGACGTCCCAGTGGCTCGCATCTCGCATGAGGGGGTGGATGTGGGGGGTGGGGAGGGGCCGGGAAGGCCGACAACGGGCCGTGAAAGGTTCGCGTCACCGTGTGGTCGGAGGCAAACGGTTTTCCGGCGAGAGGCGTGGTTTCGGACCGATTGGCGGTTGTTCGCCTTATTGCCGCGCGGGGCCGACTGCCCGTAGAACACCGGCCATGAGAAGCCGGATCATCATGTCCATGCTTGCCGGAGCGACCCTCCTGGCGGGCACCCTCCTGGGAGCGGACCCCGCCCGGTCGGCCGAGGTGGCGGCCCAGCCGGTCGACGTCCCCGCCGAATTCGGCACCGACTGGCACGACCCGGTCACCGCCGCGCCGCCGGTCACGCGGCCGACCGGCTCCAGGTCCTGCCAAGTCACCCTCGCCGAGGCCCAGTTCAAGGACTTCACACCCTACGAGGGCACCTACAGACCCCCGAGCGGCTGCGGCGCGAACTGGAGCAAGGTCGTGCTGCGGATGGACGGCAAGGTCAAGGGGCGTCAGTACGACCGCCTCGGCTACCTGCACATCGGCGGTGTCGAAGTCCTCCGTACCTCCACTCCGCAGCCCTCGCCCGACGGCATCTCCTGGTCCGTCGAGAAGGACGTCACGCGCTACAGCGACACCCTGAGCAAGGCCCGGCCCGTCGAGATGCTCATCGGAAACGTTGTCAACGACACGTACACCGGAGTCCTCGACGTCAAGGTCACGCTGACGTTCTATGCCGAGGCGGCGGGGACACCCGAAGCGAAGGACACGCCGGACCGGGTCCTCACCCTCCAGGACGGCACCCTCACCACCCCGCGCAACAGCGAACGCATCGTCGCCGAGGTCTACGCGACCGGTTCCGGCGGCGGCTGCGAAGAGTACTGGTACCTCACCGTCCCCGACGCGGCCCCCTACTCCTGCAAGGCCACGGACGGCCCGTACCGCGAGGTGCAGATCAAGGTCGACGGCCAACTGGCCGGAATCGCCGCCCCGTTCCCGACCGTGTGGACCGGTGGCTGGTCCAACCCCTTTCTCTGGTACGTGATTCCGGGGCCGCGTGCCTTCGACATCAAACCGATCGAATACGATCTGACCCCGTTCGCCGGGCTCCTCAACGACGGCCGGCCGCATGACGTGGAGGTCTCCGTCGTCGGCGTCCCGGAAGGCCAGGCGGGCTGGAGCACCCCCGTCAACGTCCTCGTCTGGCAGGACGCCGAGCGCGCGCGGGTCACCGGCGGGCTCACCTCCCACCGTGCGGGTGACCTCGCCAACTCCTCCGTGTACACGCCCGGTTCGGCCGGCGAGCAGCACCGCCTCGACACCGACGGCGGTCACCGGCTGACCGTCGCCGGATACGTCGACACCTCGCACGGCCGGGTCGTCACCACCGTCAGCCGCGCCCTCGCCAACACCTCCGTGCACCGCTGGACCGACGGCGAGAACACCGACGGACTCACCGCCACCTGGACGGACGCCGAGAACGTGACCGTCGACGGACGCGGGCCGGCCAGGACGACCCGCACGCAGCGGACGTACACGATGGACGGCACGACCACGTTCGGCGCGGGCGACCGGCTGCGGACCGTGCTCACGCTCGGCGACCGGGAGGCCGTCACCGAGACGTTCGCGGGCCGGCGTACGGCGTGGTCATGGCTCGACGACGTGTACGAGGGCGACGCCACGTATACGGCGAACGTGCCGCGCGACCAGCGCCACGCCGTCGGGACGACGAGCGAGCGTTACCGGCTGTACGGGTCGGCAGGATGCCACGACCACTCGCTGGTGACCGTGCAGGGGGTGCTCACGGAGGACCGCGACGGCTGCTGAGACAGCGGTGGGCGCGGCGGGGACGGCCGATGATTTACACCGCTGAAATACGGAGGTTGCAGACGGGATCCAAGACTCCTCAATAGTGTGCGACGCGGAAGGACTTTTCCGCATCCCAGAAACTTCCTGGAGGAGTGCTCGTGCCGCAGTCCGTACCGTCCCTGCCGCGACGCGTCGCACGCATACTGCGTACCTCACTGTTCGCGCAGGTTGCCGTCGCGCTGGTGCTCGGCATCGTCGTCGGCAAGCTGTGGCCCGACGTGGCCACGGATCTCAAGCCGCTCGGCGACGGTTTCACCCGGCTGATCAAGACGATCATCTCGCCGCTCGTGTTCTGCGTGGTCGTCGTCGGCATCGCCAAGGCCGGAGACCTCAAGGCGTTCGGCCGGATTGGGCTCAAGGCCCTGATCTGGTTCGAGGTGGCGAGCACGCTCGCCCTGGTCATCGGGCTCCTCGCCGCCAACATCGTCCAGCCCGGCTCGGGCATGAACGTCGACCCGGCCACGCTCGACACCTCCGCGATCGACGCGAAGACGGGCGGTGGCTCGCTGCCCTCGACGACCGAGTTCATCGTCAACGCGATTCCCACCAGCTTCATCGGTGCCTTCGCCGAGAACGAACTCCTCCAGGTGCTGATCCTGGCCTGCCTGGTGGGCGCCGCGCTGCTCCACCTCGGCCACACCAAGGTGCCGAAGGTGCTGCCCGCCATCGAGCAGGCCCAGGAGATCATCTTCGCGGTCGTCGGCTTCATCATGCGGCTCGCCCCGATCGCGGTGTTCGGCGCGATGGCGGTCCTGATCGGCCAGTACGGACTCGGCGTGATCGAGACCTACGCCAAGCTGATCATCCTCTGCTACGCGGCTGCCGCGCTCTTCATCGCGCTGCTCGCCGTCGCTCTCAAGATGGTCACGGGGCTCAGCCTCTGGAAGTTCCTCCGCTACATCCGTGAGGAGATGCTCCTCGCGCTCGGCACCGCGTCCACCGAGTCCGTGATGCCGCGCGTGATGCTGAAGCTGCGCAAGGCCGGCGCCCGCGACGACGCCGTGGGCCTGGTGCTGCCCACGGGGTACTCCTTCAACCTCGACGGCGCCTCGCTCTATCTCTCCATCGGCACTCTGTTCATCGCCCAGGCCGTGGGCGTGGACCTCAGCCTCGGTCAGCAGATCACCGTGATCCTGGTGCTGATGCTCACCAGCAAGGGCATGGCCGGCATCCCCGGTTCGGCCTTCCTCGCCCTGTCCGCGACCGCCTCCTCGCTCGGGGCGATCCCGGCCGGTGCCGTCGCCCTGCTGCTCGGCGTCGACCGCATCATGGACTCGATGCGCGTCGTCACGAACCTGCTCGGCAACTGCGTCGCCGTCTTCGCGGTCTCCCGCTGGGAGGGTGCCCTGGATCTGGAGCGCGCCAAGAAGGTGCTGGACCGGGAGATCGTGATCTCGGAGGACGACGACGCGCCGGAAGCGGCGGACGTGCAGGAGGCGGCGGACGTGAACGAAACGGCGGAGGTGAAGGAAGCGGCGAAGGCGCTGGTGGTTCCGGCCCAGGTGTCCGAAGCCAAGGAGCCCGCGAGCTGACCTTCGGCAACTCTGCCGTCTCGAACGGGCCGTGGGTCCACCTCCAGCATTCCGGAGGTGGACCCACGGCCCGTTCCGCTGCGGGAACGGTGCCGCCCCGGCCCCTAGCAGCGCCGCTCGGGCGACCCGCTGCCCCCGTCCATCAGTGTGTTCAGCAGCCCGCCCAGTACGTTGCGCTCCAGGTCCGTCAGCGGTGCGAGAATCTCCTCCGCCGCCGCCCTGCGTGCTCCGCGCAGCTCGCTCAGCGCCTTGCGCCCGTCGTCCGTGAGTTCGATCCGGATCACCCGGCGGTTGTCGGGATCGGGCACCCGGCGCACCTTGCCGCTCGCCTCCAGCGCGTCCACCAGCGTCGTCACCGCGCGGGGCACGACCTCCAGGCGCTCCGCCAGATCGGCCATCCGAGGCGGGGAACCGTGGTGCTGGAGGTGGTGCGAGAGGGTGCGCAGCAGCCGTGACTGGGCCGGGGTGATGCCGACTCCGCGCGCTTCCAGCTGGTGCTTGTGGCTGCGGTGCAGACGGCGGGTCAGGCTCAGCAACTGGTCGGCGAGCGGACCGTCGGCGTCGGGGGAACTCATGCGGGAACAATATCAGGATGCAGTTCATTGTGAGTATAGGTAACAATGAGCTATGCTCCGCCAATCGTCATCGCCGAGTCTCCCGAAGGAGCCCATGAAACCCGACCGCCAACCCGCCTGGACACCGTCCGCCGACTCGGCGGAACAGCCGCGCCAGGTCCGCCGCATCCTGAAACTCTTCCGCCCCTACCGCGGCCGGCTCGCCGTCGTCGGCCTGCTCGTCGCTGCGGCGTCCCTCGTCTCCGTCGCGACACCCTTCCTCCTCAAGGAGACCCTCGACGTCGCGATCCCCGAGGGCCGCACCGGGCTGCTCAGCCTGCTCGCCCTCGGCATGATCGTCAGCGCCGTCCTCGGTGGCGTCCTCGGCGTGCTGCAGACACTGATCTCCACCACCGTCGGCCAGCGCGTCATGCACGACCTGCGCACCGCCGTCTACGGCCGGCTGCAGAGCATGTCGCTCGCCTTCTTCACCCGCACCCGAACGGGCGAGGTCCAGTCGCGCATCGCCAACGACATCGGCGGTATGCAGGCCACCGTCACCTCCACCGCGACCTCGCTCGTCTCCAACTTCACCAGCGTGGTCGCCACGATCGTCGCGATGGTCGCCCTGGACTGGCGCCTGACCGTCGTCTCGCTGCTCCTGCTGCCGGTGTTCGTGTGGATCAGCCGCCGCGTCGGCAACGAACGCAAGCGGATCACCACCCAGCGCCAGAAACAGATGGCGGCGATGGCCGCCACGGTCACCGAGTCGCTGTCGGTCAGCGGCATCCTTCTCGGCCGCACGATGGGCCGAGCCGACTCGCTCACCCGCGCCTTCGCGGAGGAGTCCGAGGGGCTGGTCGACCTCGAAGTGCGCTCCAGCATGGCCGGCCGCTGGCGGATGGCCGTCATCGGCATCGTCATGTCCGCGATGCCCGCCGTCATCTACTGGACCGCGGGCCTCGCCCTCCAGTTCGGCGGCCCGACCGTCTCGATCGGCACGCTCGTCGCCTTCGTCTCCCTCCAGCAGGGACTGTTCCGGCCGGCCGTCAGCCTGCTGAGCACCGGCGTCCAGATCCAGGCCTCGCTCGCGCTCTTCCAGCGCATCTTCGAGTACCTCGACCTGCCCATCGACATCACCGAGCCCGAGAACCCGATCCACCTCGACACGATCAAGGGTGAAGTCCGCCTGGAGAACGTCGAGTTCCGCTACGACGACAAGAGCCGCCCGATCCTCGACGGCGTCGACATCACCGTCCCGGCGGGCGGCAGCCTGGCGATCGTCGGCCCCACCGGCGCGGGCAAGTCCACGCTGGGCCACCTCGTGCCCCGGCTGTACGACGTGACGGGCGGCCGGGTCACCATCGACGGCGTCGACGTCCGCGACCTCGACTTCGACACGCTCGCCCGCGCGGTCGGCGTCGTCTCCCAGGAGACGTACCTCTTCCATGCCACGGTCGCCGACAACCTGCGCTTCGCCAAACCGGACGCCACCGACGAGGAACTGCACGCGGCGGCGAGGGCGGCCCAGATCCACGACCACATCTCGTCCCTGGCCGACGGGTACGACACGGTTGTCGGCGAGCGCGGCCACCGCTTCTCCGGGGGCGAGAAACAGCGCCTCGCCATCGCCCGTACGATCCTGCGAGACCCGCCCGTCCTCATTCTGGACGAGGCGACCAGTGCCCTGGACACGCGCACCGAACACGCCGTCCAGGAGGCCATCGACGCCCTGTCGGCCAACCGCACCACGCTCACCATCGCGCACCGGCTGTCCACCGTCCGGGGTGCCGACCAGATCGTGGTCCTGGACTCCGGGCACGCGGTCGAGCGGGGCACGCACGAGGAGCTGCTGCGGCAGGACGGGCGGTACGCGGCCCTCGTACGCAGGGACGCCCAACTGGAGCCGACCGGGTGACATGTGCGGTCGGACAAGATGAAGATATGTCGGGTTTATGATGCTTTGCGGGTTACCGTGCCCGCATGCAGATGAACACTCCGTCACGGAGAACGATTCGCCTGACGCGCCGTGGCCGGGCCGTCCTCATCGCGACCGGTGCCGTCGTCGCGGCCACCGCCGTGGCGGTGCCGCTGCTGAGCGTCGACAGCGAAGGGGACCCCCGGCCGACCTCCCTCCTGATCCCGGAGGGCTGGCGCTCCATCCAGGTGTACGAGGCGGTCGACAAGGCGCTCGCCCTGCCGGCCGGGAGCACGAAGAAGTCGCTCGGCAAGGCCCGGCTGAAACTCCCCACCGACGCCGAGGGCAACCCCGAGGGTTATCTCTTCCCGGCGACCTATCCGCTGAAGGAGAAGGCCACCCCGGAATCCCTGCTGTCGTTCATGGTCGACACCGCCAACCAGAAGTTCGGCGGTCCGCCGGTCACCGCCGGGGCGCAGCGCAACGCCATGAACGTCTACCAGGCCGTCACCATCGCGAGCATCGTCCAGGCCGAGGCCGCCGGCAAGCAGGACATGGGGAAGGTGGCCCGGGTCATCTTCAACCGGCTCGAACGCGGGATGCCGCTGCAGATGGACTCGACCATCAACTACGCGCTGAACCGGTCCACACTCAGGACGACGGCCGATGACACCCGGCTGAACAGCCCGTACAACTCCTACCAGCGCATGGGCCTGCCGCCCACACCGATCGCCAACCCCGGCGAGGAGGCCATGCGCGCCGCCATCAACCCGACGCCGGGCGACTGGCTGTACTTCGTCACCGTCAAGCCCGGCGACACCCGTTTCACGGCCGACTACGCCGAACACCAGCGCAACGTCGCCGAGTTCAACCAGAACCAGAAGAACCAGAAGAGCCCGGCCCAGGGGCGGCAGAGCGGGCAGCCCGCCAGGTGACCTGACGGGCCACGAAACCGTACGGGGCGTCAGACAGCGGCCGGCTCCTGGTCGAGCAGTCGCCTGATGTCCCGTACGGCCGCCCGCCCGGCCCGGTTGGCGCCGATGGTGCTCGCCGACGGTCCGTAGCCGACCAGATGGACACGCTGGTCGGCGACCGCGCGCGTCCCCTCGATACGGATGCCGCCGCCGGGCTCGCGCAGCCTGAGCGGTGCCAGATGGTCGATCGCGGCCCGGAAACCGGTCGCCCAGAGGATCACGTCGGCGTCGACGCGCTGCCCGTCGGCCCACTCGACCCCGTCCGGGGTGATCCGGTCGAACATGGGCCGCCGGTCGAGGACACCGTCGGCGCGTGCCTGCCGGATCGCGTCGTTGAGGGGAAGCCCGGTGACCGACACGACACTCTTCGGCGGCAGCCCCTGGCGTACCCGCTCCTCCACGAGGGCGACGGCCTCCCGCCCGAACTCCTCGGTGAAGGGCCCCTCACGGAAGACCGGCGGACGCCGGGTCACCCACGTGGTCGCTGCGGCGTACGGAGCGATCTCCATCAGGTGCTGGGTACCGGACGCACCCCCGCCCACCACGACCACCCGCTGCCCGGCGAACTCCTGGGGCCCGGGATACTGCGCGGTGTGCAACTGCCGCCCCCGGAAAGTCTCCTGGCCCGGATAGCGCGGCCAGAACGGTCGGTCCCAGGTGCCGGTGGCATTGATCAGCGCTCGCGCGGACCAGTCACCGTCCGAGGTCTCGACGAGCAGCCGCCCGTCTCCGACGCCCTCGCGCACCGCCCGTACCTCCACCGGCCGGCGCACCTTCAGATCGAAGGTGCGCTCGTACGTGTCGAAGTACTCGCCGATTACCTCGGCGGACGGCCGCGCCGGATCGGCGTCCGTCAGTTCCATGCCGGGCAGCGCGTGCATCCCGTGCACCTTGCCGTAGGTGAGGGACGGCCAGCGGAACTGCCAGGCCCCACCGGGATGCGGGGCGTGATCGAACACGACGAAGTCGCGCTCCGGCACGAAGCCGGTGCGCTGCAGGTGATAGGCGCCGGCCAGACCGGCCTGGCCGGCGCCTATGACGACGACATCGACTTCTCGTACGCCCTCGCGTATCCCGGTATCGTTCACGCTTCTACTAACCGGGGGAGAGGCGAGGATCTTCCCGCGACGACTTTTCCCAGGTGCGCTCCGGCAGCCCGCGAGCCGCCAGCTCCGGACTTGCGCCCTCGCCGAACCAGTACGCCTCATCCTTCCTTCAGATGCGGAGAGCCGGAGAGCCGGAGAGCCGGAGGGCGCTAAGTGCTCGACTCCCGGCGCGTGGTACTCCTCGCCCTTCTCCCGCTGTTCTGAACGGGCGTGGGAGGTGCCCCCCACGCGACCTTGGAGTGGCTGCCGACGAGCGCGGTGTCCGGGCCGCCCCGCACGAGACCGACGCCCGCCTCTGGCGCCCGTCCGGAGCAGTGGCGGCCGAGGACCCACCGAAAGAGAGCGGCGGTACCGGGTCGGGCGGCAGGGTCGTCGGCCCGTCCTCGACCTGGCAGTGTTCACCGTCGAAGTCGTACGGCCGACCGCTCCACGCCTGTCGTACGACGGACAGGAACTCGTCGGTGCGGGCGTAGCGCCGGTCGTGGTCAAGGTGGTCGAGGCGGTCGCCGAAGCGCAGCTGTGCCGGGCGAGTGCCATGGTCGTCAGGCAGGCGTCCTCGCACCCGGTGCCGGTCCATGAGGGTGCGGCCGTCGCCGCCCGTGGGCGATCCGGTGGAGACGGACGGTCATCGCGCGCTCACGACTCCTTGCTGGGGCGGGGAGCGGTGGTGGACGGGGGCAGGTCGTCGTTGAAGCGCCGGTCCACGTACTTCGCGAAGTCGACCTTGTTCGGGATGAGCTTCAGGCCGGTGAACGTGTCCGCGATTCGCTGCTCGGAGGCGACGAGCGCGTCGTCGATCGCCACCGGGATACGGGTCGCGTTGGACCGGTTCACCGACGCGAGCGCCACGTCGTACGGCAGCCCGGTGTCCTTCGCCCACACCTTGGCCCACGCCTCCGGGTGCGCGTACACCCAGTCCTGGGCACGCCGCAGCCGCTCCACGAAGTCCTTGACGGCCGCCGCCTTCTTGCCGTCCTCCAGTGCGGAGGGCGCCGCCACCTGGAAGTTGAGCCCGTTGACCACCCCTTCGCCGTCGGCCAGGACACGTCCCTGCCCGCCCTTGAGCACCTGCGAGGTGTACGGGTCCCACACCGCCCAGGCATCGACGCTGCCGCTGGTGTACGCGGCCAGCGCGTCGGCGGGCTGGAGGTACTTGACCTTGATGTCGTCGAGGGTCAGCCCGGTCTGCTTGAGGGAGGCGATCAGCTGGTAGTGCGCGGACGAACCCTGCGCCACGGCAACGGACTTGCCCTTGAGGTCGGCGGCCTTCTTGAGCCTCGAATCCTTGGGGACAAGGATCGCCTCGCCCCGGGAACCGCCGCGCAGAGCGCCCACCACGGTGATCCTGGACCCGGCGCCGGCCGCGAAGACCGGCGGAGTGTTTCCGACACTGCCGATGTCGACGGCCTTGGCGTTGACGGCTTCGAGGAGGGGCGGGCCGGAGGTGAAGGTGGACCACTTGATCCTGTAGTTCAGGTTCTTGAGTTCCCCGGCGGCCCGCAGCACGGCCTCCGAACCGCCCTTCTGGTCACCGACGTTGAGCGTGAGAGACCCCTTGCCGTCGGTACCGCTGCCGGAGCCGATGGAGGAGTCCGCGGCCGAGTTCCCGCCGCAGGCCGAGGCGAGGAGGGCGAGGGGGAGGAGCAGAGCGGCGGGGACGAGGTGTCGTCGCATGGTCGTTCGTTCCGATCGTTTCTGTGCGGCGGAGAGGGCGAACCGGGGGAGGAGGGAGGGGAGTTGCGAGGGCTCGGGCTCAGGCGGCTTCGGCGGCTGTGTCGACGCCCAGGCGTTCCAGGAGTCCGGCGCGCAACTCGGCGAAGCGTGGGTCGGTGATGTCGCGCGGGCGGTCCAGGCCGACTGTCGTCTCGTACGCGATGACGCCCTCGTCCATCACCAGGACGCGGTCGGCGAGCAGCACCGCCTCCTCGACGTCGTGCGTCACCAGCAGGACGGCGCAGCCCCGGCGTTGCCAGAGTTCGCCGACCAGCCGCTGCGCCTTGATGCGGGTGAGCGCGTCCAGCGCGCCGAACGGCTCGTCCAGCAGCAAGAGGTCGGGTTCACGCACCAACGCCCGCGCCAGCGAGGCGCGTTGGGCCTCACCGCCGGACAGCGTCTTGGGCCAGACGTCCGAACGATGACTGAGGCCGACCTCGGTGAGCGCCTGCTCGGCGATCTCCCGGCCGGGCTTGCCCGGCAGTCCGAGCAGGACGTTGCGCCACACCTTCTTCCACGGCATCAGCCGGGGAGCCTGGAAGGCGACGGCCTTGCGGCGCGGTACGAGGACGGTGCCCGTGATGTCACGGTCGAGCCCGGCGAGGATGCGCAGCAGCGTGGACTTGCCGCAGCCGCTGCGGCCGAGCAGGGCCACGAACTCGCCCGGTCGGACGTCGAGTCGAAGGTTGTCGATGACGGCACGGCCGTCGAAGGACCGGGTCAGCCCCTCGACCCGCACGGCAGGTGAGGTCACCGTCCGGTGAACGTGGGTCGCCATTGCAGCAGCAGCCTTTCGAGGGTACGGACGACGAAGTCGGCCAGCAGGCCGAGGAACGCGTAGACGATGAGGCAGACCACGATCACGTCGGTCCGCAGGAAGTCACGCGCCTGCACCATGAGGAAGCCGATACCTGAGTCCGCGTTGATCTGCTCGGCGAAGACGAGGGCGAGCCAGGCGATGCCGAGCGAGTAACGCAGGCCGGTCATCGCCCCGGGCAGCGCGCCCGGCAGCACGACATGCCGGACCAGTCCCCACCGGGACAGCCCGAGCGACTCCCCGGCCTCGATCAACTGGGCGTCCACGCCGCGGATCCCGGCGTAGACGTTGAGGTAGAGAGGGAAGGTCACCCCGAGGGTGATGATCGCGATCTTGGGGGCCTCGCCGATGCCGAACCAGATGATGAAGAGGGGGATCAGGCCGACGAACGGCACGGTCCGCAGCATCTGGACGGGTGCGTCGACGAGATCCTCGCCGACACGGAACAGGCCCGAGACGAGGGCGAGTCCGGTGCCGATGAGAGTGCCGAGGAGCAGTCCCAGGGCGACCCGTTGGAGCGAGGTCCCCATCGCGTTGCCCAGTGAACCGTCGGCGATCAGATCACTGCCGACCTGGGCGATCCGCCCGGGTGAGGCGAGGATGTCGGCCGTCAACGCGCCTGTGCTGCTGAGGAGTTGCCAGAGAGCGAGGAGCAGTAGTGGGCCCGACGTGCGGCGCAGCCAGCGGGGGACGCGCGTGCGGCGCGTGGAACTGGGGACGATGGGTTCGAGGTCGGGGAGGTCGCGCTCCGTGTCACCGGTGTCACCGGTTGCGGCTTCGGGCGCACCAGGCCCCGAATTAGTCGGTATGTCGGGCTTGGGGGTGCCGGGTGGGGCATGGCTGATGCTCATGAGTGCTCCACGAGGAGGAGAGCGACCGGGGAGTGGGTGTGCCTCGGCGCCGCCGCGTCCGAAGCGGATCAGGACAGATCGCGGACGTGCGGGTTGGGCGGTGCCCAGGCGGGCGTGAAGAGGGGAGAAGGCGTCAGCAGCCGCGGCGACACGCGGCGGAGGCCACCCGCAGCAGGTCGATGTGACCGCGCGTGGTGAGCATGGCTGAACGCAACATGCCGCCGAAAGTAGCCAGGTGACGGGACCACGGTCAATGGTGTCTCGCGGAATGGACCCCCGGTATCAAGGAGCGGGAGCAGGACCGAGGAAGGCCCCCGGTGGCCGCGCGATGATGGGGCGCATGTCCAACGCCTTCACCACCCGAGTCCTGAACATCGCCTCCGGCACGGAGGAGACGGTCGCCGACCTCACCCACGACTGCGAGACCTTCCTGAGGGAGGTGGCGGGCGGCCGGGACGGTCTTCTCAACATCTTCGTCCCGCACGCCACCGCCGGAATCGCCGTCATCGAAACGGGTGCGGGCAGCGACATCGACCTCCTCGCCGCGCTGCACACCCTGCTCCCCTCCGACGACCGGTGGCGGCACCGGCACGGCACCCCGGGCCACGGCCGCGACCACGTACTCCCGGCCCTCGTCCCGCCGCACGCCACGCTGCCAGTACTGGGCGGGCGGCTGGAGCTGGGGACGTGGCAGTCGGTCTGCCTGGTGGACACGAACATCTCCAATCCCAACCGGCAAGTGCGGTTGAGTTTCCTGGGATGACCCAGGGCGACCAGGGTCGTCCTGGGTGCTGCCGCCGATCCTCCTTCCGCTCTGGCGAAACGGGAGATCGGCCGTTGCTGCCTCTCTGGAGCACAGGGTTCCCGCGCGGTGAGTCCCGATCCCACCTCCCTCGCTGCGCGTCGCCGCAGGTCAGATCGCCTTCACCGGGAGCCGGTCGACCTCGCGCGCCGCGAAGTCCCGACCGGGCGGTGAGCGAGGCTCCGGGCGTGGACGCTTCCCACGCACCAGCTGTGAGCTGTGCACATGCGGTCGACGGCGCGTCAGAACGCACGCAGGTGCCGGGAGCGGGCCACTCCATCGCCCCTGCAACGGTCCGATGTGCTGGGCGACGTACTGAACGCGGTGGCGTGAGTGTTCCGGGAGTGCCGTAGTCACCCCCGTTCGGGTGTAGTGCGGGACAACGACCACGTTCGACCATGTGCCCCACAGCGTCGTGGCAGGCAAAGGAGCAGCACATGGCGGAGATCCAGATCGAGTTCGACGTTCCGGCCGAGATGCGTGACGGCACGGTGCTGCGCGCCGATGTCTACCGGCCCGGCGGCACGGGACCGTGGCCGGTGCTCCTGAGCAGGCTGCCGTACGGCAAGCAGATGGCTCTGGCGATCGTCCTCCTCGATCCCCTGGCGGCGGCTCGGCGGGGCTTCATGGTGGTCGTCCAGGACACGCGGGGCCGGTTCGCCTCCGAGGGGGAGTGGGAGCCGTGGACGTACGAGGAGAGCGACGGGTACGACACCGTGCGGTGGGCTGCTGCCCTGCCCGGCTCGAACGGCTCGGTCGGCATGATCGGCGCCAGCTACTTCGGCAACACGCAGTGGATGGCGGCGCTGTCGAAGCCGCCGGAGCTGAAGGCGATCGCGCCGATGGTCACGTGGTCCGACCCGGACGACGGCCTGTGGACGCGCGGCGGCGCGATCGAACTCGGCATTACCGCGCCCTGGTCCCTCATGATGGGCGCCGACGCGCTGATGCGTCGACACAGCACCGACCCCGCCGCGCTCGGCGGCAGCCTCGTCGGTCTCGTACAGGATCTGGACGGCCTGGCGGGCGGCGGTTACGGGGAGCTGCCGGCTGGGCGGTTTCCCGCGTTCGCCCGGCACGACCTTCCTGAGCTGGGCTACGAGCGTTCGCGGCGCGAGCCCGACTGGACGCGCACGGCCCGGGTCGCGGGCCGGCACGACGAGGTCGACCTGCCCACCTTCCAGGTCGGCGGCTGGTACGACATCTTCACCCAGGGCACGCTCGACAACTTCACCGCCATGCGCCGGGCCGGCCGGTCCGCCACGCTGATCATGGGTCCGTGGAGTCACACCAACCAGCAGCACGTCATCGGCGACGTCAACTTCGGGTTCAGCGCGAACTCCGCCTTCATGGGCATGCGCGGACCCCTGAACGGCCTCCAGCTCGACTGGTTCCAGCGCACGCTCGGCGAGGGGGAGGCTCTGGAGCCGGACACGGGCGCGGTGCTGCTGTTCGTCATGGGCGTCAACCAGTGGCGCGAGGAGACGGAATGGCCGCTGTCGCGGGCGGTGGACACGGACTTCCACCTGCGTGCGGGCGGACGCCTGACACAGGAGCCGCCCGGTGTCGCCGAGCAGGCCGAGGAGTTCGCCTACGACCCGGCGGATCCGGTGCCCACCACCGGCGGCGCGTTGCTGATGACCGACGAGTTCCGCCCCGGACCGCTGGATCAGGCGGCTGTGGAGGCGCGTGAGGACGTCCTGGTCTTCACCAGCGAACCGCTCGCCGAGGATCTGGAGGTGACCGGCCGGGTCCGGGCGGTGCTCTTCGCCGCTACGGACGGAGTCTCGACCGACTGGGTGGCACGCCTGTGCGACGTCGACGAGAACGGTGTCTCCCGCAATGTGGCCGACGGCATCGTGCGGGTGCGTGCGGCGACACCGGGCGAGGCGGCCGAACACGTCGTGGACCTGTGGTCGACCAGCATCGTCTTCCGGGCGGGTCACCGGATACGGGTCCAGGTCACCTCCAGCAACTTCCCCCGCTGGGACCGCAACCTGAACACGGGCGAACCCGAGGAGAGCGCGACCACGTCCCGAGTGGCCCGGCAGCAGGTCTTCCACGACCCCGCGCGCCCCTCCCGCATCGTCCTGCCCGTGGTGCCTCCAGCCTGACCGGGAGCGACGGGAGAGCCTGCCGATCCGTTGCTCCGGTGGGCAAGGAGGCCGAAGTGGCCATGCCGGCTCGGTCGAAAGGAGGCAGGCATCCTGCCGCAGAGGCGATGACCTCCTACGGGCGCCTGCCCCTCGGCAGACGTCGCAGTGAGGGTTCCTTGGTCAGCAGACCGACCAGGTTCCGCTCGGCCGGTCGGCCGGCCCGCGGTTGCGGGGCCGGATCCGGCGGCGGCCGTCCGGTCGAGTACGGCACCGAGGTCCTGGGCCGAGTGGGCAGGTGACCCGCCTGCTCGATCTGCTGCCAGGGGTGGCCACCGAACTCCGGCTGCTGTTCATGACCACCCACTACGCCGCCCACGGTCCCTTCATCGACGCCCTGCCCAAGCCCCGAGCGGCAAGCCCCGGGGCTACCTGCTGTGCAACCGCCGGCGCATCGAACTACGCCGCCCCGGAGCCACGTTGAACGGCATGGAACCTCTGCTCGACGAGCAACACGGCACCGTCCGGTGGCTGTTGCTCAACCGCCCTGAGCGGCGCAACGCCCTCAAACAGAGGCTGCGGACGGGCAGGCGTCCTCGACGTCCGTATATGGCAGCGGCGCTTGGTGTGTCCCACTCCCGGCTGCCGGCAGCCCTTCCGCACACAGATACCCATTGAGCGTCACCTGCGACGCCCGGTCCGTCTGACCAGGTAAGTCAGGGCTTTGGTGCAGGAGTTGGCGGGCCGGGCGGATCTCGCTCGCCGGCGATGCTCGCGGCGGGCCTGTTCGCCGCACGGCCCTGCGCGCCCTGCTGCGCATCCCGCTGTCAACCGGGCGGACGCCCCGCGTGATCGGCGTCGACGACCTCGCTCTGCGCCAACGGCACCGCTGTGCCGCCTTGGTGATCGATGCCGAGACGTACGAGCGGATCGACGTGCTGCCCGTGGTTACTGTTCGGCGGCCTCTCGGGCGATCTGCTCGAACTGGGCGCCCATGGCCTCGCCGAGCGCCTGGGCGGCGGAGAGCGGTCGCACCATCACCGTGAACTCGTCGATCTTCCCGTCGTCGTCGAAGTGCAGGAAGTCGCATCCCTGGAGTTGCTTGCCGGCGACGGTGGCGGTGAAGACGAAGGCGTGATCGCGGCCGTCGGGGTTGGCGATCTCGCGGACGTAGGTGAAGTCCTCGAAGACCCGGAGCACGCCGCGCAGGATCGCCGCGGTGATGGCCTTGCCCGGGTACGGCTTGAAGGTGACGGGGCTGGTGAAGACGACGTCGTCGGCCAGCAGGGCGGCCACGGCGTCCAGGTCGCGACTCTCGACGGCCTTGCGGAAGGGGTGCATGAGCCCACCTCTCATACTCAGAAATGTGAATAGGTGCTTTGGAGGTTAGAGGGGCCCCTGAGCCTTGTCTACAGGGAGTCGTGGATTATTAGTCACTTTGTTGATTAGTCTGTTAGCTTGCTTTCATGGCTTTGCGGAACGCGGTGATGGCCGCGCTGTTGGAGGGCGAGGCGTCCGGGTACGACCTCGCGAAGGCGTTCGATGCGACGGTCGCCAACTTCTGGATGTCGACGCCTCAGCAGCTCTACCGGGAGCTGGATCGCATGGAGACCGAAGGGCTTGTCACGGCCCGTGTCGTCGAGCAGAAGCGCCGCCCCAACAAGCGGCTGTTCTCCTTGACGGCGGCCGGGCGGAAGGCCGTCCACGCCTACACCGCCGAGTCCTTGGTCAAACCGGCGGTAATCCGGGACGAGTTGCTTGTCAAGGTGCAGTGCCTGGACGCGGGGGACATGGAAGCGGTCCGGACCGCCATCACGGAGCGCATGGAGTGGGCCACCGCCAAGCTGGCCCGCTACGAGCGGCTCCGGCGGCGCCTGCTCGACGGGCGCTCCGAGGAGGCGTACTTCGCCGAGGCCGAGCGCATCGGCCCGTATCTCACCCTGCTGCGCGGGATGTCGTTCGAGCGGGAGAACCTCCAGTGGGGGGACATGGCGCTGCGCAGGATCGAACAGCGCACGGCCGCGCTCCGGGCCGACGGCTGACCGCGACGATCCCATCCACGCCGTTGGTCAACAAAGTTAGTATCTGGGTGGTCGTGAGCAGCCCGGCCTCTCAGGGGTCGTCGGTCTGCGTCCGAGCGAGGACCGGCTGCGGTTCCTCGTCGGCGGGAATGCGATGCAGTCCCTTGCGGTCGTAGAACCGGGTCAAGGCGAAGCCGAAGGGGCACGCGACCGCGAGTCCCAAGCCCAGGAATCCCCAGCTTCGGGGGAGTCCGGCGTCGCCCTGGGCGTCGTAGCAGAGGATGGAGCGGACGACGTCGGTGATCTGACGGCGCAGGGGCTGGAACTCGCATCAGCGTGCTGCTGAGGGCCAGGTTCTGTACCCGGGTCGCGCAATAGCGGGCTGGGGATCCGCAACGTGCCCATGCCGCTGTGGGAGTCGAGCGGATGCCTGTCCCCGACCTGTGCCCCGGTCGGGGTCGGTCAGCAGCAACGGTGATCAGCAGTGCCACGACGACTACGACCACGTCGCCGACGATCCGCAGACGCGTTGCGCGCAATACGCGAAGGGATGTCGGCGTGCACCTCAAAGTGTGCAGCCGCCCACAGATGAACGTGCCTGGCCGGGTGCCGCCGCCTCGCGCGGAGCGAGTGACCCGACAGCGTCACGCTGCGCGCCATGACAGTGGATCGGCTGCGCCGGAAACATGTGTGACAAAGCCGCGAGCCTTTGGCACGATCGCTCGGTCGCCCTGACCTGCCCGATTCTGGAGGAACGCCACGGCCGTCAATTACGAGCTCGCCCCGGCCTGGTTGCCGTGGTCTGCCGTCGATCCCGACCTCATCGCCTTCGACTGGGACGATGAGGAGGGCTCTCGGGTCGCCACAGTGATTGCCTCGATGGTTCCTCCTGCCGGTGCCGGGTGGGAAGAGGGGCATCGCTTCACCGCCGAGGTCACGGCGCTGCTGGCTGCCCGATACGGTCGATGGGCCTGCGGATGGCATTGGGCGGTCGGCGAGGGAGGTGGTGGTGGCGTCGTCACCAGCTGGTGCTGTACCTCCCATTCCGTGGGCGAGCCCTCAGCGACGGCCGCCGGGGTCGTCGCGTCACTTCTGGAGTGGCGCGACTGGCTGGAGGAGCTGGCCGAGCGGTTCGCGCGGTTGGCGCCGCCCGCCGGGGCGGATGCCGAGGATCGAAGCTGGCACCTGGAACGGGCGGCCACCCGACTGGTGACGGTGGTCGTGGACCGCACGGGTGCCGAATGCGGCTGGTACGGGCTCTGCCGCACGGTGCTGACGTGGTTCCTCTCATCCACGGGCATGGAGCCGGAGACCGCGAAGGACGCGGTCGACGCCGCGATTGGCGGACGGTTCAAGAGCTGGACGACGCCGTCACGGACCCTGGTCGACGCCGTGGGAGAGGATCTTGCCGAAGGCCTGACCGGTGAGCGGCCTTACCGTGACCGTTGACTCCTTGGCTGCCTGGTGCCATGTCAGAAACCAGATCGACTGGGCCTTCGCGGTCGCTGAGACGCCAGCCCCGGTCGAGGCGGCCGTGGATGGCCTGTGCATCTGGTGCGATGTGGGGGACCGTCGCTCAGATCCGGCTCGGGGCGACCGGTTGCTCGCGGCGCTGGCTCAGTCGCGCGCGGACGCATCTCGTGGACGCCCCCTCACCTGGGCGCTTCTGGCTGAATGGCAGCGGCTTGTCCTTGGCATGACCGAGGTTCCGTTCCGGCAAGGCGATGCTTTCGCCAAGGGCGGCCGGGAACGCTACGCGCTCACGCCACACACCCGGCGGGACTTCGAGGACTGTCTGCGCGAGAGCGCCGACCCGGGAGTCCCCTTGGCCTCCCGTGCGGCCAGGGCCTACCTTGACGTGGCCTTTTTCCACCCCTTCCCGGACGGCAACGCCCGCCTCGCCATGCTCACCCTCGGTTATGTCCTGGAGCTGGAGGGAGTTCGGCTTGATCAGGTCGGCCCCTTGCAGACCACGCGCTACGCGGACGACGCCGTCGGCGCGGCGGATTTGGCTTCCCTGGTCTCCGTCCTCGTCCGCTCGACGCACCACAGGGCGACCAGAGCCCGTCACTGAGACCGCAACCGATCAGGTTCCCTTGACCGGTCCGGCCAGGAGTTGAGCACGTACATCCATACGCGCAGCCGTACGCGGCTGAGCACGCGGATGTGTACGCCGACACCGTAAGGTCCGCGATCTCGTCGTATCCGGAAGGAAGGTCGCCGAGATCGCTGTGGCCGCAAACGTATCGCCGAGTTGGAGGGCGAGTCGGCCATCCACCGTCGGGCTGCCGAACTGCTGGGTGAGGTGAAGTCCCCCAAAAAGCGGTTCGAAGCCATCCGTGCAATGGCTTGTGAGCACCTCCCGGTGCAGCCGGCCCGCCGGTTGCTGAACGTCGCCGAGTCCGGGTACTACGCCCGGCCCAGCCGTCCGCAGTCGAACCGCCTGGTCCAGTGTGCCTGGCCGACCGAGGCTATGGTGGGCGTCCACACCGTTTCCCGCGGCACCTACGGCTCACGCCCGGTCCACGCCGAACCCGGTCTCGGGCTGAGCGTTCACGTCAGCCACGGCACCGTGGAACTCCAGATGCAGTGTGCCGGTCTGCACGGCCTGCCCGGCAACCGGCGCCCCGCGCCAAAATTCACATCACCCCATCCGTCGCAGACCTGTTGGAACGCAACTTCACCTGTCACGCCCGGGACCAGCTGGGGGTCACCGACCGGGCTTGCCCGGAACTTCGACGTCCGAGGCACCTCCACTATGAGGAAGAAACCCTGATGGCGGACATGACGAGTCCGGAGCGCGAAAGGCGGCTGCCCGTCGCGCTTCTGGTAGTGGCCTGCTGTGTGTTCCTGGTCGTCGCCGGGGCGATCCTTGCTGCGCCACTCGGGCTCTCCGGGTTCAAGGACAATGCGCTGCCGAAGCCTCCGAAGGAGAGCCACGGGATCCCCGGCGCCGCGCTCCAGAAGACCTTCCGGCTCGCGGTGCCGGCCGGTGCCCGGGACGCCTCCTACCTGGTGGTCCCGGGCGACGGCAGCGCGGAGAGCAGCCAGGACCTCTATCTGCGCTTCCGCACCACCCCTGCGGGCCTCAAGGGGTTCCTGACCTCGCTGGACAAGACCACCGGAGACCTGACAGCCGATGACGCCGTCCTGGATCAGGACGACATCGACTCCGTCGAGCTTCCCTGGAAGATCGGAACCAAGGGGCACCTCGCCGGCCTCTACGCGGACATTCCCGAGCAGGGCGACACCGTGGGAACCGCCCTGCTGACCGTCGACGAGAGCAAGGTGGCCGCGCCCTTGGTCTACGCCCATGTCACCGTCTAGCCCAGTGTTCTTGGCTGACCGGGGACGCGGCTGCTGCTGTGGCGAGTGGCCGTCTCGACGCCCCTCAGGGCCATTGAGAGAGGGGCCCTGTTGGGCAGTACCACGTCGGACGTGGTGGGCAGCCCCGGTGCCTGGTATCGGGGAATCGCTCATGCCAGGCTGACGTGCATGCCGCCCTCGGCCAGGACATCGAGGAGTCCGGCGAACAGGTCGTAGGGCCGGCCGTCCGGTGTGAGGGTCCGGGACAGGTGTTCGCGTGCGGTCGCGGCGTCCCGCCAGAGCAGGGTTGCGGGGGCGGTGTAGCCGAAGGTGCCGCGCAGGCAGTCGTCGAGTGCGTCCAGACCGCCGCCGAAGTAGCCACCCGGTCCGTTCACCGCCTCGCCGAGCGCCAGGTAGAGGCCTGGTACGTCGGTGATGTGCCGGCCGTCGAGTTGGTAGGCGTGATCTGCGGGCCGGTCGTGGTGGGTGCGGCGGCAGGCCCGTTCCCGGACGAGATCGAGCCAGGCCCCGCGGCGGCGGGTGTCGAGGCCGGCCCAGGTATTCAGAGTGTCCGGCGGCCCGGCGAACCAGCGCTCCCAGATGGGCCGGGCGTAATCGGCAACGGGCGTGAAGAGTTCTCCGTCGAGTTCCAGGTCGATCAGATCTGTCCCGTAGGAGGATGGGTGCCAGGCGCTGACTTCGGCCCACAGCGGTCGCTCGGTGAGCGGCTCGCCCCGGTCGTCGTGTATCTCCAGGGCGGCCTCCTCCAGTTCCAGCGCCCGCCGGGTGCCCTTCGTCAGCGCTGCCCGCAGCCGATCACCCTGGGCGAGCCCCCGCAGGACGAGTGCGGGCGCCATCCGCTCGGGCGGCAGGACACGGGTGAATTACCGGCAGGAGCCCAGCCACCGGTGCCCGTCGTGCACTCGGACGGGACCCCTGTGCCCCTCGGGCGGACCTTCGTAGTCGTCCAGACCGGTGAGCACGAGGCTGTCTGTCGCGAGCAGTTGCCCTCCGCTCTCCGCGTCCTCCAACAGCCAGGGCCCGACTGCCTCGTCCTCCGGCACCAGCCACACCCGGGTGCCTGCCCAGCCGCGCACCTCGGCTCCTTCGCCAACCCAGCCGAACAGCTCGTATGTCCCACGCAGGGGTTCCCCGAACAGCCCTTCCGCTTCTGCGCAGACGCCCCAGGCGTGGCCGTGCGCCGTCCCGGTCAGCGTGTATCGGGCCCGCCCGCGATCGCTCTGGTCCTTACGCACGGTGGAATCATGCCCGGACCCGGCTTTCGCGGCGCAGCCCTTTTCCGCACGGCCGGGGTGAAGCCGTGGGCCGCCAAAGTGAAGTGCTGTCCGTGCTCGCCACGCCGTAGCGTCCTGGGATGAGCAGCTTCAACACGCACCGGAGACGGGTCCACGGCGAGGTCCTGCCCGTGCGTGTCCGGCATACAAATCTGCGGTCCTGCCTCGTCCACTTCGCGCCCTACGGCTTCCGAGCCACCTACCACTACCTCTGCGTCAGCGCGGGTATCCCCAAGGATCTGGAGAAGGATCCGAACTCGCTCATACGGGCCGTAGAGGAGTTGCACCGTGCCCGACAGCTCTGGCTCGCCGATGAACGTGCCTACGCCTTCAGTCGCCGAGCGGACAAAGCGCGTGGCATGCGGCAGGTGAAGGCAGACGAGTCCTGGCGGGGCCGACAGCACGGGTGGGGGAACATCGCCTACTGTCCCGAGCCGACACTCCATCCCGACGAGCCGCTGCCAGTGGTCGTCGAGCGGGTGCTTCGGTCGGCGGTCCCGCCCGCGAAAGCTCCTGCCCTGACGTGCCGTGTATGCGGAAGCCGGGACAACACCAGCGCCTGGCACGACGGTGTCTACCGGATCCACCAACTGTGCAGGGGATGCGGGGTCAGCCTCGCGGTGCGGCGGGCCGACGCGCCCGACCCGCTGTTGGCGGCCGATCACACCCGCCAGTGGAAGGAAATCTGGAGGCTGCGCAACGAATCTCCTCGGAACCCGCGCTGAGCCGGGTGTGGCTCCTCTCCAGTGGACCTTGCCGCGGGCGTGCAGGCAGGGCTTCACCCACGCCGAAGCCGGACTCGCTCACGCGGCGTCGCTGCCCTGTGAGGTATGCGCGGCAGTTGCGTTGACGGAGGTTTGTGGACACCAACAAGGACGACCCCGACCGGCAGGTTCGGTTGAACTTCCTCGGGTGAGTGTCCTGGTGGGACTTCGGGAGCAAGGTCCGGACGTGCTGAATGGGGGAGGGAGCCGATCTGGGAAACTGGTTCCCTTTCGGCCATGGCACGCCCAGTGCGCCGGCGAGTTCACTCCCGGCTGCCCGTCACGTCGGCGACCTCTCGCACGCTGACCGGACGGTCCCAATCGATGTCGATCCGCTCATCGGCCTCGGCCTTGGCGTCGACCGCGGCTGCCAGGTACGCAGCGAGATCGGAAGTGTGGACGAAGGTCAGCGGGACGGTGGCCTTGCCGATCCACATCATGCGGCCCTTGTCGACCGGGTCACCCGCCATGCTGGCGACCTGGTCCAGGAACGCCCCAGGGCGCGGGGCGACGAAGGGGACGCCGAGCTGTTCGAGTTTGTCCTCGGCGAGCTTCTTGTGCCAGAAGTGCGGGACATCGGGTGTCTGGTCGCTGGTGAGGATGCTGGTCAGGACGAATCGCCGGATGCCGGTGCGATGGGCGGCCTCGGCGAGGTTGGCGTTGCCGAGGGTGTCGATGTCGTGGGCGTTCCTGCCGCCGCGCGTGTAGCCGGCGGCGGTGGTGATGACGGCGTCGGCGCAGGTCATGGCGGCCACGAGCGAGTCGATGTCGAGCACGTCGCCACGCATGATCTCCACGCCCCGGCCTTCGAGTCGGCCGGCGTCGCCGGCCGGCCTCACCATGGCGCGGACGGTCTTGCCGCGTTTGAGAAGTGCGTCGACGACCTTGCTCCCCGGGGAGCCGGTCGCCCCGACGACGAGGACCGGGAGGGTGGTCGAGTCGGTGGCAGGCATGGGGGTTTCACTTTCCGTCAGGTCATCGGCGAGGGGCTTGGCGGGCGGAGCAGACGTGGCTGCGGACATGGGCGCCTGCGTGCCGGGCGGGCCGATGGGGGCGGGCCGTGGGTGGGTGGTGGGGTGGGGGGCGGATCCGCGGTGCGCTCGCCGGCGGAACGTGCCGTGTCCGAAGGCAGCCGGGACGGGGTGGGCGCCATGGCCGACCTGGTGGTGGTCGTGGCGCATGCGGGACGGTGTGCACCCCAGTCCACGTGCCCCTTTTTCACGTGAGGTGTGACGTACGGGGCACTGGGGCGCACACCGGGGAGTCAGGCGGACTCTTCTTCCGGCAGCGCGCGGCTGTTGATCGCCTCGGTGATGGCATAGGCGGTCTCGACGAAGGACTGCGCCTGCTGTTCCGACAGATTCCGGGCGGAGGTCTCCTCCAGGGCGTGCCACAGGGCCGCGATGGGCTCGCGCATCGCCCGGCCCTTGTCGGTGAGGTGGACCACCATGACGCGCCGGTCATGTGCGGCCGGCTCACGGACGACGAGGCCGGCGTCCTGCATGCGGCGTAGCGCCTTGGAGATGGTGGAGTGGTCCACGCCGAGGTATTCGAGCAGCTCGGACTGGGACTGGCCGTCCCGGTCAAGGAGATGCATCAGCAGGAGTTCCTGTCCGGGATGCAGGTCCATCGCGCGCAGCAGGGTGGCGGCGTAGGCGCGGTGAGTGCGGGCGAGTTGGAAGATCGCGTAGCTCATCGGTCCTGCGCCGGCCGTCGTGGGGATGCGGGGTTCGGGGGTGGCCATGGTTCGGTTCCTCAGCCGGTGTGGGTGGGGTAGTCGGTGTAGCCGGCCGCTCCGCCGCCGTAGAAGGTCGCCGGGTCGGGGGTGTTCAGCGGCGCGCCGGCGCGGAGCCGCTCGACCAGGTCCGGGTTGGCGAGCGCGAGGGCGCCGACGGAGACGAGGTCGGCCGTGCCGTTGTCGATGTCCTTGGCACGGGCGGGCAGGTCGGTGCCGCCCCGGTTCAGGATCAGCGTGGTCGGCCACATCGCTCGCAGGACGCCCAGCAGTTCCTCGTCGCCCGCGTGCAACACGTGAAGGTAGGCCAGGTCCAGGGGGCGCAGGGCGTCCAGGAGCGCCGGATACAGCTCGGCGGTGTCGGACTCGGCGATGTCGTTGTAGGGGTTCGCGGGGGAGATACGGATACCGGTGCGCTCGGCGCCGATCTCGTCGGCCACGGCTGCGGCGATCTCGACGGCGAAGCGGATGCGGCCCTCGATCGAGCCGCCGTAGCCATCGGTGCGCTGATTGGTGTTGTCGGACAGGAACTGGTGCACCAGGTAGCCGTTGGCGCCGTGGATCTCCACGCCGTCGGCGCCCGCCGCGACGGCGGCCGCTGCGGCGCGGCGGAAGTCCTCGACGGTCGCCACGACCTCCTGCGTCGACAGGGCACGGGGGGTCGGCATCTCCTGGGGCCCGGACGCGGTGAACATCACGCCCGCCGGCCGGATCGCGGAGGGGGCGACAGGACGGCGCCCGTGGGGGGTGTTGTCGGGGTGGGCGATGCGTCCGGTGTGCATCAGCTGGATGACGATCCGGCCGTCGGCCGCGTGCACGGCGTCCGTGACCCTGCGCCATCCGGCGATCTGCTGGTCGTTGTGGATGCCGGGGGTCAGGAGGTAGCCCTGGCCGTCGGCGGAGGGCTGGGTTCCCTCGGTGATGACCAGCGCGTGCGAGGCGCGCTGTGCGTAGTACTCGGCGTTCAGCTCGGTCGGTACCCCTTCAGGTGTGGAGCGGTCACGGGTCATGGGGGCCATGACCAGGCGGTGCGGCAGAGATGTGCCGCCGAGAGTGGTCGGCGTCCACAGGGAATCCAGCATGGGAAATCCTTCGATATGGCGGTGGCCGGCCGGTCACCGACAAGGCAGGGGGTGGTCGTAGGGAGGCGGTGGGCGGACGTGCTCAGTCAACGGTCAGGACGAGCTTGCCCCGCATGTGCCCGGCGTCGCTGATCTGCTGGGCGTTGGCCGCCTGGTCGAGCGGGTAGGCGGTGATGGTGGTGACGAGCTTGCCGGCTGCGGCGTCCTCGGCCAGGGCGGCCAAACGGGCGGTGGAGCGTTCCGGCGACCCCTGGGAGAAGGCGATGCCCAGTTGTCGTGCGCCGAAGTCGGCGATGGTGACGATGCGGTCGGTGCCGCCCCGCAGGGTGATGGAGTCCTCCAGGGCTCCCTTCCCGGCCAGGTCGAACACCGCGTCCACACCGTCGGGGGCCAGCGCCTGCACCCGTTCGACGAGGCCCTCGCCGTACACGGTCGGGGTGGCGCCGAGCGAGGTGAGGTAGTCCTGGTTGGTGGGGCCCGCGGTGGCGATCACGCGTGCGCCGCGGGCCGTGGCGAGCTGGACCGCCAGGGTGCCGACCGCTCCGGACGCGCCGTGCATCAGTACGGTCTCCCCGGCGGCGACCGCCAACTGGTTCAGGACCCGCTCGGCCGTCTCGCCGGCCACCGGCAACGCGACCGCGTGCAGCCAGTCGAGGCCGGCGGGCTTGGGGGCCACGGCGGTGGCCAGCGCGTACTGGGCGTACGAGCCGGTGTCCGACCAGCCCAGCACCTGATCGCCGACCTCCATGCCGCTCACGCCCTCACCGAGGGCGTCCACCACACCGGCGAGTTCGACCCCGGGGACGGCGGGGAAGTGTGTCGGACGGACGGCTTCCATCATCCCGGCGCGGATCTTGCCGTCCAGCGCGTTCAGCCCGGCGGCCTTCACACGGATCCTGACCTGGCCGGGGCCGGGCTGCGGGACCTCGATGTCCGCCTCGTGCAGCACGTCCGGGCCGCCGAACCGGTCGAAAACGATTGCTTTCATGATGACTCCATTCTTTTCGGCCGCCAAAAGTGTGGCTGGCCACATAATTAATGTAGCACCAATAATGTGGCCAGCCAAGTATTCGCTGACGCGGGGGCGACAGCGGCCACCTCGGCTCGCTTCGGGGGGGGGTGGGTGAGGGTCGGTCGCCCTCGGTGTCACCGTCTGCCGCATCCTCGCTGAGGGTGAATCGGAGAGGCGGGCGCACATCGGAGCCTCAAGATCAGCTTTGCCAGGGGTTCCTCGCCAGGGAGTTGAAGGGGCTCGCGCGATCCGTCTGGCATCGTGTTCACGGTGCTGGTGGCGATGTCCGGCAGGGAGTGCGAGCGCATCCGCGACCGCACTCTCGCCTCGAAGGGTGCGAGTCCGTCCGCGGGAGCGGCGAGACCATCGATGGCGCGGGCGTCAGCGACGAGTCCATGCTGCCCACGGCCCTTCACCTGCGCGACGGGGAGATAAAGCCTGCGCGACATCGCCAAGCGGCTCGTCCACCACGCTGACTCTCCTGCGCGCCTTGGGGCGGCAGGTGCTGGGTCCCGGGTGCCTACAGGGCGAAGACGCGGCGGGCGTTGCCGGAGAGGAACAACTCGCGTGCTTCCTCGTCGAGGCCCAGTTGGTCCAGGTGTTCCAGCGCCTGGACGGGGGTGATCATCGGATAGTTCGTGCCGAAGAGAACCTTTCGACGTCCCCGACCGCGCAGGTAGTCCACGAGTTCGGCCGGATAGCGGCGGGCGGTGTAGGCGCTGGTGTCGATGTGGACGTTCTCGTGCTTGTCGGCGACGGCGATCATCTCCGTCGTCCACGGGTAGCCGATGTGCCCGCAGACGATGGTCAGTTCGGGGAAGTCCAGGGCCACTTGGTCGATGTAGGGGATGGGTCGCCCGGTCTCCGAGGGCCTGAGGGGGCCGGTGTGCCCGACCTGAGTGCAGAAGGGGATTCCCAGGTCTACGCAGGCCGCGTACAGCGGGTAGTAGAGCCGGTCGGTCGGCGGCAGCTCCCACAGCCAGGGCACCACCCGCAGGGCCACGAATCCCAGTTCCCGAACCGCCCGCCGCAGCTCGCGTACCGCTTCCATCGGCCGGGATAGGTCGACGCCCGCCACCCCGCGCAGCATGCCGCCCGACCGGGCGGCGAAGGCGGCCACCTCGTCATTGCTGATCAGCGCGCCCTGAGGTCCGTACCAGGCGGCGGACAGGCCGGTCTCCACATCGGCCGCCTTCAGTGCGGCCACGGTGACCTCTGCCGGCAGCTCGTCATCCAGGGGGCCTTGCCCTGTCCACCGTCGCAAGGGCTCGAACATCTCATGGTTGGAGTGGCGCAACGTCGGATGCTGCATCCACGCGTCGATGACCGGCACGGTTCTGGCCCTTTCGTCCGGCCGCTGCGGGAAGAACCTCCACCGCAGCGCCTAAGCGATCGCTTACCTCGATTCTAGCGAGGGCCCGATCGGTGGGCTACCGGTCGGTAGGGGTGAGCGTGATCCTGGTCGGTGGCGACAACGCCGATGACCGGTCCGGCTGGTGCCACGTAGTTGTGCCCCAGGTGGAGCAGGCGTACGCGGAGCAAGCGAACGATCTCGTGGTGTGCGCGACCGCTGTCCATCACGGACACGCCGTGCTGCACGTGGACAGCGACCTCAGCCGTGACTGTCCCAGCCCTCATGGGTGCGGCCGTCGTGGCTGTCCTCACCTCGCCTCACCTTGAGTGATTCCTTTCGGCGGGCGAGTCGGCTCAGGGAAGGGCAGCTGCCGAGGGGTGCACGCTGTGACGCAGACGGTCGGCATCCCGGCTGGGGGGTGCGCCGAACTGGCGGCGGTACTCCCGGCTGAACTGTGACGGGTTGTCATAGCCGACGCGGTGGCCGACTCCGGTGACGTCGCCCGGGTGGGTGGCAAGCAGCAGCCGGGCCTCCTGCAGCCGGATCTGCTTCTGGAACTGGATGGGGCTCATCGCGGTCACCGCCTGGAAGTTGCGGTAGAAGGCGGAGACGCTCATACCGGACATCCGCGCCACGTCCTCGACCCGGAAGGGCTGGGCGTAGTGCTCGCGGATCCAGCGCACGGCCCGGGAGATGTGGCTGAGGCCGCTGTCCGCGAGGCCGAGCTGGCGCACCGCCGCGCCCTGCTCGCCGGTGATCACGCGCCACAGGATCTCGCGCTTGACCAGCGGTGCCAGTACGGCCCGGTCGCGGGGCTCGTCGAGCAGGCGCAGCAGCCGGACCGCCGGGTCGAGCAGCGTTGCGGGAGCGTCGCTGACGGCGATCCCCGAGGGTGTGCCGCCGCCGGTGCGGGGCATGTCGCCGGGCCCGGCCTGCAGCAGCAACTCGGCCACGGCGGACGGCTCCAGTACCAGGCCGAAGCCCAGCGCAGGCTGCTCGGGGTCGGCCTGGGTGAACTGCCCCGTGACGGGCAGGTCGACCGATGCGACCAGGTACTGCCCGGCGCCGTACTCGTAGACCCGGTCGCCCAGGGCCAGGCGTTTGGCGCCCTGGGCGATGACGGCGAGGACCGTGCCGGACATGGAGGGCGCCGGCGGATCCGGCCGGTCGACCTTCGAGATGAGAACGCCGTCGATGGCGGTGGTCCAGTCGGGACGGGCATGCCGGTCGAGCAGGCTGCGGAGCTCTTCGAGGTACACGCGGTACGTGCGGTGCATGCGTCCATTGCAGCACCATTCCGTACTCCGCCTCCTGCGGTCGAGAGGATTGTGCAAGTCCTAGCGAGCATCGTTCTAACGTTTTCGCAGGTCAGAGCGATTGAATGGAGTCACTTCACTCCAGCGACTGAGAAGAAGGACCCCATGATCGCCAAGTACGGCTTCAACGCCACCCTGACCGCCAAGCCCCGGATGGGCGACCGGTTGGTCGACCTGCTGCTGACCGGCCTGGACGAGGGCAGCCCCGGTGCGAGCGAGCACTGCGTGGTCTACCTCGTCTCCCGCTCCGCCTCCGACCCCGACGTCGTCCACGTCACCGAGGGCTGGACCAGCGAGGAGGACCACCACCGGATCTTCGCCGGCGAGGCCGCCCAGGCCATCGTGGCGCAGATCGACGGACTGCTGGCCAAGGAGTCCGAGTACACCGACTACGTCCCGGTCCGCGGCAAGGCCGCTTTCTGAACCCCAGACCGATCCCCCCGGCCGGCAGCACCCGAAGAAAGGCAACGACCATGACCACGGCACGCCCCGCCCTCGACCCCGAACTCCGTGACCTGCTCGCCGAGATGCCGCTGATGTCCCGGCTCAGCCCGGAAGTGCTCGCGCAGCTGCGTCAGCTCCCCTCGGTCCCCGTCGAGTCCCTGCTCGCCCACCGGCAGGCAGACCGACGCGAGATCACCGTGCCCGCCGAGGACGGAGTCCCGATCCCCCTGTCGGTGTTCAGCCCCACGACCACCGACGGCACCACCGACGCCGCACCCTGCGTCTACTGGATGCACGGCGGCGGGATGGTCATGGGAGACCGCTTCTCGCAGATCGACATACCGCTGGAGTGGCTCGACGAGCTCGGCGCGGTCGTGGTCTCGGTGGACTACCGGCTGGCACCGGAGGCCACCGGCACCGCCCTGGTCGACGACTGTTACCGGGGACTGCTCTGGATCGCCGAGCACTCCGCCGAACTGGGCATCGACCCCGCCCGGATCGTCGTCGCGGGTGCCAGCGCGGGCGGCGGCCTCGCCGCCGGCGTCACCCTGATGGCCCGTGACCTCGGCACCCCGGCGATCGCCGCGCAGATGCTGATCTGTCCCATGCTCGACCACCGCAACACCAGCACCTCCAGCCGCCAGTACTCCGACGGGCCCGGCGTCTGGACGCGCGAGATGAACGAGTTCGGATGGCGCGCCGTCCTCGGCGACCTCACCGACGACCAGGTACCCGCATACGTCTCACCCGCGCTGGCCGACGACCTCTCGGGCCTGCCGACCACCTACCTCGACACCGGGTCCGCCGAAGTGTTCCGAGACGAGGTCGGCGACTACGCCACCCGCATCTGGGCGGCCGGCGGCCAGGCCGAACTCCACGTCTGGGCCGGCGGTTTCCACGGCTTCGACGCGCTGTACCCGCAGGCGCACATCTCGGCGACGGCCCGCCGGACCCGTACCGACTGGCTGGCCCGGGTTCTGCCCTCGGACTCCGCCGCATAGCGCCACCGGCTCACCCACCCCACACGCACGACCCCCGACACACGACCCCCGACACACGACCCCCGACACACGACCCCCGACACACGATCCCGTTCAGGAGGAACACCATGAAGGTCGCCATCGTCACGGGCGCGAGCTCCGGTATCGGACAGAGCGCCGCGATCGAGATCGCCAGGCGCGGAACCGGCGTAGTCCTGACCTACGGCAGCAACCGGCAAGGAGGGCTGGAGACGGCAGCCGCCATCAAGAAGGAGGGCGGCACGGCCGTCGCAATCCCGCTGGACGTCGGCGAGACCGCCACCTTCGCGGCCTTCCGCGACACGGTGGCCGACGTACTGCGCGGGACCTGGCAACGTGACACATTCGACTACCTGGTCAACAACGCCGGTTTCGCGCAGACTTCGTTGATCGAGGACACGACCGAGGAGACGTTCGACAGGCTCATGCGGGTACTGCTCAGGGGGCCGTACTTCCTGACGCAGAGGCTGCTGCCCCTGATGGCGAACGGTGGGGCCATCGTGAACACGAGCAGTAACTCGACGGCGGTCGTCGGCCTGGAGCCCGGCTACTCGGCCTATGCGTCCATGAAGGGCGGCCTGGACGTGTTGACGCGTTACATGGCCAAGGAATTCAGCGCGCGGGGCATCCGCGTCAACGCCGTCTCGCCGGGATCGACCCGCACCCGGATCGCCGACGACGCCTTCACCCGGTTCCCCGAGGTCGTCCCGGCCCTCGCCGCGAGGACCGCTCTCGGCCGGGTCGGAGAGCCCGACGACATCGGCGCGATGATCGCCACCCTGGTCTCCGACGAGAGTCGCTGGGTCACCGGTCAGAACATCGAGGTATCGGGCGGCTACAACCTTTAGCCGGGACCCGTCGGCCGACCATGCGCCCGACCGGTACGGGGCTCGCGCCCAGGGCGTAGGGGGGCGGCGATCCCACGGGAGTGGTCCCCGCCCCGCCGAAACGGCCCCTGACCTGGACAGCCGGCACTCCATGGGCACCCCTCGGCGACGGGGCCCCGCACCTACGCGTGATGAGCCAGACGTACGGCGGACCGGGGCGGGACGTGGAGGTCGAGCCACCCCGGCCAGGTCTCATCGGAGGTGCTTCGCCGGCCTGGTGGCGGCGTTGAGCAGGTACTCCAGCGGGCCGCGACGGAAGAAGCGGGACCAGACCGCGGCGAACACGATCGCCCCGAAGACGAACATGAGGAGCGGCACCCAGGACTGCTGGGTGCCGGGCCCGACCCCGAGCTCGGACAGCCAGGACTGTACGACGAAGTGGCCGACGTAGGCCGTCAGGGACATGGTGCCCACGGCGATGACCGGGTTGGCCAGTCTGCGCAGTCGCGGGAGGCGGTCCATGGCCGCCGTCGCGCCCACGATCACGAGGATCGCGACTCCCACGCTGCCGATGATGTCGAACGTGGTGCCGCTGTGCGGCCCGGCCGTCAGGAGCATCGATGCCTGGGGCTCGAACGACCCGCTGTCGAGGGGCATCGACCCGGAGCTGCCGGACATCGCCCCGGAGCCGCCGGACGACGGACCGCCTTCCGCCAAACTGTCCAGCGCGTTCCTGCCGGCCAGCAGCAAGGACATGCCGTACGCGGCCACGGTGAGGGCGGCGCCGAGCGCGGCCAGGCGCCACTGGACGGCGGTCGCGGACAGGTCTAGGCGGGCCAGCGCCATACCGGCGATCACGAACGGAATCCACGTGATCGCCGGGTAGAAGCCGGTGCACAGCAGATCGAGCACTCCCACGTCGCTGAGCCGGTGGAGCGGGTCGTAGGCGTTGACGCTCTGTCGGATCGGCTCGGTGAGCAGCGAGTTCAGGGCGAACGCCAGCTGCGGTGTGACGAGGGCAAGGGCGGCCGCGGTGATCGCGAGGGTCCTGGCGCGCAGTCGCACCAGGGGCAGGGCCAGCAGGAAGTAGACGCCGTAGAAGCCGAGGATGATCACTCCGCCGTATTCCATCGCCATCACGGTGCCCAGCGCGAGCAGGACCACGGCGCGGATCGCGATCCTGGCCTTCGCCTGACGGCCGGCCAGGCCGGTCTTCGGCTCGCGGCGGCCGGCGAGCAGCATCAGTGAGAACCCGGCGAGGGTGGCGAACAGGACCGACGAGTGACCGTCCGCCATGTACCGGACCCAGCTGGCGACACCGTTCGTGGCCGACAGCGGGGGACCGATGTGCACGACGTACATGCCGAACACCGCCAGCGCACGGGCCAGGTCGACCCCGACGAGGCGTCCCGTCGAAGGACCGGGCGGGGCCGGCACGGCGGACTCGGGGGAGGTGCGGGGCTGCGGAGGAGAGTTCTCCTGCGGAGCTGACGTCTCCGGCAGTGGCTGCGACTTTGTCATACGGAGAATCTCGCGGGGACATCCGGAGGCGGACCATCCGGCAGGCCGCGGTGACGACCCCGCCGGTCGGCGGGTACGCCCCCGCTACTCGGGGAGTCACGTCCCGGCCGGTACGACGCGACCGGACAGCCGTCCGCTCCTTCCTCAGCCACTCGGCGGGGGTGGACCCGACGGTTGCCGGATGGGCACCGGGAGGCGGGGCTTCCAGGCTGGAGGCATGACACACCGTGCGCGACACAGGGAGACCGACACTTCCCTCCGGTCATCGGCCGGCCTGGGCGGGTTCCTGGAATTCCTCGGTCTGGCGCTCGCGGCCGGCGCCTTCGTCCTGTTCGTCGTCCGCCCTGAGGTGTCCGAAGCGTTGGTGCACACCCTCGTCACGAGGACAGCCGGACTCGGCCACTGAGCCGACACGCGCTCACCCCTGGTGCGCCGGACCGCCGATGCGGTGTCTGGCGGGCCGCGGAAGAGCAGGCCGCAGAAGAGCAGGCCGCAGAGGAAAGGAACGCAGTGAACACCGCATCCGCCCCGACGACGGATGAGCCTTGCGAGGCTTCCCTGTCCGCCCGGGAGACGGTCAAGGCGCTGTGCGCCCATGTCCGGCCGCACCGGTGGGCCGTCGCGCTCGGCCTGCTGTGCGCCCTGATCGGGGCCGCCGGGGGACTGCTGCAGCCGCTGGCCACGAAGACACTGGTGGACCGCCTTACGACAGGTGGGACCGTCGCCGGGATCCTGATCGCGCTCACGGTGCTGGTGGTGCTGGGCACGGCGGTCGAGGCGTTCGGCGCGTATGTACTGGAGCGGACGGCGGAGTCGGTGGTCCTGGCCGCGCGGCGCACCCTTGTGGGGCGGCTGCTGCGGCTGCGGATCGCGGAGTGGGAGCGGATCCCGCCGGGCGACCTGATGTCCCGGGTCACCTCGGACACCACGCTGCTGCGGGCGGTCAGCACCCAGGCGGTCGTCTCCGCGGCCACGGGCGCGGTGACCTTCGTGGCGGCGATCGTGATGATGACGTTCCTGGACGCCGTACTGCTGGGCGTGACACTCGGCGTGGTCGCGCTGGTCGGCGGGGCCACCGCACTGGTGATGCCGAGAATCGCCCACGCCACCGAACGCTCGCAGGAGGCGGTCGGGGAGATCTCCGTCGCGCTGGAGCGGGTCTTCGGGGCGTTTCGCACGGTGAAGGCGTCCGGCGCCGAGGAGCGGGAGACCGCCCACCTGGAGGCGGCGGCACGGCGGGCGTGGCTGCATGGCGTGAAGAGCGCGAAGTGGGAGGCCGTGGCAGGCTCGGCGGACGAACTCGCCGTACAGCTGGCCTTCCTCGCGGTGCTCGCGGTCGGCGGGGCACGGGTGGCGTCCGGGGAGATCCCCGTGTCCACCCTCATCGCCTTCCTGCTGTACCTCTTCTACCTGATCGAACCGGTGTCCAAGCTGGTCGAGGCCGCGTCCCACTACCAGGAGGGGGCGGCGGCGATCTCCCGGATCGCGTACGTGGAACGCCTCTCGACGGAGTCGCCCGCCCGGCCGAAGGGCGCTCTGCCCAGGCAGGGGACCGGGGTGCGGGGCCCGGCGTCGGTCCGCTTCGAGGACGTGTCCTTCCGCTACCGTCCGGGCCTGCCGTACATCCACCGCCAGGTGAGCTTCGAGGTACCGGGCGCCGGGACGACGGCCTTCGTCGGTCTCTCCGGCGCGGGCAAGTCGACGGTCTTCGCGCTCATCGAGCGGTTCTACGAGGCCACCGGAGGCCGGGTCCTGGTCGACGGCGAGGACGTACGGCACTGGTCCCTGCCCGAGCTGCGGTCCGCCATCGGATACGTGGAGCAGGACGCTCCCGTGCTGGCCGGCACGCTGCGCGAGAACCTGCTCCTCGCCGCGCCCGGCGCGACGGACGACGACATCCGCGACGTCCTGGCCCGGACCAGGCTCGACACCCTCGTCGGTCGGCTGCCCCACGGCCTGGACACCCCGGTCGGACACCGCGGGTCGAAGCTGTCCGGCGGTGAGCGGCAGCGCATCGCGATCGCCCGCGCCCTGCTGCGGCGGCCCCGGCTGCTGCTGTTGGACGAGGCGACCTCGCAACTCGACGCCGTCAACGAACTGGCGTTGCGGGACGTCCTCGCGGAGGTGGCCCGCGAGACCACCGTGCTGGTGGTGGCCCACCGCCTGTCGACGGTGACCGGCGCCGACCGGATCATCGTCATGGACACCGGACGGGTACGGGCCGTGGGCACCCACGAGGAACTGGTGGCCCAGGACCCGCTGTACGGGCAGCTGGCGGCCACCCAGTTCCTGGCTCCCGCGCGATGACCCACCCACCACACGCACCGGTACCCGTGGACACCAGGACCGCGAAAGGTCCTTCATGCGCACCGAGTTCGCCGTCCTTCGCAGACAGCGCGAGACCCCGGCCGGTCAGTCCGCGCCGAGCGGAATCCGCAGCCGCACCCGGTAACCGCCCTCCGCCGTGGGGGCCGCGTCCAGGGTGCCGTGCAGGATGTCGGCCCGTTCCCGCAGGCCGACCAGGCCGTGCTGCGAGCCGGGCAGGGACAGGGAGGGGCGTGTGGCCGCGGTGTTGGTGACGGTGACTCCGACGTCGTCGCCGTGCTGCCACAGCTCGACGCGGGCCGTGGCGCCGGGGGCGTGCTTGCGCACGTTGGTCAACGCCTCCTGGACCGTGCGGTAGATGGCCCGTTGGGCGGGTGTGCCCACGGTGGGCGGGAGTTCACCCGTCAACTGCGCGTGAGCGCCGCTGGATTCCACGAGTCTGCGCAGGTCGGCCAGGGTCGGCTGAGGGGTGAGTTCGGTGGCGTGGCCGCCGGAGGCGCGCAGCAACGTGACCATGGTGCGCAGTTCGTCGAGCGTGGTGACGCTCAGCGAACGGATCGTGCGGGCGGCATCCTTGGCGTCCGCGTCCTCGGTGGCGACCTGCAACGCACCCGCCCGTACGGCGATCAGGCTGACCTGGTGGGAGACCACGTCGTGCATCTCGCGGGCCAGCTGGGCGCGTTCGCGGGCGAGCACGGCCTGCGCGTGCAGGGCCCGCTCGTGCTCCCTGGCCTCCTCGATCTCGGTCAGCCGCCGCGCCAGGTCCCGTTGCGCCTGGAGAAGCTGGCCGAAGAGGACGGGGGCCGCGGCGGTCGCCAGGCCGTACACGAAGAAGACCAGCGTCATGGTCCGGTCGACCTCGGCCAGAGGCCACGGAGTGCTGCTCGCGACGGCGGACAGGGCGACGCACACGGCGAGGAGACGGCGGTCGCGGGAGCGTTCGGCCAGAGTGAACAGCGCCACGAGCACGGCGACGGCGACATCCTGCATCAGCGCGATGGGCAGGGTGAGCAGGAAGACGCCGAGCGGGAACCGCCGCCGGAAGGCGAGCGCGGCGCAGCCGACCGCGGCCAGCGCCACGCCGAGCCGTGTGTGCTCCCACATGTTCAGCCATACATCCACGGCCGCCACCGTCACCAGGACGATGTCGACGACCGGAGCGGGAACCCGCTGCCACCGGACGCGTGCGCGGTTCATCGTCCGGCCTCGGGCCGCGGGCGCTCGTCGAGCAGTCCGGCCCGCTGCGCCAGCAGCGCGGCCTGCACTCGGCTGGTCACCCGCAGCTTGGTGAGGATCGCGCTGACGTGGTCCTTGACCGTGCCGACACCCAGGTGGACGCGCGCCCCGATGTCGGCGTTCGACAGACCCTCGGCCACCAGGACGAGGACGTCGCGCTCGCGGACGGTGAGCAGCCTGACGCGAGCAGCCTCCTCGTCGACGGCCGTCCGGGTGCCCGGGTGGCTGTGCAGCAGGGTCCGCGACGCCTTGGGGGACAGCACCACACCGCCCGCGGCGAGGGTGCGCACCAGGTGGGCGAGCTGCTCCGGCTCGGTGTCCTTGAGGAGGAAACCGGCCGCGCCGCAGTGCAGCGCGGTCAGGATGTACTCGTCCGCGTCGAACGTCGTCAGCATCGCCACCACCGGAGCGTCCGGGTCAGCCCGCAGCTCACGCAGGACGGTGAGCCCGTCGACGTCCGGCATCCGGATGTCCAGCAGCACCACGTCCGGCCGTACCCGGCGGACGGTCTCCACGGCGTCGCCCCCGCCCGCCGTCGCGACGACCTCGATGTCCTGCGAGGCGCCGAGAATGAGTTCGAAGCCCGAGCGGACCAGTGCCTCGTCGTCCACCACCACTACCCGGATCACGCGCGCTCCGCCTCACCTTCATCCGTCATCCAGCCGTGCAACCCATGCCGTCCCGACCCTAGAGCCCCACAGAGTCCCCACGGCCCGACGAACCGCAGCTCCAGCCACACGGCGGGGTGTCACCCTCCGGTCGGCAGGGACACCGCGTCCTGCTGCCGGACACTCCAGGATCGGCACGTACTGCCTGTCGGACCCGGTCGAAGCCGATCGAAGTCGGCGTGATATCGGTGGCGGCGGTCGGACGCCGATGTCGGCCGGCCACCGGCTCGTGGTCCGGGGCGTGACCTCCCGGACCATGGGCGAACGCGACGGCCTCGCCCGCCCGTGGTCCGCTGTAAATGACACCGCTGACGCAGGGCGTCCAGTGTTCGTTCTCCGGCTCTGCTGAGGTATCACCCGACGACGCCGGCGTGTGCCATGCAGCGGGCCAGGTCGGTGCGGGAGCGGACGCCCAACTTGCGGTAGACGCGGGTGAGGTGGGCCTCGATCGTCTTGCGGGACAGGAACAGGGAGGCGGCGGCCTCGACGTTGCTCAACCCCTCGCCGATGGCGCGCGCCACCTGGAGTTCCTGCGGTGTGAGCAGCTCCACCACGGACGGCCCGGTCCGGCGGACGGTGGCGCGGTGCCCGGTGGCCGCGACCTCCGCCCCGGCCCGCGCCGCCCACGGCAGTGCCCCCAGCGCGCTGAACGTCCGTTGCGCGGCGAGCAAGGGCTCCTGCGCCGCCGACGGGCGCCGGAACCGGCGCAGGACCTCGCCGCCGACGAGCCGGGTTCGCGCCTGCTCGAAGGGCATCTCCCTTTGGCCATGCGCCAGTTCGGCGGTGGCGAGCCAGTCGGCGGCCTCGTCCGCCGTCTGCGCCAGCATCACCCGGCAGCGGGCGTGCGCGGCCGCGGGCCACGCAAGCGCGGTCGCCTCGGCGCGCTCGGCGAGCCAGTCCGTCACCGCGACCGCCCGCTCCCGCGCGCCGGTACGCAGACACGCCTCCACCAGATCCGCCACCCACGGCATGAGGTTCGGGTTGACCAGCCCCATCCCGTCGGCCATCCGGAAGGCCGCCTCCAGGTGCGTACGGCAGGCGCCCGGGTCTCCGGCGGTCAGCGCGGCCGATCCCAGCGTCCCGCGCGCGAACATGCCCAGACCGCGCAGCCGTCCGCCGCACCAGCGTTCGTACCGCGCGATCCGCTCCTCGCAGGCGGCTGTGTCGCCCCGCAGGCCGTCCAGCCGGGCCAACTGGATCAGGGCGTAGCCCGACATCGCCAGCTGCCCGAACTCCTCGGCCCGGCGCAGTGCTTCCACGGCGTCGGCACGCGCCTTCGGCCAGCGGCTCCACATCTCCACCTCGCACCGCCCCAGCAGCGCGTACGGCAACAGCGTCGGCGAACCGTCGCGCCGGGTGCCCTCGATCACCGCGTCCAGCACCCACCGGGCGACCTCGCCGTCGTCCGTCCAGGCCAGGCCCTGCGCGATGTCCATGGAGACCTGGCGTTCCGCGGGGCTGCGAACGATGTGCAGGGGCATGTCGCCGTCCCCGGACCGGCGACCCTCGTCGAGGAGCGCGAGCAGCGCCGCGCGTCCCGTCGGGACGTCACCGCCGAGTGCCTGGGCCTTGGCCCGCATCACGGCGGCGTGCCGGCGCTGCGTGTCCTGGCCGCCGTCGGCGAGTTCCTGGCACCGTGCCGCGATGTCGGATGCGTGCCGAAGTCTGCCGTCCATCGTCGCGGGCGCCACCGCGGCACCGTACAGGAGACAGGCCCGGGACCGGTCCACCGGTTGTACCGTGCGGGCGGCGTCGACGAGGAGCCGGTGGGCGCGGGCCGGGTCGCCGAGCCAGGTGCAGGCCTGACCGCGCAACAGCTCGATGTCGGCGGTCAGCAGCGGGTCGCGACTGCGGGCGAGGGCCTGTTCGCACCAGCGGGCGGCGTCGCGCGTGGTGCCGCCGTAGAAGGCGTCACGGGCCGCTTCGAGCAGCCGGCGCGCGGCGTCGGCGGGGTCCGGGGACAGCTCGGCGGCACGGTGCCAGGCGCATGCCGCGGCCGCCAACGCACCGCGCCGACGGGCCTGTTCGGCGTCGTTGGCGAGCCGCGCGGCGACCGTCTCGTCCGGGCCGGGCGCGGCGGCGGCGAGATACCAGGTCCGCAGCCCGTCGGACGACAGCGCTGCCAGCCGCCGGTACACCCGCAGGCGGCGGGCCGTGGTGCACTGGCCCAGTACGACCGGCCGCAGCACGGGATGCCGGAGCTCGCACACGCCGTCCCGTATCCGCACCAGCCCGGTCCGCTCGGCCGCGTCCAGCGCGTCCAGGTCCATGCCCTCGGCCGCCAACGCCTCCGCCAGCAGGGCGAGTTCGGGTGTGCGGCAGGCGGCGACGTACACCAGCGCCTCCCGGGTGCGGTGCGGCAGCGCACGCAGCTGTCCCAGCCAGGCCCGTTCCACGAGGGGGCCGGGTGCCTCCCACACGTCGTCCCACGGCGCGGCGCCCGCCTCGCGTGCCCGGGCGAGCGTTCCCGCGTACTCGACGAGCACCAGCGGATTGCCCAGCGACAGCCGGACCAGCCGGTCCGCCGCCGGATCCGTACGGTCGAGTCCATGCCGTCGCAGCAGCGTCCAGCAGTCGTCCTCGGCCAGCGGCCCCAGCACGGCCCGCGGCACGCTCGTCCACACGCCGTCCGCCTCGTCCCCGGACCGCATGGCCATGACCAGTGCCACGCGCTCCGTGGTCAGTCTGCGTGCCACGAACTGCAGGACCTGCCGTGACGCGGGATCCACCCAGTGCAGGTCGTCCACGACGACCAGCAGCGGCCGCACCTCACCGGCCGCCGCCAGCACGCCGAGTGCCCCGGCACACACCGCATAGGGATTGGGCCCCGCCACGTCCGTCAGCGCCAGACAGCCCTCCAGCGCCCGTCGCTGCCCCGGTGGCAGCTCGCTCAAGTACGGCCGCAGCGGAAGCAGCAGGTCGGCGAGGACGGTGTAGGACAGCACCGCCTCCGACTCCACACCGCGGGCCCGCAACACGGTCGTACGGCAGTGGTCGGCCGCGTACCGCAGCAGCACGCTCTTCCCGATCCCCGGGTCACCGCTGAGCAGCAGGGCGCCGCCCCGCTCCGCCAGAGCATCCAGCAGCCCGTCGAGCAGGGCCCGTTCACGCTCTTGCCCGACCGGCGGGAACTCGGTGTCCCCGTCCGGGCCCGTCCCGGCCCCCGGTACGCCGCCGGTCACGACCGTCGTCTCGTCCATGACGCCCCCGTACGCCCCGCGGCCGTGGGCCGCGTCACCAGAGTGCTCCCGTAGGGGTGATCGGCGTGAGCGATTGCACATCTTTGTCCGGCTTCGGCGTTTCGTGAAAAACCTTACGAACATGGGGAGTTCCCCGATGCGCCGGAACCCTCTCGTGCAGTTGCATCGATCGGACTCGTGGGATGCGTCGGGGGAGGCGCCATGAGCACTGCCGACACGTTCGCGCCCAGACTGTGCCTGCTGGGCCGTTTCACCCTGACCTGCGGCCCCACCGTGCTCGACGTCGGTACCGCGGCCCAACGCCTCCTCGCCTACCTCGGCCTGCGCCACCACGGCACCCGCACGGTGGTCGCGGGGACGCTGTGGCCGGACGTGCCGGAGGAACGGGCGCACGGGAGCTTGCGGACGGCGCTGTGGCGGTTGCACCGGGGGAGGGAGCCGCTGGTGTGCAGCGCGGGCGACGCCCTCTCGCTGGCCGAGTCGGTCACGGTGGACGCCCGGACTCTGATGGACTCGGCCCTGCACGTGGTCGATGCGTCACCGCTGGCGCTCGCACCGTCCCCGGAGCTGTTCTTCGCCGGAGACCTCCTGCCCGGCTGGGACGAGGACTGGGTCCTCTTCGAACGCGAACGCCTGCGCCAGCTCCGTCTCCATGCCTTGGACGCGCTTGCCCACCGGCTTCTTGCGGAGGGGCACCATGCGCTGGCCCTGGAAGCGGCCCTGGAGAGCGTGCGCGTCGAGCCGCTGCGCGAGAGCGCGCACCGTGCCGTTGTCGCCGTTCATCTGGCTGAGCACAACGTGCTGGAGGCGGTCCGGCACTATCTGGTCTTCCGGGACCTCCTGGACGTCGAGTTGGGCGTCGAGCCGTCCGCCCGCTTCGTCGCCATGTTCCCCACTGCCACGCAGGCCCGGTTGATGCGGTTGACGCGTGAATGACGCCGTTGGGCCACCCTGCCCGTGTGCAGCGAGGCTCCCTTCCCTCGACGAGCGGACCAGCATGGAACATGTTCCGGACACCCCCGGCGCTCTCCTCCTCATCACGGCGTGGCTGGAACCCACCCGGGACGCCCCGGCACTGCGCGCCCGCATCCTGCGCTCCGACGACATCCGTTCCCAAACAGCCAAGCCGGTCCTGGTCGTCGGCAGACAGGCGGTCCTGGACGTCGTGGACGAGTGGTTGGAGGCGTACGAGAGCCGAGGTGACACATGATCTTCGCTCGGTCGACGCGTACCGGGGGGAGCGGTGGAGGCGACAAGGCCGCGGGCGAACGCGAGGCGGAGCGCACCGCCGCTCGTACCTGGCACACCGTGGGCATCGGCCCGTCGCCCGGTCCCGCCGTCATGTCCGGCCGGGGCCTGTCCGACGTCCGGCTCCACAGCGACACCGTCTCGGCCGGCCTCGCCCGAGCCTTGGGCACCCCCGCCTTCACGGTCGGCTCCGACATCGGACTCGACCCCGACGCCCTCGACTGGAACAGCCCCGTGGGCAGTCGTGTCCTGGCCCACGAACTCGCCCACGCACGGCAGAACGGCCAAGGGGCGACCGGTCCCGCGGTGCGGTGCTTCGGGGGACCCGAACACCAGGACCTCGGAGACCGTGATCTGGGGGCTCTGACCGCCTATCTCGGTACCCCGGACGGACGGGCTTGGGCCGTCCGGTCCGGCCTCGACCCGGACGAACTCCTCGCCAGGATCAAGGCCGATCCGGTCGCCGCGGGAGCGCTCGTCCGCCGGGTGGATCCGGCCACCGGCCGACCGAACGGGCGGGGGCTGACGGCTGGTCAGATCATCTCGCTGCAAGGGGACTTCTACGAACGCCCCGCTGATCTTGCCAAGGCTCCTGAGAAGGAGATCAGTGAACTGCTCGGCATCATGGCCGACGAGCGGCAGGGGAAGGCCGGGAACGCCGACAAGCGCTTCAACACCGCCACCGGCGGACGGTATCTAGAACTTGCGGCGCGCAACGACACCCACTTCGCCGGTCTCAACCGTGCCATGTGGCGCACCTTGCACCAGCAGGCGATGGCCAAGGCCCGGGCCGCGGGGCGGAACGGCGCGGAGGCGGACCATCAATCCGCGTTGTTCCTCGACACCGCAGCGGGTCACTATCTGACCGACGCGTTCGCCGCGGGCCATGTGATCGACAGCAGGCAGGTGCTGGCCGCGATCGCCCTCCACCTGCGGACGCATCCGATCCGCGCCCGCCGAGGCGGCATGCAGCTGCACCTGGGCTTGATCGACGCGGCGGGCAAACTGGCCGGACCCGTCCTCAAGAACATCCATGACCGCCTGAACCGGGAGGGGTTCATCGTCACCAACGCCCGCGGCATGCGCTGGCGCGCCTATGGCGACGGGCACCTCAAGGACTCCCCCGAGACCAGCAGACTCGCGGCGCTCGCCGTGTTCCTGTCGCGTGACCAGCTCAGGGCCGCCCGTGAGGGCAGGCCCGCCGATCCGGGCGAGGTCGAGTCCCTGCTGCCCGACCAGCAGAGCATCGACGCGGCCACCCTCACGGCCATCGGACACATACCTCAAGCCGTCGCCGAGGTGGAACAGCTCGTTTACGAACAGCGCTCCTTGGCGCCCGAGGTGCTCGGAAAGGTGGTAGGCACCATCGCCGAATGGAATCTGGACCTCGTCGGAGACCCCCTCCACGAGCAGAACATCGTTCGCGACATCGAGTCGGCACGGCGGCGTGGTGACGGGCCGGTCATGGCGCCGAACGCACCGATCCTGCGCTGGTGACATCCGGTACGCCGGCCCACTGGCCACTGGCCACTGGCCGCAGGCCTCAGACACCTGACGTCAACGGCATCGCGAACGACGTCCGCAGAGGACTCACCTTGCTCCCCGCCACCACCGCCAGCGGCGCCAGGTGATACCGCCCCCCGTGCGGCGCACTCCCGCCCGGATGCGGCCAGATGACCGTCCCGAGGGTCCGGCGGGCGGCGAAGGTCCAGTGGTCGCCGGAGCGGTACTCGTGGGCCGGCTCCTTGGCCGTGGACGGGTGGAAGCGGATCTCGATGCCGTGTTCCAGAGGGATCCAGGGGCCTTCCACGACCGGGATCGCGCCGTCGGTCCTGTCGGCGGGGGGTGTGTGGTCCCAGCGGCGGAGGTAGGGGTAGCGGTCGGGGGAGAGGGGTGGGTCGGGGGTGGTGGCGAGGATGACGGTCAGGGTGTCGGGGTCGATGTCGTCGATCCGGTGGAGCGGGGGTGCCTCGGCGGGCAGGCCGAGGTCGCGGCGGAGCGAGATCGCGTCGTCGACCACCTCGACCCAGTGGCCGGGCTCCAGAGCGGTGTGCCGGTCCCGGGCCGGTGACGTCAGCCGCATCTTGGTGCCGCCGAGAGGGCGGACGGGGTGGATCACCGAGCCGTTGTCCCGGGACCAGACGAATGACGCGCCGTCGGCCGCCGTGCCGCCGTGCCGGATCTCCACCCGGTAGAGCTGGTTCTCGCCGGTGTACGACACGTCGGGCGACGCCGTGCAGGGGTCGTCCGACGTGCTGTCGTCGCGGGAGGTGCGGACGTCGAGGACGCCCGTGCCCCGGTCCGGCGCGTGCTCGGCGGCGATCCGGTGCACGGGGTTCTGACGGCTCTTGAGCGGCAGTGCCCGGACCTGCCAGACCACCTGGGCGCGGCTCGCCGAGTCGGGCTGGTGCAGGCCGAGCGCGGGTTCGTGGAGTGACGGGTCCTCGACCTCGGTGACGTGGCGTTCCCAGACCTTGAGGTAGACGACGTAACTGCCCGAGGGCAGTTTGTCGGCGCCGTCGGCGTCGATGTACGCGTGCGGCTGCTCGACGTAGGTCACCTTGCCGGGGTTCTCGACGAGGATGCCGTCCACGTAGTAGCGGCCCGACCCGATGGAGAATCCGCCAGTGCCTATGTCGGAGATCTCGAAGCCCAGGTTGGCGGCGGGTCCGGCGTGGGGGCCGACCAGGTCTGCCATCGCTGTCCGCAGGTAGTGCAGCAGGATCGCCGTCTGTTCGTTGCGGTTGGCGTCCAGGCCCACGCGTCCCTGAAGGTCGAACACGGTCGAGTAGTTGCGGTCGGGCGAGAAGGTGATGTTCGAGAAGTCACCGTGCACGGCGTCCCCCTAGGTGGCGGTGATGACGGCTGCCTCGACGCCGAGCGGCACGTACTCGGCGAGGTGGCCGACGAGGTTGCTCAGGCGTTGGGGCTGGTACAGGTCGTGGAAGGCGCCCATCTCGGCGCCGTCCTCGGCGCCCGCGGAGACCGACGGGTCGCAGGCGGGGTGCAGTTGGCAGTAGCCGGGGTGGCCGTAACGGGTGCTGGTGAAGTGCGGACGGACGGACTCGGGGGTCGGCACGCAGCGGTAGCGGGGTGGGCCAGGGTGCGCGACCGGGGCGTACGAGTAGCGAAGGCAGCCCGTGTCGCGGCGGAGGGTGTGCAGGCAGCCCGTGACGATGCTGTTCTCGCCGAGGGCGAGGGCGTGGGCACGGATGCCGCCCAGGACCGTGCAGCGGCGCATGGTCAGTTCGGCGTGGGCGAAGCGGTCCTCGGGGGCCGTCACGGCGGGGAGGTCGTGGGATGTGGCGTCGACGACCGAGTCCAGGATCTCGACGGTCAGCGGGTCGCCCTTCGTCTCGTCCTGGTCCACCACGATCGTGCCGACGATCGAGTGCTCCACGCGCAGCCGGGCCGTGGTGCGGCGTAGTTCGACGGACGGCTCGGTGCCCCAGCGGGGGCGGCAGTCGTGCTCCAGTTCCCAGCCGGGGACGAACGTGCAGTGGCGGACGACCACTTCGCCGATCTGGCCGACCACGTCCAGGCTGCGGCCGGTGACCACGAGGCCGTCCAGGACCAGTCGCGGGCGGCGGGCGGCCGGTGGCGGGCAGTCGGCGGCCGTGCCGGGCGGGGGTTTCTTCGCGGTCGCCCGTACGGTGAGCGCGTCGAAGCGGTTGGCCTTCTGGTTGAGCAGGCGGACGACCGGGCGTTCACCACGTGCGGCGCGTATCTCCAGCCGGTCCTCCTCGTCCAGGTCGATCCGCAATGCCTCCGTGTAGTCGGCCGAGTCGCGGATCTCGATCAGCGCGTCGTGCAGGGACGGGTCCGCCGTCCTGTCCGCCCTCCACTGCCGCAGCGCGGCCGTGACGGAGCCCAGACCGTCCTCGCCGCCGACGGCGTACAGCCTGCGCTCGCCGACCGGGGAGACCGGGCGCCGGTACGCGCCACCGCCCATCGCGTCGGCGAAACCGTAGTGCCAGCTCACCCACACCCCGTCCTCCGGGGCCTCGTCCGCCGGGAAGGCGATCCGGCCTAGCACCGGATCGACCACGACCTGCCCGGGGCGCGGCCGGTAGCGCCAGCCGGTGAGGTCGGCGACGACGATCTGTTCCGCCGGTACGGGGTTGTCGGGGGCGTCCCGCCAGATCTGAAGGCTTCTGCCGGGGCCGTAGTACTCGGTGACGGCGGCCTCGAACTCCTCCCGTCCCAGCGGATGGGGCACGTCGCCGGGGCCCGACACCCGTGCGGGCGCCGGGCCTTGCGGTGCCGGGGCGAACAACCGGGTGTCGATACCGAGGACGTTGACGAGGTAGCGGCTGTAGCGCTGGTCGACGCAGAACGCCGGCGCCCGGGTCACCGGGAAGGCCCGCAGCCGCCAGACGAACAGGGCCAGACCCGGGATGCCGTGCAGCCCGCGGGTCTGCGCGCTGTTCGGCCGCCGTACGTCGACGAGGTGCGGCGCGTCGTCGAAGGGGCCGCCGAGCCGGGCGCAGGCCAGCGGGTCGCGCACGGCGAAGGTGGCGGGGCGGTCGGGCCGTACGTGTCGCAGGTGCTGGGCGCGGACCAGGTGCCGGTACAGCTCGACGGCCCGGGCGGGCCAGCCGGAACTGTCCAGGGCGACGGCTTCCAGCGCCGCCGCACCGCCCTTGCGGCGCCGGTTCGCGACAGCGTCCGCCACGTCCCGGCGCGGCGACAGCGCACGGACCGCGCCGGATGAACTGCCGGGCGGCGGCGGGCGGATGCCGACCAGGGCGCCGATGTACGGCACCACCCAGTCCTCGCACGTCTCCACGAACCAGTTGGCGTACCAGGTGTCCAGGTCGTCCTCGATCACCCGGACCTGTTCCTCGACGATCCGCAGCAACGCCCGCAGCGGGAAGCCCTGTTCCTCGTCGCGGCCGCGGTGGACCGCGGGCAGCAGGTCGTAGAGACGGTCGGGGGGCGGGCTGCTCATCGGGCCACCTCCAGGTTCAGTACGACGAAGCTCGCGAGGCCCGGTGCGGCGACGACGAGATCCGCGGGACGGACGATCTCCGTCGGCGGCGCCGCTCCGGCCTCGACGCGGGCCGGGCTCGCCAGGACGCGCTGCGCGACCCCCGTGACCTCGGCCGCGTCGGCCGGTGTCCTCCCCAGGGTCGCGCCGAAGCGTCGTACGTCCACGAAGACCACCCCCGGCACCCCCTGAAGGGCGGCCACGGCCTCCGCCACGTACGCGCTCTGGCCCAACTCCCGTGCGCCGAACGAGAAGACGCGCTCGAACTCGGCCCGGACGCGCGGCTCCAGCAGGGTGGCGGAGCGGTCGGGGGCGATGCCGATGCGGGCCTGGAGGACGAGGTTCCACCGGGTGCGGGGCGCGACGGCGGTCGGCACTCCCGGGTCGCCGTAGCGGCGGAACGCGGTGAGCAGGGAGGTGACGACGGCCGCGTCCGGGTCGAGTTCGGCGTCGTCGACACCGGCCACGGTGACGTGTACGAGTTCGCGGCCGTTGACGGTCAGCCGGGCGGCCACCGCGCGGCCGATGCCGGCCCGGGCCAGCGTGAAGTCGGCGTAGTCGCGCAGGCCGACCAGGCGGTCCATCGCCAGCGTCGGCAGCGGTGCCCGGCCGCGCAGCGCCGCGTCGGTGTCGGCGTCGGTGCCGCCGCCGGTGGGCAGCGGATTGACGACGGCGTTGATCCCGAGGGGCTTGGCGCGCAACTGGCTCAGCTGCCCGGACCGCAGATTGCCCGCGCGCCCGAGACCGACCCGGTAGCGGGCCGCGATGTCGGCCGTGCCGGTGGGCAGCCGGGCCCCCCGGAGGCCGTCCCCGAAGACGACGGTGGCGGTGCCGGTGTCGTCCGTACGCAGCTCGTACGCGTGCTCGGCGGGGGCGGCGCGGGCGATCTCGTCCGTCTCGGACCACGCCGACCCGCCGACCCGGACGGTGAGTTCGGCCTGTCCGCCGTCGGAGTCGGGCGCCGCCACGTGGGTGAGCGGGCGCGCGGCCAGAGTGAAGCTCTGGTTCGGCCGGGACGCGTCGCCGCTGCCGAGCGCCGGCTCCTCCTTGGTCTCGCCGTGTGTGCCGGGTACGACGTTGCCCCACACGGTGACCGTGTCGCGGCGGTAGGTGTGGCGCAGCCCGGCGGCCAGTTCGAGGACGGTGTACGGGGTGGCGCCCGGCCGGTTGGGGTCGGTGACCGTGCGGGCGGCCAGGACGTGGGCGATCTCGCCGGTGGGTTCGGTGGCGTCGACGGGGGTGCCGCTGATCAGGACGGCGCGGGACGGGGGCGGGGCGGTGATCACCCGGTCCAGGTCGACGGCGGATCCCTTGAGCCCGTCGGTGAAGGGGCCGTCGGCGAGGGTGAGGGGCTCGGCCTGGGCGTGGACGGTGAGGTCCCGGTGCAGACTCAGCAGCGGAACCTCAACCTCAACCGGGTTTTCGTACCACGGTGTCGGCAGATCGAGGACGGTGACCTTGCCCGTGATGCCGTATCGCGCGAGGCCGCGGCTGCGGACACCGGTGGCCCGGAACGGCGTGCCCCAGCCGTCCGCCGACTCGATGACGATCCAGCTGCCCGGCAGGATCCGCGGATGGTCCCCGTCCAGCCAGAGCCGACGCCGCTCCTCCTCGGCACTCGGCCCCACTCTGTAGAGGGCGGGGTCCAACGGCCATTCCTCGAACTCCGGGACCGCTGTGGCGGTGGCTCCCGTGTTGCCGGTGGACTTGAGCTTCATCGGGGCGGTGGTGCCGAACGGCGCGGCCCTGACCCGCAGCACGTCGAGCCGTACGAACGCGGGGCTCCCCGTCCTCCCGACGCTCGCCCGGCACTCCGTCTCGAACTTGTCGGAGATCCGCACCAGACCGACGGCGGTCGTGCCCGCCACGGCGTCGGCGTGGACGGACTCCACGATCCGCAACGTCGGCTGTCTGCGGTCGTCGAAGTGGAACAGCAGCCGGTCGTTCGGCGCGACCCCGGTGCTCACCCCCTCCACGTACACGACCCGCAGCCCCAGCGCGCACTCCCGTGTCATCGGCATCGGCCGCCGCGTCCGCACCCGAAGCGCCCCCCACGAGGGCCGCGCCACCAGCTCCTCCGCCGTCTCGAACACCACGGGCTGCGCCCCCGGATCCGGCACGCTCTGCACCTGGGACCCGGCGGGGACCGTGACCTCCATGTCGGCCGGGTCGGGGTCCAGGGTGTAGGCGAGCCACCCGTCCGCCGCCAGGCCCGGCCTCGGCCGGTACCCGACGAGGCGGCCCAGCTCGACCAGCGACCGGCGTTCGGTGGCGGTCCCGAGGTAGCCCTCGTCGGCGATGCGCTCCTGATAGAAGGTGAGGACGTCGCCGACGCAGGCCCACGCGTCCAGCAGGGCCAGCGCGGGGTCGGCGGGGTCCCGGGTGCTGAGCCCGGCCAGTTCGGGGTGCGCGGAGTCGGCCAGGGCCCGGGTCATCGCCGCGAGGAACGCGGCGTGGGTGCCGGCCCGGGCGCGCAGCCTCGCCGCGCCGGGCGGGTTGTCCGTCGGCAGTGGGGTCGTGGCCCCGGCCGTGCAGTGGCACCTGCCCTCACCCGTGGCGCACATGGGCGTTCACCGTCCTCCTGCCAGATCGATCCGCAACACCCCGGCGCCGGGCCCCGCGGGATCCGCCCCGCCCGCCGGGATCTCCAACGGCCCGAAGGCCAGCACCCCGCCGTCCGGCACGAGCGGTACGGCCGTCTCGGCACGGCCCAGCCGCTCCACCGACGCCGCCACCACACCCGGCACCGCCATCGCCTCGGCGACCAGCCGCCCCGCGTGGAGATCGCTGTCGAAGGTCAGCCGGTCGGGGTGGAACAGGCCCCCGATGCCGTTGCCGAGCCGGGCGCGCACCGCCCGCTCCACGGCGGCCCGCCGCGCGTCCGGCGCGAGGCACAGCCGCAGCCCCACGTCCACCGCGACCGTGCGTGGCGCGTCCACCCGCAGATCGTGACCGATCCGTCGGCCGCGTTCGAGCCGGTCGCGCACGGCCTCCAGCAGCGCCGCCGGGGCATCGGCGCGGCCCAGCGCGTCGACCGCCACGTCGGCCTCGTACCAACTCCCGTTCCACGCGAGGTCGGTGGCCGCCCGCTGCACTCCGGCCACCTCGCCCGCCAGCGCGCTGTAGTCGTCGGCGGTGACCGCCCGCTCCAGCCGGTGCCGGTACTGCGTGGGGCCGAACAGCCGTGCGTCGGCGACGAGTTCGGGCGCGATGCCGCCCGTGGCGGGCAGTGGATTGCGTACGGCGGTGATGCGCGCGTCGGTCGGCGCGCAGACCACCACATGCACCACCGTGTCCGAACCGGCGTTGCCCGCAGGGCCGTTGCCGACGCGCACGGCCGCCGAGAAGGCCTGCCCGCCGGTCACCGCCCGCCCCAGCCGCCCGTCGCCGAAACGCAGTCGGGCCGTGCCGTCGTCCTCGTCCTCGACCACGACGTGCGGGTCGTCGCCACCGCTGTCGAGCAGGTCGGCCCGCACTTCCCAGTGCTCGGCGGCCGATGTCAGTGTCAGCTGGGGGAGCGCGGCCCGCGGATCCTGGGTGAGGGCGGCCGAGGCGGGCCCGGCGGCCCGCGGGTCGTCCGGGTCGAGCCCGGCGGCCAGGGCGGCACCCCAGCTCGCGGCGACCTCGGCGGCGGTGTCGGTGTCGAGCGGGGTGCCGGAGCGGGCGCGCGCGGCGAGCCGCGCAAGGCGTGCGGTGCGGCGGGCCAGCAGGGCGGCGGAGCGGGACCGCAGCAGTGCGAGCGCCGCCCTCCGCCGTGCGGCGTCGCGTGCCGTCTCCAGCCCGGCGTCGGCCACCGCGCGCGCACCCCACAGCGTGCGGGCCAGGGCGAGGTCGGCATCGGTGAGCGGATCACCCGCCCGCCGGTACAGGTCCGCGACCGCCTCCGCCGCCCGTGCGGGGATGGCCTCCAGCGCCCGTACCTGCGCGGTCGCCGTGCGCGCCGGATCGGGGTGGGGCGAGCGCCGGGTGAGCGGACCGGCGTCCAGGCGGGGCAGCCACCGCAGGGGCACTTCGGCCGGCTGCCGGGGCCGGCCCGGGCCGTCGCAGCCCGCCGGGCGCGTGGCCGTGGCGGGCGCGGTGAGGCGGAGGGGAGGTGTGCCGCTGCTGCCGTGGTCGACCAGCACGATGTTGCCGTGGGCCACGCCGACGTCCTCGAACAGACAGCACCCCTCGCCGCCCACGGTGGCCAGAACGAGCGGGAAGGCCAACGCGTCCTCCTCGGCCCAGGCCACGCGCAGGAGCCGCTGCCCGTGCACCGGGTCCGTGATCTCCTCCGTCTCCGTCAGCCGCACCGCCTGCCGGTGGCGCGGATCGGCGTCGCCGGGGACGCCGGTGACCGGACCGCGTACCTCCTCCAGGACGAGCACGTCACCGGGCGCCAGCTCCAGCGCGCGCTTGCTGCCGGTGCCCGGGTCGACCAGGGTCGCGGACGTCGTCCCGGCGGGCAGGCAGCACTCCTCGCCGTCCCAGGTCCACAACCGGATCCCGTTGTGAGCGGGGCGCAGCACCAGATCGGCGGCGACCACGGGCTCGTACCGCTCGAAGTGTGCTGTGCTGCCGCGCAGTCGGGCCGCGGAGACGAGTGGGCCGGCGTCGGGCAGCGCGGTGGCGAACCAGTACGTGTCGGCGCGCAGCACCGCCGGCTCCTCGGCCGCCAGATGTACCCAGGTACGGGCGTTGCAGCCCTCGTGCAGGCGGTGGTCGACCAGTCGCAGATGACGGCGGACCGAGGTGCGCAGGCGCGCGGTGTGCAGGTACGCCTCGGTGGCGACCGCGTCCTGCCGGTAGGAGAGCCGGTCGCCGACATGGGCGAGGAGCTCGACGAGGGTGACGCCGAGGTCCGGGACCTCCCGGTCGGCCCAGGCGGGCGAGACGAGGGAGAGCCGGTCGAGGATCAGCCGGCGGAAGCTCGCGTAGTCCTTGGCCAGGTGGTCCAGGGCGGGCACGGGTCCCGCCGGGGCCGGGCGGTCGGCCTCGGGAGCGCAGTCGGCCTCCTCGGCGCAGTCCGCCGTGAAGGTGAACTCCGCGCGGCTGTGCCGGGGATCGAAGCCGGGGAACGGAGCGCCCGGCCGGTCCGGGTCGACCAGACGGAGCGTGTACGGCGAGCGGTCGCCGAGCCGGTCCACGGTGACGAGCAGTGTGGCCCGCCGGGTCGGTGGCGGCGAGCCCTCTACCCGTACGCTCACGACACGCACCGCGCGCCCCGGTCCCTCGACGCGCACGCATCCGGCGCCCGGCAGCGGATCGGGTGCCTGGCCGAGCAGCAGCACGCGCAGGGTGCGGGCGGGCGCGTCGACGTCCACGGCGACCACCGCGCCGAACCCGTTCTCGCGGGCCCGGTCCGCCCGCTCACCGGGCAGACAGGGGTGCACATCGGGTGTACCCGTCACGTTCCCGTCCCCCGTTCCACCACGGCCGTGCCCGGTTCGCCCGTCGCGAGCAGCACATAGCCGACGGTGATCCGCAGCTCCGCCTCCTCGGACTCCACCTCGACCCGCTCGACCTGGATCACCTCGCTCAACCAGCGCTGCAGCGAGGCCTGGAGGGAGTACTCCACCGCTGCGGCCAGCTCCTGGCCGCCCGGCGCGAACACCAGCTGGAGCGCTCCGGAGCCGAAGTCCGGCCGGTTCACACGCTCGCCCGGCACGGTGAACAGCAACTGCTCGATCAGGTCGCGGACATGGTCCTCGTCGCTCGTGCCGGCCGACCGGCCGCGCGTGTCGACGTGGAAGGGGAAGTCGAGGTGCGTCCTCGTCACGTCCGGGTGCGCGCTCATGTGGCCACCACCCGCTGCTGGACCGTCGACACCACGGGCGGCCCCTGCGGTGCCTGGGCGGCGGACTGCCCCAGGCCCGTGCCCGGTCCGGCGGGCTGCACCACGAGCGGGCGGCCCCGCACGAGGACGTGGGTCGACGCTGCCGGGCCGAAGTCGACCTTCACACAGGGGCTGGGAGGCTGTGCGGACGACAGGACACAGGAGGGGGCGACCACGTTCACGTCGGCCGTCGTCACCACCGGCGCACCCCCGGCCAGTACCTGCTGCTGACCGGGCGTCAGCGTGACCTGCCCCTGATGCGCGCAGGTCAGCGCGGCGGCCGTGGTGAGGGCGAATCCCGGCATGGCGGCCTCCTCACGCCGTCTTCACGACGAGCGCGCCGTTGTTGATGTTCACCAGGCCGACCAGGTTGATGTTCGCCGCGGTGATGGTCACGCCCGCGCTGTCCACGGTGATCGACGCGGACGGCGACTGAAGCAGCACCCCGCCGCCCTTCATGGGAGCGACGGGCGAGTCGCTGACGGCGACCTTGCTCCTGCCCGCACTCTCCACGACGAACACCGGGGAGCCGGGGACGAGCGTGCCGGCCGTGGCCGGGGCCTCGGCGCGGCTGCCCCAGAAGAAGCCCGTCCAGATCGGGTGGTCGGGGTTGCCGCCCTCGAACTCCACCCACACGCCGGCCCGTTGGGGCGGCACGACGAACATCCCGGACCGCAGCCCGGCGAGCGGTACGCACGGCATCGCCCAGCTCGTCGGGAACAGCCCGAACACGTCCGGCACGCTCACCAGCAGCCGGCCCCTGCCCAGTGGATCGACGTTGTCGACCACCGAGCCCCGGTATTTGCCGTAGAAGCGCCGCACGCCCGGCGGCTCGGCGTCCTCGCGCTGCGCGGGGCTGAAGAAGCCCGGCGACTCCACGTGGCCGATGTCGTGAATGTTCGTCATGACGTCTCGTCTCCTCGCGCCGTGTCCTCTGCCGTCCGGCTCACAGTGGCCCGAAGGCGTTGCGGGTCAGGGTGAACTGCTGGGTGTAGGCGCCGCGTCTGATGGAGTGCGTGACGCTCTTGACGTAGTACGTCCCGTCGTACGCCCGGCCCGCGCCGTGCACCGGCACCGGCCGCCGGGCACGCAGCGGCTGTCCGTAGCGCAGCACGTCGAGGCTGCCCTGCCCGGAGATCACCTCGAAGCTGTCCGCGGCCCGGGCCAGGGCCACCCCCGCGGCCTGCGGCGGGGTCAGCTTGGCCGGCCCGCGGATCGGTTCCACCTTGAGCGGCAGCGGCCTGCGCCGGCCCATGGGCGGAGAGAGCGGGGTGACGTCCGGAACGGGCACCGGTACCGGTAACCCGGTCTCCGGGTTCTGGATCAGCACGACGTACTGGGTGGCGGAGAAACCGTCGAAGGAGAACGACAGACTCTCGACGTTGCTCGCCGCGTCGCAGTTCACCAGCAGCGGCTCCTGCGGCAGCCCCAGCTTGTTCGGCGGTTCCCAGTGGGCGATGTTCACGCCCGGCAGGGGCCCGGGCGCCACGAAGAACTGGTATCCGGCCTGCGCGGCCAGCTGTCTGACGTAGGCGAGGTCGGTGCCCTGGTGACTGGGCACCTCCTGGAGCGGGTTGGGCGCCACCATGAACACGCTCGGCGCGATCGCCGGGACCAGCCCGTACGTCGTGTACTTGGCGACGATCACCGCGACCCGCCCCTCCGGGGGCAGGCCGGGGTACTTGACGCCGCTGAGGTCGATCACGTCCATCATCCGGGAGACGTCCTCGCCGGTGAGGGTCAGTTTCGCCTGGCCCGGCTCGGCGGACGGGGCGAGCTCGTGGCGGGTGACGACGCCGTCCATCAGCACGGTCGACCGCCCGCGCACGGTGAGCACGATCTGTGCCCGGGCGGGTGGGTCCAGGGCGCCCTGCGGCAGCAACTCGGCGAACAGCAGGGAGCGTTTGGCGGTCGCGAACTCCAGCTGGAAGCCGCCGGACCGGCCGAGCCCCTCGGTGACCTGGACCGACAGCAGGGCGTCGGCGACCTCGCGCGGCACTGGCTCGGCGAGCACCGGGCCGAGCCGCAGAGCCAGCAGCATCTCAGAAGGCACGGGTGCTCCCGGTGGCCGCGGCGGACAGGGCGATCAGCAGACGGCGGCCGGAGCGGTCCGTCAACTCGGCAGGATCCAGTACGGGGTTGGCGTCAGCGATCCGCCAGAACAGCTCCGGGTCCCCGAACGCGGCGGCGGCGATCCGGTCCAGCCGGTCGCCCTCAGCCACCGTGTGGAACCCGGCCGGTGCGAGGGCGGCCGGGTCGGGCAGCAGTCTGCGGCGGACGTACGGAATCGGGTCGCCGCCGTCCGGCGGTTCGTACCGGGCGACCTCGACGCCGTGGTAGCGGCTCGCGGGGGTGAACATCAGCCGCCTCCCGGTGGCGTGCCGAGGACCGCCGTGGCCGGGCCGGCCGAGCGGTGCAGGGCCGCGAGCTGCTCGCGGCGCCGCTGGTGGGCGAGGAACAGGGCGCCGCCGCGGTGGCCGAAGCCCAGGTCGTCGACGGTGAGGATGCGCAGGCCGAGGGAGACCTTGGCCCGGATCGGGTGCAGCCGGGAGTCGAACGCCTCCTCCGTGACCGTGAACTCCGTGATCCGCACCGGCACCACACGGTCACGGCTCCACACGAACACCGTCAGCGGCGCTTCCACCGGCGCGATCTCGAACGCCCCCGAGCGGGCCGCGGCGTCCTGGTCGAGCAGCGCCCGCGCTGTCGGGTTGACCAGCAGGTCCAGCGCGGCCAGTACCGGCAGCAGGCCGTGCCGTGCCACGGCGTCCGCGTCCGTGGCGGAGGGGTCCTCCAACTGGTCGGTGGCGTTCAGCTCGACGTCGACCTTCACCGTCTCGTGCGCGGGCCCCTTGAGCCGCAGCGCCTCACTGCGCTCCCCGGCCTCCGCGCCGACGCCCTGCGGCTGGAGGGTGCGGGTGAGGGTGTCCGGGTTGTACTGCAGGGCGATCACGCGGAGGACGGCTCCGGTGGCTGGGTCGAGGAGCACGATCGCTCCGCGGGGGACGACCGGGGTACCGGGCGGGAAGGACGAGGTCATCGCGGGTCACCGCCCCGCGCCGTGCCGCGGGCGGAACCGGCGGCGATCGTGGGCCCGGACCCCGCCGCATCCGCCACCGCGCGCCCGACGGCCTCCGACGCAGCCTGTGCGACGGCGTCGAGCCCGCCGCCCCCGCTCGTCACCCGCAGCCGTTCGAAGGACGTGCGGGTGACGGCCGGTGCCACGACACCCTGCCGTACCACGAGCCCCTCCCGCAGTGCCGAGCCCAGCACCTCGGCGATCTCGGCCACCGAACGGCCCTCGGCCACGCCCGCGTCGAGCACCACGCGGTCGATGCGCACCGCGATCCGCCGCACCGTCATGACGCCTCCCCGGTGAGCACCGGCAGGGGCAGGTCCAGCTTCCGGAACTCCGCGTCGGCGGCCGAGAGGAGCATCGCGGTGTCGACGGGTCGCCCGGAGGACGCGGCCAGGAAGGCGGCACCGAGCGCGATCGCCTGGATGGCCGCGCCGGTCGTCGGAAGGCCGGCCAGCCGCCCGAGGTCGAGGTCGTCGGCGAGCGGCACGGAGTCCGGGAAGGCCGCCGCCCACAGCGCGCGCCGCTCCTCCTCGCCGGGCACCGGGAACTCCACGACGAACCGCAGCCGCCGCAGGAACGCCGGATCCAGCGCCGCCCGCAGGTTGGTGGCCAGCACGGCGACCCCCCGGTAGGCCTCCATGCGCTGAAGGAGATAGCTGACCTCGATGTTGGCGTACCGGTCGTGACTGTCCTGGACCTCGCTGCGCCGCCCGAACAGCGCGTCGGCCTCGTCGAACAGCAGCAGCGAGCCCCCGGACTCGGCGGCGTCGAACACCTGGCGCAGATTCTTCTCGGTCTCCCCGATGTACTTGTTCACCACGGCGGACAGGTCGACGCGGTAGAGATCCAGGCCGAGTTCATGGGCGAGCACCTCGGACGCGAACGTCTTGCCGGTGCCGCTCGGACCGGAGAACAGCGCGGTCACGCCCTGCCCCCGGTTCGTCCGCCCGCCGAAGCCCCAGTCCCCGAACACGGTGGCGCCGTCCCGCACCTGGCCGGCCATCCTCCGCAGTACGTCCATCTGCCGCTCCGGAAGCACCAGGTCCGCCCAGCACGCGCGGGGCACGACGCGCTGCGCCAGCGACTCCAGGCGGGGCCGGGCGACATCCCGGCACGCGGCCCACAACCGGACACCGGCCTCCTCGGCGGAGCCGGCACCGGGCCGGTGGGCGGTGGCCACCCGGTGCAGCGCGGGCAGGCCCAGCCGGAACTGCCCCGCCAGCTCGGCCGGCGCCCCGTCGGGCTCCAGACCGGTGGCCGCCGCCCACAGCGCGCGCTGCTCGTCCGGTGGCGGCACGTCGACGTCGACGACCGCCGTGGCCCGCCCGTCCACCGGCCACACCTGACGCGCCGCCAGCACGGCGGGCCCGCCACCGCGGGACAGCAGGCGCCGTACTGCCGTGGCCAGGGCCGGGTCGCCCGGGTCGGCGTCGGTGCCGTCCACCAGCAGCGCGACCGGCAGCAGCAGGCTCTCCCGGTGCCACAGCAGCGCCACCGTGTCCGGGTCCTGCCGGCCTTGCCCGCCCCGCACCAGCAGCTCCGCCCGCAGCCGGTACAGCTCGCGCCTCAGCCGCGCGAACGCCCGGACCGCTACGAGCGCGGCGCTGTCGGCGTCGCCGCCGACGAGATGCACGACGGGGAACCGGCCGTCGGGTGTGTCGGCGAGCACGGCCGTCACCACCGCGTCCTCGGCGTGCCGGACCGAGGCGGGCGAGGTGATCCCGACGGCCGGGTCGGCGACCGGTTCGAGCACCGAAGTGAGCCGTTCGTCGAGGTGGTTGAGGCCGCGCACCAGGTTGGCGATCCGGTCGTCAGGCCCCAGCGGCGCCGTGAGCAGCGGCTGGGTGGGCGAGGACGCGACCTGGACGAGTTGCCAGCGGCGCAGCGGGCGCAGCGGCGACAGGACGTCCCAGCGGGCGTCGTCGAAGAGTTGTAGGGCGAGCGCGAATGTCGGAGCGCCGGCCTGCGGGTCGGCGTGCGCGGCGGCGATCGCGGCGCCGACCCCCGGGTCGACGGCGGGGGCCACGACCAGGAGGAGCACGTCGCGCTCGAAGTCGGTCAGTCCGAACCGCTCCGCGAGCTGCACCAGAGCGGGCGGCGCCAGGTCCGAGGGGGCGGCGGTCTCCTCCCGTGCGGCGGCGAGGCGGTCCAGGGCGTCCGCGGCCCGTGTGTCCGCGGCCGCGGGGGGCAGTTCGGGCGGACGTCCCCGCCGGGTCCGCCGGGTACCGGCCTCCGGCGGGGGAGTGCGCGTATCGTCCGGCGCGAGCCGGGACACCGCCTCAAGCCGGGCCCGCAGCCAGGCCAACGAGGCTTTAAGGTAACGGTTGTTGGCCTCCTCCCAGCGGAGGTCGGCCGGGACGCCGAGGCTCACGGGATCGTCACCTCCACCGTCGGCCCGGTCCGGAACGTGCCGCGCGCCCGGTCGACGATCTCGCTGTCGACGCCGTCCACCCGCAGCCGCACCCGGGTCTGCCCGGACGGCAGGACCGCGGTGACCGAGACCGACGTGGTGGCTGCGGTCAGCAGGCCCACGGTCAGTTGCCGTGCCCCGACCAGGACCGTGGCCTGCTGTCCGGGGAGCACCGCCTGAGCGGCCGTCACGGTCACCCTCGTGCGCGTCGGCGTGCCACCCGCCGGTGCGGTGGCGAGCGCGTCGACCTCCGGTGCGACGCCCAGTACGAGTTCGTTGGTTCGGGGGTAGCCGCCCCCCTGGGGTCCCAGGTCCACTGCCCACGGCCCGGCGGGCAGACCCGTGGCGGGCAGTGCGAGCTCCACCTCGGAATCCCCTGCGGCGGGGGCCGGCAGGGAGACGCTCACGCTCTGCGGCACGCGCAGGTGCTCAAGCCGAGCGGTCAGGGAGACGGCCGGCAGATGCTCCACCAGCAGCGTGACCTGCTCGCCCGGCAGGGCGCCGGTCTGCCCCGGCACGGCGTAGCGGATCCCGAGCAGCGCGGGCGAGCCCGTGCCGGGCCGGGCGAGCGGCCCTCGGCCGTCGGTGCCCCGGCGCAGCACGGGCAGGGGCGCGGCACCGGGCAACGCGCTGTCGATGAGGACGGCCGTCACCTGGTACGCGGACGACATCCGGAACGGTGTCCCGAACGCCGTCCACATCTTGGCGATGTCGTCCTGGCTCAGCGTCTCCTGACTGATCTTCACGCGCTCGGGCTGCAGGTGCAGATCACTGCCCGGCAGGGCCGTCGCCGTCGCCGCCCGGATCTCGTCCGCCGACAGCACCGGGGCGTCGTGCAGCGCCAGCATCGAGGCGCCGAGCATTTCGTGCGCCTTGCCCTCGTCGTCGCTGTACGCGGCGAGCAGATAGTGCAGCACCAGCGGCAGCACCGGTCGCGGTGACTCGCCGGGCTGCCAGCCGGGCGGATCGGCGTTGCGGAAGGCCGGGTTGAGGTCCGCCCGGTACAGGAACAGGTTCACATGGTCGCCGGTCGCCGCGTCGGGCGCCTTGTTGGGCGGGGCGACAGTGACCCGGGGACCGCCGAGCCGGGTGAACAGCCGTGCCCGCAGGGTGGCGGTCACGGCGGCGACGGCAAGGGAGTTGCTCATCCCAGCTCCCCCTCGGCGCGGCGGCGCAGGTAGTTCTCCAGTGCCCTGGCGTGGTCGGCCCGCACGGCCGGTGGCCGTGCCGCCGCCCGAGAAGGTGCCGGGGAGGGCGGCGTGCGCACGTCCAGCCGCCCGATGGACACCTCGACCACGACCACCGGATCCGCCTCCGAAGCCGTGGACGACGCCAGGTCGGCCGTGAGCGCGGGCAGCCGGGCGTGCGCGTGAAGGAGCGGCCGGCCGAGGACGTCGGGCGTGCGCCGGGCACCGTCACGAGGGAGCTGTGGGGTGGGCGGCGGGGGCTCGTCCGCGGGGTCCCGCACGAGGTTCGTACGCGGGTCCGGAGCGGCCCGGCCCGGCTCGGGTGCGGTCTGCCGGGAGGCCGCCGGAGACACGGTTGCCTCGACGCGCACCGGGAGGGCCGGTGGCTGCGACGGCCCGTCACTTCGCACGGGCGCGCCCTCTCGTGCGACGGGAGGGGCCGGTACGGCGGACAAGGCGCGGGTGGGCCGGTCGGGGCTCGGCAGGCCGGCGGCGCCGGGCCCGGTGCCGCCGGGCTCGGCGGTGCGGGGTGCGCGCACCGTGAGGTCGGGCCGGGGTACGGCGGGCTCCGCGGCCTGGGGCGGCTCGGTGACCGGACGGGGCGCGCTGCCGTCGAGGTCGCCGTCGGCGTGGCCTTCGAGATCGCCGTCGAGGACCGGTGGGCCGGCCGCGGGGGACCGCCGTTCGTAGCGGGAGGCGGGGCGCGGGCGCAGGCCGGCCACGGGGGAGCGGCTGCGGCCGACGAGGCGTGCCAGGGGGCCGGTCATGTGCCCACCAGCCCGAGGTAGCACTGCCGACGCCACGGGCTCAGCGCCAGGGTCTGCGCCTCCGTCCACCCGTACGCACGCGCCAGCTCGTGCACCTCCAGCAGGGTCCGCCGGCCCCAGGCGTCCAGCTCCGCCCACAGGTATCCGACGATGTCGAAGGGTTCCTCCCAGGCGAGGCCGCAGCCTGGGCAGCGGACCCCGAGCCGCACGTCGACCAGCGGATCGGCCGCCGCCCACGCCTCGGCGACCGTGTCGGCGGCCGGCACCGGTTCCCCGGCGGGAGCGCAGCGGCGTACGAGCGCCTCCTCGGGAGCCGGGTCGCCGGTGTCGAGGACGGCGGCCAGATCCGCGCTCGTGGGCATGCGCACCCGGACTTCCCGGCCGCCCTCCCGCACGGTCACCGCGTCGTCGGCCGCCGGGCGCGCCTGTCCCAGCTGGGCAAGCAACTCCTGCTGGTCGAAGGAGACTTCGACCTCCGTGTCGCATTCGGGGCAGCGGGACACCGCGTCCACCGCGGTGCCGAACAGCGCCGCGCGCAAGGCGAACAGGGTCCGGTCCCGCCGGCCCACGGGCATGTCGGCGACGGCGTCCGGTGCGGTGCGCCGGGCGGCGCCGAGCAGGGCCAGACCGCGCCGCAGCGGATCGCGGCCCCAGCCCGCCTCCCAGGCGTCAAGCAGCTCGCCGGCGCTCACCGCACTCATCCCGCCACCCGCCTCTCCCGGTAAGGATGTTGACGTACCGTCAGAAATTGGGCTCGCTGGGCTCCGTGACGCTCACGTCCCGTATCCAGCCCTCGTTCTCCAGCTTCAGCTGCTGGATGGCGACCGCGTTGGCGTTGGCGTCCAGGTCGGGCAGTGCCTGGTACTCCGACACCCAGCAGCGGAACACCTGATAGGCCAGCACCTTCTGGCCCGCCTCGTTGTAGACCTCGATCACCAGGTCCTTGCGGAACCCGGCAAGGGAGACCTCGCGGTCCCGCTGGTCCGGCGCGGCCTGGGCGTTGGCGTAGTTCCACACCTTGTTCGCCCACAGCTCGAACTCCGGGTCATGGGTGACCCCGCGCTCCAGGGTGATCGGCTCGTACTTGGTGCGGCCCGGCGACTTGCCGGCACTGGAGTTGTTGCCGCCGTCGCGGTGCTCCACCACCTCGGTGGTGCGTTTGAGGGCGCTGACCTTGCTCACTCCGGCGACATACCGGTTGTCCCACTTCACCCGGAACTTGAAGTTCTTGTACGGGTCCAGACGGGTTCCGTTGACCGTGAACTGCGCCATCTCAGCTCCCCTGGACCGTCGCGTCGTCGCGCTTCTGCTGGATACGGATGTGCACGAACTCGGCGGGCGGGAGCGGCTGGAAGCCGACGTCGATCGTGACGATGCCGAGGTCGATGTCGGCCTGCGGGTTGTTGCCCGCGTCGCAGCGCACGAAGTACGCCTCCTTCGCGGTCCGCCCCTGGAAGGCGCCCTGCCGGAAGAGGCGGTTCATGAACGCGCCGATGTTGAGCCGGATCGAGGACCACAAGGGCTCGTCGTTGGGCTCGAACACCACCCACTTGGTGCCGACGAACAGCGACTCCTCGATGTGCAGGGCGACCCGCCGGACCGGAATGTACTTCCAGGGGTCGCTCATGACGTCGCCGCCGCGGCAGGTGCGCGAGCCCCACACCACGTTCCCGTAGACCGGGAAGGTCCGCAGACAGTTCACGCCCAGCTTGTTGAGGTCTCCGTTCTGCTGGTCGGTCAGCCGGAAGCCGAGCGAACGCACCCCCAGCAGGCCGCCGTCGTCGGTCCCGGCCGGAGCCTTCCAGACCCCGCGTCGGGTGTCGGTGCGGGCGATCACCCCGGCGACCGTGCCGGCCGGACCGACCTCCAGGTCGTCACCGCCGAGCGGGTTCGAGATCCGGATCCTCGGGAAGAACACGGCCGCGTTGCGCCCGGCGAGCCCGGTGACCGGCATCCCGGCCCGGGCGCCGCTCACCGCCTTCGCCGGGTCCGCCCAGGCGAACGGCGGATCCAGCAGCAGCATCGCCCGTCGCTCCTCGCACAGGCGGACGGCGGCGTCGATCACCGGCGCCCACTTGGTGTCGCGATCGTCCGTGCCCGCCGGTTCGGCCAACTGGGCAGGGATCACGAGGAGGTTGAAGATCTCGACATCGGCCAGCGCCGTGAGACCCGTGCGCGGCACCTTCGTGGCGTCGCCCAGCACGTGTTCGGGTTTGAGGACGCCGTCCTTGCCGTCGGCGAACGCCTTGTCCGTGACGGCGTCCGGCAGCTTGTCGAAGATCTCGGTGTCCGGCGCCACGAGCTGCGAGGTGGCCAACTGCTGGTCCAGCCAGCGGCTGCGCAGGGCGGGGTCGATCGTCACGTCGTACGACTCCGAGGTGCCCCCGGCGGAGATGAGCAGCGTGTAACGCTTGGCGTCCGTGGCGTCGAGCGTCACGGTCGCCTTGAGGCCGTTGCCCGCGGCGCCCGGCGCCTTCGCCTTGAGCTTGATCCCGTTCTGCAGGTCGACCCCCGCGAACGCCACCGCGTCACCGACACGGATCACGATCGCCCTGCTTCCGCCGTTCAGGAAGAACTGGTAGACGGAGTAGCTCAGTTCGCTGTCCGCCCACAGCCCGCCGAACCGTTCCTCGAAGTCGGCCCAGCTCTCCACGGCCGTCGGCGTCCAGGGCCCCGTCAGTGCCGCGCCCACGAACGCCGTCACGGATGTCTCCGCACCGGCGATGGGCCGCACCGGGCTCTCGATCTCCTCGATGTACACACCGGGATAGGAGAATTGCGTCGTCATGGCGCCCTCGGCCTCCTTCACCCGACGGCATGGGACCGCCGTACGGTGGCTCGCATGGTGGTGGGCGCCAGTCACTGGTCCGTCACCCCGGTGTCAACGCCGAACTCATGTGATGTGGAAGCGTGTTGAGGGGGCGGCCGGAGGTTGACGGCCGCAGGTGCGCGGTCGCAGACTCCCCACACCGTCGTGGTCCCCGACCCCTTGGAGGCGACTGTGCGGTCGGTGTCACTGGACCGGGCCGAACACGAGGCCGACGTGGCTGCCACCGCGGGCGGCCCGGACTTCCGCCCTTCCGCGCTCCACGCGGTACCGGAGTCCGAGAGGCGGCACGCGCACGCTCTCACCCCGCGATCGGCCGGAGTTCCGCTCGCTCCGGCGCAGCAGCGGTCGATGGGCGCGCGGTTCGCCTTCGACTTCGGCCGGGTGCGGGTGCACAGCGACGGAGAGGCGGGCGTCCTCGCGGCCGACGCCCACGCCCGGGCGTACACCGTCGGCGACCATGTGGTCTTCGGCGCCGGCCAGTACGCACCGGACACACCGGGCGGACAGGCACTGCTCGCCCATGAGCTCACCCACGTGGTCCAGCAGTCGGCGGCCCCGGCGCGGGCCGTCCAGTGCCAGGACGCCGGCGCACCCGCCCCGGCGCCGGTGGCCGACCCGGAAGTCACGCTCGGGCAGCGGCTGTTGAGGGACTTCCCGTCGGGAGTCGCCGTCGCGTTCTACGCACCCATGCCCGACCAGGCCGAAGAGGCCCGTAACGCCGCCCAGCGGTGGGCGGTCCGGGAGCAGGCGCTGGCCGTCGGCGGCAAGGCGGCGACTGCGGCGAACACGGTTTTCGGGCAGGCCATGTCGGACGACGACCACCCGCTGGCCGCGACGCTCACGGCACTCGGCACTCTGCTCGGCAGGGCGGTGAGGAAGGCGACTGCGGGGCCGAACCCGGACCCGGGTCCGGGGGCGCGACTCGATGCGGGGGCACCGCCCGGAGCCGCGACGGCGGCGACCGTCCGCACGCTGGCCGTCTTCGCCCACGGCACGAGCAACTGGTGTGGTCTCGGCCGGATCTCCAGCTCGACAGCCGCGTCCGTCATCAAGTCCATCGCTCCGGCGCTCGCACCCGATGTCACGGTCGTCCTGTACTCCTGCAACGCGGGGCGCGAACCCGATGCAGGTGAGGACTGGGTGAAGGGCACGATGCGGTCCGGCGGGAAGTCGTCCCTCGCGGCGACGGTCCGCGACGCGCTCGTCACCGAGGGCCGCACCGGCTCCGTCTGGGGCCACACGACGACCGGCCACGTCACCCGGAACTTCGCCCTCCGCGAGTTCACCACGGCGTCCGGCAAGGGTTCCGAAGGCGGTTCCTACGTCATGGGCCACGTCTTCACGGACGTCGACCGGACGACCCTGACCACGGAACTGCTGGACGCCGTCCGCACCGAAGGGTACGAGGTGACTGCCAAGGGCCTGGCGAACGTCGGCGACCGGGTGGAGCACGAGATGTACCGCTGCTACGCCGAGGCCAATCAGAACCTCACCATCGGCGACGGCACCCCGGCCGAGAGCGCGCCCGTCCATCCGGACGAGGTGGGCGGACGGATCCGGGACTACTGGACAGTGACGTACTGGCCCGGCCGCCGGAGCAAGGCGGTGCGCGACCTCGTAAGGGAACTCGTCGCCGCCGGTCGGGTGCGGAAGGTTCCGCAACGTTGACGTGAGCCCGGCGGAGGAGGGAGGGACAGCGACTTCACAGCAATCGTGCTTATTTTATTGACAACAGAAAAGAATGAACCGTACGTTCCGGCCATGCGCCCGCCCTCGTCCTCGCTCCCCGAGGCATCCCGGCCCTCCGAGACGTTCCCGGCCCATACGCCCGCCGCTGCCCAGATCTTCACCATCGTGCTCTCCCACGGCCCGCTCACCCGGGCGGAGATCGCACGCCGGGCCGCCCTGTCTCCCGCGGCGGTGACCAAGGCCGTCCGGCCTCTGATCGAGACGGGATACCTGCTGGAGGACGTCGACGAGGAGCACAGGCGGGCGCTCGGCCGGCCCGCCAACCCGGTGCGGGTCGACGGCGATCGCGCGCTGTTCATCGGCGTCAAGGTGACAGGCGACGAGATCATCGCCGTACTGACGGATCTGTGCTGCCGCATCAGGGTCGCCCGCCACATCCCGCTCGGCGACCGGCGGCCCGGGGGCGTTCTCGCCACCCTGAGCGGCCTCGTCCTCGAACTGCTCACCGATGCCGAAGGGTTCGGGGTACCGGTCAGGGGCCTGGGAATCGCCGTCTCCGGCGAGGTGGACCGCGCGGAGGGCATGGTGCGGTACTCGCCGTTCCTCGAGTGGCGGGACGTCCCGCTCGCCAACCTCGCCGCCATGACCGTCGGTCTGCCGGTCACCGTCGACAACGACGTCCGCGCGCTCACCGTCGCCGAGCAGTGGTTCGGCGCGGGCGTGGGTCTGTCCGACTTCGCGCTGGTGACGGTGGGGGCCGGTATCGGCTGCGGTCTTGTCGTGGGCGGCCGGGTGGTGTCCGGCGCGCACGGTGTCGCCGGTGAGATCGGGCATCTCCCGCTCGATCCGGCGGGCCCGCGGTGCCACTGCGGCAACCGGGGCTGTGTGGAGGCCATCGCCTCCGACTCGGCGATCGTGCGCGACGTACGGGCGGAGACCGGGATCGACGTGGCCGACGCGGCCGAAGCCCTGGAACTCGCGCACCGCGGGGACCCCGGGGCCCGCGAGGTGTACGCACGCGCGGGCGCGGCCATCGGGCGGGCCATCGCGTCCGTGGTCAATCTGCTCGGACCCGAACGAGTGATCATCTCCGGCGAAGGGCTCGCCGCCTACGATCTGTTCGCCGAGCGGATCAGGGACACCTTCGCCGCCTCCGCCTTCGGTGCCGCCGCGCGCTGCGACGTCAGGACGCGCCCGCTGCCCTTCGAGGAGTGGGCGCGCGGAGCGGCGGCCACCGCCATCCAGTCCTTCATCAGATCGGACACGCCCAAGGAGCAGTAGCGCGGAGCGCCGAGGCCCGCCCGTTCCGGCTCACCGCCCCGGACGCGCGATCCGGCGCGCCCGCAACCGGACCGTTCCCGCACCCGCAAAGCCCGTACGTCCTTCACCGACCCGGAGGTCATCAGTCATGCGGTTGTCCCCCCACCGTGCCCGCCGCACCGGCAGAGCACTGCTCGTCCTGTCCCTGACCGCCGCCCTGGCGGCACTCACCCCCGCCGCCACGGCCACCCCGGTCGCGGACGCCGTCCCGGCGCCGACGGGCCGGCCGTACATGGGCTGGACGAGTTGGAGCATGCAGTCGTCCAGGTATCCGGGGCTCAACCCGGACGGCGACTACAGCTATCTGACCGAGAAGAACGTCATGAAGCAGGCCGACGCCCTCGCCACCAGGCTCAAGCCGTACGGCTACGAGTACGTCAACATCGACGCCGGCTGGTGGCGGGACATGAGCTGGAAGCCCCGCTTCGACCAGTACGGCAGACAGGCCGCCGATCCCGGGCGCTTCCCCCGCGGGATGAAGGCCGTCGCCGACGACCTCCACGCCAAGGGGCTGAAGGCCGGAATCTATCTGCCGGTCGGGCTGGAGAAGGAGGCGTACGGCGAGGGCAGGGTTCCCCTCTGGAACGCCGGGGACTGCACGACCGCCGACATCGTCCACGGCGACCTGCGCACCACCAACGGGTGGGACAGCGCGTACAAGATCGACTTCTCTCGGCCCTGTGCCCAGAAGTACGTCGACTCCCAGGCGCGGCTGTTCGCCGACTGGGGTTACGACTTCCTCAAGCTGGACGGTGTCGGTCCCGGCTCGTTCAAGAGCGGTGAGAACTACGACAACGTTGCCGACGTCGCGGCTTGGCAGAAGGCGATCACCGCCACCGGACGGCCGATCCACCTCGAACTGTCCTGGTCCCTCGACATCGGCCATGCCGCCGACTGGAAGCGGTACTCGGACGGCTGGCGCATCGACACCGACGTCGAGTGCTACTGCAACACCCTGGTCACCTGGGAGAACTCCGTCGAGGACCGCTGGGACGACACCCCGGCCTGGACCCGTCACGCCGGCCCCGGCGGCTGGAACGACCTGGACTCGCTCAACGTCGGCAACGGCGAGATGGACGGACTCACCAAGGCCGAACGGCAGAGCTACGCCACCTTGTGGGCCGTCGCCAAGTCGCCCCTCTACACCGGTGACGACCTGACGCGCCTCGACTCCTACGGGCTCTCCCTGCTCACCAACAAGGAGGTCATCGCGGTCAACCAGGGCGCCAGCCCGCCCGCCAGGCCCCTCACCCCCTCCGACGACCAGCAGGTCTGGGCGGCCAGGAACCCCGACGGCACCTTCACGGTCGCCCTGTTCAACCTCGGGAACGCGCCCGCGTCCGTGACCGCCGACTGGTCCACCCTCGGCTTCTCCGGCAAGGCCAAGGTCCGCGACCTGTGGAACCACGAGAACCTCGGCACCTACAAGGACAAGGTCACTCAGGCGCTGCCCACCCACGGCTCGCGGCTGTTCACCGTCACCCCGCAGGGCCCGGCCGTGACGAAGACGGCCTACGAGGCGGAGGCGGCGACCAGCACCCTCGTCGGCAACGCCTCGGTGGCCGACTGCGGCGCCTGCTCCGGAGGAAAGAAGGTCGGCAACCTCTACGTCGGCGGAAAGCTCACCGTGAACGGCGTCCGGGTCGCGAAGGCGGGACGCTACGTCGTCGACATCGCCTATGTCAGCGGTGACGCGCGGTCCGTGCGGATCTCCGCCAACGGCGGCGGGGCCACCAGCCACAGGTTCCCCTCCACCGGCGACTGGGGGACCGTCGAGACGGTGAGTGTGCCGCTCGACCTGAAGGCCGGCGCCAACACCATCACGTTCGACAGCGGGGACGGCTACGCCCCGGACATCGACCGGGTCGACGTACCCAACCTGTCCTGACGGCCGACTCGCAAGGGAGCGCATCCATGGACACCCCACGCCCCGATTCGCCGCGGCCCCTCCCCGGCCGCCGCGGCCTTCTCTCCTTCGCCGCCGTTTCCGGAGCCCTCGCCGCCCTCGGCGGGGCCCCCGCCTTCACCGCCTCCGCCGCACCCGCGAGACCCACCCGCTCCCCGATGCTGCCCGAGGGGGACTCCACCGAACTGTGGTGGCAGGCGCCCGCCGACGACGGCTCGATGATCACCCAGGGCCTCCCGGTCGGCAACGGCCGCCTCGGGGCGCTGGTGAGCAACGACCCTGGCCGGGAACGGCTGTTCATCACCGACGCCACCATGTGGACCGGGGGACGCAACGCCACCCTCGACGACGACGGCCAGTTCCCCTACGCCCGCGAGAACTTCGGGTCGTTCACCCTGCTCGGCAAGCTGACCGTCGGCATACCCGACCACGACCTCTCGGCCGTCTCCGGCTACCGTCGCGCCCTCGACCTCCGCCAGGGCCTGGTCACCGCCTCCTATGTGCGCTCCGGTGTGACGTACCGGCGGCAGGTGTTCGCCAGCGCCCCCGACGACGTCGTCGTCGTGCACTTCACCCAGGACGGCGGCGGGCACTACACGGGCGACATCGCCCTGGACGGCACCCACGAGGAGACCACCACGGGCGTAGCGGCGGGCCGTTACCTGTCCTTCGGCGCGGAGTCGCCCAACCGGCTGCGGTACGGGGCGGCCGTCACCGCGTACGGCAGCGGCGGAACCGTCGCCGTCGACGGGGCGCGGATCTCCTTCCGGAACTGCCGGAGCCTCACGGTGATCGTCAGCGGCGGCACCGACTACGCGCCCGACGCGGCCGAGGACTACCGCGATCCGTCGCTCGACCCCCGAAAGCTCGCCCGCACCAAGGTCCTCGACGCGGCGAGGCAGTCCGCCGGCATCCTGCTGCACACCCATGTCGCAGACCACCGGCGGCTGTTCGAGCGCATGGACGTGTCGCTCGGCACCTCCACCGCGCTGCAACGGGGCCTGGACACGTGGGAGCGGATCAGGGCACGCCACACGGATGGCATGCCCGACCCCGAACTGGAGGCGTCCTACCTGCAGTTCGGGCGCTACCTCATGATCGCCGGCTCGCGCGGCAGTCTGCCGCTGAACCTCCAGGGCCTGTGGCTGGACGGCAACGACCCCGACTGGATGGGCGATTACCACACCGACATCAACCTCCAGATGAACTACTGGATGGCCGACCGGGCCGCCCTGCCCGACTGCTTCGACGCCTTCACCGACTACTGCCTGGCCCAGCTGCCCTCGTGGACCGAACTCACCCGCACCCACTTCAACGACCCCCGCAACCGCTACCGCAACTCCAGCGGGAGGATCGCGGGCTGGACCGTCGCCATATCCACCAACATCCACGGCGGCATGGGCTGGTGGTGGCACCCCGCGGGCAACGCCTGGCTGTGCAACTCCCTCTACGAGCACTACGAGTTCACCCAGGACCGCGACCACCTCGCCCGTATCCACCCGATGCTAAAAGGGGCTTGTGAGTTCTGGGAGGCGAGGCTGCTGACCACTACCGTCATGGACCCGGTCACCGGTGAGAAACGGGAGGTCCTCGTCGCCGACAGCGACTGGTCGCCCGAACACGGCCCGCTCGACGCCAAGGGCATCACCTACGCCCAGGAACTGGTCTGGGCCCTGTTCGCCAACTACCGCACGGCGTGCGAGGTGTTGGGCAGGGACAGTGCGTACGCCCGGACGGTCGCGGGGCTTCAGGAACGGCTCCGGCTGCCGCAGGTGAGCCCGCGGACGGGCTGGCTGGAGGAGTGGATGTCCCCCGACAACCTGGGGGAGACCACCCACCGGCACCTGTCCCCGCTCGTCCAGCTGTTCCCCGGCGACCGCATCCGCCCGGACGGCTCGACGCCCGAGGAGATCGTCGAGGGCGCGACCGCGCTGCTCACCGCGCGCGGCATGGAGAGCTTCGGCTGGGCGAACGCCTGGCGCGGCCTGTGCTGGGCCCGTCTGAAGGACGCCGACAGGGCCTACCGGCTCGTCGTGAACAACCTGCGGCCCTCCGTCGGCGGCAGCAACGGCACCGCGCCCAACCTGTTCGACATCTACCAGGTCGAGCAGGGCCGCGGCATCTTCCAGATCGACGGCAACTTCGGCACGCCCGCCGCGATGATCGAGATGCTGGTGTACTCACGCCCCGGCCATGTCGAACTGCTGCCCGCGCTGCCCGACGCCTGGGCCGGGTCCGGATCGATCACGGGAGTGGGCGTACGAGGGGGCTTCACGGTGGACCTGAGCTGGCAGGACGGCAGACCGACCGAGGTCACGGTGACGAGCGTCGGCGGGCGCACGACCACGCTGGCGTACGGGGCGACGAGACGGAGACTCACCCTGTCGCCCGGCCGGTCCGTGACGCTTCGCGGCCTCGGGCGGTGACGAGGTGACTCACCATGTCGTCCGCGTCACGGGCATGCTGCGCCGACTCGCCCTGACGGTCGTCGCGTTGACCGCCTCCGCGCAGTTGCTGACCGCGTCGGCGACGGCAGCCCCTGCCACGACTCCCGCGCACACGGCGACGCACGAGACCGTCACCTGGGGTGCGAGCGCCGACCGGCTCGGCGAGGCCGCCCCGAACCGGGGTTACCGGCTCGTCGTACGGACCAGCGTCGGCGGCACCCACCTGCGCGTCCGCCTGTCCAACGCCTTCGGCGACCGGCCCCTGACCTTCGGCCGGGCGTACGCGGGCGTGCAGAAGGAGGGTGCCGCCCTGGTCAGGGGCAGTAACCGGTCACTGGCGTTCGGCGGGGAGAGTGCCGTCACCGTACCCGCCGGTGGGACCGTGCTCAGTGATCCGCTGCCCGGACGGCTGCCGGCCGCGACCTCGCTGGTGGTCAGCCTGTACGTGACCGATGCCGGCGGCCCGGCGACGGGTCACGGCATGGCCATGCAGACGTCCTACACCACCGCGGGCGACCACGTGGCGGAGGAGGGTCCGGCCAACTGGACCGGCACCAGCGGCTCCTGGTTCTACCTGGACGCCGTCACCGTACGGACGGGCCCGGATGTCGGCGCGGTCGTCGCTCTGGGCGACTCCGTCACCGACGGCTGGCAGTCCACCGCCGACCACAACCGCCGCTGGCCCGACTACCTGGCCCGCCGCCTCCGGACAGCCGCCGGGACGGACATCGAGGGGGTGGCCAACGAGGGGATCTCCGGCAACAAGGTCCTGGCGGACGGAGCCGGGCGGAGCGCCCTGAACAGACTGCGCCGGGACGTGCTCTCCCACCCGGGCATACGCACGGTCCTTCTCTTCGAGGGCGTCAACGACATCAAGGCCCGCACCGGAGTCACGGCCGCGGACCTGATCGACGGCTACCGCCGGATCATCGACCGCGCCCACACCGCCGGCGTCTGCGTCGTGGGTGCCACGGTCGGGCCGTTCAAGGGCTGGTACGAGTGGGACGCGCCGGCCGAGGCCGTACGCCGGGAGGTCAACGAATTCATCCGCACCGGCGGCGAGTTCGACGCCGTCGCCGACTTCGACCGCGTCCTGCGCAGCCCCTACGACCACGAGCGGATCCTGCCGTTCTTCGACAACGGCGATCACCTGCACCCCAACGACACCGGCATGCAGGCGATGGCCGACGCGGTGCGGATCACCGACCTCTCCTGCGACCGCGGCACCCGCTGACCCCGGCGAGCCAGCCCGCGCCCACCTGGACGCGGGCGGGCTCGCCGGCCGCCGTCTACAGCGGCGCCGGGGAGGAAGCACCCGCGATCAGGAGGCGCGGGCTGCCCGTGCCGTTCGCGGGTACGGTCCACAGGTCGCTGCTGCCGACCTTGCCGTCGGTGGGCAGGGCGTAGGCGACGGTGCTGTTGTCGAGCCAGGTGGCCTGGTCGTCGACGCTGTGGCGTTCGGCGAGTGCCGTCTCCTTCAGCGTGGCCAGGTCGAGGACGTACTCGTGCCAGAGGGCGGTACGGGACAGGACCCGCTTCTTGAAGGCGACACGCGTTCCGTCCGGGGAGAGCGAGGGGCACTCCACGTTCTCGATCAGCGTGGTGACCTTGCGCCCGGCGAGCGAACCGCGCACCAGGTAGGTCTTGTTGGCGGTGTTGAGAGTGGCGTAGAAGGTGTCGTCGTCGGAGGCGAAGGTGACGCCCCAGAAGTTCACGTCCGAGGCGCGGTAGGGCTTGCCGTCCAGGGTGATGGAGAACGTCTCCAGGCTGGGCGTCAGCCGCATGGTGCGGGTGTCCAGGATCGACGTCCGGGTGGAGAAGAAGGCGGAGGCGTAGGACTCGCCGGAGACGAAGACGGTCCAGGCGACGAAGCGGCCGTCGGGCGAGACCCGGGCCCGGCTGGGGGTGCCCGCGAGCGGATAGGTGCGCAGGGTGCGGAGGTTCGCGTCGAGGAGGAGGGCGCGGTTGCTCTGCTTGAGGACACCGGGGACGGACTGGAGGCAGATACCGGTGCCGGCCGCCGCGTAGAAGCGGGCGCACTTCAGGTCGGAGGCGGTCCGGCCGGCTCCGGGGTCCGTGGACGGGACCGAGGCGACCGCGGTGCGGTGCGGGCCGGCGGCGGCGTTGACGAACGTCAGGCGGCTCTTCTGGTCGAGCGTCAGCCTGCCCGTGCTGACGGCGGGGCCGCCCGGCTGCGCCCGGTTCGCCTGATCCGCGCGGTCGGCGGCGTGCAGGACCACGGCGGTTGCCACGCCCGAGAGGATCAGCACCCCCGTGACGAGTATGAGCAGGCGACGGCGCAGCGATGTCATGTGGATCCCTGGGACTTTGTGACTGTGGTGGTGGTCATCGGGTTTCGCCGCTCGGCCGGAGCACCATGCCCGCGACAGCCGCGCAGCACAGCAGACCGACCGCCGATCCGGCCAGTGCCGGGCCGTCGCCCCACACCGTCCAGGCGGCGCCGAAGGCCAGCGAGCAGCAGAACCGGGCCAGCGCCTGGCTGGTCCCGACGATGGCGAGGCCGCTGGCGCGCAGCTGCTCGGGCACGATGTCGGCCATGGCGGCCGGGAGTACGCCGTCGGTGGCCGCGTAGAACATGCCGTGCAGGGCGAGTACGAGGAAGGGCAGGGCCGGCGTGGCCGGGGCCCACAGCAGGAGGGCGTAGCCGGTGAGCAGGCTCACGTGCCCGGCGAGGAACACGGTGCGGCGCCCGATCCGGTCGGCCAGCGCGCCGAGGGGCACGGCGAGCAGCAGGAACACCGCCGCGGTACCCAGCGGCAGCAGCGGGAACCACTCGTCGCCGATACCCGCACGCCGTTGCAGCAGCAGGTAGACGAAGGCGTCGCTGACCGTGGTCAGGCCGAGCAGCGCGGCACAGATCGCGAGCGCCCGCAGCCGCGGCAGACGCAGCAGCGCCAGCGCTTCGCGAACGCGCACGGGCGGCTTGACGTCCGCCGCACCCGCTTCGTCCGGCTGCGCGAGCCGCTTTCTGCCCGGTACGAACAGCACTAGTACGAGCACACCGAGCACGGCGACGCACGCGCTCACGCCGAACACGGCGTCGTAGCCGTCGGTCGCCGCGCGCAGGATGAAGAAGGCGGCCAGCGGGCCGAGCATCGCACCCGTGGTGTCCATCGCCCGGTGCACGCCGAACGCGCGGCCCTGCCTCTCGGACGGCGTGGACAGGGAGATCATCGCGTCGCGCGGGGCGGTGCGCAGGCCCTTGCCGGTCCGGTCGAGGGCGAGGACCGTGCCGAGGGCGCCGATGCTGCTCACGAGCAGGAGCAGCGGCTTGCAGAGCGCGGACAGGCCGTACCCGAGCCCGGCCATCAGTTTGTGGTTGCGCACCCGGTCGGCGAGGTGGCCGCCGGTGAGTTGCACGAGTGCGCTGACGCCGTTGTAGACACCGTCGAGGGTGCCGAAGACCAGCGGGGTGAAACCGAGAGTGGTGACGAGGTAGAGCGGCAGAACAGCGGTGACCATCTCCGAGGAGATGTCGGTTATCAGACTGACCGAACCCAGCACGAGCACGACCGGGGCGACCTTGTGCCCGGGGCCGCGTCTTCGGCCCTGTTCGGTGTCCGCCTGCGCGGGGGCGGAACGGTCGGTGAGATACATGATCGAGAACTCCAGGTGCGGTGCGATCAGTTCTGCCGGCTGCTCTCGTCCCGTAGCCAGGTACCGAAGTCCTGAGCCCGGATGGCCTTTCTGGATGCCCGCCGGGCGGCGACCGCCGCCGCGAGGAAGACTACGACACTCGGGAAGAGCTTCGGATCCCTGCGGACCAGGGCTTTCAGATCCGCCACGCTCGTGCGCGCCGAGGCCTCCTCCGGGCCCTGCTGCTGCTCCACCTGGGCGGTGGACACCGCGGCCCTGACCCGCCGTTTCATCAGGTCCCGCCAGGTGCGCGGCGGGTGGACGACGACACCGGCCCCGCCGACCACGAGCCGCTCCCGGGGGGCGAACGCCAGGGACGCGGCGAGGTCGTCCGCCATCAGCGGGGGCAGCGCGGCGATGCGGGCGTGCCCTGCCTTGGAGACGGCGATGACGCCCCGGCCGAACAGCCCCTCGCGCACGGCGGGGAGGCGCTGCCACACCCGGTAGTAGGCGCGCACCCGCCAGCCGCAGCCGGTCAGCGGGATCTGCCGCTCGGGGGCGGTGGCCAGGATGTCCGAGGTGTCGTCGTTCAGCGGCTCGACCAGTGCCCGTACGTCCGCGCCCGTGATCACGACGTCGGCGTCCACGTAGATGCGGGGGAAGCCGCGCGCGTGGTCGTCTCCCGCGCGCAGGGCGGCGTGCTTCGAGGGGGTGGGGATCTCGACCACGCGGACGTGCGGTCCGCGGGCGGACGCGATCCGCGCGGTGTCGTCCGTGCAGCCGTTGCACACGACCACGATGTCGGTCTCGCCGTCGGCGGAGTCGGCCACCAGCGAATCGAGGAGTCGGCCGATGACTTGTGCCTCGTTGTGGGCCGGGATCACGATGCTCGTCACGTGGGCAGTATGCCGTCAGTGTCACTAATGCGATGTGTGTTTCGTTCAACCGTTCCCGTGATTGCGTTTGGTGGTCTAGATTGAGTGCCGCCGGACCGGTTTGGGTGGGGAACTGTCCTTGACTTCATGTCACGGTGTGGCTTTTTGCACGAATTTGAACTTGTAGGCAAAAGCATGCTGGGGGGCATGAGGCGGTTGGGGAACCGCTGACGCTCCCTCGCTTTCCAGTGTCGCTGTGTGGAGGGCACTTCGATCGGGGGGTAGCCGCGCATGTGGTGGGGGGAGCATGGCCATTGAGGTCACGCATGAGCAACTGGTTGTGGAACGCAGGACTCCGGAAGCTCGCCGAAGACGTTGGGATCGCAAATACCGGATCACCCTGTTGGTCGCCGACGGCCTCGCGGCCGTTGCCGCCGGCTTCCTGATCCACGCGCTGTACGGCCGCTGGGCGGTGGCTCTGGTGCTGCCTCCGATGTGGATCGCGGTCATGGCCGCCCATCGCTCCTACGACCGCACCGCCCTGGGGCTGGGGACCGAGGAGTATCGACGGGTGCTCCGAGGCGCCCTCGTGCTGCCGGCGCTGGCCGCGGGCACGCACTACGTCTTCGCGCACGACGAGGGTCTTCTCCATGACATGGTCATGGCTGCGGTGCCGACTGCCGTGATCGCCATCCCGGGCCGTTACGCACTACGGCGCCGACTGCACCGAAGATGGGCCCGCGGGCGGGACCGGAGCGCGACCCTCCTGGTCGGGCCGTCACGCGGCATCGTGGAACTGGTAGCCGTACTGCGCCGGGGCGGCTCACAGGAACTGCACGTCGCCGGGGTGTGCCTGAGCGACCCGAAGAACCGGTCGGAGATCCACGAGCTGGGGCTCCCCGTCCTCGGCGGGATCGGGGACATGGAGGACGTGGTCCGGGTCATGGGCATCGGCACCGTGGTGGTGGTGCCGGTCCCCGGCGCCGACGCCTCCGTCCTGCGCCGGATGTCCTGGACGGCCGCCGTGCAGGGCGTCGACTTCCTGCTGGCCCCCGTGCTGACCGACGTGTCCGCCTCCCGGCTGGCCGTACGCCCCACCAACGGGGTGCCGCTGGTGCGGATAGAGGCCCCGAACCTGACCCGGATCTCCCGGCTGCCCAAGGAGCTGCTCGACCGTGCGCTCGCGGCGGCGCTCCTGGCCCTCCTCGCGCTGCCCATGCTGCTGATCGCCCTGATCGTCCGGCTGGACAGTCCCGGTTCGACGTTGTTCAGGCAGCAGCGGGTGGGCCGGTACGGCGACCAGTTCACCATGTTCAAGTTCCGCACCATGCGGCCGGACTCGGAGGCGCTCCGGGCGGAACTGGAGCACCTGAACGAGAACAGCGACGGACTGTTGTTCAAGGTGAAGGAAGACCCGCGCATCACCCGGGTCGGCTCGGTGCTGCGCCGCACGTCGCTCGACGAACTGCCGCAGCTGATCAACGTGATCAGCGGCCACATGTCGCTCGTCGGCCCGCGTCCGCCGCTGCCCGAGGAGGTGGAGGAGTACACGCCGGAGGTCAAGCGCCGGCTGCTCGTCAAGCCCGGCCTAACCGGGCTGTGGCAGGTCAGCGGACGCTCCGACCTGCCCTGGGACGAGGCGGTCCGGCTCGATCTCGGATACGTGGACAACTGGTCGATGGGTCTCGACCTGGAGATCCTGGCGCGCACCGGGTCCGCGGTGGTGCGCGGAACGGGGGCCTACTGATGGACCGACGGAAGAGGAACCAAGTGACGCAGGGCACGGAGCCGTTGGGGATCGCGGTCGTCGGGGCCGGCTACTGGGGTCCCAACCTCGTACGCAACTTCCAGGCCAGCGAGCAGTTCCGGCTGCGCTGGCTGTGCGACCTCGACGTGGACCGGGCCCAGCGGGTCCTCGGCGGCTACTCGACCGTCCAGGCCACTTCGGACTACGCCGCCGTACTCGCCGACCCGACCGTCGACGCCATCGCCGTGGCCACGCCCGCCGGGACCCACCTCGACATCGCCCTGGCCGCCCTGCGCGCCGGCAAGCACGTCCTCGTGGAGAAGCCGCTCGCGGCGACCTACGCCGACGGGGTGCGCCTGGTGGCCGAGGCGGAGGAGCGCGGGCTCACCCTGATGTGCGACCACACCTACTGCTACACGCCCGCCGTGGGCCGCATCAGGGAGCTGGTCCGCTCCGGCGAACTCGGCGAGATCCACTTCGTCGACTCGGTCCGCATCAACCTCGGGCTGGTCCAGAAGGACATCGACGTCATGTGGGACCTCGCCCCGCACGACCTGTCGATCCTGGACTTCATCCTCCCCGACAACGTCGAGCCGGTCGCCGTCGCCGCCCACGGGGCCGACCCGATCGGCGCGGGACAGGCCTGCGTGGCCTATCTGACGCTCCAGCTCAACACGGGGGCCATCGCCCACGTGCACGTCAACTGGCTGTCGCCGACCAAGGTCCGTACCACCATGGTGGGCGGTGCCAAGCGCACCCTGATCTGGGACGACCTCAACCCCGCCCAGCGCGTGGCGATCTTCGACCGCGGGGTGGACCTGTCCGCGCCCCAGGAGATCGGCGCGGACGAGCGCCGGGACATGCTCGTGTCGTACCGCTCCGGAGACATGGTCGCGCCCGCCATCGGCGAGAAGGAGGCGCTGCGCAGCATGGTCGACGAGTTCGGCGACTCGATCAGACAGCGCCGGGCACCGCTGACCGACGGCCGCGCGGGCCTGCGGGTGCTGGACATCCTTGAGGCGGCGTCCCGGAGTCTCGAATTCAAGGGCGCGGTCGTCGGCCTGCGCGCCGGGCGTTGACGTTCCCATTCACTGAGAAGGCAGGGCAGTTGAGCAGCGTACGAGGCAAGAAGATCCTGGTCACCGGGGGAGCGGGCACCATCGGCTCCAATCTCGTCGACCTCCTGGCCGAAGGCGGCGCCCGCGAGATCGTGGTGCTGGACAACTTCGTGCGCGGGCGGCGGGCCAACCTCGCCAAGGCCATGCCCAGCGGCGTCGTGGAGGTCGTCGAGGGCGACATCCGGGACGCGGCCACCGTACGGAAGGTCACCGAGGGCGCCGACCTGGTGTTCCACCTCGCCGCGATCCGCATCACCCAGTGCGCGCAGGAACCCCGGCTGGCCAACGAGGTCATGGTCGACGGCACCTTCAACGTCCTGGAGGCCGCGGCCGACGCCGGGGTGGGCAAGGTGATCGCCTCGTCGTCGGCGTCCGTCTACGGCATGGCCGAGACCTTCCCGACGACCGAGCGCCACCACGCGTACAACAACGACACGTTCTACGGCGCGGCGAAGGCCTTCAACGAGGGCATGCTGCGCAGCTTCCACGCCATGTACGGGCTGGACTACGTGGCGCTGCGCTACTTCAACGTCTACGGCCCCCGGATGGACATCCACGGCCTGTACACCGAGGTGCTCATCCGCTGGATGGAGCGCATCGAGGCGGGCGAGCCGCCGCTGATCCTCGGCGACGGCACGCAGACCATGGACTTCGTCGACGTCCGGGACATCGCCAGAGCCAATGTGCTGGCCGCCGAGTCGGATGTGACGGACGAGGTGTTCAACGTCGCCAGCGGCACGGAGACCTCGCTGCGCGAACTCGCCGACGGCCTGCTGGAGGCCATGGGCGCCTCCGGCCTGGAGCCGGAGCACGGGCCCGCCCGCGCGGTGAACGGCGTGGTCCGGCGGCTCGCGGACACCACCCGGGCCGCCGAGCGGCTCGGCTTCACGGCCCGGATCGACATGCGCACGGGGCTCAAGGACCTGGTGGAGTGGTGGCGTGCCGAGCGCGCCGCCGACGCCGCCGCTGCGGAGGCCGCCAAGTGAGCACTGACCGCATCCCGGTGATGATCCCCTGGCTCGGTGAGGAGGAGGCCAAGGCCGCCTCCGACGCCGTGCTGTCGGGGTGGGTCGCCCAGGGACCCAGGGTCGCCGCCTTCGAGAAGGCCTTCGCCGAGCGGGTGGGCGCCGAGCACGGCATCGCCGTCAGTTCCTGCACCACCGCCCTGCACCTGGCGCTCGTCGCGCTCGGCCTCGGCCCCGGTGACGAGGTCGTGGTGCCGTCGCTGTCGTTCATCGCCACCGCCAACGCCGTGCGCTACGTGGGTGCCGAGCCCGTGTTCGCCGACGTCGACCCCGCCACCGGCAACCTGACCACGGCCACCGTGGACGCGGTCCGCACCCCCCGCACCAAGGCCGTCCTCGCCGTCCACCAGGGCGGCGTACCGGCCGACGTGCACAGCCTGCGCGCCGCCTGCGCCGACTGGGACCTGCCCCTCGTCGAGGACGCGGCCTGCGCCATCGGCTCGACCGTCGGCGGCAAGCCCGTCGGACAGGGCGCGCTGATCGCCGCCTGGTCCTTCCACCCCCGCAAGCTCGTCACCACCGGCGAGGGCGGCATGATCACCACCGACGACGCCGAGTGGGCGGTACGCCTGCGCCGACTGCGCGAGCACGGCATGAACGCCTCGGCGGCCGAACGCCATTCGAGCAGCAGGCCCGTCCTGGAGAGCTACCTCGAAGTCGGCTACAACTACCGGATGACGGACGTCCAGGCCGCGATCGGCCTGGTCCAGCTCGGCAAACTCGACGCGATGATCGCCCGCCGCCGCGAACTGGCGTCCCGCTACGACGCGTTGCTGCGGGACGTGCCCGGACTCACCCCCGTACGCGACCCCGAGCACGGGCAGAGCAACTTCCAGTCCTACTGGGTGCTGCTGGCCGAGGACTTCCCCGTCGGCCGCGACGACCTGCTCGGCGCGCTCGCCGAGGCCGGCGTCTCCGCCCGGCGCGGGATCATGGCCTCGCACCTCGAACCCGCCTACGAGGGGCACCCGGCCGCGCCGCTGCCGGTCACCGAGCGGATCAGCCGCGACTCGCTCATCCTGCCGCTGTTCCACACGCTGACCGAGGCGCAGCAGGACCGCGTCGTGGCGGCACTGCGCGAACAGGCCCGTGGATGAGCGGACTTCTGATCATCGGCGCGGGCGGCTTCGCCCGGGAGACCGCACAGGCCGTACGGGACGCGGGTGACGTCGACCTGCTCGGGCACCTCGACGACAACTCCGCCCTGCACGGCACCGAGGTGGACGGCGTGCCCGTGCTCGGCGGCTGCGACCTGGTCCACGACCTGCCCGGGACGCGGGTCGTGATCTGTGTGGGCAATCCCCGGGACTACGCGGCCCGCGCCCGCCTGGTCCGCAGGCTCGGCCTGCCGGCGGACCGCTACGCCACCGTGATCCACCCGACGGCCTCGGTGTCGGCGACCTCGGAGGTCGGTCCGGGCTCGGTGCTGCTCGCGCACTGTGTCCTGACCGCCGCCGTGCGGGTGGGCGCGCATGTCGCGGTGATGCCGCAGGTCGTCCTCACCCATGACGACGTGGTCGAGGACTTCGCCACGATCGCCTCCGGTGTCCGCCTGGGCGGGGGAGCGCGGCTGGAGCGGGGCGCCTATGTGGGCTCCGGAGCCCTGGTCCGGGAGGGCACGGTGGTCGGCGCCTGGTCGCTGGTCGGGATGGGCAGCGCCGTGCTCGGTGATGTGCCGCCGGGCGAGGTCTGGGTGGGGAGCCCGGCCCGGCGACTGCGCGCGGCGGCGGCGCCCGCGCTGGACGAACTCGCGACACGGACAACAGCACGAACAACAGTGGGGGGACCGCTGAGATGAACCAGATTCCGCTTGTGGACCTGAAAGCGGCCCATGAGGAGGTCGCCGACGAGGTACGGGCCGGATTCGAACGGATCCTGGCCAACACCGCGTTCATCGGCGGCGACGAGGTGGGAGCCTTCGAGCGCGAGTACGCCGGCTTCGGCGGCGTCGCGCACTGCGTGGGCGTCGCCAACGGCACCGACGCCGTCGAACTCGCCCTGCGCGCGAGCGGGGTCGGGCCCGGCGACGAGGTCGTCATACCCGCCAACACCTTCATCGCCACCGCCGGAGCGGTCGCCCGGATCGGCGCCAGGCCCGTCCTGGCCGACTGCCTGCCCGACACCTACCTCCTCGACCCGCAGGCCGCGCTGGACGCCGTCGGCCCGGCCACCCGCGCGGTCGTGCCGGTGCACCTGTACGGGCAGATGGCGGAGGTGACCGCGCTGGCCGGTCAGGTGCCCGACCGGGTACGGGTCGTCGAGGACGCCGCCCAGTGCCAGGGCGCCACCCGCGAGGGACGCTCACCCGGCAGCGGCGGGATCGCGGCGACCAGTTTCTACCCGGGCAAGAACCTGGGCGCCTACGGCGACGCCGGCGCGGTCCTCACCGACGACGAGGAACTCGCGGGCCTGGTACGCGCGATAGCGAACCACGGCGGCGTCGCCAAGTACCGCCACGACGTCCCCGGGTTCAACAGCCGTCTGGACGGGCTGCAGGCCGTCGTCCTGCGGGCCAAGCTGTCCCGGCTGGCGGACGGCAACGCGGCCCGGCGGGCCGCCGCTGCCCGCTACGACCTACTGCTCGCCGACCTGGCGTCCACCGGGCGGGTCGTGCTCCCCACGACGGACGCCGGCAACGTCCACGTATGGCACCTGTACGTCGTCCAGGTCGACGGCACCGACCGGGACGACATCGTCGGCAAACTCAACGCGGAAGGCATCGGCGCGGGGGTGCACTACCCCGCGCCCGTCCACCTCACCGAGGCATTCCGGCATCTCGGCCACGCCCGCGGCGACTTCCCCCACGCCGAGAAGGCGGCGGACCGCATCGTGTCGCTGCCGCTCTTCCCCCAGATAAGCCCCGACCAGCAGCAACGCGTCGTGGACACGCTCACCAAGGCGCTCCAGAGCTGATCGGTCCCCTGTTTCACGCTCCACGCCGACAATTCAGGGTCGGCCCAGCACAGCACCGCTGAGAGGTACACATGAACAGATGGGGCAGACGGATCCGGGGCGGGCGCCTCGCCGTCGTAGCAGCATTGATATGGGCGGTGCTCCCGCAGGCCCTGCCCGCACAGGCGGCATCCGATCCGTGCGGAACCGCTTCGAACGCGATCGTCTGCGAGAACTCCAAGACGGGCAGCCCTATGTCCGACTGGTACTCGCCCAACGCCTACGGTGGCATCAAGGGCTTCTCCACCAAGGAGAGCGTCCAGGCCGGTGACACCGTCCAGTTCAAGATCCAGTCACCGGTCTCGTACCACGTCGAGATCTACCGCCTCGGCTGGTACGGCGGCGACGGGGCACGTCTGATGTCGACCGCGGCCCAGGCAGCGGTGACCTACTCGGCCAACTACACGAGCAATCCCGCCAGTTGCACCACCAAGAGCAGCACGGGACTCGTCGACTGCGGCAACTGGCCCGTGACCGCGTCCTGGGCGGTGCCCAGCGACGCCGTGTCCGGCCTGTACATCGCGAACCTGACGCAGACGGACGGCGACGGCCTGATGCCGTACCCGTTCGTCGTCCGCAAGGACTCCAGCACCTCCGACATCGTCGTACAGACCAGTGACCAGACCTGGCAGGCCTACAACGACTACGGCGGCCAGGACTTCTACGGCGGCGCGGGCCCCGCGCCGGACGGCCGCGCCTACGAGGTCAGCTACAACCGGCCGCTGGACATCGGCGGCGACAACGGCATCTACGGCTCCGAGTTCATGATGCTGTCCTGGCTGGAGCGCAACGGCTACGACGTCAGCTATCTGTCGGGCGTGGACGTGTCGACCAACGGCGCCACCCTGTTGCCGAGGCACAAGGTGTACCTGTCCTCCGGCCACGACGAGTACTGGACGCAGAGTCAGTACTCCAACGTGCTGGCGGCCAGGAAGGCAGGCGTCCGGCAGGCCTTCTTCAGCGGCAACGAGGTCTTCTGGAAGACCCGGCTCGCCGCGAGCAACGACGGCACGAGCACGGCGAACCGGACCCTGGTCTGCTACAAGATGACCAAGATGACGCAGGGCAACGGCATCGCCGACCCCAGCGGCACCTGGACCGGCACCTGGATGGACCCGACCAGCACTTCCTACGGCCAGACCTACCAGCCGCCGAACATCCTCACCGGTTCCATGTTCACGGTGAACGGCTACCGCGCCGACTCGATCACGGTCCCCGGCTCGTACGGCAAGAACCGGATCTGGCGCAACACCTCCATCGCGAACCTCACGTCGAGCCAGACGGCCACCTTCCCGGCCGGCACCCTCGGCTACGAGTGGGACAGCGACATCGTCAACAGCACCAGGCCCGCCGGAGCGATCCATCTGTCGTCCACGACAGTTGACATCGACGACGGCAAGTACCGCCTCGACTGGGGCAACATGTACGGCAACGGCACCGCGACGCACAATCTCGTCGAGTTCCGCGACCAGGACTCCGGAGCCCTGGTGTTCGGAGCGGGCACCGTCCAGTGGTCGTGGGGCCTGACCAACCTCCCCACGTACGACCCCGAGGACGTCGTGGTCACCGAGGACGCCCGCATGCAGCAGGCGACCGTGAACGTCCTCGCCGACATGGGCGTCCAGCCGCTGACCCTGCAGAGCAACCTCGCCAGTGCCACCGCCTCCACCGACACCACCGGCCCGGCCGTCACCGTGACGAGCCCGGCCTCCGGCGTCACCGTCCCGGCACTGAAGCCGGTCACGATCAGTGGCACCGCCGCCGACTCCGGCGGGGGCGTGGTGGCCCGCGTCGAGGTGTCCACCGACGGTGGAACGACCTGGAACGCCGCCACCGGACTGACGTCCTGGACGTACAGCTGGACGCCGACAGCCCCGGGCAGCGCGTCCATCAAGGTCCGCGCGGTCGACGACAGCGTCAACATCGGCGCCGTCACCACCATCCCGGTGACCGTCGGCCCCCAGGCGTGCCCCTGCACCGTCTGGCCCGCCACCGCGGTGCCCGGCACCCTCAACGCGGGCGACAACGGCCCGCTGGAGCTCGGCGTCAAGATCCGCACCACGGTGGCCGGTTCGATCACCGGCGTCCGCTTCTACAAGTCGCCGGCCAACACGGGCACCCACACCGGCAGTCTGTGGAGCGCCTCCGGCACCCGCCTGGCCACCGGCACCTTCACCAACGAGACGGCCTCCGGCTGGCAGCAGCTGAACTTCGCCACCCCGGTCACCGTCAAGGCCAACACCACCTACGTCGCCTCGTACTTCGCCCCCAACGGCGGATACTCCTACGACGGCGGCTACTTCTCCTCCGGCGCGGCCGGCCTGGCCCCGCTCACGGCACTCCAGTCGGGCACCGACGGCGGCAACGGCGTCTACCGCTACAGCTCGACCAGCGCCTTCCCGTCCTCGGCGTCCTCGGGCAGCAACTACTGGGTGGACGTGGTGCTCGACACCTCGACGGCCAGTACGACCCCGCCCGTCGTCACCTCGACCTCACCGACGTCGGGAGCGACCGGCGCGTCGATCACGGCACCGGTGTCGGCCGTCTTCGACCACGCCATCGACGCCGACACCCTGGCGTTCACCCTGAAGGACCCGAACGGCAACACCGTGCCAGGCACCAAGACGCTCCCCGCGTCGAACCAGGCGACGTTCACCCCGTCGACGGAACTGGAACTGCACACCACGTACACCGCGTCCGTCCAGGCCGAGGACCTGTGGGGCAACGCCATGTCGGCCCCGGTGACGTGGTCGTTCACCACCAGTTCCACCCCGCCCGCGGTCACCTGCCCCTGCACGCTGTGGAACTCCAGCACCGTGCCGGCCAGGACCGCCGTCACCGACGACCCCAACTCCCTCGAACTGGGCACCAGGTTCCAGTCCTCGGCGAGCGGCTGGGTCACCGGCGTCACCTTCTACAAGGGCGCCACCAACACCGGCACCCACACGGGCAGCCTCTGGTCCGCCGACGGCACGCTCCTCGCCACCGGCACCTTCACCACCGAGTCCGCCTCCGGCTGGCAGACGATGACGTTCGCGACCCCGGTGGCGATCAGCGCCGACACCGCGTACGTCGTCTCCTACCACGCGCCGAACGGCAACTACGCGGTGGACGGCGGCTACTTCGCGTCGGCCCACAAGTCCTACCCGCTGACCGCCACCGCCGACATCAGCACGGCCCACAACGGGCTGTACCGGTACGGCAGTGACGTGGCCTTCCCCACCGGTTCCTATGGTTCCGCGAACTACTGGGTGGGGCCGGTCTTCACCGCCGACGACCCGTCCGCGTCGTTGACGTCGGGCACATCCTCGGAGGTGGGCACCTCCGCGCTGGCGCGCACCGCCGACGCGGCCAACCCGCTGGTCACCTCGCTGCCCAGCACGGCCAAGCTGTCCACGGTGAAGGCGACGGTGACCGTCCTGCCGGGCGCGAAGGCCGCTGCCGCCGGGAAGCTCAAGGTCAAGGCCGTCCTCTCCTACAACCGGGCCACCCACAAGGTGTCCGTCCACCTGTCCACCCCGCTGCCGGACGGCACGCGGTTCAAGATCACGGTCACGGCCCGGGACAAGCAGCACCACACGGTGACGTCCCGCGTCTGGACCCTCACCAGCAAGACCGTCCACAAGAAGAACTGACCGATCACAACCCACCGTCGGTGGCCTCCCGCACAACCGCGGTAGGCCACCGACGGGGATTGGCTTTCCCAACAGATGAGTACCGTCAGCGTTGTCATCCCCTGCTACAAGTACGGCCATTTCCTCGCCGACTGCGTGAGCAGCGTCCTGGACGAGCAGGACGGCGTTGACGTCCGGGTACTCATCATCGACGACGCCTCTCCCGACGACTCGGCGGAGATCGCGCTCAAGCTGGCCGCCGCCGACTCACGCATCGAGGTCCGCGTCCACGAAACCAACAAGGGACACATCGCCACCTACAACGAGGGCCTCCTGGAGTGGGCCGACGGCGACTACGTCGCACTGCTGTCCGCCGACGACCGGCTGGTCCCCGGCGCACTGGTACGCGCCGCCGCCCTGCTGGACGCTCACCCGGAAGCGGGGTTCGCCTACGGCCGCCCGCTGCGCTTCCAGCACGGCGGCCCGCTGCCCAAGGCCCGTACACAGAGCACCGGTTCGGTCGTCTACCCCGGGCACTGGTGGCTGGAGCGCCGGTTCCGCGAAGGCACCGGCTGCATCACCTCGCCCGAGGTCGTCGTCCGCACCAGCCTGCAGCGCGAGGTGGGCGGCTACGACCCCGAACTTCCGCACGCCGGCGACATCGAGATGTGGATGCGGCTCGCCGCCCGCGCCGACGTCGGCTACGTACGCGGCGCCGACCAGGCCTTCTACCGCGTCCACGGCAACAACATGTCCACCACCGACTTCGGCGGCCAGCTCGACGACCTGCGCCAACGCCTCGTCGCCTTCGACTCCGTCCTCGCCAAATGCGCCGACCACCTCCCGCAGGCCGAGCAACTGGCCGAAACGGTGCACACCCGGCTCGCCCGCTATGCCCTGCGGCGCGCGTACCGCGCCTACGACCGGGGGCGCACCGACGTCGTCCCGGTCGACGACCTCGTCGCCTTCGCCGCGGAGTGCCGTCCCGGGTTCACCTCCCTGCCCGAATACCAGGCGCTGCACAGACGGCAGCGCGTCGGTGCCGGGCTGATGCCGTATCTCCAGCCGCTGGTGTGGTCGGCCGTGGTCGACCGCGGACGGGAATGGCTGTGGTGGCAGTCCTGGAAGCGCCGCGGCATCTGATGCGCGAACGCTCAGCGCGGGACGCGCTGACGGCGCCCGGCTCAGTTGGCCACGGGTGCCGTCACCGCGTAGCGGCGTGGGTCCGGGGAACCGCCCTTCCTGCTCCTGCGGCGCAGCGCGTACTGGTCGAACCACAGCGCGCTCAGGAGCGCGGCGGTCGCGCCCAGCAGTGCCGTACCGGCCACCGCGCGGCTCTTGGTGCCCAGCACCCGGGCGGCGCTCGGGGCCACCAGGACGGAGGCGTTGATCCGCGCCGCCGCCGTGATTCCCTGCGCCTTCTGGACGTCCGCCACATGCCCGGAGTAGATCTCGATGATCCGGCGGACCGCGGTGTCGGCCTCGACCGGGTCGGCGGCCCGCGCCTGGATCTGCAACGAGGGGATCAGATAGGCGGGCGTCGCGCTGGTGCCGCTGTTGCGCGGGATCAGCTGGTACTTCCCCCGAACACCCGCGGATCTGAGCTCCCGCCGCCCGGCGGGCGATTCGAGCTGCTGGATGACCCCGTACGAAAGGGTGGCGAGCGGCGGTTGCAGATTTGTCAGCTGGTTCGGCTGGTTCCCCGTCACGGGCGGCTTCAGGACGACCACCGCCGAGCTCAGATACTGCGGAGCGGGCCGGATCACCGGGTAGGCGCCGACAGCTGTCAGCAGGAGCGCGAGCACAAGCACGTACCAGCGGCGGAGCAGCGCTTCGGCGACGTCACGGGGCGACACGGGGATTCCTTCCGTCGGCACCGATCCTCGCAGGCGCGGGGGCGGATCGCCACCAGATCACGAGGCCTATGCTGTCCCGGAGCCCGGACGTCCGGTATCGCAGCACCGGGCCGGGGGGAGTTCTCATGAGCCTTGGCGACATCTGGGCGATCATGTGCAGGCGTTGGTACTTCATGGTGCCCCTCACCCTGCTCAGTCTCTTCGCGGGCGGCTACCTGTACCGGACCATCCCGGTGTCCTACGAGTCGCAGAGTTCCGTCACGCTGCTCGACTCCACCGCGGTCGCCGATCTGGCGCCGACCTTCGGCAACCCCATATCGAACGCGGGCGGTTCGCTGGTCGTCACGGCCGACGTGCTGATCAGGACCCTCCAGTCGAGCGACTCGGCCAAGGAACTGCACTCCCGCGGTGTCACCGACCGCTACACGGCCGGTTTCGCGCCGGAGGCCGACAGCCCGCTGCTCACCCTGAGCGTCACCGGCACCGACCGGGCGAAGGTGCTGCGGGAGACCACCACCCTCACCAGGTTCGCCGCGGAGCAGCTGAAGGCCCTGCAGGCCGCCTCCAAGGTGCCGGCGAAGTACTCCGTGCAGGCCACGCCGGTCGTGCTGCCGCAGACACCGGTCTCCCAGTCGAAGGCCCGGTACCAGAACATCGCGTCCGTCCTCATCGTCGGGATCGTCAGCGCGTTCCTGCTGTCCATCCTGGCCGAGGGTGTCGCGGTGGTCCGCCGCCGGGGACGCGCCACGGCCGGATACCTGCCCCGGCGCCATCGCGCCCAGCCTCCCGAGCGGGAGCCCAGGGGCCTCCTGGTGCGGCGGCTGGACGCCACGACGATCCTCACCGGCTATCTGGTGCTCGCCTTCTTCGTCCCGTCGAACCTGACCCTGCCCGCGCTGGGCGGCGTCGGCACCCCGGCCAACGTCTTCGCCCTGCTGGGGCTTCTCTGGTACCTCGCGACCTGGCTCGGCGGCCGTATCCGTCCCGCCGAGGGCACCAGGCTCCCGCGCGTGGCGATGTGCCTGCTCGCCGTGGCGGTGCTGCTGTCCTACCTCGCGGACGCGAGCCGCGACAGCTCGCACGAGGAGGTCCTCGGAGCGGACCGCGGCCTCATCGGGCTCGGCGTGTGGGTGGCGCTGGTGGTGCTGACCTCGGCCGGCATCCAGGAGCGCGGCCGACTGGAGACCCTGATGCGCCGGCTCGTCGTCCTGGGCACGGTGGTGGCCCTGATCGGCTACTACGACTTCTTCGCGGCGACCAACATCGCCGACTCCATCCACATCCCCGGCCTCCAGTCGAGCACCGCCGGGATCAGCGCCATGGACCGCGGGTCGTTCACCCGGCCGCGCTCCACCACGGCCCATCCGCTGGAGTTCGGCGGGATGCTCGCCATCCTCGTTCCCTTCGCCGTCCACCAGGCGTTCGATCCGGTACGCCGTCATGCCGGCGCGATGCGCCGCTGGGCCCCGGTGGCGATCATGGCCGGTGCGCTTCCGCTCACGGTGTCCAGGACGTCCATCATCGGCGCCGCCATCGTGATCATGGTGATGGTGCCCCGCTGGAAGCCGCAGCGCCGTTGGGCCGCGATCGGGATCATCCTGGGTTCGGTGGCCGGCTTCAAGGTGATCATCCCCGGGCTGATCGGAACCATCACCAACCTGTTCGCCACCTTCTTCGCCGGCTCCGACAGCAGCACCCAGGCGCGCACCGTGAAATACAGCGCGATCGTCCCCTACCTCAACGAACACCCCTGGTTCGGAAGGGGATTCGGCACCTTCACCCCCGACCTGTACTTCTTCACCGACAACCAGTACATGCTGACCCTGGCCGAGATGGGGGTCGTCGGGCTCGTCGCCCTGCTCGCCCTGTTCGTCACCGGGATACACACCGGCGGTGCCGTCCGCCGGCTCGCCCGCACCGACTCGGACCGCGAACTCGGGCAGGCGTTCCTCGCCTCGGCCCTGGTCGCCCTGGTCATCAGCGCCACCTTCGACGCGCTCAGCTTCCCGATGTACGCCGGGATGTTCTTCCTGACCCTGGGCGCCGGCGGCAGCTACCTCGGCTTCATCCGCCGCGAGGCGGCCGAGGCCGCGGCAGCGGACACCCCGACGGTCCCCGCCCCTCGCAAGGCGTCCGAAGCCCAGCTCCCCCAACTCGCGGAGTCCCGATGAGCACCGTCGCCGTCATCGTCGTCACCTGGAACAGCGCCTCGGTGCTTCCCGGGTTCCTGGACGCGCTTCCCGACGGCATGACCGGCCTCGACTGGCGGCTCGTCGTCGCCGACAACGACTCCGCCGACGACACCGTCGAGGTGCTCCGGACGCTGGCCCCCGACGCCACCGTCGTCCAGACCGGCCGCAACGCGGGGTACGCGGCCGGGGTCAACGCGGCACTGGGCGCGGCCGGTGAGTACGGGACCGTCCTCATCTGCAACCCCGACATCCGGATGCGGGAGGGCTGCGCCAAACGCCTCGTCGACAGTCTCGGTGAGGGTGTCGGCATCGCCGTACCCCTTCTCTACGAAGAGGGCAGTGACACGCCCCACCGCTCACTGCGCCGCGAGTCGAGTGTGGCCCGGGCGTTCGGCGAGGCCCTCATCGGCAACACCAGGGCGGGACGCTTCCCGCGCCTGAGCGAGCTCGTCACCGACCCGGCCGCGTACCGGGGGCCCACGCGCGCGGACTGGGCGACCGGCGCGCTCATGGCCGTCTCGGGTGACTGCCTGGCCGTCTGCGGGCAGTGGGACGAGTCCTTCTTCCTCTACTCGGAGGAGACCGAGTACTGCCTGCGGGCGCGGGACCGGGGATACGCCACCCAGCTGGAGCCCACGGCCGAGGCGGTCCACCTGGGAGGCGACTCCCAGGTGTCGCCCCGGCTGTGGACCCTCCTCACACTCAACCGCGTCCGCCTGTACCGCAAGCGTCACGGCCCCCTCGCCACGGCCGCCTTCCGTACCGCCGTCCTCCTCCGGGAGACCTCCCGTGCCGCACTGGGCCGCCCGGCCGCCCGCGCGGCGGCAGCCGCGCTGGCCAGACCGGGCGCCCTGCGCAGAACACCTGGCCCGTAACAGCGAGCGCCCACAGGGGCGCACCGAAGGGGCGTGAGGAACTGCGCGACAAGCCACGACGGCGCCGCGGCCGGCCGACGACAGATCGCGGCACCCCCTCAGCCCGGATCACTCCGAGGCCGACACACCATGGCAACGAAATCGTGCCCCACATCAGTAAGCACCGCGTCCTCCGCGGCAAAGCACCGTTCCAGCAGCGCCACCGTCTCAGGCTTCTGGTCGAGGAAGTTGTGCGCGATTCCTGAGAGCGCGATGTGCAACACCGTACCCCCGTACGGCCGTTCCTCGACGACGTCGAACTCGCGCCGGAGGCCTGGCAGCAGTGCCGCCGCGTCGACCGCCTCAGAGGGGTCGTCCAGCACCATCGACAGCCTGCTGGGCCGTACGACACGGTGCTTGATCCGGCCGTCGGCCTGACGCCGCCGTTCCTCGGGCAGCCGGTCCAGGAGGTCGTTCGCCGCCTCCAGCTGGCCGTCGGTCCACTGGAACCGGGTGGGGCCGACGAACTCGTCGACCACGAACGTCCCGCCGGGCTCGATCAGTCGGGACAGCCGGGGCAGGGTCTCGTCGAGGTCGTCGAAATGGTGCAGTGACTGCAGACCCAGCAGTACGTCGAAGCGTTCCCCGCCGCCGGTCATCCGGTTGACGTCACTGACCCGGAAGCGCAGGACGTCCGCGAGACCCTGCTCGATGGCGGCGCGGGTCGCGAAGTCGATCCGCTGCTGCGCCACGTCCACGCCCTCCAGGCGGCCGAACGCGCCGGTCCTCGCCCAGAGCAGTTCGTTGCCGCCGGTGCCGCACCCCAAGGACAGGCCGCGCAGATCGGTGCGCGGCGCGAAGTACTCGGCGGCCACGTACTCGGGAAAGGAGAGGCCGGGGTCGCCGGTCATCAGCAGGTTCCATCGCTTGACGACTGCCGGTATCGCCCACCACTCGGTCAGTGACGGGTCGACCCGGGACCAGTGCCGGACCACTCGTGCGCCGCCGTGAACCCGGAACTTGGTCAGTACCGGGTCGAGTTCTAATCGCCGTACTTTGCGCAGTAATCGGTCCGCGTCATGTCTGTTGATGAGGTTGTTCAGCATACGGGCTCCGTTCTGACGGCTATGAGTGACTTCGGGGCACCGAGCACCCGCTCGCTGAGGAGCACCGAACCGGGGAACAGATAGCGCATTTCGGTGCGGGTCAGCAGCTCGATGTTGATCACCGCGTCCATCGCCGACTCCGGGCTGTCGGGGCGGCTGTGGACAAGCGGCCAGCGGCGTACGAGACGTGCCCTGGCGGCGAGCGGCAGGAACTGGAAGCCGGGCGCCACGAAGTGGGGCTCGACGGGGAAGTACCGGTAGGGCGTCTGGATCCAGTGCAGCGGCGCCAGCGACTCGACGGCCGAGACGAACTTCCGGCGCTGGCTGTGGCCGCCCACGTGCTCGATGGTCGAGTTGGAGAACACCAGGTCGTAGCCGCCCTTGGCGCTCAGTTCGGCGGCGACCGCCTCGTCGGTGACGTCGGCGACCTCCGCGGTGATCCAGTCGGGCAGTTCGGCGGGGTGCTCCGCAAGGTTGATCAGGTGGACGTGCTTGGCACGGAGGGGGGCGCGCAGCCACATGTCGGCCGTCCCGCCCAGGTCCACGACACTCATGTTCTCGATGCCCGGGAAGCAGCGCCGAAACCGCTCCCAGCGGGCGATGCGCATGCGTTCGCCCAGCGAGCCGGGCGCGTCGACGAACTTGTTCCTGAGGGCGCGGGAGCGGGCCATGGGATCAACCACCTGTGTTCGGTACGGGAGAAGAAACAGCGGGAGAGGAACAGTCAGAGAGAGCAGCGGGGGAGGAACGGCGGGGGAGGAGCAACGGTCGGCGGAGCAAGGGTCGGCCGAGCGGTTCGGCTTCATCCGGACGTCACCACCGGGTGTAGAAGCTGGCCGGGTTCACCAGATACCGGACGGTGGGGTGCGGCACATGGAGCACCCGGTGCCCGCGGGCGTACCGGTGGATCAGCTCCCAGTCCTCCCGGGGCATCACGTCCGGTGTCCGGCGCAGGCGGCTGAAGCGCAGTGAACGATCACGGCGGGCCACGAAGGCGTTGGTGTCCAGAAAGGACTCGCGGGCGGCGCGGCGCCGGTCGTAGGGCACCGACAGGACGTCCTTCTCGCTTCCGTCGGGCAGCACACGGCGCAGTGCCGTGTAGACGGCGTCGGGCCCGCCGGGGGACTCCAGGACCGCCAACGTCCGTTCCAGATGGTCGGGTTCCCACAGGTTGTCGTCGTCCAGGAACGCCACGTACCGCGAGCGGCCAAGGCGGATGCCCACGTTGCGCACGACTCCCGCCACACCGGTGTTGTGTGCCAGGGAGACGGCGAACAGCCTTGGATCGTCCGGGAGTTCGGGCAGTCCGGCGCCGTCGTCGACCACGATCACGACCTGGTCGCGAACGGTCTGGTGCAGTGCCGAGCGCACCGCGGCGCGCAGTGCCTCGGGACGTCGGTGGGTGGCGATCACTGTGGCGACCAGCGCCGAGGGCGGCGACGGCAGGCCGGCGGCGAGCCGCCGGGTCTCGGCGTTCTCGATCCGGCGCAGCCGAACCGCGCCGGGGGCCAGCAGGATCTTGTTCCTGGCCTCGAAGAGCACCAGCCAGCCGAACAACGCCTTGAGCAGGGTCCAGGGCGCCCGCGCGGGACGGCGTACGACCGCGCTCATGACGCCGGCTCCGGCTGGACCGGGCGGCCGTCGGACATCCTGTTGTTCCGCCACACGTTTCCGGCACCGCCCGCGTTCCAGTGGGCGACCACGCCGTACCCGCCGGAGGCCGGGTGGTACTCCGTCGAGAAGACGTTGTCGGTGACCCTGATCCCGGTGGCGCCGGTGCTGCCGCCGTACAGGGCGTACGCGCCGCCGGCGATCCAGTTGTCGGCCACGGTGACGTTGCGGACCACCCCGGTGTCCGCGAACAGGCCGATGCTGCCCGAGGCACCCTGCTTGAGGCCGGTCGGGTTCAGCAGGGTGTTGTGGCGGATGATCAGGTGGCCGGTGTTGCCGCCGCCGCTGATCACCGTGTTGGTGTGCTGCCACTCGCCGCCCAGGTTGATGAACGGGACGATGTCGTGCACGTAGTTGTCGTGCAGGTTCCCCTGCCCCATGGACAGGGCGTCGCCGAACACCGAGACGTCGCACCAGCCGACCTCGATGGAGCTGTCCCCCATGTTCGACACCGCGTAGTCCACACCGCCGTTGTCCGGCCCCTTGCCGGGCACGGCCGTGATGGTGGAGTGCAGGACCCGCAGGCCGCTGTAACCGGGGCGCAGGTTGATGCCCCACCAGTTGTCCGAGGTGATCCTGGTGTCGATGACGGTGACGTCGTTCGCGTAGATGTCGAGCGAGCCGGTGATGTCCCAGCCCCGGATGACCTGCCCGTCGGTGCGGACCGCCATGTACCCGGTCTTGTGGGGTGTCAGGGGGACGCGCGGACCGGTGGTGTCGGCGTCGGGAAATCCGCAGTCGCCGGGAGAGGCGCAGCCGGCCCCGGCAGCGGGCGCGCCCGACGACGTGCCGGCGCCCGCTGTGGTGGCGGGAGTCCCTGCCGGGGTCGCGGTCGGCTTCGCCGCGCCGGTGGGCTTGCCCGTCGGGGACGCCGGGGCGGAGGGGCGGCCCGTCGCCTCGCCGACCGTGGCCGAGGGGCTGGCACCGGATGCGGCCGGGGATCCGCCCGCAGGGCAGGTCAGTGCCTCGTCCGGGCAGTCCGGCAACGCGGCCTGGTCCGATCCGGAGCAGGCCGCACCCAGCACCGCCAGCAGGGCGGCAAGGAGCAGTCCGGTGAGGGAGTTCCGGCTGATACGCCGTGACATCAGGTTCACCTCAGGTCCTTCTGGGTGGGCCGGCCCGGTGCGGAGGGCCGGTGCCGACCGTGCTGGGACCGGTCGCCGCGGTCGACACCGCGCAGGAAGTCGCGGCTGGGCAGTACGCACAGCGTGTAACCGGCCAGGGCGAGCGTGCTGATGGCGAGCAGTGCGAACCGGCCGTCACCGAACCGGGGCTCCAGACCGAGGATGATCGCGGCCATGACGGCTCCGCCGAGGAAGGGCCACGCGCAGGCCCTGGCGATCAGGCCGACACCGATCCCGCCACGGCTGAGGGCGACGAGGAACACGGGCACCACCAGGCCGCCGGCGACCAGTACATGGGCCTGTGAGACGCCGACGATGCCGTTCGTGCGGGCGGCGACGAGGAGCACCGGGACCAGGGCCACCAGCCACAGGCCCTGCACCAGGAACAGCGACCGGCGCTGTCCGATCGCGACCAGACAGTCGTAGGCGAGTTCGCTGCCGATACGGATCAGCCCGAGGGCCATCAGCCAGGGCAGGGCCGCGGCGGCCGGCGCCCACTGGCTGCCGTAGATCAGCTGGATGGCGGGCCCCGCGAGGCAGGCCAGCAGCACGCACAGCGGGACGGTGCCGGTGATCACCACGCCCAGGCCACGGCTGAAGCCCTGGGCGAGCGCCTGCGGCGAGTCGGCCAGGCGGGAGAAACCGGCGAAGGAGACCCGGCGGGCGGCCTCGGAGATGATGCGCACGGGCCAGCCGGACATGTTGAAGGCGAGTACGTAGAAACCCAGTGACACATTGCCCAGCGTCGCGCCCACCACCATGGTGTCGACGTTGACCACGGCGAGGGCCAGCATGCTCGCCCCTGCCAGCGGAAGCCCGAACCTGAGCAGCGCCCGGGCCTGGTCCGGGTCCCAGCCGAACTTGAGGGTGCCCGGCGCCGCCAGCCAGCAGCCGAACAGCGTCACGACGTTCCCCGCCACGGCCCCCCAGGCGAAGCTCATCGCGCCCCAGCCCTCGAAGGCCAGCAGCAGCGTCACCGAGGTGCTGACCACGAAGTTCAGCGCGTCGACGATCATCCGCTTGCCCTGGGCGAACTCCCGGGTGAGGAAACCGGCGGGCACCTGTGCCACCCCGTCGATCACCACGCACAGACACATCACCCGCAGCACGTTCGCCGCGTCCGGCGAGCCGAGCAGGCCCGCCACCGTCGGTGCCGCCGCGAACAGTGTCACGTACAGCAGGCCGCTGGAGAGGGCGCTGAGGGTCAGCACGGTGGGTGCGAAGCGTCGTGCGTCGCCCTCCCAGCGCACGATGGCCAGGCCCACGCCCAGCTCGTTCGCGGACAGCAGGACCAGCAGCACGGTCTGGGCGATGCCGTAGACGCCCCACTCCGCCGGTCCGAGCGCGAAGCGTGCCAGCAGGATGCCGGTCGCGAAGTTGCCCAGCCGCATGACAACGGTGTTGATCAGGCTCCAGCGGGCAGCCGAACGGACCTTCCCGCCGAGGGAGGGCGCGGCGGGCGGCGCGGGGGTGTCGCTGGGTTCAGCGGTCTCGCTGTCCGGTGTGCGAACGCTGTCCATGAGTCGACTCCTCGTCGAGCGGCTCGGCGGCGGGTGCCACGACCGTGGCGGCCCGTCCCGCTCTCGGCTCCGCGGCAGGCCTGTTCGCGGACCGCGCCCAGGCGGGCGGGGTACGCAGAGCGATCGTCTGTTCCGCGACCGACTCCTCGGCCGCCGCCCGGGGGGCGGTGGCACGGGATTCGGCCGCCGGCGCCGGCTCGGGGGCGTCGGCCGGCTCCGTGGGTTCCTCCGGCTTCACCGGTGGCTGCGACCGGCGGCGCGCCTCGACGTAGAAGACGGCGACGAGGCTCAGTACCAGGCCCCCGCCACCGGCCATGATCATGTATTCGAGCCGGGTCTTGGTGTCTGCCACAGGCGGCTGCGGGACCACGATCGTCATCATCTGGATCATGGCCTTCGGATCGACCGACTGCTGTTCCTGGAACTGCTTCAGCCGGTCCGTGGCGTACGCGGTCAGAATGCGGTCCGAGGCCAGCACCGCGGACTTGTCGGTGCCGGTGACCGTGAGCCACATGAGCGGACCCTGGGCGTTGTCCGCGATCTTGGCCTCGAACGTACCGCTGGCGCCACGGGACTTGAGTTCCCGGACGGAGCCGTCGGAGTTGAGGTTGCGGGCCAGGCTGTCGGCCATGCCGGTGAGCGAGGTCTGGGTGCTGAGGAAGGGGTTGCCGCCGTAGGCGACGGTGGCCTTCGGGGAGTTCAGAAGTTGCACCGTGCTCTGCGACTGGTAGGTGACCGGAACCAGCAGCACCACGGCGGCCACCAGACCGGCGGTCAGCAGCAGTCCGGGCAGCAGGACGTACCAGCGCCTGCGCGTGACCCGGAAGATCTCAGCGAGATCCATGGCGGTCCCCCCTTGCGGCCAAATGTTCTACGAGCATGTGTTTCAAGCGGATCATATGGGGAACGTGCGGTCCGTGGTTCTCGGCCGGTCGGTCGGTCTCTGTCGAGTGCTCGCGTCGCCCCCCTCCAGCAGCACATCCGCGATCCGGTCGCTCGCGCGGCCGTCCCACAGTTCGGGTCGGCGCGGGGCGGGCGGAGCGTCCAGAACCCGGTTCACGGTGGACACGATCCGCGCCGGATCGCGGCCGGCCAGCACGTTGGTGCCCTGCTCGACGGTGATGGGCCGCTCGGTGTTGTCCCGCAGGGTCACACACGGCACGCCCAGCGCGGTGGTCTCTTCCTGGATGCCACCGGAGTCCGTCAGCACGACACGGGCGGAGTCCTGCAGGGCGATGAAGTCCAGGTATCCGGCGGGCGGTACGAGCCGGACACCCCCGGGGACGCCGATCTCGGCCAGCCGTTGCGACGCGCGGGGGTGCACGGGCAGCAGGAGCGGACAACGGCCGGCGATCTCGCCCAGGGCCTTCAGCAGCGCGGTCAGGACTTCCGGGTCGTCCACATTGGCGGGGCGGTGCAGGGTGACCAGGCCGTACTCGCCCCTGGACAGGCCGTACCGGGTGAGGACGTCCGAGGCCCTGGCCCGTTCCAGGTTGGCCAGCAGAGTGTCGATCATGACGTTGCCGACCAGGTGGATCTGGTCGTCCCGGTAGCCTTCCGCGCGCAGGTTCTCGGCGGCGTCGGGCGAGGGAGCCAGGAGGTAGTCGCTGACCCGGTCGGTGGCGACGCGGTTGACCTCCTCCGGCATGCTCCAGTCGCGGCTGCGCAGGCCCGCCTCGACGTGGGCCAGCAGCGGCCCGGCCTTGGCGGTGACCAGGGCGCAGGCCAGGGTGGAGTTGATGTCGCCGACCACCACGACGATGTCCGGGGACACCTCGTCCAGGAGCGGCTCGAACGCGGTCATCACGCGTCCGGTCTGCTCGGCGTGGCTGCCGGAACCGACCCCGAGGAAACGGTCGGGCGGACGGATGCCGAGGTCGGCGAAGAACACGTCGTTCATGGCCGGGTCGTAGTGCTGGCCGGTGTGGACCAGGACCACCTCGGCGCCCCGGCGTTCCAGGGCGTCCATCACCGGTTTGATCTTCATGTAGTTGGGTCGCGCCCCGGCGACGCAGACGATTCGCGGCATGGTTTCAGAGCACCTCGATCGTGGAGCCCGACGACATCCGTCGACGGCAGTCGAGGACGAAGGGGGCGTGCTCGGCCACGAGTTCGTAGTCGAAGCTGTCGTGGTCGGTGAGCAGGACCACGACATCGGCGGCAGCCAGCTCCTCCGGGGTCGGTTCGACCCGTACCAGCCGGCTGTCCACCGGCAGACTCTCGACCACGTGCGGGTCCGCCGCCCTGACCTGGGCTCCCATGTCCAGCAGCAGCTGGGCTATGCGCAGGGCGGGCGACTCACGGGCGTCACTGGTGTTCTTCTTGTACGCCAGACCGAGCAGCAGGATGCGGGAGCCGTTGACGGAACGGCGTTGCTCGTTGAACAGGTCGCTGATGCGGCGTGTCACGTACTCGGGCATGTGGTTGTTGATGTCGTTGGCCAGCTCCACGAAGCGGAAGCTCTGCCCGAGTTCGCGCTGCACCCGCCAGGACAGGTACGAGGGGTCGATCGGCAGGCAGTGGCCGCCGACACCCGGTCCGGGCGTGAACTTCATGAAGCCGAAGGGCTTGCTGGAGGCCGCGTCGATGGCCTGCCAGACGTCGATGTCCAGGTGGTGGGCGAACATCGCTATCTCGTTGACCAGCGCGATGTTCACATGCCTGAAGGTGTTCTCCAGCAGTTTGGCGAGCTCGGCCTCCTTGGGCGAACTCACCGGCACGGTGGTGTCGACGAGCTCGGCGTAGAAGCCCTCAACGGCCTTGAGTGAGGCTTCGTTGACCCCGGACACGACCTTCGGGGTCTCCTTGAAGCCCCAGACGGCGTTGCCGGGGTCGATCCGCTCCGGGCTGTACCCGAGGTGGAAGTCGGCGCCCGCGGTCAGGCCCGAGCCGTCCTCCAGGATCGGCGCGAACAGCTCCTGGGTGGTGCCGGGGTAGGTTGTCGACTCCAGGACGACGGTGGCTCCGGGGCGCAGGTACCGGGCGAGGGTGACCGCCGACTCCCTGATGTAACGGAGGTCGGGAGTGCCCTCGTGCAGCGGGGTCGGCACGGTCACCACGGCGATGTCGAAGCCGCCGCAGTCGCGGGCCGACTCGCTCGGGCGGTACGAGCCGTTGTCCAGTGCCGCGCGGATCCGCTCGGAGGAGACGTCCTCGACGAAGGACTCACCGGCGGCGAGGGTCTTGATCCGCCGGGCGTCGACGTCGTAGCCGATCACCTCGTGTCCGACCTCGGCGGCGCGGATGGCCAGCGGCAGGCCGACGTATCCCTGTCCGACCACGACTACGCGCATCAGCTGCTCCTGTTCGCGGAGGCGGGCGACGGGGTGAGCCGGATGAGCTCCCGCGCCGTCATGAGAAGGAAGGCGGCATTGGTGGTGAGGTAGCGCCGGCCGAGGCGGCGCGGCTCCTGCAGTGCGCGGTAGAGCCACTCGACTCCCCACCGCTGCCAGACCTCGGGGGCCCGCCTGGTGACCCCGGCCAGGATGTCGAAGGAGCCGCCGACTCCGTGCACGACGCGGGCGCAGGTGCGTTCGCCGTAGGCGGCGGTGAAGATCTCCTTCTTCGGCGAGGTCATGCCGAGGAACAGCATCTGGGCGCCGCTGTCGGCGATGTCGCCGGCGATGGATTCCTGCTGGGAGTCGTCGAAGTAGCCGTTGCGGCTGCCGGCCACCTTCAGGCCGGGGAAGCGGTCGGCCACCCGGCACAGCATCTCCTCCAGCACCTCCTGCTTGGCGCCCAGGAAGTACACGGAGATGCCCGCCGTCTCGGCCTCGGCCAGCAGTCGCATGAACAGGTCGATGCCGGCCACCCGTTCCGGCAGCGGGGCGCGCAGCACCCGGCCGGCCCAGACGACGGCCTGTCCGTCGGCGACGACGAGATCGCAGCCGGCCACCGCGTCGGCGAGCCGCTGGTCGCGCCGCATGTTCACCAGCTTCGCGGCGTTGACCACACCGATCTCCAACTGGTGGCCGTCCCGGACCGCTTCGAGGCAGCGCCGCACGGTCTCGTCCATGGTCAGCGGGTCGAGCTCGACCCCGAACAGAGTCCGGCGCCCGCTCATATTCGTCCCCCCAGCCAGGCGTGGAGCATCCAGCCGAATTCGTACGGTCGGCACTCGCGGTCCACGGAGAGGGGGCGGTACACCCGGTCCAGGGACTTCAGCCGGAGGTTCGGCGCGACCCGGGTGCCGAGTCCTCGGGCGGCGCGTACGGCCTTCTTCGGGTCGCCCCGGTAGACCTTGCGCCAGGTGACGCCGAGCTCGTCGAGGATCATCGGCTCCTCGTTCCCGGCGGTCAGTTCGGGCACGTCCGTCATCCAGCGCAGGCCCTTGCGGATCGACGCGCCGAAGTCGCTGCCGCCCGCGTCGGTCAGATCGAACAGGGCGGTCGGTGCCATCGCGTGCTGGTGGACGCTGTAGACCGGGTAGCCCTCCACGACACCGCCGGTGCGCGCGTCGTAGTGCCACCACCACTGCCCGCCGTCGCCCTGCAGTTCACAGATACGCGCCGCGCAGGCCTCGGAGGCGGCCAGTGCCTCCGGATCACCGTCACTGTCGCCGCTGGCGTGCGCCCGGGCCAGGGCCTGGAGCGGATACGTCTGGTCCGCGAAGCAGCTCACGTGCGACCGGTACCAGGGCACCAGGCCGGGCCCGGTCGCGTGCGGGAACAGCGGGCTGTCCCCGATCCGGGCCCGCAGGAGCCGGTCGCGAGCCGCGGTGAAACGTCTCTCCACATCGACCGTGCCGCGAGCCGCCGCGAGGGCCGACAGCACCCATGCCGCCTCGACGGTGTACTGCGGCCGGTCCTCGTCGTCGAGGGCGTCGACCCGGGCGACGGCGTCGGACAACTTGGGGTGGTCGGTCTCGGCGGCGGCCCAGGCGATCAGCGCCGCGTCACCGAGGTTGGTCACCGAGGGCAGTGACTGGACCAGCAGACCCGTGAACTCCTGCGCCGTGTGTCCGCCGAGCACCGCGCGCTGGCGGTCCTCGGGGAGGTACTGGGCGCCCAGCGCGGTGATGGCCGCGTACCGGGTGCTGGTCCCGCGCCGCTCCAAGGTCCAGGCGCCGCTGGGGGTTTCCCGCCCGGTCATGGTGAAGACGAAGGTCTCACCGCCGGGGAGCAGCATCGCCGGCAGCCCGGACTCGGCGACGGTGAGAAGCCGTTGGGCGAGCGCGAGCAGCGTTGGTTCCGCACGGCCGAGCGCTGCCAGACGTGTGGTGGTCATGGTTTGGGCACACCAACCCCCCTGTGGGTCCTGTGGCGAACAGACTGGTGACCGCAGCGGCACGGAGTGGGCACGCGGCGGAATCAAACGTCAGACATTGGACATCGGACGTCAGGAATCAGACATCAGGCATCAGGTGTCGGACGTAAGGCGTCGGAGCGGTTGTCGCTCCTCGCTTTTGGCACAGGCGTATCCACCCGGTAACCCCCCCTGGGCACTGGTCAGTGTGCTCATTGTGCTTGGTCTGCATAGTTCGCACACATGTTATGCCTGTAGATGTTCGAAGATTTGCGTTTTGTGGGACGTGGAAGTTACGCGTGCTCGACGAGTTCGCCGTTCTTCTCCTCGAACAGCGCGCCCGTCTCGGGGCACTCCCATACGCCCGGCTCGCCTTCCCGCTCGGCAAGCCGTACGCCGGCCCGGCCGACCCAGCCGATCCGGCGGGCGGGGACACCGGCCACGAGCGCGAAGTCCGGCACGTCCCGGGTCACCACGGCGCCGGCGGCGACCAGCGCCCAGCGTCCGATGCGCACCGGTGCCACGCACACCGAGCGGGCCCCCACTGACGCGCCCTCGCCGACGACCACCGCCACGGCCTCCCAGTCGCCGCCGCGTTTCAACCTGCCCTCCGGGTCCACCGAGCGGGGAAAGTAGTCGTTGGTGAATACCGCCGCAGGGCCGACGAACACCCCGTCGCCGAGCACCGCGGGCTCGTAGACCAGCGCGTAGTTCTGGAGCTTCACGTTGTCGCCGATCCGCACCCCCGGACCGACATAGGCTCCCCGGCCCACGATGCACCCGCTGCCCAGCCGGGCGTCCTCCCGTATCTGGGCCAGATCCCAGACCGTCGTCCCGTCGCCGATCGTGGCCGTCTCGTCGACCTGGGCGGTCGGCTGGATCCTGGAGCTCACCTGGGGGAACCTTTCTGCTCGCCGGGCAACAACAGTGCCTTCACGGGATCACCATACTTACGCCGGATCAAGGGGTGATGGTGACCGGCACCCGGCCAAGGCAGCCCTCTTCGCCCCGGTCGAGTCCCTCGGGCGACCGGTCGGGTGGGCGACATGGGGCGCGGGCCGCGGCCGAGTATCCGCGCCGTCGCTTCACAGAATGCACACCGAAGTTCTTCGGCTCTTTAAGTTTCAAGCGCTAGGCTCGACGGCAGTCGAGCGGCCGACGGCGCCCACACGCCCCGGTGCTCGCTCCCCCCACAGGCACAGGAGACTCGGTGTGCGTGACGGCGACGTAGTAGTGATAGGCGGCGGCTATGCCGGCGTGCGACTGGCGAAACGACTGGACGAGACGGCGAACGTCACGCTGGTGGACCGCAAGGAGGTCTTCTTCCACCGTATCGCCTCCCTGCGCGCAGGCGTTCACCCCGAGTGGACGGTCGCCCCGTTCATTCCCTACGACCGGCTGCTGAGCAACGGCCGGGTGGCCGTGGGCAAGGCGGTCCGCGTCGACACCGCCGAGCGTCAGGTGGTGCTGGCCTCGGGGGAGCGGCTCCCGTACGACGCGGTGGTGATCGCCACCGGCGCCGACTACCCGGAACCGGCGCGCTTCACCGGCACCACCGTCGAGGAGGCGGCCAGGTCGTTCGCCGGGCACCAGCGGAACATCGCCGCCGCGGAACATGTCCTCGTGGTCGGCGGCGGGCCCTCCGGCGTCGAACTCAGCGCCGAGATCCGTCTGGCCCGGCCGGACGCCCGGGTCACCCTCGCCCACTCCGGGTCGGCGCTGCTCCACGCCACGGGCAGCGAACGCGCCGGGAACAGGGCCCGCTCCTGGCTGGAGGCGCACGACGTCGAGGTCCGGCTCGACTCCTTCATGTCGCCCGGCAACGACTTCGGCACCTATCGCGACGCCCGGGGCAACGTCATCGAGGCCGACCGCTCCTACTGGGCCACGGGCACCACCCCCAACACGTTCTGGCTGCGCATGGCCGGACACAGCGACTGGCTGAACGCCTCCGGACATGTGAAGGTCGACCGGACGCTCCGGGTCGAGGGGTGGCCGGACGTGTTCGCGGTCGGCGACGTGAACGACGTCAGCGAACTCAAGATCACCCCCGTCGCGCTCGCCCAGGCGGACCTCGCCTTCCACAACATCCGTGCGTACCTTCAGGGTTCGGGCAGGCACCGCAGGCAGCCGCGCTTCTACCGCCCGATCCACCGCACCCCGCTCGTCGTGCCGTTCGGCCCCTCCGACGGGGTGACCATGGTGCCCGTGCCCGGCGGCGAGACAGCTGTCCTCGGTGGCCGCACCGCCACCCTGGCCAAGGCCAAGACCCTCATGACCCCCTACATGAGGCGCCAACTCGGATACACGGCGGCCTGACCACCCCTCGCGTGAAGGCCGTGTGGAGGCCTCGCGGCGGCGATGTGGATGCCGCCTTCACCGGGTCCTCAACTGTGAGTTGTGCCCCGGTTGTTACTCTGCCGTACGCCCTGCGGTAGGGTCCCCACCGTTTCCAACTACCAGCTGAACGTAGGCCGGTACAGGGAGTGGTGGAGGGGCGGCGCGACGATGAAATCCCAGTGGGGCGACGGCGGATCCGTGGACCTGGGCGGCACACGGTTAGAAGAGTTGAGCCCTGAACCGCTGCTGACCAGGGACTACGAGACGCGTCCCGCGCTCGTGTACGAACGGCTGCGGCAGCGGCACGGCCAGGTCGCACCGGTCGACCTGCTGGGCGTACCCGCCTGGCTGGTCCTGGGCTACCAGGAGTCGCTCCAGGTCCTCCAGGACGACGAGGGGTGGCCGAAGGGTCTGGAGAACTGGCGGGCCCGCTCGGAGGGCCGCGTACCCGCCGACTGGCCGCTCGGACCGTCCCTGGAAGTCAACCATGTGCTGATCCAGGGCGGCCCCGGATACCGGCCGTTGCGGGCGGCGTGGGACGTGGCGCTGAAACCGTTCCAGGATCCCGGGCACCCCCAGGCACGGCGGCTGAAGAGGGCCGTCACCGAATACGCCGACGAACTGATCAGCCTGATGGGCCAGGGCGGCAGCACCGGTCTGGCGGATCTGTCCGCCCAGTTCTCCCGGCCCCTGCCGCTGATGGTGGCCAGTCGTCTGCTCGGCTTCCCGGGTTCGCAGGGTGACGACGCGCTGATGGACATGTGGCGGGTCCTGGACGCGGGCCCGGACGCGGAGCCCGCCCTGGAGCGACTGCTGGCGACACTGGCCGAACTGGCGGCGGTGAAAATGGACGAGCCCGGGGACGACTTCCCGTCGTACCTGATAGCCGCGCACCCCGGACTCTCGCTCGACGAACTGGCCCGCGAACTGTTCATGCTGCTGGGCATGACCTCCGACCACGTCGGCATCCTCGTGTCCAACACGGTGGTCGAGGTCATCTCGGGCGAGGGTGGCGTGCGGGCCAGCCTGTCCGCCGGGATGGTCAGGGAGACCATGAACCGGGTGGTCATGCGCAAGCCGCCGCTCGTCAACTTCGTGCCCCGTTTCGCGGCCAGGGACACGGTGCTGGGCAACTACACGATCCGCGCCGGCGATCCGGTGTGGGTCTCCTCGGCGGCGGCCCACGCCGACCCTCTCTTCGCCGAGAACATGTGCCCGAGCACCACGGTCAGCACCCGGGCACACCTGTCCTGGGGCGCGGGCCCACGCCAGTGCCCGGCGCGCGAGCTGGCGTCGACGGTCGCGTCGGTCGGGGTGGGTCGGCTGTTCGAGCGGTTCTCGCACCTGGACCTCGCCCTTCCCGTCGATCAACTGCCTTGGCGATCCTCGCCGTTCATGCGCGGCCTGCGGTCGCTGCCTGTCCGGTACGAACTCGCCCCGGTGCCCGAGCGACGGTTGGCGTACGACCCGGCGACGCAGTCCGCCGAGACGGAGCTGCCGGACCCGGCGGCCAGGCAGCGCTCCTCGCTGTGGCGCTACCTGACAGGGCTGATCCGCACCGGCCGCTGACGTTGCCCGCCGCCCCGGGCCACGCTGTCGGGTGCGCCGATGCGCCGCGTGACCCTGACTGGGTGACTGGGTGACTGGGTGACTGGGTGGTTCGGTGGCTGGGTGGCCGAGCCACTCAGCCGCCCAGCCACCAGGCCGCCGCCGGCCGACCGTGCGGGGTGCAGCTTCGGGTCCGCCGGGCGCCGCGGGAGGAGCCGGGCCGAAGTCCTCGCGCGCACCAGCCCCCGCGCACGCGGACGGACGGCCCGGTGCCTGAGTGCCGGGCCGTTTATCCGCAGTCCGCGCTCAGGCGCCGTAGACGGGCGCCGGCGAGGGCGCTTCGGTGAGCAGTCCGCGTACCGCCGGGCCGATCTCGTCGGGGGTCCAGCGGCGGTCGCGTACCCGCAGAGGTCCGTGCTGCCAGCCGTCGGCGAGGCCGATCGTGCCGCCCTCGGCCTCGAAGACGCGGCCGGTGACGTCGCCGGAGCCGGCCGAGGCCAGCCACACCACCAGGGGCGACACGTTGCCCGGGTGCGGGGCGTCGAAGCCGGACTCCGGTGCGCGCATCTTCTCGGCGAAGGCCTCGACCGCCTCGGTCATCGGGGTGCGGGCGGAGGGCGCTATCGCGTTCACGGTGACGCCGTACCGGGCGAGTTCGGCGGCGGCGATCACGGTGAGCGCCGCGATGCCAGCCTTCGCGGCGCCGTAGTTTCCCTGGCCGACACTGCCCATCAGCCCCGCGCCGGAGCTGGTGTTGACGATCCGGGCCTCGACCGGCCGGCCCTGCTTGCTCTGCTCCCGCCAGTAGGCGGCAGCGTGCCGCAGCGGCGCAGCGTGCCCCTTGAGGTCGACCCTCAGGACCAGGTCCCAGTCCGCCTCGGTCATGGAGACCAGCATCCGGTCGCGATTGATGCCCGCGTTGTTCACCAGCGCGTGCAGCCCGCCGAACTCGTCGACGGCCCGCCCTATGAGCCGCTCCGCGTACCCCCAGTCGCTGACGTCGCCCAGGTCGGCGACAGCGGTGCCGCCTGCCGCCCCGATCTCCTCGGCCACCGCTTTGGCGGACTCGCCCAGGTCGTTGACCACGACCCGGGCCCCCTCCGCCGCCAGCGCGAGGGCATGCTCGCGCCCCAGTCCCTGCCCCCCTCCGGTGACGACGACGACCCGGTCCCGACAGATTCCGCTCACGTGCCCGCCCCTTCGCTGACGATGCCCGGCCCGGCAGCCGCGCCGCCGTTCGCCCTGCTCTCCTCTGTCGCTTCCTGCACGGTCCTGCCTCCGGCGAGGCCCAGCCGCCGCGCGATGAACTCCCGGTGCTGCGCGGGTCCGCCCCAGTCCGCGGCCAGGGCCCAGGCCCGTTTGGCGTACAGATGGAGGTCGTACTCGGTGGTGTAGCCCATGGCGCCGTGGCACTGGATCGCCGTACGGGCCGCCTTCCGGGCGGCTTCCGAGGCGAGCACCTTGGCCATCGATGTCCGTACGGCGGTCTCCGGATCTCCGGCCGCCTGCGCCCAGCCCGCCGCGAGGACCGCCGGCCGGGCGAACCGCACGGCCAACTCCACATCGGCCAGGGCGTGTTTGACCGCCTGGAACGAGCCGACCGGTACGCCGAACTGGTGCCGCTCCCGTACATGGGCCAGGGTCAGTTCGAGCATCCGCCCGGCGAGCCCGAGCAACAGGGCGGCAGTGGCCAGTACCCCGCGTCCGTACGCGGCGGCCAGTTCGGCGGGGCCCTCGGCCAGCAACAGCCCGCCGCCCGCCGGAGCGTGGACCCGGGCCAGCCGCCGGGAGCAGTCCACCGAGTCGACCGGTTCGGTCTCCACCTCCTCGCGCGAGTACAGGCGCAGCCCGTCACCGTGGGGTACGGCGATCAGATCGGCGCGTGCGCCGAAGGGCACCGGGGCATCGGGGGCGAGGGACACGGTGAGCAGCGCCGATCCCTCTAGTACGGAGGGGAGTTGAGGGGCGCCCGCGGCGGCGAGCAGGGGCGCGCCGACGGCCACGATCTCGGCGGCGGGCACCGGCAGGCCGCTGCGGCCGAGCATCTCCATCAGGGGTGGGAGCGCGTTCTCGTCGAGACCGAGACCGAGACCGGGGCCGGGGCTGGGGCCGAGGGTGAGGGCATCGGCGTTCTCGGGTACCAGGGCGCCGGTGACACCGACCCCGGCCAGCGTGCGCCACACGGCGTCGACGCTCTCGGTGCGGCCACCCGGCCATCCGGCCCGGATCTGTTCGGCGCCGGCCTGCTTGGCCAGCACCTCACCGGCGGCCTCGGCGAGAGCCGTGTCCTGTTCGGTTACGGCGAAGCGCATCGCTTCCGGTCACCTCCTCGGCAGGCCGAGCAGCCGCTCGGCGACGATGTTGCGCTGGATCTCGTTGGTCCCGGCGTAGATGGGGCCCGCCAGGGAGAAGAGGAAACCTCGGCTCCACGGCCCGTCGACCTCTGCCTCGGGGCCGAGCAGTTCGGCGGCCGTCTCGTGCAGGGCGATGTCGAGCTGGGACCAGAAAAGCTTGTTCAGGCTGGACTCGGCGCCGACCTGCCGCCCCTCGACGATCGAGGTGACCTGTTCCAGGGTGAACAACTCGTAGGCCTGGGCCTCGATCCACGACTGCACGACCCGGTCCCGGTGGGCCCCCGGTCCCTTCGCCCGCGCCAGGTCGAGCAGCCGGTCGGCGGTGTGCAGGAAGCGGCCGGGGGAGCGCAGCGTCAGTCCGCGCTCGGATCCGGTCGTGGCCATGGCCACCCGCCAGCCCTCGCCGACTCCGCCGAGTACGTCGGCGTCGGGCACGAGGACGTCGTCGAGGAAGACCTCGGCGAACCCCTCGTCGCCGTCGAGGCGTTCGAAACCGCGGACCGTGACGCCGGGCGCGTCCAGCGGAACGAGGAAGTAGGTGAGACCACGGTGGCGCTCCGCCTCCGGGTCCGTACGGAAGAGGCCGAACAGGTGTGTGCAGAAGGCGCCGCGGGTCGTCCAGGTCTTCTGGCCGGTCAGCCGCCAGCCACCGGCTCCCTCGTCACGGACCGCTCGGCTGCGGATCGCGGCGAGGTCGCTGCCCGCGCCGGGCTCGGACCAGCCCTGCGCCCACAGGTCCTCGGCGGCGGCCATCCGCGGCAGGATGCGTCGCTGCTGCTCCTCCGTGCCGAACGCGAAGACGGTCGGGGCCAGCAGGAAGATGCCGTTCTGCGTGACCCGGGCGGGTGCTCCGGCCCGGTGGTACTCGTCCTCGAAGACCAGCCACTGCCACAGCGACGCGTCCCGGCCGCCGTACGCCTCGGGCCAGGACACGACCGACCAGCGGGCCTCGAACAGGGCGCGCTCCCACTCCAGATGGGCGGCGAACCCCGCACGGGTGTCACCGGACGGCAGCGGGTTCGCCGGGACGTTCGCCGCGAGCCACGCCCGTGCCTCCTGGCGGAACGCCTCCTCCTCGGCACTCCAGGTCAGATCCACCGCTCACCTCTCCCCGTCCGTACGGTCGCCGAAGGTGTCGCGGACCTCGGCGGCGACGCCCGACAGGTTGATCTCGAAGGTGAAGCCCTGTTCATAGCGGTAACTGCGCTTGACGTCCCACAGGTCGATGCCGTTGAAGGCCTCCTTGGCGGCGCGGATCACCGTCGGGTTCTTCCCTGCGATGCCGGCGGCGACCTCCAGGGCCCGGTCCCGCAGCCGGTCGACGGGGACGACGTCGAACACCGAACCGAAGGCGTGCAGTTCGGCGGCGGACGCGGTGGCGCAGGTGTACATCATCGCCCTGGCCCTGTGCTGCGGGACGAGACGTGACAGGTGCGTCGCGGCGCCCAGCGCGCCCCGGTCCACCTCCGGCAGCCCGAAGTAGGCGTCCTCCGCCGCGACGATCACGTCCGAGTTGCCGACCAGACCGATCCCGCCGCCCAGGCAGAACCCCTGGACCGCGGTGACGACCGGCACCGCGCAGTCGTAGACCGCGGCGAAGGCGGCGAAGCAGCCCCGGTTCACCCCGATGACGGCGGTGTGGCCGGTGTCGGCCTGCAACTCCTTGACGTCCACGCCCGCGTTGAAACCGCGGCCCTCGGCACGCAGCACCACCACCCGCACGTCAGGGTCGCGGCCGAGCCGTTCGACCGTCGCCGCCAGTTGGTACCAGCCCGCCACCGGCAGGGCGTTGACCGGCGGGCAGTCGACGACGACCTCGGCGATGCCGCGCTCGTCGACAGCGGCCCTGATGATTTCCGTGCCCATGGGCTCTCTCCCTGTGTCGCGCCCTGCGGCGAGGGCCGGACCGAGGCGCGGCCGACCGTGGTCACCGGTCACCGTTTCGCTCCGGCGGTGGTCAGCCGGGTGAGGACGGCGTCGGCCTCCGCGACGATGCGTTCGACGAGTTCGGCGCAGCTGGGCAGGTCGTCGATCACGCCGGTGACCTGGCCGGAGGCGAGGGTGCCCAGGTCCGTCCGGCCGTCGACCATGCCGGCGCGGAGCATCATCGGGGTGTTGGCCGCCATCACGACCTGGGACCAGCCCAGTTCGTGGCTGCGGCGCATCGCCAGTCCCTCGCGGACCAGGTCGGACCACGAGGTGCCGGAGGTCTTCCGGAACGTGACGGCGTGGCGCAGGGAACGGACGAGCCGCGCGGGCGCCCGTTCCCGCAGCAGCCGTTCCACCGCCTCGGTGCGCAGTACGCGCTGGGGGATGCCGTCGAGGACCGGGGTGACGACGGTGTCGGTGACGCCCCGCCTCAGATACTCGGCCTTGACCGAGTCGCGTACGGTGCTGTCGCTGGTCAGCAGGAACCGCGTGCCCATGGCGATGCCCACGGCACCCTGGGCGAGCGCCGCCACCAGCCCCCGCCCGTCGCGGAATCCGCCTGCCGCGATCACCGGGATGTCTACGGCGTCCACGACCTGCGGGAGCAGGATCGAGGTGGGTACGCCCCCTGTGTGGCCGCCGCCCTCGCTGCCCTGCACGACGACCGCGTCCACGCCCCACGCCTGGACCTTCTCGGCGTGGCGGCGGGCGCCGACGGACGGGATGACGACCAGCCCGGAGTCCTTGAGTTTGCGTATGACGCGCTCGTGGGGCGCGAGCGCGAAGGACGCGATCTTCACGCCCTCTCGCACCAACAGGTCACCGCGTTCCAGGACGTCGGGCGAGTCGCCCCGCATGTTCACGCCGAACGGCGCGTCGGTGCGTTCCCGGACGGCCCGGATGGCGTCCCGGGTCTCGTCGAGGGAGAGCGTCGCACTGGCCAGGATGCCGAGCGCGCCGGCCGCCGCGGTGGCCGCCGTCAGCTCGGGGCCGGACACATACCCCATGCCGGTCTGCACGATGGGGTGGCGGACGCCGACCAGGTCGCACAGCGCGGTGTGCAGGGCGGGATGGACGGGGGCGATGGGGGCGCTCATGCCGGGTCTCCTTCTCGCGCCGCTCGCCGGGGCGGGGACGAATCCCCGGGCCCGGCTTCCGAGGGGTTGTCGGTCTGGCCAACGTAACCTAACAAGTGTTTGATAGGTAAGACTCCGTAAGGGTGAGAGCGTGGGAGGGATCGGTCCATGGGTGACAAGTCGATGTCCCTGGAGGACTTCGCCGGCACCGTCGAGTCGGGCATGACGATCGGAATCGGCGGGTGGGGATCGCGACGCAAACCGATGGCACTCGTGCGCCGGCTTCTGCGTTCCGACGTGCGTGACCTGACCGTCGTCACGTTCGGCGGCCCGGACGTGGGGCTGCTGTGCGCGGCGGGAAAGGTGCGCAAGCTCGTCTACGGCTTCGTGTCGCTGGACAGCATCGCCCTCGACCCGCACTTCCGCGCGGTACGGGAGCGGGGCGGAGTGGAGACCGCCGAGTACGACGAGGGCATGTTCGTCACCGGCCTGCGGGCCGCCGCGAGCCGTCTGTCCTTCCTGCCGACCCGCGCGGGCCTGGGCTCCGACGTCCTCACGATGAACCCGGACCTGGTGACGATCGCCTCCCCGTACGACGACGAGGAGTACGTCGCGATGCGGGCCCTGCGGCTCGATGCGGCCCTGGTGCACGTCAACCGGGCCGACCGGGCGGGCAACGCCCAGTACCTGGGCCCGGACCCGTACTTCGACGACCTGTTCGCGATGGCGGCCGACCGCTGCTATGTGAGCACCGAGCGCATCGTGGAGCCGGCCGACCTGCTCGCCGCCGGGCCCGCGCAGTCACTGCTGATCAGCCGCCTCTTCGTCAACGGGGTGATCGAGGCACCTCGTGGCGCGCACTTCACCTCCTGCGATCCCGACTACGGGCGGGACGAGGCCTTCCAGGCGCACTACGCGTCGGCGGCGCGGGACGCGGACTCCTGGCGGCTGTTCCGCAAGACGTTCCTCGACGGCGACGAGCGGGCGTACCAGGAGGCGGTGGCGGAGTTCCACGCCAACCGCGACGGACAGGAGGAGGGCCGATGACGGAGATCACCCGGGCCGAGGTGTGCGCCGCGGCCTGCGCCGACGCGTGGCGCGATGCCGGTGAGGTGCTCGCGCACACGGCCGGTGTGCTGCCCTCGATCGGAGCACGCCTCGCCCGTCTGACGACCAGCCCGGACCTGGTGCTGACCGACGGCGAGGCCTATTTCATGAGTGATCCGCCACCGCTCGGCCGGACCGCAGCGGACGGGGGCGTCGTCGAGGGCTGGGTGCCGTACCGGCGGGTCTTCGACATCGTCGCCAGTGGCCGTCGGCAGAGCATGATGGGCGCCAGCCAGATCGACCGCTACGGCAACCAGAACATCTCCCTCATCGGCGACTGGCGCCGTCCCACGCGCCAGCTCATCGGCGTGCGCGGCGCCCCGGGCAACACGGCCAACCACCGCACCGACTACTGGGTGGCCCGGCACACCCCGAAGGTCTTCGTCGAGAAGGTCGACGTGGTCTGCGGTGTGGGCAACGACCGTGCGCGCGGCGGCAAGGGGCTCAGATTCCACGACCTCGGCGTGGTGATCACCAACCTCGCGGTCCTCGACTACGGGGACGACGGACGGCTGCGCGTGCGCTCACTGCATCCCGGCGTCACCGCGGACGAGGTGCACGCGAACACCGGCTTCGCGCTCGACGCGACCGGCGCCCCCGAGACCCGTCTGCCCGACGGGACCGAACTGCGGCTCATCCGCGAGGTCGTCGACCCGGGCGGCCTGCGCGAGCGCGAGGTGAGCCGGGGTGCCGGGTCGTAGGACCCGGCACCCCGGCTCACCTCATCGGGACAATCAGCCGTTCAGCAGGGTGAGTTGGTCTGGGTGAGCAGTCCGAGGCGCCACGGCAGGGTGTTGTAGTCGCCGGTCGCACTGGGGTTCATCCCCTGGTACAGGTACTGGAGTTTGCAGCCGGGGATGGTCAGTGTCTGGTCGTAGCCCGCGCGGATCATCTCGCCGTGACTGATGTCCTTGGTCCAGGCTCCGGCCGGGAAGGTGGTGTTGTTGGCCCGGGCGAACGGGTTGCTCTCGGAGGCGGCCAGCGCCGTCCACGAGCCGGTGAGGCTGCCGGCGGTCCAGGAACGGAACCAGCGCCTCCCGTCCGAGCCGATCGCCTCGACGAGCATCAGATACTGGTTGCTGCCCTGCACCTTGTAGATGTTGCTCGCTTCCCACAGGGCGTACTTGTTGGAGTCCTGGGCCACGATGACGGTGTTGGTGAAGCCGTTCGGGAACTGGCCGACGGTCGTCTGCGAGCGGTAGAGGTGGCCGTTGTCGTCGGAGGAGAACAGGTAGCAGTTGGCGCTGTCGCAGATCACCCACATGTCGACCCAGTAGCCGGTGCCGATGTTCTGCTTGATGATGTCCGGCATCGCGGAGTAGAAGTTGCGGGGCGCGCTCCACCCGCCCGGGTTGCTGATGTCGGAGTTGGTGGAGTACGAGGCGTTGCCGGTCTGGTAGACGAGGTACCACAGCTTCTGGGGCGCGTTGTAGAAGACCTGGGGCGCGGCCCGGTACCCGGTGCCGATCGCGGTGCGGTCCAGGTAGTAGTGGGTGGCCGAGCCCGCCTGCGACCAGTCGGTGAAGCTCAGGTACACGAGGTTGTAGCCGGAGGCGCTCGCCGTGCTGGCGAACACGTGGTACTTGCCGTTGTAGTAGACGACCGACGGGTCCTTGAGCGCCGCGATGTTGTGGGTGGCGTCCGGTTTCGGCCCGATCAGCGCGGCACTGGAACTCCACTTGAAGCTGGCGGGCAGTGCTGCCGCCGAGGCGGCCGAGCGGGTGTTCGTGGGCTGCGCCGCCACCGTGGCCGCGCTGCCGCCGAGCGCGGTCAGCGTCGCCTGGAAGGCCGCCTTCTTGTTGCCGTTGCCGTCGAACAGCAGCGGGTTCTCCCCACTGCGCCAGGAGTCGCTGTCGCGGATGCCCCACACCGTGATGCCGGTGCAGCGCGCCACGTTCATGCAGGCCCGGACGGTGTTCGTGTACGCGGCCGACGGCGCCTGCGCGATGTCGAGTTCGGTGATCTGTACGTCCACTCCGAGCGCCGCGAAGCTCGACAGTGTGGTCTGGAAGTTCGACGGCGGGCCGCCGGTGCCGAAGTGCGCCTGGAAGCCGACGCAGTCGATGGGCACCCCGCGCGCCTTGAAGTCACGCACCATGCGGTAGACGCCCTGCGTCTTCGCGGCGCTCCAGTTCTCGATGTTGTAGTCGTTGTAACAGAGCTTGGCCGCCGGGTCGGCCGTCCGCGCGGTGCGGAAGGCCTGTTCGATGAAGCCGTCGCCCAGCAGGTTCTGGAACACCGAGGCACGGTGCGTGCCGCTCCCGCCGTCGGCGAACGCCTCGTTGACGACGTCCCAGGCGTAGACCTTGCCCTTGTAGTGGTTCGCCACAGTGCTGATGTGGTTGTTCATCACGCTGCGCAGCGTGTTCGCGTCGGTGATCGAGCTGACCCAGCTGGGCAGTTGGGAGTGCCACACCAGGGTGTGGCCGCGCAGGCGCTGTCCGTGCGACGAGGCCTGACTGGCGATGCGGTCGCCGGAAGCGAAGTCGAACGAACCGCGGGTGCGCTCGGTGGTGTCCCACTTCAGCTCGTTCTCGGGGGTCACCGAGTTGAACTCACGGTTGAGGATGTTCGTGTAGGTGGTGTCGCCGAGCTTGCCGGCGGCCACCGCGGTCCCGAAGTACCGCCCGGACTGGGCCGCCTGAGCCCCCAGAGTGCTGGCGCGGACATCCGCTCCGGTCCCGGCCGCGGGCACGGCCGAGGCGGTGCCGGTCACCATCAGAGCGGTCGCGGCCAACAGGCCGAGTGCCGGTGAGCGGCGCCGACTCGCTCGTTTCAGAAGGGTCATCTGCTCTCCTCGTACGGTCGTGTGCGGGATGCGGGATGCGGGATGCGGGATGCGGGTGCGGATGTGTGCCCGTGGCCATGTGCGGGTGGTGCGATCAGGGGGTGGACAGCTCGAAGCGGGCGATGCGGACCGACCCGCCGAGCGCCTGCGTGGCGTGGTTGAAGAGGGCGAAGCGGTAACCCATGAAGAACTGCCAGCTGTTGCCCATGGTGAAAGCGGGCCCCAGCCGGACGAAGTCGACGCCGTCGGTGCTGTAGGAGAACGTCCCCGGGCGCGACGACCCGGGCCGGATGTCGGCCGTGGCGCGCAGCCAGACCCGGCCACCGGAGACACCGGCGCTCGCGGCCTCGTATCCCGTGCCGGTGGTATTCCAACTGCCGTCCATGGTGAGCCCGTTGACCATCACCACCCGGGTCGCGCCGCTGTCGCGCCTGACACCGATCCAGGCCGAGGAGTCACGCAGGAGCGCGAGCCCGGCCCGGTCGCCGTCCCGCATCGCCGAGAAGTCGAGCTGGACGGTGGCGGTCGAGGTGGGGCCCTGGACGCGGTGGGTGAGGGTGTTGCGGGCCCAGTACAGGTCGTCGGTGACGGTCGCGGTCCGCAGGGTCAGGCCGTTGCCGACCGACCACTTGGTGTTGTCCGGGTTGTGGTTCCACTCCCACTTCGGCTTGAGCGTCGTACCGTCGAACATGTCGACGCCCGTCATCGGGGCCACCTGCCGGGGCGGCGACGGGACGACGGGCCCGGGATACGACGCGCCCCACCCGCCGTTCACGAGCTGTACGACGGGCCAGCCGTCCGAGGTCCAGGTGACCGGCGCCAGCACGGGGACCCGGCCGCCGGGGAAGGCGTCCACGAAGGCCAGGTAGTACCAGGCCCCGTTCTGCGTCTGCACGAGCCCGCCCTGGTGCGGGACACCACCGCCGGAGATCGGCCCGGGCAGGTCGAGGAGCACCTGCCGCAGGGTGTACGGGCCGAAGGGGCCGCTCGTCGACTTCAGGATGTACTGGCCGTTGGCCGGGCGGGTCAGGAAGATGTAGTGGTTCCCGTTGATCCGGTAGAAGCGGGAGCCCTCCAGGGTGCCGATGTCCGACGGGGTGCTGAACACCTGCTGCGCCCGGACCTGCGTACGGCCGTCCGCCGAGAGCTGGGCCACGCTGATGGTGCCGTTGCCGTACGCCACGTAGAGGGTGTCGTCGGTGTCGACGAGCAGACCCGCGTCGTAATAGGCAGTGTTGAGCGTCGTGAGACGGTTCCAGGGACCCTCGACGCCGGCAGCGGTGTAGACGTAGGTGCGGGCGAAGTCGATCTGGCCGAGCCAGTAGAAGGTGCGGTTGCTCGGGCGGTAGGCGAGCGACGACGCCCAGATGCCGCGCACGTAGCCGCGGGCGCCGTTCAGGTCGTATTTGGCCCCGAAGTCCAGGACCGGCACGGAGTGACCGGCGAACTCCCAGTTCACCAGGTCGTACGAGCGGAGGATCGGCGCCCCGGGGGAGTAGTGCATCGTCGACGCCGAGTAGTAGTACGTGTCGCCGACGCGGATGATGTCGATGTCGGCGAAGTCCTGCCAGAGCACGGGGTTCGCGTACTGCGCGGCGGCGGGGAACGTCTGCGCGGACGCTGCCGCGGGCAGGGCCGCTCCCACGGCCAGACCGGTCGCCGCGGTCAGCGCGTTCCGGCGCGTGCGCGGTTGATGTAGCCATGACATGCGAGCGCTCCTCTTGTCTGGGGGCTAAGAGGTGTGCGTAGTCGGGCGCGGGGCGAGGAATCGGCTCTTAGTGTTCGACATGTCGAACGTTGGCCGCGTCTTCGGGCATCTTGGATACTAGAAGGCGCGCGGCGCGCGTCAATACCCCTCGCATCATTCGCTTTTCACGTCGAAAGGTTTCGTCACTTCTTGCCTGTGAGCAGCCGCCGCGGATTGGCGATGCGGAAGGCGTACGCCGCCGCTCCGCCCAGCCCGAAACCGGGGTGCAGCGGAGGCTCCGCGTAGGGCCGGTCCGAGCCCTGCACGACGGCATCGGCGCCGAGGGCGCGGACGACCGCGTCGACGGCGCGAGGACCGTAGGACGACGTGTCGACGAAGACGCCCGGGTCCACGTTTCCCTCCGGGCCGCCGCCCCGGGCCGTGAAACGCTCCCCGTGCAGCGGGGCGAGCCCGGCCAGCAGGGCGAAGCACACCCGCAACTGCGGGTGGCGGGGCCGGCCGAAGGCTCGGAAGGCGAACCAGGCGGCGTGCATCTGCTGGACGTACGGAACCATCGCCGGCCACCATCCCGGACCCGTCGGCCCGCCGGCCGCCGGTCCCGGGTGGACGAACAGCGGCAGGTCGCGTTCTTCGAGCAGATCGAGGAGCGGGGCGCACCGCTCGTAACCGGCGGCGTCGGCAAGGGCGTTCGCCGGCAACTGGAGGCCGGCGAACCCTCGGTCGAGGTCCTTGGCCGTCGCGTTCGTGTCGATGTCCCGTACGCAGGCTGCGGCCCAGGCGTCGAAAGGTTTCGGGAGGGCGGCCGATCCGTCGTGATACGCGTCCAGCAGGGGTCGTGCCTCGGCTGCGGGCAGCCACTCCACGCCGATCGGGGCGGACAGCGAGACGAGCACCCGGCCGAGACCGTCGGCGGCGGCGAGTTCCGCACGGCCGGCCACGTCGTGGTCGGCGGGCGGAATCTCGTAGGGCGGCTCACCGTTCAGGTGCAGGGTCCAGCCGTCGAGGAAGGGTGGTTCGCGACGTGAGCGCAGGGCCGCCACCAGCGACGGGGTCCACAGATGCTGGTGCACGTCGACGCTGGTCATGACGTTCCTCCCACCGGGGGTGACGATTCTTCCAGCATCGCGCGCAGCGCGCCCCGGACGTCGTCGGACCCCAGGATGCCCCTACTCACCGCCTCCACGTCCACCCCACAGGGCCGGTCGTCGTCGAGGCCGGGCACGGCCGCCCGGATCGCCCGGTGCAGGAACCGGGGCCCCCGGCCGAGGGCGGGCGGCGCCGCCAGGTCCACCGCCTGCGCGGCGACCACGGCCTCCACGGCGAGCAGCAGCCGCAGCCGGGCGAGGACCGTCGCCAGCCGTCGCGCTCCGAGCGACGCGTTGGTCGAGTCGTCCTCGACGGCGTCCGCGCCGTGACGGGGGTCGGTGGACACCGGCGCGGACAGCAGACGGATCTCGGCCACGAGTGCCTGCGCCGTCTTGGTCAGGGGCGCGAAGCCCGAGCGCTCCGGTCCGTACGGCGACAGGTTCGCGGGCAGTCCGCTGACGCCGGGGTCGAGCAGTCGGCGCATGCGTTCGGCGGAGACCGACGCCGTCTGGGCCAGTGCCAGGGCGAGGGTGTCGAGGGCGAGGGCCAGGGCCGGGGTGTGGAAGTTGCCGGAGGAGAGGATCTCGCCGGTGTCGGGCAGCACCACCGGGTTGTCGCCGCAGCCGTTCAGTTCCGGGGCGAGCGCGGCCCCGGCGAAGTCCAGGGCGGCGTACGCGGCACCGTGCACCTGGGCGGCGCAGCGCAGGCTGACGGGGTCCTGGACGCGCCGGGCGTTGCGCGGATCGCCCAGCTCACCGCCGTCCAGCAGGGCGAGCAGCTCACGCGCGGCGCGGGACTGGCCGGGGGCGGGGCGCAGGGCCAGTACCCGGGCGTCGAGCGGGCTCGTGTTCGCCCGGAACCCCTCGTAGGTCAGTGCCGTGACCGCCTGCGCCAGGGCGAGGAGTGCGGCGGCCTCGTGCAGGACGAGCGCGCCCTGTCCGGCCGCCAGTGGGCTCGCGCTGCACAGCACATGCCCGTCCTTGGGGCCGAGTACGGCCGGCGCGAGTCCGGCCCGCCGCAGTGCCGTGGCGCCGTCGAGCACCTCCCCGTCGAACTCGGCGCTGCCCTCGCCGATGACGACCAGACCGACATGCGCGAGCTGGCACAGGTCGGAGGCGCCGATCGACCCCACCTCGGGGATCACGGGATGGACCCGCGCGTTGAGCATCGCCACGAGCAGCCGCGGGATCTCCGGCCGCACCCCGCTGCCGCCGCCCGCGATGCCGTTCACCCGGGCGAGGACGGCTGCGCGGACGACCGGCACCGGCAGCGGATCGCCGACCGCGTTCGCCCTTCCCCGTACCGTGCGGACGCTGAACTCCTCCAGCTCGGCGCGCGGCAGGGCGTAGGAGGAGCGGGTGCCGAGTCCCGTCGTCAGGCCGTACGTCGGCACCTGGCTGTCGACGACGTCCTCGACGACGGCCCGTTCACGTTCCAGTCGTGGCAACACCCCTTCCGCCAGGGTGACTTGGGCGCCGTGGTGGGCGACGGCGACGACATCGGCGAAGGACAGACTCCGCCCGTCGACGAAGACCTCGGCGACCTTCGCGATGCCGGCGTCCGTCAAACCGGTGTCCGTCATGAGAAGCGGAGTTTCTGGCCGAGGCCGCGTTCCTCGGCCTTTCTCAGCATGGCGGCGCCCAGTGCGATGTCGGAGAGGGAGAGGCCGCGGTGCCAGAACAGGTTCGTTTCCTCGGGGCTCTCCCGGCCGGGTCTGCGGCCCGCGACGATCTCGCCCAGCTCGCCGTGCAGATTGGTCCTGTTGAGCCGACCGGAGTCGACATGGGCGCGCAGGGCGCCGAACGGTCCGGCGTGTGCCTGGCCCCAGTCGTCGACGACGATCTTGTCCATGATGTCGGTCAGGCTCAGCTCGACCGCGCTGTTCGTCCCGTAGGGCACGACCAGGGCGCCCGGGGCGATCCACTCCGTCTTCAGGAGTGGCTCCGGACGTTCGAGGCGGGACGCCTCCACCACGATGTCCGCGCCCTCCACGCAGCTCCGCCAGTCCTCCGTCACGACGACCGGTTTGCCGAGGTCCCGTTCCAGACGCCCGGCGAAGGCCTCGCGGCTCTCCGGGCGGCGTGAGTGGACGCGGATCTCGGTGAGGTCGAAGAGCCGGTCGAGGAGGCGGACGTTCCAGTACGAGGTGGCGCGGGCGCCGATGTGTCCCAGCACCCTGGCGTCCGGACGCGCCAGGTGCCGAGCCCCCAGCGCGGTGAGCGCGCCGGTGCGCATCTCGGTCAGGGCGGTCGCGTCGACCACGGCCACCGGCATTCCGGTACGCGGGTCGAAGAGGTTGAGCAGAGCCATCTCGGACGGCAGACCGGCCTTGTAGTTGCCGACGAAGTCGCCCACGATCTTGACCCCGGCCAGCGACAGCGGGGCGACATAGCCGCGCAGCACGTTGAAGTGACCGTCGAACGCGGGGTCGGGCACGAGGTGGACGCGCGGTTCGATCACCGTCTCGCCCTGCCCCTGGGCGCGCAGCCCCTCCTCGACGGCGTCGAGGATCTCGGCGTCGGTCAGCTCCAGTTGTTCGATGTCGGAGCCGTTCAAAAAGGTGAACCAGACCGGATTCATGCTGGTGTCCTGCCGCATTTCGGACGTCCTGGCCTGATTTCGTGTGATTGTAACGTGCCGTTTACAGCTGGGCATTGACTGTCATTCAGTCACGGATAACTCTGCATGACCATATGCAGTCGGGTAAGGGGCAGCTTTGATCAGATTCGATGCGGTGAGCAAAAATTATCCAAACGGGACGACAGCGGTGGACGAACTGTCGCTGGAGTTGGCCGAGGGTGGACTCACGGTCCTGGTCGGTCCCTCCGGCTGCGGCAAGACCACCACCCTGCGCATGGTCAACCGCATGGTGGAGCCCACGGCCGGAACGGTGAGCCTGCGCGGCAAGGACATCCGGGAGGTCAACGCCCCCGAGCTGCGCCGCGGCATCGGATACGTGATCCAGCACGCGGGGCTGTTCCCGCACCGCACGATCCTCGACAACATCGCCACCGTTCCGCTGCTGCTCGGCTGGAGCCGGAAGAAGGCCCGCGCGCGGGCAGCGGAACTGCTGGAGCTGGTGGGCCTGCCGGGCGAGATGGCCAAGCGCTATCCGAACCAGCTCTCCGGCGGACAGCAGCAGCGCGTAGGGGTGGCCAGGGCGCTGGGCGCCGACCCGCCCGTGCTGCTGATGGACGAGCCGTTCAGCGCGGTCGACCCCATTGTCAGGGGCGAACTGCAGGCGGAGTTCATCCGGCTCCAGAAGGAACTGCACAAGACGATCGTGTTCGTCACCCACGACATCGACGAGGCGATCAAACTCGGTGACAAGATCGCCGTGTTCCGCACCGGCGGCAGGCTGGCGCAGTTCGACACCCCCGAACGGCTGCTCGCCGATCCCGCCGACGACTTCGTCGCCGACTTCGTGGGTCACGACCGGGGCATTCGCCGGCTGTCCTTCGTGAACGCGGCCGACGTGCCGCTGCGGGACGGTCCGGTACTCCCGGCGACCTCACCGGTGGCGGCGGCCCGGACGGGTGACGAGCCCTGGGTGCTGGTCGTCGACGAGGGCCGCCGGCCGCTCGGCTGGGCAGCGGTGGCCGACCTGCCGGAGAGCGGCACCCTCGCGGACGTACCGCTGGCACCCCTCGGCCACACCTTCAGCCTTGTCGGCGACTCGGCACGGGCCGCCCTCGACTCGGCGCTCCTGTCGCCCGCCCGGCTCGCGGTGGGCGTGGACGCGCACGGCGCGGTGGTCGGAGTCGCGGACGCCCACGAACTGTCCGCGGGCACGGCCGACACCGCCGCGACGGACGGCGGCGTCGCCGGGTCGGACGGTGAGAAACGATGAGTGACGGTGAGCCGCTCATCCGGTGGCAGTGGATCGGCGATCACGCCGGTGAACTGGCCGACTACACCGGAATCCATCTGAGACTCGGTCTGCTGCCGGTGCTGTTCGGCCTGATCATCTCGGTGCCCCTCGGCATCCTCTGCCACCGCTATCGCTGGCTGTACCCACCGGTGCTGACCGTGGCCAACATCCTCTACTCGATCCCGTCGCTGGCCCTTTTCATGATCTTCGTCCGGTACACGGGACTCACCGAACGCACGGTGATGATCCCGCTGACGATCTACACGCTGTCGGTGCTGGTGCCCAACGTCGTGGACGGGCTGGCCTCGGTCCCCGAACCGGTCCGGCTCGCGGCCACCGCGATGGGGTTCGGCGCCATACGGCGTGTCGTCCAGGTGGAACTGCCCATCGCCGTGCCCGTCGTCATCGCCGGTGTACGTGTCGCGGCCGTGTCGTCCATCAGCCTGGTCGCGGTGGGACAACTGATCGGACAGGGCGGACTCGGGTACTACATCACCCGTGGTCTCCAGCTCGACTTCCCGACGCCGATCATCACCGCCATCGTGCTGATCATGCTCCTCGCACTCGCCACCGACGCCCTTCTGGTGCTCGCGCAGCGGCTGCTGACCCCGTGGTCCCGGAACAAGGTGACGGCGTCATGAACGACTTCCTGAACCAGATCCGGCTCGTGGGGGACTGGCTGACGTCCTCGAAGCAGTGGCACGGCGACGACGGAATCCCCAACCGGCTCCTCGAACACCTCACCTACAGCGGTATCTCCCTGCTGTTCGCCGCCCTCATCGGGCTCACCCTCGGGCTGCTCGTCGGACACACCGGCCGGGGCGCGTTCGCCGTGGCCAGCGTGGCGAACCTGGCGCGGGCCATCCCCACCTTCGGGCTGGTGGTCCTCGTCGTCACCCTCGCCGGGCTCAGCACGACGCCCGTACTGGTCGCCCTGGTCGCCCTCGCGGTCCCGCCCATCCTCATCAACACCTTCGAGGGCGTCCGGGGCGTGGATCCCGCCACCAGGGACGCGGCTCGCGGGGTCGGTATGACCGAGTGGGAGGTCCTGCTGAGGGTGGAGGTGCCGATGGCGCTGCCGCTGATCCTCCTCGGCCTCAGGGTCGCCGCGATCCAGGTCGTCGCCACCGCGACCGTGGCCGCCTACCCCGGCCTCGGCGGCCTCGGCCGCTTCATCGTCGACGGGCTCTCCCGCAACGACTACGAGCTGGTCATCGGTGGCTCGACCGTCGTCGTCGTACTGGCACTGGTCGTCCAGGTCGCCTTCACCGCGCTGCGGCGCGTCGTCGTCTCGCCGGGCCTTCGGGTCGCGCCGTCCAAGTCCTGAGCCTTCCACGCCGTCCGAATCCCCTTGACCCATTGACCACTTGACCACTTGATCTTCCGGGCTTCCGAGCTCCGAGAAAGGAAACACCCCATGAGCACCACCCGAGGCATCTACCGTGGCGCCGCGTTCGGCCTGGTCGCCGCGCTCTCGCTGACGGCATGCGGCGGAGGCGACGACAGCGACAGCAATCCGCTGACCGGCGACAGCGCCGGCAGCGGCAGCGGGAAGTCCATCGTCGTCGGTTCGGCGAACTTCCCCGAGAACCAGTTGCTCGGCGAGATCTACGCCCAGGCCCTGGAGGCCAAGGGCCTCAAGGTCACCCGGAAGTTCGACATCGGCGCCCGCGAGGTCTACTACGACCAGGTCGTCAAGGGCGGCATCGGTGTCTTCCCGGAGTACAACGGTGCCCTGCTGTCGGTGGCGGTCGACAAGAACAGCACCGCCACCAGCACGGAGCAGGTCAACGCCGAGCTGAAGGCGAAGCTCCCCTCCACGGTGGAGATCCTCGACTCCGCAGCGGCCGAGGACAAGGACTCGGTGACCGTCACCTCCGAGACCGCCGCCAAGTACAACCTCAAGACCCTCGCCGACCTCAAGCCGGTCGCCAAGGACATGACCATCGGCGCCGGTTCCGAGTTCAAGACCCGCACCCAGGGCGGGGTCGGCCTGAAGACGGTCTACGGCGTCGAGTTCGGGAAGTTCCAGCCGCTGGACGCGGGCGCCCAGACCACCCTGGTGAAGCTGCTCAAGTCGAACGACGTGCAGGCCGCCAACCTGTACACCACCGACCCGGCCATCGTCGAGGACAAGCTGGTGGTCCTCGAAGACCCGAAGAACCTCTTCTCGTCGCAGAACGTCACGCCCCTCGTCTACAAGTCGGCGGTCGACGACACGGCCAAGGCGGCGCTCAACGCCCTGTCGGCGAAGCTCACCACCGAGGACCTGCTGGAGATGATGAAGAAGCTCGTCAACGACAAGGAGGACTCCAGCGTCGTCGCCAAGGAGTGGCTGACGAGCAAAGGTCTCGTGAGCTGACCCGGACCGGCCGCACACCACCGTCCGACCTTTCCCCCGCCCGGCACGCCGGGCGGGGGAAAGGTGACCGAACACGACCGCCCGGGGAAGCAGATGAGTGACGGCGCAGGTAGCGACACGGCTGCTCAGGCCGGCTCCTCCGCACGGCTGCACCAGCTCTTCGAGGGGCGCCGGCTCACCCCGACACAGCGCCGTATCGCGCACTGCCTGGTCCGGCAGGCGGCGGACGTGCCCTTCCTGTCGAGCGTGGAACTGGCCCACCTGGCGGGCGTCAGCCAGCCGTCGGTGACCCGGTTCGCGGTCGCCCTCGGCTTCGACGGCTATCCGGCACTGCGCAGACATCTGCGGGAGGTCGCCCCCGCAGGTACGGAGACGGAGGAGGAGTCGGCCAACCCGTACCAGCAGGCCGTACAGGCCGAGATCGACAACCTGCGGCAACTGGCGTCCCTGCTCGCGGACCCCGCACCGGTGGAACGCGCGGGGCGGCTGCTGGCAGCCTCCCGGCCCCTCCCGGTGCTCGGCCTGCGCGCCTCCGCCGCCCAGGCGCGGGGATTCGCCTACTTCACGGCCAAGGTCCACCCCGACGTACGGCTGCTCGACGAGGGCGGCTCGCTGCTCGCCGACCGGATCGACGCGGCGCGGCAGGCCGGGGCGAGCGCGCTCCTGTGCTTCGCGCTGCCGCGTCACCCGCGCGAGGTCCTCGATGCCCTCGACCACGCCCGTGACGCGGGACTGACCGTGGTGACGATCGCCGACGGCACGTTCGCCCCCGTGGCCGCGCACAGCGATCTGCTGCTTCCGGCGGCCGTGGGCACCGGCCTGGTGTTCGACACCGTGAGCGCTCCGATGCTGCTGGGGCAGGTTCTGCTGGAGGCCATGTGCGACGCCCTGCCGGACGCGCAGGCCCATTTGGAGGAGTTCGACGCGCGGGCCGCGGCACGGGGGCTGTTCGTCGAGTGAACGCCCCCTGCCCGGACACCTGCCACCGAGAAAGATTTCGCACCGCATGACACCCCGCCTCGCCGACGCCTGCCCACTCGGCGCCGCCACCACCCTCGCCGAACTCGCCGACGACCCGCATCCGCGACTCGCGCTGCTGCGCGCCCACGAACCCGTCTCCTGGCTGCCGGAGCTGAACGGCTGGCTGGTGACCCGGCGCGACCTCGCCCTGACCGTGATGCGCGACGCGGCTACCTTCACCGTCGACGACCCCCGCTTCTCCACCGCGCAGGTCGTCGGCCCCAGCATGCTCTCCCTCGACGGCGACCGGCACACCCGTCACCGCGAACCCTTCAACGCCCCCTTCCGCCCGAGGGCGGTACGGGAGGGCTTCACCGTCTGCATCGAACGCGAGACCGACCGGCTCATCACCGCACTCCCGCCGACCGGCGCCGCCGACCTGCGGCGCGCCTTCGCCGGACCCCTCGCGGTCGCCGTCGTGACCGAGGCGCTGGGCCTCACCGGCACCACCGCGGACACGGTGCTCGCCTGGTACGACGCCATCGTGCGGTCGGTCTCCGACATCACCGCCGGCCATACGGCGGGCGCCGCCGGCACCGCTGCCTACGCGCGCCTGAGGGCCGCCGTCGAAGCCACCGTCGCCGACCGGAGCGCTGCCTCGCTCCTCGTCTCCGCCGCCGGACGGCTGACCGTGCCCGAGGTGGCGTCCAATGCCGCCGTCCTGATGTTCGGGGGCATCGAGACCACCGAGGCGATGATCACCAACGCGTTGCTGCACCTGTTCCGCCACCCCGCCGAACTCGCCCTCGTCCGGGACGACTTCGACCTCCTCGACGGCGCGATCGAGGAGTCGCTGCGTCTCGAACCCGGCGCCGCGGTAGTGGACCGCTACGCCACCCGGGACACCGGTCTCGGCCCGGCCGCGATCCGCCGCGGCGACCTGGTCACCGTCTCCCTGACCGGCGCCAACCGCGACCCCGCCGTCTTCCCCGACCCCGACCGGTTCGACGTCCGCCGCGAGAACGCCCGCCTCCAACTGGCCTTCGCCCACGGCCCCCACCACTGCCTCGCCGCGCACCTCGCCCGCCTGGAGACCCGCATCGCCCTCCACCGGCTCCTCGAACGCCTGCCCGGGCTGCGCCTCGACCCGGACCGTCCCGCCGCTGTGCACGGCCTGGTCTTCCGCAAGCCGTCAGCCCTGCATGTGCGGTGGGACGCTCCCGTCTGACGAGGGAGCGTTCCGGGGTCACGGAGCGGGGAAGGCGCGGGGAGCGGCGGGCAGTGGCGGGGGGCGGATGGGCGAGCCATCAGGATCCAACAGAGTCCGACAAGATTCTTGCTTCGTCTGTGTTCGAAGTCCTAGGGTGAGCCTGGCTCGGCAGCTCCCACTGTCACCAGCAGTTGTGTGCTGAATCAATGTCAACTCCTGCACCGCCTCGGTGAGTTGAGCCGTCACCGATGACCGAAGCGCTGCCGGATTCCGGGTCGATTGTCAACAGTAACGAACACCATCTGACGCACCCTCGGTCCGTGCAGCGCACTGTCGTACCGAGGAAGGCCACGGTCATGCCGCACCCCCACGAGTTCGCCGTCAGCCGCCGCCGTCTGCTGGAGGGCGGAGCCGCCGTCCTCGGCGCGCTCGCCCTGTCCGGACCGGCCGCCGCCCACGGGGCCGCCGCTGCGGACGCCACCACTCCCGAGTGGAACGGTCACATCGACGTCTTCCGCGTCGGCACCGAACCCGCGCACACCACGCTGATGCCGTACGCGACCCTCGCCCAGGCCCTCGCCGCCGACCGCACCCGCTCCCCGTACCGGCAGAGCCTCGACGGCACCTGGAAGTTCGCCTACGTCGACCGCCCCGACGACCGGGACACCGACTTCCACCGCACCGACCTCGACGACCGTGCCTGGGACACCATCCCCGTCCCCTCCGCCTGGCAGCTGCACGGTTACGACAGCCCGATCTACGTCAACAGCGACTACCCCTGGTGGGGCGCCAACGGCCGGGGCGAGGAGGCGCAGCCGCCGGCCGCGCCGACCGTCCACAACCCCGTGGGCCAGTACCGCCGCACCTTCACCCTCCCGCGCGACTGGTCGGGGCGCCGTACGTTCCTGCACTTCGAGGGCGTCAAGTCGGCCCACTACGTATGGATCAACGGCACCCTGGTCGGCTACCACGAGGACTCCTACGACCCCTCCGAGTACGACATCACCCCGCACCTGAAGCCGGGCACCAACCAGATAGCCGTGGAGGTCTACCGCTACTCCGACGGCGACTGGCTGGAGGACCAGGACATGATCCGGCTGAGCGGCATCTTCCGCTCGGTCTACCTCTACTCCACCCCGGCCGTGCGGCTGCGCGACTTCCGCCTCGACACCCCGCTGAGCGACGACTACACGGCGGCCGAACTGTCGGTCACCGCGAACGTGCGGGACTACGGCGGCAAGGGCGCCGGCCAGTACTCCGTCGAGACCCAGCTGTACGACGCCGACGGGCACCCGGTCTGGTCGCGCCCGCTCCAGCAGACCGTCGCGCTCGGCGCCGGAGAGGAGAGGTCCGTACAGGCCGCGAAAGCCGTGCCCGCGCCGCGCCTGTGGTCGGCCGAACACCCCAACCTCTACACCGCCGTGCTCCGTCTGCGTGACCCGGCCGGCCGGGTGATCGAGACGCTCTCCCACCGGGTCGGCCTGCGCGAGTTCGCCCTCAAGGGCGGCCTGATGCGCATCAACGGCAAGCCGGTCTCCTTCCGGGGCACCAACCGGCACGAGATGCACCCCGTACACGGCTCGGCGCTCACCCGCGCGGACATGGTCGAGGACATCGGCATCATCAAGCGGCTGAACATCAACTCCGTCCGCACCTCGCACTACCCGAACAACCCCGTGTGGCTGGAACTCGCCGACGAGTACGGCCTCTACCTCGTGGACGAGACCAACCTCGAGACCCACGGCGTCCGGGGCGAGTACCCCGGAAACCACTCCGAGTGGACCACCGCGTGCGTGGCCCGCGCCCAGAACATGGTCCACCGCGACAAGAACCACGCCTCGGTCGTCATCTGGTCGCTCGGCAACGAGGCGGGCGGCGGCACCACGTTCAACGCCATGTACGACTGGATCCGCTCCTACGACACCACGCGGGTCATCCAGTACGAGGGTGACGACCGCCCCGGGATCAGCGACATCCGCTCCGAGATGTACGACAGTCCCGCCCGCGTCGAGCAGCGGGCCAAGGACACCGCCGACACCCGGCCGTACGTGATGATCGAGTACTCCCACGGCATGGGGAACTCCAACGGGAACTTCAAGAAGTACTGGGACCTCGTCCGCCGCTACCCCGTCCTCCAGGGCGGCTGGATCTGGGACTTCGTCGACCAGGCCATCGCCTGGCCCACCCCGACGCGCAAACTGCTCACCGAGACCGGGCCCACCGCGCTGAAGGGCGAGATCATCGCCCCCGCCGGCACCTTCACCCGCGACAAGGGCCTTTCCGGCGGCACCGTCTTCGCCCGCGACGAGAGCCTCGACCTCACCGGGTCCCTGACGCTGGAGGCGTGGATCACCCCGCACTTCCTCGGCTACCACCAGCCCGTCATCGCCAAGGGCGACACCCAGTACGCCCTGAAGCAGTCGGACAGGGGCCTGGAGTTCTTCATCTACGGCGGCGGCCAGTGGATCAGCGCGTGGTGGGCGCTGCCCGACGACTGGACCGGCAGGGAACACCACATCGCCGGTGTCTTCGACGCGTCGGCGGGCACACTCACCCTCCACGTCGACGGCGTGGCGCGAGCCACCAGAACCACCACCCGGCGGCCCGACAACAACACCGCGTCCCTCGCGCTGGCCACCGACATCGACAACCCGACCCGGGAGTTCAGCGGCACCATCCGGCGGGCCCGCGTCTACGCCCGCGCGCTGACCGCCGCCGAACTGGCCTCCGACAGCCGTGGCCCCGGCGACGACGGCGTACGGTTCTGGTTCGACGCCGACACCGCCGGCCTCACCGAGAAGCGGCCCCGCGACAAGACGTTCTACGCCTACGGCGGCGACTGGGGCGACAACCCCAACGACGGAGCCTTCGCCGGGGACGGCATCATCACCGCCGACCGCCGCCTGACCGGCAAGTCCGCCGAGGTCAAGCGGATCTACCAGGCGGTGCAGATCACCTCGGGTGCGACACCGGGCGCGGTCACCCTCACCAACGAGCACCTCTTCACCAATCTCCGTGAATTCGAAGGGCTTTGGGAACTGGTCGCCGACGGAAGGGTGATCCGGCGCGGCAGGCTGACCCGCGCCCAGCTGGATGTGCCGCCCCTGTCCAGCAAGGCCATCACCGTGCCCTTCGAGCTGCCGGACGACCCGGCACCGGGCGCGGAGTACTTCCTCCAGCTGTCCTTCACCACCAGGGAGAGCACGAAGTGGGCGAAGGCCGGCTTCGAGGTGGCCCGGCAGCAGCTCGCTCTCGACGTGGGCAGCCCCGCGGTCACGCCCATCCCCTTGAGCGGCGTCCCGGCGCTCCGTCACGAGGACGGCGACACCTCGGTCACCGTCAAGGGCAAGGGCTTCTCGGTCACCGTCGACAAGGCGACCGGCGTGATCACCTCGTACAAGGCGGGCGGCGCCCGGCTGATCGTCTCCGGGCCCACCCCGAACTTCTGGCGGGCGCCCACCGACAACGACCGGGGCAACGGCCAGCACACCCGCAACCAGACCTGGCGCGACGCGGGCGCCCGGCGCGCGGTGACCGGCGTGAGCGTCCGCGCACTCGGGGACCAGGCCGTCGAGATCAAGGTCGCCGGCACCCTGCCGACGGCCACGGCGTCGACGTACACCACCACCTACACCGTCTTCGGCAACGGTGAGATCAAGGTCGACAACACCCTGCACCCCGGGGCGAGTTCACTGCCGTACATCCCCGAGGTCGGGAACCTGCTCCTGCTGCCCGGCCGCCTGGACCGGCTGCACTACTACGGCCGGGGCCCCGAGGAGAACCACTGGGACCGCAACAACTCCACCGACGTGGGCCTGTACTCCGGCACCGTCGACGGACAGTGGAGCGGCTACCTGCGCCCGCAGGAGAACGGCAACAGGACCGACGTCCGCTGGATCGCCCTCACCGACCGCAAGGGCTCCGGTCTGCTGGTCTCCGCCGAACCGCTCCTGGAGGTCAACGCCTCGCACTTCACCCCGGAGGACCTGTCGGTCGGGGCCCGCCACGACTACCAGCTCACCCCGCGCGACGAGGTCGTCCTGCGCCTGAGTCACCGCCAGATGGGCGTCGGCGGCGACAACAGCTGGGGCGCGCACACCCACGACGAGTACAAGCTGTTCGCCAACCGCGACTACTCGTACAGCTACCGGCTCCGTCCCCTGACGGACGTCGACGAGGCGATGGCGGCCTCGCGGCGGCCCACGGCGGGCGAGTCCGCCGTGTAGCGGCAGGCACGGAGTTTCGGGGGCGTCACCCTTCGTCGGGGGTGGCGCCCCCGCCCGTTCCGCCGGCCGGACAGACCAGGTACAGGGCCATGGTGGTCCGGTCTCCGCACCGGCTCCCCGGCCGCCTCCGGAGCCGCTCCGTCGGCAGTGGTCAGGCCGGCCGTGAACGGGCCGCCAGTACGGCGATGTCGTCCTCGGCGGGAGCGTCCGCGAGCTGGGCCAGGACGTCGTCGAGGATGGCGTCCAGGGAGGCGCGCGGCGACAGCCGGAGCCGGGTGAGGCGGCGCAGCGACACGTCGATGTCCTCGCCGCGCCGCTCCACCAGCCCGTCCGTGTAGAGCAGGAGCACGCCGTCCGGGACCGTCGGGTGGGTGAGCGTCGTGTAGCTGCCGAATCCGGTGCCCAGGGGCGGGCCGACCGGGACCTCGACGAGACCGACCGTGCCGTCCGGGGAGAGGAAGGCGGGCGGGAGATGGCCGGCGTTCGCGTAGGACACCGTCTGCCGGACGGGATCCTCCAGGGCCAGCAGACAGGTGGTTACCCGGTCGAACCCGGAGTCGGCGACCGTGCGGTCGGCATGCGTGAGCAGCAGGTGCGGGGGCAGGCCCGCCATGGCCAGGGCGCGCAGCGCGGAGCGGTAGTGGCTCATCGCGACGGCGGCCTCGACCCCGTGCCCCATGACATCCCCGATGACCAGCAGATTCCGGCCGTCGGGCAGCGCCAGGGAGTCGAACCAGTCGCCTCCGATGAGGGCCACGTCGTCGGCGGGCAGATAGCGGAACGCGGTCGGCGCGCGCGGGTCGGGCGGCGCGCCGGCGTCGGTGAGCAGCGCGTGCTGGAGCTCCAGGGCCATGCTGTGCTCACGGGTGTGCAGGGCGGCGCGTTCCAGGGCGCGGGCGGCGCGCTGCGCCAGTTCGAGGGCCACCGACACGTCGTCGGCGGTGAAGCCGGGGGAGTCGTAGGCGCGCACCAGCGACAGGGTGCCCAGGGGGCGCCTGCCCGCTATCAGGGGCAGGACGAGCACCGAGTGGACGCCGATGTTCCGGTAGGACGTGGACCGGTCCGTGTGCACGGCCCCGACATGCCACTCCTGGTCGGAGATGCCGTTGCTCAGCCAGGGGAGGCCGGCGTCCAGGCACGCGCGGACTTCCGTGCCCGGCGGATAGTCCAGGGTGTCGCCGAGGCCGGCCAGGGCGAGCACCGCCTCCTTGAGTCCGGGCACCGCCGCGAGGGCCGCCCGGCGCAGTCGCAGCACTCCCGGAGGCGGCCGGTGCGGACCGGCCTTCACATCGAGGTTCAGCTCGACACCGGCGGCGTCCGCCAGGTCCGGCACCATGAACTGGGCCAGCTCGACGCAGGTCGCCTGCACGTCCGAGGTGGTGCCGATGCGCGCGGTCGCGGTGTCCAGCAGTGTCATCCGGCGGTGCGCGCGCTCCAGCTCGTCGACGTGCTGCTGCGGAGCGCTGATCTCCAGGAAGATCCCGGCGAGCCCGAGGACCCGGCCGTGCTCGTCCTGGAGGCGGTGATAGGTGGCGTGCCAGGCCCGGCGGGTGAAGGGCATGTCCGCGCGTGTGTGCCCCGTGCCCACGAGCTCACGCGGCTGCCCGTCGTGCAGGACCTGCCGCAGCACGCTCTCGGGCCGGTCCACCTCCGGAGACGCCTCGGCCAGGGTCCGCCCCAGGAGTTCCGCGGCCGACAGGCCGCTGATCCGGACCATGTGCGGGTTGACGTACAGAAAGCGCAGTTCCGTGTCGAGGACGACCACCCCGGCGGCCGTGCCCTCGACGAGCTGACGCAGCAGCCCGTACTCCCCGACCAGTCGCGGCAGGTCCCCGGCGGTCGGTCCGGCGAGCAGTGCCTCGACGTCCTCGAAGAGGAGCGGCCGGAAAGCGTCCATGGCCTCCGTACCTCTCATTTCTCGGCGGCACAGCGCCTGCCGCACGGCAGCGACAATGATCGGCGACCCAAGGGGCGCGCGCACGTCGGGAGAGGCGGCTCGGCAGAGGCCCGGACCGGGTGTCCCGCACGCCCCGGCCCGCTGCTAGCGGCCCTGGTTCTCCCGCTTCTCCTGCTGTTCCTGGTGCAGCTCCTTGATGCGCGCCGCTTCCCTGCGGACATCGACCTGAACGGAGCGCTCGTGCCGGAGCCACTCGGGGGCGTCCTGCTTCAGAGCCTCGATCTGCTCGGTGGTGAGGGCCTCGGTGACCCCGCCGCGGGCGAGCCCCGCGATGGAGACGCCCAGCTTCGACGCGACCACCGGCCGGGGGTGCGGGCCGTCGCGGCGCAGGTCGCGCAGCCAGGCCGGCGGGTCGGCCTGCAACGCGGTCAGCTCGGCGCGCGTGACGACACCCTCCTGGAACTCTGCGGGGGTGGCCTGGAGGTACACACCCAGCTTCTTCGCCGCGGTCGCGGGCTTCATGGTCTGGGAGGTCTGCTGCGTCGTCATGGTTCAAGGGTATCGAGCGTATGAACCAGCGCCGACCACGGCGGACCGGGCGGGCAGCGGTGAGCAGGGCGGCAGCGCGACGCGAGGAGTACGGAAGGTAGCCTGGCGCGGTGACTGGCTCGGAAGAATCCCCCGCGTTCCGGCTCGCGTACGTCCCGGGAGTGATCCCCGCCAAGTGGGTGCGGATCTGGAACGAGCGGCGGACCGACGTCCCCCTGACCCTGCTCCAGGTGTCCGCCGCCGAGGCGCACGCCCTGATGCTGGCCGGTGACGCCGACGCGGCCCTGGTCCGCCTGCCGGTCGACCGTACGGTGTTCAGCGCGATCCCCCTCTACACCGAGACCTCGGTGGTCGTCGTCCCCAAGGACCATGTCGTGTCCGCCGTCGAAGAGGTGACCGCCGAGGACCTCGCCGACGACATCGTGCTGCACCCCTTCGACGACACCCTCGCCTGGGAGGCGTTCCCCGGCCGCCCCGCGCTTGAGCGCCCCGCGACCACCGAGGACGCCGTCGAACTGGTAGCGGCCGGCATCGGCGTGCTCGTCGTCCCGCAGTCCCTGGCCCGCCTCCACCACCGCAGGGACCTCACCTACCGCCCGGTCACCGACGCGCCCGGGTCCCAGGTCGCGCTGTCCTGGCCGGAGGACCGCACGACCGACCTGGTCGAGGACTTCATCGGCATTGTGCGGGGCCGCACCGTCAACAGCTCACGCGGACGCCGGGAGGAGCCGAAGGCGGAGCAGCCGAAGGCCAAGAAGAGCTCCGGTACGGGTGGCACGGCCCGCAAGCCCGCCGCGGGCAGGTCCGCGGGCCGGGGCGCCCGCGGCGGCGGTTCCGGCAAGGCGGGCGGCACCCGCCAGGGCAAGCCCCGCCGCAAGTCGTAGCACCCGCCGCGCCCTGACGGGGCGCGGGGAACCGCGGGCCCGGCACCCCACCGGCCCGCGCGGAGGAACCGCACGTCAATCGGGGTGGGGCAACACCGCGAAGCAGTCCTGCACCTGTTCCGGGACCGGTGAACCAGAGTCCGCGGCGATCTCGATCTCGTACAGCCCGGGCGGCAGCACCCTCCGCACCTCGTACCGGGCGGGTGCGACCTCGGACAGCACCAGGGAGAGCGTCTCGCCGTCCTCCCCGGTGACCCGCGCGAGCAGCCGCTCCGGTGGCCGGGCGGCTCCCACCACCCGGGCGCGCAGGGTCGCCGGCGCCGAGCCGGGGTAGGCGTCGTCGACCTCGCTGCTGATGGCCGGGGCCACCAGCGTGAGCGGGTCCGACTGGCCGCGCACGTCCATCGGGCCGGGCGACTGGAGGCGCAGCAGGAGAGGGAGGAGCCGGCCGGTCAGCACGCGCGGCGACTGGAGGGCGCTGTGCGCCGCCGGGACGAAGCGGCAACGGTCCTCCGGCAGCGCCGGCGGCATCGCCGAGACCCGGGGGACGGCACCGTCCCCGTCCGCCAGGACCGGCGGGACCAGCGCCCCCGGAGGCGCGGCCGAGCACACCACCCCGTGGCCGTTCCAGCGCGCCGACTGGAGGGTGCCGCTCTGCCGGGTGCCCACGAGCGGGAGCGTCACATGCTGCTGCGCGTACGCGGGAAAGCTCTCGGCGTTGTACGCCGCCGCCGCCGCGATCTCCCGGTGGAAACCCAGGCCGTCGCCCACGAGGTCCTGGCGCACCCCCGGCAGCGGCGCCGCGTCCTCGATCCGGATGTACCCCGCCCCGGTGTCGATGACCGAGTACACCGGCAGCAGTTGGTGCACCGAGGGGAAACCGCGGGTCAGGGTCCGTACGCCGGGCAGGTGCCGGAAGCCGTTGGCGAGCGTGTCGAGCGCGCGCACCGAGCCGCGGTGCGGGGTGCCGAGGGTGATCAGCGCCCGGCAGTCGCGCCAGCCGCCCAGCACCTCGACGTAGTAGCGGGCGATCAGGCCGCCCATGCCGTGGGCGACGACGACGGCCTTGGCGTCCTTGGCGCCGGTCCGCTCCCGGAACTCGGAAACGTGCAGGTCGATCGCCTCGGCCAGTCTGCGGGCGTGCACCCGGTTGTCCAGCCGCCAGTCGTACGGGAACGTCAGCAGCCCGCCGCCCGGACCGTCCGTCACCGCGAAGTTCCCGCGCACCCAGTCGACGGTCTGTGCGTACCCCTTGATCCGCGACAGGCCGGGCAGTACGGCGACGCCGGGAAACAGGCCGGACGCCCTGACCGACGACGTGTCGCAGCGCAGGGTCAGCGGATGCCCGGCGGTGTCCGCATCGCGCAGCTCCGTCAGCGACTGGAGCAACGGCTTGCCGGGTGCCCACAGCGGACCCGTCGGACCGTCCAGGACACTGCCCAGGATTCCCGGGACCAGGACGATCGGATGCCTCACCGGCCAGCGCATGACTCCGCCCCCGGTGGCCGGCTCCCGAGGCTGTGGAGGTCCCAGGTGCCCACCCCCGTGGAGCACCCGGGACCTCTCCCTCGACACCCCGGACCTGTACCGAGGAGACCGAGGAGACAGGGGCCAGGAACGGGAGAGCTCCTCCGGGCCCTGCCCGGCGGCTCCCTTCGTCCGGTCCTGGTCCTCAATGCTTTCTCCATACATTCGATGGGGCGCCCCATACACCTTTTGGGTCAGCTTTGTCCGAACTCGCCGACAGTGCGAGAGATCCGGTGTTGCCAGGGCATATTTGGCAACACCGAGCAACAGACAGGCGATTGCGTGCAGTTGGGAGCCGCATGGACAACGTGGCGAACGGTGTGACCGAGGAGTCGGGACATTTCGGCCGGGAGTTACGGCGCCGGCGGCTCGCCGCCGGACTCTCCCTCGCCGACCTCGCGGGACTCGTGCACTGCAGCCGGGGCTACCTCAGCCGCATCGAGAACGGCCACCGCCGGGTCACCCGTGAACTGGCCGACGCCTGCGACGACGCGCTGGAAGCCAAGGGCCAACTGCTCAACCTGGCCCCCGAGTCGCGCGGCGACACCCCCGACGCGACACCGGCGCGGGCCCCCGGCGTCCGGCGACCGCCACCGACGCACACCGGCGGCCCGGTCCCGGCCCAACCCTCCCGGTACGGCGCGGAGTTCGACCGGCTGCTGCACCGCGGCGACACCAGCTACCTGGCCGGACGCATGGAGGAGGCGGACGTCTACTACCGCCAGGCGTGCCAGCGGGGCGCTGACAACCCCGAGGCGCGGGCGGTGGCCGTCGTACGGCGGGCCCGGCGCTGGTCCGACCCGGGCCGCGTCGACCACGAACTCCTGCACCTCGTCCGGGAGACCCTCGCCACGCTCAGGACCCGCGAGGGCACCGAGGCGGCCGGGCTGCGCCTGCGGCTCGGCGCGCATCTGGCGAAGAAGCTCTCCATGTCCGTCAGCGAGGACACCGCCTGGCCGGGTGCCGGACCCGCACAGGGCGCCGACCTTGCCCGGCGGACCCTGGAGGGGCTCGCCACCGGCAGCCAGGACGACGAGACGCGCTGCGAGGTGCTCACCGAGTGCCGCTGGGGCCTGTACGACTTCGTACCGGCCATCGAATCGCTGACCATCTCCCTCCGGCTGCGGGACTGCGCCCTGCGCGCCCGCTCCCCGTACTTCCTGGGCGAGTCCCTCGTCGCGCTCGCCATCGACCAGTTCCGGGTCGGCCGGGTGCACGGCGCCACCGGGACGGTGGCCGAGCACCGCAGGCACGCGGCCCGCACGCGCAACACCCTGGCACGCTGGCAGCAGTGCACCCTGGACACGCTGCTCGACCTGTGGTGCGGCCGGTTCGACTCCGCCACCGACTGGATCTTCGGAGAGTCCCGGGAGATCGTCGAGGGCCTGGAGGCGGACCTGGCCGTCCCCGCCGACACCCTGCTGCAGACCCGGCTGGGCCAGGTGTACTGGCTGCTCAGAGAGCAGGGCAGGATGGCCGAACTCTTCAGCTCCGGACTCGCCGACGGCGTGGAACGGCACGGGTACTTCCCCGTCTGGCGGGCGGGGTTCGCGCTGGCCCGCTGCGAGGTGGGTGACCACGGCGAGGCGGCCGACCGGCTGCTCGCCTTCCTCCGGGAGACCGACGACTGTGCCTCCCTGCCGCCGCACGGCTGGTCCGTACCGGCGCTCGTCCTGCTCGCGGAGGTCTGCGCCGGACTCGACGCACGCGGCGGGTACGAGGCCGAACTCGCCCGTGCCGTACCGGTACTGCGCGAGGCGCTCGCGCGCAGGCCGACGGGGATCGCGCTCGCGGGCTGGCCCGTGGTGCTGGTCGGACCGACCGAGCGGGCCATGGGCCTGCTGGCACTGGCACAGGGCGACATCGCGACGGCCCTCGGCCACTTCCGGCAGGCCGAACGCCTGGTCGTGGGCAGCTCGCCACCCCAGACGGCACGCCTCAGGGCGAACGAGGCCCGCGCGATGCTGCGCGAGAAGGACGGCGCACGGCGGGCCGAGGGCGTGGCGCTGCTCCGGTCGGCGCTGGCGGGGGCGGAGGCCAACGGGATGCGGCTACTGGCCGCGGAATGCCGGGAGTTGATGGCGGGGAACGGGCCGGGAGCCGCCTCGCGGCTGCCCCGACCCTGATCCCGCTGGTCAGGCCGGTCCGCGCTGTCGCGCCGTACCGGCGAGCCAGTCGTACGCCGCCCTGGCCGTGAACTCCCGCTGGCCGCCCCGCAGGAGCAGGTCAGCCGTGGCGAAGCCGGGGGCGTCGGCCTGTGCGGCGAGGTACGGGACAGCGATGCAGCGCATGCCGGCGCTGTGCGCGGCGGCGCTGCCCGGGGCGGCGTCCTCGACGACCACGCAGTCCGCGGGAGCCGCTCCGAGGCGGCGCGCGGCCTCCAGGAAGACGTCCGGGGCGGGCTTGCCGTGGGCGACCTCGTCGGAGGAGACGACGGTCCGCAGATACGCGTCCAGGCCCGTGCCCGCCAGGATCGCGTCGATGGTCCGCAGCGCGGAACCCGAGGCCACGGCCATGGGAACGCCCTCGCCCGCCAGCAGCTCCACGAACTTCCGCATCTCGGGATGGACGGGGGTGGAGGCCCGGGCCAGCTCCAGATAGCGGCGGTTCTTCTCCGCGAGCAGCTCCTCGACCGGCACGCTCAGCCCGTACCGCTCCCGCCAGAGCGTGACCGTCTCCCGCGTGCTGATGCCCACGGACTCCTGCTGGTCGGCCCAGGTGAAGTCGGTGACGCCGTACGCGGCGAGGGTCTCGCGGCTCGCCTCGAAGTAGTTCGGCTCGCTGTCCACGAGTGTTCCGTCGAGATCGAAGATGACCGCGGTGGTGTCGAGGATGCTCATGGTTCCCAGGATGCCAAGGGCCGGGGGCGGGGCGCGGGATCAGCCGGAGGCCGTACGGCCGATCGACTCCACCAGGGGCAGCAGCCGGTGCGGGACCCGCTCGCGCAGGGCCACCTCCGTGCGGGTGCGGACCACGCCCGGCACGCTGATCAGTGCCTGGATCACGTCCTCCAGATGAGCGTTGTCGCGGGCCACGACCCGTGCGAGGAGGTCACCCCCACCGGCGATCGAGAACGCCTCGACGATCTCCGGCACGGCAGCCAGCGCCTCCCCGACCTCGTCGAGATGGCCCTGGGTGACCTCGATGTGCACGAACGCGAGCACGGGGTGGCCGAGCGCGGCGGGGGACAGGGACGGGCCCGTGCCGGTGATCACGCCGTCCCGTTCGAGGCGGTCGAGGCGGGCCTGGAGGGTGCCGCGCGCGACGCCGAGGACACGGGCGTACTCGCGGACGCTGGTGCCGGGCCGCTCCAGCAGCAGCCGCAGAATCCGGGTGTCCAGCTTGTCCACGGCCATGGCGTCGGGCCTCCTCGTGCATGTTCCGTACGTGGTCCGTTGGCTCGGCGATGGATGTTCGCGGACCGAATTGTCTGTGCCAATGGCTCAGCCTATGCGACCTCACTTGAGCCAGTGGTGGCAGCGATGCTCCAATGAGCGCGTCGATGGCGCTGCGGACTCCGCGGCGCCTTTTCCATGCCGAATCCAGTGGGGCGGGTCAGCAGTGCTGAAGAGGGTGTTCACGGCGCCGGACCCGGGTCGTGCCCGGCTGCGGTTCGCCGCGCGGGCCGTGCTCGGCATCGGTCTGGCCGTCACCGTCTGCGGCCTCGCCGGGCACTCGCTCATCGGGGCCGTGACCGGCGGACTCGCCGCGATGCTCGCCCTGTTCACGGTCACCGACGCCACGGTGCGCGGGCAGAAGGTCACCACCGCGCTGCTGCCCGTCGTCGGCCTCCCGGTCCTCGCCGCCGCGGCCGTGCTGCACGACCGGCCGGTAGCCCGCGGGCTGGCCCTCCTCGCCGTCGTCGGCGCGGGCGTGTACGCGCGCCGCTGGGGCCCGCGCGGCCACAGCCTGGGCGTCTTCGCGTTCATGACCTTCTTCGTCGCCCAGTTCCTGCACACGGGACCGGAGCAACTGCCCGAGCTGTACGCCGCCGTCGTCCTGTCCGTGCTCACCGCCTCGACGGTGCGCTTCGGACTGTGGTGCTACGAGCGCCGTATGCCCCCGCCGCCGGCTCCCGTCGCCCCGGCCGCCGCGCGCGGCCTGGCGTGCGCCACCACGCGTCAGGCCGTCCAGGCGACGGCCGCGGCGGGCTTCGCGCTGGTCGTGGGACAGCTGGTGTCCGGGGACCGCTGGTACTGGGCCGTCGGCGCCACCTGGTGGATCTTCGTGAACACGACCTCGCGCGGAGAGACCCTGGTCCGCGGCTTCCGCCGCATCCTCGGCACGGTGCTCGGCATCGCGCTCGGCATCGCCGTCGCGGTCCCGGTGGCGGGGGCCGCGGTCCCCACCGCCGTGCTCGTCGCCGTATGCGTGTTCGGCATCTTCTACTCGGCCGCCGTGTCGTACACGTGGATGATGCTCTCGGTCACCCTGCTCGCCGAACTCCTGTACGGGCTGCTGGGCGTCCTCGACCCGGCGCTGCTCGGCGTGCGGCTCGCGGAGACCGGGGTCGGCGCCCTGGGTGCCCTGCTGGCCGTGGTCCTGGTGCTGCCGATCACCACACACGCCACCACCGACGCCTGGATCCAGCGCGCCCTGCGCTGCGTCCACGCCTGCACCGCCGAGGCCACCGCCCGGCTCGCCGGTGCGCCGGGCGCCGATCCGGCACCGCGCGTGGCCGAACTGGAGCTGCTGCTGGGGCGTGTCCGCCTCTCGGTCGCGCCGCTCGTGCATCCGCTCAACCCCGTGCGCGCCCGTAAGCGCCGCGCCCGCCGGGTACTGGCGCTCCTCGACGACTGCGCCCGTGAGATCCGCGGCCTGGCCGCCGTGGCCGCCGACCCGGAGGCCTCCCACGACGTGCGGCTCGCCGCCTCCTGCCGACGCGTGGAGACCGCGGTGGAGGCGCTCACGGAGGGCCGCGCGGACACCGTCACGGCCCCTGCTCACAGATCCCACGCCACCGAGCCGGCCCTCGCCCACCTGCACGGCCTCGAACAGGCCCTGGCCGAGCTGGCCGCTCCGCTGCGCAGCCACCGCGGTTCGCCGCTGGTGGAGGTCTGAGCTTCCCTCGCCCACACCCCGCTCTTTGGTCTAGACCGATGAGGTACGGTCGCCCCGACGGGTCAGGAGACGGAGAGGGGACGGCAATGGGACGACGACGAGCGTTCATCGGCTCGTTCACGGCGGCGGGAGGCCCGGGCGTCCTGGTGGCCGCCGTGGACGACGACACCGGCGCGCTGACCGCGCTCGGCGCGGCGGACGACGTACCCGACCCGTCGTATCTCGCCCTCGCCGGAGACGGGCACACGCTCTACGCGGTCAGCGAGACGGCCGAGGGTGCCGTCGCCGCCTACCGGGTGGGCGGCGACACGCCCGAACTCGCCGGGCCGCCCGTGCCGGTGGGCGGCGACGGGCCCACGCATCTCGGCCTGTTCGCCGGGCATGTGCTGACCGCCAACTACGGCTCCGGCAGTGTCACCGCGGTGCCTGTCCGCGCCGACGGCGCGCTCGGCGGCAGCGTGTCCGACGTGCGTGGGCACACCGGCTCGGGCCCGCATCCGACGCGCCAGCGGGGACCGCACGCCCACCAGGTGCAGTCCGACCCGAGCGGCCGCTGGGCCGTCGCGGTCGACCTCGGCACGGACTCCGTCCATGTGTGCGCACTGCGCGACGGCCGCCTCGTGCCGCACCGCGAGAGCGCCCTGCGCCCCGGTTCAGGACCGCGCCATCTGGCCTTCCACCCGGGAGGCTCGTACGCGTACGTGGTGAACGAACTCGCCCCGACCGTCACCGTCTGCCGCTGGGACGCCGGCGAAGGCCTCCTGACGCCCCTGCGCGAGACAGCGGTGCTGGAGGGCGCCCCGGACGGCGACGCCTACCCGTCGGGCATCGCCGTCTCGTCCGACGGCCGCTTCGTGTGGATCGCCGTACGCGGCCAGGACGTCGTGTCCGTGCTCGCGGTCGACGGCGGGGGAGCGGTCCTGCGGCTGGTGGGCACCGTGCCGTGCGGTGGCCACTGGCCCCGCGCGCTGGCCGCCTCGGGCGGATACCTGTACGTCGCGAACGAGCGCTCGGGGGACGTGACCTGGTTCGCCCTCGACCCCGACACCGGCGTCCCCCGCCGCGCCGGCGCGGCCGAGGTCACGGCGGTGTCCTGTGTGATCTTCGGCTGATTGCCCGCCCGCGGGCCGGAAACGCCGAGGGCCCGCTCCCTGAAAGGAGCGGGCCCTTCGGCGTACCAGGTTCCGGCCGTCGTGCTCGGCCGTGCGTAAGTGCTGTCCGGGTCAGCGGACCGGGGCACCCTGCGACTGCTGCGGGGCGATGCCCAGTGCCGTCGTGTACTTGGCCAGCGCGAGCTTGCCGATGGCCGGGTAGGGGCCGAGCGCGTCGGAGGAGGCACAGCCCGCCTCCTGTGCCGCGGCCTCCAGCAGGCCGTCCTCGATCTCCGGGCCGATCAGATACGGGGCCAGCGCGAGGTTCTGCGAGCCCGAGGCGCGCAGCTGTTCGGCGATGGCCGCGATCGAGCCGTCCTCGTCGAGGGCCGCCGCCATCACCGGCACGGCGAGGCGCGCGGCGAGCAGCATGCCGGTGATCCCGGCCGCCTGCACGGCCTCCTCGCCGCCCACGGAGGCCAGGATGATGCCGTCCGCCGCGGTCGCCACGGTGAACAGCCGGGCCCGGTCGGCGCGCGCGAGGCCCGCCTCGGACAGCCGTACGTGCAGTCCCTCGGCGAGCAGCGGGTGCGGACCGAGGACGTCGGTCAGGTCGGCCGCGATACGGCTCTCCATGACGGCCTGGCGGATCTGGCGCAGCAGCGCGTTGTCCGGACCGGCGAGCATCGGCACGACGACCGCCACGGGCCCCTCGGGCTCCTTGACGTCCGTACCGGCGGCGCGGGCCTGCTCGTAGCGGGCGGTGCGCTCCTGCGAGGTGTGCGTGAGCACGAACTGGAGCGTGGGGAACTCCGCGTCGTCACCGTCGAGGTACCCGATGCGGGCGTCGAGGCCGGGGAGCTCGGAGCGGGCGATGCTCACGACCTCCTCGGCGAGGCTTCGCGTGGCGGCGCTGGGCGCGCCCGGCACCGCGAGGACGAGCGCGGGCGCACCCTCGGGAGCCGCCAGCGGCTCGGGGCGGCGGTGCCGGCCCGGCTGGCGGGGGCGCGGCATTCGTACTGGCAGGCCGGCGGGCCCAGTGGGGGAGCTCATGGCGCCGCATGTTACTGGCTTATTGGGCTCCCCTGTTCGGGGAGGGGGCAGGTGAGCGGTATCCGTCCGCTTTTGTCTGATGAGTTACGTAAGGATCAGAAGTGATCAGTACGTGACATTTTCTCGCGGGGTCGAGAGGGTCAACTCGGCCGCCGTGGTGTTCCGGTGCTGGTCAGCCGTGTGCGGTCGGCGCGTCCCGGTGCGCCGGGCCGGGTTGCTCCCCCGGGGAACGATTCACCCGCTGTCCGGCAATAGGGCATCAAATTCATATGCCGGTCATTCGGGTGCCCATGGCGGTCGATGAACGCGGTGCCGGACCGGCCTCGCCCCTGTGTGGGGGTTTCCCTGTTTGTGCGGGGCCTTCGTGTGTGCCAGTAGGGTGACGGGTTGTGGCACCACGACCCTTGTATGAACTTGTTGAAGCGGGCTGGGCGAAGGCTCTTGAACCTGCGGCCGAACGTATCGCTGCGATGGGCGACTTCCTCCGGGCCGAGATAGCGGCCGGCCGGACGTATCTGCCGGCTGGGGCGAATGTTCTACGGGCCTTCCAGCAACCGTTCGATGACGTCCGCGTCCTGATCGTCGGTCAGGATCCCTATCCCACGCCGGGGATGGCGATCGGGCTGAGTTTCGCGGTGGCGCCCGAGGTGCGTTCGCTGCCGGGCAGTCTGGAGAACATCTTCCGGGAACTGAACGCCGACTTGGGGCTGCCCAGACCGTCGAACGGTGATCTGACGCCGTGGACTGAGCAGGGGGTGCTCCTGCTGAACAGGGCGCTGACGACGGCTCCGCGCAGTCCCGCGGCGCACCGCGGCAAAGGCTGGGAGGAGGTCACCGAGCAGGCGATCCGGGCGCTCGTGGCGCGCGGCAAGCCCTTGGTGTCCATTCTGTGGGGGCGTGACGCGCGCAATCTGCGACCGCTGCTCGGGGATCTTCCGGCGATCGAGTCGGCCCACCCGTCGCCCATGTCCGCGGACCGCGGCTTCTTCGGTTCACGCCCCTTCAGCCGGGCCAACGACCTGCTCGTCAAGCAGGGTGCCCAGCCGGTCAACTGGCAACTGCCGTAGGGCATCGCCGTCGCCACGGCCGAGTCCCCGGATCTCGGGAGGGGGCCCGATCGGATCAGGGGACTCGGTCTCGGTCGCGTCCCGCGCCCCGGCGGGGCGGTGCGATTCTGCGAAGTCCGTCGACGCTGAGGTGTGGTCGTTGACCTGGCCTCAGCCGATCACCGCCGCCCGTACGCACAGCACGTCCGGCAGGTGGGTCACCAGCTGCTGCCAGGTGTCGCCGTCGTCCGCCGACGCGTACACCTCGCCGTTGCGGTTGCCGAAGTAGACGCCCGCCGGGTCCGCGTCGTCCGTGCACAGGGCGTCGCGCAGCACGGTGCCGTAGTGGTCCTCCTGGGGCAGGCCCGCCGACAGGGGCTCCCAGCTCTTGCCCGCGTCCGTCGTACGGAAGACCCGGCAGCGGTGGTCGGCGGGGACGCGGTCCGCGTCGGCGTTGATCGGGAAGACGTACGCCGTGTCGCCGCGGTGCGGATGGGCCGCCACCGCGAAACCGAACGTCGAGGGGAGACCGGCGCCGATGTCCGTCCAGTGCCCGCCCGCGTCGTCGCTCCTGTACACACCCCAGTGGTTCTGGAGGTACAGCCGGTCGGGGTTGGCCGAGTCCTTCGCGACCTTGTGCACGCACTGGCCGAACTCCGGGTTCGGATCCGGCAGGAACACCGCGGAGACACCGGAGTTGGACGGGGCCCAGCTCGTGCCGCCGTCGGACGTGCGGAACACTCCGGCCGTCGAGACGGCTACCGTCATCGCGCGCGGGTCGCGCCGGTCGGTGACGATGGTGTGCAGGCCCTCACCGCCGCCGCCCGGTACCCACCGTGAGCGGGTCGGGTGCTCCCACAGCGGGCGGACCAGCTCGAAGGACTCACCGCGGTCCTCGGAGCGGTAGAGCGCCGCCGGTTCGGTGCCCGCGTACACCACGTCCGCCTCCGCCGTCGACGGGTGGAGCTGCCAGACACGCTCCAGTGAGGCTCCCGTGTCCTTGGGGAACCTGACCGCGGGCCGCGCCGGTTCGGTCCAGGTCCGGCCCAGGTCGTCGGAGTGGAAGACCGACGGCCCCCAGTGCGCGCTGTCACCGCCGACCAGCAGCCTCGGGATGTCTCGCCGGGTGTCGATCGCGACCGAGTAGACGGCCTGCGCGTTGAAGGAAGGACTGTCGTCGAACTCCCACGTGCCACCGCGCCGGTGCCCGATGAACAGGCCTTTGCGCGTGCCGACCGTGAGCAGTACCTCGGTCATGCCGATCACCTCCGGGACGTCTTTGTCCAGTCATCGGCCAGTCTGCACCCCACCACTGACAGTCACCTCTGGAAACGGAATCGCCGCAGGTCGGAGCGGTTGGCCGGCGAGATGTGACGGAGACCTCGGGTCGGCCGTGAGCAGCGGCGGGACATCGCGCGTATGGGAGGGCGGCAGGGCATGTCCGTGTGCGCGTGAGGAGGATGCCTTCGATGGCGGCATTCCGTGGTCCCAGGGTGTGGCTGTGGCGTTGGCGGCGGAATCCGCTGAAGCGCCGTGTGGATGCCGTGGAGGGCTGGGCCGTACTGGCCACCTGGGCACTCATCGTGCTCACCGGAGTCCTCGTCGGCCTGGTGTCGACCCACTCCGTCGAACAGGGGCTGGCGAGAGAGCGCGCCGAGTGGCGCGCCGTGACGGCACTGGTCGTCGAGGACGCGCCCGGCACCGTCGGCAGCGAGAAGGTGTGGGCCAAGGTCCGCTGGAGCGCGGCAGACGGCACCCGGCACACGGGTCAGGCCCGGGTCGACTCGGGCAGCACCGCCGGCAGCCCGGCGACGGTCTGGACGGACCCGCAGGGCCGCCTGGTGACGAAGCCCGCCACCGAGTCCGAGGCCCGCCTCAGGGCCGCGCTGGTCGGCGCCCTGGCGGGCGCGAGCGGTGCGACCGTGCCCTACGTCGGCTGGCGTCTCCTCCGCGGCCGTCTGGAGCGACGGCGGATGGAGGAGTGGGACGAGGCGTGGGAGCGGTTCGACCCGATGTGGGGACGCAACACGCGCTGACCCGTGTCCGAGGGAGGCGGGCAGCGGGCCCCGCAGGGGTACCACTGCTCCGTCGCCCTCATCGCGGCGAGTGCCGGGCGCCGAAAACAGCGGCATGGCGCGGCAGTCGGCGTGGGCGTCGGGCGGGTCCGGACGGCTGCCCGCGCGTCTGCGGCACGGGGAGGGTGTGGGCTGGGCGCGACCTGGCCCGGGCACGCGCGTGAGGCTCGCTTCGTCCGTTGAGGCGGGGTCGGCCGCTGGCTTCGCCACGACCGGTACCGTCCGTGGATTCCCCGTACCCGCCGGGGAGTTGAGCGCGCAGTTCTCGACAGCAGGACAGCGGCTGTACGAGGCGGGTGCAGGCCGCCTCGTACAGCCGCCGGAGGGGGGATGGACCAGCGGTACGTGATGTCGCTCGTCGCGTACTTGCAGTACGTGCCGTCTAAGCGGGCTTGAGCTGCGGTGGGATCTTCTTATGGGGCTGTGACCAGGGCCAATGCGTGTTTCGTCGTGTTTCCCGATGTTCCAGCTTCTTTCGCTGGAGACCCCCCTGAGAACTCCCTCGCCGGGCTCCCGCCCCCCTGAGAACCCCCTGGCATCACCCTCGCGGAGAGGGCTGTGAGCTGGAAAAACAGCAGCCCTTGCGCCATCTGACGACGCAGGGGGACTTGCGATGCGCCTGACCAAGTCCTGGCCCGCGACGCAGTCTGCCTACTGGACTGCCGACGCATGTGACGTCGTTTCTTTTGGTTGAAGCGGGTGCTGATGACCGGCCCAGATGGTGTCAGTGTGGTGTGAAAGTCTCCGGGCATGAGCTACGACCTGGCTGTCTGGGAAGGCGAGCGACCGGCGGATGACAAGATTGCCGGCAGGGTCTTCAACGTCCTGCACGACCGCTATCTCGACGGTGAGGCCGTGGAGCCTCCGTCTGAACGCATAGCTGCCTACGTTGCCGCGCTTCTGGAGCGGTGGTGCGACATCACCGAGGACGAGGAAGAGACCTCGCCCTGGTCGGTCGGGCCGCTGATCGAGAGTGCAAGCGGTCCACTCATGTACTTCGGGATGGGCTGGAACAGGGCCGAGGAAGCCTCGGCCTACGCGGCAGACTTGGCGGACTCAATGGGACTGGTCTGTTTCGATGTTCAGGAGAAGCGGCTCAGGCCTTGAGCAGGGTGGCCAATCGGCGATTACAGATGAGGGCTGCGGCTATGCCGACGAAGGCCAGGAAGTGTTCTGCCTTGCGTTCGTATCGGCGGCCGACCCAACTGGCTGGCTGATGCTCCATCGCCGCCTGGCCCGCGACTACGAGACTTTCCCTGCCCGCTCCGAAGCCATGATCCACCTCGCCATGACAGACCTCATGACCCTGCCCTTGCCGGAAACCTCATCCGGCCTGGTCGCGCAGCATGCTGGTACTCGTGAAGGAGGCCGCCGAGTCGGTCGGTTCGATGTATGTCGAGGCGGGCGATTTCGTCCGGATCGGTGATCGGTGATCGGTTCGGGGAGCGGGTGCAGCGGGCGGGCGTTCGCGATGCCCTGGTGCGGCCGATGCGCGTTGTAGAACTGCTCGAACTCCCGCAGTGCGTGGAGGAGATGCCGCTGGTTCCAGATGGGTGCGGTCCAGCAATTCACGGCGGCAGGTCTGCACCCATCTCTCCATCATGGAGTTCATGCGGGGGATCCGGATGCCGCACGACCCAGGAGGTGGTCGGGTGCGCGGTCACACCCAGGATCCGGATGCGCCGGTCGGTGTGCTCGATGAGCACGAACACGTACAGCCGCGCCCCGGACAGGGCGACGGTTTCGAAGAAGTCGCACGCGAGGAGCGCGTCCGCCTGGGAGCGCAGGAAGTCCGCCCAGTTCACCGTGCAGGCGCCGGTATCCCCAGGTCGGTTTCTCGCGGGCCAGGCGCAGGACCAGGGCGCGGATGGAGCGCACGGTGCGCGGTCGGCCCCCGCGGTTCGGCCGGGACCGGGCGGCGTGGCGGCAGGCGACCATGTCGCGGTGCCAACGCAGCACGGTATCGGGCCGCACCAGCAGCCGCATCCGACGCAACACCTCGGGCGGCAGACCCTGGAGCAGCGCTGCCAGGAACGCCCGGTCGCCTGCGTCGAACCGCACCCGCTGCCCGTTCAGCTGCCGGTCCAGCACCGCGATCTGATGGCGCAGAGCCAGGACCTCCACGTCCATGGCCCGATCGCTCATCGGCAGCAGCCGCAGTATCGCGAAGGCGCTCGCCATGCCCCGGTACACCAGTCGCAGCAGCATGGTCGGTCATCATGCCTGGGTGATCGCCAGTCGTGCCAGAGCGGTCGACGTCGGCGAAGCGGCCGACATCCCGCGAACCGTCGCACACTGGCTCCAAACAGCGCGGATGACGTTATCGGCAAGGGCAGGGTTTCGGAGCGGGGGCGCCGCCGATGGGACGGGAGGGCTGTCCCACCGGCGGCCGCTGATTCCGGGCCCAGCGTCAGAACGCGGGGATGGCGGAGGCGGCCCGGCTGTCCGCGTTGCGGGCCTTGTTGATGTTGTCGGTGAAGTTGGCGGTCAGCGGGAAGTTGGCATGGCCCCACTTGGAGCTCCACAGTGCGCTGCGGGCGGGGTCGTCCATCAGGTCCACTGTGAGCAGAGCCGGCGCGTCCCAGCCGCCGTCGCCCCATGCCTCCGGCCTCTCCCCCGACTTCGCGAAGCGGAAGGCATGGGTGAGGGTACCGTCCTTGTGGTAGACGATCTCGACGCGGTTGCCGTTCATCGGTACCTCGTTGATCGGGTGGGTGCTGTAGTCGCCGTGGCGTGAGGCTGCGAGGTAGCTGGGACGCTCGTCGCCCTGCTTCTGGAAGACGACGACGGACTCCCAGTCGTGGCGGTGCCCGAGGGCGTCCGTGCCCGGCCCCGTCTGGTCCTTCTCGAAGTAGAGCGCGTACACGTACGCGCACCAGCCGTTCTTGCACAGGGACCGTGAGTACGTGTTGGCGTTGCCGAGGTGGTTGGTTCTGCAGCCGCCCGTGACCGCCCCGCTGTTGTCGAGACCGCCGTTGAGCTTGCCGCTCGCGTCGACGGCCGCCGCGGGGAAGCAGCTGTCCGAGTCGTAGTCGAAGAGCGGCATGTACTTCTTCTGGAAGGTGTCGGCCTTCTCGTTCAGATGGGTCAGGACGGCGGCGTCGGCGCTGCCCGTAAGGCCGACGGCCAGGGCGGTGGCGCTGACCGCGACGAGTGTGGCCCTGGTGAGTCGGGCCTTGTTGCGGATCTTGGCTGCTGAGGACATGCGGTCGCTCTCCACTTGCTCGGTACGGCCCCGAGAGGCCAGGGATTCGGTGATGCGAGACCGACACTGGCAAGCGAAAAGTTGACCGGCACCTCCATTCATCAGGTCGGTCAATGCCTGGGGGTGCTTCATGGGGAGCGGCACCGATCCCGGTCGGAGCACGCGGCAACGCATCCAGGCCGGGCCTGTCGGCGGCTCGGGCACTCGACATCGGGCCGAGTGAGCCGAGCAGGACGGCACAGCGCTCGCCGGTCAATCAATTCGGGGCGTCGCCGACGGATTGTCCGGCGTCGGGGAGCCCGGCTGTCATCCCCGCCACATCTCACCCTTGAAGTGTTTACGTCACATCTGCGTCAAACGTATGTTGAACGCTTCGAACGTCGCATTTGTCTGTGCGTGGGCGCGGACGGAAGTGGGGGGCCTCGTGGGGCGTCCGGAAAGACCCGTGGACCCCGAGGCCGGTCCCGTGCAGCGCCTCGCCCATGAACTGCGCGAGCTGCGCAGGGCGGCCGGCAACCCCTCGTACCGGACGATGGCCGAGAAGGCGGGCTTCTCCGCGACGACACTGTCCGACGCGGCCCGTGGTCAGCGGCTGCCGTCGCTCGCCGTGGTCCAGGGGTATGTACGGGCGTGCGGGGGTGACCCGTGCGAGTGGGAGTTGCGCTGGAAGGACGCTGACGCGGAGGCCGCCGGGACAGTGCGCGACACGGCGGCCGACGCCGCGCCGCCGTATCGGGGGCTGGCCCGCTTCGAACCGGACGACCGCGCGCTGTTCTTCGGCCGCGACCGGCTCGTGGAGGAACTGCGGGAACTGGTGTGCGGGCACCGGTTCGCGGTGCTGTTCGGGGCGTCGGGGAGCGGGAAGTCGTCACTGCTGCGGGCCGGGCTGATCCCCCGCCTGCGGGAGGAGATCGCGGCCCGGGGATGCCCGGCGGTGCTGCGTGTGCTCACCCCCGGGGACCGGCCCGCCACCCGGTACGGCGAACTGCTGGCCCCGGCCGCGGGGGAGCCGGAGAGCTGGGTGGTGGTGGACCAGTTCGAGGAGGTCTTCACCCTGTGCCGGGACAAGGCGGAACGGGAGCGGTTCATCGAACTCCTGCTCGCCGCCCGGGACCCAGACAGCCGGCTGAACGTGCTCATCGCGGTGCGGGCGGACTTCTACACCCGGTGCGCCGAGCACCGGGAACTCGCGGACGCACTGCGCGGCGCCGGGCTGCTGGTCGGACCCATGACGGCGGACGAACTGCGCGAGGCGGTCGTCGGACCGGCACAGACCGTCGGCCTGCTGGTGGAACGGGAACTGACCGCGCGGATCGTGGACGAGGTCCTCGACCGGCCCGGCGCGCTGCCGATGCTGTCGCACGCCCTGCTGGAGACCTGGAAGCGGCGCCGCAGCCGACTGCTGACCCTGAGCGCCTACGAGGCCGCGGGCGGGGTCGGCGGAGCCATCGCGGCGACCGCCGAGGAGGTGCACGGGCAGCTCTCCCCAGCCCAGGCACACACCGTCCGCCGACTGCTCCTGGGCCTGATCGAGCCGGGCCAGGGCACCGCCGACACCCGACGACCGCTCACCCGGGCCGAACTGGCCGACTGGGCCGACCCGGAGATACCGGTCGTGGTGGAACGGCTGGCCCGCAACCGACTGCTCACCGTCGACGAAGAGGGCGTACAGCTCGCGCACGAGGCGCTGATCACCACCTGGCCGAGGCTGTGCGGCTGGATCGAGACGGACCGCGAGCGGATGCGCCATCGCCGGCGGCTGGCGGAGGCGGCGCGCGCCTGGCTGGAGCACGACCGGGACCCCGGCACGCTGTACCGGGGAGCCCGGCTGGCGCGGGCGGAGGAGCTGTTCGCGGCCGACGGGAATTGCGGGAGCAACGGCGGGGGCGTCGAGCTGACCGCGTCGGAGCGGGAGTTCCTCGTCGCCTCGCTCGACGCCCGGGAGGCGGAACGCCGGGCCGTCTCCCGTACCGCCCGCAGGGCCCGTGTCCTCGTGTCCGCGTTCTCCGCGGTCCTGGTGGTGTCGCTGGTCGCCGGCCTGGCAGCCTGGCAGCAGCACGGGGAGAACGAGCGTCGGCGCACCGACACGGCCGCGCGCAGGGTCGCCGAGGTCGCCGACGCGATGCGGTCGACCGACCCGAACACCGCGATGCTGCTCGGCGTCGCCGCCTGGCGGATCTCACCGCTGCCCGAGGCCCGCCGGGCACTGCTCGGCTCCCTCACCCAGGTGGAACACGGGTACTTCGCCGACCCCACGTCGGGAGACGGCACCACGCGATACCTCGCCGGCTCCGGCCGTACGCTGCTCAGCGCCGAGGGCCGTACCGCACGGACCTGGGACGTGGTCACGGGCCACCGCACCTCCTCCCGGCGACTCCCCGGCGAGGTGGTCGCGGCCGATCCCCACGCCCGGGTCCTCGCGGTCGCCAGGGACGACGGCATCCGCCTGTGGGACACGGCCACCGGCCGCTGGACCGGCGATCCGCGCCCCCTCCCCCTGGACTCGCTCATCGACTTCGCCGCGGGCGGTTACCTCGTGAGCGGCATCGACGACGACCGGGTGCGCCTGCGGTCCGTCAAGGACGGCCGCGTGCTGTTCCAGAGCAGCTCGGCAGGTCTGCTGGCCCCGGTCGTCAGCGCCGACGGCCGCCTGGTCGCCCTCTGCCCCGCGAACCGGGCCCCGCAGATCTGGGACGTCGCGCGCCACCGCACCCTGCCCGGCCCGTGGGAACAGGCCCAGGGTCTGTGCGACGGCGACGAACAGAAGACCCTGGTGCTCGGCACCGACGGCACCCGGTTCGCCGTCCTCTCGGAGTCCGGCGGAACCGTCTGGGACACTGCATCCGCCCGAGAGGTCGCCAAGCTCTACAAACCGGGCGCGGAACGAGCCTCCTTCAGCGAGGACGGCACCTTCCTCGCGACCGCCGACGGCACGGATGTCCGGGTGTGGCGAATGTCGGACCCGACCACCCCGGTGTTCCGGCACCCACTCAACAACCAGCACCTGTACGACCTCGCCTGGGACCCCGCCGGACCGAACACCCTGCGCTACCTCGAAGGCGGCGTCGTCCACTGCCTGGACCTGGGGCCGGCGGTCACGCCCGGCTGGCGCGAGCACCCCCTGGCAGCTGTGAGCATGAGCCCCGACGCCCACACGTACGCCACCGCCGAACGCATCGGCGACCGCTACCGTTTCGAACTGCGCGCCCCCTCCGACGGCCGGCTCCTGCGCGCCCTCCCCTCCCTGCCCCTGCCCGTCTCCACAGACCCGGCCGAGCCGGTGATCCCGGAAGACACGCGGGCCCTCCTCGCCTTCAGCCCTGACGGCAAGGCGCTCTCGTACGGTGTCTCGGCCGACGGGAGGAACACGACCCCGCAGCGCTTCACGGTCTGGGACCTGACCCACGGCCGCCTCCGAGCCACCCTCGACCTGGCCACCCCGAAGGCCACCACCCCGAAGTCCACCACTCCGAAGTCCACCGCCGCGGTGGTCGGCCTCGCACTTGGCCCCCGCGGCGACACCCTGTACGCGGCCCGGCGCCCGGTCCTCGGCAAGACGGACGACGAGGCGTGGGACACCAGGACCGGCCGCAGATCGAGAGTCCTCACCGGCCTCAGCGACACGGAGTTCGCGGTGCGCCCCGAAGGAGGGCTCCTCGCGGGGGACAACCGCACCGCCTGGCTCCCCTCAGGGAAAGTCGTCGAGGACGGCCTCGTCCAGGGGGAGGAGATCAGCGCGCTCGCGTTCGCGCCGGACGGCTCGCGTCTTGTGGCCGGCGACCGGACCGGCCGGGTTGCCCTGTGGGACGGGGAGCCCCGCCACCGCACGGGCGTCCTGCGCAACGTCTTCCCCACCTCGACCGACGAGGAACCGGAAGCGGTCGCCGCGCTGGCCGTCAGCCCCGACGGCGCCACCCTGGCCGTCGGGGGCGGCGCCGGCACACTCCAGCTCTGGGACATCGCCACCCAACAGCCCCTGGGCGGCCCGCTGACCACACCGGGCGAGGAGATCGACACCCTCGCGTTCAGCGCTGACAGCGGCACCCTGTACGCGGGGAGCGCGCACGCCCCGCTCCAGCGGTACGCGGTGGATCCCGGGCGGGCGGTCACCCGGGTGTGCGCGCGGGCGGAGTCGCGGGCGAATTTCTCGCGGGAACAGTGGAGCACATATGTGCCCGAGGTCGCCTACCGGAGACTGTGCGGCTAGGAGACCGTCGCGTTCGTACAGGGCGCGACGGTTTCGCGTAGGCGTCCAGCACATGTCGTACGGGGTGGCGATGGGCTCTGTCCGTGAGCCGGCAAGGGGCCGACAGGCAACAGCGGTTCATAACAGCATGGTTGGCCGTTGGCGCAGCCCCCGTATGCGCCTTCGCCTTCGCAGCTCTCTCCCAGCGCTGCGGAGGTCGAGCCCAGGGCGCAGGTCAGGCCGATGGTCGGACGCGGATCTGCTGTGGGTCCTCGACGGGGGCCGTGGTTGTCCCCTCGCCGTCGAGGGCGTTGACGACGCGGCGGGCCAGGCCCCGATGTCAGAGCCGGCGCTTCTTGCGGAAGACCAGGTAGACGACGGTGACAATGGCGGCGGCGTCGAGCACCTTCGGGGAGCCGCGCCTACCAGGCTTGCATCTGACGTTAGCGTGAGGTTCTAGCGTGGATGTTGTCGGCGCTTTCCGGCTAAGCATTGCTACGTGAAGGACACCTCCCCATGGACATCGCGAACTCCGTTGCGCTCGTGACCGGGGCGGGCCGCGGTCTCGGCCGTCACTTCGCCTCCCAGCTGCTCGAGCGGGGAGCGTCCAAGGTGTATGCCACCGCACGCAACCCCGAGAGCGTTGATCTGCCCGGAGCGGAGGTGCTGCGGCTCGACATCACCGACCCGGACTCCGTTGCCACCCTGGCGGAAGCCGCTCCGGACGTGACGCTGCTCGTCAACAACGCCGGCATCATCACCGTCAACAGCCTGGTCAACGGTGATCTGGACCAGATCGCACTGGAGATGGACACCGCCTACTACGGCCCGCTGCGGATGATCCGCGCCTTCGCCCCGATCCTGAAGACGGGTGGCGGCGGGGCGATCGTCAACGTCCTGTCGGTCGGGTCCTGGACCCCGTCCGAGCATTGGGGCGCCTACAGTGCGGCCAAGGCCGCCGCCTGGAGCCTCACCAACAGCGTCCGCCTCGAACTCTCGGCACAGAACACCCTGGTCACCGGTCTGTATCTGGGCCCCACCGACACCGACATGGCGAAGGGGCAGCCGTTCGAGAAGAATGATCCGGCCGACGTGGTCAGGGCCGCGCTCGACGGGGTCGAGGCGAAACAGTCCGAGGTCCTCGCCGACCCGATGTCCGTGCAGGCCAAGGCGGACCTGGCCCTGGACCCCGCCGTGGTCTACCCGTCGGCCGCAGCCGCCTCCTGACCAGCAGGATCACTCACCACCGGGCGCGCCCCCTCCCCCCAGCGAAAGAGCGAAAGAAGGCCTCTTGTGAGCACCCCCACCCCCGCGTCCAAGCCCAAGGCGCTGATCATCATCCCGTCGGCCGCTGTCCTGCCGCTCACCGAGCCGGCGGGCCACCCCGGTGTCTCCACCGGGTTCTACCTGGTCGAGCTGGCGCAGATCCTCAAGGAATTCAGCGACGAGTACGAGTTCACCTTCGCCACCCCCGGCGGGCTCGTCCCGCAGTTGGAGATCAACGGCCTGGGCCTGTCGATGCACGCTGCGGAAAAGTTCGGCTCCGCGACGGTCTCGGCCACCGCGGCACAGGCGTTCCGCTTCGACGTCGACACCTTCCGCACCAAACGGCCCGAACTCGTCGCCCGCCGGGACAGCGAACTCGCCCTCGCCCGCCGCTACCTGGGCCGCCTGCCGGTCTCCGAGTCGCTGCCGGGCAGCGACAAGGAGGTCGTGGTGCTGCGTGACGACTTGATCAAGGCGATGCAGGATCTGCCCGAGCACAGCTTCCCGTCCGTCGATCAGCTCGTGCGCAGACACCATGACGCCGAGGACTCCTTCGACCTGGGCGCGTTCGACTTCGTGCACATGCCCGGCGGCCACGCTCCCATGGTCGACTTCGTCGACAACCCCTGGATCGGTGAACTCCTGCACACCCTGCGGGAGAACGGTGTGTTGATCTCGTTGATCTGCCACGCCCCCGTCGCCATGGCCTCGGCCAAGTACCGGGTAGGTGCTGACGGCGCCGTCGTCACCGACCTCGACCATGCCTTCAGGGGCGTGCGCGTGACCACGGTCGCCAAGTCCGCCGAACTGTTCGTCCTCAGCAACGGCTACCTCAAGATCCCCGGCAAGAAGGTGCGAATGGGTTACTTCATCGACGAAGCCCTCAGGGACGCCGGCTACAAGGTGGAGACGACCACCAACCCGACCGCCGTCAAGGTCATCTGGGAGGAGGGCGTCCGCCTGCTCACCAGCAACGGCCCCCAGTCGATCGACGAACACGCCGCACGACTGCGTACGCTCCTGCGCCGACACTGATCTGCCGACCACAACCCGCCGCTCGGCCTTCCTCGGAAGGAAGGTGTCCGCGTACTCCCTGAAGTGGCCCTGGCAGGTCCTTGCTGCCCGTCTTGCGCCGGTCGACCGGTGACGGGCCGGTGTCGGCTCCCCTTAGTTTCGCGCGAATGTGGGAGCCGTCCACACGCGCGCGGGACCAATAGAGTTCGCCGGCCGCGTTCAACTGGGCCAGCAGGATGCGGTGCAGTTGCTCGAAGACACCGGCCCGCTGCCATCCCTCCAGGCGCCGCCAGCAGGTCTGTCCGGAGCCGAACCTCAGCTCCGGCGGCGGGAGTTGCCAGGCTATGTCGTTGTGGACGACGAACAGGATGCCCTGCAGGCACAGCCGGTCCGCCACCGACCTCGGGCCCGGCGACTTCTCGGGCCAGAGCGGGAGCAGCGGCGCGATCAGCGCCCACAAGTCGTCGTCCACGATCCACGGCCGAGTACTCACACCGACCCGAACGGCCGAATCGTCACAACGGTCACGCCCGACCTGGGCACTTCAACAAGATCGTGTTACGAGCTCGTAGGTGAGTTCCCGGGTCTCCAGCTGATCCAGGCCTCCAAAGCACTACCTGTTGCCCAGGCAGCCATTGCTCCGCGGTTCAATCCCTGGACAGTTGCCACCACATCCGGGATGGCGTCATCGCCGAACTGGAGAACCTTCTGGGCGCGCTCCATGTGACCCGCGCGGTCCTGCCGTACTTGAAGGACGGAGCGGCGATCGTCAACCAGTCGTCCACGGCCGCATACCAGGCGACCGGCTTCTACGGGCTCGCCAAGGTCGGCATCAACCACCTCACCATTTCGCTCGCCGCCGAGTTGGGCGGGCGCGGCATCCGCGTCAACGCCATCGCGCCGGGGCCGACCGACACCGAGGCAACGCGAAGTATCGTCCCCGAGGCCATGGTGCGGCAGTTGGCCCTCAAGCGCATGGGCACCGTTGCCGACCATGCGAGCACTCTTCTGTTCCTGCTTTCCGACGACGCGAGCTGGGTCACCGGCCAGATCATCGCCGTGGACGGCGGACAGGTGGTGCGGCTGTGAACGCTCTTGTCGTCAAGTCCCAACTCGTCGACGGCAAACTGCTCGGCGCCGGGTCGACCTTCGAATCACGCAACCCCGCCACCGGCGAGCTGATCGGCCACGTGCCCGACGCCACGAAAGCCGACGCCGAGACCGCGATTGCCGCCGCCCGCCGCGCTTTCGACACCACCGATTGGTCCACGGACAGGGAAGTGCGGGTGCGCTGTCTCCGCCAGTTGCACCGAGCCCTCGACGAGCACCGCGAGGACCTTCGTGCGTTGACCGTAGCCGAGGTCGGCGCACCCCTCCAGCTCACCTACGGTGCGCAGCTCGACGAGCCGATCGGCCTCGTGAAGTTCTACGCGGATCTCCTGGAGACGTACGAGTTCAGCGAGGACCTCGGTGAGGTCGAGTCCTACGGCCGGATGCACCACCGCTGGGTGGAGAAGGAGGCGGCGGGTGTCGTCGCCGCGATCCTGCCGTACAACTTCCCCAACCAGCTTGCCCTTGCCAAGCTCGCCCCCGCGCTCGCCGCCGGCTGCACCGTCGTGTTGAAGGGCGCCCCGCAGGACCCCCTCGTCACCCTGGCATTGGGTGAACTCATCGCGGAGCACACGGACATCCCGCCCGGGGTGGTGAACATCCTCAGTTCCTCGCGAGTCGAGACCGGGGAGATACTCACCACCCACCCGGACGTCGACGTGGTCACCTTCACCGGCAGTACCGTCACAGGCCGCCGGATCATGGCCGCCGCCGCTGACACCGTGAAGCGGGTCTTCCTCGAACTCGGCGGCAAGTCCGCCATGGTCGTCTTCGAGGACGCGGACTTCGCGGCGTCCGCCATGGTCGCCGCGCTCACCGTCTGCTCACACTCCGGACAGGGCTGCGCGATCACCTCCCGTCTTCTCGTCCCGCGCGCCCACCACGACGAGATCGTGGCACTCGTCGCCACCGAACTGGACCGCGTCAAGGTCGGCGACCCTACGGACCCCGCGACAGCCATGGGTCCGCTCATCAGTGAAGAGCAGCGCGGCAAGGTGGACGGCATGGTCCGGCGGGCCGTCGAGGCAGGGGCGACGCTCGTGAGGGGCGGCCGGCGCATCGGCCCCGGGTTCTTCTACGAGCCGACCCTCCTTACGAACGTCGATCCGGACAGTGAGATCGCCCAGGAGGAGGTCTTGGGGCCGGTCCTCGCGGTGATCCCCTTCGACGACGAGGACGATGCCGTTCGCATCGCCAACAACTCCAGGTACGGCCTGTCCGGGTCCGTGCACACCGCCGACGAGGGGCGGGCCCTGCGCGTCGCCCGCCGGATCCGCACCGGGACTTTCTCGATCAACGGAGGCAGCTACTACGGGCCCGACGTGCCCTTCGGCGGCTACAAGCAGTCCGGCGTCGGCCGGGAGAGCGGCCGCGCGGGCTTCGAGGAGTTCCTGGAGGGGAAGTCCCTGGCGCAGGTCGTCTCGCCGGACGGGCGGCTGTGAGGCCGCTGGAGAGCACACGCATGGCGGAGGCCACTATGTAGCCCGTCTCGCCCCGGTCCGCGGGAGCGCTGTGCCCGAGGACCGGGGCGAGACGGGCTACATCGCCAACGCGGGCACTCCGTCACCGGCGGGCTTTTGACTGCGTCGCCTGCCGGGGCCTCGATCGTCAAGCGCGCGATTCGCCCCGACTGACCGAGCCGGAGGAGCACCTCACCTTTTGGTGTCCGGAGCGGCGGTGTGGTGCGCGACGAGGAGTGGCCAGGTCAGTTCGGCCATCTCGGTCGGTGTGCGGGGGCTGTCGCGTTGGAGCCAGTCGGTGGCCACGCCGAGGAGTGCGCCGGCGGTGAACGCGGCGGGTACGTCGTGGGGGATGGCGGTCGGAGTAACGCTTTCCGGCGGTGCGCCGGCGTTCAGGCGCATGGCGACGTGGACGGAGGCGGAGATGCGGCTGCGGATGTGGTCGATGACGCGGGCGCTGCCCTGCGGCCCCAGGAGGCTGCGGTAGAGGCCGGCGTGCTCGGCGAGGTTCTCGAAGAACGCGACGAGTGACCGGGCGGGGTCTGCGTCCGGGTCCGCCGGCGCGGGGTCGAGGGCCGGGAGCGACTCGATCAGGGTGTCGATCGTCGAGGTGCAGGCGGCCTCGGCCAGTTCGTGCACGTCCCGGTAGTGGTCGTAGAAGGTCGTGCGGTTCACGCCGGCCTGTTCGGCCACGTCCGCGACGCTGATCTGCCCCAGGTCCTGTTCCTCGACGAGCTTGATCAGTGCTCCCTGCAAGGCCGCGTGAGTGCGCCGTACGCGCCGGTCACCTGCCGGTGCGTTCTGTCGGGTCGTGGTCATGGCCCATACATTACCTAACCGACGCATGTTGGTTTACCGACGTATGTCGGCTAACGTGGCTCTCGGAAGTGGCCCTTCCGGTCGAGAAAGGAATCCCCCATGAAGATCACCGTGGACGAACCCAAGTGCGTGGCCGCCGGGCAGTGCGTCCTGATCGCGCCCGACGTCTTCGACCAGCGGGAGGAGGACGGCATCGTCGTGCTGCTGGCCGAGGATCCCGGGGCGGACCAGCACCAGGCGGTGCGTGAGTCGGCCCTGGCCTGTCCCGCCTCCGCGATCCACGTGGCGGAGCAGTGAACGGAATAGCGCTGGTGGGCGCGTCGGCGGGCGGACTGGCCACGGCGGAGGCGCTGCGCAGGGCGGGGCACCGGGGCGGGATCACGCTCGTCGGTGATGAGCCGTACCTGCCGTACGACCGGCCGCCGCTGTCCAAGCAGTTCCTGAAGGGGGAGTGGGGGCTGGACCGGCTGGCCCTGCGCGCGCGGGCGGACATCGACGCACTGGACCTGGACCTGCGGCTGGGGGTGAGGGCGACCGGGCTGGATGTGGCCGCGCGGGCGATCTCGCTGTCGGACGGCACGCGATTGTCGTACGCGGCACTGGTTGTGGCGACCGGTGTGCGCGCCCGTCAGCTGCCCGGCACCGAGGGTGTGGCCGGGGTGCACACGCTGCGCACGCGGGCCGACGCGGTGGCGTTGAAGTCCCGGTTGCGTGCGGGGCGGCGGCTGGTGATCGTCGGCGCCGGGTTCCTCGGTGCCGAAGTGGCCGCCGTCGCACGCGGGCTGGGCGTGGAGGTGACCCTGCTGGAAACCGATCCGGTTCCGATGGCGCAGGCCGTCGGTGAGCAGGCGGGGCGGATTCTGTCGCAGCTGCATGGCGAGTACGGCGTCCGGCTGCTCACGGGAGCCACGGTGGCCGAGGTACTCAGCGCCGACGGTGAGGCCGTCGGTGTCGAGCTGGCCGACGGGCGGGTGTTCCCGGCTGACGACGTGCTGGTCGCCATAGGCTCGGTGCCCAACACCGAATGGCTGGCCGGCAGCGGGCTCACGCTCGGCAGCGGGCTCGTGTGCGACCAGTACAGCGCTGCCGCGCCCGGGGTGTACGGGGTGGGGGACGTGGCCTCCTGGCACAACCCGCTGTTCGGCACAGTGATGCGCGTCGAGCACCGAACCAACGCGGGCGAGCAGGCCCTCGCCGTCGCCAACAACCTGCTCAACCCGGACGCGCCACGGCCGTTCGCCCCCGTGCCGTACTTCTGGTCCGACCAGTACGACACCAGGATCCAGGCGTACGGATATCTCCGAGACCACGACGAAACCCTCGCCCTGGACAGCGATGCAACGGGTCGTCGGTTACTCGTGGCCTACCGCAGGGGAGAGCGGCTCACCGGTGTCCTCGCCGTCGGCAAGTCGCCCAAGGCCCTGCGGGCCTATCGGACGCTCATCGCCTCAGGCGCCACCTGGGACACGGCCGCCACCGCCATGGCCGCTGCCTCACCGACCTCGTAGGCCGCCGTCACGTGCGGCGATGACACCCCCCTTTTCCCTTTCAAGCCTTCCAGGGAGCAATCCATGAGTACGACGACCAATATGACCGACCTGGTCGACCACGCCGAGCTGCCTCCGTTCCCCGGCGTGCGGTCAGCGCGCTGCCCGTTCGATCCGCCGGCCGACTACGCGGACTGGCGTGAGGGCGAGGGGCTGCGGAGGGCACTGTGGCGCGGCCGACCGATGTGGGTGGTTAGCCGGTTCGCCGACATCCGGGAGGCCCTGAGCGATCCCCGGATCAGCGCGGACGACCGTGCGCCCGGCTTTCCCGTACCGGCCGTTGCCGGGTCCGAGGTGGCCCAGTCCTTCGTGCGGATGGACGACCCGGAGCACATCCGGTTACGTCGGATGCTCACCGGAGAGTTCATGGTCAAGCGGATGGAGCGGCTGCGACCGTTGATCCAGGAGCAGGTCGATCACTTCCTGGACCAGATGATCAGTCAGGGGGCGCCGGCGGACCTGGTGAACGCCTACGCCTTCCCGATCCCGTCCATGGTCATCTCCCTGATGCTCGGGGTGCCCTACGAGGACCACGCGCACTTCCAGGAGCACAGCGCCACCATCGTCAGGTCCGACGCGACGGAAGAGGAGAAGCAGGCTGCCACTATGGAGCTGGCCGGCTACATGTACGAGCTGGCGGCCCGCAAGGAGCGCGAGCCGGCGGACGACCTCATCAGCCGGCAGCTCCAGCGGGTCGCCGCCGGGGAGATCAGCCGCGACACCGTGGTCGTCAATGGTATGGCCCTGCTGGTCGCCGGGCATGAGACGACGGCCAACATGATCGCCCTCGGCACCCTGGCCCTGCTGGACAAGCCCGACCAGCTTGCCCGGATCCGCGACACCGACGACCCCGCCGTCCTGGCGAACGCGGTCGAGGAACTGTTGCGGTACCTGACCATCGTCCAGGACGGGATCTTCCGCGTAGCCACCGAGGACGTCACCATCGGCGGGCAGCTCGTCCGGGCCGGCGAGGCCCTGCTCATGAATCTGCCCGCCGGCAACCGTGACGCGTCCTTCTCCGCGGCCCCCGACACCTTCGACCCGGACCGCAACACCCGCGGCCACCTCGCCTTCGGCTACGGCACCCACCAGTGCCTCGGCCAGCCCCTGGCCCGGGTGGAACTGCAGATCGCACTACCCGCACTGCTGCGCCGACTGCCGAACCTCCGGCTGGCGGTACCACTGGACCAGATCGCCTTCCGGAACAACACCATCACCTACGGCCCCCACGTGCTGCCGGTCGCCTGGTGACCACCACGGCAGCCGGCAGGCCGACGGGCTGACCGGCGAGGACGGGTACGCCCACGCGCGTCTGCACGACGAACTGCCGACGGCGTGCGCGCCCCGCCGCACCACAGGGCCGCAGACAGGCAACAACCCGTCACAAGGAAGAGAGGCTTCCCATGGCCACGATGAAGTCCGTCCGGACCGGAGAGCAGAACAAGATCGAGGTGGTGGATGCCCAGCGCCCTGTGCCCGGTGCCAAGGACGTCCTGTTGAGGATCCGTGCCTGCGGCATCTGCGGTACGGACGCCACGTTCGCCCGCGAGGGCGGGGTCCGTCTGGGCCCCGGCGGGTCGGTCGTCCCGCTGGTGCTCGGCCACGAGCCGGCCGGCGAAGTGGTCGAGGTGGGCGCCGAGGTCGCGGACCTCAAGGTCGGTGACCGGGTGGTCGTCAACCCGCAGGGCGCCACCTCCGACATTTTCAACATCATCGGCTGCGGCGGACCGCACGGCGGCATGAGCGAGTACCTGCTCATTGAGGACGCCGTCCTGGGCGAAAGTGTCGCCGTCTTCCCCGACAGCGTTCCGTTCGACGTCGCCGCGCTGAACGAACCCATGGCCGTGGCCCGCCACTGCGTCAACAAGTCCGAGGCCAAGCCCACCGACAAGGTCGTCGTGTTCGGCGCCGGACCCATCGGCCTGGGCGTCACGATCTGGCTGAAGCTGCGTGGCGTCGAGCACGTGGTCGTCGCGGACGTCATACCCGGACGTCTGGAGACGGCGCTGGCCGTCGGCGCTGACGCGGTCATCGACTCCGCGACCGAGGACGTCACCGCCCGGCTGACTGAACTGCACGGCGAGGGCGCCGACGGCCTCGGCCGGCCCCGCCCGGACACCGACCTGTACATCGATGCCGCAGGTGCGCCCGCCGTCTTCCGGACCACCGTCGACTCCGCCAAGCAGGGCACGAGGCTGACCATGGTCGCTGTGCAGAAGAAGGCCGAGATCGACCTCGGCCTCATGCTTCCCAGCGAGCTGACCATCGTCTCCTCCCAGGGCTACCCCACGGAGATCTTCGAGGTCACTGCCGAACTCGCCGAGCACCAGGAGCGGTTCGCCAAGCTCATCAGCCACCGCATCCCCTTCACCGAGGTCGATAAGGCGTTCGACCTCGCCCTCACCCCTGGAGCAGCGGAGAAGGTCGTCGTCACCTTCGACGAGTAGGAGCCATCGACACCCCACTGGACAGTCCGGTCGACCGCGAACCGCGCGAGAAATCGTCTGTTGAGCGTGCCTTCAAGCCACCCCACCCAAGAACCGGTCACTCCACACCAGCCGGGAAGCAGGAGCCATGCCATGAGGGGACTCACGGGACGGCGCATCGGCGTCGCCACAAGTGCCGGCGGGACAGGCGCGGGCACCGCTGCGGGCGCCACGGTCGTGATCGGCGACATCTACGAGGACGCCCCTACGGCGTCGGCGACGAGGTCTCGGTGAACGTGCTGTGGGCCCGGCAAGGCCGGACCCGCACCGCTACCCGAACCCCTGAGCTCGGCGCCGGCTGATCCCACCCGAAAGAGGGCATTGAGATGAACACAAGAGTAGAGAACCGTTTCGACGGCAAGGCGGCGATCGTCACCGGCGGAGTCTCGGGTATCGGTGCCGCGATCACCGAACGCCTCCTGGCCGAGGGCGCGTTCGTTGTCGCGGTGGACATCGACGCAGACGCTGTCGCGTCGTTCACGAAGCAGCACGACTCGACCCGTCTGCAGACGCGTGTGCTTGATGTATCGGACGCCGACGCCACACGGACAGTGATCGAGGAGGCCGTCGCCGAGCACGGCCGGCTCGATCTCGTCGTTCCCAACGCCGGTATCGCCGCTCCCGGCAGCGCTGCCGGCGTCACCCTCGAAGGGTGGACGGCGGTGCTGAACGTCGACCTCAACGGGGTGTTCCACACCATTCGCTACGCCCTGCCGCACCTGGCGGCGACTCGAGGCTCCGTCGTCAGCACCGCATCCATCTCCGGACTCGGTGGCGACTACAACCTCGCCGCCTACAACGCGGCCAAGGGCGCCGTCATCAACCTCACCCGCAGTGTCGCCGTCGACTTCGGCAAACAGGGCGTGCGCGTCAACGCCATCGCCCCGGGGCCCGTCCTCACCCAGGGCCTGCGGCAGTGGCTGGACGCCCGTACCGATGTCCGCGACCTCTACGAAGACCACATCCCGCTGGGACGCGCCGCCGAACCGTCCGAGATCGCGTCGGTGGTCGCGTTCCTCGCCTCCGACGACGCCTCGTACATCACCGGCGTCACCCTCGCCGTCGACGGCGGACTCACCGCCTGGACCGGCCAACCCCACGTCATGGGCTGAAAGGGCATCAGAGCCACTCTCCCCAACTCGTCGAGCACCAGGAGCGGCAGAAAAGGCCGTCGTCACCTTCGACGAGTAAGACCCGTCGACAACTCACCAGTTGGTCCAGACGACCGTGCACCGCGCACCGCGCGAGGAGCCGACGGCCGGGCGGGCAGTCACACCACACCACGCGAGAACACAAGAAACAGGAGCAATGCCATGAGGGGACTCACCGGACAGCGCATCGTCATCGCCGGTGGCGGTAACGGGATAGGCGCGGGCACCGCCGAGCGCCTCGCCGCCGAGGGTGCCATGGTCGTGATCGGCGACATCAACGAGGACGCGGCGCAGGCCACCGCCAAGCGCATCACCGGCGCAGGCGGAAACGCCCTGGCCGTCGAGTTCGACCTCGCCGACGAGCGGTCGGTACGCGCCCTGTTCGACACCGCCGTCGACCACCTCGGCGGAGTCGACGGGCTCTACAACGTCGGCGCCGACGCCTCGGCGGACGTACTGGGCCGTGACGGCGACCTGCTGGACATGGACCCGGCCGTATGGCGGCGCACCCTCGAGGTGAACCTGATCGGCTTCGCGCTTACCTGCCGCGCGGCCCTCCCGCTGCTGCTCGAACAGGGCCGCGGAGCGATCGTCAACACCTCCTCGCTGTCCGCGCACGTGGGCGACCACCAGCGCGCGGCGTACCAGACCAGCAAGGCCGGCATCAACGCGCTCACCCGGCATGTCGCCTCCCGCTGGGGCAGGGAGGGCATCCGCTGCAACTGTGTGTCGCCCGGGGTGGTGATGACCGAGTCCGCGGAGAAGATGGCCCTGACCCCGGAAGCTCTGGAATTCGCGCGGATGACCATCCCCAGCCCCCGGTTCGGCAGGCCCGGCGACCTGGCCGGAGTGGTGGCGTTCCTGCTCTCCGACGACGCGGAGTGGATCAACGGCCAGGTCTGGTCGATCAACGGCGGCGCAATGCTGCGCGAATGATGACCCGCCACGCACGACTCCGCCCCGGCACACCGCGCTCCGCCGCAAAGGAGGACTGGGAACGGATCCGGTAGGCCCATCTGCGTTGCGGTAGGCCAGACAGCGGGGCAGTGGGTGCCGCCCGGCCTCACGCCCGACCTGCCGCACCGGTTGGAAACCCGGGAGCGGGTTGTTGCCACGTCGTGGCGGCTGTTGGTCACCAGGATCGGCGAGGTGCCGTCGCCCCGGAGCCGGTGTGGCCCATTGCACCAGCTCGGTCCGTGCCAGGGACTCACCGAGCCGGTCGAGGCGCTCCCGCAGTGGCTGGAGGCAGAAGCGCAGGAGACCGAAACTCAGGACTTGCTGTGTGCCTTTTCCAGGGCCGTACGAATTTCCTGGACGCCGGCCGGCTTTCCCGGGTCCTGAGGCCAGGGCAGTCGGGGGTCCGCCAGGTAGGGGAGGACCCAGGCGGGGTTGCCGTCCTGGACGCGCCAGCTCTCCGCCGTGGCGCCGGCGTCGACGGTGTCATAGCCGAGCCGGTCGAGCAGAGCGGTGACGGACTTCTTGGCCGCGTCGTCGTCGCCGGTGATCGGAAGGGCGCTGCGGTCGGGGGACCCGGTGGGACGGGCGAGAGTGATGAGGTGCTCGAAGTAGATGGTGCTGAAGGTCTTGATCGCGCGTGCTTCCGGCACGTACCGCTGGAACAGCTCTCCCGCGGTCAGGCCGTCCGCCGGCAGACCGGCGATGGCGCCGTCCCGCGATCGGTAGTAGTTGTTCGCGTCGATGACGATCTTCCCGGCGAGGGCGTCGGCGGGCAGGTGGGGCACGGCGCTGAAGGGGACGGCGACGACCGTCCAGTCGCCGGCCGCGGCGGCCTCCGCCGGAGTGGCGGCGCGTGCCCGGGGGCCGAGGCGGGCGGTGAGATCTCTCAGGGTTTCGGGGCCGCGCGAGTTGCTGACCACGACGTCGATCCCCGCGTTGACGGCAAGGCGCGCGACCGCGCCGCCGAGCATGCCGCTGCCGATGATGCCGAGCGTGTCGTTCATTGCTTTCCTTCTTGTGGGTGGGGGGCTGTGTCTTTTGGGTCCAGCCGGAGCCCGCGGACCGAGGGGAGAACAGTCCGCGGGCGTATTGGGGGGATGGGGTGCTCAGGGGTGTGGGTCGCGCGGGACTGTCAGCGAACGGCTTCGACCTGCTTGGCCAGGGCCTTGCCGTAGCTCACGTAGCGTTCCTCCGTCTGGGACCGGCCGTCGCCTTCCACGAACTGCGCGGCGGCCGGTCCGGTGATCTCCTCGGATTCCGTGAGGCGCGTTCCGCCGTCATACGGCTCGAGGACGTAGGAATGCACTGCGTTGACAACGTCCGGGATGCCGGCTTGCCAGACGAACCGCCGCGGCGCCTCGTAGTGGACGACCGTGAAGGCGCGTTCCCCGTCGGCCTCGGACCCGTTCGTCACCTGGGCCCGCAACGCGGTTCCGGGCAGGATTTCAGCCGGGGCATCGATGTAGCTCAGCCCGGGGTGCCACTGCGCGTATGCGGCGAGGTCGGTCAGTACGCTCCACACCTCCTCCGGGGAACCTGCGATGTCGGTGACCGCGGTGATGACTGAGCTGTTCTCCATATTTCTCATATCTCCTTATGGTTTTCGAGGATGATCTTGCCCCGGGCGTGGCCGCCGGCCAGCAGCCGCTGGGCCTCTGCGGCCTGGTCGAGGGGGAAGGTCCGGCCGACGTGGACGGTGAGTTTGCCTTCCTCGGCGAGTTCCACCAGCCGGTTCAGGTCGTCGCCGTCGAGGTGGACGAAGACGTCGATGGTGCCTGGGTACTCGGCGGCGGACAGGGTGATGGAAGCGACCCGCGCCCCGAGGGCGGCGATCGCGTGCGTCGTGGCCAGGGAGCCGCGTCCCGCGGTGTCGAGTATCGCGTCGACTCCGTCCGGGGCGATCTTGCGCACCTGTTCGACGAGCTCGTCGCCGTAGCGTACGGGCGTCGCGCCGAGGGAGTCGATGAACGCCTGGCTGGCCTCGGAGCCCGTCCCGATCACGCGTGCGCCCCGCGCTGCGGCGATCTGGACGGCGAGGTGTCCCACCCCGCCCGCCGCCCCGTGGACCAGCACGGTGTCGCCGGCGGTCACCTCGAGGCTGTGCACGATCGCCTGGTAGGCGGTGAGTCCGGCGAGCGGAAGTCCGGCGGCCTGGGCCCAGCTCAGGTTCCTGGGCTTGCGTGCGAGCTGGCGCGGTTCGGCCGAGATCTTCTCCGCGTAGGTGCCGTAGTGCATGGCCTTGTCGCGGACGAAGCCGATCACCTCGTCGCCCGGCCGGAATCCCGTCGTCGCGACGCCGGCCTGCTCGATGACCCCCGCCAGATCCCACCCGGGGGTCACGGGGAAGAGGGAGTCCACGAGGGGATCCGGGGCTCCGCTCTGGAATCCCAGATCCGCAGGGTTGAGTGCGGCGGCCTCGATCCTCACCAGGACGAGATCGGAGAACATCTTCGGATCCGGAACATCGACCACTTCAAGGACCTCGGGTCCGCCGAAATTCTGGTACTGAACGGCTTTCACAGCTCTGCCTTTCCTGTTGCGTGCGGGTCGGCACGGCACAAGCACCTCATCCGGCCGGGGCCCGGGGCGCACAACCAAGCTGACCAGGACGGCTATGGCGGAGCAATGACTGTCTGGGCATCAGGTAATACCCTGGGAGCATGAATCACCTGGAGACCCGGGAACTCACCTACTTCGTGGCCGTGGCCGAGACGCTGCACTTCAGCCAGGCCGCGGAGCAGTTGGGCATCACACAGCCGCCCCTGTCCCGGGCCATCGCCCACCTGGAGCGGCGCGTGGGTGTCCCGCTGCTGGAACGCACCACGCGGAAGGTGACGCTGACCGCCGCCGGCGAGGTCTTTGTGGCCGAGTGCCGCACGATCCTGGCGGCGATGGACACAGCCGTACGCAAGGCGCGCAAGGCCGCCGGGCAGCGGGTCACCATCGCGGCTCGCCCCGGCTCCGGCCCTGGGGTTCTGCCCGCCCTCCTCGCCGCCGCCGACGGTGCGGACGGCGTGCTCCCTGAGGTCGTGTTCACCTACGACGAGATGGGCGCCCTTCGAGACGGCACCGCCGACATCGCCCTCATGTGCCAGACGGTTGCCGCCCCCGGCCTCGAACTGATGGAGCTCGGCCCGGAAGAGCCGGTCGTCCTGCTCCCGGCGGGCCACCCCCTGGCTGAGCGCCCGTTTTTGACCCTCTCCGAGGTGGAGGCGCTGCCGGGCTACGAGGCGGAACTGCCGAACGAGGCACTGGACGTCATGGTCGACCGCGTCGCACTGGGACAACTCGTGATCGTTGTCGGCGACAGCGCCCGCGGCCGCCTCGGTGAATCCGTACGCGCCGTGCCCGTCCACGGATACCCGCCCACCCAACTCGTGCTGGCCTGGCTGCCGGACGCCCGCCCCGCCGCTACCCGCCTCGTCACGACAGCCCACGCCATGTTGGTGGGACGCCCACCGGGTCAGCCGGCGCCGGGAAGCACGGGCCTCAGCGTAAACCGGCCGTACGCGGAAGACGGCCGGCAAGCTGCACAGCTGTCGGCAGTGCCAGCGGGAGGTGAGGCGATTTCTGGGGGTCGGCCCGCCGCGTGAGCGGCCCGGCGGGCTGAGGTTCGGCCGCTTCCACGATCCGGGCTCAGCGGTCTGTTCATGTGCCGAGGGCCGCTGCGGTGACCCCATCATGCTGATACGCGCCAAGTCGGTCGCGACCGGGTCCTGCGTGACTCGTCGGTGGCCTGTCCTCAGGAAGCACCCCGGTTCCGTACCCGGTGGGCCGTGCACCACATCCGCACCAGCCACCGCGCGTCAGGCGTCAGGTGGGCCAACGGCCACGGCGTGACTGTAGCGGCGGGCGGCGGATGGCCTCGTCAACTCGGGCCCGGTGCCGCCGGTCACCCACTGTCCGCCCACCCGCTCGACCGTACGGAATCCGCCGTGGACCAACAACGTCTGTCTGCTCGCGGCGGGTCTCACACCGGAAAAGACTTGCACCTGACACTAGCGTGAGGTTCTAGCGTGGTCGCTGTTGCTGCCCTCCCCAGGCACGCCTGACGGCACATTCCTACGCGAAGGTTTTCCCCCCATGCAGATCGCCAATTCCGTCGCCCTCGTCACCGGCGCGAGCCGAGGCCTTGGCCGTCACTTCGCCACCCAACTGCTGGAGCAGGGTGCGGCGAAGGTGTACGCGACCGCACGTAACCCCGAGAGCGTCGACCTGCCCGGAGCGCAGGTGCTCGCGCTCGACATCACCGACCCGACCTCCGTGGCGGCTGCGGCGGCAACCGCCACGGACGTGACGATGCTGGTGAACAACGCCGGCATCAACACCATGCACGCGCTGGTCAACGGGGACCTGGACCAGATCGAACTGGAGATGAACACCCACTACTACGGTCCCTTGCGCACGATCCGGGCCTTCGCTCCGATCCTGAAGGCAGGTGGCGGCGGGGCGATCGTCAACGTCCTGTCGGCGGCGTCCTGGATCCCTTCCGAGCACTGGGGTGCCTACCACGCGGCCAAGGCCGCTGCCTGGAGCCTGACCAACAGCGTCCGCCTCGAACTCTCCGGACAGAACACACTGGTTACCGGCGTGTATCTGGGGCCGACCGACACCGACCTGGCCCGGGGACTGTCGTTCCCGTTCGAACTGAACGACCCTGCCGACGTCGTCAAGGCCGCGCTCGACGGAGTTGAGGCAGGGCAGTCCGAAGTCCTGGCCGACGCGCTCTCCGCTCAGATCAAAGCGAACCTCGCCCTCGACCCCGCCACGATCTACACACCGACCACGGCCTGACCACCAACTGGCGCATCCCCGGGGTACGACTCCACCAGCCGACGCCCGCCCCCTGCCCACAGATCCCGGCCACCGCGGCACAGGCGTTCCGCTTTGGTGTTGACACCTTCCGTGCCAAGCGGCCGGAACTCGTCGCCCGCCGGGACAGTGAACTTGCCCGCTCCCGCCGCTACCTGGGCCGCCTGCCCGTGTCCGAGGCGCTGCCGAACAGTGACAAGGAGGTCGTGGTGCTGCGTGACGATCTGATCAAGTCGATGCAGGACCTGCCGGAGCCCACCTACCCGTCCATCGAGCAGCTCGCGCACAGGCACTGCAACCCCGAGGACGCCTTCGACCTGCGCGCCTTCGACTCCGGCGCGCGACAACGCTGACATTTGCCGTTACGACTGCCGGAGGCGCAGTGGAAGTTTCGACGACCCTATGGATCCTGACCATCGTGGGCTTTGCCGCCCTCATCGCGGTTGATTTCTTCATCGGCCGCAAGCCGCACGACGTCTCGATCAAGGAAGCCGGAATCTGGACGGTCGTGTGGATCGCCCTGGCCGGCCTCTTCGGGCTAGGCCTGCTCATCTTCGGCGGTGGCCAGGCCGGCGGAGAGTTCTTCGCGGGCTTCATCACCGAGAAGTCCCTGAGTGTCGACAACCTCTTCGTCTTCGTCCTGATCATGGCGAGGTTCGCGGTGCCGTCCCAGTACCAGCAGCGCGTGCTGCTGGTCGGTGTCCTCATAGCCCTGGTGCTGAGGGCCGTCTTCATCGCCGCGGGTGCCGCCATCCTCGCCAGCTTCGCGTGGGTGTTCTACCTCTTCGGCGTCTTCCTGATCTGGACAGCCTGGAAGCTCATCCAGGAGGCCCGGGCCGGCGACACGGACGAGGAGTACGAGGAGAACAAGCTGCTCAAGGCAGCCGAGCGCAGGTTCGGTGTCGCGGACCGCTACCACGGCACCAAGCTGTGGATCCAGGAGAACGGCAAGAGGGTCATGACCCCCATGCTGGTCGTGATGCTGGCCATCGGTACCACCGACGTGCTCTTCGCGCTCGACTCCATCCCGGCGATCTTCGGCCTGACCCAGGACCCGTACATCGTCTTCACCGCCAACGCCTTCGCCCTGATGGGTCTGCGCCAGCTGTACTTCCTCATCGGGGGACTGCTGAAGAAACTGGTCCACCTCAGCTACGGCCTGTCGATCATCCTCGGCTTCATCGGCGTCAAACTGGTGCTGCACGCACTGCACGAGTCCGGCGTCCAGGTCCCCGAGATCAGCATCCCGGTCTCGCTCGGTGTGATCTGCTCGGTCCTGATCATCACCACGATCACCAGCCTGAGGGCCTCCAGGAAGCAGGCGGCGGCCGAGGCGGCACAGGAGAAGAGCGAAGGCACTCCGAAGGACAGCCTCGACGTCTGACCACGTCGGAGGTAGAAACACCCGACACCGGGGGTGGTGCCCAGTGATTCGTCGAGCACCGTTCCCGGTGCTTCGGTGGGTGCTGGGTGTCCCCGGCCGGGGACACCCGCGCCGGAGGTGGAGGCACCTGTGGACGCACCCGTGAAGTTCGTGCAGATCATCGACTTCGAGACTGAGCGGATCGACGAGATGCGGGAGCTGGATGTCGACGCCTTCCGCGCCCAGCGACCCGGGTTCGTCGCCCGCCGGAACAGTGAACTCGCCCTCGCCCGCCGCTGTCCGGGCAGCCTGCCCGTCTCCGAGTCGCTGCCCCACAGTGACAAGGAGGTCGTGGTGCTGCGTGACGACCTGATCAAGTCGATGCAGGACCTGCTGGAGCACACCTGCCCGTTCGGCAAGAAGGTACGCAGGGTCTACTTCATCGACGAAGTCCTCAGGGACGCCAACTACGAAATGCAGACAACCATCAACCCGACTGCCATCAAGGCCATCTGGGAGGAAGACGTCCGGCTGCTCACCAGTAACGGACTCCATGCCATCGACGAGCACACGGCGCACCTTCCTGCCGCGTCGCTGACATCCTTCTCCCAGCTCAAGTGGCATCGACACCAGCTACGCTAAAACCTCATGCTCCCGTCAGAAGCGGCTCTGACGGGACGCGAAAACGAACTAGGAGCAGTCATGCGGATCGGAGAGGTGGCCGAACAGGCGGGAGTGAGCGTTCGGGCGCTGCGCTATTACGAAGAGCAGCGGCTGCTCGACTCCACGCGCACCAGCGGCAGGCAGCGGCAGTACCCGGACGGCGCGGTCGAACGGGTCAGGATGATCCAGAAGCTGTACGCCGCCGGACTGACGAGCAGGCTCGTTCGCGAGGTCCTGCCCCGGTGCATGAACGAGGGCCCCGTGACCTACGACTTTGTCGAGAGCATCATCGCCGAACGGGCCCGCATCGACTGCCAGATCAACGACCTGACGCAAGTGCGGGCCCGCCTCGACGAGATCATCACCGTGGCGACCGATCCCAGCCACCCCGACCACTGTCACCCGGTACCTTCAGGTGTCCCCGATACCGCCTGAGGCCGACTGCCTCGGCGACCGGCCTCACCACGCTCAGGGCCGTACGTTTCGGCGCCTCGTCCGCTACTCGCACGGTTCTGCCGCGGACCGTGCGACCAGCCTGCGCTCGGGTCGGCCGTATCAGCGCAGTACTGGGCTCACTCCATGGTGAGAACGATGCGCCCCTGGAGTCCGCCCTTGGTCATGCGCGCGTAGGCCTTGGAGGCGTCCTGCAGCGGATAGGTCTTGGCCACGCGCAACGCCAGGTCGCCCGCCGTAGCGAGATCGGACAGCATTGAGAGCCTGGCTGCGTCCGGGCCGACCTGCGTCAGCAGTACCCGGATGCCCCGCTCGGCCTGAGGCAGGGCGTCGATCCGCGTAGTCACGAACCTGCCGCCGTCCGCCACCGCCCCGATGAGGGCCTGCCCGAGCACGGCCGTGTCCAGCACGGCGTCGACCCCTTCGGGACGCACCTTGCGGACGGCCTCGGCCGGCGCCTGCGACGCCGGCACGTACACATCGGCCCCGGCCACCTCGGTCGCGAACGTGCCATCGGGCGATAGGTCACTCGCGATGACCACGGCGCCCTGGCGCTTCGCCAGCTGCACCGCGTAGCCGCCGACCGCCCCCTCCGCCCCGGTGATGAGAACGGTCTGGCCCGCTTCGATCCCGAGCAGTTCGACGGACTGGGCCGCGGTCAGGCCGTTGAGGGGGATGGTGGCGGCGTGGACCGGGTCGACACCCGCGGGCGCCGCGGCGATGGAATGGGAAGGCACCACGACGTACTCCGCCTGCCCCCGGTTCAGCCCCAGGGGCACGCCGTAGCTCAACGCGATGACAGGCTGTCCGGGCGTCCAGTGGCTACCCGGGCCGACGGCGTCGACAACACCGGCGATGTCCCAGCCGAGGCCGTAGGCACTCCCCTCCGGCGGGGCCGGGAAGAAGCCACTGCTCCAGGCCATGAGATCGGTCGGGTTGAGCGCGGACGCCTGAACCTTGATGCGGATCTCGCTCAGGCCCGGAACCGGCTTGTCGATCTCGGCGACCTCGACAACATCCGGCCCTCCGATCGAACGGTAAACGACTGCGCGCATGAGTCTTCCTCCAGTGAGCCGCACCTGCTCGCAGCAGGCGCGGAAGATCTTTGATCCAGGGAAACGATGTCCGCGGCGAGCTGCGGAGCACGAACAGCCACCACGGTAGAACCTGACGCTAACGTCAGATGCAAGTTGAGCGGGTCTGTCGTCGTCTCGATCCCCAGGCGCGGAAGTTGATCTGCAATTCGAGGTTCGGGTGGGCAGGCGGCAGCATCCGGCCCGCGTACGGCTCGGATGATGGTGAATCGCGCCGGTCATGCGGATGCTGGTGTGTGTGGGCGACTTGGTGGCCGAGGGCCTGGAGCTGGCGGACGAGATCGCGGATCCTGAGGGCGGGGCCGGGGTGGCAGCGGTGCCGGTCGGTGCGGGCACGGGGGGCGGCTCCGACGAGTTGGGCGAACGCGGCTTCGAAACACCATCGGCGGTGTTCTGGTCACTGGCGTCCCGGGCTCTGTAAGGCTTTCGGGAACAGCCGTCTCTCCTCTTGCCGCAACGTCCTTACCGGCTCTGCGCCTTGTGGGGCAGGGCGGGCCGGCCGGGGGCGACGGGGCCGCATGCCACATGGGGGTATCGGATGGGTCAGGGTTTCGGACCGACGCGATCCGCCCGCGCACTCGGGGGAGTGCGCGGGCGGATCATTCATCTACCGCTTGTGGGGAGCGGCTATGGCGTGACGGTCAACGCCGTGTGGCCGAGGCCGGTCGTGCCGTCGCCGTACTCGACGGCGCCGACGTAGCGTTGGCCGGGTGTCGTGTTCGGCCAGGACACCGTGATCTCCGGGTGGTCGCCCGCCGAGACGTGCTGCTTGGCCGGGGTGACCGTGGGTGTCACGGCCGGGGTTCCCTGGCCGACCTTCCAGCTCCAGAGGGTGTACTGCTGGCTGGTGGTGCCGGCCGGTAGTTCGTACTGGAGGACGTAGACGTCGTAGTCGCCGGGTGGCAGGTCGACGTGCTCGTCCGAGCCGGCGCCGGCCCAGTTGCCGACGTGGTTGCCGTCGGTGTCGAAGGCGTACAGGTCGAGGTCGCTGCCGGGGACATGGTCCGCGGAGGTGATGGCGAACCGGGTGAACGGGGCGCCCGCGGGGACGTGGACGCGCTGTTTGACGACGGCGTCGTTGGTGCGCTGACTCATGGTGAAGTCGGCCTGGTCGGTGCCGGTGAGGGTGCCGGTGGTCTTCTCGCCGGTGTAGAGGGACGCCTTCGCGGTCAGTTCGCCGTTCCAGCTGACCCCGGTCCTCAGCGTCGCGGAATCGCCTCCGACGACCGTGACCTCGTCCGGGGCGGAGAACGGTACGGCGCGCAGGGCGATCGGGCTGGTGACCTCGTGGTGGCCGTGCGCGTCGCTCAGGGTCAGGGAGCCGAAGGACCAGGTGTCGTAGGCCGCGCCCGTACGCTCGAACGTCACCTTGTACGACGTCGACTCGCCCGGCGCGAGCGTCAGCCGTTTCGGGGTGACTTCGGCGCGGAAGCCCGGCGGGGTCTGGAGCTTCGCCTTGTACGTGGCGGTGTGCGCCGAGACGTTGGTGACTGTGCGCGTCACCGTCTGCGATGCCAGTAGGTCACCGACCGCGATCGAGGGGTAGTTGAGGTCGCTGGGGTCGGTCTTGGCGGCGTTGGCGCAGGCGTCGGTGCCGTCCTCGGTGGCCGGCTTCTGGCCGATCGCGCAGAGGTAGGCGGTCCAGTCGGCGGAGGTGGAGTCGTAGACCAGGCCGGGGTCGGTGGCCCGGGTGACCCGGGGCAGGCCCGCGCCGTAGTCGAGGGGCGAGGCGGAGTCGGCAAGGTTGCGGCCGATGGGGTCGCCGTTCTCGTCGGTGGTCGTGGCCGTCGTCATCAGCGCCGACTTGATCTCCATCGGTGACCAGTCGGGGTGCAACTGCCGCAGCAGGGCGGCGAGGCCGGCGATGTGCGGGGACGACATCGACGTGCCGTTGGCGAAGCTGAACTGGCCGGTGTTGTAAGTGCTGCTGCCGGGCACGACGCCCGCTGGGATGGTCTCGCCGAAGGAGGCGATGTCGGGCTTGAGCAGGTCGCCGTTGCTGAAGTGGTCCGGGCCGCTGGAGGAGAAGTTGGTGATCTCCCGGGTGGCCAGATGGCTGCTCTGCGTGGGGGTGAACCGGGCGGTCGCGCCGGCCTGGGAGGCGTACGCGTGGATCGCCTTCGCGTCCTCGATGCCGACCTGGATTATGGGCACCGAGAAGACGTTCGGGGACAGGAACTCTTCGGACTCCGGGGTGTCGGTGAACACGAGCCCCTTGCCGCCGGCCGCCAGGACCTCGTCCGACTGGTAGTCCTCCCAGATGTCGGCGCCGCCCCGGTCGCAGACGATGATCTTACCCTTCGCCTGTGCCGGATCGAGTGTGCCGGATGCGCACAGCGCGGCCCTGCCGGCGTCCGAGCCGGCCTTGCGTACGGCGGCTGCTTCGACCAGCGGGGCGGAGCCGGTACCCGGGTTCAGGCCGACGCGGGTGTAGCGGCGGCCGTCGCCGAGGACCAGGGAGGTGGTGTACTCGGTGTCGTGCGTCGCCGCGGCGACCGTCGTGACCCATGGACCGGTGTGGTGCACCGAGTCCGGGCCGCCGTTGTTGGCGGACGCGGCGATGAACACGCCCGCCTTGGCAGCGTTGAACATAGCCTCCATGTCGGGCTGCTCGGTGAGGGTGCCGGTGAGGGAGAAGTTGATGACGTCGACGCCGTCCGCGACGGCCCTGTCGATCGCGGCTGTGAGGTCTGCGGTCGGGCAGCCGAAGCCCGGCCAGCACGCCTTGTAGAAGGCGAGACGGGCGGCCGGGGCGACACCGCTGAGCCGGCCCTCGGCATTGCTGCCGGGCACCGACGCGGCGACGTCGTAATTCCCGGCGGCCGTGCTGCCGGTGTGCGTGCCATGGCTGCTGGTGTCCAACGGCGAGGGGGCGTCTTCGCTGTCCGCGGGGACACCCGCACCGAACCACTGCGCGCCGATCACCTTGTTGTTGCAGGTCACCTTGCGCGCGGGGTCCTGGCCCGGGTCGCAGTCGCCGTGCCACTTCTTGGCGATGGCCTCGGCGTCGGGGCGCGGCTCCGGCAGCGCGGCGAACATCGGGTTCGAGGGGTCGACCCCGGTGTCCACGACCCCGACGATCACGCCTTCTCCGGCGTGCGCGGGGCCGCCCGCTTTCGCCCACAGACCCTTGCCGCCGGAGAGACCGAGGAGACGGGGGATGTCGGGGAACTGGGCGGGACGGGCTGTACGGGGCGTCTTGGAGTCCGGGGTGCGCGGTGTCCGGGCGGCGGCTGTGGGAGCCGGGTCCGTAGCCTCGGCCCGGCCCCGGCCGTCGGCCACGGTCCGGAGATGGGTTTCCGCCCGGCCGTCCGCGGTCGGCCCATGGCCCGGGGCCGTCGACGTCAGCTGGGCGACCGTGTTCCGGGTCACCGCGACGACCCCGGGTGTCGAGGCCAGCTTCGCGGCCTGCCGACCGGTCAGTTCGGCGGCGAACCCGTTGAACGTGTAGGAGTAGTCGTAGAGCGTCTCGACGCCGGGCACGGCGTCGAGGACCTGCTCCCGGCGATCGTCCAGGTACGCCACATACTTCTCGACCGTGGCGGAGGCGGCGTCGAGACGCCGACCCGCCGCGGGCGCCGTCCGCTTCAGCCCTGGCAGGTCGCCCCCGTATCCGGCGACGGACTGGCCGCGGAGTTTCACGATGTATATGCCGTCGCCGTAACCGACTTCGTTGCCAGTGGCGTTGGCGGCGAAAGTGGGGGAGACGACCGCCATGAGGGTCAGGGCTCCGGCGAGGAGGGACGCGAGAATGGTGGCTGCCACTCTCCGTCGTCTGGGCGTGCGTGTCACGTGTGGTCCATATCGATCGGGCGCGGCAAGAGCGTCGGGCGCCGGGCGTCCGGCTGCCGTCCGTCTCTGCGGCTGTGGGGGGTTGCGGGCGCTACGGCGTGTCTGTCAGAACCGTGCGCCCGAGGGTTCGAACCGTCGCTGTATTCAACGAGGCCGAGGTACCGCGTGGCCTGCAAAGCAGGCCAGGTCACTGTGAGTTCGGCCCTCGCCCGCAGCCACCGTCGGGGTGACGGTGGCGGGGCGTCGGGTTCGTTGTGGTCGGCCTTCCGGATCCGGATCGTGTGCTGCGAGGTCATCCCGGTCGGCACGGCACACGCGGTGAGGTCGAGCGCCACGGCCAGGTGGTGGCGCACCGCGCGTGGACCCTGCGGGTCCAGCGCGTCGGTCAGCCGCGGGCCGGCAGGCCAGGACCTTCCCCAGGAACGACATCGGAATGCTCGCGGGGCTGGTCAGGGCCGGTCGGGATCAGCCATGACGTGTGGGCAGGCACGGTCTTCCACATGGGTCACGGGGCGTGGAGAAACCCTGTTCGTGGAAGTCGTGCCTGCCGCACTCCGTGGCCCGCTGAGCCCACGTATCGCCACGACCGCGGCAATCACGCGGCAACGCTGAGGCTTGGCCCGGAAGAAGCGCGTAGAGTGCCGGGAACCAGCAGTGTGATTCCCTCAGGCCCGCGACGCGTCACGGCCTCCACCAGTCCCGGAGCGGTGCGATGAGCGGGTGCGTCGGGCCGTCGCCTCACTTACCGCGGGTATTGCTCCGCCGTGACCTCCATGGCCTGGATGAGTGCACCGTCGGGGTCGTAGAACAGGAAAGAACGGGTTCCGGCGTATGGGGACCAGATGTAGTCGGTCTGAACCTTAATACCGGCGGCCTTGACACGCTGAAAGAGGTCATCGATGTCGGGCACATCGATCGCCAGCTCCTTGAGGCCCGTCCTGCCGTAGCTCAGGTACTCGTCCGGAGCCTTGGTGGAGTGCGGGTTGGCGGCCTGCTGCAGTTCCAGCGTCGCGCCATCCTCGTCGGCGACGACCACGATCCGCGTCGCCGCGTCCTTCACGCCCAGAATGTCGTCGAGGATCGAGGAGTTGAACAAGTTTCCGGGCTCGGTGGTGTCCAGCAAGACCTTCTTGAATCCCAGAAGGTCTTTGTAGAAGGGCAGTGATCGGTCCAGATCGCTCACGATGATGCAGATGTGATTGAAGCTCACGATGTTCCTCTGCGTATGGGGGGTGCGGTCGCCGCAGGTACTGGTCCGGCGGCACGAATGCAGACCAACCAGCGGCTAACTCCCGCCGCTGATCTGCAACTTCAACCGCAACGGTAGAACCTGACGCTAGTGGCAGGTGCAAGTCTTTCGAGGCGAGACCTCCGTGAGGAGACAGGCCGAGGCGGCGGCCGGCAAGGTGAGTGACAGCCCACCGTGCAGGCACCCCAGCGGCCTGTCCCTCCTCTGCGGCGACGGCGACCGCCGAGTACACGTGGTCACGACAGGCTCGTGATCGCGGTAAGGCAGAGGCTGGCGACGGGAGGAACCGCCCCGCCCCACCCGGCGTAGCCCGTTGGCGGGCAGTCCGGCCGACCGGGCTGGTTCACCAGGCATACGCCTGCGGGGCTTCTCCCGGTCCCGGCCAGATGCGGTCGAGGCGTTCCATGACCTCGCCGTCGAGTTGCACGGACAACGCCCCGAGATTGGAGCGCAGTTGCTCGCTGTTCGTCGCTCCGGTGACCGTGGTGGAGACGGCAGGGTTGCGCAATACCCAGGCCAGCGCCACGTGTTCTGGCCGGGCACCCAGCTCCCGGCACAGTTCTTCATACGCTTCGAGCTGGTCGCGGTGTGCGTCGATGCGCTTCAGCATCGACGCGTCCTGGACGTGTCCCTCGGTGGCGGACTCGAGTGCGCCGGTGAGCAGGCCGGCGTGCAGCGGGCTGTAAGGGATCAGGCCGATGCCGAGGTGGCGCAGCGCGGGGACGAGCTCCATTTCCACGGCTCGTACGGCGAGGTTGTACAGGCTCTGTTCGGATGTCAGGCCCAGGAAGTGCCGTGCGGTGGCGGCCGACTGGGCGAGGGCCACGTCCCAGCCTGCGAAGTTGCTGCTGCCGACGTAGCTGATCTTGCCCTCCCGTACCAGTTGTTCCATCGCCTGCCAGACTTCCTCCCAGGGTGTGGCCCGGTCGATGTGGTGCATCTGGTAGAGGTCGATGTGATCCGTCTGGAGTCGCCGCAGGCTCGCCTCGCACGCGCGCCGGATGTGGTAGGCGGACAGTCGGCGGTCGTTCGGGCCCAGCCCCATCGGCTGGTAGGCCTTCGTGGCCAGGACGATGTCGTCGCGGCGACCGCTGCGCTTCAGCCACCGGCCGATGGTCTCCTCGGAAACGCCGTACCCTCTCTCCATGTCCGCTGTTTGCGGGCCGCCGTAGACGTCGGCGGTGTCGAAGAGGTTGATACCCGTCTCGATTGCGGTGTCCATGACCGCGAAACTGGTCGATTCGTCCACGGTGTAACCGAAGCCCATCGTCCCGAGGCCGATCCGGCTGACCAGCAGACCGCAGCGGCCCAGGTGGCCGTATCTCATCTCGTCACTCATCTGCTTACTGCCCTTTCGTACGTGATGCCCTGATGGGGCTTCAGACGGAGACCGGCGCGGTGACGAGGGCAGAGTCTCCCCTGTTCCGCGGTGTGCGCGTCGAGGTCTGGTACGACGGGCCCCGATCCGACTGCGGCGGGGTTGCGGTCAGGCCAGCGGGACGCCTGTGTGGGTCTCCAGAGTGCGGATGAGGCGGGCCTGGAACTCTTCGTCCCGGCAGGCGGGGTGGGGAGGCTGCATCTGCCGGTGGTACCAGTAGCCGCCGGTGGACGGGGTCGCCTCGTGGTGGGTGGCGAGCCACACCTGTGTCTCATGTCCGGCGGTCAGGTCGTCCGGTGCGCCGGGGCCGCCCATCCGGGTGGGGACCCAGCCGGGGTCGACCGCGTGGCTGGAGGTTCCTTCCCATCGGGACGTGAAGGCGAGCGCGAGGGTGGTGACCCACAGTTTGCTGTCGTCGTAGGTAGCAGTTCCGGCGGCCAGCCGTCGCAGGTCGGTGGAGCCGGTTCGGTGCATGGAGCTGCTGAGATAGATGAGCCTGGCCGGTTTGTCCAGCAGGGCAGTCAGCAGGTAGGGCGTGACTGCGTTGACGGTGCCCGCTTCTGGGGCACGCATCGTGCCGGCGTTGTGGATGGCCGCGTCGAAGTGTCCGAACTCGCCGGCCTGCCGGGCGATCTCGCGGACCTGCTCCAGGTCGGCGAGGTCCCCGGTGAGCACGCCCTTCCACCGGGCGGTGTCCTCCGCACCGGTGAGGCGAGCCCGGTCGCGGACGTGCGTGACCACGTCGTGCCCGTCGTCGGCCAGTGCCTTCGCCGTGTTGTATCCGAGCCCGCTGGATGCCCCGGTCACCAGGATCAGTGCCATGTCCGTCGTCTTTCGTCGGTTGCGGTGGTGGGTGCGGCGAACCGGTTGGGACGTCCGCCGAGTGCCGAGAGGTCGTACGGAAAGAGCCTGCGGGCCATGCCTTGCCATCTCCGGATCTGCTGGTCAGGGACGTCGAAGGTTTGTGAAAGTGCCCAGTCTCCGGTCGCATCGGATCTGACGTTCTGGCCTCGGGACGCCCGCCGCACCGCGGCGCCCCGTTGTGACCGGCAGACGTGCTACCGGCCCGCGTCCTCGGAGGCGGTGGATGGGTGGGCGCTGTCCTGGGAGGCCGTCCACGAGGCGAGCAGGCGCAGGCTCTCTTCGGAGGGGGATCCGGGTTCGGCGGTGTAGATGAGGAGTGTGAGTCCGGGTTCGTCGTCCACGCCTGAGCCGTGCCAGGCCAGGGTGAGGTCGCCGACGACCGGGTGGCTGAAGCGTTTGGTGCCGCTGCCGTGACGGCGCACGTTGTGGGAGCCCCAGCGGGTGCGAAAGGCGTCACTGCGGGTGGACAGCTCGCCCACCAGGTCGTGGAGGTCCTTGTCGTGCGGGTTACGGCCGGCCTCAGTACGCAGGACGTCCACGGTCATGTCGGCGATGAGGTCCCAGTCCGAGTAGAACCGGCGGGCCGCAGGGTCCAGGAACTGGAAGCGGGCCATGTTCGGCGGCTGCGTGCCGCCGTCGTAGATGTCGCTGAAAAAGGCGCGGGCCAGCTGGTTGGCGGCGAGCAGGTCCAGGCGGCCGTTCGTCACGAACGCGGGCCCGGCGGTGACAGCGTTCAGGGCCCACTGCAAGGTCTTGGGCGGCACCCACTGTTTGCTGGCGCGCGGCCGTGGCCGAGCGAGTCGGTCGGAGCCTTCTTGTGCCTGGGCGAGATGGAGCAGGTGGGTCCGTTCGACGTCGTCGAGCTGGAGCGCACGGGCGACCGCTTCGAGCACGGCGGGTGAGACACCGGCGAGGTTGCCGCGCTCCAGCTTGCCGTAGTAGTCGACGCTGACGTCGGCCAGTGTTGCGACCTCGCTGCGGCGCAGCCCGGGCACACGGCGCCGGGAGCCGGCTGGCAGCCCCACCTGCTCCGGGGTGATCTTGGCTCGCCGCGAGGTCAGGAACTCGCGGACTTCGTCACGGTTGTCCACACCCCGACCGTACGCTGCCCGCCAGACCGTAGCGATGTACTGCCAGTACATGCTTCATCAGTCACTGGCTACCCGCGCGGAACGTGGGTTTCCTGGATGGCGTGGCACCCAACCGCCCGGCCGACGGACACGGCCGGTCCCCCGTATGTAAGGAGCAACCCCCATGCGCGGCGTCGTTATGCACGCCCCCGGCGACTTCCGGGTGGAGGAGCGCGAGGATCCGAAGATCCTCAAGCCCACTGACGCGGTCATCCGAGTGGCGGCGGCCTGTGTGTGCGGCTCGGACCTGTGGCCCTACCGTGGGGCCGAGTCCTTCGAGGCACGCTCCCCGATCGGCCACGAGTACGTGGGCGTGGTGGAAGAGGTCGGCAGCGCCGTCACCACCGTCCAGCCCGGCCAGTTCGTGGTCGGCGGCTTCTCCACCTCGGACAACACGTGCGAGAGCTGCCGCGCCGGCTACCAGACCTCCTGTGTCCAGCGCGAGTGGATGAACGCGATGGGCGCCCAGGCGGAGCGGCTGCGCGTCCCGCTCGCCGACGGCACCCTCGTCGCCACCCCGGGCACCCCGGACGAGGACCTGATCCCGAGCCTGCTGACCGCCTCCGACGTCCTGGGCACCGGCTGGTTCGCCGCCGTCGCCGCTCAGGCCGGACCGGGCAAGACGGTCGCCGTGGTCGGTGACGGCGCGGTCGGCCTGCTCGGCGTGCTGGCCGCCCGGCAGCTCGGCGCGGAGCGGGTCATTGCCATGAGCCGACACGCCTCCCGGCAGAAGCTGGCCCTGGAGTTCGGTGCCACAGACATCGTCACCGAGCGCGGCGATGCGGGCGTAGAGAAGATCAAGGAGCTGACCGGCGGCTTCGGCGCGCACTCGGTGATTGAGGCGGTCGGCACCCAGGAGTCGATGCTCCAGGCGATCCGCTCCACCCGCCCCGGCGGCCATGTCGGCTACGTCGGCGTGTCCCACGACGTGACGCTGGACGGCCAGGAGCTGTTCTTCTCCCACGCCCACCTGCACGGCGGCCCGGCCCCGGTCCGCCAGTACCTGCCCCATCTGATCGACCTGATCTGGAACCGTCAGATCGACCCGGGCAAGGTCTTCGACCTCACCCTCCCCCTGGAGCAGGCCGCCGACGCCTACCAGGCGATGGATGAACGCCGCGCCATCAAGGTCCTGTTGAAGCCCTGAACTCATCCGAACACAGTGGCCGCCCGGCCGGGAGCCGCTCCTGTGCCAGGCAGGTGGCCACCACCTGTCCCCGGCGGGCACTGATGTGCACGCAAGGGATCCGCATCCGATATCTGGACACCTTTCGACCCGAACAATGACAGAGGACCACATGAGCAGTCCGTCTGACCGTCCGGGCGTTGCGAGCGGCACCGTCACCATCGGTGGTGACCTGTCGGTGCACAGGCTCGGCTACGGTGCCATACAGCTCACCGGCCCAGACGTGTGGGGTGAGCCCGCCGATGGCTGGCGGGCTTCACCACCGCCGAGGCCCGGCCCGGAGAGCAGACCATCGTCGAGGTGCCCCTTCCCGCCGCTGTCTTCCGGCACTGGGACACCGCACGCAAGCCTGGTCCGTCGAGCCAGGAACATACCGCCTCGAAGTCTGCCGTTCGTGGGAAATGATCCCTAGAGCAACCGAGATCACAGTGCCGTCGGTGGACCGACTGTCCCCTTGAGACGGGGCGCAGCCGCGACCAACCCGACAGGACGCGGCAGCGCCCTTCCCATCACTACCAGGGTGTGTCAACTCAACCTAGACACCCCCAACCATCGAGCTCCGCATCGCCAGAGAGGGGAGGAAGGTGACGGCGGTGGAGGTTTGTGCTCGACGAGATGCCGGGCCGTGTAACGCGGCCCGGCATCTCGTTCCGCCTCGATCGCGCTGTCCCGGGCCTGCCGTGGTTCACCGTGTTGCGACGGCGACGACCGTCGCAAGTGCGGTGGCGGTCGCGGTCATCGGACCGGGTTCCAGCCGTCGGTGCCGGCCAGGTACTTCTGGGCGGTGTAGTCGGCAGCCTCAGCGTCGGTCATCATCGGTGCGTTGGAGGCGACACCGGCTCCAGGACCGGAGTTGCGGTACTCCTTGAACCGGGCCTGCGACCAGGAATAGTCGGGCGTCATGTCGGTCCAGGGATGCGTCTCGGTCACGACCGAGGCCACCTGGGTGTCACGGACCACCGCCTGAGGTGAGGCGTCCGGCCCGTTGTGCCACGGCCGGCCGAGGTACGCCGTCCTTGCCGCCGCTGTGGAGTTGACGAAGCTGTCGGTGATGAGGATCCCGTATTTCTTGCTCCTGTCGGTGTTTGGCGCCAGCACCGTGCCTCCGGGCCACTCGAGCACCTGAATGTTGGACCGGTGGATCACCGCGGTGGCGTTGCCGAAGATGAAGTCCACGTCGCCCCGGATGAAGCAGTCGTGGAAGTACTGCCGGGCCTGGGTGTTGGGCGTCTCGCCCTTGACGAGGAGGGTGTCTTGATGGCTCAGTATCGAAACATTGTCGAACACCTGCCGGTCACCCATGGCGGCAACCGCGACGGCCTGGGTCTCGTACGGGCTGATCTCCGGGTGGGCGTTGCGGTCGAACGTGTTGCTGATGGTGAGGTTCTTGACGGTCAGGTTGGGTGCCCTGAAGGTGGCCACGGCGCTGCCTTGGGTGCCGTATTTCGCGCCGGTCGCGGGGTCGGTCATCCCGTTGCACCGGGTGTTGTAAATGACGACATTCAGGTCGAGGTCAGTGATGCCCTGGAGCGTCAGCCAGGGTTTGTTCTTCGGGACACTGATGACCTCGTGGTAGACGCCCTTGTCTATGAGGACGGTGTGCGCGGTGCCGTCGGCGGGCACGGCGTCGATCGCGGCCTGCACGGTGAGATAGTCGCCGATGCCATCCTGCGAGACATACATCAGACTGTCTTCTGGAAGGTGCTTCCCCCTGGTATTGATGTTCGAATGGTGGGCCATCAAGAGGTAACGCGATGCGACAGCCAGGCTTCCGATGACAAATCCGGCGATCTCCACGGGAGCCGCGAAGGCGGTGGCGCCCGCTATGAACGTCGTCAGGAACGCCGTGCTGAGCCTGCCCCAGTTGTTGTGGAACGCGATGTCCGCCACGGTGAGGCCGTAGGCCGTGCCCGTGGCGAACTGCCTTATGGTGTCGAGTGCTTGCTGTCGGAACCGAGAGGCTTCAGCGAGTCCCACGATGATCTGAAGGATGGCCTGCGCTCCTTCCCTGGGAGCGACGGTGGCGCCGTCCTGGAGCCGCAGGACGGCTGTGTTGAAGCTGGCGGGGGACATTTGCATGCCGTCGCGGCTGGCGCCCTGTCGTGCCAGGGCGTCGTATCCGGCGAGGTCTTGGAACCGGGTGTTCGTCTGGCTGCCCAGATCGTCTCTGCCGGTGGTCCCGGCCGGCCTGCCCAGAGGTATGTCTCCTTGGCCGTTCCGCAGTCCGGGCTCCAGTGTGAAGAAGTCACCCCATCTCACGTCGCCGACTCCGTTCTCGACGCCCTGGAACCAGCCCACGACGTAGGAGTCCGACCGGCGCATGAACACTCGGATGAACTCGGGCCTGTCCTCGGCGTGCAGGTCGACGCGGATGTGCTCGCTGGTCGCGTCGATGGCGGTGACGTCGACCGGGGCAGCGCCGTCGACGGGAATCCTGCCGCCTCTGATCGCCGCCCTGATGCCATTGATGAGGCCGGTGTAGCCGGTCTTCGCCTCAGACGGCTCACTGCTGATGTGCCAGGTGACGTGCGCGCCGGTCGCGGCGCTGGCGCGAGGGGCGGCGGTGACCACTGCGCCTCCGGCCAGCATGGTGCCGGCCGCTACAGCGATGGCACTGGCGAGAAATGATCTGCGGGGGAGTTGGCCCTGCTGTCCGGTCGTCACTTGAGCTCCTTTGGCTTGATGATCGATTCATTGGCTGGTCGCAGTGTGCGAGGGTTGCTGATCTTGACGGTGACGTTCTTGCCGGTATGGAAGGCCAGGCTCTGCGGGCCGTGTCCCCGGCACCGACTGGCCTTCGACCGCTGTCGGCAGGTCGCGCGGACGTCCCGCTGAGCGCAGGCCGGAGGCCCGCAGCGCGGATGAGTGGCCATAGCGAGCCGGCACGCCGCTGAGTCGAATGAGTTATCGACTTGCTCGGGTGAAAAGGTCGTTGATGGTCTGAGCGGAGCGGAGAAGTTCGAACCGGAAATCTCCGTCCGCGTCGGTGCGGACGCCGTAGACCGCGGGTTCGGGCAGAGTGTTGAAGTGGTAGGGGGCGGAGAAGCAGTAGGCGCCAGTGTCGAGGAGCGCCACGATGTCGCCCGGTACGAGTGCGGGCAGGGGGCGGGCTCGGGCGATCAGGTCTCCGGCGAAGCAGAGGGGGCCCGCGATGTCCTGGGCCACCAGCGGTCCGATCTTGGCGGTGCCGTTGGGGTGGTGTGCGGCGATGCGCAAGGGCCAGGAGTCGGGCTGGAACACGGTGCGTGCGGCGACCTGGGCGCCGGCATGGGTGATCGCGATCGGGCGTTGCCCAGATGTCTTGGTGTACTCGACGTAGGCGGCGGTGAATCCGTTCTTGGAGAGCAGGGAGTGACCGAACTCGGTGGCCATCCGGTACTCGCCGGTGAACAGGGCCGGTGCGTGGGCGCGCAGCTTGGCAACGTAGGTATCGAAGCCGGGGGCTGTGTGGTCAGTGTCGAAGTCGACCGGAAGTCCGCCGCCGATGTCGATACCGGTGATCTGCCGCCGACCGAGTTCGGCGTTGACCTTCTCGGCGAACGCGACGGTCTTCGCTATGCCCTGGGCGATCAGGTCGAGCGGACAGCCCTGTGATCCGACGTGTGTGTGCACCCAGGTCAGCCAGGGATGTTCCTGGTACGCCTGCACGAGGCGCTCCACGTTGCCGTCGTCTTCCAGCGCGATACCGAACTTGGATGTCGCGGTCGCTGTGCTGCTCGCCGAGATCGAGCCGGCGCCGACCTGCGGGTTGATGCGTACGCCGATCTGCGAGGTCGACGAACGGGTGGCAAGGATGTCGGCGATGCGGGCCAGCTCCTGGAAGCTGTCGGCGTTGACCGTGACACCCAGCTCCAGTGCCTGGAAGAGCTCGGCGCGTGTCTTCGCCGGCGAGTCGAACACGATGTGTTCCGGCGTGAAGCCAGCGGCCAGTGCCTGGGCGAGTTCCCCGGCGCTGGCCACTTCGCAGCCCATGCCGAGCCCCCGGAGCTCCGCGAGCAACGGCACCAACGGATTGGCCTTGGCCGCGAACGCGTGGAGCACGGCCACCGAGTCCGGAAAGGCTTCCTGGAGCGCGGCGACGCTGCCGGCGACACCGTCGAGGTCGACGAACCCTGCCAGCAACGCGTCGTCGCGATCGATGAGCCGCTGTCGTACCGCGGCTGTAAGGATGCGTTCTCGCCGCTGTGCTACCTGAGTGCCGGTCACCGTGCACCTTCCTTGGAGTCGAAGTGCGTGCCCGGGCACGCCGGGCGCTGCGACCCCCAGGTTGCCGCGCTGGTTAAAATTGCGTCTTCGTCCCGGTGCCCAGACTTCTCGGTGGTAAGTGGGACCAGCCGACAAGGCCCGGTGAGTGACCGTCTCTGCGTTGTGCCGGGGGACGAAGGCGACCCGTCGCGGTGGTGCGCGGCGACAACCTCAGCCGTTGTCGGCGTCGTCGTTTCGCATGAGACGCAGCTGCAGTTGGGCCAGGAGCCGCGCATCGGGGTCGTCCAGCTCGATACCGCACACCTCACGCACCCGACGGATGCGGTAGCGGAGAGTGTTGGGATGGACGCCCAGCGCCCGGGAAGCCGCAGGTACGTCGGAGAATTGGTCGAGGTAGGCGCGCAGTGTGTCGACCAGGGTGCCGCCGTGCTCGGCGTCGTACGCCGCCAGCCTCGTCACCGGCAGCTCCATTGGCAGCCGCACCTCGCGCAGCGTATCCACGATGTGCAGCATCGCCACCGCCTCGGCAACCTCGCCCACCCGTGCGACCGCGCGTGGGCCTTCGCGGGACAGCAGTGCGCGCAGCGCAAGGTCGGCTGTCCGCCGGGACTCGGCAGCCTGGTGCAGGTTCGTCGTCACCTCCCCGAGACCGACGCGCACCTGCGCACTGATGGCGGCCGACAGCTGCCCGGCAAGGGCCTCACCGAGCCGCGCCACCTGTGCTGCGGCGCGCCGAGGCTCCGGAGCCAGGTCACCCAGCAGCACATGCACACCACCGGCGACAGCCATCACGACAGCCTCATGCCCGTGCGCGGCACACTGCACGGCCACCAGATCCGGTACACGGTCTTCGTGCCACCCGATGCCTTGTCCCGGCACGGCGTGCACCGCCAGGACCGCATAGCGACCATCGATGGGCAGGGCGGTGCGTGCCGCCAGCGCCTCGGCGGATCCCGAACCCTCCAGCAATGCACGCGCCATCTCCTGTACCACCTGTACCTGCCCGGCCCGGCGGGAACGGTGATGGAGAAGATGCGGTGCTGCTGCACGTGCGGCCGCACGCAAGTCCTCTTCGGCCGTCTTCGGCAACGGTCGCCCTGCGGCCGCCACCCAGATCGACCCCAACGCCTCTCCACCTGCAGTAACCGCGACGACCAACCGTTCGGGCAGATCTTCTTCAGCCGGGCGGCGCACCACATCCCCCGACCCCCACAACAGACGGAAGAAGCCGGTCTCTCGCATCACGGCAACCGCCGCATCTGGCACGCGGCGACCGAGGATGGTCCGTCGGCGGATGTCGTCCACGTCCTCATCTGTGGATGAGTAGGAGAGCACCCGGGACTGGAGGTCCTCGATCGTCACCGCCCCACCGACCATCGTGGCCACAGCATCGGCCAACCCCTCCAGATCCCCCAGGGTCACCTGCGCGATCTGAGGATCGGCCAGGCAGCCGACAGCGGTCAGCCCCGCTCGCAGCACGCCCACCAGCTGTGCCCAGGTGACCCACGGGGTGCGAAAGAGGACCGCCACACCCGCTTCCGTGGCGGTCGAACGCACTTCCGGACAGGACTGGCCGGGTCGGTTCGCACCGAAGATCACTGCCACGGCCCCCGACTGGCCGGCTGCTCGGATCACGTCGACAGCAGTGCTCGACTGCGGTTCCACCCCGACGGCCAGCAGGATCTGTCCCGGCAACATCGTCGGCTCCAGCACATCCCACACGACCACGCCCTGCACAGGAACCTCCAGGCCGCGTGGAGCTGCATATAGCTCCACGACCCCATCTCCCACCACCGACAGCAGGGCGTCCAGCGTCGGACCGGGCGTCCCCGAGGACTCATGGGACGGGGAAGCACTACCTGACGGCATCAGCAGCCCCTGTACTGAAGATCACGACACTAGCCATGGGAGCGAATTGTGGTCTATGCCAGCCTACGGCTTTGTAGGTCAGTTTTGGGCTCTGGCGGCGATCACGGGGAGCCGTCACGGTTGGTTACTGAAGCAGGGTCAGCTTCCGGAGCAGTTCGAATTCGGCGCGCCCGTATAGCTGCCTTTTGTTGCGATTGGCGGCACCTTCCGTGCCGCCGGAGCTCCAGGACAGGGTGAGGCCGGCGGTGACAGCGTCGAAGTCGCTGTTCATGCTGCGGGCGTAGCCGGTCAGTCCGGGCAGGTCGTCCCGGACGACGGTGTCGATCCAGTCGGGGAGCAGGGCTCCGAGGTGGCAGGTGGGGATCTCGCCGAAGTCGCGGATGTGCTGGTGAGCAGCCTCCAGTTCGGGGCATCGGGCCAGGACCGACTGTGGTCGGGAGGCCGACAGCCCCTCTACGCCCCCGACGCCGCCGGTGTTGCCCGCGCCCGACGGCAGGGCCGCGCGCGTGCCGCCGGACCGACAAGCCGTCCGGCCGGGGACATGGGGAGGGCATCGCAGGGCTCAGTGATCTTCCTCCGGGTTCCTTTTGTCCCACTTAATGCTCGGCATTCACCGCTCGCGTACCCCGAACGTCCCGCACCGCCTGACGGGGATCGTGGGAAGGAAGTTCGTCAGCGCGGTTCGCACCGTCTGCGGGCCGCCGGTCCGGCTGTTCACGACTTCCTGATGGAAGAGGGGTTGCGGGAATCCAACCCGGTCGGCCGGGGGCGGTACACCCCCGGCCGACGCAGTGGCGGTCAGCAGCGCGGTCTGGTGCCCCGGCTGACGAAGCTGTCGTGGATTCCCGGCGAACAGCAGTGGCTGAGCGTCCTGGAGGTGGCCAAACGCGAGCCGGTACGTAGCCGTCTGATGCTCGCCTTGGCCTACGACGCGGCACTTCGCCGCGAGGAACTGTGCTCGCTACGGACCGACGACGTCGATCCGGCCCACCGCACGCTGCGGATACGGGCGGAAACGACGAAGAACCGGCTGGAGCGGGTGTTACCCTACTCGGCCTCGACGGGGGTGCTGGTGTCGGACTACCTCGCCCACCGCGCCCGGAACAGCCGGGCCTGAGGTCCGCACCGGGTCTCGGTCACCACCCGGACCGGACCGGACGGCAACGGCCCCGCCCTGGACGGCGCCGCACGCGAACTCCTGCGCGCCACCTACCTGCGCCCCCTTCGCGATGCGGAGGCGGAACTGCGCTCGGGCCGCGGATCACGACTGTCCCAGATCCTCGCCGGCTACCCGGCGATGAAGGACCAGGGCATCGATGATTACGACCCCGAGGGCGACGCCCCTCCGTCCAATCTGGTGGGGATCCTGCGCCGCGCCGAGCACGACATCCGCGACAACAGTGCCGTCTCGGGTGTGAGCCAGGACATCAACTCGGCTTACCTGCAGCGGTTCGCCATCGGCGACGATGTCCTGCGCGCCAAGATCAGCGTCGCTACAGACGCGACGCTGGCCCGCGCGCTGGAACGGCTCGAACTGAATCTCTTCGCCGAGTCCGACGACTGGACGCGCCGCGGGCTCGGCTACAACAATGCCTTGTTCATGGCCGCGGAGCTCCTCCTGCTGGGCAAGAGCGAACTGGCACCCCTGCTGCTGGTCGAGGAGCCCGAGGCGCACCTCCATCCCCAGCTCCAGACCCGGATCATGGACTTGCTCCGCGACAAGGCTCAGGGGCCGCAGGAAGGTGGCAGGGCCCCGGTCCAGGTCATCCTCACCACCCACGCCCCAACCTTGCCGCGTCTACGTCCGTCGAGTGCCTGACCCTCGTCGTCCGGGACGCACTTTCCCGCTGCGGCGCGGTATCACGCGCCTGACCGGCGAGGATTACGCGTTCCTGACCCGGTTCCTGGACGTCACCAAGGCCAACATGTTCTTCGCCCGGGGGCTGGCGATGGTCGAGGGCGACGCCGAGGCGATCTTCCTGCCCGCTCTCGCTGCCGTCCTGGGCATGCCCTTCAACGAGCACGGCGTCAGCGTGGTCAAGGTCGGCCACGTCGGGCTGTTCCGGTACAGCCGTGTCTTCCAGCGGCCTGTTCAAGGCCACCTTCAAGGCCCTGCCTCGATGGTGGAACCGCCGGTGACCGAACTTGATAGGGCCAACTTTGGTATGTTCATTTTTGGACGCACCAAAATTGGCTGTATTGGGTGGGTGGCTGGACGTGGGCGATTTCATCGGGCGGGATCGGGAGCTCGCGGCTCTGGACCGGATGCTCAAGCGGGTCGAGGCGGGTGGCCGCGGTGGGCGGCCGGGCAAGGCGATGCTGATCCGCGGGCGGCGGCGGGTGGGGAAGTCCCGGCTCGTCGAGGAGTTCATCGAGCGCGCCGGGCTGCCCAGTCTGTTCTTCACGGCCTCGGCCCAGGCCGGAGCGGAGGCGGATCTGCGGCTGTTCGTCGAGGCGGCGGCCGAGTCTGACCTGCCCGGCGCCGAGGCGGTGGGCGGGCAGTCGCCCGGTACCTGGGACGCGGCCTTTCACCTTCTTGTCGCCGCGCTGCCGGACGACCGGCCGAGTGTCGTTGTATTCGACGAGATGCCCTATCTGATCAAGAACGATCCGGGCTTCGAGGGCACCTTGCAGAAGTTCTTCGACCGGGAACTGGCCAGGCGGCCGGTGCTGCTGCTCTGTGTCGGTTCCGACCTGGCGATGATGGAGCGGCTCAACGACTACGACCGGCCCTTCCACCAGCGCGGTACGGAAATGGTGGTGCCGCCGCTCAGCCCGGCCGATGTGGCGGACATGCTTGGACTCCCGCCGGCCGACGCGTTCGATGCCTTTCTCGTCTGTGGCGGGCTGCCTCTGGTCCTGGAGGAGTGGCCACGCGGCGCGGGGGTCTTCGACTACCTGGCCGACGTGGTGACCGATCCGACCTCGGCCCTCATCGTCAGCGCGGAGCGGTCCCTGGCCGCGGAGTTCCCGGCCGACGCCCAGGCACGCCTGGTGCTCGGGGCGATCGGCTCCGGGGAGCGGACACACACGCTGATCGGCCGGGCTGCGGGCGGCCTGCCCGCCACCACCCTGCGGCGCTCCCTGCAGCTCCTGGGTGCGAAGCGGGTGGTGGAGGCCGTCACGCCGCTGTCCACACGCCCTTCGAAGGAGACCCGCTACTACGTAGCCGATCCGCATCTGCGCTTCTGGCTGGCCTTCCTGGGGCCGTATCTGTCCGAGATCGAGCGCGGCAGGGGCGACCTGACTCTTGAGCGGCTGCGCCGGTCGTGGACGGCCTGGCGCGGGCGGGCCGTCGAGCCGGTGGTGCGGGACGCCCTGTTCAGGATGCGCGCGGACGGTCTGCCCGAGGAGACGGGCGCGGTGGGCGGCTACTGGACCCGCAGCAACGACCCCGAGATCGACATCGTCGCGGCCGACCGGGGCCCGATCGCCAAGCGCATCACGGCGGTCGGCTCCGTGAAATGGCTGGAGAACCGCCCGTTCGACGCCCACGACCTGGCCCGCCTGCTGGTTCACCGCTCGCAACTGCCCGGGGCGAACGAGCAGACCCCGCTCCTCGCGGTGGCGCGGAGCGGGGTCTCGGTGGACGGGGTGCGGGCGGTGGGGCCCGAGGAGCTCATCACCGCTTGGCGGTGACGGTGGTCATGTCAGCGCCGTCAGGGGCACTGCGGGTGCCGAGAAAACATCCGCCCAGGTCGCGGCCTTGACCGCCGATCTCTGGCCGTGCCCCAGCACACCCAGTCTCTTCACGTGCACAGGCGTGTACACCATCATGATTCTTTCGTGCTGCTGCGCTTGACCTATCTCGCGGCGACCAACACCCTGGCACTCCTGCACCTTCTGTCGATGAGCGACCGCGACAAGGACATCGAGATCCTGGCGCTGCGCCACCAGCTGCTGGTCCTGCAGCGTCAGGTTGGCAAACCCACGTTCACCGCCGCCGACCGTGCCGTCCTCGCCGGCCTGCTCCACCACCTCCCGATGGACAAGCTGCGGCACCTCTTGCTGCTGGTACGTCCAGACACCATCCTGCGATGGCACCGTGACCTTCTCAAGCGACGCCATGCTGCGGCCTACGTGCCCAAGCGCCGCGGCCGCCCGCCTACCGTCCGCTCGATCCGCACCCTCGTCCTGCGCCTCGCCCGGGAGAATCCCTCATGGGGATATCGCCGGATCCACGGTGAACTCGCGGCTCTCGGCGTCAAGGTCGCCGCCTCCACCGTCTGGGAGATCCTCCGCGCGCACGGCATCCTGCCTGCACCCGAACGACAGAACACGACCTGGGCCGACTTACTTCGCAGCCGCGTTCCACGTACGGCGACAACACCCTCAAGCCCGAAGACCGCCTCGCCCGACTGCTTCTCCTCCTTTTCGCCCAAGGGCCGTCGGCGATCCACCGGTTGACCACCGAGGACGTCGAGGTCGGCGTCCAGGAAGTACGTCTCCACCTCGGCGACGCCCCCGTCCAGTTGCCCGAGCCCGTCGCCCACCTCGCCCGCACCGTCGCGGCGAACCGCAAGGGCCACGCGACCATCGGCGCCCTGACACCATCTCGATGGCTCTTCCCCGGCGGACAGCCCGGACGGCCGATCAGCACCACACAGCTGACACAGCGGCTCAACCGGCTCGGGCTCCGTCCCAATCAGGCCCGCAGCACGGCGCTCTTCCAACTCGCCACCGAGATCCCCGCCGCGATCCTCGCCCGCACCCTGGGCATCCACACCGACGTCGCCGTCGCCTGGCAGCGACTCTCCGCAGGCGACTGGGCCACCTACGCCGCCGAGATCAGCCAGCGGGCGAGGCCGACGTGACGCTCCCGGACGGCCACTCCAGGACCGTCAGCTCGGGCCACTGCTCACGCCACCGCACCGCCTTGCTCTCATAGACCGACCGCGGAGCGAGCACCGGATTCGGACGAACGACGAGGTTGAACACATCCGAAAGCCCGTGCGGCGCATACACACGCCACCGGCCGTCGGCCTCCACACGAACCCCCAGACAGCACGTCGTCGCAGCGAAGCTGTCGATTGCCGCCTCGGCGGAGTCATACGGCGGACACGCCACTCCGAACTTGTCCTCGTACCAGAGATGAACCCGTGCCTCGTTCCGGATCTCGACCTCTGCAGGCAGGTCGGCGAAGACCTTCTGCCCGGCCTTGATCACGGCGTTCTCCGCCTCCCAGGACAGATCGCCCTCGTCGAAGTAGAAGACGTCGTAATCCTTGATACCGCTGGTCGGCGGCCTATCCGTGACCACGTTCCACACGGTCTGGAACAAGCACCCTGCCGTCACATACCACCCAGGCAGATCCAACGTCGCAGTCCGCGCCAACACCTCCGTCAGCACATCGTTACGCGACAGCACCGCACGCAGGGAGTCAGGTTGCTCATCGAGAGGAAGTCGGCTGATCACCAACCCTGCCTACCACGACCCGCCCGCCAGCGGCCTCGATCCGCCTCAGAAGACCCTCGCCCCAGAGGCATTCCGACAGTTCCAATACCCGACGTCACCATTGGACTTCATGCCGGACAACGGCCAGCGGGGGCGTACCGCGGTGGACGCCTGGCTCGATGGCGGCGCCCCGGAGAGAACGGGAGCGGACCTGCGTGCCGTGGATCCGCTGGGCTTCAGCACGTTCACGAAGCTGGACCTTCCTGCCGACAGTGCGCAGAAGTCCACGGAGCTGCTGGTCTCCGGCGCCCGGTATGGCGATGCGTGGGCGGTCGGCGTCCAGCTCGAACTCGGAGGCGTGCTCCTGGGGGAGATCCGCACCGAGGTGAGCAGCGAACCGGACCGTGCGTTGGCCTCTGTCCTCGCGTGGGTCGAGGAGTACTGTGAGAGCAGTGGACTGGCCGTCACCCAGGCCGAGAACCTGAGCGATCAGTTCCCCGCCGAACTGAGGCCCTTCCAGATTCGCGCACGATTCCTGGTGGTGCCCCGAGCGGGAGTTTCGTGAACTCCCGCTGAAACCCCCTGAGAACCCCCTCGATCGACAAGGGCCACCATCCACACAGGGATGGTGGCCCTCTGCGCTGCTCCGCAATTCAGCGACTCAGCAATGGTTTTTGCAGGTCAGCGACCCAGGGCGGCTTCGCCGCCCGCCGTGGGGCGGACAAATCGAAGGCGTCAGGGCCTTGGTGACCTTGGAACGAATCTATTTGCGCGTCAGAGGGCGAGTTGCTCTCTGTGGCTCGGCTCATTGCTCGCCTTCACCTGTGAAGGGGTTACTTGTACGTGATGTCGCCGGTCGCGTACTTGCAGTACGTGCCGTCGGGGTTGGAGCCGTTGGTGGTCGGCTCCTTGCCGGTGTTGTTGCCGATGTACTTCTGGCAGGGGACGATCTTCTTGCTGGAGTCCCCGACGATGGTGATGCCCCTCAGGGTGGCGCTGTCGCCGTAGTTGGTGTTGATGCCGGCGAGCTTGCCGCCCTTCCAGGTCGCCTCGATGTTGGTGAGGTTGATGGTCCGCTTGTACTGCGTGGAGCAGTTGCCGCAGGACCGGACGAAGGTGCCGAAGTTCTGCGCCGCGAAGTTGGAGATGTTGAGCGTTCCGGCGCCGTTGAACTGGAACACCTTGTCGCTGGCTTCCTTGGCGCCACCGCCGGAGACGGTGTAGACGTTCGACGAGGAGCTGCCCCGGAAGGTGGCGGCGTCCTCGCCGACGTCCTCCCACCACACGTTCTGCAGGGTGCAGCTGCCCTTGCAGTGGATGCCGTCGGCCGCCGGGGCGCCGATGATGACGTTCTTGAGGACGGCGCCCGCCGCCAGTTCGAGGATCGGCCCCTGGTCCTCGTCCTGGTTGTCGGAACCGAGGTCCCCGGTGCCGTAGAGACGCTTCATCCCGTAGTCCTTGGTGCCGGAGACGGGGATGGTGGCGGAGACGCCCTGGCTGCCGTTGGCGGTCGGCCAGGTCGCGGCGCTCGCCGGGGTGAGCGTACCGCTAGTCATGATCATGCCAAGCGAGAGGCTGAGGGTGGCCAGGGTGCCGGTCAGCGCGCGCCCGCGCGCGCGTGGACGTACTGCGGAAGTCATGTCCCGATGCCTGCTTCCAGTCGGTTGAACGGTGTGGGGAGTTGGGGAGTTGTCAGAGTTTTCCGGCGCCCGCACCCGACGTCACCGAAGCGACGACGGTCGAGGCGGGCTCCGCGGTGTAGCTGTAGGGAGGGGTGGTGAACGTGCCGACCCGCGAGACCTCCGTGGCGGCTCCGCCGAGGTCGTTCCCGCGCAGGTTGGCGTATCCGTCGACGTCGCTGCTGCGGTTCGTGGTGACCGCGACGAGCGTCGAACGGAAGACGTTGTTCTCGACGAGCATCTGGGCGCCCATGCGGGAGTGCACGGCGGTCTCGGCGCCCTGGACGTAGTTGTCGTAGAAGTGGCCGGTGCCGAACCGCAGGCTGGGGATGCGCGAGTACACGTTGCTGAAGTGGTTGTGGTGGTACGTCACCTTCAGGTGGCCGGTGTCCTCGGACGCGTTGTTGTCGCTGTGGCCGACCAGTGAGCCCTTGAAGTGGTCCTTGAAGGTGTTCCAGGACACCGTCACGTTGTCGGAGCCGTGATTGATGTCCAGCAGGCCGTCGTAGTAGTCCTTGTCGTGGGTGCGGTCCGCCGAGAAGGAGTTGTGGTCGATCCACACCTTCGTCGACTCCTGGACGGTCACTCCGTCGGACGGCGCGAGCGGCTTGCTGATGTTGAGGTTGCGTACGACGACGTTCGTCTCCTCCTTGATCCTCAGGCCGCCGCCGGTGAACCCGGAGGACGAACCGACGCCCAGGACCGTGGTGTTGGACCCGAGGTCGACCTGGCCGCTCAGTGTGATCAGACCGTTCACCCGCACGACCTTGGCCGCGTTGCCCGTGACGGCCGTTCTGAAGGCGGCGAGCGTCGTCACGGTGACCGGGGCGGCGCTGCCGCCGCCGGTCGTTCCGGCGCCGAATCCGACGGGTGTGCTCTCGGCCGCCCCGGCCGGCTGGGGTACGGCGAGAACGGCGACGGCGGCCAGGGCGGTGGCCACGGCTGCCACCGCCGCGGATCTTTGCGTCTGTGTACGTGGGGGGTGTGTACGCATGCGGGTGCGTCCCTTCGGGCGGGCCGACTGACCGAGAGGGCGGTCAGTCATGTGAACATCATTCACCATGCTGTGCGCCATGTTGCGTGCTCTGTGCGAGCCGGTGGGGCGGTGACGGTGGGCCCGAAGTGGGGGGACTGTAGCGCTCCAGGGCTGAACTGTCCCTGCGGGCGCATGTTCCGGGGGCCGTCTCGTCGAATGCGGATCGACATCGATGGGTCACATCGCTGAACGGAAGGTAGAGGGTAAGCGCTTTCTGGTCAACGCTTTGCGCGCAATGTGTGCCGACCGGATCTGCAACCGCTGGTCAGCGAATGTTTTCGATGTGTGGGAGCGCTTCCATGGAAGCCATGCTCATGCCACGATGCGGGCGGGCAGCCCCGCGGAGCGGGACTTCGACTTCCGCCACGCGTACCCCACGAGCCGTGATCAGGAAGGGACAAGGACGTGTCCACAACTGTCGGCAACATCGCGAGAAGACCGCTGCGTTCGGTGCTCGTCGCGCTTCTCGGAGGCCTGCTGGCGTTACTCGCGGCAACATTTCTCGCCGCACCGTCGGCGTCGGCCCGCACGGAGCCGCCCGCGGCGACCCCGGCGGTGGCCGCCGCCGCGCTCACCGAGGTGACGAACTTCGGCACCAATCCCAGCAACCTGCAGATGTACGTGTACGTGCCGGACGGCGTCACCGCGCACCCGGCGGTACTGGTGGCCGTGCACTGGTGCACAGGCTCCGGCCCAGTGTTCTACTCCAACACCGAGTACGCCTCGCTGGCCGACCGCTACGGCTTCATCGTGATCTACCCCTCCGTCACCCGCAGCAGCAAGTGCTTCGACGTCTCCTCGCCGCAGGCGCTCACCCGGGGCGGCGGCAGTGACCCGGTGGGCATCAGGTCCATGGTCGACTGGGTCACCCGCACCTACAGCGCCGACACCAGCAGGGTCTTCGCCACCGGGGTCTCCTCCGGCGCGATGATGACCAACGTCCTGCTCGGCGACTACCCGGACGTCTTCGCCGGCGGTTCCGCCTTCGCGGGCGTGCCGTTCGGCTGCTTCGCCACCACCAACGGCTCGGAGTGGAACAGCGACTGCGCTCAGGGCACGGTGATCCACACCCCGCAGGAGTGGGGCAACCTGGTGCGGGGCGCCTACCCCGGCTACACCGGGCCCCGGCCGCGCATGCAGCTCTGGCACGGCACCGAGGACGACACGCTGCGCTACCCCAACTTCGGGGAGGAGATCAAGCAGTGGACCAACGTGCAGGGTCTCGGCCAGACACCGTCCGCGACCGACTCGCCCCAGTCCGGCTGGACCCGCACCCGCTACGGCGCCACCGGTGACAAGGCGCCGGTCGAGGCCATCAGCCTCCAGGGAGTCGGCCACAACCTGATCACCACCGGCATGGCCGCCCGTGTGATCACCTTCTTCGGGCTGGACAGCGCCGGCCCCGTGCCCCAACCGCCGCCCGGCGCCTGCAAGGTGGCTGTCACCACCAATGCCTGGAACACCGGGCTGACCGCGAACGTGACCATCACCAACAACACCACGACGGCTGTGAACGGCTGGACGCTGGGCTTCACCCTGCCCTCGGGCCAGACCATCACCTCCGGCTGGAGCGCCACCTACGCACCGGCCTCCGGTGCGGTGACCGCCACGAACGTCACCTACAACGCGGCCATCGCGCCCGGTGCGAGCGTCGGCATCGGCTACCAGGCGACCCACACCGGCAACAGTGCGGCGCCGTCCGGTTTCACCCTCAACGGAACGGCCTGCACGGCCGGTTGAGCCCAGTTGTGCCGGGTGCGGGCCACGAGCGCGCACCCGGTCACCTCCCGTGAAGTGGTCCCGCCCGAAGTTGTCCGAGGAAGACCTCGCTCGGACATCAGACAGAGGAAGGCACACGGCCCGTGAAGTCGCCCCGCCGCACGCAGTCGCCCGGGCCCCAGTGGCCGTCCCTCGGGGCGGCGCTCGCCTACCTGGCCGCCACCTGCGTGTTCGTACTGGCCCTCGTCGTGGCGTCCTCCGCCGTGGTCGCCCTGGTCAGAAGCCCGCAGCCGACGGTCGCCGACCCGGCCCGGTCCGCCCCGCACTGGGTCAACACCTGGACGTCGATGCCGCAGCTCACCGAACCCGGCAACATGCCGCCCGCGCCCTTCACCGGGGAGCGTGCCGTCCTCGTCGACACCACCCTGCGGCAGACCGTGCGCGTCTCCACCGGCGGCGAGCGTGTCCGGCTGCGCTTCTCCAACGCCTTCGGTACCACCCCGCTGCCACTGACAGCCGTGACGGTGGCCCTTCCGCTGGACGGCCGGGCCGGGGTGAGCGCCGTCGAACCCGGCACCCTGCGCGAGGTGACATTCGCCGGACGCCGGTCCACCACCGTCCCCGCCGGGGCCCAGGTCGTCTCCGACCCGCTGGACTTCGGGCTGCGCCCCGCGACCAACCTGACCGTGACGACGTACCTCGCGAACGGCCAGGCCTCGCTCGCCCTCACCTCGCACCCCGGCTCGCGCACCACCTCGTACCTGCGCACCGGGGACGGTACGGCGGAGCAGGACCTGACCGGGGCCACCCCGGTCAACCACTGGTACCTGCTCAGCGACGTCGAGGTGCTCGCCGGGCGGGACACACGTGCCGTCGCCGTGCTGGGCGACTCCCTGTCCGACGGCCGGGGCTCCACCACCAACGGCAACAACCGCTGGCCCGACCAGCTCCTGGACCGGCTCCGGGGTCTTCCCGGCGGCGGCCGGACCGCCGTGCTCAACCAGGCCGCGGGCGGCAACCGGGTCCTCAACGACGGCCTCGGCCCCAACGCCCTCGCCCGGCTCGACCGGGACGTCCTGGCGCACAGCGGGGTCTCCTGGCTGATCGTCTTCGAGGGCGTCAACGACATCGGCACCGCCGAGGCCACCTCGGCCGCCCAGCAGCGTGTCGCCGACGACCTCATCGCCGCCTACCGGCAGATCGTCGTCCGCGCACACGCCCAGGGCATCCGGGTCCACGGCGCCACCCTGACGCCCTTCCGCGGCAACACGCCGTACGACGATCCGGCGGGCCTGCGCGAGACGACCCGGCAGGCCGTGAACGCCTGGATCCGTACCTCGGGCGTCTTCGACGCCGTCGTCGACTTCGACCGGGCAGTCCGTGATCCGGCCGATCCGGGCCGGCTGCGCGCGGACCTCCACGACGGGGACTGGCTGCACCTGAACCCCGAGGGATACCGGACGCTGGCCGCCGCCGTTCCCGTGTCCTGGTTCACGAAGAGCTGATCCCGGGCCGACGGCTGTCACCGATGCCCCCATTCCCGGCTCACCGACCGCAGGTGCACCCGCCCGACGGGCACGGGCAGAACCGTCCGGGCGGAACAGGCGCTGCCGCCGACTCCGTGAACCCGCAGGAGACCTGCGGTGCTCAGACGGACCGGTGGTACTGGTCGGGCACCCGCACCCCGGCGCCCAGCTCACGGGCCGCGTGCCGGGCCCACGACGGGTTGCGCAGCAGCTCACGGCCGAGCAGCACCACGTCGGCCTCGCCGTTGGACAGGATCTTCTCGGCCTGCCCGGCGTCGGTGATCATCCCCACGGCGGCGACAGGCAGTGAGGTCCCGGCCTTCACCCGGGCGGCGAAGGGGACCTGGTATCCCGGGCCGGTCGGGATGCGTACGCCGGAGACGTTGCCGCCGGTCGAGACGTCGAGGAGGTCGACGCCGTGGGCACGGAGTTCGGCGGCGAGACGCACGGTGTCGTCGGCGCTCCAGCCGCCCTCCGTCAGCCAGTCGGTCGCCGAGACACGGAAGAACAGCGGCTTGTCCTCGGGCCACACCTCCCGTACGGCGTCGACGACTTCGAGCGCGAAGCGGACCCGGTTCTCGTACGAGCCCCCGTAGGCGTCGGTGCGGTGGTTGGAGTGCGGTGACAGGAAACTGTTGATCAGGTATCCGTGTGCGCCGTGGATCTCGGCGACCTCGAAGCCGGCGTCGAGTGCGCGACGGGCCGCGTCGGTGAACTGGCCGACGACGTCCCGGATCTGATCGACCGTCAACTCGGTCGGGACCAGGTGCTCCTCGTTGAAGGGCAGCGGGCTCGCGCCGACCGGCTGCCAGCCGAGCGGGTCGGAGCCGAGCGGCGCACCGCCCTTCCAGGGCAGGCCGGTTGACGCCTTCCGGCCGGCGTGGGCGAGCTGGATTCCCGGCACGGTGCCCTGGGAGACCAGGAAGCGGGTGATCCGGCGGAACGCCTCGACCTGCGTGTCGTTCCAGATGCCCAGGTCGTACGGGGTGATCCGCCCCTCCGGGCCGACGGCGCTGGCCTCGACGAGGATCAGGCCGGTGCCGCCGACGGCGCGCGCCGCGTAGTGCGCGAAGTGCCAGTCGTTCGGGGCGCCGGTCTCCGCACCCTCGGGCGCCGCCGAGTACTGGCACATCGGGGACATCCACACACGGTTGGGGATGGTCAGGTCGCGCAGGCGATAGGGCTCGAAGAGCGCGCTCACGGCGGACTCCCTTCGTCTCGTCGTACGTCACGAGGTCACTGGACTGCTCGTACGATAGGCATCGTAGTACGGCGAGTGTCAAACTACGAGAGTTCTCGTACAATGGACCTCCCGAGACGAAGTGGAGCCGCCGTGACCACCGCAGCCCCCGCCCCCAGTGGCCGCGACCTGCCGCACCCGGTGCGCGAGGGGATCCGGCTGGAGGGTGTGCTGCACGCGCTCTCCGACCCGATGCGGCTCCAGGTCGTGCGAGAGCTCGCCGCCACCGGCGACGAGCTCTCCTGTTCGCACTTCGTGCTGCCGGTCACCAAGTCCACGACCACGCACCACTTCCGCGTGCTGCGCGAGAGCGGTGTGATCCGGCAGGTCTACCGGGGCACGGCCAAGATGAACGGCCTGCGCCGGGACGACCTAGACGACCTCTTCCCGGGACTTCTCGACAGCGTCCTGTCCGCCGCCGCCCGCCAGGCCGACCGCCTCGGCGGTGTCACCGCCGTCGACTGAACTACCCTTACCCGCAAGGTGGTTGAACAGCAGGTTCAGGACGATCGCCGTCAGGCAGCCCGCGCTGATGCCGCTGTTCATCACCGTCTGGAACCAGTCCGGGAACTTCGCGTACACCGTGGGCACGCCGACCGGCAGCATGCCCACGGCCACCGAGACGGCCACGACCGTCAGGTTGTGGTTGTCCTTGAAGTCGACCCCGGCCAGTGTGCGCAGCCCGCTCGCGGCGACGGTCCCGAACATCACCAGGCCCGCGCCGCCCAGCACCGGCGCCGGTACGGCCGCGACCACCGCGCCCAGCTTGGGCAGCAGACCGAGCAGTACGAGGATGCCGCCGGCGGTCGCCACGACCCAGCGGCTGCGCACCCGCGTCATCCCGACGAGGCCCACGTTCTGCGCGTACGCCGTGTACGGGAAGGTGTTGAAGACGCCGCCGAGGGCGGTGGAGAGACCGTCGGCCCGCAGTCCGTCGGCGAGGGAGCGGGGCTCGACCTTCCGGCCGGTCATCTCACCCACCGCGATCAGGTCACCGGTCGTCTCGGTCATCGTCACCAGCGCCACCACCAGCATGGAGATGATCGCCGACGCCTCGAAGGTGGGCGCCCCGAAGTGGAACGGCGTGCTGATGCCGGCCCAGTCGGCGTCCCCGACCCCGTCGAAGTCCGTGAAGCCGAAGGGAATCGCCACGGCCAGCCCCACCACGATGCCGATCAGCACCGCGATCCGGCTCAGGAACGCGGGCGCGAACCGCTGCACACCGAGCACCACCGCCAGTACGAAGGCGGCAAGCGCCAGGTTCTTCGGTTCGCCGAACTCCGCCGAGCCCACCCCGCCCGCCGCCCAGTTGCCCGCCACCGGCAGCAGTGACAGGCCGATGACCAGGATCACGGTGCCGGTCACGAGAGGCGGGAAGAACCGCAGCAGCCGTCCGAAGACCGGCGCGAGCAGCACGATCGCGAGCCCCGCGACGATCACCGAGCCGTAGATCGCGGGGAGTCCGCCGCCCGTCGTACCGATGAGGACCATCGGCGACACCGCCGCGAAGGTACAGCCCTGCATGATCGGCAGCCGGACGCCGAAGCGCCAGAAGCCCACGCACTGGATGAGCGTCGCGATCCCGCACACCAGCAGATCCGCGGTGATCAGATACGCCAGGTCGGCCGGCGACAGCTTCATCGCGCCGCCGACGATCAGGGGCACGGCCACGGCCCCCGCGTACATCGCGAGCACGTGCTGAAGGCCGAAGGCGGCGAGCCGGCTTACGGGCGGGACTTCGTCGACGGGATGCACGGGTGGGGGTGAGACGGTGGCCATGGGCACTCCAGGAGCGGCGGCGGGCGAGTGGAGGGTTCGGACACCGTGGGGGAGCGTCCGGACACGACGAGACCGTAAGCGGATTGAACAGTTTGTTGATTTCTGACCTGTTGCCGGTGTGTGTCATGCCCACCCAGATGCTGGTGACGCGGTCGGGGCCAGGTCAGACGTCCGTGCCCCGTGCCGCCGCCAGCAGTGACCGCCAGTCGGGCAGCTTCACGACGCTCCGGCCCAGCGCGGCGCCCAGTTCCGCCTCGGCTCGCTCGATCGCCTGCCAGCCCGCCCACTCGACCGGCCGGAACCCCTCCGCGCGCAGTGCGGTCAGCGGGTCCCGGGGCCTGTCCTGCCGTACGAGTTCGGTGGCGTCCGCCAGCAGGGAGGCCGCCGTCTCCTTGGCGCAGGGGCGGTTGGTGCCGATGACGCCGGTCGGGCCGCGCTTGATCCAGCCGGCCACGTACTCGCCCGGGGAGGGGCGGCCGTCGCGCAGGACGCGGCCCGCGAGATGCGGCACGGTGCCGTGGGCCGCGTCGAACGGCAGCCCGTCGAGCGCCACCCCGCGATAGCCGACGGAGCGGAGGACGAGCTGCGCCTCGATGTCCTCGTACCGGCCCGTGCCGGTGACGCCGCCGTTCCCGTCCGGCACCGTCCGCTCGAAACGCACCGCACCCACGCGGCCCCCGGCGGCGAGCAGCTCGACCGGACGGCGGAAGAAGCGCAGCAGGATGCGGCGGGCCGCCACCGTGGGAGGCGCGGCGGCCCAGCCGCGCAGTGCCTCCACGTTGCGGCGCTGCGCGGGAGGCAGGGCCGACGGGTCGGCGTACGCCGGATCGAGCGCCAACTCGGTCTCGTCCACGACGACCTGGGTGTCCGGCAGGGAGCCCAGCTCCCGCAGCTCCTTGGTCGTGAAGCGAGCCTGCGAGGGGCCGCGCCGGCCCACCATGTGGATGTCGGTCACCCGGCTCGCGGCCAGCGCGGTGAGCGCCGCCTGCGGGATGTCGGTCGGGCTCAGCTCGGCCGGGCCGCGCGCCAGCATCCGGGCCACGTCCACCGCCACGTTCCCGACGCCGATGACCACGGCGGATCGCGCCCCGTGGACGAAGCCGTCGTCGACGGCGTCCGGGTGGGCGCTGTACCAGGACACGAACTGTGTCGCCGACCAGCTGCCGGGCAGCTCCTCGCCGGGAATCCCCAGATGGCGGTCGGTGGCTGCGCCCACGCAGTACACCACCGCGTGGTACAGCTCGCGCAGCAGGGAGCCAGGCAGCTCACCGGGGCCGCAGCCGATCCGGACGCCGCCCAGGAAACGCACCCGGCCGTGCTCCAGGACCGTGCGCAGGTTGTTCTGCAGCGACTTGATCTTCTCGTGGTCCGGCGCCACGCCGTACCGCACCAGTCCGTACGGCGCCGGCAGCCGGTCGAGGACGTCGACCAGTACCTCCGGATGCTGCTGGACCAGGCTCTGTGCGGTGTAGACCCCGCTCGGACCCGAACCCACGACGGCGACACGCAACACGGCGGAACCCCTCACTGCGGGACGCTGCGGAACTCCCTGTTGCTGACGCCTTCAGGATCGCACTCCCGGAGCTGCGCTGACAGGGTGCGGGGCGGGACGGGCGCGCGTGTCCGTTCGTATGGAATGTGATGATGCGGTTACGTTCCGTATGTGCTAGAAGCATCCTTTCTTAATCTTTCCGGTCGCTGCCCGACAGAGGGCGCGGTGTCCGTGCGGCCCGCGTGGGAAGTGCAGGAGAACGAGGGCTCGGCGACGACGGCATGGTTCGACGTCCGGCTCGCCTTCACCGACGGCGCCTGCGTCGACGTACTCGCCGTGGTCCGGGAGGCGGGCGTCTCCATCGAGGACGTACGGGCGCAGCCGGCGCTGTCGCTCGACGATCTGGCGGCGCTGGCGGACTGGATCGAGGGACCGCTGTTCGAGGCGTGCGGCGACGGCTCCACGACGGGCGGGGCGGCCGGGGAGTCCGAGATGTGCCTGCGGCCCCGTCGTGCCCGGCCCGCCTGGCCGCGTGGCATCGAGGGGCGGTGGCTGGTCGCGGAGGAGTACCGCGCGGCCCAGGAGGAGGGCGCCGACCCGGTTCTCGCCGTGATGTGTGCGACCGGGCACAGCCGGCGCCGGTCCCTCAGACTGATCGCGCAGGCGCGTGACGCGGGGTTCCTGACGCCTCGTCATGCCCGGCGCTGAGCGGTAGTCCTGGGAGATGCCCGGCTCGGCGGGGGACGGCTACATTCCGCGCATCCTGTTGATCTCGGTCGTCTGCTGCGCGATCACGTCGTCGGCCATCTCCTCGATCCGGACGTTGTTGCCCTGCCCCTTCACCTCGGTGGCCATGGTGACGGCCCCCTCGTGGTGCGTGATCATCAATGTCAGGAAGAGTTCGTCGAACGCCTTGCCCTTCGCCGCGCGCAACGTGGCGAGCTGGGTCTCGGTCGCCATGCCGGGCATCGCCTCGTGGTCGTGCCCGGTGGGCTTGTCGTCGCTGCCGTTGTCCTCCAACCAGCCCTGCATCGCGGCGATTTCGGGACCCTGGGCGGCGGCGATGCGCTCGGCCAGCAGCTTCACGGGTCTCGACTCGGCGCGTTTCGGCACGAGTTCGGTGATCTCGATCGCCTGCGCGTGGTGCTCGATCATCCTGCGGGCGTACGAGATGTCCGCCGAGTTGGGTGAGTCGTCCGGCAGTTGTGCTTTCGCCTCCTCCGGGGAGAGCGTCCGGGCCGCCTCGCCGGGCAGGCCGGGCGCGATCACCGACGACCCGGTCGCCTGCGCGGACCCGGCGTCCGCGTCCGGTGACGAGTCCGAGTCGCAGGCACCGAGCGCGAGGGTGAGCGCGAGCGCGGCCAGGACCGGGCGAAAGGTACGGGACGCGCGACGGACGGGCACAACGACCTCCAGTGTCAGGTGGGTTGACGGACACCTCGTGAGTACGGGCGCACCTCGTGAGTGCTGTGTCCGTCCTAGCACGCTTCCATTCGCCGGTGATCAGAAACTTTCATTACGAATGCGTTGCCCACTGTTGATCGGTGCATGATGAAGACGATACTTCGGAGGACCGTGAACCGTTCTGACCCGAACGGCTACCAGGGAGGATGCAGTGACCCTGTTGAAAGATCCCCGAACGCGGCACAGACGCCTTGGAGTTGCCGCCGCCGCGGCCGGACTCCTGGCCACCCTGCTGACCGCGGGCCCCGCGGCCGCGACCCCCGACCCGGGGGACGGTCCGACGGTGCCGGAGAAGATCTCCAAGAGTGTGCGGACCCAGGTCGAGGAAGCACTGGCCGAGGGCGAGATACCCGGGGTGGACGAGATCGTCCACTCCGACAACATCACACACCTCACCAACATCCCCAAGGACGCGCTGCCCGGCACCAACTCGGACCTCGCCTTCCAGGGGAAGTACGCCTTCTCCGGCAACTACGACGGCTTCCGCGTCTTCGACATCAGCAACCCGAAGGCCCCGAAGACCGTCGCCCAGGTACTGTGCCCCGGCGGCCAGAACGACATCTCCGTCTCCGGGAACCTGCTCTTCCTGTCCACCGACTCCTCGCGCAGCGACAGCAGTTGCAACAGCGTCTCGCAGCCCGCGACCGAGAAGTCGTCGTGGGAGGGCATGAAGATCTTCGACATCACGGACAAGGCGAACCCGAAGTACGTCGCCGCCGTGGAGACCGCCTGCGGCTCGCACACCCACACGCTGGTGCCCGAGCGCAAGAACGTCTACGTCTACGTCTCCTCGTACTCGCCGAGCGCCGCCTTCCCCGACTGCCAGCCGCCGCACGACGGCATCTCGATCATCAAGGTGCCTCGGAACGCCCCCGAGAAGGCGGCGGTTGTCGGCTTCCCGGTGCTGTTCCCCGGTGAGGGCCCCGACGGCGGCGGCAACCCCGGCTCGCCCACCAACCCCGGCGTCTCCAAGACCACCGGCTGCCACGACATCACCGTGCTGCCCTCCAAGGACCTCGCGGCGGGCGCCTGCATGGGCGACGGCATCCTGTTCTCCATCAAGGACCCGGAGCACCCGAAGGTCATCGACCAGGTCCAGGACAACGTCAACTTCGCGTTCTGGCACTCGGCGACCTTCAACCAGAAGGCCGACAAGGTCGTCTTCACCGACGAGTTGGGCGGCGGCGGAGCGGCCACCTGCAACGCGCAGATCGGGCCGAACCGCGGGGCCGACGGCATCTACGACATCGTTGGCAAGGGCGACAAGCGCAAGCTCGTCTTCAAGAGCTACTTCAAGATCCCCCGCTACCAGGCGGACACCGAGGTCTGCGTGGCCCACAACGGCTCGCTGATCCCGGTCAAGGGCAAGGACATCATGGTCCAGGCCTGGTACCAGGGTGGTGTCTCCGTCTGGGACTTCACCAACTCCGCGAAGCCCAAGGAGATCGCCTACTTCGAGCGCGGCCCGGTGACCACCGACCGCGTCACGACAGCCGGCCCCTGGTCGGCGTACTACTACAACGGTTACATCTACTCCAACGACATCGCCAAGGGCTTCGACGTCCTGAAGCTCGACGACCGGCGCACGGATCCAGCCAAGAAGGTCCGCGTGCGCGAGCTGAACGTCCAGACGCAGCCGGACTACTTCGACTGACGTCGCCGGCGGAACCCCGAACACGCGTCCCGCCGGGCACCTCGGTGCCCGGCGGGACGCTCGTGTCCGGGGAACACCGCGCTGATTCCGCATTGACCGAAACGGCCGTGTAGGGACATGCTGTTACTTCTGCGTTGACATTTTGTCAGTTGGCGAGCGTCGACGCAGCCGGAGCGGCCCCTCGCGGGCGGTTCCGGTCGGCCGCCTGTCTGGGGTGACGCGGGGGATCACCTCAGACCGGCGTGCCCGTCCCGGAACGCGGTGTCAGCCGATCAGGTCCAGTACCGGCCGTAGTCCGTGCGGCCGTTGCGACACCGGCAGATGGTCCACGAAGTGCACCGCGCATCCCAGCGCCGCCGCGCCCCCGTCCGCACGCCGGTCGTCACCGACCATCAGCACGTCGTCCGGGACGACGCCGAGAGCGTCGCAGGCCACCGTGAACAGGCGCGGGTCCGGCTTCTGGACGCCGTGCTCGTACGACAGGACGTAGGCGTCGACGTACGGGTCCAGCCCGTGCTCCCGGAAGACGGGACGCAGGTCCCAGCCGATGTTGCTGACCACCCCGACGGAGATCCCGCGCTCCCGCAGCACACCCAGCACCTCGACCGCGTCTGCGTACGGGGTCCACGCGCCCGGCGTCATGTGCCGCTCGTACAGCGCGTCGTACAACGCCGGGTCCGGAAGCGGCACTTGCCGGGCGACCCCGGTGTACGCGGCCCTGTGCAGCTCGGCGCTCTCGTCGCGGATCCCCCACACGGCGGCCAGCTCCTCCGGCAACCGCTCCGGAGCGGCCCCGCCCGGCAGCGCCCCCGCCGCCTCCAGCGCCCGCGCCGACAGAGCCACGTCGGGCTCCGGCAGGACCACACCGTGCTCGGCGAGCACGGCGCGCAACCAGGCCTCGGTGGACTCGATACGGAAGAGGGTCCCGGAGAAGTCGAACAGTACGGCAGCCATGCGCTGGACCCTACCGAAAGCCCTGTCCGGCGCACGGCCGCCGCGATGGACGTCGGTTCAGGGGTGCCGGCAGCGGGGTGCCGCTGACCGTCGTCGGCGGCCAACCACGTGAGTCGAAGCGGGTGTTGGGCACGTTCGCGATGCCGATGAGGTCAGCGCCGTTCGCGCGCCGACTCGAACCGCTCGTACGACACCACCGCCAGCGTCACCACGAGTGCCCCGAGGAGCCATCCGCCGAGCACGTCCGACGGCCAGTGGACGCCGAGCCAGATCCGGGTCAGGCCGACGCCCACGACCGAGACCAGCGCCACGGTGACCGCCGTACGCCACACGACGCGTCCGGCGCCGTACCGGCGCAGCAGCCACAGCAGGAGGCCGCACACCACCGTGGCGGTCATGGCGTGGCCGGAGGGGAAGGCCGCGTAGTGCGCGGAGTCGACGGGGTCGGGCCAGACGGGACGGGCGCGGCCGACCGCCGCCTTCAGCCCCTGCTGGAGCGCCGTGCCCAGCGCACAGGCGAGCACCAGCCAGAGCGCGAGCGGCCACGCCGAGTGCCGCCACACCAGCCACACCGTCACGGCCGCGACCAGCAGGCGCATCGTCAGCGGGTCCCACACCCAGTCCGTCAGGATTCGGAAGGCGTGCGTCAGCCCGGGTTCGTCGACCGCCCAGCGGTGGGTGGCGCGCGCGATGTCGCCGTCGAGGGTGACCAGCGGGTGCCAGTCCACCGCGACCAAAACCAGAAGCAGCACGGAGGAAAGAGTCAGGGCGGCGATGACCCGGACGGCCGGGTGCCGGGCCGGCTGCCGGAGCGGGGGGACAGGGTGGGAGGTGCGCATGAGGCGATCCTCGCCGACGTGCGGGGCGGGAGGCCAACCGAGGCGTACGCCGGCGCGCTACCCGAGTGCCCGCAGCCCCGGTACGAACGCCACCAGCACCGGGATCACCGGCACCAGGGCCCCAGCCGCCGTCAGCCGGAGCCTTCGGCCCGCCGTCAGCCGGTCCGGTGCGGCCAGCAGCCGGTGGACGCGCAGCGGGACATGGGCCTGCGGGGCCGGGGACGGGCCGAACACACCCCGGTCCTCGTTGAGTTCGACCAGCGCGAGAGCGGTCGTCACCCGGCCGAAGCGGCGGGAGGCCATGTCGTCGGCGGCGAGTTCCACCAGCCGGTGCATCTCGTCCCGGAACGAGGCGAAGACCGGCACCTGCGGAAACCCGTTCGCCAGCGCTCCCGAGCAGTGCAGCAGCCAGTCGTGCCGGGCCCGCGCGTGCCCCTGCTCGTGGGCGAGCACGGCGTCCAGCTGACGTCCCTTGAGGCGGCGCAGCGCGGCCGTGGTGACGACCAGCCCGGGCGCGGTGCCGGGCAGCCACCAGGCGTCGGCACGCTCGGCCTCCAGGACCACGAGCCGGTCGGGTCGCGGCTCCTCGCCGGGCAACAGCGGGGCCCGGACGAGGAGTTCGGTACGCCGAAGCCTGCGCCGCCTGCGCGCCCGTACGACCTCGCGGACGAGCATCGCCGCGGTCCACAGTCCACCGCAGGCGAGCGCCACGGCCGTCGTCGCGGCCCAGGGGCGGGAGGCGCCGAGGACATAGGCCTCCACGACCTCGTGCGGCGCCGGGGCGAACACATGGCCGCGCACGGCCTGCCAGGCAGCCGCCGCGCTCAGCGTCATCGACAGCGCGCAGCACATCAGCACGGCGGCCACCACGCACTGCCACACCCACAGGGCGACCACCGGTTCGCGGTCCGGCCAGTCCGCGCGGGCGAGCAGCCGCGGGGCGACGACGGCGGTCAGCGCGCCGAGCAGCAGCAGTGCCGCGGGGACCATCATGGATGCAGCCTATGAGCGGGGCGGTGCTCAGACCTACGGTCCGTCGCGGCAAAGTGACGCAGACCACGGTTTCGTACAGTGGGACAGTCAGAGCGTGATCAGCATGGCGACTGTCGCGATGCCCATGGACAGCCGGCAGGCGCGCGCCAGTTCGGGCCGGTCGCCCCAGCCGAGCGAGCCCGTCCCGCCTCCACCGCCGACGGCCAGGACCGGTACGGACACCAGACGGACGCCGGACAGCAGGACGTACCCGGTGAAGTAGACGAGCAGTGCCGTCGTCAGCAGGGGGACTCCGGAGCCGCCGGACGCGTGGTGGTGACCGGGTGCGGTGGCCATCACGGCAGCCATGTAGGCCATGGCGGAAGCGCCCATCAGGTGGTGCAGATGGTGCGGCCCGGTGCGCGCCGCCCACAGGGCGCGCAGCGCCGCCGCGCCGAAGACGGCCGCGTACACCAGCCAGGCCCAGCGCGGTGGTGCGATTACGGCGGCGGGCACGGCCATCGCGGCCATGCCGAAGCCCATCAGCGCCTCGCCGCCCGCGGCCCGGCGCTGTTCCTCGACGGTGCTGCGCATCCGCAGCAGGCAGTACCCCCCGGTCGCCGCGCACAGCGCGACCAGCAGCCACCCGGGCGAAGCCGGACCGTGCACACGAACCTCCCCTGGACCCCCGGGATCTCCGCTGAAGGGATGCCCGCGCCGGGCGGTGCGCATACGAGCGCAAGGGTGTACGCGGGGGAGCGCATGCCGGAGCACCGCAGGTGCGATGCGCGTCGGCGTCCGTCCGGCATCTGGTTCATGCCTGCCCTCCACCGAGGCGACGGCACAGGGCCCGGGGCCGCGCTCCCAGGTCCTGTCGCCGGGTTTCCGCCTGCCTCGCGAGCCGCTCCCGGCCGGGCGGACGACACCGCGGCCGGAGTGCCGCTGCGACGGCAGGCGGTTCATCCCGGCCTCGGCACCGGTCCCACGGAGGTCGTGGGCCGTACCCACCGCTGCGCCGCCCTCCTCCGGCAGGCCGAGAACGCTCCAGTGCGCCGGGTGGGGCCACCCGCCCCCGGGTCCGAGCCGCTCTGCGCCCTGCGCCGCACCGGCCACGAACTGCTCCCGAGCAGCGCCGGACAGCTCGAACTCCCTGGACTGCCGGGCGAGTTGCCCGGCCGACTGGAAGGGCGGACGATCTCGCCGCACTTCCGATCCCGTGGGCCTCAGATACCGGGCCGGTACCGCAGCGGATGGTCCGCCGGTACCTCCACCAGCACGATTCGCGTGCCGTCCGGGTCCGCGATCCACATCTCGACGAGCCCCCACGGCTCCTGCACCGGAGGCCGGAGGATCTCGACGCCCCGGGACGCCAGTTCGTCGTGCGCGGCCCTGACGTCAGCCACCTGCAACCACAGGCGTACGGGCGGCGACGAGGGCTCCTCGGTCCGGCCCGAGAGCTCAAGGAACCCGCCGCCGAGGAAGTAGACCGTCCCGCGCTCGGGCCCCGTACCGAACTCGCGGTGCACGGCGAGCCCCAGGTGTTCGCCGTAGAAGACCCGGGAGCGCTCCGGGTCGACGGGACGGAGGAGAACCCGGCTGCTCAGTACATGCACCATGCAACCGGAGCCTAGTGGGCTCGTCCGCGATCGGCGTTACGATCGTCGGTGCCCGCGCCGTAGGAGCAACCCGGGCAGCCCGAGCAACCCGAGCCCCCGGAGAACCGCCGCCATGGACACCGCCGCCACCGGACCCACCTTCCGTGACGCCACCGAGGCCGACGTCGACACCCTTGTCGCGCTGATCGAGTCGGCGTACCGGGGCGACTCCAGCCGGGCCGGATGGACCACCGAGGCGGACATCCTCGAAGGGCAGCGGAGCGACGCACAGGGCGTACTCGACGTCGTCAAGTCCGCCGACAGCCGCATGCTGACCGTCGAACAGGACGGCCGGGTGGTCGCCTGCTGTCAGCTCGAACACCGCGGCGACCACGCCTACTTCGGCATGTTCGCGGTCAGCCCGGCCCTCCAGGGCGCGGGCCTCGGCAAGGTGATCATCGCCGAGGCGGAGCGCGCGGCGCGCGAGACCTGGGGCGCGCGCGAGATGCACATGACCGTGATCTCCGTACGGAACGACCTCATCGCCTGGTACGAGCGGCGCGGCTACCGCCGTACGGGGGAGATGAGCCCCTTCCCGTACGGCGACGAGCGGTTCGGCGTGCCGCAGCGTGACGATCTGCAGTTCGAGCTGTTGGTGAAGGAACTGGTGTGATCTCCGGCGTGCTCGTCACGCGGTGAAGCGGCCCGTGCGTTTGATCTGCGGGTAGTCGGTGGTCGCGCCGTCCAGTTGCAGGGCGCGTGCGAGGCGCAGATGGTCCTGGGTGTTCACCACCCAGCCGATGATCCGCAGGTCCGACTTCCTGGCCAGTTCGACGATCTCCAGGGTGAGGCGGCGGATGTCGAGGCACACGGTCGAGGCCCCGGCGCGGGTGGCGCGGTCCACGACGTCGGTGCCGTAGCGGCCGGCGATGAGCGCCGTGCGTACCCCGGGCACCAGGCGGGTGATCTCGGCGATGGCCTCCTCGTGGAACGAGGACACCTCGACCCGCGCGGTCAGCTCCCGGCGCTCCAGCACCTCGGCCAGCGCCCGGGCCGCCGCCGCGTCCTTGACCTCGGCCTGGAGCGGTACGCGGACCGCGTCCAGCACCTCCTCGAAGACCGGGACGCGCTCGTCACGGCCCGCGTCCAGGGTGCGCAGCTCGGCGAGGGTCTTGTCGGCGACGGGCCCGGTGCCGTCCGTCGTGCGGTCGAGGTCGGCGTCGTGCATGACGACGAGGGTGCCGTCCCTGCTGAGACGCAGGTCGAGTTCGATCATGTCGAGGCCCGCCTGTTCGGCGGCGACGAACGAACGCAGGGTGTTCTCCGGTTCCACGCCCATGATTCCGCGGTGCCCGATGGTCAGGAAGTTCAAGGTCAACTCGCTTCCGTCGACGGCGCTCGGCTGCCGCAGCCTAACCGCCCGGCCCGGCATTGAACCCGTACGGACACGCATGAACGGATGGCCGGAAACGGTGAACCGGGAAGGAGTGTGAACCGGTCGCTGTCGGGTAGGGAAGCCACCGTCCTCAAGGTTTCCGGCAGGAAAAAACGCGGTGACCATGGGGATATGCAGGATAATCTCTCCCGACTCGCCTTGTGGTCGGGAACCTCGTACGCATACGGTGTCCTGACGCGAGGTTCTCCCGTGGAGGATGGGACATGACGGAAATTCTTGTGCAGGCGGTTCCGGACGAGCGCTTTGCCGCGCTCGGCAGGGTGGTGGAGCACCCGGCATGGCCCGTGCTCAAGGATGCCGTGGAGCAGATCCGGCCATGGCAGGCCAAGGACGGGTCGATCGACTTCGACCGGGAGCACGCCCCGGACCACGCGGACGTCGATCTCGCCGTGCGCCGGATCGTGGACGCCGTCGCGGAACTCTCCCCGCTGCTCCCGCACGACGCCGACTACCACCAGGCTCTCGCCAAGGATCTGCGCCGCTGGTCCGACAGCGGTTTCCGGGTGCCGGACTTCCTCGACTCGCTGCTGGCCTTCCAGCCCGCCGCGAGCCGCGCGGACGGCCTCCAGCACCTGGTCGTCTTCCCGATGTACACGCAGAACGGCAATCCCGACCGCAATCTCGAAGCGGTCGTCCTGCGCATGGTCTGGCCCGACTGGCTGGCCGAGCTGGAGCGCACCCGCTACGACAACCCGCTGTTCTGCGGCATCACCTTCGAGGACTTCACCGCCGGCTACGACACCAACTCGGCCGTCCTCTTCCCGGAGACCATCGCCGTGCGCGAGGCGCCGGAACGATTCACCTGGGGCGGCATCTTCTGTGACCGCGAGGCCGCGCGCTTCCGCCGTGTCACCGACGCGGCCGTGGAGATCCTGGGCCTCGAACTGCCCGCCGACGTCGCCGCGATGGTCCACGACCAGAAGCGCTGCGAGGAGGCGTTCGTCCTGTGGGACATGGTCCACGACCGCACCCACAGCCACGGCGACCTGCCCTTCGACCCCTTCATGATCAAGCAGCGCCAGCCCTTCTGGATGTACGGCCTGGAGGAGCTGCGCTGCGACCTCACCGCCTTCAAGGAGGCCGTGAAGCTGGAGGCCGAGGGCATCCCGCAGGCCCGAGACGTGCAGTTCGCGGTGCTCTTCGACCGGATGTTCCGCTTCCCGGTCACCGGCGAGCGCGTCCGCAACTACGACGGCCTCGGCGGCCAGCTCCTCTTCGCGTACCTGCACCAGCACGACGTGATCCGCTGGACCGACAACAAGCTGCACATCGACTGGCAGCGCGCCCCGCAGGTCACCAACCAGCTCTGCGCCGAGATCGAGACCCTGTACCGTGAGGGCATCGACCGGCCCAAGCTCGTCCACTGGTTCAAGGCGTACGAGCTGGTCTCCGCCCATCTCGCCCCGCACCCGGGCTCCCGCTGGGCCAAGGGCCCCGACGCCCTCGACCTCGGCCAGCCGCCGCGCAAACTCGTGGACGACGTGCTTCCGGACGAGTTTCCGCTGAGCATGTTCTATGAGGCCCTCTCCAAGAAGCTGAAGAACGTGATCGCCTCCACCCGGGGGATCACCGCGGAGAGCGCGGAGCGGGTCGCCGCGTGAGCGACCGTGCCACCGAAAACACTGCTCAGGAGGCGATGAACATGCGGAACGGTGCTCTCAGCGGTGCGGTGATCGCTGTCGCCGGGGCCGGCGGACCGGCCGGCCGAGCCACACTGCTCAGGCTCGCCGAGGCGGGCGCGACCGTCGTCGGCTCGGACAACGACCCGGAGCGGCTCGCGGAGGCCGTGGACGCGGCGAGCTACGCGTACGGCGGGGCGACCGTCGTCGGCGACACCGTCGACCTGCTCGACCTTCAGTCGACCCGGGACTGGGCCACCCGTATCGAGAAGGACTTCGGACGCGTCGACGGCCTGGTCCACCTCGTCGGCGGCTGGCGCGGCAGCGAGACCTTCACCAAGACCGTCCTCGACGACTGGGACCTGCTGGAACTGCTGCTGATCCGCACCGTGCAGCACACCTCCCTCGCCTTCCACGAGGCGCTCCAGCACAGCGACCGCGGCCGGTACGTCCTGACCAGCGCCGCCGGCGCGAGCAGCCCCACCGCGGGCAACGCCGCGTACGCCGCCGCCAAGGCCGCCGCCGAGGCGTGGACGCTCGCCATGGCCGACTACTTCCGCAAGGCCGGGGTGGCCGAGGGCGCCGAGGGGCCGACGTCGGCGGCTGCGATCCTGGTCGTGAAGGCGTTGGTGCACGACGCGATGCGCGCAGAGCGGCCCAACGCGAAGTTCGCGGGCTTCACCGACGTCAAGGAGCTGGCCGAGGCCATCGTCGGCGTCTGGGAGCGGCCCGCCGCCGAAGTGAACGGGAAACGTCTGTGGCTGACCGAGAAGCCGTGAACCCTCCGAAGACCGACGCACGCCGTCATCACGACCCGGAGGCCCGAGGCTTCGCCAGCGACAACTACGCGGGGGTCCACCCCGAGGTGCTCGCCGCACTGGCCCTGGCCAACGGCGGGCACCAGGTCGCGTACGGCGAGGACGACTACACGGAGAACCTCCAGCGGCTCGTCCGCAGCCATTTCGGGGCCACGGCGGAGGCGTTCCCCGTCTTCAACGGCACCGGGGCCAACGTCGTCGCACTTCAGGCGGTCACCGACCGCTGGGGTGCCGTGATCTGCGCCGAGAGCGCGCACATCAACGTCGACGAGGGCGGCGCCCCCGAACGCATGGGCGGCCTCAAGCTGCTCACCGTGCCCACCCCCGACGGCAAGCTGACCCCCGACCTCATCGACCGGCAGGCGTACGGCTGGGACGACGAGCACCGCGCGATGCCACAGGTCGTCTCCATCACCCAGAGCACGGAACTGGGCACCCTCTACACCCCGGACGAGATCCGCGCGATCTGCGACCACGCCCACGCCCACGGTATGAAGGTCCACCTGGACGGCTCCCGCATAGCCAACGCGGCGGCCTCGCTCGACGTCCCGATGCGGACGTTCACCAACGCGGCCGGCGTCGACATCCTCTCCCTCGGCGCGACGAAGAACGGCGCGCTGTTCGGTGAGGCGGTCGTCGTCATCAACCAGGACGCCGTCCGTCACATGAAGCACCTGCGCAAGCTGTCCATGCAGCTCGCCTCCAAGATGCGCTTCGTCTCGGTGCAGTTGGAGGCGCTGCTCGCCAAGGACCTGTGGCTGCGCAACGCCCGCCACTCCAACGCGATGGCGCAGCGACTGGCGGAGGGTGTGCGGGCCGTGCACGGGGTGGAGATCCTCTACCCGGTCCAGGCGAACGCGGTCTTCGCCCGCCTTCCGCACGACGTGAGCGAACGCCTCCAGAAGCGCTTCCGCTTCTACTTCTGGGACGAGGCGGCGGGCGACGTCCGCTGGATGTGCGCGTTCGACACGACCGAGGACGACGTGGACGCCTTCGTGGCGGCGCTGAAGGAGGAGATGGCGCGCTAGCGGACTCCCGCGCCAGCCTCTCGTGTGCATAGGTATGCGGTCATCTGAAAAGTCATTGACTGTCGGGTGATCGCTTTCCTATGCTCTGGGTCCATGGAGCTGATCCAGAACACCTCTGACCTGTCCGCTTACCTGGCCGCTGACGAGGTCATCGACCACCATCACCCGCTGGTGAGGGAGATCGCCGCGCAGCTCGCCAAAGGCGCGGCGGACTCGTATGCCTATGCGCGGGCGGCGTACGAGTTCGTGCGCGACGACATCCCGCACTCCGCCGACAGCGGTGACCCTCGGGTCACCTGGCGGGCCTCCACCGTCCTGGAGCAGCGCACCGGCATTTGCCATGCCAAGGCCCACGCGCTGGCCGCGCTGCTGCGCGCCGAGGACATCCCCACGGCGCTGTGCTACCAGCGGCTGGCGCACGACGACGGCGACGGTCATGTCGTGCACGGCCTGGTCGCCGTGCGGTTCAACGGTGCCTGGCATCGTCAGGATCCGCGGGGCAACAAGGCCGGCGTGGACGCGCAGTTCTCTCTCGGTGGTGAGCGGCTGGCATGGATCCCGGACGCGAAGTCCAATGAGGTGGACTACCCGGTACTGTACGCTGAACCTCATCCGGTCGTGCTGGGCGCGCTGAAGGCCGCGCCCGACAGGCCGTATCTCTGGAAGACGCTCCCCACCGCACTCTGAGGCAGGCGATGACACTCACCCTGACCGTGTCCGACGAGGTGCGCACGCTCGCGCCCGGCTTCAGCCACGTCGCGATCGAGGCGCGCGGACTCGTCAACGGGCCCAGCACCGAGGCCGGTTCGGCGCTCCTGGACGACGCGGCCCGCCGGCTCGCCGCACGCCTGGACGGCCGGGCCCCGCACGAGGACCCGCACATGGCCGCCTGGCGGGACACCTACACGGCGTTCGGCTCCAAGCCCTCGCGCACCCGAAACTCCGCCGAGGCGCTTGCCAGGAGGGCGCTGACCGATGCCGGCCTGCCCCGCATCAACGTCCTGGTGGACCTCTACAACGCCATCAGCGTGGCGCACCTGGTCCCGGTCGGCGGCGAGGACCTCGACCGCGTCCAGGGCGGGATGCGGCTTGTGCGCGCCACCGGAGCCGAGGACTTCGTGACCGTGGCCGGGGGAGAGGAGACCGTCGAGCACCCCGACCCCGGTGAGGTCGTGTGGTGCGACGACGCGGGCGTGACGTGCCGCCGCTGGAACTGGCGCCAGGGTCCGCGCACCCGGCTCACCGAACAGACCACGTCCGCGATCTTCCTCCTGGAGTGCCTGCCGCCGATGACGGCCGCCGAGTCGGAGGCGGCCGGTGCCGAACTCGCCGAACTGCTGGCGAAGTTCAGCCCCGGGGCGCGGATCACGGTCAGTGGTGCCCGGTAGGGGCGAACTCAGCGCGCCTCGGTCTCCCGGACCTGCTCCGGAGTCGGGGCCGTCCCGCCGAGGTGGGCCGGCATCCACCACGTGTCGTCCGGACCCTTGGGGCGGACCGGGTACGCGCGCTGGGCCGCTTCCAGGAGTTCGTTGACGCGCTCGCGCAGCTGGCGGGTGATCGCCCCCGCGTACTTGTCGCGGGACGCCTCGATGGCCTCGCCGACCCGGATCGTGATCGGGATGTGGCTGCGCTTGAAGTTGCGCGGGTGTCCCTTGGTCCACAGGCGCTGCGTGCCCCACACGGCCATCGGGATCAGCGGGACGCCCGCCTCCTGGGCCATCCGCGCGGCTCCGGACTTGAAGCTCTTCAGCGTGAACGACTGCGAGATCGTGGCCTCGGGGAAGACACCGACGATCTCGCCGGAGCGCAGCGCGGCCAGGGCGTGCGCGTATGCCGCCTCGCCGTTCTTGCGGTCCACCGGGATGTGCTTCATGTTCCGCATCAGTGGGCCGGAGACCTTGTGCCGGAACACCGACTCCTTCGCCATGAAGCGCACCAGACGCTTCTGCGGGAGGGCCGCGAGCCCGTCGAAGATGAAGTCCAGGTAGCCGATGTGGTTGCTCACCAGCACCGCACCACCCGAGCGCGGGATGTTCTCCGACCCCTTGCAGTCGATCTTCAGGTCCCAGGCCTTGAACAGCGTCTGGGCGAGACCGATGGCGGGACGGTAGGCAAGCTCAGCCATGGACGGGGATGCCCCTTCTCTCTGCTCTGCCTGGGAAGGCCGTTCCCGGCGGGAAGTTACGCAGCCGTAGGTTTTACAGCTTTGCGCAGATCGTGCCCCAAGAACGCACGGGTGGCCAGCCCTCGTGCCTGCGAAGGGCGAGATACTCGTCACGTCTTCCCTTGATCCACCTCGCGCTTTTAAACCGCCTTTACTCCGCTCGTACCGTCACTCGTCGTACGACGAGGTACATTTCGCACCCCAGGCAGTACCCGAACGCGGCGTTCAGAAACGCCGCCGCCAGTGCCGCGCCGGTCGCCGCGAGCCCCAGCCACTCCACCCCCAGCGCGTACCCGGCGAGCCCCACGCCCGCGAAGACGAGTCCGACCGCCTGCGCGAACCGCGGCGGCTCCGGTGCCTCGAACTCCGTCGGCGGGCCGAGCCGCGGACGGACGGCCTTGCGGAACAGCCAGCCGTAGGGGGAGCGCCCGACCCCGCCCGCCGCGCCCAGCGCGAACGCCAGCGTCTGCCAGGCCAGCAGCCACGCGCTCCCGGTGACCAGTACGACCGCGAGGACGGCGGTCGTCACGGCCGCTCCGAAGCGCGGCCCTCTCACATCGATGTCCATGGGGCGATCATTCCGCAGCAGAAACGTTTCGAGCAGGCGGGAATCTTTGCAGTCTGATGAACGCTGGAATCGGGGATGACCGGAATCGTGATGTGCGTGGCGGTGCTCGCGGCGGCGAGCGCGTTCGGAGTGCTGCATCGGCGGCGGAGCGGGAGAGTACGCGTGCGCGTGCGCGACGACGGAAAGCGGCTGGGCGCCGCCGAGTTGGGCGAGAGCCTCGGTGAGCGGGCGACACTCGTCCAGTTCTCCAGCGCCTTCTGCGCGCCCTGCCGGGCCACCCGCCGCGTCCTGGGGGAGGTGGCCGGTCTCGTCCCCGGCGTCTCCCACGTCGAGATCGACGCCGAGGCACACCTGGACCTCGTACGCAGGCTCGACATCCTCAAGACGCCCACCGTGCTGGTGCTCGACGCCGACGGGCGGATCGTGCGGCGGGCGACCGGGCAGCCGCGCAAGGAAGAGGTCATCGCCGCGCTGGGGGAGGCCGTTTGAGGCCCTCGGGGTATCCGGTACCGCCGTTGACGGTGTGTCCGGTGACGCATCTCCCAGATGCCGGAAGCCACTTGACTGTGCCCGCCATCTATCGTCAGCCTGACCCTATGCCTCCGGAAATCCTTCTCCACGCGCGCGTCCACGTGGACCTCGTGCGCACCGCGAGCGCGCGCTGTCCGGGCCGTTGAGCAGCCATCGCCCAGCTCACCGCCTCCCGCAGAAGGACAACTCCATGACGGCCACGCCCGCTCTCGGTACTTCCCAGCCCGTCGTTCCCGCCTCTCCCGACCTCCTGCGCTCCGTCTTCCGGCAGCACGCGGCAGGTGTCGCGGTGATCACCGCCCGGGGGAGCGCCGGTCCCGTCGGCTTCACCGCGACCTCCCTCGCTTCCGTCTCCGCCGAACCCCCGCTCGTCTCCTTCGGCATCAGCACCGGCGCCTCCAGCTGGCCCGCGATATCCGGCGCCGACCACGTCGGCGTCCACATACTCGGCGAGCACCAGCACGAACTGGCCGCGACCTTCGCCCGCAGCGGCGCCGACCGGTTCGGCGCGCCCACCGCCTGGCGTGAGGGTCCTGAGGGGGTGCCCGTCCTCGACGGCGTCCTGGCGTGGCTGGTGTGCCGGACCGTCGCGCGTGTCCCGGCCGCGGACCACCGGATCGTCCTGGCCGAGGTCGTGCTGGGCGCTCCTGCGGCTGCCGGACGGCCGCTCCTCTATCACCAGGGCCGCTTCAACGGGCTCCGGGACTGACCGACGGTGATCGACCGATCGGTACAATGTGATTTTGGCGATGCTGCGGGGCTGCCGGGTTCCGGTTACGCTGCGTTGCGAAGGTCACACGTCAAAGCGCTTGCTCAGTGGGCGTGAAGTAGGTGTACTGGCGAGTAATATTTCGTTCGGAGCGTGGGTCGCCCCCATCGGGATCTGCCGCTTTGAGGCGCCTATGCTGCCTGCAGGAAGGCAGCCCGGAACAGACGATGCAGTAGGAGAGCCGGCGTGAGCTTGAGGATCGTTGTCACTGTGAAGTACGTGCCCGACGCCACTGGCGACCGGCACTTCGCCGATGACCTGACCGTCGACCGTGACGACGTGGACGGTCTGCTCTCGGAGCTCGACGAGTACGCGGTCGAGCAGGCGCTGCAGATCGCCGACGAGGCCGACGACGCGGAGATCACGGTCCTGACCGTCGGCCCCGAGGACGCCAAGGACGCGCTGCGCAAGGCGCTGTCGATGGGCGCCGACAAGGCGATCCACGTCGAGGACGACGACCTGCACGGCACCGACGCCATCGGTACCTCCCTCGTGCTGGCCAAGGCGATCGAGAAGGCCGGCTTCGACCTGGTCATCTCCGGCATGGCCTCCACCGACGGCACCATGGGTGTCGTACCGGCACTGCTCGCCGAGCGTCTGGGCGTCCCGCAGGTCACCCTGCTCTCCGAGGTCTCCGTCGAGGACGGTGTCGTCAAGGGCCGCCGCGACGGCGACTCCGCCTCCGAGCAGCTGGAGGCATCCCTCCCGGCCGTCGTGTCGGTCACCGACCAGTCCGGTGAGGCGCGTTACCCGTCCTTCAAGGGCATCATGGCCGCCAAGAAGAAGCCGGTGGCTGCCTGGGACCTGTCCGACCTCGGTCTGGAGGCCGAGGAGGTCGGTCTGGAGGGCGCGTACTCCGTGGTCGACTCCGCGACCCAGCGCCCGGCGCGCACGGCCGGCACGATCGTCAAGGACGAGGGCGAGGGCGGCAAGCAGCTCGCCGAGTTCCTCGCGGGCCAGAAGTTCATCTAGGCCCCGTTCGAGGCTCGTCGAGCCCCGTCCCGCAGACCGCCCCTCATCTTCCGCAAGCAGGAGAGTAGAAGTCCCATGGCTGAAGTTCTCGTCTACGTCGATCACGTGGACGGCGCCGTCCGCAAGCCCACCCTGGAGCTGCTGACCCTGGCCCGCCGTATCGGCGAGCCCGTCGCCGTCGCCCTGGGCAACGGCGCCGCCGCCACCGCCGGCGCGCTCGCCGAGCACGGCGCCGTCAAGGTCCTCACCCACGAGGCCGCCGAGTACGCCGACTACCTGGTCGTCCCGAAGGTCGACGCCCTCCAGTCCGCGTACACCGCAGTCTCCCCGGCCGCCGTGCTGGTCCCCTCCTCCGCCGAGGGCAAGGAGATCGCCGCCCGCCTCGCGCTGCGCATCGGCTCCGGCATCATCACCGACGCCACCGACCTGGAGGCCGGCGACGAGGGTCCGGTGGCCACGCAGTCCGCGTTCGCCGCGTCCTTCACCACCAAGACCCGCGTCGCCAAGGGCACCCCGGTCATCACGGTCAAGCCCAACTCCGCCCCCGTGGAGCCCGCCCCGGCCGCCGGTGCCGTCGAGGCCCTCGACGTCACCTTCTCCGCCCAGGCCACGGGCACCAAGGTCACCGCGCGCACCCCGCGCGAGTCGACCGGCCGCCCGGAGCTGACCGAGGCCGCGATCGTCGTCTCCGGCGGCCGTGGCGTCAACGGCGCCGAGAACTTCCCGATCATCGAGGCGCTCGCAGACTCCCTCGGCGCGGCCGTCGGCGCCTCGCGCGCCGCGGTGGACGCCGGCTGGTACCCGCACACCAACCAGGTCGGCCAGACCGGCAAGTCCGTCTCGCCGCAGCTCTACATCGCCAACGGCATCTCCGGCGCCATCCAGCACCGCGCCGGTATGCAGACCTCGAAGACGATCGTGGCGGTCAACAAGGACGCCGAGGCCCCGATCTTCGACCTCGTCGACTACGGCGTCGTCGGCGACCTCTTCGACGTCGTCCCGCAGCTCACCGAGGAGATCAACTCCCGCAAGGGCTGATCCCGTCGGCACGACGAAGCTGTCCGGGGCCCCGGTGACCGTGTGCGGTCACCGGGGCCCCGGCCTGTCGTATGCGCGCCTCACGCGAGGCTCAGTGACGCCTGTACGGGGAGATGGTCGCTCGGGTACATTCCGTCGACGGAGAAGGCGTTGATCGCCGCCCAGTGCGTGGTCACCCCGGGTGAGGTCAGGATCCAGTCGATGCGCCGGCCACCGGGTTTGGGTGCACGGTAGGCGGGAAACGTGCCGTACAGCGGGCTGCGGGCGGCAGCGGCGTCCCAGGTGTCCACGAGCCCGTTGGCCAGCATCAGGTCGTACACCCGGTTTTCGTGGGCGGCCGAGTTGAAGTCGCCGGTGACGATCACCGGCGCCGACGGGTCCCACCCGGCGATCGTCTTGCCGATGAGCGCGGCGGAGCGCTCCCGTGCGTACTGGCTGACGTTGTCCAGATGGGTGTTGAGGACGTAGAACTCCCGCCCCCCGTCGGCGAGGTCGGCGAATTTCACCCAGGTCACCATGCGGAGCCAGTCCGCATTCCAGGTGTTGGAAGCGATCGTGTACGGAGTGTCGGACAGCCAGAAGTGATCGAACTCGATCGGTTCGAGTCTTCGGGTGTCGTAGAAGACCGCCATGAACTCGTCCTTGCTGCCACCGCCCCGGCCGGTGCCGATCCAGTCGTAGTGCTCGCCGAGGTCCTTCTCGATCATGCGCACCTGCTGATAGAGCCCCTCCTGGGTGCCGATGATGTGGGGGCGCTCGCGGCGCAACAACTCCCGCATCACCGGGCGCCGCACGGACCAGCGCGGTGTCTTGTCGACGACGGTCGCGAAGCGCACGTTGAACGTCATGACGTTCAGGGCGCCCGCGTGCTCGCCGGCGACCGCCGGTTTCGACGAACCCGCCGTGGTCAGCAGCGGCACGGCGATGGCGACGGCCGCCGCGGACCTGAGTCCTTGGCGACGCGTCACTCCGACCTCTTTCGGCACGCGATCCCCTCCCCTTCGGAGTCAGAATGAACCTTGCCCACTGAATACGGAAGAAGACGCCGGTTCGGCAGTGACCAGGGAGGAAGGATCGGGAATCCCGCTCCGAGACGGTGTTGACCGGGGTGAAGATCGACGGCTAGCTTCGTCATGCGGATTACTGATTCCGTAGTACGGAAAACGGAGGGTTCGGAATGGTGCAGGGCCGGCAGGAGAACGTGACGACGAGCCTCGCGGGGACCGTCAGCGAGGAGATCAGCGCCTCCCTCGCCCCGGTCGACGCGGAGCTGGAGCGCCGCTACCCCGGAGACCCTGGCACCCGCCAGCCCGTCCACACCGTGTACGTCCCCGGGGACGCGTTCGCCGCCGACACCATCCGTTCCTGGGGCGACCAGGCCCTCGCCGCACTCGACGAACACGCCCCGGACGCCGCCTCCTTCGCCGCCGTCCTCGGTCTCTCCGACGACCTCGCCGAATCCGTCCATGACCGCGTCCGCGCCAAACTGGAGCGCGAGCCGATCGAGGACCTCCGCGTCGACTTCGAGGACGGCTACGGCCCGCGCCCGGACGCCGAGGAGGACGAGACGGCGGCCCGCGCGGCCCGTCTGATCGCCGGGGCGTACGAGAAGGGCACGGCGGCCCCGTACATGGGCATCCGGATGAAGTGCATGGAGGCGCCGGTGCGCGACCGGGGCATCCGCACCCTCGACATCTTCCTGAGCGGCCTGATGGAGGCCGGCGGACTGCCCGAGGGGCTGGTCCTCACCCTGCCCAAGGTGACGTACGCGGAGCAGGTCACCGCCATGGTGAGGCTGCTGGAGGAGTTCGAGAAGGCGCGCGGCCTCACGCCCGGCCGGATCGGCTTCGAGATCCAGATCGAGACCAGCCAGTCCATCCTCGCCACCGACGGCACCGCCACGGTCGCCCGGATGATCCAGGCCGCCGAGGGCCGCGCCACCGGCCTCCACTACGGCACCTTCGACTACAGCGCCTGCCTCGGCGTCTCCGCAGCCCACCAGGCCAGTGACCACCCGGCCGCCGACCACGCCAAGGCGATCATGCAGGTCGCGGCGGCGGGTACCGGAGTGCGCGTCTCGGACGGCTCCACCAACGTCCTGCCGGTCGGCCCGACCGACCAGGTCCACGCGGCCTGGCGCCTGCACTACGGCCTCACCCGCCGCGCCCTGGCCCGCGCCTACTACCAGGGCTGGGACATGCACCCCCGGCACATCCCGACCCGGTACGCGGCCGTCTTCGCCTTCTACCGCGAGGGTTACGCGCAGGCCGCGGCCCGCCTGTCCCGCTACGCCAACCGCACCGGCGGCGACGTCATGGACGAGCCCGCCACCGCCAAGGCCCTCAGCGGCTATCTGCTGCGCGGCCTGGACTGCGGCGCCCTCGACGTCACGGAGGTGACCCGGGCGACGGACGGCCTCACCCGGGGCGACCTGGACGGCTTCGCGAGGCCACGCCGAGCCGACCTCACGGCATCGCCCAGGTAGCGCCCTCGTCACAACAGCGGCCACGGTCTCCCGGTGCCACACCCGCCACGTAATCTGTACGGACGTACGAGTGGCGCACACGAACGGGGCAGCGGTGTCTTCGGGGGAACACGGGCAGTCGGCCGGGCAGCCGGAGGAGCAGTCGACGGAGCGGGCGGTGGAGGGAACGACGGACGGGACGGCCGGGAGCGGCCGTCTGCTGGCGGGCCGCTACCGGGTCGTGGGCCGGCTCGGACGCGGCGGCATGGGCATCGTCTGGCGTGCAGTCGACGAGGTCCTCGGCCGCGAGGTCGCGGTCAAGGAACTGCGCACCTTCACGGACGCCGCCGCGCCCGAACTGGCCGCCCTGCGGCTGCGGATGCAGCGCGAGGCCCGCGCGGCGGCCCGGATACGCCACCCCGGAGTGGTCGCCGTGCACGATGTCACGGAGGTCGACGGCCGGCCCCTGATCGTCATGGAGCTGGTCAACGGCCGCTCGCTGGACGACGTCCTGAGTGAGCGCGGCACCCTGGACCCGCACGAGGCCGCCGGGATCGGCGCCCAGGTGATGGACGCGCTGGCCGCCGCCCACCGGGTCGGCGTCCTGCACCGGGACGTGAAGCCGGGCAACATCCTCCTGGAGGCCTCGGGCCGGGTCGTCCTGACGGACTTCGGCATCGCCACGATGGAGGACCCGGGCGACGGCTCGGCCACGCACCTCACCCGCAGCGGCGAGCTCGTCGGCTCCCTCGACTACTTGGCCCCCGAGCGGGCCCAGGGCAAAGAATTCGGCCCCGCCTCCGACATCTGGGCCCTGGGCGCCACGCTGTACGCGGCGGTCGAGGGCACCTCGCCCTTCCGCCGTACGTCGACCTGGTCCACGCTCACCGCGATCGTGGCCGAACCTCTCCCTGACCCCCGCCAGGCGGGCGCCCTGGCCCCGGTCCTGCGGCAGCTGATGGCCAAGGGGCCGGAGGAACGCCCGGACGCGGAAACGGCCCGCGGCCTGCTGGCGGCGGTGGCGTCGGCCACGAGCGGCGCGACGGACACACCCACCACGGGCCTGCGGTCGTACGGGCCGGTCGCGGCCGGAGCGTCCGAGGCCCCCGGAGTAGCTGAGGCACCTGAGGCAGGTGCGGACGGCGAGGCGGACAAGGCAGCCGCGTCCGGTGCGCCGTCGGAGCCTCCGGGGTCCGGCCCCGCCGAGCGGACGTCGCCCGCCCCCGGAGCCGCGCAGCCGCAGCAGGTGCCGCCCGGGTTCGGCCCGCCCGAGCCGATGACATCCGGTACGCCGGGGTTCGGACCCGCCGGGTACCCGGCCGCCCCGGGCGCACCGGACCCCGGCCACCTCGCGGCCCCGACCACCTTCTCCGATCCGGCTCCCGCGTCCGCCCGGCCCCGCCGCCGGGGACGCGCGTTGCTCGCCGCCGTGGCCGTCACCGTGGTCCTGGCCGCCGCCGGAGTCACCGTGGCACTGGTCGGCGGCGAGGACGACAGCGAGGCGAGCACCCGGCCGGTGGCGTCGGAGGACAGCCCTGCCGCGCCCTCCACGGGCAGCGGCCGGGCGGACCTGGACCTCTCCGATCCCACGCCCACCGGAAAGGGCACCGGGAAGTCCCCGTCCCCGAGCGCGCCCGGCAACGCAAGTGCCGCCGAGCCCGGGGGCGACACGGCCACCCCGGCCGCGTCGGCGACCTCGGGAAGCGGCACGACGGGCGGCGGCACCTCGGGCGACGCCGGAACCGGCACCACCGGAGGCTCGGGCACCACCGGAGGCGACGGGACGACCGGCGGAACAGGCACCACCGGCGGGAGCACCACGACCGGCGGCGCGACCTCCACCCCCGACCCCGCGTGCGTGTCGAGAGGCGACGGCAAGTACGACTGCTCCGTCTGGCGCACCGCCAAGTCCTACACCGCGTCCGGCACCGAGGTCGGTGTCCTCAACGCGGGCACCAACTACTTCTACTGCCAACAGAACCTGGGCCGGCGCGAGACCTACGGCGAGTGGACGAACGTCTGGTGGGCGAAGACCGACGACGACAGCGGCAACGCCGGTGTCTACGTCAGCGACGTCTACCTCAAGGGCGGCGACAACGACGCCCCGGTGCCGGGACTCCCGGTCTGCTGAGCCCGTACGTAAGGCTCCAGACCGGACGCGGTCACCAGCCCCTCCGCCGCGAACAGCCGGGTTCCCCGGTCGCACCGGTCCCGGTCGAAGCGGGCCCGGGCGCAGAACTCCTCGGGCGTACCGCCGAACAGGTCCCGCAACCCCGTTGATTCGCCGAGGAGTTCGGTGAGCAGTCGGCGTTCTCCCGGATGCCGGCGCGGAGTTCCCGAACCGTCGTGCAGCACCCCGCGCCGGTTGACATAGGCGTACACACCGGAGAGCCGTTCGCCGGACTCCAACTCGACGCCCACCGCGGGGGAGGGCAGCCACGCGCGGTCGTACGGGCCGGTCGGCACCGGCACTCCCTCGCTGGCGTCGATCACGGCCAACTGGTCGGCGTCGAGCCAGGTGACGAACAACTCCCTTACGTTCCCCGGGGCGTTGAAGGGCGACGCGGACACATACCCCAGTCGGCTCACATGGGCCGAGACACCGACCTCGATCCCGGTGACCAGCGCCCGGGTCATCGGGAGCGGCTCGCGGACGCCGAACTCCGCCATCTTGTGCCGGAGTTGACCGGGACAGGCGTTGGAGCCGACGGCGAGGACGGGCACGCGGTCGGGGAAGAGGCGGGGGAAGCCGGGCGGTGGGCCGGCGGGGAGGGGGAGGAACAGGTCGCCGTCCAGGATCCCGGACTCGCTCGGCCACACGCCCGGATAGCCGAGCGGGTGCTCGCGCGGGGCCTCGGCGAGGCCGAGGGACTCAAGTGTGGGCATCCCCGGCTCAGTCCGCCGGCGGCAGTTCTCCCGAACCCCGGGTGATCAGACGGGTCGGGAGTTCGATGCGCTCCGGGGTGAGCAGGGTGCCGTCCAGCTGGCGGAAGAGGCGTTCGGCGGCCGTGCGGCCGAGCTGAGCCGCGTCCTGGGCGACCACGGTGACACCCGGCCGGAGCAGGTCGGCCAGTTCGAAGTCGTCGAAGCCCACGAGGGCGACCGGACGGCGCTGCTCGTTGAGGACCCGGACGACGGTCACCGTCACCCGGTTGTTGCCCGCGAAGACCGCCGTGACCGGAGACGGCGCGGTGAGCATCTCCTCGGCCGCGCGGCGCACCCGCTCCGGGTCGGTGACGCCGAGCGACATCCACGAGTCCTCGACCGGTATGCCCGCGTCCTCCATCGCGGCACGGTAGCCGCGAAGCCGCTCGGCGGAGGTGTGGATGCGGGGCATGTCGCCGATGAAGCCGATCCGGCGGTGGCCGTGCGCGATCAGATGGGCCACCCCGTCACGGGCACCGCCGAAACTGTCCGACAGGACGACGTCGGCGTCGATCCGGCCGGCCGGCCGGTCCACGAACACCGTGGCGACACCCGCCTTCAGCTCCGGCTCCAGGTACCGGTGGTCGTCACCGGCCGGAATGATCACCAGTCCGTCCACGCGCCGCGCGCACAGTGCCAGCACCAACTCCTGCTCGCGGTCCGGGTCCTCGGCGCTCGACCCGTTGATCAGCAGGGCGCCGTGCGCCCGGGCGATCTCCTCGACCGCCCGGCTCAGGGGGCCGTAGAACGGGTCGGCGAGGTCCTCCAGGACGAGGCCGATGCTCGCCGTACTGCCCTTGCGCAGCACCCGCGCGCTGTCGTTGCGGCGGAACCCCAGCGCGTCGATGGCCTCCTGGACGCGGCGCTCGGTCTCCGGGGTGACCCCCGGTTCGGCGTTGACGACTCGCGAGACCGTCTTCAGACCGACCCCGGCGCGCGCGGCCACGTCCTTCATGGTCGGACGGTTGCCGTAGCGGTTCTCCGGGCGGCGGGCGGTGTCGGCCACGATGCGCAGTCCTGTCCTGTCGTCCACGGGATGACGGCGGTGCACGGCGATCCGTCGCGATGCTTCGGATCATGTGGCGTACGGGGGATGCGTCGTCCCAGGTTGTGTATGAGGATGTGGCGTCGAGCATAGAGCCTGGACAACGTTGTCAGATGCAGGGGACACTGTCCACCACCAACTCCGGCCTGCGCCCCCACCATCAGACCGGCCTGCCCGCTTTTGCCATGGTTGACAGGGAGATCTGACACTGATGCACACCGACCTCGTGGCCTCGCTCGACATCGGCGGTACCAAGATCGCCGGAGCGCTGGTGGACGGCCACGGCCGGATCCTGCTGCGCGCGCAGCGTCCGACGCCCGCGCTGGAGGCCGGCGAGACCGTGATGCGGGCCGTCGAGGAGGTCGTCGCCGAGCTGACCGGATCGCCGCTGTGGGTCCGCGCGACGGCCGTCGGAATCGGCAGCGCGGGCCCGGTGGACGCCTCCGCGGGCACGGTGAGCCCGGTGAACGTACCCGGCTGGCGCGGCTTTCCGCTCGTCGAGCGCGTCCGGGCGGTGACCGGTGGCCTGCCCGTCGAACTGATCGGCGACGGCGTGGCGATCACGGCTGCCGAACACTGGCAGGGCGCCGCCCGCGGCCACGACAACGCGCTCTGCATGGTCGTCTCGACCGGCGTCGGCGGCGGCCTGGTCCTCAACGGACGGCTGCACCCCGGACCCACCGGCAACGCCGGCCACATCGGCCACATCAGCGTCGAACTCGACGGTGAACCCTGCGCCTGCGGCTCCCGCGGCTGTGTGGAGCGCATCGCCAGCGGCCCCAACATCGCGCGCCGCGCACTGGCGAACGGCTGGCGGCCGGGCCCCGACGGCGACACCTCGGCCGCCGCCGTGGCCGAGGCGGCCCGGACCGGCGACCCGGTCGCCGTGGCCTCCTTCGAACGGGCGGCCCAGGCGCTCGCGGCGGGCATCGCCGCCACCGCGACCCTCGTGGAGATCGACGTCGCCGTGATCGGCGGCGGCGTGGGGAAGGCCGGCGACGTCCTGTTCACGCCCCTGCGCGCGGCCCTGAAGACCTACGCGACGCTCTCGTTCGTCCAGCGCCTGGAGATCGTACCGGCGCAGATGGGCACGGACGCGGGCCTGGTCGGCGCGGCAGCGGCGGCCCTGACGCGCAGGGCGGACGACACGGCCGAGGCGAGCGTCTGAGAGCCACGGGCCGGTCGGCCGGTCGGGGCGGCCACCGGTGAAGCGACGCGGACGACGGGATCTCCTGGCGGCAGCCGCGGTGTCGGTACCCGGCCGCGCCAGGAGATCCCGTCATGCCCTGCGACGTCAGGCCGGCAGGGCGCCGAGCTGGCGCAGTTGTGCGAGGACGTCGACGACTCCGCGGATCTCGGCGATCCGCCCGTCGGCGAACCGGCAGATGAAGATCTCGCTGTAGGCGACGGTCCGTCCGGTGGGCGGCAGGCCCTGGTACTCGCCCCGGTGGGTTCCGCTCACCGTGTTCCTGGAGACGACCTTGTCGCCCTCCGCGACGGTCTCCTCGACGGTGACGTGGATGTCGGGGAACGCGCGCAGCAGCACCTCCCACACCCGTTTCAGGGCCTCCGCTCCCGTCGCGCCCATCGGTACCGGCGCGTGGAAGAGCACGTCCGGTGCGACGAGCTCGTCGATGGCCTTCGAGACGATGCCCGGGTCGCCGGTGTTCACGGCGGAGTGCAGGCGGTTGAGCGTCTCCGTGTTGCTGGTGGTCCGGGCTGTCGGCATGCCGTTTCTCCTCTGGTCCGTGGACTGTGCCTCAGCCAGTAGGACGGCGCAGCCGCCGGGAATGTGACGCGATGCGCGAACGCCGTGACCCCGGGCCCGGTTCGGCAGTTGAACCGGGCATGAAGAAGCGCAGCATGCTCGCCATCGCCTCCCTCGCCACCGGATTCGTCGTCGCGGCGATCACCCCCTCCCACGGTCTGGGGGCCGACGCCCTCGGTGATCTGAGCGTGGACGACACCCTCAGCACCCTCGACCACACCGTCGCCAGCGACAGCCTGGCCGTGGACGAGAACGCGCTGGGAGGCGACAGCACCACCGGCTGACGAGCCCAGAAGTGGTCGAAGTGGCGCCGGTGCACCCGTGTGACGGGGCACCGGCGCCACTGTGTCGTCGGCCTCAACTGGATCTGGTTTCCGTGGCAGGGTGGAACGGGCAAGCCTCAGGGGTCCAACAGAAGAGGGGGAAATGTGATCGTCGTCTGGGTCAACGGCGCGTTCGGTGCGGGGAAGACCACCACCGCACGGGAACTGAACGATCTGATCCCGAACAGCACGCTCTTCGACCCCGAGGTCATCGGCGGCGCACTCGCGCACCTGCTGCCGCCCAAACGCCTCGCCGAGGTCGGCGACTTCCAGGACCTGCCGATCTGGCGGCGGCTCGTCGTGGACACCGCGGCCGCCATGCTCGCCGAGCTCGGCGGGACCCTGGTGGTGCCCATGACGCTCCTCCGCCAGGAGTACCGCGACGAGATCTTCGGCGGTCTCGCCGCCCGCCGGATCGCGGTCCACCATGTGCTCCTCGCCCCGGCGGAAACGATCCTGCGCGAGCGAATAGCCACCCGGGAGATCCCACCGGACCTCCCGGACGGAGAGATACGCGTACGGCAGTGGTCGTACGACCAGATCGAGCCGTACCGGACGGCGCTCGCCTCCTGGCTCACCGCCGACGCCCACCCGGTCGACACCAGCGCCCTCACCCCGTACGAGACGGCCGTACGGATCGCCGAAGCCGTCGGCACCGGGACGGTGCCCGTGTGCGACATCGTGCAGACCCCGGAACCCACCGGCGAGACGGTGGCCTCCGGGGTCCTGCTCTTCGACGAACAGGACCGGGTCCTGCTCGTCGACCCGACCTACAAGGCCGGCTGGGAGTTTCCCGGCGGGGTCGTCGAGCGGGGCGAGGCACCCGCGCGCGCGGGCATCCGCGAGGTCGCCGAGGAGACGGGCATCCACCTCACCGGCGTACCTCGGCTCCTCGTCATCGACTGGGAACCGCCCGCGCCGCCCGGCTACGGCGGACTGCGCCTGCTCTTCGACGGCGGGCGGCTCGACAGCGCCGAGGCCGGGCGGCTGCTGCTGCCCGGCCCCGAACTGCGCGGCTGGCGCTTCGTCACCGAGGAGGAGGCCGCCGACCTGCTCCCGCCCGTCCGCTACGAGCGTCTGCGCGGAGCGCTGCGGGCACGCGAGCGGGGCGCCGCCCTCTACCTGGAGGCGGGGGTGGCGGTGGGACAGGCCGAGGTGGAGTAGCGGGCAGGGTCTCCCGGCGGGCTCAGGACGCTGCGTAGTTCCGGAGGAACAGGGCCTCTGCCACCGACAGGCGCTCCAGTTCCTCCGGGGACACGCTCTCGTTCACGGCGTGGATCTGGGCCTCCGGCTCGCTCAGACCGATCAGCAGGATCTCGGCCCGCGGGTAGAGCGACGCGAGCGTGTTGCAGAGGGGGATCGAGCCGCCCTGGCCCGCGTACTGCATCTCCTGGCCCGGATACGCGACCGCCATGGCCTCGGCCATCGCCGCGTACGCCGGGCTGGCGGTGTCGGCGCGGAACGGCTGGCCCTCGCCGATCTGCTCCGTGCTCACCCGCGCGCCCCACGGCGTGTGCGCCGTCAGGTGTGCCTCCAGGAGCTTGGTCGCCGCCGCCGCGTCCACGCCCGGCGGCACCCGAAGGCTGACCAGCGCGCGGGCGCTCGCCTGCACGGACGGGGTGGCGCCGACCACCGGCGGGCAGTCGATGCCCAGGACGGTGACGGCCGGGCGCGCCCAGATCCGGTCGGCGACCGTGCCGGAGCCGATCAGCTCCACCCCGTCGAGCACCTTGGCGTCCGTGCGGAACTGCTCCTCGTCGTAGCGGAGCCCGTCCCACGACGCCTCGTCCGTGAGCCCGTCGACCGTCGTCGAACCGTCCTCGGCCCGCAGCGAGTCGAGTACGCGGATCAGCGCGCCCAGCGCGTCCGGCGCGGCCCCGCCGAACTGGCCCGAGTGCAGGTTGCCTTCGAGGGTGTCGACCTTGACCCGCAGCATGGTCATGCCGCGCAGGGTCGAGGTGACCGTCGGCAGACCGGCCCGGAAGTTGCCGGAGTCGCCGATGACGATCGAGTCGGCCGCCAGCAACTCGGGGTGGTCCTCGGCGTACCGCTGCAGACCGCCCGTGCCCATCTCCTCCGAACCCTCGGCGATCACCTTGACGTTGACCGGCACGCCACCGTTCGCCCTGAGGGCGCGCAGCGCGAGCAGATGCATGATGAGGCCGCCCTTGCAGTCGGCGGCGCCGCGCCCGTACCACCGGCCGTCGCGCTCGGTCAGCTCGAACGGCGGGGTCTCCCAGCCGGCCTCGTCGAGCGGCGGCTGCACGTCGTAGTGGGCGTAGAGGAGGACGGTCTTCGCGCCCTCGGGGCCGGGCAGGAAGCCGTACACCGACTGGGTGCCGTCCGGGGTGTCGAGCAGGGCCACGTCCTGGAACCCGTCGGCGCGCAGCGCGTCGGCGACCCAGTTCGCGGCGGCCTCGCTCTCGCTCTTCGGGAACTGTTCGAAGTCCGCCACCGATTTGAACGCCACCAGTTCGGTGAGCTCCGCCCGTGCCCTCGGCATGAGGGAGGCGACGGTCTCGGCGACCGGATTCGAGGACATGGGCACGCTCCTTGTGGGTGCGACGTTGTACGAGAGATGTCCTGTGATCCTCCCACAGCGGACTGTGGCGACGCCCGCCGTAGGATGCGGGGGAACAGGTGCGGCAGGCGGATGGATCAGGAGCAGCAGACCATCGTGAGCAGCGAGAACTCTTCGGCGGACGACGTGGCGCAGCAGGTGTGGGACGTTGTTGTGGTGGGCGCGGGACCCGCGGGGGCTTCGGCCGCGTATGCGGCGGCGGTCGCGGGCCGCAGTGTGCTGTTGCTGGAGAAAGCGGAACTGCCGCGCTACAAGACGTGCGGCGGCGGGATCATCGGCCCCTCCCGGGACTCCCTGCCCCCCGGCTTCGAACTGCCCTTCCAGGACCGGGTGCACGCGGTCACGTTCTCCAACAACGGCCGCTTCACCCGCACCCGCCGCTCCAAGCAGATGCTGTTCGGCCTCATCAACCGGCCGGAGTTCGATCAGCAGCTCGTCGAGCACGCCCAGAAGGCGGGCGCCGAACTGCGTACGGGCGTCACGGTGTCGCGGGTCGAGCAGCACGGCTCGGCGGTGCCGGACCGGCGGACGGTCGCCGTCGTCTTCCAGGGCGGTGAGACGGTCCTCGCCCGCGCCGTCGTGGGAGCGGACGGCAGCGCCAGCCGGATAGGAGCACACGTCGGGGTGAAGCTCGACCAGGTGGATCTCGGCCTGGAGGCGGAGATCCCGGTGCCGGAGACCGTCGCCGAGGACTGGCAGGGGCGGGTGCTCATCGACTGGGGCCCGATGCCCGGCAGTTACGGCTGGGTGTTCCCCAAGGGGGACACACTGACGGTCGGTGTGATCTCCGCGCGCGGTGAGGGCGCGGCCACCAAGCGGTACCTGGAGGACTTCATCGCCCGGCTGGGGCTGGCCGGCTTCGAACCGAGCATCTCCTCCGGGCACCTGACGCGCTGCCGCGCCGACGACTCGCCGCTCTCCCGCGGCCGGGTGCTGGTCTGCGGTGACGCGGCCGGCCTGCTGGAGCCGTGGACCCGTGAGGGCATCTCGTTCGCGCTGCGCTCGGGGCGGCTCGCGGGGGAGTGGGCGGTCCGGATCGCGGAGGCGCACGACGCCGTGGACACGCGTCGTCAGGCCCTGAACTACGCGTTCGCGATCAAGGCGGGGCTCGGCGTGGAGATGGCCGTCGGCCGGAGCATGCTGAAGGCGTTCGAGCGGCGCCCCGGTATGTTCCACGCCGCTCTGACCGGGTTCCGCCCCGCGTGGAACGCCTTCCGGGACATCACGCGCGGCTCCACCTCACTGGGCGAGCTGGTGCGCTCCCACCCCATGGCGGGGCGCGCCCTGACGGCGCTCGACCGGCCCTGAGGGTTCGGACAGGCCCTGGACATTCGCCGGACAGGTCCTGGGCGTTGGGAAGTGTCCGGCGGGGCCTTCACGGTTTGACGGTGATCCGGAAGACGGGGTGCTTCGGCGCGGCGGCGAGCAGTTCCTCGTCGGTGGAGTTGACGTCGACGTCGCCGAAGAAGCGGCCCACTTCCCAGCCCCACTTCTTGAGGTAGGTGCGCAGCACGACCGGCTTCTCCGCGTCGGGCAGCTCGACCGCGGTGAACTCCTGGACCCGGCGGCCGACCTTGAGCCGTCCGCCGCCTGCGGCGCGCATGTTCCGCACCCATTCGGAGTGGCCGCGCGCCGAGACGAGGTACGGGCCGCCCTCGTAGGGCAGCGGGTTGACGGGAACCTGGCGCCACTCGCCGCTCTTGCGGCCGAGCACGGAGAGCTCGGCGGTGCCCATGAGGCTCACGCCGTGGCGGGCGAGCCAGCCGATGAACCCGTTCATGGCTTTGTCGAACGCCTTGGGCTTCATGTAGTGGGTCGACGGTGACGGCATGGTGTCCTCCTGGAAACCGGGCAGGTCCTGGCATCAATGAGTGTGGGGGTGCTGGAGCGCTGTCGTGCTGCTTGCGAGAGCACTGCTCTCGCTTGAGAGCAGTCTGTCGGAGATCGGTGATCCAAAGCAAGAGCACTGCTCTCTTTTTTGTTCGGTGCTCTTGTTTGTGTGCACTGCTCCGAAAACATGGAACACTCGCCCCCATGAGCACCGCACAAGGAGCCCGCGCCCGCGCCAGGATCGAGGTCACCTCGGCGATCAAGGACGAGGCGCGCAGACAGCTCGCGGCGGAAGGCGCCGCCAAGCTCTCGCTGCGGGCCGTCGCCCGCGAGCTCGGGATGGTCTCCTCCGCGCTGTATCGCTACTTCCCCAGCCGCGACGACCTGCTGACCGCTCTCATCATCGACGCCTACGACTCCCTGGGCGAGGCCGCCGAGGCCGCCCACGCGGCCGCCGCGGACACCGGCCCGCAACGGCGCTGGGTCGCGGTGTGCGAAGCGGTGCGCGAGTGGGCGCTGGGCCATCCCCACGAGTACGCGCTCATCTACGGCTCGCCGGTCCCCGGCTACAAGGCGCCCGACACGACCGTGCCGGCCGCTTCCCGGGTGGGCCTGCTGCTGACCGGCATCGTGCGCGACGCCCACCGGAGCGTGGGTGTGGCACGCACCCCGATCCCCGACGAACTGCGCCCCGAGGCCGGGCGGTTGACGGCGGACCTCGCCCCCGACCTGCCGCCGGAGGTGGCGATGGCGCTCGTCGCGGCCTGGGCGCAGGTGTACGGGCTGGTCGGGTTCGAGCTGTTCGGCCAGTTCAACCGCGTGGTGGAGGACCGGGAAACGTTCTTCCGGTACGCCGTCGGCCGGATCGCCCACGGGGTGGGGCTGGTGTTCCCCGAGAAGGAATAGGGAGCAGCGGCGGGAACGGGGAGGGGAGCAGAAGGGAGCGGCCCCGCCCTCGTACTCCCCGGGAAGTACGGGTGGTCACCTCGCCCGGCGGACGCCGTCGCCGGGCAGTGCCGTCTAGCGTGTCGGACATGGACGAGCAGCGTGTGCGCGGACGCGGGGGAGGCCCGCCCCGGTCGCGGGAGCGCGGGCCCTTCCATTGGGAGCGCCAGGACGGGGGAGGCCGGCCCGGAGCGGACCGTCGCATCGGCCGGTGGCTCTGGCGTTCCACCCTCCTGCTGACCGCGTTCGTGCTCGCGGGCTCGCAGTTCGCCGCCGACCAGCAGGCGGGCGAGCATGCCCACCTGGACTTCTTCGCGCGTCTCCTGCTCATCGCCGGCTCCGCACTGCTGTTGTGGCGGCAGCGGCACCCGGTGCTCGTCGTCTTCGGCACGGCCACGGCCGCCATGGTCTATCTCGGCGCCGGCTACCCCTACGGGCCGGTCTTCCTGACCGTGGCCCTGGGCTGCTTCAGCGCTGTCGTCGCCGGGCATCGCAGGGCGGCGTGGACGGCCGTCGGAATGCTCTGGGCCGGGCACGTACTGATCGCGCACTGGCTGTACCGGTGGCTGCCGCCGTCCGGTGACCGGGCCGCCTCCTGGGGGCAGGAGATCGTCGTCGCCGCCTGGGTGGCGGCCGTAGTGACGGTCGCCGAGCTGGTCCGGGTTCGACGGGAACAGTGGGACCGGGAGCGCGCCGAGCGTGCCCAGGCCGCCCGTCGGCGCGCCGACGAGGAGCGGCTGCGGATCGCGCGTGAGCTGCACGACGTACTCGCGCACAGTATTTCGGTCATCAATGTGCAGGCCGGGGTCGGTCTGGCGCTGCTCGACTCCGACCCCGAGCAGGCCCGCAGCGCACTCACCACCATCAAGGCGGCGAGCAAGGAGGCGCTCGGGGAGGTACGGCAGGTCCTCGACGCACTGCGTACGCCGGGGGACGCGCCGCGCGCTCCGGCTCCGGGACTCGACCGGCTGCCCGAGCTGGTGGAGCAGGCGGGGGGCGCGGGGCTGACCGTCGAGGTGCGGGGCGCGGCCCCGAAGCTTTCGCCGGGTACGGACCTGGCCGCCTTCCGGATCGTCCAGGAGGCCCTCACCAATGTCGTACGGCACTCCGGTTCGCGGCACGCGCGGTTGCGGGTCGACGAAGCGGACGGCGCCCTGACGCTGTGCGTCGACGACGACGGGCCCGCGACCGGCGCCGACGCGGGTGGCAGCGGGAACGGGCTGGCCGGAATGCGGGAGCGGGCCGCCGCCCTCGGCGGCACGATCGAGGCGGGACCGCTCGCGGACGGCGGTTTCCGGGTGCTGGCCGTGCTGCCCCTGAGCGTGAAGGAGGACCGGTGATCCGTGTACTGCTCGCCGACGACCAGGCGTTGGTCCGCGCGGGGTTCAGGGCGCTGCTCGACGCGCAGCCCGACATCGAGGTGGCCGGGGAGGCCGCGGACGGCGCGGAGGCGCTGCGCGGTGTACGAGAACTGCGCCCCGATGTAGTCCTGATGGACATCCGGATGCCCGTGCTGGACGGGCTGGCCGCGACCCGCCGGATCACCGGTGACGTGGCGCTGAACGACGTCAGGGTGGTCATGCTGACCACCTTCGAACTCGACGAGTACGTCTTCGAGGCGATCCGCTGCGGTGCCTCCGGTTTTCTGGTGAAGGACACCGAGCCCGACGAACTCCTGCGCGCGGTACGGGCGGTGGTCGGGGGTGACGCGCTTCTCTCCCCCGGGGTCACCCGGCGCCTCATCGGCGAGTTCGCCGCCCGTTCCAAGCAACCGGCCGCCCCCGACGCCCTCGTGACGCTCACCGAACGGGAGCGGGAGGTGATGGCCCTGGTCGGACTGGGCCTGTCCAACGAGGAGATCGCCCGGCGCCTCGTGGTCAGTCCGCTCACCGCGAAGACCCATGTGAGCCGCACGATGGTGAAGCTGGGTGCCCGCGACCGGGCCCAACTGGTCGTGCTGGCCTACGAGTCGGGGTTGGTGCGGCCGGGCTGGCTCGGCTGAGTCCCACCGGTGCCGTCGTTCTCGTGGGCGAAGCGGATCAGTACGCTCACCACGCGCACCGTGAACAGGGCGGCTCCCAGGACCGCTCCCGCGGCGACGAGGACGCCCTGCACGGAGTCCGACAGCTCGAAGGCAAGCGCCGGACCGGCCACCACCCCGAAGACGACGACTGCCAGGAACAGGGCGCTGCACAGGGCGTATCCGATCTCCACGGTGACGGCGTCCCGGCGCGCCTGGGAGTCCCGCGTGCGGCCCTGCCCCATGTGTCCCCCGTGGTTGTCCATCCGCCGAGTCAAACAGGCGGTGCCCGGCCGGGCAAGCCACCCCGGCCGGGCACGGGCACTGGAAAGGCCCTTTCAGTCGTGGGCCGCCACCCGTTCGGTCACGGTCTCCCCCTGCTGCTGCGTGGACTTCGCCACGACGACGGACCGGCCCGGGCGCCGGGTGCGCAGACCGGGGAGCGTGGCGAGCAGGCCGGCGAGGGCGATGCCCGTCACGACGATCAGCCCTGGCCGGTAGGCGTCGAGGACGGCCTGCGGTGAGGGGTTCTCGGGGGTGCCCGCGGTGACCACCGCCGTCACGACGGCCAGGAAGATCGCGCCGCCCACCTGGACCGAGGTGTTCAACAGGCCCGAGACCATGCCCTGTTCGTGGTCGTCGACGCCGTTCGTGGCCTGGATGTTGAGCGAGGGGAAGACCAGCGCGAAGGCTCCGCCGATCAGCACCATGGACGGCAGGATCAGGGTGGCGTAGCTCGGGTCGAGGCTGACGCGCAGGAACAGCGCGTACCCGGTGATCATCAACGCGAAGCCCGCCACGATCAGCCGCTGGGTGCCGAACCGGTCGACGATCGCGCCCATCTTCGTGGCGGACAGCGCGACGATCGCCCCGGCGGGCAGGAAGGCGAGCGCCGTGTGCAGCGCCGACCAGCCGAGCAGGGACTGCATGTAGATGGTCACCAGGAACTGGAATCCGACGTACGAGCCGAAGAGTGTCAGTGCGCCGAGCTGGGCGCGGATCTGGGGGCCGGAGCGCAGCACGCCGAGCCGTATCAGCGGTCCGGGGGAGCGCCGCTCGACGCGGACGAAGACGGTCAGGAGCACGGCCACCGCGAGGAAGGACAACAGGGTGCGGGGTGATGCCCAGCCGACCTCCGGGGCCTGGACGACGGTGAAGACCAGCAGCAGCATCGAGGCGGTGCCGAGGATCGCACCGGGGACGTCGTAGCCGTTGTGGTCCTTCTCGCGTTCGCCGCGCGGCAGCAGCTTCAGGCCGGCGACCAGGGCGAGCACGGCGACCGGCGCCGGCAGCAGCATCGTCAGGCGCCAACTCGCCTCGGTGAGCAGGCCGGAGAGCACCAGGCCCATCGAGAAGCCGGTGGCGGCGCAGGTGGTGTAGATGGACAGGGCCCGGTTGCGCAACGGGCCTTCCGCGAACGTCGTGGTGATGATGGAGAGGCCGGCCGGGGCGGTGAAGGCTGCGCTGAGCCCCTTGACGAACCGGCTGGCGATCAGGAGCGGACCCGAGTCGACGAGCCCGCCGAGCAGCGAGGCGAGCGCGAAGACGCCGAGCGCCACGAGGAACACCTCGCGGCGGCCGAGCAGGTCGGCGGTCCTGCCGCCGAGGAGCAGGAGTCCGCCGTATCCCAGGATGTAGCCGCTGACGATCCATTGCAGTGTCGAGGTGGAGAGGTCGAGTTCGGAGCCGATGGACGGCAGTGCGACACCGACCATCGACACGTCCAGCGCGTCCAGGAACATCGCGGCGCAGAGCACCAGCAGGGTGCCCCACAGTCGGGGAGTCCAGCGTCCGTCGGTCGCCGGGGTGTAGAGCGGAGAGGTCATGACAGAGACAGTACATGCGCATGCATCGAATGCAAGTGCATGTAATGCTTGTGCCGCAAAAGAGGTGACCGGGACAACGCGACCGGGGCAACGCGACCAGTGCGGCGCGATCGGAACGAGAGGTCGGATTCAGACGGCGGACTTCTCCTGCCACAGGGCGGCGAGTGCGGGATCACCGCTCACTCCGGGGAACGGCTGCCGGTTCCACAGCGCCAGGTAGAGGGCGGCGGCGGAGCCTGTCACCTCGCAGTCGGCTTCCCGGGCCGACCGGCCGGCCCGATCGGCCCGGTCCGTGGTGCGCTCGGCCGCCGGCGGTTCCGACGACAGCCGTACGGTCCACACCGCGTCGTCCCTGTCCGTCGCCCGCACCCGCAGTACCCGGGGCATGTCCGTGCGGACCCGGCTCTTGGCGCGGGCGTGGAAACCGAGCAGCAGTTCGTCGATGCCGTCGATGGCGAAGTCCGGGGCGAGCGGGGAGGGCGCGGTGCCGAGGGCGGACTGGGCGTCCACCCGGTGGACGGCGGTCTCATGAGCCTGCCGCCGGGCCCAGAACGCGAGCGGTGTGGGGGCGGCCATGAAACTCCAGCACTCGACGTCGGGCGGAGCTGAGGCGAGGGTGTCGACGAGGGTCCGATGGCCCTCCCGGAACCAGGTCAGCAGGTCGCTGCCGTCGAGGTCGGGCCGGTCGCCGAGACGCTGGGGCGAGGTGTGGCCCTCGGCGACGTACGACGTCGCCCAGCGGTGGACCGAGCCCACATGCCGCACCAGGTCGCGCACCTGCCAGTCCGGACAGGTCGGCACCTTGGCGTCGGTCCCCGCCCCCTCGGCGGCGTCGGCCAGCAACTGGCCCTCCACGTCCAGGATTTCCACGAAGCGCGCGGTCTCCATCAAAGCAGTCTCCGTTGTGGGATCGAGGTGGCCGAGTCGGTTCCCTGGCTCAGGAACGCCTCGGTGGTTGCCGTGAACTGCTTCGCGTCGTCGAGCCACGGGAAGTGTCCGGCGCCGGGCTGGACGACCAGTTCGGAGTGCGGGAACAGTCCCGAGAGCTCGGACATCGCCGGCGGTGGGGAGTTGACGTCGACCTCCCCGGCCAGCACGAGGACCGGTGAGGCGAGACGGGCGAGGGCCGTCCGCGTGCCGGCCGGGTCGAAGGCTCCCTCGGCGGTGAAGGCCGCAGCGACCTCGTCGTTGCGCTGCCCGTCCTCGGCCGCCCGGTGGGCGCGGGTGGTCTCGTCCCAACGGCCGTACCAGAAAGGGGCGATGGTCTGGAAGGCGTCGGCACCGGCCCGGCCGGCGACGACAGCCTCCAGGGCCGCGAACGCCTCCGGGAACCACGGCTCGCCCTGTCGCAACCGTGCCGTCCCGATGCGCATCCCGCCGGTGACGGTGACGCCGAGGGCCCCCACGCTGGGGGTGATCAGCGCGAGCCTGCCGACGCGTTCGGGGTGCCGGGCCGCGTACAGCACGGCCAGGTTGGTGCCGGCGGAGTGACCGAGCAGGTCCAGCCGGTCCAGGCCGAGGTGCTCGCGCAGGGCCTCGACGTCGTCGACGAGGCGGTCGCAGCGGTAGGACGCCGGGTCCGCCGGCACCGCCGACCGGCCGGTGCCCCGGAGATCGAGCATGATCAGGCGCCGGTGTGCGGACAGACCGCCGAGGTTCCCGAGATAGCCGGAGTCCCGCATCGGCCCGCCGGGCAGACAGACCAGCGGCAGTCCCTCCCCGAGTTCACGGCAGGCCAGCTCGGTTCCGTCGTACGCGGAGAAGGCAGACATGACCATGACTCTCTCAGCGGTGTTCCGGCCGGGCAACCGGGTTTTGGGCGGGACCGGGCCGGACCGGACCGCGGACAGGGCGTTGGCGGCGAACATGTTCGGCACTACGGCCCTCCTCGGTCACCGGGCTGTTTCCCGGGACCGATGTGCGCGGGTGGAGCGCGGCGGCGGCTCCTTCGGCGTCCGTGTGGTGGCGGCGAGGTCCGCTCGCCCGGGACGTTGTCCGGAACGCGACGGAGCCGGTGACAACCGCTGGTGCCGGGCGCGAAGGTGTTCTCATGGTGCTGCGCTATCGGACCAACGGCCCGGAGTTCGACTTCCCTCCCTTCACCGGTCTGCCGCCGGTCCGCTACGTGCTCGCGTCGACCCCCCGGTGCGGCAGCAACATGCTCGCCCGCGCCCTGTGGCACACCGGGCTGGCCGGCTTCGCCGAGGACTACTTCGCCGACCCCTTCGTGCTGGACTACTTCGAGCGGTGGGGATTCGACTCCGGCGATCCGCAGGAGCTGGCGGCGAGCTATGTGCGGCAGCTGATGACATGCCGGACCAGCCCCAACGGCGTGTTCGGGCTACGGATCCACGCGGGGCACCTCGGGAGCCTGGAGGTCGACCCGTACGACATCCTCCAGGCGCCCCGGTACATCTGGATCCAGCGCAGGGACCGGGTGCGGCAGGCCGTGTCGTACACCATGGCCGAGCAGACCGGCGTATGGATCCTGGACGGGACCTTTCTGCCCGAGGGGAGGACGCGCGCCGCTCCCCGCTACAGCCATGAGGAGATCCGCCGGCGTCTGCGGCTCCTCGACCGCGACGCGTCGGTCTGGGAGGACTACTTCGGCCGGCACGGCGTCACCCCGCATACCGTCGTCTACGAGGACATGGTCGCCGACTACGAGGCAGGCGTGCTGGGCTGCCTGGACTTCCTCGGTGTCGGCGCGCCCGCCTCGGTACCGGCTCCTGGGATCAGGCGCCAGACCGACGAGTTGACGGAACGGTGGGTCGAGAGGTTCCTACGGGATCGTCGTGCTGAGCGGCCAGCGTCGTAGACGGTACGGCGTCCACCACAAGTAGCGCCCGACGCGATGGAGCAGGTTCTCGCGCAGGTGACGCTCCAGGACCCGCTCCGCCGACGCCGACGCGACCGCCGGGACGCCGTCCAGCAGGCCCTGGAACGCCGCGCTCCGGGGAGCGTTGACGACCAGGCGCCGGAAGGAGTCCCAACGGTGGTCGCGGATCTCCAGGAAACCGGGGCCACGGCGGTAGCCGCACTTCGCGATGTGGAACGAGCCGCGCCACGCGGCGACCACAGGTTCTTCGTTCTCCTCTCCCGTGGAGCCGCGGAAGACGCCTGCCGGAGGGTGCAGATGGCTGAGCGCCCGCCACTGGGCCGGGTCGGCCATGCGCAGGGTCCAGTCCACCGCGATGCCGTGGCTGGTGAGTTCCCGGACGAGGAGGAGCACCGCGACCGCGGACGCGCCGTCCGGATCGGTGAGGTCCACGGGCTCGCGCACCTGGACGAACTGGACGCCGGAGGAGGCGAGTCGTGCGACGGCGTCCACCGGGTCGTCCGGTGGCCCGTCGAGGGTGCCGCAGTGAATGCCGGGCAGGAGCATGGCCGCCGGATCGCGGTCCTTCCACAGGGTCAGTTCCGGCTTCACCGGGTGTCTCCTCCGGCCGGGGCCGCCAGGGCGGGGACCAGCGACGTGCCGTCCCCGTGCAGTCCGGCGCCGTCGAGCCGCAGCAGGTCCTGGTTGGCCACGGCGGGTGCGACCTGCACGTAGTGACCGCCCTCGGCGAAGACCAGGCCGAGGTCGCGCCAGTGCGCCAGCAGGTCGGTGACGCGCTCCTCCGTCACCTCCCCGGCCGACTCCCGCGCTTCCGCACACCGGGCAGCCGCCTTGCGCACCAGCGCCGACAGGCTGTGCGGCGCGTCGAGCAGCCGGAACACCGTCACCTCGAACGGGTCCGTGAGGTCGAGCAGCCGCCAGGAGAAGTCCGGCCGGGTGTCGACCAGGACGATGTGCCCGCCGAGGTCGCAGTGGGTCAGGCGGCTGCGCGGGTACGCGCCCGTCCAGTCGGCGACGGCCGTGCGCAGCCGGTCCAGGCAGCTGCCGGCGATGCCCCGGTTCGGTGAGTCGAAGATGTAGACCAGGTCGGCGAGTTCGGCCTCCGGCAGGTCGTAGATGTGCTGGTAGTGCGAGGCGGGCCGCAGCTCGCCGAAGCCCAGTTCCGGCCGGTCGAAGTAGGGGCTGAACCGTTCGACCTTCAGGCGGGTGGAGTTGGCCGGCGGTCCGAGATGGTGCAGTGCGGGCAGCTGGTCGACGATCTCGTCGTAGTCCTGTTCCGTCTCCCCGGGGAAGCCGTAGAGGTAGTTCCAGCTGAGGTTGATCCCGACGGTCTCCGCGTCCCGCAGCAGCCGTACGTTCTGACAGCCGGTCACCCCCTTGTCCATCAGTTTCAGCACCCGGCTGCTGAGGCTCTCCACGCCGGGCTGCACGTAGCTGACTCCGGCCGCGAACAGGGTCGCCAGCTGCTCGCGCCGCAGGTTCGACTTGATCTCGTAGCACAGGCGCAGGTCGTACCCGCTCTCCTGGAGGAGCGGGGCCATGGAGTTGAGGTAGGCCATGTCGAGGATGTTGTCGGTGACCCACACGTCGAGCACGCGGTGGCGTTCGACCAGGCCGAGGATCTCGTCCACGAACCGCCTCGGGTCCTTGCTGCGGAACTCCATGAACGAGCCGTTGAGACCGCAGAAGGTGCAGTGGTGCTTCTCGCCCCACCAGCAGCCGCGTGAGGCCTCCACCACCAGCCGCGGCTCCACCCAGCCGCCCGCGGTGGACCCCGCGTGCCGCTCGAAGTAGTCGCCGTAGTCCGGGGTGACCAGTGCTCCCGGGGGCAGCGGGGCGGCGTTCATGGGATGGGCCAGGGACCGGCCCCGCGCATCGCGGCGGCACAGGCCGGGGATGGCGGCGAGGTCGTCGGCGTCGCCGTCGCGGAGCGCGGCGAGCAGGCGCGGGAACGCGATCTCGCCCTCACCGCGCACCACGAAGTCGACGTACTCGAAGTTGCGGTGCAGCGCGGCGCCCTGCGGGCCGTCGCAGTTCGCGCCGCCGAAGACGGTGGTGGTGTCGGGTGCCAGTTCCTTGACCACGCGGGCCGCGGCCAGGGCCGCCGCGTTCTGCGCGAACGTGGTGGTGAAGCCGACCACGTCCGGCGCCGTGGCAGCGATCTTGGCGGCGGTCTCCCGGACGAACAGCGGTGCGAGTTCGTGCAGTTCGCGCGCCTTGGCCAGCATGTGCTCCGGCATCTTCTCGCCGAAGTGTTCCGTGAACTCGGCCACCCGCCAACGGGGTTGGTCGTTGAGCGCGGCCGAGAAGATCCACTCGCTGTGTCCGGAGAAGTACGAGGTCGAGCAGAACTCGTACTCCTCGAAGCCGTATTCCGTACGAGCGGACACCCAGTCGGCGAAGTCGAGGTTGGCGTGCACCACTTCGACGTCCGCGGCGCCGTCGGGGAAGACGTCGAGGATGCGGCGTTTGAGAATGCCGAGCGCGAGGGACGGCGCGTCCAGCGACGACCACGGCATGTCCACCAACACGATGTGCAAGGCGGTTCCTCTCCCCGTCACCACAGTCCACGGCGGGCCAGCGCCCGCCGCGCGGTCTCGCGCCGGTCCGACGGTTCGGCCTCGAAGGCCGCCGCCACCCGCCCGGACACCACGCCGTGAGCCAGCCCGGCGGACGTGGTGAAGTACGCGTACTGCACTGCTCCCGCGTGCTCGGTGTCCTCGACGCCAGGACGCCCGTCCGGAGCGGTTCCCCAGGCGGCCACGGACGCCGCCGTGTACGCACGCACGGCCGCGTGGCCCCGGTCGGTGGGGACGATTCCCTCCGCCTCGATCACGAACGACAGCGGCTGCTCGCACGTCAGCGCGGTGAACAGGGCGATCATCAGCTCGTGGGTCACGGTGTCGCGCAGCGGCCCCGCCCCGGCGCCGTCCAGCAGGTAGGACGCGAACGCCTCCTCCGCCGACAACCCGGGAGCGGTGTACGGGATCAGCCGGAACCGGCCGAAGTACGGTGAGGCGAGGAAACCGGTGAGCAGGCCGGACTCCGTGGCACCGGCGTCCTGGAGCAGCCGCAGGCTGCGCGGGAACGTGGTCGCGAGGCTGCCACCGCTGCCGGGCCGCCAGACCTGGGAGCGCAACCTCCGTGCGGTGGTGTCCAGTTCGGCCAGGTCGACGGAGGCCAGGCACTCCAGCTCGCCGGGGTCCGCCGCCACGGCACCGGCGCCCTCGGATGCGAGCCGGGCCCGCAGGTCCGCGTCCAGCAGAAGGCGCATGAGCAGGTCGGTCAGCCGCTCGCCGTCCAGCGACGCGCCCGGCTCCACCGTGGTCACGCGGCCTCCCCGCGCTGCCAGTCGGCGACCAGGTCCCGCAGCCGCGCGTAGTTCCGCCGGGACTTGTCGACGAGCTGTCCGTCCTCCCGGTACATCGGGTCCTCGTAGGACACCCCGAGAAGGTTCGGACAGCGCGGCAGCAGATACTCGGTGAGCTCCAACTGCTCGTCCAGCAGGACGCCGTGGTGCAGGTCGCGGAACCTGCCTCCCACGATCTGGCAGCCCGACAGGTGCAGTTCGCGGCAACGGGCGAGGGGCAGGGCCTCGATCCCGTCGTACATGCTGCTTCCGGTACGTCCTCTCAGCCACTGGTAGCTGAGCAGATGGCCGACATCGAGCGTCACCCACACGTCGGCGTCCTCCGCCAGCCGGGCGAAGTACGCGAAGGCGTCCATGTGCCCCAGCACGAACGAGCCGCCCTCGGTGAAGCCGGGGAACTCGACATGCAGCGGCGGATCGAGCAGCCGGGCCGCCTCCGCCACGTTCCGGGTGGCGATCTCCAGGCCCGGCTCGGTCAGCGGCGGCGGGAGCGGATAGGGCATCGGTATGCCGCGCAGGCTCCAGATGCCCAGGTCCTCGACCACCCAGGAGAAGCCGTAGCGGGCGGACAGTTCGTTGGTGAACTCGGCGGCCGGGCGGCGGTCGTAGCGCTCGGGTGTGCCCATGTTCAGCTCGGTCTGGTGGAAGGCGCGGGCCGTACCGGCGGGCACCGCCTCGAAGAAGCGGTCGTACGCGCGCACGTAGTCGGCCGTTCGTACGCGGGCGCGCGAGCGCGGCTGGAACGCGAGGGCCGAGTAGGCGAAGTCGCCGCCGTGGCGGTGCAGGAAGGCGCGGACCCGGTCGGTGAGGTCTCCGCCGCCGTCGTCGCATTCCACGAATCCGATCCCGCGCCTGCCGAGGCGTCCGCCGCCCCACGGCATGTCCATCAGGACCCCCAGGCCCATCCGGCGCGGGGCTTCGGTGGCGGTGACGGTTGGGGCGCCGCCAGGTGCGGTGCGCGGCGGTTGGGTCATGACGTGCTCCTGGCTGAGGGGGCCGGGTCGGCTGCATGTGCCGGGTCGGGGGTGCCCGCCGCCGCGTCGGCCAGGCTGGCCAGCAGTCGGCCGCCGCGGGCGGTGCGGGCCGTGAGCAGGCCGTCGGCGCGCTGTTCCACGTCGGCGCGGGGGAGCGCGTAGAACCGCTCCCGGACGAGGTCGGCGAGGGTGACGCGGTCCGCCGTGCGGTCGTCGGCGTACGCGGGCACGGTGCGTACCCACGTGTGGGGGCGCAGGGCCGCGACGACGTGTGTGCGACTGCCGTTCGGGGCGGGGGGCGAGGGTGCCGGACCGTTCGTACGGCCCGGTCTGACGGTGTGGAAGATCCGCACCAGCCGGTCCAGTGCCTCGGTGCGCGACGGGCCGCCGTGGACGGCCAGCGGGTGGCCGACCCGGCCGGCCAGGTAGCTGAGCTCGGGGTTGCCGGCGAGGCGGTCGGAGGTGTCGAGGGCGAGGCCGTAGTCCTCCGGGCTGCCCACGAGTCTGCTGCCGGGCTCCGCCACCATCAGCTCCAGCGCGTCGATGCCGATCCGCCGCTCGTTGTCGACGAGGAAGCGCAGCGATGCCTCGAACTCGTCCGGCGTCTCGTCCAGGACCTGGCCCATCACGGTGAACCGGACGGTGATGCCCGCCGCGTCGAGGTTGTCGAGGATCCGCTGGTAGTCGGCCGCGCGCACGCCCCGCTCCATGCGGTCCAGCAGGCGCTGCGAGGTCCCCTCGTAGCCGACCGAGATCATCGCGCAGCCGACCTCGGCGAGTTCGTGGCAGAACCCCGGGTCGGTCAGGGCGGTCTCCAGCCGGCTGCGCAGGCCGAACCGGACCCGTATGCCGCGTTCGCGTGCCGCGCGCATAGCCTTCAGGATCAGCCGCAGGTTGGTGTTCTCGTCCGCGACCGACACGTACCGGGTGCCCGTGGCGCGGACCACGGCCTCCACGGCGTCGGCGATCTGGGACGCGGTGCCCTGCTGGTAACGGCCTTGCGGGAGCGACCGGTTGCCGTACGAGCAGAACGCGCACCGCCCCCAGTAGCAGCCGACGCACGAGACGATCGCGAGTTCCAGGGCGTCGTTGAGATAGGAGCGGAACGGCAGCCCGTCGAAGTCGGGTGGTCCGAGGTCACGGAAGCGCAGGGTCACTGCGGGCCCCGTGCGCTGCCCGGCCCCGGAACGTGGCAGCCAGGTCATGCCGGGCACGGCGTCGAGCGGAACCGTTCCGTCCAGCGCGTCCAGCCAGCGTTCGAGCGGCTGTTCCCCGGCGGTCGGGCACAGGGCGTCGACCGTTTCCCGGACTCCGGGCAGCCGGGAGAGGCTGTCGTGACGGAGCATCACCTGCTGGCCGCCCAGGCAGATCCGGGTGTCCGGCGACAGCCGCCGGATCCAGGCGGCGATCAGCAGCGCGGGCGCGAGCTGGCTGAAGAACGCCACGGACAGGCCGACCACCCGGGGGCGATGCCGGCCGAGCAGCCCGGTCACCAGACGGTGCAGCGACCCGACCGGTACGCCCGACGCGGCGGGCGGCCGGTCCGCGGCCCGGCGTACGGCCTCGTCGAGCCGGTCGAGGTCCTCCCAGGTCCGCACCAGGAAGGTGTCGCGGACCAGCAGTTCCAAGGCCAGGGTGGCGAGCCGGACCGCGCGGTCGGGGCCCAGCTCGCCGGCTGACTCCTTGTGCAGGACATGGGCACGCAGCTCGCCGATGTGCCCGGCGAAGACATCGGCCACCGCCCGGCGGTACCAGTCGCTCATGGCCGTACCGTCGTCGCCCGTGTCCTGGGCGCGGACCGCGTCGTCCAGCAGCGCGGGACATCGCAGCAGCTCGTGGAGCACGGCGATGTTCAAGTCGGCCTGGTGGACCCGCCGGCCCCGGCGGCGCAGGTGGCCGGTCAGGTAGGGCAGGCTCAGATACGGGAAGAACCTGGCCTCGGTCTGCGGCGGAAAGATCAACAGGACGTCGGTGCGGGAAGGGTCCGCCGACTTGCTGGACGGCACGACCCACCTCCTCGTCCCACCGGTCCCGTCCGTCGGAGAGTTGCCTCGGCCCCCCGACGTCCTAGTCGGGGATGTCCTCCGTGCTCTCCGCCGCGATGTAGGTGTACGTGTGATAGGCCGCACCGAGCTTCAGCTCGCTGGAATCGATCACCTGGAGTTCGTCGAGCTCACCGAATTCCTCATCGGCGAGTTTCTCAGGAGATACAGCAGTCATGATTTTCTCCCCTTCGCAAACATGATGGGAATGTGCCGCTTGCCGTGCGTGGCGCCCACGTTAGCCAGACCGCACGTGCGTCAACAGTCCCTGCACCGTCGATTTCTCCGGACGGTATTCAGCCGGGCCAGGTGCTCATGGGGCCTGTTCGGCACGGGGGTGGCGCGGCGGCCGTACCAATGACCATGACTCATAATCGCCCTCGGCGCCGGGGAAGTTCGGAAGAATGGAGGACGACGCCGTTGTGCTGCTGGAGGGTCGTTTGTACCGCTTGTACCGCCATGTTGATGCGGCTGTGGTTCGGGCGGCGGTCCTGAGTCCGGGCCACCCGATGGTCTGGCCGGACCTGACCGGCCCGTCCGCGCACCAGGAGTCGTGGCGGGCGTGGCTCCAACAGATCTGGCAGGCAACCGACTTCGCCACCGCGGTCGAGTTCTCCAGCCCCGACCTGGCGAGACGGGTGCGGCAGCTGTGCGTCGGCGAGCCGGTGCCGGACCTCGCCGCGCGGCGCGCGGTGCTGTCGGTGGTGCGCTACCTGCTGCGCGCCCGCTCACGTGCCACTCCGTTCGGTCTGTTCGCCGGTGTCGAGGCCGCCCGCACAGCGGCTGTTCCCGTCCTGCGTGCGGGCACCGCGCACCGGGCGGTCACCCGACCGGACGCGGCATGGACCGCGGCTCTTGTCGACCGGCTGGAGGAACACCGTGAGCTCCGACCCCGTCTGACGCTGCTCGCCTCCAGCCTCGCGTTCGAGCGCGACGGACGCCTGATGATCGAGCACCGCTCAAGCAGTGCGATCGACGGCGACCCCGTGCACGTGGGGATTCGCGCCACCGGGCCGGTCCGGACGGCCATGGACGGAGCACGGACGCCGGTCCTGTGGACGGTTCTCGCCGAAAAGCTCGCCGCCGGTTTCCCGGCCGCCTCGCCCACCGCGATCGAGAACCTGCTCGCGAACCTGGTACGACAGCGATTCCTGATCACCAGTCTGCGTCCCGCGGTCATGGCCTCCGACCCGATCGCCGCCCTGCTGGGACACGTACAGCATCTGCCCGCGGCCGAAGCCGCCGAGTTGCGCGAGGTCGCGGCGGGACTCGCACGGCACGACGACGCGACCGTCGCCCCCGCGGGCGTCCGCGCCGAACGCGCGCGAGTGACGGCCGCGATGACACGGCTGTGTCCCGCCGCGAAACCCGCGCTCGCCCTCGACCTGCGGCTGGACTGGGACCTGGTGATCCCGGAGGCGGTCGCCGAGGAAGTGGCGTCGGCCGCCGCGGTGCTCACGCGCCTCGCGCCGCGGGCGGTGCTGAGCCCCGGGTGGGCTGCCTGGCACGACCGCTTCCTCGACCGCTACGGCCCGGGAGCGGTGGTACCCGTCCTGGACGCCGTCGACCTCCTCGGCTACCCGTCCGGCTACCTCGGGTCCCCAGCCGCGCCGACGGGCCCGACGCTGACCGCCCGTGACAGCCGGCTGCTGGCGCTCGCGTACACCGCCGCGACGAGGCGCCGCCGCCAGGTCCGACTAGATGATGCCGCGATCGACGAACTGGCGGTGGCGGATCCCGGCAGGCCCGTCCAGCCGAGCACCGAGATGACCTTCCGGATCCACGCCGCGAGCCTGTCCGCCCTGGAACAGGGGGAGTTCACGCTGCACGTCGTCGGGGTGGCCCGTGCGGCGGGAACGGCCACCGGGCGTTTCCTCCACCTGTTCGACGCCGACGACCGCCGCCGGATGATCGACTCGTACGCCGGCCTGCCGGGCGTGCCACAGGACGCGCTGATCGCGCAGATCAGTACCACCCCGCTGTACATACGCTCGGCGAACGTCGCGCACACCCCGCAGGTCGCGGAGCTGGTGATCCCCCTGGGCGACTACCACGGCCCGGACAGGGACCGGCTGCCCGTGACGGACCTGGCGGTGACCGCCGATACCGAGCGGTTGCACCTGGTCTCGCTCTCCCGCCGCCGCCCGGTGCACACGATGCTCCTGAACGCGGTGGACCTGACCCACCACACCCATCCGCTGGCGCGGTTCCTGGTGGAGGCACCGGTGGCACTGGCCGTCCCGTGCACCGGGTTCTCGTGGGGCGCCGCCGTTTCCAGCCTGCCGTTCCTGCCCGCACTGCGCTACGGGCGCACCGTACTGTCCCCGGCCCGCTGGACACTCGGCGAGGACGACCTGCCCGGCGCGCGGACGCCGTGGCCGCAGTGGGACGAGGCCCTGGCCGAGTGGCGCCGCGATGTTCTCCTGCCCGAGCACGTCTACCTGGGCGACGGAGACCGGCGCATGAACCTGGACCTGGCGGAGCCCTCGCACCGGGTCCTGCTCCGTACCCACGTGGAGCGTGACGGCAGGGCACTGCTGCGTGCCGCACCGGAGCCCGGGGACCTGGGCTGGACCGGTGGGCGCGCCCACGAGATCGTCATACCCCTGGCCGCTGTGGAGCAGACCCGTACACCGGTCCGTGGAACGGGCGACGTCGTCGGTCGGGAGGACGGCCGGCTGCCCGGCTGCGGAAACCTGCTCTCCATCGGGCTGCACGGGTACCGCGACCGTCAGGATCCGCTCCTGACCCGGCATCTGCCGTCCCTGCTGGGGGAGTTGGGAGAGCCTCGCTGGTGGTTCGTCCGACACCGTGATCCCGAGGATCACCTACGTCTCCGTCTGGCCTGCGCGCCCGGTTCACTCGGCACCACTGTCGGGCAGATCGGCGAGTGGACCAGGCGGCTTCGGCACGCGGGCCTGATCACCCACGCGAGCCTGGAGACCTACTACCCGCAGACCGCGCGCTTCGGTGGCCCCGCGGCGATGGAAGCGGCCGAGGAGTACTTCGCCGCCGACTCGGCAGCCGTCCTGGCCCAGTTGTCCGCGCAGGCCGGCCGGGACGCTCCCGACGCTCGCGCGGTGACCGCCGCGAGCATGGTGGACATCGCCGTCGGCCTGCTCGGCGACGCCACGAAGGCGATGCGGTGGCTGGTCGGGCACACCCACACGGACAGGAGCGCCCCGAGCCGAGCGGTCTACGACCAGACCATCGCCCTGACGGCCGGCCTCCTCACGTCCCGGGCCCCCGGCACCCCGGTGCCGGACGCGCGCGTCACCGCGAGCTGGTCCGCACGCCGCGCCGCGCTGCACGCCTACCGCGGCGCGCTGGAGAGCGCGGGGACGCTGCCCCCGCAGGAGGTGCTCCCGGACCTGCTGCATCTCCACCACGTCCGCATGTGCGGGCCGGGACTTCCCGAGGAACGCGCACACCTGCACCTGGCCAGAGCCGCCGCACTGAGCTGGACGGCACGGGCGCGGAGAACCTCGTGACCACGACGGCCCCGGCGCCCCCGTGCTGTCGGCCGGACGGTGGCCGTGCCTGGCCGCAGGCTTTCGGCGAGTGCAGTGAGTTGATGGCAGGTCAGGTACGGGATCGGCGGGCGGGTGTCGCGTACCGGTGCGGCGGAGGCATTGGCAGTGGCGGGCGCCGGGTGGTTGCCGGCGACTCCGTCCAGGCCAGGCCGGCGCGTGAACGTGTGGGTGGTGTCGGTGATCGGGGCAAGGGCGATGCTCGGGCAAGAGCGACGCTCAGGGCGAGACACCCGGGACCACGCCGGGGACGACGGCGTTCCGGGTGCCCGAGAAGATGACCCCGGGGTCGGACGGGGCGTGGTTGAGGACCCACAGGCCGATCAGTACGGCGAGGGCGAAGACGACGGCGATCAGCACGGCGAGGACGAGCCGGCGGCGTCTCTCCCGTCGCAGCCAGTCGCCGCGTGCCGTGCGGTAGGCGTCGGGGGACGGAGCGGCGCTCACTCCGCCGGCCAGCGTTTCCAGGGCGGCGCGCAACTCCCGTTCCGTGCGGTCCTGTTCTGTGAGATGCGGCTCCGGGACTTCCTGTTCCCTGACGTCCCGTTCCGTGAGGTTCTCGTCGGCCCGGTCCGGGCTGGTGTCGTTCATCGCCGTGCCTCCATCGCCTGGGTCAGAGCGGCGATGCCGCGTGCGGTGTGTGTCTTGACCGATCCGCAGGAGATCCCCATCGCGGCGGCGATCTCGCTCTCCTTGAGGCCGAGCCAGTGACGAAGGACGAGCGCCTCGCGCTGCCGGGCGGGCAACTGCTGGAGGGCGCCGATCAGTACGCGCTGGTCGTCGTGGAGCAGAGCGGTGCTCTCGGCGGAGGCGACCGAGTCGTCCGGCAGGGGCGGGTTCTCCACATGTCTGCGGGCCACCTGGAGGTGGCGTATGCGCATCCGGGTCAGATTGCACACGGTGGAGCGCAGATACGCCTCCGCCGCCGCGGTCTCGCGCAGCCGCCGCCACTTCCGGTAGAGCTGGTAGTAGGCCTCGGCCACCACGTTCTCCGGGTCGTCCGCGCCGAGCAGGACGGCCAGCCGAAGCATCGAGGCGTAGTGCAGCTCGAAGAGGCCGGCGAGAGCGGCCTCCCGTTCGGCCTCGGCCGGATCGCCCGCCACGGGAGCGAGAACCTCGCTCGGGGCGGCGGGCCGTGGAACGGGCGGCGGTGCGGTGACGGCCGGATCGGCCATGGCCGCGGCCAACGGTGGCATCACCGGCATCGGTGTGTGCTGTCTGCGTCTCACGGGTTGTTCGCTCCCGTCTCGGGGCGCCGCCTGACGGTCAGGCGGGACGGCAGGTCGGTCGCGTCGGCGCCGCGCGGGACGCCGAGACGTTCGAGGGCCGCGGTGCCGAGCACGGCGACGGCCAGATTGAGGAGGAGGGCGGCGAGCCCGGCGTAGATCTGCAGGGGCTGGTCGGCGGGACCGAAGGGCACGATGGACGAGAAGCCCTCGCGCACCACCATGAACGTTCCCGCCGCCATACCGGTGGCCCATCCGGCGAGCAGTGCGCGCGGATGCAGCCGGCCGGTGAACAGGCCGACGGCGACCGCCGGGAAGATCTGCAGGATCCAGACCCCGCCGAGGAGCTGGAGATTGACGGCGTCCTGGTCGCGCAGTCCGAACACGAACGCGACGGCCCCCACCTTCGCGGTGAGCGACACCGCCTTGGCGATGCGCACCTGCCGCTTGGGCGTGGCCGTCGGATGCACGTACTCGACGTACACATTGCGTACGAAGCTGGTGGCGGCGGCGATCGACATCACCGCGGCCGGGACCAGCGCGCCCACGGTGATCGCGCCGAACACCAGCCCGGCCAGCGGGCCCGGCATCAGCCGGTCGACCAGCATCGGCACGGCCGCCTCGGCCCCGCCCTCCGGTGCCCGTACCCCCGCCGCCAGGGCCGCGATGCCGAGGAAGCCGAAGAGCGCCAGCAGGCCCGTCCACGCGGGCAGCGAGACGGTGACCTTACGGACGGTGCGGGTGCCGTCGGCCGCGAAACCGGCGGTGAGCACATGCGGGTACACGAGCAGGGCCAGTGCGGAGCCCAGGGCGAGAGTGGCGTACGCCGGCTGCTGGGCGGGGGACAGGAGCAGCGGCGAGTGGGCGGCGTCCGTGCCGCCGAGGCGGCGCGCCGCCCCGTCGAAGACGGGCCCGGGCCCGCCGAACCGGTCGAGGACCAGCCAGCAGACGGCGCCCAGCGACACGAAGACGGCCACCGCCTTGAGCGCCGAGATGACGGCCGGTGCGCGCAGTCCGTGCCGGTAGGTCGCCACCGCGAGCCCCGCGAACAGGGCCACCATGACGAGATCCCCGGCAGCGCCCTGCGGATAGAGGCCCCCGGCGGTCAACACGGCGCGTATACCCAGGAGTTGGAGCGCCAGATAGGGCATCGTCGCGAGGATCCCGGTCAGCGCGACCACCAGCGCCAGCGGCGGCGAGCCGTACCGCCCGCGTACGAAGTCGGCCGCGGTGATGTACCCGTGCCGCCGTGCCACCGCCCACAGCCGGGTCAGCAGGACGAACGCGAGCGGGCAGACGATCACCGTGTACGGCACGGCGAAGAAGGCCGGCGCCCCGTTGCCGTACGCCAGTCCGGGCACGGCGGTGAAGGTGTACGCGGTGAAGATCGTGCCGCCGAGCAGCAGCCAGGTCCACACCGGGCCGAGGCTGCGGTCGGCCAGTGCCCAGCCCTCCAGGGAGGGCAGGCGGTCGCTGGGGCGCAGGCGGCGCGCGGTCACGGCGAGCAGCGACGCCCCGCCGATCACGGCGAGGAACGTCGCGGTCATGGCGCTGTCCGCCATGGGTCACCGTCCTTGGTGTGCCTGAAGCCCTCGCCGGAGAGTTGCGCGGCCGGCAGGTTCGGTGGACAGGGAACCGGCGGGAAATCTGATGGAAATTCGGTGTCAACCGTTTCCGGCGGGTGGGCAACTCTTGCACAGACCCACAACGAGCGGGAAGGGAGCGCAGGTCATGGCACGGACCGGACACCAGCGGCTACGGTACGTCGCCGTCGCCGTGCTGCTGCTCGCGCCCGCGGCGGGGCTGCTGTGGGTCCCCTGGTACTCCGGTGCGAGCCCGGATCTGGCCGGGACGCCGTTCTTCTACTGGTACCAGCTCGCGTGGGTGCCGGGGAGCGGGCTCTGCCTGCTCGCCGCCTACGCGCTGACCAGGAGGGAAGGCCGCGACCCCTGACCGGGTCGGCCGGCCACCGACATCACTTCCGCTGAACCGCGCGCACCCGTCGCGCGACAGCCATCACCCACCACCGTCAAGGTGAGGAGCCGCCATGCCCGCATCAGCCATGCCCGAATCCGCTCACCCGGCGCCGGAAGGCCCGCCGTCCACGCCGTCCGGTCCCTCCCGTATGACACCGCTGACACCGCGCTCGGCCTTGCTCTGGGCCGCTGTGGCACTGGTCGGCGCGGTCGGCTGGGGCGTTCTCGCGCTGGCCAGGGGCGAGGAGATCTCCGCGGTCTGGCTGGTGATGGCCGCCCTCGGCTCGTACGCCATCGCCTACCGCTTCTACTCCCGCTTCATCGTCCGGCGCGTGCTGAAGCCGGACGACCGGCGGGCCACTCCCGCCGAACGCCTCGATGACGGTGTCGACTTCCAGCCGACCGACCGCCGGGTGCTCCTCGGCCACCACTTCGCCGCCATCGCGGGCGCCGGGCCGCTGGTGGGGCCGGTCCTCGCGGCCCAGATGGGGTATCTGCCCGGCACCCTGTGGATCGTCGCCGGAGTGATCTTCGCCGGGGCGGTGCAGGACATGGTGGTGTTGTTCCTGTCCATGCGGCGGGACGGCAAGTCGCTCGGGCAGATGGCCCGGGACGAGATCGGCAGGGCGGGCGGCGCGGCGGCCCTGATCGCCGTGTTCGCCATCATGATCATCCTGCTCGGGGTGCTGGCCCTGGTCGTGGTCAACGCACTCGCCCACTCGCCGTGGGGCACCTTCTCCGTCGCCATGACCATCCCCATCGCCCTGTTCATGGGCTTCTGGATGCATGTCATCCGGCCCGGCCGGGTCGTCGAGACCAGCCTCATCGGGGTCGCCCTGCTGCTGCTCGCGATCATCGGCGGCAGCTGGATCCAGAACTCCTCGCTCGCCGACACCTTCACCCTCAGCCCGACCACCCTGGTCTTCTGCCTGGTCGGATACGGCTTCGTCGCCTCCGTCCTCCCGGTGTGGATGCTGCTCGCGCCCCGCGACTACCTCTCCACCTTCATGAAGATCGGCACCATCGCCCTGCTCGCTGTCGGGGTCGTCGTCGCCGCGCCCGTCATGCGCGCCGACGCGGTGAGCGACTTCGCCTCCTCCGGCACCGGCCCCGTCTTCGCCGGATCGCTCTTCCCGTTCCTCTTCATCACGATCGCCTGCGGCGCCCTCTCGGGCTTCCACGCACTGGTCGCCTCCGGAACCACTCCGAAGCTGATCCAGAAGGAGTCCCAGGTCCGGATGATCGGCTACGGCGCCATGCTCATGGAGTCGTTCGTCGCGATCATGGCCCTGATCGCCGCGGCCACCCTCGAACCCGGCCTCTACTACGCCATGAACGCCCCCGCCGGGCTCCTCGGCACCACCGCCGAGTCCGCCTCCCACGCGGTGGCGGGCCTCGGCTTCACCATCACGCCCGACCAACTGACGCAGGCGGCCAAGGCCGTGGAGGAACAGACGTTGATCGCCCGCTCGGGCGGCGCGCCCACCCTCGCCGTCGGCATGTCGGAGATCTTCTCCGGCATCTTCGGCGGGGCGGCCCTGAAGGCCTTCTGGTACCACTTCGCGATCATGTTCGAGGCCCTGTTCATCCTCACGACGGTCGACGCGGGCACCCGGGTCGGACGCTTCATGCTCCAGGACATGCTCGGCAACGTCTGGAAGCCCCTCGGCCGGGTCAACTGGAAGCCCGGCATCTGGCTGTGCAGCGGACTCGTCGTCGCAGCCTGGGGCTACTTCCTCCACTCCGGCGCCACCGACCCGCTGGGCGGAATCAACCAGCTCTTCCCGCTCTTCGGCATCGCCAACCAGCTGCTCGCGGCCATCGCCCTCACCGTCTGCACGACGGTGCTGATCAAATCCGGCCGACTGCGCTGGGCCTGGGTCACCGGCGTTCCGCTCGCCTGGGTGGTCGCGATCACCTTCACCGCGGGCTGGCAGAAGATCTTCTCCGACGACCCCCGGGTCGGTTTCTTCGCCCAGCGCGCCAAGTACGCCGACGGCATCGACGCCGGTCAGGTACTGGCGCCCGCCAAGACCCTCGACGACATGCACACCGTGGTCACCAACTCCACGGTCGACGGCGTCCTGATCGCCCTGTTCCTGCTGCTCGTCGCGGTGGTCATCGTCAACGCGGCCGTGGTGTGCGTCCGGGCCGTACGCTCACCCGTCCCGCTCCCGACGACCGAGTCGCCGTACGTCGAGTCCCGCATCGCTGTACGGGAGGACGCCGCCGAGCCACTGGTCGGGGCCCGCTCGTGAACGTCCGGCGCTGGGTCCGGGCCGTGCGCTGGTACCTGCGCGAACTGACCGGAGAGGCGGAGTACGACCGCTACTGCGAGCGCCACCGCGGCCACCACTCGCACGCCCCGGTACCGACCCGGCGCGAGTACGAGGTACTGCGCACCCTGCACCGGGAGACCCATCCGCAGAGCCGCTGCTGCTGACACCACGCCCGCGGCTCGTGCGGGTCGGCCGGGTTCGGATCGGCCGGGAAGCATCGGGGCGGGGCCCGGAGACGGGCTCCGCCCCGTACGTTCTCCCCACCGGCCCCTGCCGCCCGATCCGCCCGACACGTCGACTCCGCGCATCTCCACGCGGGCCCCGACCCACGGCGGTCGGCCTCGGCCGAGGACTGGCTGGAGGTCGGCCACCGGATGCGACGCGAGGACTGCTGCTCCCCCGAGAGCGGGGGGCTACCGAGGCCGCCAGCCCGCTCACGTGCCCGTCCGCCTCGCCACCGTCCCGCGGCTGGGTAGTCTCAGGGCATGCGGATCTCCGTTTCCTCGGACATGGACGAACCCGTGGCTCGCGCCCTTCTCGGCCAACTGCGCGACCGCGGCCACGAAGTGGTGACATACGGGGCGCTGAGCCCCGGCGACGATCCGCAGTGGGCCGCCTGCTCCGAGGCGGCGGCCCGCGAGGTCGCCGCCGGGAACGCCGACCAGGCCGTCGTCTGCTGCTGGACCGGCACGGGCGCGTCCATCGCCGCGAACAAGGTGCCCGGAGTACGCGCGGCCCTGTGCACGGACGCCTACACGGCGGACGGCGCACGCCGCTGGAACGACGCCAACGTGCTCGCGCTCAGCCTGCGCCTGACGTCGGAGCCGCTGCTCAAGGAGATCCTCGACGCCTGGTTCGCCGCCGAGGCGAGCGAGGACACCGAGGACCGGGCGAACGTGGCCCGCGTGCAACGGCTCGACAGCGGCAGAAGTGCCCGGTGAATCAGGGCAGTTGAGGAGCCGGGTGGTGGGCGCCGGACCGCCGATCAGACCGTGATCACCCTGAGTCCGGCCTCCTCGAACCGTCCCACCGTCTCCGCGTCGGCCGCCGTGTCCGTGACCAGCGTGTCCACGGCTTCCACCGCGCAGATCCGGGCGAACGCCCGCCGCCCCAGCTTGCTGGAGTCGGCGGCGACCACCACACGCTCGGCGCGCTCGCACAGCAGCCGGTTGATCGCGGCCTCCGCCTCGTCGTTCGCCGCCGCTCCGTGCGTGACGTCGAAGGCGACCACGCCCAGCACGGCCAGGTCGATCGTGATCTGGCCGAGCACACCGTCGGCGAGCGGCCCGATGAGCTCGTACGACTGCGGGCGGGCGACCCCGCCCGTCACCACGATCTTGAACTGGGGCCGCACGGCGAGCTCGTTGGCGATGTTCAGCGCGTTCGTGACGATCGTCAGCGCGGGCGAACCGGAGGCCAGATCGCTGCGTACGGCCAACGCGCGCGCCACCTCCGTCGTGGTCGTGCCGCCCGTCAGACCCACCGCCTCACCGGCTGTGACCAGGCCCGCGACCGCCTTCGCGATGCGCTGTTTCTCCGAGGCGCGGCGAGCGGTCTTGTAGCGCAGCGGCAGTTCGTAGGACACGCCGTGCACGACCGCGCCGCCCCGGGTGCGCACCAGCATCTGCTGCTCGGCGAGCTGGTCGAAGTCGCGGCGGATCGTCGCGGCCGACACCTCGAGCTCGGCAGCCGCCTCCTCGACCTCCAGCCGGCCCCGCTCGACGAGCAGCTCCAGCAGGGACTTCCAGCGGTCGTCCCGGGACATCCGGACTCTCCGTTCCTCGATCTTCGGCGACCCTAGCGCACCGAAAGTTCACCCCACTCCTTCAGTCGCGTGCTTGATTGTGCTCGAAAGATGGCTATATCTTGCAGAAAAGAGCATCTCATCGATTCTTTGGGGGAGGGGCAGGGCATGACCCATGTAGAGGACGAGCTGAACAGTCAGCCCGAGTGCTGGACCCGCGCCGCCACGGAGGCGGCCGGACACGCCGACGTGCTGCCGGTCGCGGGGGAGCGGGTGGCGATCGTGGGCTGCGGCACCTCGTACTTCATGGCGCAGGCGGTCGCGGCCCTGCGGGAAGGCGCCGGCCAGGGCGAGACGGACGCCTTCGCCGCCTCCGAGTTCCCCTACGGCCGCCCGTACGACCGGGTCCTCGCCCTCACCCGGTCGGGTACCACCACCGAGGTGCTCGACCTGCTCGGACGACTGCGGGGCGCCACACCCACGGGTGCGCGGACCCGGACGGCCGCGATAACCGCCGACCCCCGGACTCCCGTTGCGGAAGCCGCCGACGACCTCGTCGTGCTCGGCTACGCGGACGAACGGTCCGTCGTGCAGACGCGGTTCGCCACCACCGCCCTCACACTTCTCCGCGCCCACCTCGGACTGCACACCGAGGCCGTGGTCGACGACTGCCGTACGGCGCTGGCGACTCCCCTTCCCGAAGGGCTCGTCGAGTGCACGCAGTTCACCTTCCTCGGCCGGGGCTGGACGGTGGGGCTCGCCAACGAGGCCGGGCTGAAGATGCGCGAGGCGTCCCTGTCCTGGACCGAGGCGTATCCGGCGATGGAGTACCGGCACGGTCCCATCAGCGTCACCACCCGGTCCACGGCGACCTGGATGTTCGGCGAGGCACCGGAGGGGCTGGCCCGACAGGTCAAGGACACGGGGGCGTTGTGGGTGGCCGGGACTCTCGATCCGCTCGCCGAACTCGTGCGCGCGCAACGCCTCGCGGTCGCGGTGGCGGCGGCGCGGGGCCTCGATCCGGACCGCCCGCGCCACCTCACCCGATCGGTGATCCTCGCCCCCTGAGGCCCCGCGGACACCCAGTTGCCGCCCAGTTGTCGACCGAGAGGAGCGACGGATGACGATTGTCACCACCGGCGAGCTCATCACCCGGGCCGCCGCCGCGCACACGGCGGTCGCCGCGTTCAACATCATCACCCTGGAGCACGTCGAAGCCGTCATCGCCGGTGCCGAGAAGGCGGGTTCACCCGTCGTCCTCCAAGTCAGCGAGAACGCGGTCAAGTTCCGCCACGGACGGCTCCTCCCGCTGGCCCGGGCCGCCGCCTCGGCCGCCGAACATGCCGCCGTACCCGTCGCGTTGCATCTCGACCACGTACAGAGCGACGACCTGCTGCGCCAGGCACCCGGCGCCGGATTCAGCTCCGTGATGTACGACGCGGCCCGCCTGCCTTATGCCGAGAACCTCGCCGCGACCCGGGCCGCCGCCGACTGGGCGCACGCCCAAGGACTCTGGATCGAGGCCGAGTTGGGCCAGGTGGGCGGCAAGGACGGACGGGCCCCGCTGGACGCGCACGAACCCGGTGCCCGCACCGACCCCGCCGAGGCCCGTGCCTTCGTCGCCGACTCCGGGGTGGACGCCCTGGCCGTGGCGGTCGGCAGCTCGCACGCCATGACCACCCGTACGGCGGCACTCGACCAGGACCTCCTGAAGCGACTGTCCGCCACGCTGGACGTCCCCCTCGTCCTGCACGGCTCGTCCGGTGTACCGGACGGCCACCTGGTGGCCGCCGTCGCGGCCGGCATCACCAAGGTCAACGTCGGGACGGCCCTCAACATCGCCATGACCGGCGCCATCAGGGAGTTCCTTGACGGCCACCCCGAGGCGGTCGACTCGCGCAAGTACCTCGGTGTGGGCCGGGAGGCGATGACGCGGGCGGTCACACGGATCATCGGCGTGCTGAGCTGACACGGACGGACGCTGGTACTTTTTCACCATGCGTGAGACAGAGCTGCACCTCGGTGAACCGCCTCGGGTGGCGAACGCCGGCGTCGGCGTGCACGGCGTCGCGAGCCGCACCGACGTCTTCCGCCTGCCCGAACTGTGGCAGCTGCACCTCTACCAGTACGAGGCCGAGCTCACCGTCGACGGCACAGTGCACCAGGTCCGCCCGGGCCGCGTCAGCCTCGTACCGCCCGGCAGCACGGTCCGCTTCCGCTACCAGGGCCGCTCCGAGCACCTCTACGCGCACCTGCGCGTCCCGGCCGTCGGCCCGTCGCGCACGGTGCCCGTCGTCCAGGACGCGGGCCCCGAACTCCCCACCCTCACCGGCCTGTTGCTCGCGGCGATCGCAGCACTGCCGCGCACACCCGAGCACACGAGAGCCGAGATCTGGACCGCGCTGTGGCGTATCGCCCACCTCGCCCCGGAAACCGGGCGCCCCGGCCCCGGCCCGCACCCGGCGGTCGGCGCGGCCATCGCGTACATCGAGAGCCGACTGGCCGCTCCGCTCACCGTTCCCGCCGTCGCCCAGGCGGCCGGTGTCTCGCACAACCACCTGACCAGGCTGTTCAAGGCCGCGACCGGCGACACCGTGGTCGGCTACGTCCGCCGCCGCAGACTCGACCGCGCCCACCACCTGCTGCGCGCCTCGACCCTCTCCATCCCCGCCGTGGCCGCCTCCGTCGGCATCCCCGACCTGCACGCCTTCAACAAGGCATGCCGCCGCGAACTCGGCGCGTCACCCCGCGCCCTGCGGGGAGAGACAGTCGCGACCATTCCGTAGAGTGGTCGGAATTCACTGCATGGCCACGACGCCGTGACGCCCCCGACTACCTGGCGGCCTCACTGCTTCACGGCCTTCACGACCACGAACTTGGCGTCACTCGCGACGAGCCGGCTGTTGCCGAACAGCTTCCGCAGCTTGACGTGATAGCCGAGATGCCGGTTGCCGATCACATACAGCTCACCGCCCGGCCGCAGCGCCCGCCGCGCCCCCGTGAACATCCGCCACGCGGTGGCGTCCGACGTCGCCTGGTGGGTGTGGAACGGCGGATTGTTGAGCACGAGGTCCACGCTCTCGTCCGCGATCCCGGCCAGCCCGTCCCCGACGCGGAACTCGGCACGCGCGTCCGGCAACCCGTTGGCCCGGTACGTCGCCTCCGCCGAGGCCACCGCCTGGAACGACTCGTCGACGAACAGCAGCTCGGCCCCCGGAGCGGCCAGCGCCACCGACGTACCGACGACACCGTTCCCGCAGCCCAGGTCCACCACCCGGGCGGCGCCCGACGGCTCCGGCAGATGCGGGAGGAAGAACCGGGTGCCGATGTCGAGGCGCTCGGCGCAGAAGACGCCCGCGTGGTTCACGACAGGGTGACCCGACGCCGGGCCGATCCCGTCGGGCAGCTCGTATCGGTACGGCCAGGGACTGGCACCCCCGTCCACCGACGGATCGACGGTGGCGTGGATGAGCCGGGCCTTCTTCTCCGCGAGGGAGGTCCGGGTCGGACCGATGATCCGCTCGAACAGCTTCAGCGTCGAGGTGTGGATCTCCTTCACCATGCCGGTGCCGACGACGACCGTGCCCTCGTGCAGCGCGGGCGCCAGCCGCAACAGCTGGTCCTCCAGCAGGGCCAGACTCTTCGGCACCCGCACGAGCAGCACGTCGATCCGCTCGGGCGGCGGATCCTGGGTGGTGAGCAGCCGTACGGAATCCTCGTCCACATCGGCCCGCCGCAGGTTCGCCCGTGTCGCCTCCTGGGCCAGGAAGGAGTCGGTGATCTGCGTCGGCCGGTACGCGGCGAGCGCCGTGGTGAGCGCGCCCCAGCGGTCGCCGACGACCACGACGGTGCCGGACAGATCGGTCCCGGACTCCGCGAGGTGCCCGAGGAGATAGTCGTCGGAGGCGTCCCAGGCGCGCAGTCGTTCACGCGGGTCGGCGGGGAAACGGGTCAGTGTCAGCTCGGACCAGGGGGTTTTCATACGGTCGGTCATCGTGCCCCACCCTACCGATCCGCAGCTCACGCCCTGTCGGCCCGGTCGGGCAGGATGTGAACCATGGACACCGAGCTGTTCCCCAGAGCCCGTACGGAGATCGCGCCGGGCGCGGTGCACGTGCCGGACTGGCTGGACGCCGGGCGGCAGCGCGAGCTGCTGGACGCCTGCCGCGACTGGGCGCGCCCGCCCGCCGGCCTGCGTACCGTCCGGACGCCCGGCGGCGGCACGATGACCGCCCGGCAGGTCTGTCTCGGCCGCCACTGGTATCCGTACGGCTATGCGAGCACCGTCGTCGACGGCGACGGCTCGCCCGTGAAACCGTTCCCGAAGTGGCTCGGCGAGCTGGGGAGGAACGCGGCCACCGCGGCGGCGTACGACGGTGACGCCGACTACGACATCGCGTTGATCAACTTCTACGACGCCGACGCCCGGATGGGCATGCACCGCGACAGCGACGAGAAGTCGGACGCGCCCGTGGTGTCCCTGAGTCTCGGCGACACCTGTCTCTTCCGCTTCGGGAACACGACGACGCGGACCCGGCCGTACACCGACGTCGAGCTGCGCGGCGGCGACCTCTTCGTGTTCGGCGGCGCGTCCCGGCTCGCGTACCACGGGGTGCCACGGGTGTACGCGGGCACTGCGCCGCCCGAGTTGGGGCTGACCGGCCGGTTGAACATCACGCTCCGGGTCAGTGGCCTCTAGGCCGACGGCGCGGTCGGCGGTCGTACGGATCATGGGAGACTCGCCCTCATGAGCGGCAAGGTCGAGGGGACCACTTCAAGGACGCGGCTGGACCGGGGGCGCGGCGCACTCGGGCCCGCCTTGGAGCTCGTGCACACCGGCCGGGCGCCCACCCGGGCCGTGCTCACCGCCGAACTGGGGGTCACCCGGGCGACGGCCGGTGCGGTGGCCGCAGAACTGGAGGCGCTCGGGCTGATCAGGGTGGACGCGCGGCCCGGGGCGGCGGCCGGTTCGCAGGGGCGCCCCTCGCACCGGCTCGACGTCGCCGAGGACGGGCCGGTCGTGCTGGCCGCGCAGGTGCACGCCGACGGGTTCCGGGCCGCGCTGGTCGGGCTCGGCGGGCGCATCGTCGCCACCGCGCCCGGCTGCGAGACCGTCGACGAGGACCCGGCGAAGGTGCTCGGCTCCGTCGTCGAGGCGGGCGCCGACCTGCTGCGCGACACCGGGCGCCGGTGCGTGGGCGCCGGTCTCGCGGTGCCGTCGGCCGTCGCCGAACCCGAGGGTCTCGCCCTGAACCCGCTGCACCTCGCCTGGCCGGCCGGCGCGGCGGTACGGGAGATCTTCGCCGAGCGGGTACGGGCGGCGGGCATCGCCGGACCGGCCTTCGCCGGCAACGACGTCAACCTCGCCGCGCTCGCCGAACACCGGCACGGCGCCGGCCGCGGCGCCCGCGACCTGCTGTGCGTGGCCACCGGACACCGGGGCGTCGGCGGAGCGCTGGTCCTCGACGGGCGCCTGCACACGGGCAGTTCGGGCCTGGCACTCGAAGTCGGCCACCTCACCGTCAACCCCGAGGGGCGCCCCTGCCACTGCGGCAGCCGGGGCTGCCTGGACGTCGAGGCCGACCCGCTCGCCTTCCTCACGGCGGCGGGCCGCGAACCCGGCCCCGAGGTGTCGCTGCTCCAGCAGGCCAACGACCTGATCCGCGACCGGTACACGGACCCGGCGATCCGCACGGCCACCGAGATCCTGATCGGCCGCCTGGGCCTGGGCCTGGCAGGCCTCGTGAACATCCTCAACCCGGACCGCATCATCCTCGGCGGCCTGCACCGCACCCTTCTCGACGCCGACCCCGACCGTCTGCGCGCGGTGGTCGCGGACCGCAGCCTGTGGGGCCGCAGCGGCGGCGTCCCCATCCTCGCCTGCACGCTGGACCACAACAGCCTTGTGGGAGCGGCCGAGTTGGCGTGGCAGCCGGTGCTGGACGATCCGCTGGGGGCGCTGGCGTAGTCGTCGTCGGGGCCGACGGTCCCAATCCCCGGAGGAGCAGCCGGAAAACGGCCCGTGTACTCCCGGGGAGGTACGCGCACTGCCGTCGGCCGTACGACGACCCGGACCCCCTGCCGGCGCGAACGTGGAGTCATCGCACACAACCCCGACCCGGGAGATGACTCGACATGCAGACCCTCGCGAACTGGAACGGCGGTGGCCCCGGCCCGTGGATCCTGTTCTTCCCGCTGATCTGGGCGGCTGTCGTCATCGGTGTCGTCACCGTCCTGCGCCGCACGGCCCGGCGCGGTCGCCCTGGCCCGTGGCGTGCCATGGACGGCCGCCACGACGCCCAGGGCCGCCTCTCCGGCGACGCGCCCCTGGCCGTACTGGGCCGGCGCTTCGCCTCCGGCGAGATCGACGAGGACGAGTACTGGCGGCGGCTCTCCGTCCTCGACGAGCAGTTCGGCGGCGCGGCCGGCCGTGCGGGCAAGGGCGGTGTGGTTTGACCACCGTTCCCGCCGCTCCCACCGAGATCCGTGCGGGTCCGTGCCCGGCTCTGCGGGCGGCATGCCTTCACGTACCGCGTGCCATCGCCAACGAGTGAGGTACGGAGGTCGGAGGGGGAGGGATTCCGCTGGTCACCGCCCGGTCAGCCGGCAACGGCCGACCGGGCGGGAGCGTGTTCCGGCCTGCGCCGGAGTACCCCCGGCTTGTGTCCCATGTCGTACGGCGGTTCGTCGTACCCGGGAGCGTCGCACAACCGCTCCTCGAACGTCTGAAGCGCGGGCGCCGCCGTCGCGGGCCTGGTCTCCGGGGCCGAGACGACCGGGGCGAGCGTCGGCAGGGTGAACCACACGACCTTCCCCGACTCGCCGTCCGGCCGCACCCCCCAGCTCTCGCTGACCGCGGCGACCATCGCGAGGCCGCGTCCGCAGGTGGCCGTGGGATCCGCGTCCCGCAGTTCGGGAAGGCGCGGGTCGTGGTCGTGCACCGAGACCGTGAGCCGGTCGAGCAGGACCTCGATGTCCACGGTGCACATCTTGTCGGGCTGGGCATGCCGGTGGACGTTGGTCAGCAGTTCGGTCACACCGAGCGAGGCCCGGTCTATCAAGGGATCCAGATGCCAGTAGCGCAATTGCGCAGAGACGATTCTGCGGACCTGGCCGATCCGCGACGGCAGGGCTTGGAGCTCCACCGTGCAGTGCCTGCTTGGGTGACTGATCACGGCTTGCGACTCCCCGAATTGAGGTCCGGAAGAAGACACGAGATCCGATCCAGCAGGGTGCCAGCGTGCAATGGCCGCCTGCTGTGGATGGCCGGCGGGCTGGTTCGCAGCGTTATCGCCGGTAAACCCAGAGTGATGTGTGACAAGCGTGGCTCAGGGGGTGGAAACCCGCAACTCGCGGCACGGTCGTCCCCGCGTGCACCGGTGTCCGCGCGAGGTGCGGCCCCACGGTCCCCGCCCTGTTCAGTGCCCGCGCCCCGCCGCCTTGCGTACGGCCTCGATGAACCGGCTCGCCGCGGGTGGCCCGGGCCGGCCCGGCGCGGGGTCGTGTTCCCCCAGCGTCAGCAGGTACCGCTTGCCGTTGATGTCGGCAAGCGCCCTGTCGTGGGCCGCGAACCAGGGCTTCGACGCGCGCACCGCCTGCACGGGAGCGCTGTCGATCTCGCTCCCGTAGCTGGTGAGCAACTCCAGCCTGCCGCCGCTGATACGGACCTGTCCGGCCCGGGTGAGGGAGCGCAACCTCTTCCCGATCCGCACGCCCGTGGCCGTGAACTCCGGCTCCGCCATGATGCTCCGCCCCCTTGTCGGCTTCCGCCGAGATGCGTGGTGATCCCGCCTGGAACGTGATCCAGTGTGCGCCCCCGTGCCGAGCAGTCTGCCCGCCCCCGGCGTCGAGCACCAGTGCGTACGGCGCTCTCCGGCAATCGGTGGAAGCACTCACCGGGATGCGCCCCGGGTCCCTCCGGCCCCCGCCCGGTCTGTCCCAGGCCCTCACCCCAGGTCTCCCTTTGGGACGCCCAAAGGGATGTTTATGCAGGTGAGGAGCGTGTGGAAGGTGTCTATGATCGGTGCGTCCGGTCGGCCGAGGTGCCGTCGGCGAGCGCTGCACGAGGAGCCTGAAGTGAGCATCCCCGACCCCACCGGGACCGCCGAAACCCTGGACACGCTCGACGTGGACCGGAGTGACGCCGACTATCGCGCCTGGCTCAAAGAGGCCGTCCGCAAGGTCCAGGCCGACGCCAATCGCTCGGCCGACACGCACCTGCTGCGCTTCCCGCTGCCCGAGAAATGGGGTATCGACCTGTACCTGAAGGACGAGTCGACCCACCCCACCGGAAGCCTCAAGCACCGCCTCGCCCGCTCCCTCTTCCTCTACGGTCTGTGCAATGGCTGGATCCGCCCCGGCCGCCCGGTGATCGAGGCGTCCAGCGGCTCCACCGCCGTCTCGGAGGCGTACTTCGCGAAACTGATCGGCGTGCCCTTCGTCGCGGTGATGCCCCGCACGACCAGCGCCGAGAAGTGCCGCCTCATCGAGTTCCACGGCGGCCGGTGCCACTTCGTGGACGACTCCCGGAAAATGTACGAAGCCTCGGCAGCCCTCGCGGCCGAGACAGGCGGCCACTACATGGACCAGTTCACCTACGCGGAACGGGCCACGGACTGGCGCGGGAACAACAACATCGCCGAATCCATTTTCCGGCAGCTGGAGCTGGAACGTTTTCCGGAGCCCGCGTGGATCGTCGCCACGGCGGGCACCGGCGGCACCTCGGCGACGCTCGCCCGCTACGTCCACTACACGCAGCGCGACACCCGTATCTGTGTCGCCGACCCGGAGAACTCCTGCTTCTTCGAGGGCTGGACCACCGGCGATCCGGACGTCACCTGTGACTGCGGCTCCCGCATCGAGGGCATCGGCCGCCCCCGCATGGAACCCAGCTTCGTCCCCGGCGCGCTGGACCGCATGATGAAAGTCCCCGACGCGGCCAGCATCGCCGCGGTGAGAGCCCTGGACCGAGCCATCGGCCGCAGGGCCGGCGGCTCGACCGGCACGGGTCTGTGGAGCGCCCTCAAGATCGTGGCGGAGATGGTCGCGGCCGGCCGGCAGGGCAGCGTGGTGACCCTTCTGTGCGATCACGGCGACCGCTACCTGGACAAGTACTACTCGGACACCTGGCTGAAGGAACAGAACCTCGACATCGCGCCTTACGGGGAGAAGATCGATGGCTTCCTGAAAACAGGAGTGTGGCCCGACTGACCCACGGGGGCGCGGGGAACTGCGCGACAAGCCACAGCGGACCCGCCCCCGCAGGCGCACCTACTGGGGGACTCCGCTCGGGCGCCCCTCAACCACCGGCCTCACCGGCGACGACCAGCCGTCGCAGATGCTCCGAAACCTCACCCCGGGCCTCGGGCACCAGCCCCGAGTCCGTCACCAGCGTGTCCACCTGCTCCAACGCGGCGAAGGAACTGAGCCCCACCGTCCCCCACTTGGTGTGGTCGGCGACCACCACGACCCGCCGAGCCGACTGGACCAGCCGCCGATTCGTCTCCGCCTCGGCGAGGTTGGGCGTGGACAGCCCCGCCTCGACCGATATCCCGTGCACACCGAGGAACAGCACGTCGAAGTGGAGCGACGCGATCGCCTGGTCGGCCACCGGCCCCACCAGTGAGTCGGACGGTGTCCGTACCCCACCGGTCAGCACCACCGTCGCCGCCCCCTGCCGCTGTCCCGACACGCGCTGCGCGGCGTGGAAGACGTCGGCCACGCGCACCGAGTTGGTCACCACGGTCAGATCCGGCACGTCCAGCAGCTGATGCGCCAGCGCGTACGTCGTCGTGCCGCCCGACAGGGCGATCGCCGAGCCCGGTGACACCAGTTCCGCCGCGGCCCGGGCGATGTCCTCCTTGGCCGTCAGTTCCAGGCCGGACTTGGCTTCGAACCCCGGCTCGTGGGTGCTCGCCTCGACCACCGGCACCGCGCCGCCGTGCACCTTCTCCAGGACGCCCTGGCGGGCCAGCGCGTCGAGGTCACGGCGGACCGTCATGTCGGACACGCCGAGCTTGCGCGTCAGTTCGTTGACGCGAACACCACCCCGACGGCGTACCTCGTCGAGAATCAGGGCGCGGCGCTGCTCCGCGAGGAGGTTCTGGTTGTCATTCACGACCGCTCCACGTCCTTCCGGGGTTCCCTCGGGCCTGTCGGTCCACTCGCCCCCACCTTCTCCGACACGTCCCGCACACCCGCTGCGAACCTGCTGCGAACCCGCTCCGACAAGGACATTCCTCCTGCTACCGGCCTGGCGGACGTCCCATACTCGCATGGGCCGGTACTCGTCGCGCCACTGCCCGTCACGACGCGAACATGTCACTCTGGCAACACCGGCTCCCCGCTCGTCACACAGATCGGGGAGATTCCGTGCCGAGAGGTGTAGGGAGCCCGCCCGGCGGAGATCCTTCAGTCCCGCACGGCATCGCCCCGCACAGGGCGACGACCGTCCGCGTGGCACGGGGGAAGCACGAACAACGGGGGAAGTGCGAACAGTGGAGCGTGCACAGGAACGGGCCTCGACGACCGGGGCGAACAGCGCGGCCGAACCGCCCGGAGGGGCCGAGCGGACCGGACCGGGGACGACCACCGGCATCGCCCTGGAACTGCTGGTCCACGGCGTGGGCGGTGCCAGGCCCGAGAAGATGCTCAACGATCCGCGGACCGTCCGCGTCACCGGCGACGACACGGCCGCCGTCTTCCGGCGCGTGGACGACGTCGGCGCGGAGGACCGCCCCGCCGACCCGCACGGCGCGCCGGTGCGCGAGGCGTACGTCTGGTGCAACCTCACCTCGGGCAACGGCACGCGCGCCCTGTGGCTGTTGCTGCTGCCGTTCATGGTGGTCAACCTCGCCCACTGGATGCGCCCGACCGCCCGCAACCGGCAGGCCACGGTCCGTTTCTACGGCCTTCTGGTGCGCCTCGCCGGCCTGAGCCTCACCGTTCTCCTGGTCGCCGCCGCCTGTGAGGTCGCCCTCGACCTCACGGCCTGGCAGTGCGCGGGCACGCGCGCGTGCGCCGAGGCGCACTCCTGGCTCGGTTTCCTCTCCCCGACGGAGTCGGGCGGCGGCTGGTGGAGCGCGCCGGGCCGCCGCCTGGCCCTGGCCGCCGTGGTGCCCGCCGCGCTCACCGGCCTGCTGTGGTTCCTCTCCCGCCGCACCTGGAGCGCGTACGAGTCCCAGCGCCCGATGACCCACGCTCCCGAACCCGCCGACGAGAACATCCGTACGGCGTTGGGGCGGCCCGGTTTCTGGTACGGACGGCGGCTGGTCGCCCGGCTGCGCGCCGCCCACACCGCGGCCGGTCTGCTGACGGTCGCCGCCGCGCTCGGCTCCGCCGCCGCCCGTCACGACCGCGAGCCCGGCGGTCCGGCGGCCCTGGCGACCCTGGCCTGGCTCCTCTACGTGGCGCTGGCCGTCGGGGCCGTTGCCGTGGTGTGGGTGGTGTGCCGCAGGGGGCGCAGCGAGAGACGCCTGGACCAGGAACTCGACGCCCGGCTCGTCCGCCTCCTCCCGGGCGGCGCGCTCGCCCTGCTGCTCCTTTCGGCCGTGTACGCCGGCTGGTCGCGCCCCGGGTGGCGGTCGGCGGGGCGGCTGCCGGGCGACACGACCTTCGGCGCCCTCACCCTGCTCCAGGGCATCGTCGTCATCGTCCTGGCCTTCGTCGCCCGCCTGCTGTACCGCGCCCACCCCGACCCGCGTTCCGCCATGCGCGGCCTCGGCGGACCCGCCGTCACGACGCTCGCCTGCGCGCTGGGCGGTGTGATGTCCGGCGGCGTCTCCCAGCGCGTCGCCGACTGGCTGGACGGCACCGGCGGCACCATCGCGGGCCCGCCCGTCCTGCTGACCTGGCAGGCATCCGTGATCCCGGCGGTCCTCCTCGTCGTCCTGGGCCTCGTCGGCTGGCTGGCCCGCCGCACTCTGCAACTGCGCCGCGCCGAGTTGGACGCCGTGGAGCAGGACTACGACGACGGCTCCGGTGAGCCCATGGACGCCGTGCGCACCCGCCGGATCGCGAGCATGCGCGCGATGGCCGCCCTCACCGACCGGGCGCCCCGCATCGTCGGCATCACCTCCGCCGTGACGCTGCTCCTGGGTGCCGCCGCACTGGCCGGGGCCCAGGCCACGGACGACACGCCGGGAGAGGCATCCCACGACGCGTACGCGGTCGTCCAGGGCGCTGCCGAGACGGCCCAGGCGCTCGGGTCCTGGCTGATCGGTTTCGGCTTCCTGTTGTTCGTCACCTGGGGGCGGCGCGCCTACAAGGACCCGGCGGCACGACGCACCATCGGCATCCTGTGGGACGTGGGCACCTTCTGGCCGCGTGCCTCCCACCCCTTCGCACCGCCCTGCTACGCCGAGCGGGCCGTGCCCGACCTGACCTGGCGGATGGCCACCTGGACCGAGGCCACCGGCGGACGCCTGGTCCTCTCCGGGCACTCCCAGGGCAGCGTCCTCGCGGCTGCCGCCGCCTGGCAGCTGAAGCCCTCCGTACGCAAGCGCGTCGCACTGCTGACGTACGGCTCACCGCTGGAGCGGCTGTACGGACGCTGGTTCCCTGCCCACTTCGGACCTGCCGCGCTCACCTCGCTGCATCACGACGTGGCCTGCTGGCGCAACCTGTACCGGCTCACCGACCCCATCGGCGGCCCCGTGCACCTGCCCGGCGACTGCGGCCCCGAGGTGGACCGGGCACCCCTCAAGGACCCGCTCGCCTACGGCCGCGACAAGGAGCATCCGCTGCCCTCGCCGATCCTCGGCCACTCCGACTACCAGGCCGACCCCTGCTTCGTCGAGGAGCGGAAAGAACTGCTGGGGCGGCTGCTGCCCCGTGAGGCGCTGCCCGGTCCCCGGCCCGAAGCCGGGGCTCAGGGCAGTTCCGGCAGGTCCTCCGGGTAGAGCAGGGTCAGGTCGTCCGTGCTCGGCTCGGCGTGCTGGGCCACCCGGCCCGCGTGCCGCTCGACCATCGCCTCGAACGTCTGCCGCGCCGTGCGGCCGTTGCCGAACGTGGCCCCCTTCGGGATCGCCTCGAAGTACTTCAGCAGGGCGTCGGAGGAGCCCGGACCGAGCCGGTACTCGTGCTCCTCCGCCTGCTGCTCCACGATCCGCAGCAGTTCCTCGGGGCCGTAGTCACCGAAGGTGATGGTCCGCGAGAAGCGGGACGCCACACCGGGGTTGACCGAAAGGAAGCGCTCCATCTCGGCCGTGTAGCCCGCGACGATGACCACCACGGCCTCCCGGTGGTCCTCCATCAGCTTCACCAGCGTGTCGATGGCCTCCTTGCCGAAGTCACGGCCGGAGTCCTCCGGGGACAGCGCGTACGCCTCGTCGATGAACAGCACACCGCCGCGCGCCCGGTCGAAGGCCTCCTGGGTGCGGATCGCCGTCGAACCGATGTGCTCGCCGACCAGGTCCACCCGGGACACCTCGACGAGATGGCCCTTCTCCAGGACGCCGAGCGCGGCCAGGATCTCGCCGTAGAGCCGGGCGACCGTCGTCTTGCCGGTGCCGGGGGAGCCCGTGAAGACCAGATGGCGTCGGGCGGAGGCCGCCTTGAGGCCCGCCTGCTGCCGGCGCCGGCCGACCTCGATCATGTCGGTGAGGGCCCGCACCTCGCGTTTGACGCTCTCCAGGCCCACCAGCGCGTCGAGTTCGCCGAGGACGTCCTTGGGGGACCGCGCGGACACCTCCGACTCCGGGGCGCCGACCGCCGGCTCCGGCTCGATGGTGCGCTGGCCCGGGATCGAGCCCAGCAGCCCCGGCGACTGGGCCACCGCTGTCTGTACCGCCGTCTCCGGGAGCGAGGGGGTCCGCAGCGCCGCGCTCTCGTCGCTGGTGCAGTCCTCGACGAGCGGCCCGCCGCCGGAGGCCGCGCCGGATCCGCCGTCGGCGAACTCGTAACCACCGCGCGCGCACCGCTCCGTACGGCATTTCGTCAGCGTGGAACGGCAGCCGTCTATCACATGGAAGCCGTAGCCCTCGCTGCCCGTGACCCGGCACTGCAGGAAGCTGCCCCGGCCGCCCGCCGACACGTAGAAGCCCGCCTCGGCGGGGGAGTCGACCGTGCAGCGTTCGATGGTGGGGTCGGCGCCCTTGGTGACGATCACGCCCGTCTGGGTGCCGACCACCGTGCAGCCGTTGAGCGTGCCGCCGCTGCCGTGGTCACGGAACCAGGCGCCCGTCGCCGCGTCCCGGATGCGGCAGTCGTCGAGCTGCGCCGTGGCGCCGTCGCTGACCGACACGGCGGTGTTGCGCACCTGGGAGAGGTCGCTGTCGATGACGTCCGCGCGAGAGCCCCGGTCGAGCACGAACAGGGCGTCCGGCACGTCGTGCACCCGGCAGGACTCGAGAACCGCCGTGGCACCGTCGCTGATCCACACCGCCGGATAGTCGCCGGTGCTGTCGAAGATCTCGCACTGGTTGGCGTCCACCCGCGTGCCCGGGTCCCACACCGACAGCCCGTTGCGCCCGAACTGGCGGACCGTCGTGCGGGTCAGCGTGAGGACCGAGCGGGACCGCAGGTCGACCGCGTTCTCCGGGATGTCGTGGATACGGCAGTCGGCGAGCGTCAGCACCGCGTCGGTGTCGAGCGTCACGCCGTCCGCGGACGTGCGGTGCACATCGCAGTCGGTGAGGTGGGCGGTGGCCCGGCCGGTGATCTGGACACCGCTGCCCTTGACCTCGTAGACCTCACAACCGACCGCCTCCAGCGCCGAGTTCTCGCCCGAGACGGACAGACCGACGCCCGAGGCGTGGTGCACCCGGCAGCGCTCCAGACGCGGATGACCGCCGTCGCGCACGGTCACGCCCGCCTGGCCGGCCGCGACGACCTCGCACTCCTCGAACACCCCGCCCGCGTCGTCCAGTACGGCGATGCCGGCGCCCGCCGGGTTGTCGATCGTGCAGCGCCGCACCGTCGGGCGGGCGCCGCCGCGCACCTCGATGCCCGCGGCGGACCGAGTGACGATCCGCAGGTCCAGCAGCTCCGGTGTGCCCTCCTCGACGAGCACCGCCGCCGCGGTGGAGTCCTGGCCCTCCACATGCAGGTCCTGGACCACTGCCGAGGCCCGCACGGTGAGCGGCACGCCGTCCACGGGCGCGATGCGCACCGAGCCGGGGGATCCCTCGGGTCCGCGCAGCGTCACCGCCCGCTCGACGACGAGGTTCTCCCGGTAGGTGCCGGGCGCGACGGTGAGGACGTCACCGTCCGCCGCGGCCTCCAGGGCGGCGGCGAGCGACAGGTACTCACCCGTGCGGCGCCGCCACCTCGATGTACCGGTGTGCGTCACCTGGACCGTGCCCTGTGCCATGGCGCTGCTGTGCCCCCACCTCGTGGAACGCGGGATGTAGCGGAAGGTGCCGAACGATGTCGGCCGGTCCACCGTAGCGTGCGCGGGCACGGTGGGTTGACCAGAGCGGGAAGGCGGTCAACTGCCGGTGCCGGTCCGGCCCCAGTCGGGTCCGGCCCGGTCCCAGGCCTGGTCCCAGCGCGCGTACCGGCGACGGACCATGCGCCAGAGGATCAGGCGCCGGCCGCCCTCGACGAACCCGGCCGACAGGACGGCCGCACCGAACCCGGCAAGGACCGCGTGCGTCGTCGCGGTGGCGGTGTCCAGGGGCCGGGCGGCTATTCGCCCCTGTCCGTCCGTCCACAGCGTGAAGTGGTCCCCGGGATGCGGGGACTTGAGGGCCGCCACGACCTTGCCGTGCTGCTCCGTTCCGTCCGGCCCCGTCCAGTCGGCTTCCACGCGGCTCCTCGCCTCGCGAGGGGAGGCCGCCTCGGGGTCGGGCTCCAACGGGGAACGGGCCAGCTTCTTGACCACGGTGGCCGTCACGAGATGGCGGGCCTCGCGCTGGTCCCGTACGGCCTGTTGCAGCGCGTCCTGGGCGGCGCCGCCGACGAGGGCGCCGATGAGGGGCGCCACCAGCAGGATCAGCAGCAGGGCCGCGAGCGCCACCCAGGCTTCCGCGAGGTCGGTCGTACGGCGCAGGGGATTGTGCCGCCAGCGCCAGAGTCCGCCGATCGCCCGCACAGCCGCACCCCCTTCCGCTCCGTGATAACCCCGGCCTGAGCAGTTCACGCACGATGCCGGCCGAAGAGAGAGCGAAATCACCCCTCACCGGTTCTCACCGGCCGTCTCATGGACTTCTCACAAAGCCAACGGCCGGGCCCCGTTCCGGTGTTCCCGCCCCCGGGATCAATCGGAGGAGCACGTCCGCGGACAAGGCCCGAAGATCCCGCCCGCCTATTCCAGGATCTTGAACGGATCGCCGACGCTGATCGTGCCGGGAGTTTCGGGCACCAGGTTCTGGCCGAAGACCAGCTGGTTGCCGAAGCGGCGATGGCGACCGAGTGTGCGCAGCGGTTCCCGCCCGCGTACGGAGGTGTCCTGGTCGGTGGTGGTCACCACGCACCGTCCGCACATCTTGGCGACCCGGAAGGAGACGTCGCCGATGGCGATCCGGGACCAGCCGTCCTCGGCCCAGGCGGCTGTCCCCGACACCACCACGTTGGGCCGGAAACGGTTCATGGGCAGCGGGCCCTCCTGCGGCTGATCGCCTTGCGCGATCAGGGAGTTGAGGGCATCGAGCGACGCCAGCGTGGTGAGCAGCAGCGGAAAGCCGTCGGCGAAGCTCACGGTCTCGCCGGGCAGTGCGAACTCCGGGTCGACCGCGCGGCGCGTGCCCGGGTCGTCCATGTGCAGCAGGCGCACGTCCTCGCCCAGATACCCGCCGCACCAGTCGTGCGCGGCGTCGCCCGCGAGCACCGCCTGCACCTTGGTGCCGAAGATGTCCACCGTCGCCGTGCCCGTCACCTCCGGGACGGGCACGGTCAGGGGCGCGCGGCCGGGCGCGGACAAGCGAATTCCGCCACCCGGCAGCAGTTCGGCCGCCGCCTGTGCCAGGCGCGGCTGCTGGCGTTGAGTGACGACCTTTCCCCCGGCGTCAATCAGAACCCAGCGGCGGTCTCCGGCCAGCCCCCAGGGCTCCACCACGGCCTGCCGGGGCGCCTGGCCCCGGAACGCCTTGACCGGATGAATGTGAATCGAGTGCAGCTCCGCATTCCCCATACCACCATCGTGCCAGCAGGCACGGACGCTCCGGGGTGAGATCAGTACCCGCGGTACTGCTGCTGGTTGCTGTACGGGTCCTGGTACTGCGGCTGGGCGGGCCGGGGAGCGGCGGGCCGCATCGCCTCGTAGCCGGTGGCCGCCGCCGGACGCTGCTGCTGCATCGGCTGGCCGCCGGGGTATCCGCGCGGCGGTGCCTGCTGCGGGATGTACGCCCCAGGCGCCTGTTGCAGCGGCGAGGGCTGCTGCGCCTGCTGGTAGCCGTAGGAGGGGACCTGCTGGGACGGGCCGGCCGGCAGCGCGGGAAGCGCCGACGGCAGCGCGGGCAGGTTGTTGCCCGTGTCGTACGCGGCTGGGACCCGGATCGGAGCGATCTGCGGGGCCCCCCGCTCGGCGACGAGCGAGTCGTAGATCGGAGTGTCCGGGAAGGCGGAGTAGTAGCCGCCGCCGTAGGTGGAGCGGGGGGAGGTCATGGGACATAAGTTAAACCCACATGAGCTGGTTGGGGAGACCGATAAGAGGGTTGTTTTCCGTGTCGGCAGCGACGTGGGATCCCCAATGCGACCGAACTCGCCAAAAAGGGGCAGCGGGTCATGCTGAGATCAGGTAAAGGCCAGGTTCCGGCTGGGTTACCGACGGGTCGCCCCGCGTTCTTCCTGTGTTCGGCAGGGCAGTTCAACAGGAGTTCACAGGCCCGGGAGAATAGGTTCGGTCGCGAGTCCAGCAGAGATGGGGGCGGTCATGTCCATGGCTAAGGGATCGAATGCTCCGGTGCCCACGGCGGCACTCCGGGTCGAACTGGGCTGGCGGTCCGGGCCGGGCGTGCCCGACGCGGACGCCTCCGCGTTGCTGCTGGTGGCCGGAAAGGTCCGTTCCGACAGCGACTTCGTCTTCTACAACCAGCCCGTGCACTCCTCCGGAGCGGTCCGGCACGAGGGCAAGCGGGACGTCGGAGGCCGGGTGACGGACACCCTTCTCGTCGACCTCGCGCGCGTGGAGCCCGCCGTCGAGACCGTGGTCCTCGCCGCCTCCGCGGACGGAGGAACGTTCGGGCAGGTGCCCGACCTGTACATCGAGGTCCGTGACGCGGCACAGGACACGGTGGTGGTCCGCTTCGACAACGCGGGCGCCGGCGTCGAGACCGCGTTCGTGCTCGGCGAGTTCTACCGTCGCCAGGGTGCCTGGAAGTTCCGCGCGGTCGGGCAGGGCTACAGCAGCGGGCTGGCGGGCCTGGCCACGGACTTCGGCATCACCGTGGACGAGCCCCAGCACACGCCGCCCGCCCCGCTGGCCGCTCCGCCCGTCGCCCCTCCGCTGACCATGCCCCCGCCGCCTCCACGACCCGTGACCCCGCCCGCCCCTCCCGCGGCGCCGGTACGCCTGACCAAGGTGACGCTCACCAAGGAGGCCCCTTCCGTCTCGCTCACCAAGCAGGGCGGCACCTCGGGCGCGTTGCGCGTCAACCTCAACTGGCAGGTCCACAAGCAGTTCTCGGGGTGGGGCAGCAAGCTGGGCCGCGCGGTCGCCCAGCACTCCGACCTCGACCTCGACCTGTGTGCCCTCTTCGAACTCTCCGACGGCAGCAAGGGCGTCGTACAGGCCCTCGGCAACGCCTTCGGGGCACTGCACCAGCCGCCGTACATCCACCTCGACGGCGACGACCGCACCGGCGCCGTGTCGAGCGGCGAGAACCTCACCGTCAACCTGGACCACAAGCAGGCCTTCCGGCGCATCCTCATCTTCGTGACCATCTACGCGGGCGCGCGCTCCTTCGCCGACCTGCACGCCACGGTCACCCTGACCCCGGCGAACGGGGCGGCGGTCGACTTCTCGCTCGACGAGTGCACGGTGCCCTCCACGGTGTGCGCGCTCGCCCTGATCACCAACAACGGCGGCGATCTGATCGTCCAGCGCGAGGCCCGCTATCTCGTCCCCGACCGAGGGGTGAGCCCGCAGCGGACCGTCGACCGCGTCTACGGCTGGGGCATGAACTGGACCCCCGGCCGCAAGTGACACATCCGGATCAGCTCTCGTCCGCGGCGGGTTCCGGACGCGCGTACGTCCGTCCCTTCCAGGCGGCGCCACGCCCCCGGTAGTGCTGCACCGCCGAGTCGACCGTCATCAGGAGGTACAGGAACGCGGTGAAGGGCAGCAGGGGAGCGAGCCACAGAGGCTGCCCGTAGTAGCGCAGCATCGGGGCGTACGTCCCCGCCATCACGAGCCACGCGAGGCCGCCGCACACCGCCGCGGGCGTCGTCCCGGTGGCGAGCCCGGCGACCAGGGCGATCGGGGGCACCAGGTACACCAGCGCGAGGCCGAGCACCGTGCCGAGAAGGAGCGGCGGGCTGTGGCGCAACTGCGCGTACGCGCTGCGCGAGACCATCCGCCACAGGTCGTGCAGACGGGGGTAGGGCCGCACGCTGTCCACCCGTTCGGCGAGCCCCAGCCAGATGTGGCCCCCGCCGCCCTTGACGGCCCGCGCGAGTGCCACGTCGTCGATGACCGCGTGCCGGATGGCGTCCGGGATCCGGGCCCGCTCGGCAGCCTCCGTACGCAGCAGCACGCACCCGCCGGCGGCGGCGGCCGTCCGGGTTCCCTTCCTGCCGATCCGGCGGAAGGGGTAGAGCTGCGCGAAGAAGTACACGAAAGCCGGCACGACGAGCCGCTCCCAGGTGCTCTCCACCCGTAGCCTGGCCATCAGCGACACGGCGTCGAAGCCGCCACTCTTCGCCGCCGCCACCAACTCCCGCAGGCTGTCCGGCGCGTGGGCGATGTCCGCGTCGGTCAGCAGCAGGAACTCGGGTCCACGCGCGCGTGCCGAGTCGATGCCATGGCGTACGGCCCACAGCTTGCCCGTCCAGCCCGCGGGCGGTTCTCCGGGCGAGTCCACGGTGAGCGGCAGCCCGCCGTGGCGCCGCGCCAGTTCCCGGGCCAGTTCCCCGGTGCCGTCCGAACTGCCGTCGTCGACAAGGAAGACCTCGGCCCGCCCCGGATAGTCCTGGGCGAGCAGCGAAGGCAGGCTCGCGGGCAGTACGGCGGCCTCGTCGCGTGCCGGGACGACGACACAGACGGACGGCCAGGACTCCGGCTCCCGGTCGTAGGACGGCAGTCCGACGTCCGTGCGCCAGAAGAAGCCCTGGCACAGCAGCAGCCACAGCCATGCGGCGAGTGATCCGACGGCGATCCACACAACGGCGCTCACCCGCCGCAGTCTGCCCCACCCCGGCGGTCCGTAGGGGCACGCCGTTTATAGTGACCGGGTGAAGATCGCGCTGATGGACTCCGGAATCGGACTTCTGCCGGCGGCCGCGGCGGTACGGCGGCTGCGGCCCGACGCGGAACTCGTGCTCTCCCTGGATCCCGCGGGCATGCCCTGGGGCCCGCGCACCACGCAGGATCTCACCGAGCGCGCCCTGGCCGTCGCCGAGGCCGCCGCGGCCCGGCGGCCCGACGCCCTGATCGTCGGCTGCAACACCGCGACCGTGCACGCCCTGACCGCTCTGCGCGCCCGATTCGAACCGGAGCTTCCCGTCATCGGCACGGTTCCGGCGATCAAACCCGCCGCCTCGGGAGGCGGGCCCTTCGCGATCTGGGCCACGCCCGCCACCACCGGCAGCCCCTACCAGCTCGGGCTCATCCGGGACTTCGCCGAGGGTGTCGCGGTCACCGAGGTGCCCTGCTGGGGACTGGCAGAGGCCGTCGAACACGCGGACGAGTCGGCCATCGACGCCGCCATCGGCGCCGCGGCTGCGCTCACCCCCGACGAAGTAACGACCGTCGTCCTGGGCTGCACCCATTACGAACTCGTCGCCGAACGCATCCGGGCGGCCGTCCAGCGGCCCGGCCACCCGCCGCTCGTCCTGCACGGTTCCGCCGGCGCGGTGGCCGCCCAGACGCTCCGCAGGCTCGGGGCACACCCCGCCCGTGAGGCGCAGGCGGACGGCAGGCTCACCGCCCTGCTGAACGGTACGGAGGGCCCGCTGCCCGCCGCCGCGCTGGCCTACGAGGAAGGCCGGCTGCTGCAGGCGGCCACGCCCGTCCGCTGACCGAGGGGCATCCGGCGGCCAGGCGGAGCAGTCACCCTCCGCAAGCCGGTGCCCGCACAGCGGAACCTGAGTAGTCTCATAAGCATGAGGGACCTCCCCCGCGACGAAGTCGTGCCGACCGAGATCTGGACCGGCCGGGCCACCAACCGCGCCCAGTGGCTGCTGGCGCTCGGTGGCTGCGCCTTCATGGCGCTCGGCATCGAACTGGCGGTTGACTCGGCGTGGACGTCCGGCGTCGCACCGCTCGCCATGTCCGTCGTGGGCTGCATCGCGGCCGGACTGCTCGTCCTCTTCGGCACCCTCGCGTTCGTGCATGTCGCCGTGAAGGTCGACAAGGACTCCCTCGAAGTGCGCTGTGGCCACATCGGTGTGCCGCGCCGCCGTATCCCGCTCTCCCAGATCGTCGGCGCCGAGTTCGTGGCCAGGGTCACCCCGCGCCAGTGGGGCGGCTGGGGCTACCGCTGGCGGCCCCACCAGGGCACCGCGGTCGTCGTACGCCGGGGCGAGGGAGTGGTGCTGCGCCTCGGTGACGGGCATACGTTCACGATCACGGTGGACAACGCGGAGGCGGCCGTACGTGTCATCAGGGACCGGCTGCGGTCGGGTGCGGCGGGGGCCGCGCACTGACATGCCGGCCGCCCTCCGGGCGGCTCAGTGGTGTTCCCGCTGTTCCCGCTGCTCCCACGCCCGTGTCGGCACCGTGTCCGGTGTGTCGTAGACGAACGGGCGGGCCGTCGCCAGGCCCGCGAGAAGACCCGCGCCCACGGTCACCGTGGTGAAGCTCAGTACGTTGCCGACCGTGGCGAGGGCGGCCAGCGCCGTCAGGGCCGCGCCCCCGGTCAGGACGACCGAGGTGGGGCGCGGACTGCGCCACAGGGCGTACAGCACCCAGCAGAAGACCGCCGCCAGCAGGGCCACGCCGACCACGCCCTGCTCGGCCGCCTGCTGGAAGGGCGCGGAGTGCGGTCTGGCCTCGGCCGGCAGCGACTGGGAAGCCGTCGGGCCGAGTTCCGCGAACCTGCCCGGCCCCACCCCCGTCGCGGGGTTCCGGTGGACCAGCAGCAGGGCGTCGTGCCACAGGTCGACCCGGTGACCGCTCACCTGACCCTCCAGCGAGTCGGCGAGCCCGTCGGGCAGCACGTCCTCGGCGACCGCCCACGCCGTCCCGGTCACCAGGACCGTCGTCAGCGCCAGCCCCGCGAGGCCCATGCCCCGGCGCGGCATGTGACCGGCGGCGAGTGAGCAGAGCAGGACAGCGGCACAGAGGGCGGATCCGGCGAGCGGGCCGAGAACCGCGGACGCCGCCGTGAGCACCACGGCCAGGCTGCGCAGGGCCAGCCGCAGCAGGGGCGGGCGGGCCGCCCAGGCGGCACAGCAGGCGGCGCCGGTCGCCAGGACCAGCAGCGCGGCCACGGCCCCGAGATGCCCGGGCGGGGTGGCGGTCTGAGGCCCCGGCAGCGTGTGCGGTGCGGCGACCGCGAGTCCGAGCCCTGCCAGCGCCGCCGTACAGGGGGCGGCGACCGGCAGCAGCGCCCCGCAGATCCGTCCCGCCGCGTAACCGGCGGCCACCGCGAGCACCGCGAGGAGCACGCCCTCGGGACGGCCGTCATGGGTGGCCGCCGTGATCAGCGACCAGGTGGCACACGCACCCAGCGCGACGACGCCCGCCGCGTCGGAAACGTTTCGTCTCTCACCGTCCGGCGATGCGCCGGCAGCCGTCGTCATACCCGTGGACCCCAACCCGTCGCCCCCCGCCCCGTGACGGGCCCCGACCGCGCGGGGCCGTCACCGGTGCGCACGTCAGAGGCTCCGGCACACGGTAACGGCTGATGTGTCATTTGTGGACGAGTCGCGCAGAAACGATGCAGGCGAGCGGGCGGAGCGGGCCCGCGGCCACGGTCCGGACCGTGCTGTCGGCGCCCTGGGCAGGCGCCGTACACTCCCGGAGTGACTGCCACCGCTCCTTCCATAGACGAGCCGGACCAGCTCGAACCGCAGCTCGCGCCCGCTTCGCGCCGCGCGCGGCTGCTGCGACTCTGGCCCGCCGCCACCGCCGCGCTCGCCGGAGTGCTGCTGTACATCAGCTTCCCGCCGCGCACCCTGTGGTGGCTCGCCCTGCCGGCCTTCGGGATCTTCGGCTGGGTGCTGCGCGGCCGGTCCTGGAAGGCGGGGCTCGGTCTCGGCTATCTGTTCGGCCTCGGTTTCCTGCTGCCGCTGCTGGTGTGGACGGGTGTGGAGGTCGGTCCCGGTCCCTGGCTGGCACTGGTCGTCATCGAGGCCGTCTTCGTCGCGTTGGTCGGCGCGGGCGTCGCCGCCGTGTCGAGGCTGCCCGGATGGCCGCTGTGGGCGGCGGCCGTGTGGATCGCCGGCGAGGCGGCACGCGCGCGGGTGCCGTTCCGGGGCTTCCCCTGGGGCAAGATCGCCTTCGGCCAGGCGGACGGCGTCTTCCTGCCGCTCGCCGCGCTGGGTGGGACCCCCGTCCTCGGTTTCGCGGTCGTTCTGTGCGGATTCGGCCTGTACGAGGTCGTCCGCCAGGTGATCGAGTGGCGCCGTACCGGTGCCGTACCGCGCGTCGCCGCGGCCGTCGCCGCGCTGAGTGTGGCCGTCCCCGTGGTGGGCGCCCTGGCCGCGCGGACACTGGTGAGCGACAAGGCCGAGGCCGGCACCGCGACCGTCGCCGTCATCCAGGGCAACGTGCCCCGCGCGGGCCTCGACTTCAACGCCCAGCGGCGGGCCGTGCTCGACTACCACGCACGAGAGACCCTGCGGCTGGCCGCCCAGGTCAAGGCGGGGAAAACCGCCCAGCCCGACTTCGTGCTGTGGCCGGAGAACTCCTCCGACATCGACCCCTTCGCCAACCCCGACGCCGCCGCGGTCATCGAGAACGCGGCCAAGGCGATCGGCGCCCCCATCTCGGTCGGCGGCGTCGTGGAACGGGACGGCAAGCTCTACAACGAGCAGATCCTGTGGGACCCGGCGAAGGGCCCGACCGACACGTACGACAAGCGGCAGGTGCAGCCCTTCGGCGAGTACCTTCCGCTGCGCTCGATGCTCGAACACATCAACAAGAACTGGACCACCATGGTCCACCAGGACTTCAGCCGGGGCACGAAGCCGGGTGTGTTCACCATGGACGGCGCCAAGGTCGGCCTGGCCACCTGCTACGAGGCCGCCTTCGACTGGGCCGTGCGCGACACCGTCACCCACGGCGCCCAGATGATCTCCGTGCCGAGCAACAACGCCACCTTCGACCGCAGCGAGATGACCTACCAGCAGCTCGCGATGTCCCGTATCCGCGCCGTCGAGCACAGCCGGACCGTCACGGTCCCGGTGACCAGCGGTGTGAGCGCGATCATCATGCCCGACGGGAGGATCACCCAGAAGACAGGGATGTTCGTCGCCGACTCCCTCGTCCAGAAGGTGCCGCTGCGCTCCTCCGAGACGCCCGCAACCAAGCTCGGCATCCTGCCCGAGATGCTCCTCGTCCTGGTCGCCGCCGGCGGCCTCGGCTGGGCGATCGGCGCAGGTGTGCGCGGGCGGCGCGCCCGTGGCGTGTAGTCGTACGCCGGTCGCACGCCCCCGTGATCAACAGGAGTGACCGGGCGGCCCGGTTAGGGTCGGGGCATGGCTACTCCTGACTTCATCAGCGCTCTCCGTGCCTCCGCCGGCCGCCAGTTGCTCTGGCTCCCCGGTGTCACCGCCCTCGTCTTCGACGACGAGGACAGGGTGCTCCTGGGCAGGCGCACCGACACCCGCAAGTGGTCGGTGGTCGGCGGCATCCCGGACCCGGGCGAGCAGCCGGCGGCGTGCGCGGTGCGGGAGGTCTACGAGGAGACGGCCGTCCGGTGCGTGCCCGAACGGGTCGTGCTCGTCCAGGCCCTGGACCCGGTGACGTACGAGAACGGGGACGTCTGCCAGTACATGGACATCACCTTCCGCTGCCGGGCCGTCGGCGGGGAGGCGCGGGTCAACGACGACGAGTCCCTGGACGTCGGCTGGTTCGCGGTGGACGCGCTGCCCGAACTGAACGAGTTCGCGCTGTTCCGGATCAAGCAGGCGATGTCCGACGCCGGGGCGCCCACCTGGTTCGACACCACGGGCTTCGCGAGTTTCGCCTGACGTGACCGCCGCGGCACGGTGATCGGCCCGCCGGATGTTCCGGCGGGCCGATCGTGGGTTCCGGGCCCGGCAGCAGGTCGGCCGGGAAGCGTTCGCGGGTCAGTCGCGGCCGGTGCCCCGGTAGAGATCCAGCTCACCGTCGAGTTCCACGGCCAGGACGGTCGCGTACTCGTCGAGGTCGGCCGCCCCCGGAGCGTCGATCCAGGTCACGCCCGGAACCTTGTCCAGGCCCCCGGTCACGTGGTGGCCCAGTTCGGTGCCCGTGCCGACGACCGAGACGCGCCGTACGGCGTTGCGCAGGCCCCGGACCGACACGGCCTCGCGGGGCGCGTCGAAGCAGATCAGGTAAAGGGTGCGGCGGTCGGCGGAGAGCGTGCTCGGGCCGTAGTGGTGCCCGGCGGGCAGGCCGGCGACCGTGCCGTACACGGCGTCGGCGTGCTTGGTGACCCAGGAGCCGAGGCCCTCCAGGCGCTCCACCTGCTCCTCGGGGATCGTGCCGTCCTCCACCGGGCCGGCCCCGAGCAGCAGGTTGCCGCCCATGCCGATCGTCTCCGTGAAGTAGCGCACCAGCTGGCTGACCGACTTGAAGTCGCGGTCCTTGGCCCGGTAGCTCCACGAGTCGTTGATCGTCAGGCACAGCTCCCACGGGCCGTCCGGTGCGGTCAGCGGAACGCCCTGCTCGGGGGTGGCGTAGTCGCCGTAGCTGAGCATGCGGGCGTTGAGGATGGTGTCCGGGTTGCCCGCGAGGATCAGCTCGGACAGCTCCCGCATCCGCCACTGTTCCTCGGTGCGCTCCCATTCGCCGTCGAACCAGAGGATGTCAGGGTGGAAACGTTCGACCAGCTCCCCCACCTGGCCGTCGCGGTAGGCGAGATAGCGTGCCCAGGCCTCCGGGTCCTCCTCGCCGGGGCGGGCGTGGGAGTAGTCGTTGGGCTCGACGATGTGCGGGCCGGGGTGGCGCTCGCTCGCGTAGTCGGGGTGGTTCCAGTCGGAGTGCGAGTAGTAGAGGCCGACCTTCAGGTTCCGCTCGCGCAGGGCGTCGACGAAGCCGGTGACCAGGTCGCGGCCGGCCGGGGTGTCCCGGACCACGTCCAGACTGCGGTGGTCGGTGTCCCACAGGGCCACGCCGTCGTGGTGCTTGGTGGTGAGGACGGCGTACTGGGCGCCGACCCGGGCGAACAGCTCCGCCCAGGCCTGCGGGTCGTAGCGCGAAGCGGTGAAACGGTCGAGCTGTTTCATGTACTCCTCGTGCGTGACCTCGCCCGTGTAGAAGGACCACGACTCGGCCCAGCCGTCCACGGCGTAGATGCCGTAGTGGATGAAGATGCCCAGCTTGGCATCGGAGAACCAGGGTTGCATCGGCATACGCCCACGCTAGGCAGGGGCGGTCGGCGCGCGCGTGGGCGCGGGTCACCACTACTGGTCCGTTTTCACCATCGCTGCCGGTCGTTGTGCGATCCCTTCACCTACTTCCAGGCGTGGAGGAACTGCATGCGAGGGCCGGGCCTTCCGCACCCGGAGGCAGCGAGGGCCGGACATCCCCGTCCGGGCCACGCATGCCCGTGACCCGGTCGGGTAGGCGACGCACACTGTGCCCGGGGCCGACCGTGTCCCGGGCGGCCCGCATCACCGCCGCGACCAGAGGACCCACCATGGAGACGCCCGCACACGATCACACCGCCACACCGGCCCGACGGGCGCTCGACGCCCTGGCCGACAACTCCCAGGACCCGGCCGCGCTGGACGTCCTCGCGATGAGCGACGTCCTTGTCCCCGTACCGGACGACGTCAGTGACGTCGATGCCGGAAATCCCTCGACCGTGGCGCTGCCCGTCCTGGAGGAGGCGGACGGGCGGGAGGCCGTGCCCGTGTTCACCTCGGAGCCCGAACTGGCCGAACTGCTGCCGTCCGTCTCCCGCTACCGGCTGATCCCGCTGGGCGCGCTCGCCGACCAGTGGCCCACCGGCGACCTCTCGCTCACCATCGACGCCGCCTCCCCGCACGGGATGACGGTCACCTCCGAGGGCGTACGCACCCTGCTGGCCCGGTCGTTCCAGTACTGAACCCCCGCCCGGCTACAGGGACTTGCCGGGATTGAGGATGCCCCGCGGATCGAACGCGTCCTTGATGCGCCGCTGCAGCGCATGGGCGGCGGGCCCCAGTTCGTCGGCGACCCACTGCCGCTTCAGCACCCCCACGCCGTGCTCTCCGGTCAGTGTCCCCCCGAGCCGCAGCGCCAGGGCGAAGATCTCGCCGGCCGCTTCCCAGGCCGCGTCCGGCAGCCCGTCAAGGGCCGGGTCGACGACGATGATCGGGTGCAGGTTCCCGTCCGCCGCGTGCGCGATGGTGAACACCGGGACGTCGTGGCGCCGCGAGATGTCGCGGATCTCCCGGGCCGCCTCCGCGAGCCGGGAGCGGGGTACCGCGATGTCCTCGATCAGCGGACGGCCCAGCCGTTCCAGCGCGGGCAGTGCGCCCCGGCGGGCGGCGAGCAGGGCCTCGGCCTCGGCCGGGTCCTCGGTCCGCTCGACCGACGTCGCTCCCGTCCCGGCGAGGACCTCGGCGACCGCCGCCGCCTCCGCGCCGGCCCCCGCCCCGTCGCACTGCACCAGCAGCAGCGCCGCACCCCGTTCCCGCAGTGCCGGGTCGACGGCGTGCAGCACCGGCCCGTCGACCAGCTCGGCCAGCGCCGGTACGACCCCGGCCCTGCCGATCGCGTGCGAGGCCTCGGCGGCCTCCTCGAAGGTCGGGAAGTAGGCGGCGAGGGTGGCGGTGGCCACGGGCAGCGGGCGCAGCCGCAGCGTCGCCGAGGTGATGACAGCGAGGGTGCCCTCCGAGCCGGTGAGCAGTGCGGTCAGGTCGTACCCGGTGACGCCCTTGACGGTACGGCGGCCGGTGCGCACCACCGTGCCGTCCGCGAGCACCGCCTCCAGACCGAGCACGCTGTCCCGTGTCACGCCGTACTTGGCGCAGCGCAGCCCGCCCGCGTTGGTGGCGATGTTCCCGCCGATGGTCGACAGGGCGGCGCTCGCCGGATCGGGCGCGTACCGCAGGCCGTGCGCGCCCGCGGCCCGGTCCAACTCGGCTGTGACGACGCCGGGTTCGACGACGGCGAGCTGATCGTCCACCGACAGTTCGAGGACCCGGTTCATGCCGGACAGATCGAGGACGAGGGTGCCGTCGCCGGCCGTCGCACCGCCCGACAGTCCGGTGCCCGCGCCGCGCGGCACCACCGGCACGCGCAGGGCGTGCGCGTGCCGGAGCGTGACGGTCACGTCCTCCGTCCGCAGCGCGTGCACGACGGCGAGCGGTCCGCCGTACGCCCGTGTTCCGGAACGGTCGGTGGCGTATGCGGCCAGCGTCACCGGGTCGGTGCCCAGCCGGTCGGGTGGCAGATCGCGGGCCAGTAGGCCGAGGAGCTGAGCGGACGCGGTCGTGGTGGGGGCGCTCACCGGTCCTGCCTCTCCGGGGCGGGGGTCTTTGACGCTTTCGTTTCCAGGGCCTTCGTGCCGATGGCGAGAAGGGAGATGTCCTCCTGCGGCGCGTGCACCGGCGCGCACTGGATGTCACGGAAGTGCCGTTCCAGGGGGTTGTCCCGGGCCAGCCCGGGATTGCCGAGCAGTCGCACGGCCAGCCCGACCGCCCGGACGCCGTGACGGTCCGCCAACACCCGCGCGCCCAGCGCTTGTTCGGGGGTGTAGGAGGGGTCGGCGGCGTCCACCCGGGCGGCACCACCGAAGACGAGCTGCTCGGCCCCCGCGAGCAGCACCTCGATCTCCCCGGCCGTCCGCCGGAACCGTTCCGTACGGGCTACCGGGTGCCCTAGGTTGGCGGGCACCCGGGTCTGCGCGAACGTGTGGAAGTACGACTGCGCGGCCCGCGCGACGCCCAAGTACAGGGCGGCGAGCGGCAGATGAAGGGAGGCGCCCGTCCGGTTGTCCTGCTCGGCGGCCGGACCGTACGGTGCCAGCCCGATGACGTGCTCGTACGCCACCTCGACGTCCCGGAACGTCACGTCGTGGCTGCCGCTCGCCCGTAGCCCCAACTGGTCCCAGTGGCCAGTGACTTCGATGCCGGGGGAGTCGCCGGCCACCAGGAAGGTGCCCACACGCGGCTCCGGCTCGTCGGTGGTCGCCCACACCAGGAACCAGTCGAGGCCCTCGGCGCCGGTGACGAACCGCTTGGTCCCGCTGACCGACCAGCCGTCCCCGGTGCGGCGAGCCCGGGTGGCGGGCAGTCCGCCTCGTGCGGGGGAGCCCAGCTCGGGTTCCACGCGGGCGTGGTTGATGAGCACAGGCCGTACGAACGACTCCTTGACGACCCGCGCGTACAGCTCCTCGGGCCAGTGCGGCCGGACCGACTGCCGGCCGTGGGTGGTGAGGGTCATCGCGGCGATCAGGGCGACGGACGGGTCGCCCTGGCCGAGGGTGTGCAGGATGCGTGCGGTCTCCTCGACGCCGGCGCCCCGGCCGCCGTACCGCTCGCCGATGGTGGCGGTGAGCAGGCCGGCCTCGTGGGCGGCTCTGAGGGACTCGGCGGGGAACGCGCCCGACCGGTCGTAGCCGGCGGCCAGTTCGGCGATGCGGGCGGTCACAGCGTCTTCTTCAGGTCGGCGGAGAGCTCGGCGTCGAGCTCGGTGGACCAGAACGACTTCACGTCCAAGTGCTCCTTGAGCGCGCCGAGTTCGGTGAAGACGTCCGCCACCTTCTGCTGCGAGGCGATGGTGTCGTCGCCGACCGTGCGGGCCTGCGTCGGGCGTTGGGTCTGCGCGTCGACCAGGTCCTTCTTCGCCTGGGCGACGGGCTGGTGGGTGTTCTGGGACACCACCTCGGCGAACTCGGCCTCGCGGCCGTCCCGCACGTACGCGTACGCCTGGGTGATCCGGGCGATCAGATCGGCTGTCGCCGCCTGCTGGGCGGGGTTCTTCAGCACGCTGTCGCGGGCTGTCCAGAGGAAGTTGCCCGACAGGATGTCCTTGCCCGAGCCGACCGTGGTGGCGCCCTGCTGGTGGGCGGTGATGATCGACGTGCCGTAGGAGGCGAAGGCGTCTATGCCGCCGCCGTTCAGGGCGGCCAGTCCGTCGTTGGGCAGCAGCGGCTTGGCATCGATGTCGGACCACTTCAGGCCCGCCTGCCTCAGCAGCTGGTAGAGGAAGTAGTGGGCGGTGGTGTTCTGGACGTAGCCCACCTTCTTGCCCTTCAGCGCGGCGATGCCGGTCACCTTCGAGCCCTTGGGGACGACGACCTCCTGGTTGAGCGTGGAGCCGCGCTGCACGGCGACGACCTTGAAGTTCGGCTTGCCGTCGGCGGCGGCGAAGATCGGCGGGATCTCGCTGGAGGAGGCGACGTCGAGGGCGCCGGCGCGGATCGCCTGGAGCTGGAGGTCACCGCCCTGGAAGACGTTCCACTTGACCTTGTACGGGGTGTCGTCGAGGTGGGCGAACTTCAGGACCGCCTCCTCGACCTTCCAGCCGGTCGCGCCGACCTTCAGGGTGACGGCGGAGCGGTCTGACGGCGATTCGGCCTGGGCCTGGCTCCCGCAGGCCGCTGTGAGGGCGAGCAGCAGGACGGCGGCGGACGTGCGCAGTGAGCGTGAGCGGCGCAACACGGAGTCTCCATAAGGGTGTTCGCAGACAGGATGTGGTGGGAGGGGAGTTGACGTGGTCAGGCGGCCCGGGCGGTCGTGGCCGCGCGGTGGGCGAGTTCCTGGCGGACCAACGGAAGGACGTAACGGGCGTAGTCGATGGCGTCGTTGAGTGGGTCGTAGCCGCGGATCGACAGCAGGTCGCAGCCGATGTCGACGTAGTCCAGGAGCGCCTTGGCGACTGTCTCCGGTGAGCCGACCAGGGCGGTCGAGGCACCGGCCGCGTTGGTGGCGACGGCCGGTGCGGTCCACAGGCACCGGTCGTGGACCTCGCCCCGCTCGGCGATGTCCAGCAGCCGCTGCGAACCGACGTTCGCGGGACGGCCGTCGGTCCGGTAGTGGCGCAGCAGTTCGGTGTTCGACGCCTGGTCCTTGAGGACGCCGAGCGTGCGGTGGGCCTTCTCCCAGGCCAGTTCGTCGGTGGGCGCGATGATCGGACGGAACGACACCCAGATACGGGGGTGGGGGCGCCCGGCGGCCTCGGCGACCGCGTTGACGGCGGCGATCTGCTCGGCCGTCTCCTTCAACGGCTCGCCCCACAGCCCGAAGATGTCACCCTGCTGACCGCCGACCCGGTAGGCGTCCTGGGAGGAGCCGCCGACGGAGATCGGCACCAGGCCGTTCACCGGCTTCACGTCCGAGTGGTAACCCTCGAACCTGAAGTACTTGCCCTCGTGCGAGACGGGCCCGTCGGCCTGCCACACCTTCCGCAGGATCTGGATGTACTCGTCCGAACGCTCGTAGCGCTCCGACTTGTTGAGGTAGTCGCCCTCCCGGTGCTGCTCCTCGTCGCTGCCCCCGGAGATGATGTGCAGCGACAGGCGGCCCTTGCTGATCCGGTCCAGGGTGGCGAGCGCGCGGGCCGCGTGGGTCGGGAAGATCACGCCCGGTCGGTGGGCCAGGATCGGGCGGATCCGCTCGGTGTTGTTGGCGACGAACTGGGCGAGTTGGAGGGCGTCCGGGGAAGCCGAGTGGTAGGCGACCAGGGTGTGGTCGAAGCCGCCGTCGTCGAGGGTACGGGCGTACTTGCGGACGAAGTCGGGGTCGAAGCCGCCGGTGCGGCTGCTGGAGGCGGGGCCGTTGGATCCGGTGTCGGTGTGGACGGCGCTGATGAACTCGACAGGCATGGAGAACTTCCTTGTCGTGAGGGTTACTTGAGAAGGGACGCGTCCGCCGACTTCGCGACGTCGACGCTCGGGTCCAGGACGCCGATGCTGTTCATGAGGTCGGCCACGTCCTGGACCGTCTTGTTGACGTCGTCGGTGATCGGCAGGACCTGGCCGTACGCCGCCGAGGCCAGCGTCTTCGCCACCGAGGCGTCGGCGCCGTTGCGCTCCTGGATGGCCTTGGCGTAGGCGTCCTTGTGCGTGCTGGTCCACTTCAGGGCTGTACCGAGGCGCTTCAGGAAGTCGGACAGCGCGGCCTTCTTCGAGGAGTCGGCGAGGGCCTTGTCGGAGGCGTTGACGAAGCCGTAGCCACTGACCCGGCCGTCCGCGCCGTCGACCAGCAGCTTGCCGCCCTGTTCCAGGGCGACGGCCTGGTAGACGCCGAAGATCGCCCAGACCTTGATCCTGCCGGAGGAGAAGGCGGCCTGCGCGTCGGTGGGCAGCAGGTACTGCACCTTGACGTCCTTGTAGTCCAGGCCGTTCTGCTTGAGGACGTTGGCCAGCAGGTACTCCGAGATGCTGCCCTTGGCGGAGGACACCACGACCTTCTGGCCCTTGAGGTCCTTGACGCTGTCGATGCCGGAGCCCTTGCGGACCACGATCCCGACATGCGTGCCGTCGTTCTTCAGGGCGGCGATGTTCTTGATCTTCACCCCGCCGCTGAGGGCCTGGAGCGCCGGCAGGTCGGCGGAGAATCCGGTGTCGGCGGCGCCCGCCTGGACGGCCTGGTAGAGGGGGGCCGCGCCCTCGAACTCGGCCCACTTCACGTTGTACTCGGCGCCCTTGAGGGCCCCGGAGGCGGCGACGATGGTCTGGAGGGTCTTGGCCTGGTCGCCGACGGTGAGGGTCACTTCGGAGCCGCTCCCGGCGGCGTCCGCCGAGGAGTCCGCGCCGCAGGCGGTCAGCGCCAGCAGGGCGGTGACGCTCAGCGCGGCGGTGGCGAGTCTGCGTATCACGAGGGGGTCCCTTCGAGGGTGTGTGCGGTGACGCCGAGCCAGCCGAGGAGGCGGGCGCGGAGGGTGACGAACTCGGGTGAGGTGAGATCGCGCGGGCGGGGCAGGCCGACGGTGAGGTCGTGGGCGATACGGCCCTCGTCCATCACCAGGACGCGGTCGGCGAGCAGCAGCGCCTCCTCCACGTCATGGGTGACCAGGAGGATCGCGCAGCCGTGCCGCTGCCACAGCTCGCCGACCAGTTGCTGCACCTTGCCCCGGGTCAGGGCGTCGAGTGCGCCGAACGGCTCGTCGAGAAGCAGGAGTTCGGGCTCGCGGACCAGGGCGCGGGCCAGTGAGACCCGCTGGGCCTGACCGCCGGACAGGGTCTTGGGCCAGACGGTCGCGCGGTCGGCGATCCCGACCTCGTCCAGTGCCTTCGCGGCGAGCGCCCGGTCCGGCCGTCCGGGCAGGCCGAGGACGACGTTGCGCCATACCTTCAGCCAGGGCAGCAGCCGGGGCGACTGGAAGGCCGCGCTGCGCCGCGCGGGCACGGTCACCTCGCCCCCGATCTCGTCGTCGAGCCCGGCGAGAATGCGCAGCAGCGTCGACTTGCCGCAGCCGCTGTGCCCGAGCAGGGCCACGAACTCGCCCTCCCTGATGTCGAGATCCAGCTCGTGCAGCACGGTGTTGCCGTCGAAGGCCCGCGAAAGCCCGCGTATCTCCACGCTGTTGGCCATGGGGATCATGCCTCGCCCTCGAAGTTGGCCCGCCAGGTCAGCAGGCGGCGCGACAGGACTCGTACGGCGAAGTCGCAGGCGAGGCCGAGCAGTGCGTACACGGCGAGGCAGAGCACGATGATGTCGGTACGGAAGTACTGCTGGGCGTTGCTCATGAGATAGCCGAGCCCCGCGTCCGCGTTGATCTGCTCGGCGAAGACGAGCGCGAGCCAGGCGGTGGAGAGCGCGTACCGGAGCCCCACGAGTGCTCCGGGCAGTGCGCTCGGCAGGATGACGTACTTGATCAGTCCGAGCCGGCCGAGCCCCATCATCCGTGCGGCTTCGACGAGTTGGGCGTCGGTGGACCTGATCCCGCCGTAGATGTTGAAGTACAGCGGATAGGTGACGCCGAGAGCGACCAGCGCGATCTTCGGGGTCTCCTCGATGCCGAACCACACGATGAACAGGGGGATCAGGCCCACCCAGGGGATGGCCCGGAACATGCCCATCGAGGAGTCGATGACGTCCTCGCCGAGCCGGAACAGCCCGGCGAGGAGAGAGAGCACGAGTGCGACGCTCGCCCCGATGAGGAACCCGATGGCGGCGCGGCGGCCCGACGCGGCGACGGCGCCGGGCAGTTCACCGTTCTTCGTCAGGTCGACGGCCTGTTTCAGGACGTCCACGGGGGAGGCGAGCACCGACTCGGGCAGCACGCCGGTGGCCGAGGTCAGGAACCAGAGGAGTACGAGGCCCACGGGTCCGGCGGCCCGGCGCACCGAACGGGGAACCTGGAGGCGGCGGGTCGCGCGGGCGGTTCCGCGGATCGTGACCCGGGGTGCGGGGGCCGGGGGAGTGCCCGGGGGAGTGTCGGGGGGCGGCGACGGGGCCAGGGGCACCGCGTCGAGCGGTTTGGTCGTCATGTCGGGGTTCCTCTCGCGGGGCTCGGGGCCCGGGGGACAGCCGTGGGCCCCGGGGTCAGGCGGGCTCGGGGCCGGTCGCGGCCGGGCGGGTGGGATCGGCGGACCAGGCGGACCAGGAACCGGCGAAGAGGGTCGCGTCGAAACCGGCGAGGGCGAGTGCGGCGATCTGGTGGGCGGCGGTGACACCGGAACCGCAGTACACGCCGATGCGCGACGTCGCATCCGCACCGAGGACCTCGAACCGTTCGCGCAGCAGCTCGGGCGACAGGAAGGTCCCGTCGGTCGCGAGGTTCTCCCCGGTGGGTGCGGAGACCGCGCCCGGGATGTGCCCCGCGCGTGGGTCGACCGGCTCCACCTCACCCCGGTACCGTTCACCGGCGCGGGCGTCCAACAGGAGTCCTTCGCGGGCCAGTTCGGCGGCGCCGTCGGTATCGGTGAGCGGCAGTCCGCCCGCGCGCAGAACGATGTCGCCGGGTTGCGGATCGGCCGGGATGCCGGATTCCAGGGGAAGTTCCGCCGCCCGCCAGGCACCCAACGCGCCGTCCAGCAGAGTCACGTCGGCGACCCCGGCGTACCGGAGCAGCCACCAGGCCCGGGCGGCGGCGGTGTTGCCCAAGTCGTCGTAGACCACGACCGGTTGCCCCTGCCGGAGCCCCCAGCTGCGGGCCGCCACTTGCAAGTCGCCTATCTCCGGAAGCGGATGGCGCCCGCCGTCCGGGCTCGGCGGCGCGGCCAGCTCGGTGTCCAGGTCGACGTACACCGCGCCCGGGATGTGCGCGTCCGCGTAGTGGTCGCGGCCGTACGGGTCGCCGAGCGACCAGCGGACGTCGAGGACCAGGGGCGACTGCTCGGCGGCGAGGGCCTCGCGCAGTTCGGCGACAGTGGTTGTCACACGCGTGCTGCTCATGCCGACTCCTCGGCGATCGCGGGCAGCTCGGGGGAGAGGCGCAACCGTTCGAGGAAGAGGACGACCGTGGCGGCAACGGTGCGGTGCAGCGCGTCGTTGAGCACGTCGTGCCGGCCGCCGACGAAGGTCACGGTACGGACGTTCGTGTGTCCCGCGTATGCGCCCAGAGCCCGGTCGAGCGGGCTGACCCGGTCGTCCTTGCCGTGCAGGGCGAGTACCGGCACCTGAACCCGGTCGAGCGGTGGCCCCAGCAGGTCGACGGCCGCGTCGATCGCCCCGCGCCGGAAGGCGGCGTCCCCGGCGAGGCGCCCCTGGTGGGTCGGGCAGGCGGTGCGTGCCGTCAGTTCCTCCTCCCAACTCCCCGACTTCCAGGAGCCGATGGGCAGGCCGGCGAGGATCAGCGCGTCGACGCCCGCCGGATGCTCGGCGGCGAGCCGGACGGCGTACCGGGCACCCGTGTCCGAACCGACCAGGATCTTCGGGCCCGGCAGTGACTCGTCGGCGAGAAGCTTGGCCGCTTCGTCGAGCACGGCCGGATCGGCGGACGCGTCGCCCAACGCCCGTACACGGTAGGCGTCGAAGGCCAGACGGCGGCCGAACCGTTCGTACACACCGCCGTGTTCGCCGCGGCCCGGCAGCACGATCAGTGTGCCGCGCGCGGCCAGACCTTCGGGTTCGTCCCAGGAGGCCGGGGCGGAGGAGGGCGTGGAAGAGGACATGAGGGGGCAACTCCCGTTTCAGAGCAGGCAGAAGGGCGTGCGGAGAGAGGGAAGGGGAGGAGAGGGGGGAAGGACGGGGCGCGGACCGGGAGGACGGCCTACCGATACGCGAGCAGCGGGAAGCCGATCAGCGGAGGCCGTAGGGAAACGCCGGGAGGCGGCGTGGGATCAACGACAGCGCGCGCTGCACGCCACGCCGAAGTCGATGACTCGGCGCTGCGTGAGAAGGGCAGCAAATGCGGTCGGATACGCCATGCGCTCATCATGACCGGCACCGGTGCGCCACGTCCAACGACGATTCCGCATCGAAATCGATCGGAATCCGTGATCGATCGGGAATGGTGATCGGTGGCCGGTGCGGGCTACCGTCACCGTATGCCCCAACCTGTGCTCGACATCGTGGCGTTGCGCAGCCTGACCGCGATCGCCGACCACGGCGGCTTCCATCGCGCGGCCCAGGCGCTCGCCCTCAGCCAGTCCGCGGTCAGCCAGCACGTGCGCCGGCTGGAGAAGACCCTGGGGCGGCCCGTCGTCGAGCGTGAGGGCCGGGGCACGCGGTTCACCCCGGAGGGGCGGCTGCTCCTCGAACAGGCCCGCCGTGTCCTCGCCGTCCACGACGAGGCCGTACGCACCCTGCTCGACGTCGACGGCGACACCATCACCCTCGGCTCCACCGAGCACGCCGCCGACCAGTTCCTGCCCCTGCTCACCGCGGCCGTCGAGGCGGTGCGCCCCGGCTGCCGGGTGCGGTTCCGCATCGACCGGTCGGCGCGGCTGGTGGAGGCGGTGGAACGTGGCAGTGTGGATGTCGCGGTGTACGTCACGGAGGCAGCCGCGACGGAGGGCACGCCGGTCGGCGGTCTGCCGCTGACCTGGCACGCTCCGCCCGGCTGGGCGCCCCCGGCCGCCCCGGCCCCCGTCCCGCTGGTCGCGATCGAGGACCCGTGCGCCATCCGTCGCCGGGCCATCGCGACCCTCGCCGAGCAGGGCGTCGTGGCGTCGGTCGTCGGCGACGCGGGTTATCTGGCGGGCGTGCTCGACCTCGCCCGCACCGGCCGGGGCGTGGCCCTCCTGGCTACGGTGGGCCCCGCCCCCGATGGCCTCACCCCGTACAAGGGCCTGCCCCCGGTCCCGCCGATCCCGATGAGCGCCCTGGCCCGCCCGGGTGCGGACCCGGCCACGGTGGAGGCGGCATTCGCGGCGGTGAGACGACTACTGACCTGAGCGGAAGCGCCCCGACAGGGGCGCGGGGAACGGCGCGACCAGCCCCCACGGACGCGCAGCAGACGAACTACGTAGCAGCTCAGGTCCCCAACGTCCGCGCCAGAGCGGCACGTTGGAGCGGCAAAACCTCTTCGTGCAGCTCACGCCCCCGGGCCGTCAGAGCGACCCGAACCCCCCGCCGGTCCTCCACACACATGCTGCGCTCCACCAGACCCTCCTTCTCCAGCCGCCCGATGAGCCGCGACAGCGCGCTCTGGCTGAGGTGGACCCGCCCGGCGATGTCCTGCACCCTGCACTGCTCGCCAGAGTCGGAGGTGTCCGTCACGGCGGCTGCCCCGGAGACGAGGACGTCGAGTACCTCGAAGTCACTGGCGCCCAGGCCGTGCGGATGCAGCACACGGTCGATCTCGCACATCGTGCGGGCGTGCGCCGCCAGGATGTCCCGCCACTGGTCCGCCAGCCCCGCACCGGCCCTGTTCGTTGCCATGCACTCCATGTTAATGCGTATGCATAAAAACCGACGTGTCCGAGGTGGTGTGAGAGCCGACTCAGGCAGAGCCCCGCTCGACCAGCTCGGTGGGCAGGATCACCGCCGCCGGGTCCTCGCCGCCGATCTGGGCGAGCAGCACCCGGACCATCTCGGCGCTGATCCGGTCGTAGGGCTGTCTGATGGTCGTCAGCTGGGGGCGGGCGGCCAGGGCGGCGGAGGAGTCGTCGAAGCCGCCCACCGAAACGTCCCCGGGAACGCTGCGTCCCGCACGCTCCAGTGCGGTCAGGACTCCCTGCGCCATCAGGTCGGACGCGACGAACACGGCGTCCAGGTCCGGGGACTGGGCCAGCAGCCTCTCCGCGCCCGCCTCGCCGCTGGCCCGGCTGTAGTCGCCGGAGACGACGAGGCGGTCGTCGTGCTCGATGCCCTCCTCGGCGAGGACCTCGCGGTAGCCGGCGAGGCGTTCCACCCCGCCCGGGGTGTCGAGCGGGCCGGTGACCATGCCGATACGGCGGCGCCCCAGCGACAGGAGATGGCGGACCATGTCCCGGGCGCCGTCGCGGTCGGCCGCCGCCACGTAGCTCACCTTGGAGCCGAGGCCGATCGGCTTGCCGCACGCGACGAGCGGTACACCCGCCTCGCACAGCTCCTGGGCGACCGGGTCACCGGAGTGGCTGGAGACCAGCAGCACCCCGTCGACATGACCGGCGGTGATGTACCGCGTGATGCGGCGCCGCTCGTCCTCGGTGCCCGCCAGCATCAGCAGCAGCGGGATGTCGTGCGCTGCCAGTGCCTGGGTGCAACCCCGCAGCAGCACATTGAAGTTGGGGTCCTCGAAGAAGCGTTCCTGAGGCTCCGTCAGCAGGAAGCCGATCGAGTCCGAGCGGCCGGTGATGAGCGAGCGGGCGTGGCGGTTCACCACGTAACCCGTTTTGCGGATCGCGGCGTTCACCGCCTCGTGGGCGGTCGGGCTGACGTAGTGCCCGCCGTTGAGCACGCGTGAGACGGTGCCTCGGGATACTCCTGCCTCGCGGGCCACGTCGTGGATCGTCGGCGGTTTGCGCCGGCCCCCGGTATTGCTCATGGTCATGACTTTACGGCTCCGGAGAGCAGGTCGAGGCTCCAGAACCGCTGGATGACCAGGAAGAGCGCGATGAGCGGGATGACCGCCAGAAGCGCGCCCGTGATCACCAGCGTGTACAGGGCCGGGGTGTTCGCTCCCTGTTCGAGGAGCGTGAACAGACCCAGCGTGATCGGGAACTTCTCGTCGTCGCTGAGCATGATGTAGGGGAGCAGGAAGTTGTTCCACACGGCCACGAACTGGAACAGGAACACCGTCACGAGGCCCGGGATCATCATCGGGAGCGCGACCCGGGTGAAGATCCGCCACTCGCCCGCGCCGTCCATCCGCCCGGCCTCGACCACGTCGGCAGGCACCGCCGCGGCGGCGTAGATCCGCGCGAGGTATATCCCGTACGGGGAGAGGATCAGCGGCAGCAGCACGGACGCGTAGGAGTCCGTGATGTCGGCCTTCGCCAGCAGCAGGTACTGGGGGATCGCGAGGATCACCGGCGGCATCAGCACGCCCGCCATCAGGACGCTGAACACCGTCTCCCGGCCGCGGAAGCGGTAGACCGCCAGCGCGTAGCCGCTGATCGCCGAGACGGCTGTCGAGAGGAGGGCGCCGAGACCGGCGTAGAGGGCGGAGTTGCCCATCCACTTCCAGTAGACGCCGTCGCGGTAGGCGCTCAGCTCCTTCACGTTGTCGGTGAAGCCGCTGCCGGGCAGGAACGTGAACGTGGAGAACAGCTCACTGCCCGACTTCGTCGCCGCGATCACCACCCACGCCACCGGCAGCAGGCAGTACAGGGCGCCCAGCAGCAGGGTGAGCGTCGGGACGAGGGCGATCCGGCCGCGCAGCGGCGGGCGCCGCACGGTGCCGGGCCTGGTGCCCGTCGCCGCTTCCGCCTTGCCCATGGCAAGAGAACTCATCGTGCTGCCTCCTGCTTGTTACGGGAGTTCGCGGCCCGCAGGAAGCCGAACGACAGGACCAGTGTGACGATCGCGATGATCGTCGCCTCGGCCGCGGCCGAGTAGATGTCACCCTTGCCGAAGGCGTCCTGGTACACCTTCATCAGCGGACTCCACGTCGTGGACACGGAGTTGGTGAGCGGCTTGAGGGTGGTCGGCTCGCTGAACACCTGGAGCGTCGCGATGATCGAGAAGAAGAAGGTCAGCACCAGCGAGGGCGCCACCATCGGGATCTTGATCCGCAGCGCGGTCTGCAGCGGGGTGGCGCCGTCCAGCTTCGCCGCCTCGTACACCTCGGCCGGGATGGACCGCAGCGAGGTGTAGATGACGATCATGTTGAAGCCGGTACCGCCCCACACCGCGATGTTCGAGAGGGCCAGGTACAGCGGACCGCCGTCCAGCAGGTCCGGCTGCGGCATCCCCAGCCTGTCGAGGACGAAGTAGAACGGACTGACGTCCGGCAGGTACAGGAAGCCCCAGAGCAGCGCGGCGACGACGCCAGGAATGGCGTACGGCAGGAAGATCGCGAGCCGGGTGAAGGGGGTGAACCGCACCTTGTCCGCGTCGAGCATCAGCGCGAAGACGAGGGCGAGACCCAGCATCACCGGGACCACGATCGCGCCGTAGCCGACCACGCGCAGGGCGCCGTCCAGCAGCTCGCTGTCGGTGAGGGCGTCGGTGTAGTTGCCGATGCCCGCCCAGACCTCTTTCCGCGCCCCGGCGCCGAGGCCCAGGCCGGACACCTTCACCTTGTGCAGGCTCAGCCAGAGCGCGTAGCCGATGGGCAGTGCGAAGAAGAGGGCGAAGAGGGTCACCGCGGGGAGGAGGAAGGCGTACGGGGCCCCCTTGACCCCGTACGACCTCCGGCGTGCGCTGGTCACTCCGCGACTCCGAAGCCCTGCTTCTTCAGGTCGGCGACCGTGTCGTCCTGCATGGTCTTGAGGGCTGCACCGAAGTCCGACTTGTTCTTCGCGGCGGCGGCGAACGCGTCCTTGAAGGAGGTGTACGCCACGTTCACGTTCGGGCCCCACGCGGAGGGCGCCGTGGTCTTCGCGATCTCGGCGGCCTTGGTGTAGAAGTCCGCCTGGTTGGAGAAGAAGTCGGGCGACTTGACGAACGCGCCGCTGAGCTGGGCGCCCGTGGCGGCCGGGTAGATCCCGCCCTCCTTCGCGAGCGCGGCCAGCGCGGCACGGTCGGTGTTCAGCCAGGCGGCGAACTTCGCGGCGGCCGACCTGTGGCCCGAGTCGGTGGTGACGGCGGTCGAGGAGCCGCCCCAGCTGCCCGTCACGTCCTCACTGGCCGACCACTGGGGGAGCGGGGCCATGGCCCACTTGCCCTTGGTGTCCGGTGCGGCCGTCGTCAGCGTGCCAGGCGCCCACACCGCGCTGACCCAAGCGATCTGCTTGCCGGTGTTGAGCGCCTTGTTCCAGGCCGGGGTGTACATCGGCTGGTTGTCGATGGCGCCCTCCTTGACGAGGCCGCCCCAGAACGTGGCGACCTTCTGGGTCGCCGCGTCGTCGATCCCGACCTTCCACTTCTCGCCGGAGGTCGTCCACCACTTGGCGCCGGCCTGCTGGGCCAGCCCCGCGAAGAGGCCGGAGTCGTTGGCGGAGAAGGTGGTGAGGTCCTTGTCCGGGGCCTTCTTCTTCAGCGCGCGGGCGGTGTCCGCGAACTCGGCCCACGTGGTCGGGACCTTCAGGCCGTACTGCTTGAAGAGGTCCTCGCGGTAGTAGAACATCATCGGTCCGATGTCCTGCGGCACCGCGTACACCGCGTCCGTGCCCAGCGTCGTCTGCTGCCAGACACCGTCGGCGAAGTCCTTCTTGGTGTCGCCGACATCGCCCGAGATGTCCGCGAGCGCGTCATTGCTGACCAGCGTCGGCAGCGCCTGGTACTCGGCCTGCACCAGGTCCGGCGCCTTCTTGGCCTTGTGCGCGGTGAGGATCTTGGTGACCAGGGTGTCGCCGGAAGCCTGCTTCTTCACCGTGACGGTGATCTGCTGCTCCTTGCCCGGCCCCTTGTTCCACAGGTCGACGACCTTGTCCATGCCGGGCGTCCAGGTCCAGTACGTCAGCGACACCGGGCCCGACTGGGCGTCGCTGTCGTCGTCGGACCCGCAAGCGGCGAGTGTGGTGGCGCCGAGCGTGACGGCGACTGCGGTTGCCACGAGGCGCCACTGCTTCGTGTTCGGCATGGAACGTTCTCCCCTGACCCGGTGGGGCCCTCGCCTGCTGCGAAGACCCGCCATGCTTCTGTGAGCGTTCACAGTAGAGAAACACACTGGACACTTGTCAATGGTTGTTGCCGTGCGGTTATCTAGGCCCCGCACCACGGAAGCTGTGTGTGCACGTTCCCAAGATTCGTTCCAGAGTGACCAACCGACCGGGAGACATTCCATGCCGGAGACCACCCCCACGGGCCTCACCGGGCTTGCCTTCGGCGGGGACTACAACCCCGAGCAGTGGCCGGAAAGCGTCTGGCCGGAGGACGTCCGGCTGATGCGCGAGGCCGGTGTCACGATGGTCAGCGTCGGAATCTTCTCGTGGGCCCTGCTGGAGACCGCGCCCGGGGTGTACGACTTCGGCTGGCTCGACCGCCTGCTGGACCTGCTGCACGAGAACGGCATCCGCGCCGACCTCGGTACGCCCACCGTGGCACCGCCGGCCTGGTTCTACCGCGAGCACCCGGACGCGCTGCCGGTCACCCCCGAGGGTGTGCGCTTCGAGTTCGGCTCCCGCGCCGCGATCTGTCACAGCAACGCCGACTACCGAGCCGCCGCCGCGAACATCACCACGAAACTCGCCGAGCGCTACGGCGCCCATCCGGCACTCGCCATGTGGCACGTCCACAACGAGTACGGCGTCCCCGTCTCCGCCTGCTACTGCGACTCCTGCGCCGCCCACTTCCGCCGCTGGCTGGAGACGGCGTACGAGACGGTCGACGGCGTCAACGAGGCATGGGGAACCGCCTTCTGGGGCCAGCGGTACGCCACGTTCGAGCACATCAACCCACCGCGCGCCACGCCCACCGTCGGCAACCCGGGCCAGGCACTGGACTACAAGCGGTTCGCCGACGCCACCATGCGCGAGAACTTCGTGATGGAGCGGGACATCCTGCACCGCCTGTCGCCCGGCGTGCCGGTCACCACCAACTTCATGACCGCGCTCAGCCAGTGCGACTCCGTCGACTACTGGGCCTGGGGCCGCGAGGTCGACATCGTCACCAACGACCACTACCTGATCACCGACGGCCGCCGCACCCACGTCAACCTGGCGATGGCCGCCGACCTCACCCGATCCGTCGGCGACGGCGCCCCCTGGATCCTCCTCGAACACTCCACCTCGGGCGTCAACTGGCAGGCCCGCAACCCCGCGAAGGCACCGGGCCAGATGGCCCGCAACTCCCTCGCCCATGTCGCCCGGGGCTCCGAGGGCGCGATGTTCTTCCAGTGGCGCCAGTCCCGGCGCGGCGCCGAGAAGTTCCACTCGGCGATGCTCCCGCACGGCGGCACGGAGACCCGCGTCTGGCGCGAGGTCGTCGAACTCGGCGCCTCCCTCGACTCGTTGGCGTCCATCCGCTCCACCCGCACCGTCGCCGACGTCGCCGTCCTGTGGGACTGGCACTCCTGGTGGGCGCAGAACCTCCAGTGGCGCCCCAGCGAGGACCACGACCCGCGCGAGCGTGCCGACGCCTTCTACGAGGCCCTGTACGACCGCCACCTCACGGTCGACTTCGCCCACCCCGAAGCCGACTTGTCGGCCTATCCCCTTGTCGTCGTTCCCGCCCTGTACCTGATGACGGAGGCCGCCGGGAACAACCTCAGGGAATACGTCGAGAACGGCGGCACCCTCGTCGTCTCGTACTTCTCCGGCATCGTCGACGAGCACGACGCCGTGCACGAGGGCCCCTACCCGGGTGCCCTGCGCGACGTACTCGGCCTGACCGTCGAGGAGTTCTCCCCGCTGCTCCAGGGCGACTCCGTGCGCATCACCGGCCCCGACGGCTCCGAGCTGACCGGCGACGTGTGGACCGAGTCCGTCGTCCCGCGCGGCGCCGAGACCGTGTGGACGTACGCCGACGGACTCACCGCCGACCAGCCGGCCGTCACCCGCCACCGCCTCGGCGAGGGCACCGCCTGGTACGTGTCGACCCGCCTCGACGCGTACGGCCTGGACGCCCTGCTCGGCTGGGCCACCGAGGACGCCGACATCGCACCCCGCGCCGATCTCCCGCACGACGTCGAACTCGTCCGCCGCACCGGCGAGTCGGGCACCTACCTGTTCGCCGTCAACCACAGCGCGTCGGACGCCAAGGTGCCCCTGGAGGCCCCCGGCACCGAACTGCTGACGGGCGAACGGGCAGCGGGCCGCCTCGCGCTGCCCGCCGGAGCCGTCCGGGTCGTACGACTCGACGGCTGAGCCGCAAGTTCCCCTCCGCCCGTGCGTGCCACGAGAGCCGCGGGCGGAGGGGCCCCTCCCGCCCCTCAGGAGGGACACCCCCAACCCATTACGTCGAAGGGACGACGGACGACGATGTTCCATCCCAGACGCACACCAGGGCGCACCACCAGGCGCACACTCAGGGCCCTGCTGCTCCCGCTCGCCGCGGGTCTCGCCCTCACCGCGCTCCCCGCCACGTCGGCGCAGGCGGCCAGTACCCTCACCAACGGCGGGTTCGAGGCCGACGGTTCGGGTGCGGCCGTCCCGGCCGGCTGGTCGGAGTACGGGGACACGGGCGCCTCGTACGTGGAGTCCGGTGGCCACGGCGGCAGTTACCGCCTGTCCCACTACTCCGCCTCCGCCTACAAGGTGGAGACCTACCAGTACCTGTCCGGGCTGACCAACGGCAACTACAGGCTCACCGCGTGGGTCCGCTCGGGCGGCGGCCAGAAGTCGGCCTACATAGCGCTGAAGAACTGCGGCAGCTCCGAGCAGCGCACCGACCTGCCGGTCTCCGCCAGCGGGTGGATCCGCATCGTCGTGCCGATCGCCGTGACGAACAACCAGTGCACGATCAGCGTCAACTCCGATGCCAACGCGGGCAACTGGATCAACGTCGACGACCTGACCTTCGCCTCCGGCACGGGCGGGGTGCCCGTCAAGGGCGCCGACATCTCCTCCCTCCCCAAGAGCGAGGCGCTGGGCGGCGTCTACAAGACCGCTTCGGGAACGACGAGCGACGCGCTCACCGTCCTGAAGAACTCCGGCATGAACTACGCGCGCGTCAAGGTCTGGGTCAACCCGGCCGACGGCTACAACAACAAGGCGCGCGTCCTCGCCGTCGCCAAGCGCGTCAAGGCGCAGGGCATGAAGCTGCTGGTCGACTTCCACTACTCGGACACCTGGGCCGACCCGGGCGCCCAGAGCAAGCCGTCCGCGTGGGCCGGACACTCGTACAGCCAGCTGAAGACGGACGTCTACAACCACACCTACGACGTCCTCAACGCCCTCAAGTCCCAGGGCACCACGGCCGACATGGTCCAGGTCGGCAACGAGATCAACGGCGGCATGCTGTGGTCCGAGGGTTCGACCGACAACTGGTCGCAGCTCGCCGGGCTGCTCAACTCCGGCTACGACGCGGTGAAGGCGGTCAACTCCGGCACGACCGTCGCGCTGCACCTGGCCAAGGGCGGCGACCTGTCGGGCACCCGCTGGTGGTTCGACAGCGCGGTCTCCAACGGAGTGAAGTTCGACGCCATCGGCCTGTCCTACTACGGCTACTGGCACGGCTCGCTCTACGACTTCCAGACCACCCTGGACGACGCGGCCTCCCGCTACGGCAAGCCGGTGTTCGTCGCCGAGACGGCCTACCCCTTCCGGCTCGACAGCGAGGACTCGCACGAGAACATCATCGACACGACCGGTGAGCTCGTCTCCGGGTACGCGGCGTCCACAGCCGGGCAGTCGGCCTGGTTCCGGGACATCCTGAACATCGTGGAGGCCGTGCCGAACGGCCGCGGTCTCGGCGTCTTCTACTGGGAGGCGACCTGGACCGCGGTCACCGGCAACGGCTGGGACCCCACGGACGCCTCCTCCGGCAACGGCTGGGAGAACCAGGCCCTGTTCGGTTACGACGACAAGGCGCTCCCCGCGATGACGTGGTTCAGCCACCGCTGAGCCGGAAGTGACGGGGGCCCGGCTGCCTGAGGGGGGTGGCCGGGCCCCTGCGCACAGGGATGCAAGGGCTTGCTCGAACTCACGTGCGTGGCGGAAAGCGACCGACCTCGGCCAACAGGTGCGAAGCCCCGGACGTGGCGGCCCGAACTGCGGGACATTGGGGGGCAGGGCACGCGGTGACCGGGACGAGGAGGCGCGATGCTGAAGAGACCGGTAGGCGGGCAACGCCTGGAGATCCTGGAGTGGCTGAAGGACCCGGGCGCGCACTTCCCGCCCCAGCGGCACGGCGATCCGGTCGAGGACGGAGTCACGGCGGCGGCCGTCGCCGCGAAACTCGGCGTCCCCCTCTCCGTCGCCACCACCCACCTGGGCCTGCTGGCGGGCATCGGCGCGGTCCGGACGAAGCGGATCCGCTGGCGAACCTTCTACCGACCCGACGAGATCCGCATCGCCGAGGTGGCGCGGATGTTCGAGAAGGGGTGGTAGCCGGGGGGTCTCCGAACCTGGTGTGCGAGTCGACCGCGGGCCGGTGACGACCGGTCGCACCCACCCGGCGGAGCCGCAGACCGATACGGCCCAGCACCCCTGCCGGGGCGCCGTACGCGGCCTCTGCCGTTACGCTGTTCAGCGGCCGTGATTCCCTTCGCGGCGCGGCGGTGGGGCCCGTCGTATCCGAACCGCGTCCCTGCTTGCGCACACAGGCGCGTAGGAGACGTACGACCATGACAGCCCCCGACATCCGGACCGGGACCGTCACCGCCCCGCCGCGCCCTTCCGTTCTGCGTGGCCAGGCACCCGTCGTCGCGGTGGTCGCGGTCGGCGGCGCGGTCGGCGCCTGTGCCCGATACGCGGCCTCCCTCGCCTGGCCCGCGCCGACAGGCGCTTTCCCCTGGACCACCTTCTGGACCAACGTCGTCGGCTGTGCCGTGATCGGCGTGTTCATGGTGGTCATCACGGATGCCTGGGCCGCCCACCGCCTCGTGCGCCCCTTCTTCGGCACCGGTGTGCTCGGCGGCTTCACCACCTTCTCCACCTACGCCGTCGACATCCGGAAGCTGGTCGACGGGGGCCACCCCGGCACCGGTCTCGCCTACCTCGCCGCGACCCTGCTCGCGGCCCTCACAGCCGTGACGCTCGCGGCGACCGCGACCCGCCGGGTCCTGAAACGGAGGCGACGATGACCAGGCTGACCGGCGGCGCCCTGCGCGTGACCGTCCTCATCGGCGAGCACGACACCTGGCACCACAGGCCGCTCTACTCGGAGATCGTCCACCGCGCCCGCGCGGCCGGCCTCGCGGGCGCGAGCGTCTTCCGCGGCATCGAGGGCTTCGGCGCCTCTTCCCTGATCCACACCTCGCGCCTGCTCTCCCTCAGCGAGGACCTGCCGGTCGCGGTCGTCATCGTCGACACCGAGGAACACGTGCGGTCGTTCCTGCCGCAACTCGACGAACTCGTCACCGAGGGCCTCGTCGTCCTCGACGACTGCGAGGTCATCCGGTACGTCGGCCGGACCGAGGGGAAACCGGGCGAAGCGGGCGGGAAGGGTAAGAAGTCGTTGTGAACTGGCTGCTCGTGATCGCGGGCGGAATGGTCGGCGCGCCCCTCCGCTATCTCACCGACAGGATCGTCCAGTCCCGTCACGACACGGTCTTCCCCTGGGGCACCCTCGCCGTCAACGTCACAGGCTGCCTGATCCTGGGCCTGCTCACCGGCGCCGCCCCGGGCCCTGACCTCCAGCTGCTCCTGGGTACCGGACTGTGCGGCGCGCTGACCACGTACTCGACCTTCTCGTACGAGACGCTGCGGCTGGCCGAGGACGGGGCAGGTCTCTTCGCCGTCGCCAACGTCATGGTGAGCGTGGTGGCCGGTCTCGGGGCGGCTTTCGCGGGTGTGTGGCTGGGAGGCGCGCTGTAGACGGACGGCGTCCTGGCCTTGCCGGCGTGTAGTAGGACTGACTCCGCCGCAGCCCGTCCCCGCCCAGCAGAACTGGATTCCATGAGCACCATCTCCGTCGGTCAGGCCATCGTCCTCGGAGCCGTCGAGGGGGTGACCGAGTTCCTGCCGGTCTCCTCGACCGGTCATCTGAAGATCACCGAGGGGCTGATGAACATCCCCGTCGACGACAACGCGGTGGTCGGGTTCTCGGCCGTCATCCAGGTCGGCGCGATCGCGGCGGTGCTCGTGTACTTCTTCAAGGACATCGTCCGGATCGTCACCGCCTGGGGGAGGGGACTGCGCAACCGCGACGAGCGCCACCACCACGACTACAAGTTCGCCTGGTGGGTCATCTGGGCGACCATCCCGATCGTCGTCGTGGGCCTCGCCGCCAAGCCGCTGATCGAGGGCCCACTGGCCTCGCTGTGGGTGGTCGCCGCCTCGCTGATCGTCGGGAGCGGGGTGATGTGGGCCGCGGACCAGATGGGCCGGCACAAGCGCGGTGAGGACGACACGACGTTCAAGGACGCGATGCTGGTGGGCAGTTCACAGATCCTCGCCCTGCTGTTCCCCGGCTTCTCGCGCTCCGGCGCCACCATGTCGACGGCGCTGATCCTCGACCTCGACCGGGTCGCCGCCACCCGTCTCTCCTTCTTCCTCGGCATCCCCGCCCTGACCGGCGCCGGACTGTACGAGCTGAAGGACGCCCTGGGCGCGGGGGTGGGCGTCGCGCCGCTGGCCGTCGGCACGGTGGTGTCCTTCGTCGTCGCCTACGGCTCCATCGCCTGGCTGCTGAAGTTCGTCGCCAAGCACTCCTTCAACGCCTTCGTGATCTACCGGATCATCGTCGGCGTGCTGCTCTTCGGCCTGCTGGGCGCGGGTGTACTGAACTGAGGCGGGGCGGGAGACGGGGCCGCCGTGAGGACGTCCCCGGCCGCACACCCTTGACAGTCCCGTCCCTTCACCCGCAGGATCACCCCCGTGAACCTGTCAGACAGCCAGACAGGTGGCTCGGTACCGCGGCGCGTCAGCGCGATGGAAGCGGTCCTCGGTCATCTGCGCAGCGCCATCGAGCGCGGAGACTACGCCGTGGGGGACAAGCTCCCCTCCGAGGCCGAGCTGTGCCGACGCCTGGAGGTGAGCCGGCCCGTACTGCGGGAGGCCCTGCGGGCCCTGCAGACCATGGGCCTGACCGTCTCCAGGACCGGCAAAGGCACCTTCGTCGTGTCCAGCACCGTCGAGGACCCCACCTTCGGCGACTACGCGGCCAGCGACCTCCTGGAAGTCCGTCGGCACGTCGAGATCCCGGTCGCCGGCTACGCGGCCGTACGACGGACCCCCGAGGACCTCGACCACCTCGCGCACCTGCTGGAGCGCATGGAGCACGAGACCGACACCACCGCGTGGGTCGCCATGGACACCCTCTTCCATCTGGCCGTGGCGCAGGCCGCCCAGAACCCGGTGTTCCGCCGGGTGATCGAGGAGATCCGGGACGCGCTGGCCCGTCAGTCGGCGTTCCTGAACGAGCTGGGCGGCCGGCGCGAGCAGTCCAACCGTGAGCACCGGGCGATCGTCGAGGCACTGATCGACCGCAGCGAGGACGACGCGGTGGCGGCCATGTCCCACCACCTCGACCGGGTCTCCACGACCCTCACCGACATCGTGCGCGCCGCGCACACGGACACCCCCCACGAGACAACCCCGGAAGGCGGACCCGAGGCGTGAGCGAGCAATCCCTGCACGACGGCACGGCGAACGGGACGGCGCAGAAGAAGGCCGTCCACGTCGACGCCGGTGACGCGGGCTACAGCAAGTCGCTGAAGTCCCGGCACGTGAACATGATCGCCATCGGCGGTGCCATCGGCACCGGCCTGTTCCTCGGCGCGGGCGGCCGGCTGGCCGACGCCGGCCCGTCCCTCTTCATCGCCTACGCGGTCTGCGGCGTCTTCGCCTTCCTCGTCGTCCGGGCACTGGGCGAACTCGTCCTCTACCGGCCCTCGTCCGGCGCCTTCGTGTCGTACGCCCGTGAGTTCCTGGGCGAGAAGGGCGCGTACGTCGCGGGCTGGATGTACTTCCTGAACTGGGCCACCACCGGCATCGCCGACATCACCGCGGTGGCCCTCTACACCCACTACTGGGGCCTGTTCTCCGACATTCCGCAGTGGGTGCTCGCGCTGATCGCCCTGGCGGTCGTCCTCACCGTGAACCTGATCTCCGTGCGGATGTTCGGTGAACTGGAGTTCTGGTTCGCCATCATCAAGGTCAGCGCCCTCGTCGTCTTCATGCTGATCGGCATCTTCCTGCTGGTCACCCAGCACGAGGTCGACGGCACCACCCCCGGCCCGTCCCTGATCACCGACAACGGCGGCGTCTTCCCCAACGGCCTGCTGCCCATGCTGCTGATCATCCAGGGCGTCGTCTTCGCCTACGCCTCCGTCGAACTCGTCGGTGTCGCGGCGGGCGAGACCGAGAACCCCGAGAAGATCATGCCGAAGGCGATCAACTCGATCATGTGGCGGGTCGGCCTCTTCTACGTCGGCTCCGTCGTCCTCCTCGCGATGCTCCTGCCGTGGAACAAGTACTCGTCCGGCGAGAGCCCCTTCGTGACCGTCCTGTCCAACATCGGCATCCCGGCGGCCGGCGGTGTGATGAACCTGGTCGTCCTCACGGCGGCCATGTCGTCCCTCAACTCGGGCCTGTACTCCACCGGCCGCATCCTGCGCTCGATGGCGATGTCCGGCTCCGCGCCGAAGTTCACCGGCAACATGAGCCGCAGCCAGGTCCCGTACGGCGGCATCCTGCTCACCAGCGGCTTCTGCGTACTCGGCGTCGGCCTCAACTTCGTCGTCCCCGCCGACGCCTTCGAGATCGTGCTGAACTTCGCCGCGATCGGCATCCTCGCCACCTGGGGCATGATCATGATCTGCCACCTGGTGTTCTGGCGGAAGACCGAGAACGGCGAGCTGACCCGCCCGAGCTACCGCCTTCCCGGCTCCCCGTGGACCGAGCTCGTGACGCTGGCCTTCCTCGCCTCCGTCCTCGTCCTGATGTACGCCGACGGCGGCGCCGGCCGCACCACCGTGCTGTGTCTGCCCCTGATCGCCGGGGTGCTGGTCGCGGGCTGGTACGGCGTCCGCGCCCAGGTGGCCCGCAAGGCCGCCGAGGCGAAAACGGCCGGCCAGTCCACCCAAGCCGGCGGGCCGACCGGAGCCGACGCGTGAACCACGCGGTGATGCAGGATGAAGTAATGCAGGAAGCAGTGCAGGCAGCCATGTACGGCAGTTCTCTCGCGGACGCTCCCGCGATCCGTGAACCCCTCCACTCGCCCGTCGCGCACCTCGTGCGCGGCGGGGTCATCGAGGGCATCCACTACGGTTCCGTCGTCGTCCTCGGCACTGACGGACAGGTGGAACTCCAGGTGGGCGACATCGAGGCGGCCTTCTACCCGCGCTCGGCCCTGAAGCCGGTGCAGGCGGTGGCCATGCTCAGGGCAGGGCTGCCCCTCGACGGCGAGTTGCTTTCCCTGGCCGCCGCCAGCCACTCCGGCGAGGAACGCCACCTGGCCGGCTCCCGCCGCATCCTGGAGCTGGCCGGCCTCGCCGAGGACGACCTGCGCAACGTGCCGGACCTGCCGTTCGACCCGGTCGTCCGGGACGGCTGGATACGCGAGGGCCGCCTGCCCTCCCGCCTCGCCCAGAACTGCTCCGGCAAGCACGCGGCGATGCTCTACACCTGCGAGCTCAACGGCTGGCCCCTCGACAGCTACCTCGACCCCGGCCACCCCCTCCAGCAGGCGATCGCCGAGATCGTCGAGGACCTCACCGGGCAGCGCATCGCCCAGGTGACCGTCGACGGTTGCGGAGCGCCCCTCTTCTCCATCTCCCTGCACGGTCTCGCCCGCGCCGCGGCCCGCATCACCACCGCCGCCCCGGACACCCCGGAGGCGCTGGTCGCCGACGCGATGCGAGACCACGCCGAGATGGCGTCCGGTTCCGGGCGGGACGTGGCCGCGCTGATGCGGGCCGTACCCGGGTTGCTCAGCAAGGACGGCTTCGAGGGTGTCCAGGTCGCGGCCCTTCCCGACGGCCGGGCCGTCGCGGTGAAGATCGCCGATGGTGCGAACCGGGCCCGTGTTCCGGTGACGGCGGCGGCACTGGTGCGGGCGGGCGTGGATCCGGAGCTGCTCACCGAGTTCGAGGGTGAGGCTCTGCTGGGTGGTGGACGTGAGGTCGGACGGGTTCGGCCGGCCCGCGTGCTCGATCCTGTGCCGCGACGGTAGGGGATCCGCTTCTTTCGCCCCCGCCGCCCCTACCCGTCCCATCCCGTTCCTGGGGGCTGCCGCCCCCAGACCCCCGCTTTCGGCCCTGAACGGGCCTCGTCCTCAAACGCCGGACGGGCTGGGTGGGTGGGTCTCGTTCTCGGACATCGGACGGGCTGGGTGGATGGGCCTCGTCCTCAAACGCCGGACGGGCTGGGTGGGTGGCGGGCCACGTTCTCGAACATCGGACGGGCTGAATTGTCAGCCCCCTTCACGGAAGCAGGCCGACTCACTGATGACCGGCGCAGCCACTCGTAGCGAACACGACCTCCTCGGCGACCGGGACGTGCCGGCCGAGGTGTACTGGGGTGTCCACACCCTGCGTGCCACGGAGAACTTCCCCATCACCGGCATGACCATCTCCGCCTACCCGCATCTCATCGACGCCCTCGCCGCCGTCAAGGAGGCCGCCGCCCTCGCCAACGAGGAACTCGGTCTCCTCGAAACGAAGAAGGCAGCCGCGATCGTCGAGGCATGCCGGGAGATCCGGGGCGGCGGCCTGCACGACCAGTTCGTGGTGGACGTCGTGCAGGGCGGGGCGGGCACCTCGACGAACATGAACGCCAACGAGGTCGTCGCCAACCGGGCGTTGGAGCTGCTGGGCCACGAGAAGGGCCAGTACCAGTACCTGCACCCCAACGAGGACGTCAACCTCGGCCAGTCCACCAACGACGTCTACCCGACCGCCGTCAAGGTCGCGACCGTCTTCGCGGTGCGGGAACTGCTCAAGGCGATGAAGGTGCTCCAGGACGCCTTCGCCCGCAAGGCCGTCGAGTTCCGTGACGTCCTGAAGATGGGGCGCACGCAGCTCCAGGACGCCGTACCGATGACGCTCGGGCAGGAGTTCTCGGCGTACGCCGTGATGATCGAGGAGGACCGCAGCCGCCTCGCGGAGGCGGTCGAGCTGATCCACGAGATCAACCTCGGCGCCACCGCGATCGGCACGGGCCTCAACGCCCCCGCCGGATATGCCGAGTCGGCCCGCCGCCACCTCGCCGAGATCACCGGACTCCCGCTCGTCACGGCCGCCAACCTGGTCGAAGCCACCCAGGACTGCGGGGCGTTCGTCCAGATGTCCGGCGTGCTCAAGCGGGTCGCCGTCAAGCTGTCGAAGAGCTGCAACGACCTGCGTCTGCTGTCCTCCGGGCCGCGCGCCGGGCTCGGTGAGATCAACCTGCCGCCGGTGCAGGCGGGTTCGTCGATCATGCCCGGCAAGGTCAACCCGGTGATCCCCGAGGTCGTCAACCAGGTCGCCTTCGAGGTGATCGGCAACGACGTCACCATCACCATGGCCGCGGAAGCCGGGCAGCTCCAGCTCAACGCCTTCGAGCCGATCATCCTGCACTCCCTCTCGGAGTCCATCACGCATCTGCGCGCAGCCTGCCTCACGCTCGCCGAGCGCTGTGTCGACGGCATCACCGCCAACACCGAGGCGCTGCGCGCGAGTGTCGAGAACTCCATCGGCCTGGTCACCGCCCTCAACCCGTACATCGGGTACACGGCAGCCACCGACATCGCCAAGGAGGCGCTCGTCAGCGGTCGCGGCGTCGCCGAACTCGTCCTGGAGAAGGGCCTGTTGCCCGCCGAACGACTCGCCGGCCTGCTGCGTCCCGAGATCCTGGCGGGCAACGGCGCGTAGCGCTCCACCGAGGGGCGCGTTCGCGCCCTCGGCTTCACCAGCACCGCTCGGACACACACGAACGCGCACGAGGACCGGCCCGGAGGGAGAATGGTGATCATGGCATCAGTTCCGTCGCCCTCACCCTCGCCCTCGGCCTCGCCCCCGACCTTCCAGCCGGTCCTGGAACGCATCGCCGAGGAGATCGGACGCACCCCCGGCCGCGGTCGCCCCGCCGACTACATCCCGGCGCTCGCCGCCCGCGACCCACGCAGCTTCGGTATGGCCGTCGCCGAACTGGACGGGACGGTGTACGGGGTGGGGGACTGGCGGGAGCCGTTCTCCGCGCAGTCCGTCACCAAGGTCTTCACCCTCGCCCTCGACCTGGCCCGCGAGGGCGACGAACTCTGGGAGCACGTCGGCCGCGAACCCTCCGGAAACCCCTTCAACTCCCTGATCCAGCTGGAGTACGAGAGCGGCATCCCGCGCAACCCGTTCATCAACGCGGGCGCCCTCGTCGTGACCGACCGACTGCACACCCGTACCGGGGACGCGGCCGGCGCGCTCCTCGACTTCCTGCGCACGGAGTCCGGCAACCCCGGGCTCACCTTCGACAAGGAGGTCGCCGCCTCGGAGGCCGGCCGCGGCCATCGCAACGCGGCCCTCGCCCACTTCATGGCCTCGTACGGCAACATCGACAACCCGGTGCCGGACCTGCTGGAGCAGTACTTCCGGCAGTGCTCGGTGGAGGCGTCCTGCGCGGACCTCGCCCTGGCCTCGAACTTCCTGGCCCGCCACGGCGTCCGGGCCGACGGCACCCGTCTCCTGACCCGCAGCCAGTCCAAGCAGATCAACGCCATCATGCTGACCTGCGGCACCTACGACGCGGCAGGCGACTTCGCCTACCGGGTGGGCCTCCCCGGCAAGAGCGGAGTGGGCGGCGGCATCATCGCCATCGTGCCGGGCCGCTGCACGCTGTGCGTCTGGAGCCCCGGGCTCGACGAGCGCGGCAACTCGGTCGCGGGGGTGGCGGCCCTGGACCGCTTCACGACACTGACGGGAGTATCGGTCTTCTAGCCGTCGGGTGTTCCTGCGGGACTCCTCGACGTCCTGTCGGGGAGCAGCCACTTCAGGGGCGCGGGGGGCTGTGCGACAGGCCCCACCGGTCCGCGCCCGGCCGCCGACCCCCAGAGGTCACCAGCCAGTAACTCCCAGGCCTCCGCCCGGAGGGCACCCCGTCCACCCGCCCTTGTCACGCTGCACCGGTGAAGGCTCCCCCGACGACCCTCTCCCGCTGCCGGGCAACAGGCCTGGTCGGCACCGCGTGCCTCGCCCTCGGAGGAGAGACCGCCGGAGCCCTCCCCGTACGCGAACTCATCGCACCCTCCAACGCCCGCGCCGCACTGGGCCTGGTCGGTGTCTACTTCGGTGTCGTCCTGCTGATAGCCGCCTGGACCCTGCTCGGCAGACTGGTCCGGGGCCCGCAGCCGCCCACCGTGCGCTCCCTGATGCTCGTCCTCGCGGTCTGGGCGACCCCGCTGCTCCTCGCCCCACCCCTGTTCAGCCGGGACGTCTACAGCTATCTCGCCCAGGGCGCGATGGTCGACGCGCACATGGACGTGTACACGCACGGCCCCGCCCTGCTCGGCGGCCCGCTCGCCGCCGAGGTCGCCCCGGTGTGGCAGCAGACCGGGGCGCCGTACGGCCCGGTGTTCCTCGCCGTGGCGTCCGGGCTCTCCGGACTGACCCGGGGCGAGATCCCGGCCGGTCTGTTCGGCCTGCGGCTGGTCGCGCTGCTCGGCGTGGCGCTGATGGCGGCGGCCCTGCCCCGCCTGGCCCGGCACAGCGGCGCCGACCCGGCCGCCGCGCTGTGGCTGGGTGCCCTGAACCCGCTGGTCCTGCTGCATCTGGTGGCAGGCGCGCACAACGACGCGATCATGCTCGGGCTGCTCGGCGTCGGTCTGGTGACGGCGCTGGGCCGGTGGCCGGTCCTAAGCGCCGTACTCGTCACGCTCGCCGCCCTCGTCAAGGCACCCGCCGTCCTGGGCCTCGCCGCGGTCGTGGCGCTCCAGATCCGCGCGGGCCGCAGCCCGGTGCGGGCGGTACTGACCACCGTGGGCGCGGCAGCCGCGACCACCGTCGCCGTCACCGCGCTGGCCGGCACCGGATACGGCTGGATAGGTGCCCTGAGAACCCCGGTGTCACCCCAGAACTGGGCCCTCACCAGCCTCCTCGGCCGCGCCACGGCCGCCGCGCTCACGAAGACGGGCAGCGATCTGGCACCGCTCGCCGTCCCGGCCTGGCATCTGCTGGGCCTCGCGATCACCGCCCTCACCATCGCCTTCATATGGCTGCGCCGCCCACGCCTCAGTCCGCTCTACGCGCTCGGCCTCAGCCTGGCCGTCGTGGTCGTCCTCGGCCCCGCGATCCGGCCCTGGTACGCGCTGTGGGCCCTGTTCCTCATCGCCGCCGCGGCGCCCAGCACCTCCGTACGCCACCGCCTCGCCGCCGTCACGGGTGTCGTCGCGCTCCTGGCCCTGCCGAGCGGCGCGCCCGCCGGGGCAGAGGAACTGGTCCTGGCCGTCTCGGGCGGGGCACTGGCCATGGTCGTCCTCTGGCAGGCCCACCAGGCCCATCAGGCGGCTCACACACCCCTGCGGGAGAGCACGGTATGAGCCCGAGCCCTGTGGGACTGCCCCGCACCGACCGGGAACGGCTGCTCCTGGTGCTCGTCCTCGCCGTCACGGTGACCGTGTTCACGGCGACCGTGCCCCTGCTGCGCGGCTGGTTCGACCTGCGGGTCTACTACGGGACCGTCGACACCTGGGTCCACCACGGCGGCCGGATCTACGACTACCGGGTGCCCGGCACGGAGTACGGCTTCACCTATCCGCCGTTCGCGGCCGTCAGCATGCTGCCGATGGCGCTGCTCGGGCTGCGCGCCGCGATCACCGTCGCCCTGCTCCTCAACCTGGCGGCACTCGGCGCGGTGGTGTGGATGACCGCCGGGCCCGTGGTGCGCCGGTACGGCTGGTACGGGTGGGCCCTGACCGGCTGTGTGCTGGCGCTGTTCGAACCCGTCCGCGACACCGTCAGTTTCGGCCAGGTGAACCTCGTACTGCTGGCCCTCGTCCTCACCGACGCCTGGCTGCTGACGACCGGGCGGGCCCGCCGGGCGGGCATCGCGATCGGTCTCGCCGCCGCCATCAAACTGACCCCCGCCCTGTTCATCGGGTTGCTGCTGCTGGCCGGGCGGCGCCGGGCAGCCGGGGTCGCGACGGCTGTCGCCGGTGCGGCCACCGCGCTCGCGGTCTGGGTCGCGCCGGACGCCTCGCGCTTCTACTGGAGCGAGGCGCTGTGGGACACCCGGCGCATCGGGAGGACGGCGTACGTCTCCAACCAGTCGCTCCAGGGTGTGCTCGCGCGGCTGGCCGCGCCCGAGGAACCGAGCCGTGCGGTGTGGCTGGTGCTGGTCGTGGTCGTCCTCGGGGTGTGGGCGTGGCGGGCCCGGCGGGCCGTCGCGGTGGGGGACTGGTGGGCCGCGTTCGCCCTCACCGGGCTGACCGCGTGCCTGGTCAGCCCGATCACCTGGGTGCACCACCTCGTCTGGCTGCTGCCGTCGTTCGCCGTCCTGCTGCGCACCGGGCACGCGCGCGTGGCGGGCGCCCTGTACGCGGTGCTGTGCACGAGCGTGGTGTGGCTGTGGTTCGACGACGCGTCCGGCGTCGACGGCTTCGTGGGCGGCAGCGCGTACGTCTGGGTCACGCTCGGGCTGCTGCTGTGGCTGCCGGTGGACGCCGCCGGTCAGACCCGCTTCGGGCCCACGATCCGCAACAGCAGCGACACCGCTCCGGCGCCCAGGACGGCCGCTGCGAGGATCGTCCAGGTCTCCGGCCAGCCCGGCCCGCTGCCGGACGTCACGGTGGCGGCCACCGGGACCGGGACCGGCACGGGAGCCTCCGGGCCCGCCTGCGGTACGGCCCGCGCGGCGACCAGCGAGCCGACGGGAGTGACGCGTCCGGCGGCGCGGAAGCCCCAGTCGAGCAGTGAGCGGGCCTCCTCGTAGACGGCGAGTCCGCCGCCGTCCTGAGGGTTCATCACGGTGACGACCAGGGTGCGCCCGCCCCGGCGCGCGGCGGCGACCAGCGTGTTGCCCGCCCTGCTGGTGTAGCCGTTCTTGACGCCGATCACCCCCCGATAGCGCTCGACGCCGTTGGCGCCGGTCAGCAGCCGGTTGGTGTTCTGGATCTCGTACGACCGGCCGCCTCCGCCCGGGAACTTCGCGTAGGCCGTGCCGCAGTACGCGGCGAAGTCGGCGTTGCGCAGCCCGGTCCGGCCGAACACCGCGAGGTCGTAGGCCGACGACACCTGCCCCGACGCGTCGTAGCCGTCGGGCGAGCGCACGTGGGTGTCGCGGGCGCCCAGGGAACGGGCCTTGGCCTGCATCCGGACGGCGGTGTCGCGCCAGCCCCCGCTCATGGCGGCCAGTACGTGCACGGCGTCGTTCCCGGAGTTGAGGAACACCCCGCGCCACAGGTCGGAGACACGGTACGTGCGTCCGGCCGCGACGCCGACCAGACTGCTGCCGGCGCCGATGCCCGTCAGATCGGCCTCGGTGACCTTGTGCCGCAGGCCCGCGGGCAGCGTGGGCAGCACGGTGAGGGCGAAGAGTGTCTTGAGCGTGCTGGCCGGCGGCAGTTTGCGGTGCGCGTTGTGCGCGGCGAGCACCTCACCGGTGCCGGCGTCGGCCACCAGCCACGACAGCGCGGACACGTCCCGGGGGAGGCGGGGTGCGCCGGGCCGGAGCCGGGCCTGGGTGCCCGAGCGGTACAGCACACGAGCGTCCGCCGCCGTCGGTGTGCCGGGGTCGGCACCGGTGCGGGCGGACGCCGGGACGGGCGTGAGCGCCAGGACGCCCGTCACGCTCAGCGCACAGCAGGAGGCGGCGATCCGGGAAGAGAATCTGATGGTCATACCGCAAACGTAAGAATGGACGAGCCGAACACCGCGCTGCCGGGGCCGTTGGGCGAGCCCGAACACCCGGATGCCACACCCGGGAGCGCGCGGGCCCCCGAGGGCGTGGCTACTCGGCGAGCAGCGTCGGCTGGATCCGCCGCAGGAAGGTCGCGTTGTCGGGCGTGCTGCGGAGCCGCTCCAGGAGCGTCTCCAGGCTCGCCTGGCCGTCCCGTGTCTGCAGGGCCCGCCGCAGCCCCTGTACGGTCGTCAACTCGGCCGGGGACAGCAGGAGTTCCTCGCGGCGGGTGCCGGACGGGTTGATGTCGACGGCCGGGTAGACGCGCCGGGAGGCCAGCTCGCGGCTCAGCCGCAGCTCCAGGTTGCCCGTGCCTTTCAGCTCCTCGAAGAAGAAGTCGTCGGCGCGGGAGCCGGTCTCCACCAGGGCCGTGGCGAGGATCGTGAGCGAACCGCCCTCCTCCGCCAGGCGCGCGGAGCCGAACAGCCGCTTCGGTCCGAGCAGCGCGGCGGCGTCGACACCGCCGCTGAGGGTGCGTCCACCGGAGGCCGCCGCGTTGTTGTGTGCCCGGCACAGCCGGGTGAGCGAGTCGAGGAGGATGACGACGTCCTCGCCCGCCTCGACGAGCCGCTTGGCCCGTTCGACGACGAGTTCGGCGAGCGCGATGTGCTGCTTGGGCGCCTTGTCGAAGGTCGAGGCGTACACCTCGCCGCGCACGGAGCGCCGCATGTCGGTGACCTCCTCGGGCCGCTCGTCGAGCAGCACCACCATCAGGCGGCACTCGGGGTGGTTGCCGGCGACGGCAGCCGCCACCTGCTGGAGCAGCACGGTCTTGCCGGTCTTGGGCGGGGCCACGATCAGCCCGCGCTGGCCCTTGCCGACGGGGGCGATGAGGTCGGCGACGCGTCCGGTGAGTCCGGCCGCCGGGTGTTCGAGGCGGAGCCGGTCACGAGGGTGCAGCGGGGTGAGGTCGCGGAAGTGGCGACGCCCGCGCAGCTCTTCGGGCGCACGGCCGTTGACCAGCGCGACCTCGGTCATTGCGCGCTGGGTGCCTTGCGCGCCGACGACGAGGTCGCCCTTGCGCAGGCCGTGGCGGCGGATCAGCGCCGGGGAGACCTGGAGGTCGGTGGGTGTGGGCAGGCAGCTGTCGGCGGCCCGCAGGTACCCCTTCCCGTTGCCGTCGATGTCGAGGACACCGGTCGCGATCCGGGTCGGGGGCAGTTGTTCTACCGGAGGATGTTCGAGTGTGGTGGTCATGGTCGGGGGGTCCTTTCACGGACGGGGAAACGCATGCCGCATGAGGCACGCGGAAGAGAACGGAGGGTGAGGGCCGCGAGAACTGAGCGCGCCGGGCGCGCTACGGGCGGCGGGAGACAGCGACACCTCGGGTACGACAGAACCGCGTCGTGGTTGATGAGGTGGTACTGGAAGAGCCGATGTGCCGATCGGAATCCGACGGGCGGTTCGGCGAACTGAGGAAGAACTGCACCGGCGCCCGCAACGGGGCGTACACAAGTGCTGACAGCACCGTACCACACGGTGCGCGGGTGCTGCTGTGCGTTGCGACTCAGCGGCTCGCGAGGAGCCCGTACAGGAGCGGGATGCGCGGCTCGGGCAGCCGCCACCAGCCCGACTCCGTACGTTCCATACGGGGCCAGCGCGGCCAGGGCAGTTCGTCGCTCTCGCGCAACCGCCGGACGGTCAGTCCCGCACCGATCAACGCGTTGACCGTCTCGTCCATTCCGTGCATCCACTCGAAGCTCTCGGTGGCTCCCGCGACGGCCGGCCCGTCGGTGTACGTGAACGTCGAGTCACGGTGCACGGCGACGCCCGGCGCGCCCAGGTAGTCGTGCCGCAGCAGGAGTTCACCGGTGTCGTCCGGTGCGGGCTTCGGGCCCAGCGAGTTGAGCAGCGGATGGAACTCCACGAGGTACAACAGGCCGCCGGGGCGCAGGAGTCGGGCGACCGTCTCCGCCCAGCGGTCCAGGTCGGGCAGGTAGCACAGGGCGCCCTTCCCGGTGTACACGACGTCGAACCGCCGTTGTCCCAGGGCCTCCACGGCGTCGTAGACGTTGGCCCGTACGTACGTCACGTCGAGGCCCGCCTTCGCCGCGATGCCGCGCGCGGCCGTCACGGACGCCTCGGAGATGTCGAGTCCGACGGCCCGTGCCCCGCGCTCGGCGAAGGCGAGGGTCTCCGTGCCGAGGTGGCACTGGAGGTGGAGCACATCGCGGTCGGCCAGTTCGCCGAGGTCGTCCCACTCCCAGGAGGCGAACCAGCGCGACGGGTCGAGGCTCTCGGCCAGGCCGTAGAAGCGGCTGGCGAGATGGACCGGGGTACGCGCGTCCCAGTTGGCCTCGTTGGCCCGCATCATCCGCGCGTGCTCGTCGGTGGTCATGAGGCCATCCAACCAAAACGCGTCCGCCGCCGTGGTGCGCATACCAGCCATACGAACCCCCGATGGACCTGGAGCGACGCATTTCTTGTTCTGCCGAATGGCCGTACCTACGCTTCCAACACCGCACTCCGGCGGCACTGGACAAGGGACATGGCAGCCATGGGTCGACTGGCCGGGAAAATCGCTTTCATCAGTGGAACGGGGGCCGGAATAGGCCGTGCCGCGGCCCTCGTATTCGCCGCCGAAGGCGCCACTGTATTCGGCTGTGATCTCGACGAGGACAGTGCCGGAGAAACCGTCGAACTCGTCGAGAAGGCCGGCGGGATCATGCGGTCGCTGGCTCCCGTGGACCTCTCCACCGAAAGCGGCTCCCGGGAGTGGATCGAAGCCGGCCTCGCGGTGTTCGGGGGGATCGACATCCTCTACAACAACGCCTCCGCCCTGCGGAACGGGCCGTTCGACACCCAGCCCGTCGAGGACTGGTACTTCACCATCCGCAACGAACTGGACATCCCCTACTTCTGCACCCGGGCGGCCTGGCCGCACCTGATCGCGCGCGGCGGCGGGGCCGTCCTCAACGTGGCCTCCGTGGCCGCCGTACGCGGGGCGCCGTTCATGCCGATGGTGCCCCACGGGGCCGCCAAGGGCGGCGTGCTGGCGATGAGCAGGCACCTGTGCGCGGCCGGCGCCCCGCACCGCATCCGCGTCAACACCATCGCCCCCGGCATGACCCGCACCTCGGCCACCGCCCCCTTCCTCGATGATCCGGACGGACCCCGGGCGCAGTTGGAGGCGCGCATCCCGGTCGGGCGGGTCGGCGAACCGGAGGACATCGCGCGGGCCGCCGCCTTCCTCTGCTCCGACGAGGCGGCCTTCGTCAACGGCGCCAACCTCATGGTCGACGGCGGCGACAGCGCGATGGCGGGCTGAGCCGACGTGACCACCCGACTCGACCACGTGGGCGTCAACGTACGCGATCTGACCGCCCAGACCGCCTGGTACCAGGGCGCGTTCGGACTCAGGACCGTCTTCGAGTTCCACCTCGAAGGTCCCGGACTGAGCGGAGTCGTCCTGGAACACGCGGACGGCTGGCGCGTCGAACTGCTCGCCCGGCCCGGTTCCGCCCCGGGACTGCGCGCCCCGGATCCACTGACCGCCGCGCTCACCGAGGGATACGGGCACTTCGCGGTCACCACCCCCGAACTCGACCCCGTTCACGAAGCACTGGTGGCCCTCGGCGCGGGCGAGGTCATGAAACCGGGGCCGTCCCCCGAACCGGGCGTGCGTATGGCCTGGGTCAGCGACCCCGAGGGAAATCTCATCGAACTCATAGAGAAGAAGCCGCGATGACGCAGACAACGAAATCGATCTCCCCGAACAGACTCGACAAGGGCACGCTCATTGCCTGTTGCCTCGCGGTCGCGGCGGCACAATTGTGCATTACCGTTCCCTCGCCCATCAATGGGGAAATCCAGGCCGCATTCGGTGCCTCGGGTTCCCAGGTGGCCTGGGTGACCTCCGCCTTCATTCTCCCCACCGCCATTCTGGAACTGAATTTCGGTGTGGTCGGAGACCTGTTCGGCCGGAAACGCCTGCTGGTGCTCGGCGGACTGATCCTGGCCCTCGGCGAACTCCTCAACGCCACCGCCCAGAGCATCGGCATGCTCTGGGCCGGCCAGGCCCTCGCCGGTGTCGGTGCCGCCGCGCTCTTCCCCAGCTCCCTCGCGGTCATCGCCGCGGCCACCCCGGACCAGAAGGACCGGGCGAAAGCCGTGTCCACCTGGGCACTGAGCATCTCCCTCGCCTCGGCCGCCGGACCGCTGTCCTCCGGAATCCTCGCCACGGTCGCCGACTTCCGCTGGGCGTTCGTCCCGCCGGTCGTCCTCGGGCTGGTCGTCGCGGTCGCGTGCTGGAAGCTGGTCACCGACTCCAGGGCACCTGAGGGCCGCACACTCGACTGGCCCGGCCAGATCACCATCGCCGTCGGGCTCACCGCCCTGCTCTGGGGCATCATCGAGGGCGGCGAGCGCGGCTGGAGCAGTGCGGCGATCGTCGGCTCGCTCTCCCTGGCCGCGGTGGCCCTCGTCGGGTTCGTCGTCGCCGAACTGCGCGCCGTGTCACCGATGTTCAACCTGGAACTGCTGAAGATCCCCTCGTTCGCGGCGGCTGCCGTCGTCGCCCTCGCCGGGATGTTCGGCTTCATCGGCACCGCCTACTGCGTGTCGATCCGGCTCGGCGCGGTGATGCACCTGAGCGCCCTGAAGGCCGGCATGCCCTTCGTCATCCTCCAGCTGATCCCGCTGCTCCTCGCCCCCGTGCTGAGCCGGATGCTGACCAGGATCGACGCCCGCTGGCTGCTGATGGGCGGGCTGCTGCCGATGGCCGCCGGCCAGTTCTGGATCGCCGCCCTGCCCATCACCACCACCTCCCTCGCGGCCTTCATCGGGCCGGTGCTGCTGCTCGGCGTCGGCTTCATCTGCGTGGTGTCGTCGCTGACCTCCGCCGCCGTGAACGCCGTACCGATCCACATGACCGGTATGGCCAGCGGTGCCACCAGTCTCGTGCGCGAGTTCGGACAAGGGCTCGGTCCGGCCGTCATCAGCACGATCGCCATGAGCGCCGCGTCCTCCGCGCTCGTCGGCAAGCTCAGCGGCGCCGACGCGGGGATGGAGGCGGCGGCCGGACCGCTCGCCGTCGTCAACGCGGGCAGCGACAGTGCCCGGGCCGCCGCCCAGACCGCCCTCGGCCACGGCATGGCGGTGGGCGTGGTGATCTGCGGCTGCGCCTCGCTGCTGGGCGCGGTGGTCACCCTGCTCCTGGTCCGGAAGAACACCGCCCGGTCGGAGGCCGACGTGACCGGAGAGGCGGCGGTGCAGCCCGCGTCCGCGTGAACCGTGACGCGCGAGAGCGGGGAGGCCCGGGCAGATGCCCGGGCCTCCCCGCTCTCGCGCTGTGGTTTCGTCAGGACGCGTCGAGGGCGTTGGTGATGGCCTTCACGCCGCCGTGCGCCGCGTAGCCGCCGTCCACCGTGATCTCCGCGCCGTTGACGTACGACGCCTCGTCGGAGAGCAGGTAGACGACGAGCGGCGCCACCTCGTCGGTGGTGCCGGGGCGGCCCTGGGGTGTCATCGCGAGATGCGCGCGCACGAACACCGGGTTGGCGCTCGCCATCAGCGGGGTCTCGATGTATCCGGGGTGGATCACGTTCGTACGGATGCCCCGGGGCGCCAACTCCAGCGCGGCCACCCGCGACAGGCCCCGCAGCGCCCACTTGCTCGCCGTGTACGCGACCGCGTGATGGGCCGTCAGACCGGCCACCGAGCCGACGTTCACGATCGACGAACCGGCCGGCATCAGCGGAGCCAGCGCCTGGATGCCGAGCAGCGCGCCCGTGGTGTTCACCGCGAACGCCCGGTTCCAGTCGGCGATTTCGACCTCGCCGAGCCGCGCCCGTACGGCGATGCCCGCGTTGTTCACGAGCCCGTGCACCACATCCAGCGAGGCCGCGAGAGCCGCCCAGTCGTCCTCGGACGACACGTCCAGGTGCCGGTGGACGACGTCGAGGCCGTCGGCGCGCAGGGCGGCGGCGAGTTTCTCGCCGGGTTCGTCGAGGACGTCGGTCGCGATCACCGACGCGCCCTCCCGGGCCGCCGCCGTCACCTCCGCGGCGCCCTGGCCCTGTGCTGCTCCGGTGACGACGACGGTGCGGCCGGCCAGACGCGTACGGCTCACGGTTCCTCCAAGGGGGCTCGGGACTCCCCTCCCACGCTAGGAAGCGGGGGCCAGCTCCGGAAACGCACGTTCCTCATGGCTGGCATCCGTGGCCGCGATCGCCGTGCCGACCGCCGATTCCTGCGGTTCGTCGAGGGAGACGCCCACCCTGCGCATCGTCTCGCGCAGCCAGCGGTGTGCCGGGTCGGAGTGCCGGTTGTGGTGCCAGTACATGGCCTCGACCAGCGGTACGTCCGGGAACGGCGTCGGTACGGCGACACAGCGCGCGAAGCCCTCGTAGCGCCGGGCGAGCCGCTCGGGCACCAGGGCGACCAGGTCGGTGCCGCCCACCAGGAACGGCAGCACACTGAACCCGGGGGCGCTGACCTGCACCTTCGGGGCGATGCCCAGGGTCTCCAGCTGCCGGTCCGCGGGCGTCTGGCTCTTGCCGAACGCGGAGGCGGCATGCGGCATGTCGGCCAGGTCACGGAGGGTGAGGCGGCCGTCGACGAGGCGCGGGTTGTCGGGGTCGACGATGCACACGAACCGGTCGTGCATCACGGCCTCGCTGATCCCGGGCAGCCGGTAGCCGAGCGGCACCACCATCAGGTCGTGACAGCGCAGATGGGTCTCGTTCTCCGGCTGGCCGTGCACCAGGGGGTGGAAGTCGATGCGTACGCCGGGCGCCTCGTCGGCGATGGCCCGCAGCAGCGGTTCCACGAACACCGTCATCACGTAGTCCGACATCACCACGGAGAAGCGCTGCCGGCTGTTCTCCGGGTCGAACCGCCGGGTCAGCGACAGCGCCTCCTCGGCCTTGTACAGGGAGGCCTGTACGACGGGCAGCAGCCGCTCGGCCAGCGGGGTCAGCTCGTACTCGCGGCCGACCCTCACCAGCAGCTCGTCGTTGAAGTGCCGCCGCAGCCGGGCGAGCGAACCGCTCATCGCGGACTGACTGGTGGAGAGCCGGACGCCGGCGTGCGTGACGTTCCTCTCCTCCAGCAGGGCCTCCAGCGCCACCAGAAGATTGAGATCGATCGCTCCCAGACCCACGGATGTCTCCTTCCGTCCCGCCTGGCGGCAGGCGCCGGCCACATCGTCGTACGGCCGTGAAACCGGAGCGTAACGAGGGCAGGCGGGCGCGAGGAAGGTGCGTGCGCGCATTCTCAGGAAGACGGATGCGAGGCATCGCCACCGGGAATACGCGCAGGTCGACAGGCGTATGCGCACACAGGGCACACACATGCCGGACCCGGCGACAGCACAGGATCGCGTGCTAAGGCCGCGGCGTGCGGCCCCGCTTGCGGGCGCGCGGAAGGTACGCGTCGCCGCGTCCGGTGACGATGCGGTTGGAGAGGCTGCCGAGGCGTTCCACGGAGAGCGTCACCTCGTCACCGGGGACGAGAGGCGGGGGTGTGCGTTCTCCGACGCGCCCCCAGAACTCCGCCAGCGCGCCCCACCCGCAGGTGCCCGAGCCGAGGATGTCACCGGGGCGCACCCAGGTGTCACGGGCGGCGTAGGCGACCATCTCCTCGAAGGTCCACGACACGTTGGCGAGCGTGTCCCGGCCGATCAGCTCGCCGTTGAGGGCGACGGTCATCTCCAGGTCGAGGAAGCCGTCCCCGTCCCTGCGGTCCTCCACCTCGTCGGCGGTGACGAGATACGGGCCCAGCGTGTTGGCGAAGTCCTTGCCCTTGGAGAAGCCGAGGCCCAGGTTCTTCTCCGGTTTCTGCAGGTCACGGGCCGACCAGTCGTTGAAGACGAGGTAGCCGACGATGTGCTCGCGGGCCTGCTCCGGTGTGAGGTCGCGTCCCGCCCGCCCGATGACCGCACCCACCTCCAGTTCGAAGTCGAGGACGGAGCAGCCCGCCGGTACCGGCACCTCGTCATGAGCGCCGTAGGCGGCGTGCGGGTTGGTGAAGTAGAAGTTGGGCGCCCGGTACCACTCCTCGGGCACGTGCTCCAGTCCGTCGAGCGACTTGGACACACCCTCGATGTGCGCCTCGAAGCCGACGAAGTCGCGGATGGACGGCGGCTTGAGCGGTGGCAGCAGTCGTACCTGATCCACCGTCAACTCGCTTGCGCGGCCCAGCGCTTCGGTTCCGGCCGCGTGCAGTGTCGCCGCCTCGACGAGGGACAGGACGGTCACTCCGGACGGCAACGGGTGGAGAGTCCGGCCCTGGACGACTCCGGCGTGCTCCACGCCCTCGTACTCGTATGTCGCGAACCGCATGCCTCACTGCTCCCAGTGGTTGGTGTTGGTGACGGCCCCGGTGCTCAGATATCCGGCGAAGAGGCCCTTCGGGTCGCGTGCGGCCCGGATCTCGCGCAGCCGCCGCCACTGCGTGTCGCCCATGAACCTGACCTGCCGGACGGTGAAGTCGGAGTCCCCGAGGTACTGGCCGACGGTCACCGGCCGCATGTCCGCCATCGCGTCGTCGAGCCAGGCCCGCAACTCCGCGTCCCGCCCGGGCTCGTCGTGGACGACGTACGTGGCGCAGTAGATCTCCGACTGCAACGAGAAAGCCATGTCGGGCAGTTCGCGCAGCGGCGCCATCGAGAACCAGATGGTGAACGTCTGCGGGGTGGGCTGTTCGGTGAACGCCTTCCGGACGGCCGGCACGACCTCCTCGGCGGTTCCGGTCAGCCAGGCGTTGTCGACGAGGTAGCGATGCCCCTCGGGGTTCGCCGCCCGCTGGCCCCGGAGCTGCTCGGCGAGCGTGGTCGGCTGCGCCTCGACGCGGAAGACGGCCCGGTCGGCGTACGGGTTCGTGTGCAGCGGTGCCAGCGCCTCGGCGGCCTGCTCGGCGGTGTCGGTCATGGACACGCCCGTGACCAGCAGCAAAGGCTCGTCATGGCCGGGCGGGGTCTGGGTGAGGGCGACGATCTCCACCAGCTCCGACACCGTGTGGTGCATCCCGTGCAGCCAGGTCATGACCTCGTCGAACAGGGCGAGCGGGTACGCGTGGACCGTGTGCGCCAGCTGCCGGGGCAGGGGGCGGGTACGGAGGTGGAAGCGGGTGACGACGCCGAAGAAACCCGGGCCGGCACCCCGCGCCGCCCAGAACAGGTCGGGGTTCGTCGTCTCGTCCGCGCGGACCGACTCGCCCTCGGCGGTGACGACATCGATCGCCACGAGGTTCTCCGCGGCCCAGCCCCAGCCGCGCGCGTTCCAACCCTGGCCGCCCTGGAGGAGGAAGCCCCCGATGCCGACCGACGGGCAGTGCCCGCCGTTGAAGAAGCGGCCGAACCCGCCCAGGAACGGGTTGAGTTCGTCGCCGCCCTTGACGCTCGGGCCGGCCGACACGATCCCGGTCGCGTCGTCGTACGTCATCTCGCGCAGGTCCCCGAGGTCGATCAGCAGCGCGTCCGTACGCACCGACCAGGCGGCCCAGCTGTGCCCGCCGGAACGGACGGCGACCTGCCAGCCCCGTTCAAGGGCGAGCCGTACGCCTTCGACGACGTCCTGTTCGGTCGCTGCCCGCAGGACGGCGGCCGGTGAACGGTCCGACGGCCGGCGGGCGTTGAAGACCCGGCCGAAGCAGGCCTCGTCGAAGTCCTCGTCACCGGGGAGATGGAGGCTGCCGGAGAATCGGCTGCTCTGCGGGGGTTCGGGGGTCGTCCCCCGATGGATGACAGTCATCGGCTCCGTACTCACTTGATCGCGATCGGGTTGACGGGGGCGCCCACCGCGCCGGTCACCGGCAGGGGCGCCGCGACGAGCAGGAACTCGTACACGCCGTCGGCCGCACAGTCCTCCGACAACTCCTCCAGGTCCCACATCTCGCCCAACGGCAGACCCATGTTGGGGATCGCTATCTGGTGCAGCGGGGACATGGCACGCTCGGCGAACTCGTACGGCCGGACCTCAAGTCCCCAGGTGTCGGCAGCGATCGCCGAGATCTCCGTGCGGTGCAGCCAGCCGAGGGTGGTGAAGGAGAGGCCGGGGGCGTCGCCGGCCGCGTAGCCTCCCCAGTCGCCGAGCCGTCGTACACGGCCGAGTTGGCCCGTGCGCACGAGGACGAGGTCGCCGCGGCGGACGGTCGAGGTGGCACCCTGGGCGTCGATCGTGGCGCGCAGATGCTCCTCCAGGATCGGGAAACCGTCGGGGAGTTCGCCGTGTTCGTCACCGATCGCGCGGCCGACGTCCAGGAGGACACCGCGGCCGGTGAAGACGTCCTTCATGTGCTCGATACCGGTGACGGAGTCGCCGTCACCGTTGACGATCGTGCACGAACGGCCGTTCCACGCCTGCTTGTTGTCGAAGATGTGGCCGAGCCCGTCCCACTGCGTGGATGCCTGCAACGGCATCACGACATGGTCGTCGGCGCCGCCGAACCCGTGCGGAAAGCCCTGCGTGCCGGCCGCCGCGTCCGAACCGGTGTCCTTCATGTAGTGGACGGGGTTGATCCGGCCCCGGAAACCGCGTTGCGGGCCCTGCTCGTTGAACTCCTGCGCGAGCGAGAAGGGCCGCCCGCGCCGTACCAGTCCCACCGCGTGCGCCCGTATCGCGTCGTCGATGTGGTTGAGGGTGCCCAGCACGTCGTCCGGCCCCCAGCGGCCCCAGTTGCGGTACGCGGAACGGGCCTTGGCGAGTTCTTCCTCGACGGGGCCAAGATCGGGACCGGGATTCGGACCGAGGTTCATCGGACACGTCCTTTCAGCAGCAGGTCGTAGGCGTTGACCCCGGCGACGGCGGACCGGTCGGCGCCGATGAGCCCGGCGGCGTGCAGTCGGGCCACCGGGTCGTTCACGCCCATGTCGAAGGGGTAGTCGGTACCGAGGACGACCCGGTCCGCGCCCACCTCCTCGACCAGATGGCGCAGCGCGCGCGGAGTGTAGACGAGCGAGTCGAACCACATGCGCCGCAGATACGTGCTCGGTGGTTCGAGGCAGCCGCGCGCGTCCTCGCGGACCCGCCAGGCGTGGTCGGAGCGTCCGACGTACGTCGGCAGGTAGCCCCCGCCGTGTGCGGCCACCACCTTCAGACGGGGGAAGCGGTCGAGGACGCCGGTGAAGATGAGATGCGAGAGCGCGACCGTCGTCTCCACGGGCTGCCCGACCGTGTTGCCGAGGTAGTGGGTGGCCAGCCGGGAGCCGAGCGAGCAGCCCCAGGGATGCACGAACACCACCGCACCCAGCTCCTCCGCCCGCTGCCACACCACGTCGTGCGCCGGATCGGCCAGCTCCCGTCCCTCGACGGACGTGGACACGCTGATCCCGTACAGCCCGTGGTCGGCGACCGCCTCGCCGAGCAGGGCGACGGCGAGGTCCGGGTGCTGGAGCGGAACCGTACCCAGCCCGAACAGCCGTTCCGGCGCCGCGGCACAGTGCGCGGCCACCGCCTCGTTGACGGTGCGGGTCAGACGTGCGGCCAGCGCGATGTCGGCCCAGTAGTGGTGCATCGGCATCGGACCGACCACCTGGACGTCCACACCCATCGCGTCGAGATCGGCGAGCCTGGTCCCGGCATTCGTCAACTGGGCTGACACGTGCTGGAGTTGGGCTCGGTTCACGGCGAGGGTGGCGGGGGAGTGGGCGCGCTGCTCGGCGGACAGCTCGGCGGCGAGTCCGGGCGTGCCCGCACACAGGGCGTCGGCTGCCGGTACCGCGAGATGGCCGTGGAAGTCGACGACGGGGCCGCTCACGCCGCCGCCGTCAGGGAGTTCAGCGTCCGCGACATGATGCCCGCCGGGTCGGCACCGGGCGTGTCCGGCGTCATCTCCCAGGCGGCCAGCTGAAGGGAGTTCTCCAGCACCATCCGCACCCTCGGCAGCCGCCGCGCCATGAAGCGGTCCAGCGCCAGGTCCACCGGCTCTTCCCCGGTCACCAGCTCGGCCAGCAGCACCGCGTCCTCCGCGCACATCGCCGCACCCTGCGCGATGAGCGGCGGGCACGCGTGCGCGGCGTCCCCGATCACCACCGTACGGCCGCGATGCCAGGGCCCGTCGACGAGGATCGCCTCGATCCAGCGGTAGTCGACCGCCGTGTCGTCGGGCAGCGAGGCCAGGATCCTGCCCCAGGTGCCGCCGTACCCGGCGCCGCGCTCGCGCAGCAGCCCGAGGGGCGCGCGCGGGCCGACCAGGGAGGCGTCGAGGTTCTCGTCGAGGAGGTAGGCGTAGCACTGGTCCGGGGAGATCGGGCTGTAGCCGGCCTTGTAGCGGGGGCCGCCGTAGTACACCTCCGCGCAGTCCATCTCGGCGGGGCGCTCGGCGACGACACGGAAGATCGACATGCCGACCGGGTGGGGCCGCGTACCGATGCCGAGCCGGCCGCGCATCCGTGAGTTGATGCCGTCGGCCCCGACCACCAGGTCGTACCGACCGGTCGAACCGTCCGTGAACGTGACGTCCACGTGGTCGGCCGACTGGTCGAGCCGCTCGACGCTCAGCCCGAGCCGGACCCGCACCCCGTGCGCGTGTACGGCGGCGCACAACGCGTTCTGTAGATCGGACCGCAACGCCCCTGCCGTGGAAGGGAGTTCGGGCCCCCCGGTGTGCGGCGTCGGCAGCTCGGTGATCAGCTCGCCGTCGGCGCCGCGCAACCGCATGGAGTCGAACGGCACCGCCCGGGCCAGCACCCGTTCCAGTACGCCCACGGAACGCAGCGCCTTGAGGGCGTTGCCCTGGAGTGTGATGCCGTGCCCCACCCCGAACCACTGGGGCGACAGTTCCACGAGTTCGGCGTCGGCGCCGCGCTGGGCCAGCGCGAGGCACAGCACGCTTCCGGTGATGCCGCCGCCGACGACGAGCACCTTTTCAACGGGCATGGGAATCCTTGCGAACGTAGTGGCAGGCAGGGGGGTGGCGGTCAGCCCGTGAAGCGGGCGGCGCGCTCGCTGTAGTGCTCGACCACCGGCGGCGCGGCGAAGTACGGGCCGACCAGTGAGCGCCAGCGGGCGAACCGTTCGGACTCGCGGAACCCCTCCGTGTGATGGGCGACCGACTCCCAGCCGACCAGCAGCAGATAGGTGTCCGGCCGCTCCTCGCAGCGCAGCAGCTCGGTCCAGCGGAACCCGTCCGCCTCGGCGAGAACGGTGCGGGCCTTCTCGTAGGCCTCCTCGAACGCCTGCTCACGACCGGCCTCGACGGTCAGCTCGGCATGCTCGACGATCACGGCTGTCTCCTCGGCCTCGGTGGGTGGTCCGAGCCTGCGTGGGCGATGGATGCAGGGTCAACGGATCGAGGCATCGACAAGGGGCACGTCATCCATCCCGTACGGCGATGCCACCGGGACCGGGGCGGACCGGTGATGGCAGGCATCGCCAACGGCCATTTCCGCCGCCCCGCGATGCTGCCTAGCGTCGAGGGCGAGCCCCCAGCCCCTGCGAGGAGAGCCGCCCGTGACCGATCCCCTGCCCACTCATTCCGGACCGTTCGCGCTCGGCACGTGTCGGAGCGGTTCACGTGTCTTCCCCGGTCTGGTCACCGGGGCCCGCGTCCGGGACCTGTCCGCCCTGGTGTCCTCCGTGCGCGCGATCGTCGAGGAGTGGGACGCCTGGCTGCCCCGCCTCCACGACCTCGCCGAAACAGCCGACGGCCCCTGGCACGACCTGGCGGCGCTCCGCGTCCTGGCCCCGGTCGAGCCCGGCCAGATTTTGCAGAGCGGCGCCAACTACCGCAAGCACGTGGTCGATCTGGTCGCCGCCGAGAAGGAGAGCGTGCACGGCGCGACCCCCGAGGAGGCCCGGGCCGACGCCGAGAAGATGATGGACGAACGGGCACGCGACGGCGTCCCCTACGTCTTCCTCGGCTCGCCGCGCGCGATGTGCGGCCCGTACGACGACATCGTGCTCCCGGCGCTCGGCGAGCAGCACGACTGGGAGCTCGAACTCGCCCTCGTCATCGGTAAACCGGGCAGGAACATCCCGGCCGAGCAGGCGATGTCGCACGTCGCCGGCTACACGATCTGCAACGACCTCACCACCCGCGACCGCCTCTACCGCCCCGACCTCAAGGCCATCGGCACCGACTGGTTCACCGCCAAGAACGCCGACACCTTCCTGCCGACAGGCCCCTTCCTCGTCCCGGCCGCCTTCGTCGGCGACCCGAACGACCTGCGGATCACCCTGCGCCACAACGGAGTCGTCCGCCAGGACGAGTCCACCAAGGACATGATCTTCGACATCCCGAGGCTCATCGCCTACGTCTCCACGACCACCACCCTGCGCCCCGGCGATCTCCTCCTCACCGGTTCGCCGGCGGGCAACGGCGCGCACTGGGGAGTGTTCCTGAAACCGGGAGACGTGCTGGAGGCGGAAGTCACCGGTCTCGGACACCAGCGCAACACCGTCAGGAGCCACGCATGAGCACCCCGGACGCCGTCTTCCGGCCCATCACCCATCTGCGCCATGTCGACCTGGCCGTACCGGACTTCGACACACAGCGTGCCTTCTACGGCACCACCTGGGGCCTGACCGAGATCGCGAACGACAGCGGAATCACGTTCTTCGCCGCCGAGGGCAGCCCCGAGCAGTACATCGTGCGGATCCGCAAGGACGAGCGCAAGCGGATGGACCTGATCGCCTTCGGCGCCGTCTCCACCGCCGCCGTGGACGAACTCGCGCTGCGACTGGCCCGGGCGGAAGTGCAACTCGTCTCCGAACCGGCGGAGTTGCACACCCCGGGGGGTGGCTACGGCTTCCGCTTCTTCGATCCGGACGGGCGGGTCGTCGAGGTGTCGGCGGAGGTCGCGACCCGTGCCCACCGCAGGATCGAGGAACGCGAGGCCATTCCCGTACGGCTCTCGCACTGCGTGGTCAACTCCCAGGACCCGCAAGGGCTGCGGGACTTCTACGTCCGGCACCTCGGGTTCCGGCTCACCGACACCCTCTGCTCGGCCCACATGGGCGACCTCATGTACTTCCTGCGGTGCAGCCCACTCCACCACTCCTTCGCCATCGCACGCGGACCCCATGTCTCCCTGCACCACGCCTCGTTCGAGATGCGGGGCGTCGAGGAGTACATGCGCGGCACAGGTCGTGCCCTGCGTGCCGGGACCAGGCTCACCTGGGGCCCGGGCCGCCATCTGGCCGGCGACAACACCTTCTCCTACTTCCACGACCCGCACGGCAACACCGTCGAGTACACGACCGAACTCGCCGTCCTCGAAGAGGACCTGTGGCATCCCGGCCGTCACGACGTCGACGACCCGATCACCCAGGACCAGTGGGGGACGGCCGATCCGATGAGCGAGTCGGTCGCCAAGGAGCAGTTCAACGATCCCGACGTCCTGTTCGTCGCGCCGCCCGTCTGAGAAGCCGACCCGAACTCACCTGAGAAAGGCCGCAGTTGTGGCAGAGATCCTGAAGCACGCCGTACCCGGGGCCGAGGTGGCCGCCTCGCTCGCCCACGTGCGCGAGACCGTGACCGGCGTCATCGCCGACATCCGCGAGCGCGGTGACGCCGCCGTGCGCGAGTACTCCGAGAAGTTCGACGACTGGAGCCCGGACTCCTTCCGGCTCTCCGACGAGGAGGTCGAGAAGATCGTCGCGTCGGTGCCCGAGCAGGTCATCGCCGACATCCGCTTCGTCCAGGACCAGGTCCGCGCCTTCGCCCGGCAACAGCTGGACTCCATGCGGGAGTTCGAGGTGGAGACACTGCCCGGCGTCAGGCTCGGGCAGAAGCACATCCCCGTACAGGCCGCCGGCGCCTATGTCCCGGGCGGCCGTTACCCGCTCACCGCCTCCGCCCACATGACCGTCGTCACCGCCAAGGTCGCGGGCGTGCCGCGCGTCGTCGCCTGCACACCGCCGATCCGTGGTGAGATACCGGCCGCCACCGTCGCCGCGATGCATCTGGCCGGCGCGGACGAGATCTGGCTCCTCGGCGGAGTGCAGGCGGTCGCCGCGATGTCGGTCGGGACGGACTCGATGCGCCCCGTCAACCTGATCGCCGGGCCCGGCAACGCCTACGTGGCCGAGGCCAAGCGGCAACTGTTCGGCGAGATCGGCATCGACCTCTTCGCCGGACCGACCGAGATCCTCGTCCTCGCCGACGCGGACGCCGACCCGTTCGTCTGCGCGGTCGACCTGCTCTCCCAGGCGGAGCACGGTCCGGACTCACCGGCCGTCCTCATCACCACCTCCCGCGAGGTCGCCGAGCGGACCATCGCCGAGGTGGAACGGCTCCTCCCCGCCATGCCCACCCGTGACTTCGCGGGGCCGGCCTGGCGCGACCACGGCCAGGTGCACGTCGTCGACACCCTGGACGAGATGTACGCGCTGGCCGACGACCTCGCCTTCGAACACGTGGAGGTCCTGACCGCCGAACCGCGTCTGGCGCTGGAGAAGATGACCCAGTACGGCGCCCTGTTCCTCGGCGAGGGCACCTGCGTGTCGTTCGGCGACAAGGTCATCGGCACCAACCACGTGCTGCCCACGCGGGGTGCCGCCCGCTACACCGGGGGCCTGTGGGTGGGGAAGTACCTCAAGACGGTGACCTACCAGGAGGTCACCGACACCGCCTCGCAGGCACTCCTCGGCCGTCTCTGCGGGCGCGCCTCCCGCGTCGAGCTGTTCGAGGGCCACGCCCGCTCCGGCGACGTACGCGCGGCGAAGGCCGAGGGCGACGAACTGCCGTGGAACAGCGCATGAGCCCGTATCCGAACCAGTGCAACGACCTGCGTGGGCGTACGGCGCTCATCACCGGCGGGGGAGGGCCGCTCGGGCGGGCGTTCGCGTCGTCGCTGTCGGACGCCGGGGCCCGGGTGGTCCTCGTCGGCCGCGACGAGGCCGCCCTCACCGACGCGGCGGACCGGATCGCCAAGGAGGGCGGTGAGGCGCGTACGGCGGTGTGCGACGTCTCCGACCCGGAGTCGGTGCGCGCGCTGGCGGATCAACTGGCCGACGAGGACGTGTCGTTGCTGGTCAACAACGCGGGCGTGGCGGGTCCGGTGAGACCGCTCGTCGACATCGAACCGGACGAGTGGGACGACGTGTTCGCCGCCAACGTGCGGGGCGTCTATCTGATGTGCCGGGCCTTCCTGCCGCCCATGCTGACGGCGGGCCGCGGAGACATCGTCAACATCGCCTCGGTCAGCGGCAAGCGCCCCCTGCTCCACCGCACTCCCTACACGGCGTCGAAGATGGCACTCCTCGGCCTCACCCGCACCCTCGCAGGTGAGGCCGGACCGCGGGGCGTCTCGGTCAACTCCCTTTCCCCGGGCCCGGTTCGGGGACCGCGCATGGACCGCAACTTCCGTCTGACGGCCGAACTGACCGGCTGCACACGGCAGGAGGCGGAACGGGACTTCGTGTCCCGGGCCGCGCTGGGACGCCTCGTCGAGGCGGACGAGGTGGCCCGGGCCCTGCTGGCGATGCTCGCGATGCCGGGCCTGTGCGGGGCGGACATCGACCTGTCGGCGGGCATGATCGCCCCGGCGTGACCTCCTGAACCCGCCCGATGTGCAAGCCCTGTTGCCACTCTTTGTGAACGCCATGAACCGGGCCGCACGATCCGAGGCATCGGGTTCCGGGATGTGTAAGCCGAACGCCTTCTCCCCTGTGAGCAGGGCTGTTTCACTCGGCTTGTGCACCCACCGGTGCCCCGAGTCCGAGCCGTGGCCGCCGTGTCGAGGCGGCCGGACAGTAACTCCGCGCGACTGGCGTACCCGCTCTGATCCCGTCGCGCACTCGATCCCTGGGAAGGCTTGCCATGACGCTGATCACCCGACGCTCGATTCTCATCGCCGGTACCGCGACCGCCGGTGCCGTACTGGCCCCGGTGCCCTCCGCGACCGCCGCGCCGGCGACCGCTCGGGGCACGCGGATCACGGTCGCCGCCGGGGAGACGTACGAGCTCTCCGCGACCACCCGCGTGGCCCGGCTGTCCATCGCCGAGGGCGGAACGATCGTCGCCCCCGACGGCCACAGCGTCACCCTGACCGTCGACGGCGTCGAGACGGGCCAGCGGCTGACCGCCACCGGCGGCACGCGGACGCTGATCCAGGCCGGCACATATCGCGGCGACGTCGTCCTGACGGTGGCCGAGGCGAACCCGGTGACCTACGAGACACTCACCTTCCCCTTCCGCCAGGCCCTCTACGTGGACGCCGACGGCGTGGAGCGTGCCAAGTCCGTGCTGACCAGCGTCATCGGGGGCCGGCTCACCGACACCGTCGCGAAGGACGTGTCGATCACCTCGACCGGCGAGTGCTTCGACGGCGTGTACGTGAAGGACGCCGACTACACCCTGGAACGGCCCGTCATCTCCCTCACCGGGAACGGGCGTTGCGACTTCGCCGGATACGGTGCCGCGGTGGTCGGCGCCGGGGCCGCGACCACTCTTGTCGTCGACGGCGCGCGCATCACGACCAAGGGCGTCGTCCGTACCGGTGTCATCGCCGACGCCGGCGCGAACGTCGTCGTCAAGAACTCCCGGATCCACACCCGCAACGGCGTCCTGCCCGCCGACTACCAGGCCACCGTGGAGACGCCGTACATGCAGTCGGTGCCCTGGATGCTCGGCCTCGACGGAAACGTCCGCGCCACCAACCTCATCGGCGCCGGGAGCCGGGCCACCTACCTCGACTCGACGGTGTTCTCCGAGACCTGGGGCGCGCTGTCCGTGGAGGGCGGCCAGGGCCTGAAACTGACGGTGGTCAACAGCCGGGTCGGCAACACCGGTTCGTACGGCTACGGCACCTACGCCATCGGCGACGCGACGGTCCGCGTCCTCGGCTCCCGGTTCGACGTCGGCAGCTACGCGACGATCATCGCGGGCCCCGCGGCGAACGTGCACTACGGCGACAGCACGCGCGAAGCCGTCGCCGCGCTCAACGCCGAACTCGAACTCGGCCTGAGCAAGGCCGAGTTGCAGGCCGTACCGGCCCGGAACACGGTCGTGAACTCAGGGCACTTCGGCTACATGTTCTTCGGCGCCGGAACGCTGACGCTCGACGGCGGGACTGTCGTCAACTCCGAGAAGGCCACCTTCCTCAACAAGGGCCAGCGGACCACGATCACGGTCGACGGCTCCCGGGGCGCCCGCCTCAACCCGCGCAACGGGATCGTCCTTCAGATGATGGAACTGGACGACCCGGGCCCGGTCCGCGTCGACGGCAGGATGATGAACGTCGGCGTCTACACCGAGCCCACCGGCGACCCCGCCAAGGACACCGCCTTCGACGTCACCGCCGTCCACACCACCGACGGGGCCGCCACCTTCACCTCCATCGCGCTCAAGGGCGACTTCTACAACGGCATGCGCAAGGGCAAGAACATGGTCCTCACCTTCGACGACAGCAGCGTGCGGGGCGTCATCTCGGCCTCCAGCACCCGGCACCACGTCTCCACGATCGACGCGTCCAACTTCTACGAGCTCGGCGAGGTCACCAACACGACGCGGGCGGCGGTGAACAACGGCGTGATAGTCGCGCTGGGCGCCGGCTCCACCTGGACGGTCACCGGCACCTCGCACCTGACGAAGCTCACCCTCGCGGCCGACGCGGCGGTCGAGGCACCCAGCGGCAAGAAGCTGACCATGACTGTCGACGGGACGGTCACACCCGTCGTGGCCGGGCAGACGTACGCCGGAGCGATCGCACTGACCGTGGGGTGAGCCGTTCCTCGGGAGGAGACCCCGGGTCCGCTCACGCGGACCCGGCCTCCTGCGCCTGCCGCGCGATCCACTCGAACCCGGCGACCATGGCCACCGACAGCGCCCGCGCGGCGGACAGCGGACGGACAGCGGACGGACCTTGACCGTCAGCTCGGCGATCAGACCGGCCTCGTCGAGGTGCGGGAAGTCGCAGCCCTGAATCCCGCGCTCGCCGACCCGCGCCCTGAACACCAGCGCGCGGTCACGGCTGTCCGGAGCGCCGGTCTCCCGCCCGTACCGGAAGTCCTCGAAGACCCGGGACACACCGCGCGGGATCGCCTCGGTGATCGCCTTCCCGGGGTACGGCCGGAACGCGACCGGACCGCTGAACACGACGTTCTCCACGGTTCCGCCCCGTCCACGCGCCCTAAGCTGGGCCGATGTTCAGCCCCGAAGGCCCCACCCTCCGTGAACTCGCCGTGCAGGCGCTGTCGTCCGTCGAGCACGGCTACGACCTGCTCGCGCCGAAGTTCGACCACACCCCGTTCCGTACACCGGACACGATCCTCGACGCGGTGGCGTCGGCGCTCGCCCCGCTCGGGCCCTTCGACGACGGCCTCGACCTGTGCTGCGGCACCGGCGCCGGACTGGCGGTGCTGGAAGGGGTGTGCCGGGGGAGCGTCACCGGGATCGACATCAGCGCGGGCATGCTGGAGGTGGCCCGGCGGCGGGCGGGGGCGGGCGGACGTCCCGGCGGGCCGCGCGCCGCCCTGGTACGCGGCGACGCCCGGGCCCTGCCCTTCGCCCCCGCGTCCGGCTCCGCCCCCGCCTTCGATCTGGTCGTCAGCTTCGGGGCGTTCGGGCACTTCCTGCCGGGCGAGTTGCCGGGGCTGTTCGCCCAGGTCCACTCCGTGCTGCGGCCGGGCGGGCGCTTCGCCTTCCCCGTCGTGGCCCCGGCCCGCCCGGGAACGCGCGCCTACTGGGCGCTGCTCGGCTTCGACGCGGCGATGAGGATCCGCAACGCCGTGTGGAAGCCTCCGTTCGTCATGTACTACCGGGCCTTCCGGCTGGCCGACGTACGACGCGAGTTGGCGTACGCCGGCTTCGACGTGGAGACCCGCGCCCTGCCCGAGTTCGGGCGCAGGCCGGACGGCAGTCCGCGCTGCCGGATGGTGGTGGCGACGCGGACACCCGCCGGGCGACAGCCCGTCAGCTCTTGATGAACTCCAGCAGGTCGGCGTTGAACGCCTTCTCGAAGTCGCCCACCAGGCCGTGCGGGGCACCCGGGTAGACCTTCAGCGTCGAGTCCTTGACCAGCTGGGCCGTCTTCTCCGCCGACGCGGCGATCGGCACGATCTGGTCGTCGGCGCCGTGCGCGATCAGCGTCGGGACGTCGATGCGGCCCAGGTCCTCGGTGAAGTCGGACTCCGAGAACTGCTTGACGCAGTCGTAGGCGGCCTTCAGCCCGACCTGCATGCTCCAGAGCCAGAACGCGCGACGCATGCCCTCGGACGGGGTCGCGTCCGGCCGGTTGAAGCCGAAGAAGGCCTCGCTGAGGTCCCAGTAGAACTGCGAACGGTCCGCCTCGACGCCCGCCCGGATACCGTCGAAGGCCTCGATGGGCGTGCCCTCGGGGTTGGTGTCGGTCTTCAGCATCAGCGGCGGCACCGCGCCCAGCAGCACGACCTTGGCCACGCGCCCCGTCCCGTGGCGGCCGATGTAGCGGGTCACTTCGCCGCCGCCGGTCGAGTGGCCGACGAGGATAACGTTGTCGAGGTCGAGCGACTCGATCAGTTCGGCCAGGTCGTCCGCGTACTGGTCCATGTGGTTGCCCTGCCAGGGCTGCGCGGAACGGCCGTGCCCGCGCCGGTCGTGCGCGATGGCCCGGAAGCCGTGCTCGGCGACCAGGCGGGACTGGCCGTCCCACGTGTCGGCGTTCAGCGGCCAGCCGTGGCTGAACACCACCGGCTGTCCCGTGCCCCAGTCCTTGAAGAAGATCTCGGTGCCGTCGGAGGTGGTGAACGTACTCATGTGTGCCTTTCGAGACGTTGGACATCATCCGACGGACGCCCGGTCCGCTGCGCACCGTCGGATGTCATGCCTCGAAGCTATGCGCACATCGCCTTCACCGAATCTGTCATCTGACTACACCTGCCACCCGACCTGTACGACTCACATATGCACTGCGGTCCTTACCTAGGTCAGAGTGCGCTGTACAGGGCGTCGACCAGCGCCATCTTCCGCGGGTCGTCGGCGATATGGGGACCCATGCGGTTCATCACATACCCCATCGACACTCCGCCGTCCGGGTCGGCCAGCCCGCAGGAACCGCCGAATCCGTCATGGCCGTACGCCCTCGGGTTGGGCCCGTAGGAGCCGCCCGGGCCGCTCAGCCACAGCCCGAGCGCGATCTCCGTGTCGTGGCCGAAACCGGCGCCGAGCACCAGGTCGCGGCAGCTGCCCTGCCCCTCGCGCACCCGCTCGGCCGCCTCGGCGGAGAGGACGCGCCGGCCGCCGTACGAGCCCTGTCCGGCGAAGACGCCGTACAGCGCGGCGATCGCGCGTGCCGTGCCGTGGCCGTTGGCCGCCGGTATCTCGGCGGCCCGCCACTCGGGGCTGTTCGCCACCGCCGGACCCGTGAGGGGATTGGCCAGGGCGGCGATCGCCGTGGGCGTCAACTGGGCGAAGACCGCGGCCTGTTCGCTGGTCGAGGCGGCCGGTGGCTGCACCAGTTCGGCGGCCCGTCCGGCCTCCTTCTCCGGCAGCCCGATGGTGAAGTCGATGCCCAGGGGCCCGGTCACCTCCCGCTCCAGGAAGGCGCCCGGGAGTAGCCCCGACACCCGGCGGACCACCTCACCGACCAGGAAGCCGTACGTCAGCGCGTGATAGCCGGACCGCGTCCCCGGCTCCCACCAGGGTTCCGTCGCCGCCAGTCGGCCGGTTGTCAGCTCCCAGTCGTAGAGGTCGGCGAGCGAGTGCGGCTCACGCAGGCCGGACAGACCCGCCCGGTGCGACAGCAGATGCCGTACGAGCACGCCCTCCTTGCCGGCCGCGGCGAACTCCGGCCAGTACGCGGCCACCGGGGCGTCGAGGTCGAGCAGCCCCCGGTCGGCGAGGATGTGCGCGCACAGCGCCACCGGGCCCTTGGACGTCGACCACACGTTGACGAGCGTGTCGCGCTCCCACGCGCGTGTGCGCCCTCCGTCGGCCCAGCCGGCCCAGAGGTCGACTACCGTCTCGCCGCCGACCGTGACGCTCACCGCCGCGCCCAGCTCCCCGCGGTCGCGGAAGTTCTCCTCGAACGCCGTGCGCACCGCCGAGAAGCGTGCGTCGCAGTCGCCGTGTACATGTGGCACGTGCTCGGACATGGGCCCTCCGTGGTCCGCCGGAACACCGGGCCACGACGCTGTGACCCGGCACGGACGAACATACCGACTGGTCGGATCGCGCGGAAGGCGTCGGAAACGACCAGTTCCGCGTACCGGCCCGTCAGGCGTACGAGCGCAGCCAGCCCACCTTCGTGGCCTCCTGGAACGGGCCGCCGCCCTCGTGGTCGTTGAAGTCGTAGACCTCGATCTTCTTGTCGTCGTTCGCCCAGGCGTTGAAGGCCGCGAAGACGGTCGACGGCGGGCAGGTCTGGTCCTCCAGGGCCGTCGAGAAGAGCGCAGGGGCCCGGCCGCGCGCTGCGAAGTGCACGCCGTCGAAGTAGGCGAGCGTGCTCAGCGCGTCCGCGGTGCGGCCCCGGTGGGTCTTGAGATAGCTGCCGATCTCGCGGTAGGGATGGCGGTCCGTGAGGGTCGCCGCGCGCGGGAAGTCGCACAGGAACGGCACGTCCGGGGCGATGGCGACCAGATCGGGCACCAGCCCGCCGACCGCGAGCGTGATCCCGCCGCCCTGACTGGAGCCGAGGGCCACCGTGCGCGCCGGGTCGACCAGCGGATGCGAGCGGGCCGCCTCCACCGCACGCACCGCGTCCGTGTACACCCGCCGGTAGTAGTAGTTCTCGGGGGCGTCGATGCCACGGGTCATGAATCCGGGGTACGAGGGCGCGTTGCCCACCGGGTCGGCCGTACCGCCACCGCCGCCCCAGGCGCTGCCCTGGCCGCGCGTGTCCATGGCGAAGTGGGCGCGGCCGGTCGACGCCCACAACAGGTTCTCGTGCGGCAGACCGCGTCCGCCGCCGTACCCGATGAACTCCACGACCACCGGCAGCGGCTCCGAGGTCCCGGCGGGCAGTCGCAGCCAGCCCTTCACCGGGTGACCGCCGAATCCGGCGAACGTCACGTCGTACACCTCGACGGTGGTCAGCCCTGTCTCCACCGGCTCGAAACGGGCGTCCAGGTCGTGTTCCCGGGTCTCCTGGAGCGTCTTGGACCAGAAGGCGTCGAAGTCCTCGGGCTCGGCGGACTCGCTGCGGTACTCCTGGAGTTCGTCCAGGGGGAGGTCGAACTGGGCCATGTCGGACCGCCTTTGTGGGGTAGTGGCAAGCGCTTGCGGATGATCACACCGTACGTGGGAGGGTCGGCGACCCGCCAGGCCTCAAGCGCGGGCCCGGACCCGCACACCTTTACGATGACATCCATGCCGACTGCTGTGGAACTGCTGGTCAGGGACGCCGAACTGCTCGTCGTGGACGGCGCGCGCGAGATTCCCGGCGGGTGGGTGGCCGTCGACGGCGGGCGCGTCACGGCCGTGGGCGCCGCCGGGACCGAGCCCGAGGCCGTGACGACCGTGTCGGCGGCCGGGCGGCTCGTCACCCCGGGTCTGGTCAACACGCACCACCACATCTACCAGAACCTCACGCGCTCCTACGCGCCCGCCGTCAACGGCACCCTCTTCGACTGGCTGACCACGCTCTACCCGCTGTGGGCCGCGCTCGACGAGGAGGCGGCGTACGTGTCCGCCTACGTCGGCATGGCCGAACTGCTCATGGGCGGCTGCACCACCTCCTCCGACCACCTGTACGTCCATCCGCGTCCCGGACTCGTCGACGCCGAGATCCGCGCCGCCCGCGACATCGGCTTCCGCTTCCACGCCACCCGCGGCTCCATGACCCGGTCCGTGGAGGACGGCGGCCTGCCGCCCCGGAGCGTCACACAGACCGAGGACGAGGTCCTCGCCGACAGCGAGCGGCTCATCAAGACCCACCACGACCCGGAACCGGGCGCGCTGATCCGGGTCGCCCTCGCGCCCTGCTCGCCCTTCTCGGTGACCAGGGAACTGATGACGGCCACCGCCGAACTCGCCGAGCGGTACGACGTACGCCTCCACACGCACCTCGCGGAGGACCACGACGAGGACACGTACTGCCTGGAGACCTACGGCTGCCGGCCCGTCGAGTACTTCGAGGAGGCCGGCTGGATGAGCGACCGCACCTGGGTCGCGCACTGCATCTATCCCAACGACGCGGAACTGCGCCGCCTCGCCGCCGCGGGCGTCGGCGTCGCGCACTGCCCCAGCTCCAACATGCTCATCGGCGGCGGTACCGCACGAGTGAAGGAGATGCGCGAACTGGGCCTGCCCGTCGGCATCGGCTGCGACGGCTCCGCCTCCACCGACCACGCCTCGCTCTGGATGGAGACACGCGGCGCCCTGCTCCTCGGCCGCTACCGGGGCGGACCCGGCGCGATGACCGCGCGCGACGCCCTCGACATCGCCACCCGGGGCTCGGCGCGCTGCCTGGGCCGTGCCGACGAGATCGGGCATCTGCGGCCCGGCGCCTGCGCCGACCTCGTCGTGTGGGACCTGCACGAGGTCGCGCTCGCCGGCGCGCTGAGCGACCCCGTCGAGGCGTGGCTGCGCTGCGGACCGGCCCGCGCGTGGACAACGGTCGTCGCCGGACGCGTCCTGGTAGACCGGGGCGAACCCGTCCTGCCGGGCCTCAGGGACGCGCTCACCGACCACCGCAGGATCGCCCGCCGGATGCAGGAGACGGTGTGACGACCGGTCCCGCCCATCACGCCCGGCGGCCCGTCCACTCCGGCTCCGTGAGCGCCCACGCCCGTTCCCACTCCACGAGCCGGCGCTGAACGAGCGTACGGCGCAGTGCGGTTCCGGCGAGAAGGGCGGCACCGGCGGCCAGCCCCGCGGCACAGACGCCCACCGCCGCCGTGTGCAGGCGGACCGAGAGGGCGCCGGGCGGCGGGGTGACGGGCCGTCCGCTCGCGTCGAGCCACAGGTCGACGGTGTCACCGCGCCGTGTGCCGGGCGGCACGTACGCCGTCACCGTGCGCGTCCCGGAACCGGGCTCCGTCCACAGCACCCGCACCCGGTACAGGTGCTGTCTGCCGGACACTGCCGAGGGAGCCCCCGCCCCGGCTCTGCCGACGGCCACCGCATGGACACGATGACGCTCGGCACGCTGAACGGCGGCCGTCGCCATCGCCCCGTCGTACGCCCACCGGGCCGTGACCACACCGGCCAGGGGCGCGCCGACGCACACCACCACGGCGACGACGAGGACCGCCCACGCCTCCACCACGTCCGAGCGGCGGCACAGCGGATTGCGTCGCCGGCGCCGGCCGTACACCCGCGTTCCGCCGAAGACCCCCACCCGCCCATCGTCGCGCGCGACACCGGCCGAAGGGGAGCCGCGCGCGAAGGTCGGCGTGGACGACCCGCCCGCGCCCCCATGGGCCCGGCGCACCACCGCGGACCCAGTTCTCGGCGCCCCTGTTCCGAGCGCCCTCAGCCGAAGCGTTCGATCCGGATCCGGTCCACGGGCTGACCCGCCGACACCAGCAGCCGCGAGGCGTGCTCGGCGAAGGCGTTCGAGCCGCACACGTACGCCTCCCACCCGCCCGGCGGCCGCTCGTCGGCCAGCAGCGGAGCCACCTGCGAGGCCGTCAGCCGACCGACCGGCATGCCCTCGGGCGCCCGGCGGGTGAAGACGGGCGTGGTCTCGGCCCCGTACTCCCGCGCGTAGATCAGCTCCTCCGGGCCGCGCGCCGACACCAGCAGCCGCAGCGGCACGGTCAGGCCGCGCGCGCGGTGGTGCCGGATCATCGACATCAGCGGTACGACCCCGGAACCGGCGCCGATCAGCAGCGCGGGCCGGTCGCCCGGCCAGGCGAAGAAACCGCTGAGCGGACCGCGCACCTCCACCTCGTCGCCCGGTTCGGCCAGTGTGTGGAACCAGCCGGAGACCTCGCCGCCCTCGACGTGGTCCAGGGTCAGTTCGATGTGCCCGGCGTCGTCCGGGGCCGAGGCGATCGAGTAGTGGCGCTGGGCCGTGTAACCGTCTTCGGCCCGCAGCCGCAGCATCAGGTGCTGGCCGGGCAGATGACCCGCCCAGCCGGGCACCGCGAACCGGAAGGTGGACGCGTGGGGTGTCTCCCGTCGCACCTCGGTGAGCGTGGCCGTCTGCCAGAGGGCCGCCTCGCGGTTGCTGACGGCGATGCGGCCGGGCACGGCGAACCGGGTCGGGGGCACGAAGAGGCCGGGCGCCGTGGTGTCGGAGGTGGTCCTAGTCACCGGAGTACCTCTGCTCCTCCCACGGGTTCCCGCGCGCGTGGTAGCCGTTCTGCTCCCAGAACCCCGGCTCGTCGTGGTCGAGGAGCCGCAGGCCGGCGATCCACTTGGCGCTCTTCCAGAAGTACAGGTGCGGCACCAGCAGCCGCGCCGGGCCACCGTGCTCGGCGGCCAGTGGCCGCCCCTCGTACTCCCAGGCGATCCACGCCCTGCCGCCGGTCAGGTCGGCGAGCGGGAGGTTCGTGGTGTAGCCGGTGTGCGAGTAGGCGACCGCGTGGGTGGCGGACTCGTCGGGGCGGACGACGTCGAGGAACGCGTCCAGGGACACGCCCCCGAACCGCACCCCGAACTTGGACCAGCTCGTCACACAGTGGATGTCACCCTCGTACGCCGACGCGGGCAGCGCGTGGGCCCCGGCCCAGTCCCATGTGTGCGGCTCGGCCACCAGGCCGTCGATGCGGAAGGACCAGTCCGCGGGCGTCAGGTCGGGGGTGACCTCGGCGGACAGGACGGGCCAGTCGTCGCCCGCGTCGTACTGGCCGGGCGGCAACCCGGCGATGGGGGCACCTCCCACGCCTTCAGGGCTGTGGGGGAGGACGCGCGGGCGTCCGGTGAAGCCTCGGGTGACGTTCATAGGGTGGGCGCCTCACGGTCAGGCCTGGTCAGTGGGTACGCGTACCACCGTACGGGGTCGCCGGACATGCCCCGGACCGCGGGCCCGCGGTGATCATTGCGCGCGTATGAACTCTCCCCAGGTCTTCCCGACCCCGGGAATAGCACCCCCGCGATCGGCCTTGCCGTTGAGTGCGGGTTGTGGTGATCGGCGTTTCGGCCGGTCCGGCGCGAGCGAGGGAGAGTGGGAGCAGATGCCCAAGGCGTACGTCTTCACACGGTTCGGCGGTCCGGAGACCGAGGCGTTCGTCGACGTGGACCGGCCGCGCCCCGGTCCCGGACAGCTGCTCGTGGCGGTCCGTGCGGCCGGTGTGAACCCCGTCGACTGGAAGCAGCGCACCGGGTACGCCCGTGCGGGCGGCGCGGCGCGCGAGCTGCCCGCCGTCTTCGGCAACGAGGTCGCCGGGGTGGTCGCTGAGGTCGGCGCGGACGTCACCGGTTTCCAGGCCGGGGACGCTGTCTTCGGCAACCCGGTCGCGGGCGGCTACGCCGAGTACGCCCTGCTGCCCGTCACGGTGACCGCGCCCAAGCCCGCCGGGCTGTCCTTCACGGACGCGGCTGCCCTGCCCGTCGCGGCGGCCACCGCGTACGACGGCGTCGAGCAGCTCGCCCTGCCGGAGGGCGCGACCCTGCTGGTCACCGGCGCGGGCGGCGGGGTCGGCGCCGCGATCCTCCAGATCGCCCGCACCCGGGGGCTGCGGGTCGTGGGGGTCGCGAGCGACGGCAAGAAGGACTTCGTCGAGTCGCTGGGCGCGGTGCACGTCCCGTCCGGCCCCGGCCTGGCCGCACGGGTGCGGGCGGCTGCCCCCGAAGGCGTCGACGGTGTCTACGACCTGGTCGGCGGCGAGGTGCTCGCCGAGACCGCGACCCTGCTGACCGACCGCACGAAGCTGATCACGGCGGGTGCGCCCGCCGACGTCGCGGAGGGACTGGGCGGCGCCCGGGTCGCGCGCGCCCGCAACGCCGCCGTCCTCGAAGCGGTCGCGGACCTCGTCGTACGCGGCGACCTGGACCCGCAGGTGACCCGCACCTTCCCGCTCGACCGGGCGGGCGAGGCCCTGCGCACGGTCGAGGAAGGTCACGCACGCGGCAAGATCGTGATCGAGGTCGCCCGATGAGCGACGGCACGCCGCACGTCCTCGACAACCCCGCCCTGGCCGCGCTGACCGGCCCGCACGCCCACTTCGCCGAGCGGCGCGGCCGGGTGCTGCGCTATCCCGTCGACGTGTCGCCGTGGCTGGCGCTGCCCGACGAGCCCGACGCCGACGACTGGGCCGACGTCGCCGTGCTCGCGGGCCCCGGCGCCGAAGTGCCGCTGGCGGGCTTCGCCGGACAGGTCCCGGCGGGCTGGGAGATCACGTTCGAGATCGATGGCGTGCAGTTCGTGGACGACGGCCTCGCCGCCGCGCCGGACCCGGAAGCGGTCCGCCTCGGCCCCGCGGACGTGCCCGAGATGCTCGACCTCGTCGAACGGACCCAGCCCGGCCCCTTCCTGCCCCGCACGGTCGAGCTGGGCACCTACCTGGGCATCCGCCGGGACGGCGCCCTCGTCGCCATGGCGGGAGAGCGGCTGCACCCGCCCGGCTGGACCGAGATCAGCGCGGTCTGCACCGACCCCGCGGTACGCGGCCAGGGCCTGGCGACCCGGCTGATCCTCGCCGTCGCCCACGGCATCCGGGAACGCGGCGAGACGCCCTTCCTGCACACCGCCGCCCGGAACACCCACGCCATCCGGCTCTATGAGTCCCTTGGCTTCCGGCTGCGCCGCAGAACCGCGTTCCTGGCCGCCCGGGTGCCCGAACACCTGGGCGACGAGCGGGAGTTGGCGGTGCCGTAGCGGGAACAACCGGAGTCGGGGCGCCCGGGCCGAACTGTTCGGGTACTGTTGCCGTCCGGCTGTGGAACGCCCCGGCCGGACATCACCTGGGAGGTGAGACCCATTACCGCTGTGTCAGCTCGGGTGCTCTCACCTCAAGGCAGCACGGACCGCCTCCGCTGGAAGTGCAGCGAGGGGCTGTCGGTCCGCTGCGGCGCCGTCGCGGCTGGTCGCGCGGTTCCCCGCGCCCCTCTGGGGCGCTGCGGAACCGCATCCGACCTCGCCGGGTCCGCTTAGCCGACTGCGAGAGCGCCCTTCGGCTCCCGAAAGGCTCTCGGCTCCCATGCCCTCCAGTTCTCATTCGCTCAACTCCTCCTCGGCCTCCGTTGTCGCCGCCCTGCGCGCGGCCGGCTGTGTCTTCGCCGAGGACGAGGCACGACTGATACTCACCGCCGCCCGCGATCCGGAGGAGCTGGCCGCCATGGTCGCCCGCCGCGCCTCGGGCCTGCCGCTCGAACACGTCCTCGGCTGGGCCGAGTTCAGCGGCCTGCGCATCGCGGTCGAGGCCGGTGTCTTCGTGCCGCGCCGACGCACCGAGTTCCTCGTCGCCGAGGCTCTCGCCCAGGCCCCGGACGCGTCCGTCGTCGTGGACCTGTGCTGCGGCTCGGGCGCGGTCGGCGCCGCGCTGGCCGCCGAACTCACCGGAGTCGAACTGCACGCCGCCGACATCGACCCGGTGGCCGTGCGCTGCGCCCACCGCAATGTCGCCGCGTACGCCGGACACGCCCACGAGGGCGACCTGTTCGACGCCCTGCCCGCCGGCCTGCGCGGCCGGGTCGGCATCCTCGCCGCCAACGTGCCCTACGTACCCACCGAGGAGGTCGGTCTGCTGCCCCCGGAAGCGCGCGACCACGAACCACTGGTCGCCCTGGACGGCGGCGGTGACGGCCTCGACGTGCTGCGCCGGGTCGCAGCCGGAGCACCGGAGTGGCTGGCCCCCGGCGGCTGCCTCCTGGTCGAGACGAGTGAACGACAGGCGCCGACCGCGGTCGAGGCCTTCGAGGCCGTCGGCCTGGTCACACGGCTCGCGGTGTCCGAGGAGCTGTACGCGCACGTGGTGATCGGAGTCGGGGCCTAGGCGCGGCCCGGGCGCGCGCAACGACCGGTGGCCGTCCGTGCGAGGGTGCTCGCGCGGACGGCCACCGGCCGTGTGCGGTCCCGGCTCAGAGTCGGTAGGGCTTGGCCCGCCTGCGCAGTACCCAGGCCGTCGCCACGAGCCCGCACGCGACCAGAGCGCCGCCCGCCGCGAAGGTGAGGGTGCCGTAGTCCTTGGCGGCGCCCCCGAGTCCGCCCATGACACCCCGGGTGGGGGAGGCCGTCGCGGAGATGGTGGGTGTCGAGGCGGTGCTGACGATGACGGCCTGGGAACCGGCGGTGTCGCCGTTCGCGCACCGCACGGTGACGGTGTGGGTGCCGGTGCCGACGTTGGACCAGACGGCGGACTGGCTGGTGCTCGTCCCCGACAGCGTGACCACACGCCCTTCGGTGAAGGACCGCTGGCTGCTGTTGAGGAGCGAGGCGCTGCCGTAGCCGCTGCCGCTGCTGGTGGGGCACGCACTGGTGGTCACCGAGACCGTGGATCCGCTGGTGCTCACGGAGATCCCGGCCGCCGAAGCCGTCTGGGCGGTCAGGGCCAGGGTGAGAACGGCGGCTGCCACGGTCGGGCCGGATCGGAGGAGGAGGGGAACGGTTCGCATGTGGACTGCCCTTCGGCGGCACGGTTGGCGGTACGTCCCATGCGCCGCCGAGGGTCGGGGATCGCCCGTGCTGCCTCGGGGTCAGCCAAAGCGCTTCCGTCCCGGCCCGCATCCGGACGGCCACCGGGCAGGTGACGGATTCCTTCGTACGGCGGACCGCTGATGGCCTGTCAAGGCGATCCCGGCCCCGGCCCGACGGTGTCTCCCTCTGTCGTCTCCCCGCGTCCTACGGCGCTGTCACCGCCGTCAGCTCCGCCGAGAACCCGCCCCATGTCCCGTCCGGCAGCAGTGCCCTGATCCGCACCCGGTGGGCGATCCCCGCGTCCCGGCCCACGTAGAAGCTGTACGAGGCCCGTTCGCGCGGAGCGGGCCCGCCCCACACGAGAGATGTGGCCGGACGCCCGTCGAGCTGGATCCCGTACTCCGTGACGAGCCCGTCCGCACGCGGCGGAATCCAGGACAGATCGAGGTAGTACGCCCCGTCCGCACGATGGGTCGCCGCACGGAAGCCGGTCGGGGCGGTGGCGCGGCCGTCGTCGGTGCCGGGCGCGGTGGTGAGCCGCACGGGGGCGCCGGCGGGGGAGACGTTGTCGGCGGCGTCCCGGGCGCGGACGGTGAAGGTGTAGCGGGTGCCCGGCCGCAGCCCGGTGACCACGGCGGTCGTCCGCTCCCCGCTGACGGTGTGGATTCTCGACCGGCCCTGGTAGACGTCGTACGAGACCACACCCCGCTCGTCCGTCGACGCGCCCCAGGACAGCTGGACCGACCGGCTGCCGGCGGGCCTGCCCCGCGTGCGGCCGGGGCGCGTGGGAGCGGTGGCGTCCGTGACCGACGCGGCGGGGGTCGTGGCCCGGACGCCCTCGCTGGGCGGCCCGGAGCGCCCGTCGGTGTTCCGCGCCCGCACGGTGAAGACGTACCGGGTGGCCGGGGCGAGGCCGACGACGTCCACCATGTACTCCGAGCCGGGCACCTCCTTGACCTTCACCGTGCCCCGATACACCTCGTACGCGGCGACCTCGGGTCCGTCCGGCGCCCGGTTCCACATCACGTGCACGCTGGTCGCGCTGCCCGCGGCTGCCGTGACCCCGGCCGGGGCGGGCGGGAGCCGGCCGTCGGTGCCGCTCCCGTCTCCGCTCCAGGCACAGGAGACGATGAGCAGCAGTGCCCCGCAGACGGACGTGACGTACCGGGCGACGCGTCGCACAGCTGCTTCCCCTCCGCCCCTCCCGCACGGTATTGGTCCGGACCAATATGGACCCGGCGGGGTGCGCGCATCAAGAGGGATGCGGCTGCTCCGTGCCTGCCGCGACTACGTATGCTGATGCGCACCAAGACTGAACGGGCCCTGCTGCCAGGGCAGTTCATGTCAGTGGCGCGGAACCGCTGTCGTCGCAGGACCCGCGCCGGCGCTGGTGGCCGGGCGGCCGGAGCCGACACGGGCTCAGGCGCCCGGCCCCTGTCGGGAGTTCGGGGCATGCACCGTACGGCCCCCCAACGGTGGACGCGTGATCGGACCGGCACCAGATTGGACCGAGTGTCCGTCAGTTCCCCCAGGAGAGGCCCCTATCGTGCGTGTCCAGACGCTGACGCTCGCCGTGGCCGGCGCCGCCCTGCTCGCCCCGACCATGCCCGCCGCCGTCCACCCGAACGAGCCGGTGCGGTACGAGGGCAGCGTCCGGGCCTCCGACCTGCTGGCCAAGGTGCGTGACTGCGTTCCCGTGTCCAACGGCCACTACCGCAGCGACGCCGGAGCCCGGGCGGACATTCCGGTCTGCGGCACCGCGGAGGCCGTCTTCTGGAAGGCCGACATGGACATCGACTGCGACGGCCGTCCGGGTCCGCGGTGCAACGGGCGCACCGACCCGTACTTCGCCGACACCACCGCCTTCCAGCAGTCCGACGGCCGCTATCTGGACCCCGAGCGCCTGCCGTTCATCGTCGTCCCGATGGCCAGCAGCATCTGGAACTACCGCGACCACGGCATCCGGGGCGGCTCGGTCGCCGCCGTCATCTACAAGGATCGCGTCCAGTACGCGGTCGTCGGCGACACCGGCCCGCAGGACATCATCGGCGAGGCGTCCTACGCCACCGCCGCGGCGCTGGGCATCAACCCCGACCCGCACGGTGGCGGAACGGCCTCCGGCGTCACGTACATCGTCTTCAGGAACTCCAGGGTGTCGCCGATCGAGAGCCACGCGGCGGCGGTGGAGGCGGGGGAGCGGTTGGCGAAACAGTTCGTCGGCCCGACCGTCGACGGCAGTGACGGCAGTGACGGCAGTGACGGCAGTGACGGCGTGGGCGGCACGGCGGGCGCTGCGGGCACCGAGAGCACGGAGAGCACCGAGACCGTGGCCGGCGACTGAGCCGACCCGTCCCGTTCCGGACGAGCCGTTCCGGGGGAGGGGCGGCGGGCCGGGCCGTGGACCGCTCGCCGCCGCTTCCTCCCCCGCTCGCTCACACCTTGCGGTACGTGTACGCCTCCGCAGCCGCCGCCTCGACCGCCGCGAGGTCGGCTCCCGTGGACGCCGTGACGACCGCCGCCACCGCACCCTCGACGAACGGGGCGTCCACCAGGCGGGTGCCGTCCGGGAGTTCGTCGCCCTCCGCCAGGAGTGCCTTCACCGTGAGGACCGCGCTGCCCAGGTCCGTCAGGACGGCGACCCCGGCACCCCGGTCCACGGAACGGGCCGCCGCGGTGATCAGTTCGGCGCTCGTGCCGAGCCCGCCCGACTCGGTGCCGCCCGCCGCGGCGACGGGAACAGTCCCACCGCCGCCGATGAGTGCCCGGGCCAGGTCCGCCACCGAGGCGGCCACCGCCGCACTGTGCGACACCAGCACGACCCCGACCAACTGCGCGCCCTGCTCGCCGCTCGACACGGTCCCGTCACTCACCGGCGGTCTCCGCGAGAGCCGCGATCAGCAGGGCCGCTGAGGTGGCCCCCGGGTCCTGGTGACCGATGCTGCGCTCGCCGAGATAGCTCGCCCTGCCCTTCCGGGCCTGTAGGGGCGTGGTCGCGAGGGCGCCCTGTTCGGCGGCAGCGCGTGCGGCGGCGAACGACTCACCGAGGGCGTCCACGGCGGGAACGAGGGCGTCGATCATCGTCTTGTCGCCGGGAGCCGCACCGCCGAGCGCCATCACCGCGTCCACCCCGACACGCAACGCGTCCGTGAACTGCTCCGGGCTCACCTCGGCCGTGTCCCCGAGCGCCTTGCCCGTGCGGCGCAGCAGCGTTCCGTACAGGGGGCCCGAGGCTCCGCCGACCGTCGAGATGAGCCGGCTTCCGGCGAGAACGAGGACGGCACCGGGTGTGTCCGGCACCTTCTCCGCCACGACGTCGGCCACGGCGTCGAAGCCGCGTCGCAGATTGATGCCGTGGTCGGCGTCACCGATCGGCGAGTCCAGTTCGGTGAGCCGCTCCGCCTCGCGGCCGACGGACTCGGCCGTCGCCGTCATCCAGCGGCGGAAGAAGTCGGCGTCGAGCACTAGATCTCCTTGCGTGGTAGGTACGTTGGTCGCTGTCCCTCCCGGAGGGCGGTCCGCCCGCCCGGGCGACGACTGCCCCGTGTGTCCGGCGGGGCTCACATGCCCCAGCGCAGACCCGCCGTACGCACCGGCGCGTCCCACAGGCGCAGCAGTTCCTCGTCGATCTCGCACAGGGTCACCGAGGCGCCGGCCATGTCGAGCGAGGTGACGTAGTTGCCGACGAGTGTGCGGGCCACGGCGACCCCGCGCGAGGTCAGCACGCGCTGCACCTCGGCGTTGAACCCGTACAGCTCCAGCAGCGGCGTCGCGCCCATCCCGTTGACCAGGACCAGTACGGGATTGCGCGGGTCGAGATCCTCCAGCACGGCTTCCACCGCGAAGTCGGCGATCTCGCCCGAGGTCATCATCGGCCGCCGCTCCCGGCCCGGTTCGCCGTGGATGCCGACGCCCAACTCCAGTTCGCCCGGCGGCAGATCGAAGGTGGGGCTGCCCTTCGCCGGGGTGGTGCAGGCGCCGAGTGCGACGCCGAAGCTGCGGGAACTGTCGTTGACCTGCTGGGCGATGGAACGCACCTCCTCCAACGAGCGACCCTCGTCCGCCGCGGCACCGGCGATCTTCTCCACGAACAGGGTGCCGCCCGTACCGCGTCGCCCGGCCGTGTAGAGGCTGTCGGTGACGGCGACGTCGTCGTTGACGAGGACCTTCGCGACCTGGATGCCCTCCTCCTCGGCGAGCTCCGCCGCCATGTCGAAGTTGAGAACGTCGCCGGTGTAGTTCTTCACGACGAACAGGACGCCCGCCCCGCTGTTCACGGCAGCCGCGGCCCGCACCATCTGGTCGGGCACGGGAGACGTGAACACCTCGCCCGGGCAGGCGGCCGACAGCATCCCCGGCCCCACGAACCCGCCGTGCAGCGGCTCGTGCCCCGACCCGCCCCCGGAGACGAGGGCCACTTTCCCGGCGACGGGCGCGTCGCGCCGCACGATCACCCGGTTCTCCACGTCGACGGTCAGTTCGGGATGGGCCGCCGCCATGCCCCGCAGCGCATCCGCGACCACGGTCTCCGGAACGTTGATGAGCATCTTCATGGGTACCTCCTGGTGAGATTGGCGGATGGACCTATGATTTGTATCTTTCCAGGTCAGAGTAAGTCGCGTCAGTTGTGGACCGTGGCGGTCCGTGGCGTTCGGAACCCCGCTCCGGCGGTACGGATGCCGAATTCGATGATGGTTCGTCAGGTGTGGCTGGCGTGCGGTTGGCGTGTGGTTGGACGGTTCTGGAAGCCTCCTCCCGAGAGTATCGACGCTGATTGGGCGGGGGCACGGGTACGGACGCCAACGGGAGTGTGCGGGTTGCACGGGCGTCGGTTTCCCCGAGGCATCGCTGGAGAGCGAGGTCGCCTTCCGGTCTCTGCGCGTGTGGAGACGGCTGGAGCCCAGGAGTGAGCTATCCGTGGCGGCGCCGGGCGGTCCCTCTGGGAGGCCCGGCACGCGATCGGGCACGTCTCGCCCGTCTCGCGCGGTCGTCGGCCCGACGCTGAAACGGCCCCAGCGGGCGGGGCTCAGCAAGATCGGTTACGGGAAGTGCGTTCTTGCCGCCGCAGGGAGATCAATCCCCTTGAGGGGACCAACAACCCTTTGGCTACGTGGCGTTGGGCCACACCCGTTCAACCGGGGTTCCGGATCTCGGTCAAGGCTGCTGTGGAGCGGTCAGGGCTTCGTGGGTCGACGTCAGGATCTTCTCCGACAGCTCTGTTCCCGCCGTGGCCCGGGCAAGCAGGAGCGCACCCACCAAGGTGGCCACCGCAGGAAGGCCGTCGTCGGTGTCGGTGGACATCCACGCGGCGAATTCCTGGACTCCGGCCGCGTACGTTTCGCGCACCTCCGCAGCTGCGGACTCGCGAGCCGTGTCCCCGGCGAATCCCGCGGTGGGGCAGCCGGTGCCGGGCTGGTCGCGGTGCTCGGTCGACAGGTAGAAGTCGACGAGGGCGCCGCGTGCGGTGGCGTGATCGCCGTGCGCCGTGTCGAACGAAGCCAGGAGTTGGTCTAGGTCCCCGAAAGCGGCTTGAGCCGCCTCGGCCACCAGGGCCTCCTTGGAGGGGAACTGCTTGTAGAAGCCGCCTGTGGTCAGCCCGATGGACTTCATCAGATCGGCGACGCTGATGCCGTTCACGCCGCGTTCCCGGAAGAGCCGGGAGGCCGCGGCGACCGCGCGCCTACGGTTCTCTAGCGCTTGCGCCTGCGAAACGCGACTCATCGGCCACCCGTCCATGATAGATAGTGAAGTGCATCTATCATATGTGAAGCGCCGGGCGGTCGGCCGCAGCGCATTCTTCCGCGTGAATCCATGCCTGGGCGCCTGGGTCCGTACTCGGCAAGTCGAGGAGTTGTCGTAGTCGGATGCCGTGCCGCTCGCCCCCGAGGGGCCCGGAGCGATTCGACGCCGGCTGGGGGCGGCTCGCGCTGTGCTCGGCGTATGTGAGGTGTGCGGGTCTCCGTAGGGGTGCCGTTGCCGTGCCCATGTGCCCGCGTGCCCGTCGTGAGAGCGGTATGCGTAACCGTCCATGGCGGCCAGGCGCCTGGGGGCGCCATCCGAAACCCCCTCCGCGCCGGTCCTCCGGCCCCCTGTGTGCCGAGCGGTCTCCAGCTGTGTGCGGTTGCCGGCGGTGCCCGGGCCGTTGACTGGCGCCCTTTAGATATCTATCGTAATCTAAAGCGAGGGCGACGCTTTGGCCCCCTACTCATCCGCCGTACCAGAAACGAGATCCCCCCCCCATGACCACGCAGAACAAGACAGCCGTCGTCACCGGAGCGTCCGCAGGCCTGGGCACCGCCTACGCGCATCGGCTTGCCGACCGGGGTTACGACCTGATCCTGGTGGCCCGGAACGCCGCGCGGCTGGAGACTCTGGCGTCGGACATCCGCAGCCGCACGGGCCGCGCGGTGGACGTCGTCGCCGCCGACCTCACCGATGCGGCGCAGCTCTCCGTGGTCGAGGAGCGTCTGCGGACCGACGAGAGCATCGAGATGCTGGTCAACAACGCCGGCGGTGCGCTGCTCACACCGCTGACAGGCGCCGACGCGGCGGCCTACGAGGCGCTGCTCAACCTCAACGTGACCTCGCTGACCAGGCTGACCATCGCGGTCCTGCCGGGGCTGACGGCCCGCGGGCGGGGCACCGTCGTGAACATCTCCTCTGCCATGGCTCTCAATATCCTGCCCGTCAGCGCCGTCTACAGCGGCACCAAGAGCTACGTGCTGACGTTCACCCAGGCACTGCAGCAGGAACTCGCCGAGAGCCCCGTCGTGGTGCAGGCCGTGCTGCCGGGCGCTGTCCGCACGGATCTCTGGGACGGCTCCGGCGTCGACCTCGCGACGTTCCCCGACGAGATCATCATGAACGTGGACGACGCCGTCGACGCGGCGCTCGCCGGCCTCGACGCCGGGGAGCCCGTCACCATCCTGTCGCTGCCGGACATCAGCGACTGGGAGTCGTTCGAGAAGGCGCGTCAGGCGCTCGTGCCGAACCTGTCGCTGAAGGTCCCGGCCGATCGCTACCGCGGCTGACCACCGCTCCGACTCCGGTGCGGGAGTCCTCTTGTGACAACGCCACAGCCGCTGCCGCCCACACGACCGACGCGTCCTGGGGCGTGGGTGAAGACCGACCCGCTCGGCGACCTCCCTCCTGATCGGCCGGCCGGGACCCAGCCCCTCCGTCGCCGGCGGTCATGAGCGCGGCAGGCTCCTGCGCACCGTCGACTGCCCCTACGCGCGGTCTGCCTTCCACGGCGGAAGGCCACCAGGCAAGCTCTCTAACCCCCCTTTTTTTTGCGAGGAACATCCCCATGTTGAACGCCCTGTGGAACCCGACCGTCGTCGGAGAGATCCCCCTGCCGCACCGGTTGGCCATGGCCCCCCTGACCCGGAACCGGTCCACCCCCGAAGGCGTACCGACCGAGCTGAACGCCGAGTACTACGCACAGCGCGCCTCGCACGCCCTCATCATCACCGAGGGCACCCAGCCCAACGCCGACGGCCAGGGCTACCCGGTGACCCCGGGCATCCACACCGGCGAGCAGATCGCCGGCTGGCGCAAGGTCACCGACGCCGTGCACAAGGCCGACGGACGCATCGTCATCCAGCTCATGCACGCGGGACGTATCGCCCACCCGGACAACACCCCCCACCACCGGCAGCCGGTGGCCCCTTCCGCGATCAAGGCGGCGGGCGAGATGTTCACCGCCACCGGGCTCCAGGAGATGCCGGTACCGCGCGAACTGTCCACCGAGGAAGTCGCCGCGACGGTGGACGACTTCCGGCGTGCCGCCGCGGCCGCCATCGCGGCAGGCGCCGACGGCGTCGAGATCCACGGCGCCAACGGCTACCTCGTGCACCAGTTCCTCGCCGACAACACCAACCAGCGCACCGACCAGTACGGCGGCTCCGTCGACAACCGCATCCGCTTCGCCGTCGAGGTCGCCACCGCTGTGGCCGAGGAGATCGGCGCCGGCCGCACCGGCCTCCGGATCTCTCCCGGCAACCCGTTCAACGACATCGCGGAGAGCGACACCCACGAGCTGTATCCGGCACTCGTGCGCGCCCTCGCCCCGCTCGATCTCGCCTACCTGCACATCGCTCACGGCGGCGACGACGAACTCCTGCACACCCTCCGCAAGCTGTGGCCGACCACGCTCGTCCTCAACCGGGCCGGCACCGACATCGCCACCCGCGCCAAGGACATCGAAGACGGCCTGGCCGATGTCGTCACCGTCGGCACCATGGCCCTCGCCAACCCCGACCTCGTCGCACGCGTACGCGTCGACGCACCCCTCAACACCCCCGACCCCGCCACCTTCTACGGCGGCGGCGAGGCCGGCTACACCGACTACCCCACCCACAGCGCCTGACAAGCCCCGGCGGCATCGGTCCTGGCGGGCCGGTAAGCCGACATGGCCCCCTGGAGGTACCACATGCCTGAGCACGCTGTTGTTGAACTGCTGTCCTCGGCACGCCTTCGACGTGTAGGGGTGACCGTCCAGGGCTGTCGGGCGGATCAGGTAGACCACTTGCCGTCCGGTCCGGTCAGCGGGCCGGTCCGGCCGCAGTCCATTGCTCGATGAGCCGGACGGTGCGGTCCGGGTGTTCCTCGTGCAGATAGTGGCCGGTGGCGGCCCAGTGGTCGACTCGGGATCCGGGTGCCCACAGGGTGCCGCGTTCCCAGTCGGCGGCCTCGGCTGAGGTCCATACCGTCAGGGCGGGGCAGGTGCGACGACGCAGGTACGCCTCGCTGTGCGGGCGGATGCCCACCGCGCCGGGGTCGGTGTACATACCCGCGTAGGCCTGGGCGATGACATGGCCGGGGGTGCCGAGCATGGCGCGGATGTGCGCGGTGCGCAGACCGGCCGGGGCGGTGGGGGAGAAGGCGCCGGCCACCAGGGGGACCGCGGCCGGGGCGCCGCTCTCGCGGTATGCGGTCAGGCGGCGCGGGATCTCGTCGAGTTCGGCTCCGTGTGCTCCGTGGGCGGGGTCGAGGGCGACGACGGAGCGTACGAGGTCCGGGTGGTCGACGGCGAGCAGGTTCACCACCTGGCCGCCCATGGAGTGACCGACGGCGGTGACGGGTCCGGCTCCCAGACGGGTGACCAGTGCTGTCAGGTCCTGGGCCATCGCCGTCGGGGTGTTGCCCTCGTCAGGGACGGGGGAGCGGCCGTGGCCGCGCAGGTCGGGGACGATCACGCGGTGTCCGGCGGCGGCCAGGATCTCGGCGTGCCGTGACCACTCACGACCGTCGCCGCCCCACCCGTGCACCAGCAGCAGGGCGGGCGCGCCGGAGGGGCCGAGGACGGTGTGGAACAGGTCGACAGTGGTGGTCACCCGGTCACCGCCTCATACGTGGCGTGGCCGAAGTCGGCGTGCACGCCCGCGCCGTCGAGGTCCTGGACCCACAGACCGAGCATCGCGCCGGTGAAACCGAGAACGCGCAGTTGGCCGTCGTGGAACTCGTCGGCGGCCTCGTCCGACAGAACCGTGGCGTCGAGTTCGAGCGGGAGGGTCTCGGCCCCGCCTCCGGTGTCGTACGAGAAGCGCAGCACGGGACCGTCGAGTTCGGCCCGCAGTACGACGGGCGTACCGGGAGCCAGGGGGACTCGGACGGGGTGGGCGGTGCGGGCGCCCTGTTCGCAGCTGAGCACGTGCAGGACGGGGCTGCCGTCGTCGGCCGAAGTGACGTACAGGTAGTGCCAGTTGCGGGTGTTGTAGTACGCGGTCACGCCCGCGAGGTGGTCCGGTGTGTGCGGGTCGAAGGTCACCCGGGTCTCGAACGAGCAGTGGGCGGAGGTGACCCGGCGTGCGACCAGGCTCGGGGACCGGCGACCGGCCGGGGGCTGGCCGCCCCGGATCCGCAGCGAGCCGGGGCACTCGGTCAGACTGAGCCAGTCCTCGTCGGCCGGGCGGCGCAGCGTCGACCAGTCCGGGCCGAGGAGGGGCGCGTCGAAGTGGTCGGTCGCGGGCGGTGCCGGGAACGGCGCGGGCGGCAGCGCGGGCGCCGGGACGGTGACCGCGGGGATGCCGCCCGCGATGCGCGGCCAGCCTTCCTCCGTCCAGGTGACCGGTTGCAGCGCGGTCTCCCGGCCGAGCACACAGCGGCCCCGCTCGGTGTGGGGGCGGGCGGTGATGTGGGCGGCGTACCACTCCCCGCCCGGGGTCTCGACCAGCGAACAGTGGCCGGCTTTCTGCAGGTCCAGCGTCGGGTCGTGCCGGGAGGTGAGCAGCGGCCCGGCCGGGTCCGGCTCGTACGGGCCGAACAGGTCGCGGGATCGGGCGACGGCCGCCCCGTGCTCGTAGCCGGTGCCTCCCTCGGCGTGCACGAGGTAGTACCAGTCGCCCCGGCGGTACAGGTGCGGGCCCTCGGCGACCCCGGCGGCCGTGCCCACGGTGATCGTCCTGGGCTGTCCCAGGAGCTTTCGAGAGGTGCGGTCGTACTCCTGCAACTCGATCCCCGCGAACATGTCGTGCTCCGGGCGCCAGTCGAAGCGCATGTTGAGCAGCCAACTGCGGCCGTCCCGGTCGTGGAAGAGCGAGACGTCGAAACCTCGGCCGTGCAACGGCACCGGGTCGGACCACGGGCCCTCGATCGACGGCGCGGTGGTCACGTGGTTCGGCAGGTCCTTCCAGCCCTCCGCGTAGGTGTCCACCACCGTGAAGACCAGGTGGAAAAGTCCGTCCGCGTAGGACAGCCCCGGCGCCCAGATCCCGCCGGAGTCGGGGACCCCGGCCAGGTCGAGCAGCCGGCGGCTGTCCAGCGCGCCGCCCAGCGCACGCCAGTTGACCAGGTCCCGGGAGTGGTGGAGCCGAACTCCCGGATACCACTCGAAGGTCGAGGTGGCGATGTAGTAGTCCTCGGCGCCGACCCGCAGGATCACCGGGTCGGGCTCGAAGCCGCGCAGGACGGGGTTGTGGATCACGTGAGGTCCGATCGGGTGTCGCTGGATCAGAGGGAGAACAGCAGGGTGCCGAAGCCGACCTGGTCGCACTGGGTCGGCGCGCCCTCCGGGCGGAGGCTGCCCGCCACCTGGGCCGTGTAGGGAGCGGACTTTCCGGCCCGTTTCACATAGTGGTTGTAAGCCATCTCGTAGATGGGCTTGAACGCGCCGCGCCCGTCCGACCCGATGCTCGGCCAGTGCCAGTTGCACCGCCCGAAGGTGGCGTCGTACGCGACGGTGTTGCCGAGGTTGTACTTCGCGGTGTATTCGAAGCCCGACAGCAGAAGCGAGCTGGATGCTCCGTACATGTCGAGGCCCTGGATCCAGCCGGTCTGGCAGATCTCCGCGAGCGAGCCCAGGATCAGCTGGGTGTGCCCCTGGTCGCGGCCGGACTCGCAGCACTGGCCGGTGCCGGACTGGACGAGTTTGGTCAGCCCGCAGCAGCTGTTGGTGTGGAACGCGTTGTACGCGTCGTTGAAGAGGGTGAGGTTGTTGCAGGCCACGGCGATCTGCATCATGCCCTTGAGGCCCATCAGGCCGTAGCCGCCGTCACCGTAGATGTTGATGAGCGGGACGAAGATGTTCTGGAACATGGCGACGGTGGCGTCCAGTTCGGACTGAGTCCAGCTGCCGGACGGGCCGGTGTAGTGCATGATCTCGACGGCGGCGGCCAGCTTGGCGCCGTAGATTCCGGCGGCGAGTTCGGCGTCGGCGCCGTTGATGGTCTGCAGCGCGTCGGTCCAGGACTTGATGATCGTCAGCGCCTTGTAGGCGTGGGCGGTGTCGCCGGTGATGTACCACATGACGGCGTTCTGGTACGCGGCGTTGCAGTCGTACCAGAGCTCCGCGTTGCCGCTTTCGGGGCTGGTGCCCCGGGTGACCGTCGCCCGGCCGCCCGCGACCACGTACGAGGACGACGAGAAGAAGTCGGCGGCGAAGACGTTGTAGCCGTCGATCCAGGGTGAGGCGCCGGCGGCGACCTTGGCGCGTATCCGGTTGAGGTCGGCGAGGCCGTGCAGTACGCCGGGGTGGGTGAGGGAGGTGAGGCCGGAGGTGACGGCGGCGGCGTTGGTCGCTCCCGCCAGTCCTGCGGCCCCGGCCATACCCGTGGTGCCGGCGCCGATCGCGGTGAGCTGGAGGAAGCGGCGCCGGTTGGGCCCGGTGGAGGGACCGTAGGGGTCGGCGGGAGACGGGAGTTCGGGGCCGGAAGCCGGCGACTGCGCGCTCTGCATGGGGTTCCTTGTCGACTCGACGCTGAGTGCGGTGAAGGGAACGGGATTCGGGAACGGTCAGATCCGGTGCAGGACGAGCGTGCTGCGCGGGCCCACCCTGGGGCGGACGCCGGCGCCGATGGTCTCTCCGGTGGCCAGGTCGCGGGCGGGGCCGAAGTCCTGACGTGCGGGGAGGGTGAAGACCTTGTCGGTGCTGGTGTTCATGGCGATCAGGTAGTCGCCGTACTCGCAGTGGTAGAAGGGTGCGCGGCCGACGAGCATGGTCTCCACGCCGTCGAAGTGGACGCCGAGGGTGGGGTCGGGGACGTCGGCCGGGACCGGCGCCAGATGGTAGACGTCGCCCTCCTGGGACTGGTGGAGGGTGTCGCCGGGCGGGGGGAAACCGCCGGGCGGGAGGCCTCCGGCACCGGGGTCGTTGATGGCGTAGTCCCACAGGATCCAGTCGCGGGCGGTGAAGGTGTCGTCGGTGGTGCCCGCGGAGTGCTGACGGATGGTCGCCGAACGCTGGTCGACGGGGGTGACGTGGTGGATGCGGGCGTAGTCGTTGACGCCCTGGCGGGCCCGCCAGTAGAGCGAGGCGAAGAGCAGTTGCCTGCCGTGCTTGACGGCGACGGCGCCGTTCTCCTCGTCGGTGAAGACGAAGTCGGGGCTGTCCCAGCCGGTGGGCAGCCGGCCCGGGCGGGAGGCGAGCGTCTGGAAGTCGTCCCAGTCGCGGGAGACCAGACGCAGGGCGTTGAGGCCGACGCGGGTCCAGTTGTACGTCGAGATGATCTTGAGCTGCGGCCAGAGCTGGCCGTCCGCCACCATCTCCTGGGTCCAGCCGACCAGGTCGGGGTCCTTGAAGACGGCGGCGGACATCAGCGGGTTGGAGTCCCACGCGGTGCGGGAGGCGTACGCGATGGCCCCGGGGTAGACCTCGTTGCGCCAGCCGATGACCGTCTCGGTGCGGGAGACCCGGGCGTTGTCACCGTCCACGTCGACGACACGGAACCGGCCCCGCGCCTTGACCATCTTGATCATCTGCTCGCGCAGCTCCGGAGCCTCCTGGCCACCGTGGCCCAGGGTCACCGACTCGTACATCATGACCAGCCAGTCGGTGACCTCGCCGTAGCTGCCGACATAGCCCAGCTCGCGGGTCAGGCCCGCCCTGGTGACCTGGTAGTAGCCCTCGCCGAGCGGCTTCGTCGGGTTGCCGTCGGCGTCCTCGGGGCCGAGGTAGGGGACCATGCCGATGGACTGGTACAGGTAGTCGCGCGCCTTGGCCTCGGGAAGGGCGAGGTCCTGGTCCAGCAGTCCCAGGCCCCGGTTGGTCTGGTAGATGCCGATGGCGCATATCTGGGCCTGGTTGGAGTAGTGCGGGAAGTGCTGCCGCCAGTAGTCACGGCTGGACTGGAGCATGTTCTTGTACGCCGCCCGGCGAACCGGCTGTTGCGCCGTGCCGGCGGCGGGGGCGATGACGTCGACGTCGTCGAACCAGGCCGAGCCGGGGCCGGTCAGGCGCAGGTGGAACTCGACATGGGTGGCGCCGTCCGGGGTCGCGATGTCGAGGGAGACGTACTCCCAGTCGTGGGTGCCGGTGGTGGCGTACTTCTTGTGGTCGCTGCCGACCAGGTTGCCGCTCGCGTCGTAGAAGAGCGGGTCGATGTGGGCTCCGAGGCCGGTCACACTGTCGGTCCTGACCCAGGCGCCGTAGGTGTATGTGCCCGAGCCGACCTGGACCTTGGGGGTGGCGTAGACGTAGCTGTACCCGCTGTCGCCGGTGGCCGTGAGTCTGAGGGAGGCGGAGCCGGTGCGCGCGACGGTCGTGTCGCGGGCCCAGGTGCCACCGGCGGCCCAGCCGGGCCTGGCCCAGGCGGTGGGCGTGGCGCCGCCGGCCTCGAAGCCGGCGTTGCGCAGCTCGGTCGGCTTGACCAGGTCGACGGAGTCGAACCAGGCGGTGCCGGGGCCGGAGAGCCGCAGATGCAGCTCGATCTGGGTGGCCCCGGAGGGGGTCGTCAGATCGACGGAGACGTACTCCCAGTCGTGGGTGCCGGTGGTGGCGTACACCTTGTGGTCGCTGCCGACCAGGTTGCCGCTCGCGTCGAAGAAGAGCGGGTCGATGTGGGCTCCGAGGCCGGTCACGCCGTCCGTCCTGATCCACGCGCCGTACGTGTACGTGCCCGCGCCGACCTTGGTCCTGGGTGCGGAGTTGACGTAGCTGTAGCCGCCGGCGGTCGTGGCGGTGAGCTTGAGGGAGGCGGAGCCGGTGCGGGAGACGGTGGTGTCGCGGGACCAGGTGCCGCCACCGCCGGATGCCCAGCCGGGCCGGCTCCAGGAGGTGGGGGTGGTGCCGCCGTCCTCGAAGCCGGCGTTGGCGATCTCGTAGGGGGAGCCGGTGACCCTGGCGTCCAGCCTGTCGCCGAGATGGTCCCAGAGCAGGGCCAGACACAGGCCGACCCGGCCGAAGCCCTGCCACTGCTGGTCGGAGCCGGTGAGCACGGTCGCGTCGGACTGCCAGGCCATGTAGCGGCCGTCGATGGCCTGCAGGACCCGCTCGACGGCGGCGTCCTGCTGGTAGGCGGGGCTGCCGGACCACAGGTAGCCCTGGGCCAGCGACTCCATCGCCCAGCCGTCCATGGTGGCGGGGGTCGCGGTGGTGAGGAGGTCGGTCTGTTCCCGCTGGACCCGAGCCTTGACGGCGTCCAGCACCTCCGCGCCCGTGGTGCGCGCCTCGGGTATCGGGGCCGGCCCCTGGACCTCGCCCTTGGGCGGCACGAAGTACGGCTCCGTGTGGGTGTAGATCCGGTAGATGCCGCGCGAGGGCGTGGTCTGGTTGTAGTAGAGCTGGGCCTGGTTCTGACCGTAGGACCAGATGCGGCCCATGGAACGGATCTCCAGGGTCACCTTCTCCTTGCCCGCGGTCATCCTCTCGGGCAGGGGCAGGGTGTGGAAGAAGAAGCGGCCCGGGGCGCGCGGGGAGGTGTCGAGGATGTCGAGGCTGTCGACGGCGCCCTCGTCCTGGTAGCCGATCTGAAGACCCTCGCAGAACAGTTGCAGCCGCCAGTTCTGGGATCCGAAGCCCGCCTCGGTGGCGGTCGGGTCGTGCTCGTCGCCCCACAGCCGGACGGTGACGTAGGTGGTGCCGGTCGGGCTGACGGCGACGCTGAACTTCAGGGTGCCGCCCCAATAGCTCGCCGGTTCCGAGGGGTTGAGGACGCGGGCGCTCTGGCCGAGGCCGCCGGTGACGGTGTCGGATCCCGTGGCGGTCAGACCGTGGGCGCTTTCGGAGTCGTCATTGCCGAAGACAACGATGTCCAGGGGCCTGCCGGCGGACTTCGTGGACGCGCCGGCCGAGCCGGGGCCGGGGGTGGCGGTCGGGAAGGCGGGCGCGGCCGTCGCGGACGGATTGGTCAGCCAGCTGAGGCCGACCGCGGCGGCACCGGTGGCACCGGCGTACTTGAGCACTTCACGGCGTTGGGGAGTGTTGGTCATGGCTGATCCTTATTTGAGGCTGCCCATGAGAATTCCGCTGCGCCAGTACTTCTGGAGGGCGAACATGAGGATCGCCAGCGGAATGATCGACAAGAGCGATCCGGTGAGGACGAGCGTGTTCATGTCGCGGGAGGTCTGCGCCTGCTGTACCCAGGAGAAGAGGCCCAGGGTGACGGGGAAGGTGCGCTCGCCGTTGAGCATGAACAGAGGCAGGAAGAAGTTGTTCCAGATGCCGATGAAGTCGAGCATGAAGATGGTGACTCCACCGGTCCGCATCAGCCGCAGTGCGACGGAGAGAAAGATCCGCAGTTCACCGGCGCCGTCGATGCGGGCGGCCTCCATCAGCTCGGTGGGCACGGAGCTGTCGGCGTAGACCTTGCCGAGGTAGACCCCGAACGGGTTGATGAAGTACGGGATCAGCACCGACCAGATGGTGTTGGTGAGCCCGATGTCGGCGAACACGAGGTAGAGCGGGAACGCGAGCAGGGTGCTCGGCAGCAGGGAGGCGCCGACGATCACCGCGAACAGGGCGCCGCGGCCCCGGAACTCGAACTTCGCGATGCCGTATCCGGCGGCGAGCGAGATGAAGGTGGAGCCCGCCGCACCGAGGGTGGAGTAGAGGACGGAGTTGCCGATCCACCGCAGGAAGACGCCGTCGTGGTAGTCCCAGATCGCCTGGAAGTTGTCACCGAGGTGGTTGGAGGAGAACCACAGGCCGAAGGTGGAGTAGAGGTCGGTCTGGTTCTTGGTCGCGGAGACGAGCAGGAACCAGGTGGGTGCGAGCGAGTAGAGCAGGAAGACGATCAGCAGACCGGTGGTGAGTGCCACCGCCCCCCGGGTGGGGCGCACACCGCCGCCGGACGTGCCGGTGGCCTTGCTGGGACGCGTGTGCGCGGTGCCGCCGCCCTGGCCGGTGGCCGCCCCGGGGGTACTGGTGGCCTCGGTGGCGTTGACAGCCTCGGTGGTCATGACATCTTCCTGTTCGTGACGCGGTAGAAGACGAAGGCGAGGATGCCGGTGACGACGGCGAGAACCAGCGACTCGGCGGCGGCGTACTGGTAGTTGCCGGTCTTGAACGCCTTGTCGAAGATCTCCATCATCGGTGTGAAGTCGGTGTTGATCGACTCCGGTGCGACATACCTCAGCAGCAGCGGCTCGGCGAACAGCTGGAGCCGGCCGATGAGCGAGAACATGCCGGTCAGCACGAGGATCCCGGTGATGTTCGGGACCTTGATCGACCAGGCGATGCGCCATTCGCGGGCCCCGTCGAGCCGGGCCGCCTCGTACAGCTCCCGTGGCAGGGCCTGGAGCGACGCGGAGATCAGGATCACGTTGAAGCCGATGCCCTGCCAGGTGAGCAGGTTGCCCAGGGAGAGATAGGTGTTGATGCCGCCGAACAACGTGAGGTGCACACCCGCCCGGTCGGCCAGGTCGATGACCGGACTGATCGTCGGGCTGTAGAGGAACAGCCAGATGAGTGTCGCGACCACGCTCGGAACGACGTACGGGACAAGGAGCCCCGCCCGGAAGAAGCGGACCGCCCGCGCGGCGACACCGTCGAGCAGCAGGGCCAGCAGCAGCGAGATGCCCAGCATCACCGTGATCTGCGCGGTTCCGAAGAGCAGGGTGCGCAGCATGCTGGACCAGAAGGCGCCGTCGGTCAGGATCGCCGCGAAGTTGGCGAAGCCGGTGAAGACGACCCGGGTCGGGCCGAAGCCCAGCCCGGCGCTCTTCTTCTCGTGCAGGCTCTGGCTGAAGGCGTAGCCGATCGGCAGGACGTAGGTGAACAGGAAGCCGGCCAGGAAGGGCAGCGCGAAGAGCAGGCCCTTGTAGGCTCCCCGCCTCCCGGTCCGGCGGGGGGAGGTCCGCCTGACCGGGGAGTCGGTCGCGACCGGCGGTCGCGTCAGGGTGGGCACGGGATGTCTCCAGGTGAGGTGCGTCGGCTGTCTCCGGGCGAGCGGGCGGGAGGGGTCAGCTGCCCGCGACGGCCTTGATGTCCTTGCTGTTCAGGTCGTCGACGGTCCACTTCTCCAGGCCGGTCAGCATGTCCTTGACCGTGAGTTCCCTCTTGATGACCTTGCCCCACTGCTTCTGCATTTCGGAGTACATCGCCGCGTAGTTCGGCCCGTACTGCCACTGGTCGCCGACCCGGGAGGCGGCCGTGGTGATCACCGTGGCGCTGTCGGACTCCTTGTTGAACATCTCGGTCGGAATGATCTTGTCCACGTACGGCGACACGTCCTTGACCGCGGGGAACAGGCCGGACTTGGAGGCGGGGTCCGTGAGCGCGGTCAGGGACTCCTTGCTGCTGCTCAGCCAGGCGGCGAACTGGGTGGCGCGGTCGGGGTACTTGCAGCCCTTGAGGACGGCCGTCGTGTCGAAGTTGCTGGAGGTCCGCGGCTGCGCGGTGTCGAAGACCGGGGCGTCCGCGAGCTGCCACTTGCCCTTGGACTTGGGGAAGTTGGTGTCGTAGATCGGCAGCTGCCAGGTCGAGGTGGTCATAGCGATGGTCCTGCCGAGGTCCCAGGTCTTGAAGACGCCCGGGTCGGAGTAGGAGGCGTTGGAGGCGAGGCCGTCGTCGACGAGCTGCTGGACGATGTCACCGGCCCTGAGCGCCTCCGGCGAGGTGAAGCTGATCGTCCAGTGGTCGCCGTCCGCCTTGTACCACTGGGCGCCGGCCTGCCAGGACAGGTCGACCAGGGTGCTCGGGTCCTCGCCGGCCATGTTGAAGATCTTGACGTCCTTGTTCTGCTGCTTCGCCTTCTTGCCGGCGGCGATCAGGTCGTCCCAGGTCTTGGGCGCCTCGATGCCGTACTTCTTGAACAGGTCCGCGCGGTAGGCGGTGAACAGAGGCGAGGAGCCCATCGGGATGCCGAAGGTGGTGCCGCCCGGGCTGACCGCGTTCCACGCCGGAGCGGTGTACTGCGACTTGTACTGGGCGGCGTTCCCGCTGATGTCGGTGAGCAGACCGTCGGCGGCGAAGCCCGCCAGGTTCATTCCGTCCATCTTCGACAGACACGGGGCGTTGCCCGAGGTCACCGCTGCGCGGAGCTTCTGATAGGCGGTGTCGCCGGCCGCGTTGACGAACTTGATCCGGGTCTCGGGGTGCTCCTTGTTCCAGACCTTGGTCTGGGCCTCGATGCCCTCCGTCCAGCTCCAGAACTCCAGGGTGACCTTGCCCTCGGTGCTCGGCCGGGCCTCGGCGTTCGTGCCGTCGCCGCTTGAGCAGGCGGCGAGAAGGAGACAGAGCGAGGCGGTCAGGGCCGCCGCGTTGAGGGTTCTGGCGCGATACGTGGTCATCGGTCCTCCACAGGGGACAGGGTGCGCGTGCGGTGTGGGGGCCGGCGCGGTGGTCAGCGAGGCAAAGGCGGCAAGGTCCGGCGGGGTCACACCCGAAGAGGGAAAGTAACCGTTTGCTGCGTGGACCGTAAGGGGCTGATGGCTGGAACCGCAAGAGGGCGAGGCCCGATTGTTTCGCCAAACTTTCAAATGCGTTACCTGCTGGGCTACTGACCTGGGAAATCTATGTCCCTGGTGATTCCGGTGGGTGACGGTGACCCTGTCTCGACTTCAGGCGAAACCATTGACCCCTGGCTGGAATCCTCTCTAGCGTAGAATACGTTTACTTTCATCTGATCCTTTCTCCGCGTCGAAGCAGGAGTCCCATGCCCAGCCCACACCTGCCCTCAGCCGTGTTCGCGATGAACCCGGTCCACCTGCCCGAGCTCTTTCCGCCACACCTGATGGCGCGGGTGGGGGAACTGGTGCGGATCGACTCCACGCTCGTCGTCCAGGACTTCACCGACCCGGCCGCGCGGGAGGCACTGGCCGAGGCCGAGATCCTGATCACCGGATGGGGCTGCCCGCACATCGGCGCCGAGGCGCTGGCCGCCGCGCCCCGGCTGCGCACCGTGCTGCACGCGGCGGGCAGTGTGCGCAGCCTCATCGGGGCGGATGCCTGGCAACGCGGCCTCACCGTCTCCAGCGCGGTGCAGGCCAACGCGCTGCCGGTGGCGGAGTACACCCTCGCCGCGATCCTGTTCGCCGGTAAGGACGCCTTCGGCCTGCGTGAACGTTTTCGGACCGTGCGCGCCTACCCCGCGCCCACCGAGTACGCGGACATCGGCAACCTCGGCCGGCGCGTCGGGGTGATCGGCGCCTCGCGGATCGGCCGCCGGGTGCTCGAACTCCTGCGCCCCTTCGACCTCACGGCGGCCCTGTACGACCCGTACGTGGACGAGGCCGAGGCGGCTTCCCTCGGCGCCGTACCGATGTCCCTGGAGGAACTGCTGCGCACCAGCGACATCGTCAGCCTGCACGCCCCGGACATCCCGCAGACCTACCGGATGCTGGACCGCGACCGGCTGGCGCTGATCAGGGACGGCGGCGTACTGATCAACACCTCGCGGGGCGCCCTCGTCGACCCCGAGGCGCTCACCGACGAGCTGGTCGCCGGGCGGATCAGCGCCGTGCTCGACGTCACCGAACCCGAGCCGCTGTCCACGGGGTCCCCCCTCTATCGGCTGCCCAATGTCTTTCTCACCCCGCACATCGCCGGATCGCTCGGCAACGAACTGGAACGGCTCGGCCGTACGGTCGTCGACGAACTGGCACTCCTCGCCGCAGGACGCCGGCTCGCCCACGCGGTAAGCCTGGCGGACCTGGCGATCAGCGCCTGAGTCGGCTGTCGGCATGGGCCTCCGGCCGGCGTACGTGTGTTGTGTCCCTTCCGGTCCCCGTCGTCGTGGGACGGCTGTGGCCCCTCGGTGAACCCGTGCTCACCGAGGGGCCACAGCCGTCCCACGAGAGCGTCGGGCTTCAGGTCGCGGTGTCGGCCGGGCCGGTGCCGAAGGACAGCAGTACCGCCGACCGCTCGGCCGGGAGGGTCACCCGCACGGTGCGCTCCGGGCCGTCCCAGTCGTACGACGGCCGTGGCCCCGCCCCGAACAGCAGGCGCGGCCGGTCCGCCTCGGTGGTCCACGGAAGGGGAACGGACACGGTCTCGGGCGCGCCGTCCCGACGCCATAGAGCCAGCAGGGTCGTGTCGTCGGCCGTGCTGAGGGCCAGGGCGAGCCAGCCGCCGCGCCAGTCCGGCAGGCCGAGCGGCCAGTGGGGGCGGGCGGTGGGCAGGAGATGGCGGTAGGTCTTGTAGGTGGCCAACGCCTCGCGCACGATGTCCATTTGATGATCCGTCAGAAGGTCTGGGCGACCGCTGAGATGGACCCGGCCGAGCATGGCCGTCACCATCACCATGCCCAGCTCGGCGTCGGTGTGCTCCGGCAGGGGGTAAGCCCAGATCGCGCCCTGTTCGGGGGTGACCGCGGTGGGCGCGGCGGCGGCGATGGCGGGGAGGAGCCGGAAGTCCTGCTGGTCGGTGACGGAGTGGATGGGCAGGCGGGAGAGGATCGCGTGGTCGGTGCGGCTGCCGCCGGCCGCGCAGCTCTCCAGGACCAGGCCGGGATGACGGTCCAGGACGCCGTCGAGCCAGTCCAGGTGGGCGCGGTTGTGGCCGAGGAGGCCGTCGCCGGGACTGTCGGTACTGTCCGGGCCGTCGGTGCCCGCACCGATGTCGATGTTGTAGTCGAGTTTGAGGTAGCCGACGCCGTAGTGGTGCACCAGCCGGTCCACGACCCCGTCGAGGTGGGCGCGCGCCGCCGGATGGCGCAGGTCGAGCTGGTGGCGTCCCCACTCCGCCAGACGGACGCCGTCCCGCCGGAAGAAGGCCTCGTCGGGCAGGGCGGCGGCGACCGGGCTGCGTACGCCGACGACCTCGGGCTCCAGCCACAGTCCCGGGACCATGCCCGCATCGCGGATGCGGTCCAGGACCTCCATGAGCCCGCCGGGGAAGCGGGTCCCCGACTCCTTCCACTCGCCCACCGAGTCCCACCATCCCGGGACACCGCCGGGGCCGACCGTGCCGGGCGGCTCGACGTCGTACCAGCCGGCGTCGACGCAGAAGTACTCGGCACCGGCCGTCGCGGCTGCGTCGACCAGAGGCAGCAGGGCCTTGGTGCTGGGCTCGCCCATCAGGCTGTTCATGAAGTCGTTGAAGACCACGGGCAGCACCTGGTGGTCGGGGTGCGGGCGCCGGGTGGCGCGCCGGTGCCGGGTCATGGCGTCGAGCGCGGCCTCCGGTCCTCCCGTGGGAACGAAGGCGACCGAGGCGGGTACGGTACGGAACGACCCGCCGGGGGCGAGAACACGGCGCCACTGGTGCTCGCGGTCGGTCGGCCCGGACAGCGCGAGGTAGACGTCGTCGCAGCGATCGGCCACCTCGGCGTGCCAGGACCCGTTGTGCTCGATCTGCCACAGCAGGGCACGGCCGGTTCGGATCTCCTCCAGGCAGCCCATGGGCAGGTGTTCGGAGGAGGACCAGGAGCCGGTGCTGGTCACGGCGATCCGGTTCTTCGACCCGGTCTGGCCGAAGGGCACCATGCCCACGTCGTAGAGACCGCGCTCGGCCAGAGTGGCCCTGGACCAGCGGTATTCGCCGCTCCAGGGATTGGCCGCGAGCCACAGGGCCAGGCCGTCCTCCCAGCGTTCGCCGTCCCCGAGATGGCGGGCGAGGTTGGCGCACGCGAAGGAGGAGACGTACTCCAGGGTGACCTGACGGTCGCCCGCGTTCTCCAGGCAGGCCTCGGTGCGGAGAACCGGGATGCCCTCCCGCAGGGTGCAGACGGCGGTGACGCTTAGACCGGTGGTCCTGTCGGCCATCCGCACGCGCAGAACGCGTACGTCCTCGTCCCCGTCTCCGTCGCTGTTCCCGTCCCCGCGTCGCTCGTGGACCACCTCCTCGTGACCGGTGTAGCGCAGGGCCAGCGCCGCGGCACCGTCCACATGGCGCTTGCCCGAGGTGCCGAGCCGGCCGCTGCCCGCGGTCTGGACCTCGACCAACGGCAGGGCGCGGTGCGTGAGCAGGGCGCACAGTTCGGGTTCATGCCCGGGATCCGGCAGCGTGGCCGCCTCGCCCGCTGCCAGCACCCTGACCGGACCGGCAGGGTCGAGGCACAGGATCAGGGACAGTTCGTCGGTTCCCCAGCGCAGGTGGGTGACGGACATTGAGGCGACTCCGGTGAATCTAGTAAACGATTACTGTTCGAAGACCGTAATTCGCGCATCAGCTGTCTGCAAGAGGCCTCACATGCAGTAACGTCGAGCTGTGACGGACAACGGAAGCGGCTCTCCAACGGGCTCCGAACTCAAGCAGCCCGGCAGGCGGCGGCGTACCAAGAGTGCGAGTGGCGGGCCCAGCACGATTCGTGATGTCGCTGTGAAGGCCGGCGTGTCGGTGGCAACCGTTTCCCGAGCGCTCGCCGGGAACTATCCGGTCTCCGAGGCCACGCGTGCCCGGGTCATGGCAGCCGTCGAGTCCCTGCACTACGTGGTGAACGTCCACGCCAAGGCTCTCTCCGGCCAGGTCGCCGGCCCGATCGCCATGGTCCTGCAGGACATCACCGGACCTTCACTGGCCCATGTCGCGGCAGGGGTGGAGCAGGAGGCGGCGGCACGCGGCAGGCTCAGTCTGGTCTGCGTCACCCACAACGACCGGGGCCGGGAGGACGACCTGGTGCAGCTCATGCGCGAGCAGCACGCGGCGGCGGTGATCCTCGTCGGCGGAGCGGTGCTGGACGACGCGTATCACGAGCGCATGGCCGAATACGCCAGGGCGCTGGAATCCGCCGGTTCCCGGCTGGTCCTGTGCGGACGGCCGCCGCTGCCGTCCAGCCTGCCGGTGACGGTGGTCGACTACGACAATCGCGGCGGCGCCTTCCAGGCCGTCGACCACCTGCTCGGCATGGGACACCGGCGTGTCCTGTTCCTGGGGGGCGATCCCCTCATGAGCAGCGCGGAGCAGCGCCGGTCCGGGTATCGCCAGGCGCTGCGGGCCCACGACGTTCCGTACGCCGAGGAGCTGGATGTGGCCGGGCAGTACACCAGGGTCTCCGGCTATCAGCGGATCCGGGCCGCGCTGAAGGAAGGACTGGGCTTCACGGCGATCTTCGCGGGCACGGACGTGGTGGCCGTCGGTGCCCTGGCGGCGCTGCGTGAGGCCGGTCTGTCCGTGCCCGGTGACGTGTCCCTGGTCGGCTTCGACGACGTGCCTTTCGCCGCCGACCTGACGCCCGCGCTCACCACGGTGCGGGTTCCCTACGAGGACCTTGGACGCACCGCGGTCCGCCTGGCGCTGGAGGGGGAGAAGCCTCTCGCCGACGACCATGTGGTGCTGGGCACTCAACTGGTGATCCGGCAGTCGGTACGACCACCGAAGTGATGCCGACAACGCCCTGGCCCGTGCCGGACGGCCCGCGCCGCCGCAGCGGAGTTGCCACGGCCCGGCCGCTCGCGTAACCGGGCGCCCGGATATCGCTGATCGCGCGGGGACGAGAGCGTCCGGAGGCGCCGATGGAGGAGCTGTCGGCCGCCGCGAACATGGACTCCGCGCGGTGCGGACGTGGACACCCCGCCGCTCGCCGAGGAGAACCGGTGGAAGCCGGCGGAGACCAGGGCGGTCGGCGGCACGATCGGACCGCTGAGCGCGGAGAGGGTCGCGTCGGTGATCGTCGACGGCATCGACCGGCGACGCTTCGCCATCTGCCCCGGCACCGGCACGCGAGTGCCGGCGCGCTTCGGCAGCGTGCTGCCGCCGCTGCTCAACCGGGGGTTCGACCGCAGGGTCGCGTGGTCGGCAGGGCGGCGAAGTGGGCATGACGCGAGGTCTCCGGAGCACATCCCCCGGGAAGGGGCGACGTGGGTTTGCCACCTGTGCCGAGGTCTTACGGAGCTGTGACGACCTGGGCGTGGGGCTGCCGTGCGGTGCGTCCCTGCTCCTAGCGTTCCGGTCATGCGAGTACTGGTCACCGGCGGAGCCGGGTTCATCGGGAGTCATGTCGTCGAGGCGCTGACCGCGCGCGGGCACGAGGCGGTCGTGTTCGACCTGCGCGACGGTCCGGACGTGCGCGACGCCGAGGCGGTCGCGGCCGTACTGCCGGGCGTGGACGCCGTCTGTCATCAGGCCGCGATGGTGGGACTGGGCAAGGACTTCCGTGACGCGGCCGAGTACGTGTCGCACAACGACCTCGGCACGGCCGTGCTGCTCTCCGCCATGGCGGACGCGGGGGTGCGGCACCTCGTGCTGGCCGGGTCGATGGTCGTGTACGGCGAGGGCTCGTACGCCTGCGAGTGGCACGGGGCGGTACGACCCGGGCCCCGGACCGCGGCCGATCTGGACGCGGGTCGGTTCGAACCCCGGTGCCCGCGCTGCGAGGAAGGCCTGACACCGGGAATGGTCGGCGAGGACGCGCCGGCCGATCCCCGCAACGTGTACGCGACGACCAAGCTGGCCCAGGAGCATCTGGCGGCAGCGTGGGCCCGGTCGACGGACGGCGCCGCGGTGTCGCTGCGCTACCACAACGTGTACGGGCCCGGCATGCCCCGCGACACCCCGTACGCCGGCGTCGCGTCCTTCTTCCGGTCCGCGCTCGCCCGGGGCGAGGCTCCGCGGGTCTTCGAGGACGGCGGCCAGCGACGGGACTTCGTGCATGTGCGGGACGTGGCCACGGCCAACGTGGCGGCGCTGGAGGCCGGGGCCCGGGCCGGTGCGCTGGTCGCGTACAACACCGGCAGCGGGGAGCCCCGCACGGTGGGGGAGATGGCGCAGGCGCTGGCCTCCGCGTACGGCGGGCCCGAACCCATGGTGACCGGGGAGTACCGACTGGGGGACGTACGCCACATCACGGCGGACTCGTCCCGCCTGCGGGCCGAGCTGGGCTGGAAGGCCGAGGTCGGGTTCGCCGAGGGAATGCGGGAATTCGCGAAGGCAAGGCTTCGCGGGGAGTAGCCCACGCCTCTCCCGTGTGCCCCGCTCCCGACGCGACGTCCGTGTTTCGTAAGGAGCGGGAGTCCGCCGTCCGCCTCTTGTCTTCGTAGGGTGAAAGTCGTGATGACCCCTCCTGAATCAGCGTCAGCAACCGTGTCGGCAACCGCGTCAGAACCGGAGGCGGTGACGGTCGCCGCGCCTGTCGACGTCGTCCTTCCCTGCCTGAACGAGGCCGAGGCCCTGCCCTGGGTGCTCGCCCGCATCCCGCCCAACTGGCGCGCGCTGGTGGTGGACAACGGATCCACGGACGGCTCGCCGGAGCTGGCCCGGGCCCTCGGTGCGACCGTCGTGCACGAGCCGCGCCGCGGCTTCGGCGCCGCCTGCCACGCCGGGCTGACCGCGGCCACCGCGGACATCGTGTGCTTCTGCGACTGCGACGCGTCACTCGACCCGTCCCTCCTCGAACCCTTCGTGCGCGAGGTACGCGAGGGTGCGGCCGACCTCGTGCTCGGGCGACGCCGGCCGCAGGGCCGAGGCGCCTGGCCCGCGCACGCCCGGATGGGCAACCTCGCGCTCGCACGGATGCTGCGTCGCCGCACCGGGCTGCGCCTGCACGACCTCGGCCCGCTCCGCGCCGCCCGCCGCGAACAACTGCTCGACCTCGCGCTCACGGACCGCCGCAGCGGCTACCCGCTGCAGATGGTCGTCCGCGCCGCCGACTCCGGCTGGCGTGTCGTCGAGCACGACGTGCCGTACCTGCCGCGCACCGGTGACTCCAAGGTCACCGGCACCTGGCGTGGCACCTGGCAGGCGGTACGGGACATGGGCCGGGTCCTGTCCGAACCACCGGCGCCCGGGGGCGGGACCGCCGCCGACTTGCTCTCCGTACTCCCTGGAGGAACCGCTCAGTGACCACACTTCTCGTCATCGCCAAGGAACCGCGGCCGGGCCGGGTCAAGACCCGGCTCACCCCGCCGTACACGCCCCGGGAAGCGGCCGCGCTCGCCGAGGCGGCGCTCGTGGACAGCCTGCGGACGGTGGCGGCCACCCCCGCCCGGCGCCGCGTGCTGGTGCTCGACGGCGCGCCGGGCCCCTGGCTGCCGCCCGGCTTCGACGTCGTCCCCCAGTGCGCGGGAGGTCTGGACGAGCGGCTGGCCGCCGCCTTCGCCGGTTGCGACGGACCCGCGCTGCTCATCGGCATGGACACCCCGCAGGTGACGCCCGCTCTGCTCACCGTGGACTTCGCCGACTGCGACGCGTACTTCGGCCCGGCCGAGGATGGTGGATTCTGGGCGTTGGGTCTCGCCCGCCCGGACCCCGAACTACTGCGCGGTGTGCCGATGTCGACGCCCACGACGGGTGCCGTGCAGTATGAGCGGCTCGTCATGGCGGGTCTGCGCGTGCGCGTGCTGCCGTGCCTTCGGGACGTGGACACCGCGGGCGACGCGGCGGCGGTCGCCGCGGCTGCCCCGGGGAGCCGGTTCGCCGCTGAGCTGGGGCGTCTCGGAGCGGTCGCCGGTCGATGAGCACCGCACACGAGATCACGTCGCCGAGGACGACCGGCTCGGACCGTCCCGTGTCCGTCGTGTCCCCCGGCATTCCGCGTCCCTGGGCTGCCGATCCGTACTCCGAGGCCCTGGCCACCGGTGGCGGGCCGCTCTTCCTCCGCCGCGCCGACGGCTGGCTGCTGCCGCTGGAGGTGGAACGCTGGTGCGCCGGGGCCGACGCGGCGGACATGAAGGTCCTGGAGCACTGTGAAGGGGCCGTGCTCGACGTGGGATGCGGGCCCGGGCGGCTCGTCGCCGAACTCGCGTCCCGGGGCCTGCCCGCGCTCGGCATCGACGTCAGCGAAGCCGCCGTCGCCCGCACCGTGCGGCTCGGCGGCCAGGCTCTGCAACGCTCCGTCTTCGAACCGCTCCCCGCCGAGGGGCGCTGGGACACCGTCCTCCTCATCGACGGCAACATCGGCATCGGCGGCGACCCGGGCGCCCTCCTTCGACGGATGTCCCAACTCCTCCGTCAGGGCGGCCTCCTGATCACCGAGACCGTCCCCGACAGTGAGGTCGACGAACGCGTCACCGTCCACGTCGTCCGCATCGCCGCCGACGCTCACGGGTCCGCCGGCCCGCCCTTCCCCTGGGCCCGCCTCGGCACCCCGGCCCTGCTCCGGCTCGCGACGCACGCGGGCTGGCGCCCGGCGGGTCAGTGGACGGCCGGTGGCCGCTCCTTCGTCGCCCTGCGCAACCGCGCCGACCGCGCCGACCGCAGGACGAGGGCCACCGCCGAGCCGCCGAACAGCACGGCCGTGATCAGCAGCCAGCGGGACAGGAACCCGTCGCCGGACAGGGTGGTGGCAGACCGGTAGCGGTCCGCCACCTGTCCGCTGATCAGCGGAAACCAGATCAGCAGCAGGAGGCCGGAGAACGCCGCCGGGACGCGCACGAAGACGGTCCACTCCCGGCAGCCCAGCATGCCCAGCGCCCGTGTGACGATCCGGTCCGCGCCCGCGTACAAGGGCACCAGCACCAGGTCGTGCACCAGCGCCGCGCCCACGAACCACAGCGCCACCGAGAACCAGTCGTCCGCGAACAGCCGCACTCCCGCGTACCCGGCGAGCGTGAACGAACAGGCGAGTAGCAGGAGTTGGAAGGGGCTCCCGACGTACGGGCTCCTCGAGCCCAGGCGCACCGGAAGCCGTCGCATCACAGGTCGTCGCTCCACAGGCCGTCGCATCACAGGTCTCCGAACGTCATCCGTGCCACCCACTTGGTGTTGAGTACCCCGGGCGCCGCGGGGACGATGATCCGCGCCGGGTGACCGTGGTCAGGAGTAAGAGGCGCGCCGTTGACGAAGAGGGCCAGCAGGGCACGCGGGTCGCCCACCTGGTTGTCACGCAGGGCGGCCCTGCGGAACGCCCCGTGCCGCTGGAGCGACTCCACCAGTACGTCCGGCGGCGCGTCGCCCTCGTACCCGACGAGCGCCGCCAGATCCCGTAGGCGTACGCCCCGCCACGACTGGTCGGAGGTCGACCAGCCCTCCACGCAGGCGATGGGCAACGCGGCGTCGTGCAGGGGGAGTCGCATCAGTTCTGCCCGGCTCAGCCGGACCGTCCGTCCGCGCCCCTCGACGACCAGCCGCCACGCCTCCTCACTCGTCTCCGTCGTGCTGATCCCGCGCGACGCGGCCGTCTTGTTGATCTGGAAGCCGCCGGGGCCCGAACCCGGTTCGGGGCCACCGTGCGGCGCGAGCAGAGCCGTCTCCCGCAGTGCCCCGTCGAAACTCCGGCCCGCCGTCGTGACCAGCAGGAGCAGGGAGCCGCCGCCGACGAAGCCGAGGGCGCCGCGGCGGGAGAAGGTGGGCGGGGTGGGGGCCGGCGCGACGAGGCCGTTCTCCTCGTCGCGCAGGTGGCGCAGGTTGCGCAGCGCGGCCGGTACCCGCAGCACCGCGTGTGTCACGAACGCCGCGAAGAACACCCAGGCCCCGTAGAAGTGCAGCGGATAGAAGGAGCCGGGGAAGAGGTAGTCGAGCTGGACGTTCAGCACGCCGGTGGTGAACTCGAACAGCGCGCCCCCGACCAGCAGGAGCAGCGAGATCCTTTCCAGCCCGTGTGCGAGCGAGCGCACGGGCGGGAGGGTGAACAGCCGGGGCAGGACCGACCACAGCTTCGCCAGCAGTACGGGGATCAGCGCGATGCCGAGGGTGACGTGGACGCCCTGGGTGAGCCGGTAGAGCCACGGCGGGTCGGTCGGCCAGGCGAAGAGGTAGAAGCCCAGCAGGCGCTTGTCCGGGGTCTTGTCGTTCACCGGGGACAGATCCGGGTTGTAGGCCGCGTACGACAGCAGGCCTGTCACGAAGAGCACCGTGATCCCGCCGAGCAGCACGATGCCGAGCACGGAGGTGAACCATGGGCCGCGCAGCGGACTGCGCCAGAAACCGGGGGAGGTGGGGAGGAGTTGGTCGGGCATGGTCCGACCGTAGGCCGGGACAGGCGGGGGACAGGGCCCGCGACTCATGACGAAACGCTGACGTCCTGGCCCGCCGGAGCCCTGGCCGGCCCTCCCCGGCCTAGCGTGCCGGTGTGAACCGTGATCATCTCCGCGACCTGTCCGCGGCCCTGGCCGCAGCGCTGCTCGTCACGACGGCCGCTGTGATCGGTACCGTCATCCAGGACCGCTACGGAACCCTTCGTGTGAGCTGGCCTCCCGTGTACGGCCACTGGGAGCCGCATGTGGGCCCCGGCACCCCGGCCGCGATTGGCGTCGCCGTCGCCGTCGTCGCGTACGGGCCGCTCCTCGCCGCCCGGCTGCCCTGGCGCGCGCTGCTGCTGACCGCTTGCGGCACCGCCACGACGTGGACGTTCTCGCTCGCCCTGGTCGACGGATGGCAGCGCGGCATCGCCCTGCGGCTGACGACCAAGTACGAGTACCTCCAGGTCATCGAACCGGTCAACCGTTTCCACGACATCCCCGCCGCCCTGCGGGACTTCACCCACCACATCCTGATCCGCTCCCCCGACGCCTGGCCCGCGCATGTCGCCGGGCATCCTCCCGGGGCCACGCTCACGTTCGTCCTCCTCGACCGGATCGGGCTGGGCGGCGGGGCCTGGGCGGGCGTCTGGTGCGTCACCGTCGGGGCGACGGCGGCGGTGGCGGTTCTCGTCACCGTGCGCGCGCTGTGCGGGGAGGCGCTCGCCCGCCGGGCCGCGCCGTTCCTGGTCCTGGCCCCGGCGGCCGTGTGGATGGGCACGTCCGCGGACGGATACTTCGCGGCGGTCGCCGCCTGGGCCGTCGCCTTCCTCGCCCTCGCGGTCACCGGACACCGGCCACGGTCGTCGGGCCTGGCCTCCGGGCTCCTCTTCGGGCTCACCGCGTATCTCTCCTACGGGCTGACACTGTTCGCGGTGATCGCCGGCGGCGTCGTGCTGCTCGGCTCCCGACGACTGCGCCCACTCCCGTACGTCCTCGCCGGACTCGTGGTCGTCCCGGCCGCGTTCACGTTCGCGGGCTTCAACTGGTGGGAGGCGTATCGCCTGCTCGTCACCCGCTACTACCAGGGAGCCGGCGGTGTCCGCCCCTACGGCTACTGGGTGTGGGCGAACCTCGCGTGCACGGTCCTGCTGGTGGGTCCGGCGACCGTCGCGGGCCTGCGGCGGGCCGGCGCGGCTCCGGTACGCGAGGGCTTCCGCGGTCGCCTGCGCACGAGCGTGGACGCCCCCGGATCCCGGCTCGCCCTGCTCGTGTTCGCCGCGCTGCTCGCCCTGCTCACCGCCGACCTCTCGGGCATGAGCAAGGCGGAGACGGAGCGCATCTGGCTGCCGTTCGCCCTGTGGCTGCTCCCGGCCTGCGCGTTCCTGACCCGGCCCCGCGCCTGGCTCACGGCACAGGCAGCTCTCGCCCTGCTCCTCAACCACCTGCTGCTTACGGGGTGGTGACGACCGACGACAGGGCTCCCCTTCGAGCCGCCACGGGAGGACAGCGGTGCCAGGTTCTTACGAATCGCGGACGTAGGGCCGGCCGCGCCGCACCGAAGTGAGGCGGGTGAGAAGCTGGGGTGCATGCAGCAGCCGCATGAATCCGCAGGTACCGAGCCCGCTCCCCGAGGGCGGGTCGGCGCGATGCGCGTCCTGGTCGTGGACGACGACCCTACGGTCGCCGAGGTCGTCTCCGGCTATCTCGACCGAGCGGGGTACGACGTGGAACGCGCCGGTGACGGGCCCTCCGCACTCGTACGGGCCGCCGCCAACCGACCGGACCTGGTGGTGCTCGACCTGATGCTGCCCGGCATGGACGGCCTGGAGGTGTGCCGCCGGATTCGGGCCCGTGGACCCGTGCCGGTCATCATGCTCACCGCCCGTGGCGACGAGGGCGACCGGATCCTGGGCCTCGAAGTGGGCGCCGACGACTACGTCACGAAGCCCTTCAGCCCCCGCGAGCTGGTGCTGCGGGTCGAGTCGGTACTGCGCCGGACCCGGCCCGCCGCGGCAGCCCACCCGGTGCACGGGGCAGGCATCACCATCGACCCGGCCGCCCGGCGCGCCACCAAGAACGGCGCCGAACTCAGCCTCACGCTCCGCGAGTTCGACCTCCTCGTCTTCCTCCTGCGCAACCACGGCCGCGCCTACAGCCGCGAAGAGCTGATGCGTGAGGTGTGGGGCTGGGACTTCGGCGACCTGTCCACCGTCACCGTCCATGTACGCCGGCTGCGGGGCAAGGTGGAGGACGACCCGGCCAGCCCGCAGCTGATCCAGACGGTGTGGGGAGTGGGCTACCGCTTCGACACCACGCCGTTCGAGGAGGCAGTGTGACCATGCGCGCCTTCCTGCTGATCGCCCTGTTCGCCTTTCTCGGCGCCGTCGCGGCCGGGCTGGTCGGGGCCGGTGTGCTGTGGCTGATCCGGCGACGCTCGCTGACCATGTCCCTCGCCGTGGTCGTGGCCGTTGCCGTGGCGGCCATGCTCGCGGGCACGCTGGCCGTGGCGCGGGCCATGTTCCTGTCCTCGCACGACCTGACCGTTGTGACCATGGTTGTCGCGATGGCGGCGGTCGTCTCGCTGGCCACCGCGCTGCTGCTCGGCCGTCGGGTCGTCGCCGGCAGCAGGGCCCTCACCGCGGCTGCCCGTTCTTTCGGTGACGGCGGCCATTTCGCGGCTCCCGACGGCTCGGCGACCGCCGAACTCTCCGCTCTGAGCCGGGAGTTGGCCAGCACCAGCGCGAAGCTCGCCGCGTCCCGCGACCGCGAGCGCGCCCTGGAGACATCGAGACGTGAACTGGTCGCCTGGATCTCACACGACCTGCGCACCCCGCTCGCCGGGCTGCGCGCGATGTCCGAGGCACTGGAGGACGGCGTCGCCGCCGAACCCGACCGCTACCTCCGCCAGATGCGCACGGAGGTCGAACGTCTCAACGACATGGTGGGTGACCTCTTCGAACTCTCCCGCATCCACGCCGGGGCGCTCGCCCTCTCTCCGTCGCGCATGTCCATGTACGACCTTGTCGGCGACGCCCTCGCGGGAGCGGACGCTCTCGCGAGAGAGCACGGTGTGTGGCTGATCGGCGATCGCATCGAACCGGTGCCGGTCGAGGTCGACGGCAAGGAGATGAGCCGGGTGCTGAGCAATCTGCTGGTCAACGCGATCCGCCGGACACCCTCGGACGGTACGGTCGCGATCGCCGCCGAGCGTTCCCCCGACGGCGTCGTCGTGTCCGTCACCGACGGTTGCGGTGGCATCCCGGACGAGGACCTGCCGCGTGTCTTCGACACCGGCTGGCGCGGCACGCATGCCCGCACCCCTCCGGCCGGTGCCGGCCTCGGTCTCGCCATCGTCCGCGGCATCGTCGAGGCACACCGCGGACAGGCCGCCGTGCGCAATGTGCCCGGCGGCTGCCGCTTCGAGGTGACTCTTCCCCTGGCCGAGGCCTGATCTCGAGGAGCGCTCGGCTTCTCCCCGGGAGAGGCAGGGAGAGCGGCGGGCGCCGGTGTCCCGGGTGGGCCGGACGCCGGCCCACCCGTCTCTACGCCCCCGGATGCAGCCCGAGCCAGCCGGGTGTCGGGTCGCCCTTGACCTCCCCGAAGTACAGGGCGAAGGTCTGCTTCCAGCGCTCCACCTCCGCGCGGTCGGACATGAAGCGGGGGAAGCCGTCCACGTGGGCGTCGGGGTACTCCCAGATCGGCTTCAGACCCGCCGGGGGAGTGACGTCGGTCCGGACGGACCAGCCGTTGAAGGAGCCGTTCTGCATCTCCTTCGACAACTGCCAGTTGAGGAACAGCTTGGCGGCAGTGGAGTTCTTCGCCTGCTTGAGGACGGCCATGCGCTGGCCCCAGGCCATGAACGGATGCCCGGCGCCGATGGCGAACGTCACGGGTGAAGTGCTGACCGCCGACCCCGCGGTGCCGACACCGATGGTCTTCTGCCCGCCGAAGACGGCGTCACCCGGGGAGTTGCTGCCGCGGGCGAACCGCACGTCCTGGGCGGCGAACCTCGCCACCCAGTCCCAGCCGTACTTCCGCGCGTACAGCGTGAAGAGGTAGAGCACCGCGTCGTCGTCGTGCGGGAAGGAGGAGGCGATCTGGCCCTTCCACTTCGGGTCGACCAGGTCGCGCGGGGTGAGAGGCGTCCTCGAACCGACCTTCGCCGTGTCGTACATGAAGCTGAAGGCGATGGCTCCGGTGGCCACCCACGCGCCCTGTGGGTCCTTGAACCTGTCGTAGACCTTGGAGAACCCGGCGGGCTTGTAGTGCAGCAGACGGCCCTGCTGCTTCCAGCGGTCGAAGTCCTGAAGGGTCTGGAACTGCACGACGTCCGGCACGAGGGTGTCGGTGGCGAACTGGTTGTCGACACGGACGTCGTGGTACTTGCTGTAGTCGACGATCAGCGTCAGGTCGATGTCCGGGAAGCGGGCCTTGAAGGCCGCCTTGGTGCCGTCCTGCTGGGTGGGGGTGTCGCCGCCGGCGTAGACGACGAGCTTGCCGCCCTCCGCGAGAGCGGTCCGGTAGAGCTCGTCGAGGGTCCTGGTCTCCTCGCCCCGGGAGGTGCCCCGGGTGGTGTCCCGGGAAGTGGCGGGGGAGGCGGCAGCGGGGGTGGCGTTCGCGGCGACCGCGCCGACACCGAGGGCGGCGCCCGCGCCGGTGGCGAGGACACGTCGTCTGCTGAGGAAGCTGGACACGCTGGGGTGGCCTTCCTGATGGGGGGTGGCGTGGTGAAGCGACCGGCACGTCGGCGATGGCCGGAGGCGCCGGGCGGCCTTCATCCTGCGCCGCCGCCCCTCGATGGGCAACGTTTTCCACAGGTGGAATCCCACATTCAATCGAACGGTTGAATGCCCCGGGCTGCTTGGGCCCGCGGCCTACTCCGGTGGCCGGCCCGTGGTCCGGCGCGGCACCAGGGTGGGGGACAGACGGACCTGGTCCGTGGGTTTCTGCCGGTCGGCGAGCCGCTCCAGGAGCAGGCGGGCGGCGTGCCCGCCGATCTCGTGGCCCGCCTGGTCGACGCTGGTCAGGGAGATCGGGCCGAGCGCGGCGAAGGTGGTGTTGTCGTACCCGGCCACCGAGATGTCACCGGGAACGTCGAGCCCCGCCTCGTTGATCGCCGCCAGGACACCCATGGCCACGATGTCCGCACCCGCGAAGACGGCCGTCGGAACGCTGGGGCGGGCCAGCAGCTCCCGCGCGCCCTGGTAGCCGCCCTCCTGGGTGTAGCTGGTGGAGGCCACGTCGATCCACTCCCCGAGCCCCAGCGCCCGCATGGCCTGCCGGTATCCGTCGGCGCGGCGGGCGTTGGGCATCTCCATGAGGCGTGTCGGGTCGGTCTCGTGGTGCTCGATGTGGGCGATGCGGCGATGCCCGAGACCGGCGAGATGGCCGACGGCCAGGGACGCGCCCTCGACATCGTCGTCGACCACCGTGTCGTACACCGGAGACGAACCGTGCCGGCCGACGACGACGGTCGGCACGGAGGAGGCGACGTGTTCGAGGTGGGCGCGGGGCGAGACCGGCGCGACCAGGATGAGGCCGTCCATGCCGTGGTCCAGCATCGCCTCGGTGACCCGCGCCTCCTCCTTCTCGCCGTTGCAGCCGGGGCCCAGAAGCACCTGGTACTCCGTGTCCGTCAGCCGGCCGGTGATGCCGTCGAGCACGTCGGGGAAAAAGGGGTTCCGGATGTCGGGCAGCATCACGCCGATGGTGTATGTCTGCCCGCGGAGACTTCTCGCTCCCGCGTTCGGCCGGTAACCGAGTTCGTCGATCGCGCGGCGCACCTTCGCGCGCATCTCGGGACTGGCGCCGTACGCGTTGCGCAGCACCTTGGACACCGCGGTCGTGGACACCTGGGCGTGGCGTGCGACATCGACGATCGTGACGCGCCGACGTCGTGCTGGCGGCTCCATTCGATTCCTTCTCCCTGGGAACTGCTGCCGCCGAGTCTACGGACGGGCCTGTGGCCCGGCGGACGCCTCGCGACGGTTGCACGCAGGCCGCCGCCGTAACGATCGCGCAGTCCCCAGCGCGACGAACGCCTCGGCTGGACCGGCGACACCCAGGTCTTCGCGGCGACCGGTCTGTACAACGTGGACGCCGGTGTCGTCCTCAGCCACTTCCAGGACACCGTCGTCGACTCCCAGGCCAACTACGGTGCGGACAAGGAGCAGTTCACCGGGCTCGCCCCGACCGGCCGGTTCAACCTCCCGGGCGGCGGCAGCGGTTGGGCGGACGCCGGCGTCATTGTCCTCGCCCCCGTCCTCACCGACGAGGCCGCGCGGACCTGGCGTACGAACTGCTCCACCAGGACGGGCTGCCGTCCTGGCTGTTCTCGGTGAAGGACGGTGCCACCACGGTCTGGGAGCGCTGGAACTCGTACTCGGAGGAGGACGGGTTCGGGCCGGTCGGCATGAACTCCTTCAACCACTACGCCTTCGGCGCGATCATGGAGTGGATGTACGCCTGCACGCCGGCATCGCCCGCGATCCGGAGAGCCCCGGGTTCAAGCACTTCCTGCCGCAACACCACATCGATCCCACAGGCGGGATCACCCGGGTCTCCGGGGTGTACGAGTCGCCGTACAGGGAGATCCGGAGCGAGTGGCGCGTCACGGACCGCGGCAGGGGCCTCGGGTACGACGTGGTGGTGCCCGCGAACAGTGCGGCGACCCTGCGGCTTCCGGCGGTGTCGGCCGACTCGGTCCGCGAAGGCCGTGTACCGCTGGACCGTGCGGAGGGCGTCCGGTTCGTCGGTCACACCGACGGGGTGTATGTCTGCTAGCTGGCGTCCGGCCGGTACCGCGTGAGTGCCCGGCTGCGCTGATGTGCGTGTGCTGAGGGGACAGTGGGAGGGACGCGTCCGCGGGGCCGGCCGGCGGCGCCGCGGACGCGTACCTGGCGTCAGACCACGAGCCACTGCTGGTTCGTGCCGGTGTTGCAGCTCGACTGGTTCAGGGCCGCCCCGTTGGTGGTCGACCCTCCGGTGACCTGGAGGCACAGCCCGCTGTTGACGTTGGTGAAGGTGACATAGGCGCCGATCACCGACGTCCTGCGCCAGAGCTGGTGCGTGCCCCCGTCACAGGTCCACTGGTCGGCCGTCGCACCGTCGGTCTTGGAACCGCCGGGGATTTCGAGGCACTTGCCGCTGTTGACGTTGACCAGGCGGTAGTCCGAACCGGAGGGAGTCAGTGCCCACTGCTGGTTGGATCCGCCGTTGCAGTTGCCGGAGTTGACGGCCGCCCCGTCGGCGGTGCTCGCGAACCAGACGTCCGCGCACTTGGCGCTGTTGCGGTTCAGGAGGCGGTTGCTGGTGGAGCCCAGCGGGGCGGCGAGGACGGGCCAGCCACCGGCGAAGGTGACCTGGCGGATGTCGAGGGACTCCTGGCCGTTGTTGTCGCCGTTGTAGTAGTGGTAGGCGAGGAACTTCGACGTGCCGTCGTCGAAGGCGTCCGCGCCCCCGGCCGCCACCTTGGGATAGGCGCCCGCGAGCACCGGTGTCCCACCGCCGGACGCCATGTTCGTGCCGCTCTGGTCGAGATAGGGGCCCGTGATGCTCGTGGACCGTCCGACCACCGTGTAGTAGGTGCTGTTGGTCCCGCTGCAGCACAGCCCCTTCGAACCGAAGAGGTAGTAGTAGCCGCCGTTGAGGATGATCGTCGGGTTCTCGATGTCGACGGCGATGTGCCAGAGGTTGTTGTCGCTCGTGGACAGCTTGCCTGTCGACTCGTCCAGGACGTGCATGTAGGTGCCGGAGCCGGTCCAGGAGCCCCAGGAGACGTACAGCCGGCCGTCCGGTCCCCAGTCGACGTTGGGGTCGATGGGGTAGTTGACGTCGGTGACCAGGCCCTGGTCGGTCCAGGGCCCCTCGATGCTGGTGGCCGTGGCGAGACCCATCACGGCGTACGAGGTGCCCCAGCGCGAACCGGCGTAGTACAGGTGGTACTTGCCGTTGAAGAACTTGATGTCGGGGGCCCAGATGTTCGGCGGCGTCGCACCCAGCTTGGCGGTGATCCAGGACGGCGTCGACTCCCAGACGTTGCCTATCTTGGTCCAGCCGGTCGCCGCCGTGGCATCGCATGTCCTGCGCTCGGTTATGGACCCGCTGGGGTTGAGCGTGTCGTTCTCGAACCCGGTGGAGAAGCCGTAGTAACAGCTGCCGACCTTGATGACGGACGGGTCGTGCATACGGATGTCACCGCTGAGCGCCTGCGCCCGGCCGGTCGCGACCAGACCGAGGACGGCCAGGGTGGCGGCCAGCAGAGCGGCGAGGACGGGACGGCGCCGTCGTCTGTGCATCCGCAGGAGGAGGCTTTCGGCATGGGGGCTGTTCACACGAAACTCCCTTGTATCGGTGAGGTGTTGGTGCCGGTGCCGGTACGGGCGGGACTCAGCCCTTGACGGCCCCCGCGGTCATCCCCGCGACGATCTGCCGGTTGAAGAACAGGAACATGATCAGCGGCGGGATCGTGATGAGCAGGATGTCCATGAAGAGCAGGTTGTAGCTGGTGCTGTACTGGCTCTGGAAGTTGAACAGGGTCAGCTGGACGGTGGCGTTCTGCTCGCCCGGCAGGAAGTACAGCGGGTTGGTGAAGTCGTTGAAGACGGCCACCGACTGGACGACGATCACGGTCACGACGACCGAGCGGAGCATCGGGAGGATGACCCGGAAGAAGAGCCGCAGCGGGGACGCGCCGTCGATGATCGCGGCCTCGTCGAGTTCGCGCGGGATGGTGGCGATGAAGGCGCGGAACAGCAGGATGGAGAAGGAGAGCCCGAAGGCGATCTCCACGAGGATCAGCCCGGGGAGCGTGCCGAACAGCCCGGCCTTCTGGAGGACCCAGATCGTGGGCACGACCGCCGGCGGGATGATCAGCCCGGACAGGACCAGGAAGTTGATCATCCCCGTCCACCGGGTGACGCGGCGCTGGAGCACGAAGGCGACCATCGCGCCGAGGACGACCATCGCCGTCACACTGGCGACGGTCAGGATCACGCTGTTCACGAACGCGATGACGAGGATGTAGTCCCGCGCCTGCACGACCTCGACGAGGTTGTCGACCAGTTGGAAGTGGCGTGGCCAGGAGAAGTCGAGCTGGGAGGCCTGCTGCGGATCCTTGACGGCCGTGAGCACGATGAACGCGAACGGGACGACGAAGACGACGATGCTGACGGTGACCGACAGGGCGCCCAGCCAGGTGCGGGTGGAGTTCCTCATCGCTGCACCTCCTTGCGGGCCAGGAAGCGGGACAGCGGGACGACGACCGCCGTCACGACCAGGAAGAGGATGACGTTCCCGGCGGTCGACAGGCCGTAGAAGCCCGCCTGGTACTGCTTGTAGATGACGGAGGCGACCACGTCGGAGCTGAAGCCCGGTCCGCCGCGTGTCATCGCCCAGATGAGGTCGAAGGAGCGCAGGCCGCCGATGAGCGACAGGATGATGACGGTGGAGGTCGCGGGCCGGCTCAGCGGCAGGACGACGTTGCGCAGCAGCTGCCAGGAGTTCGCGCCGTCGAGTTTCGCCGCCTCGTAGTAGTCCTGTGGGATGGACACGATGCCGGCGATGTAGATGACGGTCGCCAGGCCCACGCCCTTCCAGACGTCTACGAGGGCCACCGAGAACAGTGCGAGCGACGGCTCGGTCAGCCATCCCGGACCGTCGATGCCGATCGCGGCGAGGGCCTTGTTGATCGCGCCGGTGGAGGGGTCCATGAAGGCGGTGAAGGTGATGCCGACGCCCACGGTGCTGACCAGCACGGGGAAGAACACGGCCGAGCGCAGATAGCCCCGGGCGCGGATCTGGCTGGTCAGCAGGATCCCGAGGAAGAGGCCGAGGACGACCTTGAGGCCCGAGGTGACGACCGCGTAGAGGAACGTGTTGACGAAGCCCTTGACGAGGGCGGGCTCCTGGAAGAACTCGGTGTAGTTGTCCAGGCCGATGAAGGTCGACTTGAAGATCGTCCACCGGGTCAGGCTGAAGTAGAACGACGCGAGGGTGGGGACCAGGAACAGCGCCCCGTAGACGGCCGCGGCGGGCAGGTAGAACCAGGTGGGATAGGAACTGTGCGTTCCCGGGGACCGGCGCGCCCGGACCGGCGTCGGTGTCCGCCCGGTCGTCTTCGGCGGGGTCGGTGCAACTGTGGTCATCGATCGACCTCTCTCGGGTGCCTCCCCGCACCGCTCGACGAGGGCGGGGAGGCACTGACGTGCGTTCCTACCAGCCCGACAGGCCGAGCTGCTGTGCCTGCTTCTTCGTGTCCTTGTCGTACTGGGTCGCACCCGTCTTCGCGTCGGTGATGCCGGAGCCGACCTGCACGCTGATCTGGTCGAGGCTCGGTCCCTTCACCGGGGACAGGAACTCCAGCGCCGGGCTCTGGGCGCCGTTGGTGAAGTACGCGGCGACGTCCTTGGTGATCGTCGGCACGTCCGTCGGCAGGGTGCAGCCCTTGACCAGGTACGGCCCGGTCGGTGTCGACGCCTTGGCCTGGGCCGTGCAGCCGGCCGGGCTCGCGGCGAACGCGAGGAGCTTCTTCACCGCGGCGAGCTTGTCGCCCGTGGTGGTCTTCGGGACGTACAGGGCGTTCGGGAACCACGCCGTCAGGCCGTTGGTGGCGGCGTCGTCACCCGGCAGCGCGAAGAAGCCGATGTCGTTGAGCTGCTCCGGGTTGCTCGTCTTGATCCCGCTGATGACAGTGGAGAGCATCGGGTACTGGGCGCCCTTGCCGGTGGCCAGCATCTGGAGGCCCTTGACGAGGGTGGCCGACGCGTAGTCGGAGTTCTGCAGTTTCAGGTCGTGGATCTGCTGCAGGTGCTGGAAGCCCTTCACCGCGTTCGGGTCGGAGGCGTACTTCGCCTTGTTCTCCGTGTAGTCCTTGACGAAGCCCGGTTCCGCCGCCGCCACGTTGTGGAAGTCGCCCAGGACGAGAAGCTGGGAGGTCCAGGTGTCCTGGTAGGTCTGGATGACCGGAGCGATGCCGGCGTCCTTGATCTTCTCGCTGTTGGCGATGAAGTCGGCCCAGGTCTTGGGCACCGTCAGGCCGAGCCTGTCGTAGACCTTCTTGTTGTAGAGGACACCGCCGCCGAGAGCCGAGCCCAACGGGACGCCGTAGGTCTGGCCGCCGACCGTGACCTGCGGGACGAAGGACTCGTCGAGATTCTTGACGTACGGGTCCTGGGTGATGGGTGTGAGCGTCTTCGTCGGGTCGATCTGCTGGAACAGGGAACCCACGTTGTAGACGAACAGGTCGTCCATGCTGTCCGTCTGCAGCCGCGTCTTGATGAGGTTGTCGCCCTCTGTCCCGCCGGGACGTGTTTCCACGCTCACCTTGATCTTCGGGTTCTTCGCCTCGAAGGCCTTGGCCAGTTGCTGCGCGGACTGGAGGTTGTCGGGCGCGTTGTCGACGAGAAGCTTGATCGACGTCGCGGCCCCGTCCTCGTCGGCCGAGCCGAGAGAGCCGGCGCTGCAGGCGCTGAGCACCAGCGGCAGAACGGCGGCCGCGGCCACCACGGCCCTTCTCTTGGCGAGAGTGCTTGACCTCATGGATGTTCCTTCGTTCGAGCGTCGATGAATCGTTTCAGTGTGGATTTGGCCAGGCAGGTGGCGGGGAGCGGTGGGGCTCGCTGCCGGATCGGCTTGTGTTCCGTCGCGGCCGTTCATCGGGTCCCGGGCGCGGGGCGATGCGATGTGGCTGTCGGCTGGGCCTGCCGCGCCGGGCCTTTCGTGTAACGTGCCACAAAGGGAATGCCCCACAGATTGAAGCGAACCTGCCGGAGCCGTCAAGCCATCTGCGAGTAACGTTCCGGAAACGCCGATGTGGGTCGGAGCGGCACAGGGCAACGGAGGTGGGGACCCCCATGAGAACAACGGGCGGCGCGAAGAGAGTGACGATCGCCGACGTCGCGCGCAGCGCGGGCGTGTCGACCTCGGCCGTGTCGAAGGTGCTGACCAACGCCTACGGGGTGAGCCCCGCGATGCGCGAGCGGGTGCGGGCCGCGATGGCCGAGCTGGGCTATCGTCCGCATGCCGCCGCCCGCGGCATGCGGGGCCGTACCTACACCATCGGCGTGCTGCTCGCGAGCATCCGGAACGCCTTCTACGCGGACCTTCTGGAGGGGGTGGACGCGCAGCTGCGGAACAGTGAGTACGCGGTGTTCATGGGCTCCAGCGGCTCCGCCGAGATGGACGACCAGACGAAGCTCATCCACGCCATGGTGGACCGGCAGATGGACGGCCTGATCCTGATCGCCCCCGCCGTTCCCCGGACGGAGGTGGTGCGCATCGCCGCCGACGTGCCGACGGTGGTGCTCGGCCACCACGACCCGTCACCGGCGTACGACTGCGTGGTCAACCAGGACGGGCTGGGCGTCGATCTCGTGGTGGACCATCTGGTCGGACTGGGGCACCGGGACATCGCCCACCTCTCGCACCCGACGGTGCGCGGGACCCAGTGGCAGCAGCGGCCGGAACACCACGTCCGGGCCGCCTACGGCGAGGCGATGGCCCGGCACGGCCTCGCCGACCTGGCCCGGGTCGTGAACTCGGGGTATTCGGACGCGGGCGGTTACCGGGGTGCCATGGAACTGCTCACCTCCACGCGCCCGCCCACCGCGATCTTCGCCGGCGCGGACGTCGCCGCGACCGGCGTCTTCCGGGCCGCCGCCGAACTCGGCCTGCGCATTCCCGCGGATCTCTCGCTCGCCGGATACAACAACACCTCGGTGGCCGCCCTCGCTCCGGTGGACCTGACCAGCGTGGACCAGGCGGGCGTCATGATGGGCGAGACGGCCGCCCGGCTCCTCGTGGAGCGGATCGAGAACCGTCGTGACCGCGCCGTCGTCATGGCCTCGACCCCGCACCTCGTGGTGCGCGGCAGCACGGCTCCTCCGCGCCACTGAGCAGAGCGAACGCCCGGATTTCTTCCCCGTCCCCTCTTGACGCCCTGACCTCCCCGGCTCATGGTTGAGTCGTTTCAAACGTGGAACGTTCCACACTTGAGGGAGGGGACAGGCATGATCCTGGAGCATCCGGAGCCCAGCACCACCGTTGCAGCGATCCGGTTCGAGCACCGGGACGATCCGTTCGGTGTGGGTGCCTCGGCGCCACGCCTCTCCTGGCAGGTGCGCACCGACGATCCCAGATGGCGGCAGACGGCGTACGAGGTGGAGTTGGACGCCGCCACCGTCGTACGGGTCGAGTCGGCCGAGCAGATCCTGGTGCCCTGGCCGTTCGAGCCGTTGCCCTCCCGCACCCGGGCCACCGTCCGGATCCGGGTGGCCTCCGGGGGAGAGCCGACCGAGTGGAGCGCGCCCGCCACCGTCGAGACGGGACTGCTGCGCCCCGACGACTGGAGCGCCCGGTTCATCACCCCCCGCGACCACGGCGGCATGGACGCGCCCGCCCCCGAACTCGTCCGGACGGTCGTCCTGCGCCCGGGGTTGGTGAGTGCGCGGCTGTACGCCACCGCCCACGGCGTCTACACGGCCTCCCTCAACGGCGCCCGGATCGGTGACGAGGTCCTGGCACCCGGCTGGACCAGCTACCGTCACCGGCTGCGCTACCAGACCCACGACGTCACCGCACTGCTGGCGGAGGGCGAGAACACCCTCTCCGTCGTGCTCGGCAACGGCTGGTATCGGGGCCACCTCGGCTGGTGGGGCGCCCGCGCCCTGTACGGCGACCGGCTCGCCCTCCTCGCCCAGCTGGAAGTGCGGTACGCCGACGGCTCGGTGGACACGTTCGGCACCGACGAGGAGTGGCGGGCCCGGGACACCGGAGTGGTCGCCGACGACCTCTACCAGGGCCAGCGCACCGATCTGCGGATCACGCCCGGCGAAGCGACCGGCCCGGTGGAGGTGCTGCCCGACGAGGACGCGGACCTGGCGCGACTCGTCGCCCCGGAGGGTCCTCCCGTACGGATCACCGAGAAGCTGCCGGCGCTGAAGGTCTGGCAGTCGCCCTCCGGGCGTACGCTCGCCGACTTCGGGCAGAACGTCGTCGGCTGGGTCCGGCTTCGGGTACGCGGCGCCACGGACGGCCGGGAGGTCACCGTCCGGCACGCCGAGATCCTGGAGGACGGGGAACTGTGCACCCGGCCCCTGCGCACGGCCGACGCCGTCGACACCTACCTGCTGGCCGATGCCGCCGAGACCGTCCTCGAACCCTCGCTCACCTTCCACGGGTTCCGCTACGCCGAGATCAGCGGCGTACCGGACCTGACGGCAGAGGACCTGCACGCCATGGTGGTGGGGACCGACCTGCGCCGCACCGGCTGGTTCGCCTGTTCCGACCCGGATCTCGAACGGTTCCACGAGAACGTCGTCCGTGGCACCCGCGGCAACTTCCTCGACGTGCCCACGGACTGCCCGCAGCGCGACGAACGGCTCGGCTGGACCGGAGACATCCAGGTCTTCTCACCCACCGCCGCCTTCCTCTTCGACTCCGCGGGCTTCCTCTCCTCGTGGCTCGCCGACCTCGCCGCCGACCAGCACCCCGACGGCGCGGTGCCCTGGGTGATCCCCGACGTCCTGGACATCGAGACGCCGACCGCTGCCGCCTGGGGCGACGCCGCCGCTGTGGTGCCCTGGGTGCTGCACGAGCGGTACGGCGACCTCGACGTCCTGCGGCGGCAGTTCGCCAGTGCGCGCGCCTGGGTCGACAAGACGGCCTCGCTGACCACCGACGGGGTGTGGGCGGGCGGTTTCCAGTTCGGTGACTGGCTCGACCCGGCCGCACCGCCGGACGACCCGTTCGCCGCCCGCACGCCCGCGGACGTCGTCGCCACCGCGTGCCTGGTCCGCTGCGCGGACGTCGTCGCCCGCACCGCGGAGGCACTGGGCCACGCCGAGGAGGCGGCACGGTACGCCGCGCTCGCCGCCCGGACCCGGGAGGCGTTCGCCCGCGCGTTCGTCACCCCGGCCGGCCGGATCGTGGGCGACTCACCGACCGCGTACGCCATGGCACTCCAGTGGGAGCTGCTGTCCCTCCCCGAGCAGCGCGGGACCGCCGGGCGCAGGCTCGCCGACCTGGTCCGCACGAGCGGCTTCCGGATCGCCACCGGATTCGTCGGCACCCCGCTGATGACCGACGCCCTCACCTCCGTCGGACGCTCCGACCTCGCCCATCGGCTGCTGTTGGAGAAGGGGTGCCCCTCCTGGCTGTATCCGGTGACGATGGGCGCCACCACCGTCTGGGAACGCTGGGACAGCATGCTGCCCGACGGCAGCGTCAACCCCGGCCAGATGACGTCGTTCAACCACTACGCGCTCGGCGCGGTCGCCGACTGGATGCACCGCACCGTCGCCGGACTCGCCCCCGCGGCCCCCGGATACCGGGAGTTCACCGTACGACCGCTGCCCGACCGGGCCCTCACCCATGCCTCCGCCCGGCACATCACGCCCTACGGAGAGGCCTCGGTGAGCTGGCGGCGCGACAACGGGCGCTTCCATCTGGAGGTGACCGTCCCTGTGGGGACCCGGGCCACCGTCCACCTGCCCGGCGAGGGCTGGCCGGCCTTGACCGCGACGCACGGCAAGCACTTCTGGACGACCGAGGATCCCTGCCCGCCGGCCTCGACCTCGGTGGCGACCGTACGGGACCTCATGGACGACCCCGGTCTGTGGGAGCGCACGGTCGGCGTCCTGGTCCGGCACGGCCTGGGGACGGACACCGCCCGGCTGGCCCGGCGACTGGAGCCGTATCTGGACGTGCCGGCACGTGAGTTGCCCACGCTGGCCAACAAGGTCCTCTTCGAGGACGGGGGCGCCGGCGCCGCCGCCGACCTGGAGGCGCTGCTGGGCGGCGTACAGGGCTGACGTCCGCGACAACCACTGCCCTGCCTTACCCGTCCCACGCACGCCGGCTCGCCCTCCCCGTACGCGCGCTCGCGCGGCGGGGACCTTCCCGAGCTTCCGAACCCGCACCCCTTCATGAAACGGACCCCCGATGCGACAGATGACCCGCAGGTCTGTCCTCCGCACCGCCACAGCCGTGGCGCTCGCCCCCGTGCTGAGCTCCCTGGTGCTGCCCGCGCTCGCACCGGCGGCAGCCGCCGCCGGCCCCTGGACGGCCAAGTGGATCTGGGCGCCGTCCACCACGACGAACCAATGGGTGGCCTTCCGCAGGTCGTTCACCCTGGCCGCCAGGCCGGGCAGTGCCGTGACACGGATCGCCGCCGACTCCAAGTACTGGCTGTGGGTGAACGGGACCCTGGTGGTCTTCGAGGGCCAGCTCAAGCGCGGCCCCAACCGCACGGGCACCTACCACGACGTGATCGACCTCGCCCCGTACCTGACCGGCGGCAGCAACACCGTCGCACTGCTGGTGTGGCACTTCGGCAAACAGGGCTTCTCGCACAACAGCAGCGGCAAGGGCGGACTACTGTTCCAGTCGGACGTCACGACCGGCTCGACGACCACCCGGATCGTCAGCGACACCGGCTGGAAGCACACCGTCCACGTCGGCTACGCCAACGACACCGGCGGGACACAGGCGAACTTCCGGCTGCCCGAGTCGAACATCCACTACGACGCCCGCAACGCCGTCTCCCTGGCGGACTGGCAGTCGCCCGGCTTCGACGACAGCGGCTGGACGGCGCCCACCGACTTCGGCGCAGCCGGAGCCGCGCCCTGGAACGACCTCGTCGAGCGGCCCGTCCCGCTGTTCCGTTACTCCGGCCTCAAGGCCTACACCAACGCCGCGTCGCTGCCGTCCACGGGGCAGGGCGGCACCGCCATCTCCGCCACCCTGCCCTCCAACCTCCAGATCACGCCGTATCTCAAGGTGGACGCCCCGGCCGGTGCGGTGATCGGCATCCAGACCGACCACTACGACGACGGCGCCAACCTGACGGGCATCGAACCCGGCACCGCCTACAACGTGCGCACCACCTACGTCTGCACCGGCGGCGTGCAGGAGTTCGAGTCGCTGGCCTGGATGAGCGGCACCGCTGTGCGCTACACCGTCCCGGCCGGTGTCACCGTCCTGGAACTGAAGTACCGCGAGTCCGGCTACGACACCGACTTCGCCGGTTCGTTCAGCAGCAGCGACGCCTTCTTCGACACCCTGTGGGGCAAGGCCGCCCGCACCATGTACGTCAACATGCGCGACAACTACATGGACTGCCCCACCCGGGAGCGTGCCCAGTGGTGGGGCGATGTGGTCAACCAGCTCAAGGAGGGCTTCTACACCTTCGACACCCGCTCGCACGCGCTCGGCGCGAAGGCCATCTCCCAGCTCGCGGCCTGGCAGAAGGACAGCGGAGCGCTCTACTCCCCGGTGCCGTCGACCATCTGGACCGCCGAACTGCCCGTCCAGATGCTCGCCTCGGTGTGGTCGTTCTGGACCTACTACCTCCACACCGGCAACGCCGACGCGGTCACGGGTGCCTACCCGGCGGTGAAGAAGTACCTGAACCTGTGGGCCCTGGACAGCGACGGCCTGGTCAAGCACCGTGCCGGCGACTGGGACTGGGAGGACTGGGGCAGCAACATCGACGCCCGCGTCCTCGACAACTCCTGGTACTACCTGGCTCTGGACACCGCCGCCAACCTCGCCGACCTCAGCGGCAACAGTGCCGACACGGCCGGCTGGAAGGCCCGACGCGACAGCATCAGGGCCAACTTCGACCGTGTGCTGTGGAACGCCTCGAAGAACGAGTACCGCTCACCCGGCTACAACGGCGACACGGACGACCGCGCCAACGCCCTCGCCGTGGTCGCGGGCCTGGCCCCCGTCTCGCGCCACCGGGGGATCGTCGAGGTCCTGCGCAACCACCTCAACGCCAGCCCGTACATGGAGTTCTACGTCCTGGAGGCGCTGTACCTGATGGGTGCGGCCGGTGTCGCCGAGGAGCGGATGCGCAACCGCTTCGCCGCCCAGGTCATCGACCCCGCATCCCACACGCTGTGGGAGCTGTGGACCAAGGCGGAGGGCACCGACAACCACGCCTGGAACGGCGGCCCGCTGTACGCGCTGTCCGCCTACGCGGCCGGCGTGCGCCCCACCCGGCCCGGCTGGACGACGTACGACGTCGTCCCGCAGACCGGCACCCTCACGAAGATCAACGCGGTGACGCCCACCGTCAAGGGCGACATCCGCTTCGGCCTCACCCGCGAGGGCACCCAGGTGGCGCTGGACCTCACCTCGCCGAACGGCACGACGGCCCGCGTCGGCGTGCCCACCTACGGCGGCTCCCAGCCCGTCATCAAGGCAGGCGGCACCACGGTCTTCACGGGCGGCTCCGCCACCGGCGCCGTCAGCGGCCTCACCTACGCGGGCGAGGACTCCTCGTACGTCTACTTCACCCTCCGGCCGGGCACCTGGAGGTTCACCGTCACCGGTACCGGGCGGCTCGACAACCTCGCCCTGGGCAGGCCCGTCTCCAGCAACAACAGCCTGGAGAACGGCAACTGGGGCGGGAACCGGCTCACCGACGGCACACTCACCGGCGTGACCGGCGCCAGGGGCTACACCAGCAACGAGTTCACCTCCGCCGATGTCGGCGCGAACCCCGTGTGGGTGGAGATCGACCTCGGGGCCGACACGGACATCGACGCCGTACGCCTCTTCCCCCGCACCGACACGCCCGCCGCCGGTGGCGGTACGGCGGGCTTCCCGGTGGACTTCACCGTCCAGACCCGCGCGGACGGCGCCGGCGCCTACACGACCGTCCGTGCCGTCACCGCCGAGCCCAACCCCAACGGCCTTGTGCAGACCTACGGTTTCCGGACCACCACCGCCCGCCATGTGCGTCTGCAGGCCACCAGGCTCGGCACGCCCGCCGCGGACGAGACCTCCAAGTACAGGCTGCAGCTGGCCGAACTCACCGTCCCCACCGCGGCCACCTCGGTGACCAGCAACTGCACGCTGGAGAACGGTGACTGGGGCAAGACCCGGGCGCTGGACGGCACCGCCTCAAGCGTCACCGGTGCCAAGGGGTTCACCAGCATCGGCTTCGCCTCCGCCGATGTCAGTGACACACCCGTGTGGATCGAGGTCGATCTGGGCGCCGACCGGGCCATCGGCTCGGTCACCCTGCACCCCCGTACCGACACCGCCGCGGCCGGCGGCGGCACCGCGGGCTTCCCCGTCGACTTCACCCTGCGGACCCGGGCCGAGGGCGCCACGTCCTACACCACCGTCCGCACGGTCACCGGCCAGGCCAACCCCAACGGCACCGCACAGACCTACCCCCTCACCGCTGCCACCGGCCGCTATGTGCGCCTACGGGCCACCGGACTCGGTGCACCGGCCGCCGACGAGAGCACGATTCGCCGCCTCCAGGTGGCGGAGATCAGCATCAAGTAGAGGAAGAGAGGAAGAGAGGAAGAGAGGAAGAGAGGAAGAGCGGTAGAAGGAAGCGGCGTCGCGGTGCGGTCGGTCCGTCGTGCCGGTCACCGAGGCGCCGGTGTTCCGCCGGCCTCAGCCCAGGCGCGGGTCCACATGTAACTTCGGTCCGGGACCCGCGCCCGCCGGGCGGTCGCCCGCGAGGACGTCTCCGACCCGGTCGAGGCCCACCGTCGCGGCGACGAGCGGTCGAGGATCGACCGAACCCTCGGCGTACGCCCGGATGGTGGCGTCGAGACCGGGTGAGGCGGACAGGACACCGACCGCGGTGACGTCCTTGAGGACGAGGGCGCGGGTGTCGATCCTGCTGGGTACGCCGGCCAGGCCGATGTAGACGACATGGCCCGCCGGTTCGACCAACTGGAGGGCCAGATCGGGGAGATGGGCCGCGTTGGAGGCGTCGACGACAGCGTCGTACGGCAGCTCCGGCACGGTCGCCTCCCGCCAGGTGTGCTCGAAGCCCAGCTCGCGGGCGAAGGCGAGCGAGCCGTCGGTGGCGCCCATCAGGTGGACCTCAGCACCTGCGGCACGCGCGAACATCGCGACCAGGAGGCCGATCGTCCCCGGACCCAGGACCAGGACCCGGTCCCCTGGGCGCAGTTCGGCCGCGCGGGCGGCGCGCAGGGCGTTGCCCCCGGGCTCGACCAGGGCGCCCAGCACCGCGTCGACGGAGTCGGGCAGTGCGTGCAACGAGGAGGCCGGCACGGCGAGTTGCTCGGCGAGGGCACCCGCCCGCTCACCTCGGATACCGACCTCCTGCCGCTTCTCGCACACGTGCTGATGGCCCCGTCGGCAACGACGGCAGGAGCCGCAGCCGAGCATGGTGTCACCCATGACCCGGCGCCCGATCCATCCGCGGTCGACACCGTCGCCGACCGCCGCCACGCGCCCCGACCACTCGTGGCCGAGACGCATCGGGTAGGAAGAGTGGCCCTGGTGCAGGTAGGCCATCGCGCCGGTGTGGAACTCCATGTCGGTGCCGCACACGCCGACCCGCTCGACGTCGACGACGACCTCGCCGGGGGCGGCCACCGGGGCGGGGACCTCCTGGACCTCGTACTTCCCCGGGGCGGTCAGGACGAACGCGCGCATGGGGCGGTGGGCGGTCACCGCGGGCCGAGCACGTGCTGGCGCTGGCTGCCGAGGCGGGTGATGCCCAGCTCCATCACGTCACCGGGCCGGAGCCACACCGGCGGGGTGAGACCCATACCGACGCCGGGCGGGGTGCCGGTGTTGATCAGGTCGCCGGGTTCCAGGACGAGGAACTGGCTCAGGTAGTGCACGATGAAGTACGGGTCGAAGATCATGGTCTTGGTGTTGCCGGTCTGGCGGCGGACGCCGTTGACGTCGAGCCACATGTCGAGCGCGAGGACGTCGTCGATCTCGTCGGGGGTGGCCAGCCAGGGGCCCGCCGGGTTGAAGGTCTCGGCGGACTTGCCCTTCGCCCACTGCCCGCCACGCTCCAGCTGGAAGGCGCGCTCGCTCACGTCGTTGACGACCACGTACCCGGCGACGGCTTCGCGTGCCTCCTCGACCGAGTCGAGGTAGCTGGTGCGGCGGCCGATCACGATGCCGAGCTCCACCTCCCAGTCGGTCTTGGCGGACCCGCGCGGGATGCGTACGTCGTCGTTCGGGCCGACAAGGGTGTTGGGCGACTTGGTGAACAGGATCGGCTCGTCCGGCACGGCCATCCCGCTCTCGGCCGCGTGGTCACGGTAGTTGAGGCCGATGCACAGGATCTGGTGCGGGCGGGCGATCGGCGCGCCGATCCGCTCCCCGGCGAAGCGGGACACCTGGCCGGCGGCCGTCCGCTCGGCCACGACGGGGCGGACACGGTCGAGGCCGCCCGACCCGAAGAACGCCTCGTCGAAGTCCGTGACGGTGTCGGAGAGGTCGACGTACGTCTCGTCGTCGACGCGGGCGACGGGCTTTTCGGCGCCTGCGGCACCGATGCGCATGAGGAACACGGGTCAGTCTCCAGTTCGGACGGCGGGGCGGTGGGGGAGCGGGGGAGTGGGCCGAGGTTCTGCCGACGGCTCAACGGTGGGTCATCGGTGGGTCATTGACGGGTCCGGCCCAGCGGGCCGAGCAGCTCCCGGATCTCGCCGACCGCGTCGACCAGGGTGTGCAGCGGAGTGCGATAGGCGAGCGCGCTGATGCTCACGGCGCCGGAGGGACTCGTCGGTGAGGTCGCGTACAGGGGCAGGGAGAGGCAGTTGACGCCGGACTCGTTCTCCTGGTCGTCCACGGCGTACCCCCGGTCGCGGGTGGCCCGCAGGTCGCGGTACAGGGCGGCGGCCGTGCACAGGGTCCGGGGTGTGCGGCGGTCCAGGGGCGAGTCGCCGATCCACGTCTCGACCGCCTCGATGGTGTCCAACCGATGGGCGAGCAGCGTCTTTCCGACGCCGGTGGCGTGGGCGGGGTTGCGGCCACCGACAGTCGAGGTCAGCCGGACGGCGCCGGTGGGCGGGTCGACCTTGGCGCGGTAGACGACCTCGCGGCCGTCGAGGACCGCGTAGTGCGCCGTCTCGCCGAACCGGTCGGCCAGCGCCTCCAGTACGGGACGTACCCGGACGTGCTCGGGACGGTCCTCGTGGTGGGAGAAGGCCATCCGCAGGAACTCGTCCCCGAGAACGTAGCGACCGCGGGCGCCCCGGTCGGCCAGCCCGGCTCGGCGCAGGGCCCCCAGCGCCCGGTGCACGGTCGGTTTGGGACTCCCGATCACCCGGGTCAGCTCCTCCAGGCCCACACCGTCGGGATACCGGGCCAGCTCCTTGAGAACGGCGAGCACCCGGTCGGACCCCACGAGACGCGCGGCGTCACCCTCGCCCCCGGCGACTGCCTCACTCACAGGGGCTGACGCGTCCCCGTCCATCTGCCTATGCTCCATGAGGTTCCGAAGGGTAGACCCCCGTACCGATTGTTGGAAAGGGCCGACGGTGAGGCTTCGCAGCGCACAGTGGTACGAGGGACAGGGGCGCAACGCCTACATCCACCGGGCCTGGATGCGCCGGGGCGCACCGGACGACGCCTTCACCGGCCGGCCGCAGATCGCCATCGCCAACACCGCCTCCGACCTGACCCCCTGCAACGCGCATCTGAACGAGGTGGCGGCCTCGGTCCGCAACGGCGTGTACGAGGCCGGGGGCATCCCCCTGGACCTGCCGGTGGTGTCGCTGGGCGAGACCCAGGTGCGGCCCACCGCCATGCTCTGGCGGAACATGGCGGCGATGGCCACGGAGGAGATGCTGCGGGCCAACCCGGTCGACGGTGTCGTCCTGCTCGGCGGCTGCGACAAGACGATCCCCTCGCTGCTCATGGCCGCCGCCTCGGTGGACCTGCCCGCGGTCGTCGTGCCCGGCGGGCCGATGCTGACCGGGACCTTCCGGGGAGCGCCGCTGGGCTGCGGAACCGATGTGTGGCGGCTGTCGGAGGAGGTGCGGGCAGGCACGCTCTCCGAGGAGCAGTTCACCCGATCAGAGTCGGCGATGATCCGCAGCCGCGGGCACTGCAACACCATGGGCACCGCCTCGACGATGGCCCTGGTGGCCGAAGCCCTGGGCACGACCGTGCCGGGGGTGGCCGGAATCCCGGCGCCCGACAGCCGGCTGCTGGAGGCCGCCCACGGCACCGGCAGGCTGGTGGTGGACATGGTCGCCGCCGACCGCAGGCCGAGCACCTTTCTGACCGAGGCGTCCTTCCACAACGCCATCGTCGCGCTGGCCGCCATCGGCGGTTCGACCAACGCCGTCGTACACCTGCTGGCCGTCGCCGGACGCCTCGGCATCCCCCTCACCCTCGACGACTTCGACCGGATCGGCTCCCGCGTCCCCGTCCTGGTGGACCTCCAGCCGGCCGGGCGTTTCCTCATGGAGGACTTCCACCGCGCCGGAGGCCTGTCCGCCGTCCTGCGCGAGGTGCGTGACCTCCTCGACCCCCACGCGCTCACGGTCACCGGAGAACCGCTGGTGAACCACCTCGACGACGCGACGGTCTGGGACGCGGAGGTCATCCGCACGCGCGCGAAGCCGCTGGTCGCCGAGGGCGGCATCGCGGTCCTGCGCGGCAACCTCGCCCCCGACGGAGCGCTCGTCAAACCGGCGGCGGCCTCCCCGCACCTCCTGCGACACCGGGGCCGCGCGGTCGTCTTCGACTCGATCGAGGACTTCCACGCCCGCATCGACGACCCGGACCTCGACGTGGACGCCGACTCCGTGCTCGTCCTGCGCGGCTGCGGCCCCAAGGGCTACCCGGGCATGCCCGAGGTGTCCAACATGCCGTTGCCGAAGAAGCTGCTGGAACAGGGCGTCCGTGACATGGTCCGCGTCTGCGACGGCCGGATGAGCGGCACCGCCTATGGCACGGTCGTGCTGCACGTGGCTCCGGAGGCGGCGGCCGGCGGCCCCCTCGCCCTCGTCCGCACCGGTGACATCATCGACTTGGACGTGCCGGCCAGGCGCCTCGACGTCGACGTACCCGCCGACGAACTCGCCCGCCGTACCCCCGACGAGGCCACCGTCACCGCCTTCGCCAACCCCCGGCGTGGCTGGGAACGCCTGTACGTCGACCACGTCCTGCAGGCCGACACGGGCGCCGACCTGGACTTCCTCATCGGCTCCAGCGGCTCCGAGGTGAGCCGTGAGTCGCACTGACGCGAACCCGTCACGCCCATGAACGACGACACGGCCCCCCAGGTCCTGGACCGCCTCACCCGTCTCGTCCCGCTGCGCCGGGTCGGCCATCCGGAGGAGGCGGCCGAGGCGATCGCCTTCCCGTCCTCCGGCCGGGTCGGCTTCGCCACCGGCGCGGTGTACGACACCGGCGGCGGACGCGTCACCTGCTGACCGTCCCGGCAACGGCTTGTGCGGGCGGGAAAAAGTCGTCACACTGATACCGAACGAATGGTCGGTTGGGGAGCGGGTATCGATGACGACGACACACTCCGCCGCCTCGGACACGGGCGGCGCCGAGCAGTCCGGCGAGGGGCTGCTCGAAGAGCACTTCGAGGCGACGATCGCGCGGGACCGCCGGATCGAGCCGCGCGACTGGATGCCCGAGGGCTACCGGAAGACGCTGATCCGGCAGATCGCCCAGCACGCGCACTCCGAGATCATCGGCATGCAGCCGGAGGGCGAGTGGATCACGCGGGCGCCCTCGCTGCGCCGCAAGGCGATCCTCTTCGCGAAGGTCCAGGACGAGGCCGGGCACGGCCTGTATCTGTACTCCGCCGCCGAGACACTGGGCGCCGACCGCGCGGACCTCACCGAACGCCTCATCGAGGGCCGCCAGAAGTACTCGTCGATCTTCAACTACCCGACGCCGAGCTTCGCGGACGTCGGCGTGATCGGCTGGTTCGTGGACGGCGCCGCGATCTGCAACCAGGTTCCCCTGTGCCGGAGTTCGTACGGGCCGTACGCGCGCGCGATGGTCCGCATCTGCAAGGAGGAGTCCTTCCACCAACGGCAGGGGTACGAGCTGCTGATGACGATGATGCGCGGTACGGAGGAACAGCGCGCCATGGTCCAGGAGGCCGTCGACCGCTGGTGGTGGCCCTCCCTGATGATGTTCGGCCCGCCCGACGACGCCTCGCCCAACTCCGCCCAGTCCATGGCCTGGAAGATCAAGCGGCACACCAACGACGAACTGCGTCAACGGTTCGTCGACATGACCGTCCCGCAGGCCGACAAGCTCGGGGTGACCCTGCCCGACCCGGACCTGCGCTGGAACGAGGAGCGCGGCCACCACGACTTCGGCACCCCGGACTGGGACGAACTGATGCGGGTCATCAAGGGCGGCGGCCCCTGCAACACCGAACGGATCGCACGGCGCCGGACAGCGCACGAGGACGGCGCCTGGGTGCGCGAGGCGGCCACGGCACACGCCGCCAAGCAGCGCGCCCGGACCGTGAAGGAGGCAGTGGCATGAGCAACGGGATGTCCAACGAGTGGCCGCTGTACGAGGTGTTCGTGCGAGGCAAGCGCGGGCTGAACCACGTCCACGTGGGCTCGTTGCACGCCGCCGACGACCGGATGGCCCTCACCCACGCGCGGGACCTGTACACGCGGCGCAACGAGGGCGTGAGCATCTGGGTGGTGCCCTCCGAGCACATCGCCGCCTCCTCGCGCGACGAGAAGGACCCCTTCTTCGCCCCCAGCGCCGACAAGGTCTACCGGCACCCGACCTTCTACGACATCCCCGACGATGTCCCCCACATCTAGCGCGTCCAGCCCCGGGAGAGGAGCAGCGGACATGAGCGGCAACGACATCGACCACGACCACGTCTATCTCTCCCTCGCCGAGGGCCACGACGACGGCAGCGACGCCCGCTGGGCCTTCGGCACCGGGTTCGAGGACCCGCTGTACGGCGTCGACACCACCGTGCCCGAGGGTGTCGACGCCGGTGGGCTGGCCGCGACCTGCGTCGAACTCGCCGACGACGCACTGGTGTCGGCCCAGCGGCTGGCCCAGTGGTGCACCCGCGCCCCCGAACTGGAGGAGGAGGTCGCGCTCGCCAACATCGGCCTCGACCTGCTCGGCCAGGCCCGTCTGCTGTACGCGCGCGCGGGCCAGGTCGACGGCACCGGCCGAGACGAGGACGCGTACGCCTACTTCCGGGACGCCGGCGACTTCCGCAACGTACGTCTGGCCGAACTGCCCATCGGGGACTTCGCGTTCTCGATCGTGCGGCTGCTGGTGCTGTCCACCTGGCGGCTCGCGCACCTCGAACGGCTCGCCGCCCACCGCGATCCGGTGCTCGCGGCGATCGCCGCGAAGGGCGTCAAGGAGCTGACGTACCACCGGCAGTACGCGGCCGAATGGGCCGTCCGGCTCGGCGACGGCACCGACGAGTCGCACCGGCGGATGGTCGCTGCCCTGGACCAAGTCGCCCCATACATTGGTGAGTTGTTCACGGCGTACGACGTCGAGGCCGAGGTCGTCGAGGTGCTGCGGCAGGTCACCGCAGCCGCCGGGCTGACCGTGCCGCAGGCTCCGGCGGCGCACGGCGCCGGTCGCGACGGACAGCACACCGAACATCTCGCCCCGCTGCTCGCCGAGTTGCAGAGCGTGGCCCGCGCCCACCCGGAGGCGACATGGTGACCACGACCGGGCCCGAGGAGGTCCGGCATGCCCGGAGCATCGCCGAGCGCGTGCCGGACCCCGAGCTGCCCATGCTTACCCTGGCCGACCTCGGCGTCCTGCGCGCCGTGGAGGTGACCGGGGACGGGACGGTGGTGGCGAGCCTGACCCCGACCTACTCGGGCTGCCCGGCGATGGCCGAGATGCGCGCCGCCGTCGCCGCCCGGCTGCGGGCGGCGGGGTACGCGCGGGTGGAGATCCGTACGGTGCTGAACCCGCCGTGGACCAGCGACTGGATCACCGACTCAGGTCGCCGCAAGCTCACCGAGCACGGCATCGCCCCGCCCGGCGCCGCACCGCGCGGCCCGGTCGCCCTCTCGCTGCTGCCCGTCCGGCGCACGGTGCCCTGCCCGCGCTGCGGCTCGGCGGACACGGAGGAGACCTCCCGCTTCGCCGCCACGTCCTGCAAGGCACTGTGGCGCTGCCACGCCTGCCGCGAGCCGTTCGAGTACGTCAAGGAGATCTGATGGCCGCGCCCACCGCCCTGACCACGGCGCCTGTACGCCGCCGGCCGGTCTTCCACGCCCTGAAGGTCGCCGACGTACGACGACTGTGCGCGGACGCCGTCGCCGTCGCCTTCGAGGTACCGGCGGACCTGGCCGCCGAGTACGCCTTCGCGCCGGGCCAGTCGCTCACCCTGCGCCGGGAGTTCGAGGGGCGCGAGGAGCGGCGGTCGTACTCGATCTGCGCCCCGGCAGGCGAACAGCCCCGCATCGGCGTACGCGTGGTGCCCGGCGGCCTGTTCTCGTCCTGGCTGGTCGACGGGGTGCGCCCGGGTGACGTGCTCGACGTGATGACCCCGACCGGCGCCTTCAGTCCCGACCTGACAGTGTCCGGCCGCCACGTGCTGATCGCCGCGGGTTCCGGCATCACCCCGATGATGTCGATCGCCGAGTCGGTCCTCGCCGCCGACGACCGCTCACAGGTCACCCTCCTGTACGGCAACCGGCGTACGGACACCGTGATGTTCGCCGACGAGCTGGCGGACCTGAAGGACATGTACCGTACGCGCTTCCAGCTGGGGCACGTACTGTCGCGGGAGCCGCGCGAGGCCGAGCTGCTGTCGGGGCGGCTGGACGCCGAACGGCTCGCCGCACTCCTCGCGGGCCTCGTCGACGTGCCGGGCACCGACCACTGGTGGCTGTGCGGACCGCACGGCATGGTCCGTGACGCCCAGCGGCTGCTGGCGGAGCTGGGCGTGCCCGCGGACCGGGTACACCAGGAACTCTTCTACGCAGACGACCAGCCGGTCCGCCAGGTCCGGCACACGGACGCGGTGGCCGAGGGCCCGGTGAGCCGGGTCACGATCACCCTCGACGGCCGCTCCACCACCACCGCGCTGTCCCGGGACGCGACCGTCCTGGACGGGGCGGCGCACACCCGGCCGGACCTGCCGTTCGCCTGCAAGGGCGGCGTCTGCGGCACCTGCCGGGCGCTGGTCACCTCGGGTGCGGTGGACATGCGCCGCAACTACGCCCTCGAACCAGCGGAGGTCGACGCGGGCTACGTCCTGACCTGCCAGTCGTTCCCGGTGTCGGAGACGCTGACGGTCGACTACGACAGCTGAATCAAAGGTTTGGCGGGTCGCGCTTCGGCAACTCGATCGGCGTGACCCCTACAACTACGCAACAGGAACTCTTCCGGTTCCTGGAGGACCGTTTCGTCTGTGCCCAGGCGTGCACCGAGTGCGCGCGGGCGTGTGCGCTGCGCGCGAGTCTCGCGGACCCGGACGGGCCCGCCGTCGAGGCACTCGCGCGCCGCAAGGGCATTCTGTGCGCGGAGGTGTGCGACGCGACATGCCGACTGCTCGCCGAGCAGGTGGACCTGGACGAGGCCGCTCTCCGGGTCCAACTGGAGTGGTGCAGCACGGTCTGCCTGGAAACCGCCCAGGCCTTCGACGAACACCCCGGTGGCGAGGACGCGGCGAAGGCGTGCCGGGAGTGCGCACAGGCGTGCACGGACTTCGCGTGGACGCTTCAGGTGCCGGACTCGGGGCGCGTCGGCGGGTGAGACACGGCGTTTCGTGAACCCGCGGGTTCACGCCCGCGCCGCTCCCTGCCCCTGGTGCGGCGTCCCGCCCGACTCCTCGTGCGACGCCCCGAGCTGCCCGCCCACCCGCACGTTCCAGCGTCCCGCCCGGCCGGTCAACTCCGTTGCCGTCAACGGCGGAACGTCGATCCGCCAGAACGCCGACCCGGGCGCCCCCAGCACCCGTACCGTCGCCGCGCGTACCACCTCCGGCTCGACGACCGCGACGGTCCGGCCCGTGGCCTGCGCCGCCGTTTCGTCCAGCCAGCGCGCGACGCGGTCGCAGAGAGCGCGGACCGGCTCACCGCCGTGCGGGGCCGACCGAGGGTCCGCCAGCCACTGGGCCAGCGCCTCCGGTTCCTTCTCCGCCACCTCGGCCAGGGTCGCGCCGCGCCAGCGGCCCACGTCCAGACCGCCCGGGCCCGGCACCGCAGCGGCGTCGAGGCCCAGCGCCCGAGCCGTCTCACGGCAGCGTGCGGTGGGGGAGACCCACACCCTGGAGACCGGCGGGAGCGTCCCCGCCGCCGCCCGGGCGAGCCGCAGACCCGACGCGTCCAGGGGACAGCCGTCGTCGAAACGGGCCTCCCGCAGCGCCGCGCTGATCGCCGGTGAGATCAACATCACTCGGCTCGTCATCCGGTCACTCCCGCGTTCATTCCGCCCCAATGTCGTTGTCATGTACGGCACTTGAGGCAGCGTACGGCGCACCGGCGCGCTGTACGCCGTCCTGTGCGCCCTTGGCCGCGCCCCCGCTTCGCGGTACCTTCTCGTCGATATTGACGACGGTTCGACGGAAGCCGGTGGGAATCCGGCACGGTCGCGCCACTGTAAGCCCCGTACGCACCCGCCCGGTGCGGTCCGGGGGCAAGTCAGACCCGTGACTGTCGTCCTCTGCACCACCGATACGGGACGCGAGTTCCCCCAGGAGGTCCTGTCATGGCACAGTCCGCAGTCCAGCCGACCGCCGTTCCCACCGCCGTACCCGAGAAGCTGCCGATCGGTGCGATCGCCCCCTGGGCGGTCTTCTTCGGCGTGCTGATGCTGGTGCTGCTCTACTTCGTCGGCGCCGAACAGGGCGCCACCTCGCTGGTCTCCGGCGAGGGCGTGCACGAGTGGGTGCACGACGCCCGTCACCTGCTCGGCTTCCCCTGCCACTGACGACGACGGGGAAACGTACGAGCTCATGAACTCCACCACTGTCAGAAACCTCCTGGTCCGCGGCATGCTCGCGGGCCTTGTCGCGGGTGTGCTCGTCTGGGTCGTCGCGTACCTCTTCGCCGAGCCGCTCGTCGACGACGCGATCGCGTTCGAGGAGATGCACGAGGCCCACGGGCATGCCGAACAGGCGCTCGTCTCCCGTGCGTTGCAGTCCACCGTGGGTCTGGGGACCGGCGTCCTCGTCTACGGCGTCGCGTTCGGCGGTATCGCGGCCCTCGCGTACTGCTTCGCGCTCGGCCGGATCGGCCGCTTCGGACCGCGCGCGACCGCGCTGCTCCTCGCCGGGGCCGGACTGCTCGCCGTGTACGTCGTGCCGTTCCTCAAGTACCCGGCCAACCCGCCCGCCGTCGGCGACCCCGACACTCTCAACCAGCGCACCGCGCTGTTCTTCCTGATGGTCGCGCTGAGCGTGCTGTTGGCCGTCGGCGCGGTGATCCTGGGCAAGCGCCTCGCGCCGCGCCTGGGCAACTGGAACGCGACCCTCGCCGCGGTCGCCTTCTTCGTCGTGGTCGTCGGACTGGCGTACGCCTTCCTGCCGTCGTTCACCAACGAGGTCCCGGCGGGCTTCTCCGCGAGCCTGCTGTGGAAGTACCGGGTGGCCACGCTCGCCATCCAGGCGACGATGTGGACCGCGTTCGGCCTGGTCTTCGGACTGCTGGCGGAACGACTGCTCGTTCCGAGGACGGCAGCGGCCGTCGGCGCGAGCGGTGCCGAGCCACAGGCGACTCCCGTGGCGCACTGACCGGATCGCGGCACTGCCCCGAGGGGGTCCCGGATGTCCGGGACCCCCTCCGGCATGTGTGCACCGGTACCCGCACCGCCATTCCCAATTTCTGGAACACGTTCTACCGTGTGCGCCGACAGGTCCGGCCTTGGGGAGCCAGCAGGAGGCGCCGTGCATCTCGAATACACGCCCGAGCAGCAGCAGCTGCGCACCGAACTGCGCGCCTACTTCGCCGAGTTGGTGCCGGACCGGGCCTACTCGCGCTTCAGCGACCACGTGGCCCAGAAGCGCTTCTACCGCGAGACCATCCGCCGTCTCGGCGGCGACGGCTGGCTCGGCGTCGGCTGGCCGCAGGAGTACGGGGGGCGAGGGCTGTCCCCGATGGAACAGTTCATCTTCTTCGACGAGGCCGCCCAGGCTGGCGTACCGCTGCCGCTGATGGCACTCAACACCGTCGGCCCGACGATCATGCGGTACGGCAGCGAGGAGCAGAAGGCCTACTTCCTGCCGAAGATCCTCGCCGGCGAGATCGACTTCGCGATCGGCTACAGCGAGCCGGAGGCGGGCACCGACCTGGCCGCCCTGAAGACGCGCGCCGTGCGGGACGGCGACGACTACGTCGTCAACGGCCAGAAGATCTGGACGACCAACGGGGACACCGCTGACTGGGTGTGGCTGGCCGTGCGTACGGACCCGGACGCCCCGCCGCACAAGGGCATCACCATGCTCCTCATGCCGACCACCGACCCCGGCTACTCCTGCACCCTCATCCGCACCCTCGCCTCGCACGACACCACCGCCAGCTACTACGAGAACGTCCGCGTCCCCGTCGCCCACCGCGTCGGCGAGGAGAACCAGGGCTGGCGGCTGATCACCAACCAGCTCAACCACGAGCGCGTCACCCTCGCCGCCCACGGCACGATGGCCATCCGCTCCCTGCACGACGTACAGCGCTGGGCGATGGAGACGAAACTCGCCGACGGCCGCCGCGTCGTCGACCTCCCGTGGGTCCGCCGCCGCCTCGCCCAGATCCACACCAGGCTCGACGCGATGAAACTCCTCAACTGGCAGATGGTGAACGCCGTCCAGGAGGGCACCCTCACCCCCCAGGACGCCTCCGCCGTCAAGGTGTACGGCTCCGAGGCCCGCCGCGAGGCCTACGCCTGGCTCCTGGAGATCGTCGCCGCCCCCGGCGCGCTGAAGGAGGGCTCGGCCGGCGAGATACTCCACGGCGAACTGGAACGCGGCTACCGCTCAGCGGTGATCTTCACCTTCGGGGGCGGCAACAACGAGATCCAGCGGGAGATCATCTCGTGGATCGGGCTGGGGATGCCGAGGGTGCGGCGTTAGTGCCTTGTGGCGAGGATTTTCAGTCGGCACAAAAGAGGGACAGTGAGCGTCAAGATCACCGCCCCTTTTCAGAGGGCATTTGATTTAGTCGAATTGCCTTTTAAGTCCTTGTAAGTTCCTCGCCAGGTTGGCGTGGTCTCGTCCGTTATGCGTTTGGCGAGGTTGTCGATCGATGCGACGTGGATCATACGGAGCTGGCGGTGAGGGTCTCGTAGTCGCGGGCGAGGCGGCGGTGCATCATGATCCAACCGGTTGGGTCGGCCGCGCGGCGAGGTGCTCGCCGTGAGGGCGAGTCCTGTTCCGCGCGGCCTCTCGCCGAACCGGACATGACGGTTTCCCGGTCATCCGGCTCTCCAGTGACTACTGCGTGAATGGTCTGGCTGGCCGTTCCGAATGGATACGGTCGTGGCAGATGTCGCAGGCCACGACTGTTTTGCGGCGTCGATGGAGCATGACGCGCGCCCAGTCGGAAGGCTGCCATCCGGCATGTGCGAGGTTGGCGAGAGCGCGGACGTGGTGCACTTGCACGTTGCCCTTGCTTCCGTAGATCTCGCAGGTATCCGCCAGGAGTCTCGCAATGAGTTCCTTCTGCGGGTAGTCCACCCGGACAGGCTCACGATCGGCGAGTTCCGCCGCCCGCTGCCGTTGGAGGGGAATCCCGCCGAACCGGGCCACCAGTGGCGTCCTGTTCTTCCGCTCGATTCGGGCCTCGAAACAGACTCGGGGCCCATTGGGGGTGTCGATTCTGGCCTTGTGCTTGGCGGCCATCTTCGACACGGACGAGCGGTGCTTGGCTGCAAGAGTCTGGAGCATAGAAGTCTCCATGACCCATTGCAGCCGATGCAGCCGGAAGACATCTCCGGCAAGCAGGTAGTACTGAACAACGCCCCGATAAACGGTCCCGAAGGTCGCCACGATCGCGTGATGGCTGCTGTTGAGCAGGGCCGTCTTCTTCGCGGGTTTTCCGCGATCGGTATAGGGGGCGCACTTGGCTTTGATCACGTCCTGTGGGACACGGAGTGCTACCTGGCCGTTGACCCGACGGTAACGGCCGGTCTTCTTCGTGTCGTTGTGCTGGGTCGTGATCTCGTAGCCGAGAAACCTCGCTGCCCGGGTGCGGGCGTGAGTGATCAGTGTCTTTTCCTGGGACAGTTCCAGCTTGAGTTCATCACGCAGGAACTGTCCCAGGCGTTGTTTGATCTGCTCGGCCTCGGCTTTCGGTCCGGTGAAACCAAGGAGGTGATCATCCGCGTAGCGGATATAGCGCAGCCTGCGGTATCCCGGATCGTTGGGATCCGCGCTCGGCAGGCTCACCATCCGTTGACGCAGCGCATGGGCCTGTACCCGGTCGCCGCGCCGGCGGGCTTTCGCCAGCAGATTCTGCAACTCCAGATAGGCCGGGTTGCGGGCCCGGCGCTTCCCTCGGGTGTACTCCGGAATCAGAACTGTCTCGACGAACTCATCCAGCTTGTGCAGGTAGATGTTGGACAGGATCGGGGAAGCCGCCCCGCCTTGCGGCGCTCCGGAGAGCGTGGCGCCCCATCTCCAGTCCTCCAGGTATCCGGCTGTCAGCATGTTGCGCACCAGCCGCAGAAACCGCTGGTCATGGATCTTCTCGCCGAGGATCGACAGCAGGACCTCATGGTCCAGGCTGCCGAAGCAGTCGGCGATGTCCCCTTCGATGAACCAGGACGTCCCGGTCCAGGTATGGTCCACCTCCCGCAAAGCGGTATGGCAGCCACGGCGGGGACGAAACCCGTGAGAGCGGCCGGAGAACGTCGGTTCGTAGTACGCCTCCGATAACAGGCGGACCACTTCACCGACGAGTTTGTCCGACCAGGTCGGCAGCCCCAGCGGACGCGTCTTCCCGTTCTTCTTCGGGATATGAACGCGCCGGACCGGACGAAAGCGGTAACGCTCGTGGCGCATCGCCTCGATGATCCGGTCGATCTTCCGCTGTGACATGCTGTCCACGGTTTCTGACGTGACCCCGGGCGTCATCGCACCATGGTTGGCGTAGATGCGCCCGTAGGCCAGCAGATACAACTGCGGATTGAACAGCTGCCGATACAGTTCATCACACGGCAGGCCATGCCTGCCGCGTTCACGCAGGACACCCAACACCGTTTTGGCGCTCTGCATTTCGCATACCTCCCGAGTCGGGGTGTCCGAATCACCTGGCCCCCTTCGCCCGATGCGAACGGCTTTCCCGTCCTCCCTGGCCGGTCGTGACTCCGGCGACTACTACGGGGCCTCCGTCGCCATAGGACTCGCGTCCCGTAGGCGATCCCACGTTCGTCCCTGTCCGTACGTTCCAGCGCGACACAGGCATCCCACTCATCTCCTTGAATGTCCTCGCTGGACATCGCGCCGCACTCTGCTCCGGCCAAAAATCGAAGCCGGAGCAGAGTGCGGCGCCGGTTTCAGCTGTCATTTCCGGCGGATGGGAACTTGCATCTTCTAGAGATTGGGCTTCAAACAATCCAGTCTTCGCCATATCGCGCGGGCCGCCCAGCACACCGCCCCTGACAACTGGGCCCGGTCACTGGTTCTCTGACATGCTGTTGTCCCCTTCACCTTTCGGATCCAGATAAGTCATCCGGCCCAGAAACCTCCTTCCGAGTTCCTCCCGGCTCGGCCGGGGATACAAACAGGGCGCCTCGTGGTGCACATACTTCGTTCCACTGCCCAGCTCCTTTTCAGGACGTGAAAGCCGTGGGTCCCAGGGTTTTTGTCGACGACTTCGACGTCGATTCCGAGGTTCGCGCCATGCTCCACGACGGCCTTCTTGAAGCCGGTGTCGACCCAGCTCTTGGTGATGGTTGGGTACGTGTTTTTCGCCTGGTCGAGGAGGTGTATCCCAGGGCATTCTCCGAGAGAATCGCAGCGGCGACGGTCGCAACGAGGATCAGGCCGATCGTGTCAGTGAGGATGCCTCGCTTCCGGGATGTCACCGGTGGTCTTTCTCGTCCGTCGGGACAGACGCTCGGGCCGGATACCCTGACGGGATGCTTGAGAATCTTCCTCCCTGTCCGAAGTGCTCCTGTGAGTACACCTACGAGATGAACGCCCTTGTGGTGTGCCCGGAGTGCGGCCACGAATGGGTTCCCGCCGAGAGTGGCGCGGAGGGCGGTGACGCCGCTGGGGAGCGGGTTGTCAAGGACGCGGTCGGCAACGTGTTGCAGGACGGCGACACCGTGGTCGTCGTCAAGGCGCTCAAGGTCAAGGGCAGCCCCTCGGGCATCAAGGCCGGCACCAAGGTGCGCGGCATCCGACTCGTCGACGGTGTCGACGGCCACGACATCGACTGCAAGATCGACAGTTTCGGGGCGATGCAGCTCAAGTCCAGCGTGGTCAAGAAAGCCTGATCCGCGACTGGCGAGGGGCGACCGGCCCACTCCCCGACCGACAGCCGCCCCCGCTGCCCGGCCTGCCGTCATGCTCATAGGGCAATCACTCAGGCTGCAACGGGATGCTGAATTGCAAAACTTCGCAATTCATTAGATGCTGTGTCGGCTGTATCCGTCGCGGTAGCCGCGGGCACAGCCTTCATGTCTGCTCCGGGTGGGGCGCTGTCGGGAAGCCGAGGAATCCGTGTCCGTTCCGCTGTATCAGGCCAAGGCCGAGTTCTTCCGGATGCTGGGGCATCCCGTACGCATACGGGTGCTGGAGCTGTTGCAGGACGGGCCGACGCCGGTACGGAACCTGCTGGCCGCGATCGAGGTGGAGCCCTCCAGCCTGTCGCAGCAGCTTGCGGTGCTGCGCCGCTCGGGCATCGTCAGCTCGAAGCGCGAGGGATCGACGGTGGTGTACGCGCTGGCGAGCGGAGACGTCGCGGACCTGATGGGGGCCGCGCGCCGGATTCTGACCGAGATGCTCACCGGGCAGAACGAGTTGCTGGCCGAGCTGCGGGACGCCGAGGCCGTCGCGCGATGAGGATCTTCTTCGGTCGGGCCGGGGCCCGGTTCACTTCGCTGCTGCCCGGCCGTGCCGATCTGACGGAGATGCACCGGGATCCGCGCCGGGATCTGCTGGCCGGTCTCACCGTGGCGATCGTCGCGCTGCCGCTCGCGCTCGGCTTCGGCGTCTCCTCCGGCCTCGGCGCCGAGGCCGGGCTGGCGACCGCGGTCATCGCCGGTGCGCTCGCCGCGCTCTTCGGCGGGTCGAATCTGCAGGTGTCCGGGCCGACCGGTGCGATGACGGTGGTGCTGGTGCCGATCGTCGCCGAGTACGGGCCGGGCGGGGTGCTGACCGTCGGGCTGATGGCCGGCGTCATGCTCGTCACGCTGGCGGTGCTGAAGGCCGGCAAGTACATGCAGTACGTGCCCGCCCCCGTCGTCGAGGGCTTCACCCTCGGCATCGCCTGCGTGATCGCACTGCAGCAGATCCCGAACGCCCTGGGCGTACCCAAGCCCGAGGGTGACCGCGTCCTGGTGGTGACCTGGCACGCGCTTCAGGAGTTCGCGCAGCACCCGAACTGGACTGCCTCGGCCTTCGCCGTGGCGGTCGCCGCCGTCATGCTGATCGGGGCCCGCTGGCGGCCCACGATCCCCTTTTCCATCCTCGCGGTGATCGCGGCGACGACCGTGGCGCAGCTCGCCGGCCTGGATGCGGCCAAGCCGATCGGTGACCTGCCGTCCGGCCTGCCTGCGCCCTCCCTCTCCTTCCTCGACCTCGGCTCGCTCGGTACTTTGCTCGCCCCGGCGGTCGCAGTGGCTGCGCTGGCCGCTCTGGAGTCGCTGTTGTCGGCCTCGGTCGCCGACGGCATGACGGTCGGCCAGAAGCACGACCCCGACCGGGAGTTGTTCGGCCAGGGGCTGGCCAACATCGCGGCCCCGTTGTTCGGCGGTGTTCCGGCGACCGGCGCGATCGCCCGGACCGCGGTCAACGTCCGCACCGGCGCGAGTTCCCGGCTCGCCTCTCTCGTCCACGCCGCGGTCCTCGCGGTGATCGTCTTCGCGGCCGCGCCCCTCGTCTCCAGGATCCCGCTCGCCGCGCTCGCCGGTGTGCTGCTGGCCACAGCCATCCGCATGGTCGAGGTCGGCTCGCTCAAGGCGATGGCCAAGGCCACTCGCTCCGACGCGCTGATCCTCGTCCTCACCGCCGCCGCGACGCTCGCCCTCGACCTGGTGTACGCCGTGATCATCGGTCTGGTCGTCGCGGGGGCCCTGGCCCTGCGTGCGGTCGCCAGGCAGGCCCGCCTCGAAGAGGTCCCGCTCGACCGCGGTGACCACAGCGTGGAGGAGCACGCGCTGCTGGCCGAGCACATCGTGGCCTACCGGATCGACGGGCCGTTGTTCTTCGCCGCCGCCCACCGCTTCCTGCTGGAGCTGGCCGAGGTCGCCGACGTCCGCGTGATCATCCTGCGTATGTCCCGGGTCACCACCATCGACGCCACCGGCGCCCTGGTCCTCAAGGACGTGGTGGAGAAGCTGAACCGGCGCGGCATCGTCGTCATGACGTCCGGGATACGCGAAGGCCAGCGTCAGGTCCTGGATTCCGTCGGTGCGCTGGAACTGCTGCGCTTGGAGGGGCGCGAGTACGCCACCACGCCGGAAGCGATCCAGGGTGCGCGCGCTTATCTGGAGTGTGCCGGTGTGATGCCTCCGCTGCCCGCCCAGAGGTCCCGGTCCGTCAGTGAGGAAACAGAGGAAACCGTCGGATGAGCACACCGCCCGCATCGCTGCGCATGGTTGAGATCTCCGGCGCGGAGGCCCTGTGGCTGCTGGAGGGCAGCGCGCTGGGGCGGCTGGTGTACACGCAGCGGGACCTGACCGTCATCCGGCCCGGCCGGCATACGTGGGAGTACGGCCGTCTGGTGGTGCGAACTCCGGTACAGGCGGCAGCGGTCCCGCTGACGGCGACGTACCAGGTGGACGAGGTGCGTGTCGCGACCGGCACGGGCTGGACGGTGACGGTGGCCGGGCCCGCCGAGGTGATCACCGATCCGAACGAGGCCGCCCACTACCGCCGTACGCTCACCGGCTGGACGTACGGCCCCCACGACACGATCGTCCGCGTACACCCTCAGACCGTCTCCGGCTTCCGGCTGGCCCGCGGGACGGAGAGTTGATGTCCACCCGGCTGGAAGCCCTGCCCCACCGGCATGTGCTGACGCTGCCCACGATGCCGTCCGCGGTGCGCACGGCCCGGGAGACCGCCGAGCAGGCCCTGGTCGAGTGGGGCATAAGCGCGCGCCATCCCACCGTCGGCCCCGCTCTGCTGATCCTGAGCGAACTGGTCACCAACAGTGTCCGGCACGCCGCGATGCTCTCCCCGCAGATGACCGTCATCTACGCGGCGGGCGAAGGCTGTCTGGCCTTCGCCGTGCACGACCGCCACCCCTACCAGCCGCCGCTGTACGGCGCGGTCACCGATGCCGGCGGCAGCGGCCTGGCCACCGTCATGGAGCTCACCCTCGGACTGGGCGGCTCCGCGGTCGTCCGGGGCGACGCCGACGGCAAGGGCAAGAGCATCTGGATCACGCTCCCCCTCTGAAGGGCACAGGCTTACCGCGCAAGGAAGTTGACGACCTCGACCGTCGAGGGGCTCGACACCGTCGAGCAGGATCTCGGCATCCTGTCCGTCTCCGGGTGCCTGGGCCCGGACGCCGTCCACAGCTTCGCCGGTGCCACCGGCTGGGTGGTGGGACGCGGGAGCGGTCCGGTCATCGCCGATCTGACCGAGCTGCGCAGTTGGTCGGCCGAGGGGCAGACGGCGATCACCGAGGGCACGCGGGCGTCTCGCGGTGGCGGGCCGCGGCCTGGATCTGGCCGCGATCCCGGCCGACGGCTCCCTCGTTCCTGGCGGAGAGTGCCCGACCGTCCCCGTACACAGCGACAGGGTCGGCGCACTCGCCGCCCACCACACACGGCACGGCGAGCCTGCGGAGGGCTGCCACGAGTGGCAAACGACGGGCTGGCAGGCCGCAGACCAGGCGGGAGAGCGACCCCGCTGGGTTCAGCCGGGGGCAAAAGCACCGTCGCCGTCCCGTACGGGGACGACGGCGCAGGTGTCTTCCTCTGTGGCGACGGCCACGTCCGCGGCGAAGCCCGTCGCGGCCAGCTCCCGGCCGGAGGTGCTGGCGGCGACCGCGTGGGTGAGGTCGGCGGTGCCCTCGTAGGCCGCCTTTGCGGCCGTCGCCTCGGCGGACAGCGGTCCCGCGCCTTGGGCGTGCAGGTCGCGGATGAGGGCGCCGGCGCAGAGCAGGTCCTCCAGTGAGGGGCGCAGGCTGCCGTCCGGCCATCGCTCACCTGCGGCGATCACGGCCACCGGATGCTCGGGGGTGCCGTAGCCGTGGGCCATGAGCCAGCCGCCGACCGCGGTGAGGTTACGCAGACAGGCGGCGATCACCGGCACTTTCGGCGGTGCGGCTGCCGCGATGGCCGCACTGTTCGAGGACGGCAGCACCAGGCGCTCCACCAACGGGGCGGCACGCAGATGGGCCGGGGACAGCGACCAGGGACTGTCCGGAGTGACGGCGCGGCGGGCAACTGCCAGCCGCGCACCACACTGCCGGGCGTAAACGGTGGCGGCCTTCTGTGCCGCGGCCCGCTCGACCGGGGCGGTGGGACCCTCCGGAAGCCAGAACGGCAGGACCCGGATGCCCTGTTGGACGGCGACGCTCACCGCCGTGGTGAAGGACAGCACGTCCACGACGACCAGACAACCGACCTCCGCGCTGAGGCGGCCCGCTCCAGCAGGCCCCCACTCGAAACGGATCCCACTCCCGCTCTGCCCCGCCCAGACACCCATTCCCTGCCTCCTCACCCAACTCCTGTTCCGCCTGTGGTCAGTTCCGGTCGCCGGGCGGTGCGGACGCCGTGGCCCGGCCGACGGCGAAGGACAGCCGCATCATGTGGGAATACCCGCACCGTGGGCAGACGCCGTCCGCGCCGATGGCGTTGGGGCGGCACCTCAGGCGGCATGCGGGGCACTTGTACCAGGCGACCCCGGGGCCGCGCAGCGGGATGATTCTCACGCAAGCCTCCCTCACATCACGTATGAACTTGCTAATCTTAGCAATTGTTGAGGTCGTCACTGCTGGTTTCGGGTGGTCCGGTTCTCGTGCGCGGATTCGGCGTGGCCGTCGCCGCACGTGAGGATGGGTCCCATGTTGTTGACGAGTAGGTGGATGCGATGGGCCGAGGACCGGCCGGTGCGGCCGGACTGCTGTCCCGGGGAGGCGACGGCACGATGAGCACGCCGCTGTACCAACTGAAGGCCGAGTTCTTCAAGACGATCGGCCACCCGGCCCGCATCCGGGTGCTGGAGCTGCTGAGCGAGCGCGAGCACGCGGTGGCGGAGATGCTGCCCGAGGTGGGCATCGAGCCGGCGCACCTGTCGCAGCAGCTCGCGGTGCTGCGCCGGGCGAACCTGGTGGTGACCCGCAAGGAGGGCTCGACCGTGTACTACTCGCTGACCAGCCCGCACATCGCCGAGCTGCTCAGGGTTGCCCGCACCATCCTGTCCGGGGTGCTGGCCGGGCAGGCCGAACTGCTCGCCGATCTGCGGGCCGCCCAGACGGAGGCGAAACCGCCGTCCTAGCGACGGCTCCCAAGCGGTGGCCGTCTCCCGGGAGTTGACAGCGCTCTGTGGTGCGGGAGGCGGCCGCCTTGACCCTGCGGATCCCGGCCCGTCGAGAACTGACAATTCTACGCGAACTTTGCAAGACATGGGAAAAGTGACGTAACTCCGGCTTCGGGAGAACCCGTTAGCCACCTGCGGGAAGCAAGTCCTCACCAGCGACGGGAGAGGGGCGGTCAATGAGTCTGCTGCGCAAGATCCACGACACCGGGCGGGTGGCCGAGCCCGCCCCACCCAGGCCGGAGGGCGAACAGCCGCCCGCAGCCAAGGAGTTCGGCGGCTCGGTGCAGGTGCGCTGCGTGGACGCCGGCTCCTGCAACGGCTGTGAGATCGAGATCGCCGGCGCCTTCAATCCGGTCTACGACGCCGAGCGGTACGGGGCCCGGCTGGTGGCCTCGCCCCGGCACGCTGACGTGGCGCTGGTGACCGGGCCGGTGACCCGGAACATGGCCGAGCCGCTGCGGCGCACGGTCGCCGCGATGCCCGAGCCACGGCTGGTGGTCGCGGTCGGCGACTGCGCGATCAACTGCGGTGAGTTCGCGGGTGGCTACGGCGTCGAGGGCGCCGTCTGCGATGTCGTTCCGGTGGATCTGGCGGTGCCCGGATGTCCGCCTCGGCCGGACGAGATCGTGGCGGCGCTGCGGAGGGTGACCGGCCGGTGAGCACGATCCCGGCCGCCCTCGCGACGGCCACCGGACTCGGCGTGGCGGGTGGGGCGGCCTTGCTGGTCCTGCCGCAGCGGGTGCGCGGCGGGGTGGCGGGGATGTTGACGGCGGGTGTGGGGGTGGCCGGTGGCACGGCGGGTGTGGCTGCACTGGGCGGAAGCCGCTGGTCGGCCCAGGTATCCGGGCTGCTCCCGCTGGCCGGGGCGCACTTCGAGGTGGACGCCCTGTCCGGACTGTTCATGGCGGTCGCCGGAGCCGTGGTGGCGGCGGTGGCCGTCTACGGCATCGGCTATGTGGCCGGGCACGGCCCGCACGGCCTCGGCTCGCGGGGCGGGCAGGCGGCCCTGCCGCTGTTCGCACTGACCCTGCTGACGGTGCCGACAGCGGCCTCGGTGTCGACGTTCCTGCTGCTGTGGGAGCTGATGGCGCTCACCTCGCTGCTGCTCGTCCTGGCCGAGCACCGCGCCCGGCCCGCCGTACGGGAAGCGGCACTCTGGTACGCGGTGATGACCCACCTGGGGCTCGTCCTGCTGCTCGCGGGACTGTCCGTGTACGCCGCTCAGGCCGGGGGTGAGACTTTCGCCGCCCTGCGTACCGGCATGGCGGGCATGTCGCCGACCGTGCGCGGGCTCGTCTTCGTGCTGACGGCGGTGGCGTTCACGTCGAAGGCGGGCCTGGTGCCGCTGCACGCCTGGCTGCCCCGCGCGCACCCCGAAGCGCCCAGCGCCGTCTCGGCGTTGATGAGCGCGGCCATGGTCAACCTCGGGATCTACGGCCTCGTTCGCGTCGGCTTCGATCTGCTGGGCGGGGGACCGGCCTGGTGGTGGCTGCTGGTGATGGCCATGGGCGGACTGTCAGCGGTCTACGGGATCCTGCAGGCCGCCATGGCCTCGGACCTGAAGCGGCTGCTGGCCTACTCGACCAGCGAGAACATGGGTCTCGTGGTGCTCGGCGTGGGCGCGGCCGGGCTGTTCGCCCACGCCGGGAACGACGCACTGGCCGCTCTGGCGCTGGCGGCCGCGCTGCTGCACGTGGTCAACCACGCGGCGTTCAAGGCCCTGCTGTTCACCGCGGCGGGTTCGGTGCTGCGCGCGGTCGGCGAGCGGAACCTGGATCTGCTGGGCGGGCTGCGGGCGCGGATGCCGGTCACGGCGGGACTGTTCGCGGTCGGTGCGCTGGGCGCGGTGGCGCTGCCGCCCGGGAACGGGTTCATCAGCGAGTGGCTGATGCTGCAGTCGATGATCCACGGGCTGGCCGTGCCCGGCGTGACCACGGCGATCGTGCTTCCGCTGGCGGTGGCGGTGATCGCGCTGTCGGCGGGGCTTGCGGCGGCGGTGTTCGTCAAGGCGCTCGGCGTGGGCTTCTTCGCCCGGCCGCGCGGCGAACAGGCCGCAGTGGCCGAGGAGTCGCCGCGGCTCATGCTGGCCGGGATGGGCCTGCTCGCCGCCCTGTGCGCGGCCCTGGCCCTGGTGCCGGGGCTGCTGGCCGACGGCCTGGACCGCGCGGTGGAGGCGGCCGGGCACACCGGGACACGGCCGGTCACGGGCGGCGGGCTGCGGGTGCGCCTGGACGAGGTGTCCGCCGTGCTCTCCCCTCTGTGGATCCTCGCGGCACTGGTGGTGGCGCTGGGCGCGGTCATGGCGACCGTGCGGTGGGCGTCGCGGCACCGGCGGCGGCGTACGCGGGCCAGGTTGTGGGACTGCGGGGGCGGGGCGCCGACGCCGCGCATGGCCTACACGGCCACCTCGTTCGCCGAGCCGCTGCAGCGGGTCTTCGACGACGTGCTCGCCCCGGAGCAGGACGTGGACGTCACGCCGGTGCGCGAGTCGGCGTATCTCGTGGAGCGGGTGGCCTTCCGCAACCGGGTGCCCGACCGGATCGAGCACCGCCTCTACCGGCCGGTCCTCGGTCTGCTGGCTGCCGCCGGGCAGTCGGCGCGCCGACTGGCGGGCGGCAGCGTGCACGTCTATCTCGGCTACGGCTTCTTCGGGCTGGTAGCTCTGCTGGTGGTGTTGGTGGTGGGCTGGTGAACACGGTCGGATACGCGGCGATCGCCCTCCAGATGGGCGCGGTGGCGGCAGGCGCACCCCTGCTGACCGGTCTGATGCGGCAGACCCGGGCACGCCTGGAGGGCCGGGCCGGGCCCGGGGTGCTGCAGCCGTGGCGTGACGTGCGCAAACTGCTGCGCAAGGAACCGATCACGCCGGTCGGCACCGGGCCGGCGTTCAGGTGGGCGCCACTGGTGCTGGTGGCCACCTCGCTGGTGCTTGCCGTACTGGTGCCGCTGATCTCCACCGACACGCCGGTGCGGGGCCGGGCGGACCTGATCGTGGTGGTGGCGCTGCTGGCGCTGGGCACGATGGCGCTGGCGCTCGCGGGCCTGGACACCGGCACCGCGTTCGGCGGCATGGGCGCCTCCCGGGAGATGACCATCGCCGCACTGGTCGAGCCGACCATCCTGATGGCGGTGTTCGCGCTGTCGATACCGGCCGGGTCGACCAACCTGCCCGTCATCGTCGCCGGCGCCGCCGACCAGCCCGCCCGCCTCACCTCCCCGGCCGGGCTGCTGGCGATTGCCGCGCTCGCGGTGGCGGTGCTGGCCGAGAGCGGCCGGCTGCCGGTGGACAATCCCTCGACCCACCTGGAGCTGACCATGGTCCACGAGGCCATGGTCCTGGAGTACGCGGGCCCGGATCTGGCGTTGGTCGAGTTCGGCGCCCAGGTGCGACTGACCGTGCTGCTGGGCCTGCTGGCCTCGCTGTTCGCCCCATGGGGGATCGCCGCCACTGCCTCACTCGCGGCCGTGCTGCTTGCTCTGGTGCTCGTCGTGCTCAAGGTGATGGCGCTGGGGATGGCGCTGGCGGCGGCCGAGGTGTTCTGGGCCAAGCTCCGGCTGTTCCGCGTGCCCGAACTCCTCGCCGGTTCCTTCCTGCTGGCGCTGCTCGCGGTGACGGCCTCGTACTTCCTCGGCGGAGAAGGGGGACAGTGATGAGCGAGGGTCTGTTCACCCAGCTGCTCGACCTGGCCTGCGGGGCGTTCCTGCTGGCCGCCGTGGTCGTGTTGTGGCGGCGCGAACTCGCCGCGATCGTCCGGCTCTTCGCCCTCCAGGGCGTCGCACTCGCGGCGATCGCCCTACTGCTGGGACTGCACGAGAACCGGTGGGGCCTGATCGTGGTGGCGGTGGGGATCGGGGTGCTGCGGGCCGGCCTGCTGCCGTACCTGATCCGCCGCGCCCTCAGATCGTTCGTCGCCGAGCGGGACGGCGGGCCCGGCGGACACGGCTGGAGCGAGGAGGCACGCGAGACCCAGCCGCTGGTCAACGTCGCCGCCTCACTGCTGACCGCCGCCGCGCTGACCCTTCTCGCCTACGCCGTCGCCCGCCCTCTGGTCGAACTGGATCCGACTCCCGCCACCCGCGCGCTGCCGGTCGGCCTGGCCGTCGTGCTGATCGGCTTCTTCGTCCTGGTCACCCGGCGCCGCGCGCTGGCCCAGGTGGTCGGCTTCCTGCTGCTGGACAACGGCATCACCGCGACCGCCTTCCTGGCCGCCTCCGGGGTGCCGCTGATCGTCGAACTCGGAGTCTCCTTCGACGTGCTGCTCGCCGTCCTGGTCCTGCAGGTACTCACCGTGCGGGTGCGGGAGGCGTTCGGCACCACCGACATCGACGACCTGCGGGAGCTGCACGACTGATGACCGCCGCCACCGCGCTGTTCCTCACCGCGCCCGCCGCCGTACCGCTGGTCGTGGCCGCCGGGTACGCGCTCACCGGGTTCGCCAGGCGTGAGCTGCCCCGCGGGCTGCCGACGGTACGGCGGGCGGAAAGGAGCCGTCCACAACATGCGGAGAAAGCCGCTCCGGTCACTGTCCAAGGCGCCACGAGCATCCCGCCCAGGGGAAAAGGGGCAGACCCCTCCCCACCCGGGGAGTCGGCTGTTGCCTCCTCGGAGCGGGCACGCCACCCGTCCGACTGGGCCGCAGTGGCCTCCCCGACGGTGATCCTCACCTGCGCGGCACTGCTGGCCGCGGATCGCGTCGACGGCGGGTCCGTGTCCGCGTACTCCGGACTGCTGCGTGCCGACGCGCTGACGGCCTGGATGCTGCTGGTCGTCGGCGCCGTCGCCTTCATCGCCTGTGCCTCGGCGCCCGCACATCTGGCGGCGGAGCGGGCCGCCGGGAGCGCGACGGCGTGGACCGTGTGGCGCTACCACATGCTGGTCCAGACGTTCCTCGGCGCGATGTGCCTGGCCGTGGTGAGCGCGAACCTCGGCGTGCTGTGGGTGGCCATCGAGGCGACCACCGTCGTCACAGCGTTCCTCGTCGGCCACCGCCGCACCCGCACCTCCGTCGAGGCCGCGTGGAAGTACGTGGTGATCTGCTCGGCCGGCATCGCGCTCGCCTTCCTGGGCACCGTGCTCCTCTATTACGCGGCCCGGCAGGCCGGAATCTCCGAGGCGTGGGCGCTGGACTGGCCCACTCTGGTGGCCCGTGCGGACCGGCTCGACCCGGCGGTCACCCGGCTCGGCATCAGCCTGGTGATCCTCGGATACGGCGCCAAGGCGGGCCTGGTGCCGCTGCACGCCTGGCTGCCCGACGCGCACAGCCAGGCCCCGGCCCCGGTTTCCGCGCTGATGTCCGGGGTGCTGCTGGCGGTCGCCTTGGCCGCGATCCTGCGCTACCGCGTCATCGCCGATGCCGCCCTGGGTGCGGGCTTCACCCGCGTCCTGCTGGCCGGCATCGCGCTGCTCACACTGGCGCTCGCCGCGGGCCTGCTGCTGGCCCAACGGGACTACAAGCGGATGCTGGCCTACTCCAGCATGGAGCACATGAGCCTGATCGCCCTCGCCGCGGCGATCGGGAGCCCGCTCGCCCTGGCGGCCGGCCTGCTGCACATCGCCGGGCACGGCCTGGCCAAGGGCACCGCGTTCTGCGCGTCGGGCCGCATCCTGCGGCTACGGGGCACGTCGAAGATCGGACGCGTCCGTGGGCTGCTCGCCCAATCACCCTGGCTGGGCGCGTTGTTCGGGCTGGCAGTGGTGGCGCTGCTGGGGTTCCCGCCGTTCAGCCTCTTCGCCTCCGAACTGGGCATCGCCCGCGCCGGATTCGCCGCCGGAGCCGGGCTGGGCTGGGTCACGGCCGCCGCCCTCCTGCTGGTCCTGATCGCCTTCGCGGCGCTGGCCACCCGCACGGCGCGGATGCTGCTCGGCCCCGCGGAGCCATCCGGGGAAAGCCCATCCGCCCTGTGGCCGCTGGTTCTCGGCCTCATGGCCTGCGCCGCCATCGGCATCGCCACCGGCCCGCTGGGCGACCTGCTCACCCAGGCCGCCGCCGTCATCGAAAGGCCCTGACCGATGCGCACCGTGCAGGACGTCCCCGCCGCCGAACTGCCCAAGCGGGCCGAGTCGCTGCTGCGCGACGGACATCGTCTCGCCCTGATCGCCGCCCACCACGACGCAGACGCCGTACGTCTCGTCCACCTCTTCGTCTCCGGGCCGCCCGACACCCGCATCGAACTCCACGTGCGCCTCGACCCGGCCCGCCCCGAGATGCCCAGCCTGGCCCATCTCTCCTTTCCCGCCGGCCGGTTCGAACGCGAGATGCACGACCTGCACGGCATCGTCCCCCTCGACCACCCGCAACCGCGCCGCCTGGTACGCCACTTCCACTGGCCGCGCGGCTGGTACCCGATGCATCCCGACGCCGGCAACCCGCCCGCCTTCGGCGAACAGGAAGGGCCCTACCCCTTCCTTGAGGTCACGGGCGACGGCGTCTACGAGATCCCCGTCGGCCCCGTGCACGCCGGGATCATCGAACCCGGCCACTTCCGGTTCTCCGTCGTCGGCGAGACCATCCTCAAACTCAAGGCCCGCCTCTGGTTCGTGCACAAGGGCATCGAGAAGCTCTTCCAGGGCCGCAGTATCGTGGGCGGGCTGCCGCTGGCCGAGCGCATCAGCGGCGACACCGCCGTCGGCCACGCCCTCGCCTACTGCCTCGCCGTCGAGGAGGCCACCGGCACGGCCGTCCCCGAACAGGCCCAGTGCGCCCGCGCCCTACTCCTCGAACTCGAACGCCTCCACAACCACGTCGCCGACCTCGGCATGCTCTGCAACGACGTCGGACACGGCATCCTCAACGCCCACGCCCAGCGGGTGCGCGAACGCCTCCTGCGTCTCAACCACACGGTGACCGGGCACCGGTTGCTGCGCGGCGGCGTCGTCCCCGGCGGCAGCGCCCTGCACCACCTGCCCAGCCGCACCCAGTTGGAGGCGATCGGCGACGACATCCACGAGATCGTCAGACTGGCGCTGGGCCACTCCACCGTCCATGACCGCTTCACCGGCACCGCGATCCTGCCCGCCGAAGCCGCCCGCGACATCGGCTGCCTGGGCTACGTCGCCCGCGCCAGCGGCCTCGCCCAGGACGCCCGCATCGCCCACCCCTTCGCCCCGCACGGGCAACCGGCCGAAGTCCCCGTGCACACCAGCGGCGACGTCCTGGCCCGCTTCATCGTCCGCGCCGAGGAGATCGACACAGCACTCACGCTGATCCGGGAACTCCTCGACTGTGCGGAGAGCGGCGTGGTGCTCGGGCACGCCGCCACTCCCGGGGAGGGTCCCCGCAGCGGTGTCGGTCTCGTCGAGGGCTGGCGCGGCACCATCGCCACCCGCGTCGAACTCGCCGCCGACAACACCCTCAAGCGGGTCAAGCCGGTTGACCCGTCGTTCTTCAACTGGCCCGCGCTGCCGGTCGCGTTGAACGGCACGATCGTCCCCGACTTCCCGCTGACCAACAAGAGCTTCAATCTCTCCTACGCGGGCAACGACCTGTGACCATGTGACCGTTCAGGAGCCTGTTTCGCCGCGCACCAGCCGGTAGCCGGTCACGAGGTCGGCCCGGATCCGCACCACATGCTCCATGTCCGCCTCCACCCAGGACGTGAGCGCGGCCTGGTAGCGGGCCAGTTCGGCGGGATCGGAGACCGGGGACGCGGTGCCGGTGACCACCACACTCCAGCCGGTCCGCGTGACGGGGTCGAGATCGTCTGCCTCGTACGCCACGACCGCCGACAGCGCGTCACGGCCGAGCAGCGCCATCCCGGTGTGGGTACGGATGACGATGTCGCCGCTTGCTTCAACGAGGTGGTTGACGGGGCGAATCGCTGGCAGCGCCTGGTGGGAGAAGACCACGCGGCCGAACGGCGCCTCGGCCAACAGGGCCAGTGCCTCTACCGGGTCCATGGGGACGAGGCGGCTCCGCGATGGTTCGACAGCCGTCATGGTTCCTCTCCGTACAGGGTCACGGGTCCGATGCCCTCCCGCCACAGTGCCGTCTCACCGTTCCCCGTTGAACAACATGGCCACATCCGTACAAAGATGGACGCAAGGGTCATCCTGCCCCGCCATTGGGTGATCGTCTCTTGTGCCGGTCGGTTCCTCGGCTACTTGTGCTGGCCGAGGTAGAAGAGCAGCATCACCCATCCGGCGATGATGTGTGTACCGAAGATGTAGAAGCCCGCCCGGATCATGACCCCGCGCTCGATCCAACCGTCCCGGTCTCTGGCCTTGGCTTTCTTCTTGCCCTTCGGCCGGTGGGCCGTCTGGTCACTCACGTGCCGTCTCCCTTCATCCTGCGATCTCCACGGACTTCCATCGATGGAACCGATTGCTACGACGGCATACGGAACCGGACCAGGACGACCTTGCCTTCACGGTCGACGGTCAGTTTCGCGCCGATGCCGCCCTCGTACTCGGCGGCCAACTCGGCCACCAAGCGCAGCCCCGTACCCATCTCACCGGGTCCCAGGAGGGGAAGCCGGGGTTCGGCGTCAGCGACGCCCACGACGAGATGCCCCGCTCCGACCGTGAGCTCCACGTCGGCGACCGGGCAGCGCGGCGCGTGCCGCAGCACGTTCGCGACCAGTTCACTGACCACGAGCAGCACCGCGTCGGCAAACGCGGAACCCGCCACGACGCCGACCTCGGCCAGGCCCTCGGTCACTGCCTCGCGAGCCCGTGTCACCGCCTCCGGCGCCATCTCGACAGACACGCAGTACCGGGCCACCGACGGCGGAGCGGGGCTGACAGCCGTCGCGGGCCGGCCCCTTCGGCACGGCCGGAACCGGTCGCTGCCCCTCACCGCGCCGGCTCCGCCGCGCGCAACTCGCCCAGCAGGTCCTGCCGTGCCGACAGGAGAACGGGCAGCGCAGTCGGCATCCTGTTCACTCCTCGCCCGCCCCGATGTCCAGCCACCGACCGCTGCGCGGCCGCTCAGCGTCGACCGGCTCGCCCTGTGATCGCGAGCGGATCCGTGACCTCGCCCCCATGGCCCCTACTCCTTCGGTACTAGGAAATTCGGCAACTGCCTAATTGAAGAACTCTGCAATGCTAAGCCGGGTGAAGCTCCCGGTGGGGACCGCTCGCCATAAGCGGCGCCACCGTTTGCCGGAGGCGGACCGACGTGTCTGTCGCTACGGGATGACGATCACGGGGTGCCGCGGTTGCCGGGCGAGGCGGCTGCCGACGCGGCCGAAGAGCTTGGCGGTGACGCTGCGACTGGCGCCGACGACGATGGCGTCGGCCGCGTACCACCTGCTGATCTCTTCGAGTTCGTGGCAGATGTCGCCGCGGGTGTGGACGGCGACCCAGGGCACCTGTATGAGCTGCCCGGTACGGGCCAGGGTGTCGGCCAGACTCTGGCTGTTGTCCTCGGGGAGGTCGAGGCGGGCCATCGGCTCGCCGCCCTCCCACCAACTGGGGCTGGGCAGCCGGTGGGTGACGTGGACGACCACCAGGCCCCGGCCGGCGCGGTGTGCCATGCCGCTGGCGTAGGCCAGAGTGCGCTCGTCGGAGGGAGATCCGCTGTATCCCACGACGATTGCGTGCCGGAAGGGATCGTGCCGGAGCGGAAGCGCCGCCCCGGGGTCGGGTGCCGCGTCGGGCAGGGGCGGACGGCGCTCGCCGCTGTGGCGTTTACGCGGTAGCCACTGGCTCATGGGGTCATTCCTGGTGTAGGAGGCGGAAACTCTCGGTGGCCGCAGGAGGTCTCGGGCGATCGTGCGGGCCGCAGGGAAGGGACGGGGCTCAGCAGGCGGTCGGGGCGGGCGGTGGCGAATCGGTGGCCAGGACTCAGTCAGGGCTGCTCGGCAGTACCGCCTGCCGATGCCGCGAGAACCGTCTGCAACCGGGTGGCGGTGACGATGCCCAGGGCGAAGCCGTCGTCGTCGACGACGGGCAGAGCCGTCAGCGAGCGCTCACGCAGGTCGGCGGTCACGTCCGCAGCCGGCATGCCGGGGCGCGCGAACGCGCTGTGGTCATGTGCCATGTCACGAACGCGGGTGTTCTCGGTGTACCCGGGCTTCGCTCCATGGGCGGCGAGCTGATCGCGGGTGACGATGCCGGCGCATCGCCCGGTGTCGTCCCGGACGGGGACGAATTCGGTGTGCGACCCCCGGAGTACGTCGAGGGCCCTGTCGATGCTGCTGTGGTCACTGACCTGGATTTCTGGCGCGAGCATCGCGTCGGCGGCGGTGGGGTGCGTAGAGGAGGGCATCGTCGGCTCCGGGGACAGGAGGGCCACAGCGTCAGGCCGGGCGAGGTCGAGGTCGAGGGGGGAGGATCGCGGCAGGCGTCGCCTGGAGACCCGCGAGGAGGTCGGCCTGGCCCGCCAGGACACCACTGAGGATGCAGCGGGCCGCGGTCAGCAGGTTGGTCACCTCGGGGTGGTGAGGCGGTAGTGGACGGTGGAGCCTTCCCTGCGCGTGGCCACCAGATTCGCGCGGCGCAGGATGGCCAGCTGCTGCGACAGGTGGGCGGCTTCGACGCCGACCTCAGGGAGCATCTCGGCCACGGTGTACGAGCGCGAACTGAGCAGTTCCAGCACGCGGATGCGCACCGGGTGACCGAGGGTTTTGAAGAACTCGGCCTTGAGCTGGTACAGCGGTGGTGTGCTCACGCCGTGGCCAGGTCGGCCAGGGCGGAGCGGAGGTCGGGGTAGATCCGGATGAACCCGGTCGTGTCTCCGCTCAGCAGCGGAGCGGGGCGGTCGAGCAGTCCGCACACGGCCAGCCCGCTCTGGGCGGCGCGCAGCACGGCGGCCTCCCCCTCCGTGCTCCAGCCGAGCAGGCCGGACATGTCGAGCACGAGGATGCCGTTCGAGCGGGAGCGGACCCAGTCCACGGCCCCGTCGAAGCGGTGCGTGTCCTGACTGCCCAGGAAGCCGAACAAGTGCAGCACGCCCACGCCGTCGTGCTCCGTGGAGTCCCAGCGCATGCTCACCACCGCCCCAGTCGCTGCCAGAAGCGCAGCGGGCCGGTCCGCGCCGGCTTGCGGCGGGTGCCGGACATGGACTGGACGAGGCGGGAACTCCCGCATCGTGAACACCGTCCCTGGCTGTCCAACGCGGAGGGCCGGCACAGCAGTCCGCACGCCGAGCAGAGCAGGACGGGAGCACTCGTGCCGCGAATCGGCGTGACGCGCATCGCACCTCCTAGGTAATCCATCAATTGCCAATCTTAGCAACTGATAACGTACGCAGCCAGTGACTGTCCCTTCCGGGGCGGGGCGGGGCAGCCGCATCCACCGCTGAAGTACCGGCGGGGAAGCACGACTTCACATGACGTCGCAGTCGCGTGGGGCGGGTGCGACGGCAGGCACGGGAGGCGATGAATGAGTGAAGGACACGAGTCCGCGTTGCGTCGGCTGGCGGCGGAGCTGCGGCAGGCGCGTGTCGAGGCGGAAGGGCGCGGGGACGCGTGGTCGGCCGCCGTGCACACTGTGGATCTCGAGGAGGTCGAGCGCGTGGGGCGTGAGCTGGGCGTGGACCTCACGGGCGGGGTGGACCAGGCCGGTGCGGTGCGAGGCTGATGAGCCGATCGCGGCCGGGGTCCTTGTCTCTGTCTCCGTCCTGCGCGGGCGCGCAGGCGGAGGACCGGGTGGCGGGACATCCCGGACGACTGCCGATGAGGCGACCCTTGCTCCGGCTCGTCGCGCTGACGTTCCGTGAGGCACTGTCTCTCCCAACGGGATGGACGGTGACAGGCTCCGCGGAGACGATCACCGACGCGTACCGACAGGACCGCTACTGCCTGCCGCTGCGGGCGCGGCCGGACGACCGGTATGAGCAGCTCGTGCGGATCCGTCCACGGATCGGCACCGGATACCGCCTCGTCCGCGACGTGTCCTGACGGACGCGGTCCTCTGAAAGTCACCTCGCAGAGTGCCCGGCCCACCCGTCCGACCTGCTCCTACGGCCGGGGCCCGGGACTGTTCCACGGAAGACCAGCACCAGCCCGGACACGGAGGCCGGCTCACATGACTCCCAGCAGCCATCCCCGCATACCCTCTCCCGGCAGGCCACGGCCTGCCTTCGGTCTCCAGGCGCACGTCCGCACGGCTTGTGCTCCCACGGTGGCCGCCGTCATCGCCTGCGTCCCGGGAGCGGTCATGACCGAATCGGACCATGACCCCGACACCGACCTGTGTCGCATCAGCGCCGACACCGACGGCCTCCTCTCCCTGCTGCGGCTGCGCACGCTCCTGCGTGAGCGCCTCGGTACGGAACTGATCCACCTGGGCGATCCGGTCCTCGACGCCGCGGCCACCGGCAAGATCAGCCAACGGCTGTGTGTGCCCGTCGGCACCGCCCGGGAGCGTGCCCTGCTCGACACCGAGGCCGACCACCGCGTCATCCAGCATCTGATCCTCAACCCCGACAGCGTCGACTCCTGTACGGGCAGGCGCCGCCGTATCGCACTGATCTCCAACGCCTCCGCTGTCGCCGACCTCGGCCCCCTGCCCGCTGCCACCGTCCTGCCGGGCCTGGAATCCACCGCCGCCCACCTGCGCCGCGCCACCGGCCTGGACATCCACCCGCTGCCGGTCACCGCCCACACGCCCCAGGACCTGGCCACCACGGCCGCCGCACTGGCTCCCGGCTTCGCCGCACTGTGCCTCTCGCACACCCATCCCGTCTACGTCGCCGCTGTTCGCGCCGCCTTGGAACACACCGGCACTCCGGTAGTGGACACCACCGGCCACGCCCACGCGGTCGCCGTGGCCGCCGCCACCCTCAATGCCCTGCGCCATAAAGCGGTCCCCACGAGGACCGCCCGCGTGATCCTCGCCGGCGCCGACCGCGGCGGAGACCTCTGTGGCCTCCTCCTCGCCCTCGGTGTCAGCAGCCTCACCCTGCATGAACCCGGCGCACCCCCCAAGGATCCGGCCCGCCCCGCCGACCTTCTCGTCGACCTGACCGGCCTGCCCGCCCCCGAGGACGGCACGCCCGTGCTGCGCGCCAGCCCCCAAGAGCTGCCCCCGCTCCAGGGGACCGCCCACCGGCCGCACCCGCTCCACGCTCTTCCGGCCCTGCTCGCCACCGCTGCACACACCCGGCGTCTCACCCACCACAATCTCCTGACCGCCACCCGTGCCCTGGCCGGGCTGGCCGGCCCTGGCCAGCTGCTTCCTTCCATCGACCAACCCGGGGTCGCCCAGGCCCTGACCGCCGCGCTGGCCCGCGACCCGGCGCACTCCACCGATGCCTGAGCCCGCGACCGCCGCAGGACACCCATGACGAACCCTCACTCGGGGGCAGCCCGAGCACATCACGGACAAAGACACCGCGACGAACCGTCCGCCGCCTGGCCGCTCTGACACCGAGGCTGCGCGGCTGCTCTCGGGCCACCCAGGGCGGCGGGTGTAGTCATAACGTGAAGGGGGCCGCGTCTGGCACGCCGTGCACATGAAGGAGTACGGCCGCCTGACCGTGCGCGCCCCGGCGCAGGCTGTGGCGCCGTCCGTCCGTGACGTTCGCTTCGCCCGCAAGATTGATACAGGCACACTGCGAGTGGAGCGTGACGGGCTTGCTACGACTACGTCGCCGTCATGCGCTCGGTCGAGGACAGCTGTCAGCGGCTGGGCATCTTGGAGATCGACTTCGTCTTCGTGCACGACACCGGCTCCGATCGCCTTGGCGACACGACGCATGGGAGCAGCAGTTCGACCTGGCAGTGAACGGCTGCTTTCGGGCTCTCGCCGAGTCACATGACCAGGGGGTCATCTACGCGTGGGACCTGGGCAACAACGTTGTGGAGCCCGAAGCGCGATCAAGGAGGCGGACCGCGACATCATCCAGACCGCCGGACGATACACACTTCTTGAGCAGCCGGCACTCGACGAGTTGTTCCCCCTGTGCGCCGAGCGCGACATCCCCGTCATGGTCGGAGACGTCTACAACTCCGGCATCCTGGCCGGCGGAAACCGTTACGACTACACCGAAGCCGCACCGGACATGATCGCGAAACGGGACCGCATCCAGCGGATCTGCGTCGGCCACGGCGTCGACATCCGGGCGGCGGCACTCCGGTTCGGCGCTGCTCACCCTGCGGTCTCAACCGTCCTGGCCGGTGGCAAGTACCCCGAAAGGGCCCGCGAGAAGGCTGGGTTCATGTGTGTCGCCGTACCGTCGGCGTTGTGGCAGGAACTGAAGGGCGAGGGAAAGATCTTCCTGCCGGCTTCGGTGCCCTGGGAGTCGGTAGGCACGCTGGGAGCGGTCTTGACGCTCTGCGCGTCGATGGCGCAAGCCGTGGGCTCGGCAGCGCGTCCTTTCTGCTCACGGACCATTCGGTGCAGGCGGACGCCGAGTTCGCTGACCTGGAACCACCTACTCACGGATTAGGAACTGCCGCGGGACTTGAAGTCCGTCGGTTGCAGAGCCGTCGCCACGGCCGCGACACCCCTCGTGACCTGCGCTGTACCAATGTGCCAACTATCTCTCTGAATCTGCGCCACCCGCGCTGAAGTTACTTGGCATCAGTGCAGGTCACGAACGTTGCCTAGTGCCAACTATCAATCCTGGTCACAGGCGGCGGTTGTCAACGAGCGACGCTCCTGCCGTCGGCCGGGGCGTCGCGCGAGATGATCCGTTTCAGGATGCCTTCTGGTCGGCGGGTTTCTGGATCCCGGTGGTCACCCGTGCCCCTCGGACGAGCACCGGGAGCCACAGGAGACATGCCATCAGGGGGACCGCGGCGTAGGTGGCCATGCCCGCACTGGAGCCGAACTCGTCCATGAGCGCGCCGAGGACGAGATAGCCGATGCCGATGAGCGCCGACTCCACGAACGCGATCATCGACAGCAGGCTCGCCCGGTGGCGCGACGGCACCGCCTCGTTGAACACGTTGTCCACGATCACGGCGGTGATCTCGGGAATTCCGACCAGGGCCAGGAACGCGGCGATGGTGACCCAGACAAGGCCGAGGCCGCTGAGGCCGAGCGCCGCGGCGAGCGTCAGGAGAGACACCGGGACGACGGCCCGATACCCGATGCGCCGGTCCGCGCGGTCCGACAGCAGCGGAGTGAGTCCGCCGGCGAAGAATCCCGCCGCTATGACCACGCCGACCAATGCGGTGCCCGCTCCCTGATCGGAGAGGGTCTTCTGGGTAAAAATGATGTACGGCGTCAACGTCGCGTGCATCAATCCGGACACCATGACAAGCGTCACGAGCGCCGGCGTGGCGACCCGGAGCATCGCCCGCCACGCTGTGGCGTCGCCGTGCTCCTCGGCTCCGTCCTGCTCGTCCACCGCGTCCGCGCCACGGATCTCGGGCACCCGTGACATCAGCACCACCACGGCCAGGACAAGGCACGCCGCCGAACCGACGTAGACGACTCCCCAGGAAATCTGCTGCAGTTGGCCGCCGAGGACGATGGCGGCTCCCGAGGTGACCGTCCCGAGCATGGTGAACCGGGACTTGATCCTGACGTAGTCGGCCGTTGCCCCACGACGCACGAGCAGGTCGTACAGCAGGGCGGTGTCCGAACCGGACACACACGCCATGCCCACGCCCTGGCCGATGAACAGCGGCAGGAACACCCAGTAGTTGGAGGACGCCACCTGACCGAGCAGGCATCCGGCTGTCAGCATCTGGCCGATCACGATGCTGGCACGCCTGCCTATTCGGTCGGCGATGACTCCCGTCGGCAACTCCGCGAGTCCACTCACCAGGTAGAGCAGTGTCTGCAGAAGGGCCACTTGCCCGACGGAGAAGCCTCGCTGATAAAGGAAGATGACGAATACGCCGCGCTGGAACAGCGTGTTGGCGAGCACGGCGTATAGGTAGAACGGGCGCGTCACACCTCGTGCTGCGTCGTCGACTGCAGCCGACCCGTCAAGGGCCTCCGTGGTGCCGGTCATGCCGCGGGCTCCCTGGTGACTCCGGTGATCATCAGTGCTGGGCCTCCGCCGCCGACCGGAACCTCCAGTCCATGCTTCGCGCACTATATTGGGCGGTCTCCAAGCCCGATGGTCGCGCGGCAGACTCGGGTGCCCCGGGAACTCGCGGGCGCCATCGTCACCTTCGAGTCCCGCACTCGGTCAAGGCCACCATCACCTGGTTCGTAACGGCAAAGAGGGCCCACCGCAACGCGGTGACCAGGACGAACCAGCCCACACCCACCTGCAGCCCGCCGCCCTGCTCCGCGATCCGGTCCGCGGTGTCCTCCGGGGTGGAGATCCGGCGACCGCGAGTGGATGATCGCCGGGTCGATCCGGGGTTCGCGGCGCGGTGCGGCACCAGCCACGCGGATGCGGATTCAGTCAGCCGGCGGACACATAGACCTTTCGCAGGGGGGAGCGGACCTCCCACTCGGTCCGTTCCCCCGCGTGCAGACGTACGACGACGCCAGGGGTGAGCTCGATGCTCTCCCCGGTCTCGAATCGCACGGTCGCGTCTCCTTCGAGTACGACGAAGAGCTCGTCGACCTCGACATCGCGGACCGTGCCGACGGTCAATGCCCACAGGCCGAGTTCCGCGCCGCCCACCTCACCCAGAGTCCTCGCGGCTGCCACTGGGCGTCCGGCGAGGATGTCGCCCTCCTCCAGCGGCAACGGGGTGAGCTCGACCTCGTGTGCATTGACCCAACGGTCCATCACGACACCACCATCCTTGGATTCACATCCTGTCAGTTCTCCTCGATCATGAGGTCGGCCGTCGGAACCATGGCGCATGAGCAGGTCGAGCCCGCACACGCGAAGGTGCTCGTCTGCATTCCTGGGGGTGGTTGCCATCCTTGTATTTCGACGTGGCGGTCGAACGACGCGTTGACGTCCCAGCCGCCGACCAGCTTGCTCAAGCTGCGGATCGAGGTACCCGCCCACTACGGGTCGGTCGAGGCAGACCCGCGGCAGGTCATGAACGCCAGGGCCCTCCGACACGACGATGTTCGTCGTGTGATGAGCCCGCGCGTGCCCCTCGCCACCCAGGACCGCGGTGACCGCCGCCGGCCCGACGGCCGTTTCGAGACCGAAGGCGCCGGCGTCCCACACCGCGTCCTCGGTGAGGACTTCGCCGAGCCGGTCCAGCTCGTGGTCGTCCATGATGTGACCCCACAGGGCCAGCACCCGTGCTGTTTCGACGGTGTCCTCGTTCGTGGGTCTCATGTCGTCGTTTTTCTCCTCCGTGCCGCACGAAAAGGTTCAGGCGCCGCTGAGCATGGCGAGGGCCTGGTCGTATGCGCCGTTGGCCTCCGCGTAACGGACGAACTCGGCGCGCTCAACGACGAGTTCCTTGGCGTCCGGCTGCTCGCGCAGAAGGCCGAGGGTCTCGGCAAGGAACTCGTCCAGCGGCATGGAGTTCGGGGAGTCCTGCTGGCCGAGCAGGGTCGTGCGCACGCCGGGCGGAGCCACCTCGATGACCTGGACGCCGGCGTCGGCCCCGGCGAGCTGGACGCGCAGGCTCGCGGAGAAGGAGCGCAGGGCTGCCTCGGTCGCGTTGTAGGTGGGGGTGATCGGCAGTGGGACGAAGGCCAGCGCGGACGTGATGTTCATGACGGCCGCGTCGTCCTTGCCGATCAGGAGGGGCAGGAAGGCGTACGTCACCCGGATCGTGCCGAGCAGGTTGACCGTGACGTGGTCCTCGGCGATCGAGAGGTCGGCCGGGTCGAGGAGGTTCTCCCGCAGCATGATGCCGGCGTTGTCGACCAGGACGTTCAGCTTCGGGTGACTCGTCGCCGCGGTCTCACGGGCCCGGGCGATCGAGTCGGGGTCGGCGACGTCGAGAACGAGCGCGTCGATGCCCGGGCGCTGGGCCGTGATCTCGTCGAGGAGTTCCTCGCGCCGACCGGCGACGATCACCTTGTTGCCCTCCTCGTGCAGGCGTACGGCGAGTCCGCGGCCGATGCCCGAGGTGCCGCCGGTGATCGGGATCGTGTTGCCGGTGATCTTCATGGGGGTTCTTCTCCTTGGCTGTGGCGGCCCGGTGAGCGCCCGCGGTTCGGCCGTAGGAGCGCCTGTGCGAAGGCGGGAGAGGAAGGTTTGTCCATGGATCGGCGGTCCCTGCCTGTACCCGCTCCGCCGGAGGACTGGAAGGCCCAGGAATCCTTCACCGGGCCGCGCGTCCGCGGCGGCTACGAGGTCGGCTGTGAGTGGCGGAACGGGAAGGCCACGGCGTACGTCATCGTGGCCGACCGGGCGCGGAACCGGAGCGACGTCACCGTGCGGGTGAACGGTGCTGAGGAGGAAGAAGGTTTGTCAGGGGGTGAGTCCCGCGTCGCGGGCCAGGAGGGCGCGGCCTGGACGCGGTTGGTGACCTCCAGTGCGGTCAGGACGCGGCTGACGTGGGCTTTGACGGTGCTCTCGCGCATGCCGAGGCGGGTGGCGATGTCGGCGTTGGTGTCGCCGTGGGCGAGGAGGGTGAGTACGTCGCGTTCGCGGGGGGTGAGCCGGTCCAGCCGGGCTTTGGCGGCGGTTGCCTCGGGCTGGTTGGTGGCGTGGTAGCGGTCGATGAGTCGGCGGGCGGCGGTGGGGTGGAGCATGGCGGAGCCGGCGGCGACCAGGTGGACGGCGCGCAGGATTTCGGCGGGGTCGGTGTCCTTGAGCAGGAAGCCGTCGGCTCCGGCGGCGAGGGCGTCGTAGACGTACTCGTCGAGGTCGAAGGTGGTCAGGGTGATCACCTTCGGCGGGTGGGGGAGGGCTCGCAGCCGGGCGGTGGCGGTGATGCCGTCCATGCGGGGCATGCGGACGTCGACGAGGGCGACGTCGATGTGGTGGGCGGTGGCCTGTTCGATGGCTTCCAGGCCGTCGGTGGCCTGGGCGACGACCTCGATGCCGGGGTCGTCGGCGAGGAGGTCGGCCAGGCCGAGGCGGACCAGGGCGTCGTCGTCGACGATCATGGTGCGGATCATGTGCGGGTGCCGTTCTGTTGGACGCCGGCGGGGTGGGGGATGCCTGCGGTCAGCCGCCAGGCGCCCGCGCCGGCCGGTCCGGAGTCGAGGTGCCCGCCGAGGGCGGTGACGCGTTCGCGCAGGCCGATGAGTCCGTATCCGCTGCCGACGGTGTCCGTGCGGGGAGCGCCGGCGGGGTTGGTGACCTCGACGAGGGTGGCGGGCGGCCCGTAGCCGATGCGCACGGTCACCGCAGCGCCGTCGGCGTGCTTGCGGGCATTGGTCAGAGCTTCCTGGACGATGCGGTACACGGCCAGACGGTGGGTGGTGGGAGCCTGTTCGGGACGGCCGTCGGTGGTCAGGTCGATGTGCTGGCCGGCGGCGCGCGCCTCGTCGGCCAGTACCTCCACTTCCCTCATCATCGGTGTGAGGGTGTCGCCGGCCGGCGCGGCGTCGGGGTCGCGCAGCACGCCGAGAACGTCGCGCAGATCGGTGAGTGCCTCGACGGAGGTCGTGCGCAGCAGTGCGAGGCGTTCGGCGACCGGTGCGGGCAGTGTGTCGCTCCGGGTGGCCAGGGCACCGGTGTGCAGGGCGATCAGGCTCAGGCGGTGGGCCAGGACGTCGTGCATCTCGGCGGCGATTCGGGACCGTTCCGTGATGCGGGCCGCCTCCTCGCGCAGCCGCGCCTCGACGCTCAGGTGCTCGACGTCGGCCGCCAGCGCCAGAAGCAGACGGCGCCGGCTGCCCAGCCACAGCCCGACGAGCACGGCCAGCACCGGCAGGACCACCGTGGCCGCGTAGGACTGGCCCGTCCACAGGGAGGTGGCCCGGTAGCTGAGCAGGTTGGCACCCAGCGCGGCGACAGCACAGCCCACCGCGATCCGCGCCCGGCGGTCCACGGCCAGGTCGTACAGGACGACCGCCAGCATGGGCAGCAGCAACGATCCCCACCAGGCCGTGGCCACGGTGACCAGTACCGGAGCGGCGGGCCAGCGCAGCGCTGCTGCCGAGATTGCTTCAGTGCCGTCGTGCCGGAGATCCGGAAATACTCATCCGCCTGCCTGGAGCCGTACTGGCACGCGAAGTGGATAGGGTAATCCGATTGGTAAACTCGCGAGTATGAACCCTCGCGCCCAGCGCCCAGACGAACCCGCCGCCCAGCCGCTGCGCAGCGACGCCGAGCGGAACCGGGAGCGGATCATCGCTGCCGCACGCCGGGTGTTCGCGCGGGACGGACTGCACGCCTCCATGGCCTCCGTGGCCCGCGAGGCGGGGGTGGGGATCGCCACGATCTTCCGGCGCTTCCCCACGAAGGAGGAACTGGTCGCCGCCGTGTTCGCCGACCGCATGGACGCCTACGCCGACGCGGTCGCCGTCGCGCTCGACGACCCCGACCCCTGGCACGGCTTCGTCGGCTACATCGAGACCGCCTGTGCGATGCAGGCAGCCGACTACGGTTTCGCCGACGTCCTGACCACGACCTTCCCCACCGCCAAGGCCATGGAAGAGCGCCGCAACGAGGCCTACGAGGGCATGGTGCGGCTCATCGGCAGGGCCAAGGCCACGGGCCGTCTCCGCGAGGACTTCGACCCCTCCGACCTGGTACTGATCCACATGGCCAACGCCGGCGTCGTCAACGCCACCGGCGACGCCGCCCCCGACGCCTGGCGCCGCGTCGTCGCCCTGATGATCCAGTCCCTGGAAGCGCCCGCCCGCGGCACCCTGCCCCCCTCGCCCGCGCACGAGGCCCTCTACAGGGCGATGCTCCGCAATGCCCCCGCCGGTGTCACCGCACCCGAACCGGGGGAGGGCGGCTGAAATCAGGGCCGGTACCATCACGGCCCGTCGCGGGAATGACCCAGGGGTGCCGGGGGAAGGATGCGGGTGGCGTCGTGGTGGAGGGCGTGCCCCTTCAGGCAGCCCGACAAGGGAGGCGTCGAGTGGACGGCACACAATCAGGTGACCCGGGACTGTTCGGTCCACGGTCCGTGACGTGGCAGCTCCATGCCGACCCCATGATGTGGATCGCCGGAGTCCGCGCGCTGTACTTCCAGGCGCTGCACCCACGCACCGTGCGCGGGGTCACGCAGAACTCCGACTTCGGGAAGGAAGCCTGGGGCCGGCTGATGCGCACCGCGAGCTTCGTCGGCACCACGACCTACGGGACCGTGGACGTGGCCGAGAAGGCGGGCGCCCGGGTCCGGAAGATCCACCGCATGCTGTCCGTCGTCGACCCGGACACCGGGGAGCGGTACGGCGTCGACGAACCCGCACTGCTGCTGTGGGTGCACTGCGCCGAGATCGACTCCTATCTGCATGTCCTGCGGCGCTCCGGATACCCGATCACCGACGCCCACGCCGACCGGTACATCCGCGAACACCTGGTCAGTGCCCGTCTGGTGGGCCTCGACCCCGACGCCGTACCGGCCGACCAGGACGAGTTGCGCGGGTACTTCGAGAAGGTCCGGCCCGAACTGGCCGTAGGAGCCGAGGCACGCGAAGTGGACGACTTCCTCCGCCGTCCGCCGACGCATCCGCTGCTCGTCCCGGCGCGTGAGGTGCTGTGGCGGCGCATGGCGCAGCTGGCGTACGCCTCCCTGCCGCCGTACGCCCACGAGTTGTACGGCAGAGCCGCAGCCGAACCGGCCACCGTCACGCGGCAGTTGCGTGCCACCGGTACCCTGCTGCGCCGCGTTCCCGCACGTCTTCGCTGGCAACTCCCGCCCAAACACGTACTGCGGGCCATGTCACGGCTCGGCCCCGGCTCGCGCCCCGCGCCGTACAAACTCGGAGGATAGCTCGCCATACTGGACGGGCCAGGAGGGTGAACAGGACCGGGGGCGGCAGCACGACATGGCGGACACCAGACTGATCCAGGGCCGGTACCGGCTGATCGATCTGATCGGGCGCGGCGGCATGGGGGAAGTGTGGCGTGCTCGCGACGAGTCGCTGGGGCGGCAGGTCGCCGTGAAGTGTCTGAAACCGCTCGGGCCGCACCACGACCACTCCTTCACCCGTGTCCTGCGGGAACGGTTCCGGCGCGAGGCGCGGGTGGCCGCCGCGTTGCAGCACCGCGGGGTGACCGTCGTGCACGACTTCGGCGAGTCCGACGGGGTGCTCTATCTCGTCATGGAGTTGCTGGACGGGCGCAATCTGAGCCAGCTCCTGGAGGACAACAAGCATCATCCGCTGCGCGTCCCGGACGTCGTCGACATCGCCGACCAGGTCGCCGCCGCCCTCGCCTACACCCACGAACAGGGCATCGTCCACCGCGACCTGAAGCCCGCGAACATCATGCGGCTGACCGACGGTACGGTGAAGATCTGCGACTTCGGCATAGCGCGCCTCGGTCACGACATCGGCTTCACCTCCCGGCTCACCGGCACCGGAATCGCGATGGGCACCCCGCACTACATGTCGCCGGAGCAGATCAGCGGTGGCGAGGTCGACCAGCGCAGTGACCTGTACTCCTTCGGCTGCGTTCTCTACGAACTGGCCACCGGGGTACCGCCGTTCGACCTCGACGACGCGTGGGCGGTGCTCATAGGGCACCGTGACACCCCGCCGGAGCCGCCGCGCAGCCACCGCTCCGAGATCCCCGAGTTCCTGGAACGGGCCATCCTCGCCCTCCTGGCCAAGCTCCCGGAGGAACGCCCGCGCGACGCGAGGGAGTTGGCCCGCCGGATCAGCGCGGGCCGGGCCACTCCGCTGTACGTGCCGACGGTCGTCACCCCGCAACCCCAGTTCAGGCACCCCGAGCCCGCCGCCCGTGACGCCCGGCTGCCGTCCTGGACCCGGGGCATGACCACCGGGCACAAGGCGACCGGCGCCGGGGTCGGCACCGCGCCCCCGGACCCGTCGGCCGGCCTCACCGGTGACTGGATCGCCCGCCCGGTCACCGGCTGCCCCGAGGAACTCCTGCCGCAACTGCCGCCCGCTCCCTCGCCGCAGACGCTCACCGCGCTGGCCGGGCGGCACAACGCGGGCCTGAGTCTTGGACGTCTCGGCCGGTGGGCCGAGGCGGGCGAGGTGCACCGCGCGGTCGCCGCCGAACGCGAGCACCTCCTCGGACCCGTCCATCCCGAGACCCTCGCCAGCCGCTACGAGGTCGGCTTCACCCTCAGCCGTACCGGCCGCGCGGCCGACGCCCTGCGCGAGTACACCCATGTGGCCCGGGAACGGGAGCGGGTGCTCGGCGCCGACCACCCGGACACGCTGGCCGCCCGACAGGAAATGGCTTACGTCCTGGGGCAGTTGGGGCGTCACTTCGATGCGCACCAGGCCTACACGAGTGTCCTGGCCGCCCGGGAGCGCACGATGGGCCCCGACCATCCGGACACCCTGCGCTGCCGCCACAACCTCGCCTTCAACCTGAGCCGCCTGGGGCGCCTGGAGGACTCGTACCGCATGGCCTGCGAGGTGGTGTCGGCGCGCGCCCGGGTGCTCGGCGGCGCCCATCCCGACACGCTGGTCACCCAGTACGAAGTCGCCTACGCGCTCGGCCAGTTGGGGCGCTGGCCCGAGGCTCTCCGGACGTACCAGGAGGTCGCCGGGGCGCGCGCCGAGGCGCTCGGCCCCGATCACCCCGACACGCTCGCCGCCCGCTACGAGGTCGGTATCAGCCTCGGGCGGCTCGGCCGCAGCGCGGAGGCGCTCAAGCTGTACCGCGACCTGATCGACGACCGCACGCGCGTCAACGGTCCCGCGCACCCCGAGACCCTGCGTGCCCGGCACGGTCTCGGTGTCAATCTGGGCCGCCTGGACCGCTGGGAGGAGGCGCTCGCCGAGTCGCGCGACGTGTGCGCGATCCGTGAACGGATCCTGGGCGCCGACCATCCGGACACGCTGGTCAGCCGCCGCGAGGTGGCCGTCGGCCTCGGCTGGCTCGGCCGCTGGCCCGACGCCCTGGCCGAGTACCGGCGGGTCGCCGCAGCCCGCGAACAGGTGCTCGGCGCCGACCACCCCGACACCCTCGCCAGCCGCAACGACGAGGCCCACTGCCTGGAACAGCTCGGCCGGGCCGCCGAGGCCGTCGAGCTGTACCGGAGGGTGGCCGTACTGCGACAGCAGCGGGCGTCCGGTCACTGAGCAGGCGGGCGGCCCCTCGGCCGTACAGCTCTGGCCCGGGTGGATCATCACGTGTTACGAAGAACCATGCCCGCACACGAGCGCCCCGACCGATCCGGCCGACCCGTCCGCCACGACCGATACGACACGGTGATCGTCGGCGGCGGCCACAACGGCCTCGTCGCCGCCGCCTACCTGGCCCGCGCCGGGAAGTCGGTGCTGGTCCTGGAGCGGCTGGCGGGCACCGGCGGCGCCGCCGTGTCGACCCGTCCGTTCGCGGGGGTGGACGCCCGGCTGTCGCGCTACTCCTACCTGGTCAGCCTGCTGCCCCGGAAGATCGTGCGGGATCTCGGCTTGGACTTCCGGGTGCGCGGGCGCACCGTCTCCTCGTACACCCCCGTGGAACGGGACGGCCGGCCCACCGGACTGCTCGTCGGCGGCGGTGAGCGCCGCACCCGCGAGGCCTTCGCGCGCCTCACCGGAGGGGAACGCGAGTACGAGTCCTGGCAGCGTTTCTACGCCATGACCGGCCGCGTCGCCGAAAGGGTGTTCCCCACCCTGACCGAGCCCCTGCCCATCCGTGGCGAGCTCCGCCGCCGCATCGACGACGAGGACGCCTGGCGCACCCTCTTCGAGGAGCCGATCGGCGCCGCCGTCGAAGCGAACTTCGAGGACGACCTCGTACGCGGTGTCGTCCTCACCGACGCCCTGATCGGCACCTTCGCAGACGCCCACGACCCCTCCCTGCGGCAGAACCGCTGCTTCCTCTACCACGTCATCGGCGGCGGCACCGGCGCCTGGGACGTGCCCGTGGGCGGCATGGGCGCCCTGACCGACGCGCTGGCCGCCGCCGCCCGGAACGCGGGCGCCGTGCTGGCCACCGGCCACGAGGCCGTGCGGGTGGACACGGACGGCCGCGCCGCCGAGGTGACCTACCGGACGGCCGACGGGGAGGGCACGGTCGGCGCCCGGCATGTCCTGGTGAACGCCTCGCCGCAGGAACTGGCCGCGCTGACGGGGGAGGCGCCGCCGAGCCCCGCCGAGGGTGCCCAGCTCAAGGTGAACATGCTGCTCACCCGGCTGCCGAGGCTCAAGGACACCTCCGTCGACCCGCGCGAGGCGTTCGCCGGGACCTTCCACATCGCCGAGGGGTACGAGCAGCTGGCCGCCGCCCATGCCCAGGCGACGGCCGGTGAACTGCCCGCCGCACCGCCGTCCGAGATCTACTGCCACTCGCTCACCGACCCGACGATCCTCGGCCCGGACCTCGTCGAGCGGGGCTACCAGACGCTGACCCTCTTCGGCCTGCACACGCCCGCACGGCTGTTCACGCGCGACCACGACGCGGTACGGGACGAGCTCCTGAAATCCACCCTCGCCCAGCTCGACGCCCACCTCGCCGAATCCCTCGCGGACTGCCTGGCCACCGACGCCGACGGACGTCCCTGCATCGAGGCGAAGACCCCCCTCGACCTGGAACGCGACCTGCGCCTGCCCGGCGGCAACATCTTCCACCGCGACCTGAGCTGGCCGTACGCCCAGGAGGACAGCGGACGCTGGGGAGTGGAGACCGGGAACGCGAACGTCCTGCTGTGTGGGGCGGGCGCGGTTCGCGGGGGCGGGGTGAGCGGGGTGCCGGGACACAACGCGGCCATGGCCGTGCTGGAGGCGGACGAGGGCTGAGCGCGGGTTCCGGCGGGTTCGCCGGGTCAGTTCGTGGACGCGGTCCAGCCCACCGCCTCGATACGTGCCGCGTCCGCCGGGCGCGTCTCGTCGAACGCGGTGCCGTCGGTGCCGCGTACGGTCAGGCCGTCCACGTACGCTCCACGGCCGGTGTACAGCCGATCGGTCGTGTACCGCCAGCGCAGGACAAGGGCCGGTGCGGCGGGAAGGTCCGCCGAGAGGCGCTGCCAGACGCGCCCCGACCAGCCGGTGACCGAACCCGTCTGATGCTCGTGCGCGGTGCCGTCCGGGGTCGCTGTCATGAACGGGACCGGCTGCCAGGTCGTGCCGCCGTCGGCAGAGGACTCCAGGACCAGGACGTCCGACTGCGGCTCGGTGTCCCACCACAGGGCGCAGCGCAGACGGGAGCGGGCGGTGGTGGCGAGGGGCGGGAGGGTGAGCGTAGCCGTCGTCGCGCTCGCCATGCCGGAGAACCAGGCCGTACGTCCGTGACGGGGCCGGACCGGCACCGCGCGGGCCAGGTTGTTCGCGGCGGCGACCCGGGGCGCGGACCCGGAGCGCCAACTGCGCACGGGGTGCACGGAGTTGCCGAGGACGACGAGGAAGGAGTCGGTCGTCGGGTCGAGGACGAGCGAGGTGCCGGTGAAGCCGGTGTGCCCCGCGGTGCGGGGTGTGGCCATCGCGCCCATGTACCAGTGCTGGTAGAGCTCGAAACCGAGTCCGTGCTCGTCCCCGGGGAAGGCCGTGTTGAAGTCGGTGAACATCAGCTCGACCGACGCCGGCGACAGGATGCGCGCCCTGCCGTAGGCGCCGCCGTTGAGCAGCGTGCGGCCGAGAACGGCCAGGTCCCAGGCTGACGAGAAGACGCCCGCGTGGCCGGCGACTCCGCCGAGACTGTAGGCGTTCTCGTCGTGCACCTCGCCCCACACCAGGCCCCGGTCGAGGCCGGACCAGGGCGCGCGGGCGTCCTCGGTGGCGGCGATCGCCGGTTTCCAGGAGGCGGGCGGGTTGTAGCGCGTGCGGTGCATGCCGAGCGGAGCGGTGATCCGCTCGCGGAGCTGGGTGTCCAGGGGGAGGCCGGTGATCTTCTCCAGGACCAGCTGGAGCGAGATCAGATTGAGGTCCGAGTAGAGGTACTTGGTGCCCGGCGGGTTCAGGGGCGCCTGGTTCCAGATGAGTTCGAGTTTCTCCTCTCGGGACGGGGCGTTGTAGAGCGGGATCCAGGCGCGGAATCCCGATGTATGGGTGAGAAGTTGACGGATCGTCACCCCCTGCTTGCCGGCCCGCGCGAACTCCGGCAGATACGCGGCGACCCTTCCCTCCAGCTCCAGTGCGCCCCGCTCCAGTTGCTGCACGGCCAGGATCGACGTGAACAGCTTGGAGACCGAGGCGAGGTCGAACACCGTGTCCTCGGACATCCGGATCTGCTCCGAGGCCGGGAACTCGACGCCGGTGTCCGTCTGTTCGTCGTAGGCCGCATAGCGCACCGCCATGCCGATCGGCCGATGGAGGGCCACGGTGGAGCCGCGGCCGGCGAGCAGCACCGCGCCCGCGTACCAGGGGTGGTTCGGGGAGGGGGCGAGGAACGCCTCGGCGTCCGCGACCAGTTGGTCCAGGTGCCGGGGGAGGAGCCCGGCCCGTTCGGGTGAGCCGTGACGCAGGGCCGGGTGTCGGCCCGTTGTCCTGGGGGTGGCCTCGGCCGGTCCGGCGGGGAGGGAGGCGAAGGCCAGGGCGCCGCCCAACGCCATGGTCCGGCCGACCAGCTGACGTCGCGTCAGCCTGTCGCCCGCCGCGTCTTCCGTCATCGAGGGCCTCCCGGCGCACCGTCTGAAAGTATTTTTCGCGACTGTCCCGCAGGGTGAAACATTCGTGTCACCCGAGGCGCGTGTCAACCGTATGCGGGCCGCGAGGGTTCTCACGGCCAAGAATCTGACGGTGTATCAGAAAAGGTCTTCCCTCGTCCGGAGGACTGCGGCATCCTGCGGCCATGCAGACGGAGCTGAGCAAGAAACTGGGAATCGAGCACGCCGTCTTCGGCTTCACGCCGTTCCCCGCCGTCGCCGCGGCCATCAGCCGGGCCGGGGGTTTCGGGGTGCTCGGCGCGGTCCGATACACGGCGCCGGACGACCTCAAACGCGACCTGGACTGGATCGAGGCCCATGTCGACGGCCGGCCGTACGGCCTGGACGTCGTCATGCCGGCCCGGAAGGTCGAGGGGGTGACCGAGGCCGAGGTCGAGGCGATGATCCCCGAGGGGCACCGCCAGTTCGTCCGGGACACCCTGGCCAAGTACGGCGTGCCCGAGCTGGCCGAGGGCGAGGCGTCCGGGTGGCGCATCACGGGGTGGATGGAACAGGTCGCCCGCAGCCAGCTCGACGTGGCCTTCGACTACCCGATCAAACTGCTGGCGAACGCCCTGGGCTCGCCGCCCGCCGATGTCGTGGCCCGCGCGCACGACCAGAATGTGCTTGTCGCGGCCCTCGCGGGCAGCGCCCGGCACGCGCGCAAGCACGCCGAGGGCGGCATCGACATCGTCGTCGCGCAGGGCTACGAGGCGGGAGGGCACACCGGCGAGATCGCCTCCATGGTGCTGACTCCCGAAGTCGTCGACGCCGTCGACCCGTTGCCGGTGCTCGCCGCCGGCGGTATCGGCAGCGGACGGCAGGTGGCCGCGGCGCTCGCCCTCGGCGCCCAGGGGGTCTGGCTGGGCTCCCTCTGGCTGACCGTCACCGAGGCCGACATGCACTCGACCGCGATCACGCAGAAACTGCTCGCGGCCGGCTCGGGCGACACCGTCCGCTCCCGCGCCCTGACCGGCAAACCCGCACGTCAGCTCCGCACCGACTGGACCGACGCCTGGGACTCCCCCGACGGACCCGGCACCCTCCCCATGCCCCTGCAGGGGCTGCTCGTCGCCGAGGCCGTGTCGCGCATCCAGAAGTACGAGGTCGCACCGCTCCTCGGCACACCGGTCGGTCAGATCGTCGGCCGGATGAACAGCGAGCGGAGCGTCCAGGCCGTCTTCGACGACCTGACCAGCGGTTTCGAGGAGGCCGTGAACCGAGTCAACCGGATCGCGGGACGGAACGCCGACGGAAGCAATGCCGAGGGAAGCGACACGGACGGAAAGGGCGGCCAGTCTTGAGCGAGAAGGTGAGCGAGAGCCCCAACGGTTTCTGGGCGCAGGCCGCCGCCGACCCCGAGCGCATGGTCCTCATCGCGCCGGACGGTGAGCAGTGGACCGCCGGACGGCTGCACGCCGCCACCAACCAACTGGTCCACGGGCTGCGCGCCGCCGGACTCGAACGCGGTGACGCCTTCGCCGTGGTCCTGCCCAACGGCGTCGAGTTCCTCGTGGCGTACCTGGCCGCCTCCCAGGCCGGGTTCTACCTGGTCCCGGTCAACCACCACCTCGTCGGGCCCGAGATCGCCTGGATCGTCTCCGACTCCGGCGCCAAGGTGCTCATCGCGCACGAGCGGTTCGCCGACGCGGCCCGAGCCGCCGCCGACGAGGCACAGCTTCCGGCGGAGCGGCGGTACGCGGTCGGCGAGGTCGACGGATTCCGGCCGTACGCCGGGCTCCTCGACGGACAGCCCGAGTCGCCGCCCGACGAGCGCACCCTCGGCTGGGTCATGAACTACACCTCGGGCACCACGGGCCGTCCGCGCGGCATCCGGCGCCCGTTGCAGGGCAAGCCGCCCGAGGAGGCGTACCTCGGCGGGTTCCTCGGCATCTTCGGCATCAAGCCGTTCGGCGGGAACGTCCACCTCGTCTGCTCGCCGCTCTACCACACCGCAGTGCTCCAGTTCGCGGGCGCGTCCCTGCACATCGGGCACCGCCTGGTACTGATGGACAAGTGGACGCCGGAGGAGATGCTCCGCGTCATCGACGCCCACAAGTGCACGCACACCCACATGGTGCCGACCCAGTTCCACCGGCTGCTGGCGCTGCCGGAACGGGTGCGGCGGGCGTACGACGTGTCGTCCATGCGGCACGCCATCCATGGTGCCGCGCCCTGCCCCGACCATGTGAAACGGGCCATGATCGACTGGTGGGGCGACTGTGTGGAGGAGTACTACGCGGCCAGTGAGGGCGGCGGGGCGTTCGCGACCGCCGAGGACTGGCTGAAGAAGCCCGGCACGGTCGGCAAGGCCTGGCCGATCAGTGAACTCGCGATCTTCGACGACGACGGCAACCGGCTGCCGCCCGGCGAACTCGGCACCGTCTACATGAAGATGAGCACCGGCGGCTTCGCGTATCACAAGGACGAGGGCAAGACGCGGAAGAACCGCATCGGGGACTTCTTCACCGTCGGCGACCTGGGTGTCCTCGACGAGGACGGCTACCTCTTCCTCCGGGACCGCAAGATCGACATGATCATCTCGGGCGGGGTCAACATCTACCCGGCCGAGATCGAGTCCGCCCTGCTCGCCCACCCCGCCGTCGCCGACGCCGCCGCCTTCGGCATCCCGAACGACGACTGGGGCGAGGAGGTCAAGGCGGTCGTGGAGGCGGCGCCCGGACATGTGCCGGGGCCCGACCTCGCCACCGAGATCCTCGGCCACTGCGCGCGCCAACTCGCCGGGTACAAGCGGCCCAAGAGCGTCGACTTCATCGACCGAATGCCGCGCGATCCCAACGGCAAGCTGTACAAACGGCGGTTGCGCGACCCGTACTGGGAGGGCCGTACGCGGCCAGTGTGAGCGGCCGTGTGAACGGTGGCGCGAACCGCGGTGTGGTCCCGCCCCGGCGACGGGGCGGAACCACACCGGACCGACCGTACTCATGTCCTTCGGGCCTTCGGGGCATCAGGCCTTCGGTAGGTCAGTCCGTCCGGCAGTTCATCAGCCGTGCACCCGGATCACCCGCAGCGCGGGCGACGACAGGATGTCCTTCTCGCAGAACCGTGCCTTGACCCACTTCTCGGCCGAGAACAGCCGAGTCTGGTCCGCGAAGTGGGGCGAGTTCGGATTCGACGACTGGGAGTACGTCAGCAGCGTGCGGGCCACCGGGCAGCGGCTGCCGTCCCAGCCCACGGCCTGGATGTGACTGGACCCGAACGCGTTGTCCCGGTAGCCGCCGTTCGCCGTGTCCCACACGGGCTCGATCTTGTTCCACACTCCCAGGGACTCGGTGCCGCCGCCGACCGGCAGGCGCCGACCGTTCCGTACGACGTACTGGTGGTCGCCGAGCCGGGCGTCCAGCGGGATGCCCGCCGCGCGCAGCTCCGTCACCGCGTCGGCGAGGGCCCTGGTGAAGCCCGGCGCGTCCGTGTTGAGCGTGTTGGGGGTACCGACCGGGTCCGCCGCAGAGAACGGCACCTTCCAGCGCTGCGCGGATGGCACAGCGCCGAGCAGCTTGCGCCAGAAGCGGTCGAAGAGCAGCGCCCCCCGGCTGTCGCTGTTCATGGTGCGGTCCCAGGACGCCAGCACACCGCACGCCTGGCTGACGTCAACTGCCGTACCGGAGCTACTGGTTGCCGTACCGCCCGGCAGGGCCGCGCAGGCCCGGGCCGCGTCGGCGGCGGCCAGCGCGCCCGACGTCGAACGGTTCGCGAACTGCTGCCGCTGGAGATCCGCGACCGTCAGCCCGCCCTTCGCGGCCAGCGCCGCCACATCGGCGACGGCACCACGGGTACGCGGTGAGGCGGCCGTGCGCACCGGGCCGAAGATCCGCTCGTAGCCGGTGATCGGCTTGTCGAGGTTGGTCAGCCACGCGCTGTCGTTGGAGTTCTCGACGTACGGCGTGTCCTTCAGCGTCGGCATCCGCGCGGGCCCGAAGATTCCGGGCGCCACTGCGTCCGGGTCGTCGCCGATCGCGCAGTCGGCGCGAGAGCCGTCGAGGACCGCGACGCCCGCCGCCGGGTAGAGGACCTTGCCGAGCGGCGTCGAGCAGGCGGCGGCCAACTCGTCGGTGATCCGGGGGAGTACCTGCGACTGGGCGAACAGGGAGTGCCCCGAGGAGTCGGCGGCGACGGTGTTCACCCAGGGTATGCCCTGGTGCTGGTCGAGGGAGTTGAGGACGTCGGCGGTACCGCGCGCCTTGCTGAAGCCGAGCGAGGTGTCGTAGAAGCGCAGGTTCGCCGCGTTCGGGTCGTTGAGCGCGTACGCCGTCGTCGTGGTCCAGGGCAACGGGAGATTGCCGGCGGGGGAGAGGACGACGGGGCCGTAGCGGGTCCACCACTGGGTGCGGGTCACCGGCGAGCCGTCCTTCACCGGGACGGTCACCGACCGGCGTGTCATCCGCTCGGGCCTGCCGTCGACCAGGTACGTCGTCGGGTCGGCGGGATCCAGCTTCAGCTGGTGGAGGCTGAGCGGCACACCGGTCGAGACGGTGTGGCTCCACGCCACGTTCGCGTTGTACCCGATGGAGATCGTCGGAGAGCCGAGCAACGACCCGCCCGCGACGTTCAGTTCACCCGGGATGGTCTGCTGGGACTGCCAGAACCGGCGTCCGCCCTGCCACGGGTAGTGCGGGTTGCCGAGCAGCAGGCCGCGGCCGTCGGCGGTCGTACTGCCGTTGAACGCGACGGCGTTGGAACCCATGTCGGAGAGGTCGAACAGCTCGCGCGCACCCTTGGCGGCGGCGGAGGCGCCCGGGAGAGCGGACTCCGTGGCCGTGGTCGTGCCTGTGGTGGACGCGGCCGGCGGCTGCGCGGCGGTGATCGCGTCGACGAGGCCGCCCTGTCCGCCGAGCACCGCGAGGGCGTAGGCGCGGGTGGCCACGTCGAGACCCGTCACGGGCCGGACCCAGGCGGCGCCCGCGCAGGCCGGGTCTTTGAATCGGTTCTGCTTCAGCCAGGCGTTGTAGCCGGCCGCCCAGCCGTTCATCAGGTCCTTGACGGCCTTGCTCGGGCCCAGCGGCGCGGGCTGGGCGATCAGCCGCTCGACCGTGCCGTTGTCCCGCACTCCACGGAAGTACAGATCGCTGGAGAGGTTGTCGGAGGCGTCGGAGAGCGAGAAGTCGCTCGCCGCCTCGGGCCCGAACCAGCGCGAGCGGTCCCCGCGCAGGGTCACGAAACCGTCGGCGAGCACACACACCTGGTCGGCGGCCTGCGCCCAGCCACTGCCGAAGCCGAGGTTCGCGTAGTCCTTCGCGACGATGTGCGGGATGCCGTACTCGGTGTAGCGGATCACGGCGGACAGACCGCCGTGGGACGGATGTTGCTGTGGCGCCTGCGATGCCTGTGACGGCCCGCTCTGCGCCGTGGCGGCGGGCAGTGCTGTCGTGGCGGTGAGTAATGCGGCGGCCGTGACGACGAGCCGTCTCAAACGGGTGCGCATCGTGCCTCCCAACGTCATTGAGGGAAGAAGCGGTTGAGCGTACCAACGGGTATGTTCCCTGACCCCCTCCGGTGCTTGACCTCGTTCGGTGACGGAACGAGGATCATGGGCTATGACGCAGCAATACGGGAGCACGGTTGACGGAGTGCTGCGGCGCAGCGCCCAGCGCGTTCCGGCGCGGACGGCGGTCGAGTACCGCGAGCGGGTCTGGACGTACGAGGAACTCGACGAGGCCGTCTCCCGTGCGGCGGGCGTTCTGCGTGCCGAAGGCCTGGCCCCCGGCGACCGGGTCGGCGCCTACGGCCACAACTCGGACGCCTACCTGATCGCCTTCCTCGCCTGCGCCCGGGCCGGACTCGTGCACGTCCCCGTCAACCAGAACCTCACCGGCGACGATCTCACCTACATCGTGGACCAGTCCGGCAGCACCCTGGTCCTGGCGGACCCGGACCTCGCCGACCGGCTCCCCGACGGCGTGCGGACCCTGCCGCTGCGCGACGCCGACGGCTCACTGCTCGCCCGGCTGGCCGACACCGCGCCCTACGACGGTCCCGAGTCGCGCACCGAGGACCTGGTGCAATTGCTGTACACCTCCGGGACCACCGCGCTGCCCAAGGGCGCGATGATGACCCACCGCTCCCTGGTGCACGAGTACCTGAGCGCGATCGCCGCCCTCGACCTGAGCCCCGGTGACCGGCCCGTGCACTCGCTGCCCCTCTACCACTCGGCGCAGATGCACGTGTTCCTACTGCCCTATCTCGCGGTAGGCGCCCCGAACGTCATCCTCGACGCACCGGACGGCGACGCGATCCTCGACCTCGTCGAAGCCGGTCGGGCGGACAGCCTGTTCGCACCGCCGACCGTGTGGATCGGCCTCGCGGGCCGCCCCGACTTCGCGACCCGCGACCTGAGCGGACTGCGCAAGGCGTACTACGGGGCGTCGATCATGCCGGTCCCCGTCCTGGAGCGGCTGCGCGAGCGGCTCCCGAAACTCGCCTTCTACAACTGTTTCGGCCAGAGCGAGATCGGCCCCCTCTCCATGGTTCTGGGGCCCTACGAGCACAAGGGCCGGCTGGACTCCTGCGGGCGCCCGGTTCTGTTCGTGGACGCGCGGGTGGTCGACGAGAACGGTGTGGAGGTGGCCGACGGCACGGCCGGCGAGGTCGTCTACCGGTCCCCGCAGCTGTGCGAGGGCTACTGGGACAAGCCCGAGGAGACGACAGCCGCTTTCCGCGACGGCTGGTTCCACTCCGGTGACCTGGCCGTCCGGGACGCCGACGGCTTCTACACCGTCGTCGACCGGGTGAAGGACGTCATCAACTCCGGTGGCGTACTGATCGCCTCACGTCAGGTCGAGGACGCCCTGTACACCCACGAGGCGGTCGCCGAGGTGGCCGTCGTCGGCCTTCCCGACGAGCGCTGGATCGAGGCGGTCACGGCGGTCGTCGTCGCGCGCGGCGAGGTGACGGAGGACGAACTCGTCGCCCACGCCCGCGAGAAGCTCGCCCACTTCAAGGCACCGAAGCGGGTTCTGTTCGTGGACGAGCTGCCGCGCAACGCGAGCGGGAAGATCCTCAAGCGCGAGCTGAGGGACCGGTTCGCGGATTCCTGACCGTCAGCCCTCCTCAGCGGCGGTGAAGGCCGCCTCCGAGGTGCTGACCGTCCCGGCGGTGCGCCCGGGGGCGCTCTGGTACTGCCAGTAGAGGTTGGTGTGCGCGATCACTTCGGCGGGTGCCGGAGCGCCGTACTTCGTGAGGTCCTGCGTGGTGTGGGCGTCACCGACGAGCGTCACGTCGTACCCGCGCACCAGGCCGCCGTGCAGGGTGGAACGGACACACGCGTCGGTCTGGGCACCCGTGACGACCAGTCGGCCGACCCCGTGCTCGGCGAGCACGTCCTCCAGCTCGGTGGCCTCGAAGGAGTCGCCGTATTTCTTGTGGACCAGCGGCTCGCTGTCGCGGCGGACCAGTTCCGGCACGTACTCCCAGCCTTCGCTGCCCGACTTCAGCTCGTCGCTGGAGTGCTGCACCCAGACCACGGGCACGCCCTCCGCACGGGCCTTGTCGACGAGGGTGTTGATGTTCGCGAGCACCTCGTCGCGGTTGTGGGCGCCGTCCACCACTTGGTTCTGGACGTCGATGACGAGCAGTGCGCTGTTCGGGCGGTCGGACAGGGTCGTCATGGGAACCTCTTCGTCTCCTCGGCGCGAATCCTGATAGCGCCACCCACACTAGAACCGACCACTGACAACGGCACCTGACCTGGTGTTTTCCCCGCCGACCCCCGCGTCCCGCAGCTCGGCGGCGGCACCGGGGCGGACCTTGCCGCGGACGGTGAGCCGTCCCCGGCACGGACCGCGCTACTTCTTCTCCGGCCCGTACGCCGTCATGAAGCGGTCCCGGAACTTGTCCATGCCCCACTCCGGGGCGTTGGCCGCGGGCTTGAGTCCGTCCGTCCAGCCCCAGTCGGCGACGCGGTCCAGCACCTTCGGGTCGCGGGCGACGATCGTGATGGGCACGTCCTTGTTGGTGGTGCCGCCCGTGACCGTCGGGACGGGCTGGTGGTCGCCGAGGAGGACGAGGACGGTGTTGTCGTCGCCGTAGCGCTGGACCCACTGGACCAGGCTGTCCAGGGAGTACTGGATGGCCTTGCGGTACTCGGTCCGCACGCGCTTGGCGCTCTTCCAGACCTCGGTGGGGTTCGTGCCCTCCGCCTTGATCTTGTTGAAGACCGAACCGTCCCCGAGGTCGTCCCAGTCGATCATGTGCGCGATGGGGGACCAGGGGTTGTGGCTGGAGGCCAGGATGATCTCCGCCATGATCGGGTCGCGGTCCTTCTTGCCGTGTTCCAGCTTCTGGAAGGCCTCCAGGCTGAACTGGTCCGGCACGGGCGTCCAGCTGAAGTACGGACCCTGGTAGCCGAGGTGCGTGGAGTCGTAGATGTTGTCGAGGCCGAAGTACTTGCCCTCGGGCCAGGACTTCCGCACGCCGGGGACGATGCCGACCGTGCGCCAGGCGCCGGTCTTCTGGAAGTAGCTGGTGAGGGTGGCGCGGTCACTGGTGGTCACTGTCCGGTACCGCTGCTGGTTCTTGATCCACAGACCGGACAGGAACGTCGTGTGGGCGAGCCAGCTGCCGGCGCCCGTCACGGGTGACGTGAGCCAGCCGCTGCGCGCCGCGAACCCGGCTGACTTGAGCCTGGCGTCGCCGTCCTTGAGCGTCGCGTCGATCTCCGGTGCCATCGCCGGATCGTCGATCGCCACCCGGCCGTAGCTCTCGACGAAGGTGAACAGCACGTCCTTGCCGCGCAGCCCGGTCAGCAGCTGGTCGGACGGGGTGTCGGCGAAGGCGTCGACGTGCAGCTGCTTCTCGAAGACCTCGGCGTCCCCGAGGCCTTCGCGGACGTACTGCACCTTGTTGGAGAGGTACTGGGAGTAGCCCTTGGTGGCGATCGTCACGCCGCCAGGCTGCACGCCCATGGTGAAGCAGACGATCCACGCGGTGCCGAGGACCAGCGTGCCGCGCACGGCCACGGGGCGGTGCCGGGCCATCAGGTCCGCCAGCCGCACCATCGCGAGCGCGCTCAGCACGAGAACGGCGATCAGCAGGACGATCACGCCGATCACCGCGAGCACCTCGCCCGAGCGACCGAGCGAGTCCTTGAGGAAGTCCACCGCGTTGCTCAGCAGAATCCAGTCGAAGACCAGGTCGAACGGCCGGGCCAGGGTCTGGTAGAAGCCCATGTCGAGGCACTTCAGGACGGTGGACAGCCCGAGGAACGCCCCCAGGACGACGGCCGCGATCCGCCGTGCCCTCGACGGCAGTACGAGCAGCACGGCAGCGAGGAAGATCGCCTCCACGGGCAGGCGGAGGAACGACTGCGGGGTGATCCGGTCGAGGCGGTTGGGCATGAGGAGCACGCCGAGCACCATCGCACCGGCCAGAACGCTCGTGCCCACCCGCACGGCCCGTGCGGCGCGGGGGAAACGACGGCGCCAGCCGAACCAGCCGGGGCGGGCGGCAGCGGAGGAGGCGGCGACGCTCGGGTCGGGTTCGTCGGTGGACGTGGAATCGGAGGCCGCCGCGTCGGCGGATCCGTCGTTGCCGGAGGCCTCGTGGGGGACGACAGCCTGGTCGGGTGTCTTCCCGTCCTCCGTGCCGCCGGCCGTGTCCGCCGCCGAAGGGCGTGCGTCCGGCGCTTGCGTCTCCACGGTCGTCGTCGGCCCGGTCGCTTCGTCCGTCGCGCCGGCCGCCTCCTCGTCCGCCGGCTCCACGGCCGCCGGGACGCCCGCTTCGGAGTCGTTCACCGCGGGAGCGGCCGAGGCCTCCTCGGGCGGGGTCCGGTCCGGTGCGTCCGCGTTCGTCTCCGGCAGTTGACGAGGGGGCGTGTGGTGCGACACCCGGGGTCCTTCCGTGCGAATCCGCTGATGGCACGGCGGACCGGGCCCGCAGGGCAGGACCGCCGACCTCGCGTACGGCCCTGCGTCACCCTCCGTTCAAACACCCGGGTCAACCGCGCGCACAGAGTACGCCCGTCGTCCCCCGTCCGGCCCACCGGCAGGTCGCGGCCCCGCCTACCGGTCCGCCCCGACCGCCACCTCCTGGGCCCACCGGTAGTCCGCCTTGCCGCTGGGCGACCGCTGTATCGTCTCGGTGATCACCAGCTGCCGGGGGATCTTGTAACCGGCCAGATGCCTACGGCAGTAGGACTGGACGTCCTCCAGCGAGGGCCGTGGCGCCCCCGTGCGCAACTGCACCACCGCCGCCACATGGTTTCCCCACCTCGGGTCCGGGACACCGGCCACGAGTGCGTCGTACACGTCCGGATGGGACTTGAGCGCCTGCTCGACCTCCTCCGGATACACTTTCTCGCCGCCGGTGTTGATGCACTGGGAACCCCGGCCGAGGACGGTCACGACGCCCTCCTCGTCGACCGTCGCCATGTCGCCGAGCAGCACCCACCGCTCGCCGTCCCTCTCGAAGAAGGTGTCCGCCGTCTTCCGCGGGTCGTTGTAGTAGCCGAGCGGTACGTTGCCGCACTGGGCGATCCGGCCCACCTCGCCCGCCGCCACCGGCTCGTGGGTGGCCGGATCCACCACCTGGGTCCGGAAGTTGACGCGGATACGGAAGCCGCGCTCGGGGCCCGAGTCCGCGGTCGCCGTACCGTTGAAGCCGGACTCCGACGACCCGAAGTTGTTCAGCAGCATCACGTTCGGGACCAGGGCCTGGAACTCGGCGCGGACCGTCTCCGACATGATCGCGCCGGACGACGAGACGCTGAACAGGGCCGAGCAGTCCGTGCCCTTCATGGGCCCGTTGAGGGCGTCGATCAGTGGACGCAGCATCGCGTCGCCCACCAGGGACACGCTGGTGACCTTCTCCCTCTCGATCGTGCGCAGCACGTCCTCGGCGGTGAACTTGCGGTGGATCACCACCCGCTGGCCGAAGTTGAAGCCGATGAAGGCGGTCAGGGTCGAGGTGCCGTGCATCAGCGGGGGAGTGGGGAAGAAGGTGATTCCCTCGCCGCCGGCCGCGACCCGCTCCGCCAGCTCCTGCGGGGACTTGACCGGCTCGCCGGTGGGGGCGCCACCGCCCAGGCCGGCGAAGAACAGGTCCTCCTGGCGCCACATCACGCCCTTGGGCATGCCGGTGGTGCCGCCGGTGTAGATGATGAACTGGTCGTCGCCCGAGCGGGCCGGGAAGCCCCGCTCCGGGGACCCGGCGGCCTCCGCCTCGGCGAAGGGCACTGCCTCCAGCTCGGGCGAGCCCGGCTCCGGTTCGCCCACGCGGATCAGGTGCCGCAACGCCGTGGCCCGCGGCCGTGCCGCCGCCACCCGCTCGGTGAACTCCGCGTCGAACACCAGGGCGGCGAGGGCGGCGTCCTGGTAGAGGTACACCAACTCCTCTTCCACATAGCGGTAGTTGACGTTGACGGGCACGACCCGTGCCTTCAGGCACCCAAGCACCGTCTGGAGGTACTCGACCCCGTTGTAGAGATGCAGGCCCAGATGCTCGCCCGGGCGTATCCCGCTGTCGATCAGATGATGGGCGACCCGGTTGGCGGCGGCATCCAACTCCGCGTAGGTCAGGCGGCGTTCCGCGCCCGTACCGGGATGGTCGAGGTACACGAGTGCCGCACGGTCCGGCACCACGTCCACGACCGACTCGAACAGGTCGGCAAGGTTGTACTCCACCGCTCCTCCTGACCCTGGGCATCCCTGGCGGTTGTCGGCTCGCCGTCATCAGAGCAAAGGGCGCGGCAACTGTGAAGGGGCGGCGCCGAAGAAATCTGACTACCTGTCAGAAAACCCTTGAAGTGCTTCCTCCGCTCCTGCAACCTGTTCTCGTTCTTTCACCTGTTCTCGTTCTTTCAGAGGGGAGATGGGCGATGGGTGGCACGGAACACCTGACCGTTCGGCGTGAGAACGCCACACTGGTGCTCACACTCAACCGGCCGGAAGCCAAGAACGCGCTCTCGCTGCCGATGCTCGTCGGGCTGTACGACGGCTGGGTCGAGGCGGACGCGGACGACGCCGTCCGCTCGATCGTGCTCACCGGGGCCGGGGGCGCCTTCTGCGCCGGGATGGACCTGAAAGCCCTGGCCGGGAGCGGTCTGGAGGGAGAGGAGTACCGCCACCGGCTCAAGGCCGACCCGGACCTGCACTGGAAGGCGATGCTCCGCCACCACCGCCCCCGCAAACCGGTGATATCCGCGATCGAGGGGTACTGCGTCGCCGGCGGCACCGAGATCATCCAGGGCACCGACATCCGGGTCGCGGGCGAGTCGGCGACCTTCGGACTCTTCGAGGTCAAGCGGGGACTCTTCCCGATCGGCGGCTCCACGGTCCGCCTCCAACGGCAGATCCCGCGCACCCACGCCCTGGAAATGCTGCTCACCGCACGCCCGTACAGCGCCCAGGAGGCCGCCGCCATCGGCCTGATCGGACACGTCGTCCCCGACGGAACCGCCCTGGACAAGGCCCTGGAGATCGCCGAACGCATCAACGCCTGCGGCCCGCTCGCCGTGGAGGCCGTCAAGGCCTCCGTCTACGAGACCGCCGAGATGACCGAGACCGAGGGCCTGGCCGCCGAACTCAAGCGCGGCTGGCCCGTCTTCGACACCGCCGACGCCAAGGAAGGCACCCGTGCCTTCGCCGAGAAGCGCCCGCCCGTCTACCGGCGGGCCTGACCCCGCGAAGGAGCACCCCGGGATGACCACCGAAGTCCTCAAAGCCCCCCTGGTCGTCGAATTCCCCTTCACCCGCTCCCTGGGTCCCGTCCAGAGCGCCTTCCTGACCGGCCTGCGAGAACAGGTCGTCCTCGGTGTCCGCACCACGGACGGCCGCACCCTCGTCCCGCCCGTCGAGTACGACCCGGTGACCGCCGACGAGATACGCGACCTCGTACAGGTCGCCCCCACCGGCACCGTCACCACCTGGGCCTGGAACCACGCCCCGCGCCGCGGCCAGCCCCTCGGCACGCCCTTCGCCTGGGTCCTGGTCCGGCTCGACGGCGCCGACACGGCCCTGCTGCACGCGCTCGACGCTCCCGGCCCCGACGCCGTCCACAGCGGCATGCGGGTCCGGATCCGCTGGGCGGCGGAGCGCACGGGCGCGATCACGGACATCGCCTGCTTCGAGCCCGACGACAGCGTGATCGGCGGTGAAGCGGCCGACCACGACGGGCGGTTCGAGTCCATGGTGACCGGCATCGTCGCCTCGGCCCGCCTCGACTACACCTACTCGCCCGGCCGCGCGCAGACCGACTACATCAACGCCCTCGCCGAGCGGCGGATCGTCGGCGAGCGCTGCCCGGCCTGCCGGAAGGTGTACGTCCCGCCCAGGGGCGCGTGCCCCACCTGCGGTGTCGCCACGGCCGAGCAGGTCGAGGTGGGGCCCGGGGGCACGGTCACCACCTTCTGCATCGTCAACATCAAGGCGCGCAACCTCGACATCGAAGTGCCCTACGTCTACGCGCACATCGCCCTCGACGGCGCTGACCTCGCCCTGCACGGCCGGATCGGCGGCATCCCCTACGACCAGGTCCGTATGGGACTGCGGGTGGAGCCGGTGTGGACGGAAGGGGGCCGCTATCCCGACCACTACCGGCCCACCGGCGAGCCCGACGCGGACTACGAGACGTACAAGGAGTCGCTGTGACACGCGAGATCGCCGTCGTCGCCTTCGCACAGACCGATCACCGGCGCACCAGCGACGAGCTCTCCGAAGTCGAGATGCTCATGCCGGTGCTGCACGAGGTGCTCGACCGGACCGGCCTGAAGACCAGCGACATCGGCTTCACCTGCTCCGGCTCCTCCGACTACCTCGCCGGCCGCGCCTTCTCCTTCACCCTCGCGCTCGACGGTGTGGGCGCCTGGCCGCCGATCTCCGAGTCGCACGTGGAGATGGACGGGGCGTGGGCGCTGTACGAGGCGTGGACCAAACTGCTCACCGGCGACACCGACACGGCACTCGTCTACGCGTACGGCAAGTCCTCGCCAGGCTCGGTGCGGGACGTCCTGACCCGGCAGCTCGACCCGTACTACGTGGCCCCCCTGTGGCCGGACTCCGTGGCACTCGCCGCGCTCCAGGCGCAGGCACTCATCGACGAGGGTTACACCGACGAGCCGGCGCTCGCCGCCGTCGCCGCCCGGAGCCGGGCGGACGCGCAGGCCAACTCTCATGCCCAGCTGCGGGGTTCGGTGCCGCACGGGGAGTACGTCGTGCATCCGCTGCGTACCGGCGACTGTCCGCCGATCGGCGACGGGGCCGCCGCCGTGATCCTCGCGGCCGGTGACCGCGCCCGGGAACTGTGCGAGCGGCCCGCCTGGATCCGGGGCATCGACCACCGCATCGAGGCACACTCGCTCGGCGTCCGCGAACTGACCGACTCGCCCTCGACGCGGCTCGCCGCCGAGAAGGCCGGCGCCTTCGAACGGCCTGTGGACACCGCCGAGTTGCACGCGCCGTTCACCTCGCAGGAGGTGGTCCTCAGAAAGGCCCTCCGGCTGGGCGACGACGTCCGTGTGAACCCCTCCGGCGGTGCCCTCGCCGCCAACCCGATCATGGCCGCCGGGCTCGTCCGCATCGGCGAGGCCGCCGCTCGTATCCACCGGGGCGAGTCCGACCGGGCCCTCGCCCACGCCACCTCCGGGCCCTGTCTCCAGCAGAACCTGGTCGCCGTACTCGAAGGGGAGCCCCGTCATGTCCAGTGAACCCGTGGCGGTCGTCGGGATCGGCCAGACCAAGCACGTCGCCGCCCGCCGGGACGTGTCCATGGCCGGGTTGGTGCGGGAGGCAGCCCAACGTGCCCTGACTGACGCCGAGTTGACGTGGGCCGACATCGACGCCGTCGTCATCGGCAAGGCGCCCGACTTCTTCGAGGGCGTCATGATGCCCGAGCTGTATCTCGCCGACGCGCTCGGCGCGGTCGGCAAACCGATGCTGCGCGTGCACACGGCAGGCTCGGTCGGCGGATCCACGGCCCTGGTCGCCACGAACCTCGTCAGGTCCCGCGTCCACGCCACCGTCCTCACCCTGGCCTACGAGAAACAGTCCGAGTCGAACGCCATGTGGGGACTCTCCCTGCCGATCCCCTTCCAGCAGCCGCTGCTGGCCGGCGCCGGCGGCTTCTTCGCCCCGCACGTGCGCGCGTACATGCGGCGCAGCGGCGCCCCCGACACGGTCGGCTCGCTGGTCGCGTACAAGGACCGGCGCAACGCGCTTCTGAACCCGTACGCGCATCTGCACGAGCACGACATCACGCTGGAGAAGGTCCAGGCCTCGCCCATGCTGTGGGACCCGATCCGCTACTCCGAGACCTGCCCCTCCTCCGACGGCGCCGTCGCGATGATCCTCACCGACCGTGCCGGCGCCGGACGCGCACCTCGCCCGCCCGCCTGGCTGCACGGCGGCGCGATGCGCAGCGAACCCACGCTCTTCGCGGGCAAGGACGCCGTTTCGCCGAAGGCGGGCCAGGACTGCGCGGCCGACGTGTACCGGCAGGCCGGGATCGCCGACCCGCGCAGGGACATCGACGCCGTCGAGATGTACGTCCCGTTCTCCTGGTACGAACCCATGTGGCTGGAGAACCTCGGCTTCGCCGCCGAGGGCGAGGGCTGGAAGCTCACCGAAGCGGGGGTCACCGAGCTCGACGGTGATCTGCCCGTCAACATGTCGGGCGGTGTTCTGTCGACCAATCCGATCGGCGCCTCCGGCATGATCCGCTTCGCGGAAGCAGCCCTTCAGGTGCGCGGGCTGGCCGGAGAACACCAGGTGGACGGGGCCCGCAGGGTCCTCGGGCACGCCTACGGCGGTGGCTCGCAGTTCTTTTCGATGTGGCTCGTCGGCAGCGAACCGCCCACCTCCTGAAGCGTCCCCCTCACGTGGCCTGTCGGCGGCAGGAACCGATGGCTAGGCTGACGGCGGACGACGTAACCGGGAGGAGCACGGACGTGGCCGAGAGCACGATCCAGGAGCACCCGCTCGCGGGCTGGGACAAGCCGGAGCTGGACCTCAGCAACGCCGACTGGCAGTCCAGCAGCAGCGGGCGAGGGGATGTCCAGATCGCTTTTGTCGAGGGGTTCATCGCGATGCGCAACAGTGGCCGCGCGCACAGCCCTTCCCTGATCTTCACGCCCGCGGAGTGGGGCGCGTTCGTTTCGGGGGCACGGGAAGGGGAGTTCGACCTGACCTGAGACCGCGTCGACCTTGAGGTGGGGCCGCGACAGGGGCTGCCCGGCGGAAGGCGGGGCCGCCCCTGCGGTGCTAATGGATGCCTCGGGGATTACCATTAGCCTCATGCGGGACCCGATCACCAGCGACATCACGAGCGACGCGCGGCTTGCCCTCGACCTCGCCCTCACCGTCCGCCACGACGGCGACGGCGGCATCGCCGACGACCTCACCGACACCGCCGGCCTCACCACCTGGGTCCGCGCCCACCGCGACGCCCTGCCCGGCACGGACGGCTTCGTCGCCGACGAGGCGGAACTGGCCGCCGTACGAGAGCTGCGCGCCGCCGTACGGACCCTCTTCGCCCGCGCGGTGCGGCCCGGGGAACCGAGCCCGGCCGACGCGACCCGGCTGCTGCCCCTGGCCGAGGCGCTGCGCCGGCTCAACGAGGCCGCCGCCCGCACGCCCACCGTCCCCGTGCTCGACTGGGCCGACGACGCCGAACCCGTCGTACGTCACCAGGGCGTCCGGGGTGAGGGGGAGGTCGTGGCCGTACTCGCGCGTGCCGCCGTCGGCTTTCTCGCCGGTGCGGACCGGGAACGCCTGCGGGCCTGCCACGCTCCGCGCTGTGTGCGCTACTTCCTCAAGGAGCATCCGCGCCAGGAGTGGTGCAGGCCCGCCTGCGGGAACCGGGCCCGCGTCGCCCGCCACCACGAGCGGCACAAGCAGTCCGGCTAGGGCCTGTGTGCGTGTGCCACGCCCGCGGGACGAGAGGCCCGGCCGGACACGTACCATGGCTGTATGTCGTTCCTCCGCCGCCGCAGCGCCACTCCCGCGGGCCCCGACTTCGATGTGCTCGCCATGGATCCGGGCGACTGGCCCGGCAATCTCGGCGCGGGCCTGCTGCCCGCCCCCGATGGCAGCTGCCAGGGCGTGTTCCTGCGCTACGACCTGTTCGGCGGCCGAGGCCCCGCGATGGTCATCGGCAACCTGCCCGAGGGCTCCCCGGCCCGTGATGTCGCCGAGGACGAGGTCCCGTTCGAGGTGGCCCAGCTGCTGGTGGCCCTGGAGAACGAGGAGGAGGTCACCGTCGTCGGCACCGAGGACGTCCCGGTGATGCAGGGCGACAACCTCCTGATCGTGCGCCGCCTCAAGCTCTCCGAGAGCCGGATCGCCTGCGTGCAGTTCGACCGCAGCGACAACGTCCTGGTGACCATCGCAGCATGGGACCGTCCGATCACGGACGATCTGTACGCGCTGCTGAAGCCGCTGCCCGCGGAGCTCTTCCAGACCGCCTGAAGTGACACCGGCACTGGCAGGGGCCGGTTTCCGCCGCGCGGCGAGAACCGGCCCCCACTTCTGTCGTCGACGGCTCAGGACAGCGTGACCCGTACGTCCGCCGCCCGGACGAACGCCACCCGGTGGCCGAACTGGATCTCGTAGTACTGATCCTTGCCGACCACCACCCGGTGCGAGGCCGTGTCGAAGGTGACGGCGTAGTAGTACTCGCCCGGCACCTTCTCCCCGGCCACGTACTTCTGGCCCGCGGGCAGCTTGTACGGCAGCGGCGAGACCGCCTGGGCGGGCACGCCCGCCGGATAGGCCGAAGCCTCCGGGTACGCCCTCCCGTACACCGGGATCTCCGTCAGGCCGTCCTTCGGTGTCACGACCGCGCCGACGGCACTCACCGCCGTCGGGTTCGCGGCCGGGTTCTGGAACCAGGCCTTCTGGCCCAGATACCAGATCGCCGTCCAGTCGCCCCTGCGCTCGGCGACGGCGTACTGCTGGCCGGTGGACGCCCGCGCCCCGACGTCGTTGACGCCGATCGACGAGACGCCGCCCGGGGGATGCGTACCGATGTCCTTGACCAGCGCCGACGCGGTGTCCGGCTGCGAGTACAGCCGTACCTCGCTCGAACCGTGCGCCGCGCAAGTCTGGCCCGACGTGACACAGCCGGTGTACGTCGGCCGGTTCGACGCGTAGTCCGGCCGGATCGTCACCACCGGGCTGTCGCCCCGCAGGTGGGCGGTGCGCTCGAAGGGGTGGCCCAGCAGCGTGAAGTAGTGCTGCCAGTCCCAGTACGGGCCCGGGTCGGTGTGCATCCCGGAAACCGTCGAGGTGGTCGGACCGGGCACGTTGTCGTGGCCGAGGATGTGCTGCCGGTCCAGCGGGATGCCGTACTTGGCCGCCAGGTACTTCACCAGCCGGGCGGACGCCCGGTACATCGCCTCCGTGTACCAGGCGTCCGGGTTCGCCAGGAACCCCTCGTGCTCCAGCCCGATCGACTTGGCGTTGACGTACCAGTTGCCCGCGTGCCAGGCCACGTCCTTCGCCTTCACGTGCTGCGCGATGTGCCCGTCCGTCGAGCGCAGTGTGTAGTTCCAGGACACATAGGTCGGGTCCTGGACCATGGTCAGTACGCCGTCCCAGGCGCCCTCGGTGTCATGGACGACGATGTACCGGATGCTCTGGCCGGCCGGCCGGTCGCCCAGGTCGTGGTTGCCGTAGTCGCCCTCGCCGAACTCCTCGTACGGCGCCGGAATCCACTCGCAGGACACCGTCGCCGGGCACTCGGTGCCCGCCGCGGACACCTTCCGCAGCCCGGTCCGCTTCAACTGGGCGGTGTCGGGGGCCAGTTCGGGGTGCGCGGCGAGGGCGACCAGCTGTCCCTCGTCGGTCGTGCGCTCCTCGCCGGTGCGCAGCACGTCGTACACGTCAGCGGCGTACGCCGCCGCCGTCGCGGTGTCGTCGGCGCCGGAGAAGCGGGCCACCGCCCCGTACCAGTCCGCCGGGTCGGAGCTCAGCGGCTCGGCCAGGTCCCGCTGGGCGGCGGCCAGCAGCGCTGCACCGCCGGCCACGTTGGCGGCGGGATCGGTGCGGAGTCGCTCGGCGGGCAGGCCGGTCAGCTCGGCCGCCTTCGTCAACGTCCGCAGACGGGGAGGGAGTTCGGCCTGCGTCGGCACCTCGGAGGTGGGGTGCAGGGCCGGCCGGGCGCCGTCGCCCCGCGCGTCCTCAGAGCCCTCGCTGTGGTGCGGGGCGTTCGCGAGGGCGGTACGGGCGTCGGTGAGATGCATCGGGCCGTAGCCGCCGGTGACGCTGGGCGCCCCGGCGTGCGTGTCCCAGCGGGACTGGAGATAGGAGACGGCGAGCAGGAGGCTCTGCGGCACGTGGTACTGGTCCGCCGCCGTGCCGAAGGCGCGTTGCAGCCGGGTGGCGGACGTGCCGCTGTCGGCCGGGGCCGCGCCGAGCAGCGGCAGCAGGAGCGCCGCCGAAGCGAGTGCGCCGGCGGATCTGCGCAGGCGTCTGTGCCCGGGATCGGTGGGGCGGGAGGGGGCGGTGGCGTGTCCTCGCAATGCGGCCTCCGGGGTCTGGCGGGTGGGGGGAGCGGCGGGCCGGCGGGGCCGGTACGCACATTAGTGGCTCGGCTGCCCGACGGTCCGTCAATCATGCCCGGAGACCGGAGACTTCCCTTGTCAAGAGCGGTACGGGAACTTTCGTGGCGGCCCGTTCGCAGACATGGCGAAGGCCCGCGCCGCGCCGTTGTCCAGGCGCATCGCGGGCCCTCGTCCCCGTCAGCGAGTGCCGACCGCCGCTCGCACGGCCCGTCGGGCCAGCTGGCAGTCGTCGTGCAGCCGCCTCAGCAGCAGCCGCTGTTCCTCGCCGGACGGCGCAGCACCCGGATGGGCCGGTCCCGGTGCCGCCGGGGTCGTCTCGTGCATCGAACGCTGCACGGCCAGTTCATACGTACGGATCTCGCGTGTCAGTACCAGCATCAGGTTCACCAGGAACGCGTCCCGGGCCGCCGGCCCCGCCGTCTGCGCGAGTTGGCTGATCTGTCGTCGGGCCACCGGCGCGTCACCCAGGACCGCCCACAGCGTCGCCAGGTCGTACCCCGGCAGATACCAGCCCGCGTGCTCCCAGTCCACCAGCACTGGACCGGCCGGTGAGAGGAGGATGTTGGACAGGAGTGCGTCGCCGTGGCAGAACTGGCCCATGCCCTGGCGGCCCGCCGAGTGCGCGATGCCGTGCACCAGCTTCTGGAGGTCGCCCATGTCCCGGTCGGTGAGCAGCCCCAGCTCGTGGAACCGGGAGATGCGCGCCGCGTAGTCCAGCGGGGCGTCGAACGTGCCAGCCGGCGGACGCCAGGCGTTGAGCCGGCAGATCGCGCCGAGCGCCGCCCTGATGTCGGCTCGCGGCGGCGCCTCGGCCGGATGCCTCTGGAGGGCCGCGACCCGGCCCGGCATCCGCTCGATGACCAGTGTGCAGTTGTCCGGGTCCGCCGCGATCAGCCGGGGCACCCGCACCGGCGGGCGGTGCCGTACGAACGAGCGGTAAGCGGCTATTTCGTGCCGGATGCGTTCGGCCCACGCGGGGGAGTGGTCCAGTAAACACTTCGCGACGGCCGTGCTGCGTCCTGTCGTCCCTACCAGGAGCACGGAGCGTCCGCTGCGGCGCAGCACCTGCACCGGGGCGAACTCCGGGCAGATCCGGTGCACCGACGCGATGGCCGTGCGCAGTTGGGCGCCCTGGGGGCCGGACAGGTCGAGTCTGCCGCTGAGCGGCTGCGTGCCGATCCCCGGCAGCCGGCGTGCCCGGCCTGCACCGGCGCCGAGTACGGGAGCCCCCGGTCGTGCGGGGTCGAGGTAGGGGCCGCTGCCACCCGGACGGGGGTGCAGGAGCCGTGGTGGGGCGGACACGGAGGACGATGCTGCGTACATGGGAGAAACAGATCCCTTCGTGTGCCGACGGCGGTCATGCGCTACCCGGCCCGGCCTCCCAGGTGCACCCTGGGGAGTGTTCCTCGGTGACCGGGTCGGGGTGGCGCGTTCCTACCTGACACCCGTCGACCAGTGGCACACCATCTGGCGAACCCTGGCGAACCCTGGCGAATAGTCGCTCAGCAACTGACAGACGGTTACTGTCAACTCAGCCGAGAACCTGGGGGCTTGACGTGAGCGGACAACCCAACACTCGTCTTACGGACCTGTTCGGCCTGGCCGGCTGGTCCAAGGGCGAACTCGCGCGGCTGGTCAACCGGCAGGCGGCGGCCATGGGCCACCCCCAGCTGGCGACCGACACCTCGCGGGTGCGTCGGTGGATCGACACGGGAGAGATCCCGCGTGATCCGGTGCCACGCGTACTGGCTGCCCTGTTCACCGAGCGTCTCGGCCGTGTCGTGACCATAGAGGACTTAGGTCTGGTCCGGCATGGGCGTGTGGGGAAACGGCCGGGCGCCGGGAGTGCGGAAGCTCCCGACGGTGTGCCGTGGGCGCCCGGACGGACTGCCGCGGTCCTCACCGAATTCACGGGAATGGACCTCATGCTCAACCGACGCGGCTTGGTGGGTGCGGGCGTCGCGCTCACCGCAGGCTCCGCACTCAGTAGTGCCATGCACGACTGGCTGCACACCGACCCGACTCTCTCCGCCGACGCTCCCGATCTCGACGATCCCCTGCACGCCGATCCCGCCGGTTTCGACCGGTACGAGGCCGCCCCCATCGGGTGGCAGGAGATCGAGGAACTGGAAACCGCGGTCGAGGTGTTCCGGAAGTGGGACGCGGCCCGCGGCGGCGGGCTCCAGCGCAAGGCGGTGGTGGGTCAGCTCAACGAAGTGGGCGGCATGCTCGCCTACCGGCACCCCGATCCCATCCAGCAGCGCCTGTGGGGCGTCGCCGCCAACCTCGCCGTCCTCGCCGGCTGGATGTCGCACGACGTCGGCCTGGAACCCACGGCCCAGAAGTACTTCGTCATCGCCGCCCACGCGGCCCGGGAGGGCGGCGACCGGCCGCGTGCCGGGGAGGCGCTCTCCCGGGCGGCCCGCCAGATGGTGCACCTGGGCCGGCCCGACGACGCGCTCGACCTGATGAAGCTCGCCAACTCCGGCTCGGGCGACGAGACCCTGCCCCGAACCCGGGCCATGCTGTACACCGTCGAGGCCTGGGCGCAGGCGTCGATGGGGCGTGGACAGGCGATGCGCCGCACCCTCGGGCAGGCGGAGGATCTCTTCGTCTCCGACAAGGGTGATGTGCCGCCGCCCAGCTGGATGCAGATGTTCAAGGCGGAGGACCTGTACGGCATGCAGGCGCTGGCCTACCGCACCCTGGCCGAGCACGAACCGGCCGCGGCGGTGCAGGCCCAGTACTACGCCGAGAAGGCCCTGGAACTGAGGGTCGACGGCCGCCAGCGGTCGAAGATCTTCGACTTCCTGTCCATGGCCTCCGCCTGCTTCATCGCGGACGACCCCGAACAGGCCGCCGGATACGCGCGGTTGGCCCTGGTGTCGATGGGCTCGAACTCGTCCCACCGCACCTGGGACCGGCTGCGCGAGATGTACCGGCTCACCGCCGAGTACTCCAGCTATCCGAAGGTCAACGAACTCCGCGAGGAGATCAAACTGTCGCTGCCGAAGCAGGTGAAGGGAAGGAACGGCACCAACGCACGGGTATGAGCCGCCTGCCGGGCCTCGCCCTGACCGCTACGGGGCCCTGAGGGTCGCGATGCCGTGACCTTTACGGGGTCACCCTGGCGATCAGTACGCAGGCGTCGTCCTCTCGCTCGGTCTCGCCGAACTCCTCCACCACCGCCCGTACACATTCCTGCGCGGTCCGCGCCTCGTCGAAGCGGGGGGCCAGTTCGAGCAGGCGGTGCGCGGCGGCGGTGCCTTCGCGGCGTCCGGGCACCAGTCCGTCGGTGTGCAGGAGGAGCACATCGCCGGGTTCGAGGGTCTCCTCGGCCTGTCCGTAGACGGCGCCCGAGGTGGCGCCGAGCAGAACGCCGTCCGGTGGGGTCAGCATGCGTCCCGTCCCGTCGCGGAACAGCAGCGGGGCGGGGTGGCCTGCCTGGGCCCAGGTGAGGGTGCGGGTCTCGGGACGGTAGCGGCAGCACACCGCGCTGCCCAGCGCCGGCTGGACGGCCGCGTCGAGTAACTGGTTGAGCCAGGTCATGAGTTGCCCCGGCTGCGTGCCCGCGACGGCCATGCCGCGCAGCGCGCCCAGCAGCATCGCCATGCCCGAGGTCACGGTCACCCCGTGGCCGGTGAGGTCGCCGACGCTCAACAGCGTGTCGCCGTCGGACAGTTCGAGCGCGTCGTACCAGTCGCCGCCGATCAGCGCGCTTGTCGAGGAGGGGAGGTAGTGGGCGGCGAGGTCCAGGGCCTGCGGCCCCTGGTGCGGTAGTCGCAGGGAGCCGCGCCACGGCGGCAGCACCGCCTCCTGCAGTTCGACCGCGAGCCGGCGTTCGGACTGCGCGTGGTGCCGGTGGCGCTGCAACGAGTCGCGGGTCTCGCTCACCGTCCGCTGGCTGCGTCGCAGTTCGCTGACGTCCCGCAGCACGGCCCACATCGAGGCGGTGCTGCCGTCGGCGTCGAGCACGGGCTCGCCCATCATGTGCACGGTCCGGATGCCGCCGTCGGGCCGCAGGATGCGGAACTCACCGTCTATCGGCTTGGCGTCGATGAGACAGTCCGTGACCATCGCGGTGAGCCTCGGCCGGTCCTCGTCGAGGACCAGGGAGGGCAGCTCGTCGAGAGTGAGCGGGTCGGCGGCGGGGTCCCGGCCGAGGATCTGGTAGAGCTCACCGGACCAGCTGGCCTCGTCGTTGAGGAGATTCCACTCCGCGCTGCCGACCCGGCTGAGGAGCGAGTCGTGCCGGGGGGTGGCCGGTGCGGCGCGGACGGCAGCGGGTACTGCCTCGGCGGCGACGGGAGCCTCGGGCAGGGGCTGCGGACCGTCCCGCAGCTGGGCCAGGTGTTCGTCGAGGTCGCTGAGTTGATGCAGCGCCAGGTCGTACAGAGCGCGCTGCCAGCGTCCCTGCGGGTCCGATCCGTCGGCGGGTGTGTCCCGGCGCACGGCGTCCACGTCACCTTTGAGCTGTCGGGTCCGCGTGATGAGCGCGTCGACCGAGCCGCGCGAGGGCGGTTGGGCGGCTGGACGGTCCGCGGAGAGATGGGGCGGCATGACGCACTCCGATGAAGGGACGGTTCGACCAAGGCTGACGGAAGGACCGGTTACGACTGTTGCACAGCCTGCGACGCCCTGTAAGGGATTTGGCAACACACGGGGCGGTGGTGCTTCTGGCATATGCCACAGTCTTCTTGGACGAGTTTCCTGGTGCGGAGACGGTATGTGCCGGGCGTGCCAAGTCGTAGGTGGGGTACGCGACTTGGTGGAGCGATGAAGATGAGGGCCAACTCATTCAAGCGAGTGTTCGACGGTCTTTTGTGCGATGCATGGCGATGTGGTGCGGGGGCGCATCGCCAGGTTGCCCCCGAATCGCCCAGCAGTCCGTGATCCATGCGGAAAACCACGCGCATTAGTGATGCAGCTCACATTATTAGCTGCGGATTCCGCGTAATCGGAGGGGCCATTTAGGGGTCGTAACACCACGTCGGCACAACGCGTCGGCATCACCATCGTCGGCCCGAACCGGAGCGGAGACTGCCATGGATGTCACCCTCGAACAGCCCGCGCGTGCACGCCTGATCACCTCGGAGGAGCAGGAGCTCCCCGTGCACGCCACGCTTCGCTACGCCTCGACGGATCCGCTGGCCGTGCACATCGACTTCCCGGCCGAGGTCGCCCTGGACGGCGAGGTGGTGAGCTGGACCTTCGCCCGGAGCCTGCTGGAGGAAGGAGTACGGCGTCCTGCCGGGGGCGGTGACGTCCACATCTGGCCCTGCGGCCCCGCACGCACGGTCCTGGAACTCCACTCGCCGCACGGCCTGGCCCTGCTCCAGTTCGGCACCCCCGCCCTGCGCCGGTTCCTGCTCCGTACGTTCGCCGTCGTGGCGGCCGGGAGAGAGGACCTCGGGGACGCCGTCGACCGCGGCCTGGCGGACCTTCTCGGCGCCCCGTCGGCGGGGAGCGAGGGCAGGGAGCAGTGAGGGCGGAGCGGGCGCTGCCCGGGGACCGGTGACGCGGAGGCCGTTGGTGCGGCACGCCGGCGATCCCCCCGCCTCGGCGAGCGTCCCGTCCGGTACGAAGCGGACCTCAGCCCCGGTGTCGAGGCACCGCTCCACGATCTCGTCCACGATGTCCTCGCGGGCGTCGAGGTCGCCGCTCCCGGCTGGCACAGCTGGTCGCCGCCGCCGCCGTCGTCCCGTACCGTCACGCGGATGCGGCTCTCAGCCCGCGTCGTCCGCGCCGCAGGAGCTGCCGTCGGGCGGCAGGGAGCCGTACAGCAGGAACGCGTCGACCGTCCGGTGCACGCACTTCGAGGAGGCGTACCCGGTGTGCCCCTCGCCCTTGTTGTCGAGGACCACCGCCGACGGGCCGAGCCGCTCGGCCGTCTCCGTGGTCCAGCGGTAGGGCGTGGCCGGGTCGCCGCGTGTGCCCACCAGGAGCATCTTCGGGGTGTCGACGTCCCGTACCCGCGTGCGGATGAAGTCCGTGCCCCTGGGGCGGCCGTAACACGTCAGGACCTCGGTGAGGCGGTAGCGGCCGAACACCGGGGAGGCCTTCTCGTACGTGGCACGCAGAGCGGCGAAATCCTTGGTGATCCGGGCCGCGGTGGGCCGGTCGGGGTCGTCCGCGCAGTTGACCGCCATCAGCGCGGCGGGCAGGTTGTCGATCGGTACCTCCACCTCGTCGACGAGCCCGCCGTCGGAATCGGGGGAGGGGCTCCGCGGTACGGGGCTCCGCGGTACGGAGCTCTGTCGTACGGGCTTCTGCCGAGGCAGGATGGGGACGGCGACACCTCCGCCGCCGAACCCCATGATCCCTCGTGCGTCCCCGTCCTCGACCAGTGCGGCGAGGGCCCGCTCCAGGGGTGACCACATCCGCCTGCTGTAGAGCCCCTGGCCGATGGCTCCCACGAGGTCCTGGCCGGAGAAACGGTCGCCGTAGCCGGTCGGCACCGGGTCCCGGTCGAGCGAGGCGACCAGGTCGACGACCCGGCGGCGGGCGATGCGCGCGTCCTGTCCGAACGGGCAGGCGATGTCCGTCACGCACCAGTTGAGGAAGCTGTCCAGCGCGGTCTGCTGACCGGCGGCGCCCGCGAGACCCTGCTCGGCGAGCGATTCGGTGAGGGTGTCGACGCCGTCGAGGACGAACCGGCCCACCTTCTTGGGGAACTGCGCCGCATACACCGCGCCGAGGCGGGTCCCGTACGAGAATCCCAGGTAGTTGAGCTTCTTGTCGCCGAGGGCCTGACGCATCACGTCGAGGTCGCGGGAGGCGTCGACGGTGCCGATGTGGCGCAGGACGGGCCCGGAGTGCCGTACGCAGGCCTGGGCGGCCCTGCGCAGCTGTTCGAGGACGGCACCCGGATCGTCCCCGGCCGCGCCGCCGGCCACATCGGCGTCCGTGTCCGTGCCCTCGCCGCAGCTGACGGGGGAGGACCTGCCGACACCGCGCGGGTCGAAGGTGACCACGTCGTAGCCGTTCGTCAGGCCCATGAAGTCCTTGCCGTCATAGGCGAGTTGACTTACGCCCGCGCCACCGGGCCCGCCGAAGTTCAGCAGCACGGAGCCCCGGGACCCGCCGGTCGCCCGGTAGCGGGCCATCGCCAGGTCGAGGGTGCCGCCGCCGGGCTTCGCGTAGTCGAGCGGCACGGTGACCCTGCCGCACTGGAGGTCGTCCGTCGGTACGTCGTCCATCGCCGCCTCGCCGGCGCAGGACGACCACTTGATCTTCTGGTGGTAGAAGCGGGACAGACCGGGCTCGTCTTCCGCCGCGGCCACCGTCGGCGCACCCGTACCCAGCAGGGCGAGGGTCGCGGCCGAGGCGAGAGCCCGGCGTCGGTACGCGGACCGCATGAGTGCCTCCAGGGGCGGGCCCGGCTGCGGACCGGGACGGCGCCCTCGAACACGATAAGCGGGCCCTCGGGGCCTCGCCTCCCGGCGGGCGGCTCCGCGTGCGGGCTGCGGTGTCGGCTGGTCGCGGTCCTTTCCGGATCCGTGGTCGGATGGTGCCGCATCCCCCCACCGAACGGAACGGAGCCCGTCCATGACCTCCTCCGCAGACTCTCCTTCCGCGGCTCCCGAAGACCTTGTCGTCACCCGGGCCACGCCCGAGGACTGGCCGGTGGTCACCGGGTGGGCGGCCGACGAGGGCTGGAACCCGGGGCTGTCGGACACCGCCGGGTTCTTCGCCCAGGACCCCGAGGGCTTCTTCGTCGGCAGGGTCGGCGGGGAGCCGGTCTCGGCGATCTCGGTCGTCAACTACGGGGACGCGTACGCCTTTCTGGGTTTCTATCTGGTCCGTCCGGATCTGCGCGGCCGTGGCTACGGGATCACCACCTGGAAGACCGCGCTGGCCCATGCCGGAAGCCGTACCGTGGGCCTCGACGGAGTCGTCGCCCAGCAGCACAACTACCGCCGCTCGGGCTTCGAACCCGCCTACCGCACCGTCCGGTTCACCGGAACCGCCCCCGCCGCCGGGACCCCGGCACGGGTGCGTCCCGTACGGCGGGAGGATCTGGCGGCGATCACGGCGTACGACGCCTCCTGCAACCCCGCCGACCGGCCCCGTTTCCTGGAGTACTGGCTGATGGCCCCCGGCCATCGGGCCTTCGTGCGCGAGACCGTCACCGGCGGCGCCGGCGGCGGTAACGCGAGCCGTGCCCTCACCGGTTACGGAGTCGTCCGCCCCGGCCGGGACGCGCACCGCATCGGCCCGCTGTTCGCCGACACCGCCGAGGACGCCCGGGCGCTCTTCGCCGCGCTGACGGCCGAGGTGGCCGGGTCGGCGGTCGCGATCGACGTCCCCGAGCCGAACGCGCCCGCCGTCGCGATGGTGGAGGAGGCGGACTTCACGCCGTCCTTCGAGACGGCACGCATGTACACGGGCCCCGTGCGGGAGTTCGCGCGGGAGCGGATCTTCGGGGTGACGACGCTCGAACTCGGGTAGCGGCGAGGCCCTGCATGGTCCGCTCTGCCGGGGCGGGACGGCACCGTGGCGGCACCGAACAGTAATTCGCAGGTGCGAATGTGTCAGGAGGTGACGTATTGCGGTCGCCAATACCGTTGCGCTTGCCGCATGGGGATGCTGGAGTAACGGCATGGATCATGTAGGAGTGCTCGCCCTTTACGACCGGGACATGCGCGAAGGGGCGCAGCCCGACGGGCCAGGCGCCCGGATCGAACGGGTGGGCGGGGTGGTGCGCCAGGTCGCCGACGCCCAGGGGTGGAACGGCGTCGTCTGGTCCGACCTCGACGCGGCGCGGGCCGAAGAGGCGATCGCCGAGCAGATCCGCTACTACGGCGATCTCGGGCGCACGTTCGAGTGGAAGCTCTACGGCCACGACCTGCCCATCGACCTGGGGCAACGGCTGCGGACCGCGGGGTTCACGCCCGAACCCGAGGAGACGCTGATGATCGGTGAGGTCGCCGGTCTGACCTTCGACACCGAGCCGCCCGAGGGGATCCGCCTCGTCCCGGTGACCGACCGGGCCGGTGTCGAACTCGTGGCGGACGTGCACGAGAAGGCGTTCGGCACCGACAGCTCCCGGATGCGGCACCAGTTGCTCGCCCGGCTCACCGACGACCCGGACACGGTCACGGCCGTTGTGGCGCTGGCCGGTGACGAGCCGGTGAGCGCGGCCCGCATGGAACTCGTACCCGGTACCCGGTTCGCCGGTCTGTGGGGCGGCGGCACCGTCGAGGGCTGGCGCGGCCGGGGCATCTACCGCGCACTGGTCGCCCACCGGGCCCGCGACGCCGTGAAGCGCGGCTACCGCTACCTCCAGGTCGACGCCTCCCACCAGAGCAGGCCCGTCCTGGAACGCCTCGGCTTCGAACCGCTCACCACGACGACGCCCTACGTGTACGAGTCCTGACCCGGGACGTCCGGACCGCGGGACGGCGCCGGTCTCACAGCCCGAGCTGGAACTCCACCGCCCTGTGCGTGGACACGTACCCCAGTTCGTCGTTGATGGCGAGCATCGGCGTGTTGCCGGTCGCGGTGTCGGTGACCAGCCCGGTGAGCCCGGGGTGGTGCCGGCGGGCCCGGCGGATCGACTCGGCCTTCATCCAGCGGCCGAGGCCGCGTCCGCGGTGCTCGGGCAGCACCGCCGTGCCGTAGTGCTGTGCGTCCCCCCGGCCGTCGCCCGGCGCCACCAGCTCGGAGAAGCCGACGACCGACCCGTCCGCCGTGTCCAGCACGGCCACGGTGTGCAGCAGGTCGCCGCGCCCGGCGACCGCCTCGGCCGCCGCCAGGACGCGGTCGACGTCCCACACGACCGTGCCGTAGTCGGTGTCCTCCATCGGCATGTCGTCCATGGCGCGGCGCGAGTCGGCGTAGCTCCGCGCCAGTTCGGGCGGCACGGCACCCTCCCACGCGGTCAACCGGTAGCCGGGGTGCGGGAGTTCGGCGAGCCGGGTGATCTCCGTCAGGTCCGCGTCGGCGAGCACCAGCCGGGCGTACGCCAGAGTCAGCACCCGCTGAAAACCCCGGCCCGCGAGGAAACGGTCGCCGGGGGAGCCCTCCTCGGCCTGCGCCACGACCGACCGTCGTCCGTCGTCCCGGGCCGCGGCGACGGCGGCCTCCAGGAGCCGGGTGCCCACGCCCTGCCGCCGTTCGGCGCGGTGGACCGAGATCTCCAGTTCGGCGAGATGCTCCTGGCCCTCCCTGGTGAACAGGCGCAGGAAGGCGGAGCCGAGCGGTACACCGCCCGGGTCGGCGGCCAGCCAGGCGAGCCGTCGGCTCGACGCGCCGGGTGCGGGATCGGCGAGTGCGGTGATGCGCGGGGGCAAGAGGTCTCCGTGATGCTGAGATGGCCGTGCGGGCAGTACGACGGCCGCATCGTGCGCGTTGGTACGCACGGTGCGGTGGGCCCGCCGAAGCTAGCCCCGGTCGCTCACTGTCCGCAACGGAGTTCCGGCGTCCTGGCCGGCTGTCGGGTGCGGGCCCGCCGGAGGCCGGTCGCGCGGTTCCCGGTGCCCCTGCGCGGTCCAGCGCTCCGACGGAACCCGGACCACAGGCTGCTCGCCCTTCCTACCGCCGCCTGCTGCGTGTGCGGCGCGGCGACTTCGCCCGGTCCAGCGCGGCCACTCCGAGGGCGGCGAGCCCGATCTGGATGAGCCACTCGACCCAGTCGATGCCGTCCGTGTCGGACACGTCGAACCCGGCGGCGATCGCCGATCCGATGAGCGCTGCCGCGATGCCGACGATGATCGTCCAGAGGATGCCGATGCGCTGGCGCCCCGGGATGACGAGCCGGCCCAGGATGCCGATGACGGTGCCGATGATGATGGCACCGATGATGCTGGAGATCGTCATTTCCGCCCCAATACGCCGGAGTTGGCTACATCCTCTCTCCTGCCCACTGCGGCCTCGGACAGTCCGCCGGCGTGCTGAAGGGCGAGCGGGCCCGGTCCCTGGCGGGGACCGGGCCGCTGTCACCTATGCCCTGGGGGCACTTCTCGCTGTCGCGCCCGCACTCAACAGCCCCAGGAACAGGGCCAGGGCGCCGATGATGACGTTGTTCAGCACGACACCCGCGTCGGGGCTGTCGCCGACGATCCACGGCGAGACGATCATCCAGATGCCCATCGCACACAGGGCCCCGCTGAGGCCGTACATGCGTTCCGGAGTGTTGGTGAACCCGAGGGCCAGCAGGCCGATCGCGATGCCCATGATCAGGTTGTGGGTCACGAGCGGGGGCTGGCTTGTCGTGTAGTGGAGGATCCAGGGGGATGCCGCGCAGTACAGACCGACGAGGAACACCGGTCCGTCCACGAGCGCCACATCGCGACCGCCGAGCATACGGGCGTACCGCGCCCGCATTTCGGATACATCAGGGTGACTGTGGATGTCGCCACTGGTGTGCGAGACATTGGCCATGACTCGTCTCCTTCGACTGTGCAGGCCTGACCGCTTCTGTTGCGGTATGCGGTGAACGCCGCTTACCCATATTGTGCTCTTATTTATCCCTTATGTGCAGCCCAGTGATGCTGGGTGACCCACCCTGCACGGTGAGTGTCCCGCCCAGCTCCCTGGCCCGGCGCACGAACACCTCGTGCAGGTCGCGCGCGGCCAGGGGCACGGATTCCGCGCGGCGGCGCTGGAGGGTCAGCAGCACCTGGGTGGTGTCGTCCTCCGCGATCGGCCGGTAGGTGAGGATGCCCCGCCGTTCCAGCGGGTCGCCGATCACGCTGAAGTCGGGCAGCACCGTCGCCCCGAGCCCCTCAGCGACCATCAGCTTGCCCATCTCGGCGCCGTCCGTGGAGTACGCGAAGGCCACGCCGTGGCCCTCCAGCAGCCGGTGCAGGTAGCGGTGCATGACGTATCCGGAGCGCATCGCGATCAGTGGCCCGGCGAGCAGGTCGGCCACCGGCACCGCCGCCCGGGCGGCGAGGGGACTGTCCGGACGTACACACACCACGGGCCGTCCGCGCAGCAGTTCGGTGCTCTCGAAGCCGGTGGGGACGTCGTCACCCTCCAACTGGTTCACCAGCCCGAGGTCGAAACCGCCCTCCGTGAGCCCCCGGTGGATCTCCGCCTGCTGTACGTCCACCACCTCCACCTGCGTCAGCCCGTGCGTCGCGCGGAACTCCCGGACGGCGGGGATGAGCAGCGGCACGGTCGCCGCGTTCACCGTGCCGACGCGCACCATGCGGCTGATGCGGTGCTGCTCGCCCGCGGCGCCCCGCAGCCGGTCCACCGCGTCGAGGACGTCGATGATGTGCGGCAGCAGCTCCCGGCCCTCCGCGCTCATCGTCGCCCCGGACCGTTTCCGCTCCAGCAGGTCGACCCCGAGTTCGCGCTCCAGATTGCGCACGGTCTCGCTCAACGCGGGCTGTGACAGGCGGAGTTCCTCCGCCGCCCGGCGCAGTGAACCGAGCCGGGTGACCGCCGCGATGTATTCCAGCTGTTCAATACGCACCGCAGCAGAATGCGGACGCACGAGCGGCCCGTTCAAGGGTTTCCCTGTCACACCTTCGTGAAATCAGGTGGTCCGGGATACGAGACCGGTCGGGTTTTCCTTGACTGCCTTCTTCGGCGACTGTCACGATCGATGACATGAAGATGCGACTGGACCTCACGCGGCGACGGCACGTCGACCTCGCGCGCGTCTCCAGCGCCTCCTGTTACCCCGCGGCCTGATCCCCATCCTGATCCGCCGCGCCCGTTCCGATTCCGCGACCGCCTGAGCTTTTGCCGGATGTCATTCCGGGCGGTGATCGGCGTGCCCGAAAACGCATTCCGCAACAGGAGTTCCGCATGTCCGCAGAGCCCGTGAAATTCGCCTACTGGGTCCCCAACGTCAGTGGCGGACTCGTCACCAGCCGGATCGAGCAGCGCACCGACTGGGGCTACGACTACAACCGGGAACTCGCCGTCCTCGCCGAGAACAACGGTTTCGAGTACGCGCTCAGCCAGGTCCGCTACATGGCCAGCTACGGCGCCGAGTTCCAGCACGAGTCGACCAGCTTCAGCCTCGCCCTGCTCCTCGCCACCCAGCGCCTGAAGGTCATAGCCGCCGTCCACCCGGGCCTGTGGCACCCGGGAGTCCTGGCCAAACTTGGCGCCACCGCCGACCACCTGTCGAACGGCCGCTTCGCCGTGAACGTCGTCAGCGGCTGGTTCAAGGGCGAGTTCACCGCCCTCGGCGAACCGTGGCTGGAGCACGACGAGCGCTACCGCCGCTCCGAGGAGTTCATCCGAGCCCTGCGCCAGATCTGGACCGAGGACCACACCGAACTCGCCGGAGATTTCTACCGGTTGCGCGACTTCTCCCTCAAGCCCAAACCCCTCAACACCCCTGAGCGCCCGCACCCGGAGATCTTCCAGGGCGGCAACTCCACCGCCGCCCGCGCCATGGCGGGCCGGGTCTCCGACTGGTACTTCTCCAACGGCAACGACTTCGACGGAGTCGTCGAGCAGATCGCCGACGTACGGGCATCGGCGGCCCAAGTCGGCCGCCGGGCACCGAAGGTCGGCCTCAACGGCTTCCTCATCGCCCGTGACACCGAGGCCGAGGCCCGCGAGACGCTCCGCGAGATCGTCGCGAACGCCGACCGGGAGGCCGTCGAGGGGTTCGGCGCCGCTGTCAAGCAGGCCGGACAGTCCGCCGGTGACGGCAAGGGCATGTGGCAGGACTCCACCTTCGAGGACCTCGTCCAGTACAACGACGGCTTCCGTACGGGGCTCATCGGCACCCCGGAACAGATCGCCGAGCGGATCGTCGCCTACAAGCGCCTCGGCGTAGACCTGCTCCTCCTCGGCTTCCTGCACTACCACGAGGAGGTCGAGTACTTCGGCCGCCGGGTCCTGCCCCTGGTCCGTGAGCTCGAAGCCCAACTCCCGCAGAACGAGGCCGAGTCCGTAGCGGTCCACGCCTGACGCCCGTCCCGTACGCACGGCCGCCGCGGCAGAGGTCCACCTTGAGCACCGCTTCGCCCGCCGCCCGGCATCCCCGACCGCCCGCTCGCCCCGGACGCCTGCCACGCACAGGCGCCCCGGGATCCCGGCAAGCCTCCCGAAAGAGGACCCATGGCCACCGTCCTGTCCGTCTCCGGCAGCCCCTCCGTCTCTTCCCGTACGGGCAAACTCCTGCGTCACCTGGACACCCGTCTCGTCGCCCAGGGGCACGAGGTGATCCCGCTCGACGTACGCACGATCCCCCCCGAGGCCCTCCTCGGGGCCGACTTCCGGCACCCGGCGATCGTCGAGGCCACCGAGCTGTTCGCCCGCGCCGACGGCGTCGTCATCGGCACCCCGGTCTACAAGGCGTCCTACTCCGGTGTCCTGAAGGCGCTCCTCGACCTGCTCCCGCAGTACGCCCTCACCGGCAAGACCGTGCTGCCGCTCGCCACCGGCGGCACCACCGCCCATGTCCTGGCCATCGACTACGCCCTGCGGCCGGTCCTCAACTCCATGGGCGCCGCCCACATCGTCCAGGGCTGGTTCACCCTCGACAAGGACATCACCGCACACGAGGACGGCTCCATCGCGGTCGCCCCGGCCACCGCCGAGGCCCTCACCCAGGTCCTCGACCAGTTCTCGGCGGCGCTCGGCCGCTCCCCGCTCCTCGCCGCGGCGGTCTGACCCGCATGACCGCGAAAGTCGTCGCCGACGACGTGGAGGCCCTGACCGTGGCGGCGGCCCTGGCGGACGAGTTCCGCACCGGGGCCGCCGCGCGGGACGCCGAACGACGGCTCCCACGGGCGGAGCTGGACCGTCTCTCGGCCTCGGGACTGCTCGCGGTCACCGTGCCCGCCGGGTACGGGGGAGCGGACGTACGCCAGGAGACCCTGGCCGAGATCTTCCGCCTGCTCGCCTCGGCCGACGCCAGTCTCGCCCAGATCCCGCAGAACCACTTCGTGTACGTCAATGTGATTCGCCGTCAGGGCACGTCCGAGCAGAGGGAGTTCTTCTTCGGCGAGATTCTCGCGGGGCGCCGGTTCGGCAACGCCCAGTCGGAGGCGGGCACGAAGAACGTCCAGGACATCCGCACCCGCCTGGACAGGCAGCCGGACGGCTCGTTCGTCCTGACCGGTGTCAAGCACTACTCCACCGGCGCCCTGTTCGCCGACTGGATACCGGTCCTCGCCCGCACCGAGGACGACAACCTGCATGTGGCGTACGTCCCGCACGACGCGCCCGGCCTCACGGTCGTGGACGACTGGGACGGCATGGGCCAGCGCACGACGGCCAGCGGCACCGTCCGGCTCGACGCGGTCCCCGTCCCGGCCGACCGGGTCCTCCCGCACCACCTCACCTTCCGGGGACCGCAACTCCACGGTGCCGTGGCCCAGTTGCTGCACACCGCCATCGACGTGGGCATCGCCGGGGGCGCGCTCACCGAGGCCGCGGAGTTCGTCCGGACCAAGAGCCGCCCCTGGTTCGAGAGCGGCGCCGGGACCGCCGACGACGACCCGCTGCTGATCCAGCGGTTCGGTGAACTCGCCGTCCGGCTACGGGCGTCCGAGGCGTTGCTGCGCGAGGCTGCCCGTGCCGTGGACGCGGCCCGCGCCGACCTCACCGACGACTCGGCGGCCGAGGCGTCCATCGCGGTGGCCGTCGCCAAGGCGCACGCGACGACCGCCGCCGTGGAGATCACCGGCGCCCTCTTCGAGGTCGCCGGAACCCGCTCGGCTCTCAACTCGCTGAATCTGCACCGGCATTGGCGCGACGCCCGCACCCTGCACGACCCGGTCCGCTGGAAGATCCAGCACATCGGCCGCTACGTGCTGAACGGCACGAAACCGCCCCGCCACGGCCTGCTGTAACGCGACCCGCGCCACGTACGCGACATTCCCGATCGGAGATCTGCGGTGTCCCTCACCTTCCACTGGTTCCTCCCCACCAACGGCGACAGCCGCCACGTCGTCGGCGGCGGTCACGGCACCCCGGCCACCGCCTTCGGGCAGGACCGGCCGCCGACGGTCGCCTATCTGGGCCAGATCGCCCGCGCCGCCGAGGATCTGGGCTTCGTCGGCGCGCTCACTCCCACCGGTGCCTGGTGCGAGGACGCCTGGCTGACCACCGCCATGGTCAGCCAGCACACCGAGCGCCTGAAGTTCCTGGTCGCCTTCCGCCCCGGCTCTGTCTCCCCGACCCTCGCCGCGCAGATGGCGTCCACCTTCCAGCGCCAGACCGGCGGACGGCTCCTCCTCAACGTGGTCACGGGCGGCGAGAGCCACGAACAGAAGGCCTACGGCGACTTCCTCGACAAGGACGCCCGGTACCGTCGTACCGGCGAATTCCTGGAAGTCGTACGGGGGTTGTGGGAGGGCAAGACGGTCAGCCTGACCGGTGAGCACCTCCGCGTCGAGGACGCCAAACTGGCGCGGGTGCCCGATCCGATCCCCGAGGTGTACTTCGGGGGCTCCTCGCCCATCGCCGGTGAGGTCGCCGCCCGGCACGTCGACGTCTACCTCACCTGGGGCGAGCCACCGGCGCAGGTCGCCGAGAAGATCGCCTGGGTCAGGGGGCTGGCCGCCAGGCAGGGGCGCACGCTGCGGTTCGGCATCCGGCTGCACGTCATCACCCGCGACACCGCCGAGGCGGCGTGGGCGGAGGCGGACCGGATCCTCGCGGGCTTCGACCCGAAGACCGTACGGGACATCCAGGCCGGGCTGGCCCGCAGCGAGTCGGAGGGACAGCAGCGGATGCTCGCGCTGCACGGTGGCGGCAACCGGGACGGGCTGGAGATCCACCCCAACCTCTGGGCCGGCATCGGCCTGGTGCGCGGCGGGGCGGGCACCGCCCTCGTCGGCAGCCACGACGAGGTCGCCGACCGTATCGCCGAGTACCACGCCCTGGGCATCGACGAGTTCGTCCTCTCCGGCTATCCGCACCTTGAGGAGGCGTACTGGTTCGGCGAGGGGGTGCTGCCGCGGCTGGCCGCGCGGGGGCTGTGGAGGCATCCGTTCGCGTCGGCCGCCGCCCCGGAGGCACAGGTGCCGTTCGCGAGTTAGGAGGTATCGGATCAACTGATCGACCCAGGGACACGTTCTGGGCGCTCCCCGGGATCGGCAGTTCTCATGCTGCGGGTCCGTGGGGGCTTGTCGCGCAGTTCCCCGCGCCCCTGAGGGGGCACTCCGCGCCCCTCGGCGGTCAGTCGGCCAGTGCGGCGAGGTGGGCGCCGCGTACGTCCGTCGTCTGGGCCTGTACCAGCAGGAACAGGCCCTCGCGGGCCAGGCGTTGGGCGGGACTGTTGAGGTCCAGGGACCGGCCGCCGCCGGCGACGATCGCGGCGGTCGTCGCGGAACGCATCAGGTCGTACGCACGGGTCTTGAGCGCCAGCCGGTCCGCGATGTGTTCCTGGGGCCGGCGGTGGTCCGCGAGGGCGTACGCGTTGCGTCGTACGGCGTCGAGGCGGGTGCGCAGTGAGCGCGCGGTCGCCGTGGCGTCCGGGTGGGCGTCGAGGAGATCGAGGGCCGCGTACGCCACCCCGAACACCGCCGGGTTCGTGTTGGCGGCCCGGGGCAGGTCGACGAGGGCGAACTTCTCGCGCGGAGTGCGCAGGACGACCGCCTCCTCCGGCAGCCGCAGGCCCTTCAGCTCCAGGGAGACGGTCCGGGCGGCCGTGAGTGCCGCCAGGCGCATGGGCGGGGAGGCGCGCAGCCCCGACTGTTCGCGCGCGTCGGCGAAGGCGAACACCACCTCGTCCGTGTCGGACAGTCCCGCGAGCAGCATGACGTCGTTCAGACCCCAGCCCGTGTACCAGGGGACCGTCCCGTCGAAGCGCCAGCCGCCCCGCTCGTACCCGACCCGCACCGGGACTCGGGGGAAGGAACGCAGGTGCGCGTAGGCGATCCCGGACAGCAGCGCGCCCGTCGACAGTGAGCCCAACAGGCTTTCCCGTACCGGGAACTGGGATTCTGTCAGCAGCTTCACCGGCGTGTGGTGCTGGGTCTGCACGAACCAGGTCGAGCAGCAGGCCCCGGCCAGGATCTCGGCGACCTCCCGGGCCACCGAGGCGGGTGCGCCCGCACCCCCGTACTCCTTCGGCGCGCCCACCCCGAGCAGCCCCGACTGTTTGATGGCCTTGATGCTGCTCGCGGGCACGCCTTCCTGGTCGACCCGGGCCGCCTGCGGGGCCAGGACGTCGGCGGCGAGCCGGCGGGCGACGGTGACGAGCGGGTGCGCGATGGCGGTCATGGACAAGATTCTCCCGGTGTCGCGGTGCGTTGTGCCTCCTCAGAGGTGCGCCCTTCGTGTAGGAGATGGGGCAGAGCCGTGATGCCCAGGAGGACGCGATGAAGTACTACCTGCTCAGCGCCATGAAGCCGGTCGGGGAACCGTCCGCGCCCGCGTCGATGGTGGAGATCAATCGCAGACTGAGCGTCTTCCACGACGAGTTGCGCGAGGCCGGAGCCTGGGTCTTCGCGGGTGGACTGCACCGCCCGGACGCCGCGACCGTGCTGCGGCCCATGGGCGACGAGGTCGAGGAGACCGAAGGGCCGTACGCCGAGAACAAGGAGTTCTTGGGCGGGATCTGTCTCCTGATGGCACCCGACCTCGACGTCGCGCTGGAGTGGGGCCGCAAGGCCGCCCTGGCGACCACCCTGCCGGTCGAGGTCCGGCCCTTCCTGGGCCAGGTCGACGACTGACGGGCGTCGTGGCGTCGGCTCGGCCGGGCGAACTTTCGGATGGCTCATACGATGAGTGCATCCCCGGGAGCGACCGGATCTGACACGTGAAGTAACAGTTGGTTGCTCACGGTTACTTTCGTGTATGTGGAATATATTTTGCCGCGCGAAAGGTTGGCATGTGAGTCGAGAGCATCGAGCCGGCCTTCCGCGCCCGAGACCACCGCATCAGAACACCGTGAGCGAGGCACCGTGAACCACCCCACGCCCCCCGAGCAGCCCGCCGACATCGTGACGCGTCTGCGCACCACATTCCGTACGGGCCGTACCAAGCCCGTCGAGTGGCGCAAGGCCCAGCTCGGCCGCCTGCGCGAACTGCTCACGGAGCACGGCAAGGACGTGGCCGCCGCTCTCCACGCGGATCTCGGCAAGAGCTCGACCGAGGCCTACCGCACGGAGATCGACTTCACGATCCGGGAGATCGACCACACCCTCGACCACCTCGACGGCTGGCTGAGCCCGGAGCCCGCGCCGGTCCCCGAGCGCCTCGGTGCCGACGCCACGGCCTGGACGCAGTACGACCCGCTGGGTGTCGTCCTGGTCATCGCCCCCTGGAACTATCCGGTCCAACTCCTGCTGACCCCGGTCGTCGGCGCGCTGGCCGCCGGAAACGCGGTGGTGGTCAAGCCGAGCGAACTGGCCCCCGCCACCTCGGACATCGTGGCCCGGCTGCTGCCCCGGTATCTGGACACGGACGCGGTCGCCGTCGTCGAGGGCGGCGTTCCGGAGACCACGGCCCTGCTGGCCGAGCGTTTCGACCACATCTTCTACACCGGCAACGGCGCCGTCGGCCGTATCGTGATGCGCGCCGCCGCCGAGCACCTCACCCCGGTCGCCCTTGAACTCGGCGGCAAGTCCCCGGCGTTCGTCGACACCGGCATCGATGTGGACGTCGTCGCCGACCGGCTGGTCCGGGGCAAGTTCCTCAACGCCGGCCAGACCTGCGTCGCCCCCGACTACGTCCTCACCGACCCGGAGACCGCCGCCGCGCTGGAGCCCGCGCTCGCCAAGGCCGTCGAGAACCTGTTCGGCGCGGACCCGGCCACCTCCACCGAGTACGGCCGGATCGTCAACGAGCGTCACTTCGACCGGCTCGGCGGCCTGCTCGACTCGGGCCGGGTCGTCACCGGCGGAGTCAAGGACCGTACGACGAAGTACATCGCGCCCACCGTCCTCGCCGATGTCGACCCCGCCTCGCCCGTGATGCGGGAGGAGATCTTCGGCCCGATCCTGCCGATCGTCACGGTGCCCGGACTGGACGACGCGATCGGCTTCATCAACGACCGCGACAAGCCGCTCGCGCTGTACGTGTTCACCGAGTCCGGGACGACCCGGGAGCGGATCGCCGCCGAGACGTCCTCCGGCGCTGTGGGCTACGGCCTGCCGCTCGCCCATCTCACCGTTTCCGACCTGCCGTTCGGCGGGGTGGGGGAGAGCGGGATGGGCAGCTATCACGGCCGCTACTCGATCGAGACGTTCAGCCACCGCAAGGCGGTGCTGGCGAAGCCCCTGAGCTGACGCCCATGGCCCGCAGCCGTCGGGCCGGAACGTCGATCGCCCGCCGTGCAGAGAACGACGTTCTCGGCGCGACGGGCGATCGCTTTCAGGTGTGCGTGGCGGCTGCGGAGTGGCTCACGCGCCCGAGATGCCGCCGAGGCAGAACTGCCACACCTCGTCCGCGGTCACCGGGTGGGCCTGGCTGTCCGAGGGGACGCTGTTGGCCTGCGCGGAGAACATGACGGTCTGCATGAGGAGTGCCGCCAGCCGGCGGGGCTTGTCCGCGTGGACGCTGCCCGCCTCGGCGGCCTGCTCCAGCAGTTCCGTGAACAGGTTCAGCAGGGGCAGGTGCGCGGTGGCCACCTGGGCGGGGTGCTTGACCAGCAGCTGTAGGGCGAAGTCGCTGAACAGGGGGCGCTGGACACCGGGGTTGGGCAGTGACTGCTCGAACAGCATCTCCACCGCGATCCGCAGCCGGGGCAGCGGCTCACCGCCGCCCGACGTGGCCTCGCGGATCTCGACGGCCGACGTGGACAGGGCGTCCTCGAACAGGGCGAGCAGCAGCTCGTGCTTGCCGTCGAAGTGCTGGTAGAAGCTGCGCAGCGACTGCTTCGAGCGGTCGACGACCTCCTGGACGGTGAAGTCGGTCGTCCCCTTCTCCGCGATGAGTTCCTGCGCGGCGTCCAGGAAGCGCTGAACGCGCTGCTCGGCGCGCTGTTTCGCGGCGCGGGTGGATCGCTCTACGGCGCGCTGGCGCCATGCGGGCTCTTCGGGGATGGCGGTCACGCGTAGAACGATACTGCACTTCAGCGGTAATCAGTCGAAGCTCCCTACCGAATCACGCACCGCAGCTTTCGAGACCCTTACTTGCATGGAATGAGAATGTTATTCTCGCCTGCATCGCGGACGTCCGGAGCAGTGCCCGCGCGGCATCGAGTCGTCGAAACGAGGGTCGTCTGACATGGCATGGGACTTTTCCACCGAGCCCGAGTTCGAGGAGAAGCTGGAGTGGATCAGGAGGTTCCGCGCCGAGCGCGTGGACCCACTGGACCTCCTCCACCCCGACCGGGCCTACCATCCCCTCGACGACGAGACCGGCCCGATCGTCCGGGCACTCAGGCAACAGGTCCGCGACCAGGGGCTGTGGGCCCCGCATCTCGGCCCCGAACTCGGCGGACGCGGCTTCGGGCAGGTCAAGCTGGCCCTCATCAACGAGATCCTCGGCGCGTCGAGCTGGGCACCCGTCGTCTTCGGGACGGCGGCCCCCGACACCGGCAACGCCGAGATCATCGCCCGCTACGGCACCGAGGAGCAGAAGGAGCGCTACCTCCGGCCGCTGCTCGAAGGCGAGTGCTTCTCCTGCTTCTCCATGACCGAGCCACAGGCCGGCGCCGACCCGACGATGTTCACCACCCAGGCCGTGCGCGACGGCGACGACTGGGTCATCACCGGCCGCAAGTACTTCTCCTCCAATGCCCGCACCTCGAAGTTCGTCATCGTGATGGCGGTGACCGACCCGGACGTCAGCCCGTACAAGGGCATGTCGATGTTCCTGGTGCCGAGCGACACCCCCGGCATCCGGATGGAACGCAACGTCGGGCTGCTCGGCGAAGGCCCCGAGGACGGCATGCACGCGCTCATCGCGTACGACGGGGTCCGCGTCCCCGGTGACGCGCTGCTCGGCGGCGAGGGACAGGCGTTCGCCATCGCGCAGACCCGGCTGGGCGGCGGACGCGTCCACCACGCGATGCGTGTTGTGGGGCAGTGCCGGCGGGCGCTGGACATGATGGCCGAGCGCGCCCTGTCACGCGAGACACAGGGCAGCCGGCTCGCCGACAAGCAGCTCGTGCAGGCCGATCTCGCCGACTCCTACGCCCAGTTGACCCAGTTCCGGCTGATGGTCCTCTACACGGCCTGGCAGATCGACCGGTACAACGACTACAAGCGGGTCCGCAAGGACATCGCCACGATCAAGTTCCTGACGCCGAAGGTGCTGCACGACGTCGTCTACCGCTCGATGCATCTGCACGGCGCCCTGGGCGTCTCCAACGAGATGCCCTTCGCCGACATGTGGACCGGCGCCGCCGTCATGGCCGTCGTCGACGGACCGACGGAGGTCCACAAGATCACCGTGGCCCGCGACCTCCTGCGCGGCTACGAGGCCACCCCCGGACTCTGGCCCACCCAGCACCTGCCCGCACGCCGGGAGTGGGCCCGCAAGCAGTTGGAGAACATGTGAACACCGAGTCGCTCGCCCGCTGGCTGGACGGCCGGGACATCGCCCCCGGCGAACCCGTCGAGGTCTCCCTCATCTCCGGGGGCACCTCCAACGACATCTACGAAATCCGGCGCGGCGACCGCCGGTTGGTCCTGCGCAAGCCGCCGGAGAAGGTCCCGCCGGGCCGCGACGAGACCATGCTGCGCGAGTTCCGGGTGCTGAACGCCCTGAACGGGACTGACGTTCCGCATCCGGAGGCCGTCGCGGTGTGCGAGGACACCGACGTCATCGGTTCCTGCTTCTACCTCATGGGCCATGTCGACGGCTGGTCGCCGATGAACGTCGAGGGCGGCTGGCCGGAGCCCTTCAGGAGCAACCTCTCCCTGCGCCCCGGCCTGGCCTACGAGATGGTGGAGGGCATCGCCCGGCTCGGCAACGTCGACTGGCGGGCGCGGGGCCTGGAGGGCTTCGGCCGGCCCGACGGCTTCCACGACCGTCAAGTGGACCGCTGGCAGGCCCACTTGGCGAAGTTCAGGTTCCGCGAGATACCCGGACTCGACACCGCCGCCGCCTGGCTGCGCGCGCACCGGCCGAGCCACTGGACCCCGGGCATCATCCACGGCGACTACCAGTTCGCCAACGTGATGTTCCAGCACGGCGCCCCCGCCCGCCTCGCCGCCCTCGTCGACTTCGAGATGGCCACCGTCGGCGACCCGCTCCTCGACCTCGCCTGGGTCGTCATGGGCTGGCCGAACGCCGACGAGGACCGCACACAGAAGGGGTACGTCAGCTACGAGGGCATGCCCGACCGGGCCGATCTGCTGGAGCACTACGCCAAGGTCAGCGGCCGGGACGTGAGCGAGATCGACTACTACGTGGTGCTGGCCCGCTTCAAGATGGCCATCGTCCTCGAAGGCGGCTACGCCCGGCACGTCAAGGGCGAGGGCGGCAACCCCAAGATGGCCTACTACGGCGACACCGTCCTGACGATGGCCGCCCAGGCCGCCGAACTGGCCGCGACGACCCGGCTGTGAGGGCCGTCCGCTGTCACACCCTCGGTGGCCCGCTGGTCGTCGAGGAGGTTCCCGAACCACGGGGCGGGGTACCGGTCGACGTGCGCTTCGCGGCGGTCAACTTCGCAGATGTGCTCGTGATCCAGGGCGCCTACCAGGTGAAGGCCGAGGTGCCCTTCACCCCCGGGAGCGAGTTCGCGGGGGTGGTCGCCCGGGACGGTCACGGCTTCGGCGCCGGCGACAGGGTCTTCGGCTCCGCCTTCACAGGCGCCTACGCCGAACGCGTCGCCGTCCCGGCCGCCGGCCTCCACCGGATCCCCGCCGCCGTGCCCATGGAACGCGCCGCCGCCTTCGGCGTGTCCCATGCCACCGCCTTCAACGCCCTGCGCCTGGTCGCCGACGTACAGGAGGGCGAGCGGGTCACGGTGCTCGGCGCCGCGGGCGCGGTCGGCCTCGCCGCCGTCGAACTCGCCCTGCTGATGGGCGCGGAGGTGATCGCCGTCGCGTCGAGCGAGGAGAAGCGCGCCGCCTGCGCCGAACTCGGCGCCCACACCGTCCTGCCGTACGAGAACCTGAAACGGGCGCTGCGGGAAGCAGGCGGCGCCGATGTCGTCGTCGACCCGGTCGGCGGGCCGCACTCCGAGCAGGCGCTGCGCGGGATGCGCTGGGGCGGCCGGTTCGTCAGTGTCGGGTTCGCGAGCGGCGAGATCCCGGCCGTCCCGCTCAACCTCGCGATGCTCAAGGGCGTCACGATCCATGGCTTCGACTTCGGCGGCTGGGCCCGGCACGACCGGGAGAAACTGGCCGCCGCCCGTACCGAACTGCACCGACTGTTCGCCGAGGGAGCCGTTCACCCCCGTATCCACGCAGTCCATCCGCTCGACGAGGTGGACGCCGCGCTGCGTGTGGGCCGCGATGCCATCGGCAAGGTCCTTCTGGAGGTCGCCCGTGGAGTTTGAATTCGACGAGGACCAGCGGATGCTGCAACGCGTGGTCCGCGAGACGGTGGCCAGGTCGCGGGCGCTGTCCGAAGAACAACTCTGGTCCACCTACCTGGAGTTGGGGTGGCTGGAGGCTCCTCCGGTGGAGTTGGCGATCATTCTGGAGGAGCTGGGGTACGCCGCCGATCCGACGCCGTTCCTGGCCACCGCCACCTGGTTCGCGCCGCTGGCCGGACGGCTGCCGAACGGCTCGGGGACGGCGGTCTTCGACGGCGTCGGGGAGTTCGTCCTCGACGCGGACCGGGCGGACGAGATCGCGCTGCTCACCCCGGACGGTGTGGTCGTCCGCAGTGGTGCCGACGTACGCGCCGAGCGGGTCGCCGTCTTCGACCCGACGATCCATGTCGCCCGGGTCGACCACCCCGAACTGGTCGCCGGTGTACCGGAGCTGGCGTTGATGGGGCTGGCGATCTCCACCGTCGGCAGCTGTCGGCGCATCCTCGACCTGGTGGTCGCGCACGTGAAACAGCGCCGACAGTTCGGGGTGCCCATCGGGTCCTTCCAGGCGGTGAAGCACAAGGCCGCCGACATGTACGTCGCGATCGAACGGGCCCGGGCGCTCGCCCTCTACTCGGCTCTCACCATCGCCGAGGACGACAGGCAACGCGCGAGGGCGGCGGCGATGGCCAAGGCGGCGGCGGGGGAGTGCCAACGGCTCTGTTTCCAGAGCGGGTTCCAGTTGTTCGGCGCGATGGGCTACACCTGGGAGAACGAGCTCCAGATCCACCTCAAACGGGCCAAGGCCGGTGACCTGCTGCTGGGGACGGCGGCCGTGCACAGGAAGGCGCTGCTGGTATGAGACTCGCCGCCGATCCCGGCATCGAGAAGTTCCGGGCCGAGTTCGCCGCCTTCCTCGACGCCAACCTGCCCACCGCAGAGGAGGCCGTACCGCGTGCGAAGTCGAGCGCGGACGTGCCCCCATGGGCGCGAACGTGGCAGCGGAAACTGTTCGACGCCGGCTGGCTGGTGCCCGGAAACCCGCCCGAGTACGGCGGGCGCAACGCCACCCTGCCCCAACTGCTCGCCCACGCCGAGGAGATGTCCCGGCGCCGCATCTACCACAGCTTCAATCCGCAGGGCGTCGGCATCATCGCGGCCTCGATCCTGAGCTTCGGCACCGACGAGCAGAAGCGTCGGTGGGCGGCGCCCATCCTGCGCGCGGAGCTGACGGCCGCCCTCGGGATGAGCGAGCCGGGCGCCGGGTCCGACCTCGCCGGGCTGCGTACCCGCGCGGCCCTGGAGGGCGACCACTTCGTCGTCAACGGGCAGAAGGTGTGGACCTCCGGCGCCCATGACGCGGACGTGCTGCTCACGTTCGTCCGCACCGACCCGGAGGCGCCCAAGCACAGGGGGATCAGCGTGCTGCTCGTCCCCACCGACACGGACGGCGTGGTCAGACGTCCCTTCGGATCCATCGCGGCTCCCGACGACTTCGACTTCAACGAGGTGTTCTTCACCGACGTCCGGGTGCCGAAGGAGAACCTGATCGGCCCGCTGAACGAGGGCTGGAAGGTGGCCAACGGCTCGCTCGGCCATGAGCGGACCCTGCTGTGGCTGAGCTACGCCGAGCGGCTGGAGGACCTGATCCGGGACGCGCCGAGCGACGAGGAGTGGTACGCCACGCTCCTCATGGACTTCCAGGCGCTGAAGCTGCTGGGCTACCGCCAGCTCGGCGCCGACCGCAACCCGGCCGAGGTGTCCGTGCTGAAGCTGTTCGGCTCGGAGGCCGTGCAGAACGCCACCCTGCGCGCCCTTGAGGCGCACGGCACCGGTGCCCTGCGCCACCCCGTCCCGACGGCACCGCACTTCCACATGAACATGGAGGTGTTCTCCGCCAGCTGGTTCGAACGGTACGCGCGCAGCTTCGGCGGGACCATCGCCGGCGGCACCTCCGAGATCCAGCGCAACATCATCGCCGAGCGCATCCTCGGCCTGCCCAGATAGCCGCCGGGACCGACAAGGAGCACGCGGATGGACCAGATTCTGTACGAGGTCAAGGACCGGGTCGCGGTCATCACGCTCAACCGGCCCGAGGCCGCCAACGCCCAGACGATGTCGCTCCTCGACGATCTGGACGGCGCGTGGAGCCGGGCGGCGGCCGACGAGGACGTACGCGTCGTCGTGCTGCGCGGCAACGGGCGGCACTTCTCCGCGGGGCACGATCTGAAGGACCGCTGGCCGGGGCCGAAGGAGATCACCCTGGAGTGGATCTACAACGCGGAGACCCGCCGGTATCTGGAGTACACCCTGCGCTGGCGCAACATCCCCAAACCGTCGATCGCCGCGGTGCAGGGCAAGTGCATCGCGGGCGGGCTCATGCTCTGCTGGCCCTGCGATCTCATCGTGGCCGCCGAGAACGCCGAGTTCTCCGACCCCGTCGTGCACATGGGCATCGGAGGTGTCGAATACCACGGTCACACCTGGGAGTTGGGCGCCCGCAAGGCGAAGGAGATCCTCTTCACCGGGCGGGCCGTCACGGCGGCAGAGGCGGAGCGGGTCGGCATGGTCAACCAGGTCGTCCCGCTCGACGAACTCGACGCGGCCACCATGGAGTTGGCCGACCGTATCGCCCAGATGCCGGCCTTCGGGCTGCGCCAGGCCAAGCGGGCCGTCAACCAGAGCCTGGACGTGCAGGGCTTCTACGCGGCCATCCAGTCGGTGTTCGACATCCATGAGACGGGGCACGGGAACGCGCTGAGCGTGAGCGGGTATCCGGTGCTGACCCGGCTGGAGGGCATGAAGGAGCACATCAAGGGCCAGTAGACGAGCGGGAGTCGGGGTTCGCGGCGGCGGACGCGAGCGGGCCGCTCGGCGGGGGTGGGAGTACCCCGCCGAGCGGCCCCTTCCGTACGGTTCGACCGGCCCGTCACCGCGGTTCGTCGCGGAAGACCTTGCCCCCCTTCATCACGAACCGCACGTCGGCCAGTACCGACATGTCGTCGAGTGGGTTGCCCGGTACGGCGATCAGGTCCGCGAGCAGGCCCTCCGCGACACGTCCGCGGTCGTCCGCGTCGATCAGTTCGGCCGCGTTGACCGTCGCCGCCCGCAGTACCTCCAGCGGTTCCATGCCCCGCTCGACGAGCGCGACCATCTCCTGGGCGCCCCGTCCGTGCGGGATCGCCGGCGCGTCCGTGCCCACCGCGATACGGACTCCGGCTTTCGTGGCCCTGGCGACGACGGAGCGGGCGTGCGGGAACACCTCGGCGGCCTTGGCGCGCAGTTCGGGTGCGGCCCGGGACACGTCCATGCCGTCGATCAGCGCGGTGGTCGGGACGAGGAAGGTGCCGCGCTCCGCCATCAGCGCGATGGTCTCGTCGTCCAGCAGGAAACCGTGCTCGATGCAGTCGATGCCCACCTCCACCGCCGAGCGCACCGCGTCGGCCCCGTGGGTGTGCGCGGCGACCTTCAGTCCGCGCCGGTGGGCCTCGTCGACGATGGCCCGCAGCTCCGCGTCGGAGTAGTGCTGCGCGCCGGGGGTGCCCGTGTGGGACATGACACCCCCGGACGCGCAGACCTTGATGAGCCGCGCCCCGTGCTTGATCTGGTACCGCACGGCCCGGCGCACCTCGTCGACCCCGTTGGCGACGCCCTCCTCCACGGAGAGCGGCATGATGCCGGGGGCCAGCGCACCGAACACGCTCGGGTCCAGATGACCGCCGGTCGGGGTGATGGCGTGCCCGGCGGGGACGATCCGGGGCCCCTCGATCCAGCCCGCGTCGACGGCCCTGGCGAGGGCGACGTCCAGCAGGTAGCCGCCGGTCTTCACGAACAGTCCGAGGTTCCTGACCGTGGTGAAGCCCGACCGGAGGGTACGCCGGGCGTTGCCCACGGCCCGCAGCATGCGCAGCGGCGGATCGTCCTGGACCATCGACAGGACCGGGGTCTCGCCCCGGCCGCCCATGAGGAGGTTGACCTCCATGTCCATCAGGCCGGGCAGCAGGGTGACGTCTCCGAGATCCAGTACGTCACCATCCGGTACGCCAGCCCCGGCACCGACCCGCGCGATGCGGTCGCCGTCCACATGGACGAGGCCCGGTTTCTCGAACTCCCCGGTCTCGACGTGCAGTACACGCGCGGCCCTGAGCGTGACCACGGCCGGTCAGACCTTGGGTTCGACGACGAGGTCCATGTAGGCGGCCCCGCTGTCCGGCACCCGGGCCTGCTTCCACACCTCGACCGGGAACGAGACGTTCACCAGGGAGAACATCAGCAGAAGCAGATTCCGCTCGGGCTCCGGCAGTTCGTCCAGCGGGTAGTTGTCGAGGTGCTCGGACGCCTGTTCCAGGAGCGGGAACGCCACGTCGTAGAAGGCCTGCATCTCCTCCATGGAGCTGGCCAGCCGCTTGCTGTAGCGTTCCCGCTCGGTTTCGAGGACCCATGGGGTGAAGGGTTCGAGCGCCGCGAACTCACTGGGCAGCATCGGTGTGCTCCTTGACGTGGTCGGCGACCGTCTTGTGCAGATGGCGGAGCAGCAACTCCTGGTCGCAGAGCGGGAAGTCGGTCACGACCCGGCTCTTGAGCATGGTCTGCGTGGCCTCCAGGGTGTTGCCGTCCTGAAGGGCGTACTCCTTGAACGTGACCGCCGCGAGCTCCTGCTTCAGCCGCTCGCGGGCCGTCCTGGCGGGCACGAAGTACAGGTTGGCCTCGAAGATGTGCCTGTCCACCGCAGTCGGCCAGTAGTGGTACGTCAGATACCAGCCGGGCTTCCAGATCAGCAGCGTCATGTTGGGGAAGAACTCGAAGGAATCGTTGCCCCACGCCCGGTGTCCGCCCGGGTTGAGTCCGGGGGGAAGGGGGTCGAGCCCTCCGATGTCGGGTGCCTCCCACGGGCCGAACAGGCCGCTGCGCAGTACGCGTTCGATGGGCTTGACGATGCTCAGGTCCTTCGGCGGGGACATGCCTCCCCAGGACGAGATCATCGAGTGCGGGCTGTGGATCTCGTAGTGCAGTGCCTCGTACCCGACGTTGAAGAGCTTGTCGGCCTCGTCCTTGACGGCCTGCTTCATGTGCAGGACGGGGGCGTGGTAGAACTCCGCGAACGCGTCGATGAACAGCTTCCAGTTGCTGCCGATCTCGGCCCTGTACGTGAAGACCTCGGTCATCTCGTGGAAGGGATAGCCCTCCAGGCCCTTGGCCAGGTCGCCGAGGTACTCCCGCAGCGGCAGCGCGTTCGGGTCCAGGTTGACGAAGACGAAGCCTTCCCAGACCTCGCAGCGGACCTGCTTGAGGCCGTACTCGGACTTGTCCAGGTCGAAGAACTCCTGCTCCTGCTGGACGAAGGTCAGCTCGCCGTCGAGGCTGTAGCGCCAGGCGTGGTACTTGCAGGTGAACTGGCGGCAGGTGCCCTTGACCTCCTCGCCCGGGAAGTCGTTCCACACCAGCTTGTTGCCGCGGTGCCGGCAGATGTTGTGGAAGGCGCGGATCTCCTTGTCCCTGCCCCGCACGACGATCAGCGAGGTGTCCGCGACCGCGAGCTCCTTCGTGAAGTAGCTGCCGGTCTTCGGCACCTGCTCCACGCGCCCGACGTTCAGCCAGGTCCGCTTGAAGACGGCTTCCCGCTCGGCCTCGTAGTACGCGGGGTCGATCGAGTCCTCGTAGTTCACGGGGCTCGTCCCCAACTCGGGGTACTGCTCGGTCCAGCTGCCGGCGGACGGCTTGGCGAAGTGTGGCATGAGCACTCCCTTCTCTAGGGTGAGAATAGCATTATCATGTCTGGCTATTGAAGTTCTCGTCAGGGATTCCTGGATCCAGCTCCACCTCGAAGGTGTTGAGGGCCGTGGCCAGCACGCCGTACGTGCCGACCGTGAACACCAGATCCAGGAGCTGCTGGTCGTCCAGGTCCGCACCCAGAGCCGCGTAGGTCGCGTCGGACAGCCGTGAGTCCGTCTCCAGCTCGTCCACCGCCCGGTTGAGGGGTGTGGGGGCGCCGGTCCGGACCAGGTCGATCTCCTCGTCGCTGATCCCGGCGCGACGGGCGATCAGGACGTGCTGCGCCCACTCGTACCGGCAGTCCCGCCGCCGGGCCACCCGCAGGATGGCCAGCTCGCGGGTGCGCTTCGGCAGCGTCGAGTCGACGAGCAGGTACTTGTTGAACGCGAGGAACGCCTTGGCGAGTCCGGGGTGCCGGGCGAGAAGTCCGAGCGCGTTCGAGGGCGGCTTCTGCGGGTCGGGGGCAGAGGAGCCCAGCGCCTTCAGGTACTCGGCGTGCGGAAGGGGCGCGATGCGGCGCGTGCGGTTCATGTGTTGCGCCCGCCGTTCACGCCCAGGATCTGCCCGGTGATGTACCCGGCCTCCTCCGAGACGAGGAACGCGCAGGCCGCGGCGATGTCCTCGGGGCGTCCGACCCGCCGTACCGGAGTGCGCTGGATGTGTTCCTCGACCGTCCCGCCCAGCAGCTCGCGCGACTCCGCCCTGCGCAGCATGGGTGTGTCGATGAAGCCCGGCGGCACCGCGTTGACGGTGATGCCGGCCGGGCCGAGTTCGAGCGCGAGAGCCTTGGTCAGGCCGTTGACGGCCGACTTGGCCGCGACGTAGTGCGTCATGAACTGCTGCCCGGACTGCGCGCTGGAGGAGGAGATGTTGACGATCCGTCCCCAGCCGGCTTCCAGCATGTCGGGCAGTACGGCCTGGACGCAGTGGAAGACGCTGTTGAGGTTGATGTCGACGACCCGCTGCCAGGCGGTGAACGTCAGATCCTGGAAGCGCTTGTAGCCGGCCACCCCGGCCGCGTTGACCAGGATGGTGCATGGCCCGAGCCGCTCGCGGACGGCGGCCAGTGCCTTGTCCACCTGGGTCCGGTCGGTGACGTCGGCGATCTGTGACAGTGCCGGGGCCGAGTCGGAGGGGTTCAGGTCGAGGGTCGCGACGTGATAGCCGTCGGCCGTCAGCCGCTCGGCGACGGCCAGCCCGATTCCGGAGCTGCCTCCGGTGACAACTGCGGTCTTCATGCGGTCTCCCACGTTGTGCGGTCGCTGGTCTGCCGGTTGTGGCCCGGGGTCTGGTCCGACACCCTCGTATCGATCATGAAAATATCCCTTCCCTGAGCGAGAATGATATTCTCGCTGGTGGTCGCCGGGAAGTGCCGCGCGGATCTCGGGTCTGTGGTGGGGGCCTCGGGGGCGGGGGGCCGGGACCCTCCGTTCGCCGTCAACTATCTGTGATGCCGCACATTCTCGTGTTCGGATGGTTGATTTGCTGAAAGTGAGAATGTAGTTTCCGCGACATTGGAGCAAGCCGCCCATCCGAGCAAGGAGACAGGATGCGGTTCCAGGACAAGGTGGCGATCGTCACCGGTGCGGGACAGGGAATCGGCGAGGACTACGCACGGGCACTGGCCGCCGAGGGTGCCCGCGTCGTCGTCGCCGAGATCAACGAGGAGCAGGGGCAGCGGGTCGCCAAGGACATCGACGGGGCGATCTTCGTCAGGGTCGACGTGGGGGACCCGGAGTCGGCCGAGGCGCTGGCCGCCGCCACGGTCGCGGAATTCGGCCGGATCGACTACCTGGTCAACAACGCCGCGATCTACCACAGCATGAAGCGCGACGGCATCACCACCGTCGACCTGGACTACCTCAACCGCTTCATCCAGGTGAACCTGATGGGCGCGATCTACTGCACCAGGGCGGTCGTCCCGCACATGACCGGAGGCGGCGCGATCGTCAACCAGTCGTCCACCGCCTCCTACATGGCCACCGGGTACTACGGGCTCGCCAAGGCAGGCATCAACCACCTCACCGCCTCGCTCGCCGCCGAACTCGGCGGCCGCAACATCCGGGTCAACGGCATCGCCCCCGGGCCGACGGACACCGAGGCCACCGGCACCGTCCTGCCGAAGGAGCACCAGGCCGCGATGGCGCAGCGGCTGGCGCTCGGACGGATGGGGCAGCCCGGCGACCTCACCCCGACCGTGCTGTTCCTGCTCTCCGACGCCGCGGGCTGGCTGACCGGCCAGGTCATCGCCGTCGACGGCGGCCAGGGGGTCCGGCTGTGAGGCCGCAAGTCAGCGCCGTACAGGGGGGTTTGCGGTGAAGCGGCTGCTCATCGACGGAGCGCTCGTCGGGACCGGGAACACCTTCCCCTCACTCAACCCCGCCACCGGAGAGGTCCTCGACGAGGCCCCCGACGCCACGGTCGCCCAGACGGAGGCCGCCGTGGCCGCCGCCCGCCGCGCCTTCGACACCACGAGCTGGCCGACCGACGTCCAGTTCCGCATCCGCTGTCTCGACCAGCTCCACCAGGCGCTGACCGAGCATCTGGAAGAGCTGCGCGAGCTGACGATCGCCGAGGTCGGCGCACCCCGCATGCTCACCTACGGCCCTCAGCTCGACGACCCCGTCAAACTCGTCCGCTACTACGCCGACCTGCTGCGCAAGTACCCCCTGACCGAGGACCTCGGCGAGGTCGAGATCCGCGGGCAGCGGCACCGGCGCTGGGTGGAGAAGGAGGCCGTCGGGGTCGTCTCCGCGATCACCGCGTACAACTACCCGAACCAGCTCGCCCTGGCCAAGCTCGCCCCCTCGCTCGCCGCGGGCTGCACGGTCGTCCTCAAGGGCGCTCCGGACACCCCCCTGACCACGCTGTTCCTCGGCGAACTGATCGCGGAGCACACGGACATCCCGCCCGGCGTGGTCAACGTGCTGACCTCCACCTCTGTCGAGGCCGCCGAGGTGCTCACCAACCACGCCGGCGTCGACATGGTCTCCTTCACCGGGTCCACCGCCACCGGCCGCCGGATCATGGAGGTCGCCGGCCGCACCGTGAAGAAGGTGTTCCTGGAACTCGGCGGCAAGTCCGCGATGATCATCCTTGACGACGCCGACCTCACCACGGCCGCCATGTTCGCGGCCGGTACCGTCTGCTCCCACTCGGGACAGGGCTGCGCGCTCACCACCCGGCTGCTGGTGCCCCGGGCCCAGCACGACGAGATCGTCGAGAAGGTCGCGGCGGGCCTCGCCCGGATGCGTCAGGGCGACCCCACCGACCCGAAGACCTTCGTCGGCCCGCTCATCAGCGCCAAACAGCGCGACAAGGTCGACGACATGGTCCGGCGGGCCGTCGCCGCGGGCGCGAAACTGGTCACCGGCGGTACGAAGGTCGACCCCGGCTTCTACTTCACGCCCACCCTGCTCACCGGCGTCGACCCGGACAGCGAGATAGCCCAGGACGAGGTCTTCGGACCCGTGCTCGTGGTCATCCCGTACGACGACGATGACGACGCGGTCCGTATCGCCAACAACTCGGTCTACGGTCTCTCCGGCGGAATCCAGAGCGCCGACGAGGAACGGGCCATCGCCCTGGCCCGTCGTGTCCGGACCGGCACGTTCAGCATCAACGGCGGCAACTACTTCGCCGCGGACGTGCCGTTCGGCGGCTACAAGCAGTCCGGCATCGGCCGCGAGAGCGGTGTTCCCGGGCTTGAGGAGTTCCTGGAGTACAAGTCATTCGCGGCTGTCGTCCGGTGAGGCCGCTGGAGGGAATCCGCGTCCTCGAAGTCGCCATGTACGGCTTTGTCCCCTCGGCCGGCGCCGTGCTCGCCGACTGGGGCGCCGACGTGATCAAGGTCGAGCACGCCGTCAACGGCGACCCGCAGCGCGGCCTGCGCCGGACCGGCACCTTCGTGGTCGAGGGCGATCCCAACCCCAATGTCGAACACGCCAACCGGGGCAAACGCAGCCTGGGACTCGACATCTCCAGGCCCGAGGGACGCGAGGTGCTCTACGACCTGGCCAGGCGGGCGGACGTGTTCCTCACCAGCTTCCTGCCCGGACACCGCGAACGGTTCGGCATCGACGTGGACGACATCCGCGCCGTCAGCCCGGACATCGTCTACGCCCGGGGGAGCGCTCTGGGACCGCGCGGCCCCGAGGCCGTCAAGGGCGGCTACGACATGACCGCCTTCTGGTGCCGGGCCGGAACCGCCGCCAGCATCACCCCGGCCGGCAGCGAAGGTCTGATCAACCCGCCCGGGCCCGCCTACGGGGACACCATCTCCGGGACGAACCTCGCCGGCGGCATCGCGGCGGCACTGCTGCGCCGCGAACGCACCGGCGAAGCGTCCGTCGTCGACGTGTCCCTGCTCGGCAGCGGCGTCTGGGCCATGGGACACGCCACCGCGCTCTCCCTCCACCTCGGCAGGCCCTGGGCGGCGCCTCCCGCGGGCGCCCACGGCTCCCCGGCCAACCCCCTGTCCGGGCTGTACGTCACCTCCGACGGCCACCACCTGGCCTTCGTGATGATGCAGCCCGGCAAGTTCTGGGCCGACGTGTGCCGGCACATCGACCGCCCCGAACTCGCCGAGGACCCCCGCTTCGCCACCGCCGAGCTCATCGCGGCCAACACGGAGCAGGCCGTGAAGATCCTGCGCGAGGTGCTCGCCGGCCGCACGCTCGCCGACTGGACGAAGCGCTTCGCCACCCTCGCCGGACCCTGGGCCCCCGTACAGAACACCCTCCAGGTCGGCGAGGACGCCCAGGTCCGGGCCAACGAGTACCTCGTGACGGCCGGCGAGCTCGAACTCGCCGCCAGTCCCGTGCAGTTCGACGTCACCGCCCCCGTACCACTCGGGCCCGCGCCCGAGTTCGCCGCCCAGACCGAGGAGATCCTCCTCGAACTGGGCCTGGACTGGGCCCGAATCCTCGAACTGAAAGAGGCGGGCGCGGTCACCTGATCACCGCACCTGGGTGATCACCGCAGTTCCAGCGAAACCACTTCACCGGGAGGACCGATGAGACGACTGCTCATCGCGACCGCGCTCGTCCTGGCCCTGGCCGGGTGTTCCGATCGCTCCACCACCACATCCAGTGCCGGCGAGCCGTCCACATCCGCGTCCGGTGCCACCGCGAACGCGGACTTCGGCACACTCAAGAACGTCTGCCACTCCGGCAGCCCCAAGGCCGTCACCGAACAGGGAGTCACCGACAGCGAGATCAAGGTCGGTGTGTTCAGCGACATCGGGTTCACCAAGAACCCGGAGTTCGTCAACGCGGCCAAGGTGTTCACCTCGTGGTGCAACGCCGCCGGCGGCATCAACGGACGCAAGATCGTCCCCGTCACCCGCGACTCCAAGCTCATGGAGGTCCAGCAGCGGATGATCGAGGCGTGCCGGGACGACTTCGCCCTCGTCGGCGGGGGAGCCGCCTTCGACGGGCTCGGCGTCAAGGCACGGCTGAACTGTCTGCTGCCCGACTTCCCCGCGCAGTCCGGCATGGTGAACGCCGTCGGCGCGGACCTCCAGGTGCTCGCCCAGAGCGCGGGAGTCGGCTACGCGGTCTACACCGGCTACTACTCCTGGCTGATCAAGGAGGCCTTCCCGGACTCCGCCCAGCACGTCGGTGTCATCTCCGGTGACGTTCCGATCACCAAGGTCATCGCTGAGCAGGACAAGGAACTGATTCCGGCGCTCGGCGGCAAGCTGGACTACGCGGACGTCTACCCGGCGGCCGGCGTCTCCGACTGGACGCCCTACGCGCAGACCATCAAGAGCAAGAAGATCAAGGGCCTCATCTTCAACGGCTCCTTCGCCGAGCTCGCCAAGCTGGAACAGGCGCTCACCAACACCGGCTACAAGCTCGACTGGATCGACACCAACAACAACGCCTACGGCCCCGCCTTCCTCAAGCTGGCCGGACCCGCGATCGCCAAGCAGAACAACTTCGCCGACCTCAGCGGTGTCACCCCGCTGGAGCAGGCCGCCGACAACCCGGCGACCAAGCAGGTCCAGGAGCTGTTCGCCAAGTACGCGCCCGACGCCCAGGTCACCCTGCCCGCGCTGCGTTCCTTCACGGCCTGGCTGCTCTTCGCCACCGCGGCCGGCGAGTGCGACGACCTGACCCGCAAGTGCGTGTACGAGAACGCGATGAAGCAGACGGAGTGGACCGCGGGCGGTCTGCAGGCCCCCATGGACCTGACGAAGGTCACCAACCCGCCCAAGTGCTTCAACGTGGTGCAGGCGACCGACAAGGGCTGGACCGTCGCCGATTTCAAGCCGGATCAGGGTGCCTACCGTTGCGACATTCCGGCGTACAAGTACAAGGGGTCCTACGGCAAGCCGATGACGCTCGCCGACGTCGGCAAGTCGATGGCGGACCTGAAGTAGCGGCAGGAAGGGATCAGGTCGTGAAGGTACGGGTCGACCCGGAGCGCTGTCAGGGCCACACGCTCTGCGCGATGAGAGCTCCGAAGGTGTTCGAGCTCAGCGAGATCGACGGTCACTCGTCGGTGACCGACGAGGAGGTTCCGGACGACCAGCAGGACCAGGTCGTCGAGGCGGTCAGGTCCTGCCCGGAACGCGCGATCTTCGTTTCCTGAGGGGAGAACGACAACACGATGACCACGGACGACGACACCGACCGCAAGAAGCACACGGTCCACTTCGACCGGCACACCCCCGAGTACCGGCACCAGTTCATCGAGACCACCCACGAGTTGCAGTCCAAGTGCCCGATCGCCTGGACCGACACGCACGGCGGCCACTGGGTCGCCAGTGGCAACCGCGAGGTCTTCGAACTTGCCCGGGCCGCCGAGTTCATCTCCAACGACCACGACGTCAGGGGGGAGCGGCGCGGATACCAGGGCATCACCATCCCGCCCCCGTCCAAGGAACGGGGCCAGGTCCAGGGCGGGTTCCTGGAGATGGACCCGCCCGAGCAGCGCCACTACCGCCAGTCGCTCAACCCCTACCTCTCCCCGGCCGCCATCAGCCGCTGGATCCCGGTCATCGACGAGGTGGTGCGGGCGGCCATCGACGAGAAGATCGAGGAGGGCCGGATCGACTTCGTCGACGACCTGGCCAACGTCGTCCCGGCCGTCCTCACCCTGGCGATGATGGGCATCCCGCTCAAGGACTGGACCGTCTACAACGAGCCCGCCCACGCCTCCGTCTACACACCGCCGGACTCGCCCGACATGAAGCGGGTCGCCGAGATGGGCCGGAACATGGCCGTCGGCCTGGCCAGGGCCATCGCGGAGATCCGCGCCAACCCCAGGCCCGGCCTTGTGGACGCCCTGATCCACGCGGACATCAACGGCAGGACCCCGCCGGACAGCGAACTCCTGGGCGTACTGGCCCTGTTGATCGGAGGCGGCTTCGACACCACCACCGCGCTCACCGCGCACGCGCTGGAGTGGCTCGGGGAGAATCCCGCTGAGCGGGACCGCCTCAGCCGCGACCGGGACACCCTGCTGGACTCTGCCACGGAGGAGTTCCTGCGGTTCTTCGCACCCGCACCGGGCGACGGACGCACGTTCTCCGCCGACTGCGAGATCGCCGGAACACGGTTCAAGGAGGGAGAACGGCTCTGGCTGTCCTGGGCGATGGCCAACCGCGACCCCTCCGTCTTCCCCGACCCCGACACCATCCATCTGGAACGCCCGGCCAACCGGCACAGCAGCTTCGGCCTCGGCATCCACCGCTGCATCGGATCCAACGTCGCCCGTACGGTCTTCAAGCGCATGGTCACCCAGGTGTTCGACCGTATGCCCGACTACCGGTGCGACCCGGAGGGCACTGTGCACTACGAGACCATCGGCATCATCCAGGGCATGCGCCATCTCCCGGCGACCTTCACACCGGGCCCCCGGCTCGGCGCCGGGCTCGACGAGACCCTGGAGAAGCTGCAACGGGTCTGCGACGAGCAGCGGCTCGCCGAGCCGGTGACGGTGCGCAGGGCGAAGGCGCAGATCGCCGAATGACCGAGGAGACGCCCGACACGTCGGGGCGGGCCGCGCCGGAGATCACGGAGGAGAACGCCTTCTTCTGGGCCTCCGGCGCGGACGGCCGGCTGCGTCTGACGGAGTGCGGGTCCTGCGCGGCCCTCATCCATCCGCCGCAGCCGGTGTGCCGCTACTGCCACGGACACGAGACCGGCGTGCGGGCCGTCTCCGGCCGCGCGACCCTGATCGGCTTCACCGTCAACCACCGTTTCCCCGCACCCGGGTTGCCGACGCCGTTCGTCGTCGCCCAGGTCGCTGTCGAGGAGGACCCCCGGGTCCGCCTCACCACCAACGTCGTCCAGTGCGAGCCCGAGCAGCTGAAGTTGGGCATGCGCATGGAGGTCGTCTTCGAGCGGGCCGGGGACGCGTGGCTCCCCCTGTTCCGCCCGGCGGCCGACCAGGAGGCACCGGCTCCCTTCCCCGTGGACGCAGTCGAACCCGCCCAATTCCGTTCCCACGTACGCCCGATGGCGACCCCGGAGAAGTTCGAGGACAAGGTCGCGATCACCGGCGTCGGCGCCTCGGAGATCGGGCGCCGCCTGCTCGTACCGCCCCTGTCGCTGACGGTGAAGGCCTGCGAACGGGCCATCGCCGACGCCGGGCTGACCATCGCCGACATCGACGGACTGGCGGCCTACCCGGGCGCCGGGGCGTACGGAGGCTTCGCCGAGGGCGGGGTCACCGCGCTGGAGGCGGCGCTGGGCGTCCGGCCCACCTGGTACAACGGCGGCAGCGAGACCTTCGGCCCCGGCGGCTCGATGATCGCGGCCATGCTCGCGGTCGCGGGCGGGCTGGCCCGGCATGTGCTGTGCTTCCGTACGGTCTGGGAGTCGTCGTACGGCGAACTGGTCAAACGCGGCCGGATCACCCCGCCCGGGGGCGGCGCGGCGGCGGGCTGGATGAAGCCCTTCGGTGCGATCTCGGCCTCGCACACCCTCGCCATGAACGCGCAACGCCACTTCGACCGCTACGGCACCACCCGCGAGACCCTCGGCTGGATCGCCCTCAACCAGCGGGCGAACGCCGCGCTCAACCCCACCGCGATCTACCGCGACCCGATGACCATGGACGACTACCTCCGGGCCAGAACGGTCACCACCCCCTTCGGGCTGTACGACTGCGACGTGCCCTGCGACGGATCGGTCGCCGTGATCGTGTCCGCCGTGGACGCGGCCCGGGACCTGGCCAAACCGCCCGTCCTCGTCGAGGCGGTCGGCACCCAGATCCTCGAACGCATCGAGTGGGACCAGAGCACCCTCACCCACGAACCCCAGGTGCTCGGCCAGTCCGCCCACCTGTGGACCCGCACCTCGCTGCGGCCGTCGGACGTCGACGTCGCACAGCTCTACGACGGCTTCACCTTCAACTGCCTCTCCTGGATAGAGGCGTTGGGCTTCTGTGGGATCGGCGAGGCCAAGGACTTCCTGGACGGCGGCAAGAACATCGCCCGCGACGGCCTGCTGCCCCTGAACACCCACGGCGGGCAGCTCTCGCACGGCCGCACCCACGGACTGGGCCTGGTCCACGAGGCGATCACCCAGTTGCGCGGCGAGGCCGACGCGCGCCAGGTGCCGGATGCCGAAGTCGCCGTGGTCAGTACCGGTGGGCTCGCCCCCAGCGGTGCGATCCTCCTGCGGACCGACACATGACCGGTGCCTCACGCGTCGTCGTCGACGTGGACGGCATCCCCGTATCGGCGCTGCTGCGCGAGGCACGGCAGCCGCGCGCCGTCGTCCTCGCGCTGCACGGCGGAGCCGCCTTCTCCGGCTACTTCGACTACCCGGACCGGCCCCGCATGTCCCTGCTGCGCACCGGCGCGGCCCTCGGCTTCACCGTCATCGCCATCGACCGCCCGGGGTACGGCAGTTCAGCCCCGTACGCCGACGAGTTCACGTCCGCCGAGCGGCGCGTCGACGTGGCCTACGGGGCTGTCGGGCGCCTCCTCGCGGACCGCCCGCGCGGGGCCGGCGTCTTCGTGTGGGCCCACTCCATCGGCAGCGAACTCGGCGTCCGGATGGCGGCCGACGAGCGGCGCGGACCGGACCTGCTCGGCCTGGAGATCGCCGGCACCGGACGCCGTCACCACGAGGACGCGGCCGGGATCCTCGGCGACTGGCGGCACCGGCCACCGAACAGCGGGGTGCGCGACCTGCTGTGGCAGCCGTCCCGCCTGTACGCCGACGACGTGGTCGGCGGCGCCCGTATCTCCTCGCGCTCACCCGGGTACGAGGGTGTCGTCGCCCGGACCTGGATCGACACGTTTCCCCAGCTCGCCCCGCTGATCCGGGTCCCCGTCCACTACACGCTCGGCGAACACGAGCGGGTGTGGAGCTCGGGGCCCTCGGCACTCGCCGACATCGCTTCCCTGTTCACCGCGTCGCCCCGGGCCGCCGTCGACGAACAGGCGGGCGGCGGACACAACTTGAGCATTGGGTTGACGTCTTTGGCCTATCACCTCAAGGTGCTGTCGTTCGTTGAGGAGTGCGTGCTCGCACGCGAGGAACCAGAAACGGCAGCGGTGACGGAAGTCGCCGAACGGCAGCAGGGGAGGGCGAGTTGACGAACGCGGAAGCGGTCGCGGTGCTGGTCGTCAGAGTGGTCCTGGGCGTCATCATGATCGCGCACGGGCTCAACCACTGGCGGGGCGGCGGAAAGATCGAGGGCACGGCCCGCTGGTTCGCCGGACTCGGGCTGCGGCACGGGACGCTGCAGGCGTGGATGAGCGTGATCACCGAGGTGGGCGCGGGCGCGTTGCTGGTCCTGGGCCTGTTCACCCCGCTGGCCTGCGCGGCGGTCGTCTCGGTGATGCTGGTCGCGGGGCTCCTCGCCCACCGGCCCAACGGGTTCTTCGTGTTCAAGGACGGCTATGAGTACGTCCTGATGCTGGCCGCCGTCTCCCTGGCGCTCGGGGTGCTGGGGCCGGGCAAGGTCTCCGTGGACCACGCCGCCGACATCGAGATCACCGGCTGGGCCGGGGGCGGCATCGCGCTCGGGGTCGCGGTTGTCGCGACGGCGGGGCTGCTGGCGACGTTCTGGCGGCCGGAGCGCCCCGAGCGGGCGGCGACGACGGAGGAGCCGGCCGTCGGCGGAGTGGCCGGGCAGGAGACCGGCTGATGCGGGTGGGGTTCATAGGGCTCGGGAACCAGGGCGGGCCCATGGCACGGCGGATCGTCGACGCCGGGTTCACGACGACGCTGTGGGCGAGACGACCCGCCTCGCTGACCCCGTTCGCCGGTACATCCGCCCGACGTGCCGTCTCCGCCGCCGACCTGGCCGCCGTCAGTGACCTCGTATGCGTCTGTGTCGGTGACGACGCGGACGTCGAGGAGGTCGTCGTCGGCGACGAGGGTGTGCTCGCCGGGCTCCGGCAGGGCGGGGTGATCGCCGTGCACAGCACCGTCCACCCGGACACCTGCCGGCGGCTCGCCGACCGGGCCCGGCTGCGCGGGGTCGCCCTGGTCGACGCGCCGGTCAGCGGGGGCGGCGCGGCGGCGGCCGAGGGGCGGCTGCTGGTGATGGTCGGGGGCGAGTCCGGGACCGTCGCGTTCTGCCGACGGGTGTTCGAGACGTTCGGCGATCCGGTCGTCCACATGGGCCCGTTGGGCTCGGGGCAGGTCGCCAAACTGCTCAACAACGCGCTGTTCACAGCGAATCTGGCAACCTCCGCCGACGTATTGGCCCTTGGGCGCACCCTCGACGTGGACCCCGTCGGCCTCGCCGACGTCCTCGCGCACGGCAGCGGGGCGAGTTTCGCGCTCGGCCGGGTCGCCGCGGCCGGTGGCACCCTCGACCGGATCGCCGTCCGCGGCGGTCCGCTGCTGCGCAAGGACGCCCGGCTGCTGGCGGATCTCGCCGAAGGGGCGGGCACTCTGGCGGGCGCGACCGTGATGCGGACGGCCGACGACGCCCTCGCGGTCATGGCGCGGACCGACCGGCCGCTGGTCGCCACGAGGCGGGTCCCGGGATGATTCCCCGAGACGGAAATGACCTTCTCATTATTTGCGAGCGTTGCTATCGTCTGTCGTCAGGGTGACGAAGGGAGCGGTACAGGCCGTGAGTGACTTCGAGGCGATCGACTTCTTCCGGGACGAGGGGGCCGTCGCGGACCCCTATCCGTACTTCGAGGCCCTGCGCGGCCAGTGCCCCGTACAGCGCGAGAACCATCACGACGTGATGATGGTGACGGGCTACGACGAGGCGGTGCAGGTCTTCAGCGACGCCGAGACGTTCTCGTCGTGCGTGTCGGTGACCGGGCCCTTCCCGGGGTTCCCGGTCCCGCTGGAGGGCGACGACATCAGCGAGCTGATCGAGCGCCACCGGGACGAACTCCCCATGAGCGACCAACTGCCGACGTTCGACCCACCCCTGCACACCGCCCACCGCGGGCTGCTGATGCGGCTCATCACGCCCAGGCGCCTCAAGGAGAACGAGGCGTCCATGTGGCACCTCGCCGACGCCCAGCTCGACGAGTATCTGGCCGCGGGCGAGGGCGACTTCATCGGCGGCTTCGCCGGTCCCTTCACCCTGCGGGTGATCACCGACCTGCTCGGCATCCCCGAGGTCGACCGGGACGAGTTCGCCGAGAAGCTCCAGAACCGGCCGGACTCCGACGCGGGCGTCGGAAGCACCAAGGGCGAGATGGCCCACACGCCCCTGGAGTACCTGTACGAACGGTTCGCGCAGTACGTCGAGGACCGCCGCCGTGAACCCCGGGACGACGTGATCACGGGCCTCGCCGTCGCCACCTTCCCCGACGGCTCGACCCCCGACGTCGCCGATGTCGCCCGGGTCGCCACCAACCTCTTCGCGGCAGGTCAGGAGACCACCGTGCGGCTGCTGGGCAACGCACTCCAGATCATCGCCGAACAGCCCCAGATCCAGGCCCTGTTGAGGGCCGAGCGTGATCGCATCCCGAACTTCGTCGAAGAGGTGCTGCGGATGGAGAGCCCCATCAAGGGCGACTTCCGGCTCGCCCGCGTACCGGCCACGGTGGGCGGGGTCGACATCCCGGCCGGCACCACGCTCATGGTCCTGAACGGCGCCGCGAACCGCGACCCGCGCCACTTCGAGGACCCGCAGACCTTCGACGCCACGCGGGCCAACGCCCGCCACCATCTGGCGTTCGGCCGCGGTGTCCACACCTGCCCCGGCGCGCCCCTCGCCCGGGCCGAGGGCCGTGTGGCCATCGAGCGCATCCTCGACCGTACGGCCGACATCAGGATCTCCGAGGAGGTCCACGGCCCCGCCGGTGCCCGCCGGTACCGGTACCTGCCGACGTACATCCTGCGCGGGCTGACCCACCTCGGCCTGGAGTTCACACCCGCAGAGGAGCGCACCCGATGAAGGCCGCCGTGGACGAGGAGCGCTGCCGGGGGCACGGCGTGTGCTGGACCCTGTGCCCCGAGGTCTTCGACCTCACCGACGACGGGTACGCCGAGGTGCTGGTGCCCGAGATTCCCGCCGAGCACGAGAACGCGGTACGTACCGCCGTGGGCAGTTGCCCCGAGCGGGCCATCGTGCTGAGCTGAGGCCTGTTCGTACAGCGATTCGAGAGGACGGGCAGATGCCCAAGGGGTACATCATCGTCACCGAGGCCATCAAGGACCCGGTCGGTCTGGAGGCCTACGCCCGCGCCGCCGGGGCGACGCTGATCGCGAGCGGCGCGTCGATCCTCGCCGTCGACGACGGGCCGCAGCAGCTGGAGGGCGAGTGGCACGGCGACCGGACCATCGTCCTCGAGTTCGAGTCGGTGGAAGCGGCCCGCACCTGGTACGAGTCCGCCGAGTACGAGAAGGCGAAGCCCCTGCGGCACGCGGCGGCCGACACCAACATGGTGATCGTCGCCGGGTTCGAGCCGCCCGCCGGGAACGGCTGACACCGGTCCGTCACCGCGGCCCTGCCTTCACGGCGCGCCGACACCCGCCTGCCCGGCGGGCGTCGGCGCGCCGCGCGTGTGCTGCCGAAAAAGCCGGGCGTCCGGCAGTGGCCGCGGGAGGCACTTGTGTGGTGTGGTGACCGGACCGGCACAGCGGTGTGCCGGCGGCGGAGAAGGTGACGCGTGGAGACGACGGCCCGGCGTGAGGAAATCCTGGGTGCCGCCCTGCAAGTGTTCGCCGAGCGCGGTTACAGACGGGCCTCGATGGACGCCGTCGCCGAGCGGGCGGGGCTGACCCGGCAGGGTGTCCTGCACTACTTCCCCAGCAAGAAGCGCCTGTTGCACGCGCTGCTTCAGCGCCGGGAGGACCTCGCCCGGGAACACCTGGCCGACCATGCGGATCTGGACCTGCCGAACCTGGTCGCGGAGGTCGTCGCCTACGATCATCAGAACGCCGCGCTCGTCCAGATCCACAGCGTGCTGGTGGCGGAGGGGATCATCAGCGACGATCCCTCCCACGCGTTCTTCCACGATCACTTCCGGTCGATCCAGGACAAGACCGTCGCCCAGCTGACCGAGATCTACGGCGACCGCCTGCCCAGCGGCCTCACCCCGCGCGCCGCGGCGAGTGCCCTGGTCGCGATGCTCGACGGGATGCAGCTCCAGTGGCTGCTGGACGACGAGCAGTCCGACTATCCCGAGATCATGCGGGACGTGATGACCCTTCTGATCGGGTCCACGCCCGGATGAACTCGGCCATGGCCGTCACCGTCCCGGCCCGCAGCCGCTCGGCGTCCTCCCGGACCCGCAGGTCGACGGCGACCCCGGAACGGGCCGCGCGGGCGGCGAACCCCAGCGAGTCGTCCAGCAGCGGATCGGTGCCCGCCACCAGCAGCTGGACGGGCGGCAGCCCGTGCAGATTGGCGTGCAGGGGGCTGAGCAGCGGGTTGGTCGGCTCGGTGCCGGCAGCGTAGAGCGCGGCGCGCAGCCGGAGTCCGTCCAGGTCGAAAGCCGGCTCGGCAGCCGCGTTGAACAGCAGACTCGGCGCGTCCAGGGTCAGATCGAGCAGCGCCGAACCCAGCACCGCGCACTGCGGCGCCGCCGCCCCCATGTCCCGCAGCCGCACCAGCAGCGAGGCCGCGAGCCCGGCGCCGAGCCGCTCCCCGGCCAGCACCACCGGACCCCGGGCCCGGCAGGAGTCGTACACCGCGTGCACGTCGTCGAGGGCACCCGGGAACGAGGTGCGGTAGCGCGGGCGGACGACCACCGCGCCCGTGCGCAGCGCGAGCCGCTCGGCCAGGTCGAGCGCCGACTCCGGGGCACCGGAGAGATGCCGGTCGCCGTGCAGATGGAGGATCACGAGATCGGTCGGGTCGGGCGGGGTCACCACCGGCCCGATCGGACTCGACTCGATCCGTACGGGGCCGACCCGATCCGCGTCGGCCGCCGCGCCGGCCGAGTCGGCGGGCCGGACCCGTACGAGGACCCGGTGCTCGCCGACGTCTACGCACTCGGTCTCAACTCCATTGTCATCCACGGGACATCACCCTTTCCGCTGCCTGCCAGTGCTCGTCGGACACCCACAGGCGGGCGAAGGCGTGGGCCGCCTCGTCCGCCGTCAGGTTCCCCGACACCACCCGCTTGATCTCCTGGGCGGGGCGGGTGGCGAGCCGGTGGGCCAGCGCGCGCCAGCCCTCCTCGAAGGCGGCCCGGGGCAGCACCCGGTCCACCAGGCCGAGGCGTTCGGCCTCCGACGCGCCGAGCACCTGCGCGGTGCCGGCGAGCAGGAGCGCCCGGCCCCTGCCGACCAGCGCGGCGAGCCGTTCGGCGCCGCCCCACGCAGGCATGATCGCCAGGGCCGTCTGGTTGAAGCCGATCCTGATGTCGTCGGCCGCGATCCTGATGTCGGCGGCCACCGCGACCTCGGCGCCGCCGCCGAAGGCATGTCCGTTGAGTGCGGCGATCACCGGTCCGGGGAAGGCGGCCAGCCGGTCGCAGACGCCGCGCATCCGCAGGGCCATGGCCAGTGCCTCGTCCTCGGTGCGGATCGCGGCGAGTTCCTTGAGGTCGCCGCCCGACACGAAGGCCCTGTCGCCGGCGCCCGTGATGACCAGGGCCCGGGCGTCAGCCGCCGCGTCGAGGGCCTGGTCCAGCTCGTCCATGGTGGCGGGCGCGATGGCGTTGCGGGCGTGCGGCCGGTTGATGGTGATGACCGCCAGGCCCGCTTCCAGTTCGAGTTCGAGATCAACCATGTGTGCCTCTTCGGTCGGTGGGGCGCGGACTTCGGTTCCCGGACTCAGCTCTCGTACTCGACCGTGACGTGCGGGGTCACCGGTTCGCCCTGGCAGGTCAGGACCCAGCCCTCGGCGACCTCGTCGTCGTCGAGGGCGTTGTTGACGCGCATCTTGGCCTCGCCGTCGGTGAGGCGGGCGATGCAGGTGCCGCAGTTGCCCATCTCGCAGGAGAAGGGCGGCATGAGACCGGCCCGGCGGGCGCTTTCCAGCAGTGACTCGCGGGGATGCTGGTCGACCGTGCGGCGCCTCCCGGCGAGAACGACGGTGACCGTGCCGGCACCGGGCGCCAGCGGGGCGGCGGACTCCTCGGCCGTCGGCCCCGGCACCGTGAAGCGTTCGGTGACGATCTGTCCGGCCCGGACACCGTGCCCGAGCAGGGTGTTCTCGGCCAGTGCCATGAAGGGCGCCGGCCCGCAGAGGTAGAAGTCCGCGCCCAGGTCGCCGCCCGTGAACTCCCGTACCTCGGCCTCGGTGACGAGACCCTGCCGGTCGTCGAGATGGTGGTGGACCTCGAACCGGCCCGGGTGCCGTTTCGCCAGGTCGGCCAGCGTGTCGCCGAAGATGACCGACTCCGCGTCCCGGTTGGCGGTCAGGACCCGCACCCGCCGTCCGGTCGTGGCCAGCGCGCTCTTCACGAGGGACAGGACGGGTGTGATCCCGCTGCCTCCGCAGAGCGCGACCAGCGGCGCCGTGCCCTCGCGCAGACAGAACACGCCTGCCGGGGACGTGGTCTCGATGAGGTCGCCGGGTGCGAGGTGGTCGTGCATCCAGTTCGACACCAGACCGCCCGGCACCCGCTTCACCGTGGTCGTCAACTCGCTGTCGGTGTCCGGGGAACTCGACATCGAGTAGCTGCGCAGGGCGCCGCACGCTCGCACCGTGAGGAACTGCCCGGCGCGGTAGGGGAAGGGGGCGTCGAGTACGTACGTGCGCGTGTCGGCTGTCTCCTGGACGATCCGCTTGATCCGGACCGGGTGGAAACCGTGGTCTCGTACCATGTGTGGAATTTACCTTCTCCCTCTGCGAGAGTGCAATTCTCTTCATGAGGGAGGGAGTTTCCGCAATGCGAACGATCCCCACGCGCACAGTCCCCGCCGAACTCGTCGAGCGTTACGAGGCGGAGGGCTGGTGGACCCGCGACACACTCGGTGACCTGCTGGCCCGCGGGCTGACGGCCGCCCCCGGCACGGAGTTCCGGGTGCACTCGGCGGTGCGGCCGTGGACGGGAACCTTCGCCGAAGTCGAGCGTGTCGCACGCCGGTTGGCGGCCGGACTCAGGGCGCGCGGGGTGGGTCCCGGTGACGCCGTCGCCTTCCAGCTGCCCAACTGGATGGAGGCGGCGGCGGTCTTCTGGGCGTCGGCCTTCCTCGGCGCGGTCGTCGTGCCGGTCGTCCACTTCTACGGGCGCAAGGAGGTCGGCTACATCCTGGACGCCGTCCGCCCGCGCGTCTTCGTCACCGCCGCCCGCTTCGGACACCTCGAACACCGGCCGGAGCTGAGCGCGGGCGTGCCCGTGGTCGGCGTCGTCGGACGGGACTTCGACGACCTGCTCGCCGACGAGCCCCTGCCCGGGGTCCTCGCGACGGACCCGGCGGGCCCGGCGCTGGTCGCGTTCACCTCCGGAACGACCCGTGATCCCAAGGGAGTTGTGCACAGCCATCAGACCCTCGGCTGCGAGACCCGCCAACTGGCCGGGCTCTACCCGCCGGACCGGGGCCGCCAGCTCACCTCGGCACCCGTCGGCCACTTCATCGGCATGGTCAACGCCTTCCTCATCCCCGTTCTGGACGGCACCCCGGTGAACCTCGCCGACGTCTGGGACCCCGGCGCGGCCCTCGGCCTGATGAAGAGCGACGGGCTGACGGTCGGCGGCGGCGCCGCGTACTACATGACGAGCCTCCTCGACCATCCCGACTTCACCCCCGCCCACCTCGCCGGCATGAAGTACGCGGGCCTCGGCGGCTCCGCGGTCCCGTCCGCCGTCACCGACAGGCTGGCGCGCCTCGGGATCACGGTCTTCCGCTCGTACGGCAGCACCGAGCACCCTTCGGTCACCGGCTCCCGCCACACCGCGCCCGAGGCCAAGCGGCTCTACACCGACGGCGACTCCCTGCCCGGCGTCGAGGTCAGGCTCGCCGAGGACGGCGAGATCGTCAGCCGGGGACCGGACCTCTGCCTCGGCTACACCGACCCCGCGCTGACCGGCCGGGCCTTCGACCCCGACGGCTGGTACCGCACCGGCGACATCGGGGTCATCGACGGCGACGGCTATCTCACGATCACCGACCGCAAGGCCGACATCATCATCCGGGGCGGCGAGAACATCGGCGCGCTGGAGGTCGAGGAAGTGCTCCTCGCCCTGCCGGCCGTCGCGGAGGCCGCGGTCGTGGCCGCGCCCGACGAGCGGCTCGGCGAACACGCGGCGGCCGTCCTGCGGCTGAAACCCGGTCACCCCGCGCCCACGCTCGACGAGATGCGCGTACACCTCGGCCGGGAGGGCCTCGCCCGTCAGAAGTGGCCGGAGGAACTGCACGTCGTCGACGAGTTCCCGCGCACCGCCAGCGGCAAGGTCCAGAAGTTCGTTCTCCGCAAGGACATTGCGAGCCGCAAGAAGTGAGAATAAGATTCTCGCAATCTGCGAAGGAGGATCTCAATGCCGTCGCGCGAGCTGCCGTATCCGCTTTTCGACGCGGACAACCACCTGTACGAGACCGAAGAGGCGCTAACCAGGCACCTCCCCAAGCAATACGAGGGCGCTATCCAGTACGTGCAGGTGAAGGGCCGTACGAAGATCGCGATCCGGGGGCAGATCAGCGAGTACATCCCCAACCCCACCTTCGAGGTGGTCGCCCGCCCCGGGGCGATGGAGGACTACTTCAAGTTCGGCAACCCGGACGGGAAGAGCCGCAGGGAGATCTTCGGCGAGCCGATGCGCTCCATCCCCGCCTTCCGTGAACCGGGGCCCCGGCTGGAGCTGCTGGACGAGCTGGGAGTGCAGAGGACGCTGATGTTCCCGACACTCGCCAGCCTCATCGAGGAGCGGATGCGGGACGACCCCGAGCTGATCCACGCGGTGATCCACTCGCTCAACGAGTGGCTGCACGAGACATGGGGCTTCAACTACAAGGACCGCATCCTCACCACCCCGGTCATCACCCTGCCCATCGTCGACAAGGCGATCGCGGAGCTGAACTGGGCGGTCGAGCGCGGCGCCCGCGCCATCCTCGTACGACCCGCCCCGGTCCCCGGCTACGGCGGCTCGCGCTCCTTCGCGGCACCCGAGTTCGACCCGTTCTGGAGGCGCGCCGTCGAGACCGGCGTCCTGGTCGCGATGCACTCCTCCGACAGCGGCTACGCCCGGTACACCAGCGACTGGGAGGGCGGGACCAACGAGATGCTCCCGTTCAAGCCCAACGCCTTCCGCACGGTGTCCGAGTGGCGGCCGATCCAGGACGCGGTGGCCGCCTGGGTGTGCCACGGCGCCCTGTTCCGGGTCCCGGGGCTGAAGATCGCGCTCATCGAGAACGGCTCCTCCTGGGTGGCGCCGCTGCTCGACCAACTCCGGGACGTCTACAAGAAGATGCCGAACGAGTTCCTGGGCGACCCGGTACAGGCCGTCAAGGACAGCATCCACGTCAGCCCCTTCTACGAGGACGACCTCAGCGACCTCATCGACCTGATGGGCGTGGACCGGGTGCTGTTCGGCTCGGACTACCCGCACCCCGAGGGCCTGGCCCAGCCGCAGAGCTACGTCGACGCCATCCAGCACCTGAGCGTCACCGACCAGGCCAAGATCATGGGCGGCAACCTCTCCAGGCTGATCCCGGAATGAAGTGGGAGACCATCCCGCGGATGGTGCTGAGCGCGGCCGACCGCTTCGGTGACGCCGAGGCGGTCGTCGACGGCGAACTCAGGCTCACCTTCACCGAGTTGGTCGACCGGGTCCGAACGGCCGCGGGCGCCTTCGCCACGGCCGGGATCGGGAAGGGCGACCGGGTCGCGATCTGGGCGCCCAACTCCGCCGAGTGGATCGTCGCCGCCTTCGGGCTGCTCACCGCCGGCGGGGTGCTCGTCCCGGTCAACACCCGGTTCAAGGCGGACGAGGCCCACGACATCGTCCGCCGCAGCGGTGCCAAGCTCGTCCTGGTCGAGGAGGGCTTCCTCGGCCTGGACTTCGAGGCACCGCAGGGTGTGCCGGTGATCGACCTCAAGTCGGGCTTCCTGGCGAGCGGTTCGCCGTTCGAGCGGGCGGTGAGCGCCGACGACGTCAGCGACATCACGTTCACCTCGGGAACCACCGGACGGCCCAAGGGCGTCCTGATGACCCACGCCCAGACGCTCCGCCTCTACGGGGAGTGGTGCGACCTCGCCACCCTGCGCGAGGGTGACCGCTATCTGATCGTCAACCCGTTCTTCCACATCTTCGGCTACAAGGCGGGCCTCGTCGCCTCCCTGATCCGGGGCGCGACCATCCTGCCGGTGCCCGTCTTCGACGTGGACCGCGTCCTGGAGCTGGTGGAGCGCGAGAGGGTGACGGTCCTGCCAGGACCGCCCACGCTCTACCACTCGCTCCTTGCGGCGGGGGACCGGCACGACCTGTCCTCCCTGCGGGTGGCGGTGACCGGCTCCGCCGACATCCCCGTCGAGCTGATCCGCCGGATCGTCAGCGACCTGCCCTTCCGGCACGTCATGACGGGGTACGGCCTGACCGAGGCGGGCACGGCCACGGCCTCCCGCCCCGGTGACTCCTTCGAGGACATCGCGACGACGGTCGGCACCCCCTGCGAGGGCGTCGAGGTGAACGTCGCGGACGACGGCGAGGTACTGATCCGCGGGTACAGCGTCATGCGCGGCTACCTGGACGATCCCGAGGCCACCGCCGAGGCGATCGACGCGGACGGCTGGCTGCACACCGGGGACCTCGGCACCCTCGACGACCGGGGACACCTGAGGATCGTCGGCCGCAAGAAGGACATGTTCATCGTGGGCGGCTTCAACGCCTACCCGGCGGAGATCGAGGGCTTCCTCCTCGAACACCCGGCCGTCGCGCAGGCCGCCGTGATCGGCGTACCGGACGAGCGGCTCGGCCAGGTCGGCAAGGCGTTCGTCGTGCGCGGCGCACCCGTCTCGGCGGACGAGCTGATCGCCTGGAGCCGAAAGCGGATGGCCGGGTTCAAGGCGCCCCGGTTCGTGGAGTTCCTCGAAGAGCTGCCGTTGAACGCCACCGGCAAGGTGATGAAGGACCAGCTGAGATGACACAACCGGACGAGACCGCTTCAGGCATCCCGCTCCAGGCGGTCTACGGACCCGCCGACCGGGGCGCCGACCCGCCCGACCCCGGTGACTACCCCTTCACACGCGGCAACTACGCCACCGGCTACCGGGGACGGCTGTGGACGCTGCGCCAGTACTCCGGTTTCGGGACACCCGAGGAGTCCAACCGCCGCTACCGCTATCTCCTCGACCAGGGCGGTACGGGACTGTCGGTCGCGCTGGACCTGCCCACGCAGTGCGGCTACGACTCGGACGACCCCGAGGTGACCGAGGAGGTCGGCCGCGTCGGCGTCGCCCTCGACACCCTCGCCGACGCGGAGATCCTCTTCGAGGACATCCCCCTCGACCGGATCAGCACCAGCTTCACCATCAACGGCACCGCGGCGATCCTCCTCGCCTTCTACGTCGCCGCCGCCGAACGCAAGGGCGTGCCGCGCGCGAAACTCACCGGCACGATCCAGAACGACATCCTCAAGGAGTACGCGTCCAGGGGTACTTGGATCTGGCCCGCCCAGCCGTCCCTGCGGCTGATCGCCGACACCATCGAGTTCTGCGCCGCCGAGGTACCCCGGTTCAACGCGATCTCGGTCGCCGGCTCGCACTTCCGCGACGCGGGCGCCAACGCCGTGCAGGAGATGGCGTTCACGCTCGCCGACGGGGTGACGTACGTCGACACGGTGCTGGAGCGCGGCCGGATGACGGTCGATCAGTTCGCCCCGCAGATCTCCTTCTTCTTCTACACCCACGGCGATTTCTTCGAGGAGATCGCCAAGTACCGTGCGGGACGCAGGCGTTGGGCCACCATCGTCAGGGAGAGGTACGGCGCCACGACCGACAAGGCGTCGATGTTCCGCTTCGGCTGCGTGGCCGGCGGGGCCTCCCTGTACGCGCCCCAGGCGCAGAACAACACCGTCCGAGTGGCGTACGAGGCGCTGGCCTCCGTTCTCGGCGGCGTCCAGTCGATGTTCACGGCCGCCTGGGACGAACCGTTCGCGCTGCCCAGCGAGGAGTCGGCGACCCTGGCCCTGCGCACCCAGCAGATCCTCGCCCACGAGACCGGCGTGACCCGCGTCGCGGACCCGCTCGGGGGCTCGTACTTCGTCGAGGCGCTCACCGACGCGACCGAGGCGCGGATCGTCGAGATCATGGACGATCTGGAGCGGTACGGCGGCATGGTCCGCGCCATCGAGGACGGCTACCTGCAAGGGCTCATCGCCGACGAGGCCTACCAGCTGCACCTGGCCGTCGAGGCGGGCACCCGCCCGGTCGTCGGGGTCAACCGGTTCGTGTCGGACGAACCGCCGCCGGACCTGACGACCTACGAACTGGACGCGGAGGGCCGCGACCGGCAGCTGAAGCGCCTCGCCGACGTGAAGGCCACCCGGGACGCCGCCCTCGTGCGGGAGCAACTGGCCCGGCTGGCGCGCGCGGCGGACGGGACGGAGAACCTGATGCCCGTACTGATCGACTGCGCCAACGCCTACTGCACGGTGGGGGAGATGGTCGCCGCGCTGAAGGCGGTCTGGGGCGAGTTCCAGCAGCCGGTGGTGTTCTGATGGGCGCCGCCACCCGGATCCTGGTAGCCAAGCCCGGCCTGGACGGACACGACCGCGGGGCCAAGATCGTCGCGCGGACCCTGCGCGACGCCGGGTTCGAGGTGGTGTTCACCGGCATCCGCCAGCGCGTCGACACCATCGTGGCGACGGCCGTCCAGGAGGACGTGGCCGTGGTCGGGCTCAGCATCCTCTCCGGCGCGCACCTCGCCCTGACCACGAAGGTGATCGAGGCGTTGCGGGCCGCCGGGGCCGACGACATCGCCGTCGTCGTGGGCGGAACCATCCCGCCGGCCGACGTACCCCGGATGCGGGCGGCGGGCGCGGCGGCGGTCTTCCCGACCGGTACACCGCTCGACGTGCTCGTGGCGGAGATGCGGGCGCTCACGGGGAGCGCGGACACCGGTGCGTAGGACCTACCTGTAGCTGGACACCTGTCGGACACCTGGAGGCACTGTGCGGGTCGGTGTGATGATCGGGCCGGAGCGTGGGGACTCCGCGCGCAAGGTCGCGCGGATGATCGACGACGTGACGTGGGCCGAGCAGGCGGGCCTCGACACCGCGTGGGTGCCCCAGATACCCACGGACTTCGACGCGTTGACAGCCGTCGCGCTGATGGGCGCGCGGACCGAACGGATCGAGATCGGGACGGCGGTCGTGCCGCTCCAGGCCCAGCATCCGATCGCCCTCGCCCGGCAGGCGCTGTCCGCTCAGGCGGCGACCGGGGGACGGCTGGCGCTGGGTGTCGGGCCCTCCCATCACTGGATCGTCCGGGACATGCTCGGGCTCCCGTACGAGCGGCCGGCCGCGTTCACCCGTGACTGCCTGGACGTCCTGGACGCGGCGCTGCGCGGCCCCGGCCCGGTCGACGTCGAGAACGGCACCTTCACCGTGCACAACCCCCTCGACCTCGGCCCGGTCGGCCCGCTGCCCGTCCTGATCGCGGCGCTCGGCCCGGTCATGCTGGCTCTCGCGGGCGAGCGTGCCGACGGCACCGTCCTCTGGATGGCCGACGAACGCGCTGTCGCCGACCACGTCGTCCCGCGCATCACCAAGGCCGCCGAGGGCGCGGGCCGCCCGGCACCCCGGGTCGTCGCGGGCATCCCGGTGTGTCTGTGCCGGCCGACGGAGGTCGACGCGGCCCGCGAACGCGCGAACCGCATCCTCGGGGAGGCCGAGATCTCACCCAACTACCAGCGCCTGCTGGACTACGGCGACGCCCGGGACATCGGCGACCTGTGCGCGGCCGGTGACGAGGCGGCCGTCCTGGCCCGGTTCCGCCGCTTCGCCGACGCCGGGGTCACCGACCTGTCGGTACGGCTGCTGCCGATCGGCGAGGGCAGGGAGGAACTGGTCGCCTCCAAGCGCCGAACGCGGGAGATGCTGGCTGCCCTCGCGACGGAAGTGCGATGAGCCCCGGGCCGACGGCCGGACCGCTGGCGGGCATCCGTGTCCTGGAGGTCGGCCACATGCTGGCGGGCCCGTACGCCACGATGATGCTCGCCGACCTCGGAGCCGAGGTCACGAAGATCGAGCCGCCCGGTGGGGACATCTCGCGGCAGGTGAGCGACGCCTACTTCGCCAGCCTCAACCGGGGCAAGCGCAGCGTCCGCCTGGACCTGACGACCGCGGCGGGACAGTACCGGCTCGGCGAACTCGCCGCCGACGCACACGCGTTGCTCGTCAACCTCAAACCGTCGGCGATCCACCGGCTGGGGCTGACCTATGAGGCACTGCGGAAGTGGAACGAGCGGATCGTGTGCGTCGCGCTGACCGGCTTCGGGCTGGCCACGGGCGACGAACCCGCCTTCGACTACGTCGTCCAGGCCGCCACCGGAGTCGCCGCGCTCACCGGCGATCCCGACGGACCACCGACGCTGCCCGGCTACTCCGCCGCCGACAACTCGACAGGCCTCACAGCGGCGTTGGGGTTGCTCGCGCAGATCGTCTCCGGTCGCGGCGGTCAAGTCGACGTGTCCCTGCGGGATGTGATGCTGTCGCAGCTCAACTACCGTGCCTCGGCCTACCTCAACGAGGGCACCGAGCCCCGGCGCCTGCCGCTCGGCGCGCACTCGTACTACGTACCGGCGCAGCTCTTCCCCACCGCCGAGGGCCACTTGGCGCTGTTCATCACCCACGACGGGTTCTGGAAGACCTTCGCCGCGGAGGCGGGCGTGGGGGGATTCCCGACCATGGCCGAGCGGGCGGCGCGGCGGGAAGAGGTGCTGGCGGCGGTCACGGAGGCACTGGCCGGTGACACCGCCCAGGCATGGGAAGCCCGCCTGCGGCCCCTGGGCGTACCGGCCGCCGCCGTCCGCACGCTGCCGGAGGCGCTGGCGGCCACACCCGAGGCCGTGGTGACGGCCGGTGACTACCGCCTGGTCCGCAGCCCGGTACGGATCGCGGGCCACCAGCCCGACTACCGGCCGCCCCCCGGGCTGGGCGAGCACGACGGTCCTGTCCTGCGCGGCTCCGTTGAGAGCGAGGCCGTCGAGTCATGAGAGGCGAGGACCAGTTCCATCTCGGCATCGTCGCCGAGGACTTCGAGGAGACACTGGCCGGCCTGTCGGCGGCGTTCGGATACGGGTGGTGCGCGGAGATCACCGGCCCGCTGACCGTGACCCTGCCGACCGGCGAGGCCGAGGTGCGGCTCAGCTGCGTCTACTCGCGGACCTCACCCCGGCTGGAGATCCTGCGCAGCATCCCCGGCACGCTCTGGGAGGCGGCGCCCGGCGGGGGAGTCCATCACGTCGGCTACTGGTCCGACGACGTTGGCGCGGACTGCGCCGGACTCGCCGGCCTCGGATACACGGTCGAGGCGTCCCGCATCGGCTCCTCCGGGTCCGACTTCGCCTTCCTGCGCGGTCCGGGCGGAGTCCTCGTGGAACTCGTGGACTGGGCGGCACAGCCGATGCTGGAGAAGTTCTGGGCCGACGGAGGGAGCGGAACATGAACACCGTGGGCATCGCCACGGGCGCCGGGCGCGGTATGGGACTGGCGTGCGCGCGGCGCCTGGCCGGCACGGTGGACACACTGCTGCTCGTCGACCGGGACGAGGAGACCGTGACAGCGGCGGCGAAGGAACTGGGAGATACCGGCGGGGGCGCGGCCGTCGAGCCGTTCGTCCTCGACATCACCGACCGGGACGGCCTGGCCCGGCTCGCCGCCCGCACCGCCGGGGCCGGCACTCTGCGCGCCGTCGCCCACGCCGCCGGCATCTCGCCCACGATGGCCGACTGGCGAACCATTTTCGCGGTCGACCTGGTGGGCACGGCGCGGCTCGCCGAGGCCCTGCGCCCGCTCGCCACGGACGGCACGGCGCTGGTGTGCTTCGCCTCGATGGCCCCGCTCCTCGGCGGCCTCGAAGCTGATCCTGCCGTCGCCGCCGTCCTGGACGACCCGCTCGACGACGCCTTCCTCGACCGGCTCCACGACGCCCTGGGACCGTCCGTCGAGGACAGCGGCACCGCCTACGCCTGGGCCAAACACGGGGTACACCGTCTCGTCCGGCGGGAGGCGCTGCGGCTCGGCCCGCTCGGCGCCCGTGTCTGCTCGGTCTCGCCCGGTGTCATCGACACTCCGCAGGGCAGGCAGGAGGCGGCGAACCAGCCGACCATGGACGCGCTCGTACGCCGGTCCGCGACCGGCCGCCCGGGCCGCGCCGAGGAGGTCGCCGCCGGGGTCGCCTTCCTGCTCTCGGCGGAGGCGAGCTTCATCACGGGCATCGACCTCCTGATCGACGGCGGCGCCTGCGCGGCGGTGCGAGGCGGGGCGGGGCGGTAGGACACACACCGGAAGTGCCGGATGCCGGCCACCGAGCCCCGCCCGGTGGCCGGCATCCGGCGTTCGCTCCTCAGCCGACCGACTCCGAGCGCTGCACGGTCCCCGTGATCCCGCCCGCGTCCTGCCCGGCCAGCAGCACCGCGGCCCGGCCCATCGCCTCCGGCGGCTCCACCATCTCCGGCGGGATCTCCCGGCCGCCGCCCGCCGCCTGCCACCCCTCCGTCAGGACGATCCGGGACGGGGCCAGGCAGTTGACGGCGATGTTGTCGGCCCGCAGGTCCCCGGCGAGCCCGAGGTAGAGGCGCTCCACGGCGGCCTTGGACACCCAGTACGCGTTGGCACCCCGGTCGGTCGTCCCGACCCCGGTGGTCGTCACGGCGACCAGCGAACCGCCGCCGCGTTCCCGGACGTAAGGGATCACGGCCCTGGTGACGAGGAAGACGCCCGTCAGATTGACGTCCAGGCACAACTGCCAGCGTTTCAGGGGCGTGGACTCGACCGGGCCGAGCCACAGCACCCCGGCGTTGGCGATCAGGATGTCGATACCGCCGAACTCGGCGACGGTCGCCGCCACGGCAGCCTCCACCGACTGCTCGCTGCTGACGTCGCAGGGCACGGCGAGCGCCCGCCCGCCCGCCTTGGTGATGCCGTCGGCGACCGAGTGGATCGTCCCCGGCAGCCGGCCCTCCTCCTCGGAGCGGGCGGCCACCGCCACCGACGCCCCGGCCTCCGACAGGGCGACGGCGACCGTTCGCCCGATGCCCCGGCTGGCCCCGGCGACGAACGCGACCTTTCCCGTCAACGAACCACCGGCGCCGCTCACTTGGGCGGGAACCTGAGCGCTCCGTCGAGGCGGATGACCTCGCCGTTGAGATAGCCGTTCTCGCAGATGTGCTCGACGAGCGCCGCGTACTCGGGGGAGCGGCCCATCCGCCGGGGATGCGGAACCTGGGGACCCCAGTAGGCCTCCAACTGGTCGCCGGCCTTGCCGTAGGCCGGTGTCAGGAAGGTGCCCGGTGCGATGGTGACGACCCGGACGCCGAGCGGGGACAGGTCACGGGCGGCCACCAGCGTCATGCTCACGACCCCGCCCTTGGCCGCCGCGTAGGGGAGTTGGCCGATCTGGCCCTCGTACGCGGCGATCGAGGCGGTGTTGACGATGACCCCCCGGCCGCCGTCTTCTCCGGGCTCCTGCTTGGCGATGGCGGCGGCGGCCAGGCGCAGCACGTTGAAGACGCCCGTCAGATAGACGTCGATGGTCTTCCGGAAGCCGTCGAGGCTGATCGGTGTGCCGTCCCTGCCGAGCAGCCTGCCGCCGCTCGCCGGGCCGCCGTGGCAGTCCACCGAGATCCGCAGCGGGCCGGCCGACTCCGCCTCGGCGAGCGCCGCCAGGACATCGTCCTCGCTGGTGGCGTCCGTCCGTACGTAGCGCACGCCGAGCTCCTGCTCCAGCGCCTTGCCCCTGTCGTCGGCGAGGTCGGCGACGACCACCTTCGCTCCGGCTCCGTGCAACCGGCGGACGGTGGCCTCGCCCAGGCCTCCCGCCCCACCGACGACGACTGCTGAGCTGCCACTGATCTGCATCAAGGTTTTCCTCTCTTGCAAGCAGGGCTCTAGTCAGATGAGAATAGCATTCTCATGAATATAACCATGCTTCTGGAGATGGCGAGCTCGGCCGGAGACAGGGTGGTGGTGACGGCGGACGGCCGTTCCCTGACCGCCTCGCAGCTGCTGGACCGCGCCCGGGCCGCCGCACACCGCTTCCGGCGCCGTTCGGCCGTCCTCTACCTGGGCGCCAACCATCTCGCCCACCCCGTGGCCCTGTTCGGCGCGGCCCTGGCGGGAGTCCCCTTCATCCCCCTCAACTACCGCCTCGGGGAACACCAGTTGGCCCGGCTCCTTGATCGCCACCCGGATGCCCTGGTGCTGCACCCCGCCGACCTCGACGCACTCCTCGAAGCCGGGCCGGAGAAGGGTGAGGGCTACGACGCGGCAGCCCCGCAGGACCAGGACGCAGTAGCCGTGGTGCTCTACACCAGCGGGACGACGGCCGAGCCCAAGGCAGCCCTCCTGCGCCACCGTCATCTGCTCGCCTACGTTTTCAACACCCAGGAGTTCGGCTCGGCCGAACCCGACGCCGCGACGCTCGTGGCGGTGCCCCCGTACCACGTGGCCGGCCTGATGAACCTGCTGACGAACCTCTACTCGGGGCGCCGGATCGTGTACCAGTCCGCCTTCGAGGCGTCCGAGTGGCTGGCGACCGTCCGACGCGAACGCGTCACCCACGCGCTGGTCGTCCCGACGATGCTGGCCCGCATCGTCGCCGAGGTCCCCGACGGCGCCACGGCCGGGACACCGACGCTGCGCAGCCTGGCGTACGGGGGCGCCCGCACCCCGCGACCCGTCGTCGAACGGGCGCTGCGGGCCTTCCCGGACACCGGTTTCGTGAACGCGTACGGCCTGACCGAGACCACGTCCTCGATCGCCGTGCTCGGCCCCGACGACCATCGCGAGGCACTGGTGTCCGACGATCCGGCGGTGCGTGAACGGCTCGGCTCGGTGGGGCGGGCCCTGCCCGGCGTCGAGATCCGGATCCGCGCCGAGGAAGCCGACGAGCCGGTCCAAGCCGGCCGTACCGGGCTGGTGTTCGTGCGCGGGGAGCAGATCTCCGGTGAGTACGGCGGACGCGCCGCAGCGCTGGACGGCGACGGCTGGTTCGCCACCCGGGACCGGGGGCGGCTCGACGCCGACGGCTATCTGTTCATCGAGGGGCGCGCCGACGACACCATTATCCGCGGCGGCGAGAACATCGCCCCGGCCGAGATCGAGGACGTCCTCCTCACCCATCCCGGCATCGTCGAGGCGGCGGTGCTCGGGCTGCCCGACCCCGAATGGGGGCAGCGGATCGTCGCCGTGCTCGTCGGGGAGGGCGACCCGGAGGAGATCCGTGCCTGGGCCAGGGAACGCCTGCGCTCCGCCAAGACGCCCGACACCGTCGTCTTCCGCGCCGAACTGCCGAAGACCGACACCGGAAAGCTGCTGCGCCGCACCCTGCTCGCCGACCTGGAGACCACCCATGCCTGAAGCAGTCATCGTGTCCGCCCTGCGCACTCCCGTCGGCACCGCCTTCAAGGGCACGCTGCGCGACACCACGGCCTTCGACCTGGCCCATCACATCGTCGCCGCCGCAGCCGCCACGGACGGAGTGGAAGCGGCCCTCATCGACGACATCGTCCTCGGCGAGGGTCTGTACGGCGGTGGAGTCATCGCCCGGCACGCCGCCGTGACCACCGGTCTCACCTGGGTGCCCGGCCTCGCCCACAACAGGCACTGCGCGGCGGGCCAGGCCGCAGTCCAGAGCGCGGCGGCGAGCATCCGCGCGGGCATGGACGAACTCGTCATCGCCGGCGGCGTCAACTCGGCCTCCACCACGCCGCGTTCGGTGACCAGGGTCGACGGCGAGTGGGAACCCTGGATGTCCCCGACCCACCCGGCGCGACCGGACGCCCCCAACACCGACATGTCGATCACCGTCGGCTGGAACACCGCCGTCCGAGCGGGTCTCAGCCGCGCCGAGATGGACGACTGGGCGCTGCGCTCGCACCGCAACGCCGTACGCGCCATCGACGAGGGCCGTTTCGAGGCCGAACTCGTCCCGATCGACACTCCGCACGGTCTCTTCGCCGTCGACGAGCACCCGCGCCGTGACACGAGCGCGGAGAGGCTGGCCGCGCTCAAGCCGCTCCACCCGGAGATCGAGGGATTCAGCATCACGGCAGGAAACACGGGCGGCGCTAACGACGGCGCGGCGGCCCTGGTCATCGCCAGTGACCGTCTCGGCCTCCCGGCTCTCGGTACGGTCCGGTCCTGGGCGTCCGTGGGCGTCGACCCCGCCGACATGGGCCTCGCCCCGGTGACCGTGATCCCCAAGGCCCTGAAGCGCGCCGGGCTTTCACTCTCCGACGTCGACCTCTTCGAGATCAACGAGGCCTTCGCCGCCGTACCCGTGGCCGCCGTCAAACAACTCGGGCTCGACCCGGACCTCGTCAACGTCAACGGCAGCGGCTGCTCGCTGGGTCACCCGGTCGCCGCCACGGGCGCCCGGATGCTGGTCACTCTCGTGCACGAACTGCGGCGGCGCGGCGGCGGGATCGGCGTCGCCGCCATGTGCGCGGGCGGGGGGATGGGCTCGGCCACGGTGATCGAAGTACCGGCGCCGTAGGCCGAACCGACGGCAGACCGGTCACTTGAAGCGGAGCAGGGCTTCCTGCGCGTACGAGGCGACCAGGGAGCCCTCTTCGGTGAGGACGTCACCGAGTCCGTAGCAACGGCCGTGTGCCAGCAGGGGGCTGTGCTGGCGCAGGAGCAGCCAGGTGTCGGTCCGGAAGGGCCGGTGGAAGCGGACGGTGTGCGCCGTCACAGCCGAGGTGAACGCCGTGTTCGCATCGTGCTGACCGACCCCTTCGACCTGGCGCAGCGCGGTGCCGATGAGGCTCAGATCGGTGGCGTACGCCATGAGGGCGGGGGCCGGTCCGGGCCCGACGGCCGGGGTGCGCATCCAGAGCTCGTACTCGGGCGCCTCCGACCCGGGCGTGTCCAGGGCGGTGGCCGCCCGGGTGTCCCAGGGCAGCAGATCCAGGTGCACGGCGTGCTTCTCGCCGGGTACGGCGGGGACATGGAACGGTGTCTGGTGCTCGGGCCCGTCCTCGACGGCGTGCATCGACACCGAGGCGGTGGCCATGACGCCGGGGGACTGGCGGGCGACGATCCCCAAGGTCGCGAAGGCGGAGCCCTGGTGATGGCGCGTCACCTCGTAAAGGACGGGCTCGTCGGGTCGCCCCGCGCGCGGGAAGAGGGCGTGTACGGACTTCACCGCCTTGTCCGGGCAGGCGAGTTCGGCCGCCCTGACGAACTGGCCGAGCAGCTGCCCGCCGAACAGCCGGTGATGGCCAAGGTGTTGGTTGGTGCCCTCGAACTGCGAGTCCCCGTCGATGGGACGCAGGTCGAGGCAGGCGAGGAGGTCACTCCAGAGATCCGTCACAGGGGCTCCCGGGCATGAGGCAGACATGAGGCAGACATGAGGCAGACATGAGGTGCACAGCAAGCAGGCGTGAGGCTGATGCGAAGGCGGCTGTCAGAGTTGAACCAGGCGCGGCGCCGACCGCCCCTCCCGTACGAGCGTCCCCGCCTCCCGCGTCAACTCCCGTGCGCTGCCCAGCAGTCCGTCCAGCACGAGCGCCCGCCGGACGTGCCGGTGCAGATCGTGCTCGGCGGTGAAGCCGATCCCGCCCAGGACCTGCTGACAGTGCCGGGCCGCCGTCAGCGCCGACCGCCCCGCCGCGGCCTTGGCCAGCAGTGCGCCGAGGTCGTCGTCGGCGGCCACGAGGGTCGCCTCGGCGCCGTCGAGGGCGACGAGCGTCTCCGCGAGCCGGTGCCGCACGGCCTGGAAGGAAGCGAGAGGGCGGCCGAACTGGGTGCGGTCCAGCACGTGCGAGCGGGCCAGCGCGAGCATCGCCCGCCCGGTGCCCACCAGCCACCAGCCGAGCGCCCGCCGACCCGCGCCGAGCGGAATCGGCTCCCCGGCAGGGCCCACCCGCAACGGCAGTTCACCGTCGAGACAGACACCCGGTGCCCCGCGCCCGCCGCGCTCCCACACCACCCACGAACCGCCCGCGTACGGCAGCGGCGGTGTGCCCCCGAGCGGGCGGCCGGCCGCGTGCAGTATCACGTCGTTGAGGAGCGGGGCGTGGGCGCCGGTCTCGCCGAGCAGCCGGAAGACGAGCGGGACCGCGGCCTCGGGGACCTCCGTCAGCAGGTCGGCCCAGCCGAGGCCGGCCAGTGAGGCGTCGAGCGCCGGACCCGTGGCCGTCGTCATCGCCTTGTGGAGGGTCGAGGAGAGCAGGTCCCGTTCGGCGGCGTCCATGGCTACTCCTTCCCGAGGTTCAGCAACCGGCGGGCGATGATGTTCCGCTGGATCTCGGCGGTACCGCCGTAGATGGTCGCCGCACGTGAGTACAGGTACTCCGACCGCCAGGGCGTCTCCGTCAGTTCCAGCGTGCCGGGCAGCAAGTCCCTTACTGTGTCGAAGAGTTCTTGCTCCGCCGTGGCCAGCAGGACCTTGTCGACCGAGGTCTCCGGGCCCAGGTGCTCCCCTTCCGCCAGGCGCCGCTGTGTCGTGTGGGAGCGGCATCGGACGGTATGCAGGGCGAGGTAGGCGGCGCCGAGGGCGTCGTCGTCCCGGCCGGAGTCCGACGCGGGCATCTGGTGCAGCAGGTGGTCGAGGCGTGTGTAGAGATGGGCGATCCGGTGCCAGAAGCATGTGGAGCGCTCGTGCGGGAGCAGGTCCATCGCCAGTTGCCAGCCGTCGCCCGGGCGGCCCAGCATCCGTTCGCCGGGGACGACCACGTCGTCGAAGAACACCTCAGCGAACTCGTCCACCCCGTGCATCGTGCGCAGCGGCCGGACGGTGATCCCCGGGGTGTCCATGTCGACGAAGAACGCGGTGATGCCCGCGTGGCCGGGGGCCGTGCGGGTGAGCAGGACGCAGCGGGCGGAGTACTGGGCGAGGCTCGTCCACACCTTCTGGCCCGTCACCACCCAGTCGCCGCGCCGGGGTACGGCCCTGGTGCCGAGCGAGGCCAGGTCGCTGCCGGAGCCCGGTTCGGAGAAACCCTGACACCACTGTTCCCGTCCGCCGAGCAGCAGCGGGACCATCTCGGCAGCAAGCTCCGCAGGCGCGTACGAGATGACGGTCGGGGCCAGGACCTCGACCATGGAGTAGATCCCGGGCTCGGCCAGGCCCCGGGTGGCCACCTCCTCGCCGAGCACCGCGCGCAGTACGGGGGGCCCGCCGAGCCCCCTCACCTCGGCGGGCCAGCCGTACCGCATCCAGCCCGCCTCGTACAGCGCGCGCCGGACCCGGGCGAGCTGCGTGACCTGCGCGTCGAGCGAGTCGTCGGGGCCGGGGGAGAGGTCGTTGGCGTCGAGCCAACGCCGCAGGTCCGTGCGGAACTCGGTGACGTTCATGTCCCCGGACGCTGGTAGGCGTGCGGGCGACCGGAGTCGTGCGCGCCGCTGCGGCGGATGAACGTCATGGCGCGGGTGCGCAGTCGCCAGCCGTCGGCGGTGCGCACATACGTGTCGTTGTAGTAGCCGATGCGCAGGTCGTGGGTGGTGTGGTCGACGAAGCACAGGGGCTGGGTGCCGGACGCGGAGTTGTCGTCCGCGCCCGGTTCCACGACGGCCGTCCCGGTGAGAAAGAGCCCCTTGGGGGCCGCCGCGACCAGTGCCGGGAACTCGTCGAGGCCGTAGGTGTCGCCGAAGGCGCTGTAGGTCCCGTCGGAGGTGAAGACCGCGAGCACGCCGTCCAGGTTCCCCTGGGTGATGTACACCGCGTACCGGGCCAGCAGTTGCTGGATGTCCATCAGGTCGTCAGTGGACACTGAGAATTCCATTCTCTCATAGTGAGCGGAAGGTTCTCACGAGGTTCGCGAAGGCGTCAACGGTCCCGCCGCAGCTTCGAGAAGTCCCAGCTCACGACCTTCTCCGCCGTGACCCGCAGCCATGCGTGGCGCCCGTCGTACGGGAAGTCCCGGCCGCCCGCGTACTTGTCCGCGAACAGCCGCTCGGGCTCCCGGAGTTCATCGACGGGCGCGCCTTTCCGGGGTGTCTCGCCGACCACCTCCACGAGGCCCCGCAGTTCCACGCCCCGCAGCCGCGTGAAGTCGGAGCCCCCGTCGTCGACGATCACGCTCAGCCGCGGATCCCGGTCCAGATCGGTCCAGCGCTGGCTGCGGATCAGCGAGTTGAGCCACAGGGCGGTTCCGTCCCACACGAACCACAGGGCGCTGACATGGGGGTGCCCGCCCGCTCCGACGGTGGCCACCCGGCACACCGGCTGGGTGCGCAGGAACGCGTCCCGCTCCGGCTCGGTCATGGCGATCGCGGTTCCCCTGCGCTGTCCGGTCATCGTTTCTCCCAGCATTGTCCGAATGGTTGATTCTCTCTAAGTGAGAAGCTAGTTTCCAGCCCTAGAGAGGAGGACACTCAGTCGGCCTACCCCCGACATCGAGTGGCGGCGCGTCATGGACCAGTTCCTCACCTTCGGCATCGTCGGTCTCAGTACCGCCGCGATCTACGCGGTCATCGGCAGCGGCCTCGTTCTCACCTACACGACCACGGGCGTGTTCAACTTCGCGCACGGTGCCGCGGGCATGCTCTCGGCCTTCACCTACTGGCAGCTCACCGTCGGCTGGGGCTGGCCGGTTCCGGTCGCACTGGCTGTCGTACTGCTCCTGCTCGCCCCGGTGTTCGGTCTCCTTGTCGAACGGTTCATCCTGCGGCCCGTTCAGGCGCTCGGGGAAGCGGAACGGTTGGTGATGACCGTCGCACTATTGAGTGGCCTCATTGGGGTTGCCCGCTGGATCTGGGACCCGAACGTGGCCAGGCCGCTGCCCGCCTTCTTCGCCGACCGGGCCCCCTTCCACATCGGCCCGGCCGCCGTCACCTGGCACCAGGCCATCACCATGGGCGTGGCCCTCGCGGTCGCCGCCGGACTGCGCGTCCTGCTCTACCGAACCCGCGCCGGCGCCGAGATGCGCGCCACCGTCGACGACCGCGCACTCGTCGGACTCACCGGTGCCGATCCCGTACGGGCCAACAGGGCCGCCTGGATCATGGGCACCCAACTCGCCGCTCTCGGCGGCATACTGATCGCACCGAGCGTCACCCTCGACGCCGCGCAGCTCTCCCTCCTGATCGTCAGCGCCTACACCGCCGCCGTCTTCGGCCGGCTGCGCAGTGTGCCGCTCACCTTCATCGGAGCCGTCGTGATCGGCTGCACGGAGAGCTATCTGACCGGCTACCTGCCGCAGAACGACTACCTGCCCGGCCTGCGCCTCGCCGCCCCGGCCCTGCTCCTGTTCATCGCCCTGCTGGTGTTCCCGCACCGGCGGCTGCGCGGACGCGACCGGCGGCTGGCCCCGGTCCCGGTGCCCACGGCACGCGGCACGCTGGTCTTCGCGGCGGCGACCGTCGCGTTCGGCCTCGTCCTGGCCTCGATGCTCGGCGAGGCCGACCTCATCACCTACGGACCGATCTTCTCGCTCGGCGTGGTGGCGCTCTCGTACGTCCCCCTGACCGGCTACGCGGGCCAGATCTCCCTGTGCCAGCTGAGCATGGCCGGGATCGGCGCGGTCGTCTGGGCGCACTTCGGGGCCCACGGGCAGCTGTGGGCGCTGGGCCTGGCGGTGCTGGTCTCGGCGGTCGCCGGGGCGCTGATCGCGCTGCCCGCACTGAGGCTGTCCGGTGTGTACCTGGCGCTGGGGACCGCGGCCTTCGCCGTCGTCCTGGACCGCTGGATCTTCACCCTCCCCGCCTTCCACGTCCTCGGCGTCGAGGTCGCGCTGTTCGACCAGGGCTCGGTGGAAGTGACCGGACCCTCGCTGTTCGGGCTACGACTGGACAGCGGGGAGGAGCTGATGGTCCTCGCCGCGGTCTGTCTCGGCCTCGCGTCGATCGGTGCGGCGGCGCTGCGGCGGGGCCGGTTCGGGCGGCGGCTGATCGCCCTGCGCGACAGCGAGGCCGCCTACGCCACGCTCGGCGGCAACCTGCTCATCGCCAAGGTGCTGGTGTTCGCACTCGCCTCGGGGATCGCGGGCCTCGGCGGCGCGCTCTACGGCATGCAGCAACGGGCCATCACCCCCGACCAGTTCAACCTCGTGGCCGGACTGCCGATCTTCCTGGTCGCGGTGATCGGCGGCCTCGGCGCGGTCGGCAACGGCCTGTTCACCGGTACGGCCCTCGTCGGACCGACCAACGCCCTGGTCGCCGTGGCGCCCGCGCTGCAGAACCCGGTGGCCCTGCTGCCCGCCCTCGCGGGCATGGGCCTCGGCAAGAACCCGGACGGCATCTCGGCCCACTTCCGGCGCCAGTGGGAGCCGCTCGGCCGCGACCGCATCGCGCTCACGGCACTCGTCGCCTGGCTGGCCACGGCCTGGCTGCTGCGCCTGGGCGACGTCGTCAACGGCTGGACCTTCCTCGGCGGCGCCGTCGTCGTGGCAGTGGCTCTACGAACATGGGCGAGTGCGCGGCAGGCCCCGGCCGTCGAGCCGGAGATTCCGGTCGAGTGGTGGGGCGTACGGCGTGACTGGCGCCCGGAGGACGGGGAGGTGCTGGCCCGTGGCGTCGCTGCGAGTTAGCGGAGTGACGGTTTCCTTCGGTGGCAACCGCGCGCTGGACGGGGTCGGCATGACCGCCGAGCCCGGCCGAGTCACCGGGCTCATCGGGCCCAACGGGGCAGGGAAAAGTACCCTGTTCGACGTCGCGTCCGGGCTGCGCAGACCGTCCTCGGGGCGGGTGTTCCTCGGCGACCGCGACGTCACCCGGATGCGCCCCTCCGCCCGCGCGCACTGCGGACTCGCCCGCACGTTCCAGCGACTGGAGCTGTTCGGCCGGCTCAGCGTCCGCGACAACCTGCTCGTCGCCGCGGAACTCGGCCCCGAACGGCCGCGCGCGGTCGCCGCGGTCACGGAGATCCTCGACCGGCTCGGCCTCACCGGCATCGCCGACACCGCCCCGGACACCCTGCCGACCGGTGTCGGCCGACTCGTCGAGGTCGGCCGGGCGCTGGCCCTGCGCCCCAAGGTGCTCCTCCTCGACGAACCCGCCGCCGGGCAGGACGCCGAGGAGACAGAGCGTTTCGCCGCACTCCTGCGCTCCCTCGCCGACGACGGCACGGCGGTCGTCCTCGTCGAACACGACATGAGCCTCGTCATGAGCGTCTGCGACGACGTGTACGTCCTCGACCTGGGGAAGGTCATCGCCGTCGGCCCGCCCGCGGTGATCCGCGACGACGAGACGGTCCTGGCCGCCTACCTGGGGGACGCGTGAACGCGCTACTCGAACTGCGCGGGATCCGCGCCGCCCACGAACGGATCACCGTCCTGCACGGAGTCGACCTGGGCGTCGCCGCCGGCGAGGTGGTGGCGCTGCTCGGCCCCAACGGTGCCGGAAAGACGACCACGTTGAGCATCGCGGCGGGCGTCCACCCGCCGGAGTCCGGCCAACTCCTCCTGGGCGGACGCGACATGACCGGTGCCGCTCCGCGCGACCTGGCGCGCGCCGGTGTCTGCCTGATCCCCGAGGGCCGCGGGGTGTTCCCCAACCTCTCGGTGCGCGACAACCTCCTGATGATGACCTACACCGGCCGCAGCCGCGCCGAGGTCGAGGAGATCGCCTTCAGCCGCTTCCCCGTGCTCGCCCGATGTGCCTCGCAGCCGGCCGGCACCATGTCCGGCGGCGAACAGCAGATGCTCGCCCTGGCGCGCGGGCTTGTCACCGACCCGGCCGTCCTGCTTCTCGACGAACTCTCCATGGGGCTGGCCCCGTTGGTGGTCGCCCGGCTCTACGAGCAGGTCGCCGAGATCGCCCGGCAGGGCGTGGCCGTCCTGGTCGTCGAGCAGTTCGCCGCCGCCGTCCTCGACATCGCCGACCGCGCCGCCGTCCTGGTGCGCGGACGCATCCAACGGCAGGGCCACCCCGACGACGGGTTGCGCGCCGAACTGTCCGCTCTCTATCTCGGGAGTTCCGCATGACATCCACCGAGCCACGTGCGGACCGCTTCGTCCGCGAACTGACCGAACTGAAGATCCCCGACCCGGCCGCCGCCCGCTCCGGGCTCTGGCTGCGCCTCGGCGGCGCCCTGATGGCCCTCGGCCTGATCCTCGGCGCCTCCGGCTACCTGGTCGCCCACAACACCCTCGACCCTCTCGTCCAGAACGACGGCCTCGCCCTCGGCCTGGCCGGAATCGCCGCGGGCGTGGTGGGCTCGGCGCTCTTCCTGCGCTACTCCCTCACCGGCTTCCTGCGGTTCTGGATGGCCCGCCAGTCCTACGACGTCACCCTCCTCGCCGAAAGCCTGCGCGGACCGGACCGGCTGCACGACCCGGAGTGACTCCGGGAGACGACAACTCCGGTCGTCCGGTCGGCGCAACGACCCCGCGCCCCCGACCATCCCGCGCCCCCGACCCTCCGCTCGAAAGGCACCCAGGCCATGACCACTCCGGCATCGACGCTGCGCCCAGGCAGCCAGCTCGCCAGCACCGCCTGCGGCACCCGGGTGGTCGTGATCCGGGCCCCTGCGGACGGACAGCCCCGACTCACGTGCGCAGGTGCCCCCATGGTGCCCGCGGCCTCCGCACCGCAGGTCAAGGACACCGGCTCGGGCACCCTCATCGGCAAGCGGTACGTGGATGCCACGGGCACCCTCGAACTGCTCTGCACCGCTTCCGGGGCGGGCGAACTCGCCTGCGACGGCACTCCGATGGCCGTGAAGGCGGCCAAGCCGCTGCCTGCATCCGACTGAACCGAACTGAACCGAACCGAGGAGTGGTCATGCCGCAGGGCGATGAGGGAGATCAGGGCGGTCGGGACGACCTGGTCCTGACCGAACGGGTGGGCAACGTCCTTGTGGCCACGATGAACCGGCCCGAGGCACGAAACGCCCTGAACCCGGAGCTCCTTCACGAACTCTCGACGACACTCAAGGAGGCGGACGCCGATCCCGCCGTCCGGGCGATCGTCCTCACCGGGGTGGGCGCTGCCTTCTGCGCCGGCATGGACCTGAAGGCGTTCGCGCGCGGCGCCCGATTCGACGGCCTGCTCTGGTTCTACCGCGAGGGCGTCGCCACCCCGGTCGTCGCGGCCCTCAACGGATCCGCGGTGGCCGGCGGCTTCGAACTCGCCCTGGCCTGTGACCTGGTGGTCGCCGCCGACACCGCGTCCCTGGGAATCGCCGAGGTGAAACGCGGCCTCTTCGCGGCGGGCGGCGCCACCACCCTCGCCGACCGCGTCCCACTCGCCGTCGCCCTGGAAATGGGCCTCACGGGCGAACTGGTCACGGCGGCCAGGGCCCGGGAGATCGGCCTGGTCAACCGGGTCGTCCCGGCCGACACAGTCCGCGCGGAGGCGCTGGCACTTGCCGAACGGATCGCCGAGAACGGCCCGTTGGGCGTCGCCATGACCAAGAAGCTGATGCGGGAACGCCGTTGGGCCGAGCCGGCAGAGATCGAGTCGGTGTTCCGCAGCGCCGACGCGACGGAGGGAGCGAGGGCGTTCGCGGAGCGAAGGCCACCGGTGTGGACAGGAGAGTGACGGGGCACGGCGCCCCCGTTGACGGGCGCGGGGAACTGTGCGACCAGCCACAGGCGGCCCGGAGGTTCGATACAGCCCCGCCCGCGGAGATCTACTCCCCCTGCACGACCTCGTCGACCAGCCCCCACCGAAGCGCCTCCCCGGCGGTCAGAGCCTCGCCCGACAGCGCCAGATACGCCGTACGCTCCCGCCCGATCCGCAGCGGCAGACTGGCCGTGCCGCCCGCACCCGGAATCAGTCCCATCTCCACCTCCGGCAGCCGGATCACCGTATCCGGCGCCGCCCGCACCCGCCCCGCGAACGCTGGCAGCTCGATCCCCGCCCCGACGCAGGCGCCGTGCAGATGTGCCGTGACCAGCGCACCGCACCGCTGGAGCAGTGCGGCCGGGCTGCGGTGGACGCGCACCAGGTGGGCCTGTGCGGGATCCCTGGCCGTGCCGAACTCGCTCAGATCCCCGCCGGCGCAGAAGGCCGGCCCGTTGCCGTAGAGGTCGACGCGGGTGATCGACGGGTCCAGCGCGGCGACTTCGAGCGCCTCGCACAGGGCGTCCCGGGTGCCGGCGTCCATGGCGTTGCGAGCCTGCGGCCGGTCGAGGGTGATGGCGAGCCGGTCGCCGTCACGGGCCAGCCGTACCGGTGCGGGGGAGGGGCGCGGCGTACGCGGGGGTGCCGAGTCCAGCCAGGCGCGGAAGACGGCGGACGCCTGGAGCGTGGAGTAGGCGAGCGACTCGGCCACAAGACGGTCGGGCGGCGCCAGCGCCGGACCCATCCGCAGGACCTGCGTCAGGGCGACCGAGGCGGCGGGACGGTCCGCGACGATCTCCGCCAGCCGGCGGGCGGTGGCGCGCGGGTCGGCGCAGCCCACCCAGGGGCGCGGCGGATCGGGCTCGGCGGTGAGGAGGACGTCGAAGCCGCCGTCGGCCCCGGTCGGTTTCTCCGAGACGCCTACGAGCACCCGCCCGGTCACGCCCCTCGTTCCCGGGCCGAGGCCGGGGCTCGGTCCACGGTCGAGGTCGACGAGGAGGAAGGGGGAGGGCAGGGTCACGACCGGAGTGTAATTTGGGGCTACCTCGCAGGAGAAGGGCGTTTGGCCATTGGAGAATGACGCTCTCGACGACTGGATGGGCTCGGTCGACCCGTACCTCCCGCCGCTGGCCTCGGTCGCGAAGGAGTTCACCGCTCTCACCGGCGTGCCCGTCGACCTCCCCACGGCCCTCTTCCTCCGCGCCCGGCTGGTCGGGCACACCGTCCCGGGCCGGACATCGGCGGGCGGCTCCTGCCACCTCCTCGAAGCGGCCGACGGCTGGACCGCCGTGAACCTCGCCCGCCCCGACGACCTGGCCGCCGTTCCGGCTCTCGTCGCCCTCCTGGACGGGGCGGAGGGAGAGCCCCTCCAGGAAGTGGTGCGCCGGACACCGGCCGCCAGTGCCGCGGCGAGTGCGCAGCTGCTGGGGATCGCGGCAGCGGAGCACGCCTCCGTGAGCGGCGCCCCGGTGCGCACCGAGCGTCTCGGCGAACAGCGCGTACGCGACACGGCCGCCCTCCGTGTCGTCGACCTGTCGGCGCTCTGGGCGGGCCCGCTGTGCGCACGCCTCCTGGGTCTGGCGGGCGCCAGGGTGGTCAAGGTGGAGAGCACGACCCGCCCGGACGGCGCCCGCGCCGGGTCGCCCGCCTTCTACCGCTGGCTGCACGAGGGCCACGACAGCCTGGTGCTGGACTTCGCCCCGGGCGCGCTCGCCGAGGTGATCGCGGGGGCGGACATCGTCATCGAGGCATCCCGGGCGAGGGCGTTGCGCCGGCTCGGGGTCCACGCGGAGGAGTTCCTCGCCGCCCGTCCGGGCCGGGTCTGGGTGAGCATCACCGGGTACGGCAGGGACGACGACCGCATCGCGTTCGGCGACGACGCTGCCGTCGCCGGCGGCCTGACCGGCCTCGACAGCCGGGGCGACCCCGTGTTCCTGGGCGACGCACTCGCCGACCCGGTCACCGGCATCCACGCCGCCCACGCCACCGCCCGCTCCCTCGCCACGGGGGGCGGCGAGCTGCTGAGCCTCGCCATGTCGGCCTGCGCCGCCTCGCTGGTGCCGTCGCCGTGCTGATCAGGAACGTCGAGATCCGGGGCGCCGGGCGGGTGGACGTGCGTGTCCGGGACGGGCGTATCGCCGAGATCGGGGAACGGCTGGACGGGCGGGACGAGCCGGACGCCGTCGACGGACACGGCGGCGCGCTGCTTCCGGGCCTCCACGACCACCACGTCCACCTCGCGGCGCTGGCCGCCGACGCCGCCTCTGTCCGGGTCGGCCCGGCGGACGTCACCGGCCGGGACGGACTCGCCGCGGCCCTGCGCGGCGGGGCGCCCGGCCAGTGGGTGCGGGCCGTCGGCTACCACGAGAGCGTCGCGGGCGAGCTCGACCGCTGGACCCTCGACACCCTCGCACCGGACCGGCCGGTCCGTGTCCAGCACCGGACCGGCGCGCTGTGGGTGTGGAACAGTGCCGCGCTGCGGGCGGCCGGGCTGGAGACGGGAGGGGGCGACGGGCGGTTCTGGCGCGAGGACGAACGGCTGCGCGCGTACGCACCACCCGTGCGGCTGGACCTGGAGGGTGTGGGGAGCAGAGCGGCGGCGCTCGGCGTCACGGGGTTCACCAACGCCGATCCGCATCCGGCGGACGGACTCCTCGATCTGCTGTCGGTACTGCCGCAGCGGCTGCTCGTCATGACGGTCGACGCGCCGGTGAAGCTGATGCTCGACGACGCAACGCTGCCAGCCCCGGCCGAACTCGCCACCAGAATCGCATCGCTCCGGCCACGCCCGGTGGCCGTCCACTGCGTGACCCGGGTGCAGCTGCTGGTGACCCTCCTCGCGCTGGACGAGGCCGGCCCGGTCGACGGCGACCGCGTCGAGCACGCGTCCGTCGTCCCGGCCGAGACCATCCCCTGGATCAGGCAGCTCGGTGTGACGGTCGTGACCCAGCCGCACTTCCCCGCCGAACGGGGTCACGCCTACGCCACCGACGTGGACCCCGACGACCGCCCCCACCTCTACCGCTGCCGGTCCCTGGCCGACGCGGGCATCCCCCTCGCCGCCGGCACCGACGCCCCCTACGGAACTCACGATCCGTGGGCCGTCATGCGGGCCACCGTCGAACGCGCCGGGGGAGAGGCCCTGACCCCGCAAGGGGCTCTCGACCTGTTCACCGGGGAGCCCCGACACCCCGCGAGGGCACGGCGACTGACGGTCGGCGAGGCCGCCGACCTGTGCCTGCTCCACGTACCCCTGCGGGAGGCACTCGACGTGCTGACGGCCGACACAGTAAGGGCGGCGTTCGTCGCCGGAGACCGCATCACCGCACCCGGGTGAGGAGGCCCGTCAGACGCTGTACCCGCCGTCCACCCCCAGCGCCTGCCCCGTGATGAACCCCGCGCGCTCCGAGGCGAGGAACGCCACCGCCTCCGCGATGTCCGTCGCGGCCCCGAAGCGGCGCAGCGGGATGTTGCGCCGGGTGATCGCCAGTGCGGCCTCGTCCAGTTCGCCGGAGGCGATCAGGCGGGCGGCGATGCCGTCGTTGAGCATGCCGGGCGCCACGCAGTTCACGCGGACCCCGTACCGTCCCTCCTCCGCCGCGAGCGCCCGGGCGACCGCCTCGACGGCGCCCTTCGTGCCCGCCGACAGGCCGTCCCGTACCGGGTAGCGCCGGGTGGCCACCGTCGTCACGGCCACGATGCTGCCCCGGGTCTCCCGCAGCCTCGGCAGCGCGGGATGGACCAGGTTGAAGAACGCCGCGGCGTCCGCGTCGAGTTGCGCACGGTACTCGCTCGGGGTCACCGTGCTGAGATGCCGCATCGGTACGTGGGGACCGGCCGCGTACACGACCGTGTGCAGCCCTCCGAACGCCTCGGCTGCCTCGGCCACCGCCCCCGCCGTGGCCAACTCGTCCCCCAGGTCCAGCCGCAGGGCCAGCACTTGGCGGCCGTACGCCTTCACCTCGCCGGTGATCGACTCAGCCGCCGTCTCGTTGCCGCGGTAGGTGAACGCCACGTCGCTGCCCCGCCCGGCGAGCGTCCGCACGATCTCCGCACCGATGCCGCCGGTGCCGCCCGCGATGAACGCGGCGCCCGTCCGGCCATCGAAGTCAGCTGTCCCGGAATCCCGCATCACAGTCCCAACGACTTGGCGATGATGACCTTCATGACCTCGCTCGTCCCGGCGTAGATACGGGTGATGCGCGCGTCCGTGTAGAGCCGGGCGATGGGGTACTCCTGCATATAGCCGTATCCGCCGAAGAGTTGAAGGCAGCGGTCGACGGCCCGGGCCTGCATCTCCGTGCAGAACAGCTTGACCTTCGCCGCGTCCGCGCCGGACAGCCCGCCGTCGACGAGTTCGAGGACCGCACGGTCGAGCATCATCTGAGCCGCCTCCAACTCGGCTGCCACAGAAGCGAGTTCGAACTTGGTGTTCTGGAAGGCGGCGACCGGTTTCCCGAAGACCCGACGCTCCTTGACGTACTCGACCGTCGTGTCGAGGGCTGCCCGTGCCTGCGCGACCGAGCCGACCGCCACCGTCATCCGCTCCTGCGGCAGGTTGTGGCCCAGGTAGCCGAATGCGGCGCCCTCCTCGCCGAGCCGGTTGGCGACCGGGACACGGACGTCGTCGAAGGCCAGCTCGACCGTGTCCTGCACCCTGATGCCCATCTTCTTCAGCACCCGGCCCCGCGTGAACCCCGGCATGCCGTCCTCGACGACCAGCAGGGTCAACCCCGCCCGCCGGTCGTCCGGATCGGCGGCCGTCCGCGCCACCACGACCACCAGATCGGCCAGCAGACCGCCCGTGATGAACGTCTTCGTCCCGTTGAGGACGTACGAGTCGCCGTCCCGCACGGCGGTCGTCCGGATGCCCGCGAGGTCGGAGCCCGTGCCGGGTTCCGTCATGGCGACGGCCGTGAGGAGCTTGCCGGCGGCGAGGCCGGGGAACCAGCGGGCGCGCTGCTCCTGGTCGGCGTAGGTGAGGAAGTAGGGCAGGACGACGTCGAGTTGGGTGCGTACCGTGCCCAGGGTGACCAGCGCGCGGGCCGCCTCCTCCTGGAGGACCACGTTGTAGCGGTAGTCGTCCAGTCCCGCCCCGCCGAACTCCTCGGGGACGGACATGCCCAACAGGCCCAGCGAGCCGAGCTGTTCGAAGAGTTCGCGGGGCAGCCGTCCGGCCTCCTCCCAGTCGGCGTAGTGGGGGACCACCTCGTTCGCCACGAAGTCCCGCACCAGTCCTCGGAACGCCTCGTGGTCGGGCGTGAAGATGTCTCGGCGCACAACTGCTCCCGTCAGGAGGCGAGTTCGACGAGGGTGGCGTTGGCTGTGCCGCCGCCCTCGCACATGGTCTGCAAGCCATAGCGCAGGCCGCGCTCCCGCATGTGGTGGATCATGCGGGTCATCAGGACCGCGCCGGACGCCCCGAGCGGATGCCCCAGGGCGATGGCCCCACCCAGCGGGTTGAGGAGCGCCGGGTCGGCGCCCGTCTCGGCGAGCCAGGCCAGCGGTACGGGGGCGAAGGCCTCGTTCACCTCGAAGACGCCGACCTCGGACAGCCGGACGCCCGTCCTCCGCAGCAGCCGCCCGGTCGCGGGGATCGGCCCGGTCAGCATGAGCACCGGATCGGCGCCGACGACCACCCCCGCGCGGTAGTGCACGAGCGGCGCCAGACCCAGCTCGCGCGCCCTCCCCGGCGTCGTCACCAGCAGCGCGGCGGCGCCGTCGGAGATCTGGGAGGCGTTGCCCGCGTGGATCACACCGTCGTCCTGGAAAGCGGGTCTGAGCCGCGCGAGGCCGGCGGCACTGGTCCCGCGCCGCACGCCCTCGTCGGTCCCCACGGTCAGGTCGCCGACGATCACCGGCACGATCTGTTCCTCGAACGCCCCGGAGTCCAGAGCCGCCGCGGCCCGCTCGTGCGAGAGCGCCGCGAACTCGTCGAGCCGCGTCCGCGTGAACCCCCATTTCTGCGCGATCCTCTCGGCGGACACCCCCTGATCGAACGAGAAGTCCTGGTAACGCGCGAGGACCTGGGGCCCGTACGGCATCCCGGAGGCCCGCGCCGAACCCAGCGGAACCCGGCTCATCACCTCGACCCCGCCCGCCACGACGACGTCCTGCTGCCCCGACAGCACGGCCTGCGCGGCGAAGTCCAGCGCCTGCTGACTCGACCCACAGGCCCGGTTGACCGTCGTACCCGGAACGCTCTCGGGCCAGCCCGCCGCGAGCACCGAGTAGCGGCCGATGTTGCTCGACTGGTCGCCGACCTGCGCGACACAGCCCCAGACGACATCGTCGACGACACCGGGATCGATGCCCGTCCGCTCGGCCAGCGCGTTCAGGACGAGGGCGGACAGGTCGGCCGGATGGACGCCCGCGAGCCCGCCGCCGCGCCTCCCGACGGGAGTGCGCACCGCCGCCGCGATCACCGCTTCACGCACTACGGCCTCCTGACCGAAGGGGCGCCGGGCGTCGCCGGGTCGGTTGTCGCCCTGTTGGTCTGCGGACCGGTTCCGGGCACCGCCCACCGCCCGTCGAAGAACGGCTCCCGCTTCTCCACGAACGCCGTGAACGCCTCCGCGACGTCCGCGGTGGCGAAGTTGACCCCCTGGGCGCGAGCCTCGTTCGCGAGCGCGTCGCGCAGTGTGCGGTCGGCACCCTCGTTCAGCAGCGCCTTGGTCTGCGCGAGGGCGACGGGCGCACCCGCCACCAGCCGCGACCCGAGAGCGTCGACGAAGGAGTCCACCTCGTCCGCCGCCACCACCCAGGTCACCAGCCCGAGCGCCCGTGCCTCCTCGGCACCGATCGTCTCGGCGAGCAGCGCGAGCCGCTTGGCCTGCTGCAGCCCGACCAGCTTGGGCAGCAGCCAGGAACCTCCCAGGTCCAGGGAGAGTCCGCGCCGCGCGAAGATCTGCGAGAACCGTGCCTCCGGCGTGGCCACGACGAGATCGCAGCCCAGCGCGAGATTCCACCCGGCTCCGACCGCGACACCGGTCACCCTGGCGATGGTCGGCACCGGCAACTCGTGCAGTTGCAGGGCGATGTCGCTCAACGTCCGCATCCGGTACAGAGGGTGGACGCTGCCCAGCCCACCCGAGATGTCGGCTCCCGAGCAGAACGCGCCCCCGGCCCCCGTGACCACCAGCGCCCGCACGTCACGATCACGCCCCGCGTCCGTCAACGCGTCCCGCAACGCGGCCCACAACTCCGCGTCGAGGGCGTTCTTCCGGTGCGGCCGGTTCAGCGTCAAAGTCCGTACGCCGTCCCGGTCGTCGCACAGCAGCACGGGTTCCGTGTCGCTCACGGCGCTCCACCCCCGCCCGTGTCCGTGCCCGTTCTCTCGCCCCGCTCGTCGACGCCCAACTCGGCGAGTACGGCCGCCGTGTGCTCGCCGAGCGCCGGAATCGCGCCCATCGGCTGCTCGTAACCCGAGATCACCGGCGGTGGAAGCAGCGCGGAGATCGGCCCGTACGGTGTCCCGACCTCCCGCCACCGGTCGCGCGCCTTCAGATGCGGGTGTGCGACCACCTCGCTCGGCTTGTTGAACCGCGAGTTGCCGATCCCGGCGGCGTCCGCGCTGCTCTGGACGTGCGCGAGTTCATGGCGGGCGCACCAGGTGCTGATCTCGGTGTCCAGGACGGCCCGGTGGGCGACCCGGCCGGGCGTCGTGGCGAACCGTTCGTCGTCCGCGAGGTCGGGCCGGTCCAGCAACTCCCGTGCGAACCGCTGCCATTCACGGTCGTTCGTCGTCCCGAGGACGACGGTGTGACCGTCGGCCGTGGCGTACGCCCCGTACGGTGCCACCGCCGGCGACCCCATGCCCCAGGGCTGCTGGTCGACGCCCGAGTGCTGGGTGTACGTCAGCGGATAGCCCATCAGCTCCGTCATGGTGTCGAACAGGCTCACCGCGACCGACGCCGGACCGCCGCGCCGCCCACGCCCCCGCTCGTACAGCAACGCCATGATGGACAGGGCCGCGTACAGCCCGGCGCACACATCGGCCATCGGCGGCCCGGGCTTGGCCGGAGCCCCGGGCAGACCCGTCACCGCACACGCCCCCGCCTCGGCCTGGACGAGCAGGTCGTAGGCCCGCTTGTGCGAGAGGGGGCCGCCGGGACCGTACCCGTCGATCTCGACCGCGATCAGCTCCGGATGCCGTACGGCCAGGTCGGCGGGGGCGATGCCCAGTTTGGCCGTGGTGCCCGGTGTGAGGTTGGAGACGAGGACGTCGGCGCGGGCGAGCAGCCGGTGCAACACCGCCATTCCCGCGGGTGACTTGAGATCCAGGGTCACCGACTCCTTGCCCCGGTTGATCCACACGAAGTGTGCCGCGAGGCCGTTCACCACGTCGTCGTAGTGCCGGGCGAAGTCGCCGCCCTCCGGGTTCTCCACCTTGATGACCCGGGCGCCGAAGTCTCCGAGGGTACGGGTGCACATGGGTGCGGACACGGCCTGCTCCAACGTCACCACGGTGACGCCGTCGAGCGGTCCGACGGCCCTGGCCGGGACGGCTTCGTCGCCCATGTCAGGCCTGCGCTTCGAAGCGGGCGCGCAACTCGTTCTTGAGGATCTTCTGGCTCGCGTTGCGCGGGAGCCGGTCGGTGAAGCGGACGTGGCGCGGCACCTTGAAGTTGGCCATCTGCTCGCGCGCCCACTCGACGACGTCCTGCTCGCCGACCTCGTGGCCCTGCTTCGGGACGACGAAGGCGCAGCCGACCTCGCCGAGCCGCTCGTCGGGCACCCCGATCACGGCGACCTGCGCGACGGGCTCGTAGGCCAGCAGTAGTTTCTCGATCTCGGCCGGATAGGCGTTGAATCCGCCGACGATGTACATCTCCTTCTTCCGGTCGACGATCGAGAGATTCCCGGACGCGTCGAGCCGCCCGATGTCCCCGGTGTGCAGCCAGCCCTCACCGTCGATCGTGACGGCGGTCGCCTCGGGGTCGTCCCAGTACCCTCGGGTGACGTTGTATCCCCGGACGAGGATTTCGCCGTCCTGTTCCGCCGCGAGTTCCTGACCCGCCTCGTCGACGATCCGAACCTCGACGTCCGGGATGACGCGGCCGGTCGTCCGGGCCACCGTCTCCGCGGAATCACCGATGCGCGTTGTCGTCACGAGTGCGGACGACTCGGTCAGCCCGTACGCGCTCATCACGATGTCGAAGGACAGCTCCGACTTCATGGCGCGGATCAGCGACTCCGGAATGGTGGTGCCGCCCGTCATGGAAACCCGGAGCGACGAGAGATCGTGTCCGGAGCGGTCGGGGTGGTTGATGAGGTCGTGGAAGATCGTGGGCGGGCCCAGGAGAATGCTCACGCGTTCCCTGCCGATGATCTCCAGCGCCTTTCCGGGATGGAACACCGGCATCGGAATGACCGTCACCCCGTGCAGGAAGGAGGCCAGCCAGCCGGCCTTGTAGCCGAAGCAGTGGAAGAAGGGCGGAATGACGAGAAACCTGTCGCCGCGCCGGAACGTGTACTCCTCGGCCATCCAGCCGTACGCCCGCAGCGACTGGCCGTGGGTGAGGACGACCCCCTTGGGATGGCCCGTCGTACCGGAGGTGAACATCACGTCGGAGATGTCGTCAGGGGTGAGCCGCCCGATCGTCTTCCCGGCCGTGGCGGCGGGGACGACCCCGCCGGCCCGCAGGAATTCCGTCCACGACAGATCCGCGGCACCCTTCGCGCCGAGAACCGACACCGTCCTGCGGAGCGCCGGAAGCCCGGGGTCGTGCTTCAGCAGCCCGGCGACGCAGTCATTGCCGAGGAAGGGGGCAGCGAACACCGCCTTCGCTCCCGACTTGCGCAGAATGTAGGAGATCTCGCCCGCCTTGAAGCGTGTGTTGAGGGGGACGACGACACCTCCCGCGCCCTGAATACCGAGTGCGGCGAAGATCCATTCCGCGGAATTGGGGGCGCAGAGTCCTACCCGGTCGCCTTCCTCGATCCCCAGCGCGACGGTGGCTCTCACCGCCTCCACCATGCGCTGTTCCAGCTCACGGAAACTCCACCGGCGGTCCTCGTCGATCAGCGCGGTGTCGTCTCCGAAGCGCTCGGCGGCCAGCCCGACGGCATGGGGAATGGTCAGGAATTCGTCGTCGTATCGCATCGAGAGGGCTCCAGTGCTCAAGGCCGGCCGGACGAAGGCAGATGCAGGACCCGTTTCGCGATGATGTTCCGCTGGATCTGGGAAGTACCGCCGTACACCGACGCGGCCCGCGAATACAGGTACTCGCCGAAGATCTCGCCGCCGTCCTCGGCCAGTTGCTCCGGGAACACCTTGAGCGCCGTCTCGTACAGGCGCTGTTCGGCCCTCGTCATCAGGAGCTTGTCGATGGACGACTCGGGGCCGGCGACCTGCCCGCCCAGGCGTTCGGCGGTCCGGCGCCGGGCATGCGCCACCAGGACCTCGTAGTCCACGTAGCACTGCCCGACCTCGGAGCGCAGTCCGTCCGGGAGTGTGCCGGCCCGCTCCCGGACGGCGGACCGCAGGCGTTCGACGAGCAGGCCGTACTTCGACAGATGGCCGGTGTCCAGGGCATTGCGCTCGTACGACACCGTCGTCATCGCCAGCGGCCAGCCGTCGCCCTCGGAGCCGACCCGTTCGGACTCCTCCAGGCGGACGTCGTCGAGGAACAGCTCACAGAACTCGTCGTCCCCGTTGGCCGCCCGCAGCGGCCGTACGGTCACGCCCGCGCGGTCCAGGGGAAGCGCGAACGCCGTGATCGAACGGTGCGGCGTGCCCTCGCGGTCCGTGCGGGCCAGGAGCAGGCACAGGTCGGAGTACTGGGCGTAGCTGGTCCAGAGCTTCTGGCCCCGGACCACGTAGTGGTCGCCTCGACGCTCCGCGAAGGTGCTCATCCCGGCGAGGTCCGAGCCCGCACCCGGCTCGCTGAACCCCTGGCACCACACCTCGTCGCCCGCCAGCATCCTCGGCAGCATGCGCAGCCGCTGATCCTCGGAGGCGAACTCCAGCAGAGCGTGCGCGAGATAGCCGATCCGGGGGACGCCGGGCGCCCGGCAGGCCCCCAACTCGTCACTGACCGACACCTGGTGAAGGGCCGTCAGACCACGGCCGCCGTACCGCTCCGGAACATCGAGGCCGACCCAGCCGCCGGAGTGCAGCAGCCGGTGCCAGCGAAGCAGGAAGACGGGCACGGGTTCGTCCACGTGCCGTTCAGGGAGCGGGTGTACGGCCAGCCAGGCGCGGAACTCCGTGCGCAGCCGGTTCAGGTCGGCCGGGTCGCCGAAGTCCAGCGGTGTGCCGCTCATGGTGCCGCCTCCGGTTCGGCCAGCACCGTCAGCAGATCCGCAGTCGTGGCCAGCACCGTGGCGCCCACGCGGACCTTGCGCAGATACAGGTGCGCGACGTGCTCCCACGTCTGCGCGATCCCGCCGAACACCTGCGTACCGGCGTACACCGCCTCCACCGCCGACCTGTTCACCTCGGCCTTCGCGACCCGCGCGGCGGCCAGCGCCCGCTGCGGCGACTCGTGGTCGAGACACCAGGCGGCATACCGGGTCGCGCTCGCACAGGCCTCCACGAGCACCGTCGCATCGGCGAGCAGATGCTGCACCGCCTGGAACGACCCGATCGGACGGCCGTACTGGGCGCGCTCCCGCGCGTACTCCACACTCTGCGCGACGAACGACCGTGCCGCGCCCACGAGTTCGGAGGTCACGACGATCAACGTGTACGCCTGCCAGTGCCGGTGTCCGGCCGGGTCGAGCCGTCCCACCACACGCCCCGCGGGCTCCGCCGTACGGATCGCGCGCAACAGGTCCACGCCCGGTGCCGCCGGGCCCAGCCCGGACACGGTCACCGTCCCGTCGGGCAGCACGCACAGCGCCTCGTCCGCGCCCTCGCTGTCCCACGCGACGAGCGGGGAGGAGCCCGCCGCGGGGAAGCGAAGGTCGCGGGCGAGGGCGATCGTCGGGGTCGTACCGGGCGCTGCGGGTGTCCCCAGCAGGCGGAGCAGCTCGGGGGCGAGCAGGACCGTACCGAGCAGGGAGGTGGGCAGCGGGAGGCTGCCGTGCTCCTCGGCGAGCAGCGCGCACTCCTGCACGGTGGCGGCCGGGGGAGTGGACCGCCGCAGTTCGCCCAGTCCCAGCTCGCCCAGTGCCTCCTGCGCGGCGGCACCGGCGGAGGGCTTGACGTCGTCGGCGGAGCCGACGCGGAACCGGGCGGCGAACGATCGCAGCAGGTCGCGTACGAGCACGAACTCCTCGGTCTCCACGGCCTATCCCTCCCCGCCGTTCGACCGGCGCTCCGCCCGCGACGCCAGTTCGCCGACGATCCGGATGTGGTCGGGGCTGGTCATCGTGGCCCGTTCCGCCAGCAGGGCCGCCTCCATGCCGCCACGGGTCGCCTGTTCGACCACCACGGCCAGCGCCGCCTTCGTCGCCCGCAGCGCCTCCGGGGGCTGAGCCGCCAGCCGGTGGGCCAGCGTCAGCGCCTCCTGGCGGAGGTCGGCGGCCGGTACGACCCGGTTGGCCAGGCCGAGTCGCACCGCCGTCGCGGCGGGAATGCGATCCCCGGTGAAGAGGTACTCCTTCACCCGGAGCAGGCTCGTGAGCAGGGGCCAGAGGGTGACTCCGCCGTCGCCGGCCACCAGGCCCACCGAGATGTGCGGGTCCGCGAGGTAGGCGTCGTCGGCCATCAGCACCAGGTCGCAGCCCAGTGCGAGGCTGCAACCGAGGCCCACCGCCGGGCCGTTGACCGCCGCGACGACGGGCAGCGGGAAGCGGATCATCTCCGTCTGGATCGTCCGGTCGAGGCGGATCGACCGTTCCCGCAGTTCGGGGTCGGTGTGATGGCGGCGCAGATGGCCGAAGTCGCCGCCCGCGCTGAACGCCCGTCCCGCGCCGGTGAGAACGACGGCCCGCGCCTTGGGATCGTCCGCCAGCTCCCGCCACACCTCGGCGAGTAGCCGGTGCAACTCCTCGGAGACCCCGTTGAGGCTGTCGGGCCTGTTCAGGGTGACGACACGGACATCGCCGTCGGCGGTCACGGTCAGGACGGAGTCGGCCTCGCCCATGCGCACCCTCTCCCTTGCCACTGGTAGCGCCGGTCGGTCGACCTCGGATGCTAGTAAAGGTCAGACCGAAAGTGAAGAGTGCTGTTCGCGTTGAATGGAAATGTCATTCTCGCACAGGCCGAGCTCTTCCCGGGAGGGGGCGGGAGCGCTCTGTCAGTCGTCGCCCGGTTCGGGCAGACCCACCCGCTGCCGCTGGTCCACCTCGGCCGCCGCGCGGGCGAACCCGCACACGTGCCGGGTCATGCGCCGCATGGCGGCGGGCCCGTTCTGTGCCCGGATCGCCTCGTTGATCCGCGCGTGCGCACGGGCGGTGACCTCGCGGATCTCCGTGTCCATGAACCGGTCGATGTCCGTGGCCGCGTAGATCGACTGCGAGAGCGCGGTCATGAAACCGATCAGCAACTCGTTGTCGCCCGCCTTCGCCACGGCCGTGTGCCAGCGGACGTTGGCCCGCAGAAAGCGCGGGACGTCGTCGTCGGCGGCCAACAACTCGGCGTGCGCGGCGTCGAGTTCGGTCAGATCGGCCGGCGTACGCCGCTTCGCGGCCAGCGCGGCGCACGTCGGCTCGATGGCCTCGCGCGTCTCGTGCAGCGCCTCCAGTCTGATCTGCTGCCCCCGGATGACCAGCCGTACCGTGTTCGTCACCGACTCGTGGCCCGGCCGGTGCACGAAGGCGCCGCCGCCGCGGCCCGGCCTGATGCGCACCAGCCGTTCGACTTCGAGGATGCGCAGTGCCTCGCGCACCGTCGCCCGGCTCAGCCCCGTCTGGTCGACCAGTTGACGCTCCGGCGGCAGCGCCATCCCCTCGGTGAACTCGCCGGAGAGGATCCGCTCACGCACCTCGGCGGCCAGCACGTCCGACGCCTTGGGCACCCTCACCACGTCGAAGCGCGGGTCACTGGCGGAATGTCCGGCGCTCTGCACGGGTCAGGCCTCTCGTCGGCGGCACCACTTCGGCCGGACCATTCAATACGGGACGCGCGCCGCCTGTCACATGACATGTCCGCCCTCCCGTCACATGACCAGGCCCCCGTCCACCGGCAGCACCTGCCCGGTGATGAAGGACGCGGCGTCCGAGGCGAGGAAGACGAAGCTCCCGGCGATCTCCTCGGGCGTCGCCCAGCGGCCCAGCGGGATGCGCGCGAGCATGGGAGCCGCGAACTTCTCGTTGGTGCGGATCGTCTCCGTCATCGGTGTCGCGGCGAGCGGTGCCAGCGCGTTCACCAGGATCTGCCGGCGCGCCAGTTCACGCGCCAGCGACTTGGTGAGCCCGACGACGCCCGCCTTCGCGGCGGAGTAGTTCACCTGACCGAGCGTCCCGACGAGACCGGCCGACGACGTCACGTTGATGATCCGCCCCGTGCCGTCCTCCGGGAGGAAGGGCAGCGCCGCCTGGGAGCAGTGGAAGGTCCCCATCAGATGGATGTCGACGATCCGCCGGAAGTCGTCCTCCGCCAGCTTGTCGAACATGGCGGGCGCGGTGACCCCCGCGTTGTTGACGACGATGTGCAGCGTCCCGCCCGCCAGTCCGGCCGCCCGCGCCGCCGCGGCATCGGCGGCGGCCCGGTCACGCACGTCGAGGGCGGCGCTGTCCGCCGTCAGTCCGGCGGCGCCGATCCTCCCGGCGACGGCGGCAGCCGCGTCCCCGTCCACGTCCGTCACCAGCACGGCGGCCCCGGCGCGCGCGAGCGCCTGGGCGACAGCGGCGCCGATTCCGCCCGCCGCCCCGGTGACCAGCGCGGACCGGCCCGCCAGACCGAACAGTCCACTGTTGTCGCTCATCACTGACTCCCCATCGAAGCGGCACGGCCGGGCGGTGGCCGACGGTCACCCACGGCCGTCAGTAGCTCCTCGGCAGCCCCAGCACATGGGAGCCGAGATAGTTGAGGATCATTTCCTGGCTGATCGGCGCGATCCGCATCAGCCGCGCCTCACGGAAGTAGCGGGCCACGTGGTACTCCTCGGAGTAGCCCATCCCGCCGTGCGTCTGCAGCGCCCGGTCCGCCGCCGTGAACCCCGCGTCCGCGCACAGGTACTTGGCGGTGTTGGCCTCACGCCCGCACGGCCGCCCGTGGTCGTACAGCCAGGTCGCCTTGCGCAGCACCAGCTCGGCCGCGTCCAGCCGGGCCAGCGAGTCCGCGAGTGGGAACTGCACGCCCTGGTTCATGCCGATGGGCCGGTCGAACACGACCCGCTCCTTGCCGTACTGAACAGCCTTGTCGAGCGCCACCCGCCCGATGCCCAGCGCCTCGGCGGCGATCAGCATCCGCTCCGGATTGAGCCCGTCGAGGAGATAGCGGAACCCCTGGCCCTCCTCGCCGACCCGGTCCTCCACGGGCACCCGCAGGTCGTCGATGAACAGCTCGTTCGAGGTGACGGCGTTGCGGCCCATCTTCGGGATGGGGCGGACGTCGACGTGGGCGCGGTCGAGATCGGTGAGGAAGAGCGTCATCCCGTCGGTCTTCCTGGCGACCTCGCCGATCTTCGACGTCCGCGTCAGCAACAGGATCTTCTCCGACTCCATCGCCTTCGAGATCCACACCTTGCGGCCGTTCACCACGTAGTGGCCGCCGTCCCGGCGCGCGTACGTCGTGATGCTTGTCGTGTCCAGTCCTGCCCCCGGCTCGGTCACGCCGAAGCAGACGTGGAGGTCGCCGGTGGCGACACGGGGAAGGGTGCGGCGCTTGAGCTCCGCGGAGCCGTGCACCACCACGGGCTGCATCCCGAAGATCGACAGGTGGATCGCGCTGGCCGCGTTCATCCCGCCGCCCGACCGCGCGACCTCCTCCAGGAGCAGCGTGGCCTCGGTGATGCCGAGGCCGTGGCCGCCGTACTCCTCGGGGACCGTGAGCCCCAGCCAGCCGCCGCGCGCGACGGCGTCGTAGAACTCGGCCGGGAACTCGTGGTCCCGGTCCTTCTCCATCCAGTACCGGTCGTCGAAGTCGCGCAGGAGTCCGGCGACGGCCTTGCGGATCGTTTCCTGATCTTCGGTCAGCTCGAAGTCCACAGTCCGAACGCCTCCCGCAGCCTCGGTGGCGTCGAAACATATCAAAGGTCAGACCGAAGTGACAGACGGCTGTCGATGGTTGCGGTACTGGTGTGACGGGTGTGCTGACTTCATGCCGGGCTTCGTGATGTCATGCCCCTGCCGACCAAGTCGTCGAGCCGCCGAGTCGATGAAGGGCCCCCGTAGATGCCGACCCCCCGCACCGCTCTGCTCACCGCAACAGCCGCCTTGGCGACGGCGGTTGCCGCCCCCGCACCTCCCGCAGCCGCCGCCCCCGTTCCGGCCGCCGGCGCCTACTACGTCCAGAGCGCCACCACCGGACTCAACGCCGCCGACGACGCCGGAGCCGTCGAACAGCACCGGCCCAAGGGGAACGAGGACCACCAGCAGTGGACCCTGCGCGCGAGCGGAACCTCGTACCTCCTGGAGAGCACCGACACCGCGGGCTCCTGCCTCGGCCGCTCCGGTGACCAGGCCAGGACCGTCGCCTGTACGAGCGCCGACGCGGCCTGGGAGATCACTCCGTCCGGCACCGACCAGTACACCCTCAAGGCTCCGGGGACCACCCGCTACCTGACGGTCGCCGCCAAGCCGTCCGGCGCCAACTACCCCGACCAGCTTGCCGTCGGCGGTGCGGGCGGCCTGGCCGCCTGGTACCTCACCCCGGTCGCCCCCACCGTCGCCCCGATGCCGCCCGCCGACCAGCGGACCCTGGACCAGGTCACGTTCCTCACCGCACACAACGCCTACGCCAACGGCGTCGACGGCGGCTTCGCCCCGCCCTTCGTGAACTTCGTCCCCAACCAGTCGCGTGGCATCAACCAGCAACTCGCCGACGGGGTGCGGGGGTTCATGCTGGACATCCACCAGACCTCCGACGGCGCGATCCTCTGCCACAACAGCTGCACCCTCGTCGGCAGCCCGGTCGCCCTCTGGGTCGACCTCCAGCGGATGGTCGACTTCCTCAAGCAGAACCCCACCCAGGTCGTCACCGTCTTCCTGGAGGACTACGTCGACCCCGGCGTGCTGCGCGGCGAACTCGCACGCGTCAGCGGCCTGTCGGACGTCCTCTACCGGCCCGACCAGACCGGCGTACGCCAGAACGGCTGGCCGAAGATCGCCGATCTCGTCGCCGCCAACGACCGGCTGCTGATCTTCACCGACCACAGCCGCTCCGCCGACCAGACCGCAGGCCTCACCCGCGACACCTTCGGTGTGATGTACCAGCGCGAATGGACCGTGGAGAACTACTGGTCCATGGGCGGCGGCATCGGCACCTCCGACTGGTCCTGCTACAGCCGTTGGTACGGCGCCGACTCCAACACCCCGCTGACCCGCACCGAGGGCGCCTTCAAGCCCCTCTTCGTCATGAACCACTTCCGGGACGTCGCGATCGCCTCCACGGCGTCGAACGACAACACCAAACTCGCCGACCGGGCCCAGCGGTTCTGCCGGCCGGCCGCCCGCAAGAAGCCCAACTTCCTCGCCGTGGACCGCTACGACCTGGGGGATCCGGCCTCGGCGGTGGCCACGCTGAACACCTACGTGTATCCGTAAAGGACCTTCCAAGAGTCGGTACGGACGCCGGTCCAGTGCTCGCGGCGCATGCGAGACTCCGCCGATGACCTCGGAAGCGATCACCGCGGACGCCGCGGGCACCTGGAAACTCGGCGATCTCACCGTCAACCGGCTCGGATTCGGAGCCATGCGGCTCACCGGCAGCGCGGCCTTCCACCTCGGCACGCCCAGCGACCGCGAACGGTCGCTGGCCGTGCTGCGGAAGGCCGTGGAACTCGGCGTCAACCACATCGACACCGCCGCCTTCTACTTCTCCGCGCTGCGCTCCGCCAACGAACTCATCAACAGCGCGCTGGCGCCGTACGGGGACGACCTCGTCATCGTCACCAAGGTCGGCCCGTACCGCGACTACGCGGGGGAGTGGGCCACCGCTGCCCGCCCCGACCAACTGCGGGGCCACGTCGAGGAGAACCTGCGCCAGCTCGGCCGCGACCACCTCGACGTGGTCAACCTGCGGAGGCTGGAACAGGACTCCGTCGCCGAGCACTTCGGAGCGCTCGCCGAGCTGCGTGAGGCCGGTCTGATCCGCCACCTCGGCATCTCCGGCATCGAGCCGAAGCACCTCGCCGAGGCACGGGAGATCGCCCCGGTGGTGTGCGTGCAGAACCGGTACGCACTGGACCGTCCCGACCCCGAGGGCGACGAACTCCTGCGGCTGTGCGGGGAGTCGGGCATCGCCTTCGTGCCCTTCTTCGCCGTCGCGGGCAGCGGCGGAGCCCGGGGCGCAGCCGACACCCACGACGACGCGGTGCTCGCCGTCGCCCGCGCGCACGGCGCGAGCCCCGCCCAGATCCGCCTCGCCTGGAGCCTGCACCAGGGGGCGCACGTGCTCGCCATCCCGGGCACGGGCAACCCGGAGCACGTCGTGGACAACGTGGCGGCGGGCGCGTTGCGGCTGACGGACGAGGAGTTGGCCCGCCTCGGCGCGTCACACCACTCGTAATCGCCTCAAATGCCCCTCACTGGCCGGTGGTTGAACGTGCGTAAGAGCTTTACGTGAAACCCCGGCCGGGCCTCCCGGTGGCGTGGATCTTGTCGGTACGGTCCTGCCTTGTGTGCACCGGGAGGACCGCGAGGCCCGATCTACGCGCGCAGATTCGTCACCCGCACCGCTTTCCCCCAGCTCTCCCCCCCACTCATGGAGGAATGCCAGATGTACGCCATCACCGGGTCCCGCCGCAGACTCACCTCGGCCCTGGCCGTGCTCGGCCTGATCGCCACCGGCGCCGCCGTCCAGGCCACCGCCACCGCGACCGCCGCGACCGCGGCCACCCCCCACCGCATCCTCTTCGACAACGCCCACGCCGAGACGGCCGGCAACGCCGACTGGATCATCTCCAAGAGCCAGCCCGACCCGCTCTCCGAGGACTCCGCCCCCTCCGACGAGACCGACTGGACCGGCGCGCTCTCCTCCTGGGGTGTCGCCCTCCAGCAGACCGGCGACTACAGCCTCAAGACACTGGCCTCGGGCTCCAGCCTCGCCTACGGCGGCTCCACGGCGACCGACCTGTCGAAATTCGACACGCTGGTGCTGCCCGAGCCCAACACGCTCTTCACCACTGCCGAGAAGACCGCGATCATGAAGTTCGTCCAGAACGGCGGCGGCCTGTTCATGATCTCCGACCACACCGGGGCCGACCGCAACAACGACGGCGAGGACGCCGTCGAGATCCTCAACGACCTGATGACCAACAACAGCGTCGACTCCACCGACCCCTTCGGCTTCTCCATCGACTCCCTGAGCATCAGCTCCGGCTACCCCGCCGCGATCACCGCCGCGTCGAACCCGGTCCTGCACGGCACCTTCGGCACGGTCACCAAGAGCCTCATCGCCAGCGGTACGACGGCCACCCTCAAGCCCGCCGACAACTCCGCCGTGAAGGGGCTGCTCTACCGCTCCGGTTACTCGGGCAACACCGGCGCCTTCTTCCTGACCAGCACCTTCGGCAGCGGCCGGATCGCGTTCTGGGGCGACAGCTCCCCGATCGACGACGGCACCGGCCAGTCCGGCAACACCCTGTACGACGGCTGGAACGACACCGGCGCCACCAACGCGCCCCTCGCCCTCAACGCCACGGCGTGGCTCGCGGGCGCGAGCAGCTGACGCAGGGCACCTGAACCGGCGTACAGGACGGGACGAAAGGTGAGGGCGGGCCCGGGGAAGCCACCCCGGGCCCGCCCTCACTCGCGTCAGGCATCCATGCTCAGCGCGCCGGCGTTCAGCGCACCTGCTCCTTGAGGAACGGCACCGTGCTCTCCCACGCCCGGGCCGCCGACTCGGCGTCGTACACCGGGCGGGAGTCGTTGAAGAAGGCGTGGTCGGCCGGGTGGACACGCAGGTCCGGGGTGATGCCGGACTGTTCCTTGAAGTCCTCCTGCGCGAGCCGGTCGGTGACGTCCGCGATGTGGTCGGTCAGGCCCCACCACTCCTGGAAGACGCTGACGCCGGGTCCGCTGCCGGACGGCGGCAACGCCGGACAGCCGTGCGCGCTGGTGTCAGCGCTGGGAAACGTCACGTTCTGGAGGGAGGGGGATCCGGTCGGCTTCGGCAGCTCGGACCTGGCACTCAACTCCTGGTAGGACAACGCTCGGTGGGGGTGCGCCGCAGTCGGACTCCGACGCGATCACCACCTTGCCACGGATGAATCTGACCTCTGTTTCCGGCCCCGGTATGGCGGGCGACGGCATCGCCGCCGGCCGCAGGGTCCCCTCGCCGCGCGGCACCTCCGCCCACGCGTCCGGTGCGAAGCGCGTCACCCCGTACGCCGCCAGGCCCAGCCACCATACGGCGAACAGCCAGCCGCCGACCACGTCCGAGAACCAGTGGACGCCCAGATAGACCCTGGTCAGCCCGACCAGCACGCCCCAGCAGCCGACCGCGGCGACGAGCAGGTACCGGCCGCGCGGCGCCCGTCTCCGGACGGCCAGGACGAGCAGTCCGGCGGTGATGGCCGACGTGGTGGTGTGGCCCGAGGGGAACGACCAGTGGCCTGCGTCCGTCGCCCAGTGCGCGGTGGCGGGCCGGGGCCGGGACAGCAGTGCCATCACCGAGAACCGCACCGCCTGGGCGGCGACCAGGCAGACGAGACAGGCGGCGGCTGCCTGGATGCGCTGCCGTGCCGTCCGGCCGAGCAGGTGGCCGGCCAGGGCGGCCAGGACGTAAGGAACGAAGCCCGTGCCGGTGTGGGTCACCATCCGGGCGAGGGTGACGGCCAGGTCGGGACGGTGGGCGAGCGACCACTCCAGCAGATCGCGGTCACCGACGAGGGTGCCGCCGCCCCGCACCGCGACCGTGACGGCGAGCAGCGTCAGCAGCACAAAGGCGACCAGGCTCCCCAGGGCGGGGGTCCCGGCCTTCGCGACGGCATGCTCACGGTTCACACCTGCTCGACGATCACACCCCGGCGATCGTTCCCGGGACCCGCGGATGCGGAGGAGATCACACGTGCGGGTGTGGAGGTGACACACCAGGGGTGTTACGTATAACCTCACCCGTCAACCGGACGTCCGTCGCAAGGCGGCCGAACGGTCCACCGCACCACTGTCCCGAGAGGCCACGGAGAGCCGATGAGACGCATCGCCCTGGTCACCCTCGTCGTCGACGACTACGACGAGGCGATCCGCTTCTACACCGGCGCGCTCGGCTTCCGGCTCGCCGAGGACACCCCGCGCCCCGACGGCTCCCGCTGGGTCGTCGTCGAACCGGGCGCCACAGGAGCGGGAACCGGAGAGCCGGGCACCGGCCTGGTGCTCGCCCGGGCCAAGGGCGAGGAGCAGCGTGCCCGGATCGGCGACCAGACCGGCGGTCGCGTCGGCTTCTTCCTGCACACCGGCGACTTCGCCCGCGACCACGCCCGGATGACCGCCGCCGGCGTGACCTTCCTGGAGGAACCGCGCCACGAGCCGTACGGCTCCGTGGCCGTCTTCCAGGACCTGTACGGCAACCGCTGGGACCTCCTCCAGCCCGCCACGGACTGACCCGCAGCACCACCCCACTCCACCGCACCACCACCTGCCGAGGAAACACCGCACATGACCGCGTCCCCCGTCGACACCGCCACCCTCCGCCGCCTCCCCAAAGCAGTGCTGCACGACCACCTCGACGGAGGCCTGCGCCCCGCCACCCTGGTCGAGCTCGCCGCCGGGATCGGCCACACCCTGCCCACCACCGACCCGGACGAGCTGGCCGCCTGGTACTACGAGGCCGCCAACTCCGGTGACCTGGTGCGCTACATAGCCACCTTCGAGCACACCCTCGCAGTGATGCAGACCCGCGAGGGCCTGCTGCGCACCGCCGAGGAGTACGTCCTCGACCTCGCCGAGGACGGAGTCGTCTACGCCGAGGTGCGCTACGCCCCCGAGCTCAACGTGAACGCCGGTCTGACCCTCGCCGAGGTCGTCGAGACCGTCCAGGAGGGCCTGGCGGCGGGCATGGCGAAGGCCGCCGCCGCGGGAACCCCGGTGCGGGTCGGGACGCTGCTGTGCGGGATGCGCATGTTCGACCGCGTCCGTGAGGCCGCCGACCTGGCCGTCGCCTTCCGGGACGCCGGTGTCGTCGGCTTCGACATCGCCGGTGCCGAGGACGGCTTCCCGCCCGCCGACCACCTCGCCGCCTTCGAGCACCTGCGCCGCGCGAGTGTGCCGTTCACCATCCACGCCGGCGAGGCGCACGGCCTGCCCAGCATTCACCAGGCCCTCCAGGTCTGCGGCGCCCAGCGCATCGGCCACGGCGTCCGCATCACCGACGACATCGTGGACGGCAAGCTCGGCCACCTCGCGGGCTGGGTGCGCGACCGCCGCATCGCCCTGGAGATGTGCCCGACCTCCAACCTCCAGACGGGCGCGGCCACGTCGATCGCCGAGCACCCCATCACCGCCCTGCGCGACCTGGGCTTCCGCGTCACCCTCAACACCGACAACCGTCTGGTCTCCGGCACGACGATGACCCGCGAGATGTCCCTCCTCGTCGAGGAGGCCGGATGGACGGTCGAGGACCTGCGCACGGTCACCGTGAACGCGGTCAAGAGCGCGTTCATCCCGTTCGACGAGCGCAACTCCCTCATCCAGGACGTCGTCCTGCCGGGCTACGCCTCGGCGCTCTGAAGCAGCCCCCGCAGATAGGCCGCCTGGCCGACGTGCTGAAGATCGTCGGCCAGGACACTGACCAGCCGTACGCCGAGAGTGACCGGCGGGTCCCAGCGCTCGTCGACGACGCGCTCGAAGTCGTCCGCGGCAAGCCCCCGCAGGAACCTGAGGCTCTGCGCGTGCACCGCGTCGTAGTAGCCCAGCAGCAGGTCGCCCGACTCCACCCGGACCCGGGCGACCTGCCGTGCGCTGTGCCCGTAACCGATGTCACCGGCCTCCAGCCCCAGCGCGAACCGTTTCTCCCAGCCCTCGGTCAGCCAGACCTGGTCGAACCCGGCCGCCCCGGCGACATGGTCGTCCTGGACCCGGGTGAGATGCCACACCAGCCAGGCGACGGAGTTGGCGTCGGGGGCGGGCCGGGTGTTGAGCCGGTCCGGTGACAGGCCGTCCACGGCGGCGTGGACCTCTTCCTGGATCCGGCCGTACGCGTCGATGAGAACGTCCTTCGCATCCATGCCCCCACCATAGGCACCGCGAGGCCCACGGCATCGGAGGGGTGGACCGGCGGCGTCAGACCCGCCGCCCGGGCAGCTCCAGCAGCTCCATCAGCGCCCTGGCCGCCGGACTCGTGGCCTGCGACGGCGGCAGCATCGCGACTGTCTCGTACACCGTCTCACCGGTGCCCTTCACGGGCAGCGAGGTCAGTGCCGCGCGCTTGTGCGCGAAGTGCCGGGGAACCACCGCGACGCCGAGCCCCTCCCCGACCAGGTCCAGCAGACTGTGCACGTCGTTGACCTCCAGCGCCACGGTCCGCCGTACGCACGCGGCGGCGAACACCCCGTCCGTGATCCGGCGCGGCCCCCAGTCCGGATGGAAGTCGACGAACGCCTCCCCGCCCAGTTCCTCCGGCGTCACCGCGCCCGCGAGGGCGAGCGGATGGCTCGGATGGCACAGCACGGTCATCGGCTCGCTGCTCAGGGGTACGGAACGCAGCTGGTCGGAGTCCCCACGGGTACGGATGGCGAAGGCCAGGTCGAGCCGCCCGGCGGCGACCTCGTCCGCGATCGCCTCGGAACCCGCCTGGCGCAGCCGGATCTCCACATCGGGATGACGCCGCCGGAACGCGGCGAGCAGCCCGGCGACATCCACCCCGCCGATGCACTGCTCCGCGCCCAGCGAGAGCGTCCCGCGCAGCACGCCCTGTACGGCGGCCACGGCGTCGTGCGCCGCCCGCACCTGCGCCAGGATGCGCTCGGCCTCGCCCAGCAGCGCCCGCCCCGCCTCGGTGAGCGTCACCCGGCGGGTGGTACGCACGAACAGCGGGGTCTGCAGCTCCCGCTCCAGTGCGCGGATCGAGGCGGACAGGCCCGACTGGGACACCATCAGCCGTTCGGCGGCCCGGGTGAAGTGCTGGTCCTCCGCGACCGCGACGAAGTGCTGGAGGTGGCGTAGTTCCATGATTGAGAAGCCTATCCGCTGAATTCCATCGGATTCTCCTGTTGGACCACTGCCCGGCTTCGGGGGAAGAGTGGGTCCAGACTGATCACATCCGTCGTGCCAACCACTCTGGAGTCGCGTTGTACACCGCACACACCGACCGTTACGCGGACATGCCCTACCGGCGCACCGGACGCAGCGGCCTGAAGCTCCCCGCGCTGTCGCTCGGCCTGTGGCACAACTTCGGACCCGACCGGACCGTCGACACCCAGCGGGCAATCCTGCGCCGCGCCTTCGACCTCGGTGTCACCCACTTCGACCTGGCCAACAACTACGGCCCGCCGCCCGGCGCCGCCGAGTCCGCGCTGGGTGAGGCCCTCAAGGCCGACTTCGCCCCGTACCGCGACGAGCTCGTGATCTCCACCAAGGCGGGCTACCTCATGTGGCCGGGCCCGTACGGCGAGTGGGGTTCGCGCAAGTACCTGCTGTCCTCCCTCGATCAGAGCCTGACCCGCATGGGCCTGGACTACGTCGACATCTTCTACTCGCACCGCCCCGACCCTGAGACTCCGCTGGAGGAGACGATGGGCGCCCTGCACACGGCGGTCCAGCAGGGCAAGGCGCTCTACGCCGGCATCTCGAACTACTCGGCTGAGCAGACCCGGGAGGCCGCCCGCATCCTCGCCGAGCTGGGCACCCCGCTCCTGATCCACCAGCCCCGCTACTCGATGCTCGACCGCCGCCCGGAGGACGAGGGTCTGCTGGACGCGCTGGACGAACTCCAGGTCGGTTCCATCGTCTTCTCCCCGCTGGAGCAGGGCCTGCTCACCGGCCGCTACCTCGACGGCATCCCGGCGGACTCGCGGGCGGCGAGCGACAGCCCCTTCCTCAACTCCGACCGCATCACCGAGGACCTCGTGCAGCAGCTGCGCGCCCTCGACGGCATCGCCAGGTCGCGCGGGCAGAGCCTGGCGCAGCTGGCCCTGTCCTGGGTCCTGCGCGGCGGCCGGGTGACCTCGGCCCTGGTCGGCGCGAGCAGCCCCCAGCAGCTGGAGGACAGCGTCGCGGCCATCGGCAACCTGGAGTTCTCCGGCGAGGAGCTGGCCCGGATCGACGCGGTCATCAAGTCCTGATCCCTGCCCGTCTTTCCTCGCCCCGTCATGAACGGAGCCGCTCCGCCAGCCGTACTGTCACGGTGTCACCCTCATTCTTTCCGATGGCTTTCCTGATCTCGGCCTTCACGGGGAGTTTGTGGGTGCCGTCACCCAGTGCCATGAACGAGCTGCGGAAAGGGTGCCCGTCGATCGTCCCGCCGACCTTGACCAGGCCGCGGGTACCGAAGAACGCGACGGATTCCGGCCAGACCAGGTAGGTCCAGCCCCCGGGTGCCGGGCTTTTGCGCAGTACGGCTGTGAATTCCTCGTCGAGGGTGTCGATTTTTTCGCTGGTGGCCATGGGGCCCTCCATTTCCAGTGGTCTTCGCTGAAGAGACCACTGGGAAGCGGAAAAGTCATCGCGAATCCCGGGATCTTCGCGAATCTCTCGGGGACCTGCCGACGGAGGAGGTGGCCGTCCCGTCGGATTCCGGTCCATACCTGTCAGGAATATGCCAGGAGAATGCCTGGAAACTGGCTGGAAAGGCGTGGTGACAGAGTGTCAATAGTGAAGATACTCAAGTGGTAGAACACTGCACCACTGAGTAACCATCGAGTGACCAGCACCAACGCGTACAGCGAGCGAGTCGCACGGAAAGCGAGGCACGGCCGGCGGGCGATCGGGGGAAAGATCGTGCACGACGAGTTCCTTTGCCATGTCACGGCGTACGGAGTCTGCGCGGGCCGGCGTATCGGCGTACCGCTGGGCACCTACCGCGCTCCCACCCTGGCGCTGGCCCTGTGGTGGCTGCGGGACCGGGCGAACTGGATCGCCGAACGGCTCGATCCGCAGCCCGACGAACTGTACTTCCCACCGAACTCGCTCATCCCGGTGGCCGCCACCGTGCCCGACGTGCCCGGACTGCTGCGCACCTGGTCCATGGACCCGTACCAACAGGAGCTGGTGGCCGACGAGTTGGCGGCCGGCCGACTGGTCCGGATCGCCACGTACGACGAGACCGCCGAGTACGAACTCCTCGCCGAATCCGTGGACGCGCTGCGAATGCAGCGGACCAACCCGGCACTGGTCGTACCGGTCGCCTAGCCGCCGAGGCCCCCGCTGCCCCCGGGCTGGCCAGGCGTATATGCGGACGAATCGCTAGAATTCTGGGCATGGTAGACCGCTCGGTCGCGCCGACCGCGCCCGAACTCGTCCTGCAGACGGAGACGGGCTCCACGGTGATGAGTCCGGGCCGCGACTATCACGTCGGACGCGACCCGCTCAGCGAGATCGTCATCGACGACGCCCGGGTCTCGTGGCACCACGCGGTGCTGCGGCCCGAGGGCGGCCACTGGACGGTCGAGGACGAGAACAGCACCAACGGCACGTACGCCGACGGCCTGCGCATCCACGAACAGGACGTCGGACCCGGCTGCGTCCTGCGCTTCGGCAGCCCCGGCGACGGACCGCGCGCCGTCCTGGTCAGCCCGCCCCCGCCGGTCCGTGAGCGCCCCTCGGCGGTCGCCGGAGTCTCGATGCCTTCCCTGACAGGCACCTTCCGGCAGCCCACCACCGTCCGGCCCCTGTCCGCCCGTACCGTCCGCATCGGCCGCGCCGCCGACAACGACCTGGTCGTCGACGACCTCGTCGTCTCCCGCCGGCACGCCGAACTGCGCGCCCACCCGGACGGCACGTACGAGATCGTCGACCTCGGCAGCCACAACGGCACGTTCCTCAACGGCGCACCCGTCGCCCGGGCGATCGTCACGCCCGGTGACATCGTCGGCGTCGGCCACTCCGCGTTCTGCCTGGTCGGCGACCAGCTCCAGGAGTACGTCGACACCGGCGAGGTCTCCCTCGACGTGCAGGACCTCACCGTCGCCGTCGACCACGGCCGCCGGACACTCCTGGAAGGCGTGTCCTTCCCGGTGGGGGAGAAGTGCCTGCTCGCGGTCGTCGGACCCAGCGGCGCCGGCAAGTCCACCCTCCTCAACGCCCTGACCGGCCTGCGCCCCGCCGACCACGGCACGGTCCTGTACGACGGGCGCGACCTCTACCGCGACTACGCCGAACTGCGCCAGCGCATCGGCCTGGTCCCGCAGGACGACATCCTGCACGCCCAGCTGACCGTGCGCGGAGCCCTCACCTACGCCGCCGAACTCCGCTTCCCGCAGGACACGGCGAAGGCGGAACGACGGGCCCGCGTGGACGAGGTGGTGCGCGAACTCGGCCTGGAACAGCGCCTCCACCAGCCCGTCCACAGCCTCTCCGGTGGCCAGCGCAAACGGGTCAGCGTGGCCCTGGAACTACTCACCAAGCCGTCGCTGCTCTTCCTCGACGAGCCGACCTCGGGCCTCGACCCGGGGATGGACCGCTCGGTGATGCACATGCTGCGCGGTCTCGCCGACGACGGCCGGACCGTCATCGTCGTCACCCACAGTGTGCTCAGCCTCGACGTCTGCGACCGGCTGCTCGTCCTCGCGCCCGGCGGCAGGGTCGCCTACTACGGGCCGCCAGCGGACACCCTCGCCTTCTTCGGGTACGAGCAGTGGCCCGAGGCGTTCGAGGCCTTCGAGCGCGACCAGGAACGGGACTGGGCGGGGGAGTACCGCGCCTCACCCTTCCACGGGCAGTACATCGTCGACTCGACCGCCCAGCCCCGGCTGCCGAGGTCGGGCCCGGTCGACGCCGCCCCGCCCCCGCCCAAGCCACAGAGCTGGGGCGCCCAGCTGAGCACCCTCGTCCGCCGCTACACGGCCGCCCTGAGCGCCGACCGCACCTTCCTCGCCATCATGATCGCGCTGCCGTTCGTGATGGGCGCGATGGCCCGTGCGCTCGCCGGGAGCCGGCTCACCCAGGAGACGGCGATGAACGCGCTGCTCATCCTGTGTGTCGGCGGCGTCCTGACCGGTGCGGCCAACGCCGTGCGCGAGTTGGTGAAGGAACGCGTGATCTACCAGCGCGAACGGGCCGTCGGGCTGTCCAGATTGGCGTATCTGATGTCGAAGGTCGTGGTCCTCGGGACGATCACCGTCGCCCAGGCCGTCGTACTGACCCTCGTCGCCCTGCTCGGCGTCGACCTCGACGCGCCTGGCGGGGAAGGCGTGTTGATGCCACCCCTCGTGGAGATCACGGTCTCCGTCGCGCTGCTCTCCTTCACGGCGATGATGCTCGGCCTGCTGGTCTCGGCTCTGGTCCGCAAGGAGGAGGTGACGATGCCGCTGCTCGTGCTGCTGGCCATCGTCCAGGTGGTGTTCTGCGGGGCCCTGCTCAAACTCGACGGTGTCCCCGGCATCGAACAGCTCTCCTGGCTGGTGCCCTCCCGGTGGGCGCTCGGCGCGATGGCGGGCACGATCGGACTGTCGCGGATCGTCCCCGGCGAACTGACCGGCGACCCGCTGTTCGAACACTCCGCCGGGGTCTGGCTGATCGACGCGGGGATGCTGGTCGTGCTGTCGGTGGTCTTCGGGTACCTGGTCCTCCGGCTGCTGCGGCGGCACGAACCGGCCGTCATGCGGAAGTAGAGGGGTGGGTGAGATGACGTCCCCCGGATACGGATACCAGATCTCCGGGTTCCGGCCCACGCACGTCGTCCCGCAGGACGGCCTGGCCGCCTGGGACGCGCCCGACCCGTCCCGGCCCACCGTGCCCCTCGACGCGCTGCTGCCGGTCGAGCTGGTCGAACGGCGCGGCGACTGGGGGCACGTCCGGTGCGCGAACGGCTGGTCCGCCTGGGTCGACGGACGGCTCCTGGTCGCCGTACCGCAGGACCCGCCCGCCGCCGGCGCCCCGCTCGCCCGCACCGCCGACCCACGGCCCCTGCTGGCCCGCGCCGCAGAAGCGCTCGCCGGCTACCGCGAGGCCGTGGAGGAGCTGACCGGGGGCGAGCTCGACCGGGAGTCGTTCCGGGGCCGTACGCGCGGACAGCGGATCGGGATCGTCGTCGACGGCGAGTCCGTGTGGCTGTACGACGCCGAGCACGAGCGCTGGGTGTACACCGACGGCACCCGGCTGAGCACGTACGCCGCCGACCGGGAACCCGCCGCCCCGGCGCGGGAGCCGACCCAGGTGGTGCCCGACCTGGGCCACGCGCCCACCCAGGTCGTCAGGGACGACGGCGGCGGCCTGGGCAGTGGTGGCGGCTGATGGCGCGCGACCCGGACCACGACACGCGGTCGCACGCGGGACGGCCCTCCGACCTGCTCGGGACACAGATCGCCGGCTACCGCGTCGAGGAGGAGATCGGCCGAGGCGGCATGGCCGTCGTCTACCGGGCCAAGGACCTGCGTCTCGACCGGACCGTCGCCCTGAAACTCCTCGCCCCGGAACTCGCCCGCAACGACACCTTCCGCAGACGCTTCACCCACGAGTCCCGGGTGGCCGCCGCGATCGACCATCCGCACATCGTCCCCGTCTTCGAGGCCGACGAGACGGACGGCGTCCTCTACATCGCGATGCGGTACGTCGAAGGCAGCGACCTGCGTCATCTCCTCGACCGAGAGGGCCCGTTGCGGCTTCCCGCCGCCATCCGTATCGCCGCCCAGGTCGCCTCGGCGCTCGACGCCGCCCACGAACACGGTCTGGTCCACCGGGACGTCAAACCCGGCAACATCCTGGTCGCCCGGGGCACCGACACCGAACATCCCGAGCACGTCTACCTCACCGACTTCGGCCTGACGAAGAAGTCGCTGTCGCTCACCGGCTTCACGACCGTCGGCCAGTTCGTCGGCACCCTCGACTACGTGTCGCCCGAGCAGATCTCGGGGCGCCCGGTCGACGGCCGCTGCGACGTCTACGGCTTCGCGTGCGTCGTCCACGAGATCCTGGCGGGCCGCCCGCCCTTCCAGCGCGACGACGACATGGCCCTGCTGTGGGCACACCAGTACGACCAGCCACCACCGCTGACCGAGCAGCACCCCGAACTCCCCGCCGCCGTCGACCCGGTGTTCGCGAAGGCCCTCGCCAAGAACCCCGACGACCGCTACGACTCCTGCCTCGACTTCGTCGCCGCCCTCCGCGCCGCCTCCACCGGAGCCGTGCACGCAGGCCACGCGCCCACGCAGGTGGTCCGGCTGCCCGAAACCGGCGAGGAACGGCCACCGAGGCCGCCGGCCTGGGCCCGCCCGGTGTTCACGCGGCAGGGTCACCGGCGGTGGGGGTAACGGGACGTCGGGGTAGGGGACTTCGCGCTGATGCGGCCGGTATCACCGTGGCCCCGGCCCGCCCAACGGCACCCGTCGCGCGGACACCTTCCGGTACGAGATCCGCCAGCCCCCGTCGAACCGGACCACCGTGTCGTCGTACGTCACGGACCCGCAGGTGCCGTCAGCCATGACGCCCAGTCCCTTGGAACGGGCGTGGACGCGGCCGTCGGGTGTCTCGGTGACGACCACGTTCGTGACGTGGTGGGCGACGGGGTTCGCCGGACCGCGGGCGAGCGCCGCGTCCGTGAGCGCGGCGAGGCCGGTGACGAGGTCCTGGCCGAAGTCGGACAGGTCGTACACCACGTCCTCGGTGAACACCTCCGCCGTGCGGTCGAGGTGTCCCTCGTCGACGAGGTGACCGTGCAGCGCGATCAACTCCCCGACGGCCAAACGGTCTTCGGCAGTCAACGTCATGGGGCCACGCTCCCACGGCCGCCGGAACCCCGCCTAACGGTTTCCGACCCTGCCCCGCCGGTGCACCCGCCGGGCCGACAGCGCGCCCAGGAACCCGGTGACCAGCCCCCACAGCAGGGCCAGACCGAGTGCACCCCACAGCCGCGGGCGCAGGAACAGGCTGCCGGAGAGGTTGCCGCCGAGGTCGCCGACGCCGAGCACGGACAGCCCGTAGTGGGCGGAGATCCGGCCGAGCAGGCAGATCATCAGGACTGTCAGCGCGAGTGCGACCGCCATGTGCACGGCGTGCTGCCAGGCCCGCGTGCGGGCCGGTGAGCGCGCCGCCATCAGGAACGCGGCGGCCAGCAGCAGCACCGCGTCGACGGCAACCAGCCACCACACCCTGCCGTCGTAGCCGGAGAGGGTGCTCAGGTTGAGCGTGGCGGTGTCCGGGGTGCGCAGCACCTCGTCGAGGACGTGCGGCATCGGCAGCCCGAAGGGACCTTCGACGCGCCCCTCCCAAGTGACTCCCAGGCCGGTGGTCAGGGCCAGCCACACCAGGTTCGGCATGCCGAGCAGGACCAGCGCGAGCGACTGCGCGGGCTGTCCGCGCGTCACCGCCACCACGAGCCCGATCACCGTCCCGAGGGCCACGAAGGCGAGCAGCAGCACGACCATGGCGTACGCGGCCGGACGTACCGACTCCTGGAATCGCAGCAGCCGCGGCGGCAGCGGGGCCCCGCGCGAGACCAGCAGGGCCAGCGCCAGTACGCCCGCCAGCCACAGCAGGCCCGCGAGGAGCGTCAGTGGTACGTCGGCCGTGAAGCCGATCTGCGGTGCGGCGCCGAAGACGTCGCCGATGTCGGCGAGGGTTCCGTCGCCCAGCGAGACCGCGAAGGTCTGGCGGGCCGCGAACGCCAGACCGCCCAGGCCCAGCAGCCACAGGACGGCGATGCGCGCGGCCCAGCCGGCCAGCTCGGGAGCCCCGGCGACGGCCCGGTGCCGCAGCGGGCGCAGGAAACCCGCACCCGTCACCAGCGCCCCGACGAGCGTCACCGACAGCGGCATCACGGTCAGGCCACCCGCGGTCTCGGCGAGGTCTCCGGCGTCACCCGTGAGTTCGACCGTGCCGCCGACCGCTGTCACGACGGTGGCCGCGACGACCCGGGGGAACGCGCCGTCCGGCAGATCGCCCGCACCCGCCGCCCACAGCGCCAGACCGGCCGTCAGCACCATGGCGCCCAGTCCGGTCAGCACCGCGGCCAGGGCCTGTGCCCAGCCGTGCCGGGAGACGGTCCGCTCCTCGGCGAACGTCGGCACGGGAGCGGGGGTTCGCGTGCTCACCCTGCCACGCTAGGCAGCTCTCGGGCGGTGCGCCTGTCGGGAGGAACGGGGGCGTCGGCTTGCGGGCGACCCGGGACCAGGGCGCACAATGGGAACGTTGTGGAAGAAAGCGGCTTAAATCGGGGTGGATGCCGCAGGAGCCCACGTCGGAAGAAGAGCCCGTGAGCGTCGAACAGCCGTCCTCCGGCCGCCCCACAGGACCGCCCTCCGGCCCCTTGTCGGGCCCCTCCCGGCCGCCCGCGGGACCACCGTCCCGGCCGCCCGCCGACAGCGGAGGCGGGGGAGTCGGGGAAACCGGGCGGAGCGGGGGAAGTGGGGGAAGCGGCGGTGACGGAGGCGCGGGCGGCGGGCCCGGCACCGGGCCGGTTCCCGGCGGCGACCGGCCCTGGTGGAGGTCGGTGCCCCGCATCGCCGTGCTGGTCACCTCGGTCGTGGCCGCCGTGGCCCTGATCGTCGTTCTCACCCGCTCCGACGGCACCACCGACCAGGCGGGCGGCGAGGTCTTCCTCCAGGCCGCGGACAAGTCGGGCCCCGACCCCTTCACCGAGTCCACGGCCAGGGACAGCTCCGCCCCGCCGGCCACGACCCCCACGGCCACCGGCTCGGCGACGGCCGCCTCGAACGCCGTCCGGGGCGTGGACGGCGGTGCTCCCGGCCTGTACGGCGGCACACGCAAGGTCGCCAGCTGCGACGTGGAGAAGCAGATCCGGGTACTCGGGGCTGCCCCCGCGAAGAACGGGGCGTTCGCCTCGGTCCTGGGCCTCCGGCCGGCCGCCGTCCCCGCGTACCTGCGCTCACTCACCCCCGTGCAGCTGCGCATGGACACCCGCGTCACCAACCACGGCTACCGCGACGCCGCCGCCACCAGCTTCCAGGCCGTCCTCCAGACCGGAACGGCGGTCCTCGTCGACGACCGGGGCCGACCGCGCGTGCGCTGCGCCTGCGGCAACCCGCTCACCGACCCGGTACGACAGCGGAGCGCCCCGCACGTGAAGGGCGACGCGTGGTCCTCGTACCGTTCCTCGAACGTGGTCGTCGTGGCGCCCGCGACCACGGTCATCAACGTCTTCGTCGTCTACGACCCCGAGCGCGGCGACTGGTTCCACCGCCGCCAGGGCGACACGGGCGGGCACGACCGGAAGACCGATCCGCCGGTCGAGGGGCCGAGCCCGTCGGTGAGTTCGTCGGCGCCCTCGGCGGCGTCCTCGGAGCCCACGTCCGCGTCGCCCGGCCTGCTGCCGCCGCAGTCGCCGCTGCCGTGCGTGTCCTCACCCGGCACCCCGACCGGGACACCGGCCTCGCCCGCGTCACCGGCCACACCGGACACCGCGAGCCCGTCCGTCACACCCTGCCCTCCGACATCGAGCGCGCCTCCCTCCTCGCCCCCGGCCGTGCAGCCTCCGTCCTCGGTGCCCGCGTCACCCCAGTCCCCGCCCGACGACGGCCTCTCCGACACGGCGCCCGAGCCGGCGTCGACCCCACCGTCCTCCTGAGGTTCAGGGGAGGCCCGGGGGACGGGGGACTGCGGCGCGCGGCTCGGGGTACGAGCAGTGATGCGACCGGGTCCGGCCGGACCGGCCACCGAGAGAGCGGCGCATGATCGAACATCTGGGCGGAGCAGTGATACCGACTGGTTTCGGCGATCCCGTCGAACCGCTACGAAGGGCGGCGCACTTCACCGGCGAGCCGGGCTGCATCGCGGAGGCACGCGCCTTCGCCGAGAACTTCCTCGAACAGCTCAGGAAGGAATGGTGCGCCCCGAGGGACAAGCGCGTCGACGGGGAGCTGGTCCTGGTGGTCAGCGAGTTGGTCACCAACGCGGACCGGCACAGTCACGGCCCGTACGTCCTCGACCTGGAGGGCACGGACACCTCGGTGACGGTGTCCGTGTACGACAGCAGTGCCGCGCTGCCCCTGCGCTACCCGCGGGACCCGGAGCGGATCGGCCGGCACGGCCTGGAGATCGTCCACGCGCTCGCCACCGAGGTGACCGCCCGCCGGGTGCCGGTCGGCAAGTACGTACGGGCCGTGCTGCCACTCAGCCATTGAGCTCGGCCATAGCCATTCAGCTTGGCCACGAGCCGGGCGGTGCGTCGGGACGGCCATGGAGTCGGGACCGGACTTGCCGGTCCCGACTCCATGGCCGACTTCGATTACTGAGCGTGGCGGTCGGATCAACCGATGGGTCAGGCGTAGTCCAGCTCGCCGAGCATGCCCTCGCGCAGCTGCGTGATGATGCGCTTGATCAGCCGGGAGACATGCATCTGCGAGCAGCCGAGCAGCTCACCGATCTCCGCCTGGGTGGCCTCCTCGACGAAGCGCAGATGGATGATCCGCCGGTCCCGGTCGCTGAGGTCGGCAAGCAGCGGGGCGAGGGACTGGAAGTCCTCGACCAGTCGCATCCCGTGTTCCTCGACCCCGATGAAGTCGGCCAGCACCGCCTCGCCGTCGTCGGGCCCGTCGCCGGTCAACGCTGCGTCGAGGGAGGAGGAGTTGTAGCCGTTGGAGGCGATCTGGCCCTCGACCACCTCGTCCTCGGACAGGTTCATCAGCGTGGCGAGTTCGGCCACCGTCGGATCGCGGTCCAGCCTGCTCGACAGTTCCTCGCGCGCCTTCGCCAGCTCGACGCGCAGCTCCTGGAGGCGGCGCGGCACGTGCACCGCCCAGGTCGTGTCGCGGAAGAACCGCTTGATCTCACCCACGATGTACGGCACCGCGAACGACGTGAACTCCACCTCGCGGGACAGTTCGAACCGGTCGATGGCCTTGATCAGGCCGATCATGCCGACCTGGACGATGTCCTCCATGTCGTCGCCGCGCCCCCGGAAACGCCCCGCGGCGAACCGTACGAGCGACATGTTCATCTCAATGAGGGTGTTGCGCGCGTACTGGTGCTCGCGCGTGCCCTCCTCGAGTTCATCCATACGCCTGAAGAACTGGCGGGACAGCTCCCGCGCGTCACGCGGGGCCACCTTTCGCGGTTCCGGGATTCCGGGCAGGGCGTCACCCGTCCTGGCTCCGGCGGTGTCCACGACGACCTCTGCCTTCGACCGGATCATGGCGGTGTCCATTACCTGTTACCTCTCCCACGAATACATCGAGCTGCGAGCTACGGACGATGGAACGCTTCCTGACTGCGCGTACCCCGTCGGGCTCAGGGCATGCCACAAACATTGCCCTCTGCAAAAAGACCGGTGGACGCGAGGTGTGCGAGGCATCCGGAACCGCGGGGGCTGACCTGGCGGTAAGGAACGTGGGGCCGGTCGTGGAGCCGACGTAGACATTATGGGGTGATCGTGGGTGAAGGTGATCAGTTGATCGGCGTAGAGAACCCGGTGCTGAGGGTTGTGGCCGGGCTCAGGCGACCCGTGTCGCCATGATCAGCTCGTGGAGGTAGCGCTTGGTGATCCGGCCGCCGTACCGCGTCTCTATCAGATCCCGGATACCGGCGAGCAGGCCATGGCGCGAGGCCGCGTCCAGCGCGCGGTGGTTGGAGTAGGTGAGCAGGACGTCGATGTACTCGTCGACCGAGTACACGATGTCCTGGGTGTGGCGCCGGACGGTGACCCGGCCGAAGTGCTCGGACCGGTCCAACTCCCCGGTGTCCGTCGCCGTGTCCGACTCGTCGACCTGGCGCAGGCCGGGCGGCGTGGCCGGGTCCCACTGCTCGTAGCAGCGCTGTACCCGCTCGAAGAAGTCGACGGTGCCGCCTTTGACATGGTGCGTCATGACGAGCGCGAGCAGCCCGCCCGGCCGGAGCGCCCGGGCCATCCTGGGCAGCCGTACCGCCGGGTCGAGCCAGTGGAACGCGGTCGCACAGGCGACCAGGTCGAAGGGTTCGGGCGGCAGCGGCCAGTGTTCGAAGTCGGCGACCGTCACCTCCGCCAGCGGGAACGCCCGCAGGTTGCGCCGGGTCACCTCCGCGAGGGACGGGCCCAGCTCGACGGCGGTGAGCCGGCATCCCGACGCGGCCAGCGGGACGGTGAGCTGGCCGGTACCCGGGGCGACCTCCAGGACGCGGCTGCCCGGGCCGAGTCCGGCCGCGCGGGCCAGGTCGTCCACCAGGGGCTGGGGATAGCGGGGGCGGGCCCGGTCGTACAGTTCCGCCGCCTCGTCGAATGTGTCACGCAGCATGTTCGCCCCTCGGCCCGTCCGTCCCGTCGTGGTGATTCCACCCAGGGCAGAATGCCGACCCCTTCCCCCGGAAGCGACGGCTTTTAGGCTGAGGGGGTGAGCAACCAAGCGCCGAACCAGGCCCGTGTGATCCCGCTGCGTCCGAAGAGCACGCCGGCACCGGCGCCCGCCGCACCGGTGGCCCCGGCGCGGCCCGCGCCCAGGGAACCGCTCTTCCGTGACCTCGTCGGCGACGTCCTGCGCCGCGAACGGCTCGCCCAGGAACGCACCCTCAAGGATGTGGCGGACGCGGCCAGGATCTCCATGCCGTACCTGTCGGAGCTGGAGCGGGGCCGCAAGGAAGCCTCCTCGGAGGTCCTCGCGGCAGCCGCCGGGGCTCTCGGTCTGGGCCTGGGAGACCTGCTGTCCCTGGCCCAGAACGAGCTGACACGGCACACCCGGAGCCGTACCCGTGGGCGTACGACGACTTCCGCGCCGTACAACGGGCTCTGCCTGGCCGCCTGACGGCCCGGCTCGCGCCCGTCGGAGGCGCCGCCGTCAGATGTTGACGAGGCGTCGGCTCACCACCTCGTCCGCCAGGCCGTACGCCACCGCCTCCGCGGCGGTGAACACCTTGTCGCGGTCCATGTCCGCGCGCAGCGTCGGCACGTCGTGGTGCGTGTGCCGCGAGAGCACCTCCTCGACCTGGGCGCGGATCCGGACCATCTCCCGGGCCTGGACGGCCAGGTCGGAGACCGTGCCCCGGTGACCGCCGCTCGCCGGCTGGCCCAGCAGCACCCGCGCGTGTTCGAGGACGAACCGGCGCCCGGGATCACCTCCGGCGAGCAGTACAGCCGCCGTCGAGGCGGCCTGCCCGACACAGAAGGTCGAGATCGGCGCCTGTACGTAGGTCATGGTGTCGTAGATCGCCATGAGCGAAGTGAACGAGCCGCCGGGCGAGTTGATGTAGATGGCGATCTCCTGCTCCGGTGACGACGACTCCAGGTGCAGGAGTTGCGCGATCACGACGTTGGCCACGCCGTCGTCGATCTCGGTGCCGAGGAAGATGATCCGCTCGGCCAGCAGCCGGCTGAACACGTCGTACGACCGCTCGCCCTGCGGGGTGCGCTCGACGACGTTCGGAATCGTGTACGTCCCCATGTCAGAGCCCCATCCGTCGTCGTGAGGCGGCAGGGCGGACGTCGGCCAGCGAGCCGACCACCTGGTCCACCATGCCGTACTCCTTGGCCTGTTCGGCCGTGAACCAGCGGTCGCGGTCGCCGTCCCGCGAGATCGTCTCCTCGCTCTGACCGGTGTGCCGGGCGGTGATCCGCTCGACGGAACGCTTCGTGAACTCCAGGTTCTCCGCCTGGATCTCGATGTCGGCGGTGGTGCCGCCGATGCCGGCCGAGGGCTGGTGCATCATGATCCGTGCGTTCGGCAGCGCGTACCGCTTGCCGGGCGCGCCCACGCTGAGCAGGAACTGGCCCATGCTGGCCGCGAATCCCATGGCGAGCGTGGACACGTCGTTCGGGATCAGCTGCATGGTGTCGTAGATGGCGAGGCCCGCCGTCACCGAGCCGCCGGGGCTGTTGATGTACAGGCTGATGTCGGTGCGCGGGTCCTCCGCCGACAGCAGGAGCAGCTGGACGCAGATCCGGTTCGCCGAGACCTCGTCGACCTGCGTACCGAGGAACACGATGCGCTGGGCGAGCAGTTGGGCGGCGAGATGGTCGTCGAACCGGGAGGGCGGGGTGTCGCCCTCCTCGGCCCGGGGCAGCAGTGCCGGCCGGGGACCGGCGGCGGTGAGCAGGGACATAGGGGCTCCTCGTCGAGTCGTCGTTCGTTGGCTTGCGTTCGTGGGTCGTGGATTTCGTGCGGCGGACGGCTTCGCGATTCCCACTCTCGGCCCGACTCGACGCCAACGGCCGGTTTCTCGGCCCGCAGCAGATTCGCTGACGGCAGAGGGCCCGGGCCGAGCAAGGCCCGGGCCTGGTCGTCACGCGGGCTGCTGCTCCGCGAGGGGAGTCGCGCAGACGCGGTCGATGACCGGCACGCAGGGGAACCGCCGGTCGTACTGGCCGTAGGTGTCGCCGTTGAAGTCGGGCAGTTCCGGCGGTGACGGCGGTCGTGTCGGCGCCGGCTCTGGTTCTGCCGCAGGTGCGTCGCCCCGAGGCTTCGTGAAGTGAACCGTCACGAGAGTCGAACCGGTTCGAAGAGTGCGGGCCGGAAGCTGGCGCCGCCCACAGACGGTGAGGGATATCTGCACCACGGAGGGCCGACGAGGAAGCGGAGGGCCGCACCCGATATTGACATCGGCCGCCGACACTTCTAGCTTGCCTTCACGCGAACCGGTTCGACGAAGGAGTGGCGTGAACATCGGTGAGATCGCCCGGCGGGCCGGTGTCTCGCGGAGCACCGTCTCCTACGCCCTGAGCGGCAAACGCTCCGTGTCGGAGGAGACCCGGCGCAGGATCCAGCAGGTGATCGACGAACTGGGCTATCGGCCCAACGCCAGCGCACGCGCCCTGGCCAACGGCCGGACCAGCACCATCGGCCTGGTCTTCCCGCCGGCCGGAAACCACTACACCGGCATGCAACTCGACTTCATCGGCAGCGTGGTGGAGGCCGCGGCGGCGTACGACTACGACGTGCTTCTCTCCCCGAGCGGCGTGGACAGCGACCGCTCGTTCCAGCGGCTGCTGGCCGAGCGGCGGGTCGACGGCGCGATCCTCATGGAGATCAGGCTCCAGGACGACCGGGTCGACCACCTGGGCGAGGAGAACTTCCCCGCCGTCTGTATCGGCCGCACGGCCCGCCCGGACCGGGACTGGTGGGTCGGGCTCGACCACACCGCGCTCGCTGCGGCCTGCGTCAACCATCTCGCCGACCTGGGACACCGCCGGATCGCCTTCGTGAACCGGCCCGAGCACCTGCTGCGGGCCGGCTACGAGTCCGCGCACCGCGGCCTCGACGGCTTCACCAAGGCCGCCGCCGAACGAGGGCTCACCGTACGGACGTACTGCTGCGGCGACGACGCCCCTTCCGGGCAGGAGTGCCTGGAGCGGATCCTCCACGAGGACCCGGACACCACGGCGCTGGTCACCCTGAACGAGGCCGCGCTCGGCGGCCTCTACCGGGGCCTGGCCGTGGCAGGACGGCACGTGCCGCGCGACTTCTCCATCACCGGGGTCGTGGCGGGCCGCTGGGCGGAGACCGTGACCCCGCAGCTCACCGCGGCGGACGTACCGGCCGAGCAGCTGGGCCGGCTCGCCGTCGAACTGCTCGTCGAGCGGCTCGACCACCCCGGCGCGACGCCACGCCACCACCTCCTCGCGCCGCCCATCTCCCTGCGCACCAGCACCGGACCCGCCCCGACGCCGGCGGCCGACGTCTGACGGCCCGCCCCGGCTCGCCCGCCCCGGTGGCTGACTCTGCGCCGGAGGCGGCGTGACCATGTGAAACCGTGGCCTCGACATCGTCCTGCGAAGAAATTCCAGAAGATTCCGAGCGGTGATGTCGAGAACCCGTGCCCGGCTCCGTCCCCGTAGTGAAGGCGGCCACAATGGGTCGCACCAGCACGGAGGAGAACCACGATGGCCAAGTACCTGCTGCTCAAGCACTACCGCGGCGCTCCGGCTCCGGTCGGTTTCATCCCCATGGACAAGTGGACGCCGCAGGAGATCTCGGACCACGTCCAGTACATGCGCGACTTCGCGGACCGGCTCGAGAAGACGGGCGAGTTCGTCGACGGTCAGGCGCTCGCCCCCGAGGGCACGTGGGTGCAGTACGGCGGTGAGGGGCGCCCGCCGGTCACCGACGGCCCGTTCGCCGAGACGAAGGACCTCATCGCCGGCTGGATGGTGATCGACGTCGACAGCTACGAGCGGGCCGTCGAGCTGGCCGGGGAGTTGTCGGCCGCCCCGGGAGCGGGCGGCAAGCCGATCCACGAGTGGCTGGAGCTGCGCCCGTTCCTGTCCGCGCCGCCCACCATCACAGAGTGCCACTGACGCGATGACCCCCGGGGTGAACGAGGCCCTGCTCCGGAGCCTCACACCGAGCGTGCTCGCCGTCCTCGTCCGCCGCGGAGCAGACTTCGCGGCGGCCGAGGACGCGGTGCAGGACGCCCTGGTCGAGGCGGTCCGTGTCTGGCCGGCCGACCCGCCTCGGGACGCGAAGGGCTGGCTGGTCACCGTGGCGTGGCGCCGGTACCTCGACGCGACGCGCGCGGACACCGCCCGCCGCCGCCGCGAGGACCGTGTCGATGAGGAACCGGCGCCCGGACCCACGCCCGCGACGGACGACACACTCCAGCTCTACTTCCTGTGCGCCCACCCGTCGCTGACACCCTCGTCCGCGGTCGCGCTCACGCTCCGCGCCGTCGGCGGGCTGACCACCCGCCAGATCGCCCAGGCCTACCTGGTGCCCGAGGCGACCATGGCCCAGCGCATCAGCCGGGCCAAGCGCACCGTCTCCGGCGTACGGTTCGACCGGCCGGGCGACGTCGCCACCGTGCTGCGCGTCCTCTACCTGGTCTTCAACGAGGGCTACTCCGGCGACGTCGACCTCGCCGCCGAGGCCATCCGTCTCACCCGGCAGCTCGCGGCCCACGTCGACCATCCCGAGGTGGCGGGGCTCCTCGCCCTCATGCTGCTGCACCACGCCCGGCGTACGGCCCGCACCGCATCCGACGGCAGCCTGGTGCCCCTCGCCGAGCAGGACCGCGGCCGATGGGACACCGGGGCCATCGCCGAGGGTGTCGGGATCCTGCAGGCGGCCCTCTCCCGCGACCGGCTGGGCGAGTTCCAGGCGCAGGCCGCCATCGCCGCCCTCCACGCCGACGCCCGCACCGCCGAGGAGACCGACTGGGTACAGATCGTCGAGTGGTACGACGAACTCGCGCGTCTGACCGACAGTCCCGTCGTCCGCCTCAACCGCGCGGTGGCCGTTGGCGAGGCCGACGGACCGCGAGCCGGCCTGGCGGCCCTCGCCGCGCTGGACGACGACACACTGCCCCGCCGCACCGCGGTGGCGGCCTACCTCCACGAGCGCGACGGCGACCTGGTGACCGCGGCACGGCTCTACGCCGAGGCGGCCCGGAAGGCACCCAACCTCGCCGAACGCGACCACCTGACCCGCCAGGCCGCCCGGCTCAACGCTCGCCGCAGCCGCTGACGGTACTGAGCCGCAGGCCGAGGCAGAGACCCCGCGGGTCTCGACAGGCCCCGCACTCCGTCCCTGCCCCGCCCGCCCGCCGTCCCGGAGGCTCCCACGGCCGTACGCCGGGCGTGCGGGGGTGGAGCGGGGCCAGGCCATGCCTCTGTGCGCTCTTCGCCCTCGGCGGGTCCGGCGGGACGATGCTCAAGCACACACGGAGCTCGACAGTGGGGGCGGGAAAATGGCTGTAGTGATGTCGATGAGTTGGGCCGGGGTCAGTCCCGAGCAGTACGACATGGTGCGGGACACCGTCGGGTGGGAGGAGGCGACCCCGGACGGCAGTGAGGTGCACGTGGCCTGGTTCGACACTCAGGGGCTGCACGTGATCGACGTCTGGGAGTCGGAGGAGGCCTTCCAGACGTTCTTCGCCGGGCGACTGGCCCCCGCGATCGAGAAGGCGGGCATCGGCGGGGCTCCGGAGACCGCGTTCGGTCCCCTGCACCGGCGTTTCATCGCCCCGGGGGTCACCGGCGCCGCATGACACCCGGCCGTCGTCTCCGGGGCGGTGGCAGGCGCCCGCCCCGGAGACGACGGCACGTTCCTGGGGAGAGGCGGATCCCCATCGGTACAGCGCCGCAGCCGGCGGTGCCGGACGACTTCGGGCAACTGTCCGGAAGTCGTCCGGCACCGCCGGACTCGTGTGCCGCTGACGGGGTACCCGCCGCACAACCGCGCCCACCGGGGCGTCGCGCAGTCCGCCCCGCACGAGATGCGCTCGTGCTCCCATCTGCGATGATGGCAGGCCAAAGGTGCAAATTGAGCTTATCTGTCGATACCCGGGGAACCCGGTGCCTGTCACAGCCGTCGCGTCCCCCCGGTGAGTGACCGAACTCCCGGGACGGAAGGCATTGCTGCCTCAAGGAGTGACCGTGAGCATGTGCATCGGAGTGGAAGAAGAGTTCCACGTTCTGGAGGTGGAGAGCGGTCTGCTCGTGCCACGAGCCGACCAGGTCCTGCGACGGCTTCCCCAGCGGACCTTCACCAGCGAACTGCACCGGTCCATCGTGGAGTCGAACAGCGGAGTGCACGCATCGCTGCACGACCTGTACACCGACCTCGCCAGGACCAGACGGCGGCTGGACACGGCCGCCGCCTCGCTGGGACTCGCCGCGGTGGCCGCGGGCACGGCGCCCCTCGCCCCCGCCTCCACCGGGCAGCCCACCGCAGACGCCCGCTATCACCACATGGTCGAGGAATACCGGCAGGTGGCCGACGAGCAGCTCATCTGCGGCGCCCAGGTCCACGTGGACATCCCCGACCGCGACACGGCGGTACGGGTGATGTGCGAGGTCTCACCCTGGCTGCCCGTGCTCCTGGCGCTGTCCGCCAGCTCACCGTTCTGGCAGGGCTCCGACACCGGCTACGCCAGCTGGCGCACGATGCTCTGGCAGCGCTGGCCCACCGCCGGCCCGGTCGGCTGCTTCCCGAGCGCGACCGAGTACGACGCCTCGGTACGCGACCTGGTCCGGGCCGGGATCATCACCGACGCCGGGATGATCTATTACGACATACGTCCCTCCGACCATCTGTCCACCCTGGAACTGCGGATCTGCGACGCCTGCCCGCGCACGGAGACCGTCGTCCTCATCGCCGGACTGTTCCGCGCACTGGTGACCGAGGCCCTCGAACGGCTGGGGCAGGACGACGCGCCGCCCTGCCAGGGACGGCACGAGTGGCTGCGCGGCGCCGCCTGGCGGGCCGCCCGATCCGGCCTGGAGGGCACCCTCGTCGACCCCGGGACGCGCAAGGACGCGCCCGCCCCGCAGGTCGTGCGCAAGCTGCTCGCCCGACTGCGCCCCGCGCTGGAGTCCCACGGCGACTGGCGCACCGTCAGGGCACTGACGGACGAGATCCTCGCCGAGGGCAGCGCCGCCGAGCGCATCCGCCGTACCGCGCGCGAAGAGGATCTGCTGGCCTGCGTCGACCTGTTGATCGCCGAGACCCGCGGCGAACGCAGAAACCACAGATCGACCTCTCCCGCCCGCGTCAACCTGCCGTACTCCGGCGCCGACGCGACAGGTCCGCCCTTCGGCTCGGGCGCGCCGGAGGCCATCGGCCGCTGACGTGGCGGCGAACGTCATGAGGCCGGCCGGGCCGGCCCGGGGGTGTTTCCGCCGTCATGAAGGAGGTAGGCCATGTGCGGCCTGAGTGGGGAGATCCGCTTCGACGGCCGGCGACCCGACCTCGCCGCCGTCGAGCGCATGAGCGACCGGCTTGCCGCCCGTGGTCCCGACGGACAGGGAACGTGGACGCGGGGCGAGGTCGCCCTGGGGCATCGCCGCCTGAAGATCATCGACCTGTCGGAGTCCGGGGCACAGCCGATGACCGATGCCCGGGGCGGGCTCACCGGGGTCTTCAACGGTTGTGTGTACAACTACCAGGAGCTGCGCGAGGAGCTCCAGCGGCTGGGCCACCGCTTCGAGTCGACGTCGGACACCGAGGTGGTGCTGAAGGGCTACCGGCAGTGGGGTACCGCCTGCGTCGAGCGCTTCTACGGCATGTTCGCCTTCGCTCTCGTCGAACACCGCACCGGTCGGGTGGTGCTGGGCCGCGACCGGCTCGGGATCAAGCCCCTGTATCTGGCGCGGACGCCGGACCGGTTGCGGTTCGCGTCCACACTGCCGGCCCTTCTCGCCGCCGGGGACGTCGACACCTCCCTCGATCCGGTGGCCCTCCACCAGTACCTGAGCTGGCACGCCACGGTGGCGGCGCCGCGCACCGTCCTCAACGGCGTCCGCAAACTCCCGCCGGCCACCGTGCGCGTCGTCGAACCGGACGGCACCCAGCACGACCACCGCTACTGGCAGCCGTCGTACACCCGGCGGCCCGAGTACGCCGACATGGCCCCGGCCGAATGGCGCGACGCGGTGCTGGAGGCGCTGCGTACCGCCGTACGCCGGCGGACGGTGGCCGACGTGCCGGTCGGGGTCCTGCTCTCCGGCGGGCTGGACTCCAGCCTGGTCGTCGCGCTGCTGGCCGACGAGGGCCGGCGCGACCTGAAGACGTTCAGCGTCGGGTTCGAGGCGGAGGGGGGAGAGGAAGGGGACGAGTTCGGGTACTCCGACCTCGTCGCCCGGGAGTTCCGCACCGACCACCATCGGCTGATGATTCCCTCCGGCCGGGTGTCGGCGGCCCTGGACGGTGCCGTCGCGGCGATGAGCGAGCCCATGACCAGCCATGACGCGGTCGCCTTCTACCTGCTGTCCGAGCAGGTGGCGAAGGAGGTGAAGGTCGTGCAGAGCGGCCAGGGCGCGGACGAGGTGTTCGCCGGCTACCACTGGTACCCGGAGCTGGCGGAGGTCACCCGCGAGGAGGAGCCGGACCGGTATGCCGAGACGTACTTCGATCGCCCGCATGCCGACCTCACGCGCATCCTTCAGCCCCACATGCTGCCCGGCGACGACGTCTCGGGCCGCTTCGTCAGGGACCACATGGCCGTGCCCGGGGCGGAGACGGCCCTGGACGCGGCACTCCGGCTGGACACCCACGTCATGCTCGTCGACGACCCCGTCAAACGGGTCGACAACATGACCATGGCCTGGGGTCTGGAGGCCCGGGTGCCGTTCCTCGACCACGAACTGGTGGAACTGGCCGCTGCCTGCCCGCCGGAGCTCAAACTGGCCGACGGCGGCAAGGGCGTACTGAAGGAGGCAGGCCGCAAGCTTCTGCCCCGGGAGATCGTCGACCGGCCCAAGGGCTACTTCCCCGTCCCGGCGGTCAAGCACATGGCGGGGCCCGTCCTGGACCGGGTGCGTGCGGCACTCGACACACCCGAGGCGAGGAAGCGCGGCGTGTTCCAGGAGTCGTACGTCGCCGAACTCCTGGCGGCGCCCGACGAACACCGGACCAAGCGCGGAGCCAACGCCCTGTGGCAGGTGGCTCTGCTGGAGACATGGCTGCAGACGCACGGGATCAAGTGACCGACGAGCCGGGCACACGGGCGCCGGAGACGGTGGCGCCCGCCCGGCCGTCAGCCGTGGCCCAGCCCGGGGCACCCGGCCTCGCAGCACTGGCGGCCCTGCTGTCGGACGCCCGGCCGGCGGACACGCACGACCCTGACTGTGCCGCCGCCCCCGTCCCGGTGCCGCTGCCGGGGGCGGGCGGCCCGCGCGAGGCCGTGACCCGGCTGCACGCGCACGGCTGCTGGTATCCCTCCGCCGGCGCCGACGGCGCGGAGACGGCCTTCATCTGCGACCGGGGCGGTGTCCCGCAGCTGTGGGCCGGTCCGGTGGACGGTTCCGAGGTGCGGCTGCTCGACTCCTCCCCGGATCCCGTCAAGGAGGTGTCCTGGTCGCCGGACGGCCGCTGGATCGCGTACACGACCGCGCCTGGCGGCGCTGAGCACACGCGGGTGCTGTGCGTACGGCCCGACGGCACCGGACGTCGCATCCTGGCCGGAGCCGACCCCGGAAGCTCCGCCCACCTGGGGTGCTGGACACACGACGGGTCGGCCGTCGCCGTCACCGCGACCGCCCACGCGTATCTGGATCCCGCCGGTGCCGCGTTCCCGTCCGACTGGGCCGACCGGGACGGCCGCGCGACGCTCCTCGGCGGCGCCGGCCACGACTCCGGGCAGCGGACGGCGGCGGCGCCGGTGGATCTCAGGACACCGGAGGCACCGGCCGTCCGGCCCGGCGGCGGTCTCTCCGCCTACCTGATCGATCCCGACGGCCTGGCATCACCGGTACTTCTCGCCACGGAGACGCACGCCGCCACCCTGCGCGTGTGCGACCTCAGCCGCGACGGAACGCTCGCGCTGCTGCGCCGGGGGCCGCGCGGACGACGCGAGGCGGTCGTCCGGCGCACGGCCGACTCGGTGACGACGTGCACGGTGCCGGTCGCCGACGGAGATCCGTGGATCGGCCGGTTCTCCCCGGACGGGCGGACGCTCTGGCTGCGCAGCGACGCCGGCCGGGAGTACGCGGCGCTGCTCGCGGTCGCTCTCGGCGCCGACGGCGAACCGTACGAGAGGACGGTCGTGGTCCAGCGCGAGGACCAGGAACTGGAACTGCTGGCGATGGCCCACGACGGCCGCACCGCCGTGCTGGTGTGGAACGCGCAGGGCGCCGGGGAACTCGAACTCGTCGAGACCTCCCCGGCGCACCACGCCCCGCCCGGCACAGGGCCGGCGAGACCCGTCGCCCTGCCGCACGAGGTCGTCACACGGGTGGTGGCGGCCGGACCGGGCCGCATGCTGCTCGCGCTCTCCGGCTCGCAACGCCGCCCGGGTGTGTGGTGGGCCCACGAGGGCGTGTCCCTGCTGCGCACCCCGTGGTCCTCCCGCGACGAGGACGCCGTCCCGCCGGGCCGCCCACCCGTGCGCCCCGTTCCCCAGCGCCTCACCGCACGGGACGGGTTGCCCCTGAGCGGCTGGTACTACAGGGCGCCCGGACGAGCCCCGGACGAGCCGGCGCCCTGCGTGATCCATCTGCACGGCGGCCCGGAGGAGCAGGAACGCCCCGTCTTCAGCCCGCTGTACCACGAGCTGCTCGGCCGCGGCCTGGACGTCTTCGCCCCCGACGTCCGAGGCTCCTCGGGACACGGCAGGTCCTTCGTCGACGCCGACCTGGGCACCGGCCGCTTCGCCGCCCTGGACGACGTTGCGGACTGCACCGCCCACGCGGTGACGGCGGGTCCCGCCGACCCGACCCGGCTCGCGGTCATGGGCCGCTCGTACGGCGGCTATCTCACGTTCGCCTCCCTCGTGCGGCATCCGGACCTCTTCCGCACCGGGGTCGCCGTCTGCGGCATGTCCGACCTCCTGACCTTCTTCGCCGGTACGGAGCCGTGGATCGCGGAGTCGGCGGTGCACAAGTACGGCCATCCCGAGCACGACCGCGCCCTGCTGCACGCGCTCTCCCCGATGAGCCGTGTCGACGCGCTGCGGGTCCCGCTGCTCGCCGTCCACGGTGAACACGACACCAACGTGCCGCCGGGGGAGTCCGAGCAGTTCGTACGGGCCGCCCGGGAACGCGGCATCCCCGCCGAACTCCTCACCCTGCGCGACGAGGGCCACGACTTCCTGCGCGCGGACAACCGCAGACTGTTCCGCAGGGCCGCCGCCGACTGGCTGGAACGCCACCTCGGCGGCTGAACGGCCCTGCCCCTGCGCCTGCTCAGTTCGGCGTGTCACCGACCAGGGCGAGGTTCTCGATGGCCGCCAGACCGTAGAGCGCCGTGGAGTTGGTGCTGATCCAGGGAGCGTCGGTGCCCGCGTTGAGCACGGTGGGGCCGTCGATCTCGGTGGTCGTCCACAAGGTGCTCGCGTCCGGATAGCCGTCGCCCGTACGGAACTTGCTCCAGGCCCGGGTGGCCAGTGCGGCTTCGCCGGTCTGACTCGCCGCGTAGGCGTCCAGCCGGGAGTGGCCCTGTACCAGGCTCACCTTGAAACTCGCGCCGTAGCGGGCCTTCTGCTCGGCGGAGGTGGCGTTGAAGTAGCGGCAGTAGTCCAGCCACGCGGCCCGGAAGCCCGGGATGTCGCTCTCGTCGAGAGCGCCGATCAGCTCGGCCGCCAGTTCGGGCAGACCGAAGCTCGCGGAGAGGTGGGAGACGGCGATGACGGGGGCGGTCTGGACGGCGAAGGCGCCCGTGTCGAGGTCGTACAGACCGCTGCCCTGCACGAAACCGTTGGGCTGCGCGGCGATCGTCGAGGCGCTGGCCAGCAGTTTCTTCCTCGCCGTCCGCCACTTGGGGCCGCGCCGCTCCCACTCGGTCCACCAGGCCCAGCCGAGGCCGCTCCAGTCGGTGCCGAATCCGATGGACAGGGCGTGGCGGTCCCCGGGGGTGTAGCCGTCGGTGCGGACCTTGCGGTTGGGATCGAGCCTCAGGAACGTCTCGTCCGCGTCGACCTGGGCGTGCATCAGGTCGCCGGTGCGCTCGTCGGCGGTGAGGTAGTAGAAGAGGCGGCGGTAGACGGGCGTCGAGATACGGACCTGCTTGGCGCTGTCGCCGAAGTGCTGGACCCCGTGCCGGGTGCCCAGGCCCGCCCATTTCCCGAGGTGGTAGACGTCGACCTCGCCGGTGTGCCGGGTCATCGCCTCGGCGAAACGGTAGATGTCGGCCCGTCCGGAGCGCAGATAGGCCAGCCAGAGCCACAGGTCGGTGGAGAGCTCGGAGTTGTCCCAGGCGTAGCCGCCGACGTCGTAGCACCAGGTGTGGCGGGCCGGGTCGTAGGTGTGCTGGACGTCGCCGTAGTCCAGGAAGCCGTACCAGCGGCGCTGTTCGCGCTGGTCCCGGTAGTAGGCGAACAGCAGGTCGAGTCGGTCCTCGACGGTCTTCCTGGCGGTGGTCGAGCGGTCCACGGGCGACCAGAGCCCGGCGAAGACACCCGCCTTGTGCAGGGTCTCGGGAGCGGTGACCAACTGCGGAGGAGCGGTCAGCGCGTCCTTCTGGGCGACCAGCGTGCCGGTCGTCGGGGTGGCGGCGTTGGCCCACAGGTAGAGCTCGGAGGTACGGGCGATGCCGTACGGGGTGCCGAAGCCGGGTTCGTAGTCCTCGTAGGTGATGTTGAGCCCGGCGGTCTGCTCGTCGTAGGTGTCCTGGCCGAGGCCGTCGTGGTAGAAGCGCAGGTCGAGCGGCTGGGCCTCCGGTGACCAGAGCCAGAGGGTGACGGTCGCCTCGTCGGAGGCGGCGCCGCGGACGTCGAGCTGGGCGGGGTGCTTCTGCCAGAAGTCCCGCAGCCCGAAGGAGAGTCCGCCGCTGACCCCGCCGACGTAGCCGAAGCCGGGGGCACGGGTGCCGCCGGTGGTGTGGATCCAGCCGTGCCCGGCCTTGGTGCGCTTGCGGACGGTGAAGCCGTCGGCCGACAGCTGGGCCAGGGAGTAGTCGCCCCAGGCCGGGACGTACTGGAGGGCGGAGGAGACCCGGGTGTCCCAGGTGGAGATGTCCGGCAGCCGCTCGCCCTTGACCTGCGCCGTGCGCACGGCCGCGCCGGGGTCGCGGCGCAGCCCGGTGATGCCCTGGACGGCCTCGGTCAGGAAGCCGTCGTCGGCGCCGGCGAGGCGGACGTGCCGGTTGTACAGCTCGTCGGAGAGCGGCACGCGGATGCGCAGGCCCAGGCCCTTGATGAAGTCGCCGCCGGCCTTGCCGGCCTGCTGTGTGCCGTCGTACGTGATGGTGTGGACGACGCGGATCGCCTCGGAACCGGCGTACAGGTAGAGGCGGACGACGAAGGGCAGCCAGGAGCGACGGCCGCGCTCGTGCTCGCCCTCGATACGGATGACGGCGCGTACCGGTCCCGCCTGCTCGACGGTGACGGAGTGCACGCGGCCGGTGAAGCGTTCCCAGCGGGCACTGGAGGCGCTGCCGTCGAGGTCGTCGTCGAGTTCCGGCTGGCGCAGGACGACCAGTTCGGCCCTGCTCGCGATCCTGGCGTTGCCGCGCTTGACGGCGCGTATGACGTCGTGTGCGCCGGACTTGGCGATGCTGACCTGGATGACGCCGGTGTCGACGTCGATTGTGCCGCCCTTGGTGTCCACGGTGAGCGCGGAGTCCGCCGGCGCGGGCGTGCCCGGGGCCAGGGTGTAGCTCTCGGCGGGTCCGGCGGTGGAGCCGACCGCGTGGGCGGTCCACTTCAGGGTGCCGTCGGGCCAGTGGGCGGTGGGCCAGGACTGGACGGGGACGGCCGTCCCGTCGGCGGCGGTGAGGGCGAAGGCCTGGTCGGCGCGGAGCGCGCCCTGGGGCCAGGCCACGCCGAAGGTGGTGCCGGGTGCCTCGGCGGGTGTGCCGCCCTCCAGCCAGGTGAGCTTCACGGGGTCTGTGGAGGGCGCGGCCTCCGCCGCCGTGGCCGGGTCGGCGGTGAGCGCCCAGGAGAGCTGGGTCGCCGCGACGGTCACCGCTGCCGCCTTGAGGGCGTCTCTGCGCGACATCTCAGCCACGGTGACCATCCTGGAGGCGCCAGACACGGAAGTCGCTGATGTGGAAGTGACTCCAGGTGGTGCGGAAGGCGAACCAACCGCTGGTGTACGGGTTCTCGTCGGTGTAGTCGAAGACCAGCTCGCCGTTGTCCCAGTACTGGATGTGCTTGCCGTCGGAGACCAGCCGGATGCGGTTGGGTTCGTTCGCGGTGAGCAGCGGCGAGGTGTAGTCGTAGATCAGGGGCCGCTCGCCCGCCACGCCCGCGTAACGGCGAAGCCGGGTGGTGGTGTTGTAGTTCGCGCCGAGGCCCGCGTAGTACGTGGTGAGCTGGTCGTAGTCGGCCAGGGCGCCGCTGCGGGTCGTGGCGAACAGGTTCTCCGGGGATTTCGGATCCCGGGCGTTCCAGAAGGAGTTGAGGTCGCTGACGCGGTCGTTGACACCGCCCGCCGAGACCGGGGTCGCCGTGAAGTCGATCTCGTAGCGGCCGGAGAACGGCCGCTTGAACCACACCGAGGCCCCGGCGGGCACGTCGACGTCCAGCACACCGCCCTTCGCCGTGACGATGCCGCCCTTCTCCAGCTCGGTCGACCACTGGCCGGTGCCGTGCCGGAAGTCGTCGCGGGCCAGCAACTGACGGTGGTGGTGCGGGCCTTGACCGCTCGGTGCGGCAGCCGCACCGGTGGACAGGGCGGTGGTGAACGCGGCGGCGAGACTCACCACGAAGGTGGCCCAGGTGTAGCGCATCGGAAGATCCCTTTCTGTGGACGGCCAGAAGCGTACGTAAATCAACCCTTCCCATCAGTGAATGCCACAGAAGTGAAAAGAGGCGTTCACGATCAAGCCGATTCGCCGCCGAATCCCGCATGTTGGGACCGAGTGTGACGTGCTGTTACAACTTCATGATCATCGCTCGGTGATCTCCGTGCGGAGCCGTTGCGGCGGGCAGGCTTGGGGCGCCCTCCCACCCCAACCCTTCCTCGCACCACAGGAGTTGTCCGCATGTCGTACGGCAGCCCGATCTCCCGCCGGACCGTCCTCGCCTCGGCGGCGGGACTCGCCCTCGCCCTCGCCACCCCCGTCACCGCCAGGGCCGCGGGCTTCGGCTACACCGACGACGGAACCAACTACGTCGTCGACACCGGAGCCGGCCTGGTCTTCAAGGTCAACCACAGCAACGGCGACCTGTCGTCCTTCGTGTACAAGGGCACCGAGTACCAGGGCTACGACGGCAAGAACTCCCACGTCGAGAGCGGCCTCGGCGCCTCGACAGTCACCGTCTCCGCGCCGGCCACCGGCGTCGTCCTCATCAAGGTCGTCCACGGCACCCTGATCCACTACTACGCGGCGCGCAGCGGCGAGAACAACATTTACCTGTTCACCTACAAGCCCGACACCTCCGTCACTGCCAGTCGCTACATCGCACGCCTCAAGCCAGGCATCTTCCCCACCACCTACCCGGACACCTGGTCCAACTCCGACACCGTCATCGAGTCCGCCGACGTCTTCGCCAAGGCCGACGGCACCACCAGGTCCAAGCACTTCGCCAACCTGCGGACCATCGACTACCACTACTTCGGCTTCAGCGCCTCCGCCGCCTCGGTCTGGGTCGTGCGCTCCAACAAGGAGAAGGACTCGGGCGGCCCCCTCGTCCGCCAACTCCTGCGCCACGGAAACGAGTCGGGCGCCGGTCTCTACGAGCACCTCTACTACGCCGAAGGCCAGACCGAGCCCGAGCGCTTCGGACTGCATGGCCCGTACGTCCTCGCCTTCACCGACGGCTCCGCGCCGACCACCGCCGTGTCCGGGCGCGACAACACCGCCTGGGTGGACGCCCTCGGCCTCACCGGCTGGACCGGCGCGAGCGGCCGCGGGCGGATCGTCGGCAACGGGCTCGCGGGACGGGACACCTCGTACCCCTACGTTGTGGGCGTGGCCAACTCCGAGGCGCAGTACTGGGCGAAGGTGGACGCGGACACCGGCAAGTACTCGGTCAAGGGCATCCTTCCCGGCACCTACACCCTCACCGTCCACAAGGGCGAACTCGCCGTGCACACCGAGAGCGTCACGGTCACCGCGGGCGCCGCCACCACTCTGCACACCATCACGATCACCGGAGACCCCGCCGCCGACACCGCCCTCTGGCGCGTCGGTGACTGGAACGGCGCCCCGACCGGCTTCAAGAACGCCTCCCTCGTCACCTACGCCCACCCTTCCGACTCCCGTGCCGCCGCCTGGACAGCCGGCACCTATGTCATCGGTAGTTCGGCGGCCTCGGCGTGGCCCGCCTACCAGTTCAAGGAGATCAACCAGGGCCTGCTCATCTCCTTCACGCTCACCGCCGCCCAGGCCGCCGCCGACCGCACCCTGCGCATCGGCATCACCACCGCCAAGGCGGGCGGTCGCCCCCAGATCGCCGTCAACAGCACCTGGACCTCCGCGATCCCGGCCGCGGCCACCGAGCCCTCCACCCGGACCCTGACCGTCGGTAGCTACCGGGGCAACAACCACACGTACGAATACGTCATCCCCGCAGCCCAGTTGCTCACCGGAACCAACACCCTGCGCATCGACGTCGCCAGCGGGTCGGCGGGCGGCGGAGGCTACCTCAGCCCCAGCTACGGCTACGACGCCCTCGACCTGCTCTGAGGGCATGAGGGAGCGAGTGCGAGCCGTCCCCGACAGACGTTCGGCATCGGTATCCGCACTGCGTGACGGGTTGGGCACATCGAAGCGGTGCTTTCAGGCAGGCGCATCAGAGCCAGGAGTGAAGAGGCCGCCCTCCGGTGACCCGCCGGGAGGTCGGCCCCCGGCTGATCGACGGTGATCACACCGACACCGGCGACCCGCCCCGTGGGAACGGTTGCGAAAGCGGCGACGGCCCGGAGGCCGCCGCCGCGTGTTCGGTGAGGTGGAGCAGGTCAGCGCTTCGTGTAGATGAAGCCGAGCTTGTCCACCTCGTCGCCGGAGCGTCCGTGGAATCCGGCGATCTGCCAGCCGGTCGGCGCGGTGCGCGTCACGCAGTCGGACGTGGTGCTGCCGCCGGCCAGGGTGCGGCCGAGGTTCGTGGCGAACTTGGCGTAGAAGATCCGGGTGTGGCCGTCCTTCGCCGCCTGGCACAGCTGGGCCGAGGTGACGTATTCGCCGCTGCCCAGGGTCAGGGACGAGGCCGTGCCACCGGTGCCGCCGTGGGTGAGGGTCTTGCCGTTGTCGAGGGTCAGGGCGACGCTGTCGACGCGGGAGCCGCTGCGCAGCGTGAGGCTGACAGGGCGGGCGCCCGCCGGTACGGCGTCGATGTCGTTGTAGTAGTCGCCGTGCGGGCCGCCGAACTGGTCGCTGAGCTGGAAGGCGGCGTTGCGTGACCAGGAGAAGCCGACCGAGACCGGGTCGTGGTCGGAGAGCATGAGCCCGGCGTCCGTGAGGAACTTGGAGTGCTCGTTGTTGTAGGACGTGGCGTTGAGCGAGACGAGCTTGCTGCCACGGTAGAGAACCTTGTCGACGACCTCGCAGGTGTTCGGCACGGTGGTCCCGGTCTGGTCGCATACCAGGGCGTCGCTGCCCTTGGTGGGCGGAGTGCCGCCGCGGATCAGCTGCACCCAGGCGTCGGTCAGCCCGTTGGCGGCGCCGAACTCGGCGATGGTGTCCGCGGAGCGGGTGTAGCGGGTGTTGGTGTCACCCATGACCACGACCGCGTTGCCGGCGGAGTGGGTCTTGATGAAGGCCGTCAGCTGGTTGAGGTTGTCGGCGCGTGAGGCGAGGTCGCCCTCGTTCGTTCCTGCGTTGGTGTGCAGGTTGTAGAAGTCGACGTACACGCCCTCGGCGAGGCGCTCACGCATGAACGTGAACCCCTTGGGCGTCAGGCAGTCGCCGGAGTCCCACTGGCAGGAGTTCCAGCGCACCCGCTCGAAGTCGTCCTCGTCGTAGGGGAGTTTGGACAGGGTGTTGAGTCCGCTGCCGATGCCGGCACCGCCGCTGGTGGGTGTGCGGTACGCGTGCGCCGTGTCCGCGGCGTAGAGGTAGGCGTGGTAGTTGAAGTCCTCCTCGACGTGCACGATGTCGTACGGCGCGATGCGCTGGCCGATGGCAGTGGTGCTGGTGTCGCGCGGTGTGGACGCGCTGGAGAGTATCGAGGGCAGTCCCGCGACGTTGTAGGTGAGGGTGCTGAAGGACCCGGAGGCCGGGTCCGCTGCCGCTGCTGGGGACGCGGTTGCGACGAACCCGCCGCAGGTGACGGCCGCGGCCGTGAGGCAGGTGAGAATACGGCGCATGAAGCGGAGCTCCTGTGAAGTGGAGAGTGGCAGCGGGAACTTACCGCCGGTAATGCATTTCTGTCGCGGGCTCGGGCGGGAGAGATCGAAACTTGACCGAGTGGTCTAGGCCAGGGCCCTCCGAGGGTGGTGCCGGTGGCCGGTGTGCCATCGGGAGGTGTCCGGACGGTTGCGGGAGCGGTGGCCGTGCGCCTCCCCTGCGGCACGAAAGTATCGCCCTCGTTCGAACTGAGGAATGTGTCCCTCATGACGGTGGACGATTCCGTCAGTGCCTGATCAAGATGGCTTTCCGGGGCGGGCTTCGACGCTTCCCCGGGGCTGCGAAAGCGAGTTGTGCGCTTTCGTGGCTCCTGGCGGCGGCGAAGCCCGCGGCCTCGACAGCGAGGGATGCCAGACTGACCGCCTCACCGGGCCAGGGGATGGGGACCGAACACCGTGCCGGACAGCAGATCAGACACACCTTCCACGGACGAGGCGGAAGTGCGGAACGCGAGCGGTGGAGGACCGGCGGTGGTCACCATCGCCTACATCGCCGAGTCCGCCGGTGTCTCGGTGCCCACCGTGTCGAAGGTGCTCAACGGCCGGTCCGGGGTGTCGGACGAGACACGGGCCCGCGTCGAGGAGCTGATCCACCGGTACGGCTACCGCAAGCCGCCGAAGAACCGCAGCAATCTCGTGGAGCTGGTCTTCCGCGAGCTGGAGAGCATGTGGGCCGTGGAGATCATCCGCGGCGTGGAACGAGTCGCCCGGAAGAACAAAATCGGTCTCCTGGTGTCGGAGTTCGGTCTCCAGGGCGCTCCGGGCAGGAGCATCGACGACACCCTGGAACGGCGCCCGCAGTGCGTCCTGTCGGTGGCGCAGCTGTCGGAGGAGGAGCGGGCTCAGCTGAAGGCGAAGGGCATCCCGTTCGTCGTCTTCGACCCGAACGGGGAGCTCCCCGACGACGTGCCGTTCGTGGGTGCCACCAACTGGCGGGGCGGCCAGGCCGCGACCCGGCACCTGGTCGGCCTGGGACACCGGCGCATCGCCATGATCAGCGGCCCCGATCATCCCTTCTGCCTCGCGCGGCTGGCCGGCTACACCTCCGCACTCACGGAAGCCGGCCTGGCCATGGATCCGGATCTGGTCGTCAAAACTCTCCTCACCCGCGAGGACGGCTACGCGGCGGCACGCGGCCTGCTCTCCCGGCCCGAGCCTCCCACCGCCGTCTTCACCGCCAACGACATGCAGGCCATGGGTGTCTACCAGGCCGCGCGCGAGCTCGGGCTGAGGATCCCGCAGGACCTGAGTGTGGTGGGCTTCGACGACGTACCGGCCGTGGCCTGGGTGGATCCACCCCTGACCACGGTCCACCAGCCCCTGGCGGAGATGGCGGTGGCCGCCACCGAGATGGCGCTGGCACTGGGGCGCGGCGAGGACGTGCCCCAGGTGGGCCTGGAGATCGCCACCACCCTCACCGTCCGCGAGAGCACGGCACCGCCGAAGAGCTGAACGGACCGGGGGAGAACCCCGGGTGCCGGTACGGGCACCCGGGGTGGCCGACCGTCGGTCAGCCGACGGTGCCGGTCACCGAACCTCCGGACTTCGTCACGCGGTATGTCACGGTGGCGCCGCTCCAGAAGTGGAAGGTGAGCGTCGCCTGCGTGTTGTCCCGCAGTGAGTTGACGAACTTCGAGGTGAGGAGGAGGGCGTTGCCCGGGTAGTCGGGGGAGAACGCCTCGTTGAACTCCTGGTAGGGAGTCCAGTTCGTCGGGCCGGCGTTGCCGCCGTCGGCGTACGTGGCCTCCATGGTCGCCAGCAGGTCACCGCGGAACTGGGTGGGGACGGTGACACCGTTGGTGTTGCCGGTCGCGTTCGAGAGGACCGGCCTGTCGTACGTGGTGACGTGGATCTTCCAGGGGAGGCCCCGGCTGAACCGGGCCTCGACGGTCGCGTTGACCCCGTAGGCGCGGTTGCCGGCCAGCCGGGTGAGCGCGGTGGCCGTGAGTGTGAGCTCGTTCCCGGAGACGGTGTAGTCCCGGCCCGGGGTGAGCATCGTGTTGGCCTGCCAAAGCCCTTGGAAGCCACCCCCGTTCGGGTTCAGGGTGAGCGTCCTGGCGGTGATCGCGCTCGACTTCGCCAGGAAGACCCGGTCCGAGGAGGCGGTGCCGGAGCGGGTGGTCCAGCTCGACTTGATCTGGTTGATGATGGCGGGGTCGCGCCACTGGAACGTGGTGCGGTTCAGGAAGTTGAAGGCGTCCCACAGGGCCGTGGTGACTCCGGCCGCGCGCGCCTCGTAGCCGAACTGCTCGAAGTACTTGAGCGCCTCGCCGGGTTCGACGCGGGCCGGGTGGTTGTGGTCGGGGTACGACAGCAGGCCGTACTCGCCCAGGTAGACGGGGATGCCCTTGGAGGTGAGGGTGTTGCGGATCCGGGCGAAGGTGTCGGTCATGTCCTTCTGCGCGGTGGCGTCGAACCGCGTGCCTCCGGCGACGTTCACGCTGAACGGGTACCAGCCGTAGAAGTGCACCGTGGCCACGAGGTTGGGGTCGTTCAGCGACTTCATCCCGGTGGCCAGGACGTCCAGGAAGTCCTGGCTCGCATTGGTGTGGAGGGTGGGCAGCACCAGCAGCCGGGTCGCGTTGTTGCCGCCGGACTGGCGTACCAGGGTGTGGAAGGCCGTGTTGAGTTCGTTGTTGTACTGGTTGCCCTGGGCGTCGGTGGTGTTGTTGAACTGCGGCTCGTTGTTGCTCTCGAAGAGCAACGCCTGCGGTGAGTCACGGAACGTGGCCGCGATCTGGGTCCAGGTGGCCTTGAAGCGGGCCAGGACGTTGTCGTGGTCGGTGGGCATGGTGGCGATCCACTGCCACGAGTCGTGATGGACGTTGAGCACGACATGGAGACCGTCGGCCAGCGCCCAGTCGACCACCTGCTTGACGCGGTTCATCCATGCCGCGTCGATCGTGTAGGGGGTGGTGGAGGACTGGTGACCGCTCCAGGTCACGGGGATCCGGACACTCCGGAAGCCCTGGGCCTTGATGGTGTCGAACAGGGCCTTGGTGGTCAGTGGGTTGCCCCACGAGGTCTCGTCGGGGATGGCGTCGAGGGTGTTGCCCAGGTTCCAGCTGGGCTGCATCGCGGCCACCGTGTCCATGGGGGCGGCGGCCGACCTGGGCAGCGGGAGCCCGGTCAGGGACGTGTCCTTGTGGCTCGGTGCGGCGAACGCGGTGGTGCCGGTCAGCCCGATCGCGGCGACCAGCGCCAGGAGGAGGCCGAACAGACGGCCGGGGCCGCGACTGCGGCGCCGGGTGGGGTGTGGCGTTCCCTTCATCCTTGATCCTTCTCTGTTGGCCGAGCGGGGGTTCCGCCCGTGGGGGGATGGAGCGACAGATGGCCGAAGGAGGGAGCCCGACGTCTCCGGTCGGCGGCGTGGTGCCGTGGCGTGCGGCGAAGGCTCAGAGGGCGGGCGGCTCGTAGTCGAACCAGTCGAAGCGGACCGTGCCGGCCGCGGCGTACATGCCGATGACCCGGCCGGTGAAGCCGCCGGCCACCTCGGTCGACAGATAGCGGCCGTCGAGGGTGCCGAGCGCGGTGAACGTGCCGTCCGGCTCCTCGACGCCGAGCGTGAGGGTGTCGGGCCCCGTGCGGGCGTCCCGGGGAGGGGTGGCGCGGACGCGGACACCGAGGACCACGGGCCCGGCCGGCACGGATCGGGACCCCACGACGCTGCGCAGCGGTCCGACACGGCTGAGGACGCGCACCTCTCCTTCGGACGCCTCGATCTCGTAGTGGTGCTCCTCGTCCAGGCGCACAGCGAGGCCACCGCTCCCTTCCGCCGGGTCGATCCGAGTGCGCACCTCGCATGCCAGGTGCTGCTGGCGGCGACCGACGAACATCACGTCCGGCTCGTCCAGGGAGGTACCGCGGGCGCGCAGCGTCAGCCAGCCGGACCGTTCCTTGGTGGTGCAGTGTTCCGCCGGACGCTCGCGCACGGAGATCCACTGCGGCCGCAGCTCGCTGAGGTCGAAGTCGTCCCGGACCGCCTCGACGGGGCCGGGGACGAGAGGCCAGGACGGTGCGGGCAGTTCGGGTGTCACCTCGCCCACGACGGGCCAGCCGTCCACCCACTCGACCGGTGCCAGGAAGGTCTCGCGGCCCAGCACGTGCCAGCCCGGACTTCCACCGCGCGGCCGGACACCCAGGAACACCATCCACCATGTGCCGTCGGGCCGCTGGACCAGGTCGGCGTGGCCGGTGTTCTGGATGGGGTGGTCGGTGCCGCGGTGGGTGAGGACCGGGTTGTCCGGGCACGGCTCGAACGGGCCCGTGGGTGTGCGTCCACGGGCGATCGAGACGCCGTGGCAGCGCTCGGTGCCGCCCTCGGCGATGAGCAGGTACCAGTAGTCACCGATCCGGTACAGGTGCGGTGCTTCCGGAGCCTTGGCGCCGGGCGCGCCGGACCACAGCTGGCGCCGCGGTCCGAACGTCTGCCCGGTGTACGGGTCGATGCGGACCTGCGAGACCCCGGCGATCGTGCACCAGCATGTGCCGTCCTCGTCCCACGCGAGGTCGGGGTCGATGCCGGGGACGTCGGGCAGACGGACGGGATCGGACCACGGCCCGGCGGGGTCGGTGGCGGTGAACAGCATGTTGCCGGCGCCCTCGGTCACATTGGTGACGATCAGCCAGAAGCGGCCGTCGTGATGGCGCAGGGTGGGGGCGTAGATGCCGCCGGACGACGGTGTCCCCGTCAGAGGGAGCTGGCTCGGCCGGTCGAGGGCGTTGCCGATCTGCGTCCAGTGCAGCAGGTCACGGCTGTGGAAGACGGGGATGCCGGGGAAGTACTCGAAGCTGGAGCAGACGATGTAGTAGTCGTCGCCCACACGGCAGATGCTCGGGTCGGGATGGAAGCCGGGGATGACGGGATTGGCGAAGGCGGCGTCCGCCTGCTGCTTGTCCGACACTGGGTCAGGTCCTTTCGGTGGTGCGGTTGTCGTGGTCCGGCGGCAGGTTCTCAGGACGCCTCGGGCACCGCGTGGGTGAGGCGGATCGGTACGGCGGACGGAGGCGTGGGCAGCGCAGGCGCGAGGTCTGCGGTGTCGGGGTTCCGGGAGAGACCGGCCTGCTTCCCGGCCGGGTAGAGCACCTCGACCCGTGCCGCCGAGCCGTCGAGGCGCCGCAGCGGTCCCGGGTCGGCGCCGGGCCGCCTGCGGGCACCCCGTGGTGCAGGCGGCGAGCACCCCGGCGATCCGGCGGGCCGCGTCGCGGTACGCGGGCACGGTGAGGCAGTACGTGTCACGGCTGCCGTGGACGGGCCGGGTGCCGTCCGGTCGGGGCCGCAGTCGGCACCGAAGGCGAGTCCTGCCGGCTGGTCGGTCGGGCTGTGTGAGGTCATGACGGGTCCTTGGAGTAGGGGGACTTGGCCGACGCACTGCTCTGACGCACTGTCAGGAGTTTTCGCTGCAGCACCCGTTCGTCCTCGGCCGCTCTCCCGACGCCGCTCGGCGTCGATCCGGCTCATCAAGTGGTCGACCGCCACCCCTCTCCTGCTGGGCGTCGAAGCGCTTCACATGGCGGCGAAACGTTAGTGACATGTTTCTCGCGAAACAAGGGGCTGAAAGCCAGGAAACTTTCTCTTCCCAGAGATGTTGACAGCCTGCGGAGCCGGTGGCAGCGTCGAAGCGCTTCAACAAATCCGCACCCAGCCTGCTTGGGGGTCTGCCTCGTGGGTCCGCCGTCCCGTGACCCGGCGCCGCCGGTCGACAGGCGTGTCGACGGCCTGCCCGGGCGGCTCACGCTCGACGAGCGGATCGCGCTGCCGCACGGTGTGTCCTGGCTCGGCGAGGCCACCGTCTTGCCGCAGGCCGTCGGGCCGGGTGAAGTCGGAGCAGTGACTCGACGGCCAACTGCGCCGCCATCGACCGGTGGAGGGCGCTGAGCAGCCCAACCGGACACGGACGATCCGGTGACGGAGTGACCCCGGTCGCGGGGCCGGGAAGCGATCGCTTCCCGGCCCCTGTCCCCGCAGTCCCCTGCCAGGGTCGGAGCAGGGGCAGAGCGCATGCCACGGCATCGACTGCCCTGGCGCACAGGTGAGTTGGGCGCGTTGGGTGCGTTGGCCGGATGGGTGGGGCCCAGGGGCGGAACCCGGGCCCCACCGTCAGGAATCCCTGCGCTCGACCTTCGTCGTGCCGGAGCCGACGGGCCCGATCCGCAGCACCGTACCGGTGAGGTCGGTGATGTACCTGACGGGCACCCGTCCTCGTCCGCCGGGTGCCGTTGCCGTCACCCGGTACTGCGCCGGGTGGGCATCACCGATCTCCACCTCAAGCACCGCGCTGGAGTTGGGCGGCACCGTCACCCGGGTCGTATGGGCGTCGGCCGACCGGTGCACGGCGACCCTGACCGGGCCGCGCACGGACGGCACCGTTCCCGTCGCCTCGGTCAGGGCGCCGGTCCTGGGACGGATGAGGAACTCCGACGCTCCGGGAGCGGTGACGCGGACACCGAGCACGTGCCGGGGGATCGTGTTCGCCGGAGCCGAGGCCCAGGCGTGGGAGAACGTCATGTTGGACTTCAGCGCGGGATCCCAGGCTTCCGTGACGATGGTGGCCTTCAGCTCGTCGAGCATGTGCAGCCACGAATTGGTCGCCGTGGAGGTGAGCAGCGCGAGTGCGGCGTCGGCGCGGCCGAGCCGGAAGAGGGCGTCGAGGAGGAACTGCGCGCCGTACACGCTCACCCGCATCCCGCCCGCCGCGAGCGTGTCGCCGAGCCGGCCGCGCACCTCGTCGTCGAGGGTGTCCGCGACGCCGAGGGCGACCGGGAAGGCGGTGGCGTGCTGGGCGCTGTGCGTGGTGCCCTCGCCGTCGAGGAACCGGCCGGCCGTGCTGTCGAGCAGGGTGGCGCGCATGGCGCCGGCGAGGGTGTCGGCACGTGTGCGCAGGGCCGTCGCGTCGTCGTCCTTGCCCAGTACCGCGGCGCACTTGGACAGAGCGTCGAAGGCCGCGTACTGGAAGGCGTTGACGACGGTGTTGACGTTCGTGAAGACATACCCGTCACGGCTGGCGGTCGGCCAGTCGACGAGGTCGCCCAGGTCCTGGCTGCTGCTGCCGGGCGCCTTGCGGACCAGGCCCTGGGAGTCCAGGTAGGCGGTGAGGTTCTTCGCGGCGAGCAGGTCGTAGTCCTTGGCGAGCTGCCGGTCGTCGCCGGTGGCGAGGTAGTCCTCCCAGGCGGACAGCGCGCACATCAGCCGGTACTCGGTGGGCCAGGTGCCCTTGCGGACCAGGTAGTCGTTCGACCAGCGGGCCAGGGCGTAGGAGCGCTGGACGCCGTACTCGGAGAGCTGGTTGATCAGCGCGTCGCCCTCGTAGGGGCCGCGTTCCCGGGTCGGGGTGTCCGTGTAGAGATCGCCGCGGGTGGCCTCGATCGAGTAGCGGCACAGCTCCCAGACCCGGTCGAGGTCGGGGTCGGAGCTGCTGAAGGAGGACTCGCTGTCGTCCCAGTCGAGGCGCCAGGCCCGCCCGGTGACGACGGCCCCGGACAGATCGAGCGCCGTGCGCAGTTCGGCCCAGCGGAAACCGCGGTAACCCCAGTGCTCGAAACGCTGGCCGCCGTCGCGCAGGGTCCACACCTCGCGGTACGTGTTGGTGGCGCGCAGCTGGTACTTGACGGTGCCGTCCGCGTTCAGCTCCTCACCGAGGCGCACCTCGACGGTGTCGCCCGCGCTCCCGGTGACCTCCAGGGCCAGCCCGCCGACGATCTCCCGGCCGAGATCCACCAGCCAGCGGCCGTCGGCGACCTTGGTGACGGAGACGGGGGTGACATCGTGCAGTCGCGGCGGCTCGATGGGTGCCGGGACGAGGCCGCTGATCGCGGTGCGGACGACGGGAGCGTCCCACCCGCTGTCGTCGAAGCCGGGCCCGGTCCAGCCGACGGGTTCCCGCCGCAGGTCCCAGTACTCCTGGGGGACGGTGAAGTAGCTGCTGCCCGCACTGCCCTTCGCCGGCAGCAACCCGGCCTGGCGGCGCGCCTTCCAGTGGCTGCCCGAGGCGACGGTCGTCCGGCTGCCGTCGGTGTACGTGATCTCCAGCTGGGCCAGGAACTTCTGCTGCGAGGTCGTCCAGCAGAGGGCGGCCAGCGCGTTCGGTGTGCCGTCGCTCCGCAGGGTCGAGGTGATGTCGAACGCCTGGTACGCGGTACCGGTGCCGGAGCGCACGGAGGCGTGCCCGACGACCGTGCCGTTGCTCCACACCTTGGCCACGTACTGCCGGGCGGAGTCGGGGGAGGTGGCCGCGACGTAGAGGACGGCGGCGGCCACCGTCCTGCTCGCGGCGGTGGCGTACTCGTGGCGCAGCAGCGCCCAGGTGTCGTCGGCCCCGTAGGAGGAGAGCGAGGTGGCGCCGGTGGGAAAGGTCAGCGTGCCGCCGGAGACGGTGCCGGCGGAGAAGGTGCCCTTGTCGGAGGCGAAGTCGTCGTCGAGGAGAACGGTTCCGTCGGCGGCGGTGAAGGTGATCCGGTCGTAGACCTGGGACTCGGTGAGGCCGTTGCGCAGGCCGATGTTGCCGGAGGTGTAGCGGGTGTCGGTGGTGGTGTCGACGACGCTGCCGTTCACCGTGGTGGTGAAGGCGGAGCCCGTCATGGTGACAGCGAGGTCGGTCCACTCCCCGGCGGTGACGGCGAACGGCAGCCGGACCTCGCCGAGGACGGTGTACGTGCCGTTCACGCAGACGTGCTTGCGCAGGACGCCGGTGCTGCCGGCGCGCAACTGCCACATGTAGTTGTTGGAGGTGTTCGCGGCGCGGAACCACACCCCGGCAGCCACAGCGGTGATCTTCAGACGGGCGGTGAAGGTGCCGTCGGTCATGACCGGCCCGGCCGGTGCCCAGATCGGCTCGGCCTCCCACTCCTCGTCGACCGAGGTGGCGAGCAGAGCGGGCTCCGACCACGCGGAACGCCCTTCGCCCCAGCTGGCGACCCGCCACCAGTAGGCGGTTCGGGGCTGTAGCGGCGGCCCGCCGTAGGGGACGGCGGTCGAGTCTGCGGACTTGAGCCTGCCCGAGTCCCAGACGAGGCGCTCGTCGGCGAAACCGTCCGGTGCGACGGCCAGTTGCAGCTGGTAGGCGCGCTGGACGGTGCCGGCGCAGAAGTCGGGCACCTGCCAGCTGAACCGGGGGTTCTGTCCTGCGCTCGTGCCGAGTGCCTGGGGGAGCAGATCGGCCATCGTCCCGGTCGGCAGGGGCGGGCGGCCGGGGGTCCTGGCGGTGCCAGGCCCGTCGGCGGCGAGTGCCGGGGGCCCGGTCAGCACGACCGAGGCGGCCGTGGTGCCACCGAGTTGGAGAAGTCTTCTACGCGACAGGTCCCAGGACATCGGTGCACCCTCGGCTGGTGAAAGGTTTCAATGTGATTGCCCGGAGGTTAAGGTTCCGTGTTCGTCCAGTCAATCCCTTCAGCCCCTTTGGTTTCGCTGTGAATTGAAACGATTTAACCGGGTGGGAGTTCTCGGCACGACCGGTCAGCGGAAGGCACGGGCACCCCACGCGGGCGCGTGCGGGATGCCAGGCGAAGCCGTACCCGTCAGGCCAGTCAACGCTGCGAGCCACCAGCCGTGCCCACCATCGGGATGTCCCCCATTTCGTCCTGCGGTCATCCCTTAGGGGGTGGAGCCCGCAAAAACTCCTGTGCGCCGGTTCGCACACCTCTGCGATCATCCCGAAATGGCGCACAGTCTCGAATCGCTGGTCATCCGGCACACCCACCGCCTCTCCTCTCCCAAGGGCTCCACGGGTGAAGGAGCCACCGCCGCGCGGCAGTTCGACGCCGCCCTGACGTCCGTGGGCTTCAAACTCTCCGCGGAACTGCTCGACCGGCTGTCCGGGCTTTCCGAGGCCGCGGTCGTGCACACCGCCAAGCGGACGCTGCGCACCGTGAGCGAGATGGTGGGGGACCACGTCCGCCACAACTCGTACTTCATCGACTTCCCGGCGAACGTGCCGGGCACCGAAGAGTTCTGGACGCGGTGTGTGGCGAAGGCACTCGCCGACGACAAGTCGCGCGAGAACGTGCTGACGCAGCTGGCCCACGGGGTGCTGGACCTGCTCAGCCTCCCGACGTACGGCCGCTACCGGCACACCTACGAGGAGCTGCTCGCGGCGCAGGACGAGCTGATCGCGTCGGCGGGCGACCGGGTGACCGTCCTGCACCTCGGGCGGGACCTGGACGACGAACTCACGGACCTGTACCTGGCCCTGGCGGGCAGCAGGACACCGCTGGGCGACGACCATCTGCGCGACCTCAGAACCCTCGCCGAGCAGTGCGCGCTCGGCCCCCAGCCGCAGTCGATCCCGGTCCGGGAGAACCGGGCGGTCGTCAACGAGGCCCGTCTCGCGGTCGGGGCGGACCTCCTGCTGGACACCGTCACCGATGTGCTGAGGCTTGCCTGCGCACTGTCGGGCGGCGACGTGACATTGCAGGAGCCGACCCGGTTCCGGGCGCTCTCGCGGCCGGTCCGCCGTGCGCTGCTCGCGGGTCTCGACGCCGTGGTCGCGGCGAACCCCGCGAAGCTGGCCGACGTACACGCGCACCGGGAGCCCTTCAAGCGGCTCGGCGAGCGGCTCCATCCGCACGAGTACCCGCGCTGGCCGCACGCCGCGGACGTGTTCGCCGTAGCGCGGGGCGAGAAGGAGGCGCTGTCCTTCGACAGCCGCGTCGAGAAACTGCTCGACGAGTCCGACGCACTCGGTGCCCTGCAACTCCTCAAGGCCGCTCCCGGCAAGCTGTTCCGTGCCCTGGACCTCCTGCTGCGCGTCGCCGCCGACCAGGAGGAACGGGACGCGGTGGTGGCCGCCGCGGTACAGGTCGCTCCCGAGGTCTCCGGCCGGGTCGTCCTCTCGGTCCGTGAGCACTTGCTCAACCGCGGCCGGGAGACCGACCAGCCCCGCATCTTCGTCAACCGGCGAGGGCGCGCCTGGGTCCGTGCCGACCACCGGCCGCCCGTGCCGGCCCCGGACCGCGACCGTCTGATGGCCGCCCTCGACACCGAGACGCGCCGCCGGCTCCCGACACCGGGCCGACTGCTGATCGACCCCGACGTCCTCGACGTGGCACTCCCGCTCAGCGGCCGGGCGACCGCGTCCGGCCTCGGCGTACTGCCACGAGGCTCGGTCTCGCCGGTCGACGGCGAACGGCTGCGCTTCTTCGTCTACTGGAAGGAGACCGCGGCGCGGACGGACTACGACCTCTCGGCGCTGCTTCTCCACGCCGACTACAGCACCGACTCCTGGCTGTCCTACACGTCGCTCAGGGCTGTCGGGGGCAGGCACTCGGGCGATGTCACCGAGGCACCCGACGGGGCCTCGGAGTTCATCGACCTGTCCCTGGACCGGGTCCGCAGTACGTTCATCGTTCCGCAGGTCAACATTTACGCGGGGGAGGGCTTCGAGGAGGTCGAGGAGTCGTTCTTCGGTTTCATGCTGCGCGAGGGTGCGCAGAAGGGACGGCCGTTCGAACCGCGCACGGTGCGGATGAAGTCGGAGCTGCGCGGTGTGGGCCGAGTCGCGCTGCCGCTGGTCTTCCGGCGGGAGGACGACGGCCGGTGGCGCGCGAAGTGGCTGCACCTGTATCTGAAGGGCATCTCGTCCGCCAACCAGGTCGAGGAGAACCAGGTGTCGGTGTCCAAGGTGGTGCGCGCCCTCGTCGAACGCGAGCAGCTGACGGTGGGGTACCTGATCGACCTGATGTCCTGCGCTGCCACGGCGGGGGACGTGCACCTGTGGGACGGCGAGAATGTTCCGGACGAGCCCGTGACGTACATCGGTCTCGAACGCCCCGAAGGACTGCACCCGGACTCCCGGATAGTCACCCTCGAAAATCTGCGCGACTTGATCCCGGCCTGAGTGTTAGCGTTGCCCTTGGCGAGGCCATGAAGGGGCTTCCTTCTCATTCACTTTCCATGAACCCAAGTCCTTTCGCTTTCCTCGCCCTCGAACTCGTCCGGGAGGCGCCCACGTGGCGCCTCCCAGGTTTTGTGTGAACCCCTCGACGGTCACCGGAACAGCGTTCCGACCCGACCGGCACACATCGCGCCGGGACCCTCGACAGAGGTTCGCGCCCGCGTCGAACAACGCTTCGCGGGACGCTGAGGTGACCGCCCGCCGAGCTTGCTGAACCCACGGGCCGCGGCGGCGTCTCCGCCGCTGGGCCGTCGGCGCCCGGGCTGCCTGTCGCCGTGGCCGACCTTCCCGCCCGTCGTCTCGGCCTGCCGCGCGAGTTCGCCGAACGCGTCGCCCCACCTCGCCCGTCGCCCAACTCACCTCTGATGACGCGGCCTTCGTTCACGGCGCGGTCCCGGCACCCTCAGCACCGGACAGTCCCCATCCGCGCCACCGACGCACGACGTAAGGCACCACGCGCGCGGGCTTGCCACAACTCGCCGGACTGGATACGCCGTTGACCGGCAGCAGGGGCACGGCGTGCCCAGGGACGGTGTCTCGGCGATCAGTTCACGTCGGCCTGGTCGTCGGCGGGAACCGCTGGCGACGGTGTCGGGGCCTGGGTGTCGGTGGTGGTGTAGTAGACGGAGTTGCCCTGCTTGGTGCGCTGGGCAAGGCTCTTGGCGACGAGGCCTTCGACCGTGGTGCGTACGACGGTGGGCTTGATATTGCGGTCGGGGTGGGCCTGGCCGAGTGCGGTGGCGATCTCGGCCGCGGAGCGGGGTTCCTTCTGGTCGGTGAGGTGGCGGCGGATCAGCTCCACGAGGGTGGGCTGCGCCGTCTTCGAGGCCGTCGCCTTGGCTGCTGACTCGGGCTTCTTGGCGGCAGGCTTCTTGACCGCCTCGCCGCCCTGCGCGACGGCAGCCTTCTTGGCCCGCACCCGCTTGCCCGCACCGGGCTGAGAAGGGGCCTTCTGGCGAGGCACTGAGGGCGCCGCGTCCGCTTCGGGGACGGGCTGGGCGGCGGTGTCGGTGGCGCCGAGTGCGTTGCGCATGTTCGTCAGCACGGTGTGGTCGTGTCGCAGGGCGCGCAGTTGTTCCTGCAGCGCGTCGATCTCCGCGCCGATACGGTCCTGCTCCTTGACATTGCGCTCAAGGTCGTTGCCCACCTGGGCAATGTATTGCGATGTCAGTTCGGTGGTGGGTGTGGGTGTCTTGCTGTCAGGCATGATGCTGGCCTTTCCTCGGGGCGAGTCTGCGGGCTGTGAAGTAGCTTGCAGATCAGGCGCAGGGCTGGGCGGTTGTTCAGCAGGGCTTGAAGGAGTCTTGTGTGGGTCGCACCTGGCTGCAGGCTGTCCCCGGTGTAGAGATACTACGGGCGGGCGGAGTTGGTTGTTCGGCGGAGTTCTGGTTGCGTCCGGGGAACGTGAAGCCGAACCGGCGTGGAACTCACCCCGGAAGCCGACGCGGAACCTGTCGCGAATCAACGGCCGAACCCTCGCTCAGGCATCCGCTCAGGCATCGGCGGCGTACCGCCGGAAGTCGCGCATCCACTGGGGCGGGTAACGTCCGCACCCTGGCGAGGCCGGTCGGCGCCAGCCGGATCGTCGGGCTCGGGCGCGGTCGGCAAGCAGACCCCTGACTGTGAGGCGGCCAGAACTCCTGGGTTCAGGCGGACATCCGTCGCAGGCGGTCTGCCACCAGGACCGGCGACAGCGCCGCCGGAGTGCGAAGGGCAGGGGCTTCGAGCTGTCCCGGTGTCTGCCGTCCGGGGTGCGGGGCGTCAGGTCCGGGCGGGGACCCGCAGGGCGAGCAGGGCGACATCGTCGTCGTTGGCGAGAGGCCGGACCCGGTCCAGCAGTTGGTCGGTGAAGGAGGTCAGAGGGCGGTGGGCGAGAGCGGCGGCGTGCCGGCGCAGTCGATGCAGGCCCTCGTCGAGGGAGTGCCCGGGTTCTTCGATCAGCCCGTCGGTGTACAGCAGGAGGGTGGAGCCCGCTGGCAGGAGGACGGTGGCGTCGGTGCGGGGCTTTTGGGATCCGGTGCCCAGAAGAATGCCGTGGGCGTCGGTGAGGTAGTCGGCCAGGCCGTCGTGGCTGATCAACAGCGGCGGCGGGTGGCCGGCGTTGGTCCAGGACAGTTTCCACTGGCCGTCGTGGGTCTCTTCGATCCGGGCGAGGACCATGGTGGCCATCGCGACGTCGGTGATGTGCAGGACCGCCTCGTCGAGGCGTTCGACGATCTGGCTCGGGGGCTCCTGCATGGCCCAGGCGTAGGCGCGGAGCATGTTGCGTACCTGGGCCATGCCGGCCGCGGCCTCCAGGTCGTGACCGACGACATCGCCGATGGCCAGCGCGGTGGCACCGTCGGACAGGGAGAAGGCGTCGTACCAGTCGCCCCCGACCTGTGAGGCGTCGGGTGCGGGCAGGTAGCGGACCGTCATCTGCAACCCGGGCACGCGTGGCATCTGGGGCAGCAGATGGTTCTGCATGGTCTCGGCGACCTTGCGCTGGCGCTGGTAGAGGCGCGCGTTGTCCAGCGCGAGTCCGGCGCGCCGGGCGATGTCCTCGATGAGGGGAAGATCGGAGGCGCCGAAGTCGCCCGCTTGTTTGGCGCGGCCCAGGATCAGCGCGCCCAGCACGGCGCGGGTGCTGCGGATGGGAGCGATGGCCGCGGAGTGGATACCGGTGGCGTCGAACAGACGGCGCTGTTCGACCGCGATGCCGGAATCCGGTGGCCCCTGGTAGGTCTGCGGGCCGGCCAGCGTCGAGGCGACCCCGCGCAGGGCCCGTGACAAGGGCATCGGGGACTCCTCGGGGACCGGCGGCATCGGTCCCTCCAGCTCCTCGTGGCGCACCAGGCCTTCACCGTCCGCCTCGGTGACGACAGTGCGCCACACCTCGTCGCGTTCCGTGATCAGATCGATGATGGCCCAGTCCGCCAGCCGGGGCACCACCAGGGTCACCAGGCGTCGCAGCGCCTCCTCGACATCGAGGGTGGAGGCCAGTTGTGTGGTGGTCGCGGCCAGCAGGGCGAGGCGTTCGAGTTCAGGCAGCAGTGCGGTGGCCGACTGCGGTGGTGAGTGGGGTTCCCGCAGATGCCGGGGTTGGAAGAGGACGAGCGTGCTGTGTTCGTGGTCACCAAGGTCGAAGGGAGTTATCAGCCACGAAATGGGCATCAAGGAGCCGTCCCCGCGTACGAAGTAGTCCTCGTCCGCCTGAGCTGTGCGTCCGGCGTGGAACGCCTGCCGCATGCGGCACTGGGTCCGGGGCAAGGGGTGGCCGTGGGCGTCCCGGTGCAGTAGGTCGTGCGCGTCATGGCCGAAGAGATCTTCGGTCGGCCGGCCCAGAAACCGCTCGGTGCGGGAGTTGACCGCGAGAATGCGGCCCTGCTCGTCCACCAGGTAAGCCCCGGTCCCGATGGCCTCCAGCGTCTCGGTGAGCCCGGCGACACGCGTCGCCAGGGACCGTTTCCCGTGGTTCTCCGTATGTTCTGGTCCTGCCATGCTCTGATCTCCCTAGCTGACTTGCGGGACGCCCGCTTGACGATGTCTGCCTCTCCGACTGCCCCGGTGCCGGCGAATTCAGCCTCGCTGTGGCTCGCGGACGGCGAACCGACGGCCACGGCCGGAACGCCGGCGGACGGACCGCCTGGCCCGCAGGACCTCGCGGACACCGCCCGGGTCGTGCTGCCGCACACTGTCGTCGTGCCTGGTCAGACATGGGATGACCCGGCCCGAGGCCCTGATCGCCTCGCTCACCGCCGTCGGGTGAATCCGGTGGCGGGATCCCAGTCCCGGGAGCCGCGGCATGAGACCTGGTCCCCCGTGAACCACAAGTAGCTGCCCGGTGCCGCCGCACACGCCTGCAGCATTTCGGCGAGGTCGAGCAGGGCCGCCTTCTCCTCCTCGTCGGCGCGCCGCTGTTTCAGAGTCTCGGCTTCCTGACGGGCGACCTGGGCTTCCTGCTCGTCGAGCAGGGTGTCGCCTACGGGTCCACCCGGCCCAGCCTGCCCGAACCGTGCGGGTCGAGCGCTCCCAGCGCCCTCGCCAACGCCTCACCGTGCTCGTAGGACCCCCGCGGCAATGTCTCGCGGGACCTTCCCTTGCGTGCGGGCCGCCCCGCGTGCAGCTCCAGTCCGATCCCCGTGGCCCTTCCCTCGGTCTCGGACACCGAGGTTTCCCAGAGCCGGAACGCATGCCTCAGGGAACGACGCGGGCCCGGCTACGCTGCGGTGTCATGCAGGAGACGCGCCTCGACACTGCTCGGATCAGGGCGGCCCGCCGGGTGATCGACCCGGTCTTTCTCGGTACCCCGCTGTACCGCTGTGAGGCGTTGGAACCCGAACTCGGGTGCACGGTGAGCATCAAGCTCGAGACGGCGAATCCGGTCCGCAGCTTCAAGGGCCGCGGCACCGAGGTGGTCGCGAGTCTGCTCGCCGACAATGGCCCGCGAGCCGCGGTGTGTGCCAGCGCGGGCAATCTTGGCCAGGCCCTCGCCTGGTCCGGGCGTGGCCGGGGCCTCGACGTGACCGTCGTGGCATCCCGCTTCGCGACGGTGGCCAAGCTCGATCGCATTCGCGCGTTGGGCGCCGGGTTGGAGCTGGTGGACGGCGACCACGAGCTGGCTCGCGAGCGTGCGTCGGCCATCGCGCGGTACGACGGCATCCGGCTGGTCGAGGACAGTCTGGACATCGAGACCTGCGAGGGCGCGGCGACCATCGGCCTGGAACTGGTGGAACTGGTGGAACAGGCGGACACGGCGCCGTCGTTCGACGCCGTCCTGATCGCTCTCGGCGGCGGGGCGCTGGCCACGGGTGTGGGCCATGTGCTGAAGGAATCGGCGCCCGGAGTCGAGGTGATCTGCGTGCAGCCCCTGGGGGCTCCGGCGATGACGCACTCGTGGCGCGCGCGGCGTGTCCTCACCACCGACTCGACCGACACCATCGCTGACGGCGTCGCCGGCCGGCGTCCCGTCCCGGCCGTCCTGGAGGACCTCCTCCTGGTCGCCGACGATGCGGTCCTGGTCCAGGAGGCGTCGATCATCGCCGGTATGCGGATGCTCCTCCACCACGCCGGCCTCGTCGTCGAACCCTCGGCCGCGCTCGGTATCGCGGCGATCCTCGAAGACCGTGACCGCTTCGCCGGCCGGCATGTGGTCACCATCGTGTGCGGCAGCAACGTCGATCTGGACGCCTACCACCGCTGGGTCGGCGCGGCACCCGGCCACAGGTCCTGACGCTTGCTCGCCGACGGGAGTCCGGGAGATCGTGGGAGCGGTCGAAGGCCGACGAACGTGAACCTTGTGGTCCCAGAACGTATGGTTCGCCGCCCACGACCCGTGTCCGTTGCGGGGGCGAACTGCTGTACAGATCATGATGACAGCCGTACGGTTCCCGCGACTTCCGTGGTATCGCGCCGCTGCACTCGGGCGGCGACCGGCGCGATGGAGGTCGCGCTGTTCCGGCTGGTCGAGAGCGGGGGAGTGCGGCCCCGCCACCTCGCGGGCCACTCGATCGGCGAACCAGCCGTCGCTCATGTCTCCGGCATGCTGACACCGCTGTGCGCCCGCGCGCCGGCACCGCCCATGTGGCTCGGCTGACCCGACTCCCCACGACGCCCCCGGATCCGGCCGTCCCCCGGGTGGGCAGCCGACGCGGTTCGACGCGCACGGCACCGTCCTGGTCACCGGCGCGACCGGATCCCTCGGCACAAGGTCCCCGACGACTGGCAGACCGTGTGGCCGCTACCGCTGGACGTGCTGGACGTCCACGGCGACCACCACTCCATGATCTAGCGACACGGAGAGACAACCGCGCGAACCCCGCACGACTGGGTGAAGCACCGGACAGAGCACGCCTGATGAGCGGCACGCGGGTCGGCGGGTCCCGGCGCTCCGGAACCCGCCGACCCGTGGCCGGTCAGGCGTTCATGTGCTCATCCGGTCATGAGCAGGAAGCCCTCCAGCGGTGGGAGCGGAGCCTGACGTTCAGGTTCGACCAGGAGCCACCGTCCTGAGCGACGCAGTAGCCGGTACCGCCGTAGTTGGCGCCGGTGTAGAGAATGACCCAGTTGTACGAGGACGACGTGCCCCGGTTGTAGACCGACCCGACGTTCTGCGTGTCGGACCACGAACACTGGACGTCACCGCTGTACCAGTCCGCGTCGGCGTTGCTCCATGAACACCGGCTGCCCGTGCCGTAGGCGCCGGTGTAGATGCACACGCTGCCGCTGCTGCACTCCCACGCCTGCGCCGTGGCGCTCGCGGAACCGGGTGCGACCAGGCCCAGGGCGGCCGTGGCGAAGGTGAGCGACGCGGCGACGAGGGCCCTGCGGCCCCGACGGGATGTGCGGCCGGACTTCGGATGGTGTTCCTGCTCCCGCTCGTACGAGGACATGTCGTGCCTTTCTCGTGGAGGGTGCCAACGGGCCTGCGGCTGGCGGGAATTCATGTTCCCGGCCCGCCACGTCGGTGTCATGCTCATGCGAGTGCAGTGACACTTCGCAGGTCGGCAGCGGTCGCCCACGGGGAAACGGATGCTCCGCTTTCACTTCACACCCGAGGACCTCACCAAGGTCAGAGTCGCGACCGAGCCACACGCGCTCTGGGAGATCGCGGCCAGTCTGCACCGGCTCCAGACCCGCGAAGGGCGCTGGGCCTACGCCCCCTGGTTCCGCACCGCCCGTGCCGCGCTGCGCCGGGCCGGGCTCGAACCGACGGTGAAGACCTTCCTGTTGCCGCTCTTCCCGCGCGCCAGCTACTTCCCCGACTTCCTGACGCCACCGGAGGGCGCCCAAGGCCTGGACGCCGGGCTGGAGGCCGTACTGGTGACGCCGGACGAGCGGGTCGTCAAGGAGGCCGACGCCCTCAACCGGGCCGTCGGTGCCCCGGCCTGGGTACGCCGGCTCGCCGAGCGGGACATGCGCGAACAACTCGTGTGCGCCCTGCGCGCCTACTACTGTGCCGTGATCGCACCGCACGAGGAGTGCATCCAGGAGCGTCTGCACGCCGAGCGGGTCCGGCACGCCCACACCCTGTTCCATGCCGGGACCGAGGGCATGCTCGCCGGACTGGGCCCCACGATCCACTGGCGGTCACCGGTCCTGGAGATCGATCCGTATCCGGAACACCGCGACGTCCACCTCCGCGGGCGGGGGCTGCTCCTGATCCCCTCCCACTTCTGCTGGCACGCGCCCATCGCCCTGGCCGACCCCGGACTGCCGCCCGTTCTGCTCTACCCCCTCCACCACCTGCCGACGACGACCCCGCACGCCGACTCCCCACCGCTGAACGTGCTGCTCGGCCCCACCCGCGCCGCCATCCTGAGGGCCTGCACGACCGGCTCCACCACCACCGAGGCCGCCCACCGGGCCGGCGTGACACCCACGACGGCGAGCCATCACACCGCCGTACTGCGCGACGCCGGCCTGATCACCAGCCTCCGTCACGCCAACACGGTCCTGCACACCCTGACTCCGCTGGGAGCCGCCCTCCTGCGATCGGGGCCGGGCGCCGACTGACCCCGTCCAACGGCCGCCCCGGCGGCGGTTGGACCTGCGTAGACGCCATGGCGGAGCCGTTTCCCCGGATCCGCGCCGAACCGGCCGGGCGGGCACGGCCATGGCCGACGGCGACCAAGCCGCGGGAGCTCGCCGGGCTGCTCTCAAGCGGTTCCCGAGTGGTGGTCCAGAAGTATGTGCTACGCCAACTCTGTTTGGCAGAAGGTGCGGGCATGACAGCGACAAAGCACATCCACGGGACCGCGACTCTCCGTCTTCTCCATTGGGCTGAAAAGCATCCATTCATAGTTGTCCGTCAATGTATCGCCAGGGTTGCGTGCCGCGTGCCCCTTTGTCTGCGGGAGGCCACTCCGCCAGGCTCGCCGGGGTTCCACAGACGTCCGCGTCGCAGACGCGGCGTCATCATGTGCCACAAAACGGGAGGAAGGCATACGTGGAGAACATCATGACGCCGGATGTGAAGATCATCCGCTGGCCGGCGGAGTCGGGAAAGTTGGAGGGTTTCCGTATGCGGGGGTTGCCCTGCCTCATCGTGGTGGCCAGGGGGGCACGGGTGCCCGAGCTGGCGGGGGCGCACGAGGACTGGGTACGACAGCCGGTGGAGGCCTGGGAGTTGAAGACCAGGATCGCGTCACTGCATCTCAAGGCCACGTCCCAGAGTGCGCCTCCCATGGTCGACGAGGACGGGTTACTCCGCTACGGCGGTGCTGTCCTGCCGCTCACGGTCTCCGAGGCGGCCGTGTTGCGCGGGCTCGTGCAGCGGCGCCCGGGGATGGCCAGCCGGGCCGAGCTGGCGCAGCGGCTCCTGTCGGCCAACCGCTCCGCCAGCCAGAACGCCCTCGACCTGCACATGATGAGGCTGCGTCGGAAGGTCGTGTCGGTCGGGCTGGCCATAGAGACCGTGCGGGGACGTGGGTTCCTCCTGAAGACGGGGACCGTTGAGGACCTGAGCGGTTGAGGACACCGCCCGATGGGATCCGGGACGGGTGCCAAGCCGGGATCGGCCGAGCAGCGGGGGCGGCCGAGAACCGGGGCAGCTGGGAACGGCACGGGTGAGCACGGTCCGGGTGGGTGGTGGAAGTCCGCCAGTGTGCGGCCGGCCGTCCCCACCCCGGCCGGGTGCTCGGCACGCACCGGGACGAGGTGGCGCTCCGTGTGGCCGGGCACCCGGTGGTACCGGGCCACACGGGAGCGCCATGGCCCGGCTATCGCGCCGGCTGGGCGGCGGAGTCGGGCGTTTCGGCGGGGCTCGGCCGCGCGGCGGCGTCGGTGCCCGCGGGAGCGTCGATCCGGCCGGGCAGCCAGATCACGGCCACCACGGCGGCCAGCGCGAGGGCCCCGGCCGCCACGCCGAAGCTCACGTGCATGGCGGACAGATACGCGTCCTGGGCCGCGGCCAGCAGACCGGGGACCTGTTCGCGTGCCCCGGCCGGGAGGGTGCCCGCCTCCTGGAGCTCGCGTACCGCGACCAGCGTGCCGCCCAGGGACTCCGAGGCCGTCTCCCGTACACCCTCCGGGAGGACGTTGACCGCGTCGCCCAGCTCGTCCCGGTACCAGACGGACAGGATCGAGCCGAGGACGGCGACGCCGAGCGCGGCACCGATCTGCCGCAGCGTGTTGTTGACGCCCGCGCCGATGGCGGCCTGCTCCGGCGCCACCACGGCCATGGTGGTCGTCGTGGTGGTGCCCATGACCAGGCCGAGGCCGAAGCCGGAGACGCCCAGCAGGATCTCGTACCACCACAGTGCCGTGTCGGCGCCGATGCCGGCCTGGCCCGTGAACGACAGGGCGAGCAGCAGCAGTCCGGTGGTGACGACGGCCTTGGGGCCGAAACGCATGGCCAGCGGGTTGCTGAGGATGGCCGAGGCGACGGCGCCCACCGCCACCGGGAGCAGGATGAGGCCCAGTTCGAGGGGGGTGTGACCGCGGATGGCCTGGACGTAGAAGACCATCAGGAAGGTGCCGCCGGTCAGCGCGAAGAAGGAGAGGGAGAGGCTCGCGGTGCCTGCTGCGAAGGACTTGTTGCGGAACATCTTCACGTCCAGCGCCGGCTGCGCCGTGCGGCTCTCGAACAGGACGAGGGCGGTCAGCAGGAGCACTCCGGCGACCATCGTGCCCAGGACCTCGACACTCGTCCAGTCGTTGGTCTCGCCGCCGCGGATCACCCCGTAGACCAGCGAGCCGATGCCCGTGATGGACAGCAGGACGCCGGTGACGTCGATACGTGGCCTGGTCGCCGAGCGGGACTCGGCGAGGACCACCAGGAGGAGGACCGCGCAGATGGCGGCGATGGGGACGTTGATGAGGAAGACCGAGCCCCACCAGAAGTGTTCGAGCAGGAAGCCGCCGGCGATCGGGCCGAGGGCGATGGACAGACCGCCCAGCGCCGACCAGATGCCGATCGCCTTGCCGCGTTCCTGCGGGGCGTAGATGTCATTGATCACCGCGAGGGTGGCGGGCGGTACGACCGATCCGGCCACGCCCATGACACCGCGCCAGATGATGAGTTCCTGGGGGGTGTCGGCGAAGCCGGCGAAGGTGGAGGCCACGCCGAAGACGACCAGTCCGATCACCAGCACCCGGCGGCGGCCGAAGGCGTCGGCGAGGATGCCGGAGGAGAACATCAGGGCCGCGTAGAAAAGGATGTAGGAGTCCAGGGCCCACTGGAGTTCCGCGTTGGTCGCGCCGACGTCCTCCTGGATCGTCTGCAGAGCGACGTTGAGGATGGTGTTGTCCATCATCACCATCAGGAAACAGCAGCCGAGGACCGTCATGATCAGTCCCCGTCCGCGCACGGGCGCGCCCGCTGATAAAGCCCCGTTCACTTCGCACCTCCGGTCAGAGGGGCGTCCCGCACAGGATGCCGCGCCCCACGCATCTACTACGTGAGCATAGTAGGTCGTGGGTGCGGGGGTGTGCGGTGCCGGTGAAGTAATCCAGAAAGGTGGCGGCTCGTTCGGCGAGTTGGTGCCCGTCGGCGCGTGAGGGCTTGCCGGTTTGCCCCTCGGTGGCCGCCGTGGGTGCAGTTGTCGCGTGTGGCGGGGCGGGGCCGCGAAAGTTTGTGTGCTTAATGTGGCGAACTTGCGGGTACCGCGTGGGCAAGATGTGTTCAGATCGTGGACGCAATGCTTGGTGAGTCGGAGCATGCCGGACGTGGCGCTCGGGGGACGCGCGAAAGGCCTGCCGACGCGTCGTCACCTGTCGGACCCACTTTCCAGTTGGACGGACCGGACGAACTATGAGCACGAGCGACTTACCCGACCCCTCGTCGCCCTCGGCGCCACCCGCCGCCGGAACCCCGGTGGTCGGGGACGCCGTGGGCGCGATGCGCAACGCGCGCGCCCAGCTTGCCGAACTCCTGGGCCGTACACCGGAGTCGGTCTCGGCCATCAACCGGGACGGGACGGGCTGGCAGGTCGACGTCGAGGTTGTGGAGTTGGAGCGCATCCCGGACTCCACCAGCGTCCTTGCCGTCTACCGGGTGAGACTGGACGCCGACGGCCTCCTTCTCGGCTACTCCCGCAGCCGCCGCTACACCCGAGGCCAGGTCGACCGGCAGTGATGCCGTGCGAGACGGCCGCGCACGGCGACCGGGACACAGGTCCGCCCGCTTCCCGCCACGTGACGCGGCCCCTGTTCACGACCGGCCCGCCTGCTGGCGCAGCGTCCGTCTCCGCGAGGCCCTCGCCCTCCGGCCGGATCGCGCCGGTCCCGGTTCGCGGTCCCGTCGCCGACACCGAGACCGCACGACCGCCCGGCGCACGCCCCGTACACCCTCGCCCCCCATCTCTGAGAGGGAACTTCACCCATGACCGTGCTCGCCCAGACCGCCGCCCCCCGCGCCCAGAAGACCGACGGGGGCCTCTACGACATCCTCGACCTGATCCTCGACCGCGGACTCGTGATCGATGTCTTCATCCGGGTGTCGGTGATCGGCATCGAGGTCCTGCGTGTGGACATCCGCATTGTCATCGCCAGCGTCGACACCTACCTGCGCTTCGCGGCGGCCACCAACCGCCTAGACCTGGAGAACCGCGGTACTCCCGTGGTGGCAGCGGCGCCCGCGGTGTTCGCGCCGGGCCTGCCCACCGCCGTGGCGTCCGGCGGGCAGACGGTTGTCTCGCCGAGCGTCGTGGCGGCTCCCGCTGCCGGCGGTGCCGTCGTGCAGGGGCAGCCCGTCACCGCCTGGCCGCCCGGCACCGGCGCTGCGGTCCCGGTCGCCGGGAACCTGGGACAGGCGGTGGGACAGGCACTCGGGACGGTCGGACAGACGGTCGGTGGCGTCGTCGGTGCCGTCACTCCGACGGTCGGGGGGCTGGTCGGCAGTGTGGTCCCGACGGTTGGGGGAGTGGTCGGTGGTGTTTCGCCGACTGTCGGGGGACTCGTCGGTGGCGTGGCGCCGACCGTCGGCGAAGTGGTCGGCACGGTGGGCCGGACGGCCGGCACGGTGGTCACCGCTGTCGCCCCGGTGGCAGCGACCGGGGTGAGCGGCGTCGCCCCGGTGACCGTCACCGGAGCCCCGGTGACGGATCTCGCCGTACAGGGAGCCGACGGGATAGGTGCCGTGGCGCAGACGACGGTGCCCGCCGCGGAGCCGACGGTGCCCGGCACGCAGGAAGTGGCCGACGCCTCGGGTTCGACCACGGCCGGCCAGGAGCAGGCTCCCACCGTCGCACGCGGCAGGACCCGGGGCGGCAAGGGGCAGCAGGGCGGGGAGGCCTGACGGATGCCGCTCTACCTCTATGCCGTCACGGACGCGGACCATCCGCTGCCCGTGGAAGGCTCCACCGGAATCGGGGCCTCGCCCGCGCCCTTGAGGGCGGTGCGCGCTGCGCGGGTGGCCGCCGTCGTCAGCGAGGCGCCGACACAACTGCGCGCCAAGCGAAGAGATCTGATCGCCCATCAGAACGTACTGCTGATGCTCGGCGCCGCGGGTGCCGTCCTACCCCTGCGCTTCGGCACGCTCGCCCCCGACGACGGCGCGGTGCGCCGCGCGCTGGCGGACCAGGAGGCGTTGTTCACCGAGCGGCTCCGGGACGTCGAGGACCGCGTCGAGTTCAATGTCAAAGCACTGCAGGACGAGGACACCGCCCTGCGCGACGTCCTGCGGAACAGTGCCGAAGCCCGGCGTCTCAGCGCTCTCACGCGGGACGGCGCAGGCACGCACGACGACCAGGTGGCCCTCGGCACGGTGGTCGCCGCCGGGGTCGAGGCACTGCAGGCGCAGCACGCCCAGGACATCGCCCGCCGACTGGAGCCGCTGGCTCACCGCACCGCCTTGGGCGATCCGGCGGGCGAGGCCTTCCTGAACCTGAGCCTCCTGATCGAACGGGGGCAGGCCGACGCGTTCGCCGCGGCCGTGGGCAGGGTCGCCGAGAGCGTCGGTCACGGGCTCGAACTCCGGGTGACCGGACCCCTTCCGCCCTACAGCTTTGTCTGACGGTGACCGGGCGACCGCACCTCGCCGCCCCGCCACTGTCACTCCCTACCGGAAGGAGAGCGACACATGGGACTGCTGAGTGGCCTGCTCGGCCTGCCACTGGCTCCGCTGCGCGGGGTCGGCTGGGTGCTGGAACAGGTGGTGAGGGAAGCGGAGCGGCAGTACGCCGACCCGGCCCCCGTCCACCGTGAGCTCGCCGAACTGGAGACCGATCTGCTGGCCGGGCGCATCACCGAGGAGGAGTTCAGCCTCCGGGAGGACGAACTCCTGGATCGCCTGGAACAGATCACGCCCGGCGGCGGTGAGGATCCAGCCGGCTCCGACGGTCCGGAACCACAGGAAGGCCCTCGATGACGGACGCCCTCGCGCGGCGGTCAGGTGCTCTGTCGCCCCAACCGGGCGGCGCGGGCAATCTGGCCGACATTCTGGAACGCGTCCTCGACAAGGGGGTCGTGATCGCAGGAGACATCAAGATCAACCTGCTCGACATCGAACTCCTCACCATCAAGCTGCGGCTGCTCGTCGTCTCGGTCGACACCGCGCGTGAGATGGGCATCGACTGGTGGGAGCACGACCCGACCCTGTCCTCTCGCGCCGTACGCCCGGCCCCGGCTCCCGACCCTGTCCGCACGGCGGAACTCGCCGCCGAGAACGCACGCCTTCGCGCCGAACTCCAGTCGCTGAACGCCCGGTTGAAGGTAGGACCCGATGATCTCTGAGCACGACACCGCGCCCCCGGAAGACCTCACCGACGCGGTCTACGCGTACGCGGTACTGCTGCGGAACGAGGCGGCTGAGCGGGCCGCCCGGGAACTGCGCGGCGTCGACGGGCTCCCGGTGCGGATCCTGTGCGGCGCGGGCACAGCCGCAGTCGTCAGTGACGTACCCGCCGAGTCCTTCACCGAAGAGGCCATCGCCCAGCGGCTCGACGACATCACCGGTCTGGAGCGGCTGGCTCGCGACCATCACCAGGTGATCGCCGAGCTGGCCACGCTGACGGCGGTACTTCCCCTCCGGCTGGCCACGGTGTACCTCGACGACGACAGCCTGCTGCGACGTCTGCACACCGATGCCCGCCACTTCCGCGCCACCTTGGGCCAGTTGGAGGGCCACGACGAATGGGGTGTCAAGATCTACGCCCAACCGCCGTCCACCGCCCCGCCCCCGGAGGACCGGCCGCGCTCCGGGCGTGACTATCTGCGCGCGCGCCGTACAAGCCGGGACGGCCACGACCTGGTCCTTCGGGCCGCCGCCGATCTCGGGTCACGCGTGGACCGTACGCTCATGGAAGCGAACCTGGCCACCGACGTACGGCACCATCGTCCCCAGCCGGCCACCCTGTCCGCGAAACCGGGAGAGAACGTCGTCAACGCGGCCTACCTCGTCCCGCGACAGCACGCGCGGAGCTTCCGGGACCGCGTGGAACTGCTCGCCGCCGGGACCGACGGTGTCCGGCTGGAGATCACCGGACCCTGGGCCCCCTACTCCTTCGCCTCGCCCCCGCCGGAACAGACCGCAACGGCCGACCCCGCGATCCCGCGGACAACGCCGTGACGGCCGGTGGCCCGCCCCACGCGGAAGTCGCCCTGGTCGATCTTCTCGACCGGCTCCTGGCCGGCGGTGTCGTCATCACGGGCGACCTCAGCCTCTGCATCGCCGACGTCGAACTGGTCCGCATCTCCCTGCGCGCCCTGCTCACCTCGGTCGAGGCAGCCACGGAAGGAGTCCTGACGTGACGGCACAGGGTCGGCCCGGAGCCGGAGCCGCGTCGGTACCGGACTCCGGACAGTCCCCGGCCCGGCGCCTCGACCTGGACAAGGACACGGTCGAACGGGACCTGGTCCGACTGGTGCTCACCGTCGTGGAGTTGCTGCGCCAGCTCATGGAACGGCAGGCCATCCGCCGGGTCGAGAGGAACAACCTGACCGAGGAGCAGGAGGAACGCATCGGCATGACGCTCATGATCCTCGACGACCGCATGACCGAACTGCGCGAGCGCTACGACCTGAGCCCCGAAGACCTGAACCTGGACCTCGGTCCGCTCGGTCCCCTCCTGCCGCGCCAGGAGGGGCGCCACTGAGGTCTCCCGACGGGCTCAGTGACCGGGGCCCTCGTGCAGCAGCTTCTCGAAGCGTTCGCGGAGGTCGGGGACGTTGCGGATCTCGTCGAGGAAGTGACCGACCGCGCTCACCCCGAAGTCCCGGATGACCTCGCGCACGGCCATCGCCGCCTCGTCCGTGACACAGGGGGCGTACGCGTAACCCCGGCCCGCCTTGGTGCGGTTGGCCGCGCCCTTCTCGGCCAGGCGGCTCAGCACGGTCATGACGGTGGTGTAGGCCAGCGGGGTCTCACGGCCGGAGTTGAGCGCGCCGAGAACCTCCCGGACGGTCATCGGGTCGGGGGCCTGCCACAGAACCTCCATGATCTCGTTCTCCAGCGGGCCGAAGACGAGGCATTCCTGGGAGGCGCGGGATCGGTCGGCTGTCACCCCTTCAATCTACGGTGCTCGGCACCCGAACGCCCAGTACCGCCAGGACCACCAGGACCGGACGGGGTTGTTCCGGGTCGTGCCGTGCCTTCGCGGGGAGCCGGTGTCACGGGAAACGGCCCGTCCCGTCGTCGCGCCGCTTCGCCTCGTATCCGCATGGGTGATAACGGGTGCGCGTTCTCTTTCAATACTCCTTCCTCTTCCTTTTCCCGCTCTGTCGATACGCCCGTCCGCTCCCCGGCCGATTCCTATGATGCGGTGAACGCCGATGCGGAGATTCGCTGTCGGGAATATTTGACGGGAGTAGCAACCATGGCTGTTTTCGAGTCGACCGCGGTAGCGGAGCGGGTGTTCGGCAACCTCTTCGAGATCCTGTTGAAGGACGAACAGTTCACTTCGCAGCTGCGCGCGAGCAACCTGTCCATCCGGCTGACCCACACCAACCCGGACTGCGTTGTGCATGTGACCGCGGACGCGCTGACGGTGGGGGCCGATGCTCCCGAAGACGCGACGATCAGGATCAAGATGTCGTGCGACACCGCGCACCAGCTCTGGCTCGGGAAGCTCATGATGCCGACCGCCATCGCCACCGGGAAAGTGCGTATCCGCGGCAAGGTGGCCCGGGTGCTGGAACTCGTCCCCATCCTGCGGCCCGCCTTCGACCGCTATCCCGAACTGGCGGCGAAGGAAGGGCTTCCCGTCTGAGAAATCGGCGCCCTTCGGCGCACCGGCCGACCGTTGGGCGCGGTACTTCGGCACATCCCCAGGCATTCGGATCCGAGTTACGGAGTTTCGAGACAGACATGATGAACACCGACGACCTTGAGCTCAATTTCGACGTCCTTCCCGGCGAGGTGGAGAAACTCCGCCGTCAGGTACGGGAATTCGCCCGGGAGGTCGTGGCGCCCCGCGTGACGGACCTCGACACGGCGCCCGCCGACGACTTCGACTGGGACATGGTCGCCCAGGGGCACGCCCTGGGCCTCACGCGTGTGGCCGTGCCCAAGGAGTACGGCGGCCTCGGCCTCGGCATGATCGGCTGCGCGGTCGCGCTGGAGGAGGTGGCGTCCGTCTGCGCCGGCACCGCTCTCATCTTCGGTGCCGCCATGCTCGGCCAGACCCCGGTGCTGCTCTCTGGCGACCCGCGGCTCCAGGCCCGCTTCCTGCCCATGTTCTCGGGCGACGCCCCGGTCCTGGCCTGCAACGCGGTCACCGAGGAGGAGGCGGGCTGCGACCTGATCATCCCGGCGAACGCGGTCCACGCCCGCGATGTGATGACCGCCCGCCGCGACGGCGACCACTACGTCCTGAACGGCAAGAAGAGGTTCATCACCAACGCCCAGGTCGCCGCGTTCGCCTCGGTGTTCGCCAACATGGAGGGCGCGCCCGGCGCCACCGGCCTCACCTCGTTCATGGTGCCGCTCGACCTGCCCGGCGTGGTCCGCGGGCCGGTGGCCGACAAGATGGGTTACCGGCTCTGCCTCGGCAGCGAACTGGAGTTCCACGACGTCCGCATCCCCGCCGAGAACATGATCGGCGACGAGGGTGACGGCATGGCCATCAACATCGCGCAGAGCAACATGGCCCGCGCCTCCGTCGCCGGGATCTCCGTCGGCGTGGCCCGGGGCGCCCTCGAACTGGCCCTGGAGTGGTGCGACACCCGTGTCCAGGGCGGACGCCCGCTGCGCGAGCACCAGTTCACCGCGGCCAAGCTCGCCGAGATGTCCGCGAAGGTCGACGCGGCACGACTGCTGTACATGAAGGCGGCCCACAAGGTCGACAACGAACTGCCCGCCCCGCAGTACGAACCGGCGGCGGCGAAGCTCTTCGCGGACCGCGTCGCCATCGACGTCGCCGACATGGCCATGTCCCTCACGGGAGCCCGCGGCTACGTGAAGTCCTTCGGCATGGAGAAGCGGCTGCGCGACGCCTACGGCGCGCGCATCTACGAGGGCACGCCCGAGGTGCTCGCCCTCGCCATCACCGAGAGCCTCTACGCCGACGGAGAACCGATATGACCGGCACGGACAACGCGGTGGAAACCGCGGAACAGTTACCCGAGGGGGAGCGGGAGCGGTATGTCTCCGACATCATCCGGCTCCACTCCACCCTCGACTTCCGGTCGCTGCCCGACCACGTCCTCGGTGACCCGCTCTACTCCGTGTACGACCCGAGGGACGAGCTGATCACCCTCACGGTCGAGGACGACCAGCTCCCGCTGCGCTATCTCAACGGGATCATGGGGTTCAGGCTGGTCCAGTATCTGCGGCTGGGCTGGATGTCTCCCCAACTCGTCTACGAGCGGGCGGTCTTCCGGGAGACGGTCCGCCACCCGGAGGGCGTGCAGAACGTCCACACCGTCAGCCTGTGCACCCGAACCGGCCGTATCCGCGGCTACATCAGCCTCGGCTGCTCCCAGGACCCCGTCTCCATGCCGCTCGACCATCCCGACCGAGGCCGGTTCTCCACCGAGGCGGCGCACGACATCGACCTGCTGGGCCGGTTCGCGGCCGACGGCGCGGGCACGCACCAGGCCTTCGAGATCAAGCGGTTCGTACGCGACCTCGAACTGCCGCCCGGCCCCAGTACCGAACGCGTCCCCTGGCATCTGCTGCTGGGCCTCGGCAGGGTCATCTCGGCCTCCGGGGAACGGATGCGCTTCATGCTGGGCGACGCCAAGGAGAAGGTGGCGATACGGCACTTCCGGCTCACCGGCTTCGACCTCCAGATCGACCGGGGCACCTCGCCCCGGCTGCCGGAGACAGACCTCATGGCCCCCATCTACGACCAGGACGTCATCGCCGTTCCCTTCGTGGCGCCGGTCCACGCCGACCTCGGCGACTACATGGACCTCATCGAGGACTACCTCGGCGGCGGCCCGGACGCGATGACGCTCATGGAACTGGTCGCCGCCATGAGCGCCCGCAGGTCGGGCGCGTACCGAATGAAGGAGGCGTCGTAGGTGAGCAGTGCTGCCGAGGCACAGGAGAAGGTCTTCTACGGGGAACTGACCACCCGTAACAAGGGCGTGGTCAGCACGGGAGAGCAGGCGGTCCTGCGGGGCGCGACCGTGCTCGTGGCCGGGTGCGGGTCCATCGGCGGGGCCGCCGTCGAGCCGCTCGCCCGGCTGGGGGTGCGCTCCTTCGTACTGGCCGACCCGGGCACGTACGAGGTGAACAACCTCAACCGGCAGAGCGCGGCGGCCACCGACGTCGACCGCAACAAGGCCACCGTGGCCGGTGAACGGGTGGCGGCCATCAATCCGCACGCCCACGTCAGGGTCTTCCCGGAGGGGGTCACCGAGGAGACGGTGAAGGAGCTGGTCGGCGACTGCGACGTCATCGTGGACGGCGTGGACGTGACCACCATGGACGGCTGGCGGGCCAAGCACCTGCTCCACCGCCTCGCCGTGGAGCGACGGCTGCCGCTGGTCACCGGGTGGGACATCGCCGGCGCCCAGTACGTGCGCTGCTACGACTACCGGTACATCAAGGAGCCGTTCGACGGTGCCATCGCCGAGGCGGATCTGGACCGGCTGACCTCCTGGCAGCTGCTGCTGCGGGCCGTGCCGCTGCGGTACGTGCCGGTGGAGATGCTCGTCGAGGTGAGGGCGAACCTGGGGCGGCCCGACTACAGCTTCCCCCAGGTCACCTATGTCGCCATGATGTTCGGCGCCCTCACCTCGCACATGGTGGTGAAGCTGCTCGCGGGGGAGACCGTGCGCCCGGAGGTGTACATCGACGTGCACCAGCAGGCCCGCTCGACGCGGCGCCGGATGGCCACCCGGCTGCACCGGGCCGCGGCACTCGCCGCCCTGGCGCCGGGACTGCTCAGGCTGGCCCGCGGCCGTAGGGAGAGCTGACGCGATGTCCGACCTCCATGAGATGACGGCGCTCGAACAGGCCGCCGCCGTCGCCGGGGGCGAACTGTCCCCGGTCGAACTGGCCGACCACTACCTCGGCCGGATCGAGGAAGCGGACAAGGAACTGGGCGCGTACCTCACGGTCACCGCCGAACTCGCCCGGTCCCAGGCCGAGCGTGCCGAGCGGGAGGCGGTGACGGCACGCCGGGACGGTACGCGGCTGGGAGCGCTGCACGGGGTGCCCGTGCCGATCAAGGACCTCGTCCAGGTCGAGGGGGTGCGGTGCACCTGGGGTTCGGCGGTCTTCGCCGACCACGTCAGCGACACCGACGACCATGTGGCCGCCCGGCTGCGGGAGGCCGGCACGGTCATGCTGGGCAAGACCAACACCGCCGAGTTCGGGCTGCCCTGCTACACCGAGAACAGGCTGGGGCCGCCGACCCGCCATCCGCTGAACCCCGGGCGGTCGCCCGGCGGTTCCAGCGGCGGCGCGGCGGCGGCCGTCGCGGCGGGCCTCGCCCCGCTCGCGCACGGCACCGACGCCGGCGGCTCGGTACGCATCCCGGCGTCCGTCTGCGGCCTGGTCGGACTGAAGCCGAGCCGGGGCCGTATCAGCAACGGACCCTGGCGCCCCGACGTCACGGGACTGTCGGTGCACGGCGCACTGGCCCGTACGGTGGCCGACGCGGCGGCGCTCGTCGACGTGATGGCGGGACCGATGCCGGGCGATGTGTACACCGCGCCGGCGCACCCCGGGGGCGTGTCCCTGCTGGAGCACGCACGCCGGGATCCCCGTGTCGTGCGGGTCGCGGTGCTGAAGCAGCCCATGGTGCCCGGCGCGGTACTGCACCCCGACTGCGAGGAGGCCGTCGACAACACCGCCGCCGCCCTGTCCGCGCTGGGCCACGAGGTGGAGGAGCTGGAGATGCCCCCCGACGGGGGTGTCGTGGAGGCGTTCACCCGGGTCTGGTCGGTGGAGGCGGCGTCGTACGACGTGGAACCGGGCCGTGAGGGTGAGCTGATGCCGTTCACGGCCTGGCTCAGGGAGGTCGCCGCCGGGGTGTCCGCCCGGGAGTACCACACGGCGCTCGCCACCTTCCGGGGCCTGGGGCAGATGCTCACGGACCTGCTCTTCGCCACCTACGACGTGCTCCTCTCCCCGGCGCTGGCCGAACCGCCGGTGCGGATCGGGGAGTTGCGCGACGACGCCGATCCGGCGGCCGAGTTCGCCAGGATGACCGCGTTCATGCCGTACACCGGGGTCTACAACCTCACCGGCATGCCGTCGATCACCGTCCCGCTCAGCCGGAACGCCGGGCGTCTGCCGATCGGTGTGATGCTGGGCGCGCGGTACGCGGACGAGGCACTGCTGGTGTCGCTGGCGGCTCAGCTGCAGCAGTCCGCGACGACGTACTGACACCCGGGGACTGTAAGGTTCCCTTCCTTTCGGTCATTGTCTGGCGTGTATTCGACCCTCTTTGCAATGGCAGCGTTCGCGCCCGGATTGGCAGGTCAAGTCGGAGTAAAATTCAGACGGAATGTAATCCCCAATTTGTCCGGTTCTCGATAGTTCTGTGGGAGGGGGTACCCCTCGCGTACCCCCTGTATTCCCTACTCTTTCCGGGTTGTGCGGCTCGGTATAGTAATCCCGTCGCCTTGGGGAGAGGCGGCGATCCTGGGGAGGATGGGGGATGCTGGTGGAGCTGAATGTTCTCGGGGCGCTCGAAATGCGTGTGGGTGGGAAATCCGTGGTTCCCTCCGCACCGAAACTTCGACAGATATTCACGCTGCTGGCCATTCGGGCGAACACCGTTGTGACGGTCTCCGAGATCGTCGAGGAAGTCTGGACGGGTGTGCCCCCGAAGAGTCTGTCCACCACCCTGCAGACCTATATTCTGCAGCTGCGCAAGATACTGAGGGAGGCGCGGTCGGAGGCCGTCGGCGCGGGGCGTGAATCCAACGGTGTCGAAGGTTTCATCGTGACCTACGACGGTGGATATCTTTTCAGCGCACCGCAGTCCATGCGGAAGGACTTCGAGGAATTCACCGGTTCTGTCGAGACCGGGCACCAGTACATGCGAAACGGAAAGAACGCGGAGGCGGCCGAACTGCTGGGCGAGGCACTCGCACTGTGGCGCGGCAACGTACTCGTCGACGTCCGGCGCGGATCGGTCCTGGACGCCTACGCGGTCAAGCTGGAGGAGGTGCGCCTCTCCGCGCAGATCCTGCGCCTGGACGCCTGCCTCGGACAGGGCGCCGATCTGCATCTCATCCCCGAACTGAACGCGCTGGCCGCCCTGCATCCCCTGAACGAGACACTGCAGTACCAGCGGATGATCGCGCTGTACCGGGCAGGTCAGGTCGCCGAGGCGCTCAGCAGCTACCGGACCTTCTACTCCGAAGTGATGGAGCAGGTGGGGATAGAACCCTCCACGCACCTGAGGGACCTGCAGTCCGCCATCCTGAACTCCGCGCCGGCTCTGTCGGCCGTGGCCACCTCCGAGGAGATCCGCCGATGTGTCTCGGGCGACGACGCCGACGGCGGAGAGGGCGGGGAGGGGCACCCCGGCCAGCAGGGCGCGGAGCGAGGGTCCGGCGGGGACACGCGGCACAGCCAGGGAGGTGAGTGGCCGTCCGTGGTGCGCATCTCCGCGGGTGGCCACCTCCGTCGTTCTCGTCCGCCGGTGCAGTGGAGGGCGAAGCCGAAGCCGACGGAGGCGTTCCTGCAGTCCGGGACGTCGTCATCGTGGGGCGTACGCCGGATCACCCTGGACGGCGCGGGCGTCCCCCTGTCCGCACTGATCAGCGAACCCGTCGGTACACCCGCCCGGGCCGTCGTGGTCGCCGTCCACAACAGCGGTACGAACGCCGACTACTTCGACGGCCGGGCCCACCCCCAGCTGTCCCTCATGACGCTGGGGGCCGCCCTCGGCTACACCGTCGTCGCCGTGGACCGCCCGGGCTACCGGCTCTCCGCCGCCCAACTGCCCCACGGGCTGGGCCTGATGGACCAGGCCGCCGCGCTGCGCGCCGCCCTGGACGACCTGTCCTCCCGGTTCGCCACGGGATCCGGCTGCTTCCTGCTCGGGCACTCCTACGGCGGCAACGTGGCGTTGGCGACAGCCGCCGACCACACCCCACCCCTTCTGCTCGGTCTCGACATCTCCGGCTGCGGCCACGAATACGCCGTCGACCCGCACGAGGTGTCGGTCCTGCTCGACCGGGGCCGGTCCGCGAAGAACTGGGGCCCGCTGAACCTCTATCCGCCCGGCACGTTCCGGGGCGCACGTTCCCGGGCCGAGGACATGCCCGCCCGGGAACGCGCCGAACTCGCGAGCAGGCCCGGGCTGTTCCGCTCCGTCGCGCCGCGCGTACGGGTCCCCGTACGGCTGACGTTCGCCGAACACGATGCGTGGTGGCGGCAGGACGCCGACACGCTGGCCGACCTGGCCGCACAGTTCGTCGCCGCCCCTCGCGTCACCGTCGACCGCCAGCCGGACGCCGGTCACAACATCAGCCTCGGCTGGGCCGCCCGTTCGTACCACTTGCGCGCCCTGGCCTTTCTGGAGAGTTGCCTGGTTCCCCGTGAGACGACACACGCCGAACGTTCTGCGGCGGTGTCGTGACCGGAGAGGACAGGGGGAGGTGCTCAGGGCCGACGACGTGCCGGGGCGTGGAGCCGGCCCCCCTGCCAACCGGGGCCTGTGCCCGGCGCGCGGACGTCGGCGGCCACCCCGGGCACCGGCCAACTCGCACCGGAGTCCGCGCGCCCGCCGTTCACCTGGGGTTCCGCCGTTGACTCCCGGGCCGACCCTCGTCAGGCCCGAGGCCGTTTCGTCTGCCGACGGGCCTGCCTCACCTCGCGGTCGACAGCCCAGGCGTCGGCGACCGGCCCGAGATGGCCGAGCTTGTCGGGGTTGATCACCGAGCGGATGGTCTGGATCTGCCCGTCGAGCACATCGAGGGCCAGGATGTGGAGCACCTTGCCGTCCCGGTCACGGACGACCGCTCCGGGCTGGCCGTTGACCTCGTGCGGGTCGAAGGTCACGTCGATCCGGGCCATCCAGGGAAAGACCGAGACGAGCAGCCGGGCCACGTTCTCGGCACCGACGACGGCCCTGGCCAGCTGCGGGGCCTTGCCGCCACCGTCCCCGACCATCGACACGTCGGCGGCCAGCACATCCCGCAGGCCGGCCAGATCGCCCTCCCGGAGGGCGTTGAAGAACCGCGTCGCCAGTTCCTGCCGCTCCTGACGGTCCGCTGCGAACCGTGGCCGTCCGGCCCGCATGTGCCGCCGCGCCCGTACCAGCAGCTGCCGGCATGCCGGCTCCGACCGCCCCACCGCCGCGGCGACCTCGTCGAAGCCGAAGCCGAACACCTCCCGCAGCACGAACACCGACCGCTCCAGCGGACTGAGCCGCTCCAGGAGCAGCAGCGCCGCCATCGACACCGAGTCGGCCAGCTCCGCCGAGCGTGCCGGATCCTGGTAGGGATCGGTGAGCAGCGGCTCGGGGAACCACGGCCCGACGTACTCCTCCCGCCTCACCCGTGCGGAGCGCAGCACATCGATCGAGACACGCGTCACCGTGGCGGACAGGAAGGCCCTCGTCGAGGTGGGCCGGGTCGTCGAGCCGTCGAAGCGCAACCAGGTCTCCTGCACCGCGTCCTCGGCCTCACCCACGCTGCCCAGAATCCGGTAGGCGATCGAGAACAGCAGCGCCCGCAGCTCCTCGAACTCCTCGACCTTGCTCACGCCGACTCCCCCTCGCGGTTCTCCCGCGCGGCCGTAGTGGTTCGCGCGGGCATCTTCCGATGATCGTCCGGTCCGCCGGCGGCGCGGAACGCCGCCTCCGGGGCCGGTTGCCGATGGCTGTTCAGTGGAACTGTCCGACCTCGTAGTCGCCGGCCGGCTGCCGGGTGATGATGTTCAACCGGTTCGCCGTGTTCATGAAGGACACGAGGAACACCAGGGCGATGAGCTGCTCCTCGTCGTAGTGCGCGGCGGCACGGGCCCAGACCTCGTCGCTGACCCCGTCGGCCGCGTCCGCGACACGGGTTCCCTGCTCCGCCAGCTCCAGCGCGACGCGTTCGGCCTCGGTGAAGACCGTGGCCTCCCGCCACGCCGCCACCAGGTTCAGCCGCACCGGGGCCTCCCCGGCAGCGGCGGCGTCCTTGGTGTGCATGTCGATGCAGACCGCGCAGCCGTTGATCTGGCTCACCCGCAGCGCCACCAACTCCTGCGTCGTGGCCGGCAGCGGGGACTCCTTGAGCGCCCTGCCCGCCGACATGAAGTGCTTGAGGGCCTTGCCGGCGTTCGGGTTGGTGAAGTAGTTGAGTCGCGCGTCCATCGTGTACTCCTCCGTCGTGCGTCGTGGTCAGTGGCTACACCCCCTGAGACGAGGTAGCCCGACGCCCTGTGACATGGACGTGTGTGACCCACGTCTCCCTACTGGCGGGTCGCCGAGGATGGAAGTCCAGCGGCGGCCCCGTACGCAGACGGTGAACCGGTGCCCGGTTCTGTCGCCCGGGCTTTGTGGATCGGGCCGTCGCCGACCTACCGGAAGGAGCCGAGGAAAGGGGCTGGATACATAGAGGGATCGTGACGGGGCACCCGTGATTCTCCCGACCGAACAGAGGAGCCGACTCATGATCATTGCCGCAGTCGTTGGAGTGTGTGTGGTCCTGGCCGTGCTGGCCTTCTTCGTCCCGCGCCTCTCCCGCCACCCCGAACGCGGCACGCAGCGCACGCTCGGCGCCGGCGCGCGGGCCGGCGGCAAGGCGCCCGGCATCCTGGGCCGGCTGTTCAGCAAGCCGTTCCACACGAGTTCCCGCGCCGTGGGCCGCAGTGGCTCGGCAGGCCGCCGCACCCGCCGCCGCATGCCCTTCTGACCCCACCGGGGCCATGCCGATCGGCATGCTGTCCGGGGCAGGTGACGGCGCCATGCTCGGCACCGGAACCTGCCCGGACAGTTGAAGGGCACGCACATCAGTACGCGGTACACAGGATCATGGGGGAGTGGTGTCATGAACGGTGAACAGGACGACAGGCTGCTGGACGGTCTGACCGTGGACACCAGCCGACAAGAGCGACCGATCGTGCTGGACGGGACAGGCCGCCCCCTCAAGACCTGGCGCGAGAACCACCCCTACGACCACAAGGTCGGCCGCGACGAGTACGAGCGGCTCAAGCGTGTGCTGCAGATCGAGCTGCTCAAACTCCAGCGGTGGGTCAAGGACACCGGCGCACGCGTGGTCGTCGTATGCGAAGGGCGCGACGCGGCGGGCAAGGGCGGCACCATCCAGCGCCTCACCGAGCGGCTCAACCCCCGCGGCGCACGAGTGGTGGCCCTGGACAGGCCCACCGAGCAGGAGGCGGGTCAGTGGTACTTCCAGCGGTACGTCCAACACCTGCCGACAGCGGGAGAGATCGTCTTCTTCGACCGCTCCTGGTACAACCGGGCCGGTGTGGAGCGCGTGATGGGCTACTGCTCGAAGGACCAGCACGAGCTGTTCCTGGAACAGTGCCCGGCCTTCGAGCGGATGCTCGTCGACGACGGCATCCTGCTGGTCAAGTTCTGGTTCTCCGTGTCCCGCGCCGAGCAGCGCACCCGCTTCGCCATCCGGCAGGTCGACCCGGTGCGCCAGTGGAAACTGTCACCCACCGACCTGGCCTCGCTGGACCAGTGGGACGACTACACCGAGGCCAAGGTCGACATGTTCCGCGCCACTGACACCGAACGGGCCGCCTGGACCGTCGTCAAGAGCAACGACAAACGCCGCGCCCGGCTGGAGGCCATGCGCAGCCTGTTGTGGCGCATCGACTACACCAGCAAGGATCCCGAGGCCGTCGGTACCCCCGACCCGCTCGTCGTCGGCGCCGCCAACACCCTGCTGGAACCCGGTGAGGAGGGCACCACCCTTTCGCCCACCCCGTTGGCAGCCCGTACCAGCGGGCCCGGCAGCCACCCCGAGTCCCCCTGAGGCGGGAACGACCGGGGGACCGTGGACGAATGAAGAAAAAGCTGGTCGGCGTGGCACCGTTCTCACTTCTTACCCGTCTGTTCATATAGCCGAACTCACCGTGCTCAGTGAGCGCTTGGCTGAACATTGACCCAGGGGGAAGGAAGACATGACCACTCCACGTCGCAAACCGAGACGCTTCGGACGCCTCACGGCCGTCGGAGCCGCACTGGCAGCGCTCATGGCCGCCGCGACAGGGACGGCGACCCAAGTGGCGGCTTCGTCGAAGACTCCTCAGAAGCCGCCCGTGCCGTCGCTCGCCTGGACCGACTGCCAGGGCGGCTTCGAGTGTGCGAACGCCGATGTCCCGCTCGACTACCGCAAGCCGCGCGGCAAGACCATCACCCTTGCGGTGGTCCGGAAGAAGGCCGCGGACCAGACGAAGCGCAAGGGCACTCTGTTCATGCAGCCGGGAGGGCCCGGCAACTCCGGTGTGGACTTCGTGCGGAACAACTACGCGGATCTGCCGGCCGCACTGCGCGACTCCTTCGACGTCTTCGGCTACGACGTCCGCGGCGTTGGCCGCAGTTCCGCACTGACCTGCTTCGACGACGCGAGGTACACGCGGGCCGTCACGGAGGCGAAGGGCGTGCCGGGCCCGGACGCCTTCGAGCCGGCGCTGCGCCAGGCCGCCGAATTCGACCAGGCCTGCGTGGACAACACGGGCGAGCTGTTGCCCTACATCGGCACCGAATACGTCGCCCGGGACATCGACCTGCTGCGGGAGGCGCTCGGGGAGAAGCAACTCACCTACTACGGCCGGTCGTTCGGGTCGTACATCGGAACCGTCTACGCCGCCATGTTCCCGAAGCGGGTGCGCGCCCTGACCCTCGACGGCGCGTACGACCCGGTGCACTACGCCAACCGCCCGTACGCCTACGACCGGCCGCAGTACCTGGCACTGGACGGTGCGATGGGCCGCTTCCTCGACTGGTGCGCCGCCGATCAGGCCACCTGCGGGTTCGGCGACGGAGACCCGCGCGCGGCGTTCGGGAAGCTGAAGGCCGACCTGGACGCCAACCCCGTGACGACCGCGAACGGCGGCCAGGCCAACGGCTACACACTGGTCTACCGGCTGATGTTCAACATCAACGAGGGCAAGGTCATCTGGCCCGAGTTCGGCGCCGCACTGCGCAAGGCCCAACTGCGGGACAACACGTCCTTCCTGCTGCGTCCGCCGTCCCCGGCCAGCTTCGACTTCCTCGGCCCGAACGTGGCCGTCGAGTGCGTCGACCGGGACTACCCGCGCAGCCTGCGCCTGCTGAAGCGCAACGTCACCGCCTTCGCGAAGGAGGCTCCGCTGCTCGGCCCGGCGATGGCCTACGGCCCTCCCACGTACGACCACCAGCACGCCACCGCCTGCGTCCAGTGGCCCGGCGAGCGCGTCAGCCGCTACGACGGCTCCTACCGGGCGAAGGGCTCGGCGCCGATCCTGGTCCTCGGTACCACCGGTGACCCGGACACCCCGTACCAGGACGCCGTGGCGCTGTCCCGGCAGCTCGACAACGCCTCGCTGCTCACCTTCCGGGCCGAGGGGCACACGGCGTTCGGCCGCAGTGCCTGTGCGACGGACGCGGTCATCGGCTACCTGGTGGACCTCAAGGTCCCGGCCTCGGGCACGACCTGCGCCGACGAGACACAGCCGCCTTCCTCCACGCCGAAGACGGCCCCGCCCGGCACGACGCTCAGTGAACTCCGGAACGGCGTCGACGAGCGCGTCGAACGCATCGGCTCCGTGAGCTGACCTTCCCTTCCCACCCCGACCCCGAGGCGCCGGTCTTCCATGACCGGCGCCTCGGGCTTTGCCGCCGACCGTGCTGTGCCAGGCCTGGGGAAGTTGGCCGACACCGGCGCCGGAGCGTCCGGCCCGCTGGCCGGCAGCGTCGGAGCCTGCCGTGGCAGGGCCCAGCGGGGGATCAGGAGCGTTGGTCGGATCCGCCCGGAGTGAGAGCCGGAAAGGGATCCGCCTGCCGGAGTTCGGCGAGCAACTCGCCCTGGCCGGTGATCAGTTCGGTCAGGATCCGGCGGGCGGCGCGCAGAAGCTCGGCCACGTCGCCGCCGGCCAGGGCGTAGCTGACCGTGGAGCCCTCCCGGATGGACACCACGATCCCCGAGCGGCGCAGTACGGCCAGTTGCTGGGAGAGATTGGAGGGTTCGATCTCGATCTCGCTGAGCAGGTCGCGTACGGGGACGGGGCCGTTCTGTAGGAGTTCCAGGACCCGGATGCGTACCGGGTGGCCGAGCATCCGGAAGAACTCGGCCTTGGCCTGGTAGAGGGGGACCTGCATGGTGAATCGCTCGCTCCCTGCCGCGTTCGACGGGCTGCATCCGGGCTCGGTGGCCCTGTTACGTGCCACCGCAGGCGTTCGTTCTTGCGGACCGATCCTCGTGCATCCGGCCTCGCACGCCCATGGGATTGAGCTGATCCCTATGTGCGCTGATCCCCATGTGCCCAGTTGAAGAAATCTTCAAGTCATGGACGTGCGAGGCCATGAAGAACACGGTTTTCTAGACGTCCAGTTGCGCCTCGACGCTCTTGAGCTGATGGCGGGCCATCGCGAGGTTCGACTTCCTCTTGTCGAGCACGAGGTAGAGGAACAACCCGTTGCCGCCACGACCCTTGAGCGGCCGGAGGATGTGGTACTGGCTGCCGAGTGTGATCAGGATGTCCTCGATCTCGCCCTTGAGGCCGAGGTGTTCCATGGTGCGGGTCTTGGCCCGGATCACGTCAGTGTTGCCTGCCGCCGCAACCGTCAGGTCGAGGTCCTTGCTCCCCCCGAGAGTGCCCAGCGCCATACCGCTGGTGTAGTCGACCAGGGCAGTCCCTAACGAGCCCTCGATCGAGGCCATGATCTCCTTGAGGCAAATCTCCACATTGCTGATACCGGCATCTCCTCCTGGTCACTGCGAGGCTCAGGTGTCGTGTGCCTCGTTGATGCCCGGACCATACGTAGAGTCGGCGGCCGGAAACCTTGTTGTTCCTGTACTGGCCGAGGGAGCTTCCGAAAAGTCGGATGATGCCATATCCGTGACCGCTCATGCCCTTCAAATGACTGGGGCCGCGTCTTCTTCCGCAGGAGGACTCGCGGGGGGACTGTGCGGAGACGCGCTGCGGGTGGTCGCGGCCAACGGCCCTCTGTGGCTCGCGGAGACGGCCGGCTCGATGTTTTCCGCCCGTAGTGACTCAAGCGGTTGCGTCAGGTCGGACCGGGCCAGGGTCATCGTTCACTGATCCGTTGAACTGTCCTTTCAGCAGGATGAGTTGAGGGGCGGCCTTTTCCACCATCGCCTGAGGCCTACGAAGGGGATACCGGGGCACACGGATCTCACCCTTCGAGAGGAACCGCTCCATGCTTGGTATAGCCGCGGCAGTACTGTTCTTCATATCGTTCCTGATCAACGCTGCCGAGATCTCGACGAACGATGTCTTCTCTTCCACGAACGTCATGCTTCTCGGCCTGATGCTCCTGGCCCTGCAGGTCGCGGGAGTCGGGAGCGGCTGGTCTGGGCGCAGGCGCTGACACAGGTAAGACCCGGGGTGGGGTGAGGCCATGACGACGCCTCACCCCACCCCTATGCCTTCACGTGTATCTGCAGTGACATTTGACGATCCCTTCGACCGACCCCAGTCGCGTTGACCCGGAGACGCTCGGCGGGGATGGGCCTTGAGACCGGCACGCAGTAGTTGGGCGGTCTCCTCGGTGGTCGCACCGGTGCCCGGGGGCAGAGTCTTGGCCAGGGTGACGGTCTCGGTGGTCTTCTGCCGCGCGAAGGCGAGCCGACGGCCTGGGACGCGCATGTTGGCCCCGTAGCCCGTAGCCCGTAGCCCGTAGCCCGTAGCCCGTAGCCCGTAGCCCGTGACCCGCAACCGGTGAGCGATCGCGCTAACTGACGGTGCGGCGGGCTTGATAGCCTCAGCGGGCCAGTCGAGCCACATCCGAGGCCAGGGAATCCGGTGCGAATCCGGAACTGACGCGCAGCGGTGAGGGGGACGGGCGGGGCACAGAACGCCACTGGGAGACCGGGAAGGCGCCTCGTCCGGACGAACCCGAGTCCGAAGACCTGCTGGCACCTCCGCACTCCGTGCGGAGGGACGTCCGTAGGCCAGGCTCCGCGTACGAGCCCCGACCCCTGAGGCATGCCCGTGCTCCGTACCCCCGCGCTTCTGCTCACGTCCGCTCTGCTGCTCACCGCCTGTGGCGGGTCGAGGAGCGGCACCGAGAGCCCCGGGAGGTCCGCCGACGCGGGCTACCCGGTGACCATCGACAACTGCGGCCACAAGATCACCCTGACGTCGGCCCCGAAGCGGGCCGTCTCCCTGAACCAGGGCACCACGGAGATCCTGCTCTCCCTCGGTCTCGCCGACCGCATGGCCGGGACGGCGACCTGGACGGACCCGGTGATGAAGGGACTGGAGAAGGCCAACGCGTCCGTGCCCCGGCTCGCGGACAACGCGCCCTCCTTCGAGCGGGTCCTGGACGCCGAACCCGACTTCGTCACCGCGTCGTTCGTCTCGACCCTCGGCAAGGGCGGCGTCGCCACCCGCGCGCAGTTCGAGAAGCTGGGCGTGCCCACGTACGTCTCGCCCTCCGACTGCTCGACGGGCAAGGACAACGACAGCGGTGGCGACGGATCGCGCGCCACACCGCTCACGCTCGACGCCGTGTACGGCGAAATACGCGACCTGGCACGGGCGTTCGGCGTCGAGAAGCGCGGAGGGGCACTCGTCGCCGAGCTGGAGGAACGAGTGCGCAGGGCGACCGCCGGGCTGCACGCCTCCGACGTCTCCCTCATGTACTGGTTCGCCAACTCCCAGTCGCCGTACCTGGCCGGCTGCTGCGGCGCGCCGGGCGCCGTCACCCGTGCGGTCGGCGCCAGGAACGCCTTCGCCGACACCCACGACGAGTGGCCCCAGATCAGCTGGGAGACCGTCGCCGACCGTGACCCCGACGTCATCGTGATCGGCGACCTGACCCGCAAACAGCAGACCGCGGAGACCGCCGAGGCCAAGATCCGATTCCTGGAGACGAACCCCGCCACCCGCAACCTGACCGCCGTGAAGAAGAAGCGGTACGTCCTGCTCAGCGGGCAGGCGATGAACCCGTCCATCCGCACGGTCGAAGGGATCGAGCAGGTCGCCGCCGGACTGCGCGACTTCGGGCTCGCCAAGTGAGCACCCGTCTCCTGCTGTTGACCGGCGGCGGGCTGGTCGCGCTGCTCGCGTCGGTCGCCGTCGCCGTGACGATCGGGCCCGCCGACATCTCCACGGGCGACGTGTGGGCGTCCGTCGCGGCCCATCTGGGCTTCGGCGAGAGCACGTTGGCGCCGCTGCGCGACGGCATCGTGTGGAACCTGCGCATGCCCCGGACCCTGCTCGCCGCCGTGTGCGGGGCCGGGCTCGCCGTGTGCGGGGCCGTCATGCAGTCGCTGCTGCGCAACCCGCTGGCCGATCCGTTCGTGCTCGGCGTCTCCTCGGGCGCGTCCACGGGAGCGGTCGCCGTCGTCGTGCTGGGGGTGGGCGGGGGAGTCGTGTCCATGTCGGCGGGTGCCTTCCTGGGCGCGCTGCTCTCCTTCGCGCTGGTGCTGCTGCTCAGCCACACCCTCGGCGACAGCGTCGACCGGGTCGTGCTGTCCGGGGTCGCGGCCATGCAGCTGTTCTCCGCGCTGACCTCGTTCATCGTGCTGACCTCCGCCGACGCCGAGACCACCCGGGGCGTGCTCTTCTGGCTGCTGGGCTCCCTCACGGGCGCCGACTGGAGCCAGGTGCTGCTCTGCACGGCCGTCCTGGCTGTCGTCCTCCTGGTCTGCCTCGGCCACGCCCGCACCCTGGACGCGTTCGCCTTCGGCGAGGAGGCCGCCGCCTCGCTCGGGGTCAGGGTCGCCCGCACCCGGCTGATCCTGCTGTGCGTGACCGCGCTGCTCACCGCGGCCCTGGTCAGCTGCGCCGGCGCCATCGGCTTCGTCGGCCTGGTCCTGCCCCACGTGACACGGTCGCTCACCGGTTCCGGGCACGCCCGTCTCCTGCCCGTCACGGCGCTGACCGGAGCGGTCTTCCTGGTGTGGGTGGACACCGTCGCCCGTACCGTCCTCGACCCCCAGGAGATCCCGGTGGGTGTGGTGACGTCTCTGATCGGCGTGCCGGCTTTCGTGGCCGTGCTCTACCGCGGACGGAGGAAGGGATGACCGGCCTCCACGCCGACCGCGTCGTGCGGCGCATCGCCGACAAGGCGGTCGTCGACGGCATCACCCTCACTCTGGGACCCGGTGAGACCGTCGGCCTCCTCGGCCCCAACGGCTCAGGGAAGTCAACCCTGTTGAGGCTCCTCGCCGGGACCCTCGCACCCACTGCCGGGGTCGTCACCCTGGACGGGCGCCCACTCCCGGAGGCCGGCCGCCGGGCCACGGCCCGCCGTATCGCCACCGTCGAGCAGCACGCCCACACCCAGACCGAACTGACCGTCCGGGACGTCGTCGCTCTGGGCCGCATACCGCACCGCCGCGCCTGGACACCGGCCACCGCCGCAGACACCGGGGCCGTCGCCGAAGCCCTGGCACGCACCGGACTGGCCGAACTCGCCGGCCGGTCCTGGCACACCCTGTCCGGCGGCGAACGCCAACGCGCCCAGATCGCCCGCGCTCTCGCCCAGCAACCCCGGGAACTCCTCCTCGACGAACCCACCAACCACCTGGACATTCAGCACCAGCTCGACCTGCTGGACCTCGTCGTGAGCCTGCCCGTCACCACGGTGGTCGCCCTGCACGACCTCAACCTCGCCGCGATGTACTGCGACCGCCTGCTCGTCCTGCGTGACGGCCGCGCCGTCGCCGAAGGCACCCCGGCCGAGGTGCTCACCCCCGCACTCATCGAGCAGGTCTACGGCGTCCGCGCCGAAGTCACTTACGACCCCGGCCACCCCGTGATCCGTTTCCTGCGGCCGGCCACCCGTAACGGATCTCCCCGCGAGAGGAGTACGACGAATGACGTCTCGGCAGCGACCTGAGGAAGGCCGTACGGAGCGGATCCCTGCCCAAGCGGCGCCGTGCCGCATCGTGGTCTGCCGGGACTGCTGTTGCGGAAGCCCGAAAGTGACCGGAGTCGATCATGCCCAGCAGACCGCGCGCCTGGCCGAGAACGCCCCCGTGCGCATCGCGGCCTGCCTCGATGTGTGCGACCAGGCCAACGTGATCGTCGTCCAGCCCTCCGCCGCCGCACGAGCCGCCGGAGCCCGCCCGGTCTGGCTCGGCCTCGTCAACGACCCCGACGCCACCGAGGACATCGTCGACTGGGTACAGGCCGGCGGCCCCGGCATCGCGCCCCGTCCCGACATCCTCGACCTCTACGTCTTCACCCCGCCCCGAAAAGCGCGATGAGCCACCACAACCGGCGGACCAGTGCGCTCAGGCGTGCGCTCTGCCCAGGGAAGCACGGGACCAGGACGTACACCGCTCTCGGTACTCAGAGCGCAGGGCGCGGATTGCGGCCGCGCGGGGCCGAGGCCGGCCGCAGACCGGTGCCAGCCGGGTCGGACACCGTGACGGCGGCCATACGGCGCCCATGCGGCGGGGAGCGGGCGAGGGTCGCGCCGGCTCCGGGCGTGGCACGCACGCGAGGAGGAACCGCGTCTACCGGACCACCCGGTCGTCGGGACCGAGCCCGTGCCGGTAGGGCCGGAGTCGCAGATGGCGTAGGAGGGTTGGGGCGGCCGACCGGCGGCGCCACCGCCCACTCGGTGGACCGGCGCAGGGGGACCGCGACGATCTCCTCCCGGTGCGTGGGGTTGGGGGTACGGCTGGCGTCGGGTCGGCGGACACCGTCGCGAGCGCGAGTGGGCGGGCACTCCACGCGACTGCCCACGGACGCCGCCTGACGGGCGTCCGGGTGCTGCTCGTATCGATCCGGCCACCGCTCTGACCAGGCAAAATCAATGACGCAGGTGATGTTGCGCAGACTCGGGGAAGAAGTTGCGGCAGCAGACAGGAGGTTGTCGTGAAGGGTGAAGATCTGGAACTGGGCGAGTTGCTGGCCGCTGCGGAAGCGGCCCCGCCCGGTGAGTCGGTCGACGTGGTGGCACACGACCTGCAGAAGCGGTTCGGTGCCGAGCGGGTGTCTTTCCTGTTCGTCGACCTGATCGGCCAGCGGCTGATTCGGCTCGCCGCGGCCGGCGACGAGGGTGCCGACGACACCGGGCCGATCGATCTGCAGGGCAGCGTCTACGACGGAGTGCTGCGGAGCCAACGCCAGCATGTGGAAACGGACGCCCAGGGCGGACTGAACGTCATCACGCCGGTCACCAACCGCGGCGACTGCATCGGTGTTCTGGAACTGAGTCTCCAGTCGGCGGACGACACCGTGCTGAACCAGGTCCGTGACGCCGCACACGCGTTGGCCTACATCATCGTCACCGACCGTCGCTTCACCGACCTGTACCACCTGGGCAGGCGCACCACCAAGCTCAGCCTGGCCGCGGAGATCCAGCACCAGCTCCTTCCCTCGGCCCCCTGCTGCGAGGCGGAACAGTTCACCCTGGCCGCCGGTCTGGTCCCGGCCGACGACATCGGTGGCGACACCTACGACTACACGCTCGACCGCGACACCCTGCACCTGTCGATCACCGATGCCATGGGCCACGACACGGACTCCGCCCTGTTGGCCACCTTGCTGGTCGGTGCGCTGCGGCGGTCCCGCCGCAGCGGCTGCGACGCCGTCGAGCAGGCCCGGCACGCCCACGAGGCCCTGCTGAGCCACAGCCGTGGCCTGGCCACCGGACAGTTGCTGTGCGTCGACCTCCGCACAGGCCTGTGCGGACTGGTCAACGCCGGTCATCCCCGGCCGCTGCGGCTGCGCGGCGGTGCCGTGGAAGAGCTGGAACTCGCCGTCAACCTGCCCTTCGGCGTGGTCGCCCCCAGCTCCTACCGCCTGCAGGAGCTGCAACTGTGTCCGGGAGACCGTCTCGTCCTGCTCACCGACGGAATGCAGGAGCGCGGTGCCGCGGCTGTCGACCTGGCCGCGGTCGTGCGTGACACGCGCGAGATGCACCCGCGCGAAGCCGTCCGGAGCCTGACCGCCGCGGTCCTCGACGCCTGCCACGGAAGCCTCAAGGACGACGCCACGGTCCTGATCCTGGACTGGCACGGCATCGCGGCAGACCGGTCGAAGTTGCCCGCTCCCGCCTCCCGGTGAGGTGAGGGCGTCCCGGCGGGCGAGCGAACCATGAGCGCTGGTGCGTCAGGGCGGCGCGCAGCCGATGGTCAACCTGCATCCGCAACCCCGCCGAGCAGCTTCCTGCCACAGCCGTGTAACAGTGAACGCACAGGTACAACTCTCACCTCACCTCGCCGGTCGAACCTGATGTGTCGCACATCTGCGCCTCGGTGGAACCGGTGCCGCCCGGCGCGACTCCTCTCGTCCCGACCGAACTCGGAGTTGAACCGTGCCCAGGAAGACCCTGCCGAAGCGGCTCGCCACCACCGCCGCGCTCCTGCTCACCGTGGGCGCCCTGTCCGTACCCGCCGCCTCGGCGAGACCTTCGGACGCCGCGCCCGTCCGCGCCTACGTGCTGACAGTGACGACCAACCCGACCAGCACCGACTACAACCACCGCCACGTCGACGTCACCGGCACCGTCACCAAGGCCGACGGCACCCCGGTGCCCAATATCCCCGTGACCGTCCAGGAGGTCGTCCGCTTCACCACCTGGAACCCGTGGGGCGACCCGATCGACCCCGCGTACTACGATCCGCGGGACCTGGGCAAGCCGGTCACCGACGCCAAGGGGAAGTTCACCATCCCCGACGTCGACATCGACCACGTGAGCGGCAGCAGCCTGCTCAACGTCCAGCGCAAGGTGCAGATCACTGCCTCCTACGACGAGGACGGCAACCCCAACACCCCGCAGGACGGCTACTACACGGCCACCAGCGTGGTCACCAAGGCCAGGACCAGCTCGTTCAGCTACACGGTCAACAAGAAGAAGGTGAAGAAGGGCACCATCCTCACCGTTCAGGGCAAGGTCACTCTCCCCAAGGGCGTCCAGCGCGAGGGCACCGAGGTCTTCCTTCAGACCTACTGGGAGAACGAGTACCGCGTGCAGACGACCGCCGAGGAAGACGGCTTCTTCGTGATGTCGGTGCGTGTCCGTGGCTACGACGACACGTTCATGCTGCGCACTGCTCCGACGGACCTCTACGTGGCGGGCGCGTCCAAGCGGCTCCCCATCACCAACACCTCGCTTCCCCGCAAGTAGCCCTCCGGTCGCTTGCCCCGGCGAACGGGTCACCCTCGCACCCGCGAAGGTGACCCAGCAGCGCTTGTACGGGGTCCGGCGCCGCAGATCGGAATGGCCGGTACCGCCCTCCAGGGAGGGAGACACCACAGGGCATCCGTCTCCCCGCAGTCGCGAGGACGCTCACGGCAGGACAGGGTGGTGACCGATGCACCGGGCGAGGCGGTCGACGATTTCGAAGCAGGTGCCGTCGCGGCGATGAGTCCGGCGGGGTCCACAGGTCTACCTCCCGACCGCGACAACCAACTCATCGGGAGTACGTGATGGGCCTCATCCACATCGAGCTGTTCGCAACCCTCGACCTCGTCGGGCAGGCGCCCGGCGGTCCCGAGGAGGACCCGACGGGGTTTCCGTTCGGCGGCTGGCAGGCACCCCTGCTGGACGAGGTATCCGGGGCGCAGGTCGCTGCCGCGTACGAGGGCACGGACGCCCTTCTGCTCGGCAGGCGGACGTATGACATCTTCGCCGCCTACTGGCCGCACCAGAAGGGCGGCGAGGACAACGAGATCGCCACGCTCTTCAACAGCGTCCCGAAGTACGTCGCCTCCCGCGGCAGGGCCGACCTCACGTGGGCCGGGTCCACGCAGCTCGGCCCCGATCTGGTCGGCGCGGTGCGCGAGATCCGCGACCGGCACGAGCACATCAAGGTCGTCGGGAGCCTGGACCTGGTGCAGACCCTCCTGCGGGAGAAGCTCTTCGACCGTCTCGACCTCTGGGTGCATCCGATCGTGCTCGGCGTCGGGAAGAAGGTGTTCGACGGTGGCGCCGTGCCCACGAACATCACCCTCCTGGAACCGCCGGCCGCCGGGCCGAAGGGCATCGTGTACCTGCGCTACGGGCTCGCCGACGGCACGCCCGGGACGGGGGACATGAGCGCACCCGATCGCGGTGTCGGGCGCGAGGACTGAAGCCGCCCCGCGCGCCGCTTGCGGGGTGTCCCCGCTCAGCGGGATCTCGTCGAGGCCAGGGAGTCACGCCGAGCCGGGCCGGTGCGTGTGGGAAGCCGGAGACGGCGGTGCTGTGGATGCTCGCCGGAGGCGGTGAGGAGGAACACGGCCTTCTCCGAAGTCCGGGACTCGTCCGAGCCGGACCCGTCCGATCCCTACCCCAGCAGGGTGAGGCGCGGGTCGGCGCCGGTCCGCATACTCGGTTCCATGAACAAGCAGGGGCACCTCGCCGACTTCCTCCAGGCACGCCGTAGCCAACTGCGTCCCCAGGACGTCGGGTTGGAGACCTACGGTGAACGGCGGCGGGTGCCCGGGCTGCGGCGGGAGGAGCTCGCGATGCTCGCGGGCATCAGCGCGCCCTACTACACCCGCCTGGAGCAGGGCCAGTCACGCAACGCCTCGCGCGAGGTGCTCGACGCCGTGGCGAGCGCCCTGCGACTGGACGAGTCCGAGCGCGCCCATCTGCACACTCTGGCCCGTGCACCAAGGAGGTCCAGGACTGTCGGCCGACCACCCGCCGAACGCGTCACCCCGGCAACGAGCGCCTTGCTGGCCGCCATCGAGGGCACACCCGCTGTCGTTGTCGGCCGTCGCAGCGATGTCCTGGCCTGGAACCGGCCGGGCCACGGGCTGTTCGCCGGTCATCTCCACCCGGACAGTCCCGACGAACCGGGCCGCCGGCCGAACATGGCCAGGCTGGTGTTTCTCGACGCGCACACCCGCGACCTCTACACGGACTGGCCCGCCAAGGCCCGGGCCGTGGTGGGCAGTCTGCGCCTGACGGCCGGCCGCTTCCCGGACGATCCACTGCTTGCCGGACTGATCGGGGAACTGACCATGCGCAGCCCGGAGTTCGCCGCGATGTGGGCCGATCACCGGATCCTGGCCTGCGATGTCGCCGACTACGAAATGCGCCACCCGCTGGTCGGGACACTCGTGGTCACTCAGCAGACACTGCAGAGCCCGCAAGGATCCGGACCGTCCCTGGTGGTGGCTACGGCCGCCCCCGGCTCCCCGTCCGCGACAGCTCTGACCCTGCTCGCCCACACCACCGCCCCGAAGGAACCGAGCCGGCCGCGCCCCGGCGCCGGGACCCGCACCCCCTGAGCCGAACCCTTCATCACCCGGGGCGCCCGCACCGTACGTAACCACCGGAGCGTCCTACCGCCGGGCCGCCCCTGTCGCCGGAACACCCGGCCGGGGAAACCGCGGCTGCCGCCTGCCCGAAAACAACGAAGGAACCATGTCCAAGCGAAGCATCGAACTGATCATGTCCGCAGTCGTGGTGGCCGCGGCCACCCTCACAGCGGCTGCGCCCGCCAACGCGACTTCCGCCGGAGCACCGCTGACGGACGTACGGGTCGCCACCCACTTCGACCTGTCCGCCGGACAGATGCCGGAGAACATCACCCTGCTGTCCGACGGCACGGCCGCCGTCACCTTCGCCGCCAGCCGCCAGGTCGCCCAGGTCACTCCCCGAGGCGCCGTCCGGGTCCTGGCGACGCTGCCCGCACCCGCCGACGGCGGAGTCGGCACACCGGTCCTAGGCTTCCCCCTGGTCACCGGCATCGTCCACACCTCGGACGGCACGGTGTACGTGCTGTACGCGACCGGCACGGCCGACCTGACGGGGCTGTGGAGGCTGCGCTCCGGACAGGCGCCGCAGCGCATCGCCGCACTGCCCGCCACCGGTCTGCCCAACGGGCTGGCACTGGACGAGCACAGCGAACAGCTCTACATCACCGACTCGGTACTCGGCACGGTATGGACCGTCCCCGTCACCGGCGGCACACCCCGCGCATGGTCCACCGCCCCCGAACTCGCCTCGGCGGGCTTCCTCGGAGCCAACGGCGCCAAAGTGCACCGCGGGGCGCTGTGGGTGACCAACCTGGACCAGGGCACCGTCCTGCGCATACCGCTCCGCCCCGGAAACCGCGCGGGAACACCGCAGGTCAAGGCATCGGGCCTGGCCGGAATCGACGACTTCGCCTTCACCGGCCGCGGAGACGAGATCCTCGCCACCCTCAATGCCCCCAACACCGTCGTACGCATCCGGCCCGACGGCACGGTCACGACCGTTCTGAACGCCACCGACGGACTTCAGAACCCCACCTCCGTGGCGCTGCGCGGCAACGACGTGTACGTACTCAGCGCCGCCTACACCACGGCCACCGACCCCAATCTCCTGCGTGCACGCCTGCGTGGCCACCGGTAGGACCCACCCGCGGCGTACGGTCCCCAGGCTGACGATGCCGCAGCACGAAAGCCCCGGCACCGCTCCCTCACGGTGGTACCGGGGCCTTCGTCATCGTGCGGTCAGCAGTTGCGGATGGACCAGACGGGAGTCCAGTTGTAGGTGTGGTTGGTGGAGTCCGGGGTGAACGACTTCAGGACGTTGCCGCTCTGGCCGTAGAAGTACGAGGTCACGCCACCGGTCTGGGCGTCGTAGTAGGTGCCGGTGCCGTCCCAGCCGGACAGGGAGTACCTGTTGCAGGAGTAGAAGAAGAAGACCTTGTAGTCGGACGTGGTCGCGTCCCAGACGACGGCACAGAGGTTGCCGCTGGCGCAGGTGTAGGAGGCACCCGGCTGAATGTGCGACGTACGGACGGCCGGAGAGGACGTGGGCGTGCTGACGGCGGCGGACCTGGCGGGCACCGCCGAAGCGCCGGAAGGCGCCGACGGCAGGATCACCACCCGCCCGCCGGGGCCGTCGCCCACGGACACGGCGGCTTGGGCCGGAGCCGCGGCGAACACGGCCGCCAGCAGGCAGACCAGGGCGCCGATCGTGGCGAGCACGGAGCGGTTGCTGGGCATGGTGTGGTTCCTCTCAGGATGCGGCACACGGGTGGGCCTCGGGGGCCTGGTGCGGCCCCGCGAGACCAGGCTGTCGGCCGCCGCCACACTGTCACCACACCTTGAAGGCGTGCCTTAAACGAGAGGCGCGTGTCAGCGGTCGGTGGTCGGGCGGGATGCCGGGACACCTGCGAGCAGGGCCAGGCCGGTGGGCGTGATCGTGTGCACCACGTACTTGTTCCGGCGCATGCTCAGCAGCAGACCCGCCCGGCGCAGTACCGCGGTGTGCTGACTGGCCGCCGCCGCGGAGATCCCGAACCGCCGCGCGAGTTCACCCGTCGTACGGCCGGTCACGACGTCCTCCAGGATCGCCGCCCTGGTCCGCCCGAGCAGGGCGGCCAGTTCGGCACCCTGTCCGCAGGCACCGCGGGCCCCCGCCCAGTCGGGGGTGTGCTGGATCGGATGGACCAGGACCGGGGTCAGGTCGGCGTGCAGTTCGGCGAGCATGACGGGCCGTTGGTGGCAGAAGAAGGACGGCTGGAGCAGCAGTCCACGCCCGCCGAGCCGCACGTCGCGGTCGACCGGGTAGGCGGCCTCCAGCACGGGAGGCCGCCAGCGCAGCAGGGGAGCGAAGCTCGTGAGAAGCCCGTCCGCGCCGCCGTCGAGAACCGCCCGGCTGCGTACGGCCACATCGGCGTTCACCTGCGCCCGGATGTGCGGCCAGTGCGGGGCGAGTGCCCGCCGGTGGTACGTGTGCAGCGCGGTGCCGAGGTGACGCAGGGCGTTCGCGTCGCCGTCGGCCAGGGCGCGGGTCACGGCAGGCAATGGGTGCGATCGCTCGGTGGAGGAGGCCAGGCTGGCCAGATCCTCACGCAGGACCGCCCGGGGCGTGCTCAGGACCGTGTCGATCGCGCTGTCCAGGTCGGGGGAGCCACTCAGGGCGGGGGTGAAGAAGTCGGGTGCGTAACCACGTGACGGCATCAGCCCGGCCAGGAGCACGTCGGCCGGGCCCCGCCCCGGCCGGACGAGGCGTCGCCACTCCCCGTACGCGAGGGCACTCTCGTCGGTGGCCAGAACCTGGACGCTGTTGGTGAGTTCCCACAGCGGGTCGGGGGCGGCGGCGACGCGGACGCGTGCGAGGTCTTCGGGCGTGAAGTGCACCCGCAGCATGGGAAGTCTCCGATGGTGGTCGGTCATCGGGTGGGGCGGCCGTGCCCCACGACAGTGACGCAGCCCCACGGGTCCGGGCAAGGGGGCATTCGGTCACCCCGGGCCCACGGGCGCCACCTGTCCCACGCCGGCCCCGGCGGTCTGGACGCTGCGGTGCAGGGCCGCTCGTGTCGGGCGGAGGCTCCGACCAGCCCGAGTGGCACGGTCAGGTTCGCAGGGCCTGCTCAAGTGTGGGGTGGCACGGAACAAACGCGTCGACGCCGACCAGGGTCAGGACACGCAGGACGGATTCCTGGGCGCCGGCGATCCGCAGCCACCCCCGCGCATCACTCATCTGCTGGTAGGCGGCGACGAAGACGTTGATGCCACTGGAGTCCATGAAGGTCACAGCGCTGAGGTCCACCACGATCCGCCGCGGCGCCACCGTGCCTCCCTCGGACAGCAGGGCCTCGCTGAGGACGTCCTTGACGTCGTGGTCGATCTCGCCGCGCACGGTCACGACACGGATGCCGTCGACCACTTCGCACTCGACGGAGAGCCGACCGGGTTGGTGGGGCTTCTGGTTGTCAGCCACCGTCTCCTCAACTGCGCTTGGGCCGGCCCGTGCAGGGTGTACGCGAACGATTCTGCCCCACTGTGACGTTCGGATGCACACTGGTGGGCGGCGCCGAACGAAACCCCCGGTGGCATGCACGATGCCGTCGCGGGTACTGGCGTTCGTGAAGGGGGGAGTGAGGGCGACACGTGGGATCCCAAGCCGACGGTGACGGCTGTACCGGGCCGAAGAATGATCAGCTGATGCGCGCCGGCTACGCCCTGGACGGAAGCGGCGGCTGCATCGCCGACGCCCGTCACCACGCCATCGCCTTCCTCGACCGGGCCCACGCCGTCCATCACCTGCCGGTATCCGATCGCGTGAAGGACCTCACCCGGCTGGTGGTCAGCGAACTGGTCACCAACGCGCTCAAGTACGCTCCCGGCCCCGTACTGATGGAACTGCGCATCGACGCCCACGCCGTGGACGTCGTCGTGTGGGACAGCGAACCCACCGTGCCCGCGGCCCGGGGTGCCGATCCCGGCAGGATCGGCCAGCACGGACTGGAGATCGTCGAAGCCGTCACCGTGGACCTCTACACCGAGCGGCAACCGGTCGGCAAACGCATCACCGCCCGTATCGCCCTGTCCGACAACCCGGTTCGTCGGACCGGCCATGACGACGCATGACATCTCACAGAGTCCGCCGGGCCTGGCAGAGGGCGCGTATCGGGGTACCTGCCTCGCCGGCTCTACCGGATCCTCCAGCAGCAGGGCGCGACGGTGGCCGCGTGGATCCGGCGACCCCGCGCACTTCAGCCGCGCCTTCCGCGCCGCCTACGGAATGTCCCTCAGCGAGTGCCGGGAAAGCTCTCGAACGGCGACCCTCATCCGACCGGTGGTCACGGCCGTCGTCACCGCGGCCGGCCAGGCTTTCGGTTCGAGACGGCGTCGACCAGCAGGCGCACTGGGCCACTTCTGCGCGCGTGACGGCGTCTGCACGGGCTGAGCGCCGTAGGCGGCGGGTGCCACCAAACGGCGCTCAGCATTCTCGGTACTCCGCCGATGACGGAGTCGGCGCTATCCGGCCCGACCTTCGTCACCGAGACGGAGGCGAGCGCGCAGAACCGGTGTCCGGTCCGGCTGACGACAGCGGGTGGACTCCGTGCGGCTCTTGCCGTCAGTCGGAAGCGGCTATCCGGAGGATCGGCCATGTCTGAGGGCCCATGACCCCGTCGACAGGGAGATCCATGTCCTGCTGGAAGTCCGCGACCGCGGACTTGGTGATCGATCCGTAGACGCCGTCGGCCGTGAGGCCGTAGCCGACGTCCTTGAGGAGGCACTGGGCCTCGACCGTCTGTGTGCTGAAGGCGTTGTACGTCGGGACGTACGTGACGGTTGTGGAGTAGCCGTACTCGGCGTACTTCGCGACGGTCACGCCGTAGTAGGCGTTGTACTGGTTGTAGAGGTAGTACTGGCCGCCGCAACTGTAGGTGGCGGCCTGGGCCACCGGTGCGACACCGGTGAGCGTGACGGCGAGCGCGGCGGTCAGCCCGGCCAACGCCAGGCCTCGGCCCACTCGTCCGGAAGGTGTTGTGCCGGAAGTGGATCTGGGACGCATTGTTACCCCGTTTCCTGTCGGTGAGAACGGCGCGGAGCGGCCGGGGCCGGTCACATCACACCGGCCCCGCCTCCCCCTCGGGTACAAGCCTGGGGGTGCCGGGGCCGACCGTCCTTTGCACGGGGCGCCAGGATGTTGGCGACGCGTGCCATCACCACCGTCCTGAACCAGGACCCCGCCGTCGCGCCTTCAGCAACAATCCCGCCTTGTGGGCACAACTGGGCGGCTTGTTCGCCGTCGCAACCCCCGCACGCGCGCGCGAGGCGACACGCGAACTACCCACCGTTGACGACGACGGGGCCACCCTCGACCTCGCCGCCCGTCTCGCGCCCGCCGCCTGCTCCAGCGACCTCCTCCTGCGCGAACTGCCCCGCGCCGCCGACCCGGACCACTTCTGTGAACTCCTCCTCGCATCCGCTTTCACCCGTGAGGGGCGCACCGAACCGCGGCTGCGGAACTGCATGAGTTTCCCCTGCTGGAGCGGCTCACCGCCCTGACCACGTTGGACCTGCGGCACAGCGGCCTGACCGACATCAGCGGGATCGGCGCCTTCCCGGATCTGGAACGGCTCAGCCTCTTGGGCTGCGACCGGGTGGGGGACCGGACGCTCCTGCTGGACGTACTCCGGCTGCGAGAACCGGAACTGGCTCAGACATACGGATACGAGCAGCCGTTCACCCCCGTGCTCCAGCGGCTGCCGGCCGCCGGAGTGACCCGGGTCCCCGGGCACGTGCGCTGGTGACACCCGGGGCACCGAGCCCGTTCGTCTGCCCCCGCAGGTGCCTCGGGTGCGGCACCTGCGGCACGCGTGGATCCCCGCGCTCGACCGTAGCTGACGTAGACTCGCCAGCCCCGCGACCACGAACGAACCGAGGGCCTGGCGTCCTACCCAGACCGCACGCTCAGAAGGACCGATAGGTCCGGTCGGGATCGGCGGACGCTGCCTCTGCGAACTCCGCGAAGTCCATGTTGGCGATCGACAGATTCGCGTGCACGTCGTGGACGCCTGCGGGAACGGTCCGGAATTCGCGAGGTTGCGGAGAGTCGATGATCGCCTGGTAGTACTTCGGGTCCAGGTCTTCGTCTTCCTCCTCGGCGATGTCGAGGGCCAACAACGCATGATGGACCGACTGCATCGTCACCCGGTCCGCGAGAAACACCACGCTCAGGTTCTCGTCCCGCCGCGCCGCGTTGAGGACCTCATCGGGCCCGAGATCGGCCCAGGCCGGATCGTCGATGAGGTGCACGGAGGCTTCGAACTCACCGTCGTCTCCCCATGGTTGTGCCAGTTCCGCCGCCACCGCCTGCCACGCGGCTTCGTCGCCGTAGTCGGTCCTGACGACCAGAGCGTCGAATTCACCCCGCCCGACAATTTCAGGCATCGCCTTCATACATCCCCTTCCACAGTGCCCGGCTCGGGTCAGACTGTCTCATGAGGCACTGACAGTTGATCGCGGGCCGGGGCCTCTCGACAGGGTCCGTGGCGATCGCCCTCGTACAAGGAGCAGGCGCACAACGAGGCCGTCGGCACCGAGAACAAGGAACTGCCCAGCCACGGCCATGCACTGATGATCGACATCGGCGCAGCGCGCGGCGGGCCCGGCGCCGCCGTCAGCCCTGAAAACCGGGCAAATTCTGGTGGGTGTCGGCTTGTTGGCCCCGGCGCACCCCGCGCAGCGCGTCGGCCGAAGAGCCCGGCTTTCCGGCGATCTCGCACCGGTCTCAGTGAAAGCCCGCCCCCCGGGGCCGTTGCACCCGTGCGGCGCGTAGTCGATGCGGGCCGCGCGCAGTGCTTCGGGGGACGAGGGCGGTCCTCAGCACCCGGTCAAAGGCGGTCAGTAGGCAGGCCGGTCGCTGGAAGCCATCGACCGGGTGGGAGCGACCGCAACTGAGCTGGGTCAGTCCAAGCAGAACTCGTTGCCCTCCGGGTCGGTCATCACGACGAAGCCGGCGCTCATCGGGGGAGCGGGCTCGTGGCGACGTACCCGCGTCGCTCCCAGCGCGACGAGCCGCTCGCATTCGGCCTCCAGTGCCGCCATCCGCTCCTCTCCCTCCAGTCCAGGAGCCGCACGGACGTCGAGATGGACGCGGTTCTTGGCGACCTTGTCCTCCGGCACCTGCTGGAAGAACAGCCGTGGGCCGTGTCCGTCCGGGTCCTCGATGGCCGATCTAGTGTTGCGCTGCTCCTCCGGTACGCCGATCCGCGCGAGGAAGTCGTCCCAAGCGGCCAGCGGGTCGGCGTTCTCGGGCAGATCGACCCCGGGCGGGCCGGGGTGGACGTAGCCCAGTACGTCGCGCCAGAAGGACGACAATGCCCGCGGGTCGTGGGCGTCGAAGGTGACCTGGATGTGACGGCTCATCGGGTTGCTCCGTTCGTAGCGGGTTTCGCGTGCGGGGAGAGGGCGCGCAGCAGGCAGACCCCCGACCGGTGGTCCATCGGCTCGCGGTGGATGTGCAGTACGAGATCTGCCATGACTATCTCGGGGAAGGGCTCCTTCGGTCTGTCCAGGACCCGGAGCCCGGCGTAGCCGAGACAGCGCACCCCGGCCGGACGTCGAGCTGATGAGTGGCCGCAGCTCCAGGCGTCCGGCACCGGCGACCAGCAGTACTCGTCGGCGGTCTGACCTTCCAGTCGGGTTCGGAGCCGGTGGTTCCCGCGGGAATACCACTGCTCTCGCAGCCTCCGGTTCAGACGGAGTTCGCTTGCGTCCATGAAAGCAGCCTGACACCCATGGCGGACAGGATCGGTCCGCCGTCTTTGGCAGGGTGGGTGACATGGCGTTGGCGAAGAGTGATGAGCGGGGCACGACCGAGCGGGCGCCCACCCTGCTCGGGCTGCTGCAGCAGCGCCAGGTCCGGACGGGCCCCGAACTCGCCGACCGGCTCGGGGTCAGTCCGCGCACGGTACGGCGTGATGCCGAACAACTGCGGACCTCGGCTGTCCGGTGCATGCCGGCCAAGGTGTCGGCGGTGGCTGCCGACTCGGTCCGGGGCAGAACCCTCCGCCTCTGTTGCTCGACGACCAGGAGGCGATCGCCACCACCGTCTCCCTGCTCTCCGGCGCGGGAGACGCCGTCGCGGTCACGGCCGGGCTGCTCCCGCTGAGGTCGACGGCGGCCACGCGCGCGCCGCGGGCCGTGAGTCCGAGTACCACTTCCCGCCCGGTCCTGCTGCCGCCTCCCGGTGTGGCGAAACCTTCTCCGCGATCCGCAGGCCGGTCCGCCTTCAGTGTCGGTCGTGGAGGCGGATCGGTCTCACAGTGCGGCCTTGAGGGCTCGTGCCTGTCGGCGCCAGAAGTCCTGGGAGACCTCGGTCTTGGCGAACACCCCGTCGAAGCCGTGGAAGGCGCCGGGGACGGTGTGGAGTTCGCAGTGGACGCCGCTGTCGTTCAGTCGGCGCGCGTATGTGACGTCTTCGTCGTGAAAGAGGTCGAGGGTGCCGACGCCGATCCAGGCCGGTGGCAGGCCGGTGAGGTCCTCGCGGCGGGCCGCGGCGGCGTACGGGGAGACGTCGGGGCCCGCGACGGTGTCGCCGAGGTAGGACGACCAGCCGTACCGGTTGCTCTTGGGCGTCCAGACGCGCACCTTGAGTCTGTCCAGGTCGGTTCTCGTCGTCGTGCGGTCGTCCAGCATGGGGTAGACCAGCAGCTGGAACACCGGGCGGATCTCGGCCCGGTCGTGGGCGAGCAGCGCGAGGGCCGCGGCGATGCCGCCGCCGGCGCTGGCACCGCCGATGGCGATGCGGTCGACGTCGATGTGCAGGTCGCCCGCGCGCTCGGCCAGGCCGCGCAGCCCGGCGTAGGCGTCCTCGACCGCGGCGGGCGCGGGATGGTCAGGGCCCAGTCGGTAGCGGACCGCGGCGACGGTGATGCCGAGCTCGCGGACGAAGGCGATGTTCGTCCTGTCGTCCTGCTCGGGCGCGCCGAAGATCAGCCCGCCTCCGTGGATCCAGAGCAGCGCCGGAGCCGCTGTCTTCAGGCCGGTCGGCTGGAAGACACGCAGCGAGACCGACGGTGCGCCCTTCGGCCCGGGCACGACGATCTCCTGGACCGTGACGTCCGGCCCTGGATCGGTCGAGCGCATCCGCACGTTCCGCAGGATGCGCGAGGACAGACGTCCGAAGGACACGTTGGGGATGAAGCGACCTCGTCTGAGGTCGGGGTGGAAGGCACTCATCGGGTCCTCGTTCCTTCCCCTCGTCGAGGGTGATCGTGGGTGGTCGCGGATATACGGGATCGACCAGCCAACAGGCGGGTGGCCGGTGTCGAGGGTGGTGACGGCTACCAGGCCGGTGCGACGGCGCCGATGGGCAGGCCGGCGCGCACCTGGGTGAGGCTCTCGCGGATCAGATCGGGCAGCGCGACATCGCCGTCACCGGTTGCCCATGTCTCGACGGCCGTCCGCAGCGCGGTGGACACCACAGCTGCCATCAGACGCGGAGCCATGTCGTGGTCCGCGTCGGTGCCGGTGCGCTCGGCGACGAATTCCGTGAGCTGCAGATGGACGTGCTCGAAGGTGACGAGGTGTTGCGCGCGCATCGCCGGGGCGTCCTCGACCGCGCGCATCAAGGCCACGATGTCGTCGCGCCGGCCGATGAACGCTGTCACGAAGGACGGGAGCACCTGCGTCAGGGAATCCCACAACGGCTCTCCCGCAGGCCTTGCCCGCAGGGCGGCGACGACGGAAGCACCACACGACACCAGTCCGTCGAGGATCGCCTCCTCGCGGCCGGCGAAGTAGTTGCGAAACGTTCGAGGCGAGACATCCGCCGCCTCGGCGATCGCGTCCGGGGTCGCCGCATCCAGACCCCGCTCGACCATCAAGGACCACGCCGCATGGCTCAGAGCGGCACGTGTCGCCAGTTTCTTGCGTTCCCGCAGGCCCATCCTGAGCGTCATGCCGGCAACCATCCAAGGTGTTTTCCGCTTTGGCAAGGTTTCCATCCTGGCAAGATTCTGCGAGAGGGCTGCCTCGCCCCGCCCCGGCCTCTGTGCGACGGGTTCTGCCGCACAGCCGCGTGCTGCGGTGCGGGGAAGCCGGCGACCGGAGGCGGCGGCGCGAGGCATGTCGCCTTGCTGCCCGCCGGACGGTATGTCGAACAGCTGCCCTCGACTCCGGCGGCCGATGAGCCGCTCCGGAGCCGGTGAAAGGGTCCGGCGTATTTCGGAACTGTCACGGGTCTTGTCACCGGTGCGAGCGTCGTGTCAGTGTCCGGCCATGGTTACGTAACCATGGCCGGTTTACACGGGTCCGGGCTTGTCTTCGGACCCTGGTTCATCACTGCTTCGGATCAGGTGACGAACCCGCACTCCGCCCTACGCGATTCCCGTCACTGGAGACGACATGACCAAGACCCCGACGAGGTCTAGAAGACTGGCCAGTGTGCTCATGGCCGGCTTCGGCGCGACACTCATCTTCCTGACCGCCCCGGCCCCCGCCCTCGCCCTGTCGCCCGTCGAGGCGTCAGCCGCCTCGCACGCGTCGGCGAAGCCCGCGTCGAAGGGCGCCACCAGTGACTTCCGTGGGGTGAACTGGGCGGACCCGAGGGACAACTACGCCAGTGACGCCGTGGTGCCGAGCGGGCTGTCGGTGACCGACGACTACCGCACCGTGTACCGCACCACGGGGCACATGGTGCGCGGCTTCAAGAAGAACCTGGGCGCCAACACGCTGCGCCTGCCGATCAACCCGGCGACCGTGGGCACCACTTGGTGGAAGTCGTACCGCGCGACGATCGACGCGGCCACGGCCTACGGCGACAAGGTCATCGTCAGTTACTGGGAGGCCAACACCAGCAAGGACGGCCTGGTCGACGACACGGCCGCCTGGAAAAAGATGTGGAACACCGTGGTGCGGGAGTACAAGCACAACCCGCGGGTCTACTTCGAGCCGATGAACGAGCCGCACGGCTACACCCTGGACCAGTGGGTGGGCGTCACCAGCGGCTGGCTGGCCCAGCACAAGGACGTCCCGCGCGGCCGTGTCGTGATCAGCGGTACCGGCTACAACGACAACGTCACCGGTGTCGGCGCGGCGCGTGAGCTGCGGGGAACCCTGCTGTCGCTGCACTTCTACGGGTTCTGGGCCAGCCACACCCAGCAGGCGGACTGGGTCGCCGACCTCGAAGCCCGGATCGGGAAGTACGCCGGCCGGACCATCATCGACGAGGCCGGCTCCCCGATGACCACCGGTCTGAACTACGGCGCGTGGGACGGCAACATCTACACGTCGTATCTCGCGGCCGTCACCAACACCGCCCGCAGCAAGGGCATGGGCCTGGTGTACTGGCCGGGGCTGAGGTTCGGCGACGCCTACTCGATCGAGTCGCTGGACTCCGACGGCAACCTGGTGGACAACAACGCAAGCGGAGTCGCGCAGCTGCGCTGGGGCTACGGCTTCGGCAAGACCCCGCCCGTCAACGACCTGCCGCCCGCCCCGCCCGGCGAGGTCCTGCGCGGAGTGGGCTCCGGCCGCTGCGTCGACGTGCCCGGCTTCAGCACGACCAACGGCACCCAGCTCGACCTCTGGGACTGCAACGACGGCGGCAACCAGTCCTGGAACTGGGACGCGGACAAGCAGCTCACCGTCTACGGCAACAAGTGCATGACGGTGGGGGGCACCGGAGCCACAGCGGGTGACCCCGTGGTGATCACCGACTGCACCGGCGCCGCGGCGCAGCAGTGGAACCTCAACGCGGACCTCAGCGTGACCAGCGTCGCGAACCCGGCGCTCTGCCTGGACGCAGCCGGAGCGGGTACCGGCAACGGCACGTCGGTCGATGTCTGGTACTGCAACGGAAGCAGCAACCAGCAGTGGGCCAGGAGCTGATGCCCGCACCTGTTCCCCGCGACCACTGATCCAAGCCGTACGGGCCCGCCGAGTACCCTCGGCGGGCCCGTACGGCTTGGCGCCGCCGCGTTTCGCCTGCCGGTCAGGGCGGTGGCGCTCCGGTGCTCGCTCGGACCACCAGCCGGGTCGGGACCAAGGTCTTGTCGATCGTGTCGGGCCCGGTACGGCCGATCTTGCTCAGCAGCTTCTGAAAGCTGAGCCGGCCGACCGCGGCGAAGTCCTGTCGGACGGTGGTCAGCGGTGGCCAGAAGGCATGGGTCTCCTCCATGTCGTCGAAGCCCACCACGCTGACGTCGTCGGGAATCCGCCGGCCGAGCTCGTGCAGGGCACGCAGGACACCGAGCGCCATATGGTCGTTCGCGGCGAAGATCGCCGTGACCTCCGGTCTTCGGCCGAGCGCCAGCCCGTGCTGGTATCCGGATCGGGTGGTCCAGTCGCCGTACAGCACCGGGGGCGGGACGATGCCGGCCTGCTTCAGGGTGTGCCGCCAGGACTCGACCCGATGGGCTGCGGAGTACGAGGTCGGGGGGCCGGCGATGTGCCACACCTGCCGGTGGCCGAGGTCCAGCAGGTGCTCCGTCGCCTGACGGGCGCCCTGTGCCTGATCGGTGTCCACCACGGTGTACCCGGGGCCGGTGTCGGAGTCGACAACCACCATCGGGACCCCTGGCGGGAGGCTGAACTCCGCGTTGTCCAGGAGATGGGCCTCGAAGACGAGGATCACTCCGTCGACGTTCGCCTCGCTGAGCCGGTCGTAGGCGCCGGAGACTCTCCCCATGGTCGGGTCCGGCACGGGGATGAGGGTGACGGCGTACTTGGCGCGTGCGGCCTCCCCGGTGATGGCGTCGAGGGTACGCGTGTTTCCGAACGTCCTGAGCGTGAAGGTGATGACACCGATCGTGTTGAACCGCCCGCTCTTGAGCGCGCGTGCGGCTCCGTTCGGCCGGTAGCCCAGTGCCTGCATCGACTCGACGACCCGCTGCCTGGTCGCCGGGTCGACGTTGGTGTGACCGTTGGACACGCGCGAAACCGTCTGCGGCGCGACACCGGCGTGCCGGGCGACATCCGCCATCGACGGCCGGGGCCGTCCGGGCATGTGCTTGTCCCCAGTCGCCATGATCCCTTGTTTCCCCTATTTCTCGGGCCCTGACAACAGCCTAGGCCCACTCCCCGGGCGTCCGCGGTGCGAGCGGCCTTGGCGGTAGTGCTCACGGCGGACGCCGGTGGAAGGCATGGTCGCGGCCCGCTGTGCCGGGATGGTCCTCGAATCCCGGGGCACGCCCCTGAAGGACGTGTACGACGCCCGTACGGTGATCGAGGCTCCGTGCGCCGGCCTGCCGGCCGAGCGTCGCACCGACGAGGGGCCTGGAGTGGCCGCACGCCGCCGTGGCGGAGGACTGCCTGTTGCGGAGCAGGTCCATGACCACCGTCCTGGACCTGCTCGGCTGAACCGGCCCCGGCCCGCGGTTGCCTGTCAGGAGCCGAGGGTGCGGGCGTAAAGCATGCGGCTGACCGTGTCCGAGCGTTCCAGAAGCGTGGCGCGGACGACGGGAGCGGCCTCCTCGGACGCCTTCTGGGCCCTGTCGACGTACGTGTGGTCGATGGCGTGCGGAGGAAAGAGGTGACTGGTGAAGGTCATCGCGGGGATCAGTCCACCCCGGTGGAGCCGGGCGATGGAGTCCAGGTATTCCTGTGCGTAGGGTGCCAGCAGGCTGTCCTGGCCGGGACGCCAGAAGGCCGTTGCCACATGGCGGACCAGGCTGACGGGGACGGCCCGGTCCACGGCCAGTCGCTGCCAGACCTCCGCTTTCGCCGCGGGGTCGGGCAGGGCTGCCCGTACGGTCAGGGCGCGGACCCAGGCGTCCGGATCCGGGTCGAGTTCGAGCAGGCGGGCGGTATCGGACGAGACGTCCCCGCCCAGTTCCGCCTCGCGCACCAGCGCACGCCAGCGCAGATCCACGTCGTCGCCCGACTGTTCGCGGAGCCAGGCCAGGTCGTCCGCGTCCACCGCGGTACGGGCCAGACCGCGCAGGGCGACCTGACGGCGGCCCGGGTCCGCGGCGAGACATCGGCAGGCCGTCGCCACCGCGGCCGTCAGACCGGCGCGTTCGGCGGGCGGCGCCCACAGTTCGGCGATGTTCGCGGCGAGGTTCAGATACGGCTCGATGACGGCGTCGGACGTCTCGGCGGCCAGGACCGAGGTCATGCACCGCCCGGCTTCGGCCGCCGTGGCCTCGCCGGTCGTGAGCATGTCCCACACGGTGGCCGCGGCCACGCCCCGCGAGATGGCCGTGGGGAGTTCGGCGGCCGCACGCAGCAGCGCGTCCCTGGTCGTGGGGTCGGGCCGGGTCGTGGCGAAGGTCAGGTCGTCGTCATTGACCAGCAGAACGTCCGCCGTCGGCGGGAGGCCGACGACCGGGGTGCGGGCCTGCGTCACCTCGACCCGCACCAGGGCGCCGCGTTGCAGCGCCTCGCCGTTCCTGTCGTACGCCCCCACCGCCAGCACCTGCGGACGCGGCGTGCCGACCGCCACCAGGGTGACCGACTCGCCGTCACGCTCCAGCAGGAAGCGGTCGGTGCCCGCCGTCTCCAGCCAGGCCGTCCGCCAGGTGTCCAGGTCGCGCCCACTTGCCTCGGAGAGAGCGACGATCAGGTCCTGGAGCGTGGTGTTGCCCCATGCGTGGCGGGCGAAGTAGGCGGCCATGCCGACCCTGAAACGCTCCTCGCCGACGTACGTCATCAGCTGCTGGAGAACCGAGGCACCCTTGGGATAGGTGATGTTGTCGAAGATCGACGCGGCCTGGGCGACATCGTGGATGGGCTGGTGGATCGGGTGGGACACGGGGCCCTGGTCGGCCAGGTACGCCGTGAGCTTGTCGCCCACCAGATGACCCGCCCAGGCGTCGGTGTACCGGGTGGCGCGCTCGGCCGCCCAGTGGCAGGCGAACTCCGCGAACGCCTCGTTGAGCCAGAGGTCGTCCCACCAGCGCATGGTGACGATGTTGCCGAACCACATGTGCGCCATCTCGTGCAGCAGCACCTTGGCGAACAGCTCGCGCTCGGCGGGCGTCGGCACGGCCCGCCGAAGGAACGCGTCCGACCAGGTCACGCAGCCGTAGTTCTCCATCGCCCCGCCGAACTCGGGCATGAACACCTGGTCGTACCGGCGCTGCGGGAACGGCATCGCGAAGACCTCGCCGTAGAAGGCGAGGCCCTGACGGGTGAGGGTGAAGATCTCGTCGGCGTCGCGGTCGAGGACCTCGGCCAGCGAACGGCGGGCGTACAGGCCGAGGTCGTGCCCGTCGGTCTCGCGGCGGATCTCGTGGAAGGGGCCCGCGTTGACGACGGTGTTGTACACGGACAGGGGCGGGGTGTCCGGGAAGGTCCAGCGGCGGGCCGAGTCCAGCTCCTCGGTGCGCGCGTCGCCGGAGTTGCTGGTGACGGTCCAGGGGGTCGGGGCCGTGACGGTGAAGGCGTGCGGGGCCTTCAGGTCGGGCTGGTCGAAGCACGCCCACACGAAGCGGGCCTCGTCCGGTTCGAAACTCATCCACACGTAGACCTCGCCGTCCGCGGGGTCGACCGCCTTGTGCACGCCCTCGCCCGTGCTCGTGTCGGCCTGGACGCACTCCACACGCAACACGTTGTGCCCGGCCAGGCCGGGAAGGGGGATACGGCCGCCGTCACCGGTGGGGGTGAGTGCGACACCGTTCAGCGTGGCGCTCAGCACCTGTGCCGCGCAGTCCACGAAGGTCTCCGCGCCCGGCTCACGACAGGTGAACGTCACGGTGGACACGCACCGGACCTCCGGCCCTTCGGGCAGGCCGGTGAGGTCGATGTCCACGTCGTACCGCTCGACCGCCAGCAGCCCGGCCCGGCGCTCGGCTTCGGAACGGGTCAGGCTTCGGATCCCCATGTGTCCTCCCTCGGCAGCCAACGGGCGTCAGCGTACGACGGAGATCGCCGATGAACGCAGCCAATTACCAAGGCCGTTGAGGCGACATGCGGCTGAACGGGGGTTCAGGTGTCGCGCTGCTGCCGCAGGATCGGCTCCCACACCTCAGCGGTGCCCCAGACCGCTTCAGATACAGGTGGGCAGGGTGCTCCCAGGTGAAGTCGATACCGCCGTGGACCTGGATGTCCTGCTCGGCCGCCCGCACAGGCGTCGAGCGGTACGCCACGGCTCCACCTCCAGCAGGACATCGGCCAGGAGGTGCTTCACGGCCTGGCACGAGCCGATGGGCCGCCCGAACTGGTCCCGCACTCCTCGTACATGCGCTGGTCGCAGTCGAAGATGCGTTTGCGCTGTTCGGCCATGGCCGTGGCCTGCGGACCTCACGGGGCTGCTATTCAGTAGGCCTTCTGGAATTATCCAACTGTTTTCAGGAGGCGAGGGGTTGGCCCGGAATGATGGAGGACCGCGGGTCAGTCGGTGAGTTCGAGGACCGTCTTGGGCCCGCCGGCGTTGACGACGTCGTCGGCGCTGGAGATGTGCCGCTGCCAGAGCCTCTCGGCCTCGTCCGCTTTCCCGGCCTCGATCAGGCCGACCAGTCGCACGTGCGCGCGATGTCCCTTGAGCGCCTGGGCCTTCTGCGCCTTGGCATCGGTGGCGCCCACGGCGTACGCGGCGTTCGCCCGGCCGATGATGTTGCGGAGCATGCTGCACAGCAGGATCAGGGTCTGGTTGCCGGTGAGCTCGATCAGGAGGGCGTGGAAGGCGTCCTGCGCGTCGACCAGGCCGAGCGGATCGTCCAGGGTGGCCTTCTCGGCCGCCACGGCGTCACGCAGCCGGGTGATGTCCTCCGAGGTGTGCCTGATGGCGAGCTGCCGGGCACAGGGCGGCTCGATGAGGGCGGCGGCGCGGTGGATGTCCCCGTGTGTGGCGCCGCGGTATTCGAGGATCAGGCCGGCGTAGCGGGCGGCCACGTCCGAGTCCGGTGCGCTCACCCGGGCGCCGCCGTGGGCGCCGCGGCGCACCGTGATCAGGGACTCCGACTCCAGCACGCGGAACGCCTCGCGCAGGGTCGGCCGCGAGATGCCGAACTGCTCCATCAGGCCCGACTCCGGCGGCAGCGCGTCGCCGGGGTTGATCTCGCCCCGGACGATCTGGCGGCGCAGATGCGTGGCGACCAGTTCGGCGGTCTTCGGTACCCGCACCTGGCGTCCGACGCGGCGGGGGGACGGGACGGGCGTGGTCGCCGCTTCTGCTGCACGGGCTGCCTCGGCCACGGCGGAACTCCTTCTCCGAGATATAGCTAAATGAATCGTCTTAGTGTAGGGAGATTACCAGGTGAGGGGTTGGTTGATCTCTGCTTCGCGGCTGCTGGTCCGGTGCCCGGGTCGCCCTTTGGTGTATGGATGATTCATCTGGCCATAAGACTTGCCTGCAAGGTCAACGGGCCCGTTGGAGCGACCTAGATGAACGAGAATCCGGCCCCGGTGATCCTCACCGAGCTCACCGACGACCGAGTCATACTGATCACCCTGAACCGGCCGGAGCGGCACAACTGGCCACGTCGAAGCGCGCCCACGACTACCGCGAAGGCGTACTGACTTCATCGGGCGCCGGCAGCCGGAGTTCGCGGGGCTGGGCGAGAACGTGCCGGAATCGGCGGATGCCCCGTCATCACCCGCGCCGAACTCCCGCTGCACCGCCGTACCGTCGCCGTCACCGCCTACGCCGAGGAAGGCGCCGAGGAGCTCTCGGTCGAGGCGGAGCTGCGCGACGAGCGACCCTGGGCCAAGCAGTCGGAAGCAGGTGTCCAACGGATGGTGCGCGTGGTGCGCGTCCGCCTTCGCGGACATGCGAAGCTTTCCGGACGCCGAGAGCCCGCCCTTCACAGCGGCCCCTCGCGGGCGAGCCCGGGGGAGTGTCCCTGGTAGGCGTGCGGCAGGCGTACTCACGACGGCATACGAGTCGTTCGGGGGACGGCCAGGGCCCTGGTGGCGCGCGCGATCGCTGGCGGCGGCGCTGACGGACGGCGGTGCTGGTCGGCGGTGACGGTATGCGGGGCGGGACGCCTGGCCGCCAGCTCAGTTGGTCGGCCGTCGGTCAGGGAGCTGCGGATGTCGGCAGCCAGGGGCCTCGTCCAGGTCGCACAGGGGCGCGCCGGTGGTGAGGTCTTCGTCGTGGTCGCCCAGCAGTGCGCGGCAGACCGGGGGACCCCGGAAGTCTCCGCCGCCCGGGAGCGTGAGTCTCACACTTCGACCACCTCGACTCCCGCCTCGCGCAGTCGATCGCAGGTCTTCTCCTCCCCGGGGGCGTTGGTCACCACGATGTCGAGCTCCTCCGGACCGCACACCCGGGCCATTCCGGTGCCGGGGAACTTGCCCGCGTCCGCGACCAGTACCACCTGGGCGCTGGCCGCGATCATCGCCCGCTTGACGGGCACCTCGACGGCGGTGGTGTCCAGCACCTGACCGTCGGGGCGAATTCCGCTGGTGCCGAGGAACAGTCGGTCGGCGTGGACCTGCCGCAGGTTGTCCTCGGTGAGGAATCCGACCAGCGAACGGTAGTCGCGCCGCACCACGCCGCCCAGCAGGATCAACTGGACGTCCTTGTCGTCCTGAAGCTCCTCGTATACGGCCAGGTTGCTGGTGATCACGGTCAGGGATCGGCCGTGCAGGTGGCGGGCCACGCGATGAGCGGTGGTGCCAATGTCGAGCAGCACGGACTCGCCGTCCCTGACGAGGTTTGCGCACCAGGCGGCCAGCGCGTCCTTCGCCTCGACCCGTTCGCCTGCCACGTCGGCGAACGGATCGTCCTCGCCCACGACGGGGGCGGCGCCTCCGTAGACCCTCTTGAGCAGTCCCTCGTCCTCAAGTTGCGCCAGGTCGCGCCTGATGGTGGCCTCACTCGCCCCGACCTTCTCGGCCAGGGCGACCACCGACGTGGGCCCGTCCGTGCGCAGGACGCGCAGGATCAGCTGATGTCTTCGGTCAGGGAGCATGCGGCAGACCATACTCGCGAACTCTCCAAACTCAAGCAAAGTCGAGCATGAATGTCTCGATACTCGCTTGACCCTTGTCAAACTCGCGCACCGGGTGCACTCTCTTGCGTAATTCAGAGCCCAGGTCCGGACCCCACTCCGGTCGACCGAGGCGGACGAGCGGCGTACTCCGCCGTCGCGGACGCGTCGGCACCGTCTGAGAGGACCGGGTCGCACAACCCCGGGTGGCTGACGGGTTCCCACCTACGCCGATGCTCTTCAGCCACCCGGCCTCCTGCCGCGCCCCTCCGCGGCCCACGCCTCACAGGTCCTGTCGGACATGCCGGACACGCCGAACCCACTCAAATCCAGGAGAAGAACGTGGACCTTTCCCGCAGACGATTCCTCCAGGCCGCCGCACTGACGGCCGCCGCTGCCGGTGCCACCGCGGCGTGCGGCGGCGGTTCCGGATCGAGCGGCAGCAAGGACAGCAAGAACCTGGCCCTCTGGTACTGGTCGGGCGGCCTGAGCGACAAGGTCGTCGCGGATGCCAAGACGCACTTCTCCGACATCAGCCTCAAGACCTCAGTGGTCGGCGGAGACTTCAAGACCAAGCTGCTCACCGGCCTGAGGGCCGCCCAGTCCGCCCCGGACATCACCGGCGTCAAGGGCGAGGACATCGCGTCCTTCCTGCCGAACGCCGACCGATTCATCGACCTGCGGACCGTCGGCGCCGACAAGCTGGTTCCGCAGTACCTGTCGTGGAAGCTGAAGCAGGCCACCACGCAGGACGGCAAGCTCATCGGCTTCCCGATCGACATCGGCCCGTGTGCCACCTTCTACCGCGAGGACCTCTTCGCGAAGGCGGGGCTGCCCACCGACCCGGCCAAGGTCTCCGCCGAACTGTCCACCTGGGACGACTACTTCAAGGCCGGCGTCGAACTCCACAAGGCGATCCCGAAGACGTACCTGATCAACAACATCGGCTCGGTGTTCTCGATGATGGTCGGCCAGGGAACCCGGCGGTTCATCGACGAGGACAACAAGTTCATCGGCGACCAGGACCACATCCGCACCGCCTGGACCACCGCCGTGAAGCCCTACACCCTCGGTATCGACGCCAAGATCAACGACAACACCTGGAACGCGGCGATCAGCAACGGCGCCCTGGGCACCGAGATAGGAGCCGCCTGGCACGCGCTGGACATCAGCAACGCGGCCCCGGGCACCAAGGGCAACTGGCGGGTGGCGAGCCTGCCGGGAGGGCCGTCCAACCTCGGCGGGTCCTTCCTGGCGATTCCCGCGACCAGCGGGAACCCCGAAGAGGCCTTCAAGATCATCAGCTGGATCCTCAGCCCGGAGAACCAGGCCCGCGGCTTCACCGACGCGGCCCTGTTCCCGACCGCCCCTGCCGCCTACAAGCTGCCTGCGCTGACCGGAGGCGACGCCTTCTTCGGCGGCCAGAAGACCATCGAGATCTTCGGCCCGGCGGCCGAGAAGATCCCCACGGCCTACGAGGCGCCGGCCGACGCGGCGGTCTCCGCCCCCTTCTTCAGCGAGCTGACCAGCATCGAGGCCAAGGGCAAGGACCCCGTCGAGGCCTGGAAGGACGCGGTGAGCCAGGCCAAGCAGATCGCCGAGCGTCAGGGAGTGAAGTGACATGTCGTCAACCCCGGTAGCCGGCCCGGCGCCCACCGGACCGACCTCCGGATCCGACACCGGCCTCGCCGGCCGACCGGCTCCGGACCGCCCGCGCGGCGGTCCGGGCCGGCCCGGCCGAAGGATCCGCCCGGTGTCGGCCGGGACCCGGCCCGGGCCGCGGCGACGGGTCGCCAGGCACTGGCCGCAGTACCTGGCCATCTCGCCGTACTACCTGATCTTCTCGGTCTTCATGCTCTTCCCGGTGCTCTACACCGTGTACCTGGCGTTCCAGAAGTGGGACGGCATAGGGGACATGCACTTCGTCGGGTTCCAGCAGTTCCGCTTCCTGTGGGACGACCCGATCTTCTGGCTGTCCGTGCGCAACACCCTGGTCATCTGGGTGCTGTCCACCGTGCCCATGCTCTGCCTCGCGCTGGTCCTCGCGGTGCTGGTGAACTCCACGAAGCGCTTCACGGCCTTCTACCGGGTCGCCCTGTTCATCCCCAGCATCACGTCGCTGGTGGCCATCGCGATCTTCTTCGGCGCGATCTTCAGCAACAACTTCGGCCTGATCAACGCCATCCTGAGGTCGCTGCACGTGTCGGCCGTGCCCTGGATGAGCAACGAGTGGACGATCAAGCTGGTCATCGCGGCGCTGATGACCTGGCAGTGGACCGGTTACAACGCGATCATCTATCTGGCCGGCCTCCAGGCGATCCCCTCGGAGGTCTACGAGGCCGCCCGGATGGACGGCGCGGGCCCGGCCCGGATCTTCTTCTCCATCACGATCCCGCTGCTGCGGCCCATCATCCTGTTCACCGTGGTGGTGTCCACCGTCACCGGTCTGCAGAGCTTCACCGAACCCCAGGTGCTGTTCGGCAGCGAGGCGGCCACCAACCCCAACTCCGGTGGCCCGGGCCAGGCCGGTCTGACCACCTTGCTGTACTTCTACCACCAGGCCTTCGACAACAACGACTTCGGCTACGGCGCCGCCATCGTCTGGGCCTTCTTCCTGCTGATCCTGCTCATCGTCCTCGTCAACTGGCGTCTGGTGCAGCGTAAGGAGCGACGGCCGTGAACGGCATGAACCGCAAGCGCGTCCGTGGACTGAGCGTCCATGTGGTCCTGATGCTCGGTGTGGTCATCTCGGTGTTCCCGTTCTACTGGATCGTCGTCATGGCGACGAACACCTCGCAGGACATCTACAGCTACCCGCCGAAGCTGTGGTTCGGCGGCAACCTGCTGACCAACATCCAGCACCTGTTCGACAGGATGGATTTCTTCGGGTCGCTGTTCAACACGGTGATCGTCGCGGTCTGTACGACGGCGCTGGTGCTGTTCTTCGACTCGCTGGCCGCGTTCGCCTTCGCCAAGTACGACTTCCCCGGCAAGAAGTTCTTCTTCGGTGTGCTGCTGTCGATGTACCTCCTGCCGACCCAGCTGGCGATCATCCCGCAGTACGAGATCATGGTGCAGCTGGGCTGGCTGGGCACCCTCAAGGCGCTCGTCGTGCCGGCCGCCGCCAACGCCTTCGGCATCTTCTGGATGCGCCAGTACACCACCACCAGCGTCCCCGACGAATTGCTCGACGCCGCCCGCATCGAGGGCGCCGGGTTCTTCCGCCTGTACTGGCACGTGGTGCTGCCGTGCGTCCGCCCGGCCCTGGCGTTCCTCGGCATCTACACCTTCATCGCCGCCTGGAACGACTACATCCTGCCGTTGGTGATGCTGGTCAACCCGGACAGGCTCACCCTCCAGGTGGCGCTGGCCCAGTTGTACGCCGGCCACTCCACCGACTACAGCATGGTGATGGCCGGAGTGCTGCTGTCGGTCATCCCGCTGGTGCTGGTGTTCACCTTCTTCGCCCGCGGTTTCATCGCCGACGCCACCAAGGGGGCCCTGCGCTGACGGCGGCCGGCGAGCCCGGCGGCCGGTGATCAGGCTCGCGGCCCGCGCGGCAGCCCCAGCACCCTCTCCGCGTGCATGTTCCGCCGCACCTGCGAGTGCACGCGCTGCCGGCCCGCCCCTGTTCCGGTCTGACGGGCCCCACGGCGCGGCGGATCCGGTCCACATGCGCGCCCCGCGTCCTCGACCGGCCCGCGCCGTCCTGTGGCAGCGCGCCTCTGGACGTCTTCGGAGGCAGGCACGTCCGCCACCGCTCAACAGGTGGCGGCCACCGCGCGCTGAACTCGATACGGCGCACGATGACCGGACCCGTCGGGCTACAGCAGAGTGAGTATCCGGTGCGACCGGTTCCGTGTGCCGTTCGGTGCCGCGGAGGCTCGCCCGGGCCGGACGACGGCGCATTCCCGGCGGGCCCGGGCCGGTAGGAGCGGCACCTGTCCGGGGGCTGTCCGACGGGACGCGAGTGAGCTGTGCCAAACCCCCTCGCGTGCCCCGTGTTCGTCCATGTATTCCGCTCGGGACGGGTCTTTTCGGGGCGGCCGAGATCCCCGTGCCAGGCTTTGGTTGTCCGACGGAACTGAGTTAATCTTCACCGGATTTTCTCATCCGGCCGTTCATTGAACGGTGGTTTCGCGGTCGGTGAGAGGGCCTTTCACAGGCCCGGGCGCGGGTTCCGAGTCCTCGGCGTGAGGGCTCTTGGGGAGCGGAACGAGGGTGCGCATGAGCAGCAAGATGATCGAGGCCGTCGACCGGGCCCCGGGCGAGCAGGAACTGCGTCAGCTCCTGGCCGGACTGACGGCGGTACGGGACGGTGACTTCGGCACCCGGCTGCCGTCCGACGGGGAAGGCCTCCTCGGCGACATCGCCACGGTTTTCAACGGCATGGTGGACCAGCTGTCCGTGTTCACCTCTGAAGTGACGCGGGTGGCACGCGAGGTGGGCACCGAGGGCACGCTCGGCGGCCAGGCCGAGGTGCCGGGAGTGTCGGGCACCTGGGCCGATCTCACCGACTCGGTCAACGCCATGGCGGGCAATCTGACCACTCAGGTGCGCGACATCGCGCAGGTGGCCACCGCGGTCGCCAGGGGCGACCTGTCGCAGAAGATCGACGTTCCCGCGCGTGGCGAGATCCTGCAGCTGAAGGAGACCGTCAACACGATGGTCGACCAGCTCTCCGCGTTCGCCGACGAGGTCACCCGCGTGGCCCGCGAGGTCGGCAGCGAAGGCCGGCTCGGCGGCCAGGCCCAGGTGCCCGGCGTCGGCGGTGTCTGGCGCGATCTGACCGACTCGGTCAACTTCATGGCGGGCAACCTCACTTCCCAGGTCCGCAATGTCGCCCAGGTGACCACGGCGGTCGCTCAGGGGGATCTCTCGCAGAAGATCACTGTGGATGCGCGTGGTGAGATTCTGGAGTTGAAGAACACCATCAACACGATGGTGGATCAGTTGTCCGGTTTCGCGGACGAGGTCACCCGTGTCGCGCGCGAGGTCGGCACCGAGGGACGGCTCGGCGGCCAGGCCGACGTCAAGGGTGTGAAGGGCACCTGGCGCGACCTCACGGACTCCGTGAACTTCATGGGTGGCAATCTCACCGCGCAGGTCCGCAATGTCGCCCAGGTGGCCACGGCGGTCGCTCAGGGGGATCTCTCGCAGAAGATCACTGTGGATGCGCGTGGTGAGATTCTGGAGTTGAAGAACACCATCAACACGATGGTGGATCAGTTGTCCGGTTTCGCGGACGAGGTCACGCGCGTCGCGCGCGAGGTCGGCACCGAGGGCAATCTCGGTGGACAGGCCATCGTCCGCGGCGCGTCGGGGACCTGGAAGGACCTGACGGACAACGTCAACGTGATGGCGTCGAACCTGACCGGCCAGGTCCGCTCGATCGCCCAGGTCGCCACGGCCGTTGCGCGCGGCGACCTGTCGCAGAAGATCACGGTCGAGGCCAAGGGCGAGGTCGCGGCCCTGGCGGACGTCATCAACACGATGGTCGACACGCTCTCCGCGTTCGCCGCCGAGGTCACCCGTGTCGCCCGCGAGGTCGGTACCGAGGGACGCCTCGGCGGCCAGGCTCACGTGCCGAACGTCGCGGGCACGTGGAAGGACCTCACCGACAACGTCAACTCGATGGCCAACAACCTCACCGGCCAGGTCCGCAACATCGCCCTGGTGACGACGGCCGTGGCCAACGGCGACCTGTCGAAGAAGATCGACGTCGACGCCCGTGGCGAGATCCTTGAGCTGAAGACCACCATCAACACGATGGTCGACCAGCTGTCGTCGTTCGCCGCCGAGGTCACCCGTGTCGCCCGCGAGGTCGGCAGCGAAGGCAGGCTCGGCGGCCAGGCGGAGGTCGAGGGTGTCGAGGGCACCTGGAAGCGGCTGACGGAGAACGTCAACGAGCTGGCCGGGAACCTCACCCGACAGGTCCGGGCGATCGCCGAAGTGACCAGTGCCGTCGCCGAGGGCGACCTGACCCGCTCGATCACCGTGGAGGCGTCGGGCGAGGTCGCCGACCTGAAGGACAACATCAACTCCATGGTGGAGTCCCTGCGGGAGACCACGCGGGCCAACCAGGAGCAGGACTGGCTGAAGACCAACCTCGCCCGGATCTCCGGCCTGATGCAGGGCCACCGCGACCTGCCCGTCGTCGCCGAGCTCATCATGGACGAGCTCGCGCCGCTGGTCTCCGCGCAGTACGGCGCCTTCTACCTCGCCGAGGACACCGCACGTGGACCCGAGCTGCGGCTGGTGGGCTCGTACGGCTATCCCGACGACACCGACCGTCCCGAGCGCATCCCCGTCGGGCGCTCGCTGGTGGGGCAGGCCGCGCGCAACCGCCGCCCCATCAGCGTGGAGGAGCTGCCACCGGGCTACGTCACGATCTCCTCGGGTCTCGGGCAGGCCGTGCCGAGCGCCCTCGTGGTGCTGCCCATCGTGGTCGAGGACCAGGTCCTCGGTGTCATCGAGCTGGGCTCCGTCACCGCCTTCACCCAGATCCACCAGGATTTCCTCGCCCAGCTGATGCCGACCATCGGTGTCAACCTCAACACCATCGTGGCCAACGCCCGTACCGACGAACTGCTGGGGGAGTCCCAGCGACTCACCGGTCAACTCCAGGCACGGTCGGAGGAGTTGCAGGTGCAGCAGGACGAACTCCAGCGCTCCAATGCCGAACTGGAGGAGAAGGCATCCCTGCTGGCCTCGCAGAACAGCGACATCGAGGCCAAGAACCTGGAGATCGAGCAGGCGCGGCAGGAGCTTGAGACGCGCGCGCAGCAACTGGCCCTGGCGTCGAAGTACAAGTCGGAGTTCCTGGCGAACATGAGCCACGAACTGCGTACCCCGCTCAACAGCCTGCTGATCCTGGCCCAGTTGCTGGCGCAGAACCCCTCGCGCAACCTCACGCCCAAGCAGGTCGAGTACGCGGGCATCATCCATTCGGCGGGTTCGGACCTGCTGCAGCTGATCAACGACATCCTCGACCTGTCCAAGGTCGAGGCGGGCAAGATGGACGTTTCTCCCGAGCGTGTACCTCTGCGCAAGCTGCTGGAGTACGTCGAGGCGACGTTCCGGCCGATGACGACGCAGAAGAGTCTGGACTTCACGGTGGCCACCGCCCCGGGCACACCCGCGGACCTGCTCACCGACGACTCCCGGCTGCGCCAGATCCTGCGCAACCTCCTGTCGAACGCGGTGAAGTTCACCGAAGAGGGCGGCGTCGCCCTGCGTATCGAACCCGCCGGGGACCGGGAGGTGCCCACGGGCGTTCTCCGCGGTGGTCCCGTCGTGGCCTTCCGGGTGAAGGACACCGGTATCGGCATCCCCCAGCAGCAGCTGGAGACGATCTTCGGGGCCTTCCAGCAGGCGGACGGCACCACCAGCCGCAAGTACGGCGGCACCGGTCTCGGCCTGTCGATCACCCGGGAGATCGCCCATCTGCTGGGCGGCGCCGTCACGGTGGACAGCACGCCCGGTCAGGGCAGTACCTTCACCCTCTACCTCCCCGTGGCACGAGCCGACTTCGAGGAGGTGCTCGACGGCGGCGGCCAGCCGACGGAGCACCCGCGGGCCACCGGCCGGGAGCTCCCGCCTACGTCCCGCCCGGACGCGGCTCCCCCCGCCGCACCCGAACAGCGCCGACGCCGTCTGCTCGTCGTGGAGGACCGTCCGCGCGGACTGCTGACCCTCGTCGCCGAACGGGCGGTCGCGGACCTCGCGCCCGACGACGACCAGCTCGGGGCGATCGACATCATCACGGCGATCGGGGCGCAGGAGGCGGCGAGCATACTGGCCGCCGAGCCCTGCCACTGCGTGGTCCTGGAACTGGGCATGCCCGACGACGAGGGCGCGCGTCTGCTGGAGGCCATGGAGGGTGACTCGGCGCTGGCCAGCGTGCCCATTCTGGTGCACACCGGTCATCGTGTGGACCTGGCGCACGAGCAGACGTTGCGTTCCCGTGCGGACGGCCGCCCGCTGGACTTTCTCTCCAGCCTGGACGAGCTGCGCGAACGGATCACCCTGCACCTGTCCGCAGAGGAGCCGGGGGACGTGCTGTCCCTGGTCCGCGGCGAGGAGTCCCAGCGCCCGGCCGCACAGGTCGTCGACGGCGCGTTCCTCGGCCGTACGGTGCTCGTGGTCGACGACGACGCGCGCAACCTCTTCGCGCTGAGCGGCATGCTGGAGCTCCACGGTTTCCACGTTCTGCACGCCGACAACGGCCGCAAGGGCATCGAGATGCTGCTCGCCCATCCGGACATCTCGGTGGTCCTGATGGATGTGATGATGCCGGAGATGGACGGTTACAGCGCCACCGCGGAGATCCGGTCGATGCCCCAGTACGCCGATCTGCCCATCATCGCCGTCACCGCGAAGGCCATGCCCGGCGACCAGGAGAAGAGCCTCGCGTCGGGCGCGAACGACTACGTCACCAAGCCGGTCGACACCAACGACCTCATCGGCCGCGTCCGACGCTGGCTGTCCGTATGACGGGGAGCCACACCGCCGTGCGTACCAGCAGACCGCGTGGTGTCCCCGGACACCCGAGCCGAGGAACAGGTCAACCGTGAGCAACGCCCAGCCGCCGGCCGAGCCGCAGGACACCGGGGCTTCGACGAGCGAGCCGCCCGCCGGGGATCCGACGGCGGACATCGATCCGCTCGGCGACAACCCACCGCACTTGATGCGCGCCGCCAGCGGCGACGGGCAGGCCACGACCGGTACGAAGGACGAAGCCGGAGAAGACGGGGAAGCCAGGGAAACCGGGGAGGACGGGGAAGGCCCGGAGGGGCTGTCTTCGCCCGTCGGCAGGCTCGCGGCGACAGTGGAACGTCTGCGCCGTGAGGTGCAGACGGCCCAGGCTGAAGCGGACGGACGTGCCCTGATCGAGTTGGCCAAGGGCATCCTCGTCGAGCGGCTCGGGTGCGGGCCGTCACAGGCGGCACGGCAACTCGCGGAGCTGACCGAGCAGGCAGGCGTCACACCGCTCGAATTCGCCGTCGAGGTCATCAACCAGGCCGCGCGTGACCGGCTCTCCGACGTGACGACCACCTTCCTCGAGACGACGACGGACCACAGCGACGCCACCGGCCGACCGAAGGAGGGCTCGTTCGCCGTACGGCTGCGGACCGCCGAGAGCGGCGCCCTGGCCGCCCACGACAGCCAGGCCGTGGCCGACTCCCTGCTGGAACACGCCCTGACGCCGCTCGGCGCGGAAGCCGTGGCCATCTGGGCGCTGGGCGCCGACGGCTCCCTCACCCTGGCGGGCAGCGCCGGCTTCCCGGCCACGGAGGCAGCACGCTGGCGGTACGTGCCGCCCGGCGTCGTGACGGTGGCCCGTCGCGGACTCGGTGAGCGGACCGGCCAGTGGATCGGCTCCCTGTCGGAGACCGGCCTGCCCTCCATCGGCCGGTCCCACCACCCCGACGGCGGCCGGGTCGCCCTGCCCGCGGGCACCGGTGGCCGGATCCACGGAGTGCTGGAAATCGTCTGGCCCACACCGCTGGGACCCCAGCCCCCGCAGATCGTCCGCCAGGTCGAGGCCCTCGCGGAGCTGTGCGCGCACACGCTGGAGACCTGCGCCCCGCACCACACCGACAACGATCCGCGCCCCGGGGTCCTGCCGGACGTGGCCGAACTGATGGACCTGGCCGACGGCCTCCACGACCCCGCGCTGGTGCTCGTTCCGCACCTGGACGACACCGGGGAACTGGTCGACTTCCGCATCCACCACGTCAACGCCTGCTTCCTCGACCCGGCCGGCAGACCGCGAGGCGCCGTCAACGGAGCCCTGCTCCTGGAGACGTATCCGATGGCCGCGGGCGAGAGCGAACTGTTCGAGCAGATCGAGCGGGTGTATGCCACGGGCGAGCCGTTCCGTGCCCGCCGCGTGCGGCTCACAGCTCTGCTGGACGACGTCCCGCTGGCCACGGTCGCCGACATCAGCGTCAGCCGGCACGGTGGCAGCGTCCTCCTCGTCTGGCGCACCGAGGACGAGACCGCACGGCTGGCGAGCCTGTTGCAGCACGCCCAGCGCCTCGGCCGCATCGGCGGTTTCGAGGAGAACCTCCTCACCGGCGAGATCACCTGGAACGGCCAGCTCTTCAGCCTCTACGGCAAGCCCTCCGTCAGCGGCCCGGTCCCGCTGGAGGAGCTGCCCGCCCACGCCCACCCCGACGACGCCGTCGCCATCGGCAGGTTCCTGCGCACCCTGCTGCACCACCGTCGCCCCGCGTCCGCGGCCTTCCGGCTCCAGCGGCCCGACGGCGTGACCCGGCACATCCGTGTCGTGGCCGAGCCGGTCCTCGACTCCGACGGCCGGCTTTTCGTCGTCCGGGGCGCCTACCAGGACATCTCCGCGCACCACTGGACGGAGGTCGCCCTCGCCGCGACCCGCGACCAACTCGCCCACTCCGAGCAGCAGTCGAGCGAACGCAACCGGCTCACCCTCCAGCTCCAGCACGCGATCATGCCCCCCTCGCAGGCCCCGTTGGAGGCCCCCGGACTGCGCGTGGCCGTTCGCTATCGGCCCGCGGAGACCCAGCACCTGGTGGGCGGCGACTGGTACGACGCGGTCGTGCTGCCGTCCGGGCTGGTGCTGCTGTGTGTGGGAGACGTCGCCGGACACGGCATAGAGGCGGCCACCAGCATGGTCGTTCTGCGCAACGCGCTGCGCGGACTCGCCGTTACGGGCGCCGGACCGGGCCAGTTGCTGTCCTGGCTCAACATGGTCACGCACCATCTGACCGGCGTCGTCACCGCCACGGCGGTCTGCGGTCTGTACGACCCCGACCGCCACACCCTGCGCTGGGCCAGGGCGGGCCACCTGCCGCCCGTCCTGGTGCGCGGCAACGAAGCGACACCGCTGCCCTTGGTCGCAGGCCTGCTGCTCGGCGCGCTGCCCGAGGCGACGTACGAGGAACACGAGGTCCAACTGGCCGTCGACGACACCTTGCTGATGTACACGGACGGCCTGATCGAACGCCGTGACCGGTCCGTCGAGGAATCGCTGGCCCAGCTGCTGCTGGCCGCGCGCACGGTACCGCCCACCCTCGACCAGCAGTTGGACCGCCTGCTCACCTACAGCAAGTCCGACACGGACGACGACACCTGCATCGTGGGTGTCCAGGTCATCTAGGAGCGATCGCGCAGGCGGACTCGCGCGCAGGCACGTCGATCGGCGGCCTCCAGCCGGCCCTGACGGGCAAGGAACCGGTCTCCGGCACGTCTGCGACCGCGGCTGGTGGGCACACGATGTGTACGAGGCGGGTTCGGACGACACGAAGGGGAAGCCGTGGCGGTCAAGGCGATGGGCTGGGCGCACCCGTTTCCCGTGTCGGGAGGCGTGCGCGCCGGACGGCGGTGGACGCGAAGGCAGTTGGAGTCCCTCCCCTGGACCGCCGCCGAGCCCGAGACGGTGGACGCTGTCGTCCTGACAGTGTCCGAACTGCTCACCAACGCACATGTCCACGCGCACAGCGACGCGCAGCTGATCCTCACCTGGGACGGCTACTGCCTCCATGTGAGTGTCCATGACGACGACCCGACGCTGCCGCGCCGACGTACGCCGCAGGCGGGCGAGACCTCCGGTCGAGGAGTGGAGATCGTGCGGATGCTCGCTGACGAGATGCAGGTGAAGTGTCAGCGGCACGGCAAGACAGTGTGGGCGTGCTTCCGCCCGGCGGGCACCCACCGGCCGGGCGTCGGCTGAGCGGTGACCCATGTTCGTGAAGTCACCTTCTGGATGTAGCGCGCCGGTCCACTCACTGATCGTTCCTTGCGCCTACGGGCGGTCCGCGCCGTCCCCACCGGCCGTGGGAGGCGGCGTCGTGCTGTGCGGGACGCGGCGGGCACGGGTGATGCCCCATCCCACCAGCGCCGCGGCCAGGACCGTGAGGGAGAGGCCGGCCCAGGTGACCGCCTCGCGGAACTCCGCGGTCTGGTGGGTGCTCCAGTTCGATGTGGCGACATCGCCGGTGAAGAGCGCCGCGAGGACGGTCCCGCTGACGGCGATGCCGACCCCGGTGGTCACTTCGCTCGCTGTGTCCACCAGCGCAGCTCCGATGGTGGTGCGATCGGCCGGGAGGCCGCGCATCACGTTGGTCCCGGCGACGACACCAACGACGCGCATTCCGGCGGCGACGAGCACGAGCGCGAGGGCGATCCACACGTACCCGAAGCGGCCCAGCAGCCCGTAGACGGCGAGCCCGCACACGACGGCACCGGCGCTGAGCCAGGCGGCCTTGTCGAGACCGACGCGCTTCACCAGCGGACCGATGAGAGCGCCGCCGCCGATGAGCACGACGACCTGGGGCAGCATTCCCACAGCCGCCCGGGCGGGTGTCCAGCCCCGGTCGAGTTGGAGCTGCAGCGTCACGAGATAGCCGAGGCCGGCGGTCGCGAGGCCTGCGGCGGCCTTGAACGCCAGACCGCTCGACACGAGTGGGCGAGCTACGAGTTCGAGGTCGAGCAGCGGATAGCGGGCCGTACGCTCGCGTACGACGAACAGCACCGCCGTCACGATGGCCGTGACCGTGGCCAGCCACGGGAGAGGTGACGCGGCGCCAGCGTCGACGAACAGTGTCGGTGCGACCAGCGCGAGCACGATCGTGACCGTGCCGAGCAGCGCACCCGCGCCGTCGAGCGGGTCGCGGTGCAGGTCGTCCGCCTCGTCAGCGGGGATGCCGCGTCGAATGCCGAGGAAGGCGAAGGCGGCGATCGGCACGTTCACCAGCAGCAGCACCTGCCACGGCGCGAACGCGAGCACGAAACCACCTGCCGTCGGCCCGAACCCGAGTCCGACCAGACCCACGGTAGAGATCAACGTCGTCGCACGGACGCGGAGGGCGTCTTCGTCGAACAGGCGGAACGCCAAGGCGAGGGAGCCCGGCGTCGTCATCGCGGCCGCGACGCCCATCGCCGCGCGGATCACAATGAGTTGCTCCGCCGTGGTGACGAACGCGGTTGCCAGACTCGCCGCCCCCAGCAGCACCAGCCCGATCAGCATGACCTTGCGTCGGCCGACCCGGTCGGCCAGCGCGCCGAGGGCCAGCATCAGCCCGCCGAACACGACGGCGTACACGCCGGTGACCCACTGCAGCACAGCCGTCGATGCCGACAGCTCGCGGCCGATCGTCGGCAGCGCGACGTTGAGGATCGAGTTGTCGAGCATTTCGAACAGAAACACCGCTGACAGTCCTGCCAGGGCTACCCCCGCTTCGCGGAGGGAGTGCGGCGAGCCGGAGGTTTCGGTCGGGGCGCCGACATTCCCGACAGCTCCATTACGGCGGACATTCACTGCGCACTCCTTCGACGTGAAGAAGTGGCGGATCGTCCGATGCCGCGTGTGCGCGTGTGGCCCCTGCTCCGTCAACCGGCGTCGATGTCCAGCAGTGAACACACGTTTTTACTTCGAGTGCTCCGACGATACACCCGGCCTGGACGGCACGGCACGGTGCGTCGCTGCGCTGTGCTCCCGCAGAGTCCTGCTCGACGCCCGACCCCGACCACCCGGAGGCGCGGCACAACGAAGGGCCCCCGCACGGACGTTACGTGCGGGAGCCCTTCGTGTTCGCCTGGGTGCAGGGGGCGTCAGGAAGCGGGTGCCGCCGACAGCACGTGATCGGCGGCCTTGTCGGTGCTCAGGCAGAGGGAGCAGACGACGGCGTCGTGTGTCCGGCAGGCGGCCACGTCGGGGCGCTCGAACTCCTGTCGGCACACATGGCACTCGTACGTCACGGCGCTGGGGTTCCCGTCCCCGTCCAGGAGCGGCTCGTTGATGCCGTCGTCGGTGCGGCGAAGGTAGTACTTGCCCTTGGTGACGATCGCCATGAGCGGGGTGAGGACGAACGCGATGACGGCCGCAGCGACGGGGGAGTACGGCTGGAGGGTGTCGCCCAGGGCGTGGAAGTACATGGCGATGGACAGCCCGGACGCGGCGACGAAGGCCACCACGCCCACCGGGTTGACCGCGTAGAGCATGCCCCGGCGGAACTCGGGCTGGAGCGGCGACAGTTTCAGCAGGTACTTGTTGATGCCGATGTCGGTGGCGACGGTCACGACCCAGGCGATGGCGCAGTTCGAGTAGAAGCCGAGGATGTCGTTGAGGAAGCTGAACATGTCGGCTTCCATCAGGGTGAGTGCGAAGCCCAGGTTGACCAGGACGAAGATCATGCGGCCGGGGTAGTGCTTGGTGACGCGGGTGAAGGAGTTGGTCCACGCCAGTGAGCCGGAGTAGGCGTTGGTGACGTTGATCTTGATCTGGCTGATGACGACGAGGGCCACGGCCAGTGGGAGCACGAGCCAGGACGGCATCATCGCGTCGAAGGCGCCCTTGAACTGCTGGATCGGCTCGGGGGCGGCGTCGGCACCGACCTTGGCGAGGATGTAGACGGCGAGAAAGACACCGATGGCCTGCTTGAGCGCGCCGAGTACCACCCATCCGGGGCCGGCCATGACCACGGCCGTCCACCACGTGCGCTTGTTCGCCTCGGTCTTGGGCGGCATGAAGCGCAGGTAGTCGATCTGCTCACCGATCTGCGCGATCAGCGAAAGACACACCCCCGCGCCCAGCAGCACGGACGCGGTGTTGATCCCGCCCTCGCCGTCGGTGCCGGCGTAGGACAGGAACCGGTCGATGGTCCCGGGGTCGGTGGTGATGAGGTAGACGAGCGGGGCGATCATCAGTACCAGCCACACCGGGGTGGTCCACACCTGGAGCTTGCTGAGTGCCTTCATGCCGTAGATGACCAGGGGGATGACCATCAGGGTGGAGAGGGCGTAGCCCAGCCAGAGCGGCAGTCCGAGGCCCAGTTTCAGGCCCTGGGCCATGATGGAGCCTTCGAGGGCGAAGAAGATGAAGGTGAAGCTGGCGAAGATGACGCTGGTGAGGACCGAGCCGTAGTAGCCGAAGCCGGAGCCGCGGGTGATCAGGTCCAGGTCGATGTTGTAGCGGGCACCGTAGTAGGCGAGCGGGAAACCGGTGAGGAAGATGACCACCGCCGCGACGGCGATCGCCACGAGCGCGTTGCCGGTGCCGTGGGCCAGACCGATGCCGGCGCCGATGGAGAAGTCGGCCATGTAGGCGATGCCGCCGAGTGCGGTCGTCGCCACCACCATCGGTGTCCAGCGGCGGTAGCTGCGGGGCGCGAAACGGAGGGTGTAGTCCTCCAGCGTCTCCTTGGCAGCCTGGTCGGGACTCGGCGCCGCCCTCTGCTCCGGTCCCGGCTCGGTTGCTTCTGCCAGTCGTGGTTCGGTGCTCATACCGCGCCTCCTTGCTGCGGGTCGGGGACTGCTGTGGGGTTGCCTCACGTCGGAGGTGGAGGCGCGGAGCGCGAAGCGGAGGCGGGACCGCCGTGCGGAGCCTGTGGGGCGGGCGATCCGCTCGCTTCGGGTCGCCTCAGAAAGGTCTCAGGCGAGATCGCGTGGACCCGCGCGCCGTGCGGGCCTTGCGGTGGATCCGGCGGGCGGCCGGGCACGTCGAGACTCTCGTGTCCATGACAGGGGACGTTAGGAGTCGGTCGTTACCCCGCCATACTTCCTGGATGTAGGAAATGTTTCTGAAGGCTCTCGGAGAACGGCCGTCGGCCCCTGCGGGCCAGGTGAGGGGCAGTCCACAAGTCCTGCGCCCAAGGTGTCGCAGGTGACGGGGGCGCTGTCGACCGGCTGAAGGTGTTGTCTCCGATGCCGAGGCGGGCCGCCGCCCCTGTGGCCCTGCTCTTCGACCACCTCACCGACGAAACGCTGTTACGCCGCGCAGCGGACGGTGGCACGGCAAACAGCTAGGTCAACAGTGCCTGAGCCCGCAGCAGGGGGCCGCGGGCAAGGTCCACCGCAAGCCCTTGCCCGCGTCGAGCCACGCCCTGTCCCGGCTGGGCGGTGAGCGTGGCGCAGTCTTCGGCGGCGCGCCGGCAGGCCGTCTGCCGCACGAGGAAAACCGCTTGTCCCAGCCGGTACGTCTCGGCCGTCGCTCGCCGAGGCCACGCATCAAGACCCCGGCCCGGGGCACTCGGGGCTGTGGGCGCACATCGAGAGCCCACAGCATGGGGAGGACATCGTGACGTCGTCCAATACGCGGGGGCGCGGCCAGGCCGTGAAGTCCGCGGCGCGTTCCACTGAGCGCGAGACGCTGACCGCCGCAGGCCGGGCGGGTTTCGTCGCGCGTGGCATCGTGTACGTACTGATCGGGCTGCTCTCCATCCGGATCGCTGTCGGGAGCGGCGGCGGCCAGGCGGACCGGCAGGGCGCGCTGCACGAGATCGCGACGCAGCCCTTCGGGAAAACGATGCTGTGGGCCCTGGTGGTGGGCTTCGCGGCCATGGCGCTCTGGCGGGCATCCCGAGCCGTGCTCACCCGGGGACCCCGGCGGAAGGCGGGTGCGCGACTCCTCGACGGTGGCCGGGCGGTCTTCTACGCCTCCGTCTGCTGGGCCACGGCGGTGTACGCGGCCGGCGGCGGCCAGGGCTCCAGCAGCAACGAGCAGTCGCAGGACTGGACGGCATCGGCGCTGGAACTGTCGTACGGCCAGGTGCTGGTGGGGGCCGCGGGCTGTCTCCTGATCGGCGTCGGCGTGGTGCTCGCCGTCCGGGCGGCCATGCGTAGCTTCCTGCGCCAGATGGACACCGCCTCCATGAGCGGTCGTACGAAGCAGGTCGTCACCGCTCTGGGTGTGGGTGGAGGCGTGGCGCGTGGCGTGGTGTTCGCCGCGGCTGGTGTCTTCGTCCTGGTCGCAGCAGTGCGCTTCGACCCCGACGAGGCCAAGGGCATGGACGCGACGCTCCGGAGTTTCGCGCAGACACCGGCGGGACCGTGGCTCCTCGTCGGCGTCGCGGTCGGGCTGATCCTCTTCGGCGTCTTCTCCTTCGCCTCGGCCCGCTGGCGCCGGCTGTGAAGGGGGCTGAGGCGGCGGTGGCGGTGCGGGAGGAACTCGCGCAGCTGCTCGGGGGCGCCGGAGGCCTCGGGCCGACCAGGGGCCAGTCCGAGCAGGCGCTGTACGCCGACACCCCCGTACCGCCCTCGTCCTCAGCAGCCACCGGAAGTGGTCTTCACTGAGAAGACGTTGCTGACCGGCCCCTTCCTCCCGACGCTCGGCGGACGAGTCGGCTAACGCGCCACGCGGTAGCGGAGGTAGACGAATTTCGAGCTGAAGGTACGGGTCTCCACGAGTTCGAGATCCGCCCGGCGCTCGTTTCGGGGAAAGAACGGAATGCCGCCGCCGACGAGTACCGGGTGGACCACGACCCGGTACTCGTCGATCAGACCCGACGCGGACGCCTCGGCGGCGAGAGTCGCGCCGCCGATCGCGATGTCGCCTTCCCCCGGCTCGGCCCGCAACCGCTCGATCTCCTCTGCCAGGCTGCCGGAGGCCAGGCGGGCGGTGCCCTGCACCGATGACAGCGTGTGGGAGAACACCACCTTCGGGAGCGGATTCCAGAGCGCGACCCATTCACGCTCGGAGTCGTCGAGCGGGGAATTCTGCTCGGCGGTCTCCCAATACAGCATCGTCTCGTACAGCCGTCGCCCCAAGAGGTGGACGCCGACCTCTCGAATCTCGTCGATCCAGAAGCGAAATACCTCCTCGTCGGGCGCCGTCCAGTTGAAGTCGCCATCCGGCCCGACGATGTAGCCGTCAAGTGAGATGCCCATCGAATAGGTCACGCTGCGCATGCGAAATCCTCCTCGGTATCGGGTTCGACAGTACGACTGCCGGACCTCGCAGGACTCATCGCGGTTCGAGAAACTTTCTGGGCCGGGTCACCTCACGAGAGCATTTCGTCCAGGAAATCTCAGTGACCGCGTGGACCGCGTGCTCACAATAGCGGCGGCGCATCAATTCTCTGAGTCATTGGCTGTCGGCGTGGGGGCTGTCGCAGGCAGTTCAACAGTGATACGGATCCCGCCGGTTGAGCGCGGGGTGAGGGTGAGTGTTCCGTCGTGCGCGTGGGTGATGGTTTTGACGATTGCCAGGCCGAGTCCGACACCGGCGTGGTCGGCGTGTATGCGCTCGGTACCGCGCTGGAATGGTTCGGTGAAAGTCGAGGCCAACTCTGGAGTGAGCTTCTCGCCGGTGTTCTCGACAGTGAGCACCACAGTCCTGGCGCGGACTCTGCTGTTGACCCACACAGTGCCCTGTCCGGGCAGGTTGTGGACGATCGCGTTGTGCACGAGATTCGTGGTCAGTTGCAGCAGGAGCGCCTGCGATCCGATCGTGGGGGTGATGTCGCCGGAGATCTCGATGGTGACGCCCTGCTTTTCCGCGAGGGGGAGGAGCGATTCGGTGGCCTCCTCCACGAACAGGGACAGGTCGACAGGTTCTCGGTGGAAGGACTTCTGGTTGGCGTGGCTGAGCAGGAGCAGTGCCTCGGTGAGGTTGATCGCTCGGGTGTTGACGGCGTGGAGACGATCGATGACCTCGCCGGTGTCGTACTTCGGATCGGTGCGGGCCACGTCGAGAAGCGCCTTCGAGATCGCCAGCGGGGTGCGCAACTCGTGCGAGGCGTTGGCTGCGAATCTCTGCTGTCCGGCGACGTGTGCTTCGAGCCGTGCGAGCATCGCGTCGAAGGCGTCGGCGAGTTCACGGAACTCGTCCTTGCGGCCTGGCAGCCGGATCCGGTGGGAGAGTGTTCCGTTCGTGGCGAGGCGCGTGGCACCCGTGATGCGGGTCAACGGGGCGAGCATCCGGCCGGCGAGAATCCAGCCCCCCACGAGGCCGAGCACCAGCAGGAATGCCAGCACCGCGGCGGCTCTCGGTGCGAAAACGCGCAGGAGATTGGACCGGATGGGGAAAACACCACCGGCCAGGGAGTCCGTGGAGCCGGGGACGATGAGCGCGCGGTCGGGGACGTAACGCAAGAGGAACACCCACACCGCCGCGAGCAGCAGGATGCCGGCGACCATGAGGAACGCGGCGTAGCTGAGGGTGAGTTTGAGGCGAACGCTCAGCCCAGGTGCCCTATCCACGCTCGCCGCCCTCCTGTCCGGCCGCCGGTCGCGTGTCGATGCGGTAGCCGACACCCGGCACGGTGGCGATGATCCAGGGTTCGCCGAGCCGCTTGCGCAGTGCCGAGACTGTGATGCGCACGGCGTTGGTGAAGGGGTCGGCGTTCTCGTCCCATGCGCGTTCCAGGAGTTCTTCGGCGCTCACGACACCGCCTTCGGTGGCGACCAGGACTTCGAGTACGGCGAACTGCTTCCTGGTGAGCGCCACGTAGCGACCGTCCCGGTAGATCTCTCTGCGGAACGGGTCCAGCCGAAGTCCCGCGATCTCCCGTACGGGCGGTCTGTTGTGGGCACGTCGGCGGTCGAGCGCTCTGAGCCTGAGCGCGAGTTCCCGTAGCTCGAAGGGTTTCGTGAGGTAGTCGTCGGCGCCGAGCCCGAACCCCGAGGCTTTGTCGTCGAGACGGTCGGCCGCGGTGAGCATGAGGATCGGCATGCCGCTGCCCGAGGCGACGATGCGTTCGGCGATCTCGTCACCGGACGGTCCAGGTATGTCCCGGTCGAGGACGGCGATGTCGTAGGCGTTGACGCTCAGCAGTTCCAGAGCCATGTCGCCGTCACCCGCGATGTCGGCCGCGATCGCCTCCAGGCGTAGGCCATCGCGGATGGCCTCTGCCAGATAGGGCTCGTCCTCCACGATCAACACACGCATGCCGTCGATGCTACGAGCCGACGCATATCGTCGGCGTATCGAAAACCACATACGACCTGGCAACACCGTACTTCCTTGACTGAGGGCATGGCCCAAGCCCAATCCTCGGTACGGACAACAACCCGACGGATTCACCGGCCCCTTGCCCGCGGCCCGGTGGTCGTCAGCACAGCGATCACCGGGGCCTCCGGTTACCGGTCACAGAACTCCTCGGCCGCACCACCCTCGAAGCCCTCGTCCCCCTTACCGAATGCTCATCGCGGTGAGCACCCTGGCGTGCCCGGTCTGCCTGGCGAGGCGGCCAATGCCCCAGCCGACGGCGTGACTTGCTCCGACGGCCGGATTCCGGTCGTGGCCCATCGCGATCGAGATCCGATCAGGGCCCTCCACCAGGCATCAACTGATGTCGCGGAGGGCGGAGCCGAGTTCCACTACTTCGATGTGACGACGTGGCCGACTGAGCAAGGCGCCGAGCACGGTGCCCCGTACAGGCCGTGCCAGATCTGGAGAAACCAACCCTGGCACCACGAACTGCACGCCCATGAGACCGATCGCGGTTGTCCGCGCGTGCATGCCGACCCCACCCAGGACCCGAGGACGCGGCAGTGACCGGCAGTGAGGGAGCACGGACGATGGCGCAGGTGGACACGGCGGAGCCCGGGCAGGGCGTCGTCGACGCCCACCGGGGCGGCGGCCCAGATGCCCGGCGTGCGGGCTTTCGCCGGGCGGTCCTCATCGCCTTCCGCCCGGAGCCCTGGAAACGTGGCCTGGTGCTCGCGGCGATGGCGCTGCTGCTGGGCCTGCTCATGCTGCTGCACGCGAAGATCCCGAACCGGATCGGGAACCTCGGCAGCCTTGCTGAGACCCTCCTGCCGTGGTTCGGCCTGCTCATCCCGGTTCTGCTGGCCGGGGCACTGTGGCGGCGATCCGCCTCCGCGACGGTCGCGCTGCTGCTGCCGGCCTTGGTGTGGTTCAACCTCTTCGGCGGGCTGCTCAGCGACAAGTCCCACCCGGGCAGCGACCTCACCGTGGCCAGCCACAACGTCGGCGCCGAAAACCCCGACCCGGTCGGCACCGCCCGCGCCCTGGCCGCCTCCGGCGTGGACGTGCTGGCCCTGGAGGAGATCACCTCGGAGGCGAAGCCGCTGTACGAGAAGGAACTGGCCAAGGCGTACCCGTACCACACGGTGCAGGGCACGGTCGGGCTGTGGAGCAAACTACCGTTGTCTGACACCTGGCCGGTCGACACCAAGATGGACGTCGGGCCGCTCGCTGACACCAAGCCGGTCGCGGTGAGGATGGCCTACACACGGGCGCTGCGCACCACGGTAGCCACGGACCAGGGTCCGCTGGCGGTGTATGTGGCCCACCTGGGGTCCGCACGGGTGAATCCCAGGGCAGGCTTTTGGACAGACTCGCGGGACAGAGGCGCGCAGGCGCTCGCCGAGGCCATCGCCGCCGAGCAGAACGATCGGGTGGTCCTGCTCGGCGACCTGAACGGCACCATGGACGACCGCGCGTTCGCCGACATCACCTCGCAGCTGCGATCGACCCAGGAAGCGGCCGGCAACGGCTTCGGTTTCAGCTGGCCGGCAGGGTTCCCGGTGGTGCGGATCGACCAGATCCTGGTCCGCGGCGTCAAGCCGGAGAGTTCGTGGTCGCTGCCGGCCACCGGCAGTGACCACTTGCCGGTGGCGGCCGGAATCAGCTGGTGAACCAAGTACCGGAAGATTCGGACCCGTCAGGCCCATCGCGACCGGCACGATCGAAGGAGCGTGCAGGGGGCCGATCTCCGGCCGGCTCGTGCGCTGTCCGGACAGCCAGGTTGGTAGGGGGTGGCGTGCGGAGGGCGGTCGCCTCTCGGCGGAGGGCTCCATGGGGCTTCAGCCGAACGATCTTCCCCATGGGCTATGGGTGAGGCCCGGGGACACTGTCCCCTCCGCAGCCACATCCAAATGAACAGCCAACTGGCTCTGCTTGTTCCAGAGTTGATTGCAGGCATCATGTGACCTGGGGCACCTGCCCTCGTGAGGCGAGGTGTCCGCGGTTACGGCCGCGTGTTCGGGCGCATCGCGGTCCGCGGCAGCGATGCACCGTCGTGGTCGAAGGACACCGGACCAGCTCATCGAGGGCCGAGCCCCGGCTGACCTGAACCAGGCTCTCGCCGTCGCCTGCAAGTGGGTGGACGCACACAACACTCCACCCTCCATCCGTCCCGCCGCATGTTGGAGATACCGCGTGAGCAGTCCAACCGCCCCTGCGTACCGAGACAGTCTCGCGGTCTCCAAGGCCAAACAGGTCCTTGCTCTCGGCGTTCTGAGCCGGCTGCCCTCCGGACTGATCCCGTTCTCCGTGCTGATCTCCTTCACTCAGCAGTACGGCATCGGGATCGCCGGGCTGGCTGCTGCCGCCCTGATGCTGGCGATCGCCATCCCCGGCCCAGCCCGTGCACGATGGTGCTCCAGCCGTGGCCCCGTCATGGTTCTGCTCATGGCGCTGTCCAGCATGCTGATGTTCGCCGCCACGGCGGCAGCGATCAGCCTGAGCCGTTGGCAGATACCACTCGCGCTCACCGCGGCGGCAGGCGCGTCGTTCCCGCCGCTCACTCCCAGCCTGCGGGCCGCCTGGGCGCGGTTGATGCCCGACAAGCAGCACCTTCAGAGCATCCACGCCCTGGACTCGACCGTTGAGGAACTGACGTTCATCGTCGCCCCGTTGCTGGGAACTGCCGCCATGGCACTGACCGACGCACGTTGGGTGCTCGCGTCCAGCGCGTTCCTCCTCCTGCCCGCAGCCCTGGGTCTCACCGGCGTGCTGCGTGACTTGCCTGACGCCGAGGTGACAGCGGCTTCTCAGACCGAGAGGGGAACGCGGCGCCGGTCGATCATGCGGACCCGTGACGGCCAGGGCATCACGATTCCCGTCATCGTCCTCGGACTCTGCGGTGGTGGATTGACCGTCATCATCCCGATCGCCTCCGCCGGATACGGCAACGTCATCTCATCCGGATACTCATTCGCCGCGTTCTCACTCGGAGGCCTGGTCGGCGGACTGGCCTACGGCCGCAGGACATGGCACGCATCCCTGCGAGCCCGCTACACCGCCGCCACAGGCGCACTCGTGGCGGGTGCACTTCTGCTGTCCGCACTCTCACAATCACCGCTGACCATCGTGGCCGTCTTCTGCATCGGTCTGCCCATGACCCCGATCTTCGTGATCGCCTACCTCCTCGTCGACGAGCGGATCGACCCCTCACGACATGCAGAAGCCAACGCCTGGCTCGGCTCGGGCTACAACCTGGGATCCGCCGCGGGCTCCGCACTCGCCGGCCAGCTGCTCGCTCTCACCGGACCGCGCCTCGTAGCCGTCGTCCTCGCCGGCGCAGCGCTCATCGCGACCGGCATCGCTCGGCGGTTGCCGGGCAAATCGTCGTCTGTCGACAACGCCGCACCGGAGAGGCGACTGCCTGAGCCTCAGAGCCAAACTCAGTAACATTTCCACAGGTCGGCCACGACACCATCGGGACCCTCGTCCCTGGATAGGGGCCAACTGGGGACAACCGGAGCAGGTCTTGGCGAGGACCAAGACCTATGTCGGCGGCACGCTCTGCTGGACAGCTCAGCCCAGCCCTGGCTCCCTCCAGTGGTGGTCAGTGGGTGAGGCCTTCGACTGAGTGTCCGCGCCTTCGGACGTGGATGGGGCGTAGAGGGCGGTGGTGTCGCGGCGCGGCAGTCAGTCGCAAGCCGCCGGTCAGCATCCCGGGGCTGGGGCGCGGGCCGGGGACGGAGCCCGCTCGGTGGATGAGACCTGGCCACTGGACCTGGTGGGTGAGGAGCGCTGCGAGTCTGACCGTGGGCGTGAGGGGGGGCGCGGTTCGTCGGAAGATTCTCCCGAAGCAGTTCAGCGAGGGGCCGGGCGATCTTGCCTCCTGCCTCGGCGATACCGAACTGGATATTGAAAGTCCGGGTGAGGTCGTCGACAGCGACTTCGAACCGCTGTGCGTACAAGGAGGACGATGCTGCGGCCCGCCAGGCACCACCGCGGTTGACGGGTGCTCGGACAGCGCCTGATCGAAGTCCTGTTGCGCTTCTGCGTGCCGTCCCGCCTCCCCCCGCAGCCGTCCGCGCATCGCCAAGGCGAACTCGTAGGCGTCGTCGAGGGAGATCGCGCGGGCGAGGTAGGAGAGGGCTTCGGTGTCGCGGCCCAGGCCCTGCAGCGCCCAGGCGCGGTAGCGCAAGACAGACATGGCGAAGCTCCGCCACGAATGTGTCAGCCGTGTCGCGTGCCTGCTATTGGTTGGCCGCGAGGAAGTCCTCCAGGATCTCGGTGAACCGCGCCGGCTGTTCCTCGGCTGGGTAGTGGCCGCAGTCGTCGAGGACGACCCCCGTGACGTCGTCGGCCGCCAGCCGCATCGTCTGGGTGGTAGTCGCACCGCTCCACAGCGCGCCGCCGACGGCGAGCACCGGCATCGTCAGCCGGGTCTTGCCGCGCTGCTCGTTCTGCGCGATCGTCTCGTCCAGCGCCCGGTAGTACGCGAAGCTCGCCCGCAGCGCGCGAGGATCCGCGGCGATCGCGTCGACGTAGACGTCGACGGCGTACGCGGGGATCGCGTCCGGGGTGGCTGCCTTCTTGGCGAACTGGTAGCCGAAGAAGAGCCGTTCCCGTCCCCGGACCAGTTCTTCGTTCAGGTCGGTGAGCCTGTTGAAGCCGAACTGCCAGAGTTTCAGGTTGACCGCGGCCGGGCCGAAGAACGGCGGGGATGGCGTGAGACCGGGGATCACTGCTTCGAGGATGGCGAGCCGGCCCACCCGCTCGGGGTGATCGGCGGCGAGGGCGTATCCGGTCCACGTACCGATGTCGTGGCCGACCACGTCGAAGCGGTCGTGCCCGAGCGCGGCCATCAACGCGACCAGGTCGGCGGCCAGCGTGCCGGCGTCGTACCCGTCGTCGGGCTTGTCGGAGAGCCCGGCGCCGCGCGAGTCGACGGCGACGACGGTGTGCTGGCGGGCGAGCGCGGGCATCACTTCCCGCCAGGCGTACCAGGTCTGGGGCCACCCGCTGATCAGCAGCAGTGGCGGGCCGTCCCCGCCGGTGACCGCGTGCAGCCGCAGCCCGTTCACCTCCACGAGCCGGCTGGTGAACAAGTCGAGGAATCCGTCAGGCAGTTGCAGCGAACTCAAGGTCGTCATGCTGGCGACCATACCCATCTTTGAATGATCGGTACAAGATGTGTAGGCTGACGGACATGGCAGGCCGCAAGCAGTTCGACGTGGACGAGGCGCTGCGACGTGCGATGCACGTCTTCTGGCGCTGGGGCTATTCGGAGGCCTCGATCGATCGCCTGACCGAGGGCACGGGCCTGGGCCGGGGCTCGCTCTACGGCACCTTCGGCGACAAGAGCACTCTCTTCCGGAAAAGCCTCCAACGGTACGCGCAGACCTACCACCCGCAGTACGAGCGGGCACTGTCCGGCCCCCACCCGAGCCCGAGCGCCGTTGTGGCCGCCTACCTGCAGGTCGCCCTGAACCGCATCGCCGACCCGACGGTCCCGGACGGCTGCCTGCTCACGGTGTCGGCAACGCAGTTCCCGTCCCTCGACGCGGAGGGCCGGACGATGGTCCGCGCCATGATCGACGGTTTGCGGGCGATGCTGGAGCAGGCGTTGCTGGCGGCGGGGGCCGGTGAGCAGGAGGCGGCAGAGCTGGCGTTGTGCACCCTGGCGACGAACAAGTCCCTGGCGGTGCTGAGCCGCGCCGGCTTCTCGGGCGAAGACCTGGCAACCGTTGCCGCAGCCGCCGCCCGTATCCCCGGGAGACCACAGCCACTACCTTGAAAAGTGCGATGAACACCCAGAGTCTCGGCAGAGTCGTTAGGTGATGCCGAGTGGTGCCCGTGGTCGGGTGCTGTCGCGGGCGTGGCGGAGGTTGGCGGCGGCGACGTTGGTGACTCCGGTGCTGCGGAGTGCGCCGATGGCGGTGTTGCGTAGGGCGGCCATGACTTGTGGTCCGGTGGAGATGTGCCGGCGCCGTGGGCAGTCCGCCGGCGCCGGGGCGCTGTGACATCCGCCGGTGGACATGACAGCGCGGAGATCAGCGATGACGGTGACGCGGGCACGGCTCACCGCGGGTCACATCCGGCTGGAGCAGGGCCACCGGCGTCAACTGGCGACCGCGGTCGGGCCGGTGACCGTTACCCGGTGCGCGCCCCGGGCCTGCCGAACTGCTATCCGGGCGACCAGGTGCTGGGGCTGCCACGCCGACGGCATCGTCGAAGGAGCAGCAGCACGTCATCTGGTGGCCGACCGTCTCGATATCACCGGCAGTCGGTGGAGCGTCCCCGGAGCCGAAGTCGTCCTGATCCTCCGGGCCCTCATCAGCAACAGCGACTTCGCGCAGTACCGGACCTTCCACACCCACGGAGAACGCGAACGCCGCTGCCCCGGCCCGATCAGCACAACTACCAACTCCTGGCCTGACCGACGAACTCAATCCGGAAGAGCCGCACCCGTGCGTATCCGACGGGTGTGGCCCGGGGGCGAATCTCGTCCCCGGGCCACCTGGCCCTCTCGGCTCAAGCGCCACAGACAGCTTGCACCGTGATGCCGCCCCTGGGACGCCCGGTCATCACGACCTGGGCCGTGTGAAGCCCGACCCACGGACGCAAGGCCTGCAAGAACACCGGGCCGGAATCCGTGAGAGAGCCACCGCCTCCCACCGAGTGCAACCTGTGGGAGGGTTTCGAGCAGGAGTAGGTTGCGCCGGATGCGCCTACGACCTTGCCCTCAGCGGTGAAATGGAGACTGCTGCTGGCGCAGATCGCGAACGCCCTCAGCCCCCAGCTCTTGTGGTACCCGTTTACCCGCGCAGTGGCCCGGGAGATATCCCGGGGTCCAGATGCGCGAGACAGTTGCAAGCCCACTCGGCCGTACCCATCCACCGAGGGCAGACCGATGGCGGCACCGGTGCCCACCACACGCTTACCGCTGGGGCAGACGGCCACAACACTTTTGAACGTGGCGGGGCTCTGGCTGCTCGGCGCGCCGGCAACGATCTGCCAACCTTGGCCGTACCTCTTGGCCGCGCACAGTGCGTAGGCCGTGAGACTCCACTTCCCTGTAAACGCCCTGGGTGCAGTGGCCGCGACCGAGAACCTGTCTCGGGCGAGATCGATCGGCTGCAATCGACGCAACATGACTGCGTTCGCCGGGCCGTCGTCGGCGAACCCCCCTCCGCCGACGACCTGCTCGCCCCTGGTGCACTCGGCGCGTTCGTACTTGATCTGACCTGGTGAACTCACGGTTGTTTTCGTCACCAGCCGTAGCCCGGGCAGCGCATCGGCTGGCGCAGCAAGGTCAACCTGTGCTGCACCGAGTACGCACAGGAACACAACCACTGCCGCCTGCGCACGACGACGCCTCACCCAACTCATACAGTGCAGAAATAACATTCTCGCTGACGCCCCCTTCGCTAATCTGTGACGGAACGCGGCTGTACGCGTGGTCACATTCGGTCCTGCGAGCAAGTGCTCATCCCCACCGTTTCCGAACCAGCCCACCCGGGCTATTCGCGTTTTGGCGAATCCTGCAGAGGAGATCGTTCACCGTCACAGGCCACCGGCTCGACGAGAAGGTGAGTGATGAGCCGACATGTGCTTACCGAGCTCCGTATGCGGGCGATGCTCGATGTGATCGACGAGGCGCGACGCGAGGACTCCGACGACGTCCCCCCGCAGGCTCTCCTGCGCGGACTGCATCAGCTGGTCCCCTGCGATGTGGCCGTTTTCTCCGAACTCGATCTGCCCACCCGACGGCATCTGGCGTCCCAGGAATCGGGCACGCCCTACAGCAACTACGACCACGGACCTGAGGCGTATTGGCAGTGGCGTCACCAGTACCCGACGTGCCTTCAGGTGGAGCGGCATCACGGAGACACCTCCGTGGTCCAGCTCACGGATTTCATGAGCTTCCGTGAGCTGCGCAACCTGGGCATCTACAGCGAGTACTTCTGCCCGATCAAAACGGAGATGATCGCAGCACTGCCGACCGCGCCGGGACGCACTCGAGTCTTCATGTTCCTGCGCGAACAAGCCCGCCCGTTCAGTGAGTTGGAGCGGCTGACCCTGGAACTCCTGCGTCCCCACCTCTACGCCGTCTATCTGGAAGCAGCACGTCGACAACGCCAGCCCGTACGCCTGACACCTCGCGAACTGGAAGTGATGCGTGCCATTGCCAACGGCTTGAGTACCGACGCGATCGCTCGCCAACTCGTGGTCACATCGCACACAGTCCGCAAACATCTGGAAAACACCTTCCGCAAACTGGGGGTCTCCAGTCGCACGGAGGCGATCGCCAGATTGTTTCCCACTGCCCAGTGAAGATCACCCGCCGATCGATTACCTCCAACCACGACACCATGCCGCCTCCGAGACCACGTCCCAGAAAAACTGTTGCGGGTCAGGACGTCGGTGACGGCGCATAGTGGTGGGCGAGATCGGTGGCGAGGTCGCGGAGGTGAGCCCTGGCCTCGGTGGGGCCGTGCACAGTGATGGCGCTCCCGAACGGCAGCAGTGCTCGCACGTCCTCCAGATGCAGAAAGCGGATCGTCACCCTGCGGCCGGTAGCGGATTCCTCATGGTCGTCCAGGACGAGTCGTAGGCCGAAGATGCGTTGCGCTCGCTCGATCTGGGTCTGGTCGATGGTGGCGCTGACCTCTATCGCATGGTTGTGCTCCCACTGCTCAATGAGCGCTGCAGCGACGGTGGCCAGGGTCTGGCTCTCGCGGATCCGTCGTGGCTGGTCGACTTCCTTCCACGTCGTGATCCGTTCGAGTCGGTACATCCGCGGTACTCGGGCACGGTCGGCGACGAGATACCAGATGCCGGCCTTGGCCAACAGCCCATAGGGATCCACGACCAGGTCGCCTGGGGATGACTCGCGTGGGCTGTCGTACTCGATCCGTAGCCGACGGCCTCGCCGCACTGGGCCGATCAGCGAAGCCGGAGTCGTGCCGGAAGCTCGTGCCTGACGCCAGGGACGGCTGTCCACGTGCACTACGTCGGTGAGCGGCAGGAGCTCATGAACTCGACGCGGCTGTGCAGCGGCGATCTTGGAGAGCGCGCGCCGGCCGTCGGCCGATCCGTCGAGCTCCGCACGTTGTTTCTCGTCCAGCCCGGTGAGTGACAGGTGATCACGCTCGCTCGGTGTGAGTCGCGTGAGGTCGAGCCCGGACCCGGGCAGCATGGTCACGCCTCCGAGGCGGCCCCGGTGTGCGGTCACCGGCAGGCCGGCGTCGCGGAGCCAGTTCAGGTCTCTGGTGATGGTTCGAAGGGACACCCCGAGCGCTGAGGCAAGTTCCTGGGTGGTCACGGCATCCCTCGACTCGAGGAGCAGCATCAGGGCGAAGAAGCGATCTGGAGTCACCCACCAATTTTTTCAGGAATTGCGACACGATGCGGCGCATATCCTGGTGAGGCTGGTGGATGCGTACCTACCACCTGCGAGAAGGAACTTCCCACATGACCACATCCGTCGTGTCCATCATCTACGTGAACGACGCTCCCGCCGCAGCTCGTTTCTACGGCGACCTCCTCGGGATGAGCCCCTCGTTCGAGACGTCGGGATACATCACCTTCGACCTCGGGCCAGGCGCTGACCTCGGTCTTTGGTCTGGCCAGTTCGAGGACCTGTCACCGGACGTCCGGCGCACCGGTGAGGTGTGCCTGGCCGTCGACGGTGGACCCGACGAGGTCAACGCGACCTTTGAGCAGTGGAATTCCAAGGGGGTCGCGATCCTGCGCGAGCCTCATGATGCGGGGTTCGGGCTGACCTTCCTCGCAGCCGATCCTGACGGGAACCGTATCCGCGTCGCACCGCGGGGCTGAAAGGCCGAAATGCGGCAGGCGCGCACGATAGGTGTCGCGCCTGCCGCGGTCTGACTTCGCCAGGACGTCGAGTGCTCCACCTTGGCCAACCGCCAGCCGACACCTGCCCCGGCTCCGCCTCGACGAACGCCGCTTCATCGACCCGGGCGGTGCGAACAACCGGAAGCCGGGGAAGATCACCGCCCGCCGACCCGGACACATGGCCCACCTGGATGTGAAGAAGGCCGGCCTGAAACCCGACAAACCGGACGCGCTACCTGAACGACACAGCCCTCAGGGCCGGTTTCTACCTGCAATCCTCCTCGAATCCAAGGGCCTCACATTCCTCCTCTGTAAGGTTTTCAGCACCTTCGCCTACGAAGCTGGCATAGCATTCGACTTCACTTCGGTGATCGTCTCCCACCACGACGGTGAATATTTTGAGCAGCTTGCCATCATTCACCTGGACATGCAGGCCATTGAAAGGCGGAAATGGCAGGGTGAACGTCTTGCTCAACATCCCACCGTTTACAGAGGTGATAACGCTGACCCGAACAGGAAAGGCTGCCTGCACTGCTCGTGCATCTGCTGAATCATATTCCGCGAACCCGAGTGAAACGCACTTTTTCGCGGTGAACTCGCGTCCGTCATCGTCGGCCGCAAAACATGTCACGCCGCCATCGAGGTCGTCAACCAGCACCTTGTCCACGTTCAGCACCTCGTAGGTGTCGACGCGTACGCCCATGCCAGGGAACGGTGCAAAAGCCAAGTCGAAGTATCGCGCCCACTTCTTTCCTTCTGCCTCCATAATGAGACGCACTCCGATGGATCCTGCCTGGCTGTGGCTTTGCATGTGATCTCCACTCTTGTAGATGCCAACGGTCCTGATCCGGAACACCTTACCCCGCAGTCACTGTTGACTACGGCCGGCCAGGTGTCACTTGATGGCGTCGTACCCCACGGGTCTACGTATTCAAGTTGCGTATTTCTACTGATGTAAAAAATTCCTCGGCGTAGAGCAGCACGGCGAACTACCGGTGGGCCGCTACGAAACGCAGGCCGCCCTCGAAGCCAAGGAAGCTGTCCGGGCCGAGCCCTTCCGCACTCCAGCCTTTTCGCCACCGCTTGAAGAACACCGGCATCTCGCGCTGCTCGGACCACGATGGTCTGCTGCTGCTCACGGGATCTCCCGGGGGGACGAGGCGCGCACTCGCTTCGACGGGTGCACGAAGCATTGCCGGTCTTCGGATCGGGAGAACGCACGTCGCCGTACGACGTGAGGGGGTCTCCTCTCCGCCGTACGGCCGACCCGGTACGGTGCGAAGTCACGAGTCTCTGGCGGCTTCCTGGGCCGCGCGCTCCAGCCGGCTTCGATAGCGCTCCCACCACTCCGGGTCGCCTGGCGCCATGTTCGCGTTGTCCTTGTTCAGCCCCACGGCACCGTCTATGAGCTCCCGGACGATATCGGCGTGCCCGGCGTGCTGGTGCGTCTCGGCAATCATGCGCACCACGGCATGATGCAACGTCACCTCGTTCGCATCACTCGGCCACCACGGCACCTTGCCTGTTGAATCCAGCGCCAGCGCGTCGATCGACGCATCCGCGTGTGCCCACGCTCGACGGTAGAGGCCCACGATGTACTCGCGTGACTCCTCAGCGGTGGCCCACATGTCCGCGTTGTTCTCGGCATCGTCCTCGAGCCAGGGCAACGGCTCGCCGGACGGCCGTCCGAAGGTATCGCCGAGGTAGCCGAATTCCATGCTCGCGACATGCTTCACCAGGCCCAGGAGGTTGGTGCCGGTCGGTGTCAGCGGGCGGCGGATGTCGTACTCCGAGAGCCCTTCGAGCTTCCACAGCAGAGCATCGCGGGCGGACTGCAGGTAGAAGTGAAGGTCAGCCTTGGCGTCCGATGTCATGGGACCAGTCTGCCCCTCATGGGATCCGATTCCGTCACCTCTTCCTACCGCTCGCGGCGGATCAGATCGTCGGCACGAAAGCCGAATCGAACCAGCCCACGTGAGGCCGTGGGAAGCACCTCGAAGTGACGGGGCACCTGCTCTAGAAGCCGAAGGAGTTGTGAGGTTCGGGGTCGGTGCGGAACATCCGGGCCAGCTGCCCGATCGCGCCGTCGGAACGCGGGATGATGTGGCCCGAGTACGCCAGGTCGTGCGCCGACATGCCTCCGAGATAGAGCGAACTGAGCGCCGGTACCGTGATGGTCAGGTCCGCGGCCCGGTCCGTGGCGACACATGTCGCCGTGGCGCCGTCCGAGCGGAGAAGCCATGTCCCGTTGTTCGCCGGGCACATGAGGTCGCCATCGATACTGAAGGCCAACTCGCCGGCCGTGTCGTACGAACGTTGCGTCAGGGCGAGGGGGACGTCGAGAAGGCGTGCCCACAGGTTGTCGGACTGGCGGGTGATGCGCATGGCCCGTGGGCTCGCGAGCATCCACCGCAGTGGTTCGTCGCGCGGGCGGCCGGGCGCCACGATGGTCTTGGTGAGGTCGAAGTCGACCAGCAAGCTCCACAGGGCGCGATAGGCCACCGGGTTCGTCGCCTCCAGTGCCTCAACTACGAGCGTTCCCGCGGTTGCGGCCGTCGTGGACCACGGCAGCCGAAAGTTGGCTATGCCGTCCACACCGCCGTGCTGGTCACGGTGGACGAGATACCGCAGGGGTCCCTTCGTGCCGTTCGTGCCGTCGGACAACCCGTCCCAGCGCCCGGGCAAGGGGGCCAGCTCACCGACACGGGACGCACGCACCTCCGCGTGCACCATGGGCCAGAACTTCTTCGCGTGCGTGGCGTCGACCAGCTCCAGCGAACCCGGATCGGGCACCGCCGGAAGGAGGGCCGCCTCGTGGCGGTCCAGTTCCCACCGCACACGGTAGGTCGCCGGTGAGAAACCGAAACGGCCGTAGATGCTGCCCTCGCTCGCGCTGAGCATCGCCAACGGCTCACCCCGGTCCAAGGCCGCTTCGAACATGGCCTTCATCATCCGCCGCAGGTAACCGCGTCGGCGGTGTGTAGCGATCACCGCGGTTGCGGTCACGCCGGCCATTCTGACCGTACCCCCGCCGGGGACGGTCACATCGAAGGAGATCGTGGCGGACGCACCGACGCACGCACCGTCGGCGAATGTCGCAATCGGATGGAAGGACTCGTCCTCGGCGTCGGCTTCTGCCCACTTCTCAAGTTGCTCGGCGGTTGCCGGAGTGCGCTGCGGCGGCCACGGTTCCGGACCGCCGTGCCACGCGGCTTCGGCCGGCTCCCAGCTCGGCAACCCGTTCGCGTAAGGCAGAGCCAGGTAGTACGCGTTCATCTCATCGCGCCGTGGCGGGCGGACCTGAATAGCCATGCCGGACATTGCATCCGCTGCAATCACCTGCCCACAACCGATTACTTGCTCGTCGAGCTACCGATTCCGACCGCTCGCCACGGCGGTACGGTTACCACTTCCGGTCGCCGACGCGGCCAGGACAACTCCACGCGCCCCTGCTACGGGTGGGGCTTCCCCGGCCGCATCGCCGCTGCTGGTGCCTGATGCGGGGCATGCGCGATCCTGGAGCTCACCATGGCGACGCGGTGAGCCAGGTCGTCGGCAGGGATGTCGACGATCTCGTAGCCGAACGCGCGGTAGCTCTCTTCGTGGATCCTTTCGAAAGCCAGTGATTCCTGGAAACTGATCCGCCGGGCCGTGGTCGGCTCACAGAACCCTAGATTGCGGACGAAGAGCACTTGCCGCTCGTACACCCCTTCCCAGGCGATCCGGTCGAGCTCCGCTTCGAGCGCCCGCGACACCGGCCAGCCCAAGTGGGTGGCGAGGGCGTGGGTGCAGACGGGTGACCGGTCGAACACCCGAACGGAGCCGGTGGCTTCCAACTGCCGCTGTCGCTGCAGCGCGACGATCTCGTCGATGAAGGACGCCCTTGACCATGGCTCGTCCTCGCCCAGGGCCTGCGCTTGTGCGATGACGGCCGTCGCCGCCTCCTCGACAACGCCGTAGCCAAGGTCGCCCAGGCATCGCAGGATTGATGTCTTGCCCGAGCCCGGAGTGCCGGTGAGAACGTAGCGCTGCATGTTCCGAGAAACCTTCCTGCAGGTTGAGACAGGCCCATCGGCCACAGTCCGAGCCTCCGGCGGAGGCGACGAGCCAGCGGAGCCAGGGAGATGAGGATGAAGACGGGGGACGCAGGCGGATTCTCGAACGGCAGAAGTGCCGGAGACGCCTCTGATGCCAGATGCCAAAAGTGTTGTGCGAGGCAACCATGGCCAGAATGCTCAACGTCCTTCGTCGTTCCAGTACATCCCGTCGACCAGAGCCTCGGCAACCCCAACTGAGAGACTGGCAGGATCAGCGGCCGCCTGAGCGGCGGCGTTGAGAGCGCGCTCCCGTTAGGCTCGGAAGAGCACGGCTTTCAGACCGCTGAGAGGTGCCATGGCCGTCACCTACTTGATGCTCGCGCGGCTTCCTGACGGTGGCTTGGGTGACTTCGAAGCCTATGAAAGTGCCGTCCTGCCACTCCTTGCCGAGCACGGAGGGCGTCTTCAGCGGCGGCTGCGTACGCTGGACGATCGGGTCGAGGCCCACCTTGTGACCTTTCCCGACAGTGAGGGTCTCGCCGCGTTCCGGGCGGATCCCCGGCGTTCTGCCGCTGCACCCCTGCTGGAGTCGTCTGGAGCAGTGGTCGAACTGCTCGCGGTGCGCGACGTGCAGTGAGTCTTCGCCATCTTCGAACATGTGGGTCGGAGGCTCTGGCGTGGCGCTCGCTCGGGATGCTCATGCTGATCTCGGGCGGGAGCCTGCGGTCTTGATCATCCGTCATGTCTGCGGTCGAGGTTGTCGCATGTGGGCAATGGACCCCAACTCGGCCAGCCGGGTTGTCAATGTCAAACACCCGCTCGCGGCGGCGCGGTCCGAAGGGCACATCAGCCCCAGCGGCAGTTCCCGGTGCGGAACGCTCTCGCGTACTACAGCCGGCGACAGCGTCCGCGAGAGCCGCAGGCAGCCAGGATTCCGTTGTAGGTAGTGTGCGGAAATGACAAGAAGCGAGCGAATCGCTGACCAGTTGGACTGGTACTGGTACAAGAACCTTCGGCCGCGTCTGGACGGGCTTACCGATGAGGAGTACTTCTGGGAGCCTGTACGTGGCTGCTGGAGCATCCGCCCACGTGGCACATCGGCCGCACCGATGTCAGCAGGTTCGGGGGAGTGGACGCTGGACTCCGCGTCCTCTGACCCGGTGCCGGCGCCGGTGACCACGATTGCCTGGCGGCTGGCGCATGTCATCGTCTCCTGCCTGGGCTATCGGGTCGGATGGTACTTCGGCGGCCAGGACGTCGACTCCCAGACATTCGCCTACGCGGGGACCGCTGACGAGTCGCTGAGACAGCTCGATGAAATGTATGGGAGATGGAACGAGGGGGTCCGCGAGCTCTCGGACGCTGACCTGGAGAATCCGCCCACGGCGGGTCCCGAGCGGTTTCCCGTGGAGAACAGGATCCTGCACGTCAACAGGGAGCTGATCCATCACGGCGCCGAGATTTCCCTGCTGCGCGACCTCTACCGCTGGCAGGACGGAGCCGTACCGCGCTGACAATGACCTGCCGATGGCCGGTGGCTCCTTGGAGGTTCGTCAGGGGACAGGGGGCGCAGCAGGCCGGTCGCGCGGGCGGGATCGGTGCGGAACTTGGTGAGGATCCGCCAGTCCTTGAGATGGGCGAACTCGTGCTCGACCCTTGCGCGTGCGGCGGTGAGTGCCCGGTTCGCTTCCCTGTCCCTGTCCCTGTCCCTGTCCCTGTCGCTGGCGGTGAGCTTGCGGGCGCGGGTGGCCCAAAAGTGGGTGACGGGGTCATCCGGTCGTCGCCCAGGCCGAGGAAGCCGAGATCCGTCAGGGTGCCGAGCCTGTGGCGCGAAGGTGGGACAGGACGCGGTCACGGCGGGTGGCGGTGATGTCGTGAGTGCGGCCGGGGCGAGCCGCGGAGGTCCAGACAACCCGGCCCCGTCCGTCGGTCAGTGCGGTGACGCGGTCACCATCCGCATGCTGATCGACCACATCAGTGGCCTCGCCGCGTACCTTCCGCACGCCTGCCCCTCCCTCAAGGCGTAAGTCGTAGCCCTTCGCCCGGCTCAGGGCGATGCACCCCGCGTGGCCGATACCCGAGGCGGTCCGACCTTCCCACCAGATCTGCCAGCAGCCAGACGATGGCCAGCCACATCTCCGTTCCCTGCAGGCCCGGTTCCGGGCCCGGTCCCGCCGTACCCGGTCCGAATCCGAAGCCCTTGTCGTTCTGCCAGGTCGCCAGGGCGGCGGTGAGCCGGCGTTCGGCCCAGGCCCGGATCTCGTCCGCCCGATAGGTGTCGCCGCCTCCGCCGCTGCCGCCCAACTGCCTGGTGCACAGCCACAACGGGTGCGCGACGTCCAGTACGTTGCAGGCGTTCTCGCGGCCCGCGCCGAAGTAGCGGGTGTCGCGGCTGTGGTCCAGTACCGCGTCGACGACCCGCTCCGGATGCGGGACGGGTATCCCGAACTGTGCGAAGGAACCTCGTGTGAGCCGGTAGTAGCCGTTCACCACCTGCAGGCGGCCGGCGCTGGCCGAAGGGCTGCCCCACATGCCGGTCCAGGGGTCGGCCCGGGTGAGGAGCCAGCCGAACAGGGCTTCGAGTGTGCCCGGAGCAAGATGGGCGGTGGCGGGGTGCCGTAGGTTCCAATGGGCCGCTGTGGCCCAGGAGTCGATCCAGGCACCCGCGCCCCATGCATTGTCCCGCCAGGGCAACTCCTCCAGGCGGGATATGAGTTGACTGGCCGTCATGTCGCTTACCCCTGGGATCGGTTGAGGGAGGGAAGTGCCCAAGAGGTCCAGCGCGTAGCCCACCGACAGGATGTGGTAAAGGGCCGGGCCCTCGCCGATGAAGCCGTCGGCGTCCATGGCGGGTGGCTGCTCGCCGAGTTCGGGTATCAGGCCGGTCGACCGGTCCTGGAGGGACGCCAGACGCTTGATGTGTTCCGTCCTGTCCAACTGCTCGGGAGGGGATGAAAGCAGCAGGTAGGCAATCTCCACGGCGTCGCAGTGTGCCCGCACGGTGGGTGCGGCGCCGGGGCGGTCGGTGTACTGGTCGCCGTCCCAGCAGCGGGCCAGGATGCCGGCGGCCTGGGTACGGGCAGTGTCGGCGAACCGGGCGAGGGCATCGCCGTCACCCCCATCGACGCCGGGGGTGCCAGTCCGGCGGCGGTTCCCCGTCTCACGCCGGTCCCGGATCCGCCGCGCCGGATTTCCCGCCGCAACTGTCCACGCCGGCAGGTCCTTCGTCACCACGGCCCCGGCGCCGATCACGCAGTGGTCGCCGATGGTCACGCCGTCCACGACAACCACATGGGAGCCGATCCAGACGTCGTCGCCGACGGTGATTCCCCGGCTGGTCTGGGGTTGCCGGAAGACCGGCTGGTCGGGGGCCATCGAGTGGTTGAAGCCCAGGAGCGACGTGTGGGCGCCGATACGTACGCCGGTGCCCAGGGAGACGGTGCCTCGGGCCACGGTGAACGGGTTCAGCGTGCAGTCCGTGCCCGTGGTCAGGGTGCCGGTGACGTAGGCGTGAGCGGCGATGTACGAGTCGTCGCCCAGTCGCAGGAGGTCGGGGAAGACCGCCGCCGACTCGGCCACGTAGCAACGCTCGCCCATCTCGCTGTCCCCGCCGAGGGTCTGTTGCCGCTCCCGCTGCGTGGCTCGTTGCTCCTCCGTGGCCTCCTTCTCGAACAGCCAGGGGCAGTGGTCGAAGCGGTCGGACGAGCGTGCGGACGTTTGCTGCCGATGATCCATAAGGACACGCTAGGCAGAGGCGTGGCGTGTGAGGAAGAGGGCCTTCGCCGCCGGATGGCCGCCGACCCGATCGTCGCCTTCGGTTCACGGGAGAGACGGTCGCCTCGACGGGGGCAGGTGAACGGATGGCTTGCCGGGGCCAGTGATTTCTCATGCGGCCTGTCAAGCCGCATGCGCGGTGGGTGGCACGAGTTCGTATGTCCGTCCATCGCGGAGGAGGACCCAGAGGACGTTGACGCGGCGGCGGGCCGGGGCGAGGACGGCCTGGATGTGACGCTTGCCTTCGGCTCGCTTGCGGTCGTGAAACCGGCGGGACTGATCGCAGTGTCGGATGCTGAACAAGGCGGAGATGTAGAAGACCCGTTGGAGTCGGGGGTTGTAGTGCCGCGGCCGGCGAAGAGTGCCGCTGATCTTGCCGGAGTCGCGGGGAGCAGATGCGACGCCACCGAAGGCTCCCGCAGTGGCGCGAGGACGCCGCCTCCGGCGCCCTCAGCGAGGTCTTCGCCTGCGGCACCGCCGCGGGGCACCCCGATCGGCCACGTCAAGACCAGGACGGACGCCTGGATCCACGGCGACGGCACCCCCGGCGAGGTCACCCTGAACCTCCGTGATGCCCTGTTCGGCATCCAGCGGGGCGTCCGGGACGACAAGCACGGCTGGATGCCCCGACTGGGCTGAGCCCCGAGGGCGACTCGGCCCGCAGCTCTTCCAGGGCCCGTCCGGACGAGTTCCGGGCGTGCCCGCTCTGCGTATTCCCTCCCGTCCATGCGGCCGCCCGAACCGGCCGGGCTGCCGTACGGATCCTCCTCGACCGGGAACTGGACGACTCCGCGTTCGACGCCCTGCCAGGGCTGGATCTGACCGGATTCGGCAGGGTATCCCTGCGCTACGACACCACCGAGGCCTGCTGGGTCCCGGTCCCCGCCGACGACAGCCCGGAAGCCGACTGGCCGAGCCGGTCCGGCGGCTCGACGCGATGTCCGCGTATCCCGGGTGGGACGGGTTGCGGACGATTCTCGGCCACGTACGGGTGTTCCCGGGCGAGCCTCTCCTCGCGGACGCGTGACCTTCCGTCCGGGTTGTACGCAACAAGGCCGATTGACCCTGTGGTAGTTGGTGCGTTTGCCTCGAAGGGAGTCCTCGGCGCGGGGCCGGGGGTCATGCGTCAACGGGGAAGACAAGGGGGAACATGTCCAAGGCTTCAGCCATGTCCGGCAGAGCTGTGACCGTGTCCGGCATTTCCTTATCGACGGCGCCGCTGCTCGCGTTCACCGGAACGACCGCCGGTGCCGCGCAGCACGCGCCCCGGACGGAGCGGCTCAGCACCGCCGCCGACGGCACCCAGGGCGACGGCGCCTCCAGTGCGGCCGTCACCACGCCGAACGGCCGCTACAGCGCGTTCCGTTCGCCGGCCACCAACCTGGTGCCCGAGGAGGTCACCTGCCCGGGCACCTACTCCTACATCCGTGAACTGACAACCGGCGAGGTCACCAAGATCGAGCAGGCGCTGAGCACGCCCCGGCTCAGCGCCGACGGACGCTGGGCCGCGTACACCGACCGGGGCTGCCGCAAGATCAACGCCTTTCTGTCCGACCTGAGCACGGGCACCAGAATCCGGGTCGGGGCCCTCGACGGCCGGGACACCGCGTCCTCGCCGACCGTCAGCGAGGACGGTCGCTACATCGCCTACCGGTGGCTCGGGCACCCTGAGTTCCCGACCCGCATCGACCTCTACGACCGTCTGACCGGCACCCGTGAGACCGTCAGCGCGGGCCCGCAGGACTCCAACCGGGACACGGACAGACCGTCGATCAGCGGCGACGGCCGCCGGGTCGGCTACCAGGACAACGGCACCGGTGACGTGTGGGTCGCCGACCGCGTCACCGGCGCGCAGACCGAGGCCGACGACAGCACGCCCTCGACCGTGGTCCAGCTGAGCGCCAACGGCCATGTCCTGGCGCTGGATTCGGCCGACGGCTCCTCTGTACGGGACCTGCGCGCGGGCCGCGTCCGGCACTTCCCCGGCGTCCGCGTCCTGGCCGTCAGCCCGGACGGGCAGCGGCTGTTGACGCGGGACGCGGACGCGAGACTGACCCTGCGCGGCCTGCGCGGCGCACGCGAGCTCCCCGTCGGACACGGCAGCGCCACCGCGGGCTCGGTCTCCGCCCACGGCCGCTCCGCCGTCCACTCCACGGAGGACGCGGACGTCGTCCCCGATGACACCAACGGCCTGTACGACGTCTTCCAGTGGAGGTCACGCTGATGTTCCGCGCCTCAAGAGCCGTGCTCGGCACGGCAGTCGCGATCGCGCTCGCCTGGACGCCGGCGGCCGCCGCACAGGACAGGGGTCACCAGGGGCCCGACGAGCCCCGTACCGTACGGGTGAGCACGGCCGCCGACGACGGTCAGGCCGACGGACCGTCGAGCGGGGCCTCGATCAGCGCCGACGGCCGCCAGGTCGCGTTCACGTCCACCGCGCCGAGCCTCGGCTGCGAGCGCCTCTCGCCGTGCCTGTTCCTGAAGGACCTGACCGACGGCGGCCTGACCAGGATCGACCTCGGCAGCGGCCACACCTACGACGCGCCGCTGTCCAGCGCCGACGGGAGCCGTGTCGCCTTCTCCGCCGGCACCCGCTTCCAGGCTCCTTACCTGTACGACAGCGCCACCGGTCGTTCGGAGCGGCTGTGGCCCGAAGACCCGCCCGGCTCGGCCGAGTTGGGCCGCGCCCAGTCGATCAGCCCCGACGGCACGCACGTCGCGTACACCGTCGGCGGCCGCAACGGAGGGCAGACCGCGCGGCTGCTGTACGTCCGGGACACGGAGACCGGCTCCGAGGAGCTGATCTCGACCGCCGAGGAGGGCGACAAGAGCGGCGCCTCGGTGAGCGGTGACGGCAATCGGGTCGCCTACTCGGTCCGGGGGGACGCCGAGGGCGACGACCCGAACGACGTCTTCGTCAAGGACCGGGCGACGGGCGCGCGCATCCACGTCGACGCGGACCTCGGGGCCGCCCATCTGATCCGGATCACGGCGGACGGCCGCCGGGTTCTCCTCAACGCCAACTACGGGGTGTACGTCCACGACCTGGGCACGGGCACATCGCGACGGGTGGCCGACGGAACCGCCTCCTCGGCCACGGCGGACGGCCGGTACGCCGTCGTCACGGGCGCGGACGGTATGCGGGTGCGTGACCTGCGGACGGGGCTACGAGGGGCCGAACTCCCGTTGACCGCCCAGGTGATGGGTGACTCACTGGCCGCCAAGGGGCGTGTGGTGGCGTTCAGTTCGACGGCGTCCCACCTGGTGCCGGGCGACACCAACCGGCAGTTGGACGTGTTCGCCTTCTCGGGCGGCCTCGGGAAGAACCCGGCCCCGATGCCGTCCGTCACCGAACGGCTCGGCGGACCCGCCGGGGCGTCCCACGACCCGGAGATGGATGAGAGCAAGCTCGTCACCTTCACCTCGGAGGAAGACGTCTTCATCAACGCGCCCCTCCGCGTCGTCCAGGTCAACTCCGACACGGAGAAGCCGTCGTCGCAGAGCACCCCCTGCTCCAACGGACGCATGGTGGGCTACCTGGTCCCGTCCGCCGCCGACGGCGCCCCGGAGATCCACGTCCGCTACCGCGCCACCGGCAACGTCACCGTCCTGGACTCGTACCAGGGCGTCCGCTTCGCCTGGATGGGGCGACCCCGGATCAGCCCCACCTGCCAGGGGGTCACCTACGCGGCGACCCTGCCCGCCACCGACGCCGACCCGGACCCGCAACCCCGCGTCTACCGCTTCAAGTTGGACGGCGGCACCACGGACGTGGTCAGCGCGCCCTCGGGCGGTCCGGCGGGCAACCCGTCCATCGACTACGACGGCCGGTACATCGCCTTCGAGCAGGGCGGCGACGTCTACGTCCGTGACCTGGACACCGGCGACCTGTCGAAGGTCGCGGACGCCGCCTCGGCCCCCTCCCTCAGCGGCCGGACGATCGCCTTCCAGCAGGGCCGGTACGTCTATGTCCGGGACCTCGACACCGGCACCACCACGGCCCGGGTCAGGGGCGCCCAGCCCTCGCTCTCCAGGCACGGCACAGAGTTCGCGTACACCTCGGGCCGTTCCGTGTACCTGCTCGAAATCGCCACGGGGAAGAGGCAGTTGGTCAGCGTCGATCGCTGGGGCGGCCGCAACGACCTCCCGGCCGGGCACCCTTCGATCAACGCCGACGGCACGGTCGTCGCGTTCGAGTCGGCCTCACCCGATCTGGTGGAAGGGGACACGAACGGGGTGACGGACATCTTCCTGCGGACAGTGCGGTAGCAGGCGACAACCACCACGAACAACAGGCAACACCACAACGGGGGACCACCATGCACAACGCCAACCGAGTCTTCGCGCTCGCGCGCACGCCAGTGGTGTTCGGCGGCGAGAACCCGCCGACAGCTGAAACGTACGGCCCGCACACCGCGGCGGTGCCAGCCAGTGGGGGCCCCGGCAAAGGTGGTACGGCCTTCCAGACGGATCGGGTCGAGGGAGAAGGCCCCAGAGAACAGGCAGTCGGTCAGGTTGGTGTCAGTCAGTACCAGGTGCGCAGCATCCACGCCCTGCACCGAGACGCCCCGCACTCTCTCCGAGACGCCCGGTTGCGGGCTTGAGTCGGCCGGCAGGTCCTCACTCATGGCCGTGCCGTTGTGGGTGAAGGGGGTGGGGTGGGTGCTGACCGACGGAGGGGCGGTCAGCACCGCCTGGCTGAGGTCAACGGCCGTAACGCACCCGCACGGTTGCCGTCGAATCCCAGCGCGTCCGCTTGCACACCACTTCCCGTGCCGCCCACCGCTCTCGCAGCTTGTCAGAGATCACGAGGAATCAGTGATGCAAATTCTGTCGCCGGTGGGTGGTGGGTGACCGTAGCGTCCGCCTATGGACTGGAGCGCTTGGCACGACGAGTACGACACGGCCGAGTCGTGGATGGCACGACGGCTGCGGACAGTTCAACAGCAGGTTGGCGCTGTCTTGTCTGATGCCCCGACCGGTGGGTTGAAGGTGATCAGCCTCTGCGCTGGGGAAGGCCGCGATCTTCTGGGTGTTCTGGCCGAGCATCCCCGCCGCGACGATGTGCGGGCGAGGCTTGTCGAGTTGGACCCGCGTAACACTGCGGTCGCTCATGAAAGGGCTCGTCGGGCTGGTCTGCACCGGGTTGAGGTCATGACCGGCGATGCCTCCCTCATGGCCCACTACGAGGACATGGCCCCTGCGGACCTTGTTCTGGTCTGTGGCGTGTTCGGGAACATCACCGACGCCGATATCGAGCACACCATCGCCACCTGCGATCAACTGTGCAAGACCGGCGGTACCGTCATCTGGACCCGGCATCGCGCCAAGCCTGACCGGGTACCACTGATCTGCGAATGGTTCGAAGCGCAAGGCTTCGAACTCCGCTGGCTGTCGGCACCGGAAGCGGGCTTCGGCGTCGGTGTGCACCAGTTCCTCGGCGCATCTCAACCCTTGCGCCGTAGCACCCGCCTGTTCGAGTTCGTCGGCTACGACACGCTCCGTCGAGCAAGTGGCGGAGGAATCCCTCGGCCGTAACGGCTTTACGCCGCCCGACCGACGCGGCTTGTGAAACGGTGCCGGACACCAGGTGGCGTCGGCTGCGAGCCCTTCGCCCCGGACACCGTCCTCCAATCGTGTGCGCGCATGGAGACCGGCTGCAAACTTGACGACCTGGGCCACGTGCAGCGGGTACAAGGCCGAAGAGTTTACGGAGCGTGTCGGTGGATCTCGGCTCAGTGATCATCGCGCCGGCAGGCGTCGCAGGAACCTTCGGAGGATCGTTGCTCTCCCAGCGTGGCTCCGAACGGGCGAAGCTTAGGGAGATGGAGCTCGCCCGTGACCACGAAGAGATCCGCGAGAACCGTTCACTCCGACGTACCTGCTATGCGGAACTCAACCGCGCTGCACGGCAGTTCAACACCGCACTCAACCGCCACCTGCACCTCATGCGGAATCGCAGCGCGGGGGACACCGACAGCGACGCACTCGAAGAAGCGAAGAACGCGCACCGCGACCGATACTCCGAGTTACAGATGATCGCCCCCGAAGAAATACTCATGCGAGCGAGTGTCGTCAATCAAGCCCTGAACAAGGTCTACGGTCAGATCAAGCGGCTCGAACGCGGTGCCCCCGGGCCAGGCGAGACGACGGAGACCGCGGCCCGGGCCCAGTACGAGGTTTGGGATGTGCTCCGAACAATGAGAACCGCTATGCGTCACGACCTCGGGGTGTCGCACGAAGAGCCTCGGCGGGCTGAGGACTGACCGCGGAAGAGTTCAGAACACAGGGCAGAGGCTGTTCGCGTACTTACGACGGCGCCGCGTGCTGTGATCCGCTGCCTCGACCAGGCCGGGTGACCGCCCAGGCTGCGGCGATGAGAGGCCGATGCAAGTCGGCCCGCCGGATGCAGACACCAATGGCGAGCCGGCCGGGATGTGAAGATGTGGGCAGCTGTCGAAGTCTGTTTCGGACGCCGCTGTGCCGCAGCACGAGGCCGGGGATGATTCCGGTGCCGTAGCCGAGGGCGACCAAGGCCAGCAGGGCTTCGTGGCCGTCGGCCTCGGCGGCGATGTGCGGATGGATGCCCAGGCTTCGGAACCAATGGTCAGCGGCGGTACGGACGAGTCCTTGACGGGGCAGGACGAAGGGCTGACTGACGGCAGGCACCTGCTCGGCGGCCGGCGCGTCGGCGGCCTGGACGAGGACGAGCGGGGTGTGTGCGATCTGCCGAGTGAGCAGAGTGGCGGGGGTGCGGTCGGGGAGGGCTGCGACGGCGAGGTCGGCCTCGCCTCGGTCGAGGAGAGTGAAGGCGGACGAGGCGTCACCGGTGCGTAAGGAGATGTGCACGCGAGGGTGGGCGTTGCGGAGCGGGCTGAGCAGGTCGGGCAACAAGCTCTCGCATGCGGTGACGGAGGCGAACACCCGCAGGTGCCCGCTGAGGTCGTCGACCGTGTCTTCGCTGCGGTAGCAGGCCCACAGGTCCAGTGCTTCGGCTGCGTAGCGGCGGAAGGCGCGGCCGTGCCGGGTCAAGGACACTCCGTGCGGGCCGCGTTCGAGGAGCCGGTGTCCGGTGGCGCCTTCCAGCCGCTGCACGGCCCGGGACAGAGTGGCGGGGCTGACGTGGCAGTCCGCAGCGGTACGGGTGAAGCTGAGCGTCTCTGCGAGGTGCAGAAAGAGCCGGTACTGGTCGTGGTCCTGCATCTTTCACCTTCCGCAACACCGCGGTGCGTAAGTTGCTGTTGCCGCATGTCAGGTGGGGAGCCTACAAACGGTGCATGCCACGAAGCGACCCCGCACCTCACCGTCCCGCCTGGTACTTCCCCGAGTACACACCTGTCGGCATCGACTTGGGATCCACGTCCGCGGTTGCTGCCTACGACCGTAATCAGGGCACCGACCCCGATGCCGATGACGCGTTGCTGGACCGCTTGGAGGTTGCCGAGGGCAGTCACCTGGTCGACCTGGCGTGCGGCACCGGCTCATTGGCCGTCCAGGCCGCGCGACGCGGTGCCGTCGCCCACGGTGTGGACGTCTCCGAGGAAATGCTCGCCTCCGCTCAGGCGCGGTCCGAGCGGTTCGGGGTCGCTCCGCACTGGCACCATGCCGGATTCCTGGACTACAGCCACAGCGGCCCACTGGTTGATGTGGTCACCACGAAGTCGGCCCTGCACCAGCTCCCGGATTTCTGGAAGCAGCAGGCACTGCTCAAAGCCGCCGGGATGCTCCGTCCCGGTGGCACCTTCTATCTATGGGACGTGATCTTCGCCTTCGGGCCGACCAGCGCGGAGGAGCACCTTCAGCAGTGGATCGATACCGAGGGCCGCCCCGAGGGGGAGGGCTTCACCCGGGCCGACTTCGAAGCCCATGTCCGCGACGAGTTCTCCACCTACTCCTGGATCATCGAGGGAATGCTGCAGCGAGCTGGGTTCGACATCGTCTCCAGTACTTCTCCCCGCCCCACTCACGCGGAGTTCCGTTGTCGCCGCCGATAGATACTTACCGATCCCCTGCACCGTCAGGCCAGACGTCTCGTAAGGAGCGTGATTGCTGGTGAGCAGCCGCTCGGAGTGCTGAGCGAGCCGTTCGTGGTCCCGGGCATGTCGGCGGACGCGCACGCACTGCCCGGGACCCGGGACCCGGGCAGCGGGGGCCGGGGGCCGTAGGGGGCGTCTTCGGCCGGGGGAGGACTCGCCCACACCCGTATGCCGCCTCAACGTCGTGCACGCCGTGATCTCCGCGCCCCTACTGCAGTGCGTGGACGGTGGCTGAGAACACCGGGGGCATCCGGGATGCCGCGGGGACGATGAGGCGGGCGGTGGCGGGACGGTGGCCGGCGGCCAGCAGGGCTCCGGTCAGCAGGCGGTGACGCCGGGTCAGCCGGGCCCAGATGCGCTCGTACTTGTCGGGTTGTCCGGCGGCCAGGCAGCGGACGGCGGCCCCGGCCGTCGCCAGCGCGAGGGCGATGCCCTCGCCGGTGAGGGCGTCCAGGTAGCCGGCGGCGTCGCCCACGAGCAGGACACGGCCGGCGGTTCTGCGCCGCACGCGCTGCCGCAGCGGTCCGGCGCCGCGTACCTCGGTCGCCGCCGGTCCGCGCAGCGACGGGGTGAGCGTCGGGAAAGCGGTCAGGTGTTCGTCGTACCCGCGACGGCTGCGGCTGAGGATCGCGACGCCCACCAGGTCGTCGCCGACGGGTGTCACATAGGCCTCGCCGTGCCGGGACCAGTGGACCTCCACGAAGTCCGTCCACGGTTCGATGCGATAGTGCCGACGTAGTCCGTAGCGGCCGTGGGGGCGGCCCGGCAGTTCCAGTCCCAGGCTGCGGCGCACCGGGGAGTGCAGGCCGTCGGCGGCGATCAGCCAGCGGGCCGTGGTTCCGGCGGCGGTGACCGTGTCCGCGTTCTGGCGCACCTCGCCGACCTTGCCCGGCAGCATGCGCACGCCGAGGTCGAGAGCGCGCTGGTGCAGTGCGGAGTGCAGCACCGTACGGCGGATTCCCAGCCCGTTGTGGTCGCGGAAGGACGCTTCGGCGCGGGTGGCGCCGTCGACGTAGCGGATGCCGCGCAGTTCGCGGCCGGTGACCTCGACGCCCAGTGCTCGCAGCGCGGCGACGCCACTGGGCATGACGCCTTCGCCGCAGGCCTTGTCCACGGGCGTGGTCCGGGGTTCGACGACGACGGCTTGCAGGCCGGCGAGCGCCGCGTGGATGGCGGCGGCCAGACCGGCGGGTCCGCCGCCGGCCACGAGTACGTCGATCACGCCGACGCGGTTGTGGTCGGTGTGGCCGCGGTGGTGAGCGCCCGGTTCTCGCAACGGATGCGTACGGCGAGCAGGGCGGCGTTGAGTACCGTGAACACGGTCGCGGTGATCCAGGCGGTGTGCACCATGGGAAGGGCGACGCCTTCGGCGACGACGGCCACGTAGTTCGGATGCCGAAGCCACCGCCACCGGTAGGGGCCGCCCGTCACCAGCGCCATTCCGGGTACGACGATCACCCGGGTGTTCCAGCGGGGTCCCAGGGTGTGGATGCACCACCACCGCAGTGCCTGGGCGCCCGTGAGCATGGTCAGCATCGGCCAGGCCAGAGCGGGTACGAAGGGGCTGTCCGCCAGCCATACCTCGGCCGGGCAGGCGATCAGCAGGCCGGTGTGGAGGGCGACCATGGCCGGGTAGTGACCTTGGCCGGTCTCGGTCGCGCCGCGGGCGGTGCTCCACCGTTCGTTGCGGCGGGCGACGACGAGTTCGGCGACACGCTCGGCGGCGACGGCGGCCACCAGCAGTCCGTACCAGATCATGTGTGCTTCATGTCCTTTATGTTCTTCTTCTTTTCTGTCTTCTTTGTACTTTCTATGTCATTCGTGTAGTGCGTGTTCTTCGGCTGTCCGAACTACCAGCGCAGCAGCACCAGTTCGCAGGCGAAGCCGGGTCCCATGGCCAGCAGTACACCCGGGGTGCCCGGCGGCGGGCGGCGTTGGGAGAGGGTGTCGCGCAGTACGTGGAGCACCGATGCAGAGGACAGGTTGCCGACGTCGGCCAGGTGACGCCAGGTCACATCGAGGGCGCCGTCGGGGAGGTCGAGGGCTTCGGTGACGGCTTCCAGGACCTTGGGTCCGCCGGGGTGGCACACCCAGGCGGTCACGTCCTTCGGCTTGATCCCGTGGTCGCCGAGGAACCCCTCGACGTCGTCGGCGAGGTAACGGCGCACCACATCGGGGACCTTCGGGTCGAGGACGACCTGGAATCCGGTGTCCTTGATGTCCCAGCCCATGACGCGTCCGGTGTCCGGATACAGGTGGCTGCGGGTGTCCACGATCGTCGGGCCGGCGCTCTGCTCCGGGCGGACCGCACGGTTCGCGCCGCAGGCGGCGACCGCGGCGGCGCCGTCGCCGAACAGCCCGGAGGCGACCAGGTTGGCCATGGAGGCGTCGTTGCGCTGAAAAGTGAGTGAGCACAGTTCCACCGCGAGCAGCACCGCCACGTGCTCGGGCCGGCCCAGCAGATAGTCGTGCATACGGGCCAGGCCGGCGGCGCCACCGGCGCACCCCAGGCCGAACAGGGGCAGCCGTTTGACGTCCGGCCGCAGGCCTAGGCGGCCGACCAGCCGTGCGTCGACCGAGGGAGTGGCGATGCCGGTGACGGAGGTGAAGATGAGCAGGTCCACGTCGGAGGCGCTCAGGCCGGCCTTGTGCAGGGCACCTTGGACGGCTTCGGCGCCCAGGTCGGTGGCGGCGGTGATGAAGACGTCGTTGGAGGCACCGAACCCGTCCAGTTCCGCGTACCGTTCGAGCGGCAGCGTCATGTGACGTGAGCCGACCTTCGCGCTGCGGTGCAGCCGGTCCAGGACGGCGCGGTCGGTTCCCTCGGGCAGGCAGGTCCGGGCCACCATGTCGGTGATCTCGGACTGGGTGCGACGGTGCGGTGCCAGGGCACCGTGAACTGCGGTGATCCGCGTCATGGGGTTCCCGTCCGGTTACCGACTGGGGGAGTTGCTCCTCACGTGTTCCCAGGACCGGGGCTTCGACACCAGGGATCGCCCGTCCGGCTGTTCGTTCTGTCCGTTGCGGCGGCAGGCGTGCCGACCGGACGGGGCCGGGCGCCTACGATCGGCAGGGTGGGCACTCCCGAGCAGTCGACGACCGGCGGCCCCGAGGCGAGTTGGGCCGGCCGGGTGACCGGTCTTGCGGGGGCGTGCCATCCCGGGCCGGTCGTGGCGGTGACAGCCTTGATGGCCGCGCTCGCCGTCACCGCCGGCCAGAGCGCCGCGCGCTGTGTCCTGACCGCCGCCGCCGTGCTGACCGGGCAGTTGTCCGTCGGCTGGTGCAACGACGCGTTCGACGCGCGCCGGGACATCGCGGCCGGCCGCCGGGGCAAACCCGTCGTCGACGGCACGGTCGGCGTGACGGAGGTGTGGGTGGCCGCGTATGCGGCGCTGGCGCTGTGTGTGCCGTTGTCGTTCGCCTGTGGTCTGTGGGCGGGCACCGTTCACTTGGCCGGAGTGGCGGCGGCGTGGGCGTACGACCTGCGGCTCAAGGCGACAGCGTGGTCCTGGGCGCCCTACGCGGTGGGCTTCGCCGGCCTCCCGGCGTTCGTCGCGCTGGGCTTGCCGGGGCAGCCATGGCCGGCCTGGTGGGTTGTCGCCGCCGGGGCGCTGCTGGGGGTCGGCGCCCATCTGGGTGACGTACTGCCGGACATTCGTGGGGATCTGGCGACGGGCGTACGGGGGTGGCCGCACCGACTGGGCCCGGACCGCGCACTGCTGCTGTTGCCGGTGCCGCTGGTGGCCGCGTCCGCGGTTCTGGTGCTGGGGCCCGCCGGACCACCCGGCAGGTGGGGAGTGGCCGCGCTCGTCGTGACCGTGCTGGTATCGGTGGCGGGGACGGTACTGGGACGCCGCTGGGAGCGGCTGGCGTTCGCGGCGGCGGTCGCCGTGGCGGTGGTGGACGTGACGTTGCTGCTGGTGCGCGGTACCGGGATCGCCTGACCGTGCCGGGGGTCGTGGCGCGGTGGCCGGTCCGCCGGTGTTCAGGACAGTCGGACGGTGGGGAGCTCCGTTGCGTCGGTCTCGGCGGTCAGGCTGTGCCGTTGGCCGGGCACGGCGACGATGCCGCCCTGTTCGAGGTTCGAGGGCCCGGTGCGGTCGGCGGTGTGGAGTGTCACCCGGTCGGTCAGACAGGTGGGGGTGGCGGCGCAGGGGGCCTCGTGCTCGGCGGGCAGCTCCGGCCCGCACTCCGCAGGGCGGTGGTCGCGCCGGGCGTCAGGTGTGTGTCGTCCAGGTGTGTGTCGTGGGCCGGGCAGGAGCGACGTGGTGGGTGTTCATCAGGTGCGTTCCCATCCACGTCTGGGCGTGCGGGAGCCCAGCCGCGCGTCCCGGCTGCGATGGACAGCGAGGGGGCGCGCCCGGTCAGGATGCTGACCCCGGCCACCGCCCGGACCACTCACTGCGTTGCGCCACGACGCGGTGGACCCGGTCCGCAGGAACAGGCCCTTGGGGCTGTCGCCGGAGGACCGGGTGGCGGCGGTTGTCCCGCCGCGTGGTCAGACATCCCACCAGGGCAGCTCAGGTTGCCTGTTCGCGGCCTTCTGCAACACGCGTTGCGCGGGGACGGACGAGGTCAGCGACGGCCACGGAACTTGCCCAGCAGGTTCTTGGCCTGGGTCCGGCGACGGGGGTCGGCTGCGGCCCGCCGCGCCTGCTCGGCCGTACGACGCCCTTGAGGGCTCCTTGCGAACTCCTTGATACGTTCCAGCATGCGTGACATGCGGCTCCATCCCTTGATGTCGGCGAGTGTCTTCCTCGGCTCGGCTACCCCCTGCGGGACGACTCAGCCCTTCCAGCAGCATGGACGTCCGGCTCGTGGGGTTCATAGGCGGCCATCGCGTCGTCGAACGCGGTGTCCCTCGTGGTGTCGCCCATGACCACGTGGGCGATCACGTGCGGGCGTTGCGCTTCCCGGGGCTCGTCGCGGCTCTTGCTCAGGTGGAGCTTCCGGGAGGGCCTGCCACACGCCGACGGTTCTCCTGCCGACCGGCCAACCGGTGCTCGGACGGCACGTCGTCCGGCGGATCGAGGAGGCGTCGTCCGGCGGGGACGAGCCGGAGAAGCCGACGCCGGTGCTCAGGTTCACGGCGCCGGCCGCGCCGATACCGGGTGCCGAGCGACGGAACTCAGCGGGCGGGAACCGGCTCGGGCAACGGCTGCCACTCCCGCCTGATCAGCCCGTACACCCACGAGTCGGAGACCTCGCCGTCGACGACGCAGTCCTCCCGCAACGTCCCTTCACGCACGAAGCCGAGCTTCTCCAGCACGCGGGCAGAAGCCACGTTGCGCGTATCGGTCTCAGCTTGGACGCGATTGAGGTCCAGCGTGTCGAATGCCCACCGCAGCAGAGCGCGCGCGGCCTCGGTCGCGTAGCCGTGGCCCCACGCTGCATCGGCGAAGCAGTAGCCGAGCGACGCGCTGCGGTGGTCCGGATTCCATCTGTTCAGGCTGCACCAGCCGATGAACGTCCCGTCGGAGACATGATCCACGGCCAGCCGCGCCCCGGTGCCCTCGTGCGCCATCTCCCGGCACGCCGTGATGAACCTCGCGGCGCGTACGCGGTCGCTCCACGGTGGCGCGTCCCAGTAGCGCAGCACGTAGGCGTTGCTGTGCAGCGCGAAGAGGTCATTCGCATCAGCGTCTTCGAAGGCACGCAGCCGAAGGCGAGCAGTATGCAACGAGGGAGTGGGCAGCGACGTCCTCACGTTCTCTCTCCTGATCGGTGGGCGATCAATCAGACAGCCGATGCGGGCCACTCGCAACGGGTTTTCTCGGCAGGCCGGCAGAACGACATGTCCGCTCCTCCAGCCGCGCCGGCAGCGTCCCCGACGTCAGCTCCCCGCAGGTCACGCGCCGGGCCAGGGGGTCGAACGTTCTTCGTGTGACGTGCGCCACGTCCCTGCTCCGGAACCCGTCTGATGGTTCGTCCGACTAGTGCACTGGTACGGCGCGATCAGAACGACGTCGTACGACGTGACCTGGAGACGCGCTTGATGGACGAGTCCCGGCAGCTTTCCTCACTCGGCGTGGGCGCAGCCCTGCGGAAGGCGGCACCCCCGCCCGCGCTCTGCGGCTTCCTTCTGCTGCTGGTCCTGATCTTCTCGGTGTCCTACGCCGTGGGCGTCGGCGCCGGCCCTGTCGCGCCCGGCATGCACGGCACCGGCGGCACCAGCGGAGTCGACGGCACCGGCGGCTCCAGTGGCACCGGTGGCGGCGCCGGCGACGTCGGTGGCGTGAGCGGAGGTTCGGGCGACATGGGAGACATGGGAGACATGGACATGCAGGGGGGACACGGCTGATGGACACCGAACCGGGGGCCGTCCTGATGACGACCGACCTGACCGTCGGTGGCATGACCTGCGCGGCCTGCGTGACCCGGGTCGAGAAGAAGCTCGGCAAGCTGGACGGGGTCACCGCGACCGTCAATCTCGCCACCGGAATGGCGCGCGTGAGTCATCCGGCGGACATCGGCCCGGCCGAACTCGTCGCCACCGTCGAGAAAGCCGGATACACGGCAGCCCTGCCCGAACCGCCCAGGAAGGACAGGAAGGAAGAGCCCGCCGCCGACGACGGCGACGAGTCCGAAGACATCCGGCAGGAACGGCAGCACCTGGTCGTCACCGCTGTGCTCGCCCTCCCCGTGCTGGTCCTGTCGATGGCGCCCGCACTACAGTTCCGCAACTGGCAGTGGCTGTGCTTCGCGCTGACCGCGCCCGTCGCCGTGTGGAGTGCCTGGCCCTTCCACGTACGGGCGGTCCGCGGGCTGCGGCACTCGGCGGCCACCATGGACACGCTGGTGTCGCTGGGTGTGGCGGCGTCTTTCGCCTGGTCGGCGTTCGCGCTCTTCCTCGGCGGTGCCGGCGACCCCGGCATGCGGATGCCGTTCACCCTTGTGCCCACGGCCTCGGACGGTGTCGCGCACATCTACCTCGAAGCAGCCGTGGGCGTACCGCTGTTCGTGCTGGCCGGGCGGTTCCTGGAGGCGCGGGCGCGGCACGGCACGGGGGAGGCGCTTCGTTCGCTGGCCCGGCTCGCGGCCAAGGAGGTTTCCGTCCGGGCGGCTGACGGGTCCGAACGGCTCGTGCCCATCGAGGAGTTGGGCGTCGGGCAGGTCTTCGTCGTGCGGCCGGGGGAGAAGGTGGCCACCGACGGGCAGGTGACGGACGGCAGTTCGGCCGTGGACCTGTCGCTGGTCACCGGCGAGAGCGGGCCTGTCGAGGTCGGGCCGGGTTCGGCCGTGGTCGGCGGGGCCGTCAACGCCGGTGGGCTGCTGCTCGTCCGGGCCACCGCCGTTGGTGCCGATACGCAGCTGGCCCGGATCGCCCGGCTGGTGACCGAGGCGCAGGCCGGGAAGGCGCGGGCGCAGCGGCTGGCCGACTCGGTGGCCGGGGTGTTCGTGCCGGTGGTGCTGGCCTTGGCTGTGACCGCGCTGGGGTTCTGGCTGGGTGCCGGGGCCGATCCGCAGGCAGCGCTCACCGCGTGTGTCGCGGTAATCGTTGTGGCGTGCCCGTGTGCCCTGGGCCTGGCAACCCCGACCGCGCTGATGGCCGCCACCGGGCGGGGTGCCCAGTTGGGTGTCCTGGTCAGCGGTCCGCAGGCGCTGGAGGGACTTCGGCATCTCGACGCCGTGGTCCTCGACAAGACCGGCACGCTCACCACCGGCCGCATGACGGTCGCCAAGGTCACGGCCGTACCGGACGGGCTCGGACGTGACGAGGTGCTGCGGTTGGCGGGGGCCGTCGAGCAGGGCTCGGAGCATCCGCTCGGCCGGGCCGTCTCCACCTGCGCGCGCCGGGAGTCCGGCGAGCAACGGCTGCCGGCTGTCAGCGAGTTCAGTGCCCTGCCGGGGCGCGGCGTACAGGGAGTCGTCGACGGGCGCCTGGTCGAGGTCCTCGCGCCAGACGACGACCTGCCCGCGGTGCTCGGAGAGGCTCTGGTGGGAGCCGAGTCCGCCGCCCGTACGCCGGTACTGGTCCGGGTGGACGGCACGGCCGAAGCATTGATCGAGATCGGGGACGTCGTACGGTCCGGAAGCTACCGCGCGGTGGACCGGCTGCGGCGGCTCGGCGTACGGCCCGTGCTGGCCACCGGCGATCGGGAGGCGCCCGCCCGTGCCGTCGCGGAGGCGCTCGGCATCGAGGAGGTGCACGCCCGCTGCACACCCGAGGGCAAGGCCGCACTCGTACGGGAGTTGAAGGAGCAGGGGTACCGGGTCGCGGTCGTCGGTGACGGTGTGAACGACGCCGCCGCACTGGCCGGTGCCGACCTCGGGATCGCCATGGGCAGTGGCACGGACGTGGCCATCGGTGCCGCCGACGTGACCCTCGTCCGCGGTGACATCGAGGACCTCGCGGACGCCGTCCTGCTGGCCCGGCGCACGCTGGGCACCATCCGCGTGAACCTCGGGTGGGCCTTCGGCTACAACGTCGTGACCGTCCCGTTGGCCATGGTGGGCCTGCTCAACCCGATGGTCGCCGCGGCGGCCATGTCGGCCAGCTCGGTGCTGGTCGTCGCCAACAGCCTGCGCCTGCGCGCCTGGCAGCCCGCCCCCTCGACCTCGCCCGCCGCCTCCCGGAGACGTACCCGATGACCGACCAACGCCCCTGGCGCCCGACCCGCCGCCGGCTCACCGACGCCTTGCTCGCCGCACTCGCACCCGTCGCCGTATGCGGTCTCGCGCTCGGTGGGCTGAGCACCTGGACCGCCTACGGCAACGCCGGCAGCCCGGCCCGGATCAAGGTCACCGACGGAAAGGTGTTCGTGCCCTCCGGAGCCACTCCCGTCACGGCGGCCTTCTTCACCATCACCAACAGCGGGGGCGCGGCGGACCGGCTGCTGAAGGTGACGACCACCGAGGCCGGCGCGGGCGCGCTCACCCTCAGCCGGCATGTCATGACGAGTTCCAACACGGCCACCGACGCGACGGTGGCCTCGGTCGCCGTCCCGGCCGGAGGCAGCCTCGACATGTCTCCGGACAGCCTCGACGTGATATTGCCGGTCAAGAAGGGTCGGCAGCCCGGCGACCTCGTCTCGTTCACCCTGCACTTCGAGCACAGCGGAGCTGTGAAGACCCTGGCTGTGGTGGTGAGTCCGGGCCAGGACAGCACCTGAGACCTCATCCACATGGGTCGGCCGGACTCCCCGTGGAGTTCCGGCGACGCACTGTGACCTGTCTCACTCCCTCCGGAGTGAGTGACGGGCCCGGGTCCTGTGCGTACCCACCTGCGACGAGCGGAGCCCGGATGCGAGTATGAGGCCGTCATGACTGCTGGGTGGGGTTTGCGCACGATACGGGCCGCGGTGTTCGCGGCCGTCTGTGTGCTGCTCGCTGCCCTGGGTCACGTCCTGATGTCCGGCTCCACCGTGCCCTGGTGGACGATGTCCGCCGGCTTCGCCGCAACGAGCGGCGTCGGCTGGAGTCTGGCGGGCCGTGAGCGCGGGTTCCCGCTGGTGGTGTCCGTCGTGGTCGTCGCACAGGGGGCGCTTCACTCGGCCTTCTCCTGGGGCCAGTCGGCGATGCCGGGATCCGGCACGAGTCCTGTGGCTCAGGACATGAGCGGCATGCCCATGGGCTCGATGTCCAAGGACACGATGGACCTGGGTTCCATGGGGTCGATGCCGATGGGCCACGCGGCGCATGCCGAGGACCTCGGACACATGACCCACGGCACCGGCGGCATGTCGGCGCTGGGCATGCTCGCCGCCCACACACTGGCCGCAGTGCTGACCGGTCTGTGGCTGGCGTACGGCGAGCGGGCCGCGTTCCGACTCCTGCGGGCCGTCGCCGGTCGGCTGGCTGCTCCGCTCCGGCTGTCCCTCGCCGCCTTGCCCGTTCCGCCGCGTCGGCCCAGCCTGCGGCCGACGCGCGAACGTACTGAGCGGATCCGGCGGCTGACGCTCACTCACACGATCATCTCTCGGGGGCCTCCAGCCGGGACCGCTGTCATCTGAGACAGCTGGCTTCCCGAGGCCGTCCTGTTGGCGCCGCATCTGTCGCTTCCGATGCCTCGGGCACGGGGCGTGCACGTCGCACGCCCCCATCCCACTCCCGTCCCGGGACCTTCCCCAGCACGCAGCACGCAGCACGCAGCACGCGGCAGCGGACTTCACGACTGGTGTTCCCGACACGCGTACTCGCACGCGCGTGCCGTCGTGCCGGATCGGTCCCGTACCACCCGAAGGACATCAGGTGATCACTCCTGTCCTCCCCCTGCCGTCGACGAAGCGCGACGCGGCGCCCATAGCGGATCGGCCCGTCACCACGACGACGCCCGAGGACCCGGCCACGGTCTGGGCGCTTGCCGCCCGCGCCGGAGATCCCGACGCCGTCGACCGTTTCGTGCGGGCCCTGCATCCGGACGTCGTTCGCTACGTCACGTACCTCTCCGCCGACCGCCAACTGGCCGACGACCTCGCCCAGGACACGTTCCTGCGGGCGCTGGGCAGCCTGCACCGGTTCGAGGGGCGCTCGTCGGCGCGTACCTGGCTGTTGTCCATCGCCCGCCGTACGGTCGTCGACAGCCTGCGGTACACCGCCGCCCGGCCGCGGTCGGCCCACGTGGACGACTGGACGATTTGGGCCGAGCGTGCGCAGCCCGGCGGCCTGCCCGGATTCGACGACGGCGTGGCCCTTCTCGGCCTGCTGGACGCGCTGCCCGTCGAGCGCCGCGAGGCGTTCGTCCTCACCCAGTTGGCGGGGCTGCCCTACGAGGAGGCCGCAGCGGTCGGAGGCTGCCCCGTCGGGACGATCCGCTCCCGGGTGGCACGGGCCCGCGCGACTCTCGTCGAGCTTCTGGACGAAGCAGAGGAAGCCGGGGCTCCGACTGCCGTCGCCGCGTGACGAGAGGGGCGCCGGCGAGCGCCGGAGCCGGCGGGCACCGGCGCCCTCCCTTGAGTCCATGTCATCGGGGTCACCCGGGCTCACCTCGCGGACTCGTCCTCGCCCGCTGGAACGTCCGCGGCCCGCACAGGCTCAGTGCGTCCGGGTGCCGTTCCGGCCGGCCGTCCGCAACTGCTGCCACACCAAAGGAAATTGATTTGAGGTAGCCGGGAACTGGACGCCACCCCCGGCCGACTACTGGTCCGACAGCACGGCTCGTCCCCGGTCGGCCCTCACAACGAGGCAGCGGAACGGGGACGAGCGGGGAACTTCGGGCGAAGGTGGTTCGGCGCACGTGAAACGCAGAAGTCTGTTGCAGTCCTCCGAGGCGGCGATCAGCACCCTGTGGCTCCTGGAACACGCGCGGGGGAGCGGGGCTGCCGGCTGCCCGGAGTCGGGAACCGCGTGACACCGGAGATCGAGAACGCCTTCGCCGCGATCCGGGCCGAGTTCGGAGCTGGCTCGATCACTCGGGTCGAGCGGATGCTGGAGCCGGGCGGCGGGGGCGAACGGCATCCGCTGCAGAAAGCGGCAAAGTGGATCATGCCGGGGCTCTCCCCGACTCCCTGGCACGATCCCTACGCCTACGACGAGATCGCCCCGGTCGTCCATGCGCTGGAGGCCGGCCATCAGGCGATCAAGGAAGAACTGAACATCGCCTGGGCGGACCGCCGCGAAGCGTTCTCGGACTATGAGCACTATCTGACGCGACAGGAGAACTGGCAGGCCCTCCACCTCTTCCGTAAGGGAGGTCTGGTCGCAGAGTCGGCCGCATCGGTTCCGACGGCATACCGGTTGTTGAAAGAGGTTGCCGTCGACACGGAGAGGATCTGTCCGCTCCTGGAATGCCATTTCTCCACGCTGCTGCCGGGCGCCGCCATCGACCCGCACTGCGACCTGTGGAATTTCAGCATCAACCTTCATCTCGCTGTGGACATTCCTGACGGGTGCAGCATCACGGTCGCCGGGGAGACCCGCTCCTGGGAGGAAGGAAGATGCCTGCTCTTCGACTATTCCTTCGAACATGAGGCACGTAACGAGGGCACTGGTCCGCGGACCTGCCTGCTCATCGACCTCTGGCATCCGGAGACGACCGTTCCGGAACGCCGGGCGCTGGTCGCCCTGGTCGCGGAGATCCGCCGACTCATGGGAGAGGGCTGATTCGAAGGAGGTTTCGTGCAGGTGATGGTGCCGGATGAATTCCTGGAGCGGTTCTAATTTGTCCGGTGTTGCCGGTGTGTCATTCCTGGCGGTCTGTAGCTGCCGGGCCTGAAGGGCTGCTCAGATATTACATCGGCGTGTGAATTAGGGCCGGAAGAAAACGGCATTCCCAAGTTGGAATCCTGCTGCTACGGTGACGCAAAACCAACGGACTCTTGGAATTCCATTACAAGTGGGATTCCGATGAATGTGATGACGAGGAGGTGACCCGATTATGTCTCTTTTGGTTCTGGCGTTGGGGCAGCTCGTCATCTCGCTCGACTACAACATCGTGTATGTCGCGCTGCCCGACATAGGCGCCGGGCTCGGCTTCTCCGACCACGACCTGCAGTGGGTGGTCAGTGCCTACGTCGTGGCCACGGGAGGCTTCCTGCTGCTGGGCGGCCGGGCGGCCGACCTGCTGGGCCGGCGCCGGATGTTCGTCTTGGCGGCCCTGCTGTATGCGGGGTCGTCGCTCGTGGGCGGTCTGTCGGAGTCGCCCGGTGTGCTGGTCGCCGTCAGGGGCATCCAGGGCATCGGCGGATCGCTGCTGTTCCCGGCGACGCTGTCGCTGATCACCACTCTGTACGAGGAGGGGCCCGCCCGGAACCGCGCGTTGGCGGTGTGGGGCGCGGCCGGAGCCGGAGGGCTCTGCCTGGGTTCCCTGCTGGGCGGGGTGCTGGTGGAGGCGTTCGGCTGGCCGTCGGTGTTCTTCGTCAACGTGCCGGTCGCGGGAGTCCTCGCGGTGGCCGGCCGGCTGGTCTTCCCGGCGGACGGTCCGTGGGACCGCGCCCGGCGCTTCGACGTGGCGGGCGCGCTCACCGCCACAGGCGGGATCACCCTCCTGGTGTTCGTGCTGGTGCAGGCACCGGCGGAGGGCTGGACCACGCCCGCGGTCCTGGTCGGTGCGGCGCTCTCGGCCGGCCTGCTGGCGCTGTTCGCCGTCGTGGAGCGGCGGTCCCCTGAACCGCTCGTACCGGCACGGATGTTCGCGCACCGGGGACTGCTGGTGGCGATGGGGGTGACCGCGCTGTTCAGTGCCACGTTCAGTTCGGTGCCGTACTTCCTCACCCTGTACTTCCAGACCGTCCACGGTTACAGCCCGGCCGCGACCGGGCTCGCGTTCCTCGTGCCGGCCGTGGTGGTGGCCGCGGGCACGCAGGCCGGGGGACGGGTCGTGTCCGTCTTCGGAATGCGCCGGATGCTGGTGGGCGGCATGGTCCTGGGTGCAGCCGGAGCGGCGGCCCTCGGCCTGGCGCTCACCTCGGACGGCGCGTATCCGAAACTCCTGCCGGGCATCGTCCTGTTGGGCCTCGGCCAGGGCGCGGCCTGGACGGGAATGTGGATCGCCGCGTCCGCCGGGGTCGCCCCCGGTGACCAGGGCATCGCCTCGGGACTTGCGTCGACGACCCTTCAGGTGGGCGGCGCGGTAGGCCTCGCCCTGTTGGTCGCGCTCGCCGGGGGAGTGGGGCGGAGCACCTCCGGCCCCGGCCTGCTCGACGGACTCCGTACGGCCGTGTTCGCCATAGCGCTCGGCATCGGCGTGGGCGCGCTGGCGCTCCTCGTGCGCCGCCGGGTCACCAGCACATAGGCCCGCCTTTCTCCCTTGGGTCACCTCCTTTCACCTCCTCTCGCGTCCGGTCCGTCCTCCGTCATGCCTGGAGTGCATCCATGTTTCCCGCTGTCACCGGTTCCTCAGGTCCTCGGGCCGCCGTTCTGTGCGGGCTGGCCGGATGGGTGCCGTCCCGTGTGGTGACCAACGAGGACCTCGCGCGACGGCTCGACACCGACGACGCATGGATCCGCACCCGGACCGGAATCCGGCAACGGCACGTCGTCGACGGCGGCCAGGCGACCTCCGACCTGGCCGTCGAAGCCGGCCGTCTCGCCCTTGCCTCGGCGCGAACGGACACGGCCGACGCGGTCGTCGTCGCCACGACCACCCCGGACCACACCTGCCCGGCCACCGCGCCGGCGGTCGCCGCTCGGCTCGGGCTGACCGGTGTGGCCGCCTTCGACATCGCCGCGGTGTGCACCGGGTTCGTCTACGGACTTGCCTCGGCCGCCGGGCTCATCGCGGCCGGTGTCGCCGAACGGGTCCTGCTCATCGGCGCGGACACCTACTCCACGATCGTCGATCCGCTGGACCGGGCCAACGCGATCATCTTCGGCGACGGCGCCGGAGCCGTCGTCCTGCGCGCCGGACACCCCGACGAGCCCGGCGCGGTCGGCCACTTCGACCTCGGCAGCGACGGCGCCCGGCACGGCCTGATCACGGTCGCGGCCGGTGGCTCCCGACAACGCTCCTGGCCGGGCGAACCGAGCCGCGAGGAACGGCACTTCGCGATGCGCGGCAAGGAGGTCTACCGCCACGCCGTCACGCGCATGGCCGAGTCCGCGCGCGCCACCCTGTCCCGGGCCGGCTGGAAGCCCGACGACGTCGACCACTTCGTACCCCACCAGGCCAATCTGCGGATCCTGCACTCGGTGGCCGACGACCTCGGTCTCCCGCGTGAACGCTGTGCGACCCATGTCGAGTCCGTCGGCAACACGGGTGCCGCGTCCATACCGCTCGCCCTCGCCGACGCGGCTGCCCGGCAGACGGTCACGTCGGGCGACCGGCTGCTGCTCACCGCCTTCGGAGGCGGCCTCACCTGGGGCTCCTGCCTCCTCACCTGGCCCTCACTCCCACAACAGGAAAGGACCCCTGGGCCCTCCGATCTTACGAATGACCAGAGCAACCACCCTTGAAAGGTAGGACGACGTCATGAGCACCACCTACGAGCAACTCGTCGACATCCTCACGAGACTGCACGACGCCCCGGCCGACCGGATTCGCCCCGGCGCGACCCTCGGCGAACTGGACGTCGACTCGCTGACGACGGTCGAGATCAGCATCCGCATCGAGCGCGACCTCGGAGTGACCGTCGGCGACGACGAACTCGAACCCGACCTCACCCTCGGCGAGATCGCCCGTCTCCTCGACACCAGGCAAGCATCCGTCCGCCCCCACCGAAGGTAGAAGCAGCCATGCAGATCAAGGACCAGCCCGGCAGCGCTCTCGGCGCGACGGTCGAGGACTTCGACCACACCACCGCCTCCGACGCCGACATCGCCGCGCTCAAGAACACCGTGTACACGAAGAAGATCGCCGTCCTGAAGGGCCAGGACCTCTCCCCGCAGGAATTCCTCGAACTCGGCAAACTCCTGGGCCGCCCCGAGACCTATTACGAGCCGATGTACAAGCACCCCGAGATACCGGAGATATTCGTCTCCTCCAACGTGCCGAAGGACGGCAAGCAGATCGGCGTACCGAAGACGGGCAAGTTCTGGCACGCCGACTACCAGTTCATGCCGGACCCCTTCGGCATCACCCTCATCTACCCCCAGGTCATTCCCGAGAAGAACCGCGGCACGTACTTCATCGACATGGGCCGGGCGTACGAGAAGCTGCCCGAGGACCTCAAGCAGGAGACCGGCGGCACGTACTGCCGGCACTCGGTGCGCAAGTACTTCAAGATCCGGCCCCACGACGTCTACCGCCCCCTCTCCGAGATCATCGAGGAGGTCGAGCGGAAGACCCCGGCCGTCGTCCAGCCGACCACCTTCACCCACCCCATGACCGGCGAGACCGTCCTCTACATCAGTGAGGGATTCACCGTCGGCATCGAGGAACAGGACGGCAACCCGCTCGACGAGGAGCTGCTCAAGCGGCTGTTCGACGCCACCGGCCAGCTCGACGAGAGCTTCGAGCACGAGAACATCCACCTGCAGAGCTTCGAGAAGGGCGACCTCCTGGTCTGGGACAACCGCAGCCTCATCCACCGCGCCCGGCACACGACGACGCCCGAGCCGACCGTCTCCTACCGCGTGACCGTGCACGACGAGCGCGGGCTGCACGACGGGATCAGGGCGGTATGACGCACGACGCCCTGTTGGCACACGTGCTGACGCCCTACAAGGACCACTGCAGATACCTGCGTTCGGCGGTCGTGACAGAAACGGCCGGCCGGGCATCCGCCCGCTGCGAATTCGCGATCGCCGAATCGTGCTACATCGACGACACCGGCCATCTGAATTCCGTCGAGGTGAACATCTGCTACAACCAGATGATGTACTACCTCGTCGCCAAGTCCGTGCAGGAAGGACTGGGCACGGGGTTCGAATCCTGGACGCTGGACGACTTCCGGAAGCACCAGCTCCCGGACATCCTCATCGCCCGGTTCGCCGCCAGTTTCCGGCGACCCGTCAACCCCCGTGAATTCTCCGGGGAGATGGAGTTCCGGTCGGTCACCCGACGCGCCCCGGCCGGCGGCAGCCCGTTCCTGCACGCCGACACGGCCTTCCGCTACTGGGACGCCGAGTCCGGCCGCTGCGACGGCGAAGCGACCCTGGCGTTCGTCAACGTCCCCTGACACCCACGTCCCCTGGCACACACGTCGCTGACACGAACGTCCCTGACACGAGGCGAGAGACAGCCATGACCATGGACCGGCTCCACCACCCGCAGCTCCAGACGCTCGTCCGGACCACGAGCTTCCACGCCGGGCACCAGCCCGCCACCCCCGCGGTCCTCTGCGAGGGCCGCACCCTGACGTACGGGCAACTGCACCGCGAGAGCAACCGGATCGCCCACGCCCTCCAGGCCGCCGGGCTCACGGCCGGCGACCGGGTCGCCTACCTCGGCAAGGAGTCCGAGCACTACTACGAGATCCTGTTCGCCTGCGCCAAGAGCGGCACCGTCCTGGTCCCCGTCAACTGGCGGCTCACCGCGCCCGAGGTCAGCCACATCCTCCAGGACTCCGGCACCCGCCTGCTGTTCCTGGAGGACGAGTTCACGGCGGTCGTGGACAGGATGCCGAGCGCGCCCCCGGAGACGGTCGTCGCCCTCGGCGCGGACCTCACCGCCTGGACGGCACCCCACCCCGACACCGACCTCCCGGACAGCGCCACCCCGGACACCCCCGTAGCCCAGCTCTACACCAGCGGCACCACCGGACTGCCCAAGGGCGTCGTGCTCGCCCACCGCAGTTTCTTCGCGATCCGGGACGCCCTGGCGAGCGAAGGGCTCGACTGGATCGACTGGCGCAGCGGCGACGTCGCGCTGATCGGCATCCCCGGCTTCCACATCGGCGGCCTGTGGTGGGCCACGCAGAACTTCAACGCGGGTACGACGGTCGTCGCCATGCGCGCCTTCGCCGCACGCCAGGCCGTCGACCTCATCCGCGACCTCGGCGTCACGACCGCCTGCGTCGTCCCGGCCATGCTCCGCATGATGCTGACCGAACCGGGCGTAGACGTCCAGGACTTCACCACCCTGCGCAAGACGGTCTACGGTGGCTCGCCGATCTCTGAGGCCCTGCTGGAGGAGAGCCTGAGGGTCCTGGAGTGCGAGTTCGCCCAGATCTACGGGCTCACCGAGACCGGCAACACCGCTGTCTGCCTGCCACCGGCCGCCCACGTTCCCGGCGGTCCCCTCATGCAGGCGGCGGGGCACCCCTATCCGGGCGTGCGCAGCAAGGTGATCGACGGGGAGGGGCGCGAACTCCCGCCGGGCGCGGTCGGCGAGATCTGTCTGGCCACTCCCGCGCACATGGTCGAGTACTGGGGCCTGCCGGAGAAGACCGCCGAGACCCTCGTCGACGGCTGGATCCACACCGGAGACGCCGGCTACGTCGACGAGGACGGGTACGTCTTCATCCGCGACCGCATCAAGGACGCCATCCTCGTCGCCGGGGAGAACGTCTACCCGGCCGAGATCGAGAACGTACTCGAAGGCCACCCCGGTGTGGCCGAGGCCGTGGTCGTGGGCGTGCCCGACGAACGCTGGGGCGAGTACGTGCACGCCTTCATCGTCCCGGACCCCGAACGGCAGCCCACTCCCCGGGACCTGCACACCCACCTCGTCCCACAGCTCGCGAGCTTCAAGCTGCCCGCCCGCTACGAGTTCATCGACAGCGTCCCGCGCAACCCCAGCGGCAAGATCCTGCGCCGGGAACTCCGCGACCGCTTCTGGGGCGAATCCGCCCGCAAGGTCAACTGACCGCTTCCCCTGGAGAGAACGACATGCCTGCTCCCCTCACACCGGAGGCCTTCCGCGCGGACCTGGCGGAGTACCTCTACCTGCGGCCCGACGAAGTCGACCTCGACGAGAACCCGCTCTACGCGGGGCTGGACTCCCTGCGCATCGTCACCCTCATCGAACGGTGGCGTGCGACCGGTGTGGACGTGACCTTCGTCGAACTCGCCGAGCGCACCTCGTTCGCCCAGTGGTGGCAACTGCTCTCCACACGTCAGGAGGCCCCGAGGTGACGGCCCGTCATCCCCTGCTGGCCGCTCAGGAAGGCGTCTGGACGGGGCAGCGGCTCGACCTGGACAGCCCCGCCTACAACACGGCCGAGTACGTGCACATCCACGGTCCCGTGGACCCGGCCGTCTTCACGGCGGCCCTGCACCGGGTGGTCGCGGAGACGGAGGCCCTGAACGTCGCCTACGTGGTCGACGACCAGGGGCGGCCCTGGGAGACATCCGCACCGGCCGGCACATGGCGCCCCCACACGGCCGACCTCACCACCGAGCCCGACCCGCACGCCGCGGCCCTGGCCTGGATGGGCGAGGACATGGCCCGCCCCGTCGACCTCGCGCGCGACCGGGTCTTCGGCCATGCCCTGCTGCGGGTCGCACCGGACGAGTACCTCTGGTACCACCGCGTCCACCACATCGCCCTCGACGGCTTCGGCCTGGCACTGGTCGCCCGCCGGGTCGCCGAGGTCTACACCGCCCTGGCGGCGGGCGAACCGGTGGGGGAGAGCGGCTTCGGCACCCTGGCCTCGGTACGGGACGAGGAACGCGCGTACCGGGAGTCGCCCCGCTTCGCCACGGATCGCGCCCACTGGACGGACCGGTACGCCGACCGGCCGCCGGTGGCGACCCCGGCCGGCCGCTCGGCCATGCCCGCGCACACCTTCCACCGCCGCGTCGTCGACCTCGATCCGGCACGGACCAACACCCTGCGTGCCGTTGCCCGCGACCTCAGGGTCACCTGGTCCGAGGTCCTGCTGGCGGTCACGGCGGCCCAACTGCACCACGCGACCGGCGCACCGGAGATCGTCCTCAGCCTCCCCACGATGGTCCGCCTCGGATCGGTCTCCCTGCGCGTGCCGTGCATGGTCCGCAACATCCTGCCGCTGCGCGTCACCGTCACCCGGGCGGACACCCTGCGCGACCTCACCGCCCGGATCTCCCGTGAACTCCGCGCCGGCCTTCCGCACCAGCGCTACCGCTACGAACAACTGCGCCGAGACCTCAAACTGGTCGGCGGACAGCGCCGGTTGTCCGGCCCCGGCGTCAACATCATGCCCTTCGCGTACGACCTGCGCTTCGCCGGACACCGCAGCACGGTCCACAACATCTCCGCCGGACCCGTCGACGACCTGTCCGTCAACGTCTACGACCGCGCCGAGGGCGCGGGCCTGCGCATCGCCGTGGACGCCAACCCCGACCTCTACGACGAGGCAGCCGTCGCCGCACTCCACCAGGGGCTGCTCGCCCTGCTGGACGATGCCCTCGCCGCCCCCGGTCGGCCCCTCACCGAGCTGCGGACGCGGGAGCCCGTCCCCGTCCTGGACGGCGGCCCGCTGCCCGGCCCGGCACGCCCGGTGCTCGGGCTGATCGCCGACCGAGCCGCCCGGCGCGGCGGTTCCGTCGCCGTCGAGCACGACGGGCGCAGCATCACGTACGCCGAACTCTTCGGTGCGGCACGTGACCTCGCCTGCCGGCTGGCCGCCCGTGGGGTGGGCCCCGGGGACCTGGTGGCCGTGGCCCTGCCGCGCGGCATCGACGCGATCACCGCCGTCCTCGGTGTCCTGCTCGCCGGTGCCGCCTACTGCCCGCTCGACCCGACGGCACCTCCAACACGCAGCGCCGACCTGCTGGCGGACGCCCCGCCCGCACTGACCCTGACGACCAGCTCCTGCACCGACGTCATGACGGATGTCCCACCGGCGCCCGGCACGGACCGGCCGACCGCTCCGACGCCGGACGACCTGGCCTACGTCCTGCACACCTCCGGCTCCACCGGCCGACCCAAGGGCGTCGAGACCGGCCACCGGGCCCTCGCCCACTTCGTCGCCGGCGCCACCCACCGATACGGCATCCAACGCCACGACCGGGTCCTGCAGTTCGCCCCGCTGCACTTCGACACCAGCGTCGAGGAAATCTTCCTCACCCTGTGCGCGGGCGCCACCCTCGTCGTCCGCACCGACGACATGACCGACTCGGTCCCCGCATTCCTGGACAGCTGCGCACGACTGCGGATCAGCTTCCTCGACCTGCCCACCGCCTACTGGCACGAGGTGGCCTACGCCGTCTCCACGGGTGCCGCGGCCCTGCCCGCCGGGGTGCGCACCGTCGTCATCGGCGGCGAGGCGGCCCTGCCCGAGCGCGTCGACCGCTGGCGCAGGACCGTCGGCACATCCGTACGGCTGCTGAACACCTACGGGCCGACCGAGGCCACCGTGGTCGCCACCGTCGCCGACCTCCACGACCCGGACCTCGCACCGGGAGACGCGCCCATCGGGCTTCCGCTGCCGGGCACCCGGGCCGCGGTCGTCGGTGGCGAACTCCACCTCCTCGGCGACAACCTGGCCGTCGGCTACCGGGGAGGCCCGTTTCCGGACACGGCCCGCTTCGCGCCCCTGGACGTGCTCCCCGGAGCACCACGCGCCTACCGCACCGGCGACCGGGTACGGATCGGCGACGACGGCCAACTGCGCTACCTGGGCAGAACAGACACCGAGTTCAAGATCAGCGGGCATCGCGTGCATCCCGCCGAGGTCGAGAGCGCGCTCCTGGCCTGCGCAGGGGTCCGGGACGCCGCCGCCGTGGGACAGGTGCTGAAGGACGGGACGCGTCGGCTCGTCGCGTACGTCGTCCCCGACGGGCCGGACCCGTCCGCGGCCGGGATCAGGGACCGCCTCCGTACGGCCCTGCCCCCGGCGATGATCCCCTCGGCGATCGAATTCCTGGCCGCCCTGCCCCGGACCGGCTCAGGAAAGATCGACAGGAAGTCGCTCGCCACACCCGAACCCGCACCCGACCCGGGCGCGCGGACGACCTCACCCGACAGCACACTGGAGCGCACCGTCGCCTCCGTCTGGCAGCAGGTCCTGGGCCTGGCCTCCGTCACCCCGGACGACGACGTGTTCGACCTCGGCGCCCAGTCGCTCCAGGTCATCCAGGCCGCCAACCGCCTCGGCGTCGAACTGGGCCGCGAAGTGAAGGTCGCCCCGCTCTTCCAGCACCCCCGCATCGCCGACCTCGCGCGCTTCCTGCGGGAGCGGACAGGACCGACAACTCCCGGCCTGCCGCACACCCTGCTCGCCGACACCGTCCTCGACCCGGACATCCGTCCCGGCGACGGACCCCGAGCCGGCGGAACACCGGAGCGGATCCTGCTGACCGGCGCCACCGGATTCGTCGGCGTACACCTGCTGGCACAGCTCCTGGCGGACACGGAGGCGGAGATCGTCTGCACCGTCCGGGCCCCGGGTCCCGCCGAAGCCACCGCCCGCATCCACCAGGCTCTGAAAGCCCACCGGATCCACCTCTCGGACACCGCACAGAAACGCGTCACGGCACTTCCCGCAGACCTCGCCCGCCCCCGACTCGGTCTGACCGGCGAGACGTTCACCGAACTGGCGGCGACCTGCGGTGCGATCCTCCACAATGCGGCGACCGTGAGCATCATGCGCGACTACGCCACCCTGCGCGCCGCCAACACCGAACCGACCAGGCAACTGCTGCGCATGGCCGCCGTACGCTCGGTGCCCCTCCACTTCGTGTCGACCCTCTCCGTCGCCCCACCGCTCGCCCTGAGCCCCGAAGTGCCGGAGACGTTCTTCCCGCCGCACCCCGGACTGCGCTACGGCTACCAGCAGTCGAAGTGGGCGGCCGAACGCCTGCTGGAACAGGCCGCCGAGCGGGGCCTGCCGGTCACCGTCCACCGGCTCGGCCGGATCGTCGGCCCGGCCACGACCGGCTACGTGAACGAGCGGGACTTCCTGTGGAGCGTGCTGCGCGCCGGGATCCCCGCAGGAATCGTCCCCGAACTGTTCGAGGAGGAGACCTGGACACCCGTCGACCACGTCGCCCGAGCCCTCGTCCACCTCTGCCTCGGACCGACCAGCGGGGCGACCGTCTTCAACCACGCCACCACCGCCCCGGTGCGCCTGGGCGACGTCTACGACTGGCTGGAGGACTACGGCTACGCGCTACGGCGCATGCCGCTGGCCCGGTGGAGAACCGAACTCCCGGCATCCTCCGGTGAGGCGGCGACCACACTCGCCTTCTTCGACTCCTGGGACACGGCCCCGGAGGACTCCGCCGGCCCGGACCTGCGCCTGGGACGGGTGCGCGCCGACAACGTCGTGAACGGCCTGCACGGCAGGGACATCACGTGCCCGCCCGCCGACCGGGACCTCGTCTTCCGCTACCTCGACCACTGCGTCACCACCGGCACCCTGCCCGCCCCGGCCGGGCTGAAGAGCCGTCCGGCAACAACCACGAGTACTGCCTCTGATTGTCCTTGACCGCCTCGCGTCCCAATTCGCGCGCCAGATGGGTGTGTCAGGGGTCTATGAAGGCGTGGGGTCGATTCCGGGTCGATGCGTCTGCCCGGCAAACGGCAGTATCTCTGGAAGGCCGGGTAGTCCCGTGCTGAGAGTTGGCGATCGGTGAACCAGGACCGGCTCCGCCTCGAACAGAATCAGTTGTCCTTCAACGGGTTCCCTCCCGGCTTCGTCCACCGCAGCATCCCGGCAACCGATCTGACGATCGAGCACATGGGCGGCCCCGCGGCCAATCCGCGGCTGGTGGTCGAGGCGCTCGGCGCCCACTCGCCGCCGACACGCCCACGCTCGTGGTGGTGACGCCGTGGACGCTGAACGGGCTGATCTTCCCGCCTGACGACACCTTCCCCGACGAACTCACGATCGCCGGGCGACGCCGTCCCGTGTACGTCACCGAGTTGGCACCCCTCGGCCGGTACCGCTCGGTCAACCTCGTCGGCTGCGTATCGGGGCTGTCAGGACCGGAACCCGCCCGCACGCTCGCCCGGTCCTGGGCGGAACCACTGTGTGCGGCCGTGGAAACGGCGCGGACCGCACACCCCCGAGCCCCCCCGGTGAGCAGCCGTGCCGCATGTGTCCACAAGATTCACGGCATCGCCCAGGGGCGCGCTTACGGCCGTTCGCCCACCAACTCGCGGGCTATCCGGGCGAGGACGGCTCGGCCGCCCGTGCACCCCGCGGCGGGGCACGCTGCCGGCAGCGGATGCAGGCGCTCGCTCGACGGTACGTCAGCTGTCCGCGTCGGCTGCGGTGAGGGTGGCGAGTGCGGCGTCGAGGCGGTGGGTGGCTTCCTCGGCGACGGGGCGCAGGGCGTCGAGTCCGGTGAGGGCGACCATGGTGTTCGGGTCGAGTGCCTGTACGGCGGTGAGGTCTCCGTCGCGGCGGACGACGACGTTGCAGGGCAGCAGCAGGCCGATGGTGCGGTCGGTCTCCAGGGCGCGGTGGGCAAGGGGCGGGTTGCAGGCGCCGAGGATGACGTAGTCCTCCATGTCGTGGTCGAGCTTCGCCTTGAGCGTGGCGGTGACGTCGATCTCGGTGAGGATGCCGAAACCCTGCGCGGCGAGGGCTTCGCGGACGCGGCTGACGGTGGTGGCGAAGTCGCTGTCGAGGTGCACTGTGCGGTCGTAACGCATGGCGATGACCTTTCTCGTCGGTTCGCGTGGCATGGGACGGCTGCCCGGCCGTGTGCGAGTCACTCGTGAAGCGTTTCCCGGAGTTTCCCTGCCCGTGGAAATACCCCCGGGGGTACTAGTGTTACGGTCGTAAGCATACCCCCCGGGGTAATTCATCGTTGGAAGGGAGTACCGCGTGTTCTTCGTCGACACGATCGAGGTGTCAGGGCTCGGCAACCGCAGCTATCTCGCGGGCGGTGAGCGGACGGCGGTGGCGGTCGACCCGCCCCGCGACGTCGACCAGGTGATCGCGGCAGCGGCGCGGCGGGGCGTGCGGATCTCGCACGTCGTCGAGACCCATGTCCACAACGACTACGTCACCGGCGGTCTGGAACTGGCCCGGATCACGGGCGCCGCCTACCTCGTCCCTGCCGGGGCCAGGGTCTCCTTCGCACGTATACCGGTACAGGACGGCGACCGCGCGGAGATCGACGCCGATGCCGGGCTGACCCTGCGCGCCGTGGCGACGCCCGGCCACACCCCGCACCACACCTCCTATGCGCTGGAGGGGAACGGCACGGCGGTCGCGGTGTTCACCGGGGGCTCGCTGCTGATCGGCACGGTGGGCCGCCCGGATCTCGTGGAGCCTCGGCTGACCGAACAGCTCGCCCGCGCCCAGCACGCCTCCGCACACCGTCTCGCCGCCGAACTGCCCGACGAGACCGAGGTGTTGCCCACGCACGGCTTCGGCAGCTTCTGCTCGTCCTCGCAGGCTGAGGGCGGTGACACGACCATCGGCAAGGAGAAGGCGTCCAATGAGGCCTTCACCCGGGACGTGGACACCTTCGTCGCCGGCCTCCTGGCCGGGCTGGACGACATCCCCGCCTATTACACGCACATGGGTCCGGCCAACGCCGCTGGACCCGCGCCCGTCGACCTGACCCCGCCCGCCGTCGCGGATGCCGAGGAGATAGCCGCCCGGCTGGCAGCGGGGGAGTGGGTGGTGGACCTGCGCAACCGTGTCGCCTTCGCCGAAGGGCACGTGTCCGGCTCGTTCAACTTCGAGGCCGAGGGACAGCTCGCCACGTATCTGGCCTGGCTGATCCCGTGGGGCAAGCCCGTGACGCTGCTGGCCGAGTCACGCGAGCAGCTCGCCGCCGCCCAGCGCGAACTGGTCCGGGTCGGTATCGACCGCCCCGCCGCCGCGGCCACCGGCGCACCGGCCGAGTGGGTGCCCGAGGGTGTGGCATCAGCCTCCTTCCGGCGTGCGACGTTCGCCGACCTCGCGGTTCGGCGTCCTGTGGAGGGCGTCGTCGTTCTCGATGTGCGACGCGGCTCGGAGCGGGCGGCCGGGTACATCGAGGGCTCGGTCCACATCCCGGTCCACGCTCTGCACCGCCGCCTCGGGGAGGTTCCCGCCGGTGAGGTGTGGGTGCACTGCGCGGGCGGGATGCGTGCCGCGATCGCCGCCTCGCTGCTGGACGCGGCCGGTCGCGAGGTCGTTGCCGTGGACGACGCCTTCGACGCGGCGGAGAAGGCGGGACTCACCGTACGGACGCCCTGACGGCATCGGGCGCGGTAGGCGTCCCGCCGATCTTCACTGCCGACATGGAAACAGGAGCGAGAAATCGACATGAGCATCTTCCGACGAGAACGGGGCGGCGCGGGCCGCGTGAGCGTGCAGGAGGCGGCCCTGCGCACCGGGCACGGCGACGCCGCCGGTAGCGGCGGTGACGCCGTGCTGCTGGATGTGCGCGAGCCGTACGAGTGGCAGGCGGGCCACGCCCCCCGAGCCGTGCATCTGCCGCTGTCGGCGCTGGCCGCCGGGGCGGGGCTGCCGGCGCACGCGCAGGCGCGGCCCCTGGTCGTGATCTGCCGCTCCGGCAACCGCTCCCGGCAAGCCGCGGAACTGTTGGCCACTCGCGGCGCGGAGGCCGTGGACGTGATCGGCGGTATGCGTGACTGGGCGGAGGCGGGGCTGCCGGTGCTGGATCCGCAGGGCGGGATCGGCATCGTCGCGTGAGCACTCTCATACTCGCCCTGGCCGCCGGGGCGGTCATCGGTCTCGCGCTCGGTGCGCTCGGGGGCGGCGGCAGTGTGCTTGCTGTGCCCGCCCTGATCTATCTGCTCGGTTTCAGTCCGGTCGGGGCGACGACCGCGAGTCTGGTCATCGTCACGCTCACCTCGGTCACCGCGCTGGTCGCGCACGCCCGCGACGGGAACGTCCGCTGGCGTACGGGGCTGCTGTTCGCGGCGGGCGGGATCGGCCCGGCGATGCTGGGCGGCGCGCTCGCCGGACGTATCCCGGCCGCCGTGCTGACAGCGGCGTTCGCCGTGGTCGCGGGCGCGGCCGCCCTACGCATGCTGCGGTCCCGGCCAGCCGCGGAGGGCACCGTGACGGTGCGGCCGGGGCGGGTGGCGGCAGCCGGTGGCGGGCTCGGCGCGGTCACCGGTGTCCTCGGCGTCGGCGGCGGCTTCCTCGCCGTACCCGCGCTGGTGAGTGTGCTGGGCCTGCGGATGCGGAACGCGGTGGGCACCAGCCTGCTGGTCATCACCGTCAACTCGCTGGCCGCGCTGACGACCCGGGCCGGGACGGTCGAGGGTCTGGACTGGGCGGTCGTCGGACCGTTCGTCGCGGCTGCGATTCTTGGGGCATGGGACGGCAAGCGGCTGTCCGTGAAGGTCTCGGGACACACGCTTCAGCGGATCTTCGCGCTGGCGCTGCTGGCGGTGGCGGCCTTCATGCTGATCGATGCGCTGCTGTGACGGCCGCCGCGGCGAGAGCCCTCACGCCAGGGACAGGAACAGCTTCTCCAGGCGGGCGCGCATCTCCTGGGCGTCCTCGCCGTTCCTGCGGCCGGACTCGATGTCGGTCATGCACTGCTGCATGCCGGTCGCGATGATCGCGAAACCGGCACGGTCGAGAGCGCGCGAAGCGGCGGCCAGCTGCGTGACGACGTCCTCGCAGTCGCGGCCCTCCTCGATCATCCGGATCACGCCGGAGATCTGCCCCTGCGCGCGGCGCAGGCGGTTCAGCACGGCCTTCAGGTCCGCACTCTCAAGCTCCAGCTCCACGATCACTCCTCAGAAAATACCCCTAGGGGTACTGTGCGTCCCGGTTCGGGACCATGTCGACCATTAAGGATCACACCTGTCATGACCAGCTCTCCCGCCCCCGTCACCCTCGCCACCGAGCAGGCCCGCATCCGGCTGCACGAGCTCACCGTCATCGATGTGCGCACGCCGGCCGAGTACGCCTCCGGTCATCTGCCCGGCGCCCTGAACATCCCCCTGGACCACGTCAGGCACGCGCTGCCGGAGATACGCCACGCTTCCGATCGGGGTGACATCCTCGTCGTGTGCGCCTCGGGCGCCCGCTCCGAGAACGCCTGCAAGCTCCTGGCCGAGCAGGGTGTACCGACCGCCACCCTCTCCGGTGGCACCGGCGCCTGGGCCGCCGAGGGGCACGACCTGCACACCCCGGCGGCCTGCGACACGCGGGCCGGCTGGAGCATGGAGCGACAGGTGCGCTTCACCGCCGGCACGGTGGTGCTCCTGGGGCTCCTCCTCGGCCTGCTCGTGCACCCGGCTCTCCTGCTGATCTCGGCCGGTATCGCGGGTGGCCTGGTCTTCTCCGCCCTCACCAACACCTGTGGCATGGCGGCCGTGCTCGGCAAGCTGCCGTACAACCGCCCGCGCGCGGCCGATCTCGACGCCGTGTTGGCCGCTCTGCGCAGCCGCTGAACCCGCGCTCCAGGGCGCCTGGGGGGACTCCATGGAGCCCTGGACGTCAGTTCGCTCCGGCCGAGCCCGCGGCGGCCTTCCGGCGCACGTCGTCCATGTCGACGGCCCTGATCTTTCCGATGAGCTCCTCCAGTGCCTGCGGCGGCAGGGCACCCGGCTCGGCGTACAGGACCGTCCGGTCGCGGACGGCCATCAGGGTGGGGATGGAGGAGATGCGGAAACCCGCGGCGAGTTCGGGCTGTGCCTCGGTGTCGACCTTGCCGAAGACGATGTCCGGATGCCGCTCGGCCGCCTTGTCGTAGACGGGGGCGAAACGGCGGCACGGTCCGCACCAGGCGGCCCAGAAGTCGATCAGCACGATCTCCGAACCGGTGACGGTCTCCTCGAAGTTGTCCTTGGTCAGTTCTACGGTGGGCATGCTTTCCGGTCTCCTCTCATATACCCGGAGGGGTATCTCGATCCCTTCGGTTCAACCGGTGCCGGCCCGGGTTTGTTCCAGGCAGACGGGCGGCAGCGGGAACCAGCGCATCCGCTCGAAGTCGGCCGGCAGCCCGGTGGGGCCGTCGTCGAGGGAATCCGCACGGCGGGTGAGCACCTCGCGCGCACGGTCGAGTTGGCCCGACAGCGCTTCTTCGCCCAGCCGGTGGTGGTGAACCGTCGACCCGGTGATCCGTCCGTCGGCGGCGAAGCGCACGTCGGTCAGCCGCAGCGGGGGAGAGGCCGGGCCGGTGCGATGGCGCCACAGGCCGGTGTGCGGGTCGAAGCGGTAGTCGGGAAGGAGCCGGTGGCCGTACGCGGCGATCAGCTCGACCGCGTCGATGAGGTAGTCGCGGACGGTGTCGCTGATGAAGTAGTTGAAGTTGACGCGGATCCAGCCGGGTTTGATGCCGTCGCAGCCGTGGACGACCTCGTCGAGCAGGGCATGGGAAGTGGCCGTGTCGATGGCGAGCAGGCGGTGCCCGTAGGGCCCGGCGCAGGAGCAGCCGCCGCGGGCTTGGATGCCGAAGAGGTCGTTGAGCAGGGCGACGACGTAGTTGTGATGGAGGTAGGCGTGGTCGCCGTGCCGGATGCGGAACGAGATGATGGACAGGCGGCGGGCGTGGTGGTTGCCGAGGATCTCGATACCGGGGTTGCGGTCCCACCGGGCGAGCGCACGTTTCCAGTGCCGTTCCTCGGCGGCCTGGATGGTGTCGGTGCCGACGGCCTGTTTGAGGGCGAGGACCAGACCGGCGCGGATCGACTCCACGATCGCCGGGGTGCCGCCCTCCTCCCTGGCGACCGGGTCGTCCAGATACCGGTGGCCGATCGGGTCGACGAAGGCGACCGTGCCGCCGCCCGGCACGGTGGGCACCTGGTTGCGAACCAGTTCGCGGCGTACGACGAGCACGCCCGGGGTCTGCGGGCCGCCGACGAACTTGTGCGGGGACAGGAAGACCGCGTCCTTGTGGTCGTCGGCGCCGGGGGTGCTCTCGGCGACCCGGAGGGGTACGTACGGGGCGGCGGCCGCGTAGTCCCAGAAGGACAGCGCGCCGTGCGCGTGCAGCAGTTGGGCGATACGGTCGGTGTCGGTGAGGATGCCGGTGACGTTGGAGGCGGCGGAGAAGCTGCCGATACGCAGCGGCCGGCCGGAGTACCGGACCAACTGCGCTTCCAGCTCGGCGGGATCGATGTGACCGTCCGCGTCCTCGCCGATGACCACGACGTCGGCGACCGACTCCCGCCAGGGCAGTTCGTTCGAGTGGTGCTCGTACGGGCCGACGAACACGACCGGGCGTACGGCCCGCGGCAGCGGGTCGGGGCGGCGCAGCTCCAGGATGCCCACCAGTTTGTTGACCGCCGCGGTCGCTCCCGAGCCGCAGAAGATGACCAGGTCGTCCTCGGTGCCGCCGACCGCGTCGCGGATGATCCGGCGGGCATCCTCGCGCAGCCGGGTCGTCTGCAGGCCGGTGCTGGAACTTTCCGTGTGGGTGTTGCCGTACAGGGGCAGTACCTGTTCGCGCACGAAGTCCTCGACGAAGTCCAGGGAGCGGCCGGAGGCGGTGTAGTCGGCGTAGACGAGGCGTCGGGGGCCGTAGGGGCCCTCCAGCACCTCGCCGTCGCCGATGAGGCCGCGGCGGATGCGGTCCAGAAGGGGGACGGCGGGCGGTGCCAGGTGCGTGCTCATGGTGCCAGTCCGATGCCGATCTCGGGTGGCTGCTGCAGTGTGTTGTGGACAGTGCAGCGCGAGGCGACGGCGAGCAGGGCCGCGCGGCGCTGCTCGGGCAGTCCGGGGGGCGGGACGATCGTGACGTGCACGGAGGCCACGCGGGCGGGCCGGTCGGTGGCCATGGTGAATTCTGCACGGACGCGCAGTCCGGCCTGGTCCAGGCCGTGCCGGTGCAGGAAGCGGCCCGCGTAGAAGGCGACGCAGGTGGCCAGGGAGGCGGCGAACAGCTCGGTGGGGGTGGGCGCGATGTCGGTGCCGCCCGCCTCGACGGGCTGGTCGACATGCAAACGGTGGCCGCGGATGTCCACGGTGTAGATGTCGCGTTCGGCGTGGGTCACCTCGAAGCGGTGCACGTCCGCGTCCTGTGCCTGGTTCGTGGGGAGGGTCTGCGGTGCGGTGCCGGTCATGGCAGGGCCTCTCTCGTCGGCGTCGACTGCTGCCAGTTCCAGTCGACCGCGAACCCCGCTGCTGATCGAGAGGCCGACGGGGTGCGCCAGGGGCCGTTCGGCCCTGGCGCCGACAGCCGTAGGAAAATACCCTGGTGGGTATTTTTTCAGGAGGTTCATGGCGGGCCGTCGGCGCGCCGGGCCTGTCGGGGTGGGGCGAGACATACCCGGGTGGGTACCAGGTGGAGACCTGTGGCCCATGCCCCGCTCTCACCTTCCGGATGACAGTGGGGGCATGGGCACACACATCGCGATACTCGGAGGCGGCACCGGAGGCACGCTGACGGCAAACCGGCTGCGCCGCATGTACGGCCAGAACGACAATCCGGACCGCGCTCGGCCAGGCCGGCGTGCGGGAGGAGCAGGCGAGTCGGGTCGCGGGCCGCGTCGGCGGTGAGGGCCGCCCACACTCCCGGCCCGCCGCCCTGGTCCTGGCCCATCTACTGCGTGACGCGGGTGATGGGCTGATGTGCGGGAGCGAGCCGCAGGCACCGCACGGCGATCCTGCGCCCGCAGGTTGTCACAGGACATGTGTCCTTGGTGTCGTGGCAGGTCCGCCGAGTCCTGCTGTCGCCGTCGGGCTCATGCTCCTTCGCCAGATCCGGTCGCGGTCCCCGGGAGCCGTCTGTCCTTCCACAAAGTAGTGGGCACCCGCCGGGAACTCACCGGCTCCGCCTCCCGACTACTGCAACACAGCCCGTCGCCCCACGGGCACCCCGCTGCAAGGGAGCCACGCATGTCGAAGAAACGGCCCGTCGCCATCGCCCTGGCCGGCGCCCTGTGTCTGGTCACCGCGGCCTGCGCCGACTCCTCGACCGACACGGACACCACCGCCGACGGCAAGGCCGCGGCGGCCGCCGCGACGTCCGGCTACCCGGTGACCCTGGAGAACTGCGGAGTGTCGGAAAAGATCACCAAGGAACCGAGCCGGGTCGTCGTCATGAACGGTGCCTCGGTCGCCGAGGTCTCCACGCTCCTCGCCCTCGGCGTACAGGACAAGATCGTCGCCAACCAGCAGACCTACGGCATGTCCGAGGTCACGGGACGTGCCGCCGCCATCAAGGCGCTGCCCACCGGAGACGTCAAACTCAACGACGCCTACGACATCCCCCGCGAGGCGATGATCGGCCTGCGCCCCGACCTGGTGCTGTCCACCACCTCGTACGGCTTCGACGAGAGGAACGGCTTCGCCACCCGCGAGCAGCTGAAGCAGGTCGGGGCGAACACCTACGTGTCCCCACAGGGCTGCGACCAGGACACCTCCAGGATGACGATCGCCGACAGCTACACCCTGCTGCGCGACATGGGCAAGGTCTTCGACAGGAGCGACGAGGCCGAGAAGATCATCGCCGCGTCGGAAAAGCACATCGCCGAGGTGGCCGCCAAGGTGAAGGGCGAGAAACAGCCCAAGGTCATGGTCCTGTTCTCCAACATGGCCATGGGCGGCAACGACTTCAGCTCCGTCGTCGCCAAGGGCGTCTACAACGACATCCTCGCCAAGGCCGGCGGCTCCAACGCCTTCGAGAACGCCTCCAAGTCCTCCTTCGCCGACCTGAGCAAGGAGAAGGTGGCCGCCACCGACATCGACGCCCTCGTCGTCATCGGCTACAACGACCCGAACCCGGCGGCCTACGCCAGGAAACTGCTGAAGGAGTTCCCCCAGTGGCCGGCCGCGAAGAACAACACGTACGTGGCACTGTCGGACTCGATGTACCTCGGCCCCAGCAACGACCTGGCCGTAGAGAAGATCGCCAAGGCCCTGCACCCCGACAAGGTCTGAACGGCCTGCGGCTGTCCCTCGCCGTCGGCGTCCTCCTTGCCGCGCTCGTCGCGGTCATGGTGGTGGCGGTGAGCATCGGCGCGGTCAACATCCCCGTCGGCGACGTGTGGCGGATCCTCCTGCACCGCATCACCGGCCAGGGCACCACCGCGGACCCCGCCCTGGATCAGATCGTGTGGACCTTCCGGGCACCCCGGGTCGCCCTGGCCGCCCTGGTGGGCGCGGGCCTGGCAGTGGCGGGGGCGGTGCTGCAGACCCTGGTCACCAACCCGCTCGCCGACCCTGTCGTCCTCGGCTTCTCCTACGGCGCCTCGTTCGGCGCGGTCCTCGTCATCACCCTCGGCGGCGTCGCGCTCGGCGGTCTCGGCGCGCTAGGTGTGTCCGGCGCGGCGTTCGTCGGCGCCCTGGCGGCCGGTGCCCTGGTCTTCGTCCTGGGGCAGCGGCAGGGCCGGCTCGCCCCCACCCGGGTGGTGCTGGCGGGGGTCGCGGTCGGCTACGTCCTGCTGTCGATGACCAGCTTCGTCCAGCTCCTGGCGACGCCCACCGAACTGCGTACGGTGATGTTCTGGATGCTGGGCAGTGTCGCCGGCGCCCAATGGAGCCAGCTGCCCACCGTCACGGTCGTCGTCCTGACGAGCACGGTCGTGCTGACCCTGCTGGGCCGACGGCTCAACGCACTGCTCGCCGGCGACGAGTCGGCGACCGCGCTCGGTGTGGACGTCCACCGGCTGCGCGCCGGCCTGCTGGTCGTCAGCGCACTGCTCACCGGCACCGTCATCGCCGTCGCGGGCGGGGTCGGCTTCGTCGGCCTGATGATCCCTCACCTGGTCCGCCTCACCACCGGCGCCGACCACCGCAGACTCATCCCCCTGACCGCGCTCCTGGGCGCCGTCTACCTGGTCCTCGTCGACCTGCTCTCCCGCACCCTCACCCGCCCCAACGAACTCCCGCTGGGCATCCTCACCGCCCTGCTCGGGGCCCCCTTCTTCCTGTGGCTGCTGCGCCGCAACAAGGGCCTGGACGCCATATGAAACTGACCGTCGACCAGCTCCACATCACCCTGGACCGCAGGCCGATCCTCCGCGCGGTGCACCTGGAAGCCGCCAAGGGAGACATCGTCGGCCTCGTCGGGCCGAACGGCAGCGGCAAGTCCACCCTGCTCCGCACGGTCTACCGCTCACTGCGCCCCGCCGACGGCGTGGTCAGGGTGGGCGGCGACGACGTGTGGGAACTCTCCTCCCGCACGGCTGCCCGGCGTACGGCGGCGGTCCTCCAGGACGCCGGCACCACCACCGGCCTGACGGTGACCGAGATCGTCGCCCTCGGCCGAACCCCCCACCACGGGCTGATGGGCCGGGACGGCGCCGAGGACCGCGAGGCGGTCGCCGAAGCGGTCGCCCGATGCGGAGTTGCGCCCTTCGCGGACCGGGACTACGCCACCCTCTCCGGCGGTGAACGCCAACGCGTGCTGCTGGCCCGTGCCCTCGCCCAGCGCCCCCAGCTCCTGGTCCTGGACGAACTCACCAACCACCTCGACATCCGCGCCCGGTTCGAGCTCCTCGACCTCATCCGCAGCACCGGGATCACCACCCTGGCCGTACTGCACGACCTCGACCTCGCCGCCCGCCTCTGCGACCACCTCGTCGTGCTCCACGAGGGTGAGGTGGTCGCGGCCGGACCGGTGCTGGAGGTCCTGACTCCGGACCTGCTCTGCGATGTCTTCGGTGTCCGGGGCGACACGGAACGTCACGCGGACGGCGTCGTCCGCATCACCTACGCCGCCCAGCCCCTCGCTGACGCCCGGGCGCCCGAGCCGGCGCACCGGTGACGCCACAGACATCGCTCACCCTGACGGTCACGGACCGCCCGCACGATCGCGAGCTGTGGAAGCCTCGCCTCGGGCGACGCCTACGGCTACGAGGGCACCCTTGTCCGGCCGGCCTGTTGGGGGACCGCCGGATCATGAGCCGCGGTTCCACCGGGGTGTTGGCCGTACCGGGCCTGTTCTGACGGCGACGGCCAATCAGAACCCGTCGGATTCTGATCACGAGAAGACCAAAGTCGGTCCTACAATGCCCTCTTGTGCCTGCACGCTGGATTCGGGGGGTTCGGTGGGGGAACGAGGGGTGCCTGCGGGCGTGTTGCGGTTCATCGCGCTGCGGGCGTGGGTGTATCGCGCGTTGCTCAGTGCCGCCCTGCTGACCGTGCTGTTGACCACGACCGTACTGGCTGCGCTCGCCGCCTACTCGGGCGCGATAGGCGATGCGGCGCTGCGGCGGTCGCTCGCGGAGCAACGCGCCACTGCGGAGGCCGCTCTGGTGGTCAAGGGCGACGTGCCGGCCGACGAGCGGCGGGCGGCCGACGACGCCGTGCGGGCGGGGGCCCGGGCCGTCTTCGCCGGGCTGCCCGTGCGGGTGCGTACCCTGCTGCGTTCCGGACCCTACGCTCTGCCGCCCGCGCTGCGGCCGGCCTCCGGGCAGGACGGGAACCCGGATCTCACGATCTTCGCGGACCTGGATCGCACGCAGGTGCGGATCGTGGCGGGGCGGCTGCCCCGTGAGGTGGATGCCGCCGGGTCCATCGAGGTCGCACTGCCGCAGAGCGCCGCCCGGCAGCTCGGGGTGGCACCCGGTGCCCGGCTGACCCTCACCGACCGGCTGCACGGCCCGGCGGTGCGGGTGCTGATCACCGGCGTGTACCGGCCGGTGGACGTCCGGGCACCCTACTGGCAGTTGGACGACCTGGGGGGCCGTGGCGTACAGGCGTCGAGTTTCACGACATACGGGCCGCTGCTCACGGCTGCTGGCGTGCCCACGTCGGGGCGGGTGAGCGTCGGGGCGTCGGGCTGGCTGGCGTCGGCCGACTACTCGTCGCTGACGACGGAGCGGATCGGCGCGCTGCGCGATGCCGTGCGCTCGGGGAGCGCGGAGCTGCGCGAGCGGCCCGCGCTCAGTGGTGCGACCGTGGCGGCCACCGGGTTGCCCGAGGTACTGGACCGCATCGAACGCTCCCTGCTCGTCACGCGGTCCAGCATGCTGATCGTCGCCGGTCAGCTCGGACTGCTCGCGGTCTGTGCCCTGTTGCTCGTCGCGCGGTCGCTCAGCTCCGAGCGCGTGGCCGAGACCGGGTTGCTCCGTGCGCGTGGTGCGACCCGGGCCTGGGTGGCGGGCCTGGCGGGGCTGGAGGCCTTGCTGATCTCCGTGCCGGCGATAGTGGTGGCGCCGCTGTTGTCGGGGCCGTTGACGCGGCTGTTGGTCGGGCAGGGTGCGCTGGGCCGGACCGGGGTGCGTGTCGAGGTGCCGTTCGGGGGCCGACCCGAGGTGTGGTCGGTCGCCGTGGGCGTGGCCGCGCTGTGCGCGCTGGCGGTGGCTGTTCCGGCGTGGCGGGCGTCCTTCACGGGCGTCGGCACGGTGCGCGCAGGGGCGCTGGCCGCACCGCTGCGCGCCGGGGCGGATCTCGGGTTGGTCGCCGTGGCCGGTGTTGCTCTCTGGCTGCTAGGGAGCCGTCGTTCCGGTGCTGTCACCACCGATCGCGATGGGGTCCTCGGTGTCGACCCGCTGCTGGTGGCGGCGCCCGCTCTGGTGCTGCTCGCCGGAACGGTTCTGGTGCTGCGGCTGCTGCCCTTGCTGGCGCGTGTCGGCGAGCGGCTTCTGGCCCGTGGGGGCGGGCTGACGGCGGCCATGGTCGGCTGGCAGTTCAGCCGGCGGCCGATGCGGGGGGCGGGTCCGGTGCTGCTCCTGGTCATCTCGGTGGCGCTGGGTGTGATCGCGATCGGGCAGGGTGCGTCCTGGCACCGTTCCCAGGCCGACCAGGCCGACTTCCGCGCGGGTGCCGAGGTGCGCGTCCTGACCTCCGGGAGCGGTGGTGTGGGCCGTACGGACGTCTACGCGGACCTCCCGCACGTGGATGGGATCGCCCCCGCGGTGCGTGGCACCGTGCCGCTCTCCGGCAGCCGCACCGCGACCGTCCTGGCTCTGGACACGGCGGAGGCGGCCGGGGCGGTGCTGGCACGGCCCGACCTGACGGACGGTCCGCTGCTCGCCGGGCTCGCGCCGCCAGGAGCGCCCGCGGGCATCGAGGTACCGGAGGGCACGGCCGGGCTCACGCTGACCGCTGCCCTGCACAGCACCACGCCGGGCCCGGGCGCGGACGTCACGCTCACGGTGCGGGACCGTTACGGCACCTCCTACGCGATACCGTCCGGCCGCCTCCCGGCCGACGGCCGCCCGCACCAGCTGACCCCGGATCTGAACGGCGCCCAGGGCCCGTTGGCGCTGACCGGGCTCGCACTGAGCATGTCGCAGCCGACCGGCCGTGCCGACCGGCACCGCCTGGTCCTCGGCGCGCTCACGGCGACAGGGGGCGACGGTGGTGTCCGGCGGCTGACGTTGCCGACGAGGTGGGCGACCGCGGTCGAGGCCGGCTCTGTCACCGTCGCCCCCGGCGACAGTGCCCGGCCGACCCGCCCCCGGATCACATCGACGGCACCCCTGACCATGACGTACAGCACCGGATTCCTGCCGCCGGATGTTTCGCCTGCCGCCGTGCCGCTGGAGGTGCGGCTGAAGGTCGTCCAGCCCGCGGCGCCCGAGGTCGTGGCGGTCGCCACCCACCAGTTCCTCACCGCTTCCGGTGCGCGGCGGGGGCAGCGTGTGGAGGTGACGTTCGGCGGCCGTTCCGTGCCCGTACACATCGTCCGCACCGCGAGCGCCCTGCCCACGACGGAGACCACCGCGCAGGACGGCGGGGCCCTGCTGGTCGATCTCCGGGCCGTCAACCGGGTGCTTCAGGCCCGCTACGGAACCAGCCTCACGCCCACCGAGTGGTGGTTGCGCACGGCCGCGCCCGCGGACGCGGCAGCCGCCGTGCGGACCCTGCCCGACGTCGATCCGGAGCAGGTGGTGGTGCGCGACGAGATAGCGGCCCAGTTGCGCGACGACCCGTTCGGCGCGGCCCCGGAAGCGGCGCTGGTCGCGGCGGCGGCGGTGACGGTGCTTTTCGCCTCGCTCGGCTTCGCGGTGAGCGCGGCGGGGACGATGCGGGTCCGGGACGGTGAGTTCGCCGTGCTGCGCGCCCTGGGGACATCCCGCCGTCGGCTTGCCCGGCTGGTGGCTGTGGAGCACGGCGTGCTGGTGGCCCTGGCGCTGCTGGTCGGCACGGCCCTGGGCGCGGTGCTGACGTACGCGCTGGTTCCCCTCGTGGTCCTGACGGGGCAGGCCACCCGGCCGCTCCCGCCGGTGCTGGTCGAACTCCCGCTCGTGCGCCTGGCCGCCCTGCTGGCGGCCCTAGCGGCGGGCCCCGCCCTCGTGACCGTGGGCCTCGCACTTCGGCGGGCGAAGCCCGTGATGACTCTCAGGGACGAGGTGGCGCAGTGACCGCGCAGCCGGTGCCTCCGCGGAGCGGGGGGACAAGGGCGGTGCCGCCGCACGTGCGGGCCGGGGTGCGGGCCCGGCTGAGGGCCTTCGCCGGTACGTCCGTGGCCCTCGCGCTGCTGGTGACCGTGACCGCCGCGCTGGCTGCCGCGTACCCGCGTGCCGTCGACCGGTACGGGGACGCGGGGCTGCGCCGGGCGGTCGAGCAGGCCTTGCCCGACCGGACGACCGTGCAGGTGGACGCCCCGCCACCCTGGACGGACACGATCAAGGAGACGGAGGCTGCCCTGCGCACCGGTCCGCTGGCCGCGGCGCGGGCCGAGGTTCTCGCCACCACGAGGGCGCCGCTGGTGCCCGACCGCGCGCAGTCGTCGTACGGCGTGCGCACGACCGTCGGGCTGGAGGCGTCCGATCCGTGGCTTCCCCGGCCCGCGGACATGCCCGCCCAAATGATGCTCGCCGCTCAGCAGGACCTGGCCTCCCATGCCCGGCTCAGTGCGGGCCGGTTGCCACGCACCACGGGCGAACCGGTGACCGCGGCGACCGCGCAGGTCGAGGCCGCCGTCACCGTGGACACCGCCCGTGCGCTCCACATCCGGGTGGGCTCGGTGATTCACCTGCCGGGCTCGATACGTGCCCCGCTCGCCGTCCGGGTCACCGGGATCGTCGTCCCGCGCACCCCCGAGGGCGCCTACTGGTCGGCACTGCCGGTGCTGCGCACCCCCGCGCTGAGCCGCCTGCCCGGCAGTGCGCCGACGGACGTCTACTGGCTCGGCGCTCTGCTCCTCGCCCCCGACGCCGGCCCGGTCCTCCTGGGCACCCCCGGCAGCCCCCGCCGGTACTGGCAGGTGGCGCCCGACGTCGCCACCCTGCGCGGTGACGATCTCGATCGGCTGGCGTCCGCCGTCGCCGCCCTTGAGTCGGGCCCGGGAGTGCAGCACCTGAGGGCGGTCGTCGACCCGCGCCTGGAGGCCCAGACGAATCTCGACGGGGTCCTCGCAGACCATGCCGGACTACGGTCGGGGATCGACCCGCTGCTTCTCCTGGCCGCCGTCGGGACCGGCAGCCTCGCCGTGATCGTCCTGGCCATGGCCGGCGGCGTGGCAGCCGATCGCCGACGCGCGGAGCTGGCCCTGCTGCGTGCCCGTGGCGCCTCGCTGCCCGGCCTGGCCGTTCGGCTGCTGGCGGAGACGGCGGTGGTGGCCGTGCCGGCCGGCGCCCTCGGACTGACGGTCGCCCTGCTCGTGCTGCCCGGTGCCCGCAGCGCGCCCGCCGTCGCCGCCGCGCTCGCCGTCACCCTGCTCGCCTGTGTCGCGCTCCCACTGCGCGGCGTGATGGCGCACCGCACGGTGCGGATGCACGACGGCAGGGAAGACCTCGCCTCCGCCCGCCCGTCGCGGCGTCGTACGGTGGCCGAACTGACCGTGCTGGTCATCGCGTCGGGGGCGGTCGTCGCACTGCGCCGGCAGGGATCCGGCAGCACCGGTCTGGTGGCCGCCGCCCCGCTGCTGACGGGCGTGGTCGCGGCTCTGCTGCTGGCACGCCTCCACCCCCTGCCGCTGCGTGCGCTGAGCAAGGCGGCCACGCGGATGCGCGGCCTGGTGGTTCCGCTGTCGCTGGCCCAGGTGGCCCGCGCCCCGGGCTTCGCGGTGCTGCCGCTGCTCGCCCTGCTGACCGCTCTGACCACGGCCGCGTTCGGCGGCTCGGTCCTGGCAGGGGTCACAGCGGCCCGTGACCGGGCCGCGATCCTCGCCGTTGGCGCCGACGGCCGCATCGAGACGACCACCGGCACACTCCCGCAAGCCCTGCCCGACCGCGTCCGCAGTCTGCCCGGCGTACGGGGGATGGCGGAAGCGAGCGTCACCAGCGAGGCGAAGCCCCAACAGGGCAGCCAGCCGGTACCGCTGGCCGGTGTGGACCCCGACGCCTACTCACACCTGGCGCACCGCACGGGACTGGGGCCGTTCGACGCGGCGAGACTCCGGCAGCGGGACGCCGGTACGACGGCCGGCGGCGACCGGCCCCTGCCCGCGCTGGCCTCACCTCGCGTGGCAGAGGAGTACGGCCCCGGCCCCTACTCCGTCCTCCTCCCGGACGGCAGCTCCGTCACCGTCCGGATCGTCATGGTCCAGGAGCGCACTCCGGCCGTGATCGGTGACGACTTCCTGGTCGTGGACCGTGCCGGTCTTCCCCGCGGCGTGGCGCGTACGACGACCCTGCTGCTGACCGGTGACGCCCTCAACAGCCGGGCGCTGCGCTCGGCGGCAGAAGGCACAGGGGCATCCGTCCGGCTGCGCGTCGACGAACGCGCCCGGCACGTCGACTCACCGCTCCAGTCGGGCGCGGAACGCCTGTTCGGTGTCGCGGTCGCCGCGGGCGCCGGGTACGCGGTCCTCGCCCTCCTGCTGACCGTGCTGCGCACCGCGCCCGAACGCAGCGCCCTGCTAGCCCGGTTGCGCACGATGGGCATGAGCCGGTCCCAGGGCCGCCGGCTGCTGATCCTCACGGCCCTCCCGCAGGCGTTGCTGGCCGCGGCGGGCGGTCTGCTGACCGGCTGGGCCGGCATTCACCTGCTGTCGCCCGGCATCGACCTCACGACCATCGCCCTGGCCTCCCCGTCCGCCCTGGAGGGGGCCGCGCTGCGCACCGATCCGCTCTCGCTGGCGGTTCCGGCGCTCACCGTGCTGCTGCTGGCCGTCGGTGTGCCCGCCGGCCAGGCCTGGTGGACCGGCCGACGCGGTTCGGTGCGCGAGCTGAGGATGGGTGACGACTAGTCAGTGAGCGGAATCCCGAGACCAAGCGCCCTCCGGCGCCGGCCCGTGTCCCTCTGTCCGCCCAGGAGCAGCCGATGACCAGCAGCCCGACCTTCCACGAGCTCACCGACCGTGCCCTCGCCGCGCGCAACGCCGCCGTCTACGGTCACGACGCCCTGATCACCTGCGACCGGCTGGTACGGATCTTCTCCGCCGACGGCGTGGAGGTCCAGGCGCTGCAAGGCCTCGACCTCCTTGTGCGCAAGGGGGAGTTGATGGCCCTGGTCGGTGCCTCCGGCAGCGGCAAGTCCACCCTGATGAACATCCTGGCCGGACTGGACAGACCCAGCGCCGGTGTGGCCCGCGTCGCCGGCCACGACCTGGTCACGATGTCCGCCAAGGAACGTCTCTCCTACCGTCGCAGGACCGTCGGTTTCGTCTGGCAGCAGACCGCCCGCAATCTCCTGCCCTATCTCACCGCCGCGCAGAACGTCGCCCTGCCCCTGCAGTTGGCCCGCGTGCGAGGCCGGCGCCGGACCAGGGCCGATCGCGCCATGGAACTCCTCGAACTGCTGGACGTCGCCGAATGCCGCGACCGTCGGCCGCACCAGATGTCCGGCGGCCAGCAGCAGCGCGTCGCCCTCGCGGTCGCCCTCGCCAACGATCCCGCGGTCCTGCTGGCCGACGAGCCCACCGGTGAACTCGACTCCCACACCGCCGAACAGGTTTTCGCCGCATTCCGCACCGCCAACGAGGAGCTGGGGACCACCATCGTGATCGTCACCCACGATCAGTCCGTCGCCGGGGAGGTCCGCCGTACGGTCGCCATCCGGGACGGCCGGACGTCGACGGAAGTCCTGCGCCACAGCGAGGTCGACTCCGCCACCGGTCAGGAGAACCTGGTCGCCCGCGAATACGCCATGCTCGACCGGGCCGGCCGTCTCCAGCTCCCCGCCGAGTACACCCGGGCCCTGGGGATGCGCGACCGTGTCGCCCTGGAACTGGAACCCGACCACATCGCCGTTCGCCCGGACGACAACACACGCGGCGACCGGAACGGCCAGGGCTGAGTCACGGAACGGCCGGGGCTTCCGAACCAGCCGGGCCCGCAGTGGATCTGACCCACCGGCATCGCTCAGGACACGTGGTCCTGAGAATCGGTGATCTCTCCGTCCCTCAGCTCAAGCACACGATCCGCAAGGTCAAGAAGTGTTCTGTCATGGGTGGCCACGAGAGCCGTGATCTGTTCGCTGCGGACGACAGCGCGCAGCAGTTCCATCACGGAGTGCCCGGTCTCCGCGTCCAGCTGGCCGGTCGGCTCGTCGGCGATGAGGACCGAAGGGCTGTTGGCCAAGGCGCGGGCGATGGCGACGCGCTGGCGCTGCCCGCCCGACAACTCGCTCGGACGCTGCGCGGCATGGTCCGCGAGCCCCACGAGAGACAGAAGCAGTTCGACGCGCTCCCGTCGCTCGCGCGGGTCCGCCCTTCTCAACCGCAGCGGCATGCCCACATTTTCTGCGGCCGTGAGGATGGGAATGAGCCCGAACGACTGGAAGACGAAGCCGATGCGTTCCCGGCGCAGCGCGAGGAGGGCGTCCTCACCCTGGTCCCGCAGGTCCAGCCCGTCGACGGTGACGCGTCCGCTGTCCGGCTCGTCCAGACCACCGACGATGTTGAGCAGGGTGGTCTTGCCCGAGCCCGAACGTCCTTTGAGAGCGACGAGTTCTCCCCGGCGGACCTCGAAGGAAACGCCGCGCAGAGCACGAACGGCACTGACGCCTCGACCGTACGACTTGTGCACATCCGCCACCTGCAGCATGGCTGCGGTCACCGCCTGGCTCATCGCGCCCCCGTATGCTCCGCCGATCTTGCAGCGCGCCAGTCTCTCATCCGGCACCACGACCGGCCAAGCACGGTGTCCTGCGGCGCTTCCCTTCCCATGAGTCGGACCGCCCGCCGACTGACGGCGGGACGAAGGAGACGGCCCGCGCTCTCTCCCCCCCAGTGCTTCCGCCCCTGCACGGCGGTGGCGCACCCCCGTCCTGGCTGGGAAGAAGCCGCTGCTCCTCGTGAGTGCCGACGGCAGAGGGACTGTGATATACCCCGGCGAGGTGGGCGAGGCGACACCACCACTGACCCCGGCGCCGAAGACCGGGGGAGCACCAAAGCCTCCCGGATGTTGTCCGGTGACGCCCCTCAGCTGTCGCCGTCACTCGCACCGGGGCCGACCGCACGGGCCTGTCCCCAGCACAGTGGGCCGCGCCGGTCAGGGCCTGCCGCTGCCTGGAGAACAATGCCGCGTTCGTCCACTACGGCCAGGTCCTCGACTCCGGCCGGCCGATCGGTGGCGGCATCGTCGAAGGAGCGGCCCGCCACCTGATCTCCGGCCGCTTCGACATCACTGGCAGCCGATGGAGCGTCTGCGGAGCCGAAGTCGTCCTCATCCTCCGAGCCGTCATCGGCAACGGCGACTTCCCGGCCTACTGGACCTTCCACACCCAGAGGGAACGCGAACGCCTCCATTCCCCGCCCGATAGACACAACGACGATCTCCGGACCTGACCGACGACCTCACCGCGGAAGAGCCGTACCCCTCCCCAACCAGCCGCACAACACTGGGACCTGCCATCGCCCCGGTCAATCCGGGCGGGGCTCGTGGGATAGTAACTCCCCTGGAGGGACTATGAGTTACTCAATGTTCATCTTCCGCGCCAACGCGGCGTACGCCCACGACACGCAGCAGGACACCTTCATGGCGCTCGCCGCGATGTACGTCGAGGCCAGTCCGGTCTACCGGGAGGTCGCGTGGCTGCGGGACTGGCAGGCTTTCTGGGTCGAGGCAGCGGGAAACCAGGGGAACGGCTGCAGCGATCTAGATCCTCAGAAGTATCTGACCGATGACGATCGTATTGGGCTGTTCCGCAAGTTCCTCGGCGACTACAGGTCCTGGGTGAGCGCCACCGCCCCATCCCTGAAGTTGATCACCGGGTACGACGCGGACAAGCTCGTCGACTTCACCGAGACGATGGAAGCGGTGCTCACCGGCGACAGGACCAACCCCAGAGTCGTCCCGAGCAACTCTGTGCCTTTCCAGAGCTGGATGAACGAACCCTTCGCGGGCCCTTCGCGGACTCTTCCCTGACAGCCTGGCAGGACGCTGGTTTCCGCCGACGTTCATCAACCCTGCAAGGACGTAAGAGCCTTCCGAAGGAGGGCAAGGGGAGGGCTCTTGATAAAGGTCGTCGTGCTGATCGGTTGTGTGCTGGTGTACGTCGGACTCCTGTGCATCGCCTGGTGGCTCGACGGACGGGTGTACCGGAAGGCGATCTCCGCGGCCTGGGACCGCCATATGGCCACAGTGCCGGAGCCCGCCGACCTGGCCCCGGACGCCGTTGTGAGGATGGGGCCCGCGGCCCTTGGCGTTCTGATTGTCGAGGGACGCTGGAGTGCCTGGCGTGCCTATGAGGCGGTGGTCGCCGGGCTGTTGGCCAAAGGAAGCGTCAGACCGGCAGACAACCACCGTGGAAGGCCGACCCTGGTGTGGGAATGGGAGAAGGGGCCTCCTGAGGGAGGGGTGGAGAAGGCCGTGTGGGACCAGCACTGTGACCTGGCCGAGTTGCACCCGAACAGGGTTGTCCACCCCGTGGTGCAACGTCTGGTCTCGGAAGGCGTGCTGCGCGAGGGCGAGACGCTGCACGTCCCTTTCCGCCCGCCCGTTCCCGTGTGGGCGAAGATTGCGGGTGTGCTGGGACTCGCGCTCACCTGGCCTGTGGCTCATCTGTTCCCCGACGGCATCTACCTCAGCAAAGGCTCGATTTTGACAGCCGGCGCTCTCATTCTTCTGTCGCTGTCGATGTTCATCAACATCAACGAGGAACAGCCGACCGCGCTTCGCCTGCCCCGCCTGAGTGAACGCGGGGAACAAGTGGTCAAACAGGCCTCGGTGCAGTTCGCACACCTCGACCCGGCGGTCCGGGACGAGTCGCAGCGCTACGAACCAGACGAAGTGGCCTTTGCCGTTGCCCTCTTCGGCGATCGGGCTCTCGCGTGCTTCAGTGAGGACCTCGTGGAGCGCCTTGCCGAATGGCAGGCGTATTGGGGGGCTTTGGAGGAAAGAGCGCGCAGGGAAGAATACCTACGGCGTTGGAGCGGGTAGTCAGGTTGAACTCGCGGTGTCCGGTGATCTGATCATGCAGTGACCCGTGATCAGGCCGGTGGGCGGGTAGCAGGCAGCTGCCGCCACCTCATAGGCGTCCGCCGACATAACCCGCGCCCGTTGGGGCCTTGGACGAGCCGTAGTCGTCCTCGGGCGCGGATCCTCTGACATGACGGCCGTGATCTAGCCGCGTGGCTGTAGTCCTGCTGGTCAGGGCTGGCTGCACCGCCCTGACGAGGGACACGGACGCTCCCGGGGCTGCCTGACCTCCAGATCTATCTCGCCGGTGAGGGGCGTGGTGACGGGGGAAGCCGAAGCCGGAGGAGGTGCTCGCCGGCCTGCAAGGCGTGGTCCGCCGAGCGTTCTCCGCCCGGGGGCGGTGGGGCCCCCGGGCGTGAGCGACATGCCAGGTCAGGTGAGCCAGGAGTTGGAGGCGCAGGCCGAGGCGGTGACCCACACGTGGGACATGATGTTGTCGTCCACTGGCCCGACGGTGCTGCCATCGCGCCTCTGGAATACGTTGTCCGTCAGGTTGTCCGCGTACTTCTCACCCGGTGCGAGGCAGGTGTACCCGGTCACGTCGCTCTGCCCCGGAAGGTAGTAGAAGGCGACGACGTCCTTGCCGCCGATCGTTCCGCTGTTCATGACGGACGAGGCCTGGTTCTCGTCACCGCTGGTGAACGGGGCCACGCTGTCAGACCAGTTGGAGTCGTTGCCCTGGGTTGCACCGAGCAGTGTGCCCTGGCAGTCGGGGTCGGCCCAGGCCCGGACGTACCCGTCCCTGCCCGGCCACTTCGCGTTGCAACCGGTTACCTGGGTCGAGGCCTGAGCGGAGGTGGCCGGTACCGCGAGGCCGAGCGCCGCCAGGCCGATCACCGCGGCGAATGTGCCGAATTTGCGCATGATTCTCCCTCTTGTCTGCCTCGTTCGAGGCGTGCTGATCCTCTGCCGGACCAGCGTGGAAATCTGTGGGGTCAGGTCCGGGGACCGACGATGTCCGCGGCGCGGACGTATGCCTCGTGCTCGATACGGCGGCTCGTGTCCAGCGCCTGGCCGTACCGGCCGCGCAAGGCGTTCACGTAGTGCGTCTCGCGTTCCTTGCCGATGGCTGCCAGCGATGCGGTGCGGGCGCAGGTGGCATCGGCGACGGCGAGCCGCCGCTCGGCCGCGAACGTCTCGTCGGACGTGCTGCGCAACGCCCGTTCCTTCGCTGCCTGACGTGCCGCTCCCGGGTCCTTCTCGGGGTGGCCCGCGTGTTCCATGCACGTCGACCAGACGCTCAGCGCCGCGACGAACTGTTTGTCCCGCATCACCTGGGGGACGTAGAGCGGCTGAAGATTCGAGGCGATCTTGTTGGCCCGGAACCACGCCTCCGGATCCCCGTACAGCCGTTTCTCGGCCTCGGCCACGCATCCGCCCATCTGTCTGCGGATGGTGGCGCCGTTCGGGAGTTCCGCCATGATCTCCGGCGCGTCGATCCCCCCGTCAAGAGCATCGTCGTACGCCTTCCGCCGCTCCTCCGAAAGGCCCTTGCGGTAGACGAGGTTGGGGTTGGTGAGCCGTGCGCGGTCCTCCTTGGCCGCGATACGGCTGCCGTACCCGTGCTTGCGGGCCCAGGCGACGTCGTCCGCCACATAGCCGAGCGTCCGGCTTTCCTCCAGGCTTGGCCGCTCCGCCTCCCAGTAGGTGAAACCCTGCCGGTTCATACACTGCTTGATGAGCCGCTGCTCGGCATCCGCGATCCGCAGCTGTTCGGTATCGGTCAGTGGCCGAAGCGCGCCGGCCGGGACGGTCTTCGCGTCCTGCGACGCCGCAGTGCCGGAGCAGCCGGTCGCCATGACGGCCGCGGCGACGGCGGCCAGCATCGCCACGGCCCAACCCCTCGCTGTGATGGCCGGCGATTCACTCGGCATCTCCCACACCCTCCCGGACGGGTTGACGTTCGGTATCCCTGAGTCTGTGCTCCCGGCTCCCGCTGCCGCACATGCTTTCGGCCCCAGCCGAAGTGACTCGGGGGTCAGCCCCGGCTTCCCTCGGCCGGACCCGGACCCGGAGACTGCGCGCCGAGGAGTTGCAGGCCCAACGGAGTCACTGAGTGCAGGACGTACTTGCCTTCACGGCGGCTCACCACGAGGCCTGTGTCACGCAGGATGCTGAGCTGCGCACTCACGCTGGGCAGGGACACCCGCACGGCGTCGGCGAGTTCCGAAGTGGTCCGGGAAATTTGGCCGGCCGCTTCGGCCAGTAGCGCCGCGCGGGTACGGCCGAGCAGGTGCACCAGTTTCTGGCGCGTGCCGTAAGCATCACTGAGCAGGGTCTTCTTGACCGGATAGACCAGCACAGGTGCCAGCGACGGGTCCGCAAGAGCGGTCGGCCGACGCCAGCAGAAGTACGAGGGGAGGAGAAGCAGGCCGCGCCCGCCCAGGTGGAGATCTCTGTCGACCGGGTAGTCCACTTCCAGTACCGGCGGGTTCCACTGCGCCAGCGGACGCAGGCCGTTCAGCAGCGACTGCGTGCCGCCATCCAGCAGGGAACGAGCCCGCAGGGCGACGTCGGAGCCGACCTGGGTGCGGATGTCGGCCCAGTACGGCCCCAGCAACGCGCGGTGGTAAGTGTGCAGTGCGCCCGTCAGGGACTTGAGCCCGTCGGCCCCCGGTTCCGCCAGCGACTCGGTCCGGGAGGAACCCGGGCGGGACTCTGCCAGACGTGTCAGCTCACGGACCAACTGGCCGCGGGGCGTGCGGAGTATCTGATCGAGACCATCACCCAGGCTGCCGCCGATGACCGGCGGTGTGAGGAAGTCCGGGATGTAGCCGACGTCGGGGATCACCGTCCGCAACTGAGACACGACGCCACGCAGGGCGGGGTCGCTGCGAAGTTGGGTGTATGCGCGATGGCGCCAGGGGCCGAAGTCGAGCGGCCCCTGGCGCGTCTGTAACCGGCAGACACTGCAGACCAGTTCCCAGAGTGGGTCGGGTCGCGGGGCGATCCGAATGTTCTGGAGGTCCTGGTCGGTGAAGTGGATACGGAGCATGGAACCTCTCTCAGCCGTGGTGCGCCGCGGCCCCTCCTGACCGGAGCGTCTGACGTCAAGACGAACCCTCCGCCTGCCACGGTTGCTCCGAGAAGTGGCCGCGCTGCCCTCGCGAGGTCATCATCGGCACCCGGGTCCCAGGCCACGAGCGGATGCTCCACCTCGCCACGGTCCGCAGCTACGACCTCACCGGCCACCGCGCCGTCGAGATGAACCGCGCCGCCCCCCCCCCGCTGAGTGGCCCCGGGCGCGAGCCACTACCGGGCCCGGGGCGTCGAGTGCCAGGACCGGAACGGCAGGAGGACGGCGGTCCGCGAGAACCCGGAGTTCTCCGGCACACCCCATGCGGCTTTCCTGATTCATGCCTGCGGGGGAGCGGGCGCGAGCTTCGTGCTGCCGGTCCTTCGCCAGTGTCCTGCGCCGGTCAGTAGTTGATCGTCAGTTGGTGTGTGACTTCTGCTCCTGGGGCATCAGTTCCTCGGCGGAGCCCCAAGTCGGTGCCGTTGCTGCTGTCCGCTGAGGAGCGGGCGGAGTTGGAGCGCTTCGCCCGCGGGTTGATCCATGATCTGGAAGCCGTGGTCGCAGGGCTGGGTCCGCAACATGATCCTGCTCCCGTGGCCGAGCAGCCGCGGGCTCGGGGAATCAGCCACGGTCGAGCCGCAGCAGCGACGCACAGAGGCGCTCGGGCAATTCCGGCAGGATTTTGTGGATCCCGGCGCAGCCCGCATCGCTGTTCGTGGCGACCGGCCGCCAGCCCGAGGACTCGGCCCGGTAGAACCAGCGCTGGGAGACACCGGAGGAGGAGCATCCGTCCCCGGCGTCACCGCACGCCGGCCCCATCCGGGTCGACAGATCCAGCACCAGCCACGTGTCGTCGCAGCCGCGTTCCTCCCAGCTCGTGTGCTTTGGGATGTCCGTGTCGTTGACGGCCTGCTGGTACGAGGACGAGGTGCAACGTGGTGGCGTGGGGTCGCAACCGTTCTCACCGCACTGCCGCAGAGCGGGTGGCGTGGCACCGACAGGGGTGTACACGTCCATGCTGTTCACCATGACCCTGCGGGAGCCCAGGGGCTCGCCCAGCTTCACCGTCGCTTTGACCCGACGCGTGCCGGTGCAGCCGGAGTCCTGGTCCAGGGAACGGGTCTCGTACGTGACCTTCGCGTACACCGTGCCGTGCTCGACGGTGTCGAGCTCACCGCGCAGGCCGCGCACGCAGTCGCGTGCACCGTCGGGCACTTTGGCATCGACCACCAGGGACCGGCCGCCGTCGGCGGTATGGACGCCGTCGATGCGAATCGGAGCGGCGAGCGTCCAGGCGGCGGCCGTGGCCGCACCTGTCGCCTCCTCATCCGTCTCGGCGGTCTCTGCGGTCTCGGAACCGCAGCCGACGAGGAGTGCCAGGACCGCGCCGAGCACGACAACCCGTATCCCCCGCCACATGCGATGCCCCCGTCCGCCGAAGAACCGCAGCCTAACGTGCCCCAGGGCGCCCCTCACCGTCTCCTGCCGGACCGCCTACAGGACAGAACCAGGCCGAGCGCGTCGTCCAGGGCGTGGCAGATGCTGCGTCAGTGCCCCCGCCGCGACGGCTCCCGGGGACCTGTGCCAGAGCCTGCCGAAGGACGTCGCAGACAATGAGGTGTACGCGGGTGAGGACCGGTTGGGACCGGCCCGAAAGCCTTGTTCCACCGCGAGCGGGCGGGGATCATGACCGCGTGCAACACCCAGAGAGCCCGCCAGGTCGGGGTGGTCCAGGTTGACCGCGGCGGCGTCGTCCGCGCCGGCCGCCAGGCACAGTTCGCGCAGCCATTCCGCGTCGATCACCGTGGGCGGGGGGCCCACGTCACCGGCCCTGCGTCGGGCGAGCACGGCCTGTACCGACGGGTGGGCCGCCAGCTTCGCCGGAAGCGGGGGATGAGCGGGTTGCCCTTCGGTGTCGCGCGCGGCAGTCATTCGTGCTCCTGGGGGGTGTGGGTACGTGGCTTGCCACCACGGGCGAGAAACCGATCAGTTTAAACGGGCGTGGACCCATGGGAGTTGCTCGGTCGCCGGTGCTCGGCTGCGGCTCACCGAGCGCATGGTTCGCCGAGGCTGCTCGTCACGGGATGCGTCAGCGCATGTCCGCCGCATCGAGCAGGGCGGCCACGGTGGGGGTGATGAGCCCGGCCTGTGCGTCGGCTTTGATTCCAGCACGGGCGCTGGCGCCGTCGAAGACCAGGACCAGCTGACGGGCCAGCAGATCCGCGTCGCTCGCCCCGCCCTGTTCTGCCTCGGCGCGGAAGAAGCCGGTCAAGTTCTCCTTGACCCGACCGGCCACCCGGCTCGCGGTGTGGTTCGGGTCCTTGAGCTCGATCTGTACGACGAGGTACCGGCAGCCCTGGAAGTCGGGTGCGCCCGCCTGCTTCTCCGCCTGTTCGAAGACATGCAGGATCCGATCGCGGGGTGGACGGTTGTCGTCCGTCGCGGGAAGGAGTGCCGCCATATAGGCGGAGGCGCGTTCCTCCAGGCTCGCCGCCAGCAGTTCGTCTTTGCTCTCGAACAGCTTGTACATGGAGCGCTTGGACACCCCCGCCGCCTTGCACAGCGTGTCGACGCCGATGTTGACGCCGTCTCGGTAGGTGAGCGTGGCCGCTGCCTCCAGCAGTCGCTCTCGGGAGCTTGACATTGCTTCGGTGGTCATATTGTGAGGTTAACTCGATTCCGGCCCATTGAAAACCGATCGGTTTACGATGGTGGCCGGAGTGTGCTACGGCGCCGCCCATGGCCGAGTCGGTTCGGCGTCGCCGCCGCGGTCTCCAGAATGGGCGGTGTGTCTCGCCGGCCTCGGAAGCTCGGCCCCCATCGTGCGTGCCCTCGACCGGCGATGACGGGTTTGCTGAGGAGGGAACGTACGGGACTGTCTCGGAGATGCCCCTGTCCTGCGCTGATGGGTGCGTGGAGGCACCCATCAGCGCAGGACATTTCTCACCATGGTGGCTTCGGGCTCAGTGGGCGATCACAGGCTCGCCCTCCGACGGCGCCAGAGCCGTGTTCGGCATCAGGAACGCCGTGAGCGCCGCGCCGACCACGAAGATCCCGGCGCCCCACGTCAGGGTGGCCGTGTAGCTCTCGACCCCGGCCTGGGCCACGGTCAGCGCGCCGGGCTTGTGCGAGGACAGGTAGTCGGTCGCGGCCGACGATGCAACGGTGGTCAGCAGCGCCGTGCTGATCGAGCCGCCCACCTGCTGGCTGGTGTTGATCAGCGCCGAGGCGACGCCCGCGTCCTCGTGGTGCACGCCTGCCGTCGCACCCTGGAACGCGGTGGTCATCACCCCACCGATACCGAGTCCCAGCAGGATCATGCCCGGCATGATGTCGGCGACATAGTCGCTGTTCAACGTGAGCCGGGTCAGCAGGGCCATACCGGATGCGGAGACCAGGAAGCTGACGCTGACCACGATCTTCGGGCCGACCTTGGGCAGCAGCAGCGAAGGCGCGGTGGTCGACGAGGCGACGATGCCGCCGACCATCGGCAGGAAGGACAGACCGGCCTCGATCGGCGAGTAGCCGATGCTGGCCTCCAGGTAGTAGGTCAGGAACAGGAAGATCGAGAACATCCCCATGCCCAGAACGAACACGGCCAGGAACGAACCGCCTCGGGTCCGGTCCAGCACGACTCGCAGCGGCAGCAGCGGATGCGCGACCCTGAGCTCCAGCCAGGCGAATACCGCGAGCAGCACCACGCCGCTGATCATGGAGCCGAGGGCGACCGGGTCGGTCCAACTCGTGGATTCGACGTGCGCGAACCCGTAGACGATGCCGAACAGCGCGGCGCTCACCACGACGGTGCCGGGAATGTCGATCTTGGGTCGCTCGGTGACCACGGGCCTGGCCAGCAACAGCAACGCGCCGACCAGCGCGACGCCCGCGAAAATGACGTTCACGTACATCACCCAGCGCCACGACGCCCATTCGGTGAGCATGCCGCCGAGCAGGAGTCCGACCGCGGCGCCCGCACCGGACAGCGCACTGAAGATGCCGAACGCCTTCGGCCGTTCGGCCGGGTCGGTGAAGGTCACGCTGAGCAGTGAGAGCGCCGCGGGCGCGAGCAGCGCGGCGAACAGGCCCTGGGCCACACGGGCCGCGACGAGTATTTCGAAGCTGCCGGCCGCGCCGCCGACGACGGATGCGGCCGCGAAACCGATCAGGCCGGTCACGAAGGTCGTACGGCGGCCGAACAGGTCGCCCAGTCGGCCCCCGAGCAGCAGCAGGCTGCCGAACGCCAGGGCGTACCCCGTGATGACCCACTGCCGGCTGCCGTCACTGAAGCCGAGGTCATGTTGGGCTTCGGGCAACGCGATGTTCACGACGGTCGCATCGAGCGTGACCATGAGCTGCGCCACGCCCAGCACGACGAGCACCCACCAGCGCACGGCGTGGGAGCCGCGGCGGCCCGAGTCTGTCTTCCCGGAGGCGGGCGCCCCGCGGTCGAAGGTGGTACTCACATTTCCCCTTAAGTCGCTGGTCATGGGTCGACCGGCAGCCGGAAACCGATCTGTTTCCACCTAGGAAAACAGATCGGTTTCCCAGGCGCAAGTGAACGGGTCGCTTCTGGCCCGGGACTGGCCCGACAGGGTTGAAGTCCGCGTATGCCGACGACGCTGCCCCGCCAGGCGACTGGCTGATCGGCGTCGCGGCCCGGCTGCCCTACAGGCGGAGCGCTCATATCGGCGTCGGACGCCTTGCGCGGCACCGCCAAGACCACAGGACGCCAGGCCGCCGGACCACCGAGACGTCGCCCCGGCGGGAGCCCACCACTGGAGCCTCCCGCATCTGCGACATCAGCGATCCCAAGGTCCCCGAGGACAAGAGCGCCGGTCGGTTCGCCGCCGAGTCCTGGACCATGAAGGGAAGCCGCCTCGAACTGCACGACCTCGCCGTCGGTGGCGTGGTGACCGTGGACACGGCCGCCGCCCCCAAGTGGGTGCTCAAGTTCTCCGCGGCGGCCGCCACGATCCGCGACCTGTAGATGGCCGTACCCGTCGGCGGGCGGATCCAGCACATCGACGGAGCGCCCGGCTCGACGTCCACGCTGCGAGGCGACCGCATCACCATGTGCGTCGAGAGCCTGACGGGCACCCTCTCCGGCGTCGAAGGCATCCCCCTGCCCCCAGTCCTCCGCCTCACGCCCGACACCGTCCCGGAGTGGCTCTACGACACGCTCGGGAAACTCGGCCCAAAGCTCCGACTCGGCTTGGACGACGCCGACATCGACCAGGCCGGTCAGACGGGTGGAGAGCTTGTCATTCCGGGGATCCACGGGTGCGGAACGCCTCGGTGAGTCCGGGGGCCGGTTGGGCTTGCGTCTGGGAACCGATCGGTTTACCGTGATGGAAACCGATCGGTTTCTCATTCTGTGGAGGCAGTCATGACCGCACTCAAGGGCGCCAACGTCTTTGTCACCGGCGGCAGCCGAGGCATCGGCAAGGCCCTGGTGGAAGAGCTGTACGCGCGCGGTGCCGGCAAGGTCTACGCCACCGCCCGCGACCCGCGTACGGTGACGCACCCCGACGCGGTACCGGTCGCGCTGGAGGTCACCGACCCGGCCTCCGTGGCGGCAGCCGCCGCGCAGGCGCAGGACGTGACCGTGCTGATCAACAACGCCGGTGCCTCGGTCGGCGCCTCGTTCCTCGACTCCCCGGTCGACGACGTACGCCGGGAGTTCGAGACCAACTTCTACGGTCCGCTGCTTCTCACCCGCGCCTTCGTGCCCCTCATCGAGCGCAACGGCGGCGGCCACCTCCTCAACGTGCACTCCGCGCTCTCCTGGATCGCGCTCGGCGGCTCCTACAGCGCCTCCAAGGCCGCTCTGTGGTCGCAGACCAACTCCCTGCGCCTGGAGTTGCAGCCGCGCGGCATCGCCGTCACCGGACTGCACGTCGGCTACGTCGACACGGACCTGGCGGCCGGCGTCGAGGCGCCCAAGTCCGACCCCCGTGACGTCGCCGCCCTCGCCCTCGACGGCGTCGAGACGGGCGCGTACGAGGTGCTCGCCGATGACATCTCACGGCAGGTCAAGGCGGGCCTGGCCGGCGACCTGGCGGGGCTTTACCCCCAGCTGGCGAACTAACCCCCGTACACACAAGGAGCCGGCGAGATGCCCAGCCACGAGTCACGTCCCACGATCCACATTCCGGGGACCACCAGCCACACCATCGCCCCGCGTGCGGGATCCGTCGGCCGCGAGGGAACGCTGCGCTACCTCAAGGCGGGCACCGGCGCCTCCCTGGTCCTGCTGCACACCGTGCGCACCCAGGCCGAGCACTTCCGCCACCTCATCCCGCCGATCGCGGACCACTACACCGTGTACGCCCTCGACCTGCCGGGGATGGGCTAGTCCGAGATCGTGCCCGGGGCCTCGTACGACGAGCCGGCCATGCGCGCAGGCGTCAAAAGGCTCCTGACCGAACTCGACCTCCACGACGTCACCCTGGTCGGGGAGTCCATGGGCGCGGTGCTCGCCCTGACCACAGCGGCCGATCTGCCGCAGCGGGTACGACGCGTCGTCGCGGTGAACACCTACGACTTCCCCGGCGGAATCGCCCGGTCGAGCCTCCTCGCCCGCGTGGTCGTCACCGGTGTCCTCGCCCCAGGGGTAGGTCCGGTGATCGCCGGGGTGGAGCCCAAGCCCGCCCTCAGCAAGATCCTGCAGGGCGGGGTGGTCGACAGGACCGCGCTGCGGGAGGACTACCTCGACGAACTCCTCCAGGTGGGCGGCCGCCCCGGCTACCCGACTGTCGCCCGGGCCGTGTACCAGGCCCTGCCCAGCCTCATCGCCGCCCGCTCGCGCTACCCCGAGGTCAAGGCGCCCGTTCACCTCGTCTACGGGGAGAAGGACTGGTCCCGACCCTCGGACCGGCAGGCGAACAAGAACCTGCTGCCGGCCGCCGACTTCACACAGGTGCCGGGAGCGGGGCACTTCATCGCGCTGGAAAGGCCCGATGTCCTGGCCGAACTGTTGAACTCGGTGGCGTGAGGTCCACGAGCGTCCATCGGGCAGATTACCCGAACAAAAGAAACACTACTCAGATTCCCCCGACCTCAGTCTTCACTCGGGCACTGGATGTTCATTCTGCCAGCCAGTCTCTCAGATGTCATAAATCGCGGCCTTCGTCAGCGCCATCATCAACAATGCCGGCGTCCTGCTGCCAGTGACCCGCTCGCCTAGAGAAGCGAACACAAATTCATGAAACCGGAGGGAGAATTAACAATGAGTGCGAATTCGCAGAAGAAGAAGTTTTACGCCCTGAACATGTTTGACGTGGTCGACTTGGAGAAGTACCTCGCGTATTTCAGTCGTTTGCCCGAGGCGGCTCCGCAGTATGGTGGTCGAATGGTGGCGTTCGGTCGTTTCCGAGACAGCGTAGCCGGTGACATCGCGCCGCGGCAGGTCCTGTTTCTCGTTGAATGGGAGTCCGAAGAGGCGTTCATCAGCTTCCGGGACGATCCAGCCCTGGCCGACTTGCATCCGCTGCGGGAGAGCGGGGCGGCGTCCTATGTCTGGCAGACGTTCGATGGTGTCGATATGAGCGACCCCGCCAATGTCTCACTCGACGATGTACTGGCGGTACTCAAACCCTAAAAGCCCGCATCCCCACGGAGCCGAAGCCGGATGAGCCAGCCGACGAATCGTCGGCTGGCGCGTCATGGCCCCGCGCAGTCTGTTCAACCAGCGCCCGGCCGAAGCCATGGACCGCCAGATTACGGAAAGCCGAGTAAGCCTCACATCATGACTGAACAGGCGAATCCGACGTCCCGAGAGCGGCTGCTGGAGGCAGCGGCCACGCTCGCCTACCGCGACGGCGTCACTATCAGCGTCGAGGCGTTGTGCAAGGCGGCGGGGGTGTCCAAGCGCTCGGTGTACCAGCTGTTCGAGAGCAAGGGCGACCTGCTGGCGGCGGGCCTGGAGCGGCGAGCCGCTTCCTACGCCGCCCGTCTCCTGCCTGAGGCAGGAGACGGGCTTTCCGCCCGGGGGCGGATCCTGCATGTCTTCGAGCAGTTGGAGTCGCAGGCGGGGGCGCCGGAATTCCGGGGCTGTGGGTACCTGGCTGTGCAGATCGGCCTGAGGGATCAGCGCCACCCCGCCAGCCGGGTGGCCCACCGGGTCAAGGGGAACCTGATGGCCTTTTTCCGTGCCGAGGCCGAACAGGGCGGGGTGAGCGATCCGGGACGTCTGGCCCGGCAGCTGATGGTGGTCTTCGATGGCGCCAGCGCCCGTGCGGGGATCGGCGCCGACAAGCTGACGGGGCTCGTCGCGCCCATGGCGGCCTTCCTGCTCGATGCGGCAGGCATGCGCTGACGCATCGCCTTTGGAGCTCCCCGGGCAGACGGATGCGCGTTGCGATGGAGCGTCGACAAACCTCCCTCCCGGCTCAACGGGAGGAAGGCGCAGGGCTCCGGCCGCACAGGTTCAACCCGTTGCGAAGAGTCCGGTGCCGGCCGACGCGTGTCTTCCGGGGTTGCGGACGACGGCCGGGCGCCGGTGCAGGGTTGCCGGGTCTCCGGTCATCCAGGCTGCCTGGCACCTGCATCTGTCCTGGCCGACCGTGATGGGCGCCTTCCGTGCCCGGGATCGTGAGGTCGTCGAGGTGCCACTGCCTGAGACCTTGCCGTACGGAAACCGATCGGTGTAACGTGTTGGAAACCGATCGGTTTTCCAGAGGGGTTCTCGATCGCCGGGCTGATGCAGAGCAGTCTCGAACGCACCGCGTCCTTCGCGTACTGATCACGTGCGTACTCAACCTCGGGAGTCGAACGCCATGTCTTCTCACACCACCTCCAATATCTTCGTGATCGGCGGTACGGGGGCTCAAGGAATGCCCATCGTCCGCTCTCTTGTCGCCGACAAGAAATACTCCGTCCGGGTTCTCACGCGCGATTCCAGCTCCCCTCGAGCCCAGGCGCTCCTCGCGCTCGGCAACGTCTCCCTCCTCGAGGGGTCGTTCGCCGACGAGGACGTGCTGCGGGAAGGGTTTCGAGGCTGTGACGGCGTATTCATCAACATCGACGGATTCAACACCGGTGAGAAAACGGAGACCTACTGGGCGATCCGCAGTTACGAGATAGCGATTGAAGAAGGAATCAAGTTCTTCGTCTACGGAAATCTCGACTACACCCTCAAGAAGTCCGGCTACGACTCGAGGTTCCGCACCGGGCATTATGACGGTAAAGGCCGCATGGCCGAATGGGTGCTGTTTCAAAATGAAAAGAACAGGGATCGGATGGGGGCAGCGGTCTTCACGTCAGGTCCCTACATTGAGATGGTGATCTCACCGCTCACGCCCATGACGCCCAGCGTTGAAAACGGTGTCGTCACGTGGCGAGTCCCTCTCGGCGAGGGAGCCGTTCCTCACGTGGCACTGGAAGACTGCGGCTTTTACGTGCGCTGGCTCTTCGATCATCCGGAGCGCGCGAATGGCATGGACCTTGAAGTCGCCATCGAGCACATGGCATATGCCGACATGGCTGCGGCGTTCGAGAAGGTCACCGGGCATCCGGCGCAGTACATCGACACTGATCTGGACACTTATTGGAACGCGCCGGACGTGAAGGGAATTGCTGATCAGCCTGCTGGTTACAACGCCGATCCCAACGACAAAAGCACCATGAGCTTCCGGGACAATTTCACGGGCTTCTGGAATACGTGGAAGCACGGAATCATCACCCGGGATTACGCTCTGCTCGACGAAATCCACCCCAACAGGATCAGGAGTGCTGAGGAGTGGTTCCGCCGGGAGGACCAGGTGGGAAGGGAACTCGGTAAAGGCAGTCTCTGGGAGAGGGTCCAACCGGAGAACTGGAGCCTCGACTCTGCGATCCTCAAGAGCAGTGCCGATATGAGGACGGGCAAGTTGTAAACGGGTGAGCGGTATGGCGGCTCGGTAGATGCTGAGCGATGAGTTGAATGTTCGTGATCTTCGCCGGGAGTTGCTGCCGGGGAGCGTACGGCTCCGCGGCGGTTCGTCCGACAGCGACGGCCGTGTCAGCGCAGGTCGTGCGCGTACGTGGTGACGGTGCTGGGGTCAGGTTCGGGAAAGCCCCGTACTCGCCGATCCCGGTGTCGCGGATGGCATTCGTGAAGCGGCCTGCCGGAGCTGGGCAGCGGTGACGGCCGTGGCGGCGGGACCGAGCCGGCGAGCGTCCGGCACTGCGGTCCACGAGGTGCGGCGAGGCGACGCAGCACGGGCATCGTCGACCGGCGGACCTTCACGGTGCGATCGTCCAGACCGGGGCGGAGTCCTACCGCCTCGCCCACACCAAGGCGCAGGCCGAACGCGCCGCGGCCGGCTGAGCCCGTCCCCCGGTCAGGGGCGGCGGCTCCGGCGGTGCCGATGGCCCGCCGCCCCACCCACTCATGGCCGCCGGCGTGCCTTTCCCGGACTGGCCCCTGGAGCGAGTGCGCCGCGTCGAGGCGGCGGGTGCCGAATCAGGGCTCGGGGGCAGGCGTGGTCCGAGAAGGTCTCGATCTTCAGGCCGGCTGCGTGCCGGTGCTGATCTGTTGGGTGAGCTTGAGCAGTTCTTCGACGTGGTAGATCTCGGTGATCTTGCCGTCGACAACGTGGACGATGTCGGTGCCGGTGATGTCGACCGGGTTGCCGCTGGCGGCGAAGCCGAAGGCGTCTCCGGTGTGGGTCCCGGTCATCCGCCAGTGGAGGACCACCCAGCCGGCGGGAAGCTCCTGCTGGAACAGGATCCGGTGCTGCGTGCCGGTGAATCCGTCGCGGACCGCGGCGATCAGCACTCGCATGCCGTCGATGCCCGAGGCGGCGCCGTCAGCGGGGTTGTGGTCGATCACGTCGGGGGCGAACACCTCGTCCGCGCCTGCGACGTTGCCGGTGTCGTAGAGCTCAAGGTTGCGCGCGGCGACCCGCAACGCGGTGGTCGTGGCCGAGCGCACCATCTCGCTCGCGGTGTTGGCCGTAGTGATCGCGGTCATGAGGTTCTCCAAGGAGTGGGGGTGCGGGCTGCTCCGGCTATGGTTCCCTGAGGGAATCAGTTCCCTCAAATGAACTAATGGGGAGAGCATGAGTGAGCTGGATCACCCTTTGCCGGAATGTCCGATCGCCCGGTTCCTGACCGTGCTGGACGGCCCCTGGGCGACGCTGATCGTGAGGGAGTTGCTGACCGGCCCGAAACGCTTCACCGAGCTGCGCGCCGGACTTCCGGGCATCAGCCCCAAGACCCTGTCCTCACGGCTGCGACGATTCGTACTCCTAGGGCTGGTCACCCGCACGGCCTATCCGGAGATCCCGCCCCGCGTGGAGTACGAACTCACCCCGGCAGGCGCACGACTCGAGGTCGTGCTGGCCACCATGGGCGCCTGGGCCGAACAAGACCTTCCCCGCACTGGCGCGTTCCCTATCGAAGATCGGTAACCAGGGCCCGCCGACTGCCCAGCCCCGAGCGTAAAAGAGTGATCAAGGCGACCGAAACAGCGCCTGACAGAACATTTCGGGCATAAAGGGCAACTGGCTGACGCGGCTTGGAGAATCCGGGCCCGCTGACGAGCGCTGACGCAGCGGCACAGTGACATCGATTCCCATCGACAATGATCATGAAAGCGCGCGCCAGATGACTCCCGAACTCAGGTCGAAACGGGAGAAGTGACACAGCCAATGGGGCTCTCTGAAAATGGCTCTGCTCGCGATTCCGTGAAAGAGCACACTCCGGTGGGTGTCAACGGCCATTTGTAATCCCCGGTGGCGGCCAGATATCTCCCCGCCGTTCTGAGGACTCGTTCACCTCAGAGGCATCACGCCCTTCCCGGTGGTGGCTTCGGTGAGCCGGAACGATTCAGTCCACGCTGCACCGGGTCAAGTCGGCTGTGGTGCACGGAACCATCAAACATCGCGCGCCGTCCGCGTTCTTCCACGACGGGGACGCGGACGTCGGCGTCGCGCTGCTTCCGACCTTCGTCGCCGAGGGAGAGAAGCAGTTCTACGAACCGACCACGGTCAAGGACCACATCCTCGCGAAGCTGAAGGGTTCCCGGGCGGGCCGAAAGAACCTCCACGGACCGCCGCCCTGCGAGAGAAAGGCGTGCCGATCCTCGGCTACGGCTTCGGGTGCGGCAATGACGGCGACTACCGCACCGTCCCGTTCGAGGCCCTGGCGCAGGCCTCCTAGCGGGCCCGGGCCGAGGGCTACCGGTTCACCGGCCACGCCGATGTGATCGAGGACGTCACGGTCGCGCTCGCCCTGGGTCTCGTCTGCATCGACCACGGTTGGATGGGCGTTGACGACCCGGACGTTCTGCGCCGTCTCCGGGCCGGCTGTACACCGATGCCCTTCGCGCCCACCGCGTACGCACTCGGCGGACTGGTCTTCCGGACCGGGTACGTCGACGCCTGGCGCATCCTGTACGAAAGCGGCGTATCGCTCGTGATCGGCGCCGACGACCGGAGATGTGCCAAACCGACCTTGCCCAGGAGTACGCGCTCATGGCCAATGCCCTACGGTGGCCGACCGAACAGCTGGGCGCCGCCGCGAAGCGTTCGCTGACACATGCGTGCTTCCCCGGCGGCGACGGCGCGGATGTGCGCGCACTGGTGCGCCGAGATCGACGCGCTCGTCGGCGATCCCCGCAGCCCGCACCGGGGGTGACCGACGTGTCCCTCCGGTCGACGAGACCGTCCTGGCGAGCCGGATCTCCCGTGCCCGCCGGGCAGGGACCGCTGCGGCCGGTGAGGGAAAGAGGCCGGAGGCGATCGCCGTCACAGGTCGAGGACCAGGCGAGGTCCGCACGAGCGGGAGACGCAGATGAGCATGGTGTCGCCGGCGGCCCGCTCGTCCTCGGTCAGCAGTGAGTCGCGGTGGTCGGGCCTGCCGTCGAGTACGTCGGTCTCGCAGGTGCCGCACGTGCCCTCCCGGCAGGAGAAGTCGACCGGGATTCCGGCCTCCTCCAGGGTTTCGAGAACCGAGCGGTCCGCCGGCACGGTGAGGGTGAGCCCGGAACGGGCGAGCTCCACCTCGAACGCCTCGGCCGGGGCGTCGGACCCGGCGGCCGGGGCCGGGGTGAACCGCTCCACGCCCAGCGTGCCCGGGGGCCAGGCCGCGCACCGCTCCTGCACCGCCTGTAGCAGGGGTTCGGGACCGCAGGCGTGCACCAGGGTGTCCTCCTCGGGCACACCGAGGTGGGCGGTGAGGTCGAGGAGGCCGTACTCGTCCTGCGGCCGGACCAGGACACGGTCGCCGTACCGGGCGAGGCGGTCCAGGAACGCCATCGAGGTCCGGGTGCGACCGCCGTACAGCAGACGCCAGTCCGCCCCGGCTGCCTCGGCGGCCTCGACCATGGGAAGAATGGGCGTGATCCCGACGCCCCCGGCGATGAACAGATGGCGTGCGGCGGGCCGCAGCGGGAAGTTGTTCCGTGGTCCGCGGACCCGCACGGTGGCGCCCTCGCACAGCAGGTCGTGGACGTACGCCGAGCCCCCGCGGCTCCGCGGCTCGCGCAGTACGGCGATCTGCCAGGTCTCGCGCTCGGCGGGGTCTCCGCAGAGGGAGTACTGACGGATCAGATCGCTGTCTCCGCCCTCCATGAGTACGTCGATGTGGGCGCCCGGAGTCCAGGTGGGGAGCGCTCCGCCGTCGGGGCGGCGCAGGGTGAGGGAGACGACGCCGTCCGCGGCGAGGGTGCGGGCGGTCACCGTGAGGGCCGTCGGGGCCGGGGACAACTGGTCGTTCATGGTGGTTCAGCTCCGGGATTCAGGCCTGCGTCGGTACGTGCAGCAACAGCGCGTCGCCCTGACCGCCGCCCCCGCACAGGGCCGCAGCGCCGGTGCCGCCTCCGCGCCGCCGCAGTTCGGCCGCGAGAGTCAGCACCAGCCGGGCTCCGGTCATGCCGACCGGGTGCCCGAGCGCGATCGCTCCGCCGTTGACGTTCACCCTGTCCAGGGGGACGTCCAGTTCCCGCACGGAAGTCAGGGCCACTCCGGCGAACGCCTCGTTGATCTCGAACAGGTCCAGGTCGGCGGCCTTGAACCGACCGTCCCGGGACAGCGCGTCGCGGACCGCGCCGGCCGGCTGGACGAGCAGCGAGGGGTCGGGGCCGGCGACCGTGCCGTAAGCGCCGATCTCGGCGAGCGGGGTCAGGCCCTCGCGCCGGGCGCGCTCCGCGCTCATCACGACGACGGCCGCGGCGCCGTCGGAGAGCTGTGACGAGTTGCCGGCGGTGATGGTGCCCGCGCCGGAGAAGGCCGGTTTCAGACGCCCCAGGCTCTCGGCGGTGCTCCCCGGCCGTACGCCCTCGTCGGTGTCGACCACCGTCCCGCCCCGGCGGCCGGCCACGGTGACGGAGGCGATCTCCTCCGACAGCGCGCCCGACTGCTGGGCGTGGGCGGCCCGTTGGTGGGACAGCGCGCTGTACTCGTCCTGTTCCTCCCGGGTCAGGGCGAACGGCTGCTGGTAGCGCTCGGTGGCCGCGCCCATGGGGACCCCGTCGAAGGCGCAGACGAGGGCGTCGCGGTCGAGGGCGTCCTCCACCGCGGCCGCGCCGTACTTCCACCCGGTGCGTGATCCGCGCAGCAGGTGCGGGGCGCCCGACATGGACTCCATGCCGCCCGCGACGACCACCTCGTGGCGCCCGGAGGTGATCATGAGGTCGGCCAGGGCGATGGCGTGCAGCCCGGAAAGACAGAGCTTGTTGACGGTGCTCGCGGGGACGGAGAACGGAATGCCGGCCCGGATCGCGGCCTGGCGTGCCGAGTTGGGGCCGGTCCCGGCCTGCACGACATGCCCCATGACGACGGCTTCCACGGCCGTCGGGTCCAGGTGGGCGGCGGCCAGGGCCGCACCGATGGCATGGGCGCCGAGGTCGACCGCGGACAGGGTGCTCAGGGCGCCCATCAGTTTGCCGATGGGCGTCCGGCTTCCGGCGACGATGACGGATCCGGGCATGGCCGGGACCTCCTGGGTGGGTGTGGACCGGAATTCAGGCGACCGGCGCGACGGCGCGTTCGGCGATCATGTGGGCCGTCTCGTTCACCGAGTGGAGAACGATCCGGCCGCCGGGCATGCGCCGGACCCGGCTGACGGACGTGTAACCGGGGTGGAACCAGAACATCGTGGGCAGGCCGAGCACTGTCGCCAGATAGGTGTTGGTGATGCCGCCGTGGCACACGACCGCGACCCGCCCTCCGGGACAGGCGTCGAGGATGGTGTCCATGGCCCGCACGGCACGTGCGCGAAAGGCGTCCCAGTCGAGGTCGGGCACGAAGTCCTCGTAGCGTCCCTCGGCGAGTGCCGCCGCCCGCGGGTCGGCCCCGCCGATCTGCTCCGGTGGTGTGTAGGGCTGGGACACGTCCGTGTCCCACTCGCGCAGGTCGTCGAGGACGGTGGCGGTCATGCCGGTGAGGCGCTCCAGGGGCGCCGCCGTCTCGCGGGCACGTCGGAACGGACTGGAGTAGAGGGCGTCGATGCCCTCGTGCACGAGCCAGGCGGCGAGACGTTCGGCCTGAGCGGTGCCTTCCGGCGACAGTCCCGGGTCGAACACGCCTGCCATGGGGAGGCCGTGCCGGATGAGGAGGAGTTCGGTCATGGACGATCCTTCGTGCACAGGGGAGAGGGCGGGAGGGGCGGCTCAGCCGGCGATGGTCCGTTCCGAGCTCCAGTAGGGGCGGCGCATCGCGCGCTTGTCGAGCTTTCCCATCGCGTTGCGCAGGAGCTCGGGAACGAACTCGTACGACTTCGGGCACTTGTAGGCGGTGAGGCGCTCTCGGCAGAACCGGTCCAGCTCCTCGGACGGTGGCTCGTCCCCCGATACCACGACCAGTGCCCGCAGCGCCTCGCCGAAGTCCGGGTCGGGCACGCCGATCACCGCGATCTCGACGACCGCCGGGTGCTGCCGCAGCACCGCCTCGCTCTCGGCCGGGTACAGGTTCACTCCGCCGGAGACGACGACGTCCGCGGCCCGGTCGGTGATGAAGATATAGCCGTCGGCGTCGACATGGCCGATGTCGCCGAGCGTGAAGACGCCGGGGGAGAGGTAGGCGGCCTTGGTCTTGTCCGGGTCCGCGTGGTAACGGACGCCGTGGTCGTCGGGTGCCCGGAAAGCCAGCAACCCGCTTTCACCGGGCGGCAGTCCACGGCCGTCGTCGTCGGTGACCAGGACCTCGAACGGGGGCCGGACGCGACCCACCGAGCCGGGGTGCGCCAGCCACTCGTCGCTGTCGATGCGGGCCACGGTGCCCGCCTCGCTGGCGCCGTACGACTCGGTCAGTACCGGACCGAACCAGTCGATCATGGCTCGCTTCACGTCCGGCGGACACGCGGAGCCGGTGTGGGAGACCTGCCGCAGGCTGGAGACGTCGTACCTGGCGCGGACCTCGTCCGGGAGGGCGAGCAGCCGTTGGAAGTGGGTGGGCACCATCACCGTGGAGGAGACCTGCCAGCTCTGCACCCGGCTGAGGAACGTCTCCGCGTCGTAGCTGCCGAGCACGACCACCGGCTGACCGGCCGCCAGATGCCGCAGCGAGGTCAGCGGCGCGTTGTGCTGCAGGGGGCCGCACACCAGGTGCGGTCCCGGCGGGAACCCGGGCCGGGCGGACATCGCGGCGAGGTAGGCCGCACTGTCGGTGACCGGGCCGCCGACCCAGCGCACCTCGGTGCCGCGGGCCCGTCCGGTGGTTCCCGAGGTGTAGACGAGCGGGGGCCGGGCGGGCCGGTCCGCCGGAAGGGTGCGCCCGGCGGGCGCGGAGGCCAGCCACAGGTCCCAGGCGAAGGCGTGCCCGGCCTCCGGGGCCCCGTGCGTCACGACCGGCAGGCCCAGTTCCCGGGCCGCGTCGAGGGCGGTGCCCGCGCCGACGGGTCCGGCGATGATCCCGGTCACGCCCGCGTCGATGATCTGGTCGACCAGCTCGCCCGACGTGAGGTTCCGGGACGTGGCCACGGTCCCCACTCCGGCGCGCAGGCCCGCCAGATGGGCCACCAGCGTCGGGATCGCGTTGTCGCCCAGGACGGCGACCCGGTCGTCGGGACCGGGCGCGAACTCCAGCAGCCGGACCGCCGCCCGTGCCACCTGGTCGGCGAGGGCGGACCAGGACAGCACACCCCGGTCGTCCGCCAGGGCGGGCTCGTCGGGTGTCTCCTGGGCGCGACGGTCGAGTGGCAGCAGCGACATGGCTCCTCCGGCGGCTCCTGAGGCCTCTCCCGATTCGAGGGGAGAGGAGATGCTGAGACTGTAGCGTTTATCAAGAAAGTACGGAACACTCTGGTCTCAGGCGGAGGCATTCCCGCATGTTTCAGCGGGGCGAGCGCGCATTTCCGCTCCCCGTTACTGAATCTGGCATCTGGTAAGTAGCTGAGGAGGAGCCATGTCCCAGCCCGATCCGGAAGCATGGCGCACACAGGTCCGGCAGTGGCTGGCCACCGTGCTCGAACCGGCGCGGGCGCCGGAGTCCGCGGGAGAGGCCGCCGACCTCGCCGTGTTCCACAACCTTCCCGAGGACGAGGAACGCCGGCTGCTGGAGCGCTGCCGCGCCTACCACCGGGCCCGCTTCGACGCCGGCTACCAGGCGCTGACCCTCCCCGCGGACAAGGGCGGCGCGGGCCTGACCGCCGCCCACGCGGCCGTCTTCGCGCAGGAGGAGTCCGCCTTCGAGGTGCCGCCGTCCACCGAGCTGATCAGCGTCACCGTGCGGCTGGTCGGGATGGCCGTCTCCCTGTTCGGGACGGACGAGCAGCTCCACGAGCACGCCCGTGCGTTCCTGCGCACCGACCGGCTGGCCTGCCAGCTCTTCAGCGAGCCCGGTGCCGGATCCGACCTCGCGGCCGTGCGCACCCGAGCCCGGCGGGAGGGTGAGGAGTGGGTGATCGACGGCCAGAAGGTGTGGACCTCGGGCGCCCAGTTCGCCGACTACGGCCTGCTCCTCGCCCGTACCGACCCGGACGTCGTCAAACAGGCCGGAATCACCGCCTTCCTGGTCCCGATGGACGCCCCCGGAGTGGAGGTGCGCCCCATCCGCCAGATGAGCGGCGGCGCCTCCTTCAACGAGGTGTTCCTCAGCGGTGTACGCGTCCCGGACCGCCTTCGGATCGGGCGCCCGGGCCAGGGCTGGGAGGTCGCCACCACCACCCTCGCCTTCGAACGCACCGCGTCCGGAAGCGGCAACCGCCGCAAGGGCGGCACCTTCACGGACGTGCTGGCACTCGCCCGCTCCCTCGGCCGCACCGGAGACCCGCTGGTCCGCCAGCGCCTCGCCGACCTGTACGTACGCGCCGCCCTGCGCGCGGCCACCGTCGACCGCGTCGCCAGGACGAGCGCCGCCGGCGGCCGGCCGGGTCCTGAGGCGTCGTTGACCAAACTCATGGCCTCCGACCTGCTCACCCGCACGGGACAGGCCGCCGCCGAGCTGATGGGGGCGCGGATCAGCGCCGACACCGGGGAACCCGGCACCTTCGCCTGGACCCGGCATCTGCTGGGCGCCCCCGGCTACCGGCTGGCCGGCGGCACCGACCAGATCCAGCGCAACCTGATCGGCGAACGCGTGCTGAAACTGCCGCCGGAACCGCGGGTGGACCGGGCGCCCTTCTCACAGCTTCCCGGCAGCTAGAAGACTCTGCTCACAAAGGAGTGACATCGATGGATCTGGGACTGACAGGCGCGAAGGCGCTGGTGACCGGTGCGAGCCGGGGCATCGGCCGGGCGATCGCCGGAACACTGGCGGCCGAGGGCTGCGCACTGGCCCTGTGCGCCCGGGGCGAGGAAGGGCTGGCGAAGGCTGCCGCCGAACTGCGCGGCGAGGGAGCCACCGTCTTCGCGGAAGCGGTCGACGTCACCGCCCCGGCCGCGCTGGCGGGCTTCGTGGAGCGGGCGGCCGGTGAACTCGGCGGGCTCGACCTGCTGGTGTCCAACGTGTCGGCGGGCAACGTGAAGGGCCCCGAGTCGTGGGAAGCCAGCCTGCGCGGCGACCTGATCCCGTTCGCCGGACTCGTCGAGGCGGCCCTTCCCCACCTGGAGGCCTCCGACCGGGCCGCCGTCGTGGCCATCGGCACCACCAACGCCTCCGACACCGCGCGCCCGGCCGGCGCGAACTCGTACTCCGCGCTCAAGGCGGCCGTCGTCCAGCACGCCTCGGCCCTTGCGCACTCCCTCGCGCCCAAGGGCATCCGCGTCAACACCGTCTCGCCCGGCCCGATCGACTTCCCCGGCGGCGCCTGGGAGACCATCCGCACCAGCCGCCCGGAGGTGTACGAGGAGGTCCTCGCCAAGCTGCCGATCGGCCGCTACGGCACCGCGGAGGACGTCGCCTCGGCGGTGGCGTTCCTGCTCGGGCGGACCGGCTCCTTCGTCGTGGGGGTCAACCTCGTGGTGGACGGCGGGCTGCTCACCCGCGTCCAGTACTGAGCCGTGGCGGGCCCGGCCGGCCGCACGGACGCCGTGCTCGTCTGCGGCGGACGCTGGCACGACTTCGACCACGCGCGGCTGCGCCTGCTGGAGCTGCTCGGCGAGCATCCACGGGTGCGTACCACGGTGTACCAGGACTACGACTGCCTGGCCGCCCTCGACCGGGCCGACCTGTTGGTCACCTACACCTGCGACGTCCGGCCCCGCCCGGCGCAGCGGGCCGCCCTGGCCCGGTTCGTCGAGCGGGGCGGACGCTGGCTCGCCCTGCACGGCAGCAACTCCGTGATCGAGCCGTCGGCCAGTGACGGGCCGCGGATGTTCACGACTCCACGGCTCCTCGGGGAGCTGGCTCAGGTGCTGGGCAGCCAGTTCGTCGCCCACCCGCCGATCGAGCCGTACGAGGTGCTGGTGACCCGGCCCGACCACCCGCTGGTCGCCGGGATCGAACCGTTCACGGTCACCGACGAGCTGTACGTGTGCGAGCTGCACGGCGAGCTGGAAGTACTGCTGCACGCCGAGTACACGGGGCCGTGCCGAGGCTTCGCCGAGGGCGACACGGCGGCTCTCGACAGCGCGCCCCGACCGGTGCTGTACCTCAAGCGGCACGGACTCGGTGAGGTCTGCTACTTCACCCTCGGCCACTGCCGGGGCCGTTACGACATGCAGGACCTCGGCGTCGGCGACACCGGGCGCGTGGACGTGGGGCCGTGGCGGACGCCGGAGTTCCTGACGGTGCTGCGGCGGTGCGTGGAGCGGACGGTGGCGGCAGGCGGGTTCTCGCCCCCGCCGCCCCTACCCGTTCCTCCCCCAGAGGGGGGACCCCCACTGGGGGCTGCCGCCCCCAGACCCCCGCTTCGGCCCTGAAGGGGCCTCGTCCTCAAACTCCCCCAGAGGGGGACTCCCGGACGGGCTGGATATCCAGCCTCTCCGGCGTTTGAGGAGCGGGGGTTCGGGGGCGAGATGGTCGCTGGGTCCGCGTGCCGCGCTCAACCGTGCGGCAGCACCACCGCGCGGCCGTTGATGTCCCCGGCGTGCAGGCGCTCGTACGCCTCGGGTGCCTGTTCCAGGGTGAAGGTCTCGACGTGGGAGGACACGAGTCCCTGCCGCGCGAGCTCCAGGACCTCCATGAGCTCCGTCCGGCTGCCCCAGTAGGGGAAGGAGGCCGACACCTCGAACGGCAGCCCGCCGCCGAAGCCGACGGCCACGGTGCCTCCGCCGAGGCCGACGACGGTGACATCGCCCTCCACCGCCACCGACGCGGCGGCCACGGCCAGGGTCGCCTCGGCTCCGACGAAGTCCAGGACGACCTCCGCTCCCGTGCCGCCGGTGAACTCCCGGATCCGTGCCGCCGCCGCATTGTCGGAGAGCAGGGTCTCGTGGGCGCCGACCCTGGCTGCCAGTTCCAGCTTCTCCTTGCTCACGTCGAGGGCGACGACCCGGGCCGGGGTCAGCGCGCGGAGCAGCTGCACGGCGAGATGACCCAGGCCGCCCACGCCGATCACCACCGCCGTGCTGCCCGGCAGCAGTTTCGGCAGCGACCTGCGGATCGCGTGGTACGGGGTCAGGCCGGCGTCGGTGAGGGGCGCCGCCTGCACGGGGTCTACTCCGCGCAGCGGCACCAGATGGCGGGGCGAGTCCACCAGCATGTACTCCGCCAGGGCGCCGGGCCGACCTAGCCCCGGCGGCAGGATGCCGAGCCCGGCGGCGTGCGGACAGCAGTTCTCCTTGCCCTCGGCGCACTTGTGGCAGCGCCCGCAGCCCCACGGGCCGTACACCGCCACCGCCGTGCCCTCCGCCAGGCCGCCGACACCGGCGCCCACCGCCGCCACGGTCCCGACACCCTCGTGACCGAGTGTCATCGGCAGGGCGTAGGGGAACTGGTCCTCGGGCCAGCCCATCACCGCGAGATCGGAGTGGCACAGGCCCGCCGCCGTCACCTTCAGCAGCACCTGGCCCGGGCCGGGTTCGGGCACCGGTACGTCCACGACCTCGGGGGCGTGCCCAACCCTCCGGTACTGAACAGCCTTCATCGTCAGACCTCCTTGCTCGTAGTGATATCCGGCCGGGGCACCGGTCGGCGGCGCAGCACGGCGGGCAGCGCGATCCGGCCACCCGTGAGGACCAGCGCCACGATGAGGACCGAGCCGGTGAACAGGCTCGTGGCCCACTGCGCGCTGGTGGCGAGCCCGAGTCCGGTGATGCCCGTGCCGAGCAGGAGGACCGCGAGGACCGTGCCCCAGGCGTTGAAGCGGCCCGAGCGCAGTTGGGTCGCTCCGACGAACGCGGCGGCGTAGGCCGACAGCAGATACGGGGTGCCGGCGGTCGGCGATCCGGATCCGACCGAGGCGGCGAAGACGACGCCGGCGAAACCGGAGAGCAGTGCGGAGGCCACCAGGGTCAGAAAGCGCAGCCGGTCGGTGCGCACCCCTTGGAGCCGGGCCGCGTCGGCGTTGAAACCGGTCGCGTACAACCGGCGCCCGGTGGCCGTGTGTTCCAGCAGGAACCAGATGGTGAGGGCGGCGAGCAGCAGATAGAGCACCGGCAGGGTGATGCCGCCCACGTCGAGCTGGGCGATGCTCGCGAACGGCTCGGCGAGCAGCTGCACACCGGTGATCGAGCTGTCGTTGGTGACCATGGTGATCAGGGACTGGATCAGCGCGCCCGTGGCCAGGGTGGCGATGAACGAGTCGACGCGCAGGACCACCACCACGATGCCGTTGACGACTCCGATCAGCAGTGCGGCGGTCATCGCCAGGGCGATGGCCGCGCCGGGCCCGAGCCCGGTGGAGACCATGAAGTGGGCCGTCAGGACGCTGGTGAGAGACATGGTGAAGGCGATCGAGAGATCGAAGACGCGTGCGGCGAGCGGCGGTACGACGCTGAGTGCCACCAGGCCTGCCACGGCGTTGCCGTTCAGTACCTGCTTGACCGTGACGGCGGTGGGGAACGTGTCCGGTGCCCACACGGAGAAGAGCGCGACGATGACCAGCCACACGTACACGGCACCGATGTTCCGGAACGACAGGGCGGCTGCCGCCCGTCGGCGCAGTGCTCTTGGTACGGACACCGCGGGTCTGTCCGGTGCGGACGACGGAAGCTCCGCCGCCGCCCGGGTCGGGATGGACGTCATGTCACTCGGTCCCTTCCATGGCGTGCACGAGCGCGGACTCGGTGATGTCCCGACCGCTGATCTCCCGTGCGGTCCGGCCGTCGCGCACCACCAGGACGCGGGTGCACAGTGCGAGCAGGTCCTGGGTGTCGGAGGAGGACACGATGACGCCCATGCCCTCGTCCGCCTGGCGCTCTATCAGGTCGTACAGCTGGAGGCGGGTGGCGATGTCCACGCCCGCCGTGGGTTCGCACAGCGTCAGTACCGGCGGGCGCTGGGCGAGACAGCGGGCGATGACCACCTTCTGCTGGTTGCCGCCGCTGAGCGTGGTGATCCGCGCCCCGCGCCCGGCCGTACGCACGCCGACCCGCTGGATCCAGTCCTCCGCCAGGGCGGACTCGCGGTGCCGGCGCAGCCGCCCGGAACGGGCGCGCAGCCGGTCCAGGAGCGGCAGGGTGAGATTCTCGCCGACCGAGAAGTCGCCGATCACTCCCTCGCCCGCCCGGTCCGCCGGGACCAGCGGAAGGCCCAGGCCGGCGGCGTCCCGCGCGTCGGTCCAGCGCGCGGAGCGTTCCGGCAGGCGCAGCCTGCCGCTCACCCGTCCGGTGTGGGCCCCGCACACCGCGTACGGCACGATCTCGTGGCCGGAGCCGGCCAGGCCGATGATGCCCAACCGCTCGCCCCTGGCGAGGTCGAAGCCGATTCCCCGCAGTGGCCCGGCCCACAGGTCGCGCACCTCCAGCACGGGCTCGGCGTGGCCGGAGGGGGGCGCGGGACGGTGGTCGGTCCTCGTCTCCTCGCCCGCCATCAGCTCCGCCAGCGAGCGCGGAGTGAGCTCGGCGACCGGGCGGGTGGTGATCCGGCGTCCGCCGCGGATCACGGTGACCCGGTCGGCGAGCGCGAAGATCTCGTCCATCCGGTGCGAGACGTACAGGACGGCTGCGCCGGCGTCGCGGACCTCCCGCACGATGTCGAAGAGGCGGGTCACCTCGCCGGGCGGCAGCACGGCGGTGGGTTCGTCGAGTACCAGGACCCCGCGGCGGCCCTCCCAGCCCTGGAGCGCGGCGGCGATGGCCACCACCGTGCGCTGGACGGGGGTCGCGGTCGACAGGGGCCGGCGTACGTCGATGCCGAGGCCGAACCGTTCCACGAGGGCGGTCGTGCGTCGTTCCATCTCCGGCCAGCGGATGTTGCCGAGGGCCGTGCGGGCGAAGCCGTGGCTGAGCGCGAGGTTGTCGATGGCGCTCAACTCGCCCACCAGACCCAGCTCCTGGTGGACGAAGCGGAGCCGGTCGTGCCGGGATGCGGAGACCTGGCCGAGGTCGAAGGACTCGCCGTCGAGTTCGGCCACCGCACCCGGCTCCGCGTGGTGGTACCCGGCGAGGATCTTGATGAGGGTGGACTTGCCCGAGCCGTTGGGTCCGGTCAGGGCGTGGATCTCACCGGGCGCCACCTCGATGTCGACGTCGTCCAGGGCCTGGGTGCCGCCGAATCTCTTCGACAGGGCGGCCACCCGCAGCACCGGGCCGGTCAACTCAGTCCCCACAGCGCCTTGAACTGCGCCTGGTAGTCCTCGACGATCGGGAAGTCGCCGTCGGCCGAGGGCAGGTTGTCCTTGGTGACGAGCATGTTGGGCAGCGCCGCCGCCTGGTCCACCTCCATGGACTGGCCGGTGAAGTGCCGGGCCAGCGCGTCGGCCTGGAGCCAGGCCGTCTCGTGCGAGTTCAGTGCCATCGCGCCGTCGGTGAGACCGCTCTGGATGTACTGGTAGTTCTGCGCGTCACCGACGTTGACGAGGATGTGCTTGCCGGTGACGCCGGCGGTCTTCAGCGCGGCCGGTACACCCACGTTGAGCAGACCGAGGGAGAACACGACATGGGTGACCTTCGGGTGCGACCGGAGGTACGACACCACGCGGTCCGGCATGTCCTTGCCCACCGAGGTGATCGGCACGTCGACGTTGTCCAGCGCGCAACCGTCGCACCACTCCTTGTACTTGGCGGCGAAGGCGTCCTTGACGGGCTTGAGGATCGTGTAGGCCGGAAGGTCGAAGTAGACGGTGTTCGCCTTGGCGCCGCTGTTCGCCACCACCCATGAGGCGAGCATCTCGCCCTGGGCGCCGACGTCGTCCGGCCCGTTCTTCAGCAGGGAGATGCCGTCGCCCGGCACGTCGTCGGCGTTGGACTGGAGGACGGGGATGCCGGCCGCCTTCAGCTGGGCCAACTGCTTGGCGTAGACGGCGCGGGGAAAGCCGGAGGCGATGACGGCGTCGGGCTTGTCGCGCAGGGCCTGCTCGTAGGCGGCCTGGACGGACTCCGGGGTGCCCTGGGTGGCGACCTGCTTGACCTGCCAGCCGAGTTCCCCGGCGGCCTCGGTGAAGAAGTCGGCGAGGTCCTTGCAGGACTGGACGCCGCAGAGGATGAAGTCGATCTTCTTGCCCGTGGGGATCGCCTTGCCGACGGGCTGGGTGACGGAGATCGTGGCCGGCCGCTCGGAGGACTTCGCCAGGACCGCGCGGGCCGCCGACAGACCGGGGGAGCCGGACGCCGCCGCCTGCGCCGAGTCGGCGGCGGGAGTGGTGCCGCCGCCGCACGCCGCCAGGGCGAGCAGGGAGGCGGCGGGGACGATCGCGGTGAGGGCGCGGCGGACCGCGCGACGGGGTCTGGAACTCATCTTTGAGTACTCCCGAGGTGTGTCGCCTGCGCCGCCGAGACGGTCGGCTCGGTCAGGCGGACCGGTTCTGTGGTGCCCCGGGCGGGGACGCCGCAGGGCTGGGCCGGGACGGGCAGAGATCGTCCCGGGACGAGAAACTTATGAGGCACTACAGCCTCAAGTGGGTCGGAGTGTGACATGCCCCAGCGGGCTTGGGGAGAGGGTCTCCACGAAAAATTCCGGTTTTACGGTCGAACTGCATGGTGACCTCGGAAGGAGTGGGATCCCTCATCGACCCGACTGTTGCTCCGGGCCGCGACTGGTAACTACACTCACTCTAAAGTTTCTGTCAGAGGAGAGATGATGGACGAAACGTCGGAGCCGCCCACTGCGCGGTGCCCCGGGCCCAGCGTCCAGGACTACCTCGACCAGGACAGCCGCCCCGTTCCCCCCGCTCTGCGGTACGAGCGCAACGACCACCTGGGCAGCGAGGACATCGACCACGCCCGCTTCACGTCCCGCGAGTGGGCCGAGCGCGAGATGCGGCAGGTCTGGCGGCGCGTCTGGCAGTTCGCCTGCCTGGAGAGCGAGATCCCCGAGGTCGGCGACCACGAGGTCTACGAGATCGGCGACGACTCCCTCATCGTCGTCCGCACTGCCCCCGACGAGATCCGCGCCTACGTCAACGTCTGCCTGCACCGTGGACGCAAACTGCGCACGAGCGGCGGCAACGTCGGCGAGTTCCGCTGCTCCTTCCACGGCTTCGCCTGGAACCTCGACGGCACCATGCAGACCCCGCCCTGCGCCTGGGACTTCCCGCACGTCGCCCCGGAGAAGTTCTCCCTCCCCGAGGCGCAGGTGGCCACCTGGCGCGGTTTCGTCTTCATCAACATGGACCCGTACGCCGAGTCCTTCGACAGCTACCGCGGCACCTTCGACGACTACTACATCTGGCCGCTGGAGAACCGCTACAAGTCGCTGCACATCGGCAAGGTGCTGCCCTGCAACTGGAAGGTCGCGCAGGACGCGTTCATCGAGTCCTTCCATGTGATCGCCACCCACCCGCAGATGCTGCCGTGGCTCGCCGACGCCAACTCGCAGTACGACGTCATGGCGGACCAGCCGAACTGGAACCGGATGATCAACATCCAGGGCGCGCCCAGCCCGCACGTGGCGGACTCCGTCACGGAGCAGGACGTCCTGGAGACCTTCTACGACTCACGCGCGTTCTACGCCGCCGCCCAGGGCCGTGACCTGGTGATGCGGGAGGGCGAGGAACTGCCCGCGGTCCCGCCCGGGGGCACCGCCCGTCAGGTCCTCGCCGAGCGGATGCGCGTGCAACTGGCGGCCACCTCGACGCAGGACTTCTCGAAGACCCCGGACACCGAACTGCTGGACGCCATCAACTACTTGCTGTTCCCCAACTTCAACCCCTGGGGCGGCGCCAAGTCGAACATCATCTACCGGTTCCGGCCCAACGGCCTCGACCCCGACTCCTGCACCGCCGAGATCATCTTCATGTCGTCCCCGAAGCAGCCCGGCGAGTTCCCGCCCCCGGCGAAGATCCGCTGGGTGCCGGAGGACATGCTCTTCGCGGACATCCCCGAACTCGGTGTGCTCGGGCCCGTCTTCGACCAGGACTGCGAGAACCTGCCGTACGTCCAGCAGGGCCTGAAGGCGATGCGCAAGCCGGGCATCACCCTGGCCAACTACCAGGAGAGCCGCATCCGCCACTTCAACCGGACGCTCGACCGGTGGATGGACAAGTGACCCACCGGGTGGCCGTCGGTCCCCTGGGCGTCGAGCTCGAAGTCCGCGACGGCGAGGACCTGTTCACCGCCGCCCAGCGGCTCGGCTACCGCTGGCCCACCGTCTGCGGCGGCCAGGGCACCTGCCGTACGTGCTTCGTCCAGGTCGAGGAGGGCGCGGAGAACTGTTCCCCGGTGGGCCCGCTGGAACGCGAGGGCATCGAGGCCCTGCGCAGACCGCTGGACGGCCTGACCCGGCTCGCCTGCCGGCTCAGGGTCGAGGGCCCGGTGACCGTGACCAAGCGCGGCGTGCGCCGCCGAGTGCAGGAGTGAGGCCCCCATGTCCAAGCAAGTGATCCACCCGCTGACCGGCCAGGTGTACCGGCTCACCGAGGACGGACTGGTCGAGGTGACCGATCCCGGGACAGGGGCGCAGGGCGTCTTCGACTTCCAGGCCCGCTGGCAGTCGGGCGAACTGCGCCACGCCGACCTCCAGATGGCCGGCTGGGTCGGGCGTCTCGCCCAGCGGCGTACGCCTCCGCAGCCGGAGCAGTGATCCCGTGACACCACCTCGTACGACCCCGGTGGTCTGTCTCGTGCGCCGGCCCGAGGGGGAACCGCTCCCCACGGACTTCGCCGTCGAGGAACGCCCGCTGCCGCCCCTGGAGGAGGGGCAACTCCTTGTGCGCAACCTCTACATGAGCGTCGACCCGTCCATGCGCGGACGCCTGGAGAGCACCGAGAAGCACTACACGCACAACTTCACCCCCGGCTCGCCGCTCGACGGCCGTGCCCTCGGTGTCGTGGAGGAGAGCCGCTGTGCCTCGGTACCGCCGGGTACATACCTTCGCCATCAGCTGGGCTGGCGGGAGCGGGCCGTGCTGGACGCCGCGCACACCGACGGCGCCGGTCGCATCGACCCCGAACTCGCCCCGCTGTCCACCTGGTTGGGCCTGCTCGGCCAGACCGGGTTCACCGCGTACGTGGGCCTGACCCGCATCGCGCGGCTGCGCGCGGGCGACACCGTCCTCGTCTCGGCGGCGGCAGGCGCGGTCGGCACCGCCGCCGGACAGTTCGCGCGTCTGCTGGGCGCGGACCGCGTCGTCGGGACCGCCGGAGGGCCGGACAAGTGCGCCCTGCTGGTGCGGGAGTTCGGCTACGACGACGCCGCCGACTACCGTGCCGGGCCGGTGCGTGACGCGCTGGCCCGGCTGGCACCCGACGGCATCGACGTGTACTTCGACAACGTCGGCGGCGAACAGCTCGCCGCAGCGCTGCACGCGCTGCGCACCGGTGGCCGGGTCGCGCTGTGCGGCATGATGTCGCAGTTCGGCGGCGACCGACGGTCCGCCGACATCAACCAGTTGATCCAGGCGGTCCTCAAACGGCTGACGCTGCGCGGCTTCATCGTCCGCGACCACGACGACCTGCGACCGGAGTTCGAGCAGCGGGTCTCGGGCTGGCTCACCGAGGGCCGGATCACCGCGCGCGAGACGGTCGTGGACGGCCTGGAGAACGCCCCGGGGGCACTGCTGTCCCTGCTCGGCGGTGGCAACGTCGGCAAGATGCTGGTGCGGTTGGGTGACTGAAACGGCTGATGCGGCGCACCCCATCGGGTGCGCCGCATCAGCCGTTTCAGCGCATGGGCCGGGACTCGGCGACCGTATGGACCTCCAGCGAGACGCCCACCCGGGTCAGCCCGGCCGACGCCGCCCTGAACTCCTTGATGTGCGGGGTGCCGAAGTGCTCGTCGAGGGCCTGTTGAGAGACCCACCGCTCGTACACCCGGATGCGCCGCTCGTCGCCGGGGTCCGCCGTCATGGCGTAGTCGAGACAGCCGGGCTCCCGCTCGCGGGTCCGGTGCCCCAGTGCGACGAGATGGCCCAGCATCGCGTCGCGGTCGCCGGGCCCGTAGTCCATCCAGCCGGCGACGATGATTTCCTCAGCCACGGGAGTCACGGGTTTCCTTTCGCGGTCGTGACCGCGGGCCCGCCGCTGATGGGGAGACAGCGATGGGCCCGCGGCGTTTCAACTGCCGAGCGGCGCCGGGACACTGTCCACGGTGACCGTGCCCCGTTCGCCGTCGACGGTGATCACCATGCCGTCCCGCAGCCGTCGCGTGCCGCTCTCGACGGAGATCACGGCCGGGATGCCCAGCTCACGGCAGACCACCACGGCGTGGCTGTTGAGGGCGCCCACGTCCACGACGGCCGCACCGGCGACCAGGAACAGCGGTGTCCAGGCCGCGTCCGTGATCGGCGCGACCAGCACCTCGCCGGGCTCCAGCGCCTCGCACGAGGCGGGGTCGGTGACCACCCGCACTCTGCCGGTGTACGTGCCGTGGCTGCCGCCCACACCCCCGAGCACCTCGCCCTCGACGGCCGCCTGAGTCTGCTCCTCGGCTCGTCGCGGCCAGGAGTCGATCTCGGTCCGCGCGTCGTCGGCGACGAAGAACGGCGGCTCCAGCTCGTGCAGGCCCGCGTACTCCTCCAGCCGCCGCGCGATGACGGGGCCGAAGGACTCCGGGGCTGCGACGTAGTCGTCGAGTTCGGTGTCCAGCAGCATCATCACGTCCTCGGGCCGGGCGAAGAGCCCCGCCTCGACACCGCGGCGACCGAGTTCCCGTACGGCCATACGGATCTCGTTGACGACGGTGACGCAGTTCGCCTTGGTGCGCTCGCGGGCCGGGATCCACAGCTGGGAGGCGTGCATGCCGGCGTCGAACATCGGCCGCGTCTCCTCGGGCAGCGCGGCCCGGATCTCCCGCGCCGTCCGCTCGCGCCCCTCGGTCAGCCGCGTCCGGCGGGCGGCGGGGGAGTCGTCGTCGGGACTGTGCCGGATCCGGTCGACCAGGGCCAGCGCCTGGACGGGCGCCGTCTCCCAGGACAGGGCGTGGATGTCCCACTCGTTGGGGCCGCGGTCGCCGGACTCCGCCAGGAACTCCTCGAAGGAGTCCCGGAACGCCTTCACATCGCCGGTCGCGGTGGCGAGGGCCTGCTCCACCGCGGCCGGGCCCCGGTCGAACAGCGCACTCAGTTCGGCGGAGGCCGCCACCTGCCGGGACAGCGTCCACAGTCCGGTCGAGGGGGAGGCGGAGTCGACGTCGCCGAGACCGCCGATCAGGTCGAGCACGGCGCCGGGGCGGTCCACGCTCGCGCACAGCGGGCCGAGGATCGCCGGTCCGACGGACGCGGGCAGCGACGACTCGACGTGCCGCTGGAAGGTCGTCTCCACCTCGTCCAGCAACGACCTCGCGTACGCGACCAGTTCGGCGCCGGACAGCCGCGCCAGGCCGGGACGCGAGCGGCGCAGGGCGCGCAGCCGTTCCCGGTCTGCGTCGGCTTCCGGGAAGCCGGCCTGGCCGAGCATCCGCCCAAGCGTCCCACCCGCCTTGGCGGTCAGCTCTTCGTCCTGGTCGTCCGGGTGCGCCACGTAGACCGGCGTGTCGGAGCGCTGTCCGACGAAGGCCGTGTCGATCTGGTCCGCCGTCTGGCCCATACGGATCCCGAACAGCCGCATGTGCGACAGGTTCAGGTAGAAGTAGCCGCCGAACATCCCGACGAACGGCGGCCGGGGACCGGCCACCTCCTCCTCGCGGTAGATGCCGAATCCGACGAAGCCGTTGCGCCAGCCCTGCAGCCCGCGCCCCCACACCAGGGTCCAGCCCAGCGGGCTGGCCGGCTCCGGCAGGGTCTCGCCCGCGTTGGCGCGGGTGTAGTGCGGCAGCCGCTCACTGCGCTGCCAGTCCGTGATCCAGCTCTTCATGACCGAGGTCTCCCGCCGTCCGTGCCCGCCCCTGCCTGTCCGCCGCCTACCACTGCGCCGTGCCGCCGTCGACGCTGATCAGCGCACCGGTGATGCCCGCGCCCGCCTCGCTGGCGAGCAGCGAGGCGACCGCCGCGACCTGCTCCACGGTGGTGATCTGCTTGGTGGCGGCGTGCTCGGCGAACCGGCCCAGCCACTCCTCGTACGAGATGCCCTCGGCCTCCGCGGCGGCGGGACCCGCGGCCCGCATGAGGTCGGTGTCGACGGCGCCGGGGCAGATGGCGTTGCAGGTGATGCCCTGGGTGCCGTACTCGAAGGCGGTCGCCTTGGTCAGGCCGTGGATGGCGTGCTTGTTGGTGATGTAGTGGCTGATCGCGGGCTTGTTGGCCTGCTTGCCCTCCACCGACGAGATGTTGATGATGCGGCCCCAGCCGCCGTCCAGCATCTTCGGCAGCGCCCGGCGGGTGCCGTAGAAGTAGCCGTTGATGTTCAGGTTGAGGGCGTCGTGCCACGCCTCGTCGCTGAGCTGGTGGATCGGGGCGAAGCCGGAGCTGCCGCCCACGTTGTTGACCCAGATGTCCAGCCTGCCGAAGCGCTCGGCGGCGAAGTCGGCGAGGCCCTCGATGTCCTCCTGGCTGTTCGCGTCGCAGGGGTGGAAGACGGCCCGGTCCCCGGCGCCCATCTCCTCCAGGGCCTGCTTGCCCTTGATCTCGGATCGGCCGCTGACGACGACCGTCGCGCCGTCGGCCAGGAAGGCCTCGGCGATGGCGCGGCCGATGCTGCGCGTGCTGCCCGTGATCACCGCGACACGTCCGTCGAGGCTGCCCGTAGCCACCATGGTGTTCTCCCGCGAGTCTTGTTGGTTGCTCACCTGGCGGCTCTGGGGGCTGCTGTTTCCAGGTGCTGATGAATGGTGCGGTGCAGGTGCTGGAGTCCGGGCTCGTTGCGTCCGAAGACGAACTCGGTCCCGTCGAGGGCCTTGAGGCCCTGCTGGACTCCGTAGGTGGTCGCGTAGTCCTCGTCGCGCACCACCTCGTGGAACCACTCGCCGAACCGGTCGGCGGCCTGGCGTTCCTCGTCGGTGACCGCCGGGTCCCGCAGCAGGATGATCTGCTGGGTCACCGACTCGGTCGCCGTGCGGGGGAGAACCAGGGAGACCGCGATCTTCTGGCGCCAGCCGCCGGCGATCGCGAGGCCGGGGAAGAGCCAGTAGATGGGGCCGACACATTCCCCGGGGTCCCGCTGGTCCGGCGGCAGGTCGACCGCCTGCGCGATGGGGCGCAGGGCCGGTGCGATGCGCTGGTGGGGGCCCCAGGTGTCGTGGGCCATCATGTTGGAGAGGTTCGTCTCGAACACCGTCTTCGGGTGCAGCGAGGCGAAGTGGTACGTCTCCAGGTACCCGTCGAGGGTGACCTTCCAGTTGGGACTGGTCAGCGCGCTGGTGGAGTAGTGGTGGCACTCGGCGAGCCGCATGCCCTCCAGCAGGGGCTGAAGATCGCCCAGCCAGCCGTCCAGGTCGGGCTCGGCCGCCGGGTCCAGCGAGACGAAGACGATCCCCGCGCGCTCCCCGGCCGGGAGCCGGACGAGGCTGCGGCCCTCGCGCGGAACATCGCCGAAGGTCTTCTCGGCGTACACGCCCCGAAGCTCTCCGGCCAGGTCGTAGGACCAGGAGTGGTACGGGCAGGTGATCCGCTTCGACACCCCGCAGCCGGGTTCGAGGAGCTTGGCTCCCCGGTGCCGGCAGGCGTTGATCATCGCGTGCACGGTGCCCTGTCGGTCACGGGTGATCAGCACGGGGATGCCGAGCACGTCGATCGCCTTGTAGGTGTTCGGGCCGGGCAGCTCGCAGGACATGGCGAGCGGCAGCGGGACGCTCCGGTGGACGGCGTCCGTCTCACGCTGCCAGCGGTCGGCGTCGAGGTAGTTGGCGACGGGTTCCGTCCACTGGCCGTCCGCCTCGTGCGTGGTGTTGTCGCGGTAGCGCGCCATCACCCGCTCGACGAGCTGGGCCGCCTCCCGCCGCATCGTCTCGGACGCCGCGTCGGTGGACCGGTCCCGGCTGATCCACGACGCGTACTCGGGGGTGGCGGGGGCGGCGGGTGCCGGGACCGGCGACCTGCGCTCGGTGCCTGTTTCCCGAATCCCCGGCGAACTGGTCTGGACCACGATGTCCTCACAATCCTCCCAGCCGCGAGCCGGTGACCGGCTTCTGAATGCGACAGCTGGGTTGTGTCCGAAACGACAACAGGACTTAGTGTGCTCTGTCAATAGAAAGTGTCGAAGTTGGCGCTCGATGTCGTATGGGGGTGGGTGCGATGGGCATGACCCGGGCGTTCGAGGCGGGTGTGGTGGTGCGGGACCTGGAGCGGATGGAACGTTTCTACTGCGAGGTCATCGGCTGTCGCGCCGAGCGCCGCACACGCGTGCCGGACTCCGTCGGCGGCCCCGCCGGACTCGGCGGCGAGCTGACCGTGGCCTGGCTGCGGGTGCCCTCAGGGGGGTGCGTCAAGTTGATCCGTCCCCGGTCGGCGCCGGTTTCGGTGGATGTGGCGCCCTGGTCGGCCGGGCGTCCGGGGCTGTCGTATCTGACGTTCCATCTCGACGACATGGACCCGGTGTTGGCGGCGCTGTCGGCCGCGGGCGCCCGGCCCCTGTCGGACCCGGTCGTCGTCCTGGCGCGCGGCCGGCGGATCAGCTTCTGGGCGGATCCGGAGGGCAATGCCGTGGAGTTGGTGGACGGCCGGGGCGGCAACCCGGACCCGGGGCATAGTAATTAGAGACGCTGTTCAGTAAGGTGCCCTAAGCTGGTTACTGTAGACCAGCACAAGTAAGTCCGATTGCTTGGCAACCTCCCTCGGACGAAGGGGCGGACGATGGCTCCACGAGCGTCAACGACGTCGAAGAAATCCCCGCAGGTCAGCCCACCACTCGGCCCGGTCGGCCCGAAAGCCGTCAAGGACCTGCACGAGCGCATGGTGCGCATCCGGCTGTTCGAGACCGAGGCGGGAAAGCTCATGGAGGCCGGAAAACTCCCCGGCTTCCTGCACCTGTATGTCGGCCAGGAAGCCGTGGCCGCCGGCGTCATGGCGGCCCTGCGCGACGACGACCAGATCACCTCCACCCACCGCGGCCACGGACACGCCGTCGCCAAGGGCGTCGGTTTCCGCGAGATGTACGCCGAGCTGTACGGCCGGGTCACCGGCGCCTGCCTCGGCCGCGGCGGCAGCATGCACATCAACGACCTCAAGCGCGGCATGCTCGGCGCCAACGGCATCGTCGGGGCGGGCGTCCCCATCGCCGTGGGCGCTGCCTTCGCCGCCCGCTACAAGGGCGAGGACAGCGTCGCCGTGACCTTCTTCGGCGACGGCGCCACCAACATCGGCGCCTGGCACGAAGGCGCCAACATGGCGGCGATCCTGGGCCTGCCCGTCGTCTTCGTCTGCGAGAACAACGGCTACGCCGAGTTCACCCCGCAGTCCGGACACATGCTGCTCACCGACGTCGCCGACCGGGCCGCCGCCTACGGCATGCCCAGCGTCGTCGTCGACGGCATGGACGCGGTCGCCGTCCACCAGGCCGCCACCGAAGCCGTCGAACGGGCCCGGCGCGGCGAGGGCCCGATGATGATCGAGGCCAAGACCTACCGCTTCTTCGACCACCAGGGCGTCAAGGGCCTGCGGCACCCCTACCGCTCGGACGAGGAGGTCGCCGAGTGGAAGACCCGCGACCCCATCGACCTGATCGAGACCCGCGCGCTCGCCGACGGCACCGCGACCCGGGCGGAACTGGACGACGTATGGCAGCGCACGCGCGACGAGATCGCCGACGCCATCGCGTACGCCGAGGCGAGCCCGCCGCCCGACCCCGCCGACCTGCTGCTCAACGTCTACTCGGGATGACCGCCATGACCACGACCACCGAAGCGCAGGCCGTCGCCACGCGCAAACTCACCTACGTCAAGGCCTTCAACGAGGGACTCGCCCAGGCCATGCGCGAGGACGAGAACGTCTTCGTCGCCGGCGAGGACGTGGCCGGATACGGCGGCGTGTTCCGCATGTTCGACAACCTGCTCGACGAGTTCGGTCCCCGCCGCATGATCGACACCCCGATCTCCGAGGCCGCCCTGGTCGGCCTCGGCGTCGGAGCCGCCGCCCGGGGCCTGCGACCTGTCGTCGACCTGATGTTCATGGACTTCATCGGCGTCTGCCTCGACCAGATCGTCAACCAGGCGGCGAAGATGAAGTACATGTTCGGCGGCGGACTGTCCGTGCCGCTCACCATCACGACCGCCTCCGGCGCGGGCCTGGGCGCCGCCGCCCAGCACAGCCAGAGCCTGGAGGCCTGGCTGGCCCACGTGCCCGGCCTCAAGGTGGTGATGCCGAGCGACGCGTACACCGCCAAGGGCCTGACCGTGTCGGCGATCCGGGACGACAACCCGGTCGTCGTCATGCTCAACAAGGTCCTGCTGGGCAGCAGCGGCGAGGTGCCCGAGGAGATCTACGGCATCCCGCTGGGCCGGGCGCACACCGCGCGGCAGGGCTCCGACGTCACCGTGATCGCGCTGGGCCGCATGGTGGGGGAGGCCCTCGCGGCGGCCCAGGAACTCGCCGCCGAGGGTGTCGAGATCGAGGTGATCGACCCCCGCACCGTGCAACCCCTGGACACCGAGACGATGTTCGCCTCCGTCCGCCGCACCAACCGCGTTCTCGTGGTGCACGAGGCCGTCACCTTCGGCGGGCTCGGAGCGGAGATCGCCGCCCAGATCCAGGACGCCGTCTTCGACTACCTGGACGCGCCGGTCCTGCGCATCGGCGCCCCCTTCTCCCCGGTTCCCTTCTCCCCGGTCCTGGAGAAGGCGTACGTGCCCGATCGCGCCCGCATCGCCCAGGGCTGCCGGCGTCTGCTCGAAAGGTCGTGACGACGTGGCGGTCGAGGTTCTGCTGCCGAAGATCGGCCTGACCATGCAGGAAGGCACGATCGACGAATGGCTGGTGCCCACCGGCGCGGCCGTGGCCGAGGGCGACGCACTGCTGCGGCTGGCCACCGACAAGGTCGACGTGGACGTCGAGGCGGAGGCCGGGGGACTGTTCCACCCGGTGGCCCCGGCGGGGGCCACCCTGCCGGCCGGGGCGCTCATCGGCTGGCTGCTGGCCGAGGGCGAGCAGCCGCCGGAGACGGCGGGTGCGCCGACGCCCACCGGGTCCGGAGCCGGCGCGGGCACGGCCGCCGGGCCTGCCCTGGACGGCGGCGCTGCGGGTACGGGCGCCACACCCGACCTCAACGGCGACGGTGCCCCCGTGGCGCCCTCGGCCCACGGCACCGGTGGCCGGCTGCTGTCCTCACCGAACGCCCGGCGGGTCGCCCTGGCCGCCGACGTCGACCTCACCGCCGTACGGGGCACGGGGCCGGGCGGCCGGATCGTCTCCGAGGACGTGGAGGAGTTCCTCGCGGCCGTCCCCGACGGCAAGGCCGCCCCGGTCCCACAGGGCGGCACTCCCACCTCTCCGCTGGTCCGCAAGCTGGCGAAGGAACGGGACATCGACCTCTCCGAGGTGAACGGCACCGGGCCGGGCGGCCGGATCCGCCGGTCCGACCTCGACGCCGTCATATCGGCGCCCGCCCGCCGGAACACGGCGGCTCCGCGCGCCGGCGACGTCCTCCCGCTCACCGGGATGCGCGGCACCATCGCCCGCCGGATGCACGCCAGCCTCCAGGAGATGGCCCAGCTGACGCACGGCTACGAGGTGCGGATGGACGCCGTGGTGTCCCTGCGGGACCGGCTCAAGGACGAGTGGGCCGACAGCGAACTGCCGGTGCCCGGCCTCAACGACTTCCTGCTGAAGGCCGCTGCCCTGGCCCTGCGCGAGCATCCGCTGCTCAACGCGACGGTGCGGGAGGACGGCGTCCACCTGCTCGACGGCATCCACCTCGGCTTCGCGGTGGCCGTTCCCGGCGGCCTCATGGTCCCCGTGATCGAGGACGCGGTGGCGCTGCCGCTGCCCGACATCGCCCGCCGGTCCAAGGCCCTGGCCGAGGCCGCGCGCGAGGGGCGGATCTCCCCGGCCCAGCTGGAAGGGGCCACCTTCACCGTGACCTCGCTCGGCGGATACGGCGTCGACTTCTTCACTCCGGTGATCAACCCCGGCAATGTCGCGATCCTCGGGGTGGGCAGGCTCAGGGACGGCGTCGAATGGATGGACGACCGACCGCTGCGGACGCGGGTGCTCACCCTGAGCCTCACTTTCGACCACCGTGCCGTCGACGGGGCGCCGGCCGCCGAATACCTGCGCACCGTAGGTGAGTTGCTGAGCAAGCCCCTGCGTCTGCTGGTGTGAACCGAGATCCGGCGAGCTACGAGGACTGGGTGTCCGGGTCGGCGATGCGCTCCGCGAGCTCGCCGACCTCGCGGACGAAGGAGCGGTGCCCCAGCGACCGGTAGACGTCGTCGCCCCGGACCTGCGAGATCGCCGCGGTCTCCAGCAGGGCCAGCAGGCCCAGGCCGATCACCGCCGCCTCGGCGTCGGAGACGGACGCGCGGGCTTTCCGGATCAGCCGCACCAGCTCCTCCAGCAACTCCGTACGGCTCTGCTGGCGCAGTGCCTCCGCGTCCTGGCTCATACCGGCCGACGCCACGAAGAACACGGTGGCGGCGGACCGGTGTTCGCCCATCCAGGCCAGCAGCGTGGTGATGGACGCTCCGATGGCCGAGCCGGGCTCGTGGGCTCGCGTGATCGCCTGCAACTGCTCGCGCAGCGCGCCGGTGAACGCCCGCATGGCCTCCGCCAGGACCTGGTCCTTGGAGGAGAAGTGGTAGTACACCGCCGCGGAGGTCATCTCGGCACGGGCGGCGATGTCGGCCACCGTCACCTCGTCCGGCGACTGCGTGGCGAACAACTCCGTGGCCGCCTCGATCACCCACTGCTTGCGCGAGGGGCGATGAGCGGCGCGGGTTCCGGATGTCGTCATACTGTCAAGTATGCCGGGGTCCCGGTGCCCCAGAGTCCAACATGCAGCAGGAATTACGCGGACGGACGGTCGGAGTTACTGGATACACTGATCAGTACGCAGGGCCCACGGACACGGGGTTCACGCCAGTCGGCAGGAGCATGATGGCCACCACGAAGAACGGCAAGCAGCCCGCCCACCGGCCCTCTCGGCGGCAGCACATCATCACCGCCGCCGTGCGCGTGTTCGGCCGCAACGGTTTCGCGGAGACCAGCATCCAGGACATCGCCGACGAGGCCCAGGTGGTCCCCACGGCCGTCTACTACCACTTCGACGGCAAGGAGGAACTGCTCGAACTCGCCATGCGCCGGGTCTTCGACCAGCTCAACGCGGTCGTGGAGGTGGCCCGGCCGGAGTCCGAGCCGGGTGACGCCGAGGGCCTGGTCCGCGTCATCGACGCCGTGTGGGAGTGGGTCGAGCAGAACCCGGACGAGGCCCGGCTCTACCAGGTCCAGATGGCCTCCGCCAACGGCAGCGTCAAGGTGCTGCGGGACGAGTTCGAGCAGCGGCACATCCAGCGTGGCTACGACTATCTGCCCGAGGGCACCACACGCAGCCCCCGGGCGGCGAAGGCCCGGCACGCGGCACAGGCGCTCGCGGTCCGCACACTGATCAGTACGACCATGCTGGTCACCGCGCTGCGCGCGGAGGGGGGACCGCTGTCCGAGCTGCCCTCCCGGTCCGTGCTGGAGGCGGTCAGGGAACTGGCGCTGCGCATCGTCGCCGCCGAGCAGCCGCCGACTCGGCCGACGCCGTCGATGAAGCCGGCCACGTCACGGGCCTGAGGGGGTCACCAGGGCAGCGGTCGGCGGTCGGCGAACAGCCCGCCCGTCGTCGCGTCGCCCTCGGGAAGGGTCGCCAGCCAGACCGGGGTGTCCGCACCCTCCTCCGGCCCGCGCGGGGCGGACGGGCCGCCCATTCCGCTGCGGGTCCAGCCGGGGTCGGCGGCGTTGACCAGGACCCCTGTCCCGGCCAGCTCGGCCGCGAGCATCCGGGTCAGCGCGTTGAGCGCCGTCTTGGAGATCCGGTAGGCGGGGTGCCGGCCGGAGTCCATCAGCGACAGCGAACCGTACGAGCTGGTGACGTTCACGACCCGGCCGTAACCGGCTTCCGCCATGCCCGGGACGACGGCCTCCGCCACACGCCAGGCACCGGTGAGGTTCGTGTCCAGGGTCGCGCGCAGGATGTCCTCGTCGACGTACGGGGGCCGCAGTTCCCCGTCCAGGGACACTCCCGCGTTGTTCACGAGGACATCGATCCCGCCGGTCAGCTCCCGTGCCTCCCGGACCGCTTCCCCGACGCTCGTCGCGGAGGTCACGTCCAGGGCCAGTGGCAGTGCCGCCGGGCCGATGGCACGGCACGCTTCCTCGGCCGCCTTCCGTTGTCGCGCCCCGACCAGGACCCGCAGTCCCCGGTCCGAGAGCTGTCGGCCGATCTCCAGGCCGATGCCGCGTGCCCCGCCGGTCACCAGTGCCGTTCTGCTGCCTTGCCGCATGACCTGCCCGCCGCCTCTCACACTGTCAGGACCGAGCAGGCGCTGATCCCGGGCGCCCCGTACACATGGGTGAAACCCACCCGGGGCGTGCCCGGCACCTGCACACCCGGCGCCCTTCCCTGCAACTGCCGTACGACCTCGTGGAACTGGCGCAGCCCGGAGGCGCCGACGGGCTCCCCGCCGGCCAGACAGCCGCCGTCGGTGTTGACCGGTATCCGGCCCGTGGGATCGGTGGCCCCGGCAGCCAGCAGCTCCTCCTGCTCGCCGTGGCCGCACAGCCCGGTCTCCGCCAGGTGGATCAGCTCCGAGCCGCTGTCGGTGTCCTGCAACTGGGCGACCTGGACGTCGGCGGGCTCCACCCCCGCCGTGCGGAAGGCCGCCTCGGCGGCGTCGACGCTGGGGCTGTGGTGCGGTCCCGGCGGCAGCCAGGGCGAGAACACCTCGAACGAACCGAACCGCCGGGTCCGGAAGACCGACGACGCCAGCCTGACCGGCCGTTCGCACAGGTCGAACGCGCGGTCGCCGCGTGCGAGGACCAGGGCCGCAGCGCCCTGCCCGGGCGAACAGAACATGTACTGGGTGAGCGGGGGACTGACCTCGGCGGAGTCCAGGATCTCCTGCTCCGTCAGCGGCTTGCGCCGCCAGGCCAGGGGGTGGTGCGAGCCGTTGCGGAAGGCCCGTGCCGCCACCATCGCCAGTGCGCGGTGCGAGATCCCGTGTTCGTACAGGTACCGCTGCGTCTTCAGCGCGAAGAACTGGGTCGTGAGCATCATGCCGGTCTCGGCGTACCAGTCGCCCAGGCCGTAGCGGGCCGCGGAGACGTGGAACGCGCCCCGCTCGTGCTTGTCGAAGCCCACCGCAACACCCAGCGAGGCCTCGCCCGCGCGCAGTGCGTTGGCCACCGAGAGCACGGTGGAGGCACCGGTCGCGCAGCCGTTCTGCACGTTGACGAACGGCACACCGGTCAGACCCAGCCGGCCCACCAGCGTGTCGGGCTTGCCGGACACGTCGGAGCCGCCGGCCGCGTAGCCGATGTGCTCCCAGCCGACACCGGCGTCGGCGAGCGCCTCGCGCACCGCACGCTCGGCCATGTCCATTCCGGTGACGCTCTCGTCGCGGCCGAAGGGGTGCATGCCGCATCCGACCACGTACACCTCGTCGCGCCGGCTCATCGCTCCCCCTCCCGCTCCGGCCGGAACTCCTCGGGCCGGAACGCGAAGGTCACCACGTCGGTCCCGTCCTCGTCCCGGTAGGCGGGCACCGTGGTCAGCCGGACCGGCAGACCGATCCGGATCTCGGCGCGGGGCACAGCCAGCAGCGACTCGACCAGGACCTCGCCGAGGTCCACATAGCCCACGTGGTACGGCCGGTGGCCGTCGGGCGGAGTCCGGTACGGCGGTTTCGGCGGGAACACCTGGAGCGTCCACGACCACACGTGCCCGCTCACCGGCAGTGCCCGCGCGGACATCGCTCCGCCCGAGCACCGGGGACACGAGTCCTGCCGGGGGAAGACGACGGTGCCGCATGCGGTGCAGCGGGCGCCCGCGAGACGCGGTGGGTCTGCGCCGTCGAACTCCGAGCGCTCCAGGTTCTCCCGGTTCCCGTCCTCGAACAGCGACTCGTCGATGAGCCTGGTGGTCATGTTCCGTCCCTCCTTCCTGCCACGTCACCAGCCCAGCAGGCCGGCCAGCCGTTCCCGGTGGTGTGCCGCGCCGCCCAGCAGGACCGCGTCGGACTGGGCGCGCCGGAAGTACAGGTGCGCGTCGTGTTCCCAGGTGAAGCCCATCCCGCCGTGGAACTGCACGCACTCGGCGGCGACGGAGACGAACGCCTCCCCGCACCACACCTGGGCGACCGCAGCCGCCTCGGCCAGCGCGTCCGGCGAGCCGTCCGTCCGGACCGCGCGCACCACGGCCGACCGTGCGGCCTCCACCTGGAGCAGCATGTCGGCGCAGGCGTGCTTGACCGCCTGGAAGCCGCCGATCGCCCTGCCGAACTGGGTACGGTCGCGCACATGGGCCACCGTCATGTCCAACGCGGCCTGAGCTCCGCCCAGTTGCTCGGCGGCCAGCGCCACCAGCGCCACGTCCAGGGCGCGGGAGACGACATCCGCCCCCTCACCGCCGGCGGTCAGTGTCCGGGCCCGGGCACCGGAGAGGGCGACCACCGCCTGGCCCCGGCTGAGGTCCAGGGTGGGTACCCGGCGCACGGTGACCCCCGGCTCGCGCGGGTCGACCAGGAAGAGGTCGACGCCGTCGGTTCCGGCTGCGGCCACCACGAGCGCCTCGGCGTCGGCGCCGTCGAGGACGAACGGCGCGGTGCCGTCAAGCAGCGGGACGCCGCCCTGCCAGGAGACGGCCACCGGCACGGCGTCGGCCCGCCAGGTCCCGTCGGGCGCGGCCACCGCCAGGGCGTGCACGGTCCCGCCGGCCAGCCCGGCCAGTGCCTTGTCGGCCGTGCCGCAGCCGGCCAGCACCTGCCCGGCCAGCACGGTGGAGGACAGCAGCGGTACCGGTGCCAGCGTCCTGCCCAGCTCCTCGCAGACGACGGCGATCTCGGCGAGGCCGCCGATGCCGCCCGCGGACTCGGGCAGACCGAGTCCCGCAAGGCCGACCTGCCGGCCGAGGGCCTCCCACAGGTCGGCGTCGATGCCTGAGGCCTCCTCGGGCAGCCGGCGTACCGCGGTGGTGCCGCCGGCGTCCGCGCACACCGACCGGACGGTCTGGCGCAGATCCTCCAGTTCGGTGTCCGACAGGGCGGTGCCGTCGGTCACGGTGCTTGTCATCGTGCGCTCCCGCTGTCGTCGTCCCGCTCCCGCAGGGCACTGTGCGCGGCCGCCATCCGGGCCACCGGCACCCGGTGCGCGGAACAGGAGACGTAGTCGAGACCGAGGCCGTCGCAGAAGGCGATCGACTCGGGGTCCCCGCCGTGCTCACCGCACACGCCCAGCTTGATGCCGGGCCGCACCTCCCGTGCCCGATCGACCGCCAGGGAGATCAGTGCACCCACTCCGTGCGGATCGAGCCGGGCGAACGGACTGGCGGTCAGGAACCCGCGCTCCTGGTAGTCGGCGAGGACCTGGCGCTCGACGTCGTCCCGGGAGAACCCGTAGGTGAGCTGGGTGAGGTCGTTGGTGCCGAAGGAGAAGAACTCGGCGTGCTCGGCGAGTTCGCCCGCCAGCAGCGCGGCCCGAGGGGTCTCGATCATCGTGCCGAGCCGGTACGGGACCTCGACCCCGGTGCGGGAAGCGACCGTGTCGGCGGCATCACGTACGTACGCGGACGCGGCGGCCAGTTCCTCCGGCAGGCTGACGAGCGGGATCATCACCTCCAACTCGGGCCGGATCCCGGTGGCGGCGACCTCGGCCCAGGCGGTGAACAGCGCCTCGGCCTGCGCCGGGTAGAGCCGTTCGTGCAGCAGCGCCAGCCGCACTCCGCGCAGCCCGAGCATCGGGTTCGCCTCGCGCAGGGCGTCGGCACGCTGCTCCTCGGCCGCGTCCAGGGCCTGCCCGGGGGCGGGCAGGAACTCGTGCAACGGGGCGTCCAGCAGACGCACGGTCACCGGACGGTCTCCCACGGCGGTCAGCAGCGCCGTGAAGTCCTCGTGCTGGGCGTGCTCCAGCGCGCGCAGCGCCTCGTCGCGGGCGGCCGGGTCGGCGGCCAGAAGCACCCGGCGGATCAGCGGCAGCCGCTCGCCGAGGAACTGGTGTTCCGTACGGCACAGCCCGACACCCTCCGCGCCCAGGGCGAGAGCCGTCTCCACCTCGGCGGCCGTGTCGGCGTTGGCCCGCACGCCCAGCCGGCGTGTGTCGTCCGCCCACTCCAGAAGGGTGGACAGTTCGGGCGGCGGTCCGGCGACGCTGACGCTCAGCGTCCCCGCGTAGACGGCGCCGGTACGGCCGTCCAGCGAGACCGGGTCGCCCTCGCGGACCACCCGTTCCCCGAAGCGGACCGTCCCGGCGGCCGGGTCCACGCGCAGCCCCTCGGCGCCGCACACCGCGGGCTTGCCCGCGCCCCGCGCCACCACGGCGGCGTGCGAGGCGATGCCGCCGCTGCCGGTCAGCACGGCGACGGAGGCCAGCATCCCGGGGACGTCCGCCGGGCTCGTCTCGGCGGCCACGAGCACGACCCGCGTGCCGTTCGCGGCCAGTTCGAGGGCACGCTCACTGGACAGCGCGACCGCTCCGGTCGCCGCCCCGGGCGAGGCGGGCAGGGCCTGCACCAGGAGTTCCTCCCCGCCGGTCAGCCGGAGCCGGGGGTGCAGCAGTTCCTGCACCTGTGCGGGAGTGATCCGCCGTACGGCCTCCTCGTGGGCGATCGCCCCGTCCCGGGCCAGGTCCGCGGCCAGACAGACCGAGGCGCGGAGCGGCGGGCGGGGCTGCGCCGAGGCGGCGAGCAGGGAGATCTCGTCGTCGCGCACCTCGAAGTCGACCGACACCGGCGCGCGCAGATGGCGCTCCAGGGTGAGCAGGGAGTGCTCCAGCAGCGCGGTGCCGCCCGTGAGCCGGTCCAGCGGTTCACCGGTGTGCGGTGGTGGGGCGCTGCGGCGCACGCCCCGGAAGAAGGAGCCCCGGGGAGTGGGACGGCCGGTCTCGGGATCGCGGCTGACGGCCGTGCCGTAGCCCGAGCGGTCCGCCGGGCCGATGCGCAGGGCCTGCACATGCAGGGCGACGGCCAGCTCGGCGGGCAGCCGCTGGGACCGGCGGGACCGTCTCGCACGCGGCGAGTCCCACCGGCCCAGGAGGGCGCGGGCGGCCAGCGCGAGCTGCTGCGCCGGGTCGTCGGGGAAGGGTCGGGAGCCGTGCTTCGCCACCAGGGACAGCAGCACCTCCGTCCGCACGCGCGGCCCGGGCGCGTCCAGGAGGGCGTCGTCAAGCAGCGCGCCGGGCACGCCGAGGGCGTACTCGGCGATCATGCGCATGGTGCCGGCCCACACCTCGTACAGCGCGTCCTCGCTTCCGATGACGGCGCACAGGTCGTCGGCGAGGGCGGGTGCGGCGCCGAGACAGGCCAGGTCGGGCGGCAGTCCGGCGATCTCGGTCGGCGCGCTCGCCGACAGGCGCAGCAGCAGCGGTCGGGCCGTGTCGCCGATGCGCCGCCCCGCGAGCTGTTCGACCAGGGCCACGGCGGCTTCGGCGGTGTCGGTCCCGCACAGTGACGCGGCCGCGCCGGCGGGCACGGTGAGCCCCGGCACGACCGGCAGCCCCAGGGCCACCAGCCGGTCCATCGCCGCGCCGTGCGCGCCCAGCTCGTCGGCGTCGAGGCCCCGGCTCCGCCCCTGCCCGAAGGGCACCAGAACCCGGCCGGGGGCTCCGGAGGGTGCCTCGGCCGGTGCGAGCGGGCCGGCCTCGCGGTCGGTGACGCTCAACCCCGGCTCCCTGTGACCAGTTCCTCTTCGCGGGCCTCGTCCTCGGCCCGGCTGATGCCCAGGACGAGCAGCAGTTCCTGATGGAGCCGCATCCACACGGTGTGGTACGAGTCGCACAGCGGCGAGGCCAGCCAGGCCGGCGCGCCGTCGTCGAAGCGGTCCAGTGCCTCCTCCAGGGCCGTCAGGTACCGCCCGCTGCCCGCGAGCACCGGGTCCAGCCGGCGCAGCACGGGCTGAATGGCCTCGTGCACGTCTTCCAGCGACTCGCGCACCCCGGCGTCGTAGACGTCGTCGGAGTGGTCGTTCGCGCTGCCGTCGGGACGGCACTGCCATGCCGTGCAGACGTCGCGGATCTTCCGGTTGACCGGCAGGAACGCCTCGTACGCCGCGGTGATGCGCTCCTCCCGCTCGGAGCCGGCGGGAACCCGCAGGAGCTGCGCGGCGGCGGCCTTGGCCCGCTCGGTCGGCAGCACCACCGGCCCCTTCACCATCGCCAGCCCGGCGTCGACCAGCGGACGGTGCTCGGCCTCCGGCCGGCCGCGCCACATGCCACGCAGAACGAGGTCGACGACGGCCTCGGTGAGGGGCTCGTCGGGTGCGTCCGGAAGGTCCACGGCAGCAGATTGCATCGCCACACCTTTTCCCCGGTTCTGTGGTGACCGGTTCCTCGGATCTGTGTTGCCCGGAGGTTACGCCCAGACAGGCCTGTTAGTGAAGAGGGACTCAAGAAACACTTTCCGGTTCCCTCGCTCCCGCCCGGCCGTCGCCCGCCGTGGGGCGGCCCCGCGCGGCGAGGAACGACGCCATGCGGTCCTGTGCCTCCCGGCCGTCCGTCAGGGCGGCGATCGACCGCGCCTCCTCGGCGAGATGGCTGCGCAGTCCGTCACCGGCGTCCGTGCGCAGCAGGTGCTTCGCGGCGCGCAGCGCGCCGGTGGCGCCGGCGGCCAGATCGGCCGCACTCCGGTGTGCCGCCCCGTCCAGTTCCTCGTCGTCCACGCACCGGGAGACCAGGCCCCACCGTTCGGCGTCGTCGCCGGTCAGGACCCGGTTGGTCAGGATCAGGTCCGCCGCCCGGCGAGGGCCCACCAGTCGTGGCAGGAACCATGACGCGCCGCAGTCCGGCGTGAGCCCGATCGCCGTGTATGCCAGCCGGAACCGCGCGGACCGGGCCGCCAGGACGATGTCGCCCACCAGGGCGAGACCGACTCCGCCACCGGCCGCCGCGCCGCGCACGGCGGTCACCAACGGCACCGGCAGCTCGTACAGGGCCTGTATCGCGGCGTGCGCGGCGCTCGCCACGGCGTGCACGTAGGTGCCGGTCTCCGTGCCGCGACCGGCGAAGGCGCGCAGGTCACCGCCCACGCAGAAGTTCCCGCCCGCCGCCCGCAGCAGGACCGCGCCTCGCGGGTCCGCGGCCACCGCGCGGGCCGCGTCCCGCAGTGCCTCGGCGGTCCTGAGGTCCAGGGCGTTTCCCCGCCCGGGGTCGTCCAGCCTCAGCTCGACGACCCCGTCGGGATGGTGGACGATCCGGACCGGGTCAGTGCTGACGGGCGCGCTCATGGGTGCTTCTCCTGTCGACGTCCGGTCTCAGGGTGCTTCCCGTCGCCGGAGGCTTCCCGGCAAGATACTAAAGACGCTATACAGTTTCTAGAACGCGACGGGACCCGATGCCCGTACGCCCGTCGGCGGGAGGCCCCGTGCCCATCCAGTTCGATGTCGATCCGGCAGTCGCCCAACTCGCCGCGTCGACGGCCGAGTTCGTGCGCGAGGTGGTCATCCCGGCCGAGCGCGAGTGCGGCGGGTCGGTGCACGACGCCCCCGAGGCACTCCGGGAGACCCTGCAGAAAGCCGCCCGCGAGGCAGGCGTCTTCGCCCCGCACGTACCGACGCGCTGGGGCGGACACGGACTGGACCTGCGCGGGCAGGCGGTCGTGTTCGAAGCGGCGGGCTACTCGCTGCTCGGGCCGCTGGCACTGAACTGCGCTGCCCCGGACGAGGGCAACACGCATCTGCTGGAGAAGGTGGCCACCGAGGAACAGAAGCAGAAGTACCTGCGCCCGCTCGCCGCGGGCGAGACACGGTCCTGCTTCGCCATGACCGAACCGGCTCCGGGAGCGGGCGCCGATCCCCGCTCCCTGCGGACCACCGCGACCCGGGTTCCCGGCGGCTGGCGCCTCGACGGGCACAAGTGGTTCATCACCGGCGCACACGGAGCCGGCTTCGCCATCGTCATGGCCCGGACCTCCGGCGGCCCCGGCGACCCGGGTGGCGCCACCATGTTCCTGGTCGACGCCGGCACTCCCGGCATGCGCCTCGTGCGGAACATCGAAACCCTCGACGAGTCGCTCTTCGCCGGGCACAGCGAGATCGTCTTCGAGGAGTGCGTGGTGGGGGAGGAGCAGGTGCTCGGCGAGGTGGACCACGGTTTCGAGGGCGCCCAGGTCAGGCTCGGTCCCGCCCGGACGACCCACTGCATGCGCTGGCTGGGGGCGGCCCGCCGCGCCCAGGACGTCGCGCTGGAGCGGGCGGGGACCCGGATGGCGTTCGGCTCCGCGCTGGGCGACCTCGGCATGGTCCAGCAGATGCTGGCCGACTCCGAGATCGACATCGAGGCGAGCCGCGCCCTGATCCTGCGTACCGCCTGGGCGTTGGACACCGGTTCCGCCACCGCCTCACAGCTCACCTCGGTGTCCAAGACCTTCGTGGCCGAGGCGGTCAACCGCGTGGTCGACCGGGCGGTGCAGATCTGCGGAGCCCTCGGTATCTCGGCCGCCGACGCTCCGCTGGCCCGCCTGTACCGGGAGGTGCGGCCGTTCCGGATCTACGACGGCCCGTCGGAGACACACCGTTTCGCCATAGCGCGCCGCGCCGTGCGGCCCTACAGGCAACCGAGCACGGCTGCCGGCAACGGCTGATGACGCCGTCGGCGGGGGAGACGCAACCGGGATGCTCGGGAGTGTCCGGCCGCCCTCGACGAGCGGCAGAACCTTCCGCGGGCCTTGGCTGACCGTGTCCCTGCCCGCTTCTGTCGGGTTCGGGCTGGACACGGCCGAGTTCCGACGGCGGACTCACTCCTTCCCCCCTCCACTCCTGTCTCAAGGCCTCGCACATGTCGATGCGGCGCCCTCGTGCTGGTACCAGACGGTGTCCAGCTCCCGGCCGTCCTGCAGGGTGTGGCGGGCCGGGCCGGGGGCCGGGACGAAGCCGGCGCGTTCCAGGGCGCCTCGGCACGCGAGGTTCGCCGTCGCCGTGCCCGCCCGTACCGTCGGCAGACCGGCGTGGCTATGGGCGAACTCCACACCCGCCAGGAACAGTTCAGCGCCGAGGCCCTGGCCTCGATGGTCGGGGGCGAGATTGCCGCCGATCTCACCCCCGTCGCGGTCGATGTCGAGGCACCCGGCGTAGAGCCCGGTGTCGCGGCGTATGCAGACCATGAACTCGGGCGTCTCGGGGGTGGGTTCGAAGGGCTCGGCCAGCTCGGGGTTGGACTTGAAGAACCAACGGGGGGTGGCGCCGGCGGGGCCCAGGCGCAGCAGGGCCCGTCTGATGTCGGGGTCCGGTACGATCTGGTCGGCCTGGTTCCCCTGCCAGCGCTGGGCCTCGGGGTCCGCGCCCGCAGCGATCGCCGCCAACGCGTCCAGCCGGGTCACCGGGGTGTAGAGCAGCAGGTGCCGGGTGGCCAGGGCGTGCCGGCCGGGCGTGCACGCGTCCGGGACGGGGAGGCCCGAGAGCGCCTGTCGACGTCGTAGGAGCGATCGAATCATGGAACCCCCCGGTGTGTTCGGCTGGTGTGTCCGGCCGAATGTAGCGGGTTGTCCTCCCGCACGTACCGGCAGGGGAGAGGGCCGTCGTCCCGTCCTCGGCCGACGACGGTCCCTGCCCCCGGCCCGCGCAGGACGCCCCCGTCGCGCGCTGAGGAGTGGCAGCCTCCGGCAGGGAACCGCGCGAGGTCAGGGCTCCTGCCCCAACAGCGGCACAACACCGGGAGCCAGATCGCTTCTGACGCGCTCCGGGCGCATGGGTGGCGCCAGCGGCTGACCGGGTCCCCGCGGAAGGCCGCGCTGGTGGTCGTCCGCAGATTCGGAGACCGAGTGCCGCCGACGGGCACCGATGATTCGCCGGACACACTGCCCGGCCCCGCCCTAGTAGGACTCCGTTAGGTCTTTCTGTCGGTGGTGTTCAGCGGCATGGTGGGTGTGTGGACGCACATGAAGTGAACCGTGCTCGGGCGAAGTTGGCGTTGTTCGTGGCTGATGTGTTCTCTTCGGTGCCGCGGAAGGACCAGCGGGCCAAGGGTGACTGTTATCTGCGGGGACTGATGGTGGACGGCCGCCGCAAGTCCATCCAGGCCATGGCTGCGCGGCTGCCGGACGGCAACGAGCAGAACCTGCAGCAGTTCGTGAACCAGTCGACCTGGGATCCGGTGCCGGTGCGGCGGCGGATCGCGCAGCGGATAGTGCCGCTGATCGGCCCGGATGCCTGGGCCATCGACGACGTGTCGTTTCCCAAGGACGGGAAGATGTCGGTCGCCGTGGCCCATCAGTACTGCGGGGCCCTGGGCAAACAGGCGAACTGTCAGGTGGCGGTCAGCGTGCACGCGGTCACCGATACCGCCTCCGTCCCGCTTCAGTGGCGGCTGTTCCTGCCGAAGGAGTGGGACAGCGATACCGAACGCCGGCGTCGCTGCCAGGTGCCCGATGAGGTCGGGCACCGGGAGAAGTGGCGCCTGGCCCTGGACACCCTCGATGAGCTGGCCGGGTGGGGTCTGGTGCCGCCGGTGGTGGTGGCCGACGCCGGCTACGGGCAGAACGCCGACTTCCGCGACGGCCTGGACAGCCGGGGCATCGGATATGTCGTGGCAGTCCGTTCGGATGTCACCGTCCACTGCTGCGACGCCGAGCCGGTCACGCCGCCGTGGTCGGGCAACGGCCGCAAGCCGCAGCCCCGCTACCGGGACAAGCCGTCCTCCGTGTCCGTTCTGGCCGCTGGTCACGGGCGCGAGGCGTTCACCGAGGTGACCTGGCGGGAAGGCTCCCGCGGACCGATGCGCTCACGCTTCCTGGCACTGCGGGTGCGGCCGGCCGGAGTCAGGGCCCGCCGTCTGGCCCAGGCCGCCGCGAGCGCGCAGGAGGGCTCGTGGGACGGTGTCCTGCCCGAGGTCACGCTGCTGGCCGAATGGCCCGAAGGCGCCGAAGCACCCACCGACTACTGGCTGTCGAACCTGCCCGCCGGCACCCCGGTGGCCGAACTGGTCCGCCTCGCCAAGATCCGCTGGCGCATCGAGCACGACTACCGGGAACTCAAGCACGGCCTCGGCCTGGACCACTTCGAAGGACGTTCCTGGGCAGGGTGGCACCACCACGTCACCCTGGTCACCGCCGCCCACGCCTTCCTCACCGAACAGCGCCTGGCCCCAAAAGCCGATACAGCGGACTCACCCTCTACCAGATCCTCGACACCATCCAGGACCTGCTGAACTGCTGGACCGGCACCTGCACCACCTGCCACCGCCCCCTGCCCAGAACCTCCGCCACCAGCCCAAACCCAAGAGCCAGAGCAACCTAACGGAGTCCTACTAGAAGGCGTTGTCCAGCGTCAGGGTGAGTTCGGCGATCCGCCACCCACCGTCGGACCGGCGCAGGCCGAACGTGTAGACCCCGGTCGAGATCATCTGGCTGCTCTCGCCGGTGTTCCTCGTCTGCACCAGACAGGCCCGCACCTCAGCGGTGGTGGCGTCCGTCGTCGTGACCACGGCATTGGACAGGTGGCGCCGCACCCTTCCGGTCTGGACCGTGTGCCCGTCACGGACGAAGTCGAGCACCGCCGCGCGTCCGGCGACCGGGCCGAGCACTCCCTTTCCGGCATCGTGAAGGTCCAGGTGGTGTCTTCGGTCAGGACCGCTTCCAGCCCGGGCACATTCAGCTCGTCCAGGGCGTGGGCGTACTTCGCCACCGCCTGCTGGAGTTCGGCGATCACGAGACCACCGTCAGCACGATCTTGCCCTGGATGTGGCCCTGCGCGGCTCGCCTGTGTGCGTTGCCCGCTTCGGGCAGCGGGTAAGTGCTGTCCACCCCGACCTGGAGCCTGCCCTCGCCGAACAGGCGCCCGATCTCGGCGAGCTGGGGACCGTTGGAACGCACCTGAATGTTCGAGACCGTGATGCCCAGACTCGCCGTCTCTTCCGGGTCGTACTCGGCGAAGAACACCGGAAGCATGGTGCCGCCGTGCTTGAGCACGGTCAGAAAGCGTGAGCTGTCCGGGCCCCCGACGGTGTCGATCACCAGGTCCACACCACTGACCTCGTCCGCGGCCCGCGTCGTGGTGTAGTCGATGAACTCGTCGGCGCCGAGCTTGCGCAGGAACTGCTCGTGCCGGCCCGAGGCCACCGCGATCACGTGTGCCCCCTTCCATTTCGCCAGCTGCACGGCGAAGTGGCCCACTCCACCGGCGGCCCCGTTGACCAGCACGGTCATCCCTGGCGTGATCGGCACCGGCTGGTGCACCTGGCCGGTGAAAGGAGACGGCACGTCATGGCCGAGATTAACCAGGTACTGCCAGGCCGTCAGCACGGCCATCGGTGCCCCGGCCGCCTGCACATGGTCGATGCCGGTCGGCTTGTGAGCCAGGTCCGAAGCCGGCGCGGCCACGTACTCGGCGTACGTCCGGCCGTCGAATCCGGGGAACCGCAGCATGCCGAAGACCTCGTCACCGACGGCGAACCCCAGCACGTCCGGAGCGACCGCCTGAACCACGCCCGACATGTCCGTTCCGGGGATCAGGGGGAACTCCAGCGTCGGCCTCATCTCGGTCGGCATGACCTTCATCCCCTCCCGCAGGTACCAGTCCGGCGGGTTGATGCCCACAGCGTGCACCCGGACAAGCACCTCGCCCGGGCCGATCTCGGGAACCGGCACCTCGTCGTACCGCAGAACTTCCGGCCCGCCCGCTTCATGGAACTGGATCGCCTTCATCGCGCCTGTCGCTTTCCTGGGGAATCGTTGCTCCTTCAGTCAAGGCCCAGGACGGCACGGCCGTCCAAGACCGGTTCGGCAACCCGATCATTCCGAAACGGCATGACACGTACGCTGGACGGGTGAACGATCTCGGACAGGACCTGGAACTGCGGCTGGTGCGCTACTTCACCGTGGTGGCGGCGCACCAGCACTTCGGCCGGGCCGCCGCCGACCTGCACGTGGCCCAGCCGGCGCTGAGCCGCCAGATCCAACGGCTCGAGAGGCATCTCGGCGCACGGCTGCTGGACCGCACACCCCAGGGCGCCCGGCTCACGCCGGCCGGCCAGAGCTTCCTCCCCCGGGCCCAGGCCCTGCTGAGGGCCGCCCGCCAGGCCGAGCTGGCCGTGCGTGAACAAGCCGAGACCGAACGCATCGCCATCGGCTACGTCGAAGACCTGGTGATCACTGCCGCCGTACGGGAACTGCGCCGTCGGCATCCGGCCGCAGAGGTCGCCACCCGGTACCTGAGCTGCCGCGACGTCGGGGCGCTGTCCGACAAGCGCGTCGACGCCCTGATCGCACGGGCCCCGCTGCCGTTCGCCGCCGCCGACGTGTTCACCACCCCGCTGTACGAGGAGCCCCGGATGCTCGCGGTCCCGCACGGCCATCCCTTGGCCGACCGCGCGTCGGTGACTGCGGAGGAACTGGCCGGCGAGGAGGAGGCGCCGTGCGCGTTCGAGACCCCCGACTGGACTTCCTACCGGATCCTCGGGGCCGGCGTGCCGCCGGTCGAGAGCTACGAGGACAAGCTCGAACTCGTCGCGAGCGGCAGGGCGATCGCCGTGCTGCCGGTCGGCGATCGGCGTAGCTCACTGCGACCCGACCTCGTCACCGTCCCGATCGAGGATGCTCCCCCCAGCCAGGTCGTCCTGGTCAGCCGCAAGGGCGACCCGAATCCGATGATCAGGAATTTCCGACTGGCTGCCAAGACCGCCCTGACCGCCCCGGCAGCCTGACCGGGACCAGCGTGGCTCCACTTCGTCGGCGACACCACCTTCGCCGGAGGCGCCTCGAAGATCCGCACCGGATACGTGCCGCAGAACATGGCCCCGCTCCGCAGCTTCGCGATCAACGTCCTGCGAGCGGCAGTCCACACCGACATCGCCGCCGGGATCCGCGAGATGTCCTACGCGCTCTTCCGCCGCCCGTTCTACCTCCTCGGGCAGACCTGACCAGCAACGATTCAAGATCGTCAGACTCTGCAACAGCCCTGTACAGGCATCCCTCGGGTGCGGGAGATGGGGGCGGGGAAGTCGTGGTCGAGGTCCGCGGCCTGCGGGGTGTCTTCCGCGCGGCGCAGATCCAGGAACCGGGCGACGGACAGATCGAGGCCGAGGGGCAGGCCGTGCGAGCGGAGCCGGTGCGTCAGCAGAAGCCGACCTCGGTGAAAGCGCACCCACCCCGCTCCCCGTGGGGCAGTGCCTGTCGAGATATGAGCGTCGGAGCTTTCCGGAAGTACTGGCGGTAGCCGGATGCGCGGAACTTCAAGTCGAACGCATGGCCTTCGATGTGCCAGAGCGGAAGGTCTTGCCGTCCGTCGTCCGGCACCAGTCGGTGCACGCCATCGATCTCCAGGTCCGGGCTCGTGCCCTTGAAGTCGAGGTCTCCCTCAAGGTCCCAAACGTCTTCGAAGACGAGCGTCGCCGGGGCAGTCCAGAAGGAGAAATGTGTCGCCGGTGGGACCGGGTGGACCCAGCGGACGATGTAGTCGAGATCGAGGAGAAGGCGCGGCAGGATGTCGTCGGTCGGCTGCACGGACAGTCCGTGGATGGTGGCGTCGTGCCAGCCCATCTCCGAGAAGTCGGCGTCGCTCCAGACGCTCTTGGAAAGGCCTGATTCCAGGTGGCCGCCGTTGTCCATACTCTTATCCAACCATTCCACTCGTACGGTCCCGTCATGGATTGGGGCTATACGACAGGGAGCGAGGACCTGGCCGTTGTGCTGGTCGGCCCCGGGTGAGACGACGAACCATGCTGCCGATCAGCGCCCAGCGGATGATCGTTTGCCGACAAGCCCTTCGGGGAGTGAGGCACTCGTCGTCGGGTCCGGCTCCGCAAGCAGGTCACGCGCGTCTTGGTACGACTGCGGCGGATTCTGAGCCCGCTGTTAGCCTGCCATCCATGATCAAGGGCAGCCTGGTGGGCCGAATAGGCCGCATGGTGGGGGACAGCAGGCCGGAGCGTGTGCTGATCGCCGCCAGTTTCGTCAACCGGGTCGGCAACGGTCTGTTCAATGCGGCGTCGGCGCTCTATTTCACCCTGGTCGTGGGCCTGCCCGCGGTTCAGGTCGGCGCCGCGCTCACCATCGCCGGAGTGATCGGCTTGTGCGCTGGGATACCCGGAGGGCATCTGGCCGACCGGCGCGGAGCGCGCACGATCATGATGCTGGCCCTCGCGGTCCAGGCGATGTCGATGGCGGCCCTTGTCCTCGTCGAGAGCTGGGCCGCGCTCACGATCATCGCGACGGTCGACCAGATCGCCGCGGCGGCTGGTGGGGCGGCCTGGGGCGCACTGGTGGTTCGGGTCGGGGGTGATCGCCCTGCGCTGTTCCGGGCGAAGTTGCGCACCTTCGTCAACCTGGGCGTCATCCTCGGAACGGTGGGTGCGGGGCTGGCGCTGGCCGGGGACACCCGCGGCGCCTACGTCACGCTGATCCTCGGCAACGCGGCGAGCTTCGCCCTGTGCGCGGTGCTTCTGCTCCTGCTGCCCCGCTACCCGGTGCTGGCAGCACCGCCCCAGCAGCGTCGCTGGCTCGCTTTCAGGGACCGCCCGTTCCTGACGTTCACCGCCCTCTACGGGGCCATGGGACTGCAGTACCCGGTGGTCTCCCTGCTCCTGCCGATCTGGATCTCCGAACACACCGAAGCGCCGCGCTGGACGGTGGCCGTGCTGTTCGCCGTCAATGCCGCCTTCTGCGTACTGATGCAGACCAGGATCGGCTCCCGTGTCGAAACCCCGCACGACGGCGGCAGGGCGTTCCGTAACGCGGGGCTGCTCTTCCTCGTCAGCTGCCCGATGATGGCGCTGGCGGCGTACACCCCGGTCTGGGCGGCAGCGGGACTGGTCCTGGCAGCGATCTTCGTCCATAGCCTGGCAGAGGTCTGGGAATCCTCGGCGGGCTTCGCCCTGGGCTTCGGGCTTGCCCCCGACCACGCCCAGGGCCAGTACCAAGGTGTCCTCGGTCTCGGCTTCAGAGCGGGCCAGGCTCTTGCCCCCGCGATCCTCACCACGGTGGTGCTGGGGCTCGGCACGGCGGGCTGGCTGCTGCTGGCGTTGTTCTTCGCAGCGCTGGGCGCTGCCGGTCCGTCTCTTGCCCGCTGGGGCATGCGGACCCGGCCGCAGCCGGGCGTCGCCGCGGAAGTGACGGGATGACACACGACTTGACCGGCATGGACCGCGTCATGGGCGATAACCCCAGGACCAGCGGATCACCTGCCGAGCCAGAGACAACTCCTGCGCCCCGAGCACTATCCCCTCGAACGAAGACGTGGACGCGTCCATCTGCTCCCGCCGTCATGAACATCTTGTTGCAGGCCACCCGCACGGCAGCCGAGGTGCTGATACTGACCGGGCGGGCGAAACGGGGGCACCGGTGGACTGGACGTTGGTGGGAGGACTGGCCGTCGGCCTGCTGATCGTGACCGCACCGGTCGGCGTGTCCGGAGCCGTCTTCCTCCTCCCCGTCCAGTTGAGCGTCTTCGGTGTGCCCAGCCCTGCGGTCACCCCGACCAACCTGCTGTTCAACGTCGTCGCCGGACCCGGCGCCCTGTGGCGCTACCGCCGCGACGGCGCCCTGCACGGGGAGCTGGCCCGACGCCTGGTGCTGGGCACGCTGCCCGGCGTCGTGCTCGGCGCCGCCATCCGCGTCTTCGCCCTCCCCGGTCCAGGCGTCTTCCGGCTCTTGATCGCCGCCCTGCTGCTCCCGCTCGGCCTGTGGCTGTGCCTACGCACCCTCACCCGCGCACACCATCAGGAACCGTCCACAGGCGAGTTGCCACCACGCACACTCACCGGTCTCGCCCTGGCGGTCGGAGTGGTCGGCGGCATCTACGGCATCGGCGGCGGCTCCCTCCTCGGCCCGATCCTCGCCGGACGAGGTCTGCCCGTCACACGCGTCGCCCCGGCCGCGCTCGCCGCCACATTCGCGACCTCCCTCGTCGGCGCCGCCGCCTACGCACTGCTGGCCCTGGTGAGCTCCGGTGACGTCGCCCCCCACTGGTGGCTCGGACTCGCCTGCGGCACCGGCGGACTGTTCGGCGGCTACCTCGGAGCACGCTTCCAACCCCACCTGCCCGAACGGACCCTGCGCCTCACACTCGGCATTCTTGCCGCAGCCCTCGGCGCCCTCTACGCAGCTGAGACCCTGACCTGACCTGACCTGACCTGACCTGACCTGACCTGACCTGACCTGAACTCGGCTCGGCTCGGCTCGGCTGAGGATCTACGACGGAGGGCTCTCGACGGGCATTCGGCATTGGACAACGCAGCAGCAAACTCTGTCCACAACCTGATCGCGTACGCCTACGAGCCCGTCGGCAACTGCGTCCGGGGGCGGGCCGGGGCGACGTCTACGGGCCGCTCCGCACCATCAGCCTGCGGCCGTCGTACACCGCGCGTCTGTTGGCACCCCTGTGTGCAAATGGGTGTCGATGGCCGCCGGAGTGGTCGTCCTGGCAGCGTGCGGTGAACGGGTCAGCGTGCCCTTGGTGACGTGAGTGACGTGCCGTATGCGAAGGAGGGGTGGCCCGGCGATCGGCCCGGCCACCCCTCCTCGTCGTCACCGTCAGCCGAAGGCGCGCACCTTGATCGAGTAGATGCCGCGGCCGTGTGTGGCCGCGTACAGGGTGCTGCCGTCGGGGCCGAGCTTCAGCTGGAGCACGGCGACAGCTGGGAGGTCGCCGACGCGCTGCCAGCTGGTCCGGCCCGGGGTGCGGTAGACGACACCGAGGTCGGTGCCGACGGCGAGGCCGCCGTTCGGCGTGACAACGGCGGAGTCGGCCGGCACGTCTGGGAAGTTCTTCGAGATGTCCTTCCAGGTGGTGCCGCCGTCCTTGGACTCGAAGACATGGCCGACGCCCGCACCCGGACCCTCGGTCCACTGCCGGGAGAAGCCGTTGACCGTGAGGAACACGTGGTCGGCGTTCTTCGGGTCGACGGCGAAGCCGCTGAGGTAGCGGTTGGGCACGGTCCCGTCGACGGGGAGCGTGATGTCGTGCCAGCCGGTGCCGTCCGCGTTGCCGACGGCGATGCCGCGCGCGAAGCCCTGGTTGTTGCAGGGGCCGCACCAGGCCGCGTAGACCTTGCCGCCGGAGGCCGCGACGGCCGTCGCGGTGTGGCCGGCTCCGAGGTCGTACACGCTGGTCCATTCGTCGCCGCTGCGGATGGCGTACCCGTGGGTCTGCACCCACACGTGACGGCCGCCCGCGATCCACGTCGAGGGGCTCTTCGCGTCGGCCGCGAGCGGGGCGATGAAGCGGGCCTCGCCGGTGGCGTTGTCGGCCGGGGCGACGTTGTAGGACGTGACCTTGGAGGCGTCGTCGATCCAACTGCCGTCGTTCACGGCGCAGTTCTGGGTCACCTGGATGGAGAGGTAGACGTACTCCTCGGCGATGTTGCAGCCGTTCGCTGGGTCGGTGAGGGTGTCGCCGCCGTCTCCGCCGAAGTTGGAGCCCATCACCCGGTCGTTGCTGCGCAGGACGGACTGGCCGTTGTCCTGGAGGCCACCGGTGACGGAGACGCCGCCGTGGTCGAGGTCCCTGCCGATGCCGACCGAGTAGTACTGAAGGGTGTCGATGGTCCCGTCGTTGAGGGAGGTCCAGTCGGTGGCGTGTCCGGAGGTGTCCTGCCGACCGTTGAGCGGGCGCTTGTAGACGCCGCCGTCGTTGCCGACGTACACGAAGCTCTTGCCGTGATAGCGGCCGATGGCGACGCCGTGCTGGTCGGAGTGGGTCGTCTGGTTGCAGTCGCCGGACTGCTTGGCCGGATCGATGCTCCAGCAGGAGAAGCCGAAGTTCCAGTACGGGCCGACGGTCGACCAGGTGCCGCCGCCGTCCTTGGACTCGTAGACCTCCTCAAGTCCCGCGTACACATGCTGAGGGTCACTCGGATCCACGGTCAGGAACTGGTTGTACCAGGCCTGGACACCGGGCATGTAGCCGCTGGACGTCAGCGCCGAACCGGAGGCGGCCAGGCCCTGGTAGTCAGCGATCTTCGTCCAAGGGCCGGTCGGAGAGCCGGACTTGGAGACATAGAAGCCCTCCAGGCCGCTGTCCGGGTTGGTGTTCAGCTGCTCCGGTGACTGGTCGATGGCGTAGTAGCGGGATCCGTCGGCGGAGCGGGCGAAGGTGACGTTGCCGACGCCGTCCGGATCGGCGGGGAGGTCGCCCAGACCGCTGGTGATCCGGGTCCAGGTGCCGCCCGCGCCTTTGGTGTAGAAGCCGTTGTAGTCGTCACCGCTGCGCCAGCCGACCGCGAGGACCACCTCGTTGGGATTCTTCGGGTCGATGGCGATGTCGTTGGCGATGTTCTTGTACGGGGCGTCGGGGTCGGCCGCCTCCGAACCACCCGGCAGGAACTCGGGGTTGGGAGCGAACTCCAGTTTCCAGGCACCCTTCAGCGTCTTTGTGGAGTGACTCCAGACGCCCTTGCTGGTCGCCGCCCACACCTTGCCGCCGCCGAAGCGGAGTTGGTGGACGGTGGTGCTCTCCAGTTCGTCGCCGCCGACGCGGGCGCGGGAGGAGAATGTGCCATGATGCGGGTCGGCCAGGACGTAGACGCCGCTGCCGAGGTAGGCGTCCGCGTTGGTCGTCGCCTCGCCGGTGCCCAGCCACAGCCGCCCAGCCGAGTCGAGGGCGAGCGCGCCGGTCGACTGAGCGGGCAGCCGATCGCTGATGGCGTGCCAGTGCCCTCCGCCCGACCTGGACCGCCACACCCCGCCGCCCGCGCTGCCGGCGTACACGTACCCGTCGTCGTCGGCGGCCATCGCGGCCATCCGGCCGGTTACGTTGCCCGAGCCGCCACTGGAGTTGGAGTCGACGTCCCGGTAGCGCGGATCGTCGGAGTTGTAGGGAAGGTTGGTGACGTTTCGCCAACTGCTGCCGGTGGACGGGAGATTGCTGAGGCTCTGCCAGGCGGCGCCGTACGCGCCTGGTGCGACGACGCCGGGCGAGGTGCGGGCCTCGGCGTACTGGTCCGCCCCCTCGGCTATCTCGTCCGACTCGTTGCCGTCGTCGCCGTCGCCGTCATCGCCCTTCAGGCTGGGGGTGAGTGCACCCACCGACTGCTCGCGATCCGCGGCGAGTTGCCCGAGGACGCGGGGCCCGAAAGGGCTGCCGCCCCCACCGGGCGCGGCGTCGGCGGGTATCGCGACGAGAGCGGCGGAGGCGGTGATGGCGCAGATCGTGAGCCATCGTCTTCTACGGATTGGTGCTGACACCGGGTCCTCCCAGAACGGGCGTTGAGACAGCCGTAACAGCCGTCGCAGGGACCCGATCACGTGCGGAGGAAGGGGCGGCCCGCACTTGGACATCCTTTGACCAGCACCTGCCACTTCGTGTACAGGACACAGCAAGCTCATGGCATGGCGAAAGACTGGCGGCTTGTTGGTCTGCCGCCTTGCGCTCTCTGGGCCTGCTCTGTCAGCCGTATTCCCAGGCGCGTTGACGTCCCCCGGCAGGGCAGCGACGAACCCGCCCCGCCCAGGGGCACTCCTCTGTCGCTGGCGGACAACACCAGCCGACGAGGCTGTCGGCGACGCAAGACATAATCACCACCGTCGATCACCGAACCGGCCGGAGGCCTCCGTTGTCCTCGCTGCATGATTTCGCCACCTGGGAGCCCCTGCTGCGGCTCCTGCGGGGAGCCCACACGGAGACCCTCGCCGCGCCGGGCGGCAACGTGGCGGGGAGTATCGGTCGGGGCTCGTGGAGCGTGCCCGTACAGCAGCGGCGCCCGCAGCCCGGGCGTGCCCTGCTGGTGTCGGACATGCAGGAGGAGTTCGACGCGATCGAGCGGGTGCGGAACGCGCTCACCGAGGCGGAAGCTGCCCACATCACGTTCACCGTGGAGATCGAGCCGAGCGGGAAGGCTGTGCTTCATCTGTTCGATCCCAGTCCCGCTGCGGATCCCGGCCTCGGTAACGCTCACCCAGGGGCGCTGCTCCTGGTCGAGGGGGCGGTGCCCGAGCCGTGGCGCCGCCTGCCCGAGGCCGTGCCAGGGGCGGGGCCAGCTCCGTCCGTGGATCTGGCGCTGCTGGAACGGACCCTGCGGGAGCGGATACCCGAGGCGATCGGCGCCACCGAGGCGGAGATCGCCGCGGCGGATGCCCGCCTGGGAGTGGCACTGCCCGAGGAGATCAAGGTGCTCTACCGGGTGACTCGCGCGCGGTGGGCGGACTGGGGCGACGACTACGAGGCGGCGGAGCGCGTCTTCGGCGCGGTTGGCTTCGAGCTGGGCTCCCTGGACCACCTCTCCATCGCTGACAAACCGTGCCGCCCGTTCCGTTGGGAGCATGCGGCGAAGGAGGCGGCTGTCACCGGGCCTGACGCCGCCGTGCAGGATCTGGTCGGCTCACCCGGATGGATCGTCATCGGCGACACCGGCGGTGGGGATCAGGTCGCCGTCGACCTGACGCCAGGCCCGGGCGGCCACACCGGGCAGATCATCGTGCTCGACCACGAGCAGAGCGTCGGGGCCCATCTGTTCGCCGAATCCCTCACCGCCCTGGTCCAGGATCCGGAGCGGGACTGGTACTCCGGCCGCCGTCGGGCCGAACTCCCCTACGTGGCACGGGTCAACCGCCGGAGTGTCAGGAGCATTGAGGCCGCAGCCCGCCCCGAACTGGAGGCGCTGAGCCTCGGCGTCTGGGACGGTGAACCGTTCAGCCTGGCACCCGTTGTCGGGCTGCCACGCCTGCGTACCCTCTCCTGCTACGCCGGGACGCTTGCCGATCCACTGGAGATCGCCGGGCTGACAGGGCTGGAGTTCCTCGAACTCACGCCGGAGGACTGGCGCGTCCTGCTCGACGCCGGTGCTGTCCCGCGCGGCCTGTCGGCCGCCGCTATCAAGGCGTACGGGGACCGGGACACGCGCGCGATCGTCGCCCTGGCGAACGAGATCCTCGCGCTCTGGGACCGCCCCCCGATCCCCGAGACCATTGTTTACGGCGACCTTGGGGCCCATGGGCGACCGCGTGATCATCCCGGAAGGCCAGGATCAGCACCGGGAACTCCCTGTCCGGCGATCGAACCTCGACGTACCCCTGACCACGGGAACGCAGGTCGTTGAAGCGGTCTGACAGATTGATCCTTCAATCCTGAACGTCTCTCAACCGGATGGAACAGCCCCGATTCCGGCGACGTCGCCACCCACACCACGCTCATCCAGCCCCTCTTCCCCATACAAGGAGTGTCGGCCCCTGTCAGCGGTCAGGCGGTGAGAGCCGTGCGCAGGGTGGTGGCCATCAGATCGATGGCTTCCTTCCCGGCCGGTACCGGGCCGGTGTGGGTGAAGTAGTGGTCGACGCCCTCGAAGCAGCGGTGGGTGACCGGAACGCCGGCAGCTTCCAGGGCCTTGGCGTACGTATCGCCCTCGTCGCGCAGGCGGTCGTTCTCTGCGGTGATGACCAGGGCGGGCGGCAGCCCGGCGAGGTCGTCGGCGAGTCCGGGTGACACCAGCGGATGGGTCAGGTCGGCGGGGTCCGGGACGTAGGCGGCGGTGAAGACCCGCATGAGCTGAGGGGTGAGCAAGGGCTTGACGATGGGTGACTGCTTGGTGGCCGGGTCGGCGAGTTGGTCGAGCGGTGCCGAGTCGATGATCTGGAGGCGGGGCGTGAAGGTGCCGCGGTCCCGAGCGGTGCGGCAGACCGCGGCGGTCAGGTTGGCCCCGGCGCTGTGTCCGCCCACCGCGAGTCGTGAACCGTCCCAGTTGTTGGCGGTACCGTTCTCGGTCACCCAGGCGGTGACGTCGTACGCCTGGATGACGGGTACGGGGTACGGGCGCTGCGGGGCGACGGCGTAGTCCACGTTGATCACCACGCATCCGGCCGTGGCGGCTATGTAGCGGCAGATGTGGTCGTCCTGCTGGGGGCGGGTGATCACGAACCCGCCGCCGTGGAAGTTGACGTACACGGGGGCAGGGGCTGCGGTGGCGGCCGACGGACGGTAGACGGTGCACGTCACCAGTCCGGCGCCGGTCTCCACCTGGATGGATTCCGTGCGCTTCGGGATGTCGGTGAAGCGCAGATCCTTGTGTACGCGGCTCATCATCCGGCCGAGCAACAGTTGAACCGCTCTGGCCTGGATTCTGGGGCTGAATGACATGTTCGGACCTCATCGCTGCAAACTTAAATTATCAGGATTCCTGATAATGGAGGCTCGTCGCTGATCACGCAAGGGGCAGCCGCGAGCCGACTACCGAAAGGGGGACGCACGCTCCAGCCGTAGCGCTCTGTCTGTTCGTCTGAGCCCCGGTCGGGTCCGCTCTCCTGCTGCGCAGCAGAACGGTGCCGACCATGCACGGCGGCCACCGCGTCGGCGCGCAGCAGGCCGTCACGTCGGCGGCGGTGGCGATTCCGCCCGCGCGATGACGGGGTGGGCGACGGCGTGGCGGACGGCCGCGACCGGGTCGGGAAGCTCCCAATGAGTGGCCGCGTCGTCGCGGGGCACTGAGCGGTCTGTCAGCCAAAGCCACACGTACGGCATGAGCGCTTCAGCCACACCCGGTCCCTGGGCCTCCCGATCGTACGAAGGACCGGAATCGACCCGCCAACAAGGTGAGGGGCACTTCAGTTGGCCAACCGAGCGTTCAGGGGCATGGTCAGGGCACGTTGCGTCGTCAGGGTGGCTACACCCGGCTGGTCGGTGCCGGTGACCTGAACGCCGACGGGATCGGCGACATGGTCGGCCTGGACCGCGCGGGTGTGCTGTGGCGGTGGCTCGGCAACGGCAAGGGCGCCTTCGGTGCGAGGGTCCGGATCGCGGGCGGCGGCAGGGTCGACGCCCTGGCCGTGGCCGGTGATCTGAGCGGCGACGGCCGCCCCGACCTCGTCGGCCGGGACGGTGGGGGTGCCCTGTGGCGCTGGAACGGAACATCGGCCGGCACCTTCGGCACGAAGGTCCGTATCGCCACCGGCTGGCAGGGCTACACCGGCCTGTACTGACTGTGAGTGGGCGTTCTGGTGGCATTAGTCGGGTAGCCGGGTCACGGCACCGTGACCCGGCTACCCGACTTGGTCGGTGTCGGTGTCCGCCCTCGGAGCCTTTCGGGCGTTGTTCCTGAGGTTGGCGAAGGGCAGGGCTCCTCCGTGGAGTTTTTTGAACTCGTCGATCAGATTCTGCTCTGCCTCGCCCGCGTCCTCCTCGGCCGTCTGCTGCCAGGCGACGAGCAGCGCGTCCGCGTCGTCCAGCTGCCAGATGTAGCGACCGCCCCAATGGCCGGCCAGCAGACCGGTGCCGTGGCGGCGGTAGTCGGCAAGCCGCTGATGCAGTCCGGCCTGGCCGGCGGCCTTGCCGATGTACACGACCGTTGCCCCGTCGACCCAGGCATCGCCGAGCTTGTCGGCGGTCACGGACGGGTCGCGGCCCTTGAGGCGTCCGGCAGGGCTGGAGGGGAGAAACGAGGGGTGCGAGGTGCCCGTGCGGATCACCACGTAGATACCGTGCCCGGTGGGGACGTTGCTGTCGGGCAGTTCACGAAACGGCACGAAGCCGCGGAAGCCGCGTGCGGTCAGGGTCCTCTGTGTCAGCTCTGCTGTCGGGCTCATGCCAGGCATCGTGCCAGGCGCATCTGACAGTCCTCGGCCCAGTTCTCGTAAGAGCCACGGCCAGGCGGCATGCAGCTCATCTGTGATGCTCACGGCTTCCCATCGTCAGCAGAAGCTGCCCGCAGCCTCCGTCGCGTCCTACGCCGCTCGTCCTCCGACATCTGTGGGCAGGGTCGATCGAGCCGTCTGCAGTGTCGGACGCTCCCGGTAGGGTCCCCGCGACGGGGTGAGCCGGTGGTGGAGGAAACATGACGCGACGAATGCATGACGAGGTGTTCCGGAGGGAACAGGAGCAGGGGCGCTACGACCCCCACGTACGTCCGATCAACGAGATGGTCGACGCCTTGCGCGACCGGGACGGGCGTGGCTGGATGCCGCACGTCGCCCCCTGGCACGGGGGCGTGGAGGCGCGCGCCCTGTCGATCCTGCGGGACCCGGGCCCCAAGACGCAGCAGGGTGTCGGCTCCGGATTTCTGTGCGTGGAGAACGACGATCCGACAGCGGAGCTTCAGGTCCAGCTCTTCGAGGGGGCGGGGATCGCGCCGGGAGACGTCACTCCCTGGAACGCCTACCCCTGGTACATCAACCGTCCGCCGAAGGCGGCCGAGCTTCACGCCGGCGTCGAGGTCCTGAAGCAGCTGCTGGGGTTGATGCCGAAGGCCGAGGTCGTGCTTCTCCAGGGCAGCGAAGCCCAGGACGTGTGGCGCCGCCTGCTCAAGACGCACCCCGGAGTCGTCCGTGAACGGAGTCTGAAGGTGGTCAGCACCTACCACCCGGGACGGCAGGCTCTCTTCGTGCGAGACCCGGATGAACGCGCCCGCCGCGCACGGCACAGAGTCGACGCCTGCCAGACCGTCGGCGACGTGCTCCGTGGGGCGGGCGGGCGGCTGTAGTGCTTTGGTCGGGACGGTTCGCCGGATCGGTCGGCCCGCGTGAGCGCAGTCGATGGGAAGACTTGCAGTGCCGGTCACGTTTGCCAGCCGGTCACACCTGTGACAGGTCGCGTTGTTCGTGGTGTCCATAATTGCCTTGCCGCTGGTGTCCCGGGCAGGGCAGGGTCTGGATCATGCTTCAACTGCGCACTTTGGAGTCAGACGACTGGCCGATCTGGCGGGAGCTGCGACTGGCGGCACTTGCGGAGGCGCCTTACGCGTTCGGATCGACGTTGGCGGAGTGGAAGGGAGCCGGCGATCGAGAGGAACGCTGGCGTGCTCGCCTGGAGATTCCTGGTGCGCGCGATGTCGTAGCCGTCCTCAACGGTCATCCGGTTGGGATGGCCAGCGGAGTCCCGGCCGAGGAAGACGCCAGTGTTGAGCTGATCTCGATGTGGGTCAGCCCCGTGGCACGTGGCCAGGGAGTGGGGGACCTCTTGATCGGGGCGGTGGAGAGGTGGGCTGTGGAACGGCACGCCAAGACGTTGTGTCTGTCGGTGATGCCGGACAACGCCAGGGCGATCGCTCTCTACGAACGCCACGGCTTCGCAGACACTGGTGAGCTGGGCGATCTCCTGCCCGATGGCGTGCGCAGAGAACGGGTCATGGCGAAGAGCCCGGGTACCGTTTGAACTCGTTGTCGCCGGGAGCGGCGGGATCTCCCTTGCAGGTCATAGGTATGAGCAGTGCAGAGACACATGCGGCATGACGCCTGGGAGTCGGACGAGCTGGTCGTAGAGCTGCTGTGCTGCTCCGAGCCCTCAGCCCGAACCGGCGACCAGTGCCTCGCCGAGCGGGGTGCGCCGGTAGAGCACCGACCGTCCGGACCGGGCGCGGACGAGCAGCCCCGCGCCTCGCAGGATGGAGAGGTGGTCTCCTACCGCGCCGGGTGCCATGGCGAGGCTTCGGGCGAGGTGGCTGGTACTGGCCGGGGCGTCCAGCGCCAACAGCAGCCGGGCTCGGGCCCGGCCGACCAGAGCGGTCAGTGCGTCCGGTCGGGGGATGGTCTCCTGTTCGCCCCACAGGGCGGCGGTGCCGCGGGCGCGATAGACCAAGGTCCTGGGCCAGGGGTCGTCCAGGTGGGCGGCGATATGCCCGACGAAGACCGAAGGGGTCAGCAGGAGCCCGTCGCCGGTGAGGCGGACTGTTCCGCCTCGGAAGAAGTCGACCTCGATACCACCGGTGCGCCAGGCGATGCCCGGGTGCAGGCCCTCGATGGCCGTGGCCCATCCGTGTTCGCCGATCACCCCCACCCGGTGCACGACATCGCGCTCACAGATCGCGCGTAGTTGCGGCCAGTCCGCGGCGAGCAGCTCTTGCCATGCCTGGTCCATCGCCTCGGCGATCCTGGAGACGGCGTCCGTCGAGTCCAGCACGGCGCGTACGCGGGGATCGCGGGCGGACGGGCCGGTCGCGGTGGTGGCGAATTCGCGGCGGGCCGCTTCCAGCGGCGTGGCCCTGATCATGGCCAGGTCGTCCGCCCACTTCTGGTTGAGACCGCGCGGGGGCGGGGCGACGAAGTTCGGTCCGCCGTGCGGGGCCTGCAGAGCGAGGGCGGCGTCCAGTTCGGTGTCGCGGCGAAGCCGTTCAAAGGCCGGCATGAGCCGGGTGGCCCAGGCTCGCGGCAGCGGCTGGCCCTGGCCGATGAGCGAACGCAGCAGCAGGCAGAGGTCCAGCGCGGGCGACAGTGCGAAGCGGCTGCGCAGCAGGTCCTCGACGGAGACTTCGAAGCGCAGCACCCTGCCAGGCTACCGCGGGACAGTGCTTTGATTCGTCCAGCGACGAATCATTGGTGAGTGGCGTGGGCGCACGGCGAGGCTGCGCGTCATGACCCCAACCGCCGAACCCGCGCAGGGCAACCACCGTGCCACCTACCGGGAGGTGCTGGCCGAGCCGCGATTCCGGCTACTCTTCTCCACACGTGCCGTCTCGATCACTGCGGACGCGCTGCGGATCACCACGTTCTCGGTGCTGGTCTTCGCGGCCACCGGCTCCGCCTTGCTGAGCGCAGTGGCCTTCGGCATCGGCTTCATCCCCCAGCTGTTCGGCTCGCTGCTGCTGGGCTCACTGGCCGACCGGCTGCCGCCCCGCGCGCTCATCACCGGCGGCTACGCCTTGACGGGCGCCACCGCCCTGCTGCTCGCCCTGGTGCGAATGCCGGTCGCGGCAAGCCTCGGTGTCGTGGCGCTGGTCTCCCTCGCCACACCGGTGTTTCACGGCGTGTCGAGTCGGCTGGTCGCGCAGTCGCTGAAGGGCGACGCCTATGTACTGGGCCGGTCGCTGAACAACATCGCCGGCGCAGGCGCGCAATTGTTCGGCCTGGCGCTGGGAGGTGCGGCCGTCGCGGCAGTTGGCCCGCGCCGGGCGCTCGCGGTCAGCGCTGTCCTTTACCTCGGCTGCGCGCTTGCTATCCGCATCCGGTTACCCCGGCTGCAGCCGGGAGAGTCCGCCGGCACACCCGGCAGCGCTGGGGGCGGTAGCGGGGCCGTCCGTGCGAGCCTGCATGGTGCAGGCCTGCTGCTGCGCGGACGCACAGTGCGACGACTGATGCTGGCCCAGTGGCTCCCGCTCGCGTTCGTAGCGGGCGCGGAAGGCCTCATCGTCGCCTACGCGGGAGAACGCCACTTCGCGCCCGGCTGGTACGCGGTGCTGATGGGCTGTCTGCCGGTCGGCATGCTTGTCGGTGACCTGCTGGTGGGTCGACTGCTACGGCCACGCGCCCGGGAGCGACTGGTAGTCCCGTTGGTTGCGCTGGCGGGGCTGCCGCTGATCGGCTTTGCTGCCGAGCCCGGAGTGGGCGTCTCGTCCTGTCTACTGCTGGTCAGCGGCCTCGGATACGCCTACGGTCTCGGCCTGCAACGCCCGTTTCTGGACGCCCTGCCGCAGGATGGCCAAGGTCAGGCCTTCGGCTTGCTCGGCTCCGGCAGCATGACGCTGCAGGGCGTCGGGCCGGTTTGCCTGGGCTTGGTGGCCGCAGGCATGGGAACAGGCGGCGCAATAGCCGCGGCAGGCAGCGCGGCCGTGCTTACCGCCGGCTGGATTCTCACCTGGCACCCGTCCACCTCCCCGGCCCCCGTCCCGAACCACCCGACGGGATCAGAGAACGGCACCGAACAGCATGCGCGTAGTTCTCCTGCGCAGTAACCGTCGCAAGTCGGGTCGGCCGGGAGCCGTCACGCACCCAGTGTGTGCGCACTGCTCCGGGGGCTGGCCCAAGTCGTTTGGGCTGATTACTCGTTGGTCCACGAGGAGCGAGGTCGGGCCGGCACTGGCCGGGCGGGTCGGTGCCAGCCTTGCCGCGCACCCGGGCATAGCGGCCAGGATCAGTCGGCCCGCCCAGTGCTACGGCGTGGGGGGCCGCTGTGGGGAGCGGAGGACGAGCAGGGTGATCTCGCTGGGGGCGAAGACGCGGAACGGCGGGCCCCAGAAGCCGGTGCCACGGCTGGTGTAGAGGAGGGTGCGGGTGCCGTGGCGGCTGAGGCCGGCGAGAGCGGGCTGGTCGATGCGGACGAGGTGGTGGAAGGGCCAGATCTGGCCGCCGTGGGTGTGGCCGGAGAGCTGGAGGTCGATGCCGGCGGCTGCCGCCCGGTCGACGAACTTGGGCTGGTGGGCCAGGAGCAGGACGGGCAGGTCGGGGTCGGCGCCGTTGAGGGCTCCGGCGAGGTGGGCGCCGTGGCCGGCCAGGCCGGAGGCTTCGGCGGTGACGTCGTCCACGCCGGCGACCACGAGGGTGTCGCCTCCGCGTTCGAGCAGCAGATGGCGGTTGCGCAGCGGCTCCCAGCCCAGCTCGTCCATCAGGTCGACCCAGCCCTGGGCCTCGCTGTAGTACTCGTGGTTGCCGGTGACGTAGACCCGGGCCCGGCGGGCCTGCACGGTGCCGAGCGGAGCGGCCTGGGCGCGGCGGCGTTCGGCCGTGCCGTCCGCGATGTCGCCGGTGTGACAGACCAGGTCGGCCTCCAGAGTGTTGACCTTCGCGCAGACCCGTGCAGACCAGCGGGCGCGGTCGAGCGGGCCGTAGTGGGTGTCGGTGATGAGGACGACGCGCGTGCCGTCCAATCCGGCTCCCAGGCGCGGAAGTTGCACGTCGAGCCGGCGCACCCGTGGCACCCGGCGGGCCTCGGCGTACCCCCAGGCGAGCAGCACGGTGGCTGCGCCGAGGACCGCCCAGGTGACGATCCGGGCCCGGTCCTGGCCGTCGCCTACGCCGGCCACGGCCAGGGTGAGTCGCAGCAGGACGCCGAGCAGGACGGACCAGGTGAACAGGACCCAGCTGGCGCCCAGCAGGGTGTCCCCGATGATCGCCGCCCGGTCCTGCTGCCGTCGGCCGTGGCCGCGCGCCATCGCGAGCGGCATACCGATCAGACCGAGGGCGAACAGGACGGTGCCGCCCAGCGCCACGAGGAGTGGCCAGTGCTGGCCGGCGTGCAGGAGCACCCAGCAGGGCACGGTCCACAGCAGGACAGGGGCGATCAACGGGATGTAGCGCATCAGGCGGTGCAGTCGGCTCTGTTGAGTCGCGTGCGCCGCGCCGTCCGCGGATCGGACCTCGCTGGTGTCGGTCACGCTTCCCCTCCTAAATCAACCAGGCTACCGTCGCGCGCACTGTATCCGTCCGTCCCGGGCCGGTCGGACGGACGGGGTGCTCATGGTGGGCAGCTGCATGGGGCGAGGGGGCCTCCGAGTTCGCCCCTGGCTCACGCGGTTGGCGACTCTGCCCCTGGCCGGAACCGCGCCGCTCTCCCGGGAGGCCTCACGGCCAGGGCGATTCCCAGGCATCTGCCCGGCGTCCGCATGCCCCGTAAAACCCATCGCCGAGACGGAGGCTCTATCGGGAGGCCTCGTCGGCCAGGGGCCCGTACAGCCCGAATTGCCGATGCTGCCGGGCATGCCCGAGCAGCGCACCCACGACTAGTACCGGCACGGCATCACCAGTCTGTTCACCGCCTTCGACATCGCCGACGGCAGCGTCAGATCGGAGCTGCACCGCCGACATCGGGCCATCGAGTTCAAGAAGATCCTGGCCGCGATCGACAAGGCGGTTCTGGCGGCCGCCGGACCAAGACCGCCGACGAGCGCATGAGACTACGAGTCGTCCACGAAGACGTCCAAGTGCGCGGGCGTGACCTGGAAATCCCGCAGGATGCCGGCGATGAGATCCGGCACGCGTGAGCGTTCCTCCCTCGGTGCGAAGTCGAAGTCCACGGTGATGGTCCAGGGGCCGTGACCCTGGCCGGCCGGCTGGGAGACGTACGACGGTGTGGGGAGGTCGCCGGTGGGCAGCGGTGTGGTGCTGCCCACTTGCCATAGGGCGTCCCGGACCTGGCGCAGCGCGGACCGGACGCGATCGAGCGGGGCGTCGGCGGAGACGATGATGCTGAGGGTGACGTCCGCGGAGTCGCGAAGGGCCGTGCCGAGCCGTGGGGTGATCTCGACGTCCTGCGGCTGTGGCATGGATGTACTCCGATCAGACGGGTACGGGGACCGGCACGGGAATGGGAAGCAGGAACGGCACACCCTGCTGCTCCCACTCCCGCTGTTCGCGGTTTCCCTCGGCCTTGTTCTTCATGTCGTCGTTCAGCCGGTCCTCGTCCTCATGGGCGACGTAGATGTGCCCCTCCGAGTTGCCCAGCCCCCAGACGTACACGATGTCCTCGCTCCACGGCCAGCGCAGCCCGGTGATGACGTCGACCGAGTCGGCCCAGTCCTGGAGCTCCTTGCTCTTGAAGAGCAGCAGGTTGCGGTAGGCGCCGAAGGCCAGGTACCTGTCCAGTTGCTGCTCGACCGGCCAGTAGGCGCCGCCGTTGTCCCACATCTTGACCTCGAACATCTGCTCCTCCTCGGTGAGGATGTCGATGCGGAAGTGCGGCGGCGGGTCGGACGGGGAGCGGGTGCCGACCTCCCAGTCGACGTTCGGGCTGATGGCCCGGGCCCAGCCGAGGTCCTCCCAGGTCTCGTCCCAGAAGCCCTGGCGGCGGCCGTTGAGTTCGTACAGCGTCAGCGCGTGACCCATGCGCTCGCCCCGTCCGCTGTGCCACAGCTCCTTGAGCGCGTCGGGATCGGCGTCGAGCGCGTCCGCCGAGAAGTAGCCCCGGGTGGCCAGGCAGGTCCGGCCCTGGAAGCACTTGCGGTGGGACTCGATGCCGTTGCCGGGGTTCTGGCAGCCGTCGCAGCCGTAGGCGGGAAGGGGTGCCCGGAGCACACCGGCGATCAGCGCGGCGACGTCCTGGAGGACGGAGGGCCAGGTTCCCTGCGGGTCGACCCGGTTCAGCGGGTCGCTGTGGGCGTAGGCGTAGGGGTGGTTGGCCAGGCTGCTCTTGCCCAGGACGGAGAGCGGGTCGCGGGTGGTGAAGCGGCCCAGCGTGGTGTCGTAGTGGCGGGCCCGCAGGTTCAGCGACGGGCCGTGTGCGAGCTCGCCCCGGTAGCCGAAGCGCGGGATGCGCGCCGCCGGGTGCGGCTCGGGCAGGATCGGCGCACCGGGAGCGGCGCCGAAAGCGTCGTACGCCTCGCTCTGCGCCCATGGCTCGGTCGCGTGCGTGGCGACGGTCGAGCCGAACGCGTCGCGGGCGAAGGTGACCGAGTCGTGGCAGGTGGTGGCGAAGGTGCGGGCGTAGCCGTAGGTGAAGCGGGCGGTGGCCAGGTCACGGCCGAGGGGCGCGGTGTTGGAGCTCTGCGGCACCTTCGTGTCGACGTGCTGGTGGAGGATCTGCGGGAGGGTGTCGCCGACCGTCCACTGGTAGCAGACCTCGGTGTGGGGCGCGTCGTCGTCGCCGGTGCGGCCCTTCCAGCGGACCAGGTAGCCGTCGCCGTTGTACGTCATGTCGGTACGCTCGACCGCCCAGGCGCGGCTGGTCGTGGTCCGGGTCGGGTGGTTGAAGCCGTCGTAGGCGATCCGCTGCCTGACGTCTCCGTCGTCCGCGCCGGTCAGGCGCCCGGCTCCGTCGTAGGCGTAGCGGATCCGCCGTCCGGTGTTCTCGACGGCGACCAACTGGTCGGCGGCGTCGTAGAGGTAGCGCGTGGCCTTGCCGCCGGTGACGGTCATGGTGCGGTTGCCGGCGAGGTCGTAGCCGATGTCGGTGGCGATCGTGGTGCCCGCGCGAGTGAGGTGCGCGGCGACGAGTTGTCCGGCGGGGTCGTAGGTGTAGTCACGAACGGTTGCGCCGTCGCCGTGCCGGGTGATGCGGCCCTCGCTGTCGCGGGCGAGGGTGACACAGGTGGCGACGACGTTCTCCCGCAACTCGGTGAAGTCGGTGAGGAGGCCGCCGTCGTAGCCGTAGCGGCGGGCCCAGCCGCCCGGGAGCTGTTCGGTGACGAGCCGGCCGTCGGGGTCGACCGCGTAGACCGCCTCCCCGGCCCGGGAGTCCTTCAGGGAGATCAGACGGCCGTTGAGGTCGTACCGGTAGGTGACGCACTCGTCGTCGGGGTAGGTCAGCTTCCGCAGCTGGCCCGCCGCGTCGTACTCCCAGGTGTAGGTGTGGTCGCCCGGCCAGGTGACGCTGGTCAGACGGCCGTTGTCGTCGTACGCGTAGTGGGTGGTGCCGGTGGGGTCCGTCATGGCGGTGCGGCGGCCGGCGCCGTCGTAGGCGTACGTCACCTCGTCGCCGTCGTCCGTCCAGCGCCTGGTGAGCCGTCCGGCGTCGTCGTAGGCGAAGTGGATCACGTCCCCCGCCGGGTTGCGGATCGATTCGACACGGCCCTGGTCGTCGTAGCGGCGGCGGGTCGTGCGGCCCAGGGGGTCGGTGATGGTGGTGCGGCGGCCGGCTTTGTCGTGGCCGTAGACGGTGGACACGCCCTTGACGTCGGTGACCTTGGTGAGGCGGCCCGCCTTGTCGTAGGTGTAGGCCGTCATTCCGCCGCGCGGGTCGGTGACCTTGGTGAGGGCGCCGCGCTTGTCGTAGGCGTACGACGTCGTGGCCCCGGAGGGCGTGGTGATTCGCGTGCGGCGCCCGTTGCGGTCGTAACCGAACCGGGTGATCCAGCCGCGCGGGTCGGTGACGGTGTCCACGCGGCCGTCGCGGTAGGTGTACCGCGTGGTGAGTCCGGCCGGGGTGGTGCGGGCGACGACCCGGCCCATGCCGTCGCGGGCCAGGTGGGTGCGCCCGCCCTCGGGGTCGATGACCGTGGCCAGCCGGCCGTTGCCGTCGTAGCGGTAGGAGGTGCGTCGCCCCAGCGGGTCGACGGAGGCCGTCGTACGGCCCTGCGCGTCCAGGACCGTGGTGCGGCGGGCGCCGTCGGGGGCGGTGCGGGTGATCGTGCGCGTGGTGGGGTCGAAAGCGGTGGCCCAGTGGGCTCCGGCGGCGTCGACCCGCTCGATCAGCCGGTCCGCCTCGTCGTAGGAGAAGTGGTTGGTGGCGCCGCCGGGAAGGGTGACGGAGGTCTGGTTTCCCCGGGCGTCGAAGGTCGTCGCCGTGGTGCCCGCGGGCGCGTGGATCGCGGTCTGGTTGCCCGCCGGGTCGTACTCGTAGGTGGTGACGCCAGCGTCCGGTTCCGCCACCCGCTCCAGGCGGCCCACGGCGTCGAACCGGGTCTCGGTCCGGGTGCCGTCGGGCCGGATCAGCACGGCCGGACGGCCGGAGTCGTCGTACTCGTACCGGGTGACCAGGCCCTGCCGGTCACTACGGCTCTCCAGGCGCCCGCCGGCGCCGTACCCGAAGACGGTCGTGGCCCCCTCGGAGTCCGTGTACTCCAGGAGCCTGCCGGTGGCCGAATACGTACGGGTCACCGTCATGCCCTGGGGGTCGGTCAGCTCGACCGGGCGGCCCGCCTCGTCGTAGGCGATCGTGTTCGTCTCGCCCGTGGGGCCCGTGACGGAGGTGCTGCGGCCTGCGTCGTCATAGGTGTAGCGGGTGCGCTGTCCGGTGGCGTCGACGGCCTCGACCAGGTTGCGGCGCTCGTCGTAGTGGTAGATGGCGGTGGCGCCGTCGGGGCCGGTACGGGAGACCACGAGGCCGTCCCGGACGCCGAGTCGGGTGACGGAGCCGTCGGGGCCGGTGATGCGGGAGGGGACACGGTCGTCGCCGTCGTAGTCGTACGACGTCGACTCCCCTGTCGGGGCGGTGACTTCGCGAACGCGACGCCCGACGTCGTAGGTGTAGCGGACGGTGGCGCCACTGTCGGTGGACTCGACGAGGTTCCCGTCCTCGTCGTATACGCGCTCCAGGACGGTTCCGCCGGGCAGTTCGGCGGCGCTGAGCAGGCCGCCGGGGCCGTACTCGACGGTGCTGGAGTGGCCCAGCGCGTCCGTCACCCGGACCGGGCGGGCGTCCTCGTTGTGGGTGTACACCGACTGGGCGTCGGAGGGCTCGTGGGTGACGGTGGTGCGGCCGTGGTCGGCGTCGTGGTCGAAGCGGAGTGCGCCCGCGCCGGGGTACTCCTGGCGGGTCACCCGGCCCTCGTCGTCGTACTCGTTGACGACCTCCACGACGTCGTCGGCGTCGGTCACGCGGACGATCCGGGACGCGGAGTCAGTGTCGTAGCCGGTGGCTGCCCCGCCCGGGAGGGTGGCCCGGCTCAGGGTGTCGCCGTCGTAGGCGTAGCAGACCGTTCGGCCGTCGTCGGTGTGTACGGAGACGATGTGGCCGTGGGCGTCGTAGTCGAGGGAGAGCGAGCGGCCCGCGGAGTGCTCGACGCGGGTCAGCCGGCCGTCCTCGTGGCACAGGGTGGCGCCACGGCCGTCGGCGGCGATCTCCAGCCAGTCGCCGGAGGCGTCGAAGGTCCATGTCTCCCCGTGGAAGAAGCGCAGTTCGTACCGGTCCTCGGGCGCGGTGTACAGATCGGCGGCGAGGTCCTGGGGCCGCTCGAAGGTGTCGTCCTCGCGCCTTCGGAAGGTGAGGACCCGCCCGCACGTGCCGTGCAGCAGGATCCGGTCCCGGTCCGGGAACTCCAGCCGGGCGCCGTGCGAGTGGGTCCATCCGGGGCCGAGCCCGCTGTCGTCGGTCTTGCGCGCGTTGTACGTGCGCTGCCAGGACACCAGTGGGTCGGCCGTCGGGAGGTCGGTCTCCCGCCTGACGAAGTTGCCGGTCGCGGTGTGGACCAGGTTCCCTGCGTAGGCGTATCCCGGCTGCTCGCCGAAGAGTTCGTTCTCGTTGCGGGTGTAGAGCGTCACGGTGGTGCACCTCTTTCCCCGTTGTGCTGTGCCGTTCAGCTGCGGTCGGCGACCAGGTTTGCACAGGGGGCGGGCAGGCTTGAGGACGAGAATCGGTCAGGATGGGGAGGAAGGGAAGACAGGGGAGTCGGGGGCGTCGGGGGAGGGGCGGGACGGCGGGGAATGCGGCTGGGTGAAGCGATCGGTCGGCGGTCTCCGGCAGGACGTTCCGCGCGTTGGCGGGGGTCTGCATGCGGTGCTCGCCGCATTGTCTGGGGCCGGTGGTGGCGTCCCGCCCGGGCCGACGTCACTATGAGGCATGGATGTGGTCAGTACCGCCGAGGTCGTGCCGGGGGAGCGGTTCGGGTTCCGGCGTGAGGTGACTCTCTGCGCAATTCGCTGCGGGGGTAAGGCCGGGTCGGCGATGATCGTTGGCGGGGTCGCCTTCCTGTCGTGCGGCCCTGGAGGCGGTACGGATGTCGATGCGGCCGGTGGGGTTGCCGGAGATCCCGAAACAGACGGTGGTGGTGGCCCGGGCGGCGTTTGCGAAGGGGAGTCTGCCGATACGGGTGCGGGATCGCCTCGCGGAGGTCTTCGTCGATGAGCCGTTCACGGAGGCGTCCGGGGTGTGGGGTGCTCCGGGCCTGTTACCTGGGGTGTTGTCGCTGGTCACGGTGTTGCAGTTCGCTGAGGATCTGACGGACCGGCAGGCCGCGGCGATGGCGGTGCGAGCGATCGACTGGAAATACGCGCTCGGTGCGGAGCTGACGGATACCGGTTTCGATGCCAGGTGCTGTGCAGGTTCCGGGCCCGGCTCGCGGACCACGGTATGGAGCGGGTGGTCTTCGACCGGCTCCTTGAGCACTGCAAGGAGGCCGGCCTGGTGGCGGCCGGGGGCAAGCAGCGCACGGATTCCACCCATGTGATCAGTGGGGTGCGGGACTTGAACCGTCTGGAGCTGGCCGGGGAGAGTGTGCGGGCGGCCCTGGAGGCCCTCGCGGTCGCGGCACCGTCCTGGCTGGCCGGACACATCAACGTGACGGAGTTCGCCGAGCGGTACGGGCCGCGGGTCGACGGCTGGCGCATGCCGCCCTCGCAGACGAAACGTGACCGTCTCGCCCAGGTCTTCGGGCAGGATGCCTTCGCCTTGTGCCGGGCGGCCTGGGCAGATGACGCTCCGGCCTGGATTCGTGAGATCGAGGCCGTGGGCTTATTGCGGCACGTCCTCGTGCAGACCTACATCGTCCGGATCGATGCCCGGGGACGGCAGGTGATCAAGAAGCGGGACGCCGACGACGGCGTCCCGCCCGGTCAACTCCGCCTGGCCTCCCCCTACGACTCTGACGCACGCTGGGCGGCCAAGGGCGACGACCTGTTCTGGATGGGCTACAAGATCCATCTCACGGAAACCTGCACCATCCTCCCCGACGCCTACGCCTACGCCGACGCGGGGACACGGGTGATGCCGAATCTGATCACCGACGTGCACACCACCGACGCGACCGTGCCGGATGTGAAGGCGACCGCCCCGATCCAGCGCAAGCTCGCCGAGCACGGAGTAAAGCCCGGCGAGCACTACCTCGACTCCGGCTACCCGTCGGCCGACCTGATCACCAAGGCCCTGAAACAGGGCATCCGCATGGTCACCCCGGTCCTGCTGGACCACTCTGCCCAGGCCAGGGCCGCCGAAGGCTTCGACAAGAACGCCTTCACCATCAACTGGAAGACCCGCCAGGTCCGCTGCCCCGCCGGCAGGACCAGCTCCCACCGGAACCCGAGGAAGCAGTACGGCAAAGACGCGATCGTCATCACCTTCAGCGTCCTGAGCCGCCGCAACTGCCCTTTCCAGCAGCAGTGCACCACCTCGGAGACCGGGCGCCGCATGCTCACCCCGCGGCCCGAGGAACTCCACGAGAACCTCGCCCGGGCCCGCGCCGAGCAGAAGCCCGACACCTGGAAGAACAAGTACGCCCTGCGCGCCGGCGTCGAGGGCACCATCAACCAGGCCCTCGACATCACCGGCATCCGCCGGGCCCGCTACCGGGGCCTGCCGAAAGTCCGCCTCCAACACGCCTTCTCCGCCACCGCACTCAACGTGATCAGGCTCGACGCCCACTGGACCACAGGACCCCTCGACCGCCCCCCGCACCAGCAGGCTCGAACGACTCAGCTACCAACTCTCCGCCTGAACGAATTGCGCAGCAGAGTCGGTCCCGGCGAGGTCCGCGGCGAACGATTGGCCGAGGTCCTGGGTGGCGCCGTTGGTGGAACCCCGCTCGGAGGGGGTCTTCGCGGGGAGCCGGACGGTTCCCCGTCGGTGACGTCCGGAGCGAGGGTGCCTCCGGTGTCGTGGAGGGGGCACGGTGACGGTGCCCCGTGCCCGTGCCGGTGGCAGTGTCGAGCAGGACGTCGAGGATCGGGTCGGTGGCCAGTTCGATCCGGCGGCGGTCTGGGCGAGCGGGTCGTGCCGACGGCTCTTTCATGCCTGCCAGTAGTTCTCCGACGGACTGGGGGCCTGGCCCGCCGAGCCCACGTTCGCCTCAGCCGGTCGGAGCACTTGATCGACGGTGCGGTGTAGTTACCCCCTCTGCCCAGTGCCTCCGCCGACCGTCGGGTGCGCGCCCGTCCGAATTCGCACAGGAGCTTCGCCACTCCGGATATCTGACGCCGCGATGGCAATTCTGCTGTCTGTCTCCGCTCCGCCTCCACTGTGCCGGTGGGGCGTCTTTTTCTGATTTATCACCTACCTGAGTTTCGCTTCCGGCATGGCCCAGTTCACTTTCCAGTGAGTACCTTGTGAAGTTCCTTAGGGAAAATTGTGTGGCTATGTTAATTTCTTGATAGAGTGAAGTGGGGATTTCTTCGATTTCATCGAAGGCCTCGGCTGAAAATTACACATACCCACCCTCGTGGGCGTGTCGAGCGGTCTGAGTGTTGGCCTTCCGAATGCAGATCAGTCACCACACGAGGAGTTGGCCGGTGTGCGGTGACGCGGATTTTCCTTCGGGCTTTCGAGTAATCGGGGCCCTCGAGTCATTCGAGTGGGGGCGTTCGGGAGGTGTAACGGAAATTCGACGCCCGAAGGTCCGGCGACTTCGGCGGACCGCCTGGCGCCCGTCGGCTCCGTCGGGCTCGGCTCTCTTTGTCCACCCTCTTGACATGCCCCGGTGTCCCCCTCTAGCGTCTGGCCGAATCGCCGAACGATGTTCTAAATGCCGAACGAAGATATCCGTTATTTCCCGCATGCATTTTCGAGTGAATATCCCGCGACGAGAGTCGCGCGCCCTGTATTTGCCGCATTCCTTCCCGTCGGGCGTCGCGACCCCACAGGCAAGTTGCACCGTGACGACCGACCCTCCACAGCGAGGAGTCGCAACCTGTCATGCCTATAACAAGCAGCAGATCTGCCTTCGTCCGTCGGCTGTGTGCCACGGCGGCGGCGTTCGCCTTCGTCGTCGGTGGTGTGACGGTCGGGACCGTGGCGGTCGCGCCCAGTGCACGGGCGGCCACGGCGACGTTCACCAATCCTCTCAACAGTTCCGGCGCCGACCCTTACATGACGTACTACGACGGTAACTACTACGAGATGACGACGCCGTACAGTGGGCCCCTGACGATGCGCAAGGCGCCCACCGTCGAGGCGCTGAAGGCAGCCTCGCCTGTGCCGGTGTTCAGCGCCCACGCCACCGGCCGTGACGCCTACATCTGGGCGCCGGAGATGCACCTGCTCGACGGCCCCAACGGCAAGCGCTGGTACGTCTACTACTCCGCCGGTACGGGTGACATCGAGGCCCAGCGCGTGCACGTGCTGGAGAGCTCCGGTACCGACCCGCTCGGCCCGTACACCTACAAGGGCATGATCTTCGGTGCCAACGACTGGTGGGGCATCGACGGCAGCGTCGTCACCATCGACGGCCGGCTGTTCTTCACCTGGTCGGGGGTGCCAACAACACAATGGGCCGGGTCCGACCCGAGCATCTACATCGCCGAGTTGAGTGACCCCTGGACCGTGACCGGGTCCCGTACGCGGATCTCCGCCCCGATCTACTCCTGGGAGACGCAGGGCACCCCGATGAACGAGGCTCCAGTCGCGTTGCAGCACGACGGGAAGACGTTCCTCACCTATTCGGCGAGTGCGTGCCAGGGTCCGGACTACAAGCTGGGCCTGCTCACCTTCTCCGGCGGTGACCCGCTGGACGCGGGTTCCTGGGTGAAGAGCGCGGAGCCGGTCTTCGAGCGCAACGACGCGAACAGTGTGTACGGCCCGGGTCACAACGGCTTCTTCAAGTCCCCCGACGGTACCGAGGACTGGATCGTCTACCACGCCAACTCCTCGTCCTCCCAGGGCTGCGGCACCACCCGCACCACCCGGATCCAGAAGATCACCTGGAACGAGGACGGATCGCCGGACCTCGGCGTTCCGGTGGCCGCGGGCAGCGCGCTGCCCGTTCCGTCCGGCGAACCCGTGGTGGCGTACTACCGGTTGACCAACCGCAACAGCGGCAAGGTCATGGACGTCCAGGCGCCCAACACCGACGACGGAGTGAAGATCGGCCAGTACGCCTGGTACGGCAACGCCTGGCAGCAGTGGCGCTTCGTCGACGTGGGCGACGGCTACTTCCAGATCGAGAGCCTCAACAGCGGCAAGTGCCTGGACGTGAGCGGCGCGTCCACCGCCGAGGGCGCGGGCATCATCCAGTACCCATGCCGCTCCGCCGGCAACCAGCAGTTCCAGTGGGCCGACACGGGCGACGGATACCACCAGCTCAGGGCACGTCACAGCGGCAAGTGCGTCAACGTCGTCGGCGCCTCGACCGTAAACCTGGCCCTTCTCGAACAGCGGACCTGCGCCGCGACCGCCGGCTTCCAGTGGACACGTACGTGAGAGCCACGCACCGGCCGTCCGCTGGTGTTGGGTCCGCTGACAACGGGGCGGCGAGTCGGCAGGCAGTGCTTCAGAGCCCGCGCCGCCCGTGGTTCCTCGGTGCGGCGGCCGAGTTCTTCCCCCAGCTTCTCCCGAACGTGGTAACCGCAGAAAGGCAGCAAACCTACATGTCCGTGCTTCTCTCCCGGGTGGCGGCGATATTGGTCGCCGTCGGCCTTCTCCTCACATCCCAGACCCTGGTGACACCGCAGCGGGCGGCCGCCGCCGATCCGGGCTATCTGATGACGCACTTCATCGGGGAGGGAGCCACCGGCCAGCAGATCTACTTCTCGCACAGTGCCGACGGCCTGAACTGGACCGACCTCAACGGCGGGGGGATGACCCTGCGCTCCACGGTCGGCACGAAGGGGGTGCGCGACCCCTCACTGGTCCGCTCCCCGGACGGGGGCAAGTACTGGATCATCGCGACCGATCTGTGTATCGGCTGCGGCCAGACATGGGGTGACGCCATCTCCAACGGCAGCCGCAGCCTCGTGGTGTGGGAGTCGACAGACCTGGTCACCTGGTCTGCGCCGTGGCTGCTCGACGTCGCCGGCGAGATCCCCGACGGACGCAACGCCTGGGCGCCGGAAGCGATCTGGAACCCGGAGACGAACGATTACGCCCTGTACTGGGCGACGAACACGCCCCTCAATGGCGTGACGAAACACCGCATCCACTACGCCCGCACCACGGACTTCCGCAGCATCACCACTCCGCAGGTCTATATCGAACGCCCCGGCACCCAGGAGATCATCGACACCCAGATCTTCGAGGTGTCGTCAGGCGTCGGTGACTACCGTTACGTACGGGCCTCCGGCGACGGCCAGATCACGTTCGAAGGCAGCAACTCGATCCTCGGCACATGGACCACCCTCGGCAACCTCTCGGGCATCGGCCTGACGGGATCCCAGGTCGAGGGCCCGATGTGGATGAAGTTCCGCGACCGTGACGAGTGGGCCTTGTATCTCGACCAGTACGCCTCGGGCAACGGGTACATGCCGGTCACGACCACCGACCCGTCCGCCGTGGGCACCTACCAGCTCCCGGCGTCGGGAAGCTACAGCATGGACGGGACCACAAAGCGCCATGGCTCGATCCTCACCCTGACGGCACCCGAGGAGACCCGCCTGCTCGCCCGCTGGCCCGACACCGCGATCAACCGGCTCCAGTCGTACAACTACCAGAGCCGCTATGTGCGGCATGCAAGCTTCGACGTACGTATCGACCCGAGCGTCAGCCCCGCCGAGGACGCCCAGTTCCGTCTGAGGACAGGCCTGGCAGGCTCCGGCACCGTCTCCTTCGAGTCGGTGAACTACCCCGGCTACTTCCTGCGGCACTCCGCGTACGACTTCCAGCTCGCGTACTATGACGGTACCGCCGTGTTCGCCGAGGACGCCACGTTCCGGCAGGTCGCCGGGCTCGCCGACGCCACATGGTCGTCGTTCCAGTCGTACAACCACCCCGACCGGTACATCCGCCACTCCGCCTTCCTCCTGAAGCTCGACCCCATCACCACCGCATTGGGCCGCAGCGACGCCACCTTCCAAGTGACGAGCTGACCTGAACGGGATGCCGGCGCCCTCGGGCACCCCTCGCCCGGAGGGCGCAGACATCCCCACGGCGGACGAGCCTTTACGTTGAACCGTTCCGACCGGGTGTCCGCGCTTTGAGGTTTTGGTCCGCCACGTGAGTCGCGCTCCGTCCTCAAATCCTGGGATCTGCCTGACCGGCCCCGTCTTGGAGCACTGCTCTGTGGGCGCCGGTCAGATACGGTCGCGCTTGAGCCGAGTGCTTCGGGGGTTGTTGCGCTCGTCGGCGGCTACGCCGTGCGGGGAGACCGCGTCGATCGCGGCGATCACCTCCGACGTCGGTTCGATCGTCGCCGCAGCCGTGTTCTGCTCCAGATCGCGGCGACGTTTGGTGCCGGGGATGGGTACGACGTCCTGGCCGATCACCCATGGCAGGGCCAGCTGGGCGACGTCGGGGTCGTGTTGTGCGGCCTTGGTCGATACGTAGGCCTCCTGCTCCGGAGACCAATGCCGATGTGCACGACTCCAAGGCCGCCCGCGTTGCTGGAGAGGTTCATGGATCAGCCGGGCGGGCTGCTGAGGCTGGTAGGGGTCGACAGTGCCTACCAGGGTCCGGCGCAGGTGTTCGTCCGTCACGGACTCCGGATCGAGGTCGTGCGCCGCTGTGACGGGCAACGCGGATTTGTCGCACCGACTCTCAGGTGGGTCGTGGACATCTGCCAAGCGCAGGTGGTGCAGGCGGCAGGCGGCGTCCACGCTGATGACGGAGGTGTAGCCGCCGTCAACCAGGTGCTGCGGTGACTATTACGTCCCGGCCTGTTGACGCCTCATGGTTAACATCCTATCTTTCGTCGAGCCGCCATCGATCAGGTGAGTGGCATGTCCCCAAAGTAAGGCAAGTTAGCTGCATGGAGCCTGCTTGGGGCGTCATATTCATCCGATCAATGTGGTGTGCATTGACTTGCTTACTCGCTCCGTGAGGCGGCCTGTCGGGCACGCAGGAAGGCAGGAGCCATGGACGAGCGAGGCGCGGAGCACCTTCGGCGCAGGGACTTACTGAAAAGCATGGCAGCGGTCGGCGGGATGGCTGCGGCAGGCGGTCTCGGGGGTTCGCTCGTGACCGCGGGGACCGCCTCGGCGGCGACGGCGGGGAACCTTCAGGCGCTGCAGCAGAAGTTCGTGGACATGCGGTTCGGAATGTTCATCCACTACAACATGGGTACCTACCATGATGCCGAGTGGGTGTCGCCCGGCCGGGACCCCCTGTCCTTCAATCCGACCAAGCTCGACTGTGGTCAGTGGGCCGAGGCGGCGAAGTCGGCGAAGATGACCTACGCGATCCTCACCACCAAGCACCACGACGGCTTCTGCCTGTGGCCCACGAAACAGACGAGCTACAACGTCATGAACAGCTCGTACAAGAAGGACGTGGTGCGCAAGTACGTCGACGCCTTCCGGGCCGCGGGTGTGGAGCCGTGGATGTACTTCTCCATCTGGGACCGCAACCAGGGCATCGCCTCCGGTTCCGTCTCCCGGGCCGACATCGACTTCATCAAGGCGCAGCTCACCGAGCTGCTCGACGGCACCTACGGCACGATCCCGGTCATCGTCTTCGACGGCTGGGCCTGGCAGGCGGGGCATCGGCAGATCCCGTACGGGGAGATCCGCGAGCACATCAAGGCGATGCAGCCGGACATCCTCATCGTCGACATCAACGGCCACAGCGAGCCCTGGGAGCAGGACATCCTCTTCTACGAGGAGCCCCTGGGCGTCACCGCGCCGGCCAACAACACCTACGCCAGCTGCCAGGGACAGACCATCACCGGCGGCTGGTTCTGGCATCCCTCGACGCCGACCGCGACACCGCTGTCGGTGAGCAGCATCGTCGACAGACATCTGAAGGTGCTGGAGCCCATCAACTGCACCTTCATCCTCAACTGCCCTCCGAATCCGGACGGTTTGATGGACGCCAACATCGTGAACCGCCTTGCCGAGGTGGGTGCGGCGTGGGCCCCGAACACCTCCCGGCCGGCGCTGCCCGTGCAGAAGGACGTTCTGCTGCACGCGGTCACGCCGTCGGCTGTCACTGCCACCAGCGGCACCGCCGCCAACGCCGTGGACGGTCTGATCGACCACCCCAAGGGCACCAAGTTCCAGTCCCTGTGGCAGAGTTCGGGCTCGCTGCCCCAGTCCGTCACCCTTGACCTGGGCGCCACTTTCACACACCTCGACACCCTTGAATACCTGCCCCGGGAGGACAAGGACAGCGCCGGGGCGTATGTCACCACCGGCGACATCACCTCGTACGAGATCCACACCAGCACCGACGGCAGCACCTTCACCCGGGCCACGTCCGGCACCTGGGCAGGTGACAAGACCGTCAAGCAGGCCCGGTTCGGTGCAAGAAGCGCCCGGTATGTACGTCTGGTGGCCGTGAACACGGTCGGTGGCGGCATCGCCGTGGCCAGCGAGGTCAACTGCGGCGGCATCGCGGCGAAGCCGACCTCCTCCCTCACCACGCGGGTCCAGACCCCGGTCCTGCCGGGCAGTGGCAACTCCCTTTCCCTGACCCCGGAACTGGCTGCCCTCGACAACGGCGGCATGAAGCTGGAGAACAGCCCAGCGAACATCGGCTACTGGGCCAGCTCAAGCGACAACGCCACCTGGCGGGTCCGTTTCGATGCCCCCGGTACCTCCACGGTGACCGTCGGCGTGGCCGCGACCGCCGCCTCCCGGCTCGTCCTGGACGCGGGCATCGGCTCCGCCGCGATCGTTGTGCCCAGCACTGGTTCCTGGTCTACCTACACCACGGTCACCACCACGATCACCGTCCCCGAATCCGGCTACCGCATCGTCAGCCTGCGCCCCGACAAGTCCGTCACCTGGCAGTCGGTCAACGTCCGCGGCATCACTCTCACCCCGGGCGCCGACGGCGCGCTCTCCCTCACAGCCGCCACCGCCACTCTCACCGGCAGCGCGATCAAGCTGGAGAACGATCCGCCCGACATCGGCTACTGGACCAGCCCGAGCGCCATGGCCTCCTGGACCGTGACGTTCCCGGTCGCGGGCACCTATGCCGTACGAGCACGGGTCTCGGCCGGTTCCGGAGCCACCGCCTTCACCCTCGACACCGGCGCGGGCAGCACCACGGTGCCGGTGCCACGAACCTCCGGCTGGGGTGACTACACCACCGTCCAGGGCACAGTCACGGTCTCCGGCGCGGGCAGCCGAACAGTGGTGATCAAGCCGGCGAACGCGTCGACCTGGCAGGCCATGAACCTGCAGTGGGCCGACCTGAAGCTGTCCCAGTGACCTTGCGCTTTCACGAGACGAGCTGTCCGGTTGGCGTCCAACCTCCTGGACCGCCGCCGACGGTCAGAAGAACCTCTCTGCGGACGAGTCGGAATCGCTCTACGGCACAAGGGCGCGCACGTGAAGAAGGTTGTCCGCCAGGCCGACCAGTTGGAACGGGAGGGCTGGCTGTTGCTGGACGACGTGCGGCAGATTCGGCAGCGAGCGGTCCGCTTCGACGACTTCCAGTAGGGGGTGGATGCTGGTAGGGGGTGGTTCAGGTCGAGTCGTGTGCGGTGTGCCGCGCGGCACACCTGCGGGTCACAGGTGTGCCAGGGGAACACCGATCGTGCGGGACCCGAGGTAGCTCTGCGGGCCTTCCTGGCCGAGCTCGTGGCTCAGACCAGGCTTCTCGATGTCGCCGAACGGTGTCACCGGCACAGATGTACGACTGCGGGTCACCACCGCACGGGGACGCTACGTAGGCCGCCGACCACGAGTCCCTCGATGCGCTGGAGTTCCTCGGCCGGTACGGCCAGGTGGAGGGTCGGCAGCTTGCGCAGCAGGACCTCCAGGACGACCTGCAGCTCGGTGCGGGCCAGGGCCTGGCCGAGGCAGGAGTGCGGCCCGGCGCCGAAGGCGAGGTGGGGATTGGGGCTGCGCGTCAGGTCCATCTCGTCGGGGCGGTCGAAGACCCGCTCGTCGCGGTTGGCGGCGGGCAGTGGGCAGACGATGGTGCTGCCGCTCGGCACCTGCTCGCCGTTGACGTCGATGTCCTCGGTGAGGTAACGCCGCAGACCGAAGCTGACGTTGGCGTCGAACCGCAGGGCCTCCTCGACCGCGGTGCGCACCAGGGATGGCTCGTTCAGCAGCTCCTCCCAGCGGGTGCGGTCGGCCAGCAGCATCGCCATCATCTTGCCGATCATGTTCGTGGTGGTCTCGTGCCCGGCGACCAGCAGCGACATCGCCGTGCTCAGCAGCTCGACGTCGGACAGCCCTTCGCCTTCCGCTTCGCTCTCCTTGATCAGTATGCTGATCAGGTCGTCGCTCGGTGCCGCGCGATGGGTCTCGATGTGCTCGGACAGGTAACGGACGAATTCCGTCTGCGCCTTCTGGGTCTCCTCCCGGGAGAAGCGGGTGACGTTCAGGAACGCGTCGGACCAGTGGGAGAAGCGGTACCGATCGCCGACGGGGACGCCGAGGAGGTCGCAGATCACGTAGACCGGCAGGGGGAAGCCGAGCGCGGCCTTGAGGTCGCCGGGCTGTCCGTGCTCGACCATGTCGTCGATGAGGGTTTCCGCTATCAGTGCCATCCCGGGGCGCAATGCCGTCATGCGTTTGGCGGTGAAGTACCTGCCGACCTGCCGTCGCCACCGGAGGTGCGGCTCACCTTTGGTGGGAATGGCCATCTCGTGGCCACCGTCGACGGCGGAGCCGCTCGTTTCGGCCGGCGCGAGCCTGGCGGCGTTGTCTTGGGGGGTCGGGCGGACGAAACGGGGGTCGCTCAGCAGGCTCTTCACGTCGTCATAGCGCGTCAGGTAGACGGCCGTGTCCCCGCTGGGGAGCTCGACGGTGGCCACCGGGCACTCCTTGCGCAGACGCAGCCATTCGGCCGTCGGCTCCAGCGGGTGGTCGTCGCGGATGGGCAGACGGAGTACCTGATCGTTCTGGGACACTTGGCTCTCCTGGTGTGGGGAGGTGCTGCTTGCGGGGGAACAGCGGCCGCCGGACAAGGCGGCCGGTACAGGTGCCGGCCGAGGTTGCGGGGACGCGGCTGCGCGTGGGCTGGTGGGCTGTCCCGGCGTCGCCGTCTGGATGACGACGGCGACCGTGGCGTCGGAGCCTGGCGGAGTCCGCTGCCACACAGGACGAGCCGGCCGGACGGCTGGTGCTTGCGGTCGAGGGTCTTCCGAGGCGGTCGGTGTCCATGCGGCTCCCGGACAGCGCCCTGGCTCGGACCGTCTTTCCGGCCGGTGGGCCGCAGAAGGCGTGGGACGTCACGGTGACGCTGCCGTTGTGACGGATGCGCTTCGCCTTGACACCTTCGGAGCCGGTGGCCCGCTTCTCGCGGCCGATGCGGAGGTGGGCGGACGGGGTGGTGGCAGTCATGGCTGTGCTTCTTGCCGAACGTCACCAGAGTGCTTGTTCGGTACGGCGATGGCACAGATGATACGGACAGAGTGTCCACTTTGCTGGTGCTGTGTCGAAGTTGTTTATGTGAAAGCTCTGCGAATTTCGGACATGCCGTCCGGTATGATGAGCAAATGTTTACGACAGGCCAGGAGCCGAGGCGCCGGGACGCACGGCGTAACCGGGAGGCCATCTTGGATGCGGCCAGGGAGTTGTTCGCCGAGTCCGCAGACTTCCCGCTGTCCGAAGTGGCGCGGCGCGCCGGTGTGGGGCAGGGAACGCTGTACCGCAACTTCCCCGACCGTGCCGACCTTGCTGCCGCGGTGATGGCCGAGGAGGTCGAGCGGGTCGAGCGTTTGGCCGCCGAGCATGCTGAGGACCAGAGCGCGTTCTTCGTCGTCCTGCGCGATCTTGTCGAGCGCATGGTCCGCTCCCACGCCCTGCGTGATCTCGCGCGGCGGGATCCAGTTGTCGGTCCAGCGGCGGCGGCGGCCAAAGAGCGCTTCGCCGAGATCGTCAAAGGTCCGCTGCGCGAGGCGAAGGCGGCTGGTCTGCTGCGGCGCGACCTGACGGTCGACGACGTGTTCCTGCTCGCCTCCATGATCAAGGGCGCGCTGGACGGGGTGGAAGACCCGGTTGTTCGCGCCACTGCGGCTACCCGCGCACTCACCCTGGCATTGGAGGGGGCGGCGCCGACACGTCCGCCCTTCGAGCGGCCGGGTGCGGGGAGACGAGCCAAGCGCTCCTGAACCCTCAACGGGGTTCGTTCTGCGGCGTGGGGGAGTATGCGGGTCACCGCGAGCGGGGCGATGGCGTCGATCTTGATGTCGTACGGGGCGCCCTCCGGTGCGAGGACCCGGGTGAGGCCGATCAGGCCGGCCTTGGCCGTGCTGTAGTTGCTCTTGCTCGTCGAACCCAGTGTGCCGACGATCGAGGTGGTGTGGACCACACGGCCGTAGCCCTGCTCCCACATGGCGGTCCAGGCGTGCCTGGTCACGTGGAACGCTCTCTTGAGACGCACGTCGACGATCGGGTCGAGCAGGTCTGGGGCCACGTCGGAGAACGGCCTGTCGTGCAGGATCTCCGCGTTGTTGACGAGGATGTCGACGCGGCCGTAAGTGTCGACCGTGGTATGCACGATCCCCTCGCCGCCCTCAGGGGTGGCGACGCTGTGTGTGTCGGCCACTGCCTCGCCACCCTGGTCGCGGATCTCGCAGGCGACGGCCTTGGCCGGGTCGGCGTCGGCGTCCCCGCCCGTGACGGAGCCGTCGAGGTCGTCGACCCCCAGGCGCGCTGCGGGAGGCCAGCAGCAACGCGTGGTGGCGGCCGAGCCCGCCCCCGTGCGGTGACGATGGCGACTTGGCCGTTGAACCGGAGGTCTGCATGGCGTCTCCCCAGTGGTGGGCATTCGTTTCGGGTCTCATGTGGGAACCTTGGGGAAGTCAAGCGGCGGCTGTGTCGGCGTGTGCCGCTTGACTCCCGGCCAGTGGCCGCGGTGAGGGCACGTCAGGCGCGCGGGGTCTTCGGTGCCGGCCGCGGTCGCGAGCACAGCGACCCTGCCGCTTCACTCGTCGTTCACGTGGATCGCTGCGGCCGGGCAGACCAGGGCCGACTCGCGGACCGCGTAGTGCTGTTCTGGTGTCGGCGTCTCGTCCAGCAGAACCACGACGCCGTCGTCGTCGCGTTGGTCGAAGATCTCGGGCGCGAGCAACACGCATTGTCCTGCGGCGACGCACTTGTCGGCCTCGACAGTCACCTTCATCAGATCATCTCCCAAGAAATCGAGGTGGTTGGCTGTCCTCGTCTGGCTCATCGCCCGCGAGGTGTGTGTGGGGGCCACTGCCCGAGGCGTTGTCGGCCTCGCTGTTCTAGGTCACCGCACGGGCTCTTCTCTCACCAGGTCACGGGTAGTTCGTACAGCCCATAGATGGTCGCGTCGTCCTTGAACTGGAGTTCGTCCGCAGGCACGGCGAGGCGCAGCCCGGGTACGCGCCGGAACAGGGTGTCGAAGACGATCTCCAGTTCCAGCCGGGCCAGACTCTGGCCGAGGCACTGGTGCGGGCCGTACCCGAACGCGAGATGGTGCCGTGCGCCGCGTTCGACGTCCAGCTCGTCGGGATTGTCGAACACCTCCGGGTCCCGATTGCCCGTATTGCTCAGCCCGATCACGCCGTCGCCCGCGCGGATGATCACTCCGCCGAACTCGATGTCCTCGGCGGCGACGCGCGGGTTGGCGAACTCGGCAATGGTGAAGTATCGCAGCAGTTCCTCGACCGCGTTCGGCGTCTTCGCGGGGTCCTCGCGGATGGCGGCGAGGAACTCGGGTTGCTCGATGAAGGAGAGCGTGCTCAGCGAGATCATATTCGCGGTCGTCTCGTGTCCCGCGATGAGCAGCACGAACGCCAGGCTCACCAGGTCGTCACGGTTGCTGGTCTTCTCGAGTTGGCGGCTGAGCAGGTCGTCGCCCGGTTCCTTCTCCTTACGGGCAATCAGTTCGACCAGGTAGGAGCGGAGTTCCGTGATGCAGGCGAAGCGCTTCTCCATCGGAGCGGTGCGCCGTTGCATCTCGGTCGCCCGGGTCTGGAAGAAGTCGTGGTCGCCGTAGGGGACTCCGAGTAGCTCGCAGATCACCAGTGACGGCACGGGCAAGGACAGCGCCTGTACGAGGTCGGCCGGGCGCGGGCCGGCGAGCATGGCGTCGATGTGCTCGTCCACGATCTGCTGGACGCGTGGGCGGAGTGCGTTCATCCGCTTGACAGTGAACTCGCCGACCACCGCCCGGCGAGCGGGACCGTGCTCGGGCGGGTCCAGGCTCAGGATGGAGGTCTTGACGTTTCCGTGCCGGTGCCCCTGCGCGTTCGTGGTGGGGAAGGTGGGGTGGGTTCGGTCCGAGCTGAACCGTGTGTCGGCCAGCATGGCGCGGATGTCCTCGTGACGCGTGAGTACCCAGACCTCGTGGCCGTTGGGCAGCCGCACCTTCGAGACGGGCGCCTGCTCACGCAGCCGGAGATGCTCCTCCGGCGGCGCGTAGGGGCACGTCCTGGTGACGGGGATTTCGGTGGGAGTGGTCATGTGGTGTTCCGATCTCGTGTGCTGTCTGCGGACGGACTTCGGGCGGTGTCGGGCGGTTCGGTTCACCACAGTGGCGACGGGCGCCGCGCGAGCCCGGTCGGTGGACATGGTGGTGGGGTGGGGGGTGCCTCGCCCGTGGGCTTCTCGGCCACGGGCGAGGAGGTCGAGCGCGTCGGCGTGCTGCTCGGCTTGGTCAGCGGGCCGGTGCGGCAGAGCGCGTCTGCGCGCCGGGCGCGTCGCGCGACAGGTCGCGAATGACTCGTACGCGCCCCGGACCGTCGCATCCACCTCGTCCGACCCCGTCGGCGGAATCTCCGAGTCCGCCGGGCCGGTCGCAGTCATGGCCGCTTTCCACGCCGATGGTCATCGGATTGGTTGGTTCGACGCCCGGACCGAACCGGACTGCTTGTTCGGCACTTCGATGATATCGGCGATCTGGACAAGCTGTCCATTTAATTGGCGAATTGGCTAACAGGTAGAGCTAGAGTCTCTTCAGTAAATGGATAAGTCGTCCGTATTGGCGAAATTTCGTTACGGTAGGCCGGGAGCCGGGACACTCGGCGCACCCGGGAGGCGATCCTGGAGGTGAGCGGGGAGCCGCCGAGAGGCGCGGGTGGGGGCGGTGGTATCGGTGTGCGTGAGTGCCACGTCGTCGCTACGACCGGGCGAGATGGCTTCGATGAGGGCGTGGGTGACGTCCAGTCGTCGCAGGCGGGTCTGCTTGGGCATGTTCCAGCCGAGCAGGCCGGTGACCGTTCCGCCCCGGAGGTAGTGGGCGACAAAGCGGCGATGTCCGAAGTCGCCCTCGACGACGTCTACCTCCGCGTCGGCCGACGGGACTCCGTGCACTTGGAGCCTGGCGTCGTACTGGTCTGTCCAGAAGTACGGCACGGGCCGGTAGGGCACGTCCGCGCCGAGGATGTTCTGCGCGACGACTCCGGCCTGTTCGGTGGCGTTGGTGCGGTTCTCCAGGCGCATCGTGGTGCCGAGGCGGTCGTGGTGCCAGCGGGCGACGTCCCCGACGGCGTAGACGCCGTCCGCGGCGCGGCAGTGGGAGTCGCAGACGAGGCCGTCGTTCAGTGTCAGTCCGCTGCCATCCAGCCAGTTGGTCGCCGGGGCGGCTCCGATGGCGACCACGACCGTGTCGGCCGGCAGTACGTCGCCGGTCACCAGCCGTATGCCGGTCACCCGCCCGTCTCGGGAGGTGAGCTCCGCGACGCCCGAGCCGAGCCGCAGGTGCACCCCGTGTTCGGTGTGCAGGTCGGCGAGCAGACCTGCGACCACGGGACCGACCTGCCCTGCCATCGGGGCGGACAGGGGGCCTACGAGGGTGACGGCGACGCCCAGCGTCCGTGCGGTGGCGGCGATCTCGCAGCCGAGTACTCCCTCTCCCACCACGACCAGGCGAGAGGACGCCCGCAGGCTCGCCCGCAGCGCCAGGGCGTCGTTCAGGGTGCGCAGCACGTGAACACCGGTCAGCCCGTCCTGTCCCGGCAATCTCCTGGGCAGTGCTCCCGTGGCGACCACCACGGCATCGGCCCGCAGGAGACGTCCGGACGCGGTATGGACGGTGCGTGTGTCCGGCTCCAGGGCCGTGGCCGGATCTCCGAGTATGAACTCCGCTTCCAGCGCCTTGAGCGCGGACTCGGGGCGCAGCTGGATCCGGTCCGGGAACCAGGAGCCGGAGAGGACCTGCTTGGACAGCGGGGGCCGGTCGTACGGCAGGTGCGGTTCTTCTCCGAGCACGGTGAGTCTGCCCCGGTAGCCGTGGCGCCGCAGCGCCTCCGCGGTGGCGAGTCCGGCGGCGCAGGCGCCGACGACCAGCACGTGGTTTGGCGGATACATGTCTGTCGTCCAGTTCGTGTGGGGGCCGGGCGGACGTCGGCCGCTTCGTTGACTGTTGCGGAGAGTGCCGCGGGCCTGGGAGCGAGAGTCGGGAACCGACGGCGGTTGCGGTCGGGCACGCCTCTCAGGGAGCCTGGGGATGGCGGGGCCCAGCCCCGGAGGAACGGTTTGTGACGGGGCGGAGCCCGTCAGATGCCCGGTACGCGCAGGAGCTTGTCGGCCACTGCCTTGGGCTCGCTGATCATCTGGTCATGGCCGGTGCCGATGTCCCGGAAGCGGACGGCCTCACGGATTTCGGCGGCGCCGGGGTCGTTCAGTCGGCGGTCCAGCCGGACAGTGCGGGGTTGTGGCCTCGCGGTATCGCCCGGAGCGCTGCCTCGTGCTCAGGGCGCAGCTTCTGGTCGAAGCACAGGAAAGGGCGGGGGTGAGCTTCGGTGTCATCCAGGCGACGTCGTCGGGCTCGATGACGCCGTGGTGAGGGGTCCGTTCGTCGTCGAGGTGGCGGACGAGCCCGACGCCGTCGACCACCTGGGCCTCGGCCCGGCTGGTCACCATCGACTGAGCGGCGGCGTCGGCGAGGCTCATGCCGTTCCAGGGTGCCGCTGCGTCGAGATGGGCGAGGTGCTTGATGCGGTCGGCGGCGCGGGCGGCGATGGAGGTGATGACCATGCCGCCGTAGCGGTGGCCCCCCAGGACCACGTCGTGCAGGACCTGGATGATGCCGTTGACGCGGAGGTCGAAGTCGAGGTCGATGTCGGGGCTGAGCAGATGGGACTGCTCGGCGAGGCCGGTCGAGGTGCGGGCCGTGCGTCCGGCCGTCTGTAGGAGAGGTGTGACGTCCTGGTGGCATAAGCCGCCGTGGACGAGGACGTACGTGGTCATCGCCTTGTCTTTCCGTCTGTTTGCCGGTGGGGGTGCGGACGGGTGGTCACCGTCGACGGGGACGGAAGGGAGTGCGGCACGTGGGTTCGGGTGAGCGGCCGCGGCCCATCGGGGGATGGTGTCCTGAAGGCCGCACGGACACAATATTAAATCACTCATGTGATTTAAATAAGAGGGGGCGTTTTTCTCGTCGGTCGTGTTGGGCCCCGTGCCGTTGGAGTGTCGACCAGATGTCGTCGGTCAGCGGTGGCGCCGACCGCGGTGCGGGTCTGCTCGATCTCCTTGACGGCTGAGGTCGCATCCTCGGCGTCGAGGATGGCGGCGAAGACCCTCGCCCCTCCGTCGGGAAGGCCAGGGCGGTGGCGAGGTGAGGTGGGGGCGTCGAGTCCGTGTGCTGTCGGCGTGTGGGGGTGTCGAGGTGATGCACCTGGGCAGGGGCCGGGCTGACGGGCTGTTCGTCCCATGTGGTGGGTGTTTCAGGTGCCCTCACGTCTTGGGAACGGTACCGTTCATCGGAACGGCCGAGCCTGTGATGCTGTGCCGGGTCGGCTCCACGGTGATGGGTTGCGAGCGACGCGGGATGAAGGCGGCGACGGCCAGGGAGACCAGGGCGGCTGCGCCGCCGATGGCCATGACCAGCTTGAAGCCGTTCTCGGAGGGCAGTGCCTGGCCGACGAAGTCGGTCGTCATGCCGGTGAGGACGACGCCGGCGACGGCGCTGGCGACAGACGAACCGATGGCCCGCATCAAGGTGTTGAGGCTGTTGGCGGCGGCCGTGTCGGACGTGTCGACGGCGTCCATGATGAGCGCGGGCATCGCTCCGTAGGCGAAGCCGATGCCAGCGCCGATGATGCAGGAGATGACGATGAGCTGCCAGACCTCGGACATCATGACGAGACTCAGGCCGTAGCCGCAGGCGACGATCACGGCACCGATCATCAGCGTGGTCTTCGGGCCCCGGGTCTTGGTGATGGCCGCGGACGCCGATGCGATGAGGATCAGCATCAGACCCTGGGGAGCCAGGACCAGGCCCGCGGTCAGCATGGACCGGCCCAGGCCGTACCCCGTCTGGGTCGGCATCTGTAGCAGCTGAGGCATGACCAGGGAAGTGGCGAACATCGAGAAGCCGAAGGTGATCGAGGCGATGTTGGTCAGCAGGACCTGGCGGCGGGCGGTGGTACGCAGGTCGACCAGCGGCTGACTGACGCGCAGTTCGAACAAGCCCCACAGGGCCAGGACGACCACGGCGGTGGTGAACAGGCCGAGCGTGGTGCTGCTGCTCCACTCCCAGTCACCTCCCTTGGAGATCGCCAGCATCAGACAGACGAGTCCGGCCGCGAGGCCGGCGCCACCCACCAGGTCGAACCGTCCGCCGGTGCGGACCTCTGACTCCGGGACGACCAGCAGGACGAGGGCGAGCCCGATGGCTCCCAGGCTGAACGAGGTCCAGAACAGAGCGTGCCAGTCGAAGTTGTCGGCGATGACGGCGGCGAGCGGCAGTCCGAGCGCGGCGCCGACGCCGATCGAGGCGCTCATGACGGCGGTGGCGGTGGTGAGCTTCTCCGCCGGCAGTTCGTCGCGCATGAGGCTGAGGCCCAGCGGCACGACGCCGGCCGACAGGCCCTGCAGCGCGCGCCCGACGACCATGGGGGGCAGGGAGTCGGAGACCGCGCACAGTACGGAGCCGGCCAGCAGCAGGGCGGTGCTGAGCACCAGCATGCGGCGTTTGCCGTACATGTCGCCGAGGCGGCCCGCAATCGGGGTGGCGACCGAGGCGGCCAGCAGAGTGGCGGTGACCGCCCAGGTGGCGTCCGAGGCTGAGGCGTGCAGCAGTGTCGGCAGCTTGGGGACGATCGGGATCACCAGGGTCTGCGTCGCTGCGATCACGATCCCGGCGAAGGCCAGCACCGCCGTAATGACGTTGGGGTTCGGCGGAAGCGACTTCCCGCTGTTGGCGGGCTGGGCGAGGAGATCGGGCATGACGGACGGCCTCCGGGTGGAGTCTGCGGCGAGCAGAATGTATTAACTCAATCGAGTGAGTTAAATGGACTGTAGCAGGGCTCCACCGGGAGGGTCGTGTCCTCGGACCGGAGCACGGACCGGCAACGGTCGCCCTGCGCGTGGCGGGTCCCCTCGGCGGACCGGTCGTCGATCCGCCGGTCATTAGACTTCCGGTCTGCCCTCGCTCCGTGAGGGGCTTGCGTGGGCTTTGAGGGACCGGTCGTCGCAGGGTGCTCCATGGTCCCGATGAGGTGGTGAACGTGTCCGGCAGGAGGGTGCGTGCGGAGCAGATCGAGGCGACCCGGGGGGCCATCCTGGACGCGGCGGAGCGGTTGTTCGCCGAGCTCGGCGTGCACACGGTCTCCAACCGTCAGATCGCCATCGCCGCGGAGCAGGGCAATACCGGTGCCGTCGGCTACCACTTCGGCACGAAAGCCGACCTGGTCCGCGCCATCGCCCACCGGCACATGGCCGCCATCGAGGAGATCCGCGACCGCATGACGGTCGAGACCGGCGACCTCACCAGCACTCGGCACTGGGCGGCGAACATGGTGCGACCGATCACCGAGCACCTGGCCAGCCTGGGGGTACCCACGTGGTTCGCCCGGTTCAATGCCCAGGTGTCGGCCGATCCCGGCCTGTTCGAGATCGTGACCCAGGACTCCCTGCTGCTTTCGATGACGCAGGAGCTGAAGAATGCCCTCGACCGGCTCCTCCCCGATGTGGCGCCTGAGGTCATCGCCGTACGCGTGCTCATGACGCGGCATCTGCTGGTGCAGATGTGCGTCGAGACGGAACGGGCCCTTGCGGAGGGCTCCAGCCTGGCCCGCCTCAACTGGAACGACACAGCGGACGACCTGATCGACGTGATCGTCGCACTGCTGGAGGCGCCCGCACGCTGAAGACCACCCGCCTTCTCGCGCGCATCGCCGCAGCCTGGCAGGTCTGCGCTCTCGTTGCCGTGGATCGGTGAAATCGCACCCCCGGCACATGCTCGACGCGTCGGCGCAACGGAAAACAGCGGCAGGCGATGCAGGTCTTCCGTCGTTTCGGACCGGATACGAGTGCGGGGGCAGTCCAGGGCATCCTCGCTGTCGCCGCGGACAGCCAGCCAGGCCCCGTCAACCTGAGCAATTCCGACGAGACCACGGTCTTGGCATACGTGGCCGAGCCGCCCGGCACACGACCTCGACGCCCGGATGCTCGCGAAGCCATGCTGGGGTGCTGCCCGCACCGGTGTCGAGCGTGAAGGCGGTGGCGCCGTAACCAGCCGAGACCCAACAGGCCGGCCTGCCCGTCCAAAACGGTGATGCCAGCGCGCGAGCGCGCTGATGGCCCGTCCGCCGTGCCGAGTGGATGCGTGGTTCCACGGCTCCGGGAGCGCGCTGTTCCCAGACCGGGATTCTGGCTACCGGCCTGGGGTGGGGAGGGCATCGAGTGGGATGAGCGCGGTCGGGATCACGTTGGTCCAGGGTCAGCGGGGCCCGAGGCGGAGAGTGCGGTGTCGGCCGGTGGTGACGAGTTGGGCGGCTGCGGAGAGCATTCGTGGTCGCAGGCGTCGGCCGGGGTTCCCGAAGTCGGACCCTGTCGGCGCGAGCGAGCATCGAGATCCGGGCCGACAGGTCCCGTACGAGCCGGGACGATCTCCGGTCAGCCCTGGCCCAGCGCCACGTCGCGAAGGGGGAGTCTCGGGCCGGGGGCCCACGCTGCACGGAGGCGGCATTCGGCGCGGGCCCGACGGAGGTGTCGCGGTTGTAGTGCGGCGACCGGGGTGTTCTTGGCGTTGGTGGCGAAGCAGCCGCACCCCGTCGGCGCCGGTGAACCGTAACGGGACGCCCTGGGTAAGCGCGCTCTTTGCTGACGATCAGCCGTATGTATTCCTTGGGCCGGCCGGTCAGGCGGTCGCCACCAATGGTTCACGAGCACCTCACCCCCCGCTGGACCCTGCCGTGACCCTAGATCACGGTCACGCCGGTCACGAAGGTCGTCACGCTTCGAGCGGGAAGCGTGGAGGTGAAGGACCCGTTAGACACGCCGGTCGTGCCCTGGGGCGCGACGTTCCGGCTCGCGTCGGTCAGCCAGGACGAGACGCTGGACACTGTGCCGTTCGCCAGGGTGAACTGCTGGCTCACCGAAGTGGTCCCCTTGTTGAGGGCAACGACGACGACCGTGGACGTACCGCCCAGATATGCCGAGACGTAGAGGTTCGACGCGGGGTTGGCCGTCGCCTCGATCCGCGCGTATCCGGGGCGGACGAACCTGGCGAAGTGCGCCATGCTGGCGCCGCGCTTGCTGAGCTGCCCGTCCTCCCGCAGAGGGCCGTAGCTGCGCCGGATGTACCACCAGATGTACGCCTGGAACTCGGCGTCCACCATGGCGTGGTGGACGTGCTCCCCCACGTCGAGCGCTTGTGGCCAGAGGTCCGCCGAATCGCTGCTGTTGGGGTAGTAGACCTCGGTCATCCAGAGTTCTTTGCCCACGCCCTTTGTCTTGAAGAGGGGATAGGGGAAGTCCGCGAGCGCCGTGCCGTAGAGGTGGGTCCCGATGATGTCCACGTTGGCGAGCGCCGTGGAGTCGTTGAGGATCGGGTCCGAAATGTTCTTCCGGTACTGGAAGGACTCGGGCGCGATGACCCTGGTGCCGATCGAGCCGGCATTCTCCCGCAGGAAACGGAGCATTTCGGCGGGAGTCCACCACGTCCAGTCCTGAGCGTAGTCGGGCTCGTTCTGCACGGATATGCCGTACAGGTTCACCCCGTTGTTCCGCATGAACGTGTTGAAGTCGTTGAGGTGTTGGGCATAGGCGCCGTACATGGTGTACCTGAGGCGTTTCGCGTCCGTCTCAGTGCCGCGGACGAAGGTCTCGACCATGGAAGCGGGCGGATTCCACGGCGAGGCGAAGACGGTCGCCCCGAGCTCGGTCGCGCGCTTTGCCGTCGCCAGGTCACGGCTCCAGTCCGCCTGGTTCTCGGGAACGGGGATCCTCAGCACGGAGAGTCCCAGGCGGCCCTCACCGGTGCCGAACGCCGTGTCCCGCTGGGCGGCTGTCAGGTCGCCTATCCAGGCCGTGTGGGTCATCCCGCCGAAGCCCCGAATCGTCTGCCGCCGCGCCGACGGGTCGATGACCGCCGAGGCGGCAGCCGTCGTGGCTGCGGCTTCCGAAGCCCTGGCGGTCGGTGTCGTGGCCGTGAGGACCGGCAGGGTGCCTAAGGTTGCCAGGACGGTTCTCCGGCTCGGCGATCTCCACTCGCTGCTCACGGGTTCGTTCCGATCCTGCGTCATGTCTCCTCCTCTTGGTCGACGGTGCTGATCTACCCTCAACGAGGCGAGTGGGAGCGCTCCCACTCGCGAGAAGGGCTACGCGCTGGTCTTGTTCGGAGGGTCTCGTTCGGAGGGGAGGTGCTGTGGGGCGTTGCCTCAAACTGCCCTTGGCGGCTTGGGGAGCCGCCCCTGTCGTTCGGTATTGCGAGCGGCATGCAAGATTTCGCATCCTTGGTAGGTCGGCAAATTAACGACTGCCGCTCGTCATCGCAAGGCCTGGCGCGCGACGGAGTGCGGGCGGAATGGTCCGCACCGAACGCGGCGAAGCACCAACAAGGATGGCCGACCGCGTCGCAAGTCGGACCTTCAAGAGTTGCCGACCTCGGCGCCTGGTCTGGATCCACGAGACGGCATCAGCCTCTTCGAAGCCGACCTCGCGGACCGCCTTCCCTACCTGGAGCGGTGGCCTTGCCGTTGACGGTGAGGCCGGTGGCGCTGAAGTGGGCCGTCAGGTCCACTGTCCGTTCCGGGCGGAACGGAACCCGAACGTCCCGGACTTGCCGCTCCTCAGGTTCACGGTACCGGCGCCGGCTGTGCCTGAGAGTAGGTGGCGGTGTGATGTCGGAGAGGTTGGCCTTGTCGGCCTCGAACAGTGTGACGTTCTGGACGACAGCGTCCGTGTACTGGAATTCGATCTTGGTGGAGGTGTCGCCGTCTAGCTGCATGTACACGTTTGTCGTGCCCTGGGCAGTTCCTTGGGCTTCGCGCAACCCGCCTTTGCCATCAGGTGGGTTCATCAGGCGCGAGGGCGGGCGCACCGGCCATCAGGCGGTGATTTCCGTGAACGCGTACGTGACGGCGGTGCCTTCGTGGACGAAGACTGGGATGTGTTCCAGTGGCGCGGGAGCGGCGAGCGTGGTGTCGCCCTCGTGGAGTTCGCCGGTGACGGTGTCGGTCCAGCGCGCGCAGGCCGGGAGGTAGACGGTGGGGCTGCGGACTCCGGCCGCGGCGATCGGCGCGACGAGGATGTCGGGTCCGAGGAGGAACTGGTCGTCGACGGTCCCAGGCGTGCGCGTACTCGGGCTAGTCGAAGAACAGGGGACACATCACCGGCGCCCCGGTGCGGTGTGCCTGTTCGGACAGTTCCAGCAGACAGGGGTGAAGCCGCTCGCGCAGCCGCAGGTGTGCGGTCAGGATCGGGTGGGCCTGGTGTCCGTAGGACCAGACCTCGTACGGTCCGCCGGTCATGTCCGCGGAGTAGGTGGCCTGGCGGCGCCGGTCAGGCTCACGGGGCCACCGCCGGCCGCCCTGCCCACCGTCATCGCGATCGACTTGCTCAGTCGCCCTCGACGAGGTCGGCAGGGTCGAGTACCTGCGGCATGTACGCCTGGTACTCCGGCTGGAAGACCACGTTGGGTCCGGTCGAGCAGGGCCTCGCCCTGTCCGGCAGGTGTACGGAGGCCGTTTCGCAAGTGGTTGTGCGCTGCTGCTCGGCGCGAATGCCCGTACGCGGCGCTTCGGTGTCGGGCGGGATGAGATCTCATGGGTAGCCCGCCGGTGGCTGTTTCCTGTCGAACCGGATCGAGGAGATCAGCGCTGATTTGTTGGTGACGGGTCAGGGTCGCAGCATGCCGGTAGCAGTAGCAGGCGAACGCCGCCTCGCTGCCTGGGAGCTGTGATCACCCACTGTGTGTCGTGTCCGTACGTGGTCGGTGCGGATTGCTGCGCCGTCAGGGTTCACATGCGTCAGCCCGGCTGCCTTCGTACGCTCCAGCGCGGTGGAGGCCAACAGTCCGTTGTCACGGGTGAGTGGAGCCAGTCGAGTGCCGTCGAGGAACCGGCGCAGCACGAGTACGGCCTGCTTGAAACAGCTCAGCGTACGTCGTCCCTTGCGGGAACCGGGCACGATCCTGTGGTCGCGCAGAAAGTCGGCTAGGTTCTCGGCGCTGGTCCGCTTCGCATCGGGCACGTCGGTGTATGTGGCACGTGTCGGGATGCGGGGCCCCGGTCGCAAGGTCCTTCCTGTCAGGTTGCTTACGTCTACCCGGACTTGGAGGCGCCTGGGGCGTCCTCGATGTCCGGCGGGGGATGCGGAAGACCCGGGCGGCGGGGAAGCAGAGCCGTTGGCAGGACCACCGCAGGGTTGGCCGGCAGGCTGATCGGAGCGGTGACGGCCGAGACGTCGCGGAACGCGGCGCCCACCACGGGGTCGATGGCGGAGCGGGCCACCAGACGGGACAGATACCGGTTGCGCAGGCGGTCGACGAGTGATGCGGAACCGTGGTGGTGGGGCGGTCCGAGGCGAGGGCGATCCACCATGGCGTGTCGGCGGCCCGGCCGACGGCACGTTGTGCGGCCGTCGCGAAGCCGGGACCGGGTCCTCCGTGCCGGGCGAGTGTCTGGCACAGCGCGAGGGCGCCCAGGGCGGCGACCGACATGCCGTGTCCGTACACGGGGTTGACGGCGCACGCTGCGTCCGTGACGGCCACGAAGCCGTCCGGGACGCCGCAGCGGTCGTAGTGGCGGAGACGGTTCGCTGTGTACCGGAAGCCGTGGGGGGGGCGGGTCGCTTCCTGTGCGGGGCCGCGTGGTTCGGTCGGAACTTGGGTCGACTCAGCTGTGAGGGCGGTCGGTTCGTCCGGGAGCCGAGTGGCTTCCCGCGAGGAGGAACCTGGTTCCGCCTGGGACAGAACCCCGCCGTGCGGTCGGCCGGTGGCCGGTCGGTTCATGACCCGATGCCCGTGGTCGTCGGCAGCTGTACCCGGAGCCCGAGCCCTGTGACGATCCGTTCGACCGCCGGCTGGACGAGCCGAGTCAGACTGCGGGTCCCTTCCCCGCCGAGCCGCTGCCACACGGGAAGCGTGAGCCGGTCGGTGAGTCCTCCACGTTCTGGCGGGCGGCACGGCCGGCCGCTGTGAGGGTGCCGTCCGGTTCCAGCAGTCCCCTTTCGGCAAGTCGTCGTTCGGCCGCGGCCCATTCCTCGTCGGTCCAGCCTCTGCGGGCCTGAATGCTCCGTCGGCGCTCGCCTCCGGCCGCGCTGGGCGACTCACTCCTGTGCGGTCGGCTGGCGGCCCTGTGGCCTGATGCCCCGCCTCACCCGATGCCGTGGCGAACAGTTGCCGCCGAGGCCCGGCTCCAGCTCGAGCAACCGCAGTACGCAAGGCGACTGGCCGAACAGGAACTTGATCGCCTCGGTGACCGGGACAGCCATGCGCAGGGCGTCGCCCTGCGCATCCTCGCGGCAGCGTCCCCCAGGACCGAACGGCTGTCACTGCTGACGCGGGCGGCAAAGCTGCTGCGTGCGTGTGACAGCCGCTACGAACTGTCCCGGTGTCTGGCGGACATGAGTCAGGTTCACCGCGCCACGGGTCATGTTCGGTGGGCCGACTTCCGTTGGCGCCAGGCGCTGAGGCTGGCCGCACAGTGCGGGATCGAGGAGCCTCCGTACACCCTCCCGCCCAAGGGCGACCGACCTTCCCTGGTCGACGCGCCGCCGCAGGACCGGCTCTCCAAGGCGGAGTGGCGGGTTGCCTGCCTCGCTTCGGCGGGGAGGTCCAACCGCCAGATAGCCGGTGAACTCTATGTGACCCTCAGCACGGTGGAGCAGCATCTGACACGCGTCTATCGCAAACTCGGAGTGTCGAGCCGTGCCGATCTGCGCAGGATCCTGCCACCTGTCGGGGGCGGCTGACACTGCCTTTCGCTCACCGGGGCCACGGGGCGAACCCCGCCCTCTTCACCGTCCACAAGATCATTGCGCCTGTCTGCGACGCCGGGGAACGGTTCGCCACGCTTCCTACCCCGCCCGAGAGCAAGCCCCGACGGTCGCCGGACGAGGCGGACCGCCGGATCGACCGACGGGTCGGCAGGCCTGGCGCCCCATAGTCGTGGTGAACGCGATGCAGTTGGCGGTTGTGGCCGTGGGTGAAGGTGCCCAGGGCGGACGGGGCGTGCACCCCGCCGAAGGCACGGTCCGTCGGGCAGTGCCGTAGGCGGTCGGTGTCATCGATAGTGCGGCCCGTGGTCGGTTCCCACGTTCCTGTGGCCTGCGACAGGTTCTCCGTGACCTGTTGACGACGGTACCCGGTAGGCGGCACTCTGTATTCCGTCATACAAAGTCCTCTGGGAAGCGGGGTGTGACGTGGCCGGGTCTGGGCTCGATCTTCGGGTGACGCAGGACAAGCTCGTGCGGGACAAGGTGGTCGACGCGTTGCGTCAGGCCATCCTGGACGGCGCTCTGCAGCCTGGTCGCAGGCTTACCGAGCGCGAGTTGACCGAGCTCACGGGAGTGAGTCGTACGTCCGTGCGGGAGGCGCTGAGGCGTCTCCAGGCCGAAGGGCTGGTCGAGGAGTCGCCCAGCCGAGGACTTCGGGTGACCACTCCGACCGCGGAGGAGATCGACCAGATCTATGAGATCCGTGCCGAGCTCGAACCGCTCGCGGTGCGCTTGTTCGTCGAGCGCGCCACTGAGGCGGAGGTCGACGAACTCGCCTGCGTCACGCAGGAGTTGAATCCTGGGGGCGACGCAAACAAGGACGTGCTGGACCGCTTCGACGGGATCTTGCTCGCCGGCTGCCGCAACCCCATGCTGGCGGAGCTGCTCGGCGGTCTGTACGGCAGGATCCACGCCCTGCGCCGTATATCGGCCGCCACCCCTGGCCGCATGACCGTCACCAAGCAGGAGTACGACGATCTCGTCGAAGCCGTCCGGCGCCGTTCTGCCGCGGACGCTGCGGAGGTGGCCCGTCGGCACGTCTGTGCGGCCAGAGCGTCCGCGAAGGTCGCGATGAGTGTGCTGATGCAGGAAGCCGACTGAGGGCGGACGACGTCACCAAGATCACCACGAGCACAAGGAAGTGCGGAAATGAGTACGGACACCATCGTCCCGTCGATACCGGACCTGTCGGACCCGGCGGGCTTCGCCTCCGAGGTACCCCATGAGGCCTTCGACGCGATCAGGCAGATGCCTGGCCTGTACTGGCAGCCGGCGAAGGCGGGCACGCTCAACGGCGGATTCTGGTGTATCACCCGGCACGCCGACATCGCCGAGATCGAGCGGAACCCCGAGGTCTTCAGTTCCCGGTGGGGGCCGTTCTTCCCGACCCTCCCCGCGCCGCACAACGAGTTCAGCCGCAACATCATGTACAATGACCCGCCCGACCACAGCCGGCTGCGTCGGGCCGCAGCCCGTTCTTTCGGACCGCGGGTCATCGCGAACTTCGACACCTGGGTGCGCGAGATCGTCGTGGAGGTGCTGGAGGACATCACCGACCGCGGCGAGGTCAACTGGATCGACGACGTTGCAGCCATCATCCCGTCCCGCGTCATCGCACGGGTGATCGGCGTGCCACACCACGACCGTCAGCGCATCGTGGACTGGACCCTCGCGATCTTCGATGCCGCTGAGAAGCCCAACGGTGGCGAGTCCATGCTGATGCTGCTTCCGGAGATTCACTCCTACCTTGAACAGCTGCGCACGGACAAGCTCCGAGACCCCCAGGACGACTTCGCCACCGTGCTGGCCCGGTGCGTCGAGCGGGGTGAGATCAGCCAGCCGGAGTTCCTGGCCTACCTCATCCTGCTCCTCATCGCGGGATTCGAGACCACGCACACGGTCATCGCCCAGGCTATGCGGCTGATCCTGGAGGACTCGCAGGTCGCCGATGTCACCGGTCGGGCGATCGACGGCGGCAGCCTGGACGGGCTGGTTGATGAGTTCCTGCGGTATGTCACGCCGGCCATGAACATGGCCCGCACAGTGACCCGTGACGTGGACTTCCACGGCACGCAGATGCGCGAGGGCGACCTGGTGCAGATGTTCTTCACCGCAGCCAACCGTGACCCCGTCGTCTTCGCCGACCCGCATCGCTTCGACCCGTTCCGGACGGGGAACGAGCACATGTCCTTCGGCAACGGGCCGCACCACTGCATCGGTAAGAATCTCGCCAGACTCGAACTCCGGATCCTCTTCGAGGAGATGCACCGTCGCGGTGTTCTCGTCGCCTTGAACGGCGAGCCCCGGCGTGGCTGGAGCACCTTCATCAACAAGCTCCTGTCCATGCCCGTCACCGTCACCATGGCCGACCGCCAGGAGGCCCGCCCATGACCACTCTGACGGATGCCGTCGTCGTCGTGACCGGAGGAGCAACCGGTGTCGGACTGGCCCTCGCCCGCGAAGCGGCTGTCCGCGGCGCCCGGGTGATGATCGCCGACACGGAGGATGCGGGCGCGGCGGTCGCGAGCCTGCGGGCCGACGGTGCGGCAGCGGACTGGCTGCGGACCGACACCTCGGACTACGCCCAGGTAAAAAAGTTGACTGAGGCTACCGTCGAACGGTTCGGTGCGGTCAACGTGGTCTGCAACAATGCCGGCATCGGTGTGGCCGGCGCACTCCAGAACGTTGACCCGGGCGAGGCGAAGCGTCTCTTCGACGTCAACGTGCTGGGCATGTTCCACATCGTCCACGCGTTCGCACCCCTGCTGAAGGACGCCGCCGCCCGAAGTGAACCGGCATACCTGCTCAACACCGGTTCCGAGCACTCCCTGGGGGTCCCGCCCCACGTGATGCCCATGAGCACCTACACCACGTCGAAGTACGCCGCTCTCGGCCTCACCGACACGGCACGCCGCGACCTGAAGGATCTCGGAATCGGCGTCTCCCTTCTGGTCCCCGGCTGGGTCCGCACCGAGCGGATCAAAGCGCTCGTCGCCGCCGATTCGCGTGCTGCCGCCGCCATCGAACCGTTCGCCCAGAAACCGTCCGAGGTGGCCGAGGCGGCCTTCGACGGCTTGCTCAAGGGCACGAGGGTCATCGCCACCAACCCGCACAGCCGCGCCTTCGCCATGGAGCACGCGCGCGACCTCATGGCCGACATCCAGGCTCTTCCTCTCCTGGACAGCCCGGACGGCCACGCTCCCGACGGCCCGGGCGACGTGTCTCAGTGCCCCTTCGCGCAGGGCTGAGCACCACCCAGCCCCGCAACGCTCGGCGCTGCCCATCCGCGCAGCTCTGAGGACCACCGCCCCGCGTCATTGAACGCGCGCCGGTCGGCAACCTGGGGCTCGACTCCTCTCTGCTCATCCCCCTTTTTTCTCGCTCTTCCTTCATTCCCGCGATCGACGGCCGCGCAGCGGAATCCCCGCCGTGACGGCCCATCGCGTCACACCGTCATTCCCGAAATGACCAGAACTCAGGACTGAACCATGCCCGGACGAAGGCAAGTGGCGATCGTCGGTGTCGGCCAGACCGACTTCGGTGCCCTCTACGCCAACAAGGACGCGCACCGCGACGCCTACGCACTCGGAGCAGAGGCTCTGCGCCTCGCGCTCGATGACGCCGGCCTGCGCAAGGACGAGGTCGACGGGCTCCTCACCGCCCGTATCCACTATGAGCACGGCGCCCACGTGCTGGGTATCCCCAGCCCCCGTGTCATCAACACCCTGGAGGGCTCCGGCCGTATGAGCGGCGTCGCCGTCCAGCACGCCGTCTCCCTGATCGAGACAGGTCAGGCCGACGTCATAGCCTGCGTGTACGGCAACAACGGCCGTTCGGTGAAGATGACCTACGGCGGCGATGGCTATGCCGGCAGCCCCACCACCCGCTACGACGCGATGTACGGCATGACCTCCCCGGGCGCGTACGTCGGCATGATGTACCGCCGGTACGCGCACGACTACGGTGTGCCCGACGGCGCCCTTGCCCCGATCGCGATCAACAACCGCCGCAACGCCGCTCTCAACCCGGTCGCCGTGATGCGCGAGGAGATCACCGAGGAGCAGTACCTCGCCTCCCGCTACATCGCCGACCCGCTGCGCCTGTACGACTACTGCATCATCAACGACGGCGGCGTCGCGCTGATCCTCACCACCGTGGAGAAGGCCCGCCACCTGGCCAAGCGGCCGGTACGGGTGGCGGCCACCGCCGCGCGCGCCGGCGTCAGCAACTACTACACCAGCACGGACTTCTTCCACTCCGCGTCCCAGGACGTCGCCCGGCGGGTCTACGCGGCCTCGGGCTACGGCCCGCAGGACATGGACTGCCTGCAGATCTATGACAACTTCACCCCCACCGTCCTGTTCAGCCTGGAGGGCTTCGACCACGCGCCACGCGGCGAGGCCTGGAAGTGGGTGACCGGCGACCGCATCGCGCGTGACGGCGAGATGCCGGTGAACACTGCCGGCGGGCACACCGGCGAGAGCTACATGCAGGGCTGGGGACACCACGTGGAGGCCGTGCGCCAGATCCGCGGCGAGGCCGGCCCCCGCCAGGTGGCGGACTGCAACGTCGCCCAGTACATCTGCGCCTCACCCATCACCACGTCGCACGTCCTGGTCGGAGAGTGAGCATTTCCATGGACAACCAGAAACTCATCGTGATGCTCCCGCCGGTCACGGACGCCAACCGCGGCTACTGGGAGGGCACCCTCGCCGGTGAACTCCGCCTCCAGTGCGGCGATTCCGGAGCACCCCGCTACCCCGAGTCGCCGGTCGACCCGGTGACCCTCGACCCGGAATTCGCATGGCGCGCCGCCAGCGGCAGGGCCACGTTGTGGTCCTGGATCGTCATGCACCAGCAGTACTTCCCCGCCTTCGCCGACGAGGTGCCCTACCTGGTGGCCTTCGTCCAACTGGAGGAGGGACCGTACATGATGACCACCCTCGTGGATCCGCCGGAGCATCTGGAGTGCGGCATGCCGCTGGAGGTCGTCTTCGAGCAGATCTCTCAGGACCGGGCCATTCCGAAGTTCAAGGTGGTGTCGGCATGAGCGCGACGGCTGCCTCCCCGGCGCAGACGGAACAGGTCGTCCTCGTCGAACACCTGACAGGCGGCATCTCACGCATCACCTTCAACCGCCCCCACAAGCGCAACGCCATGAACCGTGCGGCCCGCGTAGGCATCGTGCGCGCCCTCGACGAGTGCCGGGGCCGGTCCAAGGTGATCGTCATGACCGGCAATGGCCCCGCCTTCTGCGCCGGCGTCGACCTCAAGGAGGGCGACGTCAGTACCGGGGACGCCGAACTCGACCGGCGCAGCGAGTGGACGGCCGTCCAGGAGGAGATCCGCAGCCACCCCGCTGTCGTCATCGTCGCCGTCAACGGCACCGCCCTGGGCGGGGGCTCCACCTTGATCAACGTCGCTGACCTGGCCATAGCGGCCAACGAGGCCCGGATAGGCATGCCGGAGATCGGCTTCGGCCTCTATCCGACCCTCGCCGGACCCGCCGCTCAACTGCGCATCAAGCCGAAGCACGCGGCCTGGCTGGTGCTCACCGCCGAGCGGATCGACGGCATCACCGCCGCCGAGTGGGGGCTGGTCAACCGCGCTGTTCCCCGGGAGGAACTCGACGCCGTGGCCACTGCCCTCGCCGAACGCGTCGCCTCCTTCGACGCCACCGCGCTGGAATGGTCGAAGAAGGCACTGTGGAAGATCCCCGGCGAGATCTCGGAGTGGACCCACGCCATCGCCTACGGCCATGAGATCGCCGGCGAACTCCGATCCCGTAGTTCCGCTCTGTCCGAGGGCCTCGGCCGGTTCCGGTCGGGCGAGCGCAACCCGGGCCAGGGCTGATGTCCGGGGAGCGCACCTTCCAGGTGGTCGAGGTCACCGAGTCAGTCGCGGGAGCGGCGTGCGGACGCCTGTTCGCCGCCCTCGGCCACGACGTGCTGCTGTGTGAGCCGCCCACCGGCACGCCGCTGCGGGCCAGGGAGTTCACCTTCGCGGCCCTGGGCGCCGGCAAGCGCAGCGCCGTACTCACAACCGGGCAACTGGCAGCCGGCGAGACCAGCGCGCTGGCCACCGCCGATGTCCTGATCACCGACCTCACGCCGGCTGCGGCTGCCGCCGAGGGCCTGGACCTCGACCAGCTCAGGCAACGGTTCCCCCGGCTGGTCATCGTCTCGATCACCGCGTTCGGGATGAGCGGGGAGTACGCCGACAGCGTCGGCGACAGCCTCCTGGCGGAGGCGTACGGCGGACTGGCCACCATGGTCGGTGAGCCGGACCGCCGCCCGCTGAGTCTGGGCGGCGAACAGAGCGCCCACTCAGCTGCCTTCGTCGGCCTGTACGGCGCCATGCTCGCCCTGCAAGGCCGTGACCGCACGGGACGAGGCGACCTCGTCGAGGTCGCCCTGAGTGATGTCGCCGCCTATATGGACTGGAAGAGCGACGTCCTCCACGACCTGGGCGGCGGGGTCCCGAAGCGTGCCGGCTCCTCGCAGGGCGGCTGGCGCGTGGTGCGGGCCAAGGACGGATGGGTCGGCGTGATCTTCTCCGCTCACCAGTGGCCCGCCGTCGTCGAGCTCTTCGGCGACCCGCGCCTGAGCGCACCCGGCCTCGACGACCCCCAGCAACGCGCCCTGGGCTCGCAGGAGTGGTGGGCCGTGATCGCGGAGGCGGCGGCAAGCCGTGAGGCCGTGGAACTGTACACCGAGGCGCAGCGCCTCGGACTGCCCTTCGGTCATGCCGCCGACGTCGAGAGGCTGCTGGCCGACGAGCAGCTCCGCGCCAGACGCTTCGTCCTTCCACCTGGCATGCGTCGCAGGAACGCCCCCGTGGTCGGCCCTCCATGGACCGTGTCCGATGCGCCCATTTCCGCGGTCGAGGCACCCCGGTTGGGCGACGACACCGGCAGTCTCACGACCAAGCCGCGGCCGACGGCAGTCCGTACATCGCCCTCAAGCGTGGCCGCTCGGCACAGCGACACCGCCCCCCTGGCCGGTCTGGTCGTCCTCGACTTCGGCACCATCACCGCCGGGGCGGCCACCAGCCGGCTGCTCGCCGACTACGGGGCGACCGTGATCAAGATCGAGTCGCAGGGTCGCCCCGACCCCTTCCGGGCGTGGGCGATGCCAGGAAGCGCGGACAAGGCTTCCGGGGCACAGGCATCGGCCTCCCCGATGTTCGCCTCCAACAACGTGGGCAAGCGCGGCCTGAGCCTTGATCTGAAGACCGAACACGGCCGCGCCGTCGTCCACCGGCTCATCCGCCGCGCGGACGTCCTGGTCGAAAACTTCCGCGTGGGCGTCACCGCCCGCATGGGCATCGACTACGCTACCGCCCACCGGCTCAACCCCGACCTGGTCTACCTCTCTCTGTCGAGTCAGGGTGTTTTCGGGCCCGAGGCCCGGTACGGCTCATTCGGTTCGACCCTGGACCTGCTCTCCGGACTCGCGGCCGTCACCGGCTACCCGGGGGAGCGGCCCATGTGGTCGGGCGGCGACCTCAACTACCCGGACCAGATGGTGTCCTTCGTCGGTGCCGCGCTGGTCGCGGACGCCGTCACCAGCGGCCGACGCGGCATCCACCTCGACGTCTCGCAGCGGGAGGCCGTCGCCTGGACCCTGGCCGATCAGCTCGGCGAGTACGTCTGGACGGGGCGCATGCCCGCACCGGACGGCAACCGCCGCCCCGGCGCGACTCCCCACGACACCTACCCCACCGTCGAGCCCCACCTCTGGCTGGCGATCGCCTGCAGCAGCGCCGCACACCGCCGGGCGCTGGCCGAGGTGATCACAGCACTGCCCGACGACGAGCCGGAGGAATGGTGGCTGCAGCACCAGGACGCCGTCGACGAGGCCATCTCTCAGTGGACGGCTTGCCGCCCCCGTGACCAGGCGGTGGCGGAACTGCGCCGCACGGGTGTTCCGGCCGTACGCGTGAACACCGCCGCTGACCGCGCACACGACCCCCGCTACCGCGAACGTCGCGCGGCACTGCACGTCCCGGACTGGCTGAAGGGATTCCCCATGATCCTCCACGGCCACACCCCGCCCGACCCCGCTCCCGCACCCGCCCTCGGCGAAAACGCCGAGCACCTGGACAACGACGCCCTCGACGAACTCGTCGGCGAAGTCCTCCGCCCGCAGTCCCCCCGCTGACCGCGCGCACCCGCACTCGAATATCCCCGATCAGGAGAATCACCATGCCCCGTGTCGTATTCGTCCGGCCGGACGGGACCAAGCACGAAACCGACGCCGCCGACGGAGTCACCGTCATGCAGGCCGCCACCGCCAACCTGATACCGGGAATTATCGCCGAGTGCGGTGGCGAGCTGTCCTGCGCCACCTGCCACGTCTTCGTGGACGGGCAGTGGCTCGGCGCGCTGCCGTCGCCGTCGCAGGACGAGGAGGAGATGCTGGAGGCGACCTCCGAGGAACCCACCGAGGCCAGTCGGCTGTGCTGCCAGATCACGCTCGATGCCTCGCTGGACGGCATCGTCGTGCACATCCCGAACACGCAGAAGTAGAACCGGGCGGGAGCACACCATGCACATCGAACCCACTGCGAGCGACCGCGTCGTCGTGGTCGGCGCAGGCCAGGCCGGCGCGGACTTCGTCGCCGCCCTGCGCATGGCAGGCCACCAGGGCCCCGTGACCCTCGTGGGCGAGGAGCCCGGCTACCCCTACGCGCGCCCTCCGCTGTCCAAGGCGTACCTGTCCGGCAAGGCAACGGCCGAGGACCTGTACATCCGGCCGCCCGCGATGTATGAGCAGCAGGGCATCGACCTGCGTACCGGCACCCGGGTCACCGAGCTCGACCGGACCGCCCGCCACGTAGTGCTCGCGGACGGTGAGCGGCTGCCGTACGCGCACCTGGTGCTCGCCACCGGCGGGCGGGCGCGCAGACTGCCCGCCCCCGGCCTCGACGACGCGCCCAACGTCCATAACCTCAGAACTCTCGCCGACGTGACCGCCATGCGGCACCGGTTCGTCCCCGGCGCCCGAATGGTCGTCGTCGGCGGCGGCTACGTCGGGCTGGAGGTGGCCGCGGTCGCCCGCCGACTCTCTCTGGACGTGACGGTCCTCGAGGCGCTGCCCCGTGTCCTGGCCCGGGTGACCGCGCCGCAGGTCTCCGCGTTCTATCAGCGGGTGCACACCGAGGAGGGCGTGGACATTCGCGTCGACACCGCGGTGACCGGCTTCGCCTTCGCCCCCGACGGCTCGGTGGCCACTGTGGAGCTCAAGAGCGGGGAGCGGATCGACACGGACATCGTCCTTGTCGGCATCGGACTGGTCCCCAGCACTGAACTCGCCGAGCAGGCCGGTCTCGCCGTCGACAACGGCATCGTCGTGGACGAGTACTGCCGAACCGAGGACCCTGCCGTCCTCGCGATCGGCGACTGCTCCAGCCACCCCTGCGGTGAGTACGGCGGACGCCGCAGGTTGGAGTCGGTGCCCAACGCCTCCGAACAGGCGCGGGTCGCTGCGGCCACCGTGACCGGGAGCCTTCAGCCGTACACCGCCATCCCGTGGTTCTGGTCCGACCAGTACGACGTCAAGCTCCAGACCACAGGGCTGTCCACCGGTTACGACGATGTCGTCATCCGTGGCACCACCGAGACCGGACGGTCCTTCGCAGCCATCTACCTCAAGGACGGCGAGGTCCGCGCGGCGGACGTGGTCGGCAGCCCCCGGGACTTCACCGCCGCCAGAAAGCTGGTCGCGGCACGTGCCCGGGTCGCCCCCGAAGCGCTCCGGGACCTGTCGGTCCCGCTCAAGCAACTGATCTGAACCATCCAGAGGGGAACCCGAGAAATGACGGACCACACGGCGGCCACGGCGGCCTCCTCGCGCTCAGAGCGCTTTCCGGCCGGGATGGACTGCGACTACCTGATGCTCATCGACGGCGAACGGGTCGCCGCCTCCAGCGGCGAGACCTTCTCCTGCGTCGACCCGTACGAGAACCGTCCCTGGGGCCGCGTTCCCGCCGCCACCGCGCAGGACGTCGACCGGGCCGTACGTGCGGCCCGGCGGGCCTTCGACGAGGACGGCTGGTCCCGCGCCCCCGCCTCGCTGCGCGCCCGCCTGCTGCGCAAGCTCGCCGACCTCATAGAGGAGCACGCCGAGGAACTGGCCTTCATCCAGATCCACGAGAACGGCAAACTCCTCAGCGAGATGCTGCCCGCAGCGCGGGCGATGGCCGCCCACGCCCGCTACGTGGCAGGACTGGCGGAGAACCACCACGGCTCCACCCTGCCCGTCCAGCCCGGCTTCACCGCATACACCGTCCCCGAGCCGGTCGGCGTCGTCGCGGCGATCACCCCGTGGAACTCCCCGCTGACGCTGCTGTCGTGGAAGCTGTTCCCCGCGCTCGCGGCCGGCTGCACACTCGTCATCAAGCCCTCCGAGGTCACGCCCACCTCCACGCTCCGCCTCGCCGAACTCTGCCAGGAGGCAGGCTTCCCCAAGGGCGTCGTCAACGTCGTCACCGGCTTCGGCCAGCCGACCGGAGCCGCCCTCACGGGCCACTCAGGCATCGACAAGATCGCGTTCACCGGATCCACCGGGGCGGGCAAGGCCATGCTGAGCGCGGCCGCTCCCCGGATCGGACGGGTCACCCTGGAACTGGGCGGGAAGTCCCCCAACATCGTCTTCGCCGACGCCGACCTCGACAACGCTGTGCACGGCGTGATGGGCGGCATCTTCGCCGCCACCGGACAGACCTGCATGGCCGGCTCGCGCGTCCTGGTCCAGGACAGCGTGTACGACGAGTTCGTCACCGCTCTGTCGGCCGCCGCGGACACGCTGGTGCTCGGCGACCCCCTGGACCCCGGCACCGATGTCGGCCCGCTCGCCTGCCGCAACCAGTTCGACAAGGTCCTGCAGTACATCGACATCGGGCAGTCCGAGGGGGCCAAGCTGTCCGCCGGAGGGATACGAGACTCGTCGACCGCGCAGCTGGAGCGCGGCCTGTTCGTCCGGCCCACCGTCTTCTCCCACGTCGACAACTCCTCGCGGCTCGCCCAGGAGGAGATCTTCGGTCCCGTGGCCAGTGTCGTGCGGTTCACCGACGAGGACGACGCCGCCCGGCTCGCCAACGACGTCGACTTCGGCCTGGCCGCCGCCGTGTGGACCCGGGACATCGGCCGAGCCCACCGCATGGTCCGACGACTGCGCTCGGGCACGGTCTGGGTCAACGCCTACCGCGTCGTCCACTACGGCGTGCCCTTCGGAGGGTTCAAGCAGAGCGGCATCGGCCGCGAACTCGGCCCCGACGCGCTCGACGACTACACCGAGACCAAGTCGGTCTGGATCGACGAAGGCAACCCGCAGATGTTCGGCCGGCACTGACCCATGTCGACGCAGAGCGAAGGACTGATCAACATGCTCCAGCACAAGAACATCTACATCGACGGCTGCTGGCGGCCGTGCTCGCGCGACGACGTGACGGAGGTCGTCAACCCGGCGTCCGAGCAGGTCATCGCCACGGTTCCGGCCGCCACGGCACAGGACGTCGACGCGGCCGTCGCCGCCGCCCGTGCAGCCGTGCCCGCATGGTCCCGTACCTCCCCCGCCGAACGACGGGTCTTCCTGGAGCGGCTGCACCAGGGCCTGACCCGGCGCGCAGGTGAAATCGCCGATATCGTCACCGCCGAGATGGGAGCGCCTCGTTCCATCTCGACACGTATCCAGGCGGGCCTGCCGATCGCGGTCAGCGCGTCGTACGCGCAGTTGCTGGAGACGTACGAGTTCGAGGAGCGCATCGGCAACTCCCTCGTCGTCAAGGAACCGCTGGGTGTCGTCGCCGCCATCACGCCGTGGAACTACCCGCTGCACCAGGTCGTCGCGAAGGTGGCCGCCGCGCTGGCCGCCGGGTGCGCCGTCGTGCTCAAGCCGTCGGAGGTCACCCCGCTCAACGCCTACCTTCTCACCGAGACCATCGACTCCATCGGTCTGCCCGCCGGAGTGTTCAACCTCGTGCCCGGCACCGGGGCGGTGACAGGTGAGTCGCTGGTGACCCACCCGGGCGTCGACATGGTCTCCTTCACCGGCTCCACCCGCGCCGGAAAGCGGATCGGTGAACTCGCTGCGGCCACCATCAAAAAGGTCGCCCTGGAACTCGGTGGCAAGTCCGCCAACGTCATCCTCCCGGACGCCGACCTGGAGTCCGCAGTCCGCGAGGGCGTGGCCGGCGTCATGCGGAACTCGGGGCAGACCTGCACGGCCCTGTCCCGGATGCTCATCCACCGGGATTCCTACGAGCGGGCGATCGAGGTGGCCCGTGAGACAGCCGAGAGCACGGTCGTCGGCGACCCCACCGACGAGCGGACTCAGGTCGGCCCGGTCGCCTCGGCCACCCAGCGGGACACCGTGCGCCGCTACATCACCGAGGCCGTCGCACAGGGCGCCCGGCTGGTGACCGGCGGCGTCGAACCACCGGTCGGCCTGCCCACCGGCTACTACGTGCGCCCCACCGTCTTCGCCCACGTAACCCAGGACATGACCATCGCCCAGGAAGAGGTCTTCGGCCCGGTGATCGTCCTCATGCGGTACGACGACGAAGAGCACGCTCTGCGGATCGCGAACAGCTCCGTCTACGGCCTGTCCGGAGCTGTCACCTCGGCGAGCGAGGAACGTGCCGTCGCCTTCGCCCGACGTCTGGAGACCGGCATGGTCCACGTCAACGGCGGACCGCTGAACCTCCTCGCCCCCTTCGGCGGCTACAAGCAGTCCGGCAACGGCCGCGAACTGGGCACCCACGGCCTCGAGGAATTCCTCCAGCCGAAGGCACTGCAACTCCCGGCGTCCGCAACGAACTGATTCCCGTCCCAATCGGTCGCACGGACTGGGTACATGGAGAGGCACGACATGAACGATCCTGATTTCCCGGTCGCACGAAAGCTTCTCTCCGAGGTCTGGGATTCCCTCGGAGGGGAGAAGGAGGCTGTCGACCGAGTGCGGTTCGAGGGGCACGGGGCCCTGCGGTCCCCCTTCGCGGTCACCGACCTCGCGGCCGCGTCCTTCGGCGCCGCGGGGCTCGCCGTCAGCGAGCTCCTCACCACCGTCGGCGTCGACGCGCCGCAGGTTCGAGCCGACCGCGTGCTCGCCACCGGCTGGTTCGATCTGCCCGTCGGCCCCTCACAGCCTCTCGACCCCGCCAAGAGGCACAAGGTAGTGCACACCTGGATGTGTGAGTTCCAGACGGCCGATGACCGATGGCTGCGCATGCAGGCCACCTTTCCGACGCTGCGTTCCCGGATCGCGCAGGCTCTCGGGACGAAAGAGGATCCGGAGGCGTTCGAAGCCGAGATCCGCAAGCATCCCGCCGAGAAGATCGAGCAGCACCTGGTGGACGCGGGCGCAGCGGTTGCGGTCAGCCGCACGGTGGGGGCATGGCGCCGGCACCCGCAGGGCCGGGCTGTCGCCCTGGAGCCCCTCGTCGCCATCGAGTCCGCGGGCGAAAGCGGCAATCCCTGGAAGCCCACCCCCGGCCGTCCGCTGGCCGGCATTCGCGTGCTCGATCTGACGCGGGTCATCTCAGGCCCGATGGGGACCCGGTTCCTGGCGGCGTGCGGCGCCGAGGTCCTGCGCCTGGACCGCCCCGGCTCGGACGAGAGCAGCGGCATCTTCGGTCGGGGCAGCGACATCATGCTGGGCAAACGCTGGGCGTTCTTGGACCTGAGTACGGCCGCCGGACGCGAGCAGTTCCTCAAGCTGCTGTCCGAAACAGACGTCCTCGTCCACGGCTACCGACCCGGCGGCCTCGACGGCCTCGTCGCCCCGGAGTTGCGCGCGTCCGTGCGTCCCGGTCTGGTCGAAGTCGCTCTCAACGCGTACGGCTGGACCGGCCCGTGGAAAGACCGCCGGGGCTTCGACACCCTCGTTCAGTACAGTAGCGGCCTCGCCGACGCCACGACCGCCTGGGCCCTCGCCGACCCCGAGAACCGTACGCCGATCAACTCGCTGGGGCGGCTCGTCAGCGCCGACCGGCCCCGGCACCTTCCTGTCGAAGCGCTCGACTTCGCCACCGGATACCTGATCGCGGCAGCCGCAGTACGTGGCCTGACGCGCAGGATCACCACGGGCGAAGGTTCCGTTTCCCGCCTCTCACTCGCCCGGACCGCGGAAATGCTCATCCGCGTGGGCCGAGGCGGCGACGAACCGGAGATCCGTCTGCCCCTCGACGGGACCTTCGGAGAGCGCGTCTTCGCCAGCGGCAACGGCCCGGTCAAGCGACTCCCGTTCCCCCTCTCGATCGAGGGCACCCCGCTGTTCTGGGAGCGGCCGTTCGAAGCGGCAGGTTCTTCGACACCAACGTGGTCCACCGCCGGGTGACTTCAGCCCTGTTCACACCATCTTCTGTACAAGCAGTCCATCCCCACTGGAGGGTTCTTCACCATGAGCAAGGTCTGGTTCGTCACTGGTACGTCGCGTGGCTTCGGGCGTGCCTTCGTCGAGGCGGCGCTTTCCCGCGGGGACCGGGTCGCCGCGACCGCGCGGGACACCGACACCCTCTCTGATCTGTCCGCCGCGTACGGTGACGCGCTCCTGCTGCTGAAGCTAGACGTCACCGACGGTGACGCCGTCTACGCGGCCGTCGCCACCGCCCACGCGTACTTCGGCCGACTGGATGTGGTGGTCAACAACGCCGGATACGGTTTGTTCGGCACGGTCGAGGAGGTCACCGAACAGCAGGTACGCGACCAGTTCGAGACCAACTTCTTCGGCGCGCTGTCCGTCACACAAGCCGTCCTGCCCATCCTGCGCGCCCAGGGCAGCGGCCACATTGTGCAGATCTCCTCCATCGGCGGCATCGCTGCCTTCCCCTACCTGGGCGCCTACCACGCCTCCAAGTGGGCCCTGGAGGGCCTGACCGAATCCCTCGCCCAGGAGGTCGCACATCTCGGCATCAAGGTCTCCCTCGTCGAGCCCGGCGCCTTCGGCACCGACTGGGCCGGATCCTCCGCCACCTTCGCCGCCCCGATCGACACCTATCAGCCCATCCGTGAGGCCATGGCAGCGCAGGCGTCCGGTTCCGGTTCCGGAGACCCCGAGGCCGCGGCCTCCGCCCTCCTGGAGATCGTCGACGCGGAAGTGCCGCCACTGCGCGTCCTGTTCGGGGCCATGCCGACACAGCTCGTCAAGAGGCTGTACGCCCAGCGGCTGCAAACCTGGTCCGACTGGGAGAAGGTCTCCATCACCGCCGACGGCCGCTGAGCCGCCGACAAGCAAAGGGCGCCGTATGGCTCTGAGCTGTCCCCTCAAGGCCGTACGGCGCCATGTGCGAGCCTGGTCACGAAGGCATGGTTAGCCAAAGGTGTGTCGGTGGCGGTCCGGACCTTGTCTTCAGTGACACCGGGTGCGGTCTCGACCAGCACGAGCCCACCCGGGGGACGTCGATGACGGCGGGGTTGGTGATGGGACCTTCCCCGAGGTGTGGACATGGCCGTTAGATTTACACTCCCTCCCGAACTCATCGACTCACCCCTACGGCCTTCCTCCTGGTCACGTGTGCCTTGGTCGGAGCACATGATCAGACGAAGGCCGTTCCTGCGTCCGGAGATTGTCGGGCTTGCGATCAAGTTCGGGGGCCGTTCAAGCTCACATGGGGGGCGCGATGTCAGAGATTGCTCAGTGGCTCAAGGACTAGGGAGCGCCGCGTCGGGTCCCCGGTCTGCGCCGGGAGGAAGTGGCTGTGCTGGCCGCGATCAGCACCGACTGTACCCACGAGTGGAACACGTGTGGCGAACATCCGCCGTCGCACTGGGAGTGAGGCGATCCGGTCACCGTGCCCGGCGAGGTGTCAGGCGGCCCGTCTCGGCGGCATGGCAGCCGAGGCCTTTCACGCGCTCGGCCGGGAGTTCTCGTCCGGCACCTCCGACACATGGGCGCTGACGATGCGCCAGCCGACGGGGAAACGGGTCCACGACTGCGTCTGGCGGCCGACGGCGTCACCCCCGGGATAGGCGAACAGCGTGGTGACCACCGCGTAGTCGGTCCCGAACGTGCTGATTCTGGTGTCGAAGAGTTTTCTGCCCGGGGGAAACGGCGGTTGTTGCCGTCGCCAGTCCCGGATTTCCTCGATCCCGGCCTGCCGATCGGCGATGCCGAACCGGACCGTGTCGGGTGAGGTCCAGAAGTACCCGGTGATGCCTTCGTGGTCGTCGGTGACCAGGGCTTCCTCGTAGCCGACGAAGGCCGCCGTCACTTCGGCGACCGTCTGTGGCAGGTCCACATCCATCCGCTCTCCGTTCGTCATGGGTTCGATCTGTCCTCGCGCGCCCGTGCAGCCAGGTGGTCACCCGGCCGCACGGAAGTCGCCTTCAGCCGTCCTCAGCTGTGGTGAGCCATCGTCAGTCGGTGGCCGCCGATTTGTCCGGCTCGGCGGCCATGGTGGCCTCGTCCGGCAGGACGGCGGCGTCAGCGCCGGCCGGCACAGTTTCCGGGACCGGGTCAGGTCCTTGCTTGTTCGCCGGCTCTGGCGCCGCAGCCGTGGAGGAGCCGCCGCCGTGCAGCCGCTCGAGTGCCAGCTCCTCGGCGTCCGGCTCGCGGGGTGCCGGCCGGGTCAGAGCGAAGGTTCCGCACAGTACGGCGGCGAAGAGGTAACCGAGGCTGACGCTCCCGCTGGCGTTCCAGTCGATCTTCGGGGCGTGGATGAGCCCGATGAAGGAGAGCGCCGCTCCGGCCAGGGCCACCCCTGCCGCCGGGACGAACCGTTTGTCGATGACGAACGCGACGAGCGCGCCCAGGATCAGGCCCGCCAGGATCGCGCCCTGCCCGAGGACCATCAGCCCGTGGTACACGACACCGGACGACTCCAGACCGGCCTCGCCGACCTTGGTCGCGCTGGTGCCGGCGGCCGCGAGGGCGTTGTCGATCTGGCCGACGGCCCAGGAGGCCAGGTTCGGCACAAGTGCCGCGACCACGGCCGCGGCGTGTGCCTTGGGTGAAAGCTGGAAGGCCTGGGCGCCGATGAGCAGGCCGATGTAGAGCAGGATGGGCACAATCGCGGCGACCGGGAAGATCGCGCCCAACAGACCGAACATGCCCAGGAAGCACATCAGGGCGATGACCGCGCCGGTGGCCAGCGAGTAGCCGGTGCGCCCGCCGGCCTTCTTCCACCCGGGGTGACCGACATACACAGCGGGCGGGAAGGGAGAGCCCAGCGCGGAGCCGATGACGGCGCCCGCGCCGTCGGCCAGCAGTACCGAACGCAGGTTGTAGTTGTCACCGGCGGCGGCGGCGCTCTCGACGTTGCTCATGCCCTCGGTGAAGTTGTAGACACCCAGCGGGATGGCGGTGGCGAGCAGCGGTGCGACGTCCGAGAGGCCGGAGAACAGCGTGCCGAAGTGGAGGCCCGGGAGAGCGAGGGTGATGTCGTCGGCCGCCGCTGAGACCGCAGAGCCGTCCATTGCCCCGCCGGCCCAGCCGATGGCGGTGCCCACCAGCAGCGCGGCGAGCCCGATGGGGATGTTGCCGGGCAGTTTCAGATCGGTCATGAGACCGATCAGGAGCAGCAGGAAGACCGGCAGGGCGATCCACAGGTTGTCCCACATCTGGCCGGCTGGCCGCATGGAGATGAAGGAGACAGAGATACCGGCGAGGGTGCCGAGCAGAGCTGCCCGGGGCGCGTAGCGGCGTATGTAGGGGCCGATGAAGGCCCCGATGATGACGATCACGCCGATGATGAAGGCCCAGGCGATACCGGCCTTCCAGGCCAGCAGCGGATCCTTGGTCTTGAGGTAGATCGGCAGCATGATGACGAACACGACGATGAACATGTGCGGCACGCTCGGCCCGTAGGGCATCGCGGTGACGTCCTGCCGGCCCTCCCGCAGCGCGAGTCTGCGTCCGAGGTAGGCGTAGTAGATGTTGCCCGCGATCAGGGCGATGCCCAGCGCCGGCAGGATGGTGTGGAAGACGTCGTCGTCGGGAATCTTGAGGACTCCCAGGCATAGACCGGTCAAAGTGAGCACATTGACCAGGACGTTGACGGCCAGTCCGAAGAACGCGTTGGTGTCGCCCCGTACCCACAGGGGGAGGGGCATGGGTCTTTTCTCGGTGAGGGCGGTGCGGCGGAGCGACAGCATGCTGGGATCACCCTTCGTCGGGTGGAGCGGTGGTCATGGCGCGGGGTGCGCCGGGTAGCGGGGTGTTGACGGACCGAGGCACCGCTGAGGTGGCGGTGCGGTCGGTTCGGTCGGGGGCGTGGCGCGCGTGTGGCCGCGACGTTGGTCCGCGGCCATGTCAGAGCGGCTGGCGCGCCGGTTCGCGGACGGTTTCCGGAGTGTCGGGACCAGTGGGCGATGCGGTGGCCAGTGCCGCCAGGAACGCGGCCGACTCCGCTGTCCAGCCGAAGATGCCGCCCTGCGCGGCCACCATCTCCAGGCCCGCCTGCTGGAATTGAGGGAAGTACGAGCCGACGCAGTCCGACAGCACCAGGCACTCGTAGCCACGGTCGTTGGCTTCGCGGACCGTCGTGTGCACACACACTTCGGTGGTGACGCCGGTGACGACGAGCCAGCGGATGCCGCGGGCGGTGAGCAGGTCGCCGAAGCCGGTGGCATAGAAGGCGCCTTTGCCCGGCTTGTCGATCACCGGTTCGCCCGCCACCGGGTAGAGCTCCTCGATGATGTCGTGTCCCTCCTCGCCGCGGACCAGTATCCGGCCCTTTGGGCCCGGGTCGCCGATGCGCATGCTGGGGTTTCCGCGCAGGAGCTTGCTGGGGGGACAGTCGGACAAGTCCGGCAGGTGCCCTTCGCGGGTGTGTATGACCGTCATGCCCGCGGCGCGGCAGGCGTCGAGTACGGCCCGCAGTGGAGCGATGGTTCTCCGTAGTTGTTTCACGTCGTTGCCCAGGCTCTCGCCGAATCCGCCGGGTTCGAGGAAGTCCCGCTGCATGTCGATGAGAACGAGCGCCGTCTCGGCGGGGTCGAAGGGGAACGGGTAGGGGGCGGCCTCGACACTGAGCGATTCTGGGACTGCCATGGAGTGCCTGCTTTCGTCGAGGGGAATGGGATTCGACGCGGTCGGCTCGGACGGATTCGGAGCATGCACCCGGATGTGCAGGACTGTTCGAGCGGTGCAGGGGCCCGTCCGGTGGGTCGGCTCAGGAGGTGGGCTCAGTCGTGGCGGCGATCAGGTCGTCGGCGGTGGAGACGCATCCGAAGACGCCGCCCTGCATGGTCACCATGTGCAGCGCGGCTTCATGGTTCGAAGGGTCCGTCGCGCCGGTGCAGTCGGAGAGGATCAGGCATTCGTACCCGCGGTCGTTGGCCTCGCGCATGGTGGTGTGGACGCACACATCCGTGGTGATGCCGGTGAGGACCAGATGTGTGATGCCCCGGGTGCGCAGTACGAGGTCGAGGTTGGTGGCGTAGAACGCCCCCTTGCCCGGCTTGTCCACGATCACCTCGCCGGGAAGCGGGGCCACTTCGGGCACGATCTCCCAGCCGGGTTCCCCCCGGACCAGAATGCGGCCGCACGGTCCGGCGGCGCCGATCTCGGCGCCGATCTGCGCGGACCGCCAGCGCTTGTTCGCCGGCAGGTCCGCCAGATCGGGGGCGTGTCCCTCGCGGGTGTGGACCACGAGCATGCCCGTGCTGCGGGCGTGCGCGAGCAGCTTCTGCGTCGCCGGGAGCCCGGCCCGGGTCAGCGAGATGTCGTATCCCATCGTGTCCACGTAACCGCCGGGTCCACAGAAGTCCGTCTGCCAGTCGATGCAGAGCACGGCGACGCGGTCGGCAGGCACAGATGTGTCGTACGGCCACGCGTAGGGCTTCGCGGTGACCGGGCCGACGATTGCTGTCGGATTTTGCGGGCTTATGAGCGTACTGTCAGCCATTGACACCCCAAACCGGTGAAGCGGTGCATGGGAAAGTAGCCACAACATTTCTGCCATTCCGTACATGGTGATTATGTGGAAATTAGTTTCGGCCGGACGATCGCCGCGTTACGGAGAAATGACGCGGCCACGGGTGCGCGCAGGACCCAGCGCCAGAGCTTCTTTACGGAACGACTACGCCCTCCAGCGTGCGCAGCGGCAGCCTGGGCCGGTCAGGGCCGTCCGAACGGCATCCGTGTCGGCGGCGACCTTGTCCAACAGCGCGATGCCGACGGCATTGTCGTGCACGGACGCGGCGAGGAGGATCACCGCGATGCCGGTCTTGTCGATCACCAGGGTGCGCGGGGCCCAGGAGTTCCAGCGCTCCGCCGTCCCGGACGATGACACCGCGACAGTCCGGAAGTGACGGCGACCGGTGCGGCGAGCAACAGTGGGCAGGGGGGGCGCCACGACGAGGACGGCGACCGTGCGGACGGAGGATCCGCTCAGCAGTCAGGCGACCGTGGCCATCCCCACCGACAGCGGCAGGAGCCAGGCCGAAGGGCAACGAGACCGAACCGATGCGTCCAGCGCGCAAGAACGGCGCCCTCGGTCTGAAAGCCGAGGGGCAGGAGCTCTGTCTGCAGCGCTTCCAGGGTGGTTGTGACCATATTTCGTCACTGGTGGGTCACAGGTCGGAGTGAGGGAGAACTGCTGGCTCCACGGTCCTGTCTGGTTCGACGGGGGCGGCGAGGAGCCGTGCTCCGGATATCTGGGACTCGGGGGACAGCATGCGGTACGTGAACGGAATGCGCGGTTCGGCGGTGGCGGTCGTCGTAGGCGCGGCAGCGCTGGCGGCGGCGGGATGTCAGCCCGGTGGGGTCGGTGCGGACACCGGAGTCGGCAGCGTCACGCCGTCCGGGGCCGTCAGCTCAGCGGTCTCCTCCTCGGCGCCCTCCGTCTCCCGGCCCACGTCCTCCGCGCCCGAGTCGTCCGCATCAGCTCCGGGTGGTTCGGCGGCGACCTGTTCGGCGAGCAGTCTGGAGGCGACCGCCCGTCAGGCCGCCGTGCGGCCGGCCGGTACGGGGACCGGGGCGGCCGTCGTCGAGTTCACCAACGTGTCCGGACGGACGTGCCTCCTCAAGGGGCACCCCACGGTGGCCGGCGCCGGGAACGGCTCTCCCGAGATGAACGTGCCGCTCACTGTCAATCCGACCGGAGCCGCGGCGCCCGTGAAGGTGGCCCCCGGTGGCAGGGCGTGGGTAAAGCTGACGTTCGTGCAGGTGCAGGGAGAAGCCGACGGATACTGCGTGTCCGGTTCGGCGCCCGTGGTGTATCCCACGATGGTCGTCCGGCTGCCGGGTTCCGGGGCGCACCAGGTGGCCCTGGACGACGGGCAGTTCGCCGAGTGCGACGACACCGTGAGCGTCACCGCCGTAACGGCGGTCAGGCCCTCGTGACCGATTCCAGCAGCAGCGCGCGCAGCAGGACGATGTCTCGTGCCGTATCAGGCAACGTTCGCCCTGCTGTGATGTGACGTGCCCTTGATCGATAGGCTTCGAGGCCGTGTTGAGGCTGGTGATCCTGAGGGTGCCTTCATCGCCATCGGCGGTCTCATCGCTTCCTCCGGATCAAGCAGATCCAGTATCGGCGTGTCCACCACTCAGGGGGAGGTCACACGACCATGGCGGCTGTCGGCGACACGGTTGAACATCGGCGTTGTCCAGCGCCGACTCGACGCTCCGCATCGAATGCACCACGCCCCAGCGGCTACACACCTGCTGGAACGCCTCAGAGGTGTATTCGGCGAGTTCAATTGGTCGTTGCAACACCGGGCTGTTGCCGCGAGCGTAGCTGCTCTTCGAAGACCTCGCCCGGCGTTCGCAAACCGAGGGTCTTGCTGGGGCCGGTCGTTGATCGCCATCTGCAGCCCAGAGCGCGGCGGGAGAAGGCATCGTGGACGGATGTGAGGTACAGCTTGCCCTCGCCGGGTAGCCGGGCCACCTCCGCAACCCCTCATTTCTTGCGAGATTTTCTGGGGTTGTCGCGTGGGTGCGGTGCTCACATGATTTGGAGGCGTGCTCCACGCCGGTGAATTCATCACAAGGCAGTGAGCGGTGAAATTCATGCAAGGCGATGGATAGGGCCAGTCACAGGGTTCCGACAGCCTGGAGAGTTCACAAATGAAACAGGATCTGAAGGCCGTGCAGGAAGTGGTCGAACTCGTAACCGGTGGGTGGCGCGCACAGGCCGTCTACGCGGCAGCGAAGTTCAGACTGCCCGATCACATCGAAGTCGGCCTGTCTCGCGATGGCGAACTCGCCGAGGCGGCGGGGGTGGAGGAGCGGGGCATCAACCGTCTGATGCGGCTGCTGGTGGCGATGGGGGTGTTCGAGTGGAGCCCGGAGACGGGTTACCGCAACACCCCGGTGAGCACCGCACTGCTCGATCGGCCCGGGACGATGCGCGACATGTGTCTGCTGTACGGCGAGGAGTTCTACACCGCCTGGGGGCAGGCCGCAGAGTGCTTCCGCACATCGACAGCAGGGTTCGAGCTGGCCTACGGTGAGCCGCTCTATCGCCACCTCGACAGCCACCCGGACCTGGCCGACCGGTTCCAGCGGACCATGAAGGCGGGCAACCTCTTCTTCGACCACGTACCGGAGATCTTCGACTTTTCCGGCAAGACGGTGGTGGACTGCGGTGGTGGCAACGGGCACCTGCTCTCGGTGATCCTTGAAGCGGCCCCGGACGCCCGCGGGAAACTGATCGACCGCGATCACGTCGTCCCGATCGCCCGCGAGTACCTGGCGGGAACGGTCGGCCTGGACCGGGTCGAGCTCTTCGGCGGAGACATGTTCACGTCAGTGCCGGAGGGTGGCGACGTCTACATCTTCTGCCGGGTGCTGGCCGGCTGGTCCGACGAAGATGCCGTCGCGGCCTTCGAGCACTGCCGCCGCGCAATGACCAGCCCCTCCTCCAGGCTACTGGTCATGGACCGCATGGTGGTGGACAACGGCTCCACCGTGCTGCCCGCGCTGTGGGACCTGCACCTGCTGATGACGACCGGTGGCGGACACCGTTCCGTCGATCGGTTCCGGTCCCTGCTGGACCGGGCGGGCCTGGACATCGAACGGATCGCCGGGCTTCCGATGGAGACCACCGCGCTCATCGCCGCACCGCGCGCCTGACTCCCCGCCGCGGTCCCTGGCAGCACCGCGCCACCCACCGGTCCCTGCGTTCCCGCACCACATCCGCAGGGCCGACGGCGCGGTCCGCTGCTGCCACGGATCGCGCCCGACAACACGGCCACACACATTGTGCATGCGTCGGCATGCTCGTCCACCGCCTACCTCTCCTCCATTTTTGGGCCCCCACTTCTGGCGAACCAGCCCGCCCACGCACCCGAGCACGACGTGCCCGCTGCCGTGGCGGCTCGGCGACACGGGGGCGTCCCCGACGTATCCCCTCCTCGTGTCCCGGAGTTGCACCCCGCCACGCCCGGATGATCCTCCCTCTCTCGGAAGAAGCCGACTATGAAGGGCATACCCCCCATCCGTTCGTACCCCCTGCCCACCAGAGCGAGCGTTCCCGAGAACGTCACCCAGTGGACTGCTGACCCCCGACGGGCGGTCCTTCTCATCCACGACATGCAGCGCTACTTCCTCAGGAACTTCCCCGACCCGCTGCGCGCCGAGATCATCGACAATGCCGCCACCCTGCGTAAGCGCTGTGTGGCCGAGGGGGTGCCGGTGGTCTACACGGCGCAGTCCGGCGGGATGACCGAGCAGGAGCGCGGCCTGCTCAAGGACTTCTGGGGACAGGGTATGCGCACGGATCCGGAAGACCGGGCGGTCGTGCCCGAGCTCGCGCCTGCCGCCGACGACTGGCGCCTGACCAAATGGCGCTACAGCGCCTTCTTCCGCTCGGATCTACTGGAGCGCATGCGGGCAGCCGGCCGCGACCAGCTCGTGCTCTGCGGTGTATACGCGCATGTCGGTGTGCTGGCCACCGCACTGGAGGCGTTCACCAACGACATCCAGCCGTTCCTGGTCGCGGACGCCACCGGTGACTTCTGCGAGGACGACCACCGACTGGCCCTGGACTACACGGCTCGGCGCTGCGGGACGGTCGTCCTGACCGACGAGGTGTTCCAGGCATGAGCGCGCCGACCGAGAACCCCGACCGCACCCCGCTCGACCGCGTTCTCTCCCTGGAGCCGACCGCGTTCGCCCTGCTCCACCGGCCCGGGGCGCATGCCGCGCCAGCCACCGTCGACGTCCTGGTGGGGGACATGTCCCAGCTCCCGTCGTTGGCCGACATCCCGCTCCACGACAGCGGTGCGAACGTTTCGGTTCCACGGCAGGAAGTCCTGGTGCTGGTGCCCTACCGGCAGCTCACCGAGCGCGGGTTCGCCGCCCCCGACGACGGGGAACCGCTGCTCGCCATGACCGTCACCGCACAGCAGACGGCCACGGTGCCCGAGCTTCTGGCCCGCATCCCACAGACACCGCTCACCTTGGTCGACCAGCACTTCGACACGTCGGACGACGAGTACGCCGAGACCGTACGCCGGATCGTCACGGACGAGATAGGCGCTGGAGAGGGCGCCAACTTCGTCATCAGGCGGTCCTTCCTGGCCTGCCTCAGTGACTACTCGCCGCGCCATGCGCTGTCCGCCTTCTGCGCCCTGCTGGCCCGGGAGCCGGGCACGTACTGGACCTTCGTCATCCACACCGGGGAACGCACCTTCGTGGGCGCCACCCCGGAGCGCCACGTCTCGCTGAGCGGCGGAACGGCCGTGATGAACCCCATCAGCGGCACCTACCGCTACCCGCCCGCCGGGCCCACCCTGCAGGGCGTCGCCGAGTTCCTCGCCGACCGCAAGGAGACCGAGGAGCTCTACATGGTGCTCGACGAGGAACTCAAGATGATGGCGCGGATCTGCGAGCGCGGGGGCCGGGTGACCGGGCCCCACTTGAAGGAGATGGGGCGGCTGGCCCACACCGAGTACTTCATCGACGGCAGAACCGACCTCGACGTACGCGACATCCTCCGCGAGTCGATGTTCGCCCCCACGGTCACCGGCAGCCCGCTGGAGAGCGCCGCGCGTGTGATCAGCCGGTACGAGCCGCAGGGGCGGGGCTACTACAGCGGGATCGCCGCCCTGATCGGTACGGACGCGGACGGTGAACGCACCCTCGACTCCGCCATCCTCATCCGCACCGCCGACATCGATGCGGGCGGCCAGGTGCGGATCGGGGTCGGTGCCACAGTCGTGCGCCATTCCGATCCGTTCTCGGAAGTGGCCGAGACCCACGCCAAGGTCTCCGGGCTCGTTTCCGCCCTGCAGTCCGGCGGCGCCTCCCGCTTCGGACAACACCCGGAGGTGGTGTCCGCGTTGCGGCGCCGCAACGCGGACATCGCGGGCTTCTGGCTGAAGGACCACGCCTCACACCGGGCGGCGGTGGCCGAGTCGGTAAGGCCTGCGGGGCTGACGGGGCTGAAGACGCTGGTGATCGATGCGGAGGACTCCTTCACCGCGATGCTGGGCCTGCAACTGGACGCGCTGGGACTGCAAGTGGCGATCCAGCGCTTCGACGACGCCACGCTCGACGGGTACGACCTCGTGGTCGTGGGCCCGGGCCCCGGCGATCCCCGCGCGGACGACGATCCGAAGATCCTTCGCCTGCGGTCGTTGGTCGACGAACTCCTGGCCGAACGGCGGCCCTTCGTCGCCGTCTGTCTGAGCCACCAGGTGCTCAGCAGGAGGCTGGGACTGGACCTGGTACGACGTAACGCACCCAACCAGGGCGTGCAGCGGGAGATCGACCTGTTCGGCGCGCGGGAGCAGGTGGGGTTCTACAACACGTTCGCGGCCCGCAGCACCGAGGACCGGCGCCACATCGACGGCGTCGGACCGGTGGAGATCAGCCGTGACCCACTGACCTGTGAGGTGCACGCCCTGTGCGGCCCCCGTTTTACCTCGATGCAGTTCCACGCCGAGTCGGTGCTCACCGTAGATGGGCCCCGCATCGTGGCCGACTCGATCCGGAGGGCGCTGGGTCATGAGGCTTGACATCGTGTGGTGGGACCTGGGCCAGTCCTCCGCGACCATCGGCTCGCTCCGGGAGCACCTGCGCCAGGACGCGGTCGAACAGTGGGCCGGTGTCCGCGGGTTGCGGCTGAAGTTCTGGATGGCGGACCGTGACCGCAACCGGTGGGGCGCGGTGATGGTGTGGGAGGGCGACCGGCCCCAAGTCCTTCCGCCGAACCGGGCGTCCGAACTGATCGGCTATCCGCCGACCCACCGTTCGGTCTTCACCGCCGAAGCCGTCGTGGAGGGCGCGCACGCGGTGGCCGCCCTCCACGGGACCGGCCCGGTGTTCACGGCGTAGGGCCAACTCACACACTACGGAGACCCTCATGCACGAGTACGTGGTCGTGGACGCCTTCTCCCGCACTCCGCTGGAAGGCAACCCCGTGGCCGTCTTCTTCGACGCCGACGACCTCACCAGCGACCAGATGCAGCGCATGGCCAAGGAGATGAACCTGTCGGAGGTCACCTTCGTGCTCTCCGCCCAACAGGGCGCAGACGCCCGGATCCGGATCTTCACACCGGTCAACGAACTGCCGTTTGCCGGTCATCCGTTGCTCGGAACGGCCGTGGCTCTCGGCGAGGTCAAGAAAACGGACACCCTGCGTCTGGAGACAGCCATGGGCATCATCCCGTTCGAGTTCTGCGACGACGGGGGAGTAGCCGTCCGGATGCGGCAGCCGGTGCCGACATGGAAGCCGTACGAGCGGGTCAAGGAGCTCATTCAGGCGTTGGGGGTCGAGTCGTCGACCGTACCGGTGGAGATCTACCACAACGGACCCCGCCACATCTTCGTGGGACTGCCGACCGTGGCCGCGCTGTCCGCTCTCGACCCCGACCACCGCGCCCTGGCCCAGTTCCCCGACATGGCCGCCAACTGCTTCGCCGGCAGCGGCACTCACTGGCGTACGCGGATGTTCTCGCCGGCCTACGGCGTGGTCGAGGACGCGGCCACGGGCTCCGCGGCGGGACCGCTCGCCATCCACCTCGCCCGGCACGGGCTCGCCGAGTACGGGCAGGAGATCGAAATCCTCCAGGGGGCCGACATGGGCCGCCCTTCCTACATGTTCGCCACCGCCCATGGTTCGGGAGACCGCGTCGACGACGTCCGGGTGGGCGGCAACGGCGTTGTCGTCGCACGCGGCGTCATCTACGTGTGAATGGCGCGAGAGAGAGGTTGTGATGGGTACCAGCAGGCTGGAGAGCCTGACCGGTGAGACCGGTCTCGACTTCCCCGAATACGAGGCACCACCACCGGAACCGATGGCACTCGTGAGGCAATGGATCGAGCAGGCCGTCGCGCACGGTGTCCGGGAACCGCGCGCGCTGGCGCTGGCCACTGCGGACGCCGAGGGCCGCTCCTCCAACCGGATCGTCGCCGTCCTCGAAACGACCGAGCAGGGCCTGGTGTTCACCAGCCACAGCACCAGCCGGAAGGGCCGCGAGCTGTCCGCCACGGGCTGGGCGTCCGGCGTGCTCTACTGGCGCGAGACGGGCCAGCAGCTGATCCTCTCCGGCCCCGTGGCGCAGATGTCCGATGCCGAGTCGAATGCCCTGTGGTTCGGTCGCCCGGTCCCCCTTCACGCCATGTCGGCGGCGTCCCGGCAGAGCGAGCTGCTCGAGGACGCCGCGGCCCTGCGCGCCGAGGCCGAGCGGCTGTCGGCCACGGGTACGGCGTTGCCTCGCCCGGCTCGGTTCGCCGGATACCGGCTGTGCCCGGCAGCCGTCGAATTCTGGAGCGCGGAGCCGGACAGGCTGCACCGCAGGCTGCGCTACGACCGTCACGGCGACGGCTGGCGCACAAACAGGCTGCAGCCTTAGGGAGTTCGACGACAAGGCCCGAGCTGTCGGCGGCCCCGGAGTCCGCCAGGCGCGACGGCCACGGGGCCGGATGCCAAAGCCGCCAATGGTGCCGCGTCGCCGTAGTGAACCTCCCGGCCCGGCGTACGGCGTGGCCCCACCCACGCGCGTAGGCCAGCGGCCAGGTCCTGCCAGTCCGCCCGGCACCAGCCGCCCCCCTCGGCACACCACCGTTCCCCACACAAAAGGAGTAGCCCGTGATGGACAACGCGACAAAGGTGCCGGCTGTGCCGGACTCTCCGTCTCGAAGGCCGGGCGCGAGCCGGGCGCGCTGGCGCCGGCCTCCGTCGACACCCGCGGCCACGCCCTCAACCGAATCGCGCACATGCTTGCGGTGCGCCGCGCGGCTCCGGTGTCCGCCAGCCACGCCGACAGCCACAAGGGCCGGGAGCCGGCCGAAACGGGCTGGGCCCCGCGCGTCTTCTACCGGCGTGAGGTCGACCGCCAAGAGAGGGTGAGCTGCCCGACCTGGTCGCTGATCGACAAGGATTCCGACGCCCTGTGGGCCGCCCGGCCCATCGGCTGGGCTGTCTGCTGGAGTCGGCGTCTGTCGATTTCTGGCAGGCCAAGCGGAAGACCGGTCGCACCAGAGACTGCGTTACGAGCGTGACGGTTCCGGCTGGCATGCGGACCAGCTCAAACCCTGACCGTGCTCTGGATCATGTACTCAAGAGGAAGAAAGGTAAGTCGATGTGTGGAATTACGGGCTGGGTCTCGTTCGACCGGGATCTGACTCAGCAGCGCACGCAGCTTGACGCGATGACGGGGACCATGGCCTGTCGGGGCCCGGACGCCGGAGGTGCCTGGCTCGACCGGCACGCGGCGCTCGGTCATCGGAGGCTGGCGGTCATCGACCTCGAAGGCGGCATCCAGCCCATGGTGGTGCCCACCGACGACGGCCCGGTGGCGCTCACCTACAGCGGTGAGGTCTACAACTACACGGAACTCAGGAACGAGTTGATCCGCCGGGGGCACCGGTTCGAGACCCGCAGCGACACCGAGGTCGTGCTCTACGGCTACCTGGAGTGGGGCGAGGCTGTCGCTGAACGCCTCAACGGCATGTTCGCGTTCGCCGTCTGGGACTCCCGGGTCGAGAAGCTCGTGATGATCCGCGACCGGATGGGCGTCAAGCCGCTCTACTACTCCAGCACCGGTGACGGGGTGATGTTCGGCTCCGAGCCGAAGACGATCCTCGCCAACCCGCTGGCGGACCGCGCGGTCGACCTGGCCGGGCTGCGGGAGCTGATCAGCCTCACCCAGACGCCGGGCAGCGCGTTGTGGTGCGGAATGCGCGAGGTGCTCCCGGGCGGCCTGGTCACCGTCGACCGCTCCGGCCTGCGAGAGCACCGCTACTGGACGCTGCCCACCCGTCCGCACACCGACGACCTGAAGACCACCGTCGCCACCGTGCGCGAACTGCTCGAGGACATCGTCAGCCGCCAGCTGGTCTCCGACGTCCCGCGCTGCACCCTGCTCTCCGGCGGTCTGGACTCCAGCGCGATCACCGCGCTGGCCGCCGCCAAGCTGGGCCGGCCGGGGGAGCACGGCGAGCCCGGTGAGAAGGTGCGCAGCTTCTCGGTGGACTTCGTCGGGCGGAAGGACCACTTCGTCGCCGAGGTATCGCGTGGCACGATGGACGCCCCGTACGCGCTCGAGGTGGCCGCGCACGTCGGCTCGCAGCACGAGACCATCGCGCTCGACCACGCCTCGATCGCCGACCCGGACGTGCGCCGCGCCGTCATCACCGCACGGGACAGTCCGTTCAGCTTCGGGAACGTGGACACCTCGCTCTACCAGCTGTTCCAGGCCGTCCGGCAGCAGTCCACGGTCGCCCTGTCCGGCGAGTCCGCCGACGAGGTCTTCGGCGGTTACCAGTGGTTCCATCAGCCGGAGGTCCAGGCCGCGCAGACCTTCCCCTGGATGGACGTCTTCGTCACCGGCCCGCAGGCCCAGTCGTCGGACCGGTTCAACGCCGACGTCACCGCCGCCCTCGACCTGCCCGCCTACATCCGCGACCGCTACTCCGACGCGGTCGGCGAGGTCGAGAGGGCCGAGGGCGAGAGCGACCACGAGATGCGGATGCGGGTGATGTGCCACCTGCACCTGACGCGGTTCGTCCGGATGCTCCTGGAGCGCAAGGACAGGATCAGCATGGCCGTCGGTCTTGAGGTCCGGGTCCCCTTCTGCGACCACCGCCTCGTGGAGTACGTCTACAACACCCCGTGGTCGTTCAAGACCTTCGACGGCCGGGAGAAGAGCCTGCTCCGCGCCGCGACGGCCGACCTGCTGCCCGAATCGGTGCTGAACCGGGTGAAGAGTTCCTACCCCGCCACCCTGGACCCGCACTACAACAGCGCGCTGCTGCAGCAGTCCAAGGAACTGCTCACGACCGACGACCCGGTCTTCGGCCTGGTCGATCGCGGCTGGCTGCAGGACATCACACAGCAGGACCCGGCCTCCATGCCGGTCCACGTCCGCAACGGCATGGAGCGCGTGCTCGACCTGAGCACCTGGCTGGACATCTACCGCCCCGAACTCCGCCTCTGACACCGAGTTCCGGTCGATTGCGGACGGCTCCGAGACAGCACCGCCGCTGCCTGCGAACGGACACGGTCACAGGCAGCGGCGGGCGGTCGGCCGCATGAACCGCGTCAATGTCCACGCCCGCACTATGGATTGAGGGAGCGGATCGCTGCATCACCCGATCAGGGAACGCACTGAAAGTCCTCACGATCAACCTATTTCCCGGTCTGCGACAAAGATTAGAGCAGATCGCAGCGAGATATTGTCGCCGACATTTCACATGCGATTCAAGGGTCACCGTCGTGAAAGTATGCCTCGCGCGGCGGGGGTTTTCGGTGATTACTTGATGCTATCGATTCAATCAGTCATGCAAATCATATGAAGGGAGAATGTTGTGTCTGAATCCGTCAATTCTCAGGGATTCAGCGACGAGGTCGAGCTGCGTCGCGTCAACCGCGCCACCGTCGAGCGCTACATGAATACCAAGGGTCAGGACCGGCTGTGTCGGTACGAGCTGTTCACTGAGGACGGCATCGGCGGTCTGTGGACCACTGACACCGGTGAACCCGTCGCCACCCAGGGCAGGGACCGGCTGGCCGAACACGCCGTCTGGTCGCTGAAGTGTTTCCCGGACTGGGAGTGGTACAACGTCCAGATCTTCGAGACCCAGGACCCCAACCATTTCTGGGTGGAGTGCGACGGACGCGGAAAGATTCTCTTCGGTGACTACCCGGAGGGGTACTACGAGAATCACTTCCTGCACTCGTTCGAGCTGGAGAACGGCAAGATCAAGCGGGAGCGGGAGTTCATGAACCCGTTCCAGCAGTTGCGGGCTCTAGGTATTCCGGTTCCAGAAATCAAGCGCACCGGAATACCGGCCTGACAGGTACAACAAAACCGCTGGATCGGAGTACGTCTTGGAAGACGTGAAGCGGGAGATTCGTATACGCGGGGCATTGCAGCAACCCGAATGGAGCGACCTTTCACAGGCCGGCCGGGTAGGCGAGGCACTCGCCACACGCCCCACTCTCATACAGGCCGACGACCTGGCCACGCTGCGGACTCTGCTGGGCAGGGTGGCACTCGGCGAAGCCATGGTGCTGCAGTCCGGTGACTGCGCCGAGGACCCACGGGAATGCACACGCCACCATGTCGCACGGAAGATCGCGCTGCTCGACCTGCTCGCCGGGTCGCTCGGCCTGATCACCGGTAAGACCGTCCTGCGGGCAGGGCGTATTGCGGGGCAGTTCGCCAAGCCCCGTTCCAGGCCCACCGAAGTGATCGACGGCGCCGAAATCCCCGTCTTCCGGGGACACATGGTCAACGGCCCAGAGCCCGACGCCGAAAGGCGCCGGCCCGATCCACTGCGCATCCTCACCGGCTACATGGCCGCCTGTGACATCGTCGAGCACCTGGGCTGGGGCGACCGCGCCGCAGGGCGCGAGGTGGTGGAGCCGCTGGTATGGACCAGCCACGAGGCGCTGCTGCTCGACTACGAGATACCCATGCTGCGCATGGACGACAAGGGCCGGATGTTCCTGGGTTCGACCCACTGGCCGTGGATCGGCGAGCGCACCCGCCAGGTCGACGGCGCCCACGTTGCCCTGCTCGCCGAGGTGAGCAACCCCGTGGCGTGCAAGGTCGGCCCCACCATGGAGCCCGACGAACTGCTCGCCCTGTGCGAGAAGCTCGACCCGTGGCGCGACCCCGGGAGGCTCACCCTCATCGCACGAATGGGAGCCAACGCCGTCAGCGACCGGCTGCCCCGCCTCGTGGAAGCCGTACACGGCGCAGGTCACCCCGTCGTCTGGCTCAGCGACCCCGTGCACGGCAACACCGTTACCGCGCCCGGCGGTTACAAGACACGGCTCGTGGAGACCGTCTCGCTGGAGGTCTCCCGCTTCGTCCAGGCCGTGGGCGCCGGCGGCGGCGTCGCCGGCGGACTGCACCTGGAGACGACGCCGGACGACGTCACCGAGTGCGCCTTCACCGAGGCCGATCTCGACTCAGTAGGGGACCGCTACACATCCTTCTGTGATCCCCGCCTCAACCCGTCACAGGCTCTCGCCGTGGTCTCGTCCTGGACCGCCGGCACCGCCTGAACCGACGGCTCCTCTGCCTCTTTCTCCCTGCTCCCCTGTGCACGAGGCACACGCGCATCAAGCCAGGACCAGACGCGTGAATGGCATACCCTCCATGTCCTCCTGCTCGTTCCCATCGATGGGACTTCCTCCCGGCTGTCGTGTCCTGGAACGCCGAACCCGACCGGTCCGTCCTTTTGATCCACGACATGCAGCGATACCTCCTCAAGCCCTTCCCCGACGGCGTGCGCCAGGAACTGGTCCGCAACCCAGCGGGACTGCGCGACCGCTGCTTCGGACTCGGCGTCCCGGTCGCCTGTATCGCCCAGCCGGGCTCCAGATTCCTTCGGCCATAGGTCATGTCGGGGGCGTCCACGCCCAGTTCGGCGTGGAAGTCGCGGCCGATGCGCTTGCGGTTCACCCGCTGCCCCGGATGCCGCAGTTCGGCGTGGATGCGCGGGACACCGTAGATGCGGCGGGAGGCGACGTACAGCACCGTGATCTCGTGCGCGACATGTCGTCGGCGGCCCGCCTGGCGTGGCGGGCGGCCTCACCCTCGTGCCACGTGTAGGAGGAGGAGCGGGCGACGTCCAGTGCCCCGGCACAGCAGAACGATCGGGTGGTTCGCCTTCTCCGGATGGATGATCCGGTGCAACTCGCTCACCGGTCGTTCTCCTTCGCGAAGAAGGCGGCGGTGATCTCGATCGTCTGCTGCTGCTCGGGGGTTCTCCCACCGCAGCCGCTTGAGCTCCTTGTGTTCGGCACTGCTCACTTCGCCGGGGGCGCCTTCGCCCCGGTTCGCCTTCGCCCTGCGGTACCAGCCGCGCGGGGACTCGGAGCTGATGCCGAGTTTCCCGGCGACCGCCGTGACCGTTTTGTCCTAGGGATCGACGAGCGTGATCGCGTCCCGCTTGAACTCTTCGGTGTACCGCTTCGTGTACTTGGTTCCCACCTGGTGCTACTTCCGCTGGAACCTCAGGTCCCAGTCTCCAGGTGTCGATCAAAGGGAAGGTTCAACTGTAGTACGGAGGACAGTTCGGCCCGGGTGACATTGAGCTTGCGGTAGACGCGGGTCAGATGCTGCTCCACGGTGCTCACGGTGATGTACAGCCGTTTGGCTATCTCCCGGTTGGTGCAACCGCGGGCGGCCATCTCGACGACCCGCCGCTCAGCCTGACTGAGCGCCGACTCGGCTCCGGCGACCACCGGCTCCTCCTCGGCCACGGAGATGTCCTTGCCGAGGGAGGTTTCCAAGGTGAGGGCCAGTGGGTGCGCTTGGCACTGCTGGACAAGATCCCACGTGCGTCGGCCGACCAGGCGAGCGAGGCGTAGTTCCCCCAGGTGGAAGTAGACCCGGGTGAGGTCCGTCAGTGCCCGTGCCAGCTCGTAGCGGTCACCGGTGTTCTGAAGCAGGTCCACGGCCTGCCTGAGCAGGGGGGGACGCTGCCGCAGGGGGGCTGTCGACGCGAGTATCCGCTGTGCCGCTCCCCGTGCGCGTGCTGTGGTGGTCCCACAGAGGGCGAGCTGGTCCTCAAGGAGCCGCCGTGCCTCGTCCGAACTGCCGTGCTGTACGAGGACCTCCGCCGACTCGTTGCGCCAAGCAATGAATCCGGGTGCGTCCAGGCCCCACCGGACCATGAGGTCACCACAGGTCCGGAAGTCGCTGAGCGCGGCGTCCAGGTTCCCTGTGTCGAGCTGGTAGCGGCCTCTGGCATGGAGGTAGTGCAGGCCGTAACGGCTCTGCAGCATGGTGTCCGGTGCGGGCCGGGCGAGCTGATCGGCCGCCTCCTCGTACTTGCCCATGGCTGTCAGCGCCAGCAGAAGGCTGGCCAGTGCTGATCCCACGGGCACCCCCCAGCTGCTCACGGGGATGATCCGCAGCGCCTGCCGCGCATGCCGCTCTGCTCCGGCGAGGTCCCCCTGACGAAGGCTGATTTCGGCCCTGATGCTCAGCAACCTGGCCTGACGACCTGGGGATTGGCGCGCGACCGCTTCCTCGATGAGTCCGTCGCACCAGGGTGCCGCACGGCTGGAGCGCTCTCCGTAGGTCAGCGCCAGTAGTGCGGATTCCACGGTGTCCATGCCCGCCTCGTCCAGCCGCGCTCTGCGCAGTACGCGCTCGGCGCGGGCCAGCACCTGCTCGGACGGCGCCGTGCTGAGCACCGAGTCCAGGGTGTTGGCGGCCTCCAGCCGGTGGTCGGCCGTGAACGACGGAAGATCCCGACTGTGCTGTTCCGGGGCGGCTTCCGGCATGTACTCCAGGAATGGCGCGTACGAGGAGTGCAGCCATGGGCGAGTGGTCCGCAGTTCGCTCGCGGTTTCAGGATCCCGCGCCGCATCGGCCTGGCCGAGTCTGATGAGGACGTCCCGCGCGTCTTCGAACCGCCCGTGCCACAGCAGAGCCCTGGCCAGGATCAGGGCGTCATCGCCGCGCAGGTGACCTTGGCGCTGCGAGTCGACGAGGTCGGCGAGGTGAGGAGCGGGCGTGCCGGGATTCACCCGCCATTCCGCTCTGACCAGTGCGGTTCTGAGCCTGGCGAGCCGGCGTTCGTCCGAGCAGGCACTGCAGGCGAGCTTGAGGTATTCCACGGCGCGCTCGACCAGGCCCTCCGACAGAGCCAGTTCCGCGGCCTGCTCCAGTACCGGAAGGGTCCAGGGCGCCGCAGTGAGAGGTGCGGCGACCAGGTGCTCGGCCACGACGGTGGCGGGCGCTCCGTCTCCATAGGTCAGCGCTGCGGCTGCCTGATGCAGTTCGGCCCGCTGGTGAGAATCCATGTCCCTGAGAACGGCGGACCTGGCCACCGGATGACGGAAGTTCCCGGCGGTGAGCAGTCCGGCCGTGGTCAGCTCGCCCAAGGTCTCGGCGACGCTTTCGGCATCGACACCCAGCAGTCGCTCGATCGTGTCGGACGAACCGAGTACGGCGAGGCCCCGAGCCACTGCCAGTGTCCGAGGGCCGCCCCGGCGCAGACAGGAGACCACGGCATGCCCGTATCCGTCGGCCACCACGAGGTCGGCTGAATGAGCCCTGGGCGCCGTTCCCGAGGCGGCGACGGTGTACGTGGCGGTCCGGTGGTCGGCGAGCAGGGCATCAAGGAGTGACGGATTGCCTCCGCTGACGGCATAGGAGTCGGCGGCGATCCGGTCGGCGGCTGCACTGCCCAGCCGGGACGCGGCCATGGCCGCGACACCATCGCCCGTGAGCAGGGGCACCCGGATGTTGTGGTTGCCGGGCCGGCGCAGCAACTCCAGCCGAAATCCGGTGTGCCGGTACGGCGCCTGTTCCGAGTGGCCGAAGCACACCATGATGCGGGCGGTGCGTATGCGCCGTACGAGGTAGGACAGACATGCCTGGGACGCCTGGTCGGCGTGGTGTGCGTCGTCGACGACGATGGCGAGGGGCTGCCTCGCGGACAGAGCGAGCAGTGCCGCGCACAGGGATTGAGCGGTGCGCGGGTCCACCAAGGACTCGTGGGCCACGGGTCGGCCGCCCGCTTCGGCCAAGAACAGCCCGTCGGTCTTCAGTCGCTCCTCAGCTGTCAGGGGTGCGTCCTGCAGCAGTTGTCCCATGACGCCCAGGTGTATGTCCGACTCCGACTCGGACCCCGCCGCCACCAGCGTGAGGGCTTCGGCCTTTACCGCTTCGTCGGCGAAGGCCTCCAGGAGCGCGCTCTTGCCGACGGCCACCGCGCCGCCGACCAGAGCGGTCCGGCCCCGGCCCCGCATCGCGTCGCCCATCAGCCCGGACAGGAGATCCAGCAACTCATCGCGTTCGACCAGCGACATGTTCGTTCGTCCTTCCTCTCGGGACGTGCCCGGGAGCAGTGGAGCGGCGTTACTACAGGCGCTCGGCCAGGAGACCCGAGGGGGCAGGAGTGTTGGGTGCCTGGATCTGTCCCGCCCTGGTGGCCGCGACCCTGACTGCGGAGAAGGCGGCAGCGTGCGGGTCACTGTTGATGCCGCAGCCCCAGAAGGCGCGGCCGTCGACGCTGCACCGTGCGTACACCGTGACGCTGTCCCCACACACCGTCCGGGTATCGGTCGTGCTGGTACGGTGCACCGCGCTCACCTCAATGCCCCACGGCGCCAGCGTCGCCGTGAGATCCCCGTAGGTGTCGGTGTGCGTCCCCGGATCCGCGGGCACCTTCCAGCTTTCGGCCCCGTCGATGAAGAGTGTGGTGACCAGCGGCTCATGGCGCAGGCGGAGGGGCTGCGTCTGGTCGGTGGCCGTCAGGTACTCCTGCTCGAAGAGCTCCCTGAGACGGTCGGGAGTGACCTCCATGCCGGTGCGGTCACTGACCGACTGGATCGTCCGCGAAAACTCGACCCGCAGCTCTCGGGGAAGGTTCATACCGTGCCAGGCGCTCATGACGTAAGCGATTCCGCCCTTCCCCGACTGGCTGTTGATGCGCACCACGGCCTCGTAGCTGCGGCCCACGTCCTTGGGGTCGAGGGGCAGGTAGGGCATCTCCCAGGGGAGGCCGTCGATGGGGGAACCCGCGACGGCGGCCTTGCGCTCCAGCGCGTCGAAGCCCTTCTTGATGGCGTCCTGGTGAGAGCCGGAGAAGGCGGTGTACACCAGTTCGCCGCCGTATGGGTGCCGTGGCGAGACGGGCATCTCGTTGCAGTACTCGACGGTGCGCCGCACGTGGTCGATGTCGGAGAAGTCGATGTGCGGGTCGACTCCGTGGGTGAACATGTTCATGCCCAAGGTGACCAGGCAGACGTTGCCGGCCCGCTCTCCGCTGCCGAACAGGCAGCCCTCCACCCTCTGGGCGCCGGCCAGCAGGGCCATCTCTGTCGCGGCCACCCCGGTGCCCCGGTCGTTGTGCGGGTGGACGGACAGGCAGCGGTGTTCCCGGCGGGACAGATTGCGGTCCAGCCACTCGATCTGGTCGGCGAACACATGCGGCAGCGAACGCTCGACGGTGGAGGGGAAGTTGAGGACGATCTCCCGTCCCTCCTCGGGCTGCCAGACGTCCATGACCGCCTCGCAGACCTCGACCGCGAACTCGGGTTCGGTCTCGTTGAAGAGCTCGGGGGAGTACTGGAATCCCAGGTCGCAGTCGGCGAGTGTCCTCTCGGCGTACTTCATCGTCCACGAGGTGCCTTGGACGGCCAGGTCCATGACCTCTCCGCGGCTCATCCCGAACACCACCTCGCGGAACAGCGGTGCTGTCGCGTTGTAGACGTGGACCGTTGCCTTTCGCGCCCCCCGCAGACTCTCCACCGTGCGGCGGATCAGCTCTTCACGGGCCTGTACCAGCACTGATATCCGGACGTTGTCGGGGATTCGGTCCTGCTCGATCAGCGCCCGTACGAAGTCGTGGTCGTCCTGGCTCGCCACCGGAAAGCCGACTTCGATCTCCTTGTAGCCCATGTCGACCAAGAGGTCGAACATCGCCAGCTTCCGGGCCGGGCTCATGGGATTGGCCAAAGCCTGGTTTCCGTCGCGCAGATCCGTTGAAAGCCAGCGCGGGGCCGCGCTGATGACCTTGTCCGGCCAGGTACGGTCGCGGAGAACGATCGGAGTGAACGCGCCATAACGCCGGTGGTTGCCTACATGCTGCATGGCATAGACCTTTCGTCTTCGCGTCGCGGAACATATGTGGAAAAGCCAGGGCTATGCCGGTGCGTGGCATGCGGTAGGTGACGGAGAAATGATCTCCGGGAGGGAATTCCGCTTGGCTTTCCGGCACTCACGCTAACGAGGGTCCTGAACAGCGAACAAGGCGAACTATGCGGTGGTACCACCGAAGATTACAAAAGGGCTCACGACCGGTATCGAAAGGAGTAGTAGCCCCTTCCACCTCCAGCTCTATCGCGGGTGCTCAGGTTGAACTCGCGAAGTCCGGCCGGCGGCAGACAGCCATCGACCAGGTGGGGCCGGTACTGGATCTTCTTCAGCTTCCGCTTGATCATGTGGGTGAGGTGCGTGAGGTCGGTGGCGGCGAAGTCGGCCGGTTCCCTGACCAGGCGCACGTTCAGGATGTCCCAGCACCACACCACAGGGGTGCCGAGCTGGATGTGGGTCATGACGATCAGATCGCGGTACTGGCGCCAGGAGAACGCCTTCGGCTCGCCCCGGCGGCCAGGTCCGCCGCAGTCCTTTTCCCTGCGGCCACAGCTCGGCCCTCCACACCTCGATCGTCTCGCCGTCAAGTTCGTCACCACACCGCAGTAAGCGCCACGGCTTCGCGAACGGCTGTGTGTCGAAGAACAGCTGGCTCTCGACGCCGAAGAGCGAGGCTGGGGCCGTGAGGTCGAACGACACCAACGCCTCGCCGAGCGCATAGGCAACCTGCTGGACGAACTCGGCGAACCCCACGCTGAGCTGCCTGGACGACCCGAGCAGAAAAGTTCCGATCTTGTGGGAGTGCGAACAACTACCCTGTCGCGCATGGCGATACGACAGCGGACGTGGCGGAACGTGGACGGCGAGCGTATTGAGGGCACCTGGCGGCACGCCTTCATCTGCAACGCCGGGAACTACTTCCTCACCGACCTGCTGATCTACGCCGACGGAATGGTCGACTGCTGGGGTCTGGAGACCCTGGAGGGTTTCGCCGGCAAGCTCGCCTCCGGATGGGTCGCCACCGATCTGCCCGAAGGCGCCCAGGCATCGGCCCACCACCTCGCCTCGTGGAAGTTCGCCGAGCCGAAGACCTGGCTGACCCCCGAGATGCTGCTCGGCGAGGTCCGCGACGACATCGACAACCTCAACGGCCGTCCGGACTCCACCAGCCGCTGCCTCACCGCTGTCGACGTCTTCCGAGAGCAGCCGACCGAGGCCAACCGAACCGCCGTTCGTAAAACCTACGAAGCCATCCCGGAACACCTGCGGAGATACGCCCTGGGCGACATGGACCGCAAAGACTTCCCCCTCATGGTGATCGTGACCGGCCCGGAGAAGCAGATCGAGCTGTGGGGCGGAAACACCGTCGATGTCACCGAGGAGATGTACGCCTCCGCCTTGGAGTACTTCGCGGAGCGCGAGCAGTTGCGGAAGCAGTACGAGACGAAGACACCCGCCGACGGCCCGACTGAACCGGTCGAGAGCAGCGTCCATCTCAACCAGGCGGTCTTCCCACGCGGCTGGCCCGAGAACCCCGGCACCCTCGTGCTGCGCAACGAGTTCCCCGCGCCGATCGTCATGGGAAACCGGACCTACCCCACGATTGCGCACGCCTACTGGGCGCTGGCGGTCGCCGACGAACACCGACAAGCCGAGATCCTCGGCGCAGAACGGCCGTATGACGCACAGAAGCTCGCCGAGGATTCTCCCCTGCGCGAGGACTGGCCCCGGGTTCGGGTCGCCGTCATGACGCGCTTGCTGCGCGCGAAGTTCCAGCAACACCCCGAGTTCGCCGAGACGCTGATGGCCACAGGCGCCACCCGATTGATCTACACCGAGCCCGGATCGACCTTTTGGGGGCAACGCGGGCTCGAAGGGCGGAACTGGATGGGCCGACTGCTGGAGTTGACCCGCTCCGAACTCGTCGCCGCCAAGCTGAACATCCTGCAATGATCGACCGCAGCAGGCCGGCACCGATCGCCTCGGTCGAGTGACGCACGACCGCGTGAATCCGCACCAGACGATCATGAAAGTGTCCGGATATGGGGCGCACACCCGACGCCGCCAGTGCGGTGCGCGCGTCCGGCACCAAGATCTCCGGCTGCGACAACCCTGAACCGGACGTGGCAGTCGATGAGTTCGGTGGCTACCCAGCGCTCAGTCGACGTCCTGATCAGTCACGCACGGTGAAAGTCGAAGGACTGCTGGAGACGCCGCCGAGCCTGATGACGCGCCCTTTCCGGCGGCGGCCGCGCACGACCGTCGCACCGGAAGGGACGGTCGGGTTCAGCGAGCGGCAGGCGCCAGGTCGGCGGCGTCCAGGCGCATGGTGGTCGGTCCGTCCCACGTCTGCGGTGTCACGTGCAGCCGCTGGATGTCCGGGGAATCGGGATCGGCCAGGATGCTCCGACAGTGGCACGGCTCGTCGTCGAAACCGGCGAACCGGTAGGCGACCTCCATCATGCGGTTGCGGTCGGTGGGGCGGAAATCGGCGAGGAAGTGCACTCCTGAGCGGGCCGCCTGGTCCGCCAGCCACGCGAGCAGCACCGCACCGGCGCCGAACGAGACGACTCGGCAGGAGGTGGCCAGCAGTCGTAGGTGCCAAACGTCGGGGTACTTCTCGATGAGAATCACCCCGACGGCACCGTGCGGGCCGAACTTGTCGGTCAGCGACGCCACGAGAACCTCGTGGTACCGATCGTCCATCAGTCCGCGCAGCGTCTCGTCCGAGTAGTGCACGCCCGTGGCGTTCATCTGGCTGGTGCGCAGCGTGAGTTCCTCGACCCTGCTCAACTGCTCGCCGGTCGCCTGATCGATGCGCAACACCAGGCCGAGCGAGCGCAGGAAGTCCTCGTCCGTGCCGCTGTATCCGGCACGCTCGGTGTCGCGCCGGAATCCGGCCTGGTACATCTGTCGACGCTGGCGGGAGTCGACCGTGCTCGTTGCGGGGGTGAACTCCGGCAGGTCAGCCAGGGTCAGGGCCGCTTCGGCCGGATAGCAGGCCACTTCGGGCAGGTGGTATGCCACCTCGGCGCGCTCAGCCGGCTGGTCGTCGATGAACGCGATCGTGCCCAGCGCGAAGTTCAGCGTGTCGGCGATGCGACGGACCGCCTCGGACTTGGGTCCCCAGCCGATCTGTGGCAGGACGAAGTACTCCGCCAAGCCGAGCTCCTCGAGTCTGGCCCACGCGAGATCATGATCGTTGCGGCTGCACACCGACTGCAGGATGCCACGGGAGTCGAGATCGATGACCATCTTGCGGATCGAGTCATCGACCACCACCACGCCGTCCTCCAGCAACGTGCCCTGCCACAGGGTGTTGTCGAGGTCCCAGACCAGGCACTTCACCGTGCTGCTCATGTCCGCCCTTCTCTCACGTGTCGGCCAGCACGTGATCGGCCAGCAGGAGCTGACACATCTCGTTGCTGCCCTCGATGATCTCCATGCACTTCGCGTCGCGGAACGCGCGCGCCACGGCAGTCCCGTCGCGGGTGCCGGCGGACGCCAGCACCTGCACGGCGATCGCGGCGCCGCGCGCCGCCTCGGTGGCGCCGACGTGTTTCGCCAGCACCGTGGCCAGCACCTGGTCCGGGGAACCCTCGTCCCAGCAGCGGCTGGCGTGCTCACACGCGCGGGTGGCGTTCTGCTCGGCCACGAGCAGAGCGGCCAGGTGTCCCGCGACGAGCTGGTGGCCACCGAGCGGCTTGCCGAACTGTTCGCGGGTGCGCGCATGCGTTCCTGCGGCGGTGAGGCAGGCACGCAGGATGCCGACACAGCCCCACGCCACCGACATCCGGCCGTACGCGAGGGCGGTGGTGATCAGCAGCGGCATGAACTGCCCACCGCCGCCCAGCAGGTGTTCCGCCGGGACCCGCACATCGCTCAGGTGCACGTCGGCATGGCCAGCGGCGCGGCAGCCGAGCGGATCGCCAATCCGTTCCACCCGTACGCCGGGAGCGGTGGTGGGCACTACGACCGCTCCCGCGCCGCCGTCGTCGAGAATGCCGAAGACCACGATGAGGTCGGCGTACGCGGCGGCCGTCGACCAGGTCTTGGTTCCGGTGACGACGACGGAATCGCCGTCGCGGACGATGCGCGTCGTGATCGCCGACAGGTCGCTGCCGGCTCGGGGCTCGCTGAACGCCACCGCGGCGAGGTCGCCGCCGGTGAGCCGGTCGAGCAGGGCGGCCCGCTGGCCGACGGTGCCGAGCCGGTCGACAGTCCAGGCGGCCATGCCGTGCGAGGTCATGACGCTGCGCAGCGAGGAGCAGAGGCTGCCGACGTGTGCGGTGAACTGCCCGTTGCGGGCGCTGTCCCAGTCCAGGCCCCCGTGTGCGGCCGGAACCTGCGGGCACAGGTATCCGGCGCTGCCGAGCTTGGTCAGCAGGTCCCGGGGCAGCACGCCGCTACGGTCCCAGTCCTCCGCCTGCTCGCCCACCAGTCCGGTGACCATCGTCCGGGCCGCGGTCAGCGCGTCGGTCACTGCGCACCCTGCAGGCGCTGTACCAACGCCACCATGCTGGCGACCGTCCGGAAGTTGTCGAGGCGGAGGTCGGCGCCCCGGATGGAGATCCGGTACGTCTGCTCCAGGTGTACAACGATCTGCATGGCGAACAGCGATGACAGACCACCAGAGGCGAACAGGTCGACCTGTGGATCCCAGGAGCGCTTGGTCTGTGCCTTGAGGAACGCCAGAACGTCCTTCTCCACCTGACCACTGTCGGCCAGGTCGTGCTGCACTGCTTTGCTGTCCATAGCTTCCATCACAATTCTCCGTCTTATGTCGTGGGCCGGTCAGTTGGCGTACTCGTAGAAGCCGCGTCCGGACTTGCGGCCGTGGTGGCCCAGCCGGACCTTCTCCAGCAGCAGGTCGCAGGGGCGGCAGCCGTCGTCGCCGGTGCGCTCGTGCAGCACCTTCAGCGAGTCGACGAGGTTGTCGATGCCGATGAGATCGGCGGTGCGCAGCGGCCCGGTGCGGTGACCGAGGCAGTTCTCCATCAGGGTGTCGACGGCCTCGGCGCTTGCGGTGCCCTCCTGCACGATGCGGGCCGCGTCGTTGATCATCGGGTGCAGGAGGCGACTGGTGACGAACCCGGGGGCGTCCGCGACGACGATCGGCTCCCTGCCCAGCGCGGCCAGGCATCGGTTCAGCGAAAGCATGGTGTCCTCGCCGGTGCGGGCCCCGCGGATGACCTCGACCGTGCGGATCAGGTACGGCGGGTTCATGAAGTGGGTGCCGACGACCTCGTGCGGGCGCTGCGCGTACCCGGCCAGCTCGTCGATCGGGATCGACGACGTGTTGGAGACCAGCGGTGTGCCCGGGCGTACGGTCGCGGAGAGCTCAGCCAGCACCTTCGCCTTGATCTCGAGGTCCTCGGTGGTGGCCTCGATGACAACGGTGGCGTCGCCGGCGCCGACGGTCGTGGTGGCCGTCTCCAGCGGGCCGGTCACCGCGTCCTCGCGCAGTCCGCCCAAGAGCTGAGCTATCCGCAGTTCGTCCTCGATGCGGGTGCGGGCATCCGTTAGCCGAACGGGGTCCACGTCGATCAGCAGCACGGGCAGGCCACGGGAGAGCGCGAGGGTGGCGATGCCGACCCCCATGACGCCCGCGCCGACCACGGTGATGCGCTCACCGGGTTCTATGTTCATGTCACGTCAGCCTCTCAGTGATGGTCAGGACAGGATCTGGTCGAGCCACGCGGAGACGGCGCCGCTGGTCGTGTCGGCGTGTTTCTCGAGCATCGAGAAGTGGTCGCCGGGCACGTCGACGACCGTGGTCGCGCCGGGCCAGCGCGACTGCCACTCGCCGAACGACGGCTCGGCCTCTCCGGGCGGGCTCGACGCGCGGACCAGCAGGGTGGGTGCCGCGACGGTGGGCGGCCGGTAGTCGTCGAGGATGCGGAAGTACTTGCCCATCGCGGTGAGCCGGGTGCTGTCCATCGGCACGGCCTGTTCCTCACGGTCGAACATGCCGCCCAGCAGGACGCTGTTGAACTGGTTCATCGCCTTGTCGGTGGCCAGGTACGTGTCGAGCAGCACCACGCCAGCCGGCTGTATGCCGCGCTTCTCCAGTTCCGAGGCGACGCCGTGGGCGGCGATGCCACCGGAGGACGAGCCGAGCAGCACCAGCCGCCGGTCCGTGCCGAGCCGCGCGACGATCTCCTCGGTCTGGTACTCGAGCATCGCCGCCATGCTCGCCGGCACATGCTGGCCGGGGGAGAAGCCGGGGGCGAAGACCGCGCTGGCGCCGTAGGTGCCGCGGAACCGCGCGAGGAACCGGGCGTACTGGTGGCCGCCGCCGAGCGCGACCAACGAGCCGAAGCAGACCAGTTCCGGGGCGTCGTCGTGCACGGCGACGCGCAGCAGCTCCGGCGGCTGCGCCGAGTCTCGCAGCTCGGCAGCGTTGCGGAATTCGGTACGCAGAGCGGAGGCGTTCTTGAGCAGGTCGATCGCCTCGTCCGGCTTGCCGTGCAGGGCGAGCTGCCGGAACAGCGTGCTGACCGGGTCGCCGTCGGAAGCGGTCGGAGCTGGAGCCGCCGGCTGGATGCCGGGCTGTGTGGCGGCGGGCCGTTCGGCGGCGGCGGTCATCGCCCATTCCGTACGGACCAGTTCGGCGAGCTTTGCGGGTGTGCCACTGGAGAATACGACGGTCGGGAGCAGGTTCAGCCCGGTGACCGCGGCGAGGCGGTTGCGTAGTTCGAGCGCGGTGAGCGAGTCGAAGCCGACCGACAGGAACGCGTCCTCGGCACCGACCACGGTGGCGTCGACGTGCCCGAGCACGTGGGCGGAGTGCGCGCGGACGGCTTCGAGGAGGAGGTCGAGCTGCTCATCGGAGTTCGCGGTGGCGAGCCGCTCGCGCAGCTGCGGGTCCACGGCGGTGGTGACGGCGTCGGCGGTGTCGGCGGTGCGCACCAGTGCACGCAGCAGATGCGGCACCAGCGCGTCGCGGAACGCGCCCAGGTCCAGCGTGACCGGGGCGAGGACCGGGTCGGTGCGGGTCATCGCCGCGTCGAACAGCGCGGTACCGGTCGCGGTGGTCAGCGGCAGGACACCACCGCGGGTCATCCGGCCGGCGTCGGACAGCGCCTCAGTCACGTCGCTGCGCTGCTCCCACGGTCCCCAGGCGAGCGACGTGCCGGGCAACCCCGCGCGTTGCCGGACGCTCATCAGCGCCTCGACGGCGCCGTTCGCGGCCCCGTACGCCGCCTGGCCGAGCCCGCCGAACAGGCCGGCCACCGACGTGCAGACGACGAAGGCACGCAGCGGCAGGCCCTGGGTCGCTTCGTGCAGATTCCACGTGCCGTCCACCTGGGGCGCCAGCACGCCGCTGAGTCGCTGCGGGGTGACGTCGGCGAACAGCGCGTCGTCGATCACACCGGCGGCGTGCACGACCGCGGTCACCGGGTGCTCGGCGGGGACGCCGGCCAGAACCGCGTCGAGCGCGGCCCGGTCGGTCACGTCGCACGGCACGGCGGTGACCTGCGCCCCGGCGTCGGTGAGTTCGGCGATCAGCTCACCGACCCCGGGCGCGGCCGGTCCGCGGCGGCTGAGCAGCAGCAGGTGACGGACGCCGTGCTCGTTCACCAGGTGCCGGGCGAGGATGCCGCCGAGTACGCCGCCGGTGATCAGCACGGTGCCGGTTCCGTCGAACGCGGGGTCCCGGTCGCCGTCGGTGGCGGGCGGTGCCTGGCACAGCCGGGGCACGAGGATTCTGCCTGCCCGCAGTGCCGCCTCGGGTTCGTCGTCGGCGAGCAGGGTGGGCAGCAGATCCGCGGTGGCGGCAGGGTCGTCGGAGTCGACCAGCACGATGCGCCCCGGATACTCCTGCTGCACGGAGCGGACCAGGCCGTGTACGGCCGCACCGGCCACGTCGAGGGGCTCGTCGCCGAGCCCGGTCGCGCCGCGGGTGAGCACGACGAGAGGCGGGGTGGAGTCGGCCGGGCGCTCGAGCCATGCCTGCAGGTGTCGCAGGACGTCGGTGGTCGTCTCGTGCACAGACGCGGCGGTGGTGTCGGCGGCCGGCGGGCAGGCCAGCAGCACCGCGTCCAGGCCGGCGACTTCACCGACGGCTTGTGGGGTATCGGCCGGGATCAGGCGGGGGTCGTCCGAGCCGAGCCGGTCCCACAACCCGTACCCGGGGATCCCTGCGGTACCGTCGAGCGCGTTCCATTCGATCCGGTACAGCGAGTCGGTGGCGGGGCGCAGCGAGTCGAACGACGCGGTGCGCATGGTGAGCGTGCCGACGGTGACCACCGCGCGGCCGTCCCCGTCGGTGACACGCAGCGAGAACGCGTCCGGGCCGGTCGAGCGCAGCATGACGCGCAGGACCTGGCCGGCCCGGGCGCCGGTCCAGAGACGTACCTGCTGCCAGGCGAACGGCAGCGGCATCCCGGTTGCGACGGTCTGCTGCCCGGTGGCACCCCACTCGGCGGCGTTACACAGCGTGGCGGTCTGCAGGAACGCGTCGATCAGCGCCGGATGCATCGCGAAGCCGTCTTCGGCGATCTCCGGCAGCATCACCTCGGCGAAGATCTCGTCGCCGCGCGACCAGGCCGTACGCAGGCCGCGGAACATGGGGCCGTACTCCACCCCGCGCTCCCGCAGCAGGCGGTACAGCTCGCCGATGCGCATCTCGCGCGCGTCGTCCGGCGGCCACGTCGTGGCTTTCCGGGCGGGCGGCTGTGCGGCGGACGGAGCGAGCATGCCGAGGCCGTGACTGGTCCACTCGGCGTCGGGGCCGCCCTGTTCGGTCCGGGAATGGATCTCGACGGTACGGCGTCCCGCGTGGTCCGGGACGCCCGCCGTCAGGCGCAGCTGCACACCGTCGTCACCGCCGGGCAGCAGCAACGGGGCGGCGAGGGTCAGCTCTTCGACGAGGGCGCAGCCGAGCTGCGCGCCGACGTGCGAGGCCATCTCGACGAAGGCGACACCGGGCAACCGGACGGCGCCATGGATCGCATGGTCGGCGAGCCACGGCTGTCCGGAGACCGACAGCCGACCGGTGAACACGGTGCCGCCGGTGCCCGGCAGCTCGACAGCGGCGCTCAGCAGTGGGTGGCCAGCGTCACGCTGGCCCATGGACGCGGGGTCGCCACCGGCCCGGGTCGCGTCGAGCCAGTAGCGCTGTCGCTGGAACGCGTACGTGGGCAGGTCGACACGGCGGGCGCCGGTGCCCTCGTACGCCGGGCGCCAGTCGACGCTCAGCCCGGCCACGTACGCCTGCCCGAGTGAGGCGAGCAACCGGACACTGCCACCGTCGTCGCGGCGCAACGTCTCGATGAGCGCGAGGTCGACGAAACCGGCGTCGGCGGCCGCGTCCTGCAAATTGAAGGTGAGCGTGGGGTGCGGGCTGACCTCGACGAACGTACGGTATCCGGCGCCGAACAGCAGCCGCGCGGCGTCGTGGAACAGCACGGTCTGCCGCAGGTTGCGGAACCAGTACGCGGCGTCGAGCGCGGCCGGCTCCACCCATTCGCCGTCCACGGTGGACACCATCGGGACGGTGCCCTGGCGGGGCCGTACGCCGGCGAGCCCGGCCGGCAGGGACTCGCGGACCGCGTCGATGTCGGCGCTGTGCGGGGCGTAGTCGACCGAGGTCCGGAAGGCCAGCACGCCCGCCTCGGCGAGAAAGTCGTCGAGCGCCGGGGCCTGACCGGCGAGGACCACGGTACGGGGTCCGTTGACGGCGGCGACGGAGAGCCGGCCGTCGTATTTGGCGATCATCTCCTCGGCCTCGTCGACGGAGAGCATCACGGTGGCCATGCCGCTGTTCCCGGTCAGAGTGGCGAGGGCGCGACTGCGGCATACGACGACTGTGGCGGCGTCCTCCAGCGACAGGATGCCGGCGACACAGGCGGCCGCGACCTCGCCCTGGCTGTGCCCGACGACGGCGGCCGGCTCGATCCCGTGGGCCTGCCACACCGCGGCCAGGGACACCAGAACGGAGAAGAGAACCGGCTGCAGGACCCGCACGTCCTCGATCGAAGGCGCGCCGGGGTCCTGCCGCACCACGGAGACCGGGGACCAGTCGAGGTGCGGGGCGAGGACACGCTCACAGTCGGCCATCCGCGCGGCGAACGCCGGTGAGCTGTCCAGTAGTTCACGGGCCATGCCGGGCCATTCGGCGCCCAGGCCGGGGAAGACGAACACGGCCTTGCCGGGCTTCGCCGGGGCGGTGCCGAGCACGGTCGCGGTGCCCGCTCTGTCGGGAGGCATGGCCTCGTCGCGAGACACTGCGGCGAGCGTGGCGAGCAGGTCGTCGCGGTCGGCGCCGACGACGACCGCCCGCTCGGCGAAGCGGGAGCGGCCCTGCACGAGGGACAGCCCGATGTCGGACGGGTGCAGGCCGGGATCGGCGCTCACGTGGGCGTGCAGCCGGGCGGCCTGTTCGCGGAGCGCGGCACGGGTGCGCGCGGACAGCACCCACGCGACCGGGCCGTCGGTGCGCACCGGATCGGTGACGGGCTCAGCGGGAGCAGATTCGAGGATGAGGTGGGCGTTCGTGCCGCTGGCACCGAACGACGAGACGCCGGCCCGACGCGGGATGCCACGGTCCGGCCAGGGTGTCGCGGCACGCAGTAGCGTGACGTCACCCTCGGTCCAATCGACCTGGTCGCTGGGCTCGTCGATGTGCAGCGATCGGGGCAGGACGCCGTGGCGCAACGCCAGCACCATCTTGATGACGCCGCCGACGCCGGCCGCGGCCTGGGCGTGGGTGAGGTTCGACTTGAGTGATCCCATCAGCAGCGACCGTCCGGCGGGCCGGTCACGGCCGTAGACGTCGAGCACGGCCTGCGCCTCGATCGCGTCGCCGAGCACGGTGCCGGTGCCGTGCCCTTCGATCGCGTCGACGTCGGCCGGGGCCAGCCCCGCGTTGTCGAGCGCCTTGCGGATGACGCGGCGTTGCGCGGGGCCGTTCGGGGTGGTGAGCCCGTTCGACGCGCCGTCCTGGCCGACGGCGGAGCCGCGGATGACGGCCAGTACCGGGTGGCCGTTGCGGCGTGCGTCGGTGAGCCGTTCGAGCACGACGACGCCGACGCCCTCGCCGAACGCGGCGCCGTCCGCGCTGGACGCGAACGACTTGCAGCGGCCGTCGCCGGCGAGACCGCCCTGCCGACGCGCGCCGCTGAGCATGCCGGGCGTGTTCATCACGGTCACGCCGCCGGCGAGCGCGAGCGACGTGTCGCCGGAGCCCAGTGCCTGGCAGGCGAGGTGGATGGCGACCAGCGAAGACGAGCAGGCGGTGTCCAGGCTGACCGCGGGGCCCTCCAGCCCGAGCAGGTACGACACACGCCCGGAGACGACGCTGGGGATGGTGCCGGTGCCGAGAGACCCGGCCGGCTTCTCCGGGATCCGGCCGAGCCGGGTGCCGTAGTCGCTGTTGACGACGCCGGCGTAGACCCCGGTGTCGCCGCCGCGCAGGCGGTGCGGGTCGATGCCGGCGCATTCGACGGCCTCCCAGCAGACCTCCAGCAGCAGCCGCTGCTGCGGGTCCATGGCGAGCGCCTCACGCGCCGGGATGCCGAAGAACTCGGCGTCGAAGTTCAACGCGTCCCGCAGGAAGCCGCCCCGCAGGGCGGGGATATCGGCCGAGGCGGGAGCGGGCAGGTTCCAGCCGCGGTCGGTGGGGGCCTCGGTGACGCCGTCGCGCTCGGCGATCAGCAGGTCCCACATCTCCTCCGGGGTGCTGACACCACCGGGGAACCGGCAGGCCATGCCGATGATCGCCACCGGCTCCCGGTGCCGGTCAGCGAGCGCTCCGATGTCCTGCTGCAACCGCTGGTTGTCCTGAAGTGCGGCGCGTGGTGCCTCGACAACGTCATCTGCCGCCATGGCGGTCCTCTCCTCGTCGGACTGGTCAGTCACGGCCGTCACCGAATGCCATGCGGACCAGGCCGTCCACGTTCATGGTGTTGATGGGCGCCGTCGCGGCCGCGGCGACGGGAACGGTCGCAGGCTCCGGTTCCTACAGCCGAAGCAGCCCTTCGAGCAGGCCCGCGGCCCGCAGCCGCTGCGGGGATCCGGTGGTCGGCCGCCGTCGGACGGTCTCGTCGTCGGTGGCCGGGTCCGGTGTCGGCGGGGCGGACGCCGGTGGTGCCGACTTCCCGGCGATGAACGCGGCCGCGCCCTCGGGGGTCGGGCGGTCGAACGCGAGCGTCGCGGGCAGGCGCAGCCCGTTGGCGGCATTGAGCTGGTTGCGCAGCTCGACCGCGGTCGGCGAGTCGAGTCCGAGGTCCCTGAACACGAGCGCGGTTTCGGCTGCGGCGACTCCGACACAGCGCGGCACCCGCACCATCTTGTCTCGGACCAGGTCCTCGACCAGGACCGTACGCTCGGCGGCCGACAGCGTGGACAGCCGTCGCCGCAGCCCGCCGGCCTCGGCGGTGCCGAAGCCGGCCGCGCGCCGGGCCACTCTGCGGACCGCACCGCGCAGCAGAGGGCACCGCGGTCGCGGTCATCGGCGTGTGCCGCCGGTTCGGATCCAGCCGCACCCGTACGAGCACCGCGTCCGCCCCCGCCCGCGGCGCCCCGTCGAAGAGCGCGAGCCCTTCGGTGTCGGAGAACGCCGCCGGCCCGCCGCGGGTCAGCCGGTGCCGGGTCGGGTCGGCGAGGCTGCCGGTCATCTCGCTGCGCTGTTCCGACAGTTCCCCACGCGAGGGACCGGCCGGGCAGGCCCTGGGGCTGCCTGCGGGCGGCCAACGCGTCCAGGAACACGTTCGCGGCGGCATGGTTCGGCTGCGTTGCCGCGGATCCATCGCAGCCGCCTCGCGCGGTGAGACACTGAAGAAGTCAGCGTCGAACGCCGCCGGGTCGTCGAGGAACGCGCCGTGGCGGGCGGCAGTGCCCGCCACGGCGGCCAAGTCCCAGTGGTGCGACGCAACTTCTCTTCGTTGTCCATCGGGTGTCACCTCGACGAGTTCCTGGATGCTTCAGGCGGGCAGTAGGTCGCAGACGTCGGAAGACGTACGTCGGCGTCGAGCCGCAGATGCGATCGTCGGCGACAGGATCCATTCACTGCCTCGCCCTGATCACACCAAGGATTTTTTGCGAACCGCACCCACGCGACAACCCCTCATCGAGATCGCGAGACCCCTAGAAATCAGGGGTTGCCGATGGGTGGAACCGGCACCCACTGTTGCCCACCATGAGCCAGGGACACAGCACCGGAGTTTTCTGGAGATGGTGGGCCGCCAGCGCGGTAAGCGCGACCGGCTCCGCCGTCACCGCGATCGCGCTTCCGCTGACCGCACTGATCGCGCTGAACGCCAACGCGTTCGAGATGGGAGTGATCTCGGCCGCCGGCAGCGTCGCCTGGCTCGTTATCGGGTTGCCGGCCGGTGTCATCGTGCAGCGCCTGCCACTGCGCGAGATTCAGGTGACCACCGATCTGGCCCGTGCCGTCGCTCTGGTCTCCGTTCCAGTCACCTGGTGGTGGGGTCATCTGACCCTCGTTCATCTGGTTGTCGTTGCCCTGGTGATCAGCTTCGGCACAGTGCTCTTCGACGTCGCGAGCGAGACCTTCTTGCCGAACGTGGTCGAGCGCGACCAATTGGAGTCGCGCAACAGCCTCCACTCCGCCACCTTGGCCGTCACACAGGTCAGCGGCCCGTCGCTGGGTGGCGTGGCCGTCCAGCTTCTCGGTGCGGTGCCGACGCTCCTGGTCGACGCCTTGAGTTATCTGGGATCGGCCCTGCTGGTGAGGTCTCTCCCAGCCGTCGCCACCGGCAAACCTGCAAGTTGGCCGCCGGTCCGTGCCATGATCCGCGAGGGCTGGCGCTTCGTGTCCCGGCACCCGGTCATGGCGCCATGCACATGGTCGGCGACGGCACTCTGCGTGGCTTGCGGCGCCCAGATTGCGCTCGTTCCGCTGCACCTGGTGCGCACCCTGCACGCTCCGCTGGGACTGGTGGGCGTCCTGCTCGCCGCCGAGGGCATCGGCTCGCTGGTCGGCGCGGCAATGACGCCGAGACTCACCGGCCGGTTCGGTTCGGCGCGGGTGCTGCTGCTTTCCGGCGTCGTGTGCATCGTCGGCGCCGTCCTGGTGCCGCTGGGCAGCGGTGTGATGGGTTACCTGTCATTCGCCGTCGGCAGCGCGCTCTTCAACGGGGGTCTGGTTCTACTGAGCATCGTCACCCGCACCTACCGTCAGGTTGCCAGCCCGCCCGAGCTGCTGTCCCGGGTGATGGCGACGGTCCGGTTCGTGACCTGGGGCGCTGTGACGGTGGGTGGCCTGGTCTTCGGCGCACTCGCAGGCTTCTACGGCAGCGAGGTCGCCTTGCTGACCTCGGTCGTCGCCGTCATGGCGGCCGCGCTCATCCTGGTCTTCTCACCCATCAGAAGCCTGCGTGACCTGACCGACCATCCGGGGCGGGCGTCCGATACACAGCCCGACATCAACGTTCCGGCGTGACCGGCGATAACAGCCGGCACCGGGATCAGACCTCGTCCGACCGGATCCGCTGAAGGATCTGCACCGGCTGCCGACACGTTGTTCAGGCAGCGCGCCACCAGCGCCGGATGGATCGAGCCGGAAAGCGAGCACGGGAAACCCGGGGCCTGAGAAGGCAGTAAGTCGATCAGGATCCCGCGGTCGGCCAGCCTCTTGAGCGTCAGTCGGACGGTGTTGACGTTGCTGGGCGCGGCCCGTCCGAGGAGGGGGACACGCAGGTGCCGCTGCTGGCGCAGTTGCCGCCCACGGTGCACGACTTTGCGGCCCACGATGCGGAAACCCGGGAGCTCGTGTCGCTGCTCACCTCGCCCCGCGCGGCCGGAGCGCACACCGTACCCGCCGCCGTCATCACCGGTGGGCCGGGAGCCGGCAGGACGAGCCTGCTGCTGCGCGTCGCCCATGCCGTGCGCCCCGACTTCCCGGACGGCCGACACTACGACAGTATCGGGCACACCGATGCCGCCGGCCGGTTCCTCGCCGGGCTCGGCGTACCGGAGCATGGCATCCCGTGCGGCAGCGCGGATCGGTTCGCCAAGTGCCGCTCCGTCATCGCCCAGTGCCGCGTCTCGTCGTCCTCTACGACGTCACATGAGGGTCGCAGGTCGCCCCGCTGACGCCCGGCAGTGGCGAGAATCGGGTACTGGTCAGCAGCCGATACCGGCTCGTCGACCTGGAACGGTCGCGCACGATCCAGCTCGACACCCACGACGACGTGGCGTCGCTTGAACTGCTCGCGCGTGCATGCGTGCACGTGTGCGCCAGGCCGCTGCTGGCGCTGCGCGTGGGGGAATTACGATTGGCGCACCGGCCGAACCACCGGCTCGACGCTTTCGCACGCCGACTGGCGGATCCCCAGTGAGTCCTCGATGAGCCGCAGTTCGGTGGCTTGGCCGTGAGCACGACGACCTGGTCGGCCGCGGCCGAGACAGCACCGAGCTGCGCACCGTTCTGCGCCGCCTTGGCATGATCACCGATCGCTGCATCCGGCCGCAGACGGTCGGCGCGCTGCTGGAGATCCCACCGGAACGCGCGGAGTAACTGCTTGACGATCTCGCGGATGCGCACCTTTTCAGTAGTGCCGAACACGTCGGTTGTCACCGGATGCCGCGGCCGACCTGGCGGTACGGCTGCGAGCGGACGTACCGTGATCAAATATCGGGCTACTGCATCGCGGCGATCGGGCGGCTCGCCCGGAACCGCCTCACCATGACCGAGCCGGAGTGCGTCGGCCGCTCGCGGAACGGTAGCAAGCAGCCGACGGCCCCTGACGGTCGCCAACCGGACGTCCTGACCGGCATGCATTCGGCCGCGGCGCGGCTGCTGCCGGAATCAGGGCCTACGGCGCAGCAGCGTGATGCCGTCGGCCGCGGCAAGCATGCTGACATCCACCCGCTCGTCGGTGTGCAACCGGGTGTTGAGTTCCCGGATCGCTTTGGTGTCGGGGTCCTGGGCCGCCGGGTCGGCCACCCGGCCGAAGAAGAGGGTGTTGTCCACGACGATCAGCCCGCCCGGCCGCACCAGCGGGAGACTCAGCTCGTAGTACCAGGGGTAGCCGACCTTGTCTGCGTCGATGAAGACGAGATCGAAGCCGTCCGGGCCCTCCTCGGCCAGCAGCTTCGCCAGTGTCTCCCGGGCGTCGCCGACTCGCAGGTCGATGCGGTCCGCCACGCCGGCCCGCTCCCAGTAGTCGGCACCGATCGACGGCCACCGGTCGGTGATGTCGCAAGTGACCACACGCCCGCCAGTGGGCAGCGCCCGGGCCAGGCACAGGGTGCTGTAGCCGGTGAACGTGCCGATCTCCAGAACCGAGCGGGCGTTGACGAGACCGGCGAGCAGCGCGAGGAACTGGCCCTCCTCGGCAAGTACTTGCATGGCCACGCCGGCGGGCAGGCCGGCGGTCTCCTCGCGGAGTTCGCGCAGGATGTCGTCCTCGCGCAGGGACACCTCGCGGACGTACTCGGCGAGGCGGGGGGTGATGTCGATCTGGTCAGCCACGGTGCTCCTTCGGGTCGGGTCGGGCGGGTGTGTCGGTCAGGACCTCGCCGAGGCTGTTGCCACGGGTTCGGGGGCTCGACATCGCCGTGTCGCTGCACCACACGCCGATGTCTGCGGGCGCCGTCGCGGTTGCTGTGAGCGGTGGGAGGCATGCCCCCCACGCACCCGATCTCGACGAGGAACTCGCGTCTGTACCTGGCAGCATCGAGGTCCTGGTTCAGCTGCCGCCCGGCGTTGAGGTAATACGACATGGGCCGACCCGCTCCCGGGAATTTCCACAGGATGGCGCAGCCCATTTTGGCAGCGCAAAATATCGTTTCGACAGCGTGGCATCGACTCAACAGAATTGCTCGCCGCATTCAGGCACGCCGCCAGGGAAAATGGATTGTCGAGCATTCTTGGCTCGCTGTGATCGCCGTAATTCCGTCATGCGAGGGCGCCGCCCGACTCGGGACGGGGGACGCCCATGTCCAGTGCGCCAAAATACGCTGGCACCGTTCAACGATTGCGCGCCAACCGTCCGGGCGGCGCACAAAGTCGTTTTGCCTGTTATTCAGGGTGGGCGCGGGGTGGGCGGATCGGCGTTCGCAGTTCGTCGGATTCCGTGGCGACCGTGACGCGTCCCCCGTGACGGGTAGTGATCGTTTCGGGGGTTGGGGGAGTCTGTTCATGGCGTATCACCGACTCACCGGGTGTGATTGTGGGTGATGACTGCGGAGGTCGAGGACCGCAAAGCAGAAAGACGGTTCGGCCGTCGTGGCGGCGGGTCCGCGTGGCTTGTTGGGTAGGGTAATGGGGTTGAGACAGAACATTTTCGACGGAGAATGTCCTGTTCGGAGCGGATCCCCGTTGCGTCTCGACTGTTCCATGTCGCTTGTTGGTGACGTGGCTTTCTCGGGAACGGTCTGACGCTGCGGGTGGTCCTGATCGGCCGGGCGGCGGCGTTGTCGACTGCCGGCGGTGGGTTGTCGGAGTGTCTCGCCGAGATTGCGGATCCGCGGTCCGGCGGGGGATTCATCACTGGGTACCGACGATTCTGTTGTTGTGCACGGCGGCGGTGTTGTCGCGAAACGTGACATAGGCCGGGGGCACCGATTTCGTGGCGGGTGCGGGGCAGGAGTTGCCGGCGGCCCTGACGGCGGAGCCGGTCGCGCTTACCGCGCTGGCGGCCCACCATCTCCAGAAAACTCCGGTGCTGTGTCCCTGGCTCATGGTGGGCAACAGTGGGTGCCGGTTCCACCCATCGGCAACCCCTGATTTCTAGGGGTCTCGCGATCTCGATGAGGGGTTGTCGCGTGGGTGCGGTTCGCAAAAAATCCTTGGTGTGATCAGGGCGAGGCAGTGAATGGATCCTGTCGCCGACGATCGCATCTGCGGCTCGACGCCGACGTACGTCTTCCGACGTCTGCGACCTACTGCCCGCCTGAAGCATCCAGGAACTCGTCGAGGTGACACCCGATGGACAACGAAGAGAAGTTGCTGACCTACCTCAGGAAGGCCACGGAGGGACTCCGTGAGGCCCGGCAGCAACTGGCCGAGGTCGAGCAGCGGGAGGCTGAGCCGATCGCGATCGTCGGTATGGGCTGCAGGCTTCCCGGAGGTGTCGCGAGTCCTGAGGATCTGTGGCGGGTGATCGAGGCGGGCGGGGACGAGATCTCTGATTTTCCCACAGACCGCGACTGGCCCGTCGACCTCTACGATCCGGAGCCGGGCAAGCCGGGGAAGAGCTGCACGCACAAGGGCGGGTTCCTGCACGATGCGGCGGACTTCGACGCCTCCGTGTTCGGGATCAGCCCGCGCGAGGCTCTCGCGATGGACACGCAACACCGGCTGGCGCTGGAGACCTCGTGGGAGGCACTAGAGCGCGCGGGTATCGACCCCACTTCATTGCGGGGAAGCAAGACCGGTGTCTTCCTCGGGATCGTGTACAACGACTACAGCAGCCGCCTCAACGGCATCCCCGAGGAGGTGGCCGGCTACCTCAGTATCGGCACCTCGAACTGCATCGCCTCCGGCCGTATCTCCTACATTCTCGGTCTGCAGGGGCCCGCGCTCACTGTCGACACTGCCTGCTCCTCCTCGCTGGTGACGGTGCACCTGGCTGTCCAGTCACTGCGCCGTGGGGAGTGTTCGATGGCCCTGGCGGGTGGCGCGACCGTGATGCACTCGCCCGAGGCCTTCCTGGAATTCAGCACCCAGCGGGCCCTGTCGCCGGACGGCCGGTGCAGAGCGTTCTCGGCCGCGGCCGACGGCACCGGGTTCGCCGAGGGCGTCGCGGTGCTGGCGCTGGAGCGGTTGTCGGACGCCCGGCGCCTCGGCCACCCCGTGCTGGCCGTGGTGCGTGGCACAGCCGTCAACCAGGACGGTGCGAGCGGCCGTATGACGGCGCCCAACGGGCTCGCCCAGCAGCGGGTCATCGCCGACGCGCTGGAGAACGCGCGGCTGACGGCAGATCAGGTGGACGTGGTGGAGGCCCACGGAACCGGCACACCCCTCGGTGACCCCATCGAGGCGCAGGCACTGATCGCCGCCTACGGCCGCGGCCGATCCGCCGACCGCCCCCTGCGGCTCGGCTCGCTGAAGTCGAACATCGGTCACACCCAGGCCGCGGCGGGCGCCGCGGGAATGATCAAAATGGTGCTCGCGCTGAGCCACGACACCGTGCCCGCCACCTTGCACGTCGACGAGCCGACACCGCACGTCGACTGGTCGACGGGTGCGCTGGAGCTGGTCACGGAGCCGGTCGCCTGGCCCGCCGGAGACCGGCCACGCCGCGCGGGAGTGTCCGCCTTCGGTATGAGCGGCACCAACGCGCACGTCATCATCGAGGAGGCACCCGTGGCCGAGGAGCCGGAGAACGAGCAGGACACACGCCGAGCCGGCAACACCGCCGTTCCCTGGCTGCTCTCGGCCAAGACCCGGGAAGCGCTCCGCGCCCAAGCCGCGGTGCTCGTATCGCACGTGGCCGCCATACCGGAGCTCGAACCGTTGGACATCGGTTACTCGCTCGCCTCCTCCCGTGCGCTCATGGAGAACCGCGCAGTCGTGGTGGGCGAGACCCGGACCGAGCTCCTCACCGGACTGAGGACGCTCGCAGCAGGCGGCACGGCGGAGCACCTGGTCGAGAGCGCAGCATCGCGTGCCTCCGGAGCGGTGTTCGTCTTCCCGGGGCAGGGTTCGCAGTGGCCCGGTATGGCGCGCGGCCTGCTCGAGTCGTCGCCCGCGTTCGCCCGCCGTATGGAGGAGTGCGCGGGGGCGCTGGCACCTTTCACGGACTGGGACCTGCTGGAGGCCGCCAGGGGAGAGCCCGGTGCCCCGTCGCTGGATCGGGTCGACGTCGTCCAGCCCGTGTTGTGGGCCGTCATGGTCTCCCTGGCGGACCTGTGGCGCCACTACGGCCTGGAACCCTCGGCGGTGATCGGCCATTCGCAGGGGGAGATCGCCGCGGCATGCGTCGCCGACGCGCTGTCGCTGGAGGACGCCGCACGAGTCGTGGCGCTGCGCAGCCGGGCCATCGCGGACGAACTGGTCGGCGGGGGCGGCATGCTGGCCGTCTCGCTGTCGCCGGAGAAGGCGGCAGAACTGCTCGTACCGTGGGAAGGCAGACTGTCGCTGGCCGCTGTGAACGGCACCTCGTCGGTGGTGCTCTCCGGCGACGCGGACGCGTTGGACCGACTCGGCGGAGAGCTGAGGGCGGAGAGGATCCGGTACAGGCGGATCCCTGTCGACTACGCCTCCCATTCAGCCCATGTCGAGAAGCTCAGGGAACGTCTTCTCAAGGACCTCGCGGACATCCGCCCCCGCACCGCGAAGATCCCTTTCATATCGACGGTGACGGGGCAGCCGCTGGACACCCGCGCCCTGGACGCGGAGTACTGGTACACCAGCCTTCGGCAGACCGTCCTGTTCGAACAGGGAACCGGCGAACTGCTGCGGCAGGGGCAACGGCTCTTCGTCGAATGCAGCCCGCACCCCGTCCTGACCACAGCTGTCGAGGAGACGGGCGGGACAGCCGGCATTCGTGTGGCGGCCGTGGCTTCCCTCCGCAAGGACGACGGCGGCATGCGGAGGTTCGGCCTCGCGATGGCCGGTGCGTTCGGCTACGGCGCCCCCATCGACTGGAAGACCGAGTTCGAGGATCGCGGCGCCCGCCGCGTCGACCTGCCGACCTACGCGTTTCAGCGTCGCCGCTACTGGCTTCGAGCATCGGCGGGCGACAGCACGATCACGTCGACGGGCCTCGACCCGGTGGGACATCCGCTGCTGGGTGCCACCGTGTCCTTGGGGGAGACCGGTGGCATGCTGCAGGCTGGCCTGCTCGCGCCCGCCGTCCATCCGTGGCTGCTCGGTCCGCGTGTCGCGGGGACGCACACTGTTCCGGCCGGGGTGTTGGCGGAAATGGCGGTGCAGGCGGGCGACGGAGTCGGCTGCGCCAGTGTGGAGGAACTCACGCTGCACGCACCGCTCGCTGTTCCCTACCGCGGCACGGCAGCCCTGCAGATCTCCATCGGGCCGATCGGGGAGACAGGGCGGCGGTTGGCGATACATTCCCGGCCTGACGGAACCGCGACCTGGACGTGCCACGCCACCGGAGTCCTTGGGACGCGACAGCACGGGCGATCGGACGGATCCGCCGACCGGCTCGAACACGAACCGGCCGACTGGCCGCCGCCGGCAGCGACACCGGTGACCGCACAGGAGCTCCGGCCGATCCTCGCGGGTCCTGTCGGCGGATACGCGATGTTGCGCACGGCGTGGCGCCGCGGGCAGGACGTGTATGCCGAAGTCGCCCTGCGCGACACCGCTGACGAGCATTCCCCCTTCGGCCTGCATCCGGCCCTGCTGGACGCGGCGCTCAATACCGCACGCCTTGCGACTGGCCCGTCGGCAGGGCTCGCCCACCCTCCACTGGTGACCGAGTGGTCGCGAATCACCCTTCACGCCACCGGGGCGAGGACACTGCGGGTTCGCCTCACGCCCGACGACCGTGGTGGCTTTGCTCTCGCCGCGACGGACGAGTTCGGACAGACGGTGATCACTATCGGCTCCTTCGCTCACCGACCCCTCTCCACCGAAGCCCTCCCGGCTCCCGGTGCGACATCCTCCCGGCCCCCTGCCCGCCCACCGCGGGTGCCCCTCATCGCCCGGACCTGAATGAACACGACCTGGCGGCTCGGCTTTCCCCGGCCGCGTGTGCGGTCTGGCTGACCGACCTGGCGCGTACTCAACTCACCCACGTTCTCGGCCATGACGGACCTGCGGCTGTCGATGCCGTCGGCTCGCCGGCCGACCTCGGCCTCACCTTCGGCGCCGCCTCCATGTCCGCGGACGACTGCAGGTGGTCAGCGGGCCACAGCTGCCCGCCGCTTCAGCCGCCCATCTGCACGAACACCTTTTCCACGCGAACGCCCCCGAGCCGCACGACACTCCCAAGGACACGTCTATGGACCCTGTGACATCGAACGAGAAGAAACCCGTGGTGATCGTCGGAGCCGGGCCGTGCGGCCTGGCGGCCGCCTGCGAACTGCTTCAACTGGGCGTCCCCGTGCGGGTGCTGGAGAAGGAGTCCGAGCCTGGCGCCGGAACGCGCGCGATCCAGCTGTGGCCCCCGGCCCTGGAGGTCCTCGACCGGGTCGGCGTGCTTGCCGATGCACGTCGAAGGGGCGTGCGCATCAAGGCCAACGAGTACCACCTCGCCGGAGGCCGTCGGCTGCGCATCATGCTCGGTGACGAGAACGAGCCGCTCATTCTGCCGCAGGAGCAGACCACCCAGCTGTTGGAAGAGGCATTGGAGCGGCTGGGCGGCCGCGTCGAGCGCTCCATGAGAGTCGTCGCTGTCGAATCCGGCCCCGGCTCCGTCTCCGTCAAGGCGCATGGACCCGACGGAGTGGAGCTGATCGAGGCGGATTGGCTGATTGGTGCCGACGGCGTACACAGCGTGGTGCGCGAACAGTTGGGCATCGAATTCGCCGGCGAGCGCGTGCCGATGACCCTCATGGTCGCCGAAGGCCGGGTGGCCGGGCGGTACGACCGTGCGAGTGCCCATTTCTTCCTCGGCCGGACCGGCTCGGCGGTGTTCGTGCCGATGCCCGGCGACACGGTCCGCATCGCCGGCGCCATTCCTCCAGACGTCTCGCTGACCAGCAAGACCGTCCAGGAAATCCTCGACGAGCGCGGGCCGGGTGCGCTGCGCGTGGAAGAGCTGGACCTGGTCACCACCTTCGGCAGCTCGGAGCGCATCGCGGCGACCTTCAGGGAGGGCCGCTGCTTTCTCGTCGGCGACGCGGCCCACACCCATGTGCCGTTGGGCAGTCAAGGACTCAGCCTCGGCCTCCAGGATGTGCACAACCTCGCGTGGAAGCTCGCCGGCGTCATCGACGGACGGCTCGACCCACGCGTCCTTGACACCTACGACGCCGAACGCCGCCAAGCTGCCGGGCAGATCGTTCGCATGATCCATCAGGGGGCCGCGATCCTCACCGTCGGCCCGCTTGCCGCCCGCGTACGCAATGTGGTGTGCGACGCGCTGCAGGCCACAGGCACCCTGAGGCGTCGGCTCATCCCTCGGCTCGCGGGCTGGCGTACCAGTTACCCGAACGTGCTGCTGGGTCCGGACCCGATCGGCGCCCGTGGTCCGCGACGCCGTGTTTCGCGCCGCCGGATGCCTCAGCCGGGTTCGCGGATACCGCACGACGTCCCCGCGCAGCGGTCTGCGGTCACCGGCGGACTCCAGTTGTTGACCACCGGAGCACCGACGACACCGCTGGCCGCCAGGGCGCGGGAAACGGCACGTCGGAGACCGTCCGTGCTCACCCACGAGCATCGGCCAAGCGGAAGGACCGGATTCATGTTGTTGCGCCCGGACGGCTACGTCGCCGCAACTGGCAGGACCACAGCCGAACTCGACCGTCTGGAGCGGGTGCTGGAAGCACGACTGATTCCCGGAGGCGGTGAGAGCCATGCGGTCTGAGCGCGCACTGCCGGAGGTTCTCGGCGGGGTTGACCTGACGGATCAGTCGAGGTTCGCGGGCTTCCCGTACGAGCTTTTCGCTCGGCTGCGTCGTGAGGCTCCGGTCCTTCTCCACCCTCCGGGACGCACGGCTGACGGAGAGGACTTCTGGGTGCTGAGTCGCTACGCGGACATCGCGGCGGCGGCGGCGAACCCGGCGCTCTCCTCAGAGACGGGCGGCGACCGCAAGGGGGGCGGCACCCATTTGGACGACATGCCGTTCGAGGACGCCGCCGGCGTCGTGCTGGCCATGATGGACGATCCGCGGCACGAGCTGATCAAGCGGACTCTGGCTCCTGCGATGACCGGAGCCGCGGTGGCGGGACTCGAGGAGCAACTGCGGCCGTACGCCGAAGGTCTTGTCGACGACGCGCTCGGCAGAGAACGCTGCGACTTCGTGTCGGACGTCACCGAGAAGCTGGCGCTGTACGCCATGGCGCTTCTTCTCGGGATACCCGAGCGTGACCGGGAACTGCTGGCCCGTTGGGGGCGCGAGACGCTGGGGATGGTGGATCGCCGCACCGGCGTGATGGACGAGGCCTCCTGGGCGAACATGCTGGCCCTGAGCGGATACTGCTACGAGGCGGTGGCCGCGCGGAAGGGCTGTCCCGCATCCAACCTCGGCGATCTGCTGATCGGCGGCGACATCCCCACCGACCAGGGGCAGGAGCCGCTCTCCGACATCGAACGCGCCGAAAATCTCACCCTCCTGCAGATCACCGGCCTGGAACAGCCGCGCAACATCATCGCGGGCGGTATTGCCGCCTTCGCGCAGCATCCGGACCAGTGGCAAGCGCTGCGCTCCGACCGGTCCCTGTTGCCCGGCGCGGTCGAGGAGGTGCTGCGATGGACGCCGGCCAACCCCTACAACCGCCGCACCGCGACCCGCGATCTGGAGATCTCCGGGCAGCTGATCCGGCGAGGGGACAAGGTGACGCTGTGGTGGGCGTCGGCCAATCGTGACGAGTCGGTCTTCGAGGACCCCATGCGATTCGACATCCGGAGGGATCCGAACCCCCATCTCTCGTTCGGTGACGGCCCCCACTTCTGCGCGGGTGCCGAGATCGGCCGGATGCAGACCCGCCTGGTCCTGGAGACGCTCCTCGACCGGGTCGAGGTGATCCGCCCCGCGGGACCGGTGACCTGGGGGCCGAACAACAAGCACTGCGTGCTGCTGGACGTACCCGTCCACCTGGTGCCGTAGCAGCGGCCGAAGCCGCCGAACAACCCGTCCTATCGCTATCGACTGGAGACGTGCATGGCGACAGTCCCGACCACAGCCGACACCGACTGCGGCTTGTGGATCCGCCGGTTCCAACCCTCGCCGGACGCCCGGGCCCGGCTGCTGTGCCTGCCGCATGCCGGGGGCTCGGCATCGTTCTTCCTGCCCGTCGCCCACGCACTGGCGCCGGACGTCGAAGTACTGGCCGTGCAGTACCCGGGCAGGCAGGACCGACGCGGCGAGGACTGCGTCGACAACGTTCCTGAGCTCGCGGACCGGCTGCTGGAAGCGCTCGCCGGGTGGCTGGACCGGCCGTTGGCCCTGTTCGGGCACAGCATGGGTGCCCTGGTGGGCTTCGAGCTGGCCGGGCTGATGGAGCGGGAGGCGAACGTCAAGCCGACCGTGCTGTTCGCCTCCGGCCGGCGCGCCCCCTCGTGCGCGGACGACGAGGGCGTGCACCTGCGCGGCGACGAGCAGATCATCGACGAGATGCAGCGCCTCGGCGGCACCGACGCACGGATCCTTGACGACCCGGAGATGCGCGCGCTCATCCTGCCCGTGCTGCGGGCCGACCTCAAAGCCGCCGAGACCTATCGGCCCGCGCGCACGCACCGGCTCGGCTGTCCGATCGAAGTCCTGATCGGGGACGCCGACCCGAGAACACCGCTGCCGGAAACGCGTGCGTGGCGCGAGCACACGTCGGGCGAATTCGGCCTGACGGTATTCCCCGGCGGCCATTTCTTCCTCGCGGATCGGGCGACGGAAGTAATACGCCACGTCGCCGACCGGCTGTGATTTCTTTCAAGGACCTCATCGGGATCGACGAGATCACCCCCTACGCATTGGGAGGACACACATGGCGGCGCCTGCGGACTCCACAGGCTGGTTGCAATTCGGGGAATTCCGTACGTGGTACCGGGTCACCGGAAAGCTGGACGGCGATCGGGTGCCGCTGGTGGTCGTACACGGAGGCCCGGGAAGTACTCACGACTACCTGCTCACCATGACCTCGCTCGCCGAGGACGGACGCGCGGTCGTGCACTACGACCAGCTCGGCAACGGCGGCTCCACCCGGCTGCCGGAGCGCGGCGCCGACTTCTGGACGCCCGAGCTGTTCCTCGACGAGCTGGCCAACCTGCTGGAAGGCCTCGGCATCACCGAGCGGTACGTGCTGTTCGGCCAGTCCTGGGGCGGCATGCTCGTCGCGCGTCACGCCGTGGACAGGCCAGCGGGACTGCGAGGGCTGATCATCGCGAACGCCCCCGCTTCATACCGGCTTTGGCGCAGCGAGATGGAGGTGCTCAGGGCCGCCCTGCCCCCGGGTGTGGACGCGGTGCTGCGCGCGCACGAGGCGGCCGGCACCACCGACTCCGCCGAGTACTTCGAGGCGATGCGCGTCTTCTACGGCCGGCACGTCTGCCGACTCGACCCGTGGCCCCGCGACTACCTCGCCTCCTTCATGGAGACCGCCGACAACCCGACGGTCTACGAGGCGATGAACGGCCCGAGCGAGTTCCATGTCATCGGCACGCTGAAGGACTGGTCGGTCGAGGACCGGCTGCCCGACATCTCCGTGCCGACGCTGGTCCTCTCCGGCCGCCACGACGAGGCCACGCCGGTGACGGTCCGTCCGTTCCGGGACCTGATTCCGGACGCGCGCTGGGAGATCTTCGAGAACTCCAGCCATGTGCCCCACCTTGAGGAGCCGACGCGCTTCCACGCGGTCGTCTCCGACTTCCTCACCGGTCTGGAGAAGTGATCCGATGGACGCCTTGGTCTTTCCCGGGATGGGGCCGACGAAGTTCGCCGACCTCGGCCGGTTCCTGCTGCTGAATCCGCACGCCCGCCGTCTGGTCGCCGCCGCCGACACACGCCTGGGGTACCCGCTGGCCGACCGTTTCGCCGAGGCCGAGGGCGACTACTCCGAGTACGCGCAGGTGGCCTTCTTCGTGGCCTGCCTCGCCCTTGCCGAGTGGGCCGAGGCGGAACACGGCGTCGAGCCGGCCGCCTGTGCCGGGCCGAGTTTCGGGGAGAAGCCCGCGGCCGTGCGTGCCGGATCGCTCTCCTTCGAGGACGGGGTGTGGCTGACGGCCCGGCTGGCCCGCTGCCTGGAGGAGTACTTCGCGGTCGAGCACCGCGACGTGGTGACCCACTCCTTCGCCCGGGTTCCCGAGACGCGGGTCAGGGAGCTGGTGGACGAACTCGCCGGACGCGGCGGCTGGTCGGAGATCTCCTGCTTCATCGACCGTGACCTGTTCATGGTCTCACTGCGGGAGTCGGAGCTGGACTGGTTGCAGCGCTCGGTGCGCTCGCTCGGTGGGCTCTCGCTGTACACGATGCGCCCGCCGATGCACGCGTCCGTGTTCGACGGGCTGCGCCGCAAGGCCGCCGAGGAGGTCATCGGGGAGCTGGAGTTCGCCGCGCCGCTGCTGCCGCTGCTCGCCGACCAGGACGGCTCGGTGGTCGAGGACGGCGCCGGGGTGCGCTCGATGCTGCTCGACAGCTTCGTGCGTCCGCTGCGCTGGCCCGCGGTTGTCGGCGGGCTGCGAGAGCTCGGGGTCGAGCGGGTCTGTGTGGCAGGGCCGGACAGCCTGTTCGGCCGGGTCGGCTGCACGACGAGCGCTTTCGAGGTGGTCTCGGCCACCCCGTGGCTCGCCATGCAGCCGCGGCGCCGGACGTCCTCAGCCGGCCGCTGATCGCAACCTGGTCAGCGACCGCCACAGAACACCCGGATTGGCGAAGGTCTCCAACATCAGATCCTCCTCCGAGAAACGGAGGTTGTATTCGGATTCGAGCGTGGAGAGGAGTTCCACTATGCCCAGTGAATCGAGACCGTATTCACGGAGTGGAGTTTCCTCGTCCAGTGGCTCTTCGGGCGGAAGGAATGGCAGGTAACTGCGGATGATTTGCTCGAATTTCGAGTCCCAGATGGTCATGGTGTGGAGCATAGCGAAAATTCTGGGCTATTCAATGGAGTCTCGACAGAATTCTGAATTGCGAGTGTGGTGAGAATGATGGAAGGCACGACGGACATCGCTCTGCACGGGCGTTTTCAGCGCGGGCTCGCACGGGCGCCGCGCGGGGTCGCGGTGCGCTGCGCGGACGCGGCCATCACGTACGAGGAGTTGCACGAGCTGGCGCTGCGCCAGGCCGGAGCACTCGTCGAGTCCGGCGCCCGGCGCGTGGCGGTGCTCGCGGAGAAGGGGCCCGCCGCGTACGTCGGTGTCGTGGCGGCGCTCTACGCGGGGGCCGCGGTGGTCCCGCTGCGCCCCGATTTCCCGGCCGCGCGCACACGGCGGATGATCGAAGCCGCCGGCGTCACGGCGTTGATCGTCGATGAGAAAGGGGCCGGTCTGGCTCCCGGGCCGGCCGAGGTCGCCGTGTTCGGGCCGGGATTCGCACAGCCCTCGGCCGTGCTTGACGAGCCCGTGACCGTGGCACCCGGCGACCCGGCCTGCGTCCTGTTCACCTCCGGTTCCACCGGCCGGCCCAAGGGCGTGACCGTCACGCACGGCGCCACCGCCCACTACTTCGGGCTGCTCGACGCGCGCTACGACTTCACCGCCGCCGACGTCTTCTCACAGACCTTCGACCTCAACTTCGACTGCGCCTTCTTCGACCTCTTCAACGCCTGGGGCGCCGGCGCGACGCTCCAGACCGTTCCGCCGTACGCCTACCGCGACCTGCCCGCCTTCCTGAACGAACGGGGCGTGAGCGTCTGGTTCTCCACCCCCGGCGCGATCGCGCTGACGCGGCGCACCACCGCTCTCGCGCCCCACGCGATGCCGGGCCTGCGCTGGAGCCTGTTCGCGGGAGAGGCACTGCAGTGCCGCGATGCCGCCGACTGGCAGAGCGCCGCCCCGAACTCGACCCTGGAGAACCTGTACGGGCCGACCGAACTGACCGTCACCGTCGCGGCGCACCGCTGGTCGCAGCCGCGTTCGCCGGCGCTGGCGGTCAATGGCGTCGTGCCGATCGGGGCCGTGCACGCCGGGCACGAACACGTCCTGCTCGATGAGGACGGCCAGACCGTCGAGGACGAGGGGGAGCTCTGTGTCAGTGGTCCGCAGCTGAGCCCCGGCTATCTCGACCCGGCCGACGAATCCGGACGCTTCGTACGCCGCGAGGGACGCCGCTGGTACCGCACCGGCGACCGCGTCCGCCGGATCGACGGCGGCGAACTCGCCTACCTCGGCCGCGCCGACGCACAGGTCCAGGTGCACGGCTGGCGGATCGAACTCGCCGAGATCGAGCACGCGCTGCGGACGGACACCTCCGTGCACGACGCGGTCACGGTCGGCATCCCCAAGGACGGCACCACGGAGCTCGTCGTCTTCTACACCGCGGAGCGAGCGATACGTCCGGTCGAACTCGCCGCACGCCTGCGCGAGACGCTGCCCGAGACGGTGGTTCCGCGTCACTTCCACCATGTCGAGGAGTTCCCGCTGAACACCAACCGGAAGATCGATCGCGCGTCGCTCGCAGAACGCGCGCGTGCCCTGCACACCCCGTCGGCGCTGGTGCACGGGCTGCTCGACGAGGCGGTGGCCGAGGTTCCCGAGGCCTCGGCGGTACGTGACGCGGTTGGCGTGTGGACCTATCGCGAGGTCGGCGACTACAGCCACGCGTTCGCCGCGTGGCTGGCCGAGCGCGGGGTCGGGGCCGGTGAACGGATCGTGGTCCAGCTGCCCACCCGACGCCCGCAGACCGCCATGTTCTACGGCACCTCGCGGCACGGCGCGGTGTTCGTTCCGGTCAACCCGACGATGAAGCCCTTCCACCTCAGGTCGGTCATCAACAGCGCGGAACCGCGGCTGATCATCGCCGCCGAGGCCGAACCGCTGCGTGAGCTCACCGGGATACCCGTATACGGCTTCGAGGACGTGTGGCAGCAGGTCGAGAAGCTGCGCGAGCGGGGCGCGCGGGCCGAGCCCGCCGTGGTGAGCCCACAGGACGTGGCCGTGCTCGTCTACACCTCCGGCAGCACCGCCGAGCCGAAGGGCGTGATCGAACCGCACGCCCAGATCACCTTCGCGGCCCGCGCCATTCAGGCGGTGCTCGGGTACCGGGGCGACGACGTGGTCTTCTGCCGGTTTCCGCTCTCCTGGGACTACGGCCTGTACAAGGTGCTGCTGGCCTGTCTGGGCCGGAGCGAGATGGTCCTGGCCGGAGAGGAGTCCGACCTCGCGCTGCTGCGCCGGATGCGCGAGGTGGGCGCGACGGTCGTGCCGATCGTGCCCTCGCTCGCCGCGATGCTCACCACGCTCGCCGCACGCGAGGACGCGTCGGCCGGCCGTGCCCCGGTGCGGCTGTTCACCAACACCGGTGCCGCGTTGCCGGATTCCACGACGCAGGCGCTGCGCGAGGCGTTCCCCGGCACGCGCGTGGTGCGGCAGTTCGGGCAGACGGAGTGCAAACGCATCACGATCATGCCTCCCGACGAGGACGGAGGGCGTCCCGGCGCGGTGGGCCTGCCGCTGCCCGGCACCAGGGTCCTGATCCTCGACGACGGGGGGAACCCACTGCCGCCCGGTGAGACCGGCGAGATCGTCGCGGCCGGACCGCATGTGATGCCCGGCTACTGGCGGTCCCCGGAGCTGACCGCGCGCGCCTTCCGCCGCGATCCGGAGACCGGCGAGGCACGTCTGCACACCGGTGACTACGGCCGCCTCGACGACGACGGCTACCTGTACTTCGAGGGCCGACGCGACGACATGTTCAAGCGCAAGGGGATCCGTATGAGCACCCTGGAGATCGAGGCCGCGGCGATGGACATCCCCGGCATCAGCGCGGCGGGAGCCATCCCACCGGACGGCGAGCGCGACCTCGCGCTGTGCGTGGAGACCGACCTGCCCTCGCACACCGTGCTGCGTGAGCTCGCCCGTCGCCTCGAACCTGCCAAGGTGCCCGCGATCTGCCATGTCATGGACGAGTTCCCGCTGACCGCGCACGGCAAGAACGCGACGGCCGAACTGGCGCGCCTGGTGGACGGAGCCCGCACATGAGCCTGACCACCGCCGAGTTGGCCGAACGCTACGGCACACCGCTGTACGTCTACGACCTCGACCGGGTCACCGCGGCCCGCGACGACCTGCTCGCCACCCTGCCCGAGGGATTCGACCTCTACTACGCACTGAAGGCCAATCCGCACCCCGAGGTGGTGCGGGCCGTCCGTGAGGGAGCCGAGGAGGTGTGCCGGCCCGAAGTGAGTTCGCTCGGCGAACTGGACGCGGCACTGGCCGCCGGACACCCGGCCGGGAACTGCCTGTACACCGGGCCGGGCAAGACCGACACCGAGATCGACCGGGCGATCGGCCTCGGCGTGCGGGAGTTCTCCGCCGAGTCCCCCTCCGACCTGCGGCACATAGGGAACGTCGCATCGCGCCACGGGGTGGTCGCCCGCTGCATCCTGCGGCTGAACATCGCGTCGGCGGGCGCGGCGACCGGAATCAGGATGATGGGACGGCCCTCCCAGTTCGGGATCGACGGCGACACCCTCGCCGAGACGCTGCCGCAGTTGCTGTCCGTGCCCGGCACCACCGTCATCGGCGCGCACTTCTTCACGATGAGCAACGCCGGCGACGAGGAGAGCCTGCTCGGCGAGTACGAGCACGTCATCGAGACCGCGGCCGGTCTCGGCAGCGACCTCGGCCTGCCGCTGGAGCTCCTGGACATCGGCGGCGGATTCGCCGCGCCGTACGCGGTGCCGGGAAACCGTACGCCCTACCCGAAGCTGCGCGCCGGTCTCGCCGACCTGCTCGACCTGCATCTGCCGCAGTGGCGTGCCGGGCAGCCGCGGATCGCCTGCGAGTCGGGGCGCTACCTCGCGGCCGAGTGCGGGAGCCTGGTCAGCCGCGTGGTGAACGTCAAGGAGGGCAGCGGCGGGCCGTTCGTCGTGCTCGACGGGGGCATCAATGTGCTCGGGGGACTCTCCGGGATCGGGCGTCTGCTTCCGGCCGCCGTCCAGCTCGACCCCGGCCTGCGGCCGGCCGGGCGCGGCACCCTGGTCGGTCCGCTGTGCACGCCGGGGGACAGCCTCGGCCGGAACGTCCAGCTGCCGGCCCTGGCACCGGGCGACCTGGTGACGATCCCGAACGTCGGGGCATACGGCCTGACCGCGAGCCTGGTGCACTTCCTGAGCCGTCCCGCTCCGGCCGAGGTCACGCTGCGCGGTGGCGAGGTCGTCTCGGCCACACGTCTTGAGCCGCGCCGCACACCGGTCGGGGACGGTCGGTGATGAGCATCGTTGTCGAGGAGGAACGGCTGCCGGCGCCGGACACCCGCCCCGTGATCGTCAGCAGCACTGTGTCCGACGCGCACAGCTGGAACCTCGTCTATCTGCAACTGCTCATCGAGGAGCTCGGATACCAGGTCGTCAACCTCGGGCCGTGTGTGCCCGAGGAGGAGCTGATCGAGGCATGTTCCCGGCTCCGGCCGACCTTCGTCGTACTCAGCAGCGTCAACGGGCACGGCGGCCAGGACGGTCTCCGGCTGATCCGCAGGCTGCGTACGGTCGGCGAACTGGGCGACCTGCCGATCGTGATCGGCGGCAAACTCGGCATCGGCGGAACCGACCCGCAGATCATCGCGGAGCTGGCCGCCGCCGGGTTCGACGCGGTCTTCGACGACAACGCGGACGGCCCCGTGCTGCTCCGGCGCTTCGTGCGCGGTCTCGACGTGGGAGAACTCCGTGAACTTCGGTGATCTCGTGCGTCGACGGCACGCGGACGGAATGCTGGTCGTACAGCCTCGCATGGGCATGAGCGATCCCGAGGCCATGCGCGCCGGCCTCCTGGCGACCCGTAAGGCCGCCGCCTGCACCGTCGGCACGATCACCGTGGACAGCTACACGCGACAGGACGACCTTGAGGCGATTGCCGAGGCTCTGCGCGACGGGAAGGCGCTCAACGGATATCCGATCGCGAGCCATCCGGCCGAGACGACCCGCGCCCTGCTCGACGGCCCGTGGGACGAGCAGTTCCCGGTGCAGGTACGGCACGGCTCCGCCCGGCCTCAGCGGATCATGAGGGCACTGACGGAGGCCGGGCTGCACGCCACCGAGGGCGGACCGGTCTCCTACTGCCTGCCCTACGGCCGTACCCCGCTCGCCGAATCCGTGCGCAACTGGCGTGAGGCCTGCGACCTGCTGGCCGACGCCGACGCACGCCCACACCTGGAGAGCTTCGGCGGCTGCATGCTCGGGCAGCTGTGCCCACCGAGCCTGTTGGTCGCGATCAGCGTGCTGGAGGCGATGTTCTTCCAGCAGAACGGGATCGACGACGTCTCGGTCAGCTATGCGCAGCAGACCGATCCCGGGCAGGACCTCGAGGCCGTGACCGCCCTGCGGCGGCTGTGCGGCGAGCTGCTGTCGGGGACCTGGCACATCGTCATCTACACCTACATGGGCCTGTTTCCGCGTACGCGGGAAGGCGCCCTGAGCCTGCTGGGTGCCTCCGCCGAACTCGCTGTGCGCGGGGGCGCGCAGCGGTTGATCGTCAAGACGGTCGCCGAGGCGGTACGGATTCCCACCGTCGCGGAGAACGTATCGGCCCTCGAATACGCGGACACGGTCGCACGGCAGACGGGCGCGGCCGAGCCGCCGGAGCACGAGCGGGACGGCGGCCAGGTCTACCGCGAGGCGCGCGTACTGGTCGAGGCGGTCCTCGACCAGTGCGCCGATCTGGGTGACGCGCTGCTGCGTGCCTTCGCCCGCGGACTGCTCGACGTCCCGTTCTGCCTGCACCCCGACAACGCGGGCCGGACGCGTGGCCGGATCGGCTCGGACAGCCGGCTCGGCTGGGCCGCGACGGGTGCCATGCCGCTCAAGGGTCTCGTCAATACGTCGGCCGGGGCGGCGTTGACCGCGTCCGACTTCCTGGCGTCCCTCTCCCACGTCCAACACACCCATGACACGTCGGCCCTGGCCACCGGTCCCCGTTCCATCGAAGCGAACAGCGGAGTACGGCGATGAATACACCTGACCCCATCCACAGTCCCCTGGCAGAGTCACTGACCGCGCTGCCCACCGCCGAGCGGGAGCGGTACCTGGTCGGCCTGGTGTGCGATCACGTCGCCGCTGTGCTGAACGAGATCCGGCCCGGCGCCACCGTGCGGATCGAGGCCGACGCCGCGTTCCGCAGCCTCGGGCTCGACTCGCTGGGCACCGTCGCGCTGCACGGCAGGCTCGGCGCCGAGACCGGCCTGGCACTCCCCGTCACCGTCGTCTTCGACCATCCGACGCCACGAGACCTGGCCCGGCACCTTCTGGCGCTGCTGTCCGGTGAGAAGGCCGAGAGCGCCGGAGCGCCCCCGTCGCCCTCGTCGGCGCTGGACGAACCACTCGCCGTCGTCGGCATCGGCTGCCGCTTCCCGGGCGGCGCGACCTCGCCGGACGCGCTGTGGCAGCTGGTCGCGGGCGGGCGGCACATCAGCGCCGACTTCCCCGCGGATCGCGGCTGGGATCTCGACGCGCTCTACGACCCGGACCCGGAGACCCCGGGCAGCACCTACGTACGCACCGGCGGCTTCCTGGCGGACGCGGCCGAGTTCGACGCCGACTTCTTCGGCATCTCACCGCGCGAGGCCGTCGCCATGGACCCGCAGCAGCGGCTCGTCCTGGAGACGTCCTGGGAGGCGCTGGAGCGCGCGGGCATCGATCCGGGCACGTTGCGCGGATCGGCCACGGGCGTGTTCATCGGTGCCGAACCGCAGGAATACGGGCCCCGGCTCCACGAGGCTCCGGACGGCCTGGACGGCTATCTGCTGGCGGGCGCGGCACCGAGCGTCGTCTCGGGCCGGGTCGCCTACACCTTCGGACTCGAAGGCCCCGCACTGACCGTGGACACGGCGTGCTCCGGATCGCTGGTCGCCGTACATCTCGCGGCCCAGTCACTGCGCCGGGGCGAGTGCGCACTGGCCCTGGCCGGCGGGGTCGCGGTGATGGGCGGGCCCGGCACCTTCACCGCGTTCTCCCGGCAGCGCGGGCTCGCGCCGGACGGCCGGTGCAAGGCGTTCGCCACCGCCGCCGACGGCACCGGCTTCGCCGAGGGCGTGGGCGTCTTCGTCCTCGAACGGCTCTCCGACGCCCGCCGGGCCGGGCATCCGGTGCTCGCCGTACTCCGCGGCAGCGCGGTGAACCAGGACGGTGCGTCGAACGGGCTGACGGCGCCGAACGGCCTGGCACAGCAGAAGGTCATCCGGGCCGCGCTGGCGGACGCCGGGCTCCAGGCGCATGAGGTGGACGCGGTCGAGGCGCACGGCACCGGGACGCGGCTCGGCGACCCGATCGAGGCGCAGGCTCTGCTGGCGACGTACGGCCGGGACCGCGACGCCGAGAATCCGCTCTGGCTCGGGTCGATCAAATCGAACATAGGCCACGCCCAGGCCGCCGCCGGCGCTGCGGGTCTGACCAAGATGATCATGGCTCTCCGGCACGGGGAGCTTCCCGCGACCCTGCACGTCGACGAGCCGACCTCGCATGTGGACTGGTCGGCCGGGGGAGTAAGGCTGCTGACCGAGCCGCAGTCGTGGCCGGGCGTCGACCGGCCACGCCGTGCCGCCGTCTCCTCCTTCGGGATCAGCGGCACCAACGCGCACGTCATCATCGAGCAGGCGCCCGAGAACGCGCGGGACGATACCCGGTCGCAGACGCCGCTGCCCGCCGTTCCGTTGGTCCTTTCCGCGCGCAGCGACGCCGCCCTGCGGGCTCAGGCCCGCGCTCTGGCGGCCGTCGTGGCCGATGAGGCGGCCGCGCCGGCAGATGTCGCGTTCTCCTTGGCGACCACGCGCGCCTCACTCCCGCACCGGGCCGTCGTGCTTGCCCGGGATCGGGCGCAGGCGCAGCGCGGACTCGAAACCCTGGCGGCGGGCGGTACCGCGCCCGAAGTCGTCGAAAGCCCCGCGGAACACGGTGGCCTCGGCCTGCTCTTCACCGGGCAGGGAGCGCAGCGCCTCGGCATGGGCGGCGCGCTGTACGAGGCGTTCCCCGTGTTCGCCGACGCGTACGACGAGATCGTCGGCCACCTCGACCTCCAACTGGAGCGGCCGCTGCGCGAAGTGCTGTACGGCGACGACGCCGAGCTGCTGCGGCAGACGGGCTACGCGCAGTGTGCCCTGTTCGCCCTTGAGGTCGCTCTCTACCGGCTGGTCGAGTCCTGGGGCGTGCGCCCGGACGTCCTGCTCGGCCACTCGATCGGCGAGCTCGCCGCCGCGCACGTGGCGGGTGTGTGGTCGGTCGAGGACGCCTGCGCGGTGGTGGGTGCCCGCGCGCGGCTGATGCAGGCGCTGCCGACGGGCGGCGCGATGGCCGCCGTCGCGGCCCCCGAGGGTACGGTGAGGCCCCTGCTGACCGGCCCGGTGGACATCGCCGCGGTCAACGGCCCGGAGTCGGTCGTGCTCTCCGGTCCCGAGGCCGAACTCGACGCGATTCTCCGTCGACTGGAAGCCGACGGGCGCAAGACCACCTGGCTGCGCGTGTCTCACGCCTTCCACTCCGCGCTGATGGAGCCGATGCTCGACGAGTTCCGCCGCGTGCTGAGCATCGTCGAGTACCACCCGCCGCGCATCCCGGTCGTCTCCAACCTGACCGGTGCCCCGGCGACCGGCGACGACCTGCGCACCCCCGAATACTGGGTGCGGCATGTCCGCGAAACCGTCCGATTCGGCGATGGAGTACGGTCGTTGTCCGCGGCCGGGGTCCGCACGGTTCTCGAACTCGGTCCCGACCCGGTCCTGTCGGCGATGGCCCAGGAGTCGGCCGACGGCCGGGAGATCGCGTTCGTCCCGCTGGTCCGGCGCGATCGGCCGGAGCCGGAGACCGTTCGCACGGCCGTGGCCACCGCGTACGTGCGCGGGGGTGCGGTCGACTGGAGCACGTGGTTCGCGGGGTCCGGCGTCCGCCGGGTGGACCTGCCGACATATCCCTTCCAGCGGCGGCGGTACTGGCTCGCGCCCACGGCCCACGGCCGCGTGGACGCCCCGAGCTTCGGACAGACCGAGTCCCGGCACCCGCTGCTGACCGCGGCCATCGGACTCGCGGACGGCGGCGCGACGGTGCTGACGGGACGGCTCGCGGTCGACACGGTGCCCTGGCTCGCCGAGCATGTCATCGCGGGGGAGCGCGTTCTGCCGGGTACGGCGTTCCTGGACATGGCGCTGCACGCGGGCCGGCTCACGGGCTGCGCCGCGGTCGAGGAACTCACCTTGCACGCGCCGCTGGTGCTTCCGCCGGTGGGCGGACTCGCTCTGCAGGTCGTCGTGACGCCCGGGGACGACGGCCGCGCGACGGTCGACTTCCACGCCCGCGCCGACGACGACACTTCCTGGACGCGCCACGCCGGCGCCGTCCTCACGCCGAGCGAGAGCAGCATGCCGACGCACATCGGTCTCGCCGAGTGGCCTCCCGCTCACGCGGAGCCGGTCGACATCGCCGACCTCTACGAGAACCTCGCCGACGAGGGTTACCACTACGGTCCGACGTTCCAGAGCCTGCGCGGCGTCTGGAAGCGCGGCGGCGAGGTCTTCGCCGAAGTCGTGCTGCCCGAAGGCACCGATCCGGGAACGCATCTGCTGCATCCCGCGCTGCTGGACGCCGTGCTGCACGCAACCGACTTCGCCGAGGGCGAGGCCCGCGAGTCCGGCGAGATCCGCCTCCCCTTCGCATGGCGGGGCGTGCGGGTGAACGTTCCGGGTGCCACCGCGGTGCATGTGCGGATCACCTCCCATCCGCAGGGCGGCGTACGCCTGGACCTGGCCGACGGGTCCGGTGCTCCCGTGGCGTCGGCGGACGACTACCGGACGCGGCTCGTCCCGCCCGGTTCACTCTCCTCAGCGCGCACCGAGCCGCTCTACGAGATCGTCTGGCGCCCCGTCACCACACCCGCCGCCACGGCAGACGCGTCGCTCCTGAACGTCGAACTGCCCGACGACCTCACCGACGCGCTCTGCCACACGGCCGACCTGCTGCGACGCCACGACGCCGGGACGACCCTCGTCCTCGTTATCCCCGGCGACGACCCGATAGCGGCCGCGGCCCGCGGCCTGGTCCGGTCGGCCCAGGCGGAGAGCCCCGGAAGGTTCGTGCTCCTCGACTTCCTCGACACGGACGCGCCGGCCCTGGAGACCGCCCGGCGGGCAGCTTCCTGCGAGGAGCCGGAACTGCGGGTACGCGGTGGTGAGTGGTTCGTGCCGCGCCTGGTGCGCTCGCGTGCGGAGTCGCGGGAGGAGGCGCGGGCGGACGCGAACCGGCTCGCGAACGGCACAGTCCTGATCACCGGCGGCACCGGAGGCCTCGGCCTCCTGACCGCCCGTCACCTGGCCGCGGTCCACGGCGCGCGTCACCTGCTGCTCGTGAGCCGCAGCGGCTCGGCGGCCCCCGGCGTCGAAGCGCTGGTCGACGAGGTTCGCGAACTCGGCGCACACGTGACGATCGCGGCCTGCGACGTCTCCGACCGCGCCGCGCTCGCCACCGTACTGGACGGGATCCCGGCCGATCAGCCGCTGACCGCGGTCGTCCACGCGGCCGGAACCGTCGACGACGCGCTGACCGGCGACCTGACCCGCGAGCGGTTCGACGCGGTCTGCCGCCCCAAGGCCGTCGGCGCGCGCAATCTGCACGAGCTGACCCTCGGCCTCGACCTGAGCGCCTTCGTGCTCTTCTCCTCCGCCGCCGCCCTCGTGGACGGCGCGGGCCAGGGCAACTACGCCGCCGCCAACGCCTACCTGGACGCCCTCGCCGCCGGGCGCGTCGCCGCAGGGCTGCGCGCCACCTCCCTCTCGTGGGGACTGTGGTCCGGCGAGCAGGGCATGGGCGCCCGGCTCGACGCCGTCACCCGCCATCGCATCACCCGCCAGGGCATCGCACCGCTCACCCCGGAAGCGAGCCTCGCCGCTCTCGACGCCGCGCTCGCCACGGGTACGAGCTCACTCGCGCCGCTCGCGATCGACCGAGCCGCGCTGAGGGCCCGACCGGACGGCGTACCGGCCCTGCTCCGCGAACTCGTACCGACACCGCAGGCCCCGGCCCCGTCCGTGATCCGCGGCACCGAAGCGCAGCACCTGGCCGACCTGTCCGAGACCGACCGCACCAGTGCCCTGCTCGACCTCACCCGCTCGCTCGTCGCGGCCGTGCTCGGACACGAGGACGCTGCGACGGTCGGCGCGACCCGGTCCTTCACCGACCTCGGCTTCGACTCGCTCGCCGCCGTCGACCTGCGCAACAGCCTGCAGAAGCGGCTCGGGCTCACTCTCCCGGCCACGCTCGTGTTCGACTACCCGAACCCGCGCGCCCTCGCCGAGTACCTGGCGACACGGTTCTCCACCGCTCCCGCCACGGCCAAGGCCGCCACCATGGCGGTCGCCCGTACCGACGAACCGATCGCGATCGTCGGGATGGCCTGCCGCTTCCCCGGCGGCGTCGCCTCGCCCGAGGACCTCTGGACCCTGCTGTCCGACGGGGTGGACGCGGTCGGTGCGTTTCCGACCGACCGCGGCTGGGACCTCGCCTCCCTCTACGACCCGGACCGTGTGCGCCCGGGCACCAGTTACGCGTCCGAAGGCGGCTTCCTGCACACCGCCGCCGAGTTCGACGCGGGATTCTTCGACATCAGCCCTCGCGAGGCTCGGGCCATGGACCCGCAGCAACGCCTGCTGCTCGAAACCTCCTGGGAGGCCTTGGAACGCGCCGGAATCGATCCGCACACGCTGCGCGGCAGCCGGACCGGCGTGTTCGCCGGCGTGATGTACCACGACTGGGCCACGCGGCTGGGCCCGAAGGTGCCCGAGGAGCTCGCCGGGCACCTGGGCAACGGCAGCCTTGCCAGCGTCGTCTCCGGCCGCGTCGCCTACGCGCTCGGCCTTGAGGGCCCGACGGTCACCGTCGACACGGCCTGCTCCTCCTCGCTCGTCGCGCTGCACTGGGCGATCCAGGCCCTGCAGGCCGGAGAGTGCACCCTTGCACTGGTCGGCGGCGTCACCGTGATGGCGACCCCCGACACGTTCGTCGACTTCAGCCGACAGCGAGGTCTCGCCGCCGACGGGCGCTGCAAGTCCTTCGCCGCCGCAGCGGACGGCACCGGCTGGGGTGAGGGCGTCGGCGTACTCGCGGTCGAGACGCTGTCCGAGGCACGTCGCCATGGACACCGGGTCCTGGCCGTCGTCTCCGGGTCCGCGGTCAATCACGACGGCGCGAGCAACGGGCTGACCGCGCCCAACGGGCTCGCCCAGCAGCGGGTGATCCGCCAGGCGCTGGCCGGCGCCGGACTGCACCCGGCCGACATCGACGCCGTCGAAGGCCACGGCACCGGCACCACGCTCGGCGACCCGATCGAGATCGGCGCCCTGCAAGCGGTCTACGGCCCGGAGCGCGAGGCCGCGGGCGCACCCCTGTGGCTCGGCTCGATCAAGTCCAACCTCGGCCACCCGCAGGCCGCCGCGGGCGTAGCCGGGGTCATCAAGACGGTCCTCGCTCTCCGTGCCGAGCGACTGCCCGCGACCCTGCACGTGGACGCACCAACGCCGCAGGCCGACTGGTCGGCCGGAGCGGTCGAGCTGCTGACCGAGTCGCGGCCGTGGTCGCGCGGTGAGCGCACCCGCCGGGCCGGGGTGTCCTCGTTCGGCATCAGCGGCACCAACGCACACGTGATCATCTCGGAGGCGCCCAGCGCCCCCGAGCCCCACCCGGTGGCCGCGCCCGAGCCTCAGCCGGTGACCACACCCCGGCTCACGCCGCTGCCGTTCCTGCTCTCGGCACGCACCCCGACCGCGCTCGCCGCGCAGGCGGCACGGCTGCGTGCCTACGTCACGGACCAGCCGCTGGACGCGCTGGCCTGCTCCCTCGCGACCGAGCGCTCCGCGTTCGAGCACCGGGCCGCGATCGTCACGGGCGACCGCGAGGAGCTCCTGCTCGGCCTGGACGCCCTCGTATCGGGCGAAGCGATGCCGAACGTGCGGCGGGGAACTGCCCGCACCCGCGGCGGCAAGACCGCTTTCCTCTTCTCCGGCCAGGGCGCCCAGCGCGTCGCGATGGGCCGTGCCCTCCACGCGGCGTTCCCCACCTTCGCACAGGCCTTCGACGAGGTCGCGCGGGCCCTCGATCCGCTGCTCGGCGAGTCGCTGCACCAGGCCGTGTTCGAGGACGAGGACCCGGCGCGCCTCAACCGCACCCGGCTGACCCAGCCCGCGCTGTTCGCCGTCGAGGTCGCACTCTTCCGCCTCACCGAGTCCTGGGGCCTGCGGCCCGATCTGCTGGCGGGCCACTCGATCGGTGAGATCGCGGCGGCGCACGTCGCGGGCGTCCTCTCGCTCGACGACGCGGCCAGGCTGATCGCCGCGCGCGGCGCACTGATGGACGCGCTGCCCGACGGCGGCGCCATGGTCGCTCTCGGCGTCACCGAGCACGACGTCAGGGAGCTGATCGCCGGGCGTGAGCACGAGGTCGACATCGCCGCGGTCAACGGGCCGACAGCGGTGGTCGTCTCCGGCGTCGAGACCGCTGTACTGGAGATCGCGAACGTCATCGACGAGCGGGGCGCCGTCACGCACCGCCTGCCGGTGAGCCACGCCTTCCACTCGCCGCTGATGGAACCGATGCTGGCCGAGTTCGCTCGGGTCTGCGCGGGCCTGGAGTTCCGCCCACCGCGCATACCGTTCGTCTCGGCGGTCACCGGCCGCCTCGCGACCCCGGCGGAGATCACCGACCCCGCGTACTGGGTCGGACATGCCCGCCGGGCGGTCCGCTTCGCCGACGCGCTCACCGTGTTGACGCAGCACGGTGTCGACACGTTCGTCGAGATCGGCCCGGACCGGGTGCTGGCCAACATGGCCGAGCGCGGGCTTCCGGACACGGTCACGGGGAACGCCGTGTTCGCGTCGCTGATGCGCCGCAACCGCGAGGAGGTCGCCGAGGCGCTCGGTGCGCTCGCGCAGCTGCACGTCCACGGAGTCGCCGTCGACTGGTCCGCTTCGCTGGGCACCGCAACACCGCTCGACCTGCCGACGTACGCGTTCGAACACACTCGCTACTGGGTCGACGCCGCGCCCGCGCTTGACGCCGCCGAAGTCGGCCAGCAGGCGGCCGGGCACCCCATGCTCGGCGCCGTGATCACCCTGGCCGGAACCGGAGAGCTCGTCTGCACCGGCCGGCTCTCGGCCGGGACCCAGCCGTGGCTCGCCGACCACGTCGTACGCGGCGCGATCCTGCTGCCGGGCACCGGATTCCTCGATCTCGTGCTGTGGGCCGCCGACCGGGCGGGCTGCGCGGGCGTCGAAGAACTCACCCTTCAGAGCCCGCTGATTCTGCCGGAACGCGGCGGCGTCGCCCTGCAACTCGTCGTGGGCCCGCCGGAAGGCGGCCGTCGCCGCGTGACGATCCACACCCGGGCCGACGACACCGAGGAGTGGACCCGCCACGCCACGGCCGTCCTGAGCACGACAGGTCGGCCCGCGGACTTCGACCTCGCCCAGTGGCCGCCGGCCGGTGCCGAACCCTTCGCCGCCACCGACGCGTACGCACAACTGGCGGCGCGCGGCTACGACTACGGAGCCGCCTTCCAGGGCCTTCGCGCGGCATGGCGTCGCGGCGACGAGGTGTTCGCCGAGGTCGTGCTGCCCGAGGTGGCGGGCACGGCCGCGTTCGGCCTGCACCCCGCGCTGCTCGACGCCGCCATGCACGCCGACCTGCTGCTCTCCGGCCCCGACGCACCGACACTGCTGCCCTTCGTGTGGTCCGGCGTGACCCTCTACGCGACCGGCGCCCGAGAGCTGCGGGTCAGGATTCTCCGGGTCTCCGGCGACGAGCAGAGCCTCATCCAGGTCGCCGATGCCACGGGAAGCCCCGTGGCGTCCGTGGACTCACTCGTCTCACGCCCCGTCACCGGGACCAGCCTCAGCTCGGTGGCCGAGCGCGACGTCCCGCTGCTGGGCGTGGCCTGGCAGGACGTCTTTCTTCCTCAGGTCACCGACGAAGGCGGGCCCGAGGTGCTGGTCTGCCCCGAGGGCGACGACGTGCACGCCGTGGTCGGCGCCGTTCTCACCGCGCTACAGGGGCGGCCGGCCGACGAACGCCTGGTCGTGGTCACCCGGAACGGCACCGCCCTCGCCGAGGACGTGAGTCCCGCGCAGGCCGCGGTGTGGGGTCTGGTTCGTGCCGCCGAGGCGGAGAACCCGGGCAGGTTCGTGCTCGTGGACCGCGGCGACGACGAAGCGTGGCGCGGACTGCTGCCCGCCGTCCTCGCGTCCGGCGAGCCCGAGGTCGCCCTCCACGACGGCACGGTGCGCGTGCCCCGGCTCGCCCCGACGCGGCCCGAGCAGGACGCGCCGCGGCCCTGGAACCCCTCGGGAACAGTGCTGATCACTGGCGGTACCAGCGGACTCGGCGCACTGGCGGCCCGTCACCTGGTGACCGAGCACGGCGTCCGGCACCTGCTGCTCGCGAGCAGGCGCGGCCCGGACGCGCCCGCTGCCGATGAACTGCGCAGCGACCTCAAGGCCCTCGGCGCTCAGGTGACGATCGCCGCATGCGACGTCTCCGACCGCACCGCGCTCGCCCGTCTGCTGGCGGGCATCCCCGCCGAAAACCCGCTGACCGCCGTCCTGCACGCCGCAGGCCTGGCCGGAGGCGGGCTGATCGGCTCGCTTGAGGCCGACCGGCTCGACGAGGTGCTGCGCGCGAAGGCCGACGCGGCACGGCACCTGCACGAACTCACAGCCGAACTGGACCTGGCAGCCTTCGTCCTCTTCTCCTCCGCCGGCGGCATGGTCCTCGCCGCTGGCCAGGGCGACTACGCTGCCGCCAACGCATACCTCGACGGCTTGGCTGTCCACCGTCACCGTCTCGGCCTGCCCGCGACCGCGCTCGCCTGGGGCCTGTGGGCGTATGACACGGGCCTCGGCGGCAGACTGGGCGAGGACGACCTGTACCGCATGGCCCGCCTCGGCCTTCCCGCGATCACCGTCCACCAGGGCCTGAGGGCACTGGACGCGGCGCTCGCGACCGACACCGCACCCGTGCTCGCGCCGCTGCCGATCGACACAGCCGCACTGCGCGCACGCACCGACCAGGTCCCCGCACTGCTGCGAGGATTCCTCGCCACACCGACACGCCGCGCAGTGGCGTCAGCCGCGTCCGCCACCGATCTGACGAGCCGCCTGGCGGGGCTCGGTGAGTCCGACCGCGACCGCCTGCTGCTCGACCTGGTCCGCACGCACGTCGCCGCCACCCTCGGCCACAGCGCCGGCGCGATAGACACGGAACGGGCGTTCCGCGAACTCGGTTTCGACTCACTGACCGCCGTCGAGCTGCGCAACGCGCTCAGCGCGGCGACGGGGCTCACCCTCCCGGCCACCCTCGTGTTCGACCACCCGACCGCGAGCGCTGTCGCCGAGTTCATCAAGGCAGGACTGCTCGGCGCTGCCGCGGCGACCCCGGCACGCGTGACCGCCGCGACGGCGACCGCCCGCGACGAGCCGATCGCCGTCATCGGCATGGCCTGCCGCTATCCCGGCGACGTCGACACTCCGGAAGCACTCTGGCAACTGCTGCTCGACGAAGCCGACGCCGTCAGCGGCTTCCCGGCCAACCGCGGCTGGGACATCGCCGGCATCTACGATCCCGAACCCGGCCACCTCGGCAAGACCTACGCGTGCGAGGGCGGATTCCTGCACCGCGCCGCCGACTTCGACCCGGCGTTCTTCGGCATCGGTCCGCGCGAGGCCCTCGCGATGGACCCCCAGCAGCGGCTGCTCCTTGAGGTCGCGTGGGAGGCGATCGAGCGGGCGCGCATCAACCCGCGCTCGCTGCGCTCCACACTCACCGGCGTCTTCGCGGGCTGCATGTACGACGACTACGGCAGCCGGGTGAAGCAGCCTTCACCGGACGTGCTGCCGTACCTGGCCAACGGCTCCTCCGGATCCGTCGTCTCCGGCCGCGTCTCCTATCTGCTCGGCCTCGAAGGCCCGTCGATCACCGTGGACACCGCATGCTCCTCGTCCCTGGTGACGATCCACCTGGCCGCTCAGGCGCTGCGCGCGGGGGAGTGCACACTCGCGCTGGCCGGCGGTGTCACCGTGCTGTCCACCCCTGACCTGTTCGTCGACTCCAGCAGGCAGGGCGTGCTCTCACCCAACGGCCGCTCGAAGTCGTTCTCCTCCGTCGCCGACGGCGTGGGCTGGGCCGAGGGCGCGGGCGTGCTACTGCTCGAACGGCTCTCGGACGCGCGCCGCAACGGGCACCCGGTGCTGGCGGTCGTACGGGGCAGCGCGGTGAACCAGGACGGCGCCTCCAACGGACTCACCGCCCCCAACGGCCCCTCGCAGGAACGCGTGATCCACGCCGCGCTCGCCGCCGCCGGCCTGGAGACCTGGGAAGTGGACGCGGTCGAGGCGCACGGCTCCGGCACCCGCCTCGGCGACCCGATCGAGGCACAGGCGCTGCTGGCCACCTACGGACAGGGACGCGAACCCGGGCGCCCGCTCCGGCTCGGCTCGGTCAAGTCCAACATCGGCCACGCGCAGGCGGCGGGCGGTGTCGCCGGCGTCATCAAGATGGTCCAGGCGATGGAGCACGGCGTACTGCCGCGCAGCCTGCACGCCGAGGAGCCGTCGCCGCACGTGGACTGGTCGGTGGGCGCGGTCTCGCTGCTGACCGAGCGTCAGCCGTGGCCCGCCACCGGACGTCCGCGCCGAGCCGGCGTCTCGTCCTTCGGGATCAGCGGCACCAACGCGCACGTCGTCCTGGAACAGGCGCCCGCCGTTCCGGTGCCCGACCGCGGTGATCAACGGCCCGCGACCGTCCCCTGGCTGGTGTCGGCGCGCTCGGAGGAGGCTCTGCGCGACCAGGCCGGCCGTCTCCTCGACCATCTGGACGTGCACGCCGCCGTACGCGATCTCGACATCGCGCTCACCCTCGCCGCGGGCCGCACTCACTTCGAGAACCGCGCGGTGATCCTGGGGACCGACCGGGCCGAACTCGTCGAGGGCCTCCGTGCCCTGGCCGAAGGCGGCCCCGGCGGTCGGTGCACGACAGGGACGGCGGAGGCCTTGGGCGGCACGGTGTTCGTCTTCCCCGGCCGAGGCGGCGACTGGAGCGGCGTGGCGGCCGAACTCCTGGAATCCTCAGGAGCGTTCGCGGCCCGGCTCGCCCAGTGCGACGCCGCGCTCGCCCCGTTCATGGACCGGTCGGTCGCCGACCTGCTGCGCGGTGGCGATGCCGCGCTGATCGACCAGGCGGCGGTGCGGTGGGCGGTCATGGTCTCGCTGGCAGCTCTGTGGGAGGAACGCGGCGTACGCCCCGACGCGGTCCTGGGCCACGAGGAGGGAGAGGTAGCCGCCGGGTGCGTCGACGGAACGCTCTCGCTGGCGGACGGAGCGCGGATCATCACCTCACCCGACCGGCCGCACGGTTCGGTTCCCTTCGAGGAGTCCGTGCGCGGGCTCGCGGAGTCCGGATACGGCGTGTTCGTCGAACTCGGCCCGCGGGCAGTGCTGACGACGAGGATCCGACGAACGCTCGACGAGCTCGAACACCAGGCCGTCGTCACCGGTGCCCTGCCGCTCGCCGAGGCCGCCGCAACAATCCACGTGCACGGCGTCGCCGTCGACTGGACTCCGTTCTGCGCCGGCGGAATCCCGGCCGACCTGCCTACGTACGCCTTCCAGAACCGGGAGTACTGGCTGGACGCGACTCCCGCGCAGGGCGACGTCGTAGCGGCGGGACTCACCTCCGCCGAGCACCCTCTGCTGGGCGCGGTCATCGACGTGCCGGGCAGCGACGACGTCGTCTTCACGGCGAACATCTCGGCCGATCGGCAGCCATGGCTCGGCGATCACGTGCTGCTCGGCCGCACCCTGCTGCCCGGAACCGCGTTCGTCGAACTCGCGCTCCGGGCCGGCGCGGAGGTCGGCTGCGATGTGCTGGAGGAACTGACGCAGCACACGCCGATGCCCCTGCCCGAGCGAGGCGCGACGAACGTACGCGTCGTCCTCGCGAGCCCGGACCGCGACGGACGGCGTGCGCTGTCGGTGTACGCACGCCCGGACGACGCACCACGCACCGCGCCGTGGACCCTGCACGCGAGCGGTACCGTGCACGCCGGCGCGGCCCCTGTCCCCTTCGACCTGGCCGCCTGGCCCCCGTCGGACGCCGAACCGTGCGATCTGTCCGGGGTGTATACGGACCTGGCCGCGCTCGGCTTCGACTACGGCCCTTCCTTCCAGGGCCTGCGGTCGGTGTGGCGGCGCGGGGACGAGGTGTTCGCGGAGATCTCGCCACCCTCGGGGGCGATCCGCGACGCCGCCTCGTACGGCGTGCACCCGGCCATGCTGGACTCGGCGCTGGGCGCGATGGACTTCCTCGGGGGAGGGCCCGCCGCACTGACCGAGACCACGATCCCGTTCGCCTGGAACAACGTCACCCTGTACCGCAAGGGCGCCGCGGCGCTGCGCGTGCGGGTACGAAAGGCGGCGCAGGACGCGAACAGCGCCGAGTTGTGGGTCGCGGACTCCTCGGGCACGGCTGTGGCGCACGTCGGGGCGCTGGTGACCCGGCCCGTTCCGGCGCACAGCGGGGCCGGGACGAGGCACCTGTATCGGATCACGTGGAATCCGCTGCCGATCGAGGCCGGGTCCCTGACCGCGCTCCCCGATGGCGTCACCCTGCTCGAATGCGCGCAGGCAACGTCCGACGACGTTCCCGGTGCCGTACACCGCGCTCTGCTGGACACCCTGGACTCGCTGCGGTCCTGGCTGGCGGAACCGCGGCAGGCCGGCGAGCGCCTCGTCGCCCTGACCCGTAACGCCGTCGTCACGGAGACCGGTCAGAGCCCCGATCTGACGCACGCGCCGCTGTGGGGTCTGATCCGCGCCGCCCAGGCCGAGCACCCGGACCGGATCCAGCTCATCGACCTCGACGAAACCGAGGCATCCCGCAGCGCACTGGCCGCTGCCGTGGCCACCGGCGAGCCCGAGGCCGCGATCCGCGGCGGACAGGTGAGTGCGCCGAGGCTGCGGCGCAGCACGCCCGGTGGCGCGTCGCGGAGCTGGGAACCGGACGGCACCGTGCTGATCACCGGTGGGACGGGACTGCTCGGCTCGGTGTTGGCCCGGCACCTGGTGGCCGTCCATGGAACGCGTCACCTGCTCCTCGTCAGCCGCCGGGGCACCAGCGCCCCAGGCGCCGAGGAACTGGCCGCCGAACTGGGCGAACTCGGCGCGACCGTCACGTTCGCGGCCTGCGACGCGTCCGACCGGGAAGCGCTCCGCCACGTGCTCCGGCAGATCCCGGAGCGGCATCCCCTCACCGCGGTGGTACACGCCGCCGGGATCATGGACAGCGCGGTGCTGCAGGCACTGACTCCGGATCAGATCGAACGTGTGCTGAAGGCCAAAGCGGACGCGGCGTGGCACCTGCACGAGCTCACCGCCGACCTGCGCCTGACCGCGTTCGTGCTCTACTCCTCGGTCGGTGGCCTGGTGCTGACGGCCGGTCAGGCGAACTACGCGGCCGCGAACCAGTTCCTCGACGCACTGGCCGAACACCGGCACGCTCGCGGCCTCCCCGCCACATCTCTGGCCTGGGGACCGTGGCAGGGCAGCGAGGACGCGGTCGACCTCGACCGGCTCGCACGCGAAGGCATGGGCGCCCTTGCTCCCGAGGAGGGGATGGAACTGTTCGACGCGGCACTCGGGACGGATACCGCGGTTCTCGTACCGGCGCGGCTCGACGAGCAGCAGCTGCGGGAACGGACCGAGCTGCCCGCACTGCTGCGCGCCTACGCCGGACCGCGTACCCAGGCGGCGGCGCATGCGGCGAAGGCGACCGAACCAGAACCGGAAACCCTCGCGCAGCGGATCGCCGCACTCTCCCGCAAGGAGCAACAGCAGGCCCTGTTGGACCTCGTCCGTGCCCACACGGCCGCCGTACTCGGCTACGAGGATGGCACGCAGGTACGGAGCTCCACGGGATTCACCGATCTCGGGCTCGATTCACTGTCGGCACTGCAACTGCGCAACAGCCTTGCCCCGATCGTCGGTGTGCGCCTGCCCGCCACGCTGATCTTCGACTACCCGACCCCGGTGAGCCTGGCCGAGCAGCTCCTGGCCGAGTTGTTCCCCGAGGAGCCCGAGACTGCCGTGGAACCGGAGCGGTCCGCGATCGAAGACATGGACATCGATGCCCTGGTGCGAGCGGCCCTCGCCAGTGGCGGAAAGGAATGACGGACATGCCCACGAGCGATACCACCCCTGACCTGGACAAGATCGTCGAGGCGCTGCGCCGGAGCATGCTGGACGCTGAGCGGCTTCGCGAGGAGAACGCGCTGCTGCGCGGGAGGACCGACCGGTTCGACGAGCCCATCGCCATCGTGGCCATGGCATGCCGTTATCCGGGCGGAGTGGCCTCGCCGGAGGACTTGTGGCGGCTGGTGTCCGATGGCGCGGACGCGATCACGGAGTTCCCGGAGGACCGCGGCTGGGACGTCGCCGGACTCTACGAGCCGAACCCGCACTCTTCGGCTGCCGGCAAGACCTACTCCGCCCGTGGCGGCTTCCTTGACGGTATGGCCGACTTCGACCCCGTGTTCTTCGGCATATCCCCGCGCGAGGCCCTGGCCATGGATCCGCAGCAGCGACTGCTGCTGGAAACCGCCTGGGAGGCCGTGGAACGCGCGGGCATTGTTCCGGGCCTGCTGCGCGGCAGCCGGACCGGGGTGTTCACGGGGGTCATGTACCACGACTACGGGGCCGGTACCAGCGACGGAAGCCTCGTGTCCGGGCGGATCGCGTACACGCTGGGCCTTGAGGGCCCTGCGGTGAGTATCGACACCGCGTGCTCGTCGTCCCTCGTCGCACTCCATCTGGCCATGGAGTCGCTACGTCGAGGCGAGTGCTCGCTGGCGCTGGCGGGCGGTGTGACGGTGATGGCCGCGCCGGACATGTTCGTGTACTTCAGCGAGCAGCGCGGCCTGGCCCCGGACGGCCGCTGCAAGGCCTTCGCCGGGGCCGCGGACGGCGTGGGCTGCTCCGAGGGTGCCGGAATCCTGCTGCTGGAACGACTCTCGGACGCGCGCCGCAACGGCCACGACGTACTCGCGGTCGTTCGCGGTTCGGCGGTGAACCAGGACGGCGCGAGCAGCGGCCTCACGGTGCCCAACGGGCCTGCCCAGCAGCGCGTGATCCGGGACGCGCTCGCCTCGGCGGGTCTCACGGCTGGCGATGTGGACGTGATCGAGGCCCACGGGACCGGCACGAAGCTCGGTGACCCGATCGAGGCTCAGGCACTGCTCGCCGTCTACGGCCGCGAGCACACTCCCGAACGCCCCCTCTGGCTCGGATCGGTGAAGTCGAACATCGGGCACACCCAGGCGGCGGCGGGCGTCGGCGGCGTGATCAAGACGGTTCTCGCGCTGCGGCACGGCGTGCTCCCCAAAACGTTGCACGTAGACGAGCCCTCGCCACAGGTCGACTGGTCGGACGGCACGGTGCGGCTGCTCACCGAGCCGGTCGCCTGGCCGGACACCGGTCGGCCGCGCCGAGCCGGCGTCTCGTCCTTCGGGATCAGCGGCACCAACGCGCACATCATCCTCGAAGCGGCGCCGGCCCCTGACGCGGGGCACGAGGCAACGGCCACGGGGCCTACCGGCGGCCGGACCGTACCGTGGGTGCTCTCGGGGCACAGCTCCGAAGCACTCCAGGCACAGGCGGCCCGGCTCGCGTCGTTCTACGACGGCGCCTCGTCCTCACCGCTGGACATCGGCTTCTCTCTCGCGACCACGCGCTCGGCGTTTCAACACCGCGCGGTGATCCTCGGTGCGGACGAGAACGAGTGGCGAGCCGGGCTGCACGCTGCGAGCGCGGGGGCCGATCACCCGTCCTTGGTGCGTGGGGCGGCCAGACCGGACGGGCTCACCGCGTTCCTGTTCTCCGGGCAGGGATCGCAGCGTCCCGGCATGGGCCGACAGCTCGCCATGTCGTTCCCGGTGTTCGCCCAGGCATACGACACGCTGTGCACGGAGCTGGACCGGCATCTCGAACGTCCACTGCGCGAGGTCATCGACACCGATCCGGAGGCGCTCAACCAGACCGAGTACACCCAGCCCGCGCTCTTCGCGATCCACGTCGCGCTCTTCCGGCTGTTCGAATCCTGGGGCCTGAAGGCGGACGTCCTCATCGGCCACTCGATCGGCGAACTCGCCGCCGCATACGTCGCGGGGGTGTGGTCACTGTCGGACGCCTGCTCACTCGTCGCCGCACGAGGCCGCTTGATGCAGGCTCTTCCGGCCGGCGGCGCGATGCTCGCGATCGCCGCCTCGGAGGACGAAGTCATTCCCGAACTGTCGTCCGACGTCGCCATAGCGGCGATCAACGGCCCCCGCTCCGTCGTCATCTCGGGTGAGCAGGACGCGGTACTGGCCATCGCGGATCGACTCGCACGCCGTGGCGGCCACCGGACCAAGCGCCTTCGCGTGTCGCACGCCTTCCACTCGCCGCTGATGGATTCGATGCTCGCCGAGTTCCGCGGCGTCGCCGAGAAGCTGACCTACTCGCCGCCCGACAAAGCGATCGTCTCGAACGTGACCGGAAGGCTCGCCGGCGCCGATCAACTGTGCACACCCGAGTACTGGGTCCGGCATGTACGCGAGACCGTCCGGTTCTGCGAGGGCGTGCGTGCTCTCGAAGCCCACGGCGTATCCCGATTCGTCGAACTCGGCCCGGACGGTTCACTCTCCTCGCTCGGCCAGGAGTGCCTGCTCGGGGACCGCCCCTCCGCCTTCATCCCGGTACTCCACCGAGACCGCCAGGAGGCGCGGCAGGTGACCGCCGCCGTCTGCGGTGCCCATGCGCACGGCGCCGAGGTGAGTTGGCCGGCGTTCTTCGACGGCAGCGGCGCACGGCGTATCGACCTTCCCACCTACGCATTCCAGCGGCAGCGGTACTGGACCGACGCCGCGTCCGCAGCCCCGGCGACGCGGCCCGCGGCCCAGGACCACCTCCTCCACGTCGATTGGCACCCCTGGACCACGGACGGTGCTCTGCCGCCGGCGCCCGACCACGTCGTCCTCGCCGCCGATGATCTCGAAGCCATCGGGCGTGCCACCTCCGGCGCTGTGCCAGAACTCGTACTCGCTCCGTTCACCACCCAGACCGACCGAACCGCGGACATCCCCGCCGCCGCCCGCGCCGCCGCCAAACGTGCCCTCGCGCTCGCTCAGTCCTGGGCCACCGATGAACGACTGGCCTCCTCTCGCCTCGTGTTCGTGACCAGGAGAGCGATCGCCACGTCCCCGACCGAGGGGGTCGCGGACCTCGCGCAGTCACCGGTCTGGGGGCTCATCCGCACCGCGCTGCTGGAGTACCCAGGCCGCTTCGCACTCGTGGACATCGATGTTCCGGACATCGCCGACATCCCTGCCTCCACGATTCTCGCCGCGCTGAATGCCGGAGAACCGACCATCGCGGTGCGCGACGGCCGGAGCTTCGTCCCCCGGCTGGCGAAGTCCCTGTCATCTCATACCGCCGATGCCGTGCCAACAGCGACATTCGACGCAACGGGCACCGTCCTGATCACCGGAGGCACCGGCGAACTCGGCGGACACATCGCGCGGCACCTGGTGACCAAGCACGGAGTGCGGCACCTGCTCCTCGTCGGCCGCCGAGGCATCGCCACCCCCGGCGCCACCGAACTGCGAGCCGACCTGACCGAGTTGGGCGCGCAGGTCACCGTTGCCACGTGTGACGTGTCCGACCGCGAAGCGCTACGACAAGTGCTCGCCGACATTCCAGCGACAGCGCCGCTGCGCGCGGTGATCCACGCCGCCGGAGTGGTCGACGACGGCATCCTGACGGCACTCACTCCCGCACGCCTCGACGCCGTCCTTCGCCCCAAGGCCGACGCGGCATGGCACCTCCACGAACTCACCGCTGACCTCGACTTGTCGGCGTTCGTCCTCTTCGGCTCCGGCGGCGGCACGTTCGGCGCCCCGGGCCAGGCCAACTGGGCGGCAGCCAGCGTGTTCGTCGATGCCTTGGCGCAGCACCGCGTTGCGAGCGGCCTCCCGGCCACCACACTGGCCTGGGGCATGTGGGCCTCCGGAGGGCTGGCGGGCCGACTTGCGGCGAAGGACGTCATCCGGATGGCGCGCTCCGGTGTGCGCGGCTTGTCGATCGAGGAGGGCCTCGCCCTGTTCGACCGTGCCCTGGCCGCCGGTCGGCCGGTGCTTGTGCCGATGCACATGGACGCCGACGCCATCCAACCGGGGCCGGAGGGCGTCCCGGCGATCCTACGAGGCCTGGTCCGCGACCGGCCGCAACAGGGTGCCGACATCAGCGCCCCGGACACGGCTTGGGATCGGCTGACCCGACAGACCGGAAAAGAACTCGACGCTGCGATCCTCGAACTCGTCCGTTCCACCGCCGCGTTCGTACTCGGTCATGACCGCGGCGAGGCAATCGACCCCGACCACGGCTTCCTGGACATCGGCTTCGACTCGCTCACCGCGATCGAGTTCCGAAACCGCCTCGCGGCGGTGACCGGCCGCCCCCTGCCCGCAACCCTTATCTTCGACTACCCCTCCGCCACCGCGCTGACCGGCTTTCTCCGTGCCGAGGTCCTGGCGGAGACTGCGCCGCGGTCGGTGGACGAGCAGCTCACCGTACTGGAGTCGGCACTTGTCTCCGCACACCCCAACGATGCGGACCGAGGCCGTATCGTCAGCCGCCTGCGTTCCCTGGCCGCAGCTCTTGCCGTACGCAGGTCGCAGTCCTTCTCCGATCCCGTCGACCTCGAACAGAGCAGTGCCGACGAACTGTTCGATCTCTTGGACGAGGAACTGGCGAAGTGAGGCGGAGTCGCTGATCGATGCGCCCCTCAAACACGCAGCCGGACACTGCGGTCGCGAAATGATCTCAGTCGCCGCGGCACGGTGCCCTTGACGGATCGTCGTCCCCAGTCGTTCGAGGAGGTGCCGCCGTGCGCGGTCTGCGGACGAAGCTCAGGCCCAGACCTGGAGCGACCCGCTGATCTCGCGATGGGTGAAGCCTCGACTGGTGGGCAGAGCCACCGTGGTCTCGGCCGGCGTCAGCTTCGTCCATCGGTCGGCCGTGCTGTTCTCCTTCCGATTGCGGGCTACGACACGCTGATGGTTGCCTTCGTGCTGTATGGCGTAGACCTTTCGTTTTCGCGTCGTGGAACACATGCGGAAAGTCGGAGACGTACTGGTCCATAGCATGTTTGGGTGACGGAGAAGTGATCTTCGGGAGAAATCCGGGAGGGAATTCTGTTTGATTTTCCGACACTCACGCTAACGAGTGTCCTGAACGGCGGACAAGGCGAACTGTGCGGTTGTGTCAGCAGGGATGACCGACAGGCTCACGACCGGTATCGAAAGGAGTAGGGCTCCCTTCCACCTCCAGCCACTATCGCGAACAACTACTCGTGGATCCTGAGATCGCCTTGCCATGCTCAGGTCTGGAAAAGAGCACGGCAGCAGGGAAGACCACGACAACCGGGGCGCGTCCAGGCAGACCCCCGAGGAGGTTCCATGCGATCCCTTGCGCGGCAGGCGGGTGCCTGCTTTGTCGAGAGCCGGCCCAGTGTCCAACTGGTCTTTCTTCTGCGCTTCCTGGCCGGCACGCTGCTCGGTGTGGCCGCGGGCCCGGCCCGGCCCGGCAACGTAGCGGTCGTAGCCGCCGGCTGGACGTGTTGCACGATGGCCATCTATCTCTTCAACGGCGTCGCGGACCGAGAGGAGGACATCGCGAACGCTTCGACCCGGCCCATCGCCTCGGGGCGATTGCCCGTCCGGTCAGCCGTGACCGCGGTGGGTGCTCTCACCGTCACCGGCTTGCTGTGCGCGTTCTCGGTCGGGATCGGCTCTGGCCTGCTGGCCGTGGGATATCTGCTGGTTGGATACGCCTATTCCGGGCCGCCGTTCCCGCTCAAGCGGACCTATTACACCTGTACCGGGGCCGGAATCGGACTCGGTCTGGCCACTTATGCGGCCGGGTTCCTCGCCGGAGGCCGCCGGCCGGATGTCAGCCTGGTCATTTTCGCCGGGACGATGACCCTCTGGATGGGCTGTGTCGGAGGCATCGCCAAGGAGTTCTCCGACGTCGAAGGCGACCGGGCGGCGGGCCGGCGTACCTGGCCGATGGTGCTCGGGAACACCGGGGCCCGGTGGCTGCTGGCTGTGGTCGCCGGTGGAATAGCGACAGGCCTCACGGTTGCGGCACTGCTGTACTCGGCGCAGCTGATCTGGTGCGCCGTCACCGTACTTCTCGGAGCCCTCGGCGTCACCGTTGCCGGGCTGCGGGCGACTCCGGGCGAGGACCGATCGTCACGCAGAAGGCCCTATCGCGCCTTTATGGCTACCCAACTTGCTGCCCACCTTGTCCTGGCCGCGTCGCTGTGAAGCAGAAATCAGGACATTCCGCAGGTGAACTCGACAGACCATCATGAAGAAGGGCAGCGGAACACGTGAAGAAGGGCAGCAGAACTGGGCATCACGACCGTTTTGGATCTTGATGCTTCCTTAGCAGTGCTGGTTGTCTTTGTCGATAGGGAGAAGGTCGGCATTCGAGTATCCTTTGCGCTGTCAACGCAGAGAGAGGCGCAAAGATGATGGAGCGTGGTGACTCGTTCCCTGCGGAGATGCATCGAGCGGCCGGGCTGGTCGAGGCGCATTCTCATGAGATTCTGGCACTGTATGAAGAGGAACTCCGCGCAGCTCGCCACGTCATCGCCAGCGACCCGGTCACGATACGTCAAGCCTTGGCGCATGCCGAGCAGGTGCTTGCAGACATCGTCACCAGCCTTCGAGCAGGTCAGGTTCAGGTGGACGGGTGTCACGGAGTCCTGGCTCGCACCATCGGGGCCAGCAGGGCGGCCAGTGGCATCCATCCCCGTGAATCTCTCATGGCCGCCTCTTTTCTCTATGGCGCAATCCTCTCCACGGTGTCGCGGCTGCTTACTGCCTTCACCGATCCGCTGGGCGTTTTTTCCGCGATCGCGCTGACGCTGGAGCGAAGCATCTCCATGCGGGTTCGTGAGGCGATGGGCAGCTATACCGCGTTCCTGCTCGACAAAATGCAGGACGTGCAACTTGAGGAACGGCGCCGAATAGCCCGCGACCTCCATGACCGCATCGGACACGGAATCAGCGTCGCCTACCGCAATATGGAGCTTTTCGGGCTCTATCAGGAAAGTGACCCCGTGAAAGCAGCTGCCAGAGTGGAGTGCGCGGAGAATGCCATTCGGGAGACCATGCAGAACCTGCGGGCGGTGACCTCGGACCTCCACTCCAAGGAGATGCTGAAGAACCTGGAGAAGGCCCTTCTTCACTATCTGGAATCAGCAGACTGTGAGGGTGTCGACGTCCGCCTGCAGTCGAGTGGGGACGAACGGTGGGCCCAGCCGGAGGTGCTGGACGAGGTTTTCCTCATGATCAGGGAAGCCTCGCACAATGCGCTCCGTCATGCGGGCGCGTCCGTGTTACTCATCAACGTGACCATCACTCCCCTTGAGCTCCGTGCTTCGGTCGAGGACGACGGCTGCGGATTCGACCCGCGGCAGTGCTCTGTATCCGGCGGCGTCGGTCTGTTCTCCATGCGCGAGCGCGCCAGGCTGCTCAAAGGACGGATGCTGGTCAACAGCCGGCTGGGTCTGGGAACTCAGGTGGAGTTTCTGATACCCCTCGAGAAGGCGGCGCCCGCTTCATGAACCGCTACGAAGACAGCGACGCCGGCACGGTGGAGGACGAGGCGAGGATCACCATCGTCCTGGTTGATGATCACGCTCTCGTCCGCGAAGGGCTGAGAGAGATCATCGCCTCCCACGACGACATGACCGTTGTGGGCGAGGCAGGCCACAGCGAGGAGGCGGTCGCCAAAGTGGCGCGCCTCCGTCCGGACGTGGTCCTGCTCGACATCGAGATACCTGGGGGCGAACCCACCGACACCGTGACCCAGATGCGGGCCCTCTCGCCGAAGTCGCAGATCGTGATCGTGAGTATGTACGACGGCCCTCAGCTGCTGCGCCGGCTGATCGCTGCCGGGATCCGTGGCTATCTGCTCAAGAGCGTGGACCGGCGCGAACTGGTGTCGGCGATCCATAGCGTTCATCATGGCCACGACCGCATGGTGCTCGCGGTCTCCCGGGAATCCCTCGCTTACATACAGGGGGCTGAAGATGTGGCGCTCTCACCCAGGGAACTGGAGATCCTTGAGCTGGTGGCCCAAGCGCTGAGCAATAGCCAGATCGCTCATCGGCTCCTCATCTCCGAGGCGACAGTCAAGCGCCATCTGCGCAACATATTCGTCAAGCTGGACGCCAACTCGAGAATCGACGCCGTCAACAAGGCCGTCAACGCGTCCCTCATCTCATCGCAGCACGACCGGCCGAGCCGCCGTGACCGCCACGGCTGAGTCAGTCGAGACCGGGGCGCGACGTGAACTCCATATGTTCCTCCTCCCGTGCTTTGAAGGAAGCGGAGAAGATCGTGCTCAACCTGTGCTGGGTCTCCCGATCGAGCCGAAGGCCATGAGCTGACAGGTTCATCTCCAGATGGACGCGGTCTCGCGTGCTCGGCACCGGAACGATGTCCTCTCCGCAGGAGAGTAACCAGGCCAGGGCTAGGCGGCCTGCTCCGATGCTTATGTCGGCCGCGACCTCCTCCAGAGCACGCAGTGAACTTCTGACAGCCGAAAGTCTTTTCTCTGAGAAGCGGGGATCGGCGTGCCGTGAATCCTCTGCGCTGAGCTGCGTCGGGTCGGTGATTCGGCCGGTGAGCAAGCCTCGGCCGAGAGGTTGGCAAGCCATCAGACCGATACCCCGGCGGCGGGCCAGCGGGAGGAGATCGCGCTCTGCTTGACGCTCCCACAGGGAATACTCGGCGGCGACGACGTCGACGGGGTGGATGGCATGGGCGCGGACCAGTTGGTCCCCGGACACACCACCGACTCCTATGCGACGGATCTTTCCTGCTTCCAGAAGGCCGCTCAGCTCGCCCATCTGCTCCTCGATGGGCACTCGCAGACCATCTGGATACACGACATACAGATCGATGTGTTCGACACCGAGTTGCCGGAGGGCCTCTTCGCAGTCGTCCACCAGCCCTCGGGAGTCAACCCGTGTCACAGCTCCCGCGTCGAACGGTCGGCTGTGGACCGCGATCAGCGCCTCGTCACGCCGGGAGGCAACAGCCTGTCCGACTATCCGCCGCACTCTCCCTCCAGGAGAGGCGTCTGCGGTGTCGACCAGGACCACACCCGCGTCGAGGGCCTGACGGACCAGATGGACGGCTTCCGTTTGGTCGATCGGGCCGTAGGCCCCACCGAGTGCCATGCCGCCCAGACCAAGCCTGCGAGCTCCCGTGAACGGCGGGGACGATCCTCCCAAGCGCATGTGTTCCAGCCCTCAATGTGTGGTGATCCTGGTCAGGGCACCAGTCTTCGCGATCCGAGCAAGGTTTCCCTGTGCCCATGCTCGGCTCTGGGACGTTGGGGAAACTACCCCAGCCCGACCCCTATTCCCCCCACGTTTTCACGTATTTCCTGTGCAAGTTTCTTCGCTGATGGGGAGTCACTGAGAAGCTAGCCAGGAGAAGTTGACTGGTTATCAGGTTCCTTGCTTCGGCTGTCGCCTGCTCGTCGTAGTGCTTCTTTTCCGAACTCGACCAGGCTGAGGAAGCCGAGCCGCTCCTGCATGGGGCGGGAGTCGTAGAAGCCGTTGATGTACTCGAAGAGCCCGAGGTTCACCTCGGCCCGGGTGATGAGGGTGCGGCCGGGGAGGCCCTCGGTCTTGATGAACATCCAGAGATTCTCGGCGAGGGTGGCTTCGGGCAATCCCCGACCGAGCCCATGCATGCTGCAACTCCCGCCTGCAACAGGAGAGTTGTGAGCCTGGTGGACGTCGATTCTTTGCCTGCACTCAACCGGTCGTCGCAACGCCAGCTCGTTGAGCCAACGGTAGTTGTTCACCGAGGACTTCGGCGGGTGTTTGCCAGCCGGGCGTCCTGTATGGCCGGTTGTTGAGCGTCGCTGCGACCGCCTGGAGGTCCTACTTGCCTTGGCGTGCCAGGTCGGTGCCTTTGGGGAAACGCTGCTTCAGCAGGCCGTTGGTGTTTTCGTTGGTGCCGCGCTGCCAGGGACCGTGCGGGTCAGCGAAGTAGATCCGCAGCCCGGTTTCCTCGGTCAACTGCCCATGCTGGGCGCGTTCCTTGCCGCGATCCCAGATCAGCGACTTCCGCAGGGACTCCGGGAGTGCGGTGAGCCATCCTTGCAATGCCCAGAGCCGTCGCCTGCTGCCGGAACTGGTCGCGCACCACTCCGGCTGACGGTACTGATGCCGGCGCGCAGCTGACGCCGAACCGATTCCCACCGTGCCGCTCGACGGCGTGCGAGCCTTCGACGAGCCGCTTCCGTGTCGCCGTCCGATATGGCCTGTGTGCTCATCGCGTAGGGGGCCACCGGTCGCCCGGAAAGGCGTCCCGATCTCCCGTAGCAGCACCAACCACTACTTCGAGCTCCTGGACACCCGGCACGATTTCTCCGCGCAGGACGTGCTCTCCGACACACTCGACCTCAACTTCGACTGCGCGATGTTGGACCTGTTCTGCGCCTGGCGGGCGGGTGCCACCGCGCTCTCTTACCCCTCCAGGCCGATCGTGACCTGCCCGAATTCGCTGCTGTCAACGGGGTGTTGGTGCGGTACTTCACCGCCAGTGGAATTTCCCCCATCCGCCAGCGGGGTGGACTGGGCCCTGGCGCACTGTCGACCCTGCGCTTGAGCTTCTTCGCGGGTGAGGTGCTGCGGTGGGAGGACGCCGACGTCTGGCAGCGGGCGGCGCCGGGTTCCGTAGTGGATAACCTCTACGGTCCCACCGAACTGGCCATCATCGTCTCTGTCCACCGGTGGTCCGCAGAGCGTACGCCCGCGCTGGCGGTCACCGGGGTTGTACCGATCGGGGCGGTCCACGGCGGACACCGTCACCTGCTCCTGGGGGACGACGCGGAGAAGTCGCAGACCGAGGGTGAACTGTGCGTGGCGGGGCTTCAGGCAACTCGGGAGTATCTCGCCCCGGGGACGACGATGGCCGGTTCCTGGAGCGAAACTGCCGTCGCTGGTACCGGACCGGCGGAGGATGTGATCGACAGGACGGTTCTGAAGCCCCGGGCGAAGGAGCTGATCGGGGCCTTGAAGCAGGGGGTACTGGGGTAGCTCCAGGGTTTTTCGGACGACCGGCATTTCGTAGTCTTCGGATAGAAGAGTTCCCCGAGAAGAGGGAGAAGTGCATTGGGGAGCGGGTTTGTTCATTCAGCTCTGGACGATGCCGCTTCTGCAGCTAACGGACACGGCTACCAGGACGGAATGCGCTTCATCGGAAAAATCCGGGATGCCGAGGACCTGGGCGGTATCCGGAGAGCCACTCCCGGAACAGCTGACATCGTTTCTCGACAACATCCGCTGACGCCAACCGGATGTCTACCAGAACCTATGGAGTTCACAGATGAGCGATTTCAACGACTTCCCTCCCGGCTCCATGGCCACGCTGGACGAGTCCGGCGCGGTCCGGTCGTCGCTGGTGCGTCGGCTGGAGGGAATGCAGTCCTCGGAGCAGTACCGTTCCCTGCTCGCCCTGGTCCGTACGGAGACCATCGAGGTTGCGCGGAGCATCGACTCGGGGGCCCCTGAAGCGTTGGCAGATGGGCAGACCTTCAAGGACCTCGGATTCGGGTCTCTGGCGGCGATCGACCTGCACGCCAGGCTCACCGCCGCCATCGGCCTGGAGCTGCCCCTCGCCATGGCGTTCAACCATCCGACTCCTGCCGCGCTGGCGCTGTATCTGCAGAGGGTGCTTGGACTGTCGACGGTGGCAGAGGAAGGACCGACGCCTGTCACGGTGCCCCATGGCGAATCCGTCGCCATCGTCGGTGCCGGCTGCCGGTATGCAGGCTCCGCCGAATCCCCGAACCCTCTTTGGCAGTTGGTGTTCGATGGCAGGGAGGCGCTCGTCGACTTCCCGTCGGACCGTGGGTGGGACCTCGACGGTCTCTACGACTCGGACCGCAGCAAGCCGGGAAAGCGCTATGTCCAGAAGGGCGGGTTCCTCTAGGAGGTGCTCCTCGTCGACGCGGACTCCCCCCGACGCGGCCCTGCTGGACCGGACTCTCCATGTCCAGGCGGCTCTGTTCACCGTGGAGACGGCGCTGTTCCGGCTGCTACCGGTCGACAGGCTGCGTTCCGCAGGTCGTCGCGGGCAACTCCATCGGCGGGATTGCTGCCGCACAAGCCCGCCGGCTTCCTGATCCTGGGTGCGGCTAGCCCCTGGCCGTACTTCTTCTCCATGGCGCACTTCCGCTTCCTGTGCTGGGTGCTGCTGCGTGCCCCACGCCTGCACAGCGGAACTTGTAGCGGCGTCTGGGGCGCGCTTCGCACCGGTAGCCGGGCTCAACCGTCCGCAGCGCATTCCGCCCTGGACTTGCCCGACAAATTCACCGAGGTGACCTCCGTGGACAACGAGGAGAGACCGTGCGCCTGTCTCAAGAGGACCACGGTGGAAACGTGTGAGGTCCGACGGCGGCTGACCGAAGCCGAGAAGCTGGAGTCCGAGCCGATCGTGATCGTCGGAATGGGCTGCCGGTTCTCAGGCGGTATCGCGAGCCCCGAGGACCTGTGGCGGGTGCTGGAGGTCGGTGGTAACGAGACCATGGACTTCGCCGTGGACAGGCAGTGGCCCGTCGATCTCTGCGATCCGGAGCCTGGCGAGCCATGGGCGAGTTGCACGCACAGGGGCGGGTTCCTCCACGATGTGTCGGGCTTCGATCCAACGGTCCCCGGGATCGGCTCGCGCGAAGCCCTCACGATGGACACACGGCAGCGACCGCTGCTGTTGACCTTTTGTGAGGCGTTCGAACGCGCCGGCATCGTTCCCACCTCGCTCCGGGGCAGCACTACCGGAGACTTCCTCGGGATCGTGTGCGACTACAGCTCGCGGCTGGGCGGTGCCCCCGATGAGGTGGTGTGCTACCTCAGCAGCCGCACCGCCAACAGTGGCGTCTCGGGCCATCTGTCGTACCTCCTCGGTCTGCAAGGCCCCGCGATCACGGCGTGCTCCTCCTCGCTGGTGGCCCTGCACCGGGCCGTTCTGTCACTGCGCCGGGGTGAGTCCTCCAGGGCGCTGGCCGGGGGCGCGACGGTGATGCAGACGACCGAGAGCCTCGTCCAGTTCAGCACCCAGCGGGGGATGTCGGCTGACAGTCGTTGCAAAGCGTTCGCCGCCACCGCCGACGGCACCGGGTTCTCCGAGGGCGCGGCTGTGGTGGTAGCGGAGCGTGTGTCTGACGCCCTGCGGCACGGGCACCCGGTGTTGGCGCTGGTGCGGGGCTCCGCTGTCAATCAGGAGTGCGCTGTTAACGGCATGACGGCACCCAACGGAATGGCCCAGCAGCGCGTCATCGGCGAGGCGCTGCGGAACGCGGGGCTGACGGCCGGCCAGGCCGACATGGTGGGGGTACAGGGGACCGGTACGCCACTGGGCGACCCGATCGAGGCGCAGGCGCTTCGCGCCGCGTATGGGCGTGGCCGTCCTGCCGAGAGACCTCTGCTCCTCGGCTCGCTGAAGTCGAATGTCGGGCTCACCCAGGCGCCCGTCGACGTGGCCGACGTCATCAAGTCGGTGTCGGCGATACAGCGCGGCACCATTCCCAGGACGCTGCACATCGACGAGCCCACCCCCCATGCCGATTGGTCCGTCAGCGGCGTGTGGCCGACCACCGAGGCCGTGCCGTGGCCTGTCACCGGAAGCGCCCGGCGGGCAGGGACGTCTTGCTTCGGTATGAGCGGCACCAACGCGTACGTAGTCCTGGAGGAGGCACCTGCGACCGGTGAACCGGTCAACGCGACCGCACCGCAGCGCAGGGGGAGCGCTGTCCCTCGGCTGGTGTCGGACAGGACCCGGGAAGCTCTGCGGGCGCAGGCCGCTTCCCTCGTCTCCCACATCTGCGCCCGTCCTGGTCTCGAACCACTGGACGTCGGATACCGACTGTCCACCTCCCCGGCGATCATGGAGAGCCGGGGGGTGGCGATCGGCGAGGAGACGGACGGGCGACTGGTGGGACTTCGAGCGCCGGCCCACGGCGGCACCGCCCGCGAGACCGCCGAGGCACTCGTGCCCTTCACGGACTGGGAACTGTCGGCTGTCATACGCAACGAGGCGGGCGCGCCGGGGCGCGAGCGGACCGATGTCGTCCAACCGGCTCTGTGGGCCGTCATGGTGTCCTTGGCCGAGCTGTGGCGCTCGCACGGCCTGGAATCCACCGCCATGGTCGGGCACTCACGGGGCGAGATCGCCGCCGCGTGTGCCGCGGGCGCGCTGGCCCTGGAGGACGGGGCGAAGGTGGAGGGGCTGCGCAGCCAGGCCAACGCCGACGAACTGGCCGTACACGCCGGCATGATGGCCGTCTCGCTCCTGGTGGGCCAGGCACTGCAACGATTTTCGCCGCGGACGGGCAGGCTGTCGCTTGCCGTCGTGAACGGGTCCTCCTCCGTGGAGGTCAGCTGCGACCCGGAGGCAATGGACGAGCTGCCCGTGCAGCTGAGGGCCGACGGCAACCGCCATAGGCGGCCCGTGGACTGTGCGTTGCACTGCGCCCATGTGGAGGGGATCCGCGAACGCCCGATGAAGGTCCTCGCAGACGTGCGCCCGCCCAGCAGGGGCGCTTCCCGTCCACCGCTCGTTAGCCGAATCGGGTACCTATGATCGAGAACCTGCTGGCCGCACCGATCGTGACGGCCCAGTCGTTCGGGGATCCAGATCCCCCGCCGCCGCTGTTTCCCGAGGAGGAGCAGCTGATGGCCAAAGCCGTGGCTGAGCGCCGCCGGGAGTTCAGTACCGCACGCGCATGCGCCCGGCGTGCCCTGGCCGGTCTCGGCGTGCCACCCGTTCCGATCCTGTCGGGTCCGCGTGGGGCACCGGTGTGGCCCACCGCGGTCGTCGGCAGCATGACGCACTGCCGGGGTTACCGTGCGGCAGCCGTGGCACGGGCGGTCGACATGGTGTCGCTCGGCGTGGATGCCGAGCCCAACGCTCCGTTGGCGAGCCACTCGGTGTTGAAGCTTGTCAGTCTTCCAGAAGAACGGGTACGGCTGCGCCGACTGGCCGCCAGCCGGCCCGAGGTGTGCTGGGACCGGCTCCTCTTCAGTGCCAAGGAGAGCGTTTACAAAGCGTGGTACCCGCTCGCCGGCCGCTGGCTGGACTTCCACGAAGCGACCATCGAGGTGCATCCCGCGGCAGGCACGTTCACCGCGCGTCTTCTGGTGCCGGGGCCGTTCGTCGCAGGCAACCGGGTCACCCACTTCCACGGGGGTTGGCTGGCAGAACACGGCTTTCTCATGACCGCAGTCACTGTTCCCCATGTACCACCTGACGTCCGGCGGCCGGACGGAGTGTAGACCTGACGGCGGATCCGACGATCATGAGAGAGACGTCAAGTGGCTGACACCGCAGTTGAGTTGAAGACCGTGGAAGGGGTGGCGAACCAGCTGGGCCGGGACGTGTTCGGCGAGACCCAGGCCGCTCGTTCGCAGCGGCAGACAGACGTCCTCCACCTCCACCTCCACCAGCTCTACCGCTACAAGTGACCGCACTCGGTCAGTCGGTGTCCACTCAGAAGCCCTGGTGTCGAGACGCTTGAGGCGAACTGTTCGCGGTGCCGAAGTCGAACGGCATCGACCGGTTCGTCGTGCAACATGAGCTCTGCCTCAGCGTGTATGGAGGCGTCGGGCAGGGGCTGGCACGCCGCCTGCAGGTCTCGCACCTGCGGGACGGTGCAGCAGGGCGTCTGCCTGAAACGGGCGGAAGGTCCGCTCGACCTCTGTGTGTGGCTGGATCTGCTCTGACCAGCAAGAGATTTCCCGAAGGAAGGCGGAGAAAAGCGCGGCCGGCACGACTCGAACCTGCGGCCGAGCGCTTCGAAGCGCTCGGCCAGGCCACGGCTGCTACCCCCTGACCTGTGCTTACGTGATGCGCTGACCGGCTGTCAGTGAATTTTCCGGCGTTTCCGGGAAGGATCGCGCTGGCCCTGAATTGTGTCGAGCGTGCAGATCCGTGAAGGTTCTCAAGTGAGGTGGGGCCCCTCGCGCAAGCAGCCACTGTGGAGGTGTTGGCCGCCCGGCGCAGGCATGAGCCGTTGGGTGACTCTCTTATTTGCGTAATGACGCAACAAGGGGCACACTCGTGGGGGTCGGGTTCCGCGTGCGCCAAGGGCGCGTGCCGGGGCACAGTCACCTCACGGATCGGAGGCAGCCATGGGTGCCGAACCTCCCAGTCCGCGCTGCCTTCCGGGCACGCGCTGACCCTCGTACCTTCGGGCCTCGGCCCTGATTTCCCCGCGCCGGACGCGGCCCGCTCCCGATGAGGCGGCGGTGTTTCCCGGGCGCACCCCCTCCTTCTTCTCCTACCTGTCTTTCCCATGCTGTGTGGGTGAGCCCTGCCCTGCCGTCGGCGCGTCTGCCCCGGCGGGGCGATGCCGGCGTGCCCAGAGTGTGGGCGGAGGTCTTCCGTGATGTCGTTCCGTACGGACACCAAGCCTGCCGAGTCGGCGGCGCGCACGCCCATGGTCGCGCGACTGCCGGGGCGTCTGTCGCAGTTCTCCTGGGTGGATGCGGCGGTCGCCGCTGCCGTGCTCGTCCTGCTGTACGTGGTGCTGCGGGTGGGTCAGGGCACCACCGTCGCCTTCAGTACTCACCAGAACGTGCACGTCGACACCGATCCGTCCCAGTTGCCGTACGACGCTGCTCGGTCACTGCTGCGGATGTTCATGGCGCTGGCCCTGTCGGTCGCGTTCACGTTCTGCTATGCCTATGCGGCTGCCAAGAGCCGTCGGTTGGAGCGGATCCTGATCCCCGCGCTGGACATCCTGCAGTCGGTGCCGGTGCTGGGCTTCCTGACCGTGGCGGTGACGGGGTTCATCGCCCTGTTCCCCGGCTCGATGCTGGGCCTGGAGTGTGCGGCGATCTTCGCGATCTTCACCTCGCAGGCGTGGAACATGACGTTCGGCTTCTACTACTCCCTCACTTCCCTGCCGCGAGAACTGGACGAGCTGTCACGGTCGTTCGGGTTCACCCGGTGGATGCGGTTCTGGAGGGTGGAGGTCCCGGCCGGGACGATCGGCCTGGTCTGGAACGGGATGATGAGCTTCGGCGGCGGCTGGTTCTTCCTGGTCGCCTCCGAGGCCATCAGTGTCAACAACCAGCAGTACGCGCTGCCAGGCGTCGGCTCCTACGCCGGCGCCGCCATCAGCGACGGCGACCTCGGCGAGGTCGGCTGGGCCATCCTGACCATGGCCGTGATGGTGATCGGCGTGAACTTCCTGTTCTGGCGGCCCCTGACTGCCTGGGCGGAGAAGTTCAAGAACGAGCAGTCCGAGGCCAGCGAGGTCCAGCGGTCGTACGTCCTGGACTTCCTGCGGCGTTCGCACTGGCCGCGGCTGCTCGGCCGGCTGCTGCGCCCGGTCGGGCGAGGGCTGAACCGGGCGGGGCGCGTCCTGGGCCGGGACGACCGGCCGCTGGTGGTGGATCCCGCACGGCGGCGCACCGGTGACGTCGTCTTCACCGTCGTCGCGGGCGGGCTGATCCTCTGGGGTCTTTTCGACCTCGGCCGTTTCCTCGACGACCGCACCGGCCTCGGTGTCTTCGGTGAGCCGTTGCTGCTGGGCCTGGCCACGCTCGTCCGGGTCCTGGTCCTGGTCGCGCTCGCGACGGTGATCTGGGTGCCGGTCGGGGTGAGGATCGGCTTCTCGCCGAGGTTGACGCGTATCGCCCAGCCCGTCGTCCAGGTCCTTGCCTCCTTCCCCGCCAACTTTCTCTTCCCGCTGGCGGTGTGGTTCTTCCTCAGGACCGGCCTGTCGATCAACATCGGCGGCACGCTGCTGATGGCGCTGGGCGCCCAGTGGTACATCCTCTTCAACACCATCGCCGGTGCCATGGCCATCCCGACCGATCTGCGCGAGGCCATGGACGACCTGGGGGTCACCGGTTGGCAGCGGTGGCGGCGGCTGATCATTCCGGGGATCTTCCCTTCGTACGTCACCGGCGGCATCACGGCCTCGGGGGGTGCCTGGAACGCCTCGATCGTTTCTGAGGTCGTCACCTTCGGCGGTACGACGCTCACCGCGACTGGCCTGGGCGCGTACATCGCCAAGGCCACCGAACACGGCGACTACCCGCACCTGATCGCGGGCGTCGCGGTGATGAGCGTCTACGTCGTCGGGCTCAACCGGCTGCTGTGGCGGCGCCTGTACCGGCTCGCCGAGGCCCGCTACTCCCTCTGAACGTTCCTTTCTTTCAAGCGACTTGGAGCACGTCATGGTGCTGAACTCCCTGCGTGGCCTCCTGGGCCTGCGCGTCGACCGCGACACCCCGACCTTCGACAGGATCCGTTCCGCGGACGGCGACGTCCTGCTGGAGACTGTCGGCCTCACCAAGTCCTACGCGGGCGCCGACGGCGAGCTGCCCGTTCTGTCCGGCATCGACCTCCAGGTCCGCGCCGGTGAAGTCGTCGCCCTCCTGGGCAAGTCGGGCTCGGGCAAGTCGACGCTGCTGCGCTGCCTGGCCGGACTCGTGCCCGCCAGCTCCGGCACCGTCGCCTACAAGGGCGCCCCGCTGACCGGCGCCAACCCGGGTACGGCCATGGTGTTCCAGACCTTCGCGCTGCTGCCGTGGCTGACCGTGCAGCAGAACGTCGAACTCGGCCTGGAGGCCAAGGGAGTCGGTGCCGTCGAGCGGGCGCACGCGGCTCGGCGGGCCATCGACCTGATCGGTCTGGACGGCTTCGAGTCCGCCTACCCCAAGGAGCTCTCCGGCGGCATGCGCCAACGCGTCGGCTTCGCGAGGGCGTTGGTCGTCGAGCCGGACGTGCTGATGATGGACGAGCCGTTCTCCGCCCTCGACGTGCTCACGGCCGAGAACCTGCGCGGCGAACTGATGGAGCTGTGGGAGTCCGGGCAGTTCCCGACCCGGGCGATCGTGCTGGTCACGCACAACATCGAGGAAGCCGTGCTGATGGCCGACCGGATCGTCGTCCTCGGCTCCCGCCCCTACGGCACCGTCCGCGAGGTCTTCGAGGTCGGCCTGGACCGCCCCCGCGACCGGAACTCGGCCACCTTCGAAGACCTCATCGATCGCGTGTACCGGACGATGACCGGGCGGCAGAAGGAAGGCCGCACCCCCGGCCGTGCGGAGCCGGTGGACGCCATCGAGCTGGAGAAGCGCACCCCGGCCAACACCCCGCTGCCCACCGCGAGCGTGGACGGCCTGTCCGGCCTGGCGGAGATGATCGCCCACCGCGGCGGACGCGCCGACCTCGCCGACCTCGTCGACGACCTCGGCCTGGAGGTCGACGACGTACTGCCCCTCGTCGACGCCCTCGACCTGCTCGGCTTCGCCGTCGTCCACGGCGACGACCTGCTGCTCACCGACACCGGAACGGCCTTCGCGGGCGCCGACGTACAGAAGTCCAAGACCATCTTCGCCGAGGCGACATCGGGCGCCCCGTTGGTCAGGCTGATCAGCAGCAGCCTCCGCCAGAACCCCGACGGCACCCTGCGCGCCGGGTTCTTCCGCGACGTTCTGGCCCACCACTTCACCAGCGAGCAGGTCACCCGCCAGCTGGAGACGGCCACCGACTGGGGCCGCTACGGCGAGCTGTACTCCTACGACGCCGAGCCGCAGGAGTACCGACTGGACGAAGGCGACACCGACGCCGTATGGGAGGGACAGGTCCGATGAACACGCTGCACTTCGCCACCGGCCTCGGCTCGGGGCTGGCCGCGGGTCGCTGATCGGCATCGAGAGGCAGTGGCGCCAGCGGATGGCCGGGCTGCGGACGAACACACTGGTGGCCACGGGTTCCGCTCTGTTCGTGCTGCTGTCCAGCTCCTTCGGCACGGGCGATCCCAGCCGGGTCGCCGCCCAGGTGGTCTCCGGCATCGGCTTCCTCGGCGCCGGTGTCATCATGCGCGACGGTCTGAACATCTCCGGTATGAACACGGCAGCCACTCTGTGGTGTTCGGCCGGAGTGGGTTCCCTCGCCGGAGCCGGACTGCCCGGGTACGCCCTCGCCGGTGCGGCGGCGGTCGTCGCCGTCAATACCGCCGTACGTGGACTCGCCCAGCGACTGGACCGCCAGCCCGGCTCGGGCGACGAGGTCCCGACCCCGTACCGCGTGGAGGCCGTGGTCGCCGCCCGCGACGAAGCCCACATTCGCGCCCTGCTCGTACAGTCGCTCGCCGGATCCGACAGGCGTCTGCACGCGGTCGCCGCCACTGCCGACGGCGAGGACGGGCAGGTGCGGATATGCGCGGAGATCGCCTCCGACGGCGCCGACAGCGCACCGGTGGAGATCGCGGTCGCCCGCATTAGCATGGAACCGGCCGTCGTCTCCGCCGCCTGGCGGCGGACGGCCGCATGACGAGCGGAAACTCAGGTCTCCGCAACCGGGAGGTGCCGCGCCCGAGCCGCAACCGGGCGCTCCTTCGCGACCGTCGCGGGGACCTCGCACGCCTCCGCTGCATCCTCCGGGGCCTCGGCGGCGTCGCCTGCCAGTACCGCGCTCTCCAGCAGCGCCCGCGCCTGACGCCCGGCGGCCCGGTAGTAGATCCGAGTGCCCTCGCGGCGGGAGGCGACCAGCCCGGCCGCGCGCAGCTTCGCCAGGTGCTGGGAGGTGGCCGCGACATGCGCGCCGATCAGCTCCGCCAGTCGGCTGACCGGCAACTCCCGCTCGCTCAGCGCCCACAGCAACCGGTAGCGCGACGGATCGGCGACCGCCTTGAGCACCGCCACCGACCGCTCGGCCCGCTCCTCGTCCCATGACGCTACTTGCGCTTCCATGCAAATATGCTAACCGGTGGCCCGGACCACGTCCGTGCCCCGCAAGGAGGTGAGCCATGACAGCCCACAACACGCCCCGGCCGTGGGTCCCCGTAGTCGACTGTGCCCTGTACGAGTACGGGCGCCGTCGGCCGGGGCAGCTGTCGCCGGAAGAGGCCATGGATGCCGCCCGCACCACCCCCAGTGCCTTCGCCTGGATCGGTCTGCACGCCTCCACCGCCGACCAACTCCAGGCCGTCGCCGGGGTGTTCGCCCTCCACCCGCTGGCGGTCGAGCACGCCCTGGAAGCCCACCAGCGGCCCAAGCCGGAACGGTACGACGACACCCTCTTCCTCGGCCTGCGCACTGCTGCCTACGTCGAACACGGCCGGCTGACGCCCACCGCCGACCTCGTCGGCACCGGTGAGATCATGGCCTTCGCGGGCCGCGACTTCATCGTCGTAGTCCGCCACGACCTCTCAGAGCCGCTCACCGGCGCCCGCAGCCGCCTGGAGGCCGACCCCGAGCGCCTCGCCCACGGCCCTGCCGCCGTCCTGCACGCCATCGCCGACTCCGTCGTGGACCAGTACCTCGACGTCGTCACCGCCCTGGAGACCGACGCCGACGAGATCGAGAACGATGCCTACTCCCCGGACACCGGCCACGATATCGGCCGCATCTACCAGCTCAAGCGCGAACTCGTCGAACTCAAGCGAACCGTCGTGCCACTGGCCCGGCCCGTGCGCGGCCTCGCCGTACGCCGCGTCCCCGGCGTGGACCGGGAACTCACCGCCTACTTCCGCGACGTCGCCGACCACCTCACCCAAGCCGCAGAACGCCTCACCGCTCTGACCGAACTCGTCGACAACACCCTGACCATGGCCCTCGCCCAGACCGGCCTCCGGCAGAACCATGACATGCGCCGCATCAGCGCCGCCGCCCTGATCGCCATCCGCCAGGCGTCCTATTTCCTGTCGAAGATCGAGCTCCGGCGCGGCAAGGCATCGACGATGGCGCTCTGGCGCAAGAGACTGTTGATCGCCACCTTCCACATCGCGGCTGACGCCGCCGAGCACTTCGGCCTGCCCCGCGACCGTACGGTCACCAGGGGCTCTCAGATCGAGGTGTTGACACGCCTGTCACTCACGGCTCATGTCGCGAACGACGGGCCTGCCGGACTGGAGTTGCCATGCCCGCACGCCTGAACACCGGTGTCGACTCTGCTTCGGATACCGGTGTCTCAGGCAGCGCTGCGGCTGACCAACAGGTCAGCCAGCTTGTTCAGGCGCTTGACGGTACGGTCCTCGGTCGCGGCCTGGGCCGGTTCGACGCGCGTGGCACGGTCGTAGTAGGCGCCGTTGACGATCTCCACGGCCGGGTCGCACAGCCGTACCACGTTCGCGGCGCCCTCGGCAGGCGATATGCCTTTGTGGGCGTACAGCGGCAGCAACGCCGTGTCGCAGACGCCGGGGTGCACGGAGACGGCGGTGACGCGCTGGTCGGCCGCGAACACGGTGAGGGCGAGCTGGGACTGGGCATAGGCAGCGACGCGGGTGTATCGGCGGGTGCGGTTGGGGTCGGACCACTGGATTGACCCCGTACGGTGCAGGGCCGACGACACGTTGACCACACGACCGCCCGGATCGCTGGTGAGTGCCGGTTCGAGGAGGCAGGTGAGCAGGTAGTGGGCGAGGAAGTTGACCTGGAAGGCGACTTCGTTGCCGTCGGCGGTCACGGTGTGCCGCTCGGGCGCGGCGATGCCGGCGTTGTTGACGAGTACGTCGAGGTGCGGGTGCTCGGCGGCGACCTGGCGGGCGAGGGTCTCGACCTTGTCGAGGTGGGCGAAGTCGGCGGAGTACGTGTGCAGTTGGCGGGGCTCGACGTCCGTGGTGGCGATGAGCCGGTCGGCGGCGGCGCGGGCCTCCTCGGCGGTACGGCCGTGCAGCAGTACGGTTGCGCCGCGCTCGGCGAGCTGTCGCGCGGTCTCCTGGCCGATGCCGGAGGTAGCGCCTGTGACGAGCACGGTACGGGAGGAAAGAGTGGAGTAGGACATGATCCGATCCGGGGTCGACGGCACGCGGACGAGGCCCCGGCGAGGGGCGGCGGGCGTGCGGGTGGAGGAGTGAGGCGGGGCGCCGGACGGGAGTCACGGCGCCCCGGAGGATGCGCAACGCGTCAGTGGGAGACGGACGCGGGCATTCCTGAACAGCGTGGCGCACGACTGGACGGCCGAGCGGGACTCGGCGGCCGGTCGAAGAGGAGCCAGGCGCTGTTCACGTCAGTCATGGAAGCCGTACCGCAGAGCGGTGGCAAGTTCGGCGCCTGGTCCCTGACGCCCCTCTGACGTCGGCATACGTGTCCTTGACGACGGCGCTGCCCGAACAGCACAAGGCGAGTTCAGTCGAGGCCCGGCACCCCCGAGATCAGCAGGTCGACCAGCTTGATGCCGAGGAAGGGCACCGTCAGCCCGCCCGGGCCGTACAGCAGTAGGTTGCGACGCAGCAGGTCGTGCGCCGACGCGGGCGTGTAGCGCACGCCGCGCAGTGCGAGCGGGATCAGCGCCACGATGATCAGGGCGTTGAAGATGATCGCCGAGGTGATCGCGGACGTCGGGCTGTGCAGGCTCATCACGTTCAGGTGTTCCAGCCCCCGGGTAGGCGCCGGCGAACAGCGCCGGGATGATCGCGAAGTACTTGGCGACGTCGTTGGTGATGGAGAACGTGGTCAACGCGTCCCGGGTGATGAGGAGTTGCTTGCCGATCTCGACGATCTTGATCAGCTTGGTCGGGTTCGAGTCGAGGTCGACCATGTTGCCGGCCTCCTTCGCCGCCGACGTACCCGTGTTCATCGTCACGCCGACGTCCGCCTGAGCCAAGGCCGGCGCGTAGTTCATCCCGTCGCCGGTCATCGCGACCAGTTTGCCGCCGGCCTGCTCGCGCTTGATGAGGGCGAGTTTGTCCTCGGGGGTGGCTTCGGACAGGTAGGCGTCCACGCCGCTTCCTCGGCGATGGCGCGGGCCGTGAGCGGGTTGTCGCCGGTGACCATGACCGTGCGGATGCCCATGCGGCGCAGTTCGGCGAAGCGTTCGCGGATGTGGTCCTTGACCACGTCCTTGAGGTGGATCAGGCCGAGGACACGCGGTCCGTCCCAGTCGTGCAGGCCACCAGCAGCGGAGTGCCGCCGGACGCGGCCACCGAATCGGCGAAGTGCTGTGCCTCGGGCGGGACTTCGCCGCCGTCATCCGCACCCAATCGATTTCCTCCTGGGCGGCTCCCTTGGGGATGGCGCACATGGCTCCGTTGTCCCAGCGCAGGTCGACGCCGCTCATCCTGGTGCGGGCGCTGAAGGCGACCCAGCGAGCGTTCGCCAACTCGCCCTCGGTGGGGGCCCGCAGGCCGTAGCGGTTCTTGGCGAGGACCACGACCGAGCGGCCCTCGGGTGTCTCGTCGGCCAGCGAGGAGAGCTGAGCGGCGTCCGCGAGCCGGCCCTCGTCGATGCCGGGCAGCGGGACGAACGCGGCGGCCTCGCGGTTGCCGAGGGTGATGGTGCCGGTCTTGTCGAGCAGCAGGGTGTTCACGTCCCCGGCCGCCTCGACCGCCCGGCCGGACACGGCCAGCACGTTGCGCTGCTCCAGCCGGTCCATGCCGGCGATGCCGATCGCGGAGAGCAGGGTGCCGATCGTCGTGGGGATGAGGGTGACGAGGAGAGCGACCAGGACGGTCGTCGACTGGGCGGCGTCCGCGTACTCGGCCATCGGTTGGAGGGCGACCACGACGAGCAGGAAGATGATCGTGAGCGACGCCAGCAGGATGTTCAGGGCGATCATCCGACGCACAGGCCGCCAACATCCTGCTGGCCGACGGTGACGCGGGCAAAGGGCGCCTGCGGACGCCGTACGGGAAGGCTGTCGCCTTCTACGATGACGCCCGCCGCGAGATAGGGCACGACCTGCGTACTCTCGCCGTCGCGGCACAGGGCGACAGGCGCGACGAGACGACCGTGGAGTCGCTCACCGACGGCTTCGCCGAGTACCAGGAACTGATCGGCCGGGCCCTGGAGAACGACGGGCACCACGGCGGCAAGGACGCCGCTCTCGTCGACTACCGCAGGGCCACCGACCTTCTGCGGCAGCAACTGCTCCCGGCGGCTCTGGCGTTGGTCTCCTCCAATGACGAGGCGTTCGACGCGCGGTACAGCGCGGCCCGAAACGCTCTTTCCGCCCGGCTCACGGCCGTAGTCGTCCTCAGCGTGCTGCTGCTGGCCGTCCTCGGTGCCCTGTAGTGGTACCTGGCCCGCAGCTTCCGGCGCGTCCTCAACCTCGGAGTGCTCGCCGCCACCGTCTGCACCCTCCTCACCGTGCTCCTCGGCGCCCAGCTGCTGACCTCCACGGCCGACCAGCTACGGGGCGCCCGGGGCGACGCCTTCGACTCGGTCGTCGCCCTGTCCCGCGCCCGCGCCGTCGCCTACGACGCCAATGCCGACGAGAGCCGGTACCTCCTAGACCCGGAGCGCCGCGGCAGGTACGCGGTCTCCTTTCTCGCCAAGTCGCAGCAGCTGTACGGCCTGAAGGGCGCCACGCTGTCCACGTACGACTCCGAACTCGCCACCACGTGGCGGGAGTACGGGTCCGATCACCACGATCTGCGCTTCACCGGAGAGTTCCGGCGCGAGCTCGACAACATCTCCTTTCCCGGAGAGCGGGCTGCTGCCGAGAAGACCGTGCAGACCTACTCCGTCTACCAGCGCGACGACCGGAGGATCCGCGCGCTGCTGGCCGCGGGCAAGGAGAAACAGGCGGTCGAGTTCTGCATGGGCTGGGAAGCGGGAACGTCCAACGCGCACTTCGGGCAGTGGATGGCCGGGTTGGACAGGGTGACCGACATCAACCGTGCCCACTTCACGGCCTCGGTCGACACGGGCCGCTCGGCGGTCACCGGCCTGCTCTCCTGGGCGGGCGGGCTGCTGCTCGCCACCGCCGCGCTCACCGTCTTCGGACTGCGGCCCCGGCTGGCCGAGTTCCGTTAGGGGGCGTGCGGGCTCGGCAGCGGCCCGAAGCAGCGCGGGGTCGTTACGACACGCGGCTCCATCGCGTGGGCGTGACCGGCCACGACGGCGCCGCAGCGGAATGCTACGGCGGCACATCGCAGCTCTCCCCGCACAGCCTGCCCCGCGGAGCGCTACGCGTCCGCCAGCCGCGTCTCCTCCAGGTCCAGGGAACGCTGCAGCCGACGGCGGGTGGTGTCGCTGATGGCGTGGTCGTCGTACAGGCGCTGCAGTTCGCCCGTCTCGACGGCGATGAGGTCGCGGCGCAGCTGGCGGTAGACCAGGTCGGCGGACTCGGTCGCGTCTCCGTCACTGTCCTGCGGCGCGAGGCGGTCGCGGGCGTCGTCGAGGCGGGCCGACAGGCTACGGCGGAGGCGGTCGAGGACGACGTCCGGTACGACCTCCAGTTCCGCGAGTTCCTCCAGTCGGGCCAGGCCGGCGTGTGCGAGGTGGGAGCGGGCCTCCGCTTCCTCGCGTGCGGTGTGGGCGGGCTCCAGGGCGATGCCGGAGCGTTGGACGACCGGGGCGAGGGTGAAGCCCTGCACGACGAGGGTGACGACCACGACGGAGGTGGTCAGGACGAGGACGAGCGGCCGGTCCGCGAGTGCGGTGCCGTTGTCCGCGACCTCGGGGATGGACAGGGCGGCGGCCAGCGGCATCACGCCTCGGGTGCCTGCCCAGGTCAGGACCACGGGGATCCGCCAGTTCATGCGGGTGATGCCGCCCTTGCGCTGCACGACCGCCGACAGCGGGGCCAGCCACAGCATGCGTACGGCGACGAGTGTGGCGGCGACGGCCAGGGCGTACAGCGGCCAGGCATGGTCGCCGTCGTCCAGTGCCCGCACCTGCGCGGGCAGGGCCAGCCCGATGAGGCTGAAGACCACGCTTTCCAGCAGGAACACCACCGTGCCGTACACCGCGTGCAGCTGGAGCCGGATGCGTGCGTTGGTGAGACGGTCGCCCCGGCCGCCCAGGACCACACCGGCCACCACGCACGACGTCACCCCCGAGGTGTGCGCCGCCTCTGCCAGCAGGTAGGCCGCGTACGGGGTTACCAGGGCGATCACCGTCTCCAGTACCGGTTCCTCGGTGCGCCGGCGGATCAGGGCGATCACGCCCGCGACAGCCGCGCCGATCAGAGTGCCGCCGCCGGCCAGCAGCAGGAACTCGCCACCCGCCGCGCCCCAGCCGGATGCCGCGGACGCCACGGCGATGCCCGCGGCCACCCGGACCAGCACCAAGGAGGTCGCGTCGTTGAAGAGGCTCTCCGCCTGCACGAGTACCTGGACCTTGGGCGGCAGGGCGAGTCGTCTGCCCAGCGCGGTGACGGCGACCGGGTCCGTGCTGGCCAGGATCGCGCCCAGCACGAACGCCATCTGCCACGACAGTGGCGTCACCAGCGCCGCCACCGCGCCGACCGCCGCGGCGGACGCCAGGACCAGGCCGATGGCGAGGATCCCGACCGGCTTCCACACCGCGCGCAGCTCCCGCCAGGGCATCTCCTCGGCCGAGGCGTAAAGCAGTGGCGGGAGCACGACGAGGCCGATGATATCGGGGCTGATCTCGATCTGAGGGGTACCCGGCAGCAGGGCAACGCCAAGGCCGGCGACCACGAGCAGGGAGGGCGCGGGGATGCGCCACCGGCGCGCGAAGGTGGAGACCACCGTCGCGAGGACCACGAGGGCGAGAACCGTCCCCACACTGCGCATGCCTTCTCCCTGGACCCCGAACGGGAGACACCCTGACTCCCCGCCGACCAGACTTCCCGGCACACCGCCTTCACCCTATCGGGCCACCGCACGTCAAGACAGTGTCAAGGTCCTCGTGACCAGCGACAAGGAAGCGCTAACGACGCCCCCTTCCGGCCCGCGAAGGGGCTTGTGTAAGGGGAGGATCCCTTCTGCGCAAGGGAGTTGGACCAGTGAGCGGAGTGCGTCGGCGGCGATGAGTGACGTGCGGCCAGGACGACTGAAGGTCTACCTCGGGGCAGCTCCCGGAGTCGGCAAGACCTACCGCATGCTCGACGAGGGGCGGCGCCGCGCCGCCCGCGGGGCGGACGTGGTGGTGGGCTTCGCCGAGTGCCACGGCCGACCCCGCACGGAGGCGATGCTCGACGGCCTGGAGGTCGTCCCCCGTGCCCGCTGCTCCTACCGTGGCGGGCAGTTCCAGGAGATGGATCTGGGAGAGGTCCTCGCCCGCCGCCCGCAGGTCGCGATCGTCGACGAGTTCGCCCACAGCAACGTCCCCGGCGAGGGCCGCAACCCCAAGCGCTGGCAGGACATCCAGGCACTGCTCGACGCGGGCATCGACGTCGTCACCGCGCTGAACATCCAGCACTTGACCTCCCTCAACGACGTGGTCGAGAAGATCACCGGGGTGCCGCAGCACGAGACGGTCCCCGACGAGATCGTACGCCGGGCCGACCAGGTCGAGCTGGTGGACATGCCCCCGGAGGGCCTGCGGCGCCGCATGGCCCACGGCAACGTCTACGCCCCAGAGAAGGTCGACGCGGCGCTCGCGAACTACTTCCGGCCCGGCAACCTCACCGCGTTGCGGCAGCTGGCCCTGCTGTGGGTTGCCGACCGGGTCGACGAGGCGCTCCAGGAGTACCGCTCCCAGCACGGTATCGGCGGGGTGTGGGAGACCCGCGAGCGGGTCGTGGTGGCCCTGACTGGCGGCCCGGAGGGCGACACACTGATCCGGCGGGCCGCCCGCATCGCAGACCGGGCGGCCGGGGGCGACCTCCTCGCTGTGCACGTGGCGCGCAGCGACGGTCTCGCGGCCGGGGTGTCGCACGCCTCGCTGGCCCGGCAGCGGCGGCTGGTGGAGGACCTCGGCGGCAGCTACCACTCGGTCGTCGGCGACGACGTGGCCACCGCGCTGGTGGAGTTCGCCCGTGCCGAGAGCGCCACCCAGCTCGTCCTCGGCACCAGCCGCCGGGGTCGCCTGGAGCGGTTCCTGACCGGGCGGGGCACGGGCGAGACCGTGACGGAGCTGTCCGGCGACATCGACGTCCACCGGGTCACGCACGAGCGGGCCGGGCGCGGGACCCTGCTCCCGCACCGGCGCCGCACCCTGTCGACGGGCCGGCTGATCGCGGGTCCGGTGGCCGGGCTGGCGCTGCCGGTGCTGCTCACGGTCGTCCTGGCGCAGGTACGGGGGACGGTGAACCTGACCAGCGAGGCGCTGCTGTTCCTGCTGGCCGTGGTGGGGGTCGCCTGCATAGGCGGGGTCGCCTCCGCAGTGATCGCGTCGGTGACGGCGTCGCTGCTGCTCAACTACTGGTTCATTCCGCCCGTCGGGCAGTTCACGCTGGAAGACCCCAACGCGTTGCTGGCCCTGGGCGTGTTCGCGGTCGTGGCGGCCGCCGTCGCCGCTGTCGTCGACCGCTCCCTGCGCCTGTCGCGCCGCTCGGCCCGGGCCACCGCCGAGGCCGAGACCATGTCGTCCCTGGCCGGCAGCATCGTACGCGGCGGCGCGACCATTCCGGCGCTGCTGGAGCGCACGCGGGAGACCTTCGGCATGGAGTCGGCGGAGCTGGTGGACGAGCCGCCCGACGCCGACGGCGTCACCGCCGTTCCGGCCGGTCCCGGCGAGTATCTCGTCCTGGGAGGCCGTACCCTCTCGTCCTCCGAGCGGCGGGTGCTGGCCGCCTTCGCCGCGCACGTCGGATCCGCGGTGGAACGGGCCCGGCTCGCCGAGGCCGCCGCCGAGATCGAGCCGGTCAGGGCCGCCGACCGGATGCGTACGGCGCTGCTGCGGGCCGTCGGCCACGACCTGCGCACCCCGCTCGCCGCGGGCTGGGCAGCGGTCACCTCGCTGCGCAGCCGGGACGTCGAGTTCTCGCCGGAGGACCGTGACGAACTCCTCGCCACCGCCGACGAGTCCATGGCCAGGCTCAGCCGACTGGTGGAGAACCTCCTCGACCTCAGCCGGCTGGAGGCCGGAGCCCTCACCCTGAACCTGCGCGCGGCCACGCTGGAGGAGGTGCTCCCCATGGCGCTCGCTGACACCCCAGGCGTCGAGGTGACGGACATGCAGGAGATTCCGGCGGTGCGGGCCGACCCGCCGCTGCTGGAGCGGGCGATCGCCAACCTGGTCGGCAACGCCGCCCGTCACACGCCAGAGGGGGAGAAGGTGCTGGTGACCGCCAGTGCCTTGGCAGGCCGGGTGGAGCTGCGGGTCGTGGACCGCGGGGCCGGTCTTCCCGCCGACGGACGAGAGAGGCTCTTCGAGCCGTTCCAGCGGCTCGGCGACACCGACAACACCACCGGCCTCGGCCTCGGGCTGGCCCTCGCCCGCGGCCTGACCGAAGCGATGAACGGGACGCTCACCCCCGAGGACACCCCCGGCGGCGGTCTGACCATGGTCGTGTCGCTGCCGTTCGCGGACCGGACCGAAGCGGCGGAGTACCACTCGCACCCTCGTGGTGCGCGGAGCACAGGAGGTACCTGATGAACGCTGAGACAGGGAGATGGCGAAGGTCGGGCCGTCCCAAGGGGCCCCGCCTCACATTGGCGGCTGCCTGGCAACCGCGGGACCGGCTCGCCCTGACTGCGGGCCTGGTCACTCCGTTCCTGGTGGCCCTGGCGCTCGTTCCGTTGCGCACGGATCTCTCCCACACCAACGCCGCCCTCATCCTGGTCGTGGTGGTTGTCGCGGTCTCCGCACTGGGCAGCCGTACGGCGGGGGTGCTCGCGGCGCTGTCGGCGGCGGCATGGTTCGACTTCTTCCTCACGAGGCCGTACAAGACGTTCGACATCACCGCGTCGGCGGACGCCGAGACGGCGGTCCTGCTGCTGGCGGTCGGCCTGATCGTGTCCCAACTGTCGGCCAGGTCCCGCCGCTTGGAGGTCATCACGGTCACGGACGCCGCTCACCTCTCGCGCATCCACCGCGTCGCGGCCCTCGACGCGGACACCGTCGTCGACGAGGTCCGCCGCGAACTCACCGAACTGCTCGGCCTGGACGCCTGCCGTTTCGAGTACGGCACCCTGCTGGGACAGCCACCTCGGTTGCGGAACGACGGAAGCGTGACGGTGGGCAGGCGCTCCTGGGATGTGGACGCGGCGGGCTGGCCCGAGGGCGGCATCGAACTGCGCGTCCATGGCAACGGCCGCTACCTGGGCCGCTTCATGCTCACCCCGGGGCCTGGTCGCGTACCCCCGCTCCGGGCCCGGCTGGTCGCGGCGACCCTCGCCGATCAGACAGGGGCCGCCCTGGACACGTCGGGGCCGGCCAGCTGAGCCGTCCGGAGCTCACTCCAGGCCGGAGACCTTGAACACAGCGCGGGCGGTCTCGCGGTCGACGCGCCGGGAGACGAGGCTCAACGCGGTCGCACCGCACAGCAGAGTGCCGTCCGACGCCGACTTCCGGGCGCCCTCGTCCAAGCGGTACCAGACCTGGGGACTGGTCACCAGCACCTCGGGATCGATCTCGACCCGTCCGCCGAGCGCGTCCCGCAGCAGAAGCCGCTGGGAGATGCCGTCCAGGCAGCGGACGGACACCAGCAGGTCGGTACGAACCCGGCGCTCACGCAGCAGTCGGCGTGAGGCCAGCCAGCCCTCGCCGACGGACACGCGGGCGGGGCAGAGCACCGCGAAGAGCAGCCCTGCCAGGGCGAGCCAGAGGGCGGTACGCCAGAAGGCGAGCCGGCCGGTGTCCCAGTCGATGACGAGCAGCAGGGCGAGCAGCCCGGCCGCGCAGCGGACCGAGCTCAGCAACTCCCGTGACCACTGCGGGTCGTTTGTGGCCTCGGTGGGAGTCTCTCCCCGCGCCTCGCCGTGGCGTGCCATGACGGCGACGATAGGGAGGGGGAGGGCTGGTGACAGTCAGTTTGATGCGGTCCTGACGTATCTCTAGCGGTCCTCGATGTCCTGACCGCGACTGACAGCCGTTACCGGGATCAGACAGCCGTCAAGATCCCGTCAAAGTAGGCGGCCTGGGCGCGAAGATGCCGCTAGGAGCAGTCGGAGGCGACGGGAACGGGACACAACCTGGAGTGCACCGCGCACTCTTCGGCCCCTCGTGCGCGGCCCTGAAGAAGGAGTCCGTGTCCATGTCCGTTCTGACCACCGAGCCGGATGCCGTCCCGGGCGGCGAGGAGCCGCCTGATACCGGTGAGCGCCATCGGCTGACGGCCGTCACCGGTCTCGCCGCTCTGTCGCTGGACGCGATGGCGTCGGTGGCGTACGGTCCCGAGGCGATCGTCCTCGTCCTGGCCGCCGCCGGTGCGCACGGGCTCGGTTTCACGCTGCCGGTGACGCTGGCGATCGCCGGTCTGCTGGGGGTGCTGGTCGCCTCCTACCGCCAGGTGATCGCGGCCTTCCCGGACGGCGGCGGTTCCTACGCGGTGGCCAGGACCCACCTGGGGGCGCGTACGAGCCTGGTGGCGGCGGCCTCGCTGGTGCTGGACTACGTCCTGAACGTCGCGGTGGCCGTCACCGCCGGTGTGGCGGCCCTGACGTCGGCGTTCCCGGCCCTCTACGACGACCGGCTGTGGCTGTGCCTGGCCGTTCTCGCCCTGATCACGGCGGTCAATCTGCGCGGGATCGTGGAGTCGGCAAGGGTGTTCATCGTGCCGACGGTCGTCTTCGTCGGCTCGATCCTCGTCGTCATCGCCGTCGGGCTGTTCCGGTCCGAGCCGGTCAGTACGGTGACCGCGGCCGGTCATGCCTCGGTGGTCGCCGCCAACGCCTCGGCCGTGGGGGCGCTGCTCCTGCTGAAGGCCTTCGCCTCCGGTTGTGCCGCGCTGACGGGTGTGGAGGCACTCGCCAACGCCGTGCCTTCCTTCCGCGTCCCGCGCGTCAAGCGGGCCCAGCGGGCGGAGGTCGCCCTCGGCGCCGTCCTCGGCCTGATGCTCATCGGGTTGTCGGTGCTCATCGGCCGCTTCCACCTCCAGCCGGTCGAGGGAGTCACCGTCCTCGCCCAGCTCGCGGACGCCTCCCTCGGCCACAACGGGGCCTTCTACGTCATCCAGTTCGCGACGATGATCCTGCTGGCCCTGTCGGCGAACACGTCCTTCGGCGGGCTTCCGGTGCTGCTGAAACTGCTCGCCCGGGACAACTACGCGCCGCACGTCTTCGCCCTCAAGGCCGACCGCCAGGTCCACCGGCACGGCGTCCTGGCGCTGGCCTCCGTCTCGGCCGCGCTGCTGGTGTTCTCCGGCGGCGACACCAACACCCTGGTCCCGCTCTTCGCGATCGGCGTGTTCGTCGGGTTCACGGTCGCCCAGGTGGGCATGGTCCTCCACTGGCGCCGGGAGCGGGGGAGGGGATGGCAGGCAAGGACGGCGCTCAACGGCTTCGGCGCGCTGCTCACCGGCGTCGCGACCGTCGTCGTCACGGTGGAGAAGTTCACCGAGGGCGCGTGGCTGATCGTGATCGCCCTGCCGCTGCTGGTGGCCGCCTTCGAGACCGTGCACCGCGCCTATGGCCGGATCGGCGAACGGCTCGGCCTGGGCCGTATACCCGAGGCCCCGCACCGTGAGCGCTCGCTGGTGATCGTGCCCGTCTCGTCCCTGTCCAGGCTGACGTCGGAGGCGCTCACGGCCGCCTCCTCCCTCGGCGACGAGGTCCGCGCGGTCACCGTGTGCTGTCCGGATCCCGAGGACCGGGCAGCCCTGCACGCCCTGGAACGGTCCTGGGCCCAGTGGGACCCGGGTGTGCCCCTCGTCCGGGTGACCAGCGAGCGGCGCAGTCTGGGCCGCCCGATAGCCGCCTACGTCCGTGAGGTGGCCGCCGCCGAGCCGGGCACCCGCGTCACCGTCCTGATCCCGGAGACGGAACCGGAGCGGCTGTGGCAGCGGCTGCTGCAGAACCAGCGGGGCGGAGTCGTCGCGCACGCCGTGCGGCGGGAGACGGACGCGGTGATCTGCCGGCTCCGCTTCCGGCTGATGTGAGCCGGGCCGTGCGCCGGACGTTCCGTACCGCAGGACTGGTCCTCCTCGACGTCCGGGGCCAGGGAGAGCCGAGCGGACAGCGAAAACTCGAAAATTCGAGGAATGCTGCTCGGAGACCGGGGTATGCGCGAGCGTGTCGGTCGTAGGACCGGCCAGGACGAGACCGATCGACCGGGAAGGGCGCATCATGACGACGACCACCGTGCAGACCGCCGAGCCGAAGGTGGACGTTCCCCGGATCGCGGACCCTTCCAAGGTCGCGCCGAAGGACGCACGGGAGTTGTCGAAGGTGTTCTTCGACCAGCTGACGGTGCTGGAGGAGGGCACGCCCGATTACCAGTACGCGCGCAACACGCTGATCGAGATGAACATGTCCCTCGTCCGCTACGCGGCCGGCCGGTTCCGCAGCCGCGGTCCGGAGGAGATGGAGGACATCGTCCAGGTCGGCATGATCGGCCTGATCAAGGCGATCGACCGCTTCGAACTGTCCCGTGAGGTGGAGTTCGCGTCCTTCGCCGTCCCTTACATCGTCGGTGAGATCAAGCGGTTCTTCCGCGACACCTCCTGGGCTGTGCATGTGCCCCGGCGTCTGCAGGAAGCCCGCGTCCAGCTGGCGCGCGCCAACGAGGAACTGCACACCCGGCTCGGCCGGACACCGACGATCAGCGAACTGTCCGAACTGATGAGCCTCCCCGAGGAGGAGGTCGTCGAGGCCCAACTGGCCTCCAACGGGTACCGTTCGGCCTCCCTGGACGCGGCGATCAGCGGCAGCGAGGACGGCGAAGCCGCCCTGTCCGACTTCATCGGCGACGAGGACGCGGCCCTCGGACTGGTCGAGGACTTCCACGCTCTCGCACCGATGATCGCCGGACTGAGCGAACGTGACCGGCAGATCATCCACTGGCGCTTCGTCGACGAGCTCACCCAGGCCCAGATCGGTGAACGCCTCGGCGTCTCCCAGATGCATGTGTCGCGGCTCATCACGCGCCTCCTGGCCCGACTGCGCGAAGGCATGCTCAGCACCCACTGACGCGCTGACGGGGGTGATCCGGCGGGATCCGGCCCCGGTGATCGGGACCACCCGGTGTTCCGGCCCAGGGGCGTTATGCCGTCGTACCGGACGGCCACCGGTCACCGGCCATCGGGCCGTTGGAGTCCGGACGCGCGCTTTCGTGGGCCCGGCCGACATTTCGGCCGGGCCCCGTCGTACGTCGGCATGCGCAGGAGTCACCGACGGCGGCAGGGGTAGTCGTGCTGCAGTCGGGGGCGGGACGGGCACGCGCGATGGAACCCGTGCGACCTCCTGCCGTGTATCCGTCCCCGGCCCCATCGCCACGTCCGTGCGCCGCACGCGGGACGGTCCCGCAGCTGAGCCGAGCGAGCCGAGCTGAGCTGAGCAGAGTTCAGAGGAAGCGCCTGATCGGGGTCACCGCGGCTTCCTTGACGCGTTGCAGCATGGTTCGCCGTCTCCATCGGGTGACGTCGATGTCCACACTGTTCTTGAGGTCCGCCTCGTAGTCCCGTTCGAGCGATGCGGTGAACTCCTCGTCCAGTACGGCGAGCATCACCTCTTCGTCGTGGTCCATGGACCGGCGGTTGAAGTTGGTGGATCCGATGAGGGAGGCAACCGAGTCCACAGTGATGATCTTGGCATGCATCATGGTCGGCTGGTACTGGCGGATGTGCACACCTGCTTGCAACAGACGCGTGTAGTGGTGTTGACCGGCCAGCTGACAGGCGCGCTGGTCAGTGTGGGGCCCGGGCAGCAGGATCTCGACGCGAACGCCGCGACCAGCGGTTTCGCACAGCAGGTCGATGAAGTAGGGGTCCGGAGCGAAGTAGGCGGTGGCCAGCCGGAAGCTCTCCTCGGCGGAGCAGAGCATGACCCGGATGAGGGTCTGCATGTCCTGCCAGCCGATGCTCGCGGAGCCGCGAACGACCTGTACCACCGACGAGCCGGCCTGCGGGTGATCCGTGAAGCGGTCACGGTCGTCGAAGAGTTCGTCGTGGCACTCGGCCCAGTTCTGTGCGAACGCGGCCGCGATGCCGTCGACGGCAGGACCGCGTACCTGGACGTGGGTGTCCCGCCACTCGGCGGGGTTGCGCGCATCGCCGCACCATTCCTCCGCGATGCCGACGCCGCCGGTGAAGGCGGTGTGCTCGTCGACGACGAGGGCCTTGCGGTGGCAGCGGTGGTTCTGCTTGAACGGTGACAGCCACGCGGGCTTGCGGAACCAGGCCACTTCCACTCCGGCGGTGGTCATGAGGTCCAGGAAACGCCGCTCGATCTTCTTGGCGCCGAAGCCGTCGAGCAGGAGCCGGACACGCACCCCCTCGCGGGCACGGTCGGCCAGAGCGGCGGCGAAGTCGTGGGCGATCTGACCCCGCCAGTACACGAAGGTCATCATGTCGATGGTGTGCCGAGCGGAGCGGATCGCCCCGAGCATCGCGGGGAAGATCTCGTCACCGTTGCGCAGGGGCACCAGGACGTTGCCTTCGGTGGCGGCCACGCCGATCAGCCGCTCCAGGCGACGGCGCAGGCGCCGCTTGCGCTCCTCCGTGTCAGGCGCGGTGTCGCGGGCAGGGGGTGCAGGTATGTCGCCGAGTGTCACGCCGAATCTCCCACTGGACCATGGATGCCGAACGTCATGGGCCGTTGAGCGAGCCCGAACAACCGCGTTCCCGGTGAGCGCCGAGGTACTCCAGCCGTCGGCCGGCCTGTCGCTCCCTGCTGGACGACGCTCTCCGAGTCGCTGATCGACCCGGCCGGCGCGACGGTGACACATGATCGGTTCGCCCCGGGACTCGTTTTCCCTCCGGGCCTGCCGAACCGGTGCGCCCGGTCGCTCTCACTCGTCGGTGCGAGGCCGGAGGACCACCACTGGGATCTCGCGCTCGGTCCATGCCTGGTACATCTCGAAGTCGGCGTAGACCTCCAACAGCAGCGGCCAGAGGCGAGCGCGTTCCCGTGGATCCGCGGTCCGGGCCCGAACGGGTCTCCGCTCGGCGCGGATCTGCACCTGGGTGTCGGGGTGGGAGCGCAGATTGAGATACCACTGGGGGTCCTTGGGGAGCCCACCCTGGGAGGCCACGACAATGGTGTCGGGCCCATCGGTCATGTAGAGCAGCGGCGTGGTGTGGAGCCTGTCGGACTTTCGGCCGCGATGGTCGAGGAGCAGCACGGGAACGGGCTTGCGGAAGCCGGCGGCGACGCGCCACGTGCCGCCGAGCCGGCCACTGGTGCGGCGGTAGCACCACACCTGGATCCTGGCCATGTACTTGAAGAGTTTCGGCAGGAGCGGGGAGTCCAGTTGCTTGGGCCGTGGACGCTGAGGTGACACGGATCGCCTCCGATCGGGCAACCGACCGGTTCGTGGCGACTGGCCGGGTGCCAGGCGTCACCTGGTCGGTATATGGGAGCGCATGGTCTTTTACAGCTTGCGGAAGTCCCAGGAGACGGTCTTCGTGGGTGTCAGGCGGATCCACGCGTGCCGACCGTCGTGCGGCATGGCCTCCAGGCCGAAGTTCTTGCGGGCGAACAACGGCTCCAGCGCGTCGAGTTCGGTGCACGGTTCTCCGCTGCGGGGGATCTCGCCCACGAACTCCACGGTGCCTGACAGTTCGACCCCGCGCAGCTCGCCGTACCCCTCACCGGAGTCGACGACGACAGCGACGCGCGGGTCGTGTCGAAGGTCGGCCCATCGCTTGCTGCGCACGATGGAGTACAGCCACAACGAGGTGCCGTCCCATGCGAACCAGAGGGCGCTGACGTGCGGAGCGCCGTCGCGGGAGGTGGTGGCGACTCGGCACATGCGCTCGGTGGCGAGGAACTCGTCCAGTTCCGCCGGCGTCATCATGATCTTCCGGCTCCTGCGCTGAGTCGCAGCCATGCGGGGCCTCTCTTCTCTTGCGCCAGGGTGCCAGGGAGGAGGGTGTATCTGACGCAGCGTCAGAAGCATGGGCCATTTTCCATAAGCCTGCAATGGCCGGGAGACCCCTCGGGTTCCCGCACCCGTCACCGCGGCCGTCCGGGGGCGGCTCAAGAGGTGAGCAGCGCCTCGGTCCCGGGCGCAGGTCGGCGTGGAACAGGTCGAAGCCCGGGACGGACCCGTCGTGGTCGACTCCGCCGAAGCCGGGGTGTCCGCCGGGACGGAAGCCGGCCCACCCGTCGCGCGGACCCGGGCCCGTCCGCCCTCACTTGCTCCGCTGACCGCCCGCCTCAGGCTGTCCCAGGTGGGAGGCGAGGACGGCGGCCTGGACGCGGCGCTGCACGCCCAGCTTGGCCAGCAGGCGGGAGATGTGGTTCTTGACCGTCTTCTCCGACAGATAGAGCCTCTTGCCGATCTCGCGGTTTGTCAGGCCGTCGCCGATCAACGCCAGGATGTCCCTCTCACGGGGCGAGAGACTCGCCAGCTCGGACGGTACGGCAGGGGTCTGAACAGGGTCGGCCCGCAGCGAGCGCATCAGACGGGCCGTGGTCTCGGGGTCCAGCATCGACTGGCCCGAGGCCACCGTACGTACCGCCGAGACGAGGTCGGAGCCCTTTATCTGCTTGAGGACGTAGCCGGAGGCGCCCGCCATGATCGCGTCGAGCAGGGCCTCCTCGTCGTCGAACGAGGTCAGCATCAAGCAGGCCAGCTCGGGCATCTGGCTGCGCAGCTCCCGGCAGACGGAGATGCCGTCGCCGTCCGGCAGGCGCACGTCGAGGACGGCGACGTCGGGGCGCAGCGCGGGGCCCCGGGCGAGCGCGTGATCGACGGTGCCGGCGTCGCCGACCACGGAGATGTCGGGCTCGGAGTCGAGCAGGTCGGCCAGACCGCGACGGACGACCTCGTGGTCGTCCAGCAGGAACACCCGGATCGGGTTCTGCTCGCTGAAGGCGCGTGGCTCTGGCACGGTGTGACACCTCGTTCCCCGTCTGAGGACAGGCTGACGGCCGTCCGTGCTGCCGATCATCACGCGCCCGGACCGGATGCACTAGGGCCGACCGGCCCCACTCGCCCGGAGCTGTCCGCCCTGACAGGCCCGGCACGATGACGCCGGTCCGCGCGGACGCGCGGATCAGGACGTGCCGCAAGGCTTTCCCGGAGACTTCGCGGGGCCGGAGGTCGAGGCCCGCCCACCGGTGTCCCGGCCGCGGCCGTACGGCCCGCCGGACCCGGGCCGTACGGCCCTGCCTGTGGGCGCTGTCCGGCACTCCCCCATGGTGATCACGAACGACGAGCATCGAAGCGGAGAACAAGAACCGAGGAGAGGAACGGCGATGACCGCAACCGTGACAGTCGGCGACCGGGTCGGCGAGGCCTGGCTGGGCTTCGCCGGGACCCGCTGGCGCGACCTGATCGACGTGCGCGACTTCATCCAGGCCAACTACACCCCGTACGAGGGTGACGCGTCCTTCCTGACAGGTTCCACGGACCGCACCCGGGCGGTCTGGGAGAAGGTCAGCTCCCTGTTTCCCGAGGAGCGGGCCCGGGGCATCCTCGACGTGGACGTCACGACGCCCTCGACGATCACCTCGCACGCGCCCGGCTGGATCGACCGCGACCGTGAACTGATCGTCGGTCTCCAGACGGACGCCCCGCTGAAGCGGGCGATCATGCCCAACGGCGGCCTGCGGATGGTGGAGAACGGCCTGAAGGCGTACGGGTACGAGGCCGACCCGTTCGTGGCAAAGGTCTTCGGGACCTACCGCAAGACCCACAACGACGGTGTCTTCGACGCGTACACGCCCGAGATGCGGACCGCTCGCAAGGTCGGCATCATCACCGGGCTGCCCGACGCCTACGGCCGTGGCCGGATCATCGGCGACTACCGGCGTGTCGCCCTGTACGGCACCGACCGGCTGATCGAGGCCAAGCGCGCCGAGAAGGCCCTGCTGAACGGCAGCCCGTCGACCGAGCACGTCATCCGGGACCGAGAGGAACTCGCCGAGCAGATAAAGGCGTTGGGTGAACTGACCCGGATGGCGGCGACGTACGGCTGTGACGTCTCCCGGCCGGCCGCCACCGCGCACGAGGCCGTGCAGTGGCTCTATCTCGGCTATCTCGCCGCGGTGAAGGAGCAGAACGGCGCCGCGATGTCGCTGGGCCGCACCTCCACCTTCCTGGACGTGTATCTGGAACGGGACCTGGTCGACGGGCTCATCGACGAGTCGCGCGCCCAGGAGCTGATCGACGACTTCGTGATCAAGCTGCGGATCGTGCGGTTCCTGCGCACCCCCGAGTACGACGCCCTGTTCTCCGGCGACCCGACCTGGGTGACGGAGTCCATCGGCGGCATCGGCACGGACGGCCGCACGCTGGTCACCCGCACGTCCTTCCGTTTCCTCCAGACCCTCCACAACCTCGGCCCCGCCCCCGAACCCAACCTCACCGTTCTGTGGTCGCCCCGACTGCCCGCCGGCTTCAAGGAGTTCTGCGCCCAGGTGTCCATCGACACCAGCGCGGTGCAGTACGAGTCCGACGAGCTGATCCGCTCCCACAGCGGTGACGACACCGCGATCGCCTGCTGTGTCTCCGCCATGGCGGTGGGCAAGGAGATGCAGTTCTTCGGGGCGCGCGTCAACCTGGCCAAGGCACTGCTGTACGCCGTCAACGGTGGCCGCGACGAGATGACCGGCGACCAGGTCACCCCCGAGGCGGCACCTCTGACGGGGGAGTACCTGGAGTACGAGCAGTTGTCGGCCGCGTACGACCGCGTCCTGGACTGGCTGGCGGAGACGTACGTCAACACCCTCAACGTCATCCACTTCATGCATGACAAGTACGCCTACGAGCGCATCGAGATGGCCCTGCACGACCACCCCGTGCACCGCTTCATGGCCTGCGGCGTCGCCGGACTCTCCGTCGCCGCGGACAGCCTGTCCGCCGTGAAGTACGCCCGGGTCAAGGTGATCCGGGACGCCACCGGGCTGGCCGTCGACTTCCTGACCGAGGGCGAGTTCCCGGCGTACGGCAACAACGACGACCGTGCCGACGCCATCGCCGTCGGGCTGGTGGAGTCGTTCATGGCGAAGGTCCGCCGGCACCCCACCTACCGGGACGCCGAACACACCCAGTCGGTGCTGACCATCACCTCGAACGTCGTCTACGGCAAGCACACCGGCAACACCCCCGACGGCCGACGTGCCGGAGAGCCCTTCGCGCCCGGCGCCAACCCGATGAACGGCCGGGACCGGCACGGGGTCGCCGCCTCCGCGCTCTCGGTCGCCAAACTCCCCTACGAGCAGGCCCGCGACGGCATCTCACTGACGACCACCATCACCCCCGAAGGGCTGGGGCACGTCCCCGAGGAGCGTGCGGGGCACCTGGTGGGCATCCTCGACGCCTACACGGCTGCCGGCGGCTTCCACATGAACGTCAACGTGCTGGACCGGGCGACCCTGCGGGACGCCATGGAACACCCTGAGAAGTACCCCGAGTTGACGATCCGGGTCTCCGGATACGCCGTCAACTTCGTCCGCCTGACCCGCGAGCAGCAGCTCGACGTGATCAGCCGCACCTTCCACGGGTCGATGTGAAGGTGACGAAGGTGGAAGGGGCCAAGGCGAATGGCGCGACGGTGAAAGGGGCGACGGTGAAGGCGCCCACCGGGCGGATCCACTCCTGGGACCTGTCCACCGGCGTGGACGGTCCCGGGACCCGGTTCGTCCTCTTCCTCAGTGGCTGCCCGTTGCGCTGCCTGTACTGCGCCAACCCTGACACCTGGCACATGCGTGACGGGCGGGAGACGACGGTCGACGAGGTGATGACGGAGATCGAGAAATACCGCGCCTTCGTCACCACCGCAGGGGGAGGAGTCACCCTCACCGGCGGGGAAGCACTGCTGCAACCCGCCTTCACCGCCGCGCTGCTGCGCCGCTGCAAGGAAGCCGGACTGCACACCGCCCTGGACACGTCCGGCTTCCTCGGCGCGCGTGCCACCGACGAACTCCTCGCCGACACCGATCTGGTCCTGCTGGACATCAAGGCGTTCGACATCGCCACCTACCGGAAACTGACCGGCGGGCGCCTCGCCCCCACGCTCAGTTTCGCGACCCGCCTCGACCGCCTCGGGGTGCCGATGTGGATCCGCTATGTGCTGGTCCCCGGCTGGACCGACGATCCGCGGTCCGTGGACGCCCTGGCCCGTTTCGTCGCGGAACTCGGCACGGTGAAGCGGGTCGACGTACTGCCCTTCCACAAACTCGGAGCCTCCAAGTACGAGGCCCTCGGCATTCCCTTTCCACTGCGGGACACCCCGGCTCCCGGCCCGGACCTGATCGAGAGCGTCCGAAGGCGCTTCAGGGAACAGGGCGTGCCCGCCTCCTGACGGGGCTTGTGGGAAGCGACATCCGGCCTCTGCCCGCTTGGTCCACCAGCCCGGGAACGACCACGGGAACCGCCTGCCGGGCAAGTCGCATCCGCCCCGACGACCCCTGTGGACGGGGCCGTTCGGCCCCATGATCGCGGACCTTCGGCATCCGGTGGTGCACGTCCGGTGCCGCGAGAGTGGTCGGTGTCAGGCAATGCTCCGACCGTCCCCGAAGGGATCACCGTCATGGCCGTGCGCGAGCGCCCGCACCGGCGCCCGGGTTTCCGCCTGCCGTCGTCGCGCGGCAACCGGACCGCTTGCGCCGGGTCGGGGCTTGCCGCTGTCGCCGGGTCCGTGGTGATGGCGCTGCCGCGGATTGCCGAGTGGCCGCCGGACAGGCATCGGCAGGGACTGGGCCGGGCTGCCCTTCGCCGCGACCACAGAAGGCTGCACTGAGTAACGACGGCCCGGCGGGCCCGTCACCCGGCCCGCCGTCCCGGGCCGTGCGGGGGGTCGGTCGGCCTCGAATCGGGACCAGTGGCCCCTACACGCCGAACCGCCACAAGACGACGCTGGAATCGGATTCATCACCCCAGGAGGTGGAGATCATGCTCCGCACCATCACCGTAGGTCTCGACGGCTCGCAGGAGAGCCGGGCAGCCGCGGAATGGGCGGCCCGCGAGGCGAAGCTCCGCGGTCTGCCGCTGAAGATCGTGCACGTGTGGGAGCCGGTGCCGGAGCCCATGGCGCAAGCTCCGCTCCTGGGGGCCGAGACCCAGCAGCACTGGACCGAGCGGGTTCCCCGGGAGGCCGCCGAGGGAATAGCCCGGCGCCACCCCGGCGTCGAGGTGCGCACGGAGCAGGTCTCCGGTAACCCTGGTGACGCACTGGCCGAGGCGGCGAAGAGCGCCGAACTCCTCGTCCTCGGCTCGCGTGGCTTCGGCGGGATCAGCGGGTTCATGGTCGGCTCGGTCGGACTGTCCGCCGTGGCGCACGCGGAACGCCCCGTCGTGCTGGTCCGTGCGCTGGAGGTGGCCGCCGACGAGCACGAGACGGACCCGGCGGGCATCCCGTCCGCCGCGACCCCGTTCCGGCCCGTGGTCCTCGGACTCGACGTCGACCACCCGGACGACACCCTGATCGAGTTCGCCTTTGAGGCCGCCCAGCGACGCGCCACCTCCCTGCACGTCGTCCACGGATGGAACCCGCCGCCCTACTTCGCCTACGGCACGGCCGCCAACCCGGCGCTGCACGAAGCACTCTCCCTGAGCGCGTCCGAGGCCGTGACCGAGGTGCTGGGCCCCTGGCGGAAGAAGTTCCCGGACGTCGAGGTCGTCGAGACGTCCCGCTACGGCAGCGGGGCCGTCCATGTCGTGGAAGCCTCCCACGACGCGTCGCTGGTTGTCGTGGGCCGGCGTATCCGCCGTAACCCCTTCGGTACCCACATCGGTCATGTCACCCATGCCGTCCTGCACCACTCCACCGCTCCCGTCGCCGTCGTCGCGCACGGCTGATCCCGTCCCTCCCGAGGAGAAGAGACCCATGAAGGCAGCTGTCGTACGAGCGTTCGGTGAACCCCTGGTCATCGAGGAGCGCCCGGACCCCGAGCCGGGTCCTGGCCAGGTCCGGGTCCGGGTGGAGGCCTCCGGGCTGTGCCACACCGACATCCACGCCGCTCACGGTGACTGGCCGGTCAGGCCCAGCCCGCCGTTCGTGCCCGGGCACGAGGGCGTGGGCCTGGTGGAGGCGCTCGGCGCGGGTGTCACCCATTTGTCCGTCGGGCAGCGGGTCGCCGTGCCCTGGCTGGGCAGGGCGTGCGGACGGTGCGAACACTGTCTGTCCGGCTGGGAGACGCTGTGCGAGCAGCAGATCAACACCGGGTACGGGTGCGACGGCGGGTACGCCGAGAAGATGCTCGCGTGGGCCGACTTCGCCCAGCCGGTGCCCGACGGGATCAGCGCGCTGGAGGCCGCCCCGCTGACCTGCGCCGGCGTCACCACGTACAAGGCGCTCAAGGTCGCCGGTGTCCGGCCCGCGCAGCTCGTGGCGATCTCCGGGGTCGGCGGGCTCGGTCACCTGGCCGTGCAGTACGCGAAGATCGCCGGGGCCACCGTCGCCGCGATCGACGTCACCGACGAGAAGCTGCGACTGGCCGCAGAACTCGGCGCGGACATCGTCATCGACGCCCGCAAGGAGGACGTCGGCAAGGTCCTCAAGGAGCACGGCGGGGCCCACGCCGCCATCGCGCTCGCGGTGAACGACGCTGCCTTCGAGGCCGTCAACTCCGGCCTGCGACGCGGCGGGAAGCTGGTCATGGTGGCACTGCCGGCGCACGGCACGGTCCGGGTGCCCATCTTCGACACCGTCCTGAACGGAACCTCGGTGATCGGCTCGATCGTCGGGACCCGGCAGGACCTCGCCGAGGTCTTCCAACTGCACGCGGCCGGCCGGACCAAGGTCATCTACGAGGCCCGCCCCCTCGCGTCCGTCAACGACTCCATCGACGAGGTGCTGCGTGGCGAGGTGAAGGCCCGCATCGTCTTCGACCTCGGCATGGGACGGTGAGAGGGATGGACCTTCCGATCGTCGTCGGCGTGGACGGCTCCGAACCCAGTCTGCGGGCTGTCGACTGGGCGGCCGACGAGGCCGCACTGCGCGGGGCACCGCTCCGGCTGGTGTACGCCTCCCTCTGGGAACGCTACGAGGGCGCCGCTCTCGCCCAGGACTTCGGCAAGCCTTCCGAGCAGGTGATGGCCGAGGACATCGTGCGGACCGCCGCACAGCGTGCCCGGCTGCGCCATTCCGACCTCAGGATCTCCACCGACGTACTGCCGGAGGAGCCCGAGTACGCGCTGGTCCGCGAGGGACACGGGGCCGCCGCGCTGGTCCTCGGCACCCGCGGTCGCAGCGGCGTCGTCGAGATGCTGCTCGGATCGGTCAGCCTGGCCGTCGCCGCGCACGCGACCTGCCCGGTGATCGTGCTGCGCGGCAGCCACGACAACCAGGTCAGGGCAGGAGCGCGAGGCCGAATCGTCGTGGGCGTCGGCGAGCGGGCGACGGACTCCGCCGCCCTGCGCTTCGCCGTCCAGGAGGCGGAGCTGCGCCACGCGACCCTGGAAGCCGTACGGGCCTGGCGGCGCCCGGTGCACGAGAGCACCGACCACCCCCTGCTTGCCGGCGAGCCCGCCCGTCTGCACGAGCAGCAGGCCGCCGAGGTCCTGGAGCAGGCACTGAAGGACGCACCCGAAGGGGTGGATCTCAGCCGGCGCACGGTCGAGGGTCCCGCCCGCCGGGTTCTTACGGACGCCTCCCACGGGGCCGACCTGCTGGTGGTCGGGGCCCGGCGCAACCCGGGACACCTCGGCCTCCAGCTGGGGCGCGTCGCCCACGCGGTACTGCACCGGTCCGCCTGCGCCGTCGCGGTCGTACCCGAGCGGGCGTGACCTTCGTGGAAGGGCACGGACGACAGCGGGGCGCGGACGCTGGCCGGGCGCGCACTCCGTCCACCGCGTCCGGCGCCTGTCGTCGCCTTCGACGACGTACCGGCGCGCCGGGGAGATCCCGGTGCAGTACCAGTGCCCGCCGCGTGTGCTTGCGCCCGGCCAGCCGGGTACCCGTCACCCGCACCCGCTCCGCCGCCCGATGATCCCCAGCCGACGACTTCCGGAGTCTCACTCATGTCCAAGGTCGAACACCAGGACGCGACCGTACTTTCCGACTCAGAGCTGCGCACGTTGGAGGCGCACTGGCGGGCCGCCAACTATCTGACCGCCTGTCAGATCTACCTGATGTCCAATCCGCTGCTGACCGAACCCCTGACGCCGGAACACATCAAACCGCGCCTCCTCGGCCACTGGGGCACCTCACCCGGCCTCAACCTCGTGTACACGCACCTCAACCGGGTGATCAAGGCACGGGGGCTCGACGCGCTGTGCGTGTGGGGGCCGGGCCACGGGGGGCCGTCGATCCTGGCCAACTCCTGGCTGGAGGGCAGCTACAGCGAGACCTACCCGGACGTGTCGCGGGACGCGGAGGGGATGGCGCGGCTGTTCCGCCAGTTCTCCTTCCCCGGCGGCGTGCCCAGCCATGTCGCCCCCGAGACGCCGGGCTCGATCCACGAGGGCGGAGAGCTCGGCTACTCGCTCTCCCACGCGTACGGCGCCGCGCTCGACAACCCGGACCTGCTGGTCGCCTGCGTGATCGGCGACGGCGAGGCGGAGACCGGGCCGCTGGCCGCTTCCTGGCACTCCAACAAGTTCCTCGACCCCCTCCACGACGGCGCGGTCCTGCCGATCCTGCACCTCAACGGCTACAAGATCGCCAACCCGACCGTGCTCTCCCGGCTCCCGGAGTCCGAACTCGACCAGCTGCTGCGGGGATACGGCCACGTGCCGATCCATGTCACGGGCGACGACCCGGCCCAGGTGCACCGGGCCATGGCGGCGGCGATGGACGACGCCCTGGACCGCATAGCCGCGATGCAGCGGAGCGCCCGCGAGGACGGTGTGGCCGAGCGCGTGCACTGGCCCGTGATCGTGCTGCGCACGCCGAAGGGCTGGACCGGTCCCGCCGAGGTGGACGGCGAGCCCGTCGAGGGCACCTGGCGTGCCCACCAGGTGCCGCTGGCCGGCGTCCGCGAGAACCCCGAGCACCTTCGCCAGCTGGAGGCCTGGCTGCGCTCCTACCGGCCCGAGGAGCTCTTCGGCCCGGACGGCCGCCCCTCCGCCGACGTCCTTGCCTGCGTACCCGACGGCACCAAGCGGCTCGGTGCCACTCCGCACGCCAACGGCGGTCTGCTCCTGCGCGACCTGCCCGTCGCGCCGCTGGACGAGTTCGCCGTACCCGTCGACAAGCCGGGCACCACCCTGCACGAGCCGACACGGGTGCTGGGCGATCTCCTGGCGCGGGTGATGAAGGACACCGGCGGACGCCGGGACTTCCGCCTCGTCGGACCGGACGAGACCGCGTCGAACCGGCTGCAGGCAGTCTTCGACGTCAGCGGAAAGGCATGGCAGGCCGAACACCTGCCGGTCGACGAGCACCTCGACCATCACGGGCGGGTGATGGAGATCCTCTCCGAACACACCTGCCAGGGCTGGCTGGAGGGCTATCTGCTCACCGGACGCCACGGACTGTTCTCCTGCTACGAGGCGTTCGTGCACATCGTCGACTCGATGGTCAACCAGCACATCAAGTGGCTTAAGACATCACGGGAGTTGGCGTGGCGTTCCCCGATCGCCTCCCTCAACTACCTTCTGACGTCGCATGTCTGGCGGCAGGACCACAACGGCTTCTCGCACCAGGACCCCGGCTTCGTCGACCACGTCCTCAACAAGAGTCCCGAGGTCGTACGGGTGTATCTGCCGCCGGACGCCAACACCCTGCTGTCGGTGGCGGACCACGCACTGCGCAGCCGCGACTACGTGAACGTGATCGTGGCGGGCAAGCAGCCCTGCTTCGACTGGCTGTCCATCGACCAGGCCCGCGCCCACTGCGCCCGCGGCGCCGGCATCTGGGAGTGGGCCGGCACGGAGAACGGCGGCGAGCCGGACGTGGTGCTGGCCTGCGCCGGCGACGTACCGACCCTGGAGGTGCTGGCCGCCGCGCAGTTGCTGCGCCGTCACCTCCCGGATCTCGCCGTCCGCCTGGTCAACGTGGTCGACCTGGCCCGTCTGCTGCCCCGCGAGGAACACCCGCACGGGATGAGCGACTTCGAGTACGACGGCCTGTTCACCACGGACAAGCCGGTGATCTTCGCCTACCACGGCTACCCCTGGCTGATCCACCGACTCGCCTACCGCCGTACCGGCCACAACAACCTGCACGTACGCGGCTACAAGGAGTCGGGCACCACGACCACGCCCTTCGACATGGTCGTCCGCAACGACCTCGACCGCTACCGGCTGGTCATGGACGTCATCGACCGCGTCCCCGGCCTCGCCGTGCGCGCCGCCGCCGTACGCCAGACGATGGCGGACGCCCGCACGCGGCACCATGCCTGGATCCGCGAGCACGGCACCGACCTGCCCGAGGTCGCCGACTGGACGTGGAACGCCTGACAGTCCCGACCCGGCCCGCGCACCTCCCGCCCTTCCGAGGGGCGGGAGGTGCGCTGCACGGTTCACCTGGACCAGGGCGACACCTGCCCGTCGGCCGTCGAGGCCCGGGGGCGCTCCGCCGACGTGGCCGGGCAGGCCTCCTGCCGATGCTGCCGTAGGGTGCGAGCCCTCGGCCGCAACCGGGCACAGACCCTGCCGACCGCCTGCCGCACCCACGGCATGAGGCTCGACGGCTCAACTTCCTCGGCGTCTGCGACACCGATCCGGAGCTGAGCCCCGACGCGACGTTCGCCGCCGAACACCCCCACTCCGGGACGCAGGCGAGATCAGTGGTGGGCGGAGGGCAGCGCCGCTTCGCCGACGTCCGCGTGGGAGGAGGAAGCCCGGCCCGTCGAGGTCGCGGCTCCGGTACCCGGAGCGAACCGGACACCGGGGCCGACCTGTGGGGTTGTTCAGCCCGGGACCACGGCAACGGGGCAGGCGGCCCGGTGCAGGAGAGCGCGTACAGCCTCGTCCCATCGTGTACCGGGCCGTCGCCCCACCACGACCAGTGCGGCGCTCCCGGCGTGGTGCAGCAGGGCCTGGGCCGGTGTGAAGAGAACGACGTCTTCGAACATCGGAACGTGCGGATACCTCTCGCGCCAGGGACGCAGCACGTCGGCCAGGAGCTGCACCTCGTGGTCCTCCCAGGTCGCGCGGTCCCTCTCCGGCACGCCGAAGGGCCACTCGGCGGCACAGGGCGGAAGCGACCAGGCGTGCACGACGTGCAGGAGGGCGTGCCGTACCCGGGCGCTGTCGCAGGCGAAGTCGATCGTGTCGGCGGAAGGATCCCGGGCGTCCGTTGCGAGAAGGACCGTCCCGGAACCGTGTGCGGGTGCGGTCCGGTCCGGAACGAGGACCAGGGGCCGGCCGGCCGCCCGTACGGTGTCGGCGAGCCGGAGGCCGAGAGGCCCACCAGCCGCGTCGCTGCCGCGGGGGACGCCGTACACGATCATCTTCGCCTGCCCCGGTTCCGGCGGTGTGCCCTGGACCGTTCGCATCGGCAGACCGCGCAGCCGCGCCTCCCGCTCGGCCCAGTCGACCGCGGCGCGGCTCGGTGCCGACGGGTCGGTACAGGCAAGAATCACCTGGCTCCGTCGTACGTTCAGCTCGTCTTGTGCCCCCACCGTGGTCCTACCTGATCCCATTCCCTGCCCCATTCGTCCATGCGGCGCCGGTCGAGATGCCACCGGGCGACAGCTCCGCCACCGAACACCAGGCCGCCCAGGCCGGCCACGGCCGCGGCGCCCAGGAAGCCCGACTCGACGGCTGCCTCGGTGGAACTCGGTGGCGCGGCGGTGAGACGGCCCTGGCTGTCCTGCCACACCATGACACCGGCTCCGGCCTTGAGACCGCTGTCCGCCAGGGTTCGGCCGGTACGGATCGAACCGTCGGGCGTCGTCCAGCGCACGGATGCCATCCGGCGATCGGAGGTTCCGCCGACGGCGGTGGCGCTGAGGGGGACGTCTTCGACGAGTACGGCTCGTACGGACTGCCGATCGGCGCGTTGCAGCGCGAACACCTCGTCCGCGGCATGGAACGTCACCAGCCCGGCGATGCCGCCGCCCACGGTGAAGACCGTCCACACGGCCAGCACGACCCAGGCCTCGACGATGTCCTCGCGTCGACGCAGCGGATTGCTGCGCCACCGCCACATCCGTCGCTTCGTGTACTTGCCGCCACGGGGCATCGGTCCGGACATCGCCCTCCTCCTCGTCCTTGTCGTCCTCGTCGTCCTGACACTTCCGAAGATGACAGCCGAGGCCGTGCCGCGGCATGGGCCGACCGGGCGCCGACGCGGGTCCAGTCGGACCGGATCCACGGTCGGGAAGGGCAGGAGAAGGGGCCGGACGGCCCAGGCAGGGCGGATGATTACCGGACAAACTGAAAGCGCGGTGCAAAGCGCTCCGCTGGAAGTGCGGCGATGGGCCGTCGGTCGTCTGCGGCGCCGTCGTGGCTGGTCGCGCACTTCCCCGCGCCCCTTCGGGGCGCGGCCGTACCGCAGCGGACTTCGCCCCACTGCTCAGCCCGCACTCCAAAGGACAGGGAGGAACGTCATCGCACAGCTGGTCACCCACACCCCTGACGAGAGGACCCGAGGGGCCATGACCGAACAGACACAGGCGGGCGGGACGCAGGGCCCGCCCGCCGGCGACCTGGGCCGTCGGCTGGCCGCACGCCGTGTTCAGCTCGGGCTGACACGTGAGGAGACGGCCGCCCGGGCGGGCATGGCCACCAGCTATGTGACGCACCTGGAGCAGCACCCCGACGCCGCGCCCGGCCGAGGGGCCTTGATCGCGCTGGCGACGGCTCTGCGGACCACGGTCTCGGCACTCACCGGCGGTGATGTCGATCTGCCACCCGGTCCCGGACGTGCCGGGTACGCTCCCCGGTTCACCGAGCTGAGCAAGGCGGAGTGCACGGAGTTGATGTCGACGCACGGTGTCGGAAGGCTCGCGGTGAGCACGGCGCTCGGGCCGGTGATCGTCCCTGTCAACTACAGCGTCGTCGAGGACACGATCGTCTTCAGAACCGCCCACGACGCGACGCCGTCGCTGGCGTCCGGCTGCCTGGTCGCCTTCGAGGTCGACCGGATCGACGACGCCTTCAGCCAGGGCTGGAGTGTGCTGGCGCGCGGGTACGCGCACACCGTGACGGACATCGGTGAACAGCGTCGGCTCGCGGAGCTGGCGTACAGCGAGCCTTGGGCCGGGGGTCGGCGCGACGTGTGGGTGCGCATCGAACCGTACGCGGTCACGGGACGCCGCATCGTGGTCTGAACCGGGCCTGGCCCAGGGTGGGTTGTCCCCGGGCGCGACGACGCCCCGTCTCGCCCGGGTGCATGCCGGGGTTGGCGCGGTGCGCTTCAGCCCGTGGTGCCGGGCAGCCACAGGTCGGGTCCGAAGACCTCGTAGCGGATGCGTCGTGCCGGAACCCCGGCGGCGAGGAGCTGTCCGCGTACCTCGCGCATGAACGGCAGCGGGCCGCACAGGAAAACCGTGGCGCCGTCGGGGAGTTCCGTTCCGCTCAGGTCCATCAGGCCGGTCCGCGCGTCGGGTTCCTCCGGCCCGGGGCGCTCGTACCAGAAGACCGCCCGGGCGCCCCGCAGTTTCCCGACGAGGTCGTGTGTCTCGGCCCGCAGGGCGTGGTCTTCGGGCGAGCGGTCGGCGTGCAGGACCAGGACCGGGCGGATCGAGCGGAGGGCGGCGAGACGGGCCAGGATGCCGGTCATGGGGGTGCAGCCGATGCCGGCCGAGACCAGCACGACGGGTGTGGTGGAATCCATGGGGTCGTCGAGGAAGACATCGCCGAACGGCGCGGACAGCAGCAGTTCGTCCCCCTCTTGGACGCGGTCGTGCAACAGGGTGGAGACCTCGCCGTCCGGGGCACCGGCGTCACCCTCGACCCGCTTGACGGTGATCCGCCGCAGTTCGCCGCCCGGGTCCGAGGACAGGCTGTACTGGCGCAACTGGTGCACGCCGTCGCCCATGCGGACCCGGACGCTCACGTACTGGCCCGCGCGGGCCCGGGGCGCGTGTTCGCCGTCTGCCGGACGGAGCAGGAAGGACACGACGTCGGGGGTCTCGGTACGACGCTCGACGACCGTCCAGGGGCGCCAGATCCCGCCGGGCTGTATGCCCGCGTCCCGGTAGAGGAGGGACTCCCGGCTGATCAGGGCTCCGGCCATCAGCCAGTAGACCTCGTCCCAGGCGGCCGCCACCTCCGGGGTGACCGCCTCGCCGAGAACCTCGGCCATCGCGCCGAACAGGTACTTGTGCACGATCGTGTACTGGTCGTCCGTGACGCCCACTGCGGCGTGCTTGTGGGCGATCCGGGACAAAAGGGCGTCCGGCCGGGCGTCGGGGTTCTCCAGCAGGGCTCCGGCGAATCCGGCGATCGAGCCGGCCAGTGCGCGTCGCTGGACGCCGCTGGCCTGGTTGCCGCGGTTGAACATCCCGTCGAGCAGTTCCGGCCGGTCCTTGAACATCGTGGCGTAGAAACGGGTGGTGATCTCGTCGAGCGCTCCGGCCACGGCGGGCAGGGTGGCCCGTACAAGGGCGGCGGATTCCGCGGACAGCATGAAACCTCCTGGGCAACGCAAGGCAAGGCGAGGGAGAAGGAAACTGGGCAGTGGGCAGTGGGAAAGCAGCAAGTAGAGAAACGGGGGCGGTGACCGCTTCCAGCAGCGTCTCTTGTGAGTGGTGTTCCGTCCCAGGTCCTGTTGGTCCCTTCCTGGGACCGACCGGCCCAGGTCGGTCCGAGGCGTTCGACCGAGGGGCGCGGCACGTATGGGGGAGCGGTCCAGGCCGGCCACGGTGCGGAGGCACCGGGGTGGGTCCCGGATACTCGGCTCGATTCGTCGCCGTATTCTCCGGCCGACCACTACCGTGGCACGTGACCGGACCGCTGGGCGTCCGTGTGTTGAGGGGACCTGGAGGAACGCAGGGTGGAAACCCCGGAGGAGGCTCGCGTGCGGCTGCCTCAGTTGCGGCTGGACGAGCTGCTGGAGGAACTGCAGGCGCGGCTGGACGCGGCCCGTGGCACCCGGGACCGGGTGCACAGTCTGCTGGAGGCGGTGCTGTCGGTCGGCCGGGAGCTGGATCTGGAGCAGGCCCTGCGACGCATCGTGGAGGCCGCCGCGGTACTGGTCGACGCGGAGTACGCGGCGCTCGGCGTGATCGGCCCGGACGGCAAGCGTCTGTCCGCGTTCCACACGGTGGGGGTCGGGGAGGAGCAGATCGCGCGGATCGGCCCCTATCCCGAGGGGCACGGCATCCTGGGAGAGCTGATCCGCCACCCTGAGCCGCTGCGCCTGGCGAAGATCTCCGAGCATGAGGCCTCGTACGGCTTCCCGGCGCACCATCCGCCGATGAACACCTTCCTCGGTGTCCCGATCCGGGTGCGCGACCAGGTCTTCGGCAACCTGTACCTGACCGAGAAGCGGGGTGGCGCCCAGTTCGACGAGGAGGACGTGTCGGTCACGCTGACGCTCGCCGTGGCGGCCGGCGTCGCGATCGACAACGCCCGGCTGTACGAGGAGTCCCGGCTGCGCGAACGCTGGCTGCGGGCGAACGCGGAGGTCACCCACAGCCTGATGTCCGGCGCTGAGCGCACCGAGGTCCTCGCGCTGATCGCCGAGCGGGCCGGCGAGATCACCGGCTCCGCCCTGGCGGCGGTCGCGCTGCCCATGGAGGACACCGGGTCACTCGCCGTGGAGATCGCTGTCGGGATGGACGCCGAGGCGCACCGGGGCCTCGTGCTGGCCATGGACAAGAGTCTGATGGGGCTGGCGTTCTCCGGTGCCGCCCCCGTCACCAGCGTGGATGTCGGCCAGGACGAACGCATCTCCCTGGAGCCGCCGCGGTTCGGCGGGCTCGGCCCCGCCGTGGCCGTGCCCATCGGCACGGGCGACGCGGGCCCGCGGGGCGTGGTCCTGCTGGCGAGAAAGGTCGGTCAGGCGGTCTTCTCGGTGACCGAGACCGAGACCTTGCAGTCCTTCGCCGGACAGGCCGCCGTCGCGATGGAGCTGGCCGAACGCCGCAAGGACGCCGAGGCCGTCGCGGTCCTCATGGACCGGGACCGGATCGCACGCGACCTGCACGATCTGGCCATCCAGCGCTTGTTCGCCACCGGCATGACGTTGCAGAGCGCCGGCCGCTTCATCGAGCACGAGGAGGCCGCCGAGCGCGTGGTGCGCGCGGTCGACAACCTCGACGAGACCATCAAGATCATCAGATCGACGATCTTCGGCCTGCGTACCCGTGAGGGTGCGGGCGAGGCCGGCCTGCGGGCCCGTGCCGTGCGGGTGGTCGGGGAGGCGGCGCCGGTCCTCGGCTTCGCTCCCAGTGTCCGGATGGAAGGCCTGCTGGACACCGACGTACCGAAGGACATCGCCGACCATCTGGTGGCGGTGCTCTCCGAGGCACTGACCAACATCGCCCGCCACGCCCGGGCGAGCCGCGCCGACGTACTCGTGGCCACGGACGGGCGCGAGGTACGGCTCTCGGTCACCGACAACGGGGTGGGCATCCCGGCCGACGGCCGCCGCAGCGGACTGCGCAACATGGCGGAGCGCGCCGAGCAACTGGGTGGACGGCTGGAGATCGGGAAGCCCGAGAGCGGCGGCTCCACCCTGCTGTGGCGGGTGCCGGCGCGGAAGCCGTAAGGGGCGGAGGTACACACTGTCCCCTCCACAGCCACGTGCAGGTGAACGGCCAACCACCCCTGGATGAACCGCCGTTGGCACTCGGCGCCCCGTGCGAGCCGGCGCAGCCCACGACATCGTGAGCGCGGCGAGCGCGGTCAGTCGACGTAGTCGGCGATGAGGGCGGCGAATTCGTCCGGGGTGGCCAGCCGGATGCCCAGGGTTTCCGCCTTGGCGCGTTTGGACCCGGCGCCGTCGCCGGCGACGACCAGGCTGGTCTTCTTCGAGACGCTGGAGGAGGAGCGGCCCCCGGCCCGTTCGACGAGTTCGTTCATCTGGTTGCGGCTGAGCTTCTCCAGCGCACCGGTCATCGCTCCTTCCCTGATAATTCTGTGAGTTCAAGGGCTACAGGAGGCAGGGTATGGACGAGTGGTGGGTGGTGTTCGTGCCGGATGAGGAGAGGTGGGGTTCGCTGCCGGAGGAGGGGGTGCTGGGGATTCAGGATCTGCCTGCGGCGGTGGCGGACATCGGGTTGCGGCCTGGCGACCCGATTTTTGTCCGGCCGGATTACACAGTGGACGCGGATCTGCTGACGTTCGTCCTGTCGCCCGCATTCCGGAAGCTGGAGCGCGAGAGCCGGCGGAACTACGCGACGGACATCCGGCTGCTGCTGAACTGGCTGTGGCGCCGGGGTCTCCCGTGGCGGCAGGCGACCGAGGGGGATCTGCAGGCCTACCAGGAGTTCCGGTGCAGGTCACCGCTCAATCCGGTCCGGGTGGGCGGCACGAAGTGGAACCGCGAGGCGGCAGCGCTGACCAAGCTCTACAAGTGGGGGAAAGTGTCGCCGCTGCCGGTGGACGCGAGCCGGGCGGAAGACCGGGCGGCGGACGCTCGCAGTTCACGGGTGTCGTGGCTGACACCGCGGACGTGGGGCTTATGGCAGGACCTGGGGCTTCGGGGCCTGGCCCGGGACGGGTCACCGCTGCCAGGGTGGGACGCGCGGACGGAGCTGCGGAACACCTCGTTCGTGCAGTTCATGCTGAGCTCGGGGCTTCGCCGGCAGGAGTGCGGGGGGCTGCTGACATTCGAGGTGCCGTCGCAGGTGCTGCGTCACGGGCGGTACTGCCACGGCCGGGTCGCGAAGGCGCTGTCGCGGTCGAAGAGGGTTCGTACCTTCTACGCGTCGGTGGATTCGGTGCGGCAGGTCAGCTCCTACATGGAGTCGGAGCGGGCTTGGGCAGTGCAGCGGGCCAGGGAACAGGGCCGTTACGAGAAACTGTCGCAGCTGCGGCTGGTGACCGGGGTGACGCGGGAGCTGTCTCCGGTGGTGCACTGGGTGGACCGCGACGGGGTGGAGGGGCAGCGTGAGTTGGCCCTGCTGGACTGGCGTGAGCGGCAATGGCTGTTCACCGAGGGGCCGGAGGGTCCGGAGCCGGCGTGGTTGTGGTTGACCGAGCAGGGCCTGCCGATGCTTCCGGACCGCTGGAACGCCGTGTTCAGGCTGGCGAACAAGCAGTGCGAGCGCACGCTGCTGACGCAGCAGGAACGGGAGGCGAAGCGCTGTCTGAGGCTGCCGGAGGTCCGCGGGAAGGTGCCGTACGCGACGCCTCACTCCACTCGGCATTCGTTCGCGCTCTACATGCTGATCACGCTGAACGAGCTGATGGACCGGAAGTACGGTCTGACGCCGGCCGAGCGGCGGGATTTCGCCCAGTTGTACGGGGACCCGTGGTGGCTGGTGAAGACACTGTTGGGGCACCGGGACGTGGAGACGACGCGGGAGCACTACCTGACGCCGGTGACGCACCTACAGTTGGAATCGATCCTGGCGCTCGATGCGGATCGCGACGTGGGCGGGCGCAGGGACGACGAGGACGCGAGGGACATGGTCAGCCTGTTTGCGCAGCTGGCGAAGGCATCGGCGGGGATCCAGGACATCGACGTGCTGGTCGATGCACGGCCGGTCACACAGGAAGCGCTGTGAGCGGGCGCGGGCGGGGAAGCGGGCACCGGGCGGTCATGCCGCCGGCGGAGTTCCAGGCCACTCCACGGCTGGCCCCGGACGGGCTCGAGGTGACGGTGATCAACAAAGGCGGACATGCGCGGGTTTTCGACTTCGGTGAACTGAAGGTGCCGGTGCCCATGCAGCACTCGCTGGCGAGGACCTTCGCCGCCCAGTCCCGGACCTGGACCGGCCACGCTAGCGCGAATTCGTACTGGAACTCGGTTCTTGCATTCGACCGGTTTCTCGATGCGCAGGGTCACCCGGCTCAGGACTTGGACGAGTTGACCTCGGCCACGCTGCGGCTATGGCGAAACAACCACAAGGAGACCGCCGGTGGCCGCAACTCCATGACACAGATGCGGACACTTCTGAAGCGGGACCGGCGGCTGGCGGTCGGCCTGGCCGCGGAGGAACTTGCCCGGCGTGTTCCGAGCCGAGGGCCGAGCAAACAGTCGTATGAGGGGCCGGAGCGGGAGCGGATGGTGTTGGCGGCGGAGCGGCAGTTCCGGGCTGCGCTGCTGCGGATCCGGGAGAACACGTTCCTACTGGAGCAATGGCAGGCAGCAGAGTTCACGGAGCGAAGCCGCGAGGGAAGGATCGGAGCGATCCTGGATCACCTGGCGAAGACCGGTGACGTCCCGCGCACGGTGCACGCCAGCGGCCAGTCATCGGTGACGAACACTGCTTTGCTGGGCGGGGCAGGAGCATTGGTGACGTGGGGCCGGCTCTTTCTGACGCGGCAGGAACTGACCGCGCTGGCAGTGATGTTGACCGACCGTTTCGCCTGGAACCTCTCGATGTTCGACCGCGTTCCCGTTCCGGTCAGGACGCCGTCCGCCGGAGAGGCGAGGACCATCACCTACCAGGTGCAGGTCGAGAAGCGGCGAGCCGGGGGCGGGCGGTGGTTCTCCATGGAGAACATCACCGACTCCGGCGCGGACTCACCGGGCCGACTGGTCACCAAGGCCCTGGAGGCCACCGCACACGGCCGCGCGCTGGCCGCCCGCCTGGCACCGGGCATCGATCTACTCATGGTCGCCCGCAGCCAGCAACCCAGCATGGCGGTCAACGACCTGGACCGGCCACCCCGGGTCGGCCCCCTGGCCTTCGGAGTCTCCTACGACGACGGGAAGCGGTGGGGGCGGTCCCACGGGCTGGGCGGGTCCCCCTTCCAACGCAGCCGCCGCACCACTGTGACCCAGGAAGGCCGACCGCTCCAGCACAGCCGAGGCACGCACGAGAGCGTCTACGTGCTGCCCGACAAGAACGTCCAGAAGGCAGCCCGGAGCGTGATCGCAGCCGGTGCCGAGGAGGCCCTGCAGCGGGCCCGCGACACCACTTTCAAGGGTCGGCTGACCAACGCTGCCGACCCCGGCCACCAGGAGACCGCTACCACGGACTGCGCGGACGAGGAGACCAGCCCATGGCCCGCTCCGGCTGGGGGCTGCGGGGCGGACTTCCTGCTCTGTCTGGCCTGCCCGAACTCGCGGGTTCACACCGGCCACCACCCACGCCTCGCCCACCTGCACCAGCAGTTGACGGCACTGCACTCCGCATGGCCTGAGGAGATGTGGCGCGGGCGCTGGGACAACCACCTGCAGCGGCTGGAGGACCTGCGCGACAAGGTCAGCTCCCTCGTCTGGGACGCCGCCCTGGCCCGTGTCACGGGCGCGGACCGCACCATCGTCGATCTCCTGTTGAAGGGACAGCTCGCCCCGTGACCACGCTCCTTGCCGCCGAGGCCGACCCATACGTGCTTCCGATGCCCGTCCCGGACAGCCCAGGCATCCTGTCGTGTTGGATTAGCTCCGGCAACAAGCACCCCAACTCCCACTACCAGGATGATATTTGGCCGATGGGGCCACTCATCGACACTCCCGGAAGTAAGATCCACTGTCTCTACTGGAAGAACTGCCCGGGTGGCCTGCGGGACGAACTGAAGCTCGTCACCTGGACCATGCTCAACGGGGAACTGCGGCCCACCTACGTGCAGTCGCGCAGCCGGGCCACGCGCACGCGGGACAGCGCGCCAGTGATGCGGCACAGCTTTCTGGAGTGGCTGAGGCTGGCTCGCTGGCTCCACAAGCGGGACATCACCCGTCTGGGCGATTGCACCCCCGAGCACTGGCGGGCATACGCCACCGAGCGAACCTTCAGCGGCTGCAGCCGCGACCACGCCAGGAGGATCCTCGGCCAGCTGTCGGACTTGTGGGCATTCGACCAGCTCAGTGCGCGCCCGTCGGGTATCGGTCGGCCGCCCTGGGACGTCGAGGGCGTCGACGACTACCTGCCCGAGGAGGCCAGCACCGGCGGAGGGGAGAACCAGACCGAGCCACTGAACGAGACAGTTATCGGCCCGCTGCTGACCTGGGCGATCTTCATGGTCGAGGACCTGGCCGACGACATCTTGGCTGCCTGGGCCGAGCGGCGCCGCCTGACTGCCCGCGCGGAGGCCACTAAAGGCACCCCTGCCAGCCGCGCGGCCCTCGAGGCCTACCTGCTGCCGCTCGGCGCCCGCGACGACGACCTCCTGCCCGCCACCGTCGGCGACCGCGGCAGGGTCACGCTGGCTCGCACGTTCATCGCCGCGACCACCGGAGCCAGCTTGAAGCAGGTGGACAGGTTCGCCGTCAAGCACGGCCTGACCCGGCTGGCCGCCCAGAGACCGGGGCCCTGCCCGCTCGAGGTCCCTATCACAGGCCGGATCGAGGGCCGGCCCTGGAAGGATTACATCGACTTCGACGAGGCCCCCGTGCTGATGCGCTGTCTCGCCGCCGCCGCCACCATCGTGATCTTGTATCTGACCGGGATGCGTCCGCAGGAGGTCCAGGGGCTGCGGTCCGGCTGCTGCCCCAACCCGGAACAGAACCCGGACGGCACCACACCACGGCACCTGATCTACAGCCACCACTACAAGAACGTCACCGACGACGACGGCAACCACGTCTCGGCCGGCGAGGAGCGCGAAGTCCCCTGGGTGGCCATCGAGCCCGTGGTACGCGCCATCCGTGTCCTTGAGCGCATGGTCCCGGTCGGTGAGCTCCTCCTGAGCTCCGCCCACCAGGACTTCGCCAGCCGGCGCCCCTTCCGAGGCGCTCTGAGGGCCGAGAGCCTGGCCAGGCGGGTCGAGGACTTCGTGGCCTGGGCGAACCGGGAGGCAGACGGGCACGGCCTGCCGCAGAGGGTGATCCCGCCGGACCCGCTCGGGGCGATCGGGCTGGCACGCTTCCGTCGCACCCTGGCCTGGCACATCGCCCGTCGACCCGGCGGGCTGGTCGCGCTCGCCGTCCAATACGGTCACATGCGCGCGGTCCTCGACGCCCGGACCTCCACCGGCTACGGCGACCGCGGCCGTCCCGGTGTCCACGGTGTCCTCGATATCGAGACGGTGCGTGCGGCCGCCGACACCGCCGCGAGCCTGCTGGGCCGGACCGCAGCCGGGGAGAAGATCTCCGGCCAGGCGGCCCGACGCGCTCTCACTGGAGCCCTCAAAGCCCCGCGCTTCGAAGGGACTCTGACCACCCGACAGGCCGCCACGAAGGCCGCGAAGTTCCTCGCGCGTGACGGGATCGTCCTGTTCGACAACCCCGACTCGTTCCTGATCTGCGCTTTCAAGCGAGATACGGCCCTGTGTGACCCGGAACCGGGGGCGACCGCCCCCATCCAGTTCGCCTGCCAGCTCGGCTGCGGCAACGCAGTCCGCACCGATGCCCACGCCCACGCCTTGCGGGACCGCGCCGACTACCTCGACCGCCAGGCCGCTCACACGCCCAAACCCATCGGCGACCGGCTCCGAAGCAACGCGAACCGACTCCGAGGCATCGCCGACGCCCACGACGCCACCGCCAAGCCCGCCGAGGAAGTCCTCACATGAACGATCAGCACCAGGATGAACGCGCCCGCATCCGCGACGCCATCGACCGGCTCCTGGCCGGCAAGCCCACCCGCTCCGACGGCAGCCTCACCGCTGTCGCCCTGGCAATTGAGGCCGACGTACACCGCATGGCCCTTCAGAAGCGCCACGTCGACCTCAAGGAAGAGTTCTACGCCCGTGTGCGCACTGAGACGCACCAGCCCCCAGAAGTCGAGAAGCGTTTGCGCCAGGACGTCGGAAGACTCAAGGCGAGTCTGAAAGCTGCCCGCGACTCAGAAGCCGAGGCCTGGCGTCGCGCCGAACAACTGGTCCTCGCCACCGCCGTCCTGACCTACCAAGAGAGCAGATACGGCCGACCAGCAGCGCTGCCCAATAACGTCACCCCAATGCCGAGCCGAGATTTGTAAATCGGAAGGCTTCGTGACAGGTGTCCTGGGCTCGGTGGCAACGAGATCCGGCATCGATCCGGGGGAAGTGTTGGAGAAAGTCGGTCGATGGTCCGCCCGCAGATGGTACGGCGCTCCTCAGCGGACACAGCTCGATGCCATCAGACTACACAGACATTACCGCCAAGCTGGACGGACGCCACGAATGCGATCTTAGGGAGATGTCGTCCACTGATGAGCGGCTGGCCAAGTTATTGCGGCGGGAAGGTTCAGAAGCTCACCATCCCTGCCATCGCCGGAGGCGTACTTGACGACGGGATGCCCGTCTGAATCGGTACGGTCGAGGATGCCGTCGAACTGCACACAGCGCACCTCCCCCGCAGGCGACGTCACCGACGCGAACAAGGGAGTCAAGTCCGGGAAGGAGTCAGTTTCATCTACGAGCAGGATGGTCCCATCGACGATGGGGCGGTCGACGTGATGGGTGGCGGGTTGCGGAGTGGCTGTGCCGCGCACGAGAAGAGTATCGACTGTGTAGGCGGCGCCGTCGAAGCGCATACTCGTCGCTACCGTGAGGCCCAGTCTGAGGGTAGTGGTCGCACGGTGAGCGAAGCAGCGCAGCAACCAGTCGATCGTGTCCCGGTCCGAGTTCTTGGGTGTTGCGCGGCCGTGGAAGATGTCGTTGCGGAGCTTCACCAGGGCGTCCACGGTGGTGCGAGAAGGAGTGTCCGGTGCGAGGGCTTGGACGGTCCGCTTGGCTGTTGCGTTGGTTTCGGCCTGTCGGCCCAGGGAAAAGGCGATATCACGCCACGTTCCCATGCTGGGCCTGTGCAGCTTACTCATAGCAAGGCCGGGGATGGGGTGAGGTCGAGAAGCGGCCATGCCGATACATGAGGCGAACCGCAGAATCGCCTCGATCGTATGGAGACCTTCGCTGACCTGAGTGTCAGTGGTCGTGGCTCGCAGGTAGCGTGCAAAGCGGTACGCAAGGGGAGTCGGAAGTTGTTCTGCCGCATTCTGGAGGGCTGCGGCGTTAGCTTCAGTGAGGAGCTTGGTACATGCGGGATGGAGCTGTTCTGCGGCGCTGTCCTTGTCAACCCAGTCAGCGGCGCCAAGACGCATAGCTTTAATAACCTGCGGTTTACCGCCTTCTCCAGACAGGACGAGCACCGGAATGTGGTTTTGAGCATTAGCTAGTTGCTCAAGGAGCCACAGGCCGCCCCATTCTTCCGGGGGCATCTTCATGTCGACTAGCATCAGGTCGAAGGGTTGAGAACAAATCGCATCCCATGCTGCTTGGCCATCGGCCACATGCTGGATCTTGGCTCCAGCCGCCCGGAGAGAGCTACAGAATGTGCGTGCGACGTCGGGCTGGTCATCGGCGACGAGGATTCGGGTGCCAGACAGCGTGGTGATCACGAAGTCTCCGTTAGTTCGGGTGTGGTCAGTGGAAGCTTGATTGTCCAGGTTGTGCCGACATCGGATGGGGTAGGAATCAGTTGGCCGCCCCGACGATGCAGCAGGGTCTGAGCGCCGAGGAGGCCCAGCCCGTTACCCCCTTGTTTAGTGCTATGAATTCGCGATCTACTCGTGAGGGCAATGGCGACGCTTGGGGCTAGCCCCGGCCCGTCGTCGGAAACCAAAATGACGGCTTCTTCCGCTGTGGCGGACCACGCGATCGTGAGGTAGCCGACGTTGTTCATCGCCTCGAGCGCGTTCTTAATGAGGTTGTTGAGAACAGAGCGCAGAGCGGCTTCGCTGATGTCAACGTGTGCTTCCCTAGAAGCTTGCGGGCTGTTTATCGACACCGTCTTCGGGGTGTCGGCGAGGACGGCCCCGGTGAACGCGTGCAAGAAGGATCCCAGCTCCAAGGCATGGGAGGTTTGGTCGTCCCACAGCGATGCAGCCACTCGTAGCTGCTTGGCTTGGGCTTGGGCTTGGTCGAGGTGCTCGCTAGCCGTGACCTGATTTCGTAGCTTGCCCGTCCGCGTCGTGGCCGGCATTCCCTCGGCGACCCGCGCCGCGCTCACCTGATTCTTGATGTCATGGAGTAGATCGGCGATGGACTGGGCCAGAGGGTCGGCGGGCGGACGGAGCAAGAGGAAGGCCGCGGAGGTTAGCGGCCCGAACTTGGCTGGCAGGTCGGGATAGTTGATGACGACCTCCAGTCCGAACTGGGTGGCAGTCAGGCGCGTCGTGGGGGTGACCTGCGACCAGAGGGTGCAGAAACGCTCTAGCGCCCCATATCGGCTATTAGTATGCTCGATGCCGCCACTAATCCCCACCTTAAACGGGTGTGTGTCCAATGGGGTTACGGTGACCCGGGCCCCGTCGTGAAGAACCGCTTCGATCGCGGCGTCCAAGACGGCCCGTTCACGGCTGGCTATCACCGCATCACCCTGCAGGTGCTTCTCAGTAACCTCGAGATGGCCACGATGGAGAAGTTCCCAGTCAGATACCAACTCCCTCAATCGAACCGGTTCTGGGTCGCTACCGTAGACTCGATAGAGGGCACACAGAAGAGTGAGGTGCCTAAGAAGTGCTGCGTCGATCGCTGCGGGGTCCTCCACTTGATCGATAAGATTCAGGACGTCGGCGAGCTCGTCGTCTGGGGTGCGCGCAGCTGGAGCTTCTGAGGCTTCGTAAGCACGTCGAAATGTCTTCGTTAGTTCGCCGGCATCGATACTTCTACTGAAATTGCTTCCCAGAATTTCATCGGCATCGGCTGCCCATTTCGCCAGCACCTCGGGGGTGCCGGCCAAGTGCAGACCGAAGAATCGATGAGTACGCCACTTAACGGGGAAGCTGTCGCCGGTCTGAGCGAGGTGGGTCAAATGCTGGAGTACCAGGCGAGCCAGCTCTCGATCTTGTTGTGACGCCTCGGGCAGTTCCTGGGCTGGCCGAGGTTGCGCCAGCGCCTCGAAGACACGCAAAACACGGGCAGCAGCTTGCTGCCGCCCCTTCTTCCTTGATGTGCCCGAGTAATGTCCTTGCAGACGCAGCTCGGCACCCAAAGGCGCGCTTGTGATGGTAACGGTTGACCAGAAGCGTCGGTCATGGTCGGGTCCGATGACGACGTCATCAAAGCTCAGAGTGAGGAAAGCTGCGGAGCACCAGCGCTCGAGTGCCGAGGAGGGATCCAAGGCCGACGTATCAGCCACCAACGTGTGCCATGCCCCCTCCCACTCGGCAGGCCAAATAGGTCCAATCGTGTCCGGGTATTCCTTTGAGGCGTAGACAGCGCCGATGACAGCCTGGAAAGCGGTGGCGGCGATGTCTGTGCTGACTCCGACTTGCTCTTGGCCTGTACCTAACAGCAAGCCAGAGCTTATGCCGCTCCGCTCGAACGCCTCAGCGACCCAATCGTTGGGCACCGTCTTGACAGCCAGATCACTCGGAGGGGTTGAGAGTGCACGGAGGGCTTGCGTACGCGCACTCTCGAAGTTCAGCACCTGCGAACCCAAGAATGCCAAAGTCGTGTTGTCTCGCTGTCTCGCCCGAGTTATCCAGTAGCCCTTCTCGTAGCACCAGGAGGAGTGCATGAGAGCCTGGGACAAAAGCGGTCGAGCCGAGCCTGAAAGTCCGAAAAGTTTCTGTACGCGAGCCACAATTTGGCGGTGTTCACTCTTCTCAGGTAGGTCACTCGTGGGCTGAACGGCGTTTGCAGGACTGGAGATCTGTGCACGCTGAACACTCGCCGGATGGTGCTGGACAAGGAAGTTGTAAGCGGCAAGGGAAGACGCGGCCCGCTTGCTTCTTCCGCAGCCTTCTGCGCAGCGTCCCCTTGAATCCTCAAGGGAAACCTTGTGCGTCAGTGCGTGGACCGGGCCCGCTGCCGTCTCCCTGCGGCTGAGCACGTGCCCTTGTAGCTCTTTGCTGAGGATTTCATTCCAATTGGGATCAGCTCCGGAGGCTGCCAGGACACTGCGTGTCAACTCGTGCAGCAACGATCGAGCAACGTCAGACTGGCCTGCCAAGTGCAGCACGCCAACTGTCTGAGTGAGTAGGGCGGCGGACACCTTCGGAGGCAGAATGGTCTCATCTACGAGCCCCACGCTGAGCAAGCACGACTGCCTTAGCCACGTCTGCCTGCCCGCCCAGTCAGCCAGTTTTGCGCGCGCTCCCGCTACGCGGTGGCTAAGCTTCCCTGCCGAATCTGAGGCGAAGGACGGGTAAGCGATCGACGCCATCTCCCGCGACACAAAGGTAGTACCCACGACTTCAAGTGAACTCAGGACGCCGACCGTCAGGTCCTTGTACTCTGCCTGATGTTCGTAGAGGTAGGAGCGGTGCATTAGTCCTACCGCGAGGGCACGCCGTATGTCGATGGATGGGCTGCGCAGGCCGGCCCCGGCTAGAGCTAGAACGGCTGGCGACTGCTCTGGAATCGGCTTAACACCACAATGCGTCAACACCCCGAGCGACTCGCCGCCGCTACTTCCCGGCAAGCCAGACATGTGCCTCCCCCTGGCGTCGCACGGCACCGGGCCGCACGTCGACACACCGATCAACGCACTCTAGCCGCTAACGGTCGCGGATGCGCCGATCGCCCCCAACCCGGCTAGAGTGGCCGCTAATTGACGGATAGACACCCCTTCGCATCTCCTTGCGCCCAGGGCTTCCGCGTACACGCACAGCGTCGTTGCCCGCGCCAGACGCCATGTGGCCGAGGAGGCGGCCCGACGGGTGGCGACCTTTTAGCGCACATGCCGCATTTCTACGACCTTCCCGCCCGGCCATCGGTCAACGCGCGCGTGGCGAGCACGTAGGCGTCCGGAACAGTATTGAGCCGTGCCCTGACAACTATGCTCCCGTCACGCAGCCGCTCTGACTGAACAGAAGGACTTGACAGGGAACGCTCCGGTCACCACGACCGACATCCCGGTCAGCGGCCCACCCGTCGGCTCGGCGTCCTCGGCACTGCCACCGGCACCGTCGGCCCCGGGAGCGGGCGGGGTGGCGCCGGGCTCGGCCATGTTCACCCCGGTCGCGGCGAGTTCGTCGATGAGGGGGGCGAGTTCGGCCAGTTCGGCGACGATGGAAGGGGCCTTCTCGGTACCGATGCCCTCCACCTGCCGCATCGCGTCGGCGTCGGCGGCGCGGATGTTGTCCATGGTGGCGAAGTGCCGGGCGATACGGCGGGACATCGAACGTCCGGTGCCGCGTACCCCGAGCGCGCACAGCACCCGCGACAGCGGCTGCCGCTTCGCCGCGACGATCGCCGCGAGGAGATTGTCCGTACTCGTCTCACCCATCCGTTCCAGGCCCAGCAACTGCTCCCGTGTGAGGGCGAACAGGCCGGCGAGATCCTTCACCAGGCCGGCGTCGACGAGCTGGACGACGCGGGTGTGGCCGAGGCCTTCGATGTCGAGCTGGTCGCGCCCGGCGGCGTAGGAGAGCGCGGCCACCAGATGGCAGTTACGGCCGTTCTCGCACCGCCAGCGCTGCTCGCTCGTGTCGATGCCGGCTCCGCAGCGGGGACACACCTCGGGGAAGACGATGGGCTGCTCGTCCCCGGTGCGCAGGTGGGCGACAGGGGCTTCGACGCGGGGGATGACGTCGCCGGCGCGATGAACCATGACGTGATCGCCCAGACGCAGGTCACGGCGGGTGATGTCGCCGGGATTGTGGAGCGTCGCGTAGGTGATGGTGGCGCCGTCGATCTCGACCGGTTCCAGCACGCCGCGCGGCGCGATGATCCCGGTGCGGCCCACGTTCCACTCCACCGCCAGCAGCCGGGTGATCTTCTCCACGGCGGGGAGTTTGTAGGCGATCGCCCAGCGAGGGGCCCTCGACCCCGATCCGGCGGTCCGCTGATCGGCGGCGAGGTCGGCCTTGATGACGATCCCGTCGATCCCGAACGGCAACTCCGCCCGCAGCGCGGCGATTTCCTTCACGCGGGTCAGCACCTCCTCGACGGTGCCGACGGTGACGCCGGGCACGGCGGTGGTCGCTGTGGTGTTCACCCCGAGGTCGCCGGCCAGCGTCATCAGGTCGCTGTGCGCGAGCTCGCCCAGGCGCACGGTCAGCGCCGACCCGGTGCCGGGCGTGGCGAGCAGTCCGTACCCGAAGAACGTCATCGGCACGGTGTACGGGCGGTCCTTGGCGCGCAGGGTGCCTGCCGAGGCGCCGCGCGGGTTCGCGAACGGCGGTCCGCCGTGCGCCGTCCGCGCGGTGTTCGCGTACTCGAACTGGGCGTTGGTCATGAGGACTTCGCCGCGCACTTCCACCGTCAACGGTTCGGCGAGCTCGGTCGGCAGGCCTTCGACGGTGCCGATGGCGTGCGAGACGTCCTCCCCGGCCGTTCCGTCGCCGCGCGTGACCAGCTGGGTGAGGCGGCCCCGGGTGTAACGGGCGGCGATCGCGAGACCGTCGAGCTTCGGTTCGACACTGAAGCGCGTGACGTCGCGGTCGATACGCCGGGCCAGCGACGTCGTCCAGGCGGTGAACTCCTCGGGGGAGAACACGTTGTCCAGGCTCAGCATCGCGGTCGTGTGCGGGACATCCCCGTCGACGGCGCCGCCGGCGACCTTCCCGGTCGGCGACTCGGGCAGCACCTCCTCGGGATGACCGGCCTCCCACGCCGCGATACCGCGCACCAGCCGGTCGTAGGCGTCGTCGTCCAGCACGGAGGTGCCGCCCGTGTAGTAGGCGGCCGACGCCTTTGTCGCGTCCTCGACCGCCTGCGCGTAGGCGGCGGCGTCCACGATCACTGCAGCTGGTGTTGTCATACCCGTCATCCTGCCTGCCACCACTGACAATGCCCCCGGCCGGCCGAGTGCCGGGAAACGGCGAGGGCCCGCGGGGCATCGGCGGCGGTGCCGGTTGTCGTCCGGCGGTGGTTCCACAGCATCCTCTCGGCGGGTTCCCGGGTTGCTGACCTCGGCTTCCCAGGTCGCACGGCAAGGATCGGCGATGTCTTCCGCCGCCTGCCGGCGGGCGGATTGACAGCGGACTCCCCGTCAACTCCCAGCTTTCTCCCCGCGATTCCCCTGGCACGCCGGTCAGAGTCGATCCCGGCGCACCCGGAGGGCGTGGGCGCGACCGGGAGCCGCCCCACCGACCCCCACCGCTCGAGGAATCCATGACGCACACCAGCAGCACTCCGCCCATGGCCCGGCGTTTCCAGTCGGCGTCGCGGGCCGATGTCCCTGGCTCGACCACCACGCACACGCCGACCGTCGAGATCGTCATACCCGTCTACAACGAGGAACGGGCGCTGCCCGGCTGCATCCGCACCCTCCATGCCCGACTGCGTGACCAGTTGCCGTACCCCTGGCGGATCACCGTGGCGGACAACGCCAGTGTCGACAGCACCCTCGACGTGGCCCGCGAGCTGTCCGAGGAACTGCCCGGTGTCGGCGTCTTCCATCTCGACCGCAAAGGCCGGGGCCTCGCGCTGCGCACCGTCTGGGCCATGAGCGACGCGGACATCGTCGTCTACATGGACGTCGACCTGTCCACCGGTCTGGACGGACTGCTCCCGCTGATCGCCCCGCTGGCCAGCGGGCACTCCGATCTCGCCATCGGCAGCCGCCTCGCCCCGGGCGCCCGCACCGTGCGCGGCCCGCGCCGCGAGCTGATCTCCCGCTGCTACAACGCGTTGATCCGGCTCACCCACGGCGCCCGGTTCAGTGACGCCCAATGCGGGTTCAAGGCCGCCCGCACCGACGTGCTGCGCCCGCTGCTGGCCAGGACCGAGGACGACGCCTGGTTCTTCGACACCGAACTGCTGCTGCTCGCCGAGCACAACGGCCTGCGCATCCATGAGGTCGCCGTCGACTGGGTGGAGGACGTCGACACCCGGGTGGACGTGGTCGGCACGGCTACCGACGACCTCAAGGGACTGTGGCGCATGGCCAGGCTCAAGGCGTCGGGCGCCGCCCGTGTCCCGGTGCCGCGCCGCCCCCAACCCGCCGCCGAGCACCCGGACGCCGTCCTCGCCCCGGATGCCGCGCGCTCCCAACTCGCCTGGCAGATCGGCTGCTTCGTCCTCATCGGCATCGCTTCGACCGCCGGACAGGCTCTTCTGTACTGGCTGCTGCGCGGCTGGTGGCAGCCCGTCGCGGCCAACTTCGTCTCGCTCCTCGTGCTCACCCTGCTGAACACCGAGGCCAACCGTCGCCTCACCTTCCGCTACTCCGCGGACGGTGTCGGGGCGGGACGGGCGCACCTGGGCGCCGGTGCCCTGTTCGTCATCGGCTATCTCACCACCTCGGCAGCGGTCCTGATGTTCCGCGACGCCGTGCCGGACGCCTCGGCGGCTGCCGAGACACTCGTCCTCGCCGCCTCCTCGGTCCTGGTGACAACCCTCCGCTTCCTGGTGCTGCGACTGGCCGTTTTCCGCCGTCGCTCGTCCTGACCCCTACTCCCCGAGAGCGAACCCCACCATGACCCCCACCACCGAGACGCACGCGGCCCCCGTCCTGCGTCTCCCCGTCACTAGCCGTGCCCTGCCACCCTGGGCGGCCCCGGTCGCCCTGGGCGCGATCCTGCTCCTGTCCGCGCTGCTGTACGGCTGGGCCCTCGGCTCGCTCGGCTGGGGCAACAGCTACTACTCGGCCGCCGTGAAGTCGATGGGCCGTGACTGGACCAACTTCCTGTTCGGCTCCTTCGACCCGGCCGGGGTCGTCACGGTCGACAAGCCACCGGCCGCGCTCTGGCCGCAGGTCCTCAGCAGCAAGATCTTCGGGATGCACGGGTGGGCGCTGATCCTGCCCCAGGTCGTGGAGGGTGTCGCCGGCGTGTTCGTGCTGCACCGCACGGTCCGGCGGTGGGCGGGCGAGGGCGCGGCACTGCTCGCCGCCCTGGTGATGACACTGACGCCGATCACCGTCGCCATCAACCGCGACAACAACCCCGACACGCTGCTGGTGCTGTTCCTGGTCGCCGCCGCCTATGCGCTGACCCGCGCCCTGCAGACCGACTCGGGCCGGCGCACCACCTGGTGGCTGTGCGCGAGCGGGTTCCTGGTCGGCTGCGGATTCCTCACCAAGATGATGGCGGCCTGGATGGTGCTGCCGGCTCTCGCGGCGGCCTGGCTGGTGGGCGCGCGGGGGACCTGGCTCACGCGGGCCGGGCAGTTGCTGACCGCCGGTGCGGTGTGCGCGGTGTCCTCGCTGTGGTGGGTGCTGATGGTCGCCTGGTGGCCCGGTGAGAAGCCGTACATCGGCGGCAGCACCGACGGCGGCGCCTGGGACCTGGTGACCGGCTACAACGGGCTCGGCCGGGTCTTCGGCGAGAGCGCGGGCGGTGGCGGTGGCGGCATGGGCAACTTCGCCGGCGGCTTCGGTGGCGAGGCCGGGCTGCTGCGGCTGTTCAACGACCAGGTGGCGGGCCAGATCAGCTGGCTGCTGCCGGTGAGCCTCGTGGCGATGGCCGTCGCGGTGACCGGTGCGGTGCTGCGTCGGCGCGGCAGCGGCTCGGCGGGTGAGGCCCTGGCGGGTTCGGGATGGGTGCTGTGGGGGACCTGGCTGCTGGTGTGCGGGCTCGTGTTCTCCACCCAGGAGGGAATCTTCCACCCGTACTACACCACTCAACTCGCCCCTGCTGTCGCGGCGTTGACCGCGGGACTGGCGACGGCGCTGGTGCGCGCCCACCGTGCCGGGGCGCGCTGGGCGCTGCCCGCCGGTGCCGGGACCGTGCTGGTCACCGTCAGCTGGGCTGTTGTCGTGATCCGCAGGGTGCCGTCCTGGCACGGGTGGCTGGCCTGGGTCGTACTCCTGGTGGGGCTGATCGCCGTCGGACTGCTGATCGCCGCGGGGCGGGCGGTGCGGCTGGTCCCGGTCGCCCTGGGCGGTGCGCTGCTGGCGGTCCTGCTCGCGCCGGGGGCGTGGGCGGTGACCGCGACCGGGTCCGGGTCGTCGATGGGCGGGGCGAACCCGATGGCCGGGCCCGCGACGACGATGTTCGGCGGAGGGAACGGCGGCAGGCTGCCCGAGGGGCTGGAGTTGCCCGAGGGGTTCGGCGGAGCCGGGTCGGGAACGCCCGGCGGGGCGTCGGGTGAACTCCCCGAAGGCATGCCCTCGGGGATGCCCACCGACATGCCCGGGATGCCCGGCGGGAGTGGCGGGAGCGGTGGCGGCACGGGATCCGCCGGGGGCTCGATGCCCTCCCTCCCGGGAGCCGGTGGCGGCTCGGGCGGCCGAGGTGGCTTCGGCGGGCCGGGCGGGGCCACGACGCTCACCGCCGACCAGCGCAAGATCCTCGACTTCGCCACCGAGCACTCGGACGGACACCGCATCACCCTCGCGGTCGAAGGGGGAGCTCAGGGTGCGGCCACGTTCATCCTGGACAGTGACGCCACGGTCATCGGCATGGGCGGCTTCAGCGGCTCCGACAACGCACCCTCCGTGCGGCAGCTGCAGAAGTGGACCAAGGACGGCGAACTGCGCTACGTGCTCGGCTCCGGCTCCTCCGGCGGCCCGGGCGCCATGATGGGCGGCGAGGACGGCGCGGCCTCCCAGCGGTCGACCTGGATCAGCGGGCACTGCACCGAGGTGCCCGCGGAGGCGTACGGCGGCACCAGCGGCTCCGACGACGGCGACTCCGCCGCGGGCGGCATCATGGGCCGTACCGGAACGACCTTGTACGACTGCGCCGCCAAGTAGCAGCAGCGGCAGAACGGACGACACCTCACCATGCCCGAACCGCCCGCCGCCCCGGCCCCGCACCGGCTCCTGGTGGTCGAGGACGACCCCGGTATCCGCATGCTGCTGGAGTCGGCGCTGCGACTGTCGGGCTACGAGGTCGCCGGTGCCGCCACCGGGCAGGAGGCCCTGCGGGACATCGAGGGCCTCCGCCCGGACCTCATCCTGCTGGACGTGATGCTGCCCGACCTGGACGGCCTCGCGGTCACCCGCACCCTGCGGGCGGCGGGCGTGCGGACACCGGTGCTGTTCCTCACGGCCCGCGGTGAGGTCACCGACCGCATCGCGGGCCTGACAGCGGGCGGCGACGACTACGTGACCAAGCCGTTCAGCATCGAGGAGGTGCTGCTGCGCATCCGTGCCATCCTGCGCCGGACGGACCCTGACCGTCCGCCGGACGCCGGGAGCGCCGACAGCGGCATCCTGCGCTTCGCCGATCTGGAGCTGGACGAGAACGCCCACGAAGTGCACCGGGCCGGCGAGTACATCCCGCTGTCTCCGACCGAGTTCAACCTGCTCACGTACCTGATGGAGAACACCAACCGGGTGGTGAGCAAGACCAAGATCCTCAATCACGTGTGGGGGTACGACTTCGCGGGCGACGGACGGATCGTGGAGACGTACGTCAAGTACCTGCGCCGCAAGATCGACCGCTTCGACCCGCCCCTGCTGCACACCGTGCGCGGCGTGGGCTATTGCCTGCGTCTGCCTCGCGCCGGGGCGGACCAGTGATCCGCGGTCGCCCCCGATCGCTGAGCGGCCGGCTCGTGTGGGGCGTCACCCTGCTGGCGGCGACAGCTGTCCTCACCGCGCAGACCATCGGGTTCCTGGTGTTGCACTCCTGGCTGCTCAACCGGGTCGACCAGCAGCTTCAGGGGTTCGTCCTCCCGGACCGAGCCTTCGCCGGCGGGGCCGGACTGCCCACCGGTCCGGCCCCGGACACCGTCACTCTGCCCTCGGACTTCCGGATCACCTTCTACGACGCCGCGGGCGGGGAGCGGGGAACCCTCGGCGGCGGGGAGGAGCCCGGCCCGGCGCTCCCGGCGCACACCGGCCGACTCCACCTGGAAAAGGGGCGGCAGGCCACCGTCCCGGACGAGTCGGGGGACGGCAACTGGCGGGTGCTGTGGAAGGACGGCGGTGTCGGCCGCACCACCTTCGTGGTCGCGCTGCCTCTCGACACCGTGGAGGGGGCCATGTCGAAACTGCTCGCCCTCAATGTGGCCGTCTTCGCGGTGGCCGTGGTCGGGCTGATCGCCGTCGGCCGGTGGGTTGTCCGCCTCGGCCTCCTTCCGCTGACCAGGATGGAACACACGGCTCAGGACATCACCGCGGGGGATCTGAGCGTGCGGCTGTCCGACACCGACCCGCGCACGGAGACCGGCCGCCTCGGAACCGTACTGAACGACATGCTCGACCGCCTCCAACAGGCCCTGCGCGAAAGCGAGTTCTCGGAGGCCCGGCTGCGTCGCTTCGTTGCCGACGCCGGGCACGAACTGCGTACGCCCCTCACCTCCATCCAGGGCTTCGCCCAGCTGGCCCTGCGGCACCCGGACCGCCCCGCCGCACAGCGCCGGGAGGCCGACGAGCAGGTCGCCAGGAACGCGGAACGCATGAACCGTCTTGTCGACGACCTGCTCCTGCTGGCCAGACTCGACCAGGAGCCGGCCTACCGCACCGTCCCCGTCGACCTGCTGTCCATCGCGGCCGACGCGGTGAGCGCGGCGGCCGTACGGAGCGGGGGTGAGCACCGGGTGACCCTCAGCCCGCTCGACCCGCAGGCGGGAGACAACGGAGACGCCGGGGAGCGCGCACTCGAGGTCGTGGAGACGGTGGGGGATCCGGACCGTCTGCTCCAAGTGGTGAACAACCTGCTGTCCAACGCGCTCGTCCACACGCCACCGGGCACTCCGGTCGACGTACGCGTCGGTACGGCCCGCGCGGAGGCGAGTACAGGGGGCACCGACCGCCCCGGCCGGGCCAGCGGCTCACCGCCGCTGACCGCGGGCACACCGATCTGCGTGATCGAGGTCGTGGACCAGGGGCCGGGACTCTCGCCGGAAGAGACCGAGCGGGTCTTCGAGCGCTTCTACCGCGTCGACCCGTCCCGCTCCCGTGACCACGGCGGCAGCGGCCTCGGCCTCGCCATCGCCACGGCGATCGCCCGGGGCCACGGTGGCCGCCTCGAACTCGATGCCGGAACGGGTCCCGGGTGCACGTTCCGCCTGGTGCTTCCGGCCAGGGAGCCGACCGCCACCCCGCTCGGGCGCTCGGGAAACGCGGCGCAGGCTGCCGGCTGACCTTGGCCGTCCCTTCGGTACGTCTCGCCGTGCTCCTCACCCCAACTTCCGCGCGCGCAGCGGAACTTGCCGACATCCATCGCATCTGCCGCGGGTCAGCTGTGAATCTCGCATGAATCACCCCGACTCCGTTGTTTGCGGAATCTTTGACGAATTCGATGATCTCTTGAATCGCCATCGGCGTGACCGGTTCGCATCCGTCGTCGTGCCCGCACAGGCGGCCGTGCCGCCTTCCGGTCAGGAGGCCATGTGTTACTGCCACCGAGGGGCCGGGACCGGCTCCTCCCCGCCTTCCCTCCGAGCGGCGGGCCACGGTGCTCGCCGCGCGCCGGGATGCGGCATGCCTCCTATGCCGGATGGCCATGGCCGGCAGACCGATTCACAGGAGCCACGCACTTCTGCGGCTCCACGGTCGCTGATTCACTCCCCGCCACAGCAACCTTCGATCCGATCGCCCCATGAACCGCTGTGGGGCGCAAGGGAGTTCCGCATGTCTGAAGTCACCCCCCACACCATGGAACCGGTCCGCGCGGAGCGTGGAGTGCCGATGCGGTCGCGGGTGCGGGCGCTGCTCGTCGTCGCGGGCGTCGTCGCGGCACCCGGGCTGCTCGCGCCGACCGCCGCCCACGCGGCGACACCGGCCGATGCGGCCGGCCGTAGGACCGTCGCCCCCGGCGAGATCTGGGAGGTCGCCGAGATCACCCGGCTCGACGAACTCGTCGTGCAGGACGGCGCCGTGCTCACCGCCCCGGAGGGGCACACCCTGACCCTGACCGTGGACGGCGTGGAGACCGGATCCGTCCTGGACGGCACCTACGGCTGGACGACCGTGATCGCCGCCGGCACCTACAGCGGCGACATCGTCCTCACCCCGGCCGTCGAGCACCTGGAGTCCTTCGCGGGCGCCACCTTCCACCTGCGGCAGGGCGTGTACGTCGGCGCCGGCGGTGTCGTCACCGAGAGCTCGGTGCTGTCGAGCGTACGGGGCGGGAGCCTCACCGACGCCCACGCGAGGAGCGTGTCCCTGACCTCCACGGGCGAGGCCTTCAACGGCTTCTTCGTCGCTGACGGAGCCCAGTACACCCTGGCGGACTCCCGGATCGCATTCGACGGCAACGGCCGCCTGGACTTCGCGAGTTACGGTGCCGCCGTCACCGGTGCGGGTGCGGGCACCCGGCTGGTCGTGGACGGCGCGGACATCGAGACCCGGGGTGTGGTGCGCACCGGCGTCATCGCCCGTGACGGCGCCAACGTGATCGTCAAGAACTCCCGCATCCACACCCGTGAGGGCGTGCTGCCCGACGACTACGAGCCGGGCTTCGGCGCGAACATGATGTCGGTCCCGTGGATGCTCGGACTGTCCGGCAACGTCCGCGCCACCAACGTCCTCGGCGAGAACACCACGGCCACCTACCTCAACTCCTCCGTCTCCTCGGAGTCCTGGGGTGTGCTGTCCACCGACTCGGTACGCAACTCGCTGCTGGCCGCGATCAATTCCACCGTCACCGTCACCGGCGACTCCGGCTACGGGACCTACGCGGACGGCAGCGGCCAGCAGGGCATCTTCCTCGGCACCCACTTCGACGTGGCCACCTTCGCCGCCATTTCCACCGGGGGCGCGATCAGCTTCACGGACAGTACCCGCGAGGGCGTGGCCACGATGAACAGCTACCTGCTCCTGGGACTGACCGAGCAGGAACTGGACGCGATCGAACCCAGGCCGTCGGTCGTCGACTCCCGCGGCTTCGGCGTGATGTGGCACAGCGGCGACGGCGGCCGGCTGGAGATCGGTGGTGGCACCCGCTTCACCACCGCCGAGACGATGTTCCTCGACAAGGGCAAGCGGGTCACGATCGTCGTGGACGGCTCCCAGGGCGCCGAACTGAGCGCCGGCAACGGCATCCTGGTACAGATCATGGAAACCGACGACCCCGGCTCCATGACCGGCGTGTACACCGAACCGGCCGGCGCCCCGGCCATGGACGCGCGCTTCGACACCGCCGCCGAACACACCGCGGACGCCCGTGCCTCCTTCGTCGACATCTCTCTGACAGGAGACTTCTACAACGCGATGCGTACCGGCAAGAACCTGATTCTCTCCTTCCGGCGCAGCAGCGTCGAGGGAGTTGTCTCCGCCTCCGTGTCCCGGCACGCCGTGCCCACCATCACCTCGGCCGAGTGGCGGCACATCAACCACGTCACCAACACCCCGCAGCCCGCGATCAACAACGGCGTGATCGTCAAACTGGCCGCCGGGTCGCGGTGGACGGTCACCGGCACGTCGTACCTGACACGCCTGGTCCTGGACGCGACGGCGACGGTTCAGGCCCCTCCCGGCAAGACCCTCGCCCTCACGGTGAACGGCACCCCCACGGCCCTCACCCCGGGCACCACCTACTCCGGGGCCCTCACCCTCACGGTCGCCCAGGGCGAGTGACCCACCAACCCCCTGGGTTCGGTCCGCGGCGGTGTCCACCGTCGCGGACCGCGCCGCGCCGGAACCGGGTGACGACAGGCATCGTGACCCGGCGATCAAGCGGGGCAGCGGCTGACCCACTGACCGGCCGTCCGGCACACCTCCGGTGAGACACCTCCTGTCCCGCCGGTGCGCCCAGTGCTGTGACCGCTCAGGTTCGCCGGGTCGGCGGTCGTGGCGGTTGGATGTGCGGTGACGTCCGATCCGACCGCTGGAGGCGCGGTGGCCGAGCCCGTCCGTGTGCGCGGACCGACCGACCACGAGGGTCAGAAGCCGCAGCAGATCGTGCGCCGGGGCAGCACGAGTTCGGTGCGCTACCGGCGGGCGATGATGCCGCTGGCCTCCGCCGGAGGGGGCACCGGCAGCGGATGATCAGGCGGATCCCGGCCGGCCCGCGGAGCGGGTATGTGCGGCGCTGATGTGTCCTCAGACGCCCGCTTCCACCAGGTCGTCGGTATGGAAGGTGCGGCGGTAGGAGGCGGGTGAGACACCGAAGGCGGTGCGCATGTGGGCGCGCAGGGAGTTGGCGGAGCCGAAGCCGCAGCGGTGGGCGACCAGGTCGATGGACAGGTCGGTGGTCTCCAGCAACTGCTTGGCCAGTTCCAGGCGTTGCGCGGTGAGCCACTGCACGGGGGTCATGCCGACCTCGTCGCGGAAGCGGCGGGTGAAGGAGCGCAGGCTCATCCGGGCGTGCTCGGCCAGGCGGCTCAGGGAGAGGGGTTCGCCGAGGTGTTCCAGGGCCCAGGCGCGGGTGGCGGTGGTGGTGGCGACGGTGGGTTGGGGTACCGGGCGGTCGATGTACTGGGCCTGGCCGCCGTCCCGCCAGGGTGGGACGACGCACATGCGGGCGGCACGGTTGGCGGCGGCGGCGCCGTGGTCGCGGCGGATCATGTGCAGGCACAGGTCGACGCCGGCGGCGACGCCCGCGGAGGTCAGGACGTCGTCGTCGTCGACGAAGAGGACATCCTCGTCGACCTTGACGCGGGGGTAGGCGCGGCGGAACTCGGGGGCGAGGTTCCAGTGCGTGGTGGCGGGCCGGCCGTCGAGGATGCCCGCGGCGGCCAGCACGTAGGAGCCGGTGCAGATGGACACCATGCGGGTGCCGGGCCGGATGCCGGCGATGGCCGCGGTGACCTCGGGCGGCAGCGGGCCGCCGCGGCCCAGCTCGGGCATGGCGTGCGTGGGCGGGACGATCACGGTGTCCGCGGCGGCCAGGGCCTCGGGACCGGCCGCGGGCTGCACGGTGAACCCGGCGTCGCTGAGGACCGGGGCGCCGTCGGCGGTGCAGACGGTGACCTCGTACAGCGGGCGTGAGTCGGCGTCCAGGACGCTGCCGAAGACGCGGGAGGGGATGCCGAGTTCGAAGGGCGGGACGCCGGGCAGAGCGAGGACGGCGATGCGGTGCCGCCGGGCCGCGTCGGCGCTCGGGTCGGTGCACGGCCACTGCGTCTCGCTCATGGCCAGATCCTGTCACATAGTGGCCAGACGGCCAACATCATGGTGGGGGCGGGTGCCGGATCGTGGACTGCGTCGCGCCGGGAAGGGCCCGGGCGGCCGGTATCCGATCAAGACGGAAAAGAGTGAGGCGGACAGCATGCGTGCGGTGGTCGTGGAGCAGTGGGGCGGACCGGAAGTGCTCGTGGAGCGTGAGGTCGCCCGGCCCGAGCCGGGACTGAACGAGGTCCTGGTGCGGGTCCACGCGGCCGGTGTGAACCCGGTGGACTTCAAGACCCGGGCCAGCGGGGCCCTGATCGAGTGGGGTGAGGTCCCGGCGGTCGGCTGGGACGTCTCCGGCACCGTGGAGGCCGTCGGGCCGGGCGTGGGGATGTTCCGCCCCGGGGACGAGGTGTACGGCATGCCGCTGTTCCCGCGGCAGGCCGGCGCCTACGCCGAGTACGTCGTCGCCCCGGCCCGCCACCTCGCGCCCAAGCCGGCGAACCTCACCCACGTGCAGGCGGCGGCGCTGCCGCTGGCCGCGCTGACCGCCTGGCAGGCGCTGGTGGACACCGCCGGGGTGCGCGCCGGTGAGCGGGTGCTGGTGCACGCGGCGGCCGGCGGGGTCGGCCACCTGGCCGTGCAGATCGCCAAGGCCCGCGGCGCGTACGTCATCGGCACGGCCAGCGCCGGCAAGCACGACCTGCTGCGGCAGCTGGGCGCGGACGAGGTGATCGACTACCGCACGGTCCGCTTCGAGGACGCCGTCGGGGACGTGGACGTGGTGCTGGACGGCCTCGGCGGCCAGAACGCCGAGCGGTCCCTGACGGTGCTGCGCCCGGGCGGCCGGCTCATCACCCTGCCCGGCCCCGACGACGTCCCCGCCGACGTCCCCGACCACGTACGGGCGGTGTGGATCCTGGTCGAGCCCGATCACCTGGGTCTGCGCGAGATCGCCGCCCTGGCTGAGCGGGGCGCGCTCACGCCCGTGGTCGAGACCGTCGTCCCGCTGGCCGAAGCCGCGAAGGCGCACGAGCTCGGCGAGCAGGGCCGCACCACCGGGAAGATCGTCCTGAGCGTCGCCTGACGCCGGACGCCCCTGCCGGGCCGGGTCGGCTGCGGGCAGGTGGAGTGGACTGGAGCCCCGGGACCGACCGGTCCCGGGGCTCCGGGCGCGGCCGAACGGGACGGGGCGGACCTGCGGGCACGGCCGGACAGGACGGAACTGCGGCTCGGGGCTTCGGAGGGGTCGGGGCTGCGGCTCGCGGGGGTGCTTCGGTGACGGCTGGGGCGGCGGCTCGCGCGGGGGCGGAGGCAGGGCTGCGGCTCACGCCGGAGGGGTGTCTTCGGTGGTGGCCGGGGCCCGCTGCTGCCGGCAGGTGCTCGCGGCCGGTATGTGGCACCGGGACCCTGTTCCTCTACGCCAAGACCAAGGGCGAACTCCTCCTGCTTGTGCAGAACGCCAAGTACGTCGAAGCGCTTGAGCGGGGCCGGGCGGACGCCGAGAGCGTCCCGGGAGTGCTGGACGCGGTGATGGCGATCGTCCGGCCGATCGTGGAGTGCAACCGCGTCCAGATCGACAACGGACGCACCTACCTGCGAGAGATGGTCTTCGGTGACCCCGAGGAGCCCCGGCACGGCGCGGCACTCGCCGTCGTCGCGCAGACCGAGGAGGCCATGGCCGCCGCGCTGCGCCGGGACGAACGGGTCACGGAGGGCGACGCCGTGACGCTGGCGCACATCGTGTCCGCCGTGACGTTCCTCAGCATGGCGGTGAGCGTGAACATGGCCTTGAGCGTCGAAGAGATCGTGCGTGACATCCGCAGGCAGGTCGACGTCCTGCTGCCTGACTGAAGCGCGGCCGGCCTCAGGCCCACGCGGCCATCCGGGTAGTCCCCGGCTGCGGGACGGCCCGAATCCCCAAACAGCAGGTCAGCCGGCCGAAGCTGCCCATGCTGGCATGACTGGACGGCTGGGGCAGCCGACCGGAGGGTTACCGCCACCGCGTGCCGCTGGGATTCCGGAAATTGCCCACTTACGTGGCGTCGAGTCCCGTCGCACAGTCCCTGTCCGCAGGGTTCCGGGTCGAGGCCCGTGTGGTGCGGTGAGAGTTGTGGGTCGCTTCAGCAGTTCAAGGGCGCCTTCGACGCGATGATGCCGTACTGGCGCGTCGTGCGTGGCGCAGGCGGCCAGGTCGGGGCGCTCGTAGGGCTGCCGGCAGACATGGCAGTCGTAGGTGACCGCCCCACCACTCGAACGACGACGCCCGGTCGTCCGTGGGCGCATCACGCCAGTCGTGCCTGCCTCGCGCGAACCACAGGAAGTCGAAGTACGTGCGCAGGTTCCGGACATGGGCGGCCTGGGTGTTCCATGGCGAAGACCTTGCGCAGTGACCAGCGGGTGAAGGGCTGGCCGAGCTTGGTCGGGCGGGTGGTGGCCGTCTGGACGACGAAGTCCACTTCGGCAGACTTGAGTTGGCGGGGACGGCCTCCCGCCCACCGAGACAGGCAGGCCAGGCCCTTCTCGTTGAACGCGTGGATCACATCCCGGACGGTGTCCTTGTCGGCCTGCACCAGCTGGGCGATCACCGGGACCCGGTTCCCGCCGGCCGAGGCCAGCAGCATCATCACCCGCCGGTAGGGCACCGAGCTCGTACTGCCCCGGCGCACGGTCTGCTGCAGCCTCTGCCCTTCCTGATCGGTCAACCTGCGCACACGGACGGGCTCGGCCACCGCGCCTCCAGCGGTCGGATCGGATGTCACCGCACACGCAACCGCCACGACCGCCGACCCGGCGAACCTATGAGGTCGCAGCACCAGACGTGCTGTATCCCGCCGCGAGCAGTTGGGTGAAGAGCCGCTGTGAGTTTGGTAGAAAGCCCTTCCAAAGATCGCTTCGCCTGTCAGTCTCCATCCCGACCCGGATGTCATGTCCGGGATGAACGGATCGAAGACTGGAGCACCCCTTGCCCCGAGCCGTCAGCAGCGGACGGACCTTCCGTCTCGCCAGAGCCGCCGCCGTCGCCGGCAGCGCCGTCGTCCTGACCGTCGCCCTGCCTTTCAGCGCCTCCGCAGGCGTCCTGCAGAATCTCCCCGAGAACGCGACCGCCTTCCAGAAGTACTTCGAGCCCGTGTACGACTACGACACGGACAGCTGCTACCCGGCCGCCGCCATCGACGCCGCGGGCAACCTCAACGGAGGCCTCAAGCCGACCGGCCCGGTCACCGGCGAGTGCCGCGACGGTCACCTCGGCCTTGCCAACACGTACTCGCGGGCCAAGTGCAACAACGGCTGGTGCGGGATCATCTACGCCAGCTACTTCGAGAAGGACGAGGCGTCCCCGGGCATCGGCCATCGCCACGACTGGGAATGCATGGTTGTCTGGGTCAAGGACGGCGCGGACACCCCGTCGTACCTGTCGGCCTCCGCCCACGGCGGCTTCAGCACTCACCCGATCGCCGATGTCCCGATGAGCGGCCAGCGCGTTGAAGCCGTCTACCACAAGGACGGTGTGAGCACCCACGCCTTCCGCTTCGCCAAGTGGGGCGAGACCCCGGAGAACGACACCGGCGCCTGGCACCAGGAGAACCTGTTGACCTGGGAAAACCTGGCCTCCAGCCTGCGGAACACCCTGAACGCCTCAGACTGGGGCGACGCGAACTTCCCCCTCCAGGACTCCAAGTTCGCCGACCACCTCAACAAGGCCAAGCCGAGCGACATCACGTTCGACCCCTACGCCTGACGGGGTCGACCGGGGACGGATCGCCCTGCTGAAAGGGGCGATCCATCCCTCCGGCAGGCGGCCTCGGCCACCATGGCGCCGGCTGTTCCGTACCCGTCCGGTCGGTCCGGTCGTTCGGGCGTCCGGTTTGCTCGGTGACGGGAGACGCCGGCGATACCTCAGCCCTTGACCGCGGAGCTGGCCACGCCTTGGACGAACCAGCGCTGGAAGAAGACGAAGACCACCAGCACGGGCAGGACGAGCAGGACGCCGAAGGCGAGGATCTGGCCCCAGTCCGGGGGCTGTTGGCCCTGGAAGACACTGATCTCCAGGGGGAGCGGGCGCACCGAGGGGTCGGAGACCATCAGGACCGGCCACAGGAAGGAGCCCCACTGGATGAGGAAGGTGAGGATCGCGACCGAGGCGAACACCGGCTTCGACATCGGGACGATGATCGCGAAGAAGGTGCGCCAGGGGCCCGCGCCGTCCAGCCGGGCGGCTTCCTCGATGCTCGTCGGGATCTGCCGGAAGAACGTGTGGAACTGGTAGACGGAGAAGGCGTTGGCGATGAACGGCACCGCCTGGATGTAGGTCGTGTTGCGCTGGCCGTTGAACATGTAGAAGAGCGGGACGGCCACCGACTCGAACGGGACGAGCATCAGCAGCAGGACGAGGGTGAACAGGGCCCGCCTGCCGCGCCCCGTCAGCAGTGAAAGGCCGTACGCCGCCATCGAGTTGACGAACAGGCCGCCGGTCACCACCACGAAGGCCAGCAGCACCGAGACACCCATGAACTGCCAGAAGTAGCCGGTGCTGTCGGAGTTGAGGCTGTCGAGGACGGCGGAGTAGTTGTCGAAGGACAGGTGGGTGGGCAGGAAGCCGGCCAGCCCGTTCAGGACCTCGTCGGACGGCTTGAGGCTGCCCAGGAACAGGTAGAGGGCGGGCAGTGCGAAGACGAACGCCAGAACGCCGAGGACGGTGTAGTCGAGGACGCGGCGGACAGGGGTGCGGGTCATGGCCATCGGTCAGTCCTCGTTGTCGGGCCGGACGAGTCGGCGCTGGACGATCGTCAGGACGAGGACGATCAGGAAGAACACGACGGTGATCGCGGACGCCTGGCCGACGTTGTTCTGGTCGAAGGCGGTGGTGACGGCCTGGTACATCACCGTGCGGGCGGCGTCCTCGGCGAGTCCGCCACCGCGGATGAGGATGTACACCTGGTCGAAGATCCGGAAGGACATCACCGAGGTCAGCAGTGCGACGAAGACGAGCGTGCCGCGGATGCCGGGCAGGGTGACATGCCGGAACTGCTGCAGGCGACCCGCACGGTCCAGTTCGGCTGCCTCGTACAGCTCGCCCGGGATCTGCTGAAGGCCGGCCAGCAGGATGACCATCTGGAAGCCGACGCCCTGCCACACCGACAGCACGATGATCGAGGCCATCGCGGTGGCACTGTCGCCGAGCCAGTCGAACGCGCCCCAGTTGCCGAAACTCACCGTGTCCAGCAGGGAGTTGAGCATGCCCTGCTCACTGCGGGCGAGGATCAGCCGCCACACCACGGCGACCAGTGCCATCGGGAAGACCACCGGCATGAAGAACAGGGACCGGAACAGACCGATGGCCTTGAGCTTACGGTTGAGGAGGATCGCGAGGCCGAGGGCGAGACCTGTCTGCAGCGGTACGACCACCGCGGCGAAGGTCAGGTTGTTCAGCAGCGCGCGCAGGAACGGGCCGGACTGGTCGGGGTCGGTGAACAGGCGCCGGTAGTGCTCCAGGCCGAAGAACGAGGGCTCCAGCGGGGAGCCGAGCCGCACGTTGTAGAAGGAGAGTACGACGGCGTAGCCGAAGGGGATGCCGACGAACGCGATCAGCCCGCCGACGGCCGGGGTGGCCATGAGCAGTCCGTGCAGCCAGTCCCGGTTCTTGCGCCCCGCCCTCGGGGGCTCTGCGGACGGCCGCCCGGAGGAGGCCTGTGCCGCGCCCGGTGCCGCGGGGTGCGCGGGTTCCACGGTTTTCACGGGTGTGGGTCCTTTTCCTGACGGGGCGGGCACAGCGTGTCGCGTGCCCGCCCCGGCCGTCGGTTCCTACGGGATCTTGTAGCCGGCGTTGTCGGAGTAGTCCTGGTCGATGGCGCGGGCGGCCTTCTCCAGGGCCGACTTCGGATCCGTACCGCTGTAGATCGAGTTCAGGGCCTGGGAGAACTTCGCGGTGACCGTGGGATATCCGGCGGTCACCGGACGGGTGACGGCGACGCAGGACTCGCTGATGTCGCGGTCGCCGCACGGCTTGGCGAGCTGGTCGGCGAAGAGCTGGAGCGGACCGCCCTCCTTGTACAGCTCACTCTTGGCGAGCGTGGACTTGGTGCCCGGGACGGAGCCGTTGGCCTTCGTCATCGCGCCGACGTTGGTGTCGTTGAGGAGGTAGTCCAGGAAGGCGCCCGAGGCCTTGGCGTTCTTGGTGCCGGCGCCGATGCCCCAGGCCCAGGAGCCCTGTCCGGTCTTGGGACCGTTGCCGAAGTCGGGCAGCGGCAGGACGACGAGGTCGTCGCCGAGGGCCTCGCTGTAGGCGGGGTACGTCCAGTTGCCGACCCAGCTCAGCGCCACCCTGCCCTTGGCGAAGGCGTTGCCGTCGGTGTTGGCGTCGACGTACGCCTTCCAGGACTGGAAGGTCTTCATCGCCGAGACCACCGCCGGGCTGTCGAGGGCGCCCTCGGCCTTGCCGTCCTTCAGCAGGGCACCCCCGGCCGACCAGACGATCGGGGAGAAGCCGTAGGTGCCCCACTCCGAGGCCAGACCGTACTGCTCGGAGACATCGAGAACCTTGCCGTCGGTGTCCTTGGCCTTCAGCGCCCGGAGCGCGGCCGTGAACTCGGCGGCGGTCCAGTCGTCGGACAGGCCCGTCGGGTACTTCACACCGGCCGCGTCCAGCAGCTTCTTGTTGCCCCACACGCCGAGGCCGGAGTCGAACATGCCCAGGCCGTAGTGCTTGCCGTCGATCTCGCCCTGCGCCTTGACGGCGTCGGTGGCGTTGTCGAGGGTCTTGGCGGAGACGTAGTCGTCGAGCGGGGCGAGTTTGCTGTTGTAGACGAAGCTGGCCATGGTCGGGCCGTCGAACTCCATCACGTCCGGCAGCTCGGAGGAGCCGGTGGCGGTGATGGTCTTGGTGTAGTCGTTCTCGGGGATCAGCTTCAGCTCGGCCTTGATGTCGCTCTGCGACGAGTTGAAGGACTTCACCGCGTTCTGCAGCGCGGTGGCCTCGCTCGCCTGACCCTGGTGGGCCCAGACGCTGATCGTCCCCTTGCCGCTGCCCTCCTCGGCGGAGGCGTCACTGCCGCCGCCTCCGCCGCAGGCGGCCAGCCCGACCAGGGGCAGGGCGAGGGCCAGACTCGTACAGACCGTGCGACGGAACCTTCTGCTTCCGGCGTTCATGGACGGTGCCTCCGTGCTGGGTGAGGTTCGGGTACTCGGCGCTTCGGGGTGCGCGGGCGTGGAGTGTGGGTGTGGTGGGGTGTGGGGTTCGAAGGGACCCGTGGGGGTGCCTGACGGACGGCCGGGGTTCACAGGGGACTTCGGGGGCTCGGCGGGGCGGTGGTCTCCCGCAGCACCAGGTTGATGGGCATCCGCACCTGGCCCGTCGGCGCCGGTTCGGCATCCGGCCCGTCGAGCTGCCGCAGCAGCAGCCGGGCGGCCTCCGAGCCCTGCGCCGGCACCGGCTGGGCGATGGTGGTCAGGCCGATGACCTCGGCGAGTTCGTGGTCGTCGAAGCCGATCACGGACACGTCGTCGGGCGCCCTCAGCCGATGCCGGCGCAGGGCACGCAGCGCGCCCATCGCCATCTCGTCGGACTGGGCGAACACCGCGGTCGGCGGACGGGAGACGGCGAGCAGCTCGGTCATCGCCCGCTCGCCGCCCTCGACGGTGTAGCCACCGTCCGCCTCCAGCGCCGGGTCGTGCGCGATGCCTGCCTCGGTCAGCACGTCCAGGTATCCCTGACGGCGGGCGATCGGGGTGGTCCAGTGCAGCGGCTCGCTCTCCCCGGAGATCATGCCGATGCGCCGGTGACCGAGGTTGACCAGGTGTCGTACGGCGCTGGTGGCACCGGCGTGGTCGTCGATGCCGACCACGGTGAAGCCGTCCCGGGCCCCGCCGACGGTGGTGGCCAGCGGCACTCCGAGGGAACGCAGTGCCTCTTCCTCCTCCAGGTCGGGGATGAGCAGCGAGAGGACGGCGTCCACCCGCTTGCGCACCGGCAGCCTGGTGAAGAAGCGTTTGCGTGCGTCCGGCGAACCCAGGTTGTACAGCAGTACGTCGTAACCGGCCGCGCTGAACACCGTCTCGGCCGCGTCCAGGACCGTGCCGAAGAACCAGCGGCCGATGTGCGGGGCGACGACCCCGATGGTGAAGGTGCGCCCGCTGGCCAGGCTGGAGGCCGACCGCGAGGCGGTGTAGCCGAGCTGGGCGGCGACGGCCGCGATCTGCGCCCGTACCTCGTCGGAGACACCCGGCCGGCCGCGCAGCGCGCGGGACACGGTGGATGCGGAGACCCCGGCGACGCGGGCGACGTCGGTAATGCTGACCGTCACGGCTTCTTCCTCCCGTCGGTTTCACACCGGTGTGATCTGTGGGTGACGAGACCGTAAACCCGACCTGGTTGTTGCGCAAGCGTTTGCGTTCAGTTTTACTGGGGCCGATTCTCAAGCGAGACCTTCGAGGTCAATGCTCAGCGCATGCGTTTGAGCGCTGCGAGCCGACAGGAACTGTGCATGCGATACGCCCCGCCCGGCCTCTGCGTGAACGACTTCGCCCTGCTGCGCGACGACGACGGCACCTATGCCGTACTGCACCTCCAGGGCCCTTGGACCGCCGAGTTCGACCACCTGCGGATGGAGACCTCCTACGGCCGGGCCACCTCCACCGACCTGGTCTCCTGGCAGCCCCGGGGCACCGCGTTCGGCAACGGCCTGCCCGGCCGCTTCGACCAGCAGGCCGTGTGGACCATGCACCCCGTGCGGCACGGTGACGGAATGGCCATGTTCTACACCGGCGTCCTCGGCCTCACCCCCGGCGGCTGGCCGTTGCAGTCGGTCGGTCTCGCGTACTCCGACCGCACCGACGGCACCGGCTGGCGCCGCCACGGCACCGGGCCCGTCGTCGAGGCGGACGCGCGCTGGTACCGCACCGGTGAACGCATGGGCTGGCGCGACCCGTTCGTCGTGCGCGACGACGAGTCCGAGGGCTGGGTCATGGTGGTCTGCGCCGCCGACGCCGCACTGCCCGTCGAGGCCGGCGGGTGTGTCGCCTGGGCCACCTCCGACGACCTGGAGCACTGGACCGTCCAGCCGCCGCTCATATCCCCGGGCGACGTCGACGAGTTGGAGTGTCCCGTCCTGGAGCGCCTCGACGACGGCAGCTGGCTCCTGCTGGGCGCCATCGGCGCCACGCGTGGCTTCGAGGCGTGGACCGCGCCCCGTCTGCGGGGCCCGTGGACCCGCCGCGGTCCCCTCGGCCCGAGCGGCTCCTACGCCCCCCGCGTCGTCCACGCCCCCGACGGTTCCCGCGTCGTGCTGCACACCACGCCCCGACGGGTGAACCTCACCGACTCCGGCGAACGCTGCCGCGGCATGCTCGCCCAGCCCAAACTCCTGGTCGCCTCACCGGACGAGGCGCCCCGCCTGGAATGGTGGCCCGGCCTGAACGCCTGGCTCGGCGAGGAGACCGAACGGGCCGCACTGCACGCGGTGGGCGACCTCGCCCTCACCGGCCGGGTCGAGATCACGCTGCGCACCGACACCCCGGACGGCGACCGGCCCGCCCTTCTCGTCGGCTGCGACGGCGAGAACCTCTGGATCACCGGCCCGCACGGGGACCGGCTGGGCGAAACGGTACTGACCCGACCCGCCGCGACCCTGCGCATCCTCACCATCGGCGAGTACGTCGAGGTCTACGCCGACGGCGTCTTCGTCCTCACGACCCTGTGCTACTCCGGCCACGCAGCCCCGTGGACCGCAACGTCGAAGGGCCGTAGCCGCACCGTTCCCGTACGCCCGGTCCGCCTGCCCGACCCCGACCGCGACGACGCCTCGGCCATCTGGCCCGGTCCTTCCCCCGGCTGATTTCGAGGTGCGACCGCGCCACCCGCTCACCGTCCTGGCAGACGGCAGACGGCAGACGGCAGACGGCAGACGGCAGACGGCAGACGGCAGACGGCAGACGGCAGACGGCAGACGGCACACCGCCCGTCGCCGGGACCGGTCATGGACCGGTTCGGCGACGGGCGGTGTGTGGCGGTGCGGTGGCGCAGGTCAGTTGAGGGTCCACTGCTGGTTGGTCTGGCCGTTGCACGTCCACAGGAGCAGCTTGGTGCCGTTGGTGGTCGCCGCCAGCTCGGCGTCGAGGCACAGGCCCGACAGGTCGTTGGTGATGGTGCCGCCAGAGTTGACGGTCCACTTCTGGTTGGTGCCGCCGGTGCAGTCCCAGATGATGACCTTGGTGCCGTTGGTGGTGCCGGCGCCGTCGGCGTCCAGGCACTTGTTGCCGTAGACGACGAGCTCACCGCGTGAGGTCTGGGTGAAGGTCTCGTTCTGCCCGCCGAAGCAGTCCCACAGAATGGCCTGGGAGGCGTCGGTGATGGTGTTCTTCTCCAGGCCGACGCAGCGGCTGGAGGCGGCGCCGACCAGGGTGACGCCGTTGGTGCCAGGGATGGCCTGGACGCGGATCGCGTCGATGTCGGGCGTGGTGCTGCCGGAGACCGCCGCGAAGCGCACGGTGTTGGTGCCCTTGCCCAGGTGCGCCAGGACGGACACCGTGCGATAGGTCGTGGCCGAGCCGGTCGGCGGGAAGGCGACGACCTGGCTGTACTGCCCGTTGACCTGGATGGTGGCCTTGCGGGCTGTGCTGCCGCCGTTGGCGTAGGTGATGTCCACCAACTTGGTGCCGGCCGCGCCGGTCGTGACGGAGCTGAAGGTGGGCGTGGTGGCGGTGGTCGTGTCCTCGTAGGTCGAGCCGGCCGCTTCGGTGCCGGAGACGGTGAGCAGGACGGCGTCGTTCGCCGGCACGGTGGTGGAGTAGCTCGTGGCGTAGGAACCGGCGTCGGTGGCGGTCCAGGCGTTGCGCACCGACGCGGAGGCGCTGGTCAGGCCGAGGTCGGCCCAGCGTACGGTCATGGACGCCGAGGAGGATGTGCGGTTGAGCAGCAGCACCGCGCGCTTGCCCGTGCCGGCCAGGACCTTGCCGTACACCTGGAGGTTGCGGGTGTCCTCGGCGACCTTGACACCCTGCAGCCCGCGCGGGTCCTGGTCGATGGCGACGACCTCGCGGTTGGTGAGGATGTCACGGGTGGTGGTGCTCATCGTGGCGAGGTTGTTGCCGGCCAGCAGCGGGGCACCGGAGATCGCCCACAGGCCCATGTGCAGGCGGTTCTGCGCGGCGCTCAGACCGCTCATGCCGACCATCAGCATGTCGGGGTCGTTGTAGTAGCCGGTGTGCTGGGCGGCCGGGTGCAGGCCCCGGTCGAAGTTGGTGAGCATCATGCCGGTGGTCGCGGTCTGGCCCCACAGGATGACGTCGGTGCTGGTGCGCCACAGGTCGCCGTAGCCGGAAGCCCAGTTCCACGGCAGTCCGGTGCCCCACTCGCAGAAGGACAGCACGAGCTTGTGGCCGGTCACGGCGGTGGCGGCCTCATTGGCGGCGGCGATCGCCTTGTATGTCGTCTCCGGGTCGAGGCCCTCCACCTTGCCGCCGCACCAGTCGATCTTGACGTAGTCGAAGCCCCAGCGCTGGAAGGTCTCCAGATCCTGCTGGTAGTGGCCCTCCATACCGGTGTTGGGGGCCGCGGCGCGGGTGGTGGGGTAGTAGTAGCCGCAGCCGTTCTTGCCGGCGTCGGTGTAGATCCCGGCCTTGAGGCCCTTGCTGTGGATGTAGTCGGCGACGGCCTTCATGCCGGACGGCCACAGGCCCGAGTCCACGGTGATGGTGCCGTCGGAGGCGCGGTCGCCCTGCCACCAGCCGTCGTCGAGGTTGACGTACTGGTAGCCGGCCGCCGCCATGCCGGAGGAGACCAGAGCATCGGTCTGCTGCTTGATGACGTCGAAGTCGATGCTGCTGGCGAAGCTGTTCCAGGACGCCCAGCCCATCGACGGCGGGGTGACCGCGGCCTGGGTGGTACTGACGGCGGCGGGCTCGGTGGCCGGCGACACGGATGGATCGCGGTCGGCCACGGCCGTCAGGCCGGCCAGAGCGAGAGCGAGGGCGAGGACACGCACGGTGACGCGTCTGGCCCAGCCGCGCGCGGCGAGGGGGTACGACATGGAGAGCCTTTCCTGATCAGTACGCGATGCGGGAAGTCGCGTACTGCCGGTCTGTGGTGGTGGGGCAGCCGCGGAAGCGGTCCGCCGGCACGCCCCGACCACATGGACGGCGCTGCCCGCGACGGCAAGCGCTGGTCGACATACCGAACGCGGTTCGGTGATTCGGTCAGAAGGTAGGGCGTGGCCATGCACGCGTCAATGACCTCGTCCATCATTGGTGAAGTCTGTGCGCACAGGCCACGCCAGCCGGTCGCTCAGCGCTGGGTGTAGATGAAGCCGATCTTGTCGACCTCGTCGCCGGAGCGCCCGTGGAACCCGGCGATCTGCCAGCCCGTCGGCGCGGTGCGGGTCACACAGTCGGAGGTGGTGGTGCCGCCGGCCAGGGTCCGGCCGAGGTTGGTCGTGAACTTGGCGTAGAAGATCCTCGTGCGGTCGTCCTTGACTCCCTGGCACAGGTACGCCGTCGTCACGTACTCGGTGCTGCCCAGCGTCAGCGAGGACGCGGTGCCGCCCGTTCCGCCGTGGGCGAGCGTGGTGCCGTTCGCCAGGGTCACGCTCAGCTGGTCGACCCGGGAGCCGGCGCGCAGCGCGAGGGTGGTGGCGCGGGCGCCCGCGGAGACACTGTCGATGTCGTTGTAGTAGTCGCCGTGCGGGCCGCCGAACTGGTCGCTGAGCTGGAAGGCGGCGTTGCGCGACCAGGTGAAGCCGGCGGTCAGCGGGTCGTGGTCGGAGAGCATGAGCCCGGCGTCCGTGAGGAACTTGGAGTGCTCGTTGTTGTAGGACGTGGCGTTGAGCGAGACGAGCTTGCTGCCGCGGTAGAGGATCTTGTCGACGACCTCGCAGGTGTTGGGGACGGTCGTCCCGGTCTGGTCGCAGACCAGCGCGTCGCTGCCCTTGACGGGTGCGACGCCCCCGCGGATCAGCTGGACCCAGGCGTCGGTGAGGCCGTTGGCGGCGGCGAACTCGGCGATGGTGTCGCCGGAGCGGGTGTAGCGGGTGTTGGTGTCACCCATGACCACGACGGCATTGCCGGCCGAGTGACTGGCGATGAAGTCGCTGAGCTGGCTGAGGTTGTCGGCGCGGGCCACGAGGTCGTCGTCGTTGGTGCCCGCGTTGGTGTGCAGGTTGTAGAAGTCGACGTAGACGCCCTCGGCGAGGCGCTCACGCATGAAGGTGAAGCCCTTGGGGGTGAGGCAGTCACCGGAGCCGTAGGTGCAGGAGTTCCAGCCAACCCGCTCGAAGTCGTCCTCGTCGTAGGCGATCTTCGACAGTGTGTTGAGGCCGCTGCCGATTCCGGCGCCGCCGCTGGTCGCGGTGCGGTAGGCGTGCGCGGTGTCGGCCGCGTAGAGGTAGGAGTGGTAGTTGAAGTCCTCCTGGACATTGACGATGTCGTACGGCGCTATGCGCTGGCCGATCGTCGTGGTGCTCGACTCGCGGGGCGTGGGCGCGCTGGAGATGGCCTCGGGCAGGCCTGCCACGTTGTAGCTCAGGACGCTGAAGGTGCCCGAGTCCGCGGCCGAGGCGGGCGGAGCGGCCACGGTGAGCCCGCCGAGAACGGCGGCGCCGACCGCAAGGCCGGCGAAGAGTCTGCGCATGGGGGAGTGTCTCCTGTGGAGGGAAAGCGGTTGCTGTAGGGACGTGGCGAAAGTTACCGCCGGTCACCCCAGGTTTGTCGAGGGGTTGGGCATGGATTCACAGGAGTCGCCGCCTGTGTACGGAGGGGGTTTGGTTCCCTGCCGGGTGCCGTTCACGGCAGGGAATACTTGCTCGGTGTGCAACTGGCCCTGCCCGGCGGTCTCATGGGAGACCGGCGGGCGTACGGCCCTTCCTGGCCCGGCAGTTCGAACACGCGGCACGCACCCGTGCCGGCTCCCCGGGGATGACGGACGGCACGGTTCCGCGCCGGGGTCGGGAGGGGAACCGGTGTCGACATCCGAGGCAAGGAACCCTTTGCGCCGGGCGCTCGCGAACGGCTGGGAGACCGTGAGTGGGGTGGCGTGCCGCTATGTGGTGTAGCGGATCAAGGCGCCGGAATCCGCAGGTCATCGCCTGATCGGCGCGGTTCGGGACCGCGTATGGCGGTGACGACAGGTCAGCCGCTGCGCGACCCGGGAGCCGTGTCCCATGGGGTGGCCGACGCACGGCTTACCGGAACCCGTCGAGCAAGGTCGATTACACCACGAAGCGGGACACGACCGTGAGTGGCAGCTGCGTACGCGGTGGGGACGGGTCCGCAGGCCAACGGCAGCCGGTCACCGGTCAACCGGGCAACCGACCCTCGCGGGCACTGAAGGACCGGGAGAGGCATCGGCTCGTGCGGGGACTCGGCCGTTCGGCCGGTGTGTGCGGCTGACCGTGTTGCCACAAGTGGCCTTTCGGCTGATCCCGTCGCGCCGGTGGAAGGTTAGTGTCGCGCCGTGGATCTCCTGAGCAGCGTGCGCGCCCTCGGCGCGCGTACCGGACCCGGTGACCGTCGGCGGAGCCTGCTGACTGCGTTCGGCATAGTCCTCCTGTTGCTGGCGGCAGCCGTGGACCTGCTCATCGCCGGCGTCGACGGCCGTTCGCGATGGCCTCAGCTGGTGGTACTGCCGATAAGTCTGGCGATGCTCCTCTGGCCCGCCGCCCGGCGGCCGGCATGGCTCACCGTGGCGGTGCGCGCCGCCGTGCCCGCGGTCCTCTCCGGCGCGGTGACGGCGACTGTGTTCCTGTCCGGTCGGGAGGCGCTGTCCGGACCCGGAGAAGTCGCGATCCTGCTGTGCCTGCTCCTCCTCACCGTGCGTGACAGTCCTGTGCGGTGGGCGGTGGTGTGCGGCGTGCTGGACGCCGCGGCGGTCCTTGCGCTGCCCTACAGACAGGCTTTCGGCGCATCGTCGGTCAACCCGTTCCAAATGCTCCTGCCGGTCTGCGCGGTGGCGGGACTCGCCGGGTACCTGCGCGTGCTGGACCACCGCCGCCGCGTGGCGGTCACCGAGACCCAGCGGGCCGAACGCCTCGCCATGGCGGCCGACCTGCACGACTTCGTGGCCCACCATGTCACCGGGATCCTCGTGCAGACGCAGGTGGCCCAGCTCCTGGCCACGTCGGACCCCGAACGACTGAACGCGATCCTGAAGGACGTGGAGCGCTCCGCCACCGAGGCACTGGCCTCCATGCGCCGCACTGTCGGCCTGATGCGCGAGGTCCCGGAGGACGGGACCACCGGCCGGCACCCGGCGGGCGATCTGGCCGCGCTTCCCGAACTGGTGGAGGGATTCGGCGGACCTGCCGGTCCGAAGGTCGTGCTGCACCGCGATCCCTCGGTGCCCGACGGTCTGCCCCATGAGGTGCAGGCGGCTGCCTATCGGGTCGTACAGGAGGCACTCACCAACGTGCGGAGGCACGCCGCCGACGCCACCGAGGTGAGCGTCGGCCTGGCCCACGACGGCTGCGCGCTGGAGGTGACGGTGCGCGACGACGGCAGCGGCGGTACCCGGCTGCCGCAGGCCGCGCGCGGCGGCGGCTTCGGTCTGGTCGGGCTGACCGAACGCGTCACCGCGCTCGGCGGCGAACTGCGCACGGGCCCCCGCTCCGGGCGCGGGGGCTGGGAGGTCACCGCGACCCTTCCGGCGGAGAAGGCATCGAGGTGACCGTCCCGGCACGCCCGGCACGCCCGGCACGCTGCCGGGGACGGGACCGACAGCGTGCGGCAACGCCGGGCCTGACCGTGCCGCCGACACCCCGTAGAAGGCACGGATGCCGAGCAACAGCCCTTCGTTCGGGGCAAGTTCGCCCGACAGGGAGGCGCGGGCGAAGACGAGGACGTTGCCCTGGACCATCCGCAGCCGTCCGAACAGGTCGTCGGGAGCACCGATGCCGGAGAACCGGCACCCGCGTCACCAACCCGCCTGCCACCAACCGGCCTATCACCAACCCACCTGCCGGGAAGGGCCTGCGCCGGTGCGCGCGCACTGCAGGCGCAGGCCGTTTCCGCGGGCGGGGCGTGGCCGCGCGGGAGCTGTCTACTCGGGCAGCGGCAGGTGGCCGATCACCTTCTCGCCCACCGCTGCGGACATCCGCAGGGCCTTGTACCCGTAGTCCCGCATGGCCTCTTCGTAGGCGCCTATGCCGTCCACGACGTTCTTCTCACCCCGCGCGGCGGCGATCAGTTCCCCGCCGAGAACGTGTGCGTCACGCAGCGCGGTGTTGGCACCGATGCCACAGGACGGGCTCATGGCATGGATCGCGTCGCCCACCACGGTCACGTTCGAGGGCTCCCAGGCGTCGACGGGCACACAGCTGCGCAACGTCAGCGCCTGCACCGTGGCGGTGTCCCACAGCCGGACCGTCTCCACCAGGGCCGGATGCCAGGAGGCCACGCGTTCCAGCGCGTATGCCTTCAGCTGCTCGGGAGTGGCGGTGAACAGTTCGGCGTCGGGCATCATCAGGCTCTCCACCGAGTTGAAGATGCTCAGCGCGTAGTTCCTGGTGGCTTCGTCCTGGAAGTCCGGGTCCTGTTCCTTGATCAGCGGAGAGCCGGGGTTGCTGCGCTCCAGGGGGCCGAGTGTGAGTCCGGTCCACTGGGCGTCGTAGGCCAGGGAGAACGCGTTGAACAGCTCCTGCGGCAGCTTGGCCTTGGTCTCCTCGGTGATGGGGACCTTCGCGGCGATGTGGCGGGCGGCCAGGTCGGCGACCTTCACCTGAGGCAGCCTCTGGGCCCGTACGCCGGAGTTGATGCCGTCCGCGGCGATGAGCACGTCGGCCTCGACGCTCTCCCCGTCGTCCAGGAGCACGGTGACGGTCCCGTCGGGGTTGGAGCGGTATCCCGTGACCTTGGCCCCGAAGTGGACGACCTTCTCCAGGCCGAGGTAGAGGATCCGTCGCAGTGTCGAGCGGCACACCACCAGGTGCTCGGGGATGTCGGTGGGTACCCCGGTGCCTTCGGTTGCGGACTTGTCGCGGCCCGGGCGGAGGTTGAGCTGCTCGTCGAACAGCAGCATGTCGTCGTTCGGCATGCCGGAGGTCGCGAGGAACAGCTCCCACAGCCGCGGTTCCAGGGCCGCGTGCAGGGCGGAGGTGCCGGTGGAGTTGATGTGGATGCGGTATCCCGCCTCGCGGGCGGCGATGCCGGTGTCACGCTCGTAGACGGCGACGTCCAGACCGTGCCGGTGCAGATAGTGGGCCAGGGCCATCCCGGCAAGACCGCCGCCGGCGATGACAAAACGTGTCCCAGACAAAAGTACTCCCAGTGCAATTGGATTCGTACGAGGGAGCACACTGGGCCTCTCCGGAGGAGAGGAATATTGACACAGCCGGACGTGAAAGTGAAAGGCTGTGCCCCGGACTACCGACCGGGACGCAATTTTGTGTGCAATGGAGTTGTTCACCGGAATTTCACCGGTGGGAGCGGGCCGGGTTTCGGCCCGCGGCTTTTCTTCAGCGCGTCAGAGCGCGCGCCCGAAGAGGTCCAGTAGCGCCGCCCAGTGGCGTTCCGCGGCTTCGGGATCGTAGGCGGCGGTGTCCGCCTGGGTGAAGCCGTGGTGTGCGCCGGCGTACACCTCGCAGTGGTGGTGTACGCCCGCCGCGTCGAGGGCCTCGGTCAGACGCTCGACCTGTTCGGGCGGCAGTGCCCGGTCCTGGTCGGCGTGGCCGAAGTACAGCTCGGCCTTGATGCGGTCGGCGAGCAGGTGCGGGCTGTCCGGCGCGGTGGAGGCGAGGTTCGCGCCGTGGAAGCCGGCCGCGGCGGCCACTCGGTCCGGATAGGTGCCCGCCGTGCGCAGCGCCAGACCGGCACCCATGCAGTAGCCGGTGACACCGACCGGCCCGCTCCTGGCCATCGGCCATTCGGCCAGCCAGCGCAGATAGGTGTCGGCGTCCCGCATCGTCGACTCCGGTGTCAGGGACTGGATGATCGGCCCGAGCTGCTGGAAGAGTTCCGGGCGCTCGGCCGGGTTCACGAAGTCCGGCAGGTCGATCACCGGTGCCCGTCCGTGACGGTAGAAGACGTTGGGCACCAGGACCACGTACCCGGCCGAAGCCAGACGGTCGGCCATCTTCTTCAGATGCGGGCGCAGTCCGAAGGCGTCCATGTAGAGCAGAACGGCGGGAAACGGGCCTGCCCCCTCCGGGTGCACCAGGTAGGCGTCGGCAGTGCCGTCCCGTGTCGTGATGTCCACAGTCGTTCCCTGCGCAGTACTCATACGCACCTCTCCCTGTCTTTTGATCTGTCTTTTGAATGGAAATCGATGAATATCCCCTATGGGGATGATTCGGCATGACGGCTGGGACCGACAGTTGATCGCAGCGATCGAGTTTAGCGCGTGCGCGGGCCCTTGTGGCGACCATAGGGCGAGTGACACTTGCCCCATTCGAAAGTCTTGACGCGGCCCGGGAAACCTGGTCAGGCAATTCCGGAATTGACAGAAAGCGTGAAATCTGCTCACCGGAAAAGGTCTGGATTGAGTTTGCCCGGATTCGCGCCCGTCGGTGCGAGGAGGGCCGCGGCGATCGCCGGTCACTCAGCCCATCTGGTCCTCGGCCGAAAGGTGTTCCACCGTCCTGCCGGTTTCGGTGAACGTCCGCGTCACGTGCCCGGACGAGTACACCCACAGGATGCGCAGCGGGCAGTCGCCGATGTTCCGGAACAGGTGGGGGAGGGGGGAGGGGACGTAGGTGGTGTCGAACCGCTCCAGCCTGGTCACTTCACCGTTCACCACCACCTCCGCCTCGCCCTCCAGGATCGTGACGTGCTCGTCGCAGTTGTGCGAGTGCAGCGGCGCTCCGGAACCGACGGGGTAGACGCTCATCCCGCTGGTGATGAGGTTCTCCCCGCCCGCCGAGGACGTGGTGATGAGCGGTGTCGTCAGGACGGCGCCGCCGCGGTCCAGCCGGGGTACGGACGCGGCCTTGATGATGGTGGTCATCCCTGGTTCCTCTCCAGTCCACGGTCGTGCGTCGGTCGACACTAGGGCGCGCCCCGGCTCTTGGATGCCCTCTGGCGTGCAGCTTTACCTTGCGCTCCTGGAGGGGTCGGCAACCCCGGACCCGGCTGTACGGTCACCTGGCACCCCACGGCGTCGCGTTCCGCACCTGTGGGCGCCCGCAACGTGCCGGGAAGAAAAGGCAGGTATCGCCTCATGAGGCTCCCCGTTCTCACCGAAGAGGAAATGACCGAGCGGCAGCGGGAGCTGGCCGCCCGGATCGCAGGCCGGCGTGGTGCCGTCCGCGGTCCGTTCCGGGTCTGGCTGCACAGCCCGGAGATGTGCGAACGCGCCGAGTCCCTCGGCGCCTTCGCCCGCTTCGACTGCAGCCTGCCCGGGCATCTGCGCGAACTCGCGCTCCTGATGGCCGCGCGGAACTGGGACGCGCAGTACTCCTGGAACGCCCACGCGCACCAGGCGATCGCGGCCGGCATTCCGGAGGGGGCGGTCAAGGCCATTGCCGAGGGGCGCGAAGCCGTCTTCGGCAATGAGGCCGACCAGGCCTTCTACCGCTTCTGTCACGAAGTCCTCGACCAGCACTTCGTCTCCGACGCGACCTTCGCCGCCGCCCTGGAGCACTTCGGGTCCAAGGGGCTGGTCGACACCATCGGGGCGCTCGGCAACTTCACCATGCTCGGCATGTGCCTGAACACCTTCCAGGTGGATCTCCAGCCCGACCGCGAGCCTCCCTTCCCGGACATCCGCGGCTTCGGACGCGTGGTCCCCGACGGGGACCGGCCGTAAGGATGCCACCCCGCACCGAACCGGGCCCGAGAGCGCGGGAACTCGCTGCCGCGCCGCAACAGGACACCGGCCGTGTCCCCGATGGTTCGGGTACGAGACCTCTCCGGGCGTCTCTCCGGGAGATCCGGCGGGGAGGTCGCGCCCAAGGGCGTGGATCTCGGCCCGTGGCGGTGTCCGCCGGCCCGACCTCGGACGCCGTCGGGACGGGGGCAGTCCGGCTCCGCGCCGACGGTGCGCCGAGCAGCCTTCACTCCGGCACCGCGTGAGCGGGAGGAAGTACCCCGGGAGGAAACATGGATCGCTTGCTTCTCATGCACAGCTTCGTCACCGTCGCGCAGGTCGGCAGCTTCAGCGGAGCCGCCAAGAGGCTGGGCTCCTCCGGCTCGCTGGTGTCCCGGCATGTCGCCGAACTGGAAAGACATGTGGGTGTCCGCCTGGTCAACCGCACGGCCCGGTCGGTCAGCCTGACCGAACCGGGCCACCGGTACGCCGAATTCGCCGCACGCATCCTGGAGGAGATCGACGCCGAGGACGCCGGGATCGCCCAGCTTCACGATCGCGCCGAAGGGGCGTTGAGCATCATCTGCCCCAAATGGATCGGAAGCCTGGATCTCGGGGATGCCATCGCCGCCTTTTCCGTGGCTCATCCCAGGATTCACGTCCGCTTCGAACTCGGCGGAATGTCCGACAGGACCTATGACTTCCTGGACAGCGGATTCGACATCGCCTTCCACACCCGGGATCTGCGTGATTCCAGCGTCCGACTGAAGAAAATCGCCTCGCTGCCCTTCGTGCTGTGCGCGTCGAAGGAATACCTGGACCGCAAGGGGCCGCTCACCGAGCCCCACGGCCTCACCGGCCATGACTGCCTCGTGCACGTCAACGACCCCGTCTGGCGCATCGGACACGGCCCCGCCTCCACCCTGCACAAGATCCACAACGCCGCGTTCTCGTCGAACTCCTACCTGGCCCTGCAGAAGGCGGCAGTGCACGGACGCGGCATCGCCCTGCTCCCGCAGCGGCCCGTCTACGACGACCTCATGTCCGGTGCGCTGGAGGTCCTGCTCCCCGGGCTCTCCGTACCCGACCGCCCGCTGTACGCGATCCACGGACCAGGTCAGGCCAGTCCGCGGAAAGTCACCGTTTTCCTCGACTTCCTGACCGAGTGGTTCTCCGGAAATCCGATACCGGCCATCAGCAGGTGAGCAGACCGGGCCAGGCCATGGCTCCGGCCGGCCGACAGATTGTGCAAGAAACGTTTGCGATGCCTGCGTCGCGCATCTATTGAGGTCGCCCGAGCCGCGATTTTACGATCACCGACACCGGCAGCCGAGGGCCGGTGACCGAATGAGACCCGCGGCGTGAGCTGCGACGAAGCGAGGAATCCATGGGAATCCAGAGAATCGAATCGGTCACCTACAGCGTGGACGACCTCGGCACCTGCGTCCGGTTCTTCGACGACTTCGGCCTGTTCCTCGTCGAGAGGACCGACGAGCACGCGGTGTTCGAGACACTCACCGGGCAGAGCCTGCACCTGGACACCCGCCCCGGCCCGTCGCTGCCGCCCCCGCTGGAGGAAGGCCCCACTCTGCGCGAGGTGGTGTGGGGCGTCGACACCGGGCAGGAACTCCAGCGGCTGGTCGCCGCGGCAGGGCGCGACCGCACGGTCCGAGCGAGCGCCGACGGCGTCCACCACACCGTCGACGGGACCGGCTTCGGGGTGGGTCTGACCCTGGCCCGGCCGAAGCCGGCATCCGTCACACCGCGGTCCGCCAACACGCTGGGCAACATCGACCGCTGGAACACCGCCCTGGAGCCGATCACCCGGGTGCGCCCGCTGCGCATGTGCCATGTGGCGCTGAACATCCCGAAGGAGGGCAGGGAGGAGGCGTTCGCGTTCTACATCGAGCGCCTCGGCTTCCGGCCCACCGACGTGGTCGAGCCCATGGGCGTGTTCATGCAGGCCCCGGGCGACGAGGACCAGCACACCATGCTGCTGTGCCACCGCCCCGACCGGGCGGGCATCAACCACATCGCCTACGAGGTGCCGGGCTTCGACGACGTCGTCGAGGGCGGCAACCACATGATCGACAAAGGCTGGCGGGAAGCACGCCGGCTCGGCCGACACACCGTCGGCTCCAACGTCTTCCGCTTCCTGCATGCCCCCTGCGGCGGCCGGGTCGAGTACGCCGCCGACATGGACCGCGTCGACGACGCGTACGGAACCCGCGTGCACGAGACCACCCCGCCCCACCACATCTGGGCGCTGCGCACCAACCGCGACCAGCAGGACGCCCCCGCCTCCTGAATCCCCCAAGCCTGAGAGGGCATCCAGCCATGACCACCGACCACGGCTACCCCGCCGTCCGCATGTACATAGCGGGCGAGTGGTGCCAGGGCGGAGCCGGACGTACCGCCCCGATCGTGAACCCGGCCACCGGGGAGACGATCGGCGAGGTACCGCTCGCCACCACCGCCGACCTCGACCGTGCCCTCGATGCCGCAGCCGAGGGCTTCAGAGTGTGGCGCGGCACCCCCGTCGCCCGGCGCACCGCGATCCTGCACGCCGCCGCCGACCTGCTCACCGAGCGCGCCGCCGAGATCGGCCGGACCATGACCCTGGAGCAGGGCAAGCCGCTGGCCGAGGCGACCGGCGAGGCCCGGCGGGTCGCGGACACGCTGCGCTGGCACGCCGACGACGCCCGGCGCGCCTACGGCCGCGTCATTCCCGCCGAACCCGGCACCTTGCTCACCGTGCGCCGCGAACCGGTCGGACCCGTCGCCGCCTTCGTGCCGTGGAACTTCCCGGCGGGCGGGCCGATGCGGAAGATCTCCTCGGCCCTGTCCGCCGGATGTTCGATCGTCATCAAGGCCTCGGAGGAGACCCCGGCCACCGCGATGGAGCTGGTGCGCTGCTTCGCGGACGCCGGGGTCCCGGCCGGGGCGCTGAACCTCGTGTTCGGCGAGCCGGCCGAGGTCTCCGCGCACCTGATCGCCTCGCCGGTCACCCGCCTGGTCGCCTTCACCGGCTCCGTGCCTGTCGGCAAGCTCCTCGCCGCCGCGGCCGGCAAGGTGATGAAGCCCTCCCTGATGGAGCTGGGCGGCCACGCCCCGGTGATCGTCTGCGCGGACGCCGACCCCGTGAAGGCCGCGCGCAGGGCCGCCCGGGCGAAGTTCGTCAACGCCGGCCAGGTCTGCACCTCACCGAGCCGTTTCCTCGTCCACGACAGCCTCACCGAGGAGTTCACCGCCGAGTTCGTGAAGGCCGCCGAATCCCTCGTCGTCGGAGACGGACTGACGGAGGGCACCACCATGGGGCCGCTGGCCAACGAGCGCCGGCTGAAGTCCCTGGAACGGCTCACCGCCGACGCCGTCGCCCGCGGCGCCAAGATCCTCACCGGCGGCGAGCGCCTTGACCGCCCCGGGTACTTCTTCGCGCCGACCGTCCTGACCGAGGTGCCCGAAGACGCGGAACTCCTCCACGAGGAGCCGTTCGGCCCGGTCGCGCCCATCATGCCGTTCACCGGCCTCGACGAGGCACTGCGGACGGCGAACGCGCTGCCGTACGGCCTGGCCGCTTACGGGTTCACCGACTCCGCGGCGACCGCCGAGAGGCTGTCGGCCGAGCTGGAGGCCGGGATCCTGTCGATCAACCACTGCGGTGGCTCCGTCCACGAGGCACCCTCCGGAGGTGTCAAGGACAGTGGCTACGGCCGTGAGGGCGGCCCGGAGGCGCTGGACGCCTACCTGGTCACCAAGCGGATATCCCACCTGCTGGCCCCATGAGGTACGCGCGAGTCTCGGTGGGCGGGCGATCGGTGTGGGGCCGGGTGCGGGAGACGGACGTCGAGCTGCTGTCCGGCTCGCCGATCGACGGTGACCCGGATGTCCTCGGCACCGTCCAGCGCGACTCGGCCGTCTGGCTGCCGCCCGTCGTCCCGCCCGTGTTCTACGCCGTCGGCATGAACTACCCGCGGCACATCAAGCACGCCGGTGCCGCGGTCCCGGACCGCCCCGAGGTCGGGTACCGGGCCAACAACGCGCTCACCGGCCACCGTTCGCCCATCGTCAAGCCCGCTGATGTGGAAGGGCGGTTCGAGGCCGAACCCGAACTCGTCGCCGTCATCGGCCGGACGCTGCGGCACGCGACGTACGAGGAAGCGCGCGCGTCGATCTTCGGCTGGACCATCGGCAACGACGTCAGCGCCCGCACCTGGCAGCACCAGGACCGTTCGTTCTGGCGCAGCAAGAACAGCGACACGTTCAAGCCCATGGGGCCCTGGATCGAGACCGACGTCGACGCTCTCGCGCAGACCACCACGCTTCGCCTCAACGGCGAGGTCCGCGCCGAATTCCCCACCGGGGACATGGTGTTCGACCCCTTCGACCACCTCGTCGAGATCACCCGGCACATCACCGTGCATCCGGGCGACGTGCTGTGGATGGGCGCCGAGTCCACGTGCCAGATCGCCCCCGGGGACACCGTCGACGTCGAGATCAGCGGCATCGGTGTGCTGTCCAACCCCGTACTACTCGAAGGAAGTCAGTCATGAGCAGTGAGCCCCGCTACATCCATCACGTCAACTTTCCCACCACCGATCCCGACCGGACCGCCGCCTGGTACACCCAGGTCTTCGGGATGAAGCGGATCATGCCCAAGTCCAACACCCGTGTGGTGCTGATGACCCGGGGCAACTTCGACCTGCACTTCACCCCGGTCGAGGAGATGGAGCGTATGGCGCCCTACCACTTCGCCGTGGAGGTCGACGACTGGGACGACTTCCTCGCCCATCTCCAGGAGCTGGGCATCCGGCACACCCGTCCCATCCAACGCCCGGAGAACCAGTCCAAGTTCTGCTACATCCACGACCCCGACCACACCATGATCGAACTGGTCTGGCACGGCAAGCGCCCCAACTGACATCGCCTGTACAGGAGTTCACTCCCATGCCTATTGCCGACTCCGACGGCACCTCCCTCTACTACGAGCGCCACGGCAGCGGTCCGGCGATCCTGTTCGTGCACGGCAGCGGCGGGCATCATGCCGCCTGGTGGCAGCAAGTGGCCGCCCTGCGGGACGAGTTCACGGTCGTCACCGTGGACCTGCGCGGCTTCGGCAACTCAGATGCACCCACCCCTCCGGACTCGTCGACGCCCGAGTTCGACGGCCAGGACTTCCCCTGGGACATCGTCGCCGTCCTCGACCAGGAGGACCTGACCGATGTGATGCTCGTCGGCCAGTCCATCGGCTCCGTCGCCGCGCTCCGCGCCGCCCTGCTGCGCCCCGAACGGGTCGGCTCGGTCGTCCTCGGACACTCCCTGGGCGGCATCAGCCACCCCGAACTCAAGGAGCTCGCCGCCGCAGACCGGGCCGAGGCCGTCAAACTCCCCGTCATCGACCGCCTGCTCACCCGGCGGTTCCAGCGGGAGCGGGCCGATCTCACCTTCCTCTTCCAGCAGATGGGCACCTTCAACGTCGCGAAGATGGCCGACCTGCGCAACCTCGACACCGGCGGCCCGACCCTGGAGGACATCCAGGACGCGGGCGTCACGGTCGCCTTTCTGGCCGGCGAGAAGGACGCGGTGCTCAGTGTGAAGACCGTGACCCGCGCCCACGAACTGCTGCCCGGCTCGCGCCTGGAGATCGTCACCGGCGCCCCGCACTCCATGTACTGGGAGGTCCCCGACCGGTACAACGCGGCCGTCGCCCACCTGCGCCGCACCCTCACCGCACCTAAGGAAGCAGCATGACCAGCCTCACCCTCGACGCCGCGGACGCGATCATCGACGCGGCCCTGAAGCACGCCCTGTCCGGCGGAAAGGCGGTGAGCGTCGCCGTCGTGGACACGGGCGGCTTCGTCATCAGCGTCCGCCGCGCGGACGGGGCTCGTCCGCTCACCCCCGACATCGCGCGCGCCAAGGCCTACACCGCCGCCGTGATGCAACGGCCCGGCAGGATGCTGAAGAAGTGGCAGGAGACCCAGCCTGTCTTCTTCTCCCAGCTCTCCCAGCTCCCCGGCGCGGCCCTGCCGATCATGGCCACCGAGGGCAGCGTCACCATCAAGAAGGACGGCGAGATCATCGGCGGCCTCGGCATCGCCGGCGGCACCGCCGACGAGGACCAGCAGATCGCCGACGAGGTCCTCGAATCCCTCGGCTACGAGCTGGAGTTCGCCGCCTGGGGCGTCGCGGGCACACCGGCCACGCCCGGAAAGGACGTCTGAGCCATGGCGGACACGTTCAACTACCGCATCGACCACCACGGCAGCCTGGTCCGCCCCGCCGAGCTGGCCGCGGCCCGCGCCTCGGGCGGTGACCCGCAGGCCCTGCTGGACGCAGAGCTCCGCGCCGTCCAGGAGGCCGTGGCGTACCAGCGCAAGCTGCGTTCCACCGTCGTCACCGACGGCGACTTCCCGCGCGAGGACTTCCGCAGCGCCGTCCTCGACGCCGTCTCCGGCTTCCGCCGTACGGACGAGACGGGTGCCGACGGACTCACCCGCTGGGTGGCGGAGTCGCTGCCCAAGGCCAACGGCCCGCTGCTCGCGGACTGGGCGGCGCGCCTCGCCGAGCTGACGGTGATCGCGCCGAAGGCGTCGCTGCCCTCTCCCGCGTACCTCGCCGCCACCACGTTCCGGCCCGGCCTCGGCCCGGCCTCCGCCCGTGAGCTGGGCGAGGCACTCGCGGAGATCATCCACGCGGAGATCGAGCTGCTGGTCTCCAGGGGAGTCCGTCTGATCCAGCTCAACAACCCTCTCCTGCTGGCCCAGTTGGCCACCGACCCGGCCGACCCGGGCGCGCTGTCCTTCGAGGACGCGCTGGCCGTCGACGCGCTGGCGGTACGGCCGGGCGAGCGCCAGGAGGGTGTACGGATCGGTGTGGCACCAGGCTGGGCGGCGCCGGTGGCGGTGGACATGGCCCGCGCCGAAAAGCTGTACGGCGCGATCGCCGCCGACCGCTGGGTCCTGCCGTTCGACCAGGGGACGGAGGCCGAACTCGACCTCGTCAGGGCGCTGCCCGAGGACCGGGACGTGTGCCTGGGCGTCGTGGACGCGACCGTGCCGCAGCTGGAGGATCTCGACACGGTGATGGCCAGGATCGACGCGGTCGGCGAGTTCAAGGACCTGGAGGACGCGGCCGTGTCCCCGTCCCGGGGCTTCGCCGACGTGGCGGGCCGGCCGCTGCTGAGCGCGGAGGCGCAGCGCGGGAAACTCGTGCTGGTGGAGACGGTCGCCCGGTATGTCTGGGGCAACGAGTTCTGACGGCGAAGGGGCCGGGAATCCCGGCCCCCGACCGGTTCAGATCGACTCGGCGAACGTCACCGACCGATCCGTCAGCAGCGGCCACGTCGTCTTCACGATCAGCTCCTGGAAGTGCTCGGCCGCCTTGTGGGCCTCGAATCCGGCCTGATCGGTGTATCGCTCGTAGAGGAGGAAACCGCCGGGCTCACCGGTCACGGTGTGTACCTCGTACATCAGGTTGGCCGGCTCGGTACGGGTCGCCTCCTGAGCCTTCAGCAGCGCGGCCCGGACCGTGGCCTCGTCGGTGGGCGCGCAGCGGTAGTGGGCGATGACTGTGCAGGCCATGTCTGTGTCTCCTCGGCTGTGTCAGGGGTCCCGGCGGCGTCGCACATGCCGTCCGGCCCGCAGATTCCAGCACGGATCAGGTGCCCGCCGACCCCGCGCACGGCGCAAGCATTGAGTGCCCCAGAGGGGCTGGTGGCCCGCTCCCACATGGTGTTTTGTCGCATCCGGCCCGCATGGCCGTTGTGAAGTACAGCCCGCGTCAGCGCGGCGGACGAAGGAAGTGAACTTTCATGCGCACGGTGGAAATCCTCTCCGGCGGGGAGTGGGTCACGACCGGGGAGTGGATCGACGTCCACGACCCGGCCGACGTCCGCACCCCGATCGTCCGCGTCCCCGCCCTCGCCGCCAAGGACGTCACCCGGGCCTACGACCACGCGGCGCGCGGTTTCGCCGTCTGGAAGCGCACCAGCCCCTTCGAGCGGTCCCGGATCATGACCGACGCGGCCCGGCTGATCCGCGAGCGGGCCGACGCCGTCGCGGCCGACGTCACCGCCGAGAACGGCAAGACCTTGGCCGAGGCCCGGGGTGAGACTCTGAAGGCCGCCGACTTCCTGGAGTACTACGCAGGGCTGGCGCGCCAGGGCTACGGCACCCTCCTGCACGACGTGCGCCCGAACCACCGTACGCACACCCAGCGCGAGCCGATCGGCGTGATCCTGGTGATCAGCCCGTGGAACGACCCGCTGATCACCCCGGCCCGCAAGCTCGCCCCGCTCCTGGCCGCCGGCAACACGGCCGTGTTCAAGCCCGCCACCGAGACCCCGGTCTCCGGACTGCACTTCGCGCGCGCCCTGCACGACGCCGGACTGCCCGCCGGTGTGCTGAACGTCGTGACGGGCCGTACTGCCGAGATCGAGGAGGCGCTCCTGGACGACTCGCGGATCGCCGGAGTCACCTTCACCGGCTCCAACTCGGTCGGAAACCGCATCCGGCGGCGCCTCGCCGACCGCAACGTCCGCTTCCAGGGCGAACTCGGCGGCAAGAACGCCTCCGTTGTCCTGGCCGACGCCGACCTGCCGGCCGCCGCGAAGGCCGTCGTGGCAGCGGCCTTCGGCCAGGCCGGACAACGGTGCACCGCCACCAGCAGGGTGATCGTCGAGCGGCCCGTGTACGCGGAGTTCACCCGGCTGCTGGTCGCCGAGGTCGAGACGCTGAAGGTCGGGCCGGGCAGCGATCCGTCGACCACCCTGTGCCCGCTGTCCAGCCCCAGGCAACGGGACTCCGTCCTCGCCGACATCGGCCGCGCGGTCGAGCAGGGCGCCACCGTCCTCACCGGCGGCCGTGCGGACACCGAGGGCGAGCGCGTGCACGGCTGCTACGTGCGGCCGACCGTGCTAGCCGGTGTCACCCCCGACACGGCCGTCTGGCGCGAGGAGGTCTTCGGCCCGGTCCTCGCCGTCCGCGAGGTCGACGACTTCACCTCCGCCGTCGAGGCCGTCAACGACTCCGGCTTCGGGCTGGCCGCCGCCGTCTTCACCCGCGACCTCGCCCGCGCGTACCGCTTCGCGGACGAGGCCGAGTGCGGGCAGGTCGCCGTCAACACGACCACCACCGGCTGGGACGTGCACCTGCCCTTCGGCGGGTTCCGCGACTCCGGCACGGCGTACAAGGAGCAGGGCGACGAGGTCCTGCGGTTCTCCACCCGCGTCAAGACGGTGGCGGTCCACTTCGGCGCTCCGGAGCAGACCGGTGCCTGACGAGACCGTGGGCGTCGTCGGGGCGGGCATCGTGGGACTGGCCACGGCCCGCGAGATCACCCTGAGGCGGCCCGGCACCCGGGTCGTGGTCTTCGAGAAGGAGCGTGAGGTCTCGCTCCACCAGACCGGCCACAACTCGGGCGTCGTCCACGCCGGCATCTACTACGCCCCCGGCAGCCTGAAGGCCGGCCTGACGGTCCGCGGTGTGTCCCTGCTGCGTGAGTACTGCCAGGACCGCCGGTTGCCGTACCAGGAGATCGGCAAGCTGGTCGTCGCCGTCCGCGACGACGAACTCGGCCGTATGAACAGCCTCTACGAGCGGGCCAGGAACAACCACGTACCCGATCTGAGGAAGATCTCCCAGGAGGAGATCCGCGAGCTGGAGCCGAACGTCGGCGGAGTCGCCGCCCTGCACTCCCCGCGCACCGCGATCACCGACTACCCGGCGATCGCCCGCGCCTTCGCCCAGGACGTGACCGGCTCCGGCGGCGAGGTGAGGCTCGGCTTCCCGGTCACCGGCATCACCGACGTGCCCGGCGGCATCGAGGTGGCCTCCGCGCGGGAACGCGTCCGGGTGGACCGGCTGATCCTGTGCGCGGGCCTGCAGTCGGACGTGGTGGCGAGGCTGGCGCAGGACGGACGGGAGCCGCGGATCGTCCCGTTCCGGGGCGAGTACCTGCTGCTCAGGCCCGGGAGGACCGACCTGGTCCGCGGTCTGGTCTACCCGGTGCCGGATCCGCGCTATCCCTTCCTCGGCGTGCACTTCACGCCCCGCGTCGACGGCTCGGTGGAGGTCGGCCCCAACGCGGTCCTCGCCCTGGCCCGGGAGGGCTACACCCGCACCCGTGTCTCGCCGAGGGACCTCCTCGGTCTCGCCGCCTACCCCGGCACCTGGCGGATGGCCGCCCGGCACTGGCGTACCGGTGTCCGGGAGTACCGCGGCTCGTTCTCCCGGACGGCCTTCATGAAGGACGCCAGGCTGTACGTCCCCGGCGTCGGCGTCCAGGACGTCGTGCGCGGCGGAGCGGGCGTCCGCGCCCAGGCACTGGACCGCGACGGCACCCTCGTGGACGACTTCCGTATCCACCGGGCGGGCCGTGTCACCGCCGTACGCAACGCCCCCTCGCCGGCGGCCACGGCCGCCATGGCGATCGCCGAGCACATCGTGCACGCCGCCTTCGAGGACGCGCCCGCGACCCGGCACCCGTGAATTCGGGGAACGCCCTGCTCACAGCGCACTTTCCCGCAAGAACAGCTTGCGCCTTTGGGGACTCCGCAAGGACGCGCTGCCCGCCTAGCGTTCCTTCGTACCCCCCACCCTCCATCCCCACCCCCATCCCACTCCCGTGTAGAGAAAGAGGTTCGGGACATGTTCGTCGTCGACACCCAGATCCACATTTGGCTGGAGGAGACCCCGGACCGCCCCTGGGTCCCGGGCGCGCGTGAGCGGATCCGGCTGAACGGCCACCGTGAGGACCCCTTCTCGTACGAGGAGGCCCTTGAGCTCATGGACGAGGCCGGCGTCAACCGCGCGCTGATCCTGCCGCCGTCCTGGGAGGGCGACCGCATCGACTACGCCCTGAAGGCGTGCGAGGCGCACCCCGACCGCTTCGGCATCATGGCGCGCATCCCGCAGAACAAGCCCGAAGAGGGCAAGGCCATGCTCGCGGACTTCGCGCAGAACCCGCACGTCAAGGGCACGCGGCTGACCTTCCACCGGCCGATCGACCGCAACTGGATGATCGACGGCACCAACGAGTGGTACTGGCCGATCGCCGAGGAACTGCGCATCCCGACGATGGTCCACGCCCCGATCTGGAAGCGCGAGCTCGGCGAGATCGCCGCCAAGCACCCCGAGCTGAAGATCATCATCGACCACATGGGCATCATGGCCCGCTGCGTCGACGACGCGATCGGCTACTGGGTCCAGGAGACCGCCGACCTGGCCGTCCACCCGAACATCTACGTCAAGGTCTCGGCCCTGCCGGGCTACTCCACCCAGCCCTTCCCGAACAACAACATCCAGAAGTACGTGCGCGAGATGGTCGACAAGATGGGCCCGCAGCGCTGCTTCTACGGCACCGACATCACCCGGCTGCTCGGACACGGCATCACCTACACCGACACGATCGAGCAGTTCACCAAGCACTGGGACTTCACGCCCGAGGAGCTCGAATGGATCATGGGCCGCGGCATCTCCGAGGTCCTGAACTGGCCGGTCGAGGGCTGAGGAACCACACGCCATGACAGACACCGGCAACACACCGGGCATTGACGGCGGTGATGCCTTCGTATCCGCCTTCGACGCCGTCGGCGCCGACCACCTCTTCTGCGCGTCGGGGTCCGAGTGGGCCCCCGTCTGGGAGTCGCTTGCCCGCCGTCACCGCGACGGCGGGAGCGCCCCGCGGTACCTGGACCTCACCCACGAGACGGTGGCCGTCGGCATGGCCACCGGCTACGGACTCCTCAGGCGCCGCCCGCAGGGGGTTCTGCTGCACGCGGCCCCCGGCCTGCTCCAGGGCTCCATGGCCGTGCACGGCGCGCTCCTGACCGGCGTACCGATGGTGGTCGCCTCCTCGGAGTCGACCACGTACGGCGACGGCCCCGGGCCGGACCCGGGCGGACAGTGGTACCGCAACCTGTCCATCGTGGGCGGCCCGCAGGGCGTGGCCCAGCCGTTCACCAAGTGGTCGAACGAGGCCGCCAGCGTCGACACCCTGCCCACGATGATCACCCGGGCTGCGGAGCTGGCCTGGCGGGCCCCGGCGGGACCGGTGTACCTGAACATCCCGCTGGAGACCCTTCTCGAGGAGTGGGACGGCCGCCAGGCGAAGCCCGTCGTCGCGCCGGGCTCCACGCACAGCTCTCCCGACGAGGTCGACGCCGTCGCCCAGATGATCCGCGAGGCCGCCAACCCCGTCGTCGTCACGGAGACCGCGGGCCGCGAGGACGGCGGCTTCGAGGCACTTCTCGCCTTCGCCGAGGCCTGGAACATCCCGGTCGTCGAGCCCGACTCGGCGGTCTGCGGGAACTTCCCGCGCGCCCATCCGCTGCACGCGGGCAGCGACATCGGACCCTGGCTGGACGAGGCGGACCTGATCCTCCTGGTCAACTGCCGGGCCCCGTTCTACCCGCCCAGCAGGCGCCCCGCGAAGGCACAGGTCGTCGTCATCGACGAGGTCCCGCAGCGTCCGCACGTCGTCTACCAGGTGCTGTTCGCCGACCGGTACCTGGAGGGCAACGTCGCCAACACGCTGCGCCAGCTCGCCAAGCGGGCCACAGGCCTCGACGTGGCGGCCGTCACCGCCCGGCGCTCGGCGCAGGAGGAACGGCACGCCGACGAGCAGGCCGCGATCGCCGCCGCCGAGGCGGGAGCGGCGCGGGCCGAGGGCATCGACCCGGTGCTCGTCGCCGCGACCCTGCGCACGCTCCTCGACGGGCAGGACGGCATCGTCGTCGACGAGACCATCACCCACAGCCGCGTGGTCAAGCGCCATCTCCGCACCGACGCCCCCGACTCGTACTTCTACGTGCAGGGCGGCCTCGGACAGGGCATCGCGGTCGCACTCGGCGTCAAACTCGCCGCCCGGGAGCGCCCCGTGGTGCTCACCATCGGCGACGGCGCCTTCGCCTACAACCCGGTGATCCCGTCGTACGACGCGTCCAGGACGTATCAACTCCCGCTGCTGATCGTCGTGTTCAACAACCGCGTCTACAAGTCGATGAACCTCAACCACCGCAGGTTCTACCCCGAGGGCGCGGCGGCCGAGACCGGCGAGTGGCTGGGCACCGACCTGCACCGGCTGCCGCGCCTGGCGGCTTTCGCCGAGCCGTTCGGCATGCACACCGAGACCGTCGACGCCCCCGACTCCCTCGGTCCCGCCCTGGAGCGCGCGCTCAAGGCCGTGGCGGACGGCACCACCGCCGTCGTCGACGTCCTCGTCACCCGCTGACCGCCGACCTCTGACACAGGAGGCTTCCACCGTCATGACCGACACACCCCCCAAGCCGGACAAGGTCCGGGTCCCCGCCGAGGACCTGCGCGCCTTCTCCGCCGAGCTGCTCGAAAAGGGCGGGCTGAGCCCCGAGCACGCCCGCACCACCGCCGACGTGTTCGTCTGGGCCTCGCTGCGCGGCGTGGACTCCCACGGCGTCGGGCGCGTCACCGCCTACCTGGAACTGCTCGCCAAGGGCGTGGCCAACGCCCGGCCGCGCATCCAGGTCGAGTCCAGCACGCCCGCCACCGCCGTCCTCGACGCCGACCGCGCCCCCGGTCCGGTGGCCCTCACCATGGCCGCCGAGGAAGCGGTGCGGCGGGCCCGGGAGACCGGGATCGCCTCCGTGGGAGTACGGCAGACCGTGCACACCGGCGCCATCGGCTACTACGTCTCGAAGATCGCCGAACAGGGCCTGGTCGGCCTCGGCTTCGTCGCCGGCATGCCCAACATGGGCTACACCGGCGTCAAGGGCGCCGCCGTGGCCACCAGCCCGCTCGCCGTCGCCGTACCCGCCCGGGACCACGCACCGCTGCTGCTCGACATGGCCACCGCCACCATCGCGCTCGGCAGGATCCGCCAGGCCAGGGCGAGCGGCACCCCGCTGCCCGAGGGCGCCGCCGCGACGGAGGACGGCACGCCCACCACCGACCCGGAGAAGGCGGTCATGCCCCTTCCCCTGGGTGGTGCCAAGGGTTCCGGCATGTCCCTCGCCTTCGAACTGCTCACCAGCGTGCTGGTCGGCGCGCCGATCCTCGCCGCGTTCCACTCGGACGACCCGAAGGGCCGCAAGCACCGCCAGAACGCCCTGCTCATCGCCCTCGCCCCAGCGGCCTTCGGCGACCCCGGCACCTTCACCGCGGACGCCGACGCCACCCTCGGCACCCTCAAGGGGCTCCCGGTCGCGGACGGGGCGGACGGCGTGTACTACCCCGGGGAGCGCAGCGCAGGCCTGGCCGCGCTACGGGCCGCACAGGGAGTACCGGTGGCGCCGAAGGTCTGGCGCGAACTGACGGAGAGCGCAGCCAAGTTCGGAGTCACCCCACCGGAGCCCGCGCCGGACATGTGACCGGCCGGCGTACTCGCACATCTCAGATGGTCTGGACCCTGCGGGCCCATGGCCGCACAGCCCGACAGCCCAAGCCCCACGAACGGGAGGATCACCCGTGGACACCACCGAAGTCCAGCGCGCCACCTACGAAGCAGTCCTGCGGCTGAAGGACGCCCCCTTCGTCACCCAGCGGCCGGCGTACTTCAGCCCTGCCGCGGCGGCCCAGGCCGTGAGCAACAACCTTCAGGCCTACGGTCACTTCGCCCAGACCCTGCTGCCTCTGGAGTACACCGGCTGGATCGACGAGTGCGGTGCGCACGTCGCTTCCTGCTACATAGGCGACTGGTCGCCGCTGCACAAGCTCGTCGTCCGGGGAAGCCAGGCGCGGGCCTTCCTGGCCTGGCACGGCATGAGGGACCTGGCACGCTTCGAGGCCGGACAGATCAAGCATCACGTCCAGCTCGACGAGAACGGCTGGGTGGCGTCCGAAGGGGTCCTGTGCCACCTGGGCGAGGAGGAGTTCCTCTACACGGCCGGCAGCGGGGACTGGCTGCTGTGGCAGTTGAGCCAGGGGAGCTGGGACGTGGAGATCGAGGACGTCAGCCCCGAGCTGTTCATCTTCGGCATCCAGGGTCCGGCGGCCCTGGACACCATGGAGAAGCTGACCGGGGAGAGCCTGCGGGACATCGCCTTCTGCCGCAGCCGGACGGCCGACGTCGCCGGAGTCCCCGTGCGTGTCCTGCGTACGGGCATCTCCGGCGAACTCGGCTACGAACTGCACGGTCCGGTCGGGCATGCCAACGAGGTCTGGTCGGCCGCGGTCGAGAGCGGCGGTCAGTTCGGGATCCGTCAGCTCGGCTTCCGGTCCCAGCCCGTCCAGCACATCGAGGCGGGCATCGCCACGAACGGCCTCGACTACATCTCCTCGTCCGTCGTCACCCCCGCCGTGCCCAGGCAGTTCAGGATGGCCTTCCCCGGCGGCAGCTTCGTACCGGAGAACGGCGTCACCGACTACTTCCGCAAGCCGGCCGAGCTGGGCTGGGGCTTCCGCAAGGGCGTCCCCGACCGCGACTTCATGGGCCGCGACGCGCTGGTCGCCGACGCCGCCGCGGGGGAGCCGTACAGGACGCTCGTCGGCCTGCGCTGGAACACCTCCGACGTCATCGCCGTCCTTGCCGCGACGATGGGCGGAGGCGACCTGCCCGACGCCATGGAACTGCCCCGGGGGCGCGGCCCGGTCTTCGACCAGGTTCTCGTCGGCGGACGGCTTGTCGGCGCCTCCACCGGCCGGACGGTCAGCGTGAACCTGCGGTCGACCATCTCCCTCTGTGTGATCGACCCGGCCCACGCGGAGCCCGGGACCGAGGTAATTGTGGTGTGGGGGAAGCCGGGATCCGCGCAGCGCGAGATCCGGGCGACGGTGGCCGCACTCCCCTTCAAGCCCGACAGGCGGCGAACGGACGTCGTCGCGCTGTAGCCCAGGTACCCCCGCACCCGTAGGGAAGCGCGTCGCCGTGGCCCCTCACACGGCGCGCCGCGCCCGCGTGCGCACGCACCGGTCGGTCCGGGCCGCGGTGCCACGACTCGGCGCCGCCGGAGCCCAACCGTCCGTATGGGTACGGGGGCCCATCCGATCCGGCCGCTCAAGGCGCGATGGCCGAGCCTGTCCGTGTGCGCGGACCGGTGGCGCTTCCCTCCCCGCCGAGTGCGCGGCTGCTTGCGGGCCGGCGGGGAGGGCATGGTCGTCGTCACTGGGATCGCCCCGGAGCGACGCGGGCCGGACCACTCTCTTCCTTCGACGACAAGGGTCGTCCGACCGCAGGTGACTCCTCTGCGCTCCCGTGAAGGTTCCTCCCGTGGGCGTTCCTGAGCATCTGGGCGCCCGCTCGACGCGGGAGGGAAGCGCGCTGCTCCAACCCCGGGCGAACCCGTGCGGTCAGAGCGCCAGCACGGGTATCGGGTTCTCCCTGAACCACCGGCTGAGGAACTCCAGCAGGGCGACGGTCTTCCGCGGCACCGTCCGGCCGGGGCCGTAGACCGCGAACAGCGGACGGTCGGGGACGGGGACCGAGGGGAGCTGGGCCAGAAGGGCTCCGGAGACCAGGTCGTCGTAGGCCGACCGCTGCGGGAGCAGGGCGATTCCGCGCCCCTGGACGGCGGCCTTCTGCAGCGCGATGTACGAGTTGGAGGAGAAGGCCACGTTGCGGATCTTGTGCAGGCTGGAGGTGGGCCCCTGCCCGAGACGCCAGACCGGTTCATTGACATGCACGAGGCAGTCGTGCGCGGCCAGGTCGTTGGGGTGGGCGAGGGAACTGTGGCGCTTCACGTACTCCTCGGAGGCGCACAGGGTGAAGGGGAGAGACGCGATCTTCTTGAGGTGCACCCGGGAGTCCCGCAGGTCCCGGGTGTGCAGGGCGACGTCGAAACCGCTGTCCAGGAAGTCGTAGGTGCGCTCCGAGAGGCCTCCCAGCTCGAACCGGACGGAGATCTTGGGATGCTCGGCGGCAAACGCGGCGATCGCGTCGCCGACGTCCAGACTCCCTATCCACTTGGGGCAGACGACACTCAGCTGGCCTTCCGCCCGGTCGTGCTGCTGCCCGATGCGGGCCTCCTCCGCCTCGATCTCGGTAAGGATCCGGGCGGCGAACTCGCAGTAGCGCAGGCCCTGTTCGGTCAGGCTGATGGAACGGGCGGTGCGGTTGACGAGCCGGACACCGATCTGCCGCTCCAGTTCCGCGACGTGCCGTGAGACGAGCGAGCCGGACGAGTTCAGTGTTCGGGCGGCCCCGTTGAAACTGCCGAGCTGTGCGACGGTGACGAAGCTGCGCATCAGGAGCATGCGGTCCATGGGAATCCTCCAGCGGGCCACGGCTCGGGTCTCCCTCAGGCCGCGTCCGACATGAGATGTACAGGGTCTAGCTAAAACGATCTAGTTGAGGCTAGCAGAGGCCTCGGCTTCCTGCGAGAGGCGGGAGTGCGCTGATTTTCGAGTGGGGCGGGCCTTGGGTCGCGTTGTCGGGGGAGCCGTCGCGCAACCCGTGGTGCGGTCCGCCGCACCACGGGTCCGGTCGTCCGCGCCGGTCTCCCGCCCGTACCTCTTCCGGCAGGCGCCGTCCTCCGCGCAGGGCGGACCGCCGGTCACGGCTGGGTCAGTGCTTCTTCGCCGGGAACGGGCGCGCCATGACCGTTCCGCGCACCCGGGTCTGGGAGTGGCGTTCGACAGCCGGGTTCGGCGAGCCGCCGTTCGGTTCGCCCCACACGATCTCCACCCGGTCGCCGGCCGCGGCGGCCGGATCGATGGTGCCGAGCGAGATCCAGCCGCGCACGTTCGCGGAGTACGAGGTGAGCATCGCCGCTCCGACGAGTTCGCCGTCCTTCTCCACCCGGTCGAACTGGCAGGCCGTGTAGAACGCGGCGGGCATCTCGATGTACTTGAAGCGCCGGTCCTCCTTCTCGTACATGCTCGCGACGATCTTCGCGACGTCGTCACGGTCCCAGAGCACCCAGGCCTTGCGGCGGTGCGGCCGGTCCTTGATCGCCTCAAGTCCCTCGCGCCCCACGAAGTCGTGGTCGAACTTGAGGATGTGGCCGTATCCGAGATCCCACGGGGTGGTGTAGTAGTCCTCGATCCGGTCGGAGACCAGGCTGCCGCCGAGCGCGAGGTTGCCCTCGAACGAGCGCGCGGAATGCCACTCGCGGAACGCCTTCATGTCCTCGCCGGAGTAGGTCGCCGGCAGGGTGTTGGCGATCCAGCCGGACTCGGTGGCGACCGAGGCGTACGCGCGGGCGCCGACCTGGCGCACGCCGTACTCCGCACCGGCCTCCAGGATGATGCCGCTCACCGCCTCGATGTCCGCGTACGGTCCGGTGAACTCGTAGCCCGGGAAGCCGGACATCCGGTGGTTGAGGGCGGTGACCCGGTGCGGGCCGACGTTGAAGCGTCCCATGGTGAAGAACGGGATGTCCGGCATCGGTCCGCCGTTGACCTTCTCGAAGATCGCCTCGGCGTGCGGACCCTGCAACTGGAGCCGGAACAGCTCCCGGCCCTTGGGGTTGTTCACGGTGCGCTCGTCGCGGCGGACGGCGACGTCCCAGCCGCCGGTGGCCGCGTTGAACTGGACCCAGTTGAGGGCCGGCGGCCGGCCGACGACGCGGACGTGGCGGTCGCCGACGCAGAACAGGATGCAGTCGCCGATCATGTAGCCGTCGGGCCGGACCGTGATGAGCTGCTTGGCGCTGCCGGGGCCGAAGCCCTGGAAGCTGTTCGCCCCGAGGTGTTCGAGCAGCCGGTAGGTGTCGGGACCCTCTACGACGAGGTCCGTCATGTGGTGCGACAGGTCCATCAGCGCCGCGGTGCCGCGCCACGCCTCCTGCTCGTCGCGCCAGTTGCTGAACTCCGCCTTGATGGGGAACGGGTACGCCCCGGAGCGCCCCTGTCGGAGGAGGGCGAGCGGCCCTCCCGCCTTGTTGATCTCTTCTTCGAGACTTGGCATGGCATTCCTTCCGCACTGCGACTCCCACGGCCTCGTTGGCCGCGTGACCGTCAGGCTATATCAGTCATCTGAAAAGTTTTAAGATGTCTGAAACAATATTCCGCACCGATAATGGCTTCACTCGGAACGGAGGGCGACCATGTCGTTGGCAACGGGCGAAGCGGGATTCGCGTGGGAGCACGGGCTGCCCCATGTGCTCTGGCGGGCCCAGCAGGCGGTGCACCGCCGCGTCGACACCGCACTCGACGGGCTCGGGGTCACGGTGACGCAGCTCGGACTCGCCGTCCACCTCGACGAACTCGGCCTGCTCTCCGCGTCGGACCTCGCGCGCCGCTTCCACATCACGCCGCAGAGCGTGACCACGGCCCTCGCCCAGCTGGAGCGCATCGGGTGGGTCCGGCGGCTGCCGCACCCCGTCCACAAGCGCGTCATCCTCCACGAGCTCACCGAGACCGGTCTCGCCGGTGTCGGGGACGGTCGTGCGCGCATGGCCCGGATCGACGGCGTCCTGACCGCGATGCTGGGCGACGACAAGGACGAGGTTCTCGGACGGCTACGGGAGCTGACCGTCGCGCTGGACGGTGAGGACCCGGCCGGCGCCGCGATGTGGCCCCTGGCCGGCACCACACCCTGACGAACGCGCCGTCGCAGGCAACGCCGAAGACCTGCGTGGCCGTCGCGTGCGGCGAAACGGGCCCGGGCGGCACACGGGCGCACAGGACCCGCAGAACCGCTGCCCGGCCCGTCGTCGTCGACGACGACGGTGCCGGTCGGCCCGCAGCGCGCGTCGATCACGTGGTTCGGCGGCGCAGCACGGTCGCGATGGTGACCGCTGCTATGAGGACACCCCCGTAGAAGACGGACGAGACCCAGGCCTCCAGGCCCAGCAGTTGGAGGCCGAGGATCCCGGTCGCCAGGAAGTAGATGCCGACGAACGTGCCGACCGGGTTGAAGCGCCCCGGCTGGAGTACCGCGGTGCCGAGGAAGACGGACGCGAACGTCGGAAGGAGCAGGGTGTCGGACGTGGTCGGGTTGTAGCCGCCCAGGGCCGCGACGGCGATGACCGCACCGACGCCGCACATGGCGCCGGAGGCGATGAAGGAACCGAGGCGGATCCGGTTCACGTGGATGCCCGAGAGCCGGCTGACCTCCCGGTTGGCTCCGACGAAGCGGATGTGGCGGCCCAGCGGGGTGAAGGCGAGGACGTAGGCGAACCCGGCCACCAGCACCACACCGTAGAAGAACGAGACCGGCAGGCCGGCCACGGGGTACAGCGCGAACCTGCCGAACCCGGTCGGCAGGCCGCTGACCGTGTTGAGGTGGGACATCCAGAGGCTGATGCCTCCCAGCAAGGTGCCCATTCCCAGCGTCGCCACGATGGTGTTGACCCCGACCACGACGACGAGCAGCCCGTTGACCACGCCGATGGCGATCGCGCCCAGGAGGGCGACGGCCGCCGCCGGCCACACTCCCCACCCGTGGTCGACGACCAGAACGGGCAGGACGGTGGCGGAGAACCCGAAGACCGCCGGAACGGACAGGTCCACGAACTCCCCGACACAGATGGTGCACAGCAGCGCCATGGTCAGAAACACCAGGGCCTGCTGGGAGCCGAAGATGGTCTGGAAGGTCCCCTCGGTCAGGAACAGCCCCGGCTCCGCGACCGTGTACACCGCGATCATGACTGCCCAGACACCGATCACCGCGTAACGCGACGCGACGTGCCGGGCCCGGGCGGAGACCGGTACGGGCTTGGCGTCGTGCGCCGCCTGCGGCGCGGCTGGGGGAGAAACGAGATCTTTCCGGCGGGCGACGTCCATCAGTCGGCCTGTTCCCTTCCCTGAGGCACTGCGTCGTCGTCGAAGACGGCGCGCACGACGGTGTCCTGTTCCAGATCGCCGGTGAGTTCCCTGGTGACCTGGCCGTCCCGGAAGACCAGCACCCTGTCGCACAGCACCGCGAGGTCGGTCGGGTCGATCGAGGCGATGACGACCGCGCAGCCGTCGCGCGCGGCGGCCCGGACCGCCTCGATGATGTCGTGGCGGGCGCCGACGTCCACCGCCTGCGTCGGTTCGTGCAGCACGAGCAGACCGGGCGCGTCGGCCAGCCACTTGGCCAGCAGGACCTTCTGCTGGTTGCCGCCACTGAGTGTGTGGACCGGCGCGTGCGGGTCGGGCGGCCGGATGTCGAGTTTCGCGATCATCGCGGTGACCTCCTCGGCCTGCCACGCCGCACCGATCCGCAGCCGGCCGCCTCGGCGGCCCACCCGGGGCAGGGTCAGGTTCTCGGCCACCGAGAGCTCACCGGCCAGCCCCGCCTCCAGACGGCGTTCGGGCACGAACGCCACCCCCGCGCGCACGAACTGCCCGGAGCTGCCCCGCCCACGGTCCAGGGCCAGGTCGTGCCCGCGTACGGACAGGGTGCCGGCGCGGGCTGTGCGTGCGCCCGCCAGTGCCTCGGCCACCTCCACGAACCCCGATCCGACCAGACCCGTCAGTCCGACGATCTCGCCGCGCCGGACGGCGAGGTCGAGGCCGTTCACCGCACCGACCGCGAGGCCCCGCACGGAGACCGCGGGCCGGCCCTGGGCGTGGCTCGCCCGCGGGCCGTGGCTGACGAGGTGGCGTCCGAGCATCATGCGCGTGAGCGAGGCCTCGTCCACCTCGCGGGTGGGCAGGCCCCCCTCGATCACCGCGCCGTCACGCAGGACGGGGACCCGGTCGGTCACCTCGACGATCTCCTCCAACTGGTGGGAGATCAGGAGCACCGAGGTGCCCTCCGCGACGAGGGACCGGACCATCTCGAAGAAACGGGTCCGCGCCGATCCGCCCAGGGCCCGCGTCGACTCGTCGAAGATGATCAGTCCGCTGCCGGGCGGATGGTCCTGCACCGCCCGGGCGATGGCGACCACGGCGCGATCCTGGGCCGAGAGCGAACCGGCCTTCCGGCCGGCATCGAGCGGGCGGCCCAGCCCGGCGAGGACCTGCTGGGCAGCTCGTTGTTCCTCCCGGCGGTCGATCCGCCGGGAGAGACGGCCCGCGCGGTAGTGGCCCAGCCGCACGTTCTCCCAGACCGTCAGGTCGTCGACCAGGCCGAGATTCTGATGGACGACCGAGACTCCCGCGGCCCGTTGCCGCAGGGGGCGGATCGGCAGGTCCAGACGCAGCCCGTCCACAGTCACGGACGCGCCCGGATCGGGAGAGTGCACACCCGTGAGGATCTTGACGAGGGTGGACTTCCCGCATCCGTTCTGGCCCACGAGCCCGTGCAGTTCTCCGTGGGCGACCCGCAGCCGGACGTCGCTGAGCGCCCGTGTCGAGCCGAACGTCTTGGACAGCCCGGCCACTTCGAGGCGCTGGGGCCGTTCCGCGTCCGGTGGGTGGGCCCGCGAAACAGTGTTCATGGTGTGTACCCCTTCGTCACGAGACACCCCAGAGCCTGGCGAAGTCCTCGTGGAACGACGCGTCACCGAACCACTCACCGGAGGTCTGGGCGGCGGCCGTCACCTTGATGCCGGCGATGTTCTGCTCGGTGAACAGCCGCATCGGGAACGTCTCCTCGACGGGCCCGGACCGCGTCATCATGCGCAGGATCTGGTCGGTCATCGCATATCCGGCATAGGCCATGTCCACGGCCACGACCGCCTTGACCGCCGAGTCGCCCTTGAGCAGGCCCAGGCCGTTCACCGAACCCGCTGTCACGGACAGGGAGATGCCGGAAGCGCGCCCCGACTGCTGGATGCCCTGGATGGTGGGCTGGAGGCTGTCCTCGAACTGGGTGAAGTAGTAGGTGGCCTTCGGGTTGGCCAGGATGTTGGAACTCGCGTTCGAGGCCAGCAGTGCCGGCGTCGAGGCGGTGATCACCTTGACCTCGACAGTGCAGCCGGGGCAGTACTTCTTGTAGATGGGCAGCGAGTCGGTCACGTACTTCGTCGCCGACGGGTTGTCGGCCGACTCCGTGATGATCAGATCGGCCTTGCCCTTGGAGTCGGCGATGACCCACCAGGCGATGGCGCTCGCCTGAGTGGTCGCCCCCGGTATGTAGGCCACCTGGTTGCTGTCGGTGAAACCGGACGGGCGGTCCTGGTCCGCGACGATGATCGGGATGCCCTTGGCCTTGGCCGTGTCGAGGGCGTTCTGGGCCATGCCGTAGGGGATGGCTTCCAGGATGATTCCGGCCGTGTCCGCCGCGATGGCCTGCTGGACACAGGCGGCGATCGCGCTGGGCTGGGCCTTGCCGTCACACACCTGCTGGGAGAGCCCGGCCCTGGCGAGCGCCTCGCGCATCGACCGTGCCGCGTCCGCGAAGGCGGGGATCTGCTGGAGGAACGGGATGTAGTAGACCTTGCGGCCCTTGAACCCGGCGACGCCCCGTACGTCGCTGGTGGGGACGGGGTAGTCAGTGACCCCGGCCTGGAGAGCCGCCACCTTCTTCTCGGCCGTGCTGAGGCCCGAGGCGGAGACGGTGCTGCCCGACGAGGCGGTGCCGCCGCCGGAGCCGCATCCTGCCAGCACCGCCGACACGAGGAGCAGGGCCGTGGCCAGGGCCGGCCACCCTCTTCTGGTAAGCGCCATTGCTTATACCTCCATGGTCGAGAGTTCGCGCTGTCCCGGGCGGGCACGTGCCACCGCCGGGTGCCGCTCAGGGCGTTTGCCGTGGTGGGGACGAGTCCGAGGGGGAAGGGGAGTCCGGGCCGCGTCGGGCCCGCGTGCGTGCTGTCCGGTGGCCATGGGTCACGGTGTGCATCGCTCACTCCCGCCGTGCCGCGCAGGCCCGGTCGGCGGGCCGATGAGCGATCGATTGCGGGAAGTCTCGGGACATGGGCAGGCACGCGGAAGGGCGTGGAAGACAACCAAAGATTGCGCTTCCCGCACTGCCTCGGCCGGCCGGCCACCCGTATGCGCGGTCACCGCAGTCCTGGCGCGGACGCCCGGCCCGTGCCCGTTCGGGGCGCAACATCAGCTTTCGCCCGGTGGGGGTGTGACGGCCCCTACGATCGCTCCCACCGCAGGAGCCATCGAACGACCCCGCCCTTCAACAGCAGCCCGGTACGGTCGGCACACCGATGCGGCCTGTGACTGACTCCGGCGCGGGGGACCCCGTCCCACGCCCTCCCACAGCAGGACGTCCAGCACTGTGACCACGCACTCGGCACGCCCCCGAAACACCCACCAGTACGTCGTGATCGGCGAGACACACCTGGCCGGCCGTGTGTGCGCCACGCTGCACGCGGACCACCACCCGACCCGGCACCTCGTACGGCCCGGCGACGAGGAACTCCGCGACGCGACGAGCGCGGGGCCGGACGCGGTGGCCGTCCTCCTGCACGACGACGTGGCCGCGCTCCGCTATGCCCTCGCTGTCGCCCACCTCTCGCCCACGACCCCCTTGATCGTCACCGTCTTCGACCACACGGTGGCCGAGGAACTCGGCCGGCTGCTCCCGCAGTGCGACGTCACCTCTCCCGCCGACCTTGTCGCGCCCGCGCTCGCCGGCCCGTGTCTGGATCCCGCACTGGTCGCCGTGCAACGGCACGGTGACCGGATCCGAGCGGTCCGCCAGGACCAGGACACCCTGTGCACCGAGGACTGGCGTCCCCAGAGCCAGAAGCGGTGGCGCACCCGCGCGGGCTGGGCCCTGCGCCAGCTGCGCCCCCACGACGCGGGCACCCGGGTCCTGATGGTGGGCCTGCTCGCGGTCCTCGCCGTCCTCGCGGCCGACTGGACCTGGCTGGTCTGCCACGGCCGCCCCGCGGCAGAGGCGTTCTTCGAGGCGGCCCGGGTGGTCTCGGGCGTCGGTCCCGCGGCGGCCCCGGCGACGGCTCACGGATACCAGGTGGCGGCGGCCCTGGCGATGCTGTCCACCGTCGCCTTCACCGCGCTGTTCACCGCCGGGGTGGTGGAGCGCATGCTCGGCCCCAAGCTGGTCGGCCTCGTCGGACCACGGACCCTGCCGCGCTCGGGGCACGTCATCGTGGTCGGGATGGGGCAGGTGGGCATGCGCCTGTGCGTCGAGCTGAGGAACCTGGGAGTCGCCGTCGTCGGCGTCGAACGGGATCCGCAGGCCTCCGCCGCGCGGCTGGCCCGCAGCCTCGGGGTACCCGTCATGACCGGAGACGGCGGTGACCGCCACCTGCTGGAGCGGCTGCGCCTGCGGCACGCCCGCGCCCTCGCCGCGGTCGGCTCCGACGACCTCGACAACATCGCCGTGGCCATCGCCGCGCACGGGGTCGCGCCCCACACCAGGGTTCTCATTCGGGCCGGCGAACACGAAGCCATCGCCGAGACCCGCTCCCTGCTGCCCATGGGAACCATCAGGGACGTCACCGGCATGGCGACCGCCTACGTGGTCGCCCGCCTCCTGGGAGAACCCGTGGCGGGCGTCGTGCCGCACCCGGAAGGCGTCTACCGCCAGAGCCCCGACGGCGGGTTCAGCCGCGGTGCGCTGTCGGCCCGGACCCGATGTCGGCATCTGCCCGCGCAGCGTACTAGAACGATTTAGCGAAACTCTTGCGTCGTCCTACACAACCGATTCAGCATCTCGTCCCCGCAGGAGCGGGACCAAGGAGGTTGCCGCCGATGTCAACCACGGAAAGCCCGGCCGCCCGGCGGCCGGGGACATGTCCACGGCCGGAGGGACTGCCCCGGCCGGACCGGTGTCTGGTGATGGGCATCCTCAACGTGACACCCGACTCCTTCTCCGACGGCGGCCTGTACGCGCGGACCCGGCAGGCGATCGACCGAGGGCTGGAGCTTGCCGCCCAGGGCGCGGACATCGTCGACGTGGGCGGCGAGTCGACCCGGCCGGGAGCTCGGCCCGTGGCCGTGGCCGAGGAACTGGCCCGGACCGTCCCGGTGGTGAGTGAACTCGCCCGCGCCGGGGTGCGCGTGAGCATCGACACGATGCACGCCCCCGTGGCCCGGGCCGCCGTCGAAGCGGGAGCGTGTCTGGTCAACGACGTCAGCGGCGGTCTGGCCGACCCGGACATGGCGCCGGCGATCGCCGCGGCCGGCGTCCCGTACGTCGCCACGCACTGGCGTGCGCCCAGCCGGGAGATGGACCGCCACGCCGAGTACCGTGACGTCGTCGCCGAGGTCGCGGCCGAACTCGACGCGCGGGTGAGGCAGTTGACGGCCCAGGGGATCGACCCGGCCCGCCTCGTCCTCGACCCCGGACTCGGCTTCTCCAAACGGACCGAGCACGACTGGACGCTCCTGGCCGGCCTGGGGACTCTGCGGCAACTGGGGTTCCCCCTGCTCGTCGGCGCGTCGAGAAAACGCTTCATCGGCGCGGCCCTCGCGAACGGAGGGGCCGGCGACGTGCCGCCCGGAGGGCGGGACCAGGCGACGGCCGCCGTCTCCGCGCTCGCCGCCGCGGCGGGAGCGTTCTGCGTCCGCGTGCACGACGTCCGCGCGAGCCTCGACGCGGTGCGCATGGCCGCCGCGTACGCGGCGCCCCGATCGTGACGGGCCCGGCCCTGGGAGCCCGTGGATGCCCAGGGAGGCCCATGGGCTCCCGCGCGTCTCCGTGAGCGCCGGTGAGTGTCCGCAGGATGCAAGTGGCGCACGCAATGCATTCGTAACGCCGTAGTCACCTGAACGAGGTTGCTGCGCTAACGTGCTGGATCGATATAGCACTAGATCGATCTAGTTCACGCTGGAACACATTCCGGCGAACGACGAGAAGGACCCGCAGATGACAATCCCCTCCCTCCAGGACGGCATCGACAAGGCCGGATCGGCGATCAATCTGCTGTGGAAGCCGGGCGCCGAGCCGTGGACCCCCGAGGTGGTCGAGCGCGAGTACTCCGGCTGGCGCCAGGAGCAGACCGCGTGGCACGACGGCGTGGCCCTGCTCAACCTCTCGCACCACATGTACGACATGTGGATCGAGGGCCCGGACGCCACGCGGGCGCTGGCCGACCACGGTGCCAACAACTTCGAGAAGTTCGCCATCGGCCAGGCCAAGCAGTACGTGCCGGTCACCCGGAGCGGCCACATCGTCACCGACGGGATCCTCGCCCGCGAGGGCGAGAACAAGTACCTGCTCACCGGCATCCCGGCCGCGCAGCACTGGGTGCAGTACCACGCGGAGAAGGGCGGCTACGACGTCGGATTCGTCACCGACCCGTCCTCCGCCTTCCGCCAGGGCGGCGGCGACCCGAAACTGTTCCGCTACCAGATCCAGGGCCCGCTGGCCGCGGAACTGGTCGAGCGCGCCTTCGGCGGACCGCTGCCGGAGACGAAGTTCTTCCACTCCACCGCGGTCACCCTCGACGGACGTCCCCTTCGCGCCCTGCGCCACGGCATGGCAGGCCAGGCCGGTTTCGAGTTCAGCGGCCTCTGGGAGCACGCCGCGTACGTCCACGAGAAGTTCCTGAAGACCGGCGAGCCGCTCGGCCTGGTCCAGGTGGGCGCCCTGGCGTACACCACGCCGAGCGTGGAGAGCGGCTGGATCCCCTCTCCGGTGCCCGGCATCTACACCGACCCCGAACTGCTGGACTACCGCAGGCAGTTGCCCCTGTTCGGCATCGAGGGCAAACGTCCGCTGAACGGCAGCCACTTCAGCGAGGACATCGAGGACTACTACGTCTCCCCGTACGAGCTGGGCTACGGGAAGATGATCTCCTTCAACCACGACTTCATCGGGCGGGACGCCCTGGAGAAGGCCAGGGACGAGGTGCGCCGCACCAAGGTCACCCTCGTTCTCGACCCCGACGACGTACGCCGTGTCCTCGGCGACGGCGAGGACCCCGGATTCGTGCTCACCTACGCCCGCCACCGGGTGGAGACCGCCGCGGGTCTCGTCGGTACGACGATGCAGACCGCGTCGATCGACCCGGTGGGCACGGTCCTCGCGCAGACCCTGATCGACTCCGAGCACGCGGCACCGGGCACCGAGGTGACCGTGGTCTGGGGCGAGCACCCCGGTGCCGGCACCGACCCCGAGGCCGACCTCGGATTCCCCCGCATCCGTGCCACCGTGCAGCCCTCCCCGTTCAACCAGCACGCGCGCACCCTCTACCGCCGCGACCGCTGACGACAGCCGGCCGCACGCGCAGCACGTCGGCCCCCGCGCCACCGAGCCCCCTGCCACCGAGCCCTCGTGACGGCGCGCGGGGGCGGCGCAGGGCCCGATCCTCCGCCTCGGCGGTGCCCCGGGTGCCCAGCGGACGCCCCCCGGACGAGAAAGCGAGACGAAAGACGATGACTCCCGCCACCACGACACGAACAACGGTCAGCACGTCACTGCTTGAGGACTTCTCCCTGGAGATGACGGGGAAGGACATCCCCAAACTGGAGGAAGCCAGCGACTCCATTCCCCAGGGCACCCGGATCAACGTCGCCTTCCTCGGCAACGAGGACCTGCAGATGCGCCTGGACGCCGCCCGGGCGGTCAAGCGGCTCGGGTTCGTGCCCGTACCGCACATATCCGCCCGCCGCCTCGGGTCGCGCGACGACTTCGAGCGCTTCCTGGCCGGGCTGCACGCCGACGGCACCTCCGAAAACGTGTTCGTCGTCGGGGGCGACCCGGCACACCCGGAGGGCCCCTACGCCGACTCCCTGTCGCTGATCGAGACCGGGCTGCTGGAGCAGTACGGAGTGCGCCACGTCGGCGTCAGCGGATATCCCGAAGGGCACCCCGCGATCGACGGCGCCACGCTCTGGTCCGCGCTGTGCGACAAGCACGTGGCACTCGCCGAGCAGCCCCTGGAGGGCGGCATCATCACGCAGTTCGGGTTCGACGTCGACCCGGTGCTCGCCTGGGTGGAAGAGGTCCGGAACCGCGGTATCGGGCTCCCGGTCAGGATCGGTGTGCCCGGTCCCGCCGGAGTGCGCCGGCTCATGGGGTACGCGGCGCGGTTCGGCGTCGGCACCAGCGCGTCGGTCGTCAGGAAGTACGGCTTCTCCCTGACCAACCTCATGGGCACCGCGGGCCCTGACCGATTCCTGCACGACCTCGCCGAGGCCCACGATCCGGGCCGCCACGGCGAACTGAAGATCCACTTCTATACGTTCGGCGGGCTCAAGGCCACCTCGGACTGGGCCGCCCGCTTCCGGAAGGAAAGCCTGGCATGACCCTCACGCAAGACGCCCCGGCCCGCACCGCAACGGGCAAGCCGCCCGTCCAGCAGGCCTCGCTCATCGTGCAGGGCGCCGACGCCACGGGCATCGTCGCCGCGGTGACAACCGTCCTCGGCGGTCACGGCGCCAACATCGTCTCCCTCGACCAGTACTCCGACGACCCGCAGGGCGGCGCCTTCTTCCAGCGCACCGTCTTCGGCCTGGACAACCTCCGGGTCGCGCTGCCCGCACTGCGGGCGGACCTCGACCAGCACCTCGTGAACACGTTCGGGCTGAGCTACACACTGCGCGACCTGTCGGTGCCCAAGCGGGTCGCGATCTTCGCCTCGAAGTCCGACCACTGCCTGCTCGACCTGCTCTGGCGCCACCGGCAGGGCCAACTCCCCGTCACCGTCGCCATGGTGGTCTCCAACCACCCCGATGTGGCCGACGAAGTACGCGGTTTCGGCATCCCCTTCTTCCACGTCCCCTGCCAGGGCGCCGACAAGTCCGCCGCCGAGGCCGAGCACCTGCGGCTGCTCCGGGGCAACGTCGACTTCGTCGTCCTCGCCCGCTACATGCAGATCCTCTCCAGCGACTTCATCGACAACGTCGGCGTCCCGATCATCAACATCCACCATTCCTTCCTGCCCGCCTTCATCGGCGCCGGCCCCTACGCCAAGGCCAAGCAGCGGGGAGTGAAACTCGTGGGCGCCACCGCCCACTACGTCACCCAGGACCTCGACGAGGGGCCGATCATCGAGCAGGACGTCGTCCGCGTCACCCACGCCCACACCGCCACCGACCTCACCCGTCGCGGCGCCGACGTGGAACGAGCGGTGCTCTCCCGCGCCGTGCTGTGGCACGCCGAGGACCGCGTCATCCGCGACGGCAACCACACCATCGTCTTCGCCTGACCGAGGGACGCGGGAGATCCCACGGACAGGGAAACCGCCCGGTGCAGGGAATGGACAGTCCTGTCGTGCGCCACACCCCATGCGGCTGGCCGGCCGCCGCGACGGCCGGCCCGGCCACGGCGCCGTACACGCGCGGTCACGGTGACCGCGCCCGGCACACCCCTTTCACCCGGGCGAATCGTTCCTCATCGCAAGAAAGCGGTTCGCCACCATGACCACCACCATCAACGGCACCACCATCGCCCAGCGGATCCGCACACAGGTCGCCGAGGAGGTCGCCACCGCCGCGGGTTCGGGGAGGGTTCCCGGCCTGGCCACCATCCTGGTCGGCGACGATCCGGCCAGCGCCGTGTACGTCGCCGCCAAACGGCGCGCCATCAAGGAAGCCGGCATGCGCGATTTCCACCGTTTCCTGCCCCAGCACGCCACCCAGGACGACGTGGCCCGGGTGATCGACGAACTGGCCGCCGACCCGCGGGTCTCCGGCATCCTGCTCCAGCTCCCGCTGCCCCGGCAGCTCGACGCGGCCACGCTGATCGACCGCATACCCGTCACCAAGGACGTCGACGGCCTCACCACCGCCAGCGCGGGCCTGCTGGCCCGGGGCGAGCGCGGCCTGCGCCCCTGCACACCCAGCGGCGTCATCGAACTCCTCGACGCCGAGGACGTTCCCATCAAGGGCGCCCGCGTCGCCGTGGTCGGCTGGGGCGAACTCGTCGGCAAGCCCCTGACCCACCTGCTGCTGCGGCGCGGAGCGACCGTGACCGTCGCTCACGAGTTCACCACCGACCTCGCGGCCGTCACCCGGCCCGCCGACATCGTCGTGGTCGCCACCGGCGTCCGCGGCCTCATCGGCCCCGAACACGTCGGACCCGGCGCGGTCGTCATCGACGTGGGCATCCACCGCACCCCCGCCGGCCTGAGCGGCGACGTCCGGTCCGCCGAGCTCGACGGCATCGCCGGTCGCATCACTCCGGTCCCCGGCGGTGTGGGTCCCATGACCATAGCCATGCTCATGGTCAACACCCTGCGCGCGGCTCAATGGGGCGCCGAACGCGAGGCCGTCGTGGCCTGAGCACTCCGAAGGCGGGGAAGCCCTGACGAGTTCTGACGGAGCCCTGACGGCTCGATGCGCGCCACGGCAGGCCACATCACGGCACACCACAGGAGGTGGGGAATGGAGCGGCTCGCGCCCATGGCGCTTCTCGGCGGGCATCTCGCGACGGGCCTCATGGACGTCACCAGCGATCCCTCGGCGCTGGACTCCGAGGGCTTCTGGACTGTCGTGGCCGATTTCGAGGGTCACCTGACGTGCGCCAGGTTCAGCGACGTACGACAGGCCGAGGGCCACGTCCTGCCGGCTGCGCCGTGGCGCGGGCCGGGTGCCGGGACGTGGTCCACCTCGCTCGACCGTGTCGCTTACACGAACGGGGTGACGCGTATCCGCGAGCACATCGCCGCGGGTGAGGTCTACCAGGCGAACCTCTGCCGGGTCCTGTCCGCGCCGGTCGCGGGGGACGCCGATGTCGCGGCGCTGGCCGGACTGCTGGCGCGGCACAACCCGGCACCGTACGCCGGTGTCATTCGCATCCCCGGGCACGGCATCGAGGTGGCCACCGCCTCCCCGGAACTCTTCGTGCGGCGCGCCGGCAGGAGCATCGCGTCGGGCCCCATCAAGGGAACCGGCCGGACCGAGGCGGACCTGTTGGAGAAGGACTACGCGGAGAACGTGATGATCGTCGACCTGGTCCGCAACGACCTCGGCCGCGTCTGTGTTCCCGGTTCCGTGGCCGTCCCCGAGCTGTGCGCCGTGGAGAGGCATCCAGGGCTCGTCCACCTCGTGTCCACCGTGCACGGGCGACTGCGCGACGGTGCGGGCTGGCCCGAGCTGCTGGCGGCGACGTTCCCGCCCGGATCGGTCACGGGGGCTCCCAAGGAGAGCGCCCTGCGGATCATCGCCGCACTGGAGACGTCGGCGCGCGGCCCCTACTGCGGCGGGATCGGCTGGGTCGACGCCGACCGAGGCCGCGGGGAACTGGCCGTCGGTATCCGCACCTTCTGGATCGACAGGTCGGCGGGGCTCCTCAGATTCGGCACGGGGGCGGGAATCACCTGGGGTTCGGAGCCCGAGCGGGAGTGGCGGGAAACCGAGCTGAAGGCGCGAAGGCTGCTTTCCATAGCGTCGAGTACCGAAGAAATCAGGTCTGGCTCACGGAATGAAGAACTGAAACGATCTAGCCACGTAGGCTGAGCTCCGACGCTTAATCGTTCTAGAGATGGTTCGCCACTGGTTCGGCGACACCACATGCGGGCGGGTGCGCCCGGTCCGACGGAGAGGAGTGTGCCGCCATGGGCCGTTCCGGCCGAGTGACGTTGACCGACGTGGCGAAGGCGTCCGGCGTGTCGAGGGCCACGGTGAGTTTCGTGCTGAACGACGACCCACGGCAGACGATCTCGGCGGCCACCCGCGAGCGCGTCATGGAGGCCGCCCGGGACCTGGGTTACGTCGCGCACGGCATCGCCCGCGCGCTGCGCGAGGGCTCGTCGCGCATCGTGGTGCTCAACGTCGACTGGGGCATGGAGGGCAACTTCTCCCGGAGCTACGTCCGGGGCCTGGACGAGGAACTGGCCGAGCACGGCCACATCCTCCTGGTCCGGCACGGCCACTCGATCCCGGAGGCCACGCAGCAGGTGCTGGACACCATCGCCCCGAGGGCGGTGCTGCGGCTCGGCGAGGCCTACCTGCGGGGACAGGAGCCGACCGAGGAGGACTGGGAGAGCGGGTTCGCCGCCAACGCCGCGCTGCAGATCGGATACCTCGCCGAACGCGGGCACACCCGGCTCGCGATGGGCATGACCGACCGCGAGTACCCGCTGACCGAGGCCCGGCTCGGATTCGCCCAGGAGGCCGCCCGGCGGCTGGGACTTCCGCCCCTGGAGCGTTTCGTCGTGCCGCGGCCCCGTCAGGCCGGCGCCGCCGCGGTCGGGACGTTCCTCGCCGCCCACACGGACGTGACCGCCCTGGCCGCCTTCGACGACGACATCGCGCTGCGCGCCATGACGGCCCTGAGCGACCTCGGGCTGCGGGTGCCCGAGGACATGGCGGTGATCGGCTTCGACGAGACGGAGTACGGCTCCCTGTCGACCCCCGCGCTCACCACGGTCCACATCGACGCCGAAATCCTCGGACGGATCGCGGCCCGCAACGCCCTCGGCATCGACCCGGGCGAACTGACGCCCCCGCCGGGCACGATCGTGGCCCGCGAGTCGGCGTGATCGCCACGGGCGCGGCTGCGGAACGCGGGCGCCGGGCCTTGGGACGCGAAGGCGAAGGCGAAGGCCGGCCAGGGGCGCGCGGTGTGCGCGGTGTGTCGCGTTCACACGGTGCCTTCGCATCGGCGCCCGCGGGTACTTCACGAGGACGGTGTCGATGCTCTCCTCGTTCAGCCCCTGGGCGAGGGTGATCCTGTCGGTGTGGCCGCGCCGCTGTCGTCCCGTCGGGCCGGACAGGCGAGCCGGCGGACATCGCCGGGACCGCGATCCGCCTCGCGCGGGTGACCACGTCGTCGGCTCCGCGCACGCCCTCGACGGTGGTGACCACGCTCGCCGAACCCGGTGGGACGGTCGGCCCGCCCCTTGAGCGCGGCGCTCCTCAAGAGGGTTCGGGAGAGTTCCGGGAGAGCGCGGCCCGTGCCAACGGCCCATGCACCGACCGGACTTCCCGTCACGGGCGCCGCTGACCCGGCGAGGTCACCCAGGCAGTGCACTCGTCGCCGTGGTCGCGCAGGCCGCGTCCGTACCCGATCACCGGTACGCGCCATGGGCCGGATCGGCGACCTCGGATCTCCGCTCGGCCACTCCGCCACCCCGGAGAGTCGAGCCCGCCAGGGCGGCTTCAGACAACAGGAGTCAGGTCGAGAGGGACCGGCGAGGTCTGCAGGGTCAGGGCGAGCTGTTCGAGATAGCCGCGCATGAGTCCGACGAGGTCGAGCGTGCCTCCGCTCAGTACCCACTGCAGCTGCAGTCCGTCGCTCATGGCGATATAGCGCCGGGCGACGGCCTCATAGTCGATGTCGGCCCTGAGGAAGCCCTGTTCGGCGGTGCTGCGGAGTTCTCCGGCGACCGCCCGCACCACTTGGCCGTAGTGGGTGGCGTACAGGTCGTGAGCGGGGCTGGCCGGGGCGGCGGCCTCCGCAGACATCAGGACGAACAGCTCGATGAGCCCCGGTTGGGTGACCATTCGCTCCGTGATGCTCAGCATCACACGGAAGGGGCGGGTGCCGTCATCGGGCCGGGGCGCTTCCCCCGCCCAGGTGGCGAGCAGGTCGAAGCGGCGGCCGGCGACCGCGACGAGCAGGTGCTTCTTGGTGGGGAAGTGATGCCGCAGCCCGGGCTCGCTGAGGCCGACGTCCGCCGCGATCCGGGCCATCGACGTGCGGTGATAGCCGGTCTCGGCGAAACGCTCGGTGGCGGTGTCCAGGATGGCGTCCTGCCGGGCACGGCCCACCGCGTAGCTTCCGGTTCTTCTCTGCCTCGGCATGGCGGCATCGTACCCAGCCGTAAAAACCATTGCTTCGATGGTTTTTACGACCTACTCTGAACCCGGCCGGTCACCGGACCGACGGGCCGTTCCGTTTGTCACGCCGTCCTTCGCAGCCGGAGGAAGTGCCGGAGGCGACGGTCGCGGTCGCCGCGCACTGAGCCCTCCTCCGCCCGTCGGGCAGCACGTTCCGCCCACAGCGGCGCACGGGCAGCACCTGCGAGGCGCGCACCGGACGGTCGCGCCCCGCTCCTGCACCCGTCTCGCCCTGCCCCGCTCCGCCAGAAGGACGACATGCCCCAGCACCAGTGGACCGCACAGGTCATCGCCGCCCCGTCGGCTTCCCCGGCCGCCGGCACCTCCGACGCACCAGGACCCGGCACACTGCTGCGCACCGGTTTCACCGTGCGCGGGCCAATACGCGCCGCCCGCATGCTGATCACGGCCCTGGGCGTGTACGAGACGGAGCTGAACGGCACGGTCGTCGGCGACGTCGTGCTGGCCCCCGGCTGGACCAGCTATCACCATCGGCACCGCTACCACACGTTCGACGTCACCGGTCTGCTGCGGCCGGGCCCCAACGCCTGGGGCGCCCACGTGGCCGACGGCTGGTACCGCGGGCTGCTCGGCTTCAACGGCGGCACCCGGAAGCTGTACGGCTCGCACACCGGCCTGCTCGCGGAACTCCACATCACCTACGCCGACGGGACCACCCAGACCGTCACCACCGGCCCCGGCTGGCGCTCCGGCAGCGGACCGGTCGTCGCGACCGGGCTGTACGAGGGGGAGACGTACGACGCCCGCCTCGAACAGCCCGGTTGGAGCGCGCCGGGATTCGACGACTCCGCCTGGCTGCCGGTGCGCGTCATCGACGGCTTCGACGCGTCCGCCCTCTTCCCCGCCGACAGCCCGCCGGTCCGCCGGGTCGAGGAGGTCGTACCGGTCGGCGTGAGCAGGAACGGCCAGGGACGCACCGTGGTCGACTTCGGGCAGAACCTGGTCGGACGGCTGCGCATCCGGGTCCGCGGCAAGGCCGGCCACACCGTCACCCTGCGCCACACGGAGGTCCTGGAGAGCGGGACGCCCTCCGCCCGCTCACTGGGAGGCGCCGAGGCCACCGACCGCTATGTCCTGCGGGGCGACGCGCAGCCGGAGGAGTGGGAGCCCCGCTTCACCTTCCACGGCTTCCGCTACGCCGAACTCGAAGGCTGGCCTGGTGAGTTGGGCCCCGGGGACATCACCGCCGTGGTCCTGCACAGCGACCTGCGCCGCACCGGCTGGTTCGCCTGCTCCGACCCTGCCCTGGAACGGCTGCACGAGAACGTCGTGTGGAGCATGCGCGGCAACTTCCTCGACGTGCCCACCGACTGCCCGCAGCGCGACGAGCGGCTGGGCTGGACCGGCGACGCCCAGGTCTTCGCCCCCACCGCCGCCTTCCTGTACGACGTCCGGGACTTCCTCGCCTCCTGGCTGCGGGACCTGGCCGCCGAACAGGCCGCGGACGAGGGCGGTGTACCGCCCGTGATGAGCCCCGCCGTTCCGCTGCGCTTCCAGAGCTCCCCGGCGCCCAGCCGCAACCGGCCCATGGCCGGCTGGGGCGACGCGACCGTCGTCGTCCCATGGACCCTGTACGAGCGGTACGGCGACGCCGAGATCCTGCGTGCCCAGTACCCGTCCATGCGCGGCTGGGTCGACACCGTGGACGCGGTCGCCGGACCGGGTCATGTGTGGGGCGAGGGCTTCCAGTTCGGCGACTGGCTCGACCCGACCGCGCCACCGTCGATGCCACCGAAGTCGAGCACCTCCGGACCGCTGGTCGCCACCGCCTACTTCGCGCACTCGGCCCGGCTGCTGGCCCGTACCGCGGAGGCGCTGGAGGAGAAGGAGGACGCCGCCCGCTATCACGCGCTGGCCGACTCGGTGCGCGAGGCGTTCCGGGACCGCTTCCATCGCGGCGGCGGCCTCCTCCACGAGGAGACCCAGACCGCGTACGCGCTGGCGCTGTGCTTCCGGCTGATCGACGACGACGTCGAACGCGAGCGAGCCGGTGAGCAGTTGGCCGCCCTCGTCGCCGGACGCGGACACCGCATCGGCACCGGCTTCCTCGGGACCCCGCTGATCTGCGACGCGCTCACCGACACCGGCCACGCCGACACCGCCTACCGGCTACTGACCCAACGCGAGTGCCCCTCCTGGCTGTACCAGGTGTACAGCGGCGCCACCACGATCTGGGAACGCTGGGACGCCGTACTGCCCGACGGCAGCCTCAACCCCTCACCCCTGAACTCCCTCAACCACTACTCCTACGGGGCGGTCGCCGACTGGCTTCACCGCACCGTCGCGGGACTGGCGCCCGCCGAGCCCGGCTACCGCCGGATCCGGGTCCGCCCGCTCCCCGGGGGCGGCATCACCTGGGCCGACGCGGCACACGAGACGCCGTACGGCCGCGCGGAGTCCTCGTGGCGGATCGAGAACGGTGAACTGCGGCTGGACGTCCTCGTACCGGACGGCGCCACAGCCACCGTGGAACTGCCCGGCAGCGCGCCGGCCGAGACAGGTCCTGGCCGGCACTCCTTCCGCACCCCCTGGCCCACCACCGCAGAGGACCTCCGATGACCGACCCGTCCTACCCCATCGACCCCGAACTCGCGCCCCGACTGGAGTTCGTCGCGCTGTTCGACTTCGCCGACCACGAGGCCGCACGCGCCGGCATGATCCGGGGACTGGCCTTCCAGCCGCCGTACGAGCCCCCCGTGCCGCTGACCGTCCAGGACGAGCTGGTACCCGGACCTCCGGACGCGCCGCCCGTCGCGGTGCGTGTCCACCGTCCCGCGGGCCAGGACGAGGTCCCGGGACTGCTGTACCTCCACGGCGGCGGATTCGTCCTCGGCTCCATCGCCACCTCGGACGCCGACGCCCGCCGTATGGCAGCGGAGACCGGAGCGGCCGTCGTGCTGGTGGACTACCGTCTCGCGCCCGAACACCCCTACCCCGCCGCGCTCGACGACTGCCTCGCCGCCCTGGAGTGGGTCGCCAAGAACGCGGCGGGTCTGGGCATCGACGCGAACCGGATCGGGGTCTTCGGAGAGAGCGCGGGCGGCGCCCTGGCCGCCGCGCTGACCCTCCTCACCCGGGACCGGGGCGGCCCTGACCTCTGTTTCCAGTGCCTGCTCACCCCCGTGCTCGACGATCGCCTGCTCACCGAGTCGATGCGCGCCTACACCGACACCCCGGGCTGGAGCCGGCCCGACGCCGAACTCAGCTGGGACCACTTTCTCGGAGAAGGCGTACGGGGAGGGGACGACGTGCCTTCCTACGCGGCGCCCGCGCGCGCCGGGAACCTGTCCGGACTGCCGCCCGCGTTCGTCGGCGCCGCCCAGTTCGACCCGCTGCGCGACGAGGCCATCGCCTACGCCCAGCGGCTCGCGCAGGCCGCCGTACTCACCGAACTGCGTTTGTACCCGGGTACGTTCCACGGCGCCAACCAGGGCAGCCGGGCCGCCGTGGCCGTCCGGATGAACACGGACGTGATCGCGGCCCTCCGCCGGGGCCTGCACCACCCGCGCTGAGCAGCACCGCCGGTGAACATGTGGTGCGGTCCGGCGAATGACGCGGACGGACAATTCCTCGCTCGGGCGCCGCGAGGACGAGTGGGCCGTCGTGGCCGCTGTCAGGCTCTGCGGCACGCGGTCCGCGCCGATCCGTCACGCGCACACACGTCGGCGCGACGTCGGCGTCCTGTCGAGGCGAGCGTGCCTCGGTTCCGTACCAACCAGGTCCGCCGGGTGTCGGCCTCTCCTTCTCCTTCCGTCCGGGCTCCTTCTGTCTATGCGGGCGTCGGGTGGACGAGACGGCCCTGGAAGATCAGCGAGGCGGCCTGTTTGAGGCGGCGGACCCGGATGCTGACCTCGTAGGCGTCGATACCGTCGATGGCGGCGACGCGAGTCGTGAGGTAGCGGTAGAAGTCCTCGGCGTCGCGGCAGATGACACTGGCCATCAGGTTGTGGTGACCGCTGATGGCTCCGGCGAAGGCGACCTCGGCGTGCCGGGCGAGTTGCTCCCCGGCCTGCTGGAGCCGGGCGGGGGCGACGCGCAGCCAGAGGGTGGCGTTGAGGGTGTGTCCCAGGCGCTCTGGGAGCAGTTCTACGTCGTAGAAGAGGGTGCCCGAAGTTTCCAGTGCCTCCAGGCGGCGGGCGACGCGGGCGTTCGACCAGCCGGTGAGTTCGGCGAGGCGGGTCTGGGTGGTGCGGCCGTCCTCGGCGAGGGCGTCGAGCAGCGGGGCGTCCTCGTCGGTGGGCGGCCGTGGTGGTGCGGCGGGGGCAGGGGCCCGGTCGGCGGTGAGCTGCCGTACCTGGTCGGGGGTGAGGCCGGTGCCGTAGCCGGTCCATTCGCTGGTGCCGGTATCGCCGAAGGCGTGCAGCATGAGGTCGATGCTGACGTCGAGGACGGAGGCGGAGCGGGGCAGTTGGCGCAGGAGGATGTCGTCGCGGGGTGCCTCGACGGGGGAGCGGACCGTGCAGATGATCTCCGAGCCGCCGGATGCGAGGTTGGCGTAGGCGATGTCCGGCCGCTTGGCCAGGGAGTCCGCCAGGGGGCCGACCCGGTCGGGGCGGGAGCGGATGCGGGCCACCCAATGGGCATTCCCGTGCACCGCCGGGTTGACCAGGCCCACCACTCGCATCACCCCGCTGCGGCGCAGGGCGTGGTAGCGGCGGGCGGCCGTCTGCTCCGACACGCCCGTCACCTCTCCGATGCGCCGGAACGGAAGACGGGGAGCGCACTGGAGAGTGTGGAGGATTTTTCTGTCCACCTCGTCAATCATGAGTGGATTCTGTCATGAGGCAGTCGTGGGGTAGGTGTTTCTGTTCGTTTCGGGCTGTGAAGTTCATTTTTGTGGGCTGCGAGACGGATGCTGGTCATGTCCTTAAAGAAAGGGCGTGACTCCCATGAGCACGTGGCTGGCGCCGACGGCGGCCTGCATCGGCACGTTCGTCCTGCTGATGCACCTCACGACGGCGGGCGTGCCGCCGTCCCACCTGGCGGCGGCCTCCCGCACCGGTCTCTCCCGCCTCCAGCGGGTGATCGGTGACGTGGCCCCGGGGACCTCGGCGGTGTTCCCCGGAGTCTGCGGTCCAGCCGCCGGCCAGGGCACCGTCACCGCCCACTGACCGGCGAGGAACACCCCGGACGCCAACCGGACCGGGCGGACACCGGCCGCGCAGGCCACGACGGACTGTCCACCCACCGACACCTGCGGGACGCACTCGGCCGCGTTCCGCAGACGGGGCCCCGAGCCCCATACCTCAACCGATTGCGGCGCAATCAGCCGTACGGCAGAAAACGGAGAGTTTCCGTGAACGTCACCACAGCGGCGAGCGGGCAGACGGACAGGCGGGCGGCCACCATCGTCATGGCCTGCCTCGGCGTGTTCGTCGCCTACCTGCCGATCACCACGGTCGCCGTCAGCCTGCCCGCCATCCAGCGGGCACTGCACACCTCGACCGCGCAACTGTCCTGGGTCCAGGACGCGTTCGTCCTGCCCATGGCCGCCTTCATCCTCACCGCCGGTCTCTTCGGCGACGTCCACGGCCGCAAGAAGGTGTTCCAGGCAGGCCTGTTCTTCTGCGCGGCCGGTGCGACGGTCGCCCTGTGCGCCCACAACGTCCAGACGCTGTGGGCGGGGCAGGCACTGGCCGGTCTGGGCTCGGCCGCACTGCTGCCCACGACACTGGCGCTGATCAGCCACGCGGTGCCCGACTTCCGTGAGCGCGGCAAGTTCATCGGCATGTGGGCCATGGCCCTGCTCGCCGCCCTCGCAGTCGGCCCGGTCGTCGCAGGCGTCATCCTCGACCACTACTCGTGGCGCTGGATCTACCTGCTGTCCATCCCGCTCCCGCTGGTCGCGATGGCCGTCGCCGCCCCGCTGCTGACCGACTCCCGTGCCCCGCACGGACGCAAGCTCGACTGGCCCGGCCAGATCACCGCGGCCGTCGCCGTCACCGCCCTGGTCTACGGCGTGATCGAGGGCGGCGCCGAGTCCTTCACCACACCGAAGGTGATCGCCGCCCTCACCCTGGGTGTGGCCGCGCTGGTCGCGTTCGTCGTGGCGGAGAAGCGCAGCACCAGCCCCATGCTGGATCTGGCGGTCTTCCGCAGCGCGGCCTTCACCGCCACCGCCCTCATCGCCCTGATCACCTTCCTCGGACTGATCGGCTTCTTCTTCGTCCTCAGCCTGTACTTCGGCATGGTGCAGCAACTCGGCACCCTGGAGGCCGGCGCCCGCCTGTTGCTCGTCCCGGCCGCCGCGATCGTGTCCGGGGCACCGGCCGGACGAATGATGCACCGCGTCTCCGCCCGCGTCATGATCACCGCCGGGCTGTTGCTGGTCGCCGGTTCCCTCCTGGCCCTGACGAACATCGACGCCGACACCTCCTACGGATCGATCGCCTGGCGGCTGATCGTGCTCGGCCTGGGCCTCGGCCTTGTCACCACCCCGATGACGGCCACGGCGGTCGCCGCCGTACCGCATCACCTGGCGGGCATGGCCTCGGCCGCCAACAACGCCTTCCGCCAGGTCGGCGGCGCACTCGGCCCGGCCGTCCTCGGCGCCCTGCTCTCCACCCGAGCCGTCCACTCCCTGCCCGGGCACCTCGCCGACGCCGGGGTGACCGGCACCCAGGCCCATACTGTGGTGGCCACCGCGAAGACGGGTGGTCTGGGCGCGGTCGCCGGGATGAACCTGGGATCGACGGCCGGTCAGGTCTACGGCGCCCTGGGTGACTCCCTCCTGGACGGCCTCCGGCTCTGCTTCGTCGTGGCGGCGGTACTGGTGCTGATAGCGGCCGTGTGCGCGGTCACCCTCCTGCGGCGTCCCAGGCAGACCCGCGTGGGTGCGGCGGAGGCCGTGGACACGGCCCGGCGGCACGACCGCAGCCCGGAACCCTCCGCGGAGAAGGCCGGCGCCGGCTCCCCGCTCGGCTGACCGTACGACGGGACGGGTCGTCGTCCACGCCGGTCAGCCCCGGCCCAGGACGACGATCCGCCCCCGCGCCGGAAGTGGATCACTGACATCGAACCCGAGGACACCCCGTGCGGCGGAGACGCGGCCGGGGGCCTCGGCTTCGGTGCGCGGGGCGGCCGGGACAGCCGAACACCGGGTACCTGCACGCCCTGTCAGTCATCACTCGTAATTCGTGATTCGCAACTCGTCACTGGTCGCCTGTCCGCCCGGCCACCAGCCCGTCGGGCCGGCGGCGATCATCACAGGGGCGGGCACGACTGCCGTCGTCGCCGGGGTGAGGCGGGCGCCGACGGTCCCGTCGAGGCCGATCGTGCCCTGCGCATCCTCGTAGGTGACCTCGCCGAGTTGTCCGGCGGCGCGCGGTTCGGCGCCGGCCGTCCTCCCCTCGGTGCGGGAGGCGGCGGGGAGTTGGGCGCTCGCCTCGACGGCTCCGGCGCGGAGGGTCCGGTTGCTCTCGGGGCGGCTTCGATCCGCGGGAAGCTGTCGCCGCGTCACGCGTCGATGTCGGGAACGGTCGGACCCGGCGCGGAGGGGCCGAACTTCCGCATCGTGCTCCTTGGCGCAGACGGGCGGAGGGCCGCGAGCGTGGGTTGCTCACAAGGTCGTCCTCTAACCTCGTGCAGGGACACATCGGATGCGGTGTGGAGCGCAGTGAGGAGGCGACGATGCTCGGCAGGGGTACACAGTTTCTCGCGGGTGCGCTGACACTGGCCTGCGTCGTGCTTGTCGGCCCCAGCGCACCGGGCGACGCCCTGTTCGGGAGGGCACTGCCTGTCGACGCCGTGAGGGATATCGTACCGAACCGGGTCATGACGTGGAACATCTGCAACCCCTGCGAGGCGAGCAACGTCGACCGGGCAGCGCAGATCGCCGAGTACGCGCCCCAGGTCATCGGCCTGCAAGAAGCGTGCGTGCGTGACGTCGAGGCGATCCGGGACGATCTGGAGAACCTTCACGGGCTGGTCTACCACGTCGAGTACGGGACGGTTCTTCAGAGTTGGGGACGCTGCGGGGGAGTGCCGTGGAGCCCGGGAGCCTTCGGCCAGGCGATCCTCTCCGCGGCACCGATGACGGACCGCGTCAAAGTGGAATACCCCGACGGCGGGTCCGAGGACCGCGGGTACGTGGCAGTCACCACGATGGTCGGGGGCCGCCCTGTCCGGGTCTTCAACACGCACCTCGCCCAAAGACGTCAGGAAGCAGTGCGAGCGAAGCAGGTCCAGGTGCTCGCCGCAGCTGTCGCCCGGCATGAGCGCGCGATCGTTCTCGGCGATTTCAACGCGGTGCCGGACGCTCCCGAACTCGCCCCGATGTGGGCACAGGCCTCGGACACGGACACCCGATGTCAGGCCTCGTCCATCGGCACGTGTGAGCCGACCACCGACTGGAACAGCAAGTTCGACTACGTCTTCCTGCGAGGCATCGCTCCGCTCCTGCGCCGGGTGCAGCCCACCGACTACTCGGACCACCATCTGCTGTACACGGACCTCGACCCGACCTAACAACCTCTCCGCCCCGCTCAACTACTGGGTCGGCGGCGGGCAGATCAACGTCAGTGTGCCGGGCACCGTGCCCAACACGAACGACTCCGTCGTCTGCGTCGAGGTCAACGGGATGCCGGCCGTCCTCGCAGACGGTGTCTACCGGCTTGTCTGCGCCCAGAGCGGCAAGGCTCTCGACAACGGCAACACCGGCGGCGACGGCAGCCCGATCATCCAGTGGACCGTCAACGGCGGTACGTCGCAGCAGTGGACGGTCACCGATCAGGGCCACGGCTGCTACAGGCTTGTCTGCGTCCGCAGCGGCAAGGTCCTGGACGACAACAACAGCACGTCCGACAGCGGAGGGATGGTGCAGCGGACCGGCGACGGCGGCCATCAGCAGCAGTGGGCTGTCACCGCGCTGGGCGGCGCCGCGTTCGGGCTCGTCAACCGGCACAGCGGCAAGGCGCTGGACAACGCCAACAACGGTGCGGACGGGACCCAGGTCATCCAGTGGACACCCAACGGCGGCGCCCCGCAGCAGTGGAACATGACCAAGCTCGGCTGAGCGGCCCCGGGGTGGCGCGCCCAGGCCCGCCACCCCGGGGGTACACGCCACCGACGTGACCATCGCAGGGCAACCCGTTCCGGCCCGGCCGAAGATCGGCGGCAACCTTTTCGCCGGCTGTGGCCACTGAACAGTGCAACAGCAACAGGCTCTTCCGAACGGATGGACATGCAAGAAACACGCCGGGCCGCACGGCAGCGCAGGCGCAGACGCGGGCTGATGGTCGGCAGCGCCGCGGGGCTGGCCGTCACAGGACTGCTCGTCTGCCTGGTCATCACGATGCAACCCGACGGCAGCAGGAATGCCGGGCCCGCCCCGGCCACCGCCGTGGCCGACTCCCAGGAGACTCCCGCGCCGACGTCGCCGGAAAAGAAGCCCGCCACGGCCTCCCCGTCGGCCGCTTCCGCGACTCCGTCGGCCGGTACCGCGTCCCCCACGGCGAGCGCCACGACCCCGAAGGCTTCCGCGACCCCGTCGGCGGTACCGACGTCCGCCTCGCCGAGGACGGCCACCGCCACTTCATCCCTGGCCGGACGGATCCGGCCCAAGAGCACCTACCAGGGAGTCGCCACTGTCTACCAGGCCGGGGTGGGGGACGGCGCCTGCTCGTACGGCCCGAGCGACGACATGATGATCGCCGCGATGAATACCACCGACTACGAGACGTCGGCAGCCTGCGGGGCGTACGTGCTCGTCCGCGCGGCGAACGGCGCCTCCGTCACGGTCAAGATCACCAACGAGTGCCCCCTGCCCTGCGCTCCCGGGCAACTCGACCTGAGCGAACAGGCCTTCGCCAAACTGGTCCCTGTCTCGACCGGCCGGATCGCGATCACCTGGAGTCTGCTGAGCTCCGACACGGCGGGCACGATCTCGATCCGCTACAAGATCGGGTCCAGCGCCTACTGGTGCGGCATCCAGGCAATCGGCCATCGCAACCCGCTCGCCAGGCTGGAGGTCCGCACCAGCGGCGGATGGCGTCAACTGACCCGCACCGACTACAACTACTTCCTCTCCCCTGACGGCAGCGGGTGCGGCGGAGCGATCAGGCTCACCGACATCTACGGAGAACGGCTGACCGTCAACGGGATCGCTGTGCGCCCGGATGTCGTGCAGCCGACAGGGGTCCAGTTCGCACGGCACTGACCCCGCCGACAGCAACGGGCCCCCTCCGGACCGGCCGTGGACCGGTTACGGCGCGGCCGTGCGGGCCGACCCGGGCACGGGCGTCGGTCTGCCGGAGGGGGCCCGGACTCCGCGGAGCCGGGGGCGTTCCGAGGCCTCCGGGGTCCGCCGGTCCGCGTGGCGGGATCTGGCGGGCCCCGGAAGGCGAACGCATGTCACCCGGTGGCGCAGGCAGTGCCGTTGAGACTGAAGGCGGTGGGCTGGGTGAAAGTGCCGCTGGAGGAGCCCTGGAAGCCGAAGGTCGCCTGGCCGCCTGCCGCCACCTCGCCGTTGTGGGACACGTTGCTCGCGGTGACAGCGCCTGACGACCCGGACAGGTTCGCGTTCCAGGCGTTGGTGATCTGCTGCCCGGAGGGGAGGGTGAACGCGAGCTTCCAGCCGCTGACAGGGGAGGAGCCGGTGTTGGTGATGGTGACGTCGGCGGTGAAGCCGCCCTGCCAGACGTTCGTTCCGTACGCCACCTTGCAGGCCGTGGATCCTCCGGGGGTGCCCGGGTCGGTGGGGCTGCCCGGGTCGGTGGTGGACCCCTTGTTGACGGTCGAGGAGAACGAGGTGACGGCCAGACCCGCGCCGTTCTGCCAGGGCTCGAACCCCGCCTGAACACTCGTCAGGTACCAACTGTTCTGCGCGAGCCCCCGCGAGACCGCCTGCCGGGCGAAGTCCATGACATCGAAGTTCCAGCTGCTGATCGCCGACGGCGCGACGAAGGACAGCACGTCGTTCGACCCGTTGCTGCCGGACCACACCTGCCACTGCCGCCCGGCCACGGTGGCGGTGCCCACCGGGGAGCCGATGGGCTGGACGGATCCGACCTTGTTGAACCAGAGCATGATCTCGGTCCGGTTCACGCCGTCGGTACGGGGCGTGGGGTCGAGCCAGATGTCGTACGAGGCGTTGTACGCCGCGTCGTTCACATAGCTGTAGGAGATGCTCGAAGGCGCGTTGGCGATGGTGCTGAGCTGAGCGGGCAGGTTGGTTCCGGGCGAGCAGTTGGTGTAGTGGCAGCCGTTGTAGACGGACGGGTAGGACTTCGGAGCGCCGTTCGTGGGGACGGATCCGTCGGCCTGGGTGATCCTGAACCCCGAGTCGGTGACGGCGATGCACTGGGTGGCGCTGGTGCCCCAGCGGTTGTTCTGAACCACGTAGCGGCCCTGGATGGTCGTTGTGCCGAAGGCCTGGCAGATCGTGGTGTCGGCCTGTGCCACTGACGCTGTGGTCAAGAGCGCGGCGAGTGAGACGAGCGAGGTGAGCAGCGCGCCGAACAGGCCACGCGCACTGCGGGCATGGTGCGGGGAAGGACGCATGCGGATCCTCTTCAGGGGGATGGGGGGTGCGGAAGGGCTCCCGCAACTCTGTGAATGGGAGCGCTCCCAATCCGGGCTTCGGCTGGGACTGTAGGCATGGTTCAGGTCCCTGACAAGACTGTCGGCATGAACCTGCCCAACCGATTTCGGAGACGCAGGTCAGAGATGGGCATCGGGATGCAGCACGCGGTTCCGGGAGGGCTCCCCGGACAGGTTGGATGACGAGTCGTCAGGTCGACTCGCGTACCACCAGCTCCGTACGGAGGATGACGTGACGCCAGGCCACGGCGCCCTCCTCCATCTCCTCCAGGAGCAGCCGGATCATGGCCCGCCCGATCTCCTCGATCGGCTGGCGCACCGTGGTCAGCGGTGGTTCGGTCCGCTGGGCCAGCGAGAAGTCGTCGAAACCGATCACGGCGACGTCCTCGGGCACCCGTCGGCCGGCCGCGCGCAGGGCCTCCAGGGCCCCCGCGGCCGTGGTGTCCGAAGCGGCGAGGACGCCGTCGATGTCCGGATACCGTTCGATGAGCTCGGCCATGGCGCGCCGGCCGCTCTCCGCCGTGAAGTCGCTCTCGGCGACACGTGCCGGCTCGCCCTCCAGGCCCGCCATCGCCAGGGCCTCCTCGTAGCCGCGCAGGCGGCACTGGGCGGCGTACAGGTCGAGCGGCCCGGTGATGGTCGCTATCACTCTGCGGCCCTGTCGCAGCAGGTGGGAGACGGCGGTACGGGCTCCGCCGATGTTGTCCGCGTCGACGTAGCTGACGTATTCCTCGCCCGAGCGGCGCCCCAGCAGCACGGTCGGCAACCGGGCTTCGGCGAGCATGTCCGGCAGTGGGTCACCGGCGTGCACCGACATCAGCAGGACACCGTCGACACGGCCGCCGCGCGCGTACTCGAGGAAGCGCTGCCGCTCGGTGTCCGAGCGGACCAGGGTCAGCAGGAGCTGGATCCCGGTGTCCGTCAGCGCGTCTCCGAGCGAGCGGACGATCTCGGAGAAGAAGGGCTCGGCGAACTGCCGCCAGTCCGGCTCCGTCATGACCAGCGCGACCGCGTCGGCCCGCCGCCCGGCCAGGGAACGGGCGGCGAGATTGGGCACGTAGCCCAGTTCCTCGATGGCTCGCTGGACGGCCCGACGTGTCGACTCCTTCACGCCCGCCGCGTTGTTGATGACGCGGGAGACCGTGCCCCGTCCCACCCGCGCGTGGACGGCCACCTCCTCCAGCGTCGGTGTGTCCGGGCGTCGTCTGCCCATGACCGCCTCCCCAAGAGATCACCGATCTTACCGGCCGGAGGCAACCGGGCACACGACTTCAGGAGCGGAGCGGGTGCCGTGCACCCGCGAATTGGGAGCGCTCCCGGTGTGTGGAGGGGGGTATGGGCGTTATCGCTGGTGGTTGACGGCGGAGACAGGTTCCCGGGATTGAGGTGCCCGTTGTTTGCTCGGGGGAACAGTGCGCCGTTCCGGGGGCTGCTCGGGAGGGCGAGTGCGGGCCTGGTCCCGCTGGAGCCGTGAGAGGACCGGGCAGCCCCCGCGAGGGGTAGGGGCTGCCCGGCCGGGTGACCCCGTCACCAGGCGACGGGGTCGCGTACGCGGAGCGCCGGCGGGGGCTACTCGAGGAGTTCCGCGTACGAGCCCATGGCCAGGGCTATGTCCGCCTGGGCCCAGAACCGGTGGTAGGTGAAGACGGGCGCGGCGCCACCCTTGAGGTAGGCCTCGATCTTCGACCAGGCCGGGTCGTTCTTGTAGAAGGACCGGATCGAGGAGAACGTCGAGGACGAGTCGATGCTCTCGCCGTTCGGCATCCTGCCGGTCCAGCCGCTCGGCACGTAGAGGCTGTCGTCGAACCGGCTGTAGTCGGTGCGGGTCTCGGGAACAGCGATGCCGAGACTGTCCTGGTAGTTGCTCCACATGCCGTCCAGCAGTGCCTTCGCCGTCGACTTCGACGCCGCGTCACCGGACTTGGCACCGTAGTACGCGAGGGTCTTGGCGTAGGCCGCCGCCACTCCGACGTCGTTGGTGTAGTCGGCGACGGTGACATGAAGTCCGCTGTTGGCGCCGGGACTTGACGGGTTCCAGGTGTCGGGCTGGCCCGACCACTGGAGGGTGGAGGGGATCTGGTAGCTGCCGTCCGGGTTGATCGTGGTCTTGGACAGCGCCCACTTGACCCACTTGTCGAGGACCGCCTTCGCGGCGGCGTTGCCCGTCTGCTGGTAGTACTCGGCGACCCGTTCCATGGACCATGCCTGGAAGCCGAACCACTGGTTGGACGGCGGGTCGTGGTAGACCGGCTGCTGGTCGTAGTACATGCCGTAGAACGTCGACTTCCCGGCCGGCGGGGTCGCGTAACGGCCCGCCCAGCTGTTGGTCGAGCCGCCGGCGATCGCGCCCTCGTCCGCCTGGAGCCAGCGGTAGAACTCCATCTGACGCTGGAGCGACTTGCTCCAGTCGGCCGCGCCGGTCGACGACTTGGGCTTCAGGTCGGCGTACGAGCTGAGCGCGTAGGCGGCCAGCGGGTTCTGGTAGCCGCTGTGGGCGAAGCTGGAGCCGATCCGCCAGGACCAGCCCGCGCTGGTGTCGGTGGACCCGCCCCAGGCGTAGTACCAGGACATCAGGTAGTGCGAGGCGTCCTTGCCGGTACCGGCCGGGCAGGACGAGGGCCCCACGCAGTTGCCGATCTTCTTGAAGTACTTGTCGTACATGGCGTACCGCAGGTAGTCGCCCATCTTGGCGGCCTTGGCGATCGTGCCCGACACGGCCGAGCCCTTGCCCTGCTGCTTCGCCCACAGATCCGCCCAGTAGGCGGCCTGCACAGCACGCGCGTCGGCGTCCGGCGCGGTGGTGTACTTCCACTGCTTGGCGTACGACTTGTCCCCGGTGAACAGGTCCAGATAGCCGTTCTTGCCACCGTACTTGAAGGCGTCGCAGGTCGGCTGCGGCACCGTCTCCCACACCGATTCCTGCGGGCCGCGCTGGAAGGTGTTCATGTACGACGGTCCGGTCTCCGTCGGCCCGGCCTCGCACTTGCCGCCCGGCGTGTTGCCGAAGCCGTAGGTGTTGTCGACGTCCTGGATCCAGTGCATGCCGTAGACGTCGTCCGTGCTGTAGGCCGACTTCAGCTCACCGGCGATCGGGTCCGAACCGACGGGTACGGAAGGGTCGAGCGCGGTCGGATACTGGTCCGGCGTGTCCTCCTCGGGCCCGTAGGTCGCCGGTTTGGAGGCGCTGTAGAAGGAGTTGGTCGGCTGGTCGGCGTGGGTGGGGATCATGTACCTCTCCATGATGTCCCAGGCGCCGTTGAACTTGGTCCAGTCTCCGGTGACCTTGCCGTACATGGCCTGGAGCCACAGGAGGTAGCTGTAGGCCTCCGACGTGGTCTCGTGGCCGTGGTCCGGGGCCTCGACGATCAGTGTCTCCACCGAGTGGTAGGGGATGCCCTCGGGAGAGAAGTAGCCGCTCGCCGGGTTGGTGATCTTGCCGTAGAGCTCCAGGAACCGGGCGTCGTAGGTCTTGGACGCCGCGATCTGGGTGACCGTGACCGACGCCTTGCCGTGCCCGGCGGCCGTCGACTCGAAGGTCGCCGCTCCCGTGCCGGAGGAGTCCGCCGTGACGGTCACCTTCTGCGCGGTGTTCCAGTTCGACGAGGTGAACGTGAGTGACGCCCCACCGGTCACCGACAGCCCCGAGTTGCCGCCGGTCCGGGCCGTCGTCACGGTCACACCGGCCGACGGCCGGCTCGACAGCTTCACGTCGTACGTCGCCGACTTGCCCTGCTGGACGGCGAGTTGACCGGTCGAGGCCACCACGGCGGGACCCGTGGCGACCGTGATGCCGACCGGCGTGGACTCCGCCGACGCGCCCAGACTGTCGTACGCCTTCGCCAGCAGGGAATGACTGCCCACAGCCAGACCGGAGGCGGAGAGGGTGTAGGGCGCGCTCGTGTCCGTGCCCAGCAGCGTGGTGTCGTCGTAGAACTCCACCTTGCTGATCGTCGCGCCGTCCGCGGCGGCTGTGGTCGCCGCGAGCGGTACGGCGTCACCCAGCGAGTAGACCGCGCCGGCGGCCGGGCTGGTCAGTACGGTGATCGGCGGCTGGTGGGCGCCGACGCAACTGGTGCCGTTGACCGCGAAGCCGGTCGGCGCCGCGTTGCTGCCGCTGTAGCTGAACTGTGCGCCCGCGGAGACGGCAGCGCCCGGGGCGATGGTGCCGTTGTACGAGGCGTTCTTGACGGTGATGGCCTGACCGGACTGGGACCAGGTTCCGTTCCACCCGTTCGCGAGCTTCTGGTTGCCCGAGTAGCCGTAGGCCAGGGTCCAGCCGTCGATCGCGGCGGTACCGCGGTTGGTGAGGGTGAGGTCGGCGGTGAAGCCGGATCCCCAGTCGTTGGTCCTGTAGTCGACGCTGCACTGCACGGACGCCGCGTTCGCGGTGGTCGTCCCGCTGGCGAGCATCGACAGGGGCAGAGCGAACACGGCGGCGGCTGCGGTCCAGAACCGCCGTACGGTTCTGCGTTTGCGTCCGGGATCCATGTGCTGTTCCTCCTTGCGTCACGCGACTCACGGAGAGATGTCGAGGGGGGAATCCAGTGGGAGCGCTCCCATCGTGGAGACGAAGGTGGGATCGGTCAAGATGCCGACGACTTCAAAGTTCGAACTGACCCGACGGGAGCGAAAGTTTCGCAAGGACCCTATGAAACCCCGCCAGTTGGCGCTAACTTCCTCCTCACCAGTGGGAGCGGTTCCATCACTCGACGCGTCCGAAGCGGCGCGCCAAGCTGTAAGGACTCGCTCATGCGACACCCCCCGCATTCAGTACTTTTAGTCAGCGACGCTCTCCTGAGCGCTGGTCCACCTGTGTTCTCGGCCCGGGGAGCCACGGCCGCGCACGCAGTGGGACACGCCGTCACCAGCCAGTGCGACGGGCCCCTCCTGGGCACTGGGCCGATCAGCGGCCGTGACGCCGACGAACAATCCCGCACCGATGAGGTCCGAGCTCGGTGGTCACACCACCCTGCGGTCGCCCGACGACCGGGCTGTGACGTGGTGCGACGACCCGTGTGCCCGTCCTGTCCGGCCGGACCCGGAACGTGCAGGACTCCTTCGCCGATCCGTCCCTGATCTCCGCCCACGAAGTCACTGCCCCTGTAGGGCGTCGGCTCGCGCGACCGTTCGCGCGGCCTCCATCCCGCACGTCCACATCAAGAACCCGCACGTCCACATCAAGAAGAGGAAGCCCGCACTCATGAGTCACACCAGGACATCTCTGCTCGCCGCCCTGGCGCTGGTCGCCGGGACGTCGGGAACGGCGCTCATCGTCGGCCAGGCCGGCGCTGCCACCGCGGCCGTCCCCTGCACCGTCGACTACAAGTTGCAGAGCCAGTGGGACACCGGTTTCACCGCCGCCGTGACCATCACCAACAACGCGGCCGCCAAGTCGGGCTGGTCGGTGAAGTGGTCGTACGCCGGCAACCAGAGGGTCACGAACGGCTGGAACGCGAAGATCAGCCAGAGTGGTGGCGACGTCACCGCCACCAACGAGAACTACAACGGCACGCTGGCGAGCGGTGGTTCGGTCAGCTTCGGCTTCAACGGCTCCTACAGCGGCACCAACAGCGTGCCCGCCACATTCACCCTCGACGGTGTCGCCTGCAACGTCGACAACGGCGGTGGCACAGGTGGCGGTACCGGCGGCGGCACGGGTGGCGGCACAGGCGGTGGAACCGGCGGCGGCACCGGCGGTGGGGACGGCGGCGGAACCGGTAGCCGGGTGGACAACCCCTACACCGGCGCCAAGGTGTACGTGAACCCCGAGTGGTCCGCCAAGGCCGCCGCCGAACCGGGCGGCAGCAGTATCGCCAACCAGCCCACCGCCGTCTGGCTCGACCGCATCGCCGCCATCAACGGCGTCAACGGCGGCATGGGTCTGCGCGCCCACCTCGACGAGGCCCTGAAGCAGAAGGGCTCAGGTGAACTCGTCGTCCAGATCGTGATCTACGACCTGCCCGGCCGCGACTGCGCCGCCCTCGCCTCCAACGGCGAACTGGGGCCCAACGACCTCGACAAGTACAAGTCCCAGTACATCGACCCCATTGTGTCGATCCTGTCCGAAGCCAAGTACGCCGGCCTGCGGATCGCCACCGTCATCGAGCCCGACTCGCTGCCCAACCTGGTCACCAACGCCGGCGGCACCCCCACCACCACCGACGCCTGCGTGACCATGAAGGCCAACGGCAACTACGAGAAGGGCGTCGGCTACGCCCTGGACAAGCTGGGCGACATCCCCGGCGTCTACAACTACATCGACGCCGCCCACCACGGCTGGCTCGGCTGGGACAGCAACCTCGCTCCGGCCGTGCAGCAGTTCCAGAAGGTCGCGACGTCGAACGGCGCGAGCGTGAACGACGTGGCCGGCTTCATCGTCAACACCGCGAACTACAGCCCCACCAAGGAGCCGTACCTCAAGGTCACCGACATGGTGGGAGGCCAGACCGTGCGCCAGTCGAAGTGGGTCGACTGGAACCAGTACGTGGACGAGCAGTCCTTCGCCCAGGCGTTCCGCGACAAGCTCGTCGCGGCCGGATTCAACTCCGGACTCGGCATGCTGATCGACACCTCGCGCAACGGCTGGGGCGGCTCCGCCCGGCCCACCGGCCCCGGGACGCAGACCACCGTGGACGGCTATGTCGACGCCAGCCGCATCGACCGGCGGATCCACGCCGGCAACTGGTGCAACCAGAGCGGCGCGGGCATCGGTGAACGGCCGACCGCGGCTCCGGCCACCGGCATCGACGCCTACGTGTGGGTCAAGCCGCCGGGGGAGTCGGACGGCAACAGCACCGCCATCCCCAACGACGAGGGCAAGGGCTTCGACCGGATGTGCGACCCGACGTACGGCGGCAACGCCCGCAACGGCAACAACCTCACGGGCGCACTGCCGAACTCGCCGCTGGCCGGACGGTGGTTCTCGGCCCAGTTCCAGCAGCTGGTCCGGAACGCCTACCCGCCGCTGTCGTGACCTGCTGAGGCGGTAGGTGACCGCCGGGATCCGTCCCTCGCCCCTGGCCGAGGACGGATCCCGGCGGATCCAGTGCGTCAGGCCGGCCGTCTCCCTCGGTGCGGCGATCATCCGGGTGACACGTCACTGGACGCCGTGGTTCGGTCAGGCCGTCACCTCGGCGATGGAGACGTCCACGGCCTGACTGCATCTCGGAGTACCTCGGTCCCCTTCGGACGACCGGGCCGGTCGGGCGACTCAGCGGACCCGGTCGTAGACGAGGGCCAACGTGCCGTGCTCGCCCGCGGTCTGGCTGACGAGTGTCCACTGGTGCGCGGGCAGGCCGTCGTCGAAGAGGCGGGGCCCGCCGCCGAGGAAGACCGGAAAGATCGTCAGCGCCAGCCGGTCCACCTTGCCGGCCGTCAGGAGTGCCTTGACGACGCTCGCGCTGGAGAGCACGAGGATGTCGCCGCCTTCGGTCGCCTTGAGGTCCGTGACCACCTCGACGGTCGGCTTGTCGACGATCGTCGTACGCTCCCACGGCGTCTTGTCGAGGGTCGAGGAGAGGACCACCTTGTCTGTGTCGACGAGCCACTTCGCGAAGGCCTCGTCGCGTGGGTCGGCACCCTCCATGCCGATGACGGTGGGCCAGAAACCGAGGAACCCCTCGGCGTTGACCCGCCCGAGCAGGGCCGTCGTCGCCGGCTCCCAGAGGCTGGTCAGATGGTCGCGGGCGACGTCGGTCACGGCGTACGGCATCACCCAGCGCATGTCCAGAGGGTTGTCTGGTGCGGCGTAGTGGCCGTCGAGGGAGAGGGCCATGTTGGTGACTACTCGTCGGTCGGCGGTCTGCTGTGTCATCTCGCGCTCCTGGTGGCGGTGTTGTCGGTGGTGTCGGTGTCGTGTGGGTACGCGCTGAGGGTCGCCGCGAGTTTGTCGAGGCTCTGGCCGAAGCCGATCTCGATCCCGGCGACGAAGTCCGCGGAGTCGACGGTGCTGTCGGTGATTCGCCAGCGGACGTCGAGGTCTGTGCCGGTGCTGGTGGGACCGAGGTTCATGACGACGTGGGCGGTGAAGGCGAGACGGCCGTCAGGAAGCCGCGGGGAGAGCCGGTAGGCGAGGTGTTCACCGGGTCGTACGTCGTCGACGACCCCCTCCGCGCGCCCGACGACCGGGTGGGAGCCGGCGATGTCCTCCGCGTCGCGGTACTCCTGGACGATCCGCCCTCCGGGGCGCGCCTCGAAGACGAGTTCGGAGACGCGGAGGTCCTCGGGGGTCCACCAGCGCGTGAGCAGGGCGGTGTCGGTGAGGTGGCGCCAGACGATTTCGGGGCGCCCTGTCAACGACCGGTGGAAGGTGAACGAGCGGCCGTCGGCCCACCCCGACTCCTGTGCGGCGAGCCGCTCCGCGTCGACGCTCAACCCGTAGCGGTCGTAGGTCTCACCCGGGCCGTCGGCCTCGTCCGCGGTGTCGGCGAGTTGGCTGAGTGCGGCTGCCAGGTCCCGCAGGGGTCCGGGCCGGAGTGTGTAGATGCGTCGCTGACCTGTGCGTTGGGACGTGACAACGCCGGCGCGCTCAAGGGTTTGCAGGTGCTTGGTCGTCTGGGGCTGCCGCGCGTCGGTGAGCTGGGCGAGAACGCCGACCGAGCGGGGTCGCTCGGCCAGCAGGCTCAGGAGACGCCAGCGGGCCGGGTCGGCCAGTGCGGTGAGGAGTGCGTCCATGACCAGAAGTATTCTCCATGAAGAATATTCGTGTCAAGGAATGTGTTGCGACTTGCTCGGGGTCGTGGCGCGTGCCGCGTTCGACGAAGGGCACATCGCCGCTCCGCGGGACGGGGCCGGCGGTGACACCGGGCCAGGCCCTGGCTGCCGGTGGACGTGGAGGGGGGAGGCGAAGGAGGTTCTTCACGCGGCTCCAGACCTCCACCCCGGCGCCCGGCACCCTGACCTGCCGGGTCACCGGCACCGTCAGCTCGTGGAACTCCGGTCCGACCGCGAACCTCACCCTCACCAACACGGGCATCACCGCGATCAACGGCGGGTTCCTGGCCTTCACCCTGCCCGGCGGCCAGGTCGTCCCGTTCGGTTGGAACACCGCCTGTGCGCCCGCCTCCGGCTGGATGAGGGCAAAGAGCGTCACCCGCAACGGGACCATCGTGCCCGGCGCGTCGGCAGGCATCGGCTTCCAGGCCGCCCGCACCGGTGACACCGCCTCGCCGGACTGGTGCTCGCTTCAACGGCACGGCCTGTGCCGTTGAAGGGAGCACGCCGAGGTGACCTGGAGGACGAGAACGGAGGATGGCGGTGTCACGGCGCCGGGCCGCACACGGCCGTCCGGCACCCGGAACCCTGGCGGCAGCGACTTCGAGTGCTCCTGGCGAACCTAGGAGGATTCGCGGATCACGAGCTCGGTGGGAAGAACGACATGCTGACGCGGCTCCTCAGGGTCGCCGATCTCCCTGAGGAGGATGCGGGCGATCATGCTGCCGATCTCCTCGATGGGCTGACGCACACTGGTGAGGGGCGGATTGCTGTGCCGGGCGATGATGGAGTCGTCGAAGCCGACCACCGCCACGTCGTCGGGGACGCGGCGCTTCTGCCTGCGCAACTCCGTCAGTGCCCCCGCCGCCATGACGTCAGAGGCGATGAACACGGCGTCGAGTTCGGGGACTTGTCCAAGGAGTGAACGCATGGCGGCCGCGCCGCCCTCTTCGGTGAAGTCCGCCGAGGCCGCCAGCTGATCGGTGACCTCGTGACCCGCTTTCTCAAGGGCCTCCCGCCAGCCCTGGAGCCGACTGCGCGCCACGTCCATGTCGAGGGGACCGCTGATCGTGGTGACGGTCCGTCTGCCTCGCGCGAGCAGGTGCCTGACGGCCGCCGCGGCTCCGCCCGCGTTGTCGGAGTGCACGTGGCTGAGCGACTCGGCGGGGGAGCGGCGTCCGGCGAGCACCGTGGGCAGGCCCATGTCCTCCAGCAGCCCCGGCAGTGGGTCGTGCTCGTGCACCGAGACCAGGAGCACCCCGTCGACGCGCCGCTCCGCCACCGACTCGGTGAGCTGGTCCCGCTCGGCCTGGTCGCGTACGAGCACCAGTTGGAGCTGTGTCCGGGTTTCCGCGAGGGCGGTGCTGACACCGCGGATGACCGCGGCGAAGTAGGGCTCGGAGCCCAGTCTGCTCGCCGATTCGGGGATCACCAGGGCAACGGAGTTCGTCCTGCTCGTCACGAGCCCCCGGGCGACCGAGTTCGGTACGTAGTTCAGTTCGTCGATGGCGGCGAGCACGGCGGCCCTCGCCTTTTCGCTGACGAGTTCCGAGCCGTTGATGACTCGTGAAACCGTGGTGCGTCCGACGCCGGCGCGCGCGGCCACGGTCTTGATGGTCGGGCGTTGCCTGCCCTCCATGACGACTCCCTCGCTCGCGCGCTGTCCGACGGCCTTCACCTGCGCATTGTGCCAGACCTCTGGAGAGCGTCAGCGGGCCCCGGACGAAGCGGCACGACATCCTCCGGCAACGAAGTGAGTTCAACTTCTTGACAGACGCCTTTCGGGGCGGCGAGGCTTCGGGCTTCCAAATGGGCACGTTCCCACCGCAAACTGGGAACGTGCCCACCGGACAAATCATGCCTACGGGGCGGACCGTGGGACTCGAACTCCGGTGCGTCAGCGCCGTCGCCAGGAGGACCAGATGGACAAGTTCCGAAGGAAGTCACACACGAGAGCGGTCGCCGCGGTCTCGGCCGTGTCGGCACTCGGACTGATCGTGAGCTGTGGTGGCAGCGACAGCGGAGGGACCGGCGGGGGAACGAAGGACGGCAAGGTCACCATCACCATGGGCCTGTTCGGCGTCATGGGCTTCAAGGAGACCGGACTGCTCGACACCTATATGAAGGAGCACCCGAACGTCGTCATCAAGGCGGACGTCGCGGGTGACGAGCAGACCTACTACACAGCCCTTCAGACCCACTTGGCCGCCGGCAGCGGACTCAAGGACGTCCAGGGCATAGAGATTGGTAGGGCCAAGGAACTGTCCGACACCCAGCAGGACAAGTTCGTCGATCTGGCCGGTGTGTCCGGCACCGACCACTTCCTGCCGTGGAAGCAGAGCCAGGTCACCACCGCGGACAAGAAGGTCATCGGCCTCGGCACCGACATCGGCCCGATGGCCGTCTGCTACCGCAAGGACCTCTTCGAGCAGGCCGGCCTGCCCACCGACCGTGAGGAGGTCGCCAAGCTGTGGGAGGGCGACTGGTCGAAGTACGTCGACGCGGGCAAGCGGTTCAAGCAGAACTCGAAGGCCGACAAGGTCGCCTTCATGGACACCTCCAGCGGACTGTTCAACGCCATGATCTACGGCAACTCCCAGCAGTTCTACGACAAGGAGGGTGAGCTGATATACGCCACCAACCCCGTCGTGAAGGACGCGTGGAAGCTGGCCTCCGAGGCGGCCACCTCCGGTCTGACCGCCAAGCTCCGCCAGTTCCAGCCCGGTTGGGACCCCGGTCTGGCCAACGGCACCTTCGCCACCGCCGTCTGCCCGGCGTGGATGCTCGCGCACATCAGCGAGAAGGCGGGCCCGGCCAACAAGGGCAAGTGGGACGTCGCCAAGGCACCCAAGGGTGCCAACTGGGGCGGATCGTTCCTCGGGGTGATGGAGAAGAGCCCCGTCAAGAAGGAGGCACAGGAGCTCGTCGCCTGGCTCACCGCCCCCGAACAACAGGCCTACCTCTTCAAGGAGATCGGCAACTTCCCCTCGTCGCAGACCGCGCTGGCGCTGCCCGAAGTGGTCGACGCCAAGTCGGAGTACTTCAGCGGCGCGCCCATCGGAAAGATCTTCGGCGCCGCTGCCCAGGAGATCCCCGACGAGCAGGTACTCGGCCGCAAGGACGGCACCATCAAGGACATCTTCTCCCAGGGGCTGACCCTGATCGAGGCGCAGAACAAGAGCCCGGAACAGGCGTGGAAGACCACTGACAAGCGCATCGGGAAGGCCGTCGGCTGACCTCGGGTCCCTTCGCCCCTTCGCCCCTCGCCACGTCCGCGCGTCGCTCGTCTCCGCAGCCGCCCGGCGTCCCACGCACGGCCCGTGTGGGCCGCCGGGCCCCTGCCCGCCTCTCTCACCTTCCAGGAAGGACGCCTTCCGGTGGCCATCTCCACCTCGACACCCTCGGCCGGCCCGCCCGGCGCCGCCCCTCCGCCCGGGACCGGCGCAGGCACCGGCGGGGACCGTCAGCGGCGAAGCACGCTGCTGCACCGCCTCGACGTACGGGGCGCCCCGTACGCCTTCGTCGCCCCGTTCTTCGTCGTCTTCGCCGCCTTCAGCTTCTACCCCCTGATCTACACCTCGTGGATCTCCCTGCACCGCGTCGAACTGTCCACCCTGAACCTCATGGAGTGGGTCGGCTTCGACAACTACACGGCCCTGTGGGACGACGACCGTTTCTGGAACGCGCTGCTCAACACCATCACCATCGGCGTCCTGTCGACCGTGCCGCAGCTGCTGATGGCGCTGGGCCTGGCGCATCTGCTCAACTACCGGCTGCGCGGCTCGACGTTCTTCCGCGTCGCCGCCCTGACGCCGTACGCCACCTCGGTGGGTGCCGCGGCCCTCGTGTTCACGATGCTCTTCGAGCGCGACTTCGGCATGATCAACTGGATGCTGAGCCTGTTCGGTGTCGACAACATCGACTGGGAGAACAACAAGTGGGCCGCGCAGACGGCCATTTCGTCGATCGTCATCTGGCGCTGGACCGGCTACAACGCGCTGCTCTACCTCGCCGCGATGCAGGCGATCCCGCGCGACCGGTACGAGGCCGCGGCCATCGACGGCGCCTCGCGGTGGCAGCAGTTCCTGATGGTCACCGTCCCCGGCATCCGTTCCACCATCGTGTTCACCATCGTCCTGTCCACGATCGGCGCCACCCAGCTCTTCGGTGAGCCCCTGATCTTCGGCCAGGGCCCCAACGGCATCACCGGGGGAGCGGACAACCAGTACCAGACGCTGGGACTGCTGCTGTACGAGGAGGGCTGGAAGAACTACCAGATGGGCCGGGCCGCCACGGTCGCCTGGGCGATGTTCCTGCTGCTCATCGTCGTGTTCGTCGTCCAACGAGTGGTCCAGCGCGTCGCAGCGCGCAAGGCCTGACCGGGAGATCTCCATGACTACAGACAGCATCCCGGCCCGGGCGGCGGACGCACCCCCCGAAACCGTGCGGAAGAACCGCGCGGCCACCCCGTCCGGGGGACGGCGCCGGCGACTGTTCGCGCACCCGCGCGCCGGACGACAGCACCACGCGGGTCCCCTCGCCTACATCCTGCTGGGAATCGCGGCGCTGTTCTCCCTCTTCCCGCTCTACTGGACGATGGTGGCGGCGTCGACCGACAACACGCGCGTCACCCAGACGCCTCCGCCGTTCCTGCCCGGGCCCCACCTGCTGGAGAACCTCGGCAAGGCCTGGCAGGACGCCGCACTGGGCAAGGCCATGCTCAACAGCATGATCGTGGCCGGGGTGATCGCCCTGTCCACGGTGCTGTTCGCCACCCTCGCCGGCTTCGCGTTCGCCAAACTCCGCTTCAAGGGCCGCAACGTCCTGCTGATGCTCGTCATCGGCACGATGCTGGTGCCGCCCCAACTCGGCGTCGTACCGCTGTTCATGATGATGACCGAACTGGGCCTGGGCCAGAAGCTGCCCGCCGTCATCTTCCCCACGCTCGTCAGCGCCGTCGGTGTGTTCTTCATGCGGCAGTACCTGAGCGAGGCACTGCCCGACGAACTCGTCGAGGCCGGACGGGTGGACGGGGCGCACTCCCTGCGCATCTTCTGGAGCATCGTGCTGCCGATCGCCCGGCCTCCCATGGCCGTACTGTTCATGATCACGTTCGTGCACGCCTGGAACGACTTCTTCTGGCCGTTCATCGTGCTCGACATGTCCAATCCGACGGTCCCCGTCGCACTCACCCAGCTGAGCGCGGGATACGTGCGCGACCAGTCGCTGATCATGGCGGGCGCTCTGCTCGGCACCCTGCCCCTGCTCGCCATGTTCATCGTCTTCGGCCGCCAGATCGTCGGCGGAATCATGCAGGGAGCGGTCAAGGGATGAGTGCCCCACCGTCACCCCGCGGCCGGGACCCCTCCCGGGCCCGCAGCCCCAAATCTCCGCTCCCACCCCGCAGTACAGCTGGAAGGATCCTCGTGACCACCATCGCCCGACGTGTCGCGCCCGCCCCGGAGACCACCGCCGCCACCACGTTCCCGCCGGGATTCACCTGGGGTACGGCGACCGCCGCCTACCAGATCGAGGGCGCCGCCGCAGTGGACGGACGCACCCCCTCGATCTGGGACACCTACTCGCACACGCCCGGCATGGTGCGCAACGGCGACACCGGTGACGTGGCCACCGACCACTACCACCGTTGGCGCGAGGACGTCGAGATCATGGCCGACCTCGGCGTGAGCGCCTACCGGTTCTCCTTGTCGTGGCCACGGGTGCAGCCGACCGGCAGGGGCCCGGCCGTCGAGAAGGGGCTCGACTTCTACCGTGCCCTGACCGACGCGCTGCTGGAGAAGGGCATCGAGCCGGTCGTCACGCTCTACCACTGGGACCTGCCGCAGGAGCTGGAGGACGCGGGCGGCTGGCCGGAGCGCGTCACCGCCGACCGGTTCGCCGACTACGCGGCCCTGGCGGCCCGCGCGCTGGGAGACCGGGTGAAGACCTGGACCACCCTCAACGAACCCTGGTGCAGCGCCTTCCTCGGATACGCCTCGGGCGTCCACGCGCCCGGCCGCACCGACCCGGTCGCGGCCCTGCGCGCGGCGCACCACCTCAATCTCGCCCACGGCAAGGCGGTTCAGGCACTGCGCGCCGAACTGCCCGCCCACGCGCGGGCGTCCGTCACGCTCAACATCCACCACGTACGCGCGCTGACCGAGTCCGCCGCCGACCTCGACGCGGTCCGCCGGATCGACACGCTGGCCAACCGTGTCTTCACCGGCCCCATGCTGGAGGGCGAGTACCCGCAGGACCTCCTCCAGGACACGGCCGGCCTGACGGACTGGTCCTTCGTACGCGACGGCGACACCGCCACGATCCACCAGCGGCTGGACTTCCTGGGCGTCAACTACTACGCCCCCACCCTCGTTTCCGCAGCCACCGGCGACGCCGGTCACGGCTCCGACGGCCACGGGATGAGCGAGCACACGCCCTGGCCGGGCGCCGACCGGGTCGCCTTCCACCGGCCCCCGGGCAGTACCACGGCGATGGGCTGGGCGGTCGACCCCAGCGGCCTGTACGACCTGCTCATGCGCCTCAAGGCGGACTTCCCCGCGATGCCGCTGATGATCACCGAGAACGGGGCCGCGTTCGACGACTACGTCAACCCGGCGGGCGAGGTGGCCGACCCGGAACGCATCGCCTACCTGCACGGTCACCTGTCGGCCCTGCGGCGGGCAATCATGGACGGCGTCGACGTCCGGGGCTACTTCCTGTGGTCCCTGCTGGACAACTTCGAGTGGGGCTACGGCTACAGCAAGCGCTTCGGCGCCGTCTACGTCGACTACCCGACCGGCGAGCGCATCCCCAAGGCCAGCGCACGCTGGTACGCCGACGTGGCCCGCACCGGCACGCTGCCGGACAAGGACGGTGGGAACCGGACCGCCGGCGGGTGACGCCATAGCACGGCGTGGTCCCGGCGGAGACCTGGGCAGTGGTGCGGCGGGCCGGGCGCGGCGCCTGGCGGGGTGGTTCCGGGCCGAGGTGGTTCCGGTCTGGGACCACCGGCGGACGGTGGGACCGGGCCCCTGTGCGTAGGGCTCCGTTCCGGCCCGGTGGGAGGTCGTGGTCCGGCTCCGCCTGGCCGCCCGAACTCGACTGCCCCGACTGTCGGTTGATCGTTCGGACCCAGGCCGGACATAGGGTTGGCGGCATGGCGCTGCAACTTGTTCAGGTGAACTTCAAAGCCCGGAACGACTCGGTGCTCGGCCGTTTCTGGGGAGCGGCGCTCGGCTGGGATGTGTCCAGCCCGGAGCCCGGTGCGACCAGTGTCAAACCCGTGGGTTTCACCTGGTCGGACCCCGCCGGCATCTGCGTCGACGTCATCGCCGTCCCGGACCCCGAAACGGTGAGGGACCGTGTGCACATCGAACTCGCCACCAGCTCCGCGTCCCACCACACGGAGTTGGTCGCGCACCTGAAGGATCTCGGCGCGACACCCGCCGACATTGGCCGGGGCGACCTCCAGCGGACAGCTCTGGCCGACCCGGAGGGCAACGTGTTCTGCGTCCTGTCGCCCCGGGAGGACTACCGGGACACCGGGCCGATCGCCGCCGTGGTCGTCGACTGCGCGGACCCACGGGCCATGGCCCGGTTCTGGGACGCGGCGATGGACTGGACCCTGCACGAGGTGACCGACGATCGTGCGCTGCTGCGGTCCGCCAAGGGCGTCGGACCGTATCTGGAGTTCCTCCGCACGCCCCACCTGATGGACACCCGGAAGCGTGTCCATCTCGACCTGGTGCCCTCCCCGGGTGACGGCCAAGCGGCGGAGGTGACCCGGCTTGAGGCCCTCGGTGCGACGCCCGCCGACGCGGGCAGGGGCGACTTCTCGTGGAAGATCCTGGCCGACCCGGAGGGCAACGAGTTCTGCGTCCTCCGGTCGTCCTGACACGGCGCCTCCCCTCTCTGACCAACGGCTGAGCCGCCGCACGGAGCAGCCGCCACCACCCGGAGCACACGCCGAACGGCGCCCTGCCTCCTGAAGCCCGCTGCAACGCCCCCTTCTCCCTGACCGCGATCAGCCGCGGACTTCCCGGGAGAAGGCAGTGGCTCTCGGCCCCGAGCTGATCGGGCCGGCACAGGGGGCCACTCTTCGTGCTGTCGGCGTCGATGCCCCCTCCAGTGCGGCCTGTCTCCGGGGCCCGTCGGCGCAGGGGCCTTCCGGGGCCGGGTTGAGCGCTGTGTGCCGCGGCGGGATGCTGGGGGCAGAGCCCCTGACGGGCGGCGCGGCGCGGTGCCGGTTCGCGACAGGTACGAGGTCGGGATGCATCCATGGACAACGAGCCCGACACGACAACAGAAGCAGGGGGCGCGGGAGCGTCCGAGGACCTCGCGGCCGTCATCGACGCCCGCGGAACCGTCATGGCGTGCAGTGCCGGAGCCGGGCGACTGCTCGGGTACGAGCCCGGGGACCTGGTGGGCCGGCCGGCCGTCGGCCTGCTCGCCGCGAAGCTGCCCTCGGCGATGCGGCGGCGCCTGGCCGCCGGGCAGCTGTGGACGTGCAGGCTGGCGCTGCGAAACCGGCACGGGGACCGGGTCACCGTGGACCTCCGGGGCACGCCACTGACGGATGCGCGAGGCAGGACGCACTGGGTCGTCACCCCCGCGGCGGTGACCTACCCCGCCGGACCGACGGACGCGGGGGCGGCGGAGTTGTGGGACCTCACACTGGCGCAGCTCCCGCTGCCCGTCGCCATCTACGACAGCGAGGCGCGGTTCGTCACCTGCAACCAGGTGATGAGCCATGCCATGGGACTGAGCCCGGAGGAGATGCGAGGCCGGACACTGTGGGAGATCTATCCCGCCCCGCCCCTGGACGAGATCGACCGTCTCCAGCACCAGGTCGTGCGCACCGGCGAGACGATCTTCCGCGAGGAGCAGCCCTTTCGAGCCTCCGGTGAGGTCCGCGATCACGCGTGGTCGCTGTTCCTCTCCCCGCTGAAGGACGCGGCGGGGACGGTGCTGGGGGTGTCGGCGCTGGTGATCGACATCACCGAGCAGTACCTGGCCCGGCGCCGCCTGGCGGTGCTCAACGACGCCAGTGTGCGCATCGGCACCACGCTCGACGTGACCTGGACAGCCGAGGAGCTGGCGGAGGTGGCCGTGACGGGATTCGCCGACTTTGCCACCGTCGACCTGCTGGAATCGGTCGTCCAGGGACACGAGCCGCAGCCGGTACCGCCCGGCACGCCTGTCGTCTGCCGCCGTACCGCGCAGCGGTCGGTGCTGACCGGATGCCCGGAATCAGTGGTTCCCGCGGGCAGCACCGACGTCTATCCTCCCGGCTCACCACCGGCCGAGGCCCTCATCACGGGCCGTGGCGCCTACTACCGTGCCGGGGACCCGCTGCTGCGCGCGTGGTCGACGGCGTCGGCGGCGCGTGCCGAGAGCATGAGGCGTTTCAGGATTCACTCGGTGATGATGGTGCCACTGCGTGCGCGGGGGATCACCCTCGGTGTCATGCACCTCATGCGGCATCGGACCGCGGACGTCTTCGGTCCGGACGATCTGTTGCTCGCCGAGGAGATCGCCGCCAGAGCGGCGGTGAGCATCGACAACGCCCGCCGCTACACCCGTGAGCGCCGGACCGCGCTCGCGCTTCAGCGCAGTCTGCTGCCCGAGCGGCTTCCGGAGGTGGAGGCGGTCGACCTCGCCTACCGGTACCTTCCCGCAGGCCCGGGGGACGAGATCGGCGGGGACTGGTTCGACGTGATCTTACTGTCCGGGGGACGGGTCGCGCTGGTGGTGGGCGACGTGGTGGGTCACGGCGTGCACGCCTCGGCCACCATGGGCCGGCTGCGTTCCGCGGTGCGGACCCTCGCCGACGCGGACTTCGCACCCGACGAACTGCTCACCCGGCTGGACGACCTGGTGATCCGCCTCGACCGGGAGGAGGGCCCGGACGCGCGACGGCAGGCGGAGCGGGCCTCGGGAGAGGTCGGGGCCACCTGCCTCTATGCGGTCTACGACCCGGTCGCCGGCTGCTGCGACCTGGCCCGGGCCGGACACCCGCCGCCCGTCCTGGTGACCCCCGACGGCCGGGCCCAAGTGGTGGACCTGCCGGCCGGGCCACCACTCGGCCTGGGCGGACTGCCCTTCGAGGCCGTCCGGATCGACATGGGCGAGGGCACTCTGCTCGCTCTCTACACCGACGGCCTGATCGAGGCTCCGGGCCGCGACATCGACGTCGGGCTGGACCTGCTGGGTGAAACGCTGCGCCGTCCCGCCGCCAACCTGGAGGAAGCCTGCGACGAGGTGCTGCGCAAGGTACGGCCCGATCCCCCTGCCGACGACATCGTCCTTCTCCTGGCTCGCACCTCGGCGCTCGGCGCGGACCAGGTGCACACCTGGCAGCTGCCCATGGACCCCGCGGCCGTCGCCGGGGCCCGGCGCATGGCGGGCGGGCAGCTGGCCGACTGGGGGCTGACCGAGCTCGGGTTCGCCACCGAGCTGATCGTCAGCGAGCTGGTCACCAACGCCATCCGCTACGGCGACGGGCCCATCCAACTGCGGCTCATCCGCGCCGATGCGCTCATCTGCGAAGTCTCGGACTGCAGCGGCACTGCCCCGCACCTGCGGCGGGCCCGCACCTTCGACGAGGGCGGACGCGGACTGCTGCTCGTCGCTCAGGTGGCCGAGCGTTGGGGCAGCCGCCAGACGGCCACCGGCAAGACGATCTGGGCCGAGCAGTCCCTGCCGGACGAGGGTGCCCGCGAGGCCGCCCACGGAATGGGCACCGAGAGATAGACCTGCCCTGCGTGTCGGCGAACCAATACCGCGGTGCAACCCCCGAGTTCCGCGGCACCCGTGGGACTTCTCCGTCCCAAGGAGATGGACTCGTATCCCGCGCGGCGGCCCCATGGTGCGGAGACCACAGCAACGGGACCGCCGCCTCATGTGAGGATGCGGGAATGGTGTGGCTGAGGGATTGCGGGGAGCGGGCGGTCGGGCTCCTGGCGGGCATGGCGCTGGTGCTGACGGCCTGCACCCCGGGCGGCTCCGGCGACAGGGAGCCCGAGAGCCGCGAGGCGCAGTACAGGCGCGTCATCGAAGACCCCCACCCGCGCCCCGCCGACGTCATCGAAATGGCCGGCGCACCCGACGGTGTGGCCCGCGCGGACGACGACTCGCTGCTTCTCACGTACGAGGCCGACAACGTCGAGGACGACGAGGGGCCCGCCGCCACCGCCTGGCGCATCGTCGGCTCCGACGGCCGTACGGTTGCCGAACACGCGGAGCACGCGAATGCGGAGGATGTGCCGCCCGCGTTCAAGGGGATGCGAGGGGGCTTCGTACGGGTGCCTCAGGAGGCGGCGGAGGGAGCGTGGACCCTCGACGTACAGGGCAGGCGGCACCGGGCGGTCCTCACCGAGACGCCGTTGCACGCTCGCCCCGGCGACGTCCTGCTCAACGAATCGGAGCCGTCCCTCGTCTACCGCCCCGCCACACGCACCGTGGCTCCCCCGGCCGGGGTGCCGGACGACGCCGTTCGCCTCGCCGTCGACGAGCGGGGCACGGTCTGGAGCCTGGACCAGCCCCTGACGGAGGACCCCCAACGCGTCGTCTGGCAGCGCGACGTACGCACCCTCGGTTCGGTGGCCGTTCCCGGGCCGTACACGGGAGGTGTCCTGGCCGCGCGGGGCGGCGCCGCGGCACTGTCCCTCGTCCGGGGCGGGGGTGTGCGGGGCCTGTTGATGACCACGGACGACGGCGCGCACTGGCGGACGGTCCTCGCCGGCGGGATCGCCTGGAAGGAGCTCGGGCATGACCCGGAGGCGCTGGTCCTGGAACTCCTCACGGACGGCCGGCTGCTCGTCGGCGAGGAAGGCGGCCGTTATTGGCTCGCCGCCGACCGCACCAACAGCGCCTTCCGTGAACTGAGGACACCGGCGAGGTTCACGTCGTTCACGGTCGAAGGCACGATCCTCTACGGCATCGCGGACGCGACGACATCGACGTACGACCTGGTGAAGGGCGAAGGGCTGTGGACTTCCCGCGACGGCGGACGCGAGTGGCGGCGCTACGAGCAGGGTGAGTAGCGGCGGACCGGGAGCGGGTACGCGTCCGTGAACTTCGGGCCGACCGCCACTCCGGCGAGCCGGCACCTTGCGCGCTCATCAACTCGACTGGTGTCAGGATGAGTTGAGGCGCGCGGATGGAGTGGCTGTTGGGTTCGCAGGCCTTGCCCGCGGTCATACGGTGTTCTCCCGCCCCGCGGGAGCCGGGTTGCCCTGGTGGATGAACGCGGCCCACGCGGGCAGCCGTGCCAGCCCCGAACGGGAGGCCTGGCCCCGCAGTCTGCCGCGCAGCCCCGGCACCGGCTCGCGGTCGGTGTCCAGCATCCACAACTGTGCGGCGCGCAGCGCGTCCGGCGGCGCCAGCCCCTCCGAGGTGAGGAAATGGTGGAAGACCACCATCATGACCGCCGACGAGGAGTCGCTGATCTGCCAGCGGGAACCGACCGCGTCGGATGCGCCACCCGCCACGAAAGCCGTGGTGGGCGTCAGTGCCTCGTCGTGGTCGCGGTGGCTGAGGTCGGTCTCGCAGGCGCTCAGGACGACCAGCGGTCCGTTCGCTCCCCGGTGGCCGCCCATGTGGTCCAGGATGTGCGTGACCGTCAGCAGACCGCCCTCCGGGTCCCCCTGCGGGGAGGCCAGTTCGAGGGCCGAAGCGGTGGGCCGGTCACCCGCCCGTGCGTGTGAGGCGATGTGCAGCACGGTGGCGGCCAGTGCCGCATCCCCGCCGGGCAGTACCGCGAGGATGTCTCCCGGGGTACCGGACGCGTCCTGCCCGCCGGGCAGGTGCCCCATCAGCCGGGCCTCGGGGTAGGCGGCTGCGTGCAGCGCCTCCACTTCGGTCGGCGCCCAGCCCAGGCTCGCCCAGGGATCGGCCACCAGCACCGCGCGTTCCCCGGTCACCGCCCGGGTCCTGGCGGCGGCGGACAGGAACTCGGCGCCGGAGGCCGCGTAGCTGATCACGGCTTCCTCGCAGGCGTACCGCCGTCCGGAACGGCCATGCGCATCCGAGGTGAGGACGGCGGCGTGCCAGGGGACGGCACCGAGGTTTCCGCACGCCACCAGGACGAGCCGGGGGACGGTGCCGTCGACCGGTCGCAGCGCGTCGAGCACGGGTTCCACGACGGCCGGTCCGGCCCACGCGACCAGCTCGTTCAGCGAGTCCCGCCACGCCCGCTCGTGCACCGGGTCCGGCCCGCCCCCGGGTGCGGCGGCGGAACGCGTGGCCGCCGCGTCCAGATACGCCTCCAGCGGCGCCCGCCCGTCGGCGGCCAGCCCGGGGAGCGGCAGGACACGGGGGGCGCCACGGCGGGGCAGCAGGACGGCCGCGCCGTCGCCGCCTTCCTCGCCGGGTACCAGATGGACGAGGGCGTCGACGGCGGATGTCCGCACGCCCTCCAGCAGTTGGTCGAGGCCGGGGACGGTCAGCAGACCGCGCGGATCCGGCCGGTCGCCGTCCGGTCGCCGCAGGGCGTCCAGCGCCCGGCGCCGCAGGGCGCTCGGGACCACCAGGGTGGCGCGCGGGTCGGTGACCAGGGATCCGGCCGGTGTCCCGGTGTCGTACGGGGCCGGAGCACCGCCTTCCGCGAGGTCCCGTACCGCCTGCCGCCACTTTGCCGCCAGCTCCGGCTCACCGCGGGCCTCCAGCTGCTCCGGGACGGTCCGAGCTGTCGCCGCGGCCCGGAGCACCAGGGCCCGGCCCGTCTCCAGGCACTCGACGGTCTCCTCGATCCGGCCGGCCCGCGCCGCCCAGCCCGCCGCCAGCAGGCCGCGGCGGGCGCCTGCCCGGGCGGCCTGGAGCCCGTCCTCGGCACCGAACTGCAGCAGGACGTCCTCCGCGACGAGCCGCAGCGACTCCAACGCCGTGGGCACGGCGAGGGCGGGCGTGCCCTGTTCCTGGTACGCCCGTGCGAGATCCCACAGCACCGAGCCGGCCGTCGCCGCGGAGCTGTGCTCGGTGAGGCCGCGCCGTGCCTCCTCCAACTCCTTTACCAGCTCGTCCAGTCGATCGGTGTCACCGGTCATCTCGTAGGCGGCGCGCAGTGCCAGCGCGATGGCCTGGCGGCCGAGGACGTGCTGGTCGACCGCCGCCGGAGTGCCGGTCAGATGCGGACGGGCCTGCCGTACCGCCTCGGCGACACGTTCCGGATCCTCCTCCAGCAGTGCGGTGAGTGTGAGGGTCTGGACCCGCACCGACTCCAACATCGGGCGCACCACGGGCAGGCTGTGCGTGTCCTCCAGGACTGTCGCGAAGTGGGCCTGGGCGCGGTGCAGTTCGGCGAGGTCGCGGAGAAGCAGGGCGAGGTGCAGCCTGACCGTGCCGAGGAGGAAGGGGATCAGGAAATACCACTCACCGTCGTGGTCGGCGGTGGTGTCCAGCGCCCGGAGTTCGGCGAGCAGTGCTTCCAGCGGCTCCCGCTTCTCGGGGGCGTCGGCGTCGTACTGTTCCTGGATCTCGCCGAGCCTGAGCTGGATCCGCAGGATCCGGAAGCTGAGCAGCAGTCCGGCGGAGCCCGGACCGGTGGCGTGCGGCGAGGACTCGACGGCTGTGGCGGCTGCGCTCAGGGAGTCCAGCCATCCGCGCGCCCTCGCCAGGTCCTGGCGGTTGCCGGACGTCATGGTCAGCGTGGAGAGCAGGGTGGGGAAGAGCAGTTGAGTGATCCAGACGGCCCGGTCGTCCGGGAACTGTGTCCCGCCTCCGTCGATCGCACGCCGGAGGCGCTCGGTGGCATCGTCCAGCAGTTGCGGGTGTCCGGTGCGCAAGGCCTCGGCGATCAGCCCGAGAGTGGCCGTCACTGGCCCGTCGACCGGGTCACCCGTGGTGGCGCCGTCCCTGCCCGGGCTCGCCCCGGGGTCGATCGCCTCGATCACCTTCGCCAGCTCACCGGGTGCGAAAGATCCCGGCACGGTCAGGCCGGTCAGCAGGGTGATCTGCCGGAACAACTGCTGCGCGGCTGCCTCGTCCGGCAGCCCGACCAAGGGTGTTCCTGATGCGGCGTCCGGGCCCGCGCCCGGAGCGCCGACGGTCTCCGGAGCGGTGTCCGGAGCGGTGACGGTGCCCGGTTGCGTCAAAGAGACAGGGACAGTGGCCGTATCCGCTCCCGTTGCCGCACCCGGGTCCTGGAGGAAGTCGGTGTACGCGCTCAGCAGGGCCCGCAGGATGTCGCCCATGGGACCTGGCTGCTGGTCGGCCATCTCCTTCGCGATCTCGGCCAGTCGAGTCGGATCGACGTCGTCCTGCCCGCTCAGCAGGCGCCGCGCCAGGTCCATCGTCCCGGCATGGTGCCGTGCCGCTGCCGCGTCCTCGGGCGGCAGCCGTCCGGCCATTCCTTCGAGCAGCTCGCTCAGCTCGGCCAGATCGCCGACGGTCCCGTCCTGACCGGTCATCGCCCTGAAGCCCATGTTCCAGGCCGCCATGGCCCCGTCGGCCGTGCTGTCCCACCCGGTCAGTCCCTCGGGCGGCACGAGCAGCAGAGCCAGCCACACCTCGGTGCTTCGCTGTTCCTCCGGCCCGGTCCGCCCGTCGGCGTGTACGGCCCGTAACAGACGGGTGGCTTCGGCCCGGTCGGTGAGCGAGCGTCCGGCCAGATACCGCGTGGCGTAGAGGCCACCGAGTCGGCGTCGTACGGTGGCGGTCAGCGGCTCGGTCTCCCCACCGGCACCGAAGGCGGCGGACAACTCGGCCTCGACACCGGTCAGTTGCTCGATCGTCCGGTCGAGTGCCGTGGAGTCAGGCAAGGTCTCCAGGGGTACCCGGGGAACGGCGATCAGCGTGACCGCCTCCGCAGCGAGACGCGTGGCCCGTGCCCGCAGCGTCGCCGCTTCCCCCTCGTCCGAAGCCGGGATGCGCATCCAACTCCCTTTCACGTGCACGTTCCTGTGGGGCCGACCGGGGATCAGAGTCCGTGAGCGGCCTGCGGGAAATAGAACTTGTTGACCCGCTGGTTGAACTCCCAGACCGCGCTCTTGACGACGTCGAACCCCTCGCCGGAGCGCAGCGCCGAGACGACTTCCCCGCCGAGGTCGTCCGGGAAGCCGAGCGACACGCACTTGCTCTCGGTGTTCGACGCGATGCTCGTGCGCAGCTCGTCCTCGGGAAAGATCAGCCAGCCCACCAGCCGGGTGCAGAGCCACAGCAGACGGTGGGCGTCCTCGCCGTAGCGCTCCTTCAGGACGGTCAACAACGGGTCCGGCAGCTCGTGGAGCAGATAGTGCATCGCATGGGCGCCGTCCTCGGGGCGGTTCCCGGTGGCCTCCCGCAGTTTGGTCACGGGCAGGCCGAGCCATGTCCCGTAGCCGCGAGCCCGCCCCATCATGCCGCCGACCAGTCCTGCCTCCATGTGCTCCGACCGCGCGAGCGCGGCGAGACAGGCCCGCCACGCCAGCCGCCAGAGGGTGCACAGTGACAGACGCACCCACAGATCGCCGCGGGCCTGATGGTCGAACCAGAGCGAGATCCTGTCGTCGAGGGCGAAGACACCGCTCTGCATCGCCTCGCTGTCGGCCGCGTCGGCCATCGCCCGGACGTCGTCCCGCAGCTCCTGGGGGAGACCCAGCCCGGCGGCGAGCGCCAGCAGGCTTCGGGTGCTCTGGTCCCGCTGCTCCGGTGGCAGGTGGGGGAGCATCGCCGGAGCGATCCCGGCCCGGAGGCCCAGTCGGAGGGCACCCGAGACCATCGCGCCGAAGTCCGCCGACTCGCGTTCGCCGTGCTCCCGCTGGAGCTGCCCGGCGATCCGCTCGGCGTGCCCGATCCGTACGACGGTGGCCTCGCTCCGTTCCTGGTCCGGGAGCGCTCTCGGCGGCGCGACGGCGGACAGGAACCGGCAGGCGTCCACGGCGATCTCGTGGTTCTTCGTGATGTACCGCTGCCGCTCGGCCAACTCGCCGGTGTCCTCACCGGAACCGTCACTGTCCCCGTCCCCGTACCGGTGTGCGAGCGTCTCGGCGCGGCCCAGCCTGGCGAGAGCCGAGCCGAGCCGGTACGAGCGGCGCAGCACCACGGCCCGTGGAAGCGGGGCGCTGTCCGGTGCGGGCAGGGGCGGGTCCTGCTCCCACTGGGAGTTCTCCCACAGGACGTCCTGCAACGGCTTGAGGAGCGGCTTCGCCTCCGGTGCCGTCGCGTCGAGGTCCTCCAGGGCGGAGACGGGAGTGGCCCAGCCGCCCAGGTCGGTGCGGACATCGCGGGAGGCGGCGATGACGCCGATCACCTCGTCCGGCCGGGTGGCGTCGACCAGCGGCGATCCTGACAGGCCCGCGGCTGCCTGCCCCGCCGCCAGCCGCAGGTATCCGTCGCCGTCATAGCCCTCGAAGCGGAAGGAGACCGACGTCCCGTCCGGGGTCTCGCCGTCGGCCCGGGGCGCGTACCCCCACGTCTGGTATCGGGCGTCGGGCCTGAGCCGCCGCTGCGGGCGCAGGGGCAGCACCTCGTGGTGGAGGTCGCCCTCCAGCTCCAGAAGTGCCAGGTCGGGCATGGGCCACAGCACGGCGTCACTCGGCGGTTCCGTACTGGCCGTCACCCGTGCGAGTACCGGTTCGGAGCGCAGCGACGGGTCGGGAAACACGAGCACCTTGTCCAGCGGGCCGCCCTCCGAGGCGTCGTGCACCACGTGTGCGCAGGTCAGCACCTTGCCGTACGCGACGAAGAACCCGGTGCCGAGGGTGTGCCGTCCGTCGGGGGTGTGCAGCCGCACGATGAAACGGCGCGAGGAGCGCCAGTCGAGCTCACCCATGGCCGGGCTCCGAGGGCCTCCACGTCAGAGTGATGTTCAGGCTGGCCGCACCGCCGCCCTCCACGATCAGCCCGGTGAGCTTCCCGCTCTTGACCGTCACCGAGAGCCCGAACTCCACGGTCGCCTCGGTCGGTTTCACATGGTCCCAGGCCTGGGCCAGCTGCGCGGCCACGGCTTCGACGCACTCCCGGACCCCGTCGAACGCCATGGCCTGGCTCACGCCGACCGTCTGCGGTCCGCCGCCCCTTGCCACCTCCATGTACAGCTCCGTCGTGCCCGCCTGAACGAGTACCGCTTGTCCCGCCACGTTTCCTGTCCCTCCCCGACCCGCTTCCGGCTCCCGATTCTGTCCAGGTCCCGGTTGATAAACACTTGATTCATATGAACTATTGGGAATTCTTACCGCATGGGTGACTGTGGGGATTCCCCGTTCTGTTCTGTGGCCGGACGGTCCGCCGCCTCCCGGCACTCCGCCACCGAGGTCCGCGGCCTCGACCACTGCCCGCGGAGCTTCAGGAAGGCCCCGAACCGTTCCCGGTCGTCCACGTCAGCGGCCCTCCGCCGGGCTGTCGGGCAGCCGGTGGACCTCGGCGGTGACGTCCGAGGCGAGCCGCAGTTCCGCGCCCTCGCGCAGCGGGCCGCGTTCGCCGGGGCCGATCTCCTCGCCGTCCACGAAGGTCCCGTTGGTCGAGCCCTCGTCGCGGATCCAGCACGCGCCGTCCGGGTCGAGCCCCACCGTGGCGTGCAGGCGGGAGACGTTGTCGTACCGGGTGAGCCGGCCGGCCGTGTCGGGGCACAGCAGCGGGTCCCGGCCCAGCGTCACCTCGCGGCCCGCCCGTACGACGACGCTGCCGTTGGGAAAGCGCAGTTCGAGGACGCCTGCCCGGTCGATCGTGGTGGGCCGCGGGACACTGAGCGGCGGGGTGGGGCGGGGGAACGGCTCCGGCTCGGGCTCCTGCTGCGGCGCGGGCTCCGCCGGCGGTGCGGGCGGCTCGTCCTGCGGCGCCGGGACCGGTCGTCGGGAGCCGACGAACGGGACGTAGCAGGAGCCGCAGATCAGATCGCCCTCCACGACCTCGGCCCGGCACTCCGGACAGTTCATCCGCACCATGTGCCCTCCTCCGGGTCGGCAGGGGAGAGGCCACGCGCGGTCAGCGAGTCCCGCAACCGGTCCCGTTCGCCGGGCCGGGGAATGCCGATCGTCCACACCCGGCCGTGCTCCACGCCCACTTGCAGCCCCGGCCGCTCGCCCTCCCAGCGCCCGCGAGCACCCTCCCCGTACCGTGCCTCGCCGAGCCCGGTGAGCGGCACGAGCCGCTGGTTGTCCGATCCGCGCAGCGCGGCCCCGGTGTCCCGGCGCCGTGTGTACGGCCCGGCGACTACCGCGTCGCACAGCGCCAGCGCGTCCCGCGCCCAGGCGGCGCGGGACAGCCGCGACCAGGGGTAGCCGGAGTAGACGAGGATGTCCACGGCCCCGCCGGGCCCGGACGGGCGGGCGGTCCGCAGTTCGGCCAGCAGTTCGGCCAGCGCCCCCGGCTGCTGGAACGGCTCACCACCGGAGACGGTCACCCCGTCCACCGGATCAGGCAGCGACCGGACCCAGCGGGCCGGTTCGGACGGCTCGACCGCGTGCTCCGGCCCGCCCGACGGCCAGGTGTCTTGGGCCAGACAGCCGTGGCACGCCAGTGTGCAGCCCTGCACCCAGATGCCCGCCCGGACTCCGTACCCGAGCACGGTGACGGGGTAGTGGGTGCGGTTGACCATGAGCTTGCCGGCAATGCCCGTCATCCGTCGTGCCTCCGTTCCTGCGGGGCCGAACGCGGAGCGCTGGTTCGGCGAGGTGCCCGCTCCGGGTCCTGGGCGGTGACCTGGAGCGGAATCCCCCTGGCCGCGAAGGTGTCCGTCAGGGCCGCCACGTCCGTGCACCACTCGGCCCGGCACTCCTCGTAGTGCTCGGGCCCCGCTCCCTCCGCCTCCAGCCGGCCCACCAGCGCCGCGCCCGCCCCCTGCCGCCCGACCCGCAGATACGCGGAGACCCCGTCCCAGTCGCCGCGCCGCACCGTGAGCGTGCCGTCCGCGGGCCGGGTCGTGCCGAGGTCCTCCACGGCGTACCCGGAGTCGGCCAGTGCCTCGGTGAGCGTGCGCTCCAGCCATCCGTGGTAGGCGGCCTCGGCGGCGGCCCGGACCCGCTCGCAGGCCCGGACGGCCTCGGCACGCAGGCTCGGATCGAGGGGACGGTCCCCGGCGAGCACGTCCTCCAGGGCGCGCCGCAACGGTTCGTCCTCGGCCCGGCCGTCCGCGAGGAGGGGCTGGACGAGGACGGCGGCATCGAGCCGGTCGGCCCGGCCCGACCGCACCGTGTCCTGGGCGTCCACGATCCGCAGCCGCAGCTCGGTGAGCAGGTTGCGGCCCTCCGCCACCGAGGGCGCGTCAGGTACGGCGCGGGCCGCCTCCTCCACATGGCGCCAGTCCTGTGCGCGCGCCTCGGCGGGCATCCGGCGCAGCGCACGCTCGGTGTCGGCCACCAGGCGTTCGCGGTCCGCCCGCTCCCGCAGCGCCACCTGGTCGGGGCCGGTGGCCCCGCCGCTGCCCGTGGCCAGTACCTCGGTCGCGGGCAGGGGCATCGGCCGCAGCGCCTCGCGCACCACCCGTACCGTACGGGCGTGCAGGATTTGCCGGGCCTGCTCGATGGCCTCGTCCGCCGCGTCGCACCACGCCCGCAGCTCCTGGGCCGACTGCCCGGCCAGTACCAGCGGCTCCGGCAGCCCCGTCCCGGCCGCGCCGGGCATCGTGCGCAGGCCGTGCAGAGTGGCGTTGCGGCCCAGGACGCGGACCACCTGGGCGTCCAGGCAGGCCTCGGTCTCCTTGCGGTGTTCCCAGGCCAGCCGGTCACGCTCCAGCCGGTTTCCGGCCGCACGCAGCGCCGGACTCACCGCGAGGGACAGCGCGACGGTCGCGGCAACGCCGAGCAGCGCGACCGCCGCCACCGGCAGCAGCGCGACCCCGCCTCCCGCGGCCCCCGCACTCGCCCCCGCGCCACCCGCGGCGGCGCCCGCGCCCGCGCCGGCCTGGACGGTGGCCGGAACGATCAGGATCACTTCGGCGCTCATGGCGCCCCCAGCACCCGGGCGCGCTCCACTGCGTACATCTGATCCCATTTCGTACGGCGTCTGCTGATGGTCTGGAAGTGCGTCCAGGCGATGACCGGCCACAGCACGGGCAGGAGGGCGACGGCGAGGGAGATGCCCGCCAGTGCGAAGAAGCCGTTCGGCAGCCCCCGGCTGGCCCGCGCCGCCCGCTGGAGGTGGTGTCCGACCTGTCCGAACAGCCGGTACTCGGGGCCGAACTCGCCGGCGATGTCGCCCGCGAGCCCCACCTCCAGGGCCACCTGCACGAGGGCGGTGACCAGGCCGGCCACGACGAGGAACGTCAACAGCGGCCCCGATCCCGCGGCCTCGTGCCACAGGATGCCCACCACCAGGAACAGCGTGAGATAGCCGAGGACGGGCATGGCGGCGCTCCACTGGGCCTCGGCCTTGCCGCCCATGCGGCGCTGTTCCTGCTGGGCCCAGTGCAGTTGCCGCCGCTGGGACTCGGCCAGCGCGGCGTGCCTGCGGGCGCGTTCCTGTTCGGCGTCGGCCACCGCGTACGGGACGTAGTCGCGGAGCACCCCGAGCCCCACCGGGTCGGTGTCCTCGCCGTGGCGCACGGTGGTGTACCACTCCGGTGCGAAGTGGTGCAGTTGCCACTCCTCCGGGCGGGTGCCGGGCAGGGGCACGGGTGGTGGTGACACCTCGGTGCGGAAGACCCGGCGCAACTCCTCACGCAGGCTGTCGGCCAGCGCGGGGTTGAGGGCCAGGCGCAGCAGCGGTGCCAGTACCCGGGCGGTGGACCGGCCCGTGGGCGGGGGGTTGCCGTGGGGCGGCCCGTAGTGGGCGGCGGGGATCCGGGCCAGCACCCGCGCGACGGCGGCCGGGTGCGCGGCCGCGTGGGCCTGCCAGGTGCTGTCGGCACCGCGCAGGCTGTCGTTGCCCGCGAAGCGGGCGAACTCCGGCAGCAGCCGCCACCGCCAGGCCTCGTCCACCACCCGTACGTCCTCGGTGACACCGGCCGCCGCCCGTTCCGCGACGGCGGCCAGGGACTCCCGGCCCACCGGTCTGCCGCGCCACACTGGCTGTCCCGAAGGATCCAGCCAGTGCAGCAGCCGCAGTACCTTCAGGTCGTTGCCGAGGGCCGGGTCCACCAGCGTGTCGCCCAGCCGGTCCAGTTCTCCGGGTGCCGACTGCCGCGTCAGGGCGAGGCCGCGGAGCCAGTGGAACAGCGGCAGGCTGTCCCTGTTGTCGGGTGGTGTGGACAGCGACCAGGCCACGGACTCCCAGAAGCCGGGCTCGCGCAGCGCCAGAGCCAGTGCCGTGCCGTCGCGGAAGGTGCGGCCGAACAGCTCCAGCGGAGGCAGCTCCGGCTGGCGGGCGGTGGCGGGCACGACGTCCGGGTTGCCGCCGTGCAGCCATGCCTGGATCTGCTCGGCGCCCCAGCGGTCCGCCGGGTCGACGGTCAGCAGGCCCCGGCACAGCAGCCGGGCGCGGGCGTCGGTGACGGCGTCGAGCTGGACGGGGCGCAGCACCACGGCCTCGTACACGGCGTGGACGCTGTAGCCCGTGAAGTTGCGGACACCGGTGAGGAGTTCACGGACGATCATCCCCAGTGCCCACCAGTCGCGGGCCGGGGAACTGGTCCCGCCGCCGCGCAGCAGGAGCTCCGGGGCGAGGTAGTGCTCGGTGCCGGCGGCGAAGGTGGTGAAGGCGTAGTCGTGGTCCAGGCGGCTCAGTCCGAAGTCGATGAGCACCAGGTCGAGGGGCCCGTCGGGATCCCCGTCGCGCAGGATGACGTTTTCCGCCTTGAGGTCGCGGTGCACGATCCCTCTGCTGTGCAATATCGCCAGCGCCTCGGCGAGCTGTCCGACCGCCTCCGTGACACGGGCGAGCGGGAAGGGCCGCGCGGGCACCTGCCCGGGGATGAGCTCGGACAGTGGCCGGCCGGGGACCCATTCCATGACCTCGTACTGTTTGCCGTCGGAGTGGCCGGCCTCCAGCAGCCGGGCCAGGTGCCGGTGGCGGATTCCGCGCAGGTGTCCCCAGATCTCGTCGGCGTGCGGCAGCTGTCGCCGGTACGTCTTGACGACGACCCTCGGGCCGTCGGGATCGCCGCGGTCGACGGCGATGAGGATGTCGGCCTCGGCACCCCCGTCCTCGTGGCCCACCACCTCGTACCGGTCGCGCAGCGCGGTCGGCAGCAGGTGCAGCGGGGCCGGGTCGCCGGGCCGGTGGGTACGGCCGGGCTCGACGCGCGTCGAGGGAGCGGGCAGGCCGGCGCGGCGCGGGTCGGCCCGGTCGTACCGCGTGGGTGCGGGCGCCTGTTCGTGGCTCGGGAGTCGCCGGGGCTCCGGTTCGGGACGGTCGCTCATGCCAGCACCACCTCCCAGCCCGCGGGGGCGGGCAGCAGTCCTACGACGGTCTGCTGGGCCGGGGCCGCGTCGCCCTGGGCGAACAGGGCCCGGGCGAGCGGGTTGACCAGGGCGGTCTCCAGTACCGACCCGATGCCCCGGCCGCCGAGCGAGGTGTCGGCGGTGGCCAGCTCCAGCAGCAGGGCGCGTACGTCGGCGGCGAGCCGCACCTCGGTGCCGCACTCCCTGTGTGTGAGCCCCAGGATGCGGTCGACCAGCAGGTCGAAGATGTCGGTGGCCGCCTCCTTGGCGATGAAGTTGAACACGACGATGTTGTCGCCGATCCGGTTGAGCAGTTCGGGCCGGTTCAGCCGCTCCGACATGTGGCGCCCGATCTCGGCGGTCACCTGGGCGACGAGCCGGTCGCGCGGTGTGTCGGGGGTCAGCAGTGGGACGCCGTTCGCGTCGCGGGCCGTCATGCCCAGGTTGGACGTGAACACCAGGAGGGCCTCGGAGAAGTAGACCGTGGACCCCATGCCGTCGGTCAGCCGGCCCTCGTCGAGGATCTGCAGGAACTTGTCGAGGATCCGCGGGTGCGCCTTCTCGATCTCGTCGAACAGCACCAGGCTGAAGGGGCGTTGCCGGATGGAGTTGGTCAACTCGCCGCCCGCGTCGTGCCCCACGTAGCCCGGAGGGGCGCCGATCAGGCGGTCCGCGGCGTGTTCGGCGGCGAACTCGCTCATGTCGAACCGGATGTAGGCGCGCTCGTCGCCGAACACCAGCTCTGTCAGGGCCTTGGCCAGCTCGGTCTTGCCCACGCCGGTCGGACCGGCGAAGAACAGCACACCGCGGGGCCGCGACGCGGTGGCCGAGGCCTGCGCCCCGGACAGCCCCATCACCGACCGGGTCACGATGTCCAGCGCACGCGCGACGGCCTCGGGCTGGCCCAGGACCCGCCGGCCCAGTCCCTCGTGCGCGTCGATGAGCTGGCCGCGCAACACCGGTCTGCTCCACGGGTTCTCCACGATGCCGACCCGGTAGGACCGGGCCGCGGCCTCGATCACCTCGGACGTCTGCCCGTCCCCGTCCTCCTTGCCCGCCGCCGCGAGCCTGGCGATCTCCACCATGCTGCGCAGCGTCAGCGACTGGGTCTGCGCGGCGAACCGGTGGACGTACTCCGCGCGTTGCTGCCCGGGCAGGTCGGCGGGAAGGAGCGTGGGGGCGAGGATTTCGGCGGTGGTCCGGCGGTCACCCAGATCGGGCATCGGCAGGGCGACGCGGCGCAGCGCCGGGTTGTCGGCGGTGAACCAGGCGGGCAGGTCCCGTTCGCCGTTGACGACCCACAGGACAGGGTTGTAGCGCTGTCCGGGCTCGCCCTCCAGGCGCAAGGGTCGGGTGGTGTGGGCGAGTTTCTCGCAGGCGGCGAAGAAGTGGTGTTCGTCGGGTTCGAGTTGCTGGACGTTCCGGACGAGCCTGGCGGCGTAGTCGATCATCACGGCCGCCCGGACGTCGGCCCCCGCCACTCGCCGGATCGCCTGCAACAGCCGCTCGGGGCTGGTCCGTTGGCCGCTCTCGACGCGGGTCCCCACCAGATCCTGTGCGGCGGCGACGGCCTCCGGTGTGTTGGGCAGCACCTGGAGCCCGTCCACGGGATCGGCCACCACAAGGAAGCGGTAGCCGGCCTGCTCCAGGCAGGACCACACACCGCCGCGGATGCCGGGGAGCCGCCAGCCCGACGGACCCGGCACCAGGTAGGTGTCCCGGACGTTGCCGTAGAACATGACCTGTGCGTGGGTCAGCAGGGCGGTTTCCAACTCCCGCAGCCACGCGGGCTGTTGCCCGCCGACGGGCGGCCCGTCGGTCGCACCCCGCCCGACGGGTTTGACGAGATCCGCCACCCTGGCCCCCGAATGTCACTTGCCGTGATCGTCGTGGGGCCGAGTGTATCGACGTGTGGGCGGAATGGAGGATTTTAGTATGAAGAGGGTGGGGGAGCGGTAGTGCGAAGTACTGTGCGGGGCGCGCACGCGCCGTCGCGCGCCCCGAAGTCACGCTGAACGCGCCGTCCGTGTCACGTCCGTCGCCCGCTGGGGTCCGCGACCGGTCCGGTGCCCCCGGCCCCTCACGCGACTCCGTCGAGCACGCCGAAGGCAGCGGTCAGAGCCAGGGCCGCGAAGGCCGACAACAGCGCGATGATGCTGACGTCGCTCCAGAAGTACTTGCGGCGGGCGATGTGCGCGTTGGCCCATATCTGCTCGGCGACGGCGGCGACCAGCATGGCGTCGTCGCGCAGGAGCGCCGCCAGCGCCTCGGGGTAGCCGTCCTCACGTGAACGGTAGGCGCGGGCCACGTGCTCGTAGTACAGGAGGCTCGTCGGCAGGCCGGTCCCGCGCCGGCGGGGGCGCAGGACCATGCCCGTGCCGATCGCCGAGCACAGGGTGAACAGGGCGCACAGGGCGGCGGCGATGAGGAACGGGACCGGCGGACGGGGCGTGCTGTCGACCAGGCTGTACAGAGTGCCGCCGACGATTCCGGTCGCGGCGAGCATCACCGCCGCCTTGGCCTCGGCGTGTTCGATCCACGCGGTGACGAGCTGAAGCGCCTGCCACGCGTTGTCCGCGCCGGGCGGCGGGAGCTCCGCGGCCTGCGGTCGTCGTGCCCATGGCCTCATCCTGTTCCTTCCCCCTGCTCCTGATGCCGCGTGTGGGACCGGTCGTGATGCCGTATGCCGCGCTTCTGCGCCGTTCCGGGTGCCGAGCGTCATCCGGGGATCCACAGCCAGGCGTGCTTGCTGTACTCCTTGGTCTCGACCAGCACGCGCTGGAACTGCTTCGCGTCCAGGCCCGGATGACCCTCGCCGACGACGTACTGATAGAGCTGGTCGGAGACCAGGGCCGTGTAGTCGGCCCGGGGGTTCTCGCGAAGAGCGCCGCGGAGCACATCGCTGTTGAGCATTCGGCTGACCTCGACGATGGTCGCCCCCGAATACCCGAGTGCGGCCACGCCGGCCGGGCCCACGACCGTGGCTAGCCGCAACCTCAGGCGGTCCCGGAACCGCCCGTTGTCCGCGGCGAGATGGTCCTTCCAGGAGCGGATGATCGGAGGCAGGGCCCGGTGCAGTTCCACCCCGGGCGGCAGGAAGACGTTCATTCCGTCTCCGGTTCCCTGGTGGTCGGTGTCCTCCAGGGCGAGGCCCACCCCGGCGAGGACCTCCCGGACGAGTCGCGCGAGCCGGTCCTGCACGTCGTCCTGCTGGGGTGAGGTGCGTCCGCTGTATCCCTCCGCGTCGACGGCGAACCCCAAGCGCGGGGTGACGGGTCGCGGAACAGCAGGGGGCGCGGCCGACTGCGACGGCACGAAGGGCGGCACCGACGGATCGGCCACCGGCCCGCGCACCGGTGGACCTGACGCCGGAGCACGGACCGGCATCGCGCCGTCGGTCACCGACTCGGGGTCGAGGAGACACCGGAGATCCCGGGCGCGTGACCGCGTGCTCGCCAGGTACTCGGCGTCGTGGCCGAGCTGGCGGGGCAGCCACTCGGCGAGCCGCCGGTCGGCCGCGAAGCACCCTTGCTCCGCGCCGGTCATGTTGTCGACGGAAATCCGTACGGTGTGCAGCATGTCCCGCACGTTCGCCTCGACCAGGGTCAGCCGGGCCTCCTCACCGCGCAGCTCGGCCAGTTCGGCGACAAGGTCCGCGGAGCGCTGCCGCGACAGTCCCGGCAACCGCCCGGTGCGGTCGTGCACCTGCTCGCGCAAACGGCTGATCTCCTGCCCGTCGCCCCGGACCCGCGCCTGGTAGCGGAGTTTCGCCGCGTGCATCAGATAGCGGGCCAACAGGGGCATGGCGGGCTGTCCCTGACTCCATGTCCAGGCGCTGAGCCGGGCCTGCTGGTCCTCCGGAGCAAGAACGACGAGGCTCCGCGCGGGACCGACGTCGTCCCGCGACAACTCCCACACGGCGAATCCCCGCTCGGTGGTCCACCCCCGCTGCCCCCAGCCGGGGACGTGACCGGCATGGGAGAGAGCGCGCTCGACCTCGTCGGCGGCGAGGTGGAGCGGTGGGGTGGCCGACCCGGGGAACCTCGCCTGGTACACACGTACGCTGCCGAGGAGCGCGTCGGTGCCGTCGGAGGCCAGACCGGTCCACCAACGGTCGAATTCGGCCCAGCCGGGCGGCGACGCCGAGCCGATGCGTCTGCGCCTGGCCGGAGTGTCGAGGGGAGCCGCGAACACGATCGACAGGTTGACGACGTCGTGCTCGCGCCGGACCACAGCCTGGAAGTCGGCCGCCGGATCCTCCTGGGCCGCCGCGGCCCGCCCCGGGACCAGGGTGGCGGCGTCGGACGGCAGTGTGTCCGGGAGCCCGGTGCCGGCGATCGGTCCGACCATGCCGAGCCCGTCCCTGCAGCGCTCCCACACACCGCGGATCTGCTGGTACCCCGCCGTCGCGAACGGTCCGTCGAGCGACGCGTAGAGATGGACGACGAGTTCCTGCGGGGTTGCGCCGCCATCCCCACCTCCCGGGCGGCCCGTGGAGCCGCTGTCATGCCCCGTGGGCCCTTGCGGGGCGGCGTCGAGCGAGTGCACCAGGTGGTCGGCCTGGTCCCGGATGTGCTCCGGCACCGGAATCACCGGAACGGCACCGAGCCGGGTGGCCCTTACCGGGCCGGCCAGCTCCAGATCGGCCGTGGCGTCACGGGCGGCGGCGCCGTCCCCGGCCGCGAGCGCCTCGGCGAGGGACACGACGATCGGCTCCACCCGCTCCCAGCGCTGCGGTGTGAGTTCCCATGCCAGGAGGTCGCCGAGGACTTCCAGCACATCGGTCCGAGTCTCCTCGTCGATCCATCCAGGAGCGGTCACTGATCCCCCTCGGTACGGTGGCCGTCACGTAACGTATCCGTGCCGACACTCATCCATACGTTCAGGTGGCCGCGGACGGTTCCTGCGGCCGGGCCGGAACACCCGAACGTGTCGGTGCGGGCGAAGGCCACGCTCCTGGTGATCCGCGGCCGACCGGCCGATCTGTGCCGCCCTCACCGGCAGACGGATAACCTTCCCCCATGGGCTCGGGCGAGGGAAACAGGGACATCGACGGGGATCCTGACAGCCGGGGCTGGGGTGCCACGCGCTCCTGGGTGGAGAAGGGGCTGCCGGAGGCCGAGCGCATCGAAGAAGTGGAGCGGCTGCGCGGTGGCTGGACGTCGGAGATGCGCCGCCTGGACCTCGGTGGCCCCGATGGCCGGCGCTCACTCGTCCTGCGGTCCTTCGTCAAGCCCTTCTTCGTTCAGCACGCGGAGGGCCTGCTGACCCGGGAGGCGGCCGTCCTGCGCCTGCTCGGTGACACCGACGTGCCTGCGGCCACGCCTGTGGCGGTGGATGCGACCGCGCAGTACTGCGATCATCCCTCTTTGCTGATGTCCCTGCTGCCGGGGACCGTCCGACTGGACGAACAGGGCGCCGATGACCGCGCCGAACTGCTGGCCCGGCAGTTGGTGCGTATCCATCGACTGCGGGTGACCGAGGAGCAACGGCCCCGTGCCTATCAGGCCTGGACCTCTCCCGAACGAGTGGTTCCGCCCGCAGCCACCGAGCGGCCCGGGCTCTGGCAGCGCGCTGTCGACGTCATCCGCCGGGAGCCCCCGGCCTGGCGTGGTTGCTTCCTGCACCGGGACTTCCATCCCGGCAACGTCCTCTTCACAGGCACCGGCGACGACCTCCGCATCAGCGGTGTCGTCGACTGGGTGGAGACCTCGTGGGGGCCGGCCGACCTGGACGTGGCACATTGCTCGACGGCTCTCGCGCTGCTGCACGGTGTTCCCGCAGGCATGGCTTTCGCCGATCGCTACGTCGTCGCGGGAGGAACCCTGGCCGAAGACGACAGCGCCCATCTTTACTGGCGGCTGCTGGACGCGCTGGGATTCGCCCCGGACGCGGAGAAGGTCGCGGTCCCCTGGCGTGAACTGGGCCGCACCGATCTGACCGCCGGTGTCCTGACCCGACGGCTGGAGGGATACATCGAATCCCTCTTCGGCCGCTACGCCTGAACCCTGGCCACCGGCCAGTGGAATCCCGGACCTCGGAGCAGTTGAAGGGGCGGGTGCGAGGACTTCAGGCAGTGGTCGGACGCGGTCACTTCCGGAGCAGCGCGCAAACGAAGTTCTCCTCCACCTCGCGCAGCTTCTCCAGGAGCTGCGGCTTCGTCGCCTCGTTCACCTGCGTGGTGAGCGAGAACGTCAGCGACCGCTCTCCGTCCGGTGTCGCGGCGATCAGCTGGGTGTAGCCCGGCGTGTTTCCCGTGTGGCCGAGCACCACTCCGCATCTCGTGGTGTAACGGAAGATCGCCGCCCCCGCCTCGTTCCTGCCGGGGCCCGCCGGTTCCGAGGCGCCGTCGACCCAACGCCGCTGCTCACGCAGTGTCGCCCGGGAGATCAGCGCGCCGCCCGCGTAACCGCGGACGAACCTGGTCATGTCCCTCGGAGTGGAGACGATTCCGCCCGACGCCCACACCCCCGACGCGCCGATCAGCTCGCTGACGTCCTCCGGCGCGGCCGGCGGCCGGACGGGGACGTCGTAGCCGCGCATGTACGGTTCCGGCAGCTCGAAGCCCTGGGGGAGGCTCGTGCCGCGCAGGCCGAGCGGACGGTACACCAACTGCCGCAGCAGCTCCTCGTAGCGCTTCCCGGTCACCGCCTCGGCCATCAGGGCGACGGCGATGTTGTCCGAGTTGGAGTACTGGTACCGCGAACCGGGGCGGAACAGCAGTGGCTCTCCGGCCACGAAGTCGAGCAGCCGCCGGGAGTCGAAGCGATGGTGCAGATCGGCCGTGAGGACCCTGATGAAGTCAGGACTGCGGCTGAAGTCCGGCAGGCCGCTGGTGTGGGTCAGGAGCTCGCGCAGGGTCACCGCGTGCCAGGCCCGGGGGAGCGCGGGCAGCCGTCGGCCGATGGTGTCATCGAGGCCGAGCGGGCCCCGGTCCACGAGGCGCAGTGCCACGGCGCCGCTGAACGCCTTCGCCGTACTGGCGATACGCATGTGGTCGGTCGCCTCGACCGGCCTGCCTGTTTCGAGGTCGGCGACTCCGGCCCGCAGGATCCGGCGTGACTCTCCTCGCTGGAGCACGGCGATGACGCCGGGTGGGCCGCCCGGAGCGCGGACCAGTTGTTCGAGCTGGCTCCGCAGCGCGCGGTCCGTGGTGGAGCTGGGCGATTCGGCTCCGGCGGGGGCGGACACCAGGGCTGCGACACAGGCGCCGGCCAGCACGGCGCCGACCGGCAGACGCAGGTGGGTGGGACGGGGCAACGGCATGGGAACTCCTCGGACGGGCTGGGGGAGAGGCACGCCCAGCATCGGCTGCGTGGCGCCCGGTCGCCCGTGTCGCTGCTGCATACGGCCGAGCGGGCGATTGACGGTGTCCTCGGCGGGACACCGCCCGGGCGGCCTCGCGCCCCGGCAGGCCGGAGTGCGGTGGATGTCCGGCACCGGGCGCCGCTTCGCCTGGTGCGCGACCCCGGACGACAGCCCTGGTGGCATGCATGACGCCGTCGCGGGTACTGGCATGTGTGAACGGGGGAGTGAGGGCGAACACGTGGGATGTCATTCCGGCAGTGACGCCTGTACGGCGCCGAACGCGTACCTGATGCGCGTCGGCTACGCCCTGGGCGGGGAAGGCGGCTGCATCGCCGATGCCCGCCACCACGCCGTCGCCTTTCTCGACCGAGCCTGCGCCGACCACCACCTGCCCGTAGCCGCACACGTGAGGGATTTCGTCCAGCTGGTGGTCAGCGAGCTGGTCACCAACGCCCGCAAATTCGCTCCCGGCCCCGTTCTGCTGGAACTGCGCGTCAACACCCACGCCGTGGACGTCGTCGTGTGGGACAGCGAACCCACCGTGCCCGCGGCCCGGGGTGCCGATCCCGGCAGGATCGGCCAGCACGGACTGGAGATCGTCAAGGCCGTCTCCGAGGACCTGTTCATCGAGCAGGAGGCGGCCGGCAAACGCATCACGGCCCGCATCGCCCTGTCCGAGCCGGGAGAACAGTCACGACCTCCTCCGGCCTGACGCGGCAGGGCGCGTTTCCGCGGGCCCATACTTCGGCACCCGTACACGAAAATCTATGTTGGCGAGAGTAGACATAGATCAGTGCTGTAGCTATGGTTTCTCTCGTAACCCAGAGAGACAGCAGGGCCCGGCAGACACGAACTGGCGGGCAGGAGCAGTGCAGTTGCCGTTCGCATCCCCCTCAGCGGTACGCAGTTCCCGTTCGGCAGGCAGCTGATCACCAAGGGAGGAACGAAGGAGCCGAGCGCCCCATCAGGATCGCCCGGGCCGAAGCCATGAACCCGGGTACCGCAGGACATCGACAGTGAGGTGGTCTCCGGTCGAGCAAACGCGATCCCCTTACCCGGCTCCCCGGCAGAATCACGGTCGGGTCCGCGGAGACAGAAGGCCGGTGCAGGACGAGGGCCGGCAGATGGTGTAGCAGTTCCTTCGGGCCCTGGCGCCGCACGGCGCCAGGGCCCCTCCACGCGTTCGACGTAATCGACCGAGAGGTGTACGTGACAGCAGGGGATTCCTACGGCCGTATCGACGACGATGACTACCCCGCCTACACCATGGGCCGAGCCGCCGAGATGCTCGGCACCACACAGGGCTTCCTCCGCGCCATCGGCGAGGCCCGACTCATCACTCCGCTGCGCTCCGAGGGCGGACACCGGCGCTACTCCCGCTACCAGCTGCGGATCGCTGCCCGAGCCCGGGAACTCGTCGACCAGGGGACCCCCATCGAGGCCGCCTGCCGCATCATCATCCTCGAAGACCAGCTTGAGGAAGCCCAGCGCATCAACGCCGAATACCGCCGCGCCGCATCCCGGCACACTGCCCGTGCCTGACACCCGCCCCGCGGAGACGCCCCGGGCCGACCCATCCGACAACGCCAGAATATGAGCGCATGATCGCCGAAGACACCGAGCCGCCGGCCCAGGGACGAGAGTCCCGGCCCGGTCACGGCCCCACTCCCGACTCCGAGCGCACTCCGGCGGTCGACACGCCTGCCGGCGCAATCGGCAGGCTGACCGGCGGGCAGGCAGCCGCGAGCCTGGAAGCCGGGGTGGAGCGCGCGGCTGCTGCGCTGAAGCCGAGGATGCGAGGCTGGCTGCACGCCGGAGTGTTCCCGCTCGCGCTGGTCGGCGGCATCGTCCTGATCGCCGTTTCACGCTCGGCGGCGTCAGTGGCGGCCTGCTCGGTGTACGCGGTGTCGGCCAGCCTGCTGTTCGGCACCAGTGCGGTCTACCACCGCGGAACGTGGGGCCCGCGAGGGGAAGCGGTACTGCGGCGCCTGGACCACGCGAACATCTTCCTGATCATCGCCGGTACCTATACCCCGCTGGCGGTACTGCTGCTGCCCGAGCGACGACAGGTGGTGCTGCTCACCGTGGTGTGGGCGGGGGCCCTGGCCGGCATCGCCTTCCGCGTCCTGTGGATCGGGGCTCCCCGCTGGCTGTACACCCCGTGCTACATCGCCCTGGGCTGGGTGGCCGTCTTCAACCTGCCCGACTTCGCGCGCACCGGCGGCATCACGGTGGTCCTGCTCGTCATCGCCGGCGGACTGCTCTACACCGCGGGCGCGGTCGTCTACGGACTCAAGCGCCCCGACCCCTCACCTGCCTGGTTCGGCTTCCACGAGGTCTTCCACGCCCTGACCATCGCCGCCTTCACCGCGCACTACACCGCCATCCTCCTCGCGGTCACCTGACGGTGTCCGTTGCGTGCCGAAGCGCAGAGGACCCGGGCCCGGCAGGGCCCTGGCCGCACATGGCCGGGCAGCGGCCGGCGGGCGGAGCCGGCCCCGCGTCCCGTGATGCAATGTGACCTGTCCGGCACCGGACTTGGCACAGGTCTTTCGCGCATACGGGGCGGCGCCCCGAGCGTCATGGAGCAATCAAGGAGTCGCTGTGACCGCAAGAGGGCCGGACGGCGGGCAGGCCTCTCGCCTTCCCGGGGGCGAGAGTCGCCCCGGCGGGGAGATGACTCTCGTGGGGATGCTGGAGGCGGCGGAGGCCGCGGCGCCGGTGGAGTCGCTCGACGTGGTCGCGCGCCTGCTCAGGGAGCAACTCGGAGCCGTGTCGGTGTCGTTCCTCATCATGGACTTCACCGGCAGCTCGGTCGTACGGCTGGGGGTGGCGGGCAGTGTCGACACCGATGAACCCGCCCGGCGGATCACGCTGAAGGGCACCCTGTACGACGACGTGATCCGCACCCAAAGGCCGAGCCTGGAGGACAGGGGCGAGGACGCGCTGGTGCGTGTCGTCGCCCCGGTGACCAACCGCGGGGACACCATCGGGCTCCTCGAACTGTTCCTGCCCACGGCGCCGGACGAGGAGGTGATGCGGGAGATCGGCGAGACCGCGCACGCGCTGGCGTACATCGTCATCGCGAACCGGTCCTACACGGACGTGTACCAGTGGGGCCGCCGCACCACCCCACTGAGCCTGGCCGCGGAGATCCAGCACAGGCTCCTCCCGGCCTCGCTGGCGTGCGAGGCCGCGCAGTTCGCGGTCGCCGGGGCGCTGGAGCCGGCCGACCACGTCGGGGGTGACACCTTCGACTACGTCGTCGACCGGGACAGCGTCCAGCTCTCCGTCACCGACGCCATGGGGCACGACGTCGACGCCGCGCTGCTGGCCACCCTCCTGGTGAGCGCCCTGCGCCGGGCACGGCGAGCCGGTGCCGACCTCGCCGAACAGGCCCACCAGGCCGACCAGGCCATGCGCGAACACGGCCGCCAGGGATACGTCACCGGCCAACTCCTGCGCATCAGCCTGATCGACGGCGAGACCGAGTTCATCAACGCCGGACACCCCTGGCCGCTGCGGATGAGAGACGGACAGGTGCAGGAGATCACCCCGAAGATCGACACGCCGTTCGGTTTCCCCATCCCGCACACCTACCAGGTCCAGTCGCTGGACCTGCGGCCGGGCGACCGGCTGGTGATGCTGACCGACGGCATGCTGGAGCGCAACGCGGGCCGCCTCGATCTGTCCGACCTGATCGTGCGCACCCGCGCCCTGCATCCACGCGAGGCTTCCCGCACCCTCATCGCGGCGATCATCGACGCCAACGACGGTCACCTGCAGGACGACGCGACCGTCATGTGCCTGGACTGGCACGGCACCGGCCAGTCCCATCGTGACGCCGCCACCGGAGCCGACCTCACCGACGCCTCACGAGCGTCAAGAACGGGACGGACCACTCCTGGGCGATGACTCCGGGCACATGCGGGGCGAGAACCGGCAAGGCAGCGAATGTGCCTGAGCAGGCTTGCGCCTGCTGCCGCGACAGGCGTTCCGCGCGGACTTCCACCGGCTTGAGGCCCGGCCCCCGGCCCCCGGCCCCCGGGCCGCCTGCCGTGTCCTGTGCCGGGCTGCTCCCGCGAGCCGACAGGCATGCGGACGCGTCCATCCCACGTGCAGGCCGCCGGTATCGGTGAGGTCGCCGGTGGCCCGCGTGCGAACGCCTGCCGGGACCAGCGCGCCCGCCGTCCGGAATCACTGAGGACACCACCGGCGCCCGTGCAGCCGGTACGGACGCGGCCCAGCGGCTCATCGACGAGCACGGCAGGTTCCTCGACGGTCTGGAGCGGCAGCTCGACACCCCGTACGACGAGCCGCGGCCGGGCGCCGCTGCGTGATCCTGCACGTCGACGAATCCTGGATCGTCGACGTGGCGCAACGGGCCGGTGACGGCGATCCGGCCGCGGTCGACTACGGCGTCCCCATCGCCGCAGTCGACCGCCACCGTGGCGAACTCCTCGACACGCCTGTCTACGACGGTCCCTACGCCCGTGCCGCCCTGGTGCGCACGTGGAAACCCTGATCACGGACCGGATGCCTGTCGCCTCCGCGCACGTCGGTTCAGTCACGCGGTACGGGTTGTCGCCCGCGTCGCGGAGCCGAGCGCGAGGCCTACTCCAGTTCGTCCGCCAGCAGGTCCATCAGCAGCCCGTCGTGCCAGCTGCCGTCCGCGCCGCGCTCGTACTGCCGCATGACGCCCACCGGGCGGAAACCGACCTTGCGGTAGCACCGGATGGCGGCGGCATTGTCCGCTGCCGGATCGATGACCAGTCGGCGGTATCCGTGATCATCGATCAGGTGACGTGCCAGGGTGCGGACCGTGTCAGTGCCGAGACCGCGCCCGTGCACCGCCGGGTCGAGATAGATGTCGATGTTGGCATGCCGGTAGTCCGGCTCGTCCTCGGCTCCCCACTGGACAGCGCCGACCACCCGGCCGTCGTGCTCTACCGCGTAGGTCCGGGCCCCGGGATCTTCGAGCTCCTCGGTCACGGCGGCCGTCAGGTCGTCGCCACCCGGCCAACGCGCGTACACCTCAGGTGTGCTCCGGATCGCGGCCAGAGCCGGGATGTCGTCCACCGTCGCCGGCCGAAGCGTCACCCGTGCTCCGTGCAGGACCGTCCGCATACCCCTGATCATCCCCGACTTCGGATCCACTCGTCCAGGAAGCAGAAAGCAGGCGCGGGTGTCCTTCGGGGACGTCGTTCCCGGACGTGCCGAGATGTGGGTGCGGCCCTTGGTGTGCGCCTCCCTGGCTACGGCAGCTGCTTGCGCGGTTCGGCGGTGCTTGACCGCCGGCCGGCGCGAGCCCTGACCGGCCACCGCAGGGAGCTCTGCTTGCCGCCGAGCCGAGGATGCTCCGACCAGTTGCTGCCGGGCAGTGGTCAATCAGGACGGCGGGCTGTGACGATCCAGGCACGCGAGTCGAAGTAGACGCCGCCGTCGGTGTTGTGGGCGTCGAGGGTGGCGCGTAGTCGTGTGCGTGCCTGCTCGGCGGCCGTGGCGTCGAAGGTGGCAAGCAGGTCTTTGAATTCCCACAGGCGGAGCACGGCGTCGAAGGCGCTGGCGCTGTCCGGGCCGTAGTAGACGGGCTCGTGCACGTCGGCGAAACCGACGTCCGTGAAGCCGGCCGCCGTCAGGATCCCCTCCGTGACGGTGGGGTCGGCGAGCGAGAACGGGTCAGGGCCGCGGGGTGCAGCCGATGCTGAGGCGGCGGAGGTGAGGGTCCGGCGGATCGCGGTGGCCCACTCATTGCGCTCGCGCTCCTGCCAGACCAGCAGCACCAGGCGCGCCCCCGGGCGGAGAGCGCGCCCGATGTTGGCGAACGCGGCGACCGGGTCGGCGAAGAACATCGTTCCGAACCTGCTGATACAGAGGTCGAAACGCGCCTCTGGAAAGCGGTGAACCTGGGCGTCCGCCTGCTGGTAGGTGACGTTTGCCAGTCCCTGGTCGTCACTGAGCAGGCGGGCCCGTTCGAGCATCGGCGCGGAGACGTCGACGCCCAGCGCGCTCCCGGCGATGGCGGCGCGGGCGGCCTCGCGGGTGGACTGTCCGCTGCCGCAGCCGATGTCGAGCACACGGTCACGAGGTCCGACGCGGGCAGCGGCGCGGAAGAGTTCGTTGTGCAGGCGCAATTCCGCGTCGTAGTCAAAAAGGTCGGACATCACCGTCACCGGATCCTCTCGATGCCAATGTCAGTGTCACCTTCGATGCCGATTCCGAGGTCGGCCGGGCCGTCGCGGAGTACGCCTCGCACCTGGTCCATCGACACTGTTTCCGATGCGAACTCCGCCAGCCACCACGTGGCGCCCGCCCTGGCGTAGGGCGCCGGATCGGTACCGGGCGGGAGGGGGACGGCGATGTCGTACGGGGCCGTCGTCTTCCGGCGGAGACCCGTGATGCTGGCGACGATGTCGGCGAGCTGATCCGGGTGGTCGAGATCGACCGGCACGAAACCGTCGTGCTGTGCGGCGCGGCGCAGGGGCTTGACGTTACCGGGAAGTCCCGCGGCCCACACCGGCACGCCGGGGCGCTGAACCGGTCGGGGAAGGAAGGTGATGCCGTCGACCGTGAAGTTCCGGCTCCTATGGTGCACCGGTCTGCCGGACCACGCGGCGGCGAGAATCTCCAGTGACTCGTCGAGCAGACGGCCCCGCTGGCGGTCATCGACTTCCTCGCCGGTCGCGGCCAGCTCGCCGGCGAAGCGATCACTGCCGAGACCGACGCCGAGTGTGAGGCGGCCCCTGCTGAGCCGGTCCAGCGTGGCGGTCTCCCTGGCGACCTTGGCCGGTCGGCGGCGGGAAAGAGGTGTGACCATGGGGCCCAACCGGACGCGGTCGGTGGCGGTGGCGATCGCGGCCAGCGTGATCCACGGGTCGGCCACCTGCCGGACCGGCTCCCGCCAGCGCAGGTGGTCCCATACGAACACGCCGTGCCAGCCGGCCTCCTCCGCCTCGGCGCCCAGACGTGCGACCACCGTGGGGTCGGCGAGCTCGTCGAAGAGCGGCAACCAGAGTGCCGACCGCAGCCGGGTCATGGCCGGCCGCCTCGGGTGTGCTGGAGCAGGGCCGGGACGAACGAGTCCCACAGCGGCTTCGGCAGGTCGTGCCCGGCCCCTTCCAGGATCAGCAGCGTCGCGCCAGGAATCGCGTCGCGCAGCGCGTGTGCGTGGGGGAGCGGGAGAACCGGGTCGTGGTCGCCGTGCACCACCAGCGTCGGTGCCTTGAGGGAGGCGAAGTCGCGGGACGACCCGTCGAAGGCCATCGCGTAGTGGTTGACGAGGGTGGACGCGATGTCGCGGGCGCGGGCCACGTCCCGTTCGACCAGCGCGCGCACGGCGGTCTCGTCGAAGTGGGGCGAGCCGCCCGAGCACGCCTTCGCCGACGCGACGACGAAGTCCACCACCGCGCCGGAATCGGCGGGGTCCGGGGCGGCGGGGATGCCGTCGGCGAGCTCGTCCGACGACGGGGGGAGGCCGTCCTCGCCCGTGGAGGTGGAGACGAACGTCAGTGACTCCACCCGCTCGGGGTGGTCCACCCCGACGATGAGCCCGACTCCGCCGGCCATGGACCGGCAGACGATGTGTGCGCGCTCGACGTGCAGGGCGTCCAGGATGCCGAGCGCGTCCCCGGCCAGGTCGGTGAACGTGTAGCCGGGCCGCCCCGGCGGGTAGCTGGTGGACCGGCCGGTGTCCCGGTTGTCGTAGCGGATCACGTACCGGTCGCCGCGCGCGATCCGTTCGCACAGCTCGGCTTCCCACCACAGCATCGAGGCGCTCGCACCGTCGATGAGCAGGATCGCCGGGTGCGCCGGGTTTCCGAAGGTCTCGATGCACAGTTCGACATCGTTGATCTGGACGGGCTGTTCTCCGTGCGAAAGGTGATCGGTCATGAACGTCACGCTAGACCTGACCATTCATCGCGAAAAGCGATAGTTTTCGATCAAGTCAATCGTGTTCAGCGATGACAATGGATGACTATGGTGGGCGCATGTCCGACGTTGAACTGCGACATCTCGCCACGATGGCCGCCGTGGCCGATGAGGGCTCGTTCGGGCGGGCGGCGGCGCGGCTCGGGTACACCCAGTCGACGGTGAGCCAGCAGATCGCGGCTTTGGAGAGAGCCGTCGGCGGTGCCGTGTTCGACCGGCCCGGCGGACCGAAGCCGGTGCGGATCACCCCACTCGGCACGGTCGTGCTGGCACACGGACGCGAGTTGCTCGCGAAGGCGCAGGCCATGGCGGCGGCAGTCGACCGGTTCAAGGCCGGAGACGGCCGGGTCGACATCGGCACCTTCCAGAGTGTGTCCAACGTGATCCTGCCGCTGGTCGTACGCGGGCTTCGGGACGAGCACCCAGGCTGCGACATCAGGCTGTTCGAGGAGGAGACCGACCAGCCGCAAGTCCAGGAGCTGGATCTGATGTTCTTCGACGGCCGCGTCGCCGGCGACGTCGAACACCGCAAACTGCTCGACGATCCCTACGTGTTGGTGGCCCGCCGCGGGGCCTTCCCCGACGGTCCGGTGAGCCCGGACCGACTCGACGGCGTACCGATGGTGGCGCACCCGCCGATCTGCGACCAGGCCCGGATGGAGCAGGCGCTCGCCCGGCGCGGTGTTAGGCCGCACATCGTGTGCCGCACCGCGGGCAACGAAACCGTGCTGTCGATGGTGCGGGCCGGCATGGGTTCGGCGATCCTGCCGCAACTTGCCCTCCACAGCGTCGACATCGGCTCCGACGCGGCACTGTGCGTCCACGAACTCAGGCCAGAACTCCCGCCTCGCGAGATCTTCCTGCTGTGGCAGGCGCACCGAACCCACTCCCCACTCGCGGCACGAGCGATCGAGATCGCCGTGGAGGTCGCGGGCGGGATCGCCCGGCGCACGTGAGGACCGGAGAGCCGGAGCAGTGGGGCGGTGTGGCCGCACACCACGCCCGAGTCTCACCGTCGCCGGATCGATACTGACCCCCACTGACCCCCGCGGTGTCGATCGCTGCGCGATGGGGAGAGGCCGGTGCTGCGGATATGTCAGTTTCCCAGGTGCGGCAAGGGAGAGATTCCTCCCCCTCACAGGACGGAAATCCGGTGCGAGGCTGTGCGGCGTCCGTACTGCTCGCGGGTCTTCGCACTCCGCTCTGGAAGAGAACTCCGCCATATGCCACTGTCGACCCGCGATCGGTCCAGCAAGCTTCCCTTTGTCGTTCTGGTGCTGGCCGCCGGGACCTTTCTGATGGGCACCACCGAATTCGTCATCGCGGGCCTGCTGCCCGGGATCGGCGACGATCTGGGCGTCAGCGTGGCTCATGCGGGCCTGCTGATCACGGTGTTCGCGGTGGGCATGATCGTCGGGGCGCCTGTGATGGCGATCGCGACGTTGCGTCTGCCGCGGCGGTCCACGCTGGTTCTCGCGCTCGTCGTCTTCGCCGTCGGCCATGTGGCCGCCGCGCTCAGTTCGTCTTTCGCGGTCGTGCTCGCCGCCCGGTCGGTGACCGCACTGGCCACTGGTGCCTTCTGGTGCGTCGGGGCCGTTGTGGCGACGACCGCGGCGGGGCACGCGTCGACTTCGCGGGCCCTGGGCCTGCTGCTGGGGGGAATGACCCTGGCCAATGTCGCCGGCGTTCCGCTGGGCTCATGGTTGGGCCAGGTGTCGGACTGGCGAGGGCCGTTCTGGGTGCTGGCCGCCCTGTCGGCCGGTGCCGCGGCGGTCATCGGCCGGTTCATTCCTGACGAGGAGCGGCGCGAGACGCGGTCTGTCCGGGCCGAGCTCGCCGTGCTGCGTCAGGGCCGGGTCTGGCTGGCGCTGACCGCGACCGCCCTGCTCCTGGGAGGTGTTCTGGCGACGTACACCTACATCTCGCCCCTGCTCACCGAGCGTGCCGGGATTCCTGCATGGGCGGTGCCCCTGGTCCTGACCGGTTACGGCCTGGGCGCCCTGCTGGGCACCACGGTCGGTGGACGCCTGGGTGACCGTCGGCCGCTCGCCACGCTCATCACGGCCGCCGCCGCGAGCACGCTGGTCCTGTTCCTGCTGGTGTTTCTCTCCACGAGCCCGGTGGCGACCGTAGTGCTGGTGACGGCCATGGGTGTGACGGGTTTCGCCGCGGCCCCGGTGCTCGGTGCGCTGATCATGCGCTTCGCCGGTTCCGCGCCCACGCTGGCCTCCGCGCTGGGTAGTTCGGCGTCCAACGTGGGGATCGCCATCGGCTCCGGAGTGGCGGGCGTCGCCCTGACCTCATCACTGCGGCAGGCAGGGCCACCGCTGGTCGGTACGGTTGCCGCCGCGCTCACTCTCGTTCCGCTGACGGCACTCGCGCTGATGCACGCCACCCGTTCCGGCGCACCGCTTCCCAGGACAGGAACAGACGCGGATCAGTCCGTCGAGGCCAGTCATCGGCCCATTTCCTGAAGACGTCGCGGAGGAGCTCTCCCCGAGTGTCGGGGGGACCTCGTCCGCCTGCCGTTGGACGGTGGCGGCGCTCGCCGGTCGGCCTTGCGCCCGCTCCGCGCGCACCCGAGGAGTCGGAAAAGTCCAACCCCGCGGACATCACCGCCCACACCGACCAGGTCACGGGTCCGCCGCTGTCACAGGCCACCTGCACGGACCACCGGGCACTCCCGCAATGCGGCCCGTCGCGGTCAGCTGAGGGCGGAGGAGGCCGGCAGGTCCTGGTCGGCGGCCCAGGAGGCGAGGATCCGTAGTCGTTCATGGGTGGGGGAGCCTGGTACGGCGGTCCAGACGGTCAGGTGCTGGTCGGGATCGGTGTTGGCGGTGAGCGTGTCCCAGTCCAGGACGAGTTCGCCGACGACCGGATGGTTGAGGGTCTTCGTGCCCACCGTGCGCGCGGCGACTCGGTGATCGCCCCACCACCGGGCGAACTGCTCGTCCCGCATGGACAGTTCACCGACGAGCTCGATCAGGCGTGGATCCTCGGGATACTTCGCGGCCTCCATCCGCAACTGTGCCACGGCGATGTGGGCGGAGGTGTTCCAGTCCGCGTACAGGGTGCGCATGGCCGGATCCGTGAAGACGATCCGCGGGTAGTTGCGGTGCTTCTCCGTGATCCGGGAGAAGTCGGTAACCAGTGCGGCGGCCAGCGCGTTCCAGGCGAGGATGTCGCCGCGGCGGCCCTGCACGATGGCCGGGGTGGCGGTGAGGTCGTCCAGGACGCGCTGCAGCTGCGGCTGGACCTTCTGCCTGCTGCGCGGCCGGGTGCGGGTGGTGGTCTTGCCCGCGAGCTGGAAGAGGTAGCCCCGTTCGTCGTCGTCCAGATGGAGTACCTGGGCGAGAACGTCCAGGACGGGCGCCGATGCCTGCATGCGGCCCTGTTCGAGCCGGGTGTAGTAGTCGGTGCTGATGCTCGCGAGCTGGGCGACCTCCTCGCGGCGCAGCCCGGCCACCCGGCGAGGCGTGCCGGTCTCGGGCAGTCCGACTGTGCGTGGGCTCAAGTCGGAGCGGCGCTTCTTGAGGAATTCTCCCAGCTCATTGAGGGGAACGTTGGCGGTCATGCTTCCCAGCATGACACCGGTCGCACCAGGGGAAGGGGGGAGAATTTACTCCCTGGATGTTCCCCTCCCAGGATGAACCTCTCCGCTTTTCGCGCCTGCCCTCGCGTGTGAGGCTCGACAACGACCAGCCGATTGCGATCACCGGCTGCGGTTCACCGACTCTCGCACCGAAGGAAGTATCCCCATGCGCGGAGCAGTCATCCACGGCCCTGGCGACGTGCGCTTCGAGAACCTCGACGAGCCGAAGATCCTCCGGCCGACGGACGCGGTGATCCGCACGGTCGCCACCTGCGTGTGCGGCTCCGACCTGTGGCCCTACCGCGGCGCGGAACCCATCGGTGATCCGCACCCGATGGGGCACGAGTACGTCGGCATCGTCGAGGAGACCGGCAGCGAGGTCACCAACGTCAGGCCGGGCCAGTTCGTGGTCGGCTCCTTCGCCACCTCGGACAACACCTGCGCCAACTGCCTGCGCGGCTGGCAGTCCAACTGTCTGCACCGCGAGTTCATGTCCACCTGCCAGGCCGACTACGTCCGTATCCCCAACGCCCACGGCACGCTCGTCGCCACCCACGAACACCCGGGCGCCGAGTTCGTTCCCGGCCTGCTCGCTGTCTCCGACGTGATGGGCACCGGCTGGTACGCCGCACTCGCCGCCGAGGTGAAGCCCGGCTCGACGGCCGTGGTCGTCGGTGACGGCGCGGTCGGCCTGTGCGGTGTCATCGCCGCCAAGGAGCTGGGGGCCGAACGCATCATCGCCATGAGCCGCCACGACTCCCGGCAGAAGCTCGCCCTGGAGTTCGGCGCCACCGACATCATCGCCGAGCGCGGCGAGGAAGGCATCGCCCGCGTCAAGGACCTCACCGACGGCATCGGTGCCGACTCCGTCCTGGAGTGCGTCGGCACCGCCGAGTCCATGCGGCAGGCCCTCCACTCCACTCGGCCCGGTGGCAACGTCGGTTTCGTCGGCGTCCCGCATGACGTGGCGATCGACGGCCAGGAGCTGTTCTTCTCCCACGTCGGCCTGCGCGGCGGCCCCGCACCCGTACGCCGCTACCTGCCCGACCTCATCGACCGCGTCCTGACCGGCCGCATCAACCCGGGCAGGGTATTCGACCTCACCCTGCCGCTGGACCAGGTCGCCGAGGGCTACAGGGCGATGGACGAGCGCCGTGCCATCAAGGCCCTCCTCAAGCCCTGAAAGCAAGGACGTCCATACCCGGAGACCGCGCCCGGGGGCGGGGCGGCCCCGCCCCCGGACCGGAAGCCCGCTCACTCACCCAAGGATTCACCATGACGACCTTCGCCCTCGTCGGCGCGGGACCCGGCCTCGGACTCGCCACCGCCCGCCGGTTCGGAGCCGCCGGCCACACCGTCGCCCTCATCGCCCGCAACGCCGAGCGCCTGGAGGAGATGACCGCCGAACTGGCCCGCGACAACATCCGGGCCCGCGGCTTCACCGCCGACGTCCTCGACATCGAGTCGCTGACCGCTGCCCTGTACACGGCCGCGGCAACCCTCGGACCCATCGAGATCCTCCAGTACAGCCCGGTGCCGCGCGCCGACTTCATGAAGCCGGTCCTCGACACCGGCGCCGGCGACCTCGACGCCCCGCTCGCCTTCTCCGTCAAAGGGGCCGTCACCGCCGTGAACGCCGTCCTGCCCGGGATGCGCGAACTCGGCCGCGGCACCCTGCTGTTCGTCAACGGCTCCAGCGCCGTACGCCCCAATCCGAAGGTGGCCGGGACTTCGATCGCGTTCGCCGCCGAGAGCGCGTACGCCCGCATGCTGCACGACACGCTCGCGGGAGAGAACGTCCACGCCGCCCAGCTGATCGTCCCGGGCGCCATCCGGCCCGACGCCGTACACAGCAGTCCCGAGGTGCTGGCGCAGCGGCTGTACGACATCCACCAGCAGCGCGACGGCTTCCGTCACTACGCCGAGCCCCTGCCCGACCAGCCGCTGGACAACCCGTGAACCCGGTACCCCTTCGCGCTTCCGCCCGGGTGGTCCCGGCAGCCGCCCTGCTGCTGGTCGTGACCGCCTGCACCAGCGATTCCCCGTCCGCGTCCGCTTCGTCCGCCTCCCCCTCTGCGCCCGCGTCACCGCCGGCTTCGGCAGCTCCGGCCGTCACCGCGTCAACCGGCGGGACCACCGCCATGAACATCCGTCTCACGCTCAACGGCCACCACATCGACGCCACCCTTAACGACAGCGCCACCGCCCGCGACTTCGCCGCCCAGCTCCCGCTGACCCTGTCGCTGCGCGACCTCAACGAGGCCGAGAAGATCGCCGACCTGCCGCGCCAGCTGTCCACCTCCGGCGCCCCGGCAGGCGCCGACCCCGCAGTCGGTGACCTGGCGTACTACGCGCCCTGGAACCAGCTCGCCACCTACTACCGTGACGCCCCCTACGCGGCCGGCCTGGTTCTCCTCGGGCACATGGCCGACGGCGGCACCGAGCAGCTCGCCACCGCCGACCGCGTCACCATCGAAGCCGCGCCCTGATCCACCCCACCGCGCGCACCTGACGGGTGCCCGCAAGAAGGGGGGAGGCGATCCTCCCCTTTTCGTCCGGTTCGGTTCGTGGCAGCGTCCAGGGCGTCGCCAGGCAGTCCGCCGGCCGCCGCGACGGCCCCGGCCGCCCCTCCTGATCCCCCGATTTCCACGCAAGGAGAGAGCACAGGTATGCCTTCCGCATCCGGGACCACTCCCGGCAAGCTTCCCTTCGTCGTCTGGGTGCTCGCCGCCGGCACGTTCCTGATGGGGACCACAGAGTTCGTCGTCGCCGGCCTGCTGCCGGAACTGGCCGGTGACCTCGGAGTCAGTGTCTCCCACGCCGGCCTGCTGATCACCGCCTTCGCCATCGGCATGATCATCGGCGCACCGGCCATGGCCATGGCGACCCTGCGCCTTCCGCAGCGCCAGACGCTGATCCTGGCCCTGACCGTGTTCTGCCTCGGACATCTCGTCGCCGCGCTCAGCACGTCCTTCACCGTCGCTCTCATCGCCCGCGTCGTCACGGCCCTGGCCACCGGAGCGTTCTGGTCCGTCGGCTTCGTCGTCGCCACCACCGCTGCCGGGCCACGTAACGCCACCCGCGCCACGGGCGTCATGATCGGGGGCCTGACCCTGGCCAACGTCGTCGGCGTGCCGATCGGCTCCTTCGCCGGCCAGTTCACCGGCTGGCGCGGCCCCCTCTGGGCCCTGGCCGTCCTCTCCGGCCTTGCCGCCGCTGGCATCGGCCGCTTCATCCCGGCCCAGGAGCAGCATGCCGAGGTGTCCCTCCGGGCCGAGGTCCGTGCTCTGCGGCAGGGCAGGCTGTGGCTCGCGCTCGGCGCCGCGATGCTGATCATGGGCGGTGTGCTGGCGACGTACACCTACATCACCCCGCTGCTGACCGACCGCGCGGGCATCCCCGCGGGTGCCGTCCCGCTCGTCCTCATCGCGTTCGGCGTCGGCGCCCTGGGCGGCACCACCGTCGGAGGCCGCCTGGGCGACCGCCGACCGATGGTCACCACCATCACGGCAGCCGCGGCCACCTCACTGGTGCTGTTCCTGATGATCCCGCTGTCCGGCAACCCGGTGACGGCAACCCTCCTGGTCTTCCTCATGGGCCTCACCGGATTCACCGTCAACCCGGTCGTCACCGCCCTCGCCATGCGTTTCGCGGGCGACGCGCCCACCCTCACCTCGGCGCTGACCACCTCCGCCTTCAACGTCGGTGTCGCCGCCGGTTCGGCGCTCGCCGGCACGGCACTCAACTCCTCCCTCGGCCTGACCGGCCCGCCCCTGGTCGGCACCGTCGTCGCCGCCCTCACCCTCCTCCCACTGACCGCCCTCGCCGTCCACGGCCCTTCCCGCAAGGGCCGGATCGTGGCCCAGCGCCGCGCTCCCACGCGCGTAGGAGGCGACGAACCCGCGCAGGTGTCCTCGCGGTACTGACCCAAGCCCGGATCCGCGCATTGCCGATACGAACCTGACGACGTACCAGCAAGCGAGAGGACGCCGTTCATCACATGGCTGTGAGCAACACGGGCTTCACCGGGAAAGCGGCCTTCGTGACCGGAGCCGGCTCCGGCCGCGCTACCGCCTTCGCCCGCGCTCGTGTCGTCGGCATCGCCCTCCCCCTCGACAGCGGTCATGTCGCCCGCAGGGGACAGCCCACGGACCAAGGAGAAGCAGGAGGCGGACTGGTTCACCGGCGACGGGTGGTGGGACGTCATCGTGGCCGGCCAGGAGCCGTCCCGGATGCGCGTCAACCTGGTCCGCTGCGCACCGGGCGCTCGCACCAACTGGCACGCCCACGCCCACGCCCACGCCCACGCCCTGGGCCAGAGCCTGCGCATCGTTTCCGGCATCGCCATGTGGGAGGGCAGCGGCGACGGCGCCCCGAGACCATCTGGGCCGAACCGGTGACCGACCAGCAGTACAACGCCCCCCGCACCCGCGACCAGTAGCCCGGCCGTTCGGTCCGCGCCCCGCGCTCACCCAGGACGCCAGAACGTCCGCTCCTGACGGAGTGTAAAGGGGGAGGAAAGTCTCCCTGCCACGAGTGTTGCCGGTGGTGCAAGACTCCCGAGGTGACCAGCCGCCGCCGCCGAAGCGCGTGGTTGCCCGGTTCCCCGCGGTGACGACGATCCACTCTCTCGTCCCGCCGTCTGTACGGCCGATCCGTCCGCGATACGAAGGCGTACGTATGTCCACTGAACTCTCTGAGTCCGCCGTTCCACCTCCCACCGGAGCCGGCGAACCCTCCCCGGCGCCCAGTCGGCGCACCTTCATCGCCACCAGTACCGCAGTCGGTGGCGCTGTCGTCGCGGCAGGAGTGATCGGAGGGTCCTCCCTCGCAGCCCCGGAGGAGGCAACTGGCGCTGAGGGACCGCCGTCCAGCCGGGTCTCGCTGACGGTCAACGGCACCCGCCGGACCGTGACGGTCGACAACCGCACATCTCTTCTGGACCTGCTGCGCGAGCATCTCGGGCTGACCGGCTCGAAGAAAGGCTGTAACGCCGGGGCCTGCGGGGCGTGCACGGTCCTGGTCGACGGGCAACGCGTCAACTCCTGCCTGACGCTGGCCGTTCGGCTGGAGGGCGCAGAGGTCACCACGATCGAGGGCCTGGCCGACGGCGACCAACTGCACCCGCTTCAGCAGGCGTTCGTCGACGAGGACGCCTTCCAGTGCGGCTACTGCACCCCCGGCCAGATCATGTCGGGGGTGGGCTGCCTCAAGGAGGGGCACACCGGTTCGCCGGAGGAGATCCGGGAGTGGATGAGCGGCAACATCTGCCGCTGCGGCTGCTACGTCAAAATCGTGCGCGCGGTCGAGCAGACCGCCGGCCGGAAGTGAGGAACCGCTGACATGCATCCCTTCTCCTTCACGAAGGCCGCGGACACCCGTGAGGCCCTCAACGCGGGCCGCCACGGCGGCCGATACATCGCAGGCGGCACCACCCTCGTCGACCTGATGCGCGAGACCGTCGAGCGTCCCGGGACCCTGGTCGACATCAGTGACCTGCCGATGCGCGACGTCAGGGTCACCGAGCACGGTGGCTTGCGCATCGGCGCGCTGGTGACCATGGCCGAGGCCGCCGCCCACCCCAAGGTGCGCGCGCTGTACCCCGTCATCTCCCAGGCGCTGGAGCTGAGCGCGTCCGCCCAGCTGCGAAACATGGCCACCATCGGCGGCAACATCATGCAGCGCACCCGCTGCACCTACTTCCGCGACGTCACCGCCGACTGCAACAAGCGCGAGCCCGGCTCCGGTTGTGCCGCGCTGCACGGCCACAACCGCACGCACGCCGTCCTCGGTACCTCCGACTCCTGTGTGGCCACCCATCCCTCCGACGCCGCCGTGGCCTTCGCCGCGCTGGAGGCGACCGTGCACCTGCTGGGCCCGGACAGGGAACGCCGTGTCCCCTTCGCGGACTTCCTCCTCAAGCCCGGCGACACCCCCAACCGCGAACACGCTCTCCGGCAGGGTGAGTTGATTACGGCGGTGGAGGTTCCCGCGCTGCCGCGCCCGCTGAAATCCGGCTACCTGAAGGTGCGCGACCGGCAGTCCTACGAGTTCGCCCTGACGTCGGCGGCTGTGGCACTGCAGGTGCGCGGCGGGGTGGTCCGGGAGGCGAAGGTCGCCGCCGGCGGGGTGGGCACCGTGCCGTGGAAGCTGCCCGCCGTCGAACAGCGCCTTCTCGGGGAACGCCCCTCGGAGGCACTGTGGGCCGAGGCCGCGGAACACGCCGCGGACGGCGTTCGCCCCCTTCAGCACAACCGTTTCAAGATCGAGCTGCTCAAGCGGACCGTCGAGCGGCAGCTGCGCATCGTAGGAGGTACCAAGTGAGCCCCCAGCCGCAGTCAGCCGTGGGTGCGCCGCTGTCCCGGGTGGACGGCCGGCTGAAGGTCACCGGCAAGGCGCTGTACGCCGCCGAGCACGACATCGACGGAGCAGTGCACGCCGTCATCGTCGACGCGAGCATCGGCCGCGGCCGCGTCGCCTCCATCGACACCCGTGACGCCGACAAGCACCCCGGCGTCCTGCGGGTGATCAGCCACCGCAACGCGCCGAAGCTGCCGTACCGCGACAACGCCGGCTCCAACAACCCGCCCGGACGCAGAGTGCGGGTGTTCCAGGACGACCGGGTGCTCTTCCACGGCCAGCCGGTCGCCGTCGTCGTCGCCACCACACTGGAGGCCGCCCAGCACGGTGCGAGCCTGGTCAGGGTCGAGTACGACGTCGAACAGTCCTCGACCGACCTGGACGAGGCGGCACCGGGCGAACCCACGGACTACGCGCGCGGCGACGCGGATGCCGGGCTGCGCGGCGCGGCCGAACGCCTGGACGTGACGTACCAGTTGGCGCGCAACCATCACAACCCGATGGAGCCGCACGCCACGATCGCCCGTTGGGACGGCGGCAAGGTCACCGTCTGGGACAAGACCCAGTGGGTGATGGGCACCCGTGACGAGATCGCCGCCGTGTTCGGCCTGTCGGCGGACGCGGTGCGGGTCGTCTCCCCGTTCGTCGGCGGCGGCTTCGGCAGCGGGCTGCGCTGCTGGCCGCACACGATCGTCGCCGCCCTGGCCGCCCGGGAGACAGGCCGTCCGGTGAAGCTGGTGCTGAGCCGCAGGCAGATGTACTTCGGGACCGGCTTCCGGCCGTCGTACGAGTACCGGCTGCGCCTCGGCAGCGACCGGCGCGGCCGGCTGACCGCCGCGATCCACGACATCGACGCCGAGACCTCCTCGTACGAGACGTTCACCGAGGCCGTCATGGGCGCGGGGCAGATGCTCTACAGCACGCCGAACGTCAGGCAGGCGTACCGGCAGGTGCCGCTGGATGTGAACACACCGATCTGGATGCGCGGCCCCGGCTTCGCATCGGCGTCGTTCGTGATCGAGTCGGCGATGGACGAGCTCGCCCACCGGCTCGGCATCGACCCGATCGAGCTGCGCCGACGCAACGAGCCGTCCAAGGACGAGTCGAGGAACCTGCCGTTCTCCACCCGGCGACTGCGTGAGTGCTACACGGTCGGTGCCCGGGAGTTCGGCTGGGACCGCCGTAACCCCAGGCCCCGTGCGACGCGTGACGGGAACTGGCTGGTCGGCCTGGGAATGGCGGCCGGCGTCTACGATCCCGGGCGTTTCCCCGCCCAGGCCCGGGCCCGTCTCGACGCCGACGGGACCGCCGTGGTCGAGGCGGCCACCAGTGACATGGGGCCGGGCACCTACACCTCCCAGACCCAGGTGGCCGCCGACGCGCTCGGGCTGACCATGCGCACGGTGACCTTCCGGCTCGGCGACTCCTTGTATCCGCCGACCGGTCCGCACGGCGGTTCGGCGACCATGGCCAGCGTCGGTTCCGCCGTCGTCGACGCCTGCGACCAGGTGCGGCAGCAGGCGATCGAGCTGGCCGTCGAGGACGAGCGGTCGCCGCTGTACGGAGTACCGGCCGGTGAGGTCGTCGTGCGCAACGGGCGGCTGCATGCGCGGGACACTCCGGCGCGGGGTGAGACGTACCGCAGTCTGCTGGCCCGCCACCACCGCTCCCACCTGGAAGCAGACGGCAACTACACCGGGCCGCCGACTCCCGAACGGGAGTCCTACCACGCCTACAACGCGACCTTCGCCGAGGTCGCGGTGGACGCGACGCTGGGGCTGGTACGGGTGCGGCGGATGCTCGGTGTGTACGACGCCGGCCGCATCATCAGCCCCAAGCTGGCCGAGAGCCAGGCGTTCGGCGGCATCGTGGGCGGCATCGGCACGGCGCTGCTTGAGCACACGGTCACCGACCACCGCGACGGGCGGATCGTCAACGCCAACCTCGCCGACTACCTGGTGCCCGTGAACGCCGACGTCCCCGAGGTCCGGGCGATCTACCTGGACGGCGAGGACAACGCGGGCAACGCGCTGGGGGTGAAGGGGCTCGGCGAGGTCGTCCAGGTGGGTGTGGCGGCCGCGATAGGCAACGCGGTGTTCAACGCCACCGGCCGTCGGGTCCGCCAACTGCCCATCACCACCGAGGCGTTGCTCTGAGCCGAGTGCCCGGGCCGCTGCGCAGCTGCCCAGCGGCAGCGGCCCGGGCGTTGCCTCCTCGTCCGGGAGCCGGTTCCCCCGTCCGGCCGCCGGACCTTCCAGGGCCGCCGCCGCGTGACGACGCTCCCCCGCGGCGCGGTGGCGGCCCCTCCTCCCTTGCCCCGAAGGACCCGTTCATGCTGAACATCGCGGACACACTGCACCTTTGGTGCCGCGAGGCACGCCCCTTCGCCCTGGCCACCGTCGTCGACGTCACCGGCAGCGCACCGCTGCCGGTCGGTACGTCGGTGGCCGTGGACGAGGACGGAAACGCGGTCGGCAGCATCTCCGGCGGCTGCGTCGAGGGCGCGGTCTACGAACTGTGCCGACAGGTGCTCAGCGAGCAGGGCGCCCCGCGACGCGCCTGGTTCGGGTACTCCGACGACGACGCCTTCGCCGTAGGACTTACCTGCGGCGGCGAACTCGACGTCCTCGTCCAACGGATCGATCCCGCGGTCCAACCGCATCTCACCGACGCCCTCGCCGACGTCGTGGAGGGCCGACCCGCTGCCGTGGCCCAGGTGGTGGCCGGCCCCGGCGAGCTCATCGGCTCCACCCTGAGCGTTCGCGCCGCCGACGGCGTCACCTACGGCACCCTGGACGGCGGGCCGACGGAGAAGCTTGTGGCCGAGGAGGCGCGGGCTTCGCTGCGGGCCGGGCGCACCACCCGTGTCACGGTCGGCGGGAACGGGGACGGCTGCCCCGAACCGACGACCGTGCTCGTCCACGTCCACGCGTCCCGCCCCCGCATGCTGATCTTCGGAGCCGTCGACTTCGCCGCCGCCCTCAGCCAGGCCGGCCGCTTCCTCGGCTACCACGTCACCGTCTGCGACGTCCGTCCCGTCTTCGCCACGCCCGCCCGCTTCCCGTACGCCGACGAGGTCGTCGTCGACTGGCCCCACCGATACCTGTCACGGTCGGCCGTGGACTCCCGCACCGTCGTCTGCGTCCTCACCCACGACGCCAAATTCGACATCCCGCTGCTCCAGCTCGCCCTCGTCCTGCCCGTGGCCTACGTGGGGGCCATGGGCTCCCGGCGTACCCACGACGAGCGTCTGCGGCTCCTGCGCGAGCAGGGCGTCACGGAAGACCGGTTGGTGCGGCTGCGTTCCCCGATCGGCCTCGACCTCGGAGCCCGCACGCCCGAGGAGACCGCCGTTTCCATCACCGCGGAGATCATCGCCCAGGCCAACCAGGGCACGGGCCGGTCCCTGACCCGGATCACCGGCCCGATCCACCGGCCGCCGAGGTCGACGAGCCAACGGCAGGCTCGATCATGACCTCTGCACTCGTTTCACATCGAGCCCGGGTTGTGCCCGGACGTCCGTCGGAAACCTGTCGCCTTCATCAGTCCGTCGGGCAAGCACCGGGTGCCGCTCAGCGGTGGCCGCCGAGCATGGCAAGGACTTGGCCGCAGGTACCGTTCGCCGCCGCGTCGCGAAAGCACCTGGCATGCTCGCCGACGGTCTCCCCGGCGTCGGGCTGCTCCCGCAAAAGGTCCACGGTCTCGGTGAGGCAGTCCTCCAGCGGCATGGACCTCTCGTCGCCCTGCTGGCCGAGGAGTGTGGTGCGCACGCCCGGCGGGATCACCTCGATCATCTGCATGCCGCTGTCGGCGAGCTGCACGCGCGGACTCCCGGAGAAGGAACGCAGCACGACTCCGCCCCGCGGGCTTATACGAATTTTATGAGCCCGAAGACTCGTTTGAGAGAGGAATCTCAGGCGACACGGGGGGAGGAAGGTTCCTTCGAACGAGACAGGAGTGAGTGACTGTGGCTGCCGACGAAAAGGGCAAGGCCAAGGGCGAGCAGGCCAAGGGCAAGGTCAAGAAGGTGGTCGGCGGTGCCGTGGGCAACGAGTCTCTGAAGGCCAAGGGAGAGGCCGAGGAGACCAAGGGAGACCTGCGTGCCGCCAAGGAGAAGGCCAAGGACGCGATCAAGCCCAAGTAGGCGCACTCCCACTGATCCCGGCAGCCCGCCCTGAGTGGACTGCCGGGATCAGCGCTGTGGTGTCATTGCTGAGGATCAATCGTGTGGGTACCCGACGCGGCATGACTGTCTACGGATTACACGCCTCGCACGAACAGATCCCGCCCGCGGACCTGCTCGACGCCGTGGTGCACGCGGAACGCGCGGGATTCACCGCCGCCATGTGCTCGGACCACTTCTCGCCCTGGAGCGTCCGTCAGGGAGAGTCGGGATTCGCCTGGTCCTGGCTCGGCGCCGCGCTCCAGGCCACCGACCGGATGCCGTTCGGCGTGGTGAACGCGCCGGGGCAGCGCTACCACCCCGCGATCATCGCCCAGGCGATCGCCGGCCTCGCGTCCATGTACCCGGGCAGGTTCTGGGCCGCGCTCGGCAGCGGTGAGGCCTCCAACGAGCACATCACAGGCGCCCCCTGGCCGCGCAAGGACCTGCGTGACGCACGCCTGAGGGAATGCGTCGACATCATCCGCGCACTGCTCGCGGGGGAGGAGGTCAGCCACGACGGACTGGTGACCGTGGACCGGGCCCGGCTGTGGACCCTGCCGCCCGACGTACCGCCGCTCCTCGGAGCCGCGTGCAGCACCGCCACCGCCGCCCGGTGCGCCGAGTGGGCGGACGGCCTCATCACGGTCAGCGCCCCGCCGGAACGGCTCCGCGAGATCACCGACGCCTACCGCGACGCGGGCGGTCGCGGCCCCCTGCACCTCCAGGTGCACCTGAGCTGGGCGCCCGACGAGGACGAGGCCCTGGCGCTGGCCCACGACCAGTGGCGCACCAACGTGCACACACCCCCGGTCAGCTGGGACCTCGACTCCGTGGAACTGTTCGACATCGTCAGCGAGCACATCACGCCCGAACAGGTGGCGGGCACGGTCAACGTCTCGTCCGACCTCGGTCGGCACACCGCCTGGCTCCAGGAGTACGCCGACCTCGGGTTCGACACGGTGATGCTTCACCACGTCGGCCGTGAACAGGCCTCGTTCATCGACACGTTCGGGGCCGAGGTACTGCCCCAGCTCGACGTCACCCGCCCGATTCCCGCCACGGCGAAGGAGTACCGATGCGTCTGACCCGCACATCCGACCTGTGGTGGAAGAACGCGGTGGTGTACTGCCTCGACGTCGAGACCTACCAGGACGGCAACGGTGACGGGATCGGCGACTTCGCGGGCCTCACCCAGCGCATCGACCATCTGGTGCGCCTCGGCGTGACATGCGTGTGGCTGATGCCCTTCTACCCGACGCGCGAACGCGACGACGGATACGACATCACCGACTTCTACGGTGTCGATCCCCGCCTGGGCACCCTCGGTGACTTCACCGAGTTCGTCCGCACGGCCAAGGACCGCGGCATCCGCGTGATCGCCGACCTCGTGGTCAACCACACCTCCGAGGACCACCCCTGGTTCCAGGACGCCCGCTCCGGCCGGGACTCCGCCCACCGCGACTGGTACGTCTGGCAGGACGAGCCTCCCGAGGACGGCCCCGAGGGCGTGGTCTTCCCCGACGCGGAGGACAGCCTGTGGGAGTACGACGAGGGCAGCGGCCAGTACTACCTGCACCGCTTCTACAAGCAGCAGCCCGACCTCAACGTCGCCAACCCCGAGGTGCGGGACGAGATAGCCCGCGTCATGGGCTTCTGGACGCAGCTCGGACTGTCCGGGTTCCGGGTCGACGCCGTGCCCTTCCTGCTGGAGACGGCCGGGCAGGACGACGCCGACGCCCTGCCCGACCCGCACGCCTACCTCGCGGACCTGCGAGCCTTCCTCGGCCGCCGCAACGGCGAGTCGATACTGCTCGGCGAGGTGAACCTGCCCTACGGCGACCTCGCCCGGTTCTTCGGAGACCCCGATTCGGACCGCGGAGACGAACTCACCATGTGCTTCGACTTCGTCGGCATGCAGCAGATGTACCTCTCCATGGCGCGCGAGGAGGCGGGGCCGCTGGCCGCCTCGCTGCGCGACCGGCCCGCTGCCCCGCGCGACGCCCACTGGGCCACGTTCGTACGCAACCACGACGAACTCACCCTCGACAAACTCAGCGACGACGAACGCGCCGAGGTCTTCGCCGCCTTCGGCCCCGACAAGGACATGCAGTTGTACGACCGGGGACTGCGCCGCAGGCTGCCCCCCATGGTCGGCGGTGACCGGCGCCGCATCGAACTCGCCTACAGTCTGCTGTTCACTCTGCCCGGCACCCCCGTGCTCTTCTACGGCGAGGAGATCGGCATGGGTGAGAACCTGGCCGCCGAGGGCCGCCAGGCCGTACGCACCCCCATGCAGTGGACCCCGCAGGAAGGCGCCGGCTACTCCACCGCCCGGCCGGACACGTTCCCCAACCCGCTGGCGGACGGCGAGTTCGGACCCCGGAAGGTGAACGTGTACGAGCAGAGCCGCGATCCCGGTTCACTGCTGAGCCGCATACGGCTGTTCGTCGAGCGCTACCGGGAGGCTCCCGAGTTGGCCTGGGGCGAATACCACCTCGTGGAGACGGGGGAACCCGCTGTGCTGGCGCACGTCAGCCGCACCTCGGACGGGAGGATCCTGGCCCTGCACAACTTCGCGGGCCGTCCCCTCACCGTGCGACTGCGGCTCCCGGAGACCGAATCCGGTGACAGGCTGACCGACCTCCTCGCCGAGGACCACGCCGGTCTCACGGTGTCCGGCGACGGTCGGCTCCTCGTCGAACTGCCCGCCTACGGTTACCGGTGGTTGCGCGTCGGTACCCCGGCCGACGATCCGGAGCGGGTTGCCGCAGGCTGAGAACCCGGCATGGCCGGTGGACCGGGCCGGTGATCCGGGTCAGGGGCCGGCCCCTGACCCGGATCACCGGGGTGACGATCTCCGTGGCCATGGATCCACGATCGGCTGCCGACCTAGCCTCCCGGGTTGCAACCGGTCCCTGCCGGCGTCGCGATCACCGTAGGCACTCCTCGCCACGGCGGCGCGTCACAGCGTCGCGGTCGTGCCCTCCCCGGCGCCGCTGCCCGCGAGCCACTGGTCCCAGCTCAGGTTGAAGTCCGCGTAGCCGTTGTCCGCCGAGGCCTTGGCGCGGGGTGAGCCGGTGACGGTGATGGGATCGCCCTGCTTGACCTGGTCGTAGAACCACTTGGCGTCCGACATGGACAGGTGGACGCAGCCGTGTGAGCCGCGGGCGCTGCCAGTGCCCGGGTTCGGGTCGCCGGTCGAGTAGTGCACGTAGGTCCCGGACTGAGTCAGGTGGACGTCCCAGGGCAGCGTCAGGTCGTAGTAGTCGGGGCTGCCCTTGTCGCAGCTGATTCCGACGCTGCAGGAGGTCATGTGGACCTTCTCCTGCTTGTCGATGACGGCCATCGTGCCGTTCCACGTCGGGTACTCGGCGCTGCCCGCGTTGATCGACAGAGTGCGCACCGGAGATCCGTTCCGGGTCACTTTCATGGTGTGCCCGGTCACGGAGACGTCCGCGCGCACGTCGTCACCGATCTTGAAGGTGTGCGTGTAGCCGTGCACGCCGAAACGTCCGTTGCCGTTGCTGACGCCCTTCATGTCGGCGTCGATCTTCACTGTCGTGCCGGAGGGCCAGTACGTCTTCGGGCGCCAGTCGGCACGCTGGTCGCCGAACCAGTGCCAGGCGCCGGCCACCGGTTGCGAGGCGCTCACCTTCATGTGCTTCTCGACCGTGGCCCGCGCCGAGGCGGCCACGGGATTCGTGAAGACCACCGAGATCGGCATGGCCACGCCTACCGTGGTTCCCGTCTGTGGGGTGATCGTCTCCAGCAGCATCGGTGGGCCCGCGGGCTTCGTGGGTGATGGCGACGAGCTTGCCTTGGGGTTTCCCGACGCCTTGGCGTCGTTGCCGCTCGCCTTGTCACTGCCGCCCCCGCCGCAGGCACTGGCGCCCACCAGCATCACGCCCGTGACGAGTGCGATCCCTATGCTGCCCTTGCGCCGTCGCACGACCTGCCCCGCTCTCTAGCCTCTCGGCCCTTATGGACCCGACGCACTGTGAGACAGCGACGGGGTGGACCGCAGTTGCGTATGCCGCGTAAAGCGTGTCTCAAACCTCGGTGTCCTGTTCCAGGCGGAGCCGACCCGGACGTGGAGTGGGCGGGTGGGCCCCCGATGGTGAAGGGGAGTGACCGACGCCGATCGCGGTGGCGGCTCCGGCAGGCCGTCGACGAACAGCAGGTCAGCGGGACAGCGGGGCAGCCGGGCTGTTGCGCGTGTCGCGTCTGCTCCTCCACATCCCGACGCTCCGGGGGTCCGGTCAGCCCGTCACCGTCCGCGTGAAGACTCGGTCAGGCGGGCTGCCACAGTTCGACTCGATTGCCCTCGGGATCGGTGACCCACCCGAAGCGGCCGACGCCCTCCATGTCCTGTACTTCCTCGACGACGTCCGCTCCCTTGGCGCGCAATTGCGCGAGCATCGCGTCCAGGTCGCGGACCCGGAAGTTGAGCATGGTCCGCTGGGCACGGGACCCGAAGTAGTCGGTCTCGGACTCGAACGCCGCGAACACCGTCGGACCCGCTCCCTGATGCCACAGGCCGTTCTCGTCGGCGTCCAGGCCCAGGCAGTCGCGATACCACGCGGTCAGTGCCGCCGGGTCGGCTGCCCGCATGAAGTACCCACCGATTCCAAGCACACGTTCCATGCCGTCATCCTGCCAGGCCGGCAACCGTGCGGGCCTGCACCGACCATCGTCCGATGCGCCACCCCCACACAGCCGTCGCGGAACGGCGGGGCCGTCCGCAGCGAACGACAGACAGCACATCACGACCGGCCCGGGCAACCGCTCCGCGTCGGCGTGCACGCTCGTCAAATTGCCTTTCGCACCGGGCGGCCGAAGGCTACTGTCCGGGTGCGGCGAGTAACCCACGAGGAGTCAAGACATGCCCGGTCGTCCGAGCGCGCGTTGACGTCGTAGGCCCTGATCGGCCAGTCATCGCGTGCTGCCCTTGTTGTCGCGGCACAGCGAGCCTTCCCTGCCCGTGGCCGGTGCGCCTTTCGTGCGCCGGGCGGCGGGCGTCGTTCGAGGCAACCAAGGGGATCGCCGTGCCGTCCGCTTCCTCCGCCGTACCCGGTTCCGGTCGACCTGTGCCGCCGAGCCTGTGGCGGGACGGCGACTTCCGCAGACTGTGGGTGGGCCAGACGGCCTCCCAACTCGGCGAGCACGCAAGTACGGTGATTCTCCCGCTCTTCGCCGTCCTGACGCTCGACTCCGGCGCCGATCAGTTGGGTGTCCTCCGTGCCGTGGGACAGGCGCCGGTCCTGTTGCTGTCGCTCTTCGCCGGCGCGTGGGTGGACAGGTGGCGGACCCGTACGGTCATGGTGTTGACGGACGCCGGCCGGACCCTCGCCCTGGGCGCCACCGCCGTGGCCGGACTCCTCGGTTGGCTCGGCCTGCCTGCGCTGTTCGTGGTCGCCTTCGCCGTTGGTGCCCTGTCCGTGTTCTTCGACGTGGCGTACCAGGCGTCTCTCGTACGGCTGGTGAATCGTGAGCAGCTGGTGCGGGGCAACAGCGCGCTCGAAGGCAGCCGGTCCGCGGCCCAGACTGGCGGTCCCGCCCTCGGCGGCGCGCTGGTCTCCGTCCTGTCGGCGCCCACCGCCGCCGCCTCCAGCGCGCTGCTCTTCGCGTTGTCGTTCCTGTCGATCCGCCGGATCCGCCGGATCGAGTCCATCCCGGCGCACCCGGACCGCCCCTCCCGGTTGGGGCGGCGGATCCACGATGGCCTCCGGTTCGTCCTGATCGACCCGGCGCTGCGAGCCGTGTGCCTCGCCTCGGCCGCCTTCCAGTTCTCCTTCGCGGCCGTGATGACCGTCTACCTGCTCTTCCTGCCGCGCGAACTGCACCTGTCGGGCACCGCCGTCGGGCTGGCGCTCGCCGCGACGGGGCCCGGCGCGCTCCTGGGCTCGGTGCTGGCGGCCCGCCTGCCGAGCCGGTTCGGCCATGGCGCGCTACTCGTATCCGCGGCGGTGGTCGGCGACGGCGCGTTCCTGTGCGTGCCCGCGCTGGACGGCCCGCCCGCCGAGACGGTTCCCGTGCTCCTGGCGGCCGGTTTCGTGTTCGGGACCGGCAGTCAGCTGGTGAGTGTCACGGTCATGGCCGTCCGGCAGGCCGTCACACCGGCCGGGTTGCAGGGCCGCGCGGCGGCGACGATCACGTTTGTGGGTATGGGGCTGGCTCCGTTCGGCTCGCTCCTCGGCGGATTCCTCGCGCAGGAACGGGGGCTGCGCACCAGCCTCCTGATGACAGCCGCAGGGATGATGCTGTCCCCCGTACTGATGGCCTCGTCCCCGCTCGCCCGCCTGGGACGGACACTGCCGGCCTCGAAGAACTGAGGCTGTTCCGCGTCGCCGGCGCCACAGGCATGGTGGTGAGGCCGCGCGGCGCCCGACATGCCCACCTTCACGGGCTCGTTGCAGCTCGCGGTTCCGTGCGGGCCCTCCGAGCAGACGTTGCCGGTGGGCAGGATCAGCGGCTCTCGGCGGCTCTGCGGATAGCGGATGTCGGCGATGTCCTGGGCCAGGTCGGCCGGGGGAGGCGCGGTGTCCTTCGGCCTTGTGCTGCGCCGGGTGGACGACACCGACCGGGCGGCTCCCCGGAGCCTCGGAGGTAGCCGGGCCTGGTGGACGAGCCGAAGCCGGGTCGGCGCCCCCGGAGCCGGTGTGCTCTGAGAGGCCCTGTGCGCGGAGCTGCCGTGGTGGGCTCGGCGGCCGAGACCCGCGGTTCCTGGCGCTGCGGGCAAGGCTCGTGCCGCGGGGCGCGACGGTGCTGTGCGTGGCGGGGGAGCACCGCATGCAGGTGCTGGACCGGTCCCGGTCGAAGATGCTGCGCACGCCCGAGCGGCCTGCCCGCGACTACCACCGGCACCGCGGTCACCTGCCTGTGCGCGGCCTTCGACATCGCCGATGGCAGCGTCGTTTCATGGCCGTCACGGAACTCGACGTGGCGTCGGCGTCGGCACCGCAGCCGGTCGCGACCCGACGGACGACGCTTCGCGGCCCGGGAGTTGAGGCATCGGGCGCCTCGCCTTGCCCGCCGGAGAGCGTCGTCCGTTTCGCGTCAGTCGCCGATGCCGGACTGGGTGGCGGCTCGGACCAGTTCAGCCGCGTCGGCCGGGCGGATGAACCCTGCGGCGACGCCCTGTGCGGTGGCGGCCGACCACTTCGCGACGAACGAGGCGTGACGGGGATACAGGGCCGCCAGCTTCTCGGCGGGGAAGGGGGTGGTCGTGCCGAACAGGAAGCAGAATGACGCCCCACTCTGACCGAGACCGGACAGGGCGGCGACCGGCGCGTCCACTGCCGGTGTGCGGAGGCCGCCGGCGACGTTGCCGTGAGCGTCGAGGACGAAGGCGGGTGCGGAGCCCGAGGTGTCCACCTGGAGGCGGGGTGCCCTGGCAGGCGGGATGCCGGTCGTCACCCAGCGGTTCAGCGCGAACGTGGCGGTGTCCAGGACGTAGTGTGCCTGGCCGGTGTTGATCGGTGAGGCACAGCCGGTCCGGGTCGGGGGAGTGAGCATGGCGTTCAGCGCTCGAAGGCCCGTGGCTCCGCTGCCGTCGTCGCTCGTGCCGAGGCCGATGTATGCATCGGCGTGGGAGGTGCCGGCCATCTCCCAGAGCCGGATGCGGGAGGTGTCGGCCTGCCGGGCCGACAGGGAACCCAGCGCGATGACGTCGGTCTCGGCCTGCACGACGAGCACTGGTGCGTGCAGGTCGGTGCGGAGGCGGACGGCCTGTGGAGTCGGCACGTCCTCCTGGGGAGCCTGCGACAGCGGTGCGCCGATGTCCCGGCGGCTGTGCACGAGGAAGCCGTCGTACACGGACACCAGGGGCTGGATCGCGTTGATGTAGGTGGTGAGGCGGAAGGCGGACTGCGACTCTCCGATGGCCTGCACGGTGCGCGGACGCAGCCCGTCGAGGACAGTGACGGCGGAGTCCCGGACGGCTTGGCCTGCCTGGCTGAAGATGTCGTAGGAGTAGCTGTCGCCGGGGTGGGACAGGCCCGCGTAGCGGACTGGGTCCGCGGTCTTGGTGGCGGCCACTCCGGTGGCCTGGGCGGAGACACCCACCCAGGCGTAGCCCTCGCGGATCAGCTCGTTGTGGGTGTAGATCCACTCCGGGGCGGCGTCCAGTCCGCCGCTGACGTTCAGCCATTCGACGACGACGGTGCCGTTGAAACGGGCCGGATCGGCCGGCCGGTCCACGACGATGCGGGTGGTGTACGGGGCGGTGCTCGCGGGTGTCACCTGCCAGCGTCCGTCGGAATCGAGGGGCTGCTCGGGCACGTAGGACGCGGCGGTCCCGGACAGGAAGTACTCGGACTGTGTGTATCCCACCGTGGCGAGGTCGAACGCCGTTCCCTGGAGGACCACGGCGCCGTTTCCGCCCGTCACCGGCCCGGTGACCGACGGGCTCGCGGCTGCCCGGACGGGCGGCTCCGAGCCCGTGCCGCCGGACTGCGCGGCGACTGCGGAGGGGGTTGCGAGCATGAGGGGAATGAGCGCGGCTGCCGCCAACAGCTGGGGGCGGACTCGACCCTTCCACCAATATTGCATGGTCATGACATCTCCTGGGTCAGAAAACACGGCCGACGTCCTGGCGGACGATGGTCTGCATGCTGTGTTCGGCGAGTGCGGCGATGGTCATCGAGGGGTTGCAGGCACCGGTGGAGCCGGGGATGCGGGAGCCGTCGAGGACGTAGAGGCCCTTGTGGCCGAGGACGCGACCGGTGAGGTCGACGGCCTCGCCCATGGGGACGCCGCCGAGGGGGTGCCAGGTGGAGGGCTTGGCGGCGTTGGTGTCGATCATGAAGCCGCCACCCGCCGCGGCGATGCCCCGCATGCGGGCCGCGATCAGTTGCTGAAGCGCGGCGTCGGCGTCGGCGGGCCACGTGAGCACGGCGTCGTCCTTGTCGGCGTCGTAGGCCCAGGTGCCGGCGCCGTCGACGACGCCGAATCCGACGACGGTCAGGGCTGTGACTCCGGGAGTCTGGATGGGGGATCCGGCGTGTACGACGGTGAGCGGGACGGGGCTGTCCGGGTCCTGGCCGCCGACACAGGCCGGCCCGCCCTGCCGGGTTCCGGCATCCCCGGACGGGTTGATCCAGGCCCAGATCCGGTCACCGTTGTTGCCCCACCCCGTGCCGACGGCATCGGGCAGATCCGGGACGAGGCCCTTGGCGCGGGACTTGACCAGGAGCCGGGTCGTACCGGGGGAACCGGCGTTGAGGAAGACCGCGTCCGCGGTGATCCGGATCTGTTCCCGGACGGTGCCGGCCGTGTCGATGCGGTCGACGGACAGCACCCAGCGCCGGTCCGGGCCCAGGGCGAGGTCGCGGACGACGTGGAGCGGTGCCACCTCGACGAGGCCGGTGGACTCCGCCTGGGCGAGATAGGTGACGTCGATGGAGTGCTTGCCGCCGTTGTTGACGCCGAAAGCGATGTCGCTGCTTGTGTACGTCGCCTCGTACTGACCGGTCAGCTCGCCGCGGGCGTAGCTCCAGTCGACGGGCAGGGGCACCTTGAACGGGGTCAGGCCGGACTGGGCGGCGACGTCCTGGAAGAGACGAGAGGACTTGTAGGGGTCGGAAGCCAGCACGTCGTACGGGACGGTCGAGATGCCCAGCACCCGGGAGACCGTCGGATAGGCCCACAGGTTCAGGTCGTCGTAGAGGTCCGCGGCCTGCGGTATGGAGGCGGCGAAGTTCGCCTTCGTCGGCTTCAGGGTCATCCCGTGGTACGTGATCGATCCGCCGCCGACCGCGGCTCCGCACATCGCGGTCATACCGTCGCCCTCGACGGCTTCGAGCACGCCGGTGTAAGGCGTCCACGACTTGTCGACGCCGCCGACGATGGCGTGGTCGGTCAGCCAGGCGGAACGGTTGTCCATGTTCGCGAAGCGGCAGAACGTACTCGAGTCAGGGCCGGTCACCCAGCGCCGACCGCGTTCCAGGACAAGGGTGGACACCCCGGCCCGGGCCAGCCTCAGCGCGGTGACACCACCGCCGAAGCCGGTGCCCACGACCACGGCACGTTCGCGCCGCTCCGTCACGGAGGCGGCCGCGAAGGGCGTCGCGGCGCGGGCCCGGCCCGCGCCGGTCACGGACCCGCCCGCGGCGACCGCGCCGAGGGCAGCCGCGGTCAACAGCCCGCGGCGGGTGAGTGTGGGGGAGGAGGAAGAGAGAGTGTCGGCCATGGGACTCCCATCGGGAGGTGGGGACGGACCAAAATTGGCGCATACATGTCAATTGCGGTGTTTGATCTGAGGCTGACGGTGCGGCAACAACGTACTGGGCCATGTCGCGGTGCGCCATACAGTCGCACCGTGACATGAATTATGATCGCTGCGTCTAGACGAGGAGGGGCGGATGGCCGGGCGAGCCGGTGTGGGGCGACCGCCATTGACGCAAAGGCGTCGTGAAGCGACGCGCATGGAGATCGCCGACGAAGCGGTCCGGCTCTTCGTCGAGCAGGGTGTGGCAGTGACCACGGCGGAGGACATCGCCGCGGCTGCCGGGATCTCCACGCGCACCTTGTGGCGCTACTTCCGCTCGAAGGAGGAGTGCGCGCGCCCTCTGCTCGCGATGGGCATCGATGTGCTGACCGAGCGACTGCGGGACTACTGGAGGGGCGGCCTGACGCTCGCCCAGGCGATCTCGGCCATCGAAGTTCCCGGCAATCCCTTCGCGCGGCACCTGGAGACCCTGCGCGGTCTCGTCCGCCTGAGCCGTGACGAGCCCGGACTGCGCGCCGTCTGGTTGGAGGCCCATTTCGACGCCGAAATCGTGCTCGCCGGCCTGATCGCCGAAGGTACCGGCCGCTCCGAGGACGACCTGGCCGTACGCCTGGAAGCGGGGATGATGAACACCGCGCTGCGTGTCGCGGTCGAGCACTGGGCCCTTCAGCCCCACGAGGGGACCGACCCGCCGCTCGGTACGACCCTCGGCGAGGCGCTACAGGCGATCACCCGGTTTCTGGACGCCGACGCCTCCACTGACCCCGGCCGGAAACGGATGATCCACCTACGGCCCATGGACTCCTGAACCGCGCGGACCTCGCCGCACAACAGCGGCGGGATGGAATCCCCTGTCCCTGGTCACCACCCCGCGCCCGGTGGTGAACTCGCCGTAGCCCCTTGCCCGGGACATCCCGGCACCCCTCCGCCGATAGCCCTAACCGGTCGGTCTGGGCAGGCGCAGGTGGGCGACGATCTGCTTGCCTGTCTCCAGGCCGATGGTGTGCAGCTGGTCGCACAGGCGGGTGACCAGATGCAGGCCGTGCCCGCCGACGCGACGGACGTCGTGGGCCCGCAGGACGGGCGGCCGACGGGAGCTGTCACGCACGGTGATGCGCAGCAGCGCGGCGTCGGGGGTCACCTCCAGCGCCAGGCCGCCCGGACCGGGTGCGTGGCGCAACGCGTTGGTGACCAGCTCACTGACGACGAGCTGGGCGTCCTGGCTCGGGCGGTGTTGAGGTTGGTGACCTGCATCGGCCAGCAGTGTGCGCACTGCCGCTCGGGCGTCCGCGATGGACGCGTCTGTCGTGTCCCAGACGGCGCTGTACCGCAGGGCGGTGGGCTCCCGTTCTTCGGATGCCCGGGTTTTACGCGGGATGACCATAGAACTCTTCCCGTGGATCGATTTTCCTTCATCACAGGTTGCCGCTATCGCATAATTTCGCCTACCCACTGACGTCCTGTTCATGGGGAATCCACCGGTCCGAGTTGATCGGCACCGAGCCGGTGACGGCGATCGAGGGCGTCGAGAAGCATGCCGTGAGCGCCCTCGGCGGACCCCGCTCTCGGCAGTGCCCGGAAATTCCGGCACGGCCGACGACCTGATGCGGCGGAAGAGTGCCCTGCGAATGGATCTGACGCGCATGCGTACGCCTTTCACCGTCCCGCCGTCCCGCCGTCCCACCGGCCACCGGCCACCGGCCACCGGCCACCGGCCACCGGCCACCGGCCACCGGCCACCGGCCACCGTCCCACCGGCCACCGGCGCCGCCCCGCACCGCGTGCCGAACTCGGTCCACGGCGGCTGCCGGCCGCGCGCCTTCGTCCTCACTGCCGAACAGCCTCTACTCAGGCTGGAGTTGAGTACGCGTGCTCATACCCGGTGCCTCCTGCGCGGCCAGGATTGGGGCAACGGCGCGGCCAAGGGCGCCGGTCCGATCCAGTTGAGTCTGTTGGGGGAATTTCTGATGGCGCGTCGTATCGTTCTGGCCGTTACTGCCGGTGTTGTCGTCCTCGGGGGTGCCGGAGCCTTCGCTCTCGCCTACGCCGGGGAACAGCCTCCTGCCTTGGCGCACAGCACCGCCCACTACGCGGCCCCCGCCGGCGACCGGGCAGGCTCGTTGACCTTCACCACCGACGTCACGGCGTCCTCCGGCGTCAAGGATGTGAAGGTCCTGGCCTGGCCGGCGAACTCGACGTTCGCCAAGCAGGAGCTGACCGCCAAGGACATGGCCTCTGCGGAGTCGGCCGTCTGCAAGCCGTCGGGCGGGGACACCGTGCGCTGCACCTACACGGTTCCCGTCACCCGTGCCGACGCCGAGACGTCCGAGCGGGGTCTGTGGCACGTCGCCGTACTGGCCACCGCGAAGGACGGCGACACGAAGCTGGTCACCAGGGCTGCCGACTTCAACGTTGCGTGATCCGGACGTACAAATGATCGTGGGGCGGGTGCGCTCGCGTGGTGGGGGCTGAGGAAAGCAGGTGGTGATGTCGGCGAACGAGTCGTGGCGGATGTCGGTCGACGGTGAGGAGTTCGAGGTCAGCCAGCCGGACAACACCCCGGGCTCCTACGACTTCATCTGGCTCACCGGCCCCGACCCCGGGTACGGCTTCGGGTTCACCACCCACCCTCCGGTCCAGGCCGACACGGCCGAACTCGAGGAGGCCATCCGGGACTTCCTCTCACAGGTCGACCCCGACACCGGGCACATCGAGTAGCCACCAGTACCAGCATCAGTACCAGCACCAGTCCTCCAGGAACCGAATTCACCGTGTGCTGGACGGCTTCTGCAGGTCGTCGCATGGCTCGGCCTTGTCCGTTCTGCGGCCGGGTAGGTCATCGCAGACCACGGGTGACCACCGATCGGGTCGTCCACGGTCCGTCACCTCGTACGCGCCGGACGGTCGGCCGGCGGACCCCCGCACACGTGTCCGTGCCCCGGACTACGGTCTGGCCCTGACGAGTCCGGCGTCGTACGCCATGATCACGGCCTGGATGCGGTCCCGGGCCCCGATCTTGGCGAGGACCCGGCCGACGTGCTTCTTCACCGTGGACTCGGTGAGGACGAGGCGTTCGGCGATCTCGGTGTTCGTCCAGCCCTGGCCGATGGCGACCAGGACCTCTCGTTCGCGGTCGCTGAGGGTCCGCAGCCGCGGGTCCTCGGCCGCGGGGACACCGGGCGGGGCGAGCACCTGGTGGGCGTAGGCGTCCAGGAGACGCCGGGTCAGGCTCGGGGCCACCACGGCGTCGCCGGTCGCCACCGCGTGGATGCCCGCGATGAGTTCCTCGGGGCGGGCATCCTTGAGCAGGAAGCCGCTGGCACCGGACCGCAGCCCTTCGTAGGCGTACTCGTCGAGGTCGAAAGTGGTCACGATGAGTACGCGGGTACGGCCGCCGGCGGCGATGATCCGGCGGGTGGCCTCCAAGCCGTCCATGCCCGGCATGCGGATGTCCATGAGGACCACGTCGGGGCGGAGTTCCGCGGCCAGGCGCACAGCCTCGGTTCCGTGCTCGGCCTCGCCGACCGGGGTCAGGCCGGGAGTGCCCTCCAGGAGCATGCGGAACCCCATGCGTTGCAGGGGTTGGTCGTCGGCGATCAGCACAGTGGTCACGGCAGCTGCTCTCCCGATGCCGACAGGGCGGGCGCGGCGGGTACTTCGAGCACGACGTCCACCATCCAGCCGGGCCCGGCGTCACGGGGGCCGGCGGTGACGTCACCGCCGTACATGGCTGCCCGCTGCCGGATTCCGACCAGGCCGTGTCCGGGGTCGACAGCGGTCTTCGGCCCAGGCGTGTCGCGTACGGGGGTCCCCGGGGGATTGCCTGTGTCGGTGACCCGGATCCGCAGTCGGCCGGCCGCGACGGACACGGCGACCTCGGCGGTGGAGCCCGGGCCGGCGTGTCTGAGCGTGTTGGTCAACGCCTCCTGGACGATGCGGTACACGGTGAGCTGCACGCCGTTGCCGAGGGAGTCGAGTGAACCCTCGGTCCGGTAGGTCACCGCCAGTCCCGCCGCGCGGACCCGTGTCAGAAGGGGGTCCAGGTCACGGATGCCCGGTTGCGGACCGAGCAGCCGTTCGTGCTCCTGCTCCTGGCGCAGTACGCCGAGGACACGTCGCAGTTCGCCCATGGCCTGGCGCCCGGTGTCGCCGAGGATGCGCAGGGCCTCGGCGGACCGCTCGTTGCGGTTGGCGGCGAGGGTGGCGGCGCCGTCGGCGACGCTGACCATGACGGAGAGGTTGTGGCCGACGATGTCGTGCATCTCCCGGGCGACCCGGGCGCGTTCGGCGGCTGCGGTGAGCTGGACGCGTTGGTCGCGCTCGATCTCCAGGCGGGTGGCGCGGTCCTCCAGGGCGGCCAGGTACATCCGGCGGATGCGGAGGGTCAGCCCGACGGCGACGGCCGCTGTCGCCGTGCCCAGCATGAAGAACAGTCCGAGCAGCGGGTGCTCGACCTGCGCCAGGAGACAGACCGCCGAGGTGAGACCGATGAAAGTGAGCGCGACGGCCCAGCCGAGGACGCGCAGGGAACCGCACACCGCCAGCGTGTACAGGGTGACGAGGGCGCTGATGCCGGCTTGCTGCCAGACCCCCAGCGACCACTGGACCATGGACACCAGCATGATCGCGAAGAAGGCGACGGCCGGTGCCCGGCGGCGCCACCACAGGGGCACGACGAGGGCGACGGCGAAGAGCCACAGCACGCCGGTCGGAAGCTGGGTGTGGCTGTTCGCCTCCCCGAAGGGACCGTTGCTGTCGGGGGAGAGCAGGTCGGGCAGGCTGATGAGGGCGACGATCAGTACCACCGCGGTGTCGAGCAGCCACGGATGGCGTACGTCCAGTTCCCGATGGCGGCTCTGCCCGCGCAGCAGACGGCCCAGGAGTGGATGCGCCCAGGCGTCGTCGAGCCCGGAGGACGGGGGGAGCGTCCTCCGGGCGGTCGACGCGGCGGCTGCCGCGCGCTGTGGACTCATGGACCTCATTGTCGCTGGTTTTCGCAGCTCAGACGTCGGTCCGGACCAGACGGAAGGCCGCACCGGCGAGGGCCAGGGCCACCCAGCCGGCGAAGACCGCGATTCCCGCCCCGGGCGAGAGGGAGTCGGCGGACTGGTGCAGGGCGTAGACGGCCGAGCCCGCGTTGCTGGGGAAGTAGGGGTTGATGCTGTCGTACAGCGAGTCGGGGAGCAGCGAGGCGAGGCCGGGGAGAATGAGGAGAATACCGACGAGGGCGGCGATGGCTCCGGCGGAGGAGCGCAGGAGCATGCCCAGCGCCACACCGAATACGGCCACCAGTCCGAGGTAGACGCCGGCGCCGGCCAGGCTGCGCAGCACACCGTCGTCAGTCAGGGAGAGTGCGATCTTCTCGCCGTCCAGGCCCAGCGTGCCCAGCTGGAACGCCGCCAGCGCGGCGATCGTGGTCAGGACCAGCGCTGTCGGGCCGATCACGGCGCTCTTCGCCCACAGCACAGGCAGGCGGCGTGGTACCGCGGCGAGGGTGGAGCGGATCATGCCGGTGCTGTACTCGCCCGCGGACAGCAGTACGCCGAGCACGCCCACGGCCAGCGAGGCGAAGGTCACGCCGGTCAGGGCGAGACTCACCGCGTCGGTGGCGCCCGAGCCCGGGCCGGGAGGCCCTTGGTTCGTGACAACGTCCGGACTGTAGGTGGCGGACGCGATGGCGCCGAAAAGGACCAGCAGGAACACACCGACGGCCAGTGTGATCCAACTGGATCGCAGCGTCCAGAACTTGGCCCACTCCGAGCGCAGCACCCGGCGGCCGGTCACCTTGTGGACCAGCGTGCCGGAGACCTCCGGGGCGAGGGTGGTGGAGGTCATCAGGCGGCCTTTCGCTCGGTGTCGGCGGGAGCGCTCTGGTACTCCACGGCGTCGTGGGTGAGTTCCATGAAGGCCGTCTCCAAGGAGACTGCCTGCGGGGTGAGTTCGTACAGCGCCACCCCGTTCCGGGCGGCGATCGCCCCGATCTCCCGGGCGTCACGCCCCACGACCACCAGGTCCTCGGCCGAGGAGGAGCTGATCGTGACCTCCGGGCCGGCCAGCAGCGAACGCAGTTTCACGGCTTCGGTGGTGGAGACCTTCACGCCGGAGCCGCCGGCCTCCCGGGTGAAGTCGTCGACCGTGGTGTCCGCGAGCAGCCGGCCGCGTCCGATGATCACCAGGTGGTCGGCGATCAGCGCGGTCTCGCTCATGAGGTGCGAGGAGAGCATCACGGCGCGGCCCTCGTCGGCCAGGCCGCGCAGCAGGTTGCGTACCCACAGCACGCCTTCGGGGTCGAGGCCGTTGACGGGTTCGTCGAGCATGACGATGGCCGGGTCGCCGAGCAGGGCCGAGGCGATGCCGAGCCGCTGGCCCATGCCCAGGGAGAAGGCCCCCACCCGCTTGCCGGCCACGCTGGTCAGTCCGGCCAGCTCGATGACCTCGTCGACCCGGCGGCGGGAAATGCCGTGGGTGTGCGCGAGCGCCATCAGATGGTTGAAGGCGGTCCGGCCGGGATGGACGGATTTTGCTTCCAGCAGGGTGCCGATCTCCTGGAGCGGAGCGGCGTGCCGGGCGTAGGACCTGCCGTTGACCGTGACGGAGCCCGCGGTGGGCGCGTCCAGCCCGATGATCATGCGCATGGTGGTGGACTTGCCCGCGCCATTGGGGCCCAGAAAGCCGGTCACCTCGCCGGGTTTGACGATGAAGCTCAGGTGGTCGACGACCGTCTTGTCCCCGTACCGCTTGGTGAGCTCACGTGCTTCGATCATGGGCGGGCCCTTCTCGCTTCGAACTCGGCCGCGGACGCGGCGCGGCCTCTGTCTCCGAAGTTACGGGCGTCGTGGCCCGGACCACTGGGACCACAGGAGAATCCTCGGCACCCGGGTGGTACCGCGGTACCAGTCGCGCCGACCGGCGTCTCCTCCTTCCGGCGCAGAGTGCAGGGCGAAGGGCGAAGGCTCACGAGCGGTGGCGCGACGGCTGGGAGCCGCCGCGCCACCGGTGTGCGGGGGACAGCTGTTCTCGGCGGAGCCGACTACGGGGCTACGGCCCGGCCGGTCGCCGGGGAGATCTTCCCGGCGCACAGGCCACGGCCGGCCAGGCCCTGCGCGATGCGTGGCACCGCGGCGAGCGTGTTGGCGGACCAGTCGTGCATGAGGATGACCTGCCCGTTGGTGAGCCGGGCGGCGGCCTGCACGATCGCGTCGGTACTGGCGCCGTTCCAGTCCTGCGAGTCGACGTCCCAGATGATCTGGGTCAGACCGTACTTGGCGGCGACCGCCTTCACCGTCGCGTTGGTCTCGCCGTACGGCGGGCGGAACAGTACCGGGGTGCCGCCGCCCGCGTTGGCGACGGCCTGTTGGGTCCGGGAGATCTCCGAGTCGATCTGTGCCTGGCCGAGCTGGGTCAGGTGCGGGTGGGTGTAGCTGTGGTTGCCGACCCACATGCCTGCGTTCACCTGGGCACGGACCAGGGACGGGCTGGCCGCGGCGTACTGCCCCTGGTTGAACATCGTGGCGCGCAACCCGTTCCGCGTAAGGGCGCTCAGCAGGGCCGTCGTGTTGGCGGACGGGCCGTCGTCGAAGGTGAGCCCGACATACCCGTTGCAGACGGCGGCTTGTGCCGGGGCGGCGGCGTGGCCGGTGAGGGCGGTGGCGGCGGCCAGGGCGGCGGCGGCCAGTAAGGGGAGACGCCTTGCTTTCATGAGGTTCATGGCTAGCCCACCGTGATGTTGGAGTTGCCGCTGCTTCGGTAACCCTCGGTCGCGAGGATCATGTAGTAGCTGAAGCTGCCCATGGGCATTCCGGCGCGGGCCCAGGCGTCGAAGTGGTTGCCGGTGGTGATGGTGCCGCCGGTCCGTTTCGACTGGCGGACGCTCCAGTACTGGTTGAAGGTGCGGGTGCCCTCCACGGACGGGGCGTTGTACCGGGTCGTCTGGTAGATGTCGTACGTACCGCCGTCGCTGGTGACGGTGCCCTTGTACGTGCCCGTGGGCCGGTAGGTCCCCCAGTTGTCGACGATGTAGTACTCGACCAGCGGGTTGGACGTCCAGCCGTACAGCGCCAGGTAGGCGTTCCCGGACGGGTTGAAGCTGCCCGAGTAGCTCACGGTCCTGCGGGAGCCGTTGCTCCACCCCTTGCCGGCCACGAAGTTCCCGGTGTTGCTCCATGAGGTGCTGTAGTTGCCACCGGAGTTCAGGGTCATGGAGACGGTGCCCGGTGCGTCGGTCCAGAACGAGTAGTAGTAGCCGTTGTTGGTGCCCGTCTGGTTGGTGGTGATGACCGTGGCGGCCTGTGCGGTGCCGGGCAGGGTCAGTGCGGCCACGGCGACCAGCAGCAATGTGCAGATGCCGCTGATGAACAGCCTGAACCGAGATGTGGGGGATGTGGGTGCGGGTGCCTTGTTCATGTGCGTGTTTCCTCCTCGTCCTCGTGGGATCGATGGGGGCTGCTGAACACGCGACAGTGTTGGCCGGGGCACCTCAGGTGTCAATAGTTTCGGCTTTCACTTCGAAACATTCGAAAGTCGTGATGGCCCCGCTGGCGGGTTGTAATTGATGGTCAGTGGCATGATTTGCTTCACTGGGCAGAGTTGGAGCGACTGGAATTGAGGTATCTCGGAGAGCTTGCGTAAATGCTTCAGACCCATTTTTCCGAATGTTTCGAAACATTCGCCGATCTCGCTTGTGGCCTCAAGGAAATTCCTCGCGTTCCTCACGTCCCTTGTGTTCCTCACCGGTGGCCGGTCTCGGCGGCGAAGGCGTCGAGAAGGGCGAAGGTGCGTGCCGGCTGTTCGAGGTGGGGCAAGTGGCCTGCTTCCGCCACGACTTCGAAGCGGGCGTTCGCGAACGACGCCGCGTACTCCTTGCCGTAGGCCGGGGTCGCGATGCGGTCGCTCTCTCCCCACAGGACGAGGGTGGGGACGGTGACGGCCGCGAGGCGGGGGCGCAGGGTGACGTCCTTCATGGCGGGGCCACCGGAGAAGACGCGCAGGGCTGCCATGTTGGTCTGCACGACGGCGAGCCGCTCGGCCGGGAGAGTCGCGGGGTCGGCGTAGAACCGCTCGGCGTCGTGGAAGGCGTACTCGGCGACACCCCGCGCGTCGAGCGCGAAGAAGTCCCGGAGTGGTTCGCCGTCGACCTCGATGCCGACCGAGTTCATCAGGATGATTCCGCTGATCAGGCCCTCGGTGTCGGCCGTGGCCAGTTCGGCGGCGATCCAGCCGCCGAGCGAGGAGCCGATGACCAGGACGTCGGACAGGTGACGGTCGCGCAGAAGGCGCAGGTAGGCGGCGGCGAGGTCGGCCACGGTGGTGAAGTGGTCGGGCCTGACGGTGCTGTTCCAGCCCGGGTGGGTGGGCAGCAGGGTGTGAGCCGTCGTGCTGAAGTGCTCGGCGATCGGGGTGACGGTGGCGGGACCGCCGCCGCCGTGCAGGACGAGGACGGGGCGGCCGGTGGTGGGGCCGGTTTCGGCGAGGATCAGTTCTGAAGTCATGGCCCCGACTGTAACTAAGGAAGTTTATATAAGCAAGCTTAGTCGTCATGTTAGCCTGGTGCGCATGCCAGTTGAACTGCAGATCCTCGGCAGGGCCGTGAAGGCCGCCCAGTACCGCCAGCACCGCGCGCTCGACAGCCGCCTCGCGTCGATCGGCAGCACGCTCGCGCAGTGGGACGCGCTCCGCGCGATCGGGCGCACGCCAGGCGCCAGCGCGCGGGAGCTCGCAGGCGCGACATTCCAGAGCGAGCAGGCGTTCGGCACGCTCGCCGGCCGACTGGTGGCGCAGGGGCTGGTGGACCGGCGCCCCGGGCACGGCCGACGGTTCGAACATCACCTCACTCCCGAAGGGGAGCGGGTGCTGAAGGCGGGCCATGAGGTGGCGAACCCGGTGCTCGCGGAGTGCTTCGAGGCTCTGGCGGAGACGGAGCGGGAGGCGCTGCTGGGACTGCTGCGGAAGATCGAGGGACGGTCCGAAGGCGGAAGCGGCCTCTAGCCCGGCCGGTCTCCAGCTGCTGCCCGGCCCGACCTGTCCTGTGTCGTCCCGGCCGCGGCTCCGGTGGTCGTGATGGTGGGCGGGCGGCACGATCGACTGACGGCCTGCCGCATGCTGACGGGGCAAGAGGATCCGCGTCCCCTCTTCACGACGGCATGCGCCACCAGGTATCTTGCATCGCATGGAACCAGGTGATTCGACCAAGCAGGCCCGGGCAGCCGCCCAACTGCGCAAGGGTGTCCTGGAGTACTGCGTACTCGCCCTGATGCGGGACCGCCCCCGCTACGGCGTGGAACTCCTTCACGCCCTGGAGGAGTCCGGGGCCCTGGCGACCAGCCAGGGCACGGTATACCCGCTGCTCTCCCGGCTCCGCCGCGACGACCTGGTCACCACCACCTGGCAGGAGTCCGCCTCCGGACCACCCCGTCGCTACTACGCCCTCACCGACAGCGGCCGGGCCGCACTCGACGAGTTCACCCGTGTCTGGCCCGGCTTCCGCAACGCCGTCGACGCGTTCCTGACCACCCCGCACCCCTCATCCGGAGACCTCGCATGAAGACCCCCGCCGCCCCCGTACGCGACTACCTCTCCGCCGTCGAACGCGAGGCCTCCGCGCTCCCCGCCGACCGCCGCCAGGAACTCCTCGCCGACCTTGCCGAACACATCGAGGTGACGCGTGCGGAACGCCCCGACGCCGCGATCGGCGAGGTCCTGGCAGAGCTGGGGGACCCCCGCACGATCGCGGCGACGGCGATTGCGGAGGTGGGGAACGGGGCTGAATGGGCCCCGGCGCTGAACGCTGCCGGTCCACCTGCCCGGCACGGCAAGGTGCACCCCCTGGTCCCGCTCCTGATGGTCACCCTCTCCATGCCCTTCATGATGGTCTTCCCCGACCACCCCGGGCAGTTGTTCGGCGTCCTCTTCCGCATCACCGGCGCGGTACTCCTCTGCACCTCGGTGCATTGGACCGCCGTCCAGAAGACCACCGGTGTACTGCTTGCCGCCGTCCTGCCGAGCGTCATCATCGCGACCTGGAACCTGTCCAGCGGCGGCCCTGAGGCCGGGACCCCGGCCCTCCTGGCCAACCTGGCCATGTTCGCCCTGATGAGCGGCACGGCGGCATGGCTCTGGCGGGTCCGCCGCGCCTGAACTGGTGACACGAGAGCGGATGGACGAATGTGTCCCACCCGGCCGTAGCGCCGTGCCGCGAACCTGACGCCGAGACCCAGCCACTTGGCCGACCGGCCATGGCCGCATCCCGAGTATGAAGCCACCGGGGGCGGCCAGTTGTCCCGGCGACGTCCGGAGGCCGGCGGCAGCTCTGGCGCCGATGAACATGCGGCCCGGGGACTGTCGCGTGCGTGTGGTGTCTGACCGGCGGGGCCGTCGTGGGCACTTGGGCCAGGTGAATCCGGCAGTGTGCGGGAGCCTCTCCCGCTCAGTGTGTCAGCCCTCGGCCATTGCGTGATCGCGTGACCCAATCAAGCCGACTTCATAGTCCCTTCCTTGGAGCAGGCTGTCCTCGATGTGGGAGCCGAGCCCGATGAGTCGAGTCCATCCTGACGCTGGACACGGGGCTGGTGTGGGGCCGGACGGGGTGCTCACGCTGGTCGTGCTGGTGATCGATGTCGGGAGATGGTTTGTCAGCGGGACGGAACCCATCCGCACCGACCGGCGGCGTTACGTATAGGGGCCGGTAAGCGTGGCTGCGGGCAAGCGGCCCTGTTCCACATCTGCACGGGGGATGCGGATACCCAGGATTTCGCCGACGGCCTGCCAGACCACGCCGCGCAGACCACCCTCCTGCGCGTCGAGAAGGTCATGCCACTGTGGGACGGTGTACCCCTCCGGGCACGTCGCGCCGGCGACTTTCAGCCCCTCGCTCAGGGCGACCAGCTTGCTGCCTTCCACTGCATGCGGGCGGGCTGTTAGATCGTCGCCGAAGTTGTTCAGGTACACGTTCCCGTCACCGGGCACGTAGACGAGATAGCTCGGGTTGACCGCTACGTTCGCGTTCAGGCAGATCAATTCGTCCCCGGTCGTGGGACGCATCTTGTGCTCGTCCTCGAAGAACCATTCGCACCAAGTGCACGAGCCTCGGTCCTCGAGAACGTATGCCCACCCACCGGACGTGCCGTACATGCAGGGCGCAACCCGGTTCGAGCGGAAGTCCCGGTACGGCGTACCGCTCGATATCTCCTCCTCGTCCGCGCCCAGCCTGAGCAGCAGATCCCGGACAGGAACCCCGCGCATCGCGGTCATGGAGATGCCGCCGAGCATCCCGTCAGCCCCCGGTTTACCGAACGTGTGCTGCCCAATCCACCTCAAGCCTTCCGCCACTGCGCCGCACCTCCTCGGTGTCGTGGAATGCCGGTTGTCATGATGCCCCGGCTTTCGACCCGAGGCCGGGGCATCATGACGAGCGCTGGCTTGCAATTGCCGGCGACCGGAGTCAGGTATGAGGCGCGTAGTAGGCGGCGTACCAGGCTGAGCGCCCTGCGGCGGAGAAGTCCTCGAAGTCACCCGCCGTTTCACAGCGGAGCAGTCGTTGCAGTGCCGCTTCGGCTTCGGGCAGGTGTCGGCTCGACAGATACTCCTTGGTGCCGGCCAGTCCGTTTCCGCACAGCAACTGGATGTCGATCGAGCAGTCGGCGTCCATGCTGGCGGACTTGGCCTGCCATATGAGCAGCACGTCTTCGGGGACTGCGGCGTTGAAAAGCTGTACACAGCAGAGCTTCATCAGCTCCGTGTCACCGTCTCCCTGTGCGCGCTTCTCCAGCCGGGTTTGTGCGGTGAGCAGACCTCGTACGTCATCGAGGTTCGCCCCGGAGGGGTGCAGGCCGTACCGGTGCAGGCTCTCGTCTTCGTCCATCGCCTTGCTTTCTCGGGGGAGCGGACACCGATTGTTCCAGGTTGGCGAGCCGGGGGTTCAGTGTCGATCGCGTTGGCAAGGCGGTCCGTGTCGCGGCACCCCCGTGTGTGGGGTGGTGACTTCTCGGGCGGGGTGTGGGTGGTGTCGGGAGGCTGCTCGTCGTCAAATCACCTGAAGAGGAAGGTCGGGGTGGGGTGTCCGTTGGCTGCGTCGCCCGTTCCGGCCCCGAGAGCTGTCCGTGCGGGGAGCCGATTGCGTTCGGGTCGGCTGTTCGGACGTAGGAGCGGGTGAACCCGGCCCAGGTGTCCGGACCGCAACGGATGGGCGCCGCACGACGATGCACTGGAGGCAGACCGAACGTGTCGAGCCTCGTGTCGTGGTGTGGAATCCCCGCGAACGGCCACCGCGCATGCCCCTCCTTGGAGAGGCATGCGCGGTTCGGCGGCCGGGTGACTCACCGGCGGTCCCAGGTGGGTGGTGTCAGCTGCAGGTCCGGTAGTTGTAGCCGGCGAGCCGGGTGCTGCCGTCGCCGTCGGGGAAGGTGTAGTAGCCGTCAGCGTTGCGGCTGAGGGTGAAGTCGTGCGCGATCCCGTCGTACCGCAGGTTCGCGGTGTAGCCGTCGGCGGTGCTGCCGGACACGAAGTACAGCCACTGGTCCATGTGGCCGAAGGTCTCCTGGCCGACCGACCCGTCGACATCCAGGTTGAAGTAGTCCTGCAGGTCCTCGGTGGCCGCCTTGGTTCCCGAACCGAACTGCCCGTCGATGTCCGAGGTGGAGCTCAGGAAGCCGTCCGCCCACAGGATCTTCTGCCACAGGCAGGTGGCATTGGAGTTGGTGTTGGTGCTGGTCGACAGGATGCCCTCGTTGCCCCAGTCGTCCGTGTAGGTGCCGGCACCGGCGATGTAGGCGAGCCCGCTGTACGTCCCGCTCGCGGCGGCCGGCGTGGTACCCAGTGCGAGGGTCGCCGCGGCCACGGCGCCGACGGTGCAGGCAGCCAGCTTGAAGCGCATGCGCAAGCTCATGGGAGTCCTCTCTTACGAGCCACCGGGCCGGTGCCCGGTGATCGCTGCAGACACTGGCAACCGTGGTCCGGCCGGGCAAGCAAAACCGCAGGTCACGGGAGACTGGGATGCCGTCGCCGCGACTGCCTGGGAGGTTCCCGCGACGCTGGGACGCGGCTGGGATGCCCACGGGACGCGCACGGCATGCACACGGGATGCGCACGAGGCGGAAATGGTCTAGGGTCCCGACCGCAGACTGACCGATTACTAGGGGTAACCTGTGACAGCCACCGCTGATTCGGAGAGATTCGCGGCCTTTCTGCGGTCGTTGAAGGAGCGGTCGGGCCTCAGCTACGAGGCCCTCGCTCAGCGCACCGGCGGCAGCAGGTCCAGCCTCCACCGCTACTGCTCGGGTTCGTACGTCCCGCAGGACTACGGCCCCGTACACCGGTTCGCCGTGGTCTGCGGAGCCGCCCCTGACGAACTCCGGCATCTCTACCGGATATGGGCCGTCGCCGACATGGGCCGGATGCCCGTCGGCGACGGCGAGGCCGAGAGCGCCCGGAACACGGTGGCGTCGGAGCCGGAAGCGGGCCCGGAGGCAGTTCCGGGACCGGGTACGGGTACGGGTACCGGAGCGGAGACGGGTACAGGCACGGCGACAGGGGCGGGAACGGAAGCCGATCCGGAAGCCGGGCCCCCACTCGAAGCTCATCCCGCCCCTGCCCCGCGACCGCGCACCGAGGCAGCCACGGCCGGCCCGGCGGAACCCTCGGCGCCCAGCCCTTTACCTGTCCCCGCCGAGGTGTCGGCGGTGGACGGGGCTGCGGTGCCCGCGGCAGCGGAAGCGGCGGGGCACGTGCCGGCTGGCGGTGTGTGGCGTCGACGGGCACTCCCGGTCCTCGGAGTGTGCTTCCTGCTCCTGGTGGCAGGCGGAACATGGCTGACTCTGACGACGCGACAACAGGCGTCCGCCGACAGCACGGACGACGGGCGGATGCTGTTCTCCGCCGCCTGCGCGGAGCCGGTCGCCATGGGACAGCACGACGCCTGCGTCCAGGAGGTGCAACGACTGCTCTCCGAGGCGGGTGCGGACATCGACGTGGACAGTTCCTTCGGGCCGCAGACCCTGCGCCGGGTCACCGCGTTCCAGGTGCTGCGCGGCCTCGACGCCAACGGAGTGGTCGGGACGGAGACCAAGAAGGCGCTCTACGACCCGAAAGTACGGGTACGGAGCTGGTCCCCGGAGAAGGTGAGGCAACGCGTGCGCCAGGTGTTCACCGAGGAGCCCGAGCACGCGGTCGCGATCGCCGACTGCCAGTCCTTCCTCGACCCGCTCCATATCCTGCCGAACACCAACGGCACCAGGAACTGGGGCGTCTTCCAGATCTCCGACGCCCGCCTGAGCAAACTCGGGGGAACTCCACGCGAGGCACTGGACCCCGAGTGGAACATCCAGGCGGCCCACCGACTGTGGAAACGGGCGGGGAACTTCGACGACTGGCCCTACTGCGAGCGCGCGTACAACAGCTCACCCTCACCCTCACCCGACGCGAGCCCGTCACCGACCAGGTCCTGACCACCGTCACGACCATCATCGAACAACCGGGAAGCCGTATCGGCGTCCACCGATACGGCTTCCCAATCCCACGTGTACACCGCCACCGGCGGCACCCCCACCGCCCGGGACCTTCACCCCCGCCGTGACCGCTGCCGGAGCGCGCTGAACGCCGCCCTGACCCGGCACACCAACACCGCCGCTCACTCACACGGTCTCGCGCCTTGCGACCTGTGGCTGACATACATGACTCCCGGTAGCCGCGGGCTCAAGGTGTGCGTGGCTCGTCCGCTCAGGGAAGGCCTCGGCGTGCGCCCCGCCATCAGGTCCGCCCGAGCTGCCCGCGACGAGACTCCCGTCTTGCGGTAGACCCGGGAGATGTGGGTCTCGACCGTGCGGCGGCTCAGACAGAGTCGTTCGGCGATCGCCGGGCTGGTGAGACCGTCTGCGACGAGGTCGGCGATCTCCCTTTCGCGGGCGGTCAGTTCGGCGAGGCGGTGCTCGGGCCCGTCGGCGGCGGCCACCGCCGGGCCGACCGCCTCGGCAGGACCGGTCAGCATGCCGCAGCCCCCGGCCACGGCGAGCCGCCGCCCCCGGTGCCAGGCAGTGTGCCCCTGCCGTGAACCGCCCGGGTCCGCCGCCAGCAGGGAGGCGCCGAAGAGCAGGGAGAACGCCTCCCAGAACACCCCTCCGCTGCGGGCGCTCTCGTCGGCCGCCGCCATGAACAGGTCCGCCGCCGCCCTGTCGTCACCGAGACCGAGATGTATCTGCGCCGCGCTGCGCATGGCCGAGGCACGCTGCACGGGCAGATCGAGCCGCTCGGCCTCCTCGTGGGCCCGGCCGGCCCAGCCCTTCGCCGCGTCCAGGTCACCCATGGTGACGGCGGCGGTCACCAGGACCTCCAGGAACAGCGGACGCATGGAGGGCTGCATCCTCCGCAGACCGGGGCCGCCGGCACGCAGCACCGCCTCCCGGGCACGACCCGGGTCACCGGCGGTGAGCGCCGCGTAGCCGAGCACACACCAAGCGATGGACGCCCACCAGTTGACGCTCAGACCCGCCGCGGCCACCGCCTCCTCGGCGGTCGCCAGCGGCCGCGGATCGCCTCCGGCGGCCTCCAGAGGGGGTGGACCCTAGCCCTGTGTCAGGTGCGTGCGGGCGGGCGGACACGGCTCGCGTCCGGGCACGGCAACGGCACAGTGAACTTGTGTGAGGCCGAGTCCGGCACGCGGTGCTGGAACTGACCGCGCACAACGGCTCCGTGTGGACCCTGTGCGAGGTGTCCGACGGCGACCGCACCCTGCTCGCCACCGCGGGCTGGGACGGGGTAGTCAGACTGTGGGACGTGGAGGCACCGCAGGAGGTAAGGGCGTTCACCGCCGGTGTCGGGCCCGTGTACGGCCTGTGCCAGGCGGCAGCCGGGGGCCGCACGCTCCTGGTCGCCGGCGGGGACGGACCGGGCACCGCTGTGTGGGACCCGTTCACCGGCGAGCGCGCCGGCGGCCTGGGCATGGACCTCGCCGGCCTCCTCAGCGGCCACGGCTGCGTACGCGCCGCCTGCCAGGTCCGGCCGGCGCAGGGCCCACCGTTGATCATCACCGCGGGGTACGAGGACGGAGTACGCGTGTGGGACGTGGCGAAGGAGATCGGTTCGCCTCCACCGGAGAAAAGAGCGGCCTGATCGACCACCCGTAGCCCCCGCAGGTGCGACCTCCGTCTGCGTCAGCGCCACCGGGACAGTGCGCTCTTCCCGTGTCAGCAGGACACCCGGTTGATGCCGGATCTCGCGGAGTGGCGTGCACCCTGCCCAGCGCGAGGGGCTTGTCGTGGTCGCTGCGCCGCACCACACGGTCGAAGGCGGTCCTGCTCGCCGACGGTACGGCTGAGGGCAACCGCATCGCGCTGACCGAGCATGCTCCCCGGAAATGAGCCGCCCCTTCCGGCGAGGTCAGCTGCTGAAGCGGCTGGCCAAGGCGGTGCTGGGGTCCGCCCTGGAGGGCGGGACCACCGGCCGTCTCCGGTGTGACAGGCGTGATCCGGCGGGCGAGGACGGCGGCAACTCCCGTAACAGCACTCGGTCCAGAGCTGTGCTGACGGACATCCGCCCGGTCGGGATCGGCAACCCCGCGATCGGGAAGGCTCCTTCGAGCCGGCCATCGATCGTAAGGAAGCGGCGGCACCTCACGATCACGGCCTTCGCGCTGGTTCCTCTGGCCCCTTGACGGAGCACAGGATCGGGCGAAGGCCGCTCGCGCGTCCACTGAACCGCCAAGACGCGGGTCAGGTTCGAGGCACGTTCGAAGCCGGAGCTGAAGGGACAGGCTAGGACGCCGAACAGGTGGTCGTCGCCGACGGCGCGCCTGCCCCGGCCGGCGTACTCGCCAGGAAGCCGAAGGTGGTGCTCGCCCCCGCCGTCACCGTGCCGTTCCACCCGGCGTTGCGGACCGTCGTCCCGGACAGCGCGCCGTTCCAGACTTGGGTCAGCTGGGTGCCCGCCGACAGCGCGAGGGTCACCGTCCAGGAAGAGATCGCCGCCGTGGACGAGGTGTTGGTGACCGTCACCTCACCCTGGTAGCCGCCCTGCCACACTGACACCGCCCGGAAGGCCGCCGAGCAGCCACCGCTCCCGGGGTCCCCGGGGTCGCCCGGGTCGCCCGGGGTGAGCAGGGCCGACAGCGCCGGGTACCAGCGGGCCGCCATCTTGGCGTCGCCGGAGGCGTTGGGGTGGACGCCGTCGTAAGTGTCGGTGGCCGTGTCGAAGCCCGTCCACTGGTCGACGACGGTGACCGGTGACTGCGCGGTGGTGATGCCCTGTGCCCAGGCCGGAATGCGCTGGTTGAAGGCCACCGTACGAGCGGCGCACTCGGCGCAACTGCTCGGGTTGATCGGGATGAGCTGGGCTACCAGCACCTTCATCGCCGGGTTGCTGGCCCGCATCTGGCCGATCAGTTTGGTGTACGCGGTGAGGATGGTGTCCGGCGTGATGCTGCTCCAGACGTCGTTGGTGCCGAAGTGCATGACAACGATGTCCGGCCGAGTCGCCGCCAGCCAGCCGGGCAGCAGGTTCTGGTCTGCGGTGGCGGTGGCCTGGAAGCCGCCGTGCCCTTCGTTGTCGGCATCGTGTGTGAGGGCACAGCTCTGGGCGTTCAGGGTGCCGACGAAGTCGATGTCGGTGTAACCGGCGTTCTGGAGTTGGTTCCAGAGGAGGGAGCGCCAGCAGCCCGGGGAGCCCGTGATGGAGTCGCCGAGCGGCATGATCCGTACCGGAGTCGCGGCGGCGGCGGACGGGGCGCCGACCAGGCCGAACCCGGCGGCAAAGGTGAACAGGGCGGCAAGGAAAGCGGCGAGGAGGGGGTGGTGGTGTCTGCTGCGCACGGGGTGTCCTTCCCGGAGTGGGGCGGGAGCGGGGGTGCGGGACGCGGGTGTGGGAGCGCTCCCACACTTGCGTATCGTTCATCAAGCCACCGTTGTCGTAGGCACGTCAATAGCCCGGACGGGCCCGGATGTGACGGATCTTGCGTCAGGTGAATTGCCCTCTCAGCCGCAGGCGGCGACCACGGACATGTTGCTCACCTGCGCCATCGGGATGACGGCGGTGCTGTGCGCTCCCGCCACGGCGAGCCGGAGCATCCCGCCGTCGGCCGATCGCAGGACGCCGCAGGTTGCCGTCGAGCCGTGCTCGACCTTCAGGTAGGCGGTCGGGGGGCCTGCGGCTTCGGGGGCGGGGGCCCACCAGGTCAGGCCGACCCCTGCCAGCAGGCACAGCAGGCCCGCGGCCACGGCGGCCCGGGCGATGTCGAGCCTGGCCCCGGCGTTGCGGGCGGCGGCGACCCGGAGAGCGCGGACCGATCCGTACCGTTCGTGGACGTCGGCCAGGGTCAGCGTCAGCGAGCGACCACCGGCCTGGGCCGCGAGCGCCTGCCACAGCCCGATCACGCTGGAGGCGAGGCCGAGCGCGACCAGCGTCGTGATGGCGATCCGCCAGCCGACGGGCACGTCGCCGACCACATCCCGTCCCTTGATCACGAAACCGGTGGTCACCAGGGTGATGAACGCGGCAAGGCCGTTGCGCCACTTCTCCGCGCTGTCCTGTACGCGGGGGAGCGATTCGTCGATGAGCCGCTCGAACTCGGCCCGTTCGGTCAGATCGAACGGTGTGGGCGGTCGGTCGGGCAACTGGGCCCGGTAGCGTGGTGGCACGCTCATGGGGATGCTTCGTCCGGCCGGGCCGCGTCACTGCCCGCGTCGAGCACCAACTGGACCCGGAAGGCGACGCCGCAGCCGGTGACTTCCCCGGGGGCGCCCGCGTGGAGCTCGCCGCAGCCACAACTGACATCGATGACCACGGTTCGCGGCAGAGGGTCCCTGCCGTGTCCGCCCCTCACCGCGGTGACCGCCTGGCCGACCTGCCGGTCGACGAACTGGTGACCGCAACGCGGGCACGGGCCGCCGACGGTCGCCGTCACCACTCCCTCGCCGACGACCACGCCGGTCTGTATCCCTCCGGACTCGATCAGGTGGAAGGCGCGTTCGGTCCACCGGAACGCCGTGGTTGCCTCGTAGGGCACATCGGCTCTCACGGCAGCGGCCGGCTCGCTCGGTATCACCCTCGTCCTCCCCGCTTGCGTGGAACCTCGCCATTGTAGTGAGTGGTGATGGCAATATGATCTGTGTGCGCGACTGGGTGGCACGACTGACTGGACGGCCGCGCGCGGGAGTTGGGGCGCGTCCGTCGTCTCCGGCATCGCGTCCGGCCATCGATCCGGCCCGACTCGACGAGGTCGTGGCGCGGCAGCGAGCACTGAGCGCGGGCCCGGTCGCCGACCCCGCCGAGGTGATGCGCCTCGCTGAGGCTCTGGTCACGCGGTACGAACTCGCCGGGCGGTCCGCGGACCTGGACGACGCCGTAGCCGCCGGCCGACGGGCCCAACAGGGCTTCCCCGCCGGCCATCCGCACTGGGCCGAAGTCACCGGCAGACTGCGGCAGTGGCTGTTGGGCCGCCACCGGCTGAGCGCCACGCCCGAGGACCTGGACGAGGCGATCGCACTCACCCGTCTGCTGATCACCGCGCATCCGGCTGCCGCGGAACTGGCGAACCTGCTCGACGAATTGAGCGGATTACTGGTCGCGAGGTACGACCGGACACGTGCGGTCACCGATCTGGACGAGGCACTGAAGGCGAGCAGGCAGGCGGTCAACAAGACCGCCGTCCAGGATCCGGACTGGGCGACCCGGATGGCGAATCTCGCCATGGCCCTGCGTCTGCACTTCCTCCGGACCGACGAGGACGCCGACCTCGACCTGGCCGTCCACACCGCCGAAATGTCCGTCGAACACCTGGCCGCCGGCCACTCCGCATACGCACACGTCCGGTCGAACCTCGGCATCCTCCTGCAGGCACGTTTCGAACGATCCGGCGACCCGGGCGATCTCGACAGAGCCGTCCGGCTCTTCCGGCAGGGCATCGAGCACAACCCGGGTGATCCGTTGGCCCGGGCGATCCTGCTGTCCAACCTGGCGTCCGCCCTGCACGACCGTTTCCTGCGTGCCGGGAACGACGCGGATCTGGACGAGGCGATCATCCTGGTGCGCCGTGCGGTCGACCTCACCCCGCCGCACGACCCGGCGAAGGGACGGCATCTGGCCAACCTCAACAACGTCCTGCGGAGCAGGCACGACCGTGACGGCGACGGCGCCGACCTGGCCGAGGCATTGGACGTGCTCCGCGCCGTCGCGTCCTCGACGACCGTGGCGCCGAAGCTGCGGCTGACGATGGCGCTCGCCTGGGCGGGTGCTGCCGAACACCTGGGTGATGCCGACACGGCCCTGGCCGCGTTGCACACGGCGGTGGACCTGCTCCCGGTCATCGTCTGGCACGGCCTGGACCGGGCCAGCCGGGAATCGGCGCTGGACGACGTACGCGGCGTGGCGTGCGTGGCGGCGGCCGTCGCCGTGAACCTGGGCAGGCCGGAGCACGCGGTCGAGATGCTCGAACAGGGCACTTCGGTGCTCTGGGGCCAGAGTCTGCGTCTGCGGTCCGACCTGTCCGAACTGGCCGTTACCGAGCCGGAGTTGGTGGACCGGCTGCACACGGCGCGCCAGGGACTCGACGGCGGCACCGTGGACGAGGGGGAGCGGACGCGGCTCAGCAGGCTCTGGGACGCCACACTGCGGGAGGTGCGCGGACTCCCGGGATGGACGGACTTCCTGGCCCCCCTTCCCGCCGACCGGCTGTACCCGGCCGCGGACGAGGGACCCGTCGTGTGGCTCAACATCGCCGAGAGCCGCTGCGACGCGCTGGTGGTGTCGGACGGGCGGGTGACCGTGGTGCCCCTGTCCGGGCTGAGCCAGGAGTCCGTACTGGAGAGGTGCAACACCTACCTGGAGTCCTTGTCCTACGCCGCCCAGTTCAGGGGCCCCGAGGACTTCCTCGTGCGCGAGCGCTTCCGCGAGGAACTCGTGGACATGCTGGCCTGGCTGTGGGACACGGTCACCGAGCCCGTGCTCGACGCACTGGGGTTCACCGGCACGCCGGGGGAACCGCTGCCACGCCTGTGGTGGTGCCCGACGGGACCACTGACGTTCCTGCCGGTGCACGCGGCCGGCCACTACGGCTCCGGCGAGGATCCGGCCAGGTCCGTGCCCGGACGAGTCGTGCCCTCCTACGCCTCCGGTCTCGGCGCGCTGCTGCGGGCCCGCCAGGACCGCGACAGGGCACCCGCCCGCGTGCTGGCCGTCGGAGTGGCCGAAGGAGACGGGCGCCAGCCCACGCTGCCCGAGGTGCGCCAGGAGGTCGCGGGGCTCGCCGCCGTGGTTCCGCCCGAGCGGCTGACCATCCGGACCGGTCCACAGGCAACCCGCACCGAGGTGCTGCGGGCGCTGGCCGAGCACTCGTGGCTGCATCTGGCCGGGCACACGCAGCCTGACCCCGAGCGGCCCCTGTACACCGGGATCGTCCTGTCGGACGGGCCGCTGACCGTCCTCGACCTCGCCGACCAGCACCTGGAGGGGGCGCAGTTGGCGTACCTGTCAGCCTGCATGACGACGTTGGGCAGCGGCCGGCTCGCAGACGAGGCACTCCACCTGTCGGCGGTCCTGCAACTCGTCGGCTACCGCCACGTGGTCGCGACCCAGTGGCACATCGAGGACCGGCGCGCCGCACAGACTGCCGAGGCGGTCTACTCCCGGCTGTCCCGCGGCGGCGAACTGGACGCCGACAGTGCGGCGCGCGCATTGCACGACGCGCTCGACGAAGTGCGGGAACGGACCCACCCGGTGGACTGGGCGGCGTATGTGCACCGAGGACCCTGAGAGCCGGAGACCGACAAGGATGGCGAATGCACAGAAAGTTGCGCAGGGAAGTCAGAGACGTCGAGAAACTGATCGAGGAAAGCGGGCGGCAAGCTGCGGCAGGTCCGGCGCAACTCGCCGACCATGCCGCCGTCCTCGTGCGCGCCGGGGACGTCTACCGGTCGGCGGACCGGCTGCAGGAGGCGTCCGCCTGCCTGACCGAGGCCCTTGACGCCTACCGGCGGCTCGACGACCTGCCCGGCGAGATGCGCGCCCTGACCGGCATGTCGCTCGTCCTGCGCGTCCAGGACCGGTTCGCCGAGGCCGCGGACTGCTACCGGCGATCGCTCGCGATAGCGGAAGGCCTGGGCTGGGAAGAAACGCGGGACGCGCTCCAGTGGCGGATCGCCGCGATGGAGGCGGCCGACCGGGCGGGCATCGACGTGCCTGACGATTTGGTCAAGGCCGCCCTGCACGGCGAGCCTGGCGAGGACTGGGTCTACGAGATCGACGGGGCGCGGGTCAAAGGCGACCACGCACCTCCGGAGGCCATCATCAGGGCCTGGCAGGTCGGCCCCGACCGTCTGCTCACCGGTGTGGTCATCCCCAACGCCAACTACCGAGCGAGGAAGAAGCGGTAGGCGGGAGCGGCACGGCCCGCAACGGGCGTGATGATCCGTGAACTGGTACGACGCGGCGTGCTCTTTGCCGACGGCTTCGCCATGTGCCGGTTCTCCGCGGCCCAAGCCGGCGACCTCTGCCGGCGACGAACCCGAGCGGCATCTCCCGCCACCGTCCGCCGGTCCTGAACCGCCGGAACGTGCCTCCGGTCTGTTGTCGCAGTTGCCCGGGGTACGGGCCGTACTCGCCGATCGGCAGGTACGGCCCGATGAACTTCCATTCCTGGGCTGGCGGTTGCACTCGCGTCACGCACGACGAAGATCCAGCGGGTCCGAAACCGCCCCGTGGGCGAGCCCCGCAGATCGATCCCGGCGCGGCGGTCGGCCTAGCTCGTCCAGCTGTGGGCCACGTCGACCACGACCCGGTCGTCCAACTGGAGCACGCGGAACGGCAGTCGGGCACGCACACCGAGAGCGACCTGTGTCTGGCCCTCGAAGGTGCCGCCGAACCGCGTGTCCCGGAGGGTGCTGTACCCGCTGATGTTCACGCCGGGCAGGGGCTTGCCCACCTTGCCCGGGTAGGTCGGTACGCCGGCCTCCAGGTCGAAGCTCCACGCGCCGACGCGGATGTCGAGGATCGCTCCGCCTGCGACCGGTATGTACTGGCCCGAGGGGTCCGCGTAGAACCGGTCCACGTACTGGACGTTGTAGTCGACTTGGCCGCCGCCCGGTACGTCGAACACGATGCGGTCGTAGCACTCGTGCTGTCCGGTCCGGACGTCCACCAGGTGATCGGCTCCCGTGGCGGCGCCACCCTTGGCACCGCTGCCCCAGCCCGTCGGGCAGGCCGCCGCCGCACGTGAGCCCTCCGCCGAGGCCGCGCCCGCAGTGCTCGCCGCCGTCCCGAGCATGGCTCCCGCGAGCGCGAGCGCCGCCATTGCCGCTCTGATACCTCGCATCATGTCCCCCCTTGGTCGTGCTTGGCCGCATAACTCCGACACCGGGTGAGACGGCCCGCAACAATGGAAGGTTGTACGCCAGACGGGACAAACGAGGAATCTTGCCGTCCGTGAGATTCCCTCGATATTCCAGGTTCGGCGCCCGGCTGAACTCGCGGCACGAGCACCTGGGTGAGGAGCCGGGATCCGGCAGAGGCAGGGTCGGGGCGGCGGGTGTGGTTGACCTCGATCCGGCACGCGCCGGACCGAACTGTTCCAGGATGGTGGTGGCTTGTTCGGCGAGCTCTCCGTCCGGAACGGTCGGCACGACGCAAGCGCCATGCTCGAACAGAACCCACGACTTGCGAGGGTCGGTGAGAAGCCGCTGCCAGACGTCTCCCAGTATCCCGGTGTCCACGGCCGTCATCATGCCCCGGAGCACAGACGCGGAGTGACGATCGATCGACCAGCGCCAAGGCGAACTCTCGGATCTGCTTGGTGACTTGGTGACTTGGTGACTTGGTGACTTGGGGGCCTGTCGGCCTGTCGGTCCGGGGTTCTGCGGGATCAGGTCGCCGCCGGGGAGCCGTGACGCAGTCAGGCGGACCGAGGCCGTCGCAGTCCTGACCGGCGTGGTCCGGTCAGGGAGCGGACCGCAGTGCCGGTGCGTGCCACGTCACCCCGGGCGGCTGGAGCAGAGGCGAGGGCTCGGGTCCGGGGTCATCGGTGTCGACGACTCCGGCGGCCGTGTGGTCGAAGTCGGTGGGCCATCGGGTGTGCTCACTGGCCAGAGCGCCGGTCAGCCGTGCTTCGACAAGGCCGGCGGTGCTCAGGTCGGTGCCGCGCAGGTCGGCCATACGGAGGTCGGTGCGGTGGAAGACCGCGCCGCGGGCGTCGGCCTTACGCAGGTTTGCCTCGCGCAGGTCGGTGTCGGTGAAGTCGGCGTCACACAAGTCGGTTTCGACCAGCTTCGCGGCCCGCAGGTCGGACAGGACGCAGCGAGCCCGGCGCAGAATCGCGGTCGTGAGGTCGGCGTGCCGCAGGTTGACCGAGACCAGCGACGCCTGGGTCAGATTGGCGCGGTAGAGGCCTGCCGCCTCCATACAAGCGCGGTCGAAGTTGACCTCGGGGAACCACAGGCCGTCGCAGTCGGCCCGGCGCAGGTCGGTGATGCTGAGATTGACCCAGGACTGCTCCCGGTGCTGGCACAGCACGCCGAGCGCGGTCAGCGCCACCTGGGCGTCGGCGGCGCGAGTCTCCAGGGGAGGGACGTCGTTGATGGGCGTGTCCGCCGTCGGCGATTGCGGCCCGGCGGGCGGCCAGGGCAGGTGCGTACGCAGGTACGCGGCCTGGATGGAGATGACGGCCGCCCGGTCGCGGGCCGACTGCTCCGCGATCCGCCACAGCGCGTGCAGCCCGCCGATGCGCACATCCAGCTTGTCGCTGCCGAGCTGGTCGACGGCCCGGCTGAATCGGTCGGTGACGTACCCCTCCTGGGTGGCGCGCAGACCGTCCTGACTCACCCGCAGTTGCCGCCAGGTGGCATACGCTCCGAAAAGCACGGCGAGGCCGCCGACCACCTGCAGAAGCGTCGTACGAACGTCGTTGACCGCCTTCAGCCGATCCTGTGCGGCGACGCTCGCCCCGGCGAGGTCGTGGTCGACCACCACCCCCGGCAGTACGACGAACACCGTGCCCAGAACGGCCAGCCCCGCCCCGGTCAGCAGACACGCGGCTGCACGACGCCTGACCGGCCCGTCGTGCCATGCCCGCGGCCTGCGGTCCGGTTCCCTCATCCCCATGGTCACGAGAGCCTAGCGCCGCTCGGCGGACGATCAAGAGTGCTGTGCGACTGGCCCGTGAAATGAGAACGGCCTTGCGGGTCGGGGGAGTTGTGCGGCTCGCCTGGAACCGTGCCGAGGGCCACCGGGGTCGGCCGATGCATTCCCCGTCCTGTCGTTTGCCCTGCCGGGGCAGGTTCCCTAGGCTCCCCTGAAGATCACGTGCCGGGGAGGCAGCGCAGTGGAACCGCAGGGTGGCGGGCCCGAGGACGAGAAGCACGAGCGCGACGAGGGGGCTTTCCCCGACTGGTTCGTGGAGAGCTTCGCCGACTACTGGCAGAGCATGGGGTCCTCACGTATCGAGGGTCGTATCGCCGCCCACCTGATGGTCAGTGATGCCACCGAGGGTGTGTCGGCGGAGGAACTGGCCGAGGCGGCCGGGGCCAGCCGCGGGTCGGTGTCCACTTACACCCGGAGTCTCGTCGCGCGGGGTTTCGTACGGCTGGTGCGGCGTCCGGACGACCGGGCCCACTACTACGTCATGGACGAGGACGTCTGGGCCGGGTTCCTGGACAAGGAGCAGACCTACCTGCGCAGCCAGAGCGAGCTCGCCGCCAGGGCGCTCGCCCGGACCACTCCCGGCGGTCCCGCCCACGAGCGCATCCGCAACATGCGCGACTACCTGAACTGGCTGCTGGAGGTGCAGCAACTGCCCGCCGCATGGCGCAGGCACAAGGCGGAGCGGGACGCCGGCGGGAGCTAGCCCCGCGGTGTGCGGCGCCGTCCCAGGGGCAGGACGAGCGGGGCGGCCGACTCCGGGGCCTCGGGAGCCTCCGCGGACTGGGGGAGCAGGCCCAGGGAAAGGGCCACATGACGGGCAGAGGTGACGCTGGCCCTACCTGGGACAAGTTTTCAATTTTTTTGAAAGATGGTTCGGATACTTCGGTGTGAAGTCGCTTATTTCGGGCGCGTTGGGCATTGACGTGCCCGAGATGCCGGCCCTACGGTTGCCGGAACGTTCCGGCAAGCAGAGGTGGAGCCCTCCATGAGCCATCCCCCGCGCTTCCCCTCGGTCGACGAGGCCGATCTGACGACCCTGCTCGCCGAACGGTTCGGCGTGCGCGGCACCCTCAAGGATCTCGGCAGCCAGCAGGACCGCAACTACAGGGTCCGCACGGAGACGGGCGACTACGTCCTCAAGCTGGCCAACCCCGCCTCGGATCCGGCCCTCCTGTACGCGCAGGGAGCGGCGGTCGACCGTCTGACGGCCGTCCTGCCCGGGCTGCGGCTGCCCCGGGCCCTCGCCGGTGTGGACGGCTCGGCGGTCCAGTGGCTCACCGTGGACGGCGCGGCCCTCGCCTGCCGGCTGCTGGAGTACGTACCCGGTGAACCGATCATGGACAGTCGCTATCTCGCCCCCCAGGTCGTCGCCCGGCTCGGCGAACTCGCCGGACGAGTCGTCGCCGGGCTCGCGGAACTCGACGCGGCAGAACCCGGCGGGGCGGGGCATGGTGTGGTGGAACGGGACGCGGTGGAACCCGACGAGGCGGAGCACGACCGGACCCGCCTGTGGGATCTGCGCAACGCGCCCGCGGTGATCGAGGAACTCGCCCCGCGGCTGTCCGACCAGATGCGCGCCCAGCGGGTCCTGCGGGCTGCTCGCACCGCGTACGCGCTGGTCGAGCCGCACGCCGACGCGCTGCCGGTGCAGGTGATCCACGGCGACGTGACCGACAACAACGTGGTCTGCGAGACGACCGCCGACGGGCGCCCCCACCCGGTCGGGGTGATCGACTTCGGGGATCTGGGTCCCGGCTGGACGGTGGCGGAACTCGCGGTCACCTGTACCTCCGTGCTGCACCACCACGGCACGGGACCGGCGTCGGTGCTGCCCGCCGTACAGGCGTTCCACGCGGTCCGCCCGCTCTCGGACGAGGAGACGGCCGTGCTGTGGCCGCTGGTCGTGCTGCGGTCGGCCGTCATGGTGGTCAGCGGGCAGTACGACACGCTCCTGGACCCGGAGAACCGTTATGCCTCGGCCGCACTCGACCGAGAGTGGGCCATGTTCGAGGCCGCGGTGTCCGTCCCCGCGGAAGTCATGGCGGCCCAGCTGCGGCACGCCCTCGGCCGTCCGCCGGCGCGCACCGCTCCCGTGACCGGAGGCCGGCTGCTGCCCGGGCTGCCGGACGACGTGCACGTCCTCGACCTGTCGGCGCTCAGCGACGATCTGCACTCGGGCCGCTGGCTGGAGCCCGACGCCGAACCGGCGCTCGCCGCCGACGCGTTGGCTGCGGGACGGGCGGCGGTACGGACCCGGCACGGGGAGTTCCGGATGACGCGCGCGCACACCGACGGCGGCACCTGCGCGCTCGGGGTGGAGCTGTACGTCGCCGGGCCGCTGGAGGTGCGGGCGCCCTGGTCCGGAACGGTCACCCGGCACGCCGGCGACGGGCTGACCCTCAAGGCTCTCGGCGGGGCCGGGCCGGACCTGGTCCTGGACGGCGTCGACCGCGAGGGTGCGACCGGTCCGGTCGCGGTCGGGCAGCGCCTCGGCACGGTGGCCGGCCGAAACGGCGTCCATACGCTGGGAGTCCAGCTGTCCCGGGTGACGGACGGGCGAGCACCAAGGTTCGCCGAGTCCGAACTCGCCGCCGGATGGCTGGAGTTGTGCCCGGACCCGACCGCACTGCTGACCGGCCGGGAATCCGGAGAACCCCAGGATTCGGCAACCGACGGGGAGTTGCTGGCGCGGCGCGAGCGCTCCTTCGCCACCGTCCAGGAGCACTACTTCGACGCCCCGCCCCGCATCGAACTCGGCTGGCGGCACCACCTGGTCGACACCCGCGGTCGCCGCTACCTCGACATGCTCAACAACGTGACGATCCTCGGTCACGGTCACCCCGGCCTGAGTGACGCCGTGCACCGGCAGTGGCGGCGGCTGAACACCAACTCCCGCTTCCACTACGCCTCGGTGGTGGAACTGTCCGAGCGCATCTCCGAGTTGCTGCCCGACGGCCTGGACACCGTCTTCCTGGTGAACAGCGGCTCCGAGGCCGTCGACCTCGCGCTGCGACTGGCCTGGGCGACCACCGGACGGCAGGACGTGGTGGCCGTCGAGGAGGCGTACCACGGCTGGACCTACGCGAGCGACGCCGTCTCGACGTCCGTCGCGGACAATCCCAACGCCCTTGCGTCCAGGCCGCCCTGGGTCCACACGGTCGCCGCTCCCAACTCCTACCGGGGCGGCCACCGGGGTGCGCAGGCGTGGCGGTACGGCCCCGAGGCCGCCGCCCGGATCGCGGAACTCGCCGGGCGCGGGACTCCGCCCGCAGCCTTCCTGTGCGAGCCGTACTACGGCAACGCCGGCGGCATGGCACTCCCGGACGGCTACCTGGAACACGTCTACGAGGCGACCCGCGCCGTCGGAGGGCTGTGTATCGCCGACGAGGTGCAGGTCGGCTACGGCCGGCTCGGGACGCACTTCTGGGGGTTCGAGCAGCAGGGCGTGGTGCCGGACATCGTGACCGTGGCCAAGGCGATGGGCAACGGGCATCCGCTGGGCGCGGTGATCACCCGCCGCGACATCGCCGACGCCTACCGCACCCAGGGTTACTTCTTCTCCTCCTCCGGCGGCAGCCCGGTCAGTTCCGTGGTCGGCCTGACCGTCCTCGACGCCCTGCGTGACGAGGGTCTTCAGGCCAACGCCCGTGACGTCGGGGGCTACTTGAAGGGGCGGCTCGTCGAACTCGCCGACCGGCACCCGCTGATCGGGGCGGTGCACGGCTCGGGGCTCTACCTGGGTGTGGAGTTCGTGCGGGACCGTACGACGCTGGAGCCCGCGACCGAGGAGACGGCGGCGATCTGCGAGCGGCTGCGTGAACTCGGCGTGATCATGCAGCCGACCTCCGACCGGCAGTGCGTACTGAAGATCAAGCCGCCGCTGTGCCTGACCCGCGACAGCGCGGACGTGTTCGTCGAGGCCCTCGACGACGTACTGAGGTACGGATGGTGACCTGCGATGTCGTCTAGGATTCCGACCGTGCTGCCCGGACCCGACACCCCGCCGACCATCGCCGACGTGGCACGGGAGGCGGCGGTCTCCAAGACCACGGCGTCGGACGCGCTGCGCGGACACGGCCGGGTGTCGGGCCCGACGCGCCGGGCGGTGCTGGAGGCCGCCGAGCGCCTGGGATACGCGCCCAACCGCAGCGCCCGCAGCCTGCGCACCTCGGTGACCGACACCATCGCCCTGCACATCCCGGAGTTCCTGACCAGCGCCGAGTACTACATGTCGTTCGTGTTCGGCGTGGCGGAACAGGTGGCTCGCGCCGGTCTGAACGTCACCCTGCTGTCCTCCGGACACCTGCCGCACAGCGGCGCCGTCCCACAGGTGGACGGGCTGGTGCTGTGCGACCCGGTGGCCGAGGACCCCGTCGTCGAGCAGCTGATGAACAGCGGGCTGCCGGTCGTCACGGCCGAGCGGTACGTCGGAGACCGGCAGCCGACTGGGGTGATCTGGTCCGACCACGAGACCTCGATGACGGGACTCCTGGACCACCTGTACGAGGCCGGTGCCCGGCGCCCCGCGTTCATCGCCTCCGACACCACCTCCGACTGGGCCACCACGCTGCAGCTGACCCACGCCCGCTGGTGCGCCGCGCGCGGCGCACCGAAGCTCGTCCGCAAGGCGCCGTTCGGTTCCCCGCCCGACGTGCTGCAGGGCGCGGTCCGGGACATGCTCGCCGAGGCGCCCGAGATCGACGCGATCGTGTGCGCCGCGGACGGCGCCGCCGCCGCGATCCTGCCCGAACTGCGCGCCGCCGGACGGACGGTGGGCCGCGACCTCCTCCTCGCCTCCTGCGTGGACAGCTCCTCCATGCGGACGGCCGAACCACCCATCACCGCGGTCGACCTCCGCCCGCGGGCCATGGGCGCCGAATGCGCCCGGCTGCTCTGCGAAATCCTGTCCGGCGAGACGCCACGGGGTACGGTGCGCGCTCTTCCCATCGAGATGAACGTGCGGACTTCCACCCGCCCATAAACATATTCGGATTATGTTTTCCGGATTCCCTGAGGGTGTTCGGAAATTCCCCATGCCTTGCTGAAACCGCAGCTCGGGGCCCTTGTTTCCAGTAGGTTTATTTCTCCTCTATTCATTGACACCAATATGTGTCGAGGCTAACTTCACTGCACATGCCGGAACGATCCGGCAAACTCTCCGAAAAGGAGGACCGAGAATGCGAAGATCAGCGATCATCGTCGGGTGTTCCGTCGCTTTGACGGGCGCCCTGGCATCGTGTTCCGCACCTGCGGCAACCGACGCGGCCGATACGCGGAAAGCCTCGAAGTCCGGCTATCTCGCCGCGTCCGACGCGTCCTTCGAGGGCACAGGACCGCTCACCGTCCAACTCGACTACGACTCCGTGGAAGCCGGCGGCCTCGACCCGCAGACCGCCGCCACCGCCCGTTCCTGGTCGATCGAGTCGCTCGTCTACGAACCCCTGGTGACCGTCGACCCCAAGTTCGGGATCGAGCCGCTGCTGGCCAGCTCCTGGAAGCAGCCGGACGCCACCACCTACGTCTTCACCCTCCGCAAGGGCGTGACGTTCTCCAACGGCCGAACCCTGACCACCGCCGACGTCGTCGGCAGCCTCCAGCGCCTGCTGAAGTCCAAGGCCGCCTACGCCGCCCAGCTCGGCCCGGTGAAGTCCGTGACCGCCACCGGTCCGGAGGAGGTCACCGTCGAACTGGCCAAGGCGTACACGCCGTTCCTCGCGGCGCTGGCCAACACCCCGGCCGCGATCCTCCCCATGAAGGAGGTCGACGACGGCTCGCTGGACCTGGCGAAGGAAATGCTGGGCACCGGCCCGTTCGTGGTGAAGAACCACAAGCAGGACCAGTACTGGAACTTCACCCGCAATACCGCCTACCGCGAGACTAAGAAGGTCCGCGTCGACGATCTGAAGATCGAGATCGTGCCGCAGGAAGCGGCCCGCCTCGCCGCCCTGCGCAACGGCAGCGCGTCCTTCGTGAACTTCAACAACATCGATTCCATGGACCAGTTGACCGGTACCCGGAACGCGAAGGTCGTCAGCCAGGCGAACAGCGACTTCTACTACCTGATCCAGAACTCCAAGAATCCCGACTCGACGCTCGCCGACCAGAAGGTCAGATTCGCGCTGAACAGCGCCCTGAACCGGACCGAGATCGCCTCCGTCGCCCTCGGCGGACAGGCGCAGCCCACCGGTGTCACCCCCAGCGTCCTGCCCGGCGCCTGCGACCCCGCGAAGCTTCCCGCCGCGACCAACAAGACCGCCGACACTGCCGCACTGAAGAAGGCGGGGACGCTCCGCCTCGCCGTGTACACCTCCGAGCCCGCCGTCGGCCAGATCGCCCAGGTGATCCAGCAGCAGCTCGCCAAGTCCGGCGTCACCGTGAAGATCCAGAAGTACGACGACACCACTTACGGCGCCAGGGTGTTCGGCGCGAAGCCCGACTTCGACCTGGCCATCGGCTGGTTCGCCGGATACGTGGACGCCTCCATGGTGTCCCGCTGGTGGAACCCGGTGCTCGCGGGCTTCTCCGGCACCTTCCTGAACGACGACAAGACCCTCGACGCGCTCATCGACAAGGCGGCCGGCGAACCCGAAGGCACCGCCCGCACCCAGACGCTCGCCGGCCTGTGCGCCCGGGTCGACACGGCCGCCCAGATGCTGCCCCTGGTGACCCGCCCGTCCGTCATCGGCTACCGCACCGACCAGGTCAGCCCGACCCTGCGAGCCGCCGAGGGCTACGGCAACTTCCTGCGTGACATCACCTCGTACACGCTCCCGGCCGCGAAGTAGCCGCTGCCATGGACCACATCCGCCGGCTCCTCGGCCGGACCGCCGCCGCCCTGCTCACCCTGCTCGGCGTCTCGGTGCTGATCTTCGCGGCGGTGCGCGCGATGCCCGGCAGCTACACCGACCTGGTGCTCGGACCGCTGGCCACCCGGTCGGAGAAGGCCGCCGCAGCAGCCCGCTTCGGACTCGACCGGCCGGTGGCGGAGCAGTACCTGTACTGGCTGCGCAACGCCGTGCAGGGCGACTTCGGCACCTCCCTGGCCGCCCGGACCCCGGTCGCCACCGAGTTCGGCGACCGACTGCCGGTCACCGTGACCCTCACCGCACTGGCCCTCGCGCTCACCGTGCTCATCGGCATCCCGCTCGGCGTGTACACCGGCACCCGGGAGAGCGGCGGGCGCGGGGGAGTGCCGGGCCGGCTGGTCAGCGCCTTCGGCATGAGCCTGCCGGAGTTCGTGCTCGGCAGCCTGGTGGTGTTCCTGTTCACCCGCTACAGCCTCGGCCTGACCGTCGGCACCTACGTGCCCTGGTCGCAGGACGTGCTCGGCTCCGTCGGCTCCCTGTTCCTGCCCGCCTGCGTCCTCGCCGTGTTCTGCGTCGCCGCCACCGCCCGCACCACCCGTGACGCGGTCCTCGGCGTGCTCGTCGAACCGCACATCGCCGCCGCCGTCGCCCGCGGCGAACCGAAGGGATCCATCGTGCGCCACCACGTCCTGCGCAACGCCGCGGTCCCCGTCCTCACCCTGGTGGCCACCCTCAGCGCCTACCTCCTGGGCGGCACGGTCATCGTCGAGCGGCTCTTCAACGTCCCCGGCCTCGGCTCGTACCTCGTGGACGGTCTCGACCGCCGCGACTACGCGGTCGTCCAGGCCGGAGTGCTCCTCGCGGCGACCGTGTTCATCACGACCAACCTGCTGGTGGACCTCGTCAGCGGGCTGATCGACCCGCGGATCGGCACAGCCGGGAAGAGGGTCGCGTCATGAGGGCCACAACGGTGCGCCTGCGCCGCGCGCTGGCCATGCGCTCGTACGACGGCCTGTTCCGCGGCGCCGTACGGGTGCTCGGCGTCCTGCTCCTCGTCACCCTGGCGGGCCGGCTCGCCGGAGTCGGGGGGCGGCCCGACGCCATCGTGGGCCCGCGGCTGATGCCCCCGGGAGCCGGATGGCCGCTGGGCACCGACAACCTCGGCCGCTCGCTGCTGCCCCGCCTCCTCCAGGGCATCGGCACCACGCTCCTGCTGTCCTGTCTGGCCGTCGCCTGCACCGCGCTCATCAGCACCGCGCTGGGCGTGATCGCCGGCTACCGGGGCGGCCGTACCGCCGAACTGATCCTGCGCGTCGGTGACGTGCTCTACTCCTTCCCCGCCATCGTGCTGGCCGTCCTGGTCGCCGCGGTCCTCGGCCCCGGCCGAACGGCGGCACTGGCCGCGATCGTCCTGGTGACCGTCCCGCTGATGACCCGCATGGTCGGCACCGCCGCCCGCGCGGTCGCCCGCCGCGAGTTCGTCACCGCCGCCAGGATCAGCGGCGTCCGCGCCCCGACGATCATGCTCCGGCACATCCTGCCCAACGTCGCCGGCACCGTCGCCGTCCAGGGCACCTACGCCCTGTCCGTCGGGATCCTCGTCGAGGGCGGCCTGAGCTTCCTCGGCTACGGCGTCCAGCTGCCGGACGCCTCCCTGGGACTGCTGATCCAGGAGGGCGGCCTCTACATGGTCGGCGCCCCCTGGCTGATCGTCGCCCCCGGCGTCGTCCTGGTCGCCGCGATCATGGCGATCAACCTCATCGGGGACAGCCTGCGCGACCGCTTCGAACCCCGGGAGACGAGGTCCCTGGTATGACCGCCGAGACCACACCACTGCTCGTGATCGACGACGTCGTCGCCGAGTACCGCACAGGTTCCCGCGTCGTCCGCGCTCTCGACGGAGCCACCCTGACCGTCGGACGCGGCGAGAGGGTCGGCATCGTCGGCGAGTCGGGCTCGGGCAAGTCCACCCTCGGACTGCTCACCGGACGACTGCTGCCCAGGGCCACCACCTGTCCTCGCGGCCGGGTCCTCATCGACGGCGAGTCCGTACTGGACCTCCCGCCCGACCGGATCGCCCGGCTCCGCCGCGAGCGTCTGGCCTTCGTGCCGCAGGACCCCGTCGGCGCACTCGACCCGACCCTGCGCATCGGCCGACAGCTCCGGCTGGCCCTGCGCGACAAGCCGGCCGACCTGGTCGCGCTGCTCGAACGCGTCCTGATCCGCGACCCCGAACGCGTGCTGCGGCTCTACCCGCACCAGATCTCCGGCGGCATGGCCCAGCGCGTCGTCGTGGCGATGGCCATGGCCCGCCGACCGGCCCTGCTGATCGCCGACGAACCCACCGCCTCGCTCGACAGCCAGGTCCGCGAGGAGGTCCTGCGGCTGCTGTTCACCCTCGCCGCCGAACACGGCACCACCGTGCTGTGGCTCAGCCACGACCTGGGCGGTGTCGCCCGCTGGTGCGACCGCATCGCGGTCATGTACGGCGGCCGGGTCGTCGAGGACGGCACCACCGCCGACGTCCTCACCGCCCCCCAACACCCCTACACCGCAGCCCTGTCGGCCGCCGACCCCGCCCGCGCCAAGGACGGCACCCGGCTGCTCACCATCGGCGGCACGCCACCTGTCCTCACCGAGGACCCGCCGGGCTGTGTCTTCTCCCCGCGCTGCACCTCGGCGGACGACGACTGCGCCACGACACGGCCGGCGCTCCGCACGGTCGCGGGACGGACGGTGCTGTGCCATCACCCGGGCGGGACACCCGTACCCGTACCCGTATCTCCACCGACCGGACAGGAGGAGGCCCGATGAACGAGCCCGTGCTCGAACTCGCCGACGTCGGCGTCGTGTTCAGGTCCGGCCGACGCCACACCGTCACCGCGATGGACGGCGTCACCTTCCGAATCGCCGCGGGCGAGACCCTCGGCCTGGTCGGCGAATCCGGCTCGGGCAAGACCACCACCGGCTCTGTCGCCCTCGGCCTGCGCAGGCCCACCACCGGCTCCGTCCGGTTTCTCGGAGCCCCGCCGGGCAGACGGACCCCCGCCGGAGCGATCCAGGCAGTCCTGCAGAACCCTCACTGGTCCCTCAACCCCCGCCTCACCGTGGCCGATTCGGTGGCCGAACCACTCTCGGCCGCCGTGGGCGGCCGACTGCGCACGCACCACCCGGCCGTCCTGCGCATCCTCGACCGGGTCGGACTGGCCGCCACCTTCGCCGAACGGCTCCCGCACGAACTCTCCGGCGGCCAGCGCCAGCGCGTGGCGATCGCCCGCGCCCTGATCACCCGGCCCAGGTTCATCGTCCTCGACGAGGCGGTCAGCGCCCTGGACGTCTCCGTGCAGGCGCAGATCCTCAACCTCGTCCGCGACCTGCAGACCGAGCAGGGCTTCGGCGCCCTGTTCATCTCCCACGACCTCGCCGCGGTGCGTTACCTCGCCCACCGCGTGGCGGTGATGCGCGCCGGCGAGATCGTCGAACTCGCCGACGCCGACCGCTTCTACACCACCCCGCAGCACCCGTACTCACGACAGCTCCTGGAGACGCTATGACCGCGACCGACCGCACGGGACACCCCGCACGGACCGTCCCGACCCCGTCCTTCGGCCCGGCGAGAACCAACGACGACTTCGACCTGACCCCGCAGCCCAGCCCCGGACAGGGCACAGTGGAGTTCGACTTCCCCGGCGTGGAGATCGGCACGGCCGAGTACGCGGAAGGCCCCACCGGGACCACCGTCGTCCACGTCCCGGCGGGCGCCCGGATGTCCATCGACGAACGCGGGGGCGCCATCGGCCTGTCGTACGGCGACAAGCAGTTCGCCCATGCCATCTGTCTGTCGGGCGGCTCCCTGTACGGGCTCGGCGCCTGCGCCGGGGTCGCGGACGAACTGCGGGCCAGGGTGGACAACCGGGTCGGCTGGAGCGACCTGAAGTGCGTGTCGGGCGCGATCATCTACGACTTCGGCACGCGCCACAACGCGGTCGTCCCCGACGCCGCCCTCGGCCGGGCGGCGCTGCGCACGGCCGAGCCGGGCCGCTTCCCCGTCGGCCGGGCCGGCGCCGGGATCAGCGCCTCGGTCGGCAAGATCGACTCGTCGCGCTGCGAGTTCTCCGGACAGGGCGCGGCCTTCCGGCAGATCGGGGACATCAAGATCCTGGCCGCGACGGTGGTCAACGCGGTCGGCGTCATCGTGGACCGCGACGGCACGGTCGTACGCGGCAACCACGACCCCGCCACCGGGACGAGGCGCCTGCCGCACCTCGACTACGAGGAGGCGTTCGCGGGCGACGGCCCCACCACCATGCACGGCAACACCACCATCTCGGTGCTGGTCACCAACGTACGGCTGGAGGACCGGGCGCTGGAGCAGTTCGGCAGGCAGGTCCACGGATCCATGCACCGCGGCATCCAGCCCTTCCACACCAGCCTCGACGGCGACACCCTGTTCACCCTCACCACCGACGAGGTCGACCTGCCGACCACGCCCTCCCGGGTCGGCGCCCACGCGCTGAACTCCGTGGGACTCGGCTCCATCGCCGCCGAGGTCATGTGGGACGCGATCCTGCGCAGCGCCCGGTGATCGCCCGCCACCACCTCCACTCCGCCGACCCGACGGAACGCGGCCACGCCCTCGGCACCGCCGACGCGGCCCGCATCCGGACGAGCATCACCGCATACCAGCGGCTCTTCGAGGCCGTACGGGTCGATCCCGCCCTGCTGAGGCCGTACGGGGAAGAGGCCGCGGACGGGATACGACGCTGGGCGCCCGCCCTTCACCGGGAACTGGTCGCCGTCGCACATGCCGTGGGGGTCGACGTATGGCAGCTCGGCATGCTCAACGCCCGTACCGAGATCCTCGCCACCGTCGGTGCCACGGCGGAGGGCGAGTGCTCGACCGCCGTGTACGTCGGCGGACCGGGCGCCCCGCACACCATCCAGACCTGGGACTGGCACGAGGAGTTCACCGACGCCAAGACCCTCGTCCGGCATCCGGCCGGCCGGACCGGCGACGCACGGATCTTCACCGAGGCCGGCATCCTCGGCAAGATAGGCCTCAACTCCGCAGGCCTGGGGCTGCACTTCAACATCCTCAGCCACGCCGCCGACGGAGAGCGCATCGGCATCCCCGTCCACGTGGTGGCCCGCCGGATCCTGGACGAGGCCACCACCCTCGCCGAGGCCGTCGACATCGCCCGCTCGGCGGACGTGTCGGCATCCACCGTGCTCACCGTCGTCACCTTCGACGGACGGCACAGTGACGCCGCGTGCGTCGAACTCAGCCCGGCCGGCACCGCCGTACTGCCCCCCGACCCCGACGGCTACCTCCTGCACACCAACCACTTCCTCGACCACCGGCTGGCCGCGGGGGAACTGGCGGCGCCCGCAGGCAGCACCTACGCACGCCTCAAACACCTCACCACCCGCCGCGAACTCCTCGCCTCCGCCGATCCGGCCCGCTGGACCGAACTGCTCCACGCCCACGAGAGCGACGGCGCCCCCGTGTGCTGTCATCCGCAGCCGGGGCTGCCGTTCCACCAGCAGTGGCGGACCCTCCTCACCGTCAGCCTCGACCTGGCGGAGAGGCAGTTGAGGTGCCACGCGGGCGGACCGTGCACAGCGGGGGAGGAATCGGCGTGGGAGCACCTCTGACGCCCCACCGGCCCCGACTGACAGCCATCTGCCGCTATCCGGTGAAGGGCATGACCGGGCAGCCACTGACCGACACGGTGCTCAGAGCCTGTGTCTGATCCCCTGATATGGATCTTCAGTCGGGTCTAGCCTGGTGAGGTGTCCGGGTTGGTCGGGCTGTCGTTTCGGCTGTGCTGTCCGGTGTGTGACTCTCCGCTGGAGGTGGGGTCCGCGCCGAGGGCGGTGTACTGCTCTGCGGCATGTCGGGCCAGGCAGTGGCGGCGTGCACGGCGGATTCGACGCAGGGTCGCGGCCGAGCGTGACGGTGAGGGGCGGCGGGTCTGCCCGGTCTGCCAGACGGTGTGGGTGGCCGGGGTGGATCATCGTAGCAATGCGGTGTACTGCTCGGCGAAGTGCCGTGGCCGGGCCTCGTACCAGCGGAGCAAAGCGTTCGCCGAAGCGTCGAATAAGGGCTTGAGCGAACGGTCAAGTTGACCGTTTCGGGTTCCGTTCGGTCATTTCTGGTCAGTGCTGGTGTTCGATCTCCGGATGGGTTGACGGTGAGTCGTATCGCGGGTCCGGCCTTGTCGCCGGCGCTGTGCCGCCCCCGGGTCCCGCGGCGGGTGGTGAGGGCAGATGCCCACCATGATCGGCAAGGTGACCCAGGAACGCTACGACGAGCTCGTGGCGGAGTCGAAGAGCCTGGTCGAGACCGAGCGGGACACGCATTTCAAGTTAGGTGACAACTCTTTGGAGATCGAGCCCCTTCAGCTGCAAGGGGGTGCACGGCCCGCGGCGGGGGTGGATGTCCAGACGGTCGAGGAGACGTTGGCCCGGTTCGCGGACGACGTCGGGGTGTCGACATCGAGTGTGATGAGCTACCGCAGCACGGCGGCCCACTGGCCGCCGAAGCAGCGGGTCAAGGGGGTGTCGTTGGACATCCACCGGATCCTCAGCGGGCGCCCGGACCGGTTCGAGCTGATCCGCAGGCCGCCTTTCAACGAGCACTACGGAACGCACCGGTGGACCCAGGACGCCGCGAAGCGGGAGATGGGCTGGCAGGTCCAGAATCCGCAGTCGGTGCAGGAGAAGGTGACCGCGATCCACGGCCTGGCGACCGACGACCGGGTCGCTGCCCAGGTCGCTTCCGATCTGCTGCAGCGCCCGGCGGTTGCCGAGAATGTGCCGGCCAGGGCCCGCATCGAGGCGATCGGCGGGCTGGCCCACGACGAGCAGGTGGCAGCGGAGGCCGCACGCAGGTTGCTGCACCGTCCCGATGTCGCGTTCAAGGCGATGGGGGACGACCGCGCGAGGCAGTCGGTCAATCATGCCCAGGTCGAGCGAGGCCGTCAGGCCCGCGAGGAGTACGAGCGGACCAGTGAACTCGCCCCTGCCATCAGGCATTTCGAGCGGACAGCGGAGTTCCTGGACCTGGTCGGGGCCTGCCATGCGTTCGTGGCCACGACGAACCGGGTCGTTCCCGGCCTGCGCGGACGCATCCTCAGCGACGACGAACAGTCCGTACTACGCGAGAACATCGCCCGGGTACGCGGCGCGCTGGAGTGGATCGAGCACGCCGCCGAAACCGGCGACGTGGACGTGGACGAGGCCCTGGCCCGGCTCCTGCGGGGCGAGTAGGCATGCCGCGCTCCAGCAGGGAGCGCGACCGGCGCCGTTCTCCCACCTCCGCACGCCACGCGGATGCGATCCGCGTGGCACTGATGGAGACCGCGCCGGCCGGGCTGAAGAAGCCCCGGCTCATGATGGTCACGGAGCTCTCCCGGTCGCAGGTCGTGCGCGGGCTCGCCGCGTACCACGAAGTCGCCGGTGAGAAGCGGTGGCCGCCGCTGCTGTGGTCGTTTAAGGACGGCTACCACTTCTGCGAGGACGCCGTCGAGCTGGAGGAGTGGGAGAGGCACTGGGCCGAGGTGAAGGCCACGCAGATCAGCAGCGTGATCAACGGGATCCTGGCCGGGCATGCCCGGCTCTTCCCCAAGAGCCGCTGGGTGGCCTACATCGGCGCCCAGATGAACGCCATCCAGAGCTCCCTCGACATGATCGCCCATCCGCAGAACCAGTAGCCCCGCAAGAGAGGGGGTCGCCATCATGCGCAGGAGGCCAGGAGACCGGTCCGGTTCGTCCATCCGCACTCCCCACGGGCCGGTCTCCTGGCCTTCTGCCGTGCGTGCTTCCCGCTATCCCTCGGACATGAGCGATGCGGAATGGGCTTTGATCGAGCCGTTGCTTCCGACCGCCGCGTGCCGGACGCGCAAGGGCGGTGCCCCGGAGAAGTGGCCTCGCCGCGAGATCGTCGACGGCATACGTTATCTGGTTGATAACGGCATCAAATGGAGGGCGATGCCTGCTGACTACCCTCCCTGGCGCACGATTTACGGGTTCGCCAGGCGATGGGCCGCCGCCGGGGCTCTCGGTGTCATCCGTGACCACCTCCGGCGCCGCATCCGCCTCGCGGCGGGGAAAGCACCCCGAACGGCGTCGGTGATCGTCGACTCCCAGTCGGTCAAGGCTTCCGAAACCGTCAGTCAGGCGACCCGGGGATGGGACGGCGGGAAAAAGATCAATGGAAGGAAACGGCATCTCATCTGCGATCATCGCAGCCTCGTGCTGCTGGTCATGGTCACGCCCGCCGACGCCCAGGACTCCCTGGTCGCACGGGAGCTGCTGTTCCGTCTCGCGCTGATGCACCCGGAGGTCGCCATCGTCTGGGCCGACTCCGCCTACGCCAAGAACGGCCTCATCCCGTGGGCGAAGAAGTACCTCGACATCACCGTCAAAACGGTACGCCGCCCACCGGATGCCAAGGGCTTCATCGTTCTGCCGCGGCGCTGGGCAGTGGAACGGTCCTGGTCGTGGATCATGCGAGCCCGTCGGCACTGCCGGGACCACGAACGGCTCCCCGAGATGAGCGAAGCACTCATCACCTGGTCCTGCATCACCCTGATGACCCGCCGTTTGACCCGACGCCGGGTCCGTCCCGCCGAACGGCGCGACGTCGCCCACGGTTACGTGATGCCGCAGGCCGCCTGAGCACCGCTGCCGGACAGCATGCGCAGCCGGCTGTGTCGACCCTGCGGCAGGAACGTTCACCCGCACAGGTGAACCGTCGTTCCGGTGAACGTTTCTGCGTCTGCTGTTCCTCCTACGGTGAGGGGGTGTTGCCCCAGTCCCCGGCAACGGTCCGACGACCGCGCATCCTCCTACGACGGGGGCCTCACGCCGGGAACCAGCATGGACCTCCAGGACACGAATGCCGCGTCAGGGCAGGGTGACGACGACTCCGCGCCGGGAGAGGCGCCGGTCCCGTGCCGGTATGCGCGCAGTTACCTCGACCACGGCGTCACCGTGGTCGAGTTCCACGGCACCATCGACCTGAACACCGTCTGCGAAGTCCAGGTCCATACCGACGCCGCCACCGCCCGGCAGGGCGCACGGATGATCGTGGACCTGCGGCCGGTGGAATTCCTCGACTGCACAGCCCTCGGCCTGCTCTGCCGGGCACGGCGCAGAGCACTGGAACACGGCGGCCACCTGGCACTGGTCTGTGCCCGTCCCTGGCACCTGCGGATCCTCAAAGCCGCCGGCCTCAGCGAACTCTTCCTCCCCCTCGCCACAGTTCAGGACGCCCTCTCCGCCCTGAACTCTGAACCCGCCAACCGTCCCTGACCGCACAGAAGATCAAGGGCTGGCCGATGCCCGGTGACGGCGGCATCGCCCACGGCTACGTGATGCCACAAGCCGCCTGACCGCTCAGCCAGACCCCGACCCACCGCCGCGGCAAGGTGACACCGCAGGCGACAGCTTCCTCCTCAGGCAACTCCGTGCGCTGTCCTATGAGACGCCTCGTGGGATGCCTTGTCGGCGCGGGCCGTTGCGATGGCCAGGAGTTCGGTGGCCGTGCGGCTGCCGTCGGCCGGGACTGGTGTGCTCATCAGCCAGTCGGCAGCGCCGGGCGCGGTCGCGGGAGGAACGACGAGCAGGGTGCGAAAGCCCTTGAGGAAGGAGCAGAGGACGATCTCGTTCTGTTCGTGACCGGACACGAACCATCCGGCGGTCACAGTGTGTGCGCCGACGGCGACCTGGTGCGGGATGTCGGGCCACGGTTCGATCCCCACGGTGACCCTGGTGATGCTGCCCACCCCGTCCATCGCCTCGACCAGGCCGGGGAGTTCGGTGATGAGATCGCGGGAGTAGGGCCACCACGCGCCGTCGAATCCGCAGGAGACGGCACCGTGGGGCGTCAGCGAAAGCCGCACCGGCAGCGGTGCTGCGCGCTGCGGTCCGACTGAGAGGTAATCGGCAGTCGGTTCCATGACGTGAACCTGCCTCCGGGCGACGTCCGCGCCGCCCCAGTGTCGTTGTTCCTCGCCGCCAACAGCCCGTTAAAGCGTGTTCCGGCCTGGGACATCGGTGGTGGAATGGTCCACGGCCGCCGCCGCATGCAGCCGAACACGGGCGGCGGCCGTACGTGCGAAGACGGCACCGAGGTCCCCTCCCTCGCCGTCTCGCACTGACCCGTCCTCATCACCCCACCCGGGGCATGCGGGAGTACACCCCGGTCTCGAAGAGGGCTGGGGAGGACGAAGGGCTGGAGCTGCGTTGTCGGCGATGCGGCTCCAGCCCGCTCACAGTGGTCGCATGGTCACTGTGGCCCGGGGGCACGGGGCCGCAATATGAAAAATACGGGCTGGCAGCTCCTCACCAGTTACAGGTGGTGAAACGCACACGAGCCTCGTAAGCGAGCCTATACCCGCCCCGGTGACGGTGACAGTAGGCAATCTCGGACATGCCACCGGACCAAACTGCCCAAAGATCCATACCAGGGGATCAGACACAGGCTCTCACCGCCGACCGGGGACTGCCCATGGACCGGCTGCTCGGCCTCGCCGGGGGAGTCATACCGGCGAAGGCGGACCCGAACGGGTGGATTCCCAGCGCGGCGCTGCTGCGCCTGAGGAGGAACGCCGACCTCTCCCGCCATCAACTCACCGTGGAGGAAGCGGCATTGCGGTTCACCGCACCCGACGGACGGCGGCTGCGGATCGGCCTGGACGACGAGGGACATCCCCGGGACGGCGACCTGGCGGCGGCCAACGAGCGCATACGGGACTGGTTCCCGGACGGACCGCTGGGACCCGTCCGGTTCGTGCGGCCCGGAGCAGCCCTGTGGGACTGGCCGGACGCACCCCTGTCGATCATCAACCTCGACACGCTGCGGGCCATGGCGGAGGCGGCCGGCGTCCCGGTCGACCCCCGCCGCTTCCGGGCCAACCTGTACGTCAGCGGACTCGGCGCCTGGCGCGAACTCGATCTGCCCGGACACCGGATCCGACTCGGCGGCGCGGAACTGGAGATCACGTTCCCCACCGAACGCTGCCGTGCCACCACGGTCCGTCCCGGCTCCGCGACACGCGACCTCAACGTCCCGACACTGCTCGCCTCCCGCTTCGGCCATCTCTACTGCGGGGTCTACGCCGAGGTCGTACGCGGCGGCCCCATCGCGGTGGGCGACCGGTTCGCCGACCGTGGACCCGCCTCCGCCGACGCGACGCCGGAACCGGCACCGTCACGCTACGCCGCACGACTCGCCGATCCCGGCCGCCCCCGGTACGCCGAGCTGGTCAGGACGACCGAGGAGAGCCCCACCGTCACCACCCTCGCCTTCCGCGACCCCGCCGGATCGCGCAGCCGACCGGGCCAGCACCTGCGACTCCATCTCGCCGACGACAACGCCCCGTTGTGGCGGTGCTACACCATCACCGGCACCACCACCGACAGCACCACCTGCACCGGTACGACCGAACTGCGCATCAGCGTCAAACGGATCACCGACGGCCGGATGTCGTCCCGGCTGCACGCGCTGCCCACCGGCTCCCGCGTGCTCCTCTCCGGCCCCTACGGCGAGGAAATCACCGCCCCCGACCCGCAGCGACCGCTTCTGCTGGCCGTCGCCGGGATCGGCATCACCCCCGTGCTCCCCGTTCTCCGCTCCCTGCTCGACACCACGCCCCGGCGACCGGTGACGGTGCTGAACGTGGTGCGCACCGGAGTCGAAGCCCCGCTGTGGGACGAGGTGGTCGAGCTGCTGGCACAACTGCCGTACGGCACACCGCGGTTGCATGTCACGAACCCCGGCGGGCCACTGCCGGACGGTGCCCGGGCCGGCCGCCCCACCGCCGCCGAGCTGGGCGAACTGTCGGCGGAGGGAACCGTCGAGGCGTACGTCTGCGGCCCGGAAGGCTTCGTCGACAGCGTCCGGACGGCGCTGCTGTCCGCCGGGGTCCCCGCCGGCTCCATCACCGACGAACGCTTCCACTCACCCCGCCCGGCGCGACTCGGCGAGCAGCCGCCACCCGCCGCCGGCCCCTTCACCGTGCACTACACGGTGAGCGGCACCCGCACCACATGGACCCCGGACACCGGCACACTCCTCGACGCGGCCGAATCCGCCGGCCTCCGGCTGCCCTCGGCCTGCCGGGCCGGAGCCTGCGGCACCTGCCGCCAGCGTGTCACCGGCACGGTGGCGCACCTGAGCGAACCGGCCGTACCGCTCGACTCCGGCCAGGCACTGCTGTGCTGCGCCGTACCGATCGGCGACGTGGAGGTGCACGCGTGAGCGTCGACCAGACGCAGGCGTCACGGGCCTCGGCGCACTGCGACGGACCGTCGCCCACCGCGTCGCGCCGTCGCTGAAGGTCTCCGAGGTGCTCCGCAAGGAGGAGCAGTCGGCCCAGGCATGTCCCCGCGGCGGCGCTGAGGCAGGTGCTCGGCCGGGCCGCTGTTCGAGCCACCCCCTGTGTACCTTCGTAGCAGGCCGCGAGGTCTGCACCCACGGGCGTGGACGTGCGATGGCACCGTCCTCGCCCCTGCTGGACGAGGCTGACCGGAAGGCACACGGAACATGACCGGGCAACGCGACCGTTGGGCGGAACTGACAGGCGGACAAGCCGGAGAGAGGTACGCCCGGCGTTTCGCGCGGCTCGCCGAGTCGGGTCACGACATTCACGGCGAGGCAACCTTCTGCGCCGCGCTCCTGAAGCCCGCCGCCCGGATTCTCGACGCCGGCTGTGGCACCGGCCGGATCGCGGTCCGGCTCGCCGAGCTGGGCCATCACTGCATCGGTGTGGACGTCGACCCCTCGATGCTGGCCGTCGCCCGCCGCGACGCCCCCACACAGGCGTGGCACCTCGGTGACCTGGCCCGTCTGGACACACTCGGCCTGGATCCGGGTTTCGACCTGGCGCTCGCCGCCGGAAACGTCATCCCGCTGCTGGCCCCTGGCACCGAACCGGCCGTCGTCCGGCAACTGGCCGCCGCTCTGAGCCCCGGTGGCCTGCTGGTCACAGGCATGGGCCTGGACGCGGCCCACCTGCCCCTGCCGGAACCACCGGTGACCCTCGCGGAGTTCGACCACTGGTCCGCCGAGGCCGGACTGACCCTGCGGCAGCGCTACGCCACCTGGAGCGGCGATCCCTACTACCAAGGCTGCGGCTATGCCGTCAGCGTGCACTCCCGCTCCGCCATGTGAGTACGACCCCGTCGGCCCACGCCGGTGCGCGTCCCGGCCACGCGGCAACCGGCGCCCGGTTGCCTTCGCCACCCAGCCGAACTTCCTGAGGCCGATCGCCCCGCACGGAACCGTCGTTGCACCCCGCCCTTCCGGAACCGGCGGGGCAGGCCGGATGCCGCTGGTGAACGGCGTCGGTGAGCAGGGTCGGCGAGAACCGCACGCACGGTCGACACGAAGCCGGCCGGCTGATGGAACGACGAGGCTGTGCCCACGAGCACCCGGGCATCTCCAGGACCGTTGACAGCGGGAATCGGGAGTGCGGATACCCGCCATTTTCCTGCTCCGCACTGCTGCAGGCACAACCATTCGGCGTGGTGAACGGTCTCATGAGTGAGCAGGCAATTACGGGGGGCGAACGTGCGGGTTCCACGCAGCAACCTCGTAGACAACGGGGAGCAGTCATGAAGACAGGCTTGTACCTCAAGATCGCGATCGTCGCCGCACTCACGGCAGCCACCGTGACCGTCGCCCCGGCCGCGGTTTCAGCGGCGGACGGTGCGGCTCCCTCCGCGTCGGCCCCGGGCCGGTCCCCGGCCCCGGCCTGGCACACCTCTCTGGCTGGGACGCTCTCGGACAACTCCGGTCTCTTCGACATCGCGTCGGTCGGTCCGAACGCCGCCTGGGCCGTGGGTACCCAGTACATCGATGGCGTCGGCCAGGGCGTCATCCTGCGCTGGAACGGCAGCACGTGGCAGCAGGAGTCCACGTCCGCCGTGCCGGAGACCGGCGTGTGGCACGCCGTGGACGGGGTGTCCGCGCACGACGTCTGGGCGTACGGCTGGGGCCAGGAGGGCGAGACCCTGGGCCACTACGACGGCAAGCAGTGGACGCAGATGCCGCTGCCTGAGGAGAAGGGCTACGGCTTCGCGAAGCTCGCCGCCGCCCCGGGCAGAGCCTGGCTGGTGAGTGACACCGCGATCAACTCCTACGCCCACGGCGTCTGGCAGAGCACGCCCCTCCCGAAGGGGGTCCACATCAGCGCCATCGACGCGCGCACCGCCCACGATGCCTGGGCGGTCGGCCAGTTCGGATACGTCGGCCAGCCGAGCCGGTCCGTGCTCATGCACTGGGACGGCCGTTCGTGGACCGAGACCGCGCCGGCCGGCAGCAACCTCACGCTCTCGGCCGTGTACCAGGAGTCCGCCCGCAGCGTCTGGGTCACCGCTCTCACCCCCTACGTCGAAGACGAACAGCAGCAGACCAAGGTGCTCCACTGGAACGGCCGCACCTGGCGAGACGTCACCGGGCCGGTCGACGGGCTCTGGGCCACTGCCATCACCGGCGACGGCAAGGGCACCATCTGGGTCTCGGGCGACCCCTACGGCTACGAGGGCACCGCCCTCTACTGGCGCCTGCGTGACGGCGTCTGGACCTCCGTAGACGGTGACGCCGTCCCCGGCGGCCACACCCAGGCGTACGACATCGAGGCCCTCGCGCCCGTCGGTCGCACCGGACAGTTCTGGTCCGTCGGCGCCTACGGGCTGATCACCGGAGAGTCCACCTCCGCCCAGTACGAGCTGATCCAGCGTTCGACTCGCTGAATCCACCCCTGACGCAGGGGCGACGCGAGTCGGCGAAGCGACCTCGGTTGGGTCACGGGTGGCTTCGAACGAGCCTGTCGGCCCTGCGGCAGACCGCCGTTCCGACGCGGTTCGGTCATCGCAGCCCGCACCTGCGTGCTGTCGGCGGGCGTGTTGTGGTTCATCGCGCTGTTGGGCGTGGGGGTACCACGCGTTTCTCGACGCCGCCCTGCTGACCACGACGGTGCGTCCGCCTTTCGCGGACCCTGCCGTGCGGCCGGTCGTGGAACTCGGTGACCAGGCCCTGGTCGCGTCAGCGGCGGAAGAAGGCATGGACCCGGCCCCGTGGTGGGAAGCCGGACGGCTTCGCCCGCCACGGGGTTCCCGTGCCAACCGGACAACACACCATGACCCACGTCGCCCGGTGGCAGTACGCCTCCGGCTGACCTTCGCGTGACCGATCGGATGTGCGCACCTGCGACAACAGGGCCCCCTGGCCTGCTCGTCGGCGTGGACGCCCGCCCAGCGACCAAGAGGCCCTGTTCTCCATGCCCGGCACTCGCCGCGATCACCCGGACACGACCTCCCGTCCGACCGACACCGGTCAAGATGACGGACGACGCGAGCACCGCTGTGCGCCCGGCAGCCGTCTTCCGGGTGGTGCGTGTCTTCTTGCCGATGTCTCCCCCTGGTTCGAACGGGAAGCCGGGCCGAGCCGGTCAATGGGGTCGGCGGGGGTTCAGGGGCTCAGGATCCACATCTGGGCGGTCGGGGGATGAGCGTTGTTGCAGTCCCACTGCATGAGCTGGCTGCCGGTGCCGCCGACTGTGTCGAGGCACAGGCCGGTGCCCGCGTGTTCGAGCTTCTGGTAGGTCAACTCGCCGACGTCCACATTGCTCTTGGTCCAGTATTCCGACCCTGATGTGTTGCAGGTGTATGCGTCGACCGCTTCACCTGGGGTGCTGGTGCCGTTGTTGACCTCGGCGCAGTACCCGCTTTTCTGATTTACGAGCGAGTAGGTTTTCGCTGCGCCGGGTACTGGTATGAACGCCCAGTTCTGGGTGCTGGAACCGTTGCAGTCGGCCAGTTGGAGCCGGACGTTGAGCTGCCCGCCGGGCGCGTCGACGCACTGGCCGAAAGCCACGTTCTTGAGCGTGTGGAAGGCGCTGGCCGTTGTGAGGGCCGCGGCGCGGGTGGAGGTGTCCGTCACCGATCCCGTGGCCTGGGCTGCGGCACTGGCTCCGGCCGCCATGGTGACCATGCTGGCGGCCGCCAGTAACGCGCCTGCCGAGGCAGTCATGCTCTTTCTCGTTTTCATTGATGTCATTGTTGTGACCTCCGGTTCCTTCGGTCGGAAAATCTGAACAGCCTGTCCTGGCCCATCAGTTGGGTAGGGCGAGGGGAATGTGTCCTTTCGGACAGGCATGAGGGCTGGAGTCGCTCGGGCCGGCTGGTCTCGGCCGTGCTCCGGCGCAGACGCGGCGTCGCTGTTCCTGGTCAGTGGTAGAAGTACGGATCCAGGACGCTGACCTCGGTGATCCGGTCGACGGGCAGGCCCGTGGTCTGTGCGGCCTGGCGCACGGCTTCCGGAGACGGCCCGTCGTACACGCAGTAGGTCACGCTCTTGTCCCGGCTGACGTAGGACTGGATCCAGGTGACCGCTGATGCGGCGTTGCCCTCGACGACGCCGGCGCAGGTCTTGGCGCCCTCGTCGTCCGTCGGGATGTGCAGACCTTCGGGGAAGGTCCGTTGCACGAGATATCGCGGCATGTTGCACGCTCCTTTCGACAGCCACTGTCCGGCTGGGAGCGGTCCTGGGACATCGGGAGGCGTTCCCTATGTTCGCTCGGCGATCTCCCCATGTTCGGCGGCCTCCTGGCGGGTTCGCACGCCGAGCTTGGCCAGGATGGAGGAGACGTGATGCCCGGCCGTCTTCTCCGCGATGTGGAGCCGGTCGGCGATCTCGGAGTTCCGCAGCCCGTCCCTGAGCAGGGCGAGGACGTCGGCTTCGCGTGCGGTGAGCCCGTTGGGATGGGCCAGGGTGGAACGCCGTGGTGGGCGGATCCCCAGGTCGCGCATCCGGCGGGCCACCTGGTCCGCGGCAGGCCGGGCGCCGAGGCCCTCAAGCACGCGCAGGGCCTCACGCAGGTGAGCCGGGCTCTGCGCGAGCGCCATGGCCGACTCGTACGGGCAGCCGAGGTCGTCCCAGGTCCGGGCGGCATCGACGGGGTCCAGCCGATACGGCGGGGCGGCGGCCCGGTGGACTTCCGCCGGTCGCGGTTGCAGCCACTGCCCGAGTTCACCGATCGCCCAGCCGATGCCGAGCCGTACCGCCATGTCGTAGCTCTCGGAGAGGCTGCTGTCGGGCTGTTGTCCGCGCATGCGGGCGAGTTCTGCGCGTCCTGCGGCGACCGGCCACAGGCGTTGGAGATCTCCGGTCCGTTCGGCCAGTGACCACGCCTCGTCGAGGGTGTCCGCCGCGCCCGGTTCTCCCCGCCGGGTGCGCAGCCGCCCCAGCACGGTGAGCGCGACGATCCGGCTCGGCGCGCATTCGGTGGCTCCCACCTGCGCCACCATCGCTTCTGCCGCTGACCACTGCCCGCGCTCGAACAGGCAACGGGCCAGCCACGCTGTGGCGTAACTGCGTACGTCGTCCAGGTCGCGGTCGGAGCACCACGTCATGGCCTCGCGCAGCCAGTGTTCCGCGAGGTCGTAGCGGCGGACCTCGCCTGCCGCGGAGCCGAGGTTGACCATCGCGCTTCCGACGGCCGCGTCGTCACCGGCCGCCCGGGCCGCCCGAAGGCTTCGGAGCATGGTCCGCACGGCCAGGTCCGGCTCGATGGACCACTGTGCGGAGCCGACCGCGTTGAGCGCCCGGGCGAGCAGGGTCCGTTCACCGAACCGCTCGGCGAGCAGGGCGGCGCGACTTCCGGTCCGCATCGCCCCGGGGATGTCCCGGGCCAGCATCAGAAGGTACGCCGACCAGGTGTACGCGGCGACCAGCCCGGGGCCCTCCGGCAGCCGTTCGGCAAGGGCGAGTGCCTGCCGCACCATCGCGTGCGCCTCGGTGTTCCGGCCCTGGTTCCACAGGTAGTAGGAGCAGTAGGCCATCAGAGCGGCCTCGCGTTCCTGGTCGCCTTCCGCCCGCCAGCACTCGATCGCCCGACGGGAGGAGAGCACGGCCGCGGCGCTCCGGCCGGCGTGCGCACACGCCTCGCCGTGGCGTTCCAGCAGTTCCGCGTGTCGGCGCGGGCTGATTCCGTCGGCGAACCGCAGTGCCTGGGCATAGTGATCGGCTGCCTGCCGGTGGGCTCCGACGGCTGCTGCCCGCCCCGCCGCTGCGTCGGCGTGCACGAGTACGGCCGCAGCGTCGCCTGCCTCCTCCGCGTGATAGACGAGCCGGGCCGGATCGCTGCCCCACTGCGTCAGATCCGCCAGCGCACGCTCATGCAGTTCGGTCTTGCGCGCCGACGCGATGCCCTCCTCGATGGCCAGTCTGGCCAGCTCGTGGCGGAACAGGATCCGTGAGCCGTCGCGAACCAGCATTCCCGCGTCCACGCAGGCGTCGACGGCCTTCCTGGGCGCCTGGACCAAGGGGGCGGGGGCATAACCGGGAAAGACGGCCACCGAGTTGAGTGCGTCGCGCTCCGCGGGCCCGAGACCGGCCGCCCGGGCCAGCACCGCGTCGCGTACGGTCTCGGGAACCCTGTGGTCGGGATCGGCCAGGACCTCGGTCACGAAGAAGGGGTTGCCGCCGGCCCGGGTGTGGAGTTCCGCGGCGTCCGGACCGTCCGGCCCGGCCAGCGTCGCGACGGCCGCGGCCGAGAGCGGTGACAGCCGGATGCGCAGCACACTCCTGTCGGTGGCGAGCGCTCCCAGCACCGTGCGCAACGGGTGATCCGGGCCGACCTCGTCGTCCCGGTAGGTGACGACGAGCAGGCCACGGGTGGAAGAGATCCGGCGGGCGGTGAACATGAGCAGGTCGAGCGTCGCTTCGTCGGCCCAGTGGGCGTCCTCGAACACGGCGACGGCTTCCTGCGCCGTCAACTGATCCAGGAACGCGGTGAACATCGCGTGACGGGGACTCTCCGCAGCCATCGCGGCGGCCAGTTCACCGGTCGCCTGCCGTGCGATGTCGTGGAGCGGACCCAGGGGCTGCGGCGTCCGCAGCGCGTCGCACGAACCCCACAGGACCGGCCGGGTCAGGCCGCCGCAGAACGCCCTGACAAGAGCGGTCTTGCCGATACCCGCTTCGCCGGACACCAGAACCACCCGCCCGGGTGGGCAGCGTCGCAGCCCATCAAGCCAGTGATCCCGCTCAAGTAACGCCATATCGTGGACGGTAGTAGTACCGGGCCCGCACCGCGCTGCCGTCGAGGAACCGGACGCCTGCGCGGGCGTCGAAACCCCGTTCGCGGGACGTCGGGTGCGGCGCCCCCGTAACGGTGGTCGGCGGCGTACGCGATGCAGCGCGGGCTGGTCGGGCCCCTGCCGCACCGACGCAGAAAGACGACGGCACGCTCGTGCGGGGACTGCGGGGACTGCGGGGACTGCGGGGACTGCGGGGACTGCGCCTGAGGTCTCGTCGGGCGGCGCTGCCGGGCGGGACGCCCCGTTCGGCGGGACGGCCGGCAGGGGAGTCGGGTCGTGCCCCATGCGGACCTGTCCTCCTGCTCCGCGCCCGTCGCTCTGTCAGCCGCCCGCGCGCCGGCGATACCCGGCTCGGGATGCCTGCCGGTCAGGCGGAGAGACTCTCTCCGGCCGGTCAGCCGTACATCGCCGCGTGGGAGAACGCCGCACGCGTCGTCGATGGGGTGGGACTGGGGCCTGCCGGAGGGGTCGAGCCTGTTCCACCCCTGCGGTTCACCCACGACCGCCCGCTGCCGCTTGCCGTCGGCTCGGGTCATGGCCGGCGTTCCACCACTGCGGACCGTGCCGCCATGGCCCCAGAAGCCTGCCTGGCCGGGAGCCTCTGCCGGGTGCGGGCCGCGACCGCAGTCGATCGTCCATCCCTCTTGGGAGACGACCGGGACAGTGCGTTGCATCTGTGCCAGCGACGCAGGGCTGACGCTCTCCCCGGCCAGCACGATCCATGCGTCGACGACGTCGTCGCACCGCCGCGACGGGCCGGTGCGCCACTGCCACAGCCTCTTCCTGGCGCATGCCGTCGTCCATCGGCCCGCCCCTCCTCGTCGTCGCTGTCGCCCCTACGACGGTGACGCCCCGGAACCCGCGACGGCATGGTTCGGTCGGCCGGAACCGGGGACCGAGCGGGACCGATCCGACGGCGGGGACGGGCCGTTCAGCCCCGACCGGCCGGCCGGAGTGCAGGGGGCGAGGACCTGACGGATCCGGTCCGCAGGGCCATATTCCGGTCTGCCAGGGCCACGGCGAGGGACCATCGGCCTCTCCTTCTGGCACACCCCGGCGTCCACTCTCGGAGGTATCAGCACTCAGGCGTGAGAGGAGCGCACCATGCGCATCACATCCCTTGACGCCGCGATCCTGGAGACCTGCGTCTCGGCCGCGGTCGCCGCGCCCTCGATCTTCAACAGCCAGCCGTGGCGCTTCCGTCTGGCCCCCGAAACAGTCGCCCTCCAGGTGCGCGCCGCCCCGGCACAGGGTCTCCGGCATACGGATCCGACCGGACGCGCCCTGCATCTCTCCGTGGGGGCATCGGTCCTCAACCTCCGGATCGCGCTGGAGCACTTCGGCTGGGAGGCGCTCACCCGCCTGCTGCCGTGCCCGGCGGACCCGGACCTGCTGGCCTCCGTACGTCCGACAGAGCCCGCGGCCAGGCCCCCGGGAGGGCACTCTGCCGACCTGTACGGGGCGATCTGGCGCAGGCACAGCAGCCGCTTCCCGTTCTCCAGCCGGCCGCTTCCCCCGCATCTGTACGCCGATCTGGCGCAGGCGGCCGACGCGGAAGGCGGGTGGCTCGACTTCCCCGGCGCCGCGGAGACGGTGCGCCTGCTCGCCGTGACCGCGGAGGCCGAGCAACGCAACCGCCGGGACGCCGACCGTGCGACGGAAAGCCGCCGCTGGGTGCAAGGCGATCCGTACGAGGTGGCCGACACGGGCCTGCCCTGGGCGGCGCTCGGCCCGCAGGACGCCCGGGAGCGGCTTCCGATGCGCGACTTCACCGAGCAGCGCCACCCCGACCGACTCCCCGCCCGCACCTACGAGACGGCCCCCGTCATCGCCCTGCTGGCCACCACCCATGACCGCCGCGTCGACTGGCTGCGCGCCGGCCAGGCACTCGAACGGGTCCTGCTGGTCGCGACGGCCCAAGGCGTGCGCGCGTCCCTGCTGCACCAGGCGATGGAGTGGCCGGACCTGCGCCGGTCCATCAGCCCCACGCCCGATCACGCCGGGCACCCCCAGATGCTGATACGCCTCGGATACGGCCCTCAGGGCCTTGCCACCCCGCGGCGTGCCGTCGGCACGCAGTCCGACGCGGGGCCGGCAAGCCGTTGAGTGGCCTCGGCGGAGTCCGGCGCGGTGTCGTGCCTCACAGGGCGCGCGGGGCCGTGCCGATATGCGGCCCGCTACGGTGGGCCCCGCGAGAAGCATCGAGCGGGGGAGCGAGCAGCCCCCACGGGCCGCAGGCTCTTCACCGCGCCTCCAGCGGAGCCCTTGGCGCACTGGTCGCGCCCGGTCAGCCCGCCGCGGGCACCGGGACGGCACCCGGCCACGGCACGTTGGCGAGGGCCCCGGACAGGCGGGAGTGCACCTCGAAGGCGTCCCGCAGACCGGTGTGGCGCAGGATCCGTAAGAAGCCCGCACTTCGTGTGACCAGCCGCAGCCGGCCGTCCCGCGCCAGGACACGGTTGCGCGCCCGGCACAGCACGCCCAGACCGCTGCAGTCGATGAAGGAGACACCGCGCAGATCGAGCACCAGGTCGGGGCGCGGCCCGGCGGTCAGCTCGTCCAGGCGGGCCGTCAGAGGCGGTGCAGCGAAGAGGTCGATCTCTCCGTGCAGTCCCACGACGGTCGTCCCGCCGACGACACGCTCTGTACAGGGCGCCGGGGACCTCGTGTGGTTTTCGGACATGGTCAGAGCAAAGCCGGTCGGCGCGGTGCGCAGAAGGGCCTTTCGGCCCTGCCGGTCCGATTCGGCGGGGCCGATCGGGCCCAACCGGCGCAGCCCCGGCTGCCGACCGGACTCGGTGGGGAGCGGCCCAGCCAGGACCGGCTGCGGGCAGGGAGACCACCGACCCTGACGGACGGCATGGGACAGGCCCGCGCGTACGACGACGCCTGGGCCTGTCCCATGCCCGGTTCGCTACTCCTCCGGCACCATGTCGATCGCCCCGCTCGGGCACTCGGCCGCGCACAGCCCGCACCCCTTGCAGTAGTCCAGGTCGATGGCGAATCCCTTGCCGGGGCCCAGCTTGGTGATGGCGTTGTCGGGGCAGACGCCGTAGCAGTTGTCGCACTCGAAGCAGTTCCCGCAGGACATGCAGCGGCGGGCCTCGAACAGTGTGGTGGACGCGTCGAGTCCCTGGACCACCTCGTCGAAGGTGGAGACACGCCGGGCCAGTGCGAGCCGAGGCCGCACGGAGGCGGGCGCGTCCGCGTAGTACCAGGTGTTGAGCCGGTCGAAGTCCGCCGGTGCGTGCTTGACGCCGGGCTCGTACGGAGTCCCGCGCAGATAGGCGTCGATGTGCCGGGCTGCCTTCTTACCGTGCCCGACGGCCACGGTGACCGTGCGGTCGGCGGGCACCATGTCGCCGCCGGCGAAGATGCCCCGATGACTGGTCATCAGCCCGTCCGCGACCTGGACCCTGCCGTGGTCCAGCGCCAGATCGGGCACGTCCTTCAGCAGGGACAGGTCGGATTCCTGGCCGAGCGCGAGAACCACGGTGTCGGCCTCCAGCTCCTCGAACTCGCCGGTGGTCTGCGGGAATCCGCTCTCGTCGAGTTCCATCCGCTCGATGGTCAGGTGGCCTTCGTCGGCGTGCTTGATGGTGGAGAGCCACTTCATCCGCACGCCCTCCTCCAGGGCTTCCTCGACCTCGATGTCATGTGCGGGCATACGGTCCCGGGTGCGCCGGTAGACCACCACGGCGTCCGTCGCGCCCAGCCTTCGGGCGGTGCGGGCCGCGTCCATGGCGGTGTTGCCGCCGCCGTAGACCGCGACCCGCCGGCCCAGCAGGGGCGGGTCCTCGCCCTCCATGCTGCCGAGGAGTGCCACGGCGTCGAGGATGCGGGCGCTGTCACCCGCCGGAATGTAGGCGCGGCGGCCGATGCCCGCGCCCACGGCCAGGAACACGGCGTCGTAGGCGCCGTCCCGCTGCGCGGCGAGCACGTCGTCGACCCGGGTGTTCAGCTCCAGTGCGACGCCCAGCGCGACGATGCGGTCGATCTCCGCGTCCAGCACCTCGCGGGGCAGCCGGTAACGGGGGATGCCGTACCGCATCATCCCGCCGGGCTGCTCCTGTGCCTCACGCAGCGTCACGTCGTGGCCGAGCAGCCGCAGATGGTACGCGGCCGACAGCCCGGCCGGACCGGAGCCGACGACCAGGATGCGCTTGCCCGACGCCGTCGAGGGGCCCGGAACACGCCAGCCCCGCTTGATCGCCTCGTCTCCGAGGAACCGCTCGATGGAGTTGATCCCCACGGCGTTGTCGACCTGGACGCGGTTGCAGGCCGTCTCGCACGGGTGGTAGCAGACCCGGCCCATCACGGCGGGCAACGGGTTGTCCCGCATCAACTGCCGCCAGGCGGACTCGTAGTCGCCGCTCTCCGCGTGGAACAGCCACCGCTGGATGTTCTCGCCGGCCGGACACGCCTGGTTGCAAGGCGGCATCCTGTCGACGTACTCGGGACGTTCGGTCCGCCAGGCGCCGGTGTGGTTGGCCAGGCTGGAGCCGACGTCCAGGGTGATCGCGAACGGTTTGTCCTTCACGACGAGGCCTCCTCCTGGGCCAGTAGCCCGAACCGGGCGATGTTGCGGTCGGCGGTCCGTTGCAGGCGGGCGATGACGTCCGTGCGGAGCTCCGGCTGGAAGAGGTGCGCGTACCGTTTCTGTGGGCGCAGGTACTCCTCGACCGGCAGCCGCCGCCGGATCGGTGTGACATCGGTGACCTCGCCGTCTTTGGCCTCGAACACCGGGAACAGGCCGGTCTGTTCGGCCAGCCGTGCGATCCGCACCGTGTCGTGGGACGCCGTGCCCCAGCCCAGCGGACAGGGCACCAGCACATGCAGATAGCGGGCGCCGCGCATCCCCATCGCCCGGTGCACCTTCGCCTCCAGGTCGCGCAGTCCGGCCACGGTGGCGGTGGCGACGTACGGGATCTCGTGCGCCATCGCGATCAGCGGCAGGTTCTTGCCCTGCCCGAAGGGGGCGCCGGGCTCCTCGCCGACCGCCTGGGTGGTGGCCGTGCGTGCGGTCGGGGGCGTGGCCCCGGAGCGCTGTACGCCGGTGTTCATGTAGGCCTCGTTGTCGTAACAGACGTAGAGGACATCGTCGTTGCGCTCGAACATGCCCGAGAGGCAGCCGAGCCCGATGTCGACGGTGCCGCCGTCGCCGCCCTGCCCGACCACCCGGATGTCGGTGCGGCCCTTGGCGCGCAGTGCGGCGGCGACGCCCGCGGCGACGGCGGGCGCGTTCCCGAACAGGGAGTGCAGCCAAGGCAGTTGCCACGACGTCTCCGGGTACGGCGTGGAGAACACCTCAAGGCAGCCCGTCGCGTTGACCGCGATCACCTTGCCGCCGGCCGCCCGTTGAGCCGCGTCCAGGATGTAGCGGGCGCCGAGTGCCTCGCCGCATCCCTGGCAGGCGCGGTGGCCGCAGGTCAGCGCGTTGGCGCGGGCCGGGTCGGCCTGGTCGGACTGGAGGCCTGGCCCCAGCAGTCGGTTTCCGGCGGCGAAGCTGCCGACCTGGTAGAACCTGACCTGTGGTGCGGCGCTCATCGGTTGCTCCCCGCGTCGCGCAGGATGTTCTCCGCGGACGGTCCGGACCTGCGGGTCCGTGCCATCCGCGCCAACTCCCGCTCCACCAGTGCGGTGTTGAGGTCGAGGAAGGTCAGCTGTTCCAGCCGTCCGGCGATCGCGTCGTCGAACAGCCGGTGCAGCGACACCTTCGTGATCGCCCGCCCGCCGAGCCCGGCGATGACGGTGTGGCCGTCGAGCTGGATGCCGGACAGCGCGGTGCGTACGTTCGCCGAGACGATCCCGCCGATGCCGACCGCCAACGCCCGCTCCAGCACAACCACTTGACGCACTCCGCCCAGCACGGCCCGCACCGCCTGAAGCGGGAACGGCCGGAACGACGTGATCGCCAGAGCGCCGATCCGCACGCCGCGCTCCCGCATCTCGTCCACGACGTCGCACACCGTGCCGAACACCGAGCCGAGCGCCACGACGATCGTCTCGGCGTCCTCGCAGCGGTACGGATGGATCAGCCCGCCGGACTCGCGGCCGAAGACCCGCCGGAACTCCGCGGCGACCCGCGGGATGGCCTCCAGCGCCTGCATCTGCTTGGCGTGCGCCAGATAGCGCACCTCGGTGAAGGCCTCAGGGCCGACCATCGCGCCGATCGACACCGGTTCGTCCGGGTCCAGCACCTGACGCGGCTCGTACGGCGGCAGGAACGCGTCGAGCTGTGCCTGCTCCGGCACGTCGATGCGTTCCCAGGCGTGGGTGAGGACGAAGCCGTCCATGCACACCATCACCGGCAGCGACAGTTCCTCGGCCAGCCGAAAGGCCTGCGGGTGCAGGTCGGAGGCCTCCTGGTTGTCCCGCGCGTACAGCTGGATCCAGCCGGAGTCGCGCTGCGACATGCTGTCGCTGTGGTCGTTCCAGATGTTGATCGGTGCGCCGATGGCACGGTTGGCGACCGTCATCACGATGGGCAGGCCGAGCCCGGAGGCGTTGTAGAGGGCCTCTACCATGTACAGCAGGCCCTGGCTGGCGGTCGCCGTGTAGGTGCGGGCGCCCGCCGCCGAAGCCCCGATGCACATGGACATCGCGGCGAACTCCGACTCGACGTTGACGTACTCGCAGGGCTTCAGCGCGCCGGACTTCACCAGGCGGCTGAGCTCCTCGACGATGTGTGTCTGCGGCGAGATCGGGTAGGCGGCGATCACTTCGGGACGGCAGTGGGCGACGGTCTCGGCGACCGCGCGCGAGCCCTCAGTCTGCTTGAGCATGGGCCTGTTCCTCCCGCTGAGCGCGCTGGGCGCGGACGTGGTCGTACGCTTCCTGCGCCGAGGCCGCGTTGGCGGCCCCCAGCTCGCCGGGGAAGCGTTCCCGGACGGCGGCGCCGAGCGATTCGATCGCCACGCAGCCTGTCAGCGCGGCGAGACCGCCCAGCAGAGCGGAGTTCGGCACCGGACGGCCGAAGTGACGCAGGGCGAGCGCGGTGGCCGGTACCGTGAGGGCGCGGTCGGTGAGATCCCCGAGGCCCAGTTCGGTGGCGGGACGTGCTGAGTTGATCAGCACGGATCCGCCGGGACGCAGCCCTTCGAAGACGTTCACCTGGTGCAGCAGGGTCGGATCCTGGATCACCAGCGCGTCGGGCTGGGTGACCGGCTCGCGCACCCGGATCGGAAGGTCGTCGATCCGGCAGAACGCCATCACCGGTGCTCCGGTCCGCTCCGAGCCGAAGTTCGGGAACGCCTGTGCGTGGCGGCCCTCCAGAAAGGCCGCCACCGACAACAACTCCGCGGCTGTGACGGCGCCCTGGCCACCGCGGCCGTGGATGCGTATCTGGAACACGGCACCCTCCTCCCGTACGGGATCCTGTTCCATTCGTACCGTGCGGGAAGACGGACTCCTCAGGGGCCGAACGTCCCGCGTGGAGGACCGAGGGGACCCGGTCCCTCCCGGTCCAGCCCCTCCCGGTCCAGCCCCTCCCGGTCCAGCCCCTCCCGGTCCGGCCCTTGCCGGACGGGCCGGGAGAGACGACTCTTTCCGCGGGACTCACTCGTGCGGCACGACGGCGACCGGGCAACGCACGTGGTGCATCACCGCGTGCGCGATCGGTCCGGTGTGCATGCCGATCCTGGCGGGACGGATCCTGCGGCCGACGGCCAGCAGACCGGCGTCCTGCGCGGCGTGCAGCAGTTGCTGCGCCGGACGTCCCTCCTCGACCAGCTCGACGACCTCCACTGTGGGGTACTTGTCCCGCCACGGCCCGAGCACGGCCGCCAGCGCCCTCTCGGCGCGTGCGTGGACGGCCTTGCGCGCTTTGGCCTCGGCGGCGCTCTGGACGTACGGCAGCTGCCACGCGTACACCACCCTCAGCGGCACGGAACGCAGCGCCGCGCTCTCGAAGGCGAACGCGAGCAGTTCCTCGCACGGATGCGCCGGGTCCACGCCGGCCACGACGTCGCGGTAAGGAGTGTGCGCCGAGGGGCGGCCGGCCGCGTCCGGCACGTGCTCGTCCTTGAGGGTCTGGTCGGCCCGGACGAGGACGACGGGCCGCGTCACATGGGCCACCGTCGACAGCGCCACCGAACCTGCCATGAACCCCTCGAAGCCGCCGAACGCGCGGCTGCCCAGGACCAGCAGCTCGGATTCGTCGCCTGCCGCGACCAGGGCGTCCGCTGCGGGCCGGGAGATCTGATCGGCGCTCAAGTGCACCTGCGGATAGCGTTCGTCGAGCCGGTCCATGGCACCGCTCAGGATCCGCCGCGCCCAGTAGCGCGGCGCCTTCAGCTCGGGCAGCTCCGACTCGTCGGCTGGCATGCCGGCCTCGCATGCGTGCACCAGGCGCAGTGGCAGGCCGCGCCGCAGGGCCTCTCGGGCCGCCCAGTCGGCGGCGGCGAGGCTCTCACGTGAACCGTCCAGGCCTACGACAATGGGGCGAAGCATGGCCAACACCTCCCCGGATCGATGCCCGGACACCTCTTTCTGCGGACCTCTGCACTACCAGCGTCCCGGTGAAAGCCCGGGCTCCGGCAGGGGCTGTCCGGCCTCGACGCCGGGCCGAACGACCCTTTCCCCTCTGCCCAAGCACCGGTCGGCCGCCGTACACAACCGTGTACGGCCACATCTTCAGCCGGGCCAGCGCAGGCTCGGCGAATGGCGCGAATGCCCCCGAGCCGCCGTGCTGATCGGCTCTGGCCGGGGTGAAGCGGCCATGAAGCACCGCACGAGCCGGAAGAACAGCTCGGCGGCCTGCGTGAGCAGTACCCGGAGGGCGAGGTCACCGAGGACCTGCTCCGTGACGCCCCGGTTCCGGTCCCGATGTGGGCCTTCGGCCGGGCAGGCCTGCTCGCGGCCGTGTCCCGTGGCGGTCGTCCGCCGAGCCTCCAGCGTGCCGAGTCTCGATCTCGACGGCGTCCGGTCATGTCGCCGTCAGGCGATGGTGATGCTGTCGTCGAGGTAGACGTCCTGGACGGCGTGGAGGAGTTCGATGCCTTCTGGGGTGGGTCGTTGGAAGGCTTTGCGGCCGGTGATGAGGCCGGTGCCGCCGGCCCGCTTGTTGATCACGGCGGTCCGGACCGCTTGTGCGAGGTCGTCGTGGCCGACTGATGCGCCGCCGCTGTTGATCAGTCCGGCCCGGCCCATGTAGCAGTTGGCCACCTGCCGGCGGGTGAGGTCGATCGGGTGGTCGGTGGTGAGCCGGTCGTACAGGAGCGGGTCGGTCCTGCCGAAGCCGAGTGTGCGGTAGCCGTCGGTGTTCTCCGCCTGTTTCTGTTTGACGATGTCGGCCTGGATGGTGACGCCGAGGTGGTTGGCCTGGCCGGTGAGGTCGGCCGAGGCCGAGTAGTCCGTGCCGTCCTTCGTGAAGGCCGGGGTGCCTCGGTCCGGGCAGGCCGCCGGCCCCATATCGAGGTCGGACGCGTCCGCGTTGTCCATCCGGGCGTGGCCGATGCGGTCGCGCCCGGCCGGAACGGGCCGTTTGATCGGTCGGTGGATGGGCGGGGCAGGTCGGGCACCGCCGCTTCGGTCGCCTCCTTTCCTTTTCCTTCCAGGAAGGGAACGGGGCGAGGGTGTGACGGGGCGCGAGCCGCACGCGGGCGTCGAGGCCGAGGGCCGGGCCGTCGGCGTGGCCGGGACAGGGCCGCCGGGACCGGACGGCCGTATCCGGACGGTGACGCCGTCCGTCAACAGTGCAGGTACCGGGGCTTGTCGGGTGTCGGTCGAGACGTGCCTTCTCTCCGCGCTCCACCTTCAGCGTTCCGCCTGGACTCCCTCCGGCCCAGGGACTGAACGGGCAGGTGGGCGGGACGAGTGGCCCTCGGTTCCCGGTACGCGGATCGCCGGTGGCCCTGACGCATCACGTGCCTCCTGCGCCGCGCGGTGGCATGGGCCGTATGCCCCGGACCGAGGCCGAAGTGCCCCTGCTGCCGCCCGCCCGCAGGTGTCAGGGTGAGAGTGGACTCCCATGCCACGCGTCCGCGCGGTCCGACGAAAGGCGGTGGGGAAAATGGAGCTGCCCCTGGTCGCGGGCGTCGGCGGATCGGACGCGAGTCCTACGGCGGGTTATCGGGCCGTGGACGAGGGAACCCGGCACGGGCTGCCGCTGCGGCCGGTGTACGCCTCCCTGCGAGAGCGCTGCGAAGGCACCGTCCGGTCCGGCGATCTTCAAGGAGGCCCGGCCGCACGCGTCCCGGGGTATGGACCGCGGCGTGCCAAGTATCGGGAAGGCCTGCTGGCCTCCGTACCGAACGTCCGGCGGGAGAAGTACCCGGAGGCCGAGGTCGTGGAGACCGTCGTGGCGGGCGGGGCAGCGGTCGGTGCTGGTCCGGGCCGCCACGGGAGCGAGCCTGCTCGTGGTGCGGACCGGGATCGCCGAGCGGCCGATGGGCCCGCGAACCGCGCCCGTCACCCACGCCGCCATCCATCCCGGCTGCCCCGTGGCCGTCGTGCCCCACGCACGAGTCGTACCCCACGAATGAAAGGAGGGGGTTCACGATGTACTGGAACCGCCACGAAATGAACGGATGGAACTGGTTCGCGATGTCGATCAGCACGGTCCTGCTCTGGGCCCTGCTCATCACCGTCGCCGTGTTGCTCTACCGCACTCTGAACCGTTCCCCCGAGCCTCCGCACACCCCTGCCGCGACACCGGCCGAGCAAGTGCTCGCCGAACGCTTCGCCCGAGGGGAGATCGACGAGGAGGAGTACCGGCGCCGCCTGACCGTGCTGCGCGGGAACGGCCCCAACCTCGCGAAACACTGACCGGAGCCGTTCTGGTGAACACCGCCACGGCCGCGCCGTGCCTGCACGACGCGCAACCGTGGCGGCTCCGCCACCACTCCGGCGGGCGCATCGACGAGCCGGCGAGTACCGCCCCGTGGAACCGGGGCCGGAGACCGGCTGATCCGCGCCGCCCCGGGCCGTGTCCGCCTGGTCCGGGCCGCTGCCCGGATGTCAGCCGGGGGAGTCCAGGCACCGCACGGCCACGTCCTTGACCCGTGCCTTTCTGGCGCGCAGCCGCCGGCCCTCGACATGCCAGCGGTGACGTGTCCGAGGGTGCCGGCGGGGCGGTTCGCGTCGCTGCGAGTCGCGCAGGGCGATCACTGCACACGCGTCCTCGACCACCTGCACCGTCAGGCTGGGCAGCCGGGGAGCGGTCTCCGCACCCACGGTGCGCTCGGCGCCCGGCAGATGCAGGACGGCCGCAAGGGGCCGGGACGACCGATGCTAGGGAACCGCGTTCACAGCGACCACCTCGGGAACCCTCCACGGCGCGGTCCTTCGCGCGGCGGCGGTCACGTCCCGGTGCTGGTGGTCAGCCGGCGCCGCAGGGCCAGCGACGCGAGGGTGAGGAGAGCGGTGGCGAAGGCCGCGAGGACGGCCAGGTCGCGCAGGATCGCGGGCAGGTCACCCTCGCGGGACAGCAGAGTGGTCCACGCGTCGACGGCCCAGGCCTGCGGGACCGCGTGGCCTGCGGTGCGCAGCCAGTCGGGCACGAGGGCCAGTGGCCACATGCAGCCGCCCAGCATGCCGAGGCCGATGCCGAGCGCCGGGCCGACCGCATGGACCTGCTCCGGGGTGCGGAAGAGCGCCCCGGCCAGGACGCCTGCCCCGGTGCCGACCAGCGCCCAGACGGTGACGAGGACACCCGCGGCGAGCGGATCGCCCCAGGCGACGTCGAAGGCGAGCGCGCCGATGCCCACGATCAGGAGGGACTGCAGCAGGGCCAGCAGGAGGTAGGCGATCGTCTCGCCGAACACCACGGTACGGGCGGGCACGGGCGCCGCGAGCGCGCGGGCGTAGACCCCCGTCCTGCGGGTCTGCACGATGGCCGCGCCGCCCGCCAGGGCGTTGATGAAGACGAACAGCACCAGCATGGTCGGGGTGCTGTAGCTGTAGCCCAGCGGCAGGTAGTCGCTCTGGCCGTTGACCGTCTCGGACTCCACGGTGATGGGGGACGCGGCCCGTTCGGCGCCGCGGGCGGCCGTCAGGCCATCGTCGAGGGTGCCGCCCGTCTCGTCGGCGGCGAAGCGGGCGGCCTGCAGGCGTGCCGCATGCTCGGCGACGACGGCCGACACCGAGGACACGGCGGCGTGTCCGGCGCTGCCGGAGGGCTCCACCAGCACGCGTATCGTGACGGAGGCCCGGGCCTGTACGTCCCTGTCGAGATCGGCGGGCACCATCACCACCGCGTCCAGTTCGGCGCGGCGCAGGGCGGTGCGCGCGTCCGCCGCGGTGTCGTACGTACGGGTGCGCAGACCGGACGTGTCCTTGAGGTCCGCTGTCAACTCCCGTGCCACGGGGCCCGCCTGGGCATCGGCGACGACTCCCACCCGGAACTGGTCGACGCCGCTGACCGTGACCCCGATGACGACGATGATCGCGACGGGCAGCAGCACCATGAAGAACAGCGCCGTACGGTCACGGAGCACGCGGGCGAGCGTGGCCCGGGTCAGGGCGAGAGCGGTCATGCCGGCCTCCTCAGCCGAAGGATCAGGGCAGTCAGGGCAGCCACGGCGGCCGAGAAGGCGAAGATGCCGAGCAGCGGAGCGCCGACGGCGGCCCACCCGCGTACGCCGGTGCCCAGGTCTGTGAAGCCGCGCAGGGCCCAGCCGTTGGGCGTGAACAAGGCGAGCCGGCGCATCAGTGAAGTGCCGGACGCGAAAACGAAGTTGCCGCCCAGCAGGACGAGCGCGAACACGACGATCGACGCCAGCCCCTCGGCCTGCCGCTCGGTCCGCGCCAGCGCGATGACGAGCGCCGTCAGGCACACCACGGCCACCGCCATGCCCACGCTCAGCACCGCGACGCCGACCGGATCGGCCCAGCGCGCGCCGAACGCCAGCCACGACACGACCGTGACCGTCCCGAGCCCAGCCAGGCTGTAGACGAACGTGGACAGCGACTTGCCCAGTAGCAGCGCACCTCGCCCGACCGGTGCCGCGGAGATCCGGTCGAGGGTGCCCCGCTGCTGTTCTGTGAAGTAGCCGCGGGCCCCGAAGCCGACACAGAACAGTACGAAGAACATGCCCATGCTCGGTCCGAAGTAGCTGATGACCTTCAGCGGATCGTCGGCGAGCCCCTGCGCCCGCACCTGCTCCGGCAGTCTCAACAAGGCCGCCTCGGCGGCGAGTCGAGGAATCTCCTCGTGCGAGGCGCCCGCCGCCACCGCGGTGGCGACCGACAGACGGTCGGCGTTGACCTGGGCGACGTACGACTCGGTCACCGCGCGGGCCAGTTGCGCCTGCATCCCGAAGTCGACGCTGTCCAGGACGGTGACCGGCGACGCGCCCCCGCCGGCGACCGCCTTGGTGAACCCCTCGGGGACGACGATCGCCGCATGTGCCCGGCCGGCGTCCACCGCCCGGCGTGCCGCGGCCTCGTCGTCGTATGTGTACACCCTTACCGTCTCGGAGAGTTCGGGGCTCTTGAACACCTGGATCAGCCCGGTGGCCGCCGCACCCCGGTCCAGGTCCACGACTCCGATGTCGGCGTGGAACTCGGAGTTGTTGCTGAACGCCATGGCCATGAGACCGGAGATCAGCACCGGCGCCAGGAACACGATCACCCAGGCCGACCGGTCGCGCAGGCGCTGGCGCAGGTCCTTGAGCGCGATGGCGAGGACGACACGCACGGCGACTCACTCCCTCAGCGCGGTGCCGGTCAGATGGAGGAAGACCGCCTCCAGGTCGGGCTCGTCGATCTCCACGCTGCGGATGTCGACGTCGAGTGTGTGCGCGAGGTCGAGCAGGTCCGTCAGCAGGCTCCGGGCGTCCTTGACGACCACCTCGACCACGTCGCCGTGATCCCCGGTGCGTGCCGCGCCCTCGACCCGGGTGAACCGGCGGCACGCCTCCGTGTAACGAGTCAGGTCACCGACAGCGGTGAGCCGTACCCGGTCCCGTTCGGCCACCAGCGCCACCAGTTCGCGCGGGCTGCCCTCGGCGACGAGCCGACCCCGGTCGATGATGCCGACGCGGTCGCACAGCCGCTCGGCCTCCTCCATGTAGTGAGTGGTGTAGAGGACGGCCATGCCCTCCTCGCCGAAGCGGGTGACGCTGTTGAGGATCGCGTGCCGGCTCTGTGGATCGACGCCGACGGTCGGCTCGTCCAGCACCAGCAGCGTCGGCGCGTGCACCAGCCCGGCCCCGATGTTGAGGCGGCGCCGCATGCCACCGGACAGCGAGTCGACGCGGTCGCCGGCCCGGGAGCCCAGGTCGATGAGGTCCAGCACCTCGTCCACGCGGTGTTCCAGACGCCGGCGCGGCAGTCGGTAGAGGCGGCCGAAGAAGCGGAGGTTCTCGCGGACGCTGAGGTCCGGGTAGAGGGCCACGTCCTGTGGGACGAAGCCGATGAGCTGCTTGGCGGGCCCGGCCTTGGTGTCCACCGGCCGGCCCGCCACGTGCACGGTGCCGGCGTCGGGGCGCAGCAGGCCGCAGACCATCCTGATCGTCGTCGTCTTTCCCGCTCCGTTCGGTCCGAGCAGGCCGTATGTCTCGCCCCGCGCGATGCTCAGGCTCACGTCGTCGACGGCGGTGCGGTCGCCGAACCGCCGGACCAGATGCGCGCAGTCGAGTACCGCCCGGTCGGCGTCCTGGCCGGGCGGGTGTCCCACCGGCTGGTTCATGACATCACCTCGACAGTCGTCGGGGGCATTCGTACCGAGCTTCGTACGGCCGCTCCACCGGAGACAGGGGTCGCACGGGTCTGCCGAAGGGCCACTCGGCCCCCTGCGCGCCCGGGCCGGGAGTTCGGTGCCGTCGTCGAGTCGGGCGGCGCTCGTCCGGTGCTCGTCGACGCTGCGGCGCCGGGCGGCGCGGGGCGCGTGTTCCAGCAGGGCGCGCGGGCCGTGGGAGGCCCGTCGGCGGGCGGCGGCCTCCAGGGCGTGGTCGGTGGCGAGCATCAGCGCGATCATGGCCCCGGCAAGGTACTCCCGCACGGCCAGGGTGCCGCCGAGGGCCAGGACCGCGATGAGGTCCACCCCGGCGTCCCCCTCCCGCAGGGCGGCCGGCACCCGGCCCGCTGCGGGCGGTACGGCTGAGACGGTTCCCAGGGCCGAGCACAGGCCGCGGGAACGGCACCCGCGATTCGCAAGACGCCGTCGGCCGTCAGGGCCGGGGGCCGTGACGGCCAGGAGGGCCGGTTCGAGCGGCGATGCGCAGGACGGCGCAGAGAACCACGCGGCGCGGCTCAGTGTCCGGAAGGGCGCGGTTCATGAGAGTCCTCGTACGGCCCCCGGCCGGTTCAGTCGTGCGGGACGAGGGCGACGGGGCAGGGCACGTGGTGCAGGGCCGCGTGTGCGACCGGCCCGAGCTTCCACGTGAGGTGGGACGGGTGGCGCCGTCGCCCGATGACGGTGAGCCGGCTGTGCGCGGAGGCGGACAGCAGTACCTGTGACGCGCGGCCTCTGTCGACGTGTTCCACCACGGGGACATCGGGGAACTTCTCGCGCCACGGCACCAGGAGCGCGCTCAGCCGCATACGCTCCTGCGCCTCATGGTCCCGGTCGGCCCGCTGGACGTACGGGGCGGCCTGCGGATGAGCCGCGGACGCGGAGATGGGCAGGGCCCGTACCGCGCGCAAGCGTGCCGCGCCCGAGGCGGCGGCGGTGAAGGCGAACTCCAGCAGCGGGTCGGCGGCCGGCCCGAGTTCCTGTATGCCGGCCACGACCTCGTCACGGTCCGCCGAGGCAGGGTGCCCCCAGCCCTCCTCGACTGCCGGGTCGCCGGCCCGGACGGTGACGCACGGGCACTGGGCCAGGCCGAGGACGTGCAGGCTTATGGAGCCGAGCAGGAAGTTCGCGAGGGAGCCGTGGCCGCGGGAGCCGAGCACGAGCATCGACGCGCTCTCACTGCGGTCCAGAAGAACCTGTGAGGCGGGGTCGGACACCAGCTCCGTGGTCAGCGTCAGATCATTGTGACGGTGCAGCAGTTCGGCAGCGGCCCGCTGTAGTACTTCCCGTCCGTACCGCTGCTTGCTGTGGGCCTCCTGGGCGATGGGCACGTCGAGCGGCTGGGTGGTCCAGGAGTGGAGCAGTACGACGGGCAGGTGCCGCTCCGCGGCCTCGCGGGCGGCCCACCAAGCGGCCGTCATGCTCGCGCGGGAACCGTCGAGTCCGACGACGACAGCTTCGGTCATGGCACACCTCCGGTGTCGGCGTGGCAGCAGCAGGCCCGCCGCCACGCATGCCTACCCATTCCAGAGTCGGTCCCGGTGACCGCAGGGGGGAAGGGCCGGACGGTTCGTGCCCGGGGCCGTACGGCCCTGTGCGGGAGACGCCGGGCAGGCGGACGCTGGGGATCGCAAGAGCGTGGCACGGGCTGCCCGGCCGATGTCGCCGGGCCCGGGGCCCGGCCACGTCGGGCTGCCCGCGCCGCACCGCCGGCCTGGGGGGATCCGCTTCCCGGACCGTACGGGGAGAGGGGAGCGCTGCGATGAGCGTCCCGGTTGTCGTCGTCAGGTCGGGCAAGGAGTGACCATGGACGGGCGGGCGCCGAAAGAGACGGCAGGAACGACGGAGACGGCAGGAACGACGGACACGGCAGAGGTGGCGCGGGCGGCCCAGGCCGCGGAGACCGACGCGCACAGGCTGGCTCCCGCGCAGGTGGCGTACCGTCTCGGCGTCGATCCGGCCGTGGGACTGAGCGCGCAGGAAGCCGCCCGTCGCGCGGCGGTCCACGGGCCGAACCGGCTCGCCGAGGCGGCCAGGCGCCCCGAGTTGCTGAAGTTCCTGGACCAGTTCCGCAACTGGCTCATCGGCATCCTGCTGATCGCCGCAGTGGTGGCCGGTGCCATCGGTGACATCAAGGACGCGGTGGTGATCACTGTCGTCCTGCAGATCAACGCCGTGCTCGGCTACCTGCAGGAGCGGCGCGCCGAGCACAGCCTGGAGGCGCTGCGCCGGATGCTGGTGCCCACCGCCCGGGTCCGCCGCGGCGGTGTCGAGCAGGTCGTGGAGGCGGACACGCTTGTGCCCGGGGACGTGGTGCTGCTGGAAGCCGGTGACCGGGTACCGGCCGACGGACGCCTGACCGTCGCGGAGTCGGCGGAGGTGGCCGAAGCGGCTCTGACCGGCGAGTCCCAGCCGGTCGCCAAGAGCACGGAAGCCGCCCCGGGGACCGGCGACGTGCCGCTCGCCGAGCGCATCGGCATGCTCTTCATGAACACCGCACTCACCCGTGGCCGCGCCGAGATGATCGTCACGGCCACCGGAATGCGCACCGAACTCGGGGCGATCGCCGAGGCGTTGCGCACCGGATCCGAACCCCCGAGCCCGCTGCAGGTCCAGCTGGACAGCCTCGGCCGGCGGCTCGCGGTGCTGAGCGGGGTCGCGGTCGTCGCCTACGCCCTGACCGCACTGGTACGCGGCGAGGGGCTCTCGGACATCGCGTTGCGGGCCGTGGCTCTGGCCGTCGCGGCGATCCCCGAGGGGCTGCCCGCCGTCCTGGCCCTGACCCTCGCGCTCGGCGGGTACCGCATGGCCCGCCGTGGCGCCATCGTCAAACGACTGTCCTCGGTGGAGTCGCTCGGCGCGGCGACGGTCGTGTGCAGCGACAAGACCGGCACGCTGACCATGAACGAGATGACCGCGCGGGCCCTGTGGACCGTTGGCCGGCTCTACGACGTCACCGGAGAGGGATACGGAACCGCGGGCACCATCCGTGCCGCCGGGACAGCGGATACCGTGCACCACGGCGACCTGACCGAGGCGGTGCTGCCGTTCGCCGCGTGCAATGACGCGCACCTGACGGGCGCGGGTTTCGTCGGCGATCCGACGGAAGCCGCGCTGGTGGTGCTCGCGGCGAAGGCCGGTGTGGACGCCGACCTGCTGCGGGCGGAGTCGCCCCGCACCGGCGAGCTGCCCTTCGACGCCGCCACCAAGTACATGGCCACCTTCCACACCGAATCCGACGAACACACGCGCGTCCACGTCAAGGGCGCGGTGGACGTCCTGTTGGGCCTGTGCACCGACGTGCTGACCGAGAAGGGGGTGCAACACCTCGACGACCGTCGCAGGAGCGAGGTCCTGGCCGTGACGTCCCAACTGGGCGGCTCGGGACTGCGGGTGCTCGGCGCGGCCACCGCCCTGGTGGAGAGCCGTCCGGATCCGTCCGTACTGCCTGGACTGACGCTGGTGTCGATCGCGGGGATCGCCGACCCGCCCCGCCCGCAGGCCCGCGACGCGATGGCACTGTGCCGCTCCGCGGGCGTCGCCGTGAAGATGATCACCGGTGACCACGCCGACACCGCGGCGGCGATCGCGCGCGAACTCGACATCCGCGGCGACGTGGTCACCGGTGCCGAACTGGACCGGATGACGGAGGATCAACTCGCGGCGCGCATCGACGACATCGGCGTGTTCGCGCGCGTCGCCCCGGAGCACAAGGTGGCCATCGTGCACGCCCTGTCGAGCCGCGGCCGCATCGTCGCCATGACCGGCGACGGCGTCAACGACGCCGCCGCGCTGCGGGCTTCCCACATCGGGGTGGCGATGGGCCGCACCGGCACGGACGTGGCCAAGGAAGCAGCCGACATGGTACTCACGGACGACGATTTCTCCACGATCGTGCGGGCCGTCCGCGAAGGACGGGCCATCTACGACAACATCGTCAAGTTCGTCCGCTTCCAGCTGGCCACCAACATCGGCGCCATCCTGAGCCTGCTCGGCGCCTCCCTGGCCGGGCTGCCCGCGCCACTGACGGCGGCCCAACTGCTCTGGATCAACATCATCATGGACGGGCCGCCCGCGATGGCCCTGGCCGTCGACCCCGCCCGCGACGACGTGATGCGCCACCCGCCGCGCGATCCGAAGGAGCGGATCCTGGACGTCCGCCGGCTGACCGCCATCGGCCGGGCCGGTGCGGTGATGGCTGCGGGCACCGTGGGCCTGCTCGCCCTCGCCCGATCGCAGGTCGGCACGGAAACCGCGCTGACCATGGCGTTCACCACGTTCGTCCTGTTCCAGCTGTTCAACTCCCTCAACGCCCGCGCGGACGACGGGCCGCTGCTGGGCCGCCACCAGCTGCGCAACCGGACCCTGTGGCTGTGCCTGGCCGGCGTCCTGGCCGTCCAGGTGATCGCCGTCCACCTGCCCTGGGCCCGTGCGGTCTTCGGCACCACTCCACTCGACGCGACGCAGTGGGCTCTGTGCCTGGCCACGGCATCCACGGTGCTGCTCGTCGAAGTCGTCCTGCGCGCGGCGCGGTTGCTCGTGCGGCGCTCCCGCGGGGCCGATCGGCCGGGGGAGCGCTGACCGCTCCGCCGGAAGTACGGTGCCTCGTCCGTGGGTCCCGTCGTGGCCGGCCGCTCGCCCACTCTCGGCTCGCCGAGCGGCGGACCTTCATCGCGGCGGAGCCGCACATCGACACAGCCTCGTGGGCGCTCCGGGGCGATGTCCCGGTGGTGGCACGAGGGAGGTGTCGCGGACCCTGCCGCCGAGCGTCACGACGCCGGCCCGGACCTCCTCCCGCACGGCCGAGGCCAAGGTGGAAAAGGTGGACGGCACCACTGCCGCGGACCTGGTGAAGTCCGCTGCGGTTCAGTCAGCCCTGAACGGGCACGGGGTTGTATCAGGATGCGGCTTCGCCGTATGGGCACGACCGGCCACGAAGGGCTCGCTGGCGTCTGACGGCCCGGTCCTGCACATCCAGCGGAGCGCTTGGCGTCCCGGCCTGACGACCCGCTTGAACTCCTGCTCGCACCATGCGCATTCGACCTTCTCAGGGACGATCCTCACTTGCCCCGCTGCGCTCGGCCCTCTGCGTCCCGGATCCGTGCAGGGCGAGCCCTTGGCCGCTCGGGGCTGCGCGTGCCGCGGGTACGTTCACCGCTGCCCTCCGCTGCCGTACGGGCCGTACAGGTCCAGCAGCCGGGTACGAGCCGCGCGCAGCCGGTGGGCCACGACCTCGCCCACCCACTGGGCGACGGCCTGGCCGAACGCCGGGTCCTCCTGGCACATCGCGCGGACGGCCGTGGCGTCGAACTCGTACGCCCGCAGCGGGGTCACTGCCTCGGCGCCCAGGTGCCAGGCGTGCGGGGTGAACAGCCACGACCAGCCGAGGAGTTCGTTGTGCCCGAGCGACTCGATCACGGCCGCCCGACGGCCGGGCACCCGCATGTCGAGGTCGACCGTGCCGGTGCGGATGATCCAGAACCGGTCGGCGAGGCCGCCTTCCTCGAAGAGCCGGGTGCCCTGGGGGTACGACACCTCCCGGGCGGCCCGCATCAGCCGCTGCCGGTGCTCGGCGGACAGCGCCCGCGGCAAGCTCGTCGTTGTGGGAGCGTTCATGGTGTGCCTCCCAGAAGGGTGTAAGGACCTGGCAACTCCAGCGTGTGCGGGTACCGGGGGACGGGCCATGGGCCACCCGGCCCCACAAACGGGCTGTCCGTCGGCCCGTTCCAGCCCTGCGGCACCCGTACGACGACGCCGGCATGGTCGGCGGGGAACGTACGCCGGACGCCGGCACAGGGACACGCGCCGCTTCGTGCGCCGCCGTGCCCTGGTCGAACGCCCGCCGTGGCACTTCAGCGGCAGCCCGTTCGACGCCCCGGCCCCTGAACGGGACAGCCCGCCCGTGCCCGGCGTGAGCAGGGTCGTGGCCCGGCCCGGCCCGGCCCGGCGCCCGCGGACCTGCCGCCTTCGCAGGCTGCCTGGAAGCGGGCGCGAAGGGCTTCGGAGCCCGGATGATCCCGGGCAACAGCAAGGGCGAGGGCTTCCGCCACCTTCCCGGGACCGCGGCGTGGGCGACACGGGTCGCCGACGAACTGCTGAAGGCGTGGGAAGAGAGCCGAGTGCTGAGGGGCACCCGCCGGGGCGGCCGGTTCCCGGGCCCGCCGGCAGGCGCGCGGGCGGGCAGGGACATCCGGTCCCTGCCCGCGCGATCACCCGGGAGTTGACCTTCCGCCCCACGCTCGGCCCGGATACGTCGGCGTCACCCGCCCCGCGCCACACTGCCGATCCACGACCGTCTTGAACACCAAGGCGGGAAGCCGGACGCGCAGGAACACTTGCCGACGACGACCACGCGTTCCTCTCCCAGGGCTCGATGACCGCCGACGCCGACTGTGGCGACGGCGGTCGGCGGAAGGCGGCTGTGGAAGGCCATCACCGGCAGCGCAGAAAGCCCTGCCCTGGACGACCCGGTGCCGTGGCGTCGGAACCTAACCGACGTCGCGTCGTCGGAAGCCCGCCAGACCGACCGCGGTCAGGGCGGCGGCGAGCGCCGTGAGGAAGGCCGGTGCCGCGAGGCGCAGGTCGGCCGCGGGCAGGTGCGGGACGTGCTCGAACGGGGAGATGTCCCTGGCCCAGCCCGGCAGGTCGAGGGCCTGGCCCAGAAGGCCGATGACGAAGCAGGCCATGAGCGCGGCCCAGGCGGCGACCGCGCCGCGCGGCACGACTCCGAACAGCGTGGTCGCGAGCCCCGCGAGGAGCCAGAGCGCCGGGGTGTAGGCGAGCGCGGCGCCGATCAGACGGGGCACCTGGCCCATGTCACCGCTGGTGATGCCGTATGCGAGCCCCGTTCCGAGCCCGGCGGCGATCAGCATGACGACACTGCCGGCCAGCGCCACGGTCAGATGACTGGCCACCCAGCGGCCACGGGAAACGGGTGCGGCGAGCACCGGCTCGGCCCGCAGACCGCTCTCCTCGCCGCGCAGCCGCAAGACGGACTGCACCGTGTACCCGGCGCCGAGGAGGGCCACAACGAGCAGCGACTGGGACAGGTAGGAGTCGGTGAGGCTGGCTCCGCCGTACCCTGCGATCAGGTCCTGAATGGCCTCGTTGTCGGCGACGAAGTCCTCCACGTCCTCGGCGACCCAGCCGTAGGCGAGGCCGGTCAGGAACACACCGCAGCTCCAGCCGATCAGGCTGCCCCGCTGCAGTCGCAGAGCCAGCCCCAGCGGTCGGCCGAGGCCCTGAGCCGCCCGCGGTGGGCCCTGCCGTGGAGGTACCAGGCCCGCGCCCAGGTCTCGCCGGTCGGACAGCGCGTGGGCCACGAGGACGGCGGCGACGGCGAAGGCCGCCGGTACGAACAGGGGCCACCAGCGTTCACCCGCGAAGGGCCGGGTCTTCTGGACCCAGCCGATGGGCGACAGCCACGACACCGTGCCGTCCCCGATGTCTCCGATGGCCCGCAGTACGAACGCCGCGCCCAGCACGGCACCGGTGCTGCCGTGCACGACCCGGGTGTTCTCCGAGATCTGGGCGGCGACGGTGGTGATCCCGGCGAAAACGAGCCCGAGCGCGCAGAAGGAGAGGCCGGTGACGACCGAACCTGTGACGGGCAGGCCCATGCCGATGAGGCCGAGTGCCACCAGGGCCCCGACGATCACGTTCATGCCGGACACGACCAACAGGGCGGCGGTGGCGTTCGCGTGCCCGCCGACCGGCAGGGAGCCGATCATCTCGGCGCGGCCGGCCTCCTCCTCGGCGCGGGTCTGCCGTCCGGTCATGAACGTACTCATCAGGGCCACCATGACCAGTCCGAAGGAGCCCACCTGGAAGACCACCTCACCGCCCAGGGTGTCGAGGCCCTGGGCCGGTCCGTTGAAGGCGATGGCCGCGGCGTTGTCCGCACTGGCCTCGGCCGCCACGTCGAGGTCGTGCTGGGTGGGGTAGAGCTCCTTCACGCTGGCCGCCGTCAGCAGCACCAGCAGCGGGACGGCCGCTGTCCAGATCAGGATGCGCACTCGTTCGCGGCGCAGGACGAGCCGGGTGAGGACGGTGGTGCCGGTCAACTCGGTTGTCGAGGTCATCGGCGCTCCTCCCCGTGGTTCGGGGCGGGGGGCCGGCCGACCGATTCCTCGCCGTAGTGGCGCAGGAACAGCTCCTCCAGCGTCGGCGGCCGACTGGTGAGGGTGCGGATACCGAAGCCGGTGAGGTGGCGTACGGCGTCGTCCAGGCGGTCGGTGTCCACGTCGAAGCGCGCCCGGTGGTTCTCGGTGCGCAGATCGTGCACGCCGTGCAGTGTGTCGAAGCCGGCAGGCGTCCGGACCGTCTCTACGTCGATCGAGGTGCGTGTCAGATGCCGCAGCCCGGTCAGTGTGCCGCTCTCCACGGTGCGGCCCGCCCGGATGATGCTCACCCGGTCGCACAGGGCCTCCACCTCGGCCAGGATGTGGCTGGACAGCAGAACCGTGCGCCCCTCGGCCTTCACCTCGCGCACGCAGTCCTGGAAGGCGCTCTCCATCAGCGGATCGAGGCCCGAGGTCGGCTCGTCCAGGAGCAGCAGTTCGGCGCGGGACGCCAGGGCGGCCACGAGACCGACCTTCTGCCGGTTGCCCTTGGAGTAGGTGCGCGCCTTCTTGGTCGGGTCCAGCTCGAACCGTTCCAGCAGCTCGTCCCGCCGGGCCGGGTCGAGGTCGCCGCGCAGCCGCCCGAAGACGTCGATGATCTCACCGCCCGTGAGCCTGGGCCACAGGCTCACGTCGCCCGGCACGTACGCCAGCCGCCGGTGCAGGGCGACCGCTTGGCGCCATGGATCGCCTCCCAGCAGCCGGACCTCGCCCGCGTCGGCTCGCAGCAGCCCGAGCAGGACCCGGATGGTCGTGGTCTTGCCCGCGCCGTTGGGACCGAGGAAGCCGTGCACCTCCCCGGTGGCCACGGTCAGGTCCAGCCCGTCCAGCGCGCGGGTCCGTCCGAAGGTCTTCACCAGCCCTGAGACGGATACGGCGGCGGAGCCGTCGCCGCCCGGCGTGCTGCGGCGCTGGTGAGCGGAAACGGCGGGCATGGGCGCCTCCCGTGTCGGTTTCCTCCGACGCTTTCGCACGGTGGTATTGCCTCGGCAGGGGCCGAAGGTCCCGGGCGGCCGAGCGATGGGCCCCGTTCGGCGCAGGACCAGGAGCCGAGCCGGTCTCCGCCGGCACTGCAGTACCGCTGAGCAGCCCGGAGATGAGTCCTACGGCCCCAGCTGTGGCGCGGCGCCGGTTCAGTCCCGCGCCTCCGTCGGCAGCCGCAGGCCGGTCTGCGCCGAGAACAGATGTGCTGCGTCCGCGCGGGGAGCGATGCGCAGGTGCTGCCCCTTGGCGTACGCCACCCGTGCCGGGGCCCGGGCGACGACCTGCGCGAGTTCCTGGCCCACCTTGGCGGTGGTGTGCAGGTAGGTCACGGCGCCGGTGTCCTCGACGGTGTCGATGACGACGTCCAGTCCCGGTGTCTCCAGGTCCTCCGGAGAAAGAACGGTGAACTGCTCGGGGCGGACGCCGAGGATGATCTCGGCGGCGCCTTCGGCGTGTGCGACGTTCAGGGCCGGCCGGGGCAGGGGCAGGACCAGCCCGCCCAGTTCCGTTCCGTCGGCGGTGAGCGCGAGGCGGAAGAGATTCATGGCCGGGGAGCCGATGAAGCCGCCGACGAAGGCGTTGGCGGGACGCGCGAATACCTCCTTCGGGGTGCCCACCTGTTGCAGCACGCCGTCCTTGAGGACCGCCACCCGGTCGCCCATGGTCATTGCCTCGACCTGGTCGTGGGTGACGTACACCGTGGTGGTGCCGAGGCGCCGCTGCAGCGCGGCGATCTGGGTACGGGTCTGGACCCGTAGCTTGGCGTCCAGGTTGGACAGCGGCTCGTCCATCAGGAACACCTGCGGCTCCCGGACGATGGCCCGGCCCATCGCGACCCGCTGGCGTTGCCCGCCGGAGAGCGACTTGGGCTTGCGGCCGAGGTAGTCGTCCAGGCCGAGCACCGCCGAGGCCTCGTCGACGCGGCGCCGGATCTCGTCCTTGGGCCGCTTCGCGATCTTGAGGGCGAAGCCCATGTTGCCCGCGGTCGTCATGTGCGGGTAGAGCGCGTAGTTCTGGAACACCATCGCGATGTCGCGGTCCTTGGGCGGCAGATGGGTCACGTCCCGGTCGCCGATCCGGATCGATCCCGAGTCGACGTCCTCAAGACCGGCGAGCATCCTCAGGCTGGTCGACTTGCCGCAGCCGGACGGGCCGACCAGGACCATGAACTCGCCGTCCGTGATCTCCAGGTCGAGTTCGCAGACGGCCGGGTGGTCCATCTTCGCGAAGCACCGGGTTGCCTTGTCGAAGGTGACCGACGCCATGATCTCCTCCTCCCCGAATGCCCCTCGGCGGTAGGGCGGCGCAGAGGACAGGGAGCGAGGGGCGTGTCCCGGCCCGTCGGTGCGCTACGACTCCAGGTTCGAACGGGCCGGTCCGCGCGGGCAGGTCCCGGTCGTCCCTGCCGGTGGGCCGGTCGGCCTTCGGCACCCGGAACGGGGCGCACACCGTGACAGCACTCCGACCACGACGGCCGCACAAGTGGATCTGGAACAGGACGAGTTCTCCCCGGCTGGGGCGCCTCACCCCCGGAACCACACCCTCGATGGCGTCGTGCGGGCGCGCGACCCGGGTCGGCAGCGTGGGCGGCCACCGGCGAGCTGACGCCGACCAGCACCCCGTACAGGATGCCCCGGTGCCCACAAGGGCACCGGGGAGCGCGCCCCCGCAGCCCAACGGGCCCCCGGGATGGGGTCGTTCAGCCCCGCAGTTGCAGACCTTCGGCATCCGGCGACGTGCTCTCCGCGCCACCAGAGTGAGTGGCGTCAGGCAACGCTCCGACCGTCCCCGAAGGGATCACCATCATGGCCGTGCACGAGCACCCTCACCGCCGTCCGGGCTTCCACCTGCCGTCCTTGCGCAGGAACCGGACCTCCTCGGTCTCCGAGTCCGCCGTGTCGGCACACACCGGCGCGCACACCGCGCAGGCCTACGTCCTCGCCTCCCTGCGCCTGCTCACCGGGTTCGTCTTCCTGTGGGCGTTCCTCGACAAGACCTTCGGCTTCGGCTACGCGACCCCGTCCGGCAAGGGCTGGATCGACGGCGGCTCGCCCACCCTGGGCTTCCTGGGCAACGTGGCCGTCGGGCCGATGGAGTCCACGTTCCACTCCTGGGCCGGGGACACCTGGGCGAACTGGCTGTTCATGCTCGGCCTGCTGGGCATCGGTCTCGCCCTGGTCAGCGGCATCGCGCTGCGGCTCGCCGCCCTCTCCGGCACCGTGATGATGGCGCTGATGTGGATCGCCGAATGGCCGCCGGCCAAGCACCTGTCCGACGGGTCGCTGAGCATGTCGACCAACCCGTTCACCGACTACCACCTCATCTACGCCGTCGTCCTCATCGCCCTCGCGGCGGCCGGTGCCGGCGCCACCTGGGGCCTCGGAAAGCAGTGGGCCAAGCTCCCGTTCGTCAGCCGCAACCGCTGGCTGCAGTGACCGAGGGAGGGGCGGCGGGACCCGAAAGGGCCCCGCGGCCCCCTGCCGCTGGGCGCCCCGTCCCTCCGCAGTCCCCTGGGGCCGAACAGTGCTGGCAGGGGACCTGCGGCCTCTGTTCCTCGCACCTTCTCGAAACGACGCTGGAATCGGCTCCCCCGATTCAGGCGGATCCGCCCGGTCCAGGAGTTGGAGACCATGTCCCGTACCGTCACCGTAGGTCTCGACGGCTCGCAGGAGAGCCGGGCAGCCGCGGAATGGGCGGCCCGCGAGGCGAAGCTTCGCGGTCTGCCGCTGAAGATTGTGCACGTGTGGGAGCCATTCCCGGCTGCCATGGCGCAGGCCCCGCTTCTCGGCCCCGAGACACGGCAGCACTGGAGCGAACGTCTCCTTCGTGAGTCCGCCGAGGGGCTGCGTCTGCGCCACCCCGGGGTCGAGATCCTCGCGGAACAGATCCCTGGCGGGGCCGCCGAGGTCCTCTCGCGGGCGGCGGAGGATTCCGAACTGCTCGTCCTGGGTTCCCGGCCACTGAGCGGGATCGGCGGATTCATGGTCGGTTCCGTCGCCATGAGCGTCGTGGCGCATGCCACCGAGCCCGTGGTCCTGGTCCGGGCCGGCGAACAGGCAGCGGACGAGCACGAGTTGGACCCGGTGGGCATTCCGTCCGCCGCTGCTCCCTTCCGGCCCGTCGTCCTCGGCCTGGACACCGGCAGTCCCGACGACTCCGTCATCGAGTTCGCCTTTGTCGAGGCCGCCCGCCGATACACCTCCCTGCACGTCGTCCACGGATGGAACCCGCCGCCGTATTACGCGTACGGACTCGCCGCCGACGTCGAATTCCAAATCGAGCTCGGCCGGCAGCGGGCCGATGCCCTGGCCGAGGTCCTGCGCCCGTGGCGGCAGAAATTCCCCGCCGTCATCGTCACGGAGGAGTGCCGCTTCGGACAGGCCGCCGGCCATCTGATCGACGCCTCCCATGACGCGTCGCTGGTTGTCGTGGGCCGGCGTATCCGCCGTAACCCGTTCGGTGCCCACATCGGCCATGTCACGCATGCCGTCCTGCACCACTCCACCGTTCCCGTCGCTGTCGTCGCCCACGGCTGACCCCGTTCCGGACGGGATCAGTGCTCTGGAGGCCGCCCCGCTGACCTGTGCCGCTGTCACCATGTACAAGGCGCTCAAGGTCCCGGTGTCCGGCCCGCGCAGTTCTTGCCGATCTCCGGGGTCGGCGGGCTCGGTCATCTGGCCGTGCAGTACGCGAAGATCGCCGGTGCGACGGTCGTGGCGGTCGACGTCATCGACGAGAAGCTGCGACTGGCCGCCGAACCCGGCGCGGTCATCGTCGGCGTGGACGGCTCCGAACCCAGTCCGCGGGCCGTCGACTGGGTCGCCGACGAGGCCACCCTGCTCGGGGCACCGTTCGCGTCCAGGACTTGGGCCGGACCTCCGAACAGATACCGGTCGACACGATCGTCGAGGCCGTGGCCAAGCGGGCCCACCGCCGTCAGGCGGACGTGAAGATCACCACCGGGATGCTGCCCGAGGGACCTGTACCGCGGTGCCGCCGCCGGAGGGACGCAACGCCTCTGCGCTCGTCCGGTGACCGCGAGGCCTCAGTGGCCGTGCCGAGTGCCCAGTGATCGTTGCGGGCAAGCAGCCCTGCTTCGACTGGTTGTCCATCACCCCGCCCCCTGCGGTTGTCGCGGACGGCTCGGCTCAAAGCGGGCCCGCGTCTTCGTCCTCACATCGTCCGGCGACATCCCGCTGACGAAGACGGGCCGGCCGTCATGGGTGACGACCGGCCCCGGTGCAGGGGTGTTCGGGCATTCGGCGCGATCCGCACGCCCGGTGCCCGGCGGGAACAGCTCGTCGTCACTCGTCGGTCCAGATCCCCGAGATGCGCCGTGAGTCGAGGTCGGACCGGACCAACAGGCGCGTTTGGTGGGTCTCGTGCCCGGGTTCGTCCCAGGCGAGGGTGACACGGCTCCAGCAGTGCCCCATTCCGCTGTCGTTGTAGGCGACGTTCCACCGGGTGGGAACGCCCTTGGCGCGCAGTACGCCGTCCCCTAGGTGAGCGGCTTCCCAGCGGATCAGATCGGCGCACAGCTTGGCGGTGAGGTAGTGGTGGCGGAGCGCGTGGGCCAACTGTCCTTGACCGAGGTCGTGGAGGGCGTCGGTGTACGCGCCGTAGAAGTCCGCGACGTGGTCGACGACGGACCGGGGGCTGCCCTCACGGGTCGGCACGGGGGACGCTGAAGGGGTACCGGGCGGTATGGCCGAGACGGGTTGTCCGGCAGCCGGAATCGTGGCGCTCGGTGTGACGGGGCGGAGCGCGCGGGTCGTACTCATGGAACTTCCCTTTCCCTCCTGGGCTCTGTGGCGGACAGCGGTTGTGTGTTCTCTGTCGAGTACAGCGCGGAGAGGGGGCGGGCACGAGGGCCAAGTGGCTCGTCCGCCCGGTCCGTTCGGTCCGTGAAGGAGGCAGTGCGGGAGGGTTCCGTCATCCGTTGTGACCGTGAGGGTTCCGTCCGGTGGACGACACGCGCTGTTGTCCAGCGTGCGGAGGGACGGGTTGTCCGTGCCGGCTCGGGCCGGCGCGGATCGGCCGAGTCCCGCCTCGCGGGCGGGGCGTCCAGCGACTTCCGGGAGAGCCACCGGGCGTTCGACCGGAGGTCCCGGTGTCAACCGGTCTTGTGGCTCCACCGCGGACCGACCTGGTCCCACTCCCGGCCCCAGCGGTCGATACGCCGCTGGTCGAGCCGCCAACGTGCGAGGGCTCCGGCGACGCAGGAGATCCCGGCGAGGGACAGTGCGGCTGCCGCACCGAGGAAGCCCGCCTCGATGGCTGCGTCCGTGGGGCCGATCGGCTCGGTGGTGAGCTCGCCCTGGCCGTCCTGCCAGACGACGAAGCCGGATCCGGCCGTCAGTCCCGCGTTCACCAATGTATCGGCGGTGCGGGTGGAACCGTCGGGGGCTGTCCAGCGGACCGTCGCCATCGACCGGCCGCTCGCTCCCCTGAGCGTCGAAACAGCCGGTGGGGCGTCGGTGAGCAGCACGGCTCGAACGGCATGGCGCTCGGCGCGCTGTCCGGCGAACATGTCGGCGGCGGCGTTGGCCGTCACCAGACCGGCGACCGTGCCTCCTATGGTGATGATCGCCCACAGTGCCAACACGATCCAGGCCTCGACGATGTCGTCGTGGCGTCGCAACGGGTTGCTCCGCCACCGCCAGAGCCGCTTCCTTGTGCACCTGTTGCCGCGCATCGGTCCGCACCTCCTCCTGAAGTTCCTGACATTTCCGACGGTGACAGCCGCAGAGGGAACGCGACATGGGTCCACCGGGTGGCACCGCCGTGCCGTTCGGGGGCATCTCGCCAATGAACAGGGGCCTTTCAGCCCTGGATGGACAGGGCCGGGCGGGCGTCTCCGGGCCAAGGGGCGGCACGGGCTCGCTCGGATCGGGAGGCCGGGCCTTCCTGTCCCAGGGGCAGGACCATCGGCTCGCACACTCCGCGGGGGCGGATACGTCCACGCTCGGAGGACGGCAGAGGACAGCATCGGCCGTCGTACGTCGGCCCGCTTCGACTGGTCGCCCATGACGCGGCTGCTGCCCTGCCCGGAGATCCCCGGCCTGTTCGCCACCATCCGTCCGACGGGGTCCGGCGAGTCACATCAGGAGCGGCAGAACGCCGATGTCTACGCGGACGTCTGGCGCAGGCACAGCGGCCGGTTCCCCTTCTGTCACACGTCGATTCTCCCGGACCTGCGCGCGGAACTCGGCGCGGCGGCCCGCGTGGAGGGCGCACGGCTCACCTTCGCCGAGGCCACCGCGAGGGACCGTCTCCTTCGACTGACCGCCGAGGCCGCGCAGCGCGACCGTCTCGACGTCGGCCGCGCGACGGAGGGCCGGCGGTGGGCGCACCACGCCCTGGGCCCGGCGTGAGATGTGGGCGGCGTGACATGGACGGCGCTCGGTCCGCAGGACGCTCGCGAACACCTCCCTGCGCGTGATTTCACCGCAAGGCGCCATCCCGAGCGGCTCGTGGCCCAGTCCTCCGAGAAGGACCCGGCCATCGCCGTGCCGGCCACCCGGCACGGCCGCCGTACCGACTGGCTGCACGCCGGGCAGGCGCTCCAGCACGTCTGGCTCCTCGCCACGGCCCATGGTCCGCGGATGTCTCCGCTGCATCAGGCGCTGGAGCGGCCCGACCTGCGCGAGTTCCTGAGCCCCGGGCCCGACCGGACCGGTCGCATGCATCTGCTCATGCGTCTGGGACATGGTCCGGAAGGCGCCGTCACCCCTGGGAGTACCCCGGGGCACGTGTTCGGTGAGGGGCGGCCGAATGGGTAGGCCGGGTCAGCCCGTCGTCCTTGTACGCGTCGGCCCCTGGAAAAGGCGAGGGTGCACTTCGAAGGCGCCGGACAGACCGGCACAGTCGATCTCGCCGCGTGGATCCAGGACGGTCGCCCCGCAGACGGGTTGTTCCGTGCGGCGCGGTACGGACCTGTTGTGGGTCTTGGACATGGTGAGAGAAAGGCATGTTCGGCCATGCGAGCGGAAGGGCCGGTCGGCCCCTGTCGCCCCGGCCCGAACGGCGTCTCTGGGTGCGCTCGTGCCCGTGCGACGACCCCCAATGGCCTGGCGGTGGGTACTGACCGGCCCAAGCGGGTCCCACGGGCGCGGGACAAGCTGAGACTGCGCGGAAGTCCCGGCGTCGGTCGCGCGACGCTCGGCGTGACCGACTGTCGCCGAACCGCCGGGGCCCGAGACTCGCAGGAGAACACCAGGGAGAGGTTCGTCATGAAGGGCTTCGTCTTCCACGGTCCCGGTCAGTCTGCCTGGGAGGAGGTCCCGGATCCCGGCATCAAGGAGCCCACCGACGCGATCGTGCGGGTGGACACTGCCACCATCTGCGGGACGGACCTGCACATCCTCAAGGGCGATGTGCCCGAGGTGCGCCCAGGCACGGTGCTCGGGCACGAGGCGGTCGGCGAGATCGTCGAGGCGGGCAGCGACGTACGTACCGTGCGGCCCGGGGACCGCGTCCTGGTCTCCTGCATCAGCGCCTGCGGGCGGTGCCGCTACTGCCGGGAGAGCGTGTACGGGCAGTGCCGGGGCGGCGGGGGCTGGATCCTCGGCCACCTGATCGACGGCACCCAGGCCGAGTACGTCCGTGTCCCCTACGCGGACCTGTCCGTGTACGCCCTGCCCAGCGCGGTGGACAGCAAGGACGCCGTCCTGCTGGCCGACATCTTCCCCACCTCCTACGAGGTCGGGGTGCTCAATGGGCGGGTGCGGCCCGGGGACACCGTCGCCGTCGTCGGCGCCGGTCCCATCGGACTGGCGGCGATCGCCACGGCCCGGCTGTTCTCGCCCGAGCGGATCGTCGCCGTCGACCTGGCCGCCTCCCGGCTGGAGGCGGCCAGGCGGCTCGGCGCCGATGCAGTGGCCGATGCCCGTGAACACCCGGAGCAGCTGATCGCCGACCTCACGGACGGACTCGGCGCGGACGTCGTCATCGAGGCGGTGGGCGTGCCGGAGACCTTCGAACTGTGCACGCGCATGGTGCGCCCCGGAGGACACGTGGCCAACGTGGGCGTGCACGGCAAGCCCGCCACTCTGCACCTCGAAGACCTGTGGATCAAGAACGTGACCATCACCACCGGACTCGTCGACACCTACTCGACGCCCACCCTGCTGCGGATGACGGCGGCCGGCCGGCTGCCCACCGCGGAGATGGTCACCCACACCTTCCCGCTCGACCGCATGGAGGAGGCCTACGACGTCTTCTCCCGGGCCGCCGACACCGGCGCGCTCAAGGTGGTGCTCGGCGGGCCGCAGCACGAGGTCGCCGTCCGTGCGACCTGACGAGAGGAAGTGGCGGGCCATGGACGAACAGGTGAAACCGGGCGCGGTGAAGGGATCCCCGACGAGTGATCTCGGACGTCGCCTCACCCGACGACGCGAGGAACTCGGCCTGTCCCGAAGGGAGGCGGCCGAACGGGCGGGCATGGCACCCGGCTACCTCCAGTACCTGGAGGAACAGCCCGCCACCGCACCGGGCATGAGCGCCCTCCTCAGGCTGGCCGGGGCCCTGCGTACCACCGTGCGGGACCTCACCGGCAGCACCTTGGATCTTCCGCCGGGCGCCGGGCGGGCGAGCCCGCACCCCCAGTTCACGGAGCTGAGCAAACAGGAGTGCCGCGCCCTGCTCGCCACGCACGGCGTGGGCAGGGTCGCGGTGCCCACCGTGTCGGGGCCCGTCGTCGTCCCCGTCAACTACAGCGTGGTCGAGGGCGCGATCGTCTTCCGTACCGCGGACGGCACCACGCCCGCGCAGGCGGCCGGCTGCCAGGTCGCCTTCGAGGTCGACCGCATCGACGAGGCGTTCAGCCAGGGCTGGAGCGTTCTGGTGCGCGGCCACGCGCGGACCGTGACGGCTCCGGACGATGTACGGCACCTCACGGAGCGCGCGTACAGCCTGCCGTGGGCCGGCGGCGAGCGCGACGTGTGGGTGCGCATCGATCCGCTCGCGCTCACCGGGCGCAGGATCACGGTGTGACGGCGGACGCGCCCGCTGTACGCCGACGACGGATCCGGAGAACTCGAACGGCGGGAGTGCCTGCGGTTGCCGGCGAAGGTGCCCGTCGGCCGCATCGTCCACACATGTGGGGCCCTGTCCGGGGTTCCGCCCGTCAACTTCGCTCCGGACCATGACGGTTCGGTGCTGCCGCGCACCTCGGCGGCCTCGGAGCCGGTGCGGCGATCGACGGAACGGTGGTCGCCTTCGAGGCCGACGAGGCCGATGCTGCCACCCACTCCGGCTGGAGTGCCGTAGTCACCTGCGAGGCGATGGTGATGACCGACCTCGCCGAGCGGGAGCGCCTGGCACGGACCGGCCCGCGCCCCTGGGCGCCATCGCCCGAGGAGGAGTTCGTCCGTATCGAGCCCGGGCTGGTGACCGGCCGGGAGCCGGTCGGTGGGCGCAGCACCCTGTACGGCGTGACTCCGGAACTTTGACGGGCCGTCACCGGCATGGAGCCGAACGGGTCCGCCGCAAGGGGCCGTTCGGCGTCGCGACGGGACCTGGCGGGCCCTGCCCCGAGCGTCCGTGGACGGTGAGCGTGGACTGCGAAGCCGCCGCGAACACCCGAAGGGAAGCAGGCGCCATGACTCCCCAACACGTGGTCATAGGAATGGACGGTTCGCTGCTCGCCGTTCGGGCGTTGGACTGGGCCGCCGGCGAGGCGGTGCGCCGTGGAGTCGGCCTGCGCGTCGTGTACGCCGTGGTGGACCGGGACGAGGCCGGACCCGTACTGAGTGCCGCGGCGTCACGGGTGAGCGGGCGGCACCCCGGTCTGCCGGTCGTGACAGCGGTGGCGGAGGACGGCACCGTACAGGCGCTGGTACGTGAGAGCGGGCATGCGGCCCTGACCGTTGTGGGCACGCGCGGCCTCGGCGGACTCACCGGCCTGCTGTTCGGCTCGGTGACCCCGCGACTGGCCGCGCGGGCGCGGGGCCCGTTGCTGGTCGTACGCGGGGACCATCCGTGCGACGGGGGCCGGGATGTGCTGCTCGGCCTGGAGAGCGACGCGGACGTGGATGCGGCCGTCTACGCCTTCCAGGAAGCCGAGCGGCGCGGTGTCCGGCTGCGTGTCCTGCACTCCTTGAACCACCGGCAGGTGCCCCCCGAACTGCCGTCGCTGGTGCCCGTGACGAGCCCGGGACAGGAGCGACTCGCCCGGAACGACCGGGCCGAGGAGGCCGTACCGCGGTTCGCTCTGACCCGGCTGCGGGAACAGCACCCTGGCGTGGACGTCGAGACCCGCACGTTCCGCGCCGGTGCGGCGCATTCGCTGCTGCAAGCCACGCAGGAGGCCGCGGTCGTGGTCATCGGTGCGCACGGGCGCGGCGGGCCGGGAGCGGGGTTGGGACCGGTCGCGCACACCCTGTTGCGCCGGTCCCACTGCCCTGTGGTCGTCGTGCCCGGCGGCGGATGACCGGGCGGCAACCACCTCGCCGGATGTGGAGCGCGTGGTGGTGACGCGGACGGCGATGCCGGTGCGGCCGGGGCCGGACCTTTGGTGCCCGTCCCGGCACCGGCCGCGCACCTCCCGGCAGCAGATGCCGCACTTCATCGCGCGACCGGTAGGCGCCGGCTTCGGCTTGGCGGCCCTGCGCTCCGAGGAGGCGGACGGCCGAGGCCGGCAGCGCTGCCGTGGCCCGCGGCTGCCGTGTTCCGACGCGCCGTTCATGGCGGTGCACAAGCCGTCTCTGCAGCAGTGCTCCGAAGGTGCCGTGCCTCGGTCGGCCTTCATGCCAACGGGTGGCCGACGCCATCCGGACCATCACCCAGGTCGTCGTCGGAGGCTTCGGCACCGGCGACAGCGCCCCGTCCGAGTCGGTGCGGGCGGGGCGTCCCCCAGGTGCGGCCGGTGTCCGCGGAGGACGTGGCGATCCATCCGACGTACGCACTCAGTCAATGAACGCGCTTCTGGCCGAGGCCACATCGCGTACACCCCGCTGAAGGAGACGGACGACAGGGTCATGCCCGCTCGGAGACCATCGGGACCTCGGACAGGGCCACCCGGCCCATGCGCACGCCGGCGCCTTGACCCACGCTGATGTCATGGGCCCGACGGCCCGGCAGGCATGGAGGACGTCATGCACGGCACCGTCCACGCGGACGCGACCCTCGCCCAGGCCGCGCGCATCATGGCCAGGAGCTGGGTCAAGCGGCTTCCGGTCGTCGACGATCAAGAGGTGCACCAGGGCATCGTCAGCCGGCCCGACCTGCTCGATGTGTTCTCGCGGGACGACGAGGACATCGCCGACGGAGTACGTCGAGCATTCGTCGAGCAGCTGTTCCCCGCCCCCGTCGTGCCGATCCGGGTGGAAGTCCGCGATGGAGTCGTCACGCTTACGGGCCGTATCCGTGACACCACGTTCGTGCCCGTCGCAGCCCGCCTCGTGCGGGCTGTCGCGGGCGTGGTGGACGTCGACTGCGCGCCGCCGGGACCGCGCAGGCATCCGGATCTCGACCCGGATCTCCCGGACGACGACGAGACCCGACGGACTTCCGAAGCCGGAAGCACGTCCTGAGGCAGGAGGAGGTGTCGACCGATGGCGACGACGTCTCGTACGAAAGTCACCAGGGCGTGGCTGTGGCGCTGGCACCGAAGTCCGCTTCGGCGTGCCAGCGATCGTGCTGAGGCCTGGATCGTGCTCGTCACCTGGCTTCTCGCGCTGCTGGGCGCCGTACTCGCGGGCGTCGAGACAGCCGCCGCGATGGAGCGGGGCATGGCCGAGAACCGCGCACAGGCACGTGCCGTATCGGCGGTGCTCACGGACAACGCGGCGGAGTCCGACACGGAGACCGACCTCGGTACGGTGTGGGTGAAGGTGCGCTGGACCGATGCGAACGGCGGCGCGCACACCGACCGGACGAAGGTTGACGCCGACGCCGTGGCGGGCAGCAAGGTCACGGTGTGGGTGAACCGCGAGAACGAGCTGGTGTCCAAGCCGGCCGCCCGGAGCGAGGCGAGGCTCCAGGCGGCCGTGGGAGGCATGCTGGTGGCGCTCGGCGCGGGAGCCGGAGTGCTGGTCGTGGGCCGCCTTCCGCGCGCGTTCCTGGAGCGGCGGCGCCTGGTCGAGTGGGGCGAGGAGTGGGAGCGGGTCGGTCCCAGGTGGAGGAAGCGGATGCTCGGCTGACAGTGGCCGACCGGCTCCTGTGCAGGACCGGTCGGCCCACGCCTGTCCGGCCGCCGCGCGGCACGCTGGAGGCGAGAAAGCAACAAAGCGGAGGAGGGCGACATGACTGGCGTGATCGAACGGCTGCCGGACTGGCCGACGTTGCCCGATCTGTTGGGCTGGCTCCCGGGTGCGCACACGGTCCCGGGGCTGCACGGCATACGCGTCGAGGAACACCTGGCGGAGGGGACTTACGTGCTGCGGGCCGAGCTTCCGGGCATCGACCCCGCCAAGGACGTCGAGATCACCGTCGATGAGGGTGTGCTGACGCTGCGCGCCGAGCGTGGTGAGGAGACCGAGGAGAAGCACCGTACGGAATTCCGCTACGGCACCTTCGCCCGCTCCGTCCGGCTGCCCGCGGGCGCGAAAGGGGACGAGGCGACCGCCGAGTACAAGGACGGCGTCCTGACCATCACGGTCCCGGTCCCGGAGGAGAAGGCAGGGACCAGGACCATCCCGGTGCGGCACGGCTGAACTGCCGCACCCCGTGCGCGGCCGGTGCACCCCGGCCGGCCGCGCACCTTCACGTTCACCGCCCGCCGTCGTACCGCGCTCGGGCGATCACGTGCTCGTCTGGCAAGGGTGGGACAGGGGCCGCGTCTCAGTAGGGGAGGGGTCGTCCGGAAGGCGTCCTGAGGTCGGGGGGCGCGGGTTCCCGCGGTGTCCGGGGGCGCCTGGTCACCTGTATCCGCTTCATGGTCGTCGCCTCCTGGACGGTGCTCCGCAGTTCTGCCGGTCGCGCCGGCTCCCTGGGACACACAGCCTCCTCCGTGGTCGGTGGTGCGGCCATGAGGCGACAGGCCCCAGCTGTGGGCCGGACGGCCCCGGTGCCACTCCGCACCATTTGTTCAAGAGCCGTTCAGCACCCCCGCTCGGCCCGGTCGGCTCATGCGCCACGGCCGACGTCGGAGGTGGCTGGCGCTGAGGAGTACGACTCCGACCCGAAGGGGAGCGAGAACAGTGGGTACGAGTCTGACACCGGAGTTCTGGGAGCGGTTCGCCGTCCTGCTCGTCGCGGCCATGGGCGTGACTCTCATCCTGACCGTAGCCTTCGACGCGCTGGCCGTCCGCCTACTGAGCCGTCGTGTGCACAAGCCGTCGACGCCGTACTTGCCCGAGCCCGTCGCGCACCGGCCCCCCGTCCACAGGTGAAGGGATTCGGCGACGGGGAACCGCCGGACGGAGATCGTGCAGGCCCTACCGGATCGACGTCGGGCACCGCGGCCACAAGGACTGTCGCGTGCCTCGGACACTCACGGCCGACCGGGCCGATCGCGGGGCGCTCACCCTGTCCGTGCGCGGTACGACCCAGTACGAGCATGGAGGCCTCGGCGCCGCCGCCCAGCAGCACTCGCGAGGGCGGGCCCTCCTTGACGAGGGCGTGTGCGGCGCTGTCGATCCGTGCGTCGAAGACGTCGCGCAGCGTCCCGGCGAGCAGCCGCCCCGTCCCGCTCTCGGGCGGCCGTCGGCCGCGCAGATGCGGGAGGGTAGAGGGGGTGAGGCCGGGCCCGGCCGGTTCCCAGGCGTGCACCGCGACGACCTCGGCGAGCAGAGCGGGCAAGCAGGGCATGGGCCGGCCCGGTGGCCCGGCGCAGTGCGTCCCTGGACGCCTCGGATCCGTCGACGCCCACCACGATGTTCCGGACCGGCGGCGACTTCGGTCACGACAGTGCCTACCTGACGGCGGTTCAGCACAGCCATGCGGGCCAAGCGTTCGCTACGACGGTGATCCACCGGCATCGGTGCTCATGACGGGCCCTTCGTGGCCGCCCTGGTCGAGCCGGAAGGGCGGATACACGTCGGTGAGCAGGGCCGAGTAGGCGGCCACGCGCAGCACCCAGCGGTTGAGCCCCATCACCAGATCGAAGACGCCGCGCGGGTAGCGTCCGGTGAACGCCAGGGAGACCCCGGCGAACAGCGTGAGTACGGTGATCAACCCGCCCTCGGCCCACGGCAGGCGGACCCCGCCGAGCAGGAAGCCGAGCACGATGTAGTGGGGGAGGGCGAGCAGCCACCACTTCACCCACACGAGGCCGCGGGAGAGCTCCTTGGGGTACGACACGTCGAAGTGCGTCGGGTAGTCGGGTACGTCGGCGAGCGTGAAGGGCGGGTAGCGGTCGGTGCCCAGAGCACCGTACGCGTAGTACGCCACTCGCCAACTCCACCGCAGTACACCGGTGTTGAAGTCGAAGAGGGCGCGTGGATAGCGGCCGGTGAAGGCAATCGCGAAGAACGCCGCCACGCTCACCCCCACGAACGCCACCCACAGGAACAGCAGGATGACGTAGTGGGGGATCGCGAGCAGCCACTTCACCAGCCACAGCCAGCGGGACAACCGCGGATCGAGATCCGCTGTCAGCCGGACCGGAGACATGCTTTTCGTGCTCATGGGGGCTGATCCCTTCGGGAGTGAGAGGCGATCAGTGCCGGTATTCCCGGTGATCGTCGTGCTTGCCGATGTGGTGCCGTTCCTGGATGAAGGCCTCCTGTTCACCGGGGCCGACGACGAACGAGCTGTAGTCGAGCACCACGCAGGCGCCCACTACGGCCGCGCCGATCAGCAGAAGCGGGATCATTGCTGGCTTCTCTCGTCCGCCCGTCCGCGGTTCCGGCGCGGGGCGCAGCCGGTCAGAGCCTGCGCAGCCAGTCGTCGGCCACGCCGTGCGGGGCCTGTCCGGCCGGCTGAAGACGCCTGTCGTCGTCGAACCGGTACGACAAGTGGTCGACGACGTCCACGACGCCGTCCGTCCGTCGCGTCAGGTCCAGCGCCACGGGTATGTCGCTGCGCCGCTCCAGCTGGCCGGTGAGGGTGACGATGCCGTCCCGCACGTCGGCCTCGACGGTGTGCGGGGCCAGCCACAGCGTTTTCACGAAGATCCCCAGTTCCACGTCCCGCCGGATCTCCTCGTCGGCTCGCACGAAGACCTGGAGCAGGTCGCGGCGGGTGACGATGCCGACCAGCCGCTCCTCCTCGTCCACCACGGGCAGCCGCTCGATGCGATGCTCGGCCATGAGCCGGGCGGCCTCGGGGAGCGTGGCGTCGGCGTACACGGTGATGGCGGGCGTCGACATCGCTCCGCCGGCCGTGCGCGCACGGCTCTTGGCCGTGGCCCGCCGGACGCCGGGGCTCAGACGGCGCAGCCACGCCCAGGTGCCCGGGCGGGCGTTCGGGTCCGGCCGGGACTGCTTCAGCATGAGGTCGGTCTCGGAGATCACGCCGATGACCTTGTCGTCCTCGTCGGTCACCGGGAGCCCACTGACGCGGTGTTGGTCCAGCCTTCGCACCACTTCCTTGAACGATGTGCCGTAGTCCGCCGTGACGACGTGGCTGACCATGACGGCACCGACTTTGGTGGCCTTCATGACTGATTCCTCCTGTGCGGTCGGGACCCGCGGTCGGCGCAGATACGGGTTGTCGGGGCGACACGGCACGAGCCGCCCCGGGATGCCTGGCGTGGTTGGCGGGCGTGCTGTCGGCCCTTGTGCCGGAGCCCCGGCCAGTGCGCTCTCATGACGCCGGGCGGATCGTCGTGCGGTCCGCCGACAGGGCGTGCGCCGGTCTTTCATGGGTGTCTGCCATCACGCCCCCTTACGGTTCTCAGCTTCAGCGTCCGCCGCGGGGGGCCGGGGACACATGGGCTGAGCGGGTACGGCATCGGGCCGAACGGCCCCTCACCTCGCGTCGGTCCGCACGGACAGGGGCTCGCCGATCATGCCCGTCATCCGGTTTGCGTGGCCTGTGTACGTCGAGCGTGCGCGCGGCTCGGCCTCGTCGGCCACGGTGAGGGCGAAGCCGACATGGACGATGACGTACGTGTGCCCATGTCTGCCGTGGGCGTGCAGGTGAGGCACACCTCGCGGCCTACGCCGCCGGAGTCGGCGGTGCCCGTCCTCATGCCGGTGCCGTCGACCTGTCCGTGCGAGCGGCGTGCCGTCCAGGGCGAGCTGGTGGACCCGGCCGGGTTGTGGTGGCTCGGCGCGTCCGGCGTCGAGGACGGCAGGACCGGCGCCCTCCGGGAGGGAGCAGCCGACCGGGTCGCCGTCGCAGGTCTCCGGAGTGGTACCGGTCGGAGGTGAGGGGCGTATTCCCGGGTGCGTTCGATCAGGGCCCGGCCCACGCCGTGGCGGCGCCGGAACCAGGGTCCGATCCCGATGACCACGATCCGGTGCGGGAGAATGTCGTCTCTTTCATGGCTGTGATGTCTCCCCCTGCTTCGGGCTGTGTGATCGCCCTCGGCCCCGGTGGACGCACAACGGCATGGGCCGAATGTCCCCGACAGGGACCGAACAGCCCCTCGTACAGCCCGGCTGGCGGTGAGACGGTGAAGGTGGAGCCCCGTGCCTCACCACTGGGCACTCTGACGGAAGGCGGTTGGGAGAAATGCAGCTTCCTCTGGTCGTAGGTGTCGACGGATCGGAAGCGAGTCTTCCGGCGGTCGACTGGGCGGTGGACGAGGCGGCCCGACGTGGTGTTCCGCTGCGGCTGGTGCACGCTTCTCTCTGGGAGCGCTACGAGGGCCCCCCGCCCTGGCACGGTGTCGAACAGCCATCCGAAAGGGTGCTGGCGGAACACGTCGTCGCCTCGGCGGCGGAGCGTGCCGCACGGCGCAACCCGGAGGTGAAGGTGTCCACCGTGATCCTCACGGAGGAACCCGTCGACGCCCTTCTGCGTGAAGGCAACAACGCCTCCGCCCTGGTCACGGGATCGCGTGGCCGCGGTGAGCTGAAGGGGATGCTCCTGGGATCGGTAGGCCTGGCCGTGGCGGCCCGCGCGCACTGCCCGGTGATCGTGGTCCGCGGTGACAAGGTCGCCCTGGCCGCGAGCCACGAGCGGATCCTGCTCGGCGCCGGGGACCCGGCCACGAGCGCCGAGGCCGTGCGCTTCGCCTTCCGAGAGGCCGAAACACGCGCGTGCACCCTCGACGTCGTACGCGCCTGGCGCTGCCCCGCGTACGAGATCTCCGAGAGTCCTCAGGCCGTGGTCGAGGACCTGGCGCGTCACCACGAGGAGCGGGCCTCCGCCCTGCTCGACGCGGTGCTCCACGACGCGATGGCCGACCATCCGGGTGTCCGGGTGCGCCGCGCGACGGTCGAGGGACCGGCCCGCAAGGTGCTCCTGAGCCGGTCGGCCGCCGCCGATCTCGTGATCATCGGGGCGCGGCGCAGGCAGGGACACCTCGGCCTCCAGCTCGGCCTGGTGGGCCATGCGCTGCTGCACCACGCCGACTGCCCGGTGGCGGTCGTGCCCCAACAGGTGTGAGGTCGGCTCGCGCTACCCGTTCACCTGGGAAAGGAGTGCTCGTGACCGTGCGGTCCCGTACCGAACTCGTTCCCGCGCTTCGGGACGTCCGGGCTGTCGTCCTCGACACCGACGGGGTGATCACCGACTCGGCCAGGGTGCACGCCGCCGCGTGGCGGACCGCCTTCGACGCCTTCTTGCGCGAGCATCCGCCCGAAGACCCCGGTGCGCGGCGCCCGTTCGACGTGAGCGAGGACTATCTGCGGTACGTGGACGGCAAGTCCCGGTTGGACGGAGCCGCCGCCTTCCTCGCCTCGCGCGGCCTCGACACCTCGGCCGAAACGGTGCGTGCCGTCGCCGCCGACAAGGAACTGCTTTTCACCGAGCGGCTGGTACAGCACGGCGTGGACGCCTATCCGGGGACGGTACGGCTGGTGCGTGCCCTGCGCCGGGCGGGGATACCCGTGGCCGCGGCCTCGGCGTCCCGGCACGCGGGTGAACTCCTCACCAGGGCCGGAGTGATGGACCTCTTCGACGGGCTGGTCGACGGTGGCGAAGCGGCCCGGCTGGGGCTGGCGGGCAAGCCGGAACCCGACCTCTTCCTGGAGGCGGTGCGACGGCTCGGCGTCCCCGCCGACCGCGCCGCCGTCGTCGAGGACGCGCTGGCGGGTGTGGAGGCGGGCCGTCGCGGTGCGTTCGGCGTCGTCGTCGGCGTGGACCGGGCCGCCGGCCCGGACACCGGGGAGAGACTGCGGCGGCACGGCGCCGACATCGTCGTACGAGACCTGGGGGAGCTGCTCGTGGGAGGGACACCGCGGTGACGGAAGAGACGGCGGCAACGGGCTGGCGCTGGGAGTACGACGGTTACGAACCTGCGGACGAGCGACTCAGGGAATCCCTGTGCGCGCTGGGCAACGGCTACTTCGCGACCCGCGGGGCGCTGCCCGAATGTGTGGCCGACGACGTGCACTACCCGGGCACCTATGCGGCCGGCTGCTACAACCGGCTCACCTCGGAGGTCGCGGGACGGCGGGTCGAGAACGAGGACATGGTCAACCTGCCGAACTGGCTGCCGCTGCGCTTCCGCCCGTCCGGCGGGGAGTGGCTCACCCCTGACACAGCGACGGTGCTCGACCACCGACAGGTGCTGCACCTGGCCTCCGGACTGCTGGAGCGCCGGACGCGGTACGCGCTCGGTGAGGGGCGGGCACTGCTGGTGCGGCAGCAGCGGTTCGTGCACATGGCCGACCCTCACCTGGCCGTCCTGCGCACCGAGTTCACGGCCGAGGGCTTCGTCGGCGAGCTGGAGGTCGAGGCGGCGCTCGACGGCGGCGTCACCAATGCCGGGGTGGCGCGCTACCGGGGGCTGGACGGCCGCCATCTGACCCATGTGCACACCGGCAGCGCCGGGCCCGACACGGTGTGGCTGCGCTGCCGGACCCGTACCTCGGACATCCGGATCGGCATGGCGGCCCGCCTGACCACGGGCAGGCCGGTCTCGGACCCGCCCCACGCGACCCGTGCGGTCCAGCGGGTACTCCTGCACCTGACCCCGGACCTCACGGTCGCCGTCGACAAGACCGTCGCCCTGCATACCTCCCGTGACCCCGCGATCAGCGACCCGCTGGCGGCGGCTGTCTCCCGGGTGGCCTCGGCCCCCGGCTTCGACGAACTGCTGGAGGGGCATCTCACAGCCTGGGACCAGCTGTGGCGCCGGGCCGACCTCGACGTCCCCGGGGAGGCCGGACGCATCCTGCGGCTGCACCTCTTCCACGTGTTGCAGACCCTCTCCCCGCACACCGCCGACCTCGACGTGGGTGTGCCCGCCCGAGGACTTCACGGTGAGGCGTACCGGGGGCACGTCTTCTGGGACGAGCTGTTCGTGCTGCCCTACCTCAACCTGCACTTCCCGGAGGTGTCCCGCGCGTTGCTCACCTACCGTCACCGGCGTCTGGACGAGGCCCTTGCCGGGGCGCGGGCGGCCGGCCTGCGGGGGGCCATGTATCCGTGGCAGAGCGGCAGCGACGGTCGGGAGGAAACACAGGAACTGCATCTCAACCCGCGCTCGGGGCGCTGGCTGCCGGACCGCTCGCGGCTCCAGCACCATGTCGGTTCGGCGGTCGCCTACAACGTGTGGCAGTACTGCGAGGCGAGCGGTGACACCGAGTTCCTACACACCAAGGGCGCCGAGATGATGCTGCAGATCGCCCGCTTCTGGGCGGACTCGGCCACCTACGACGAGTCCCTCGGGCGCCACCGCATCCGCGGCGTGGTCGGCCCCGACGAATACCACGACGCCTACCCGGACACGGACGAGCCCGGCCTCGACGACAACGCGTACACCAATGTCACCGCCGCCTGGGTGCTCGCCCGCACACTGGAGGTTCTGCGCGGCCTGCCCGAACCCCGCCGCCGTGAACTCCTGGAGCGCACCGGCCTCGACGGCGGCGAGCTCGAACAGTGGGAGGACGTCTCCCGCACCCTCCACGTGCCCTTCCACGACGGGGTGATCAGCCAGTTCGAGGGCTATGGCGACCTGGCCGAACTGGACTGGGAGGGGTACCGGAAGCGGTACGACGACATCCGGCGCCTGGATCGGATCCTGGAGGCTGAGGGCGACACCGTCAACCGCTACCGGGCGTCCAAGCAGGCCGACGTGCTGATGCTCGGCTACCTCTTCGCGCCGGCCGAACTGCGGGCGCTTTTCGGCCGCTTGGGGTACCGGCTCGACGAGGACACGTGGCGGCGCACCGTCGACCACTACCTGGACCGGACCAGCCACGGTTCGACGCTCAGCGGTCTGGTCCACGGCTGGGTTCTGGCCCGGGCCCGGCGGGCCGAGGCCTGGGTCTTCTGCCAGGAGGCCCTGCGGGGCGACATCGCCGACCTGCAGGGCGGCACCACGGGTGAGGGCATCCATCTGGGCGCCATGGCCGGCACCCTTGATCTGGTCCAACGCGGACTGACCGGCCTGGAGACCCGCGGCGGGGCCCTGTGGCTCGACCCCGTGCCGCTGCCCGAACTGTCCTCGTACGGGTTCGCCGTCCGTTACCAGGGCCACTGGGGAGTGCGGCTGCGGCTGGAACGGGAGCGGCTGGAGATCGCGGTGCCGTCGTCCGACCGGGACCCGATCGATGTCCGGCTGCCGGACCGCGCGGTGTCCGTCCAGCCCGGAGAGACATGCCGACTGGTGCTTCCGGACTGACCCTCACGCCGGGACTACGGCGAGGGTGCACCTGCTGCGCTGCGCGACGGTGTACGCGACGGAACCGAGCCCGCTGCCGGTCCCCCGCCCCACCACCAGCAGCTCGGCGTTCCCCGAGGTCCGGACGAGCGCCTCGGCGGGATCGAAGAGGACGACGTCCTCCAGGACACGCACGTGCGGGTACTTGTCGCGCCAGGGCCGCAACGCCTCGGACAGCAGTGTCATCTCCCGGTCCGCCCGGGCCGCGAAGACCGCCGGTACAGAGTGTGAACACGGGGTGGGGCCGGTCTCTCCGGCGGGGGGTGGTCCGGCGTGCAGTACGTGCAGTCGCAGTCCGCGCGTGCGTGCCGTGTCGAAGGCGAAGCCGATGGCGCCGTCGGCCGGGTCGCGGGCGTCGACGGCGAGCGTCACTTTGTCGGGCCGGCGTCCCCGGCCCGTACCGGCGAGTCCGCTCGGCACCAGGACGACCGGGCAGACCGCGCCCCCGGCGACGGACAGTGCCGTCGATCCCAGCGACAGGCCCGCGCGGCCCCCTTCGCCACGCGCACCCAGGACGATCATCTCCGCGTCCCGGCTCTGGAACCGCAGCGCGGGCGCCGCCGCCCCCGCGAGCCGCACACTCTCGACGCGCAACGCCGGGTGAGCGGCCACGAGTTCGGCCGCCACGCGCGTGGCCACGCCTTCCGGCCGGTACGGCCACAGCTCCGGCGCGTCCAGACCGTGCAAGGGTGTTACATGGACCACCCGCAGGGGCAGCCCGTGCGACAGCGCCTCGTGCGCCGCCCAGTCGGCCGCGATGCGACTGCGTGCCGACCGGTCGACACCGGCCACGACCACTCGCTCCATGACGGATCGTCTCCAGAGGGCATGGGCCGTCGGTCGGCTCATGAGCACGGCGGCCCCGAGCGCGCGCCGGCGGCTCTCTCCCCTCCTCACTGTGGCGCGGCATTCTGCACCCGGGCTTGGGCCGAACGGCCCTCGGCGAGGACCCGGCGGCCCCTCACCGTGCGAGTGCCATGGCGTGACGTTGGTACTACGGAGCGGAAGCGCCCAGGAGACGCGCGTGATGTTGTTGTCAGTTTTCCTAGGAGTCGACGGATCGGCCGGAGAGCCTGGCCGCCGCCGTGGGGGTACTTTCCATGCCTTCCGGGCAGTGGGGGAGGGCGGCTCGCGAGGCCGCGCTGTGTGCCCCGAAGTCCGCCTCGCGATGTCCGCCTCTGCGACGAGCAGGCCGAGGACCCGACGACCCCGGCGATGCCGGTGGCCGCGGAAGAGGCCGACCTGCTGGCGCGGGGATCACGCGAACTCAGCGGTTTCACCGGCCTCCCCGTCGGATCGGTCGCCTTGGGCGGAGTCGCCGAAGCCACGTGTCCCGTCGCCCTCGTACGGGCCGGGGAAGGAGCGACGGGCGAACACCTTGCCGCGCCCGACGGGATCGCGTCCACGCGGACCGGCCACCGGGACGTGGTGCTCGGCGTCGACGTCTCGGACTCGTGCGACGCGGTCATCGAGTTCGCCTTCCGCAGTGCTTCAGGTGTGGCGCGACAAGTACTCCGACGTGGATGTTCTGGAGCAGGTAGTCAAGGGCGGAGCGACCGACGCGCACTTCCGGGCGGCATCCGGGGCGAGTCTCCTTGTCGTCGGGCACCGTCTGACGGAGCGGCCGGTGGGCCCGCGTACCGGACCTGTCACCCACGCGGTGATCCACCACGTCGGCCGCCCGGTGGCCGGCGTACCCGACGGATGACAGCGGAGCCCTGCGGCACCACCGCACGGACACCGCCGAGACCAGCGACAACACACGGCAAACGAGATGAGGTGACGGTCATGACGAGGCCGGTTGTGGCCGGCCTGGACGGCTCGCGCGAGAGCATCGCCGCGGCCGACTGGGCGGCCAGGGAAGCCCTGCGCCGAAGGCTCCCGCTCCGTCTGGTGCACGCCTGGGAGGGCCTGCCGGAAGAGGGGACCGAGGCGACCCTGCCCGAACCGCGGGCACCGCAGTACCACCCACGCCGGGTGCTGCGCACCACACTGGAACTCCTGCACGAGCGGTACCCGCGGCTGTACGTCGCCGCCGAGCAGGTGCCCAGGCAGCCCGGCGCCGCTCTGCTTGCCGAGGCGGAGAACGCCGAACTCCTTGTCATCGGGAGCCAGGAGCCCAGCGGCGCAGGCGGATTCCTCCTGGGTTCCGTCGCGCTGGCCACCATGACCCACGTCGAGCAACCCCTCGTCCTCGTACGGGCCGGCTTCACCGCGGCGGACGAGCACCTGCCGGACTCCGCCGGAAAGCCGTCCGTCCGTGAGCCGCACCGTGACGTCGCGGTCGCCGTCGACACCGACGGATCGCGCGACGACGTACTGGAGTTCGCGTTCCACGCCGCCGATCTGCGCGACGCACCGCTGCGGGCCGTCCACGCCTGGCATGTGCCGCTCGGCCACGGCATCCCGGGGGACGAGGAACACGCCCGAATGCGGGGCGAGGCGGAACGGGAACTCGCGGCGCTGCTCCAGCCATGGCGCGAGAAGTACCCTTCCGTACTCGTCCGCGAGACCCTCTACGAAGGGCGCCCGGCCCATGTCCTCGTGCGGGCCGCCAACGGGGCGGGCCTGCTGGTGGTGGGCCGCCGCAGGCGGCGTGCCGCGGTCGGCTCGCACACCGGCCACGTCGCCAACGCCTTGATCCACCACGTCGACCGCCCGATCGTCCTGGTGCCCCACGACTGACGGCGCATTTCGCGGCCCTGGTGAGAGCCCTTGCGGGTGGCGGGGGCCGTCCGGCCCTGGTGAGGGACCTGCGGCCCATGCGTTGTTCCGTCCGAGAGAACGAGCCTGAGAGCAGGAAGCCAGAGAAGGGCGGCACCCGTCATGCCCGTCCTGTCCACGTCCCTCGGCCACGCGTCCGTCCATCTCGTCCGCGCCGCCGTCACCGCGCCCTCGCTGTACAACACCCAACCGTGGACCTTCGTCGCCGAGGCCGGGGACAGAGGCCTGGAACTGCACGCGGACGTCACCGTCGGCTCACGCACACGGACCCGCACGGCCGCGAAATTGTTGTCAGCTGAGGCGCCGCCCCGCACTGAGTCGACGATCGCGCGGGCCGACGTCACCTCGCGAGCTGGTCCGGGCCGGTGAGGACGCCCAACCGTCCGATCCGGGGTGCGCCGCCGAACGGGGCCGCTGGACCGGGCGGCTCGTGCAGCAGCGCGCCGACGCGGTTCCCGCCGACAGCACGCATTCGGACAGCACATCGTGCGCCGTACGGGACTGTTCCGACCTCGCCCGGATGTTCCTGTCGTCACCACGGCGTTGGTCGGCGCGGACGGGCCTGTTCGTTGTGCTGAGCACGGAGCGCGACGGCCGGTCGGACTGGCTCCGAGCAGGCAAGGCTCTGGAGCGGATCCTGCTGTACGCGGCTACCCACGGGGTGATGGCGGCGTTCCACACCCAGCCCCTCGAACGTCCGGAGCTACGGGCGCACGTGCGCCGGACACTGCGCGCGGGAGAGTTCCCGCGGGTGATCCTCCGCCTCGGACGCGTACCGTACGGCTACGCCCTGCCCCGGCGCCCCGGTGACGGAGGTGCTCAAGCCGAGCGGCTCCTGGAACCCTTCGGCGAGGTATACGGCTGTTCGGTCCCTGGGGCCGGCCGGTGAGGCAGCGCTGGAGGCCGCTCTGTACGGGTTCGGGCGACGGCCGGCTGCTCGGCCGCGCGGATCCAGGGCATGACCGGCTCACCAGCCGGCCCGACCACGGCACGATGCCCTCCCAGGCCGCCGTGTCGCCACGCCTGGCCGTCGGAGGTGTACGAAATCGTGCCCGACCTGGATGGGGGAGCGAGCGGGTCGTCCGGTACTCCGATGACGGCCATGAGCGACAACCATGCGAACCCGGGGCTACAGGTGAGTCGAGGCGCAGAACTCTTCCGCCACAGGGACCGCTGGCCGGCTCTTTGGGACCTTCGGTCCCTCGTGCCGCAGACGCGAAGGACACAAGAGTGGGAGGACCACATCTTCGAAGGAGACCCACTCATGTCCCGTACCATCACCGTTGGTCTTGACGGCTCGAACGAAAGCCTCGCTGCGGCTGATTGGGCCGCGCGTGAGGCCGCGATGTACGGGATTCCCCTCCGTGTCGTGCACGCGGGGGAACAACAGCCCCACGAGTACGTGCCGTTCGCGGGCGAGCGGATTCCCCTGCCGGGAACGGACCGGTCCGCCCGCCTGCTGGCCGAGGCGAAGGCCCGGCTGGCCCACCGCCACTCCGGTGTACAAGTGACTGCCGAGCAGATCGCCGGCCGTCCGGTGAACGCGTTGATCGCCGCCGCGGGGGAGGCCGAAGTCCTCGTCCTCGGATCGCGGGGCCTGGGCAAGGTGGCGGGAGCCATGCTCGGTTCCGTGGCGCTGGCCGTGGTCGCCCGAGCCGAGCGGCCGGTCGTCCTGGTCCGTGCCATGGAGGACATCGGGCCGGAAGGTCGACCGGAAGCGTTCGAGGAGGCCGACGCGGCCACCCCGTACCGTGATGTGGTGCTGGGACTGGACCTGCGCGCTCCCGACGACCACGTCCTGGAATTCGCGTTCGACGCCGCGTCCAGGCGTGCCACCAGGCTGCGGGTGATCCACGGTTGGGGCGGCGTGATCTCCCCCTCCGCTCTCGCAGGTGACGCCGGTCCGGCCCAGGACGGGCAGACAGCGGTGGCCGCAGTGCTCCACCCCTGGCGGGACAAGTTTCCTGGCGTAGAGGTGACGGAAGAGGCCGTCATCGGCGATGCCGGTGCGCACCTGGTGGACGTCTCGCAAGACGCCTCGATGATCGTCGTCGGGCGCCGCAACCGCACGGTCGCGCTCGGCTCGCGCATCGGTCCGGTGGCCAGCACGGTCCTCCAGCACGCGGTGGCACCGGTCGCGGTGGTGCCGCACGACTGACGGCGTTCGCGCGGATCGGTGACCAGCCACGGCTAGCCGGTGCCGACCACGCTCCAACCGGTGTGCGTGTCGGGGTCGATGACGTCGGCCTCGTAGACGGCGGCGGCCCCCGCACCCCCGGCCTGCCGAGTGTGTCGGGTCGGTGCGGCGTCACCACGGGTAAAGGCTCCATCGCCCAAGGTCGGCGCCACCCAGTGGGCAAATTCATGTGCAGTCCCTTACGCGTGCTGTGTTCTCGGGCGCCGTGACGTGCTTGTCCGCCTCTCCCTGTGCTGCCGGCCTTCCACGTTGAGCGGTGCGCGCCGTGGGCGACTTCCACGTGCCTGACCCGCGTCTGGCGCCGGCATCGGCGGCCACGGGGGCGGTGTCGATCGGCCGCCTCCAGATGTTCCTGGGCGATGCCGACGTGGTACCGGCCGGGCAGAATCCGCCGTTCCAGGCAGTCACGGCACTCGGTGTGTCTGTGCCGTTGACTTCGGAGCTCACCGGGGTTGTCCGTCTGCCGAGTTCCGCGAGGGACGATCAGAGGCTGCTGGACCGTCCGGCGATCCGATCGAGCAGGTTGTCCCGGATCTCGATCAGACGGCCTCGCCGGGACGGCTCGGGCCGGAGGAGTGAAGACCGGACGCAGCCTGTCTCCCGTACTGTGGCTCCGCATGACCGACTTCGATATGAAGATCACCGCGGAGCTGGTGCGCGACCTTCTCAAGGACCAGCATCCGGACCTCGCGGGGCTGCCCATCCGGGAGGTAGCGGGCGGTTGGGGCAACCAGATGTGGCGCGTCGGGGATGAGTTGGCCGTACGCATGCCGCGCACGGAAGAGGCACCGGACCTCCTGCGGAAGGAGTGCCGTTGGCTGCCTGTCCTGGCCCCGCGTCTTCCGCTCCCGGTTCCGACTCCTGTGCGGATCGGCGAACCGTCCGCGCGCTTCCCGAGGCCCTGGGCCGTCATGACGTGGGTTCCCGGCGAGCCACTCGACTGCACCACGATCAGCCGCGGCAACCATGCGGCCGACGCTCTGGCGGGCTTCCTCCGGGCGCTCCATGCGGAGGCACCCGCTGAGGCGCCGGCCAGTCTGGACCGCGGCGGTCACCCCAAGAAGTGCACGGACGGTTTCGAGAATTTCTTGCAAGCCATTGATCCCGGCGGCTTTACCGCCGACACCCCGGCCGTCCGGGCCGTCTGGGACGATGCTGTCGCGGCCCCCGAGTGGGAGGGGCCACCGGTATGGCTGCACGGTGACCTCCATCCCGCGAATGTCGTCGTCACGGACGGGACACTCTCGGGCGTGATCGATTTCGATTCCATGTTCGCCGGCGATCCGGCGTGGGACCTCGCAGCCGCCTGGCTGCTGCTTCCCGCCGGCGTGGCCTCGCGGTTCTTCGACACGTACGCGCAGGCAGACGAGGCGGCGATCCGGCGCGCCCGCGGGCTGGCCGCTGTGAAATGCCTCTTCCTGATACTCATGGGGCAGAACGGAGATCGGGGCCTTCCCGGCGGCAAGCCGAACTGGGGACCTGTAGGCCGGGCGGCACTTGATCGTGTTCTGAAGGGCGTCTGATACACGCTTCTATTCTTTGAACCCGCGCCAGCTCTTGGCCGAGGACCATGCGGACCATCCACCTCCGCGGGTTCATCGCTCGCGCCGCGTGGTGAGGATGCCAAGGTCCACGGCCGTGTGCAGCCCGTTCCTCCGATCGATCCGGCGGAGCTTGCCTTCGGTTCCAGCCAGGCCGACCCGGAGTCCTTCAACAGGTACCGATGGAGACCTTGCGCTTCTCAAAGTGCGCGAGGGAAGCGTCCCGTTCCTTCTTCGTGGAGGTCCGATAATCATCGCCGGGTCGGGTGGCCCTGCGACGGGCGATTACGGTGCGTTGGGGGTGACCGTGCGGGCGCGGACGGCCGTGAAACGGGCCGCATGCCCGGCGTGCGGGACGCTGTCGGCTCGGGTGCCAGCCGGTACGTACGTCGGCTCGCCGACAGCGCGGTCGGCGAAGTGCCGGCCGGCAGGAAGTATTCGAATGTCTCGCGGTGATGCCGGCAGGCCGGGTCGGCGCACGCTGGTCCCCAACCCCGACGGCCGCGGTGAGCAGATCGACGCCGCTGCGGCTGGTCCGCGGTGTCGGGTGAGAACTCGGGAGCGCCCGATGCGGGGGCCCGGGACAATGATTGGCATGACGTCTCTCCAGGCCAACCCGCTGTTCACTCGACTCGCCGATGCCGAACGGATCCTCGTCGCGGGCGCGGGTGGCGGATTCGACATCTACTCCGGTCTGCCGTTGGCCCTTTCCCTCTTGCACCAGGGCAAGGAGGTGCATCTCGCGAACCTCTCCTTCAGTGCCCTTGAGGGTCTTCCGCTCGACGACTGGGTCGCCCCCGATCTGGCGGCGATCACTCCCGACTCCGCTTTGCACCAGAGCTATTTCCCCGAGCGGACCCTCGCTCAGTGGCTGCGACGGCACGGCTACCCATCCACCGTCTACGCCTTTCCCCAGACCGGGGTACGCCCGCTGCGCGCCGCCTACCAAGCGCTGATCGAGTTGCACCGCATCGACGCCGTGGTGCTGGTCGACGGTGGTACGGACATTCTGATGCGCGGTGACGAAGCCGGGCTCGGCACTCCGGAAGAGGACCTGGCCAGCGTGGCGGCGCTGGCCGCGTTGGACGACATACCGATCCGCCTCGTCGTCTCAGTCGGCTTCGGTGTGGACGCCTACCACGGCGTGAACCACGTGCAGGTGCTGGAGAACATCGCTGCGCTGGAGCGCGACGGCGCCTACCTCGGTGCGTTCTCGATACCGCGGGCCACTCGTGAGGGCGCTCTCTACCTTGACGCGGTGACGCACGCTCAGTACCACACCCCGGAGCACCCCAGCATCGTCAACGGTTCCATCGCGGCGGCCGTGCGCGGCTCGTTCGGCGATGTCAGGTTCACTGACCGTACCCGGGGCAGCGAGTTGTTCGTGAACCCGCTGATGTCCCTGTACTTCGCCTTCGAACTCCCGGGCCTGGCAGCCCGCTGCCTCTACCTGGACCGGATCGAGGACACCCACCTGATGCGTCAGGTCCATTCGCGGATAGTCGAGTTCCGCGAGTCCACAGTCACTCGCCCACCCCGTGGCTTCCCGCACTGATGACCAGGCCGATGGTGCGCTGCCCGGTCCCCTCGCCCCGTCCAGGCAGCGCAGCCGGACGCCGAGCTGCCAGGATGCCGTGTCGTACGGGCCGATGCCGCAACCACCCGCCACCCGCTGCCCGCCGTCCGCCGTCGGCAACGGATCTCACTGAACCCGGCGGTGGCGCCGGTACGGCCGGAAGATCTGAACCAGTACCAGTACCGGGGGTCAGGCCGCGACGAGCTCCTGCTCGCGGTCCGGGGTCTTGACCTTGGGCTTCTTGTTCGGCAGCGAGAGCCGGAAGACCTTGTGCCACGCCGAGAACACCTGCTTGGGCAGCGGCCCGGTGACGTACTCCAGCTCGTACTTGTCGAACAGTGCGCGTACCTTCACCGCGACCTCGGCATACCGGTTGCTCGGCAGGTCCGGGAACAGGTGGTGCTCGATCTGGTGCGACAGGTTGCCGGTCATGAAGTGCATGGCCTTGCTGCCGCTGATGTTGGCCGAGCCCATCATCTGGCGCAGGTACCACTGGCCGCGTGTCTCGCCCTTGATCGATCGGCGCTCGAAGACCTGCACGCCCTCCGGGAAGTGCCCGCACATGATCACCGAGTGGGTCCAGACGTTGCGGACCAGGTTCGCGGTGAACGTGGCGGCGAGCGTGGTGAGGAACGACGGGCCCGACAGCAGCGGGTGGATCACGTAGTCCTTGAGTACCTGCTTGCGGATCTTGCGGCCCACGGCCCTGGCCCGCGCGCGGAACTCCGGGTTGTTGCGGCGGCGCTTGTGCAGGTTCTTGCCGAGCTCCAGGTCGTACGCTGCGATGCCGTACTCGAAGAAGCAGGCGTTGATGAAGTTCCACAGCGGCTGGCCGAGGTGGAACGGGTGCCACCTCTGGTCCTCGTCGACGCGCATGATGCCGTAGCCGAGGTCGTTGTCCTTGCCGATCACGTTGGTGTACGTGTGGTGCAGCTCGTTGTGCGAGTGCTTCCACTGCTCGGACGGCGAGACGTGATCCCACTCCCAGGTGGTGGAGTGGATCTTCGGGTCCCGCATCCAGTCCCACTGGCCGTGCAGGATGTTGTGGCCGATCTCCATGTTGTCCATGATCTTCGCCACGGACAGGCCGGCGGTGCCGATCAGCCACGCGGGCGGGAAGATCGAGAACAGCAGCACGCCCCTGCTGACCAGTTCGAGCTTGCGCTGCGCCGAGATGACCTTGCGGATGTAGGCGGCGTCCTTCTCGCCGCGGTCGGCGATCACCTCGTCGCGGATCGCGTCCAGCTCGCGGCCGAGCTCCTCGATCTGCTCCGTGGTCAGGTGGGCGGTGGGGTCGGTGGCGGTCAAGGTGCTCCTACCGTTCGATGTCGCAGGGGCCCGCCGCGGCGGACACGCAGGTCTGGATGAGGACGCCCGGCTCGGCCTCGGTGATCTCGCCGGTGCGCAGGTCGCGGACGGCGCCCGCCTTGAGTGGCGTGACGCAGCCGAAGCAGATGCCCATGCGGCACCCGGAGGGCATGAGCACGCCGGCCTCTTCGCCGATGTCCAGCAACGGCGTGGCGCCGTCCGCGTCGACGGTCTTGCCGGTGGCGCTGAACGTGACCTCGCCGCCGTCGCCGGTGACGACGACACTGGGGCGGAAGCGTTCGGTGTGCAGGCGCTCTTGTACGCCGTGCTCGGTCCAGTGCTCTTCGGCGGCGTCGAGCAGGCCCCCGGGCCCGCAGGCCCAGGTCTCGCGCTCGGCCCAGTCGGGCACCAGTTCGTGGAGGCGGGCGATGTCGAGCATGCCGTCCGTCTCCGTGTGCACCTCGGTGAGCTGCAACTTCTTGTCCGCGACCAGGTCGTGCAGTTCGTTGCGGAAGATCACGTCCTGCGGCTGTGGCGCGCAGTGGACCATGACGACGTCGTCGAACTCGGTGTCGCGCAGCATGCCCATCACGGGAGTGATGCCGCTGCCGGCTGTCAGGTAGAGCACCTTGGCGGGCTTGGCCTGCGGCAGCACGAAGTCACCGGTCGCCTGGTCGAGCTGGATCAGGGTGCCCGGTTGCGCCCTGCGGACCAGGTGGTTGCTGACCTTGCCGTCCGGGATCGCCTTCACTGTGATCGTTACGCGGCCGTCCTGGCGGTTCGTCGGCGAGGTGAGGGAGTAGGCACGCCACAGGCGCACCCCGTCGACGTCGACCCCGATCCGCACGTACTGACCGGCTGTGTGGCCGCGCCAGCCCCGTCCCGGCCTGATCACGATGGTCGCGGCGTCACCGGTCTCGGGGTGCACGGCCTCGATGCGCCCACGCAGGTCGGCGCCCGCACGAAGCGGGCTGACCAGGTCGAGGTAGTCCGACGGCAACAGCGGCGTCGTGACCATCTCCAGCAGTTTCCACGCCCTGGTGCGGAGGGCTGTACTCGTCATGACTCCAGCTTGCTGCGCCTCAAGGCGTAAAGTCCTGACCACAGGACGTAAATCTGGTCGGCCGAATTGTTCGCAGGGAATAGAAACGTGAGCCATGCAATCCAGAGGGCCAGCGAACTGGCCCTGGATGAGACGACGGTCACCGCACTGCGGGCCGCGCTGAGGAGCACCGCCGACGAGGTCGTCCAGGCGGTCATCGACGAAGTCCCTCCCTACGCCAACGCCCTTTCGGGCCGGATGGGTGCCACCATCCGCCGAGCCGTCCGCACCGCCCTGGGGCACTATCTGGACCTCGCGAGCGGGAAGGCCACAGGTGGCGACGCCGGTGACGCAGCCTACGAGCTGGGCCGCGGCGAGGTGCGTGACGGCCGTTCGATGGACGCCCTGCTCAGCGCCTACCGCGTCGGCGCCCGCGTGGCCTGGCGAGGCCTGGCAGCGGGTGCCGTACCCGCAGGTCTGCCCGCCGCCGAGGTCGCCAAGTTCGCCGAGCTGACCTTCGCCTACATCGACGAGCTCTCCGCCGCGAGCGCCGCGGGCCACGCCGACGAACTGGCCGCCCGGGGCAGGGCCCAGGAGCGCCACCTGGAACACCTGGCCCGCGATCTCCTCGCCGGCGCGAACCCGGACGTGCTGCTGGCCTCTGCTCAACGGGCCGGATGGCAGCCTCCGGTTTCGCTGACCGCGGTCCTGCTGCCCGCCGCCCAGGCCCGGCCCGCCTACCGCGCACTCGACCCGGGCACCCTCGTCCTCGACGATCTGCCGGACGCCACCGGTGTGCTGCTCGTCCCGGACGCCGACCGGTCACATCTCCTGCGGCAGCTGACCGACCGTACCGCCGTGGTCGGCCCGGCCCGGCCATGGACTCGTGCGTCCGCCTCGTACGCACGAGCCGTACGCGCGCGCTCCCTCTCCTCCGATATCCGCGACACGGAGGACCACCTGCCCGAGCTGGTGCTGAGCGCCGACGCGGACGCGTTCGCCGACTTGCGTGCCCGAGCCCTCGCACCGTTGCGGACCTTGCCTGCCGCGACCGCCCGGCGGCTGGAGGAGACGTTGCGGGCGTGGCTGCTGCACCAGGGCAGGCGCGACGAGGTGGCGGCGGCGCTGTTCGTCCATCCCCAGACGGTCCGGTACCGGATGTCGCAGCTGCGGGAGCTGTTTCCGGATCTCGCATCGCCACAGCGGGTTCTTGAGCTGACTCTGGCGGTCGGTCTCGGGGTCAGCTGACGCGTACGCCGGCCATCCACGACTACCGTCCGCGAGCGGTCCAGGAATCGTGCCCCGTTCCCGGTGTCATCAGCCGGCTTGTGCGGCCCGGGGGAGAACGGCGTCAGCCGACTGGGACCGGGGGTTGACGCGAAGACCGGACAAGGCCTCGGGAAGCCTGCGGGGGACGCTGTCCCTGAGAAGCGCGATGGCGGATACGGCCCGCCCGGATCCGGTGGACGAGGCGCACCGGCCCGCCCGTCGACGTGCTCATCGACCAACTGGTCGATGAACTGGGCCTTTCTGCCCTGGAGAACGGCCTTCATGCCGTCTTGGAGGGCACTGTCCTGGCACGAGCTGACCCAACATCGCTCGGCGGGCAGCAGCCGAGTAGCCGTCGGGGCGGCCAGAGCGGGTCACCATGAGCAGCAGAGGGGCCGGGTCGCTCGCGCCAGGGACCACCGTGGCTCTGCGACGGCCCCCTGCCTCCCTTTCGACAGGCCAACCGGACGACCGACCGGGCCGTCCTGGCAGACCACGCGAGAGATGATGAGGATGAAATGACGGAACGTGAGATCAGGAGCTTCCATGGCGAAGCGGGTTCACCAGCCCCGTGAGGACGCGGAGTTCGATTTCATCCTCGGGATGAGCGAAGTTCCCGTCCTCGCATACTTCACCGGGACATGGCCCAAGGCGATCGAGCCCTGCCGGGTGATGGACCTCGTAGTGGGAGGCATCGCCGACGACTGGACGGGCCGCCTGACGGCCGTCCGCGCCGACATCACACGTTGTCCGGCTGCGACCGAGCGATACGGGATCACCGGAGCCCCGTCCTACGTCCTGCTCAAGAAGGGAGAGGCGGTGGCGCACGGCACGGGGCCCACGACCATCACCGAGCTACGGAAACTCCTGGACGACCACCTCTGAGCGACCCGTCGCGGCACGTGGCAGCGATGCCCGGCACGTCCCATCCATGGGAACTGCGCCGCCTGAGACACCTTGGGGCCGAGAAACAACCCCACACCGCGAGCACAACCGATGCCGGCGCGGAGAACGCCGTACCCCAGTGACCGAACAGAAAGCCCAGCGCGTACATCGGTGACAGCACCATGAGGATGCCCGGGTGGTCGGTGATGCCGACGACCCCGCACGCGCCGATGATCGTGAAGCAGAGGATCACCCCTGGCCCGAACACCCGGCCAACGGCACGGCTCCGGTGGCGCCGCCCGACCGGGCGGCAACGGCGACCCTCACCAGACCCTCAGGTAGGGCGACCATCTCATCCACCCCAGCCGGCGCCACCGGCCAGAAGTGGACCATCGGCACCGCGATCTGCGGCTGGAGTACCGCAAGCCAAGCGTTCGCCGTAAGTGCTGCTCCAGAGGGTCCTCTGGCTCCAGGCGGCAACTTTGTTCTTGGCGGACTTCGCCGGTGACGCGCGGCGGGAGAAGAGCCCACGTCTGCGGGAGCCGTCTGAAGCGGTGCTACCGCCTCCGGCATGTTGGTTCGGTCTTGGGCCACCTGGCGCCGGAACGGGTCCGTCCGGTCTGCGGCAGGGTGTTGCGGTCGACCAGCCCCAAGCCCCAAGCCCTCAACGCGCGGCCGGGCCGGCCGCCGCCGGGTCCGCTCGATTTACGCGGAGGGAGCGATCATCAGGTGCGTCTGCTCGGTGGTGACCATCCGGTAGTGCGCCAGCATGCTCAGCGGGGCTTTTCAGCCATGCCTCTACAACGTCGCGGCGGGGAAAGGTACTTCCGTACAGGAGGACCTGTCTGACATCTTGCATCCACCACTCGTTTCGTACGGTCCGGCCGGTGCCACCAGCACGGTCGGGCCGTCTTCGGAGGACGCATTGATACCCCACATATCCGGCCGATCCAGACGCACGCTGGTGCTGGCGGCCACGCTCGGCGGAGCCCTCGCGTTCGGCGCCCCGGGCGCCCTCGCGGGCACGCTCCCCGTCGTCCCCTCCACCGCGTCGGCCGCCAAGGCCCACGCTCCGGCCGCCGTGCCGGCTTCCCAGAGTGCGACCTGGGTGGCCGGTACGCGCGCCTACCTCGTGATCACGGCCCCCGGTGACAGTTCGGCGGTCCGCTCCGCGATCGAGGCCAACGGCGGCACCGTCTTCTCGAACTTCGACGCCATCGGCGTGATCGTCGCCCACTCGGCGTCCAGCGGATTCGCCGCCACCATGCGCGGTGTCGCCGGCGTGCAGCAGGTCGGCGCCACGCGCACCTCGGACGTCCCGGCCGACGCCTACAACCCGGCGCTCCCGGCCAATCCGGCTCAGGCCTCGACCGCGGCCGGAGAACCGGTCCGGGCCGACATGAGCCAGATCAAGGCCGACCAGGCCTGGGCCGTGAACCCGGGCTCCGCCTCGGTCAAGGTCGGCATCCTGGACACCGGTGTGGACGACCAGCACCAGGACCTGGCACCCAACTTCGACGCGGCCGACTCGGTCTCCTGCGCCTACGGCAAGCCCGACACCCGTGCCGGTGCCTGGCGGGACGTCGACACGCACGGCACTCATGTAGCGGGCACCGTCGCCGCGGCCAAGAACGGCAAGGGTGTCGTCGGCGTGGCACCCGGGGTGAAGATCGCCGCGGTCCGGGTCGCCGAGCCTGGCAACTCCTTCTTCTTCGCCGAGAACACCATCTGCGGCTTCGTCTGGGCCGGTGACCACGGCTTCAAGGTCACCAACAACAGCTATTACACGGACCCGTGGCAGTTCAACTGCCCGGACAACATCGACCAGGCCGCCATCATCGAGGGCGTCAAGCGCGCCCAGGAGTACGCCGAGGGCAAGGGTTCCCTCCAGATCGCCGCGGCGGGCAACGAGAACTACGACCTCGCCCACAAGACGACGGACTCCGCGAGCCCGAACGACTCGACGCCGGTGACCCGCACCATCACCAACGCCTGCCTCGACATCCCGACCGAGCTGCCGGGTGTGGTCACGGTCGCGGCCAACGGCACGGGCGTCACCAAGGCCTCGTTCTCCAACTACGGGCAGGGCGTCATCGACGTCGCGGCGCCGGGCAGCAGCGTGTACTCCACCGTCCCTGGCGGCGGTTACGGCAGCAAGAGCGGCACCTCGATGGCCACCCCGCACGTGGTCGGCGTGGCGGCACTCATCGCCAGCGCCAACCCGGGCATCACCCCGGCGGAGATCCGCGCCAAGCTGGCCACCCAGGCCAACGACATCGCCTGCCCCTCGGACAGCCGCTGCACGGGCACGACGGCCAACAACTCGTTCTTCGGCGAGGGACAGGTCGACGCCCTCAAGGCCGTCGGGACCACCCCGCCGCCCGGCAAGTACTTCGAGAACCTCGCGGACTTCACCATCAACGACAACGCGACCGTGGAGAGCCCGATCGCCGTCACCGGCGTGACCGGCAACGCCCCGGCCACCCTCAAGGTGGGTGTGGACATCAAGCACACCTACATCGGTGACCTGAAGGTCGACCTGGTGGCGCCGGACGGGACCGTCTACACGCTGCACAACCACACGGGCGGCAGCGCCGACAACATCGCCCAGACCTACACCGTGAACGCCTCTTCGGAGGTCGCGAACGGCAGCTGGAAGCTGAGCGTCAACGACAATGCCGCCTCTGACACAGGCAAGATCGACGCCTGGAACCTGACCTTCTAGGGCAGAGCCCGGCAACGCCCGCGTACAGCACGCACTGCGCCGGCGACAGCTCCCCGTCCGCGGACAAGGCGGGCTGCGGTCTGTTCGGCCAGGGCTGCGAACCGCTGGGCGGCAGAGGGCGTATGGGCCTCGACGGCGGTGTACACCGCCGTCGAGGCCCATACGCCGGAGGCGTCCAGGAAGGCCGCGGACGACCTGGGGTGGGTGTCCAGCTCACGGTGCGCCTACCTGAGGAGTCGCAGGGGCCGTGTCCCCGCTGACCGTAGGGTCAGCGGGGACACCGCCGTGCGCGCCGCTGCTCTGAGGAGTGTCAGCCGGTTCGAGCGGCGAGCCGCCGTCCCGGGACCGCAGAGGCGGCCTTGCCTTGCGGCTCTGCGCTCCGGGGTGTCCGACCGGTTCAACGACCAGCCGGCGGGCTCAGTACTGGAGCAGGATGCCGTACGAGACCGGCTCGTCGCCGACCACGACCACGACCACGACCGCGGACGACTGCGACTGCGACTGGAAGCCCTCCGCGGAGGCGATGAGCACGTGGCTTCCCGCGCCCGGCGCGTCCACCGCGTACGCATCTCCGAGTGGGCCACCATGCGACCCACCTGTTGCCCGCCAGGGCATGGGCCCTGACACGGAGAAGGCGTCCCCGCCGCTGTCGATACCCAGGTCGTACAGTGCGTTGAGCACGCTGTGCCTTCTCGGAACTCACTGGAACGGGAAGCTTCTCGGGACGCCGACCGGGAGGCGGTGTTACCGGACGGACCTGACCTTGAACTTGACGATGAGGCCACCGACCAGTGCCAGGACCGCGCCGAGCAGGTAGAGCTGGGTGTAGTTCTTCTCGCCGCCGTCGCTGACGCCGAGGGTGATGACGAGCGGGGCGACGGCGCTGGGGATCTTCTGCGCGAAGGCGACGACGGCGAGGTAGCGGCCGGCCTCCGCCCGGTCGGGCAGGACGGCGAACACGATCGCCTGGTCGACGGCGCTGAACACCGCGATGGCGAACTGCATCAGCACCGCGCCGACGACCAGTTGGGGCAGCGAGCGCGCGAACGCCTCGGTGACGGCCCCGGCGACGAACACCGTGGAGCCGATCAGGGTGAACAGCTTGCGCCGGCCGAGCTTGTCGGAGAGAAAACCGCCCCCGATGGCGCCGCCCGCCGCGGCCACCACGCCGATGGTGCCGATGACCGCCACGATCCCGGCGACCTCCTTGACCGGCAGGTCGAGCCGTTGCGCGTAGAAGAAGGTGCCGAACGTCGTGTTGAAGTACAGGCCCATGAAGAACACGAAGCGGCCGAGCCAGTTCCAGCCGAAGTCCGGGTACTTGCGCGGGCTGAAGCCGTAACTGGCGACCATGCTGTTCAGGGTCACGCCGCTGGTGTGCACGAGTGCGCGGGAGTCGCCCTCGGGTTGAACACCGGGACCAGGAACACCAGGAACGTGCTGAAGGCCACGCCGTACGCGAGGCCGATACCGATCACGGGGGCGATCTGGGTCATGACGCTGGTCAGGGCGGAGACCCGGCCGCGCTGCTCCTCGGGCACCCGGTCCGCCTGGACGTTCTGTACGGCCGTGGCCCAGCCGATCAATGCCGACGGCCCACGCCAGGCCCAGCAGGAGGACCGACGGTGGGAGGGCGACCCCGACGAGCGCGACGGTGCCGAGCAGGCCGCCGCCGACCATGAAGGGGGTCCGGCGGCCGATCCGGGAACGGGTCCGGTCGCTCCAGAGTCCGATCAGGGGGCTGAGGATCAGGTAGAGGAACTGGGCGGACCCGGTGACGTACCCGAGGCGCTCCTCGTGTCCCGGTGCCAGGTCGTCGATCCGCACCGCGAGCGAGTAGGAGAGGGGGGACCATCAGGGCCAGGGAGCCGCCGAAGCTGGCGATCATCAGCCGCAGGAAGTAGTCCCTGCCGCCGAGTGGTCCCGCAGTGCTGCGGGACCGGGGAATCCGGAGCGTGCATGGCGGCCGATGCCGCCGGAACCGCGATCCTGTGGTGGGCGCCGCGGGCGACTTCGGGACGTCGGCTCAGCAGACGCAGGTGAGGGACGGCCTGGGCCGTGCCCAGGCACAGGGGGGCGTGGCCTCGCGCCGCATCACTGCTTCACCGTCAGCCTGAGCAGGGCGGACCGCACCGGTGCACGTTCCATCGGAAATGGCACCGATGCTGCTGTGACGGGCGCGAGCAGATCGTCGCCGCCGCCCGTGGGCGGGATCCTCGGACGGCCCGCGAGGCAGGCGTGGGCACCTCCAGAGCGTGCGGCGCGCGCTGGTCGGCGACCAGCTCCGACCGTGGCCGGAGTCCCACGGGTGCCGCGGCGTCGAGTCGCGCGGCGATACCTTCACTCCGCCGCGCGGTCGTGGTCGAAGAGTAGGCGTACGAAGTCGGTGACGGGCCCGATGATGTCGAGGTCCTGGTCCAGCACCCACTGCAACTGGAGCCCGTTGAGCACGGCATGGAAGAGGGCCGCCGCGCTCTCCGGGCTGACGCCCTCGCGCAGCCTGCTGCGGGCGGCCTCGTTGTCGAGTCCCTCGGCGAACTGCGCGCGCCCGCGTTCGTAGTGTTCGACGAAGTAGGCGTGGGCGGGATGATCCGGACGTGAGGCCGCGGCGGCGAGCTCGATCCACAGGCGCATCAGCTCGGGCGCCCTCTGGTGATGACGTATGAGCTCGCTGAGGTAGGGGGCGAGTTGGTCCAGGCTGGCCACTGCTTCCAGGCCCTGTTGCCATTCCTCCGCGTCGCGTTCGGCGAGCACCTCGGCGAGGAGTTCGTCGGGATTCACGTCTCACTCTGTGCCGACCACGGATCGTTGAAAGGCAACGCTCTGGTCGCGAAGGTCTGTCGTACTCTTCCTGTGCCTGTCACAAGGGTCTGGCATCCGGCGGGAAATGATCGTGTGAGTCCGAGGGTTGTCAGCGGCCGGGTCATGTCCCGTCCGTGGTGACGCAGGCCCTCGGCGATGGTGTCCCGCCCCGCCGCCCTCCCTGTCGCCCACTGTCGTCGGCACCGGGCCCGGTATAGGCTCCGCGGCAAGGCTCGCGCACGTCTCACCACCTGTATCCGGTGGAGAGTTGCCGACCCGGAACTTTCGTCTTTCGGCCCCCTGCCCCCGGGCCACAGTGACTTTCCGACCACTGTGAGGGGGCTGGAGCCGCATCGCCGACAACGCAGCTCCAGCCCATCGTCCTTCCCAGCCCTGTTCGAGACCGGGGCGTACTCCCGCATGCCCCGAGTGGGGTGGTGAGGACGGGTCAGTGTGAGACGGCGAGGGAGGGGACCCTTGGTGCCGTCCTCACGCATACGGCCGCCGCCCGTGTTCGGCTTCGCGCGGCGGCGGCCGTCGACCATTCCACCATCGATGGCCCGGGCCGGAGCACGTCTTAACGGGCTGTTGACGGCCGAGAACAATGACACCGGGCCGACGCGACTGCCGCCCGGAGGCAGGTTCGCGCCATGGAACGGACGGCCACGCATCCCTCAGCCGACGCGCAGTGCTCCTCGCCTCTGCCGGTACGTATTCGCTGGCGCGATACGAGGCCGTCCCGGGCAGTTTCAACGTCTACCGCGTCTGTGGCGGGGGACACCCGTTGTCGTGGGTCCCGTTGTGAGGGGCACGTGCGGCTGAAGGCCGAAGGACTCGTAGGCGCCCGCACCGTGTGACCTTATGGTGTGGTTTTCGTTGATGAAGTGTGAAGATCAATGATGGTCCGCCCCGGCAGCCGGGGGCATCGGCCGAGCTGACCGGTGGGTACTGGCTGGACTCGCCTCCCAGTATCCGGAACCCCTGTCGATGTGCAGACGGGATTCCTCCTTCAATCACGGTGAAGGAGGAATCCTTGCCCGGATGCGGCCGACAGTCGCGTTTCGGCGGCCCTGCGGAGGCATGAAGGCGTCCGGCCGCGCGGATGGGGCATGATCGCGGTCTCCGTCCACCTCGCAGGCGAGTCCGCTGTCTCCCCGTCGTCCGCCGCCCTGCTGTCGTTCCTCGACTTCGCCGGATTCGGCACGCGCCAGGGCGGCTCCGCGAGGACAGGGGGAGACGCCTGGGGCAGGAGTGTTTACTCCGGAGCGCCGCTCGCGTCTTCCGACGTGCTCTCGTCCTGGCGGTCAGGAGTGCCGGGCAGGGGGAGCGAGAACCACACGGCTTTGCCTTCCTCGGTGAGCAGGGTGCCCCAGGCGGAGGCCAGTTGGTCGAGCAGGGCCAGTCCGCGGCCCGACTCCTCGTCGAGGCCCGCGGTCCTGGCGCGGGGCAGGACCGGGCTGCCGTCGCAGACTTCGACGTGGAGTTCGTCCCGGGTTCGGCGCAGTCGCAGCCGCAGAGGGTCGCAGGCGTGGCGCACCGAGTTGGACAGCAACTCGGAGGCCAGCAGACAGGCCGTGTCGGTGAGGGGCTCGCAGTGCCAGTCCTGCAGCGTGTGGCGCAGGAAGCGGCGTCCTTCCCGCACGCTGATGGGCTGTGCCGGGAGGGGCGCGGACACGGCGGTCACCGGAGAGAGCGGGATGCGGGCCAGGAGCAGTGTCACGTCGTCGCTGTAGTCCTGGGGGTCGGGCAGCAGGGCGGTGAGAACAGAGTCGGCGGCCCGCTCCAGACAGGTGGTGTCGGCAACGGCTTTTTCCAGGGCTATGGCGAGGGCGTCGATCTGAAGTTCGATGTCGCTGGTGGGGGTCTCCACCAGGCCGTCGGTGTAGAGAGCCAGCACCGAGGCCGGCGGCACGGTGATCCGGGTCTCCTGGTGGGGCACGTCGCCGACGCCCAGCGGCACACTGACATCGACCGGGAGCCGACGGACCTGTCCGGTGGTATCCACCACCAGCACCGGCAAGTGCCCGGCCGAGCACACGGTCAGGGCGCTCTCGTCGGGGTCCAGGACCAGGTAGCAGCAGGTGACGAGCTGGTCGGGCAGTTCACTGACGACCGCGTCCAGGGCTCGCATCAGCTGCCAGGGCGGCATACCGGTCTTGGCCAGGGCGTGGGAGGCCGAGCGCAACTGGCCCATGACGGCGGCGGCTTCCAGGCCGCGGCCCATGACGTCGCCGATCAGGACGCCCATGCGTCCGCCGCCAAGGGCGATCAGGTCGAACCAGTCCCCGCCCACACCGGGCCCCTGCCGGGCGGGGAAGTAGCGGCTGGAGGTGTCCATGCCGGCCAGGGGGGCAGGTGATCCCATCAGGCTGCGTTGCAGGGTCAGGGCGACATGGCGCTGCTGTTCGTAGAGTTCGGCGAGCTGGGCCTCGGCCTTCTTGCGTTCGCTGACGTCACGGATGGCGGCGGAGACCAGCGTGCCCTCCGGGGTATCCAGCGGACTGAGACTGATCTCGACCGGGAACTCGACCCCGTCCCGGCGCAGCCCGTACAGCTCCAGCCCGGCGCCCATTGGACGCACCCGCCGGTTGTCGACATAGCCGTGCCGGTGGGCGGGGTGGTGAGGGTGGAACCGCTGGGGTACCAGAATTTCCACCTGCTGCCCCAGGAGTTCTTCCCGCCGGTAGCCGAACAGGGCCTCGGTCTGCGCGTTGACCAGCTGGATGGTGCCGGTGTCGTCGACGATGACGATGGCGTCGGGGGCGGCTTCCAGCAGGGCGCGGAAGCGCGCTTCGGCGGCCTTGCGTTCGCTGACGTCGCGCACGGCGGCGGAGATCAGCAGTCCGTCAGGGGTCTGCAGCGGGCTGATGCTGATTTCGACCGGGAACTCGCCCCCGTCCCTGCGCAGTCCGTACAGGTCCAGGCTGGCACCCATCGGACGGACCTGCTGGTTGGCGGAATAGCCCAGACGGTGACCGGGGTGCTGAGCGCGGAAACGTTCCGGGACCAGTATCTCGATGGGACGGCCTAGCAGTTCGTGGCGGGGATAGCCGAACAACGCTTCGGTCTGGGCGTTGACCAGGCGGATGACGCCGCCGTCGTCCACGATCACCATCGCGTCGGGAGCCGCCTCCAGCAGTGCGCGAAACGGTTCCTCAGCCACGGGGATCGTGTGGGGGTGCGTCGCGTCTGCGCCTGATTCCATGGCATATCTCAGCATCGACTCCCATGCGGGCGGGCGTTTTGAAGTGAAGTGTCCTTACGTGACGTTTCCTGGCCGGAACGCAGTCATGGTTGCCGGGGTGCGGAGGCGGTGAGTTGAGGAGGCTGTCGACGGTCTGCCGACGCTCGTGCAGTTCAGGGGGCTTTGTGCCGGGCGGAGAGATCTGTGAAGGGGCCTGGGTCGCCGAACTCATGGGCGGCATGCTCGACGGTTGGCCGAAGGGCATGCTTCGCATCGTCCGGCAGGAACGGCCGGGTCCTGGCGTCCAGTTGAGGATCACGGATGCCGAGGGCATGCGCTTCACGTGCTTCGTCATCAGCGCCACCGGCCGCCCCATCGGCAAGCTCGAACTTCACCGCTGCCTGCGGGCCAGGGGCCGAGGACCGCGTCCGAGCTGCCCGCGCGACCGGCCTGCGGAACCTGCTCCTGCACGACGCCGCGCAGAACGGGTTCTGGTTGGAGATCGTCCTGATCGCACTCGACCTGTTGGCATGGATGCCGATGCTTGCACTGAACGACCAGGCCCGGCTCTGGAAGTCCCGCCGCCTGCGGTTCCGCCTGTTCAGCCCGGCCGGACAAACTCACGTCGCTGCGGAGTGCTTGCCGGTGGGGAAAATGTGGTGCGGGTGTGCACGCCGCTGGTCAGACTCGCTGACATGACTGAGAAGATCACCCGCATCAACCCCGAGCAGTTGCATGAGACACCCGGCTACCATCACATCACCGTGGTGGAGGCAGGCCGTACCGCCTATCTGGCGGGGCAGTGCCCGCTTGATCGGAATGGTGGTCTCGTCGGTTCCGGTTCTCTTGAGGCGCAGGTCGACCAGGTTGTCGCGAACGCGCTCACTGCCCTGGTGGCGGTGGGCGCCCAGCCTGAACATGTGGTGCGTTCGGTGATCTATGTGCGGAGCGGTGAGAGGGACATTCTCGGAGCCGCATGGCGTCGGCTCACCGAGTCTGCGCTGGGTCCGGCGTTCACCACCGCCAGCACGCTCTTGGGCGTCGCCCAGCTGGGCTTTTCGGGACAGCTCGTCGAGGTGGATCTCACCGTGGCGCTGCCTGACTGACGTCGAACGGCGTATCGAACTGGGTAGCCCAGCTGGGCATTCGAGCGGCGCCGGGGGCCTTCGTCTGATCATCTGCTCCGGCCAAGGTGCACCGGTCGAGACGAAGGCCGCGAAGGCGCGTCTGCTGCGCACGCCGGTGGCCGTGCACCGGCGTGGGCACGGCACGATGTACGAGGCGCTGAGCCACGGGAACGTGGACGTCCCCGGTTGCGGCAGGTGCCGGCCGGTCTGCCGATGCCACGGCCCGCCGACGGGCGCCATGTCCGGCCCTCGCCAAATCCCTCAACGCCCGGACCCAGCAGGCCACTTGGCTTGAAAAGCCGATGGCGCGATACCTGACACGACATAGGCGAATCCGTGAAGTGACCAGAGAGCATCACTGAGCGAATCCGACTCGAACCATAAGGAGCAAGTACAGCGCCTGTTCCTGAGGCATCCATCTCATGACGGTCGTCCTGTGTGTGGGGGACGTTTATGGTCCGGGTGGCCCTATCGGGTTGTGGGGCGGGCCTCGTCTACTGGTGGGCATCACCGACAGCCTCGGTCTTTCTGACGTACAGAGTGACGAGGCCCGACCCTTGGGGGCTCGATGAGTGACGAATCCGTCCGGTATCTCCTGCGGACCCATCAGCGGGATTCGGGTGCTGCCGTCCGGCTGCGGCAGGCGGTGGAGCTGGATGAGGCCGAGGCGTTGCGCCTGCTGGGCGGTGTGGGGCTGGGGCGGGTGGTGTTCTCCCGGCATGCTCTGCCGGTGATCCGCCCGGTGAACCACATAGTGGTCGGTGGCGATGTCATCGTGGGCACTCATCAGGGGTCTGCGCTGGCTGCGTACGTCCGTCGCACCGGTGTTGACACCGTGCTCGCGTACGAAGCCGACGACATCGACTCCGTCAGCCATCTCGGCTGGAGTGTGGTCGTCACCGGCTATGCCGGCCTGGTCACGGACCCGGCCGAACTGGACAGCCTCCGCAGTCGTCTGCGGCCGTGGGTGGACAAGCCGCTGGACCTCGTCGTGCGTATTCGTCCCGAGCGGGTCACCGGCCTGTGCCTCACCGCATGAGGCGGCTGCTTTCCGTCTTCTCCCGCCAGCAGGGTCGATGGGGCGTCTGTGGTGGATCAGCGCCGTCGCCGGCCGTCACCGCGGTGGCCGTGTCGTGCTCTGCGAGCTGTCTGCGGTGCTGTGCCGGTAGAGGCCGACCGGCCTTGAAGAGGAGCTGTGTGGCCGTGGCGGGCCGGGCCGCCCGGCCCCTGCCGGTCGAGGGGCGCGGGCGGGAGGATCTCGCGGACAGGGTGCAGGCGGCGAGGCATCGGACGGCCCCCGCTTTCTCGGCGCGGGGAGGCCGCGGTGCTTCGCCTGGGGCGGTCCGGACAGGGTCGGCGCTGTTGGGACCGCGGCGGACGTGGGCGGGAGCTCGGCCGCCGGGTGCCCGCACCTGTGCGGGCACCCCCCTGTTTTTGACGGCCGCCGTCTGCCGGGCGACAAGCGGGGCGGCCGGCGGCGTGGAGTCCTTGCGTTGGTGCCTGATGCGAGGACCTCACGCGGGATCGTCCTCGCGGCGGCCGGGGCGGGCGGGAGTCCGCCCCGGTGTGAATGGCCCTGAGAACGAGGGACCAGGGGGCAGTCACGAAAGGTTGCCGTTCCTGCTGTTCAGGTTGAGGCGAGCCGGTCACTGTCGGAACGGCGGCCTTGAGTCATCTGGGAGGGCGGCTCGCGCCGGCCGTGCGCTGTTGGCCGCCGGAGTGATGAGTCGGTCGGGGACCGCCGCTCAGTTGGCCGCTGCCAGGTAGTACGGGGTGGCGTCGCGCGTTCGGCAGGGAGGGCCCTGCGGCGGGTGAGTCGCTTCGTCATCAACGTGATGGCCGCTGTCCGTTCTCATCCGTCGGGTCAGGGAGCCATGGCGGCGAGCCGCGCACTGACAACTGCCTTGAGACGACACGGGCGAGCGATCCGGACGGGCGAGCGATCCGGCTGGAATCAAAGGACTTGGACGTCACGGGGTCGATGTCGATATCTCAATGGTCTTCTCGGCTCCGGTGAGCGCCGACCAGGCAGGTGACAGAACCACAGAGACCCCGCGCGGTGGACTCTCATCGATCCTGTCAGTGTTCCGAGCCAACAACGCCTCATCGGAACGTGGCCCAGCCGCTGAACGGGCGCTCCAACGCGTACCCGGCGGTATGAGCGGAGGCCGTCCGGCGGTGTCCTACCGAAGTGTGGTCCCTCTCGACACGTTAGGCGGCACCTACGGCTTGGCCGACGAGGTGATCGGCGATCCGGCCGGGGTCGCGGAGTCCGGCACCCCCGCGTAGTCGGGCAGCTCGACGCCGTTGATCGCTCGCTCGACCAGCTCGGAGAACCATTCGCTCGCGAAATCGGGACCCGGCCCGGAGTCTTGCCCGGGGACGTCACGACTGCGGGCGTTCAACCGGCCGATCTCCTGGTTCGCCTCGACGAACGAGCGCATCCGCGCCTCGTACCCGCCGAACCCGGCGTCGGGATCCCATCCGGCAGCGGCCAGCTCTCCGGCCAGCAGGTAGGCGCCGACCAGTGCCAGCCCGGTGCCCTGCCCGGACATCGGCGACGAGCTGAACGCCGCGTCCCCGAGCAACGCCACCCGTCCATTCGACCAGCGGTCCATCACCACCTGGGCGACCTGGTCGAGGTAGAAGTCAGGGATGTCGTCCAGGTACGCGAGAATGTCCGGGGTCAACCAGCCCAGGCCCGCTATCCGTTTCCGCAGCAGGACCTTCTGAGCCGTGACGTCACGGTGGTCCCGAAGAGGAACAAGCCCTGGTCTACCCGGCGCCGGAGGACGCGACGGGACACGAGGCCACCGGGGTGACGGACTCGGCCCGGGACAGGTCGACGGTCATGGCGACACCGTCGATCTTGACCACGACCTTGCCCCGGCGTACCGAGACGACCTCCCCGCACAGCGTGGTGGTGCCCTGCCGGATCATCAGCCCGGGAGGGTCCCTGGGAGGGGCGTACCAGGTCACGCCGACCGCCGTGACGAGCAGGACCGTGCACAGGCACGTCAGGGTGATCCCTGCGCGCAGAACGCGGGCGCTGGCCAGTGCTTCGTCGTGGTCCTCGACCTCGACCGGCCGCCCCGTTGCGTCGCCGGTCGCAGACAGTCGACGGGCGTAGGGGCGGCCATGTGCCGCGCGCAGCAGGCAGAAGGCTCCGACCGCGCCCACGGACAGGGCGGCCACCAGCATCACGCCGGCAGCGACGGACCAGCCGGGGGCGAGCTGTCCGACATCGCTACGGCCCCTGATCAGGCCGAATCCGATGAGCCCGGCGAGGAGCGCGCCGAGGCCGTTGCGCCAGGCCACGGCGACCTCGCGCACCCGGCCGAGTTCCCGCTCCAGGGCCCGCCGCAGCGACCGGGCACGGCGAACCTGAGCAGCCGTCGGCGCGGGGCCGGGCAGCAGTGGGCCGCTCATCCGCCGGCTCCGGAGGGCAACAGCAGGCTCCAGTACGCGCCGCAGCCGGTATGGCCTTCGGGGGAACCCTCGTAGACGGTCTCAGCCGTGCAGTACATGACGACCGGAGCAGCGGGCCCGGGGGCCGCTCCGGGGGCGGCGCGGAAGAGTTCTTCGACGACGGTGAAGTCCATCGGCTGACCGCAGCGCGGGCAGGGTCCGGAGAGCACCAGTGCGGAGCCGAAGTCTTCCAGGGTGAAGGTGGCCGCGGCTCGCTGGGCGAACTGATCCTCCGTGCCGTACCGGTAGGGCAGTGACGGTGTCGTACTCATGCGTGTTCTCCCGTGCGGTCCCGTCGAAGGTGTGCCTGTGGGGCGCCGGAACCGGCGTGTCCCGTGTAGGTGAACGCACTCCAGTCGGCGAGCGCTGCGAAGGGGCGCGCGGGCGCCGGTGGGCTCGCGGCCGGGGGCGCCTGGGCGGGGGACGGGCCGCGCAGGACCCGCAGTCGTCTGGCAAGTGTGCTGTGCGGAAGGTCCCGTAGCTGTGTCTGGGCGGCGCGCAGCGCCTCGGCCGGTGGCGTCCCGCAGGCCCACCTGCCGATGAAGTCGGTTGTCAGCAAACAGGCGGCGAGGTCGTTGACCGGCCAGGCCGCCGAGACCACGCCCCGGGCTCCGGCCCCGATGAGGGTGCCCGGCAGGCCCACCACCTCGTCGGGCAGTTCGCGGCCGGTCACGGAGGTGGCACAGGCGGAGAGGAGGACGAGGTCGAGTCCGCCGCGCACTTCCAGCAGATCGCGTACGGCGAGACGGGCGCCGCCGCCGAGGACGAGCGCGGAGGAGAGGGGATCGGCGGGGTCGGTCTCGGCGTGACAGGCGAAGTGAGCGACCCCGCCGCCCTGTCCGAGCCACTCCAGGACCCGCTCGGGCGTGGCTTCCTCGTCCACCAGCAGCAAGGACTGCGGGAATCGGTCGGCGCAGGCCCTCACTTCCTGTTCGGCGAAGGTGAGTTCGCGCAGGCCCGTGCCGCGTCCCACGGCCACTCCGAGGTACCGGGGCATGCCGGAGGCGCTCCTGGCCGGGGGGAGCACGCGCAGACAGGGCGCGAAGCCGACGGCGTGGTCGTCGAGCAGGAACCGGCGCGGACGGTCCGTGCCGGACATCCGGCACGCCGTCTGCCAGGGCAGGTGAACCAGTTCGCCTACGGGGATCAGGGTGAACGGCGTGCCCGGACCGGGCACCACCTCGCCCAGGACGTTCTCCCACGCCCAGCGGGCGAACGGCTCCAGCGAACGGGCGGCGCTCCAGGCCTCGTCCTGCCACCGGGTGAGTGCGCCGGCCCCGAGGCCGTCGAGTGCGATGGCCTTCACGCCCTCGTCCGTGACCGTGAAGGCCACACCCGTCTCGTCGCCCGGGACGAGGTAGACGACCGTGCCGACGGGCAGTGGGCTGTCGGTCGTGGCGTCGGCGGTGGTCTCGCCCAGCCGCAGGCGTTCGGCCATCAGCAGGGCGCGGGTGCGTTCCAGGCGGCTGACCGCGCCGGTCAGGTCACCTGCCCGCCAGGCCGCCACGGCCACCGCGGCGGGCAGACCGCGCGAGGTCCGTAGCCAGGTCTCCTTGGCGGCGCGCTGTCCCTGTCCGGCCACCAGGCTGCCCACTGCCTGCTCGGCGAGGTCGAAGGCGGCCACCGCCTGCGCAAACCGCTCAAGGCGGGCCTGCCACAGGCCCCACTCCACGGCGCCTTCCGCGGCTGCCGCCGGATACCGCGTGCGAGCCGCCTCGTACCCCCGCCCGTACAACTCCTCGGCTTGGCCGAGCAGTTCGGGAGCAGCGGTCAGCGCGTGGCGCAGGCGAGTGAGTCCGGCCAGGACGAACACGGCCGACACCCACGCCCGCGACGCCGCCTCGGCCTCGGCGCGGGCCGCCTCGGCGTGCTCCGCTGCCTCCTCCGCCAAGACGAGCGAACCTAGGCGTTCCGCCTGTGTGCCCAACGCGAGGGCCAGCCCGATGCGGGCGTTGACCGGGGAGCCCGCTTGCGGCTCGCGCAGTGCGAGGGCCTCGCGCTGCGCGGCCACGGCCCGGGCCAGTTCCCGGGGGTCGTCGGTGATCTCATAGCGAGCCTGGTGGGCGTGGCCGAGGTTGGTCAGGACGGCCCGCCGCTCAGCCGGGTCGGCACGCAGAGTGGCGGCTGCCGTCAGCCGCTCGACGGCCTCGTCGAGATCGGCGGTCGTTCCCCGCCGGTCGTAGCGCTGGTGCAGGGCGACGGCCAGTCCACTGCGGGCCATGACACTGTGCGGATCGCCGGCCCGGCGAGAGTCCACGGCCTCCTGCCACAGTGCGATCGCCTCGTCCAGGTCACCCATTCCGCCGAGGGCGAGGAAACGCTCGTACAGACCGGAGGCGAGATTGCCCGCCGTACGCGGCCGGTCGGGCAGTCCGCCCGGGTCGGCCAGCGCCTGGCGCAGCAGCCCCACCCCTTGGTCCAGGGCCGAAGAAGAAGACGTCAGGCCCGCGACCCTGACCAGGGCACTGCCCCAGGCGTCGCGGAAGGAGGCGGCGAGCATGCCGCCACCGGACGGCAGATACGGTGCCACCGCCTCCATGCGCCGGCAGGCCTTCTCCAGCTCCGCCGCACCGCCGCCCGCGCCCTGGGCCTGGCGGGCGATGCGTGCCTCGGCCGCGGTGGCGGTCGCCGCGACGGACAGCGGCGAGCGCGGCTGGGCCGCGTCGGCGGCCTCCTCGGCCAGCTCCACGGCACGGTTGAGCAGCGCTGGCGCGTCCGCCGCCGCGGCGGCCGTCTCCCGCAGCACGACCGCGAGGTTGACCTGGGCTCCGGCGCGCGCGACCGAGCCCAGGGGCAGTGCGGCCAGGGCCTCTTCGAGGACCGTACGTGCTTGTGCCAGGTCGCCGGGATCACCCAGCATCCGGTAGCGCTCGAAATGGGCGATGCCCAGGTTCACTGCCCGTGCCGCCGGGTTTTCCGCCTGGGCGAGCGGCGCCGAGGGGTCGAGCAGCCGGATCACCTCGTCGAGGTCCGTGCACGACTTCGTCCACATCGCCCGTACGAGCAGAGTGCGCGCCAGTCCCTTCTCCGGTGCCGCGCGCAGCCCGGGATCGTCGCCGGCGATGTCCAGCGCCTCGCCCGCCCGGTCCAGTGCCATGGCCAGCAGGCCTTCGTCGTGGCCGAGTTCGGCCCGCTCACGCAGGCATTCGCCCAGCACGTCGAACGCGGAGATCCAGGTACGGACCTCCTCGGGGTCATGGCCGGCGGCCGCGCGTGGCGGCCGGCCCGCCACGTCGAGTTCCTCCTCCAGTACGGTCGTGGCCGCAGTCAGGTCGGTCGGATCCCCGGCGGCCGTGAACCGGTCGGCCAGGCAGCGTCCCAGGTGCGCGGCGGCCATCAGACGCGGCCAGCTGCCCGGGTCGGCCACGGCCAGCACGCTGCGGAAGAGGCGGATCGCCTCGTCGACGTCGCCGGGCCGCCCGCCTGCGGTGAAGCGGGAGTGCAGAGCCACGCCGAGCCGGAACTGCGCGTCGGGCCGGTCGTCGCTGTCGTCGTCGAGCTCGGCCAGCGCGGCGCCGAAATGGCGCACGGTGCCGTCCGGGTCGCCCAGCCGTTCGCAGACCGCGCCAGCCATCGCGTACCACAACTGGCGGTCGTGCGGCGCGAGATCCTCCGGCGGGCCCAGTGCGGCTCGGTCCCGGATGGGCCCGAGCACCGGGACGGTGAGTTCAGGAGGCGGAATCCGAAGGTCCATCAACTCCACCAGCGACAACCGCACTTCGCCCCCTACACCGTCGTCGGCCGGGCCGGGCCCGTGACGAGAGCCTACGGCGCGGAACCGGGCCCGGACGGGCCGATCACGAAAGAGGACGTAAGCCGCCATCGGCAGTACGCCGAGGATGGCAGCCAGCCCGTTGCCGTACGACGCCGCCTGGTACGTCGCGCCGACGCGACGGGCACGGTGGAACTCGCCGGCGAGCCCAGGGCCGTCCGGTGCAGCTCACCACCACACATCCCAGGGCAGCATGATCCGCCGCTGCATGATCTGGCGGAACAGGCATGCCACCGACAGGCGCCTCAACGACGTCGTGACCAGGGCGAACGCTGCCTGACTCCGGCTCGGACAGATCTCCTCACCACAGATGGAGGAAGCTCCGGGCGTCGTCAAAGCCATCAAGAGCCCGACCGTCCACATCCTTCGGATCCATCTCGGCACGCGCCGCGAGCGACTCCACTAGCGCAAGGGCCTCGCCACTGAGATACCCGAAGCGCCGGGCGGCATGTCCAAGGCACAGACCCGCCAGGCCGAGCAACGGGTTCCCCGGCGCGGCCCGTGTCCCGACCTGCACGCACCAGTGCTCGACGAACTCCCGGTCCTCGTCGTTCAACGCGCTCCTGCCCAGGACACTTGCCGCCTCACCCTCGTGCGAGCGGTCGCGAAGCGCCCGCTCCAACGTCTCGACCACCACCTCGTGAGGCAACGCGGGTGGGTTCTCGAAGCTCAGATGAGCGTGTTCCTTCGCGGGCACAGAACCCGGCGCAATCGTTGTCCGCTCACCCCAGGCACACAGCATTCGCCACGAGCCGCCATCCCTTGCCAGACGGTACGCCGCCGCACTCCGCCCCGCTCGGACGGCAGGCCAAGGCGGTGGCCCCGGAGCGGATCAGCCTGTCGCGTCGTCACAGCGGCCCCTTCCACGCCCCACCAGCGCGAGCATGGCCACGACAGCAGTCGCCGCGGCCCCCGTGGACAGGGCGTCCGCGGCATACCGGCCCAACTCTGGCCGCAGGATGTCGACAAGCCCGAACAGCACGACAGCCCCGGCAAGACCTGCCGTGGCCCCGGCCAACCAGGAGCGGTGGCGCGCCCAGAACCACTGGACGAGCCCCAGCCCGATGAGGGGAGCGACGGACAGCTGCGGCTCGTCGAGGGCGGCGATCACACCGTATCCCAGGCCGCTGACCGTCCAGCAGACCGCGGCTACGAGCGCCGCCTCACTCCAGGAAACGGACCGGTTCACCGCTGCCACCCCCGCCCCAGCCCCACGGCCGGGATGCATACGTCCATGGCCCCGTCGAACATTTCGCTCACGCTCCCGATCACCCGCCCTCATGGCCCATCATGATGACCGCCCGGGACGCCGCCCCTCAACCACAGGACATGGCAGACGGCCGTGCGCCGGGGGTTCACGACGACCGGCTTGCCCGGCACCTGGAGAACCAGATGCGGTTTGGCCGTCCGATCACGGTTCTGGTGTGCTGACTGATCGGTCTGGCCCTGCCGCAGCGTGCCAGCGGTGCGGCGAAGTGCGGTGCGAAGACCGGTTGCTGCTCGGCTCCGGGCAGGACTGCCCGCGCTGTGCGGAGGAGCAGGCAGGCCGCCGCGACCAGCGCCGCGTGGTCGTTGCTGCCGTCGTCGGCCCGGTCGTGCTGCCCGCACCCCGCCCGGCCGTCGTCGTTCCTGCCCCGGAGCCGGATTCCGCAGTCGCCACAGCTGTCGCCGACGACAGCGACCAGGAGGAGGTGGTCCTCAAGGAGCTGAGTGAAGAGGTGGCGGTCGAGGAGATGCAGCGCTTTGAGCGAGCTGTGCGTGCAGTATCTTCATGACGTGTCCACGCCTCCGCCGCCGCAGCCCCCCGTGTCGCAGCCGTACCTCCTGCCGCCTCCGCCTCCGCCTCCGCCGCCGAAGAAGAGCCGGGCCGGTGTCGTCCTGGGGGTCACAGGCGGGGTCATGGCCCTATTGATCGTCGCCGTGGTTGCGGTCATGGTCAGCAAGGTCGGCACCGGCGGAGACTTTCCCGAGGCGCGGTACCGGTTGACCGTGACCAAGACCCTGCTCAGCGGTGAGTACGAACTGGAGAAGGACTTCTCCGACCCTCCGCAGGACAGTTTCATACAGCATGCCGAGACCGCCCTGGGCGGCCGTGACGTCCGGGCGGCCGTCGCGATCTACAAGCCCGCGAACCTTGGCGGCCAGCTGAATGTCAGCGGTGTGTACGGCCGGTTCAGGGACGCCGACGACGCCCGGGACACCATGCTCAAGGACGCCGCTGACACGGACGGAGTGTCGGTCGCCCGGGCACCCGAGGACTTCCGTCCCTCCGGCTCGGACGTCACCGTCACCTGCCAGGTGATCGCCAAGGAGGACCTGAATATGCGGATCATCGTGCCGATGTGCGCCTGGAACGACGGCAACACCAGCGCGCTGATCGGTGAGATCAACCCCGCGGTCGCCTCCGGGGACGCCAAGGACGTGGACTTGGCGGGCCTCGCCGAGCGGACCCGACGGATCCGGGCCGAGCTTCGCCAGCCGATCAGCTGAAGGAGACCGGCCGCGGCGAGGGAGGAAGGCGAGCGGGGTCCCCGGGGCGGACCCCCGGCCGCGCCCGAAGCGGATCGTCGGGCTGGCCTGGTCAGCTTCAGGTCGCAGGGTCGGCTCAGCACTCCAGCTGATTGGGGCGCGCCTCTTTCTTCGCCACTTGGATGTTGTGCGCCGAAGTGTTCTGATCTGCTGTCGTCTGCTTGATCACTGACAGGCATGCAGCCGTGGTTCCTGCCTGTGCAGTGAAGGTCGGCGGGGGCAAGAATCCCGACGGCAGGTTTTGGCATGTTCAACGCAAAGGCGTGGGGATGTTTAATTGTGTGAAGATTTGATGGATCGCCCCGCTCCAGGTGGTTCACCCGATTGAGTCCGGAGCGCGGGCAAACAATCACCGCGGCGGCGACGGATTCCCCGTAGAGAACGAGAATCTGCGTTTGCCGAGGGGAGAGCCGTCATGTCGGTGTGGTGGGAGTCGGTGCCGGACTCGGCATTGTGGGTGCGCCATCTGCCGCAGCAGTCATGCGTGGCCGTGGTGGTGCTGCACGATGGCCCGGCCGTCGGTCATCGGCCCGCGCGCCCCTGGCAGCTGGCGGCTTTGCGGATGCGGCCCATCCTGCGGTCTGCGGCGTCGGCCGTGTCGTTGGACGAGGCGCTGCTGGGGCAGGTGCGCTATCGATGCCGCGGGTGGAACGCCGGCGACGCGGAGAATGATGCGCTGCGGGCCCTCAGTGAGTTGGGCCGGTTGGCCGGGGACGCCCCGGTGGTCCTGCTTGGGCATGGGATGGGCGCTCGTGTCGCGTTGCGGGCCGCCGTGCATCCCCAGGTGCGGGGCGTGGTGGCGCTGGCACCATGGCTCCCGGTGGGGGAACCTGTCGCGCACCTGGCAGGTCGGAGCATTCTGCTGGTCCAGGGGGACGACGGCACGGCTGCCTGTGCGCAGGCGTCGAATTATGTGGAGCGTGCGCGCACGACAGGCGCCCGGGCCGGGGCGGTGGTCGTCCGGCGTGGTGGTCTGTGGATGATGCGGCGGGCCAGCACGTGGCACCGCACCGCCGCATCAGCCGTTCGTCAGATGTCGCAGCCGCAGGCGCAGGGGCCTCACCGGGCGTGGGCCAGTCCGGTCCCCGTCGTCGTGTAGGGCGGCCGACGGTCACTTCGTTGGGGTGGGAAAGGCAGCAGGGTGCGGATCTTCTGAAGTGGCGGTCGGGGTCAAGCAGTGAGGCTGTAGTTCTGCTGGTCGGGGCTGGGGTAGAGGCGTTGATGTTCACGGGCAGCGTGGAAGATTCGGTAGGCCTCGAAGTCGCCGTTCGTGATCAGTGCGTGGAGTAGGAGGACGGCTGCGGCGCCGTTGAGTCTCCAGCGGGCGCCGGTGATGTCGAGGCGGTCGGCGATCAGGTGACGGCAGGCACCTTCGACGGCGCCGGTGGCGATCGGCCTGCCGGCCGCCAGAGCGGTGTCGTAGTGAAGCTGGTCGAGGTGACCGGTGAGATAGCGGGCGCAGGCGGTGACGGCGTCGCGGCGGGAGGTGGGAAGCTGTACGGCTGCGGCCGTCGTAGCCGAGTAGCTTCGTTGTGTTCGGCGGACCCCCGGAGCGCCAGCCGAACGAAGGCCATCACGGACAGTGATCCGCCTAAGTTGCTGGCATTGGGTGCAATTCCCCCGGGCCACCCGACCACGTCAACTCGTACGCCGACACCGGGTGGTGTCGAGTGCCGGGCGGCCGGAGGACATCCACGTCCAGGCAGTGGCTTCGGGCGAAGGCGACCAAGTGGGCGGTGGCATCCCGGCCGTCGGGGAGGGGCGCCGTTGTCGGTTGAGACGCCGGATGTCGCGTGGAAGTGTCCCGACCGTGGGAGGGAGGAACGGGTTGGACGGACTCGGCGCCTCATCGTCCCGTGGGCACGTGCCCACCGGTGTGACACGGGCCAGGGCCGACTGCGCGGTGCTGGAACAGGCACGGCGAGCCTGGAGCTGTCAGGGCGTGCTCACTTCGGACAGGCAGGTGTCTCCCTGCGGCGTTCCGTGAAAGGCCGGGACCGAAAGCTCCACTGTCGCACTCTGCCTGGATGGCAGTGTCAGGTCTGCCGAGTCCGTCCTCGGTGTTGGGTACCGGGTGTCAGGGCGAAGTGGCGGACCATGCCTGCCAGGCGGTGGGCAGATCTGTGTGCCACTGCACGCGTTGGTCGTCGGCGGTGTGGGAGCGCAGCAGGTCCGGTGCCAGCAGGTGGATGGTGTGGGGCCCGTCCGGCCAGGGTGTTGTGGGCAGGAACGCCTGGGTGGGCAGGCGGAGTTCGCGCAGGTCGAGTCCAACCACGGCCATCCCGGCGCACCGTTCGGTCAGCTCGTCGTGCAGGGCGCGGCTGGTGGCTGCGGTTACGGGTCCTGCCCCGGCGCACCACAGCCGCGTGCCGCAGACGGCGAGGACACGGATACGGAAGAGTACGGGCACGATCCCTTGTCTCCGGCCAGCAGGTTCGGATATGTCGCCAGGGTGAGCAGCGTGAGGAGACCCGAGGTGTGGTGGGCGGATCCCCCGAAGGGTTCGGCGGTGAGACCGACGGTCGAGGCAGCGGTGGCGGAATCGGCCAGGACCAGGGCTTGGCCGGTGTGGTGACGGTTCAGCTCATTGCAGGCGGGGACGTGATGGCGGCGGCGAGCTTGGTGGCAGTCGCCGTGAGGTTCTCCGCCTCTTCGGCGCAGGCCCGGCAGTCCCGTAGATGTGCTTCGAACAGGGCGTGTTCGTCGTCGGGCAGAGCGTGCAGTGAGTAGGCGCCGACAAGAGTGTGCAGATCGGTGTGGAGGCTCATGAGCTCGTTCACTCCTGGGCGGTCGAGCTGGAAGGTCCGTACCTGTAGTGGTGAAACCGCGGCTGCGGAGTGGGACACGACCGCGGGGGTCGGGCTGTGATGCTCGTGTGCCGGCTCACCGGACGGGGATGAGGGGGATACGTAGTGGTGTGCCAGGGGGCCGGGGCGAGCGCCCCGGCCCCCTGGCTTTCTGCCCGTCACAGGAGTCGGGCTGCCGGGCGCTCACCGCAGGGCGCCCGGCAAGTGACGGTCCGTCAGCTGGTCGGCATGAGGACGGTGTCGATGATGTAGACGTTGGCGTTGGCGGTCTTCACGTTGCCGCAGACGACCTTGGCGGAGTCGTTGACGGTGTAGGACTCACCGGAGCCCGAGGTGGTCACCTTCGACGTCTCCAGGGTGTCGAAGGAGCCCTTCTCCAGGTCCTTCGGGGTGAGCTTCTGGCCCACCACGTGGTAGGTGAGGATCTTCGTCAGCTGGGCCTTGTCGTTCAGGACCTTGTCGAGGGTCGCCTTGGGGATCTTGGCGAAGGCGTCGTTGGTCGGCGCGAACACGGTGATGTTCTGGGCGTTGTTGAGGGTGTCGACGAGACCGGCCTTCGTCACCGCCGCCACCAGTGTGGACAGGGCCGGGTTGTTGGACGCGGCGGTGGCCACCGGGTCCTGGGCCATGCCGTCGAACGAGCCGGCACCGCTCTTGGGGACCGAGGCGCAGGCGGTACCGAACGGCTGGTCCGCCGAGGCGGCGGTCGAACCGGTCATGCTGTCGTCCGAGGTGGCCGCGGAGGCCGACGCCTTGGTGGAGGAGTCCGATTTCGCCGAGTCGCTGTCGCTGCTGCCGCAGGCGCTGAGGGCCAGTGGGAGCACGGCCGCGGCGGCTACGGTCACGGCGATGCGGCTGATACGGGTGCTCATGGTGTTTCTCCTATGGGGTTGCTGCGACCTGGGTCGCGTGTGTAAAGGGGTTGGGAAAGAAGCCTTGTGGGGTCAGTCGACGGTGACGACCACGGAGTGCCAGCCGCTGGCGCCGTCGGGGATGGTCTGTGTGCGTTTCTCGGTCTGCACCTGGCCGGTGCGGTCTGTGGCGCGGACAGTGAGGGTGTGGCCGCCCTTGGTGGCCTGCCAGGGGAAGGACCACTGACGCCAGGTGTCGCGGGTGTCCTCGGCGGCCAGCCGGGCCTCCTGCCAGGGGCCGTCGTCGACCCGGACCTCGACCCTGTCGATGCCGCGGTGCTGAGCCCAGGCGACTCCGCCGACCATGACCCTGCCGGTCTTGGGCCGGGCGAACGGCTTGGGGGTGTCGATGCGGGACTCGGTCTTGATCGGCGCTCTGCGGGCCCAGCCGCGCTTGACCCAGTAGGGGTCGTAGGAGTCGAACGTGGTGAGCTCGATGTCCTTGATCCACTTGCAGGCGGAGACGAAGCCGTAGAGGCCGGGCACCACCATGCGGACCGGGAAGCCGTGCTCGAAGGGCAGCGGTTCGCCGTTCATGCCGAGGGCGAGCAGCGCGTCGCGGCCGTCCATCACATCCTCGACCGGGCTGCCGATCGTCATCCCGTCCACGGAACGGGCCACCAACTGGTCGGCGGGGCCGCCCTTCGAGGGTGGCTTCACCCCGCACTCGGCCAGCAGGTCCGCCAGTCGTACGCCGATCCAGCGGGCGTTGCCGACGTAGGGGCCGCCGACCTCGTTCGACACACAGGTGAGAGTGATGTCCCGCTCGACCAGATCGCGCCGCAGCAGGTCGTCGAAGGAGAGGGAGACCGGGCGTCGTACACCCGTGCCGTGGATGCGCAGCCGCCAGGCCGTGGCGTTCACCTTGGGCACCACGAGGGCGGTGTCCACTCGGTAGAAGTCACCGTTCGGCGTGGTGAACGCGCTGATCCCGGGGATCCGCAGCTGGGCACCCTTGGGAATGGCGGCGGCTGCGGAGGCGGGGCGGGGCAGGACGACCTTGTTGCGTGAGGCGACCGCGTTCTGGCCGCTCGCGCTGTTCACTGTCCGGCCGAGGATCCCGGCCCCGGTGGACGCGGCGGCAGCGGCCGTGGCCGCGATCACGAAGCCGCGGCGGTCCCAACCGGCGCCGGAAACCGGACCCTCTGGTTCGCTGGCAGCTCGTTCGGCGGCCGGTCCCGGGATCCGGGGTGCGAGGTAGCCGAGCAGCACGTAGAGGACCACGGCTCCCGCGATTCCGCCCAGCACGGAAGGCAGCGCATCGGAGAGACTGGTGGAATCCGGCCGTGTGATGGCTGCGGCTGCACCGACCGCTCCGAAAAGCAGGACACCGGCGGCTCCGGTGCGCCGAAATCGCAGTGCGAAAATTCCGAGTGCCAGTGCGAAAAGCGCCAGCAATGTGAGAATTCCGAGCTGGAGAACCAACTTGTCATTGGTGCCGAAATGACGGATAGCCCAGTCCTTCACAGCGGCCGGGGTGCGGTCGATCGCCGCGCCGCCGACCGCCACGACCGGACTGGCCTGCGGACGCACCGCAGCCGACACCAGCTCAGCGGCAGCGAGCGAGGCGAAGCCGGCCAAAATGCCGCTCAAGGCGCCCAGAGCCGGCAGCGCCCGGCCGAGGTGCTGCCACGTTTTCTTCTCGTCGTCGGTCACGTGGGGAATCCGGCTCCGAAAGCCCGGCGGATTGGTTGTCTGCCCGATCGGATGAATTTTTTTCTCAGACCAATCCAGGCTTGCCTCGGCTACGGATGTAAGTTACGTCGTATTCCGCCTTTTCCTGCCGGGCGGGCAGATGAGGCTCCTCGTTTCCCTGCTGCCGCGGCATGGTCGAGTGCCGCTTCCTGAAGTGAAATCCTGGTGCCTGCGACCAACCCTTCATCGTGTCTGCATCGGATCACCTATAAGAATAAAAAGGGATGATCTGCCATGAAGTGCTCTTCTGTAGGGCTCGCGCTCGCGCCGCAGGACGGTCTGGGTCAGGTACGCAGAGATGTGCGTGATCAGCTGGCGCGGTGGGGGAGGAGCGAACTCGCCGAGGGCTGGCGCGTCGAGATCAGTCTCGTCGCGCTCCGTCACATACGCGGCGTGGATGTCGCGCGCGCCGCCCGGCACGCCGGCGAGGAGCGCGTGGCCGCGCTGTTTCCTGCGGAGACGACGCCGGCGCAGGTCAGCGTCACCGTCACCGGCCTGGTCTGACCTGCTGCCTGCGTCCTGTCCGCGCGACGGCCTACAGGTGCGGCGGCGGAGAGGTAATCATGAGGTGCAGGAAGACGGTCCAGGCGCAGGCCGCGGCTGCCATGATTCGCAGTCTGCGGCGGCGCGCGGGTGTGACGGGATCAGGACCTGCTCCCACGGGAAGGGCGACCGAGACCGGGGCTCTCCCGGGTGCGACCTCGGGCGTCGCGGACAGCGTCGGCGGACCGTGGCGGCGTGCCGGACGGGCTTGCGGCCGGTCGGCCGGCCGCCGTGGGCGGCGCCTCGCGGCCCGGCGGGTCGGGTGTACCGCTACTGGTGGGGCTGCGGTCCCGGCCGCGGCGGGTGCCAGTCCCTGGGACAGGCCGCTCAGGAACGCGGCGTAGGCGGCCCGCCGAAGGCCGGTCGGGGTGGTGCGGCCACTTTCCCAGGAGCGCACCGTCGCCGTGGTCACGCCGAATGACGCGGCGACCTGTTCGTCGGTGAGCTGCCACGCCCGGCGCAAGCGGGCGCGCTCCTCGGGCGCGGGCAGAGGTGCCTTTCCGTCGCTGCGGCGCGGGTGGGACGGCATGGGGTGCTGGGGCAGAAGGTTGATCGTCACGACGGTATGACAACCGGCAACCAGGTCATGTGATCACAGGGCATCCCGATTGCACCCGTATGCCGTAACGCATGACGAGGCTCAGGTCGGGTCGGGTGCGCCTCACCGGTTCGACGGAAGATCGGCCATGTGGCCAATCCGCTCCCGCCGCGGCTTCGGATTACGCGCGAAACCAGTGTCCGCGGCCGACCGGGAGGAGAAGCGATGCCAGTCGTCCCAGGGGACTGGGCGCGGGAGCAGCGGGAGGCGGCCGACGGCGGTCGCGGGTGGTGGAGCGTCGCTGTCGTAGGCAGTGGTGTGGCGTCTGCTGGTGTCACGACCGTGACGGCATCACGCGATGCGTGGTCGCCGAGGTCCACAACACCATCGGCGAACGCCATAGCTACCTGCTGTTTCCCGATGGAAGGACACGGCACGCGCCGACAAGGAGTTCTACGTCTCGCCGCTCTTCCCCGTCGACGGCCACTACCGTATGTGCCTGCCCCGCCCGGCGAGCGACTCGACCTGACCGTGCACCTCGAACGTGCCGGCGTCAGGCCTTTCACCGCGACCGTCCGCGGGAGCCGCCACGACGTCACACCGCTCGCGCTGCTGCGGCTGGCCGCACGCCATCCGTCTCGACCCTCGCCGTGTCCGCCTGCACACCATCCGCCTGTACCTGCGACGACTGCCGTCCAGCGCCGCCCCACCACCACGCCCCGGAGAACCCGTCATGACGACCGCCGAACACCGTCCCGCCGTACGGCCGACACGCCCCGCCGTCCCGAAGCCCCGCCGTCGGCCCGGCCCGCTGGCCCGACGTGGCCGCACCGCCGACCACCATCATCGCCCGCAGGGGCGTCACAGCGGCTGTGCTACGCCGTACCTTCGAACGCCTGCTGCTGCGTGTGCAGTTCGCCGACGGCACCATGGCCGGGCAGGGCGGCCCCCTTCTGGAGATCCACGACCCGACGGCGTTCCACGGCCGCGTCGGCGGCCAGGGGCTGATCGGCTTCGGCGAGTCGTACATGGCCGGCGAGTGGGACGCCCTCGACCTGGTCGCCGTCCTCACGGTGCTCGCCCACCACACGGCCACTCCGATCCCGGCCGCGCTGCAGCGGCTGCGCGGGCTGGGGGCGCTGCGCCGGCCGCACGCCCGGCGCAACACCCCCGCCGGTGCGCGTGCCAACATCAGCCGCCACTACGACCTGTTGAACGACCCCTTCGCCCTCTTCCTCTACGACACCCTCACCTACTCCGCGGCCCTCTTCCGGGCCCTGCCCGCCACCTGGGAGCTGTTGGCCGTGGCCCAGCACCGCAAGATCGATCGGCTGCTGGACCTCGCCGAGGTCGGGGCGGGCAGCAGGGTGCTGGAGATCGGCACCGGCTGGGGCGAACCTGCGATCCGCGCCGCCGCGCGCGGTGCCCGGGTCACCACTCGCTCCCCCTCTCCCGCGGACAGCGCGACCTGGCCCGCATCGACCTGTGCGGCTACCGAGAGGTCCGCGGCACGTACGACGCGGTCGTGAGCGTGGAGATGATCGAGGTCGTGGGCGCCGAGTTCTGGCCCGACTACTTCCGCACCATCGACGACCGGCTGGCGCCCGGAGGGCGCGTCGTCGTGCAGGCCATCACCATGCCGCACGAGCGGATGTTGGCCAGCCGGGACACCTTCACCTGGATCCAGAAGTACATCTTCCCCAGCGGCCTGCTGCCCTCCGTCGAGGCGGTGGCCGACGCCGCGAACGACCACACCCGGTCGCGGACCGATCGCCGGGACGGTTTCGGAGCGCACTACGGCGAGACGCTGTGGCTTGAACGTTTCACCGAGCGAGCCGACGAGGTGGCCGCGCTCGGCTTCGACGACACCTTCCGCCGCATGTGGACGCTCTACCTCGCCTACTCCGAGGCCGGCTTCCGCTCCGGACACCTCGACGTCCAGCAGTACCTGTTCACCAAGGAGGACCCCGCCCGATGAACACCATTCCCACTGTACGGACCGGCGCCGCCCAGCGGCTCGCCGCACTCGCCGAGACAGCGCTGGGCGGGCCTCTCCCGCTGCGGCTGCGTGCCTGGGACGGCAGCGAGGCAGGCCCGACCGGGGGACCGGTCGTCGTGGTCCGCTCCCGGCGCGCCCTGCGCCGCCTGCTGTGGCAGCCCGGAGAGCTGGGCCTGGCGCAGGCGTACGTCACCGGGGAGATCGACGTGGAGGGAGACCTGGCGCAGGGGCTGCGCGCGATGTGGGCAGCCGCACGGGAACGCCGCCTGCACCCGCCACGGCTCGGCCTCGCCGGCCTGGTGCGTGCGACCGGAACCGCCGCGCTGCTGGGCGCGGCCGGACCACGGCCGCCCGCCCCCGCCTCCCAGGCACGGCTGCGCGGTGGTCTCCACAGCAGGGCCCGCGACCGGGCCGCCATCAGCCACCACTACGACCTCTCCAACGACTTCTACCGCCTCCTCCTCGATGAGACCATGGCGTACTCGTGCGGCTACTGGACCGGCGACGAGCCGGACCTCACCCCCGCCGAGGCCCAGCTTGCCAAGCTGGAGCTGATCTGCCGCAAACTCGCTCTGACGCCCGGAGCCCGGCTGCTGGACATCGGCTGCGGCTGGGGTTCGCTCACCCTGTACGCCGCACAGCAGTACAAGGCGCAGGTCACCGCCGTCACCCTGGCCAAGGAGCAGGCGGCCCACGTCCGCGAACAGGTCGCCGAGCGCGGCATGGAACACCTGGTCGAGGTGGTGTGCCAGGACTACCGCGACATCACGGGCGGTGCCTACGACGCCGTCTCCACCGTCGAGATGGGCGAGCACGTCGGGGACGCCGAGTACCCGGCGTTCGCCGCCGCCCTGTACCGCCTGGTCCGGCCGCGGGGACGCGTGCTGGTGCAGCAGATGTCCCGAGGGACGAAGGCGCCGGGAGGCGGCACCTTCATCGAGGCGTACATCGCCCCCGACATGCACATGCGCCCGCTCGGGGAGACGGTCGCCCTGCTGGAGGAGGCCGGGTTGGAGGTCCGCTCGACCGAATCGCTGCGCGAACACTACGTTCGTACCGTCGCCGCCTGGCATCGAACTCTTGAGGACCGGTGGAAGGACTTCGTGCGGCTCGTCGGCGAGGAGACGGCCCGGGTGTGGCGGCTGTACCTGGTCGGTGCAGCCCTGGCATTCGAGGAGCGGCGGATGGGAGTGGACCAGATCCTGAGCGTGCGGCCGACACCCGGCGGGGATGCCGGCATGCCTGCGACGCCTCGGGACTGGTACGCGGGACCGGACCGGCCGTGAGCGGCTTCGAACGGGGCACCTTCGCGGTGAATCTGGGATGAGTCGCCGGGCTCTCGCTTGCCGCCACGAGTAGTTGCGCGGCCCCGGCCGGTGAGGGCGATCCGGGCCGCCGCTACTTGGGCACCATACTGACGGCGTTTTGTGGTCTGCGGCGGGCCGGGCACATCGCCCGGCGCGGCCGCGGGCACGGCGAGGGCCCGCTCCACTGCCAACTGCTTGGCAAGGCGACCCCTGGCAGCCGCAACCTCTACGCCCTGCGCATTGTCTACCCCGTCCAGGGCGCTCTGGTGTGGCTGTTGTCGCTGCCGGTCCAGGCCGTGCCGTACGTGCCCGGTCCCATGACCGCCCTCGCCGCCGCCGGCCCGGGACTCGTGGTACTCGGTATGTGCTTCGACGCGGTCGGGGACACCCAGCTCTCCCGGTTCAAAGCGGATTCCTCCTACAAAGGCCGGATCATGGACCAGGGGTTGTGGCGCAACACCCGTCATCCCAACTACTTCGGCGACCTCTGCGTCTGGTGGGGACCGCTGCTGATCGTCTGCGCCACCGCCGTGACGGTCGTGTAGCCGCTGGTCATGAACCGTCCGCTGATCTGGGGCAGCGGGAAGCGTCTGCCGAAGCGGCACATGGCACAGCGGCCCGGATACGCTCAGCACGCGGCCCGCGCCGGCCCCGCCTGAGTTGGTGTGGCCCCGCCGCGAAGCGAAGGGCGGGGCCACACCAACTCAGGCGGGAAAGTGCACCAGGGTGAGCGGGCTGGTGGTGGGCTGTTTCGAGCCGCCCGCGGGTTCAACGGTGACGCCCATGCCCGACGCCCCGTCCACGCCCCCCTGCAGCAGGACGGCCTGGTCGCTGCGGCCGGGGTCCATCAGACCAGCGGAGCGCATGGTGCCCCCGTCGTCGAACCACAGCTGGTAGACCTTCCCCGCCGGCGGACGCGCCATCCCGGCGGCGAGGAACACCGCCTGGTCCCGCTCGTGCGATACCACCACGGTGCCGGTGGCACCGTCGGCCAGCTTCGCGACCCGGGTCCTGGCGTCCGGCGCGGCGAGCACCGCGCTGATCCGCGCTGTTCCCTGCTCGGCCCGGCGCGCCTGGCTGAGCGCGGCCTCGGCCCGCTGGTGCTGCCACACCGTGGTGCCGCCGAGCGCGGCAGCAGCCGCGAGGCAGGCGGCCAGCGTCCACCGCGACAGCTGTCGTGCCCGCAGTCGGGCACGGCCCGAACGCATCGGCGTCGGCTCGCCGGGGGAGCCCTGACGGACGGTCGTGATGCGGCGCAGCACCTGTTCGCGCATCTCCCGCCGAGGCGTCGCAGAGACGGCGAGTCCCAGACGGGCCGTGGTGGCACAGAGCTCGGCGGTCTCCTGAGTGCAGGGTTCGCAGGCGGAGAGGTGTCGCTCGAACGCGTCGCGTTCTTCGTCGGACAGGGCGTGTAGGGCGTAGGCACCGGTCATGAGGTGCAGTTCGGCGGTGGTCATGCGGTCACCCCCAGGCAGTCGCGCAGCCGGATCAGTCCGTCGCGCAGGCGGGTTTTTACGGTGCCCAGTGGGAGGGCGAGTGCTTCTGAGACCTCGCGGTAGGTCAGTCCGCGGTAGTAGGCCAGGGTGACCGCCTGGCACTGGATGTCGGTCAGCGTGCGCAGACAGCGCCGCACCTGTTCCCGTTCCAGCCGTGCCTCGACCTGTTCGGTCACCTCGTCGTACTCGGGGGTGCGCTCCAGTAGGGCGGCCTTGTGGTCCCGGGCGGCCACGGCTTCCACGTGCCGGACGCGGTCCACGGCCCGGCGATGGGCGAGGGTGAGGATCCAGTTGATCGCCGTGCCGCGGTCGGAACGGTAGCGGGGAGCGGTGCGCCACACTTCTACCAGAACCTCCTGGGCCACTTCCTCGGACTGTGCCTGATCACGCAGCACGGCACGGACGACACCGAGAACCGGACTTACGACGGCGTCGTAGACAGAAGCGAACGCAGGCTCATCCCCCAGAGCCACGCGGCCCACCAGCTCTTCCAGGTCCGGCTCCATCGATGGGTTCCTGCCGATATGTACGGCTTCTCTCACAACGCCCTCCGTGGTTGGGACATCTCCGGACGTAATCCGATCCTGCGCGGGCCGGGGATTGGTTCTGGCAGCGATGAAAACGCAGGCGGCACGAGCCCGAGAGGGAAGACGGAAGACTGACGAACGACCACCGCGCCGTCGGCAGGCCAAGCCGTCAGGCGCCCCGCGACCGATCCCCCCTCAACAGGAAGTCTCCTCAGGGGCGAACACCAGGTGAAAAGGAGGTCGCGGATGGCACGGCACGAGTTCGCACTCGCCCTGGAAACGGCGCACGTCACCAGGGCCGTCCAAGCCCTCTGGCGACGCCTCGTGCTTCGCACGCCCCCCGCGGGCCGCTGTGCTGGACCAGCGCGATGCCAGCGGACTGCCCTGCTGGCTCGAAAAGCTTGCCACCTGCGGACATCCGACGCTGGAGGGCCTGGCGAAAGGGATCCGCGAGGACCAGGGCGATGCGCTCGACACAGAGGAGTACGCATACAGCGGCGATTTCATGTGCGATCGGCTGGGTGTACCCCGATCCGGCTACTACGATTGGCGCTCCCGCCCGGAATCCGCGACAGCCCAGCGGCGCGAAGAACTGTAATTGCTCATCGAGAAGGTCTTCGCCATGTCCGACAGCACCTACGGGCACCGGCGCGTCCAGGCCCAGCTGGAGCGCTGGGGCGTCACCGCCGGCCTGGGCCCGGTCCGCCGCCTCATGCGTGAACTGGGCCTGGTTCCCTGCCAGCCGCGGCCGAAGAGGTTCAACCTCACTCAGGCTGCGGCTGGCCCGGTGCCAGACCTCGCCGGTCGCGACTTCACTGCGGATGCGCCCGGTGAAAGGCTCGTCGGTGACATTTCCTGAATCGCGATCGGGAAGGCTGGCTGTACCTCGCGACGGTCATCGGCTGCTGCACGAAGGAAGTCATCGGCTACGCGATGGACGACCACTATCAAACCCCACTGATATCCAGGGCGATCAATAACCGGCCCCGCAAGAGCCTCGGTTGGCGGACGCCGGTCGAGGTCTTCGAAGAGCAGGTACGCTCGCTGCACAAGTCCCGTGTTGCAATGACCAATTGAATTCGTCAACTACATATCAGTCGAGTTCAGGAAGACGCTCGACCGGTTCGGGCTCCGCAGATCTTCCGGTTGCACGGGGTCTGTTCCGACTGTCAACGCCATGGCCGAATCGTTCTTCGGCGCCCTGAAGAACAAGCGCGTATCAAGGGTGACTTACCTGACTCGCGAGGCCGCCCGGCAGGACATCGCTCGCTACATCGAATTCAGGAACAACTGCAAACGTCTCTACTCGGTGATGGGTTACCGTCCTCCGCGCGAAGTCCACGCCGAGTACGAGAAGTTGCGAATCGTGGCATGAAACAGACGGTCAGAAGCCTGTCCGGAATCCGCGAGGCTCCCTCTCTTTTAATGTAGCTGTTCAGCAGGCGCGGACGCGCGCAGATCGCACGCCTGACCCATGCGGCAGAAAGGGAAGAACCGTCGCCATCCTGACATCGGGGGATTTCCGGCCTCGATGAGGCTGATTCTCGGCAGACGGAACGTCGCTGGGCAGGCGGCCCTGACATGCCGTTACCCCTGCTGAACAGCTACCCACACAGGGTGGGGTGCCACCCGCAAAGGTTTCGCCATGAGCTGATGCTGTCGTTCCAGCTTCCCAGGCTACGAACCTGAATGCGCGGACCCACCGAGACGCTAGCCCCTCCATAGTTCGCGTGCTCGTAAAAGGTGATCGAGTAATTAGTGTTGTTGATGATGGAACTGGCTCGGTCGTTCATGTAGTCACCGACATTGGGACGGTCATGACCCTCGAGATTGCCGATCCAGCGCCCCCCGTAATCTACGTTCTGGAAAATGCATACATAGTGGTCAGGGCAGTCACTGGGGGCGGCACTCGCGGCAGGCGCGGCAGCTAGACCGCTGCCCACCATGGCGGTTGCTATCGTCGCCGGTAAAGCCATTCGCTGAAGGAGTTGCTTGTAGGTCACTGGGTCATTCCCTTCTGAGAAAACGGTTGTCCCCCGAGTGCTGCCCGGGAAGACGGGGCGGCGACGGGACGGGTTGCAATGAGAAGGTGACGATCGGGTAAAGGGATGGCGTGCTGCGCGCGTCTGAAGGGTGGTGTACGTGGTGCGCGCCGGACGTAGCTGTTCAGCAGGCGCGGACGCGCGCAGATCGCACGCCTGATCCGTGCGGCAGAACGTGATGAACCGGTGCAATCCCCACATCGGGGGATTTATGGCCTCAATGAGGCCGATTCTCGGCATACGGAACGTCGCTGGGCAGGCCGCCCTGACATGCCGTCGCCCCTGCTGAACAGCTACGACTTAACGTCCTCTCAGGTCGCAGGGTCGGCTCAGCACTCCAACTGATTGGGGCCTCCAGCACAGGCTTGAGGTCGGTGAACGACCAATCCTCGACGTCATGGGCGACGAGGAGCACCCACTGACGCAGTACATCATCAAGCGGCTCTCCATCCTCAGCCAGGACGTCTGCAGCCGCTCGTCTGCTTGACACTGACCGGCATGCAGCCGTGGTTCCTGCCTGTGCAGTGAAGGTCGGCGTGACTCGGCTTCCCCGTGAAGCCGCCTTCCGTGACCCCGCGCCGTGGACCCGAGCCCGTTCGGCAACCCGGCCACCGCGCTCAGGCAGAAAGGGCCCCGACTTCAGGGCAGTCCGCTCGGCCTGTCCTGAACTCAGTCTGAAAGCAGCCGAGTTGCGGCACTTGGGTTGATCGACTGTCAGCGGCGCCCACCAGCATGACAGTGATCGCAGGGAACTCATGAGCTTTTGGGGAAGGAGCACATGCCTTTTGTCCGGCCGTACGTGTGCTCCGACGGAACGTCAGTGAGCACTGCGCATCGTGAAACGTGCAGGTGCGATGGGCTGGTGTGCGGGTGAGTCGCCGTGCTCGGCCTGGTCGGCGGCGGGTGCCCATGGTGAAGATCGTCTGCCGTCTCGGCGGAGCCGGTTGCGGGGTTCCGCTGCGCTCGTCCCGGGACCAGGGGGTGCCGCGGCATCTGTACGAGCAGGAAGCCGAGACCGCCACGGGTGAAGCGGGTGCCGGGAATACCGCAGGGGATGCAGATGGCGGGAAGGCCGGCGAAGGTGGTTCCTCCCGGCCACGCTGACCGGAGAGCCGGCACCCGAATGATGTCCTGCGGCCCGCTCCAGTCATGACGCGGCCGGGACGCGGAGTGCGGTGTGGACCGGGGGCCGTTCGCCCCGCACCATGGGGCGGATGGCCCCTCGCCGCCAGCCGCGCCGGGGCGGGATCCTGAAGGCAGCCCACAGGCGCTGTGCATATTGCCCTATCACATGCCGGAGGGGCGCGATGATTGTCGTGGTCCGGATCGTGTTGGGCCTGCTGCTGATGGCGCACGGCCTTGTTCACCTGCTGTATGTGGCCCCGGATGTGCCCGAGTTCTCCCTGGACCATTCGCGGCTGATACCTGAATCGGCACGCCAGCCCTTCGGCGTGGTCCTGATGGCGCTGGCGGTGGCTGGCTTCGCCACTCTCGTCCTGTCGGTCTGGGGGGTGCCGGGCCTGGTCTCCTCGTGGCCGGTGATCACCATCGTGGCCAGCCTGGTCTCTGCGATGCTCCTCCTGCTGTTCTGGAATGCCCGGCTCGTCTTCGGTATCACGATCGATATCGCCCTTGTCGCGCTGGCTCTGGTCCGGCCGGGGTGGATGGACACGGTCGTCGGTGCAGACCACTGAGCGACTCTGTCGGGAATCTTGAGGACGGGCGTCACTTCCCTTGGCGCCACCACAGTGGCCGGGGTAAGTCGCGTGCGTCGAGGTACTGCTGGAATGCTGTGGGAGGGCGGGGCCGGTACGAGTCGTCGGCGGGTTCTTGAAGGCTCAGCCGCTCGACGTTGATCGCGAGTGCGGTCAGGACGTGCTGGACGTGCGTCCTGGCCAGGCCACGGTAGCGGCACCGGCGTCCGCGGTGGCCGTTGGCGAACTCCTCGATGGTGCCCTCGGCCCCCGAGCGTCGCCCGTAGAGTTGGCGCCAGTCCGCGTCCTGCTGGTCGGCGCGGTTCTTGGTTTGGAGTTCGTGCAGGCGGCGGGTGGGAAAGTACAGGCTGCGAAACGGGCCTGGAGTGCACTTGGCCCGCTCGGGGCAGCGGCCGCACTGGCGGGCGTCGAACCGGACTGTGACCTTGGTCGGCTCGGCCACCGGCAGGTCCTGCCAGTTGCCGCTGACCTGCCCGTTGTGGCAGGTGACCTCGCGCTGGTCGAAGTCGATGATGAAGTTCTCCCGGCCGAATCCGTCGTTGGCCCGGTGCTGCGGGGTGGTGCTGGGCGGAAGCGGCCCGATCAGAGTGACGCGGTGCAGGCGGGCGGCGGCGTCCATGCCGGCCACGGAGGTGTAGCCGCCGTCGACCAGGTGCCGGTCCGGCAGCAGGCGCAGCCGCCTGAGGCGGGCGTGGATGCCGGGCAGCGCCTGGCTGTCCGCGCTGGAGACGGCGGTGGCCACGTCGTTGATGACGTTGATCCGCTTGTCGTCGCAGGTCTCGGTCACGTGCACGAGGTAGCCGGTCCAGTGGGTGTCGCCACGGCGCGTCCAGCGCGCCTCGGTCTCATACGGCGACTCGATCTGAATCCGGGAGGGCGGCCGGCCGTCGCGCTTCGTGCGCGGCCTGAACCGCCCCTTGGCATCCACCAGGAAGTGCTGCACCAGGATCGTTCGGAGCACCTTCGCCTGCGCCGGAGCGCCGCCGGGGAACCGGGCGTCAAGGCGTTGCAGCAGCTCGCGGGCGTCGTTGCCCACCTGCTCCAGGCGGGCAACGGGGTGGCTGGGCTGGGAGCACAGGCGCACCGGCCGGCCGTAGCGTTGGGCCCATTCGGCGGTGACCAGCTCATCCAGCACCTCTGGCGCGTCGCGGGCCACCTCTTCCAGCACGGCGCGGACCGCCTCGGCCACCAGCTCCAGGCGGGTCAACTCCCGTGCGGCGGACAGGACGTGGGTGGAGACGGTGCGCTGCGTGACGCGCCCCTTGAGCAGGCCGGCCCGTCGGATCCGGGTGAGTGCGAGGCCCAGCAGCCGGTCGGCGCGGTCGCCTTCGGCGAGCCGGTCGCGGAAGTCGGACAGGACGCTGTGCTGGAAGCCGGGATCGTCCAGGTCCAGTCCGAGGGCGTACTTGAAGTCGATTCGGCAGCGCACCGCCTCGGCGGCCTGGCGGTCGGAGAGGTTCATCGCGTACTGCAGCACGCAGACGGTGGCGAGCTGGGCGGGTGAGAGCACAGGGCGGCCGTCACGCGGGTACCAGGCGGTGAAGTCCTCGTCACGCCAGAGGCCATCGAGGCGGTCGCGGATCCACATCGCGGTGGTGCCCTTGGGGTTGGCCGCGCGGGCAACCCGGGCGGTCAGCGGCGGGATCTCGGCTCCGGAGTGAGGTTGGAGGGACACATCGGGCTCCTGGGGAACGAGGGCGGGACGTTACAACGAGCCTGACGCAACGTCACGATCGTTAACTGCCGTCCTCAAGATTCCCGACAGAGTCGCTCAGTGCGCGGGCACATCTGGTGGGCGCCGGGCGCACGCCGGGAGATGACCGTCTTCGCTCTCTTCGGCCTGGCCGTTCTCGGCGTCGACAACACCTCGGCTGCGGACGGAACGGACCGCCGTCCGCCCATGCCCTCGGTGTCGTACCCGATCGACCTCTCTGTCCTGGGAGGTGGACGATGACCCGGCGTCCCAGCGGTCGGCGTAGCCGGCAGGACGCGCCGATCACCGTCCTGGTTGTGGTCGTGGCGGTCGGACTGGTGGTGATGGTGGTCAACTGGCTGCTCGCGCACTGGTGACTGCTGCTCGGCGTGGTCGTCTTCGCTGTCTTGGGCGGCATGGGGTGGTGGCAGCAGTGGACGCGGTGTGTGCAGTGGGAGCACGCGCGGGCGCGCCCTGCGCTGTTGATGGTGCCGGGCTGAGAGTGAAGGTCGGCTCTTCGCGCTGGGAACGCCGCCCGTCGCGTGCGTGCGACCGGGTTGCGCTCCGACGTACCTGTGGAGCTGTCAGCACATGCTGCGCCGTAAACGATGTACGGCCGCAGCTGGACCCGAGGCCAAGCTCGGCAGGCGGCCGCCACGGGCTGCCTGCCGAGAGTGATCGCACATTGGCCTCAGAGGCAGGGCATCGGCACGAGGCGCAGCTCGATCACCTGTCCTGCCTCACGTGGCAGCGTCCTGGCGCCGAACCACGACGGGGCTTCGCCCGAGGTCAGCCGTATACGTTGAATTCCGCGATTGACCACCAGTTGCTCGGGACGTCGCCGGTGTTGACGACCTTGATGTAGCGAGCCGACTGCGTCGGGAAGGAGACCAGTTGGACGCGTTGGCCGTCTGTTACGGAAGAAACCTTGGTCCAGTCGGTTCCGTCCGTGGACGCGTATACGTCTGCGCTTCGCGCGTAGTCGCCAGTGCTGCTGCCGACATCCAGCACGATCTTGTCGAAGGTTTGCGTCTGGCCCATGTCGACTTGGATCCAGAGGCCGCTGTACTGCCCTGTTCCGGAGCTGTACCGAGTGCCGGAGTCACCGTCCAGCATCTTTCCGGGGGCGTCGCCGGAACTCGCATCCGATGCCGTCGCGACCCATCCCGTCCGGGGCAGCGCGGAGGCCAGATCCATGACGTCGAAGGAAGATCCACCCGCAGCGACTCCGCCCGCTGCGTTCACGGAGATCGTGTGTTTCCCTGACGGAACTCCATCCGGAACATAAGCGCTGATTCTGGTGTCCGACCAGCTGTCTATGCCGGCGAAGGCTGATCCGAAATACACGGTGCCCAGCTCCTGCGTGTCACCGAAACCGGAACCGCTGATCGTGAACCTGGAGCGCGGCATGCCTTCGCTCGGCGTCACACCGCTGAACACGGGCACCGGGAGACTCGACAACTTCTTGGTCGTGAACATCGCCGACGTCCCACTGGGGAGTTCGTAGACATAGGAGCCGTCGTCGGACACCGGGAAACTCTGGCTCCTGGCGGTTTTGTTGAACACCACGGTGACGTGCGACCCTTCCGAGCTGGTCCAGGTCTTCAGCTCAAGGCCCTTCGACACCGCGGCCGGAGCCGTCATCGATCCGGTTCCACGCGGAGAACCGTACACATCGATTTCGGCGATGGACCACCAGAAGCCGGATGTCGCGGTACTGGCTACGCGGATGTACCGCGCCTTCCGGGCCAGTATCGTGACGGTCACCGTTCCTATGCCGCCGCTGCCGCTGGCGATCGCGGCGCCCCAGTCGACACCGTCGTCCGAGACATACACCTGATATCTGGTGATGTAGTCGAACGAATTGTCCTTCCCGGTGTCGAGGACGATTTTGTTGAAGCTGGTGGAGCTGCCCAGATCGATCTGGAACCAGTCGCCGCTCGTCATCCCGTGCCCGAGATTCCACCGGGTGTTGATATCGCCGTCGATCGCGCTCGCGGCCACACCCCAGTCCGCGCTCGCCGACGCCGTGGCGGTCCACTCGTCACGGCTCAGCACCCCTCCCGTCGTCCGGACGGAAGCTCCGATCGGCAGGGAGTACGTGATCAGGTCGTTTCCGGCGTGGATGGTGTTCTGGTAGGGCAGTAGTGCCGGATCGTAGGTGATGGTGACGGGACCGGACGGTGAGCTGAACGTGAAGTCGTGCGTCGGGTCCGAGACCTTGGCCGCGGCGGGGATCCTGCCGCTCTGCGTGAGCCCCGAGTAGGTGAAGGTGACGGCGTCGCCGGCGTTCAGGGTGTAGTCGAACGACTGTGTTCTGTCCGCGACGCTGAAGGTTTTCGCCGAACTCCCCGAGTTGTAGGCGATCAGAACCTTGGAACCGTCCGGGTTCCGGAAGGCGACGTTCTCTATGCTTCCCTCCCCGAAGCTGTTCGAGTAGATCCGATGCGCTCCGGGCTTGACGAACCTGCTGGCGTGAGCGAGGGCGTGGTAGTCCACGTTGTAGGACACCTTGCCGCCGGCCGGATCAATCGTGACCAGTCCCCGGCACATGGGGATGCCGTCGGTGTCGCTGTTGAGCGGGCCCATGCCGGGGTCCAGTGCGATGTTCCAGAGCATCACGCCGTTCGCCCAGTTGCGCATGCTGTCGATGATCCACGTGCCCAGTGCTTCGTTGAACGCCGTCTGGTTGTCGCCCTGCCAAAGACCTCCGGTGGCTTCCGTGAGATAGGCCTCCTTGCCCGGATAGTCGTTGTGGACGAGGGTCTGGTAACTCGGGTTTCCGCTGTAGATGTGCCATCCGGTTCCGGCGGCGTACCTCGAGGCCGCGGGATCCTTGAAAATCGTCTCGGGATACGAGGGCACATCCCAGTTGTGGTCCCACGCCAGAATCTTCGTGGATATACCGTTGGCCTCGAACGCCTCGCCGATCTCCTGGATCACCTGGGATTCCTGGTAGGCGGACAGGAACATGCCCGGCCAGGTGGGCGTGCCCATCGGTTCGTTCTGCGGTGAGATGTAGGAGATCGGCACGCCGGCCTTGCGGTACGCCTGGATGAACTTGACGAAGTAGTCGGCCAGTTCGGCGGTGCACTCGCTCTTGAGGGTGCCTCCCACCATGGAATCGGAGGTCTTCATCCAGCCCGGCGGGCTCCAGGGGGTGGCCAGGATCTTGATGGACGGGTTGAGCGCGAGAGCCTGCCGCAGGGCGGGAATGATGTACGACGCGTCATGTTGGACGGAGAAGTGGGACAGGGCCGGATCCGTCTGCCCCGCAGGCATGTCGTCGTAGGAGTAGCTTCCGGATGCGTTGAAGTCCGTGGCACCCATCGGGGAGCGGACCATGCTGAGGCCGATGCCCCTTGAGGGGTCGAAAAGTTCTTGCATCAACTTGGTTCGACCGGCGCTGGGCAGCTTGTTGATGAGCCAGGCTGCGGAGTCGGTCATGGCCGCACCGAACCCCTGGACTCTTTGGTACTTGACGCTGTCGTCTACCTTGATCGTGAGCGGGTTGGCCGTGCGCTTCGTTTCGAAACGCACGGCGCTTTGAGGAGCGACCCATTTCTCTGCTGAGACGTCTGTCAGCCAGACACGCACGGAGTTGCCGTGTGAGGCTTCCTCCCGCAGCGTGGCGGCGACGGCGTTTTCGGAAACCTGCGTCCAGGCGGCGGCGACGCCGATGGCGGTGGTGAGAAACTGGCGTCGTCCGAGACCGTACGAGCTCATCGAAGATCCTCCTTCGGACCTGTGTGTCGGGTGCTTGAAGCCAGGTGGGGGAGGGGGAGCGGTTTCGAGTCGGCTCCCGGGCGACGCCGTCGGCGTCAGTGCCTGCCTACTACGCGGCGCCGGTGCTCGGCTCCTTGATCACGAGCGGGTGCAGCTGCCACGCGTCGACCGCGAATCCGAGACTCGCACCTGACGCGGTGCGGGCCTGCAGGCGCCAAGGTCCCTGTCCTGTCGGGTAGAAGCGCAGGGTGAGGACCTGGCCGGTGGTGGTCAGGAAGACCTCGGCGATGGAGTGGTCGGCGACCACACGCAGATCGACGGGGTGACCGGTGGGGCAGGGCATCCGGTACGAGCCGCCGTGGGCCCGGGTGTCCAGCGAGGCGTCCTCGCGGTCGACGACCAGTTCGCCGGCCTCGGCATCGAGGCGGATGTCGAGGTATTCCGAGCCGTCCGGGTTGGTGAGCAGTCGCAGAGCGGCGTCCGCGGTGGGTTGCAGGCGGGCCGTCAGGTCGAAGGCCCGGCCCACGTCGCCGAGGTCCACCGGCTGGGGGCCGTGTGTCTCGCCCCGGGCGTGGACGGTGTGTTCGCCACGCAGGGCGAGCAGTTCGGTGGCGGGCTGCTGGCGCAGTGTGTTGTCGTCGCCGACGTGGATCTCGCGGGGCAGGGTGAGGACGCCGGCCCATCCGTCCGTAACGGTCCAGGCTTGGTCGCGGGCTTCCCATGACCAGCCCCACAGCAGCCATCTGCCGCCAGGTGCGCGCAGGAGCGCGGGTGCGTAGAAGTCGGGGCCGTGGTCTGCCCACACCGGCGCGTCGGCCTTGAAACGACCGTCGTGCTCTTCGCCGATCAGGGCTGCGACGCGCTGCGGGCCGGTGTGGTGATTCCAGGTGCTGACGAGGAGGGCGCCTCTTCCGCCGGCTGCCGGGAGGTATTGGGGGCACTCCCAGCCCTCGCCGGTGAGCTGCTCGGTGCCGCCGATGGGCTCCGGGTGTCGGGTGGCGAAGGGGCCTCGGTAGGTCCAGTTCTCCAGGTCGGGTGAGTCGTAGAGGAGGGCGGCGGCGCGGCCGTCGGCGAGAGCGGCGCCGACCAGCATCCGCCAGCTGTCGCCGTCCCGCCAGGCGTACGGGTCGCGGTACATGGTGCAGCCCTCGGGCAGCTCGGGGATGAGCAGTTCGCCCCGCGGTCGGAAGGTCCGGCCGCCGTCGTGGGAGACGGCGGAGGTGACCGGCTGGTGCTGGAACGAGCGGTCCTCGCGGTGTGCGGAGTAGAAGGCGACGAGCCGGTCTCCGTCGTCGACGGCGTTGCCGGAGAAGCAGCCATCGGCGTCCACGCCACCGGGCGTCGGGGACAGCGCGGTCGGCAGCGGCTCCCAGCTCAGCAGGTCGGGGCTGCGGAAGTGGCCCCAGTGCATGTTCGCGTGGGTCGCTCCGTACGGGTTGTACTGGTAGCAGAGGTGGTAGTGGCCGTCGTGGAAGACCAGCCCGTTGGGGTCGTTGATCCAGTTGCGGGGCGGGCGCAGGTGCGCCACGGGGTGGTGCGGATCGAGGGGTGTGGTGGACACACGCGTGCCTTTCGGTGGTTCAGAGGTGCCCGCCCAGCCGGGTCAGGGATCGGCTGGGCGGGGGCTTCGAGCAGCGTTCGCATGTCCCGCAAACGGCGTTCAGGCCCGGATGCGGAATCCCACGCTGAGCTGGTGCTCCCGTCGTGAGCTGGGGCCGACGCGGAGCATGAACTCGCCTGGTTCGACCACGCGACGGTTGTCGGCGGTGACGAGTGAGCAGTGTCCGGCAGGGACGCTGATGTCGACGGCGAGGGTTTCGCCGGGCGGGACTTCGGCCTGGGTGAACGCCTTCAGCTCCTGCTCGGCCCACGTGACGCTGGTGGTCAGGTCACTGACGTACGCCTGGACAGTCTCCAGGGCCGGACGGCTTCCGCTGTTGGTGAGCCGCACCGTGGCGTGGACGGTGCCGTCGGCGGAGACCTCGTCCTCGTGCACGGTGAGGCCGGAGTAGGTGACGGTGGTGTAGCTCAGGCCCTCGCCGAACGCGAACAGGGGGTCCTGGGTGAGGTCCGCGTAGCGGTGACCGTGCTGGCCCCGCACCTGGTTGTAGTAGACCGGCTGCTGCCCGACGTGGCGTGCGAAGGAGACCGGGAGCCGGCCGCTGGGTTCGGTGAGTCCGAGGAGGAGTTCGGCGACGGCACGGCCGCCGCGCATGCCCGGGTTGAACGCCTCGACGAGCGCTGCCGCGTTCAGTGCCGAGTCGGGGAGGGTGCTCGGCTTGGACTGGGCGAGTACGACGATCATGGGCGTGCCGGTGGCGGCGACCGCGTCCAGCAGCGCGATCTGGCCTCCCTGGAGGTCGAGGGTGGCTGTGGAGCGCACCTCGCCCGTCAGGGCCTTGGTGTCCCCCACGACCACGACGGCGTAGTCCGCGGCCTCGGCAGCGGCGGTGGCCTCCCGAAGCTGTGCCTCGTCGGCCGGGGCGGGGAGGAACACGGGCGGCTGCGGCTGGCCGTCGGGCCCGGCGACCCACTGGTCGGGGTCGAAGGCTGGGCTTTCGATGTCGGCTCCGCGGGCGTGCGTGATCGTCCAGTCGGCGGGGACGACGGCGCGCAGGCCGTCCAGCACCGTCTCCACCAACTCGCGTGGATGTCCGTCGGGCATCCACGGCACCTGGCCGGTGGCCCCCGCCCAGTCGCCGAGCATGGCCTCCGGGCTGTCGGAGTTGGGGCCGATGACCGCGATCGTGCGTGGCGTGCCCTGGCCCGTGGCGCGGCCGGTTCCGTCAGCGGTCAGCCCGCCTTCGAGGGGCAGGATCCCCTCGTTGCGCAGCAGTACGAGGGAACGTCGGGCGGTCTCGAGGTTGAGATCGGCGTGCTCGCGGCAGCCGATCACCTGCGCCTGCCGCTCGGGGTCGGGGGCGCGGGGGTCCTCGAAGAGCCCGAGTTCGAACTTCAGCCGCAGCACCCGCCGTACCGCGTCGTCGATCTGCTTCTCCTCGACCAGGCCGCGGGCGACCGCCTCCTGGGCGCCCTCGAAGAACGCGGGCGTGGCCATGACCAGATCGTTTCCGGAGTTGACGGCGACCGCCGCCGCCTCGGCGTAGTCGGCGCAGGTCCGCTGGTCGTAGACCATCCGGCCGACGTTGTCCCAGTCGGTCACCAGCGTGCCGGTGAAGCCCCATTCGCCCTTGAGCACGTCGTTGATGAGCCACTCGTTGGCGGTGATGGGCACACCGTCGATCGACTGGTAGCCCAGCATGAAGCCGCGACAGCCGGCCCGGGCCGCCCGCTCGAACGGGGGCAGGAACCACGAGCGCAGCTTGCGCGGGCTGAGATCCGCCTCGCTGGCGTCGCGTCCGCCCAGGGTCTCGGAGTAGCCCGCGAAGTGCTTGGCGTAGGCCAGTACGGCGGTCGGGTCGCCGAGGCCCTCACCCTGGTAGCCGCGCACCATGGCTGCCCCCAACTCGCCTATCAGGTAAGGGTCCTCGCCGAACGTCTCGTTGATCCGGCCCCAGCGCAGGTCGCGGGTGATGCACAGCACCGGGGAGAAGGTCCCGTGGATCCCGGTCGTCGAGATCTCGGTCGCGGACGCACGGGCGACCCGGTGGATGAGAGAGGGATCCCAGGTGCAGGCCATGCCGAGCTGTGTGGGGAAGATGGTCGCGCCCGGCCAGAAGGAGTGGCCGTGGATGCAGTCGTCGGCGGTCAGCAGCGGAATACCGAGCCGTGTCCGCCGGGCCCGTTCCATGGCCTCCGGCATCCGCGCGGGTGTCACATGCAGGACCGACCCGGCCAGCTTGGCCGACACGATGTCGTCGAGGTCCCCGTGCTGGGCGTCGAGCATCAGCAACTGTCCGACCTTCTCCTGCAAGGTCATCAGGGACAGCAGGTCCTCGGTTCTCGTTTCCACGGACGCGTCCGGATCCAGGTACACGGCAGAGCGGACCGGGTGTCCCACTATGGTCTCCAAGTCATGAGTCGTCACAGGTCAGAGAGGTGACGGGGGCAGGCGAGGGAGGTCACTTCAGGCCGGTGGTGGCGATGCCGGCGACGAAGTGGCGCTGGAAGAGGAGGAAGACGACCATCACGGGGAGCAGGACGACGACAGCGCCGGCGAGGAGGACGCCGAAGCGGGTGAAGTCCTGTCCGCTGCTGGCCAGGGCGAGGCCGACGGGAAGGGTGTACTGGTCCTCGTTCTGGGCCACGACCAGGGGCCACAGGAAGTTGTTCCAGGAACCCAGGAAGGTGATGATCCCCAGCGTGGCCAGGGCCGGCCTGGTCAGAGGCAGGATGATCTTCCAGTAGATGGCCAGTTCACGGCAGCCGTCGACGCGGGCGGCGTCGATGAGTTCGTCGGGCAGGGTGGAGATGAACTGCCGCATCAGGAACACCCCGAACGGAGCGGCCAGGAACGGCAGGATCAGCCCGAGTAGGGAGCCGGTCAGCTTCATGTTGGCCACCAGGACGTACAGGGGTACGAAGGTGACCAGGCCCGGCACCATCAGGGTGCCGATGACCAGACTGAACACGGCACGTCGGCCGCGGAAGTCCAGCTTGGCCAGGGCGTAGCCGAGCATGGAGCAGAACAGCAGGTTGCCCGCCGTCACGGCCAGGGCCACGATCACCGAGTTGGCGAACATGGTGGTGAAGTCCAGGCTGCTGAACAGCTGCCGGTAGCTGGCCAGCGTGGGCGCGGTGGGGACCAGGACCGGCGGCACCTTGCGGATGTCCGCCTCGGGCTTGAAGGAGCCGGAGAGCATCCACAGAAACGGCGTGACCATCAGCAGCAGGCAGCCGAACAGCGGCAGATACAGCCAGGGATGGCCCCATTTCTGTCGGATACGGCGCCGTCGTAGAGTCCGGTCTGTGCCAGGCCCGGCCGTCCGGAGGGCGGAGAGAGTGCTCATGGGGTATCAGTCCTTGTCTCGCAGCACGCGGAACTGCAGCACGGTCAGCGCGATGATGAGGACGAAGACGACGTAACCGGCGGCCGACGCAACGTCGTAGTTGCCGTTGCCGAACTGGTTGTAGGCGTACATCGTGGCGGAGAGAGTGGAGTCCAGCGGTCCGCCGTCGGTCATCACGAAGGGCTCGTCGAAGAACTGCAGATAGCCGATACCGGTCGTGACCGCGGTCAGCAGCAGGGCCGGGCGCAGGAGCGGGAAGGTGACCCGCCAGAACCGCTGCCAGGCCCCTGCACCGTCGAGTTCGGCCGCCTCCATCAGGGACTGCGGCACGGACTGCAGACCCGCCAGCATGATGATCATCACGGTGCCGAGGTTGCGCCACACGGCCATGACGATCATGACGGGGAGAGCGAGCCGGGTGTCCGCCAGCCATGCCGGACCGTCGATCCCGAACCATCCCAGAACCGTGTTCACCAGCCCCGCCTGCGGCTCCAGCAACGTCTTCCATACCACTGCGACCGCCACGACGCTGGTGATCACCGGGAGGTAGAAGCCGACCCGGAAGACGGCCCGGAAGCGGCCGATTCCGCTGTTGAGGGCGACCGCCGCGGCGAGTCCGGTGGCCAGCGTCAGCGGCAGACCGACCAGGACGAACACGGCTGTGTTGCGCAGAGCATGAACGAACTGCTCGTCCTCAAACAGCCGTACGTAGTTGTCGAAGCCGGTGAAGGACACGTTCAACGGGGTCCGCAGGTCGACGCTCTGTGTGTCGGTCAGGCTCATCAGCAGCGACCAGACGACCGGCAGCAGCATGAACGCCAGGAACAGGACGAGGAAGGGAGCCGCGAGGATCCACGCGGCCCGCGTCTGCCTGCCGCGCGCGGTGCTGCGGAGGGCGACTCTCCCACGGCCGGCGCCTCTCACGGGCCGTGCGGTGGTCGGTTCGTGGGTGTCGCCCCGCCCGGGGAGTGTTTTCGTGGACATGGATGTCATCCGTCCGTACGAGGGGTGCTCACGTGGCGGCCGTTCAGCGGCCTGTGCCGATGCCGGTGGCCTTGGACTGCAGGTCCTTCTGCGCCTGGGCGACGGTGGCCTTGCCGAGGCTCAGCTTCTCCAGTTCGGAGTCGATGGCGTCGGCGACCTGCTGCCAGGTGGTGATGGCGGGCGGCGCCTTGCTGACCTTGAGCTGCTCGGCGAACGCCTGCATCGCCTCGTCGTCGCTCAGCTTCGCTTCGTCCCACGCTCCCGGTGTGGCGGGAAGGGAGCCCGTTGCCTTCGCGTAGGCGGCGAGGTTGGCGGGTTCGGTGAGGAACTTGGCGAACTTCCATGCCGCGTCGGAGTTCTTGGCGTCCTTGAACACCGCCAGGTCGCTGCCGCCGGCGAACCCGGCCGCCTGCGTGCCCTTCGGCAGCGGCATGGTCTTCCACTTGCTGTCCAGCTTCGGGGCGTCTTTGCGGAGGCTGCCGCTGACCCACGCGCCGTCCTTGTAGACGGCGATCTGTCCGTCCTGGAAAGCCTGCAGGCTGTCCGTCTTGTCCGTGGGCGCCAAGCCCTCTGTCGGGATGCTCGCGTAGTACTCCAGTGCCTTGGCGACCTCCGGCGAGTCGAAGGTGAACTTCTTGGTGCTCGGGTCGTAGATGTCGCCGCCCTGCTGCCAGACCAGCGGCAGCAGGAAGATCCAGGAGTTGAAGCCGATCGACAGCCCGCTGGCGTGGCGCAGCTTGGGGTTCTGCTTGCCCGCGGTGGCCTGGATGGCCTTCAGATCCTTCAGGTAACCGGCCCAGTCACTTGCCGGGGCGCCCTTGATACCGGCCTTCGCCGTGAGGTCGCTACGGTAGTAGACCGCCTGGGTGTCGGCGATGAACGGGACGCCGTAGGAGGTGTCCTTGTACTTCGTGGTGTCCCACTGACCCGGGTAGAAGTCCGACGACTTGATCGACGTCGGGGTGGCCTGGAAGCCGTTCATGCCGGCCATCTCGGCCATCCAGGTGGTGCCGATCACTGACATGTCGGGTGTGTTGCCGCCGGCGATGGCGGTGGTGAGCTTGTCGTGGGCGGAGGCCCAGGGCACCGGGGTGATCTGGACCTTCACGCCGGGGTTCTGCTGCTCGAACTTCTCGGCCAGACTCTGGAGGGACTTGTCGGGGTCGCCCATGGACCACATGATGACCTTGCCGGTTGCCTTGCCGCTGCCCAGCGTCGCGGGGGCGTCCGTGCCGGGCCCGGAGTCGGCGCTGCGGCCGCAGCCGGTCGCCACCAGGGCTGCCGTGACGGTGACGCACAGGACCTGGACTGTTCTGACGGTGTGACGAGTAGGGGTACGCATATTGCGGCTCCTTGCCATTGAGCGAGACAGGCGCGGGGGGCGGCGGAGAGGAAGTGGCAGCGGGCGGGCGTCCGGATGGGCCGGCTCGTTACGTGGAGACCGTCCGCGGTTGCCTGGCACCGGCGGTCAGCCGCGGGTCGCGGCCGGAGCGTCCGTCCCGCAGCGGTAGCGGCCGGGCGTGAGAGGCCAGACGTGCCGCTCGGTGTGCCGGGTCGGGGAGGTGCAGACGGAAAGGGCACCTCGGCGGTGACGCGTGAACATGGTTGCGCGTGCAGGGTGGTGAGGCCGGCCGAAGGACGAAGGGGCCGGTCGTGCCGGTACGTGCACCGGCTTCAGGTCGAGCTGGACGGCCTACCGGCCTGCGCGAGATCCGGTGGGGTCGGTTTTGTGTCGGGATGGGGTCCGTCTCCGCCTGCGGGGCTGGACAGGAGCGGCGGAGACGGACGGTTCGATGGGACGCCGACGCCGTAAGCATCGTGATGACACGGCGTCAGTTCGGGCTCGGCCGTAACGTCGAGCCCCGGACCACGAGACTGGTGGGAATGACGCACGACGGGGCCGCCTTCGGCACTCCGCGCACGTGATCCAGCAGCAGACGCGCCGCCGCCGCACCCATCTCCCGCATGGGCTGGCGGATGGTGGTCAGTGCCGGATAGGTGTACGAGGCCATCTCGACGTCGTCGAATCCCACCACGGCGACATCCTGCGGAACCCACAGACCGGCCTCGTGCAGTGCGGTGAGCACGCCGGCCGCCGAGGGGTCGTTGTGCGCGAAGACCGCGTCGAACTCCAGGCCGTCCGCGAGAGCGTCCGCGATCGCGCTCCGGCAGCGTTCGAACTGGAAGTCGCCGCCGATGATGCTGCGTTGGTCGATCTCGATCCCGGCTTCCGCATAGACATCGACGAAGCCGCCCAGCCGCTCCCGGGTGCAGCCGAACGCATCGGGGCCGGTCACGACCAGGGGGCGACGGCGCCCGATTTCCAGGAGGTGCCGCGCAGCCTGCGCACCCCCCTCCCGGTTGGTGGTGGCCACGTAGGGGAACCCCGGCCGCTGGAAGCGGTCGTCTATCAGCACGACCGGCAGCCCTGCTTCGTGGAGTTCCGTGATGTAGCCCATGGCGCCCTCGGGTTCAATCACCAGCAGGCCGTCGAACGACTTGGCGGCGACCTGCAGACCCAGGCGGCGCAGTGACTCCTCACCGTGGTTCCAGGTCAGCATGCGAAGTCCGAAGCCCTCGGTCTCCAGCGTCTCGACGACCGCCTGCACGATGCCGGCCCAGGCCCAGGCCAGGTCAGGGACCAGCATGCCGATTATCTGTGTCGTGCCGCGGGCGAGGCCGACCGCACCGGCGCTCGGCACATAGCCGAGCTCCGAGATCGCCTTGCGGACCTTCAGGACGGTGTTCTCGTTGATCTCGCCCTTGCTGTTCAGCACGCGTGAGACCGTCGTCTTGCTGACGCCGGCCCGGGCGGCCACGTCGGCGATGGTGACTCCCATGCCACCTCCTCTCCATGTAGCGGCGGGAATGTCCTCCCGCACCGAGGGCCGATCGTACAGAGACTCGCGGAACCGATACCGGGAGCGGTTCCGGAACCGGTTTCGGTACCGGTTCCGGCAGTGAAGCACCGAGCGGCTCAGCCCGTCAACACATCGGAATCAATTCGTTTACAGAGAATTTCCGAGCCCCCGGACACCCCGCTAGTACCCGGGACGCCGTGCCGGAGACGGTCGTCAGCGGTCCTCCGCGGCGGGGATTTCGCCGGAGCCGCGGGCGAGGTAGCGGGTGGTCAGCACGCGGTGGCGGGCGGAGCCGCGCTCGCCGTCGAGACGGTCGAACAGCAGGTCGGCGGCTTCCCGGCCGATCGCGGCGGGATCCTGGGCGATCACCGAGATGCCGGGTTCGAGGAGAGCGGCCAACGGCAGGTCGTCGAAGCCGATCAGCGCCACCCGGTGCTGCAGGCGGAGTTCCTGCAGGGCCATGCGGGCCCCGACGGTCAGGAGATTCTGGCCGGAGATCAGCGCGGTGGGCGCATGAGCGAGGGTCAGGAGCTCTCGGGTCGCTACCTGGGCGGCCTCCGCACCGTGCAGGCCACGCCTCACAAGGGAGCGGTGCAGGACGCATCCCGTCTCCGTCAGCCCCTCCGCGAACCCGGCGTAACGCTCCTCGGCCGTCCAGATGGTGCGGAGGTCTCCGAGGAAGGCGATGCGCCGGTGGCCTGCCGCGTGCAGCCTTTTCACCGCCGCCCGCAGGCCCGCGCGGTTGTCCACCGTCACGGCGTCCACCTGCGGCGCTGTGGTGGGGCGGTCCACGCAGACGACCGGTGTGCCGACGCGGCGGGCCGCGTCGAGGTCGGCGTCGGCCTGTCCGGTGGGTACCACGATCAGGCCGTCGACCCGGCGGCCGGTGAAGGTCTTGAGCAGGCCGCGTTCGCGGACCGGGTCCTCGTCGGTGGACCCGGCCAGGACCAGCACGCCGCGCTCGGTGGCGGCGTCCTCCACCGCGCGGTGCAGCGCGGCGGAGAAGGGGTTGGCCGCGTCCTCCAGGACCAGGCCGAGGGTGCTGGTGCGGCGGTCGGCCCGGCGCAGGCTGCTGGCCGTCAGATCGAGGCGGTAGCCGAGCGACTCGGCCGCGCGCGTCACTCGTTCCGCCAGGTCGGGAGTGACGGGCTTGCCGTTGACGACCCGGGAGACGGTGGCGAGCCCCACCCCGGCGGCGGTCGCGACGTCGCGCATGGTCGCCGCTCGTCGGCCTGTGCCGTTCTGCTCGCTGGGCAACGTTTCCCCCTGTGGTCGATGGCGCGGTGAAGCCGTCCTCATCCTCGCATTCGGGAGTTTTCCTGCGCAGGGTCTGGACTTCGGCGACATGGTGCCCCTACGTTCGGCGAAACGTTTCCAGGGCTGACCGGAACCGCCGGCACCGTGCCGTCCCGGTCAGGCGGGCCCGCCCATGGCCTCGGACGGGACCACGGCGGAGCCGCTGCCTTTACCTGCACCCGGGATGCCTCAAGCGTCACTCGTCACGCGCCAGAACCCCGTACGGCTGGACCGAAGCCCGCATGCCTGCAAGGAGCCGCCATGTCCAGAACGACTCGTCCGCGTCGCAGACTCCTCGCCGCGCTGGCCGTCCTGTCCGGGCTCGGCCTGGTCGCCGCCTCCCCGGCCATGGCCGACACCCTGTACCACGAGCAGTACCGGCCCCAGTTCCACTTCACTCCGGCCCAGAACTGGATGAACGACCCCAACGGACTGATCTACTACAAGGGCCGGTACCACCTGTTCTTCCAGTACAACCCGGACGGCAACACTTGGGGCAACATGTCATGGGGCCACGCCGTCAGCACCGACCTGGTCCACTGGAAGGAACTCCCGGTGGCCATCCCCCAGGACGACCAGGAAATGATCTTCTCCGGCAGTGTGGTGCTGGACAAGAACAACACCACCGGTTTCGGCACCAAGAAGAACCCGCCGCTGGTCGCCGTCTACACCAGCGCGCAGAAGGCCACCGGCAAGCAGGAGCAGGCCCTCGCCTACAGCACCGACGGCGGCACCACCTGGACGAAGTACTCCGGAAACCCGGTCCTCGACATCGGCTCGACCAACTTCCGTGACCCCAAGGTCTTCTGGTACGCCCCCACCAAGAGCTGGCTGATGGCGGTCGCCCTCGCCGACCAGCACAAGATCGCCTTCTACAGCGCTCCCGATCTCAAGCACTGGACGCACCTCAGCGACTTCGGCCCCGCCGGCGCCACCGGCGGGGTGTGGGAGTGCCCGGACCTGTTCCCGCTGCCCGTGGACGGCAACCCGAAGAAGACCAAGTGGGTCCTGGCCGTCAACCTCAACCCCGGCGGCATCGCGGGCGGCTCCGGCGCCCAGTACTTCGTCGGAGACTTCGACGGCACGGAGTTCATCTCCGACGACAACGGCAGCTACACCCCGCCGAGCGGCACCGTCGTGCAGGACTTCGAGTCCGGCTCGTTCGGCGACTGGACGGCCACCGGTAGCGCGTTCGGCAGCGCACCGGCGACCGGACCGGTGGACGGCCAGCAGACCGTCACCGGCTTCGAGGGCAAGGACTTCGCCAACAGCTTCCACGGCGGCGACGCCTCCACCGGCACCCTGACCTCACCCGCCTTCACCGTGACCAGCGACTACATCAACTTCAAGGTCGGCGGCGGCAACCACCCGCACCGGCCCGGCTCCGTCCTGGGCGACGGCCCGGCACCCACAGGCGCAACCCTCGCCGACTTCGAGGGCAGCACCTACTCCAGCCCCATCGGCGACTGGACGACGACCGGCGACGCCTTCGGTACCGGACCCGCCCAGGGCACGCTCCCCGGCCAGGGGCAGGTCACGGGCTACCTCGGAGACGGCCTCGCCAACAGCTTCCTGAACGGCGACGCCTCCACCGGCACGCTCACCTCGCCGACCTTCACCATCGACAAGAAGTACCTGGACTTCCTCATCGGCGGCGGCAACCACGCAGAGAGCTCCGAAGCGCCCACCGCAGTGGAGCTCATCGTGGACGGCAAGGTGGTGCGCTCCGCCACCGGTCCCAACTCCGAGGCCTTGAACTGGGCGTCCTGGGACCTGTCCGATCTGCAGGGCAAGCGGGCCCAGATCAAGGTCGAGGACGACAACACCGGTGGCTGGGGCCACCTCAACCTCGACCACGTCGTCCTCTCCGACACCCAGGCCAAGCCCCGTTCCGACGAGACCGGCGTCAACCTCCTGGTGGACGGCAAGATCGTGCAGAGCGCCACCGGCGCCGACTCCGAGAACCTGGACTGGGCCTCGTTCAACACCAGCGCCTACAAGGGCGAGAAGGTCCAGATCCAGATCGTGGACGCCAATTCCAGCGGCTGGGGACACGTACTCGCCGACCAGTTCACCGCGGCCGACAAGCCTGCCCTGTCCACCACCCAGCGTGCCCGCTGGCTCGACTACGGCGCCGACTTCTACGCGGCCAACACGTGGACCGACACCCCCGGTGGCCGCCGCGTCATGACCGCCTGGATGAACAACTGGAACTACGGGCAGGCCATCCCCACCACCCCGTGGCGCAGCGCCGACTCCTTCCCCCGCGAGCTCTCCCTGAAGACCGTGAACGGCAAGGTCCAGCTGATCCAGCAGCCGGTCCGCGAACTGACCGGCCTGCGCGGCGCCGGCACCCGGGTGCCCAGCACCCGCGTCACGAACACCACCACCCCGCTCGCGGTGCACGGCAGCGGCCTGGAACTCCAGGCCGACCTGACCCCGGGCACCGCCGACCGCTCCGGCCTGGACGTCCGTACCGGCGCCGGGCAGCGCACCCGCATCGGCTACGACACCACCACCGGCGAGGTCTACATCGACCGCACCGCCGCCGGTGCCACCGACTTCGACCCCACCTTCGGCGGCGTTCAGCGGGCCCCCCTCGCGCTCCACGGCGGCCGGCTGATTCTGCACGTACTCGTCGACGCCTCCTCCGTCGAGGTCTATGCCCAGAACACCCGGGGCGAACAGGTCACCCTGACCGACCAGATCTTCCCCGACCCCTCCAGCACCGGCGTCGACACCTTCGCCGAGGACGGCACCGCCGCCCTCAACCGCATGCAGGCGTGGCGGCTGAGGTCCATCTGGCCGTGACGAGCCGTCAGGTCCGTGCGCCGGACGGTCAGTTATTGCTTCCGGCACACGGACACGGCAAGGGACCATGGCCTGGAACTCGGTGTCGGCGCACGGACTCAGATCCAGTCGCGTACCTTTCCTCGTCCCCACCTGTCAGGGCACGTCCGTCTCGCGCGAGATGGCCTGGAGGCGGTTCTTCAGCCGGTAGCTGGGGCCGTTGACCGGGACGATTTCGCAGTGGTGCAGGAGCCGGTCGAGGATCGCTGTGGCGAGGACCTCGTCGCCGAAGACCTGGCCCCTGGCTGTGTACCTCGCTTTGGGAGTCGTTTCGATGCGTTTTGGAGTGTCGCTGTGAGCTGTGTTCCTTGGCCAACAGCGGCGACTTTTGATGTCACTTGGGAGCGACGGGTGTTGTGCCCGCGTCCTGGAGCCGGGGCGGGGCGTCATGTGTGGGTGCGGTGTGCCAGGAGGAGGGCGGAGTCGTCGTGGGGGGTGGGGGTGGGCAAGCAGGTGGCGGTGATGTGGTGCAGGGCGAGGGCGGGTGGCTGCTGTGCGGTGGTCTGCAGGGCGGTGTGCAGGCGGTGGAGGGCGTCGTCGGGGTCGGTGTCGGGGGTGTCGGTGAGGCCGTCCGTGTGCAGGAGGATGCGTCCGCCGGGAGGGAGGGTGAGGCGGGTGGACGGGTAGGCGGTGTCGGGCAGGATGCCGAGGGGAAGCCCGGGGAGCGTCTCGGGTGTGAGTACGGCGTCGGGGATGTGCATGAGGGGGGCGGGGTGGGCTGCGGTGGCGTATTCCAGCTGCCCGGTGTGCGGATCGAGGGCGATGATGCAGCAGGTGGCGAGCAGGGCGTGGTCGGGGTCGGTGTCGTTGTCGGTGGTGAGCAGACGGTTGGTCCGGCGCAGGATGGCGGCGGGGTCGGAGGTGGTGGCGGCGTAGGCGCGAATGGTGATGCGCAGGCGCCCCATGAGGATGGCTGCTTTGGTGTGGTGACCTTCTGCGTCCCCGATGACCAGGGCGATGCGGCCGTCGGGGAGGGGGAAGGCGTCGTACCAGTCGCCGCCGGCGTGGGCGCCGGGGGCGGCAGGATGGTAGGAGGCGGCGAGGTGCAGGCGGGGGTGCTGGGGCAGGAAGGCGGGCAGGAGTCCGCGCTGGAGTTGGACCGCGCGGTCGTGTTCGGTGTCGTAGTCGCGGCAGCGGTCCAGGGCGCGGCCGAGCAGGGCGGCCGCGGCGATGAGGAGGGCCTGGTCGGAGGGGCCGAAGGCGTGGGGGCGGTCGAAGGAGAACATGCACGCCGCCGTGGTCTGGGGATGGGCGAGCGGGAGGGGCAGAGCGGCCCATGCGTGTCGTTTGAGGCGGGGCAGGGTGGCGGCGTAGTGGGGGTAGGCGGCCACGAGGTCTTCGTGGGAGGGGGTGAAGACCGGTTCCTGCTCGCGCAGTGCGTCGGTGAGGGGGGCGCGGGCGTCCAGGGCGATGCCGGTGACGGCGGCGCGGTGTTCGTCGTCGTAGCCGACTGTGGTCAGGATGCGGGTGCGGCCCTGGTGGGCCTCGGCCAGGACCAGGGCGTCGGCGCCGAAGACGGCCAGTGCCTCGCAGGCTGCTTTGGCCAGTTCCGAGGTGCCGGTGGCACCTGCGGCACTGGACGCGAGAGTGATCATGCGGTCAGCGCGGCGCAGCTGTTCACGCAAGTGTTCCTCCCGTTGCGTGGCACGGATTGTTTCTCCGGTGGTATCGGTGACGTGGCCGCAGAGCAGGGCGGGGGGAGCGGTGGGGTCTCCGGTGGTGGTGCAGCGGGCTTGCAGGTGGCGCGGTCGGTCGGCCGGGGTGGCGAGCCGGTAGGCCACTTCATAGGTGCCGTGGCGGCTGCGCAGGGTGCCCAGCAGCTGCTGGATGTCCGTCAGGTCGCCTGGGGGCAGTTGGGCCAGGACCCTGGTGAGCGGGTAGCGGCCGGGACCGGGCAGATCGTGCAGCCGGGCGAACATTTCGTCGACGTCGAGTGTGTCGGTGGCCAGGTCGAGGAAGAAGGCGCCCTGGTGCAGGTCTCGCAGGTGCGGGGTCGGCGCAGGCGCGGCGGCCGTGGAGATCATGTGGGGCACGTACCGGGTGGTCAGCTGTGCCGCGTGCCGCAGGAACTCCTGCTCAGCCTCGTTGAAGGGCATCGTGCCGGGCCGCAGTGCCACCAGGACACCCTGGCCCTCGGACAGTGGCAGCGCACTCCAGGCAGCCGCTTCGCCACCGGGCGGCAGCGGGTAGGGGCCGGTACGGTCGCAGCCGGTGCATTCCTGGCCCAGGGCCGCCCGGGTGACCGGCCACGACTCGGTGGTGGCCAGCGGCCGCAGCGGTGGCTGCCACAGTCGGCCGAGCCCGGCCACGGAGCAGGGAAAGAGGTGGGTGCCGTCCTCCTGGTAAAGGATCAACGCCCAGCCCACCAGACCCATCCAGACGCACGCATGCGCCAGCGTCTCGGTCACGGCCGGCAGATCGGCCGCCACCGCCAGAGCCTGCTTCAGCCTGCCCAACCCCTGCTCCGCGCTCCTGGCCACTGCCGGAGCGGGCTCACCGCCGTCCGCCGCACCGTCTTCCAACATTCCCCCGCCTCTCTGCCCCTGCACGGGGTCGTCTGAAGGACGACCTTAGAAACGCCGGCTCCTCAGGCAGCGGTTAAGTTCGCTGTTGACCGTTAAATGAAGAAATTGAAAGCTCACACACGCGGGGCCCTTCAGCCACTGCGGTCCAGGCGGCGCCCTGACCGCAGCGTCCAGCCGCTACGTCGCCGCACCGGCCACGGGACAGATACGCTCTTTGGTGGCTCTCTCTCGGCCAGCGGTGGGAGAGCCGCCCGCACCGTTCCCGCCGACGGAACTGCTTCACCTCGCCTCTGCGCGCTCTGTCTGTTCTTTGGTGTGAGCGAGGCGGTAGGACTCGGTTAGGCATCCTCGGTGTCTCCAAGGGGGCTGAAGCAGCTCTTCTCACGGCTGTGCGCGACCTGCGCGTGGACGTTGTTATCGCGCTGTCGCCCACGTCGCGAGTCTGGTGCAATGTGGGTCCGGGCCGCGATGGGGAACAGCGCCCGTATCGTTCTTCCTGGACCTGGCAGGGGCGGGCCTTGCCTTTTGTTCCGATGGATGACTCCTGGACTCCGGTCAACCCGGGTAGCGGTCCGGCCGCCATCCGCGGCTGGTACGAACTCAGCGAGCGGAGCTTCGTTTACCTGCTCCCTCAGGCGGAGATCCCGGTCGAAAGGGCCCGAGCCGATCTGCTGCTCGTTGCCGGTGGCGACGACGCGATGTGGCCTTCTCTCCGCTTCGCCGAACAACTGGCACAACGCCGACGCTCAGCCGGGACCACTGCGCATCTCATCGCCCGCCACGATGCCGGCCATCGACCGCGCTTTCCCGGCGAGAGCCCGGCGCCCGCGTCCCCGCAGGGGCGAGCAGAGTAGCCGTTGCCGAGCACCCGGCGGTGCATCTCCCAGCGAAGCCTGGCCATCTCCGTGCCGACGGCGTCGGCCGGCAACTGACGGGGGAGTCGTAGAGTGCCTCGACCTACTCCGAGACGGCGAAGTACTCGTCGGTGACGGTGCGGTCGGCGATCCGTAACGGGGAAGCCGGGTAAGGCAACTGCCCGAATGGGTTTGTGGTTGCGGCTCTCACAGAGTCGTGGCGTGGATGCGGACAGGCAGGCCCGACCGTGACACGGCGTCGCGTTCGAAGGGAAGGCCGATCTTCTCGGCGACACGTTGCGACGGCTGGTTGTCTGGTCGGATGATCGCGATGAGGCGCTGTGCGCCGAGGACGTCGCGGGCGTGGTCACGGCAGGCGGCCGCGGCCTCGGTGGCATAGCCGTTCCCCTGGAGGTCGGCCCGGACGCGATAGCCGACCTCCAGGTCGGTGACTCCTTCGATCTCTTGGGGGGTCAGGCCGCAGTCGCCGACGAACTCGCCGGTGTTCCGCAGGGTGACCAGCCAGAGTCCGTGTCCTTCTCGCTGGTACAGGTGCTGGTTCCATTCGATCCAGGCCAGTGCCTCCTCCCGGGTCTTGGGGCGGGGGTAGTGGCGCATCACGTTCGGGTCGCCGAGGAGTACGGCCATATCGTCGAGGTCGTCCGGGGTCATCTGCCGGAAGGCGAGGCGTGGAGTGGGGGCGGGGGTTCGGTGGTGGAGGTTCACGGGTGCTCCTTCATGATGCGGGTGGCGACGTCGGCGGTGTGGGTGCCTCAGTCGCCGACGGCGACTCGCTGTCGTTTGACGGTGACGGTGATGTCGGTGTTGAGGGCGCGGGCGAGAGCGGCGGCGAGGTGGACCAGGCCGAGGCGCGCTGAGATCAGTGCCCCATTCATTGAGGTCCCCTGGAGGTGCCCTATCTGTGGCGTCGGCGACTTCGACGGCGTCGCGGTTCAAGGTGGTGAGGACCTGGGCGGTGCCTGCGTCCTGAGCGAATTTTCGCCCGCACGATGGAAACACCAACTCCCGCGTGCTGCGGGAGTGCAAATCAAAATTGACGCACCCGCGCTTTGCTGAGGGTCGTGTTCGAGGGCGGGATGGTCGAGCCTTTCTGACTGAGCGTTTGGTCCGGTGATTCGTGTGCGGTCCCGTTGACGCCCGCGACTGGAACGGAACGACATCGCCGAGCGACTGTGCCCTGGCCCCGGGCCGCTGCCGTGCCCTGCTTACGGAGCGCGTCATTGGCGTTCGCGTGGACCGTCGGGGGACGGGGGCCGGGATCCGGGTGGCGGTCCCACCGGGCTCGGTGGTCCGGCTGCGGAAGGGTGCGATCACCAGCCTGCACGGCGACGGGAAGAGACCACCCCGTTCCCGTAGCCCGCTGACGCGGCCGGCCCGTCGGCGGGGGGAGGGGAGCGCACGGTATCACCGGTGGCATGGGCGGGGGAGCGGTTCACACGCACTGGTCGGGGTGCGGCAGACTGGTGCGGGTCCTCTGATGTCCGGCCGGACGGGTATCAGCCGAAGCAAGGGGAGCCCACGGATCCGTGAGTGACGAGCCCGACGCCCCGGTCCCCGTCGACGAGGGCGCGTTCGGTATCGACGCGTTCTCCCTCGACGACCGGCTGCGGCTGTTCCACTTCGCCGCCGCCGAGAAGCGCCACGAGTACCTGTGGCTGCTGCGGGCCTTCGACCGCGGACGCGCCAACTACCAGGTGCTGCTGCACGCCTCGGACGCGGTCGGGCTGCTGGAGCGGCTCGCCGCCGACCATCCCGGCGCGGGCGCTGTCGGCGGGACGGCCGGGGTTCAGCCGTTGCTCGACGCGCTCGCGGAGTGGCAGGTCCTGGACCGCTCGTACGACGGGACGCGCGCCGCGAACCTGGCCGAGTACCGCAACCGCCACTACGTGTATCAGTTCACCCAGGCCGGATACCGGGCGTACCGGGCTGTGGAGGACGTCCTCGGGGCGAGTCTTGAGGACGCTCAGCTCTCCCGTCTCGTCTTCCCGGACATCCTCGGCGACCTGCGCGCGCTGGCCGAGGCAAGTACCGCGGGCGACGGCGAGGAGGTGTACCGCAAGCTGGGCCGGCTCGACTCGGTGCTGAACGAGATGGCGCAGCGCGCCGCCCGCTTCTACCTCATGCTGGGCGACCTGGCGCGCACCAACGACACCCGGCCCGAGGTGTTCCTCGCCCACAAGGACACCCTTCTCGCGCACATGCGGGAGTTCACCGCCGAACTCGGCCGCTACGCCCCGCTGCTCGCCGAGGCCGTGGAGAAGGCCGCGGCCACCGGTGTGGACCGGATGATCGAGTATGCGGCCGAGGCCGACGAACGGCTCTTCCGCAGCCCCGCCGAGCGGCTGGCGGACTGGCGGCACCGGTGGGACGGCATCGTGCACTGGTTCGCGGAGCGCGAGCACAGTGAGACCGAGCGGCTGCAGGACGCCACCGTCACCGCGATCCGGTCCGTCCTCGCCCTGCTGCGCCGGGTCACCGAGGCGCGCCGGGGCGGGGTGAGCCGGGAGAGTCAACTGCGCCATCTCGCCGGGTGGTTCACCTCCTGCGAGAGCGACGAGGACGCGCACGCCCTGTTCCAGGCGGTCTTCGGGCTCGGGGCGCCCCGCCACATCGCCGTCCCGTACGCCGACCCCGAGCAGATCCCGGGGCGTACGTCCTGGTGGGAGGCCGAACCGGTCGAACTCGCCCGCACACTGGTCCAGTCCGGCCGCACCCCCGCCCTGCACGGCCCCGGTCGCATCGAACGCGACGAGGACCGGCGGGCCCTGCTGCGCGCCGGGCAGCTGAGGGACCAGGCCGAGCGCCGTGGCGCCGCGAACGCCCTCGCGTCGGACGGCGTGTACGGCCGGACGCTCGACGAGCCCGAGACGCGTGCGCTGCTCGCTCTGCTGGACGTGGCCCTCGCCGCCCGTGTCCCCGCCAGCCGTCTGGTCACCGCCGCCTCCGGGTCCGCCCACGGGGTACGGCTCACTCTCACCCCCGCCGAGGGCTCCACCACCGTGGACACCGTGCGCGGCCTGCTTCACCTTGACGGGCTGCGACTGGAGGTCACAGCATGAGGGTCGTCGTGAGTGAGACCGTCGTGAGCGGGGTCGCCGTATGAGCGGTGTCGCCGAGGGCGTCTCCCCTCTCGAACTCGCCGACTACCAGAAGGCGGTACGGCTGGTCCTGCGTCATCCGCTGGTCACGCCCGGATACCCGGACCGTGGGGCGCTGGCGACCGTGCGCCGCTGGGCCGACCAGTTGCGCACCGACCTGATGGAGACGCTCGGCTACCGTCTCGTCACCACCGCGGACACCGCCCGGCTCCAGCGTGCCCAGGACGCTCTGGACGCCACCCGCCCGGCCCTCACCCGCGCGGGACGCCCCTTCGACCGCCGCCGTTACGCCTACCTCGTGCTCGCTCTCGCGGCCCTGGGCCGCCATGGCGCGCAGGTGGCGCTGGGCGAGCTGGCCGACGCGGTCGCCGCCGACGCCGTACGCATCGACGGGCTCGGCCTCGACACCGCGCGCAAGCCCGACCGCGACGCGTTCGTCGACGCCGTCACCTGGCTCACCGAACGAGGCGCGCTCACCCTCGCCGACGGTTCCGCCACCGCCTGGGCCGGCGATCCCGAGCGAGCCGAGGCCCTGTACGACATCGACCGCGAGATTCTCCTCGCCGTCCACCACCCGACCCGGGTCCTCCAGCACCTGACCTCCGTCACCGCGCTGCTCGACTCCGGGGGCGCGCTGGGCCTGTCCGCAGGCCGTGCCGCCCAGCGCCGCGACCAGGCCCGCCGCGCCCGACGTCTGGTGCTGGAGAACCCGGTCGCCTACTACGCCGACGCCGACACCGAACTCCTGGGCCAGCTGCGGGCCCCCGCCCTCGCCGAGGACCTGGAGCGGCTGACCGGGCTGGCGGTGGAGCGGCGGGCCGAGGGCGTGGCGCTCGTCGACACCTCCGGCCGGCTCTCCGACACGCGCTTCCCCGGCGGCGGTACCGTCGCGCAGGCCGCGCTGTTGCTCGCCGCCCGGATCAGTGCCGCCGTGCAGCGCGGCGGACGGCACGCCCTCGAACTGCTGCCCGCGCCCACCGCCGCCGAACGCCTCGCTGCCCGTGCCCGGCGGATCGACGGTGCCCTGCCCGCGCGCGGGCTGGTCGCCGAACTCGCCGGGCCGGGTGAGGAGTCGGTGGTCGGGACGCCCGGTGACGAGAGGCAGGAGCCCACGGAGACCCGCTACCCCTTCGTCACGGACTCCTGGCTCCGCGGCAGGCTCAGGGAGATCACCGTCGAGTACGGCGCGGGCTTCGCCGCCGATCTGCGCGGCGACCCGGACCGGCTGCTCGGTCAGGCTCTCGACCTGCTCGCGGCCATGTCGCTGATCGTCCGGGTCGACGGCGGAGCCCTCGCTCTTCCCCTGATCGCCCGTTACCGCGGGGTCACTGCCCGGGTGAAAACTCGTACGGTGGCCCAACTGCCTGTCCAGACAGACCTGTTCGCCGACGACACCGCCAAGGATCCCACTCCGTGAGCACCCCCGCTCCCACCCCCGCCGCCCGTTACGTCCCTACCCGCGCCGGGATCATCAACCTGTGGGACTACCGGGACGAGGAGTTCTCCTTCGCCGGCGGCTGGCTGGTGCTGCGCGGTCCCAACGGGTCCGGCAAGACCAAGGCGCTGGAAGTCCTCTTCCCGTTCGTCCTCGACGGCCGTATCGACCCCAAGCGGCTCAACCCGTTCGCCGCCGAGGACCGCACGATGAAGTCGAACCTGCTCTTCCGCGGGCAGGACAGCGCGCTCGGCTACGTCTGGATCGAGTTCACCCACCGTGAGACTGGCGAGACCGTCACCTGCGGCATCGGGCTGCACGCCCAGCGGCACCGCGACACGCCCGCCCGCTGGCACTTCGTCGCCGAAGGCCGCGTCGGCGAGGACTTCTCGCTCCTCACCCACGACGACCGGCCGATGACGAAGAAGCAGCTCGCCGCCGAACTCGGACGCGAGCTGATCGCCTCCACGGCCGACTACCGCGCCGCCGTCGACCGGCGCCTGTTCGGTCTCGGCCCGGAGCGGTACGAGCAACTGCTCACCCTGATCCTCACGCTGCGCCGCCCGCAGCTCGCCAAGAACCTCGACCCGGCCAGGCTCTCCGACACCCTCACCGCCGGTCTGCGCCCGCTCGACGACGACCTGATCGCCGAGGCGGCCCGCTCCTTCGAGGACATGGAGTCCGTGCAGCGCACCCTGGAGGGGCTGGTGGCCGCCGACGACGCCACCCGTGCCTTCCTCGCGAGCTACTCCACCTACCTGCGCGTCCACGCCCGCTCCGCCGCGGACCGGCTCACCGCCCGCCGCACCGAGACCGCCGAGCGCGCCGCGGCACTGCGCGCCGCCACCGTGGAGCTGGCGGCGGCCCGCGAGCAGCAGGCCGCCGCCGAGACCCGCGCCGAGTCGGCCGACGCCTCGCTCGCCGCCCAGCGCGCCCGCCTGGACCAGCTGCGCTCCTCCGCCGCCTACCAGGCCGTCGAGCAACTGGCCGACCTGGAACGCCTGGTACGCACCTGCGAGCAGACCGCCCGGCAGGCCACCGCCGAACGCGAACGCCGTACGGCAGCCACCGGCCGCGCCCGCGCCGAGGCCGAACACGCCGCCGGGATCGCTGCCGAACTCGACGCCGCCGTCTCCCGGGACGCCGCCGCCGTCGCCGACCACGCCCACACCTCCGGCCTTCCGTGGACCCCGGCCGACGCCGAACCCGTCCGCCTCGCCGAACGCTCCGCCGCGCTGGCCGCGGCCCGGTACGAAGGCGTGCGGGCCGTGCGTGCCGCTCAGCAGGCGGCACGCGGCGCCGAGCAGACCCGCGACCTCGCCCGCGTCTCGCTCGACCGTGCCGAAGAGGCCGTCACCGCGGCCGAAACCGCGGAGACCGCAGCCGAGTCGGCCCTCGAATCCGCCCGTGAACAGGCCCGTACGGCGCTCGGCCGGTGGACGGAGGCGCACGGCCGGCTGCTGACGCAGGAGGGGGCTTCCCGGCTCGCCGAAGCCCTCGAACTCACCGGCGAGACGGATGCGGTGACGCTCGCCGACGCCTTCACCGAGGCCACCGCTCCCGCCGTGCAGGAACAGCGCGACACCCTTGCCGCCCTGCGCGCACAGCGCACCGACGTCGAGCGCCGCCACGCCGAGACCGAGGCCGAACGCGACCGGATCGCCGCCGAACACGACGACGCCCCGCCCCCGGCCCGGGCACGCACCGCCACCCGGAGGCTCGACGAAGGCACACCACTGTGGCAACTCGTCGACTTCGACGAGAAGCTGACGGACACTCAGCGAGCGGGACTGGAAGCGGCCCTGGAGGCGTCGGGCCTCCTCGACGCCCTCGTCACAGCGCAGGACACCCCGGTGGAGGCCGGGCACAGCGAGGCCTACCTCCGGGCCGGAGCCCCGGTGAGCGGACCGAGCCTCGCCGATCTGCTGCGGCCCGACAACCCCGGCGCCCCGGGGGACCCCGCCGCGATCCCGGCCGCGCGGATCACCGCCGTACTGCGCTCCGTCGCCGTCACCGGAGACCTCGACACCGCAACCCCGCGGATCGGCCCCGACGGCCGGTACGCGGCCGGTGTCCTGGCCGGTGCCCACAGCAAGGAGTACGCCGAGTACGTCGGCGCCACCGCCCGCGCCCGCAGGCGGGCCGCCCGGATCGCCGCCTGCGAGGCGCTGCTGGCCGAACTCTCCGCACAGCTCGACGAGTTGGCGCGCACCCGGGCCCGTACGGAAGCCGCCCTGGAGGTGTATTCCGCCGCCCGGGCCGCCCTGCCCCGCACCAACGACATCACGCAGGCCCTGCGCGACCTCGACCGGGCAGCGGAGCGGCTGCGTGCCACCCGCGACGCCGCCGACGCAGCCCAGGCCACGTACGACGAGTCGGTGGCCGCCTGCTCGATCGCCGCGCGCGCCCTGCGCCGTACCGCGGCCGAGCACGGCATCGAGGTCGAGCGCGTCGACGCCGTGGAGACCGCCACCCGCGCCTTCGAGGCGGCGGTACGCGAACTGTCCGCCCGCCGCCGCGAGCACGCCCGCCAGACCGAGGCCGCCCAGGCGGGCGCCGACCGGCTCACCGCCGCCGCCGAGGACGAGGAGGCGGCGCTGGACACCGAGCGCGTCGCGCGGCGCCGGCACACCGAGGAGGCCGCGGGACTTGAGGCCCTCCAGGACGCTGTCGGGGCCGAGGCGCAGGAGGTGATGCGCCAGGTGAAGGAAGCCGAGGACGGGATCGACGCCCTGGCCCGGGAGGCCGAGGCGGCCCGCACCGCCCAGCACGCCGCGATCGCGGGCTCCGCGGCGGCCGAAGCCCGCCGTACGGCCGCCGACGAGGCCGGGGCGGTCGCCGCGACGGAGCAGAAGGACACCGCCCGCTCCCTGCGTCCGTACGCAGCCCGCGAACTCCTCGACATCCTGCGCTGCCCGCCCGGCCTCGCCTGGCCCGCCCAGGAGGCCGACTGGGCCGGCGAGGCACTCCCGCCGGCCGTGGTCGCCGTGCACGAGGCGATCCTCGCCGCGACCCGCGACCTCACCCCCACCGAGACCAGCCTCAAGCAGTCCGTCACCCGGCTCACCAAGGCCCTGGACGACCTGCAGGCACAGCTCGCCGCCGCCGGACAGGACTACCGGCCCGAATGGGACGGCTCCGACGGTGTCATTCTCGTCCGCGTGGCAGACGAAGAGGGCCCGCTGCCCGTCGCCGCCTTCGCACAGAAGATCTCCTCCCACCGCCGGGACCAGTCCGAACTGCTCTCCGAGTCCGAGCAGCGCATCCTGGAGGACGCCCTGCTCACCCGGCTCGCCCAGCAGATCCACGACCGCACCGTCGACGCCCGCGACCTGATCCGGCGCATGAACAGCGACATGCGCAAGCGGCAGATGTCCTCAGGGACGACGGTCGGGGTGAGCTGGCTGCTCGCCGACCACCTCGACGACGAACAGCGCACGGTCTGCGGCCTCCTCGACGCCGACGCCGCCCGCCTGGGCCCCGACGGACTCGCCCGCGTGCGCACGCACTTCGCGGCGCAGATCAAGACCGCCCGCGCCCGCCACCGTGACCAGACCTACCGCGAGCTGCTCGCCGAGGTCCTCGACTACCGGCGCTGGCGGCAGTTCGCGTTCCAGCTCGTCCGCCCCGACAGGAGCGAGGAGCGGCTCACCCGCGCCCGGCACAGCCGGCTGTCGGGCGGTGAGCAGTCCGTGTCGCTGCACCTGCCGCTGTTCGCCGCCGCCCACGCCATGCTCAACTCCGCCGACCCGCACGCCCCGCGTCTGCTCGCCCTCGACGAGGCCTTCGCGGGCGTGGACGACACGGGGCGCGGCGAACTCATGTCGCTGGCGGCGCAGTTCGACCTCGACCTGTTCATGACCGGCTACGACCTGTGGGCCGCCCACGCCTCCGTGTCCGCCGCCGCCCACTACGACCTCGCGCACACCGCCGTCGACCACACCGTCTCCGCGCTGTTGCTGGTCTGGGACGGTGACCGGCTCCTCGCCGACGACACCGGCGACCTCACCGCCGCCCTCGGCTCGCCCGGCACCCGGCGCGTTCCGGTGCCCGAGGAGGCGGAGGTTGTCCACTGAGCGTGATCCGTCGGCGTACGACGAACTCCGGGGCGAGGGCTGGACCCGGCTGCTCGCCGCGGCCCGCCGCAGACTGGAGCGCACCGGCGGTGCCCTCGACGGCGACGTAGGACTCACGACGCCCAGCGAGGCGGAGCGCCGCACCGTCATCGGCGTCACCGGCCGCTACCGGCCCGAGACCGCCAAACGTCTCGCCGTACCCCTGGGCGACCTGGACGGCTATCTCTACGACCGCTACGGCACCGGTCTCCTCCAGACCCTCGGCCAGATGCACGGCCCGCTGCGCGACCGGCCGGCAGAACGCGCCGACGAGGGGGCCCACCGAGACCGGGCCCTGAAGGCCGCCCACACCAGCCGGCTCGCCGGACAAGGATGGTTCGCCGCCTGGCTGGACCGGATCGCCGCCGACGGTACCCTCACCCGTCTCGTACGCCGGGGGGACGTGCGGCTCCTTGACGCGGCGGTGCACGTCCTGGAGCGACTCTTCGGGGAATCGGTTCCCGGGTCCTCGGCCGGTGTCCTGCCGCTTCCCGTCCTCGCCGAGTGGGCCACCGGCGACACCAAAGCCCTCGTGCCCGGCACCGCGCTCGAACAGCTCGTCCTGCGCGCCCTCACCCTGCGCAACGGCGATGGTCCGGCCGTACCGCGCGACCGGGCCGGGCGGCGCGCCCTCTGGGTGAGCGTCGGAGCCATCGCGGACGACCTCGCCAGCCAGGTCCTCGTCCTCAACATCGGAGCCAGGGGAGACACCGTCGTCTGCGACTGGCTGCGTGACGCCGCCGATTTCGGCATACCGTTCCGGCTCACCCTCCACCAGCTCACCACCGACCCCGTCGTCCCTGCCGCCCACACCATCTTCGTCTGCGAGAACCCGGCCGTCCTGCGCGCCGCGGCCGGCGAACTGCGGAACACCGGCGCCGCCCTGGTCTGCACCGAGGGAGTCCCGTCCGCCGCCTGCCACAAACTGCTCGGCGACGCCGTACGCGCCGGAGCACGGCTGTACTGGCGCGCCGACTTCGACTGGGCGGGCCTGCGCATCACCTCGGACGCCGTGGTCCGCCACGGCGCCCACCCCTGGCGGATGACCACCGCCGACTACACGGCGGCCCTCGGAGAGGGCGAGTCCACACCTCTCGTGGGACCACCCGCTGCCAGTTCCTGGGATCCCGGACTGGCGCCGGCCATGGCGGAATCGGGCAGCGCGGTCATGGAGGAACGCCTCCTGCCCGCTCTCCTGTCCGACCTCGCCCTTACCTGACCCCACTACCCCGACTGACCGGACGCGGCGACCCTACGTGGGTCGTAGTGTCGAGGGCTGCTGTTCGCCACGCCTTCCCTGACCTCGGACGACCTCCGCGTCATCGACGAGATCGAGGCGCTCCGTACCGAGTTCCGTCGTCGGCTCGCCCAGCCTCGGCGCTGGGAGGGGCAACTCCGCCGGTCGCTCACCGCGGCCGCTGTGCGGGGATCGACCCACATCGAGGGCTACACGATCAGCGCCGAGGACGCCGAGACCCTGATCGCCGGCGGGGACGTCTCTCCTGAGACCGACGAGGCGACCCGTAACGCCGTCACGGGCTACCGCGACGCCCTCACCTACATCCAGCATGCCGCGAACTTCCAGATCTTCTCCTGGGACCACACCCTGCTCTCGGCCCTGCACTTCATGATGGCCCGGGGTGTCGACCGGGAGGTGCGCCCCGGCGAGTACCGCACCAGCGGCGTGGGGGTCTCCGGCGGCCCGAACCGTCCGCCGGTGTACACGGCCCCGGACCCTGGGCAGGTGCCCGAGTTGATGGACGAGCTCGTCCACTGGCTCACCGAAGGGGACCTTGACGCCCCGGCCCTCGTACGGGCCTCCATGGCTCACTTCAACCTGGTCTCCATCCACCCCTGGCGCGACGGCAACGGCCGGATGCCCCGTGCCGTCCACACCCTCGTCCTCGGGCGCGAGGACATCCTCGCCCCCGAGTTCTCCAGCATCGAGGAGTGGCTCGGCGCGGACACGTACAACACCCTTGAGTACTACGGCGCCCTCCGCGATGTCCAAGCCGGCTCTTGGCAGCCGGAGCGCGACGCCGCCTCCTGGATCAGGTTCTGCCTGACCGCCCACCACCTCCAGGCCCAGGAGGTGCAGCGCCGTTTCGAAGCGGCGGCCCGGCTCTGGTTCCGTCTGGAACACCTCGCCGAGCAGCACCGTCTCGGCGAACGCACCGTCTCGGCCCTGTACGCCGCCGCCGAGGGGCACCTGCGGCGCACCACCTACCAGGCCGAGGAATCCCTCACCCGCGACCAGGCCCTCGCCGACCTCCGTACCCTGCGCCGCCTGGACCTCGTCGAGTCCGTCGGCCACGCCCGCACCCAGCGGTACGTCGGCGGCACTGCCCTCCGGAAGATCCGTACCGAGGTCCGTGCGGAGGTCCACGCTGATCTGTACCGCGAGCCCTACCGTCGGCCGTGAGGGGGGTGCCATGAATCAGGTGTGACCTTCCCCGAAGGAGCCACCTGATGAGTACGGCGACGGATCACCGGATCGAGACTGTGGGCTGGGTGTCGCTTGCCGTGGCCGACCGCAGTGTCCAGGGTGCCGACGTGAAGTCGAGAGCAGGGCCACGAAGTCCCAGATCGTGCTGCATGCCACCACCCCTGGCCGGCATGGGCAGACGCCTCTTGCCACCCATGCCCGGGCAGCGGGCCGCGGTGCCGTCATCAGGAACGAGGGGCACTGGGACGGGCTGCCAAAGGATGACAACCGACGGATGGGGCGGCTGCCGTGCGCATCGAGGTCGGCCATCGGCCTCTTTCGGTCCCTGGCGAACTGACCGGCCCCCGCCCCGTCACCGTGAAGCCGACACCGGAGGGCGGTTCAACAAGGCCATCAGCGGCCGATCCTCATCACCCGGGCCCTCCCGGCGGCGGGACTGGGCGGCAACATCGCCTGTGGTTACCTGAGTTGAGCGAGCTGACCAGCAAGCGCATCCGCACCACGGCCGGGCAGCTCGGCGTGCCGCACCTCGCCGAGGCCCCGGGGGGAGTACGTCGCCCGGTCGAAGGAGGCCAAGATGGGTAATCTCGACTTCGGCGACCTGGTCCTGTCCGAAGAGTCACGATCGAGTTCCGGTCCACCCTTGAACGCCAGCGAGACGACGCGGCCGCCAAGGGGCAGGTCGCACGCGAGCAGATCTTCGACGGAATCCTTGCACGCCTCGATGTGCAAGCCAGCTGAGGTGCCGCGTGCCTGGCAGCCTCTACGCGAAGGACAACGCGCCTAGCGGCCACAATTCCTTCCTGGCAGTAGCCGTGCTCTCCTTGACCTATGTGGGGGTTCCTGTCTGCTGTCCTTGCTATGGTCGGGACCTTGCTGGGGTCCGTCGTTGCCTACGTCTTGCAGGCCCGTTCAGCGGAGCGCATTCGACGTGTTCAAGAGAGCGAGCGAATGCGCGAGCTACGGCTGGCCGCCTTCCGCACGTTGGCACAGACCCTCCATAGCCTCCGTCGAGCTGAACTTGATCAATGGTTGAGTCGACAGCAGGACTCCGAGGGGGCTGATGCCACGCGAGCTGATGAACTATCGAGAAGCACCCGCCCGGCTGCATGGGCGGCGCTGGCGGAGCTGCAACTCCTTGTTGACGACTCCGACTTCGTACAGACCGCTCAGAACGCATATCGGACAACCAGAGCCATCCACTGGGCTCAGGACGACGACGACCGTCGCGACCGGGATCACGCTGCACGCGCAGCCATCGATGCCTACCTCGCAGCCGCGGCTCGTCACGTCCGGTGAAACGACGCTCTCTCCGCAAGGGCTCTGGGCCTTGACTTCGAGACCTGCATATTTGAGGGGTGTCGGCCGGGCAGGTCCGCTATGACAACCTGACCCCGGTCATCCGGCGCATCGTGCTCCTTACGTACCTGTGCGTGCTGTTCGTACCACGGACGACCTCGTTGGCATTGCTCTGCACAGCGACCTGTTCGCAACCCGCACCGAGGCCCGGCTGCGGATCGCGACCTGGATCACCGGCTTCTACAACACGCACCGGCTACACAGCGTGTGTGGATATCAGAGTCCGATCGACTACGAACACGACCACCGGGCCAACTCCGCCTTGGAGCTGGCCGCTTAGAAGATCTCCACAGTCCGAGGGGATTGACAACATCTCGGTGCAAGACGTCTGGGACTACCTCGCCCACGACGAATGGCAGATCGCTCTGAGCGTCCTGGAGGAGCTCGGAGACGGGCAAACCGCTGCCCTTGACGTTCTGGGAGCAGCTTGCCGAGGCGGCTGAGTAACTCGGCCTTGAGCGGAGCGCGGCTTGGTGCCACTGGCGGCGTTCCGAGATCCGAAACGGAATGATCCGGGCGGATCTGGCGCTTCGTCCACCCACGGAGGCCCGACGCAAGACACCAATCTCCGGCCACGGTGTTCTGCGACCCATGTGGGACATCGGGAACCTCTCACCCACCGGCGCCGCTTCGGTGAGTATCGCCGGGCTCTGGGTTGAGGACATGCCCGTTCTGGAGCCTGGCGGCCGGGCCACTGTCCGCCTCGTTCCCCTCACTCCCACTCACTGGACGCACGTCAAAACCGGCCAGCAGATCAACATGCACGAAGACCGGACCGTGGCCGGCGGCGCAGTCGTGCTGGAGGTTCACCTCCCCACCCCCGCCATGCCCGCGAGATGATCCAGGCCGTCCCGCCCTCACGCTGGTGCAGATATCTCCGTACTCGGTGGCGCAGTCACAGGAGTACGTCGACAACTGCCCGAGCGCGACCAGTTGACGTTTCCGGGCCCTGGGCGACTCGGTGAGGAAGACTTCGACGTCGTGGATGTAGGTCAGCGCCCAGTCCTGCTTGGGTCTGGATAGTGAGGGGATCACCCAATCGATCACGGGCGTGAAGCCGGCGTCGGAGAAGTTGTTCGCCAGCGTGCACAGATTGCGGTTGCACAGCTCCACCTGCCGCGCCGCCTCGTCGGCAGGTTCACCAAGAGCCCGGACGTGATCGCTGACGATCAGCCTGTTGATGAAGTCGCCGTCCAGCCGGGCGGAGCGTGGCAGGCGCTCGGCGACGAGTCTGGTCACCGTCGACTTCCCGGCCCCGGGTATCCCCGTCACGATCAGGCAGTCCGGAGTCTCCGGAGTGATCACGCCCGCAATCGTGGCAGCGCGCCTGGTGGCGAGCCATCGCATTTTCAAGGCGTGGCCCTCCTGAGTACTCCGCTCCGGCGCCCCGGTTCCCCCTGCCGGATCTCTCAGGATCCGCGAGCGAGAACCACCACCCGATCCGACCCAAACAGCCACTTGGCGATCAAGTGTTCCCGGCACTCACCAGCACGAGCTGCCGCTTCCCACCGACACAATCAGCGCAGTGACTCCAGTCGTGGCTGTCGGTTCGCGATCCGCATGTTTCAGCTGCCCGCCAGGCTTCTCGTGAGCGGGCGTACTGCCGGTTCGAGCAGCGACAATGTCCGCTGCTCCGCGTCGAGGGCCACGCGGATACCGACTGGCATCGGCAGATTCGGGCCGGCGTGTCCGAACTCGACGTTGCCCAGGACCGGGATGTCACGGTCGCCGAGGACATCGAGGACGATCTCGCGCAGGGTCGGGGACGCGTCGGGCGAGTGGAGGCCGTCGATCCCGTCCGGGATGCCCACGACCATGCCGGAGATCCGATCGAGGATGCCGGCGTGTCGCAGTACCTGCAGGTAGCTCCACACATGCGCTGCCAGGCCACCCGCCTCCTCCCAGAACAGCACCGCGCCGTCGAACCCTTCGAGCGGCAGCGCGTAGGACGTCGCCTGGTTCAGCACAATGCGGTTGATCACTCCGCCGATCAGCCGGCCTTCGGTGCGACCGGCACGCCAGCACTCCCACGTCGGGGTGGCGGGCAGCGGGCCGATCGGCTCGGTTCCGGTCAGCAACGTCGAGTAGAGCTCCTCGAGTTCCGCCCTGCGTGCCGCAGTCGCGCGCTGCCAGTGTCCGCCGAGTCCAGGGGTGGCCAGGTCGGAATGGAAGCCGACCAGACCCGTGCGCGCGTAGAACACCAGATGCAGCAGCGAGATGTCGCTGAAACCGAGGATCGGCTTGGGGTCGGCAGTGATCGCCTCGAAGTCGATCAGATCGAGGTATCCGAGCGCCGTCTGGCCGCCGTCATGCGCGATGACCGCGCGTACCTCGGGATCTCGCAGAAGAGCGTTGAGCTCTTCGGCGATCTCCGTCGGCCTAGCCGCGCTCCACCAATGGTGCCGCCCCCCTGCAAGGAGCGGTGCCCGACGCACCCGGAATCCCATCCGCTTGAGCACGACCACCGCCTGCTCGAGGTCGGGCTCGTTGGCGGCATGGAGCGGCCCGGACAGCGCTGCGACAGCGACGAGATCTCCGGGCCTCAGGGCACGAGGCCGAAGCAGTTGAGGCAGCGCAGTAAGAGTCACCGAGGCAGTATCCCGACACCCTCAGTAACACGCGACACATTTACCGGCGTCCATTCACGAAGCCCCTGGCCCAGAACAAGCCGCCCTCCGGGGCCACTTCACGACGCTTGATCTTCCTGAATCGTCCCCAAAACGGGGCCACTTGGAGCCGCCCCGTGTGGAGTCAAATAGCATCACACCAGCCACCGACCGGGGGTGCGGGGCACGGCGCGGCGGCGGCGCACGCCTCCGGCACTGTGCGCGGCCCCGAGCGGATCTCACAGCTGTACTTCGCTCTTCCCGCTGTGCTCGCTGCCGCCGAGCCCGACTCGTTGAAGGCGGCACTGGACGCGGTGTGGCACGCGGTGGGCACGTACGGCGAGCACTACCCAGAGCTGCTGGAGGAAATCCGGTCGGCGTGCGCCGACCAGGTGGGGGAGTGGGCAGACGTGCTGTGCTGCCGGTGCTCCCCAGTAACGGGTGGCTTCGTAGGCGGGTGTGGGCAACGTCTGTCGCTGGTTTCGGGCAGCACTCAACGATCAGAGCGGTCGGAAATATCGATGAGAGCCGACAACAGTGGCGCGTGTCTGCTGTCGTCGGGTGGCCTGTTCCGCCATCGTCTGCCGGTGATCTTCGCTGATACGGTCCGGTCATGCCGCGCCTGGTGGAAGTCCCTGGGTACGTACGTTTCCTGACCGCCTCGGCCGTATCTGCGTTCGGTTCTCAGGTCACAGGGCTGGCGTTGCAGATCCTTACCGCCGTGGCGCTGAGCGCATCCGCTACGGAGGTCGGCATCGTCAACGCCGCCCGCTGGGTTCCGTATCTGCTCTTCGGACTCATAGCCGGCGTCGTGGTGGACCGCTGGCGGCGCAAGCCGATGATGGTCGCCACGGACCTCGGAAGGGCAGTCCTGCTCGGTGCGATACCCGTGCTGTATGCGCTCGATCGGCTCACCATCCCCGCACTGTGCATGTTCGTCTTCGTGTTCGGGGTGCTGTCTTTGCTGTTCGAGGCGGCCAACCAGTCGTACGTGCCACAACTGGTACCCAAAGAGCTGCTCAACGCGGGATACGCCCGTGTGCAACAGGCCGACGCAGTGGCAGGCTCGACCGGCCCCCTGATCGCCGGGACACTGATCAAGATCATGGGAGCGCCGCTTGCCGTGCTGGTCGACGCCCTCACCTATCTGATATCCGGCCTGCTTCTCGCCTCTGTGAAGGCACCCGACCCCGTCCCCGATCGAAGCGCACGGCGCAGCCTGGGCAGAGAACTGCGCGAGGGCGTGGCCTGGGTCTACCGGCATCGCACGCTGGCGTCCATCGCCCTGACCTCGCACGCGATGCTCCTCTTCAACAGCATGGTGAGCACGGTCTTCGTGGTCTTCGCCCTGCACAGCCTCAAGATCGGGGCACTCGGTCTGGGGGTCACCTACGCCTGCGCGAGTGTCGGTGTGATACTCGGCGGTGCGCTCTCCGGGCGCGTGGCCAGAAGACTGGACGTCGGCGCCACCCTGATCGCCTTCCGCCTGCTCGCTGCCATCGGCTGGCTGCCCCTGGTCCTGGCCGAACGTGGATCGTGGGCGCTTGCCTCCGTGTCCCTCGGCTTCTTCCTCGTGTCCCTGGCCATCGGCGCCGAAAGCCCGGTGGAGATGAGTTACCGCCAGGCGGTGACACCCGATCGGCTGCGCGGGCGGATGAACGCGACGATCCGTTCGATGAACTGGGGAATGGTAGCGGTGGGTGCACCACTGGGCGGCGTACTCGCCGACCAGGTCAGCTATCGCTTCGCCTTGTGGATCGGACTGTCCGGAGCAGTCGTCCAGGCACTCGTGCTGGCGTTTTCTCCCACCCGGAGGGCCCGTACTGCCGACGGACTTGATCCCTCGACAGCTGACCTGACACGGCACGGCGCACAAACCGCTACCGGGGAGAGCAAGGACTGATCACCTCGCGGTGACTCTTCGGGCCTGGGCGGCCCTGTGTGGACGGTCACGTAAATGCGTGACCGCTGACAAGCCGCGATTCCTGCAGCACCGCTCGGACTGACCGTCACCGAGGAGGCTTGACCGGGAGCAGCTCTCTCATTCCTTCCGGCGGCCATGGGTTCTCGTGCCAAGCCGCGCTGATCGGGACCAGGGCCTCCCACGACGCCTCGGTGAGGGGCCGGGATGGTCTGTCCCGAGTTCGGTGTACAGCCGACTGCACAGGTGAGATGGGACCTGGTGGAGGCTCTGTCTGATCTTCGCCACACGGGCCGGACCGGCGGTGCGTAGTCGCTGATAGTGGGTGAGAGTTTGCAGAAACGTAGTGGCTTCCTGGGTTGAAGAGGTGAATTCTATTATGGTGATGGCTAGTTGAATGCTCTGGGAGGGTGAGTGGATCGGTCGCCACGGGATGAGGGTGCGATCAATGTGACGACGGCGCGGAACAATCTGTATGCGCTGGTGAAGTCCGCCGAGGAGGAGGGGCGCACCGTGGTGGTCACCAAGCACAGGGTGCGTGCTCTGCTGGCGCCGCTGGACCGGTTCCCGGCGGCCCGTAAGGCCGGTGCTTTCCCGGCCCACGTGCTGAGCGTGGCGCAGCGCGACTTCGGTGATCTTGTCACGCTGGCGGCTCAGGGCCGACCGCAGGTGCTGCTGAGGAACACCACGCCGGTCGCGGTGCTGCTCCCCGCCGACCCCGCTTCAAGTGCTCTCTCGTCCGATATGGCCGCGCAGGGTGCGGCGTCCGCAGGAGGTGCGGTGCACGGGCAAGGTGACCAGGACTCCGGGAGTGCTCCGCGTAGGCTCGCCACGTTGGGCGACGCGATCGGTTCCGTGCTCACCGATGTGCCGGTCGGTGGCCCGTTGTTCGGGCTGCCGGGTCTGGACGCGGCGACGGGTGGTCTGCAGCCGGGCCGGCTGACGCTGGTGGCGGCCGCTCCGAATGTCGGCGGGAGTCTGCTGGGTCTGGCCGCCGCGCGGCAGAGCGCGCTCGTCGAGCGGCGGACGGTCCTGTATGCGGCGTCGGGGCCGAACAGGGACGACATCTTCCGCCGGATCGTCTCCGCCGAGACGGGGGGTGACTACGCGCGCCTGAAGCAGGGCCGCCTGACCGCGCATGAGCAGGAGGTCGCCCGCGCCTTGGTTCAGGCGGGTGACGTGCTGCTCATCGATGACGGCACCCATCTGAGGGCCGAGGACATCGCGGAGACCGTGCCGCACATGGAAGGTCTGGCTCTTGTGGTCGTGGACCGCCTCCAGGCCGCGCACAACGCCCGTCTGCCGCTGTCCGGAGACCGACTGCCGGAGGCCTCCCAGGTCCTGGCCGGCCTCGCGCGTTCCGTACCGGTAGCGGTGCTCGCGGTCGTGGACAGCGACGACCCCGCGCTTCTGGGGCTCCTGGACGCCGATGTCCTGGTGACGCTCACCGCTACCGCGGACCCGGACAAGGTTCAGGTGACGGTCACGGAACGTGATGTCGGCACAATCGGCACGGCGTACCTGCGGCCCGACCTGATCCACGCCCGCTTCCTCGACGCGGGGGCCGCCCCTCTCGGCCGTGCCGAGAGCCCGGCGATCCCGGCGGTCCCGGGGTTCTCGGCGGCCGGGGCGACGGCGGCGCTGGAACTGGCCGAAGCCGCTCTTGCCTACACGTCCGGCGGACACCGGGGGATCCCCGCCGCGCTCACCCGGGAACTGGCGGCATGGCGGAGCGCGGTCGCAGGCGGCGACCAGGAAGCCCTGAAGGAGATCCTGCCGTCGCTGCTGCGGGCCGCCGCGGCGGTAGGGGAGATGCCCGACACCCACGAGGGGTACCGCCTCGCCGCCGCGCTGCGCCCCTACGGCGAGGCCATGTCCGCCGACACCGCCGACACCGCCGCAGGCGCCGGTCAGGCTGCCGCTGACGGTCTGCCCGTTCCTGCCCCGCCGGGCAGCGGACAGACCCGGGTCGACACGGCGGCGGAGGATGAGGAAGGCGACGAGGACGGCCTGGCGCCGGGAGATGAGGAGGACGAGCCCGAGGGCCACGTCTTCCCTGCCCTGAAGATCCTCAAGGACGCGGTCGGCCGCTCGAAGATGCACCCGATCTCCGTCATCCGCACCGAGGAACGTGACAGCGGCCCGTGGCCGCTGATCAGCGAGCACATGGACGGCGAACCCCGCTGGGTCCACCCCGACGTCACTGCCGCCCGCGTGCCCCACGTCAGGGCGAACGGAAAGCGCGTCCGCCGCGACAAGATCGACGTGCCCGGACCGTTCGGCGCGGGCGTGCTGTGCCTGATCGACCGCAACGGCAGCTTCCCCTCCGCGTGTTCGGCCGTTCCCCTCGCCCCGAACAAGCTCCTGCACACCGGCCCGCTCGACGCGTACGACAAGACCCAGGCCGGCATCTATCTCATCGACATCCCGGAATGGACCCGCACCGACATGCCGCACCCGCTGGGGCGGATCATCGACCGGCCCGACGAGCACGGCCGGGTGTGGGTCACCACCCCCCACATCAAACAGCTGGAGAGACTCGTCCGGGAGCGCCATCTCGGCGCCATGCCGGCCATTCACGACTCCTGGACGGGGAAGTACAACGAGTCGCTGTTCAAGCCCTTCTACGAGGCGACCCGTAAGGCACGGACCGAGCTCGTCCAGATCGGCGGCGACCCCTACAAGGCGTACAAGACCCGGCTGTCCATCGCGCTGCGCCTGCTGTGGCCCAAGCGCCCCGCACAGCGGTCCCCGTTCTGGCGGCCGGACTGGCGCATGAGCATGGTCGCCGAGGCATCCGTCCGCCACTGGACTGTCGCGTTCAAGGCCGTCCAGGAAGGGCACACGCTCATCGCGTTGCGCAACGTCGACCAGGCCGTCTTCTGGACTGCGCCCGGCACGCCGCCCGCTACCTACCGGATCGGGACCGGCTTCGGCGAAGTGAAGGCCAAGTTCGTCCAGTCCGGCGAGATCATCCTCGAAGGCGACGACTGATGGCCGGCCCCACAGGCCGCGGCGGCAGCCTGGGCGCCGCCCTGGGCGACCTGCTGCGCTCCCAGGTCACCCCCCGCCACCGGCTGTCGTCGTACACCGCCAAGCACTGGCATGCCCAGCTCAGCCAGCTCACCGCGACCCATCGCGGGCTGCAGGCCCTGGAGGACGCCGGACTCCACGTGACGACCAGGACTCTGGTCAGCTGGCTGTCCGACGCGGAGTACAACGTCCGCCGCAACTACCGCGACGTCATCCACACCGCGTACGAGAACACGGCCATCGTCCCCGCCGGCCCGATCCCCGACCACATCAGGCGGGGCCAGTACGAGATCAGCGGCGTCGTCAAAACCGGGGACGACGAACGTACGCGCGGCACCCTGGGCGCCGCGCCCCTGCGCATCGACGGCAGCCGGGGCAACTGGGACCAGATCGAGGAGCTCTGGCTCGCGGGCGAGCTCACCGACGACGAGTTCGAGGACCACTTCGTCGATGACGTCATCGTCGAGGACATCGGCGAAGGCACCGACGGATGGGAGTTCCCCGGCGTCGCGTACCGCGTCGAAGTCAGGTAGCTGCACGCCCGGAGGGGGCGAACCGACCTCCGCGGCAAGGGAGTTCACCGCATGCGTCACCCTTCCCAACTGCGGAAATGACCGATGATCGCCGTGTACGCGCAGTCGGTCCCGATCGCCGAGCAGCGGAGGCCCTGCTCGGTGAGGGAGCGGGTCAGATGGCCCGCAGGCCGGCCGCGTCGGTTCCAGGTCTCCGCTCGTTCGCCCGGGGGCGGAGGCTGACCGGGCCGCTGTTGCGGTGCGCCGGTCGGGGGTCAGGGGGGTGCGAGGGTGTCGAGCCGGGCGGCGAGGTCGGGGCGGACGGCGGCCAGGTGAGGGCGGGTAGCGGTCAGCGGGGCGATGAGGTGGGCGGGGTCGTCGTGGGCGAGGGCCGCGTGGAGCTCGGTGAGCGGGCGGCGGGCGGCGGGGGGCAGGTCGGTGAGGGCGGTGATCTGGCCGGCGAGGCGGCGCAGGTCGGCCGCGTTGCTGCGGGCCCAGGCGGCGGTGGTGCGGTCGGCGGCGCGGGCCTGTCTAGTGGCCTGGACACGCTGTTCGCCGGTGGTCCCGGCGGGCCCGGGGCGGCCGCGCAAGTAGCGGCGTTCGGCGGCCTGGCGGCTGGCGACGCCGAGGGGGTGGGCGAGATCGGCCCAGCTGGCGCCCGCCTCTCGGGCCGTTTCGATCAGGCCGGTCTCCCATCCGGCGAGCTGCTCGCGTACCTGCCGCAGCAGCGACAAGGACGCCAGGGCCTGTTCCGGACCGGGGGCGGGGGAGGTTGGGGTCTCGTGCAGGGCCTCACGCAGGGCGTTGTCTATGGCGTCAAGGGCCGCCGCGGCGGCAAGGAACGACACCGGGCTGTGGGCGTCGGTACTGGGCGGGGACGGCTGGTTTGCCGCGGTCACGGACACCTCCCTCAGGTTGTCATCAGGTAGACGACATCATGTTTGTCATCCATTGGATGACATGTTACAACGGTGTCAGTGAGGCGCATTGGCAGTAACTGCCTGAACCTGCTGGAGGTGTTTTCACGATGTTGATGCGCACTGACCCCTTCCGTGAACTGGACCGGCTGGCGCAGCAGCTGATGGGCCCGGGCACCTGGTCGAAGCCGTCGGCGATGCCGATGGACGCCTACCGCGAGGGCGACGAGTACGTGGTGGCCTTCGACCTTCCCGGCGTTACCGCGGACGCGATCGACATCGACGTCGAGCGGAACATGCTGACGGTCAAGGCCGAGCGCAGGCCGGTGGCGAAGGCCGACGACGTGCAGATGGAGCTGTCCGAGCGGCCGCTCGGCGTCTTCTCCCGCCAGATCGTGCTGGCCGACGCCCTCGACACCGAGCGCATCAAGGCCGACTACGACGCGGGCGTGCTGACCCTGCGGATCCCGATCGCCGAGCGGGCCAAGCCGCGCAAGATCTCCATCGGCGTCGCAACCGGCAACAAGGAGATCTCCGGCTGACACCGGCCGGACAGGTGCGGAGGGCGGGCATCCGATCTCCCCCTCACCCGCCCTCCGCACTCCGTGGACGGTCCGAAGAACAAGGAGGGGTGGCGGCCGAGATGACTCTGCGACGTGAAGCGTTCCTCGACCACGTGAAGGAACGCGGCGAATACGGCACTGCGGAGGAAGCCGAGCGCGCGGCCCGTGTGGTGCTCGCCCTGCTCGGCGCGCATCTGATCGGCGAGGTCCGTGCCCAGCTCGCTTCACGCCTGCCGGAGGGCTTCGCCCTGATCCTGCTCAACCCGCTGCAGAGCGCGGAACCGCTCTCCCCTGAGCGGTTCGTCCGGGCGACCGCGGCCTGGGTCGAGGGCGCCACCGAGCAGACCGCGACCTGGGACGTCAGCGCCGTGCTGTCCACGGTCGCCGACACGGCCGGCGATGACCTGCTGGGGGAGATCCTGCTCCAGCTCCCCGTCGGCTACGACCTCCTCTTCGGCCGCCCCCAGCCCACCTGACCCATACCTCGGTGCCGCACACCGGCACCCTGCTCTCATGAAAGGCATGCACCGCAGTGATCACCGACGTACGCGCACCGCTTGAGCACCAGCTCTCGTACTCGACGGCATATGAGCAGATGCTGGAGAAGGTCCGCTACGAAGGCGCCTACCCCACCCGTGAGCGAGCCGACGAAGCCGTCCGCCTGGTCCTCTCGGGCCTGGGGCGGCAGCTCACCGGCGACGAACGCGTCGATCTGGCCGCCTGCCTGCCCCTGGAGGCCGCACGTGTCCTGACCGCGCAGATCCCCGACACACAGCCGCTGACCGGATGGGCCTTCGTCAAGGACCTCGCCGCCCGCTCCGGCGCCTCCCTGGCCACTACCCGGTGGGACACCGGCTCCGTCTTCGCGGCCGTCGCCGCCCACGCCGACCCCGACCTCATCACGCGCATCCTGTACCAGCTCCCCACCGGGTACGCGCTGCTGTTCGGCCGCGCCGAACTCACCCCTTCCGCGTAAACGGTCTGTGCCCTTCCAGCGCCAGGGCGGGGTGGAAGGCGGTGCACGGCCCGAGCGCCCCGCAGGAGGGGGCCGCCGCAGCCCCGCAGTGACAGTGGGGGCTGCGGTGGGGCCGGAGCCATGGTGAAGAAGACCCCGGGACGCCGGAGCGTCCCGGGCATCATGTGCGGGCACCAGCCGCGAAGCCACTTGGGCAGTTGCAGGTCTTCGCTGTCTCAGGCTGACGCCGACGGAGCGGATGACGCGGCGACGCGACGGTATTCGGCGTTGATGCGCGGGGCTTCGTCGAGCTGGTCTTCGAGGATGACGATCCGGCAGGCGGACTCGATCGGGGTCCCGCGGTCGACGAGCTGTCGGACGTGCGGTGTTCAGCGTCAGGTGGGTCAGCGGCAGGAGGTGGGGGCGGCGCAGCCAAAGGCCGGGTCCGGGCAGGAACAGGGCGAGGAGATAGGCGAGAACCACGGCACGGCCGAGCCGGTGCCGCAGCCAGAACGCGGCGCGGGTGTGCATCGGCCCATCGTGATCAGGCCGGACGCTCTGCTCGCGGTCGTCCTTGTCGTGCAGTTCCGTACGACCACCTACCGCGCGGGCGTCTACTGGCACGCCGTCGCCCTGATCAGCGTGGTCGGCACGCTGATCAGTGACAACCTCACCGGCAACATGGGCGTGCCGCGCGCTCCTCCTCGTGGTCGTCTTCGTCGTCTGGTACCGGCGTGAGCGGACCCTGTCCATCCACAGCATCGACACGAGCAGCCGTGAATCGTTCTACTGGCTGGCCGTACTGTTCACGTTCGCCCTCGGGACCACGGCCGGCGACCTGGTCTCCGAGCGCATGGACCTCGGCTACTGGCTCGCGGCCGTCCTGTTCGCCCTGGCCATCGGCGCCGTCGCGGTCGCGCACTTCGCCCTGGGCCTGGACGCCGTCTGGAGCTTCTGGATCGTCTACGTCCTCACCCGCCCGCTCGGGGCCTCGATCGGCGACTACCTCTCCCAGCAGACCGGCGACGGCGGAATCGGTCTGGGCACCGTCGTCACCAGCGCGCTGTTCCTCGCGGTCATCCTCGGCCTGGTCGTCTACCTGCCTGTGACGCGCAAAGACGTCGCGGACCCTGGGCGCGTGGCTCGGCAGACGACCTGAACGGCTCGCGACGCGTTCAAGCCATGCGTGTTACACCACGTAACTGTCATGCGCAGCCGCCCCACGACAAGTGGGCCGCTCCGGGCGGTCATCGGCTCGGCCCGGCTCGGAGGCGGTGAGCGCGCCACCGCCTCCGCCTCCTGCGGCGCGGGTGTCAGTCGCCCGGGTCCGTGAGGCTGCTGACGGTTCCCCGGATGGTCGGGCGGCGGTACAACTCCTTCAGCCGCAGCGACGGCAGGCCCCGCGCGCGCAGGGCTGCGCCTATGCGGACGGCGAACAGGGAGTTGCCTCCCAGGTCGAAGAAGTCGTCGTCCAGGCCGACCGGTACGCCGAGCACCTCGCTCCAGATCTCCCGCAACCGTTCGCTGAGGTCGGCGTCGCCCGTGACGGGCACGGTGTCCTGGGCCGGCGTGCGGGGCACGGTGGGTGCGGGGAGCTTTGCCGTGTCGAGCTTGCCGTTGGCCGTCAACGGGAGCGTGTCCAGGGAGGTGACCGTGGTGGGCAGCATGTGGTCGGGCAGGATGCCCGCCGCCCGCTTGCGGACGGCGCCCGGATCGCCCCCGGCCGACAGGACGACGTACGCGTCGATCCGGGCTGTGGCGGCGTCGGACGGATCGACGCGGCGTACGACGACGGCCGCCGTGCGCACGTCCGGGTCCTCCAGCAGGACCGAGCGGATCTCGTCCAGCTCGATGCGGAAGCCACGGATCTTCACCTGGTTGTCCATGCGCCCGAGGTGTTCGAGACAGCCGTCGGGGCGCAGGCGTCCCAGATCGCCGCTGCGGTACATGGTGCCGCCGGTGAACGGGTCCGGTACGAACCGCTGCGCGGTCAGGTCCGGTCGGCCGAGATAGCCGAGCGCGACTCCGGCGCCGCCGACGCAGATCTCGCCGATCACTCCGGGCGGCAACAGGCGTCCGGCCGGATCCGTCACGTACAGGTGCCAGCCGGGCAGGGCGGGTCCCACGGAGCGGGTGGCGGCCAGGGCGAGTTTCCGGGTGACGGTCTGCTCGGTGACGTGGACGGTGGTTTCCGTGATGCCGAACATGTTCACCATGCGGCAGGCCGACTCGGGGTGCCGGTCGAACCAGGGCAGCAGCATCCGCGCGTCCAGGGGCTCACCGCCGAAGACGACGAGCCGGACGGACACGTCGCTGTGGTCGACGCCCAGGAGCTGGGCGAAGGCCGACGGGGTCTGGCTGAGCACGGTGACCTTCTCGGTGACGAGCAGGTCGCGGAAGCGGTCGGGTTCGCGGGAGACGAAGTACGGCACCATGACCAGCCGCCCGCCCGTCACGAGGCAGCCCCAGATCTCCCACACCGACAGGTCGAAGGCGCTGGAGTGGAACCAGGTCCACACGTCCGAGGCGCCGAACCCGTACTCGACGCGGGTCGCGTCGATCAGGGCGATCACATTGCTGTGCGGCACGACGACACCCTTGGGACGGCCGGTGGAGCCGGAGGTGTAGATGACGTAGGCGGCGGTGTCCGGGGAGGGGAACGGGAGAGCGGCGTCGTCCGTCCCGGAAGGTGCGGCGTCCAGCAGCTCGTCCGGGGTCAGCGCCACACAGCCCGGCACCGCCGGGAACTCCGGCAGCCGGGTGACCACCACCCCCAGCTCGGCGTCCTGCGCCGTGTGGGCGATCCGGTCCTTCGGGTAGGCGGGGTCGACGGGGACGTAGGTCGCGCCAGCCTTCAGCACGGCGAGCAGGACGACGACGAGTTCGGCGGAGCGCTCCAGGCACACGCCCACCCGGTCGCCGCCGACGACTCCACGGGCTCGCATGCCGCGGGCCAACAGGTCGGCCCGCTCCTCGAGTTCGCGATAGGTCAGGCCCGCCGCCCCCTCGGTCACGGCGATGTCGTCGGGTGTCGCGGCCGCTGCGCGGGCGACCGCCTCGGGGATGCTCACCTCCGTGGTCGCCAGGGTGCGGGTCGGCCGGCCGAGCGCCGCAGTGCGGGCGCGTTCGGCCTCGTCGAGGAGCTCGACGTCGTCGAGCGGGGTCTGCGGGGAGCGCAGGACCTGCCCGTGTACGTGGGCGAGGTGCCGTACGAACTGCGCGGCGATCTCCGGGGAGAAGTGGCTGCCCAGGTGGTCGCAGCGCAGCCGTAGGCCACCGGCGTCCCGGAAGACCGAGAGGGTGAGCGGGAACGGAGGTGCCAGGCAGGGCACGTACGCGCCCGGCAGCTCTGCGTCGTCGAAGAGCAGGCCGACGAGTGCGGGCCCATCGGCGGCGATGGGCTTCAGCTCACCGAGTGTGGGTGCCTCCCGTATGGCGAAAAAGCCGTGGTCCGTGCCGACGACCGGCGCGGTCTCGGGGTCGTAGCGGCGCAGAGTGACGGCGAGGGCCGCGAGCCAGCTCGCCTCGTCGCCCCCCTCGTCCAGGGAGAGCAGGTGAGGGAGGGTGTGGCCGTCGTGGCCGAGCCCCCACGCGGGGGCGGGAGCGAGCGCGGGTCCCTCGGGGGCCGGGCGGCGGGTGTGCGCATCGCCGGATCCGCCGGATTCGGCGGACTCCACGGCCTCGCCGGCCGCCAGACGGGCGAGGGCCGTGCGGTCCCACCGGTCGCGCGGGGCCACCACGATCAGGTCGCACGGGCCGTCGGCGTAACGCAGCAGGACCCTGCGTGGTCCGGAGGCGGGCCGGGCGAGTTCGACGGCGCGGCGCCGCTCGGCGAGCGCGTCCGCCGCCGGCACGGGTACGTCCTCCGTCCACAGCCCCGCAGGGGCCGCCGAGTCCGGGGAACGGTCCGAACGCACGCGTACCGCATGGCAGCGCGCCGCGGGGAGGAGAGAGCCTGGCACGAGGGGTACTCCTTGTTGTTCAGGGGTGTCGAGGTTGTCCGGAGGAGGCCGGAACGGCGTGCGCACCGCTCAGCGGATGCTGAAGCCGCCGTCCACGGTGAGAACCGAGCCGGTGATCTGCCGGGACTCGTCGGAGGCGAGGAAGACGATCGCGGCGGCGACGTCCTCGGGTTCGATCAGCGCGTTCATGGGCTGGGCCTCGACAAAGGTCTTCTCGTGCTCGTCGACGGGCACCTCCAGCGCACGGGCGATCTCGGCGAGCATCCGGCCCTCGCCCGAGGCGTCGTCGCGCACCGATCCCGGGCAGACGGCGTTCACACGGACCTTGGTCGGCGCGTAGTCGAGGGCGGCGGCCTTGGTGAGGCCGACGACGGCGTGCTTGGCGGCGACGTATCCGGCGAAGTGGCGGTAGCCGACGAGACCGGCGGTGGAGGCGACGTTGACGATGCTGCCGCCGCGCCGGGCGCTCATCGCCTTGCCGACCTCGCGGATCACCCGCCAGGCCCCGGAGAGGTCCACGTCGATCATCAGGGACCACTCGTCCTCGTCGATCTCGTGCACCGGCTTGCCGGAGGGCGCCGCGATGCCCGCGTTGTTGACGGCGACGTCGATCCGGCCGAACCGGTCCTCGGCCCGCGCCACGGCCTCCCGTACGGCGAGCAGGTCGCGGATGTCGGTCTCGACGGTGAGGACGGCGGCGCCCGCCTCGCGGCACAGTGCGGCGGTGTGCTCCAACTGGCTCGTGGTGCCCAGCGGGTAGGGCACGCCGGGCAGGTCGGCGCAGATGTCCAGCAGTGTGAGGTCGGCGCCCTCGGCCGCGCAGGCGACCGCGGCGGCCCGACCGAGCCCGCGGGCAGCGCCGGTGACCAGGACCGACTTGCCGTGCAAACGCATCGGATGCTCCTTGGGAGAGTCGTGAGAGTCGTGAGAGTCGTGAGAGTCGTGAGAGTCGTGAGAGTCGTGAGAGTCGTGTTGAGGAGGGGAGAGGGGGCTACAGCACCGACGAGACGATCAGGCGGACCAGCGAGGGGGAGGAGTCGGCCAGGTACATGTGGCCGCCGGGGAACTCGACATGCTCGAAGTCCTGGCCGGCGGCCTTGCTCCAGGCCTCGGCGTCGTCGTAGTCGACCAGGTCGTCGTCCTCGCCCCGGATGACGGTGAGCGGTGCCTCCAGCGGAAGGTCGGTGCTGGGCGTGTAGGCCTCGTGCATCTCGACGTCCGCGCGCAGGGTGGGCAGGATCATGGCGCGCATCTCCGGGTCGTCGAGCGCGGGATGGTGATAGCCCGCGAACTCGCCGACGCGGGAGAGGAAGTCCTCGTCGGAGAGGCCGGTGGCGTGCTGTTCGCGTCCACTGGAGGGTTCCGGGGATCCGCTGACGAACAGGTGGACGAGCTCGATGCCGGGTTCGGCGTCCAGCCGGTGGGCGAGTTCGTAGGCGAGCACGGCACCGAGGCTGTGCCCGAACAGGACGACTCGATGGCCGTCGCCGTCGCCGAGCCGTTCCTTCAGCTGGGCCAGGAGTCCGTCCGCGGCCGTCTGCACATCACGGTAGGGCTCCTCGTCGATCAGCCTTTCCCGGCCGGGCAGTTGCAGCGCCACGATCTCCAGCGAGTCCCCGGCGAGGGCCGTCCAGGGGCGGTAGAACGAGGCGCCCGCTCCGGCGTACGGCAGGCAGATCAGCTTGGTCGTGTCAGGGGTGGTCATGAGTGTGGGTGTCTCCTTGTTGGTCGTGTGCGCTCTGGGGGCGCGGGAGGGTTCGCGGGTCGGGGCCGGAGGCGAGCAGGCCGTGTGAGCCGTGTGAGCGGGGGCTTTACGGGGTTGGTCAGGGGGCGAGCAGGCCCGCGAGTTGCGCGGCCTCGGCGGCGACACGCATCGCGTCGGCGGCGCGGTCCACGCCGGGCAGCCCGGGGCCCACGGGCATCAGGTTGAGCGTGGTGGCGCCGGCCTCGGCGAACGCCGTCATCCGCTCGGCGATCCGTTCCCGCGGCCCGAGAAGAGAGGTGGCGTCGAGGAACTCGAGCGGTACGGCGGTCATGGCGCCGGGGAAGTCACCGGCCAGGAACCTGTCCTGGACGGTACGGGCCTGGGTACCGAAGCCCATGCGTTCGGCCAGCTGGGTGTAGTGGTTGTCCTCCCGGCCGCCCATGCCACCGAGGTACAGCGCGGCGTATCCCCGTACCCGGCGGGCACAGGTCTGCCAGTCGGCGCCGGTCACCAGGGGTACGCAGGGGGCGATGTCGAACCCGTCGAGGGTGCGCCCGGACCTGGTGAGGCCGGCCCGCAGGGGGTCGAGCTGCTTGGCGGCGTGGGTGGGGGAGAAGAACACCGGCAGCCAGCCGTCGGCGATCTCCCCGGCCAGTTCCAGGTTCTTCGGGCCGAGGGCGGCGAGGTAGACGGGGAGGCGCTCGCGGGGCGGCCGGATGGTCAGGGTGAGCGCCTTGCCGGGGCCGTCCGGCAGCGGAAGGGTGAAGTGCCTGCCCTCGTACTCCAGGGGTTCCCGGCGCAGGGCGCGGCGCACCAGATCGACGTATTCGCGCGTACGGCCCAGCGGTGAGCCGAATCTGACGCCGTGCCAGCCCTCCGAGACCTGGGGGCCGGATACGCCGAGGCCGAGCCTGAACCGTCCGCCGGACAGGGTGTCGAGGGTGGCGGCGGTCATCGCGGTCATGGCGGGTGAGCGGGCGGGGATCTGCAGGACCGCGCTGCCGACGTCGATGCGGGAGGTGCGGGCGGCGATCCAGGACAGCACGGTCACGGCGTCGGACCCGTAGGCCTCCGAGACCCACACCGCCGAGTAGCCGAGCTCCTCGGCCAGGGAGGCGAGCGGGAGGTTGGAGGCGTCGTTGCCGCCGACCCAGTAGCCGAGGTTGAGGCCGAGACGCAGGGTGGGAACGGTCATGGGTACTCCTGCTGAGGGCGCGGGACGGTCGGGGCACCAGGCTCGGTCGTGGCCGCGGTCAGCGGCTGGTGCGGGTGCGGTAACGCCATGTCGAGAGGGAGGTGAAGACGGCGATGATCAGCACCGAGCAGCCCACGGTGTACGCCTCCGGGTGGTGTGCGGGCCAGCCGTGCTGGACGGAGAAGCCTGGCGGGGGCGGGTTGCCGAGGAGCTTGCGCAGGGCGTTCGCGAGCGAGGTGATGGGGTTCCAGGCGGCCACCGTGGACAGTGGGCCGGGGAGGGTGGCTCCGGAGACGAACCCGGAGGAGATGAACGTGGCCGGGAACAGCCAGATCACTCCGAGGCTCCCGGCCACCTGGGAGTTCGGCGAGACGAGGGCGACGAAGACGCCGATCCACGACATCGCGAAGGAGAACAGCAGTACCAGCAGGATGCCGGCGGCCACCTGGACGGGGCCGGTGTGTGTGCGCCAGCCCATGAGCAGTCCGCAGGTGGTGGTGACGGTGAGGCTGGCCACGCAGGTCGTGAGGTCGGAGGTTGTCCGGCCGAGCAGCAGGGCCACGCGGGAGATCGGCAGTGTGCGGAAGCGGTCGACCATGCCCTGGTCCAGGTCGCGGGAGAGCCCGACCGTGGTGAAGGTGGTGGTGAAGGCGACGGTCTGGGCGATCAGCCCGGCGAACATGTACGAGCGGTAGGCCGTGCCGCCCAGGCTGTTGCCGAAGATGTACCCGATGAGCAGTGCGTACACGACCGGCTCGACCAGGCAGGAGATGAGCAGTCCCGGAGTGCGCCGCAGGTGCAGCAGGTTGCGCAGGGCGAGGTCCGTGCTCTCCGTGACGACACGGAGGCCCGGAGTGCGCCGGGCCCTGGTCACGGCCGCGGGTGGGACGAGGCCGGTGGGGGGTGCGCCCCGGTGCGGGGTGCCGGTCTTGTGGACGTCGGTGGGCGCGGTCATCGTGTCGCCTCGTGCCGCGCGCGGCCGGTCAGGCCGAGGAACACGTCGTCGAGGGTGCAGCGGCTGAGCCCGATCTCCAGTACGTCGGCCTCTTCGTCCGCCAGTGCGGTGAGGGCGCGGCCCAGTGCGGCTCGGCCGTCGGTGGTGGCCGCTTCGATGCGCCGGGCTCGGCGGTCCACTGTCGGGGGCGTGCCGGTGGCCCGTGCGGCGGCGCGTGCCGCCACGTCGAGCTGGTGGTCCTCGGCGACGCACAGGACGAGCCGGTCTCCGGCAGCTGCCTTCAGTTCGTCGCTGGTGCCCACCGCCACCACCCGGCCCCGGTCGATCACGGTGATCCGGTCGGCGAGACGGTCCGCCTCCTCCAGGTACTGGGTCGTCAGCAGGATCGTGGTGCCGCCGGCGACCAGCTCACCGACCGCGTCCCAGGTGTCGAACCTGCTCTCGGGGTCGAGGCCGGTGGTGGGCTCGTCGAGGAGGACCAGTGGAGGGGAACAGACGAGGGCGGCGGCCAGATCCAGCCGTCGCCGCATCCCGCCCGAGTAGGTGCCGGCGGGGCGCCCCGCGGCGTCGGTGAGCCGGAACCGGGACAGCAGGTCGTCGGCGGCGCGGCGGGCCGCGGAACGGCCCAGACCGCGCAGTTTCGCGAGGAGAAAAAGGTTTTCGAAGCCCGTAAGTAAGCTGTCGACCGTCGAATACTGGCCAGCCATTCCGATCGTGGCACGGACCTTTTCCGGTGCTTCCACCACATTCCAGCCATTCACGAAAGCATGTCCGGAATCCGGCTTGAGGAGGGTCGTGAGAATCTTCACCAGAGTGGTTTTGCCGGCTCCGTTCGGACCCAGGAGGCCCATGACCTCACCTGTGTTCACCTCCAGGTCGATGCCGCTTAACGCAGGGCTGTCCTGAAAGTGCTTGTGCAGGCCGTAGAGAGCGACGGCGGACGTGGTGGGGGTAGGCACAAGTCCGTTCTACGCTCGCCGTTGACCGAAGTCGATCATGGAACGTTAAAGACCACTTGCACGTTCGATGGTATTGCTTTGCTGTTGCGTGGAGATTTCGCTGCCGGACTGTGAATCGTGATCACGTACGTTTCCTGCTGTGCGAGAATTATTGACGAACCTGAGGGAGCGGGCGGCGCGTAATCCGCGGCGGCCTGCGGTAACATTCGTCTCCGAATTCACCGATCTCAGATGTGCGGCTCGCGACCGCGGGGAACTGGATCTGCATTCCCGGCGCATTGCCTCCTGGCTCCAGGAACGATTCTCCGCAGGCGACCGGGCGTTGCTCGTCCACTCGCCGGGAATCGAGTTCACCACCGCCTTCTCCGCCTGTGTCTACGCCGGCGTCATCGCGGTGCCCTCCCCTCTGCCGGGCCGCTACCGGCACGAGCGCCGCAGACTCGCCGCCATCGCCCGTGACGCGAGGGTGAATGTCGTCCTGACGCAGCAGAGCGATCTGCCGGACGTGGAGAAGTGGATCGCCGAGGAGGGCATCGTCGGGGTGGTCTGCCACGCCGTCGACGCCGGCGACGGAGACCCGGACGCCTGGACCGCTCCCGAGGTGTCGCCGGAAACCCTGGCACTGCTCCAGTACACCTCGGGATCGACCGGCGACCCCAAGGGCGTCATGGTCACCCACGGCAACCTGGTCGCCAACGTCGAGCGGATGGCGGACGCGTTCGGCAACGACAGCGGTACGACGTACGGTGGCTGGATCCCCCTGTACCACGACATGGGGCTGATCGGCCTGATGCTGCCCGGCCTCCTGTCCGGCGACGGATACGTCCAGATGGACCCCATGTCCTTCCTGCGCCGCCCCTACCACTGGCTGCGGATGCTGGACGCCTGTGACGTCGGATTCACCGCCGCCCCCGACTTCGGCTACGAACTTTGCGTCCGGCGGGTCACCGACGAGCAGCTCGCCACGCTCGACCTGTCCCGGGTCAAGGCCGCCGACGGCTCGGAACCGGTCCGCGCCGACGTGGTCGCCGCCTTCACCGACAGGTTCGCCGCCGCAGGGCTGCGGCCCGACGCGCTCATCCCCGTGTACGGCCTCGCCGAGGCGACCCTGATGGCCTCGGCCACCACAGGGCGGGCACCCCTGCGTACCGCCGTCGACGCCTCGGCGCTGGAGAGCCGCATGCTGCGACCGGCCGACGGTGCGCAGCCGTCCCGCATGCTCGTCGGATGCGGGGCGCCGACCGGCTCCGACGTCCTGGTCGTCGATCCCGACACCGGGGAGGCCCAGCCCGAGGGCAGGATCGGCGAGATCTGGCTCGGCGGCCCCTGCGTCACCGCGGGCTACTGGGAGAACGAGGACGCCACCGACACCACGTTCCGGGCCCGCACCCGCGACGGACGCGGTCCGTACCTGCGCACGGGTGACCTCGGCGGCCTGCTCGACGGTGACGTCTACATCACCGGCCGCCGCAAGGACGTCCTCGTCCTGCACGGGCGCAATCTGCACCCCGCGGACATCGAGTACGAACTGCGTTCCGGACACGAGGAGCTGGAGGGCCTGCACGGGGCCGTCTTCATGGTCGGGAACGACGACGGGCCGGACACCGCTCCCGCCGTCGTCGCCGTGCACGAGATCCGCGCCCACTGGGGCGCCGAGCGGCTGAGCGAGATAGCCGTCGGCATGAAGCAGACCGTGGCCCGGGAGTTCGGCGTCCCCGTAGCGGCAGTCGCGCTGGTGCGGCCCGGCGGCGTCCGGCGGACCACGAGCGGCAAGGTGCAACGCTCGGCGATGCGCGGCCTCTACCTCTCCGGAGAACTGGACACCCTGCACCTCGGCGAGGACCGGCTGCTCACCGCGGCCCTGGCCGAACACCGGCGGGTGAGCGCGCGATGACCACCGCGGCCGCACTGGAGATCCTGCTCGCCGCCCACGAGAACGACGCCTTCTCGTCCGACGCGCTCGACGCGCTCGACGCCCTGGAGGAGTTTCCCGACAGCGCTGTCCGCCTCCTCGACGACGCGGGGATGCCCGCCCACTACGTCCTGTCCCCGGACGGCGACTTCAGCGAGACGCTACGACTGCTGCGCACGGTCGCCCGCCGCGATCTGACCGTGGCCATCGCGCACGGCAAGACGTTCCTGGGGGCGGCCCCGGTATGGGTGGCCGGCACCCCCGACCAGGCCGCCCGGCTCGCCGAGCGGGTGCGCGGCGGCGAGGCCGTCAGCTGGGGACTGACCGAGCGTGACCACGGCGCCGACCTGCTCGCGAGCGAGTTCGCGGCGGTGCCCGAGACCGACGCGGGCACCAATGGCGGTGCGGTGGGTCCGGGCTGGCGGCTCACCGGCGAGAAGTGGCTCATCAACAACGCCACCCGCTCCACCCTCGCCTGCGTCCTGGCCCGCACCGACCCGGCCGGCGGCGGACGCGGCTTCAGCCTCTTCCTCGTGGACAAGCGCCGGCTGCCCGAAGGCGCCTGGCACAACCTGCCCAAGGTCCGCACGCACGGCATCCGCGGCGCCGACATCAGCGGCTTCGCCCTCCACGACGCCCCGGTGCCCCCCGACGCCCTCGTCGGCGAAGAGGGCGACGGGATCGCCGTGGTGCTCAGAACGCTCCAGCTCACCCGCGTCGCCTGCACGGCACTCTCACTCGGGGCCGCCGACCACGCCCTGCGGCTGGCCCGCGACTTCGTCACCGGACGCGAACTGTACGGCCGCCGCCTCGCCGACGTTCCGCACATACGGCGCATCCTCGGCCGGGCAGCCGCCGCCGCGCTGACCGCCGAAGCGGCGAGCGCGCTCTCCGCCCGCTCGGTGCATACCGTGCCCGGTGAACTGAGCGTGATCTCGGCCATCACCAAGGCGTACGTCCCCACGCTGACCCAGGAGACGCTCGGCTCGCTCGGCGAACTGCTGGGCGTCCGCGGCTTCCTCACCTCGCCGCCCGGCGACGGCTTCGCCAAACTCGAACGCGACCACCGCATCTGTTCGATCTTCGACGGCAGCACGGTCGTCAACCGTACAGCCCTCCTCGCCCAGCTGCCGCGCCTGGCACGCCAGTTGAGCCGCGGCCGCTTCGACGCCGAAGGCCTGCGGGCCGCCGCCGACCTCACCGCGCCCCTCCCTCGGTTCGACCGCGAGCGGCTGACGCTGCGCTCCGCCACGGGATGCAGCGCCGTGCAGGCACTGCCGGACATGGCGGCGCGCATGGAGGCGGAAGGGCCGCCGGAGGCGGGCCCGCTCATCGCCCGCCTGCTCAGCGACCTCGCCCTGTTGGAGGGGGAGTCGGCCACCTTCGTACCGATGACGGGCGGACTGCCCAGCACCGCCTTCCACCTGGCCGAACGCTACGAACGCGCCTACGCGGCCGCAGCCTGTCTGCTGCTGTGGCTGGAGAACCCGCCGCTGCGCACGGGACGGCTCGGTTCCGACGGCCTGTGGCTGCGGGCCTGCCTGACCGACCTGCTCGGCGAGGACGACAGCGACCTGTTCTGCGACCTGGCCGACGTCGTACTCGGCACGCCAGCACGGGAGTTCACGCTGTGGGGAGAGGCCGTATGACATCCGACGAGTGCCTCGCACCCAAGCGCGCCGACGAGCTGGAACAGCTGCTCGGCAGCCTCTCCGATCCTGCCAATCCCACGGGAACCGCCGCCATTCTCGCCGCCGACGAGCAGGCGGAGATGCTCGCCGCCGGAGAGTCGCTGCTGCACTCCTACGGGCTGAACGCCGAGTTCGTACCCCCCGCGCTGGGCGGCCGGCTCGCGCGGGCGGACCACCTCGCCGAGGTCATGCGCGCGCTCTACCGACGCGACCCGGCCCTCGGCCTCGGCTACGGCGCCAGCTCGCTCATCGCGGGAGTCACCCTGTGGACAGCCGGCGACGAACAGCAGACCGAGCATGCCGCCCGCCTGCTCCTGGACGGCCGGCGTATCGCGATCGCCTTCCACGAACTGGCCCACGGCAACGACATGGCGGGCACGGAACTCACCGCCACCGCCGCACCCGACGGACTGCGCCTGAGCGGCCGCAAGGAGGTCGTCACCAACATCGGACGCGCCGACGCCCTGGTCGTCCTCGCCCGCACCGACCCCCGGCCCGGTCCGCGCGGCCACTCCCTGGTCCTCGTCGACCGCGCGAGCGCCGACCCCGCCCGCCTGACCGACCTGCCGCGCTTCGGCACCGTCGGCATGAGGGGGGTGCAACTCGGCCGCCTGGCCTTCGACGAACTGCCGGTGCCCGCCTCCGCGCTGCTCGGCCCGGCCGGCTCAGGTCTGGAGACAGCGCTGAAGGCCCTCCAGATCACCCGCACGGTCCTGCCCGCGATGGCCAGCGGCATCCTCGACACCGGACTGCGCATCACGGTGGACCACCTGACACGCCGTCGGCTGTACGGCGGCCCGGCCACCGCCCTCCCGCACGTCCGCTCGGTGCTGGCCGGCGTCTTCGCCGACCTGCTGCGTGCCGAGGCGCTCGGCGCGGTGGGCGCCCGTGCGCTGCACGTGGTGCCCGGCTCGGCGAGCGTGTACGCCTCCGCGGTCAAGTTCGAGGTGTCCCGGCTGCTGCTGTCGGCCATGGACCGGCTCGCGGAACTCCTCGGCGCCCACTTCTATCTGCGCGAGGGACCGACCGCGCTGTTCCAGAAGCTGCTGCGCGATCTCGCTCCCGTCGGCTTCGGGCACATCGCGCGCGCCGCCTGCCAGATGAGTCTGCTGCCCCAGCTGCCCCTGCTGGCCCGCCGCACCTGGGCCCGTCCCGGCGCCGAGGCGCCTGCCGACCTGTTCGCGCTCGCGCTGCCGCTGCCACCCCTGCCCTACGACCGGCTGGCCCTGCACGCGGCGGGCCGCGACCCGGTCATGGGCTCCCTGCCCGCCCTGGCCGACGCGCCCTGGTCACCCGAGCACGACGACCTGCGGGCCGTGCTCCGGGGCGACCACGCCGAACTGGCCGAACTGTCCGCCGTATGCGCGCGGTTGTCGCCGGTGGACCTCGGCGTCGACGCCCGCCCGGAGCACTACGACCTGGTCACCCGGTATGTGCGCCTCCTGTCCCGCACCGCCTGTGCGCGGGTGTGGCGGGACGCTCCGTCCGAGAGCTTCCTGGCCGACCCCGCCTGGCTGCGCGCGGCCCTGTGCCGCTCGGCGCCGGGCCCGCATCGGCCGGGCCCCCTGCCTGCCCAGGTCGAGGAGGCGCTCTTCGCCGAACTCCTGGACCGCCGGGCCACCGGTCGTTCCTTCGGCCTGACCGGGAGACCGCTCGCCGTCTGAGCCCCGGCCGTCGGCGTCGCCCGAGAGCCACCCACCAGCCGTAGGCCCCGCGCCGTCGGACATCCCGCATCCGGCCCTGCCGCCATCCGCGCTCCGGCTTCCTTTCCCCCCGCTCAAGAAAGTGACCCCCCTCATGACCGCTGGCTACCACGACGTGCACACCTGGCTGACGGAGCGCGTGGCGACCTACCTGCGCCGCTCACCCCAGGACATCGACACGTCCGTCCCGCTGGCCGACTACGGCCTGGACTCACTGACGGCGCTGGCCATCACCGCCGACATCGAGGACGAGTTCGAGGTGACCGTCGACGACGCGCTGACCTGGGACCACCCGACGGTCGACGCGCTGAGCGCGGCCCTGACCGAGCTGTTCGGCGCACGTCCCGAGGCCGCCCCGGCGAGCGAGAAGCAGGCCTGACCATGAACGACGCCGCCTCGACCAACCCGGACCTGCCGCTCACGGCGGCCCAGCACGGCGTGTGGGTCGCCCAGCGACTCGCCCCCGACAGCCCGCAGTACACCTGCGGCATCTACTACGACGTCCCCGCACACGTGGACCGCGCCCTGCTCGCCCACGCCGTGGAGCGGGCCGTGGCGGAGACCGAGGCCCTGCGGGTCCGCTTCCACGACGACGGAGAGACGGTCCGTCAGACGGTCGACCCGTCCGCCACCGGCGAGCTGGAGTACGTCGACCTCAGCGGCGAGGCCGATCCGGCCGGGGCCGCCCGGGCATGGATCGACGCCGACCAGGCCCGGCCCGTCACGGTCACGGACGACCGGTTGTTCCGGCACACCCTGCTGCGGCTCGGACCCGACCGGCACTGGTTCCACTTCCGCTACCACCACATCCTTCTCGACGGCTACGGACAGGTCCTGCACTGCCGCCGGCTGCTGGAGGTCTACACGGCACTCGCCGCGGGCGAGCAGCCGCCCGAGAGCGGCTTCGGCTCCCTCGGCGATGTCCTGGCCGAGGAGCGCGCCTACCTCGGCTCCGCCCGCCGCAAGCGCGACAGCGCCTACTGGCAGCGGGAGTTCGCCGATCTGCCCCAGTCCACCGAACTCGGCTCCGGCGCCACCGGACTGGCGCCCAGCCTGCCCGCCACGACCGGCCGTCTGCCCGAGGACACCGCGCTGCGGGTGCGCGGCCTCGGCGGGGCCCGCTGGTCCCTGCCGGTGATCGCCGCCATGGCGGCCCACACCCACCGCGTCACCGGCGCCCACGACGTCCTCGTCCGCGTCTTCATGGCCGCCCGGCTCAGTCCGCACGCCCTGGCGACACCCGCCATGCTCGTCAACGACGTCCCGCTGCGGATAGCCGTCGACGGCTCCACCACCTTCGCCGAACTCCTCGACCGCGTCGCCGCCCGCCTGGCCGAGGCGAGCCGCCACCAGCGCTACCCGCACGACGAACTGCGCCGCGACCTCTCCGCCCCGGCCCATCCGGGGACCCTGAGCGGGCCGTCCGTCAACGTCCTCTCCTTCGCCGCCGCCCGCCTGCCGTTCGGCACCACCGAGGCCGAGGCCCACCAGCTCGCCTCCGGCCCGGTGCGCGACCTCGCCCTGCACGCGTACGGCGACCCCGAGGCGGGCGACGGCATCGAACTGACCGTCAACGCCCACCCGGGACGCTTCACCCCCGAGACGGCCGCCGCCCACCGCGAACGCTATGTACGCCTGCTCACCGCCGTCACCGAGCGACCGAACCAGCCCATCGGCACCGTCGATCTGCTCGACGACGCGGAACACGAACGATTCCGTGCCCACAACGACACCGGCCACGCGAGCGACCCGCGCTCCCTGGTGGAGCTGTTCGAGGCCCAGGACCCGGCCGCCGAGGCCGTCGTCTTCGAGGGCGAGCGGCTGACCTACGGCGAACTGGGCGCCCGCGTCAACCGGCTCGCGCACGCCCTGCGCGGGCGGGGCGTGGGACCGGAGGCTCGGGTGGCGGTGGTGCTGCCCCGCTCGCCCGACCTGATCGTCGCGCTGTGGGCGGTGCTGAAGACCGGTGCGGCGTACGTGCCCGTCGAGACCGGCTACCCGGCCGACCGGATCGCGTACGTCCTCGCCGACTCGCGCGTGTCGTTCGTGATCGACGCGGACAACGTGCGCTCCCTCGGCGACGGCGAACCCGCCACCGACCCCGGCGTTGTCCCGCGGGGGGACAACGCCGCGTACGTCATCCACACCTCGGGCACCACCGGCCGCCCCAAAGGCACCGTCGTCACCCACGCCGGCATCACCAACATGCTCGCCTGGATGCAGGACGAGTACCGGCTCACGCCGGCGGACCGGGTCGTGCACAAGACGCCGGTCGGGTTCGACGTGTCGGTGTGGGAGGTGTTCTGGACCCTCACCCGTGGTGCGACGCTCGTCGTCGCCCGCCCCGACGGCCACCGCGACCCGGCCTACCTGGCCCGGCTGGTCCGCGACGAACGGGTCACCGTCATCCATTTCGTGCCCGCGATGCTCGGCCCCTTCCTCGACGAGTACCCGTACCTGCCCACGGACGCGCTGCGCATGGTCAGCTGCGGTGGCGAGGCACTGCCCGCCGGACTCGCCGACCGCTTCCACCGCGAGTGCGGCGTCCCACTGCACAACTCCTACGGGCCCACCGAGTTCTCGGTGACCGCCACCTCCCACGCCTGCGTACCCGGCGACCCCGTCACGATCGGCACGCCCACCCACAACTCGCGTGCCTACGTGCTCGATCCGGCCCTGCGGCCGGTGCCGACCGGCGTCACCGGCGAGCTGTACCTGGCGGGCGTCCAGCTGGCCCGCGGCTACTTCGACCGGCCCGGCCCGACCGCCGAGCGCTTCGTCGCCGACCCCCACGGCCCGGCCGGCACCCGCATGTACCGCACCGGGGACCTGGTGCGCCGACGGGCGGGCGGCGACCTGGAGTTCGTCGGACGCGCCGACGACCAGATCAAGATCAACGGACAGCGGGTCGAACCCGCGGAGGTCGAGGCCGTCCTGGCGTCGGTGCCCGGCGTCGAACAGGCCGTGGTCGTCGTCCACGACTCCGCGACGGGCGCCCGGCAACTCGTCGGCTATGTGACCGGCACCCCTCGGACCGATCCCCGCGCCCACCTCGCGGCCCTGCTGCCCGCGCACATGGTGCCGGTGAGCGTGCTCCTCCTGCCGTCGATCCCGGTGACCCCCAACGGCAAGACCGACCGCGCCCACCTGCCCGCCCCGGCCCGGCAGGTGAGCGGCCGTACCCCCGCGACCACCACCGAGCTCCTCCTGCACGGCATCGCCGCCGCACTCCTGAACCGTCCCGAACTGGGCGTGGACGACGACCTGTTCGCCCTCGGCGCGGACAGCATCCACGCCATCCAGCTCGTCAGCCGTGCCCGCCGACAGGGCCTGCGCCTCACCCCCCAGGACGTCTTCGACCACCCGACGGTCGCGCGGCTCGCCCTCGCCGCCACAACGGCACCGGCGGCCCCGCCCGTCGAGGACGACCCGGTCGGCGACCTCCCCGGCACACCCATGTCCCGGCGCCTGGCCGAACGCGGCGGCCCCACCACCGGCTACGCCCAGTCCCTCCTCCTCGCCGCCGGGCCGGAACTGACGTACGACAGGCTGTCCGTCGCCCTCCAGCAGGTGCTCGACCGCCACGACGCCCTGCGCATGCGCGGCCGGCACATCCTGCCCGTGGGCGCCGTACGGGCCGAGGACTGCCTGACCCGCGCCCGGAACGAGGACGTGGCAGGGCAGAAGGAGGCCGCCCGGCGCGCGCTGTCGCCGGACGACGGTGTGATGGTGCGGGCGGTGTGGTTCGACTCCGGCCGGCTGCTGCTCGTGCTCCACCACCTGGTCGTCGACGGCGTGTCCTGGCGCATCCTGCTGAGCGACCTCACCGAGGCGCTCACCGCCGGGGAGCTGTCCCCGCGCGGGACCTCGCTGCGCCGCTGGGCCGGACACCTCCGTGCCCCCGACCAGGAACTCCCGCTGTGGACCGACCTGTTGTCGACCCCGGAACCCGTCCTCGGCACCCGCCCCCTCGACCCGGCCAGGGACTGCCACGGCACGGCCCGCTCGGTCACCGTCACCGTCCCGGCCGACCTCACCGCCACTGTGCTGACCAGCCTGCCGGCCGCCTACCGGGCGACCCCGGACGACATCCTGCTCGCCGCGCTGTCGGCGGCCGTACAGCGCCACCGGGGTGAGGGACCGGTCCTGGTCGACCTGGAGGGCCACGGCCGCGACCACCTGCCCGACGGCATGGACCTGTCCACCACCGTCGGCTGGTTCACCCGAATCCACCCGGTGCGCCTGGGCCCCGGCACCGGGACCGGCGCCGACCTGATCAAGCGCACCAAGGAGGAACTGCGGGCGATCCCGCACGGCGGTCGCGGTCACGACCTGCTGCGCGACCGGCTCGGCGGACTGCCGACACCCCAGATCTCCTTCAACTACCTGGGCCGCCTGGACGCGACCGACCTCGGCGGCTGGCAGCTCGCCCACGGCGCCACGGCCGTGGAACTCCTCGCCGACGACGGCCTGGCACTCACCCACACCCTCCAGATCGACGCCCACGTCCGCGACGGCGAGCTGACCGCCGAGTGGACCTATCCCGCCGGTGTCCTCACCGAGACCGACGTACGCGCCCTCGCCGAGGCGTGGACGGGAGCCCTCGCCGAACTGGCCGCGCACACGCGAGGCGGACTCACCGTCTCCGACGTGCCCCTCGTCCGGATCACCCAGGAGGAACTGGACAGGTTCCGCGGTGCCACGGACGTCCTGCCGCTCTCCCCGCTCCAGGAGGGCCTGCTCTTCCTCGCGCTGTATGAGCCCGACGACCCCTATGTCGGCCAGCTCGTCCTCGACATCGACGGCGGCTTCGACCGCGACCGGATGAAGGCCGCCGCAGCGGCGCTGCTGCACCGGCACCCGAACCTGCGCGCCGGCTTCCGCACCCGCCCGACGGGCGCCGCCGTCCAGGTCGTTCCCGCCGACGTGAAGGTGGCGTGGAAGGAGGAACGGGAGGGGACCGTCCTGGAGGAGTTCCTCGCCCGGGACCGGGCGCGCGGCTTCAGCGTCGTGAGGCCGCCGCTGATCCGGTTCACCGCGCTCGGCGACCGCCTCGTCGTCACCCACCACCACCTGCTGGTGGACGGCTGGTCGCTGCCGCTGCTGGTACGCGAACTGTTCACGCTGTACGGCGGCGGTGAACTGCCCCCGGCCCCCGCCTACCGCGACTACCTGGCCTGGCTCGCCGAGCAGGACCTGGACGCCTCGGCCGAGGCGGTGCGGGAGCGGCTCGCCGGCCTGGCCGCACCCACCCTAATCGCCCCCGCCGGACACACCCCCGAGGGATACGGCTCCCACGAGGTCGTCCTGCCCGAGGCGCTGACCGAAGAGCTGACCTCCGTGGCCCGCGCACGCGGGCTCACCCTCAACACCGTCTTCCAGGGCCTGTGGGCACTGCTGCTGCGCGGGCTGACCGGACGGGACGACGTCGTGTTCGGCGCGACCCTCTCCGGCCGCCCGCCCGAGCTGCCCGGCGTGGAGTCGACGATCGGGCCGTTCATCAACACCCTCCCGGCCCGGGTCCGGTTCGAGCGGGACGAGCCGCTGGCGGCGCTGCTGGCCCGGTTGCAGCGGGAGCAGCAGGCGCTGCGGCCGCACCAGCACGCCTCCCTGGCGCAGGTCACCCGCTCGGCCGGCTTCGAGTCGCTGTTCGACACCATCATCTTCTTCGAGAACTACCCGGCGACCGACGGCATCGAGGCCGGCGGACTGCGCCTGGCCCACGCGGACCTCGCCGAGCGCACCCATTACACCGTCAGCCTGTACGTCTTCCCCGGCGAGCGGCTGCGGCTGCTGTGGGGCTACCGCAGCAGCGTCCTGGGCCCGGAGGCCCTCACACGGCTCGCGGACCGCCTGACCGGGCTGCTCGGCGAGGCGGTGGCCGGACTCGACGTCCCGGTGGGGGAGTGGACCGCCGTGTCCGAGGAGGACCGGCTGCTGATCATGGGCGACCGCGCCATCGACCTGTCCGACGGCCGGGAGAGCACCGGGCCGGGGCGGGGCGGGGTTCCGCGCACGCCGCAGGAGGAGATCCTGTGCGGCATCGTCGCCGAGGTCCTCGGCGTCGAGGACGTCGGTGTCGACGACGAGTTCTTCGCGCTGGGCGGCACGTCGATCCTGATGATCCGGCTGGTCCACCGCGTGCGCGACGAGTTCGGCGTCGATCTGTCCCTGCGGGACGTGTTCGCCGCCCCCACCGTCGCCGGGGTCGCCGGGCGGCTGTCGGACATCGGCCCGCAGGCCAAGCGCATCACGGCGGACGAGCGGCCGGCCCGCGTCCCGCTGTCGTTCGCGCAGGAGCGCATGTGGTTCCTGCAGCGGCTCCAGAGCGGCTCCGGCTCCTACAACGTGCCCATCCAGATCCGGCTCACCGGCCCCCTGGATCCGGACGCGCTCGGCGCCGCGTTCGCCGACCTGGTCGCCCGTCACGAGGCGCTGCGCACGCTCTACCGGGAGGACGACGAGGGCCCGTACCAGGTCGTGCTGCCCCCGGACACGCCCTTCGCCATGGAGGTCGTACGGGACGCCGGCCCCACCCCCGACCTGGCCGCCTCCGCCGGGCGGCCCTTCGACCTGGCCCGTGACCTGCCGATGCGGGCGACGCTCCACCCGACCGGCCCGGACACCCACGTACTGCTCTTCGTGGTGCACCACATCGCCACCGACGGCGCCTCGCTGCGCCCGCTGACCGAGGACCTGTCCGCCGCCTACCGCGCCCGGCTCGGCGGCAGCGCACCCGACTTCGCCGAACTGTCCGTCCAGTACGCGGACTTCGCCGTATGGCAGCGCGACACCCTGGCCGGAGACCTGCCCCGGCAGATCGACTACTGGAAGCAGAACCTGGACGGGCTGCCGCCCGAGGTCACCTTCCCCGGAGACCGGCCGCGCCCGGCGGTGGCCACACACCGCGGCGACCACGTGGAGTTCTCCGTCGCACCGGAGCTCTATCAGCGGGTCCTCGACCTGGCGGGCCGCACCCGCTCCACTCCGTACATGATCCTCCAGGCGGCCGTGTCGACGCTGCTGACCCGGCTCGGCGCGGGCGAGGACATCCCGCTCGGCGGCATCATCGCCGACCGGCCCGACTCGGTGCTCGACGACGTGGTCGGCGTGTTCATCAACACCCTCGTCTACCGCTTCGACACCTCCGGCGACCCCCGCTTCGAGGAACTGCTGGACCGCGTCCGCGAAACCGGGCTGGCCGCCTACGCGCACCAAGGGGTGCCGTTCGAACGCCTGGTGGAGGAGCTGAACCCGGAGCGGTCCCGGTCCCGGGCCGCCTTCTTCCAGGTGATGCTGGCCTGGCTGGACCTCACCGAGGCCCGGATCGACCTGCCCGGCGTGCGCGCCGAACCCGGACCGGTGACCAGCGGTACCTCCAAGTTCGACGTGCACTTCGACTGCCATGTCGAGGGCGACGGGCTGCTGTGCCGCCTGGAGTACACGACCGACCTGTACGACCGGCGCACGGCCGAGAGCTTCGCGGCCCGCTTCGTCCGTGTCCTGGAGACCGTCACCGCCGACCCGGCGCTGCGGCTGTCCCAGGTCGACGTGCTCGACGCCGACGAACGCGCCCTGGTGCTGGAGGGCTGGAACGACACCGCCGTACGGTTCGACGACCAGATGCCGGTGGTGGAACTGTTCGAGAGGCACGCGGCCCGGCACCCGGACGCCGAAGCCGTCCGCTTCGAGGAAGAGCGATTCACCTACGGCGAGTTCAACACCCGGGTGAACCGGCTCGCCCACGCGCTGCGCGAGCGGGGTGTCGGGCCCGAGTCACGGGTCGCCGTGCTGCTGCCGCGCTCGGTCGACCTGATGGTGGCCCTGTGGGCGGTGCTCAAGGCGGGCGCCGCGTACGTGCCCATCGACACCGGCTACCCGGCCGACCGGATCGCGTACATCCTCGCCGACTCCGCCGCCCGGCTGCTGATCTCCGACCGGGACGTCGACGGCTTCGAGCGGATCACCCCCGACGCCGGAGAGCCCGCGGAGAACCCGGGGGTGACGGCCCGCGGCGACAACTCCGCGTACGTCATCTACACCTCGGGCTCCACCGGCCGCCCCAAGGGCACCGTCAACACGTACGCGGGCATGGCGAACCGCCTGTACTGGATGCAGCGCGACCACCGGCTCGCCGCCGGGGAACGGGTGCTGCAGTCCACTGCGGTCAGCTTCGACGTGTCGGTGTGGGAGGTCTTCTGGACCCTCATGTACGGCGGCACCCTCGTCGTGGCCCGCCCCGAGGCCCACCGCGACCCGCTCCAGCTGGAGCGGCTGATGCGGGAGGACTCCGTGGCCGTCGTCCACCTCAGCGCGTCCATGCTCGGCGCCTATCTCGCCGAGACCCGGCTGCCGGGCTCCGTACGTCTGGTCGTCTCCGGCGACGAGGCCCTGCCCGCCGAGCTGGTCCGCCGCTTCCACGAGCACGCGGAGAACAAGGCCGCCGTGCTTCTCAACGCCTACGGTCCCACCGAGGCCGCCGTCGACGTCACCGCCTGGGTCGCGCCGCCCGGCACCGAGACCGTGCTGATCGGCGGGCCCGTCGCCAACACCCGCGCCTACGTGCTCGACGCGACACTGGCGCCGGTCGCCCCCGGGGCACCCGGCGAACTGTACGTCGAGGGCGTCCAGTTGGCCCGCGGCTACCTGGACCGGCCCGCTCTGACCGCCGAACGGTTCGTCGCCAGCCCGTACGGACCGCCCGGGTCGGTGATGTACCGCACCGGGGACGTGGTGCGCTGGACGGTGGACGGCGAACTGGAGTACTTCGGCCGCGCCGACAACCAGGTCAAGCTGCGCGGCCTGCGCGTCGAACTCGGCGAGATCGAGGACGCGCTGGCCGACCACCCGGCCGTCGCCCAGGCCGCCGCGGCCGTGCACGGGCAGTGGCTCGTCGGATACGTCGTGCCCGCGGCCCAAGGTGTCCCGGTCGACGCCGAAGAACTGCGCGACCGGCTCACGGCACGGCTGCCGGAGTACATGGTCCCGGCCCAGATCGTCGAGCTGGACACCATGCCGCTCACCCCGAACGGCAAGCTCGACCGCAGGGCACTGCCCGTCCCGGAGCAGACCCACGCCTCCGGGCGCGGGCCGCGCACCCCGCAGGAGGAGATCCTGTGCGGGCTGTTCGCCGAGGTGCTCCAGGTGGGCGAGGTCTCCATCGACGACGACTTCTTCGCGCTCGGCGGCCACTCCCTGCTGGTGACCCGGCTGGCCGGCCGTATCCGGGCCGCGCTGGACGTCGACCTCGAACTGTCGGTGCTGTTCGAGGCGACGACAGTGGCGAAGCTCGCGTCCCGGCTCGCCGGGAGCGGACCGCGCCGCGGCGGCGTCACCGCACAGCCGCGTGAGGGGCGCCTGCCGCTGTCGTACGCCCAGGAACGGCTGTGGTTCCTGCACCGCTTCGAGGGCCCGTCCGCGACGTACAACCTGCCCGTCGCGCTGCGGCTGACCGGTGACCTCGACGTGGCCGCGCTCACCGCCGCCCTGGACGACCTGGCCCTGCGGCACGAGGCACTGCGTACGGTCTTCGCCGAGGACGAGCACGGCCCCCACCAGGTGGTCCTGCCTTCCGTGCCGCCGATGACCGTCGTCCGCGTCGACGAGGGCGTCCTCGAAGAGCGCGTCGCCGACGCGGTCCGCACTCCCTTCGATCTCTCCGTCCAACCCCCGTGGCGCGCCACCCTGTTCGACCTCGGCGCGGGCGAGCACGTGCTGCTCCTCGTCCTGCACCACATCGCCGGCGACGGCGCCTCCATGGCCCCGCTCGCCCGCGACCTCGCCACCGCGTACGCGGCCCGGAGCCGGGAAGAGGAGCCCACCTGGGCGCAACTGCCCGTGCAGTACGCCGACTTCGCGCTCTGGCAGCGGCGCTCGCTGGGTGAGGCAGACGACCCGGACAGCGCCCTGTCCCGTCAGCTCGACCACTGGCGGACGACGCTCACCGGGCTGCCCGAGCAGATGGAGCTGCCCTTCGACCGGCCCCGGCCCGCTGTGCCCACCCACCGCGGCGACACCGTGCCCTTCACGGTCGCGCCCGAGGTCCACGAGGCCCTCGTCCGGCTCGCCCGCGAACACCACACGACGGTCTTCATGGTTGTACACGCGGCTCTGGCCACCCTGTTGCACCGGCTCGGCGCGGGCGACGACATCGTGATCGGCTCACCGGTGGCGGGCCGCACGGACGACGCCCTGACACCCCTGGTCGGCTTCTTCGCCAACAACCTCGTCCTGCGCACCGACCTGACCGGCGACCCCGGCTTCACCGAGGTGCTGCGCCGGGTGCGGGCCGCCGACCTGGCCGCCTACGCGCACCAGGACGTGCCGTTCGAGCGGGTCGTGGAGGTGGTCAACCCGGCGCGCTCCACCGCCCGGCACCCGCTGTTCCAGACCGGCCTCAACTTCAACAACGCCGACCAGCAGGCCGCCCTCGACCTCGCCGTCGACCTGCCCGGCCTCACCGCGCGCGTGCGGCCGGTCGCCTCGCCCGCCGCCAAGTTCGACCTGTCGTTCTTCCTCACCGAGCGGCCCGAGGGCGGGGTGCACGGGCTCCTGGAGTTCGCCACCGACCTGTTCGACCGCGACTCCGCCGCCCGCATCGCCGAGCGCTTCACCCGCCTGCTCACCGCCGTCACCGCCGAACCCGGCCGCCCCGTCGGGGAGTTCGACGTCGTGGAAGCGGACGAGCGGCGACTGCTGCTCACCGAGTGGAACTCCACCGACCACGCGGTGCCGTCCCGGACCCTCACCGAACTGGTCGAGGCCCAGGCCGCCCGCACCCCGGACGAGCCCGCCGTCGTCTTCGGCGACACGGAACTGTCGTACGCCGAACTCGACGATCGCGCCGACCGGTTGGCCCGGCACCTGATCGGCCTGGGGGCCGGTCCGGAGCGCTACGTCGCCGTGCTGATGCCGGTGTCCGAACACATCCCGGTGACGCTGCTCGCCGCCCTGAAGACCGGCGCCGGCTATCTGCCGCTCGACCCGGCCCACCCGGCCGACCGGCTCGCCTTCATGCTGGCGGACATCGCGCCGGTCGCCGTGGTCACCACGGCCGAACTGGCCGCGGCCGTCCACTCGTCGACGGATGCCCCGGTCGTGCTCACGGACGATCCCGCGATCGCGGAGCGGGCGGCCGGCCCGCTCACCGCTGTCGTCCGGCGGCCCGAACACGCCGCGTTCGTCATCTTCACCTCGGGCTCCACCGGCCGGCCCAAGGCGGTCGTCGTCGAACACCGCTCGCTGGTCGCCTATCTGGCGTGGGCGACCCACGAGTACGAGAGCCTGCGCCGACGCGTCCTGGTGCACTCGCCGGTCTCCTTCGACCTCACCGCGACCGGCATGTTCGGCCCGCTGATCTCCGGCGGCACCGTCGAACTGGTCGGCTGGAACGCGAGCGGCCCCGACCCCGACGCGCGCGTCACCCGGCCCGACTTCGTCAAGGCCACCCCCAGCCATCTGCACCTGCTGGGCGTGGTCCCCGAGGAGTACTCACCGGGCGGACAGCTCGTCCTGGGCGGCGAGTCCCTCCTCGGCGACGTGCTGGACGCCTGGCGCACCCGGCACCCAGGAGTGACCGTCCTCAACGAGTACGGCCCGACCGAGACGACCATCGGCTGCAGCCTGTTCCGCATCGAACCCGGCGACCCCGTCCCGCCCGGCGTCATCACCATCGGCACCCCTGCCTGGAACACGCAGATGTACGTGCTGGACGCGCTGCTGCGCCCGGCACCCGTCGGCACCGCCGGCGAACTGTACGTCGCGGGCGACCTGGTCACCCGCGGCTACCACGGCCGCCCCGGCCTGACCGCCGGACGGTTCGTCGCCAGTCCGTTCGGCCCGCCCGGGTCCCGGATGTACCGCACGGGCGACCTGGCCCGCTGGACGGCCGCCGGGCGGCTGGAGTTCGTCAGCCGCGTGGACGACCAGGTGAAGATCCGCGGATTCCGCATCGAACTCGGCGAGGTGGAGGCCGTCCTCACGGCCCGGCCGGGCATCGACGCCGCCGCCGTGGTCGTCCGCGAGGACGCCCCCGGCGACAAGCGCCTCGTCGCCTACGTCGTACCGGAACAGGGCCACCCGGCGGACCTGGCCGCTCTGCGCGCCGCAGCGGCGCGGGTCCTGCCCGACTACATGGTCCCGGCCGCGTTCGTCGTGCTGGAGACCCTGCCCCTGACCGCCAACGGCAAGATCGCCCGCAGGGCGCTGCCCGCGCCCGGTCGCACCGCCGAGAGGCCGGGCAGGCCACCCGCCGAGGGCACGGAACGCCGGGTGGCAGACCTCTTCGCCACCGTCCTCGGAGTGCCCGAGGTCGGCGCAGACGACGACTTCTTCCGCCTCGGCGGCCACTCCCTGCTCGTCGCCCGGCTGGTCAACCGGATCCGGGTCGGCCTCGGAGTGGAGCTGTCCGTCCGGGAGGTCTTCGAACACGCGACCGTCGCCGGCCTCGCGGAACTGCTGTCGGACCGCCCGACGCAGACCCCCTTCCGGCCCCCGCTCGTCCGGCGCGAACGGCCCGAGTTGGTACCCCTGTCGGCGGCCCAGCGCCGGATGTGGTTCCTCGACCGGCTCGACGGCCCCTCGCAGACGTACACCATCCCCGTCGTCCTCAGGATGGCCGGCACCCTCGACCCGGACGCCCTGCGGGCCGCCTTCGGCGACCTGGTGAGTCGCCACGAAGTGCTGCGCACGGTCATCGCCGAGGCACCCCAGGGGCCGCACCAGGTCGTCGTCGACACGCAGCCGCGCTTCACGGTCCGCTCGTTCGACCCGGCCGACTTCGACGCGGGGGTGGCGGAGGCCGCCCGGACGCCGTTCTCCCTGGACCACCAACTGCCGATCCGGGCTGCGCTGTTCACCGACGGGGCACGTGAACACGTCCTGCTCCTGCTCCTGCACCACATCGCGGGTGACGGTGGGTCCATGCGGCCCCTCGCCGAAGACCTCTCCACGGCCTACGCCGCCCGCCTCGCCGGCCGCGCCCCCGACTGGGCTCCGCTGCCCGTGCAGTACGCCGACTACGCGCTGTGGGAGCGGGAACTGCCCGCAGAACGGCTCGACTTCTGGACGAGGGAGCTGGCCGGGATCCCCGACCAGCTCGAACTGCCCGCCGACCGGCCCCGGCCCGCCGTCGCGTCCCGGCGCGGGGGAGCGGTGCCCTTCACGGTGCCTGCCGGACTGCGCCGCCAGGTCGACGCGCTCGGCCGCGACCGGGGCGCCAGCGCCTTCATGGTGCTGCACGCCACACTCGTCACCCTGCTGACCCGGCTGGGCGCCGGCGACGACATCGTGATCGGAACGCCCGTGGAGGGCCGCCCGGACACCGCGCTCGAAAACCTCGTCGGGCTGTTCGCCAACACGCTGGTGCTGCGCGCCGACACCTCCGGCGACCCCACGTTCGAGGAACTCCTCGACCGGGTACGAGCGACGGACGTGACGGCGTACGACCACTCCGACGTTCCGTTCGAGCAACTGGTCGAGGCCCTCAACCCGGCGCGCTCCCGCTCCCGGCACCCCCTGTTCCAGGTCATGCTGACGGTCAATCAGGAGACGGTCGCACCCACGCTGCCCGGACTTGAGGTGACCGTCGAAGACCTGCACGGCGACCTCGCCAAGTTCGACCTGTCGCTGACGCTCACCGAGAGCGGCGAGGGCGGCTGGTCCGGATCGGTCGAGTACGCCTCGGACCTGTTCGACCGCGCCACCGCCGAGGACGTCGCCACCCGCTATCTGCGTCTCCTGGACGAGGTGACGACCGACCCGGCCCGTCCCCTGCACGCCCTGTCCGTGCTCACTCCCGCAGAACACGAGGAGCTGGTCGTCCGGCGCAACGAAACCACCCCGCCGCTGCCGCAGGCGTCGCTGCCGGAGATGTTCGAGGCACAGGTGGCGCGCACCCCGCACGCCGTGGCCGTCGTCGCGGACGACACGGAGCTGACGTACGACGAGCTGAACCGCCGAGCCGACCGGCTCGCCCGGCACCTGACCGGGCTCGGGGCCGGACCGGAGACGGTCGTCGCGGTGGTGCTGCCGCGCCGCCCGGACGTGGTCGTGGCGCTGCTCGCGGTCCTGAAGACCGGGGCGGCCTATCTGCCGGTCGACCCCGCCGACCCGCGGGCGCGGATCGACGCTCTGATCGCCGACGCGGGCGCCACGATCGTGCTCACCGAGGACACGCTCAGCACCGCTGAGGACACCCTCGCGGACGGTGCCCCGGGCGTCCGGGTCCACCCCCACCAGGCCGCCTACCTGATCCACACCTCCGGATCGACCGGCCGCCCGAAGGCAGTGGTCGTCGAACACGGGTCGCTCGCCGCCTATCTGAACGAGGCCGCGGTGATGTACCCGGCCGCGTCCGGCGAGTCCCTGGTGCACACCTCCCTCGCCTTCGACATGCCGGTGACCACGCTGTTCACGCCGCTGGTCACGGGTGGCCGGGTGCGGTTCGGCGAACTGGACGAGGACACGCCGACCCCCGGCCTGCTCAAGGTCACCCCGAGCCATCTGCGGCTGCTGGCGTCGCTGCCCGACCGCGTCAGCGACGCCCGGAACCTGGTCATCGGCGGCGAGGCACTCGACGGCACCGCCCTCCAGACGTGGCGCGAGCGGCACCCCGAAGCCGTGGTGATCAACGAGTACGGCCCCACGGAGGCGACGGTCGGCTGTGTCGTGCACCGGCTCGAACCGCACGACGCGCTGGGGGCGGGGCCGGTGCCCATCGGCCGCCCCATCGGAGGCGCCCGCGTGTACGTCCTCGACGAGCGTCTCCAGCCCGTCCCCGACGGTGTGTGGGGCGAGCTGTACCTCGCCGGCGCCGGACTCGCCCGCGGCTACGCCGGACGGCCCGGCCAGAGTGCCGAGCGCTTCGTCGCCGACCCGTACGGCTCGCCCGGCACCCGGATGTACCGGGTGGGCGACCGGGCCCGCTGGAACCGCGCAGGGGTGCTGGAGTACGCCGGACGCGTGGACGGCCAGGTCAAGATCCGGGGATACCGGATCGAGCCAGGTGAGATCGAGGCCGCGCTGACCGCGCTCGACGGGGTCGCGCGAGCCGCCGTCATCGCGCGCGAGGACCGTCCCGGCGACCAACGGCTGGTGGCGTACCTCGTGACCGAAACACCGCTGGCCGCCGATGAGTTGAAGGTCCGGCTCGCCACCGTCCTGCCCGCTCACCTCGTACCGTCCGCGTTCGTCGACATCGACGCGATCCCGCTGAACGCCAACGGCAAACTGGACCGCAGGGCACTGCCCGCCCCGCCGGACACCGCCGCCGGCACCGGCCGGGCGCCGCGGACCGAACGGGAGGCCCTGCTGTGCGGGCTGTTCGCCGAGGCGCTGGGCGTGCCCGAGGTCTCCGCCGACGACGACTTCTTCGCGCTGGGAGGCCACTCCCTGCTCGCCGTCCGCCTGGCCGACCGCATCGGTGAGACGCTGGCGGTCCGCTTCAGCCTGTCGGCGCTACTCGAAGCACCCACCCCGGCGGGACTGGCCCGCCACCTCACGGAGGGCGGCCCGCACGCTTCGTCGTGGGTGCCGGACTCGGAAGCCGAGCTGAGTCCCGCCCTGCGCTTCACGTCCGGCACATCTCCCCTCGGCCCTCCCGACGTGCGGCATGCCGACCCGCACGCAGGTGTTCCTCAAGAGATCCTGCTGACCGGGGCCACGGGGTTCGTCGGCGCCTTCCTCCTGACCGAGCTGCTGCACCGCACATCGGCGCGCGTGCACTGCCTCGTCCGTGCGCGGACCGACGCCGAGGCGGGCGAACGGCTGACCGGGGCGCTGCGCCGCTACGGCATCGACCTCGGGCCGACGCCGGATCCGCGGCTGAATGTCGTCCGGGGGGACCTGGCGGCAGTCGACCTCGGCCTCGAACCCGCGGACTGGGCGAGGCTGCGCGAACGGGTCGACACGATCGTCCACAGCGGCGCACACGTCCATCACCTCTCGCCGTACACCCGGCTGAAACCGGCCAACGTGGAGGGCACCCGGACCCTGCTGCGCCTGGCCGCCGAAGGCCGGCCGAAAGCGATTCACCACCTCTCCACCCTGGGTGTGTTCACCCTCGGCCAGGACTCCCGGCTGGTCACGGAGGATTCATCGACCGACGGTGAGAAACACCCGTTCGGAAACGGGTACGCGGCGAGCAAATGGGTCGCCGACCGGCTCGTGGAGCGTGCCTTCGAACGGGGCGCCGCCGGCTCCGTCCACCGGCTCGGCCGCATCTGGGCGCACACCTCGACCGGCGCGGTCAGTCCGGACGACATGTTCTCCCGACTGCTCACCAGTTGCGCCGCGCTCGGCTGCCATCCGGTCGGACCGGATCTGGAGGAAGCTCTGCTCCCCGTCGATGTCCTGGCCCGCGCCGTCGTGGGGCTGATCCTGACCGGGACGGGAACGGGCTGTGCGCACCACCTCCACCACCCGCGAAGGGTCGGAGCCGATGTCTTCATGAGCGGCTACGGCCGCAGGCACGGGACGGTCTCCGAAGCGGTCCCGCTCACCGAGTGGCTGCACCGCCTGCGGCGCGCCGGCGAACGGGGACAGAACCTGCCGATCCTGCCCTACCGGGCGTACCTCGAAGAGCACGCGAGGAACACGCCGGACCCACGGCGGCCGACCCTGGAGTTCGAGAACGACAGGACGCTCCAGCGCCTGCGGGATCTGGCGGTCGCGATCCCGGACATCGACGAGGCAGCGATCTCCCGCTACTGGGACTTCGTCGAACGGTGAGGCGAGCCGCACGAACCGACCTCCGTGGCCCGGCTTCCTCCGAGCATCCCTCCGCCACTCGAACCGTCCGTCGGCCGGCGCGAGTTCCTGATGAGCGGCCACACCACCCGGACCACCGGCCAAAACCGTGGCCCGACCTCCCACACCGGCAGGCGAAGCGCCTCCCGGCTCCCGAAAGGACCACCGACCCGACATGACCAACCCCTTCGAGAACCCCGACGGCGCCTACCGGGTCCTGACCAACGACGAAGGCCAGCACTCGCTGTGGCCCGACTTCATCGCCGTTCCCTCCGGCTGGACAACCGTCTTCGGCCCGGACAGCCGCACTGCCTGCCTGGAATACGTCGAGCGCGAGTGGACCGACCTGCGCCCCAAGAGCCTCGTCCGGGCCATGGGCGAGTGAAGCGGACGCAGCGGACGAAAGGGAACACACACGTGAGCAGCGTCGACACGACGCAGGCACCGTACGCCCCGGCGAACGCCGACGGCACGGTGCGGTACGACGCCCCCACCCTGGCCCGGCTCGGCCAGGTGGCGGCGGAACTGCTGGACCAGGCGAACGACCGGGTCGACGACCCGGCATGGGTGGCCCTCGCCCGGCACGCCTGGGAGGACGTCCCCGCCGAAATACGGCGCACCGTCCGGGAGTTCCGCAGGCATTCCGGCCCCGACGGCGCCCTCGTCCTCAGGAGGCTCCCCATCGGTGCCGTGCACCTGCCGCCCACCCCCATGGTGAAGGACTCGGTCCAGCACGGCCCGTCCCTGCCCGCGGCGATGCTGCTGCTGTTCGCGGCCGGGCTCGGCGACCCGGCCGCGTTCGCGGCGGAGAAGTCCGGTGCCCTCGTCCAGGACGTGGTGCCGGTGCCGGGCCAGGAGAAGGTCCAGGGCAACGTCGGCTCGGTCGAACTCACCTTTCACACCGAGAACGCCTTCCACCCCCACCGGCCCGACCACGTGATGCTGCTGTGCCTGCGCCCCGACCACGAGAGCGTCGCCGAACTGCGCACCAGCTGCGCCCGACGCGTCCTGCCGCTGCTGACACCCGGCACCCGCGAGGCGCTCGGCAGGCCCGAGTACATCACCGAGGCACCGCCCTCCTTCGGCCCGGCCGGTGAAGGCACCGCGCATGCTGTGCTCACCGGCGACCCGGACGACCCCGACTGGTGCTTCGACGAGGCGGCCACCAAGGCGGTGACCCCCGAAGGCCGAGCCGCCCTCGCCAAACTGGCCGGGGTAGCGCACCGCACGTACACCGGGGTGCTGCTGCGCCCCGGCGACCTCGCGGTCGTCGACAACAGGATCACCCTGCACGGCCGTTCCGCCTTCACCCCGCGTTACGACGGCCGCGACCGCTGGCTCCAGCGGACCTTCGCCTTCAGCAACCTGCGCCGTTCCCGCGACCACCGTCCCGGTGACGGAATGGTGCTGGTCAAGTGAACGCCCCATGTGGCTTCGGCCCGCGACGCGGTACGAGAACCGCTGACTTGAAAGGTACGTGCTGACATGGCCGAGACCGACCGGACGCCCCTGGCGGTGTTCGAACGTCGTGAGTCGAACGTACGCAGCTACTGCCGTGACTTCCCGGTGGTCTTCGAACGAGCCGCCGGCCACCACCTGTGGGACACCTCAGGGCGCCGCTATGTGGACCTGCTGTGCGGGGCCGGCTCGCTCAACTACGGCCACAACCCGCCCGAGATCGTCGAACGGGTGACGGCCTACCTCACGGCCGGCGGCCCGGTGCAGTCCCTGGACCTGCACACCACGGCCAAGGCTGACTTCCTGGAGCGGTTCACCAGCCTCGTCCTTGAGCCACGCGGCCTCGGCGACCACGTCGTCCAGTTCCCCGGACCGGCCGGAACGCTCGCCGTCGAGGCCGCCCTGAAGCTGGCCCGCAAAGTCACCGGGCGTACCGAGGTGATCGCCTTCACCGGAGGCTTCCACGGCGCGTCCCTCGGCGCCCTCGCCGCCACGACCTCCCCGCTGCTGCGCGGCGCGGCGGGCGTACCCCTGACCGACGTCACGATCCTCCCGTACGGCGACGCGGCCGAGCCCGATCCGTTCGCCGCCCTGGAACACGCACTCGGCCCGGGCGCGGCGACGCCTCCGCCCGCCGCGGTCCTGCTGGAGACGGTCCAGGGCGAGGGCGGACTGCACACCGCTCCCCGCGCGTGGCTGGCCCGGATCCGCGAACTCGCCGACGCCTCCGGCACGTTGGTCATCGTGGACGACATCCAGGCGGGTTGCGGACGCACCGGTACCTTCTTCAGCTTCGAGGACGCCCCCGAACTCCGCCCCGACATGGTCTGCCTGTCGAAGTCCCTCAGCGGAATGGGACTGCCGATGGCGGCACTGCTGATCCGGCGCGAGATCGACTGCTGGGCCCCCGGCGAGCACAACGGCACGTTCCGCGGCCACAACCTCGCCTTCGTGGCGGGCTCCGCGGCACTGGACCACTGGACCGACCCGCATTTCACCGACCACGCCGCCGAACTGGCCGCCGCAATCCGCACCAGCCTCGCGGGCATCACCGACGCACTCCCGGTGGGCGCCGCCGAAGTCGTCGGCAAGGGAGCGATGAGCGGACTGAGATTCCCCGCTCCGGGGACGGCCGAACGGATACGGGAGGCGTTGTTCCGCGCCGGCATCGTCGCCGAGGCTTCGGGGTCGGGGCATGTACTGAAGCTCCTGCCCCCCTTGACGATCTCCCTCACCGAGTGGAAGGAAGTGGCGGACACCGTGGGCGACACCGTCCAGGTACTCGCCACGGCGTAGTCGCCCGACGCCCTGGGGACGAGCTGAGCCGCAAGGCCGCGGACGTCCCCAGGGCCGACGTGCGTTCAGTCCGCTACGGTGGAGACCGCCGGGTCACCCAACTGCCGGGCGTGGTGAGCGCCGAGCGCTGCCCCCGTCCCGACGACGGTGGCAGCGACTGCGAACGAATGCGGCCGGCGACCACTACCAGGCGAAGGCCTCCGGAGACGGTCCCGGCCCCGGGAAGATCTCGTCCAGCCCGGCCAGCAGTTCCTCGCTCAGATCCAACTCGACTGCCCGCAGAGCGGATTCGAGCTGCTCCGCCGTGCGCGGGCCGACGATCGGGCCGGTCACACCAGGACGGGTGAGCAGCCAGGCCAGGGCGGCCTCACCGGGCTCCAGACCGTGCTTGTCGAGCAGATCCTCGTACGCCTGGATCTTCGCGTGCACCTCGGGGCCGGACATGGCGCCGGCGGCTCGCCCTTCGCTGCGCCGACCCCCCTCGACCTGCTTCTTCAGCACACCGCCGAGCGCACCGCCGTGCAGCGGCGACCACGGGATGATGCCAAGTCCGTACTCCTGCGCGGCCGGTATGACCTCCATCTCGGCGCGGCGCTCGTACAGGTTGTAGAGGCACTGCTCGCTCACGAGGCCGATGGTGCCGCCGCGACGGGCGGCTGTCTCATTGGCCTGGGCGATCTTGTAGCCCGGGAAGTTGGAGGACCCGACGTAGAGGACCTTCCCCTGCTGGACCAGTACGTCGATGGCCTGCCAGATTTCATCGAACGGGGTGTCCCGGTCGATGTGGTGGAACTGGTAGACGTCTATGTAGTCGGTCTGGAGCCGCTTGAGGGACGCGTCCACGGCGCGCCGGATGTTCACCGCCGACAGCTTCTCGTGGTTGGGCCACACCGCGCCCTCCGGGCGCATGTCGGCGTACACCTTGGTGGCGAGGACGACCTTGTCGCGCCGCTCGCCGCCCTTCGCGAACCAGTTGCCGATGATGCTTTCGGTACGGCCCTTGTTCTCGCCCCCGCCGTACATGTTCGCGGTGTCGAAGAAGTTGATGCCGGCTTCCAGCGCGGCGTCCATGATCGCGTGGCTGTCGGTCTCGTCGGTCTGCGGACCGAAGTTCATGGTGCCGAGGACGAGCCGGCTGACCTTGAGGCCCGTGCGTCCAAGTTGCGTGTACTTCATGGACTGCACGCTAGTCGCGTGGAGTGTGCTCTAGGCAAGGGTGCAATTCGGCGTCCCGCACCGCATGGACCCCACCCCTTGCGGGACATCCGAAAACGTTAACTACCTGGCCTTGGGACAAGTCCCGTCGATGCCGTGAGTGCGCGGTTCCGGCCGGGGTTTTTGTGTAATCCATCCGGGTATCATCGCTTCTCCGTATCATGCGCAGCGCAGGACGGGACCGGGCGCAGGCTCTCACTGGTATCGAGGGGTTGCAGCGGTGGAGTTGCAGGCGATACACGGGGGTGTTGGGCTTGGACAGACGTCTTCCCTTACGGGACTTGGTGATCGTGGTTCCTGGGCTGATGGGCAGCGCCCTCTTCCGCGACGGACACCGGATCTGGCCACCCTCTGCGGGTCTTGCCCCTATTTCGTCGCTCGACCCGCGAAACGACTCCCAGGACGGACCCGTCACCGCGACGGTCATGATCAGGTCCGCACAGGTGATCGCGGGAATGCTCCGCCACGGCGGGTACGGGACACTTCGATGGCGGCTTTCCGAGCGTTTCCAGGTCGTCTCCGGGGCGGGCGGCAACCTGCTTGAATTTCCCTATGACTGGCGCCTGGACAACCGGATCAGTGCCGAAGCGCTCGGCGAGTTCGTGGCGGAGCGTCTGCATAACTGGCGCGCGGCCACCGGATATGCGGAAGCCAGGGTCATTCTGCTGGCTCACAGCATGGGCGGCCTGGTGGCCAGGTACTGGCTGGAGGTCCTTGGTGGCCGCGATCAATGCCGGATCCTGGTCACCTTCGGCACACCGCACCGCGGGGCGGTCAAAACACTCGGCTGGCTCGCCGACGGCCCGGGTGCGTTACGCCGATCCCTGCGCCCGCTGATCCGCTCCCTGCCCTCCGTCCACCAGTTGCTGCCCATGTACCCGGCGGTGTGCCATGCAGGAGAGTGGTACCGCCCGGCCGAGGCTCCCGTGCTGCCCGGTATCGATCCCGAGAGAGCGCGCGACGGGCTGGTTTTTCTACGGGAGATCACATACGCCGTGGATCGGCAGCACGGGGCGCCGTCGTATCAGCACATGACCTTGGCCGGAACCTTTCAGCGTACGTGGCAGTCGGCGGAGGTGGTGCCCGCAGATCCGGGCGGGGAGACTCTGCGGCTGCTGCGCAGCCCGGCCCCCGGCTCCACACATTGGCTCGGTGAGCCCGCGCTGCACGGTGACGGTACGGTCCCCCTGGCCTCGGCCGTCCCTGTCGAGCAGTCCCTGGACTTTCAGGGGACGATCGGCGCCGGGCGCCACGGCTCGCTGCCCTCCCACGAGCGCCTCACGCGCGAGATGCTGGGGCGCCTGACCTTCACTCAGGCTCATGGGCTGGAGGAACTGCGCGGGGAGCCCGACGAGTCGGCGGACCCGCTGGATGCAGTACCCGCCTGTGGACTGACGCTGGAGGTGGCCTACGAATACGCCCACGGGGAACCGGTGCTGGCCGACGTCACGCCCGCCGGCGCCGAGGCGCCCGAGGGCGTGAGGGCGATGGTGGAACAGCTTGCGGAAGAGGGCGTTCCCCAGGGGCAGGGCGGGCTCGCAACACGGGAGGCCGACGTCGTACCGGATGGTGACGGCTGGGCCCTCCTGGCTCGGGATCTCGCCCCCGGGCTCTACCGGATGACCGTCGCCCCGTGCGGCGTCGGCCCACGGCCGGACCCGGTGAGCGAGGTCTTCCGGGTCACAGGACCCTTCTCCGCGGGCGGACCGGCCGACGGCGTCCTGGCATCGGAGGCGCCATGAGCTGGGAGTGGGTCCGGGCCGAGCGGGTCTCTCTGGCCTCCTTCGTCGTCGACGCGCCCGGACGCTGGATCACCACCCCGCACGGCGACGCCCCCTCCGAGGTACCGCAGGCCCCTCGGGCCCGGCGAACGATCGCCGCGTCCGCCTACGACACCCTGGCCCGCCAGCGGCTCACCTACGACGGCAGCGCGCCTTTCGACCCCCGGGCCGTCGGCCGACAGGTGGTGCGCGACCCGAGACGGCTGCTCACCGACGCACGGTCGGGCACCTGCCTCGACCTGTCCCTGCTCTACGCGGGAATGCTCCTGGTACGCGGACTGATTCCTTACCTCGCCGTCGTCCAGGGGCATGCCCTGGTCCTGGTCTCCACCACGCACGAAAGCCGCGACCACGATGTGCCCGACCGCCCAGGACGTGCCGCCGCCCTCGCCCAGGACGGCCTGCTCGAGCCGGACCAGATCCGTCGCCTGGTCGCGGACGGACATCTGCTGCCGGTCGACTGCACGGGGTTCGCAGAGGTCACCCGTTCCTCGCAGGGCCTCGACCACGCATTGCGCACCGACGGACTGCTGAGCTTCGACCACGCCGTCGACCTGGGCCGACGCATCCTGGCCGAGAAGGAGATCCATTTCGGTGTCGACATCTGCACCGCCCGCTGGGATCACGGCGTGCTGCCCCGGCCATTGCCCGACGAACCGGTGGACGAGCGCCTCGCACCCTACGACTTCCGCCACGGCGCGGCCCAGCGCCCCGTCTTCCACGACCCGGATGACGACACCTCGCCCGACCGCATCTTCGGCCTGCTGCGCGGGGGGCGTACGGTCGTCCAGCTCGCCGGGCCGCCCGGATCCGGGATGAGCCGCTTGTGCTACGAAACAGCACTGCGCGCACAGGCCGCCGACTGGCAGGTGCTCACCGCCGATCTGGACCGGCGCGACCCCACCCTCCCGGGCCGGGACGGGTCGCTGACGGAGGCGGTACTGAGCCGGGTCACCTCCGGGACCCGCACTCTGGTGGTCCTCGACAACCCGGACACCATCGCCCTCACTGAGGAGGAACTGGTCCGTCTAACGGACCGGGTGGAGGACGGATCGGAGGACGAAAGGGACAGCCACCCGTCCGGCGACGACGTACCCGGCACCCGCCTCGCCGTGCTCGTGACCGTCCGCGGTGGCCCTGCGGTGCCCGGCGGCACAGGGCCGGGCCAGTCGGTCGGCGGGCCACGGACCTTGCGAGTCCGGCTCGACGCAGAGTACGGGGCTCGGATCGCCGACGCCATCATTCGCCTCGTGGCCCCGGACGCCCTTGCCCAGCTCAGCATGACGGAAATGCGGGAACGTTGCGGTGGCCGGCCCGGATTTGCCCTGACGGCCGCGCTCCAGGAACAAGCCGCGATACGCGAGGCCGGCGGGCCGAGTCCGGGAGTGGTCGTGGGGAGCCGCCAGTGGCGCTATGTGCGCCAGGTGCTGCAGAGACAACGGCTGATCCCCATGCCTCCCCGGGACCCGCTCAGCCGTGCCGAGGCCGCGCCCCGGGTGCTGGTGTTCGCCGCGGTCGCCGCGACCGCACCCGCCGACGAGGAAGCCCTCGTCCGCACCGCGGATCGCGCGATCGAGGCCCTCGGCAGCCGGGAACTGCCGACGGGCCAGGCGTTCGTCGACGAACTGGTCCACGACCTCGGACTCCTCACCCTCAGCGCCTCGCGGCCGACGACCGTCCGCAGAGGCCGCGACTCCGCGGCCCCGGCCAGGCAGGACGTCGCCGTGCGGCGGCTGGAGCCGGTCACGGCCACGCTTCCCGCGGTGCTCCTGAACGAGGTGTTCTTCCCGCTGGGGCAACAGGAGATCGACCGACGGGCGGCCCAGCTGTTGTTCGATGTCGCCGCGGCGAACCCCCGTGCGCTGGGCTGGCTCGGAGCCCGGGTCGCCGCCGCCCACGACCAGTTCGACGCCACACGCCAGAAGGCCGTCGCCGCAGTGTGCGCCGAGTGGGTCCACGAACACGCGGCCTCTCTCGGAGCAATGCTGGACGGCCCCGACAGCGGCCGGGCGTTGTACACACTCCTGCACCACACCCCGTGGCGGGAACCTGTCCTGGCCGAGTGGAACGCCGTCGTCCAGCCCTGGTTCGGAGCCAGCACGCCCAGTCGGCAGGCCCGACTGCTGGCCGAAGTACTGACCGATCGGCACGACGACGACCGGATGAGAGATAGAGTGCGGATCGCTCTGGTCTGGCTGGCGGGAGACCTCAACGCCGATCGAAGCCCGAGCGGTGCCCTTCGACCCGAGACCAAGGACAACAGCGACGCCTACCGCGTCCTGCACCGACTGCTCAAGGTCGTCCGTAAGGACGAGCAGTACGCCAAAGACGCCGTTGCCTACGCCCTTCACTGGCTTGCCGCCCACCCCGCTTCCCGCTCAGCCTCCTTCGTGCTGGTCCCCCTCCTCGGCCACCGGCTCACCGCGGAGCAGTCGGCCGAAGTCACCGACAAGACGCTCGACCGTCTAGAAGCCGTGCCCGCGAAGCGACGCGATCCGGCCGCAGGACGGATCATCTGCGCCCTGCTGCGTCACCACCGCGAGGCCGGGGGGCAGCGCACGGAGCGGATGCGACGTCTGGAAAGAGTCGTAGGGCGCTGGCTGCTCCGTCACGAGGCCCTGCCGGAGGCGGGTTTCCTCTTCCAGGCACTGCTCGACGGGCGGCAGGTCTTCACGGGGATCGACGACCCGGTGGACCGGTGTCTGCAGTGGCTGGGGCGCCACACCCCTCTCCCGAGCGCCCCCTACGTCCTCAAAGCGCTGGTGAGCCCACCCTCGCTCGACCTCACGCCGGCGCAGGCCCTCCGGCTGTGCGGACACGTCATGAACTGGCACCGGGAGAATCCGGGGCACGATCTCACGCCGGTGATTCTGAGTCGAACCGTGGGTTACAGCGACATCGACGAACAGACCGCCACGCGCATGGCGGAAACGGTCCTGGCATGGCTCGACGACACCCGCCGCGGTGGCGGGGTGCCCAGTGCGGCGGGTTACGCCCTGGCGAACATCCTGGGCAACCGCCGTGTCGACCCCGCAGTGACAGAGACCACCGTCCGCGAGGCGCTCGAATGGCTGCGCGAGTACCCCCTCGTGGACGCGGCGGCGGCCGTCATCCAGTCCCTGCAACGATGCCAGCCGACCGATCCGGAGATCCTGGTGCCCGTCTGCCGGGCTGCGCTGGCCTGGGTGCACGGAAACCTGAACCAGCGGGACGCGCGGCTCCTGCTGCGCGACCTGCCTGAGGCACTCGACCGCTGGCCCGCGGACGCCCCGGAGACCTGGGGTCATGCGCCACGGGCCGAGACCGTGCTGCTGGCCCTGGACTGGGTCGCCTGTAACCCCCAGTGCAAACCCGTCGCCCTGCTGGGTAAACTGGTTCGCGGCTCCGGCCTCCTCGGGGCACCCCTGCGCCGACACCTGGGCGACAGTGTTTTCGCGTTGCTGCCGGGCCTGCTCGGCCAGGACGACGCACATCGGCTACTCGAGGAACTGCGTCATTTCCTGGAGCGGTCCGAGGCTGTTGAGGATGTCTCGCGGGAAACAGCTCGCCTCTGGGAGCTCTCACTGGACTGGGTGGAGGCGCATCCGGGTGCCCAGGCCACCGGACTGATGTGTCAACGCATGCTCACCACCCTGCCCGCGCAGGCCAAGGAACCGGATCGTGGCCGCCCCGCACCGCTGCGCCGGCTGATCGAGGCGAGCCTCGGCTGGCTGATCGGCCACATCCGGCAGCGTTCGGCCGGCTATCTCATCCGGATGATGCTTTCGCTGCCCCTGACCGACGAGGAGCGCGAGGCACTCACCAAGCACATACACAACGCGCTCGACCATCACCCCTACAACTTCAACACCCTGTTGCTGCGCCGCCATATGCTGCGGCACCAGAACGTCACCGAGGACGTCGACGGACGGACCTCCCGGGAACTGGCCGTGATGGCGGAGGACTGGCTGGAGGAAGAGGGCGCGCCCTACTACCTGCAGGCCCTGCTCAAACGCACCGACCTCGACCTGGCCGATGTCGCCGTGCTCGCCGAGCGTGCGTTGGAGTGGGTGCGGGACAACCCGGAGTCCTCGGCAGGCGCCGCCGCTCTTTCCGAAGTCCTCGCCCACCGCGGAGACCTGGCTCCCGAACTGTGCGACAGGGCCGTCGCGCAGGCTGTGACCTGGCTCGGGACCAACAGCGCCAGCAGCCATGCCAACAACGTCGTCTACGCTCTGCTCGAACGAACCGACCTGGGGTCCCGGGCCGCGGAGTGCCTCGCCCTGGGCCACACCGTGCTGACCGAGTTCCGGGGGCACGAACAGGAACCCGGCTTGTTGTGGGTGCTGTTGGTACGCGCCGACCTTTCTGCCGATGTGGCCACGTCGACTCTGGGACGGACGTTGGAGTGGCTGGACGAGGTTCCCGACTCGGCCAAGCGCTGGCTGGTGCTCAGCGCGCTTCTCCGCCGGCTCGACCTGGTTCCGGACGACCGACGGGAACAGTTGGTGGACGAGGCTGTCGAGTGGCTGCGCGATCACCCGACGGAGGAGCAGGCGGGCAATCTCATCGAGGTGCTGCTCGCGCTCGACGACCTGAGCCGGGTCAGGGAACTCCTGCTGCGCGGAGGAGCGGCGGAGTGGCTGAGCAAGCACGGGGACGGTCCCGGCCCCACCCCGTTCGTGGCGCGCGCCCTGCTTCGGCGTCCGGGCCTGCCCGCTGCCGAGACCGCACGGATGGTCGCACTTCTCGCGAACTGGCTGACCGGACTGAGCCCCGTCCGCCACACCAGCGGCTACTGCGCCTTGAGCGTCCTGTTGCCTCGGAGCGACCTGCCCGACGACGCGCGTACCGGCGTGCTCCGCTGCGCAGTCTCCTGGCTGGCACGCTTTCCCCACAGTGCGGTGTGGGAGGAGGTCCAGGACTTGGTGCTGGACCTGGCTGACCGGGACCCCAGAGCGGTGCCCATCGCGGTGCTCCACGCACTGGACGTCCCCTCGCAGGACCGGCAGGCCGAGCTTCGTGAGGCCCTCAAGGCGTTGTGAGCTGTCCTGTCGCCGTCCCGGGCTCAGACGGCGGACGCCCGGTGGCGGGCCTCAGTTGACCCACCGAGATGAGCAACATCAGCGATGCCCACGTGAAGGTTCACTTCCGAATGGAAGTGGACGAGGGTGGCTGGCCTCCGGCGCCGGTCGAGAGCCTGTGGGCCGTGTACCTGAGCGATGGGACCGTACGCCTGGACAACACCCCGTGGTTCGTCCGGGGCCCCTATGTCTTTGGTCGAGGTGGTCGGGCGGCAGCGTGGTTGTCATGAGTGATGACGTGCCTGCTCGAGAGCCGGAAACCTTGGGCCACGCTTCCAGCTTCGCGGGCGCAGTCATCGGTTGTGAGGACCAGCCGATGAAGCACCAACACCTTCGGCCCCTTGACGACCACCCGGGCGGAGGCGCATTTCAATTCTCTACAGGGCCGGGAATTTCGGCGAGTTGCTGACCCTCTACGGCATCCGGCGCATCTACGAGTGATGGACAAGTCCTGTGGATCAAGATCTTCTAGAGCTTCCTCGTCATGAACGCGCTGTTTGGGTCGGGTCGGTAGTCCGCGAACGGTTCGCAGTACTCGAACCCGAACTTCTCGTACAGCTTCCTGGCGGGCAGGAAGAACTCGTCCGCGCCGGTTTCGAGGCTCAGCCGGGTGAAGCCCATGCGCTGAGCCTCGATGACGATGTGGTCCAGCAGACGGGACGCGATCCCGCTCCGTTTCCGTGCCGACGCTGCGCGCATCGACTTCAACTCGGCGTGGACGGCGTCAATCCTTTTGATCGCGCCGCAGCCCACCAGGGTGTCACCGTCCATGACCGACCAGAAGGTGACCTCAGGGCTGCGGAGGCTGTCGAGATCGAGGGCGTGCTTGCTCTCCAGCGGTGTGACGGACCGCATCTCCTGAACGTGCGCGTCGAGGAACTCGACGATCTGCGGGCCGGAGAGGTCATCGACCACGATCTGCACGTCTGCTCGCCTTTCTTCGGGACCTACAACGTCCTGGCTGCCACGTGATTTTTCTCAGGCCGCTTCGGGCGGACGCTGGTCTTCGGGTCGTTCGGGAAGCTTGCCGTGGTGAAAGATAGCTGCGGCTCTGACGAGGGCGACGAGGTGGGGTGCGTTGACCGCTCGCCAGCGGTCCTGCGCGGACTCGACGAGCTTGAAGACCACGGTGAGTACCGCTGCTCGGCTGCCTGCGCCTTTGGTGACCTTCAACCGTAGCCGGACGGTCGCGAAGGTCGACTCGATTACATCCGTCGTCCGCAGGTGGATCCAGTGCTCGGCGGGACAGTCGTAGAACGCCAGCAGCTCGTCCTCGTCGTCGAGGATCTTCTTGACGGTTTTGGGTAACTTCGCCCCGTACTGCCTCGCGAACGCCTTGACCGCTTCAGCCGTGGGCTGCGCCGACTTCGGCAGGCTGTCGAGGACATTTGCCGTTTTGTGGGGTCGTAAAGATTCAACATGTTGTCTTTCCTCGTGGGACTCGTTGAGCTGGCATGGGCATATCGAGGGAAGTCCCTGGGCAGCTCGCGCTGCGGTTCACGGTGCTGTTCCCGCACTTGAGCGAACAGCAGCAGCGGCTGGTGCTGGCGCAGGAGGCCCGGTTATTGGGGCACGGCGGGGTGCGGGCGGTGGCGCGGGCGGCCCTGGTCAGCGAGACCACTGTCCGCAACAGAGTGTTCGAGCTGGAGGCCGACGAAGATCCGCTCCCGGACGGGCGGGTCAGGAGATCTGGCGGGGGCCGACGCTTGGCCGAGGATCTGGACCCGCAGCTGGTGTCGGCGTTGATGGGGCTGGTCCCCAGGTCAAGAGGCCGCGAGTCGTGACAGCTCAAGATAGGGGTCGCGAGCGGCACGTCGTGGTGGACACGTTCGGTGTGCTGCTGAGTGTGGGGGTCACCGCCGTGGGCACCGGTGATCGCGCCGTCGTCCGGGTCCTGTTGCGACAAGTGGCCGACGCGCAGAACCGTCTCGCCCTGGTCTGGGCAGAACACGCTGCCGCAACCGGCTCACCCTGCATGGGTTCACGACCGCCATTCCGGACGCCAGCTCGCGCATCATGCCCCAGGCGACTTCGCCGACCGTCATAATGACGACATGTCTTCCAGTTCACAGCACCCGGCACCCGCGTCGAGGAATCTCGCGGGTGCGGAAGCCGAGGATCTCGCGTTGTACCGGGAGAAGTTCCGGGGGCGTCTGCCGGAGTCGCTCGACGAGTTGCGCGGCCCGACCGATGGGGTCGTGGAGCTGCCGCTGCACGTGGCCTGGTCCGGGATGACCGCGTACGACATGGGCAATCCGCGCCAGCGCATGGGCCTGTACCGCACGGTCCTGCACGAGGGCCTGCACGACGACCTGCCCCGCTTCCTCAACCGGGACCTGCTGCTCCAGATGTGGCCTGTGCTACGGACCCTCGTCGGTCGCACTGTGCGCACGGTATGGGAAGACGCCTTCCCCGAGCTCGCCTCCCGCACCCGGGCAGCTGCGTGACGGACATGCCGGAGCTGCACGCACGGCTCCTGGCGGATGTCATCGCCCTCGGTGCCTCGTATCCGCTGGTCCTCACCGGCGGATATGCCGTGCGGGCGCACCGCCTCGTGAACCGCCCCAGCCAGGACCTTGACGTCGCCACCGAGAACCCGGCACCGATGGCGGACATTGCGGCGACGCTCCGTAGCGGCCTGGAAGCGCGGGGCTGGCAGGTACAGGCGCTGGAGACCGCCCCGCTGTCAGCCCGTTTCACCGTGTCCGACCCCGCCACTGGACTGGACTGCGAAGTCGACATCCTCAAGGAGATCTTCTGGCGGCCGGTCACCCAGAGCCCGTACGGGCCCGTTCTCGGGGAGGAGGACGTGATCGGGACCAAGGTACGTGCCCTCGCCGACCGCGGAGCGCCCCGCGATCTGATCGACGTGTTCGCCGCTTCCCAACGCTGGACCAACGCCGAGCTTGAGGAGTTCGGGTGCCGTCATGCCCGCGGCCGCTTCGAACGTGAGGACCTGCGGGCAAATCTCACAGGCGCGGAGTGGACCGACGACGAAGCATTCACCGCCTACGGCCTCGACGAAGCCACCATTACGGCTCTTCGCGCCTGGGCGGTGGAGTGGGCCGACGACCTTGCCGCCCGACTCCTCGAAGAGTCCGATATTCCGGACATCGACTGATCACGTCCGGCTGAGCACATCCGGGCAAGCCGGGGCCGATGCACGAGTGCCTCCCATGTGCGGAAAGGTCGGGTGCGTCTCTCAGTTCGACTCTGAAGCTGAGACGGGACACGTGCGACCGGGTAGGGCGGGGGTGCTCGCGGAGTTGGTGCGGGGGCGGCCGGCAAGGGGTGCCGGAGTTCGGCGTCGGACGGCCACAACCTCCGTGCGGGGTGTCGGTGTTCAGTGCCGGGCTGCCACGGCTGTCGCGGCCGTGGCCAGGATGCGGTGCAGGACGGGGAGTGGGATCGCCGGTTGGTGACCGCTGCGCAGGCCGTGTCGCGGTCGTGCAGCAGCCCGGACAGCGGGCTGTGGCCACTGCTGACGCCTACGACCGTTTTCCGGCGGTGGCCCATCCACCAGGTCCGCCTGGCGCGTGAGTCGTCCCGTCCGGTTCAGCTCAGGTCGGCGGCCGCTTCCCGGGCGGCGCGCGCCCCTGAGGCGAGCGCACCCTGCACCGAGCCGGTGGCCCGGTGGTCGCCGCAGACGTACCGTCCTGCGGCGACCCGGGTACGGCGGCTGAGGGAGAGTCCCGGTTCCATGGCCGGCAGCGCGTCGGCCACCGTCCGGACGGTGAGCAGGTCCCAGTCCGCCGTGTCGGTCTCGTAGCACTCCGCGAGCGCAGTCCGCGTCGCCTGCTCCCGGCCCTCGCGGTCGTCGCCGAGCACCGATGTGGCGATCAGCGCGTACCCGCGCGGCGCGTATCCGGCGTGGACCTCGCTCAGCACGACGCTGTTGACGAAGCGCCTTCGGACATCCGTCACGAGAGTCGGCTCGCGCAGTGGCGAGCGGGACGCGAGGTGGTAGTAGGTGGTGACCGTTCGGTACGACGGCACGGCCAGGCCCGGTCCCAACCGGGCCGCCGTAAGGGCGTCCGTCGCCACGATCACGGTCCGCGCGGGCACCGTTCGCCCGTCCCCGAGAAGAGCGCCCTCGTCGGTGAGAGCTGTCACCGGCGACTCCAGGGCGATTGTCCCCGGTGGCAGCGTGGAAGCCAGCAGTTCGGGTACGGCCCCCACGCCCGTCGCGGGCAGGCAGAGCGTGCCGCGTGCCATGCTCCGCCACACCAGGTGGAAGAACCGGCTGGAGGTGGCCAGATCCTCCTCCAGGAACACGCCGGACAGGAAGGGACGGAAGAACCGTTCCACGAAACCCCTGGTGAAACCCGCCGCTGCCAGCGCCTCCCGCGTGGAGGTGTCGCTGTGTCGCCGTACCAGTGCTGCGGGTGCCAGCGCGTCGAAGCCGGTCAGCGCCGCCAGCGCGGCAAGATCACGTGGCCCTGCCAGGCGATCGGTCACGCCACACAGCGCCTGCTGCGGTGCGCGCGTGGGGTCGGCGAACCGCAGCCGCCGTCCGCCGTCGTGCACCAGCACCCCGGGTGTGAACGCGCGCAGCCGCAACTCCCGGAGCACAAGACGGGCACGCACCTGCGGATAGGCGGTGTTGAACACCTGGAACCCCCGGTCCACCACACAGCCCTCCACCCGGTCGGTGCGCATCCGGCCACCGACCCGGTCGCCCGCCTCCAGCACCCGCACCCGTAGCCCCAGCGCGCTCAGATCGCGCGCACAGGCCAGCCCGGCCAGGCCGGCGCCCACCACGACCGCGTCCCACCGCTGAGATGTCCGCCCACCCGTCAACCGACGCCTCCCGTCCGGCGCGCCTGACAGAGCAGGCACTCCTGATCACATCCATGGTCACCTCTCCTTCCGCCTCGCGCGGCGCCCCGGATGCACCAGCGCCCGGGATGGGGCCGACCGCCGGCCGTGGCCATGCAGCGTCGGCGCGATCTCGGAAGCGGTGGATCCGTGGTCGCTCCTATGGCGTTTGGCCCACGCGGGCATTGGGCTGGAGCGCTTGACTCCAGATCTCCGTCGGGGGGAGCGCGGACGGATCGTGCCGTGTCGACTCCGCCATGTGTGTCGCCGGTGCTGTGGGCCCGGTCCGCCATCGTCCTGGGGCGTGACTCACCCGGCGACGCGGGTCCCGGCTCCGGCGGTGGCTTGTCGCCGAAGCCGGAAAGGCATCGCGGCTGTCCTCCCAGTGGCGTTCCCGAAGCCCACGTGCAGCACCTCACGGAGACCATCGCCAAGCTCAACGGGATGCTCCCGCGCACGTACGCGCAACGGCGGCCCCCTGCGTCTGACCCGGTCGAGCGCATCTGGCCGAGAGATGGAAAGAAGCGGCACGGCTGGGTATCCGCCGGCGCGACCCGGTGCGAAGACCCAGTGCGGTGCGGTGCGGTCGAAGGAGACCTGTCCGTGAAGCGAGGAGGGTCCATGTCTGACAGCGCAGTGCCCCAGGCGCCGGTCTTCGGAGCCGCTTGCCCCGGGGCGTCCCGGACCCGGTGGGTGAGGGACCCCGGAGGGTGTGCACGGTGAGCTGACCTGGCGCACCCTGGGACTTGAGACAGTGGCCTTCATACTGCTCGTCTCGCTGTGTCGACGGGGAGACCGCTCCTTTGAGGGACAGTGCCAGTGTCCGCGGGTGCATCCGCTGGACGGGCGCGCCGACGTCGTGGAACAGCACCCGCTGATCGTCGTCGAGTCCACCCGCCAGATCGTCGCGGCCGTCCAGTACGGGCATCTCCGCACCGCTGGGGAGCAGCGGTGCGGTGCGGTGCGGTGTCCGTGAGCCTGGGACTGCATCGGGGCGCCCAGTCCTCGGAGAGCGGCAGTGTCACCCATGTGCGTGTCCGGGTGGCACTGAGCGACCTGGTACCGCGTGCCCGTGCGCTGGCCTCGATCCGTATCACGGCCGAGTGCCTCCTGCGGGGCAGGCGTTCGTGACCTGCGCGATGATCTGCGTGCCGCCTGTGCCGGACTACGGTGAGCCCTTCGTCGCAGCGCTGGGGTTCGGGCTGCTGCGTCCCAGTGCGGCTGCCGTGGGCGCGGTCGCCGACGCGGATGTGCTGCTCGCCCGTGGACCACGGGGCCGACTGGTGGTCGTTCCGCGCGACTCGGCTCATCCCGCCCTTCTGCCGGGCCGAGCGAGCTGTCTGAGCGTGCTGGCCGTACGGGAGGCAGGGCGGCAGGCTGTCCTCCTGTCCTCCTGTCCTCCGGTATGACGTCCCGCGCTGTGGCGGGGCTGCGGGTGGATATCCGATCGGTGGTACCGGCCAGGGGAGCGGCCGTGCCGTCGTCTCGGATCACCTGGGAGCACGCTTCGCCGTGACCGCCGTCGACCGGATCACGGCGTCGGGCATGGCGTGTCTGCGGCGGTCGTGACGTGCGGAGGTCGGCTCACGGCGTTCTGGTCCGTGGTGCGACGCGGCCGGTGCGCCGGCCGGTCGAAATTCCGGGGGAGCGCAACCGTATGGCCTTTTTATCGTGAATGTTCTTTTGAGTGGTCGGCTCGGAGGCTGCTCCACGGAAGCCCGCGAAGCGTTCGCGCATCGGAAAGGATTCGTCATGAGACTGAGCGACGAGCTGCCTGTGGACCATCAGCTGGCCACGGTCTACCGTTACGGCGCCGCACTGTGCGGACTCACCCTGCTTGTCTTCGGCATCCTCGGATTCGTCGATGAGCTGAGCCCGTTCAACACCCACGGGCACCACATCGCCGGCATGTCGACCAACGGCCTGCTGAGTGTGATCTCCGTCGTCGTGGGCCTGGTGCTCATCGCCGGCGGCATCGTCGGCGGAAACCTCGCCTCGACACTCAACATGGTGGTCGGAACGCTCTTCCTCCTGAGCGGGTTCGTCCACCTCTTCATCCTGGACCGGTCGGCCAACATCCTGGACTTCGGGATGACCAACGTCCTGTTCAGCTTCATCATGGGGTTGGTCATTCTGACCTTCGGCATGTACGGGCGCGTATCGAGCAAGCTGCCGCACGACAACCCGTACTGGCGTCGTCGGCACGCCCGCGAGGCTGCCCGCGAATCCCTCGCGGTCCGCCGCCGGGGCCACGGGGCGAGACCGTCACTGCCCGCGGGCGGCGCGAGTGCGGGGCGGGCGCTTCCCGCGACGAACGCGCAGCGCGAGGACTGATGGCGTGAGAGACCCTGCTGGTTCGCCGTCCCCGCCTTGCCGCGCCGCGTCGGGTGGGGACGGCGAACCGGTGGAGCCGGATCGTGCCGCGGACAGTGCGTACCCCCGGCAGCAGGCCCGGGTGAGGCGATTCAGGGGGTGGGTGACGTCGCGAGTTCGCCATCGAGCATGAGCAGGGCTTCGTGCAGACCCTGCGGGCGCAGCAGACCGGAGTGCTGCGCCCGCCGCCAACCGGGGCCCGTGAGCAGCACCCGGCTCTGCGCGCGCGCCCCGCGGACGCCCCAGCGGGTGGCGGCGACATGGTGCGCCAGCGGGACGCTCGCCGTCGACGTGGACTGCGACCACAGGACCACGGCACTGGGACCGACCCGCTGCACCGCCGCCACCAGGGCGTCCGCGGGGACATCGCCACCGAGCATCAGAGTGGGGACACCCCGCTGCGCGAGAACGGCGGTGAGTGCTTCCAGCGGCAGCGTGTGCTGTTCGCCGGGCAGACAGGCCAGAATCACGGGCGCTGAGCGTGAGGACTTCTGCGCGGCCACGGCACTCACGTAGAGATGACGGAGGGTCGCGGAGATGTGCCAGGACAGCAGGTGCTCCACCTCCACATAGCGCTCGCCCGCCGACTGCCACTTGCGCCCCACGGCCTGAAGGGCCGGACCCAGGATCTCCTCCCACGTCACGACCAGTCCGTGGCTGCGCACCGCCGAGACGAGCTGATCCTGCACGGCGGCGCCGTCCAGCCGTACGGCCGCGCGGGCGAGGCCCTTGCACTCCTGCCGCACGCTTCCCAACGGCAGGCCGCTGCCGGACCGCGAAGCGTACGGGGACGTCGAGTCGGCCTGCGACGGAGTGATGACACCGCCCGAGGGCCTGGCAGAAGAGGCGACGTCGTTCCCGGCTTCGCGTCCTTCACTGTGGTCTTTGGCCACCTTCGCCGCCTCGCCCGGCGGGATGCCGGCGGCCGTCAGACGGCACATCTCAAGGACCATGGCGACATCGTCGGATGTCCACCTGCGGTGGCGTCCCTCCGCCCTGGTCGCGGGGCCGAGGCCATAGCGGCGGTCCCAGGAACGAAGCGTGGTGGGTGACACGCCCACCCGTCTCGCGAGGGAACCGGTGCTCACCCCGGCTTCCGGCGGCAGCACCGCATCCGGCTCGGTCACGTCCATTTCGCCGGTCACTGGGGGTGGCCTGTGCCTGAGGGCGGAACGCGCAGGGCACGGTCAACCGCCTGGGGCAACCGCTCGGACACCTCGTCCCCGAGCCGGTCGAACTCCCGCTTGAGCAGGGGAGTGGCCAGCCGGGCCAGCCCGTTGAATTCGACGTGCGCCCGGTAGGTCAGCCGTGTCCGGCCGTCGTGCTCCTCGAATCGCATGTCGTCGGTCGAGGTGGCGGTCTTGTTGCGTCCCACGAAGGTCAGGTGATCGGTGTCGAAGCGGGCCAGCCGGTAGAGCAGCTCGGTACGGCGGCCCCGGAACTCCGAGACGTTGTGCCACTCGGATCCCACCGACAGACCTCCGGTGCCGACCCGGTCGCAGGTGATGGTGCCCGGATCCCACAGCTCGGCGTTCGAGAAGTCCGCGAGGAAGCCCACCACGTTGCGCAACGGATGGTCCAGTGTCATGACACGCTCGACTTCGATCACAACTGCCTCCGTTTTCGACATCCGGCCGCCGGAACACGCGCTGGTCCCGACATCTTCTCCTTCCGTGCTGCCGCAGCCGGCGGATGCATCGGTGCGCGATCGTTCAGAATCCGTTGTCCCGAGCTGGATCGGTCGTCGGGTCTCGCCGACAGGATGGAGAGGGACGCGGTCTCGCCGGGCACGCGTGGGCGGCGATCTCCTACCCCCCCCGCCTCCATCGCTGCGGGCCCGCGTCTCCGGGCGCCGCACTGAACTGACCCCCTCAGGCCCCACACGCTGCATCCGACGGACGGTCTACCGCCGAACCAGACACGTAGCACCAGGTCGGCAGTGGATTCGGGAGGCGAGGCATGGACCTACGAGGCGCACGGATCCTCATCCCCGGCGCCACCGGCAAGACCGGTCGAGCCCTCGCCGTCCGGCTGCACATCCCGGGCGCCCGTACTTGCACTCGTCGGCCGCGACAGCGACGTCCTTGCCGGTGTCTCGGTGGCCTGCGCGAACGCTCCCGTCCGTACCTTGGGCGCCTGGGACCTCGACGCCTGTGGGAAAACCGTCGGCTGGGCGCCGGCGGACTGGACGGTGTCGTCGTGCACATAGGTGTCGCCGCCCTCGGTTCGGACGGTGAGGTCGACGACGCCGTGGCCGAGGCGGCACCCCTGGGGATGGCCGACTACGCTGTCGACAAAGCGGCGATGGCCACCTGGCTGACGGCGGTCCGCCGCTCGCACAGGCGCATGCGTGTGGCCGTGCTTGACATCAACCTGCCTCACACAGACACCGGTTTCGCTGCGCGCTCCGTCGTGGGCGAAGCGTCGCCGCTGCCCAGGGGGCTTCCCGTTCAGGAGGCCGTGGAGGCGATGTCCTCGGAGGCGAGAATGATTTGCCGCGGTGCCGGTGCGGCGCATGAAGTGGGGCGGTAGGGCAGGCATGGAGAGAAGACGACCCGGCCCCAGCGCGTCGGCCCACCGGCCCAGGCCCGTGGAAGCGCTGACAAGGCTGGCTCCCCGTCCGGTGCGGCGCGTGCTCTTCCGGCAGAGCTGGCGGGACCTGGTGTTCCTGCACTGGGCTGCCGATCCGTTCGAGGTGGCCCGGCTGCTGCTGGCCGGCACCGTGCCCGACCTTCACGAGGGACGCGCGTATGTCGGCCTGGTTTTCTTCCGCATGGACGACCTCGCGTTCGGCCGGACGCCGGCGCTGCCGTACCTGGGGAGCTTCAGCGAGGTCAACGTCCGTCTGTACAGCCGTGATGCCGCAGGGCGGCGCGGTGTCGTGTTCCGTTCACTCGACTGCGACCGACTGTTGCCGGTGCTTACGGCGCGATGGGTTTTCGGTCTGCCCTATCAATGGTCCCGCATCAGCAGCAAGTGGTTCGACAGCCGGTTGCTCTACAACACGAGGCGCCGCGGTGGCGGCCGTTCGGGGTCACGGGTGTGGATCGACGTGGGGGACAGGCCCGTGGCGGCCGGGCCTCTGGAGGAGTTCCTCACCCAGCGGTGGGGGTTGCATGAGCAGTTCCTCGGCCGTACCTACTACCTGCCCAACGCGCACCCCTCCTGGTCGTTCCGCGAGTGCGCCCTCCTGGGGTGGGAGGACGGCCTGATCCCGGCTGCGGGCCTGTCGAAACCGCAAGGGGAGCCCGTCAGCGTGCTGTACGCTCCTGGCGTTCCGGTGCGCTTCGGACCCCCCGTGCCCCTGCTCGGCTCCGGCTCAGCGCTCTTCTGACCCGCCACTGAGCCTGCGGCGGTGCGACGACATCGGGATCAGTTCCGCGACGTCCCACGGCCCATGGCTGCCAGCAGTTCACCGGCTGCCCGCCGGGGACCGCGCCGTCGAACCGACGCGGCCAGGCCGGAGACGTGTGGTTCCAGGGTGGTCCACGCTGTTTTCACAGCGGCGGGGACACCGGCCGGCGACAGGGTGTTCGGGTCGAGCAGCACACCGGCGCCCGAGCGCTCCGCGTCCCGCGCCACAGAGAACTGGTCGCTGGAGAAGGGCAGTACCACCGCGGGTACACCCGCCCACAGGCACTCGGTGAAGGAATTGCTGCCGCCGTGATGCACCATGGCGTCCACGTGGTCGAGCAGCGCACGCTGCGGTACCGAGCCCGCCAACACGACCCGGTCACCCGCGAGATCGGCCAGTGCCGAGGTCCGTTCGCCCGCCACCACTACGACAGACACGTCCCGCACTCCTTCCAGCAGACCGGTGACGATGGTGCGCAGGACATCGCCACGCGCGGACAGGAACGTGCCGAGCGCGACGAGGACGAGCCGCCCACCGCTGGTGCGCAGGCCCCTGTGGACGATCGCCTTATTCGGCTCTGGCGAAGATCTTGTGACGAACGGGGTGCTCGAAAAAGGGGTGGACACCCCCGGGATACTGGTTGTCGTGGCCGTCACCCAGCAGCTTGCCCGAGTCTCTGCGGAGTATCTCGCCGCCTGCCGGACACGCGCCGAGGAGTCCTTCGATGGTGATCACCAGTGGGACCCGCCGACAGCTGACTGCCTTGACCTCGACTGGGTCCCAGCCATGTTGGATCGTGCGTGCGAGATCGCCGGAGTCGGCGAATTGCACCTCGCCGCGCTCAGGCAGGCCACCGACGGCGGCCTGGCGATGGATGTCGGTTTCCTCAACGCTCACCCTCATGCCATCGGGCCCTTCGGGCCTGCACCGGCTGCCCTTGAACCGTTGGCAGTCAGGCAAGTCTCCGGTCTGCTCGGGGAGATCGACCTCCAGGCCGTTCTGGCTGTGGTGCCGCTCGACATCCGTGAGGCAGGAGCGCTGATCGGCCACGGAGCCGAAGGCCTCATCGACGGGCCCAGAACGTATCTGATGGACCATTTCGATGCTCTTCGTGAGTTCTATGCAGGAGCCTCGAAGCGGGGCCTTGCTGTCGTCTCATGGTGGGACTGACTTCGCGAGGTGGGCTACTGGTCGATGGTCTGTGAGACGGGCACGGGCAGGATCAGCCCGCGACGAGTATGCGTCGGCGGAGCAGGTCGAGGTTGGTGCGACCGTAGCCCTTCCGCTTGATCAGCTTGACTCTTGTCACCTGGTCTTCGACCTGCCCGGAACTCCAGCCAGTGGACAGGCCGGCGACGACGGCGTCCTGGTCGCGGCGGAGCCCCGCGACAAGGGAGTGCAGCGCGGGCAGGTCGTCGGCTTGGACGCGGTCCATCCAGGCGGGCAGCAGGTCGCCCCGCAGATCACGCATCATGTCGTCGAAGTCGCGGACGTGCTGCGCGACGGCGTCGAGGTGTGGGCAGGCGGCCCTGATTTCTTTGAGTTCTGCCGCGCCGACGTCGGCGAGGTGCCCGGGGGTCGTCATGATCCAGCGCACGATTCGGCGGGGCTTCGGTGCCGGCCGCGGTTCGGGAGGAGGTGCTGGCGGCTGCCTCGACCTGGGGCTACGGGACTTCTTGAAGGGGCGGAAGCAACGGCGAACGCACTGGATGTCGCTGCCGAAGCCCTGCTGGCGTAGTTCGCGGTGGAGCTGGGGAATGTCGCGGCAGCCCTCGTTCCACCGTCGGTGCAGGCAGGGCTTGCAGGCGTCCAGAATCGAGTTCCGGTTGACCGCCTTGACCAGGAGTTCGTTGAGACTCTGCGCGCGGGCGAAGCGCCGTGTTGTGCCAGAGATGCCGGCCGTCCGCGATCTGTTGTGCCTGCGGGGCTCCGGAACGAGCACCGTGCGTAGGCCCGGTCACGACAGATGATCTCCACCTCGGGGTGGCCGCGCAGCCGTGCGGCCAGCGGCTCGGCATCCCGGCCGGCAAGTGCGTCGAGTGGGCGGCGGGCCTCCAGGTCGTCAGGAACCTCACGTCCTCAGGAGCCTGTCATGCCCCGTCCTCTCGCGGACTTCTCCCGGGCCAGGATGACCGAGCTGGGCCGGGAGGACTCCCTGGCGCTGTTGGCCGGTGTCCCGCTGGGCCGGGTCGGTCTCTCCCACCAGGCGCTGCCCGTCATCCGTCCGGCCAGCCACCTCGTCGACGGCGGGCACATCGTCATCCGCACGCACACCGGGTCGGCGCTGCTGCGCGATCCGGCGCCGGCCGAGGTGGTGGTCTACGAAGCCGACCAGATCGATCTTGAGGCCCGCACCGGCTGGAGCGTGACGGTCACCAGCCGGGCCCGCATGGTCACCGATCCTCTGGACGTCGCCCGCTACCAGCAGCTGCTCATTTCCTGGACGACGTCGCCATTGACCATGTCGTCCAGATCACGGCCGAGATCGTCCTCGGCTACTGCCTGGGCCCCTGACCACACTCCGCAGCATGTCCTTCCTCCCGCCCGCGCGGTGAGGCGCGGGAAGGACGCGACCACGGGGGTCAGTCAGCCGGTTGCCGACAGCGAGGCTCCCAGCGCGGCCAGCACCACCAGCGCCGACAGGGCGACCATCACGGTCCGCACGGCCATACCCCGGCCCGCCGACAGGTCTCTAGCAGACAGGTTCGGGCGGGCAGCGCACCCCGGACATCCCGGACGGCACCGCAGCTGTGCATCGTCCATCAGCCAGTAGGCCTCCGGCAGCACGGCCCGACTTTTGTTCTCCTTCGCTTCCATGAACTGGCAACGAATCCCGCATCCTCAAGGAAACGTCGGCCGTTCCTGTCCCGCGTCGCCCAGCACGACCTGATCCCCTTCGGCCAGGGTCTCCAGGTCGGCGGCTGTCAGCCCGAACACCTGGGGGCGGATTGCCCTGTGCCGGATCCGTGGATCAGCCGCTGCCGGGAAGCGATGCGCAACGGGCGGCGGCCGCCGCCCGAGGCGGCGGCCGCGTGCCCGTGAGCGTGGCGTCCCCTGTCCGGCCACTGAAGCACTCCCTCCTGGCAACCGTGCCAGGCGTGCTCCGGCATCGTTGCCCCGAGGGACGGTCCGGGCTGGCGGCGGCTTCCGCGGGAGTGGAAGACGAGCCCGGCGCTGGTGATGCCGCAGGCTCGCTCTGCTGCGGGATACGCCCTCACACCGCCCCCGGACCAGGGGCGGGAGAGCTGATCGCATCGTAGGACGGACACCACCATGCACGTCCGCAGCGACCATGACTGTTACGCGCGCTCGGACCGGATGCACCATTCCCGGCCCAAACCGGTGGATCTTTCCTTCCAGGACAGGCCCGGCAACGGATGCGGGGGCTCCCAATGCAGTGATGTTGATCATGTAGGAGTGTCACGAAGTGACTCCCCCCGTTGTTCGATGCCATCGACGGCATTCCGGGCGCGCCTTGGCGGTGTGCCTTCATGTGACGTACTGAGCTGGTCTCTTGCGCTCTGTTCTTTCTAACGTAACTATCATCAAAATTGTTAACAGTTCTGGTCTCATTTCACAGTGCCGACCTACAGTCTGGAACTCGCGTGTGCCGCACAGCCTGGCTTGCCCGGGGTAGCGCCGGGGTGTGACCACGTAACCCGCTTTATGAGGAGGTCTACGGATGGACATCAACCGCAGAACAGTTATCCGGAGCGCCACGGGCGTCGCGGCCCTGGCGGCGTTCGGAGTCGCCGAGGGCGCGTCGGGCTCGGCCTTCGCCAGTACCTCGTCGTCGAGTAGCTCGTCCAGCACGTCCTCGGCGTACTCGCTGGAGTTCGATTCCGCCGCCTGGTCGTACGACTCGACCAATGACGTGTACTACCAGACAGGGAAGATGTACGTGGCGAACCCGGCTGCGACTGACTACGAAAACCTGTCGATCTACGTGCCGGGCGCCTATCTGACGGCCACCGCGAACAGCGACGGGACCACCTACACCGCGACGGTCAACCGGAAGGGCACCGTCGGCGCGTACTCGGGACGCACGGCGCCGATCGTGATCCCGGTCAACACCCCCGGCTACGCCGCGCAGAAACCAGCTACGTCGTACAACTACAGCAGCGTGTCGAAATACCTCAAGGCCGGCCTCATCTACGTGTGGCCGGGCCTGCGCGGCAAAGACAGCTCGACCAGCACCCGCTCCGACGCCGCCCCCTGGGGCGTGACCGACCTCAAGGCCGCTGTCCGGTTCCTCCGGTACAACCGGAGCGTCCTGCCCGGCAGCACGGACGACATCGTCCTGTTCGGCATGAGCGGCGGCGGTGCCCAGGACACCGTGGCCGGCACGTCCGGTGACAGCCCCCTTTACTACCCATACCTGCGCACGATCGGCGCGGCAATGGAGGACGCCAAGGGCCGGTCCCTCAGCGACGCGGTCGCCGGCGTCATGGCCTGGTGCCCGATCACCAACCTGCACGAGGCCAACCTCTCCTACGAGTGGAACATGGGCCAGTTCGCCTCGACCGGCACCCGCGCGTCCGGGACCTGGACCAGCGCCTACTCGACGGACCTGGCGAAAGCCTGGCCCAAGTACCTCAACCGCCTGGGTCTGCGCGACGAGCACGGCAGGCGCTTGAAGCTGGCCGAGTCCAGCAGCGGCGTCTACCTGGCCGGCAGCTACTACGACCACCTGATCGGGGTGATCACCACCTCGCTCAACAACTTCCTGGCCGACACCACCTTCCCGTACACCGTCACGACGATGGGCGGCCCGCCCGGATCGGGCTCGACAGGGTCCTCGACCACCTACGAGACGGTCGCCGACTACATCGCCTACCTCAACACCGACAGTGCCTGGGTCACTTACGACTCCACGACCAACACCGCTACGGTGTCCGGCCTCGAAGGCTTCGTCAACAGCCAGAAGACTGGGAACAAGCCGGTCGGCGCGTTCGACGGGTACTCGCGCGGGCAGGGCGAGAACACCGTCTTCGCGATGGGGCTCAACGCTCCGTCGCACTTCGCACCGCTGACGCGTGACGTCGTCAAGGCGAACGAGGCGACGTACGCCACGTACTCCGACTGGAACTCGGCCTACGGCGCCTCGGCCTATGACAGCGACTTCGCTCAGAAGGACAGCGTCGGCAAGGACATGGCCTGGCGGGGCGACGCCTACAACCCGCTGTACTTCCTCTCACCCGCCTTCGCCGGCTACCGACGGTCGCAGGTGGCGCGGCATTGGCGTATCCGCACCGGCATCATGCAGGGTGACACGGCCAGCACCACCGAGATCAACGTCGCGCTGGCTCTGCGGAACTACGGCGTCCGCGACGTCGACTTCGCCACCGTGTGGGGCCAAGGGCACACAGAGGCAGAGCGCACCGGTGACTCGACGACGAACTTCATCAACTGGGTGGAGTCCGTCGTCAAGAAGTGAGCGTCAGTTCGAACAGTCGGGTGCCTGACCACAAGCCTCGGTCAGGCACCCGGCACCGAACCGGAGGAACTCCCGGCAGCACAAGCTCTTGTACTGCCAGACTGAGTCTGTCAAACGAGCGGCTCTGGCCCGTAGTCGGTGGTAGCGCTGGGTGTCCGTCAGGGCAGGAGGATGCGATGCCGGAGAAGGTCGAATCCGGCATGTCCATGCATCTGTCTCATGGATCCTCTTGGCGCGGGTGTTGACGCCTTCGGTGCGGCCGTTGTGGCAGGGCAGGGTGAGGCCGGCCAGGGCCTGCCCCCGCTGACAGACGGCCTGCCCGACTTCTTCGTCTTCGTGGAGGACGACACCGACAACGCGGCCGGTCTTAACGCCGACGAGGTGGCCAGGCGGATCCCGCGGAAATTCGGCCTCGACCCGCGCCGCGACGTCCGGGTGCTGGCCCTCATGCACCGCTGCTCCACCGGCCGCCCTACCGCTCTCGCCGCCTTCCGCCTCCTGACCGAGGGTTCACGCGGCCAGATCTGAGTGCGCCTCAGCGGGCGGTCAGGCCGGCGTTGGTGAGGCGTCGCATCAGCGAGGACTTGGCGCGGTGCTGTTCGCGCAGGTCGTGGCGGCGCCGGGCGAACTCCTCGGGGGTGCCCGCCCGTTTGTGGACCTCGCGGAGGTCTTTCAGGAGGGTGACGGCGGTGTCGTAGGGGCCGGGCTGCTTTTGCCCGATCAGGTGGGCGACCAGGACTCCGGTGGGGTGGGCGGTCATCGCTTCGACGGCCTGTGCCTGTACGGCGGTGAGTTCGCCGGTGAACCGGGCACCGATCGGGGCCCGGTCGGGGAAGGTGCCGGTGACTTTCAAGGTGCCGTCGGCGGCGGTGATCAGGCTGGCGGCTTCGTCGCGCAGCCCTCGGGGCGGGGCGATCCACTTCGGGTCGGTGGCGTCGAAGCAGCAGACCAGGCGTGGGGTGTTGAAGGTGGAGAACCGCTGGTTCTGGCGTCGGTAGAACTCGGGGTTGTGGAAAGACGCGGCGTGCTTGAGCGCCGCGATCAGTTGCGGCGGCAGTCCGGTGGTGGAGATGCGGAGCCTCGCTCCTGCCTTGGCCCTGACCGTCTTGGGGGCCTTGCCCAGCGCGCTGCGGCGCGGCCGGGCCGGCAGCACCGGCGTGGTCGGACTGAGGCCGGCCTGTAGCGGGCCCAACGCTTCCACCAACTCCTGTACCTGCCCAGGCGTGAGGCGTTCGGTGCGCGACAGGTAGGCGAACTGGTCCTCGTACGATGTCCAGGTGGCAGGGTCGCAGAAGAGTGTGGTGCTCGCGGTGCGGGAGACCCCGTGCAGCGGCAGCGCGATCAGATTCCCGAACCGGGCCCCGCCCTTGGAGCTTGTGGGAAGGAAGTCCTGTGCGGGGAAGAGCCGGTCGTAACTGGCCAGGGACATCCCGTCGCGGGCGTCGATCGCGCGCCGCAGCAAGGCCATGCCCAGTGCGCGGGCCAGGCCGGCCGGTACCGGCGAGGTGAAGAAGGTCCACACGTGTGCGCCAGTCCCGGAGCGGGAGACCTTCGCCAAGGCGGGGACTCCGGCTTCTGTGCGGCCGCCACGTAGGCGGCGGCGTCGCTTTGCCAGTCCTTGTCGTCGAAGCCGCAGGCCAGCAACTGGGTCGTGTCGTCGGGGAACATCGGGTACAGGCCCACATGCAGCTCGCGTCGTCCCGGCTCGGGCGGACTCAGGTGCCGGAAGATCACCTGGTCGGTGAGCGGGAAGAACACCCGCTCAGCTTCCGACTTGGCCTTGCCCCAGGGGTTCTCTTCGGCCGGGCTCCATCCGGTCCGGCCGTTCTTCGCGCTCACCCACCGGTTCGCGTAAACATCCACGCGGCCGACGAACAGTGCTCGGAACAGGGCGACCTTGGCCTGCGGGTCGGAGGCCGCGTCCGCGTAGGGCAGGCCACTGCCGGACGGCATCTTGGGCAACGTGGGCGGTGCTTGCCTTTCCACCGCCTCGGGCCGCTCGGGCACGGTGTCGGGTGCTGGCATTCCGAGGCGTTCCCGGAGCCGCCGGTTCTCCTCCGTGAGCTCGGCGATCTGCTCGAGTGCGACGTCGAGCCGGATCCGTAACTCGGCGGGGTCGTCCCACCCGGACCAGTCATCCACGGGGCACTGATCCAAAAATCCTGACCGGACCGCAGCCGATCACAACATTTCCGTTCTCGTGTCCTTCGGTCTTCTGGTCCACGTGGGCGCCGGAGGCATCGACCGATGACGGCTCTACGAGGAAAGTTGTCGGGCATGCAGGACCAGCGACGAGTGAGACGCGCCGATCCGCAGGGCCATCCACTTCCAGCACGTGCTGACCGCGATCGCTGTCAACATCGAGCGTCTCAGCACCCAGGAACCAGACGACTCCGCTTACCGGCCTCGACCGCCGACGGCGTTCCAGCAGTACCTCGACGCCCACGAGCTGCCCAGCCCCCGCTGGTGGCGCCAAGGGCAGTGATCAAGGCAAACCAAGATCCCCGACAGAATCGCTCACTGAACTACGGAATCAGGATTGGCGGAGTCTCATTGACGAATGCGAGCCCACCAGCAGGGCGGTGGGGCAACCCAAGTCCCACACGCGACGCCGTGTACCCGCGGGGATTCGCTGACCCTGTCTCTGTGGTCGCCGGGGCAGAACGCCCCGCCAGCCGGTCGTTCCTACCGGCTGACGAGCACGGCCTGTGCCTCGTGAGGATCCGCCGGGGCTCAGCCGCTCTACTGGCGGTAGAGTAGGTTCTATGGGAGACCAGGACACCAGCATCAAGACCACCAAGGACGTGCGCGACCGTCTGAAGACCCTGGCTAGCGAACGCGGCACCACCATGAACGAGCTCCTGGCGGAGCTGGTCACGCGTGAGCTGACCGAGGAAGAGAAGGAACACCGCGCACAGCAGGCACTGGAAGAGGTCCGGCAGGCCACCGGTGTGACTGTCTCCGAAGACGCCCGGGCTCGGGCTCGCACCTTCCTGCAGAACCTCGGACAGGAGCACCACGCCGCGTGATCCGCGTTCTGCTCGACCACACCTGCATCCAGGCGCTCGCCGAAGGCGACGAGTTCCTCAACGGCTTGTACGTCGAAGCCAGTTACGGCTATGCCGAGATAGTGATTCCCGCCCTGTCCGCCGTGGTCGCCGAGCGCGCCAGGCCCGGATCCGGCCGGGATATCCTCAACCGTCGCTTCACCACGGTTGCCGACTTCACACACGCCCATGCCCTGACAGCGGTCGCCTGGCGGCAGGCGGACTGGCGGATCCTCCATTCGGCTTCCTCGGTTGTCGTGGCTGAGCAGACCGGAGTCGACGCAACGCTGCTGTCCCTGGACCCCGAGCTGTACGCCGGGACCGGAGTCAGCCCGCTGAACCCCATGAATCCCTGACAGGCGTTGCTGAAGCGTTGAACACGGTGACGCGCTCGAAGTGGTGGACTGTGCGTTCCCTGCCCCTGGCGCAGGTGCATGGTGTCTGGGCGGGAGCAGAGCAGCGCGGGAAGGGAAACGGTACGGACCTCTGTTCGCGGGGCGGCTGCAGTCGTCTCCGCCCGCCGATCCTCGGGCCGGGCGTGCTGCGGTAGCGGTGGGTGTGAAAGGCGGCGACGGGCTCTCGGTGATTGACCTACCGCGAGGCGCCGGCGGGATCGCGACAAGGCCTACCGGCTACGGCGCCGCACCGGGGGCAGGCGACGTTGCGCACCTCCATCCTGCTGGGGCTGCTGCGCAGATGAGAGGCGTCTGGCTGCAGGGCCTACAGTTCGGCCTGGGCGGCCGCAAGGCCAGCAGTGGTACGCCAGTGAGCCAGGAGCCTGGATACGTCGTGACGGGGACGGGCTGCACAGACGTCGCGGTGCGCGACACGCACGGTATCGGTCGGATCAGCTCGGCCGAGGTTGATGGGGATACCGTTGCCGGTCACGCGCCAGCGAAGACCTACGGGTACCAGGTGAGTAGGGGCTTCACGGATTTCGAGATCGAGCAGGGCGCCGTTCCCCTTCGAGCCCGTGATGAGTGATGGCCTGCGCCTCTTCCCTCAGGCAAGCACCGGCCAGGTGGCGAGCGGGTCTCTCGAGGACGGAGGGAAGTTGGACCACAAAGGGTCGGCCGCATGCGCTAGACTTGATCTTGAGCTGGTCGCCGTAACTCGGGGTGGCTGGTTGTGCGTTGGTGGTCCAAGGAAAGACGTCCCGCTTCCTGCGGGGAAATGCAGGTGCAAGGCCTGCCCGGCGCTCGATGCATGGGGCCCGTCCGTACGCCGGACGGGCCCTGTTCGTTTCCCGGCGTCAGTATTTTGGGCGGTTTCGCTTTCACCGTTCCGGCGTGCGCTGCGCCAACGGGTGTGGCAGTCTGACGGTCAGTGCGGCCCGCCGTTTTCCCCCGAGACGGCGGGCCGTTCGCCTTCTCCGGTACGGGTTCTGCGGGCACGGAACTCTTGGCCTCGACACCGGGGCGTGCCGCGTCAGCGAGCGCGGGTGACCGCAACGGGCGTGTTCGGGCATCCGTTGAGGATGTCGGTGAGCGCGGTCTGCTCGGCGGGGTCGACGGTAAGGCGCCAGCGCGTTTGGATGGCGATCCAGCCGGTGGCGTAGGTGCAGCGGTAGCCAGCTGCCGGGGGCTGCCAGATGGCGGGGTCCTGGTCGGACTTGGACCGGCTGGTGGCGGAGACCGCGATCAGGGCGCGGGTATCTCCGCGGTCGTTGGCGTAGGCCTGGCGCTCGGCGGTGGTCCGGGTGCAGGCTCCGGAGTCCCAGGATCCGGTCAGCGGGACCAGGTGGCCGATGTCGAGGGCGCGGGCCTGGTCGAAGTAGGTGTCGTCGTACGGGGACTGTTGCTCACCCGAGTGGTGGCGGCTCGTCGCGCAGGACTCCGCCCTCGCCGGCCCGACCGCCCGCCGCTTCGAGATCTACGGCGAGCACGCCGACGGCGACATGCCCTCCGCCGGGTGGCACGCGCGCGTGCTGCGCGAGAAGGGGTTCGCGGAGGCACGGCCGGGGTGGTGCTCGCCGTCGGATTCACTGCTGCGCGCGCTCACGTAGCCCACAGGGGCGGAATGTTCGGCGGTACGGGAAATCCGTACCGCCTTTTCCGTGCGCGCCGCGTCCTGCCCGGGTTCCCACCGCACTGGTGAGGGTGAGACGGTCTTCGACCAGGGGACCGGGAGAGGGGGGAAGGATGATGCGGGGCGCGGACGCGGCTCTGCACGCCTTCGTCGAGGGCAGACGCACGGCGCTGTTCCGGAGCGCCTATCTGCTCTGCGGCAACCGTGACGAGGCGGAGGATCTCGTGCAGACGACGCTCGTGAAGGTCGTCCTCGGAGGACGCAGGTACGGGCGGCTGGACAACCTCGAGGCCTATGCCCGGCAGACGCTGATCAACACCTTCATCGCGGGGCGCCGGCGCTTCTGGCGGCGCGAACACGCGTACGGCGAACTGCCGGAGACGGCCGCCGCGCCGGCGGACAACGACACGGGCCTGATGGTACGCGCGGCGCTGGCGAAGCTCGCGCCCAAGCAGCGGGCCGTGCTGGTGCTGCGCTACTGGGAGGACCTCAGCGTCAACGACACCGCGGACCTGCTCGGCATGCGGGTCAGCACGGTGAAGAGCCACACGGCCAGGGGAATCGCGGCGATGCGGGCCGCGGTGCGGGAGGAGCACGTATGAGCACCGACATTGACGAGGCCGAGACCTGGCTGGAGGGGCGCGAGCTTCTCGGACGGGCGCTGGGCGGGGTCTCCGTGCCGACGGCGGATGGTACGGAGGCGGTGTTCGCGAGGGCGGCGCGGGTGCGGCGGCGACGGTGGGGCGCGGCGACGGCGGTCGCGGCGGCCGGGGTCACGGTGGGGGTGGCGGCCGGGCCCGGGTGGCTGACGTACGACGAGGCTGGGCCGAACGTGGGGACGGCCCAGCCCGTTGGCCAGGCCACGCGGGACGCGGCGCGCTTCGCGGAGCTGCTGCCGGACGGCGTGGGCGAGATCCGTGAAGTGGAGCTGCGTCCCGGCGACCTGTTCTGGACGCCGCAGTATGTGCAGGCCGGCGCGAGCGGGCCGTACGCGGGCGACTACGCGGTCAACAAGGAGGGGGGCGTCGGATATCTGAGGGTCGAGGGCGCGTTCAGCAAGACTCGGTCCACGGGCTGGAAGAAACCCTGCACCTGGCGGCCCGACGCCGCGAAGAACTGGAGCACAGCGGAACGCGTCGTGCTGTACGGCGCCGAGAGGAACTGCAGCTTCGAACGGCTGCCGAACGGGAACGTCCTGGAGTTCCGGGAGAGCTGGGACCAGGTCAACGTCCTCGTCGACACGAACAAGATCCAACGGTGGGGCAAGTACCTCAGCGCCACGCTCTACCTGAAGAGCGGCGGCTACCTTCAGGTCGACAGTGCGCTCGGTTTCACGGGCGGTGAGTCATTGGGCAAACCCCTCGACTCCCCGCCACTGGACAAGGAACAGCTGCGCGAACTGGCCCTCGACCCGAAGCTGCTGCCGAAGGACAAGCGGTAGCGCAGGCGTAGGAACAGCACGCAGGGGGCGGTACGAAGATCTCGTACCGCCCCCTGCGCGTGTCCGCTGCCGTCTCTGCCGGTGTCAGAGCACCTTCGACAGGAACGACTGCGTGCGCTCGTGCTGCGGGTTCGTCAGGACGTCGCGCGGGTTGCCGGACTCGACGACCACGCCGCCGTCCATGAAGACCAGGCTGTCGCCCACCTCGCGGGCGAAGCCCATCTCGTGGGTGACGACGACCATCGTCATACCGGACTCGGCCAGGTCCCGCATGACGTCGAGGACGTCACCGACCAGCTCCGGGTCCAGCGCCGAGGTCGGCTCGTCGAACAGCATCAGCTTCGGGTCCATCGCGAGGGCCCGGGCGATGGCGACGCGCTGCTGCTGGCCGCCGGAGAGCTGCGAGGGGTAGTTGCCGGCCTTGTCGGCCAGGCCCACGCGCTCCAGGAGCTGGCCCGCACGCTCACGGGCCTGTGCCTTGCCCACGCCCTTGACCTGGACCGGGGCCTCCATGACGTTCTCCAGCGCCGTCATGTGCGGGAACGTCGGATGGATGGTGTGGGCCGAGATCGGGCTCGCGGGGTCATGAGCTGGAGGAGATGTTCCACAGCCGTACCGTGTCCTTCGCGTCGGCCGTGGCGAGGGTTCCGCCGTCTTCACTGAACACACGAAGTCCGTCAGGGCGTCGGTCACGCCCAGCACCGGGAGGACGGCCGATTCCTTACCTGTGCTCACGTTCCTCAGCACCGCCATCGAGGGGGTGTGCCATGTGCCCGCGGCTAGCGTCTTACTGTCTGGGCCGAACCGGAGTGGACCCACACCGTCGAGGGTCCTGGCAACTTTTCCCGCAGTGAGGTCCCACAGCTGTACGCCGGTGGCGTCCGCGTAGGCGAAGAGCTTGCTGTCGGGGCTGAACACGCCCCCGGGCTAGAGGGCGCTGCGAGTGGTGATGAGCTTGCCGGTGGCCGTGTTCCACAGGCGGACCGGCTGCTTGTCACCGGCCCATGTGGCGATCACCTTGCCGTCGGGGCTCAGGGCCATGTCGTAGACGGAGAGGTCGTCGCCACCGCCGAGGGTCTTGGTGGCTTTCTTCGTGGTCACGTTCCACAGCCGCACCGTGTGGTCCGTGCTCGCGGTGACCAGAGTTCCGTCGGGCGCGAAGGCCATGCTCTCGACGCCGTTGGTGTGGCCGGTGAGGGTGGTGCGGAGTTTGCCGTCGGCGACGTTCCAGACCTGCACCGGCACGTCACGGCCGGACTCCTGGGCGACGATCGTGCTTGCCGTGGCGAGGGTCTTGCCGTCTGGGCTGAACGCCGTGACGACGTTGCCCCCGTTGGCGTGGACGCCGACGGTCTTGCCCGTGGCCACGTTCCGCAGGCGAACCTCGACGCCGTCCGACGTCCCTGTACCGACCTGGCTGGCGACGATCTTCCCGTCCGGGCTGAATCCCCTGAGTCTCTGCTTGCTGAGCGTGGCGGCGGGCTTCGTCATGGCCCCGCTCCACAGCCGTACGGTCTGACCGTCGTCCGTGGCCAGCGTCTTGCCGTCGGAGCTGAACTCGATCTGCGTACCGGCTGCGCTGAGCGTCTTGGCGGGCGTGATCGCGCCGCCCATAGCCGGCTGATCGAGGTCGTTCGAGTCGGAGCTTCCGCCGGTGTTGGCGAGGACCACGGAGACGATAGTGACCGCCACCGCCAGGGCGATCGCACCTGCCATGACGAGCCTGGCCCGGCGGCTGCGGGGGAGGATGAGTGATCTCGCGGGCGCCGAGGCGGGCGTGGGTGCGTTCGATCGGTCCGGGACCTGCGTCGGGGCCGGGGTGGGTGGCTGCGCGGATATCGTGCCTGTTGAGTCGGCACGGAGCGCGGTGCCGGTGTTGCCACCAGTCCGTTTCTCCGTGCCGCTCGCCGAACCCGGCGTACCCGTCTCCGAGTACCGGGCTCTCCACGGACTCTGCCGTTCAGGCGTGGTTGAGGTGTGTCCAGGGGTTGGGGATCGTGTTGCCTCTGTAGCGGTAGCGGGTGACCGCCACCGCCTGGAGGTCGGGGGAAGCCCCCCTGGGCCGGATGAGCTCGACGAGCCTGCGGCGGCCGGCTTTGCGCAGTGCGGCGGGCGAGCCGTAGCGCTCCAGGAGCCAGGTGACGGCCTTGTGGTCGAGGCGGGGGCCCAGAACGCGCTCCAGCGATGGGTGGAACTGGGTGAGCAGGCCGCGTATCCGGTTGGACGTGCGGGTGGCCTCGGCCGCGAGGTCCTGGTCGAAGCCGACGAGGACGGTCAGTTCGGCGGTGATCTCGTCGGTGAGTTCCAGCGAGCGCAGGGTGTGCGGCATGGTGCGGGCCGCATCCGCGATGACCGCGGCGTCCTTCGCATCGGTCTTCGCCTCGCCCGGATACAGGTCGGCGATCCGCCGCATCGCAAGTCCGGGCAGGTAGGCGACCTTGCAGCCCGCGTCCCGGGCGACCGTGAGCGGGAGGGCTCCGATGGATGCGGGCTGGTCCACGATCACCAGGACGGTGCCGAACTTCGCGGCCAGTTTGTCGAACACGGCCCGCAGTTTCGGCTCGCTGTTGGGCAACTGCTTGTCGAAGACCTTCTTCCCGGCCGGGGTCAGCCCGTGGCCGTGATGGTTATGAGTGGGGGCGGGTTGTCCGGGGTCGATCTGGCCCGGGTCGCGCTACGGGCCGTGATGGAGGCGGCGCGCAGGAACGGCAGCGGCCAGAAAGCGAAGCAGGAGCAGAAGCGGAAGTCCCAGCCGGTCCGTACGGTGCGGCGTGGCGGGCGCGAGCCGATGGGGCTCGGTGCCGCGATCGGTGCGCTGGTGACCGAGCGAGCCTGGGAGCTTACGGCCGCCGGCGCCACGCTGCGTCAGCGGTGGGAAGCCATCGCCTCCGTTCGGGGCGGGGTGCACGGGGCGGAGTCTCCCGCACGCCGACTACTGGGGCGGCAGTCCGGTCGACGTGGGCGCTGTTCGCGTCGACGGGGACGGTTGGCCCCTACCGTCAGCACGGGGCGCTGACGCACTCTGGGGGAGTGAGCGCAGCAGGTCCCCTCACCCGGGAGGCGGGCGACCCGTATGAACGCCCAGACCAGGGGTGATGCGGAGGAGACGCGGGTGTTGGTCGTTGAGGACGACCGTGGTATCGCGGAGTCCTTGGTACGCGGTCTTCGGCAGGCCGGTTACGGAGTCGAAGCCGTCCGGACCGGGCGGGCGGCGCTGGCGGCGCCCACACCCGATGTCGTCCTGCTGGATCTGGGGCTGCCGGACATCGACGGCGTCGAGGTGTGCCGGCGGCTGCGTGCCCGGTCGGACGCCGCGATCATCGCGGTGACCGCTCGGGGGGAGGAGGCCGATCGGGTGGTGGCCCTGGACGAGGGCGCCGACGACTACCTGGTCAAGCCCTTCGGGCTGGCCGAGCTGCTGGCGCGGATCCGCGCCGTACTGCGCCGCCGGCGTCCCGCAGAGCCGGAGATCCTGCGGCACGGGCCGCTGGCGCTGGACCTGCGAACCCGGCAGGTCTCGGTCGACGGACGTGCGATGGCGCTGACGCCGAAGGAATTCGGCATTCTGGAGTGCCTGGCCGCGGACCCGGGCCGGGTGGTGACCCGGCAGCAGATCCTGGAACGGGCGTGGGACGCCCACTGGTACGGGCCGACGAAGGTGCTGGACGTGCACGTGGCCGCGCTGCGCCGCAAGCTCGGCATGCCGGGGCTGATCGAGACGGTCTACGGGCAGGGCTTCCGGCTCGGGACGGTCCAGGAGTCGCAGGAGCAGCCGTGACGCGCCGGATCACCTGGACGCTCCTGGTCCTCATGTTCGTGCTGTTGGTGCTGGCGGTGGTACCGCTGGCGGTGTCGCTGACGGCGCGCGAGCGCGTCGCCTACCGTGACAGCCAGCGGGCTGCCACACGGGTGATCGCCGCGGCGGCCGAGGAACACCTCTCCGACAACAAGCCGCCGACCGTCATGCGCCAGGAGCTGGATGCCGCGGCGCGGGCGGGGGACTGCGCCGCTGTGTACGACACTTCCGGGCGCGTGGTGGCCAGTACGTCCTGTACGGCGGCCCGGGGTGAGGAGGCGGAGGAGCTGGTGGAGGACGTGCTGGCCGGGCACGAGCCGGAGCCACCGGAGAACGAGGGATGGCTTGTGGCCGCGGAACCGGCCGGTGAGGTGCGCCGGCCCGCTGGAGCCGTCGTCCTGGCCCGCTCCGCCCGCCCGCTGGACGCCCGTTTCGCGACTATCTGGGGCTGGTCCGCCGCGATCGGCGTCGCCGGGCTGGCCGCGTCCGCGCTGCTGTCTGTGCGCCTGGCCCGCTGGGTCAGCCGTCCGTTGTCGACGCTGGACGCCAGCGCCCGGCGACTGGGCGAGGGCGTCCTCGACGAGCGGGCCGACGTCGGGCCAGGTCCGCCGGAGGTGCGGAGGCTGGCCGCGACCTTCAACACCATGGCGGCCCGCACGGAAGCCCTGGTGCACGGTCACCGGGCGGTGATCGCGGATGTGTCCCATCAGCTGCGCACCCCGCTGACCGCACTGCGGCTGCGCCTCGACGTCCTGGCCGCCGGTGCCGAGGGTGACACCGCTGCGGAGCTGGGCGCCGCGCAGGAGGAGATCGCACGGTTGTCCCGGTTGGTCGACGGGCTGCTGGCGGTCGCGCGTGCCGAGCAGACGACACCGCGTCCGACCCCAGTGGTGGTCGACGAGGTGGTGGCCGAGCGGGTGGCCGCCTGGTCGCCCGTCGCCGAGGAACGCGATATCCGGCTGACCGCCGTTTTCGAAGAGTCGGCATCGACCGTGGCGCTGGGTGCGGGGCATCTGGAGCAGATCCTCGACAACCTGATCGCCAACGCCGTGGATGCTGTGCCCGAAGGCGGAAGCATCGGTCTTGACCGTGGGACGGTGGGGGACACGGTCCGGGTGTTCGTGCGGGACGACGGTCCCGGGATGACGGAGGAAGCAAAGGCGGTCGCCTTCCGCCGGTTCGGTAACCCCAAGGCCCGGGGTGCGGGCCTTGGGCTGGCCATCGTGCACCGGCTGGTCACCGTCAACGGCGGTACGGCACGGCTGCAGGACACGCCCGGTGGCGGCTTGACCGTCGTACTGGATCTGCCCCTGTGGCAGGAGGGCGGGCCCGATCGGGGCGAGGCGTCGAGATCTTTACCGGTTCTGAAGGAGATGTGAGCGAGTTCCAGGGTGCCGTGAGTACAGCCTGGATGTGCACGCAGCCGATCCGGGCCGCCGATCTCCAGGAGCGCTGCCATGGCCCCTTCGCCCGACGACTTCCCGCCGATACCCGCTGCCGCTCTTTCCTCACACTCACGTGACCGCGGTCTGCGCCGCAGCCGCCGCACCACGCTGTGGATCGCGGTCACGGCCGCGGCCGGCACGGCGGCTCTGGGGGGCGTCTACACACATCTGCTGCCGGACGGTTCGGCCCCTCCCGCGCCGGTGAACGCACCGGTCCACGAGCCCGTGGCGTCGACTGCCGCCACGGTGGAGAAGGACGACGAGGGACGCGAGGATCCGCACGGTCACGAGGACGACGATGACGACGAGGAGGATGACGACGAGCAGGGCGCGGCTGCCGTTACGCAGCCGGCTCCGCAGCCCCCGGCCCAGCCGCCCGCCGCGACCCAGCAGCAGCCGCAGACCACGACGGGGGCGTCATGACCACGCACACCCCGGCCGTCTCTCCCTCTCAGGTTGTCTTCCCGGCCCTCGGCACGACGGCCGCCCTGTTGGTCACGGACCCGGCCGCCCTGCCCGCCGCAGAAGCGGTGCTGCGCGCCGAGCTGGCTGCCGTCGACACCGCCTGCAGCCGATTCCGGCCCGACTCCGAGCTCACGCGTGTGAATGCGCGCGCGGGTGCCGGGACGACGGTCAGCGAGTACTTCGCCGAAGCTCTGCAGGCCGCCTTGCATGCCGCCCGTCTCACCGGCGGCGCCGTGGACCCGACCGTGGGCAGCGCGGTGATCGCGCTCGGCTACGACCGCACTTTTACCTCCCTCTCGCCCGAGGACGCCCGACCCGTGCCCGTGGCCCGACCGGCGCCCGGCTGGCGGAGGATCGCCTTTGACCTGCGCACTCGCCGACTGCGCCTGCCCCCGGGCACCCGCCTCGACCTGGGAGCCACAGCCAAGGCCCTGGCCGCCGACCGGGCCGCCCGGCAGGTCGCCGCGGTGACCGGCTACGGAGTCCTGGTCAGCCTCGGCGGCGACCTGGCGACCGCCGGGCCGGCACCCGAGGGCGGCTGGCGGGTCGCCCTCGCCGACGACCACGCACGGCCCGCCCCGGAAGACGGTCCCGCTGTGGCGGTGACCAGCGGGGCGCTGGCGACCTCGGGCATCCGGGTGCGCACCTGGCGGCGCGGCGGACGGGTCCTGCACCACATAGTCGACCCGATCACCGGCGAACCCGCCGCACCCGTGTGGTGCACGGTCACCGTCGCGGCCGCCACCTGCGTGGACGCCAATGCCGTCAGCACGGCGTCGATCGTGCTCGGCGACCGGGCTCTGGACTGGCTGCGAGGCACCGCCCTGCCCGCCCGGCTGACCTGCCTCGACGGCACCGTCGTACGCGTGGGCGGCTGGCCGCCCGACGGCCACGCTCCAGCCCCCGCAGGCTCCCGGGGTACGGCCCCCGGAGGCCCGCGATGACGACACTCGCCCTGACCGGCAGCCCCCTGTGGTACGCCAGCCGCACGGGCGGCACACTCGCCCTGATCCTGCTCACCGTCACCGTGGTGCTCGGCATCGCCTCCGGCGGACGCACCGCGCCGCGGCGGATCGGCAGGTTCGAGGTCGGGCTGCTGCACCGCAACCTGTCCCTGCTCACCCTGGTGTTCCTCGCGGTCCACGTGGTGACCACGGTGCTCGATCCGTTCGTGCACCTGAGCTGGGCGGTGACGGTGGTGCCGTTGTCGGCGTCCTACCGGCCGCTCTGGCTCGGACTGGGCACAGTCGCGCTTGACCTGCTGCTCGCGGTGCTGGTCACCAGCGGGCTACGGCGCCGGCTCGGGGTGCGCCGCTGGAAGGCCGTGCATTGGCTGGCCTACGCCGCCTGGCCGCTCGCTGTCTTCCACAGCGCCGGGACCGGTACCGACACCCGGCTTTCCCTCCAGCTGTGGCTGTATGCCGCCTGCCTGGTGTCGTTGGTCGGTGCCGTGTGGTGGCGAGTGGCGAAGGCCGGTCGGGGGCGGGTCATCGGACGCCTGGTGGCCGCCCTGGGCGCGACCACCGTGCCGGTGGTGCTAGCCATGTTCCTTGCCACAGGGCCGCTGCAGCCGGGCTGGGCCCAGCGTGCCGCCACGACGGTGATCCTGCACGGGGGCGGACGATGAACTCCTGGACTGCGGCGCCCTCCGCACCCCTCGAACACACGGCCGGGCCGGGCGACTCCGCCGCCCGACTGCTGGCCGGATGGCACGCCACCGGGCGACCGGCCGACCTCACCGATCACCTCCGGCGCCACGGGCAACCTCCTGCCGCCACGGCTCTCGGCAGCCGGATGTCGATACCGCTGGGGGAGGCCGTCGAGGCTGCCGGGCTCACCGGGCGCGGCGGCGCCGGGTTCCCCACCGCGCGCAAGCTGCGAGCTGTGGCGGAACGTGGTGGCCGGGCCGTGGTCGTCGTCAATGCCATGGAGAGCGAACCGGCCAGCCGCAAGGACCAGTTCCTGCTCGCCGTCGCACCCCACCTCGTCCTCGACGGTGCCGTCCTGGCCGCGACCGCGGTCGGAGCCGACACCATCCACATATGTCTGCCCCGTACCCGCACCGCCCAGTACCGGCAGTTGAGCGAGGCCCTGGCCGAACGACGGCGCGCCCGCCTGGACCCGGTGCGGCTGCGCCTGCACGCCCTTCCGCACGCCTACGTCTCCAGCGAGTCGACCTCGCTGGTGCGCTGGCTCAACGGCGGCCCGGCCCGCCCCCAGGGGAGCCCGCCACGCGCCCACGAACGCGGCGTCGCCCGCTGCCCCACCCTCATCCACAACGCTGAGACCCTCGCCCACCTGGCGCTGGTCGCCCGCCATGGCCCCGACTGGTTTCGGCGCACGGGAACCCCGGACGAGCCCGGCACCACACTCGTCACCGTCTCCGGTGCCGTCACCACCCCCGGCGTCCAGGAAGTCGCGCTCGGCACCCCCCTCGCCACGATCCTCGGCCGCGCCGGAGGGCCCACCGAAGCTCTGGGGGCGGTCCTGCTCGGCGGCTTCGCCGGCAGCTGGCTCCCCACGGAACACCTTCACACCCCCCTCAGCCGGCGCGACCTGGCCCCCCTGGGCGCCGCACCCGGGGCGGGCGTGCTGGTCGCCCTTGCCCACTCGGCCTGCGGGTTGATCGAGACAGCGCGCATCCTCGCCTACCTCGCCGCCCACAGCGCTCGCCAGTGCGGCCCCTGCCACTTCGGACTGCCCGCCGCCGCCGACGACTTCACCGCGCTGGCCGCCGGACACGCCGATGCCGACCTGCTGCCCCGGCTGCACCGCAGGACCGGCCTGCTGGCGGACCGGGGCGCCTGCCGCCACCCCGACGGCGCCGCCCATCTCGCCGCTTCCGCCCTGAGCGCCTTCGCCGACGACGTCGACCACCACCTCACCCACGGCCCCTGTGCCGCCGTCGGCCACCGGTCACCTTTCATCCCCGTGCCGCCCGCCATACCCCCGGAGACCTGGCGATGACCCCCGCCAAGACCCTGCGCGTCGACCGCATCGCTTGCACCGGGCAGGGCCTGTGCGGCGAACTGCTCCCCGAACTGATCGACCTCGACGAATGGGGCTATCCCGTCATCAAAGGCAGGGATGTCCCCGACCACTTGCACACCCACACCCGCCGGGCCGTCGCAGCTTGCCCCCGCCTGGCCCTCCACCTCGACGCCGACCGGACATGACGAGCACGAGCCAACACCGGCCGTCCGGGCCCGAAGCGGAGCCGGGCGGTCTCTGCCGCCGGGGCCGGCTGCCACGACGGAATGGTGAGGAACAGCCAGCCCGTGGATCAGTCACCCGCGCTGCCCACAGCCTCCCGGGACGACCGGCACGCTAAAACAGCACTTGCAGTGGCTCCGATCCCAGCCGCTGCCGAGCCCGAAACAGCGACGACTTCGCAGGGATGCGCCACTCGCCCAACAACCCCTGGCTCCGCAGGCCTTCGACGAGATGCCGCATCACCTCCAGATACGGTGTCAACGGTGCCGGCGAGAACAGGGCAAGGGCGAGCACGAAATACACCACCAGCCGGGCCGGCAGCAGACGTCTGCGATGCTCCGCACGACCACAGGCAGCCACCACACGATCCACCAGCCCAGGCCGATACACCCACGTCAGCAGCCCCAGCCCCGATAACTCGCCGGCATCCGCAGACACCCGCACCACCCCCGGGAAGCACTACGCAGCAGCGTACGCCTGCAGACTAAAACAACGGCATGACTCTGCTGGTGATGTTGTCCTCACGTCTGTCCCCGCGCACCGTTCCCAGGGAGGCTGAACGTTGAACTCAGACGTCATCCGCTTATCGATCACGGGGACGTGGAGATCGACCGGCAGCACACCGACACGCACGGCGCCTCCATCGTCGAGTTCGCCTTCGCCCACATGCTCGGCTTCAACCTGCTCCCCAGGCTGAAGAACGTCGCCTCGGCGCGGCTGTACCGGTCGGCGGCCGGAGAGGACGAGAAGTGGCCGCACCTGGCGCCGGTGCTGTCGACCAAGACGATCGACTGGGACCTGATCCGCCAGCAGTACGAGCAGATCGTGAAGTACACCACTGCCCTGCGCTTGGGCACTGCCGAGGCTGAGCAGGTCCTGCGTCGCTTCACCCCGCGGCGGGCCCAAGCACCCCACTTATCGCGCGATTGAGGAACTCGGGCGGGCAGTGCGTACGGCTTTCATCTGCGACTACCTCGCCGACGCCGACCTGCGGCGCGAGATCAACGACGGGCTCCAGGTCGTGGAGAACTGGAACTCCGCCAACCACGACCTGTTCTACGGCAAGGACGGCGACCTGACCGGCTCCGACAAGGAGTCCCAGGGGGTGTCCATGCTCGCTCCGCACCTGTTCCAGTTCGCTCTGGTGCACGTCAACACCCTGCTCCTCCAGGACATCCTGAGCGAGGAGAAGTGGCAGAAGCGGCTCACCGACGCCGACCGGCGGGCCCTGTCCCCACTGTTCTGGACCCACGTGAACCCCTATCTGGACGAATCCCGTGCGCGGGTGCGGCTCAACTTCAAGTGCACCCTGATCAGACTGGCTCGGACTCCTGCCGCCTCCAGGTCACCGAGGTCGAGCATCGGGCCCGCAGGATCGGGAGCCGACCGGGCCGCTCTCCCCGGCGGAGCGCGGTGGTGCCGTCCCGTGGTCACCGACGTGACTGGTCCTCGCCGTGGCGCTGATCGTCGAGGCGGACAGTCAGGTCGGGCCAGTGTTCGGACCACCGAGCCGGATCGCCCGCGGTCAACGACCACCGCGAACGCAGGGTTTCGTCCGGCAGGAAGCGGACGCAGGTCCCTGTGGTCTCGTCGGCTTCGACGGGCTGCAGATCGGTCACCGGGACGCCGTGCTCATAGCGCTGGCTCCAGGATCCGTTGAGGCGGCGGTTGGTATGAATCAGCCACTCGCTGAGCGCTGCGACGACGGACATGCCGCGACGTGGATGTCCGTCCGGAAGCCGCTCCGCCTCCGGGAGGTCGAAGAACCGCAGATCCTTCGTGGCCATGACCGGCTTCTTCACCACCTGGCCGTGCTCGTCGACCCGAGTGTCGGTTCCCCGGCCGTCATCCTTCACCGACACCGAGCCGTCGGTGTGCAGTTTGACCACACACAGTCCGCCGCCCCGGCTCGCTGCCTCGTCAGCGGCGTAAGTAGCTGTTGTCTTTTCGGACTTGAGGACTGCGATTCCGCTGGTCGGGCATAGGGTCGGCGATTCCGTGGGAGTTGTGGCCTGTCGTGCTGTCGTTGCCCGGGAGGTTGTGGATGCCGTCGGTGGTTGGGCTGTTGGAACAGCGTGAGCTGGGTGCTCGCCGTCGTGTTGACGAGCTGCGGGAGGAGGCCGACCGCGTCCAGGCCGAGTTGGCCGTGGCCGAGCGGGAATGGAAGGAGTGGGCCATCGCCCGCTCGCGGGTCGGCGAGGTGCTGGCCCCCGTGGACGAGAGCGGGCAGGACCCCGCCCGGGCCGAGGGGACCGCGCCGGCTGCCGAGGAGCAGTCCGGAAAGACGCCGCAGCTGCCGGAGGCAGCGAAGACGAAGTCGCAGGTTCCAGTGTGGCGTGAGGGCCTTTCCTGGTCGGTGCTCTCGGCCGACTACCAGCGCATCCTGAGGGCACTCGCGGACCGGTGTCGGCGTACTCTCCCTTCGGGCCGGGCCTGTACGTTTGAACGTCCCCAGTTGTTAGGCCACTTCGTTCTCCCGCTCGATGGCCTGGAGGCGGTTCTTGAGCCGGTAGCTCGGGCCGTTGATCGCGATCACTTCGCAGTGGTGCAGGAGGCGGTCGAGGATCGCGGTGGCGAGGACCTCGTCGCCGAAGACCTGTCCCCATTCGCTGAAGGTCTTGTTCGAGGTCAGGATGATGGAGCCCTTCTCGTAGCGCTTGGAGATGACCTGGAAGACCAGGTTCGCCTCGGCGCGTTCGAGGGGCTGGTAGCCCACCTCATCGATCACAAGGACGCTCGGCCGCAGGTAGGTGCCGAGTTTGTTGACCAGTCGGCCTGCCGCTTCGGCGGCCTTCAGGTTGCGGACCATGTCGTCGAGGCTGGTGAAGTAGATCGAGTAGCCGGCCCGGCAGGCCGCGACCGCGAGAGCGACGGCGATATGTGTCTTTCCGACCCCGGGCGGCCCCAGCAGCGCGGCGTTCGCTTTGCCGTCGACGAAGGAGAGGCTGGCGAGGTCTTTGACCTTGCGAGGGTCGAGCTCGGGCTGGAACGAGAAGTCGTACTCGTCCAGCGTCTTGTGGTGCGGCAGCTTCGACAGCCGCAGGCCCTGGCGGAAGCGGCGGTCGTCGCGGACGGCGAGTTCTTCGGACAGGACCAGGTCGAGGAAGTCGAGGTAGCCCATCTTCGCCTCGTCGGCCCGGCGGGCGTATTCGTTGATGGTCTCTGCCAGGTGGGGGAGGCCGAGCTTGCCGGCCGTGGTGCGGATGCGGTTGCCGGTCAGCTCACTCAAGACGACTCCTTCGTCGTGGAGTTGGTGGTGAAGGGCCGGGTGCCGGTCAGTTCGTCATAGACCGACAGCGGCCGCCTCCCGACCTCGATCTGGGTTGCAGCGGCCCGGTTCAACAGGGCCTGCAACGGCCCGATGCGACCGGACGCGGAGGACTCGCTCCGCGGTGGTGGCGGCTCGTCGCCCGTCGTGGTGCGGCGGTTCTTGCCGGTCGGCAGGCCGTCCCAGTGCTCATCCTGCTTGACAACCACGCCGCGGCCGACCGCCCGCGGATGGCTGGACAGCAATGTCTCGCCGCTGGCATCGGGGACGGTCGTGTGCAGCATGACCTGGGATTTCGTCGCTCTGATCTCCACCAGCTGACGCGGGCGGACCTTGCGGGCGGGCACCGAGTAGAGGTTTCCGCCGAACGCGACCAGACAGTCCTTGCCGACCGGCCGCAGATGCCGCTCGGCCACCAGATAGGGCGAGGATGGCAACGGCTTGAGGGCGGCGTGATCCCGGGCGGCACGGTGTCCAATGACCTCGTGGTGGGTGGCGTGGGTGCGGGCGCGTCGCTGCGGCACCCACGCCATGAACGCGGCATCCAGCTCCTCGAGTGAGGAGAACGCCCGCCCGGCCAGCACGTGATCACGCACGATCAACACCTGGCGTTCGACCCGGCCCTTCCCGGTGGGCCGGTAGGCGGCCAGCACGTCGATGTCGAAGTCGTAGTGGCCGGCGAAACCGACCGCTTCCGGATGCAGCGGCACCGCCTCACCGGGAGCGACGTGCCGGCGCACGACGGTCTTGGTCCGGTCGTAGACGATCGACATCGGCACCCCGCCGAAGTGCGCAAATGCCCGTCGGTGGCAGTCGAAGAAGGTCTGCAGGTCCTGGCTCGTGGTGAAGCAGCAGAACGGATCGCGCGAGTACGACAGCACCATATGGAACGAGTAGACCTTCGGGATTCCCAGGTGGGCGAGGATCTTGCCTTCATCGCCCCAGTCGACCTGAGCCTGGGCCCCGGGAACCACCTCGAAGCGACGGTGCATACCCGCCAACTCCCGTGGCTCGATCCCCAGTTCACCCGCGATCCGCGGCCGGGCCTCCTGCAGATAGAGCTTGACCCGCTGGTAGTTGATCGTCGAGCCGTACTCCTTCACCAGGCGTTCGTGCACCACAGCGCCCTTGATGAGGATCTCTGCCCGCAGCATCGCGTCGATCAACGGGGCGACCTCGTCGACCACCTTCTTCCGGGGCCGGCCGTTCGACGTCCGCCTCGGCGGCACCGACGCCGCCGTGCTCGATAGATACTTGCGGACCGTCTTGCGGTCCAGCCCAGTCTCCTTGGCCACCTCGGTCAGACTGACCGCCCCTGACTCGACCAGAGCACGGAACCGCCGCAGTTCCAGCCAGCGCTGCGGGTCCAAAACCACCGCGTCACCACCCTCCGTCACCCTTCACCGGACGAGCAGAAGAGTGCCGGGCACCACGATTCACCGCACCATCAAGCGTCCCTTTTCACTCGTACGCGACCGGGGACGATCGTGTGTACGCCGACAACCGGGTCCGGCTCCATCAAGGGCCGCTGACCTGCCGGGAGATGGCCGCGGTGTTCGGCATGGACGTGGTGCCGGCACGGGTGGAGGCACTGCGGTCGAAGGCGAAACGCCTGGTCGCGCGGGGCTGGCTGGCCGAGCCCGCGCCGGGCCGGTTCACGCTCGCTGGGGGTGTGGCCGGGCCAGGCGGCGGGTCATGAGCAGGGTCATCGACCAGTAGATCATCGCCTCGGCGCTGGTGGTGCGGCGTTCGTAGTCGCGTGCCAGGCGGCGGGTGCGCATCAGGTGGGCGAAGAGGCGCTCGACGATCCACCGTTTGGGCAGGACCACGAAGCCGCGCATGTCGTCGCTGCGTCTGACGATCGCCAGGACCAGGGCGAGCGCGGTGAGGCAGTGGGCGATGAGGCTGCCGGTGTAGCCGCCGTCGGCCCAGACCAGCTCCAACCGGTGGTGCGCGTCGGTGACTTGCCGCAGCAGGACCTGGGCGGCGGTGCGGTCGCCGACATCCGCGGCGGTGACCATCACGCCCAGCAGCAGGCCGAGCGTGTCGACCACGACGTGCCGTTTGCGGCCGTTATCTTGAGCTGGTGTGACCTGTGGCCTGCTGACCTGGGGTGATGTGTGGTGGACGTTGTCCTCGACGCTCCTGTCAGCAGGGTCCGATGACGGAGGAAGACTTCTTTTTCGGCGTGTCGCCGGGGTGGCGGGGCAGGTCGGCGGTGCGTCGTTCCCCGAGCGCGAGGGCGAGTGCCTCGCGCAACTCCCTGTTTTCGGCTTCCAGTTGCCGGTTGCGCTTGGTGGCGGCTTCCAAACGTCGCAGTAGAGAGGCGTCGGAGGCCCGTTGCCGGTCGGGAACGGGCCGCGTCGCGGGGACGCGGTGCCGGGCCCGGAGGCGTTCGATCTCGGCTCTCAGGTCCGGCTGGTTGTAGAGCCAGGACCGGGAGACGCCCGCTTCTCGGGCGACGGTCTCGAAGGTGATCGTGGTGCCGGTGGCGTCCATCCGCCGCAGGGCGGAGACTGCCCGTCGGCGGGTCGCCGCGGACCGGCGACGGGCCGCGGCGACGATCAGTTGAGAGTTGTCGGCCGGCATCCGCGGCCTCCTCGACTTCGTCCTGGCCGTCCTCCAGCTCGTGGATCATGCGGTCGAGGTTGTCGGCGACCTGCTGGTTCATCTCGGCGACGCGGGTGTGCCCGCAGCCGGTGGCGTTGTCGATCAGCGTCAGGGTGCGGGTGTGCTGATCGCGGAGTTCGGGCAGGAACTCGGGCCCGGTGAGGAAGACCGGGCAGGTCAGGCAGGCGTTCGCATGAGGGCAGGTCTTCTGGACAGGCAGCCCGCAGTAGCCGTTTGGCAGGGTCTGGGTGGCGACGCCGTAGCGGGTCTTGGCCCATTGCGCCTGACCGAGCGGCCCGTTGACGTCGAGGGAGACGTGCTCGCCCTTGATGTTGACCTTCATTGCCGCTTCCCAGCGGCGCCGGACGGTCTGGTCGGTGATCCGCGCGTAATGGGCGGTCATCCGTGACGATTCGTGATCGAGGAGAACCCGTACGACTTCCTGAGGGACGTCCCGATTGATCAGCCGGCAGGCGAACGTGTGCCGCCACTGATGGGGCGTCAAGCGGACGGGGCGGCCATGCTCGTTGTGAATGTCGCAGGTCGCCAGCCAGCGGCGGAGCATCTGCCGGTAGCTGCCGTCGGACATCCGCAGCCGTCCCGAGGCGTTTGCGTGTGGCCGGGGGAAGAGGACGCCGGTGCCCTGGGGCCAGCGTTGAAGGACCCGCTGTTGATGGTCACGGATGGCCTGCTCGAGCTCCTCGTCGATCGGGACGGCTGCCTCGCGCTTCATCTTGGTGTTGAAATACCGCAGGTAGGGGGCGTCTTGGCCGTCGTGGAGGAGGCAGTCGAAGTCCAGGCAGATGACGCTGGAGATCCGCAGACCGCCGCGGATGAGGATGAGTGTGATCAGGCGGCCGGACGGGTTGTCCCAGCGGTCCAGGTTGTCCTCGGATTCGACCTGGGCCATGACGTGCTCGGCCAGCCGCCGGGAGACCGTGGCGGCCGGCTCCGGCGGGATGTCGCCGGGATAGAACGCGGCGGTTCCTGGCAGAGAGTCGTCCCAGCGGTGTTGCCGGATGGCCTGGAAGAACAGGTTCAGGTTGCTGATCCGGCCCTTCTTCAGACCGTGTCCGCCAGGCTGGGAAGCGACGTGAGCGAGATGACGTTCCAGCAGCGGCCGGCTGATGTCGGCGAGACGGCCGACGCCGACGTGTGCGAGGAAGTCGCCGAAGCAGACCAGCGCGTCCAGGCCGGTGTGGGCCGCGGTGGTGCTCAGCCCGCTGGTCAGCCTCAGCCGCAGCCATCGTTTGGCCAAGTCACGCAGCCACAGCTGTCCGATGCGCTCGAAGTGCAGCCGGACTCGTGGTCTGGGGGCGGTGGCGGTGGCCGGGGTGGTGATGCCCGGGAGCCGCTCCAGCCGCCATACATCCTTCGGAAACTCACTCTCCCAGCCTGTGCCGTCGCGCAAGACCTCGACGGCGTCACGGACCTCGATCAGGAAGAGCACCGGCTCACGGACCCGGCCCGAGGCCGCGTCGTGCCGCCATTGCTCTTCTGTGAGGTCGAGCAGGGAGGACACATCGGCGGCTCGGGCGAGCCGGACGGCCTGTGCCACGATGCGGGGCGGTGTCGTGCGGCGGTGGGCGTCGGCCCGGCACTGCAGCCCGTACTGAAATTCCAAGGTCAGCTGGCGGGGCAGGTCGCGCAGGTCGATGTGCGGGCTGCCGGTCAACTCGCAGTCCGTGACGAACCGTTCAGGATCCGGGCGGCCGGCGTTCGTCCACCGCTCGTGATGACTGCGGCAGAAGATCTTCTGCGGACCCTCCGCCCACAGGGTGCAGAACGACAGTCGGCACTCGGCCGGCCCGGCATCGGGCACGATCAGATTCGGCGCATCCCAGACGTCCGGACTGGGCCGTCCGGCCCGAACCCACCGGTCATAGTGCTTGCAGCACAAGCCCTTGCCGAAGTTCCCGTAGCGGCAACCGGCGATCTTGCAGACCGACAGGGCCTGGCGCCCGCGAACGGGCAGCCCGGGATCGGCAAGAAAGTCATCCATCTCTGGGCTGCCGCGGTGGCGCCAGCGGATCACGTGGCCGTTGCAGAGCCCGCGCATGCTGACGACGCGGTCGCAGTCGGCAACACTGCAGGCCGGAGCGACAAACACCGGGTCGTCGGGGGCCGGACGGTAGATCTCGGTGCGGAACTCGGCCCGGACTGCAGCCAGGAGCTTCTCCAGCAGTCCGGCCCGGCCGTGACCGGCAGGCAAGGCATTGAGGGTCACAGCCTCACCTCCCGTCCGGTGAACCAGCCAGCTTCCTCCAGGGTGCGGCGGGCGTCCTCGACGGTCAGGTGACCGTAGGTGTCGATCGTGGTGCTGATCGAGGCGTGTCCGAGGAGTTCCTTGACACTCTCCATGCCGGCGCCGCGACGCAGAAGCCAGGTGGCGTAGGTGTGGCGGTACTGATGGGGCTCGAACGCGATACCGGTGGTCTTCCGCAGCCTTCTGACCAGGTCATAGACAGCCGGGTAGGCCCATGGGTGGCCGTGGGGTTCGGCGAAGAGGTTCACGAAGACGTAGTCGGAGTCCAGGGCGCCGTACTCGCGGTGCAGGTAGTCGGAGTACAACCGCATCAACTCCGCGCTCGCCGGGATGGATCGCGTGCGACCGGCCTTCGCGCGGGCCCGATTGTCGTTGGCCCGCGGCACCACGGTCACCTGCTTCTCGGCGATCTCGATGTCGTCGTGCCGCAACCCCAGGGCCTCGCCGATGCGGACCCCGGTGTCCAGCAGCAGGGCGAACAGCAGCCGGTCCCGCAGGTGTTCGCAACCGTCCAGGATCTTCTGGGCCTGGACGGGGGTCAGGACACGGGGACGCTTCCGGCCGGACTTGAGCTTGATGGTCCTGGTCCGCTCGGGCCTGCCGGAGGCGATGTACTGCAGGAACGGCTTGTAGCAGGTCGGCGACCTCGATGCCGCTGCGGGCGTGAAACTCGTAGAACGTGCTGACCGCGGCGAGCTTGCGGTTCACGCTGGAAGCCGTGCAGTGATGCTCGACCGTCGGCAGCACCGCCACCGCCCCCGCTCCGGGCCAGGGGCGGCAGCCGCAGCCAGGCCACGAACGCGGCCACCGCCTCCAGGTCCACCGACTTCCAGCCCAGGCCGCGGCCGTCGAGGTAGACCCACCAGTCCTTCAGGTCATGGGCGTACGCCTTGACGGTGTTCGGCGACCGCTCGACCGCCGTCAGGTAGGCCAGGAACGACTCCACCGGATCGACCGGCCGCAAATCATCCCCCAGCAGCGTCCACGACTCCGTCGTCGACCCGGGTGCCAGCACCCTCTGTACGCGCATCGCGCATCCGCCCCTTCCGTGTTGGACGGCGGCAGATAACCGCATCCACCACGGGAGTTGGGGGACTTTCAGAGTGCTTCACGCACATGAAGGACACGCTTGTGCGGGCTCAAGATAACGACCGTCCACCTTCTTCCCGCCGTCCCAGCCGCGTGAGGCGGCCGGCACCGAGGCCGCGGCCTTCACCGACTGCGCGTCGATGATCCCCGCCGTTGGCCCGGCCTCACGGCCCTCCCGCTCACGCACCCGTCCGCGCAGCCGATCGTGGAACTCGGCGATCAGCCCGTGCTCGCGCCACCGGCGGAAGAAGGCGTAGACGCGGCCCCATGCGGGGAAGTCCGCGGGCATCGCCCGCCACGAGATCCCGCCCGCGACGAGGTAGCGGATCGCGTCCAGCAGCTGGCGGTGGCAGTAGCCCTCGGGCTGCCCGCCCCTGCCCTTCAGCCAGGCCGGCAGCGGCAGCAACGGCCGGACGGCCGTCCATTCCTCGTCCGTCATGTCCGACGGATACCGGCGCACCCGATCAGGATGATCTGCCGCGTTGCCGTACACGTGCGCGAGGCAGTCACACGATGGTGCAGCCGAGTTGAACTGGACGGGCTCGGACGCGTACAACAACGACACCAGGGCCTCCCGGCACTGCTCGGTCAGATTCGCATCCCCGAGCTACCGAGAGGCCGTGTCTTCATGCGCGCACAACGGGAAGATCACCCCGGCGGGAAACCTGTTCGACCCCCACGTTCCATGATCGGTTGAGATACGGCTTCTTACGAAGGACCAGCTCAGACCCACGCTTGAAAGGTAGGATAAGCTCAGCAGGATCGTTGGTCCTCGCGGAGTTGCACAGTCGTGTGCCCTGATCATGTCAGGGCCTGATCCGGCTCTCGTACTCCTGTCCGCTGATCTTGGCCACGGTGCAGGACCTGCCGTTACCGGAAACAGTGGGCTCCTTGCCGTCGGTGCCGTTGACCCAGCGCACGGTGACGAAGGTGGCACCGTCCAGACGGATGGCGCCGACTGTCTCAGTGATCACCGTGCTGGAGTTGCCCGTGATCCTGATAGTGTCGGCAGTCTCGACGGTGACGATGTTGAACCTGCCGCCGATGGTGACCGTTCCGCATCGTCCGGTGAGTCCGATGGAGTTCGCCTGGCCTTCGATGACGATGTCGCGGCCTGTGCAGTCGGTGGCCCGCGTGCTGTAACTGCTGCCGATGGTGAGTGCTGTGTCACGGCCGCCGACAGCGGTCGCGGTTGAGCCCGAGGTGCTCTTCGAACCGGCAGGGGCCGAACCGGTGCCGTCATCGGCGTGCGCCCCGCCGGGGCTACTTGTCGCCGTCCCGGTGCTCGGGGCCGGAGCCGTTTCCGACGCGTTGTCGGCGCATCCGGCCATGACCGAGAGTGCCAGAGCGATGAGGGTGCGGGAAAGCAGTGTCGCTTTACGCATGGCGGGATTTCCCTTTCGGGGGTGATTTTGCAGCCGCCCGGGGGCCGGTTTTCCTATAGGCGTCTGTGTACAGAGCGGAGAGCCAGGTCACTGGCGCGTGCAACGCGCTGGAGCGCTGGCACCGGTCGGCTGTGGATGTCGCACTGTCGCCGCTCCCGGAACCGCCGCGGCCTGCCCCTGCGCGGTAATGGAATATGACGATCTGCACGATGGTTAGTCCGACGCTGGTGTGCCGGTTGTAGGGAAGTGGTCCTCCGCCCACACGAGCACGGCAGCGAGGGGAATGAGAAAGGCATTGCCGTGCACTGAGAGTGCGTAGAGGGTTGGCGAGGACGGGTCCGGTGCGACAGTTCGGGTCACGAGGTCAACCGTGGCCAGTTCCCTGAGGCGTTCGGCGAGCATGCGGTCGCCGATGCCGGGGATTCGATCGCGAACCTGTGCGAAGTCGGCTGGCCCTTTGGCCAAGGCCGCGATGACCAGGCTGTTCCAGGGCCTGCCCAGATGGGCGAGGGCCTGATCAGCGGCCAGAAGAGATTCGGGCAGCCGCAGTGTGCCGGACCGGTGCTCCCGCTCAGTGCAGCGCGGGGTGTTCATGATGGCTGTCCCTTCTCCGTGGGAGCTTGGCATCACGACGCGATGCCTCGCGCCGCACTTCGTTTTGGCCGTCCTGACGATCCAGGCTGGATTCGCGTCGGAGACGCCGAGGTCGCTCTGGACGGAGGACAGGGCGATGTTGGTGATGGTGTTGTCGAGGACCATCATCAGTTAGGCCGCGGCGATCACGATGACCGCGATGCCGAGGTGTCAGTTGCCTGGACAGCTCCCGTCGCATCGGCACCCGCCTGAATGGAACCTAAATTGAAAGTCCGGGAGATTCCAGACAGTGGGATGGGTATAACTGCGGGCGTTGTTGTCAAGCTCTGTTGCGCGATTGTTGATGGAGTCGCATGCGGCATACGAGCCCGTTTCGGGACCGAATGAACAGTAACACCTCGGTTCTCGGCGACGGGCGCCCTCCCTCGTGTGATTGTTTTCGCGCTTGACATGAGCGACGGATTTGTGATCGAGCGGCAAGATATCGAAATTAATTGAGCACGAATAGGCTACGCTGTCAAACGTAGAATCGCTTCCGAAGTTCTTTTATGTGAACGCCGGCGACCCCCGCGCTGAGGCCGGCCCTGGTCAGGCAGCAGTTGGACCGTGCCTGCGGCGCGACACGCGCGAAACCGGAATCCGCTGCTCAACAGCGGCGAGCCGGGGGCCCGCCGCGTCGCCGGGAGGAGCTCGATCGCCGGCGCGCGGCCCGGGCGTGCGGACACTTTCCCAACGAGACCGTCGCCCTGCCGGGCCGCCGTCGCCCTCCACCGGCCGCCGACGCCGACGCTGGAGCAACCGCTGGAAGACTGGACTCAACAAGTTCTGCGTCCTCTTCGACGGCCGCCATACCCTCACGTGAGCGCAGACCGATCAGCTCGTCGAAGAACCTGTTGAGGGGCCACGAAATTTCCGGACAGGGAGTCCGTAGGGTTGTCCTGATAAATCCCTCGCAACAGGAAATCAGAGGCAACTGGAAATCAATCCGAACGGGCCGGAACGAGTCCTGTAAATCGACCTGGGATCGAAACTGCAGAAGTGAAGATCGTAACCGGCTCTCTTCGAATGGAGCTCTCACCTCAGGCCGTTTCTCTCGCATCGCTGGCGGGCCATTGAAAGGACCTGTGCCGGAGGTCCGGCTGCGTGCCTGGTGCAGCAGGCAGGGCCCTTGAGAAATCTTGAGGTGGGTGGTTCGCCTGCTGAGCGACGGATGTGACGTCTTGTCAGCTTCTGTCGGCAGCGACCCTGGATGCAGGACAGGCATGGATGCTGGTGATCATGTGGGTGTCGAGTCCGTATGACCACCGAGCGAGTCCATGACTGCGCGCCCATCTTCCCGCATGCCGTCATGTCTCCAGCAACTGGGGGACGCCTCCGACCCTGCCCCACTGAAAACAGTCGCTGACCTGCGGAATTATCTAGCCACGGTGCCTGACCCGCGAGCCCGTCGAGGTATCCGTCACCCATGGACAGCCCTGCTCACCGCTGCGGCCGCCGCCGTTCTGGCCGGCGCTGCCTCGATCACAGCGATCGGCGAGTGGGTCGCCGACGGCCCACAGCGCGTCCTGGCCCTGCTCGGCTTCCGGCCCGATCCGCTGACCGGCCTGATCCGCCCGCCCATGCCACGACCATCCGCCTCGTCCTGGCCGCCGCGGACGGTGACGCACTGGACCGCGCCATCGGACACTTCCTCCAGGAACGCAAGACCCCAGCTTCGGGACGGAAGATCATCGCCATCGACGGCAGGACTGTCCGCGGTTCCCGCACCACGAAACAGCCGGCCGTCGCCCTGATCGCAGCGATGATGCACAGCGGCCAGGTCCTCGCCCAACGACAGATCGACGGGAAGAGCAACGAGATCCCGGCCTTCGCTCCACTCCTGGACAGCATCGATCTGACCAGCGCCGTCATCACCGCCGACGCCCTGCACACCCAGCACGACCACGCCACCTACCTGCACAAACGCGGAGCCCACTACCTCGCCGTGGTGAAAAGGAACCACCCCGCTCTCCACGAGAGCGTCCGGCGCCTGCCCTGGCGCGACGTCCGCCTGGACCATTACGAACGCGGACGGGCCCACCACCGCGACGAGATCCGCCGTCTGAAGACCGCCACGTTCGCCCACCTCGACTACCCCCACGCCCGCCAGGCCCTCCAAGTCGTGCGCTGGAGACGCGATCTGGGCACGGGCAAACTGACGATCGAGCGGATCTACCTGGTCACGAGCCTGCCACCCGGTGCGGCCACGGGCAGCGAACTCGCCACCTGGATCCGTGGCCACTGGCGCATCGAGAACCAGCTGCACCACGTCCGCGACCGCACCTTCCACGAGGACGCCTCCAAGACCCGCACCCGCCGCCTCCCCCCGCGTCATGGCCGGCCTGCGCAACCTCTCCATAGGTATCCACCGCCAGGACGGCCACACCAACATCGCAGCCGCCCTCCGCCGCACCGCCCGTGACCACCTACGGCCCCTCACCGCCCTCGGGCTGGCATGACGAACCCGGACACAAGATCATTTCTCAAAGACCCTGGGTTGTGGCCTGGGAGACGTCTGCCCGGGTGGATGCCGGCCTGGTGCTGACCATGTTCGAGTACGTCCTCGTGTTCCGCGGGGTCGAGCCTGGCACGCTCGTCCGCTATGCCGGCCGCGGGTGTCCATGCGCGTCCGTGAGACGGGTAACTTGAGTTCTGTGGGTGGGTGTTGAGGTTTGTATGGGATCTGTCGGGGGGCTTGTGCGGCAGTGCCTTCGTGGAGAGCCTGTGGATGCTCATCCATGCTGAATGCATCCGTGGCCGCTCTTTCATCACGCGGGGTGGGGCGAGCCTCGCGTTCTTCGGGTGTGTCGACGGCTTCTGCGGCAGCCGGCGTGTCCGGAAACGGCTGGGCTGCCTCGGTCCCGTCGAGTTCGAGGAGAAGTGCTGCGCCGGGCGGGCAGCGGCCGAACGAACGAACGTGAATCCCTGTCAACCCGCCCTGACCGGCTGACCGGCTGGTCGGTGCCTTCCGCATGCCGGGGGATTCTCGGCCGCCTGGGTGCTCCTGGATGCAGCCCGGAGCCTGGGCGGGGTGTGTACTGACCTTGGCGTTTTAGCGTCTGGGTCTTCGTCGGGTCTGGTGGCAGGGCCCGTCTTGGCTGGTGGCCCGGAAGTATGCGGTATCCGGACGGGGGCGGGCTGACCGCCGAGCAGCGCAAGCGCCGCGAAGAGGTACGCATGCGGGCCGCTGACCTCTTCGAGGGATACGTGAAAGTCCCGTGCGTCGCCCGGGAGTTACGGGTGAGTGAGAAGTCGGTCTGCCAGTGGCGCCGCGCCTGGGTGTGGGGCGGGCGGGACGCGCTGCGTTCCCAGGGGCCCCCGGGCTACGACTGCCGGCTCGGCCCCGATCTGCGGGCCAAGCTCGCCGTCCGGCTGGAAGAAGGGCCGGCCACGCCTGGCTGGGCGGACGACCAGGTGTGGACCGCCGCGAGGGTCCGCACGCTGATCGGGCGGAAGCTCCACCTCTCCTGCAGCGTCTCCGGAGTGACCCGGCTGCTGCACCGGATGGGCTCCAGCGTGCAGATGCCCGCCCGGCCCGCCGCCGAACGCGACGAGGACGCGGTCACCGCATGGCGGGAGGCGACCTGGCGGGAGGTAAAACCCTCCGGGCGGCGACCGGCGCGTTCCTCTGCTTCGAGGACGAAGCGGGCGTGACCGGCCGGCCGCCCAAGGGCCGTACCTGGGGCCGACGCGGCATCACCCCGAGGGTCAAGGTGTCCGGCCGCAGCCGGGGGCGGCTCTCGGTGGCCGGGCTGCTGTGCTACCGGCCCGGCCTGCCCGCCCGAATGTGCTACCGGCTGCGCCGGCATACCGGGCGCAAGGGCGAGCGCCGCTCGCTCGGCGAGAGCGACTACATCCGCCTGCTGGACGGCGCCCACCACCTGCTCAAGGCCCCGCTGATCGTGGTGTGGGACCGGCTGAGCACCCACACCTCCAAGACGATGAAGACGCTCGTGGCCGGGGCTGGCTGACAGTGATCCTGTTGCCCGGGTATGCGCCCCACCTCAACCCGGTCGAGGGCCTGTGGGCGCACATCAAGCGAAGCCTCGCCAACCTGGCCGCCCGCACCCTCAACGAGCTGGAGACCCTGCTCCGCAGGCGGCTCAAGGCGCTGCAGTACCGGCACAGCATCCTCGGCGGATTCCTCACCGGAACAGGGCTCGCTCTCGACAGACCGGACGGACCCTAATACGCCGAAGTCAGTATGTCGCATGCTGGTGCGAATATCGTCGGGTGACGCGCATTGATTGACGCCATGTCAAACTTTGATCATCTGAACTGCTTGTTTGCTGTCGGATGTCTGTGCGACTGTGATCGGACTCGTGCCGGGTGAAGGTCCGACCCACCTTTTCTCCCGTGCGGGATTCCATGCCGGGCCGACCCGAAGTCCCCACAACTGACGAGTCGTAGGTATGCGCCAATCATGTACCTGCTTTCCGGTGGACGCGCAATTTTCCTGGTGCCGTCCTGCCGTTTGGAAGGAATGGGTTCTGTGCGATCCCCCCACCCCCCGCGTCCGTCCTGCCCTCCGCGTCCTGGCGCGGGCCCGTCCGACTCCGACATGAACCTCGCCGCGCGGCTGCGTGGAGGGGCGGAGGGTGAGAGCGCGTACGCTGTCGCGGTGCTGCTGGCGCGGCACTGGCAGGCGGCGTACGACTACGCGGTCATCTGCCTCGCGGCCGAGGCCGAGAGAGACCTTGCCGCCACGGTGGCCACGTCGGCCTTCTATCGCGTACTGGGGGTACTCGAACGCGGTGGGTCGAATCGGGCGTTGCGGCCCCAACTTCTCGTGTCGGTAGGGGAAACGGTCCGGGAGTGGTCTGCCGGGGACGGTGTATCGGCGCGCTTTCCGGAACTCCGCGAGCCCGTCGGTGCGCGTGGTCCACGTGGGGAGAAGGCGCGGGCATCTGAAAGGCGGCAACTGGCCGAGCGGTCGTTTGGCGCTCTGCCGAGAGCGGCCCAGTGCCTGCTGTGGCACACCGAGGTCGAGGCCGAGCCTCTGCGCGTACCGGCCAGGCTGGTGGGGGTGGACGCCGCCAGTGCTTCGGCGGCGCTGGAGCAGGCCCGCGACCAGTTCTGGGCGTCCTGTGTACAGGCCCATCGCGAACTTGCGCCGACCGATGAATGCCGCTCTTACAGCCGTCTCCTCGACGTCCTGATCCGCCGGGGCGGCGCCCTGTTGCCCGATGTCAGGCAGCATCTGTCGACGTGCCCTCACTGCCGTTGCACCGCGGACCAGCTCGGCCGTTCCAGAAGCGAACTCGGCACTGTCCTTGCCGAGGCGGTCCTGGGCCGGGGAGCCCGGCGTTATCTCTACTCCCGCCCGGGGCGCGGCGGCCGGGGCAGCTTCCTGCGCGACCAGGCGGTCCAGGACGGCGGGCGGACCGGTGGCGTTGGCCGTCATCGGGTCGGGGCCCGTCTGCCATGGCCCGGCGGGCGGTCCGCCGGGCCATGGCGACGGGGACGGGCCGTGGCCGTCGGAGTCGGCGTCATATCCTTCGCGCTGCTCGCGAGCGTGCTCGGCGCCCGCGGCTGGTCGGACGGGAACACGGTGCCGGCGGCCACGTGGGGCGAGGCGAGCGGCTACTCGGCCGGCCTGGCTCCCGCTTCGCCGGGCTCCGCCGGACCCGGGCCGGCCTTCCCGCCGCGGGCCGACGGATCGGCGCCGGCCGCTCCCGCCGGCCGTTCCCGGGTGGCGGAACGCGGCCGGCTGCGCCATGTCGCCACGGGTCTGTGCCTGGACGTCCGGGGAGAGAGGGTCGTGGCCGGCGCGGGGACCCGGCTGGCGGTGTGCTCGTCCGCCGGGGCCCAGCGGTGGTCGTACGAGTACGACGGGCTGCTGCGCAGCGTCGCCGACCCCAGCCTGTGCCTGGACTCCCGCGCCGACGACGGGAACGTCGCTCTCTCCGGCTGTGTCAGGGCCTACGCCGACGGGGTCCGCTACGACCTCACCGTCCGGGGCGAGCTGCTGCCCCACGGGGGCGGCGAGCTGGCCGTGGTGCCTGCCTCGCTCCGTGCCGGGGCGGACGTCGTGGTCAGGACGAGGTCCGGGGTGGCGGGGGAGATCTGGGTGTTCGCGTCGGACCAGTCCGTGTCCGGCGGCGCCAGGGCGGAGTGAGCGGCCGGGAAACGGCCGGGCGGCGGGCTGCGGGGGTTTGGGCGGAGGCCGCGTGCGGTCGGAGGATGATCCGCCTGACATCAGTCTGGATGTCTTCGAGTTTTTGAACAGATCCAGAATGAGACACGTACCTAGGGGTGTCACGGTTCCGGTGGAAGGACATACACGGTGTGCGTCTCCCCAGTCGTCGTCTGTTCCTCGGCGGTGCCCTCGGTCTTTCCCGGGCTGTCTGTCGCGCTGGCCGGTGCCGAGGGGCAGTGGCCGCTGTGGGGGCGGCCGGACCCCGACGGCGGGCGGGACGGGCGGGTGGTGCGGGTGGTCCCGCCCTACCGTGAGCTGGGGGAGCCGGGCGCGGTGGACGTCGTCGTCCTGCGGTGCGAGGATCCGGCGAGGGCGCTTGGGGAACTGACGGGCGCCATGGGAGCCGTGCGTGTTCCGGTGGTTGTGGTCAGTCCCCGGCGGGACACGCGGACCGTGGTGGAGGTGTTCCGGAGCGGAGCGGGCTATCTGGTCGCTGAGGACTACTGCGGCTGCATGCTGGTCGCGGCGGTCGTGGCGGCGGCGATCGGGCACAGCTATCTCTCGCCGGCCGCGTGCGCGGCCCTGGCGGAGGGGGAGCGGGGGGCGTCCGGGAAGGGGCTCGGGGACACGTCCCCTGCCAGGGCCGGGGCGGCGGCCGAGCGGATGCGCAGTCGGCTCTCGCCGCGGGAGCGGCAGATCATGGAGTTGCTGGCGACCGGTCTGGGCGCCCAGGAGATCGGCCTGCGGCTGCGGCTGAGCGAGAAGACGGTCCGCAACTACCTCAGCAACATCTACGGCAAGCTGGACGCCCGGGGGAGTACGGACGCGGTGCTGCGATGGCTGGGCGCGGCCCCGGCCCCGGCCGCTCGTACAGGAGAGAGCGTCCGGCGTAGGTGAACCACTCCGGCCGCTCTTTGTCCCGCCCGATGTGGACCTCGAACCGGGCTTTTCGCCCGGTCGTCCCGCTCTCGCTTGCCGCTCCTGCCTCCGTGCCGCCGCGCACCCGCGGCGGACGGCACCGGTCCAGGATCACCGGACGGCTGAGCGGCCGCTGCGTTCCCTGGGCTCCGGGGCGCACTCCCGTCGTACCGGCACGGGGTCTCGGGATGAGTGCGTGTGCGCGGCGTGTCCGCCTCGCCGCCGTCCTTTTCCGCGCGCGGGCGGCAGGCCGGATTCCCCGTCGATCCCCGTCGTCCGGTGCCCGGCATCGCGCGCAGTGGCCCGCCGCGCGCTGACCGGCGTGTGCGGACAGGACTCCGGCGTCGGCCCGGGAGGACGGGGTCTCGGCCCGGGCTCCTTCTCGTGTCGCCCCGGAGATCCTTCGCCGGGGCCTGACGTCGTTTGTCGCTGCTCCGGCTTTCTGTTCGGCGGCGGTCAAGGGCACGGGCGGACTCCGCTTCGTCGTCGAGCGGATGTTCGCATGCGCGGCAGTCGCCGGTCCGGCCGCCTCTGCGTCCGCAGGAAACGCCGCGGGGAACACCTCGGGAAATGCCGGTCAGAATCGCGTTGCGAGCCCTTCCGGGATGGTTGCGCAACCATGGAACTGCCCTCTTCGTGTCGTGGAGCCGGGCAATCCTCAATTCCAGCTCAAATCCGCCGGCGGGTTACAGGGAGGCCGAACAAGCGTTTGGCTTAAGGGTGGACATAATGGCTTAAATCGCCAGGTTGAACTTCAAAGGATACTCACCGGTAGGGATATTTGACCCTACCGGAAGCGAAAATTCGAGTCGTAAAGTAATCGTAAAGCGGCCTGGTCGTTGCGATAGGCGGCGGGGCAGCTGCAGGCGGATTGTCTGGTGACGCTTCGTCAAATGACCGGAGCAGCGGCAGAGGGATTCTGTGGACGGGAGGTGGTGGCTGTGGCGCAGGCCGAGGGAGTCCGCGCTGGCGGTTCGACGGTGTGCGTGAGCACGGGTGAGTGTTCCGCGTGGGCCTGCCCCCTGTACGGGTTCCCGGCCGCCCGGCCGGCGTGCCGCCGCATCGGCCGGCCGGGATGCCTGTCCCCGCCCGCGGACCCAAAGTTCCGCGGATGCGTCCGGTCCGGGCAGCTCACGGGCCATGACGTCGCCCCGGCCTCGCCGCCGCTCGCACGCCTGCTTGCAACGTTCACCCTCACCGGGACCGGTCGGCGGGGGGTGGTCGGCGCCGGGCCTCCTGGCCGCCAACGCCGCCGGCGCTGTGGGGTGGAAGGGGCGGCAGGTCCGCCTTCCGGGGGCGGCGAGCCGCGGCGCCGGGCATCACACTGCGCAACGGATCGTGGAGCGGGCGGGAGGTGCGTCCCCCTCTCCGCCGGATCGGAAGACCGTGGAGCCGGGGCCGGTTGTCGACGCGCGCAACAGCGTTTCCCGGCCGCCGCCTGAAACGGATGCCCCGCCCGGAACCAGCGTTCATCGATTCCGTGCGCCTTGACGCGCCACGGAACACGAAAACCCTCATGTATTCACTCGGAAAGGTAGAACATGTCTGCAGCACGCCGCCACAAAAAGCGCGGAATTCTGACCGGGACCGCGGGCGCGGCCCTCGCCACAGCTCTGGGTATCACCGCAATCGCCGTCCTGAACAACTCCGCATCTGCGGCAATCGTCCGCAGTACGGTGGTGGACCCGGCGGACACGAAGGAAGTCAACTTCCGCGTCGACGAGTGCAATGGGCTGATAAGGGACAAGCAGAATGGGGCAAATGTTGTTTCGAACTGCAAGTGGACCGACATCAAGGTCACCACGGTGGACGGCAAGAGCGTGATCGTCGGCGACAACGACAACGCGCAGAAGTTCGTGAACTGCGGAACGGGAACCCTGCGCGAGACCGTGTCGTGGTCCCGCGGCAGCCAGACCGCCGTCACGATCGCGGCCAGCGTCGCCTTCAAGGGCGAGGTCAGCTTCCTCATCGCCGCCTTCGAAGCGTCCGGCACCATCACGGGCAGTACCGCCTGGACGTTCGAGCGGACCTACACCAACAACACCACGGTCGAGGTGCCGCCCGGCGAAACCGGCTGGATCACCCACGCCGAAAAGCGGATCAAGGGCACCGGCACCCTCGACCTGCAGCTGAGGGCCAACACACCGGGCGACTTCCTCCAATTCCTCATCAAGGACGTCGAGATCGACTCACCGGCGAAGGAAGCGGGCGGGTCCATCGTCACCCACACCCGCAAGCACACCGCCGCCGACAAGGAGATCTGCGCCAACAACGCCGAACCCGCGGGGCCGGGAGAGACGGGTGCCCTGATCGCGGCGGACGGCAGCGACCTGCCCGACACCCCCTGACCCACGGGCTCGGAACGCGCCAAGGCGATACGGCGTCGGCCGGACGACCACACACCGATTTTCACGCACACAGGGCGTCGCCGTCAGGCGACCGGATTACTGACCCGTAAACAGATCGCGCCCAAGGCCGAGAAGCCCGGTCCGCCGTCGGCCAACAGGCCAACAGGCCAACAGGCCAACGGGATCGGGCCCGGCCTCCGCACGACCGACCCCCGGCCGCTCGGCGGCCGACCCCCCACCGCAACACGAAAGGCACCGTCATGTCGAACAACAGGCGCAGGAAACGAGGCGCCCTCACCGGAACCATCGGGCTGGGACTCGCCGCGGTCGTCGGAGCAGGCCTCCTGGCCACCACCGGCAACCCCGCCTCCGCCGCCACGCTGGAAGTGGACGCCCTGACGGACCCGGCCCGCGCGGAACAGATCATGAACGACTGCAACAACCCCACGGCCTCGGGCGCGGTCTGCGACTGGACCAATGTCACAGCCGAGGCGGCACCGGACGACTTCAACCTGATCAGCGACTCGCAGGCCGTGAGCAAGTGGGTCAACTGCAGCAGCACCAACACCACGACGGCGATCGAGTGGAAGATGCAGACCAGCCACGCCTGGACGATCGGAGAGAAGACCGAGGCCACCTTCACCCTCGGCGCGCTCTTCGAGAAGATGAAGGTGTCGGCGTCACTCAGCGAAGAATTCAAGATCACCAGTACGGGATCCTTCGCGTCCACCACGACACTGGTCATCCCGCCCGGCGAGACCGGCTGGCTCGTCCACGACAGCAAGCGTGCCAAGATCACCGGCACCCTGGTCGCCAAGATCGGCGCTGACGACATCACCGTGCGCAACCTCTCACTCGACGCACCCCGCTTCAACGACGCCGGCGCCATCGCCGCGCACACCCGCAAGCACAACGGCAGCGACACGGCACTGTGCAAGGACGGCGCCGCCCCGGCCGGCCTCGTCGAATCGAGCGACGGCAGCGACCTCCCGCTGCAGCCCTGACCCCTCCAGGCCACCAGAACCCGACCGTGTGTCCGCGCCGGCAGGAACGACGCGGACACACGTCGGTGTGTGGGTGTGTCAAATTGTGTGGCCCCGACCCACGTCCGGTGGCAACAGAAAGTGACGTTCGATGTTTTTCGTGATGTGGCCGGCCCGGGTGGGAGGCCGGCGCCCGGGCGGTGCGTTCGCCCCGGGCGGGAAACGAGGTCCTGGGGGAGTACCCACGCGGTTCGGCCAGACGTTCTTCCCATGGCTGTCCGTCACCGCCGGACGTGGGTCGGGGGTGTTGGCGTGGCACGCCTCACGGTTGTCGGGTTGTCGGGTTGGTGGGTTGTCGGGTTGGTGGGGTGCTGTGGGGTGGGCTGTCCGGGTGGTTTTCGGTGCTGGCGCCTGTCCGTGGTGGTGGTGGTGACGGATTGCTTTCAGAGACCTCGGCGGTCCTGTTCGAGGCGTGTGAATCTGGGAGTGAACATGCGTAAACGCATCATCGCTGTGGCCGGTCTGCTGGTGGCCGCTTCGTGTGCCGGGCCGGCGCTCGCGGCCGGCGACACCGCGGCTGGAGTCAAGCAGGCCGGGTTGTCGGCGATCGGTCTCACGAGTGATCAGCGGCTGGTCGTGTTCGATGTCCGTCGTCCCGCGGGCGTCTGGTCGCTGGGCAGGGTCTGGGGACTGTCCGGGGACACCAGGCTGGTGGGGATCGATTTCCGGGTGCAGAACGGAAAGCTGTACGGAGTCGGTGACCGGGGCGGCATCTACACCTTCAGTACCCGCAACGCGCAAGCGATGAAGGTGTCGCAGCTGACGGTCGCCCTGTCCGGGACCGCGTTCGGGGTCGATTTCAACCCGGCCGCCAACCGGCTGCGGGTCGTCTCCGGCAGCGGGCAGAACCTGCGGCACAACATGGACGACCCGGCCGCCCCGCTGGCCACCACCGTCGACGCCACCCTCACCAACCCCACCACCCCGCCGTCCACCGCCATCGGCGTGACCGGCGCCGCCTACACCAACAACGACCTCAGCACGGCGACCGCGACGACCCTGTTCGACCTGGATACGATGGCCGACCGGGTCTCGGTGCAGTCCCCGGCCAACACCGGCACCCTCGCGCCCGCCGGCAGCCTCGGAACCGACGCGGACCCCGACGCCGGCTTCGACATCTACTACGACCCGGCCACCGGGACCAACCAGGGCTACGCGGTCATCAAGACCACGGGGACCTCCCGTCTGTACCGCGTCAACCTGCTGAACGGCAAGGCCACCGACAGCGGCGCCTTCCCGAAGAAGTTCCAGGTCACCGACCTGGCACTGCCCATCAACCAGCGGTAGCCCCTGAGCCCTGACACGCGGAGTCCGGCAGGAGGCCTGAGAGGGGGCTGCCCCCTCTCAGGCCTCCCCAGCACCCTGCTCGTCGCGGGCGGCCGGCATCAGGTTCCCCCCCGAGATACGGAGTGTGCTGACAGAGGGGCAGACGGTTCTGACGAGAGGAACACCGGCCATGGCCGCTCCCGGAAAGCACTCGCTGGAGTTGCGTGAGCGTGCGGTGATGTACCGCACCTCCGGGGTGGGTCACTTCAACCGTTCTGGCTCACGTCGGGTGGTGATGGAAGGTGATGTTGGATGGTGTTCGTGATGTGTCCGGCCCGGGTGGGTGGCTGGTGTTCGGGTGGTGTGTTCGTTCTGGGTGGGAAGTGAGGTTCCGGGGGAGTGCTTACGCGGTTCAACCAGGGGTCTGTTCCGTGGCTGTCCGTCACTGCCGGATGTGGGTTGGGGTCGTTGAAGTGAGATGCTGCATCAACTGGCGCAGCAATGCGCGTTCTTGCTGTTCGGGCAGTCCTTCCAGCTCGTGATGGGCCGTGCCCCGCGCCGGGTCGCCGGCCGGCGTTGTGGCGAGGCGTTCGGGGGCATTGCGGGTGGCGGCATGCGCATCTGGCCCGGGCAAGGTGTCGTGGGGTTTCGTCTGGGGCTCTTTTTCGGTTCTTCTTGCGGTTCGTTCGGTTGGTACTTCCGGATCTACGCAGAGGAGCTCTTTGGTCACGGGGAGTTGGCGCGGCGGGCGTCCCCGTCATGGCGGGCGGGGGTGAACCGTCCCGGCGGCGGGTCCTCGTCCAGCCAGCCCCGCTCCACCAGACGCTTCAGTTTCCCCCGGGTCCCGTCGGTCTTCGCTGTGGTGGCTTCCGGTCCGATCCGCGGCTCGGTCTGTTTGGCCTGCAGCGGATTGGGAGCGTCTGCGACGATCTCGACGATGTCCCGGTACACGTCCGGCAACGCCTGAGCAACCAGGTCCTCCCGCCACGGCGGCACCGCCATCATGCCAATGCCGTGCGGTGCCGGCGTTTCCTTGGGTTCCAGCCCATCGTGCGCTCCTACTTCTGGTGCTGCCTGCGCGGCCGGCGGCTCTGCCAGCACCTGCGCGGTGACCCTGCTCATCCTGTGGCGGGAGACCCGCCGCTGGCGCCGGCGGCGGGTCTCCCGCCGGTGGGCCCGAATGGTCTTCCGGAACCCGCCGTTCGTGAACTCGCGGACGGCACGGTCGTCTCGGAGAAGAACACGCCGCGGGCCTCCTGGCCGGCGGCGTGCCCTGTCTCCGGTTCAGCCCCCGCGTCCGCGACCGCCCGGGAGAGCGCCGCAGGCCACACGGGCTCTGCACGCAGGCCGATGGATCCGTCTGTGCCAGTAGCCCCGAGCGCAACTCGGCGATCAGCGCGGCGAGGAAACAGGGCATTCCTCATGGTCGTCGGAGTGATGGAAGAGGACCAAAACCGCTTCCCGGGCCTGCGCCCATGCTGCATTGACACTCGCAAACGTCCGGGCGCTTTCATACCCGGAGACAAGATCCAAAACTTTCCCTACGAGATCGAGTCGGCGCAGTGCTTCTTCCCTGGTCAAGGCCCTGAGCTTCAGGAGCCTGGACAACTGAGCGACCTCGTTCATGGCATATGCCGTGCCGGAGGCGGCCGCCATGCCGTCAGCTACGAAGTGCCTGGAGAAGGCATCCAATTGCGCAGAAAGGGCCTCCAGGGAAAGCAGGGCTCGCGTTACAGGGTTGTTGTCGCAGTGGCCGGCCCCGTCCCTCTGCCACGGCAGCCCATCCGACGGCATCAGCCGGCGGGGCGAGACCCGAGCGATGCCGGGGCCGCCAGGGGAGTGTCGCCCGGTCTGAGCGACGCTGATGGCCTCCAGGAGCTCGGCGTCGGTGGACGCCAGGATCTGGTCCAGCCGGTCGTCAGCCGCAGTACGGTCGTCGTCCAGGTCATGCGGGAAGTCACTCACGGGTCTCTCCCTCCTCAAGGCCGAGATTGATCTTTAGCTGACGTCGGGCGCGGTGCAGGTTCTGTCGTACGGCAGCGGGAGTCCGCCTGAGCGCGGCCGCGATCTCTTCGGCGGTGAAACCGTCCAATGACCAGGCGAGGACATCTCGCTGTGCGGGCGGCAGCTGACGAATGGCGTCAATGACGGTGCGGCTCTCCTCGGACAGCGCCAGCTTGGCGACGGGGCAGATGCCGCCAGGCATATCTGGTACCTCGCCGGTGGACTGCTCCCGCCGGTCGTTTTGCCGCCAGTAGAACCGCAGGGCCGCCGTACGCAGATAGGCCCCGGGATACTCCAATCTCGTCCAGAGATCAGGAAGCACGGCGAGGAGAGCTTGGTGCGCGGCGTCGTCGGCCTCGAACTCGCTCGCGCCCTGATACATCAGAAACTTGGTCAAGAGCTTCTTCTCGGCAACGTAGAAGGTGTCGAAGTCCTCACGGTGCACGGCGGGGGACGGCACGAAGGACCGCACCTGCTGAGGGCGCGGCCCGGTGTGCCCGGCCGGAGCCGGTAGTTCGCTCATGTCAGGCTGCCTCGCCGCGCGGGAGTTTGATGGTCACGCGCCGACCGTCGGGCAGAATCTCCGTGATCTCGCTGCCGGGCGGCAGATGGCCGATCGTGTCGATCGGAGTCTCCCGCTGCTGCTCAGCCCTGCGGATCTCCCTCTCCACACGGCGCCAGCACGAACGCGCGCTCATCCAGGTGTACACCAGCCGCAGCGCTCCGGCCGCAGCGGCGAACCCTGCGGTGATCGTCACGGGCTCCATACGAACTCCCCAAGTCGTCGGCGCCTCCCGAGGCGCCGTATTACCCCCTTAAGCGTCCAGTCCCAGGACTTGTGACATTTCGCAGGTCAGCGACGTCAGCTACCACACAACAACAGCGCACCGCAACGAGATCGCTTCCCGCTGCTCTCGCTGCGCCCAGATTCCTGACACGCCGGGCACCGCAGCGGACCGGGGGGTGGGATCCGATTGGCGAGGCCCGTGAGGCAGACAGATGCCGGTGGAGAGCGAGCGAGGGTCGACTGCAGCCTCGAGGCGCCGTCTTGAGCCCGAAGACCGCCTCGGTGCCGTAGAACACGAAGGCGACCACGGAGAACAACACGGTGATGGTCTCCATGGTGGTGCCGGGCGTCTCCGAGACCACGCTCGCTTGTACCTCTGCCAGAGCCACTTCCCAGAGCCACGTCGACGTGTACGCCGGCACCGCTGGCTGTGCTGTGCGTGCCGGGCCGCGAAGTCGTGAGTGTGTGCGGGAGTTGGGAGGGGTCCTGTCGGGCGTGAGGCGGAGGCTGGGGAACATCCTGTGGGGGGGCGCGGGGGTCGGGTTCGGTGGCTGTTCAGGTATCGGAGAGTGCGGTGTGGAGGAGTGCGCGGGCGTAGTCCTCGGCTGGCATGTTCGCGGCTGCGGCTTTGGCTTGGAGGGTGTGGTGTTGGGTTTCTCCTATGGAGATGTGGAGGCTGTGGTCCGCAGCGATGCCGAGTAGTCGCGGTGTGTAGGGCTGGGTGAGGTGTTCGGTCAGGAGGGTGGCGAGGAGTTCGGGGACGGGGTGGCGGGGTTTTTCGCCGTGGCGGATCCATCGGCTGACCCGGGAGCGGTCGACGGCGATGCCGCGTTGTCCTGTTTGTTCGGCCCGGTGGTTGATGCGGCGGGCGGTTTCGCTGTTGTTCCAGCCTGCCTGGGCGAGGGCGAGTGCGAGGGTGTAGTTCGGGTTTTTCAGTGTGTGCCGTCCGGGTGGTGTGGGCTGGCAGGGGGGCGTGATCGTGTTGCGGAGGGGTTCGCAGCACCGCGGGTCGTAGACGGTGTGGGGGGCCGGGCGGGACGGTGGTGGTGTGCCTTCCACCAGGTGGGCGTGTGGTGCTTGGTGAGGTGGCTGGGGCCGCCTTGGAGGAGGGTGTGTCATGGCGGAAGCCGCAGTCCCTACGATCACGCCGACGGTGCCGGCCGGTGGTCCGGTGGATGTGAGGCGCCCGTATTTCGTGGGGATCGGCGGCCTGGGCATGCTGCCGGTGGCGCGGGTGTGTGCCGAGCGGGGATACATGGTGTCGGGCAGTGATGTCCGGGTGTCGGAGGGGCTGGAGGAACTGGTCCGCTGTGGTGTGGTGGTGCACACCGGGCACGCGGCCGGGCAGGTCCCGGCGGACGCGACCGCGGTCGTGTTCACGCATGGAGTGGGTGAGGACCATCCCGAGATCGCACAGGCGCGCCGGCGCGGTATCCCGCTGGTGCACCGGTCGGCGGTGCTGAACGCGTTGATGGCGGCCGACCGTGCGGTGGTGGCGGTGCTGGGGACGCACGGGAGGACAAGTACGTCGGGGATGCTGGCGTTCTCGCTCGCCCGCATGGGGCAGGAGCCCTCGTACGTGCTGGGTGGCGACCTTGATGTGCCGGGCAGTGGCGGATGTGCGGGCAGGGGTGGTTTCTTCGTCGCGGAGGTCGACGAGTCGGACCGCACTCATATCGGTGTGCGGATGGGCGTGGCGGTGATCACGAGCATCGGGCACGGCCACGTGGAGAACTATGCCGCGGCGGTCGACCACGTCGGCGCCTACGAGCGGTGTGTCCGTACCGGTCTGGACGTGCACGGCACGCTGGTGCTGAGCGCCGACGATCCCGGATGCCGGGAACTCGCCTCCCGGCTGGCCGCGCGGGGGGACGGGCCCCGGAGGGTGACGTTCGGCCTCTCGTCGTCCGCGGACTGGCGGGTGAGTGAGGCGGTCAGTACGGGCGGGAGCACCACGGCGGTGCTGCACGGTCCGCGGGGTAGGGAGTTCGATCTCGTGCTGCGGGTGCCCGGCGTCCACCAGCTCCTGAACGCCGCCGCGGCCGTCGCCACCCTGCACACCCTGGGCCAGGAGGGCGACCTGGCCGTGGAGGCCCTGGGCTGCTTCGACGGTGTGCGGCGGCGTATGACGCTGTCGGGGGAGGCGGCCGGGGTGCTGGTCTTCGACTCCTACGCCCATCATCCCGACGAGGTGGGCGTGGATCTGGCTGCCGCGCGCTGCCTGGTGGAGGCCGGCGGCCGGGTGATCGTGGTGTTCCAGTCGCCTGGCCAGGCCCGGCTGGACATGTTCGGCGATGCCTTCGCGAAGGCGCTGGCCGGCTGTGACCGGGTGGTGCTGACGGACAGTGGTCAGGGCGTCGTCGCCGGGGCGCTGGAGGCGCTGGCCGCCCGCATCACCGGTGCGGGCGGCAGCGCGGGGCATGTGGTGCCCGACCGGGCGCAGGCCGTGGTGTCCGCTGCCGATGGGGCGCGGTCGGGTGATGTGGTGATCCTGATGGGGACCGGTGACATCGTCGAGTCGGGGCCGCTGCTGCGGGCCGCGCTGGCCCCCGCCGCGGCCTAGGCGCCGGTGGGATGGGGGCTGGGCTGGAGCAGCGCGTCGGCGAGCTGCTGCAGCTGGACGTCCCGGCCGGCTTTGATCAGGACGACGTCGCCGGAGCGCAGGGTGTTGCGCAACAGGTCCAGGGCGGTGTCCTGGTCGGGCAGGTGGAGGGCTGTCCCGCCGCTGCTGCGCACGCCGTCCTGCATCCATCCGGCTTCGTCCTCTCCCACCAGGATGATCTGGTCCAGGTCCCGTTCGGCGGCGTGGCGGCCGATCTCCTCGTGGGAGGTGCGCGCGTCGTCGCCGAGTTCGTTCATCCGGCCCAGGACGGCGATGGAGCGCTGGTCGCGTCCGCCGGTCATGGAGGCGAGTGCGTTCAGGGCGTGGCGCATCGAGTGGGGGTTGGCGTTGTAGGCGTCGTTGACGATCGTGACGCCGTCGGCGCGGGTGGTCGTCTCCATCCGCCACCGGGAGCGCGGGAGGGCCTGGGACAGGCGTGCGGCGCTCTCCTGCACGCGGAGTCCGGCTTCGCGGGCGACGGCGGCGGCGGCCAGGCTGTTGGGAACCTGTACGTCGCCGGCGGACTGGAGGTGGACGGGGGCGCTGCCCTCGGGGGCGGTGAGGGTGTAGGAGGCCCGGCCCTGACCGTCGGTGGTGACGTCGACGGCGCGGACGGTGGCCTGTTCGCTCAGCCCGTAGGTGACGACCCTGCCCCGGGTGCGCAGGCGGATGGCTGCGGTGAAGTCGTCGTCGGCGTTCAGGACGGCGAGTCCGTCGGGCTGGAGGGCTTCGACGATCTCGCCCGTGGCCTGGGCGATGTTCTGCCGGCTGCCGAACTCGCCGAGGTGTGCGGTGCCGACGTTGGTGATGACGCTGATGTCCGGCGGGGCGATCCAGGTGAGGTCCCGGATGTCGCCGATGTGGCGGGCTCCCATCTCCAGGACGAGGTAGTCGGTGGTCTTGTCGCCCAGGGTGATGGTCAGCGGCAGGCCGGTCTCGTTGTTGAAGGACTGCGGGGTGCAGACCACGGTGCCGGGCAGCACCTGGGCGATGAAGTCCTTCGTGCTTGTCTTGCCGGCCGAGCCGGTGACGGCCACCACCGTGGCGGTGGCCAGGGGGTCGTGGAGGAGGGCGCGGCCGAGGCGTGCGAACGCGGTCAGGACATCCTCGACGACGATCGCGGGGAAGCCCACGGGCCGGGTGACGAGGGCCGCGACCGCACCGCCTGCGATGGCGGCCTCGACGTAGTCATGGCCATCGGTGTACTGGCCCTTCAGCGCGACGAACAAGGCTCCGGGGACGATCTCGCGGGAGTCGACGCGGGCGGGCTGCGTGACCTGGGCCTTGCGGTCGAGGACATTGGCGAGCCGGCCGCCGACGACGGCGGCGATGCTGGTCAAGGACATGGGATGCAACGCGATTCTCCCTGCTCAGGTGGTGGGTTGGGACGCTGCCGGGCGGGCCGTGGAGGGCCGGGCAGCCGGCAGCCGTACGGTGCGGCGCAGGTCGGGCCGGACACCGCGTCCGGCGAAGAAGTCCCCGAAGCGGTCCAGGGACAGGACCGGGGCCAGGGTCTGGGGGATGGTGTCTGGGACGGGGTGCGCAAGACGACCTGTCCCGTCCGTGTGGCCGATGGCCAGGACGCGGTGGCCGCCGCGCCGCTCCGGATCGTGTGCGGGCGGGCGGGTCTTCTTGGCGACGCAGGCCGTCACCAGGTGCCCCTCGCCCAGGAGTCCGGGGAGGCGGTGGAGGTCCGGCTCGGGGGGCACGGCGGCCGGCATGCGGGAGGTGTCTGCCGCACAGGCGGCGGACGGCCGGTGGACCAGCCCCATTTTTGGCCGTCCCGCCGCGCTGCTGGACGCAGCCGCCGAAGCGGCGGGCCCCGGCGGGGAGTTCGTACAGGACGGGGGCGTTGCCGTCGCGGTGCAGGAACGCCATGCCGTCCGTCACCGTCGGCGCCCCCCGGTGAACAAGCTGCGCGGTCTGCCCGGCCAGGTCCGGAGGTCTGGATGCCGTCCCGCACGGTGAGGCAGTTGTGGGTCGCTGAACCGTCGCCCGATCCCGGCAGCGGAGGCGGCTGCTGTGCGTCGACTCGGACGGAGCAGCGCGGGAAGGCGGGCGCAGTGGATGTATCAGGCGGACGCGGAACCGGAGGCGTCGGCCGGAGGCGGCCGGGCACAAAGACGTTCATGCAGGTCGGCACCATGGGTCCTGTCCAGAAGTGATGGGTTGTGCCGGGCCGGGCCGGGCCGCTTGGCTCTTGGCCCGCCCCCCCCGGCCGTCACGGGCCCGGGGGAGCGAAGGGTGCTGGTGTCCTGTCGTCGGGCGGGGAACCCCCATTCCCGCTCGACGGCAAGGGGCCCGCGCACGGTGATGCGGATTTCACGGGGGTGCCGTGCGCGGGGGTTGTCAGACGGCTGTCGGGTCGGGCTCGATGTGCCGCAGGTGGTCGGCGAAGCGCACCGACCACGGAATGTGCCCTGTCTCGTCCTGGGGGGCGGGTCTGGGTCTGTGCTCGCGCAGGGCGGCTTGGGCCAGGCGCAGGCGCTGGACTTCGCCGGTGCCGGCGGGTGCGTAGGTGGTCTGCATGTCACGGAAGACCCGGGAGATCTCGCCGGAGGTGTCGAGGCTGTTCGCGCCGTGCAGTTCCATCGCGTCCCGGCCGGAGTCGCGGGCCGCTTCGTGGCCGAAGGTCTTGGCGGTGATGAGCTGGTCGTCGCAGTCCGTGCCGTGGTCGAGCATGTCGACGGCGTGGTAGGTGAGGATCCGGGCGGTGTGCAGGCGGGCCGTCATCGCGCCGACACGGTCGCGTACGACGCCGATGTCGCAGAGCGTTCCCTGGTAGCGGGGCCGGCTGGCGGTGTACCGGGTGGTGAGGTCGAGGGCCGCTTCGTGCAGGCCGAGGGAGAGGGCCGTGAGGTTGGGCCGTCCGTAGAGGATGCTGCTGGACTGGGCGACGGCCAGGCCCCCTCCGACCTCGCCGAGAACGTTCTCCGGGGGGAGGCGTACGCGGTCGAATCCGAGCCCGCCGAAGCCGAAGCCGCGCAGGCCGAACGCGCCGACGTACCGGTTGGCGCAGACGCCTCTGCGCTCGCCGGCGACGAGGAAGGCGGTCAGGGCCTGGGAGGTGCGGGTGCCGGGCGGTGCGGTACGGGCGACCACGACATGGATGTCGGCGATCTGGCTGTTCCCGATGTGTGCCTTCGTGCCGGTGAGGATCCACGCTTTGCCGTCCCACTCGGCTGTGGTGGTCATGCCGCCGATGTGGCCGCCCTGGTCGGGTTCGGTGACGGCGATCGACAGCAGCACGCTGCCGTCGGCGACGCCCGGGAGGAGTTCCGCACGCTGTCGTTCGGTGCCGAAGTGGAGCAGGGCGGCGACGGGGATCAGGCTGGCCTGGAGGATCGCCGCGGCGGCGGCGGATACCCGGGCAAGGCGGTGGATGAGGATGGACTTGGCCACATGCCCGGCCTGCATGCCGCCGTACGCCTTGGGCACGGTGACGCCGAACCAGCCGCGGGCGGCCAGGAGCCGGGCCACCTTCCGGTCGACATAGCGGGCGCTTTCCATGTGGGTCACCCGGGGGCGGATCTCCTCGTCGGCGAAGGCGTCGACGTCCTCCCACAGGGCCTGGTGGCGGGGGGTGAGGAACGTGTCGAGCACGCGGGGCGCGCGGGGTGTGCTGGATGCGGACATGAACGTCCCCTTTCCCTGATGGGCTCACATGACGGCTGAGGCCGGCTGCACGCGGGGGTGCGCGGGCAGTTGCTACGTCAGGGGGCAGGCGGGGTGACGATCTGGAGCGTGTCGGCTGCGGTGCGCGCGGTGTCCTTGACGATGGCCAGGACCCGTCTCGCGTCATGGAGGGTGCGCGGTTCGGGGTCGATGATGCAGACCGTGAGCAGGGCGAGGCCGGTGTGCGCGTCGATGACGGGGCTGCCGAAGTAGCTCTGGATGCCGATGGCGTCGACGACGAGGTTGCTGGCGAACCGCGGGGAGGCGGCCACATTCGGCAGAGGCAGCGACAGCTTGCGCCGGACGACCTCGGGGCACCATCCGTGACTGCGGCTCATGGTGCGGCCCACGATGGGATAGCCGGCGTCGCGGGGCGGGTTGCGCAGGCCGAGAAAGGTCTGCTGCGCGCCGAACGCGTTCACCATGGCGTAGAGGAAGTCGGCACGCTCGCCCATGTCGTGGGCGATCTCGTCCAGTACCTCGACGCCCTCCGTCCCGATGCCCAGCTGCTCGAACCTGGTCAGGCGGGTGGCCATCTGGGCGGCTTCGGTCTGCGGGTCGTCGGTGAAGGTCTCGATCCGGTGGTGCACGGCGTGGAGCGCCGGGACGTGCGGAGCGGGGCTCGGGTGGCTGGGGGTGGAGGTCATCTCGCGTCCAAGAGGGCTGAGTCGTCGGTGGCCAGGGCCAGTGCGTGTCTGATCAGGGTGAGCAGGACGCCGGCCACGGAATGGGGGTTGCGGGCATCGCAGAAGATCACGGGGATGTTGTCGCCTACGTCGAAGGCTTCGCGGATCTCGGGCAGGGTGCGCGGGGCAGCCCCGGGGAAGCGGTTGACGGCGATGACGAAGGGCAGGCCGAGCTGTTCGAAGAAGTCGGCTGCCGGGTAGCTGCTCTCCAGGCGGCGGGTGTCGGCCAGGACCACGGCGCCGAAGGCCCCCGCGGAGAGGTCGTGCCACAGGTTCCAGAACCGCGGCTGTCCCGGAGTGCCGAAGAGGTACAGCTCCAGGTGTTCAGGGTCGTCCCAGCCGACACGGCCGAAATCGAAGGCGACCGTCGTGGTCGTCTTGGCCTCGACACCGTCCAGACTGTCGGTGGCCGCGCTGTGCGCGGTGAGGACTTCTTCGGTTCTCAACGGCTTGATGTCGCTGATGGCGCCGATCGCGGTGGTCTTGCCGACGCCGAATCCTCCGGCGACAACCAGCTTCAGGGCTGTGCGCCCGGCAGGCTGAGGGAACTGCGTCACAGGTGTCACCCGGCCTTCGCTACCGCGTCGGGGAACTTGGTCTTGAGGAAGGCGCTGAGGGATTCCAGGAGCTGAAGGTCGGAGCGGTCGCCCGGCGTCTGCGGGACGGGCACCATCAGGGCGCCCGCATCGATCAGGTCGGAGACGAGAATCTTCACCGCGGTGACGTGCACACCGGTGGTGCCGGCCACTTCCGCGAGGGGACGCCGCCGTTGGCGGCACAGTCCGATGATCTGGGCGCTTTCCGGCGAGAGCCCGGGAGCGGGCTGACGGCGGCCGGGTCCGAGCACGGTCTGGAGGTTCAGGTGGTGTCGGGGACGGGTGCGGCCGTCGGTCAGCGTGTAGAGCCGGACGATGCCCGACGTGTCGTCTCCAGCCCTGGGTAAGGGCTCCTGTGGTGGCCGGGAGGTCATGACGCAGCCTCACCATCGGCATCCCGGTCACGGACGAGCGTGGTCATGAACGGCGCGAACCGTGACACCAGCCGCCCGATCTCGAACGCGACGGCGCCGATGTTCGCGTCCGTGGCGACCAGCACGACCAGCACCGTGGCGACAGTCTTCCCGCTCTGGTGGAACGTGCTGCCGACGCCGGCATTGGTGACGAGGAACATGACGTCTTCCCGTTCCAGCAGGATCTGCTGCGCCGGCACCTGCTTGCCCGTGGGCCCGGTGACGCCCTTGGCCAGCCCCGACATTCCCGAGAACGTGGCGGCCAGTTCGTCGGCCCAGTCGGGGTCCATGTGAGAGGAGAACACCTGCTTCAAGCCGTCGCGTGAGCCCAGCAAGGCGTGGCTGACACCGACCGTGCCCGCCACGAAGTCGTCGAGCAGGCGCGTCATCTGCCCCTTGACCGCATCGGGGGAAGCCGCGGGGGCCACTGCACCGGTCATGTCGTAAGTCATCGTCGATTCGCTCCATGCGAAGTTGCGGGGAAGTACAAGGTCAGGGCTGGCTGATCGGGGGCGCGCCAGGGGCGGGCTCGGCGCCCAGCCCGGCGCGCAGGCCCGTCCGCCAGTCGCCCCCGGCACGGGGATTCGCGGCCTGGGCCGGCACTTCAGCCTGCGCAGCGGTGCCGGCAACGGGTCTGCGCACACGCCTGCGCTTCGGCAACGGAGCCGTATCGCCTGCGCCGCCCGCGTTCACGGGAGGGCTGCCCTGCGCCGGACGGACGAACTGCTCTACGGCGCCCGTCCGCTCGGGCTGCGAAGCGGCAACCGGCTCCGGCGCCGCAGAGATCGTGACGGCGGCGACAGCAGGGGTGACCGGGACGAGGTAGCGGGCCGGAACCAAGACGTGGGCGGTGGTCCCGCCCATCGGGTTCATCGTCAGCCACACCGACAGGCCGTACTTCTCGGCAATCTTCGCACTGGTGATCAGACCCAGGCGCCCCGCCCGGACCTGGCCCGCGACATCCGCCTGCCCGGGGTGCGCCAGGAGACGATTCAGCATCTCCCGCTGCTCCGGCTCCATCAGCAAAGTCGCCTTGTCCTCGACCTCGACCAGCAGACCGTGCGCCACCTGCTGCGCACGGACGACGACATGGGTCGCCGGATCGGAGTGCTCCAGACCGTTGTCGATCAGCTCGGCGAGCAGATGCGCCACATCGGGATGCACATGCGCCGGCAGCGCGAACGCGTCACCGACTTCACCCACCGCGATCTTGACGCGCGGATACCTGACCACCTCGGACTTCGTGCCGCGCAGCACCGTGACGACCTCGACGGGAGCGCGCATCTCGCGAAGGTACTGACTGCCCAGCACCACGGAGACGCTCTCCACCATGCGGCGCAGCCGCATCGCGAGATGGTCGATCTTGAAGCTCCAGTCAAGGAGTTCCGGGTCCTCGGTCGCGTTCTGCAGGCCGCTCAGATTCTCCAGCATCTCGCCGATCAGACTGTGCTGGCGCCGGGACAAAGTCCGATGCATCTCCACCAGCACCGCCGCCTGAGACTCGTCATGCACCCGTATCAGGGAGCCCGCCCCCTGCGTCTTCAGGTTCCCGATCAGCTCGATGACCTTGTCGAGCATGTCGCCGCCCGCCGCCTGCGGATCCTCCGGGAGCGGGGGCCGGGCACCCCGGCACAGCTCATGTGCCGTCCAGACCATGGTCTGCTCAGCGGCATGCGCGGCCTCCGCGACCCGCTGGAACTCGGCGTCGCGATGGCCCTGGAGAGAGGCCGCCACCGCCTGTACCCGGATGACGCCGACGAGCGCCGCGATGAGCACGCCGCCACCCAGAGCGCTCGCAAACTGGGTGAACGTGAACCGGAACCCCCACGCGGCCAGAACGGACACGCTCCACACGCCAACGATGCACACCAGCGGCGCGACCAGCACACCGGCGACCTCATCGAGGAGGTAGCGATCCACACGGGGGCGGCGGCCCCGTCTACGGCGGTGCGTGACCTGCCGAGCGGGAGACACGCGGTCAGACATGGGATTCCTCAACAGTCCGTTCCAGCAAGAGGGCAAGAAGAGGGACAAGCGGTCGGCTCGTTCCTCCTCAGAAGGGGAGGGAGCACCAGGTCGTCGTACCGTCGAGGCTGACGCCCCAGTCGTCGGCGATGGAGGCAACGAGGAACAGGCCACGGCCGTCCTCATCGTCGAGAGCGGCGTTGCCCAGCACGGGAAGGTCGTGAGACCCATCCCTCACCTCGATCAGGAGGTGACTAGCCGTGAGGTACAGGCGTACCCCGACATCACCGCAGCCGTGCTTGAACGCGTTGGTGACCAGTTCGGTAGCCAGTAGCTCGGCAGACTCAGTGAGGTCGGGCAGGCGCCAGTACTTCAGCCCGGCCCGGATGATGAGGCGTACCCGAGATGGCACAGCTCTGTCAGCTATCGCGATGGCGCCGGCCGTGGAGCCACTTCCGCGGGCAAAGGACATATCAAATCCGGTGTACACGCGGAGGCTAGGAGGGATTCGGGGCTCCGTCCGGACAATGGTCGCAGTCGGTGTCATGCCGAACCCTCCGTATATCCGGAGGCTCCGGACGCCTGACACGTCACCACTCGCTCGACGTGGCAAGCCACGGCGGCGGGGATCAACCGTTCCATCCCCCGTACCTTGACGAGGAAGACTGCGATGCGCTGCTTCTCCGGCTTCACGGGAGGGAGCTCCTTGGTTCGGCGGACACGACGTAGGTGTGGGCCTGCTATTCCGAATCCGTCAACGCTTGGGCCGAGAAAACAGGCATCAGGCCTCACCTTGAGGTGTTGCCATCCGTGTTCTTGAGCGCCTCGAATGCGGTACCCCTACCGTTCCAATCAAGGCAGTTGTCGTCACGGGCGCCCGTGACCAACTTTTCTGGACACGCGCCTCTACGCCGACCAGGGACAATCCCACTTTCTAGACAACCAGTTGGGCTGTCGCTACCTGATGTTCCAGGTCACGCCCACCAAATCGAGCGATGCCGCAGTTACCGTTAGGCCACCACACTGCACAGGGAGCACGCCCATGAACTCCCCTTTGAAGCCCGGTTCCAAGGCAGACCGGGAGGCCCTCCGGCAAGGCATGGTTGCCGTCGGATGCCCCCTCGCGGATATCGCTATCGAGATGCGCACCCGCTTCAGGATGCGTCCCAGAGAAGCGTGGCGGCATTCCCACGGCTGGACGCTTCAGGAGGCAGCGGATCGAATCACTCAGGCGAGTATCGGACGCCCCGGTGAATCCGTCGCCGCTGACGCATCCCTTGTGGGCAAGTGGGAGAAGTGGCCAGGCCCTTCCTCACGCCGTCCTAGTCTCTCGGTCCTCTTCGCCATGGCAGAAGCCTTCTCGTGCCGCGTGGCGGACTTGTTGGACCTGGAGGACCGGCACGCGCTCCCCAAAGGGGACTTACACCTGCTCGCCCATCGTCCAACAACCGTCGAGACGCCGGCCCTGTCGTCTGCCGTTCCCCCGCCTGCGCCGACCGGGACCGACCTCGTCCGTCTCGCCGCCGATGAGTCCGCCACGTGGGCGCAATGGGCGGAGGCCACAAACGTCGGCGACATCGCCCTTGAGCAACTGATGGCCGAAGCACGGGCGCTCGCCTCGGACTACCTCACGTCCGAGCCCATCGCGCTCTTCGTCCGAACCCGAGCATTACGCGATCGCGTCTTCGCTCTCCTCGAAGGCCACCAGTACCCCCGCCAGTCGACTGACCTGTACGTCGCGGCCGGTTACCTCTGCGGGCTCCTGGCATGGATGTCCTCCGACTTGGGACAGTTGCGCGATGCGGATACTCAAGGCCGCACGGCGTGGCTGTGCGCTGAGCTCGGAGGGCACAACGACCTACGCGCTTGGGTGCTTTCGACGCGCTCGAAGGTGGCCTTCTGGGACGGACGCCTACGGGAAGCGATCAACTTCGCCCGTCACGGCGCCACCTACCGCACAACTGGCTCGGTGGCAGTGCTCCTCGCCTGCCAGGAAGCTGATGCCTGGTCCGAACTGGGTGCCCAGGACAAGGCCTTGGCGGCGCTTTTCCATGCCGAACAGGCGCGCGCCGCTATGAGCGGCGGAGACGAGATCGGGGGCATCTTCGCCTGTCAGCCCGCACGGCAGGAGAACTATGCCGCCGCCGTCCAGCTGCGTATCGGGCGCCCCGCCGATGCCCTGAGATCCGCAGACAACGCCCTCGCACTCTTGGCTGTACAGCCAGTTAGGGCGTACGGCACCGAGGCGCAGATCCACATCAGCCGAGCCGCGGCCCACCTCGCGAATGGCGAAGCCGACGGCGCCCTCGAAGCCCTCGTACCTGTCCTCGCACTTCCGCCGGACCACCGCCTGGAGCCCGTCACCCGCCGGCTCAATGAACTGTGCGTGAGTATCGGGCACCCCCGCACCAGCGGCACCGCTGCTGTCGGGCTGCGTCAAGCTCTCGAAGAGTTCTGCGTGGACTCCGCTCCACGGCATCTGGCACTCTCGCCAGGGGAAGGCTCTGCCTGATTTGATTTCAGACATGACGACTCAACCCGAGACCATGCGGAACCACTGGTGGTGGCGGCCGGGCTGGACCGTGGGCCGCCGTTTCTATACCTGGCACCTAACATTCGAAGGCCAGGACGACGTGCACCGGCTCGCCGCCGAGTACCGTTCCGCACTCGCACCTCTCGGAGACACTCTGACCGCAATCCCCGACCAATGGCTGCACCTGACGATGCAAGGCATCGGCTTCGTCGGTGACACCAAGGAGCAGGATGTCCACAGCATCGTGGATGCAGCCCACACTCGTCTGGCCGCCGTTCCGGCTTTCGACGTCCAGATCGGGCCAGCGGTACTGGACTCCGAGGCAGTGCTCCTGCATGTCCACCCCGACGGCCCTGCCCGAGCTGTCAGAAACGCCATCCGAAAAGCCATCGGGGACGTTCTCGGTGAGGTCCCCGAGAAGGCTGAGGGCTTCACACCACATGTCTCGGTGGCCTACAGCGCCGGAGACGGGCCCGCTGAGCCGGTCGCGCGGATTCTCGCTGACCTCAACCTCACGCCGGCGCAGGCTCGCATCACCACCGCAGAGCTCATCCTGATCCACCGAGACAATCAGATGTACGAGTGGGAATCCTTTGCGAAGGTTCCTCTGGGCTGAAGTTCCGCTGCCGATCGGGGTCTTGCAGCCCACGGCGGCGTTTCGAGGCCCCGTGCCGTACAAGCGAGGGCTTCGCGACGATGGTGCGGGACCCGATGCGCCAGTAGAGGGGCGTCGATATCCCCTCGGTCCGACGGGCGTGACTTTAGGCTGTTCTTCGTCGTACGGCACGGAACACGCTTGTGGCGATGGGTGGTTCGTTCGCACTGCCCGGGTCGTGGATGGCGTCGGTGTGGGTGGTGTCGAAGCCGTGTTCGTCGCAGAGCTTGTGCCATACCGGGGTGTCGAGGACCCAGCGCAGCATGGTGGCCGGTGTGCCGTCCGGCCGGCGGGTGGAGATCTCGGCGGGCCGGGGCTCCGTCGCGGGAGGGTGGCCGTTGCGGTGGTGCGCGAGGGTGGAGAAGACGAGCAGTCCGCCGGGCCGCAGTCCTTCGGCGATCGCCGGCAGCAGGGTGTGGGGGTCGGTGAAATCCAGGGCGCCGAAGACGCAGTACGCGACATCGAACGCGCCGGGGTGCTGGGCCATGTACGTGGCTGCGTCGGCATGGACCAGGTCGAGGCGGGAGATGTTCCCGAAGCGTTCACGGCCGCGAGCGTGCTGGGCGGGGTCGTGGTCGACGGCCACCACGCGGGCGGGCTGGTGGGTGTGGGCGAGGTAGGCGGCCTGTCGCCCGGAGCCGGCGCCGAGTTCCACCACGGCCTTGTCCGTGAGGTCGCGGAGGAGTTCCGGACCGGGTTCCGCGCGCTGGTACCAGTCCCAGTGGAAGCGGTCCACGATGGCGTGCGGGCTGTCTGCGGCGGCCGTTGAGGACGGGGAGAGCGTCACGGCCCCATCCTGGCGGGCGTTGAGTGATCGCCGAGGCTATCCCGCCCGATTCACCCGCAGGGCGGGCCCGGCCGCTGTACGGGCAACGGTCGGGCCCGCCCCCGCAAGAGCGGGCCCGCCAGGGGTGTGGGGCAGTGGCTGTCGCTGCCCGGGTGGCAGGGACTGCACTTGGCGGCGTCCGCCTGCCACAGCGGGAGGTCGACCTCGAAGCCGTGCGCCGCGATCTGGTGCGCGGTGCGCACGACCGACCTGTCGGTCTTCATGCCGACGAGCGGCACGTGGTGCAGGAACACGCCATCGTTGTACCGGTCGCACAGCTCGGCGTACGCCACGGTGTCCAGGATGACCGTGTGGACGCCGATGTCGACGATGTGACCGGGGCCTATTGCCTGTCCCCTGCCGCGGCTGGCCATGGCGGTGAGCATGTACGCGTACGCCTGGCCGAGGACGCGTGTGGCCATGACGTCGTCGTAGGGGTAGTCGCGCATCAGGAGCGCGACCTGTTTGTTCCACAGCTCCGGGGTGATGTGCGAGTGCGGGTCCGTGAACGGGGACGACTCCGGTCCGGCGGCCGGTGCAGGAGCGGGGGTCTCCAGGGCGGTAGCCATGTCTGTTGTCCTCCTTCTGCGGGCCCCGCGGGGTTTAGGGGAAGGTCACCACCCTGCGGAGCGCCGTGGTGGTCAACTCTCAGGCTGTGCAAGCGGTTTGCAGATCGGCACTCCGAACGGGTGGGATTGGCGGTTCGCGTGGCGAGTTGTGAGACGACTTCTCTAGGCTGCGGCGGCATGAAGGGGCGGCGTCCGGCGACCGCCTCACGAAGACGGCGCGGGAGAGCATGGGTGGAGCCTTACAGCAGGCACGGCAAGTTGGTGCGGGACCGGATTCCGCAGATCATCCGGGAAGCCGGGGCCGAGCCGGTCACCTATACAGCTGGCCGGGAGGAACACCGCAGTCGGCTGAGGGACAAGCTCGGCGAGGAGGTCGCCGAGTTCCTTGGGGCGGATAAGGACTCGGCGCCGGAGGAACTCGCGGACGTGCTGGAGGTCGTGCGCGCGCTCGCTGCGGACCTGGGGGTCGGCGCGGATCAGATGGAGAAGATCCGTGAGACCAAGGCGAGTGAGCGGGGCGGCTTCGCCGACCGGATCGTTTGGACGGGCAACCGCTGACCGCAAGCCGTCCCCATCGAAGAGTTGGTGCACGACTTCGTGCACAACGGTGTACGCGACTGGGGACGTTGGTTGGTATGCGATTCACGTCCGGGGCTTTGCCAGGACGGCATGGCAGACCCCGGGCAGCGGAAGCACGGGGCACCGGGGGAGTGTAAAAGTGACACACCCGGCCTTGGCACGGGGGTGACCTCACTGTCATTAAACGGAACGATCAGGCCACGCTTGCCTGGATCAGAACGTTCCTTGACGGTGGAGGGCTTGCCAGCGGCGTTCGAAGTTGCTGTGGTGTTTTTCGAGGTCGTGTGTGTGGATGGGCTGTTTGTACTGCGCTGTGATGCCGTGCTGCGCGAGGTCCTTGGCGACGCGGTCGGGGGCTGGATGGTCATCGATGGCTCGGTGCTGGGCCCAGATGGTGTAGATCCGGAACTGAAGGAAGTAGCGGGCCAGTGTCTTTGCTCTGAGGGGCTGGTTTTCGCGGTCCAGGATCCCCTGGCTGGCGAGATACGCCGACAGCTCGGTCGCGTCTGGCTCTGTCTTGTGCTGTTGCTGGAGGTCCTGCCAGGCCAGGTAGTAGCGGTCGACAGGCGTGAGGCTGCGCGGAGGGGGTGTTGTCTTCTTATCAGGCGTCAACTCGCCCGGCGGAATCACGGTGTTGGGTTCTGTTTCCTGGCCGGAACGCGGGGCCTGCACATTTCGCGGAGGAGGCACGGCGTCTGCGGAGTGTCCGGGGCGGAGTGCTTCTGCGGCTTCCGGGGCCGGGGAATTGGAGCTGAAAGCCGCTTGATGCGGAGAGGTGTGCAGGGCAGGCGGTTCTTCATCCCACTCCCATTCCTCGTCTCCGTGGGTGTACTCCTCCAGGTCGTATCCGGGGTCGTAGCCGCCCTCTTGTAGCAGATCGTCGGACCACAGGCTTGCGTCCGGCCCCGGGTGTTGAACATGTTCCGGCTGCTCGGGGGGTTCGTTGTCATCCAGGTCTGGACGCTGTTCGCCGGCAGGTGCCGTCTCGTTGCGTACGGCCGGTGCCGCCTCGGGGGTCCGACTGCTCGCGGGCGCGTCTGCCGACTGCGGGGCGGGGGGCGGCAGTACGGGCCCGATGCCCGCCGCGGCGAGGCCCGAGGGGGCGCTCTCTGTGAGGGGGATGCCGTAGCGGGCCAGGCGCAGGGGCATCAGGGATGCCACCGGGGCCTTGCGGCGCCAGCCGCGGCCGAAGCGGGCGTGGAGGCGGGCCTGGTAGACGAGACGTTCCTGCTCCAGCTTGATGACCTGGTCGTAGGAGCGCAGTTCCCACAGCTTCATGCGGCGCCAGAGGAGGAACGTGGGGAGGGGGGCCAGGAGCCAGCGGGTGAGGCGGACGCCTTCCATGTGCTTGTCGGCGGTGATGTCCGCGATGCGGCCGATGGCGTGCCGGGCGGCCTCCACCGAGACCACGAACAGCACCGGGATGACGGCGTGCATGCCCACGCCCAGCGGGTCGGGCCAGGCCGCCGCGCCGTTGAACGCGATCGTCGCCATGGTCAGCAGCCATGCCGTCTGGCGCAGGAGCGGGAACGGGATCCGGATCCAGGTGAGGAGGAGGTCCAGGGCGAGCAGGACGCAGATGCCCGCGTCGATGCCGATCGGGAAGACGTACGCGAAGGTGCCGAAGCCCTTCGTGAGGGCCAGTTCGCGGACGGCGGCGTACGAACCCGCGAAGCCGATCCCGGCGATGACGACCGCACCGGCGACGGCCACGCCGATCAGAGCCCGGTGTGCGCGGGTGACGGCTCGGTCTGTGCTGCGGGCGCGGCGGGAAGCGGTCCGGCATCCGGGTCCGGCCCGCTGTGCCTGGAGGGCCGGCGGGGCTGCGGCGCGGTGTCCTGGGGGAGCCGGGCGATGCTCATACGTTCTCGACGGGGGTGGGACGGGCCGGTGTGAGGAGTTCGTTGATGAGATGCTCGGTGGCCGCCTCCATTGAACAGTCCAGCGCCCGGTTGATCTGCTGTACGCGGGTGATGGCGGTGTGCAGGCCCTGCCGGTTGCCGGCCGCGTGCTCGATCCGCAGCCAGTCCCGGTAGAGCAGCTCTGCGGTGTCGTCGACGTCGAGGGCGGTCGCGATGGCCTGGCGGGCCGTGCTGAGGTCGTGGTGGGGGCCTGCGGGGGTGCGGTGGGTGGCCACGGTGTGCGCGACGTCGATGATGCGTGTGATCATTTCCTGTTGGTTGGGCTCGGCCCAGGGCAGGGGTTTTCCCCCGAAGGGGCGGCCCCGTACCAGTGTCAGTGCTTTCTCCAGGTCGGTCAGTCCCGCCGGCCCCAGTGGCAGGGCGCGTTCGGTGAGCTGCAGGAAGCGGTTCCAGTCGCAGCGCACGCCGGGGGCCAGCCGGTAGGGGTCGTCGCCGGAACGGCGGCGCGGCACATAGGGGTGGCCGGCGGGATCGTTGCCCAGGGAGCGGCGCAGGCCTTGCAGCCGGGCGTTGAGGGTGCTGGACGACCAGGGGCTGGCGGGGTCCATGTCGGAGCACAGCGCGTCCGCGCTGCGCCCGGGCCGGAAGAACAGCAGGGCGGCGAGCTGGGCCATGCGGGGACCGTGGCCGGTGCTGTCCACGCCGGTCACCTCGACCGGGCCCAGGACGCGGATCTCCGGCGCGTGCAGGTCATGTGCCTGGCGCTGTTCGGCCTCCGGCCTCATGCCGTCCTCGCTGGAGTCCTTGTCGTCGTCGGCCGCCGTGGTCTTCTCGCTGGCAGGGGCCTGTCCGGCTGCCGGGGGTGCTGCTTGGCCGTCGCGGCCAGGCGCGGCGCCGGCCTCCGACGGTGTCGTGGCGGCCGGCAGGAGGCGCAGTCCGGACGGATCTGTGGTGGCGGCGAGCAGGGCCGGGAACACCCCGCCGCGTACGTCTGTCACCGCTGTCGGTGAGGGACGTGCGGCAGCGGGGGTGGGCTGCTGCGGCGCGGGCTGTTCGCACTGCCGCATCCCGTCGGGCTCGTCCGGGACCTCCTGCCAGGGGCCTTCGGCCGGGTGGGGCGGCTGCCCGGACACCTTCAGCGCCGTGGTGATCTGAACGTACGCGGCGTGTTCCAGGCGCTGCACCGTGATGGCGGTGCCGGCGTGGTTGAGGTTCTGCGGCCGGCTGAGGGACGCGTTGAGGATCTCCGCGTCGGGGAAGTGGGAGGCTGCTGAACTGGCGGGTGCGATCAGCGTGACGGGGACGCTGCCGGACTTGTCGATGACCTCGGCGAACTGCCAGGCGGTGTCCGCGTCCAGGGGGGACGCGCACAACAGCAGATACGGCTGATGCCGGGTTTCGGGCAGCTGGTGTGCTTCCAGCAGCCGTTCGCTCAGATCACGCAGCGCGTGGGTGGCCTTGCGCATGTGGGCGATCCGTGTGGTGGGCAGCAGCTGCGGCAGGTCCTCGCCGAACCCGATGGTGACGACCTCGACGTCGCTCGCCCACGGGCTCATCCCGATCTCCAGAGCAAGTGACGTGCACACCTCGGTGATGTGGACCGGGTTGCCGTCCAGGAGCAGCGCGGGCACGTGCGCGAGGTTGAGCAGGAGCAGGCTGTCCGTTTCGGTGCTGCCGATGGCCGGGCCGCCCGCAGCGGCGGGGGAGGCAGGACAGGGTCCGCAGGCTGTGGGGACAGCTGGTGGGCCAGGGTCCGCAGAGCGATGTCGAGGCGGGCCGCTCCGCTCGGCTCGGCGGTGGCCGCCAACTGGGCCTCGGCCGGAGAAGTTTCCGATGCGATGGCGATCTTCTCGCCGGGTTTGCGGCGTCGGCGCTGCAGCGTCCTACGCAGGGCGAGGGCGCCGGTGATGGCGGCGGCCAAGAGCGCGCCGGCGCCGAAAACCGTGCGCAGGTTCAGCGGGCTACTGGCCGGAGCCGTCGCAGGGGGCTCGGACGCCGTGGTCGCAGAGGATGCGCCAGAGCCGGACGATTCCGCCGTCGAAGGGGGCGCTGTAGAGGACGAGACGCTGGCACCGGGCCGGGGCGTCACGGAAGCCGGTGTAGAAGGCAACGCCTGCTCCTGTCCGGGCTGCTGGGCCGGACGGCTCGCTGGTGTGCTGGGGGCTGACGACTCTGGTGCGGGCGCGGTGGTCAGGCTCGGTACGGGCGCCTGCTCTTCCCCGTTGCCGCCGCCCGGCTCCTGCCCGGCATCGGGCTTGTGGGGTGCCGGGGGAGCGGTCTCCTGGCGGGCCCGCTCATCGCCCTGGTCGCGATCATTGGACGGCCCGTCGGGCTGGACACCAGGCACCGTGACCTGCTGCCCCGCGTAGATGACGTCCGGGTCGGCGATGGCGGGCAGGCCGCCCGGCTGCCGCGTGCCCCGGCTGGCCTCGAACAGCTGCGGCCACGCGTCACCGTCCCCGAGCTCCTCCTGCGCGATCTTCGACAGGAAGTCGCCCGGCTGGACCGTGACCACGTGCGCGGTGTGCTCCCCGGCAGCCGCAGCGCTGTCACCCGACTGCGGACGAACACCTCCCGCGGCACCGGAGGTAGCGGGCATCTCCAGCTGCCAGCCGGGCTGCAGAAAGCTGTTCGCGCGGAAGACTTGGCCGTCCGTCATGGTCCGGCCCTCGTTCAGGCCGGCGATCTCCCGCCACCGCTCACCGTCCCCCAACTCCCGCTCGGCGATGCCCCACAGACTCTCCGCGGGCCGCGTCTCGCGCACCGTGTACGACGTGCGGGACGCTGACGTACCCGCGGCGGACGCCGAGGCTTGTTCGGCTTCGGTGACCTGCGGGGCTTTTGTCACTTGGCCGGGGACGCGGGATGCGGTGGTGTCCGGCGCGGCCTGCGCGTCGGACGCCAGAGCCGAACTGGTGGGCAGCAGGACCAGGATGCTGCCGATCAGAAGAGCGGCGGCCCGCTGCGACTTCTCATTTTGGTGTCACCGGTGGTTCTCAGCTGGATGTCATGCATCTCTACTGGTCGAAGCGCAGAGTTGGTGACATCAAGTGAGAAGTCTTGGTGACATCGCGTGAGAATTCCCAGCGCACTGAGATGAGAAGGCCATAGGAGTGGCTCTCTGACCTGCCGTTTTGTGCTTTGACCTTGCTAGGTGAGAGCCGTGCGTGGTGGCCGAGAAGTCTGATCCTCAAGGACCGTCGCTGGGTGAATGAACCCGAGCGCTGTGACCGGGCATTGCAGGTTGCTGTGTCCGTCGGCTGGCCGATCGGCTATCACCGTCCTGCTGAGGGCTGGGACCGAGTGGGAGCACGTAAGCATGGTGCTCCGACGGTTCGTCCGTAGTGTTACTGAGATTCCGTGCGTGATGTCGCGCGACGCGGAGTCTCTGAGCTGGGAATCTCGTCGACCGTCCGGCGACATGACGCCGAGATCATCAGTAGACCCCCACCCAGGTGGGGAAGACATCGTCCTCGTCGTCGTGATCATGATCCAGAAGGAGAGACCCCCACGTGTGTGGGGAAGGCACCCGGATCATGTAGTCACCGCCTTGGTAGAGCGAGAGACCCCCAGGTGTGTGGGGAAGGCGGGCCGATCTTGGGAATGGAGGCCTGTGGATAGGAGAGACCCCCAGATGTGTGGGGAAGGCTCTTACTGGCCAGCGGGCTTGAAGATCGACAGACTATTTTTTGCTTACTTTACACGGGCTGGCTGTGCCGGTGAGGGGGTGTTGGCGTAGATACCGAGCAGTTGTTCGGCGTGCCGGGGGAGTGGTCTTGGCGGACCACAGGCTCTTGGCCCTATGTCACAACGAGGCGCTCTCCTTGCTTATAGAGGGGAGCGCGGCGTGACGGACGCCGCCGTGGAAACCGGGGGTGGGGTATGGATCCCTTGACGGCAACGGCCGCGGCGGGAGTCGCCGCGAGCGTGTACATTCTGCGCCTTGGCCATCGTTGGATCAGGCTCCGCGCGCAGATCCGGCGTGTGGAGCTCCACCAGCAAGGGCTGTCGGAACGCGCCCGGTCGCTGCCGCCGGGCAGCCGCCTCATCGAGAAGACGGCGCATCACGACGTCGATATTTTGATCGGCAGCACGGCTGCCGCCCGGCCCGCGAGGTGATGCGCGACATGACCATCGAACAGTCGCCCCCGCCTGTCCGTGCTACGGCCGCAGAGGCCCCGCCGAAGCCTGCCCTCATCCGGCGCGATGACTTCAATGCCTTCTACACACGGGAGATGAGCGCGGTCACGGTGTTCCTGATGCACCAGGGTGCCACCGCCTACGAAGCGGCCGACGCCGCCCACGAGGCCATGACCAAACTCCTGCCGGACCTGTGGCAAACATTGGATCACCCCCGGACCTGGTTACGGGTTACTGCCCGTTCCCGAGCCGAGCAGCGAGTCCGCGCACGCGTAACGCCACCGAGCGAAAGGGAATGCCGACTCGGCTAGGAACTGGTCGCCCGCCCCGTCGAAGTGGAATACCGCTGACAGGTCGTCAAGGTGCATCCGCAGGGCCCGGGTGGCTGCCCGTAGACGCAGAGTCGTGTGATCTGCCTCCCGGCCGTCAGGGCGTCCGCTGTTTGCTCCCTGCGGCTGCCCGTTCATCTCCACCCCTGTCTGCCGTCGATGCCCTGCCGATTCCCGGACGGGGATCCTCCTCGGTGACCTTCTGTGAAGCCGATCGTTCAGGTGGGTGTGGTACGTCGCGGGCCGGGGGTGCGGACGTGGGGGAGGTCGTTGCGGCCGGCGTCGTCGGCCAGAGCGTCCTCGGGCAGGCCCCGGTAGCGGTGCAGCAGGAGGGCCAGTTGCTCGGGCTGGGCTTCGGCAGTGGTCACCAGGGCGGCCAGCAACTCGGCGCGTGAGGTGCGTTCGCCGGCCGCCGTGGCGGCGCGGACCAGGATGTTCAGACGACGGTCGACGTCCTCGGGCCACTGCACCGAGGTCGTACGGCGCTGCTGCTGATGGTGCAGCAACTCCATGGCTCCCCCTCGGTGACAGCTGACCTATAACAAATATATATTGCGCACATGGTGACGTTGCTGCAAGACCGTCAGACGATCGATGGCCGGGACACGGTGCCGGAGATGCTGCGGGTGGCGGGGCGGGAACTGCGGCCGACGCCGGTGTTCGACACCTATTGGCGGTTCGCCGCCGCCCGGCAGGCGGTCTATGAGGCGCGCCTGGAGGGCCGGGCGCGGCCGTGGACCCACGATCCGATCCTGGCCGGGCACCGGTTCACCAACTGCTACCGGGCTGCCGACCGCGTCAGCCAGGTCCTGATCACGGACGTGATCTACCAGGGGTCGCAGGACTGGGAGGACGTGTTCTTCCGCACCCTGCTGTTCAAGGTCTTCAACAAGGAGTCCACCTGGCGGCTGCTCAACCGCGAACTGGGCGAGGTGCGCTGGGGCAGCTATGCCTTCGACGCGTACGACCGGGTGCTCTCAGCGGTCTTCGCGCGGGGGGAGCGGCTGTACTCGGCCGCCTACATCGTTCCGCCGCCGCAGCTGGGGGAGAGCCGCAAGCACCGCAATCATCTGCGGCTGCTGGAGAGGATGATGACGACCGGCGCCCCGGAGCGCGTTGCGGGGGCATCGACGATGCGGGAGGCCTACGAGGTACTGCTCGGCTACCCGGCACTCGGCCCGTTCCTCGCCTACCAGTTCACCATCGACCTCAACTACGCTCCGCAGCTGACGTTTTCGGAGATGGACTTCGTGGTTCCCGGGCCGGGAGCGCGTGACGGCATCCGTAAATGCTTCGGTCCGGCAGCCGATGGCATCGAGGCCGAGGTCATCCGCTACATGGCTGCTTCCCAGGACGAGCATTTCGCCCGTCTGGGGCTGTCCTTCACCGGGCTGGGGGGGCGGCCGCTGCAGCTGATCGACTGCCAGAACCTGTTCTGCGAGGTCGACAAGTACGCGCGTGTTGCCCACCCGGACATCGCCGGTATCAGCGGCCGCAGCCGTATCAAGCAGGTCTACCGCCAGGACGCTGCTCCGGTACGGGCCTGGTTCCCGCCCAAGTGGGGCCTGAACGCCTAGAGACGGGCGCTGCGGGCCGGTGCCGGGTGCCCGCTCAGGCACCCAGCCCGAACAGTGGTGTGGTCAAGGCATCCTGGAGTGCGCCGAGTTCTGATTTAGTGCAGTCCAGCCGGGCGCAGCCGGACATGACGCTCACCGTGCCGGGTGTGAGGTTGGCATGCCGGGCGACCCAGGCGCAGAGGTGGCCCAGGGCGAGGTAGTTTCCGTAGGCACGGTCGAACATGTAGTGGCTGCGGTAGTAGGCGGCCAGGTGCACGGTGTTGGTGGCGCTGTCGAGCTGGAAGGAACAGTGGCTCAGGCAGGGGAAATCCAGTGTCTGTGTGTCGAGCGAGGCCGCTCGGATCACGGCTTCGGACCCGGCGGCGCTCTGCGCCGGCTCGTCCTCCTCCCACTCGCTCGCGTCATCGTCTGCGACATGGGCGGTGCCGGCCTCGTAGACCGCGCTCCACTTCGCCGAGGTGCGCAGTTTGTCCAGGCGCCTGATGACCCGGGCGAGCTGGTCGACCGGCTGCGGCTTGTCGGGGGTGCCGGGATAGGAGACGAGCCGGCCGAAGTAGGTGCCGTGGACGTTGCGGTGGATTTCCTGCAGCCGCGGATACAGGGCCCGGTAGCGGGCGGTGAGCTCGTCGTGAGTGGTGCAGGTCGCGGCGAGTGCGGTGGGGAAGAGCGTGTTGACGACCGTGTCGATGGGATACAGGGGTTTGGTGGTGCGGGCGGCGCGCAGCCGGTCGAGTTCGGCCCGCAGATGGGGGTCCTCGTGCAGGGGGCGGGCGATCCGGACCATGGTGTGGAAGGCCTTGTTGCCCGGGATCTCCGACAGGCGGGTGCAGGCTTCCAGCCAGGCACGGGAGACGTCCGTGGCGTCGACGGTGATCGTGTGCATCGGCTCGCTCCTTTATCGGCAAAGAGGCGGCGTTCAGGACCAGAAGGCGTCGGAGCCCTCGCGGCCGGGCGTGCGCCGCAGTGTCACCCGGAACAGCTCACCGGCATGGGCCGTGGCGGTCACGACCGTGTCGCTCGTCATGTCCTCGCTCACCCATACGGCCCTGGGCTGCTGCGGGGCGGGGAACAGGTCCAGCAGGGGCATCTGGCTACCGGTGTCCGGCGGGGTGAGAGACAGCCCGGCGGGCAGGTGCTCGAAGGCTGCGGAGGAGATGTCCAGCAGCAGGCAGTCTCCAGCGGCCACATGCAGCAGGGCGTCGTGCGCGGCGGGCGCCAGGACGTGGACGTGCGCGCGCGGTCCGACCGGCAGCCCGCCGGTGAGGTCCGCCTTGAGGGCAGCGGGGGAGGGCTTGAGCCACACCGCCTCGGTAGGCCGGTCGATCATCTTCAGCCGCACCAGGTGGCGCACTGTGGTGGCATACGGCGCGCCTAGCCAGCGGGCCGTCCGATACGCGTCCAGCGGGGAGCCGGGGCGTGTGAGGCCGCAGCGGACCAGCGCGGCACGGGCGGCCGGGCGGGGCATCAGGAACCAGGAGGCGAAGGCCTCGGCTTCCTTCTCATGCTGCGGCCACCCCTCACCCCAGCGCCCCGATGACTGCTCCTCATGGTCGATGCTGCTGCCATGCCCCATCCGGTGGTGGCCCAGCTCGTGCGCGGCGGTGTGCCGCATGCTCACTTCTTCCAGGCCCGTGTTGAGCAGGCACGCCGGCCCGCCGGCGTACCGGTCTATGTACAGACCGAGCAGACCGCCCAGTCTGCGTCCCACCACCTCCACCCCGGCGCGGCCCAGCGCGCCGAAGACGTCGATGTATCCGTCGTTGCTCGTGCCCAGGGCCTCATGGGCCTGGGCGGCCGCGATCATCGCGGCGCCGTGCGCGTTGTTCCAGCTCACGCACCCCCCTCCCGGGCCCGGGGCGTCAGGCCCGGCTGGTCTTCCTCGGCCTGGCGCCGGGCCTGCAGGTACTGGACGAACTTCGCCACCTCGATGCGGTCGCCTTCGCTCAAGGGCTTCGCGGTGCGGGGAAGTCCGGCCAGCGCGTGTTCTCCGGCGTCGGCCGACTCCTCCTCGTCCAGGAAGTAGGAGGCCGGCAGCCGGTAGAGACGGGCGAGTTTCTGCAGCTCCATCACCTCCACCTTGCGCAGTCCGCGCTCGATGTCACTGACGGCCGAGCGCACGATGCCGGTGCGCTCGGCGACCTGCTGCTGCGACAGCCCGAGATACTCGCGCGTGCCTTTGAGTCGCTGGCCCAGACGAGCGCGCTGGCCGGCGTCATCGGCGGAGAAGGGGGCGTTGTCGTTCATGGCTGGTGCTCCTTGGCCTGCTGCATGGTGTCGTACACGGTCTCGGCGAACGCCCAGACCGAACGCAAAGAACGCCCGGCCTTGGCGTCGGCAGGTACACGAACACCGAAGTGCTCCTCGACGCGCGCCAGTATCTCCATGATCAGTACGGAGTCGATCGGCAAGTCCTGCCCCCGGGCCGCCAGTTCCTCGTACACCTCCTGGACCGGCCTGTCCTGGTACTCGGCAAGGAAATCGACCACGATGTCCACGATCTCCTGGACGCTCTGCGACGGCATGCTCTGGATTCCCCCCTTTCACTCAACTCCCGGACAGGCAGCCCGACGTGACCTACTGTAGAGCGATGTCGGGAAATCCGACAGACTTGTTGGAAGATCCTTCATGGGAGTGCGTGTGCATCTCGCCCGCTATCAGCAAGCAGCCCTCAAAACCCTGCAACCCCCCACCGACGGCACCGACCCCGTCCTGATACCCCTGCTCGGCCTCGTCGGCGAAACAGGCTCAGTGATCACCGCCTACAAAAAACGCCTGCGCGACGGAGCCGACGCAGGACCCTCAAAACAGCAACTACGCGAGGAACTCGGCGACGTCCTCTGGTACACAGCCACCCTCGCCCACCTGCTCGGCCTCGACCTCGAGGACATCGCCGCCGCAAGCCTGGAGAAAACCAAAGACCGCTGGCGCACCACCCCAAACGACCAACGCCCCCACTTCGACGCCGACTACCCCGCCCACGAACAGCTGCCCCGGCGCACCACCGTCACCTTCACCCCCACTCCCCAGCCCGACGGTCGCACCGTCATCACCCTCGCCCGCGAAGACGGAACCCCCGCCGGCGATCCACTGACCAGCGCCAGCCACATTGAGGACGACTACCGCTTCCATGACGCCTTCCACCTCGCCCACGCAGCCGTCCTGGGCTGGTCACCCGTCAGCCGCTTCCTGCTCGACCGCAAGCGCCGCAGCCGCCCCGGCATCGACGAAGCCGAAGACGGCGGCCGCGCCATCGCCATCGAAGAAGGCATCAGCGCCTTGGTTTTCTCCTACGCCAGCCGCCACCACTACTTCGAAAACCTCCGCCACGTCGACCACGAACTACTGATCACCATCGACCACATGACTGCCCACCTCGAAGTCAGTGTCCTGCGCGCCGCCGACTGGGAAAAAGCCATCATGACCGGCTACGCAGCCTGGCGGCAGCTGCGCAAACACGGCGGCGGCCACCTCGAACTCGACCTCGACGCACAGGCCCTGACGTTTACCGAACCCTGAGCGGCTCACGTAATGCCCAGTCGCCTGCCTCCTCGCGGCGGTGGAGGAACGCCGCCGGCCATCGCTTCGAAGAGACCCCACCGGCCTCCGGGTAGCAAGCCGGCAGCCCCCACGGGGCCGGGGAGCGTTTCCAGACTGAACCCATCGTCACCCAATTCGCGGACAGACCCCCACGTGCGCGGGGAAGGCGACGGTGACGTCGAACGCGGTGGGCTGGATCGGGTGGGCCCAGTTCACCGAAAGACCCCCACGCGTGTGGGGAAGGCAGGGTGAAGAGCTCCGTACGGGCCTCGGTCGCGGAGAGACCTCCACGTGTGTGGGGCCTTGGATTCACCAGGACCATATCCATCAGCCAGACCGACCCCCACGCGTGTGGGGAAGGCTCAGTGAGCTGGCCTGTGCGCAGAGCGCGGTAGGACAGACCCCCACGCGTGTGGGGAAGGCCTCGCCATGGTCGGCGTGTGCGCGTTCGTGCCGGACGGACCCCCACGCGTGTGGGGAAGACGAGAGTGCGTCGTCGTCCAGGTCGACGACCTCGGACGGACCCCCACGTATGTGGGGAAGATTCCGCCCTCTGGGCGGTCCGTACGGGAGGAGAAGCCTGCCGCCACTGCAAAGACTCTCACCACCGAAGGCTGACCCCCACGCATGTGGGGAGCCAAGGTGGGCTGGACCGGGTGTGCGCAATTCACCGACGAACCCCCACGTACGTGGGGAAGACGGCAACTACTTCCTCGGCAGCCGCGAGGAGCTGGGCAGACCCCCACCCGCATGGGGAGGACATGCTGGCATCGCGCATCTTCATCTGGCAGAAGGACTGACCCCCACGTGTGTGGGGAAGACGGTAGTGGCGAATGCGCGGTGGCTGGCCGGGACTTACCCCCACGTGAGGTGGGGCCATCGTTGGCGTGCCGTCACCGACCGCGGTATCCGCGAAACACCCCCACATCTATGGGGAGGGAGCTACCGGGTACTGCCCGATGAACGCCGCGTGCGGAAGACCCCCACATCTTTGGGGAGGGTGCCGTCGAACTGTACCGGCGCACCGGCGGCTACGACGGACCCCCACGCATGTGGGGAAGGCTTCCTCCAACCTAGAGAAAAACCGGAAGACATGGACAGACCCCCACGGATATGGGGAAATGTGCTTCAGTACGGTCCTGCTGCACCAGGGAACGACTGACTCTCATGTCCGCGGGGAGGAATGCCCTTGGGCGGTCAAGTGCGCCCAGCCCCGGAACGGCAGACCCCCACATGCGTGGGGAGCGCAGGAAGCCGGTGGAGCGGCCCTGTTGGGTGAAGGACGGACCCCCATGTGTATGGGGGTGTGTCGAGCGTACCTTCGGCACTATCAACTCCCTGGACCCCCACCGCACGTGGGGAATGCATCCAGTCTTGGCGGTAGAGCTTCCGGTTGTAGGGCAAACCCCCACGCAGGTGGGGAGGATTCTGCCAGTGCGGCAAGGTCGACCGATACCTCGGACAGACCCCCACGCGTGCGGGGAGGACCCTTGCTGGCCTGCTGGTTCTCTGACCCGAGGGGCAGTTTTTATTCACTTTACCGGGTCCGGTGTGGTGGTCGTGCCGGGATGCGGCTTCCACGGCGGCACCGAACTGCCGGGCTGGCAGTTGAGCACGGCCCACGCGGAATGGGGGAGACCATTTTCAACTGTCCCCACTTCACAAGACGCTGCGGTACCGGGCCGGTTGGGCAATATGGCGAGCTTGTGGCGTCCGGCCGGGCCGGGATATCTGCCGGTGTGTTCCGCAGTCGTCCGTGGTATCTGTCCGACGGACGGTGGGCCCATGGGCGTACGCCTTCCTACGCGGGAGAGCAGCACCGCCTCCCGCTTTGGCAGTTCCGGGAGGCGGCCTGCGGAAATTGGTGATCGGATGCGGCAGGATGGTGTCAACACCCCTTTACGGTGGGGTAGTTGGGTGTGGGGAGTGGTTGTGGGAGTCCGGGAGGATGCCCGGTTCGACGGGATCGACTTGACGCCGTGGGGGAAGTTCGACCGGGGGGTTCTGGCGGTGTATCCGCTGCTGTTCCATCTGCTGGATGTGGCGGCGGTCGCCGGTGAGGTGTGGGACCGGTTCCTGACGCGTGGTCAGCGGCGGCTGATCGCCGACGGGCTGAGCGTGACGGTGGCGGAGGCCCGGTGCCTGGTGATGTTTTTCGCCGGTTTGCATGATCTGGGAAAGTTGACATCTTTCCAGGAGCGGGAGGCGCATCCCTGGGCACGAGTGAGTGAGGTGCTGCGGGCGGACACTCAAGGCTGGCGGAGCATGCCGCACGAGCGGGCCTCCATGCACAGTGTGCTGCAGCTGCTGGCGGAGGCCGGCTACGAGGCGGACACATCGGACAGTGCGGGGGTGCTGGTGACGCAGATGCTGGGCGGGCACCACGGCCGGTTCCTGCAGCTCGACATTGACGGTGCGGCCAGAGCGTCCCGGGTCAACCTCGTTCTGGGAGGCCCCGCGTGGCAGGATCTGCGCCGCCGCTACTTCGCCCTGGTGCGTCATCTGACCGGCGCCACCATGGTGCCCTCGCGGGTGTCGGTGCCGGCCGCGGTACTGATCACCGGGGTCGGAGTGATCGCGGACCGGCTGGCCAGCCAGCGCCACTACTGGCTGCTGAAGGCGCAAGCACCCGCCTTCAGCGCCGGCGAGCACTACGCGCAGGCCGTCAAGGACGCCCCGGCCCTGCTCGACGGGTCCGGTCTGGCCCGCGTCACACTCCCTCCGGCGCCCTTCGCCCAGGCCCACCGCGGTCTGACCGCGCCGAACGACCTGCAGGCCTCCCTGATCAGGCAGCTCACCAAGGTGGTGGGGGAGAAGGGGCCGGGCATCGTGGTGGTCACCGATGCCACCGGCGGCGGGAAGACCGTGACCGGCCTGGAAGCCGCACGCATCTTCAACGCCGACGGCGCCACCGCCGGCATCGTGTGGCTGCTGCCCACCACCGCCACCGCGGACGCCTCCTACGAGATCCTTGAGCGGTACGTGGCCGCGCACCGCCCCGAGCGGGCTCCGGTCTCCCTGGTGTACAGCCACAGCTGGAACAACTCCGCCTACTCCGACCGCCAGATCGCCGCTGACGAGGCCTCCACCACCGACGAATTCTGGCCCGAGGAGCCCGACGGCCGGGGAGGCCCGGACGGGGCACAGCGCCCTGAGGAGCGGGTGACCGTACCGGACGGCTGGCTGCGGGGCTGGGACCGGGCACTGCTGGCGCAGTTCACCGTCGCCACCCACGACCAGGCCCTCATGGCGGCGCTCCCGGTCCGTTTCAGCGCGCTGCGCATGCTGGCCCTGTCCGGGCGGACCGTCATCGTCGACGAGGCCCACGCCCTGACCCCGTTCATGCAGCAGCTACTGGGGCGGCTGCTGCACTGGCTGGGCGCACTGGGCTGCCCAGTCGTCCTGCTCTCCGCCACGATGCCGGCCCGCGTCAGCACCGACCTGGTGCGCAGCTACCTCGCCGGCGCAGGCCACCGGCCCAGCAGCACCGCCGGTCTGGACTGCGCACCCGCCTACCCGGGCTGGCTGTTCGCCGCGGCCGCCGACGCCTCCCTGACCCGTATGGACCCGCACGCGGGCGAGGCCCACGCCCAACGGCACCGCCGGACCGCTTCCCTGCGCCTGTACCCGGTGCGCCATTCGTCGTACACCGACCCCGACGACGCCCCGGCGCGGGAGAGCCGGCTGGAGCGCATCAGCGCCGAGATCGCCCCCGTTGTCCAGGGCGGGGGATGCGCGGCGGTGGCGTGCGCGACCATGGCCGACGCCCAGGCCGCCTACCAGCACCTCCACGACACCCTGCCCTGGCCCGGCGGGCCGGAGGGCCAACTGCTGCTGTTGCACGCACGCCTGCCCGGCCATCAGCGCGAGGCCCTCACCCGCCTGATCCGCGACCGGCTCGGCTCCGCCGGCGAGCGCCCCGCCCGCCTGGTCATCGTCACCACCAGCCTCCTCGACATGAGTCTCGACATCGACGTCGACGTCCTTGTCAGTGACCTCGCCTCCCTCGAGAAGCTGCTGCAACGCCTGGGCCGGCTGTGGCGGTTCGAGAACTTGTGGGGGGCGGGCGCGGACCGCAGGCCCGCCTGGCTGCGCCGGCAAGGGGTGCCTCGCCTCAGCATCCTGCAGCCCACCGACCACCGGGGCCGCACCCTGATCCCGGCCGCCTGGCGCACCCTGGAACCGGCCCTCTTCACGCACGCCGCTGCAGGCCGCCTCTCCGGCCTGCCTCAGCGCACCCTCACTCTCACGCTGCCCGACGACGTCCAGCACCTGGTCGAAACCGTTCACGCCGGCGCCGCCGAACTCGCCCGCACCAGCCCCGACCTCACACAGCATCACACCGCCTACCAGAGCAGGCGCCGCGGCGAGGAACACCTCAGCGCCCTCCACCTCGTCCCCACCTGGCGGGACACGCTCTCGCTCGCCGACCTGCACCGCCAACGCCTGCATGCCCGCGAGGCCGCCACCCGGCTGGGCGCCATGCCGCGGCGCCTCCTGCCCCTCTACCGCACCCCCGAAGGCCGCCTCGCCCTCGATCCGGCCGGCACCCGGTTGCTGTCCCTGGACCGCGAGCCCACCACCGCGATGATCCGCACCATTCTTCAGCACACCCTGCCTGTCCCCGCCGCCTGGGTCGCCGAGCGCCGCCGCGAACACCACGCCCCCGCCCTGTGGAAGAAGCACGCCCTGCTCGCCGACCTCGTCCTGCTGCCGCACGACGCCACGGACCCCGGCGCGGGCGTGCGCTTCGGCCGCAACACCCTGCGCCTCGACCCCGTGCTGGGACTGGTGGCCGAGCACGGCGAATGACCCCCAGCCCTTTACCGCGACATCGGCGGACCATTTACTGGCCGGTGCACGACAAATCCTGCCGCCATCGAAAGCAGTCGATTCGGAAAGCCGAAAAAAGAGTAACTGGCCGGTAATTGAATAAGGGTCAGAGTGGTTCGAGGAGATCCGCTTCTGTGACTACTATGAGAAACACGAAGACGGACATACGTTCGACCGCTTCTTCGTGACCCCCTCCTGTGCTTCTGCGACGTTGAGCACTGCACCCCCTGGTGCCCGGCGCGAAGCAACTCCGACCCTGTGGGCATGGCTTGACCTGGCCGCATGCCTCCTGAGCCGGGCTCGTAACTTTTGCCTGCCGCTGCCCCGGCACAGCGCCGCGTCCTGGCGTGCCGTCAGCAGGAGGCCCGCTCACGCTCCTTCCCTCTTTCTCTTCCCCTTTCCTCCCTGTCTGGCATTTGGAGCTTCCCTATGCCCGAACCTCTCTACGCAACCGACAAAGAACCCTGCATTCCGGTCCTCTTCCTCGACGGGCACCAGGAATTCCTTGGCTGGCGCGACGTACTGCTGCGCGCCCACGAGATCGAGGACCTGGCCCTTCCCCTGCCACCGGCGGCGTCCGCCGTGCTGCGCGTCCTCATCGCCATCACCGCCCGGGTCACCGGGCTGGACGATCCGGAGATGGGCGCGGGGGAGTGGGCGGCCCGCCGCCGCAGGCTGCTGAAGGAACCCGACGGCTTCGACGCCGACACGGTCCACCGCTATTTCGCCGCCTACGTCTGGGATCTGTTCGACCCCGTGCGCCCCTTCCTGCAGGACCCGCGGCTGGCCGTCCAATGCAAGAAGCGCGCCGGGGTCAACAAACTGGTCTTCGGCCGCCCGGAGGGCAACAACCTGGCCTGGCTGAGTCCGCACGCCGACACCGACCCCCAGCCGGTGCCCAGCGAGCAGGCCCTGTGGCACATGCTCATCCACCACTACTACGGCGCCGTCGGCCAGTGCTCCGTCCGCACCGTCGACGGCCAGGACCAAGGCAGTGCCAAAGCCGGGCCGCTGCGCACCACGCTCTCCTTCCACCCTTTGGGCCGCACCCTGTACGAAACCCTCCTCGCCGGCCTGCCCAAACCGGACGAGGACTGGCCCGGCGCCCAGGACCACTGCCCGTGGGAAGAGCCCGACCTGCCCGACCCGCTGGCTGCACCCCCGCCGGTGACCTGGCCCGGACGGCTGCTGACCGGCCGCTCCCGCCACGCCATCCTCCTCATCCCCTCCGCGGACGGCCGACAGGTCACCGACGCCTACCTGACCTGGGCCACCCAGACCAAACTCCTCGCCACCGACCCCTTCCTCGTCCATCACGACAACCCGGGTCAACCTGTCACCCGGCGGCACCAGCCCCGCAGCGCGGACGCCGACCGGGCCCTGTGGCGCGACCTGGACGCCCTACTGCTCGCCGGCGACGAAGACTCAGCCGTCCAGCGCCCCGAAGCCTTCACCACCCTCAACGACCTTCCGGCCGATCTGCGCGCCCAACTCCGCGTCCGCGTACACGGCTTCGACCAGGACGGCTGGACCACCAATCGCACCTGGTACACGGCCCTGACCCCGCCGATCTGGCCCTGGATGCAGGAGCACGATGCCGCCGCGGCCGAGCGGGTCGCCGAATGCCGCAAGGAAGCCGAGGCCATCGGCGTCCTGCTGGACAAGGTCTCCAGAGACGCCTGGCGGACCGTCACCACACCCCCCGGGGCGTCCCCCCGCGGCTCCCGTCCGCCCAAGAGGCTTCCCCCCTGGACGAAGCGGGTCCGTGCCGCGTACTGGCCACGCGCCGAGACCGTCTTCTGGAACCTTATTGAGACCCCGGAACGCGATGCGCGGGCGGCGTTCGCCGCCGAAGCCGCCGCCGCCCTGCGGGAAGCCGCCCGCCCCGCGATCTCCCAGCACTTCCGCGCCGCACCAGCCATCGCCACAGCAGTGGCCACACTGCGCCGCCGGCCAGCCGCCGCCCGGCGCCGCGCCACCTGACACCTTCCGCCAGGCCGCCGCCCGCCGCGCCCTGCCCCCTGATGCCGGAGACCCCGTTGCCGCCCACCCTCACCACCGCGCAACGCCGCGAGCACTACGACGACTTCGTCGCCGCGGTCCTCGACCTGTGCGCCACCAACAGCATCCGCTCCGACCTCGCCTCCGGACGAGGACGCCCCCTGGAGGAATGCGGGGCACGCATGCAGCAGTACCTCGTGGCCCGCGTCTCCCGCTACGGAGCCCGCCGCGCCCACTACACCGTCGCCAGCCTGATCGCCATGCAGCGCCACCTGGTCCACGAAGACGGCCTCTACACCCCGGAGTTCGCCGTCCCCGCCCCCGACGACAGCACGACCGAGGCCGCTCGCCTGCCGGCTGCGGAAAGCGACAGTCCGCTGGACGAACCAGCCCACACACCTGTCCCGGGCAGCAGCCCTGCAGGCGGCCCGGTGGCAGGGGAGAGGACAGCGGTGCGGCACTGGCGGGCCCGCCCGGATCTCGGCTCCAGCCTCGCCATCGCCGTGGCCCGGCACGGCTTCAAACAACACCGCATGGACGACCAGGTCAAGATCCTCACCAGACTGTCCTCCCCGCTGCTGCACCCCCTGCTGTGGAGACTCACCTCCCGCCTGGCCAACCGCGACGCAGCCCGCCTCGACTTCGCCGTCCTGCTGGAAGACCTCGCCCGGTGGGACTACGACCAGCTGCACATCGCCGACCGCTGGCGCGAGTCCTACTTCCAAACCCTTGACCGTCTCGTGTCCCAGGAGGACTGACATGGCCGCCTACGCGCCCGCCCGCTACATCGACCTGCACGCCCTGCAACCCGTGCCCGCCTCCCTCCTCAACCGTGGGGAGGACAACGAACCCAAGACCCTGGTGTTCGGCGGCGCGATGCGCGCCATGGTCTCCTCCCAGTCCTGGAAGCGAGCCATCCGCCTCCCGATGGAGGCGGAACTCGACGAACACGCCGCCCGCACCCGCAACCTGCCCCTGCGCGTGGCCGACGCACTGCGCGAGGCCGGCTGGCCCCAGGACCTGGCCGCCTTCGCCGGAGCCCAGATCGTCCGCTCGGCCACCAAAGAAGGCCTCAAGACCGAAGAACAACAGGGCGGCATCACCTCGGCCCTCCTCTACCTGCCGCGCGATGTCCGCTCCGACATGGTGCAGCTGTGCCACGAGCACCGCCCGCAGCTGGAAGAGACCCTCGCACAACAACAGGCCGCTGCCGCCGCCGCAGCAGCCGCTCCCAAGCCCAACGGCAGACGCAAGGCCAAGGACAGCGCAGTGCCCGCCGTCCTGCCCACCCGCACGGTCGCCGCACTGATCCGGCGGCGCACCGCCACCATCAACCTGTTCGGCCGCATGCTCGCCGAACTCCCCGACGCCCACGTCGACGGCGCCGTACAGATGGCCCACGCCTTCACAGTGCACCAAAGCGACCCGCAGCCCGACTACTTCACCGCCGTCGAGGACTGGTCCGCCCCCGGTGAAGCGGGCAGCGCACACCTGCAGACCAGCTTCTTCACCACCGGCATCCTCTACCGCTACGCCACCGTCAACCTCACCGAACTCATCCGCAACCTGGGCGGCGACCACGACCAGGCGCTGCGGCTGCTGGCCCTGTTCACCGAGATGTTCATCGAGAGCATTCCCCAGGCGAAAAAAACGTCCACCGCCCCCCACACCCTGCCGCACCTGGTCCACTACGCCGTCCGTGAGCGCCGCCCGGTCTCCTACGCCGCCGCCTTCGAACAGCCCGTCAAACCAGCCCCCGGCGGCGGCTACACCCTCCCCGCCGTCCAGGCACTGTCCACCCACGCCGACGCCCTGGGCCGACTACTGGGCAGCCGGCGCCGCATCGCCCACGGCTACGCCACTTACCAGAACACCCCGGTCGACCACCTCGGCACCCCCCACGCCTCCTTCGAGGAACTCACCGACGCGCTGACCGAGGCCGCCGCCCAGCCCGCCGCCTCCCTGGCCGTCGCGTGAACGGCATCCTGCTGCGCCTGGCCGCTCCGCTGATGTCGTTCGGGGAACACGCAGCCTTCCGCTACCGCGACACAGTCGGTTTCCCCACCCGTTCCGCGCTCATCGGCATGTTCGCCGCCGCCGATGGACGCTCCCGAGAAGAAGCCCTCGCCCCCGATCCGGGCACCGGCGCCATTCCGTACACCGACCTGGTCTTCACCGTCCGCATCGACCGGCCCGGCCACCGGCACACCGACTACCACACCGCCGGCGGCGGCCGCCCCCACAAAGAAGGCCTGCACACCAGCAGTGGAGAGCACCGCGCCCAGAAGGCATCCACCTTCATCAGCCATCGCGTCTACCTGGCCGACGCCGTCTTCACCGTCGCCGTCCGCGGCCCCGACCGGCTCCTGGAAGAGATCACCGAACGGCTCGAACAGCCTGCCTTCGCCCTCTACCTGGGCCGCCGCGCCTGCATCCTCGACGAGCCCCTCCTCCTGCGCACACCGCACCCTGATCCCGTAGCAGAACTCCTGCACCGGGTGCCGCTCAGCCTCGCAGCCGGCCCCCCGCCCCGGCAGGACACCGTGCCGGTCGACTTCGTGTGGGAGGCGCCGCCCGCCCACGTGCCCGCCGCCGACGTCCACCGGGAACTCGCCGATGTCCCAGTCGATTTCACCCCCACCCGGCGCTTCCACCACACCCGCCGCGTATGGCGCACCACCGAACAGCTCCCCGCCACCCTGGCCGCTTCCCATCCCCCGATCGAAGCACTGACCGCCTACATCCAGCAGGACACCCCATGACCCCGCCCCTGGCGACCACACCCGCCACCGTGACGCTGACCCGCATCCGTCTCAACCGCAACAGCCGCGACGTACGCCGCGACCTGGCCCGCTCCACCAGCCTCCACAAGACCGTCATGCTGCTGGCCCCCGAAGGCCTGGGCGACAGCCCCCGCCACAAGGCCGGACTCCTCTTCCGTCTGGAACAGGCCACCCACCACACCCCGCCCACTCTGCTCATCCAGTCCCAGCTGTCGCCCGACTTCAGCCGCCTGCCCCACGCCTACGGCACCACCGAAACCCGCGACCTCACCCCCATGTTCCAAGCCCTGGCCACCGGCACAAGCGTGCGCTACCGCATCACCGCCAACGCCAGCACCCGCCACAAAGTCCTCGACGGCGACCCCTTCTTCGACACCCGACCCCGCCACAAGGACATCCCCCTGTACGGCGACGACGCCCTCGCCTGGTGGCAGCGCAAAGCCGCTCACGCAGGCCTGGCCCCGACCAGCACCGACCTCACCCCCGTCGGCGCCTTCCGCAGCCCCTCCACGAAAAAACAGACCAGCGACAGTGCCCCGCACGTCTTCCGTCACGTCCTGACCCGCTTCGACGGCGTCGCCACCATCACCGACCCCAGCCAGTTGTGCCACGCCCTGCTCGCCGGCATCGGCCGCGGCAAACCGTACGGCGCCGGACTGCTCAGCCTCGCCCCCGCCTGACCCACCAGCCCCCGACGTCCGCCGCCCTCAAGGAAACCCCCGTGCCCGCCACACCATCACCCGATGGCCCCTACGACACCACCACCCTGCGCGCCGCCGCCGTACGCCGCCTGCTGCGCCTGCGCGTCGCCGACCGCCTGACCCACCACGACGTGCGTACCGTCGCCGCCGCCTTCACCGTCCACTGGCGCACCGTGCGTCGCTGGATCGACAACGCCGACTCCCACCACGGCACCTACACCCCCCAAGGCCGCCCCCACTTCGCCCTCACCCCGGCCATGCACGAAGCCCTGGTCCAATGGCACGGCAACGTGGCGAGCGCCTACCTCGCACTCGTCGCTCACGGTCACCTCGGCACCCCGCCCCGGGCCTCCCAGGCCACCTTCTACCGCGCCGTCAACCGCGAACTCAGCGCCGGGCAACGCGCCGCCCTCAAGAACGGCGAAGCAGCACGCCGCCGACACGACGTCCACGCCCTGCGCCCGCGCGGCAACCGCAACGACGTCTGGGAGACCGACCACGTCGAAGCCAGTGTCTTCGTCAACGTCGACGGACGCCGAACCAAACCCTGGATCACCTGGTTCATCGACCACGCCACCGCCGTCATCTGCGGCGTGGCCATCACCCCCCACCAGCCCAGCCAGGACGCCATCCTGGCCGCCGCCCGCGACGCCATCCTCCACACCGATCACCACCGGCCCTTCGGCGGCATCCCCCGCAAACTGAGAGTCGACCGCGGCCGTGACTTCCTGGGCAAATGCGTAACCGAGGCCTTCCAGAAGTTCGGCACCGAAATAATCGTCCTGCCGCCCTACAGCCCCCACCTCAAAGGCACCGTCGAAGCCGTCAACGGCGCCGCCAAGCACATGCTGTTCAAGGGCCTGCCCGGCTACGCACACACCCCCCGAAGCCGCCGCGACCGCCGCGGCCACCCCCTGTGGGCCCTGGACGAACTCCTCGACTACGAAACCTTCATCACCATCGTCCTGAACTGGGTGGACTGGTGGAACAACGACCACACCATCGCCCGCCTCCACCGGCGCACCCCCGCCCAGGCCTGGCACGCCGACCTGACCCCCATCGACACCCTCGACCCCGAAGACCTGCACACCTACACCCTCAAAGACGGCGGCCCACCCCGGAAGATCACCAGCAAAGGCGTCCGCTGGAACAGCGCCTACTACGTCGGCGACTGGATGCACGGCCACGGCAGCGCAGGCGAGATGGTCCGCCTGCGCCACGAACCACACCACTACCACCGCATCGAGCTCTACGACGCCGACACCCTCACCTACCGCGGCGCCGCCTTCCGCAGCGACGAGATGAGCCCCCGACAATCCCGCGCCCTGCGCAACGCCCGCCGCCGCGAAGCCGACCGCTACGCCGCCAAAGCCCGCCGGGCCCGCAAGAACGCCAAACCCCGCTACGCCGCCACCAGTGTCGCCGCCACGCCCGAGCCCCTCAACCGGCTCACCGCCAGCCAAGCAACCGCCCAGCTACGCCAGCTACAGACACCAGAAGCAGACCTCCACGCCGAGTCCCGACCCGACCTCCTCAACCGGCCCAAGCCCGACTCCACCCGCTGGACCAAGCCCCTGCCCGCCCCCGAGCCCCAGGACGCTCCATGACCACCACGCCCGACAGCCAGCCGACCACCGGCTCCGGCTACCACTACATGGGCCTGCCCGGCGCCCGCGCCATGCTGACCAACGCCAGCGCAGAGACCTACGCCAACCTCGTCACCACCCTCAACGCCGACGCCGGCAAGGGCGCCATCATGTGCGTCCACGGCGGCGTCGGCCTGGGCAAGACCTTCGCCGTCAACAGCCACCTCGACGACCTCGCCCCCCACACCACGCTGCGCATCAAAGTCGGCTCCGCCAAAATCCAGGCCCTGCGCGCCGCCCTGTACAAAAAGCTCGGCCTGCCCGGCGAAGCCCCCCTCAACAGCACCCGCTGCGAAGCCATCCTCAAGGAAACCCTGTCCGAGACCCCCCGCGTCCTGGTCGTCGACGAAGCCCAGTGGCTCGACACCCGGGCCTTCGAATTCATCCGCGAGCTCTGGGACGACGAGGACACCCGCCTCGCCGTCGTCCTGGTCGGAGCCGAAACCTGCTACCAGAAGATCAAGAACCGTCCGGCGCTGGACTCCCGCATCCTCATCTGGCAACGCTACAAGCCCCTCACACCCACCGAAGTCCTCACCGTCATCCCCGAGTACCACCCGCTGTGGGCGGACGTACCCGCAGACGAACTGCTCTGGATCGACGACGTGGCCTGCCACGGCAACTTCCGCCAGTGGGCCAAAATCAGCTACCTGCTCTGGGACGAATACGGCAGCACCCACGCGAAGGGGCCCGGTTCCGCAGATCCGCCGCACCCGCCCACTCCACACGGCACGGCCACACCCCTTCCTCCCTACAGCCGGGACTTCGTGCGGGCCATCCTCAGCCGCCTCGACCCCACCCAACGCCATACCGACTGAAGCCGCGCCCGCATCCTTGAAGACCCAACGAGCCGCTCGTTTGCCACCGGTATGCAGCAGTCCCGGACGGCATTGAAGGCCCGCAGTGTGCGCTCCAAGGGATGGAGGACGCCCGCGCATGGTCGCAGCCGTGTGGCCGGGGGTGATCCGCAGGCGAGCCGCCGGTTAGGGTGACGGGGGCGTGCGCTTTGGGTTGGTGTGCGTGAAGTGGCCGTAGTTTTGAGGGGGGTTGACGGGGGATGGGCTACGTCCTGCCTGGCTGGATGGACGAGATCCTGGACTTCATCGGGATCAACGGGCCTCGGCTGGACGGGGGAGACCAGCCGGGGCCGTGGCGTGGCGTGCGGAGGGCGGTCGCCTCTCGGCGGGGTGCTCCATGGGGCTTCAGCCGGATGATCGTCCCCATGGGCTAGGGGTGAGGCCCGGGGACACTGTCCCCTCCGCAGCCACATGTAGATGAACGGTCAACTGCCCCGTCTTGTTCCGCTGTTGGCGCTTCTGCCGGTGTGAACCACGGCACCCTGCTTGGCGTCTCGGAGTCGCCGTGGCGCATCATCGAAGACACCATCATGTCAGCGTCGGATGCGTCACCCGTCACATGCGGCAACCGGAAATCTGGCGGAACCCGGCCCGGGTCACCGCCGGGGTCGTCGGTGGGCCTCTTTCTCCCAGGCGTCGTACGCCTTCTCCAGGACGGCCGCGGCCCGGTCGGAGGCCGAACGCAGGTTCGCATCCGCGTCGGCGATCATCCGACCGTTCTCCTCGGCGACTTTGGCTCGCCGAGTCTCGACCTGCCGCATCTCGTCGTCGATCCCGGCAACGCGGGACCGCAGCTCCTCGCGGAACACCTCGTCCCGCTCCTGCTGGTCACGGACCTTGACGACGAAGGCATGGAGAGCAGCCTCCCAGTGCTTCTCATTCGGATAGAGCCACTCCCGCACGGGGTTCCTGTCCCGGGGCAGGGTCACACGGAGAACAAGGTGGTGGGAGAGCGAGTCGATCTCGACGCGCAGGCCGTACAGTGCCAGCGGTTCGCCGTCCTCTTCCCGAACCTCCCCCTCCTCCGACGTCACCGTCTTCCAGGGCAGCAGGGCGTGCTGGTGCAACTGGAGCCGCTCCAGGTGTTGTTCGGACCTCTCAAGGGGTGCACCCACCGGGTCGCCGCACTCCCCGGCCTGCTTCAGCCGGGCCTCCCGTTCAGTGCTCAGGTTCTGGAAGCGCTCGTCCCACGGGCGCAGGCCGTTGTCGGCGTCCGCCTTGGCCTTCTCGACCTGAGCCCGCGCTTCTTCCGTGATCTGCGCGCTCTTCCGGCGCCCCTCACGCAGCTCGTCCCAGGCAGTGCGCAGACGCTGCCGGGTCTCGCGCCCTTCCGCGCCCCGGGCAGCTCGCAGCACGTCCCAGGAACAGGGAAACCGCCCGGCCCACCACCACACCAGCGCGAGCAGCACCACCGCCGAGCTCAGCAGAAAGAACGCCACGCTCCACCCTCCCCCTCCGACTGCTCCGGCCACAGTGCCGGGAACCGCCGGAGCCGTCCATAGGGCCTCAGCGCTCCAGGGCCACCCGGCCGCCGATCTCCACCCATCCCCCCCGGCTGCGGAGCCGTGAGGATCTGGGAGCCGGAGCCCTGGACAAGGTTCAGGGCACGTCCCAGTGCGGCGGTGAGCTGGAGGGCCGCGGCACCGGTGGCCTCGTCCTTCTAGGCCCAGGCGTAGATCCACTCTCCCTGGGCCTGGACGGCAAGATCGTCGACCTCGGCGACGGTGCCTTCTGGTGGAACGTCCGTGATGCCGCCCACTCGGCCCGCGCCTCGATCCAGCTGAACTCCCCGTCGGGCCGGGTCCCGACGACCCCGGCGGGCGTGACGAGCTCGGGCGCGTCGAGCAACCAGGCGGCCCCGACATACGGGTGCTGGGTGCTGGGTGCTGGTCGCGGCGTCCTGCGGCATGGCTTCCTCCGTGGCCGTACTCGTTTTCACACCCTCGGGTCTCGTTGCCATTGCCGCCCTGGGGCTGTACGGGTTCTTCGAGTCACCGGTCGCGCCGCTCGGCTACTCGGCGGCGGGCAGACTACTCCCCGGCCGTTCGGGATTCGCGCTCGCCTGGGTGGGAGCGGTCAGTTTCGTGGCGTACTCCCTCGGTCCGTTGTCGATGGGTTTGCTGGTAGCCCGCACATCCCTTTCGTTCTCCTTCGCCCTGGTGGGATGTGCGGCCCTGGGCCTTTTCACGGTCGGGCTCTCACGACGAAACGGCCTCTCAGTTTGTCCTACCTTGCCCCCCGCGGGAGCGCGGTCCTGGCCCTTCGCGAGGAGGGCGCATGCCTGATCTCGTCTCGTCTGCTGCGCGCCGTTCCACGGCTGCCAGCGCCCGGTCGCCGGCACAGCAAGCCGCTGCGCACCCCGCCGCCACCAGCGCCGAACACCAGACCGTGCCTACTGGCGAGGAATCGCTGACGCGCTCCCGCCGTCGCACGCGCCGCCCTGCTGGGACGCGTCGTCAGTGGTGAGCACATCAGCGACGTCTGGGCCCTGCAAATCTCCGTCCACCGGGCCGCAGTTACGCCACGTACGCCCCGGTCTGGGGCTGCGCCCCGGACCTGGCCCTGAGCGCAGGCCGCGATCGTCAGAGGCGGGGGCCTTCTTCGCGATGCGGCATTCGGGTAAGTGGCAGCGGCCATGCCGGTAGGCCACGTGAAGCGGAACAGTGAGGACCGGCAATGCCAGCGAAAGTTACAACCCTTCCGGTGTCAGTGCAGCGAAATTTGCAGAATTGATGTAAACAACGCTGCTGAAAGGTGTAATAATTGCTGCATGAATCAGGCTGACGTGCTGAGGAAGCTAGGGGAGAGGGCCTCCGACCAGTGGGGGCTGGTGACTGCTGCCCAGGCGAAGCTGGACGGTGTCCAGGGGGTGCATCTGCTGCGGCTGGAGCGCGCGGGCCTGCTGGAGAGCGTCGGGCGCGGGGTCTACCGGATTGCGGCCGGGGCTCCGCCGGAGCATCTGGAGACCAAGGTGGCCTGGCTGCGACTGGACCCCAAGACGCCGGCCTGGCAGCGCAGCAGTGCGCAGAAGTGGGCGGGCGTCGTTTCCCACGCGTCCGCCTGCGAGCTCCACGGACTGGGCGATCTTCCCGCCGACAGGGTGGAGCTGATTGTCCCGATACGGCGCACCACCCGGGACGACAGTGTGCTGCTGCACCGCCTGGCGCTGGAGGCCGACGACGTCACCGTGGTGGACGGACTGCCGGTCACCACGGCCGAGCGGACTATTGCCGATCTGCTGCGCTCGCGTGCAGACGGCGCGCACATCGGCACAGTGATCGCAGATGCCGACCGCAGAGGCCTGATCGACGTCGACCACCTTGCCGACCGCGTGGTTCCCTTCGTCCGCGGCTACGGCCTTCCCGCCACTGCCTCGGGGGAGGAACTGCTGCAGGCCCTGTGCCAGCAGGCAGGCCGCAGCCTGCGCCGCCACGAAACCGAACAGGCCGTCGCAGCAGGCTTCGCCTCCGCCCTGAGCGCACTGGAAGAACTGGACGCCTCGGCCGCGCTGGAGAAGGTCCTGCAGAACATGCCTGTGGCCGATCGTCAGTCCCTGCTGCGGTCGATGGCTGCTCAGCCGACTGCGCTGGAGAAGGTTCTGCAGAGGCTCGGGTCGACGCCCCTGGAGAAGATCCTGCAGGACTCGGCTGGCCGTCAGTCCGTACTGCAGGGGCAGAGCGCGGTGGAGAAGATCCTGCAGAGGCTCGGCTCGACGCCCCTGGAGAAGATTCTGCAAGACGTGGCCGATCGTCAGTCCCTGCTGCGGTCGATGGCTGCTCAGCCGACTGCGCTGGAGAAGGTTCTGCAGAGGCTCGGGTCGACGCCCCTGGAGAAGATCCTGCAGGACTCGGCTGGCCGTCAGTCCGTACTGCAGGGGCAGAGCGCGGTGGAGAAGATCCTGCAGAACTCGCCTGCCCTGCGTTTCCTGAAAGCTTCGAGCGGTCTGGGCCAGCCTCTGAAGGGCCTGGACGTATGGCGGCCTGTGCTGGAGCAGACAACGCCCCGGCCGCGGGCGCTTGAGAGGGCCAAGCACGATGAAGAAGAAGCTGACTGACCCTGCCGGGCCCGCGCCCGTAGGGTCGGTTCCTCCGAAGACGGCCCGGCGAGGAGCACGATGAACGATGGCTATGCCACTCCGGGAGCGCTGGATACCGCGCTCAAGCACCACGCCAAGAAGCATGCGAAAAACGCCAAAGACGTCGGGGCGCTGCGCCGTGCGTTCTTCTTCCAGCGGCTGGCGGCGCGCGTCTTCGTCGCCGACCCGGACGGCTGGATGATCAAGGGTGGGCAGGCGCTGCTGCTGCGCTACTCCACTGACGCCCGCCTGAGCAAGGACATCGACATCCTGCGTGCGGACAGCGAGGCGAGCATCGAGGAGGCAGTCCAGGCTCTGAAGGCTGCGGCAGCTGTGGACCTGGGGGACCATCTCACATTCGTTCCCACCGGGCTGACCATGCACGGCGACGAGGAAGGCGGCGCCAACCAGGCCTTCATAGTTCAATTGGGGCCCCGCAAATCCGAATCCATCCGAGTAGACCTGGTAGTCGGGCGCACCCCCACGGCCATTCCCCAGGTGCGCCGTATCGAGCCGGCGGTACCGATGCCCTGGCCCGACGACTGGCCAGAGGTGCGTCTGTACCCTGTGGTCGATCATCTGGCCGACAAGATCTGCGCCATGTACGAGTGGCACGGCACCATCCCCTCAAGCCGGTTCCGCGACCTGGCGGACCTGTTGCTGATCAGCCAGCGTGAAGTGGTCGACGGCGTACAGGCGCGCCACGCGCTCCGCACAGAGGCCGCCCGGCGGATCGCCAGGGGCAAAGTCCGTCTCGAGCTGCCTGACTCCTTCAAGACACCGCACCCGTCCTGGCGGACTGGCTATCCCCGGGCTGCCCGTGACGTGAGCGGCCTCAAGGACTGTGCGACCTGGGAGGCTGCAGAAACGGCCGCCGCCGAGTTCCTCCCCCCGTTGCTGGGGAGCGAGCCCATTGGCACCTGGGATCCCGCCGATCGTCGGTGGCGTGACGGCTAGAGCCCTGCGCGCTCTTCCGGGCCTGTTCGCGGAGGGAGCAACCAGGCGGTCGGGTGCGTCGCGTCGGCCACCAGCACCAGCGGACGACGTTCGCGGAATCTGACGGACACAGACGAACCGGCGGAAAAAAGCGGGATTGGCAGGCGGAATGCGAGAAGGCTCATTGGTAGCTGAGGAAAGCCATTTAGCGCTTTGCAGGATGCCGCCTGAAGCATGTGATGGTGCTGGGCGGCATGCTGGCAGCTGGCAAGCGGCGCTGTGCCGGGCGGCCGCTCATGGTGCATCGCGTGAGGAGCGCAGGCTGGGTAGGTGAGCACGCGGGACCCATAAAGCAACGGCATTGGGCCTAGCGGGCGGGCATCGATGCACGCGAGATCTGCTGCGCGGGGCGTTCTTCGGGCGCCGCTCGCGCGGCAGGTAGCCCGGGCCCGTCCAGAGCGCGGTCGGGACCAGGCTACAGCCGTGAACTCTAGACCGGGCAGCGGAGTTGAGTGCTCAGCCCTCGTGCACAGGGCGCGGCTTCCCAAGGAAGGCCTTCACCCTGAGCCCACATGGCCGGAGCAGCGGTGCACGCCCGGCTCACAGAACAGGCCGTATCCCCTCTTGTTGATGGTGATGTCGATGGCCATATAGGGCTCACGGGTGATCGTGATGGAGGAGCCCGCCGGGTCGTTCGGGAGTGCGTCGACCACCGTGCCGGAGGCTTTGTCGGCGGTGCGGCCCTCGTGAAGGGTCCCGGAGGCCCCGCCTCCCATTTCGGTGCCCTTGTCACAGGGAGGGGCGTGCTCGGAGCACTGCACCATGGTCAGATAGCGGTAGGAGAATGAGCCGTCGGCCCTGATGGTGATGCTGGCGCCGGACCAGGTCCAGGTCCCGACGAACTGTGCCAGTGGTCGACGCGAGGCCGACGGGGATGGGTTGCGGGAACTGCGGGCGAGGTCACCGATCCAGATACGAGCATGTGCGGGGTCGGAGGTCTCCCAGGCCCGGCGGGAACCGAGAACCACGACGTTCTCCTTCCATACGGTGAGTGTTGCCAGCGATCTCAGGTTGTCGAACCCGTTGGCCCGGGTCGGTTGTTTGATCCACTTCTTTCCGTCGGCGGAGAACCAGAGGGCGCCGACCGCGGAGTTGTCGGCCGCGCGGGCGGACCCGACAGCGACGAAGCCGCTGCCTGCCGGTGTGACGGCGAGCATTTCCTGGTCCTTGCGGGGGACGACGCCGGCGTCCGGCAGACGTCCCACGTCGAGCGGCGCGCCGGTATGCCACCTGTCATTGCCCTGTCTGTACCACGTGCGAGGCTCGGTGGTGTGCTCGACGTCGTCGTCGGCCAGGCCACCAGTCAGCACCATGGTGTCGCCATTGCGCGCCAGGTGGCCGAACTCGTTCCCGTTGTCCGGCAAGGGCTCCTTCTTCCATCTGCCTCCGTCATGGGACGTGAAGAGCTGGTCCGCGGGCTGGAAGTCACCGGTGGTGCAGTTCGTCAGTAGATGGAAGGCGTCATCGGCGACGAGCACCTCCGCCTTCGCCTCGTCGCCCTCGTGGCCACCGCAGGGTGTCTCGAACAGTGTGGTGGGGTGCCCGGTCTTCTCCACCAGCCGCACTCGCAGACTTGCCTGCTGCTCGTCGGGCTTGGCTCTGCCGGGTGTCACCTTGGTGACCACCAGGGCCCCCCTCTCTCCGGCCGCCACCGCCACGGGTATCTCCGTGTCCGGGGACCGGGGCAACAACATGGGGCTCTTCCACGACGACCCGTCGTTGTCTGTGGTCCAGAGCGCCGCGCGGGCAGTCGAGAACCCGCTGCCGCCCAGGAGCCAGGTGGTCGATCCGTAGGCTGCGAGGGACTGGACGGTGGCCGCCGTACTCATCCCCTCCGGCGTACGGTCCCGCCATCCGACGCCGTCCCGACTGGCGAATACCTTCTGGGGCACATCGAGTGAGGTGATGGGCAGATAGCCGCTCGCGGCGAAGAGGGCCTTGCTGGACGAGGACATGGACGACGGGTAGAAGTCGACGAAGTCCGCCGGGAGTTCGGCCTCGGGGACGTTCAGCCAGACCGGCGCTTTCGATAGAGGCCGGGGCTTGTCGGAACCGGACTCGGTGCACGCCGAGAGAAGGCACAGCGCGGCCAGGCAGGCGAAGGCGCTGTGTGCCGTGGCGAGGCGATGGTTCAGGAGGCGCATGTCTTCCCATCCGTCAGCCGCACGAGGCGGGTGCTGGTTGAGTCCGGACACAGCCACGTCGCGTTCCGGTCGGCCGTCGTACGGAAGGGCTTGCCCTGGTCGTCGATACGAAGCTCGCCCCGTTTCCCGTTCCATGCCCACTGCAGCCGCAGTGTGAAGGTCACGTCGTGCGCGTGGGTGGACGGTTGCACGACGAAGTGCTCCGGGTCGCTGCCGCTCACGGTGTACGGCCAGCCAGTGTCGGACGCACTGCCCCCGTCGCCTGCACGGGCGGCGGCTTTGACCACCTGAGGACGTGCCTGGTCGAGGTTCACGGAGAGGTTGCGGTTCGGTGGGTCGCCCTGGCACACCACGGGCACCCGGCTCCCTCGTAACGGCTCGTGCTTGGAGACGACCTCCACAGCCAGACCGAGGAGGGTTACGGTCTGTCCTTCCTTGCCCTGGACCGTGAAGCCCAGGCCCGTCTTCGAGGCCGAGACGCCGTCAGCCGGCCGGGGACCGGGCACCATCTGTGATGCACCGATCGTCCCAGGAACCACAACTGCGTCGCCGCATTGCCAGCTCGGGGAGTCAGCCACGAAGGTCAGGGGCGCGGTTGACTGCCTGCCACTCGGAGAGTCGTCTGCGGACGACTGCCAGCCGTCACCCGCCGACGCACGGGACATCTCGTACGCGCCCACAGCTCCCCCCGCAACCAGTGCGACGAGTGCTATTCCCACCACAATCCCTCTCGGGCGGGACCACCGAGGCCGGCGGCCAGCCGGGTCCGTATCGGACACGGCGGCGTCGACCGCGTCGGCAGGCACGGCCGACTGGGTCACGCCAGTCGCTGACCCGGCCGCAGCCGGGCCGCCCTTCCTCTGAGTGCTCGGCGATGCCCCCCTCTTCTTCTGCTCGCGCAGCCGATCCAACCAGAACTCGTCCAGCCGCATCTCTAAAGGAACCCGCTGGCCGCCGCGTTGGAGGAGCGCTTTGACGACGTTCAGGGCGACTGTCCTGTTTCGCGGCGTACGCCCTTCCTTCAACCACCCCTCGATAGTGGTGGCACTGACCCTCGTCACCGCCTCCAGACCCTTCGTCGTCGGCTCGCCTGCGAGTCCGTACAGCCTGGCGAGAGCCTCCGTGAACGGGCCCTGCCCGGTCGGCTCTTGAGAACGCGCCACCCGCAACTCCTTGCCTGGCACGGCACGAGTCGGGCCGAGTCGCCCGAGTCGGAGAAACAGAACTTAGCGCCTGACCAGGGAGCTCACGGCAGAACGGCCAAACGTCCGGTGCAGAGCGGACGGAGACGTGCTGACCTCTCCTCCTATACGCCTTTGCGGTTCCATGACGCCGCACGGGCCCAAGGGCCAGGGAGTCGTGATGAGTTCGCATCTCACCATTGGATTAGCAGACACTCACGCCCAGGTGGAAACGCTCGGGAACACAGGCCCTGAAGCCGGGCCCATGTTGACCGCGCTTCTGGTTGGCCTTCTCGTCGCGCCGGCAACCGCACTGATGTACCGCCACAGCGGCGCATCGGTCCCGAAAAGCGTCAAGCGCGGCGGCCTCGCCTTCGCATGCGCCGCTACTTTCTCCTGGGACCTATTCCCGATCTCGTTCTGCGTCAATATCGCAACTTGAACGGTGGGTTACCCCCGATCGATACCGGCTACAGGAGCCCACCATGCCCGTTCCGTCCCATGCTCCGCAGGCCCCTACCCCGGCACGCCCCAGCCGTGTGCCCGCTCTAGCGGGCGCGGGCCTTTCCAGCGTCGGAGTCCTGACCGTTAGTCTCGCCGGTGCACCCTGGCCCATGGTTCTCGCCCTCGCCCTCACAAGCCTGCTCGTCGTCCTAGTCCAGTCCGCACTCCAGTCCCTCATTCCGCAGGAGTCTGTCCACCGCCTCCACTGGTGGCGCAGTTACTGGAGCCATCGAAAGACCGGCCATCGTGGCCGCGATAGCCAGCCCGACACTCTCCCGCCCGCGCCCTAAGAGGGCGTCTTCGGCGAGCCGGTCACGACCCATCTACCACCATCCGTGGATTGCATTGATCAGGTTCGACACAGCGGTGATGAACACTGTCCAGGCGAGGATGTCCCTTCGGTGTGGAGGCGGAGAGTCTGAGGTGGTCGGATCAAGCATCGCTAGCCCCCTGCTGGCTTCGTATCGTCCCGGTTGTATGAACTTTTGTAGGCGATTCGATTGCTGCGCACACCGGGCGCGTTGCGTCGGCGCTGTTGAGCAGGCGCGGGCGCGGGGGCGCGCCGATTACCGCGCACCTGCGCGCTATTGCGCAGCGCTGCTTGCCGCGACGATGGCCGCATGGAACAGGAACGAACTCTCAAGGACCACCTGTCCTACCCCTACAACCAAGACCTCTCTGGTGTGCTGCGCCGGATGAACCGGCGCACACCCTTCAGCAGGAAGAGACTGGCCAACGATCCGGTGACCGCCGCCTACGTGCTCGCCGGCATGCAGTTGATTCGACGCCACCTGGGGCCCGGCGCGCAGAGAGTGCTCAACGATCCAGAAGATGACAACTCTCTTGGACGTCCTCTTTTGAGCTTTCTGTCCCAGCGAGCGATCGTGGCCGAACTGGCCAACAATCCGGCGCCCTTCCCTCGCGTGGGGTCTACCGCCACTCTTCGGTGCAGTTGGAGGTCACACTCGGACTACATCGCCGACCTGCTCAGCTTTGGACTGTGGTCGCTTCACGAGCCGGCGCTATACGACTCGCGGATCGGCCCTGACACCGAACGACTCCTTGAGGGGCCGGAGTTCGTCGAGGCAGCTCATCGGTTGTGCTACTACGATCTGACTACTGTCGTCGACGGGCCGACGTTCCGCCTCGAGCTCGTCGCCACGGCCGCAGCCGAGGGCGACGAGGTGATCCAGGAGGCTCTGGCAGCAAACCACCAGGGCGCTATGGAACCCTGGAAGCAGGTGTACCAGGAGATGTTCCTCGCTCGCGGACTACGACTGCGTCCCGACGTGACCCTGGACGATTTCGCTGGAATGCTCGCTGCCTTGGCATCCGGGTACGCGCTGCGCCAAATCGGCAATCCTGCCTTGGTCGGCATCGATACATCAAAGGAACGCTGCATCTTCGGCACAGCGGCACTGGCCCTGCTCCTGGGCTGTGTAGAACGCGTCGCCGAAGGTGGCACAGCCGACGTCAGCATCGAGGATGCAATCCGTGAACTTATCTACGGTCAACTGCCGCAGGAAGGTCAACAAACTGCTCCGCCTGCACCGCCCCAGGAAGCAGATCCCCACTTCGAGACGGGTAACGCCTCGTCTGGCCCCCTGCACGAAGAACCGACGGCCTCGTCCGAAGACGAGACACGCGCATTCTTCGTCCAGCTCGACCGGCTCTGCAACGAGCAACAGCCAGCCGAGGTAAAGCAGGCCGCAGTGGCACTGCGCGACCGGTTGCTCTCCCCATCAGATGACTGACGAAGCGTCCCTGAGCGCCCGCCCTATGACTGACACCGCTGGGACGACACCGATCGCCCGGTTGTTGATGCACCAGGCGGGCACGTGCTGGAGCGGAATCACCGTTCCGGCTCCGGCTCCAGCCGTGCGGCGACTTCTGCCACCCTGCTCTGCACGGAGCTGGTCAGCAGACGGCTCAGTTCCCGGTACTCGGCTACCTCTGCCTCCGAGGCGGTGGCGGCGTACACCTTGCGTTCCAGTTCCACCAGCCGGCGGCGGTGTTCCTCGGCGCGGCCGGAGTAGAGAGTGTCCAGGCCGAACAGTTCGGAGAGCACCGCGTCGTCCGCGCTGCCGAAGACGACCCGCCGGTAGAGATCCTTATCCACCACGGCGGGCGGCTCGTTCTCGTCCCAGCCGGGCAGACGGATCAGCGCGTCCTCGTCGGCGGCCTGGCAGATGTAGGGGCTGTGACTGGTGACGATGAACTGGATGTTGGGGAAGTGCGCGCGCAGCCAGTGCCCGATCCGCTGCTGCCAGCTCACGTGCAGATGATTTTCTACCTCGTCGATCAACACCACGCCCGGCTGCAGGACGGTGACGCGCCCGTCCTCGTCCTGCTGCACATCCAGCTGGCCGTACGCTTCGTGAATGTGCCGCGCGATGTCCAGGACCAGGGCGGCCACCGTCCGGTAGCCGTCACTCATCGCGCGCAGTGCGAAGCCGACATCATCGTCGCTGGTCGACACCCACAGCCCGTCGGCCGAAACCCCGTTGACCTGCAGCTCGTTCGGCATGAGGCCGTCACTGAGCAGGTTCAGCACGATGTCCAGCAGCCGTGCGGCGGGACCCGGATCCGTGCTGGCGTCGTCTGTCCGTTCCTCCAGCGACCGGTGATGGAGATCGATCACCCACCCCACGCTCTCACCCAGGGCAGCGTCCTCGTGGAAGAGCGTGGCCAGGTGGCTGGCCACTAGATCATCGCGGGCGTATCCGCCGGACAGGCCCCCTGACAGCCGCCGGAACGGCCCGTACCCGGCGCAGAACCATCCTGAGGCGGCAGGCGACCACGGACCGCTCTCGACGGCCTCGGCATCGCTGAGACCTGGCGTCAGCATGCTCGTCGGCCGATGCCCCGGCCCACGGGGCCTGGCCGGCAGAGCCTTCCACATCAGGCCCAGTCGGAGCTCTCGCGGCAGGTCCCCGTCCCTCTCCAGACCAGTGAACTCATCGGCCTCCGCGTCGACCTGGACATCCACCACGGCCTGGCCGCTGGAAGCCTCACGCGAGACCATGCCCGCCACCCCCGCATTCAGGGCCAGTGCGGTCTGCGGGCCGCACAGCGCCAGAGCGACGGTCTGCAGCAGGGCCGACTTGCCGGAGCCGTTGCGGCCGGCCAGGACGATCCAGCCGCCGCGCCCCGGCAGCCTCAGGTCTACGGCCCGGCTGCCGCTGAAGCCCCTGATGTCAGTGAGCCGTACCCGTGTGACGTACACCCGTGCTCCGTCTTCTTCCCTGTTCCGTGCGCCTGTCCGGCACGCACGCACGAGTGTGCAGGAACATCCAACCGCTGACCTTCTCACGAGGCAGGAGGCCCCAGAGCTGTCATCCGTCCGTTCGCGGGATGCAGCGCACGGCAGCACCATTCCTCGGTGGCCTGCCGGTATACCGAAATGCCCGAGAACCAGACCTTCTTCGGCTCGGTTCCGGCAATGTGCTGCGGTGCCCGCACTCCGGCCGGGCCGTCGTGCAGGAGGCTCCCGGACACGGCAAGCGATCCGGTGCCGTGCAGGATCCGGGGGAGGGGGCGGCTGTATGGGTGAGCCTGCGCACAGTGCTGCGGCCGGCGCGCTGGGCTACCAGCACCAGACGTGGTGGGTGCTGCTGGAACTGCTCAGAGGCTGTCGTCGGTGAGGGAACCGCGCTGCAGCAGCTCCTCGACGGTACAGCCGCGCCGCTGCGCGATCGCACGGAAGGTGTCCTGCTCACGGTGCCAGGACAGAGCTCGGTCGGCCACCGTCTGCCGGATGTACTCAGTGGCGGAGAGATTCAAAGCGGCAGCGTGGGCGGCGAGTGCGGTTTGTTCCTCGGGAGTGAACATGATGGCGGGGGATCTCCTCGGTGGCGACGGATGGTCGGTATCCGGTGCGGGTGGCGGGGCCGCTGGCCCTGTCGGTTCATCCGTTCCGGTTGGAGTTGGTGCGGCGCGGGTTCACGCCGCGGTCCTCTCAGGATCATGCCTACGTACTGGCGGACCTGAGCCGCTGGCTGGAACGCAACGGGCTGGCTCCGGGGCAGTTGACCGCGGAGCAGGTGGGGGAGTTCGTCCGGGCCACTGACGGTGGCTGACGGATCGGTCGTTGCAGCTACGCTCGGCTTTCTACGGGAGGCTCTTCACCTTGAACTTGATCGGCGCGGCGTGGCTACCTAAGTACGCACGTCTGTAGGGGTGTTGCGGCGGCATGCTGACAGCTTCATCATGTGAGCGTGCGGGCGCTAAATTTTTTCGCGCTGCCTTCCCGGGTTCCATCCGCCACGGTGCTGGCAGGAGCCCTTGTCGCCTTGGGCTGCTGGGGCTTCGCCCTCCGTTTGGATACTCCATGCGATGGAACAGATGTGCGGTATTCGCGCGCCGATTGGCTGCCTGCAGGGCTTGTGGTGGGCCAATGGTTTTCCCACGCGGAACAGATCAGAAACGACGACGTGGTCATCGCAATCGAGGGATACTCCCTGGCCGAAGGCTTGGGCTCGGTGCCAGATCAGCCACTGCGTTCCGGCACGGTGCTGCACTATGAGCTGTTGCGGGACGGAGCGCCGACGGAGGTAGAACTGTCCTTAGCTCGTCCGCCATTGGGTAGGCAGCTGATCACCTTCTCCGGGCCTCTGATTTATCTGAGCTTTCTGGGTGTGCTGGCCTTATGGTTGCGTGCCCGTCGGCCGACAGCCCCCACGGGAGCCCCCTTGCTTCTCGGATTCGCCGGCACGTTCGCGTGGTTGATCGCCGGGCCAGCGGTCGGGATGTCAGCGCTGGATGTGGCGACTGGGAGTCCACTGTTTTGGCTGTACCACATCGCAACCGTCGGCGGCGGGTCGCTCGCCTGGGGATCCATGGTGGCCCTTGCCCTGGTTCCCCTGCGAACTCACTGGTCGGGCAACTATCGCTGGCTTCGCGCCGCCGCCTACGGCGGGCCGTTGCTACTGCTCGCCAGCTGGACCGGGAGTGTACTGGTCCTGGGCCCGTCGGGGATGCCGGCGATCGGGCTGATCCACGCTGGGCAGGAAGCCATCACCGTCGCATGCTGGATCGTGGCCGGATACCTCGCGCTGCGCGTCTACCGCCAGGCGGGACCCGAGCGCCGCCGTCCCCTTCGCTGGGTGCTCGGTGGCGGGCTGCTGTCCGGACTGGGCTTGTTCGCGCTGTGGCTCGTCCCCGACATCGTCGTCGGCCACCGGCCCACCACCATCGCGTGGGTCGGCTTGGCTGGCCTGCCCATCCTAGTCGGAATCGTCGTTGCGATACTCCGCTATCACCTGTACGCCATCGAGCGCTTCGTCAGCCGAGCCGTGGCTTACACCGTCCTGGCGGCCATGCTGTTCGGCTGTTACATGTCGGTCACCGTAGCGGCAGCAACTACGGCGGCGTCCGACACCACCGTCGCCGCTGCCGCAGCGGTGTCGGTAGCGCTGCTTGCCTTGCCGTTACGCGAAGCGATCCGCCGCGGTGCCGCTCAACGGTTGTTCGGTGGACGGGAGCAACCTGCTGAGGCACTGCGTGCGCTGGGCCGAGCGTTGGCCCAGATTCCGTCTCCCCAACAGGCGCTGCCTCATGTGGTGGCTGCCGTCACCCGGGCATTACAGCTGCCCTACGCAGCCGTCGAGTTCGCCGATCCGACCGCGCCGGGCGGCTTTCGCACCGCTGAGCACCTGGGCACCCCGGTTGGCGCCTACTACAGCCAGCTGATGTATCACCACGGCCGCACCGTGGGCCGCCTGGCCGTCTCGGCCCGCGAGGTCGACGAGCCGCTGTCCGCATCTGATCTCACTCTCTTAGGCGAAGTGGCCGCGCAACTCGGCCCAGCCGTGCAGGCAGTGGCTCTGCATGATGAGGTGTTGCGCTCGCGCACCGCTGCCGTTGCCACTCGCGAGGACGAACGCCGACGGCTGCGCCGAGATCTCCACGACGGGCTCAGCCCTACGCTGACCGGGCTGTCCTTGAAGACCGAGGCAGCCCTCGCCTTGCTCGACAGTTGGCGCGGCCACGCCGCCTCCGTGCCGCCAGCTGATGAGGACGCGAGCATGCTGGTCTCGCACCACGTCGAGCAGGATCGCTTCGAGCGCGCCCACCGTCTGCTGTGCGAGAGCGCGGCCGGCATGCGTGCCGCCGCACACGACCTGCGTCTGCTGGTCGAGGGCTTGCGGCCTCCCGCGCTGGACTCCCTCGGCCTCATGGGGGCAATACGTGTCAAGGCGCACGACCTGTCGGCAGATGCTGCCGACACGGTGCGCCTAGAGGTGGAAGGCCCTGCTCAGGCCGTCGGGCTGCCGGCCGCCGTCGAAGTCGCGGCGTATCACATCGCGCTAGAGGCAATGGCCAACTGCATCCGCCACGCGCACGCATCGAGATGCCTGGTGCGCATCACCGTCACCGCCACGCCCGACCTGCCCCGTCCGTCGGCGCTCGGTGAGGAAACGCCGCGGCTGCACCTAGACGTGATCGATGACGGTGTCGGGTTCCCGGACACGATCGACGACCGCGACCGGGGATTTGGGCTGCGGTCGATGCGCGAACGCGCCGAGGAACTAGGCGGGCGATGCACCATCCACGGCCGGCGCGGCGGCGGCACCATCGTGCAGGCAGCCCTGCCGTGCCCACCGCCAGACCCCCTCACCCGGCAGGCGCCATGAACACCAGGCCGATAACCGTCTTGATCGCTGAGGACCATCCCGTGTTCCTCGACGGGCTCGCCGCCCGACTTTCGGCCACCGAGGACATGCGGGTGGTGGCGACTGTCCGCACGGGCCTGCAGGCCGCGCAGGCAGCCTTGGAACACCGTCCCGACGTTGCCGTCTTGGACATCGAGATGCCTGACCAGGACGGCATCGAGACGGCCCGACAGCTCCACCGCCTGGAGCCGCCGGTCCGGGTGCTGATCCTCACAGCTCATGAGGATGACCAACGGCTGACCGCTGCGATGCACGCTGGCGCCTTGGGCTACCTGTCCAAGCACGCCGAGCCGGCCACCATCTTGGAGGCAGTGCGCACCGTTGCCCGCGGTGCGATGTTCTTCGACCCGAGGCTGAGCGACCGGATACGAGCCCGTCTGTCCTCAGACCACCTACGGCGCCAACCGTTCCCCCAACTGACCGACCGAGAGCACCAGGTGCTCGCCCTGCTGGCCACCAACTGCTCCAACCAGGCCATTGCTCAGCGGTTGGGGATCAGTGGCAAGACGGCGCGCAATCACGTCTCGGCCATCTTGGCCAAGCTCCCTGCCCGCGACCGTGCTCAGGCCGGACAGCAGGCCCGTAACGCGGGTCTCACCCTCCCATTCGACTGAACCGAGCCAGCGCCGGCCAAGGTGCCCGAGCGTCCGGGACGTTCGCCCCATGCGGCCCAGGACACCGGGACTGCAATGTGGCTGCTGTACCACCGTGGGCGCGGCAGATCCACGCCGTGTCCAAACCCCGTGGGGGGCCATGAAGCACATCCGCCTGGTAACACGCCGCGCCATCACAGCCGCCTGCGCAGCCGCAATCCGAGCAACGCCGTACCGCCGGTTACATCCGGCAGCGGTCACAGCGGCAGCGAAGACAGCTTGGCCACGAAGGACGCGGAGAGCGACGACATCGTCCGCAGCAGGTGCGGCCCCGGCCTCGGCGCACGTTCCACGGACCCTGGCGACCATCCCACCGGTCGTCCCTGGTTTCACCACCTAGGTCTTGCCTGACGCCGCCACACCGGTCCAGGCCGAGACGGCCACCGCACACCACCCGCTGACGGAGGACCTCGTGCTCAAAACCACTATCCGCAAGAGGCGAGAAACCCATCCAACGGACCAACCACTCAGGTGGGCACGCTGGGTCGCTCTCGCCGCAACCACCGCCCTCGCTGTACCCGCCTTGTCGTCGTGCACGCCCGACGACCCCCCGGGCGACCTCATCTTCGACTCGACCGCCAAGCCAGTCCTCGATTGGAGTGTTCCGCGTCGGTTCGAAGACAGCTGGGCAGCCTACAACGAGACCAGCGCGACCTACGATCAGGGAATCGTGAAGCCTAACTCGTGGGGCCTGAACCTCGACGGCTGCGCGTCGACCGCTGTGCGTCGGATCCAGAAATACACGTTCACAGTTCGCCAGACGGGCAAGCCCTGGCAGCGGACATTCAACAGCACGTCGTGCCGACTCCAGATCCCCAAGATCTTACCGGCCCAGGGCCTGTACAAGGCGACCCTGACCTTGCACACCGACTGGGGGGCGGCTGACGGCGTGAGCGCATCCGTCAGCATGAACGTGGGCATCCGCGACTATCTGATCGTGTCGATGGGGGACTCGCTAGCATCGGGCGAGGGCACCCCCGACGTCCCTGGGTCGTATTCCTTCGACCCCGACTTCGCTTGGCCGCCCGCACATGTCGTCACGAAGCGAGCCGCCGTGTGGAAGGACCGGCGCTGTCACCGGTCGGCCAAGAGCGGACCGTCACAGGCGGCCAAGGCATTCGAGGACGCGGATCCCAAGACATCTGTGACCTTCGTCAGTGTCGCCTGCTCGGGCGCGACGGTAGCCGACCTCATCCCTCGGCCAGACGAAAAGGTGCTCGGGCAGGTGGGCGCGGTGGCGAGTCTGTTCGGTCCCAACTCTGACGGCGACCCCCGGCCCATTGATTCCTTGCTGCTCTCAGCCGGGATCAACGACCTGGACTTCAGCTCCATCATCGGGCGCTGCGCGTTCAACAACAACCTCTCTCGCGACTCCGAGAAGTGCGTGACGAAAGGCGGGATCGCGGAAGCGATCAATACCCTCCCCGTGAAGTACCTCAACCTTGCGGTTGCCATCAAACGCGAGCTTCCAGACGCCAGGGAGGTCTACATCAACGACTACCCGGGCGAAGTCTTCGAGGGCGGGGGGTGCGGACTGCTCGGGGAACCGGGCATAGGGATCGACGAGGTGGAGGAAAGCGAGATGAATGTCTATGGCAACCAACTCAACCGCCACATCGAGAACATGGCAACGATGCTCGACCGTATGGGGTACCGGTGGAACTTCGTGGACCGTCTGGAGCACGACTTCCTTCCGCATGCCTACTGCGCGACCCCGAGTTGGTTCACCAGCTTGGAAACCTCGCTGAGGACGCAGGGCGACGCTGAGGGTACCGCCCACCCCAACGCAGCCGGCCACATCGCGTTCAGCAAGATCCTGCACCGCATGGTGGTGCCGGAACACGTGAAGTCGCCGTACCGCACACTCAAAATCACCATCGACGAGGTCAAGGCCGCAGACGGCCAAGGCACCCTTCAGATGCTCGCCAGCCTCACGAAGTTCCAGAACGACCGCCGGGGACTGAACCGCTACATCGACGTGCCACGCAACGGCCAGTGGACTTCAATCCCACCAGACGAGGGAACCTTCTTCCTCGACGTGACTCGGGCACCTTCGCCACCACGTCACGCCACCGACCTCTGGATGAATTTCGGTCATACCCTGGCGGTTCACCACGGGTTGAGCGACGCATACGGCGCCGGCCCCCATGAGGTGCCCCACAACCCAACAGGGTTGTTCCACAAGCTCTCGGTCCGGTACACCGTCAGCGTACTAGCCCCGCCCTCAGGCGACGGAGACGTCTTGGCGCGTGATCGCGAATCTCTTCAGGCCAGGTACGGCTTCGAGGGTTCTGCGGCAGAAAAGGCGTGTCATGCACCTCGCACGCGGGAAGCCGGCGGGTGCCGTTGATGCCCTTCCACTCGTAGCTCCATCGGTAGCAGGTCGTGCCCTTGACGCCCATCGCGCGGCACGCGTCCAAGTTGCTCATCCCTTCGCCGTGAGCCGAATGCCGTTGCCGACCTCCTCCGCAAGTACCTGCCCGCGGCTGCGGAGCAATGCCCTGTCCTGGCCGGCAAGAACGTCACCCCGCACATACGGGGCTTCCCCTGAGCCGTGGACACCGTTTGCTATGCGGCAGAGGTCAGCGTAACCGTTCGTTGTTCGAAGGCGATCGGGCTGACCTGGCCGATCGCTGAATGCCTTCGCCTGGTGTTGCAGCAGGTGATCCAGCGGAAGACTGCGAGGCGGGCCTTGCGTACTCCTGGCCAGCGTTTCCGTCCCTGCAGGGTCTCCCGCTTCAGGGCCGCGTTGAAGCTCTCCGCAGCGGCGTTGTCCGCACTTGTCCCGACCGCTCCGCGAGAGCGGATCACGCGGAATTTGCGGCATGCGTTCGCGAAGTCCTGCGAGGCGTACTGGGCTCCGTTGCCGCCGTAAGACCGCCCCGGCCAGGTCGCCGCAGCGGGTGCGGGCGGCGGCTTCGGGCGCGTCGGTGACCAGCTCGGTGCGCGTGTGATCGGCGATCGCCCAGCCCGCCAGGCGCTTTGAACGGAGGTCCAACACCGTTGCCAGGTAGAGGAATTGGCCATCGCCGACGTAATTGGTGTTCGGGTCGCTCGCGGTGAAGTCACGCTGCAGGAGGTCGGGGACCTGGGCCGCGTGCGGGGCGGGCACGGTGGTGGTGACCTTCTTGCGCAGGTGCACGCCGACGATGCCGGCCTCGCGCATCACGCGCTTGTGGTTGACCCGTCAGCCCTCGGCCCGCAGCTCGGCGGTGATGCGCGGGGAGCCGCAGGTGCCGTCCCATTCGGTGTGGATCTCGCGGATCTTCCCGGTCAGCTCGGCATCGCCGAGAGCCCGCTCGACGCGGGCGCCGGTGGCGGCCCGCCACCGGTAGTAGCCGGAGCGCGAGACTTCCACGACCCTGCACAGCCGCTTCACCTCGAAGGTGTCGCGATGGTCATCGACGAACTGGAAGCGGCTCGCCAGCTGGTCTCGCCCGCGAAATACTTGGCCGCCCGGCGCAGGATCTCGCGCTCCAGTTCCAGCTCGCGCACCTGCCCGCGCAGGGCAGCGATCTCGGCGTCCTTGTCCGCCTCAGCCCGCACTGACGGCGTTTCGGACTCCTCGGGCGGCCTTGATCCACGGGCGCAGCGTCTCGTGGTTCACGCCCAGATCCTTGGCTACGGCCGTCACCGGACGCCCCGGGCTGGCGCGGTACAGCGCGACGGCGTCGGCCCGGAACTCAGCCGAGTACTTGTAGGTCCCCAACGGGAACTCCTGATCTCTGGAACTTCATAGATCCAGTGTCCAAGGTGTTCACGACCAGGGGAAACCCCCATACATACCAGGAACCGGTCCTTCTCGATGATGCGGTTGTACAAGTAGAAGCTGCCCAGAGCCCGGCCGCCGCCTTCGTTCTGCGGTGCCGTGATCATCGCCGACTGTAACTGCCGCTGGTCTTGGCCCCCTCCCAGGTCGAGGCGAAGGGGTACTCGTCGCACTGCTTGCCCTCGGGCCGCGGCAGGCTCGAAGGGCAGCAGCCGCGGCCAGCCGTGGCAGGCGTCACACCCTTGATGCTCGTCAGGTGAGGAGAGAAAAGAGGTAGAGACCCAAGGCTCCGCCGGCAACCACGAGTCCCTCTGAACCCCAAGCACAGCTATGGAATGGCCTGTTGGCGCGCTGTAGTGAGATAAGAGACTCTGAGGCTACGTCCCAGATACGCACGGACCAGTCATCGCTTGCGGTCGCGATCCAGGTGCCACTGGGTGAGATGGCAACGGACCGCACGGCGCCAGAGTGGCCCTCCAGGTTCGCGGAGAGTTGTCCACTGCGCGGGTCCCAAATCTTGACGGTCGTGTCCTCGCTGCCCGATGCCATCCATGCACCGTCGGGTGAGATCGCCACGGACCGTACGGCGCCCGTGTGGCCGCCGAGGACCAGGGATACCTCTCCGCTGGACGGGTCCCAGATCTGTACGGTTGCGTCGTCGCCTCCGGTGGCCACCCATGTAGCGTCAGGTGAGATCGCAACTGAACGCACCGCGCCAGCATGGCCGTTGAAGGCACTGCGAATGCTTTGTGTGCTCCGGTCCCAGACCCGAGCCGTCTGATCGTCGCTTGTCGTGGCGAGCCACGCGCTATGCGGCGCAATGGCTACGGCCCTTACTGCGCTGGTGTGACGCAGAACCGCAGAGACGTCTCCGCTGCCTGGGTCCCAGATACGCACACTGTTGTCGTCGCTCGACGTGGCGAGCCAGGTTCCGCTACGGGCGATTGCTACAGCGCGAACGGTGCTTGCGTGACCTCTCCGGCGGGTTGGATCGATGGCAGCGTAGTGGTCACCGAGCGCGATGCAGTTGCCTGTGGAAGGGTGCCAGATTCGTACTGATCGGTCGAAACCCCCGGTAGCGAGCCACGTGTTGTCGGCAGAGATGGCCACCGCCTCGACGGGCTTGGCGCGGTCGGGGTGGTGGAGCCGGGTGCCTGCGTAGTCCGGGGGCGGCCATCGGTTTGCCAAGAGTGGGCGCAGTGCCGGATCTTGTTGGCGGGCTGTGATCTGGTCGCGCCACTGGGAGTGAGGCGGCAGGCGGCTGTGCAGCACTGCGATGACAGCCTTAGAGGGCGTTGTGGGAGTCAGAAGGTGGGCCACGAGCGTGAGGTCGTAGGCCAGGGCCTGAGCGCGGGCGACGGGAATGCGTGCGAGGTCGCCTTGGGGGGCGTTGGCGCCCCGGGAGACGAGGCGCGATTCGATCCAGCGAAGGTCCCCGGCTACGGACAGCGCCTGAGTATCGCGGCCAGCCGCAAGGAGATGGGAGATGAGATGGTCTCGGAGGTATCCGTCTTTGTTTTCCCACCAGGCCCGTTCAGGCGCCAGGGTTGCCGGAGTGAGCGGTGAGGCCTGGGGGAGCGTGTCACCGACCGCGTCTAGCAGTTGTGCGTTCACGTCGGTCAGTGCACTGTCGCCGAGCTCGCTGCGCAGGTAGTCCCGGATGACATCGTGGAGACGGATCCGGCCGTCGTCCACAGGAGTGATAGTCAGGAGGGACAGTCGTTCCATCTTCCGGCAGAGAGAGCGGGACTTCTGCTCGGTCAGTCCACCAGTGGTCTTCCAGAGCAGAATGACGAGGGGGACAGGGATGCTTTCGTCCTCGGCGAATATGCCCAACTCGGCGAATCGCCGATCCCCTCCGGAAGGGAGTCGGGTGGTGGCAGCCTCGATGGAAGCCCGGACAGCTCGACTGCGCATCTGAGGATCATCTAGGTCCCAGGGCATGTCCGGATCTGCGAAGGCATTCGGCCCCTGGGACCGCAGCTGTTCCAGGACTTCGGTAGCCGCTTGTGTGACACCGACCGCGGTGGCAACCTGTTCGGCGATCAGCCGATTGGTCAGGCGTAGAAGCAGGGCCCAACGACCAGTCGCCTGCAATAGATCCGATGCCAGAACGGCCGGGAGAGGCGGTAGGTTCCAGGTCAGCACGGCAAAAGCCTGTTCAAGCGACATCTGGTCCACGTGGATCCGCGGCGCATCAGGAGAGATCAGTTCCGGGTTGCGCGTGGTGACCAGACGCACGCAACGCTCACCACCGAGGAGGAAGGGACGAAGCTGCGCCTCCTCCCAGACATCGTCCAGGAACACAAGAGTCCTTGGCTGCCTGTCGAGTAGGCGACCGAGGTGCGAGCCCGCCAAGTCCGGGTCTTCGAAGGCGGTCTGGTCTCCAGTGACAAATCGGGTAACCTCTGCCACTTTGGATGCAATCGCCGCGCGGCCGCGCACATCGCGCCCGATCGTCACGATGTAGACGCGAGAGCGAAAGTGCCGCTGGACGCGCGTGTTCGCACATACCGCTGTGGCGAGGGTCGTCTTTCCAAACCCTCCCGCGCCCCACAGAGAGGTCGTGATAGCCACGGATCGTCCGCCCCGACACACCGCCCGCACTGTCTCGTGGACTTCGGAACGGTCCACGAACCAGCCCGGAATCACGGGTGGTGCAGGTGGGTCAGCGCAGTTTGCCGTAGGCTCCTCCTGAATCCGCACGGTCACCGTCATCCCGGCAATCGACAGGATTATCAAAACACCGACCCAGGGCCATGGATGCTGCCGTAAGAGATCGAGTGGTCCGGGCCATTGTTCATCCGATGTGGCCTTGTTGGCTGCCAGTCCCAAGAACGCAGCAAGCACTGTTCCCGTCCCGGCAAGTACGGCCATTCCCAGCACACGCCCTCGCACCTTGCCCCCTCCCCTGAGTGGCAGTCGGCATGAGAAAGCTAGCCGCCATTGGCGAAAAGCATGGCAGCAAGTGTCGATTGAGCGCCAGTGGCCCGCGTGTAGCACGAGGGAGTTACAAGTAGGCCCGAAGCTGCGGCCGGGGAAAAGGGACAGGCCGTTGGCGCAGGCTGGCTTCTGACTCGGGCGACGTTAGCTGGCGATGCGTTGTTGTGGCCGCCGCACGCGACAAAGGTTCGGGATCACGGTTCCTGCTACTGCATTCGTACGGGCCCGCAGAATACCTCCCCATAGCGCGCGACCCAGCTGGTCGCGGCGATAGCAGTGGCCTTCATCGTGTTCAGCCTCTTCTCGCTGGCCTCGAAGGCAGGCCATCCGCTCCGGCCCGGCAGGCAGCCTGCGGACCTGCACCTCGGGGACCTACAGACGTCGCTCGACGCCCTCCGCCTGGGTAAAGGCGAACACTTCCGCCAGTGCCCGAAGGTGCAGGCTGGTGCTATGGACCGACGAGATCACCCGGGCAATCGACCGGCTCAAGGCCCTGCCGAGCCCCGGCTGACCAGCCACACCGACCACCCCGACGACCCGCACCACCACACCGGAGCAGTGGAACCCGGCGCCCACCCGACGCGGCACTCGCGCTGTCGGCCTGCCCACCATCAGCCACAGAAAGCGAAACGGTCCGCCGACGGAGTCGGCGGACCGTCAAGAAAGATCAAGGTTAGGGTGCGAGGGCGCTAAAGTCCACGACGGCAAAGCCGGCCGGGCCGCCGAAGGCCAGGGTGCCATCTTTCTCATTGCCCGCGAGGGCGTAGACCGACGCAGCCGTGAGGAGAGTATGGACTGGTGCGCCGGTCCATGGATCCCAGATGCGGATGCTGTGGCCATCGCCTGACGCTAGCAGCGAGGCACCGTCCTTACCGACCAGGTAGCTGAGCCTCTTCGTGCCGAGTGCGGTGATGGTTGCCACCGGACGCCAGTCGGAGGTGTGCCAGACATGAATCGCGTCTCTGCTCGCGGCGGCGAGGAGAAGGCCGTCCGGGCTGTTGAGCGTGCACAAGCTTTCAACGGGGGCCGGGGTGCCTGTGCTGAGCCGGGCCGTCGCCGCGTCGCGGTCGAGGTTCCATACGTAGACCCATCGACTGGCCCCGATCGCCACGAGTGTGCGGTCCTCAGAAGGCACCGGAGCAAGACTTGTGATCCGTGACGAGAGGCCAAAGGAACACTCGGGGAGCGTCGTGTCTGGGAGCAGTTGGTGCACGCGCAGACCTTCCTGCGGCGTGGACACGCACAAAGCGGGCCCGCCCGTCAGGTGGTGGGGCGGATCGGGCCGGAGCTCGACGGCACACGCCCGGGCCCGTTGGTCGACCGGCACAGTCAAGGTGATCTCGTTGCTGGCAATGTCCCAGACTTCGATCGCGGTCTCGGTCCGTACCGCCAGAAGGTCGGAGTTTCGTTCGGGGGTAGCTGGGAAGACGTCGTAGACCGGGGGACGGCCGCCTAGTTGGTGGATGAGCCGCAGGTCGGCGCGTCGTAGGAGCTGCACGCCCTCGATCGTGCCGAGAGCCCAGGCCTGCTCGCCGCCATAGACAAGCGAACCGAGGCTGATGGCTCGCACATCGCGATCGACTCGGGGCCGCCTCGCTGGGATCTGGTCACTGGCTGGGCGTGAGCCCTTTGGTTGCTCCCACAGCCGGATGCCGTCCTCGCCGGCGGTTGCCAGCCGCCAACTGCCGTGACGGCTCGGCAGCGCTGTCACGGCGTGTACGGGGCCGACCCGCATTGCTGCGGCTGGACGCCAGTCAGCTCCCTGCTGCTGCCAGATGACGGCCAAGCCGCCGTCGTTCAGTCCTGCCAGCGACGTTGGCCCATCACGGTCAGGGACCGAGTGAACGTGCCGCGGAACGCCTGACATCTGGCTGACATGGCCGCTCTGTGGATCCCAGAGGAGCGCACCTCGCCCCGCCCCATAAGCCATCAGCAGGTCAGCTGCCCCCTCGCGGGGGATAAGCCGCAGCAGGCGGTCTGGCGGCAGGCCGGGGTTGGGTCCGACGTACGGCTCATCGAGACCGCTCACGCGGAAGTCTGTCCGGGTCTTATGGACGATGAGCCAGCGCCCGTCGTGATCGCGGATGACTACGCTCTGGAAGCCACTTCTGGGGAGAGCCTGCAAGCGTGAGCCGAGATCCGGCAGCCACAGTTGCAGGCCTTGGTCGCGAGTATGGAGCAGCAGACGCCAGCGCTGGTCCCCGTCCGCCAGTACCTGCAGATCCATTACAGGGTGCAGGTCCTCTGTACCGGCGACCTGGAGACCGGACAGGGGATCGTACACAGCAGCGCCCCGCACGCCTGCGACGGCGAGGAACACTCGTCCGCTGCGGCCGCGGATCGGGCGCATCCCCAACGCCATCCCGGTGTCAAGGTCGACGAGATGATGACCCGAGGCAACATCCCAGATGTGCACACTGTGCTTGGTCCCCGCCGCCAGGAGCGTTCTGCCGTCGTTGAGTTCGAGGGGTGTCAGCGTCTTGATGGCGCCCGGCGGCGAGGCCAACACATTGGTCGCGGCCTCCCACGAAACGCTCTGGGGCACTGCAGGCCCGGTCCCCGGTCCCAGACGGCGGGTCCGCCCAAAGGCCGACATGTGGAAATTGATGCTACTAGCGCGCGAGCCCGAGTCGACCGATGAAGTGATGTAGGGCTCGATCAAAGCGGCTGCGGCCAGATACGACTGTGAAGGACTGTCGGCAGGGAGCGGCAGTCCCAGCCGGGACCGCAACGTCAACGATGTCTCCTGGCTGAGCAGTTGCACGGGTAGCCATTCGTCCCGCAGCATATGACCCGCATCGGCATGGGCGACCAAGTATCGCCGGATGTACGGATGCGCTGTCTCTTGGCGGCCGGATCTGACCAGCTGAGCGAGAACCTGGGTGATGCGCTGGTGGCTCGCCTCCGCGATACGCCGGCGCGCGCGGCGCGCGCGGGAGCCGACCTGCACCAAAGCTGAGCCCGGCGCCGAGAGTGCGAACGACCTGGGCGAAGACTGCAATTCCTCGGTGACGCGCTGGTGAACCGGCCGGTAGACGGTGCGGCCGTCTTCTTCGCCGCGGGCGAGGTATCCGTCGAGCCGACTCGACCTGATCAGGCGAATCGCCGCGTCCAGCGTCTCCCTGTCCGCTTCCGTGCCGTCAGGCAGAAGAGCCCGGGCCGCGGCTGGCCACACTTTGTCCCATGGCAGACCCGCGCCGAACGCGAAGGCGGTCGCCCGAAGCGCGGCCAGCAGCACATCCGCCGACACCCCCCCCGCTGAGGGCCACGTCACGCAGATCCTCACGCAATAGCGCGACCGTGCCGGAAGCCAGCCGGGCCTGCCAGCGCTGTGCCTGCAGGTTCTGGATTTCGCTGATGTTGCGTAACTGGTCAGCGGCCAGGCGCGCATCCAAGAAGGAGGGGACCGTCGCGGAAGCGATCGAGGCCGCCGTGGCCCGCGCCGTGGCCGGGTCGCGGTACGCGTCGGAGGGGCCGGCCAGCAGCAGTGCCTCGGCGTAGGCGGCGATGTCCTCTTCGCAGTCCGGGCCGTCGGTGCGCAGCAGCAGAGTTGGCACCGGCTCGCGATCATCGGCGAGGGCGCGCTGAAGTGTGTCCAATAGCGCATCGGCGCGCCCGTCCTGCAAGCGCTCGGCCGCGCTCCCGAAAGTCGGGGAGCTGCGCATCCCCAGGAGGAGACGTGTTAGCCCTACGCCTCGGTGGTCGCGCAGACGTGCGAGCGGCAGTACAACATCGCTCAGGCATGCTCCTGGCTCCTGAGCCTCGTCCAGGCCGTCGATGACCACCGTCACCGGACGCCCGTCCGCCAACTGCTCAATGTGGTCGAGCAGCACCTTGAGGGGAGCCTCCCCTGGGAGCGGCGGGGCTGCGCCCGACGTCTGGAGCAGATCGGTCAGGAGGTCGAGCGAAGTCTTCCCGCGCGCGAGCACGGCTGCGTCGATCGTGCCGACCGCCGGGCGGTCCTGCGGCGCGACCTCTCCTGCCAGTTCCGCGTACCGGGGGTTCTCCAGGAACAGCCGGTCAGTCAGTGTCACCAGCCGCGCCAGCAGGGCCGACTTTCCCGAGCCTGCGGCGCCGGTGACCACCAGCGTTCCCACGCCCTCGTGCAGGAACCCGGACAGCGTCCGCATCGCCTCCGCACGGCCTCTGAAGTACCAGCCGGTGTCCTCGTTGCTGGCGCGGCCGGACGCCCGGTCCTGCCAGTAGGTCGTGGAGAGAGCGGCCGGGACTGACAGCTCCTGCAGGGCTGGGCTGAACAGGGGCTGGTCGGACCGGTAGCGTGGGTTGGGCAGGCACGGGCTCGGGTCTTGGGTGAGCCTGGTCGGCCACACCCACAACGGCTCGGCAGACCCCGTCTGCTCTTCGTGAGCCTCCTGAAGCAGGCCCTCCCACTGATCAAAGGACAGGTAGGGATCAGCGAAGCCCGCCGGCTCGTCCGCGACCTTGGCCAGGGCACGCTGGATTAGCTCGGTGAAGGAGCCGACGTTGGGGCTGTCCTCGAAGTCCCCTGCCGTGACCACCGCCAGTGAGTTGAGTCGACGCCGCGACTTTCCGAGGTCGTCCAGAAGGTTGTTCAGTTCACTGCGCAAGGTCCCCGAGAAGCACGAGTCCACCATGATCAGGGCGTGCCTGGAACGGCTGCTCAGGGCTGCGCTGATTACTTCGCTTGTCGTCAACGCCGTACCGGGGAGCCGTTCGTCCTCGGTCAGCGCGAGGCGAAGGTAGTGGCGACCTGACACGCCCCGCTCGCCATGACCGGTGATATAGATGACCAGTGCGTCGTCATCGTCGGCTTCGGCAAGATCGCTGTCGTGTAGAAACGCCCGTACCTGACGCAGCGACAAGAGCTTCTGCGGCGGCGTCTCCACCTCGAAACGGCGGTCCGGTTCAAGCTCAGTCGAGGTCCACCAGCCAGCCACGACGGCGACCTGCTGCTCGATCGCCTTCTTGAATGACTCGTCATTCTCTCCGTAGTCGCTGACAGCGATCACGATCAGACGCCGACGATTACAAGGCGTGCCGCTCATCCCATTCCTTCTGCACAGGGATCAATCTCCGTACTGTACGACCCTGGCACTCGGTCCCGCACGGGCGGCGGGAACCAAAACAGGTACACGTTGGGCGCCGCATCAATACCATTGATAGCTCAGTCACGTGCACGATGGGGGAGTAGTGAGCAGCATTCAGATCGTCGGTGTGCATGGCATTCGTCAGTGGGACACCAACGCCCTCAAGCTGGGCACCGACTGGCGCACGGCACTCGCTTACGGCATCACCCGTTACTTCGGCGCAGCCGCTCACGTGCCAGGGCTGCTCACTCCCTATTACGGCGACGTCTTTCCCAAGACGAAGCGGTTCCAACTGAGCCAGCCGGGCCTGGACGACTTGACCGACCCGAACGAGATCAACTTCGTTGTCGAGACTCTGGAGGAATACGCTCCCGACCTGGACCTGCCCGAGCCCGACGGCACCCTGGGCGTTCCGCCCAGGGTCCGGCCGCGGATTACACAATGGCTCGCAGGACTGGACGGCAAGTGGGGGCGCGGTGCGGGCGAGACCATCGTGACGCGCATCCGCGAGCTTTACGGCTACCTCCACAATCCGACCGCGGCCGAGCAGGCGCGCCAGCGCATCGTGGGCTCCCTCACCGACTCGGACGTGCGGCTGGTGATCGCTCACTCCCTGGGCAGCGTAATCATCTACGACATGTCCCAAAGGGGCGAGATCCCCGCGCCCGGCGCCAACGGTGGCGGCGTGGGGACCCTGATCACCTGTGGAAGCCCTCTCAATTGGCCCCCCGTCAAGCGACACCTCGATGTCACCAGTGAGTTCCAGCTACCGGCCTCTATCACCTGGGTGAATATTTTTGACCCCAAGGACCCCATCACCGCTGGACAGGGGCTGTCAGGCAAAGCCACAGGCGTCCAAGACATTCAGGTCGACAACGGTGACGACCCTCACGCGGCCCGGCGGTACCTGCGCCAGGAAGCCATGGCCCGCGCTGTCCGCACAGCACTGGCCTAACCTCGCGCTTTCATGAAGCGGGCTGTCCGGCAGGCGGTCAGGTAAGAAGCTGTTGTCTTTCCGGACTTGAGGACTGCGTTTCCGCTGGTCGGGTATAGGGTCGGAGATCCCGTGGGAGTTGTGGCCTGCCGTGCTGTCGCGGGTACTCGGTCAGCACTGTGGTGAGGGAGAGCCCTCTGTGGAGTGGCAAGCGGGCAGCCTCTCCGGCTGTGTCGCTCCGCAAGGCCGGAGAGGGAGCCCTTCATCCTGTGATGCGCTTTACGAGTGGCTCATCAGCGGCAAGCGTCTCAAGGAGTGCTGCACGCATTGCAGGATCCACTGGCTGTCGCGCGCGACGCTCCAGTGGGCTGGTCCCCTCATCTGAAGCACCCAGAAGATTGCTTGGCTCCAGCCGCAGTCCTGCGCGCAGCCGAAGGATGACATTGCTGTTGGGCAGCAGCTCGCGGCAAAAGACGGCTGGATCGCCTATCGATAGACCAGCGGCACGGACCATGTCCCAGGGAAGGTCATAGTGCGAGGAGCCTTCGCCAGTCACAAAGCGCACCCACTTGCCGACTTGTGCGGCCAGGACTCCAGGAACTACGTCCTCGTCGGGAACCGGGGGCAGGCCAGCGCGTGCATCGGTGACCGCGTCACTGAACGTATGCAGAACATGCCACGCCGCGCGGCTTCGCGGCTCGGATGGACGTACAAGTTCCGCCGGTCGCACGCGGTGCTCTGTGAGGAGTTGCCTCAAGCGTCCCTCGAGAGCCGTGGACGCATTTCGGTAGAGGTCAGCCGATGTGCTGTCTCCCCGCCGTGAGAGCACTGCAGCGTCGATGTTCAGTTCGCAGAACAGGGATACTTTGCCGCCGAGTCGGCCGCCAGCTTCATGGACGGCTTCCTGGACCCCTTCGGAGACGACGTGATTGCGGCGCAACGTCCGCAGCCGGGCTTCTGTCGGCTCCCCGACGGGGCTGTATGCGTTCAGTACGCCTATCCAGCTTGCTACAGGCCATGGGCGGACCGGGGCTGCTTCGGTCATGTCGGCAAGGACTTGCACAGCCGCTCCTCTCTGATGGAAAGGTGCCTCCTCAGGGGCAAGGAGTGCCGGAACGTGCGCGGTGCGACCCGGAGAGATCTCTCCGGGAGTGCTTGCGCGACCAGGAACGACATCACACAGCCGACGAACAGCATCACGCAGCCGACGAACAGCATCACGCAGCCGACCGTCGCGAAGAGCACGCTCGTATGTGGTTGCATGGACACCACCCCGATCCGTCGAAAAAACGCTTCGGTGTCACAGTAAGTGTATTCCGGGCGTTTGGTCAACCGCATCTGCGGCCTGCCGTTTGTCTCTCTCTGCAGTGTGCACCAGCGATGAACTGCGCTTTTGTCATGTGGGCTGGAGCGTCAGGTAACGAGAAGGGGGAATGCCGTCACTGCTGAGGGTTGTCCTGATCACGCATCGGGCAGGTCGACGAGCGATTGGCGGCGAACCCGGGGAGCGCATGCGCATTCTGGGACTGCATGCCTCGTGGGCAGAGTTGGCGCTGCCCCTGCGCACTGTTCTGCCGGCCTGCGGGGTGAGGGCTGTGCGGGGTGAGCATCGTCCACGTCTGCTGTACCGGCTGGCGCGGGTGGTGGAGGATCGGTTGCCCATCTGATTGTGGCGCCACCGGAATCCCGCCTCCGCTACCTGCCCGAAGCGGATCCGCCGTGTGAAGTGCAGGTCATCCTCGATGATGGGGATGGCTGTCTATGAAGGTGCCCATCGGTGGAGGCGGGCCCCAATCCGGCTGACGTGGACGGGCTGAGCCGTAGGAGCGTCGTCCCGTCGAAGTCGAGACCCTGGCGGGTGCCTATGGGCCATCTCGTGCTCCTGGGGGTTGCCTGTGGTGGTGTAGGGCTGATGTTGAGCGTCGCGAGGCGGGTCGGGGATCGGCTGCCCGTTCGTTTCCCGCCTGTCCTCCTGGGCTGCGCTGACTGCCGGACCGGCGGGGAGGGTGGCGGCGTATCGTTCGCAGCCTGGCTCCAAGGGGTGAGAGTCAATAGTTGCAATGAGAAATGCAATAGCAAATATTGTTGTCGCTTGGGTGGTTCCCCTTGGTCGCTCGTGATGCGAGTATGCCCGTTCGGCAGGGGCTGGCCGTGGCTGGGTGCGGACGGCAAACGACATGGATGTAGGTCGCCGGGTGGTTGACGGCGCGGCGGTCGCCTCGCTTGTGCGGATGGGCTCGGCGTAGTGCTCCAGGCGGTCGGTGAAGTCGTCGTCACCTCCGAGGGCATGGGTGACGCGCACGGTCACATGGGGAACGAGCGGGTCGGGTGCGAACACGGCCTCGGCCTGCCGCTCGCCCTCGCCGTCATGCGCGTCGAGGAACTCCGGGTCGCCCCAGGGGAGGTTGTGGTCGACGGCTGCCGTGCGGATCCATGACGCCCTCGGCCGCTGGGGCCACCGTGTACTCGTACACCTCGACGGCGGACGTCACCACGTACCGGCGGGTGCGCCCCGCGAAAACCTGGCGCGCGGTCTTCGCATGCCGCGGTGTGTAGCAGACCGACTCCGTCCGGGCGGCCATGCGGCGCCCCGACCGAACTCCGGTTCGTGGGGCATCGGATAGAGGCACGGCAGGCCACCCGTCCGGGTCCGCCCACGCCGTCGCACTCTCCGGGATCTTCTCCCCTGGAGCTGTCGGGAGGGACGGGCGGCGATCACCTTGGCGCTCTGAAGGCGAGATTCGACCTGTTGAGCGACATGGCGATGGGTCTTTAGGGGTTAGGGCTCGCCCAGGTCGGCGGAACCGTTCTGGCGCGGGCGTGCCCGACTGAGAGGGCGGCGGGTTCCCGGAGAAGGGCTGGCCGATGCCGGTCAGCGGATGCGGGTGGAGTGGACCAGGTAGTCGCCGTTGGTGCTGCGGCGCTGGATGCCGTGGCGGCTGAGAACGGTGCGAGAGGCCTCGTTGGCCGGGTGGACCGAGGCGTGGAGGAAGACGACCTGTTCCTCCACGTGACGCGAGACGATGTCCATGAAGACGGCCTCTAGGACCGCCGTGGACGCGCGGCGGCCGTCGGACAGCGACTTTCCCTGGTGATCGACACCTACCGCATAAGCGACAAGCGCCCGCTCGCGAAAGCCGGCCGGATCGTCGGCTTCGGTCAGCGCGTGCACGGCCGCCCCGACAAGGTCCGTTCCGTCCAGGACGAGGAGCAGGCGCTGGTCGTAGACGGCTTCGTGCTGGTTGCACGACGTGATCGCGTCGCGGCGGAAGTAGGTCTGCACCTCATGGGCCCAGGGCTGATCGCACGCACGGCGCCGGGGATGATCCGCAGGGCAGCAGGCGAAGGACTGGAGAAGCCGGCCATCGCGTTTCTCTCCGCGCCGCCAAGAGACATCGTTCATCCTTGAGCCCGCTTCACCTGCGGCATCGTCATCGCGGGCAGTCCCGTGAAGGGTGCATGAGCCGGCGGCCGTGTGTGTGCCGGCAACAGACGGACCGCGTCGGCGTCACCCACGCCCATGGAGGCTTGCACGATCGCTCCGATCCGTCGAAAGAACGCTTCGGTGTCAGGTTAGGCATGTCGTGACGCTGGGTCAAACGAGCATTAGGGATAATGAGTCCTGATCTCAGACGACTTGGGCTGGCCTATGGATCCTGTCCCACCGGCGGCGGTCTGGTAGAGGGCGCCCGGTGCACGTTAGGTGTCTCCGGATGTGGCGACGCCCGCGACGCATCCCCGCGTGCGCGAGCGCGCTGGGCGGTGGGGGTCTGCCCGCCCAGCGCTGTCGCCGATGTCGACTGCAGGCGCGAACACCTTCTCCGGGATGTTCCGTGGGCTGCCGTTCAAGAGGAGGGCGGCTGGCGGAGAGACCCGTGCGGCGATCCCGGTCGGATCCCCGGCAGGGCCAGTCAACGACGAGCGGAGGGAACGACGCCCCAGGTGCCCCGTCGAATCCGCGGTGACTGCTCGGGCCGTAAAGGTCGACCCGTCGTCGATCCGTCGACAGGATCGGAGCTTCGTCCGGCGGCTGGCGGTGGAAGTCGACCTGAAGAACTGGATTTTTGCTCAAAGATTCGCTTTAGTGAATATTGAAATGGCGTCCACTGTAGCCGGCCAGGCATCTGGTCCGGGACCGCCACTGCATCCGCTCCGCCAACGGGGAAGCCCGCACTCCTCGCCGAGAAGACTTCTTCACGGACACAGGCCCGCGCGCCGCGACATCGCCACTGCAGCGCGAGCTCTGCGCAAGGCCTGAGTTCGGCGTCATACCGCTTACTGGTTGGGGTAGGTCAGTACGATGCGGGCAGTGGCGGCTTTGCCCTGTTCATCGGTGAGGGCGAACAGGTTCATCAGTGCGCTGACTGCGGCGATATGCCCTGCTTGTCGACGAGGGCACTGTAGATGCCCGGCAGGTCCGCGCCGCTCACCTCGCCTCCCGCGCGGTGCGCTCGATCCTCCTGTACGGCATCGGTGCCTTCGCCCAGCGTCCCCGCATGGTCACCGGCTCCACCTACCCCGCGCCCTGGAGCGCGATGTCCCGCCGGACGCATTCGCTTCGACGACGAACTGATCACCTGGCAGAAACCCACCGGCTTCGCCCGCTACCCCAACGCCTACCTTGAATGACGCTGATTACCTGCTGCAGTTTTGGGAGACCGGACCCACGGTGCGCCCTCCCCGACTCGGCCCCTATGGCGGCAACCGAGAGCCCGGCTACTTCAACTGGGCGTTGGCCGGTGCTGGCGTACCGTTTCTGCGGAAAAGCCAGAACTTCAGGCGGGGTGCCCAGATTTGCCAGGGCAGGGGTTCGGTCACGGAGACCTCCACGGCCAGCCTCCGCCAGAAGTCCGGTGCCACCTCCAGCAGCGTGCTGCCGGGCCGTAATTCGTACTCCGAGTCCGCTGGGGAGGAGTTGGGGCCTCGTCTGTCTGAAGGCCGTGACGCCAAACATGAAGAGGATCGGCCGCTCGGCTTTGCCTGTCCTACCGACGGCGGAGGTCGCGATCCGTGACCCCGTACGGCGGCTTCTCGACGATGGTCAACCAGCGCCGTTACCGGCGATGTCAGTGCGTCCCTCTACGCTTTGAAGCTGTGACGGCAGCAGCATTGTCCAAAGTGGTCTACCCCTGGGCGCGGCAGATGGTGTCGCTGGGAGATTGGACACCCGGCCGAGACTGGAGCAGCGCGCCTGCCGCGGAAGGGGACCACGGTCGGCGGCTGGAGGAGCTACGGGACGTGCCGGTGCTCGCCCTGTTCGGAGAGCGGGGCGCGGGCAAGTCAGTGGCGCTTGTGCAGGAGTATCAGACCCTGGAGGCTGCGCGTGCCAAGACGCGGTGGGTGAACCTGGGGCGGCACCAGACACAGTCCCAGGTCGTGACAGCACTGGCTGCCACGTCCGCTGCCCAGGAGGCGGGGGAGTGGTGGGTATTCCTGGACAGTGTCGACGAGGGCTTGAACGTCCTGCCTGCCCTGGGCGGGCTGATCGCCGACTGGATCGACTCACTCGCCGTGGACCAGCGAAGCAATATGAGGCTGCGGTTCAGCTGCCGCACGGGGCGCTGGCCCGACGTCCTGCAGGACACACTCACCAGGCACTGGCAGTCGCCACTTCAGGTGCGGCACATGATCCTGGCTCCGCTCAGCGACCACGATGTTGCCGTCGCCGCTGAAGACTACGGTCTGGACGCTGATGTCTTCGGCACCGTGCTGCGCGAGCGGGGCCTGTCGCAGTTGTCCAGGACTCCCGTCACCCTCTTGCAGCTGCTCGAACATCACCGTGTCAACGGGACGCTGCCTGCCACTGCGGCAGACGCCTACGAGCAGGCCTGCGTGCTCTTGTGTTCCGAGACCCGACGCCCGGCCGACGTCCGTGAACTGCGGGCTCAGCCCACGGGGCAGCGTCTGCTGCCGGTTGCCGCCCGCGTCGCGGCGACGATGCAGTTCGGCGCACACAACGTGCTGAGCGATACCTCCCCGCACCCCTCCGACCGCGGGGAAATCACCCTGGCCGAACTGGAAGGAGGACATGAGCCCGGCCTGCTGGACGGGCAGGTCCCGTGCACGACCGACGAACTGCGCCGACTGACCGAGTCTCATCTGTTCGATCCTGTCGGCCTGTTGCGGTGGACCTTCGCGCACCGCAGCTACCAGGAATTCCTGGCAGCCCAATATTTGCAAGCCCACCAGCTTGACCCGCCCGCCCAGGACGGATTGCTGTGGGTCGGAGACGGCGCAGCGCGGCACATCTACCCGGCCCACCGCGAAGTGGCCGCCTGGCGCAGCGGCACCGACAGCACCCTCTTCGAAAACCTCCTGCGCGACGATCCGCGGGTGCTGCTCCTGGCCGATCTGCCCGCACGGCCGGCCGCCGACCGGGCCCGGGTCGTCGAAGCCATCTTCAGCCTGGTCCAACAAGACGACACGATCGACATCGACCATACGACGCTGCACCGCCTCGAACACCCCGGACTGTCGCAGCAGCTTCTGTCCCGCCTGCGGCCGGACGCGGACACGCTGGTGGTGTACACCGCGCTGCAAGTGGCCCGATTCTGTCCTCATCCAGAGCTGACGGATGCCCTGCTGCAGGTCGCCGGGACCACCAGCCTGCCCGAGGAGCTACGCGCCCTTGCCCTACGGGCCGTCGCCGACTTCCGTCCCGCGGATGTCCCGACAGTGGAACGGGTCAGGCAAGTGGCGGCCGATGACCCTTCACCGGAAGTTGTCGCTGCCGCTCTCTATCGATTGTGGCCCAGCCATCTGTCCCTGCGAGAACTGCTCGACCTCTTTCGCGATCCGGCTGCCGACTACTACGGCCGCGCGTGGGTGCTGCGCTCGGAAATCCCTGCCCAGCTGACCGCAGCCCAGACCGGGGAGGCTCTGCTGTGGGCCCGCGACACGATTCAGCGGCCACTACCGGGGCACAGCATTGTCCTGGCCACCAGCCTGATCAGTCGCGCGGTCACCCTGGCCGGTATCGACGGGCTTCCTGGACTGCCTCATCCCGAGACCGTCATCGGTGAGGCGCTCCTCGCGCTGGCCAACCACAGCGATCTGCTGTACGGCCTTGAAGGACGCACCGAACACGAGGCCTTGGGCGACGCCTTGCGCGCCCAGCACAGCCTGCGCCGCGCCCTGACACTCCACCTTCTCACCCACCTCGGCGAGCAAGACTTCTTCCGCGTCTGGAGCGCGGTGCCACGTGGCGGCCTGACCACCTACGACGACGCGTTCTACTGGATGGGGCACTGGGAACAACTCGCTGACGTGCCACCCGCACTAGCCCGGCTGGTCGTATCCATCACCCCACCGGCCGACCCTGATCTGCAAGCTCTGGTAGAAGCAGCCTGCCGAGCCCATCCCGCCCTCCGGCAGATCACCGAGCGTTGGGCTCCGGCCCCCGACCCAGAACCCCGCCAAGAAGCCGACACCACTCGCGACGAGAGCCGCGTCTACAGCGAGACACGGCTGCGCGAAGCGCTTGCCGCCGTCCACACCGCCACCTCCGAGAATGTCCGCCATACCTGGGGCACCGTCATCGACCAGATGAGATGCACCCACGACGGAGCCGAGCCTTCTCGCCTGTGGGAGGATCCGCTGCTCCTGTGGGCGCACCACGCCCCGTCCCGTCCGGGGCAGGGCAGCGACCTCGATGCGGAGCTGCGGGCTGCTGCTCGGCAGGTGCTGACGACCGCGCCGCCCCTGCCATCGCACCTGCTGGCCTATGGCGGGCGCGCCAATCCGCGCCTGATGCTGGAGCTCAGTGCTCTCGCCGTACTGGGAACCCCGGACGAACTCCCCTCGACGCCCCCTGCCCACTGGGCCAGCTGGGCTCTCGCCCTGGCCACCACGAACGCTTACACATCCCCTGGCGAAGCCGTCCGGAATACCTTCCTGCTCTACTGCGCTGAACAAGCCGGCCCCGCCCTGATCACCCTGCTTGACGAGGTGCTCCGCGATCCCCACACGGACGCCGCCACCACACACGACCTGGCCCGCCGCCTCGGCGCCCACACGCAGCAGGACGCCGTCGACGCTCTCGCCGTCTGGGCCGACCACCCAGACCGCGACCCTGAACACTGGCAGGGCGTCACCAGCGCCCTGGCCTTCACCGGCCACCCCAGCGCCTACGCGCGCCTGCAGGCGACCCTCGACCTCGATCCTTCGAACTCGGCCATGACACCCGAAACCCTGACCCGATGGCTCATGGCAGCGCAGATCCTTGTGTACTGTCCGGCACTGCCGAAACTGTGGCCGCTCGTGCACAAACATCTGCACAACGAGATACTCGCCCGGTCCTATATCGACCAACTCGGCCAGCGCCCCGTGCACCACTACACGCAGCCGCACCAGCTGGCCGACCTGACCGAGGAAGCCCTCGCCGAGCTATACCTCGCGCTCGCCCGACATGCTCCAGCGGAAGCTCTGGACCCGCCCTTGCGCTCCGGCTGGATCGGCGAGGACCACTTCGGCGAGCTGATCCGATCCATTCCACCGCTCCTCCAGGCCAAGAACACGCCGCAAGCTGCCCACCAGCTGCACCGTCTGGCCTCCCAGACAGGACTGTGGCGTCTACGCCACCTCGCCCGGCAGACCGCAACCACCGCCGCGCAATCCCTGCACGCCCCGGTAACGCCCCCTCAGCTCAGGGCACTTGCCGAATCGCACCAACGCCGCTGGGTTACTGACGAAGGACACCTCCTGGCGCTCGTGCTGGAGGCTCTCGGCCGCTTCCAACACGCTCTGCATCGTCCCAACGGCCTGAGCATCGCCCTGTGGAACCGCTCGGAGTTCTCTGCGGCACAAGCCGAGTGGTGGCCCTGTTGGGAGGAAGACCTCAGCGACATCCTTGCCGCGTTCCTCCTGCAGGACATCGGCGGCTACCGTGTGGTCGTCAATCGTGAAGTCCAGCTCGACCGACCGGGTCTGGCTGGCCGCCGCACCGACATCCAGATCGAGGTCCCAGCCCCGCCAGACAGCGGACACGACCCGGTCAGACTGGTGATCGAGTGCAAAGGCTGCTGGAACAGCACGCTGCCCACAGCCTTGGAACACCAACTAGTCGACCGCTACCTGAACACCCCTCGCACGGCAGGCATCCTGCTGACCGGCTACTTCGACTGCGACCGTTGGTCGGCCACCAAGCGGCGATCCTGCCCCGCAACCCATCACACGCTCGCGTCAGTTGACCAGCACCAGCAAAAACAGGCCCATACACAGCAAGCCCTCAAGAGTGTCCCCGTCGCAGCCTTCACCCTCGACTGCACCCTGCCTTCGCCGCCATCGCAAGGTCGGCAGGCATGAATTGCGGCGACGAACCGGGCGGCCATAGGGCCGATCAGATGCCCACGATGGCCAGCGTATGTTGCAGGCCACGGCAGTTCGGTGACTTTGCCGGCCCGCCCGGGCCATCCACATCGTGGCGTCCGGCGAGAGCTGGATCCCGGATGCCCCTTCGTCCGTCCGCCGATCGTCCTGAGCAGGATGCGGCTTTCTCGGAGCCGGTACGGGTGTCAGAGGTCGGTTGAGAGCTCACCGATGATCTGCCGGCCGCGTGGGTCGCCCAGATCGGTCAGTGCCTGGGCGGCGGTCTTGCACCAGTCGAGCCAGTCCGGGTCGCCCCGGTAGTCGCCGATCAGGGTGTGCAGTGCGTGAACTGCCGCGTCAGGGTCCAGGGGGGCGAGCCGGTTCGCCGCGTCGAGGCGGTCGTCGAAAAGGATGTCCGCTCCAGCGAGGTACTCCAAGGCCGGGCGGGCGCGCTCGTCCCCGGCAGACAGGAGTATGTCAGCGGCTCGTACCCGGACGGAGTCGTACAGGTGAGAGTCGCGGACGAGCCGGTGGCAGGCATCTCTCCCACGCACCGGGTCCAGTTCCAGCAAGGACCTGGCAGCCAGGAGACGGTCGCTGAAGTCCGGGCTGTGCGGGTCCTCGTTGAACTCCTCGTCCAACAGTCGATCGTCCACCAGTGTCTCGAGCGCGGTGGTGCCGTCCTGGAGGTTCAGTTCCGCCAGCACGCTCGCCGCCCAGACGCGTGAGGTGGCGTCACGGTCGTCATCCGCGCTCGCTGTTGCCATGGCCTGTGCAGCCGTCTGGACCAGTGGTTTCCACGTGTCGGCGAGCAGGGTGCCCAGGGACAGCTGGGTGGCTATCAGCAGGCACCCGCGGATGTTGTCGGGCACCGCCAGGGCCCTGAGGGAGGTGGCGGGATCGGTGGGCGGGGCGGTTCCGGGGTCGATGAGAAACCCGATGTAGGAGGCGGTGTCCAACGGCGCACCCCACGGGGTCGTCCCCCCGTCCTCCTCCCAGGGGCCGAGCAGCCGGCCGAGCTCACGGGCATGGGCAGAAGGGGTGCGCGCGAGGTGGCGGGCAGCGCAGTACTCCTGAAGGGTCTGGTGGAGGAAGGCGAAACCGTCCCCGGAACGAGTGAGCAGCCCGCTGCGCTCCAGGACCGAGGCCAGGAAACCGTTCCAGTCGTCCTCCGGAACGGCGCGGGGGCGCCGCGCGCTGCCCATGGCGGCCAGCGCGCCAACCCAGGACGTTACGCTGCCGCTGCGATGGTCATACGCCAGGCTGTCGATCGTGTCCGCCAGTTGATCAAGCAGGTCATGGGCCCGAGACACGGCCGTGAGGCCGAAACGCGCAAGGGCGGCTTCGGTCTGGCTCCGCACTCCCGACAGGCCCCTGCCGCTCATACGGCGGTGCAGCAGGTCGGTGAACCTCGCGTACAGCGCCCCCCGGGTGGCCGGCAGCGACTGACCGGGATGGGCGGCATAGAGCTGGCACAACATCGTCGCCATGAGCGGAGTGCGGGCGAAACCGGTCAGGTGCGCGTCGTCCAGCACGCGGACGAACCGGCCTGCCGCGTCCCGGGAGTTGGGTACACCCAAGCCGTCCAGGACGCGTTGGGCCGCGCTGGACAGTTGGCTGCGGGAGAAGGGCACCACCTGGTAGCGGGGCACGCCGTGACCCAGGATGCGGAGATCCTTCCCGGGAAGCGGCCGGGTGGCCACGACGAACCGGTACAGGGGGTCGGGCTCGGCGGCGAAGCTGGCCAGGGTGCGCAGGAGGTTCTGCCGGTCGTGCCGGTCGGTGATCTCATCGAGTCCGTCGACCAGCACGAGCCAGCGGGCGCCCGGGGCGGGCCTGCTGAGGAAGAACTCGTCGGACAGCGTCCGCTGCAGTGCGAAAGCGGCCAGCTGTGTGGTTGCCGCTGCCGCCAGAGCATTTGGCAGGGGAGAGCCGAGCAGCGCTGTGGCTGGCACGGTCACCCCGAGCAGTTGCTGGTCCTCGCGGGCCAGCCAGCGTTCGGCCGAGTCGGCCTGCACCGCGCGCAGGAGGCTGGACTTCCCGCCGCCCGGGCCGGCAAGCACCAGGCACACGGGTGCGCGTCCCAAGAGCGCGGAGGCGTCGGCAACATCGCCGGGAGACTGATCTGCCGGACTGCCGTACTGTTGCCCGTTTTCCGAGTCGATCCGGTGCAGGCGCTGCGGCACATAGACGGAACTCAGCGACGGCACGCCTGCCTGCCCGGCCTCAGGATAGGGATGTGTTTGTGCTGCGAGCCGGCTTGCGCGCACGTAGTCGGCCAGGTCCGGGCGGGTCAGACGCAGCGCGACGTCGCGGAGCTTCTGCGGCGTCAGGCGTTTGCGCAGGACCGCCTTCGGTACATCGAGCTGTGTCACCAGCGCCTGCCAACGCGGTCCCAGGCTCCCGCCCATCGCGAGCCTGACCCGGTTGAGGAGATCCGCGTGCAGCACCTCGACTTCCCCGACCCGTAGATGCGGGGTCAGCTCGAAGAGCACATCGCGGTTGCGGCGCTCCAGCTCGTAACGGTCCGGCAGTTCCTCGATGCGTACCAGCCGCAGGAACTCCGCAGTCTCGGCAGCGTCCGCATCGAGGTACTTGGCGATCCTGCCCAGCCGCTCTGCGCTGTCGCCTCCCTGTCCCCGCGCGATTGCCCGCACATCCGCCTCGGAGCTCAGCGGACCCTCCACACCGAGCGTCAGGACGTACGGCAGGTCCCTGTGCTCCCGCAGGGCGCGATGGGTGCGCAGAAGGCTTGCCAGAGCCTTGCTCCGAAGCACCTTGGACAAGGTCCAACTATCCTGCTTCTCGCGGGACTTGATCTGCTGGAAGTCCCACAGCGCCACGTCGCCCGCCACCGTGCCGCCGGCCCGGGCGACCAGGACATCCTCGAAATGTTCGCACGTCACGTGGACCACTCCGCCACCCGCCAGCATCTCCAACACCCCACGGAGCGTGGCCTGCGCCTGGTAGGTGAAACGCTCCTCGGTTGCCGAGCCCGTGTCGTCAGGCGCCGGAAGACGGCCTGGATCCTGCATCCCCCGATGATCCCCTCTGTGGGCCGGTCCTCTCTGGCCGCAGCATAGTGACAACCCGTCATGCGGACTGCAGGCCGCGCGACCGGCGCCAGACAACGGCTGAGAAGCGCCACCGCGCAGACGGGGAACATCGACTACGGCGGCTACGGCCGCAGTTCGGGGAATGCCTCCTCCCATACGTCCTTGACGGCCCTGCTGGTGAGCCTGTGGAGCACCGGCCACAGCTCAAGCAGAATGTCCCGGTTGAGGAAGCGGCACAGGTCGTCGCGCATGCCTTCGGCGAGCACCGTTCTGTACAGGCTCATGCGCTGGCGCGGCCGGTCCAGATCGAGGGTGCGCAGCCCGGACCACGCGATGTGCAGCGGCAGTTCCACCCTCCGCGCTCGGGTCCGGTCAGGTCGTCGAGACGGGAAGGCAGCCGTCGCCTGTACCTCGCTCGCAGCAACGACGCGACGGAGTCGGGGTCGTTGTGCACGCTGTCCCTTTCCTCTTCCTCTGCGCGTCGCATGATTTGAGGAGGCCAAAAACTCCGTCTGCGACTGATGATCTCCGCTGTCGGCTGGCAGTGGTCCTGGTGTGCCCAGTAAGGCACCCCCGGTGATCAGCTGGTCTCGGGCTGGTGCTCGGCCGGGGCCGTTGCGGGTGTGGTCGGCTTCTGGGCGTCGGTGGTGGTGTAGTAGACGGAGCTGCCCTGCTTGGTGCGCTGGACGTGGCTCTTGGCGACGAGTCCCTCGACCGTGGTGCGCACGACGGTGGTCTTGATATTCCGGTCGGGGTGGGCCTGGCCGAGTGCGGTGGCGATCTCCGCTGCGGAGCGGGGTTCGCTCTGCTCGGTGAGGTGGCGGCGGATCAGCTCGACGAGGGTGGGCTGGACCGCCTTCGCTGCCGTCGCCTTGGCTGCGGCCTCGGGCTTCTTGGCGGCCGGCTTCTTGACCGCCTCGCCGCCTTGCGCAGCGACAGTCTTCTTCGCCCGTACCCGCTTGCCCGCATCGGGCTGCGCGGTGGTCTTCTGCCGCGGTACCGAGGGTGCTGCGGCCGCATCGGGAGCGGGCTGGGTGACGGTGTCCGTGGTGCCAAGTGCCTTTTGCATGCTCGTCAGCACGGTGTGGTCGTGTTGCAGGGCGAGCAGTTGTTCCTGCAGTGCGTCGATTTCCGCGCCGATGCGGTCCTGCTCCTTGGCGTTGCGGTCAAGGTCGCCTGCCACCTGGGCCGTGTAATGAGACGTCAGTTCGGTGGTGGCGGTCTGGGTGTCAGGCATGATGCTGGCCTTTCCTCGGGGCGCGGCCTCGGGCTGAAGCAAACCCCCGGAGCAGGCGCCTGGGCTGGGCGGTAGGGCTTGATTGAGTCATGGGTGGCCGCACCTGGTGCAGTCTGTCCCCGTGTAGCGATGGTACGGGCGGGCGGAGCCAGTTGTTCCGCCCGGGCGATGTCCTGCGCTCAGCCGCACTTGTTGTCCATGCACCATAGTCAGTGCGTTCGATGCTCGCCGGGCCGTGCTGTGGTGTGCTGTGGGGGCAGGTGCCAGAAGACTTCGTCGGTTTCGCGGTTGTGGTGCCAGGCGGTGAGTGTGCGTGATGTGGTCAGGCGGTCGAGGAGCTCGGCGGTCTGGTGGGGTGAGTGTCCGCACATGCGGGCGAGCACCTCCATGTCGGTACTGTCGGCGCCTCCTGAGGTGTGCGAGGCCAGGGTCAGTGCGGTCAGCTGCAGAGCCGCAGGCCGTCGGGTTGGCGACGCCAGGGGAGTGGGGTGCAGGGCCCAGTGCGCGGCGCGGGCCCGGGCTTGGCCGCCCGGTTGCTGGGAGAGGACCGCCGCGTCCAGCAGCTGTGCCTGCGTGCGCGGGTGCTTGCCGGCTGTGCGGTGTAGCCAGCGTGTGTGTTCCAGCTCTTCCCATAGTTCGTTGCGGCCGTACAGTCGCATGCCGCGCAGTAGACCGTCGGGCAGTCGGACGTGGCCGTGGGTGTCGGAGCGTAGGGCGCACTGGAGGGCGAGCAGGCGGGCGGCGGGGGAGGTGAACTGTGGGAGCGCGGCTGCCAGGTAGGTGAGCATCTCCTTCACGCGGGTGCGTTCGGCCGGGCCGCCCGGCGGCTCGGGTCGGCACTGGACGTGTCCGGGAGGGCGTGGGGTGAGGAGGGTGGCGGGGACGACGGCGGTGTGACTGGTGGCGGCCGCGCAGGCGGCGCAGGCGTCGGCGAGACGCCAGGTGCGGCCGCTGCGGTCGCGGGTGAGGGCGAGGAGTACCGGTCCTGCGCAGCCGCGGTGGCGGGGATGCCACTGGCATCCGCGTGCCCGGCACTGGCAGGTACGCAGATGCCCCGGCAGGGCGTCAGTACGGGCGTGGCGGGCCAGATGGGTCAGGGCCGCGGACCGGGCGGAGGCGGCCTGCACGGGGTGGCCGTGCAGAGTGCAGCGAGGACAGGCCAGAGCCGGCCCGCCCGGTAGTGGGCGCAGTTCCACCGTCCAGGTGCGCTGCACCGTGGCGTGCGTGCTGGCAAGCCGCATCGGCCCGTTGCCCCCATCCGAATCCGTGCTGTCCAGGTGCCGTGCCCTCCCAGGACAAGAGCGGGAGTCGGCCGCACCGTAGTGCAGATCCCTGCCCTCCCGCAGTGTCGAGCCGTCCGGCGTCCACCTGCACCGATAGTGCAGGAACCCGCACTGACAGGGCAGGGGTCTGCACCGTCGGATGGTGGGGTGACGATCTTGCCGCCCGACCCCGACCTCACTGCGCTGCGCGTGACGCTGGCGCGGCTGAGGGACACGCGCGGCTGGACCTTCGACGAACTCGCCGCCCGCAGCGGCCTGGCCAGGCGCACCCTCATCGACCTCGAACACGGCCGCACCACCGGCAGCGTCACCACCTGGCACGCCCTCGCCCACGCCTTCGACGTGCCGATCGACCACCTGCTGGGCCCCATCTGCGACAACCACACCCCACCCGGCACCCCGGACTCCTGACCACGCTGCTCCTGCTCGCCCACCGCTCTGTGATTCACCCGAACCGGCGAGCACGCATCGAACCTTCACACGGTGACTGGCTTACGCGTTCGATGCCGCTGGGCCGCCTGGGGGACACGGCCCGGTCCGTCCCCGTCATCGCGGGGTGTCGCCTGGCACGGTCCCCGCCATGCACCCCAACACCCTCTCCACCGGCTGCCCCTGGGACGGCAGCCCCCGCACCACACCGACGCGCCGTCCGCTGCGCGTGGCCGCCACCAGCCCCAGCCGCCTGCTGCGCGCCGGCCAGAGCGGCCGCTGCCGCCGGTGCGGCAACCGCATCGACTTCTACCAGCGCACCGACCAGCGGCCCATCGCCCTGCACCCCGCCGAACTGACCGCCGCCCATGTCCCTGAATCCTGCCGCTGGCACCTGAGCAGCGGCATCGCCCACCCCCACGGCGACGGCAGCGCCTGGTGCCGCATCCCGCACACGGTGCTCTGCCCGGACCGCACCCCCACCACCCCGACCGGACCGCACCTCCAGGCGGTACGCCGCCAACTCGCCGTCCGCACCCGCCGCCTCATCGACACCGGCGCCTTCACCCCGGCCCCGGCCGCCGTCTGCGCGCCGCCCGCCGGCAGCCCCGCCCGGTCCGTCGTGCAACTGCTGCTGGGCCGCTACCTCGCCGAGACCCCCGTCGAGGGCATCCGATGTGTGGCACAGACCCGACACCGCCACCGCTGCCCGGAGCCCGTCCTCGCCCCCAACACCCCCCAAGGCCTATGGACGCTGCTCCCCGCGAGCCCGCAGCGCGGCCAACTCACCCTGCCCGCCACCCTGATGGCCGTCTACGACCTCAGCCGCCTGCCCTACGCCGAGCAGATGCGCTGGCGCACCCAGCGCTGCCCCGCCCACGCCGCCCATCCGGGCGCCGCCGACCTCGCCCTCGCCGGATGGCAGGTCTTCGACCCCCTCCTCCACGCAGCGCACATCCGCACCCGCCTGTCCCACACCGCGCCCGGCCATCACGGGAAGGGGTGACGATGCCGTACCACGCACTGGACATCACCCTGACCCGGTCCCTCACCCCGACTGAACTTCACCGGGCCGCTCGCGCGATGCCGCTCGCGGCCAACCACGACGCCACCCACCTCCTGGCTGTTGTGCCTGCCAAAACCCCGGGAAAGGCACTCAACCGACTGCGTCACCAGACCGGCGGACTGCTGCCCATCGACGTGATCACCACGCACTACCCCGACGCGGACGGCAAGATCCTCCTCAACGTCGACTTCCCGCCCGCCACGCACGCTGTTCTCCAGGCCGCCGCCGACAGAGCGGGACAACCACCCCGCCTCTTCCTGGAACTGGCCCTCCAGCGGGCCCTGGCCCGACACGCCGGCGAGGAGGTCGAGCGCCTCGACCACGCAGTCCACAACCTGCTCACCCACACCACCGCACCCCACCTCCTCACAGCCCTTGGCCGCGCCCTCACCCGTACCTCCGGAGCCACGCCGTGCTGACCCCCACCGACGAACAGCAAGCCGCGGCCGACGCCTTTCACGCCGGCGATCACCTGGCACTGCAGGCCGGCGCGGGCACCGGTAAGACCACCACGCTGGCCCAGCTCGCTCACGCCACCCGGCGTCGCGGCCGCTATCTCGCCTACAACCGGGCCATCGCCCAGGACGCGCGCACCCGCTTCCCGCCCACCGTCACCTGCAAGACCGCCCACGCCCTCGCCTACGCTGCCATCGGCCACCACTACACCCGCCGCCTGGGCGCACCCCGCCGCCCGGCCTGGCAGACCGGACAGGCTCTCGGCATCACCAAGAGCATCCGGATCGGCGAACGCGACCTGTCACAACGAACGCTCTCCAACGCCGCGCTGCGGACGGTAGCCCGCTTCTGCCACACCGCCGATCCCGCCATCACCCGCCACCACGTCCCCCACCTGCGCGGCCTGGACGACCGCGACCTGCACGCCCAACTCGCCGCTCACATCGTCCCCTTCGCCCGCAAGGCCTGGGCCGACCTCCAGCACCCCGACGACGGCGCGGTCCGCTTCGACCACGACCACTACCTGAAAATCTGGGCCCTCACCGCCCCGAAAATCGCCACCGACTTCCTCCTCCTCGACGAGGCCCAGGACACCAACCCCGTCGTCGAACAGATCTTCCTCGACCAACGCGACCACACCCAGCTGGTCATGGTCGGCGACTCCGCACAGGCCATCTACGACTGGCGCGGCGCCAAAGACGTCATGACCGGCTTCGACGGCACCCTGCTCGCGCTCTCCCAGTCCTTCCGTTTCGGCCCCCGCCTCGCTGACGAGGCCAACCGGTGGCTGGCCATCGCCGACGCCCCCCTCCGCCTCACCGGCACCGAGACCGTGCCCACCGAACTCGGCCCCCTCACCCAGCCAGACGCCGTGCTGTGCCGCACCAACGTCGGCGCCATCGCCCAGGTCATGGACCTGCTGACCACCGGACACCGCGTGGCCCTGGTCGGGGGAGGAGACAGCCTGCGCGCCCTTGCCCTGGCCGCCCACGACCTGAAAGACGGACGCCGCACCACCCATCCCGAACTGGTCCTGTTCCCCTCCTGGGGGGACCTGCAGGACTACGCAGCCCACGACCCGGCCGGACGCGATCTGCAGCCACTCGTCGACCTCGTCGACACCCACGGAACCGACGCCATCCTCTCCGCCGTCGCCCAACTCGTCCCCGAGCAACAGGCCCAGGTCACCGTCTCCACCGCACACAAAGCCAAGGGCCGCGAATGGCCCCGCGTGAGAATCGCCGACGACTTCACCCCACCCAAGGACAGCGACCAACTGGACGACACCGGCCGTCCGGTGCCCGGCCCGATCGACGACGGCGAAGCCCGCCTCGCTTACGTCGCCGTCACCCGCACCCGCCACCGCCTCGACATCGGAGGCCTGTCCTGGATCGAGGACCACCCTGCCGCATTCCTGTCACCACCACCGCGAGCCGGGGACAGGGACGCGTAGGCATCACTCCACCGGCGAGGCCGAATACCCAGACTCTGGGCAGACCACTTGCAGCCTGGCCCAGACCGCCTTTACCGGATCACGGGTCATCCGCGACGGCACCGGGGCGTCCCGTCGCTCCACGGGGCAGACGTGGCCGGCGCCCTGTGGTCGGCCCGGCCACGCCCCAGCCTGGTTCATGCAAGGAGCCGCTGCCGCCTTCGCGGAACGGCACCTCCTGGACATCGACGTCCGTACGACGCGACGGAATCGCCTGAAGAAAGCTCCGGTAGGTCGCCGACCTGCGCGGTCAACGTCCATTCATTGGAGGGTCTGGATGACCGCTGCCGCCAAACTGGCGAGGGCGGCCACGGTGGCTGCTGCTAGCAGCCACCGAATCGATTGGGTATGGAAGCGGGTGTCACGCTCGGCCCTTGCGCGTTCGGTCACGTAGTCCAGGAGCGCGCGGAGCGTTTCAGCATCCAGTTCCTCGCCCGTCCCATCCTGAGTGGGCTCGGGGTCGCTGAGCGATGCCGTGTTATGTGCACCGGCTGGTTGGTTCAAGGCAGGGTCTGCACCCCGTGGGCGGCGTCGTGCATAGCGCGCGTGCAGGGTGAAGGAGTGTTGGGGTCCAGCGTCAGTCGGATAGAAGTCGGCGCTCTGGCGAAACAGGCCGGGAAATCCGTTCAACGCGCAGGTGACAACGTCCTCAGCTAACCCAAGATCCTTTGAAAGGCCGTTGGGAGAGCGGCTCCGCCATCTCGTGAGGGCCATGTAGGTGATGAGGGCGATCAGCGTGTCCAGTTGAGCCTCGTAGCGTGCCCTGTCATCCACCCAGGCAGTGTTGCACCCTGTAGCCGGCCTTGGAAGGTGGCCTCTGGCGGGGATGGACACCGGCGCGGCTTGCCCTCGAAACCCGCCCCCGCCACAGCAGGCTCGAACGCTCAACCCGGCGGGAACGCGACCACTTCGCTCCGAAGTACTCACTTGGCAAGCAGATCCCACATCACGTCGAACCATTTCTGCCAGTTATCCACCTTCTCGTAGGTCTGCGAGTGCGGGTCGTCGTCCTTGATGTCGTAGGTGAGCGGGGCGCCGACGCCCAGCACGTCGATCGTGTCAGCAACTCGTGCTTGAACACGCTGGGCAGCGCCTTGTCCGCGCAGTAGTCCCCACCCGTTCCCGTGGACATGGGTCCTCACTCCGTCACGGCTCACCTGACCGTTTGTAACGCATGGTCAGCCCACACACCAGATCCCGACAAGAGGCCCATCACGCCACCTGTCCTGGTTCGCCGCCCCGAAGGGACCTATGGATGCCGGGAGCAGATTCTCGGCGGCGTGGGGCACCTGGGCGCCGATGACGTTCGCCGTCAGGGACAGCATGGCGGCGAACATGGTGAGGAATCCTGCACCCCCGCTCCGGCCAAATCCAGAAATAGGGCTGGACCGAATCTCGAACCTGCTTCCGGTAAATGGCTCCACCCACCGCAGACCTTGACAGGAGGACAGATCTGGGTAATCTAATCCTTGTTCAATGCGCGCCAAAATAAAGCAGCCAGACTTCACCTGCACACAAACTGCGGCGCACCGCAGTGGCGGTCCGACGCTCTTCCACTCCCCCAGTTTTCCTGGTATTATGGAGGCATGTTGAAACACGGAACTTAGCGCTAGCCGCGCACACCCAGGCGTATTCAGCCCGGAACGAGCCAAGAGGCTCGCACCGGGTTCCTTTTTGTCCAAAAAAGGGACATTTATGTAAATTTACAATTGGAGAGTGAGAAATTATGTATAAGGTAAATTTCAGCAAGAAGTCGGGCAGTGAGAGCCCTGACCAGCAACTTTGTAACTCCGGCAACTGCGGACAAGCCCCGCGGTGGAGGATGTGGGAGTCCAGGGCAGCAGCGGAGCTTGGACTTGAAGCGGCGCGCATCAACCGCGGAACGACCTGGCTGAAGGTCCTGGCGGTCACAATCGCCCTAGCGGGGAGCCTGCTCACCCTCTCCGCATGCTCCAGTGAATTCAATATCAATGTAAACCCGACGACAATCACCATTCGGAGTGAGATTCCACAGAATTCCGAAATTCCAGAAATTGCGACACCGACTGAAAGGGGTAAGCGGAATTAGAAAACCCCCTTTATTTTTCTTGACGTCGAGCTGTGGCTCGACTTTATTTATGCCTTTTTCTGGCAGGGGTGAATATTTTCTATACGGAATTTCAGGTCAGTCTTTGTGGGGTAGCAGCACACAAGCCGCTACCCCACAGGACTGTTCAGCGTGCGTGGACGACCTCGATCGGGCTGTTCGGACAGTTGGTGAGGATGTCTGCGAGAGCCGTCTACTCGACCGGGTCGGCGCTCAGCCTCCAGCGGGTCTTGATGGCGATCCGATCAGTGGCGTACGCGCACCGGTAGCCGGCTGCCGGTGGCTGCCAGGTGGCGGGTTCCTGGTCACTCTTGCTGCGGTTGCTGACCTGAGCCGACCACGGGCGGGAGTGGGAGTTCACCGGCCTCGAACCCGGTGGCAGGACGGTGACAATCGGGACGGATCCGTAGCGGACGTACAGGGCAACCGTCACGGGTGGTGGTGGGTCGTACGGGGGGCAAGGGCGCAAGCCCGCGCATTCGACCGGGGAACCAATGGGGGAGACCATGCAGATCCGTACCCGAGGCATCCGTACCACCGTGGCCGCGCTGGCGGCCGTGGCCGGTGTCGCCGCAGCCGCTGTCCCGGCCGCCGCCACCACGCCGGCCTCCGACACGCCCCGGTTCCTGGAGCCGGCCGACCTGCCGCCCTACCCGTCCTCGCCGTGGTACGCCGGAGCGGTCACGGCCGGCCAGCCCGACCCGCTGCCGATGTGCGTGGGCGACGCGCTGCCGTCCACCACCACGCACCGGGAGTACTGGACGGAGTACGACACCAACGCCCAGCAGCTCACGGTCGAGGGGCGCAGCGAACAGTGGGCGAAGGACTTCGCGGCGCTGCTGCGCAAGGACCTGGCCGGCTGCGCGAAGAAGCTCATGCAGCAGGACCCGGACATCACGGCGACGCAGAAGTACTACGGCCGGCTGAACGTCGAGGAGGGCGCCGACGTCTACGGCATCCACACAGCCTCCGCCTGGGGCTCCTCCGACATCGGCCTCTTCTCGGTCGGCCGCGACGGCGCCACCGTGACGGTCGTCCGGTGGGGCCGGATGGGCACCTTCCAGCACGCCCAGGTGGCCGACTTCAAGGCCACGACCGTCACGGCGGTGAACAAGCTGTACTGAGCTTTCTTTTTCTTCCGGTCTCGAACGGCGTCTCGAACGGCGTCTCGAACTGAGTCCTCACCTGGGAGTTCGCCGGACGTGGGGGCGGCCTTCGTCTGATCATGTGCTCCGACCAAGGTGCACGTGACCCCGACGAAGGCCGTGAGGTGAGTCTGCTGCCTGATGTTGCCCGTAGGGAAGCGGTCGCGGAAGCGTCACGCTTCCCTACGTTGTTCTGCGGGACGTGGTGAGCCCCTCGTATGGTTGACCCGCCCAGGGGCGTCGGGTGTGGCTTTCACGCTTCTGCCACTTGTGGCTTGCCCGGATTGGCCGCCCCTCTTCTCACGGATGTACGGCTCACCCGACCGTCAGCCACCACCGCTCACCTCGTAGGGGTGAGCGGTGCGCTGCAGTGACCGGGCGGGTGGTACTGGGCGGGTACGCTGCGGCCCGTATGGTCCCCGGCGGGAGGAATCAACAGGTCATGGGGCGTCAGCAGTACTGGTGGGGGCGGGGCTTGGCGGCCGTGACCGTATTCGCGGTGGCCGGCTGCACGGCCATCGACGATCCGGCGGCACCTCAGCCGAGCGACGCCAAACCGTCGGCCTCGGCCTCGGCCGGGGCACCGGGCGGCGAGGCCGGCACGGGCACGTTGCCGGGCGTGCCGTCGGCTGAACAAACCCGTACCGAGTTGGCCGGGCTGAAGGTGGCGCCGAACGGCTCGATGTCTGGTTACAGCCGCGCCAAGTTCCCCCACTGGGCCTCGCAGGGGGAGTCCTGCGACACCCGCGAGACAGTGCTGGAACGCGACGGCGCGGACGTCAAGCGGGACGGCGAATGCCGGGCGGTGTCCGGCCGGTGGGTGAGCGTGTACGACGACAAGGCGTTCACGGACGCCTCGGATCTCGACATCGACCACATGGTGCCGCTGGCGAACGCCTGACGCTGCCCGCCAGTCGGCGCCAACACGCGGACGCAGGAGAAGCGGAAGGCGTTCGCGAACGATCTGACGCACTCGCAGCTGCTGGCCGTCTCCGCCGCCTCGAACCGGTCGAAGGGCGACCAGGGCCCGGACGAGTGGCAGCCGCCGTCCAAAACGTACTGGTGCACCTACGCCCGCGCCTGGGTGTCGGTGAAGTCCACCTACGGACTGTCGGTGACCGAGAACGAGAAGACCACGATCACCGACATGCTGGGTACCTGCTCCTCATGAGCGCACACCCCTCACCGCCGGAGCAGATCGTCAGCAAGGTGAAGGCCGGTCCCGGCGGTGCGATGACGGACGAGGTCGGTGTCATCACCGGCGACCTCACCATCACCACCCGCCTCCTTGACGACGGACGCGCCCACATCGCCATCCAGTACACGGACGCAGACGAGTGGTACACCCTCACAGGCAGCCCCGTCCCCGCGCCGCCGCAGAGCCTGGCTGCTCTCCACGAACAGATCCTGGAACGGGTCCGCCACGGCGGCAGCGCCGAAGCCCCGCGCTGATCCTGTGGCACGTGTGGTTCTTCTCTTTCCGTGGGACTCCGGTCCGGCGACAGCGGGCCGGTTTGAGGCCTTCCTGGGGACGGAGAGCCGGCCGCATACGCTAAACTTGATCTTGAGCTGGTCGCCGCAACTTAGGATGGCTGGTTGCGCGTTGGTGGTCCAAGGCAAGACGCCCCGCTTCCTGCGGGGAAATGCAGGTGCAAGGCCTGCCCGGCGCTCGATATATGGGGCCCGTCCGTACACCGGACGGGCCCCGTTCGTTGCCCGGCGGGAGAACCCGGGCGGCTGCGATTTCCCTGTTCCGGCGTGCGATGCGCTCGGGGGTGTGGCACCGTGGCGGTCAGTACGGCCCGCCGTTTTCCCCCGAAACGGCGGGCCGTTCGCGTTCTGCAGGCCCGGCCAGGTGCCGCTCCGTCAGACGTTGCGTATCAGGACCGGCCGCGGGCGACGGACGGGCGGGGGTGGCCGGTAGCCGGGCAGGGAGGCGAGATGCTCGCAGACTCCGCCGTACTGGGGAAACGCAACCCCCCAGCAGCGACCCGTTCCCGCTGACTGAAGAGGAGGAAGGAAGAGGACCGCGCACACAAAGAGCACGAGCGTTCCCTCCGCTCTCATACCCAGAGCCACGAGCCGGCCCGGCAGGCGAGTTGACGTGCAGACAGAGACGCTGGTGAGGCTGGTCAGTGAGCTGGGTAGCGCCGTCATCGGTGCCGGAGAAGCCCTGCTGCTGGCTGTAACCGGCTGTCCGGGTACGCGGCGGAGGCCAACCGCTTCGGCCGAGACTATGGCGTTGAGCACCGTCCCAGGACGATCGGCCACCAGGTAGTCCACATTCGGTCACCTGGCACGCGCAGACCCCGACCTCCATGTGACTCACTTCACTTTTCGCGCGAGTGGTCTCCGCAGGCTCTAGGTAGGTATGACGGAAAGCCACCCGCAGCTCCCCGAGCAGCCGGATCCGGTTCCCGAACCGACCGCAGGCTCGGGACACAGCGAAACAGCCAGCTTGGTGTTGTTGATCAACACCGTTCTGGGAGGTCTCGGGACTCTGTACGTGACCACCAATTCAGTGGCAGTCACGCTCACTTCGGCTTTACTGGTCCTGCTGATTGTCGTCGTGAAGCGCAGGAACGGGTGCGATTCGCGTCCGGGCCGGAGAGGCGATCGGAGTGGACAGTGAGTCCGACGGTTTCACGGCGTTCTTCGAGAGTCACTATCCCCGGGTGATCGCCATGCTGGTCGCCCACCGCGGTTTCGCCGAGGTCATCGCGCAAGACGCTGCTGCCGAGGCTATGACCAGGCTGGTCCAGCACTGGGGGAAGGTGCAGGCCCCTCAGGCATGGGTCCGAACCGTCGCGTTCCGGGTGGCTTGCCAACTGGCGGGGAATCAGCAGGCCGGGCTGTCGGAGAGGGAACTCGTTGACCGCGGGTCGACGCAGGACCTGGTCGCGGCGGAGCTCGCTCTGGTCGCAGGAACCGCAATCGCGGCTCTGCCCCGAAGGCAGCAGGAAGTCATGACGCTGACACTGGTTGACATGACTCCTTCGGAGATCGCCGAAGTCCTGGGGTGCACCCCGGCGCAGGCGAGGGCCAACCTCGCCCACGCGCGCCGGACCCTGAGAAGCGCGATCCGGATGGACAGGGAGGCATGAAGATGGATCCGACACCCATCGGCGCGTCCAAGCCGGCCGATCAGGATGCCGCCTACGACCGGCTCGTCGAACAGTATTCCGCACCGGAGACCCTTTCGGCTGCGCTCGAACGGGTCACCGCCGAAGCTCGCCGACGGGCCGAAGCCGAGGAAGCGGCAGCGGGCCGGCCATCTGCATTCCCTGCCGAGGACACTGCGGATGCGGGCCGTGAGACGAACCGGCGTCTTCACCGGCACGGCGACCGCCCTCGCCTGCAGAACCTGCGAGGCGGTGGATCAGCTGGTACCGACGTGTACCCCGCCCGTTCCGGTGCGGCAGCAGTCGTGGGAGCAGTAGACGAACAACGTTCGCTCGCGCCATCCGTGATGACCGGCGGACGTACCCGGCCGCGCTACCTCCTGGCCATCGAGGCGCTCGTCTCCACCGCTGCTGAACCTCACCAGTGGGCGGGGATGCTGCCTGAACACCAGAGGATCTGCCGACTGTGCCAGGAGATCAGGTCGGTCGCTGAGATCGCGGCGCTCACCGATGTGCCTCTTGGAGTTGCCCGCATCCTTGTAGCTGATCTTGCGGAAGCAGGAATCGTCGATGTTCACCAGCCGCAGGCCGCCGAGGCCGGTAGCGCCCCTGCCGTAAGTCTGCTCGAACGGGCTCTCAGCGGGCTCCGCAAGCTTTAGTCGGCCAACAGGTGCAGTCCGAGGCAGCCGCGCGGCTGCCTGTCGCCTGGTGCTGAGGAGGCAGCGCCGGGCGGTGACCAGGGCGTGCCAACGTTCGCGGGCGGCCGACTCGCCGTCGGCCCAACGGGCGTCGGCCTGCTGCTCCGAACGGCGGCGAAGTGTCCGGGGTTGACCTGGCCCGGGTCGCGTTGATCAGATCGGTCGGCGCCGTGGTGAGGGGAGGGACTGCTCCCCAGCCGGTAGCTCCGCCCCAACCCCGGCCACGCTTGAGTAGGCAGCAGGGCGCCTCCCTGCTGATGGCCAAGTCCCGGCATAAGAAGCCGGAGTCAGAGATCGCCTCAGGGGACGGCTTGAAGTAGCGCGGACGTTCAGCTGACCAGCCTGCTTGCCCCCCGGCGACGCGCGCTGCTGACCCTGCTGTGCATGAAGCCAGCTTGCGGCTGTACGCTTGCTTTTCGACGCAATCCTTGGATGCTATCCTTGGATTTATATCTTGGCTTCAATCCAAGGATTGCTACCTTGGCTTTATGTCAAGCAATGAGAAGCCTCGTCTCATCCCGACCGGCAAGTGCTGGTGCGGCTGCGGGAAGGACGTCGGCCTAGGCAAGTTCTTCGCCGCCGGCCACGACAAGATCGCCGAAGCCGCGCTCATGGCCCTCAAGTACGACGGGTCCGTCGCTCAACTGCTCCACGCCCACGGCTTCGGCTCGCACCATTCCGTCCGCTACGCCGCCGTCACCGATCCGGACTGCTCGTGGGAGAAGTGCGCCGACTGTAACTACAGCGGCGCCCCTGCCAGCATCGCCAACCACCGCAAGAAGGATCATCCCGACCGGCATGTCCTCGCCCAGGCGATTCGCGCCCTCGGTGGCACCTGGGATCCGCAGCGCGCCATCCAGGCTCTGGGCGACCACGGTCACGCGTGGGAAGACCAACAGGCAGCGGAGAAAAGGGTCCGGCAGATCCTGCGCGACCTGTGCGCAGACGGGCTCATCATCAAAACCGACCATCAACGGGCTGTCTACGACCTCGTTCAGGAGTAGAGCCGGGGAAGCTGCGGTACTCAACAGGCGCAGATGGCTTGTCACTATGGTGGCCAGCAAGCCACCCCTCGGGTCCCTCCACGTCCTGGATCATCAGGCCCCTCGCGCGCAGCTCCTTCGGGGCTGCGTGCGAGGGGCCTCTCTGCTGCTGCCTGCCGTTCGCTTCTCCGTCCATCGAGGTCAAACCGAACGGCAAGCAGCGGACGTACTGACCTCACACGGCCCTGACCTGAGGGAAAGGTTACGACGCAGCTTCTGATCTTGACTCTGAAGCTGTGTCCGATCCGCCGACGGCAGTCGCGTGTCCATCGCTAGTCGGTCGCACAGACCCCGTCGGAGCTCCCCGGGGCTCCAGGATGCGGAGAATGGGGGACAGGAGCCTCAGTGACCAGGCGGTCCGCTGGGTGTCCGCGCCTTCGGGTGGGTCGTTGAGGGCGGTGGTGACGCGGCGCAGCAGTCGGAAGCCGCCGGTCAGCAGCCGAGGGCTGGGGCGCAGGGCGAGGACGGAGCCTGCTTGGTGGGTCAGACCTGGCCACTGGATCTGGTGGCTGAGGAGCGCTGCGAGTCTGATCGTGGCCGTGAGGGGGGCGCGGTTCGTCGGAAGATGCTCCCGCAGCAGTTCAACGAGGGGCCGGGCGATCTTTCCTTCCGCCTCCGCGATGCCGAACTGGATATTGAAAGCCCGAGTGAGGTCGTTGACAGCGTCTTCGTACCGCTGCGCGTACAAGCGGACCATGCTGCGGCCCGCCAGGCACCACGGCCATTGCGGGTGCTCGGACAGGGCCTGGTCGAAGTCCTGTTCCGCTTCGGCGAGCCGCCCCGCCTCCCACAGCAGCCATCCGCGCATCGCGAAGGCGAGCTCATACGCGTCGTCGAGGGAGATCGCGTGGTCGAGGTCGGACAGGGCTTCGGTGTCGCGGCCCAGGCCGTGCAGTGCCCAGGCTCTGAAGGTGTACGGCCAGGCTCGGCCGCGTAGGCCGTCCTCGTCCGGGGCAGTTAGGGCGCGGTCGACCTCCTGAAATGCCTCCGCGTGCCGTCCGACATCGAGGAGCAGGCCAGCGAGTTGGGCACGGTACCACCCCGATCCGGAGTCCAGGTCGGCTGCTCGCGCCATGTCGTGGACCGCTTCGTCCCACCGCTCCAATTGACTCAGGCATCGCGACCGCTCCGCGTAGGCCCAGGTGTACTCCGGATCGATGCCGAGCGCGCGGTCCAGATCCGCCAGCGCCTCCTGGTATCGCCCCTGAGCGCGGTGGAGTTCGGCGCGGCTGGCGAGGGCCCAGTCCTGCTCGGCGTCGAGTTCGACTGCCCGGTTGAAATCGGCGAGCGCTTCGGTGCGGTGCCCGGCCGTCAGGTGGACGCGCCCCCGATACACGTGGTTCCAGGCGCCGCCGGGGTGAGCGCGAATCGCCTCGTCCATGTCGGCAAGGGCGTCGTCGGCGTTCCCCATCTGCTGGTGGATGAGGGCCCGCCCCACCAGGGCGTCAGCGTGCTGCGGCTCCAGGACCAACGCCGCGGTGAAGTCGGCGAGCGCCTGTCCGTACCGCTCGGCGCGCCGGTGGAGACGCCCCCGGACTATTCGGGTGCGCAGTTGTCCCGCGGTGTCCATACCGGAGTAAGCGAGCAGTGCGTCAAGGACGGCCATGACGGCCGAGGCGTCGTCCCGGGACGCGGCGGTCAGCCGGTCTCCCCATTCGGCCAGGCCCTCGTCCGCGCTGTCCGTTGCGGCCTGAGCGAGCAGCTGCGCCCAGCGCCGGGCCGTGCCGCTCCCGTGCTCGCAGGCACGGACGGCCTCCGTGAGTGCTTCCGGCAGAGCGCGGCGCGGATCGGCGCACAGGCGGTGGTAGGTCTCGTTCGACCGGTGCTCGCGCCAGACCGTGTCGCCCCAACGTTCCGCAGTCGGCACCACCTCCTCCCGCTGCGCCCGCCAGGTGTGGAAGGTCTCCGCGAGCAGGTCGTGCGCGGCATGCCAGCGGGCGGGTGACTGGGTGCGCTGCAGCCGCAGCATGGGAGCGCGTACGACGTCGTGATAGCGGCACCGCCCGGCCTGGTCGGTGACGAAGGCGAGTCGGCGCACCCAGGAGTACTGCTCGGCGGCCTCAGGCGGGGCAACGGCACGGTAGACGTCCTCGTCGAACTGTAGAGGCAGAGCCAAAGCAAGGGCGGCGGCCCGACGCGGGGGATCCGTCTCCCATTTCAAGAACCGCTCCACCGCCGTCCCTGACGGGTCGCCCACAGTATGGGCCGAGTCGGGCCCGGCCTGCGCCAACGTGTGGACCAGTACGGGGAGTCTGCCCGACAGGCGCAGCACGACCTCGACGACCCGTTCGTCGGTGACGCCCCGCAGTGCCAGAAGCGCTCGCGCCTCCTCCTCGGTGAACACCTCCAGCGGCACCTCCGTGACCAGGTCGAGCCAGTCGCCCCAGCTCCGGGCATCCAGACGGCCCTGTCCGGACAGCACGATCTGGACGTTCGCCGGCAGTACGCCGTGCACCTCGCCAAAGGCGATGTCGCGCAGCCACTCGTCCAGCACCGGTCCTGTCCGCTCGTACACGTCGAAGAACAGCACCACCCGTGGCCGCCGCCGCGCCACCTCGGCCAGGTCCTGAAGGAACACCGGGGTCAGGCCGCGCACAGGGTCCATGACGAGCCGTACGTCGTCGTGGGATCGCAGCCGTGCGCCGAGCGCGGCCCGCAGCCGGTCCGCGCCCTGGGCTACCTGCTGCGGATCGACCGCGCCGGCGAGCGCCCCCACGACCGGCACCATTCCGAGGCCGACGAGACCCACCTGCGCGGCGACCGACCCTGAGAGCGAGGCCGCGAGCGGTTGCGCGGCACTACCGTCTTCCGCGGGCATCTGGGTGTCCCGCGCCGACTGCGTCTCGTGGTGGCGCTGGCGGAACGTCGCCAGCAGCTTGTCGAACCGGCGCAGCTCCAGGCCCTGACGGCCCAGCCGCTCACCGATCTCCTCCATCGCCTCCACGGCGCTGTGCACACTGTCGTCGAGGTAGACCGTGGTCGCGCACTGTTCGAGGGCGACCGCCTCCCACTGCCGGACCAGCGAGGTCTTGCCCACACCGGCGTTGCCGCGCACGTGGAGAAGGAACTGGTAGTCGTCGCCTTCCGGATCCCGGACCAGGTTCTCCCGGAACGCGTTCATCTCCCCGTGCCGGCCCACGAAACCGCTCCGGCGACGACGCCGGATCAGCTCCTGCCGCGACGGTCGCTGTTCTGCCATCCCGCACCCCCCGGCCGCCAGTATGGCAAGGTGCCCCGCGGCCTGGACCCGGATCATGACGTCCTCCCGCCGCCGGGCGGACACCCCAACTCCATGCCGTGGCCAGTGAGTCGGTCCGGCCGGTCCTGGAGGCTGAGATCCGCAAGGTTCGTCCCGGCTACACCGCCGCTGTTCTGCAGTCCTTCCGTGAGGAGCCGGAACCGAACGGGCCGGGCATGCCGGTGTTCGGGTGGCGTCTTGTCCACCCGGTCGGCCCGGACACCACCTGGGAGGACACCCGCGATGCCGCCGCGTGGAACACCTCCCAGACCATGGTCGGCTGGCTTGGCTACTACGACCACGTCCCCGAGCTCCAGCGGACCGAACTTGCCGGCCTGCTGCGCAAGCACGGTGTCCCAGTCGTGCTCTGCGTGGATTGCGGCGAACCCATCACCGACCGCCACCCGCGGTGGACCGGCGTCTGGGTCACGCCCGACAGTGAGTACGGCCCGGTGTGCGGAGAACCCCACGCCCGTCCTATCGCTGCCAAGCCTCTGCTCGGGACGTTCACCGACCAGGACTTCGGCGCCCCACACCGTCCCGACGCCTGAGAACACGACCGCAGGCGCGACGATGGAGCCGCTCTGAGCATGCGGCAGGGCCCGGCGGAATCCGCCGGGCCCTGCCCTCTTGCCGTACGCCCTTCAGCCCGCGAGAGTCGTCATCGTCGGGCGGAAGGAAGTCCAGTGGCTGACCTGTTGGCCGTGCCACCTTGCGGAGGTGCCCCGCTGCAACGGGGCCTCCTGCGTTCTGCGGTGCGTGTCCGGACCGTTGGACCTGCGCCTCTCCTGTACGCGCATGCGCGGCCCGCGGGCCGCGCGCGTCGCGCACGTGGGAACGAGTTCAAGAATGGGGGGATAATTGACCTCGGCCAAGAGCTGTAGGCAGACACTTTCCCCTGTCCAAGCGCCATCCCGCTTGACCTGCACTGATGAGGCAGATTCGCGGGTTGTTAAATCCGATGGCGAACCATCCTTTGAAAAATTCCGTTCCGACCTTTAAATAACAGGTCGGCGCTTTATTTATGGTCTGCCTCCAATGGGAACTGAATCGGCATTGTCAGGCGTAAGCGTGGGTAACGTGGGATTCGCTGACACCTGTGGCTGCAACTACTGGCGTGAGTCAAGTCCCGTGCCCTGCAAGGCACTTGAGCACCAAGTTCCGGACCGCTAGCTGACCATCCGCCTCCTGTTGGGAGTCAACTTCCTTGTCGTTCCTGCTTCCTGAGCCCGTTCCTGCTGAGCAGAACGGGCCGTGCGCGCACACCCCGGCGAGCACTGCCAAGTCCTCGCCGCTGGCCTCCTTACTCCTGCTGGTCATACTCCTGGCCGCGCTGTTCGTCCTGCTCGCCCGCGGGATGAAGCTGGAGGAGGCCCTCGCCATCCTGGGGGCCGGCGGTCTCCTGGCCGCCGAACTGCGTCAGCGTCTGCTCTGACCCGATGCCCTGCCGGGGCCCGTCTCACCGACGGGCCCCGGTCCTGTTCCGGGCTCGGGAAGGAGATGGACGCCGTGGCCCGTCCCATGAAGCAACTGCCCCACACCAACGACCCACTGGTGGCCTTCGCACGCGACCTCCAGGCGCTGCGCAAGGAGGCCGGTGACCCGCCGCTGGCGATGATGGCCGAACACAGCGGGCTGTCCACCGCGACGCTGTCCAACGCCCACGCGGGCAAGAAGCTCCCCACCTGGGCAACCGTCAACGGCTACATCCTGGCCTGCGGCGGCAACCCCGAGAGCTGGAGCGCGCGCTGGGAAAGCCTGCGCCTGGCCGCCGCCGGCTTCTCCGGCGATCTCTGCCGCGAGGCACTGAGCCGCTGGGAGCGCACCGGCAACCTCACCCCGCCGCACGCCGTCGACGAAGCCCAGCTGCGCGAGCTCCTGAAGACGCTGCTGGACTTCAACGGGCTCAGCCACCGCACCCTGGCCCAACAGGCGCCCGGCTATTCCCATGTCACGTACGGGGCCGTCCTGCGCGGAGCACGCCCGCTGAAGGCGAAGATCCTCTACCAGATCCTCATCGGCTGCGGCGTCCACTCCCTGCGGAGCCAGGAGGCGTGGTTCCACCTCCTGAGCAGCTTCTCCTGGAGGGAAGGCGTGGAAGGCGGCAAGCTGCTGGCCCGGGTGGACCGGCCCCTGCGGTATGCCGGCGACATCGACCTGAAGATGCTCAAAGCCATCCTCGAACGCCTCGAGCGCGGCCGCGGGCTGTTCGCCGCCGACATCGTGTCGTACGACAGCATCAACGCCCTGCGCACCGCGTACGAGGACATGCTGGCACTGCTGCTGTCCTCACTGCAGCGCTCCCACGTCCAGCTGCCGCCCAAGCTCGGCTACGCCTTCAATCGGGTCGTCGGCGAGCTGCGCAACAGCTCGATCCCCAACCCGGCCGCCATCGCCGCCCTCGTCCCGCTCGCCATGCCGTTCCACCCCCGCCTGCGCACCCGGGTCGTCATGGCGCTGAAGAACGCGGGCGAACTGCTGCACCGGGCAGAGACCGGCGAACTGAACATCCGGGGGATGGCGGGGCTCCGGCTTCCGCTACCGCCGCCCCTGCACGTCCAGCGCACCACGCCAACCGCCTCGTAGTTCCCGAGCGCGTGACCGGAGCCGCGGTCTCAGCCGGCGGTGCGGCCACTGCGCGCTGTACCCCCGCGCGGTAGGGCGGCAGTCGGGTAGGGCAGCATCTGCTCAGTTCCCGCCTGACCGTGAGGGGTCATCATGCATTCCACCCGCCGCGTGGCGTCGGCCGTGCTGTTCAGCTGCCTGATGCTCGCAGGCTGCTCACCTACTTCGCTCGGCACCTCGGTCTCGGACGCGTCGGCAAGCGCGAATCCGGCTGCCGGTCCGTCGGGCGCGAGTGCCCAGGGCGGGAGGCCAGGACAGGCGATCGCGGTGGGGGCGGGCCCGCAGAAGACATACACCGTGCAGAAGCAGCCCGCCGCGGGCACCTGCCACTACCGCTACCTCAAGGGCGAGCCGCTCGAGGACCCCACGTGCACGCCGGGCGCCATCTCTCCGGCGGTCACGCAGTCGAATCTGAAGTCGACGATCTGCCGCAAGGGCGGCTACACCTCCAGCATCCGCCCCTCCACGTACGTCACGGGCAAGGAGAAGAAGCTGAACGCCGCCTCCTACGGCTTCACCGGCCGTATGAGCGATGCCGAGTACGACCACCTCATCAGCCTCCAGCTCGGCGGTGACCCCAACGACTACCGCAACCTGTGGGTGGAGCCCGCCGACCCCGGTCACAAGAAGGGCTCCGGGGTCAACAACCTGAAGGACCCGGTGGAGACGAAGCTGCACACCGCGGTCTGCAAGGGCACGGTCACCCTCGCCGCCGCGCAGAAGGCCATCGTCACCGACTGGACCACCGCGCTCAGCAAGCTCGGCCTCGGCTGAGGCGCGGTGAGGGCGGTCGGGCAGCCACCCGCCCTTGCGCAGCGGCGACTTCAGCCAGAGACGGCGTTCCGGGGTCGGTGCGTATGAGACCGTGGCGGTCATCTGGCCCGTCGCTTCCCCCCGTAGCGGCGGGCCAGGCTCTTCTCGGTGAGTGAGGGCGACGCCGTCACGCCGGTCCAGCCAACCGACGTGCCCCCCTGGTTTAGGGGAGACACGAAACGCCGCTGCGGAGCTGAGAGCGGGTCAGGCCGCCGGCGGCTGGCTGGAGGGGCCGGCCTGGTCGGAGGGCGGGTCCAGCTGCTGCTGGCGGCGGCGCTGCTCGTTGCGGTGGTCTTCGACGCGCTGGGTGAACTTCTTCAGCGCCTCGTCTTCCCCGTCGGGACCGAACTCGCTGTAGGGGCCGATGCCGAGGGTGACGGCGTTGGCCTCTTGCTCGATGGCGTCGGCGGTCTGCTGGAGGAAGTACTGCGGTTGAACTCGCAGTGGCGGGCCGGTCGATCATCCGGCACTCATGATCAGTCCGGTCTCGGTGAGGCAGCCGTCGATCAGTTCCGGACGGTACTGGATCTTCTTGAGTTTGCGCTTCATGACGCGGGCCAGGTGGTCGAGGTTGGCGGCGGCGAAGTCGGCCAGACCGCGCTTGACCAGTGATCAGATGCCCTCCTGCGGATTGAGCTCAGGAGCGTACGACGGCAACTGGAACACCGTCAGCCACTCCTCGTTCTCCACGAAGAACAGCGCGAGCTCGTCGAACAGATGGACGTTGAGATTGTCCCAGACCCAGACCGCGGGGGCCTTGAGCTGGTTGTGCGCCACGACGATCAGGTCACGGTAGTCCTGCCATCCGAAGTTCTTCGCCTCACCCTTCCGCCCCCGGTACACGTGCAACCGGTAGATCAGACGCGATCGTTCGCCGCTCCTGTAGCAGACCAGTCCCGCCACAGAGACCCGTCCCCGGTTCGCGTCACGCACCCGCACCTGCGGTGTCCGGCCGCACGGTGCCCACGTGTGCCGCCTTCGGCGGCCTCAGCCCCTGTCCTGCCTCGTCCTCGAAGCAGATCTAGGCGTGCTGGGCCGCCGCAGTGGCTTTACCGTCTCCCACACCTCGCTCCGCCACCGCTCAACACTCGCGTCGTCCCGCTCCAGCGCCCGCCTCGCCGGCACCTGCGGCGACGAGCGGCCCGAGTTGGCCGCCGCCCTCTCCTGGATCGAGGACAAGAAGGTCCAGGATGCGGCAACATCGTTCAACATGAACGAGGTCATGGCTGCGTTAGGTGGAGCCGCGATCGGTGGGGGGTTCGCGTTTGCAGGAGCGCTTGCGCAAGCCCGCAGCGCCCGAGCACAGGCGGACGCATCCCGCACAGCAGCTAGGCATCAGGCGGACATCGCTCACAAGCAGTGGGTACGGAGTGGCAGAGGGTCTGCATGCTTCGAGTTCCTGGCTCTGACCCTGGGCATGACAGATCAAGCGTTCAAGCTCCACTCTTGGAGAGAGCTGCTGGGTAGGCGGAGAAGCCTTTGGGAGAAGATCCGTACTCGGCGGGCCGAAGCGAAGGTCGAGACTGCCATCGATGAGACCCTGAGGCAGATGCGGGCCACCCTCGCCGTGCTCGACCTTTACGGTCCGGACGAGGTCGCTATCGCGGCACACAGAGTGGAAAGAGCCTGTGTGAACCTGCACATGTGTTGTGGGGGATGGACGAGGCTTCCACCGCTTGCCCCGTTCGACTGGAACACAGATCTCTCCGCGGTGCTACGGGCGCGGGAGGAGTTCTCTCAGGCCGCTCGCCCGTATCTGAACACCACTGTGTAGCATCCGCTGCGTCGCGCACGCCTCGCTACTTGGACGCACTTCTCGGGAGCCGATGCCTACGCAGCCTGAATCGCGCTTGAGCGGTGACCGCGGGCCCGTGCAGCCATCGAAGTGCCGGGTCCGATATGGGCTTCGCCGACAGCCTCTCGACGTCTCCACGTAAGGCGTCCGGACAGATCGCGGCGACCAGCAGGCACCGCGGCCCTGAACCCACGGCACGCGCCCTCTGCGATGAGGCGAACGAAGCCAACGGCGTTCTTGTGGGCAAAGCCCTGATCGTATCCGCTAGACTTGATCTTGAACTGGCCGCCGCAACTAAGGGCGGCTGGTTGCGCGTTGGTGGTCCAAGGAAAGACGCCCCGCTTCCTGCGGGGAAATGCAGGTGCAAGGCCTGCCCGGCGCTCGATCAAAAGGCCCGTCCGCGCACAGGGCGGGCCTTTTGCGTTGCCCGGCGCCAAAACCCGGGCGGCCGCGATGTCACTGTTCCGGCGTGCACCGCGCCAACGGGTGTGGCAACCGTGAGGGTCAGTCCGGCCCGCCGTTTTCCCCCGAAGCGGCGGGCCGTTCGCGTTTCCCGGCTCGGGGGTGAGCCTGTCGTCAGGCTGGCGGTGACGCCCCCGCTGGTGGGGCTTGGTCGGCGGGCTGGTCCAGCTGCTGCTGTCGGCGGCGCTGCTCGTTGCGGTGGTCTTCGACGCGCTGGGTGAACAGCTTCAGCGCCTGCTGCTCCTGGTTTGGGCCGAAGTCTTTGTAGGGGCCGATGCCGAGAGTGACGGCGTTGGCCTCTTCTTCGATGGCGTCGGCGGTCTGCAGCAGGAAGTAGCTGCGCTCGCGGTACTTGTAGTAGCCGGTGAAGGCGGCTGACAGCGTGACGGTGAAGCCGATGGCGACGATCGTGACGTTCTGCCAGGTCAGCTTGTTACCGGTGTCCAGGGCTGCAACGGTCGTCGTGGCTGCGGAGCCGATCATGATGAGGTTCTGCAGCGCGTTGTGGACGAGCCGGTACTTGCGGCTGTCTGCCCGGTGCTGCTCGATGACCCCGACAACATCCTCGCGGTAGAGGCTGCGCCGTTCCTTCAGCGTCGGGTAGTAGAGGGAGCTGAGGAACCGCAGTTCCTCGCGCTTGGTGTCAACTGCGTTCATCAGGTCGGCCAGGCGTGGGCCCCGGCGCGGCACAGTCACGATTACGACTGCCACAGCGATCAGTATGAGTGTGCCGCAGATGATGGCGATGCGGAGAAGCGTCGCGGGGGAGTCCCAGGCCAGGACGGCCCAGCCCAGACCTGTCAGCAGGGAGACACCGGCAACGATCAGCGCCAGCAATCCGATCTGGACGGCCGTCGTGCGGCGGGCCAGTTCCCGATCCGCTTGCTTCACTTCGTGCCGGAGATCGCGCAGCTTGGACCTTTCCGTGGCTGCCACTCTCCGTTGTTCGGCGCTGAGGTACTCCTCAGCATCGTTCATGCGGCTGGACGCGTCGTCGTCAAGACTGCGGTCCACGGAGCCCCCTCATCTGCCGTCTGGAATCTCACCGACCCTGCCACCTCAGCCGCGGCCGTGTCAGGGCGTTGATCAGCCAGTCACCAGCGGGATTGCGTCCCCGAGGCCCATGCAGCCGTGGGGACCGCAGGTTGTTGCCTGCCAGCGAGACGATCGGCCAGCTGCGGAGCGGGGCTGGCCGGCGACGAGCTGCACACCACCTCTCAAAATTGAGCGATCCAATGCGCGATTTAACGAGCGACCTAATGCGCGATTGATCTAGGGTGTCTAATGGAGGTGAGCCCTGTGCCCACTGAGAACGAGCTGCTCAGCGCTGTCGATGCGCTGCTGAACCAGGTCGACCAGAATGACCTGCCACCGCCCGCTGAGCGCAAGCGGCTGCGCGAGGCTGCTGAGCTGAGTCAGACCCAGATCGCCCAGGCCCTTGGCACCCGCCGGGAGGCGGTGGGGAACTGGGAGACCGGCAAGACCGAACCGCGCCCGCCGCAGCGCACTGCCTACGCCCAGCTGCTCAAAGGGCTCGCCGCGCGTTTCCCCGCCCCCGACAGCGAAGCGGCACCCGAACCTTCCGTCCCCAAGACGTTCACCGCCGCGCCCGCCCCGGCTCCGTCGGCGCCGATCGCCCCGAAGGCGCCCGCCCGCCCGGCAACGAGCACCGCCAGGCCGTCGTCGACGTCGCGGCGCCCGGGCGCGAAGAGGGCCGCGAAGGCCACCACTTCAACGGCGGCCGTGGTCGACCCGCGCTTCGAGAACGGCCCGCTGGCGGTCGTCGACTGCGAGGACGGGCAGGTGTCGGCGTACTGCGTCGGCGGCCTGGTCCTGGACGTGCCCGCCAAGTCGCTGCCGGCGCTGGTGGACTGGACGCTTGCCGAGGCGAAGCTCGGTCAGGCCCGGCTGCACCGCAACGGCCGTGACGCCGACCCGGTCCTGGTCCTCACCCCGTCGGCGCTGGAGCGCTACGGCCTGCCCGCCGCCCTGTCGGATGAGGACCGGCGCGCGGGCCGGCTCCCGGACAGCCACAAGGTGATCAAGCAGATCAAGAAGGCCGAACTCCAGCTCACCCAGCTCGGGTTCGGGCCGTGGGCGCGGATCTACCGGGACCCGGAGGGCTCCCGGCGCCGCTGCGTGCAGGTGTGCATCCCCTCGTGGAACGCGCTTGACGCCAGGGAGTGGGACCACAAGGACGACCCGCAGATCCCGTCCATGCACCCCGCCGACCTCGCCCGGTATCTCGGCACGTACGCACAGCTGGTGATCACGCCGCGCGGCACCGCGTCGACGACCGGCCTGGAGCTGATGACCGCGCTGCGCCCGCCGACCCGTGCGGAGAAGGACGAGACCACCGGGAACTTCGAGCGGGCGTTCAACGCAGACGCGCTCACCGCGGTGTACGACGTCGTGGAGTGCGAAGTCCCGGACGAGCACCCGGTCCTGAAGGGCCGGTTCGAGCGCCATCACATGCGGACCCCGGACCAGATGCTGATGGAGGAGCCGTACGACTGGTGCCGGCCGCTGACCGATGACGAGTGCCGGAATCCGTACCTGGTCGCCGTCGACATCAATATGTCGTTCGCGGCGGCCGCCAACAGCCTCACCGTGGGCCTGGACGGCCCCACCCACCTGACGAACCGTCCGGCGTTCGACCCGAAGCTGCCCGGCTCGTGGCTGGTCGACCTCTCCCACGTCGACCTGGCCCGCGTAAAGGTCAACGGGCGCACCGTCGACGCAGACCGGCTCCCCTCGCCGTTCACGCCGAAGGGCGACCGCCCGGTCGGCCCGGCCTGGTACGCCACCCCCACCGTCGCGTACGCGGTGGAGCTCGGCTTCGAGGTCGCGCCGATCGAGGCGTACGTGCGGCTCCAGTCCGGCCGTTACCTGGACCCCTGGTACAACCGGCTGCGCGACGCCTACGTGACGGTGATGGCCGACCTCGGAGTCACCACCGCGATGAGCGGCCACGAGTTCCTCGATGCGATGGCCTGCTCCAAGAGCACCGACCCGACGATGGCGCTGCTCGCGAAGGCGATCAAGGCGACCGCGAAGGGCGGCATCGGCAAACTGCGCCAGCGCAACCGCGGGCAGGTGCCGTACTACGAGCCGTGGCCGGCACTCAAGCGGGAGACGTGGCGCCCGGACATCCGGGCCGCCGTGCTCGCGAGCCAGCGGGTCGGCATCCACCGCAAGCTGATGAAGACCGCCGCCACAGCCGACCTGTACCCGGTTGCGATCGGCACCGACGCCATCGTCTACCCCTCCCCAGGCCCGTCCCCGCTGGACGTCCTGCCCTACACGGAAGAGGGCAAACCGGTGCCGGGCACGTTCCGGCTCGGGGTCTCGCCGGGGATGGTCAAGCACCAGGGCACCCAGACCGTGCTGTGGGCGGAAGCCCAGTTCGAGGAAGCCGGCGCGGTGTTCAACATCGCCAACCTCATCAAGAACGACCCGACCGCCGGAGAAGGGGAGTAACCGACCATGACCGACTCCCTCGGCGACAGCCTCGACCAGGCCCTGGAAGGGGCGTTCACCCGCCGCACCCCGCAAAGCGCCCAGACGCAGATGAAATACCTGGTCAAGCAGCTCAAGGGCACCAAAGCCGCCGCGCAGGCACTCGGAGTGTCCCAGCGCACCGTGGAGCGATACGTCGCGGGCAAGTTCAAACGGCCCCGCCACGACCTCCGCGAGCGCATCGAGCGTGAGGTCAAGAAGCGGTGGCAGCCCCAGATCCGAGCGAAGGCCAAGAAGAAGGCCGCGTCCACGGGCGGCCTGGTCGTCTCCACCCGCGCGAGATTCGGCTTCACCGCCGCCCCCGGCACGACCGACGACGCACGCATCCGCGACATCACCCAGGCCCTGCCCCCGCGCTGGGCGGACCGCCTCTTCGAAGCCCGCGACACCGGCGCCACCGAACAGCAGCTCCAGCGCATCGCCGCCGAAGGGCTTGCGGAGATGTACTTCCGGAACAACAACACCCGGGCGGGCGGCCTCAGCGTCGAGTTCACCGACGTGGAGCACATCCGGATCGTGCTGTAACCCAGGCTCCATCACAAGCGACTCGTCCCCGGCATCGGAGCTGCCGGGGACGAGTCGCTTCACATTCCTGCGAGGAGCAGACCGTGAGGCCTCGGCTCCCGAGACGACCTAAAGCCCGGCACTCCTGCCGTAACCGTCTGTAATCCATTTCATTTCATCTCATCGCGATGCAATGGAATGCAATGGATTAGGTTGGAGCGCATTGGAGCCCGTGTTTTCCTGCGCTTCTCGCAGGAGGCCTGCGTTTTTCTGCGCTTCTCGCAGGAGGGAAGACCGGCGAATGTCGCTTCGCTGCTTGATGGTGACGGGGATCACATGCACGCCTGTGAGCTGCGGATTTTCTGGTCTGGATGTATCGCTGGTGCGCGAGAAGGTAGGCAGAGTGTTGCCTGGTGCGCGTATTCCCGCATGAATAACTACACCGATCAGCTTCTCGCCGATAGACTCCGCAGAACGCGAAAGGAGCCCTGGGTCCCAACGGGTTTCTCAGGCCTCTGAGTTGGGAGGGCTCCTCTCGCGGTGTCCCTAAACGCACGCTAACGCAAGGAACCGCATGACCGAGCCTAGCGCGAATTCAGATCCGAAGCACCCACGCCGTGTAGACAGATGGCTCTCGTCCATCAGCACTCACCTGCGGAAATGGAACGGGAGCCGTAGACACGGCGTTCACCACCACTTCCTGCAAGGCGTCGCCTACAAGCTGGGCAGCGGCGCCGTGACGCTGCTGATCCTGTGGTGGGAGACCCGCCGCTGACCTCGTGGAGGGCCCGCAGCCGACTGCGGGCCCTCCCTGCGAGCTGACGGCTCCCGAGGGTCTACGACAGTGTCAGCTGCCACCACCACCGCGGCGGCCGTTGAGGAGGGTGAGGATGACGGTGATCAGCTGTCCGGTGGTGCAGTACACCTCGACGAACTCGCTGAGGGACATGGAACCTCGCAAGGTCCAACCCGGCTATGGCCAGGCGACAGACAGGCACGACCGGCCCACAACCAGCATCCGCTGCCTCTGCGTGCATTCTCGCAGTCGCCGACCGAATTCCCGGGCAGGACTCGCTCTCAACCCCGTAACTTGCGCCGCACGCAGGTGAGCCCCGAACCGCGCGCCGGTTCGGGACTCCTTGTCACATGCCGCCGGGTCAGCCGTCGGCGGCCTCCCGTTCGGCCAGCCTCTTGCGGGCCTGTTGCAAGTCCTTGTACGTCGCGGCGTGCAGCGTCTCCATCCGGGTCAGCGCCTTCCCGGTGTCGTCCGGCTTCATCGCGCTACCGGCGAACTCCAGCAGCAGCTCCACCATCGCGTGGCTCAGCCCTCCGTCAGACACCGCGCGGGCGTCGACGGAGTCGGAGCCGGAGAGTCGGAGTCGGAAAGCGCAGCATGCCCGCCGCACGGCGCCCCGGGCAGTCGGACGGCCGGGCCTACTGCGGGTCCGCCTCACCCGGGGCCGTGTCCGTACGGCGGGAGCGCCGACGGATGACGTCCGGCAACTGGCGGGAGGCGGCGGCCGGGATGAAGAACAGCCCGATCATGCCGAGCGCGGTCACGGCGGCGCTCAGCAGGCCCACCGACACCGACGGGTCGTCGACCGAGGCCACCCCGCAGAACACTGAGAAGACGGCGACGAACACCAGCGACACGACGATCCACCGCTCCCGCAGCGACGAACGGGTGCCGGCCACCACGTCAAGCCCGCCGCCACGCAGAACAGCACGGTCGCCGGCGGCAGCAGCACGGGCGGCGCCCACCGCGCGACGTCGCCGCGGGGCAGATGCTGCCCGGCCTGGTAGCCGACCTGGACCAGCCACACCAGCCACACCGGCACCTCAACCGCGATCACCACCCACATCAGGACCCGCAGACCCCGCAATGCGCCGCGCTCGCTCATCGTCTCCCCCTCGGTCGCCCGGCCACGGGGAATGTACTGGTGGCGGCGACGCACCCGCGAGAGCGCTCGTCATGCCGTTTCCTCCTTGGCGGATCAAAGCGCGCACAGAATTAGATGAGGTGGGACGTCTGCCCGTTGCGAGTACGTTCAAGTAAGGCTTGGACGGCCTGATCTCCGTCACCATCTGTTCGCGCCGCGAATTCTTCGAGCAAAACCATAAGATAAGGCCCTGCCGCTCCAACCTCACGCTCTTTTTCGACGTAGGGTTTCATTGCACTCCAGGCCCGTGAAATTCTCCGGTGGAGCATTGCCACTACTTGTTCTTCCTTGACGATACCCAGGGAGCTCATCCCGGCGAACGTCTGGAGAAAGTAGGCAATATCATAGATGGCTTTCCTGGCGGGGCGCGGGAGGCCACTTATTCCCAAGTCGGGCGAGTGCTCCTCTCGGAGTTTAGTGCACACGTAGACATAGTGATCACAGAGATCAACGTCACGAAATCCGCCAAGTAGCTCCGCTATTACAGGGATGTGGTTCGCTTCCCTGGAAATCCGTAGTTGCCTGAGGCCAAACCATACTGAGGTGATGACGGCAGTGATCGATATAGCAATTGCGGTTAGATTGAGGATCGCCCCACTGCTCATCTTTGATCATTCCCTGTCTTGGGCTTATTCTCCGTTTTCTGCCTCGCGAACCCGAACAACCTGCGGCAGATGGGCAGTCGCTGCTCCCATCTGCATCATCTGCCCGTCTGAAGTCGACGGATAGGCGCACGGCCGGGCACCGAAAGCTCTGACAAGCTCTCCGTAAAGCCTTTGCCATACATCCGGGGCGGAAGCGACAGCACTCAACTCTCTGGTCGGCGTGCACTTGTTGCGCGCGGCGTTTCAGCGGAAGTCCGATATCCACAGTGACAGCCGCAACGCCAATGGGACGGCCACATGTACCGGCCCCCCCGGCACATCACATGACGCGCCGGGCAAGGGGCCGGGCTCGCACCTGACTGGCGAGGATGGGTCAGCGGGCGTGGGTGACCTCGATCGGGCTGTTCGGGCAGCCGGCGAGGGCCTCGGTGAGCGCGGTCTGTTCGGCGGGGTCGACGGTCAGGCCCCAGCGGGTTTTGACGGCGATCCAGTCGGTGGCGTACGTGCAGCGGTAGTCGGCTGCCGGGGGCTGCCAGGTGGCGGGGTCCTGGTCGGATTTGCTGCGGTTGGTGGTGGCGGAGACCGCGATCAGGGCGCGGGCGTCTCCGAGGTCGTTGGCGTAGGCCTGGCGTTCGGCCGTTGTCCACGTGGAGGCGCCGGAGTCCCAGGATTCGGCGAGCGGGACCAGGTGGTCGATGTCGAGGGCGCGGGCCTGGGTGAAGTACGTGTCGTCGTACGGGGAGTACCAGGACCCGCCGGTCAGCACGCAGTTGGCGTCCTGGACGGGTGCGGTGACGGCTTCCTCCAGCAACACCTCCTGCCTCGTGTTGCACGAGTCGCGGTCGGCGTCGACCCAGTGGCGGAACTTCGAGCGTTCGTATCCGGTGCGGTTCTCGGTCTGGATGGTCAGGGCGTGGAGGGCGTCGCGTACGGGCAGGGCGACGGTGTCGCCGGGGCCGACTGCGTGAGCGGTGGCGGGGGAGAGCAGGACAGCGAGTGCGGCGGCAGCGGCATGTGAGCGGGTGAGGCGCACGAGGGGCTTCCTCTCGAAGATCACAGACGGTTCGTGATCTTCGTAGCGGGCGGGTCCCGTATGCCGCGCGGTGATCCGCCCTGGCTCACCCGTACGGATCGGTAAGTCACGCAGGCGGTGAGGCGGCCGGCCGGAAGACCGGTGGTGCCAGGCGCGTTTCACTGTCACCATCGCGCGCCCCTCGATCGGGTGACGGTGGATCGGTTCTGCCACATCGGAGGCCGCGAGTGACGGGGGCGCGTCGGTGGATGTCTGTACAGAAGGGAGCAGAGTGTGACCTCTGACACGAACCAGGCGGTTCTTGAACAGTGAACCTCTCCGCATGGCTCTGTTTTCCCAGCTCATAGCGCCTGTATAGAACGTCTGTGCGATAAGAGAACTCACGTTCCGCTTACGGTCAAGATCGGTGAGTGACGATTTTCGAGGGGTGTATGAGTTTCAGGCCCGGAAAGTAGAGATTGTGGTGCGTGAGGGCCCAATCCAACTGGTCCCTTGCGCGGGCAAGTTGGCCCGCGCTGGATCCCACCGGCCTCGACGGAGAGTCCGGTGCCCGCATCGCATGGAGGACCGTATGGGCAACGGCGACGTCACCACTGACGTATCGCCCCAGGACGGCGGCCACGGCCAGCCCGTCCTGGCCCCTCCCGACCTGCCCCTCGACTTCGAGGCCTTCTACCTGGGCCATCAGGAGTTCTTCCACGACTTCGCGGAGATCCACCTGGGCAGCCGCCGGGTCGCCGAACGGGTGGTCCACCACGTCTTCCTGACCATCCTGGGCGGCTGGGACGATCTTCTGCAGCAGGGCGACCTCGAACAGCAGACCCTGGCCGTGCTCCACCGGGGCGTCACCCGCCGCCTCGAAGCAGACGGACGTCCGCCGGCGTTCCTCATCAACGGCCCCATAGCGAAGAACCTGGAAGCGGTCCGCAGCCAGATGGAGCTCAGCAGCAACGCCAACCGCGTGTACGAGGCGATCCTGGACCTGCCGACCCGGCAGTTCACCGTGATCGTCCTGCGTCACCTGCTCGGCTACCCCACCAAGCGGATCGCCCGGTACATGGGCCTGGACACCCGCACCGTCGACTACCACGGCCGCAAGGGCAAGGAACGCCTGCGCGTCCAACTGCGCCTGCCCGCCACGCCCAGCAAGACCAAGAAAGGACCGGGACAGTGAGCACCACCATCGACGCCCTCCTGGCCGACGCGCGCCTGCCCACCACGCGGCACGAGGGCTTCGACGTCGGCGCCGCGCTCCGCCGCCTCGCCGCCGACGCGGCCACCGCGTCACCGACGCCGAACCCGGACATGATCCGCGCCGCGGAGGCCGGCCAGCGGCTGTCGGTGGTGTGCCGCTGGATCCTCAACCGGCCCGACGCAGCCGACCATGTCGACCGCCTCGCCCAGGAACCCGACGAAGTGACCGCGGACCAGCTGGACGTCGACGGCGCCCTCATCTTCGCGTGCCTGCTCCACCTCACCGACCACCGCGAGAGCGCCCAGTTCTGGTGGCAGCTCGCCGCCGGGGCCGGCCACCGTGCCGCCGCCTACTGCCTGCACCTGCACCACCTCGCCCTCGGTGAGACTCGCGAGGCACGGCACTGGCTTCACGAGGTCACCCACGACGTCCTCGACTCCGAAGCCCCCGACAGCGACTTCCTCGCCACCCTGGAAGCCGTCGCGATGTACGTACGGCGAACCGGCTCCAGCCTCACCAGCCCGCCCACCGGGGGCCTCGAAATGGAGGTCGACCGCCTCGCCACCGAGAAGTCCGGCTCGTGCATCATCGTCCGGCGCCCCGACCAGCAACTCGCCGACCGACTGCACGACTTCACCCGCCGCTGAGCATTCGTATGGTTCCAGCCACACGATGACGCCAAGTCGACAATCATTTCAAGCAGCCGTCGATAAACTCACTGAACGCGCAAAAGGAGCCCCTGCGTCCCAACAGGTTTCCTAGGCCTCTGAGTTGGGAGGGCTCCTTGCGCGGTGTTCCAGCACGCCTGTAACGAGAGGAACTCCGTATGGACGAGAGTAACGCGAAAGACGAGCGCAAGCACCCGTTCCGCTGGGTCAGGCGACGGATCGACACCATGCGCCGCCTGCGGAAATGGATCGTCCAGCAGGGACACATCGTCTCGGGCGAGTTCCTGCAGGGCGCGGCCAACCGGCTTGGCAGCGGCACGGTGTCCCTGCTGATCCTGTGGTGGGAGACCCGCCGCTGACGCGACGGCGGGCTCACTCTCGTGGGCCCGCCGGAGTCTTCGGCAACTCGCCGTTCGCGAACTCGTGGACGGCAAGGTCGTCTCCGAGCAGAACGAGCTACCGACCTTCTCGCCGGAGGGGTCCCCTGTCCCCAAAATGGCCGCCTCCGGTGCGGACCGCGACTGCGTACGGCAAGGGACCGAACGTGTTCGAGTAGACCGAGCTCCCCGACGGCAGCCGGGTAGCCCGCCACTACCTCGGCACCGACCAGCCGGAGAAGCCGTGCGCGGCGGACAGGAGGGGCCGATGCGGTACTTCTTCATCTCCGGCTCGCGGACCTCGCGGTGTGCAGGTACTGCTGTGTGTAGGAGCGGCTGAGGCTGGTCCTGGCGCAGCCGCCGGTGCCCGTCGACCAGTGGCCGACACCCCGACTGCCGCTGCACGTGGAAGACGAGAGCACGCGGCTGAAGCTCGCCCTCGGCCCCGCCCGCGAGCAGATCACCGTTCAGTGCTGGATGCTGAAAGGTCGACGACGGCATCCGCCGGCCGTACGAGAGGCCGCGGGCCTATCTGGACGCCGATGTCGACGGGCTGCCGTACGGGACGCATCTGATGGCTGCCAGCCTTCCTGGCCTGCCCGGGGCGCTGTGCCTGCCCATGCCGGTGACCGCGAGCGGCGACCCGTACTGAGGCGGAGACCGGTGGCGGCTGGAACTCACCTTGCAGTACTGGCAGTTCGGACCCGAGCGGACCGGGCGCGACCCGTCGTGCGTGTACTGCGTGTCCACGGCCCGGACTGCGGGTTCTGCCCGCCACCGCCGTACGAGGCAAGCACGCTCACCGCGTGCGGGCCCTGCCGCGAGCAGGTCCCCACCGCCGAACCACGCGCCAAGGTCCGTGCGAGGGGTCCTTCGCGTCGCTGTGCTGAACTCCCTTCTTATGGTGGGCGCGAGTCCCGCAGATCTTCGAGATCATGGGCGCTTCGGCCCTCGCCAACGGCTGACCACTCACACGTCAGTCGTCAAGACTGCGTTGTCAGTGGCGGCTGCGAGGCTGGACGGTATGGACAGCGATGACGAGCAGCTGCTGCGCGGCCGGGTCTACGGTCACGATGCAGACGACCCTCACCCAGGTCCCCGCCCCGGCCGCGCCTACGCCGAACTGGTCGGCGGGCCGCTGGACGGGCTGCTGCTCGACATCACCGGCTGGAGGCAGGATGAGATCGACACCGGTGTCTCCCTCCAGACCGAGCTGGGGCACTTCGGCCCCGGTGGGAGGGCGTTGTACGACCCGCGCCCCGGCGACCCGGCCCGCTGGGACTGGGGCGGCGACAGTCCCTGATGGGCGCGGACCGGCTACGGCCTGCCGCGTTGGTGGGCGGGCTGGTGGCAGAGCAGGCAGACGGTCACACTGCGACCTACCGGCAGAGGGCTTGCGCGCGTCTCGGGGGGATCATGGCTGAACAGGCGGACCGGCATGGGCATCCCGTCCCCTTTGATCTTTGGGACATCCCCGATGAAGTGCGCGCCATTGCGGGGGAGTGTGAACGATTGTGGGAGCGGGCCTTGCACAGTGCGCACCATCAGTTCGCAGCTTCCATGATCTGGCGCCACACACATCGCTGGCTGTCGGTGCTGGCGGCCGCGGTGGGTGCCACGGCAGGCGTGTCGGCCGTAGCCGATGTCATCGGTGCGCGCATAGCCGGTGTGGGCGCCCTTCTGGCCGCGGTCATCGGAGGGGCGACGAGCCTGCTGGCCCCGGACCAGCACGCGGCGCAGTGCACTGTGTCCGGCAACGCCTACGTCGAAGTGCGGGACGGCAGTCAGCAGATGCTCTGCGTTGACCTGGCCACGCTGGAGTACGACACGGCACGCCAGCGTCTTGAGGAACTGACCACGAGCCTGCACGCCGCGAACCGGGCCGCTGAGCCGACGTCGTTCTTGGCGAGGCGGTACGCGCGCCGGGCTCTCAGGTCAGGGATCGCCAATGACGACGTATGGGCAGCCCGTCCACGCAGGACCTGACGACTCCGTTCTCTGAGAGGGCGGCTCCTCCTCGCGGGCGGCCGAACGCGCACAAGGCGAGCGGGCGCTGGCGGACAACATCGGAGATCAGGGGCGGCAGCCCAGCCTGCTCCCTGAATTCGTACGCTGACCGGTGAGACGGATGAACTGCAGCTCCTGGCCGACGCCCTGACCGCCGACTACGTGCACGGCCGGTGGAAGCCGGAGGCGACCGAGGAACACCGGACACGGATCCTGTCCGCACAGGCGAGCACCGACAGAGGCCTGGACGGCCTGGCCGCCGGCGGCGTCCTGAGTATCGAGTCCATCGAGCAGATGCTGCGCCCGCACCCGGAACTCGGCGCCTGGAGGCTGGCCCCCGTGCTGCGCGCCTACCCTTCCGGTAGTCCCGATGCCCAGGCGCTCGTACGGGAACTGCTGGACGCGATCGCCGTCGTCGGCTTCCCTGGACTCGACCCCGATGGTTGCTTCGAACCGAACTCCGAGCCTGAGCGGGACCTCCGGCGGCACGGACATCGCACATCAGAACCAAAGGAATGAAGAGGTGCGAATAGCGCAGCCATGTGAGTCGGTGGCTGTGCCGCCTCGCTATCCGCCAGAGTTTCGGTACGCAGGCTGAGAGCCTAGTGAGGGCCGATACGCCCGCGTACCGAAGGCGCGGTGGATCACCCGGCAGGGGAGCCCGGGTAAAGGTTGTAACCAAAAAGCCCTTCCACTCCGCCCACAAGCAGTGCACGCCCGTCGGGAGTCCAGGAACAACAGAACAAGTGGCTGTCAGTGCGAATCATGGTCAGCACCAAGCCTGTGTCGGGGCTCCAGACCTGTACGGTGCCGTCGTAGCTGGTGGTGGCGAGCCAGGCGCTGTCGGGGCTGAAGGCCACCGAATTCATTACGTTGGTGTGGCTGATCAGGGTGCGGAGTTCTCGGCTGGTGGCCGGGTCCCAGATCCGCACGGTCCGATCGAAGCTGGCGGTGGCGAGCCATGTGCCGTCGGGGCTGAAGGCCACCGAATTCACGCCGTCGGTGTGGCCAGTCAGGGTGCGTGAGGCGGTGCCGGTGGTGGGGTCCCAGATCCGCACGGTCCGATCGAAGCTGGCGGTGGCGAGCCAGGCGCCATCGGGGCTGAACGCCAACGAATTCACCATGTCGGTGTGGCCGGTCAGGGTGCGGAGTTCTCGGCCGGTGGCCGGGTCCCAGATCCGCACAGTTCCGTTGAAGGCGGCGGTGGCGAGCCGGGTGCTGTCGGGGCTGAACGCCAACGCATTCACCGTGTCGGTGTTGCTGGTCAGCGTGTGGAGTTCTCGTCCGGTGGTGGGGTCCCAGATCCGCACGGTCCGATCGTTGCTGGTGGTGGCGAGCCATGTGCCGTCGGGGCTGAAGGCCACCGAATTCACGCCGTCGGTGTGGCCGGTCAGGGTGCGGAGTTCTCGTCCGGTGGCCGGGTCGCACATCCGCACGGTCTGATCGAAGCTGGCGGTGGCGAGCCAGGTGCCGTCGGGGCTGAACGCCATCGAATGTGCGGGGCCGGTTCGGGCGCGGGGCGTCTGCAGCACCTCAAGGATGGTGGGGTCCCAGATCCGCACGGTTCCATCGTTGCTGGCGGTGGCGAGCCAGGTGCTGTTGGGGCTGAAGGCCACCGCATTCACTCCGTTGGTGTGGCCGGTCAGGGTGCGGAGTTCTCGTCCGGTGGTGGGGTCCCAGATCCGCACGGTCCAGTCGAAGGCCGCGGTGGCGAGCCAGGTGCTGTTGGGGCTGAAGGCCACCGCATTCACTCCGTTGGTGTGGCCGGTCAGGGTGCGGAGTTCTCGTCCGGTGGTGGGGTCCCAGATCCGCACGGTCCAGTCGAAGGCCGCGGTGGCGAGCCAGGTGCTGTTGGGGCTGAAGGCCACCGCATTCACTCCGTTGGTGTGGCCGGTCAGGGTGCGGAGTTCTCGTCCGGTGGCCGGGTCCCAGATCCGCACGGTCCGATCATTGCTGGCGGTAACGAGCCGGGTGCTGTCGGGGCTGAAGGCCACCGCATTCACCATGTCGGTGTGGCCGGTCAGGGTGCGGAGCAGGGCAGGGTGGGGCAGGTCTGGGGGCGGCCAGCGGTTGATGAGGCCAGGTGGCCCTGCGGGCAGTGGAGCGGTGGGCCAGTGGGGGGGCGTCGGTGATGCGACTGCGCAAGATCGCGTCGAGGGCGTGGGGCGGGTCGGTCGGGGCCAGCAGGTGGGCGGCGCAAGCCAGTTGCCGGGCCAGCGTGCGGGCAGGGAGGCCGATGCGGTCGAGGTCGCGCCAGGGTGCAGTGGGACCGCGCTGATGCAGTCGGGCGCGCATCCACCGGAAGTCTCCCGCTGTTGTTTGAGCCTGAGTCGTGCGTCCGGCATCAAGGAGATGCTCGATGAGATGGTCCTGGAGATAGCCGATAGTGGTCTGCCACCACGCCACGCCATCGTCGGTGGGTGGCAGGCTCGGGGCGAGGGCATCGAGCAGGACGGTGTTGGCGGCCTGTAGTCCATTAGTGCCGAGCTGGGCACGCAGGTAGTCGCGGATGACGTCGTGGAGGGTGAGGGATCCGCCGGGCACTGTGGTGTCGATCTGGAGGAGGGACAGGTCGGCCATCTGTTTGCACAGCGACCGCGTGGCCGCTTCGTCCCGGCCGCTGGTGGCCCCCCAGAGGGCTGTCACCAGAACCATGGGCACTGCCTCGTCCTCGGCGAAGACACCGAGTTCGGTGAAGCGGTCCTCGGCGTCACCGGGTTGGAGGAGAGTGGTGGCAGCCTTGATGCTGGCGCTGACGGCGGTGTTGCGGCGGTCGGGATCATTGAGATCGAGCGTGGCCTCGGGATCCTGAACGGCTGGCCCGCCGGCGCGCAGCCGTTCCAGGAGCGTTCTCGCCGCCGTTGTGGGGTCGGCGCCGGTTGCCGTCTGTTCGGCGATGAACTTGTTGGCGATGCCCAGCAGCAGAGCCCACCGCCCGGTCGCCTCCACCAGAGCCTCCATCACATCCCGTCGGGGCAGGACGGGCAGGCGGTGGGCGAGCAGACGCCGAGCCTGTTGTTCGGCCATGCGGTCGACTTCGATCCGAACTGCCCCAGCAGGAAGTACGTCGGATCTGCGGGTGGTGACTAGCCGCACGCATGACCGTTGGGCTCCGCGGAGAAACGGGGCAAGCTGCTCGTACTCCCACACGTCGTCGATCACCAGGAGGGTGCGGGGGCGCTGCGCGAGCAAGCCGCCGAGGCGGTCTCCGGCACGCTCGGGGTCCGAGCCGGTCTCGACGGTGTCGCCGGTGATCAGGCGGGTCTCCTCGGCGACCTTCGCGGCAACGGCCGCACGCCCCCGTACGTCCCGCCCGATCGTGATCAGATGAACGCCGCCAGGGAAGCGCCGTTGTACCGACCGCTGCGCGGCAACGTACTTCGCCAGAGTGGTCTTGCCGAATCCGCCCGCCCCGTGCAGCCCAGCCGTAATCGCCACCGACCCGCCGCCCCGCCACCGGCGGGTGCTGTCACGCACCGCCCGGATGACCGCGTCGGCCTCGTCCCGGTCCACCCACCATTCCGGTACCTCCGGCGGAGCCGGCCGGGCCACGAGTGGCCGGGGCGCGGGAACTGCCCGCAGAGAGAGCACCAAAGCGGCCAGCCCCGCCACGGAGTCGAACACACTTGCCAAAGGGTCCGCGCCACCCCACCCGTCGCGCAGCGCCGTCACCAGCAGCCACACCCCGGCCGTCACGCACAACGTGATCGCTACCCGGACGCCCCAGCGCCCCCGCATCCCCATAGACGCGCATCATCCGCTCGTCACCCACCCTCTGCCACCAGTTCTCCCGACCTGGCTGCCGATCGGCCACCTGAGAATGTCGTATCCGGCCCCGTGCGCCACGGACGGACACCAATGGCCTGGGCGCACCTCGGCCGTGCATTCCAGGTCACTACGGTTCCCCCGACTCTGGACTATGCGTCGCGTGCCCTGAGCCCTTGGACTTCTCTCGCGGTGTCACGTGCTTCCCGTTCGGCCCAGGGCAGTGCGTCAGCACCCATATCCCGCGCCGCCCGGACGTCCTGGAACAACTGCGGCACGCCCGGCCGGACGTGAGTGTCCACGACTCTCTCCAGACCACCGTCCGCGAGGCCGCGGCACTGCTGCCAGCCACACCTACCGCACGCTCCTGACCCGGTCGCACGCGGACAGGGCGAGACCGCGATCCGGGGCCGTACTCGTTGGGATGAATCCACCCGGCTGCCGGAACCCCGGCGTCTGCCGGATCGTCATGCCGGGCATGGATCCGATCCAGGAAGTACACGTGGCGGAAGCGGGCCAGCTGGTCGTCGACATTGCCGCAGCCGACGACGCGACCGCCCTCGGCTCCGGGGGCGGCCTGGCTCCGAGGCACCGCTCAACCGGACGCGGCAGGCCACCGCGGCGACAAGACAACTGTGGTGATCAGCGCCCTCGTGGGATAGCACAACTAGTCGGCAGGCAACGGCCCTCTGTCGGGTTCGAGTTCATGGAGCCGACGGCGGGCCACCACCCTGCTCTTGACTTCCGTCAGCGCCTGCTCAGGGGACCAGACTCTTATGCCCAGCAGCTCGGCGATCTCACGGTCCTTCCTGAGTAGGGCCCCGTCGTTGGTGACGAACGCGTGGCCCCCGTAGCGGGCTGCTGTGGCCACGTGCATGGCGTCGCGGACCTCGTTCTTCCTCGCTGTCGACACGACCTTCGTCGGGAAGACGATCGCGAAGACGTCTTCGACGCGGGTCGTGTCCTCGCCGGAAGCGAACACCGAGGCATCGAAGCGGGAATGATCGAAGACAAACGGGCCGAGGGCTTCAGGGAGATCAGCGGCCTCTTCCTCTCGCTGGGCCCGGGTCTCGGCGTCCTGGCCCTCGAAGCGCTCCGTGTCCATCGTGTCCGTGCGCGCCAACCCGATCCAACCCGTCTCCCAGAGACGGAACAACTCCCTGGCCGCCTCATCGGCTGCGGTGTTCCGGTGGAGGGCGCCGATCAGGGTGTTGGTGTCGATGAACAGGTACAGGCTGACCAGGTTCCGGCCACGCTGGGACGAGTTCGCCATGAGGTCCTCCTGCAAGCCTGAGAGGCGATCCGACCAGCCTCGATACTCCCAGAGGCTGTCGACCATGCCCCGGGGCGTACGGGCATTGTGCCGGATCGCGCAAAAACGTGCGGCGGACAACCGAACGGGCAGTCACAATCGGGGCACTACGGACTGCACGGAAGGATGTTGGGATGGATCGGATCGGGTTCGACACCGAACTGGGGACAGCGGCGGTGTCCCTCGTCGACAACAGTCTGACGATCGAGAAAGCGGCGGGCACCCACAGTCTCAAGCTGACGCTCGCGGTCCAGACCCCGCAGCCGGAGAAGGCCGGACGGCTGATGATCCTGCCCACGAACCTGTTTGCCGTATCGGCTGGCGGCCACAACGACTGGCTCGGCTCAGCCGTCTGCCACCTCCCCTTCACCCCGGGAGAGGTACGTCACGCGACCTTGCGCTACCTCCTTACCAGCGCCCAGGTGATCGCCCTCGAACAGGGCCGGTCCAATGATCTGAACCTCAAGCTGGAAATTGAAGCAGTGCTGCCGCAGGCAGCGGCCGGCCTGTACCCGGGCGCCGGGCAGTCCACGCTTTACATCTCGGTCGCGGCCAGCCGCTGGCGCGACCAACTGGCCGGACTGGGCAAGTCGCTGGCAGTGGAGATGGCAGTGCCCTTTCCCGCCGAGGACGACCCCCGGCAGGAGGCCGTGATCCTCCTGCGCGCTGCCCAACGCCAACTCGGCGGCGGCCCGGAAGAGATCGACGCAGCGATCCTCAAAGTGCGTCAGGCGCTGGAGTACATCGAACTGCACTGCGGGTGGAACTGGCCCGGGTTTGCGAAGGACAGAAAGCAGCGCGCTCAGGACGAACGATGGGCAATCATTCGCTCCGCCATCGACGACCAGGCAAGCGGCGCGGTGCACGCGGACGCGGTCACCAAGACCTTCACCTACACCCGAGAGCAGGCCGAGACGCTGATCGCCATGACCGCCGCCCTGCTACGCCTGGTGCCCTGAACCGATGTCAGCCTGCTTCTGCAACTGTGCGTCGGCCCTCCGGGCCCTGTGCTATTCGGTAGTGGCTTCGCAGGCCGCGAGGTAGTCCGCCCAGCTGTCCTGCGCGAACAGAGCCCACCGGTGCGCGGTCTGGGGATGGATACCGAAGAGGTTGCTCGCGAGGATCAGCAACGCCGCGCCCTGTCCAGCTTCCTCGGAGGCTGGGGCGCGGCGGGCGGGGGCGGCCCCAGCCCCTGACCTCCACGGCTGGAAGTGGCCACCGCGCTGATAGTGATGCGGCCAGTGTTAGGTGAAACGCCTCCTGGGGCCCCGGGCCTCTGACAGGTTCGAACGCGTGGATCAAGGGTGGGCAGCGGTTGTCGCAGGCATCGCCGGGCTTGTTGGCGCGGTCGTCGGTGCTCTTGCTGGTGGGCGTGCCGCAGTACGTGGGGCTCGGATCGGCGCAGAGGTGAACGCGGCCGCCGTACGGGCTCAGGTTCGCGACCAGGCTGCTCTGGCACAAGAGCAATGGGTTCGTCAGGAGCGGCAGAAGGCATGTCTGCAGGTGATGGACATGTACGCCGTCTTCAATGTCGAGTCCATCCGGCGGCGTGAGCAGCTCGAAGCGGGCACGGTGCTGGATGAGGCGTCGTTGCAGGCCTACGCGGAAGCCTTGTTCAAACTCCTCACCGCGTGCAGCCACTTGGCGCTCTTGGGGCCTGACTCCGTCCAGCTCGCGGGTGGCACCCTGCGGCGCATGACAGAGCGGTTCGTGAGCACGCTCCGGTTCGCGAGCGAGGAACTGGCAGACCGGCCCGCAGATACTATGCGCGCGGACTGGGCGGAGATGGTGGCTGAGGACGGGCAGGAGATGAAGCTCGCCTACCTGGAGTTCATGCGCGTCAGCCAGGCCGTTCTCGTATCTGGCTGATCGTCCAGTGTCGCTGGCACCGGTCCGTGGCTGTCGTGCCCGGTACTACCCGGTCGGGTGAAGGCGCCGGGCCGCCGGAACCTTCCCGGACATCCGGGCGTAGTGGCGTACATGGACCCGATCAACGAGGTACACGTCAGCAGGCCCGGCTTGGTCGTCGTCGACGTCGCAGCCGCCGACGACGCCACCGCGCTCGCCTTCCAGCAGCTGCTCGCCGACCGGTGGGCGACGTCGTCAGCGGAGCGCACGACGCACGACGTCGGCCAGCCCGGTGTACGGCTGCGCTGCTACCTGGACTTGAATCAGCCGGTCGGCTCGGATGCGCAGGCTGACACGCCGCCGCTGGCCCTCGCAGAGGTACAGCAATGACGATCGCCTGTCAGGTGGTCCGGTCTCCGGCCAGTCGTCGCTGTGCACGTCGTTCCACGAACGGTTCCAGGCCGCTCGCGGGGTGCATGTAGACGTAGCGGTGGGCGGCGTGGATCTGCAGGGCGTTGAGGCGGTCGACGAAGGACTGGGAAGCGGTGAGCATGACGTCCTCGGCGCCCAAGGACAGCATGTGCCGTGGGCCGATGGGAAGTACGAGGGTCTGGGCGTCAAGGAACGCCATGCCGTACATGGTGCGGCTTCCCTTCATGGACAGGGTCAGGGCCGGGTTGTCGCCGATCAGGAACTGGCCCGTCTCGGGCGTGATCACCTCCAGCCGCCGCGTCGACGCCAGGTCCCGCATTTTGTGGAAGGTGTCCTCGATGCTGGTGCGGAAGAGCTTGCCGCTCTCGCGGTCGCGCATAGTCGGGGACCGTTCGATGAGACGTTCGGCGAAGGCGCCCAGGGCAGCCGGGCCGGACAGGTACAGGCCCGTCTCGCGCAGTGCCTCGAGGCGCAGCTGCTCCGGATACTGGGTGATCACCTTGGCGACCAGGTGCGTTCGGGCCCGCTCGACCGAGTCGGTATGCACATCGCGGTAGTGGAGCGACCGGACGTTGTGGAGCACGATGAGGTCGCGCAGCACGTCCACGTGAAGCGGGTCGGCGAACGGAGTGCCGGCGTGCACGGCGGCAAGCGCCGCACGTACGCGCCTCTCCACGTTGTTCCACAGTGCTTCGATGAATGGGGAGTCGACGGCGACGAAGTTCTCGACCCAGCCGCATCGGCTGGGGGGCATCCGCTTGTGTACGTGTCCGGGGTTGTGCAGGTCGAACGGGAGCAGCTGCTGGCTACTGTCCTTCGGCTCGGGCATCGTGAACTCTTTGAGCAGGACCTGGGATACGAGGTGCTGCCGCGATGTGTGCTGTGCTGTTCCCACACACCGGATTCTGCCAAGTAGCCCTCTCCCCCCGATCAGAGTTTCCCTCGGCTGCCGATCCACATGGTCACCGGTCAGCGCAGCCGGACCACGGTCACGACCGCGTGCCGGGTCGTGCCCGCCACGACCTCCACCACCACATCACCGGTGGCGGGGGTGTAGGAGTCGCCGGCCGTCGGGACCGCCCGCCCGGACTGGGGGACCAGGTGCGGGGCGACGACGGAGGCGAGCGCCGTGGTCAGCCGCTGGGACAGCGCGATGCGTCCGTCAGGCAGCCGTACGGCGAGCGCCTTCGGATGCCGGGGGGTGCCGGTGAAACCGACCACGGTGGCGTCGACCGTGTCCGCGTGTCTGATCTTTGACCACACGCGGCCCGCCCTGTACGCCGACCGGAGCGGCTTCGCCACGATCCCCTCCGCACCGGTCCCTTCGAGCGCCTCGTACCAGAGCAGGGCCCCGTCCCGGTCGGTGGTCGACCACACCGGCACGATCGGCGGACCGACGTCGGCGAGCACGTCCAGGAGGACCTGGCGCCGCTCCGAGTACGGACGCGGCCGCAGGTCGGGGAGGCCTGCCGCAGGGTGGGCCAGGATGTCGAAGGCGACGAAGTGGGCCGGCCACTCCTCTGCCGCCAGGGCCGCCCCGGCCCCGCGCCGGGCAAGCCGGTTCTGCAGCCGCTCGAACGCGAGGCGGCCCGCGGCGTCCCAAACGATCAGCTCGCCGTCTATGTGAGTTGCCGCTCGTGTCTCATGCCAAGCCCATGTAGCGGGCGGAGTTGTGCATCTCCTGTGTCACCACCGTTGTAGCTCCTGGCGGCATGAAGCCGCCTGCTGGACCATCCCGATCTGCTCGTACAGCGCGGCTGCCTCTGCGAGGGTGTGGCGCGCGGTCCTCGTATCGCCGCGCTGGCGGGCGGCGTCCGCCAGGAGATGCAGGGCGGTGGCTTCTCCGCGCCGGTTGCCGAGAGTGCGGTGGAGAGCGAGGGCCTGGTTGGCGAGTTCCTCGACGAGGCTGGGGACGCCGCGCTGGCGGGCGGCGTCCGCCAGGATTCCAAGGGTGTTGGCTTCTTCACGCCGGTTGCCGAGGACGCGGTGGAGAGCGAGGGCCTGGTTGGCGAGTTCCTCGACCAGGTCGGGGTCGGTGCGCTGGAGGGCGGCGCTCGCCAGGACCCCAAGGGTGTTGGCTTCTCCGCGCCGGTTGCCGAGAGTGCGGTAGAGGGTGAGGGCCTGGTTGGCGAGTTCCTCGACCCTGTTGAGGTCGGTGCGCTGGAGGGCGGCGTCTGCGAGGAGCCCCAGGACGTTGGCTTCTCCGCGCCGGTTGCCGAGCGTGCGGTAGAGGGTGAGGGCCTGGTTGGCGAGTTCCTCGACCCGGTCTGGGTCGTTGCGCAGATAAGCGGCGCTTGCCAGGGTCTCCTGGGTGTCGGCTTCTCTGCGCCGGTTGCCGAGCGTGCGGTAGAGGGTGAGGGCCTGGTTGGCGAGTTCCTCGACCTGGTCGAGGTCGCCGCGTTCGCCAGCGACATCCGCCATCAACCCCAGGGCGGCGGCTTCCCCATGCAGGTCGCCAATAGCACGGTAGACGGTGAGGGCGGCTACTGGATCACGGGCAGCGATGGCCTGTGCGTGCAACTGAGAGTCGTTGAGCTGAGTGGCGAGACTCTCCGCAGCGGTACGTTGCCTGGCGGCGAGTTCGCGCTGGTGGGCTGATTCGGTGCGCTGTGTGAGAGACATGCTGGTCGTCGGCGCGGCGGGTGTCGCAGCAACAGTGACCTGTGGAATGGGCGACTGACGTTTGATGCCCGGTAGTGCCCACATTGAGCGGCGGTCGGCGAGGTCGGCATCGGTCAGAAGAAGTCGGACCAGACAACTCTGGTCGGGGCAGCGGCGGGCTGCGGTGAGGCCTTGGCGAATGTGTTGGCGGGCCTGCTCTAAATCCCAGGAGTTGTAAGCGATGAGGGCTAGGACGTTGTGAGCGAGGGCTGTGTGATGGTCGCTGGTCTTCGACTGCTCCAGGACGTGGAGAGCATAGGCGGCAGCCTCGTCGTGGTCGTCCAGAGCGTAAGCGGTACGGGTACGCAGGAGGAGCATGTCGCCAGGCAGGGCGCCGGGCAGCAAGTACGCGGACAGCGCCTCCGCGACTGCGGCTGCGAGCGTGCCAGTGCCCACCTCGCCGAGGGCCTCGTTCGTGATGGGGCCGAGCTGGGCAGCGGGAGATGCCGCGGGGAGTGCTGCGATGAGTGTGCGGGCCCGGGGTGCGTCGCCGGTTGCCAGCACCGCTTCAGCGAGAGCCGCCCGGAGCGCATAGCTGTCGCCTCTGGCGGTTGTTCCACACTGAGTTCCCTCCAACGCGTCTGACCCGTGCGTGTGCGGTGTGGTTGCGGTGGTCCAGTGGGTGACGGAGTCCTGGTAGCGGGGCCGCTTCCAGGCGGCGTGGCCGGCGAGGCGAGCCGCTGTGTGGACCGCCTCACTGTAGCCGTCAAGGGACCCATAGAGGGCGAGAGCCTGTTCGGCGTGGTGTTGCGCGGAGAGATATTGGGCGCGATGGAAGTCCAGCAGGCTGGTGGCGAGGTGAGCGTCCGCGAAGACCGCGGACAGCGTGTCCGAGGGGTCAGGGACGGCTAGTAGGACTCCGTTAGGTCTTTCTGTCGGTGGTGTTCAGCGGCATGGTGGGTGTGTGGACGCACATGAAGTGAACCGTGCTCGGGCGAAGTTGGCGTTGTTCGTGGCTGATGTGTTCTCTTCGGTGCCGCGGAAGGACCAGCGGGCCAAGGGTGACTGTTATCTGCGGGGACTGATGGTGGACGGCCGCCGCAAGTCCATCCAGGCCATGGCTGCGCGGCTGCCGGACGGCAACGAGCAGAACCTGCAGCAGTTCGTGAACCAGTCGACCTGGGATCCGGTGCCGGTGCGGCGGCGGATCGCGCAGCGGATAGTGCCGCTGATCGGCCCGGATGCCTGGGCCATCGACGACGTGTCGTTTCCCAAGGACGGGAAGATGTCGGTCGCCGTGGCCCATCAGTACTGCGGGGCCCTGGGCAAACAGGCGAACTGTCAGGTGGCGGTCAGCGTGCACGCGGTCACCGATACCGCCTCCGTCCCGCTTCAGTGGCGGCTGTTCCTGCCGAAGGAGTGGGACAGCGATACCGAACGCCGGCGTCGCTGCCAGGTGCCCGATGAGGTCGGGCACCGGGAGAAGTGGCGCCTGGCCCTGGACACCCTCGATGAGCTGGCCGGGTGGGGTCTGGTGCCGCCGGTGGTGGTGGCCGACGCCGGCTACGGGCAGAACGCCGACTTCCGCGACGGCCTGGACAGCCGGGGCATCGGATATGTCGTGGCAGTCCGTTCGGATGTCACCGTCCACTGCTGCGACGCCGAGCCGGTCACGCCGCCGTGGTCGGGCAACGGCCGCAAGCCGCAGCCCCGCTACCGGGACAAGCCGTCCTCCGTGTCCGTTCTGGCCGCTGGTCACGGGCGCGAGGCGTTCACCGAGGTGACCTGGCGGGAAGGCTCCCGCGGACCGATGCGCTCACGCTTCCTGGCACTGCGGGTGCGGCCGGCCGGAGTCAGGGCCCGCCGTCTGGCCCAGGCCGCCGCGAGCGCGCAGGAGGGCTCGTGGGACGGTGTCCTGCCCGAGGTCACGCTGCTGGCCGAATGGCCCGAAGGCGCCGAAGCACCCACCGACTACTGGCTGTCGAACCTGCCCGCCGGCACCCCGGTGGCCGAACTGGTCCGCCTCGCCAAGATCCGCTGGCGCATCGAGCACGACTACCGGGAACTCAAGCACGGCCTCGGCCTGGACCACTTCGAAGGACGTTCCTGGGCAGGGTGGCACCACCACGTCACCCTGGTCACCGCCGCCCACGCCTTCCTCACCGAACAGCGCCTGGCCCCAAAAGCCGATACAGCGGACTCACCCTCTACCAGATCCTCGACACCATCCAGGACCTGCTGAACTGCTGGACCGGCACCTGCACCACCTGCCACCGCCCCCTGCCCAGAACCTCCGCCACCAGCCCAAACCCAAGAGCCAGAGCAACCTAACGGAGTCCTACTAGGGCGGCGTCGGCCAGCTCCTGGATCCGCAGAGTGTCCAGTGGTTGGGTGCCCAGTGCGCGGGTCAGGTGGGCGGTCCACACGGCACTGTGCCGGTTATCGCCGGTGGCGAAGCGGTGGTGGGCAGCGCGCAAGGACCACCGGTCGTTTGTGGCGAGGGCTTCGTGGTACTCGGCGGCCGCGCGGTGCAGGGCCGGAAGGATGCGTTCGGGCAGCGGTTGCCGTGCGTCGTGATCGCGCGCGGCCTCCAGGAGCCAGCCGCGCAGAACGGTGTGCACCCGCCACTGACCGGCACCTGCGTCCAGGGAACGGATGTAGGAGCTGTGCTCTAGGCGGGCGAAGGCCTCCCTGTTCGCCGCACCGTTCGAGTCGCCGTCGCGTGCCACGGCCAGCAGGGCGTCAGGGGTGAATACTTCCAGGACGGCGGCGGCGTGCAGCAGGTGCAAGGTGCCGTCGCTGATCCGCTCCAGTACGTGGCTGCGCAGCCATGCCCTGCGAGCCGGACCTGCCCGCTCGGCCAGGCCGGCGACCAGCTCTCCGAACGAAGACGCCGGGTCGTGGCCGTCGGTGAGCTGTCCGGTGAGGATGTCCATGAGCCAGCTGATCTCGACGGGAAGCCCTCCCGCAGCACCAGTCACCGCCACTGCGGCCTGGGCATCGACGGACAGGCCACGGCGGGCGAGGTACCTGCCGGTGTCCTCGGGCGCCCACGGCTCCAGCTCCACCCGGACGATCCGGCCGCAGTCACGGTTGTCGGCTGCGACCGACGCGGGGGCGGTGGTGCCAGCAAGCACCACACGAAGTCCCGGCATCTGGTCCAGCAACTCCTCAAGGACGGTGACGAACCAACTGGCGACACCGTAGGGGCGCCCGGGGCGGGGTTGCTCGGCGGTGACGTCGTCGAAGTAGGCCAGCAGCTCGCTGGTGTCGACCAGCAGCACCAGCTGGCGCCGCCGCACAGCGCGGGCCACCTCCGCCAACTGGCCGGTCCACTGCCCGCGCCGCTCGCCCTGCGTGAGGGCACCGGCGGACACCTGCACAGGGGAGTGGCTGATACTGCCACCGAACCCGGCCCATTGCCGCACATTGACCCGCCACGGCCGCACGCCACCGATCGCCGCCGCCTTCCGCCGCAGCCAGCGCCTGCGCCACCACGGCGCCACCTCGGCCAACCGGCCACCGACCAGGCGCAGCAGCTCTAGCGCGGCCTCCTCCCCGCCCTCGGCCCGTACCACCATCCCCGACACCAGCACTTCGGCGTCGACCACCGCGCACGCCCAGCGGTCCGGCGGCCGCGCAACCAGGCGAGCCAGCACGGTGGACTTGCCCATCCCCGATACACCCGTCAGCATCAGGATCCGTCCTGTACCGCCTTCGGCCACCAGGGCGTCAACAGCCCTCAGCGCTGCCTCACGGTCGGTGAATAGCTCCCCGACATCCCCCATGCTCACCCCGACCGCGCATCTCTCCACCCGAACAGCTCCTACGCCGCTAATCTGACATAAAGCCAGACGCTGCAGAGGGTGAACCGTCAGGAGAGCGACCTTCTGACAGCTCGACGGCGACGGCACGAGGCGGAAGGCCACCATGGCGACAACGATGCAGAAGACCGTGGCAGTCGGAGGCGCCCTCACCACGATCGCGACCGGCGTGGTCACCAACCAGATCACTGATCAGTGGAGTTGGACCTGGGCCGCAGCCCTGGCCGTTCTCGCCGCAGCCGGAGCCTGGCTGGCGCTCCTGGCACTCGCCAGCGGCCCGCCCACCAGCCGGTCCCGGCACCGCATCCGTGCCGACCACAACGGCCGCATCGAGGCATCTGGAGCTACCGGCCGCGACGGAGCCGTTATCGAACAGACCGCGACCCGGGGCGGAACCATCACCGGGTCCCCCGTCTCCGCCCGCAGCGCCGACGTCGAACAGACCACCGACGATGACGGCCAAATCATCGATTCCCCCAGCGACATCCAGTAGCCACCCTCAGGCAGCCGCTCCGGAGCCCAGCGAGACATCCCGACCTGAGACACAGCATCAGGTCACATAACGCCGTCCAGCGCGGTCGCGTCCGGCAGCTGCACGGCCCCGGCTACGACCTCCGGACACGCCGGACTCATCTCGGTGCCGCGCCTGGAGCGCAGCACCGCCCGGCCCGCATCCACGGAGACCAACGCCCGGAACCCATCCCACTTCTGCTCGCCCGCCCAGCCCGGCAACAGATCAGGCTTGGGTACGGGAGTGCTCAGCATCGGCTCCGGCGGTGTCCACGTCACACCGGATCCCTTCCACCAAGAACCCCGATGCTGTCCTGCCCGCGACGACCTGCCCTCGTTCGTTGTCGGCTTCACCGCTTGGCGTCCTACTGATCGAGCAGGAAGTCGACGGTGCAGTTGACGTGCTTGGCGAGGTCGCTGCTGGTGTATCGGGAGCTCGGGTTCAGCTCAGGGAAACCGGACTCCTTGCTCAGCTTGTACTGAACACGGCGGTGGTGGGCGCCGATCCCCTGGAAGATCCAGGGCACCATCTTGACCATGCGAACGTCGGTCTCCCCGGCCGTAACGAACCAGCCGCCGGGGATGGGGAAGAAGCGGTCGAATGCCTCAAGCGCCGTCGGGATCTCATCGGCCGGGATGCCGGAGTACCTCGACATCCACTCGAACTCCTGCTCTTCCCGATCATCGAGGTAGAACCCGCCCCACCCCCAGAGCAACTGCTGCCAGAAGGTCGCGTAGCGACAGAAGTTCGGTTGTTCACCCAGCCAGGCCATGCCGCTGTGGAACGTCGCTGGCAGAGTGTGATAGGTCAGCCCTTGGAAGATGAAAACATTTCGGTCCTCCGACATTCTGAACTCCGGCGCGCCGTCCGGATGCGCAAGCGCGTAGTCGACGGCCGACTTCAAGATCGACAGCCGGGCGCGGTGCTCAAGGTACGCGCAGGCCTGTAGTTCAGGGCGCTTCCCCTCAAGCATGCTCTTGTAGCTCACGCTGCTGGCAGTTTCCGACTGCGGGTCGAACGTCCCTCCATCGAGTTCATCGGCGTAGCCGCGGGTCAGCTTCGGGTGCTCGCCGTACGCCTCGTACAACATCGCCAGGGACTCTTCCGGGGCCCGCGCGAAGAAGGTGCCGTTGTTGATCTGCCGGTGGTAGGTCTTTGCCGACCGGGCCCCCTCGCCACCCGCCTTGGCCTTCCTATGGATGAACTTGACGAACTTGCGCTCGACGCCGTAGGAGTGACGCCACAGATCGATAAGTTCTGGCTCTGTGAACGTTCCGAAGCCCTTCTCGGTGAAGTGCTCCGGAGCGGTGTTGAAGTCCTCGAAGCAGACGACGTCCAGCCCCAACGGCGCCATTCGACGTGGCGCGGTCGCTCGATCGTCCCACCGGGTGATGAAGAAGGCGCTACGAGGAATCTTCAGGTACCGCATCCAGCCGACGACCTTGAAGAGTTCGGTGTAGCCCCAGCCCCAGCCCCCGCCCTTGACCTCGACCAGCCGTCGCGCGGCCTCTTCATGCGCGTAGTCCGTGGTGACGATGTCGAGCTCCAGGAGGTCCGCGGGATCAGACTCCACGATCTGCTTCTCCACGTAGTGACCCGAAGCCTGGAACAGCGCGGCGACGTAGTCCTCAAGCTCATCGCCAGCCCCCGGGATGTCCGGCAGCTCAACAGAACGTCCGCCCGGGTCCGCGACAAGTTCGGGCCCGGTGTGATCGGACCGGCTGCCGCCTTTCTACGCGTCTGCTGACCGAGTTGCCAACATAGTTGCGCTCTAGGATCGGCCTATGCCCATGACCGCGCTCGATGCCGCCAACGACGTACTCGCTCGAGCCCGGGGCCTGCTCGCTCTCGACGCGCCAAACCTGGCAGATCTGGTCCGTGAGGACATTCGGCGGACGTCGCTCGCCCTCGGTGTCGCTGCCTTGGACACCTACATGCACTGGGCGATCCGCAGTGTGTCCTTCGCCCATCCCCTCCCCAAGGAACTTAGGAAGGTCCCCGTCACGTTCGGCAAGATGCTCGCCATGGCAGACGGCTCCGTGGCGGCCCGCAAGAACGGCATCGCGAACCGGCCGCAGGTGCAGGCCCGCAACGCACTGAACGAGCAGTTGCTGACCATGACCTTCCAGGGGTCCGGCCAGATCGAGAAGGGTCTGAAGCTGCTGGACAAGAAGGACGTCTGGCGGAATCTGGCCGCCGCTATGCAGCCCGCTGCCAAGCCGGCGGACCTCAAGGCACGCCTTGATGAGATTTCCTTTCGTCGCAACATGATCGTTCATGAGGGAGACCTGACGAGGCTCGAGAGGCCTCAGCGCATCAAGCGTGAGGCAATCAAGGGGCCTGCGGTGCAGGCCGATCTCGATTGGCTCCAGTCCTTCATCAGTGCGCTGGCTACCCTCTGATCCTGCCGACTGTGCTGGACCTCGTGTGATCCCCACAAATTCACCCGCGCGGTCAACCCGGAAGCCAGTAGCGTCCGTGGCCATGTACAGCGATTTCGACGCCGATGAGGCGTGGGAGCGGCTGCGGGCCAGCCGCTCCAATCCGCCGGCCCGAGCCAATACCGGCTCCCGCCGCAAGACGTACTCGGCAGCCCTGGAACAGGCTCAGCAGCTGTTCCGTGCCGCCGCCGTCGTGGGACCGGCCACGAGCCCGATCCTGACCTTCTACGGCCTCAGCCAGGCTGGCCGCGCCATCACGGCCGCCGCCTGGTCTCTTAAGGGCGAGGACTGGCGCCTCAACACCCACGGGATTACGAGCAAGACGTTCCACGAGCCGTTCCCCGACATCGAGATCCGCACCGATCTTCCCGGCACCCAGGGCAGCTTCGTGAAGGTCAGCAAGGTCCTCGACTCACCGGTGTGGGAGATGGACCCGCTGCGCCTGGAGGACGTCTGGGACCTGCTGCCCCCGAACCTCAACTACCCGCTCACCAGCAGGGACCGGCTCACCCCGCTGCACACAAGCGAGGCCAGCGTCGACGAAGGCGACCACTCCTTGCTCAGCGTGTTCGTGTGCAACATTCCCGACCGGATCGTCAAGGCCGGCACCCGTGAGGCGCTGGCCGACTTTCTGACTGCGTACCCGGCTGTCGCCCAGCACGAGAGCTACTCGAATGTGGGAGCGGCGGCGCTTCCGAACTACGTCCGTTACGACCACGGTGGAGGCCAGCTGTCGATGAACTGGCTGATACCAGAGGGCGTGGGCACGGGGTTCGACGGGATGGCGACCATGGCCGAGCGGCAGGCCCACCTGAGGGCCTTGGCCCGCGGCTACGCCGGGGGCCGGTATTTCCTGCCGGTCCTGGGCTCGATGAAGCGGGATCTACACCCGCTGATGGCCTGGTGGGCCGTGCTGTACACGCTGTCCATGCTTGCCCGCTACGAGCCCGCGGCCTGGGGCAAGCACATCAACGTCGATGCCAGCCCGCACACGGTCCCGATCGAGCGGCTCTTGGAACGGGCGATCAACCACCTGCCCGTCCTGATCGCGGACGCCATCACCGAGGTGAGCACCTGATCCAAGGGCTTCCCCAGGTTCCCGTACGGGCGACCGGATCGTGTACACGGGACAACGGGCGGCCCCGGTTTCACATGCGGGTCGTTGGCCCCGCACCACGGGTACGGCAGCGCGGGCCGACACGCTGTGCCCCCGATACCGCAGTGCCCGACGTCCCCGAACTCCTCCGTGGGGACACGGCGGACGCCTGCCGGCTGCACGTGTACAACTTGCCCGGATCAGCGGAACGCTGCTCGCTCAATGGGCTTCCCTGAAGGCCGTCGGCTCCGGTCAGGACACATCGGGGACGTACAGGCCGGCTGCTGCCCCGATACGGAGATAGTCCATCGTCGGTTGCAGCGCGGCCGGCTTCCACCCGGTGGCCTCCTGGATGAAGCCGCCTTTGTCCGCCACAGTGGCATTCCACCTGCGGTCCAGGACCGGCAGCCGCGCCCAGTTCAGCCGCTCCCCGGTGTCGGCGGCGGTGGGGTGCGTGTAGTGGGTGAGGAAGTCCTCGGACAGCACGCTGGCCGTGTGTGGGGCCGCTTCGAACACCCCGGTCACCGTGGGCAGGGTGACGGACCAGTAGATCGGCACCTCACCCAGCCGGTATCGATCCGGATCCTCCGGGTGGTAGGTGACGGCGTACCGGTCCACCCACGTACGCCACAACTCCGTGGCGGTGGCCTCATCGGGCAGGTAGTCGTCCGACATGCTGCTGCCGTCCACCTCGGGGTAGAGGACCAGTTCCTCAGTCCAGGTGTGGCCGCTCTGGTGGCTGGACCAGGTCCACTTCCTGCCGGGCGGGTAGGACTGCACGGTCTGCTTGGTGCGGGGCATGGCGGCAGTCTGCCGGGCCGAGCGACGGACCGGTGCGGGTTCTGCGGCATTACCGCCCGGACAGATGAAAGCCCGGCCACCGAAAGGGGTTTTGACAGCCGGGCCGTAGCGGGCCGGAGCTGGCCGCCGGGCAGCCGGTCTACGCGGTCCCTGCTCTGGGAGGCTGAGGGCCACCATTCGGGGGCCGACGACCGCACAGGCTGCCGCCGGCCATGCTCGGGTCTGTCCGGCCGTTGTCAGCGCGACTGGATCCAGAGGCCGCCGTACGCGACGACGGCGCCGCCGACCGCGGTGGCGGCGCCTCGGAGCAGGTGCAGCCCTGCCTCGTTCCGCAGCCGCCGGGCTCGCCGGATCCACCGGGGTGGGAGGGGTTCCGGGTCCGGGCTGTTGCCCTTACTCTCGGGCTTGGACATGGGCTTCTCCTTCATTGGGGATGTTCGGTCTTCTGCAGACGGCTCCCTGTGCCCCAGGGGGCCGTCGCCGTTTCCGGCGACGACTGTGCCGTTGTCCACTCCTTGAGATTTTTGAGGTCTCGTGGGGTGGACGAGAGCAACAAAACCACCTCCGAACATGCTCTGACCAGCGGAAACAGCTAGTTGTCGAAACAAGTCCACCCGAGTTGAAACGACATCAAAGCGAGTTACTGCAAGTCCTCATGACCCCAACACGGGGCATCACATGCCTATATGGGGTGTCATGCCTAGCCAGTACGGGTTTTTACAGGTCGAAGGAGGCCTGGACGTGCCAGAGTTGGCGGATGCCTCAGATGATGCGCATGCCCGGTCCTGACGAACTGCCTCCCGGAACCAGGCGAGCATTCGTGGCAGAGCTGTTCTTCCACTACACCGAAGCCGGCCGTCCTACACTCGCCCGCGTCGCGGCGACCACCCGGTCCATGACCGATGCCTTTCCCGTCAGCCGGGAGACGATCCGTCGGCTTCTGCGCGGAGAGTCGATCGCCAGGTGGGAGCGGGTCGACGCGGTCCTGCGCGCCCTGTGCGAGATGGGCAATCAGGATCCGGACCGCAGGCGATGGCAGGAGCCCGGCGACTGGAACGATGACGGCGATCCGACCACCTGTCGGCAGCACTTGCGTCAGCTCCTCTACGACGACATCGACGAGGTCCAGCCCGAGCTACCTCCCACCCCGTCAGCGGTTCCGCCGTCGCGGTCGTCTGGAGGGTGGGGCGGTACTCCGCCTGCAACGACCGGAGGGTGGGGCGGCACTCCCTCGCAGGCGAATCCGGATGACCCGTGGGCCACCACCCCGCCTTCATCCGCCCCGTCGACGGGCGGGTACGCCGACGAGCCACCCTTCTGATGGTGGCGACCACGCTGGAGCTGCTGTGCGAGGGGCCCCGGCCGGGACGGAGGAGGAACCGGGTGCGCGGCTTCGAGACGGGGCAGACGGTCGTACGGCGCGACGTGTACCGCAGTGGGCGGGTGTGGAGCGAGCAGGCGCTGCGTGTCGTCTCCGACACGGGTGAGGCTCTGGTGACCGCTTGTGTGCCGGGAGCGGAGGCCCGCTGGCCCGCCCTGTATGCCAAGGCCCGTTCCGACGGGGACCGTTCGGTGAGTACGGAGGCGTTCGAGGCGATAGCGGCGGGGGAGTGGGAACTCGAGGACAGGCGGTGGCAGGAAACCGAGCTGCTGCTGTGGAAGCCGCCGACCGCATGGTTCAGCATCAACGCCTTCTACACACTCGCCGGGATGCGGAACTGGTATGTGAACTTCGAACACCCCACCTGTCGCAGGACGGACGGGTTCGACACCTTCGACCTGACCGTGGACCTGGTCGTCGACCCCGACCTGAGCCTGTGGCAGTGGAAGGACGAAGACGAGTACGCGCACGTGCGACGGCTCGGCATCATCACCGACCCCGAGCACCAGGCCGTGGACGACGCCCGCACCCAGGTCCTCGCGATGATCGAGGAGCGCTCCGGTCCCTTCGCGGACGTCGGCACCTGGGGCGACTGGCGCTGGGATCCCACCTGGCCCGCGCCGCGCCTACCTCAACCTGCTCCGAGGCCCGGAGAGAGGGGCGTACCGACAGGGCATTAAACCACTGCACTCGTAGGGGACCGAGGGGTGCGGGGGGTGCGGGGTGCCCGAGCGGGGGCGGCCAGCGGGTCCTGTCCCGCCCGGCCACGGCGGTCAATCAGTCATGGCGGGTTGTCGAGGACGGTGAGTGGAGTTGGGGCAGGCCCGTCCGGGCCGGCCGGTGAAGTCGTGCAGGAGTTCTGGGCGACGACCTGGGTGAGATCGCGGGTCAGCTCGGCACGGTTCCGCACCGGGAGACTGCTCGTCGTCTCCAGAAGCTTGTCCGCGAAGTCGAACTGGCGCCGCGTTCGGTACCGGTGAGCCAGATAGTCGAGGACGGACGGGACCATGTTGGCGCAGACACACAGGACCACAATCGGCCAGGGCATGCCGACGGCGGTGGTGCCCAGGCCGGAGCCGACAGCAGCTATGGGCGTAGGGATCTTCACGCGGTTCTCCGCGATGTGAGAGCGGGCTGGGTGGCGGACACCTGTGGTGGCATCGTCCGCGTGGGGAAGCCGCGCGGACGGCCCGCCCTCACCAGGTGGCGTACCTGTGTGAGGTGTAGAACCAGCGTCGCACAGATATCCCTTGGCATTGCCCCGGCACCCTTTCGACCACGGTGCGAACTGAGCGGCCGTCTCGTGCCGTCGTGCGTAACGGACTTCACCCCCTGGTGCCGGAACGGAGCACGGACAGCAGCGGCCGGAGAGAAAGTTGCGGGCATGCCAGAGGCCCGAACACTTGGCCCGGGCCCCGAAGAGGCAGTTGGTGCCCTACACCAGAGTTATGGGGGAATCGGCGGGTCTTGTGACGCGGCGCTACGTCCAGCGCATGCTGATCGAGGACAACTGTTCGATCCGCTCCTGCGAGAGCGTCGCCGCGCGGGAGCGCTGGTTGCTGATCCAGGCTCCAAGGCGGAACTGCAGTTCCCATCCCTCTTCGGAGAGCACTGTCTCCATGTGCTTGCGGGGGACGATCAGATGGCCTTCACGCTCGTAGTACTGGGTGGCGGCGGCCAGGTTGGCGGTCCACTTGTCGGCCTGGGTACGGCGCGCCTTGGGCTTCTCGTCCTCGGTCGCGGGCTCGATCCCGAGGACCTGCTCACACATCCACTGCTGCACGGCGGTGAGCTTGTCCCAGCCCAGGCGCTGGGCGCGCACCCACCGCCCGAGGTCCTCACCCTGGCGCAGGACGTCACCCGGCTCGGTCGGCAGTACGCCGCCTTCGTCCAGGTGTAGGCGGGTGAGGTGGAAGGCGCGTTGCCATTCCACGGGCCAGGCCGGGCACCACGAGGCGTCGATCTCCTCCAGCTGCTCGCGCCGGTCCTCCGACAGTGCGCCGGCAACTGAACCGACAGGCAGCCCTTCGGCACGCCGCCGTTCGATCTCGGCAGCCTTCCGGGTAGCAGCCCGGGCGTTCTTGAGCCAGATGCCTACCTTCGCGCCCTGGTGGGTGGCGTCCAGCGGGGCCAGGAGGTGCCCGTTCTCGGCAGCCCACCCACGGGCGGCGGACAGACCTTCCTCCCAGGCGACGTCGAAGTGCGACCACACCATGCCCAGCTTCTCCAGCTGCTGGACGCGGTCGGTGTCCATGTCCCCACGGGCGTAGAAACGCCGGGCGTCTGCGATCCACTGCCCCAGGGGGAAGTTGGCCAGCGAGGCCGGCCATCCCGTCGCCACTGCCTCGGGCCCCTTCGGCACCCGGTACGTGAACGGCACCTTCAGATCGCCGGCCTCGCCCGCGTACAGCACGGCGGCCTCGATGCCGCGCCGCCAGTGCTCGTGCTCGGGGTTGAGGACCCGCAGGTTGATGAACGCGGCCAGCGCGGCCGGGTCACGCGGCGTGGAGAACTTCAACAGCGCCTTCGCCGGAGCTGACGGACCACCGGACCCGTTCTCGCCGCCCTGCCTGGCCTTGGCGTCCTTCTGGACGGGCTTGTAGCGGCTCGGGGCCTGCTGCTCAGCGAGCTGCTCCACGATCCGGGCGTCGTGCGCCCGCAGCGCCTCCAGCAGCTTCGCCAGCCCGCCGAACGCCCGGCTCGTGAGCATGTTGTCCGCCGTCTCCCCAGGACCCAGGAGCACCGGCACGACCAAGCTGGCCATCTTGCCCTCGCCCGGCTGCATCCGCAGCGCCCGGCCCACGGCCTGGACCAGATCGGGCATCGAGCCGCGCACGTCGGCGAAGTACACGGAGTCACAGTTCCGGGTGTCGACGCCCTCGCCCAGCACCTTCACCGAGCTGAGGAACGCCTTCTCCGCCACCGTGCCGTCGGTGGCGATGAGGTCGGCGAACTCCCCGAGCACCCGCCGACGGTGCAGCGGCTTGTGATCGCCGCACAGCCAGTCCGCCCACACCGTCGACGGGTACAACTCCGGATCGTCGTCATGCAGCTGCGCCGCCACGTCCGGGACCCCGGTGGAGAAGGCTTCGGCCTCCTTCACGACGTGATGGAACGTGAGCGTGCGCTTGAAGGCCTCTTCCGCTGACGCCTTCACCAACGCCGTCTGCAGAGCAGCGAGACGCGCACCGCGCATCTCGTCAGAACGGCCCTCGGCACCCAGCAGCATGGCGGCCTGGAACTGCGTGTCGGTGATGTCCACACACACCACCTGGTACGGCGCACAGATCCCCCGGTCGATCGCCTCCGACAGCGTCAGGCTGAAACACCGGCTGCCGAAGGGGGAGTTGGGGTCGTCTTCCATGCTCGCCACCAGTTCGCCGGGCGCGCTGTCCTGGTCCTCGTCCCCGAGCTGCCACACCCGGGGCGTGGCCGTCATGTACAGCCGGCGCAGGGACGGGATCTTCTGGTTGTCGTGCACGACCGCCCACGGCTTCCCGATCCGGCCCGAACACCGGTGCGCCTCGTCCACGACGATCAGATCCCAGGCCGAAAGGCCGGCGGCGTGCGCCCGCTCCAGCGTGCCCAGACCGAGCGAGGCGTACGTGGCGTACACGGTGACCTTGTCCAGGCCCCTCGTCCACTCCACCAGCTCGTCCACGTCCGTGGTGTTGGGGAAGGACACCTCCTCACCCCGCAGGGACGAGACCCCGATCATCGGGCCCCTGCGGCCTCCCTCACGCCACGCGGCCTCGGTTTGGGCGAGCAGATCCAGCGAGGGCACGATCACCAGAACACGGCCCGCGTGGAGCTCTTCCGCGCTGTGGGTGGCTACCAGCGTTTTGCCGGACCCAGTGGCCATGAGTACCTGCGTACGAAGACCCTGCTCGGGCACCAGTGAGCGAGCAGGTAGGTCGAGCGCACGCAGCACGGCGCCCACGGCCTCTCGCTGGTGGGGGCGGAGTTCCTTCACTGTCATCTTCATCCGATCTTTCGCCTGAGCGTTGCACTTGTTGAGCGGAGAACTTGTCCTGGCTGCCAGTGAGAGGGTGGCAACTTCGCGAAACTCCCCGGTTTCAAGAGCGGCGATACTTCCTCTTCCGGCTCATTTCGACAAAGATCTTAAATTTTTTTGCTAGCATTCTAGAATGACAACTCCACTCATTGCCGGGCTCGCGTTAGTCGTTGCAACGCTGGCGCTTGGCTGGCAAATAGTTTCTTGGCTTCAATCAGGGCCTCGAATCCAAGTACAGCTTGAAGAGATTCGGCACGGATCTGGGAGTTGGTCAGACCCCGCTTTCCAAGGCGCCTACGCAATCACTGTTGCTAATCGAGGACGGCAAGCGGTCGACATTCAGGAGGTCAGACTGCGCTACCGAAAGAAGTGGCGAGAGGAGTTTTATCACTACTTGGATATTGAGTGGGGAGCCAGCATAGATTCGGCGCGGTCTGCCTCCCTTCCCGCATCTTTGAACCCGGGCGGATCAATAATCGTTTATGCTGCTCACGACGAGGTTAGATCACAAATGAAACAACGGAATGTTGAATTCTATCATCTCATTCCGCAGACCCGAATAGGACTCCGTTGGGTAGAGGGTGAGCTTAATGGGGCTCGCAATGCTACACGCAGTGAAATCGAATCGAGCTAGATCGAGTAGCAACGAGGAGGGGCTGGTGCCGGAGGTCGGTTCCGCCCTCCGACCCGGGGGGCGTTTGGCTCCTGATACCTCCGCGCGCCCAATTTAGAATTCCGCATCTGAGCTTCCTTTGGAAAGCGGCAGTCGGAATGTGAGTTGCTATTCCTCGCGAAATTTGTTCTCCCTGCTGAGTCCAGAGTCTATCTAGTACTTTAAAGTGAAGCACTTTAGCCAACTGGCCATCACTCGAACGAATCACCGCCCTTGGATCCCGCTACCGGCCCGACACTCCGTCACCTCACCTCCCTTACTGTTGCCGCTTTTCCCTACGGTTCCCCGTGGGGCGTGGACTGTTGGGGCTGGAGCGCAGCGGAGGCCCCGGATCGGGCCCGCGCGAGGCGCCGGCCGCATCGCGGTCGCGGCTCGTGGAGCGCAGCGGAACGAGCCCAACTCGCCTGCGGAGCAGGCAAGTTGATGGAGCCTCACGCAGTGAGGGTCTTGGCGCTCACGCGGAGCGGGGGCGTAACAATCGTGCGCAGCACGGTTGTTCGCTTGCATAGCGCGAAGCGCTATGG